>NZ_CBDIPG010000002.1:0-203812 GCF_965283645.1 Kordia sp. | reverse complement strand
TCAAAAATTTTTAACGAAAAATAATTTCTACACTTCGGAAAAGAAACAACATGCTCAATTTGACAATCTTGGAAATTAAAGAAAAAAGTACATCAAATTTTTATTTCTAATGTTTATACGTTTATAGTTGTTGCGCAGAAACCGCAATCATGGCAATACTTACAATCGCGATTGCAATTCCAATCCAGTTTTTAGTGATTAGTTTTTCTTTAAACAGTATAATTCCAAAGATAGTAGATAGCATCACAATTGCTACATTATTAATTGGAAAAACGGTTGAACTATCGCCTAATTGATCTGGTCTGAGTGCTTTTAATAGAAAAACAATCGAGTAGAAGTTTGGGATTCCAAGTGCAATTCCACCAAGAATCGTTTTTCCTGTAATCTTAAAATCGCGACGAATTGTTACCACAACAATTCCAATGATAAATGCACAACCAAAAATTGCTGCAGAAAATATAGGTGTTTCGCCTTCAGCTACATATTTGGTTTCCATGTATTTAATGGACGTGTCAATAACTCCTGAACCCAAAAATAATAGTGTCGGAAAGAGTAATTTTTTACGATCAAACGCGCCACCATCTTTTTTTATAGTTGTTAGATATACTGCAACTAATGCCAAAATGATTCCAGCTATTTTTAATACACTTACGTGTTCATTATAGACAATTACTGCAAAAATTACAGGAATTACCACCGACATTTTACTGGCAACCGAAGCTACCGAAAGTCCATTTCGTTGTGCTGTTGTTGCCATAATCATAAATATAGAAATAAATAGTATTCCTAATATAATGGCGCCAATCATCCACGATTTTTGTGATATTTCTGAAATTGTAATTCCGTTTCCATAAAAGAAAAAACCCAACAGGAAAGCTACCAAATAGTTGGTTACAATTGCTTGAAATGTATTCACTTGATATTTATCAAATAGTTTAAAAATGACAAATAATGAACTCGAAATACAAACACTAAGAATAAGATATATCAAAACAATTCGGCTTTATGCATGAATAAATCTACAATATCTTCTTCGCCAGAAATTAAATTCCACACATGAATTCCTAATGTTGCCGCCGAATCGGTGTTTTCCTTTGTATCGTCAATAAACAATGTTTCTTCTGCTTTTAAATCGTTTTCACGCAATACAAATTCGTAAATGTTTGCATCAGGTTTTCTTAGATTGATTTCGTGCGAAAGATAAAACTGTTCAAAACAAGCGGCGAATTCGTTATAAAATTCCATTCCCCAATCGTGTTTAATCCACGAAATATGCAAATCATTTGTGTTACTCAACAGCAATAAACGGTATTTTTTATCTTTTGCCAATTGCTTGATGAATTCCAATCGATGTTTCGGGAAGTCTAGTAAAATAGCATTCCAAGCATCAATTAACGCTTCTTTTGTTGTGTGTGGAAATTCTTGATGATAAAAATCGACAAATGCTTCTGTGCTGATCAATCCTTTTTCGTACGCTTGATTTTTTTCAATCATTTCCGCTGTAAAATCTTGAATGCCTAGTTTGTGCAATTCACGCGCAGTTGCAGGTTTATCAAGATTGATGAAAATATCGCCGTAATCGAAAAGTAAATTTTTAATCATTGGTAAAAATGTCTAATGAATTGTCTAAAATAGTTTGAGTTGTTTGTAATTTTCCAGAAAGTGTTGGTGCTTTAATTCCTTCTTGAAATAAAATAGCACCTTTAAAAACGCGTGCTTCATCCCAAAGGTTTGCATCAATAAATGTCTGCAAAGTTTGTTTTCCACCTTCAATAATAATAGATTGTAGTTTATGTTTGTATAAAACATTGGAAATTTGTTGTGCAAGGTTTTGAGAGAAATCAATCGTTTCAAATACGAGATTTTCTTGATTTTCTTTTGGATGTTCAGTCAATACAATCGTTTTTATAGTTTGATCAAACAACGAGTAAGCATGTGGAATTCGCAACGATTTGTCTAACACAATTCGCACAGGATTGTTACCATGCCAATTGCGTGTATTTAGTTTCGGATTGTCTGTAATTGCAGTATTTGTTCCCACAAGAATTGCTTGTTCTTCACTTCGCCATTTATGAACTAATTGGCGCGAAAATGTATTTGTAATCCAATTGGGTTGTACAGGATCATTTTTTTGTCGAATCTTATCAATAAAACCATCTTGTGTTTCCGCCCATTTTAAAATAATATACGGACGTTTGTGTTGATGAAACGTGAAAAATCGTTTGTTTGAAGCAATACATTCATCTTTCAACACATTTAAAATAACTTCACAACCGGCATTTTGAAGCTTTTGAATGCCTTTTCCAGCTACTTTTGCAAACGGATCAATAGTTCCGATCACAACTTTCGGAATTTGATGTTTAATAATTAAATCGCTACACGGCGGCGTTTTTCCAAAATGACTGCATGGTTCAAGCGAAACATAAATTGTAGCTTCTTTCAATAACGATGTGTCTTGTACCGAATGAATTGCGTTTACTTCTGCATGATTTCCACCATACGCACTTGTATAACCTTCGCCAATTATGACGTCATTATGTACAATGACAGCGCCAACCGACGGATTTGGCATAGCGGCTTGCAAACCATTTAGAGCCAATTGCAAACAACGTTGCATATATGTTTCGTGACTGTGTTGCACTACAATTTTATTTTAACTTCTTGCGTTTGATCGATCTCATAATTATACGAAAAACCAAGCGCTGTGTATGTAATTGTTCCTTTGTATTGAACTGTTATTTTTTGACTTTGGGCGGCTTTTAAAATACTTTCGAGCATTCCGTTTTTATTATTTTCAAAAATTTCATTCAACGGAGCAACGACTTTTAACGGAATTGAAAAGTTTCCATTAGCAGGAACAGGAAACGCCTCAGAACTGATGTCTGCAATAAAAGCGTCATCAACATATACTTTTATATTATCACTTTTTAATGTTCCGCCAATATCATTTTGATTGAAAAAAACTGCCGCTGCGGTGAGTTCAACACTAAGCAATGTAGCTTTGTTCACTTTTATGTTTTCAATAGCAACAAATAGTGGTTTTTTCTGCACATCACAATTTATGAGTAATAATAGTAATGGAATATAGATGAGTTTTTTCATTTTGAATATTGGATTAAACCTTACTGCTGTGAGAAACTGAATCAAGTTCAGTTAGACGAAATCTGTTTTTATAAAACGAACAACAACCAACCAAATTTAGTATCTTCACGGCATCACAAAACTACATAATTTCTATCTGAAGCGTATATAAAATGAGTCAAGAATTCTACCACGATCAAATTTTTAAAAATATTGATTATACACAAAGTTCGTTCCCGAAAGGAGAATACGACAATTGCACGTTTGTAAATTGTAAATTTGAAGCTGTGTATGTATCCGCAATTACGTTTTTAGAATGTACGTTTGATACGTGCGATATGACAAATGCCAAGGTAAAAAGCACTTCATTCAATGAAGTCGATTTTGTGAATTGTAAATTGTTAGGTGTAGATTTTAGTATGTGTACTGATTTTCTATTTTCGGCAACGTTTCAAGATTGTAGGTTGGAATTAGCATCTTTTGCAGGATTAAAAATTAAGAAAACCACATTTAGAACGTCTAATTTGCAAAATGTGGATTTTACAGAAACGAATTTGGAAAGTTCTGTATTTGATGATTGTGATTTGACAGCGGCAATTTTTAGCAATACAAATTTGGAAAAAGCAGATTTGAGTGCGGCTTATAATTATGACATAGATCCAAGTTTGAATCGGTTAAAAAAGGCGAAATTTTCACGTTCTGAAATTCATGGTTTGTTAAAAAAATATGATATTAAAATTAGTTGATGAATGCTGCGAAATTTGAAGATGTGTACTTGAGATCATTTAAAAATGAAGTCAAAACGAACATTTGAGCAAACACAAATCAACCAAAAAAATATTAAAAATGATTATTAGAGAGATAGAAAAAAAAGATAATTTGGAAGCGGCAACCTTCATCAGAGCCGCTTTCCCTGAATTTGAGATTCCAAAAATTGGAACGGCTTATGAAGATCCAGAAACGGACGCAATGTTTGAAGCATATGAAGGCGAACGCGAAGTATATTATGTAATTGAAGAAGACGGAGAAGCAATTGGTGGCGCAGGAATTAAAAAATTGCGTGACAATACTGATAATGTGTGCGAATTGCAAAAAATGTATTTTTTAACGAAAGCCAGAGGAAAAGGATATGGGAAATTACTATTTGAGAAATGCTTAAAAGCCGCAAAAAGCTTTGGCTACGATCAATGTTATTTGGAATCGGCTTCACAACTAAAAGCGGCAATTCATATATATGAATCGTTCGGGTTTGCACATTTAGATGCACCTTTAGGAAACACGGGACATTATTCGTGTGGTGTTTGGATGTTGAAGGAATTGTGATTTTTAAGAAATAGTTTGGTTTTGATATTTTTAAATGACGAAATATTAAATGTAAAAGTATTTTTGAATAATCAAATCAACAGAAAGCAAAGTTTAGTTGTTTGTAAGTTTAATAGTTTAAGTTTTAATTCAAAATGTAGAAGTAACAACTTAACAAAACCAAAAAACCATTGAGAATAAAGGACATACAAAATATATTTCACCACGAATTAGATGAACTTTACGGAAAAGAAGAAGTGAATAGTTTTTTCTTTATGTTGACAGAAACTTTTTTTGGTTTGGAACGTTTTGCGTTGGCATTAGATCCAGAATATACAATTAGCAAAGAACAGGAAACACCTTTGTTTGCGGCACTGAGCGAATTAAAATTTGAAAAACCAATTCAGCATATTCTTGGAAAAGCACATTTTTTTGGATTGGAATTTTGTGTAAATGAACACACGTTGATTCCACGACCAGAAACGGAAGAATTGGTACAATGGATGTTGGATGGAATAGACAATTTTAAACTCGAAAAACTTCGAATTTTAGACATTGGAACCGGAAGTGGTTGTATTCCGATTGCACTAAAGAAAAATTTACCAAATGCTGAAATTATTGCGATAGATATTTCTGCGGAAGCGTTAAAAGTTGCACAGAAAAATGCTGAAATGAATGAAGTTGATATTCAATTTATACAAGCTGATGTGTTGCATCTTGAAAGTTTAAATTTCAATCGAGAAAATTCTAAATTATTTGATATTATTGTGTCCAATCCGCCATATGTACGAAATTTAGAAAAAGAATTGATGCGTAAAAATGTATTGGAATTTGAGCCAGATTCGGCGTTATTCGTAGAAGATAACAATCCATTAATATTTTACGATAAAATAGCCAATCTCGCGAAAGCGAATTTACAACCAAACGGAAGTCTATACTTTGAAATCAATCAATATTTAGGAAAGGAAATGATTGATTTACTAACAGAAAAACAATTTCAAAACATCGAATTAAAGAAAGATATTTTTGGCGTAGATCGAATGATGAAGTGCGGGAAATTATAAATGTTGAATTTTGAATTGAAAAGTAGTTTTGAATAATGAATACCAAATTTTAAATGTAGAAAAACCAAAAACCAAAAACCAAAAGCTCAAAAAAAATGAAAAGCATAGCAGTATATTGTGGAAGTAGTTTAGGAACTGATGATAAAATTGTTTCTGATGCGCGTAAACTTGGAATAACGATGGCACAGCAACAAATAACGTTGGTATATGGCGGCGCTCAGATTGGAATTATGGGAACTGTTGCCAATGCAGTTTTAGAATATGGCGGAAAAGTGATTGGCGTGATTCCTGAGTTTCTAAAACGTAGAGAAGTGGCACATTTAGGCATTACAGAATTACATACTACAACTACCATGGTAGAACGCAAAATAAAAATGATCGATTTGGCAGAAGGTTTTATAGCACTTCCTGGCGGATTTGGAACGATGGAAGAACTATTTGAAGTAATTACAGCGTTGCAATTGGCGCAAATAGCACATCCTGTTGCAATTTTAAATAGCAATGGTTATTATGACGAACTGATTGCCATGATGCACACCATGATGAAGAAAGGATTGCTCAAAGAGAAAAACTTTGACATGCTTATTATAGAAACTGATGTTTCTATATTGTTAGAGCGCATGCGAAATTTTGTTCCCAAGCAAATACCGAAATGGATTCCCTAAAAGGGAACATTTATTGCTCTGGAATAACTTCTTTTAACGCTTCAATTTTTGTGATAAAATAGCTATTTCCAACCTTCAAAGAGGTTACCGTTACCTTGTAATTTTTCGTATCATGTGTGAAAAATAAATCACCTTTTAAGCTTTCAATTCCGTATTTTGCTCTTGGCCAGTATTGAAAGTTTATAGCTTCAATATCGTTCCAATCGATGTTGAATGAAGTTGCCGTTTCTTTAAGATTTTTATAATCTTTTTTAATTCGACTATTGAAGTTTTCTTTGGTGAGTACCGCAATATTTTCTTTAAAATCATTTTCTAAACTGTCAGCGTTCTTTTGTACATACGATTTAAGTTCTTCATAGGTATACATACTATTTATATATTCTTTTTCAGAAGTATTTTCGAAATTATTCAACAGATAAAATGCATGCGTTCCAATGTCATCAGAAGTTGGAATTTCTTTGTTTTTTTGACAAGATATCATAAGTGTTGTGATACAAATCAAAAGCGTGAAGATATATTGTACTTTTTTCATTTTTAGGTATGATTTTTCAGAATTCAAATATATTGAAAAGCTCTTATTTCTAGCAATAGAAATCTAGTTTATTAGTAAAAATTTAACACCAAATTTATTAGTGAAAAAGTTGATGCATTACGATTGAAGCTTAAACTTCGTTGCGTTTTCTGTAATAAATTGTTTTACCACGTAAAAATCGTTGATTTCTTTCGGAATTACAATCTTGCCATTTCCATTTAAAATATTATAATCATAGTTTTTTATGACAATTTCATACGGTTTTATAACAGTTGATTCAATTTCACTTACTGGAAATGATTGATCAGATTTTATACCATAACGCGCTTCGTTTCGCGCTTGCGCAAATTGATTAGCGAGGTTCAATTCACCTTTTGCGACCAACTTTTCAACTTTAGTTGCCGTTACAAAAAAGGTAGTTTTTTTAGCAATATTTCCAATTTGATTAAAAGAAAACAGGTATATAAATAAGACAATTACAGATAGCATACTAGTCAGCGGAAGCATAATAATTCCATGTACATGATAACTGTACGTAAACATAAACATAAGCCCAACAAAAATTGCCATAAAGCCGCCTATACGCTTGATGTTTCGTGTTGCTTCACGTTTTACATAGCTGTCTAATTCTTCATTTTTTATTCTGTGTCCTGTTTTTCTCATTCGTATATTTTAGATTTCATAGGATGGTAAATTTAATATTACTGTTGTTTAAATGTTAATTACGGGTTTTCCGTAAATGGTTCAAGTTTTAATTTTATAAGATTGTTCTTTATTAACTTTTAAATCATTTAATCATGAAAAAAAAGAACCTTACATCTTTAAGATTAAACAAAACACCGATTTCTAAACTTGATCGTACTAAAGGAGGCATGCCACCACCACCACCACCAGGACTTTCAGATTTATGTTTCACATTTATTCCTGAACTTTGCAATATTCCAACTGGAGATTCACATATTTTTTGTGAAACGCAATATGACTGTGTCATTTTTACTTTGGGTTGCTAAAGTTTTTATCCTACAAGCGAACTTCGGTTCGCTTTTTCATTTCTTAGCTAAAGAAAATGAACGAAAAGAAAAGGTGCTTTTATGAGATTATTTACTTCATTTCATTCAACGTTTTAAGCGCTAAATCATCAATGGTATCTGAATCAGTTTTAAACAGAATTGTTTTTGTCTCTCCGGGTAATACATCAAAGAAATTTTCTTCAAAATGACCTTTGACTTTGGTGTGTAAAAAGACATCTTTTTGTAATGTTTTTGAAGAAACTTGAATCGCAAATCCTTCGCTTCGTTTTGTAATAAACGTATCAATTTCATTCACTGACAATTCTAAATCTTTGGGCTTTACCAAATAGAATAGGGAAGTAGCTTTGTAAGGAATTGTACTTGAATCGAATCTTGAATCTGAACTTGAATATTTAGATACTTTGGCATAATCCAAAACAGCTTTCATGACTACTTGCTTATGATTGAATTTTAAATCTGTGATAGGTAATTGTACAATTAATTCACTTGTATTAGCTTTTACAGTTATTGTTTGAGTGACTTCATGAAGTTTTTTACCAGTAAAGTCTAAAAAAGTAAGTTTCAATTCTCCTTTTTGATCTTGTAATTTGTCTGAAACAATATAGGTTTTTAGCGTGTCATTTTCTACAATTGAAGAAATCAATACATCTTCAAATGATTTTTTTGCTTTGTAATGCAACGCTTTCCAATTCCCCATAAAATCGATACTCGACCACGAAACTACAGGCCAACAATCATTCAATTGCCAATACAAACTTCCCATACAATACGGCATGGTACGACGTTGTGCTTCCATTCCCATGGTCATTCCTTTGGCTTGTGTTAATTGACTCATGTACACATAATCTTCACCAGAAGCTGGAACAGGATAATCACGTTGCATGTATTCACGAATGAGCTTGAAACCTCTCGGATGTTTTTGATGTGTGATGTAACTATCGTGATTGATGTCAATGCTGTCTTCACCTGTAAAGTAACGAATGGCTTCATAAGAAGGAAAGGATTGAAACCCGAATTCACTCATAAAACGTGGTACTTTTTGTTCAAAACGTTCAAAAGGCAACGCATCGTGCCAAACGCCCCAATCGTGTGCATCACCTTCAAATTGCGATTGCGGATCGCCACGTCCGAGTCTTGGAGAACTTTCCCAATAGGAAATTTCAGGATTCAGTTTTGCTACAGTTTTAGGTAAAATGCTGTCAAAAACGGCTAAGTAACTTGTCCAAATTTCTTTTTTCTGTTCTTCAGTTTTGTCCGTTTGCCAGCCCCAACGATGCCAAGCTTCATTGTTTTCATTGTTTCCACACCAAAGTCCAACCGAAGCATAGTTACGCAATCGTTTCACTTGATCGATCGCTTCTTGTTCTACATTTTCTAAAAATGCTTTGTCTCCAGGATACATCGCGCAAGCAAACATAAAATCTTGCCAAACAAGAATTCCTTTTTCATCACATAGTTCATAAAAGATATCATTTTCATAAATTCCGCCGCCCCAAACACGTAACATATTCATATTTGCATCAACAACATCGTTTAGTAGTTTTTCGTAATGTGAATTCGTCACTTTGTCTTGCATGCTGTGTTGCGGAATGTAATTGGCACCTTTCATAAACACAGGAATGCCGTTGAGTTCAAAGTAAAACGTTTCTCCTTTGGTATCTTTTTTGGTGATTAATTCAATCGTTCGCAAACCAACTTTTGCTTTTTGCTGTGCTTTTAAATCTTCTCCTTGTTTTAATGTAATGTCAAATTCATACAAATATGGTTCGCCTAAATTGTACGTCCACCAACGTTTCGGATTGTTAATTTCGACTTTCGTAGTATAAATATGTGTTCCTTTTTTTATGGGCGATTTTTTTCTATATGTTACTTTATCAGATTTAATTTCAAATGTAGCTTCTTTCACATCTTTATCTGATGAAATTGTATATGCTACGGTAAGAGTTGCTAGTGAATCTGTTAATTTCTCTTGTTTGAAATACACATCATCTAACTTCATATGGTTCCATGAAGTAATTTTGATTGGTTTCCAAATTCCTGATGTATTTACAATAGGTCCCCAATCCCAACCGTACTGAAATTGTGCTTTTCGAGTAAATACGCGTGCGCCAGGTGGTAATAAATAATCTAACTTTTCAGTTGCTGCATCTTCATGAATGCTTGTTTTTTGAAACTCAATTCGTACTAAATTTGTTGCTTTTGCCACTTTTTTAATGTCAAATTTCCAAGTACGAAACGCATTGTCGGTTTTTCCTAATAAAGAGTCGTTGAGGTACACACTTGCGTAAGTATCCAAACCTTCAAACGTAAGTTCAATATGTGATTTTTTTAAGGTTTCTGAGTCAAGCTCAAATGTACTCTGATATTCCCAATTCTTTGTTGGAACCCATTGTACATTGAGTTCGTTTGAACCCAAAAACGGATCCGGAATTTTGCCATGTGCTAGTAAATCGGAATATACATTTCCGGGAACGGTAGCCGCATGCCAAGCCGTATCCTTTTGTTGTTTAAATTCCCAGTTTTGATGAATATTGATCGTTGTGGGTCTATCGTCTTTCGCACAGCTAATGATAAGCAATGCTAGTAAAAGCGTTAAAGTTTTATTCATGAATGGGATTAATACGTTCTATAATTTGTCTAATTTTTTCTTTGTTGGAGATTGCAATGCGTGTATCGTTGAACAAATTAGCACTATTCATACTTATTTTCGGATTGTTGATGGATTGATGAATACTGGTTGCTGAACAGTGAATTTCTTGAAAGTCACTTTCTTGAAATAGCTTGGCATTGTTTGCGTTAATTCCGCCGCCAGGCATTACAATCAATTCGTTTTCAACAACTTCTTGTAATTCTTGCAATAGTAAAATACCTTTTTCGGCACTAGTTTCTTGTCCAGAAGTCAATACACGATCTACACCTAAAACCGCCAATTGTAATATGGCTTCTATAGGATCGGGCGTCCAATCGAATCCACGATGAAACGTGAAATTCATAGGTTTTGCGAGTTCAATGAGTTCTTTTGTACGTGTTTGATCAATTGTTTGGTCTTGCAATAAAATACCCGAAACAATTCCGGCACAACCAAGTTCTTTACACAATACTATGTTTTCCTTCATGATTTCAAATTCGTCTCGTGAATACGTGAAATCTCCACTTCTTGGACGAATTAATACCTGTACAGGAATTTTTACAGCTGCAATTACTTTTTTAAGCAATCCATACGAAGGTGTAATTCCGCCAACGGCTAATTCTGAACACAGCTCAATACGATGCGCGCCCGCTTTTTCGGCATTTATAGCAGATTCATAGGAATTGGCACAGATTTCTAGTAGCATGGGTTTTTCTTTATTCGTTGATTTGTTATCGGTTTTCAATTAGTAACTTGTCATCCTTGTACAAACATAGGATGACAGTTCCATAATAAAAAGTCACTTTTATGTTAGATTCAACATGCAGCATCAATTCCCCAAATATATCATTTATTCTGTTATCGAGTTTTTATATTTTAGTTCGATGAATGTTTTGAAATGTTCATTGAATTCAAATAGTTTTTTCTCTACAGGTGTTTTGAAGTATTCAATTGGTAATTCATCAAGGATATGCACATATTTCGTTATTTTATCAAGATTGATAAATATTTGCTGACTTCCAATACCTGTAATTGCAAGTCCTTCATAGTGGTATTCTTGTTTAAGCGCAGTAAAGTTAGATGAAAGCATAGTTTCGATAAGCTCTAATCTTTCTCCAATAAGATTTCCTTTTTCCACGAAATTATCTGAATTGTTTTTTGTTATTTTTTCATGGTCAAATGCGCTCAGTTCCAACGTGTAGTTGTAATTATAACCGACAACAAATAACATTTATTAAAAACAGTTGGTAAATCTAAATAGATTTGAATTTCCAAAAATCGTGATTAGGTAAAGGAGCTTCAAAGGTTTTAAGTTCATTAGAACCCGATACTTCAAAGGTTAGTTTCCATGCATGAAGACAAATTGATAGCGGCAAGTATTTTGTGTCTGATCCATATGTTGAATCTCCAACGATAGGAAGATTAATGTTTGCCAATTGCGCTCTTATTTGATGGAATCTACCAGTTTTCGGTCTCACTTCTAACAAATACCCAACATCATTTTTGCCGATTACTTCATAGGAAAGCATACAGTTTAGTGTGTTTTTTGATTTTGATTGGACAATGTCCGCTCTTTTTTCTTTGTTGTTTTTGATGAGAAAGTTGACTAAGTTCCCTTTGTTTTTTGCTGGCTTGTTTTTAACAACTGCCAAGTACGTTTTTTGAACTTTACGACTACTAAATAGAGTATTAAATGCTACCAGAATGCTTTTTTTCTTGGCAAGGATTAAAACGCCACTTGTAACGCGATCTAATCTGTGTATGATTCCTATATACGGTTTCGGTTTACTTTTTAGTAGGTGATTGAAAACTTGAGTTTCAACAGTGACAGCTTCGTAAGGACTTTGCTCGCTTATGAGTCCAGCAGTTTTGTTTACGACTATATAATCGTTGTTTTCATGTAGTATTTCAAGCGTTGGCATTAAGCGTTTTCTTTATCAAATTTCAAAATAGTAGCCATACAATTCAAGACTTTAGAATGCTATTTGTATACAAAAGTTTCAGATACTTGCAACAAAAACTAGTCTGTAATTTAACGTCGTTTCTTTCTAGGTTTGTGTTTGGATTTTTTCTTTGAATGACGTGAAGGAATCGCATCATCAAATGTGTTTTTCACCGCTTTAGGTTTAATGCTTTTCCAAGAATTATTCTCTTGTTCGGGCACTAAGGCTTCTACTAAATCTTTTCTACCTAGTTTGCTTAATGTTTTTCTAATCCAACCTTTATTTTCCTTTTTATACCAAAAGAAGAAACGATGTTGTTCATCCTTTTCTTTTTTAGATTTTGGAGTTTTGGTTGGTTTTAAGGTATATGGATGATAACCACTATAGTAAATAACCGTTGCAACCGTCATTGGTGTTGGTGTAAAACCTTGTACTTGCTCTAACTGAAAGCCCATATCCTTAGTTTCAGCAGCCAAGTTTGCCATATCTTCCACTTCGCAAGCAGGATGATTTGAAATAAAATAAGGAATCAATTGAAGTTTCAATTTCTTCTTAATATTGATTCTGTCAAACCGCTCTTTAAACTTATGAAAAAATTCAAATGATGGTTTACGCATTAGCTTTAAAACGGGATCAGACGTATGTTCTGGCGCTACTTTTAAACGTCCAGAAATATGTTTTGTCATCACTTCTTCTGTGTAATCATCTAATTCTTTTGGATCTGCATTCTTGTTGAATTCAGGCACCAACATATCGTGACGAATACCACTTCCGATAAATGATTTTTTTATTTTAGGATGGCTATCTACTGCTTGATATAATTTGGTTAACGGTTTGTGAGACGTATCTAAATTACTGCATATTACAGGTGAAATACATGAAGGAGCTACACATTTGTCGCAAATGGATTGTACTTTTCCTTTCATTTTATACATATTAGCAGAAGGTCCACCAATATCTGATAAGTAGCCTTTAAAATCAGGCATGTTGGCAACTTTATCTACTTCTCTAAGTATTGATGCTTCACTACGACTTGCAATAAACTTTCCTTGATGTGCAGAAATCGTACAGAAACTACAACCTCCAAAACAACCACGGTGTATGTTGATAGAGGTTTTAATCATTTCAAACGCAGGAATAGGACCGCGCTTGTTGTATTTCGGATGTGGTAAACGTGTGTACGGCAGATCAAAAGAGGCATCAATTTCCTTTTCTGTCATGGTAGGATATGGTGGATTAATCACCAATGTTTTGTTGTTTACCTTTTGAAAAATTCTTCTTGCTACAAGTTTATTAGATTCTTGCTCTATGATTTTAAAGTTAGCCGCAAATTTTTTCTTGTCTTTTAAACAAACTTCATGTGATTGAATCTCAACATCATCCCAATTTTTATTTTTAGGAATGGTTTCATCTTTGTGTACTAAAAAAGCGGTTTGTTGTATGGTTCTTAAACTTGAAAAAGGCACTCCTTTTTGCAATAGTTTCACAACTTCTCGCAACGGTTGTTCGCCCATACCATACACCAACATATCTGCTTTAGAAGTTTCTAAAATGCTTGGCATTAGCTTGTCACTCCAGTAATCGTAGTGTGTTACGCGACGTAGCGAAGCTTCAATTCCGCCTATTAGAACAGGAACATCTGGAAACTTATCTTTTAAAATACTTGAATAAACGGAGGTGGCGTAATCTGGTCGAAACCCTTTATCACCATTTGGTGTATAGGCATCTTTATCTCTACGTTTTTTACTCGCCGTATAATTACTTACCATAGGATCCATACAACCACCTGTAACTCCAAAAAATAGTTTTGGTGTTCCTAGTTTTGTAAAATCCTGCAAATCATCGTTTACACTGGGTTGCGGAACAATAGCGACTTTTAATCCGTAACTTTCCAAAATACGCCCAATAACAGCAGGTCCAAATGAAGGATGATCTACATAAGCGTCTCCACTAAATAGAATAACATCTAATTCTTGCCAACCTCGAATTTTTACTTCTTTGTTCGTTGTTGGTAACCAATCTGAGAGTTTATTTGTCTGCATATGCGTGCAAAGATACGGTTAATTTAGCTTTACAACGAAACACTAAAGTCTATCTGCGCAAAATTTGTTGCCTAATTTGTTTAGAGTTTCCTAATTAACCAAAAAAAATCGAGGATTTACACTCTTAAAATGCTACCTATTTTACTGATAAGAGTCTGTTTTGTTTTTAAAGTAACAGATTGCTTCACTGCGTTTGCAATGACGTATCTAAGCAAGTCCAACTATCTAATAACAATCTCATCCAAAAATGTCCAACCTTTATTTCCTGCACCTTGCAAACCTTCTGGAATGGTTCCGTAGTTTGGAATGTGAATTTCAATAGATTCTACCGTAATGTCATCAAGTTGTAAAGTAAAAGGGATTAATGTTTCGTCAGTATTCTGAACTGGAGTAATACCTTGTGCTATTTTACTATTTATAACATCTAAATAACCAAAACTAATTTCCTTTGGCGCATAAATCCATTGTCCGTTGGCATTGTAAAATCGTGTGGAAATAGAATTGATTTTGGTTGGTTTGTCAAATTCAATGGTGATTGTTACATCTTTTCCCCAAAAACCCAACCATTCTTTATCGCCATAACGTGTATCACTTCCGGAAACACCGTTAATCAATCCTTCTTTTCCACTTCCAGCATAGGCTTTGTATGGTTTTGGGTCGAGTGTAATTGTAGCTCCAACAGCTTTATGTCTGTTAAAAACAAGCGTGAAATCACGTCCAAGCTTTTCTTTTTCGTCAAAAACTGCCGCTTTTAAAACGGTAGAACCTTCAATAGGAAGATAAGATGTGTATTCTGTAGAAGTTAGAGTAGGAGACGATTCGTCAGTTGTGTACCGAATGGTTTTATCCCTAACAATGGTTTGTAAGTCAAATACTAACTGATTATTTCGAGTGGTAACTTCACCCTCAATTTCATACAAATGATTGGCGTAATTGATGTCCAAAGCGTCCAATCGTTTATGAAAATGTGACAAACGATAGGTGAAATCTTGATAATCTCTTTGTCTGGGATTCGACCAATTCACTTCCGCCATTGCAATGATTCTCGGAAATACCATATATTCTACTTTATCCGAAGTCGTGATATATTCGGTCCATAAATTTCCTTGCGCGCCCAATACATATTTTTCTTCTTCTTTGGAAAGTCCTTTCGGAATCGGATTAAAATAATATACCTTTTCCAAAGGTAAATAGCCGCCAATTGACAACGGTTCGTCTTCATCATCAGATTGATAGTAATCAAAATAGGCATGCGAAGTTGGAGAGAGAATTACATCATGTCCAGATTTTGCAGCTTCTACAGCACCTTTGGTACCACGCCAAGACATTACAGTTGCGTTTGGTGCTAAACCTCCTTCCAAAATTTCATCCCAACCAATAATTTGTTTTCCTTTACTATTAATATACTTTTCCATGCGAGCAATAAAATAACTTTGCAGTCCATGTTCGTCTTTTAAATCTTCCTTTTTGATCAATGCCTGACAATGCTCACAAGCTTTCCAACGTGTTTTTGGCGCTTCATCACCACCAATATGAATGTAATTTCCTGGAAACAACGGCATAACTTCATCCAATACATGTTCTAAAAACGTGAAAGTTTCTTCTTTTGGACAATAAATATCCTCAAAAACGCCCCATTTTGTTGCAACTTTCGTGTTCTCGCCTGTACAACCTAAATTTGGATACGCCGCAATTGCCGCTTGGGAATGTCCGGGCATTTCTATTTCAGGAATAACTGTAACATATCGTTCAGAAGCATATGCTACAATCGATTTTACGTCGTCCTGTGTGTAAAATCCACCATATTTTTTTCCATCAAACTGTTGAGGTGAATCGTTATAATGACCAATCAATGTTTCATCACGATACGCGGCAACTTTCTGTAATTCAGGATATTGTTTAATTTCAATTCGCCAACCTTGATCGTCGGTTAAGTGCCAATGAAACGTATTCATCTTCAACATGGCAATCATGTCAATATATTTCTTGATAAAATCTACAGAAAATAGATGACGTGAAACATCTAAATGCATTCCTCTGTACACAAAACGCGGCGCATCTTTTATGGCTAAATTCCGAATGGCAATTTGATCACTTTCAATAGTTGTTGGTAACAATTGGCGAAAAGTTTGAAACGCATAAAAAGCACCTTTTTCAGTTTTTGCTTTGATGATGATCTGAGAAGTATCAACAATCAATTCATATCCTTCATCATTTTCAATTGTTTCATCAAGTTGAAATACAATGTTTTTTGTAGTTGAACTGCTTTGTGTTTTCAGGCTATAGCCTAATTTTTCTTTTAAATATGTATTAAAGAAATTTGCAACGGACTGTAATTTATCATCTGCGTGAAGCGAAACTTTTTCATCCAATATAAAAACACCTTCTTGCATGTTAAATTCATTGGGAATCGGTATGATATGCGGTCTAAGTGCAGATTGTGGTTTTGAGCAACCAATAAAACACAGGAAAATTATGAATTTGAAAAAAATATTGCTTCTCATTTTAGTATATTAGATGCCATAAATTTAGCAATCTATTTAATGAAACTCCAACTAACCTCTATTTTTATTATTACATTACTATTTCTAGGATGTAACAAAACTCCTAAAGTTGAAATAGCTCAAAAAGACAAAACTCTCATTTCCTATGTAAACCCTTTTATTGGAACTGGCGGACATGGACATACATATCCAGGCGCAACCATGCCATTTGGTATGATGCAACTCAGTCCAGACACACGCTTGGATGGCTGGGACGGTTGTTCTGGTTACCATTATTCAGACAGTTATATTTATGGTTTTTCACATACACATTTAAGTGGAACAGGTGTTTCCGATTATGGAGATATTTTGTTAATGCCAACCAACGAAATTAATTTCAATAACGGCGCTGATGGTAAAAAAGGCTATCGTGCACACTTTTCTCATGACAATGAAGTTGCAGAGCCAGGTTATTACAAAGTACATTTAGACAGTACCAATATTAATGTAGAATTAACAGTTTCGGAACGAAGCGGAATGCATAAATACACATTTCCTTCAGCAGAAAATCAAGTTGTGATGTTAGATTTGGTACATCGTGATAAAGTATTAGATGCAAAAATTGAAAAGATTTCTGATACGGAAATTGTTGGATACCGTTTTTCGGAAGCTTGGGCAAGTGATCAACGTTTATTCTATGTAATACAAACGTCACATCCTTTCAATGACATGTTGCAATCGCCACCAAAACAAGGAATGCCAGGCGCAAGACGATCAGCTTTGACATTTATAAACCCAAACAACGAACCAATTGTTATAAAAATTGGAATTTCGGCGGTTGATGTGGAAGGCGCGAAGAAAAACCTGGAACAAGAAATAGGAGCGAAGTCGTTTGATGAAGTGAAACAAATAGCACAAGAAACTTGGGAAAAACAATTAGAAAAGATTGTGATTGAAAGTGATGATGTAGATTACAAGACAAACTTTTACACAGCATTGTATCATACAATGTTAGCACCAAACTTATACCAAGATGTAGATGGGCGTTACCGCGATATGGATTTAGAAATTTACCAATCGGACAATCATACACATTACACAGTTTTCTCTTTGTGGGATACGTATCGTGCGGCACATCCACTGTACACAATTATTGAGCAAGAGCGTACAAACGATTTCATTAAAACGTTTATCAAAAAATATGAATCTGGCGGTATTATGCCCATTTGGGATTTATCTGCCAACTATACAGGTTGTATGATTGGGTATCACGCGGTTCCTGTTATTGCAGATGCGTACATGAAAGGAATTCGCGAGTATGATGTTGACAAAGCATTTGAAGCAATGAAACACAGTGCTACACGTGATAAACTTGGCTTGGATTACTATAAAAAATTAGGATACATTCCTGTAGAAAAAGAATCAGAATCCGTGTCTAAAACTTTAGAATATGCCTATGACGATTGGACAATTGCCCAAATGGCAAAAGCAATAGGAAATACTACAGATTATGAAGAATTTACCAAACGTGCACAATACTATAAAAACGTATTTGATCCAGAAACGCAATTTATGCGCGGACGTTTTAGAAATACGTGGTTTGCACCGTTTGATCCGTATGAAGTAAACTTTAACTACACAGAAGCCAACTCATGGCAATACAGTTTTTACGTGCCACAAGATGTTTCCGGATTCATAGATTTGTTAGGTGGAAAAGACAAGTTAGAAGCACAATTGGACAAGTTATTTACGGCACATCAAGAAACTTCTGGACGCAATCAGGCAGATATTACCGGTTTAATTGGTCAATATGCGCACGGAAACGAGCCAAGTCATCACATGGCATATTTGTACAACTTCATCAATAAACCGTCAAAAACACAGGAATATGTACATCAAATCTTAACAACATTATACAAAAACGAACCTGATGGTGTTTCTGGAAATGAAGATTGCGGACAAATGAGCGCGTGGTACGTTTTGAGCAGTTTAGGATTTTACTCCGTAACTCCAGGAACGAATGAATATATCATCGGAACGCCATTATTTGACAAAGCAACAATCAATCTGGAAAACGGAAAAACGTTTACAATTACAGCTAATAATAGTTCGAAAGAGAATATCTATATCAAATCAGTAAGCTTAAACGGAGAGAATCATCCAAAAACGTTCATCAATCATCAAGACATTATGAATGGTGGAAATTTAGTGTTCGAAATGACAAACGAAGCTACAGATTGGGGAACGCAAGATGAAAATATTCCTGTTACAGCAATTACAGAATACAAAATTGTACCGCCGCCATTTATTGCCAAAGGTGATATTGCGTTTAAAGGAGAAACGGAAGTTACATTACAAACGGTTGATAAAGAAGCTAAAGTTTATTATAGTTTTGGAGATAAGCACATTGAGTACACTAAACCTTTTACGATTTCAGAAAAAAGTGTATTGAAAACGTATGCACAACGTGGCGATCAAAAAAGTGCCAACATCACGACAGAATTCTTTAAAATTGATCCAAATTTAAAAATTAGTCTTGGAACTGAATACGCCAATCAATACAATGCTGGTGGAGAAAATGCACTAATTGATGGTATTTTTGGAACCGAAGATTTCCGTACAGGAACGTGGCAAGGATATTTTGATAAAGACCTGATTGCAACCGTTGATTTGGGAAGTGAAAAAGACATCAGTGAAATCACCTTAAATTTCTTGCAAGACCAGAAATCTTGGATATTTTTACCAACAGAAGTTGAATTTTTAGTTTCTACCGATGGAAAGAACTTCAAATCTATACATAAAGGTGATTTTGGAGAATTAGTAGCCGTTGAAAAACCAAAGGTTAAAAAATTTACATTTGCTTTTAAAGGCAAAAAAGCACGCTATGTAAAAGTAGTTGCTAAGAAATTGGGCGTACTTCCAGAATGGCATTTAGGTTACGAACATGATGGACGTTCCTGGTTATTTGTGGATGAAATAGAAATAAAATAACGCTTCGACACGTGCAGTTTTATATGCTAAAATACAATTTGTACTATTGTCATATCGAGCGCAGTCGAGATAAAAATTAATCAATTTGAAAAGAAGAAAATTTATACAAAGTGCCGCTTTAACAGGATTAGGTTTAACCGTAGGAACCGCGTTAGCGTCTTGCGCTGACGAAAAAAACACTGAAACTGGAGTTGCAACTGCAAAAGCTACAACAACAAACACAAAACCTGTACGACCTTTAGTAATTGCAACTTGGAATACACCTTTAGCAGTAGAAACTGCAGCAAAAGTATTGGAAAAAGGCGGTTCGGTAGTAGATGCTGTTGAAGAAGGCTGTAAAATTGAGGAAGCAAACGAAAAAGGACAATCAGTAGGAAAAGGCGGTTTGCCCGATAGAGACGGAAATGTAACCTTAGATGCGTGCATCATGGATACACATGGAAACTATGGCGCTGTACTTGGCGTGCAAAATATCATGCATGTAATTTCTTTGGCAAGAAAAGTAATGGAAGATACGCCACATGTAATGTTGATAGGAAAAGGCGCTGAAAAATTTGCCTATGAAAAAGGATTCAAAAAAGAAAATTTATTAACAGAAGCATCCAAAAAAGCTTGGGAAGAGTGGAAAATAAAATCTGAATACAAACCTATTATCAACATCGAAAATCATGATACTATTGGAATGTTGGCGATAGACAAAAACGGAGATATCTCAGGTGCCTGTACCACAAGTGGATTGGCGTATAAAATGGCAGGTAGAGTAGGAGATTCACCAATAATTGGTGGCGGATTATTTGTCGATAATGAAATTGGTGGCGCTTCTGCAACTGGTTTAGGAGAAGAAGTGCTAAAAACCGTTGGAAGCTTCCTAATCGTTGAACTCATGCGACAAGGGAAATCACCACAAGAAGCATGTGAAGAAGCCATTAGAAGAATTGTGGAGAAGCCAAACAGTAATTTTAAAAACTTTCAAGTAGGATATATTGCTGTAAACAAACAAGGTGAAACTGGTGCATATTCCATTCATGAGTGGTTTAGTTACAACCTATACAAAGAAGGTGAAAACAAAAATATTCAATCAGATTTTTACAACAAAACAAAATAGAAACTAGTTATGAGTTTTGAGTGACGTAAAAAGTAAATAAACGAATCATCACTTCGACAAGCTCAGTGTGAACGAAAAACGAATTAATAAAAAATCAAGTTTAGGAGTCTAATAGTTTATACTTTGAAAACAAATAGAAAGTGAATAACTAGCACACAACACAACACAATACACAACAAATAACTTAACTAACCAGCATGTCATCAACAACCAAAAACTCTTATAAAAGTGCTTTTATATTTTTAACCTCATTATTTTTCCTTTGGGGATTTATCACGGTTTTAGTCGATCCGTTAATTCCACGACTCAAAGAAGTATTTGAAATTTCGTACTTTGAATCTGGATTGATTCAATTTGCATTTTTTGGAGCATATTTATTACTATCAATTCCCGCAGGATTTCTATTGTCTAAAATTGGCTATAAAAAAGGAATCATTCTAGGTTTAGTGATCATGGGATCGGGTTGTTTACTTTTTTATCCAGCCGCTTCTTCAAGAATTTTCATCGTATTTCTATTAGCAGTATTTGTATTGGCAAGCGGAATGACCATTTTGCAAGTTGCCGCCAATCCGTATGTAGCGGCGTTAGGTTCGGAAGAAGGCGCGAGTAGCCGATTGAATTTATCACAAGCATTTAACTCATTAGGAACAGCAATTGCACCAGCCGTTGGAGCTATGTTTATTTTGAGCGATAAGATAAAAACAGGTGACGAAATTGAAGGGTTAAATAGTCTTCAAAAAGAAATGTATTATGCCGCAGAAGCTTCCAATGTGCAAATACCGTTTGTTGCTATTGGCTTATTCACATTAGTATTAGCAATCATATTTGTATATGTAAAACTGCCAAAAATACTTCAAAAAGCTCCAAAAGGCGGTTATTTAACTTTGCTAGAAAAACCATCATTAGTTATGGGAGCTATTGGAATTTTTGTGTATGTTGGCGCAGAAGTTGCCATCGGAAGTTACTTAACTAGTTATTTTGTCGATATGAATCTGGCGGAAGCCATTGTAAACAATCCAACTATGAAAAGTATTTCAGAATGGATTGTCAGTGCCGATTTGTCAACCTTAGATCCAAAAGCTATTGTTGGTGCATTTGTAACGTTTTATTGGTCTGGTGCCATGATTGGACGTTTTATCGGAGCGTATTTAACCAAAATTATTGATCCTGCAAAAGTATTGATCGGTTTTGCAATTGGTGCGTTGTTAATGATAATAATTTCTATAAACACTGTAGGATTTATCTCTATGTGGAGTATTTTGGCAGTTGGTCTATTTAATTCTATTATGTTCCCAACAATATTTACTTTAGCGCTCGGAGGATTGGATGATTTGAAACCACAAGCTTCCGGAATTTTATGCACCATGATTGTTGGTGGCGCGGTTATTCCACCATTATACGGACTGTTAACAGACAATATAGGATTTAAAACTGCATTTGTTTTAGTATTAGCTTGTTACACATATATTATGATATATGGTTTTGTAAAGCGAAGAAAAAAAGTAGTAGCATAAAAAGAAATAAATAATCATCGATTTTAGTATAGTACATGAACAACATTCAAGAAAAATTGAACGCATTACGCGACGAATTACGCGAACATAATTATAATTATTATGTGTTGGATAACGCCACCATTTCTGATTATGACTTTGATATGAAACTCAAAGAATTGCAAGCACTCGAAGCCAAACATCCTGAATTTCATGATCCGAATTCGCCAACGCTTCGTGTTGGTGGAACGATTACCAAAAATTTTAATACGATTCCGCATGAATATCGTATGTATTCGTTGGACAATTCGTATTCGAAAGAAGATTTATTGGATTGGGAAAAACGTATTGAAAAGATTCTTGATGTTGAGAATGTAGAGTTTACGTGTGAGTTAAAGTATGATGGCGCTTCCATGAATTTAACGTATGAAAACGGAAAACTAATCAAAGCAGTTACGCGTGGTGATGGTTTTCAAGGTGATGAGGTTACAAATAATATCAAAACGATAAAAACGGTTCCGTTGCAACTAAAAGGTGATTTCCCACCAAAGTTTGACATTCGTGGCGAGATCATTCTTCCGCTTGACGGATTTCATAAGATGAATGAAGAACGCGTTGCCAACGGAGAAGATCCGTACATGAATCCTCGAAATACAGCTTCTGGAAGCTTAAAATTACAAGATAGCAGCGAAGTGGCAAAACGTCCGTTAGAATGCTTGTTATACAATATAAAAGGCGAAAAACTGCCAATTGCAACACAGTTTGAAGGTTTAGAAAAAGCTAGAAATTGGGGATTTAAAGTCCCAACAGTTGCAAAAATTGCCAAAAGTGTAGATGAAATTTTAGAATTTGTAAACTATTGGGAAGCCAACAGACACGAACTAAAATACGAAATTGACGGTGTGGTAATTAAAGTGAATAACTTACAATATCAAGATGAGCTTGGATATACGTCAAAAGCGCCACGTTGGGCAATGGCGTATAAATTTAAAGCCGAACAAGTTTCTACAATTTTAAACGAAATTACGTATCAAGTTGGACGAACTGGTGCTATAACTCCAGTTGCAAATTTAACGCCAGTTTTGTTGGCAGGAACAACTGTTAAACGTGCTTCTTTGCACAATGCAGATCAAATTGCTAAATTAGATATTAGAGCGCGCGATACGGTGTTTGTAGAAAAAGGAGGAGAAATCATCCCGAAAATTGTTGGTGTTAATTTTGAAGCACGCCCAAAAGATTCTACCGAAACAGTATACGCAACCGAATGTCCCGAATGTAATACACCATTAGAACGCAAGGAAGGCGAAGCACAACATTATTGTCCAAATATTGTTGGTTGTACACCACAAATTGTGGGTAGAATTCAGCATTATATTTCGCGCAAAGCAATGGATATTGAAGGATTAGGCGGCGAAACTGTTGCATTGTTAGTACAAGAAGGATTGATTGGTAATTATGCAGATTTATACCAATTAACCAAAGAACAAGTTATTCCGCTAGAACGTATGGCGGAAAAAAGTGCTGAAAATTTAGTGAATGGTATTGAAGCTTCAAAACAAATTCCTTTTGAGCGTGTATTGTACGCATTGGGAATTAGATATGTAGGAGAAACAGTAGCTAAAAAATTGGCAAAACACTATAAATCTATTGATGCAATCATGAACGCTTCGTCGGATGATTTAGTTAATGTCGACGAAATAGGCGTGAAGATTGCCGAAAGTGTGGCGCAATTCTTTTCAGAAGAATCTAATTTGCGGCTTGTTGAACGTTTAAGACAAGCTGGAGTTCAATTGGAGTTTTCAGCGGCGCAGTTAGAAGGTTTAACAGAAACGTTACTTGGAAAATCGTTTGTGGTTTCGGGTGTATTTGAAAAAGTGTCACGAAACGAACTTAAAAAACTCATAGAAAATAATGGAGGAAAAGTATCTTCTTCCATATCGTCTAAAACATCTTTTGTCGTTGCTGGAGACAAAATGGGACCTAGCAAACGTGAAAAAGCAGAAAAATTAAACATTACAATCTTAACAGAAGATGCCTTTTTGAATATGATATAAATGAATATAACGAAACCGACACATATAGCTTTCTTAATTTCCGCAGTAGTGGCGATACTTGTAGCTATACTTTTTGAAAAGTTTAGTTTAATTTATGTGCAACCGTTTACGGTGTTTACAATTTTAATAATTTATTTCACAGAAAAAACAACACCAACAAGTGTGTTATATATCATTTCACAAATAATTGGATTGGCTGGCGGAATATTGTTAATACTAGGTTTACGGAACTATTTAGAAGCAGTTTCTGTATTATTCTCACTATTTTATATTATCTATTTACGTTTGATGTATGTACGCAATGTGATGAAAAAAACAGAAGTTACTATTTATTTATATGTAATAGTAATTTCAATACCAGTATTGTACATCTATTATAATGTAATAAGTATAATTTCATCGGAACTTGCGGAGGCGGCTGTATATTTTAGTTTCTTAATGTTTTTTATGTTGAGTTATATATTTACCGCCTTGTATTATTACCTTAAAGATAAAAATCAACCCAACCTTTGGATGTTAATTGCGGCTATAAATTTAGGCTTTATGAACATTATTATTGGCTTGAATGAATTGTATGTGTACGAAACTATATTTACGGTAATTGTTGTGTTTTGTAGTTTGTGTATTCAATTTTTTGTATTAAAATTTATGTTGGATGATACCGATGAAGCAATTGATTTTTGAGGATCTAAATTATACGTGGACTTTAGAAAACTGATACATATTGCCTTTTTCGCAATAGCTTTTATTTCATTGCTGGTCGCTTTATTTCTAGAAAAAATAGATTTATTATAGGATGCTTATTACGGCTGTAAATTTGGGTATCATGAACATTACAGTCACTAGTAACGAACTGTATATGTATGAACGAATGTTTATGATAATTGCAATATTTTATAGCAATTTTATGCTATTTTTCTCTTTCAAATTTATTCTTGAAAATGATGGTATGAGTGTTTTAGATGTTTTAGAAGAATAAATAAAACTTTCAAATGTTAGCTAAACTTTTTCCCGATTATAGGAATGTTTTTGCGTTGCAACCAAAGCGTAATTGCACTCAATATAAATACAACAACAGCAGTTATAAATAATGCGCCACCATCTGGTTTTCCTTCAAACGGAACTTCAATGCCCAATTTTGTCAAATGCATCATAATCGCACCACCAATAATTCCAAGTGTTAGGGCTGCGCCAATCCAAGCAGTTTTTGGAATTAAAATTAAAATCCCTGCAATCAATTCAGCAATACCAATTCCGATACGTCCAACTGGTTCTAAACCTACTTGTTCAAAAATATAAACACTATCAGGAGCCGCAGTTAATTTAAATCGTAAGGTTTGAATCAATATAATAGCAATGGCTAATCGGATGATAAATGGAATGTATTTTTTCATAAAGTGTTGGTTTTTAGTGTTTAGTTGAAAAAGTAGTCGATGAAAAAAATTATAGCTTACAGAACAAACATAAATCGCATAAATTATCAAAAATATTTTGTAACTTATATGTACTTAATTTTTTAGTGCATGCCGAAACGAAAAATCCTCTTATTACTGTATTTTACTGCTATTTTTCTAGATGTGCTAGGCGTACTATTTCCTGAATGGATTAATAGAAAATACATAACCTTTTTACCATTTCCAATTTTAATATTATTGTATATACATTCTGTAAAGAACATCAATTGGTTGTACTTTTTTGGACTGATTGCTACATTTTTAGGGATCATACTATTTAATACAAAAGCATATTTTAAATTGGCATTAATTTTTTATGGACTAGGTGTGTGCATGTACGTGATTGTGAGTTTAAAAACGGCAAAAGTAATTCCGATAAAAAGTATTGCCATTGCCGCTGTTCCGTTTCTAATTATATATTTAGTTCCGTTAATTTTCTATTCGGATGCAGTGCAAATGGACATATTTAATTATATAATTTTTTATGTATTCTTTGTAGGATTGTTCTTTTTTGTTTCCACACTTGTCTATATAAATGATCAAAATACACTTAACTTGTGGTTGTTATGTTCGGGAATTTTATTTTTGATTTCTACAATTATTCACGGATACAATATGTTTTTTGAATATCTAGTTTCAATACGAGTTGGTGTCGTATTAACATTTTTACTAATGCATTTTGCTATGTATAAATACGTTAGCAAACAGTAAGTAATTAGTAAACAATTATTTAGTGTAATTGCTCCTCAATAAAAATAAAAATCATTGGAATTCAAAACAGAAACAATTTACTTTGTGATGCAGATGAAAAAAACAAATACGATACTTAAAACCATATTAATCTGTATTGCAAGCATAGATATTATTTGGTTTTTCTATTCAGATTTGACGTTTAGGCGCTACACAATGTTGTTGCCTATACCTGTATTGGTACTTTTTTATTTTTTACAAAAAGAAACAAAAAGTATCCTATACTTAGTAGCTTTAGCAGCATTTATGACGGCAGATTATTTTTTTCGTATTGGCGGAGAACAATTTATTGAAGGCGTTATTGCTACAACTATCGGAATAGGATTGTATGGCGTTATTGTATTGATAAAATCACACTACATTTCTACGAGAAGAATTTTAGTTAGTACAGTACCATTCTTGGCAATATATATGATTCCGTTTATATTTTTTATTGATAAAATACCTGACTATGCCTTTAGTCAAATTGTATCGTACACATTTGTAGTTGGTTATTTTTCGTTTTTAACAATACTTACCTACGTTAGCAAACCTAGTTTAATAACAAAAAAGTTGCTAATAGCAGGCGTCAGCACCATAGGAATGGGCATGCTTTACGGAATTTATCTATTTGTGTTTACCAATAGAATTGTTGGAATTGGTGCAAATATGTTTTTTATGATTTCAAATTATTCCATGTGGCGTTATATGATGATAAAAGATACAATGAAGAAAGAAAACGACGATATGTTTACACTATAATCGACTTTCCGTTGGCAATTACATTTTTTTCATCATCAAAATAAAAGTCAATTCTTCCCACATAAATACCATACGCACCAACTTGATTCACCAAAACAGAATCTCCATTTAGATTTTTTTCAATGGTTGGTTTACGTAAAAATGTATGTGTATGTCCACCAATAATTAAATCAATATCTTTTGTTTTTCTAGCTAAAACTAAATCTGAAGGTCTTTCTGGGTTTTTCTTGTAATTATAGCCAATATGTGATAAACAAATGACCAAATCGCATTGTTCTTCTTCTTTCAATATACGACTCATATCTTGTGCAGATTCAATAGGATCGTTGTAAACAGTTTCTTTATACATACGTTTATCAACCAAACCTTCTAATTTTACACCAAGTCCAAAGATTCCAATTTTAATTCCATCTTTCATAAAAATCTTATACGGTTTCACATGTGTATCCATCACCGTATTTTTGAAATCATAATTTGCAGAAACGAAGTCAAAATTTGCATTTGGTAGTTGCTTGTACAATCCGTCAATTCCATTGTCAAAATCGTGGTTTCCAATTGTTGCTAAATCGTATTTCATCATACTCATTAACTTAAACTCCAATTCGCCACCATAATAGTTAAAATAAGGTGTTCCTTGGAAAATATCTCCTGCATCTAATAACAATGTATTTGGGTTTTCTTTTCGAATTTTAGAAACCAACGTTGCTCTTCGTGCTGCGCCACCTTGATTTGGATTTCGTGGATGACTTGCTCCAAAAGGATCAATATGACTGTGAACGTCGTTTGTATGTAAAATAGTAATATGTTTCTTTGCTGAACTTGCGGTAAAACTTTGTAAAGACAAACCACCTAAAGTTACAAAAGCACTAGTTGCTAACGAATGTTGTATAAAATCTCTTCTCTTCATAATAATAGGTTTATAGTTTTACAAATCTGCCATCAAGTCGTGCAGGAATTGTGTCTACAGTTTTAAAATAATCAATCATTGCGTTTCTAATTTTATAATCTAAAACATCTAACGACACAGGATCTTGCAGGAAATACATACGATCGCCGCCATGTTGTAAATAATCAGAAGTCACCACAGTATATGTTTTTCCGTCTTCAATAGGTTTTCCACCAATTAACGCTTCATTTACGGTAAAATCACTATTCAATTTAATTGTTAAACCCGCAATAGGATGTGCTCTTTTTGCTTCCGCGAGATAGGCAACGAGTGCATGTATATTCTCAGAAGTCAATTCGGCAACGACAATAGAATTCTCAAAAGGCATGACATTAAAAGCAGTTTTAGTTGTAATTGGTCCTTTTGCAATTGGCGCACGAATTCCACCATGATTTAGTAAACAGATATCAATACTTTTTCCAGTACGTTTTTTATAGACAGGTTCTGATTGCGATTTTACAAAATCAGCCATCAAATTTCCAATAGTAGTTTCAAGTTCACCATCGCCTTTGTGCATATCTTTTGGTGCGTAACTCAACACTTTTTCCATGTCTTCTTGTATACGATCGCGAAACGGTTGAATATAATCTTCAATTTCTTGATTGGCAGTAATAGAATCATTAATATTGATACGTTTTCCTTCAATTCGGGAAACATCTTGCTTTTCTTTAGCACATGAAAACGCTAAAAAAAGAGCGAGTAGTGGAATAAATCTCTTCATAAAAATAAAATATGTGGCAAATTATGAAAAATCGTAGATACAATTAGTGCTGTGTACACTAAAAAATTGTAAACACACACAGTTTTTTTGTGATTCTAAGGTAAAAATTAACGTTCGTTGTTAAAATTCGACGCTTATGAACTATTTTTTAATCTTTCAAAAGTTCCATGTAATTTGCGGTATAACTTACGTTTTTAGGGGTAAAAGTTAGATTTAGGTTAAATTAAATGAGGTGTATACATTTTTCATACATCTCATTTTTTTGTTTAAAAAATGTACTTTTGTGAAGAATCAAACAGAATACATGTTTTTAAAAGCATTACAATACAAATCCTCCAAAAAAGTATTAACGAAAAAATTAGCAAAAACAATTGCTAAAGAAGTAAATACGAAACCAATTTCAAGCATTGGAATTCTTATCAATGCGGATGAAACACATACTATTGAGGAAATTATTGCAAGTATTGAAATTAATGCTAAAATACACGTATTATGTTATCATAAAGATGTTAAAAAAACACGTTCAATTCGCTATCCTGTTTTTTATGAAAAAGATTTTGGTTGGAAAGGAAAACCGAAAGCCGAAAGCTTGCAACAATTTCTAAAAACACCATTCGATTTGTTAATTAGTTATTACAATTCTGACTCAGTACCATTGCAACTAGTTTCAGGCTTGCATACGGCAAACTTGAAAGTTGGAATAGCAGGAACAGATCAAGAAATTCATGATATGATTATTCAAACCAACATAACAGAAACAAAAGTTTTTGCAAAAGAGCTACACAAATATTTACACATACTTAATAAACTATCATAATGAAGAAATTCATAGGAACTGGAGTTGCATTAGTTACACCTTTTAATGCAGATCATTCGGTAGACGTTACAGCACTTACAAACATCGTAGAACATGTTATTAAAGGCGGAATAGATTACTTAGTTGTTTTGGGAACAACAGCAGAAAGCGCAGTATTAACAACAGCTGAAAAACAATTGGTTGTAAATACAATTGTAAAAGCAACTAATAAACGTTTGCCAATCATTTTGGGTGTTGGCGGAAACAACACAGCTGCAGTTGTACAGGAACTAAAAACAACAGATTTACAACATATTGATGCCATATTATCAGTATCTCCATTTTACAACAAACCAACACAGGAAGGAATTTATCAGCATTTCAAAGCAATTGCTGCGGCAAGTCCAAAACCGATAGTTTTATACAATGTGCCAGGTCGTACGGCAAGTAATATGTTACCAGAAACGGTGATTCGTTTGGCAACAGATTTTGACAATATTATTGCCGTAAAAGAAGCCGCAGGCGATATGGTACAGGCCATGCGATTGATTCAACATGCGCCAAAAGATTTCTTAGTAATTTCAGGTGACGATATGGTTACGTTGCCAATGGTATTTGCTGGTGGAGCAGGCGTAATATCTGTAATAGGCCAAGGATATCCGAAAGAATTCTCGCAAATGGTTCGTTTTGGATTGGAAGGAAATGTAGTGGAGGCAAACAAATTACATTACAAAATAATGCCTTCTATTGATTATATTTTTGAAGAAGGAAATCCGGCAGGAATCAAAGCTGTATTTGAAAAACTTGGATTAGCAACGGCGACAGTTCGGTTGCCTTTAGTTGAAGCTTCACAAGCACTGAAAGAAAAATTAAACACGTTTACGGATCAATTGAATTCATAAAGATGGAATGGCGACAAACAAGGTAAAAGATCCAGGACTTGGCGAATCGACAGTTACAAGCGCAAAACGAATCGTAAACAAAGATGGTTCGTTTAACATAAAGCACTTAAATAGAAAATCAGGTATCTCAGCTTTATATGCGTATTTAGTAGATATAAGTTGGATACGTTTTTTCTGTTTTGTATTCTTAGCATACTTTGTATTAAACATATTTTTTGCAACAATATATGTAATCATAGGAGTTGAGTTTATTGGAGTACAACCAATATCATTCCTTCACGATTTTGTAAAAGCATTTTTCTTTTCGTCTCAAACAGTTACAACACTTGGGTACGGAGCCATGGCGCCAAAAGGTATTTTAGCAGGAATTGTTTCAAGTTGTCACGCATTGATCGGACTGTTAAGCTTTTCATTCGTAACTGGGCTTTTGTATGGACGTTTTTCAAAGCCGAAAGCTTCTATTGAATTCAGTAATAACATCATTTACAGAGATTTTAATGACGGACAAGCATTAATGTTTCGTTTAATCAATAGTAAAACGGATGTCATGATCAATCCGCGAATCGTAGTTACGCTTGCTATTACGGAAGAAGATGCAACACATGGATACAAACGTAATTTTTATCAATTAGAGTTAGAAAGAGATCACATTACCTATTTGCCAACTACGTGGACGTTGGTACACGAAATTACGGAAGATTCACCTTTGGCAAAATTCTCAAAAGAAGCATTGAAAACTTTAAATGGAGAATTCCTCATCATGATTACTTATTATGATGAAGCGTTCAATGAAGAAGTCTACAAATTACACTCATACACATTTCAAGAACTCTTGATGGATGTTACCTTTGAAAAAGCATTCTATTTTGATGAAGAAGGATACACCATTTTAGATCATCGTAAACTAAGCAATACGGAGAAGTTGTAGTAGTACATTGACTTGTCTTATGTATTTGTTGCTTCGTTAGTAAATCTTCAAATCAACAGAATAGCAAAAAACGGATAACCAAGTAAACAGCAAAGTAAGTCCAAAAATCAAAGAAGTCTGGTCTAAAAAGTTAAAACTATGATAAAGACTATTAAAAACAAATATCTAAACTTAATTTAGCGCTTTAAAAATGTTTTTTTAATACATAATAAATACATACTTTTGCAAGATGTTTAAAAATATGAAGAACTTTCTTTACATACTATTAGTAACAATTACATTAGCTTCGTGTAGCGAATATCAAAAGGCGTTAAAGTCAGAAGATATAAAGGTTAAATATGAATTAGCTGAGCGCTTATACAAAGAAGGAAAATACAAAAAATCGAGCAGACTTTTTGAGCAAGTTGTTCCAAGATATCGTGGAAAACCACAAGGAGAACGTGTTACATTTATGTACGGACGCACATTATTTGAAATAGAACAATATTTCGTATCAGCATATCAATTTGAGCGTTTTGCCAAATCATATCCAAAAAGTGACAGCGTACAAAAGGCTTTATTCTATGAAGCAAAAAGCTATTACATGGAATCGCCTCGTTACAGCATAGATCAAACAGAGACAAAAAAAGCAATCAACAAATTGCAAGCTTTCATCAATAACTATGCAGACTCACCAGACATGCCAGAAGCAAACAAAATGGTAAGTGAGTTAACTACGAAAATAGAGAAAAAAGCATACGAAATTGCAAAACAATACAACAGAATAGCTGATTACAAAGCGGCTATCAAAGCAACAGAGAATTTCCTTTCAGATTTTCCTGGAACTACATTTCGTGAAGACGCAATGTTTTTAAAATTAGATTCCATGTACAGACTTGCTTCAAAGAGTTTTATTTCTTTGATGGAAGAACGTTTTAAAGAAGCTTCAGCAGCGTATCGAACGTTGGTGAAATTCTATCCAGAATCAAAATACAAAGAAGAAGCTGACGAAATGATGGCTTCAATTACACAAGAATTAGAAAAAATTTCAAAATAACCCTGAATTATGGTTGATATTAAAAATTTAGACGCTCCAATTAGCACAACAACAGTTGAACGAAATCAATTTGATGCGCCGACAGACAACATTTATGAAGCGATTTCTGTAGTTGCAAAAAGAGCAATACAAATCAATTCAGAAATTAAAAAAGAATTAATCGAGAAGTTAGACGAATTTGCTACACACAACGATAGTTTAGAAGAAATCTTCGAAAACAAAGAGCAAATTGAAGTATCTAAATTCTATGAAAAACTTCCAAAACCACATGCTATTGCAGTACAAGAATGGTTGGAAGAAAAAATATACTACCGTAACACTAAAGAAGAAGCATAGTATATGTCAATAATAAGAGGCAAAAAAGTATTGTTAGGTGTTACTGCCGGAATTGCCGCTTATAAAACAGCTTCTCTTGTACGGTTATTTATAAAAGCAGGCGCAGAAATCAAAGTGATGATGACGCCTGCTGCTAAAGACTTCATTACACCGTTAACACTATCTACGCTTTCTAAAAACCCTGTACATTCGTCTTTCATCAATGAATCAGACGAAAACGACATGTGGACAAACCATGTAGAACTTGGTTTGTGGGCAGACTTTATGCTAATTGCACCAGCAACAGCAAATACAATGTCTAAAATGGCGACAGGAAATAGTGATAACTTATTGCTTGCTACATATCTATCAGCAAAATGTCCTGTATATTTTGCGCCAGCAATGGATTTGGATATGTACAAACACAATTCTACTAAAAACTCCTTTGAAAAATTAACTAGTTTTGGAAACATCATGATTCCTGCTACAAGCGGCGAATTGGCTAGTGGTTTGGTTGGAGAAGGTAGAATGGCAGAACCTGAAGACATCATTTCGTTTATTGAACAAGATATCTTAGGCAAGCTTCCGCTGAAAGGAAAAAAAGTAGTAATTACGGCTGGTCCAACCTATGAAGCAATTGATCCTGTGCGTTTTATTGGAAATCATTCTTCAGGGAAAATGGGCTTTGCATTGGCACGAACTGCCGCAAACTTAGGTGCTGAGGTTGTATTAATTGCAGGACCAAATAATCAAAGCATGCAACACTCTTCAGTAAAAGTAGTTGATGTAATTAGTGCTGAAGATATGTATAATGCGGCTCATCACGATTTTCCAACGGCTACTATTGCAATATTAGCTGCGGCTGTAGCTGATTATAAACCAAAAGATGTTGCCTCTCAGAAAATAAAAAAGGCAGCTTCATCGTTAACTATAGAATTGATCAAAACAAAAGATATCCTAGCTTCGTTAGGAACGATAAAAAAAGATCAATTTTTAGTTGGGTTTGCATTGGAAACGAATAATGAATTGGAAAATGCAAAAGGAAAACTCACCAAGAAAAATTTAGACATGATTGTGCTAAATTCACTCAATGATACAGGTGCAGGTTTTGGAAAACCAACAAATAAAGTAACGATAATTGACAAAAAAATGAATACCTTCGCTTTTGGATTAAAATCGAAAGCTGAAGTAGCCAACGATATATTTAGTGAAATTTTAAAGCGAATCAATGCGTAATCTTGTTTTAAGTATCTTAGTATTTGGTGCAGTATGTTTTTCTACGGCACAAGAATTGAACTGTCAAATCACAATTGATGCACAGCAAGTCAATCAGACAAATCAGCAAATTTTTAAAACATTAGAACGTTCATTAACGGATTTTGTAAACAAAACACAATGGACAAACAAGAAGTATAAGGCTTCTGAGCGTATCAATTGTAGTTTTGTAATTAATGTTTCACAATACAATTCGGATGAATTTGTAGCTACCATTCAAGTGCAATCGTCACGACCAATATACAACTCGTCTTTTGAGTCGCCAGTATTTAACTTCAACGACAAGCAATTCAGATTCATCTATCAAGAATTTCAACCAATAGTATACAATCCAAACGCATTTACAACCAACTTGGTAGCAGTCGTAGCTTATTATGCATATGTAATTTTAGGAATAGATGCTGATAGTTTCAAACTACGTGGCGGATCGGAATACTTTGCACAAGCACAACAAATTGTAAACTTAGCACAACCTACGCCATTTTTAGGTTGGAAAGAAGCAGACGGAAACCGTACACGTTGGTTATTGTTAGATAATTTATTAAACAATACACACAAAGAATACAGAACGGTAATGTACAATTACCACAGAGTTGGCATGGATTTAATGGCTGATGATGCACGCGCCGCCAAAAGTACAATTGCAAAAAGTTTAGAAATATTTAAAGCGTTAAACAACAGACGTCCAAATTCTTTTCTATTACAAACATTTTTTGATGCAAAAGCAGAAGAAATTCAAAGTATTTACTCTGGTGGACCAAAAGTAAACGTGGTACGCTTGGTAGAAACCCTAAATAGAGTAGCGCCATTTCACGCAACAAAGTGGGAAAAAATTAAATTCTGATTCTAGCAAATATTTAATGCAATAGTCTATTTTTGTAACTCAATAAAATACTGTTGCATTGCTCACACAACTATCTATAAAAAACTTCGCGTTAATTGATTCTTTACAAGTTGAATTTGATAAAGGATTAACTATAATTACAGGAGAAACTGGTGCTGGAAAATCAATTCTGCTCGGTGGATTGGCTTTAATATTAGGAAAACGTGCAGATTTGTCTTCGCTAAAAGATACCACGCGAAAATGTGTGATTGAAGCCGAATTTTCGATTAAAAAATACAAGCTCAAAAACTTCTTTGAAACCAATGATCTTGATTACGATCATGACACCATCATAAGACGCGAAATACTACCTTCTGGCAAATCAAGAGCATTTATAAACGACGTTCCTGTACGTTTGGGTGTATTAAATTCACTTGGCGATCAGTTGATAGATATACATTCGCAACATCAAACATTACAACTTACCGACAATCAATTTCAGTTTCAAGTTATTGATACATTGGCGAATGTTACGGATGAAGTTATTTCGTATCAAACACGCTTAAATACTTATCAAAAAGCACAAAAAGAACTTCAAAAAATACGTCAAGAACAAGCAGATTTAGAAAAAGAACACGATTATAATATGTTCTTGCTTAAAGAATTAGAAGAAGCTAAATTAGAAGGTTTAATTGTTGAAGATTTAGAAGCACAATACGAACGCTTAAACAATGCAGAAGATATAAAAACCAATTTGAGTGCTTCTGAACAACTACTTTCAGATGAGCAAGTTGGCGTGTTGCATTTGATTTCAGAATTGCAAACAACTTCGGGAAAGCTCTCGGACATTGCTCCTGAATTTTTAAACCTTTCAGAACGTATCAAAAGTGTATATATTGAATTGGATGACATCTATAATGAAGTCATTAATTTACAAGCTGATGCAGAGTTTGATCCTGAATTATTGGCGCAAATAGGAGAGAAGCTTCAAAAAATATTCGATCTACAAAAAAAGCACAATGTATTAACGGTTGAAGAATTGCGAAATATACAAAACACCTTAGCAGATAAAGCGCAAACATCTGAAAACATTGAAGATGTAATTAAGGAGAAAGAAGCAGTTTTACAACAATTACAAAAAGAATTACAAACGATTGCGACTTCAATTCGTAAAAAACGTGTTGCCGGAATTCCGATCCTAACAGAGCAACTGGAAACCATGTTAGCAACGTTGGGAATGCCAAATGCACGATTCAATATCAAAGTAACGCAAACCGATCAATTGTATGCAAACGGAATGGACGATTTACAATTTCTATTTGCGGCAAACAAAGGTGGCAACTTTAGCGAATTGAAAAAAGCGGCTTCTGGTGGAGAATTATCACGAGTAATGTTGTGTATCAAAGCAATTCTATCAAAATACATGCAATTGCCAACTATAATGTTTGATGAAATTGACACAGGAGTTTCTGGTGAAGTTGCTAATAAAATGGCGAAAATAATGCAGCATATGGGGAAAAGTATGCAAGTATTCTCCATCACACACTTACCACAAATTGCGGCAAAAGGTAAACAACATTTCAAAGTATACAAAGAAGATATAAATGAAGTAACTACGACACATTTAAAACAGCTTCAAGGTGACGAACGCGTTCGAGAAATAGCACAAATGTTAAGCGGCGCAAAAATATTAGATTCGGCATTAGCCAATGCAAAAGAATTACTAGAATCGTAAAACACAATATTCAATCCGTAGAAATCGATCAATTCAATCTTTTACCATATATTTGAACTACCAAAACAACTAAAAACGACTAAAATTAACAAGCATGTCATATAACTTATTAAAAGGAAAACGAGGAATCATATTTGGTGCGTTAGACGAAAACTCTATTGCATGGAAAACTGCTGAACGTGTGCATGAAGAAGGAGGAACGTTTGTATTAACAAATGCGCCAATAGCAATGCGTATGGGAAAAATTAGAGATTTAGCAGAAAAAACGGGTTCTGAAATCATTCCTGCCGATGCAACAAGTACAGAAGATCTTCAAAATTTAGTTGATAAATCAATGGAGATTTTAGGTGGAAAAATTGACTTCGTATTACACTCAATAGGAATGTCTGTAAATGTTAGAAAAGGAAGACACTACACAGACCTAAACTACGATTGGATGACAAAAGGTTGGGATGTTTCTGCGGTATCTTTCCATAAAGTAATGCAAACACTATACAAATCTGACGCAATGAGCGAATGGGGAAGTATTGTAGCCTTAACATACATGGCGGCGCAACGTACATTTCCTGATTACAATGATATGGCTGATAACAAATCATACCTAGAATCAATTGCACGTAGTTTTGGATATTTCTTTGGAAAAGACAGAAAAGTTCGTGTCAATACAATATCTCAATCACCAACGCCAACAACAGCTGGACAAGGTGTAAAAGGATTTGACGGATTTATTTCATATGCAGAAAAAATGTCGCCACTTGGAAACGCAACAGCATTAGACTGTGCAAACTATACGGTAACATTATTCTCAGACCTTACGAAGAGAGTAACCATGCAAAATCTATACAATGATGGTGGATTCTCTAACACAGGAGTAAGTCAAGAAGTAATTGAAAGATTTACAGAAGAATAAAAAATAATACATATATACTATAAAAATGTCTCTACGTATTAGAGACATTTTTTTTGGTAAAAACCGTAGCAAATGTTAAAAATATATTTAGTCTTTTTCCTGTATTCATAAGGTTTTGCATGTATTTCAATAGTAAAAATAATTTTGAAATAAGAGAAGTGTCATTCTTGAAATGTAAATTGACAATTGATATTCAGACACATACACGCAATTAATATTTGTATAAGATCATATGTTTTTATAGTTTAGTCATCTCGAACCTCGATCTTTTCAAGAAACTAAAAACCGACTATGAAAAAACTATTACGTTTCTTTCTTATTGTATATATATGTATTTCTTCAACTACATTTCATGCGCAAATATTTTTTGAAGACCAAGCTACAGCGCTAGGTGTTGGCGATATGTGTGGAACTATTTACTTAGGCGGAGGAATCTCTTTTTACGATTTCAATAATGACGGTTGGGATGATGTTACGATAGCTACACAAGCTGGAGATCCACTAAAAATTTACAAAAATAATGGAGATGGAACATTTTCATTAGAAACAATACTAAATCCGAACAATAATACGCAACAAAAACAAGTCATATGGGTTGATTTTGACAATGATGGAGACAATGACTTATATATATCTGGAGATATAGACGGAAGTCGCTTATACAGAAATGATACAACGGCACTTGTTGATATTACTGTCACTGCTGGTTTGCCACCTGCGGCTATGGATAACTTTGGAGCTTCATGGGGCGATTACAATAATGATGGTAATTTAGATGTATTTCTATGCAATAGAGGATTAACCACGCCACAACAAAACTATCTCTACAAAAATAACGGTGACGGAACGTTTACCAATGTTAGCAATGCGGCTGGAATAAGTACAGGAAGTCACTTATCATTTTGCTCAGCATTTTTTGATTACAACAATGATGGTTGGCAAGATATTTACATGGCAAATGACAAAGTAAACACGACTAACATTCTCTACAAAAACAATGGCGATGGTACATTTACAGATGTAAGTGTAGAATCTGGAACAAACTTGGCAATCGACGCTATGTCTGTTACAATTGCCGATTACAACAAAGACACTTGGTTTGACATATATGTAACAAATGGAACGGAAGGAAATTACTTTTTAAGAAACAATGGCGATGGTACATTTACCAACATAGCTTCCGGAACTGGAACAATGTTTAATAGTATCGCTTGGGGATCTGTATTTTTAGATGCTGAAAACGATGGTGATTTAGATTTATATGTAAGTGGATCGTTTGACTCAAGCAATCCAATTTTTCTGCCAGCTGCATTTTACACAAATAATGGTAACAACACATTCAGTACAGAAACTAGTTCAGGATTTGTAAATGATGCCAGACAAAGTTATTCCAACGCTATTGGTGATACCGATAATGATGGTTTTCCCGAAATAGTAGTGAGTAACTCAGGAGATGAAAACATATTTCTTTGGAAAAATGAAACCACAAGCACGAACAACTGGTTAAAAGTAAACCTGGAAGGTGTGGTGAGTAACAAGCAAGGTATTGGAGCAACTATTGAAGTAAAAGCAGGAGGAGTTTCGCAATATCGTTACACTGTTTGTGGAGAAGGATATCTAGGGCAAAACTCTGGATCAGAATTTTTTGGACTCGTAGGAAACACAACAATAGAATACGTAAAAATAACGTGGTTAGGTGGCGCACAAGACATACTATACAATGTAACACCAAATCAGACGCTAAATATACTAGAAGGAAGCAGTCCATTAAGTATTGATGAATACAAATCAACAAATTCATTACAAGTATATCCAAACCCTACTAAAGGAATTATTTGGGTAAAATCAACTGTAAATGATGATTTTACATACAAGATATTTGATGCTAAAGGTGCACTTTTAAAATATGGTAAAATAGACCTGCATAAATCAATTGATATTTCTAGTTTATCTTCTGGTTATTATATTCTTAAAATCATAGGGAAGAAAAGAATATTTAATAAAAATATAATGTTAAAATAATCTAAAAATCATATAGAGGAAATACTGCTTTTTTAGTGTTTTGTCGGCAAAAAATGTCGTTTTATCGATATTAACATGGTGAAACCAAAAAAAATGTTGTAATTTCTGCTGGAATTCAACTAACTAACAAAAATCAAATAATTTTATGAAAAAAATTACACTATTATGCATAACATTAATCGCATATTGTTGGCAGGCTAATGCACAATTTACCGAAAGTTTCGAAACAGAAATTCCAGCATCTTGGACGGTTATCAATAACGGAAGCACCAATGGCTGGGTTTTTGACGATGCACCGTCAGGAGGAGCTCAAGATGGATCAGCTGTAGCTGGTATTGTTTATGGCTCAAATGCTCACGATGATTTTCTCATTTCTCCGGCAATTGCTGTTACAGCAGGGCTTAATGATAGATTTTCTTTTTACATCAAATCAAGAAGTAGTACATTTCTAGAGTCATATGAGGTTTTATTATCAACCACAGATGCAATGGCGTCTTCATTTACAGTAGTATTGCAAGCTGAAACCACTGCAGCAGCAGCATGGACAAAAATTGAATATTTCTTAAATTCTTATGTCGGTCAAACAGTTTATGTGGCAATAAGAGCAACAGGGACTGATGAATTTGAATTATACGTAGATAACGTAGTAAATGATACAACGCCATCATGTCCAGAGGTAACAGCCTTAAGTGAAACAATAACTTCAACAACAGAAGCGACAATCAATTGGACAGCTGGAGGTTCTGAAACAAACTGGACTTATGAATATGGTGTTTCACCTTACGCACAAGGAGGCGGAGGAACGTCTGGAACTGTAATGACAACACCTTCATTAGATCTAACGGGATTAACAGAAGGAGAAACTTACGATATCTACGTCCAAGCTAATTGCGGTGGAGATGATAGTATATATGTTTCATTGACATGGACACAGCCATCTTTAGGAGAATTATGTAGTTTACCTATTGGGTTAACTGTGGAAGCTGATTGTTCTACTGCTACACCTACCACATTAGATTATTCTTCATCTTTTGATTTAGGAACAACAGATCTTTCTTGTGATACGTTTGGAGTAAATGCAGGATCATGGTATGAGTTTGTAGCGCCACCAACAGGAAGTGTTGTAATTAACCTTCAAGGGGAAACAGCAGAATATGCTGTATTTGATGGTTGTGGAATGCAATTAGTATGTGTTAATACAGCTACCAACCAAGGAGAAGTTATTGGCTTAACAGCTGGATCAACATATCAATTGGCTGTTTGGAAAGATGGTGCTATATCAGGTACTACAGATATTTGTTTAGAAACAATTATCTGCCCTAACCCTTCTACATTGACAGCTTCGGCTATAACAACGACAGGAGCTACGTTAGGTTGGACAGAAAATGGAACGGCAGCTTCATGGAATGTAGAAATAGTTAATGTTACTACAGGAGGAATGGCTACGGGAATGGCTACTAACTCAGGAGTTATGAACCCATTTAATGCTACAGGATTAACTGCAAGTAATGAATATCAATTTTATGTACAAGCTGACTGTGGTGGAGGTGATACAAGTGATTGGATTGGACCATTTGCTTTTACAACTGCCTGTAATCCTTTTACACCAGATTACGATGCAGATATGTCTGTAAACGTACCGACTTGTTGGGTAGAAGCTGATAACGGAGATTCATCTACTGGGCCTATGGATTTAGGTAGTTCTGCTTGGGCTGCTTCTAACCACAACGGAACACCAAGTAACAGGTTTAATCTTTTTATATCAGGAAGAAGTGATTGGATTGTTTCTCCAGAATTTGATTTATCTATGGCAGCGCCAAGTGAATTAAAAGTATACGTAGCATTAACAGAAGGTGGTACAAGCGGATCAGGAGCAGATTTAGGTTCAGATGATAGAGTAAGTTTATTAATGACTACTGACGGAGGTGCAACTTGGTCTGGATTACAAGCATGGGTTCAAGGTAATGTGCCAACTGATATAGGAGAAGAAATTACATATGATTTAACTGCACAAACAGGAACAGTACAATTTGCTTTTCTAGCACAAGAAGGTGCTGTAGATGATCCAGAAGATATATATTTTCACGTAAGTAAGTTTCAAGTAAGAGAAATTCCAACATGTGTTGAGCCAACTGCTCTAACTGCTACGAATATCATGGCAACTACTGCTGATTTAGGGTGGACAGAAGCAGGAACAGCTACGATGTGGGATTTAGAAATAGGTACTTCAGGATTTACTCCAACAGGAACTCCTACAAACGCGGGTGTAACAACAAACCCTTATAGCGCTATGTCATTAACAGATAACACAGCATACGATTTTTACGTAAGAGCAGATTGTGGTGGTGCTAATGGAACATCTGTATGGGCTGGACCATTTACTTTCTCAACTATTTGTGGTTCTGTAACTGCCTTTCCAGCTACAACTGACTTTTCGTCAAATCCAGCAACTTGTTGGGCAGAGGCTGGAGCAGGAGAAGTAGCTGATGGACCAACTGGGACAACTTCAGATTGGAAATCAGGTAGAGCTTATACAAATGATGATACTACTGTAGTAAATAGTAATGTCATTAATTTATTCCAAAATGTTGATAGAGAATGGTTAATTTCAACTGTTTATGATATTCCAATGGGAACTTCTTACAGCTTAGATTTAGAAGTAGCCGTTACTGATTATTCATTTTCAGGAACTAGTGATGCTACTGATACTGATACTATGGGTAGTGATGATGAAGTTCAGCTTTTACAATCTGTTGATGGAGGAGTGACTTGGACAAATATTACGACATGGAATGCTGCCAATCAGCCATTAGTTACTGGTACTAGATATATTCATAATATAACTGTAACAGGAAACGTGCAATTTGCTTTATGGGCAAGTGATGGTGCTATTGATAACACAGAAGATTATGATTTCCATGTTGGAAAATTCAGTGTATTAGAAACGTCAACATTATCAACAAATGATATTAGTATTGAAGGATTCAAATACTACCCGAATCCAGTAAAAAATACGTTGACATTAAAAGCACAAAAGAATATCCAAAATGCAGTATTCTACAATATGCTAGGTCAAGAGGTATTATCAGTTTCACCTAATGCAATAAGCAAAGAAATTAATACAGCTTCATTAAAAGCTGGAACTTATTTTGTAAAAGTAACTGTGGATAATGCCACTAATACTATCAAAATTATCAAACAATAATCTTTTTTCAGAGATCATTAAGAAAAGCCACCAATCGGTGGCTTTTTTTATGTGATTAATTTACATTTGCTACATGCAACTAAAATTCTCAATTATTGTTCCTGTATATAACAGACCTGATGAGGTAAATGAACTACTTGAAAGTATAACGAAACAAACGTTTCAAGAAAATTTTGAAGTTGTAATTGTTGAAGATGGTTCTACAATTCCTGCAAAAGATGTAATTGATGCGTATCAAGATCAACTTGACATAAGTTATTATTTCAAACAAAATTCAGGACCTGGCGATTCACGTAACTACGGAATGCAACGTGCCAAAGGAAACTACTTCTTAATATTTGATTCCGATTGTATTCTTCCAGCACAATATTTGAGCGAGGTTGACAAAGCTTTAAAAAATACATACTACGATTGTTTTGGTGGTCCAGATGCCGCACATAGTTCATTTACAACCATACAAAAAGCAATTAGTTATGCAATGACAGCGTTTTTAACCACAGGTGGAATAAGAGGCGGAAAAAAAGCAGTCGATAAATTTCAACCGAGAAGTTTCAACATGGGAATCTCTAAAGAAGTATTTGAAAAAACACAAGGTTTTGGTCAAATTCATCCAGGAGAAGATCCCGATTTAACAATCCGAATCTGGAAAGCAGGTTACAAAACTACATTGTTGCCAGAAGCATACGTATATCATAAACGAAGAATTTCATGGGAAAAATTTCATATGCAAGTCAATAAATTTGGAATGGTGCGTCCAATTTTAAATCGATGGCATCCAAAAACAGCAAAACTTACCTATTGGTTTCCAACACTATTCTGTGTAGGATTCCTAATTTCAGTAATTGCGAGTATATTTTTTAAATTTCATTGGTTTTCATATGCATATGGCGTATATTTTATAGCCATATTGTTAGATGCATTACGAAGTACAAAAAGTATCAAAATTGCACTATTGGCAATGCTTGCAGTTTGTATACAATTTTACGGATATGGAATAGGTTTTTTAAAATCGACAATAGCTTTAAAAATTTTTAAACACAATCCAGAAGAAAGATTTCCTAAATTATTCTTTAAAAAATAACTATGATTAAAGGAATTAAAAGTGTATTTGCCGAATTATACAAAGGACGAAAAATCAATACATTCTTGATTTTTTTCATTGTATCTTTCATGATATGGACGCTTATCAAACTATCCAACACGTATACGGATACGATTAAAATGAATGTTGAATACACCAACTTATCGGATGATAAAATTTTATTAGGAAGCCAAGAAAACATTATCGAAGCGCAAGTAAAAACAACAGGTTTTCGGATGTTACGCCAAAAATTCTTCAAAAGCACAGTAGAAGTCGATCTAAAAAAAGTAAACAAACTCAAAGCGGCTGAAACATTTTATGTACTAACAGACAATACCATTGATAAGCATTTATATAGGGAAATTGAAATTTTAAAAGTATCACCAGACACTTTATTTCTAAAACTTGGGAAAAACAAAACCAAAGAAGTTCCAGTAATTCATCAATTAGCTTTTACATTTGAAAACGGTTATAATCTATACGATTCATTGAAAATTGAACCAAAAACGATAAAAATATCAGGACCAGAAGATGTAATAGATGCTCAAAAAGTAGTATACACCGAAATCAAACAAATAGAAGGAATAAATAAAGATATAAATTTAGAAGTAAAACTATTAAAAAACGATTCACTAAAACGCTTAACGTATAGTACTTCAAAAGTAAAAGCAATAGCCAAAGTAGATAAATTTACGGAAGGAAAACTAAGCATTCCGTTGCGTATTGTTAATTTGCCAAGCGGATATTCCATCAAACTATTTCCGAAAGAAGTAAACATCATCTTTACGGCAAATGTGTCCGATTTTAACGAAATTTCGGCAAATGACTTTTCAATTCTATGTGATTACAAAGATATTGAAAAGACAAATGCTTCCTTCTTTATTCCCAAACTGGGAAAACGACCAAAAAAAGTAAAATCATACCGAATTGATAACCAAAAAATAAACTTCTTAATAAAAAAATGATTGTAGGACTTACAGGCGGAATTGGAAGTGGAAAAACCACCATAGCTAAAATGTTTCATGAATTGGGCGTTTCTATCTATATTGCAGATATTGAGGCGAAAAAATTGATGCATACTTCTGAAGTCATACAAAAAGAACTTATTGAAGCATTTGGAGAAGAAACCTATAAAAATGGAGAACTCAACAGAAGTTATTTATCCAACATCGTATTCAAGCAACCAGAGGAATTAAAAAAAATAAATTCCATCGTACATCCACGAGTTAGACAACATTTTAAAGATTGGTATGCCGAGCGTAGCAATGAAAAATACATCATTAAGGAAGTTGCTATATTATTTGAAAATGATTCATACAAGCAATGTGATAAAATAATAACGGTTATTGCGCCAATTGAAGAACGTTTTCGTCGTATCTTACTAAGAGATAACACAACACGAGAAGCTGTGCAAAATAGAATGAATAATCAATGGAGTGATGAACAAAAAATAGCACGCTCTGACTATATTATTCATAATGAAGACCTCACAAAATCGAAAGCACAGGTGGCAAAAATCCATCAAGAAATATTAGTATTTTGCTAGAAAATCTGACAAAATTAACATATTTGTTAAGGTTTGGTTAAAAAGTTATAATAACCGAGATTAAGCGTTAATTTTGATCAAATGAGTAAACGATTATTTATTGTTCTAGTCATTTTGATGAGTTTATCGCTTATCGGAATTATATTTGTCCAAGGATATTGGATTGCTTCTGCTGTAAAGGAAAAGCAGGAATCTTTCACCCTTAATGCAAATCAAATTCTAACCAATGTTTCTGAAAGCGCAAGCCAATCAGAACATTTTAAATATTACTCAAAATTTCAAAAGTTAATTGACAGCATTGAAGAACCTGAAAATTCACAAATAATCAGTGTATTACAAATAACAAGTAGAAATGATAAAAATAACGAAACTAGTATTTATACTAGAGGAATTATTGAAGAAGATTACAATATATTTCCTACGTTCATTGATAATATTAACGAAGATGATAGTACAAGTCTAAAAAACTTCAAACGGTATACAACACGTACTGTTTATAAAGAAGATTTACTAGATGATGCGAACGTGAGTAGTATCTCTTTTGTAGAGCGAATGCGAGAAGTGGACAACATTTCTAGGAAAATGGAGCAATACAAAGATGATATAAACGAATTTACGAAGCAAATTCCAATTCATAAACGTGTTTCTAGCGAATTTTTAGAATTTGTAATCCAAGAAAACTTAGATAAGCTAGATCTTGATTTAGAATACGAATTTGGTGTATATGATGATGGATTGGCAACAAAAATAAAATCTAAAAAGTTCAAAATTACAGATGGTGGAATGTATGATGTTCCATTATTTGACGACTATGAAGGCGGAAGTGGATTTACATTATTTTTAAGTTTTCCAAAGCGAAACAAATACGTACTATCGTCAATCATAGGAATGGCAATCATGTCTATTGTTTTTACACTAATTATAATAATTGCATATTCAAGTGCATTATATCAATTAATAAAACAAAAGCAGATTTCAGAAATAAAAACTGATTTCATCAACAACATGACACACGAATTCAAAACACCAATTGCGACTATAAATTTAGCGCTAGATGCTGTTCAGAATCCGAAAATCATTGATGATAAAGACAAGGTAAAACGCTATTTGCGAATGATTCGTGAAGAAAACAAACGAATGCATGCACAAGTAGAAAATGTATTACAAATATCTAAATTGGAGAAAAACCAATTAGATATAAGTAAAGAAGAAGTTGATGTTCACGACCTAATTGAAGATGCAATGTCTCACATAGAATTGATTGTTGAAGACAGAAATGGCTATGTGAAAATGCATTTGGGAGCAACCGATTCTATGGTAATGGCAAATGATACGCACTTTACCAACGTATTGGTTAATGTGTTGGACAACGCAATAAAATACACAGAAGGTGAACCAAAAATTGACGTTCACACTGAAGTGGTGAAAGACAACATTGTAATAAAAGTGAAAGATCAAGGACAAGGAATGTCCAAATCAGTACAAAAAAGAATATTTGAAAAATTTTATAGAGAACATACCGGTGACATACATAATGTAAAAGGCCACGGACTAGGCTTAGCTTACGTAAAAAAAATCGTAGACGACCATCAAGGTCAAGTTTCGGTTGAAAGTGAGAAAAGCAAAGGAACTACCTTCATTATCAAATTACCATTAATATCGTAACCACATGGAGATTCAAAACAAAAAAATTTTATTAGTAGAAGATGATCCGAATTTTGGGACTGTATTAAAAGACTATCTATCAATGAACGATTATGACGTTGTTCATGCAAAGAACGGAATGGAAGGATTTGAAAAATTCAAAAAAGACAATTACGACCTTTGCATACTTGACGTAATGATGCCGTACAAAGATGGTTTTACGCTTGCGAAAGAAATTCGCGAGAAAAATACAGAAGTTCCAATCATTTTCTTAACTGCTAAAGCATTAAAAGAAGATGTAATGAAAGGATACAAAGTAGGCGCAGACGACTACTTAAACAAGCCTTTTGATTCGGAAGTATTATTGATGAAAATCAAAGCAATAATGCAACGCAAAACATCTGATTCTGTTGCAGACAGCAAACAATTCGAATTCGTAATTGGAAGATTTAGCCTAAATTCTAAATTAAGATTCTTAACATTTGATACGGAAGAACCTATCAAACTGTCTCCAAAAGAAAACGAATTATTGCGCTTATTAGCTTTACATGAAAATGACTTAATGCCAAGAGAACTTGCATTAACGAAAATCTGGAGAGATGATAACTACTTCACATCAAGATCAATGGATGTGTATATTGCGAAACTACGTAAATATCTGAAAAGAGATGAAGACGTAGAAATTCTAAATATTCACGGAGAAGGATTTAGATTGGTTGTAAAAAATAAAGCAGAGTAACAACTCAAAATATACGTTTTCCCCTAAACAATTGAAATATAGTCGGCTCCCGAATGTCGACTTTTTCAGTTATCATTAATCTCTAGTAAGTCTATAGATAATATTTTTATAGGTTGGATATGTTTTTGTCAACTCCGCACGTGTAGCCAATTCAAAATCATCAAAGTCAAATCCTGGTGCTACTGTACAACCTACAAATGCGTATGAATCTTTTTTTGGAACGCTTGACGCGAACCAACAACCTGCGGGAACAACTAATTGTGGCTGTTCTCCATTTCTAAAATCCATTCCAACTTTATGTTCTGTATACAGTCCGTTTTCATCAATAACATGAACAGACAAGGAACTTCCGCCATAAAAATGCCAAATTTCATCTTGCTTAATTCTGTGAAAAGCAGAAAAATTCTCAGAAGTCAATAAAAAATAAATACTTGTACAATAACTACGATCGCCCGAAAAATTAGCCTGCAACGCTTCTTTCGAAATCATATGTGCGCTTCTATATACTTCTTTATAAAATCCACCTTCAGGATGTGGTAATAATTTTAGGTTTTCTACGAGGTTTTGTACTTCTTGGGTCATTTTTTTTGGTTTTGGTATTAGTTTTACTGTTGGTATTTTGGTAGTTGAGTGCTTCAATATACAAACCGTCAGTCTGAGTGAAATTTAAAAAAAAATCATTCGAATTTACGTGCTGAAAATCTAATAAAATGTCATTACGAGAAATTCAAAACTCTGAATAAAGTATATATTTTCAAATAAATAAATAAATACACAAATCAACAAATCAAACTTTCAATTTTCTCAATAATACGTTTAATATCTTCTTCATAATCAAACCAATTCGTGTTTTCATCTCTTCGAAACCAAGTTCCTTGTCGTTTGGCAAATCGGCGTGTATTCTTCTTAATTTCATGAATAGCAACATCCAACGTGAAATTTCCATCAAAATAATTGAACAATTCACGGTAACCAACGGTTTGTAAAGCATTCAACGTTTTATGTGGATATAGTGTTTTTGCTTCTTCCAACAGACCTTCTTGCATCATAATTTCAACGCGTCTGTTAATACGATCGTATATAATTTCTCTGTCTGCGGTGAGCCCAATTTTAATCGAAGTAAAATTACGCTGTGTCGTTTCAGATTTCAAAAAGCTCGAATATGGTTTTCCACTTCCAATACAAATCTCTAAAGCACGAATCAATCGATGTGGGTTTTCCAATGCTACTTTTTTATAATAAACAGGATCGAGTTCCTGTAATTTATCTTGAAGAGAAGTAATACCTTCGGTTTCTAACTGTTGATTTAACGTTTCTCTAATTTTAGGATCTACCTTTGGAAAATCGTCTAAACCTTTCAAAACGGCATCTACATACAAACCACTTCCGCCAACCATAATGACAACTTTGTTTGTTTGAAACAAGTCGTCAAGTTTGGCAATAGCATCTTTTTCAAACTGTCCAACATTATAATTATCAAAAATGCTAATGTGTTGAATAAAATGATGTGGTGCGGCATTTTGCTCTTCTTCGGAAGGAACCGCAGTTCCGATTGCCATTTCTTTAAAAAACTGACGTGAATCACACGAAATGATTTCCGTATTGAAATGTTGTGCCAATTGAATGCTCAATGCAGTTTTTCCAATGGCAGTTGCGCCAACGATTGAAATAAGATAGTTAGACATGTGTAATTTAATCGGTTTCTTCAGGATTTAAACTTTCACCACAATCATAACAATATTCAGCATTATTCCGATGTCCTTCTGCACTACAATTTGGGGCAGGATTGTGTGTTTAAATGAACATCGTTTTTATCCATAGAGACTAATTCGGCAGAAACAATTCCCGTAGGAACGGCAATAATTCCATAACCTAAAATCATGATAATAGAAGCAATGGATTGCCCCAAAGCGGTAAGCGGCGCAATATCACCATAACCAACAGTTGTTAAGGTAACAATTGCCCAATAAATACTTCTTGGAATGCTCGTAAAGCCGCTATCTTGACCACTTTCAACCAAATACATTATTGAACCTAAAATGGTGCATAAAATCAAAATAAACATTATAAATACAGCAATTTTGACTCTACTGGCTTTTAAAGCACGCATTAAATTATTTGATTCTCCAACAAATCGTGCTAATTTTAAAATACGAAAAACACGCATCAATCGTAAAGCCCTAAGCGCTACTAATGAATGTGAACCGACTAAGAATAAGGATAAATATTTTGGAATAGTAGAAAGTAAATCTATAATTCCGTAAAAACTAAAAATATATTGTTTTGGTTTTTTTATAGAAATGATTCTGGCAAAATATTCAATCGTAAATAAAATAGTAATTACCCATTCGGCAATGTTTAGAAATTTTCCATGCTTGTCAGCAAATTCATTAACACTTTCGAGCATGACCAATACAATACTTGCCAAAATAAGTATCAGTAAAACTACATCAAACAGTTTTCCAGCAGGTGTATCAGCTTCATAAATGACTTCGTGAATTTTAGCTTTCCAGTTTTTTGCCATAGTTGCTAATTTACTATTTATTTATCAATTCTTCTTCGTAATGGTTAAGCGTGTTTTACTTTCTAGTGTAGCTAGGTTGCTGAAAAATGTTTTTAGTTCTTGATATTCCGCCGCTGTAAAATGAAAATCATTGATAACAAGCTTAAATGTCATGTTTAATTGTCCGTTTTGTGCAACAGTTTTTAAACCACAAATAGCTTTTGTACCTGCTAATTTATAGGTTTTGTCTTCTGGAATATTTACATATTCATACGAATCAGGAATTGACATAATGAAACGTGTCGTGTAGATTCGCGGATACGCAAAATCTACAGGATATTTTCGTTCTTCCAATCGAAAAGGCGTTGATGGAAATAGCTTGAAAAAGAAGGGATCTAAATAGGTTTTTTCACTTGAAAAGGCATCGTTAAACTCCAAAAAGAAAAATTCTTTTGTGGGTTTCTGAGTTTCTTCTCGGTCTTTAATTTCATATTTTTCAACTTCTACAAATGGAATCCGTTTTTCAATATCATCCAAATAACTGTCTTCGTCTGTGTCTGCTAATTCTTTTCGTTTTTCATATGCTAAGTAACCTGAATTTACTTGCGAAATTTTACCTTTTGCAGTTCCTTCTTCATCTACAGCAATATTAATTAATGTATTTTGACGATTTTCTGCATACGGATTTATAGGATTCCAATAACTAGGTTTTTTAAAATCCATGACGCGTCCTGTATAGTTTAACGCACGTGTTTGTATCAATCCAAACGAAAGCAATTTGTCAGTAGCATCAAGTAAAAACACTTCTTGTCCTATGGTAACTTTTGCAACCAAATAATTAAAATCGGACATAACCGGATGAATTTGCGTTGGTATTCCTTTCGATCGTGTGGAAAGCATGACTGTTTCTGTTTTTATATTAGCCGCCAATAAACTATTGATTAATGATAAGTTGATTTCGGCAATACTTCCAGTTTTGTTTATAAATGCTTGTCGCACATTTGCGTTATTAAAAAGACGGTATTCACCATTCCAAGTGTAATGCTCTTTGATAAAGTTGAATACTTTTTGAGCGCGTTTATAATCGGATTTTTCATTTAAAATAGCATCCGAGAGTTGATTTTTAAAGAACTTATTACGTTTTACTTGTCCACCAACATCTTTATCATTTCGCATTTCTTTGTCCACCGCTTTCCATGTTTTGGTATACACATCTTTTCCACCGTCAAAACGATAGTATTCCGACATTTCAAAATGTATTCTTGACAAGTAGTTGTTTTTAGAAAGCATATAGGCTTCTTCTTTAAAAGCAGGAATGTCTCTCATGGCATATTTAAAAACTTCGCAATCAGCTTTATCAACAAGTCCAGGAACGTAAAAACACCTTTTTTTTACATCAGATTTGTTAATGGCTAATTTTAAGAAACCTTTTAAAACTCTGTTATATCGATAGTTTCCAGGAATTTTCGCGCTAAATTCACTATACACTTTTGGAATATCACTTTGAAATTCCCAACCTTCAAAATTGTACACAAAAGGCGTTTCCAATGTATATTGATATTCTAAAACGCTTCCCACTTTTACGTTCGGAAATGTAAATCGTTTTTCAGACCAATTTTCAGAATGATCTACTGTGAAAATTTGATCTGTCGCAAGCGTATTTGTTTCACCTGTATTATAGGTAACAGCTTTAATGTTTTTAATAGTCTCTTCAGATTTTCTAGTTCGATAATACGGAATTTGAATAATAGCTTCATCAACTCCTTGTTTATCTAAAATCTTAATTTTAGTATAATATTGTTTTACTAAAAGGATTCGATCTTTAATTAATTGAAAAGAAACATCGCCATATTCTTCTAACACAACAGCGTGTGCAGTTGTATCTTTTTCGTACGTACGCATATCTAATTCCTTCTGAGAAACGTTGCCAAACTTCTCACTCAATGGATTTTGTCCGTAACACATACATGTGATTAGGAATACAAAAAACAAGTAATATAATTTCATAAGCTACTGTAATGGGATAATTTTAAATTTATTTTTTCGACGAAGATGACTCTGAATAATATGTTGTACGTCTCTGTTATTTTGCATTGGAGTAATAATTGATTTTAAAACTTCAATGTTGGTTACTTGGTAGTTTAAGCTGTAATAACCAAACCCTTTGTAAACGCCGTCTTCAATAAGAATAGCACTGCGTTCATCATGCGCACGACCTTTGTCGATAATCAACATATTTTGATTTTGATAGCTGTATTTTGTTATTGCTTCTTGTACACGTTTGTTGTAATTAGCAACGTCTTCTTCATTAATACAAGCGCCAGCACATTCTTTAATTGTGTATTGAAAACAATGTGATTTTGAACGGTATAATTCATTAATTTTTTGACACAAACCAAACTCTTCCGTCAGCTTAAACATGACGTGTTTTGCTTGAGATATGTTGGTAAAAGTAGTAATGTGCTTTTTACGTCCGTCAGCTTTTTCAATTTTTAATCCAATATAGCCGTTTTCATCTTTGTAAGAAGCCATTGCATATTGAAAAATGGTTTTGCGTTGCGCTCTGTTATAAATTGGTTTGTTACGTTTTATTTCTTCACTTTCTTTCAAAAGTGCTACCAACTCACTTCCTGTACGTTCAAAAGTTACCGTAGCAACTTGTTTCTGAATCTTTTTAGATTTATTATTTGTTCCTGTAAAATGCTGATTGACACGCTTTTTAATATTTTTACTTTTCCCGATATAAATAATTTCACTTTTCGCATTGTGCATATAATAAACGCCTGTTGCAGAAGGCAAACTTTCAATAATATCGAGTAGGCGTGTAGCTACTTTTTTACGAATTTCTGTCTTTACAGCTTGCTGAATGATGTTTTTATCGGAATCTTTATCAAGTAATAACTTAAAGAGTTTTACAGTGGCCAAAGCGTCGCCGGAAGCTCTATGTCTATCACTCATCGGAATACCCAAAGCACGTACTAGTTTTCCAAGTTTGTATGATTCCATTTCTGGAATTAACTTTTTGGACAATTCTACTGTACATAAAGTTTTTCGTTTGAATGGGAAGCCTAAGCGTTTGAATTCTAATTGTAAGATGCGGTAATCAAAATTTGCATTGTGCGCTACAATGATACAGTCTTCTGTAATTTCTACAATGCGTTTGGCAACTTCGTAAAATTTTGGAGCATCACGAAGCATTTTGCTATTAATTCCTGTCAAATTTACTACAAAAGGTTGGATGTCACGTTCAGGATTTACCAAGCTTATAAACTGATCTACAACTTCATGACCATCAAATTTATAGATTGCAATTTCTGTAATTCCTTCTTCATTGTACTTTCCACCAGTTGTTTCTATGTCTACTATTGCGTACAAGCTATGCGTTTTCGTTTTAGGTTTAGGGTATAAATATAAAAATATCCTAAGGATTTACTTGGCTTGCTGACGTATAATTTCGAGCGCCAAAAATACTGCTTCCAATTCTTACCATAGTACTGCCTTCTTTTATTGCCAATTCGTAATCGCCACTCATGCCCATTGAAATGATTTCCAACGAAGCATGTTGTGCTTGCAAATGATCAAAAGTAGTTTTTAAGTTGTTGAATTCTTTTTGAACTTGCGTTGTATCATCTGTAAAAGTTGCCATGCCCATAACACCAACAATTTGTATGTTTTCTAACTGAGTACATTCTGCGGAAGCGAGCAAACTAGATGCATCAGCGGAACTCATGCCAAATTTTGAATCTTCTTCGGCAATTTTAATTTGAAGTAAACATTTGATAATTCGATGGTGTTTTTTTGCTTGTTTGTCAATTTCTTTCAACAATTTTAAACTATCAACACCGTGAATCAAATCTACAAATGCAGCCATATATTTAACTTTGTTCCGTTGTACATGACCAATCATATGCCAAGAAATGTCTTTGGGCAAAACTTCCCATTTTTCTGCCATTTCCTGAATTTTATTTTCTCCAAATACACGTTGTCCTGCGTCATATGCTTCTTGCAAGTCAGCTACAGGTTTTGTTTTGGAAACAGCAACTAGTGTTACATGTTTGGGTAAAGTTGTATGTAATTCTTTTATTTTTTCTGAAATAGACATTTTTTTATGTATAAATTTTGAATGCTAAATATTAAATTTAAGCCAAAACCAAGACTTAATTGAGCGAAGTTGAAGCTAAAACTCATAAATTGTAACGCCGCTTCGTAATTTTGGTTCTATGTAGGTACTTTTTGGCGGCATTGTTAAGCCTTCATCTGCAATACGTTTCATTTCATCAACATTTGCAGGAACCAAGCCAAAACCAACAGCAAATTCTTTTTGATCAATACGGTTTTTCATTTCAATAACATTGTGTTTGTCGTATCCATAATCAATTCGTTGATCGTTGCGTAAATCGGTAATTCCTAAAATTGGCTTTAAAATGGTTATGTACAAAATATGGGTGTCAAGTTCACTTAAAGAATCTGTAAACTCATAATGTGTTTTACGTAAATACAGTGAATAAAATTCGCCATCCAAATACATGCTAAAGTGATGTTTATTAGTTGGTTTATATAATTCTACACCACGATTTTCAATTCGGAAACATTGATCAAGCTTTAGTAAAAAATGTTCTTTTGTGAGTCCATTTAAATCTTTTACCAACCGATTAAATTCGTAAATACGCAATTCAGATTCAGGAATTAAATAACTCATAAATGCATTGTATGCTTCTTGTCCTGTATGTTTTGGGTTCGAATTTTTTAAATCTTCTCCTAATAAGAATGAAGATGCAGAACGATGATGTCCGTCCGCAATATAAATTTCGCCCATGTGTTCAAACTCCTGCTGAATTACTTGAATATCTTCAGTATTTTCAACTTTCCAAAGATAATGTGTATCTCTGTAGGTTGTTGTAAATTCATATTCTGAACGCAAGTTGGTGTATTTTTCTAGAATGGCATTAATTGTACTAGAATCTGGATAGGTTAGGAGTACAGGTTCGGCGTTAAATCCGACAGTTTTTAGGTATTCTTTAAAAACTTGTTCTCGGTATTCAATAGTATCTTCATGTTTTTTGATGATATTATTTTTATAATCTTCATTGCTTGCGGCGGCAACAATTCCTGTAAAGGTTTGCTTTTCGCGATTGACAATTCGGTAGATATAAAAACAAGGTGTTTCATCTTGTGTAAAAACATCATCTTCTTTAAATTCTAAATAACGATTTCGAACCAACGTATATCTGTCTTTTCCAGAAATTTCTTTGTGATATTTATATCCTGGATTGACAATATGTAAAAATGAAAACGGATTGTAATCCAATCGCGCTTCACGTTCGTCTTGCGTATAACTTTGATATGAGCGTGACGCTACTAAGCTTACTTTGTCTCGTGTAGGACGAACTGCTTTGAATGGTTTTATAGTTGCCACCTTAGTTTCTGTTTGAGGTTATAAATTCAGTCGGATTAACAAATCCTTCCGTATTGTTACTATATCCGCCACCAACTTCCATAAGAATTTTATCGCGAATTTCTAAGTGTACATGTGCATAATAAGCGCCATTTGCGTTTCCGATAGTACCTATTTGCATGCCTTTGGTTACAAAACTACCCTTTTTTACGGAAATTGTATCACAATGCGCATACAAGGATTCATAATAGTTATTTTTATATTTATGAATAATTCTGATCACATTTCCCCAACCGCCGCCAACATCTTCGGCAAAGTTGACATATCCGTTTCCAATGGTGTAGATTGGATCGCCCAAATCTGTATTGCCGCCACCTTTTCCATTCCAATCGTCACCTAAATGATTGTTTACGGTAAACTTTTGCGCATTGTAATAACCGTCGGCATTTGGTTTTCCAACAGGAAAATCGAAGCCAGAAGCCATATACGTTGGTTGTTTTGTAAATAGTGAATCAAAAAAGGCAAACATATTTTTAGTTACGTTTGCCTTTTCTTGTTGTTGTTTTGGCGTACTTTTAGTGTGGGTTGTTTGTTGGCAACCTACTAAGCATACGCATAGTATCAGAATTAATTGCTTCAAACTTTTAGATAAGATTTGAATGCAATTTGATCTTTTTCAGTCAAAAATATATGTTTTGGCACATATATATACTGTGTATTTGTAATATATACCAACCAATAGTTTTGCTCAGCAACTACTTTTTTCAGACGACTAAAGTACCATTTAGAAGTATCATTACTTTTAGATAGGTATAAAAACTTTTCGTCAAACTGCAGATGTGTTTCCGCAAAAAATGGTTTTAAATTCTTTACAGATAGCCAGTATAGCAACTTTATACTCAATAGAAATATTGTCAAAAGCGTAAAAAGCAATACGTGCAAACTGACTGTCCAACCTAGTAATAAACTCCAAATGAGTACAAAAGGAATCAATTTTAATACATTTTTACGAAACGTATTAAAGACTACATTTCTGTATTCTTTTTTTGTCAATTGATACCGTTTTGTATCGATCATTAGTTGAACATTTTTGCTACTTTTTCGGCTCTTCTACTTTCTGAATAATCATAGAATCCTTCTCCAGATTTTACACCTAATTTTCCAGCGTTTACCATGTTTACTAATAGTGGGCAAGGTGCATATTTTGGATTTTTGAATCCTTCATACATTACATTTAAGATAGATAAACAAACATCTAACCCAATAAAATCAGCTAGTTGTAATGGTCCCATCGGATGCGCCATTCCTAATTTCATTACGGTATCAATTTCCGCAACGCCAGCAACACCATTATACAATGTTTCAATTGATTCATTGATCATTGGCATTAAAATTCTGTTTGCTACAAATCCAGGGTAATCGTTCACTTCTGTAGGAACTTTGTTCAATTGCTTCGAAAGCTCCATAATGGTATTCGTAACTTCATCCGAAGTGTTATATCCACGAATGATTTCAACCAATTTCATAATGGGCACTGGATTCATAAAGTGCATTCCTATCACCATTTCTGGACGTGAAGTTACGGCTGCAATTTGTGTGATTGAAATTGAAGACGTATTTGTTGCCAAAATGGTATCTTCTGGACATAATTCGTCTAAATCTTTAAATATTTTCAGTTTCAGATTTACATTTTCAGTTGCAGCTTCTACTACTAAACTAGCATATTCTACACCTTCTTTAATTGAAGTATGTGTTGTAATATTGTTTAACGTATTTTGTTTGTCTTCTTCAGAAATTCTTTCTTTTGCAACCATACGATCTAAGTTTTTCGTAATTGTTGCAATTCCTTTATCTAAAGATGCTTGAGAGATATCTATCAATTGAACTTTAAAGCCAAATTGAGCAAATGTATGTGCAATTCCGTTGCCCATTGTTCCTGCTCCGATGACAGCTACATTTTTCATAATATATAGTTTATTTAGTCTGTAATTTTAGTTTTTTTCCATGCCATGGACAGTATTTCCAGTTTCCGTTTACCAATTCATTATCTTTAGGACATACTTTTTCTTCTACCATGCTTGCTAAAGGTAATTTGAAACTGAATTTTGATTTTTCATTCATAATAAATGAAAATTCACTGAACTTTGCCATTGGTGTAATAAGTTTTCCGTTTTCCCCTGTTTTTTTGAATACGTGAAATTTCAATTGTTTGCCCAATTGGCCCAAAGTTTGTGTCATAGAAGGCTTGAGTGTAGAAAGTACTTGAAGATATTCTCCCGAAATTTCTGAACCTTTCAGTTCTTCATACATATTTCCTTTTTCGTCTTTCAGTTGAATTTTTGAATACTTTGGTTTAAAATTTCCTGTAATTGTAAGTTCAGAATTCATAGTTGCCACCAAAATATATTCGTCTAATATTTCTACAAATTGATCTATTTCACTTGAATTTACAATGGAGCTTCCGTTCATCACTACTTGCCAATATTGCGTAGGAATCCACCATACCATTTTGAAATTATCTTTATCCTTTTTGACAATTTGAATATCTTTTGTCAAGTCAGAAACGTTAATTTGATCAATATTTTTAATTTCTATAATTTCCTGTCCAAACGAAAACGTTATCGTAAAAAGGGTAAGAAGATGTATTATTTTTTTGATACTTGACATGAATAGAATTATTTGTTGAATTTTTCAATGATTTGAATCGCAATACGCAATGCTTCGGTTCCTTGTTCTAACGAAACTATTGGCGTTGTGTCATTGTTAATTGCGTCTGCAAACGTTTCTAATTCTTCCAAAATAGCATTGTTTTCGTCAATTTCTGGATTTTCAAAATAGATTTGTTTTTTTACACCTTCTGCATTTTGAAGAATCATAGCATATTCATCTTCTTTTTTCGGTGCGTCTTTCATTTTTACAACTTCAACTTTCTTTTCTAAGAAATCTACAGCAATGTATGCATCACGTTGAAAGAAACGACTTTTACGCATGTTTTTCATGGAAATTCGACTTGAAGTCAGATTGGCAACACAACCATTTTCAAACTCCAAACGTGCGTTGGCAATGTCTGGCGAATTACTAATTACCGAAACACCACTAGCGTGAATGTCTTTTACTTTAGAATTTACAACACTTAAAATTGCATCAATATCATGAATCATTAAATCTAAAACTACAGGAACATCAGTTCCGCGCGGATTAAATTCTGCCAAACGATGTGTTTCAATAAACATTGGCGAATTGATCTGATCTTTTACCGCTTTAAATGCAGGATTGAAACGTTCTACATGTCCAACTTGTCCTTTTACGTTGTGTTCGTTTGCAAGTTTAATTAATTCCTCAGCTTCAGCAACCGTATTCGTAATTGGTTTTTCAATAAAAACATGCTTTCCTTTTGTAATTACTTTTTTAGCACATTCGTGATGTGAAAGCGTTGGAGTTACAATATCTACCACATCTACAGCGTCAATTAATGCATCAATTGAATCAAAATACGTATACCCAAATTCTTTGGCTATTTTTTTTGCATATTCAGGATTTGCATCATAAAAACCAATAAGTTCGTATTGTGAAGATTGTTGTAATAATCGAAGGTGAATTTTTCCTAAGTGTCCAGCACCTAAAACTCCAGCTTTTAGCATAAAAAAAGTGTTTTCCACAAAAATAATTTATTTTTCGAAAACCTTCGGACTTATCATCAACAATTATATATTATTTATATTTTTCACCACTAATTTTTACGAATTATGCTATATTTTAAAATACACGTAGGTAGTTTGGCAATAGTCTTAATTCTTCCAATGTTGCAATCGATCTAAATACAAATAGCTTTCTACGAATTTTCTATGTTCTAAGCTTGTCATTTTTTCTAATAAATTCAGTGCAGTAATATAACTTGCCAAATTCCCGTTTGATGAGCTGAATTTCCCGTCTTCTACAAAAGTCACCAAACTATCATTCTGAACCTTCAAGTTAGGATAGTCCTTTTGTAATTGTAAACCACCACCAATCCACGTTACAATTTTGTATCCATCCGCAATTCCAGAGGCTCCAATAAGTTGCGCGCCAGCACAATTGCTCACAGTATACGTGGTTTCCTTATTTTTAGTTTTAATAAAATCTACAATTTCTTTATTATGAACTTGTGCATACATATCATAAGCACTTGGCACAAAGAGAGCCGTTAATTTCGGACAATTTTCAAAGGTGTAATCTGGAAGAAAACGCATTCCTTCTTCTGTGGTAATCGGGTTTTCAGTTTCGGCAATGGTAACCACATTAAAAAGTTGTGTGCCATCTTCGGTAGGTTTTGCGAAAACATCAGATGTTGCTACAACTTCACTTTGTAAAACGCCATTATACATTAAAAGACCAATAGTAGGTAATTCTTCTTTAAAAGGTTTTAAATGTTTTGTAAGTGTATCAGTTTTCTTTTCTGTGTAATCACTTTCGGCATTTTCAATTGTACGTTTTGATGTATCAGTATTACAACCAATAAGAATAGTTGCGAAAACAAAAGTTAGTATAATTTCTGTTTTTTTCATGGATATTGAATTTCTAGTACGACAAATTTACGCAAATGGTCTTTGATGTGTTTGTATAATTAAACTTTTCTGCGAATGCTTTAATCTTTTAAATGGAATGCTTTTTTCTAAGTATAAAATTGTTTTTTCACTTTTAGTAGTGTTCGATAAATACTTTATATGTAAGAATTAGAAGGCTCTCAAATAGTTACCATCAAATCTAGATTCTTTATTCTTCTAGTGTAGCAGTCTTACTCTTTTATTCGGACACTAGAATTTACTTTTTAAAATAAACATGTTACATTTCAGAAAAAGAGTTTGTTAGCTAAAATCTAAGATCTTTTTGAATCGAACTTGTATTATTTTTGAGAATTACATAAAAAATAAACCTACTTTTGTGACGGTATGAAAGATACGTTTAAACATAAAGGAATGCGAAATCAGTTAGCACAAGTTGTTGCTGTTAAAGGAATTACAGATGAAAATGTGCTGAATGGAATTCGAAACATTCCACGTCATTTGTTTATGGATTCTAGTTTTGAAGCACATGCGTATCAAGACAAAGCGTTTCCTATTGGAGCGGATCAAACAATTTCACAACCATTTACGGTTGCTTTTCAATCACAATTATTAGAAGTGACAAAAGGTGCTAAAATTCTTGAAATTGGTACAGGAAGTGGTTATCAAACGGCTATGCTACTTGAGTTGGGCGCAAAAGTATACAGTATAGAACGTCAAAAAGAATTATTTAAACGTACAAGTCTATTCCTACCAAAACTTGGTTACCGAGCAAAACGACTCATTTTTGGTGACGGCTATAAAGGATTGCCTGAAGAAGCACCATTTGACGGAATTGTCGTTACAGCTGGCGCACCGTTTGTACCAAAACCGTTATTGGCACAACTAAAAATAGGAGGAAAGCTTGTGATTCCTGTAGGTGATAAAGCGCAAATTATGACTTTATTTGTGCGTACTTCTGAAAAAGAATTTACAAAAAAAGAATTCGGCGAATTCCGTTTTGTTCCAATGTTAGAGAATAAAAATTAAAAAATTAACTTATAACTGAATCCCTACTAACTTTCTAGCATTCATAAACTTTTATACGATTCAAAAATTCCACCGTTTATTTTGAATTTGAGTAATTAAATCATAGCTTTATTCACAATCGATATAATAACTGTATTCGCACTATCGAAATTAATATTTTCAAAATTACAATGATTATTTAGTGAATAACTAACTAGTATTGGACTTCCCTAATCCATTTGACTTTTAAGAAATTAACTTAATTAATAACTACTAAAAGAAAAATGAAAATGGATACATTAATGCAACAGATTGAAGACAATCCAGAAATAACAATTTGTGGATTGATCAAAAAACAAATGCTGGCACATCCAGAACGAATAGCAATCATTGACGGAGAACTCAATATTGAGTATCAACGGTTGATGAAAAAAGCCAATGAAGTAGCTGGAGAACTCAAAAATCGTGGTGTAACAGCCAGATCATTAGTTGGTGTTTGTATGAATCGTTCTTGGGAATTAGTAGCAACATTACTAGGCGTAATGCAAGCAGGTTGCGCGTATGTTCCGTTAGATCCTGCATATCCGAAAGATCGTATTAAATATATGTTGACAAATTCGAAATCGAAAGCTGCAATTGTTGATACAAAAGCTACTGCGGATTTGTGTAATGAAGTTGAAAATGTATTGTGGATTGACAAACTCGGAAATCATTCAGACGAAAAAATACATGCATCTAAAAATGAATTGGCATATGTAATTTATACCTCAGGTTCTACAGGAAAACCAAAAGGTGTAGCGGTTGAGCATAAAAATATAGTGGAAATGCGTGCTTCCGTACGCGAAATATTTAGTGATGAAGAATTGAACGGAATGCTTGCTGCAGCATCTGTTTGTTTTGATACGTCTGTGATGGAAATCATGGGAACATTATCACTTGGTGGAAAAATAATATTAGTAAAAAATGCTTTAGAATTGACTAAAATTCCAGCGTTAGATGAAGTACGAACATTTGTAATGGTTCCGTCGTCAGTACAAGCATTATTGGCAACAGAAATATTACCTGAAAATATAAAGTGTGTTGTTTTTGGAGGAGAAGCTCTAAAGCGTTCATTGGTGCAGCAAGTGTATGCACATGATTCAGTTGAAAGAGTCTTAAACGCATACGGACCTACTGAAGATACCGTATATTCAACGATTTCAGAAGTTGCTCGTGATGCAAAAGTTATTACAATTGGAAAGTCAGTTCCAAACTCACGAGCGTATATTTTAAATGATAATTTACAACCTGTATCTAATGGAGATGCTGGAGAATTACACCTTGCGGGAACGAAATTGGCGCGTGGTTATTTATATGATGAAGTAAAAACAAAGGAACGTTTTATTGAAATTACACCTTCGGAAGCTATTCCAGATAACAGATTGTATAAAACAGGCGATTTATGCCGTTGGACAGAAAATGGGGAAATTGAATTTCTGGGAAGAGTTGATCAACAAGTGAAAATTAGAGGTTTCCGAATTGAACTCGAAGAAATTGAATCTACACTTGAATCAATGAATGGCATTGATGCTGTAGCGGCTGCGGCTGTTGAAGGCGGCATTGGTCAACAAATGTTGGTTGTATACGTTGTAAAGAAAGATGCATCAATTACAACGGAAAACATCAAATCATACATTTCGGAACGATTGCCAAAATATATGGTGCCGCAAGTTGTTAATTATTTAGATGAATTGCCATTGTTACCAAATGATAAGCTTGATCGAAAGCAACTCATGCGTTTGTCACAAACTCCATCGACAAAACAAACTACTGAGGAAAATCTGCTGGAAAGCTTTAAAAATTCAAATAACTCCTTAAAAGAAGCCATTTTAGCTACTATTCAAAGCGGAATTGCTACGATTCTTAATATAAACGATCCAAAAGAAATCTTACCCAATCAACCGTTTGATGCATTCGGACTCGATTCGTTAACTACGTTGGAATTTAGCAGTAGACTTTCAAAATCGTTAGGAAAAAAGATCACAGCGCCAACGGTTTTTGAATATCCAACAGCAAATGCTTTGGCAACTTATATTGCCAACATAACAACCAATGGAGTGGAAGCACAACCTACACATCAACCGTGCAAGGTGATGAGTGATACGCTGGCGAAATTTCAATTTGATATTCAAGCGAGTTTTCCAACGTTTCAAGCGGCAAACGCAACAGCTTGGAGCGCGGATGATAAAAGCAAGCTTGTGCAGGAAGTGTTGCGTATGGTAAATGACAATCGTAGAAATCCTTACGGGAAAGTATTACGAACTGGAAGTGCCGCCACAGGTGTAGTTGGTGATGCATTTAATGATGAAGAACAGGAAGCAATTATTTGGTCTACGAACTTGTATTTTGGTTTAAATAGAGATGCCAACGTGATCAAAGAAGCGACAGCCGCTTTGGAAAAATTTGGTACAGGAATGGGGATTTCTGCATCGGCATCTGGAATGACGAATCAGCATGTAGCTTTTGAAAGAGAGTTTGCTGATTTGGTCGGAAAAGAAGATGCTTGCTTGTTTCCCACAGGTTACACGGCAAATGTAGGTGCCATTTCTGGAATTCTTGGAAAAAATGATGTTGTCATTATCGATCAATTGTGTCATGCTTCCATAGTAGATGGCGCGCGTTTGAGCGGTGCCGAAATACGAACATTTAAACACAATGATGCAAACGATTTAGAAGCAGTGTTACAGACAGAAGTTTCTCCGTATCGCACAGTTTTGGTAGTGTTGGAAAGTGTGTATAGTATGGGAGAAGGAACTGCGCCTGTAGCAGAAGTTGTGCGTATGGCAAAAAAATACAATGCACTTACGTTTGTAGATGAAGCACATTCTTTTGGTTTTTATGGAAAAAATGGAGCTGGAATTTGTGCCGAACAAGGTGCAACCGCAGATGTAGATTTCTTAATGACAACACTGAGCAAAGCGTTGGGAAGTATCGGTGGAATTATTGCCGCGAGTCGTGAACATATAGGTTTGTTAAAAGCATCCTCAAGAGCGTATATATTTCAGGCGTCTATCAGTCCGGCAGATATTGCTGCAGCGTTGACTTCATTGAGAATGCTTCGCGCTGATGAAAAACTACGCGAACAATTATGGGACAGAACACGATACATGCGCCGACGATTTGAAGAAGCTGGCTATGATTTAGGCACAGGTGACGGACCAATTATCACACCACATTTTGGCGATAAAGATAAATTGTATGCTATTGTGCAAAGTTTGTACAAACGTGGCGTTCAAACCTTGGCGGTAACCTATCCAATTGTTGAAATTGGGCGTGGACGTTTACGATTTATTTGTTCGGCAGCGCATACGCGAAAAGATATTGATAAAACGCTGGAAGCACTTATTGAAGCTGAACGCGAAATAGATGCGCAAATGCTTATTGAAGAACAAAAGCAGGAAAAAGTGAATGTAACGCGGGAAGCACTTCAATATTGGGTAACTACGTTTGCTTCGTATTTGCAGCGTTGGTTGACACAAATTACGCGCCCAACACCGAATCTTGCGATTTCCATGCGTATTTCTGAAAAGAGTACGCCAATTACAATTGTTATACAAGATGGAAATATAGCACAAAATACAGAAGTCATCACAGATTTGCCTTCTTGTGCTGTATGGATTCAACATCAAGAAGCATTTACTGCGTTACAAACGTTAGATATACAAGCTGTATTGGATCATATTTCTAGTGGAAGATTTGTGCTAAACGGACAAGTAGAAGCCTTTATTTGGTTTTTTGCACGATTGGTAGATTTTCAGAAAGATAATCAAGAGTTCACAAAGTTGACATCGAAAACTTCTGAGGAAGTTGTTGTTTAGAAAACACTACTATATTTTAAGTTGAGCACATTTGGGAAATCTTGAATGTGCTTGGTTTTGTGTATTTGGAATTTGTAACGTTTAGTATATATAACATAACAGCCGTAGTGAACTATGATTTCATATTTTATTATTTCTTATTCGCTTCAATGACCCACAGTTTTTTGTCCAACTTGTATTTATTCAATATATATTCATTAGGAATAATCCAACTGAAGTCTGCTTGATTTTCATCAGCAATGGTAATTGTATAAGTCTTTCCAATCTCAAAAAATCCACTTTTATAGAATTCAGGACAAGTAAAAATCACACCTATAGAACTACCTTTATAATTGGAGTCAGAAAATTCGATAATTTCAAATTCAACGACCGTTCCGAAAGCAAAATTTCCACAATGAGGAGTTAAAGAAATTTCATTGATAATCTTTCCCGTTAGTTCAAATTGGTTTCCTTTAATTGAATCTGTTTGACTGAATCCAATAGTAGATATGCATATCAAAGTTAATATGAAAATTATTTTCTTCATCTTAATTATTGGTAATGGTTTTGTGTATTATTTGTTTAAGAATATAATTTGGCGAATAAAAATGAATAGAGAATCTGCGAGGGTTTTCATAAGTATATTATAAATAGCAATTAATTATTTACGGTGTTGCCAAGTAGTACTTTTATTCTCTGTTCATTTGATGAAATCCACTTATCTCGACAATAGCTTTAAAAACATTATCTTGGTCAGACTTTTTATTCCATCCTTTTTGTGCTAATTCAGCTCTAACTTCACTTTCTGACTTTTCCATTTCGAAAAGATAAATTGTATATTCAAGTACTTTTTCAGGAATTTTTTCAATAATATAATTTGCTGTAATTCCTGCAACTTTACCGACAGCTAAAAAGTAAGGGAAAACCATTTGAAAAACCCAACTTAAAGTAAGTCCAATCCAACCTGTATTTAAATCCTTTATTGTTAACCCGCCTTCAAAACGCAGTTTCATAAATTCAAAAAAGCTAAGTTCTGAAATGTTATTCTCTGCGATTATTAATTGATATTGTGTGAATAGATTCGTTATAAACATTACAATCACGATTCCTCCAATGATAAATTGAATTGATCTAAACTCAATGTAATTAGTTTTCTTTAAAACTTGACCAAAGAAGTATCCAATACCGATTCCAATTGCGAATTCATAGATTCCAATGAAATAGGTAAATTTTGTAGTTAAAAACGCAATTAATATTCCAAACAGAATTGCGATAATAAGACCTCCAATTATTGAAAGAACTAAATTTGGTTTTCCAAATTCTTTTGGTTTTGGTAATTCTGAAGGAATTTCATAATCTGCCCAACTGTTTTCTTTTTCAAACTCCGTTTCTAATTCAGAGAGTTTTCCGCTTTCTTGGTATTCTTTAGCTAACTTTTGAAAAAGAATAATGAATAAACCAGTTCTTTTAGAGTTTTTTCCGAAATCAATGAAATTACCTTCAATTGTTTTACTATGAACCTCAATTCGACCAGAAGCCTTTTTGGTAATTGTTATTTTTTCGGTCAGTTTATTCCAGTCGCCTTTCCTTTTAGCTTCAACTGACTTATTGTCTCTAAAGACAATTGGCCATTCTAATTTTTCAAAAACTTCAATAGTTAATGGGATTATTTGGTTGTCTTTTATATCTGTCTTGAAAGATTCAGAAAATTCAGGTTTATATTTAAAACTGTACTTCCTTTTTATAGTCGATTGTAGGTTTTCTAATTCTATGTTCATTTCGGTATTACTGCCAACGTCTCCGTATAAGAAAAGTAGGGCAGTTGTAAGCGATACTTTTCAGATTATACACAAGCCGAATTTTTAAATTTTACTATTTATTTTATTTTTAGGAAATTGTCAAATTGAAAAATTTGGCGACTTCCAAATAATGCCCAAGCCTTTGTTTTAGCAACGACTTGCGTTATTTTTTATATACATTGTTGCCATTAGTTACTTTATCAGTACTCCACTTCCGACAACTAATCCTCTTTGCATTATGTGTTCCTTGACATTTTTTAGAGTTAGACTTCCCATTACAGTAATCTCGCTTCCTTCTCCGTTTATTGTAGTGCCTGTTGATTCCATTCTAATTTCAAAAGGATAAGTTAAGTGACCATTGATTACGCAGACTGTGATAGGTTCAGCAACAATTTTATTTGTAATTATCTCTATCCACCTCGCTGGAATATCTTCTGCATATTTCTTTTGAAAGTCGACTTTTGAATAGTTATTAAATTCAATATCGATTTTTAAATCTTCTGTTTTATTTTCGAAGAATAATTTTTTTCCGCTCGGAATACTTTCAATATTATCAAAATTGGACATAACCAACCAATCATTATCACGTAATGAAAAAATCAATTCTCCCTTTTCGGATTTCATATCTAAATTCAGAAGTGAATTACCTTGTTCATCAGTAGTGAGCCACAACAATTGTTCTTGTTTATTGAGATAAATATTTTGAGCTCCAATGAAAACATTTCCCCCAATTAAGAAAACTAAATTCTCTCTTTTCCAATTTATTTGACCTTGTATTGAATCATCTGAAGATAGGAACGGATTTTTTTTAAATTCTTTTAATTGGTCATCTGTGAATGCATTATAATCGGCTTGCTTGTGATGTTCGAGGCATAATGCAATCATTCCCTCTGGTCTATGATGATTTTCAATATGCCAAGGTGGGTCAAAATGATGATAACTCAAATAAGGACTGCCACAACCATCAATTGGACATCCAAAATTGACTTCTTTTCTTAAAGCTTCTCTTACCTTTTTCGGAATGTTTCTGGTCATAGGTTCTAATTAATGGCAACGTTGTTGTATATGGTTTGTTGCGTGTTTTAAGCACCTAATTTATAAAAAATTACGGACAAATAAAGTCCGCGAGGACTTTCGTAAACTGGCTATAACTAGCAATGAATTATATACGGTGTTACCTGCTGGCTTTTTCTTTCAGTTCATCAAATTCTTTTTCAGTTAGGATTTCGGTTAATTCTAATTCAATCGTTGCTCCATCTGGATGATACCTTTGGTATTTTACCATTCCAATTCCCTTTGCGTAATAGGTAAATTGATGAAATTCATAGTTCTGGTCATTTTCGAGTGATTTAATCTCGTATTCATCCTTAAATTTTAATGTTGAATATTCAGTTCCGCTAATAGTTATTTTTTCAAAGCTATTTTTAGTTCGTTCTTTTATGAATTGTTCATTTCCATATTTTGGACTCGTGTATTTGACTGAATAAATATATTTGTTTGTGTCATTCCATTTATAAACATCTTTATCGACAATCGTTCCGTCAATCCGTATATTCTGTTTTTCGTCATTAACCTCAAAATCTGCATAACGAATTATTTCCGCTCCATTTGTTTTCAGCTCTTCCTCGAATATATTGTAAAGTCTAAAATCAGTTGTGAAAGATTCGGTTAGAATTTTATTTGTTTTCGGGTTTGTAGTAACTTTCCAATATTCAATATTCCTTGGATTGTTTTTGTCAACATATTTGTAAACTTTGATTTCCTTTTTTGTTCCAATTTGATAATAATAATCTCTAAAATTTTCTTGTGCAGAGCAACTTGAAATAATAAATATTAAAATCAGAAGTGTAATGTTTTTTGTCATACTCAATTTTTTTCAGCTTGCAGGTAACGTTAAGTGTAAACTGCGTTTTAATGCAGGTTTACACAATGTTATATATATGTTTTTTTGCGTTCTTTATTGAACTAAAATACAACTTAAATTCAAGTAAAAAACAGGAGTTCAAAAAAGAGCCCAAATGAGCATTGAAATCCGTTTGAAATAAAAAAAAGGATGCGCTTTATATTTGTATAAGGCGTGTGCTGTTTTTTAGCATTTACAACGTTAGATTTTATCGTTTTTTATAAAGAGTTGATTTTGTCAAATAAATCTACTACCTTAAATCAAGTTTTTGAGTACATTAACAATGTTTGAAAGAACTGTCTTTCACAGTGTAACTGACAAAAACTTAAATGAAAACCTATTGATTTTAAAAACTACATAAAATCGTTCCAAAATCTCTTTTCTAACGGATGTCTCCGATTCTTTTTTTGAATTATATATAACGGTTGTGTATAAGAACAGTAGGGCAGATTTGCACGCTATCTATTCGGTTGAGCCACAAGCTGAATTTTTAAATTTTTCTTATTATTTTTTCTTTCTCAATAAGCCAAATTTAAAAATTTGGCGACCTTGCAAATGCGCCCAAACCATTCGGTTTTGCTACAATTGCCCTATTGTTTTTATACGATGTTAGGCACTGGCATTTTCATCTTTCAGAAATTCAGTATCATATTTTTCTAAATCAATTTCAGATATCCACTTACTTAGATTTCTACGTTCTTTTTCATATTCACGTCTTCTTTCATTCTCTTTATTTTTGTATAGATAAAATATAGCAGCAGAAGTTAGAGATATCACAAAACCTGTTAGTGAATACATAAGACCCTCTTTGTCATTTTTAATTAATTCCATAATATCTTTTCTAAAAATGCCAAAAAGTGTTAGCATAATACCCAAAATAAAATAAACAGGAATTATCATTCTTATCATTTTACTTTTTCTGTAAAATGTTGACTTGTTATTCCGTATGCTTAATCTGCGATAAGTTTCTTCAATATCTGAAGCTGTTATTTCAATAAGTTCTTCTCCAGGATAATTTTTAGAATTAACGATATCATCAGCAATTTGTTCTTTGACTTTCTCCAAAACACTATTAAGTTTTTTTGAAGCCGAATCTGTGTATTTTATTGACTTTTTCATTTTTTTAGTTTTTTGAAGTTTTTCTAACGATAAACAAACCTACTCCGACAACTGCAGATATTACAAAGAATATTGTGAAGTGACTTGGTGCATTATCTTGTGTCGCTTGAGAACCTAAATAACCACAAAGTGCGGTTATCAGATATTCACCAGATTGAGCCCATAATTTCCATTTCGGTATTTTTTCATCTGCGAATGTTGAAGAAATTACCTTCACAGCTCCTTGAACATTTTCATAATTTATTTCTACCGCAGAATCGTTGGCCTTTCGCGCTTCTCCGAATTTTTTAGACTTATCGAATAGTATTTGGGAATATTCTGTAATAGTATTTTCATACCTTTTTACACCAGATTCCGTAAATCCTGTATCGATTAGTTTTTGTTTGTCAATTTGAACTAAACTCATTCTAATATAGTTGGTTAATGTTGGTTTCTTTTGCTTGTGCCTAACGTGATTGTGTATGGTTAGTTGCGTCTTTAAGCAACTAATTTAGTAAACAAAAACGAACGCAAGAAACTTCCGAAGGAATTTTCCAAATAAGCAACGACCAAAGCAATTAATTATACACGGTGTTAGGCTTAGTTATTTTATTCTATTTTCAATTCGTTTTCGTAATCACAACCTTTATTACAGACAACTTTATCATTTTCGATTAGATATTCTGTTCCTAAATATTCAGATTTTTCATTTCCAAATTCCAATGTTATTTTATTTCCATTCAATTTATATGTTCCGATATTTTCTAATTGACAACCCATATCATAAGTCCAAGAATAGAATTTTCCATTTTCATAAAGTTTTACTTCAATTAACTGATTGTAATTTTCGGTATTTTCAATTTTATGTTTTTCTTTTCCATATGATACTTGAAAAATCACAGACCTTAGAGTTAACGATATTAAAACGATAAGTACACAGATTATCATAACAGTAATTCGGTATTTTTTCCAATTATTTTTATTTAGAAAAATCCAAGAATTTATAAACAAAGCGATTGAAATAATTATGAAAATCAACCAAGCTAATCCGTAAAGTCCTTGACCAGCATCACAAATATTTTTATTTCCAGGAATTTGTTCCCAAGTCAATAATATTCCTAAAAAGATTACTATTCCGAGTGCTATTATTTGTCCAAGAATTTTAAGGAATATTTTCATTTATGGAATTGGTCTCTCGGGTTTTTCTAATTAAGCCTAACGTTGATGTGTATGGTTAGTTGCGTGTTTGAGCAACTAATTTAGTAAACAAAAACGAACGCGAGAAAATTCCGAAGGAATTTTCCAAATAGGCAACGACCAAAGCAATTAATTATACACGGTGTTGTGCGTTCGTTTTTATTCTTTTCCGAACAAATTTTCATATTCCTTTACGTGATGTGGAAATTCTTCTTCGTAAAAAGGATAATTGATTCCTAAAATTGAAATTTCATATCCATCTCTTTTCATTCCTGTAATTGCATTTCCAGCAACTCCTTTTATTTCCAGTCCATCTTGTCTAAATACTTTTAAACCAGATATCACTTGAGTGTCGATAAATTCAAATTCTGGGTCGTCTGTATTTATAACAATATTGTTTTTCAAACAGTATTCTTTAAAGAATTCGTATGGCGATTCAATTCGGTTAAATACAATCAGTCCAAATGCAACTCCCATTGGTGCATCAGCTTTTTCTAATTCAGAAGTCCCAATTAGAATTCCATTCAGATGTATTTTGTATGTTTTATTCATTAACTCTTACCAAATATGGTTCAGTCGTACTATTCCATCTTACCAAGTCAACTCCACAAGCACATTTTAAAATTCCTGTTTCTTTGTAAGGTGCTTTTATTGAGTCAAATTCAAAATCATATTTCGCTCCGCAATTATTACATTCAATTCTTCCGAAAGGACTTTCAGGTTTATCACAGTTAATATAATTTGTCATAATTTTCTTTTTTTATTCGAGTGTTCTTAAATGACGCACAACGGCTAGTATAAGAAACGTAGGGCAGGTAATAAGCGATACGTTTCGAGTTGGTACTAAGCCAAATATAAATATTTTGCTTTTATCTTTTTTCTCATAAACGCCAAATTTTATATTCGGTGACTTTGCAAATACACACAGATCTTTCGGATAAGCCTAAAGCGCCCTATGTTTTTTATACCTTGTTACCTGCTGGCCTTTTTTACATTATTAATTCACAATCAGAATCAAATATATTTGGCTCTTTGCATTTTAAAATCAACTTTTCGTTGCTTTTCAGTTCTAATATTATTCTGCTATTATTTAAATCTTTTTTACAGAATATTCTATTAATAACTTTGTTTTTTAAATCAAATTTGTCAGTAAAATCAATGAAATCATAAGAATCATCCTCAATGTCAATTTCGTCCCAGTTTTCCCAAAACCCTATTCCTGCGTCCAAAAAGAATTGATGCCAATTTCTATTTTCCACTTTAATATAAATAAGTATAGGCTCTTTAGTCTCTGGATTTTCACAGACAATTAGTTTTTCTATTTTTAATCCGTTAAACTCATTGAATTCAAATTCAGAATCTTGATATAATCTTCCTCTTGGTTCTGTAGTCATAATTTTCCACAATTTGAGCAATTATTCAGAATATCGGGGTTATCATTTAATATACGTTCTGCTATTCTTTCTTCCACAAGAGTTTTTTCTAAAGAAACTAAATCATTTACTTTTTTGTCTTGAAACCCATAAAACAATTCCATTTTATATTCAACTAAAGCATTTTTTCGTGTAACCGTCTCTCCGTGTTCTGTTAATCCTAATCTGTTTAATACTTTGATTTCTTCTTTAAGCATCCAATCTCGACATTGTTCGAGCAAGTATTTTTTTAATTCAGGTTCCATTTGATTTTTTCAGCTTGCAGCTAACGTATGAATAACAGGAATTCCCGTTTTCATACTAAATTTAGTCAATAACAGGAAGTATTTTTATCGAAACTTCCTGTTATTTCCCCTAAATGTAAAACAAAATGCACACATATACAATGCGGTTTTCCGTAATGCAAGCAAAGTAATTCGTGAATTACTAGTAAAATGGAATCCTATCTTCGCAGGAATGACAATTATGTGATTAGAGCGAACAAATTCTCGTAATGACGTGATTTTATACAGTAAATAACTAGTAGAAACTTAACGGAAATTTTTCTTAATACGATCCAGGTTACGTTTGTTGTCACGATCTTTCATCGTTTCACGTTTGTCATGAATCTTTTTACCTTTTGCAAGCGCAATAGATAATTTTGCCAATCCTTTTTCATTTAAGAATAAACGCAACGGAACAATGGTTAATCCAGCGTTTTTGATACTTTTTTCTAAGCTTCGCAATTCTTTTTTATTCAACAACAACTTTCGTGTACTTCGCGGTTGGTGATTGTAATGCGTGCCAAAAGCATATTCTTCAATATACATATTCACCACAAAAAGTTCTCCTTGCTCGTTAAATTCGCAGAAACTTTCGGCAATAGAAGCTTTGCTCATTCGAATAGATTTAATCTCAGTTCCCGTTAAGACAATTCCTGCCGTATACTTATCTAAGATTTCATATTGAAAGCGCGCCTTCTTGTTTTGTATGTTGATATTTTTTTGCATAAATGAGCGCAAATATAGGGATTCCACTATAATTTGTACTGTATTTTACCTTTTTAAGCTAAAAAAAGATCAATGCTAGTTTTGCCAACATTAATCTTTTCGTATATTTATTTTTTCGGTAAAGTTTAATTAATGGTCAATAACTGTACAGTTTTTACATTGCCAGTAACAGTTACGATATATACATTTCCGTTGTTATCGTCCTCAATTGATTCAAACATTTCTTTGTTTAAGAGCTTATTTGCAAATGAAGGAGTTGTGTTACTATGTCCAACAATTAAAACAGTTTTTCCCTTGGTTTCTTTTAAAAACTTATTCATTTTAATCTTAAAAGGATGGTATGAAATAATTTCCAATTCATTCGCTTTTGCTATTGGCATTGCCGTTTCTAATGTTCTGTTGTAGTTTGTAGAATAGACAGCATCAAACTTTACATTTTTGAATACTTCTGCCCAATAGGCGGCTCTATCATTACCTTTTTTGGTTAATTTAGGATCTTTGTTTGATTTGTCACTACGATCTTTCTCAGCATGACGGATTAAGTAATACACAGAAGTTTTCGCCGCTACAGCACTTGATTTAGTATTTTTTTCTTTTGATTCTTGCGCGAAGCAATTCATTACTAAGAATAGACTTAATAGAAGTAAAATGTTTTTTTTCATTCGTTTTTTGTTTAAATAATTGCGAGTGCAATTTCAATCATTTCTTTAAAAGTTTGTGCACGTTCTTCCGAAGTTGTTGTTTCATGGGTCACCAAACTATCAGAAATTGTTAATAAAGATAGTGCTTTTACATTAAATCGTGCGGCTAGTGTATATAAAGATGCTGTTTCCATTTCTACACATAAAACGCCATAATTTGCCCATTTTTTATAATAATCAGGATCTTCTTGATAAAAAATATCACTTGTTAAAATATTTCCAGCTTTTACAGGAATGTTTTTTTCGTTGGCAACATTGATGGCTTTTAAGAATAATTCGGCATTTGCTGTAGGTGCAAACGTTTCTCCATGAAATGGTAAATCGTTCATACTACTGTTTGATGAAGACGACATTGCCACCACAATATCCCGAATGTTTACATCTTTTTGATACGAACCAGCGCTTCCAACTCTGATTAATTTTTGCACATCGTATTCGTTGATCAATTCATGCGCGTAAATACTAATAGAAGGCGCGCCCATACCAGTACCTTGTACTGAAATAGGTTTTCCTTTGTACGTTCCTGTATAGCCAAACATTCCACGAATGTCGTTGTATAACGTTGGGTTTTCAAAATAAGTTTCTGCAATCCATTTGGCACGTATTGGATCGCCAGGCAATAAAACCGTTGGTGCAATTTCGCCTTTTCTTGCGTTGATGTGTATACTCATGTTAATAGGTGTTTTTTGATGCTGTTCCTGTAATGATAGCAATTCCGTTAGAAGTTCCCAAACGCGAAACGCCAACGTCAATATACTGCTGAGCCGTTTCATAATCGCGAATACCGCCAGAAGCTTTCAATTTTGCTTTTCCGTTTACTGCATTTTTCATGATGGCAATATCTTCTAATGTCGCGCCACCTGAACCAAATCCGGTTGAGGTTTTTACAAAATCAGCTCCAGCTTTTACTGCGAGTTCAGAAGCTTTTGCTTTTTCTTCATGGGTAAGATAACATGTTTCAATAATTACTTTCAAAACCTTGTTTCCAGCCGCTAATTTTAGTTGTTTGATTTCTTCTAAGATTAATTCATCCTTTCCCGATTTTAGCCAACCAATATTCATCACCATGTCAAATTCGTCTGCGCCATCTTCTTTTGCTTGTGTTAACTCAGCTACTTTAGCGTTGGTACTCATCGCGCCAAGCGGAAAACCAATAACACTACACACGTGAACGGAAGTAGTATGTTGTAAACATTTTTTTGCAAATACTATATGACAACTATGTACACAAACTGAAAAGAAATTATGTGTAATAGCTTCATTGCAAAGTTGTTCAATGTCGTTTAGTGTTGCCGTTGGTTTTAGTAAGGTGTGATCTATATATCGATTAATTTTCATTGTATATATTAAATAACGTTAGTTGGTTTTTATTTTTCCGCAGTGTAGGAACTCTAAAAACCAATATATCATATTTAGGTCAAATATATTTAAAATATAATCGTTGAAATGTGATAATTATCACGAAGCTTTTGCCAAACGTAAACTTTTAACACGTGCATCAAAACTAGTTTCTTCAACTGGAAGTACAGCATTTGCAAATAATTTCATGAAATTTTCATTGTGTTCATGCGCTTTTCCTTTTAAGATATTGAAATGAATAAACGAACTCCACATTACAGATTTTAATACTGTTTTATCTTCGTTCCACATGCGAATTTCAACCAGTAATTGTTTATTACCAAATTGAATTAATTGTGAATCAATAGTCACTGTTTCCATTACAAATGCTGGACGAATGTAAGCGATTTGATGTGAACCAACAACCCAAGTTATTCCTGTATTTTTTGCGTTTTTAAATATGTCTAAATCATACGCTTCAATAAGTTGATCTTCTCTAGCGTTAATTAAATAATCTAAATATTTACTGTTATTCAAATGATTTAGTGGATCACAATCTTGAAAACGGATTTTGGTTTTACTTTCTAAAATTTTTGGTAATTGTTTCATTGTAAATTGTTTTAATTATTATACCAATTGGTATATTTTAAGTTAAAAAAATAGTCTTAAGCTCTTAATTCTTCATTAATCATTTTGTCAATCTGATTCATACTATCTTTAATGTAAAAATCATCATCCATAGTATATGCCATAAAAATGGCACCTTGAATCAACGTGTCAATGCGTTTGGCAGTATGCATGGCATTTATTTTTGTAGAGATTTCTCCAATTTCAATTCCATCTTCAATAATGCTTGCTAGTTGATCTTGAATACGCTCAATAATAGTACGCACTTTTTGTAACAACAACGTATTTTGATTATTCGCGTCTACGCCAATATTTAAAATAGGACAACCGCCCATTTTGTTGGTATACATGTAATAATTGCGGTAAAAATCTGAGATCAGTAAAAGTTTTTCAATTGGTGACTCGCTTTTGTCCATGTGTCTAACAATTTCCTTCATTAAACTCTTAACCATGAATTTAAATGCGGCAATTGCCAATTGTTCTTTGTTTTCAAAATTACCGTAAATGGCACCTTTTGTCAAACCTGTAGCTTTGGTAAGATCAGCAATACTAGTAGCCGCATAGCCATTTTTGTTAAAAATTGGTGCTACGGTTTCAATAATAAATGCTTTTGTTTTTTCAGCTTTTGTTATCATATGTTCCAAAGATATGTAAAAAATATACCAATCGGTATAAAACGATAATTTTATTGTAAAAACGTAGTTCAAGTAATGTTTCTGTGTATTCACAAGTAATTGATTATTAGTAAGTTTATAGGGTTAACTCTAAAAGTCTAAATCATGAAGAAAAAAAATCTGAATACCAAGTTACATTTTAAAAAGAAAAAAATTGCTTCTCTAGATTTGCTATATGTATACGGAGGAATTGGAGCTTCTGACGATCCGACTACAGCTAATAATTCATTAGGAAAGCAAAGTACATGCCCAATTGAATCATGTACATGTGAAGTAACGGAAACAAATCCTATTAAATTATAATTTGTAAAATAGTTGTCATGAAAAAGAAAAATCTTACGACAAAATTAAATTTTAAAAAGAAAAAAGTTGCTACGTTTTGTAAACAAAATGTAAAAGGAGGAACTGGAAATACTGCAGACTGTCCACCTTATACAATTGCCGCTTTGTGTGGCACAGGAGGAACAGGAACTGGTGGCGGAACCAATGCAACGTGTCTTACAGATGCGGCGCTGAGTTGTACGCCAAGAGGTTGTGGAAACACACTTTTTAACTGTTAACTAGAATTACATACCTACCATAATTATAAATTTTGAGTTAGTTAAAGGAGATAGAAGTATGCGTTAGCGTATGCTTCTTAGTATATTGTGACTTATTTACTTTCGTAAACATAGATTATGACTTCACAAAAGATTGATGTAAATACCGATTACGACCTTATTTGCGTTGGTGGCGGTATTATGAGTGCTTCTTTAGCTTTATTGACAAAATTGATACAACCCAACTTGAATATTTTAATTTTAGAGCGATTGGATACAGTTGCTTTGGAAAGTTCTGCCGCTTGGAATAATGCTGGAACTGGGCATTCTGCGTTGTGTGAGTTAAATTATACACCAGAAAACGAAGATGGTGCTGTAGATATTACAAAAGCATTAAAAATCTGTAAGCAATTTGAAATATCGAAACAATTTTGGTCCTATTTGGTAAAAAATAATTTGATTGACGATCCAAGCGCATTTATTCAAAAAATGCCACATTATAGTTGGGTAACTGGTGAAGAAAACACAGCCTATTTAGAAAAACGTTTCAAAGCATTGAAAGCACATTTTATGTTTAATTCGATGGAGTTTACCAATGATATTTCTAAAATGAAGGAATGGTTTCCGCTTATCGCGAATGATAGAAACGAAGATGAACTACTAGCGGCTACAAAAATTGAACGCGGAACTGGCGTGAATTATGGCAATTTAACCCGAAAACTATTTGAAATTTTAGAATCTGAATACAACACCAAAGTACAATGCAACCATGATGTGTTGGATATTGATCCAGATGATGAGGTAGAATGGTCTGTAAAAGTGAAGAACACAGCAACGAACGAAATTCAACATTTAGATGCAAAACATGTATTTATTGGTGCTGGCGGCGGAAGTTTGTTGTTATTACAAAAAGTTGAAATTGACGAAAAAGACGGCTATGGTGGTTTTCCAGTGAGTGGCGAATGGTTGGTTTGTAAAAATGAAGCGCTCATTGAGCAACACTTAGGAAAAGTATATAGCAAAGCTGGTGTTGGCGATCCGCCAATGTCAACGCCGCATTTAGATACGCGATATATTAACGGAAAACGTGAATTGTTATTTGGTCCTTTTGCAGGATTCAGTCCAAAGTTCTTAAAAAAAGGCTCAAATTTAGACCTGATGAAATCGATTAAGTTTGATAACGTTTCTGCAATGTTTGGAGCATTTTGGCACAATTTACCTTTGACAAGATATTTGGTAGCACAAGTTTTGATGTCGCACGAAGATCGCATGGATTCATTACGAAAGTTTGTCAAAAATGCAAAAAACGAAGATTGGGAATTAATGATTGCAGGACAACGCGTGCAAATTATCAAAAAGGATGAATTTGAAGGCGGAAAATTACAATTCGGAACCGAAGTCGTTCATAGCAAAGACGGAAGTATTACAGCATTGTTAGGCGCTTCACCTGGTGCGTCTACTGCAGTTCAGATTATGCTAGAAGTGTTAGAAATTGCATTTCCAGAAGAAGTACATTCCGACCACGGAAAAAAGCTATTAAAAGAATTAGTTCCTTTTTGGAAACAGGAATTGACGAAAGAGTTGTTTGATGAGCAGTTAGCAGAAGTTACAAAGGTTTTAGGATTGGAGTAGGTTTCAGTTGACAGTTTTCAGTTCTCGATTTTTAGTTTTTCTACGCGTCACATCGAGTGGTTTTTCGTGCTAGAATGAAGAAAAATTGTATCGAGATGTTGTTACGAATTTTGCGAATTTTTCAATCAGTTTGCTTTTAAAAGCTTGATGGTTTTACTTTCTCACTTCTCTTCCTTGATACTTGTCATCAATAAAGACTAAAAAATTAGACATTCCTAAAACATCATTATTTCCTTTTATTTTAGTAATTAAATACCATTTTTCATTTTCAAAATTTTGTGGATCTTCCCAATCTATTTCTAAATAATCTGGTTGCATATTTTTTACATCTTCAATGTTCAATCCAATTTCAATAGTATCAATCCAATCTAGCATTTCATTGTAATAATTTTTACAACTGATAGCTAAAAATAAAATGAGTAGTGGAATAATAAGCTTCGTATGTTTCATATGTCTTATGAATTGATTTAGAAATTTCTAATTTAATGTAAGTTTGATATAACTTTTGCAAAATTAAAATTTTAGGATTTCTTTAGAATTCCAAACTAATTATTTTCTTCACGAATCCGCAATTTTTAGTCTTTTTAGATACAAGTTAAAAACATGCGCTAGCTTAAGAGAAATTTAACAATCAAAAGAGCAATAGCGAGTCTTAAAATCTGAGTAGTCCGTTTTATGTAAAATTTCAGCACGACGTTTCACTAAAGATACTTCACACAACTTTAACTTTTCCCAATAAAATAAAGCTTTGCGCACAGCGTTTATATACTGAATCTTGTAGTTCAGGAACTATTTATAGTTTCTGTCTTTGTTAGTAAATGCAAAGCGCAACTAATTTTAGTTGCGCTTTGTGTGTTTTAGTGAAGCTCAATTTTGGGAAGTCAGCAAGACAAACACAAAATTACAAGCTAAACTAATTCCGCTGAAGAGCAGAATCTTAATTCACAATCAAATCTGTTTGATTTCGAAATACGAGTTCGTTGTCAAATTCATCTAAGAGAATAATACTGTCAACAGTCACTTTTCCGCTTAATATTTCTTTTGAAAGTTGATTCAATACTTTACGTTGCAGAACACGTTTTACAGGACGCGCACCAAATTGTGGATCGAATCCTTGCTTTGCTAAATAGGCAATTGCTTCTTCTGTTGCATCCAACGTAATTTGTTGTTTTTCTAACATTTTGATCACATTTTTAAATTGTAATCGGACAATTTCTTTGATGTTATTTTGTGATAATGGTGTAAACATGACAATATCATCAATTCGATTTAAAAACTCAGGTCGAACCGTTTGTTTCAGTAAACCTAACACGTCCACTTTAGCGGCTTCCATAGCTGTATCAATATCTTTTACCGCTTTAAATTTTTCTTCTATGATATGGCTTCCCATATTTGAGGTCATAATAATGATTGTGTTTTTGAAGTCCGCAATTCTCCCTTTATTATCGGTCAATCTTCCTTCATCCAATACTTGTAAAAGCACATTGAACGTATCAGGATGCGCTTTTTCAATTTCATCTAATAACACAACCGAATATGGTTTGCGTCGCACAGCTTCCGTTAATTGTCCGCCTTCGTCATATCCTACATATCCTGGAGGCGCACCAACCAATCTGCTTACAGAGTGCGATTCTTGATATTCGCTCATGTCAATTCGCGTCATGGCACTTTCATCATCAAATAAATAGGCCGCAAGTGCTTTTGCTAATTCTGTTTTTCCAACACCAGTTGTTCCTAAAAATAGAAACGAACCAATTGGGCGATTTGCATCTTGTAATCCAGCGCGACTTCTGCGTACAGCGTCAGAAACTGCTGTAATTGCTTCTTCTTGTCCAACCACACGTTTGTGCAATTCGTTTTCTAGTTGAAGCAATTTTTCGCGTTCGCTTTGCAGCATTTTAGTCACAGGAATTCCGGTCCATTTTGCTACAACTTCTGCAATATCTTCGTTCGTAACTTCTTCTTTTATTAATGCATTATCATCTTGTAATGATAACTCATGTTGTAATGCATCTAATGTTGCTTGTGCTTCTTTAATTTTTCCATAACGGATTTCGGCAACTTTTCCATAATTTCCTTCACGTTCTGCTCGCTCCGCTTCCGCGCGATAATTCTCAATGGCTTCTTTCGTTACTTGGACACTATCTACGATGTCTTTTTCAGATTGCCATTTGGCAAAAATTTCGTTGCGTTCTTCTTTGATGTTAGCCAATTCAGCATTAAGCGATTTTAACTTCGTTTCATCATTTTCACGTTTAATAGCTTCAATTTCAATTTCTAACTGCATAATTTTTCTATCTAAAACGTCTAAATTTTCAGGTTTAGAATTGATTTCCATGCGTAATTTTGAAGCCGCTTCATCAATTAAATCAATAGCTTTATCTGGCAGAAAACGATTTGTAATATAGCGTTGTGAAAGTTCTACAGCCGAAATAATAGCTTCATCTTTGATACGTACTTTATGATGTGTTTCGTACTTTTCTTTGATTCCTCTTAAAATAGAAATGGCACTTTCCGTATCAGGTTCGTTCACCATAATTTTCTGAAAACGACGTTCCAACGCTTTGTCTTTTTCAAAGTATTTTTGGTATTCATCCAACGTTGTAGCTCCAATGGCTCTGAGTTCGCCACGTGCCAATGCAGGTTTTAAAATGTTTGCCGCGTCCATTGCACCTTGTCCGCCGCCAGCGCCAACAAGTGTATGAATTTCATCAATAAATAAGACAATATCACCATCTGCGGAAGTAACTTCTTTGATCACGGCTTTTAAACGTTCTTCAAATTCACCTTTAAATTTTGCACCCGCAATTAATGCGCCCATATCAAGCGAAAATATTTGCTTGTCTTTCAGGTTTTCAGGAACATCACCTTGAATGATTCTGTGAGCTAAACCTTCCGCAATTGCGGTTTTACCAACACCAGGCTCACCAACTAAGATTGGATTGTTTTTTGTGCGTCTTGATAAAATTTGCAAGACTCTACGGATTTCTTCGTCGCGACCAATAACAGGATCGAGTTTACCGTCATTAGCGAGTTGATTTAAGTTATTCGCGTACTTATTCAACGAATTGTATGTTTCTTCCGCATTTGCAGAAGTAACACGTTCGCCTTTACTGAGTTCTTGAATGGCGGCTTTTAAATCTTTTTCCGTAACACCTTGATCTTTTAAAATCTGCGCAATTTTACTGTTCGATTTAAATATTGCCAATACTAAGTGTGATGTTGAAACAAATTCATCATCCATATCTTTGGCAATAATACTAGCATCTGTGAGCGTTTTTCCAGTTGCAGGCGATAGCATAATGTTTCCACCACTAACTTTTGCAAAACTTGTCAGTGTGCTTTCTAAAATTTGATTTAGTAGCGAAACATTGACATCAAGTTTTTTTAATAGAAAAGGCAAAACATTATCATCAACTTCCATGATTGCTTTGAACAAGTGTTCGTTTTCAATGAGTTGATGTCCGTATGTTTGGGTAAGTTGCTGTGCTTGTTGTACAGCTTCTTGTGATTTTATAGTGTAATTATTAAAGTTCATAACGTTCTATTGTGTGTTTTTTGGTAGTTTTGCAATTCTTGTTCCATTTACGAAACCCAGACAAAATGGCGGTTTAGGCGTAAGTTTTCAAGACATTTTGACAATTTGAAAGTTTTTTATATTCCTTTCGACTCATTCTTTAAATTTAGTACATACTTATGGGATTATTCAATAAAATATTCGGAAGTTCTGAGGCTTCTGAAACTCCAGAGCCTTCAAAATTACGTTGGACACCTTTGACAAACGTAGAACAGCTTAATACTATTGTGGAGGAATCGAAAACACAGCCGGTTGCTATTTTTAAGCATAGTACGCGTTGTGGAATTAGTAGAATGGTGATTAAGCAATTTGAAGGATCATATGATTTGGAAGAAAATCAAATGAAAGTTTATTATTTAGATTTATTGAATTACCGTCCAATTTCAGAGGAAATAGCGGCTCGTTTTCAAGTATGGCACGAAAGTCCACAGTTGATTATGATTAAAAATGGTGTGACTGTTGCGCACGCTTCTCATGGTCAAATTAACGCGATTCCATTAGCAGAATTCGTATAACGAGTATTCATTTTTCATTTTAGCATAAGAATTAAGAATTTTTTAAGAAGGGTTTTACTTTCTTATTTGTACATTGAAGTTACATCATTCAATCAATCAAAAAACGTTCTTAAAACTTCTGCTTATGGAAACTACCATTAATATATGGATAATGCTGTTTTTTGCATTTGCCATACAATCCTTTATACTCGCTACTTTATTTTTTTTAAAGCGAAAAGGAGACCGAATTGCGAATAGTATATTTGGTGTTTTTCTTTTATTGTTTTCGTACAATCAAATTTTTAATTGTGCGTATTGGTCTAATTATCAAGGTGATTATGTAGAACATTTGTCATTCACCAATTTTATCCCTTGGGTTTCTTACGGACCTTTATTATACATTTATATCAAGCGTGTATTAAAGCAAAGTCCATTTACTTGGAAAGATGCACGACACGCAATTCCTATTGTTTGGGTATTCAGTGTATTTGGTCGATTTTACTTTTTACCGTATGATGTAAAGTTAAAAATTGCCGCTGATGATACGTATGAAAATTATGTAAATTGGTGGCCAATTCCGAGAGAATATATGGTGTATACCGTAACTATATTAATGATTGTATATGTTATTAAAATTTATGGTTTGTACAAAAAAGAAAAAGTAAATGTTACTGAACCGCAACGTTTATGGGTAAAATCGTTATGGCTATGTTTTACAGGATATACATTTATCTTTATTTTATACATGTTACTGATTTATTTGCGCTTAATGACTATTTCCAATGATTACCTTATTGGATATGGAATTACTTTTTTTATAGGCATTGTAACATATTTCAGTTTTATGCAACCTAACATCTTTTCAGGTACAATTAGCTTTCCTTTTACTAAATATAAAAACAACGGTTTATCGTCTTCATTAGTAACTGAAATGAAGAATAAACTGCTCTTTTTAATGGAGTCGGATAAATTATTTTTAGACAATTCGCTTACGCTAGATGTGTTATCGGAAGAATTAAACTTATCCAGACATCATACTTCGCAATTAATCAATGAACATTTTCAGGTAAACTTCTTTGAATTCGTCAATAACTATCGGATTGACGAAGCTATTGAGCTTTTAAAAGATCAAAAGAATACCTTAAATATCAACCAGATTATTTATGCCGCCGGATTTAACAATCGAACTTCATTTTACAACGCATTCAAGAAAAAGACAGGAATTTCGCCTAAATCGTACAGAAAGATTCATAAAAAGACTTCCTAATATTCACAATTTGTTTTTGTAAACCTTTATCGGTGTGGATTATTTTGTTCACTTTTCTAGTTTTCTTTATGATAGAAATAAACGGCCATTTGTTTTTAAAAGGGGAAGCCGAAAAACTAACAGAGTAGGCAATATTATAAAATATTATATCATGAAAAAGCAAGAAATAAAATCAACCTTAAAGTTGAAAAAATCAGTAGTTTCAAATTTCAATACGGCACAACTAAAAGGTGGAACAATTGGATTAGAATCTATTGACAGATTGCATTGTGAAACAGAAGGTTGTACACAAAACTGTTTTACACTTTTATATACAAACTGTTATCTATGTCCTAATACAACGTGTTAAGACAAAAAAGTAGTGGAAGCCGAAAAACTTACGAGTAGGCATTATATAAATCATTAAAACCGAAACAGTATGAAAAAATCAGTTATCAAATCATCATTACAATTTAAAAAGTCGACAGTTGCAAATTTAATACAGCAACAAGTTAAAGGAGGAGGAACGTATACATGTCACGGACATTCTTGTTGTCCGGAAACATTACAACCTACTTGCGCCAATACATGTGCAAACACGTGTGGATATACGTGTGGAATTATTTGTAATGAAGAAACTATAAACCCGCGAATATGTATAACTGAGACATTTAGAACATGTCCTGTATAGCATGTATTCGTATTGCTGTAGAAAGAATTAAGTTACTACTAATTCCATCTTTAGTTTATTTACGAGTGCGTTTTGCACTTACTTGATTGATTAATTCAATTTTTGTAATGACAACTTCAAGCTTCGGTTTGAAGTTGTTTTTTTGTTTAATGGTTTGTTAACTAAACTTTTCTAGTAAATTGCGCTAAATTTTGAATACAGTTCATGTGTGATCCACTTATTTATGTAGTATTAGGTTTAGCCGTCGGCTATATTGGCGGTTTTGCAGGAATTGGCGGCGGTCCGTTTTTAGTCTCATTTTTAGTATTGTATTGTGGAATGTCACAACTAGCCGCACAAGGGAACGTACTCACCATGATGTTAGGTCCTATGAGTTTATTAGGTGTAATGTCCATGTATGAATATGTTAAAAAACAATGGATTAACATAACTATTGGCGTTATTTCCTATTGCGTTTTCTCGTATTTTGGAGCTGTATTTGCTTTCTATATTGGAGAAACGGACTTAAAATATTACTTCGCAGTTTTATTAGTTATTATCGCTTTGATGCAATTTCGATCGTACGTAAAGAAAAATGCTCAAGAATCTCACAAAGAACACATTTCATACATTTGGATATTTATTTTAGCCGCATGTACAGGAATTTTGGGCGGAATGTTCGGAATTGGCGCTGGCGTGTTAATGGTTCCAATATTAATAGGCGTTTTTAAACTAAAAAAAGAATATGCGCGCGCATTGAGTTTGGCAATACTCATTCCACCTGTAAGTTATGGTGCTTTTATAAAATACAATTTTGAAAATCCTGTCGATTGGCAATTGGTCGGAATTTTATTTGGCACATACTTTATTTCAAACTTCTTTGGGGCTAAAATGGGAAGTAAGATTTCAGGAAAAGCCTTTACTCTTATTTATGGTATTCTTCTACTATCAATAGCCATTATTTATTTAGTTTGATACAAATCATATCTAATCTTCTTGGTATGTGATTGATTATGAGTAAAATGATATACTATTATTTTGTGACTAAACCTTAAAATAAACCACCTTTTTTTTACGGTTTTATGTTTTTTTATCAATCGGTATTGTTGTATAATTGGTAAACCAATTTGGTTTACCAGATTGGTTTACCAAAAAAATAATAACTATAAACCAAAACCAATGAAACAGTTAATCCTACAACACACCTACAAACCAATCAAATTATTACTTCTTTTATGTTTACTAATATGCTATTCATGCGCTACAGATGAAATAGTTGAACTAGAAGAAGAAGCTATTGAAAACGAAACAGTTCTTTCACGACAAAAAAATGGAGGAATAACGTCTATTACTGCTTCTGCTAACGGAGACGATGGAAATGTACCACAAAACACATTAGATGGAAATTTAGGCACACGTTGGTCTTCTAATGGCTACAACGGAAAATACATTACATATGATTTGGGTTCTGTAAAATCTGTATCATCTGTAAAGCTAGCTTTTTACAAAGGAAATCAACGAAAAGCATACTTTAAAATTAGAGTAGGAACCACTAAATATAATTTGCAAACCGTTGTAGATAAGAAAACTACGGGAAGTAGCGGAAATACGAATGGCTTAGAAACGTATAGTTTCAATACTGTAAATGTTCGGTATGTGCGAATTTCTTGTTTTGGAAACTCTTCAAGCTCTTGGAATAGTATTACGGAAGCAGAAATTTTTGGAACTAGCGACGGCGGCGGCGGAAATGGCGATTCACCTGGAGACAATTTAGGCTTAACATCAAATAACTGGAAACTAAACGGATTCACAGGAAGTCCAGGATCTAATGCAACGTATAGAGATGATGTGTTGGCATCAACAGGAGAAACGTTTTCAACATACGACGATCCAAATTATTTTTACACAGATGGCGAATGGACATTTTTTAAGTGCTACAGAGGTTTAGGAGGTTCGGCTACTTCTGGAAACCCAAGAGTAGAACTAAGAGAAATGAGTAATGGAAATTTAGCTAATTGGAGCGGTTCTAGCGGAAATAATTCAATGACGTTTACCGTTAGAGTTGACAGATTGCCAGCAAGTGCAGCACTTGATGATGGAAATGTAGTAGAGAAAAATAATGGTGTTTTGTGTTTTGCTCAAATTCACGGACCAAATAATACAGTTGATGATGTAATAAGATTACAATTTTATGGTGATCGAAATCAATCATCTGGCGGTGTACGACTCAAAATAGGTGGTTATATAACCGAAGATGTTTTAAACGGCAGTGTATTTATTGATAATGGTTATCAATTAGGTTCGAGTTATACGTTTAAAATATCATATAATAATGGAGTTGTGAAGGTTTTTGATGGCTCTAATGAAATATTCTCCCAAGCAATAGGAACGAATGCCTCAGGAAATTACTTTAAAGTTGGGAACTATTTACAATCTGTCAAGAATGTAAACTATACAGGTTCTAACGGAATTGTAAGAATTAAGAATTTAAGTATTACACATTAAGAATTTAATTTTCCCGAATTAGCACAAAAAACTCCCAAAGAAATTAATCTTTGGGAGTATTACTTTTATATAAAAACAATACTAGTTTGTTACTTTTTCTTAGGTTTAAAAACTGGCAATAATTTTGAAGAAACTTCTCCAAAACCAATACGTACATGTTCGTTTTTACAATGTCCGCGCATAATTACTGTATCGCCATCGTTGATAAATGTACGTTCAGAACCATCATTTAATTGCACAGGATTTTTTCCTGCCCAAGACAATTCTAACATAGAACCATACGAATCTGGTGTTTTTCCAGACAACGTTCCACTTCCCATCATGTCACCAGAATTTACAGGACAACCATTTACTGTATGGTGTGTTAATTGTTGTGCCATATTCCAATACATATATTTAAAATTAGAACGTGCCACAACAGTTTCTGTACTATTTTCTGGCTGAATTGCTACTTCTAACTTAACATCATAGCTTTTCTTTCCTGCATACTGTAAATATTCTAATTGTGGCTTCAATGGTTTTGGACTTTCCACTCTAAATGGCTCCAAAGCATCCATTGTTACAATCCAAGGTGAGATTGACGATGCAAAACTCTTCCCTAAAAATGGTCCTAAAGGCACATATTCCCACTTTTGAATATCGCGTGCACTCCAATCGTTAAACAAAACAACTCCAAAAATATAATCTTCCGCTTCTTCAATAGGAATTGGTTCTCCTAAATGATTTGCATCTGTAGTAATAAATGCCATCTCTAATTCGAAATCGACACGTTTTGAAGGGCCAAAAACTGGATTTTCAGCACCAGCTGGCAATGTTTGTCCTTGTGGACGATGAATTGGAATTCCTGATGGAATAATAGAAGAGCTTCTTCCATGATATCCTACAGGAACATGAAGCCAGTTTGGCATCAAAGCATTATCGGCACCACGAAACATAGTACCCACATTGGTTGCGTGTTCTATACTTGAATAAAAATCTGTGTAATCACCAATTTGAACTGGCAATTGCATTTCTATTTCATTTAATGTAAATATAATTCTATTTCTGTGTTCAGCATTGTCACGTAAACTAGCGTTATTCTCATCGAAAATATCACCAATTCGATTACGAACCAATCGCCATGTTTTCTTTCCGTCAGAAATAAAATCATTTAACGTATCTTGAAGAAAAATATCATCTGTTAAAGGAATTCCTTTAAAATAACCAAGTTGATGCAATGCACCTAAATCTACGGCATAATTACCGATACGCGTACCGATTGTAATTACGTCATCTCTGGTAAGAAATACTCCAAAAGGTATATTTTGAATAGGAAAATCGCTATCAGGAGTAACCTCTAGCCATGTTTTTCTATTGGGATTATTAGTAGTATCTGGCATAGTTGTGTTGAATATTTATAATTTGATAAAAATTGTTATTTATCTTCAAATATATGAGTTTTCTATATGAGTTATGGAATCTATATCATATTTTTGGATTTTATTAACATAGACTCAAAATAATGCAACGCGACGAACAAATTTTTGAATTAATTCAAGCCGAAAAACAAAGACAAAAAGAAGGATTAGAGTTGATTGCTTCTGAAAACTTTGTAAGTGAACAAGTAATGGAAGCTGTAGGCTCTGTACTAACTAATAAATATGCTGAAGGATATCCTGGAAAACGTTATTACGGCGGCTGTGAAGTTGTTGATGAAGTAGAAACGATTGCTATAGAAAGAGCAAAAACGTTGTTTGGAGCGGCTTATGTAAATGTACAACCACATAGTGGAAGTCAGGCAAATACAGCAGTTTTTGCGGCTTGCTTAAAGCCAGGTGATAAAATCTTAGGATTCGATCTTTCTCATGGTGGACATTTAACACACGGTTCACCTGTAAACTTTTCAGGAAAACTATACGATCCTGTATTTTACGGAGTAGAAGAGGAGACAGGCGTATTGAATTATGATAAAATTCAAGAAATTGCAACCAAAGAACAACCAAAAATGATCATTGCAGGAGCATCTGCATATTCAAGAGATATCGATTTTAAACGCTTTCGCGAGATTGCAGATAGTGTAAATGCATTGTTGTTAGCAGATATATCGCATCCTGCTGGTTTAATAGCCAAAGGATTACTAAACGATCCAATTCCACATTGTCATATTGTAACAACGACTACACACAAAACATTGCGCGGACCACGTGGTGGAATGATTATGATGGGGAAAGATTTTGAAAACCCTTTCGGAATTAAATTAAAAAATGGAAACTTACGTAAAATGTCTTCCTTATTAGATAGTGGAGTTTTTCCAGGAAATCAGGGTGGACCTTTAGAACACGTAATTGCAGGAAAAGCAATTGCTTTTGGTGAAGCGTTGACAGATGCGTTTATGCACTACATATTGCAAGTTCAAAAAAATGCAAAAGCAATGGCGGCGGCATTTGTAGCAAAAGGATATCATATAATTTCTGGCGGAACGGACAATCACATGATGTTAATCGATCTTAGAAATAAAAATATCACAGGAAAAGATGCTGAAAATGCACTTGGAAAAGCAGCTATTACAGTAAATAAAAACATGGTTCCTTTTGACGATAAAAGCCCATTTGTAACCTCTGGAATTCGTGTCGGAACTGCGGCAATTACCACAAGAGGTTTAAAAGAAGATGACATGGCACTTATTGTTGAATATATTGATGAAGCATTAATGCATTACGAAAGTGATGAAAAATTAGACGGAATTGCATTCAAAGTAAATGTAATGATGTCTGATAAACCATTATTTCAAGCATAAATCATAAAAAAATGGCAATAGTATAATATTTTAACATAAAATTAAGATTTCTTATATTTGCAATGAGATGTAAAAATTGCAATTATGAAAAGTTATACTATTGCTGTATTAACCTGCTTGTTTTGTTCCCTGACAAGCGCACAAGTACTCTTCGAAGACAAAGCTTCTGAACTAGGTATAAATATCACAGGAAATACTAACACGCAACTTGGCGGCGTTAGTTTCTATGACTATGATAATGATGGTTGGGACGATTTAACCTTTGCGAGTAAAGAAAACTTCCCTGTACGATTTTTCAAAAATAATGCGGGTACGTTTGTAGAAGAAACGTTCAATATTACCATTCCAAATCATTCCAAACAAGTGTTATGGGTTGATTATGATAATGATGGAGACAATGATTTGTTTGTTACACGCGTTAATGCTTCGAACAAATTATACAACAACGATGGAAATTTTAACTTCACAGATGTTACTACCTTTGCAGGATTTCCAACAACGACTTTGTTTACCTACGGTGCTTCTTTTGGCGATTATGATAATGATGGCGATTTAGATGTATTTTTAAGTAATAAAGACACCAATAAAATCATTCCGAATCAATTATATAGAAATAACGGAAACGGAACTTTTACAGATGTTTCTCTAATTGCTGGAATCAGTTCGGTTGGGCATTTATCATTCTGTGCCGTATTTTTTGACTACGATAATGATGGTTTTTTAGATATTTATATTTCCAATGATCGATTTGCCAATACAAATATTCTCTATAAAAATAACGGAAACGGAACCTTTACAGATGTAAGTTTAACTTCAGGCGCAGGCGTTGCGGCAAATGCAATGTCTACCACAATTGACGATTACAACTATGATGGTTTTTTAGATATTTATGTAACAAATACCGCCGAAGGAAATCATTTATTAAAAAATAATGGTGACGGAACATTTACGGATGTAGCGGCTTCTACAGGAACAATTTTTAACAGTATAGGTTGGGGAGCAAATTTCTTGGATGCTGATAATGATACAGATTTAGATTTGTATGTATGTAGCATGATTAATGATCCGGCTTCTCCATTGCTGACTACTGCTTTTTACGAATGTGATACAAATTATAACTATACAATACCAACTGGAGCAGGTTTTGCAAATGATGCTTATACAAGCTTTTCCAATGCAATTGGTGACATAAATAACGATGGTTATCAAGATTTTGTTGTAATCAATTTGGCACCAGATAACAATTCATTATGGAGAAATACTGGCGGAACCAATAATTGGTTAAAAGTAAAGCTAAATGGAACTACCAGTAATAAGGCTGGAATTGGCGCGCGCATCAAAGCTACTATAAATGGAGAAGCTATGTACAGATATGTATTGTGCGGAGAAGCTTTTCTTGGACAGAACTCTGCAACAGAAATTTTCGGATTGGAAACAGCGACAACAATTGACATGCTAGAAATTTTCTGGCCAAGTGGCATAACGGACACTTATACCAACGTAAATGCAAATCAATTGTTAACAGTTATCGAAGGAAGTACTTTAGGCGTAAACGAAGAAAACGCTTCTACATTCAACGTTTATCCAAATCCGACAGCGGATTATCTTTTTATATCAACTACAGTTTCAGAACCGTATACACTTATTATTTTTGATGGTTTGGGCAAACAAGTATTTACTCAAAAAGCACAAGGTTTGCAATCAAAACTTGATGTTTCAAACTTGGTAAGTGGAATTTTCTTTTTAGAAATTCGCACCGAAAAAAGTAAAACAGTTCAGAAAGTAGTGATTAATTAGTGTCACTTAAATAAGGTATAAAATTGCTAAGATTAAAAGTGCCATTCCGACAATTACTTTAAACGGCATTAACTTTTTCGAAACTTTTACCAAAGCATCACCAACTGCTGGAATTTGACTTAATACATGTGTTAATAATAACAAACCGCCAGCAATAGCTACTGCTGAGTATAAAATATGTCTAAAACCAAGCAAATACCAAACTCCCAGTCCTAAAGAAATACCACCAATTACGGTTGTAAACGGCATTAATTTCTTTGCGATATTGTTGAAGAAGTTGCTTTCTCCATCAAGTTTGTCAAGTGCTGTAATTCCGAGTAAAATTCCTGCAAGAATATTTGCAATGTCAAAAATAAATTCGATCATGTTTTTTTAAATTTTGTGTTAAACTATTCTTTGTTTTTATTGTGTACTCTAATATACAAATAAAAAAAGCATCATAAAACTCGGTTGTTGCTTTATAATGCTTTTCGATGTATGGTTATATTTTTTAGTTTTTATTAAAAATATTCATCTTCATTATAAAATAGATTAAAGTTTTCAGTAAATTCCTCAGTCAATGCTCTAAATTTAATTTGTTCCTCTTCGGGTCTTAATTTAATTATTTCATTTAAAGTTTCTGTAAATTTATCCTCATTTAAATAAAATCCAACATCTTTAGCCATCCAAGTTAAATCATCACTCATTTGGGCAAAAAATAATAATGTTTCTTTCCACCAATCTTGGGTCATTAAAAATATTATATTGATACTACGATTTGTCAATAACTCAGATGCAGCTAAGTGTTCTTGGTATCTTAAATGACCAAATCCGAATTTTCCTGTATCTGTCATTGGTACTAATATATTACATGGATCTATGAGTTCTTTTAATGCAATTTTTACTATTTCAGCAGAAAAAGTTTTTTTAAATCTTTTTACAACAAATTTTTCTAATTCTTTGTATTCTAATTCTCTGATATTTTTTGAATGCAAATAGAATGCAATTTTTTTTGCTAAATATTCAAGGTTGTGCGGTGTTGTTGAAATTCTTGAAGGAATATTTTTAACATTGTCATAGTAGCCAGCGAGAAGTTTCAATCTGTTATCATATAGTTTTATTTCAGTATTTGGTAAAGGCAAGTCATGTTTTGCTAAAACACATAATGTTGTTGTTAATAAAGGATTTCTTGTAGTTTCATCAATTGACTTATTTTTTTGTAAATGTTTTAATATTCTCTCTTTTGCATCACAGTTATTATCATTGAACCAATTATTGATGAATTGATTTCTTTGTTCCTTTGTGAATGGTAATAAAGTAACTGTTAAAAATTGCAGTTTTTCAATATACTCTCCTGTCATTCTAGATGTTACTATTATTTGTAATGATTTTGAAAACTTTTTTGCTAAATGATTTATTGCTTCTGGGAGCCATTCATTTGACTTTATAGATTCATCTAACCCATCAAATAAAACAACAACTTTTTTCCCGTTTAGTAAGCTATATAAATCGTTTTTAGTTATATCAATATTTTTTGATCTTAAATATTCATATATCGCTAAGTCTAGAGATTTTATTTTTACTAGTAATTCAGTTTTATTATTGTTCATTGACCAATTCTGCACCAATCTAGCTAATGGAGTCCAAAGAATTATTCTTTCTTCGTTTTCTTTATTATTGATGGCATACATTTGTAAACTTGTTGTTTTGCCAGCTCCAGCTTCCCCCAATAATACAAGATTTAAACTAGTATCGAATATCTTATCAATGGGTAATTTAAATCTAGTTGAATCTAAAGACTTCCTAAAGACAATTTCTTTATTTATTCCTAGAGATTTTAAAATTTGATTGTTACTCAATATTATTGAACTTCGTTTAAAAATAGTATCACATTTTTGTAAATAACTCTTCAAATCATGATTAGAGGGTGTTGTAAAATTAAATTTATTAATTTCATTTTTAATAAAAAACTTATCTTTTTCTAGAAGCTTTTCTGTAGCAACTCCATTTATTGAAAAGCAAAAATATGGGTTAGGTTTTTTAGATGAATGTGAATCAATTGACCGTGTTAATTTTTCTATCTTTTCTTCTACATCTAAAACTTTTTTGAGTTGAATTTTTAATTTTTTCAATTCAGAAAATTCTTTTCTAATCTCTAAAGAAAGAGAATTTTTTTTAGAAATTAATTTAGCTTGCTTTTTTAATAATTTATTATGACTTATTTGTGTCATTCTGTAACGGTTCCAATTTTTTTCATTCTCCTTAACATATTTTTTAAATGTTATTTCATTACTTTTTAATTCGTCAGTAAGTGAAATTTGTATGTAAGACCATTTCTCAAAGTTTTTTAATTGAGCCTTGTAATGAGATTCAATATCTGGAATATTTTCGTTTAAAATTATATTAATATTATGATTATCAAGTTTTTGAATTGTGTCTTTAAAACTCTCCCAATCAACTTTTTCTAATTTAAAGCCTTGAATTATTCCTTTAAATTCTAAATTAAAAAATAATTTTGTTGTATGTTTTCCCAATGAAAAATCAATATCAGTATATATAGATTTTAAATTAATTTTTTTATGAAATCCTAAAGCTTTTAATAAAATATCGTTTGTTAAATTATGAGGAGAATAATAAGATAAGTCGATTTCCTCATTTATTAATTCACTAATAATTTCTGGATTATTTCTTAAAATCAACTCGGATAGTTTATAACCATCAATAATCTTTATCCTATTTTGGTTTACATCTGGATAGTCTGAAAATCTACTTTTGATATTTTTAGAATCTATTTCATATGAAGATATTAAGTATACCTGTTCAGGTAAGTGAGATGATTTATCCGAATATTGAACTCTTTTTTGTAAGCTCATTGTGAGTTGGTTAACAACATTTTGAAAACTAGTTCCTCCACTTGCTTTATTTGTAAACTTGAAGTGTTTGACTTGTGCAGCTATTAGTGAAATATCACCTAAAGGATCTTTTTTCCAACAGAGTATATCTTTTCCTTCTTCATCTATACCTCCATAAAATTCAACTTTTAAAAAGCCTAATTTTTCTAAAGTTGGTATTATGATAGTTTTAGTTAGTTCATTTTCAGGATATTGTTGAATTGCGGAATATATTTTTTTTATCTTATCTGTCATTTTATTTGAATGAAAATTCACTTTTAATTATAAACATTTCATTGCTAAAACTATAAGAATATTATTTAAAATCAAAATCATAAAAATATAGCCTTTATAATGATATACATAAAATCAAAAAAAGCATCATAAAACCGTGTTATTGTTTTGTGATGCTTTTCGTTGTAAGGTTATATTTTCTGTTTTATCGATTCGTAACAGGAACTACCATATATGCTCCATCAGAATCAGGATAAAAAGCGTTATTGTATCCATTAATTTCTTTAATATTTATATCAATTATGTCATCAATTTCAATAGCATTATCAATTTCTACTGAACCAGTTACATCTGCATCAATATATCCTCCGTGAACAATTACATTCTGTTTTGTAGGTATAATTCCAGTGTTTTGCAAAACAATAGTCCAGATTCCTATTGCAATAACTATTAAAGTTATTTTACTTGATTTTGTTGTTGTCATTTTTATTTAAAGTCATTGTTACTAATCATCATCAAAAGTAACATTTTGATACGCACCAACATCAGTTTTACCATTAGGCGCAGTCGTACGTGTTGTTCCTAAAATATCTAGTGGCGCAAACATTGTCGTTGTTGCTAGATTTCCGACACCAATAGCACCAGATGTAGCTCCAATATTAAATTCGTTTAGTTCCGTGTTTTTGAAGTCAGCACTTAAATTAAATAGGTTGTCTTTAAAGATAGTTGGCTCGTTGAAATTGTATAACGGATCATTGGTAAATCTGTTTTGAAGATCATTAAATTTGATCAAACAGTTTTCAAATTTATAATTTAAATCATCACCTTCTCGTTTATCTAATATTAACTCAATTCCGTTACTTCCATCAATTATACAGTTTAAAAATGTAGCATTTAATTCTTCCGTAAGTGGAAAACTTCCATCTCCTAAATCAAAGTAATTATCTAATAAGACCGTTGGAAATACTCTAAAACTATTGGTCCAATAGTTTGCAAATGTGCAATGTGTAAATGTGTATGTTCCGCCTAAATTACAGTATAATGAAGCTTGTCCTGCGCTTCCAATTACCGTGTTAGTAGCTTCTACAAAACCTGTGCGTGCTAGTAAACCAACGGTTGCACTGTTATGAATTTGTGAATTGTTTAAGGTTAATGTAGGATTTGAAGTTCCGTCATTATTTTCTGTTAAGATTCCTACAGAAGCATTTTTTATCGTTGCATGATTGATTACATTATTCGTGCTTCCGTCCGTAAGCCAAATAGTTCCCCATTGTCCAGGAACATCTGCAAAACCAGGTTCTAAACGATCGCCTTCAAAGATAACTTCACCTTCTAATTCTTCCGTAGTACTTGTTGTTCCATTGACTTGTAATGAACCTTCGTTGGCAACTATTAAACCAGAATTCGCATGAAAATGCACGCGTGCGCCAGCATCAATGGTTAATGTTTTATTTTGACCAACAGCGGCGTAACCATAGATTACATATGGTTTGTCGTTGGTCCAATTGAGTTCTGTATCTTCTAAAAAGAAACCTTCTATTCGTGTTTCATTTCCTTCATCATCAACACCTAAAAGTAAGGTTTCAATAGTTCCATCATCAAATTGTTGCGGATATAGAAAAACGGCGTCTTGTACAAGTGTGACTAATTCTACTTTTTGTTGATTTCCACCATTGTCAAACTCGATCGCATCTGTATATAAAAATTGATCACCACTTGCAAAATCGTTAATATTAACCGTAGTTTCTACAAAAATGAACAAACTATCATTTGCTAGTAATTCAATGTTTTGGAATACTCTTCCAGGAATTCCATCAACATTTAAGCGATATTTAGACGTTTCGCCTTCACCCAATTGAATCGTAGGAATGTTAATATCGTCGTCACTTCGGTTGTATACTTTCAGGTTGTATGTACTTGATCCTATGTTGGTGAAAATTGTATCCAAATACACAGTATCTCTAGAGAATTCAAGTTGTCCTGAACTTGGAACCGTTACAAAATCTTTTCGACATGAACTCCAAAGTATTGCAATACCTAAGATTAAAAAAGTATATAAAAGTTTCTTCATTGTAATATTTTAATAATAATATATCCTTTATAGATACATTTATCCGTAAAAATATAACTTTTTGAAGTTCTTATTATTGTTTCAGCTTGATTTTTTATTTTCAGCGGCTTTTGCAGTTCTTTTAGCTTTGCGAGCGGCTCTTTTGGCACGTCGTTTTTCACGTTTCTCTTTCCATTTTTTCTTTTGAAAAGCAAAGTAGTTTTCAATACGGTTTTTATTTTCTTTTTGTTCCTTCGTCAACGATCTTTCAGAATGCTCTATCCAACTGGAAGTTGTCATAGCTCCGCCAACTGTAACAACTTCACCTAAAAAGTCTCCAAGCGCTAATTGTACATCATGGTTATTTTTTGTGGCTTTAATTTCAAGAGTTTCAAAACCAACATAATTAAAGATAAGAATATCATTTTTCTTTAGGTTAATTTTATAGTTACCATCAAAATCTGTGGTTACACCTTTTTTTGTATTCTTTATTTGAACTGTTGCGCCTGGCAGTGGCAATCCAGTATTATCAGTAATTACTCCACTAACAGTTAAACTATCAGTTTGAACCTTAATATCTTCAGACTTTACAATTGATATCGAACCTATATTTACTTTTCCTAATCTTGAATAATGATATGGAGGTAGTTGAACTTCAACTAAGCTATTAACTTGCTCTAATGAAAAATTATGATTTTTCTTGGTTGCTTTGATCTCAACAGTTTTATATCCTACATAACTAATTACTAAAACAGCATTTCTTTTTACGTCGATTTGATAAACTCCATCAAAGTCTGTAGTAGTTTTAGTTTTTGAACCTTTAATATTTATCGTTGCACCTAGCAATGGAAATCCAGTATCATCTGAAATAATTCCACTAACGGAAATCGTATCGTTTTTAACTATTTTAGGAAGCGATCCAATGTTTAGCGAAGTGTAGCTACTATCAGTTTGAATGGTTTTTGGAGTATGTTTTATATCTTTTTTTACTTCTTGCGAAAGCAATGCCATTGGAAATAGGAGCGAAGCGGCATACGATACCCAATGATTTCGTTTCTTTCGATCGACAATTAATTTTCGATTTAGCTGTGAATTGTGAAATCGTCCACAAACAGTATCGTTTTTCTGAAAATGTTTTACAATAGCTTCATCACTTTCTGCGGTAAAATCAACGACTTCTTTTGTGCAAACTCCGCAAAATTTTCCTTTCTGAGTTGGCGTCATTTTGTTCCAATCTTCGTGACAAGGTTCGGGAATGTTTATTGTTATTTTTGGATGTTTCATGCTTCAGTTTTAAATACAATTCAAATAAAACACAAAAAACATAGGTATAAAACCAACAATGAGTGAAGTGGTTTTTTCAATGAGTGAACTTATATTTCACATAAAAATTTAAGACAACTTTTTTCTTTTTCGTATGGCTAATAAACCAACTATAGGTCCTAACGCTAAAATGATAAAAACAATTGGCGTATCAGTTATGATTCTCAATTCATTTAATAACTGAATACTAATGATGGTGATAGCAAAGCCAATACTATTTACAATCGTCAGTGCTGTACCTTTTAACGCTAACGGTGCATTTTGAGCAACTAATGTGGAGAAAAGTGGCGAATCTGCAATGACGACTATTCCCCAAAAAAGGAGAAAAGCAATAAAGAGGACTTGCGATTCAACAAAAAACATAAACGGTAACAAAAAGCAACACACACATGATAAAAGCAATGATAGAAAGGCAATTTTTTTAACGTTGAATTTTTGTGCTAAATAGCCGCCTACGACACAACCCAAACTGCCAATTCCAATAACTACAAAGGATAACAACGGAATATTAAAAACGATTTCAGTATGTTTTTCAGTATAAATTTGCAATATAATAGGAACAAATGCCCAGAAAGCGTACAATTCCCACATGTGTCCAAAATACCCAAAAGCTGCAGCTCGGAAATTAGATTCTTTAAAAATGTTTGGAATAGCGGAAATAGTTATGTGCTGACTTGGTTTTCTATGTGGTCCATCGGGAACGAAACTTATCATTAATATACCTCCTATTATAGCCAAGCTAGCCGTGCTAATTAAAACAGATTCCCAAGGTAAGTTGCCTTTCATATCCTTTAGCAAATGTGGTAGTGCAGTTCCAATAACAAGCGCACCAACTAAATATCCTAGCGACTTACCAAGTCCTTTGTCAAAATAGTCTGCGGCAATTTTCATACCTACAGGATAAATGCCCGCAAGGAAGAAACCTGTTAAAAATCGAAAAGCAAGAATCGTAGCGTATGTATTTCCTTCCCAAATAATGCCAATATTGAATGCGGCTCCTAAAAAAGCACACACCATAAAAACTTTGGATGGCGAATACCGGTCGGCTATGGATAACAACGCAAAAATTAATGTACCAACAATAAATCCAAGCTGAACACTAGATGTGAGGTATCCTAAAGCGCTTTCTCCAAGATTGAAATTGGATTTCAATTCGGACATAATTCCATTTCCAGCAAACCATAATGAAGTACATAAAAATTGAGAAATGACAATGGTTGGAAGAATATATTTAGGGACTTTCATTAATTGTAGTATGCGTTATTGGTTTTGTTATTTTCAAAATTTAACTATTGCCTAAAACTACAATATTATTACTCAATCTAAAAACTGTTTATAGATGGTTTTTTAAATTTAATACCATAAAAAACTCCTTTACTTCAACATAAATAAAGGAGTTCTACGCTTTTTTTTGATTGTGTATTTACAGTTCTTTTACAATAAAATTAGCACTACTTGCTATTGGTGTAAAAACGCCGTTCACATCCTGAAATACTTGCAATGTAAATCCGTTTGTGTATGGATATAACATATAGCTTAATCCTGGAACTTGTTGTGTTGGTGATACAACTAAGGATGCACCAGCATTGACATTTCCATTGTAATTTATAGTATATTTCTGCTGACTAGAATTGTACTGACATGAAAAGTTTCCATTACTTGTAATTTGACCACTAGATGTGATAGTTCCGCAATAAGTTGACATAATGTTAAGGTTTAAAAATGATTAATAATTGTTTTATTTAATATCAATTTTGTCCTTAGCGCTAAGTATTCAATTCAATATTAAATTTGATATGAACCAAAATTATGGAGTTTTTTACGTATGTGAAAGATAGCTTTTACGTGATTTAAAACACTAGTTTTCAGACTGCAAATGCGTAGAAATACGTATATTAAACGCGATTGTATTCAGTAATTTTGTATCAAACTTTAAAACAAATAGAAGATGTTACAAGAACCAATTGCAAACTTTGATAAAATAAAGTTAGGAGAAGCCGCTGTTTTGACAGAAAATTGGCAAAAAGAAAATATTTTGAAAGCATTTTTGTTTCATAAAAATGATATTGAATGTTTAGCGCAACAAACAGATGTTGTCGGAGTCCGTTTTTATATAGGAATTACTGAAAAAGAAGATGAAGAAGCCGCTCCAGATATGATTGTTGTTGGTGTCAATGCATTAAATGAAGATGTTATTTATTCAGATGATTCTACTAAAGATTTAACAGAAGTTAGCGGAATTTATGATTTTGCCTTACCATGTCCAAAACTATGTGATCCAGAAAGTGAGTTATTTCATGGGAGAACGAATCAACCTATGAAAATGACTTCTACACAACTAAAAACAGTACAACATTCCACGGAAGAAGATTGCATGATAGATTTGGGCGCAATTAGTGAACAAGATGCTATAGATCGTGTAGAAATTTGGCAATGTAAAATGGAAAAAGAGTTAATTTCTATCTATTTTGATATTGAAAACTTAGATTCAATTTTCAGAGAATTCAAAGAAGCAAATGCGTTACGCGTATACTTTGGATTGGAAAACGGAGTACATCGTGTTATAATTATAGGCGCTAAAAATTCTGAAAGTAACAAAGCATATTACGAAGATATTCAAACAGAAGAAGTATTTGTCAATACAAAAGCACCATGTACAAGCAATGGAGAAGGTTCGTGCAGTATAAAAAGTGCTTTATTTCGCCCTTGTAATTTATCATAAAAACATATGCTCACACAAACATTTTTAGCAACTTTTAGTGAAATAGCACAGCTGTCTTTAGGATTGCCAGTGGTCGCTATGTTGTTCCGATTTAAGCGATTTACAAAGCTATTTTGGACAGTAGGAAGCTTGCTCATTGTTTCGGTTATTATTTCATACAGTGCGTATCTTCTATATCAAAATAGAGCAAACAATATGTATCTACTGCACATATACACTGTGTTGGAATATGCGTTTTGGAGTCTATTTTATTATCAATTATTTAAAAAACAAATAGTAAAAAGAATCATTATAATCTTACTAGTAATTTTCATTCTATTTTCTATCACAAATACACTCTGTTGGCAATCGTTAGAAATGTATAATTCATTCAGCAGATCGTTGGAAGGCGCATTTTTACTATGTTTCGGAATTGCATGGTATTACAAAGTGTTTGTAAATGGTAAAATTGTCAAATTAGAAACACATCCTGTATTTTGGATCAATGCAGGTGTATTGGTTTACTTTTCAGGATCTTTCTTATTATTTATTTCAAATAACTTTCTGTTAGAACTTTCTACACAGAAATTTTTTGAAGCTTGGGCATTACACGGACTATTTTTAATAATTCATTATCTTTTAATTGCAATTGGAATATGGTTAATCAAGCGCAAGAAGGAACTTCGTTAGTTTTATATGGTGGCATGTTGGGAATGTTTTTCCTAGCCATTGCTATTGTTGGTTTTGTATTGATATATAAAAAGCGTTTGTTAAGACAAAAATTAGCGCATCAACAACAATTACTAAATAGTGCTGTAGAAATTCAAGATGAAGAACGAAAACGGTTTGCGGCAGATTTACATGATGAAATTGGCGGTGGAATATCTACCATTTTATTAAGTGTTTCACGATTGAAAAAGGAAACTGCTGAAAACGAAGCAGTGGTTACGCAATCGGAAACAATTCGGAAACAATTGGATTGTTTGTTGAAAAAAGTTCGTGAGATTTCATACAACATCATGCCGCCAACATTAGAAGATTTCGGCTTGAACGAAGCATTAAGCGATTTATGTTACACCATAAACGAAACAGGATTACTTTCTGTGCACTACGAATGGAATGGAAGTGAAAAACGATTAAAATTTTCACATGAACTTGCCATTTATAGAATCACAAAAGAATTGATCACCAACACGGTAAAACATGCAGGCGCTAAAATGGTTTCAATACAAATCACAACGAGTGATACAAATTTTAAATTACTCGTAAAAGATGATGGAAATGGATTTGATCAAGAAACGATAAAAAAAGGTGCCGGATTGCGAAATATATACGATAGAGCGTTGATTTTAGGCGCAAAACTTACAATTTCATCACACATAGGAAAAGGTACAAGTACAACTTTAGATTTAAAAAAACACATATGATACGAATTGGATTGGCAGACGATCACTTGCTTTTTAGAGAAGGAATAAAAGCAATGTTACAAGATGAAAAAAACATAGAAATCATCTTGGAAGCATCAAATGGAAGCGATTTTTTAAAAGTATTACGAAACTCTATTGTAAAACCTGAAGTGATATTGCTAGACATTAGAATGCCAATAATGGACGGATACGAAACGGCAAAAATACTGTTAGAAGAATATCCGAATATAAAAATAATTGTACTAACCATGCATGAAGAAGAACGCCATATTATTAGAATGATTGAACTTGGTGTAAATGGTTATTTAATGAAAAATGCCAGTCCTGAAGAAGTAATTGATTGCATTCGTTGTGTGATAGAATACGATTATTATTTCAATAACAAAATCACAAATATCATGCGTAAAGTAATGATGTACAAAGGAAAACAAAATGCAGACTATCCAATTTTTGATCTTACCGAACGTGAAACAGAAGTATTAGAATTGATCTGTAAAGAATTCACCGCCAAGGAAATAGGAGAGAAGCTTTTCATTAGTTTTCGTACGGTTGAAGGACATCGAAAAAAATTACTCGCCAAACTAAATGTTCGAAACACAGCAGGTTTGGTCGTGTTAGCTATTAAAAATGAAATTGTGAAAATTTAGTTGTTGGTTATCGGTTGTCAATTATGTTCAAATCAACAATCCAATAATCCAAGAGCGCAGCGATACCAAAGCATAGCGTTTCCAAGATACTAACATACTACTTTTCAATAATCTCTACTTCAAAAAGCTTATCCCAATATTTTCCAGTTACGAAATACGTATTTGTTTTTGCGTTGTAAGCAATTCCGTTGAAATAATCAATTGCCGGATGTTTGGTTACTTTCTCTTTCAAACCTCTAAAATCAATAATTCCTTCAAGCGCGCCATTTTTAGGATTTATAATCATCATACTTTGCTTTTGGTAGCTATTGGCAAATATTTTTCCATCAACATATTCCAACTCATTTGCCTTTACATAAGAACGTTTATTATCGCACACTTGAATTGCGTATTGTTCTTCTAAATTTTCAGGATTTAAAATCCAGATTTTCTCTGTTCCGTCACTCTTGTATAGTTTTTCTCCATCATTACAAAATCCCCAACCTTCTTTACTATCTTGATATAAAAAGGTGTCTAAACGCTCTAACGTATTCGGATTAAACACAAAACCAGCTTTCGAACGCCATGTAAGCATGTACAATTTATCATTCAAAATAGTGATACCTTCACCAAAATACACACGGTCTAAATTAATTTTTTGGTATACTTTTCCTGTTTTATAATCTACTTTGCGTAGGGAAGATTCGCCATGTTGTCCCGTACTTTCAAATAAAGTATCTCTGTAAAACTCCAAACCTTGCGTGTATGCTTTTTGATCGTGTGGAAATGTATTGACAATTTTATACGTGTAAATTTTTGGTGCTTTATCTGATAAAATCATCAATTTTTTAGAAATATTTTCTGTTTTTCCATCTGCAAACGTAATTGTAGCTTTCAAAATTTGATTACCAAGTAAGAAGTCTTCAGGAATTGTAGTTTCTAAAACCAACGGATTTGAGCTCGAATTTGTCAATTTCTGATCATTTATAGTATAGCTAACTTCAGTAACAGTTTGCTCATTTTTATTGACAACAATCGCTTTTATAGACGATTTTAAAGGAAATTTTGTTGATTTCCCATCAATTTTTAAAGAAAAATTAGGCGTATTGGAATTTTTTTCGTCACCACACGCAAAAATTGTTAAACTTAAAAATATGATTATGAATACATTATATAATTTCATTGGAATACTTTATTTGTGGCAAGTTAATTCATTAAAATCAGTTTAAAAAATGGTTGCTTAAATGTAAAAACATTTTATCTTTGCATCGGCAAGTCCTACACAACCAGCTCCTGTTGAATCCTCCAGGGCGGGAACGCAGCAAAGGTAAATGGTTGAGCGGTGTGATGTAGGTAGCTTGCCTTTTTTTATTCCCTAAAGTCAAGGTTCAATTTCTCCTTTTTTTTGAGCATATTTGTAAAAAAATAACCTAAACACAACACAATGTCAAAAGTGGTCTTAATTACTGGTGGTTCATCAGGAATAGGGAAATCTATCGGAATTTTACTCGCATCAAAAGGATATATTGTTTACGGAACAAGTAGAAATCCTGCTAAGTTTACAGATTTTAATGCATTTAATTTGATTGCACTTGATGTTAGAAATGCAGAAACGATACAGAAAGCTGTTGCTACGATTATTGAAAAAGAAGGACGACTTGACATTCTGATTAATAATGCTGGTGTTGGAATTACAGGACCGATTGAAGAAACGCCAGCTGAAGAAATTCACAAAGCATTTCAAACCAATTTATACGGCCCAATTGCCGTAATGAAAGCAGTTTTGCCACAAATGCGCTTGCAAAAAAGCGGATTAATCATCAATGTAACTTCAATTGCGGGCTATATGGGATTGCCATACAGAGGAATTTATTCTGCCACAAAAGGCGCTTTAGAGTTGGTAACGGAAGCCATGCGAATGGAAGTAAAAATGTTTGGGATTGAAATTACAAACGTTGCGCCAGGTGATTTTGCTACAAATATTGCGGCTGGACGTTATCATACGCCAGTTTTTGACGCTTCTCCATATAAAGAAGTGTACGGAAATATGCTTACGGAAATGGATTCGCATGTAGATGAAGGTTCAGATCCAAAAATTATGGCGGAATCTGTGTTGAATATAATTCAAACCAACACACCAAAAATTCATTATAAAGTTGGTGCGTTTATGCAAAAGTTTTCTATAGTATTAAAACGAATTCTTCCCGATAAAGTATATGAAAAAATGTTAATGAATCATTATAAGTTGTAATGAATTAGCGTGATCTAAATATCTTTTTTCGTCATAAAAAATAATTCTTTCTCAAGATCAATTGCTGTATTTTTTACACGTTTTCGAATTATAAAATATGGAATTGCATACATTAATACGGCGTGAAAAAGAATAAATAGTACTGGAAAGCCAATCGATTCGACATTTGTCATAATCATGAAAATGAAAAATAAATAAAACACCGTAATAAGTACATAAGAAGGAATCAGAAAGTTGCTAAATCCATTGATTTCGGTATCAATCACAACTTGATCATTTTGTTGTCTAAATGTACCTTTAACACGCGCTAAATAACTAGTTCTATCAAATAGTTCTCTACGTCTTCTGAGTTCAAAAGTATTTTGTGTAATATTTCCTTTATATCTATTTTTACTTGAAGAAAACGCTTCAAAAGCACTAGAGAACGTACCAATACTGCCTTCGTCAATATTTTCCTTAAAGTTTCTAATAAACACGGATTTGTCTACAGCTAGTTTAATTTGTTTTTGTCGTATTAATTGTATTTTCTCCAAAAATTCCTTCATAATCTTTCTGTTTTATGGTATATAAGTGGAAAATTTTTGAAAAATGTTACATGTGCTATATAATAAAATACGTTGAAAAATAGTAACTTCATTTTTCAAATTCGTGTAACATTTCCTAAAAATGTACAACTGATCTAGGTAAATCATGATATATTTGAACTATTAAAACTTACGCAAAGGCACATGAATAATTCAAGTACTTTTTTATTAGAATCTAAACTGAAGCGCTTAAAAATATCATTTTCAAAGGAAAATGGAAAAATCATTATATCAAATGCGAAACTAGATTTGACGGTTCTTTTCGGATTGGTGTTTTTACCACTTATTGTTGCTGTAGGAATAGGAATGTTTTTTATAACTTCTGTAGCAAATTATTCAGAAAGAATAGACATTAAAATTCTGGCAACACTTGTGTTTTTAGTGGGTATTGCTATTGTAAATGGTCTTCGAATTATGTCTAAATTGAAAGCGAACAAGAATCGAAAAGTATTAGATGACAAAGGAATTACGATTGTAGAAAATGATCAGATACAACGTTTTGACGCCACCAATGTGAAAGACTTTGAATACATGACAAAGAAGCTTGATAATGAAATTTTTGAAGGAAAAGTATTTTTAATAGCTACCAACAATCAAAAACATTTAGTATTGGGTTTAGATGAAGAAAGCGAACACTATTTATTAGATGATTTATTCTGGTTTATTGATTATTTTAAAAAACATATTGAAATAGAAACTTTATAAAAAAATACATATGCGCATCACAATTATACTTTTTTTGCTAATCGGAATTAACTTTAGCAATGCACAAACAGATTTTAACAAAGAAATTATTGGTACGTGGAAATTAAGTACACAAACTAAATCTTTTAAAGCTACTGACAAACCAAAATCTTCAAGTAATTCAGTCGATCACGCCGCAGATGCGCTTATAAATTCGGATGTGTTACTCAGTTTTAAAAAAGATGACGTCTTGGTAATGACTTTGCAAGATTTTCTTTTAGAAGCTTCATATACTCTTAAAAATAACTTACTAACGATTGGGCTTCGCAAATTTGAAATATTGAAACTACAAAATGATGTTTTGACGTTGAAAGATAAATTGACAGAAAAAAATCTACGCTATGAATATAAAAGAATTTTAAATAATGAGTAATCAACAACCCAACAATCCATTACATGGAATAAAATTAGCAGCAATTGTAGAAACTTTAGTTGATTATTATGGTTTTGAAGAATTAGGAAATCGAATCAATATCAATTGTTTTAAAAGCAATCCTTCTGTAAAGTCAAGCTTAAAATTTCTCAGACGAACACCTTGGGCGCGTACAAAAGTTGAAAATTTATATTTAAAAGTAATTCAGAAAATAAACTAAAATACACATTTAATTACTACATGAAATACGCTGCAATAATACTACTCTTACTTTCAATTATGATGTATGGAATTTTTTCAGACTTCCCCATGATTGCAAATATAGTATTGGTAGCATGTGTTACTGTAGTGCTTCTGCTATGGGAATTGTCTGTGTTGAAGAATAATTTCAGTGCCGATTTTACAATGAAAAGTCATAGTAAAATTTTTAATAAATCAAATTTACTAATGGCAATCATATGGTCGTTTATTTTAATACCGGATATTTATAAAGAAGGATTTAATACGTTTGCTTTTATTTCTCTTGTGATGTGGTTGATGATCATATTAATAGATGTACTGATGATTTTTGTCTACAAAAAGAAAAAGCCAATCACTATTTTTATCGACGGAAACACGCTTACATTCAACAATCCTTGGTTACAAAAGCGAGATTTGAATAATCTTAATTATATAGGAATCAAAAAACCTTGGAAAGAACTTGAACTCGGTTTTAAGAAAAAATCAGATATACGAATTCCTTTTAAAGAATACAAAATAGAAGAATTTCGCCGCTTCTTAGATATACTAGTTGAAAAATCTGAACACGATGTATATCTCACAGATAATGTATTAGAGAAATTTAGATCACCAACTTTAGAAACTCCTAATTGATTTAGAACGAATCAAAAAATACCAACATTACACGTTTACATGACAACTACACATGTTTTGGTTAATTTTCTATTCATTTTATCGTAATTTACAGTAATAAATAGATTATTTATTTGTTATAAAAGTCAATATTTCTAAAGAAGAAGTAAACTGTATCTCATACTACTGTCTTGAAATGTATCAAGCAGTAGCATACTTTGAAACCTCGATTGTAAAAGCCTGTGTAATGCAGGCTTTTTTACTGATCTTAATTTTGAGAAGTCTGAAAGGCGAACTCAAAATTATTGTCTTGTCGTTTTGAAAACCTAGAAGACGATTGGAAAACCTGTTTGTTAGGCGTAGCTTTTAGTTGGATTTCTGCGGCATTTGGAGAAGAAATTGTTTTGTTTGGATGTTTCTTTGGCTTTTTGTCGCTGTACACGGATTTTTTTGATACAATTGCTTTGCTTTGTTTGTATAGTGGTTTTTGAAGATAAACTGGTTTCAATTTTTAATTTTTGATTGAATCTTGAAAGTTTACAAAAGTTCAATGTTAATAACTCACGAACTATTCTATTCTGTAAGTTTGTTTTCACATTCTATAATATTGTAATTTTACACGGAATTTGCGTTCAGGATAGCAGTGACATCCTTTTTTATATTTTGATGTGTCATTACGAGGAGTTTGCGACGAAGTAATTTGTTACTTGTATAAAACAGATTGCCATGAATTTTCAAAAAATTCTCGCAAAGACGTTTGGTATAAAAAAGATATAACGGATAGCCTGACAAAACGCCCAAAAAAGAAAACACAACTTTCATATAATAAATATACAGAACAATGAAATTTTTTATCGACACAGCTAACTTAGATCAAATTCGTGAAGCGCAAGCATTAGGAATTTTAGATGGTGTAACTACGAATCCGTCATTAATGGCGAAAGAAGGAATTACAGGATCGGAAAACATCATAAACCATTACAAAGCTATTTGCGAAATTGTAGAAGGAGATGTTTCTGCAGAAGTTATTGCAACAGATTTTGAAGGAATGGTGAAAGAAGGAGAAGAGTTGGCCGCTTTAGATCCGCAAATTGTGGTAAAATTACCAATGATTGCTGACGGAATTAAAGCGTGTAAATATTTTTCTGATAAAGGAATTAAGACGAATGTAACGTTGGTATTTTCTGCCGGACAAGCGTTATTAGCGGCAAAAGCAGGAGCAACGTTTGTATCACCATTTATTGGTCGTTTGGACGATATTTCTACAGACGGATTGAATCTTATTGCAGAAATTAGAATGATTTATGATAACTACGGATTTGAAACTGAAATTTTAGCGGCTTCTGTACGTCACACAATGCACGTAATTGACTGTGCTAAAATTGGTGCAGATGTAATGACAGGTCCATTATCGTCAATTACAGGTTTATTGAAACACCCGTTAACAGATATTGGATTGGCTAAGTTTTTAGCAGATTACAAGAAAGGAAACTAGTATTTTGTAAGTATACATGTAAAAGTTGCATATACTTTTCACAACATAAAAAAGCATCTTAGAAATTTCTGAGATGCTTTTTTTATAAATTGTTTTTATAATTTTTATAGAGAATAGAATGTAGTGATTATTTCTTCAACTGATCTCTTAAATCTGTATTGTAGATATTTGAAAACGCATCAATAATACGTCCGTTTTGGTCTGTAATAATCAATTTGTTGATACTGATTAATCCAAAATCTCTGGAAAGACTTTCATCATCTGTAACACGGTATTGTTTGCTAACAGGAAATTCTAATTCTCGTAAAGCACGTTTCCAACGTTTGTGATTGGTATCTAAACTGATTCCAACAATATTCAAATTAGGAAATTCTTTTGCTAATACTTTAATTTTTCGCGTGACTAATTTCTTGTGTCCAGGCTGTCTAGAAGTCCAAAAATAGAACAAAGTTTTTCCTTTTTTAGAACTTAGATTATTTACAGCAACCTTGTTATATTTAGAATCTTGTACATAAATTTTATCTGAGAAGAAACTTCCTTTCTGCAAATCTTTAATACCTTCATGTAGGTTTGCAATTTCTTTTTTAGATTCTGAATTGTGTGATATTGCTTGAAACATCTTAAAGAATTCATTATTCTTATCAATGTCTGAATGATTATTTCTAAAGTATGAATATGCTGTGTAGCGTAACAATTGATCCCGAACATTTGGCAAACTAACCAAACTATCAATCAATTTTAGCTTGTTCATATTATAGGTAAGCGAAGTATTGATTTTTGTATTTGGTTTCAATGATTTTCGAATACATTCACTATACGATTCGTTATTAATATATTGCATTGTATACCTAATATACGGAACGTAATAATTTAGAGTAGAATCATTCAAATTGATTTCTTTTCTATATTTAAAAAAATCTTTTGGTATACGAATAGAATCGTTTACTCTTTCATGAGCTGTATTTTCATACGTTTCTTTGTATCGATATTTTGTATACGTAATTACATTATTGATGAAATTTTTAAAGTCGACAGATACTGTAGGATTCTGAGTAAAAAACTCTTCATTTCGTTGTTTTCGAAACGTGTATACCGAATCAATACGCTCTTCAAAAGCAACAGGAGTTAACTTACAGTCTTTGTATAATGAATTGTCTCTGTATTGTTGTTCAGATAAATACAATTCGGTGTAAAAATTATTTTTTTCAGCACCTTTTCCCGAATAAAACAGCGATTCATCAAAAGCTAACGTGTTTAAACGCAATAATAAACTATCGCCTTTTTCTAAATTAACATATTGATGTTCAGGATGATGGTAAAATTTGTATAAACCATTTTCATGATTTTTTAGCTTAATCAAAAAACGATTGTTTTCATCGAGTCGTAATGAATCGACAAGTTCATCTTTGTGATACAAAAGCACATATTCGTCACTAGGATTGATGATTTCACCACCAAAATAAGCAACATTTTTATCGCTTTCTTTCTTGGATTCACTACAGCCAAAGCAGATTAGAAAAAGTAATAAAGGGCTAATATATTTCATAGTAATTGTACCAACTTTTTCAAGTTTTAACAAATCTAACCAACACAAATACAATATGCTGTTAACACGCTGTTAAAAATCTATCTCAAAACGTTAAGACAAACAATGGCAATGTTCAATCTAAATTGTTACTTTTGCGCAATATATAAAAAGAAAAAAATAATAAAGAATGTTATCTGTATCTAACTTATCCGTACAATTTGGAAAGCGCATCTTATTTGATGAAGTAAATACGTCGTTTAATCAAGGAAATTGCTATGGTGTTATCGGAGCTAATGGCGCTGGTAAATCTACGTTTTTAAAAATTTTATCAGGAAAGATGGACCCAACTTCGGGACATGTACATCTTGAGCCTGGCAAACGAATGTCTGTACTAGAGCAAGATCATTATGCATATGATGAATATCCAGTGTTGGAGACTGTAATTATGGGAAACAAACCATTGTTTGCAATTAAAAAAGCAATGGATGATATTTATGCTAAAGTTGATTTCTCAGATAAAGATGGAGAACGCGTAGGAGAGTTGCAAGTAGAATTTGAGGAAATGAATGGATGGAATGCCGATTCAGATGCCGCCGCTTTATTATCAAACTTAGGAATTTCGGAAGCAAATCATTACTCATTAATGGGTGAATTGGACGGTAAACAAAAAGTACGTGTATTATTGGCACAAGCTCTTTTTGGAAATCCAGATGTATTGATTATGGATGAGCCGACAAACGACTTGGATTTTGAAACTATTTCTTGGTTAGAACATTTCTTAGCAAACTACGACAACTGTGTTATTGTAGTTTCGCATGATAGACACTTCTTAGATTCAGTTTGTACACATATTTCTGATATCGATTTCTCAAAAATAAACCACTATAGTGGAAACTATACATTCTGGTACGAAAGTAGTCAGTTAGCGGCAAGACAACGTGCACAGCAAAACAAAAAAGCTGAAGACAAAGCCAAGGAATTGCAAGAATTTATTATGCGATTTAGTGCCAACGTTGCAAAATCGAAACAAGCTACGTCTCGTAAAAAAATGTTAGAACGTTTAAAAGTTGAAGACATTAAACCATCTAGTCGTCGTTATCCTGCCATTATTTTTGACAGAGAACGCGAAGCTGGAGATCAAATATTAAATATAGAAGGATTAGCGGCAAGTGCAGAAGGTGAAACATTATTTAAAAATGTAGATATCAATCTTGCTAAAGGAGATAAAGTAGCAATCATTTCTAAAAACTCTCGTGCTACCAGTGCTTTTTACGAAATTATTAATGGAAATGCTACAGCTGAAGCTGGAACGTATAAATGGGGCGTTACAACTTCACAGGCGTATTTACCAGTAGATAACTCACAATTTTTTGATAATGATTTGTCATTGGTTGATTGGTTGCGTCAATGGTCAAAAACGGAAGAAGAACGTGAAGAAGTATTTGTTCGCGGATTTTTAGGAAAAATGATTTTCAGTGGAGAAGAAGCCTTAAAAACGGCACGTGTACTATCAGGAGGAGAAAAAGTACGTTGTATGTTATCACGTATGATGATGATTAGAGCAAATGTATTAATGTTAGATGAACCAACAAATCACTTAGATTTAGAAAGCATTACGGCGTTTAACAACTCGTTAAAAAACTTTAAAGGAACGGTATTATTCACAACACATGATCACGAATTTGCACAAACAGTTGCCAACAGAATCATAGAGTTAACACCAACTGGCGTTATTGATCGTTATGCAACGTTTGATGATTATATGAATGATAAGAAGATAAAAGAACAACGTGAAAAAATGTATGGAGCGTAAAGGTGAATTGTATTCATTAAAGAGATACTCCAAAAGGTGTACGTTTTAAATATCTATAATTTTTTTTTCAATAGCTAACTTTATAAGTTCGGCAGACGTTTTAACATTAAGCTTATGCATAATGTTTCTTCGATGCGTTTTTACTGTATGTTTGCTTATGAATAAAGTTTCGGCAATGGCATTACTATTCATGCCTTCTGCCAAGCATTTAACGACTTCTTTTTCACGGCTAGATAGCTCGTCAACGATGGTATTGTTTCTATTTCGTCCTCTAAAATAATCGAACACTTGATCGTTTACTTTGGTGTGGAAATAGTTTTTTCTTTGACTCGTAACTTTTATCGCTTCTATAAGCTCTGATTTGGATGCATCTTTAATAATATAACCTTGCGCACCACTTTTTAAGGAATCTCTGACTTTTTGTATTGATAAATGCATGGTAAGCATTAATATTGGTGTATCAAAACCGTTTTTCTGTAGTAAATGTATGGTTTCTATGCCATCAATAGCTGGCATATCAATATCCATTAAAATGACATCTATTTCTGTTTTTTCTAATATAGAAGGCGCATTGTTTCCATTTTGTGTGTGTGCAACAACTTCAATACCGTCTTCAGGTTTGAATAATGATGCTACACCTTCCGCAAATAAATAATGATCATCTATTATCAATACCTTTATCATAGCTATATTAAATTTGTTTTAATTGTAATTGGCAAATCTATGTTTACAGTTGTACCGCTAATTGGATTGCTATCAAATGAAATAATTCCGTTGTGTTGCGCAACAATTTCTTTGATACTTTTTAAGCCCATTCCATGAAATTCTTTTTCAGTGTTAAATCCTTTTCCGTTATCATTCACTAAAATATTTATCAAATTTTTGTCACTAAAAAAAGTAAGTGAAATTGATAGTTTCGTAGATTTCGCATGTTTCAGTACATTACTAACAAGTTCTTGCACAATTCTATAGATTATAATTTCGTTTTCAAAGTCAATAATTCCATCATCTATAGAAGCTGAAAATTCAACATTTAATTCTCTAGATTGGTCTAAATGTATCGTTAATTCTCTCAAAGCATGAATAAGTCCAAAATCTTCAGAAATACCTAAATGTAAGGAATGTGACATGTTTCTAATATCTGCACAAGCCTTATTTACCAATTGGGTAAGTGTTGTATAGTTTGGAATTGCATGTTCTTCTATTCTCCCAACATTTACTTTTATGGTAGCTAATAAACTTCCAAAATGATTGTGTAATTCTTTCGCTAAACGTTTTCTCTCATTATCTTTTCCCTGAACCATTGATTGTAACACCTTTGTTTCGTGAGATTTAAGTAAATTTTTTATCTTATCATTGTGTTCTTTCTTTTGATGAGAAGCAATCAGTTTTGTAGTTTTAAATCGCTGTCTAAAGTATAAAAGTATTGTTATCGATAAGATTAATAATATAAAAGCAATGATGATATAATACGCATTTAACTTTTCTCGCTTTTCGAGTAAATCGATTTCTTTATTTTTTAAGTTGACTTCAAAATTTGTGCGGATATCTGCTATTTTCTTTGTTTGTTCTTTATTTTGGATGCTATCTTTATACACAATATACTGAGCCTGATATTTCAATGCTTCTTTATAATTTTCTTTTTTGGTGTATAATTTTGAAAGTAACAAAGAAGCATCTCTTATTTGTTCTTTCAAACCAATATTTTCAGACATTTCCAAGGATTTCTGTGTATGAAATATGGTTTCTTTAATCTTATTTTGCTCTAAATAAATGCTTCCTAATTGATTATGATAATCTGCCATTCCAAACTGATCTCCAAGCGGTTCGAGCATATGAATTGCTTTGAGTACATCTTCTTCGGCTTTTGAGTAATTTCCTTTTTTCCAGTAGATCAAAGCTCTGTTACCAATTGTATACGCTTTTCCTATGGACATATTTACCGCATCAAAAATAGGTTCTGCTTCGTTATACAATTGCAGCGCAGTATCTAATTTACCTACGGAATAATAATTAAAACCAGTATTTAATAGCGCTATACAAAGACGTTTGTTGATTTTTTGTTTCCTAAAAATATCTATTGCTTTTGTTTGATAAACCAAAGAATTACTAAAATCATCATTAGCAATGTACGTATTTGAAATTTCACTATATGCTTCCGCTTCAAAAATGGGATATTCGTTATCACTTGCCAATGTTGCACTCTTAAAAAGATTTTTTAAAGAATTTTCTAAATCTCCTTTAAGTCGATATGCAACACCTTTTGCATTGTAAACTTTTATAGCATAGTAAGTAGGTTTGTAATGTTTAGCTTTTTTTAATAATACATCTGAGTATGTCAGCATTTCTTCTGGAGAAGAAGACTTTATAATAATTTGTGATAATAACCCTGTGGCAACCGAATCTGAGAGAATTTCTTTTTCGTGAAATATGCGTTTTAAACTATCTGCCTTCTTTTGATTTTGTCCACACAAATTGAAGCATATTAGTAAAAAGAAAAACGGTATGGGTTTTAAAATCATTCTGTAGTTGTTATAAAATCTTAGTCTTGAACAACTCTAAGTACTGGATCTACTGTAAAGTCAAATGTTTTTGTAGTTCCGCTAGTATCTACATACTCTAAAGTTATTTCTAGCTCAAATGATAATGGCTCAGGTATTTCTTTTGGATCTACATCTAAATAAAAGCTAACAGCTTCGTTTTCGTTTCCTAATTTCGGAACTGGTACAAGGTTTTTATTTTTACAAATGAAATTTTTAAAATATAATTTATGACGAATAAAAAGGAACAATGGTAATATGGTAAAATAAACTCTTTCATTTGAATGCACATCAATAGCAAATTGCTTAATTGGATCGCCCAAAGACATAGATCCTTGTGAAAATATAAGTGTATTGCTTAATACTTCTTCTTTAAAATTAAGGAGAGCTTTTGAGGTTAGTTTACGTTTCTTTTTCTTCTTCTTCTTCTTCTTTTCAGCGTTATTCAATACTGCAGTAAAATTAGCGTGACTTTTAATAATATTGTCTGTATTTGCTTGAAGAAAAATATGTGTTCTTGCTTTCATAAGATAGTTAGTTAATTAGGTAAAGATATTAAAATATTATAGTTGCTTTATCAAAAGAAAGTTGCCCTTATTATCTAAAGACAACTTTCTTTATCACCTACAGTTTGTGAATGTTAGTGTTTATGAATAGTTGCAGTCATAACAGTATCATTATCATCACCATCATTTGAATCTTCAGATGTTACAGTATATATTTCAGCTGGTGGTTGGTCATATGACTTTATTTGCTGCGATCTTTTTGCTGGATTTCTTGTAGTTCCTCCATCTTTAGAATATGTAAAAGTAAATTCTAGTGTGGCAGGTAATTGAACCTGATTTGATGAGTAGCGTTGTTTTAAAGCTGCTCCTTCTCCAGTTCCTGAAAATTCTTGAGAATCTGAATTAACTTTTAATGCTACATATTGAGTATATGTTGCATTAGTTACTCCGGTAACTGTAACAGAAGCAGTTCCAGTTCCGTCTATTTTGATTGTTTGAATATTATTTGACATAATAAATTTTGTATTAGTTTCTTACTCTATTTAATATAGGCTTTTCAGATATCGCCTTGTTGTAATTTAAGTGCACGTTATAAATTATGAACAGGACAAAATTGCAGCATTTCAAGAGTCAAAACATCATACGAAAGAGGTGTTTTAATCATACCCCAAAAGAGGTATTATATAATGGGAATTCTACGTAATATTTATTGTAAGTTGTTTGTTTATAGTGTTTTAATTTTAAATTATTGAGCATTGCTAAAGTGAAAATATTGTACGCTTAAGATATAAATACAAGATGAGTCAACACCAACAGATATTACTGCCCGTTACTTACTCTGAGTTCGTTATAAAAATTAACTATGGTTTTCTTCTTTTTCGCTGTATAGTAGGAGTTTTTTGTTACAAATTTTTGAAGTACAACATTTCGAAATTTAAGTTTTGCATCCAAGATATTGTATCTTTTGGAGAATAATTCTGATGTATTTTCAAATACAAATTTTTCGGAATACCATAATAAACTGGATAATTCCTGCGTCGTTAATACCTGTAGTTGGAATTATAAAGAAACTTATTTTCATTACGGAACTACGAAATTATATGCGCTATTAAATTATTTAGTTGGATGCTAAACTCTCCCATAATAACCTAGTTTTACGTAAACTCCGTTGTAGTCGAATCGTATATCTTGTAAATACTGATAGTCTTTTTTAACAGCATGATACGTTTTAATATCACTAATCACATGCCTTTATTAACACAAAGCATATATACGCTTGTAAAACTTCTTTAAAAATTGATTCAGGGAATAACTGTCGCTTTCTACTGATAGTAAAATGCCATGGAAGTTAACCAAGAAAATATAAAATATCCAAACGCAGACTACAATGTTGAATCAACTTGCGATCACTACTAATATTTTCTAAATAACCTAAGTCTAAAAGTTCTCTTTGGCAACGCGATCACTTAAACAAAAACTATGGAATAACTGCTCTTGATATATCTTCTTGCCTTACATACATTAAGATAATCATTATTTCTTTATCTTAAACTTGTGCAACAAGCACAACGGCTATAAGTAATAGCGATTTGGTTTATAATTCAAATCACTATTACTTTTTATTTTGTACTTTACTTCCCCAAAAGTAGTGCCTACAAAACCGCTACTACTCATATACAAATCATATACAAAACTGTTGTAGCCAATTTAAAAAACTGATCCTGTGAAATTAAATTATTACCAAATAGATGCTTTTACCGATAAAATATTCGGAGGAAACCCTGCTAAAGTTGTGCAACTAAATGAATGGTTGGAAGATGAATTACTTCAGAATATTGCAAAAGAAAATTCTGTTGACGCAACTGCATTTTTTATTTACAACAGTGGAGACGATATAGAATTAAGATGGTTTACACCTGATTTAGAACTTGATTTATGTGGACATGCAACTATTGCAACAGCTCATGTTTTAACAACGATTTTAGATTATAATGAAGACAAAATAGTCTTCAATACTAAAAGTGGACAATTGTATGTTCACGTTGAAAACGATATGTATGTAATGGATTTACCTCAAAGGAATCCTGTTAAAGTGGAATTACCGAATTTTATAAAAGCATCTCTTAACAAACAGCCGAAAGAAGTTTTAAAGTCGAGAGATTACATTTTAGTCTATGAAACTGAACAAGATGTTAGGAATATTAAAATAGATAAAAGCATATTTGACAAAGAAAATATTGACCCAGGAGGTGTAGTAATAACTTCCAAAGGAAATAATTCTGATTTTGTATCAAGATTCTTCATTCCTCAAGCAACAATATTTGAAGACCCTGTTACTGGTTCTGCCCATGCTTCATTAATTCCATATTGGGGTAATGTTTTGAATAAAAAAGAAATGTCTGCAATTCAGTTATCTGCTAGAAAAGGAAAGTTGCTATGCACAAATAAAAGAGATAGGGTCTTGGTAGCCGGAAAGGCAAAAACGTTTTCGGAAGGAACATTATGGATAGAATAACTGGCTACAAACCGTATAAAATTAATTGCAAGTAGTAGCTCACTTAAACTTAGTATTAATAAATTATTTCTTTTCAAACCTTGGATCAAATTTAGAGAAAGATTTATGATTTTAGCTTTTTCAGCTAAAAACACCTCTGGAAATGTTTACATTCATGAATATCTTAATTTAAAATATAAACGAATGAACTAAAAGTGCACGTTCTTTTGTGAAGCCTGTGCTGAACTTAGCTCAGTATTCTTTGTGTAAGCAAAAAACTGGAAGCAAATAGCTGATATTCATATATTTAAATTCTAAAAAAAAACTAAATCTTAATTTTGTAAAAGTTATATAGAACTCACGTTACTTACTGTTTGATGAGTATAGGAACGATAAGAAAGTTAAAGAACAACATGATAAAATGTAGAGAGTAGAAGTAAAGAGTCATGAAAGTTTGTACCATAAAAAAGTCCCTTGAATTGGTTTTCAAGGGACTTTTTATCTATTAAATAGTGTATATGCTATAGCTTTGATGGTAATCAAATACTAATGTTGTTTTTATTGATTTACTTACGGAAGTCTACAAATTCCGTTATAACATGCATACGGAAAATCGCAAGGTCTACGATGATTGCAATAACGAGGTGCGCCACCGATAATATTTCGTTGTCCTTTTTTAGCGATATAGCTAAATCCTTGAAGATTTGCAATTTTGTCTAACATGGTTCAATTCTTTTGAAATATAAATGTACAAAAAAATAATTTAGGAACATGTACGGTTTTCCCGTACTATTTTAGGAGTTGTTTTTGGGTCACGTTGGTTGTTAAGTAACTGTCATTCCTACGTGATTACTAAGAGTCTATTGTGTTACACTATATTTTCCGTTCATAATGATGTACAAACTTAATCGTATATAAGCAAAAACGCTTCCTAACATTGTAAGAAGCGTTTTTTATTTTAAAATGGTGCTGTAAATTGAGTCAATATGCATTTTAAAGAGCATTCATCTACCGAAGTATTATCTCAATTCTGCGCCCAATTGTTTTTCAAAACTTTGCTGTAGTTTGTTCATAATCTTATCAATCTGTTTGTCTGTTAGGGTTTTATGCTCATCTTGAAGTGTAAAGCTTACAGCATAACTTTTCTTGCCTTTCGGCAGATTTTTCCCTTCGTACACATCAAATAAATTGACTTCTTTCAGCAAATTGCGTTCGCTTTGTTTGGCAATAGTATGAATTTCCGCAAACGTAGTTTTTTCATCAATTAATAATGCAAAATCTCTACGAACTTTCGGAAACTTAGGAATGTCTTTAAACTTGATTTTTCTATTCTTAGCAACTTCAATGATATTATCCCAATTAAAATCTGCATAGATCACTTCTTGTTTAATGTCAAACGCTTTCAAAATCGTACGTTTTACAATTCCAAATTCAACAAGTGTCGTTTTGCCTAAACTCAAGGTTAATCCTTCCGCAAATAAATCATTTTTGATAGGAGAGACCTTTAATGAGTTTAATCCTAAACGTGATAAAACTGAAGTAACAATTCCTTTCACATAGAAAAAATCACTAGCAACAGGTTTGCTTTGTCGCCAAGTTTCTGCGGTTGTATTTCCTGTAATTAGCAAGGACAAATGCTTAAGTTCTTCACGGTTTTCACCGTATGCATGGTATGTTTTTCCAAATTCGAAAAACTTCAAATCTGACTGTTTTCGGTTGATATTGTGTGAAATAGCTTCCAATCCTGAAAATAACAACGATTGACGCATTACTGACAAATCATTACTCAACGGATTCAACATATTTATATTATGTTCCGTTTGTAACTGTTCAGAAAGTTCTATATACGAAGCTGTTGTTAATGAGTTCGCCATTATTTCATAAAAACCTTGCGAAACCAATTGCGCTCCAACTACATCTTGCAATTTATAATCTTCATAACGAGATGTGTTAGAAACCGAAATATGCCACTTTTCATCAAACTTGATGTTATTGTACCCATATACACGTAAAATTTCTTCAATTACATCTGCTTCCCGTTGTACATCTACTCTGTAAGAAGGAATTGTTAATCCTAAACCACCATCAGTAACCGAATTAATTTTAATATCTAAGGAAGATAAAATATTCTTGATGGTTTCTTTTGGTAATTCTTCTCCAATCAATTTTGCAACATTCTCATACGATACACGCACTTGAAAGTCTTCAATCTTAGTTGGATAACTATCTGTAGCATCACTTGTAATTTCTCCACCAGCCAATTCTTGTATTAACAATGCGGCTCTTTTTAAGGCATATTCCGTAATATTCGGGTCAATTCCACGTTCAAAACGGAAAGAAGCATCTGTGTTCAATCCATGACGTTTTGCCGTTTTTCGAACAGAAACAGGATTAAAGTAGGCACTTTCTAGGAAAATATTGGTTGTGTGTTCGGTAACGCCAGATTTTATTCCTCCAAAAACACCTGCTATACACAATGGTTTTTCAGTATCACAAATCATTAAATCATCTTCATGTAACTCACGTTCTACTTCGTCTAATGTTGTAAATTTTGTGCCAGCTTCTAATGTTTTTACAATGATTTTATTTCCAGAAATATAATTCGCGTCAAACGCATGTAATGGTTGTCCTAATTCGTGTAATACATAATTAGTAACATCAACTATATTGTTTTTTGGTGTCAACCCAATCGCTTTTAAACGATGTTGCAACCATGCTGGAGACGTTTTTACTTGTACGCCAGAAATTGTAACTCCGCAATAGCGCGGCGCTAAGGTTTTATCTTCAACTTCTACATCTATTTTTAGCGTTCTATTATCAACTCTAAAACTACTTGTAGAAGGTGTAATTAATTCTAATTTGATATCTTTTTGAGCCAAACCAGCTTTTAAATCTCTGGCAACTCCGTAATGACTCATGGCGTCAGCTCTGTTTGGCGTTAAGCCAATTTCAAAAACAGTATCATTTTCAATATCAAATACTTCGCTGGCAAGTGTTCCAGGAACGAGCGTTTCGTCTAAAATCATAATTCCATCATGACTTTCGCCTAAACCAAGTTCGTCTTCGGCGCAAATCATTCCGTTGGAAACTTCTCCTCTAATTTTCCCTTTTTTGATCTTAAAGTTTTTTCCTTCCGCATCGTACAACGTAGTACCAACAGTTGCGACAGGCACTTTTTGTCCAGCTGCTACATTTGGCGCACCACAAACAATTTGTATTGGTTCTTCTGCACCTACATCAACTGTAGTAACTTTTAAACGATCGGCATTTGGATGTTGTACACATGTTAACACATGTCCAATTACAATTCCTTCCAAGCCACCTTGTACAGATTCATATTTTTCAATTCCTTCAACTTCTAAGCCTAAATCAGTTAAGAGTTCTCCGGTTTTTTCAGCATCCCAATCAAGTTGAATAAATTGCTTTACCCAATTATATGATATTTTCATTAGTAGTAATATTGAATAGTCGACAAAGATAAGATAATGCGGTAAGTTGACAAATAACAAAGCATCAAAGATGGATATAAATATTATGTTGATTAGAATCTAGATTTTAAGTATCGTTTTGCGCTTGGTTACGGCTTTGTCTTTATATTTTTGGAATGTTTGGTAGTTGATACTATTTAAAATAATAGATAGCAAAAAGCAAGACAATAATAATAAAGGTAATAGCAGTAAAGAAGCCTGCTATAAATCCTTTAAAAAATGTTCTATTCTTAAACATTGGTTTTATTTTTTTACTTTTGTTTAGTTAGCAAGACGGTAAAAAAGTAAGCCATACATATCAACCGCCTTGCCCTAAACAGCATGTTTCCATCAAAAAGGAAACCTACCAACACATCTTGAACAGTGCACTAGTATTCGGTAAAAGTGCATTCTAGTAAAAACATTTATAAAAAAATAATGTTCTTGATGTGTTATTTTTTATTTCTGTAATTCATTATCTAAATCAAAGCGAGTTACATAAATTGATTACCCTTTTTTCCTAATGTAGTAAACAATTGTTATCAGCAGTACTACAAAAATTAACCCAGTTATTGCATCAAACTTTATTCGTAACGATTTCCAATGCATAGTTTCAGTTGTAGTATTTTCCCATTTCACTGATAAAAATATCAAAAGTAACACGAGTGCTAAAATGAAAAATCTTATTGCTTTTTTGGTAAGCATATTGGTTTTATTTATTACAATTCAATATCAATCATTATTATTTTTTACAAAATCTACCCAGTCAGAAGTAGGTTTTACTAAAAGTGGTACAACATACTTGTTTTCTGCAAAATTTTCTACAATGTAAATATTACGTGTGCGCGCAAATAAATCTTCGAGTTGTTTTTCGATATATAATTTTACTCTAAAGGTTTGATTTCCATTTTCCCATTCCCATATACCAACAAAAGGTGCATCATAAGTTTTTAAAATATTGTCTTTTTCAGTTTTTGCATTAGAAGAATTTGAGGATACTAAAAGAAGTATGATAAGAAGTTTTTTTATATGTTTCATCTATAAACGTGCATATTCTTTAAGAACAACTTTCTTTAAAACATCATAACCCACAATATCATTTTCCTCAATAATGTAAATGTTCTTAGCTTTTTCAAGAATGTTAAAAATACTTTCCAAATCATTAACTATAAAATCAGACGGATAATTCAAAATGTTTGAAATTTTAGATGATTTTTTAAGAATAGGTAAATTATTGTTTTTAATATTAGTGTATTCTAAATCAATAAAATTAATTGAGTTACTTGATTTTATTTTTATATTAAAAATCAATTCTCCTTTATCATTTATAATGTAAGACTTTTGGTCTTTTTTTTGATTCCTTAAACGAATGGTTTGATGAGTTATAGTATCATTTTCTACGATAATACTTTTTTTATAATCATCTAAGGAAATATGAATATCATATTCACTATTTTTTTGAGAATAACTTATTATTGTACAAAATAATAAGAAAAAGGAAAAAATATTTTTCATGGGCAATTATTTTTAGCGGTTTGTATTCTTTGATTTATTTGCGATATATATGCTAATTTTAAAAAGTTAGCTGGAGCTGAATAATTATTTAAATAATCTAAATATTCTGATGTGCCTTCAAGTCCTATCCATGATATAGCCGTTGCAACTTCTTCTTTCCAGTTCATATTTCCAAATATTGAAATTGCTTCATTTTTAAATACTGTAGCTTCACTATCCCAATCATGGTTATTTAATAAAAAATCTTTTATTTTATCTACATAAACATTCACATCGAAATGCCATAGTCCAAAAAGTTCATGTGTCCAATTATCATTAAGCACACTATTTTGGCTTAATTTACAAATAATCGCCACAAACCTTTCTTTTGTTGTTAATTCATTTAAGTTAATATTATTATAATTTATTCCACTTTCACAGTTTAGTGAAAGAATAGGGTTTCCATTAACGTCAAATTGAATATAACCCCAATTTTTCAATGTATTGAACATATAAGAATGAACTACTTCATGACAAAGAGTGATTTTTTTAGATAAATTTGATGAACTTTCTATGCTTGGGCTTATTCTTACATCAAAAATATTCAATTCATTACTATAACCTTTTGTAATAGCCCATTCTCCAACAGGTACTTCTCCAATCTCATAAGTCAAAACTGTTCCACTGTTGTCATAGAATTTTGATATCATTTTTGAATAAAAATTTTCACTATCTAATAAAGACTTATGTATACAATCTAAATCAGAATCTTTGAATGTTTCATCTTTAAAAATGAAATCATTGAAATCTGCACCACCATTGTTTATTAACGTCTCAATAGCTAATCTAGCAATATTGATTGACTCATCACTACAATTACTAAATTTTAAAAATTGATTAACCAAGTTAGAATAAACCCTATTATTAGAGAGCCAAACAATCATTGCATTTGTAAGCATTGGTTCTGCATATAAATCTATAGATCCATTGTTCATACAATCAATAATCTCCTCTAAAGCCGTCTTCATCAAAGGTATCACAGGAATTTCTTCATTTGGAATAAAGTTATCAGTGTTGTTATTATTATTACCACCACCATTTGTTGTGCTATTACTTGGGTCACCTGTTCCTGTATAGAGTCCGCCACTATTATAAACACAACCAGTTACAACCCAAGCTCCGCTACAATGCCAATAGGCATTATATTCACCATTATCACACACTTCCCCAGGACTATGGTCTTTTCCTTCTCCACAATTTACGGCAATGCATCCACCATCTTCCCATGCAATTATTTCTTCCGTAGTACTTGGACAAGGAGAATCAGACTCACCAATTAATAAGGAATTGTCAACTATATACACACCAGTTGCATTGTCAAAATCATATTGTTTTTCATCATTTATAACTGAAAAAGGATAGCTAAGTAACATTTGTGCGTAACTACCATCATTAAACATAGTTAAGATATAATTTTCTAAAACATTTGTTTCAGTTTCTTCACGCTCTACAATAAAAGTATAACTATCAAAAGTGTCTGAGGATATTATTTGAACATTGGTAGTGTCAATTGTAAAATCGTATAATGAAGAATTTAGATCCTCGCTACGTAAATCATTATTTAAAACAGATGAAGTTAGGAGTCTGTCTAGGTCTTTGTTTTGTTGAAATAGTGTAGATCCTTTTATTTTTTTAGCTTTAAAGTCTAAAACTACTCTTTGTACTTCCGTTGGTTGATTCTCGACGGTTTCATCATTCTGACAACCCACTATGCTCATAAGCAGTAAAAAGACTAAATAACAGTTTCTGATTTTTAAAAATTGTTTCATTGATTTTTTATTAAGTTATTAATTCTGTGTTTTACTAGTAACTCAATTCAAATAAAGAAATAAAGTACTTACGCTAAAAGAGGGAATGCGTAAAGTAGTCTTTTCATTGAGTTAATGATAGCTATTCGTTATTTAATAACTTAGCCGCCATCGTCTAAAAATGTATGTGTTTCGTAATTCATACTATATAAAAATTTGTTTGTACCTACTCTTAAAGGGTTTTCGGCTACGCCCATTCGTAAAAATGATTTGCAATTCAGTTTTAGGGGACAAAGGGAAATTTCTATACAATTACTTCACTACAAATAAACTTAAAAAAAGCTTATTTTGTAAGGGGAATCTTCCCCTTTTTTAAAGGGAAGATTCCGAGTTAATTAACCTATTACATTTATTATCATGAAAAAAATGAAGCATTAAACGTATGCAGTGAAAATTTAGGAGCGTTTTCATTACATTTGTTTAATATCAAGACAAATAAAAGACATATTTCCCATATAAACAAAATAAATAAGACATATTTCACTTTTATATATGAATGATCGATTCAAAATAGCCCTAAAAGAAGGAAACCTATCTACCCAAGAAGTGGCAGATGCCATAGGCTTAAAGGCAAATACGTTGCGGAAAGCTATTAACAGAAATAGTATTAATGATGGTTATTTAATTTTGATAGAACAAACTTGTGGCATTTCTAAAAAATGGTTGAAAGAAGGTATAAAACCTGTTATAGTGAACAAGGTAGATACGTTACTGCCCTTTTTTGAAGAAGACTTACTGCAGGCGTTGGAAAGTGTGGATAAGGACAAAATTGTAGCATATATTTTGTTGAAGGAAAAAGAATTTTTAAAGCTACCTTCTTTTAATGCTTTAATAGATAAGCTAAAAGTTTCGCAACGAATTAGCAACATTGTAAAGGATACGTAATGTTACTTTTTTGTATAGCTTTCAGCTATTTTTTTGTAAAATGATTCCTCTAAATAAGACAAATTTCCTCCATTAAGTTTGCGCTTGTGCAGCTCCTCAAACTCTTTTAATACCTGTAGCTCATCTTCAAGCAAGGAATTAACAACATCGTTTAGCGTTAGTGTTAAGTTAGTAAAGGCAGTTTCAGTAATAATAAGCCCTAGCTTTTGTAAGCGTTCTAAAATTTCTTTTTTATCGTTCTCCATCAGCTACTTTTTCTAATGTTGAAAATATTTTTTCATCCATAACAGCTGCGTCTTTAGAAATTACGTTTTCATTTTCTTCCGTTTTAGCTTTTGCCGCCATATGAAAATAATGCTGTACACGTATTTCTCCTACCAACTCAATAAGACGAATAATAGAAGCTTTATAGCTTTGTAATGTATGCTCTTTCCTGCTTACTAAAAATTTAATAAAATAGACTATTGAAAAACCTATCAAAAGGCATATGATAAACATGATACTAGTATATACAGGTTTAGGCAAATCTGCATTTTTGACAAAAATTGAATGAATAACCCAAAACAAAGAAACTGCTATCCATGCTGACGCTTCTAATACAAGAGATTTTTTAAGATATTTTTTTTTATGATCTGTAATGATTTGATAGGTGTAACGAACTGCCAAAAAGAAAAATGAAAACGATAATCCGAAAATAAACAACCAATAGTGGAAGCTTTTACGTCCGTTAAATTTAAAATTATTAATGATTGCTCTTTTTTCTTTATTACAAACTTTTATCTTATCCTTGTAATGTTCAGACTTGCTATTAAATTTAAGTATAAATTCCTCCTTAGATATAGTACTATTATTTAATTGTAGAATTAATAAGTTTTGAATACTATCTCGCTCCTTAATAATAGATTTATATTCTAAATAATTTTCTCTTGTTCCATTTGGCTGATTACTAAAATAAATATGAGTTAAAGACATGATTATTATAATAAATAATATCATGCCCTTAAATATTGATTTAGCACTAATCTCCTGTCTCTCGATGGTCTTCTTCATCTGTTGTTCCGTCATCATAAGGATCAACAGTTAAAATTTCTGTTTCTTCCTCATCAGTTAATACTTCGGGTGTACAGCTGGTATAGGTTGCTGTTATAAAAATTGTAGTAACTATTAACATAAATACTTTTCTCATAATCATAATATTTTAGGTTTACATTAGTGAATTCTTAGTATAGTAAATTACTAATTTAACCGAAAAGCAATATGAAATACGTATAGTATTTGTCTTAAATAATACTATTTTCCTTTTTAAAATTTAATAAGGAAATATGTCTTACAAATATATGAATTACACTACGAGTAATTTACTGTAAAACCGTAAAATCAGTATAGTATTTCTGTATAGCAACTTGTTGTTAACACAAAAAAAACGATATGCCTACGGTATTTTGTAAGCACATCGTTTGTATACTACTACAGTGTACAGTACTGCAAATGTGGGTTACAATTCTGTAGGCAAATCTGATGGTGTGGCGCTATCGTCAGTAGTGGTGTCTTCATCTTCAATAGTGTCATCGGTGTTGCCTGCACGCATATTAACTGTTAGGTTATACTGCTTGGCTAGTACACTTATTTCTTTTTCTAAATTTTTGTGTATTTCACTACTATTAAGTGTGGCGTGTGCGCTTATATGTGCTACTAAGTCTCGGTATGCTGTTGCACCTTCAATGCGAACCTCGGTAAAACTGGCTGCTGTGCCTGCCGCCGATTCTGTAACTCTGGCTAAGTATCGGTTAGTAAAGTTTTCATTTTTAGTTTTTAATACTCCTATCCAGTTTGCCAAGCCTAGTGTTGCAACTGCGTTGCTTAAGCTTGTGTTTGTTTCCCAATCGGCTAGCATGCTATCAATAACGGCAGTTTCTGCTTGGTAGTTCATACGCGGAATGCCCGTACCATAATTGTTTAGGTTATACAAAAGGTTTTTGGCGGCCTGCACCATAGCATCATCATAATGCAATAGGTATGCTTCCAAAAGTCCTTTAATACCCGAAAACGCTTTGTCTCTTTCCGTATCAATATCAATGAGTTCTTGGGTTATACCACTACTAAGTTGTTGTTGAAATAAACCGTCCATAAGGTCTATTTTTTCAGTAAGGTTGTTGTGCTGTGTTGTTAATGTTAGGGCAGGCACGTCATGCGCATCTACTAAGCCTAAAACATCTTTCATGTACTGTAAAAATTCGCTATTCCTGTAGCGATCTAGCATAGGTGTGTTCATAAATGGTAAATTTTAATTATTCGTAAAATTTTAACATATTTTAATGCTTTCTTTGCATTATTCTCAAAAAAAAGCGTCCCGAAACCTTCCCGCATCAATGCGAGAAGGTTTCGGGCAACTTCAGAAGCGTCTCGCAACCTCGCGAGAAGGTTTCGGGTAACTTCAAAAGCGTCTCGCAACCTCGCGAGAAGGTTTCGGGCAACTTCAAAAGCATCTCGCAACCTCGCGAGAAGGTTTCGGGCAACTTTAAAAGCATCTCGCAACCTTGCGAGAAGGTTTTGGGTAACTTTAAGAGCATTTCGTAAGCCTGTGCGGAAGTTGTAAAATGATTTCTTTTAGGAAATCTGTCAAAGAAAAAAGTAAAATATGTCTTAAATATACAGAAAAATACAATATTTGTAAGAAAAAGAAGATGTTCTTTTAAGTTAATAAAATCATAAAGTAGCGCTGGAAAAGGATAAACCCTCAATTTTAAAAACGAAACAATATACCAATCAATACATATAATCAATTATTTACGAATCTTACAGACAATTTGTAAGTAAGTAGTATTAAATTGCACTACACCATTAAAATCGACTATACATGAACAAACTTTATATATTATTTCTGGGAATAATGCTAGTTTCCTGCGGGAAGAAGGAAAAAAACACCGAATCAACTTCAGCAAAGAAAACGTACAGCCTACAAAAGGGTTCTTGGCGCGTTGCCTTATCGGTTCAAGATGGAAAAAAATTACCATTCATCTTTACCACAACAAGCAAAGGAATTGAAATTCATAATGCAGAAGAACGTATCTCTGTAGATGATATTACCATAAAAAACGATTCCATCATCATAAAAATGGACGTATATGAAGGTGTACTGAAAGGAAAATTTACAGATGAAAATAACATCAAAGGAGAATTTGTCAAAGTTTCATTGGACAGGTATGTTCCGTTTACAGCTACCTTTGGCACAACAACACGCTTTGCCAATGCCAAAGGTGAAGCCAACGCAAATATTACAGGAAACTGGGAAACGGTTTTCAGTCCTAATAAGGAAGACGATCGGTACATTGCCAAAGGAATTTTTAAACAAAACGGAAGTACAGTTACAGGAACGTTCAGAACCACAACGGGCGATTATCGCTTTTTAGAAGGAACACTAAACGGCAATCAATTACAACTATCTGCCTTTGATGGCGCGCACGCGTTTCTATTTACGGCAACAGTGACGGACAGTACAATGGTTGGCGAATTTCAATCGGGAAATCACTGGAAAGAACCCTTTACGGCAAAGCGCAACGAAACCTATGAACTGCCCGATGCAAAAAGCTTAACGTATATAAAAGAAGGATATGACGAATTTAATTTTTCGTTTCCTGACGCTACAGGAAAAATGATTTCACTCACGGATGAACATCTAAAAGGAAAAGTACGTATTGTACAAATTATGGGAACTTGGTGTCCAAACTGTTTAGATGAATCTAAATATTACACCAGCTACTCAAAAAACAATGCAGAAGTTAAGTTTATAGCAGTAGCTTTTGAATATGCCAAAACGAAAGAAAAAGCATTTAACAACATCAAACGCTTGCAAAAACGACTCAACATTCCGTATCCTATTGTATTGGCACAATTTGGAACGTCTGACAAGCAAAAAGCACAAGAAAAACTACCAATGTTAAACCATGTATTATCGTATCCGACAACAATTTTTATAGACAAAAAAGGAAAAGTCCGACGCATTCATACAGGTTTTAATGGGCCAGCTACAGGCAACAAATATCTCGCGTTCAAAAAAGACTTTGAAAACTTTGTTACAACACTCCAAAACGAATAAAAATTACGGTTTAAGTGCTTGGTTTGTAAGGTATAAACGTAAAAATGCTTTTAAAGAGAAAAGCCAACAATTTGTTAACATAAAATTATGAATGTAATTGTTAAAACGAAGTATTTTTAATGTGTAGAAAAAGAAACTATGCGAACGATATTTTTACAAACCATCATGAAAAATACAATACATACTATCAAATAACCTATAACTAAAACGTTTTACTTTCTTCGGGAATTAAGGCGTTTTTTTTTTGATAGCTGTTTAAATTACACCTTCGTTTTGGTTGCCAAAAAGCACGTGTAACATAGTTTCAAACTAATAAACCAAACCAAAACATACTACATGAAAAAACTTTTACTCTGGCTATTTTTAGCCGTAAGCATCACAGCGTATGCGCAAATTCCATCGTATTACAACGACGTAAATTTATCGCAATCAGGAACCAATTTAAAAGACGAATTGGCAACCAAAGTAATTTCCACACACACCACTTTTTTATCGTATACGCCTGGCGTTTGGAATGCGTTGCAACAATCGGATCTAAACCCAAACAACAGCTCAGAAATACTATTAATTTACGGACACAGTGACACTGACGGAAATGTAAAAACGGACAGAACCCGTGGAAAGTTTGACAATGGCGGAAGTGTTGGCGATTGGAACAGGGAACACGTCTTTGCAAAATCGTTAGCAAACCCTAACTTAGGAACATCTGGAGCAGGAGCAGACGCGCACAACTTGCGTCCGTGCGATTTTCAGCAAAACTCTACGCGAAACAACCGCAAATTTGGAACAGGAACTGGCGCGGCAGGATTTATCAACGCCAATGGCGATTGGTATCCTGGAGACGAATGGAAAGGTGATGTTGCACGTATGATTATGTTTATGTACATACGGTACGGAAACCGTTGTTTGCCTGTAAATGTTGGTACAGGAAGTTCAGTAAGCGTAGACAACAATATGATTGATTTATTTTTACAATGGAATGCAGACGATCCTGTGTCTGCATTTGAAACAAGTAGAAATGATGTCATTGCAGGAATTCAAGGAAATAGAAATCCGTTTATTGACAATCCTGCGTTTGCAACACAAATTTGGGGTGGAGCACAAGCTGAAGACAAATTTGGAAATGGTGGTACAGATCCTGTCGATCCAGGAAATCCAGGAGGCGGAAGCACAGACGAATTGTTCTTTTCAGAATACATTGAAGGTTCATCTAACAACAAAGCGTTAGAAATTGCAAACTTTACAGGAAGTAGCGTAAATCTTTCTGCTTATACCATCAAAAAACAAACAAATGGTGCAGGAAGTTGGTCTTCACCCTATACATTGTCAGGAAATTTAAGCAATGGTAATGTGTATGTTGTGGCACATAATTCAGCAAACTCAACCATACAAAATGAAGCAGATGCTACCACAGCAACGGCAATAATTACGTTTAACGGAAATGATCCTGTCGGCTTATTCAAAAACAATGTCTTAATTGATATCATTGGAGATTTCAGTGGCGGAAGTGCCAACTTTGCACAAAATGTTACGTTGCGAAGAAAAGCAAGTATCACAAGTCCAAATACTTCCTATACAGAAGCAGAGTGGGACGAATACGCAATAGATACTTATTCTAACTTAGGTTCGCATACTGCAAATGGAGCAGGAAGTGGTGCCGGAACTGCTGGTAGCACAACGGTTTTGCATGAAGGTTTCTTCGAATCTGGCTTAGACGGTTGGACTGATGGCGGCGGCGATTGCTATCGTTATTCTGGAAGCAGATCGTACGAAGGAAACTATTCCATTCGTATCCGTGACAACTCAGGCACGGCTTCGTCAATGACTTCAGAAAGTATAAATGTTGCTCCGTATGATGAAGTAGAAGTAGAATTCTATTTCTATGCGTACAGTATGGAAACGGGCGAAGATTTTTGGCTACGCTACTACAATGGCGCAAGCTGGCAAACGGTTCGTGCGTATGTAAGCGGAACAGATTTCCAAAACAACAACTTCTTTAGTTCAAAAGTAACGTTGAGCAAAGCAAATTACAACTTTGTAAGCAATGCGCAATTCAGATTTCAAGCAGATGCTTCCGCCAATGCAGACGAAATTTATATAGATCAAGTGAAAATTACGGGGATTGTAAACGCTTCCGCGAGAATGTACTCAGAACCATTAAAAACAGATATTACTTTACAATCAGCTTTTCCAGAAGAAGACGAACTATTTTTGGAAGAAGAATTTACCGTATATCCAAATCCTGTAGCGAATCAATTAGAAGTAAAAATATTTGCAGCACCAAACACTGCATACCAAATACATTCCATGATTGGCAAGGTTGTAAAAGTTGGTAAATTGAACACTAAAACCATCAATGTTGCAAACCTTAAAGCAGGAATGTACATCTTACAAATCAACGATGGTGATGAAATTCTTACCAAGAAATTTATGAAGAAATAAACATTCAAAACAGATCAATATAGGAAAGCCTTGCAATTTGCAGGGCTTTTTTTGTAGCTTTAAGGATCACTAAATATTTAACAAAATTATTCGTTATCATATGATAAAAGAGAAACATATGCGTTTACCAATCCAATATCTTTTTTGTTGTTTACTACTTCCAATACTTGGATATACACAACAAACAGCTGAGCATCTTAAATATTTAGCACAGAAAACTCCATCTTTAACTCCAGAAGTCTTTGCGCCAAACGTTATTTCTACAAAAAGTGAATATGAATTTGGGTCAGTATTTAATAAAACTGCGACTGCGTTTTACTATGGCGTAGATACTGGCAATACGTCTGAAATACGATTTACGGAACTTGTAGGAAATACATGGAGCAAGCCCAAAACGATTTTATCTCATGAAAAATACGGTTTTAATGATCCGTTTCTTTCTCCTGATGAAAAACGACTATACTTTATATCAAAACGTTCATTAGACGGAAAAAGCGCAAAACAAGATTATGATATTTGGTATGTAGAAAAACAAGGAAACACATGGACAGTACCTATAAATGCTGGAACAAACATCAACACTAAAAATGATGAATACTATATTTCGTTTACAGAAAAAGGAACAATGTATTTTTCATCAAACAGGAAAAACTCAGCCAATAGAAAACAAAGTTTCGATATTTATTCCTCAGAATATAAAGATGGAAAATTCCAAAAAGCTGTTTTGTTAAGTGACGCTATCAATACAAAATACTATGAAGCGGATGTTTTTATCGATCCACAAGAAAACTATATAATCTTTTGTGCAAGACGTCCAGACGGTTTGGGCAGAGGTGATCTTTACATTAGTTTCAAAAACACAGATGGAACGTGGACAAAGTCAGTCAATATGGGTGACAAAATAAACACCAAAGGTCATGAACTGTGTCCTTTTGTATCAAAAGATGGCAACTATTTTTTCTATACAAGTAATCAAGATATTTATTGGGTACATACAAAAGTTTTTGACGAATTAAAGAAGTGATGAAAAACAACAGACAAATTTTAAACATACTACTACTAATAAGTTTTCTATTAAGTATGAATTTACAAGCACAAGACCTTAAAAAACATCGTTGGGAACATAGAATTGTAATTATAAAAACAACCGATGTACACTCAAAAACTTACCAAGAACAACGTAAAGAATTCAATACTGCATTACAAGAACTTGCAGAACGAAGACTTGTAATGTATACTATTGAAGGAGAAACTTTTTCGTTTATCAATCCAAAAAATACGGAACAAAACACTTCAGGCGAACTCACAGGAAAACTTAAAAGTATTTTGAATGCAGATACTACATTTGAAGTCATCTTACTTGGTTTGGATGGCGGCATCAAACTACAACAAACACAAGTATTAACTCGAAAAGAACTCTTCCGAATCATTGATTCCATGCCAATGCGAAGAAACGAAATGCGAAGGAAAAAAGGAGAAAAGTAAAATAACTATCAATTTGCATATACAATTCGTAGACAGTCTTTAGTTTTTTGTGTATTTCAGATTTGTAATGCATATATTTAAGTATGAAATCATATGCAGATAAATCAAAACAGCATACAACACAATCGGTAGCCAATGCAATTTCTTCAGATCAAAAGGCTACGACAACTCCACTACAACTCAAAGACAATCGCCCAAAAACTATAGTACAATTAAAATCACTAGAAACTGATGCTATTCCTCTTTCAACCAAATCAAATGACTTAGTACAAAAAGTATCTAAAGGAATTATTCAAATGGGGAAAAAGAATAAAGTACTGGAAGACGACAAGAAAAAAAAGAAAAAAAGTAGGGGAAAAAAAGTTAAAAGATTTATAAGAAAAGAAGCACCAAAAAAAAGGGGTAAAGTAAGAAAACAAAGAACTTTAGGAGTTCGGAAAGTAAAGCCTGGCTTTTCTATAGATGATAGAACGAAACTGTTGGGTGTAAAGCTAGGAGAAGGACACAAACTCTTAAATACGAATCCTAAGAAGAAAAACAAAAGAAAAACAACACCAAAAGTTGAAGAAAGATTAACGCGACATATGAATGCAGCTATTAAAGGACAACCTTCAAAAGCACGTGCAATAAAAATGAAAGGGCAAAATATAGCATGGGAAGTAGATCGTGCTACAAAAAAGAAACAAGCAGAAAGAGGACCAAGACACGTACTTCAACATCAAGGTGGTGGAGCTGAGGGAGATCCATTAGATTATTTTGAAGATAGAGACTATGGAAATATGTCTGAGACAGACTCTTCCTCAGATTAGGGAACTCCTACAAATGTTAATTAACATATTGATTCTCAACATTAACAAAGCTATAACAAGAACTCCTTGTAGTAAATCCTACCTTGTTTCCACAAACTAACTAATACGCATCACCTATGAAATTAAAAATTACACACATTGCTAGTGTGGCTGTTTTAATGTTTCTCACCCTAAGTACAACAGCATTTGCACAAATTAATACACCACGTGGCAGTCAAAAAGCAACCGTTTCACAAACCGTAGGAATCTCAGAAGTAAGCGTAACATATTCAAGACCTAGCGTTCAAGAACGTGAATTATGGGGAAAATTAGTTCCATATGGAATGAATAATCTCGGATTTGGAACAGCAAAAGCGTCACCTTGGCGTGCTGGCGCTAATGAAAACACAACAATTACATTATCACATGATGCCAAAGTTGGAGGAAAGCCTATAAAAGCTGGTACGTATGGTTTACACATGATCATAAAGAAAGGCGACAAGGCTACCATAATACTTTCTAATAATAGTACAGCTTGGGGAAGTTACTTTTACGAACCATCAGAAGATGCTGTTCGGTTTGATGTGATTACAAAAGAAATTCCTCATGAAGAATTATTAACGTTCGATTTTTATAAAGTTACAGCAACTTCTACATCGTTGGCGCTGCAATGGGGGGAAAAGGAAATTCCGTTTAGTATCAGTTTCGATGTTACAAATATTGTTTTAGCAGATATACGTAACAAAATGCAAGATCAACCTGGATTCAATCGTCAAACGTGGGAACAAGCAGCAACATTTGCACTAAATAATGGAGGCGATTTGGACGAAGCTTTGCGTTGGATTAACAATGCCATTGCAGGACAGTTTTACAGCAAACAAACCTTTAACAATACACAAATAAAAGCGGCAATCTTAATGAAACAAAATAAAAAAGATGAAGCTTTAGCTGTTATGGATGAGGTAATGCCAATTGCAACCGTGCTTGAAATTCATCGGTATGGACGTCAATTATTAGGGCAAGGTTTAACTGATAAAGCTATGGAAGTCTTTAAGTTTAATGCTAAAAAACACAAAGGAACATGGCCAGTTCATTACGGAATGGCAAGAGGATATGCAGGAAAAGGTGATTTTAAAAATGCAATAAAACACCTAGAAAAAGCGTTAAAAAATGCACCAAATCCGCAAAGTAAAGCAAACGTACAAGCTAATTTAGACAAACTAAAAAAAGGAGAAGCTATCTAAAAAAACAAAGGAATTGCTATTTGAATGAAAACCAATCACCGTCATTCATCACGTACTAAAAAGTGTCTATTGTAAAAAAATAGATACTTTTTTTGTTTGTGTTATGTTGATCTGTTAATTTGAAAACACTTTTTTAATTAATTCGTCATTCCGAACTTGATTCGGAATCTCACAAGAGTTATTTGTTCGTTGATTTGTCATTCCGCACCTAATGCGGAATCCACACAGATAGAAATGAATTCCTGCCTACGCGGGAATGACAGTTTGATAATTAAAAGCCAAAGCAAAGCGTTTCCATGAGCGAAGCAATACCAACATACCAAACGCATTAGCGCGTCTAAGAATTATACATGCTGATCTACCAAAATTACATTTCCATCTGGATCTTTAATTACAAAACTAGCAGGACCAGAAGTGCTTTCATCAGCTTCTGTAGCAAATTCAAAATCTTTACCTTTCAATTCTTTTTGAATGTCTCTAATATCTGTAAACGAATCTAAATTTTCCGCATTTTGTGTCCAACCTGGATTAAATGTCAAAATATTATCTTCAAACATACCTTGAAACAATCCAATTGTTGTTTGTTCATTCTTCATAATTAACCAATTCTGATTGATATCTCCATGAAAAACTGAAAAGCCTAAATTCTCATAAAACGCTTTGGAAACGTGAATATCTTTTACTGCAAGACTCACCGAAAATGCACCTAATTTCATCGTATTGTTTGTGTTGGTTTATATATAGTTTGAATAAAAGTACGATTTTTTGATTGAATGATTTATTGATTTGGAATCACACATATAATTCTTATGAGAAGCTGAATGGAATTCAGCTTAACGTGAATTTCTTTGTTTGTTGATTGGTCATTCCGCACCTGATGCAGAATCCACCCAGATAGAAATGGATTCCTGCTTGCGCAGGAATGACACTTAAATAACAAACAACCAAAGCGTTAGCGCGTTTAACTAATATAATTCCAAATATTCTTATGTTTTACCAATTGTGCAAAGGTATAGCGAACGGCTTTGTGTTCTTCTAGTGTCAAACTAGGATCAGCTTTTAAGACTTGTAATGCATAGTAACGCGCCGTTTTTAGAATATCATTATCCTTTACAATGTCTGCAATTTTTAGGTTTAAAACACCACTTTGCTGCGTTCCCATGATGTTTCCAGGACCACGAAGTTTTAAATCGACTTCTGCAATTTCAAAACCATCACTTGTACGAACCATCGTTTCCAAACGCGTTTTTCCATCTGCACTCAATTTATGACTCGTCATTAAAATACAAAAACTCTGTTCTGCACCACGACCAACACGACCGCGTAATTGATGCAGTTGCGACAAGCCAAAACGTTCGGCACTTTCAATAATCATCACAGAAGCATTTGGGACATTTACACCAACTTCAATTACCGTTGTTGCCACCATAATTTGCGTTTCACCTTTGATAAAACGATTCATTTCAAAATCTTTATCCGCAGGTTTCATCTTTCCATGTACAATAGAAATTTGATACTTTGGCATTGGAAATTCTCTGGAAATACTTTCGTAACCATCCATCAAATCTTTATAATCCAATTGTTCTGATTCTTGAATTAACGGATATACAATGTAAATTTGTCTGCCTTTGGTAATTTCATCACGAATAAATTTAAACACTTTTAAACGATTGCTATCATATCTATGAACTGTTTTAATTGCTTTTCTGCCAGGCGGCAATTCATCAATCACAGAAACATCTAAATCGCCATACAAACTCATGGCAAGTGTTCGTGGAATTGGTGTTGCTGTCATGACCAATATATGTGGCGGAAAGGTGTTTTTGTGCCAAAGTTTCGCACGTTGCGCCACACCAAAACGATGTTGTTCATCTATAATTGCCAATCCGAGATTTTTGAATTTTACTTTGTCTTCTAAAACGGCATGTGTTCCAATGAGAATGTGCAACGAACCATCTTCTAACATTTCGTGAATTACACGACGATCTTTTGTTTTTACAGAACCTGTTAATAATTTGATATTCAATCCTAACGGTGCAACAAGCTCCATCATTCCATTGTAATGTTGAATTGCTAGTATTTCCGTTGGCGCCATAATACACGCTTGAAAATCGTTGTCAATAGCTAATAACATTGACATCAAAGCTACAATCGTTTTTCCAGAACCAACATCACCTTGTAACAAACGATTCATTTGAGCATTGCTACCGAGATCATTTCTGATTTCCTTAATCACACGTTTTTGTGCGTTTGTCAATTCAAATGGTAAATGATTCGCATAGAAATCATTGAACTTTTCACCAACTTGATCAAACGCAAATCCTTTAATTTTACTTTTATGGATGAGGTTTTTGGTGATGAGTTGTATTTGAATGTAAAAGAGTTCTTCAAACTTTAATCGATATTGGGCTTTTGCTAATAATTCTTGACTTTTTGGAAAGTGAATATTGAATAATGCTTCACTTTTGGAAATTAGTTTGAGTTCGCCCAAAATAGTAGGTGGCAAGGTTTCATAAAATTGCGTGCGCGATTCTATAAATAGTTGCTGCATCAACTTATTGATGACTCTGTTGGTAATACCTTTGTTGTTGAGTTTTTCCGTAGATGGATATACAGGTTGCATTGCCGTTCGTAAGCTTTGCTCGTGTTCAGTGAGCAATTCCATTTCTGGATGTGGCATCGAAAATAAACCGTTGAACCAATTTGTTTTCCCGAAAATTACGTACGGAGTATTCAGTTTTATGCTGTCTTTAATCCATTTGTGACCGCGAAACCAAATGAGTTCCATTTCGCCAGTTCCGTCGGTAAAGGTGGCAACTAAACGTTTTCCGCGTTGTTGTTGTACCATTTTGAGGTGTACAATTTTACCAACAACTTGTACTTCAGAAGAATTCCGTTGCAATTCATTGATCTTAAAATAGCGTGTTTTGTCAATATATCGATTTGGAAATAGATTGATAAAATCTTGATACGTATGTATTCCCAACTCCTTACGAAGCAAATCGGCACGGTTTGGACCGACGCCTTTCAGGTAATCTATAGGAGTTTGTAATACATTTTGATTCATCAATTCAAAAGTAAGTCAAACAGAATTGCGAAGCAAACTAGATTTGTCATTCCTATGCAGACAGGAATCTATTTTTGATTGAAAAATTAAAAAATTGGATCATTCGTAAACTGGAAATCAAAAATTGCTCTTCATTTTTATCACACATACACGAATACGTACTAATGCGTGTATGATAAACAATTCTAACGGTTTTACTAAAGTGCGTAATTTCTACCTTATGTATATGAGAGTATCGTACGACATTTGTAATGTAATCAAAAGCAAACATTTCGATTGAGTAGCTACGATCATTTTGATTATACAGGCGTAATCCGAAAAGCCGTTTTTAAATAGAGTAGGAGCTTTAAATTAAAATATTATGTCATTTAAACGAATCACAGGAACTATAGGATTTGCACCAGATCTTAACGCATCAATAGTTAATTTTTCTTTACTAGTTAACGAAGATAGTCACACAGTTGCCGGAAGTGTAGAAATTCAAGTAAATCCGCCAGAAGAAAAACCATATTCAGGAACTGTAACGGGAACAGCGTATGCTACAGGTTATGGAGATTTTGTGGAAGTTATTGCGATACAAGGAACAATTCCTTCAAATAATAAACTTACGCCAATTAATTTTCCTTTTAATGCTCACATGTCGTTAAAAGCAGACGGTAGTGGTGTTGGAGGTTTCAATTTCAGAACAACACATTTAGAAGATCAACCAGTTAGTACAAAATCGTAAATAATGCGATGTAATTTAGAAAACCAATATCATTACCTACCAATTAAGTTGTGATATTGGTTTTTGAATTTATATAATTTTGTTTAGTTCTTAAACAGAGTTGCCACAACTAAAAGTTCTTTTAAAATATCACCAAAAATACAGCAACTGAATTTGATACCAAGTTTTCTAAATCTTGAAATTGTTAAACAGTAATAAATTTGATTACACGGAGTTTTTATTCAGTTTATTACAATAGCTGGTCAAAACCTAATATTCCTTATGACTCATCGTATTTTCAATGAACCAATTTCCGTCTTTTAAGCGCCATTGTGTCAAATAGCTTCCAGCAAATGTACCATTGTTGTTTCCTTCCCAAATACCTTTTTCTACAGCAATGGAATCCGAGATAATAACAAAAGTAGGTTTGTCAAAGTTTAAACGAAAACCACCTTCATAAACCGCTTCGTAATATTCCACAATTTCAGCTCTACCATGCAATTCTCTGTGATTTGTTGGTAAAAAATTAGCATCTTCCATATATAACAAACCAAGAGAATCGAGTTGTCCTGTATTGTAATATTTAATAAAAAGTTCGGTGGCTTTGGTAACATCAGATCGTTGCACGTTGGAGTCATCAAAAGTACGTTGTCTTGTAAACATTACTACAAACATTAATAAAATGGATAGTACAGGAATTAATACAAAGAATAATTTTTTCATAGGATTCGTTTTAGAGTTAAATCGTTTCCTTGAATGATTCTTAGATGATTGTTGTTGCGTATGTTGTTCACTAGTTATTGCAACAGCATTTTCAAACTCAATTTCGAGAGCCTCAAAAATCAACTTTATAGTAGAAGTTCTTGGTGTTACTTCTCCAGCTTCAATACGCTGTAACGTACGAACATTTATATTGCATTTCTCTACCAATTCTTCTTGAGTGAAGCCTTTTGCTTTTCGAAATTCTGCAATCTTTTTACCTAATGCTGGTTGTTGAATCATTTTTTGAAAACGTTTGTGCAATGGTATTGGTTAACTTTAAAACTGTCCACGAATTTTTGTGGTTTTTTACCCGACATTTACCCGACTTTTGTTTTAATTTACTGATTATAAGTCAATTGCAATTTAACTTTTTAAGTGCTTTAAATTTAGTATTTTTCCAATTCCTACGATTGTAATTGCCAAACAAATTAATACGTCAATCCACCAATGGAATTCATTTGTTGGTGTTAAAATCATGATAAATCGCTCTAAAATAAATACAAATAATAGATAGTGAAAGAATCCTTTATTTTTATCAATACTTGCCGCGATGATCAAATTTACTAAAATAAGCAATCCAGCCATTGAGAATATTTCATATCCAAACGGCCAATGTTGTATTTTAAACAAAATTCCGATTACCAATACAACCCATAATACATACCCAATTACTTTTGAAAGTGTACATTTCATAAAATGTACTTCTACGATACAAATAAATAATACAAGCAATAGTTTAATAAGTGTTTTATTGATAACACCAATTAAAATTCGTTCTTGAAAAATAACATTGAATAGTGTCGGAATGGAAATTACTCCGAAAGCGATTGTAAGTAGTATATAATAGAGTTTTTTAGTCATGATTGAGACGATAAATAGATACGTAAGTTCTTATAAAATTAGTTTAAAGATAGGAGATACACAATTTCATTTTTTAACTAGAATTATAAGATACACGAGAAATATACAACGAAGCCACATTTATATAAGCATCTTACTCAAGATAATCAACCAGTAGGCGGTCTAATTCAAAGAAATTATGCTTGATTTTAGGAGACCTAGCAACTATATTGGTGATTTCTTATGTCGAACTCACGTTAACTCAAATGCTAATTAAACCAAACCGCATATCCTTTCCTACGCAATTCCAATGCTAATATTTTTTCCATCCGTAACGCTTGATGTCGCGTTGGTAACGGATCAATATGATTGTATAAACTCGGACGTAAATACATACCATATTTTTGCACAATATTCGATGAAAGTTTATGTCCTTTTTGGTTTCGATACCCTGTTTTATGTTGTAAAAAACGTTCTTTTGGCGTTTTACTTGTCATACCAACATACACACATTCCAACACGCCATTAAATTGCGGATTTGCCAAACGAAACTTCGTATTCTCCGTAAACACACGTTTGGACAATTCTACAACATAAATACGATATTCAGTTCTGGGCATACATAATTTTTTTAAATACAGTTAGATAACGCTGCTTGTGAAAATACAAAATTTAGAATTCATATACTGAAATTTCAACGTAGTACAAAAATATAATATCGCAAAGAAGCTAACAAAAAAATGGATGCAGTTAATTGTCTAATCAAAGAAAAACTACTTTTGAATGAAACAATAAAAAAGCAATGAAAGCATCAGATTTATTTATAAAAGCACTAGAAAATGAAGGCGTAGAATACATATTTGGACTACCAGGGGAAGAAAATCTTGACATGTTAGATTCCATTCGAAAATCTGACAAAATAAATTTTATCCTCACACGTCATGAACAAGGTGCCGGATTTATGGCGGCAACATACGGAAGACTCACAGGAAAAGCAGGTGTTTGTATGTCAACACTCGGTCCTGGTGCTACAAATATGGTAACACCAGCCGCTTACGGACAATTGGGCGCAATGCCTCTGGTCATTATATCTGGTCAAAAACCCATCAATAAAAGTAAACAAGGAAACTTTCAAATTATTGATGTAGTAGAAATGATGAAACCTTTGACGAAGTTTACAAAGCAAATAACAAATGGCGATCAAGTTTCGTCTATTGTTCGTGAAGCCTTTCGTCGAGCGCAAGAAGAACGACCTGGCGCTGTACATATTGAATTCCCTGAAGACATTGCACAAGAAACAATTGAAACTCCACAAATTTTTGATGTAGTAGATGCCAAAATGCCGCATGCAGAACCAAATGCACTAAAAAATGCAGTAGATATGATTAAAGCGGCTAAAATGCCTTTACTATTAATAGGCGCTGGCGCGAATAGAAAACGTGCGAGCAATTCGTTAGCCGAATTTGTTGATACGATCGGAATACCATTTTTTAACACACAAATGGGGAAAGGAATTATTGACGAACGTCACGAATTATATTTAGGAACAGCTGCTTTGTCGGATAATGATTTTATTCATGAAGCGATAAAAGAAGCAGATTTAATTATCAATGTTGGACATGATACAATTGAGAAACCACCGTTTTTTATGCATGCTGATGATGAACGAAAAGTAATTCACGTAAACTTCTTTCCCGCAGAAATTGATGAAGTATACTTTCCACAATTAAATGTAATTGGAGACATAGCAACAAGCATACAACAACTAACAAAAGGGTTAAAATCTGTTGCAAAATCATGGAACACAGATTTTTTCATGAAAATAAAAAAGAACGTTTCGGAGCATTTAGCAAAATATGAAGCAGATGATCGCTTCCCAATTTTGCCACAAAGAACCGTTAAAATTATACGTGATCGTATGCCCGATGACGGAATTGTAACGCTAGACAATGGAATATATAAAATATGGTTTGCCCGAAACTATCCAGCATACGAGCCCAACAGTTTATTGCTCGATAATGCATTGGCAACCATGAGTGCAGGTTTGCCGTCAGCCATGATGGTGAGCGAATTATACCCTAAGAAAAAAGTAATATCTATCAATGGTGATGGAGGATTTATGATGAATTCGCAAGAGCTTGAAACTGCTGTTCGACTCAACTTAAATTTAGTTGTCATTATCTTGAATGATAACGCTTACGGAATGATTCAATGGAAGCAAGAAAAAGAAAAACTCAACAAATACAGTCTCGATTTTGGCAATCCAGACTTTGTAAAATATGCAGAAAGTTTTGGTGCCACTGGTTATCGTCCAGAATCAGTTTCGGACTTTACATACGATCTTGAAACAGCCCTAAACTCAGATGGTGTGCACCTAATTGATTTGGCAGTAGACTATTCACTCAATCATAAAATACTAAATGTATTGCTTAAAGAATATACAGAAAATATAAAAAAATAAAACTATGGAAACGACAAAAACTATAAATCCGGCAACGGGAGAACAAATAGCTACATACAATCGAATCAGTGAAACGGAAGCGAAAAATAAAGTAGCAAAAGCGAACGAAGTATACCTAACATGGAAGCATAAAAGTTTTGAAGAACGCGCCAAACTAATGCACGAGCTTGCAAATATTTTAGAAGAAAATAAAGAAGAATATGCGCAACTTGCCACAAAAGAAATGGGCAAAATCATAGGGCAATCGATAGGAGAAATTGAAAAATGTGCTAAAATTTGCCGCTATTATGCAGACAATGCCACAACATTATTAGCAAATGAAAACGTTGATACAGAAGCTTCAAAAAGTTATGTAACGTTTCAACCAATCGGAGTATTATTAGCAGTAATGCCATGGAATTTTCCTTTTTACCAAGTCATTCGTTTTGCCGCGCCCGCAATTATGGCAGGAAATACAGGCGTTCTAAAACACGCATCCAATGTACAAGGTTGCGCATTTGCACTTGAAGAAGCGTTTGAAAAAGCAGGATTTCCAAAAGGAATTTTCACAAACTTAAATATTGGTTCAGACGCGGTAAAAGCAGTAATTGAAAATAAACACATCAAGGCAGTAACGTTAACAGGAAGTGAACCCGCTGGACGATCGGTGGCTTCAATTGCTGGAGAAAACCTTAAGAAAACAGTGATGGAATTGGGTGGAAGCGATGCATACATAATTTTAGAAGATGCTGCTATAGAAGAAGCTACCGATTTAGCAACGTTTGGACGTTTGCAAAATAACGGACAAACATGTATTGCCGCGAAACGATTTGTAGTATTAGATGAAATTTACGATGATTTCTTAGAGAAATTCACTGAGAAAATGAAAGCCAAAAAAATGGGCGAACCCATGGACGAAGAAACGTTTTTAGGTCCAATGGCACGAGAAGATTTACGTGACGAATTGCACGAACAAGTCGAAAAATCAATTTCACAAGGCGCACGATTGGTCCTAGGAGGAAATGTTCCAGATGGAAAAGGTGCATATTACCCTGCTACAATCTTGGCAGAAGTGGAGCCAGGAATGGAAGCTTTTGACAACGAACTTTTTGGTCCTGTAGCTTCAGTCATCAAAGCGAAAGATGAACAACACGCTATTGATTTGGCAAACAATTCTTCGTTCGGATTAGGTTCAGGAGTCATTACAGGTGACAATGAGCGTGGAGAAAAAATTGCATTACAACTTGAAGCAGGAAATAGTTTTGTGAATAAATTAGTAGTTTCTGATCCAAGATTGCCTTTCGGTGGAATCAAAAATAGTGGTTATGGACGCGAACTTTCAAGCTATGGAATTAGAGAATTTACCAATACAAAATCTATTTGGATTGATTAAAAATCTATTGAAAATTATAACAGTACCAGTAGAGTTCATTCCCGCGAAAGCGGGATTTTTTTGTAAAGTTTTTTTATGTTTTTTATCGTTCAGTCTAGTTTATAATTCCATTGATAAAATTGCCAAACACATTTTAATTCCTTGTGAAATGTTTCCTATGCGAATGTTCTCGTTCGGATTGTGTTGATTGTTGTCCATATTCACCATCGGAACAATAATAGCAGGAATATTCAACACTTGAATGGCTGGCGTAATTGGAACTGTTCCGCCCATCGTTCTAATCATAATAGGAGTTTCTCCAAACGCATCCGTCATGGTTTTGCTAAGCTTTTTTCCAATGAACGAATTGATATCTGTTCGAAATGCATTTACACCAGCATTTAGGTTTAGCGTCGCAATTTTAGGATATTTCAAGCGTTCTGCATCGGTTGGTTTTCGTTCTAAAACTAAATATCCTTGTGATGTAATGTGCTTTTTTATTTTCTCTAGCTGTAGTACACCATCCGTTTCTTTTACCAAACGCACATCTAAATACGCAGTTACAATTTCTGGAATAATCGTTTTTAAACCAGGACCTTTCCAAGAAGTTTCAATATGACGTACATTCAGTGAAGGATATTGCAGCGCTTCTTGATATGTTTTCCCAACATTATCAGCTTCAGCAATTTCCAATCCTTTTTTAATCGCTTCATTATTATCTGGCACTTGCGATAAAAGTTGCTGTGTTTTTGCATCTAATTCAATTCCATCATAAAAACCATTAATGATAACTTTTCCAGAATCATCTTTCATACTTGCCAATAAATGCGACATTCGAAATACTGGATTTGGTGCGTAATTGCCGTAATGTCCACTATGTTGTGGCAAACTTGCGCCGTAAGTGGTAATGGTACAGGTTGCAATTCCGCGACAGCCAAAAGTTAACGTCGGTTTATTGGTTGGATGCGCTGGTCCGTCCATAATAATCATATAATCGGCGGCGTATCTATCTTTATATGTTGTAAGAGTGCTTAAAAAACCTTTCGATTGTGTTTCTTCTTGTAAATCGAGAATGATTTTTACATTATATGTTAAATCTTGTTGTTGCTGTTGCAAGAATTCCAATGCGGACAACAGCATTATAATTGGTGCTTTATCATCAGCCGCAGCACGACCAAATACACGCCAATCTGGATCAATATGTGTTTTAATTCGTGACCAATTGATAATTTGAAAATTGCCATCTCCATCTTGTTCTTTCAATACAGGACGAAACGGATCTTTCTGATTCCACTTTGCAGGATTCACGGCTTGTCCATCTAAATGTAAATAGAATAAAATCGTTTTTGCCTTCGGATCAACTTGCTTTTCAGCCAAAAATACAGGCAATGTTGAGGTTTTTAATATGGAAACCTTAAAATTGAGTTCTTGAAAAGCTTTCGTCACCCAATCCACATTCCTCATCATATTTTCAACATCTGATGCTACATTTGGAATGCTTACCAATTCACGATGTTTTTCAAGTATCGCTGGAAGTTCTTCTTTAATTTTCGCATCCCAGTTTGTCTGTGCAATAAGTGAATTTGCAAACATACAAAGTAGGACTAAGAGTAAATTTCGGAATTGTTTTTTCATAACCATCTTGCTTTTATATACTCTAAATGAGTTTTATTTTTTAAATCGTTTAACATTTCACAAGCTTCTTTAGCAATTTCTTTATTTTCATGTGTAGCAATATCTTGTAAAATAGTCATTGCTTTTTTTGGTTGTTTTTGATATATTGTCCAAACCCATCCCCAAATAAAACGTGTATAACTGTTTGTATTGCTTAATTCTGCGTGTAATTCAGGACACGGATTTTTTAAAATTTCATTATACCACTCAAATAATACATTATCAAAATATACATAAGGAGGTTTAGAATCTGTTTTTACTTCTTTTGCGGCAATTTCACCATTTGGCGCTAGATAAATCAATTCATTTACATAAAGATTACCTTGTGTTTTTGGTGCTCCATTGCTTCTATGTAGCCAATGACCATTATCTTTTACCAATATTCCATCTTCGTTCCAAATTCTACCAAGTTCAGAATCTTCTTTTGGTTGACCATTCGGGTACCAATTTTTCCAAAGTACATAATCTCCATTTTCGAAGACAGCATAATAAATAAGGATTCCTTCTTTATTGTATTCAAAAGCTTCTCCATGGGCATTTCCATTTTTGAATTCTGTCGTCATATTTTCTTCCTTAAGCGTTCCTGTAAAAGGTTTGCCTAAGTACATTAGAAATGTATAGAAATCTTGATCATTTACTTCAAAATCAACTTCATTAAAATGCACAATTCCGTCTATATACATCTAACCATTTTTATTTGAGATTGTTATACAATTTGTAATACACAACACCTACAACACATTTTTCTCAAAAATATCATCCAATTCTTGCTGTGGATTATCACACAAACCTGTATGTGTTGGCGAACATAAAATCATCGTGCTTTTGGAAGCGGCTAACCAACGAAATCGATCTGAAACTTCAAACTCGCCAATAGCGCCACCGTGTGGAGCACCTTTACAAATAGATTCCCAAGCTTTTAGATACTTGGTTACTTCTTCAAGCGTGATTTCACATGAAAAAGCTTCCAATTTTTTTGGATTGATATGATATTTAATGTCTAAATACTTCTTTCGTTTCGAGAATACAATCACACCAATATTGAAAAATTCTTCACGTTCTACTTTTGGCATAAAACGTACAATTGCGTATTCAAATGTAACTTTATCTTGCATCTTCCGCTTCTTTTACGAGTGAATCAATCATAGCAAGTTTTGCTGTTAGATATTGCTTGTAAGCAGTTCTCATTTCGTCAGGAGACATATCATCCGATTCGTGTGTTAACCAATCTTCAGGAATTAAATTTATAATTTCTACAATTTTATCTTCTGTAATTACGACAGGAAATTCGTTGGCAACTTCTTTCAATTTAGTTGCTTGTGCTAACAATACATGATTTTTTACTAGTGGAAATGTACGCGTCAAATGATTTTCCCATGTTGCCCAATTGTGATGAAAGTAAAAGCTTGCGCCATTATCAATGACCCACAATTCGTTATTCCAACTTAATAAATTGGTGTTCTTTACAGTTCTATCAATATTACTAATAATACTGTCTAATAATACAATTTTGGAAGCTGTTACCGCGTCAACCGTTGTTACCAAAGGATCAAACGTAATGGCACTTGATAAAAAATGCAAACCAAGATTTAAACCAACACTAAATTTTAGTAAATCTTGAATTTCCTCGTCAGGTTCTGTTTTGCTGAATGAATCGTCTAAATTCATAAACACCAACTCAGGAATTTTCAAGCCTAGAACACGTGCCAATTCGCCACCAATCAATTCCGCAATCAACGCTTTTTTCCCTTGTCCGGCACCTCTAAATTTCAGCACGTACAAAAAGTCGTCATCTGCTTTTACAATAGCAGGAAGCGATCCGCCTTCGCGCAACGGTTTTATATATTGAACCACATGTACGGTTCTGATATCAATGTTTTTCATTGATGCTAAGATAGGGAAAGTTCCGTTTTTGTAGATGTGTACTGAATATTTCTTATGAATGAAAAATTATCATTTATATTTGACGCCTTATGAAGAAAGTTTTTGGATATATATTTTTAGTAATCGGAGTTTTTTTTGGCTTGATTATATTTTTGCAACTCCCAAAAATCATCAAAGATTTTGCGAATGCTTCATCAACGGATACCGCCTATAGTTTTGGGTATGTTATGGGAAAATTGGTTGCAATGTTGATTACTGTTGCAATTATAGTTTTATTAATTTGGTTAGGTAGAAAATGGACTAAGAATACAACAATAGCAAAAGAAACAAAAGAAACAAAAGAGTTACAAGATTCTGGAAAGGATACTAAAAAATAATGAAACCTATTACTTTAGAATAATTATAATCGTATGAATTTCAGTACTTCCGTCAGATTTTTGATATTCTTTTTCAATGATGGAAAAGATGGTAAAATGAAGTGATTTCAATAAGGTTTGAATCGTTTCAAGTTCATGATAATAAAAATATGTACTGTCGCCTGTACTTCCTGTAATAAAGCCAGAATTTTCATAATTTCCAGCAACGAAACTTATATATAAAATTCCATCTGTATTTAAAAGCTGATAACAATCAGACAGAAATGTTGCGCAATCCGTATTGGAAAGATATGGAATGGTAAAACCGCACATAATTCCATCAAACTTTTGATTCATTTTAGCAATAGTTCTACAATCCATCACTTTGCAAACAACTGTCGGATTGTTCTTTTTTGCCAACACAATCATGTTTTCAGCAACATCAGTTGCCATAATTGTACTACTTGGCAATAGTGCGGTAAGATGTTTGGTAATATTTCCAGGGCCGCAACCAATTTCTAATATTGAAGCATCACTTTTTGACAACGATTCACAAAAAAGTACATATGTATCATCATACAAAGCTACATCCATAAAAACATCTTCATAGAGTTTAGCAATCTTATTCCACGTTTTAAATGTTTCTTGATACTTTTCTTTCATTGATATTTAAATACTAAATGTAATCCAATTTACGTTTAAAAAACCAAATAAAAAATATACGGAAAAAGCGTACTTTTCACTTCGTCTGTTTTTGTAAATTGTTGTAAATCTACGAATTAAAAAAAAACAATTATGAAAAAGAAAAGTTTACAAACATTAAAATTGAACAAAAAATCAATCTCGAATTTAAAGACGGTCAAAGGAGGATTAGAAAGTCTTAGATGTTCGTACGCGGAAACGTGCATTTGGTTCGGATGTTATTCGCCGCCACCGCCACCATTACCACATTAAAACACAAGCGAACTTTGGTTCGCTTATTTTATGAAAACTATAGAAGTATTCACAATCCAACAATGAAATGTTAACTTTACGCAGCAAAACGACAAAAGTTGAATAATCTGTTTATTTTTACTTTTCAAAACCAAACATGTGCCAGTAAAACTTCAACAACTACTTTTTTCCTTTTTATTATTTTTAACTACCACCACGAGTGTCATGTCGCAATACATCGTAGCAGGAACTGTCATAGATCAAGCTACAACTATTCCCTTAGCGAATGCTACAATTGAAAATTTTGCTACAAAAACACAAGTAAAAACGAATGCGAAGGGAAAGTTTTCCATCGAAACAACATCAGTCATGGAAACCAGATTGACAGTTTCTTTAGTAGGATATCAATCACAAACGCTTCAAATTACATCAGGAGAAAATAAAATCATAGCATTATATCCAGCCACTAATACGCTAAATGCAGTCATCATTAACGGAATTACCATCAATCAAAAACTACAACAAGCTACAGAATCCGTCGGAATCGTTACAGAAGGTGAAATTAATAGCGAAAACACAGTACAATTAGCACCAATAGTAAACCGAGTTCCTGGTGTGTATATGCAAAGCGGTTCGTTAAATACGAATAGAATTACGATTAGAGGAATTGGTGCTCGAAGTCCGTTTGGAACGGCAAATATTCGTGCGTATTTTGCAGACATTCCATTAACAGACGGAAATGGCGAATCTGCTATTGAAGATTTGGAATTAGCGTCCATCTCACGCATGGAAATTCATAAAGGACCATCATCAAGTAGTTATGGTGTTGGTTTAGGCGGAACGATTTTATTATATCCTGAATTTGCGAAATTTAAAGAAACAAGCGCCAATTTATTTACAACGGTTGGTAGTTTCGGGTTATTCAGAACGGTTGCAAAAGTTTCACATGGAAACGAAAAAGCCAATGTAAACGTAATATATAGCAATACACATTCGGATGGCTATCGCGATAACAATTCCTTAGATAAGGCAACGGCGACAATCACATCAAATTGGTTGGTAGATGAGAAGAATGAACTCACGTTTATAGGAAACTATACAAGTTTAAAAGCATTTATTCCAAGTTCGTTAAATAGAGAAGACTTTGACAACTCGCCAAGAAACGCGGCAACTATTTGGAAAAATGCACGCGGTTTTGAAGATTTCAAAAAAACATTATTTGGAGTCAATTGGAGTCATAATTTTAACGAAATATACACACAAAAAACAAGCGTATTTACAAGTTTCAATAACAATTACGAACCAAGACCTTTCAATATTCTAGAAGAAAAAGCAACAACGTTCGGTATTCGTACACGTTTGCTAGCCGTAAAAAACTTTGAAGAAAGTTCTTTAAAATGGTCTGTTGGTGGCGAATTGTTCTTTGATGATTACAATGCCAAACAATTTGACAATCTGTATCAAGATTTTCCAGATGGTACGGGAAGTGTAGCCGGTGATATATTATCAAATTTAGACGAAAATAGAAACTACTTCAATTTATTTGCGGAAGCTATTTACACACGTAAAAAACTATCTATTAGTGTCGGATTGCATTTAAATCAAACAAAATATACGGTTGAAGATCAAATCAATACTTCCGAAGGTGAGCAAGATTATACATTTGATGCGATTATTTCGCCTAAAGTTGGTGTAAACTATGAAGTTTCTACCAATTTCAATCTCTACGGAAGTGTAGCACATGGTTTTTCTACACCAACAACCGAAGAAACCTTATTGCCAGATGGTATTTTCAATCCAGAAATAAAAGCAGCACGCGGTTGGAATTTCGAAATTGGTTCACGTTTCCATACCACGAATAGAAAATTATCAGGTTCGGTTTCAATCTATACAATGGCTGTGAGTGATTTACTGGTAAACAGAAGAACCGAAACCGATCAGAATATCACGTTAAATGCTGGAAAAACATCACACAAAGGAATAGAAGCATCAGTTCGTTATGAAATCTTAAAAAACAGTAATTTTACAATGAATTCATATGTAAATGCGAGTATCAACGATTTCACTTTTAAAGAATTTATGGAAACAAATGCAAACTTTTCTGGGAATGACTTAACGGGAGTTCCAAAATCTGTTGTAAATTTAGGAATTGATATCGTAAGTAGCAATGGATTTTACGGACGACTCGATTTTCAATCGGTTGGAGAAATGCCCGCAAATGACGAAAACACAATATATAGTGATGCGTTTGAATTGCTAAATGGTAAAATTGGATATGAAAACACAATTGGAAAACAATTCAAATATAACATTTCAATAGGAGCAAACAACATATTTGATACCGCATATGCATCACAATTACAGGTAAATGCATTTGGAAACGACACATCAGCACGTTATTTTTATCCTGGATTGCCGTTTCATATGTATGGCGGAATTGAATTAAATTATAAATTTTAAACTTTTAATATACACACCATGAAATCATCAATAGGTTTATTTGTATTGACTTCTTTATTTTTTATCTCTTGCGGACAAAAGCAAAAGGAAGTTGCAAAAGTAGAAACATCAGAAAGCACACCATTAGTTGCAATTAAAACAACGGAAGAAATTACAGCAGATCAGCAAACGTATATTTCAGAATTGGTTGTAGATGGAATTGATGTTCCTTGGGGAATGACATGGTTGCCCGATGGAAGTATGTTAGTAACCGAACGTGAAGGAACATTGTATCATGTGAAAGATGGAGAAAAAACGGCAATCAAAAATGTGCCAGAAGTCTTTGCGAAAAATCAAGGTGGATTGTTAGATGTAACGTTGCATCCAAAATACAAAGACAATAGCTGGATTTACATTACCTATTCTATCGTAGATGAAAAAAGAAGTGGAAGTCATACAGCATTAATTAGAGCAAAATTACAAGACAACGCGTTGGTTGCTATTGAAAAACTATACCAAGGAAGTCCAAATGTAAAAACGGCACATCATTTTGGTTCGCGAATTGTATTTGATGCCGAAGGATATGTATATTTCACCATTGGCGATCGTGGAAAACGTGATGTAAATCCGCAAGATATTACCAAAGATGGTGGAAAAGTATATCGTTTGCACGATGATGGACGCATCCCAACAGACAATCCTTTTGTAGGTCAGAAAGATGCGAAAGAAGCAATTTTCTCATACGGACACAGAAATCCACAAGGAATGGCAGTAAATCCACGTACGGGACAAATTTGGGTACACGAGCATGGACCACGTGGTGGAGACGAAATTAATCCTGTAACAAAAGCGGTAAACTACGGCTGGCCAGTAATTACCTATGGAATCAATTATAGCGGAACAACAATTACAGATGAAACGGCTCGTGAAGGCATGCAACAACCATTGTATTATTGGGTTCCATCAATCGCGCCAAGCGGAATGGCATTTGTTACTAGTGATGTATATCCAGAGTTAACAGGACATTTAGTCGTTGGTTCGTTAAAATTTCAATACTTAGAATTATTGACGTTAACTAAAGATGATAAAGTGGCAAATCGTGAAAAATTACTAGACGGAATTGGTCGTGTACGTTCGGTTCGTCAAGGTCCAGATGGTTATATCTATGTTGGAATTGATGGAAAAGGAGTGTTTAAAATGGTTAAAAATTCATCTAGAAAGAACGCTCAAACTGCAAGCACTAACAATAAAGAAACGAAAACAGAAACTACAGAAAAGGTTGAAGCTACAGAAACAACACCGAAAGCAAATACAAAATTTGATCAAAAAGCTATGGAAGCAAGTCAGCGACGCGGAAAAATAGTATATACAAACATGTGTTTACAATGTCACATGGCAAATGGAGAAGGTGTTGCCAATACATTTCCACCATTAGCAAAATCGGATTGGTTAAAAGATAAAATTACTGAAAGTATCCAATCTATTAAATATGGATTAAAAGGAGAAATTACCGTGAATGGTAAAAAATACAATGGTGTTATGACGCCTTTAGGCTTAAGCGATAAAGAAATTGCCGATGTGATGAATTATACGTCTAATAATTGGGGCAATAGAAGCAATCAAATGTTTACTGCCGAACAAGTAAGTAAAGTAAAACAAAAATAATTTCAACACTACAAATCGATTATTTTAACATATAAAAAACCTCAAAACATTGATTTTGAGGTTTTTTTGGTTTTCATCTTTTTTACTTACATTTAGCTTCAAAATTAACCACATGAAAAGAAAACCAACTCTCAAAAACTTAATTTACACCTTTTTAGCTTTTGCAATCCTATGTACTGCTTGTAAATCTGACGATGGAACCTCAGAAGCGCCGCCGTCTTTTTCAGCCACACAAAGTAGTTTGTCGTTTTCTGCAGTTATTGCAGGACAAGTATCAGCAAGTCGTCCGCTAACAGTTACGGGCGCACGTTTGACACAATCTGTAAATATTAGTGCTTCACAACAATTTGAAGTATCAAAAGACAACACAACTTTTAGTACTAGTGTAAGTTTATCAACTTCCGAAGCAAATCAATCACAAACAATTTATGTGCGTTTTGCACCAACGACAGCTTCATTAGGAGAAATAACAGGAACATTAACCATGTCTTCTTCTGAATTTGATACAGTTCAAGTAAGTTTAACAGGAAACTCGTTAGAAATTCCAAGAGAAATTCAAATTATTGGAACGGTAAACAGTTTTGGTGATGTAAATGTTGGAACGATATCTTCAGCACAAACGGTTCAAGTAAAAGGATTGGATTTAGAAAATAATGTCACTGCAACGGTTACAGGTTTGTTTGAAATCTCAACAGACAATATTACTTTTTCAAATTCTACAACGTATGATTACACAGCAATCAACACAATTGCAGAAAATTTATACGTACGTTTCATTCCGGGCACAACAGATTTAGGAGCACAAACAGGAACTATTACCTTAACTGCCACAGGTGTTTCCGATAAAGTAATTAGCTTGTCAGGAACAGGAACTGCGGTGCGACATAATTATCAAACATTTGATAGTCAGCGAATTGCTTTCGGTGGCGGATTCAATCAAACAGTAACAAATACATACGCATTACACAACGATTTATCTAATATTGAGCAAATACTTATGTATGTTCAATTGCGTTGTCCAACTGGCGGTTGTAACGCTTGGGATGTGTATGCAAACATCAAAGTAAAAGATACAGATTCGGGAGATTTCTACGAAATTGGACGCTATATCACACCTTATGGAGTAGATAACTCACAACTAACTAGAGGTTTTGAAATTGACGTAACAGATTTTAAATCGTTATTAGAAGGAAATACAGAATTATACGCACGTATTGAAACTTGGGGATCTGACGGATGGGAATTATCTGTCGATTTTGATTATGTTGAAGGAACGCCAGATTATCAATATTACGCAATTGCTGATGTAATTTCGTTTGACGATTGGTCAACTTCTGGTGTACCATACGGAACTACAATTGATCCAACAACGTGGGATTTGACAAAAACAGTTTCAATTCCAGCAAATGCTGAAGCAACACAATTACGAACAATTATTTCAGGTTGGGGACATGCAACACCTGTAGATAGTGATAACAGACCGTGTGCAGAATGGTGTTTTAGAACACATGATGTAAAAATTAACGGCGCAAACATGTTTCAACACAACATGGCACCAATGGGTTGTAATTCTAATCCTGTACAACCACAATCTGGAAATTGGACGCCTGACAGAGCTGGTTGGTGTCCAGGAATGGCAGTGCCAGTTCGTAAAGATACGTTCAGTACAAGCATGAGCGGAAGTACATTTACATTTGAATATGATTATGAAGATTGGACTTCAGATGGAGGCACAACTTCTGGTCAAACTGGCGCATACTATGCAACATCAACATTTGTTGTTGTAAAAAGTAGCACACCAATTACAAAACCAACGGTTTCGAACTAAGTTTCGTTATAAAACATAAATTCAATAAAATAATACACCAAAATGCTTATTTTGGTGTATTATTTGTTTTATACCATCACATGAAATACATTTTTTTCTTACTAACCTGTTTTATAGCAGTTACTGGATTTTCACAACAGACTGAATTTGTAGATTTTACAAAAGCAACAGTTGATATTGTACTTAGACCTGAATTGAAAGAGATTGGTGTTGATGTTCAGTATGAATTTGAAATTCTGAACGATACAGATTCTATTTATTTTGATTTGCAATCACTTGATACCTACAAAGTATATCAGCAAAGTTTTGAAGGAAACAATCTATACAGAGATAAAAAAATCATTCTAAAAAGTAATTTTAAAAAAGGAGAAAAACATACTGTCGGATTGGCAACATTTACACATCCAAAAAAAGCAATGTACTTTATTGATTGGAATGAAATTGGTGGTCGAAAGCAAGTATGGACACAAGGTCAAGGAAAATATACAAGTAGTTGGCTGCCTAGTTTTGATGATGTAAACGAAAAAGTAGAATTCGACTTTAGCATTACGTTTGATAATCGGTATGAAGTAATTGCCAATGGAAAACTGCTCAAAAAAGAATCGCCAAATGATTCGTTGACAAAGTGGTATTTTGATATGAAAAAGCCCATGAGTAGTTACTTAGCGGCAATTGCAATTGGAAAGTACAAAAAGAAAACCATCACTTCTAAAAGTGGTGTTCCAATTGAATTATATTATTATCCAGAAGATGAATTAAAGTTTGAACCTACCTATCGTTATACCAAACGTATTTTTGATTTCCTAGAAGAAGAAATTGGTGTGGCTTATCCGTGGCAAAATTATAAGCAAGTTCCTGTAAAAGACTTTTTATATGCAGGAATGGAAAACACGGGAACAACTATATTTTCAGATAGTTTTTTAATAGATAGTACAAGTTTTGTTGACAAAAATTATGTCAATGTAAACGCACACGAATTGGCGCATCAATGGTTTGGAGACTTGGTTACAGCAAAAAGCGGTAAACATCATTGGTTACAAGAAGGATTTGCTACGTATTATGCGTTGTTGGCAGAAAAAGAAATCTTTGGAGACGATTATTTTTATTGGAAATTATATGAATCTGCTTTACAATTACAAGCATTAAATGATGGAAAAGGAGAATCGTTATTAAATCCGAAAGCAAGCAGTCTTACATTTTACCAAAAAGGAGCATGGACTTTACACGCATTACGAACAAACGTTGGTGATGAGGTTTTTAAAAAAGCGGTACAACGCTATTTAACTATGTATAAATTTAAAAGTGCAGAAACGAACGATTTTATCAAAATAGTTGAAGAAGAAAGTGGAAAAAATTTAGATAAATTTGTAAAAACGTGGTTAGAAAATCCGCAATTACCAAATGAATTTTTTGATCCGACAACAATGTTGATAGGAACTGAAATTCCTGAAAATATGTTTTATTATTTGGGTGGAGGAATTGGAGAAATATTCTTAGCCGCTTCGATGAAAAGTTCAGAAATAAAGAAAACATACGACTTTTCAACAGCGACGTTGGCATTAAATTTATTTTCAGATAAAACATTGAAAGAAGTTGATCCTATTTCTGAAGGATATATCATTGATTTATTAAAAAACCTAAAAGTAAACACACTTGAAGAACGTCTAAAAATCTACAGAGAAGCGTTAAAAACGAACAATATAAAGATTCGACAAACGATAGCTAAAGCCGCACGACAAGTGCCAGAAGTATTTAAAACGGATTATGAAAGTTTATTAAACGACGATTCGTATATCACAAAAGAAATTGCCTTATTTACACTATGGAAAAGCTTTCCAGAAAGTCGCAAAAACTATTTAGATCAAACTAAATTTGTGAAAGGTGCAAACGATAAAAGTTTTAGAATCTTATGGCTTACGTTAGCAATTGTAACCAAAGATTATAGCGGACACAAAACGCCTTATTATTATGATGAATTGGTAGCCTATACTGATGGAAGAAATCATTTTGAAGTTCGTCAGAATGCATTCAGATTTCTCAATGAATTACAATCGTTTAAAGATAAAAATTTGGCAGATTTGGTCAATGGTGCTATGCATCACAATTGGCGATTTGCAAAGTATTGTAGAGATTTATTAGACAGTATTATCAAAAATCCTGCGTATGCAGAAAATCTAACTCGTACAAAAGCATTACTCACACAGGCTGAGAACGCTTTTTTAGAAAAAAGAATGCAACAATAAACTACGTGTTAACACGTATCTTTTTAAAAATCATAGTATAATTTTTTCATCGAATCTTATAATTATGTATTTTTAAAAGAAAAAGTCACATTATGATTAAGAAAATTACATATATAGCCATCCTTTTGCTATTTACGCAACTCTCTTTCGCACAATTAAAATACATTCAAATTGAAATAGTAGATCAATCACCAGCACTTGGAAGCTTTATTGGTGCGCCAACATATTACTACAATATGCCACTTGGCGAAACAAATTATTCTAACGATGCAGGATTAAATGCAATCTTAATAGGAAATAACGTAATAGCTTATGACAAAATTGAATCTTTACCAAGTGTAAGCCCTAACGGCTTTGCGCATTGGACATTGGTCGTTTGTGATAATTGTGATAACAACCAATTAGCATCAGATTTAAATGCATATTCTTCAGTTATTAGAAATGCGTATCCTTTGGATGATAGATATGCCTACAACCATCTATTTTTAAAGATAGCTGATATTAATGTAGGAACTGTAACAGGAACGAGCAATGGAATTGTTACGACTAATGACTCTGGACTCAACACAATATTTACAACACACAATGTATATTTTTACACACAATATTTGCCATCATCAATGCAAAATTCGTTGTTGAGAGCTTACATTGCAATGTGTGATTGTGATGCAAATTTACTAAAAGCGGATTTAGACGCATACTCAGCTGTTATAGAAGCTGGAACGACTGAATTGATGTATTTAGAATCACAATTATTAAGTACGCAAGAAGTAGTGTTTTCAGATGTAAATCTATATCCGAATCCAGTTAAAAATACATTGCATATCAGTAAAACCAATGAAATCAAATCCTTAGAAATATATGCTATTCAAGGAAAATTAATTCGAACGCAGAAAAGTCAATTTGAAACCATTGATATGAGCAAGTTACAAAGCGGATTGTACTTTGTAAAATTGACCGACAACGCAAACAGAAGTAATACGTTTAAAGTGGTAAAAAACTAATTGTACGTTTACGTATGTAAAAAATCAGCAACTTCCTTTTTAATATATGACAAAGCAGTATCGCTTGGCGCTTGTTGTTCCATCATTTCTGTTAAAATAACTTCACGCAGTTTATTTGCAGAAGTAACTTTTCCGTTCAAACTAGCTTTTCTAATTAACTGTATTGTTGAATTTTTAGAAGCAATAATAATATTCCAACATTGATCACTCATATAAATTTGCTGTGATAAATTATGATCAAACTCTTGTTCAATGCTCATAATTAGCAAACGTTCGTAATCATTTTTATCGGTAGAAGTAGGAGAGACGCGTACTAATAATTTTGATGGTGTAATGCGTTCTAAAAACAAAGAAAGTCGCTCGTACGCTTGTAAACGTAATGGTAACGCTTCTTTTTGAGCATCTTTGTGTAATAAATAACGTCTTCTTTTATCTTCATTAATCATGTGATCTCTAAAGAAAAAATAAGCAATTCCTCCAGTAATAATTGCAGGAATAGAGTACATCAACAAATCAAAAATTTTGTCTTCCATAAATAATAGCAGTTTTAGCAAACATAATACGTTTTTACTAACTAGGCAAATAAATAGTTATTGTATGAAAGTGCTATTTTAATAAATGAAACACGTGTTTCTTTCAATGACGCATACGTGTAAAGGAACTTGGTTTTATATTAGAGGTGTATTTGTTAATTCATAAAATCCTCTCTAATGAAAGTAAAACTACATTGCATGTATGCATTTTTATGCGTACTATTTTTCAGTGCTGTAGCAGCACAAAACATTAACATTCCCAACTATAATTTTGCAACCGATTTAAACGGTTGGTCAATAGCTGGGAATAACATTAGCATGTCCAATTCTAATTCATCGTATACAAGCGGTGTATTGGCTATTGAAAATTCCAGTTTTAACGAAGAAACTTTTGTGATCACATCGCCGAGTTTTCCTTTATTTGCAAGTGACAACTATGTATTTTTTACAGAATATGGTCATTATTTCTTTGATGCAATGATGGGCGCGTTTCAAGTGAGTCAATTATCAAGTGTCGTGTTAAAAAATTCGTCAGGAACTATTGTACAATCATTCAATTTGAATTGTACAATGAATGGAGGCGGACCAGGCGCAATGGACTTCTGTGAAAGTTCTCCTTTTCTTATAGATACTACAGATACTTATTATTTAGAATTAACGGGATCTGTAGGTAATTTGGATGATAATAATTTTGATGAAACCTATCAATTTGGAACGATCAATTTATACAAAGACAATTCGCCACACAGTGTCCAAGGAAAAGTTACCTATGATGAAAATGCAGATAATTGTGCAACATCAACGTATACGCCAGCTAACATTCTCGTAAAAAGTACCGCTTCTACAAGTGGAAATGTATATTATTCAAACACAAATACGTTAGGAAATTATGGTTTTACCTTTGATGAATCTGGAACTGTTACTACGGAAATTGCGAATGCATCAATTACGTCCACACCTGCAAACTATTCAAATACATTTTCATCTCCACAAACTATTGGCAGTCAAAACTTTTGTATTACTTCTACTATTGTTGGTACTGACGTTTCGGTAATTATTGTTCCGACAACTGATGCACGACCTGGTTTCAATAGTGCTTATAGCATTGTATACACAAATAACGGCGGAACTACGGCAAGTGGCGCTATTGAGTTTGTGTATGATGCTAGTTTGGTGAATCATTTGTCATCTTCTCCAACAGAAAACAGTTTTACAGCAAATACATTAAGCTGGAATTATTCAAATTTAGCACCTTTTGAAACAAGAGTCATCAATGTGTTTTTTAATATAAATACGCCGCCAACGGTGAACAATGGTGATATTTTACCTTTTCAGGCAAACATAACGCCAATAGCAGAAACAAATACGGCAAATAACACATTCGATTTGCAACAAGTCACGATTGGTTCATACGATCCTAATGATGCAACAATTTTACAAGGTCCGTTGTTGAATTACACACAAGCATACGAAGATTTGTATTTTAGAATTCGTTTTCAGAATACGGGAACAGCATCTGCAATTAATATCAATGTAAACACAGTTTTAGATGCTGATTTAGATTGGTCAACATTTACGCCAATATATGCTTCTCATGCATATGTGACAAACCTAAGTGGCGATAAAGTAAACTTTCAGTTTGATAATATAAATTTAGCCGATAGTACTTCTGATGAGCCAAATAGTCATGGTTTTATCGTATTCAAGGCACGAACAGTTCCAACTTTTACCGTTGGTGATGTTGTAGAATGCCAAGCTGCTATCTATTTTGATTATAATTTACCAATCATCACAAATACGGCGACAACTCAAATAGATGGAACTCTTTCTTTAGAAAACACGTCTGATAACGAAGCTAGTTTTACAATGTATCCGAATCCTGTAAAAGATCAGTTTGAAGTTTCAATCAAAGAGACAGCTACATTTACAATTACAAATATAAACGGACAAGAACTTCAAAAAGGGACGTTGCAAATAGGAAACAATATGCTTACTATGGCAAACGCTTCAAGCGGAATTTACTTTCTAAAAGTTGTTTCTATCAATGGTTTTTCGACTAAAAAAATAATCAAGCAATAACTTGAAAATAGATCAATATATGTGTAAAGTACGTTATTCTTCCTTTGAATGAGAATCATACATTCCAAATTCTATTAAATAGAAAATGAAACCATTACATTTGTAACAACGCATTAACTATATTCTATTGAATCCTAAAAAACTCCATATCACACTACTATTACTGCTGTTATGGAGTTTTTCTTTTGCGCAACAATACACCAATTACACTACCAAAGATGGTTTGCCTAGCAATCATGTGTACACCATTTTACAAGATGCGCAAGGTTTTATGTGGTTTTTGACAGATAAAGGAATGGTAAAATATGATGGTAATAATTTTACAATTTTTACCACAAAAAATGGCTTGTCCAACAACGATGTTTGGGAAGCTTTTACAACGCCAGACGGAAAAATATGGTATTTATCCAAAGCTTCTTCACTTGGATATATAAAAAATGATAGCGTCGTTTCTTTTCCGAATGCAACAAAAGGAGAAATCATAAATCCTACATTTTCATTTCAGTTAGGAAACGAAATTTATCCTATGGGAACTAATAAATTGTATCAACTGAAAAATGATACATGGAACATAATTTATTCCGTGGATGATTTTAAAGATGCTAAAGATGCCAACAAATTTGATTATACTAAAATTCTTCATGAAAATGTAAATTATTTAAGGGTTCACAACAAGAGTGGAAAATTTAGTATTCACGATCAAAATCATAAAAAAATAGGAGAAAATTATGCAAAAGAAATTTTACATAATCATACTATGAGAGGTCAAATTTCGGATAGTTTATATTTTTGGGTTTCGAATAAAATGTATTCGATATTAAATTTGAATACGCTAAAATTTAGCAAGTACAATTTTAAGGATGAGATTGGAATTGAAGTAGTTAACCATTCAAGAATCAATCTAGTCGGTGATCAATTGCAAATTACGGGTGCTGGTTTTGTAGGTTTTTTAGATGCTGATCTTCACATCAAAAATCCGTTCTATTTTCCACCAAATTTAAACGCTCATTTTGGTTTTATAGACAATCTCAATACGGTTTGGCTTTCAACCTTTAACAAAGGAGTTTATAAATTACCCTATCTGCAACAGCATATAAAATATCTATTCAATGAAGATAAAATTCAAAGTTTTAATGTTTTAAATGGCGATTTATACGCAAATATTTTCAACAAAGGAATTTATAAATACGATCCGCAAACAAAAGAATTTAATGCTTTTATTGCTGTCGAAGAATATATTTTTAGTGCGAGTGAAGTAAAAGAGCTTGACAAAAATTATTTTTCAACAAAAACAAAAATTTTCATTGCAGCTCACAATCAACTCACAACGATAGATTTTAATGAAGGGCAAAAACAATCAAGCTTACTTAACAGTTTGGCGCGAAGATTTATATTCTTTGAAGATTATTTATATGGCAATTTTTCTTTCGGAATAAACAAAATGAATACCAATGATTTATCTATTGAAAAAGAATACCTTCAAAAAGGGACTACGGATTTGCTAGCTTTTAAAAATCGTTTATTAATCGCCACTACAAACGGTTTGAAAGAACTGAAAAATGATTCCATTCGTTCCGTATATTTCAAAAATGACACACTGAACAGATCAATACTAAGCTTAAAAAAACTATCGAATACATCACTTTTAATAAATACAGACGGATTTGGTTCTTATATTACTGATTTAGAAATTATTAAACCACTAAAAGGCTCGGAATTTTTAATTGTACAAGATGCTTTTATAAAAAATACATCGTTATGGTTGGCAACAAATACAGGTGTTTTACATTTTTTGAAAGAAGATGAAACCTATAACTTACACAGAACTTACAATCAGAATGATGGTTTGCCAAATAACAATATCAATTCGGTATATGTAAATGAAACTGATCTAATTGTTGCTACCAATAACGGATTGGCGATGCTGCCAAAACAGCAGAAAAAACAAAGTCTTTTATTAGATGTTTTTATAAAAAAAGCGACGTACAATTCAGCAACAATTACAACCGAAACTAATAATTTTGAATATGTAAATAACAATACATTAAGTGTTGAGGTTTCACGCATTGATTTCTCTGAAGATCAACACACAAGTTACACATATCAATTAGAACCGATACAAAAAACATGGAGTACTTCCGCTACGAATGTGCTTAATTTTAACGACTTACAGCCAAATACATATACTTTAAAAATAATTTCAAACAACATTGAAAAGCAAATTAGTTTTACCATTATACCTTTGTGGTGGCAAACATTGTGGGCAAAAATTGGTGGAATATGTTTACTATTAATTACAATTATATTTGCGGTTTGGCGCGTTAGTAAAAAAACACAAGAAAAGAAAAATGAAAAGTTAGTACAAGAAAAATTACTTTCTGAAATTCAACTCAAAGCATTGCGTTCACAGATGAATCCGCATTTTGTATTCAACTCGTTGGCGGCGATTCAATATTACATTAATAACAATGAAATAAAGGCTTCAGAAACGTATTTGGTGAAATTTTCAAAGCTTATCAGGCAGTTTTTTGAACTTTCAAAAGAAACCGAAATAAATTTAGCACAAGAAATTCAGCTCATCAAAAACTATTTGGATATTGAAAAACTGCGTTTCAAGGAAAAATTTGAATATCAACTTCATATTGATGAATTGTTGGATATAAAGAAACACAAAATACCAACAATGTTGTTGCAACCAATTGTTGAAAATGCTGTAAATCACGGAATTTTTAATAAAATGGATACTGGAAAAATTACCATTAATTTTAAATTTATTGATGAAAAAAACTATCGAATTGAAATCATTGACGATGGAGTAGGCGTTGTAAACACACAAAACAAAGCAAACAAAAAAGTGAAATCTTCCAATGTGTTGGATGATCGCCTGAAATATTTAAACCAATCTGAAAACTGGAAAATTACATACAAAACGGAAGAAGTATCTCCAGAATTAACAGATAAAGGAAACAAATCAACTTTTATAATTACGCAATTATAAGCCATGAAAACACTTACTGCCATACTTATTGATGACGAAATATCCAATTTAAAAGGATTAGCGCAAAAACTTGGAAAACTTTTCTCAGGTATTGAAATCACCGCTACATTTCAAAAACCAGAAGATGCTGTAAAAGCATTGAAAAATAAGCAACCCGATTTGGTTTTCTTAGACATTGAAATGCCTAGAATCAACGGTTTTGAATTGTTAGCGAAGTTAAAAGAAATACAATTTCAGGTCATATTTGTCACGGCGTATAGCGAATATGCGATTGAAGCATTCAAGCAAAACGCTATTGATTATGTTCTAAAACCAATTGATGATGAAGATTTAATTATCGCCGTAAACAAAGCAATTACGGTAATTCAGACGAAAAACGATTTAGAAAATAACTCAAAACTCGTTAATTTACTCACGAATACCATTTCCAATAATAATAAAATAATAGTGCCAACGGCAAAAGGCTTGTCGTTTATTCCAGAGGAAGAAGTGATGCATTTAGAAGGATTTAGCGGATACACCAAAATTCATCTCATTGATAAGACTGTGATGACGAGTTCGTACAATTTGGGGAAATTTGAAAAATTATTAAATCCAAAATTCTTCAAATGTCACAAATCGCACATTGTAAATCTTGAAAAAGTACGCCATTTTGAAAACGAAGGTTATTTAGTATTGGAAACAGAAGAACGCGTTCCGATTTCCAAAGCTAACAAAAAAGCCTTCTTGGAACTTTTTCAATAAATTGGTTGAATGACTTTGATTTTTGGTGGGATTCTTATAGTTTTAAGGATATATACATCGTATGCCTTATAATCGGGTTTGGTTATAGGAGAAATAACAGGAATTCTTGTTATATGTGCGTTGTGCAACATTTAAAAAACTGCTGAATTTTAGAATTCATAACCTATGGAACCAATTATATTTAAAGCTACTGACAGAGTTTCTAAACATTACAAAAAGCGAGTGGAACAAATTCTATCGCGCTTTGATGATATTAGAGAATTAATTGAACATCAAGCATCTAAAGGAACTAGAGTAGAGAAAGAAATAAGACAGCTTCTAATTGAATTTCTTCCTGAAATGTATCAATATAGTTCAGGTATAGTAATAGATAATTCTGGCAGTGAATGTGACAGAAGTAAACAAGAAGACATCTTAATTATTGATAAGCTGTTTAATCCAAAACTTTTCATTGATGAAGAACCTTCAATTTATCCAGTTGATGTAATTTATTGTGGGATTGAAGTAAAAACTTCAATAGATGAAAAAGAATTAAAAACAGCGGTAAAAAATATTGAATCACTAAAAAAATTAAAGTTTATAGAAGATAGTGTTTCGTATCATAAAAGTAATTCTATTGTATCCAGTAATACTAGCTCACCTATTGGTATAATTTTCGCTTTTGACACAACGTTTAAGAGCAGTAAAACATTATTAAAACACTATAATGATGCAATAGCAGATGTAGCGCCAGAACATAGACCAAATTTATTATGTGTCATTAATAGAGGAATAATCGGAATTTCTAAAAACAATAAACCTATGATAGAAGTATTTGGGCTTATTGGACAAGATGAAAGTGGAAATACTGGCGAAATGACTACAAAATCTAGTGATTTATATTATCAATCTGGAGGATATAATTATCCGAAAATGTTAATTGGAAAGGATTATTTTATCATTGACCCTTCAAGAACTATGCTCGGTTTCCTTCAATATCTAGTTGATTTGTTATTAAATAAAGTAATTGTTTCAAAGACAAACATTCTAAACCATTTCATTCCAGATGAAATGAATAAAAGAATTGGGATTGAAATGAAATAACGTGGTACAATACCGTGTATAATTAATTGCTTGATTATCGCCTACTTGGAAATTCCGGAGGAATTTCCTCTGGTTCGTCCAATTTAGCTAACTTAGTTTTTGCCAACGCAACTGAACCATACATGTCCACGTTAACATCTATCAACACAATGAAGAAATATATAATTATCATTGCTCTAGTATTCATTGGGTTTGCATTGCTAGTTTTCAACAGAATCAATATAGATTCTTATAATCTTTATTCTGAGTTAATGGATTTTCAATTAATAGGATTAATGATTTCATTGATTTTATTAATATTGACTTTTCTCCCTAAGCTACGAACTCCCAAGTTTTTTAAATACTTATTCATTTTTATGGCTTTACTAATAGCATCAGAGTTAATTATGTCCTATAAATCATTTCAAGAAATTGACAGAAAAAATTTTATAAAAAGCTATAATGATAAAGATTGTGATGAATTATTGGAGCGATTAGAGTTTGATAAGACACAAAATAAATTCGCTTACTTTGCTTATGGACTAGCTGTAAACTCTGAAGGAATTAAAAAAGATTTTAAGAAAGAATATAATGTTGATGTCGTCGCTATTGGAAAAGGTTGTTTCGGAAGCGGAGAGAATCATTGTTATAATACAGCATTAATAGACTTTCTAGATTCAAAAAATAAACGCCATTCTCAATAAGAAGTTCCACAAAACAAAATTCATCAATTTAAAATTCCCGTTCTTTACTTTTTAAATCACACAGAAAGCAATACACATACATGAAGCCAGTTACCGTATCAATATTAAAAAAAGAATTAAAAGAACACACGCATCAAGAACTCATTGACATCTGTTTGAAACTGGCAAAGTTCAAAAAAGAAAACAAAGAATTACTTACCTATGTACTTTTTGATTCGAGAGATGAAGACGAATACATTCGTGAAATAAAAGCTGAAATCGATGTTGAATTTTCAAAGTTAAATCATGATAGTTTGTATTATGTCAAAAAAAGTACGCGTAAAATTTTACGATTACTCAAAAAGTACATTCGTTACTCTAAAAAGAAAGAAACCGAAGCAGAAATTCTATTGTATTTTTGTGGCAAATTAAAAGAATTAAAGCCATCACACAAAAGAAGTCTACAAATGATGAACATTTATGATCGACAATTAGCAATGGCTAAAAAAGCCATTAGTACGCTTCATGAAGACTTGCAATACGATTTCAACTTAGAGTTAGAAGAATTGGGAGAAAATTGAATCTTCTCAACAATCCAACAATCCAACAATCCAACAATCCAACAATCTAGCTTTGACTTGTAGCTTTTCCTCCTAAATACATACAATCTTTCAAGGTTTGCATATCTTTAAAAGGAACAATTGTCTTTTCATACATATATGTCGATTTCAATTCCTTCGACAAATTGTGGTCATCAACATTAACCTCTATATCTTCCATAGTAAACTGACACGGATGTTCGTGACCAGCCGCATGTGTAACTTCGATAAATTCTTTTCTAAACGTTTTAAAATATTGTGCCAATCGAGCAGATTTCAGCGTAGGATCAATCCCGTTTTGCAACCATTTACTCTGTGTAGCAATTCCTGTAGGACATCTATTTGTATGACACACTTTTGCCTGAATACATCCAATACTCATCATGGCTTCACGTGCTACATTGATACAATCAACGCCCATAGCAAACGCCATTGCAGCTTTGGCAGGAAATCCTAATTTTCCACTTCCGATAAATACGATGCGTTCTGAAAGTCCTTTATCTTGAAACAATCGGTACAAATCTGCAAATCCGTAAACCCAAGGCAATGAAACATGATCTGCAAAACTTGGCGGCGCGGCTCCAGTTCCACCTTCACCACCGTCAACTGTAATAAAATCAGGACCTTTTCCTGTAGTTTTCATGATGTCTGCTAATTCTTCCCATTGATCCAATTTACCAATAGCGGCTTTAATTCCAACAGGTAATCCTGTGGCTTCTGCAATTTTTTCAATGAACTCGATCAACTCAGGAACGTTCGAAAATGCTTTGTGATTTGGTGGCGATAATACATCTTTTCCAACTTCCACACCACGAATTTCTGCAATTTCTTTTGAAATTTTTTCGCCAGGCAATACTCCACCTTTTCCAGGTTTTGCACCTTGCGATAATTTTACTTCAATGGCACGTATAAACGGATTATCTTCCACCAATTTGATCATTTTTTCCATAGAAAAGCCACCATCTTCTGCACGAACACCAAAATATCCTGTTCCAAAGTGAAATACGACATCACCACCATTACGGTGATACGGAGACAATCCGCCTTCACCAGTGTTGTGATATGCGTCTGCCATTTTTACACCTTTATTCATTGATTCTACTGCTTTCGCAGATAATGAACCAAAACTCATAGCAGAAATATTTATAACAGATGCAGGACGATAAGGACGCTTTCTTTTGTTAAATTCTCCCATGATTTTTGCACATGGTAAAAACGTTTTGTCAATCGAATTTGGATGATTTTCTCCAACTTGATACGGCATCATGGCATTGTTAATGAATATATGTTGATGCGCATAAATATCCCTATCGGTTCCAAAACCTTCGTAATTGTTTTGTTTTTTCGCGGAAGCATAAATCCAGCCACGTTCAATACGATTAAAAGGCAATTCTTCACGATTATTTGCTACAAAATATTGGCGAATTTCGGGTCCGATACTTTCAAACATATATCGAATATGTCCAATAACAGGATAATTGTGAATAATGATGTGTTTTTTCTGTATAATGTCTCTGATAGCAATCACGACAAGTACGATAAGAATCCACATCCACCATGTGATATTCCCTAAAAAGTTTAAAATTGTATCCATAAAAATATTAGTTGTTCAAGTAATCTAGACTCAATTGAATAAATGCTTTTACACCGAGTTTCATTCCGCTTTCATCAATATAAAAATCGGGTGTATGATGTGAGGTTGCTTCCTTTCCGACAGGTTTTCCACCTAAAAAGAAATACAATCCAGGGATTTCTTTTTGAAAGAATGAAAAATCTTCTGCGCCAGTAATTGCTCTAATTTCATTTACATTAGAATTTCCAGCGGCTTTTTGTAATGAAGGTAGCATTTGTGCTGTTAATGTAGGATCGTTATATGTAATTGGATATCCTTTTTCAATTTTAATAGTTGCTTCGGCTCTGTATGCTTTTGCAATAGCAGGAACCATTTCTTTCATTCGTTTGTTGATAAACGCTTGCATGTCATAATCTAATGTACGAATTGTTCCAACGAGTGTTGCTTTTTCAGGAATAATATTGCTTCGAACACCGCTTGTAAATTTTCCAATTGTAATGACTGCGCCTTCTTTGGTTAATTCTGATTCTCTACTAATAATGGTTTGTAAACCATCAATAATTTTCACACTTGCCATAATAGGATCAATACTTGTCCAAGGTCGTGAACCATGACTTTGCTTACCATTAACGGTAATTTCAAAGCTTTGTGAAGCTGCCATAATTCCGCCAGGCTTATAGTTTATTGTTCCTACATCTTGTCCGGCACTTATATGTAAACCAAAAATTGCATCTACATCCGGATTTTTTAAAACACCTTCTTTTACCATCATTTCTGCACCGCCTTCTTCACCTTTTGGTGCGCCTTCTTCTGCAGGTTGAAAGATAAACTTTATAGTTCCTCTAATTTTGTCTTTATGTTTTGAAAAAATAGTTGCAACGCCTAGTAATATGGAAATGTGTGTATCGTGTCCGCAAGCGTGCATGACACCAGTTTCTACATCATTAAAAGTGGTTCTTACTTTAGATTTAAAAGGAATATCGGTACGTTCTGTAACTGGAAGTGCATCAATATCTGCACGTAACGCAATTACTTTTCCAGGAAGATCGCCTTTTAAAATTCCAACAACGCCAGTATGAGCAACACCCGTTTGTACTTCTAAACCTAACGATTTTAGATGTTTGGCTATTTTTTCAGCAGTTTTAAATTCTCTGTTAGACAATTCTGGATTTTCATGAAAATCACGCCTCCATTCAATCAACTTTGCTTCAATAGCGTCAATATCTTTTTCAAATCCTTCTTGTGCATTTGCAAAACAGAAAGAAAGTAAAAAGATAACAAGTAACAATTTTTTCATAATAGTGTGGATTGGATTGTTGTAAACATTGTAATATTTACTCAATTTCAAAGATATTCAATTTTTTTGTTTGTGAAGTAGTAATTTTAAGTATCATCTATGATTGTTGGAATTAAATGTATTGAATCATTTAAAAATATAGTCAATCAAATTAAAAAAAGCTTCCAGTTTCCTGAAAGCTTTTACTATGAATAGATATAAAGATTTACATATCTTGATTTCTTGGGCAATCATCTGTATAACATGCATCACATACTGTATTGAATAAAGATTCTCCTCTTTGTGCGCGTCCTCCCATAATTTGAATGTTAGAAATAGCAATTTTGTTTAAAGTTAAACTTTTTAAAGTTTGTTTTTTCATGATTTTGAATTTTAAGTTAATTTTTAAAATTATAAAATATCATGTTATTCATGGTACGGTAAAGCCGTATATATTAACCTTTGAGTATAGGTTTTGGAAATAACGCTTCATAAGTATTTAAAACCTTATAAGCATTTTCGCAAATTCCTTGTGTTGGATGATGGTTTACAGATTTATTCCAACGCAAACAAATAATATCTTTATACACATCTTGAAAAGGAATATCTGTAGTTGCATAGTATTTATAGTACAAGTACAAAGCAGTTATAGTTACAGATCGACTTCCACCATCATGGCAATGAATAACTAAGTTACCTTGCGCATAGAAATTAGTCATTCCAGCTTCTTTTTGTTGTGTTGGTGTTGGGAAATTTAGGAGTTGTTCAGCTTCTAAAACTGCGGCAACTAAGGTTGTAACATCATTTTCGTTTCCATCAACCAAACCAACTTTATCTAATTGATTTAGGTAATAATTTTCATTGGAAGCCAGCTCAAAAGGTAATGCCGTTCTTTTGTCTATAGTTGGATCAGAAAATGGAATTTGCAAATCTTTGACATCATTTTCATCATACGCAACATTTAAAACTGCCGCAATTTGATTGTCAATAATTGCTTGTTCATTTAACAAATAGCCAGCACCAACAAATATAAATTGTTCCGTTAATCCGGCAGGAATATTCGCTTTCGGAACTTGAAAAATACAGGTCATAGCTTGGTTAGGAAAGTTTCCAGCTGGACTTATAGGTTGTGAGCCAAAAAGATCTCGCGGATCGATAGTTTGTAATTCTTGACAAAATGTTTTTGTTAACGGATCAACAATAGTATTGTCCGTATCTCCGTATAATAATAATTGCGGAATTTGATCTAATGTATAGCTTTTATCTGCATTGAGTGTTAGTTTCCAAACCAAATCAAAACAATCGCCAGGCCATTTTGTTGTGGGAACTTTTAACGCTCCAAATTTATTAGCAATAGCCTCAATATCGGTATGTTGCCAAGCAATAGCAATGGTTGTATCTGTATATTTGTCGTCTCCAAAAATATGTGTAATCATTTCTGGATATTGATATTTTAAATAAGAATCATGTACTTTTTTACCCAAACGGTCCGCTAAAGGAGTAATGGTTTCTCTTGGGCGCTCACTATGACTTTTATGTCCAACACCAGCCGCAAAGATATGATCAATTGTACCAAAAGTATCAGGCATATAGTAGGCGAGTGCCGCCGCACGTTCATATCCTTTAGTAGATAAGTTTTCATTGGTAATATCAGCAGGTTTTTCTGCATGTCTAAGTAGTAAGATTTCTTTTGGATGTCCCATGTAATTATTTTTTTCTAAAATTAGCAAAATATTCTAAAATTGCATCAACGTAGTTTCACGTAATTTTTTGTTTCAATATTAAGGGAAACACTGCAACATTACGTGAAAAAATGAATTATTTTTGTTGCTAAATAAGGAATCATGAAGAAATATGTGTCAGTTATAGTTGTAACCTTATTATTAACTTATGTAAATGCACAAAATGCGAGCAATGACAACGGATTTACAGATTATTATCCAATTGCGGTAAAAACTACTTTTAGTTATCTATCGAACATGAATTCGAGAGAAACTATTTTGTTTGATGCAAAACCCGTTGTGTATTATAGTATTTATAATAATATGCGCCGAATTATGCAAGAAGGAACAAAACGGCGAAGTGATGCTGTGTATCTTACGTTTCAACCACATATTCGGATGTATGCAGAAAATTCAAAACCTATAAAAACACCTTCGTACCGCATTTTATTTGGTTGGCAACAATTATACAAAACAGATACTAATAATTTTTTTGCTTGGGCAATTGAATCCGGACATTACTCAAACGGACAATCAGGTTGTTCGTTTTTAACTGGAGAAGATGATGAAACCATGCCGTGTACAGCGCTTCATACAACTATAACAGATGATAGTAATTTATCAGAATTATTAAATAGACAAAACGGAAACTTTTCAACCAATACGACAAGATTATCGTTCAATTTTAGATTCAATAATTTAAATCAATTTGATAAACCTTACAAAGTACATTCGTTTACCGCTTCTTGGGAATTGTATCATAATAAATTTGTTGGGTTGTTTAATTTTGGCGGTTATACAGACTTTGATATCAATATTTATGGTCGAAATCGTTTTGGGTTAGGATATGAATTCATTCATGTTTGGAAGCCTAAATTACGGTATGCTTTTGAGCAAAAATTTGAAGTGATACAAGGTGCACATCCGTTTGTAGAACCGTTGCGAAGCGAAACCACATTTACACTATATCCTTTTGATCGTGATATTGGAATTTTTGCAAGTTACATCTATGGACATGATAATTACAACTATCGCTTTGTCGATTCGGGCAATCAAATTTCTATTGGTGTAAGTTGGGATTGGTTTACACCTTTTCAAATCAAAAGAGCAGAAAAAATTAGAGAAAATTCTAATTAGTAGCAGTTCAGTTTTCAGTTGATAGTATAAAATGCAATCATTTTTTTTTAAACAACAAACTATTGAGTAGTTTTTTTATATCTGATTTTCAATTACTTATAAAATAAGAAGTCCAGAAAAAGGTTCATTTCTATATATTTAGCAACTCTGAAATATCACTAAAAATTATAAAATGGAACAGTCACATAAGATTTGAGGTGATTGGCTTATTATTAAAAAATTAGATTTTATTCTTCTAATTTTACAATTAATCGTATTATTGCAATAGACTAATAAAAGATACCATATGGGATTAGCTAAAACAGAAATGTTTACAGATAAACAAAATCAAATAGCTCTTTTTGCTAAAGTATTTGGACATCCAGCAAGAGTTGCAATACTACAGCATCTATTCAAAATAAATACTTGTGTCTGTGGAGAGTTGGTAAAAGAAATTGGTTTAGCACAACCCACAATTTCTCAGCATTTAAAGGAACTGAAATACTTAGGACTCATCAAGGGAACAGTTGAAGGTACAAGTGTTTGTTATTGTATACATATTGAAAAATGGAAAGAAATGAGAGAAATTATGCAACAATTTATAGGTCAAGATTTACAGATAAATGAAGACTGTTGTTAAAAAAATTTGCAAATATTAATTGTTTTATTGCGATTAACGAATGAAGTAACTTTAATATATATACTCATGAAAACAAAAACAACAATTCCAATCATCTTACTTTTTTTATGCTTTTTACAAGTAGTTCAATCACAAACACTAAAAAGTAACATTAAAAAGTCTATCGTAGAAATTGGCGACACTTTCGTTGATATTCCTACGGAACGTTTAAAGCAGTTAGATCAAATTGCTTTTATCATATTTAAAAACACGAAAAAAAATGCTAAAGTAGCTGTGCTTTTCATTGACGGGAAGAATGAAAAAATTAGTCAACTAGCTATGGTTTGGTTGCAAACGGGTTCGTTATTTTATGGTCATAGTGATCTTTTACATATTGAATCTGCGGGTATTGCTCCAACATATGATTCTTTTCCAAAACTTTCCATATTGGAAGATTTTGGTTTTAGCTTAAAAAATATACGTAGAAGTAACACAAAGGCATGTAAAATTGATTATGGTTCAGGAAATTGGACTGTAAATTCAAAATCTTTAGAATCTTTAAACTCTGGCAGGAATCACCATGTATTGATATATCTTGAAAAAGTAAAACCTGCAACATCTACAGATAAAAGAATTGAATTGGTTTTCTTGGATACAAGCACTATAGCAAGAGAAATGTTATATGTATCGACTCGAATAAACAACTTATTACAAAAAAAATAACTTTTCAATACTCAAAAAAAATACAATGACAACAATCCACACGGTATTTCCTGAAATTGAGCAAACAATCAATGAACTAAACCCTTCAAGTATTGTAGAAGAACGTAAAAAGGTTTTACAATCACTAATCGAATTTATACAATCAAAGGTTTCAATAGGCGAGAAAACTCGAATAAATTTTATTTGTACTCACAATTCACGAAGAAGTCATTTATCTCAAGTATGGGCACAGACAATGGCATCTTATTTTACTATTCCAATGGTATTTTGTTATTCGGGTGGAACGAAGCAACAGCACTCTTTCCAATGGTTGCAGAAGTATTGAAAAATACAGGTTTTCAAATTGAAACAATTTCAAAAAGCACAAACTCAATTTATGCTATTAAATATACAGCGAATGAGCACCCAATTATAGTTTTTTCAAAAAAAATAGATGATGAATTTAATCCAAAATCAGAATTCGCTGCTGTGATGACTTGTTCACAAGCTGATGGTGGCTGTCCTTTCATTAAAGGTGCAGAAAAACGTATTCCAATAACTTATGAAGATCCAAAAGTTTTTGATGACACAGCATTACAAGCAGCAAAATATAACGAACGAAGTTTACAAATTGCAACTGAAATGCATTATGTTTTCTCGCAAATAAATTCATAAAAAATGGCATCCAAAAAAGGTTTCTTATCAGAAGCCACCAAAAAAGTGTATAACTTTCAAAAAGAACAGTTGTAATAGCGAGTTGAGTGTTTTATTTTTGGAACAATTATGCAGCAAGACATTCATCACTATATAAATCAGCTAAATGACGCGCAACGAGCGCCAACACTTCACAAAGATGGAGCGTTAATGGTCATAGCTGGTGCAGGTTCAGGAAAAACAAGAGTACTTACGTATCGAATTGCGTATTTAATGAGTCAAGGAATAGACGCGTTTAATATACTATCGCTAACATTTACCAACAAAGCAGCACGTGAAATGAAAAAGCGTATTGCAGATATTGTGGGTGGAAGCGAAGCAAAAAATTTATGGATGGGAACTTTTCATTCCATTTTTGCAAAAATTCTTCGTTTTGAAGCGGATAAACTCGGATATCCAAGCAATTTTACAATTTATGATACGCAAGATTCTGAACGTCTAATTCGTTCCATAATCAAGGAAATGCAACTTGATAAAGACATTTATAAATACAAGCAAGTTAGATCGCGTATTTCTTCGTTTAAAAACAGTTTAATTACTGTGAGAGCGTATTATAACGATGCTGAATTAGTGGAAGCGGATGCTATGGCGAAACGTCCAAGAATGGGCGAAATTTACAAAGAATATGTAGATCGTTGTTTTAAAGCTGGTGCAATGGATTTTGATGATTTGTTGTTGAGAACCAATGAGTTGTTAAATCGTTTTCCAGATGTATTGGCAAAATATCAAGATCGTTTCCGTTATATATTGGTAGATGAGTACCAAGATACAAACCATTCACAATACCTGATTGTAAAAGCATTAGCCGATCGTTTTCAGAACATTTGTGTAGTTGGAGACGATTCACAAAGTATTTATGCGTTTCGTGGTGCAAACATCAACAATATCTTAAATTTCCAAAAAGATTATGAAAATGTTGAAATGTATCGATTGGAACAAAATTATCGTTCAACAAAAAATATCGTTGAAGCGGCAAATTCTGTCATCGAACATAACAAAACACGATTGGATAAAGTTGTTTGGACAGCAAATGATGAAGGAGGAAAAATAAAGGTAAACAGAAGTGTAACAGATAGTGAAGAAGGACGATTTGTAGCAGGTTCAATTTTTGAAACCAAAATGCGCGAACAATTGCACAACGGTGAATTTGCCATATTATATCGTACCAACGCACAATCGAGAGCCATGGAAGACGCGTTGCGAAAGCGTGACATTCCGTATCGTATTTACGGAGGTTTGTCATTCTATCAACGTAAAGAAGTAAAAGATGTTTTGGCGTATTTACGACTTATTGTGAATCCGAAAGATGAAGAAAGTTTAAAGCGTGTTATTAATTATCCTGCACGTGGAATTGGTCAAACTACAATTGACAAACTCGTTGTTGCCGCCAAGCATTACGGACGATCTATGTTTGAAGTGATGGAAAATATTTCTAAAATCGATCTGAAAATAAATTCTGGAACAAAAACAAAATTAGAAAACTTTGTGATGATGATTCGAAGTTTTCAAATTATGAATGAAGGTTCGAATGCTTTCGAATTAACTGCACATATTACTAAAAAAACGGGATTAGTTCAAGAACTCAAGAAAGATGGAACGCCTGAAGGAATTGCACGAATTGAAAATATTGAGGAATTACTCAATGGTATCAAAGATTTTGTGGAAGGACAAATTGAAGTCGCAGATGCGCGTGGTGCGTTGGCAGAATTTTTAGAAGATGTTGCACTGGCAACCGATTTGGACAATGATAAAGGTGATGATGATAGAGTTGCGTTAATGACAATTCACTTGGCAAAAGGATTGGAATTTCCATACGTGTACATTGTGGGAATGGAAGAAGATTTGTTTCCTTCTGGAATGAGTATGAGTTCGCGTAGTGAATTGGAAGAAGAACGCCGTTTGTTTTACGTAGCCTTGACGCGAGCCGAAAAACAAGCATACTTAACATATGCGCAAAGTAGGTATCGTTGGGGAAAATTAACGGATGCAGAACCAAGCAGATTTATTGAAGAAATTGACGAAAAATATTTAGACTACATTACGCCAATTGATAGTTACAGATTTAAACCATTGATTGATAATGATATTTTTGGCGAAGTAGATAAAAGTAAGTTGCGTTTACAGAAACCAAAATCGGGTCGACCGCCAGTTGTTGGAAGTCCTTCACCTGAGCAAATTAGAAAGTTGCGTAAGCTAAAACCACAAACTTCAGAAAGTGATTCACCAAGTCCAGGTTTATTTGACGGTGATTTAGCGTCAGGTACTAAAGTAGAACACACACGATTTGGTCGTGGAGAAATTTTACGAATAGAAGGTGTTGGTGGCGATAAAAAAGCAGAAATTAAATTTCAAGTTGGCGGAATCAAAAAGCTATTATTGCGTTTTGCAAAACTGAAAATTTTAAAATAAGACTCAAATAGCCGTTTCAAAATGTATTGAAACGGCTTTTTTAATTTTATTCTATAACTTTCTTTTTAGGATAAAGTCCGCCTAGAATTGTACTTGAGTTCTTGATTTCAAATTTCTTTAATTTTTCTAACATGATACATGATTTTAAAGTTAATAATAAAACCAAGGTAGTATAATCAGAAAGGAAAAAATAATGAACCAACCCATGATTCCGTGAATTATTTGAAACTTAGGAGTGGCAGGAATTATAAGAAGTTGAAAGTGTTAGTGTAAATTGAATTTATGAGGATTAAACATTCAACAATTTATCATTTTGAAGTCAACTCTTTAATTATCTTTTCAAAATACGGAAAGTAAATTCGTCCCCACATTGGTTTTTTATCAAAAAAGAAAACTTCTTTTGTGTTGCTATCAATCACAACAGGAATGGTAAAAGCGGCCCATTTTTTACCAGATTGTAGCTTTTTACAATAGGTTTTGGCTTCTTCCGTAATGGTATCCGAAATCAAAATACTAATCACACCTACACCAGATTGTAAACCTCTTGGCCAACCATTATACGCATATTTGGTATATGTAAATGACGATTTTAAATGCTCTTCAATAAACTTTTTAGTAATTGGCGTATTTCCACAATCAGAAGCAACAAAAAAGGTATTCAATTGTGTTGCCATCCAACTCCATCTAAATTGTTTGTCATATCCAATAACAGACGGCATATCTTCTATAATAACTGAATCGTCATGTAAAATTGACTTTGTTTGTAGTTTTTCTTTAATTGAAATTAGATTCATAATTGATTTGTTTTAAGAGGTTTATCCAATTTTCCAACGAATAAATAAGTACATTAAAAGTATATTTAGTGGCAACAACCACAAAACCCATTTCGTATTATTATTTCCAAAAACAGTTCCCGAAATAAAACTATCTACTTTGGTATATAATTTTGCGCTTGCAACGGAATTATTTCCAGAGTTGATATCTTCTTGCAAATCAACTAACATGCCTACAAAAGGCACTTTTTTCAATACCATAATCATTCCTTTGCGAATAAATCGTGGCACTTTTTGATATTTTTGATGTACCATTTTACTGAAATTTAATGCTTTCTTCAAGTCAGATTGTTTTACATCTTTTTTTCCAGTAAATAGCTTTTCAACATTACCAATGACTAAGTCACTAATTTTCTGAAATAGGGAAGTGCTATTCTCATAAATCACACGCATTGTGTCAATGACAACGTATTGATATGTTCGGTAACCTGCATAAATGGTAAATCCAATTCCTGCCAAAAAAATAACAACAAGCATAAACGATTTTCCAAAGCCGAAACCACTCACAACCATTCTGTTTATGGCATAAATAACCATACACAGATTTGCAATTAAGAATAGAAAAACGATAGAAAAAAAGCGTCTAACACCTTTTACACCATGTTTTCCACCTTGTAAAATAAGTTTATAAGGTTTGTCTAAAATTTGCAGAAGTTTGTTGTTATTTTCAACATTTTCTTCCGAGTTTGTATAATCGAAACTAAATTCTTTTTCTTCTCCGTTGTTAACTTGATATGTTCCTTCTACGGTGTACTTTTTCTCCATAAAATTGTTATGTGTAAGATTATAAAATAATTAAAATGAGAGGAATTCATGAATGCGAATATACTTTATTCTTTTAAAAGTGTACCTAAAAACTCAACCATTTCCTTAAATTCACCTTCTTTAAATCCTGTAGAAGCATAGACTATTTTTCCATCTTTTATAATATAATTTCTTGGAATATATTTTGTTGCGAAGTTGTTGTAAATTGCTTTTGAAACATCTGGAAACATTGGAAAAGTAACATTAAAATCTTTTTTAAATTTTTGCACTTTCGCCAAATCGTCTCCACGACCAAACGCAAGCATTACAAAGTTTTTATTGTCTTTATAGTGTTGCCAAACGTCTTTTTCTAAATGTGGCATTTCTAGTTTACATGGTGGACACCAATTTGCAAAAAAGTTGATAAAAATTACTTTTCCTTTATAATCGGATACTGTTACTTTTTTATTGTTTTCGATGGTAAGTACAACATTAGAAACATCTTGCCCTTTTTTTGCAACATCTCCATCTTGACTGTATCCAATTAAAATAAAGAAACTAAAAACGATTGTAAGTGTTAATTTTAAATGCATGATAAAGTTTGTTTTAATGTGTTAACAAGATATAAATAATTAAACAAAAATGATTTTATTTAAAGTCGGTTAAGTACAATAAATAACGCAGTATTATCCTTTTCCGCTAAAAACACCTCTGGAAATGTTTACATTTATGAATATCTTAATTTAAGGATATAAGTGCGTGAACTAAAAGTGCCTTTTCTTTTGTGAAGCCTATGCTGAACTTGTTTAAGTATCTTTTGGGCAAGCAAAGAAAACGAAAATAAAATATAGAAAAATAGCGTTTTAGGTAAAAAATGTTAAATGAAAAGCAATGGTTTAATCTAATTCAATTACCTTGATTTTATATTATTTACGAGTTTACAAAAGCTTCCAATCGGTCAAAAGCACTTCCCCAACCATTATAAACGCCCATTTTTTCTTGCTGACGGCAATATTCCTCTGTTTCATGGACACAATGGAATGTAAAGTTTGTTTTATCGCCATCTGCTTTTAAAAGCACATGAATTTCAACATTTTCAGTCATCGGTTTAAAGTCTGCCGTAAATACTATTTTTTCTTGCGGAATGATTTCTATATATGTTCCTTCTGAGATAAATTCGCCTCCATTTGGCATAGGCATACTAAATTTCCACTTTCCACCAACGGTAAAATTGTGTTCAACAATATCAAGCTTTGCGCCATTTGGTGCCCACCAAGAAGCAATATGTTCTGGTTGTGTCCACGCTTCCCAAACCAGTGAAAGTGGAGCATTAAAAGTTCTTTCTATAGTAATGGTACGATTTTCTAGATTACTCATGTTTTTTGTTTTTAGATTGTAATTGATGTAAATAGTTTTCGAAATTATCAAGTTTATCTTCCCATAACTGTTTGTATTGATCAATCCACAAAAATGCAGGAATCAATTTTTTGGGCTGAATTGTACAAAATCGTTCTCTTCCTTGTTTCTCAATGGAGATAATATCACATTCTTTCAAAATCTTTAAATGCTTTGAAATTGCAGGACGACTTACGTCAAATTTTTCTGCGACAGCATTAATAGTTAACGACTCAACTGCTAACATTTCAATGATATCTCTGCGAACAGGATCGGCAATAGCCTGAAAAACATCTCTTCTCATAATTTATGTAACTAATCGGTTACAAATATAAGTGTAACTATTCGGTTACGCAAATATTTTCTATAAGTATGGAGATAAGAGTATTGAGTAGTAAGATTTTGGAAACATATCTAAATCAAATTAACGAATGTGTAATTACAATATAATCAGATAGTTATATGTTTTACCGAACCATGCAAACAGAATTGATATTACCTTTGTAATCGTATTCTTTGACAGGATTTGAAGGATCGAGCATCCATTTGTTGTCTACGATAAATTTGTATTGATGCTTTCCGCTAGAAAGTAAGATGGTAAATTTCCAACCGTAATCAGTTTTTATCATTTCAAAACCATCTTCAGACCAATCGTTGAAAGTTCCAGAAAGTAATACTTTTTCAGCATTTTTATATCCATGAAGTTTGAAGGTGTAATACGCTTTGACTTCAACGAGTGAATTGAATTCGCCAAATTCGTTTCGTTTCTTGTTCGGATTGGCTTCATCACGCATCCACATGCCGTCAATTATGAATTTATATTCATAGATTCCTGGTCGTAATTGAAGTGTAATGTACCAACCATCAGCTACTTTTTTCATCTGAAATAAATCTTCATTCCATTTATTAAATGTACCAGCTATAATCACTTTTTCGGCATTTTCATGACCTTCTAGGTAGAAAGAAGTATTTCCATCTTCCGAAACAAAAGCTGAGTACATTTTCAGATTGTATACATGTAACTCTTTTCCGTATTTGTCTTTCGCGGAAGCTATATTTGCAATATTTTTTTCTGGTTCAGCCCAATAATTCTCATTGATAACAAATTTAAATTCCCATGAAAATTCATCACCAAAATCAGCTACTTTTTTACGGAATTCATACCTGTTTTCATCCAATTGCGTCATTATCCATTTGTCTTTTGCCCAATTGTTAAATTGACCAGAAACCGCCACATTTTTAATAATTAAATCTGAATTATGAATGGAAGTACGTTCTTGACTTTCGCCATGTGTGACTTCAAAATAATCGCGTTTATCAAATGTAAAAACCACTTCATCACCATCCATGCGATACCCTTTTGTCGTTTTATGTTGTGCAAATACAGTCGCAGTCACGCAAAATAGTATGATAAAAATGATATGTTGTATGCTATTTTTCAAGGTCTAAATATAGGTGATTTAATGAAATATAGTTTTTGTTTTTGATAATTGATGATCGTACGCTTGTATTTTAAAAATTCGTAACCTAAAACGCCGTCAACAGAAGTTCCATACGCTTCTCGCATTTTACGTAAATTTGTAACAATTGTATACATTGGTCCAACTCCTTGTGTTTCGCTCATTCGGAAATTATACAATTTTCCTGCCAAAACCTTAATTTTTCTATTTCCAGCTCCAACTAACGACAATGTACGCATCGGACGAAATTTTTCCAAGATATTTTTGTGACTATTTTTATTGAGCTGATTGAATTCTGCACCTGTATCTAAGGCAAATCGCACTTTTTGTTTATTAATCGTTCCCGAAACGACAATTGTATGTTTTTTCAATTCAAAATCTAAACTATCAGAAATGGTTTCTGCGTAGACTTTATCATCGTATTTATTTCCGTGTTTATCAACTTTGGAAAGTGTAATTTGATTCAGATATAAATCGACAAAAACCTCGTAATCTTTCAAAATATTATATCCAATAATACCTAATAAATGCATTTTTTTACTTTTTTCGATATGTGACAAATCAATGACGTCCGACTTTTTATTTTTTAGACTGAATGTAGATAGAATAAACTCGCTCAACTTTCGTTCATACGGTTGGTCAATAATTCGTGTAATGCCAGTCGTTTGTGTTTTTTTCTTCGTAAGTCGTTGTCCTTTAGGGAAATGATTTTTGTTTAAGATTAACGTTTCTGAACCTGTATCAATGATAAAATCACCTTTTTGATTCAAAAATTCAGCTTCTACAACAATAAGCTGATCTACAATTTTAAATGGAATTCGCGCTGTATACTGGTTTAAAAACTCTGCTTCTGGAAACAGAATTTCGACCGAAGTGTCGTCTTCCGTAGCTTGCAAATTTGCAAAGCACCAAAAGAGTACAATGGTGGTTAATATTAATTTTTTCATGGTTTTTGATTGATGATGATACTATATAGACGATCATTTTCAGAATTTGTTGCAGTTTACCATAGATTTATTCTCAAAATAAAGAACAATTTGTGAGATGCTGAATCAAGTTCAGCATGACGAAATAGAAATGTTTTTAGTTACAGAATAATATTCTTTTAATTATTCAATCTTTAAATCATTGATTTTTTTACCTAATGATGCTCCGCAACAAACGTTTTAAATCGATTCCACGTATCAGTAGCATTTGGTCCAACCCAGCCATGTGCTTCATTTGGATAAAAAGTAAAACTATGTGTTACACCTAAAACAGACAATTTATCACTCAAGTCCATTCCTTGTGAATTCGGAATCAACGGATCTTGTCCACCATAAAATAAAATAGTTGGCGGCGCGTCGGCAGTTACTTTGTGTAAAGGACTAAAGCTTTCTAAAAATGGAATTACCAAATCAATTCCCAATAAATTTATATACGCTTGAATTGTAGGATCGGCATTATCCAAATATGCTTGATCAGCCAAATTGGTAGGTCCAACAATACTTGCCACCATATTTACGTCACCTTGTGTATCGTAATCATAACTCCAAAGCATGGATAAATGCGCGCCAGCACTCGTCCCTAAAAAACCGTAATCTTCCGAAATAATATATTCTTCGTTTCGTGCTTTTAAATCATTAATAATTGCTGTAATATCTTCCAATTGCATTGGAAAAGGAGAAGTTGTATTATTTGCCAAACGGTAATTTACATTCACAACTGCATACTCAGGCAAGTCAGTTTGCATTAATTCTATAAACGTTGACATATCCGATTTATCACCCGATGTCCAACCACCACCATGCACAAAAATCATCACTTTGGTGGTAAGTGTCCTATTTTGAGGTAAATAAATATCATATACTTGATTGCTATCGGCACCATACGAAACATTTAGCATCGTTTTTGCTTCTACTGTTGTTTCATCTGTTGGTGATGAAGAAAGAATTGTGTCATTATCTTCCGAGCAGGCATAAGTTAGCAAGATAAAAAGACTTAAAATACCGACGTAAAATGATTTTCTCATAAGATTGGTTTTCATACTAATGTGAACGCAATATCTTAAAAAAAAGTATACAGAAGTCTTAATTTTGACTTAAAAGTTTAACACTACTTTTTTTATGAAAATCACTTAAAATCAATATTTTAAAATATTTTAAATTTGTACTTTTATGCAACATCATACAGTTTCAAGAAGGATTGTATATAATTACTAAAAATCAATTACTTTTGTGTGACAAAGTTGTAACAATAATATGGCTCAATTTATAAAACTATATAATGAAAATCCGAATCCGAAGGAAATCAAAAAGGTGCTAGATGTACTTCGAAATGGCGGATTGGTTATTTATCCTACCGATACGGTTTATGGATTGGGTTGCGATATCACAAATACCAAAGCATTAGAGCGAATTGCACGTATAAAAGGAATTAAACTTGAAAAAGCGAATTTTTCGTTTATCTGCAACGATTTAAGCCATATTAGCGATTATATTCGTCAAATTGATACGGCAACGTATAAGATTCTCAAAAAAGCATTGCCAGGTCCGTATACGTTTATCTTGCCAGGAAATAACAATCTTCCAAAAGCATTTAAAAAACGAAAAACGGTCGGAATTCGTGTACCTGATAACAACATTGCACGTACGATTGTGCAAGAATTAGGGAATCCGATAGTGTCAACGTCTATCTATGATGAAGATGATATTGTAGAATATACAACCGATCCAGAGTTGATTTTAGAAAAGTGGGATAATTTGGTCGATATTGTGATTGATGGTGGTTATGGCGACAATGTTGCATCCACAATCATTGATTTATCTGGCCATGAGCCTGAAATTATTAGAGAAGGAAAAGGTGATATTGATGTCATTCTGTAAAAAAACAAAATAAATAGTGAAGAAAAAAAGCAGTAAAACAGCAGTTATAATTATAATTTTGGCTGTGATCATAGGAATAGGTTCAGTATTTATATATCCAAAAGCGTCCATGTATTTTTATGGAAAGAAAACATCTGCAATTACTAAAACTACAGATTTTTATGTGAAAACAGATGCTGTATTTTCAGCAGTTATCAAAGATTTAAATGCTAAAGGAATTATTGAGGATACTGAAAAATTTAGCAAATATGCCACTTTTAGAAACTTAAAACAAAGTACATTAGAAGCTGGAAGATACACGTTTCCGAAAAATGTTGCGTATAGTAAAATAGTAGAAGATTTACGCCAAGGAAATGGTGAAAAAGAAATACAAATCACGTTTAACAACGCACGAACGAAGAAAGAAGTTGCTGAAAAAATAGCTATGAATGTTGAATTATCTGCGGATGAAATTTTAAAAAGAATCACAGATGCTACATACACAAGCAAATTTGGATTTACACCAGTAACGATCAATACGATGTTTATTCCGAATACATACAATGCGTATTGGGATATTTCTGCGGATGATTTACTTGCGAAACTTGCCAAAGAATACAAACGATTTTGGACGCCAGAGCGCAAAGCAAAAGCAAAAGCATTAAACATGTCACAAACGGAAGTTTCTACATTGGCTTCGATTGTAGTGTGTGAAACCATAAAAATGGACGAAGCGCCAAAAATTGCAGGTGTCTATGTAAATCGCCTCAGAAGAGGAATTCCACTAGATGCCGATCCGACATTAAAGTGGGTTTTGGGTGATTTTGAAATTAAACGAATTTTAAACAAAGATAAAGAGCTCGATTCTCCGTATAACACCTATAAAAACAGAGGTTTACCGCCAGGGCCAATTTATATTCCATCTGAACAATACATTGATGCAGTATTGAATTATGAAAAGCATGAATATATATTTTTCTGCGCGAAAGAAGATTTTTCAGGTTATTCCAACTTTGCTAAAACCAACAGGCAACATGAAATCAATGCGCGTAAATATCACAAAGCATTAAACGAACGAAACATTTATCGCTAATGTCAACATACAATCGTAGAGATTTTTCAAAATTAATTGTACTCGGAGGAATTGGATACACAATTTGGTCATGTGCAGATGATAAAAAACAGCAAAATGGAGAAACTTCAGTAGAAGATACGACTCCAAAAATGCCTGAGTTACTTCCCGAAAATATAAAAATCTACGAAAAAGCAGATGCTGAATATCAAGAACTAGCCATCCGATTTAACAAACGAATTCAGCAAGCACCAACATTTATAGCACAATGTTTCACTACAGAAGGTGTTGTAGCCGCAATGCAATTTGCGATCTTCAAACAACTAAAAGTTGTAGTAAAAAGTGGTGGCCACAGTTTTGAAGGGTTTTCAAGTACAAATACTGGTTTAGTGATTGATGTTTCTGCAATGAAAAACATTCAATGGAATGAAGATCATAGCATCACAATTGGAACAGGTTGTATACTCAAAGAATTGTATGACGAACTTTTACCAAAACAACGCATTTTACCTTCAGGTTCGTGTGCAACTGTCGGAATTGGAGGTTTAACCTTAGGTGGCGGATATGGTTTTTTTAGTCGTAAATATGGTTTAACCTGCGATAGTTTAGAAGCCATTACTTTGGTTGATGGAAACGGAAACATTCATGAAGAAACAGGGAAATCAGCAATTTTAAAAGCTTGTAAAGGCGGCGGAAACGGAAATTTTGGTGTGATAACGAAGATGAGATTCAGAACCTATCAAGCTCCAAAATACTTTCAAGCATTTCGATGTAAATCGTATAAACTAGATACAGTTCGTGCTAAAAAACTACTAAAAACATGGTTTGAATTGGCAGGAAATCTACCAAAATCAAGCTTTTCAGCATTTGTATTAAATGGTAAAACCTTAACCATTCTCATCACAAACTACGACGATAGAGCAGTAGCGGATGTTTTAAAAGTGTATACTGCACTAAAAAAGATATCTAACAAAGGAACTATCGGAAACAAACGCGCATTGCCAAAAGCTTTAAAAACGTTTTATGGCGTGCAACATCCGTTGTATTTTAAAAATGCTTGCGCAGGATTGTACAAAGATTTTTCAGAAATTGAAGGTTGTATTGATGCTGTCATCGAAAAAGTAATTACAACTAGAGGTTTAATTTATCAAGTAAATACGGTTGGTGGAAATGTAAATTCTGAGTCGTTAGAAAAACGTTCGGTATTTCCACACAGAAGTTTGCCGTTTTGGTCAGAATTGCAATCCTATTGGGAAAAACCAACGCAAGAAGCCCAATTGTTGACTGCGTTTCAAGAAATTCAACAACGTTTCTACGATCACGGAATCAGAGCGCATTATAGAAACTATCCAGATATCAATTTCAAAGATTTTGAAACGTCATACTATGGAAAATACCTTCCTGAACTTCAAAAAATAAAACAACAGCTTGATCCTGATAATCGAATTCAACATCCGCAAAGTATAAAAGTGTAGACTTATTAGATTATTGGACTTTTTGACAGCGAATTCTAGACTTCTTGGTTTTTAAATTTATTGTTTTTCTTCTTTTCGCCAAAATTTAAATTTCTCATTTAATAAAGTTACAGCTCGTTTGCCACCTTTTTCTATTCCTTGTACAGCCAGTTTTATAATAGCTCCATCTTTAGGTTTGTAAACCATTAGAAAAGCAGATCTAGCATACTGCGTTCCACATCTTTTATCTCCTCCAGCTTTTTCCCCAGCTTTTAAAGCCAACATTAAGCGCGCTGCCAATGATTTATCTCTATTTTCATCAAATGCTTTGTATGCTTTTGAAATTACTTGACTATCAGTAAGAATATTGCCCATAACAGCGAAGTCATTACTTAATTGTGCTCCATTCCAATCCTTGATCTCAGAACCAGAATATACTAGAGGTTTAGACTTTGAATCCAAAACAATCAAACCGTATTGTTGTCTTTCTGGAGTAAACTTTTTATTTTTCATTGCACTAAGTATTTCTTTTAATGGAATGTCTTTTTTCATTAATTCAACACCTTTCATTCGGGCAAAATAATCGCTTCCAGCCTGAACTACGATGGCTCCTTTTCCAGGTACGATTGACGCAATGCCCGATACATCGAAAGTACAGGATGCACCAACAATGCCAATTTCACCTGTTTTACGATCTACGGCAATTATTGACCAAGTAGCATAGCAGTGTGTAGAAAAAATAGTTAAGAATAAAATCAGTAAGGAGGTAGTTTTTTTGTTCATGATTGAATTGATTTAATATTAGAAATATATTGTAAAGACGAATCATATTTGCGGATGTTGCACTTTCTTAAAATTAACTATTAAAAACAATTGCCATCAACATGTGTTATAGTAGCGGTTGATATTTTATTTCAGAGCGGACATTATAAACAAAAAGAGCGCTCCATAATGGAAGCGCTCTTTTAAATTAATACCTAAAATTTATATCTTATTTTCCTTCTGCGGAAAGTGTTTTCATTTCTTTTTCGATCATGTCATAAAACTGATCAATTTTTGGTAATACAACAATACGTGTACGTCTGTTTATAGCTCTGTTAGCCGCTGTATCGTTGTCAACTAAAGGAACATATGAACTTCTTCCAGCTGCAATTAACTGTTGCGGATTTACACCCAATTCTTGTAACACACGAATAATTGATGTTGATCTTTTTACACTCAAATCCCAGTTATCAATCAACACACCTTTACTATAAGGTACGTTATCTGTGTGACCTTCTACCATACATTCAAAATCTGGCTTGCTGTTTACAACTTTCGCAACTTTTGCTAAAACTTCTTGCGCTCTAGTTGTTACGTTGTAGCTACCACTTTTAAATAATAATTTGTCTGCAATAGAGATAAAAACAACACCTTTTTCAACGTTGATTTCAATATCCGGATCGTCAATTCCAACTGCTTTTTTCAAACTAGAAACAATTGCCAACGTTACACTATCCTTTTTGTTTAAAGCGTCTTGTAAACGTGTAATTTTCAAATCTTTTTCTTTCATGCTTTCTAATGACTTTTCAAGGTTTTCAGCACCTTTAGTCGTCAAAACAGTCATATCTCTAGTGTTTTGAATCAAACTTTGATTATTTTCCTTCAAATCACTATTAGCTTTTCTCAAATCTACAACTTGCTCTTTTAACGCTTCTGCGCGTGCAGAGGAAGAGGCTTTTTCTTCTAAACATGAGTTTAGTTTTACGGTTGCAGAATTTAGTAAATCTTTGGTTTCTTTGTGTCTTGCTTCCAATTCGGCAAATTCTTTTTTAGAAACACAAGATGATAGCAAAATTGATACAGTTGCTGTCAATAAGAGAATCTTCTTCATAAATCTTATTTTTATAATTAAAACGGTTTTTTCGAAAATTAAGTTCAAAAATATTAAAAATGCTATTGAATTAACAAGGATTAACAAACTTTTAAACCAATTAACTTAATAGATTTGAGATAACGTACCAAACGTAGCTTTATTGTTTGGCAACATTAGTCAAAATTCATGAATTATTGGAAGTGTTATTTTGATTAGAATTCATTTTTGTGTTCATTTGGTATCGATATCCGTATGTATTTGAAAATTACAATGATATAAAACGATAAAACAATACCGAATAGCATGAAGAGAAAAGACTTATTGATTGAAGTTACCAAACGAATTCAGCGTAATGAATATTCATACCAAATAAAGAAATATCTAGGAAGTAAAGGTTGTACAGAAGAAGAACAAGACGAAATTCTAGCGGAAGCAAAAAAGAATATACGAGAAGAAAAGTTGCAAAAACTACCAATGAGGAATAAAATTATTTTTGGAACATTTCTTACATTAACACTAGTATCTTTTATTCTATTTATGTTTGTGTTGCCAGAATATGATATTTATGGAATTACAACTATTTTGGCGGTTATTGGCGTTATAGTATGTATCATATTTGCTGTTTTTACCCTTGTTTATTTTAATAGATGGAAGCCTGAAAAAGTCCAATTAGAAGTTGAAGATACGCTTCAGCCCGATTATACAGCGGCTTTTGCCATAGCAATCATTCCTGCAATTGTACTATTTTTTATATTCTCAGCCAGATTTAATGCTGTTGAAGATCGAATTTTAGCAGAAACGCAAGTTCGTACTGACGGAATAATTATTTCGGGCATTTCCACAAGCTCTGGAACCGGAACGTACTCAACAATTGTAGTGCGTTTTACGACCAAAAATGGTACAATGAAAGAAATAAAAACGGAAGTTGGCAACAGTGAATTTAACCGATATTACCAAGATCAACGTGTAAATATTGTGTATTCGTCCAAATATCCTTCAATTATGCGCTTATTGACGCAAGAAGATAACATCAGACAGTTTACAGATACGGAAGAACGCGATTTATTGCCAGCAGATTTGGAAGCTATTTTAATGGAAGAATTTATACCAACGGTAAAAGGCTTGAATAAAATTTCATTAGGCTGGAAAAAAGATGCTTCTTCTGGTGCTTGGTATAATGAAAACAAAGGTGCCGCGCTTAAATTTATTGATAATCAGGAGATTGCTTATGTTTGTGATATAATATCTGGAAGTACATTTGTAAAACAATTAGAAAAAAGAGGTTATAAAGTAACGGAAGATGGCACAAAACGTACAGGAAGTGTGATAGAATCAAAATATTTGGAAAATGAAGATTTTTATGTATTTGTAGAAACCAAAATGAAAAGCGATGATTTGGTTACGATTATACAAATGGCAAGGAAATAATAGTATGATTTTCAATATATCACTTCATTACTCATAAATTAAGTATACTTTCAGTCAGATTGAATTTTTCATGAGTGTAATTTATATATAGATTATTCACTGTTTTTTGAAATTTAAATGCTAGTAGTACATCAAAATGTTTTTTATCTTTGCAAGATAAAAGCACATACATAATGAAACACAAAATTACCCTATTACTTTTTGCTTTCTCCTATATATTATTTGCTCAAGATACCGCATATAACTGGGCTAAAACAGTTGGCGGCAGTGGCGGTTATGACTTTGCACTTAGTATTGATTATGATTCGACCGGAAATGTATATACGGCAGGATATTTTAGTAATACCGTAGATTTTGATCCGAGCAGCAGTTCGTCATTTACACTATCTAGTAATGGAAGTAGTGATATGTTCATACAAAAATTAGATGCCAATGGTAACTTTGTTTGGGCAGTTTCATTTGGTTCTAGTTTTTCTGATGTTGCAAGTGATATTGTAATTGATGCGAATGACAATGTAATTATTACAGGATTTTTTAGAGGAACTGTTGATTTTGATCCGAGTTCAAATGTAAGTGAATTAGTTTCTGGAGATTACTATCAAAACTATGTATTGAAATTAGATGCTGACGGAAATTTAGTCTGGGCAAAAGCCTTTGGAAGAACTTCATTTTCAAATGATTATGGAAGTGTTGATGTTGACGCTACAGGAAATGTGTATACTACTAGTTACTTTAGAGATACCGCAGATTTTGATCCAGGTTCAGGAACATTCAACGTTACAAGTAGCGGATTTTCAGATATTTATGTACACAAACTAGATGTAAATGGAAACTTTTCTTGGGTACGAACATTTGGAAGCTCTAACAGTCATGATATTGGTCATGCACTTGTAGTCAGTAATTCTGGATATGTATACTCTACAGGAGAATTTTTATCAACAGTAGATTTTAATACAGGTTCAGGCACTTACAATAGATCATCTAATGGAATAAGAGACTATTACATACATAAATTAGATACTAACGGAAACTTTATTTGGGCGAGAACAGCTGGTGGATCTTCTGATGAAATCGGAAGAGGAATTGCACTTGATAGTAATGAAAATATATACTTTGTTGGATATGTGGCTGATAGTGGTGATTTTGATCCAACTTCTTCTACTTATAATGTAACAGTAACTGGCGCGTATAATGCTTTTATTGCAAAATTTAATTCTAGCGGAAACTTTCAATGGGCAAAAAATATAGATGGCGTAAATGTACGATCAGATGCAACCGATATCGCTATAGATGTTGATGATAAAGTCTACTTTATAGGTTCATTTCAGTTTACGCCTGATTTTGATTTTTCAAATACAACAAACACAATGACCTCTAATGGGAATGATGATATTTTTGTTCAAAAAATTGATGGCGATAGTAATTTTATTTGGGCAAAATCTATCGGAGGTTCAAGTTGGGACATTCCGTACGGAATAAAAATTGGACCACAAAATCAAATATACATCGCAGGAACTTTTACAGGTTCGGTAGATTTTGATTTTACAACCAATACTGATAACCAAAATAGAGGTAGTGGCTATAATATTTTTACTTCAAAATGGAAAGATCCAGAAGTATTATCTGTAAATACTTTTGAAAATCAACAAAGTTATATATTTCCAAACCCTGCAAAAGAAAGAATTAATCTAAGTTTTCAAAAAAATATTCAAGAAGTAGATATTACACTTTTTACGGTATCTGGAGAATTACTGTTTAAAAAGAAGTTCCAGCATATTGAAAAAGTAACGTTACCATTACAAAACATTTCAAGAGGTATTTATTTTTTAAATGTAACTGGAAATTCAATTACGGAAACACATAAGTTGATAATTAATTAATCAACTCAAATTTTTATGATAAAGCCAATCTTTTTAACATTGATTGGCTATAAACTCGTTTACACTTTTTAGATACAAGTGAAAATTGAAAAAGAGTAAACGAGTTCTAAATCATAAAATCGAATTACGCTATCTTCTTAAATTTCATCTATTTTTTTGCTAGTACTATTGTATGTAATAAAAGATAATATTACTATGAAAATGATTTTTTCAAATACAATAAATTAAGATAATTTCGAATATGTTTTCTTTCCTTTTATAAAATATGAATACACAATAAATTTGTGTTGAAAGTACTGTTTTTGCTGTGTTTCTCCACGTTTCTTAAGCATTTTAGGTAAACGTGCATAAAAGTGAAAATGTGCTTTTATAACAGCTAAAAAGTGCTTGAATTGTAGTTTGATTAAAAACTGTAATGCGGCAATTCCATCTAATATCAATCGTGAAAATATGATTGGAAATAGTTTCCCTTTCGGGAGATTTTTCGCAAGCATACACAATGAATTTCTAAAATTTAGATATGTTTTTCGTGGATTAGAACTATCCAATGTTGCGCCACCAACATGAAACACAACACTTTCAGGAATACACTTTGTTTTGTATCCTGCATTAAACGCACGCCAACACAAATCAACTTCTTCTTGATGTGCAAAAAAATCTTCATCGAAACCATTCAATTCCGTAAAAACATTTTTTCTGATGAATAAACACGCACCAGAAGCCCAGAAAATTTCCGAACTTTCATTGTATTGTTGTACATCTTCTTCAAGTGTTTGAAAAATTCGCCCTTTACAATATAAATATCCGTACTTATCAATAAATCCGCCAGCCGCGCCAGCATATTCAAAATGTGTTTTTTGTTTAAAATCTAAAATTTTCGGTTGAATAATTGCCGTTTCAGGATTCGAATTAAATTCTGATAGAATAGGAGTGAGCCAGTTTTCTGTCACTTCAATATCTGAATTTAACAAACAGAAAATGTCTTCCGAAACGTGTGGTAATGCATCATTATACCCTTTTGCATAGCCACCATTTTTAGCATTTTGAATAATCTTAACTTCGGGAAAATTTGCTTTTACATACGCCACTGAATCATCACTTGAAGCGTTATCAGCTACATAAATTGTCGCTTCTTTTGAAAACGCAATTACACTCGGTAAAAACTGTTCTAACAACTGTTTTCCGTTCCAATTTAGTATAACGACTGCAATTTTGTTTCTACTCAAAGTTTTAAAAATTTATATTTTGTATATCTGTTTATTTGAAGGTTCCTTGACTCACAACTCACAACTTGTAATCAGGTATTTCCCGTAAAAAATGATATTGTTTCGCTTCATAATCCATCGTACAATAATAATGATCTAAACCATTGGTAACCATTAAATATGTTGCTTCCAACACCATGTTATAACGTGCAATTTGGTCAAAAGTTTTCTGATTAATAGCAATTGCACTTCGTTTGCATTCAACTACTAAAAAAATACTTCCATCCGAGTTGAATATGACAATGTCGTACCGTTTTTTTAAACCATTGAAAATGAGTTCTTTTTCAACATTTATCAAGCTTAAAGGATATTTTTTCTCTTGCAAAAGAAACTGTACTGTATGTTGCCTAACCCATTCTTCAGGAGTTAATACCATAAACTTTTTCCGAATTGCATCAAAAATATAGATTTTATTTTCCCTATTTTTGAAGCGGAATGTATATTTTGGAAAATTTAAGAGTTCCATAAGCACAAAACTAACGATTCGTGCATCGAAAACCAATACAATTCCGCATTTGTCATACTCATGGAAGAAGCAAAACAGATTGTCAAAGATATTCAGCAAGGAAATATAAAACCTATTTACTTTTTAATGGGTGAAGAAGCCTATTATATTGACAGAATTGCTGATTATATTGAAGAAAAAGTATTGGCTGAAGAAGAAAAAGGTTTCAACCAAATGGTGTTATACGGACGCGATGTTACTATTGATGATATTGTTGCCAATGCCAAACGATATCCGATGATGGCAGAACGACAAGTGGTGATTGTGAAAGAAGCACAAGATTTGTCGAGAACCATTGATAAATTAGTTGGTTATATTGAAAATCCGCAACCTTCTACAGTATTGGTGATTTGCTATAAGTACAAGAAAATTGCTAAGAATAAAAAATTGTATAAAGCCACTGTGAAAAGTGGAGTGATGTATGAAAGTAAGAAATTATACGAAAATCAAGTAGCAGATTGGATTCGTAGAGTGTTGGCTGGAAAAAAGTATCAAATTACACCAAAAGCGGCACAAATGTTAGTCGAATTTTTAGGAACGAATTTGAGTAAGATTAACAACGAACTTGAAAAGTTACAATTAATTCTGCCAAAAGGAAGCGAAATTACGCCAATTTTGATTGAAGAAAATATAGGAATTAGTAAAGATTATAACAATTTCGAGTTGCGAAAAGCAATTGGCGATCGAGATATTGCAAAAGCGTTTCGAATTATTACGTATTTTTCTGAAAACCCAAAAGACAATCCCACAGTAGTGACAGTTTCGTTGTTGTTTAATTTCTTTTCACAATTGTTACAATATCATGGTTTACGCGATCAAAATCCTAAAAATGTAGCTTCTGTATTGCGTATCAATCCGTTTTTTGTGAAAGAATATCAAGTTGCCGCTCGTAATTATCCAATGAAAAATGTGAGTGGAATTGTGGCAACATTACGCGAAATGGACGTAAAAAGTAAAGGTGTTGGCGCAAGTAATTTGTCCAATGGCGATTTATTAAAAGAGTTGTTGGTGAAGATTATGAACTAAGTTTGTGCTTGATTGAATGTTTTAATGTTTTAATGTTTTTTGTTTTCTGTTCATTCACCCAAAACCCAAAACCAGTTAAGCTGCATTGATATCTACTTCGAAGTTTTTCTGCATAAACTGTCCAATCATTTGTTTTGCTAAGCCAAGGTATTCTTCTTTAGGGTTTAAGAAGTTTTTTAAGCGTTCTATTTGGACTTCTAGTTTGTCTAATAAATCATGTGTTGCTGCAATTTCAGGATCGTAAAATCGATCAACAATTTCCATAAAATCTTCAATAGCTTGCATTTGTGCACTTATTTCTAGTGCTTTTTTCTCCCGTCTTTGCACTAATGGAACGCGTTGCAAAGCAAAAACTTTGATGGAAGTATCTGCACGTTCTTTTTTGAATTCACTTTCCGCTTTTGGTTTTATGACACCAGAATTCATATCATATTTAAAATATACTTCAGGATCTTCAACGGAAGGATCAATTAACAAGCGAACTTCATCTTCTTTTTTTAAATCACCATCAATGGTGCGAACTCTAAATTGTTCATCTGCCAACGGAAATTGATTCATTTTTCCCATGCTAGTAGCTTCATCGTTTTCAGAAGTTTCTTGTTTTGATTTTTGATTGCAATTTCTACAAGAGAATAATAAATTGTTCCAATCGGCGGCGAGCCAATAATAGCCTGGTTTGGAGTTTCCATCTTTTTTTAACTCTTCAATTTCTCCTTTTGGGCGAAAATGTTCAATATCACCAACATAAGTTGCCAGAATATCACCTTCACAATAGGCGCATTTTCCAAAACTCATATCAATTAACGCTTGTTTTATGGTCGCATGGCTGTATACTGAAAACTTATACGCTTTCGTATTGGATGCATCTGCATAGTGTGCTGTGGCTTTTTCAAGTTCTTTTTGTACTTTGACACTTCCATCTTTCAGTATTTCGGGAACTTCAACCGAATCTCTTTTAATGAAAATCATAATTTATTTTTTTGATCTAATTTTTTCCAGAGTGCTTTTACTCTCGAAACAGTTTCTTTTTTTATTTTTTGCGTGTCAATTTTTAGATTATTATCGCGCATATTTTTAGCTAATAATTCATCCACAACTTGATATACTATTTCCTCACGCGCATCATTTCCAAAACGCATGTATTTTAGTTCATGTACTTCATTTTTAAGCTTTTGGAGTTGTTCTTCATAATCTGTGCTTCGTTCAGATTCATCTAGCGCAAGCAACTTGTAATACTTTTTAAATAACAGTTCAGTTTCAATATCCATGGTACTATTCAGTCCAAAAAACTTAGATGTCAATAATTGATCAATACGCAAACTACTCGGACTTGGTAAATCTGTAATGGCGTCAATTGTATTTTCTTCATTTTTTCGCAACACTACAACTTCATTGTCTATAATACCTCGCAAACACAAGGGTTCATGTGTAGTAATGATGAATTGAATTTTTGGAAATGTTGTTCGCAAACGTTTTACAATTTCCATTTTCCAACGTGGATGTAAATGTGTGCCAATTTCATCAATTAAGACAATTCCTTCTGCAAGTCCGTATATCGTATTTTCTTTTGATAAGGTATAAATCATGTCAATTGCAATGGCAAAAACGGACTTGTAACCATCACTTAAATGATCAATATCAACAGTTTCTTTTGAATGATGGTATTTGATGAAAATTTGCTTGTTTACAATACTTCTTTTAATATCATCTTTATTGTCCAATAACAACAAATTCTTTAACGAACGTGATACTTCATTAAACGTTTTACGGTCTGTATTTAAAAACCAATCTTTTGCATTAGATAATGAAACAGAGGCATCAAAAAGGTTTTTTACTTTTATATAATCTGGATGATTTTCTTCGGGTTGTAAATTTCCAATTGGTAACAATCGGGTTGAACCATATCCAATTAAAAAAGCTGCTGGATGATGAATGTTTGAAACAATTTTGTTTTCTTTTTTGTTATATGTGATTTCGTAAAATTCACCTTTTCCTTTGCCATATACTTGAATAAACCCTGAGCGTTTTCCATATTTCAGCAAATTTTTTACTTCAAGATTTAGCGTATTCAAATACTTTTGTCCCATCAATGCAAGTACAATTGCTTTGAGAACAGAACTTTTTCCAACGCCATTTTCTCCTAAAAATACCAACCAAGGTTCCGAACTTGTATCTTCTGAATAATCGGGAAGTTTTAGTGTTAAGTCTGAAAAGCATTTAAAGTTTTTCAATACAATCCGATCGAGATATACATTTTTAAGAATACCATCAAAAATATCTTCAGCTTCTTCCTCTATGCTTGGTAAAACGGCTTCTTCTGTATAGGGATCATTTCCAACTGATCTTGGTGAAAAATCATTAAAATCAAAACCTCCTTTTATTTCCTCTAATGGTTCTTGTTGTTTTATGCTTTCAAACTGCTCTTGCTGTTTTGTATATGCATCAATTTGATCCATTAACGGACCTAATAAGCTTTGAATTTTTTTATCTTTTAAATAGTCATTGATGAGCGCTTTTCTAAATGCTATATGGTTTTCTTTAGAAGTTCCTTTTAAAACATCATTCCATTTTTCTGCGGTTGAGTGCGTTTTATCAGTACCACGCCGCATTGCTTCTATAGCTGCATTTAATTCTTTAATAATTTGTTGACGTTCATAAATTAAGTCTTGCCTGTTGAGCCCTAAAATTTTTATGGTGGCTTCTGCTTTTTGTTTGTTATGTGCTGCTTTAAAATCTAACTCTTTTATTTTTGAGAAAAAGGAGAGTTTTTGATCGTTTGTAGGTACAATTTCGCATGAAGAAATATTGAATTCAAAAAATAAACTTGGATCGTCTACACATGGATCAATTAAAAAAGCTTTTTCAGCACTGGAAATTTGTCCGTGTGATGTTTGTAACGGAGCTCGTTTTCCTTCAACGGGAAATAAATTTGATTTGAATCGACTGCAACTGTGACAACACGCATATAAATTTTCCCATTCATAGGTTAACCACCAATAATGATCTTGTGCAACTTCCTTACTATCAAATCCTTGTGAATAACTGCTTGGGCGAAAACGATGCACATATCCTTCGTAACCCATTTTAGTTTCTCTAAGTTTGGATTCGCAAAAAGCACATTTATAATCGAATAATTCCATCATTAAATTGATCACTTCATATGGAAAATGATCTACAGAAAACGTACGTTGTGCACGAGAATTTTTGTGCATTCCATAAAAATCATTTATTTCTTGCCGTAAGCGATCGTATTCTTTTGAATAAAAAAACTTTGGCTTGTCAATTTTATCTCTGTTAACTTTAATCACAATGTACGATTTAGATGGAATAATTTCTTTACTAGATAAAGTACGTGAAAAATAATAAGAAACAAAACATCAAAAGTAAAATACGGTGTTTTTCCCCTAAGATAAGTGTAGTTATATCAGTACATTGTATTGTTATTATTTCTTTTATAGAAATTTATAAATTATGGAGACATGAAAGCAGAAAAGAAAAATCCCATTGCGGATAAAGGAGCAACTACTATTATTCAGAAGAAAGAAGGAAAATCGTTTGTAAAACCAAAAGGGGATATGAATAGTTTTACACCACCAACAACTTCTGGAAAAAAAAATAAGAGCTTGCCTAATAAGTTACAATCTAACATGGAGACTTCTCTTGGGCAGGATTTTTCGAATGTTGGGATTCATACAAACTCACAGAAAGCTGTTCAGATGCAAGCGAGAGCGTTCACACAATCTGAGCAAATTCATTTCGCTCCGGGCGAATTCAATCCGAGTTCATCAGCTGGTCAAAATTTAATTGGTCACGAGTTTACACATATTGCACAACAGCGTGCAGGTGTTGTAAAACCAACAAAAGCTTTGAAAAAAGGAATCATGATAAATGATGACCGAAGTTTGGAAAGCGAAGCGGATAACTTTGGACGTAAAGCGGCTAGAGGAGAAGCGGTTTCTAAATATCGTTCTGCTGGTTTAGGTATGCGAAGTTCAGTACGAACTGCACAAGCGAAGAGTAATGTGGTGCAGATGGCAATGAAAGAAACACATTTAGGAAAGTTTTATGATGATACTTACGCATTAACTTCAAGCGGAAGTAGAAGAAGAGGTGTAGATATGGTGCTTAGGTTTGAGCCAAAATCATTAGTTGACGCGGAACTTATCGGATTGACACAATCTGTTCAAACAGTTCATAATGGATCTCATTTTTATCCTAATTCAGATAATTTTTATGATTCTAGAGCAATAAAATCAGCCGATGCAGAAAATAATCCACATACGGGAATGTCAGATGAAGGAACTAGAATTGATAGAGTAAAATCAAGAAATAATCCAATATATGGCTCTCAATCTTTAACATCAACACAAGGTCTTGAAGATACAAACCTTGATAATAATAGAACATCAAAAACTACTAAAGTAGGATTAAGTAGATTAGATCCTAATGCAAATGCAACTTATCAATTGGGGTATAATTATAAAGATTCGAGTAATGCTTTAAAAAATAAAGCCGCTATATTAGCAGATGGTCCAAGTATTGGAAGTGTTGATGTATCTAAAAATTCTGCTCAATATTTTGAAACTACTGCATTAGCGATTAAAGGAAATCAACAAGGAACATATTATGGATCTGTACAATGGGGTTGGGAAACTGATAATGCAGGCAATCATACTATTTTACCTTTAAAAGTAATATCTCAAGGCGTTCCGAGTTCAACTTTTTTAAAGTCAGCTGAAAAATGGAATACAGGTAAGAGTTCTTTAAGTGTCAATAATGAAAATTTACCAGTACCAGATATAAAGCTTACCACTACATCAATAACAGGAATTTATCCTCCAGACTTTATTGGTCCACCTTTATCAATTCCAGCCAATACACGAGTAGAAATAATAAGAAATGCAACGGCTGGAACTAATGGAGAAATTAGAGTAGTAGATGGTATTTTTGTAGGTAATAAACTGACTGTTAATGCGACTGATATAGGAACGTTAAGTGATGAAAGAAGTTAATATAAAATATTTTATGATTCTCTGCCTAGTACTCTGCTATGGTTGTATAAATGATAACAAGATGAAACAAGTTGAACTATTTGAAGAAAAACTATTAGAGTATAATTATTTTGATTTGAATCAAATTCAGGATACAGTGATTTCAAATCAAGTTTGGAATGGTGGAAAGAATAGTGAATTATTAAAAAAAGTAATAAATAGTTCTTCCACTTCTTTAAAGTCTAAGTTTCTTGCAGCGACTATTTTGTTGGAATTTGAAAATAAAATTGATAAAAAATTTCATAAAAATTTATCAAATGTATATGCATATGCGCTAACTCATACGAGTGAAAAATATGATAATATTATGCATCTCAACGGAAATTTGTGGGGATTTTTATATGAAGAAAATGATTTAGGCAAATTAGGGAAGCACTATGTTTCTTTTGGACAAATAGCAATTCCTTCTTTGAAAAAATTATTAGAAGATACTGATAATCAGATTTTTTATGATGGAAGTGAAGAAGCTACTTTAGGAAATGATTACCAATACAGAGTTAAAGACTTCGCAGCATTTTATATTTCAAAAATTAAAGATATTCCAATGACGTTTTATCAAGATTTTGAGAAAAGAGATGCCGAAATTGAACGCTTAAAAGAAGTTTTAGAAAACGAATAGGTATGGACGGACTAAATCAAGATGTAGAAATTGTACAAGAGCTGGAACGCCAATTAGAACGTTCGGGCTATTTTACACATAGTTCGCTAAGTAATCAAGCAGAACGTATCAACGAAATAGAATCGTTCTTATACGGCTTAATAGATACGTTGATTGATGATGGAAAAGTTAAAAAAGAGAAGCTTGAAGAAGTCGTACAAAATGTGCGTACAGAAACGTTAGCACGTAAAGAACATTTTCATGCAGGAATTGCTATTAGAGTTGATGCAGCAGAAAAAAAGGATGATTTTGTTCCTGTAAACTGTGAGGAACGCTTGCATATTTGTAAAGGCGTTTGTTGTAAACTCAATTTTGCTTTGTCTGTTGAAGAAATAGAAGGTGGAAAATCAAAATGGGATTTAGGTCAACCGTATTACATTCGGCAAAAATCAACCGGATATTGCACACATTTAGACGAAAACAAACAATGTTGTTCTATTTATAACGATCGTCCAAAAGTATGTAAAAAGTACAGTTGTGCAAACGATACACGTATTTGGAAAGATTTTGAAACGATGGAACTCAACACCGAATGGATTGAAACTAATTTACAAGAACGAAAAGTTCAATTACAAGGTGTATACATGATTCCTGAACAGAAAATTGAATACAAAGCTAAGAGCTAACTTTAAAAAATTATTTTAAATTATAAATGTTGAATGCTAAATTTTAAATGTAAAACTTTTTGTTTCTAACTTTTTAACAATCCCTTTCGCCAATTGCGTTGCGGCGTCGTTATTATGACGAAACCACAATTCAGGTTCAATCAATTCAATTTCAGAGATTGCCAATTGATCGTCATTATCCCAAATAATATCTACACGTGCATATATTGGTAGTTCAATACAAGCTTTTACAGCATTTTCAGCAAAGTCAATTTCAGCTAAACTAGGATTGTATTCATAAACACTTCCACCAAAATCATCTTGAACTCTAAAATCTCCAGCTTTGGCTTTTTTCAAAATAGCATGCGTATACGTTCCATTAATTACAATTAACGAAATTTCTCCTTTGGTAACAATTTGATTCATAAATGGTTGCAACATCATCGCTTCTTCAGAAATTAAGTTTTTATACAAAATTTCATGCTTGTGAATTGTATCAAGATTTAATTTGTATGTATGTCGTGCGGCACCAGAAACACAAGGTTTTAACACGGTTTGTTCCCAACCCAAAGCTGTATGTAATTCAGACAATGTGCGCGTGTCACCTTTTTCCATAAAGTATGTTGGAACGATTTCGATTCCAGCAGTTGACAAATCATGTAAATAGTGTTTGTCAATATTCCAATGAATAATTTTTGCAGAATTTAATAAGATTGTTTTTTGACCAACTTCAGTTAACCAACTTGAAAACTCTGAAAAGCGATCAAAATAATCCCAAGTCGTTCTAAAAAGCACGTATTTTGTGGTATTCCAATCAAAATAGGCGTCATCCCAAGCAAGTCTTTTAACGTTTAACTCTTCTTTTTCTAAAGCTTCTTTTACCAACTTATCTTCCAACAATACATTGTCTATATACGCATTTGTTTCTACAGGATTTGCATAGCGTTTTTCTGTTAAAATAACAACATCAATTGGTTTCATACAGTTAAATTTAGTCTCACAAATATAAAAAGCCTGTTGTAAAAAACAGGCTTTAAGGACTGTAATATATGTTTAATTTGTATTAATCAGATATAACTTTTACGATTAGATAAACATTAGTTTTGACTATTCATTTTCGTTTTCTTTGCTTACCTAAAGAAATACCGAATCAAGTTCAGCACAGGCTTCAACAAAAGAAAGGGCACTTTTCCAGAGGTGTTTTTAGCTGAAAAAGCTAAAATCGTAAATCTTTCTCTAAATTTTTTCCAAGGTT
>NZ_CBDIPG010000001.1:5540000-5563777 GCF_965283645.1 Kordia sp. | reverse complement strand
AGCCTTGGAGAAAATTTAGAAAAATAATTGCGATTTTAGCTTTTTCAGCTAAAAACACCTCTGGAAAAGTGCCTTTTCTTTTGTTTCTTTTCTTTGGGCAAGCAAAGAAAAAGAAAATAAAAAGCTATAAATTTCTTAAGAATCTAACAATTTTATTAGTAACGAATACTATAAACTCATAAACATTGGAAATAAAAGATACCTATAAAACCATTGATATTCCTTCGGAAGAAGTATTGTTTAAAGACCGAAACAGTAAATTCTTTGGCTATGCGTTTCCTGTGTTTAATGAAGATGACGTAAAGAAACATATAGAAGCTTTGAAAAAAAGTCATCATTCTGCACGACATTGGTGTTATGCGTGGCAATTGGGCAAAACGGAGCCGTTTCGTTTCAGAGCCAATGACGATGGCGAACCTTCTAACAGTGCAGGAATGCCAATTTACGGACAAATTCAATCTTTTGATGTTACGAATATTTTAATTGTTGTCGTTCGGTATTTTGGTGGAACAAAATTGGGCGTTGGCGGATTAATTAACGCGTATCGCACAGGCGCGCAATTGGCGTTGGAAGCTTCTGAAATTCTTGAAAAAACGATTAATACTGATTATTTACTTGTGTTCGATTACAAAAACATGAACAAAGTCATGCGTGTTGTAAAAGAGCGAAATTTGAATATTATCAGTCAAAAACTAGAAATGGATTGTCGAATTACGATTTCTGTTCGCCAAAAAGATGCGCAACAGATTTTTGACTTGTTTACGAATTTGTATGAAATTCAGATTAAGGAAGTGGAATAAAAACTGTCTTAAAAGTTATTACAAAGGTCATTCTGGACTTGATCCAGAATCTCATTAAGTTGATTTTCAATTATTATAAGAAAATGAATCAAGTTTGGTTTGACAAGAATTTGACTTTTTAGACAGCCATATTTTTAATAAACTTATCTGATCAAGCCGTTTAAATCATCCACAATAGAATTTCCGACATTTACAATTTTAGTATTAGAACTAGTAGTAGTATTCGTTGTTGTAGTAGTTGATGTTGTTGTTTCTGTAGTAGTTGTTTCTGTTGTTGATTCTGTAGACTCGCCACCACAAATTCTATGTAGTTTTTCGGTAGACAACTCTTCTTTTCTTAAGTTTTCGATACTTTTCATTAGTAAATAATTTAAAGGTTATAATACTTAAATGTACAAATTTTTGAATTGTTTATGAATTTGTATGAAATTTATATTGAAGAACTAGATATCTATTGAATATAAAGACACGAACAATCACTTCTTCTTTTTCCCATACTTCAAAATTGGCTCACTTACATACACTTCTTGTTCAAGTTTTGATTGCCATTCTTTTTGTGTAGACATGGTATTGCATAGCTTTTCATGAAAATACACTTGATACCATATTTCTTTTTGAAACTCACAAACGTCTTTAAAAATACGATCAGAATGAATCATCAACTTTAAAATGAAATCATCTTGTGGCGCACGGTGATTATTGATAATTTGACTCAATTGTACAGGCGTAATTCCAATATCGTTGGCAAAAATTGCTCGCTTAGAATAAATAGTATCAATATAGGATTGTAGAAACGTTGAAAAATAATGCTGTTTTTCATAAATAGGTTGTTTGATAAATTCCTGCATCTTCAACTTTAGTTGCATAAGCTTGGCGCGAATGATATCGTCTTTAGATACATTTTTCATTCGTTGCAAACGCGCTTCCATCAATGCGGTAGCTTCCGATTGATATATTGTTTTGGAAGTATATCTACTATCTACACCAAATTCTGGATCAATAGTTGAATTTTCATTTTTCTTTCTAGTCATGGTCAAAACGATTTATTAGATTTAATATTTCGGGTACTTCTATACTTAAGGTCAACCCTGTTACAGTCATATGATATGCTTCAATGTAATGTTTCGCAATTTCCGTTTTCGGTCGTAAAGAAACACATGCCAACTCCGCATATTCTAAGACGGCAATCTTTGCGGCATGTGCTATTAAATTTCCTGCAATGGTATTGTAAACTTTATTTTTTCCTTGATTTTCGATAGATACAGTAAGCAAACGTATATGAATTCTCCATTCATTAGGAATTCGATCTAAAGAAATCAATCCCAAGATATCTGTTGAATTGATTATCCTGAGTTTGTATACTTCAAAGTTTTTTTCTTCCTTCCAATTAAAGAAATACCGTTTTTTGGTCAAAAATTTATAATCACCAGTTTCAACAGAAACTATTTCCACTTGATGTGAATTTCCTGTTGCCTTTTCAATGATTATCATGTTTAAAGATACGGATTTGTTTCTAGATTACGTAAAGAAGATGCAAATAGTTTACAAAAATTGTAAACTATTGAGAGTGCTTTTTATTTTTTAATTACCGCAGCCTCCGCAACCGCCACAACTACTGCAACCATCATCATAAGAAGAACAACTAGATGCATCAAATTCTGAGTCAAAGGAATTCATTGTATCATAAAAAAACGAATCAAAAGAATCACTGTCTTCAAAATCATTATCAAACAAATAATTTTCATCATATGAATCTGCATACAAATACCAACTATCATCATGATCATCAGCGTCTCCATACAATTCTTTCTGTTGTGCTATAAGCTCTTTATCTAGTTTTTTAAGAAGGTCAAAATTTAAATTCTTCAATAAAAATATATTTCCACCAATTGTGATTAATAATTCTAATGCTTTTTGCTTATCATTTTCTAATAAATAATTGATCAATTTATCAACTTCCTGTAAATATGATGCTATTTCTTGTTTAATTCTTTTTCCGTCATCGGTTAATCTAATTAATCGAAATAGATATATAAAAAATGACTGATTAAAATAACTCTTCAATTCTTTACTACTTCTTATACTTTCTCTATAACTTTTTTTCCCTCCAGAAGCATCATATATCATTTTTACAAAATGTTTAAATAATATTTGAATAGATTCTTCTTTTTTAAAAGGGCTTAAAAAAATTAACTCGTGACTTTTATGCGTATATTTTGCGAAATTTTTACCAGATTCAATATAAGTATATGTACGAATGTCATCTCTTGGATGTGGCTGTTTATCAATTTCTATTATTTTAATTACTTTTTTAAGAAGTAAATCCATGAAAGTAAATTTCAACAAACTCTTTAATTGAGCATTACCACAATCTCTAATAAGAATCGTTTCTGCAGGTGTAATTTTTGAAAGTAGCTTCATTATTTTCTAAATAATAGTTTAGGAATTATCCAGTTTTTATGTCTATTCACACGTGTGAAATGAATTTCTTTAAATCGTGTATCCAAATCAACCCAAATATCTTTTGGTGGTTTTTTTGAGAATATTGACTCATAAAACGCTACTGTTTTTAAGTATTGATCTTTGAATAATGGTTTCTGTTCTGAACCTTTGGTTGGTCCATGATGAATTTGTTTTTGAATTGTATTTTGACAAAAATCAATCCAATATGATTGTGTATATAGTAAATGAAGATGCCAAACTTGATCAATTTGATCCGAAGGTGTTAATGGAAATTCTGAAATAACAACCAAAAAAAGAAACTTCTTATATTCTAAAATTGCTCTTAAAGAATATTCTAATGACCAATCATTTTCTCTAGCTAATCGATCAGTAAAAGTAAAAGAAGAGTTTATATCATCAATTTCAAAATCTCGAACTTTATCCCATAATGTAACTTGTAATTCAGTCATTAATATGATTTATGTCAACTGTTTGACTAATTATTATGAAAAATGTTACTATTTAGAAGTCAATCGTCGATAATTTTTCGATTAAATGTTCCGGACATTTCATAGGTCTTTTTGTTTTCATGTTGATGAATGCCAAAACAGTGTTTCCTTGTGTAATAATTTCCTTACTTTCATTGAAAATTTCGTACTCAAACTCAATCTTGACTGAAGGTAATTTTTTGAGTGTTGTTTTAATCGTCACTACATCATCATAATACGCTGACTTTTTATAATTTATAGTAATTGATATCACAGGAAGCATAACTCCTGCTTCTTCCATTTCTTTATATGAAATTCCTAAAGCTCGTAACCACTCGGTTCGTCCCATTTCTATGAATTGCACATAGTTAGCGTGATATACAACGCCCATTTGGTCAGTTTCGCCGTAGCGAATTCGTGTTTTTATTTCGTGACTTCTCAAAGTATTTTATATATATTTAAGTATGTTAAGTAAATGTAAAGAAATTGTTTTCAGGCATGCGAAAAAAATATCACAAATTCAATAGGCTACTAATTTTTTTTTCACTTTTTTTTTCACATATTTGTTCACGCTAAAAAACAAAAGGAGAAAACCCCGAATTTTCTTTTTTTCTAACCTAAAAAATAACAATTTTAACAGTAATAAATGAGTGTAACTGCGCAATCAGTATGGGATAATTGTCTGTCTTTTATAAAGGACAACATTCAACCACAAGCATATAAGACTTGGTTTGAGCCTATAAAGCCTGTAAAGTTAACAAATAAAGCGCTAAGCATTCAAGTTCCGAGTAAGTTTTTTTATGAGTGGCTAGAAGAGCATTACGTAAAATTATTAAAGGTTGCTTTAGTAAAAGAGTTAGGGAATACTGCGCGTTTGGTATACATCATCAAAATGGAAAATACGTATGGTAACAAAAAACCATTCACAGAAAAAATTCCAAGTGCCAATCGTAGCAATATGAAATCGCAAGAAATTGATGTTCCTATTAAAAATAAAAGTCCTGAACTGAAAAATCCGTTTATCATTCCTGGTATCAGAAATGTAAAAATTGAATCGCAGTTAAATCCAAATTATAATTTCGACAACTTCCTTGAAGGTGATTCTAATCGTTTGGCACGTTCTGCTGGAATGGCTGTCGCCAACAAACCTGGAGGAACGTCGTTTAACCCACTTTTAATTTTTGGTGGTGTCGGATTAGGAAAAACACATATTGCACACGCAATTGGTGTTGAAATTAAAGATAAATATCCTGAAAAGACTGTTTTGTATATTTCTGCTGAGAAATTTACACAACAATATATAGAATCTGTAAAGAAAAATACACGAAACGATTTCATTCACTTCTATCAATTGATTGATGTGTTGATTATTGATGATGTACAATTCTTCTCTGGAAAATCAGGTACGCAAGATGTATTTTTCCACATTTTCAATCACTTACACCAAAATGGAAAACAAGTAATATTAACATCTGACAAAGCTCCTGTAGACATGCAAGATATTGAGCAACGCTTATTATCTCGTTTTAAATGGGGACTTTCTGCCGAACTGCAAACTCCCGATTTTGAAACACGTGTTTCTATCGTAAAAAACAAACTGTATCGCGATGGTGTGCAAATGCCAGATGATATTATAGAGTATGTTGCAAAAAACATTAAATCGAATGTTCGCGAATTAGAAGGTGCTATTATTTCTTTAATTGCACAATCGTCTTTCAATAAAAAAGAAGTGACGATTGAATTGGCGAAACAAGTGGTTGAAAAATTCGTAAAGAATACAAAACGCGAAGTTTCTATCGATTATATTCAAAAAGTAGTTTCAGATTATTTCCAAATGGACGTTTCTACCTTGCAATCAAAAACGCGTAAACGTCATATTGTACAAGCAAGACAGTTGGCTATGTTTTTTGCAAAGAAATTCACAAAAGCTTCATTGGCAAGTATTGGTTCACAAATTGGAAAACGTGATCATGCAACGGTTTTACATGCGTGTAAAACGGTAGACAACTTATCTTCTACCGACAAGCAGTTTAGAAAGTATGTGGAAGACTTAACAAAGAAACTTTCGTTATAATCCAATAACATGAAAACTAAAATTTTAATGGTTTGCTTGGGAAATATCTGTCGATCTCCTTTGGCAGAAGGAATTTTAGCTTCTAAACTTGATCCAACAAAATTTGAAGTTGATTCCGCAGGAACCGCAGGTTATCATATTGGCGAACTTCCTGATAAACGGTCTATTACAACCGCAAAACAACACGGGCTAGACATTACGCATCAACGTTCGAGAAAGTTTGTTAGAAGCGACTTTCAAACGTTTGATTTCATCTTTGCAATGGATAAATCTAATTACGATAATATTCTCGCGCTAGCGGAAACACAAAAAGAGCGTGCAAAAGTTCACATGATTTTGAATCAAATTTCTCCAAATTCAAATGCCGAAGTTCCTGATCCGTATTATGGCGGTGATCAAGGTTTTGAAAATGTATATCAAATGCTCGACGAAGCTTGTACCATTTTCGCACAGAAAATTTCATAGAAGTAAGACTAAAAAAGTATCTGCAATTTTTTTGTACCTTAACTGAAAAAAAGCAACCTACTTTACTATGAAAACTAAACTACAGCTATTACTAGCACTGCTATTCCCTTTTTTATTATTTGCTCAAGATGTTTCACTGCAATCATTTGCCACAGGATTTTCAAGACCTGTTGACATTAAACACGCCAACGATTCTCGACTTTTTGTTGTTGAACAAGACGGCTTGATTAAAATTGTAAGTGCTGCAGGAATCACAAATCCGACACCATTTTTAAATATTGATGCACGCGTTCGCTCTACTGGAAACGAACAAGGTTTGCTCGGTTTGGTATTCGATCCAAATTACACAACCAACAATCGGTTTTATGTAAATTACATCAACAACAGCGGAAATACGGTTATTGCTCGATTTACAACTTCCGTAGATCCAAATGTTGCTGACGACACAAGTGAAGAAATTCTATTAACAGTAAATCAACCCTACACAAATCACAATGGCGGCTCTCTTGCTTTCGGAACCGACGGTTATTTATACATTGCTTTAGGAGATGGCGGAAGCGGTGGCGATCCAGATAATTATGCACAAAATTTACAATCGTATCTAGGTAAAATTTTACGAATTGACGTTAGTGGCGCAATGGGTTATACTGTTCCTACAACAAATCCATTTGTTGGAAACCCTGCAGGTTTGGATGAAATTTGGTCGTACGGACTGCGAAATCCTTGGAAAATGTCGTTTGATAGTGATAACGGAGAATTATGGATTGGAGATGTTGGACAAAATAACAGAGAAGAAATTAATAATGTTCCTATTGTAAATGCTGGTTATAATTTTGGCTGGAAATGCTATGAAGGAAATAGCACTTTTGATACTACTGACTGTCCTGCAATGTCAACAATTACCTTTCCTGTTGGCGAATACAATTATGGAGGAAATCCTTTTAGATGTTCTATTACAGGTGGTTATCGCTACAGAGGCACTATGTATCCGGATTTACAAGGATTATACTTTTTTGCTGATTATTGCACAAGCGAAATTGGAACATTAACGCCTTCCGGCGGCTCATGGAATATGACGTTTAACGGTCCATTTTCTGGAAATATTGCAACATTTGGTGAAGACATGAATAAAGAATTGTACGCCGCAGGTTTATTAAACGGAATTATTTACAAAGTTGTTGATACTACCTTAAGTATTGATGAGAATTCACTGGCTGATAATTTTCAGATCTATCCAAATCCTACGAATGATTTTTTCCAAATCAACAATCAAAATGTGGCTTTACAGATTAAAGAAGTTGCGCTGTATTCGTTTAGCGGAAAATTAATTTCAACGACACGCATATCAACTGAAAATCAAAAAATTATGACTGATCAATTGAGCAAAGGAATTTACATTGTTCAAATTATTTCAAATAATGATACGAGCGCATATCATAAATTAGTCAAAAATTAGTTTTATTTGTACTCAAACCCCATATTTATGCAATCATCAAACGGAATTTTATATTTGATTCCAACAACTTTAGGCGATAACGAACCATTAGAGGTTTTGCCATTATCCGTAAAGAAAATTGTTGAAATTACGAATCATTACATTGTTGAGAATGAAAAAACTGCGCGTCGTTTTATCAAAAAAATTACACCTAAAAAATCGCAACCTTCTTTACAACTTCATGTATTAAATAAATATACGCAAGATCAAGAATTACCTGCTTTTTTGGAAGCAATATTTCAAGGAAAAAATGTTGGTTTACTTTCTGAAGCTGGTTGCCCTGGTGTTGCTGATCCTGGTGCTGAAATTGTAAAAATTGCACATGAAAAAGGAATTCGCGTCGTTCCGTTAGTAGGTCCATCGTCTATTTTAATGGCAATGATGGCTTCTGGTATGAATGGACAAAATTTTGCATTCAACGGATATTTACCAATTGATAGTCACGAACGTAAAAAAGCTATAAAGCAATTAGAGAAACGCGCTGGCGATTTTCAACAATCACAAGCATTTATTGAAACTCCATACCGAAATGACAAATTATTAGCAGATTTAACTGCAACACTTTCTGGAAATACAAGATTATGTGTAGCCTGCGATATTACGTTAACGACTGAATACATTAAAACATTGACCATTAACGAATGGAAAAAAACTTCTGTAAATTTACACAAGCGACCAACAATGTTTGTAATAGACCGCTAACGCTTTTGGATATTAGATTGCTTCGCTGTTAGAACACTGTCGCCCTTAGGTGTTGGGTTTTAGATCATAAAAGCTTATATTTTAAAATGTCACTTCGAGTGTTTTTTCGTAATGAAATGGAGAAAAAATGTATCGAGAAGTACTCATGAGTTCAAAAGTTTAAAAAGAGTTCTTAGTAAAACCCACAATACTATAAAATTTGGTCGCTTCACTTTTAGGTATTTGATTATTTGATAAATCAAACCCACAACTCACAACCGCAAAACCCATAAAACCTATAAAACAAAAAAAACCTCAGCATATTTATATACTGAGGTTTTTGTAATTGCATGTTGAGTGACTTATACTCTTGCTTTTTTATTTGCTTTTATTGATGATACATCATATCCTGCAAATCGCTTCATATAATAACTTACTGTTGAACCGTAAGCATCGGCAAATCCTTGTGCGCCGCCACTTCTTAAATACTTCTTTACGCTTCCTGGTCCAGCCAAATGTGCAGCAGCCAAAATTCCTGACTCTGTCACAACTACACCGTTGATTTTTTTACCAACTGAGCGTTTAATGTCTCTTCTTAGAATCCACTTATTTCTTGAGGCATTTGCTTCAAAGGCTTTTTCTTGTAGTTTTGGACTGTTTAAGAATGCTTGCGGATTATAAATTCCGATCATTTCTAATGTTCCTTTTCCAAATTGATACTTTCCAAGATAACCTAAGGTATTTACCACGAAATAATTTCCTTGAGATTCTTTAAATGCTACAGCTTCTTTGAACCCCAAATATTTTTTTCCTGTAAACGGAATTGGCGCTTCTTCGCTGTTAGCTTCATCTTGTGGTAGCACTGTAACTAACACTGATGACTTGTTATTATTTTCTATATTATTTTTAAGAACGTTGGTTTCTTTTTTTGAAGTGAAACCTAAACTTGCAAATGTTAAAACAGCTATTAAAATTGAAAATTTTATTGCTCCTTTTCCCATAAAATTTGTTTTATTTAAGACTGACTAATTCATAGAATTAAGCTTAAAATTTCAGCGTGCAAATATACACATTATTTTTTAATATGGGTTTTATTATGTTAAAATATTCTTAAAAGTAGATCGGATGGAACGTTGCCTTCCCTAAACTATTGATTTCCAATGCTGGCGCAGGTATTTTAATGAAATTTATCACACTAAACACACTATTTAGGAACTTCGATTTTGTCTGTATTTTTGTTAAATCGATGTCAATACTTAAGTAGAATTGTCTGTATCGTTGCTGATTTGGCAAAATTTCACGTTGTGTTTGTGTTGTTCCAGCAATTAATCCTTCGGCTCCGTAACCAAATGCAACGTTAAACCATTTTGGAATTTTACTTTGTTTGAAGAACGAATACACGTTTGCGCTCAACCAATATGTTTGCCCATTATAATCTTTTAAAACTTCTTCAAGCAAACCATCACCAAGTTTATTTGGACGAATTTCTGCAAAGCGAGTTTGATGAAATGAATACTTCAATTTGACCCGTTGTTCTTCCCATAATAATTCTTGCCCGACGTACAAACCTGTTCCTAAGCCGTTTGCTAAGATATCTCCAAAAGAAGCTCCCCATTCAGCAGAAAAACCATCCATGACCTCTACAGCCGTTAAAAAGCCAAATCCGAGCGTTGCACCATAAATAAGCTGATTTTTTTTAGAAACACCACTCCAACGTAATACTTTCGTGCCAATATCGCCAACATAATAAGAAGTAAACACATGTCCTACTTTGTCCATTTGCAGCCATTCATCATTGTCATTTATAAAATGAAATGACGAACGTGGGAAATCGGCATACCAAATTCTGTCCAAACCAACCAAGGTTACAGCCGCCAAAGACGTTTCCGTAATGGCAACAAAATTACGTCGTGGTTTATGTAACGTATCAGATTTCACCCAAAAACTAGGTGGCGTCAATTGTGCTTTTACCACATTTACAAAACAGAGAATGAAAAGGAATTTTAAGAATATTTTCATCAATTATTGAGCTTTTTTTCTTTTTTCGTAGCTTTTAAATATAATCGATCTAAATTCTTCTGCGGAAGTATTCCAAGGAATTTGATACGTTCCTGATTTGTATAATGTTTCAAATTTTATCTTTTTTTCACTCATATATAATGAATCATTCATAAACACAAGTAAATCATCTTCGTTGGCTTCTATTTGATTGGAAACTTGTTTTGCAATCACATCCGCATCATTCGTATTTGGAATAACCACTTTTATCAAATCACTTTTGGCTTGTAGAGTTCTAACAATTTCCAAGTTAGACATGTCTTTTTTTATCGTGTATTTTCCAGCTTTTGCTTTGGTATATCCTAATTTCTTGGCAACTACTTTAAACGATACTTCATCTTTTAATAATGGGAAAAGTTCGTCTTTTAATATGTTTGCGTCTGTTTCTGTTGGAATGTACACGTACGCTTTTTCATTATTGAAACCTGTGTTTGATCCTGAAAATATCTGTACAATATCATATACTTTTACACCGCAAAACACCAATCCTAAGATAGCAATAACTACTAGTATTTTTTTGATGTAACTCATTCAACTATTTTTTGGTATGATACTTCATTTTTAAATTCACCATTCACGAAAGTCCAATCGCGCTTGACGCCAATTTTTACAAAGCCTAAATTTTGAAAGAGTTTGATACTTGCCAGATTTTCTTCTCCAATATTTGCAAATAGTTGATGAACATGTAGATGTTTAGAGGCATATTCGCATACCAATTGTAATGCTTCTTGCCCGTAACCTTTGTGTCTGTGTTTCTTTTTCGCGATTAACAAACCAACACCAACACGTTTATTTTTTGGATCGAACTCGAAAAGATCAATCAAACCAATCGATTCTTTTTTGTTACTTACCATCACCAATCGTAATTGTCTGGCTTCATAAATATCTTGATGTGCATTTTCTAGGTATTGTTTGATCAAAAATCGTGAATAAGGTGTTTGCGTAGCACTAATTTCCCAGATAGATTCATTGTTTTCTATTTCGTAGATAAAATCTAAATCTTCTGGTTCTAAAGCGCGTAAATATAGTTTTTCGCCTGTTAATGTTAGCATGTAATTTCTCCTTTAAATACGTGTGTTGCTTTCCCTTTTAGAAAGATATTGGTATATGAATTTCCTTCTTTTTGAAACGATACTTGAAGCGTTCCGCCTTCTACCTGCAACGTAATTTCGGTTGCACTGGTTTCTTTAAGTGAATGCATTGCTACTGCAACTGCCGTGACTCCAGTTCCGCAAGAAAGTGTTTCATCTTCTACACCTCTTTCATACGTTCGCACTCTGAATTCGGCATTTGAAATCTTTTTTACAAAGTTTACATTTGTGCCTTCTTCAAAATATGGAGCGCCATATCGAATTGCCGCACCTTCTTTTTTGATATCAAACTGATCAATAGTGTCGTTAAATTGTACATGATGTGGTGAGCCAGTGTCTAAAAATACATGATTTTCATGTTTTTCAACCGAAGTCACATCTTGCATTTGCAAATTGACGGTATCATTTTTAATTGTGGCAAAATGTTTTCCATCAATTGCCATGAATGTTGTTTCATTTTGAATGACACCGAGAAAATTCGCGAAAGCAACCATACAACGTCCACCGTTTCCACACATGGTACTTTCGTTTCCGTCCGCATTGTAATACACCATCTTAAAATCGTGTATAGCATCATGTTCTAACAGAATTAATCCGTCAGCGCCGACGCCAAATTTTCGATCACATAGGTAATGTATAAGCTTGGAATTGTTTTTAGGAAATTGTAATTGACGGTTATCAATTAGGACAAAATCGTTTCCAGTTCCTTGGTATTTGTAAAAAGAGAGTTGCATTTATTTCATTTGATAGCGACAAAAGTACAAAATAAAAGACATGAAACCGCAAAGGAATTTGCGTAAGAAATCACAATAAGAGAAGAATCTGTATTATTCGACAACGTGTATTTCAAACTCGTTTTTAAGTCTATTTTAACAGACTTTCAAAATTGAGTTAAAGTGTCGTTAAAGTTAAAATACGACTACAATAAATATGTAATTTTAAGTGTTAAATTTAGACAAAGATCATATTAACAACACATTGAAGCATTCGTGTAACAATGTTTTTGAATTACTAACAAAATTAAATACTTTTTAAAAAATGAAGAAATTTGCAAGTTTACTTTTTGTGTCTATTCTAGGAGGCGTTATTAGTATTGGAGCTTATAAATTCTTTTCGGAAACCCCTGAAAAAGTTGAACAAGCTTCTGTTTTAGAACAATCATCATACATGCCAACGAATTTTGTAAACAATCCTACGTCAACAACAAATGCCGCTGTAGCAGGAATTGATTTTACGGAGGCTGCCGAAAAGACAGTTCACGCCGTTGTACATGTTAAAAATAAAATTACAAAGGTAGCACCAAGAAGTATTTGGGATTTGTATAATGGTACAGGACGACCGCAAACTCAAATTGGTACTGGTTCTGGTGTTATTATTACGCCTGACGGATATATTGTGACAAATAATCATGTGATTAAAGGTTCTAACGAGATTCAAGTTACCTTAAATGATAATAAAAATTATATCGCAACTATAGTTGGATCTGATCCTTCAATGGATATTGCATTGTTAAAGATTGAAGCAGCCGAAGAGTTGCCATATATTTCTTTTGGAGATTCTGATAATGCGAAGATTGGAGAATGGGTTTTGGCAGTTGGAAATCCTTTTAACTTAACATCCACCGTAACTGCTGGAATTATTAGTGCAAAAGGTAGAGATTTGAATGAAGGTGATAATTTACGCCAATCATTTATTCAAACTGATGCCGCTGTAAATCCAGGGAATTCTGGTGGCGCATTGGTGAATACAAATGGTGAACTCATTGGGATTAATACAGCAATTACATCACAAACAGGATCTTACATTGGCTATTCGTTCGCAGTTCCGAGTAATATTGCTCAGAAAATTGTAAGTGATTTATTAGAGTATGGTGATGTTCAAAAAGGATTGTTAGGGATTTATCCTGTTAGGAAAAATTCTAAATATGCTTTAGAAAATAATTTGAATGAAGTTAACGGTGTATATGTAGATAAAGTTGCTGAAGATTCTGGAGCTTCAATTGCAGGAATTAAAAGTGGAGATATTATTAGTAAGTTAGACAATGTAAAAATTTCTAAATTCTCTGACCTTTCAGGATACTTAAGTTCTAAACGTCCTGGAGATGTTATAGCAGTTACCGTGTTACGAGACGATACATACAAAACACTTCCTGTGACTTTAACAAAAGAAAAAGTTGCTGTTAGTGTGAATTTAATGAATATGACCTTAGAGAATTTGACTTCAGAAGATGCTAAAAAGTTTCAAATTTCAGATGGTTTGAAGGTAGTTCAAAACAACAATCAACAATTATATAAAGAATTAGGAATTACGCCAGGTTATATATTAGTTGAAGTAAATGGTAAAAAGGTGAAAACGGCACAATCTTTGAAAGAATTCATAACTAGTTATGGAGAAGATCAAATTAGAATTTTGGCTTTCTTAAATCCAAAAGGACAATACGAGCGTTTTATCTTTAGATAAATCCGCCATCTATATATGTCAGGAAACCATCAGAATATTTTATATATTCTGATGGTTTTTTTAATTTAAACTACTTCCTAGCAATTAGGAGGTGATGTTTCACAACCTAGTCCTGTTACTGGCACTTGACAGGTTTCCGTATGGTAACAAGTTACTTCTGTATAACAATTTACATCCGAACACTTAAAATATAAAGTATATTGTGTTCTGCAATCATACGATTTTGGTGGTCTTCCTCCATGTACAACAGATGAATTTAAAGGAGCAATTTGTTTTTTTATTAAACGTAATTGTTTAGAAATTTTCTTTTTTTTCATGATTAAATTAATTTTCTCCTACTCTATTTACGATCAGGCTTTTCAGATTACGCCTTAATTAGTGAAAGCTTTCATACGTAAGTTTATACAGACAACTTTTGTTACCCAATAATCCATGTTAAAAAAAGTGTTTCAATTATTTACGAAAACGTTTGAAATTGTATACTTTTGCGCAAAATTGTAAACACAACTACACAAATTTAAGACTATGAGTTTTAATGACACTTACGAAAAGGAGCTTACTTTTCAAGCAGATAGAAGACGTGCTACTGTTGAATTTATTAAGAATGTTAGCGATTTATGGTATGATAAATCTATTGAGCTTGTTCTTTTTAGAAATCAATTAATTGACAGAAATGTTAGTGAAATTTTAAATTTACACGAATATGCAGGTCAATTTGTACAAAAACCGATTTCTATTTTCGATACTGTAGAAATTGCACAAGCAATTGCTAAAATTGATTTGCCACCATCAAAAATTGATATTGGGAAGTTAACATACGAGTATCACTTAGAAGACAATCAGTATGCAAACGCAACTTCATTTGTAGTTGACAAATTAAAAGATGCTAAAGATTCATCTGAAATTAAACCAAAAGATGTTGTTTTATATGGTTTTGGTCGTATTGGACGTTTGTTAGCAAGAGAATTAATGACACGCACAGGTCGCGGAAATCAATTACGCTTACGCGCAGTTGTAACTCGCGGTAAAGTTGATCAAACTGTATTAGAAAAAAGAGCTTCCTTGTTACGTAACGATTCTGTTCATGGAGATTTCCCTGGAACGGTTGGTATTGATGTTGAAAACTCAGCCTTAATCATCAATGGAACTACAGTTCATATTATTTCGGCTAACGGACCAGAAGAGATTGATTACACAACATACGGAATTAAAGATGCTTTAATTATTGATAATACAGGTGCTTTTAGAGATAAAGAAGCGTTGGAAAGACATTTAGTGCCAAATGGAGCTGACAAAGTTTTATTAACAGCACCAGGAAAAGGAATTCCAAATATAGTATATGGTGTAAATCATCAAGAACACAATCCAGATGATGTAGCTATTTTCTCTGCGGCTTCTTGTACAACAAACGCAATTACGCCAGTTTTAAAAGCAGTTGAAGATTCTTTCGGGTTAAAACACGGACATTTAGAAACGATTCACGCCTATACAAACGATCAGAATTTAGTTGATAATATGCACAACAAATACCGTCGTGGTAGAGCTGCTGCATTAAATATGGTAATTACAGAAACAGGAGCTGGAAAAGCAGTTTCAAAAGCATTGCCATCATTAGAAGGTAAATTAACCTCAAATGCCATTAGAGTTCCTGTACCAAACGGATCATTAGCAATTTTAAACTTAGAAGTTGAAAACACAACTTCTGTAGAAGGTGTAAATACAATTTTAAAGAAATACGCGTTAGAAGGTGATTTAGTTGAGCAAATCAAATATGAATTGAATGACGAATTAGTTTCTTCGGATATTGTAGGTTCTTCGGCACCATCAATTTTTGATAGCAAAGCAACAATTGTTCGTGAAGATGGTAAAAACATCATCTTATATGTTTGGTATGACAACGAATACGGATATTCGCACCAAGTAATGCGTTTGGCAAAATACATATCTAAAGTAAGACGTTACACATACTATTAGTAGAAGACAAATTAATATAAAAAAAAGAGTCTCAAATACGGGACTCTTTTTTTTGTAGATAAATCTCTTAGCATTTCACACAATAAATAAAAATATCTTCGTTTATTTGACAACTGTTATTTTAAACCTGAATGACCATGAAAGTGAAACAATTATTCATAGCAATTACACTATGCTTCTCTATCGTAGCAAGTGCGCAAAATGTAGCAAAAAACGCTAACTTAAAATTAAAAGAAGGTCCAATTGATGAGCAATTTGAATTCATCATTCAAAACTCTAACAAATACAAAAATTACAAAGTTGTAAAACGTGTTTGGATTGAAAAATTACAAAAAAATGTTGCTGATTCCATCAATGCAATTCGAAAAGATTTTGATGCTGAAGTTGCCAAAGTAGCAACGCAACAATCTGAAATTGAAAAACTAAAGGCAGATTTGGCCGCTGTAAATCAAAAAATCACAGATTTAAACACTGAAAAAGACAGCATATCGTTACTTGGTTTACAACTAAGCAAAGGTTCTTACCAAACATTAATGTGGGGAATTATTGCCATCTTAGCAATCTTGTGGCTCTTTTTTGCGTACAAATTCAAATCGAGTAATGCAATTACCAAAGAAGCAAACGCTAAACTAACTGAAACTGAGCAAGAATTTGAAGAGCACAGAAAACGTGCTTTGGAACGTGAACAACAAGTTCGCAGAAAACTTCAAGACGAAATCAATAAGAACAAAAGCTAATTTTCACAAACGATGCGCATAGATATCATTTCTGTAGTTCCTGATCTAATGAAAAGCCCTTTTGAAGCGTCTATCATGAAACGATCAATTGACAAAGGTATTGTTAACATTCACTTTCACAACTTGCGTGCATATGCAACGGACAATTACAAATCTATTGACGACTATCAATTTGGTGGTGGCGCAGGAATGGTAATGATGATTGCGCCGATTGACAAATGTATTTCCGACTTAAAATCAGAACGCGATTATGATGAAATTATTTACATGACACCAGATGGAACAACTTTAAATCAGTCAATTGCCAATGAACTTTCGTTAAAAGGAAACATTATAGTTCTTTGCGGACATTACAAAGGTGTTGATCAGCGTGTCCGCGATCATTTCATTACGAGAGAAATATCAATTGGCGATTATGTACTTTCTGGAGGAGAATTAGGCGCGGCTGTTTTGTGTGATGCAATCATAAGATTAATTCCTGGGGTTTTAGGAAATGAAACTTCTGCCCTAACCGATTCGTTTCAAGATAACTTACTAGCACCACCAGTATACACACGACCAGCAAACTATAACAATTGGGAAGTGCCAGAAGTATTATTATCTGGAAACTTTCCAAAAATAGAAGCTTGGCGCGAAGAACAAGCGTACGAACGCACGAAGAATCTACGTCCTGATCTGTTGGATGACTAGATTTTTAGATACGCTTTGCTCTTGGATTGTTTATTAGTTGATAATTCATAACATTCAATCAACAATCAACAATCAAAAAAACACTTTTACATTTAAAATTTAAGATTTAGCATTTTAGATTCAAAAAAAATACTTATTTTTGCACTCAATTTTGGATTAACCTCTGGCGATAGACGTGAATGTTGGTTTGAATAAATATTTATAAAAAGTTTAAAATGGAAGCTTTAATTAAATTTGTACAAGACGAATTTGTAACAACAAAAGATTTCCCTGATTTCGCAGCAGGAGATACAATTACAGTTTATTATGAAATCCGTGAAGGTGAAAAAACACGTACACAGTTCTTTAGAGGAGTTGTAATCCAACGTAGAGGTTCAGGTTCTACTGAAACATTTACAATCAGAAAAATGTCTGGAACAGTTGGTGTTGAACGTATTTTCCCTGTTAATTTACCAGCACTTCAAAGAGTTGAAGTTAACAAAAGAGGTAAAGTTCGTAGAGCACGTATCTTTTACTTTAGAGGTCTTACTGGTAAGAAAGCTAGAATTAAAGAAAGAAGATTCAAATAAAATCTTTCAAAATATACACTATAAAAAGTCCTGCAAAATTTGCAGGACTTTTTTCGTTATGAACAATTGTTAACAACCTAGGTTCATATCTTGTTGATTTCTAATTTATTATATTTTACGCTTTCTCAAAAACTTACAGTACATTTATAAAAGAATTTACATAGAGCGCGACGAAAGTCACCTTTTGTAAACACTAAAGAACGTTCTAAACAAGTTGTTATTTACTATGTTTTTCAGAAGTAGTTTTTGGATACAAAAAATACCAAGAAAAATGTGACTCTATTTCTAGTATAGCTTGCTATAATAGACTCAAGGAGAAACGCCGAAATTTATTAGTATTGCTAAGATGCTAGTAAAGCGTTGTGTATAAAAAGTTACTGCAAAGGAATTTATTATATGCAAAAGGACAAATCGCGAAAGCTGATCTGTACAAGTAGGTATATTAAAAAACAATTAGGAATAAGTTTCAAAACTGGGTAAAATGCCAATAACGACTGAGCTTATTTCGAAATCTGAAGTGCTGTAGTACAAAATAAAGTAACTAAGCAATTAGTAAAACATTGCGTAAGACACATTTCAAAAAGCCATATCAAGGTAAGAAATTACAATGATATGGCTTTTGTTATTATAAAAAATACATTAACTTCTTGTACTACTGCTATAATAGCTACCAAAATCTCCTATCATTTTGTATATTTGCAATTCGAAAAATTACGTCTAATAAGATCCAATATTATATCTACACATAAATATGACAAAATCAACTAAGATTATCTATACAAAAACTGATGAAGCACCAGCTTTAGCTACACATTCTTTTTTACCAATCGTAAAAGCATTTACAGCTCCATCTGGTATTGACATTGAAACCAAAGATATTTCTTTAGCAGGAAGAATTTTAGCAAATTTCCCAGAATACTTAACAGCAGAACAAAAAGTAAGTGATGCATTAGCCGAATTGGGAGAATTAGCAAAAACACCAGAAGCCAATATTATCAAACTACCTAATATTAGCGCATCTGTTCCGCAGTTGAAAGCCACCATTACAGAATTACAAGCAAAAGGATTTGCCATTCCAAACTATCCAGAAGAAAGCGAAACGGAAGAAGACAAAGCAATTCTTGCAAAATATAACAAAGTAAAAGGTTCTGCCGTAAACCCTGTATTACGTGAAGGAAACTCTGATCGTAGAGCGCCAAAAGCAGTAAAAAATTACGCAAAGAAAAATCCACACAGCATGGGCGTTTGGTCATCAGACTCCGAAACGCATGTGGCAACTATGAAATCTGGAGATTTTCGTGCAAACGAACGATCTGTAACAATTCCGAACGCAACGACAGTAAGTATTGAGCATACTGCATCAAACAGATCTAAAACGATACTAAAATCAGACATTTCATTATTACCTGGCGAAATTATTGATGCTACAATAATGAGCAAAAAAGCATTACTGTCCTTTTTAGAAACAGAAATCTACGATACAAAACAAAAAGGAGTTCTTTTCTCTCTTCACATGAAAGCAACCATGATGAAAGTAAGTGATCCAATCATATTTGGACATGCTGTTCGTGTATACTTTGCCGATTTATTCGAAAAACACCAAGCAACTTTTGAGGAAATTGGTGTTGATGTAAACAATGGTTTCGGAAACCTAATGAACAATCTTGAAGAACTTACGCCAAGCAAAAGAGCCGAAATCATGAGCGATATTATAGTTGCCATGGAAAACGGTCCAGACATTGCAATGGTAAATTCTGATAAAGGAATTACAAACTTACACGTACCAAGTGACGTTATTATTGATGCTTCAATGCCAGCAATGATTCGTGATTCTGGCAAAATGTGGAATGCAGACGGAAAAAGACAAGATACAAAAGCCGTAATTCCTGATAGTAGTTATGCCGCTTTATACCAAGTAACTGTTGACTTCTGTAAAGAACATGGAGCTTTTGATCCTACAACAATGGGAACTGTTCCTAATGTTGGACTAATGGCACAAAAAGCTGAAGAATATGGTTCGCACGATAAAACATTTGAAATTCCTGAAAATGGAGTTGTTCGAGTTGTAGATGCTGACGGAAAAGTTTTGACAGAACATGTTGTAGAAGAAGGTGATATTTGGAGAATGTGCCAAGTAAAAGATGCGCCAATTCGCGACTGGGTAAAACTTGCCGTAAGTAGAGCTAGTGCAACCGGATGGCCAGCTGTTTTCTGGTTAGATGCCGAAAGAGCGCACGATGCAGAACTAATCAAAAAAGTAAATTTATACCTAAAAGATCACAATACAGAAGGATTAGAAATTCATATACTGCCTTTAGCCGCCGCAACACAATTCACGTTAGAACGTATCAAAAAAGGAGAAAACACAATCTCTGTAACCGGAAATGTATTGCGTGATTACTTAACAGATCTATTCCCAATTTTAGAATTAGGAACAAGTGCAAAAATGTTATCAATAGTTCCACTAATGAATGGTGGCGGATTATTTGAAACTGGCGCTGGTGGATCTGCTCCAAAACATGTGCAACAATTCACCGAAGAAGGACACCTACGCTGGGATTCTCTAGGAGAATTCTTAGCACTAGCAGTTTCTTTAGAGCACTTAGGTTCCAATTACGACAACAACAAAGCTATTGTACTATCAGAAACTTTAGACGATGCAACAGATAAATTCTTGGAAAACAAAAAATCTCCATCACGCAAAGTGAACGAGCTAGACAACAGAGGAAGTCACTTTTACCTATCATTATATTGGGCGCAAGCATTGGCGGCTCAAAACAAAGATGCTGAGTTAAAAGCGCGTTTCACTGCTATTGCGGATCAACTAGTAGAAAATGAAGAAAAAATCATAACCGAACTAAACAATGCGCAAGGTTCGCCAATGGATATTGGTGGTTACTATATGCCAAACGATGAAATCACGTCAAAAGCAATGCGTCCTAGCGAAACATTCAATGATATATTAAGCACTATTGCGTAATCACATCATAAAATCACTAAAAAGCTTCTTATTCGTAAGAAGCTTTTTTTATGTAAATTTTCAACAAACACTATTTTCACATTTCACATTTAGTATTCAATATTTAATACTTCATTGGGCGTTCCCACAAGGGTCGTGCTATCCACTATATCTTTTTAAAACAATACGTCATTGCGAGAATTTTCAGAAAATTCGTGGTAATCTGTCTATTAAATAAAATGATTACTTCGTCGTTTCTCCTTGTAATCGCGTAAAAAAGTGTTTTAAAAAGGATGCCGTTTCTATCACTAACGCGAAAAAACCATTTCGTTTCTACACAAAATAACGTATTTTTGAACTATGGAATTCATCAAAACAACCGAGCAAGACTCTAAATACAATCATCTTGAAAAAATGAGTGTATCGCAACTATTAACAAACATTAATAATGAAGACAAAACGGTTCCGTTGGCTATTGAAAAAGTAATTCCTAAAATAGAAAACTTAATCACAAACATCGTCACTCGAATGAATTCTGGTGGGCGATTATTCTATATTGGCGCTGGTACCAGCGGAAGACTCGGAATTGTAGACGCATCCGAATGTCCTCCAACGTTTGGTGTTCCACATGAATTAGTCGTTGGTTTAATTGCTGGTGGCGATATCGCAATAAGAAAAGCTGTCGAATTTGCAGAAGATGACACACAACAAGGCTGGAAAGACTTGCAAGAACATAAAATTTCAGAAAATGATACAGTCATCGGAATTGCCGCTTCTGGAACAACTCCATATGTAATTGGTGCTTTAAAAGACTGTAACAAACATAACATTCTAACAGGTTGCATTACGTGTAATCAAGACAGTCCATTATCAAACATATCCAAACATCCTATAGAAATTATTGTTGGACCTGAATTTGTGACGGGAAGCTCTCGAATGAAAGCTGGTACAGCTCAAAAACTAGTACTAAACATGATTTCGACTGCCGTAATGATTCAACTAGGAAAAATAAAAGGAAACAAAATGGTTGACATGCAACTTAGCAATCACAAACTCGTTGAAAGAGGTATAAAAATGATCATGTCCGAATTAAATGTTTCTACAAACACAGCCAAAGAATTATTAGAAAAACACAAAAGTGTACGAATAGCAATCTCAAACTATGACAAAACGAACAAATAAAGAATTACTAGGAAAAGGATTAAAACTAATGGGTGGATCATTACTATGTATGTTTACTGGACCGATCATAATTCATTCTGCATTCAAAAATCAAGAACATCCACTATATATTCCTGTACTGATAGTTGGTTTAATAGTTGCAGCATTTGCTATCATCTTAGCATTTAAAGGCATGCGAAAAATAATGAATTCTATATTCTAACTAATTCTAAAACATCTTCAAAGCAACACTTAAAGTACATTCAATTATATCTAAAAAATTTATCTCCAGCAACAATATTTGAACGATCTACAAAATATCTTCATCATATATCCACTAGCTAGAGTACCAATAATAAACCTAAAGTACACTCTATCCTAATGATATACAATTACCCAAATTATCCTCTATCAAAAACCAACAAATCACATATATTTTCAAAAACTATATGTCTCGTCCTGAAATAGCGTTACACTAAAATTTCAAGTGTAATGAAAACAAATTATGTAAAGCGAACACAGAAAGACTATTCCTTGTCTTTTAAACTTCAAGTAGTACAAGATATTGAGCAAGGCGAACTTACTCGATCCCAAGCAGTCTTAAAGTATGGCATTCAAGCTAAATCCACCATTAGAGATTGGTTGCGAAAATATGGTAACTTTGATTGGGAAAATCAAAGTAGTACACCAATGGCAAAGACACCTGAACAAAAAATCTTAGAATTAGAAGAAAAGATCAAGCTTTTAGAGAAGCAAAAAGCACGATCCGAGCATTTGGCTGAGCGTGCCGATAAGAAAGCTATTTTGTTTGATATGATGATTGATTTGGCTGAAAAGGAGTTTAATATTCCCATCAGAAAAAACTCCAAACCCAAGTAATCGATATGTTTAGAATAGATCATAGAGAAAGTATCTCATCTACCTGTGAGTTACTTGGGGTAAGCAGGCAGTTGTATTACCGAGCCATACGAGCCAAGGAAAAGCGGCAATCTATTGCGGATGATGTGATTGAATTAGTTCAATCCGTTCGGATAGAACAGCCACGTATTGGAACAAGAAAGTTATATCACATTTTACAAGAGTCTTTACGATCCTTAGGAGTTGGTAGAGATCGTTTGTTTACTATTTTAAAAGCAAATCACATGCTTATAAAATCTAAACGAAGTTACCATATCACAACAAACTCACATCATCGCTTTAGAAAGCATAATAACGTGATTGAGCATTTAGATATAAACAGACCAGAGCAAGTCTGGGTAGCAGATATCACTTATGTAGGTAACAGGAGTAATCCGATGTATCTATCACTTATTACAGATGCTTATTCTAAAATGATAGTTGGTTATTATCTATCAAATACTTTAGCTGTAGATAGTTCTTTAAAAGCATTAAAACTAGCTATTAAGAACAGAAAATATCCTAAAGAAAGGTTGATACATCATTCTGATAGAGGATTACAATATTGCAGTAATCAGTATCAAAAGATACTGATTAAGAGTGATATCCGATGTAGTATGACAGAATCCTATGATCCATATCAAAATGCAGTAGCCGAGCGAATCAATGGTATCTTAAAACAAGAGTTTTTAATCAATACGACTAAAATTAATATCAAATTAATGAAAAAAATAGT
>NZ_CBDIPG010000001.1:4217500-5535000 GCF_965283645.1 Kordia sp. | reverse complement strand
CAACTAACTAATAGAACGCATGACCATCTAATACCGATAAATCTTTAACTATAATCTCATGCAAGATCACAGTACCATGGGATATTAATCCAAATTTCTCTGGGCTATCTCCCTGTATTAGGTAGGTTTCATACGCGTTACGCACCCGTGCGCCGGTCGTCATCTGTAGCAAGCTACAATGTTACCCCTCGACTTGCATGTGTTAAGCCTGCCGCTAGCGTTCATCCTGAGCCAGGATCAAACTCTTCATCGTTGTTTCTTTAATATATCTTCAACTTCAGAAAAATTATCGTATCTCAAAAGATGTCTTTGCTTATGTTTTTATCATTATATCGTTTCCAATATAATTGCTGCTAATCAATATGTCAATGAACTAATATTTTCTCTATTTTCTAAACTTCCTTCCGAAAGCGGGTGCAAATATAAAACCCTTTTTTCATTCCAACAAAACTTTTTGAAGATTTTTTTTTAAAGCTCTTTTCAAACTTTTTGCCTCTATCAAAATATGTCTCAAAAATCAGAACTTACTAAACTAAAACGTTCCCGTTTTTAGCGGATGCAAACATACAACCTTTTCGTAAAACCCAAAACTTTTTTAACCTATTTTTTGAAAAAAATCAAAATCTTAAAAAATCAATATATTATCAGAACTTATTAACTAAATCGTTCCCTCTTTAGCGGGTGCAAATATAAATACCTTTTAATTATACGCAACCATTTTTAAACCTTTTTTTAGTGTTTTTTTAAACTTAAATCATAACAATCTAAATACAAGATATTTGCAACATACTTTTTTTTGAAAATATTTTATATCATCTTCTATAGCGAGCCGCTCAGTGATCAAACTGCGTATATTTTACAACCTTTTAGGGGTAACACAGGTAAAGTTTTAATTTTTAATGAGCCGCTTTGGACTTGCAACAAAAAATTGAACAAAAAGATAAGAGTACTAAGCTACTAATTTTTGTTGCTCCATATTTAGTTCAAATTCCTCTATAGACATCAATCCATGATGTGAGTGCCTTCTTTTTCTATTATACCAAGTTTCTATCCATTTAAATATTGATAATTCCGCTTGATACTTACTATTATATGTGTGTTTATAGATCCATTCTACCTTTAAAGATTTAAAGAAGGATTCCGCTACTGCATTATCCCAACAATTTCCCTTTCTACTCATAGATTGATGTACAAGACCTCTATAACTTTTAAGAATATTAGTAAAATCATAGCTAGCATATTGAGAACCTCTATCAGAATGAAAAATCAAATGCTCTGTAATAGGGTTATTTTTAACAGCCATGTTCCATGCTGGAGTAATAGTATTCTCAGTTTTTAGATCACTACTTACACATCTTCCCAACTGGAAACTTCAATTTATGACGTTTTATAAATTGGTGTTTTTTCTGTCGCTCTTGGAGAAGATGCTGATCGCCTTTTTTAAGATGTCATTTTCTAATTGAAGCTCCCGTAATTGATTTTCTAAGTTTACAATCTCTTTTTCTTGGTCTGTTAATTTTGATTTTCCTTTTCCAGGAAAACTATTCTCACCATAGGTGTCGTATTCTTTACGCCAACACTGTAATACAGAATAAGGGACATTTAATTCCCTGCTAGTTTGATTAATGTTGCCATTGACTTGACTAAGTTTTACCGCTTTTAATTTAAATTCTTCTGTGTAATGTCGTGCTTTTCTTTTGGGCATAATTCTAAGTTTTAATAAGTGAATATAAAACTCTCTTCTTTATGTCCAATCAAATGTAGCTATTCCACTCTATAACGAGAATCAAAAGAAAGACACTCTTAAAAGTGCTAAGAATGTCTCGTTTTTTGTGAAATTATTGGGTTGTGCAACGTTTCTATGTTTATTGTTTTTCTCCAATCAATTCAACTTCGTTATCACTTGATAGAAATTGCATTTTCATTATATTATTCTCTTTAACAAACTTGAAGTATAGTTCAAAAGGTAATGGATAGAATTGATCTTTAGACATTGGATATAATTTTACTTTTGGAAAAACATCACTATCCGTATATAAATCATTCCCATTAAGGTAAAACCGTATTGAAAACCCGCGATTTGTTTTATAAGTTCCTGCATATTCATTAAGAACGCTGTCACTCAAATTAATAGTTTTCGGAATTTTATTTTCCCAATGTAATCCTTCGATAATTTCTTTTCCATTTACAACTATTTCCTTTACAATCGAATTGGTAATACTAGCACCATTATCACTGTTCACAAAAATGACAATACCATTTTTACTTTTTGGTAGAAGAATTAATGTAGTAACAACACCCGGATCACCTCCATCGTGGTTTAAAATGTATTCACCATTACTCAATTTATCATACACCACCCAGCCCAATCCTTGATTTAATTTATCATTAATTGCAGATTGTGGTTTTATCATCTCATCGTATAGAGATCCATCAACTACTTTTTCATGCATGATAGCATTACCAAAAAGCAATAAATCTTCAACCGTTAATAGCATATCATCTGCTGCATTAATACTTTCTGTTTTATAGTTTATTGGATGTAAATTTCCTTTCGTATCATACCATTTTGCAAACCTTAGGGTGTCATTGTCTTTTAACCAACTCATCGTGGCATCTTTCATTTTTAAAGGTTTAAATATCAAAGAATCAACAATATGCTCTAAGCCAATTTTAAATTTATTTTCAATGGAATGTCTTAAATATTCCATTCCTTCACCAGAATACTGAAACTTGGTTCCTGGTTTAAAATTGAAAGTTAATTTTCCATTTTTTTCATCCCACCTCCAGTTTTTAAAACCTGTAGTATGTGATAGGCAGTGTCTTGTAGTAATTAATTTTGAATATTTGTTCTGTTCTACATCAGGGTCTGTCCAATAATGAAAAAGAGGTTCATCTAGATCCCAATCTCCATTAGCCACTAGTTTTAAAATTGTTGCCGATACTACAGGTTTTGTAATACTTGCGATATTGAAAATTGTGTTTTGTGGAGCTTTAGATCCTTTTTGATGTTCTCCATAAACTTTTACAAATTCAATTTTGCCATTCTTTATAATCCCAACTCCTACAGCTGGCGCGAGATAATCACTCATAAGTTGAGGAACAAGACTATCTAATGTTTCTTTGTAATTTGACTTGTATATATTTTTTTTCGTAGTTTTTTTTGAACTATTAAAACAACTAGCAAGCAATAAAAAAGTCAAGTAAAACAGGTAAGTAATTTTAATTTCTGGCTTCTTCATGATCATAGCTTATAACTCGTTTTACAATCCATGTATTGTCTTTTCTTTCCCATACAGTTATGAATTTTGCCCTTTCAACTTTTTTACCATCCACATAAAATTCATGTACTCCTGTTTGTACAGCTCCATAATCACCTAAAATATGTGCTGAAGAATTAACCAATTTTCTAGTAATAGAGACTGGTTTAGAGCATCTATCATTAAAAGATGCAACTTCCTTTTCAAACAATACGTTTAAACCAGATCGATCATCATAAAACTCTAAATCTGAAGACATGATTTTTTTATAAAGTTCCAAATCACATTTGTTAAATGCTACATTAAATAGTAAACTATCCATTTTCGTAATTTGATGTTCTAAGGAACTTTTGGATTTTAAGCCATCCTTGTCTTGCGAAAAAAGAGGATTTGAAAATAGAATAAAAAGTAGTAAATATCGAGGGAAGAATTTTAATGTTTTCATTGTCTTAGTTATTTTTATTTAGGTTTTATATAATCAAGACGATTAATCTATATAATTGTTACGTTGTAGGTGTGTTTTAATGTTGCACAACGGCTAGTATATGAAAAGTAGCGCGAAAATAAGTTGTTACTTTTCGGATAAACACAAGCCGAATTTTTAAATTTTGCTATTTATATTTTTCATTGGAAATCGTCAAATTTAAAAATTTAGCGACTTTACAAAAATGCCATAGCCTTAGTGTTAGCAACGACTTTCGCTATTTTTTATATACATTGTGCCTGTTGCACAAGTCTAAGATATTGATAAATTTCTTATCTTGAATAATGCAAGGCAAGAAAATATATCAAGAAAAATTATTCAATAATTTTCGTTTAAGTGATCGCGTTCCCAAAGAGAACTTTTATCGTCGTTTATTAGCAGAATTAGACTTCACTTATTTGTATGAACTTACCAAAAGATATTATGGATATTGTCAGAGTCAATAGCAAACAAGGGCGTTATATGAAGAGGAAACGGCAAAGCACGGTAGAACCTGTTTTTGGAACACTAAAGGAATATATGGGACTTAGAAAGGTGAACACTTTAGGCATTAAACAAGCAAACAAAATAATGCACTTGGTTGCAATTGCCTATAATTTAAAGAAATACCTGAAATTCGTTACAAAAACGGCAAAAAGTGGAGCAAGATCACTTGCTCTTATCATTTTTAAAATAAAGTCACTATTTGGTAATGATAGCTTGATTTTAAGCGGTGTTCATTTTAGAATTCAATAGTAAAACTCAAAAGAAAGATATTCTTAAAAGTGCTAAGAATGTCTCGTTTTTTGTGAAATTATTGGGTTGTGCAACGGTTACCATTGTTGTACCCAGTGCTTCTTTTATCTTATTCATTCGAAAAACAAGGAATAACATCTTCTTCAAAGTAAGGTTTTTGATTTACCCAAAACATATAGCTGACCTTCAAAAAATCTCTTGCAAAAGCATTTAACATTGGAACAAGGGTTTTCCTATCTTTCTTGCCTTTATCTCTATTTTCTTCATAATCTTTATCAGCACCCGTTTTACTTATATAATTTCCGTCTTGAATTGCAATTCCAAGAGGAACTGTAAATTTCCCTTCGTGCATTTGTGCAAGAGCGTGATTTAATTGCCCTTTTCTAGTTACCATTAAATCAGGTCCGCCAAGTCCTACACCAATGTCTTGTCCGTATTTGTAAATACTTTTTAAATATCCTTTGTCGTCAAATGGTAGCCATTCTCCAGGAATAAAATTAGCATATATCATCGTTGTTACATTTGGGAATGCTTTTTTAACTGCTAACATATTGTTTTTAATTCCCTGAAGATAAGTTGCTTCAGTAAAACTAGAATTTGTTTTAATACTAACTCCAATAGCTGTCTCCTGAAGATTAATTCCTTCTATTTCCTTATTAAACTCGTTTCCTAATGCCATAAGTAATATCGCAAAACGTTCTTGTACTTTTTTATTCCATCTTTTAGCTGTCCAACCTTCGGGTTCTCCATCATCATTATATTGAAAAACTGCACCTCCATCATATTCATCAGTCAACAAATAATTAGGAACAGCTTTATATCTTTTATCAAATGTGACGTCTTGCAACTGAATGAAAAGTTTTTTTCCATATTTTTTTAGATAGGCTATATCTTCTTTAATTATAGAAAAGTCATACTGTCCTTTTTTCGGTTCTAATTCTTTCCAAGAATACATTATCTGTGCTCCTTGAAACCGAGTCATGAATAATAATGGGTGCTTTACAATCAACTCCCTATCTCTTGAGAAATATACAAAGTAACGAATACTATCTTGAGGTATTGGACAAGTGAAATTGATATATTTTTTATAAGCATCCTTATATTTTTCGGATGGATTTTTCCAATTCTGTGCATTTAATGATACACATATAAATAATAATATAGTAGAAATAAAAAACTGTTTTTTTCTCATATAGAAATTCTGTTTTCACATTGGAGCTAACGTTCTAGTGTATGATTTCGTTGCGTGTTTAAGCACTAAAGTTAGCAAATAAATCACAGATAGAAAGTCCGCGAGAATTTTCGTAAGTAGGCTAGAAACAAACAATTAATTATACACGGTGTGCCTGTTGCACAAGTCTAAGATATTGATAAATTTCTTATCTTGAATAATGCAAGGCAAGAAAATATATCAGGAAAAACTATTTGGTAATTTTCAGTTAAGTGATCGCGTTCCCAAAGAGAACTTTTATCGTCGTTTATTAGCAGAATTAGACTTCACTTATTTGTATGAACTTACCAAAAGATATTATGGATATTGTCAGAGTCAATAGCAAACAAGGACGATATATGAAAAAGAAACTGCAAAGCACGGTATAACGCGTTTTTGGAACACTAAAGGAATATATGGAACTCAGAAAAATCAACACATTAGGAATTAAACAAGCTAATAAAGTCAAGCACATGGCTGCTATTGCTTATAACTTAAAGAAATACCTGAAATTCGTTACAAAAACTACAAATAGTGGTGTAGGCTCACTTACTTTACTAATTTCAAATATAAAGTCACGATTTGATAACTATAGCTGGATTGTAAGCAGTGTTCATTTTAGAATTCAATAGTAAAACTCAAAAGAAAGACATTCGTAAAAGTGCTAAGAATGTCTCGTTTTTTGTGAAATTATTGGGTTGTGCAACGGTTACCGGTGTTGCCATTAGTTACTTTTCTGCTACCATTTTTTCAATGCGTTCAATCATTATTTTAGCATTATTATTATTAGGATTCAATTCTATAGATTTTTTATAATTCTCTTTAGATAATTCAAATTGTTCGTTTGAAAAATAGCCTTCGGCTAAACTATCAAAAGCATTATAGGAATTAGGATATAATTCAACATTTAGTTTAAAAATTTCGATAGCAATATCAACTTTATTTTTTCTTAATAAATTGTAAGCAAGTCTGAGTATGTTATTTTCTTCAATACTGTAATCAATTTCATTATTGGTAATTTTGTTTTTGATATTATTTATCAAATCTGCTGTGCCCTTTGTCATCAAATGAGTTAATATTACGTTGGCAATAGGTATTCGAGGTTTTTGGTATTTAGATTTTTCTAGAATATCGTCAACCGATTTAGTCAATTCATTCATAGCTATCTTTGCACCATTATTCGTTAAGAATATATAGTCATAACCATCTGTTAAATTTTTCTTTATCAAAGACCTGTAGCTTTCTACTGTTCCATCGTGTTGAACGTATTTTGTCTTTCCCTTACTTGTTAACATCCAGCCAAAGCCATATCCATATTCCTGACCACTCATTTGTATAGATATTGGGCTTTTGAGTAATTTACCATTTGTAAACGCTTTATTAAGTGTTTCTTTTGAAACTAGTTTATCAGTATTTAAAGCTTTGTTCCATTTTTCTAAATCGTTTAGGGTTGAATAAATTCCGCCTGGTCCAATTACTGACGATTTGTAACCAACATTTTCCCCCAATAAATTATAACCCTCAACTTTTTTTGAAACGTTTTGTACAAAAGCTTTTGTAGCTGTCGTATTTTTCATTTCTAGTGGTTTAAAAATCTCTTGATTGAAGAATTGGTCAATTGGTTTTTCTGATACTTTTTCAATGATTAATGCCAGTAGTACATATCCTGAGTTACTATATCTAAACGTGCTACCATTTTCAAGTTCGAGTGAATCTTGTTTCATAAGAATTTCAAGTACATCTTCATTACTCGGGTTGATTAACTTATAATACTCCGTGTCAGAAACACCAGAGGTATGGTTTAAAAGTTGCCTTATCTTTATATTATTTAAATATTCAGGATAATTAGGTAAAAAGTCTTTGATTTTGCTGTCAAAAGATAATTTTCCTTTTTCTTTCAAAATCATAATACCCATTGCAGTAAATTGCTTAGAAACTGATGCTATGTAAAAAACTGATTCAGGTGTTATTTTTTCCTTCGTTTCTTCGTTCGCATATCCAAAAGATTTCTTGTAAATGATTGAATCGTTTTTAGAAACCAAAACAGTTCCATTAAACATTCCATTCGAATGGCTAAAATTGAATAATGAATCGAGTTGTTGGTTCTTAACACTTGTTTTGTTTGGTTGATTTTTTGAATTATTCGAGCAGGAAGTGAAAATTGATAGGACAAATAATAAACTGTAAAATTGATGTTTCATTTAATATGTTTTCTCTAAAGACGATAAATTTTCTCGATTGTGACGATGTTTTTTCATAATTAATGGCAACGTCTCTGTATATGGCTCATAGCGTGAAAATTAGCAAATAATTTTCGGTTAAGGACGAGCCGAATTTTTTAATTTTTCTTATTATCTTTTTTCTCAATAAGCCAAATTAAAAAATTTGGCGGACTTGCAAATACACCTTAACTTCGATTAAGCAACTTACTAACTATGAGGTATTTACGTTGTTTTACGCCGTTTTTTCCGCTGTTTGTTAATTCAATTCGTATCCTAAAATTCTAACAGCATCATCGGCTTTGTCATTTCTAATTGGATATTTTTTTGGTTTTGTCCAACCATTTAATTCTTGTACTCCAGAATTTACTAATCTCTTTAATTTATATTCTGGGTTTTTAATCAAGTTATGAATTTTCAAATCCATTTCATCATTTGAATGAATTAGATATTTTAAGGATTTTCGTATTCGAGGCATTCCATTTTCTGCAATAAATAAGTCGTCTGCGTTAAACCTTTGAATTGGCATATTCGATGAATGTAAACCTCCAAAAATTTCTCTTGCTTGACTTTCCGTTAAGCTGTCAATATTTTTCTTTGATAGATAAACTTTGTAAACATCTTTTGACAAATTAGCCATATAATTTGGATAATTATCTTCATCAAATTCCCGATGCCATTTTATGTAATCTTTAAAGAGTTTTGGAATTATCTGTTTTTGATTTTTTTCCGTCAGAGTTATACCAGTTTCTTTATGCCAAAAGGCTTTTATATAGTGCCAAAAATGGTCTAAAATCAAATATGATGGAATATTGGGATGTTCTTTTTCGGCAATGTCTTTTACTAACTCTCTAATTTCATCGACTATTCCCCAATAAAAAAAATACTGTTTAGCAATTTTTGTTATTCTCGGTTTTTTATTTCTTTTGGTTCTGTTTGCAGTTGTCTTGTTTTTAAATCTTTTAAGTTCTGCGTTGTCTTTTTTCTGTCTTTTCTGCCAATTTTTATAGAGAAGTTCATAATTGTCAAGGTCAGTTGGTTGAAGTAGATTGGAATTTTCAATTAAATCATCAAAATGTTTTTCAAGTCCTTTTAAAATCTTGGGGGCTTCTGTATAAATATTTGTTTCGGTATTTTTTTCCAAACCACCTGAAGTAAAATTTGAAGAACCAATTATTGCTCCGATTTTATAACCATCTTTATAAAATACGATGAACTTTGAATGAAATTCATCGCCTAAAAAACTTATCTCAACATTACTTGCTGATTGCAATTTTTTGAGTGAGTAAAAACTTGTTGGTGGTCTTAAAGACACAAGTAAATTTACTTGAATTTCGTTTTCACTCCATTCTTTTATTAAGTCACTTTCTGTAAAAAAGGCAGTAGCAATGTCAATTTGGTCAGATTGATTTCCTAATCTTTCAACTTCGTGTTTAAGGTTTTTCGTTGGTCGGTTGGTAATTATCATTCTATTTTTCAGAAATGTTCAATATTAGCACGATGTTTTTTCAAATGGCACACAACGTCTCTGTATATGGCTTGTAACGTGCAAATTATGAAATTATTTTCGGATTAAGCACGAGCCGAATTTTTTATTTTTCTTATTATTTTTTTTCTCAATAAGCCAAATTAAAAAATTTGGCGGACTTCGCAAATAAGCCTGAACTTTCGATTAATCAACTTACTAACTATTAGGTATTTACGTTGTTTCGCCTAGTTATTTTTCATTAATTTCTCTATCCAATTAAAGCAATCTTGATTGTCCATAATACTCCAAGAATGAGGGTTTTTAGTTCCATCCAATTTTAATCCTTTCCCCATTGTAATAATAACATTAGCGTCTTTATTTCCCATAAGCTTTAAATCATTTATCATTGCTACAATATCTGTCCCATTCCAATCATAAAGGTCTCTCCGTCTTTCATTCATTAACCAATTAACATCTAAATCCGTGTACATTCTAATTGGTATGTCTTTTAAGTATTCTGCGTTTCCACCATTTTCTGCTCCATTTGAATAAATTGATGCCTCAATATATTTTTTAGGAAATTCTTTTGGTGAACCGCCATAAATCTCATTATAATTATTCATCATCCATTTTGCTTCCCCAACTCCAAGTTCTGAAAAATTCCTTTTAATTTCTCTTTCACAATATTCATAAAAATGTGCTTTATCCAAAGGCACATCAAGTCCAAAAACTCCTTTAGGTTTTAGATAGGTTTTCTTTTTGTCTTTTACAGATTGTTGTGCGTAAACTAATGAAATCATTCCTCCGTTTGATAATCCACCAAGTACAAAATTCTCTTTTGAGATATTATGTTTTTCGGCAGTTTCTTTGAATATTGTATTTAAAGTCTCTATCTCAACTTCTCTGTTTTCAGTTCCCCAATTTATCGAAGGAATAATTGTTGCAATTCCATTATCAAAAGCTAGTTTTGGAAGAGAAATTTGTTTTAGTAAATCCTGTGTAGTTTCCCCTCCAGATGGGAAAATCACTATTGCACCTTTAATCTGTCCTTTGGGTATAAGTTTTAAATAATAGAGTTCATTACTTTCTCCGTCATTGATATATAAATTTGATGTATCAGGACTCGTTAAAATCACTTTTTCAAAATCTTGACTACTACAAGAAATAGTTGTCAGAAGAGAAAAAAGCAATATGATTTTATATCTGTTCATTGGTTTGTTTTAATTAGGCACAACGTTGTTGTATATGGTTTGTTGCGTGTTTTAAGCACGTAATTTAGCAAATAAAAACCAAATATAAAATCCGCGAGGATTTTCGTAAGTAGGCTAGAACTAGCAATAAATTATATACGGTGTGCCTGTTGCACAACTATCTTTTTTAAAAATACTTCTAATTTTTGAACAAAATAGAAAATATTTTATACTTAAAATCAGTTAGTTATGTTTTAAGGGGAATGAAAATTATGAGGTTTAAAGAATATTTTGAGTTGTGGAACAGCCACCGGTGTTGTAGGTAGTTATTTTTAACATTCTCCGTTATTAAATTCCTCCCATTTAAATTCAATTTCAGTTGGGTGTTTTTTATTTACAAAATCAGATAAATATATTTCTAATTGCCCATTATTAAAACCATAAATTGATTCTAATTCGTTGAATCCATTTTTCCATAATAATTTGAATTTATCTAAACCGTAATTATCAATCAGATACTTGCATATAAAAGCACTTTGTAAATAAGCTACCATTTCAGGATATCCATAAAAATTTTCAGCAAGATTGTTCATAGCTATCAACTTTTCACTTTGCAATAAGTATTTATAGATTTCTGATAAGGAATAGTTAGAACAAACTGTACTAGAATATGTAGCAAACCCTTCATTCATCCATGTGGATGAAAAAGGGGGAACCCCCCATTTATACATTGTAATCATATGCATCATTTCGTGCTTTATAGGCGATTCTTCTTCATCTAGTATTGTAAATAAAGTATTTCTATTTGGAAAAGCCAAGCCTCGAGCTTCCATCCCAGCAAATTTCAACATTTGTTTTCTAGTCTCAACAAATTCAACATCCATTTTATTTGTAAAATAAGTTTCGTTAATAAGCTCTAGATTTTCAATAATGTAAATTTGACACTCTTTAATTACAGCATTTCTTTTATCAATATCAACCCCAGAAGGGAAGTGGTATGTTATGTTATCAACTGTTTTACTCTCTCTTATAATTTTTGACCATTCTCCTTTTTCTTCTGAGTTATTTAAACAACTCACTATAAAAATACTAAATAGAATGATTACTTTTTTCCTTAACTTCATTTTGGATAACATTTATTAATTAATAATTCTACAAATGAAAAAAAAATCATTGTTTATAATGTCTTTAAAAGTATGATTTAGGTACTAGTACAGGTATTATTTTTGAAATTTGGTTATTAAGTCTTTTCTATTAGAAATATTTAACTTGTTGTAAATGTTAGTAATATGTGTTTTTACAGTATTTAAACTAATGAATAATTCTGCAGCAATTTCTTTATTACTTTTACCACTTAAAATAAGGTTTTTTATATTTTTTTCTTGTACGCTAAGTTCTTCAATTTTTAAAATCTTTTTTTGATACTTAGTTAGGTAAGTTTTATAAAATAGAATCAAAGCTATTATTCCTAGGATAAAATTTATGATTACGCTTATTGTGTATTTATTTTTAATTCTAATTAAATTGTAATTGTTCAATTCTTTTTCCAAAAAGAAATATTCAGTATTGTTTATTTTACTAGATTTTAATTCATCAAGTAGTCGTATGTAATAATCTGAATTTAATAAAATATCTTTTTGAAGTAATTTTTTTTCTTTTAATTCCTTTATGCTGAGTAATTTTATAGCTAAAGTTTTTAAAGAATCTTTAGAGTAAATTCTCATTTTATTTAAGTATTCTTCTGATGTTACAGATTTTAAACTTTTTTTAAAATTATTGAATTTTTGTTTTTCATTGCTAACTAAATTCACATTTTGATTAATATTATCTGTATTTGATGATTCTTCTATAGCTATATTTTCTGTATTATCTTGCCCAAATAGTTTAAAGCCAATAAGAATTATTAGTAAAATATATTTTTTCACTTTATCTATAATTTTTTAATTAAATGTATTTTTTCAAGGACGTGTTATAATTACCTACAACCTGTTCGTGTATGGTTAGTTGCGTGGAACTAAGTTAGCAAAAGAAAACGAACCAGAGGAAAATCCGTAGGATTTTCCGAGTACACACAGAACAAGCAATTGGTTATACATGTCTTAAGTTTACAATTGATTAAATTAGATACTAAATCAGAAAGAACAAAAGAGGGAAATAAGATTAATATACAGGGTGAAGCTATAGACTTCGACAACATTGATAATCCTCTCTCTTTTACTACTTAAACTTCGTTCAGTTATTTTTTCAGATTTGAAAGCTTGCAGTTCATCAATCCACTTATTTGAAATAAGTTCTAAACTCAATAAAACAGGAAATTCTGTTCTGATTTTTTTCGGCAAATTTCTTGAGCAATAAATAATAAAGTTTGGCGCCATTTCAAGAACAACTTCCTCATTTTTATTTAACGCTTCCATCCATCTTCCCATTCAGATTGAGTTTTATTATTTTATTCAGTTCGTCAGTCCCATTTCGTTCAATCAAATCATATGAATTTTCGGTTAAATAATTTCGGTCAGCTCCATTTTCGAGTAACCATTTTATCATTTCAATATTCAATGTATTAATAAAGGTTACAATTGCAATATTTAATAACATTCCGTTATTTACGTTTATGTCAACTCCTTTATCGATTGCATACTTTAATCCGTTCAATTCGTTATTATGAGCCGTGAAGTAAACACCTTGATAATCGTAATTTGAGAAGCTCGCTCCCAATTCAAGCAAATAATCGGCTGTTTCAATTCTAGAGTAGGCGATTGCATTTTCAAGAGCAACATCTAATTCAAGTTGTGAATATCCAGCATCTAGTATTTTTTTCAATTCAGTTAGATTACCGTCACCTGCCAATATTTCTATTTGAGTTTGTCTATTTTTCACAGTTTTTCATAAATGACACACAACGGTTTGTATAAGCGTAGTAGCGAAATCTAAAGTCTTAATTTTTTGAGTTATAACTACACTTTGATAAAGACACAAAATTTGGATTGAAGCACTAAACAGCTATTACGCTTATATTTTGTTATGCCCTTTTTCTTGTACTGCCAATCATCTTTCTTGTGACTAAAAATCTAATCCTTATTACATTTTCTCAAAATTGAGTCCATCGTTTCCTCACTTTTGAATTGTAAATCAAAAAAATATTCGATTGAGTAGCTAATATCAAATTTTGATTTCAAAGGCGGAATCTGAAAAGCCTATTTTAAAAAGAGTAGGAAAATTAAAAGAAATAAATGATGGAAAAATATGCACAATTATCAAGCTTGAAGTTTGATGGGATGTTAGGCGAACATTCAGCCAAGGCAGGAATATTCCCTATAAATTCTCCGAGAACTGCAGACTTTATTGATCTGATCGGAAAGAAGAATGGTTTTCAAACTTTATTGGACGTCGATACTGTTAAAAATAAACTAGAACCTTATCAAGATAAGTTGTTTAATTGGTTAAATGAATCATCTGATAATGCTGTCAAATTCGTGAAGCATCCACTCGAATCTCTTGAAAGTGCTGGTATTAGGCTTTCAGAAAATGAGCTCAATGAACTGGTTAAAGTTGGAGAGCAATTGAAAAATGTTTTCGTCTCTGAAAGACCATCTAAAGGTATAGACTTGACTAGTAAAAAAATACAAGAATCACCATTAAATATAGTTAATGATAACGTTACAGTTGATACAAAAGGATGGGATATGATTGCTGCAATAACTCAAACAAGTTTAAATGAAAACCTATTGTCAGCATTTAATCAAGGTATAATTCCAAAAAAAATTGATTCAGAAATAGATTTTGGTGGGAAATCAAATCTCAATTGTGAAATAGGAGTCCCTACCATGGATTTAGCAGGAGTAACTACAGATATTGCAAATGCTGAAATACCGATAGTAAGTGGGAAGTTCAAAGCTGCTAATTTTCCAGAGTTTGATTTGACTGGTGCACAAATAACAATTAGTGCAGCTGTCAAACAAGTTGAATTAACTGTTGAAGGTAAAAAACAAATAAAAGTTTATTTAGATTTGTTAAATGATCAGGCTGTTTATTCGGTTAAAGTTACTGGATTAAGTAATCCAACCCAACAGGTGATACTGAATGCTTTAATAACTTTGGCAATGACCAAATTAAAAGAAGATTCGTATTTCTTAGGTACAGTAGATCTAGAAGGAGTCGATGTCCCTGATTATTTTTTACCCAAAAAAGTTGCTTTCACAATGGTTCCTGGGGCTAATAAAGAACCCGATATTAATGCGTTATTGATATTGATTCAAACAACTGGTAATGGAGGTAGTAAAATATTTGAATCGTCAACAATACCATCAGGACAGAAGTCTTCCATGCTACTTTCAAATAAGAGGTTATTACTTAACCTTGTTGGGGATCAATTGAAAGCAAATATTCCAAATAGTAATTTTAATTATTCACCGAATAACCTAACCCTACAAAATAGTATCCCTTATGAAGGTTATACTTTAAAAGGACTTTCAGTAAATGTTGCAAATAATAAAATTAGCATGTTGTATGACATTGCCGCTTATGGGCAATTTGGGGGAGGTATCAATATATATGTCAAAGCTCCAGCGGATATACAATTGTCAATCCAAACAAAAGATGGTAAACAACAAATAGTCACAAACACAACTACTCATGATACCGATAATTCATGGACCTTAGAGTGGTGGGTTTATGCTGCAATAGCAGCATCTGGAGGAACTTTACTTGGAATAATTGGACCAATTATAGCGGCAATAGTAGCAATAGTCATAGCATCTGTAGCAGCAAGTGTAGGTGGGGATAGAGCAAAAAACGCTCTTACTCAAAAATTAGATAGTGCAATTAAACCGATAAATTGGCCAGCAGGTAAGCTATATGAACTTACGGGAGTAAATTTACCTAATAGTTTACAAATAACAGGAACTCCCACAATTTAATTTAATGAAGAATAATCTTTAAACAAGATTATTCTTCATCTTGATTCTCATTTAGAGCAGGTCAAAATTGGGTACAACGATAAGAATAAGTTGTGTTTTTTAATGCAGATTTACACAATGTTATGTATATGTTTATTTGCGTTCTTAATAGAACTAAATTACAACTTAAATTTAAGCAAAAAAACAGGAGTTCAAAAAAGAGCCATAATGAGCATTAAAATCCGTTTGAAATGAAAAAAAAGATGCGCTTTATATTTGTATAAGGCGTGCCTTTTTTAGTACTTATAACTTTAGATTTCATCGTTTTTTTATAAGGAGTTGATTTTGTCAAATAAATCTACTACCTTAATTCAAGTTTTTGAGTACATTAACAATGTTTGAAAGAACTGTCTTTCACAGTGTAACTGACAAAAACTTAAATGAAAATCTATTGATTTTAAAAACTACATAAAATCGTTCCAAAATCTCTTTTCTAACGGATGTCTCCGATTCTTTTTTGAATTATATATAACGTGTTTGTGTATGGTTAGTTGCGTGGTTAAGCAACTAAGTTAGCAAACATTTACGAACCCGTGAAAATTCCGCAGGAATTTTCGCAAGTAAGCACGTAAAAAGCAATTAATTATACACGGTGTTGGCAAATCGTTATTTTTTTTTCCATTTAACTCCGCTCCAAACAATTCCTAATGAGACTAAAATTAACGCAAAATTTCCAAAATTAAATTTCTCATCTGTAAACGATTTGTAAATTGTTCCAATCACAAATAAAACCGATATAATCACAGCAAAGTAATATCCTTGTTTAGATTCGAAAAACGATTTTTTTCTTTCTATTTGTCCGTTATTATATTTCGAGAGTTTTGAGTCAATATTATGACATAAATTCACAAACTGTTCGGAATTGCAGAAATTATCATTCGAGCTTATTCGTAAAGTTTTTCCATTTTTGAGCTTAAATTTTATTCCAGCTCCTTTCATCCAATGAATTTTATAATATTCTAAATTTTTAAAATCGATATTTTTATTATTCCATTCCAATTTATTTGATGTTAATTCAAAATCTGAAATTTTTACTATAAACTTCTTTTTAAATATATAGAAATAAACTCCAGCAAGAACAATAGCTAAAATTCCTTTTAGTAACCCAAAATTCATAATTCTATTCAACACGAATATTATTCCAGAAAATACGGCTACTGTTGAAACAAGTAAGAATAGTAATTCAAATTGGTTTGTATATTCAACATTTTCGTATTTCCGCATTGTTTTGTGTAATGTTTGCCAACGTTTATGTATATGAAATGTTGCGTGTTTGTGTGCGAGGATTTTCCGAAGGAAAATCAGAAGCTAGCAAACGAGCAACTAACATTGGTTTAGGTAAAACTAGCAATTTTTTATATACTGTGTTACCCAACGTTTTTTATTCCGCTTTTTATTTTTTCAATCCAATTTTTATCAGTCGGTTCGACAATAATTGCTTTAAAATTTAATCTTTCACTCTCGATTCCAACACCTTTTAAATCGTCAATATGTAAGTCAAAATCAAATGCTGGTGGAAACTTGGATGAGTTAATATTCCGAGATTTTAAAACTTTTCGATTTTCTTTTTCGTTTACAATTCGGCTGACTTTTATTCCGTAATATTTTAAAGTCAATCGTATTTTTCTTTTAGTTCTAAATGATGTTGTATAAATATGAATTTTATGTCCTTTATTTTGCAAGTCCAAAATTAATTCGGACGTTCCTTTTCGTATTTCCTCAATTCCGAACAGTTTTGCAATTCCGCTTCTGTTTTCAGTTTCAAACTCCATTCCGTTTGGAATTAATGTACTGTCAAGGTCAAAACTTATATTCATTTAATCAATAGTTTGATTCATTGCAATTGTCATCATTATTCCAATGTATAAAAATGGGATAGCACTTAAAAAAATCCAAATCAGATTATTTTTCAGTTCGGATTTATGTTTTGAAATCAAAAGTATTGTGTTTATTAATGACCATAAGATTCCACCATAAAAAACAAGTAAGGAAATCATACTTCCATATTGGTAAATCCAAGTTCCTCTGTATGGTTGCACTAAATATTTTAAAAGCATTGCACTTAAGCAAATTCCGATTATTAAAATTCCGCTTTTTTTAGTCCAATTTATATTTTGAAGTGTAATGTTCAATTTTTTTATCAAATGTTGGATAACGGACTTGTGTATGGAACGTAGCGTGCAAAAAGACACTAAATTTTCGGGTTAACACAGAGCCAAATTTTTATATTTTGTTTTTAATTTTTCTCTTTTTAAAAGCCAAATTAAAAATTTGGCGGTCTTTATAAACAAGCACAAACCTTTCGGCTAAGCACTTATTAGCTATGTTTTATACACCGTGTTGTAGTGCGTTTTTATTTCATTCATTAAGTCATTATACGAATAATTTGTATTCGCTTGAATCACTTTCTCAATTCTGTTTGGCTCTACATTTTTGAATAAGAGAATCTCATAGTCTTCAAAGACAAATTCCATAAAGTCAGGATTGTCAAAAAAGTCCTTTTCCGCCTTTTTGGGGTTCGATTTTATCAACTTTAATCCTGATTCAATTATTTTTTTGTCATCTGATTTATAAATTCCGTCTTTATCTAAATAATTAGAGTCATCTATCGTATTCCCTATTCGCCAAACTATTGTCTGTTCGTAATCACGCTTTAGTTTTTTTAAATCGGCAAATACGGATTTTGGATTGTTAGACAATATTTCATTCAGATTATATCTTTTTTTCGATATGACTTCAAAATCATCATCATATTCTGTATGAGTATCAATACACCAATGACTGTGAATTAAAGGAAAATCATTTTTTTCTAGTTCAAATATGATTCCGATATATTCAGTGTCGTTTAATAAAAAGTCCAGCCACCAACGATTTAAGTTTTTAAAAGGCGTAAGAATTGAACAAGAAATCCAAGTATCAGATATTAGAATTCCTTTTTCTAAAATCTGACTTTTATTTTCTTTTGGTGTCCAATGTATAACTTTCATTTTTTTGTTTTCAAATGCACTACAACGTTAAGTGTAAACTGCGTTTTAATGCAGATTTACACAATGTTATATATATGTTTTTTGCGTTCTTTATTGAACTAAAATACAACTTAAATTCAAGTAAAAAACAGGAGTTCAAAAAAGAGCCCAAATGAGCATTAAAATCCGTTTGAAATGAAAAAAAGGATGCGCTTTATATTTGTATAAGGCGTGCCTTTTTTAGTACTTATAACTTTAGATTTTATATAGTTTTTTTATAAGGAGTTGATTTTGTCAAATAAATCCACTACCTTAATTCAAGTTTTTGAGTACATTAACAATGTTTGAAAGAACTGTCTTTCACAGTGTAACTGACAAAAACTTAAATGAAAATCTATTGTTTTTAAAAACTACATAAAGTCGTTCCAAAATCTCTTTTCTAACGGATGTCTCCGATTCTTTTTTTGAATTATATATAACGGTCTTGTATATGGCTCGTAGCGTGCAAATTATGAAATTATTTTCGGATTAAGCACGAGCCAATTTTTTTTATTTTTCTTATTAATTTTTCTCAATAAGCCAAATTAAAAAATTTGGCGGACTTGCAAATATGTCTTAACTTCGATTAAGCAACTGATTAGCTATAAGCTATATACGTTGTTGTAAAACGTACTTTCCGCGTTATTTTGGTTCAATCAGATAGTCTTTGTCTTCCATTTCCGTCATCGCATCCCGCACGAAATCTTCAATTTGGTATTCACTTCCGTCTTCAAATTCCATTCCTTCACAATGTTCTTTTATAATTTCACAAATCCCAATATAATCAGTCGATATTTTTTCAGTTCTTATCAGTTTTAATTCGAGCGCATAAGTTGTTGTGTATTTATCGAATGGCACTCTGGTTTTTCGATTTGCAGACCAAATTAATCCGCTCGCAATTGTCAATCCAATTCCGTCAAGTGAGTCAAGTCCGTTTAATAATTCGTTATGATTTTCATTCAGCGGATATTTTGCGAAATAATTTTCAATTGGTTTTATTTGCGCTAAACAATTCCGTTTATGTTCTTGAGCATAAGGCATAACTGGCCATAAATTATCAAATAAATATAATATGTCCGATTTTGTAATTTTACTCACAATGTTTTTTTAGTATGTTTTACAACGTTGTTGTGTATGGTTAGTTGCGCGTTTAAGCAACTAATTTAGTAAACAAAAACAAACGCGAGAAAATTCCGAAGGAATTTTCCAAATAAGCAACGACCAAAGCAATTAATTATACACGGTGTTGCCAACAGTTTTTATTCGTTGTCGATTATTCGAAAGCTATGTTCCGCTTTTTTCTTAATCATTAATTTTCCAATGATATGGTTAAATTTTCCCTCAAATTCGATTTGGTAACCATCTGAATTATTAGGAATCAATTTTGATTTTCCTTTTACTTGTCCCATAATTCGGTCGCCTTTTTTGAATTCAGTTGCATTTAGTTCCAATTCATAATATTCCAGTTCCACCTCCAGCGTGTTTTTTCCATCATATTCTCCATAATCTGACCAAAGAGTGAGTCTAACCTTTGGTTTTTTCTTTTCGGTTAAGTCAATTTTTATCGCAGTTACGCTTGTTCCAACATTTCCGATTGTCACAATCAAGGAATCTGTTTTTCTGTTGTCAAGTGTACTGAATGCAAGATATTCAAAATCCGATTGAGTGATTTTCAATTCAGTCGAATCTATTTTTATTTCCGAATTAATTATGACTTCTTGAGCTGATAAATTCAGTCCAAATGTCAGAAGAATTAATATGTGTATCGTTTTTCTCAAATTGTTGGCAACGTCTCGTATAAGAAACGTAGGGCAGGTGATAAGCACTTTCGTTTCGGTTTATTACTTAGCTAAATATAAATATTTTGCTTTTATCTTTTCTACTATAAACGCCAAATTTTATATTTAGCGGACTTTGTTAATAAACCCAGACCTTTCGGTTAAGCCACAAATGCCCTATGTTTTTTATACACTGTTAGCAGCTGGCTTTATTCCATCTAATATTCAAGTTCTATTCCGAATTCACTTGCTTTATTAGACAAACTTTTAATTAGCTCAAAATACTTTTCCTCAAAACCCTGTTTATGAATTCCGCTTATTGCATTATCAAACATTTTCCCCATTGCGAGGTAATAACTCTCGTCCGAATATCCAAAATCGTCAATAATTTTTAAGCAACAGCTTACGTAATGTAATTCCAACTCAATATTCAGTTCAGTAATATTCATTTTGCGAACTGTGCGAATTATTTTTCGAGCTTCAGTTTCGCGTAAATCCATATTTCTCCCATTTGGATAAATATATCTTTCAATTTCTTTTTTATATTTTTCTGCTAGTTTTTTAATATCACCTGTTGAGAATATTTCTAAGTAGTTTTTTGCATCAGGGACTTTTTTATACATCTCCAAAATCAGCTTAATGATTTCAGTTTTGTCCATTCGGTTTAATTCCTTTTTTAATTCTCTAAGCGCCATTTTTAGCTCTAATAATCTTATTTTTTCAGCTTGTTGCTAACGTATGTATATACGGAACTTTTACTAAAAGTTCCTGTTATTTCTCTTATAACCAAACCTATTTTATTTTCTAGAATTAGTTATTTTTAAAGTTATATGAATCTTAATTAAAATCAAAATCATCTAACGGGTTTTTTATGTTTTCTATACCTGTATGTGTAATATGCGTATAGATTTCGGTTGTTTTGGAACTTTGATGTCCTAATATATATTGTATGTAGCGTAAACTAATCCCTTTTTCAAGTAAATGTGTGGCAAAACTGTGTCGTAGTGTATGTGGTGTAACTTTTTTAGTTATTCTAGCAGCGAGACAATATTTAGTTAGAAACTTTCGGATGCTAGAAGCTGTATATTTTCCTCCTTTTTGACCTTCTACTAGATATTCTTCTGGAACATATTTTTTGCAATAAATTACGATTAACTTCATAGTTCTTTCAGCGATAGTAACATAACGATCTTTTTTTCCTTTACCAGCCACGATATGTATTTTCTTTTGCTCTAAATCTATGGATGATAACTTTAAATTAATAAGTTCGCTTACCCTGAGTCCACAACTATAAATTACGGTTAATGTGGTTTTATGTTTTAAATTAGAAACTGTTTTAAGTAATGAAATAGTCTCTTTTTGTGATAAAACGATTGCTAATGGTTTACTTTTTTTTGGACGATCTATAAAATAAGTATGCTGCTTTCCTCCTAATACTTTTTCATAATAAAACTTTATCGCATTGATCATTTGATTTTGATAAGATTCACTAATTTCTCTTTCTTGAATTAAATACCTTAAATATGATTTAATCATTTCATTTGTAATCTCCTGAGGTTGATAGGCATAATGGTACGTGAAGAATATGGACAAAAAATTTGAATATATTTTGATTGTAGAGTTACTATACCGCAGTGCTTTTAATTTATCGATAGCGCTACTAGGACATTTTCGGTGGTGTTCTTCTAATATATTTGACTTTACAGATTCCTTAGGTTTTGTTTTTCTTTTGTCTACATAGTCAATCAGAAAATAATCCTTCAACAGTGATTCTAATTTATCAACATTCGTTTCTGTATATGGGATTGTCCAATGTTTGTATGTTGTATTGTAATGATAATAGCTTAGTGATTTTATATATTCTATGCCTTTTTGTGTAGGATGACAAGTAATACGTAACCTATTTCCTTTTAATATTAGAAAAGTGATCTTTTTTTTTGATTGTCTTGCAATAGACTTTAAAAACGTTTTGACTTGTTCATTTTTAGGAAACAGCCACTGTTTGTATGTATTTGACCACTTAGAAAGAATATGATTTTTTATGAGTACACTTCTTTCATCATTTTTAGGGATTGCTACACCATACCAATGTTTATTTCTGTAAAAAATCTCTATTACTTTCATGCAAAGTTCCTGTTATCATACCAAATAGGAGGAATATACGGAAGTTTTGTTTTCAACTTTTGATTATATTTTTTGAATATAGTATACATATATATTGTACAGGTTTTTGGTTCGTATTATCTTTGCTAGCTTAATATTTATTTTTGTATGATAAAAATTACATTGCCAGACGGCTCAGTTAGAGAATTTGATTCGGGCGCAACTCCAATGGATGTTGCCAAGAATATTAGTGAAGGTTTTGCACGAAATGTCATTTCCGCAAAGTTTAATGGTGTTGTTTTAGAAACCACTACTCCACTTACACAAGATGGAGACCTTGTTTTGTATACCTGGAGAGACGACGAAGGAAAGAAAGCTTTTTGGCATTCTTCCGCACATATTTTAGCACAAGCTATTTTGGAATTGTATCCAAATGCAAAGTTGTGGGTTGGTCCAGCTATTGATAATGGTTTCTATTATGATGTTGATATGGGCGAAACCACCATTACCGATAAGGACTTTAAGACAATTGAAGATAAAATGCTTGATATTGCAAGAGGAAAGCACGATTTTACGATGCGCTCTGCAACGAAAGAAGAAGCATTGGCTTATTATAAGGATAGAAATGATTATAAGGTAGAACTTGTTGAAGGATTAGAAGACGGAACGATTACTTTTTGCGATCATGATACGTTTACAGATTTATGCCGTGGTGGACATATTCCAAATACAGGAATTGTGAAAGCCGTGAAAATTATGAGTGTTGCCGGTGCTTATTATAAAGGTGATGAGAATAATAAACAGTTGACACGTATTTACGGAACTTCTTTTCCTAAACAAAAGGATTTGAAAGAGTACTTACATTTATTGGAAGAAGCTAAGAAACGTGATCATAGAAAACTTGGGAAGGAACTTGAGTTGTTTACTTTTTCACAAAAAGTTGGTCAAGGATTACCGTTGTGGTTGCCAAAAGGAGCTGCTTTACGTGGTCAGTTAGAAGCTTTTCTTAAGAAAGCACAACAGAAAGCTGGTTATGAAATGGTAATTTCCCCGCATATTGGACAGAAAGAGCTATATGTAACTTCAGGACATTACGCAAAGTATGGAGCCGACAGTTTTCAAGCAATTACAACGCCAAAAGAAGATGAAGAGTTTTTGTTGAAACCAATGAACTGTCCGCATCACTGTGAAATTTACAATGCAAAACCATTTAGTTATAAAGATTTACCAAAACGTTTTGCAGAATTCGGAACTGTTTATCGTTATGAACAAAGTGGAGAGTTACATGGATTGACTCGTGTTCGAGGATTTACACAAGATGATGCACATATTTTTTGTACACCTGACCAATTAGATCAAGAGTTTAAAAATGTGATTGACTTGGTAATGTATGTTTTTGGTTCGTTAGGATTTGATAATTTCACAGCACAGGTTTCATTACGTGATCCTGAGAAGCCAGAAAAGTATATTGGATCAGATGAAAATTGGGAAAAAGCAGAAAATGCTATCATAAATGCCGCAAAAGAGAAAGAATTAAACTATATTATAGAATATGGTGAAGCTGCTTTTTATGGACCGAAATTAGATTTTATGGTAAAAGATGCACTTGGAAGAAGCTGGCAATTGGGAACAATTCAGGTTGATTATAATTTACCCGAGCGTTTCGACCTGACATATAAAGGAAGTGATAATGAGCTACATAGACCAGTTATGATTCACCGTGCACCGTTTGGAAGTATGGAACGATTCATTGCAATTTTACTAGAACATACAGGCGGAAATTTCCCATTATGGTTGATGACTGAACAAGTAAATATTTTACCTGTCAGTGAAAAATATGAGAATTACGGGAAAAAAGTTTTAAATTTGTTAGAAAATCACGAAATTCGCGCCCAAATAGATAACAGAAACGAAACTGTTGGGAAGAAGATTAGAGAAGCAGAAATGAGCAAAGTGCCGTTTATGCTGATCATTGGAGAGCAGGAAGAGAAAGATGGCACAGTTTCTGTACGAAGACATGGAGTTGGCGATATTGGAACTTTAACGATGGAAGCATTTGCAGAAATGGTTAAAGAAGAAATAAATAATAGCTTGAAACCATTTAATGTTTAACTTAAAATTTTAGAACCATAGCAATACGAAGAAAAAGAAGTAGAGCTCCTAGACGAGAAATCAAGGAAGATCCACACAGAATTAACAGAAAAATCAATGCTCCTGAAGTTAGGCTTGTAGGAGACAATGTAGAAATTGGTGTTTACCCAACAAGAAAAGCACTTGCCATAGCAGAAGAACAAGAATTAGATTTGGTGGAAATTTCACCTAAAGCTAATCCACCTGTTTGTAAAGTAATGGATTACAAGAAATTCCTTTACGAACAGAAGAAACGTGAAAAATCATTAAAAGCGAAGGCGACGAAAGTAACTGTTAAGGAGATTCGTTTTGGTCCGCAAACTGATGATCACGATTATGAGTTCAAAAAGAAGCATGCTGAAAAGTTCCTACGAGAAGGATCAAAATTAAAGGCATATGTTTTCTTCAAGGGGCGTTCAATTATCTATAAAGATCAAGGTCAAATCTTACTGTTAAGATTAGCACAAGAACTAGAAGAACTAGGGAAAGTGGAACAAATGCCAAAATTAGAAGGAAAGCGAATGATTATGTTCATCGCACCAAAAAAGAAATAAAAATAATAAGCGAAGTATTAAAACAACTTAGGAATTATGCCTAAAATGAAAACAAAATCCAGCGCAAAGAAGCGTTTTAAGCTTACTGGAACTGGTAAAATTAAAAGAAAGCACGCTTTCAAAAGTCACATCTTAACTAAGAAGTCTAAGAAGCGTAAGCTAGCGTTAACTCACAGTGCTTTAGTGCATGATAGTGATGTTAATAGTATTAAAGAACAATTACGTTTAAAGTAATCCGTTCTTTCGGTTAAAAACAAATTTATAAACCCTGGAGTTAGGCTCTAACAAAAGAATTCAAAATTCTGAATTATAAATTCTAAATTATTGAGTCGCCTACTACAAAAACACATTTAAAAGTATGCCAAGATCAGTAAACGCGGTTGCTCGTAGAGCCCGAAGAAAAAAGGTATTAAAACAAGCCAAAGGTTACTTTGGAAGACGTAAAAACGTTTGGACAGTTGCAAAGAATGCGGTTGACAAAGCTATGAGTTACTCATACAGAGACCGTAGAAACAAGAAAAGAACATTCCGTGCATTATGGATAACTCGTATTAATGCGGGAGCTAGACTAAATGGATTGTCTTATTCTAAGTTTATGGGGAAAGTTAAAGCTAATGACATCGAATTAAACCGTAAGGTTTTAGCTGATTTAGCTATGAATCATCCAGAAGCTTTTAAAGCAATTGTTGATAAAGTAAAGTAAATCGTCAAATAATAATATATATTTCGCTTATAAAAAATCCAACTCACATGAGTTGGATTTTTTTTATACATCAATCAATATTTTTTTTTAATTTGTTCAACCGCTATTAGGCAATACAATAAAAATAAGTCAGGATTTTTACATCTATTATATTCCTAATGAATTGAAATACTACACGCAGTCTCTACATGTTTGGAATACTGTTTGCGTAACGCAGGTTCGCACAATACTTATTCCACAGGTTTTCTGTAGCGTTTCAAAACAAATATTGACACCATTTAAATCAAGTGTTCGAATACATTCATTGAATGAATTGTCAATATCTCCTCCTTTCATGTTTAAAAGATCAAGCTTTGATATGACCTTTTTGTTTAATGATAAATGCTTTAATTTGCTTTTTTTCATATAATCTGATTTTAATTAATAATGAAACAAAGCAACCTATAAATTGTGAGAATTAAAACAGAAGCTACCCTAAATTGACTGATTTATGCACCTCTAAATACATAGAATTTTAAATAAAAAAAAACGAACCGAAGTTCGTTTAAGGTGCTGTTTTATAATTACTTATACGTAATTATTTTCGCCATTTCCACAAATCATCCGTAGCTGTAAAGCCGCCCATAATAGAGCTTGATGTTGAGATGGCAAACTGTTTAAATTTTTCTAACATAGTTACGTGTTTTTAAATTAATAATGAACTAAAGCTACTTATTACAACTGACACATGCTAAAGATGCTTCCTTAAATTGACTAATTTGTGTACACAAAAAATATTTAAGTTATTAATTTGACGAGAATTCACTCAATGTGAAGATTTGTGAAATTTCAGAAAGGAGAAAACGTATTTTATAAACCAAAAAAAATCAAGTCTTCTGCTTCTTCTTTTTTGCCGCAGGAAAGAGAATGTTGTTTAAGATCAATCGATAGCCTGGAGAATTTGGATGCAGTTCTAATTCCGTTTTTGGATCTCCTACTCTATGCTGATAATCTTCAGGATCGTGTCCGCCATAAAATGTAAAGAAACCTTTTCCTTTGATTCCGTGAATGTATCTGCCTTCACCATTTGTTCTGTTTTCACCTAAAATTAATACTGATGGTTTTATCTGAGAGCGATCAAAACTTGTCGTTTGTCCCATGAAACCTTTTACCAAAGCAGTATGATTTTGACATAACATGGTTGGAATTGGATCCCATTTTGCCGAAAAATCCATAAGCGTGAAGTAATCTGCATCTTTAGCAATTCGGCGTTTAGCAGTCATATCAATAGATGAAAATTCATATTTTGTTGAACTTCTTTCTAATTCAAAGTCTGTAAATGCGAATGTTTTACTGAAATCAATTTTGTTTTGATAATTTCTATCCGACACATCTCCATCAAACATTGGCTCACAAATGTCTACACCTTCTGCGGCAAGCGCAATGTCAAAACTATCCGTTGCGCTACACATGGCAAACATAAATCCGCCACCAATTACATAATCTCGAATTTTTAATGCAACATCACGTTTTTCTTCTGATACTTTGTCATATCCAAGTTTTTTGGCGAGTTCTTCAGCCGCTTTCTTTTCACGAATATACCAAGGAGCCGAACGATACATTCCATAAAATTTACCATATTGCCCTGTAAAATCTTCATGATGCAAGTGCAACCAATCATATTGAACCAAGCCATCTGCCAACACTTCTTCATCATATACAACTTCATACGGAATTTCGGCATACGTTAACACCATTGTTACTGCATCGTCCCAAGGAACATTTCCTTTCGGAGAATATACTGCAACTTTTGGCGCTTTTTCCAAAATAACCGCTTCTTGATTTTTACTTGGACTTGCTATTTCCGCTAACATTGCGGCCGTTTTAGAATCTGAAAGTATTTCATACGAAACACCTCTAATTTTACATTCTTTCTCAACAGCGTCAATTGCTGGCAATAAAAATGATCCGCCACGATAGTTGAGCAACCATTTTACTTTGATCTTTTTTTCAAGCGACCAATAGGTAATTCCATATGCTTTTAGATGATCTTTTTGAGAATCTACATCCATTGGAATAAGAATGTATGATGCGTAGCTACTTACTGAAAACAGTAAAAGTACAACGAGTATGATACGATTTTTTACTTTCAATTGCATTGTCATTTTATACAAGGGAAAGATACGCAAAAATTACACCTATGTGAAAAATTTTATGGTTTCTATAACAAATAAAAGATGTTAGACCGCTTACGCTGAAAGAATAAAGACTTGATCGTATTTATTATGTTTTACATATTAAAATGGAACTTCGTTATCATCTGGATTGAAATCGTCATTCATAGAACTTCCAAACGCTTCATCTGCACTTGGTAAATTTCCTGTTTTAAAGGTGTCGTCATTAGCGGCATCGTTCATTTTTGAATGAAATTCAAATGGCGAATCAAACGTTTCTAAGTTGTCAAACTTACCTAAATGTCCAATAAATTTTAATCGAATGTTATCCAAACCACCATTTCTGTGTTTTGCGACAATAAATTCTGCTTGCCCATCAGTTGGTGAACGTTCTTCATCATCCCATTCTTCAATTTTATAGTATTCTGGACGGTAAATAAATGATACAATATCCGCATCTTGCTCAATTGCTCCAGATTCACGTAAATCGGATAATAACGGTCGTTTGCTTCCTCCACGTGTTTCTACCGCACGAGATAATTGTGATAAGGCAATTACAGGTACGTTTAATTCTTTTGCCAATGCTTTTAAGTTACGCGAAATGGTAGATATTTCCTGTTCACGGTTTCCTCCTTTTTGACTTCCACCTGCCGTCATTAACTGCAAGTAATCAATCATAATCATTTTTATTCCGTGTTGCGACGCCAAACGACGTGCTTTAGCTCGTAAATCGAAAATAGAAAGTGACGGTGTATCATCAATAAATAATGGTGCTTTTTCTAGCCCTTTTACTTTCACGTTTAGTTGCTCCCATTCATGTTTGGCTAGTTTTCCAGTTCGAAGTTTTTCTGATGATAAACCTGTTTCTGATGATATTAAACGTGTGATTAATTGTACAGAAGCCATCTCTAACGAGAAAAACGCTACTGGAATATTTTGATCAACAGCAATGTTTCGTGCCATTGATAAGGTTAAGGCCGTTTTTCCCATACCAGGACGTGCCGCAACAATAATTAAATCACTTGGTTGCCATCCTGAAGTTAGTTTGTCTAATTGGGTAAATCCTGTTGGAATACCACTTAACCCTTCTTTATTAGAAATTTCTTCAATTTTTTTCTTTGCTTGAATTACCAAACTCTGCGCAGTTTCTGAAGATTTTTTAATGTTTCCCTGCGTTACTTCATACAAACGTGATTCTGCTTTGTCTAATAAGCTAAATACATCTGTTGTTTCATCATATGCATCTTCAATAATTTCGTTGGAAATTTTTATCAAACTACGCTGAATGAATTTCTGTAAAATGATACGTGCATGAAATTCAATATGTGCAGACGATGATACTTTTTGCGTAAGTGATATTAAATAGAAATCGCCACCAACAACATCGAGCTTAGTGTTTTTACGTAATTGAGAGGAAACTGTTAATAAGTCAATTGGTTCCGAATTTTCGAATAATTGAAAAATTGCTTCAAAAACAAATTTATTCGCTTCTTTATAGAAAGCATCTGGACTTAGGATATCAATTACTTCATCCACACCTTTTTTATCTATCATCATTGCACCAAGTACAACTTCTTCTAAATCGATGGCTTGTGGAGGCAATTTTCCTTTCTCAAGACTTATTAAATTGCTTTTATCAGTTTTATATTTTTGGTTAGGGTTTACATTTTCCATGACTGCGAAAGTAGGTATTACTTTTACGTATGCGAGTTAAATTAACGTTTGAAACGTTAACGTACGATTGTTAATAAGTTACGATTTTTTGTTGATAAGCGGAAAAAAAATCCGAAGCGTTAACTTCGGATTTCCGTATTTCCTTCTGTAGTATAGGTTTATCCTTTAAATTCTCCCATTTTTGAATATTTATCCATGCGAGAACTTACCAAATCTACTTGTGATAAGTTTTTTAGTTTGTCATAATTTGCAACAATGGCATCTCTGACAGCAATAAAAGTTCCTTCTCTATCAGTATGCGCTCCACCAAGTGGTTCTTTGATGATAGCATCAATTACTTTAATTTTCATTGCATCTGTTGCTGTTAGTTTTAACGCATCAGCGGCTTTTTCTTTGTGTTCCCAACTACGCCATAAAATTGACGAACAGTTTTCTGGAGATATTACAGAATACCATGAGTTTTCTAACATTAATACACTGTCTCCAACACCTATTCCTAATGCTCCACCAGAAGCTCCTTCACCAATAATTACTGTAATGATGGGCACTTTTAAGCGCGTCATTTCAAGAATGTTACGTGCAATTGCTTCTCCTTGCCCACGCTCTTCAGCTTCTAATCCTGGATATGCGCCTGGCGTATCAATTAGTGTTACTACAGGAATTCCAAATTTTTCTGCGGATTTCATTAAGCGCAATGCTTTACGATATCCTTCAGGATTTGCCATTCCGAAGTTTCTGTATTGACGCGTTTTGGTGTTGTATCCTTTTTGTTGACCAATAAACATGTATGATTGATCTCCAATTTTACCAAGTCCACCAATCATAGCTTTGTCATCTTGTACATTTCGATCGCCGTGCAATTCTAAAAATGAATCTCCACATAAAGCTTTGATATAATCTAGCGTATAAGGTCTGTTTGGATGTCGTGATAGTTGCACACGTTGCCAAGCTGTTAGATTTTTATAAATATCTTTTTTGGCAATTGCTAATTTTTTCTCGATTTGCTGACATGTTTCCGTGACATCAATATCACTTTCGTGTCCAATAGCGACACACTTTGTCAGTTGCTCTTCTAATTCTTTTATAGGTAGCTCAAAATCTAAATATTCCATGCTTTTGAGGGTATGTTTAGTTGTTTCAGTTTACAAATATAAAACTTTAATTTAGGAAACGTCAATGCCAACATCGGATTTTCTTTTCCTTTTGTTTTTTATGACTCCATTTGCCAACACAGTTGCTACTACAAGCAAGCTTCCGTAATAAAATCCTGGCGTCATTTTTTCATCTATTGGAAATAATAATAGTGCTAGTACAATTCCGTATATTATTTCTAAATTATAGGTTAGTACCACTGTGTACGGGCTAATATAGTGCATAATATATGTTGATGCAATAAAAGCATATGCCGTACAGATAGAAGCAAGAATACTTATATATATCCAATCGTTTGTACTTAATAGGAAAAAGTCTTCTTTTCTAAAACCGTCAGTTGCAAATATAAGGTAGATTGATATAAATACAACACCGCATATAAATTCGTAGAAAGAAATAGTTGTAGCATTGTGATTTTCTAAAAATTTACCATTTAAGACTGCAAATAATGAGGATAGAAATGCAGAAATAACACCCAAAACGATTCCGTTAATGTATTTGAATTCACTATTCATAATGATAGAAACACCAATTATAACAATGATTCCAAAGATAATTTCATACCAAATTATTTTACGTTTGTACACAATTGGCTCTATAAATGATGCAAAGAATGCACCTGTAGAAAACATAACCAACGTAATAGAAATGTTTGAAACATCAATGGCGGCAAAAAACGTAATCCAATGCAACGCCACCACAATTCCGGCAATGGCAAATTTTGAAAAGGTTTTTAGTGAAATTTTCAGTTTAGTTTTTGAAATTTTGATAAACCCAAACATGATGACACCAGCAATTATCATACGAAACCAGACTAATGGAATTGCTTTTATTGTGATTAGTTTTCCCAGAATTGCTGTAAATCCTGCAATGAAAACTAATAGATGTAGATGTAAATAGTTTTTAAGTTTATCGCCTAGCATTGTATAACAAATATAGCGCTAAAACCCCAAAGACAATATTAGGAACCCAAACGGCTAACATTGGAGAAAAACCTGATTTTTCAGCCATGGTTCCAAAAATTTTGTCAAAAAATATGTAGATGAACGCTATGGAAATACCAAAAGCTAAGTTTATTCCCATTCCTCCTCTACGTTTCATAGATGATACCGCTACTGCAATAATGGTTAAAATGAAAGCTGTTATTGGTAAGCTCCAACGTTTGTATTTTACAAGTAAATGCTTGCTCACATTAGGCGAACCTGCCAAACGTTCTTTTTTTATGAATTTATCTAATTGTTGATAGTTTAACGTTTCAGCCATGTACGTAACCGGCGTTAAATCTTCTACTTCAAAAGGAAAGATGGTGTCAACGCGTCTTTGACTTAATATACTATCATTCATAGCACCTATAAAACGTTTTTTGAAACCTCTTAATGTATATGTGCTATCTTCTACGTTGTATTTTATTGAACGTGCTTGTATTTTGTATTCCAACACATTGTCTTCAAAATGTTCTAAGGTAAAATTGTCGCCACGTTTTTGATCAAAATTAAATCCTTTCAAATATACAAAGTCGTTGTCAGATACTTGTTTGTATATATACGCATTGTCTCGTACTTTTTTACGATTCTTTTTTATGTATTCAAATCGAAATTCATTAAAACCTCTACTTGCATTTGGAACAATAAACATTCCCATCACAAAGGCAGTGACCGCTACTACGGAAGCCGCTATTAAGAATGGGCGCAAGAAACGTAAGTATGAAACACCTGAACTTAAGATGGCAATAATTTCCGTATCATTTGCCATTTTTGATGTAAACCAAATTACCGAAAGGAATAAGAATATTGGAAATAACAGATTGGCAAAGTATATGACAAAGTTTATGTAATACACTACAATAGCGCCACCAGGAGCTTCTGAAGCTAACATTTTGTCAATGTTTTCAGAAATATCAACCATGATTCCGATAGGAACAAAAAGCAACAACATTACAGAGAATGTTGATAGATATTTTTTAATTATATACCAATCTAATATTTTCATGTGCTATTATAGACGTTTATCCATTTGTTTAACCATCATATCTTTCCACGTTCTAAAATCTCCTGCTAAGATATGTTTTCTTGCTTCTCTTGTCAACCAAAGATAGAATCCTAAGTTGTGAATGGTTGCAATTTGTTTCCCAAGTAATTCATTTACAGAGAATAAGTGACGTAAATATGCTTTTGAATATTCTGTATCAACAAACGTAATGCCCATTTCATCAATTGCAGAAAAATCGTCTTCCCACTTTTTGTTTTTGATATTAATGCTTCCGTGTGCTGTAAATAACATTCCGTTACGTGCATTTCGAGTTGGCATTACACAATCGAACATATCCACACCCAACGCAATATTTTCTAAGATATTTATTGGTGTTCCAACGCCCATTAGATAACGAGGTTTGTCTTCTGGAAGAATTTCACATACAACATCTGTCATGGCATACATTTCTTCTGCAGGTTCTCCAACAGATAATCCTCCAATGGCGTTTCCTACGGCTTCTCGCGAAGCGATAAATTCTGCCGATTGCTTTCGTAAGTCTTTGTAGGTACTTCCTTGTACTATTGGGAAAAATGCTTGACTGTAATCGTATTTGAAAGGTAATTTGTCTAAATGACTGATACATCTATCCAACCAACGATGCGTCATGTGCATGGAACGTTTTGCATACTTGTAATCACATGGGTACGGCGTACATTCGTCAAAAGCCATAATAATATCAGCTCCGATTGTACGTTGAATTTCCATTACATTTTCAGGTGTAAAGAAATGGTATGAACCATCAATATGTGATTTGAATTTTACGCCTTCTTCTTTTATTTTTCGGTTAGCCGAAAGTGAATATACTTGATAACCACCAGAATCGGTTAAAATGTTACGATCCCAATTCATGAATTTGTGCAATCCACCAGCTTTTTCAAGAATTTCTGTTTGTGGACGTAAGTATAAATGATAGGTATTTCCTAAAATAATATCTGGATTGATGTCTTCTTTCAACTCACGTTGATGTACTCCTTTTACGGTTCCAACCGTTCCAACAGGCATAAAAATAGGCGTTTCAATCGTTCCGTGATCTGTAGTTATCACTCCTGCTCTCGCCTTGCTTGCCGCGTCTTTTCCTTTTAAATCAAATTTCATGTATGTATGCTATTACCTACTATTGTATCATTTGAGCACGCAAAATTTTATTCGGCTACAGCCAGATTTCACTTTTACAAACTCTTATAGCGGCATGATCAGTTGGCAAATATAAGTAAGATTGATTGATCATTTTGCTAATAAAAAATTAAAATTTGGGATTGTGGGAATGATTTCAGTTTTTGACTGATTTTTTTCAAGTTTTTCTAAATAGAACTTCATCACACTGTTAGACAGTTATTGTCGTTTTGTAAGTGATTTTCGTTTTTTTAGCAACTATTCCAAAGTTTAATTTTTCAACATAGCTACACATACATAGCAAGTACGCTATGTATGTTCAACTATATTAAATATATTTTATAATTGTATATATTCCGCTTACTCTAAGTTTTCCCAAGCGGTAACATCATTTTGTTTGATTTGTAGAATACCGTATAAGATTGCAACACCAACCAATCCGAATAAAGATTGCCCAATTCCTAAGCCAATACTAATATTGATGAAAAGTACAACAATACTTGTTCCGAGAAATCCCCAGAACCCAATTTTTTTCCACTGAAGTAATAGTACTGCAAAAATTACATTTCCTACTCCTAATAATCCTAAAATGACTAAGATTGAGGTTGCAACTCCAGGTAGATTTTCAGTAATCATACCGCCGCCAAGAAGATATAACAGAGCCATCAATGAATTTGCAATAATTATGAATACCAACCAAGCGGTTACACATCCATGTCTTTGTTTCTCATAGTTTGAATTGTCATTAAAATTTTCCATAATTTAATTTGATTTCTTTAGTTGTTAGTATTGGTAATTTTTTTTGGCTTTAATTTGCTTGTTTACTATAGGTTTTTAATTTTTGGGAGATTTTTCAAAGAATGAATATAAGAATTTTTTACTTTTGTTCAAGATCATTAATTACTTTTTTATTTCATTTGAGTGTGCTAATTTTTATTTAGCTACAGCCAACTATTACTTTTACAAACACTTAAAATAGCATGATTGGTTGGAAACTGTTAGTAAGATGCTAGAACATTTTACGAACCAACTATTAAAATTTATGATTGTGGGACGTTTTTAGTTTTTGAGTAAAGTTACGCTTAGAATACTTGTGTAAACCCAAAAATTTGAGTGTACGTTTTGAATGGTACAAGCTAATTATCAGCTAATTACTTTCTTTCAGATTGAATTATTTGTGTGGAATATCGAAGCGTGCAGTTGGTCGTGCCATTAATCTTTCTTCACGAATCAGCGCGCCTGTTCTGTCACAAATGCCGTATGTTTTGTCTTCAATTCGTCTTAAAGCAGCTTTCAACTCTCTCGATTTGTGTTGCAAACGATTGATCAATTTTTTGTTTTTTGCTTGTTGCTGAAAGTGTTTGCTATTTTGATTGAAATCAACATTGGTATTTGCTAAATGCTGTTTTTGCGATTTCCGATCTGCAAGAAATCTAGTGAGTTCTTTATCTGTTTGTTTTAGTTGATCTTCTATAATAGTTTTGAATTTTTCAAGCTTTTCCTGACTGTATTGTATAGATTTTTTTGACATTTGATGTTATTTTATAAACGGAATCTGTTTGTATTTAACTTCTCCGAGATTTGACTTTTTGGGTATAAACTCAAAGGTAGCCTTTTTAGTTTAGTGCGGAATGGTTTTGAATAATTTAATCGGCAGAGCGTGTTTCTTAGGAGATTTTCTTTGAGAATGAATTATAGGAAACCTTTTTGCCTTCATCCAAATTATTTGTTTTTCTTGAGTTCAGTGCTTAACGAAGCAATTGACAATTATTTTATTTCCTTTCAAAACTTCTCATCAAAACAAGTACTATTGGTATTTATATTTTTAAAGAAATAAAATCTATATGTATAAAACATCATACTTTTTTTTAGTAAAGATTATATAACTCGCTACAAAATTTTCAATAAGCTCTATTTCAAGTTCTACTCAGCACTTTCGACCTTCATTTTCAAATAATTACATTCAACAACTCACTTCCAACCTTATTCACATCATTTCGTTAATAAAAGCCTTCAAAGTTCTTTTGTTTACGCCGTTTTATAGCTTACTTTTGACGCTGTAAAAAACTACTAACAAATACACAATGTCTGATAACAATTCATTAGAAAATTTAGTAACTCAAGTGCGTAGAGACATCTTGAGAATGGTACACAAAGTAAATTCTGGACATCCAGGTGGTTCTTTAGGCTGTGCTGAATTTTTAGCAACTCTATTTAATGATACCATGAAACTGAAAGATGGTTTCGATATGGACGGAAAGGAAGAAGATGTTTTCTTTTTGTCAAACGGTCACATTTCTCCCGTAATCTATAGTGTGTTGGCACGAAGAGGTTATTTCCCTGTAGATGAATTAAACACGTTTCGTTTGTTAGATTCTCGTCTACAAGGACATCCAACTACACATGAAGGTTTACCCGGAATTCGCATAGCTTCTGGTTCGTTAGGACAAGGAATGTCAGTTGCTATCGGAACAGCATTGACAAAAAAGCTGAACGGAGATAACAACTTGGTATTTTCTTTACATGGTGATGGAGAATTACAAGAAGGTCAAATTTGGGAAGCTGCTATGTATGCCGCTGGAAATAATGTTGATAATTATATTGCTACAGTTGATTATAACAAAAAGCAAATTGATGGAGCTACTGATGATGTACTTCCATTAGGATCGCTTTCTGCGAAGTTTGAAGCTTTTGGTTGGGACGTTTTAGAAATTACAGACGGAAACAATATTCAAGCTATTAAAGATGGAATGGCGGAAGCAATAGCCAGCACTGGAAAAGGAAAACCTGTCTGCGTATTGCTTCATACAGAAATGGGGAATGGTGTTGATTTTATGATGAACACACACGCTTGGCACGGAAAAGCTCCAAGTGATGAGCAGTTGGAAAGTGCATTAGCGCAAAACCCAGAAACTTTAGGAGATTATTAAATTCTAAAATTTCTAAAAACTAAGTTTAATCAAAAGGAGATACTCGATTTCTCGAGCATAAAATAAATATGAAAAAATATACAAATACAGGAAGTAAAGATACACGATCAGGTTTTGGAGATGGACTAACAGAACTTGGTAAAACGAACGAAAATGTAGTTGCATTGTGTGCAGATTTGACAGGTTCTTTAAAGATGAATGATTTTAAAGATAATCACCCAGAACGTTTTTTCCAGATTGGAATTGCAGAAGCAAATATGATCGGAATTGCTGCAGGAATGACTATTGGTGGAAAGATTCCGTTTACAGGAACATTCGCAAACTTTTCTACAGGACGTGTATATGACCAAATTCGTCAATCAGTTGCGTATTCTGATAAGAATGTGAAAATTTGTGCTTCACATGCAGGAATTACATTAGGAGAAGATGGTGCAACACACCAAATTTTAGAAGATATCGGTTTGATGAAAATGTTACCGGGCATGACAGTAATTAATACCTGTGACTACAACCAAACAAAAGCGGCTACGTTAGCAATTGCTGACTATCACGGGCCTGTATATTTACGTTTTGGACGTCCGAAAGTAGCAAACTTCACTCCTGCTGATCAAAAGTTTGAGATTGGGAAAGCTGTTCAATTAACAGAAGGAACTGATGTAACTATTATTGCTACTGGACATTTAGTTTGGGAAGCGTTACAAGCCGCTGAAACGTTAGAAGCGGAAGGAATCGCAGCTGAAGTAATCAACATTCACACTATAAAACCATTGGACGAAGAAGCAATTTTGACTTCTGTTGCTAAAACTGGTTGCGTTGTAACTGCCGAAGAACATAACTTTTTAGGTGGTTTGGGAGAAAGTGTGGCACGTACATTAGCACTAAACACGCCAGCTCCGCAAGAATTTGTTGCAACACAAGATACATTTGGAGAATCTGGAACACCAGCACAATTAATGGAAAAGTATGGTTTAAATGCGGCTTCTATTGTAAAAGCTTCGCAAAAAGTAGTTAAAAGAAAGTAATAGAATTCGATTATAATCGTTTCTAGAAGTATAACATTAAACATTAAAATCATGAAAAACAACCTATTATGTTTGGTATTTCTGTTTGTTTCAGCAAGTTGCTTTGCGCAATTTGGTGTAAAAGCAGGATTAAACTTCAACTCTAACGGAGAATTAAGAGAAGTTGTAACCGTTGGTGAAAATATTATTGAAGAAAGTGGAGACGCCAAAGTTGGGTATCACTTTGGAGCGTATTACAATATTGATTTAGGCAAATTATACCTACGTCCTGAAGTTGTGTACACAAAAACAAAAAGTGAATACCAATCGAATGCATATGATATGTCTAAAATTGATGTTCCTGTATTGTTAGGATTAGATGTAATTGGTCCTTTGAGTGTTTTTGCAGGACCTTCTTTTCAGTATACGTTAGATAACGATTTTGAAAATGCTACCATTTCTGATGTTGAGAATGACATTACAGTTGGCTTCAATTTTGGTGCAATGGTAAAGATTGGAAATATTGGACTAGATGTACGTTATGAAAGAGGTTTTACAGAAAACGAAGCGAATATTTTAGATAGCAATAATGTTCAAATTGGAACGTTGGATTCAAGACCAAGTCAAATTATTTTTAGTCTTTCTTTAAAATTATAAAGAAAAAAATAACAGTATAAAAAAAGCACTTCTATTCAGTTAGAAGTGCTTTTTAGTTTTATAAAATTCTATTCTTAGCTACTATATTAATTCGCATCTAAATAATCTGGAATTCCGTCTCCGTCAGTATCTGTAAATACAACTGTTGTTATTGTTGTAACACCATCATCATCGGTATCTCTAGTTTTTTCAAATTCATTGGAAGCATATACAGGTTCCATATCACCAGGATTTAGTGTGTATGTATTTTGAACTACTTCGTTTACTGTAAATGTTCCATCACCATCATCATCTACATCAATAAAGTTTGGATCTCCATCTCCGTCAGTATCATCATTTGTTACATCATCATCACCATCTACATCTTCCATAGAAGATAAAATTCCATCATTATCATCATCTTGAAATTGTACATCAAATATATTGAAAGAGAAAATTAATTCAGAATACGCTGGAATTCCTGTTTGAAATGTTCCAAAATATCCCAATCCCGAAGGAAAGAATATTGCTCCTATTCCACCGTTTCTAGCATTTAAAAAACCTCCTGTACCTTCAACCACATCTTCTGCTGCATTAAATTCGGCAATACCTACTTGAAATCCTTTTACAGTAGTTACCAAACCAATTGCTTGTTGTGTTAATATGATATCAAAAGTTTCTAAATCTAATGTTTGTCCTTTGTACGTTAAACTTACTGCATCTGCATTAGAGTATGATTTTCCACCACCTTGACGTAGTTTTAATACATAATATTTGTATTGTACATCAAAAAATGTGATCGTTCTGGTTTCAACTTGACTACTTAATGGTATTTTGTCTGCATTTGCTCCTTCAATTGTACCAAAAGTCATCTCGAACGTATCATTTGCAGCTCCATCAGGATTCATAAAATCGAATTCATCGTAATTATAGAAATGAGTGTTTAAAAATGTTACCAATTCGGCATCATCTATAACTTGTTGTTCCGTTCTATCTGCTAATTGAATAGTAGTATCACCATCATCATCATTTTTACATGAAAAAATAACCGTACTTACGATTATCATTAGAAATGTAAACTTTATAATCTTCATCATTGTTTTTTAAATTTTGGGTTGCAAGATACAATTTTATCCTACTTTTGTATATTCTTTAACGTAGTTTTTAGAGTTTTTATATGAGGATAGATAAATACCTTTGGTGTGTCCGTTATTTTAAGACACGAAACATAGCCACAACTGCCTGTAAGAAAGGTCATGTGCGAATTAATGATGCTGTTGTAAAACCGTCTAGAGACGTGTATCCAACGGATAAGTTAATTGTTCGAAAAAATCAAGTGCAACATCATTTAACGGTGTTAGATATTCCTCCAAATCGTGTGGGTGCAAAACTAGTTGACATTTATAGAGTTGATACAACTCCGAAAGAAAACTTTGATCATTTGGAATTGTTGAAACATGCAAAAGATCATTATCGTAAACAAGGAACTGGGCGACCTACCAAGAAAGATCGTCGAGAAATTGATGATTATCTAACGGATAATGTTGATGAAGACCAAAGTAATTCTTAATTTTACTCGATAATCGAGCATTTAAAAGATTTGAGGCTTGCCTCTATACTAAACACAAATTCCTTGTAAATGCTTCGTGAGTTTACTCCGAAGTAGTTTATTTAAATTTTTAAGCTATGACCGTTACGGGAAATATTATACTCAACCATCAGCAAATTCAACATAAAACACGTCGAATTGCATATCAAATCTTAGAATCTAATGTCAATGAAGAAGAAATCATTGTCGCTGGAATTGCTACAAATGGTTTTGTTTTTGCAAAAAAAATTAAAGCTGAGCTAGAGAAAATTACTTCGGCAACAATTACGCTGTGTGAAGTTATGATTAATAAACAAGAACCTTTACAAGCCGTAACGACTTCATTAACTAAAGAACAGTACATTAACAAGCCGTTGGTATTGATTGATGATGTGTTAAATTCTGGAACGACTTTAATTTACGGTGTAAAGCACTTTTTAGATGTTCCTTTGAAGAATTTTAAGACCGCTGTACTTGTCAATAGAAATCACAAGAAGTATCCTATAAAGGCCGATTTTAAAGGAATTTCATTATCTACTTCCATTCAAGAACATATTGATGTTGTTTTTGAAGACGAACAAAGTAAAGCGTTTTTAATTTAATGTTCCTTTTATTTCTTCCACCAACTCCGTTATATTCTTTTTATCAGTAAATACCACATGTGCCGCTTGTTGGTAAAATGTATTACGTTCAAACAGATGCTTTCCAATAAATTCTGGCAAATCTTCATCCGCAATAGCGCTAATTAACGGCCGTTGAGATTTTTCATCCTTCACTCTATTGATAATTTCGGGAATAGATGTTTGCAAATAAAAAGTATGTTGTGTGTACTCATGAATCAAATTCATATTATTGGCATAACAAGGTGTGCCACCGCCTAATGAAATAATTGCATCATTTTTTACCTCTAAAATCTCTTTTAAATATTGATGTTCTTTCATTCGAAAATAAATTTCACCTTCCAATTCAAAAATCTCACGGATAGAACGTTCTTCTTTTTCTTCTATATAAATATCTAAATCAATTACTGGAAGTTTCAATTCTTTTCCTAATAATTTAGAAACAGAACTCTTTCCACTTGCCATATATCCTAAAAGTACGATTGTCATTTTTCTATTATAATTAATTTATTTTTAAGTGCTTACAAAAATCCGAAAAAAAAAGATAAAAATATATTAAAAAACGCTTGAAAAATAAAATTATGATGTTATATTTGCACCCGCATTCAAGGAATTATTTATAGTTTTTTTTGAATGACCTGGTAGCTCAGTTGGTAGAGCATCTCCCTTTTAAGGAGAGGGTCCTGGGTTCGAGCCCCAGCCAGGTCACTAAGTGACAAAAGTTAGAAATTACACTTGTCGCAATTAATATATTATTATCAAGGTCTATGACCTGGTAGCTCAGTTGGTAGAGCATCTCCCTTTTAAGGAGAGGGTCCTGGGTTCGAGCCCCAGCCAGGTCACAAAAGTTAAGCAATCGCTTAACTTTTTTGTTTTATATTTACTGTAAAGCTACAAAGTACTTACCGAAGTGCTGGAATTGGTAGACAGGCATGGTTGAGGGCCATGTGTTCATTAGAGCGTGTGGGTTCGACTCCCATCTTCGGTACTGAGAAATTTCTTATTAAAATATAAATCCCAATAATTGTGTTGGGATTTTTTTTGTTTTAAAAAATTACTGATTAAATGTTAATTATGGTATTACCGTAATTGATTGATGATTTATTTTCATAGTTTTTCATCTAATCAAAATTTCACACTATGTTAAAATCAATTTTAAAGCTTAGCAATGTTCAACTATTAAATAAAACTGAACAAAAACAAATTAAAGGGCGCGGCTTAATGTGTATTATTATATGTGGTCCAGGTGATGGAAACACTCCTATTTATGATAATGATCATGATACACCAATAGCAGAAGAAGTTGGATGTGTATGTTCTTAATAATTTAAGAGACAAACTTAGTTCAGTCATGGTCGGAAAAAATTTTAACTACGACTGAACTTCAATTCGTTTTTATTTTTCCTACTATATAATTTCTACTAGTAAAATGTTAATTACGGTATTTCCGTAAGTGGTTATTATTTTGTTTTTATACTTTTCTTTCTAAAACAAAATTTTATATCATGAAAAAACAGAATCTTACATCGTTAAAGCTTAACAAAAAAATTATTTCCAATCTTGAAACTCCTACTATCAAAGGAGGCGGAACGCATTATGAGTCAATATGTGATTGCCCTGATACTTTATATACAATAGATACAGATAAATAGCTAGTACTCAAAATTTGCAGGTGACTTTCGAGTCAGTCATGGTCGGAAGATATTACCTTCCGACTTTTTTGTGTAATTAATTATTTGATTATTCTATGAATAATTACATACGCACCTATTCTACTTTGTTGTTCTAAATTGTCATCACAGATATCCAAATGTCCATCAAGATATTCAATTTCGAGTGTGACAATTTTAATTTCTGTATCCATAGTAGAAAGGTGATTTTCTAAATCTTCTCTACTAATGTTGCTTTCACAGAATTTTATATAATAATCTTGTATTGAACGTCGAACATAAAACTCTTTCTGTGTAGTGGGCTCACCATTTTTTTTAACGAAATCCTTACGAACTACTGGAGCTGATACGATATATTTTCCGTTGTTAGATGCTATATCTTTCGTTTTATTTTTTACCATGCTTACTTTCTTTTGACTTGAACAAGAATATGTAAAAAGACAAATAATACACGTTACTATACACAAACTATAGGTTAGTTGTACTTTTTTCATTCTTCAATATTTATCAACGTATTTATTCGAAATCCCTGTTATTTTTCTAAAAATACAACTTTTATGGGCATTCTAAAGAATAAGAATTCTTCTCAACATACATAGTCGTTATTTTCAAATCTTCAATGTAAAAGTTAAATTCTATATTTTTTTGGAATTAAAAAGAGACTGTCTAAAAATTATTAATAAGCGTCACTCAGAATCATATGTTGAATAAAGTTCGATCTGACAAAAATTTGAATTTTTAGACAATTTCTTGAAAACTATTTCAATTATAGTATTTTGAATTTCTATGGCCAAGGAAGCACATCTCCTGAATTATTTCTAGGCACTACAAAAAGCGGCCATGTATCTTCTCCAAATTCCTTACGAAGTTCTGGTAATTTGTCTAGTGGTGGAGTATCCATACTTGTGCTATGCCAAAGTCGTATCAAATCATGTTGCGTGTTATTGAATTCATTTTTACTTGCAGGAAGCAATTCTTTTCCATTCAACCACAGTCGATGACTTGGATACGCGCTTGAAGTTAAAAATCGGGCTCTAGAATTGATAGAACAATCTTGGTTTACCGTTACAATTACTTCTATATAATGCCAAATATATCTTGATACTCGTGGATAGGCTAATTGAAAACCAGGCTCCAAATGAACACTTGGTTTTCCATAGACAATATACCGTATTACAATACTTTTTTTACCGACAATTTCCTTAACGATTTTTGCATGCGCAGATCCTTCAAAATTAAGAATTTCTTTTCCTCCTTTTGCACGAAACGAACCAGGCTCAAATCCAGTAATCAATCCATCTTCAACTTCAATTCCCATACGGAAAACGGTTGCAATACGATAGCTATCTTCCTCAGACGGATCGCCCGTATCATTAAAAAATGAATTTGTTCGTTCTGCAAAAGTTTTAAATGATTCTAAGGCAATTTTCTTTGTTGATTTTTTATTCAAATATTTACTCAAATCAGGATTGGGAGCATAAAGCCACGCACTTTTAAATGCTTTCATTTCCTCCGCAATATTCATCTGTGCTATCCATAGAGTACTGACTACAGATACACTATGTTCTCGTTTACAAGGTTTGATTTCCTGTTGTGCAGGAGTTGAATGATCAGTATCATCGTCTAACAAATTTTCTTCACCAGCAAATAGAATGTTTCGACGATTACCTCTTCGCCATTCAAAATCGAAATTGATAGTGATAAATTTGTCGGTTGACCCATGTTTTCTGTGTTCATATACGCGCATTTGAACCGTTAACTTTCCTGTTTTTCCTGTTGGCACTAAAACCGTTTTGTATGCTGTAGCGGTATCATCATAAGTTGGATCGCTTTCTACAGCATTTATTTTTAACCGAATTGCATAGCGTAAGTTTTTAGGACAACGTCCTACGGCAATTTCTTTACTAATTTTTGCGCCTTTACTCGTTACTTTTACTTCAAACTCTTCTCTGTTTATCGTGAATGCCAAATCATTGCCGACACCTTTTCCCGTTTTTCGAATACCAACGAGCTGTAATACTACATCTTCCATACGTTTGTTTTTTTAAAAGGTTTATACATAACTAATGTTCAATGTAACCTTGCCGTTGCTTTTCGGAAGTAACAGTTTATTTGGCACGTATGGAGGAAACAAGTTTTTTAAGTATACGTAATGTATGTTCTTAAAGATACAAATTTTATTTGTAAAATACAGATTATCAATTAATTATGAATTTAAAGAAGTTATTCGTGAGCTTTGGTTCACTTTAACTTTATCAAGTATTATATTTTCACTTCTAAATATTCAATAAAATATCTTCTATGGATATTGTATGTACATCACTATTTTCTTTGCTAATTTCTCTCGTTGAAGCCACATAACACGTATATTTTTCTGCCAATTTTATTTTAGAAGTATAAAACAGTTTTGAATCCATTTCAGTTGTGTTGGCTTTTATTTCAAAAGATTGCAAAGGAATTGACAACCCTTTTCCATGTGCTTTTACAACGGCTTCTTTTTGTGTCCAATAGTTGTAAAACGCCGCTTGCTGATCGGATGCATTATTAATTAAATTCCATTCGTAATCAGTCATTTGCATCTTAAAATCGTTGATATTGATTGTATTCATAGTTTCAATATCGATACCAATGTCATGAGATTCAGAAATAGCACAGATCACAATTTCACCTGAATGAGAAATATTAAAGTTAACTTCTTTGTTTTCAAAATATGGTTTGTTGTAGGTGTTGAATAGAATTTTAGAATTGACCGTTTTTAAATGTTTGTTTTTTGAGATTCCGTATTTGAGTAAAAGTCTTCCCAATACTGATGATTGCGCATCTTGCCATCGTCGGTAACTACGTATTTTTTGCTGAAAATCTAGAGGGAAATTAGGTAAAAAATTTTGCAGCAACAATTCATGCTTTTGTTCGGAAATATGAGTGTAGTAAATGTAAATCATAGTTTATGGTAAAACGATTCTTTTTAGTTTGAAAAATATTGATTCAGCTAAAGTAATTACAAAGTAAGTGTTAATTTTCATTATTACAATACTACATCACAAAATATAAATCATAAGTATTTGATTTTCAGATACTTGAATTTTCAAGCTTGTATCCAACATTAGCGTGTTGTACTTTTGTTGTATATAATATTGACTACCAAACAATTACAATTCATAAAACGAGATGTATAGTCTTTTTCTTTCCTATTTATTAGGGTTATATTTATAAAGAACAATTAAAACTTATATATCATGAAAAGAAAGAAATTAAGTTCGTTGAGACTAAACAAAAAATCTATTTCAACATTAGAGAATTTTATAGGCGGATTAAAGGCTCCTTTAGATTCCAATCAAGGATCTCAGCATGATTCAAGATGCGGATATTCTTGTACGCCAGCATTATGCTAAGACAGTTAACAATTTTATTATCAAACATTTAAATATTAATATTATGAAAAAAAGAGATTTAAAGTCATTAAACCTAAACAAAAAGTCAATTTCAAATTTAAGACATGAAGTTATTGTAGGTGGACGCATGTCAACTCCACAAGGTTGTAGCGGTTCGCAAAATGATTCACAATGTGGATTATCATGTGATCCTGCTTTATGCAAAGCAAATGATGATTTACAAGCACCTAATTAATTAAAAGTGTAATGCGGACTTCGGTTCGCATTATTTTATGCTTTTACGTATACCCAACCTTTTTTGCCCGATTCAAAAGTTGCTTCAACCCTTTTATAGTCAGATACTTCATATGTATCAGCTTTCGCTAATTCTTCTTGAGAAATCTTATATAAAGTTCCCGAAACAACATCTTTTTTATCATTCGTTTGAATGATTATTGGATGAAATGCTTCTTTGCTAACTGCCAAAACTTCCGTATCAATGATTTGTACTTGTTCCAGTTTAAAACCTTTTAATACATCTTTTTCACCTTCTAGTTTTCTGCCGAAAGATTTTAGTTGTACATGCTCAAGTTGTAAAGTTCCGTAGGAGAATAAATTATGCTTCATACGTAGTATTGAGAATAAAAAGTATTGAAAAAATAAATCGTACAACATATCCAATTGCGCCTATTAATGCCAGCCAAAATTGATAGTTTTTCTCTTTTTTAAATGTAATACTTAGTGTTAAGAAAAGAACAATTGTTAAAAAGAGCACAAATGCTATGATTTCAAAATATTGCATTACTTCTAAAAAACGAATTTGATTGTAGGTAAATGTGTTAAAATCTACTGTTAAATAGACTTGTAATACACAAATTATCATCACCCAAATCATAAAGTGAAACGCCCATTTGTTATAATTGATATATTTCATGAAGTGAAAATTTACGCCGCAAGTTACTCAACATATTCTAAAATATCACCTGGCTGACACGCTAATGCTTTACAAATTGAAGCCAACGTGCTAAATCGGACTGCTTTAGCTTTTCCGTTTTTTAAAATAGATAGGTTTGACAATGTAACACCTACTTTTTTGGAAAGTTCATTTAACGACATTTTTCGTTTTGCCATCATTACATCTAAATTTACAATAATAGCCATCCTTATACAGTTAATTCGTTTGCAGCTTGCAGTAATACACCCTTTTTAAATAATTGAGCCAACACATATACAAAACCTGCTAAAAAGATAAATTCGCCAGCAATAAAATCTGGTGTTATACCTGCTATTTTTTCAAGAATTACTACATGAATATTGTGTAAAATTGCTAGCAACCAAACACCTAAAATAGTATAACTTATTTTGTGTAATAAATCAACGACGGTTTTGGTAAACGGTTTTTCAAGATTGATATTACTCAGTAGTTTTGCGCCAAATAAAGCTATGTATGCTTGCATTAAATACATTAAAATATAGTATATCACAAGCATGGTATAATTTATAAAACTATACGATTCATACCGTGAAAGATCCATTCCTCTATATAAATCTGTTGAAGCTTCCGGATTCGTAACGCTTACACCGTAAGACATTAGTATTGCAACAGCTTTGATAAGAAGCCCTAAAAAGGCTAACCAAGCGAGCAAACGCATCAATTTTAATAACTTTTCTGTTGTTGAGTTCATGAGTTTATTTTAAGAACAGATCAAATTACGCTAATTTTTTATTGATAAACAATAAATTTTTATTTTTATTTAATGGTTACTTATTCCAAAAGTTATATCTAAGTAGGAAAAAAACACGTCAATATTCATTATTAAACTTACTTATAGTCAAGTTGTTACGCTAAATATTTTGTGCTTAAAATTCATAAAACACGAGTAGACTTACTTGTGTAAACCTCTTATTTTCAATAGCTTTATATACATAAACCATGAAAAAAGTTAAATTATGTTACACAAAATTTTAAATGTAAAAGGTACAGAAGTACTAGACAAAGTAACTCAAACAAAAATTAATGGAGGAAGTTTACGCCCATTTTGCGGTCGTTCTTGCTACTTACTCCCAGATTGCACAGATCATCTTGGTTGTCCAGTGCCAAATAGACCAGAGTGTGTTAACTTTTGTTAGTTAGTAGTTCGTTTTAACAAAAAAAGCGAGCTATTTGCTCGCTTTTTCTGTTATTGTAGTGGGTTTATATTATTTATTTTTACTCAACTCTCCTCATATATACTTTTCTTCCAGGTCCAACAGTTAAACTGATTGTTTTGGCATCAATCCAATTGATAACAAATGTTCCTTCTCCTGGTCGTTTATCTGGTGAACTGATTGATAATTCTTTGGTTTTTTTATTGTATTCCCAATTTCCAGTTCTGTTGGTTGTGTCCATAGAGTTTCCCCCTTTTAATACTCCATCAGCTTGAAAATCCATCCAGCGTCCGCTTGTTTCTCTCACTTCTCCATCTGAATTCTCCATTTTAAACAATTCCCATTTTCCAACAACAGATTCATTGGCTTGAAAAGATAAAAAACTAAAAATAGTGACAATTACTAGTAATACTTTGATATGTTTCATGATGTGATTTTTTAGTGTTTAAATTACTAGTGGCTAAGATCAAAATTTTCTGTTATATAATTGTATTGAATACTGTATTAATTTATGAAATTGTTCATATTTTGTATAGATTGACTTCACAATTGTATCACTAAACATTACTTATTCATTCTGTTCTTCTTCTTCAGCTTTGATCATTTTCATGCGTTCTTGATATGCTTTTTCTGCTTCTATATATCATGCCAGATAATCATAAAATTAGGATAACTATACCTAAAATCTTTTCAATTCTTCTCATAAATTAATTTCTACTATGAATGTAATTAATAGTATACTAAGTCTACGAACTGAGCATATTTTTCGTAAATCAAATTACTTTTTAGTACTTTTACAAGAATGAAGTTTTATATAAAATATCTACTTATTTTTCTAAAAGCTACTGTCATTTCTCTAGTATTTGGAGCATCTTGGGTAGTTAGTTTTTATGGTTTAGACACGTATGCTACTCATCACGTACAAAATTATAGAAGTGATTTCTTTTTAGAAATTATTATTTTTTTCCTTAGCGGATTAATCGGTGCAATGCTTTTTCTACTACTAATGCGCTTGATAGGATTTATAACTTCATTGCTACATTCCAAACCTTAACAGCTATCCATTTTACAGCAAATATTCGTAATGATTTTCACACGCTATAAATTCTATATACCCCTTTAAAAACAGCGAGTTAGGCCGTATTTTGTACGTCGTAATTTATAAATGATAACTATCATAATTTACATAAAACACTATTTTTTCGTATATTTAAGTAGTAAAAAACTAACTTAATAACTCACAATTATGAAAAAAAAGGATTTAAAAAACTTACGATTAAACAAAAAATCAATTTCTGCATTAAAAGGAGGAAAAGCTGCACCAAGTCCAGTTTCAGTTCTTAACATTTGTAACACCGGATGCGACTCGCCAGTACATACTTGCGGGATCGTAAACTGTAACCTAACACGTGATTTAGATGCTCCAATGTAAGAACATTTACAAATTTTAAAGTGAATAGATCGTCATTTATAAATGACGATCTATTTTGTTTTTAAATCATTTTAATAGTTCCTAAATTTATAGAAACATTAAATTTATAAACCATGAAAAAAAGAAAGTTAAATGGATTACAACTACAAAAACAAGTTGTATCCGCGTTGAATCAAGACTCCATAACTGGTGGACTTGCCAATGAAAAGTTTACAGTTACTTGTGCCAGACCTGTGAGTAATTGTACAATTGCACTAACGGTACAGCCGCTTGTTTGCCAATCATTACCAAGACCGCTTGGAAATTGTACGGTGCAATATTCTGTACAAGTATGGTGTCAAACACAAAATAAAGATTGTTAATCTTATTTAAAAAAATGAAAAGCTGTCAATATTGACGGCTTTTTTTATAACCAAAAAAATTGTTAATAATGATTCAAATCAATAAGAAATCGATTAAAAATGTGCTCATATGAATAAAAAGCAGTATTTTTGTTTAAGTTGCTAAAAAAAAGATTAAACAAATGGAATGTGTAAAAACCATATTTAGTATCAAAGACTTAGAGAATCTTTCTGGAGTTAAAGCGCATACGATCCGTATTTGGGAAAAGAGATACGAATTGTTAGCGCCCGAAAGAACTGATACAAATATAAGAACGTACGATATTAAAAGTTTGCAAAAACTACTCAATATAACCTTGCTCTATAAAAATGGTTATAAAATATCTAAGATTGCAAAAATACCTGAAGACAAAATTCATATTTTAGTTAGGGAAATTGCTACAGAGAATAACATGCACAATCAAGCATTAAATTCTTTTAAGCTTTCTATGCTTAATTTTGATTACAGTCTTTTTTACAATACATATAATAAACTATTATCTGAACAATCGTTTCGAGAAATCTTTTTTGACACTTTTATTCCATTATTGAATGAAATTGGCGTTTTATGGCATACCAATACCATCAATCCAGCACATGAACATTTCATTTCTAGTTTAATTAAACAAAAAATTATTTTAAACACGGAACGAATTCAAACCATAGAAAAACAAAACAAGACAAAAACGTTTGTATTATTCTTACCTGAGAATGAAATTCACGAAATTGGTTTGCTCTATTTAAACTACGAATTACAACTAAAAGGATATCACACCATTTATCTTGGGCAAACAATTCCTATTGATAGTTTAGTAAATATTCACAACTTCTTCCCAGAATTGCATTTTATTTCTTACTTTACAGTCACACCATCTGACGATAAAATAGAAAATTACATTGAAGAATTTAATGATAAAATTGGATTAGACACACACCATTTATGGCTTCTTGGATATCAAGCTAGAAATGTTAAAAACAATAAAAACTTCAAACACTTGAAAATTTTTAAATCTATTGAAAATTTAGTTAAAGAAATTTAAAATTGTATTCTATTTTGTTTAACTTTTTACTACATTTGTTAAACAATGAAATTAAAAATTATAATTATTGGTTCTGGATTTTCTTCGTTGTCTGCTTCTTGCTATCTAGCAAAAGCTGGATATGACGTTACAATACTAGAAAAAAACACCACTGTCGGCGGACGTGCACGACAATTAAAAAAAGAAGGGTTTACCTTTGATATTGGTCCTTCTTGGTACTGGATGCCAGATGTTTTTGAACGTTTCTTTAATGATTTTGACAAAAAAACCTCAGACTTTTATCAATTAGACAAACTAAATCCTGCTTATCAAGTATATTTTGGGAAAGATGATACGATTCATATTGAAGATACTCTGGAAAAAATTTGCGCCGCTTTTGAACAAGAAGAAAAAGGAAGCAGTAAAAAACTCAAAAAATTTATTGCAAACGCAGAAGACAATTACAATGTTGCCATAAAAGATTTGGTATACAAACCCGGAGTTTCTCCTTTAGAATTGGTAAATGCAAAAACCGTTAAAAAATTAGGTCAGTTTTTTAGCAACATCAAACGTGATGTTCGAAAAGAATTTAAAAATGACCGATTAATCAAAATACTAGAATTTCCAGTACTATTTTTAGGCGCAAAACCAAGCGATACACCTTCTTTCTATAGTTTTATGAACTATGCAGATTTTGGTTTGGGAACTTGGCATCCAAATGGCGGAATGTATAGCGTTATTGAAGCAATGGGAAAACTGGCTACAGAACTAGGTGTCACTATAAAAACAGAACAGAACGTACAAGAAATTAAAGTTGACAACAATACAGCCAAGAAAGTTATCACGCAACACGGTGAATTTGAAGCTGCTATTGTATTATCTGGTGCTGATTATCATCATTCTGAAACCCTATTAGCTCCAAAATATCGTCAATACTCTGAAAACTATTGGGAAAAGAAAACATTTGCTCCTTCTTCCCTATTATTTTATGTTGGATTTGATAAAAAATTACAAAACGTTTCACATCACACCTTATTTTTTGATGTAGATTTTGATGCGCATGCACATGTAATTTATGACAAAGCTGCTTGGCCAAAAGAACCTTTATTTTATGCAAATTTCCCTTCCATGACCGATTCGTCAATGGCTCCAGAAGGAAAAGAAGCTGGTTTCTTTTTAATTCCAATAGCGCCAGGATTAAAAGATACTCCTGAACTTCGCAAACAGTATTTTGACATTATTATGAACAGATTTCAGGAAATAACACAACAAAATATATCAAATCATATTATATTTAAGGAATCTTTTTGTGTAAATGATTTCATAAAAGAATACAATTCATACAAAGGAAATGCATATGGAATGGCAAATACATTGCTTCAAACCGCATTTTTACGCCCAAAATTGAAAAGTAAAAAAGTATCCAATTTATATTTTACTGGACAATTAACCGTTCCCGGTCCTGGAGTGCCTCCAGCATTGATTTCTGGGAAATTGGTAGCCGAATTAATCATTAAACATCAACCAAATATCCATGAAAGCACTATTTGATTCTGTTTCATATCAATGCAGCACAAACGTAACAAAGTCGTACAGTACGTCGTTTGCACTTGCTACAAAAATGTTATCACCATCTATTCGTCAAGACATATACAACATTTATGGATTTGTTCGTTTTGCTGATGAAATTGTAGACTCTTTTCATGAGTATGATAAAAAATACCTCTTAGATAAATTTCAAGATGACTTAGATTGCGCGTTGAAGTGTAAAATTAGCTTAAATCCTATTTTGAATTCTTTTCAACATACGGTTTTAAAATATGACATTCCAAAACACTTGATTGATGCTTTTATGAAAAGTATGCGACAAGATTTAGACAAGAAAGTATATTTAACACAAGAAGAATACAACGAATACATTTACGGTTCGGCAGATGTTGTTGGTTTAATGTGTTTAAAAGTGTTTGTTAAAGGTGATATAACTAAGTATGAAGAACTGAAATCTTCAGCAATGTCACTAGGTTCTGCGTTTCAGAAAGTGAACTTCTTACGTGATTTAAAAGCTGATTTTGAAGATTTAGATCGTACTTACTTTCCTGATGCTGATTTAAAAAACTTGGATGAAGTTTCAAAACAGAAAATTATTGAAGAAATAGAACACGATTTCAAGCTAGGTCTGGAAGGAATAGGAAAACTACCAATAGAAGCTAAATTTGGTGTATTTACAGCATATAAATACTATTTCAAACTATTAAAAAAGCTAAAACGAACGCCTTCAATGAAGATAAAAAATGCACGAATTCGCATTCCAAATTATCAAAAAATGGCGTTATTAGCTAAATCTTACGTTAATTATCAACTCAATCTTATATAAAATAGGTAACAATGACAACGCTACTTTGGATCGCAGTTTTTTTAGGAACATTTTGCATGATGGAATTTATGGCGTGGGCAACGCATAAATACGTAATGCATGGTTTTTTGTGGTCACTTCACAAAGATCATCACAACAAAGATCATGATTCATGGTTTGAACGCAATGATGCTTTTTTCATCTTTTATGCAGTGGTTAGTATTAGTTGTTTTTTACTATGGAAATACGACATTTTTTGGGCAGGATTGCCAATTGGAATTGGAATTTTCGCTTACGGACTCGCCTATTTTATTGTACATGATATATTTATTCATCAACGTTTTAAACTCTTGCGAAAAGCTGATAATTGGTATGCAAAAGGAATTCGTAGAGCACACAAAATTCATCACAAACACTTAGGGAAAGGCGACGGAGAATGTTTCGGAATGCTTTGGGTTCCTATGAAATACTTCAAGCGTAAATAATCCGCATGAAAAGTTTATATATCTTACTAAACATAGGTTCATTCATTGTACCATTTTTATTTAGTTTTCATCCTAAATTAAAATTTTACAAGCATTGGAAGTATTTATTTCCTTCCATACTGATTACAATGCTGGTATTCATTCCTTGGGACGTTGTTTTTACAATCAACGGCTATTGGGGATTTAATACTGATTATTACTTAGAATACACCCTATTTTCATTGCCAATTGAAGAATGGTTGTTCTTTATTTGCATTCCGTATGCGTGTATTTTTACACACTATTCTTTACAATATTTACTCCCTAACTTCCGATTATCGCCAAAAACAACAAAAACGATTAGTTATATATTATTGCTAATTTTTACGCTTGGCGCGATTATTTTTTACGATAAATGGTACACCGTAATTGATTTAGGCTACGGAGCAATTCTACTATTTATTGTTTTAAAAATATCTCCAAAAATTTTGGAAAGTTATTACTTGACGTTTCTAGTAATGTTGATTCCGTTTTTCATTGTAAATGGTGTTTTAACTGGAAGTTGGATAGAAAGTCCTGTAGTTTGGTACAATAATGCTGAAAACTTAGGAATCCGTATGGGAACAATTCCTGTGGAAGATAGCGTATATGCGTTTACAATGATTCTTTCTAGTTTGTTTTTAATGCAATTATTCAGCAAGCGAAAAAGCCAATAATTCATCTATCTGATTGCGAACATTACTGCTATTCCAATCAGCAGAACCCAATTCTTTCATCACAATGTTACCTTGATCATCGATTAAATAGGTTGTAGGAATACTTGGAGAACTCAATTCTTTTGGCTCATTTCCTTTGGTGTAATATACAGGAAGGTCATATTCGTTCTTTTTCAAATAAGCATTTACTCTTTTTTCATTATCATTTGCCACAAACACAAATCTTATCTTATCCTTATAATCTGTGTGCAATGCATTCAAATTTGGCATTTCGGCAATACAAGGCGGACACCAAGTTGCCCAAAAATTCACTAAAATCACTTCTCCTTCCATTTCTTTGAAGTTTACACTTTCACCTTGACCATCAACAAGATTCCAATTAAAATCGCTTATGGTTTCTCTATTTTCTTCTTCAATAGTAGTAGGATTGCTTACTAGCACATATAATTTCCCCAATTGTACTTTTACAAACGTGCCAACTGGCGTAAAAATGATGAGTGCTAATACACTAAAAAATATAATGTTACTCCATTGTTTTTTGGTAATGTTCATGTGCGATATTTATTAAAGTGAAAGATACAATTTAGTCGTTAGTAATAGAAAAACTTTCACAAAGACAATTGTTTAAAGAAAATAGATTCCTGCCTCTGCAGTAATAACAGCTTAGCTTCCAGAGTATTTCACGATACAATTTTTCTTCATTTCATTGCAAAAAAACATTCAAAGTGACGATTGAGTATTTAACAACCAACGCAAAGCGATCCAATATTTCGACTGCGTTTAATAACAACAAAAAGTACTTGCCCTAAGTGAAGTTGAAACAAAAAAGAAACACGCTACCAAAAATGATAACGTGTTTCAAATCTAACGATAATAATCATAAAGATTATCGCACTATTGTTCCAGTTGGAAACGATGAAGCGTTCAGATTAAAGTTGTTAGTTGCTGGCGCTGTTGCAGTTCCTGCAGTTCCTACTAGGGGCTTTAGTAGGAATGGCGCAGGACTGTTGTCAGGACTTGGCTCTACAGAGATTACTACGGTACGACCGCGTACATCTAGTGGGAATGTAAAACCAGCTGGTTCGTTGCGAAAAAAGTCTTCTCCTGGAATTGGAGGTCCAACATTGTTTTCTGTTCCGCTAAAATTATTAGATTCATCAACAGAACCGAATGCTGTAAAAGTTCCAGTTGTTAGCGGACCTACTCCGTCTACCACAACCCAACCTTCGTATTTCCATCCGTCAGCTAAAGGAGGTAAGTTCAATCCTGATGTTGGTGGCATTCCTGGGTTTCCGTACCAAACACCATATTGGTCATTTCCGTTATTTGCAGATCCTGCCATTTCGTCTGTTGGAGTTCTTAAAAAGAATACACCTGAAGCGGTGTCAAAGTCTCCACTACTTGTTACTGGATCTAATCCTACGGCTGCAGTATTTCCTGAGAAATCACCTGCTAACAATTTTGTTGGTGCTGGCGCTGGATCTGTATCAACTGTTGGCTCTATTGAAAGTACAAATGTCGTTGCCGATGCCAATTGATTTGAGTCTACAGTAAAAGAAGTTCTTGATAAAGCTCCTGCATCATTTACCGTAAATATTCCTGTTGACACTGGACTTCCGTCAACTATAATCCATCCTTCATATACGAAGTCTGCTCCTAAATTTTCTAAACCGTTTAAGTTTACATTTAAATTTGACAATGCTACTGTTGCATCATCATCACTACTACACGAGACTGCGAAGAATCCTAACGCTAATCCCAAAAACATTTTTTTTATCATTGCGAATATTTTTTTATGATTATGATACAAATGTATTGCGCCAAAATCATGTAAAATGTTAGCTAGCTAACACTTCTTAAAAAATTTCGTTTTTTCGCAAAAAAATAATGTTTTTAGCATTCTTCTAAAAATTAAAATATTTTTAATCAATATACTATATATCAATTATTTAAATTGATTCATCTAACGTAAAAGTTTATTAAAAATAAAACATCCAAAACTGTCATGCTGTCATGCTAGTTTTGGATGTATTTTTGCTGTAAGAATAGCGTATTTTGTATGTTTTAAATATATACTTTTTTTAGTGAATAAAACGAATTTCTTTTCGATTAAAATCAATAACATTTTCCTCTTTTAATTCGTTTAGTATGATGTTTAGTGTTGGTCGTGACGTTCCTATTAAGCTTGCAATATCTTTTTGTGTATATGGATGTTTCACCACATGATCGCCCGTTTTTGGACATTCATATCCGTATTCTTCACACAACTCTTTTAAGAATTCTAGCAAGCGTGTTTTGGTATCTTTAAACAGTAATAACTGTAATCTGCGTTCTAATTTTTTGATTCGAAAACCAATAAATTTATAAATTTTTAACGTGAACGTTTGATTGTCTCTCATTAAATCATGCATGGTATCTACACCAATTGGACATATAGAAGTTGTATTGTCTACAGACTGTGCAAATTCATTTCTTTTTTCTTCTCCAAAGATTGCTTTTTCTCCAAATAATTCTCCCTTTGATAAAATAGATTTTACGACTTCGTCTCCATCTTCTGTGTAGTAACCAAGTTTTACTTTTCCTTTCTCGATTAGATAGAGTTTGTTTGCAGAATCTTCTTCAAAATAGATATAGTCCTGCTTTTTATACGCATCAAATTCGTGGCTTTTTTTATACTTCTTAAATTTATGCGGACATAAGATATTGAAGAGATTTACATCATTAAAATACCAAAGAGAATTCATAGTATGTGTTATTACTTTTTTTAGGCTTATCGAGGTTATTAACTCAGCAGTCGATAAAAAAAGTAAGAACTTACAGTTTAGACATAAAAAAACTCCAGATTTCTCTGGAGTTTGCAATTTTATATGATAAACGTTTTTATACGTGTAATGCTCTGTCTTCTGTAGCTGCTAACGCCGCTTCTTTGATGGCTTCTGCAAATGTTGGATGTGCATGTGACATACGTGCAATATCTTCCGCAGAGGCTCTGTATTCCATGGCAACAACTGCTTCCGCTATTAAATCGGCTGCTCTGGCTCCAATCATGTGAACTCCTAAGATTTCATCTGTAGTTGCATCCGCTAATATTTTGATGAAACCATCTAAATCCATACTTGCTCTACTTCTACCCAACGCACGCATTGGAAACTGTCCCGATTTGTATGCAATTCCAGCATCTTTTAGTTCTTGTTCTGTTTTACCAACTGCCGCAACTTCTGGCCATGTATATACAACTCCAGGAATTAGGTTGTAATCAATATGTGGTTTTTGTCCTGCAATGATTTCTGCCACTAAAGTACCTTCTTCAGATGCTTTGTGCGCTAACATAGCTCCTTTTACAACATCACCAATAGCATAAATGTTAGCCGTAGCTGTTTGTAAATGTCCGTTAACTTCTACTCTACCTCTGTCATCAATTTTAACTCCAGCAGCAACAGCGTTCAATCCGTCAGTATATGGACGACGACCTACAGAAACTAAGCAGTAATCTCCTTTAAACTCCACTTCTTCGCCTTTTTTGTTATCCGCTTTTACAATTATTTCATCACCAACACGTTCTACAGATTTTACTCCATGTGATGTATTGATTTTGATTTTTTGTTTTTTCAACACTTTCGTCAATTCCTTAGAAAGTCCAGCGTCCATTCCGCCAATAATTCTATCAGCATATTCAATAACTGTAACTTCTGCGCCTAAGCGTTTGTATACTTGACCTAATTCTAATCCAATCACGCCACCACCAATAACGATGAGGTGTTTTGGTACTTCTTTTAGCTTTAATGCTTCTGTAGAAGTTATTACACGCTCTTTATCAAGTGTAATAAATGGTAAGTTTGATGGTTTACTTCCGGTAGCTATGATGATGTTTTTTGCTTCAATTTCTTCTGAAGTTCCATCATTTTTTGCAATGTTTACGTGTGTAGCATCTTTAAAACTACCCAAACCTTCGTATACATCAATTTTATTTTTTTTCATCAAGAAATCAATTCCACCCGTAGTTTGATCTACAACAGCCGTTTTACGAGCGATCATTTTTTCAAGATTTACTTTTACATCTCCTGAAATTTCAATTCCATGCGTATCAAAGTGTTTGATGGCATCTTCGTAATGATGTGAAGAATCTAACAACGCTTTTGACGGAATACAACCTACGTTTAAGCAAGTTCCACCTAAAGTGCTATATTTTTCAATAATTGCAGTTTTCATTCCTAATTGTGCACAACGTATTGCTGCAACATATCCACCAGGACCAGAGCCAATAACGGCTACATCGTATGAATTCATATTCTTGTGTTTTTGAACTATTTTGATTGTCAAGAGTACAAAAGTACAACTATTTTGGTATTTCGTTTGTTAATTTGAATGTTAAATGCTGAATGTTGAATTATTGGTTGATAGCTGTAGAAAACTCTTTACTTTTTACTTGTTGATTTGTAAATTTGTGTGTTTGATTATTTTGAATTCTAAATTTTAAATGTCGAATTATTGACTAATTGCTATTAACAACTTTTAATTTGTGGATTTGTGGATTCGGTTCACTCAAAACTGAAAACTAACAACTGAGACTTAAACCGGAAAACCCAACATCTCTCCCATTCCAACGGTAAACAACCAACTTCCATAAATTGCATGTTCAATAGTGACTAAAAGTGTCGATCTTGTTTTGTAAAATGTGAACGCAAATAAGATTCCGCCTAAAAATGTTAGGATTAATACCAACGTGTTTTGAAAGAAGAAATGCGCCAAGCAGAATACAATCGCGTTGATAAATATGAATAGATTTTTGTTTTTGAACAACGATTCATATCGTACAAAGAAAAACGTACGATAGATTAATTCTTGCGGATATACTGAAAACACACTGTAAAAAAACAAGATAAATAACCACAGAAGCATCTTAGTTTTCGGAACGATGAAAAGCTTTGAAATATCTGTAAAATAGACATATACAATTGTTAATACGCAAATGCAAGCCAATAAAATTAAGGTGCGTTTCCAAAATGCTTTCCAATTCAGATGTTCATTCAATTTGAAACGTTGTTTTTCTATTCTGAGTAATATCCAAACAATGTATACAAAACCAAAAAGTCCAAAACTAAGTTTTAACCAGGATGGATACTCCAATACCAAACTCACAGGCATGAGAATAAATAGTAGAAAGAATTCTGTTAGTTTGTATGTTGTATTTTGAAAATCCATTTAATTTTTTCTTAAAATCTAAAGATATGTATTTCTACACAGAAATAGCCGTAGTATGCTTTACTTCTCCAATCACAAAAATACTATGTGTGTTTCCAATATTTGGAATTGCCGTTAATTTGGTTACCATAAAATCGCGATACGCTTCCATATCTGTAACGAGTATTTTTAATATGTAATCGTAATCACCACTAACATGGTAACATTCTAATACTTCTTCTAACTTTATAATTTCACGCTCAAACTTCATTACAAAATCTTTAGAATGCTGTGTTAGTCGAACATGACATTGCGCCATAAAACTTTTTGCGATTCGTTTTTTATCTAAAATTGCGACATAATTTTTAACAACACCTTCTTTTTCAAGCTTTTTGACACGTTCATATACAGCCGTAACTGATAAATTTAGCTTATTTGATAATTCTTTGGTCGTTTGTTTGCTATCTGTTTGCAACAACATCAAAAGTGTTCGGTCGGTTTGATCTAATTTCAACATGGAAAAAATTCTATATGTGTGTTATTTTTTAATTGTTCTTAAATAATATTTCATTAAAAATACAATTAAATAGTTTTATTTTCTATATAAATTACTAATACTTGATTATAATTCTAATAATACTGAATTTTACTTACTATTTAAATTTAAAAAAATATGAAGTTCAATCCTGCGAATACAATTCAAGATTTACAATATTTCGGTGAATTTGGAGGTGTAAATCCCTCAATTTCAGATTCATCAACCTATACCTTTTTATCCGCAAAAACCATGTTTGACACCTTTGAAGGTGACGCAGATGGTTGTTATTTGTACTCAAGACATACCTCTCCAAGTAATTTATATTTAGGAGAAGCCTTAGCGGCAATGGAAGGAACAGAAACTGCAAACGTTTCTGCTTCTGGAATGGGCGCAATTACACCAGTTTTATTACAATTGTGCCAAAGTGGCGATCATATTGTATCGAGCAGAACAATTTATGGTGGAACCTATGCTTTTTTGAAAAACTTTACACCACGATTCAATATTGAAACTTCATTTGTAGACATCACAAAATTAGACGTTGTAGAAGCCGCAATTACACCAAATACGAAAGTATTATACTGTGAATCTGTCAGCAATCCGTTGTTGGAAGTTGCTAATATTGCTGGTCTGGCCAGAATTGCCAAGAAATACAATTTACAATTAGTGGTAGACAATACATTTTCTCCTTTGTCAATTTCGCCTGCAAAATTAGGCGCAGATGTTGTGATTCATAGTTTAACAAAATTCATAAACGGTTCAAGTGATACTGTTGGCGGCGTTGTTTGTGGCACACAAGCATTTATTGATCAGTTACGTAATGTAAATGATGGCGCAAGTATGTTATTGGGTTCAACAATGGATAGTTTGCGTGCAGCTTCTGTGTTGAAGAATTTACGAACATTACACATTCGTATGAAACAACATAGTCACAATGCGGCGTATTTGGCAAAAAAGTTTGAAGAAGATGGTTTAAAAACTGTTTATCCAGGTTTGACTTCACATCCTTCACATGAATTATTTAAAAGTATGATGAATTCGGCATATGGTTTCGGTGGCATGCTTACTATTGATGTTGGAAATATTGACAAAGCCAACGAACTCATGGAGCTAATGCAAGAACGAAATTTAGGATACTTAGCCGTAAGTTTAGGATTTTACAAAACCTTATTTAGTGCGCCAGGTACTTCAACATCTTCAGAAATACCAGAAGACGAACAAGCCGAAATGGGCTTAACTGATGGCTTGATTCGCTTCTCTATAGGTTTGGACGATGATATTGAAAGAACCTATACTATCATGCGTGCATGCATGCGTGAGCTTAATATTTTACAGCCTGCTTTGGTGTAATTAGGCTTTTTTAGTTACTACGATGAAAAAGGAATATTGAGAGATATTCCTTTTTTTATTCAAATACTTACACCATATAAAAGAAATAACTTAAGTAATAATACTCGCTTTTTATAAAATAGTGATGCTTTACGGTTTTCCGTAAAATTCATAAAAAGGTTATCCTTATCATTGAATTTTAAATTCAATGAATTATTAAGAAACCCTACAGAATGAGCCGAAATGTTTACATATTAAGAGCGCAAAAAGACACTGGAGAAATGCACTTATTTTTAGCTTCAAAAACTAGAGAAGATGAGTGTCGCTCGCAACAAAAATCAATTTGTGGAAAAATGGATATTGAAGATGATTCAATAACTATTTTTTCCTGTCAACCCGAAAATAGTGCCCGAAAACAATGTGCCAAAGTTGGAAAGAATGTGTGTAGCAAATGTGTTGGATTTTTGTATGAGAATGGTTTATAGATTGAACTATTATCATCAATCTAGTTGAAATTATCTTTGATTCCTTTCAATTTTTTTATAATCTATACATTATCTCACAACTTTAAAAGCTGTCATTTTGAATCGCATATTAGGAATAAGATACTGAATCAAGTTTAGTATGACGTTACAATTTTGAAAACTTTGCAGTAGTTCACAATTCATAAACCAAAAAAACTATTTCCCCTTTATTCGTTCCCAAAAAATCTCTAAAACGTCCCAAATGGTCATATTTTCATCAAATTCTGGTTGAAATGGTTTCATGTTGAGTCGATTTCCATCTTTAAAAACTATAAATGAAAAAACAGCAGATTTCCCATTTCCTGTATCTATAGAAGGATAACGTAAATCACTGTATATATACGTTCCGTCTCCGTTTTTTTCTAAATTGTAATAATTATTGCTAAACCACGTGAGTTTTGCCAAATCAGGGTTGTTTTTTGGAATTAAATCGTGATTTTTAGGAATAGTCTGCCAATCTGTAAAGGTAGATTTGGTATCAAATAATGAATAAAAACCAACATGATAATCGGTTTCAGTTTCTGCAATTCCGTACCATAAGATATTGTTTAAAATAGAAGCTTCTGTATTGTAACGTTCATATTGTATGCCTTTCGCTGCCAAGGTTTTTTCAAATACAGAATTGATGTAGAATTTATTTCCAATCGTAAATAACATATATACAGAACTAATTCCTAAACCAAGTTTCAACCATAATTTTCGTGTTGGATTTTTTCGATTAAAAAACATCATGACAATCAAACATAATAGGAAAGGTATTGTATATGCAGGATCTGCCACCGAAATATTGCTAAATGCTACACGGTAATTAGAAAATGGTAAAAATAATTGCGTTCCGTATCCTGTAAAGCAATCTAAGATAGGATGTGTGAAGATTGACAAGAAAAACAGCCACGTCCAATCTTTTTGAGTAGTTGTGTCTTTTCTTTTTCCTTTATCATATAATTTATATACCAATAAGCCAAGGAGAAAAGCGGCTAAAATAGCAAAAGTAATTGAATGCATAAAGCCTCTGTGAAACAGCATGGCGTCAATTTGATTGTCATACAACCAGTTTCCGACAAACACATCTAAATCTGGAATTGTTCCACCAATTGCTCCAAACAATAACGCCTTGTTTCCAATCTTTTTCCCCATAGCTGCTTCTCCACAAGCGGCTCCTAGTACTATTTGCGTTAATGAATCCATGAATTGATCTAAATTATAAGTTCGCAAAGGTACGCAACCAAATTGATTTGCATAGTAGTTTACAAAATCGTAACATTACGCTAAGAAACCAACCGAATCATTATGCAAGAAGATAATAACATTTCTGAAACAAAAGTAAAAGACCTAACAATCATTAGTAATACAGAATTAAGCATTTGGGAAGCTTTAATTCCTGTTGTGATTTTAATGGGATTATTGGCTTATAATATATTTTTTGTAGAAGATCAAGAATGGTTTGGAGCTTATACAAATCAAATAATTCTATTGTTAGGTGCAGGAGTTGCCATCATTGATGGTCTGTTCAACAAAGTTTCTATTCGTTTAATGGTAAAGGAAATTTGGGAAAACCTTAGAAGTGTGTTTGTCCCAATTATGATTTTATTTCTTGTTGGAGCTTTGGCTGGAACTTGGTTGGTCAGCGGTATTATTCCTGCAATGGTATATTATGGTTTACAAGTGTTGAGTCCTGAAATATTTTTACCAGCTTCTGTTATAATTGCAGCTATTATTTCTATTGCTACAGGTAGTAGCTGGACTACGTCTGCAACAGTTGGTATTGCATTAATCGGAATTGGTAGTACTTTGGGAATTCCAACAGGAATGATTGCTGGAGCGGTAATTTCTGGAGCATATTTTGGAGACAAGATGTCGCCTTTGAGTGATACTACAAATTTAGCTCCTGCAATGGCAGGAACAGACTTGTTTACACATATCCGCTATATGTCCTTAACAACAGTTCCTACAATTATAGTTACGCTCATTGTATTTACCATATTAAGTACAACTGTAGAAACAAACGGAAATACAGATACTGCTTTTTTATTAGAAACAATACGTACCAATTTTAATATTACTCCTTGGCTGTTTGTAGTTCCGCTAACAGTAATTGCTTTAATATTATTTAAAGTAAAACCATTGATTGCATTATTAACAGGTGTAGTTCTTGCAGCAATATTTGCATTGGTATTTCAAACAGATGTAATTAATAAATTATCATCTTCTAAAGTTGATGTAATTTCTAACGCAGTTTTAACTGATACTAATATTGAAATTCCTAATGAAGAATATGTAGCTACATTTACCAAAGAAGAACTAGACGTTATAAAATCTAATGATGATTTAAATAATATTTTTACGGATGATGATGTTGAAAATATTTATACTAAAGAAGATTTAGAAAATGTTTTTGTAGGCTTATCATTATCACAAACTGAAGCTGCTACAAAGGCTGAAAATTTAGAGAAATTAATCACAATTAAAAGATTAAAGAAATTGTTTGGTTCAGGAGGAATGAACGGAATGTTATGGACAATTTTCCTTATAGTTTGTGCTATGGTTTTTGGCGGTGTTATGGATGCCATCGGCGCCTTATCTCGTATTACACAAGCATTGCTAAAAATGGCAACAAGTGTTTTCGGATTATTTGCAAGCACGGTAGCAAGTTGTTTAGGGTTGAATGTTATTGCTTCCGATCAATATTTAGCTTTAGTTATTCCTGGGAAAATGTTTAAACAAGCTTATGAAGACAGAGGTTTAGCGCCAGAAAATTTAAGTAGAACTTTAGAAGATTCAGGAACCGTAACATCTGTGTTGATTCCTTGGAATACGTGTGGAGCGTATCAATCTGGTGTTTTAGGTGTTGGTGTTAGCGAATATTTCTTTTACGCCATCTTTAACTGGTTGAGTCCATTTACAACTTTATTATTCGCGGCTTTCCAAATTAAAATAAAACAATTACAAGGTAAAACAGCTTCCTAATAAGTTTCTGTCGGAGAAATGTAGTCATTGCGAATGAAATGAAGCAATCTGTTTTACTCAAGTCAGTCACTTACAGATTACTTCGAAATAAAGTTTCTCGTAATAACGGTATCAATTACTTTTTAGATAGTTTTTTGAATCATAATAAACGATGTCTTCGCGCTTTTTCTACAGCTTCAATTTTATTGTGTACTTGGAGTTTTCTGTAGATATTTTCAATGTGTTTGCGAATGGTTGCTGGCGATACAAATAGTTTTTCTGCAATTAACTGATAACCATACCCTTTGCTTAGTTGTTCCAAGACTTCTTTTTCGCGTTTGCTGAGTTTGATATCATTGTTTTCTTCATACTGAGTAATTTCAGCATTTTGCAATATTTTAAGCGTTTTCATGGCAATACTTGGCGTCATTGTTGCGCCACCATTCATGACGTCTACAACTCCTTTGTGTAATTCTTCGGCAGTTGCTTCTTTTAATAAATAACCATTTGCGCCAGATTGAATCGATTGAAATATATTTTCATCATCATCAAAAACCGTAATCATCACAATTTTTATAGCTGGATATTGCTTTTTTATATATTTTGTGGCTTCAATACCGTTCATGTTTGGCATTTTTATATCCATCAAAATCAAATCGATTTCAGCATTATTCTTTAATTTTTCAATCAACTCCTTTCCATCACGCGCTCGAAATGTATAGTGAAGTGTTTCGTTGAAAAAGGAAAGTTTTTCTATTAAAGCATTCGCTAAAAAAGTATTGTCTTCCGCAATGGCGATTTTATAGTTCATAAAAGTATCGTATTAAATAGTATCTGCAACTGCCTTATCTAACGTTAACGCAATTTTTGCTCCTGCTTTTGTGGCAGATATTATATTCAGTTTTCCATAAATTTCTTCCGCTCTGAGTTTCATGTTTTCTAAACCATTTCCTTCAGTTTCAGAAGTATTTTCAAAACCTACTCCATCATCTTCAATTGTTAACACATATTGATCGTTCGTTTCTTTAAAATGAATCGTAATTTCTTCTGATTTTGCATGTTTGATAGCGTTATTTATGGCTTCTTGCATAATTCTGAAAATATTGATTCCAACCAATGATGAAAATGTAGTGGCTTCAGAAACCTCATTGGTAAACTCAATAGAAGCTCCGGTTAACACTTTGGCTTGACCAATATGATTCATCATGCGTATTTTCAAATCTTCAAAATTTACTGTATCCATATTCATTGCCCAAATGGTATCTCGCAATTGATTGATGGTGTTTCTGGTAAAGAAATTAATCTTGGACAAACGCTCTGTAAATTCTGGGTTTGCTTCTTTTAAACCATATTTTAAATTGTCGATGGAAGAAATAATAAAGGTTAATTGTGAACCTATGTTATCATGCAAATCGCGCGAAATTTTCAAACGTTGTTCATGCAGTTTGTTTTGTGTTTCTACTTTAAGTAAGGCATCTTTTAATTCATGCTCTTTTTGGAGTTGTCTGTTTTTTAGCTTTTGCTGATTGTAGAGTAAATAACCAATGGCAAACACTACTAAAATACCAGCTAACATTCCGTAAATGGTAATATTTTTGTGTGATATTTTCTCGTTACGTTCTGCAATTTGAACACGTTGCAAAAGAATTTCTTTTTCTTTTTCGGAAGATTGATATTTTTCAAAAATTTCTGTTGTGGCAACTTTTTCTTTTTCTTTCTGAATTGTATCTAATAATACGATGGTTTCTTGGTAGTAATTGGAAGCATTTTTATGATCGCCCATTTCACGATACGCATTCGCCATTCTGCGCACAGCCTGACTTTTGATCATGAGTTGAGAATCGTTTAAATTGTTTAAAGCAATCGTATATGCGTCAATAGCTTCTTGATAATTTCCTTCATCATAATGTGCAATTCCGAGTAATTGAATGTTTTTTGCACGGTGTGTTCGCGCATTAAAACGTGCATAAATTTCATCTGCTTTTTGCAAATAATACACCGCAGAATCTCTTCGTTTTAGTTGTTGATAGGTTTTCCCTAAGCTGTTGTAACTTGTTGCCAATCCTTTTACATCGTTGATTTTTGTTTTGGTTACAATAGATTTTTGTGCATAATACACACACGAATCTAGTTGCTTTAACGATGAAAAATTCATGACCATATTTGTATACGATGCGCCAATTCCGTAAGTATCGTCAATTTCTTTACGAATTGCCAAACTACGTTTGTGATATTCATTCGATTCTTTAGGACGTTCGAGTTTGGACAACAATAAACCTATGTTGTTCAAACTATTAGCTTGTCCTCTTTGCTGCCCAAGTTGCTCAAATATTTTGTATGAACTTAAATAATAGTTCATAGCTTCTTTGTAGTTTTCTTTTCCCCAATAAATCAATCCTTTATTATTGAATACAGAAGCCATTGCATCCTTATCGTCTTGTTTTTCGGCAATTGTAAAGGCTTCATCATATAAGTGTAATGAACTATCTTTTTTACCAACAATGTCATAGTAAATTCCTTTTCGCAATAATGAACGTACAATTAAATGTTTATTATCGATAGTGTTACTTTTCTGTAAAGCTATATCGGAAAGTTTTCGTGAGATTTCAGGTTTTGAATACGCATATTTAAAAAAGACTTTGTGTAAATATTGCACACGTACAGAATCGTTTTCCATAGCTTGCGAAACTCCAGAAATACTGTCAATTACTTGTTGATTGGTTTGCGCGTACGAAACAGTAATTGTACCTAGCATCAAGCAACTAATAAGAGAAATTTTATAGGTAAACTGTTGAAATAATTTCATGCACATAAAAATCTGGTTAACATATTGGTTCAAAATTTTAGTATAAGGTAGCTGGTTTTCTATAAAATTCCAAAACCATCGTACATCTATATTCGTTTTAAACAACACAAATCTCCTAGAAACTAGCCATTTAAAAAATACGCCATCTGACGTATTTAAAACCTAGTATCAAATTCCTTTATGTTTCAAAATTCGCAGTATAAATGATATCTATTGTCCAATAAAGAATTAAAATTTTCTTTACATAAAACCAACGCCTGCTTGGCTATATTTGCTGCAGAAAATAACAACTTTTTAAAATATATAATTATGGCATTTGTCGGAAAAAAATTTCCAAATTTAAGTGTAGACGCAATGAATGAAATGGGCGATACTTTCAAGTTAAACGTCCTAGAAGAAGCAATAAACAACAAGAAAAAAGTAATATTATTTTGGTATCCAAAAGATTTTACTTTTGTGTGTCCAACAGAATTACACGCTTTTCAAGCTGCTTTAGGTGAGTTCGAAAAAAGAAATACGATTGTAATCGGAGCTTCTTGTGATACGCCAGAAGTACATTTTGCTTGGTTAAACACAGCAAAAGATAATGGTGGAATTGAAGGTGTTACGTATCCTTTATTAGCTGATACGAACAGAAACTTATCTAGCATTTTAGGGATTTTAGATATTACTAACGAAGTATATGACGAAGAAACCGGAACTGTCCAAGTTGAAGGTGATAACGTAACCTACAGAGCTACGTATTTAATTGACGAAGAAGGTACTGTTTTCCATGAAGGAATCAACCATATGCCAGTAGGAAGAAACGTAAACGAATACATTCGTTTGATTGATGCGTATACGCATGTACAAGAAAAAGGAGAAGTGTGTCCTGCAAACTGGGAAGAAGGAAAAGAAGCTATGCAAGCTAATGCAAAAGGAACTGCGGCTTATTTAGCTTCAAACGTAAACTAAGCTATCATGGTTCAAGAATTAAATCAAGATAATTTACAAGAGCTTGTCAACAACAACGAAACGGTTGTAGTACAATACTCTGCAACTTGGTGTGGCAATTGCCGTATCATGAAACCAAAAGTTAAGAAATTAGCACGTGAGTTAGAAAATATCACTTTTGTAATTGCAGATGCAGAAAAGTTTCCTGAATCAAGACAATTAGCTACCGTTGATAACTTACCTACGTTTGCTACTTTTAAAAATGGTGCATTTGTAAATCAAGTTCAGACGAATAAGTTTGATGTTTTAAAAGAATTAGTAGAAGAAATTGCTTAATTAGTAAGTATTAATACAAGATTCCCTTTTGCAAGGGAATAAAAATTATTTTTAAATGAAGTTACCTGTAATTAAACACTTAACACAATTTATTGCTGAGAATGACGAAGATTATGTTGTTGAAACTATTGACACATTAGAAGCGTTAACAGAAGTTCCTTCACTAAAAGATGAAGAATTAGATGTTATCGGAGAATTAATTTCCAATATGTATGGCGCAATTGAAGTCAACAAAATGGTAAAAAATGGTACTCCAAAAAAAGAAGCTTTAAATAGTTTTATGCAACGTGTTATGGGATCAATTGATAACTAACTCGTAACAAGTATTTACAGTATAACCTAAAAAGTCACTTCAATTGAAGTGACTTTTTTTTATGTAGTTATAACTGTACTTTTCTAAGCAACATCAAATCTATCAAGATTCATCACTTTTGTCCAAGCGGCTACAAAGTCGTGTACTAATTTTTCTTTCGCATCTTCAGCGGCATATACTTCTGCAACAGCTCTAAGTTCTGTATTTGAACCAAATATAAGATCTGCGCGCGTTCCAATAAATTTTATCTGACCCGTTTTTCTATCACGTCCTTCAAATATTTGATCGTCATCAGAAGTGGCTGTCCATGTATATGTAAAATCTAAAACATTAGAAAAGAAATCGTTTGTTAAATTCCCAACGTTATCAGTAAACACTCCATGATTTGAATCGTTGTAATTTGCTCCTAATACACGCAATCCACCAACTAAAACAGTCATTTCTGGAATTGATAATGTTAATAAGTTAGCACGATCAACCAATGCATCTTCACCAGCAGTTTTAAATCCAGATTTCATATAGTTTCTAAATCCGTCAGCAGCTGGTTTTAAATTGTTGAATGATTCAATATCCGTTTGTTCTTGAGACGCATCACCTCTTCCTTGTGTAAAAGGAACATGTACAGAAATACCCGCATTTTTAGCTCCTTCTTCCACACCAACATTCCCTGCTAATACGATTAAATCTGCCATGGATACTGTTCCGTTAAATTCATTCTGAATTCCATCAAGAATATTCAATACTTTGTTCAGTTCAACAAGATTGTTTACTTCCCAACTTCTTTGTGGCTCTAAACGTAAACGTCCTCCATTTGCGCCTCCACGCATGTCAGATCCTCTAAACGTTGAAGCAGATGACCAAGCTGTTCTAACCATTTGCGAAACAGTTAACCCAGAAGCTGATATCATTTTCTTTAAAGTATCAATATCCGTATCACTTAATGTATAAGTTACTTTTGGAATTGGATCTTGCCAAATTAATTCTTCATTTGGTACTTCTGGACCTAAGTAACGATCAATTGGTCCCATGTCACGATGCGTTAATTTATACCAGGCACGTGCAAAAGCATTTTCAAAAGCGGCATGATCTTCATGGAAACGTTTTGAGATTTTTAAATATTCAGGATCTACTTTTAATGCCATATCAGCCGTAGTCATCATCAATGCTTGCGTTCCGTTTGCATCTCCAGCTTTCGGTGCCATTCGTGCATTGGAAGCCGCTGTTGGTGTCCATTGATGCGCTCCAGCTGGACTTTTTGTTAATTCCCAATCATAATTTAATAACACATCAAAATAATCAGCATCCCATTTTGTAGGATTTGGCGTCCAAGCACCTTCAATACCACTTGTAATGGTATCATCTAGCACTCCTGATTTGTAGGTGTTTTTCCAACCAGTACTCATTTCTCCCATAGAAGCTCCGTGTGGTTCAACGCCAATAAATTCGCCTGGATCAGCCGCACCATGTGCTTTTCCAAAGGTATGTCCTCCAGCAATCAACGCAACCGTTTCTTCATCATTCATTGCCATTCTTTTAAACGTAACTTTGATATCGTGTGCAGATTTTAAAGGATCTGGTTCACCATTTGGACCTTCTGGGTTTACATAAATTAATCCCATATGAACAGCTCCTAAACGGTCTTCTAATTCACCCGTTTCATATCGTTGCTCATTTCCAAGCCATTCATTTTCCATTCCCCAATAAATATCTTGTTCTGGTTCCCAAACATCAGTGCGTCCTCCAGCAAAACCAAATGTTTTGAATCCCATAGATTCCAGAGCACAATTTCCTGCAAGTACCATTAAATCTGCCCATGAAATTTTTTGCCCATATTTTTTCTTTACTGGCCAAAGTAATAAACGTGCTTTATCTAAATTGGCATTATCTGGCCAACTGTTTAAAGGTGCAAAACGATGTGTTCCAGTTCCTGCACCACCACGACCGTCTCCTACTCTGTAAGTACCAGCACTATGCCAAGCCATGCGTATCATAAAGCCACCGTAATGACCGTAATCAGCAGGCCACCAATCTTGTGAATCAGTCATTATATTAAGTACGTCTTGTTTTAATTCAGCAAAATCAACACTATTAAATGCCGCAGCATAGTCAAAATCTTCTCCCATTGGGTCAGATTTTTGAGCATTTTGACGTAGTATATTTAGTTTTAATTCGTTTGGCCACCAGTCTCTGTTCGTTGTACCGCCTCCAGCACTTCTTTTTGCAGTTCCATGCCCAAAAGGACATTTGTTTTCGTCACTCATAATTTTTTAAATGTTTTTGGTTTATTAGATATAAATACGATTCATTTTTTTAATATGTCTAAAGTAGTCAATAATAAGATGTCTTTTTCATAAAGTAAATTGATAATTTTTATTTTGTAATAGATTTTTACTATTTAACTGTGTGCAAAAAATAACGATTATTTATGATTTTTTACGTGTATATTCTCTATTTTTAAGCTTTATAAAACAAAATAATTATGGCAACAGTAACATTACATGGAACAGCTTTCAATACTTCTGGAAGTTTACCAAATATAGGAGAAAAAGCTCCTGATTTTGCATTAACAACTAAAGATTTAAACACTAAGAAATTAGAAGATTATAAAGGCTCAAAAGTAGTAATGAATATTTTTCCAAGTGTAGACACGGGTGTTTGCGCTACTTCAGTAAGAACATTTAATCAAGAAGCTAGCGAATTAGAAAATACAAAAGTATTGTGTATTTCGCGCGATTTACCATTTGCACAAACTCGTTTTTGTGGTGCTGAAGGATTGGATAATGTAGAAACATTGTCTGATTTTAAAAACGGAAGTTTTGGAAAAGCCTATGGAGTTGATATGATTAACGGACCTATGGAAACACTACATTCACGTGCGGTTGTTGTTTTGGATGAAAACGGAACCATAAAATATACGGAACATATAACAGAGATTGCGGAAGAACCAAATTATAAAACAGCTTTAGAAGCATTATTAGATGATTAAATTCATTAAAGGAAGAATAAAAGGAGTCGGATATGCGTTTAAAGGCGCATATCTGCTTATTACAACAGAAGCTAGCGTAAAAGCACAGTTTTTTATTGGTGTATTAATTACCATTGCTGGAATTTACTTTGAACTCTCTACAACAGAATGGATTGTGCAAATACTAACTATCGGACTTATTATGAGTTTGGAAGGATTGAACACAGCTATTGAAGAAATTGCCGATTTTATTCACCCTGAACATCATCAAAAAATTGGACTTATTAAAGACTTAGCCGCTGGTGCCGTTTTTATATTCGCAATTGCCGCTGTCATTATTGGTTGCTTCATTTATCTTCCTAAAATATTTTAAAAGTAGCACTCTGAATTTATCAATTCAGACAAGTGATTATTTTTTCTTCACTTTTTTATGCCAATCTTCGTGTTATTATAAACCATAAAACATACGATTATGAAAAAAAGATCACTTAAAAATTTATCATTAAAAAAGACAACAGTTAGCAAACTAGATACTAATACAGTACAAGGAGGAAAAGTTGCTTCTAAAACACTTTGGAACTCTATTATTGTTTGTGTAACTAGATGGACAAATGAAGATTGCCCTTCGTTGACATGTCCAAATGAAGAATAAGACCCTGTAAATACGGGTTTTTCGATTGTTAAATAAACACAAAAACCACATTTTCTATAATTTTTTTCTTACCTTTTTGATATCATTAATCAAAAACATTTCATTATGAAAAAAAAAGAGTTAAAAATTTTAGCCTTAAACAAGAAATCAATTTCTAATCTAGAACACGCCTTAAAAGGTGGAGCACTCCATACATATAAAGAGTGTCCACTTCCTACTGGCTGTGTTGGACCACCACATCCAACATGTGGAATTGTACTTACTTGTACAGAAGGAAGTGAAAAGTAAAATACAAGCGGGAGAAATCTCGCTTTTCTTTTCCCATACATTACATCTCCACAGAAATATTTCGTAATAAGCACATCTTCACTCCTACTCATTATATATGCTAGTATTTTACGGAAAAACGTTTCGCTTAAAGATTAATTTTAAATATCTTGCAGATTAAGCATAATTTGTATTTTTGCAGTAAATAGTGATTCCTGAATGGCAAAGAAAAAAACCGTAAAGAAAACCAGCAAAACTCCTAGAGTTCCGAAATTCAAAAAACCTGATTTTACAATTACCAGACAACATAAAATTGTTTTGGGAAGTTTACTCATGTTGTTTGCAGTGGCACTCTTTATTGCGTTTATTTCTTTTTTCTTTACTTGGGAAATTGACCAAAGCGAAGTTGGAGAACTTACCCGAACTTCCGAAACACAAAACTGGATGCAGAAGTTTGGCGCAAATATTAGTCATTTCTTTATCTACAAAGGATTTGGAGTTGCTTCGTTAATTTTTGCTGGATTGTTATTTATTTCTGGTTTGACATTATTTTTATCTTCCGAACGAAAACTATTCAACAATTGGTTTTGGGGAAGCATTATTGTTATTTGGTTTTCGCTGTTTTCAGGATTTTTCTTTATGTCATATCCATTATTAGGCGGAACTATCGGTTTTGAAATGAATTCCTTTCTGCAAGATTATGTTGGTAAAATTGGTGTTGGCTTACTTCTATTATTTGGCGCTATCATTTATGCAGTGTTGCGTTTAAGGCTTACGCCAGAAAATGTAATGGAATATTTCAATAAGAAAAAAGAAGCTCTTGAAGAAGACTTTGCAACGAGTGATACCAATATTGAACCTACGCTGAAAAAAGATACAACAACTACAACTGAAGTATCTCCTGAAAATGCTACAATTGAAGAAGCTACTGGAAAAAAATCAACGACAGTAGATGAAAAATCTGAGTTTGAATTATCAGTAGAAAACTTACAACCAACTATCAAAAATCATTCTGATAGAAAAGAAAAGAAAGCTGAAAAAGACACTTCTTTTGAAGTTGAAATTCCAAAAGAGGAAGAAACAGAAATTGAAGTTGAAAAAGTTGTCGAAGAGAAAACAGTTGCCCAAAACTTATCTGACAAACTTGTAAAAGAACACGGAGAATTTGATCCAAAACTAGAACTTGGTAATTTCCGTTTTCCAACCATTGAACTTTTAAAAGATTATACCAACGGAAGTTCCATTACCATAAATCAAGAAGAACTCGAAGAAAATAAAAATCAAATTGTTACGACGCTTCGTAATTATAAAATAGAAATTGCAAGTATTAAAGCTACGGTTGGACCAACGGTAACGCTCTATGAAATTATTCCAGAAGCTGGTGTGCGTATTTCTAAAATTAAAAACTTAGAAGACGATATTGCATTGTCATTAGCCGCTTTAGGAATTCGTATTATTGCGCCAATGCCAGGAAAAGGAACCATCGGAATTGAAGTTCCGAACAAAAAACCTGCTATTGTCTCCATGCGCTCTGCTATTGCGTCCAAGAGGTTTCAGGAAGCAGAAATGCAGTTGCCAATTGCGTTTGGTAAAACTATTAGCAATGAAACGTTAGTAGTCGATTTAGCAAAAATGCCACATTTACTAATGGCTGGAGCAACAGGACAAGGAAAATCAGTTGGATTAAATTGTATTTTGACATCAATCTTATACAAAAAACATCCTGCGGAAGTAAAATTTGTTTTAGTCGATCCGAAAAAAGTAGAATTAACATTATTCAACAAAATAGAACGTCATTATTTGGCAAAACTTCCCGATTCTGAGGAAGCAATTATCACCGACAACTCTAAAGTAATTAACACGTTGAATTCGTTGTGTATAGAAATGGATCAACGCTACGATTTACTAAAAAATGCATTGTGTCGTAACATTGTTGAATACAACACAAAATTTAAAGCGCGAAAACTGAATCCGAATGACGGACATAAGTTTTTGCCATATATTGTATTGGTTGTGGATGAATTTGCAGATTTAATTATGACTGCAGGAAAAGAAGTAGAAACACCAATTGCACGTTTAGCGCAGTTAGCACGTGCTATTGGAATTCACTTAATTATTGCCACACAACGTCCATCTGTAAATGTAATTACAGGTATGATCAAAGCAAATTTTCCTGCCAGAGTTGCGTTCCGCGTAATGTCGAAAATAGATTCACGTACGATTTTAGACAATTCTGGAGCCGATCAGTTAATTGGTCGTGGTGATATGTTGTACACGCAAGGAAACGATTTAATTCGAATTCAATGTGCGTTTGTTGACACACCAGAAGTAGAAAAAATCACAGATTTTATTGGTGCGCAAAAAGCATATCTTGACGCACATTTATTACCAGAATATGTTGGTGAAGAAAGTGGCACAAGTCTTGATATAGACATTTCCGAAAGAGACAAACTATTCCGACAGGCGGCAGAAGTTATTGTAATTGCACAACAAGGTTCTGCATCTTTATTACAACGAAAATTAAAACTCGGATACAACAGAGCCGGACGTTTAATAGACCAGTTAGAAGCCGCAGGAATTGTAGGTCAATTTGAAGGAAGCAAAGCACGACAAGTGCTGGTTCCAGATATTTTAGCTTTAGAACAATTATTAGAAAACGAAAAAAATGGATAAAATGAAAAAGTTAGTTTTAGTGTTGGTATTAGGAGTAATTGCATTTAGTGCAACTGCGCAAAATGCAGACAAAGCAAAAAAACTATTGGATGAAGTTTCTGAAAAAGTAAACAGTTACAACAATATTCATATTGACTTCAAATACGAATTGAACAATAAAGAATCGAATACCAAGCAAGAATCAAAAGGAAACGTAACACTTGAAGGTGAAAAATACTTATTAAACTTTTTAGGATTCACAAAAATATACGACACTAAAAAAGTATATACAATTGTGCCTGCTAACGAAGAAGTAACCATTACAAACGCGGAAGATGATGATGGTTCATTATCTCCATCACAAATGTTGACATTTTACAAAAATGGATATACCTATTCTTGGGATATTTTACAAAACATTAGAGGTCGAAAAATTCAATACATCAAATTAGTGCCAACTGATAGTGAATCAGACATTAAAAGTGTATTATTAGGAATTGACATCAAAACAAAACATATCTATAACTTAATTGAGACAGGAAAAAATGGTACAAATACCACATTAACTGTTAATTCTTTTAAAACAAATCAGCCTTTATCAAAAAGCTTATTTATATTTGACGAATCGAAATACGAAGATTATTACATTGATAAAAACGATTAGTCTACTTGAAAATATTAGATAGATATATACTTAAGAGTTATCTCTTAACCTTCCTTACTGTGTTTGTAATATTTATGTTCATATTTATATTACAAACCGTTTGGCTTTTTATAGGTGAGCTTGCCGGAAAAGGCTTGGATGCAGGAATTATTTTGAAATTCTTACTGTATACAACGCCAAAATTAGTTCCGCTTGTGTTGCCTTTAAGTATTCTAGTTTCTTCCATTATGACATTTGGTCGTTTTGCAGAAAGCTATGAATTTGCAGCTATGAAATCTACAGGAATTTCATTGCAACGCGCCATGCGAAGTCTCATCATTTTTATTGTATTACTAAGTATTGGAACATTTTTCTTTGCAAACAATGTGATTCCTTGGTCAGAATTTAAACAATATAATTTACGTAAAAATTTAGCAAAAAAGAAACCCGCTTTAGCTATTGGTGAAGGTGTTTTTAATGATATTGGAAATATTAATATTAAAGTAGATCGAAAATATGGTGACAACGATCAATTGTTGGATAAAGTAATTATTCATCAAAAATCGAAAGATCAAAAGAATCGTATTGTCATGAAATCTAAAAGTGGTGAACTGAAAAGTAGTCCAGATTCAGACATTTTACAAATGGTATTGTTTGATGGAAATCGCTATGAAGATATTAATCCTTCTGATCCAAAAGAAATTATTCGTGTGCCACATGCCAAAGTTTCGTTTGAAAAATACATCATGAATATTGACTTGCGTGAAGTAAACAAAGTTGATTTTGATAATGAAACACACAATACGTATAAAATGTTCAACGTAGAACAGTTGTACGATACTATCCAAGCGCTTCAACGTCGATATGATGACGAAAAAATAAATTTTGGAGACAATATGTTAAAGCGTTCGGGAATTGTTGTCATTGCAAAAGATTCTACCAACATCGTAGAACAAGATTCTATTGCTTCTTTGACTAACATATTAGACATTTTATCGCTTAAAAATAAAAAGCGAGCATTGGATATTTCAATTAGTAGTATTGGAGGTCGTATTAAAACGCTTAAAAACACAAATAATCATTATGAGCGTGTTGAAAAAAAGATAAATCATCAAAAAATATACATGCATGACAAGTTTGCTGTTGCTATTGCGTGTATCATTCTATTCTTTGTTGGCGCGCCATTAGGAGCTATAATCCGTAAAGGTGGAATTGGATTGCCAATGGTTATTGCTATTTGTTTATTTTTAGCATATCACTTTATAGGAATCTTCGGAAAAAATAGTGCAGAAGACGGAAGTATTCCTCCTTGGCTCGGCACATGGATGTCTACATTAGTCATGTTTCCGTTAAGTATTTATTTTACTAGACGTGCAACTTCTGATCAAGGATTATTTAGCTTTGATGGATTCTTTTTAGTACTCAAAAATCTATTCGTAAAACCGAAAGAAGGTGCTGAAGATGATGTTATTTTCGAAAAAGCGCTTATTACTGAAACGGATCAGCAAAGTCTGGAAAAATTCAGTTCTTTAAGTGATCAACAGTTAATTGATGTCATTAGAAACTACCAAAAATACAATTATACAGAAGGAGAACGATCACTTGGTGTTGATATTTTAGCGTCAAGAGGTATTACTGAACAACGTTTAAAAGTGCTTGGTGCTTTTGAAAACAAAGATTATGAAGCTGCAAAAGAAGATTATGCTTCGTATCGTAAATCGTCAAGATTTGCTTTTTATTTTTACATACCATTATTAATAGCAGGATTGGCATTGCCTATTTTGAATAATAATATGGAAATGGAACAATGGATGAAAATTGGCTTAATTACGACTATTGTTATTTTTGGCGCATTATTCATCTATCACTACGTTCGTACACATATTTTCTTTAACAACGTCGTTGATGTTACAGGCACACCTTTTAAAAGCAAACCATACGCTTTACTAATTACCATTTTAGGAATTCCGCTGTACTTTGTGGTGTTAATCCTATTGAATATCCGCATTAAGAAAAACATTCAAAGTATTCTGTAATATTTTTTACACAACGCTTTTCTAATCATATGTTGTGTTCTGGGTAACAGCTTTTTGTTTTTGTAACTTTACTACATAACCAAAAACTTTAGATCATGTTAAAAAACATTTTAGCGCTAGAAGGCGTACAAGAACTCAACAAAGAAGCTCAAAAAGAAGTAACTGGCGGACTCGTTTGTGCCTGTCTTTATTTTGATGGAGAAAAATGGGTTTGTTGTTAAAGGTGTCAAGCGAGTTTCGACTCGCTTTTTTTATTTTCTTGATTCTCATAAAATCTTCCAATACAGCTATCAATCTTTAGCATCTTTTTATAAAGCAAATTACATAAGAATCATTATTTTTGTAAACAATTACCTCAGCATATTACGTGAGGTATAAAAAAGAAAATCAAAATAATATATCGAGACGAGTCTTTATATATTTAAATCTCGATTATCGAGTCAAATTACAAATTCATGACCGTAACTACAAAATCAAGCACAAAGATTCAATTAGATAGCATTCACGAAGCCATTGAAGATATCCGTCAAGGAAAAGTTATCATCGTGGTTGATGATGAAAATCGTGAAAATGAAGGAGATTTTTTAGCAGCGGCTGAAAAGGTAACGCCAGAAATGATCAACTTTATGGCAACACATGGCCGTGGTTTGATTTGTGCACCATTAACCGAAAATCGTTGTAAAGAATTACAATTGGGTATGATGGTTAGTAACAATACCGATCCGATGGAAACGGCGTTTACAATTTCCGTTGATTTGAAAGGAAACGGCGTTACGACTGGAATTTCTGCTGCCGATCGCTCAAAAACGGTACAAGCAATTATTGATAAAAATACGCGTCCGTTCGATTTAGCTCGTCCTGGACATATTTTCCCATTAAAGGCAAAAGAAGGTGGCGTTTTGCGTAGAACTGGTCATACAGAAGCCGCAATTGACTTTGCGCGTTTGGCTGGCTTACAACCTGCTGGTGTGATTGTGGAAATCATGAATGAAGACGGAACAATGGCACGCTTACCACAATTAATAGAAGTTGCTAAAAATTTCGATCTAAAAATTGTGTCTATTGAAGATTTAGTAGCGTACAGAATGGAGCACGATTCTTTAATCGAAAAGAAAGAAGATTTTGATGTACAAACACGCTTTGGAGATTTCCGCTTGCGTGCATACCAACAAACAACTAACAATCAGATACATATAGCGTTAACCAAAGGAAGTTGGTCAAATGATGAACCTGTGTTAACTCGAATCAATTCTACTTTAGTAAATGACGATATTTTAGGAACATTGACCAACAATGCTGATAAAAAACTTGATGATATGTTTCGTTTGATTAACGACGAAGGAAAAGGCGCAATTATTTTTATCAATCAAGATATGAGTTCGTTAAATTTACTACGAAGAATTAAAGAGTTGAAAGAGTTGCAAACTGATGGCGAATACAAAGCACCAAAGATAAAAATGGATTCGAAAGATTTCGGGATTGGTGCGCAAATTCTACATGATATCAACATTAGTAAAATACGATTGGTTACCAATACACACCAAGAAAAACGAGTCGGAATGATTGGTTACGGTTTGGAGATTGTGGAGTATGTATCTTATTAAATCGCTTCACTGTTAGATCGCACTTCGTGTTTTTAAGAGTTTGGTGTTTGGTGTTTGGTTTAGAAAAACACTTTAAAATGCAGCACTTAGAGTGTTACATTTTGCTCTCCTAAGTACGTTTTCTATACTTAAGATATATAAACGTAGCAACAATCACAATCAACCCTATACCAAACAACCACCAATAATTGAAAGAATTGAGTGGTTTTGGCAATGCATCCGTATTTCCTGTTAAGATAATTCCGCCCCAATAATACGGCGAACTTTGACTTGTGTTTTTATGCTTTTCTAAATAAGCAATTTTTGCCTTGTGAAGTGCTTCAGATTTTGAGTGCGATTGCTGTAAGTTTGATCGAAAATTATTAAAAATTTCCATTCCCGATTTTTCATTTACATTCCATAAACTCGCTACCACACTTTTACTTCCTGAATTTAGAAATTCTCTTGTCAGACTGAAAACGCCTTCGCCTTCTTTAAAAATTCCTACAGATGTTTTACAAGCATTCAATACGACCAATTCTTTCGGATTGTTTAAAAAATAAAGATCATTTGGGTATATTTTTTCATCAAACATAGCCAACCAAGGAATCGTATTTGTAGTTCCTGCATGCGACGATATATATACTTGTGAAGCAGTATTGTATGCGTTTAAAAATGTTTCTTTTGTTGCACTTTCATTGACATGCGTTGCGTTTTCGGATAACGTTGTAGGTTTTAGAGTTAAAGCAGTTAATGTTGAATCTTTAAAAGCAGTCAACATAAAAGCAACACTTTTTGATTTTCTTTTTGCCCTACTTGCTTCGTTCTCCGTAGCTAATGAATAAGAATATTGATAACTAATTTCTTTTTGCTGTATGAGATAAGCATCGTGTAAATTTAATGTGGTTGAAATTGGTAAAATTTCCAACGGAAGTGACGTTATAATTCCATCAGGAACAACTGTAATTTTTGTCGCGTTTGTATATATTGAATCCTCTTTAAAAGGAAACAGTTCTTTGTAAATTTCATTTCCTAGAATTTGATAATCAGCAGTTTCACGTTTTGTTTCAAACGGTTTTGCATATAATTTTTTAAATGCTTTAATTTTTGTTTGTAACGTTTCTTGATCCTTTAATGAATACAGTTGCACTTTTTCTTGATTCATCAGTAAAACATATCCTAAGACATCATTTACAATATACGCAACAACAATTTCGTCTTCGGATATGCTTTTTTGAACAGCTTTTGCTGAACGTATTGGTAAACTTCTCCGATGCCTTTGGTATGCAGGATATTTCTTTTCTAGTGTAGTTAGGAATTTGTAATAGATTTCTTTCGCTGTGAAATAATCTTTTGCTAAGCTGTCTTGCGCTTTATCAGAACGTAATTCTTGTGCTAGTATTTTTACTCTTTTTGCTAATTCTGCTTCTTTATCAATCACAGATTGTGGTAATTTTGCAATTCGTTTTGCATTAAATGTAGCTACATTATCGAGCAATACAATTCCTTTATTTTTCTCTATATAATAAAATGCTTGTTCAGGTTTATGCAATAAAAAACATATTTTAACAGCATTGATATACAACTTTGCTCCTTTTTCTCTCCAAAATAGTTTTGATATTTTTTCTTTACTTTCAAAATATAAATGATCAATTACTTTATCAATTAAGACTAAGGTTTCTTCGGCGGCTACTAAATATTTTTTTGCTTTTGTATCTTCATAAAACGCGAGCCAACCAAGTTGTTTATCTATTAAATATCCTAGAATATCTTTGCGGTGCGGAGAATTTTTAATTTGTTCATATTCAGGAAGATTTTCAATCGTTTCCCATTCAAACGGAAGCAATTCATGTACTGCTTTGTTGTAATACTGCAATCCTTTTTTATGCGCTTTTGTTTTTACATAAATATCTCCTAAATTATCATAGATTGTACTTTTCTGATCTTTATCATTTCCAACAAAAAAAAGTGCTTTAGCATTCAATTCCAACGCTTTAGGTATGTTTTCTTTTTTTACATCAATCAATGCCGTATTGGTATAAATTTGAGATATTCGGAAAGAATCTTTTAGTTTTTCTGCCAATGGTAACGACTTTTTATAGTACGCCAAAGAAGCTTTATATTCTTTATTAATGTATAAAATAGCTCCTAAATTGAATAGAATCATGAGTCGTTTTTCATCTTCTGACTCAAGCTCATTCACAAGACTTAACATATTGTTTTTTAACACTTTAAAATCTTCTGGAGCAATCTTATATTTCTGTTCTACATATAAACTTAGCTTGTTAATGTAGGTGCCTAACAAACTACTTTTTGCATTCACTTTTTTAAAAATTACTTCAGATTGATCAAAATAATCCAACGCTCGTTGATAATCGCCTGTGTTTTTATACACACCTGCCATCATTTTATATGCATTTCCACATCGTTTGTCCATTTCCGTGTCATACGAAACTACGCTGTCAAGATATATTAATTGATTGGTATAGTCTTTTTTAAATCTATAGAAATAGCCCAAATTAAAATATGCCTTTGTAATTAAATCTTTATTCGGCGTGATGTGTTGTTTTCTTAAATGCAATTCTTTTTTTAAGAATAAAATTGCTGTAGTTTGATCTATTTTTTGGCAAAATTTGACAACTTTATAACACATATCTGCATGTACGTCTGTATCTGTATATTTTTTATGAAGTAGTTCCGATTTGAAAAGTTCTATTTTTTTTAGATTGGTACTTGAAAGTTCACTAATGGAATCATAAACTTTTTTGGCGTTCGTCTGTCCTATTCCAACAACAGTATAAAAAAACGCACAAAGAACTAGTAATACTTGCTTTAAACTGCTTATTTTACTGGGCATTTGTGCGTTCATTGAATGATCTTCTTTGATGGAAGATCCTAAAATACTATAAATCTAAATAAGAAGCATATTTTATTTGAAGCAGCGTACTTGACTGAATTTTATCTAGCAATATTTTATGATAAAAAACAGCCATAGCCGTTCCTTCTTGATATTTTGAAGCTGCAAAACCTGCCGCTTTTGCACTTGCATATGAAGAGCCTGTTACCGAAGTTGGCGCAGTTTCCGCTGTTGTATAAAAAGGAAGTCCAATACCATGTACAGCAACATCTACCGATATAGGTCCGAAGTTAGAAAGTATAGGAACAAGCGTAGGCGGAATCTCACCATCTACAGCAGTGACAGCTAATATGTTCCTTGCTGGATAGGACGATGGAAAATGTGCTATTTCATCATTGTTTTCTCCAGTATTTCCAGCAGAAGTAACCATTAAAATGTTGTGTTCTGCTTCTTTTATATAACTGCCAATAATTGCTGAAGAAGTTGTTGTCCATCCAAAACTCATGTTAATGATATTTACTTCTTTTTTAATCAAATAACTCAAACCGCAACCTATACGAAATAGCGTGCTTTTTCCATCTGTATCAAAAGCTTTCGCAGGTAATATTTGGAAGTCAGTTGCGGTATTTACAAGTTGTTCATATATCATATAACTCACAATAGTTCCGTGTCCGTTGTCATCAATAGGCATGTTATTGTTTTCGATAAAATTCCAACCAAAAAAATCGTTTCCACAAGTTTCTTCATCTAAAACAGTATTGTGCAAAAATGGTTGTTGAAAACGAAAATAGGTAGGATCTATTCCAGTATCTAGCACACCTACAGTTACAGAAGCTTTTTGCGAACGTATTTTTGGAAGTACATTTTGGTAGTGTATGGGTCCAGAAATTACATCCGTTGGAACTTGACTCGCTATCTGAATATCAAAATTGAAATCGGCGCCTTCCATTTCTGGTTCTTCTTCCATGGAACTCACGCGTTCTTCTATCGTTGCGCCTTCATGAATGGCTTCTAAATTCCATGATTCTAGATTTTCATCTCCACAAGAACATTTTTCATAAGCAGTGACTCCATAATGTGTTCGTAGCACAGATTTTTCTGCTTCAGATAGTCCAGCAATAAAACGAATGACAACCGCTTCATTTTTGTTGGTTGTTACAGTTTTCTGTTGAGCCGTTAGTTCTTCGTTTACAGTTGTTGTTTCTATAGTTTCCGATTCACAACTTAGGAAACATATGATTAAAATTAGGTATCCTATTTTTTTCATTTTATAAAAGGTTTAGGTTTGGTTAGGGAAAGATAAAAAGAGACATTCTAAAAAGCTACTTATAGTTTTCTTCCGAGATTTTTTTTATCGCGAAGTAATTTATACATCAATAACTTAAATTTCACCGATTGCTTTATTTCATTCACAATGACATCTTTTTAGACAATTTCTTGTGCGTTTTACGCAACTGAACTCCAAGAGCCAGACATAGCACTTGATCCAGGTTCAGTAATAAAATCACCGTTATCAGGATGAACAATTACATTTTGTATAAATTCTCCATCATCACAAATTGTAATAAAAATAGACGCTCCTGTTATGTTCGATTCTACTTGCAAGTCAACTATCATATGTGTTATAGCCGCACTTCTACTTATATCTCCGTTTCTATATTGTATTGCCCATGTTGAGTTGCTAGTAGCTAAATCGTTAAAATAATTACATCCTGCATACGGCAATGGATTTCCTATGTTTGGCATTCCTACATTTATTCGTCCTGCATCAATAGCATATACAGGTTTGTTGGGCACTTTTAAAATGTGCATGCCATCAACTCCTTCTCTTCTAATAGTTTTGTATTGTCCGTATGTAACCCAAATTGTTATTGCTTGGCGGTCATTAGCACTATAAGCTTGCATACTTCCCCATTGATCGTTTCTATAATTTGTTTTAGCAACCGAAGTTTCAACGTTTGTTTTTGCTTCTTCTTGAATGGTTTGTTCATCGTCAGTACTACAGCTAAAGAAAGCTAAGATTGCTAACATAAAAATGGTTTTTTTCATAATATGATTGATTTAAGATTGATCTGACGTTGGTTTTGTGTGTCAGATAATTAGACGCTGTTTTCTCATGTAGAGTATTTTTAGCATCTTTGTTACGGTTTTTATCAAAAAAAATAATCACATATTTTTAAATGACTGATAATGAATATAGTATTCAGAAATTCTTAAATGGAGATACTGCTTTTCTACAACAGTTGTACGCCAAAAATTACTATGGAGTTGAAGCGTATATTTTAAAAAATAGCGGAACTAAAGACCACGCAAAAGATATTTTTCAGCATGGTTTATTAGTTTTATATACGTTATTAAAGAAAGATAAATTACAGATTTCTTCCTTTGATAACTACTTGTTTTCTGTCTGTAAAAATTTATGGATTAAACAATCCTCTCAAAAAAAAGTAACAAAATTACCATTGACAACTCTAGTAGATGAAAGCCCTGATTTAGCCAGTTTTCATATAGAACAATTGCAATGGAGTCTTTTTAGAGAGAAAATTGAATTGTTGAAAGAAACCTGTAAATCAATTATTAAAATGACGTTAGCGAATATTTCGTATGCTGAAATTTCAAAAAAACTAAAATATCCTACTGAAAATTCTGCACGTCAAAAAGCATTCAGATGTAAAACTAAATTGTTTAAGATGATAAAATCTGATCCACGATTTACTAAATTAAAAAATAACTAAGCATGGAAGATTTTCTTTGGGAATTAAAAACCGAACGCTTTTTGAATGGCGAATTGACATCAGAAGAACTTCTTGCTTTTGAACAAGAACAAGCTACAAAACCTGAATTGAAAGAGTATGTAACACTTAGTGTACAACTAAAACAAGCGTTAAGTGAAGAAGATTGGTATACACATAAAAATACGAGTGAACAGTATACTACTGTAAAAAAATGGTATCAAGAAGATGATGTACTTGCTTTTAAAGAGAAAATACAACAACAGGCAACTAAGGAGTTTACAACTAAAGAGAAAACCTTTTCATTATCAAAATACTGGATTCCTATTGCCGCCGCATGTTTGTTATTGTTAATTACACTTGTATTTCAGTTGACTGCACAACCAACCATGAAACAATTGTACCCTGAATATGCAACTTGGAACGACACGCCTTCATTTATTGTACTAGATCAAAATACAAGGAATACAAAAGAACAGATTGAGCTTTTATATACCAATGAAAAGTATCAAGAGTGTATTGCTGTGGCAGATAAATTTCTAAATACTTCAACTACAGACAGAACAAATGTGATGATTTACAAAGGGTTTTCACTTGTGAAACTCAATCAATATACAGCAGCATTGGTCGTTTTTAAAACAATTTCCGAAAGTGACGCCATTGATGCAAGTAAAGGATTGTGGTATATGGCATTGGTTTATTTAAAGATTGAAGACAAAGAAAATTTACAAAAAACCTTGCAAACAATTACTGCTTCTGACACGAATTATAAATATGAAAAAGCGTTGGAATTAATGAATGCTATTCAATAATTAGTTTTGAGCGTCTGTTTTTACGAGTTTTACGCAATAAAAAAAGGTTAGAATCGCTTCCAACCTTTGTTACTTTTTTAACGATTTTTTGCGGTATATTTTTATAACGAAGCCAAAATCACTTCGCGCATTTTTGCGGCTCTACTACTCACCTCTTCTACTGTCCACGACATTTTTATCAAGCAAGAAATGTTTCGAGCTATATAATGATCCGATTGTTCAAATGTTTTTGTATCTAAATATTGCATGCCTTCTTTTACTTCGTTCGATATTGGATACAATGATTTTAGATCTTTTAAGTGTTCCCATTTACGAATGTAATGCCAATTATTGTCAAAGTAATGAAAACAGACATCGATACCGTTTTCTTTAAATCCTGCCATTACTTTTTTAGCTGTAGCTAAATCTGGCATAAAGAAATTTAAGAACGCATAACTTTCCACGCCACCAGCCGGAACTGTTCTAAAAACAACTGCTGGAATATCAGCTAATGCTTCACGTAAAATAGTATAATGCTTTTTTTGAATTGCTAAAAATTCTGGCAAACGACGAACTTGAGCCAATCCGACTGCCGCATTTAGTTCAGAAATTCTGAAGTTATAACCTAAAAACGGATGTGTTTCTGCGCCTCTATCATTTCCAACATGATCGTGTCCGTGATCGCTGTAATGATCAGCATTTGAAGCATATTCTTTATTGTTTGTAATAACTCCGCCGCCTTCGCCACAGGTCATTGTTTTTACAAAATCAAACGAAAAACAACCTACATCACCAATGCTTCCAAGTGCTTTTCCGTTGTATGTTCCGCCAATTGCTTGGCACGCATCTTCTACTAAGAGTAAGTTATGCTCGTCACAAATTGCTTTGATAGCATCTAAGTTTGCCATACTTCCGCACATGTGCACAGGCATGATGGCTTTGGTTTTTGGTGTAATGGCTTTACGAATTGCTTCAGGATCAAGTGTAAGTGTATCGTCAATATCTACTAATACTGGTACGGCGCCTAACATCATAATGGCTTCAAAACTGGCTACAAACGTAAATGTTGGCATAATAACCTCATCTCCTGCTCCAATTCCTGTGATTGCCAACGCTACCGAAACTGCCGCTGTTCCGCTGGAAACTAATTGTGCATGATGTACGTTAAATTGTGCTTCTAAAGCGCGTTCTAGTTCTTTTGCTTTCCAGTGTCCGTTACGCATTCCGTCAAAGCCATAGCGCATTAATACACCACTTTCTAATACGTCATGTACTTCTTTTCGTTCGGCATCACTAAATAATTCAAATCCTGGCATCGTTTATTTTTTTACTAATTTGTATTCAATAATATTCTTCTCATAACCTTTTTTCTGATCGATATATTCATCAATTAAAAAGTTAATTCTATAAAATTAAAAAACCTCTTTTCTGTATACAAAAATAGAGAAAAGAGGTTAATTTTTTATGTGTATTGTATTAATACTTTTTCATTATTTTTTCAAGAAACTTATAATGTCTTGAAGTGTCACGCATCATATTGTAGGACATTATATTGTCTATTTCTTTTCCTTTATGATCTACAGCAACAATGTTTGGGAATTTACTTTTGGTATTGTATTTTCTTGCAAGTTTTATGTTTTCTTCACGTTGATCTACCGTAATAATATCAATACGTCTTGGAAAGTCAGCCATTACTAGTACAAAGTTTTCAGCTTTCTTTTGGAATTTTTCTGTGTAAAAGAAATCTTCTTTTAGCATTTTACAAGGTGGACACCAATCGCTTCCCGTAAAATAGATTAAGATTGGTTTTTTTGTCTTTTTAGAAATTTTCTTCGCTTCTTCAAAGTCAGTTAACCAAGTAAGTTTTACTTCTTCTTGGGCAGTTACCGAAAATCCAATAAATAAAACGGCTAAAAACAGAAATTTTTTCATGTGTGTTGTGTTATAAGGCAATAAACAAATATATATTTTTCTACCTTTAAAACAATAATCTTGCCAATTTATTACAATTCCAATATACTTTCTTCTAAAGACTTACGTACTTTTTTAAAATCGGCAAACATGTCATCTTCCGCTCTGTAACCTACAGGCAATACTAATGTTGAAGAAAGTCCGTGTGCTTCCAATCCTAAAATTTCATCATATTTTTCAGGTGAAAATCCTTCCATTGGACAAGCATCAATTTGTTCTACACCACACACCGTTAGCAAGTTACCTAAGGCAATGTATGCTTGTTTTGATGCCCAAGTGTTTAATTCTTCAGGTGTTTTTTTGGAGAAAGATTCAAGCATAAACCCTTTAAAAGGCATTAAAATTTCGTCAGGCGTGTTACGAATTGCTTTTACACGATTAAAATATGCTTCAATTGAAGCTTCATCAACAGTATTTTCTATACAGATAACTAACAAATGTGAAGCATCAGCTACTTGGCGTTGATTCCACGAATGTGGTACCAATTGTTCTTGTAATTCTTTATTTTGAATGACTACTAAGCGTATAGGTTGTAATCCGTACGAAGTAGCTGTTAGGTTAAATGCTTCTTTGAGTGTATTTAGTTGTGCTGTGGTTAAAAAACGAGTTGCATCAAACTTTTTCGTTGCATATCTCCATTTTAAACTATCTACTATTTGCATATGTTCTATCTTTGATTCGATTAAATTATTATCACACAAAAATACACAATACTAAAAGGGAAAGCTTGTTGTTTCCTATAGATTAAATTAATTGCCTTATAAACAAAATACAACCTTCATGGATACACATACATTAGCTCGCATAGAAAGTTCTCAGACTCACATATTTAAAGCCGTTTTTCCTAATACAACCAATCATTATGATACACTGTTTGGAGGAACCGCATTGCAACTTATGGACGAAGCATCTTTTATTTGCGCTACCCGATTTAGTCGAAAGAAAGTTGTAACCGTTTCAACCGATAAAATTGATTTTACAGAACCAATTCCGCAAGGAACTTTGGTAGAACTTATTGCTAAAGTTGTAAAAGTAGGAAATACCAGTTGTGTGGTACAGGTAGATATTTTTAGAGAAAATATGTATACAGATGGCCGCAAAAAAGCCGTTACAGGTTTCTTTACATTTGTAGCTATTGATGATGATAAAAACCCGATATCTATTACATAATTAATCATGTAAGATGCAAACACTTTCTTTTAATATATGTTTTCACTCCTATACTTATTTACAATATCATACTCGTAACCAACGTTTTAGACCATTAACAAACAAAGCTTAAAAGGAGTATTGGTACACAAAAATCAATATCAAACTTACAACAACAACCAGTAAAAGGTGAAAATTGTACTTTATCTTAGGATGTTGTACCGTAACCTAAGACAACTAATACACTTTGTTGGTTTTACCAATGAGTCAATATCCGCTATAGTATAACTACAAGACCTACAATATGTTAAAAACGTGTTGTGGGTTTTTCATTATTTTTTTATTAAAAAAGTTCCTTTTTTGTTTTCAATTTTAAAAAAGGTTTCTATATTTGCATCCGCATTCAGGGAATACCTGATGAGGCACTCAGGAGAAATGGCAGAGTGGTCGAATGCGGCAGTCTTGAAAACTGTTGACTGTAACAGGTCCGGGGGTTCGAATCCCTCTTTCTCCGCAAAACCCTTGTTAATCATTTGATTTTCAAGGGTTTATTTTTTGAGTTGACAATATCGTTGACAGAACTACGTTTTTTCCTTCTAATTTCAAATAACTTTTTAGACAAGTCTATACATAGATATTAATCTTTTATCTTAGGCTAAATTATCAATCAAAAATTCTAATGATTTGATATGATAATCTCCTGTTTGATAATCATTCGTTTTACGAAACTGCCGTAGCATGTTTAATAGATCGTTTTTAAGAATGAAAAAATACAAACCGTTCTTGATGTTCTTTTCAACTTCAAAACTCTTTTTGCAGTTTGCTAATTCTGTTTTAGTTTGTTTGAGTTCTTTTACTAAAACTTTGTTTACTTCTTTTTGACTTGTCATAAATATAAGTTTAACTGTTATTTGATAGTGTCAAATATAAGCTTAAATCATATTAAATACAACTTAATATATGATTGAAACATAAATAATAAAAGTCTAACTACTATTTACTACATTTGTTTAGAAAATAGTGATTATGGGAATTTTACGAGTAAAGGAAATACTTAAAGAAAAAGGCATCAAAGGTAAAGAACTTGCTGTAAAAGTGGGGATTTCTGAAACTGCTATGTCAAACATCGTAAAAGGGCAAAGCTTACCACGTCAAGAAGTTCTTTTGAAAATTGCTGATACTTTAAATGTGGACATTCGGCAACTGTTTAATACAACAAAAGGAAATTCTTTGCTAAATGGCTTTGTTGAATATCAAAATGAAGTGTATCGTATTAGTACAAAAAAGGATTTGGAGAATTTGCTTGATGTTATTACAAATTAAGAAAGAATGTTTTTAAAATAAAGGGGAAATGTTAAGAATATTTATTTAGTCTGCTTTGATTTCTAATATCATATCAAATAACTTTTTAAATCCTTCAAAATCGGTTGCATCAAAATTTTTACATTCTTCTGCAAATTCCGCTTTCTTAAATTTAGGTTTCAGATCTTTAAATGAATTAAAACCATTAAACATAAAATCACGACATTTTTCTATTGGAAAATAATCTTCTATTTCAAAATTTGAATATGTAAAACCATCTTTTTTGGGTATCAAGCGAATTTCAATATCTTTTACTTTGCCACCTGTAAATTGATCATTAGTTCCCTGAAAGTTTAAAAGTTTATCTGACTTTATGATTTTTGAACCTGCTGTATCTCTGTCAAATAAAGCTATAATTGTTTGTCCTTCTTTTGCAGGGAATTTGTCTGAAAGATTCTTTAAAACTTCAGGATCACTTCCTCCCATATATAGAAAGTTAAACTCTAAGGCTGAATATTCTGGGTTTGTTGGTTTAAGCTTTTCTAATGCAGTTTCAATATAGGTTTCATCAGTTTTTCCTTCAACAATTAAAATATCTGTATTTGAATTAAGTAAAATGATTTTTTGAGCATCAGACATTGAACTACCAGAAATATCGTCTAAGATTTCAGATTTTTCTTTTCCTTTAATTTCTCCATTTTCTAGAAATACTAAATGTTCATCAAAAACATTCATTAGAGTAGGTGAGTGCGTTGTTAAAATAGATTCTCTCTCTGAATTCTCTATCATTTCCTTAATTTGCTTTTTATGAGCAATATGAATATGAGAGTCTGGCTCGTCTAAAAGAACTAAACTTTTATCATCTGCTAAAACTTCCATCACCAGTTTTAGCAATATTTTTTTCTTTTCCCCTTCACTAAAAGAATTTGTTTTTGTACCATTACTAAAAGTTAAATCAATATTGGTTATTAATTTATTGCTTTCTGCTTTAGGAAGATAAGAGACACTTAAAAACTTATACATTCTAATTGCAGATTCATAATCTGCAAGCTCTTTGAAATCATCTAGATTAACAGAAATGGAATCTTGTTTATTAGATAGTTTGCCAACAAAACTTAGGGTTTCGTTAGTGTTAATTTTTGCAAATTTGTTTACGTTTTCTAGATTGAATGTTATGTCAATTGTTTCTAAAGTAATATCTCCTATAATTTCAGATAAATCTAAATCATTTGCGAGCATAACTAATAAGGCAATATCCCAATAATACTTATTGATATAAAGCATTTGTTGCGAGCTTTCAATGTTTTTGGTATTACCAATAATTGCAGTATTATAATTTAGATAGAAACTCTCGTAATATTCTTTCCATAGTCTTAATTCTTCTCCACTATACAAAGCAACTAATTGACTTGGTAAATATCGTTGTGTATTAGCTTGTGTAATATTACCATCTTGATTTGAAGTTATAGTAAACGTATTGTCTGCAAATATTACTTTCATTTCGTGATTGGTTTCTGCAACATTGATTGAATAATCTAATTCAAAATCGAAATCTACACGTTTTGAAGTGTCAGTTATTAGATAAAGACTTTTGAATATTCCGCTAATTGCTTCTATAATATTACTCTTACCGCAACCATTATTCCCAATTAAAACGGTCATTCCATTTTTACCTGAAAAATCTAATTCGAAATTATTTAGATTTTTGAATTGGTTAATTTTTAAACTAATTAGCTTCATTAAATATCTCTTTTATGAATTCTTGAATTGCTCTATCTCTGCTTAAAGAATAATCTTCTTTTAATTTAATTAAGGAACTTTTATAATCAGAAAAGGTTGAAATAATTTCATTCTGTATTTCTAATGATGGTACTGGAATTTTAAAACTATATAGTAATTCTGAGTTCAAATTATTGATGTTTGATCCAAAAATTTTAGAACTCAAATACTCATTAAAAATTGAAGAATTTAATACTATGTTGAGAAACTCGGGAAGTAATTCTGAACTTTGTATTCTAATTGCACCCATAAAACCACCAAAAAAATAATTTGTGTTTTTTTCTATGTAAGCAACTTTCCCAATATGCTTTTTTGAACCACTTGCTAGGCATATAAAAATATCATCTTGTTTCAATCTTTTCTCATCAGAGAACTGTTCATTAAATGATATGGTTTTAATATCTTCTAGATTCAAAGTATTATCTAAATTGATATTATTAGCTCTTAAAACTTTATAACCTTCTCCATTTGTTTCACTACTTTTTTTATAGGTTACTCCTCTAATTAATTGACAGAACTTCTTTAAAGGTTCAAGTTTATAATATTCAGACTTAAAAAAGTCTTGTTCTAATAGAAGCTTGTTAACTCCCCAAGTTTGTAAATTTTTAAATGAAACAAAGTCAAGTATTTTGTTTTTTCTATTATTTTTTATAAAGGTTAATCCAAGATTTTTAAATAATTCTTGCTCTTGATTCTTTGATGAACTATGAATTTTATTTTTAATTTCCTTGGACAACTCTATTTCATTCCTATATTTTTCAAGAATTTTTAATTGTCTTTCAATAGTTGGTAAAGGTATCTTAACATCTAAAAATTTAGTTTCATCAATACGTTGCCTTCCTGTAGTACCAGAACTTGCGCTTTGAGCAAATTTTTGAAACTGTTCAGTTGTTGTTATTAATACCAGAAATAGAGGATCTATTTTAGTTTCGTCAATATCGTAAGCAAAGAAATCTGCTGTTATTATCGCTCCATCAACTTCATCCGTTGCAATTCCAAATGCTCCATTTCGAGCATCAATTTTAGACAATAAAAAATGTCCTTTTTTAATTAAAAACTGTTTCTTAGTACCAATATTTTTACCAATTTCGGTATTTCTTAACTTTACACCTTTATTATATAAACGAATAGTAACACGTTTATAAACGGTTTCATCTTCTATTTCTATTCTAGTCTTATTTCTAGTCAAGAAATTACCAATTCTAACCAATGGAAACTCTTCATTATAGTCAAAATCGTTTGCCAGTAAATGTGCAACACTCCAATTGGAAAGATTTTTATATGATATAGTTTTTAAAATCGTATTCATAAATTAATTCCAAAGTTTATTTTTAATACGATAATCTGTGTAGAGTTTTAAAAGCTCTGGTAATTGATCTTCTCCTTTTGCTCCAGTAGTTGTAATACCTGCTTTTTGAATGTCGGAAATAGGAACTTCATAATCAAACTGTTCTCTTATAATTTCTTTGATTTCAATTTGAATTTTAGATTTTAATACTTTTAATTCTTCTCTAACAATTTTCTTTTCCGTTGATGTTAAAGCCTCTTTTCCTTTTAATTTTAGTTTCTTTTCTAAAGGTTCAACTTTGTTTTTGTACTTTTCGTTTATCTTTTTATCAGCATCATCACAAATTTTCGTGTATTCTTCTTGTTCTTCTTTCGTGAATTTCTTTAAGAAAACTAAACTTGTTTTTACTGTTGCTCCACTACTTACAAAAACGTCTTGAGGTAAGGAGACAAGTAGAAGTATTTTTGCTCTACCTTCATAATACTCTCTAGCAGTTTGCAAATTAGAACTGTTCAAAACTCCTTCTGGAAGAACAACACCTAATCTTCCACCAGGTTTTAATAAATCTAAACATCTTTCAATAAATAGAACTTCAGTTGCTCCCGAAGTTTTACCTGTGTCAAATAGTCCTCTAATTGATTCTCCTACATTATTTGTAACCAGTTTTAGTTCTTCTTCATAAGCTTTCCCATATTCTTTGAGATACCTGTTTATAACTGCTTGATTAGTATATTTATCGGAATTTTCTACAACTGGTGAATCCTTTTTTAAGTTAGTTCCAAATGGTGGGTTTGTAATTATTACGTCAAATCGATTTCTAAAAATCCCATTTACATTTAATAAACCATCATTATGATGAATTCCATTATGACCATCTCCGTGCATAATCATATTCATTTTTGAAACTCTTGCCATTCTTGGGTTTGCATCAGTTCCAAAAATAGATTTGCGTGATAAAAATTGGATTCTAGCTTCTTCTTCTTTATTAACCTTACTTAAAAAAGTTTCGTATTGTTTTTTTAGTTTTTCATCATCAATATTTTCTAAATCATCACCAAAAATTTCTTTTTGTTTCTCTGTTTTTAGTTTAATGTATTCTACTTCAATTTGCTCTTTAATAGTTTCAAAACATTTAATTAAAAATCCACCACTTCCAGCACAAGGGTCGCAAACGAGCTCTCTTTCTTTAGGATCTAATAAGTGAACTATAAAGTCAACAATAACTCTAGGCGTAAAAAATTGTCCTAATTCACCTCTAAAAGTTCTTCCTAAAAACTTTTCAAAAGCAATTCCTTTAACGTCAGAGCTAGTACTTGTTAAATTGTATATTTCTAATTCCTTTACAATTTGCTCGAAACTACTTTCTCTTAGTTTGATTTTTTCATTTTCTTCAAAAATCCCATCTTCCTCAAATTTACTTTTAACCTCTTTAAAAAGGCTTTGCATATATGATGGAATTTCTTGTGTTAAAAGTTTTTTGATTTTTAAGTCTTGTTTCTCAGCTTCTTCAAACTCACCTGACTTAATCAGTTTTGCTTTTACTTTTTCTTCCCATTTCACTTCATTTTCTATTTCCTTTTCAAACTTTTTAATATAGGTTTCTTTTAGCTGTTCAAATTGTTTGAGCGAGAAAATAGCTTCTTGTTTAGGGTTTCTTTCATACATTATTTTAACGAAAAGAATTTTACTTATTTCATCAAATGATTCTGCTGGTCCAAGTTTATCATTATTTCTAATGATATTATGACATTTATGCAGTAGTCTTGCAAATTCATTTCCAGTAAACTCTTTAGTTTTTGCTAATACTTTTTCAAGTTTTTCAGAGTCGTAAATATCTTTGGCTAAAGGAATATCATTTACAGGTTGAAGTTTTAATGGAAGTTCTTCTTCTATTGTTTTATAAACTTGTAATTCATTTCCATTACTCACAGCAAATAATTTTGCTCTACTCCAAGTTGCATAATTATAACCTTGATAACAATCTTCAACTTTTAGTTTTAAATTATTGGCTTTAAGCTCAACAACAAGAAAAGCAGTTTTCTTTTTCTTTTTTTCTTCTTCACTTTTCCAGATAACTAGATCTGCACTTGCTCGACCAGTTCCTCTAACAGAAGTTGTAAGTTTTACCTCTTGATCCATTTGCTTTAATGAATAACCGTAATCATTGACTAGTTTACAAATAAATTCTTGTCTTACCAATTCTTCTGGTTGGTTTAGCAACCACTTTTTTGTTAATGGCGCATATATTTTATTACCTTTTTTTTCTAATTGTAAACTCATAAATTCAATTCTTCAAATGCTAAAAAATTTCTGACTTTTCAAATATAGAAAAACTAATAGTATTTGTAACTAGTAGAGTTCAGTATCTATACATTCAGAAAGCAAATATTGTAAATCAATAGGCATTGAATAGCCTGTTAAACATTCGCCTGTATCGGTGTTAATCCAGTCGGTTGCGTTGGGGGCAAACTGCCAAATCTTATAATTTTCAACCGTGCGTACATTTGCTTCTTTGGTTTCCTGTGGAGGTAAGTTAAACCCAAAACGATCAAAGATGCGTTTTCCTTTCATTGCTTCGTTTATGTTATCCATAGCACGCGCATATATTTTTAAGTCCTTTTTTTCGCGCTTCTTTTCGTTTGGGTTCGGCTCTGTAAATACCTTAGTACCGTATTTAATCGTTTCTATTAAGTCACGTTCTAAGTTTTCAACTTCTCTGAAGTGTTGTGCTTTCTTTGTACAATGAAACTGTCCGTTTCTGTTCCATTGTTTGCGCCATTCCTGTATCAAATAAAGTGCGGTTTCCCTGTTCGGCACGATAATATGATAATGTGGATTATATGTTTTCTTTTGTGGGTTAAAATTACATTCTAAAGACCTAATTCCTATTAACCTCATCTTTGCACCGCGTTGGTGTCGCTTTCTGCATCTATCGTTTATTTTTGTGAAAGCCTTTTTCATTCCATGCACCCATAATTTCAATTTTTGTGCCTTTACAGCTTTTACGGTTAAGGTCACGAAATACGGGTTTTCCCAATTTTTCAATACAGGGTAATAGGTGTTTATCTTATCCGCTTTGCGTATGGCATTGCAAATGGTACAGAAACGCGTTTTGCAGTAATTGGCGTGTAGTCTGTTATTGTGTTGTATAATTTTTGTACAGCAATGATAAGTATTCCAATATGATTGCGCACGCTCCAAATCTCCCTTTTCTTTTGCTATATCTACAAGGCTTAATAACATTGCACGGGAAATTGTTTTTCGTTTCGCTCTGTTTAGTAGTGATTCGTTACCTATCATTTCCGTGCCGTTGCCCGCTATCTGTACACTTTGAGGTTTTTTGTCCTCATTTGCTGTCACGCTTTGTGCTAATGTATTGAATTGCTTCGCTGAATTTTCCATATCGTTTGGCTTTTTCAGCGATTAACTGCGCTTATATTTGAGTGATTTTACTTCTTTTAGAGAAGCTTCTAATTCTGCACGATTAATGAGTAAAATACGCCCAACTTTTTGTGCGTTGATAAATCCTTTTTTGATGTAAGCGTGTACGGATTGTGTAGAAACTTTTAGATATTCTGCTGTTTCTTTTACAGTAAGATGTTCATTTTTTTCTTCTTCTTCTTTTGGTGTATTGAGTTCTAAAAGAATGCTTTCAATACTAGATAATCGTTGATTGATTACCTCGAATGGGTTGTTGTGTTCCATATCTATATGCTTTATTTTGGATAAAATTATATAGATGCGAAATCAATTTATCATTTCTTAATAGCAACGTCTGCAACGTTGCAAAAGTTGTCAATATTAAGATGTATTATAATATATCTTTAAATAGTGAAGTATATGTATAGTTTGTAGATTTCTCATTCTCATAATCGTCTTTAAATCCATCTGACGACCTACTATAAGTACTCTTATTCATTTTAATTCCAAATTCATATTCTAGGTAATTATAAACTGCTTTCGGGCTTGGTTTAAAATATTGTTTAATTTCTAATACTACACAAAGCGCAATTATAGTTTGCTTGGTTTTAAGTTCTTTAGTTTCTGTGAATACCCAATTTAAAACGCCTTTATTTTCAGCAATGAAACCATTATTTTTTAATGTTTTGATTGCTTTTTTATAGATTTCTTTTGATTTGAATAGGTTTATGAAACTGTAATCGTTTTTATTAGTTTTGTTAGATTGATTTTTACTTTCTTTAACAACGAAATGTCTATTTTTATTTATCTCTATTTGTTCACTAAAAAAACCCTGTTGAAAAGGTTTGTATTCAAAATCCTCTCGTTCAAAAAATTTATCTTCCCTTACTTCTTTATTCAAATTATTTAATGTTTCATTTGATACTTTTATGTTTTCTACAGGGTCAGATTTTTTAAACACTTCTGCAATAGCATTCAAATTTGCATTCACACAATAGCGAACTATTATGTCTTGGTCATAATACATTGCACCTTTTCCCATAATAAAATGAAAGCACGTAAAAAACTGCTTTGTAAGATCAAATAAAACTTTCTTATCCTCAAATATAAATTGATTACTCAAAACAATTTCAACAAACTGTGAGCCAGCTAATGCAAAAGAGCCATACATTTGAATTATGTGATATTCGCAGTAACATTTTAAACTATAATCTTTTTTATCAAAACAAAGATTACATTTATTTTGAGTTTCTTTTGGAAGGGATTTATGTAAAAATTGAAACAGTTTTTTATTATAAGCTTCAAATATTTTTTCATCAACTAAAAATTCTTTTATCCAATCTAAATAGCTTTTTACATTTTTATGATCTTCAAATATTTTTTCTCCGACATCTAGTTTTATTAGTTTAAAATTAGTCGGTGTTTCAATTCCTATTAACTTTTTCTCTTTCATTTAATTCACTTTTTTAAGTTGTGCATTTTCCATTTTCCAAACGTTCTGCATAAAATCCTTTCTTTCGTCATTGTTAGGCTTGTAGTACTTATTAAAAACCTCTAAGCTTTTATGTCCTGTATAACTCATGATTACCTTATCGGGAATTTTTTTATTTTTCATTATGGTTATAAAGCTTCTACGGGCGGTATGTGAACTTATACGTTCGTATAATGGGTTGATTTGCTCAATGATTTTTTTTCCAACTTTTATAGTTTTCTTTGTGTGTTCATCATAACCAATAAGTTTGAATACTTCTTTTATGTAATCGTTGAATTTTTGATTTGATAATTTAGGTAGCTTGTAATCATATTTTTTTAACACATACATTGAAAAATCATTCAAGGGAACTTCCAAAGCTTTATCCGTATTCTTTTGATCTCTAACTTTTATAAAACTGCCTTGAATGTCGTTTTTATTTACTTTGGAATAGTTGCTATAACGCATACCCGTAGCACAACCAAAAACAAACAAATCACGTACTTTTTCTAGTCGCTCGTTTTTTGTTAGATCGTATCCAAATATTTCTTGTACTTGGTCTAAAGTAAGTGCAACCTCATCCGTTTGTTGTGCTTTGGGTGCTTTGAACTTTTGGAAGTCTGTTTTATAGGTATAACCGTTTTCTAATGACCAATAAAGAAACGTTTTGAATAAGCCTACATTTCTTCTTACAGTATTTGCTGAATGTTTCTTTTGATTGATACAAAAGTCAATAAGTGAATTGTAGAAAGTTTTATTAATTTGATTGAAATGAATTTTCTTTTTTAGATATGTTTCAAAATCAATCAACAGTTTTTTATTATACTCATATCGTTTTATAGTAGTTTGAGAATTTGCATCTTCTGTATAATCGTTTTTCTTTTCAGTAAGAAATATATCATACACTTCAAAAAACTTGCTCGCTATTGATTTTGTGCGTTTAAATTCTGTATCAAAATCACTTCGTATGTCTGAAATGATGAGGTCACGCCTTGTCAATTTATAATTTTGAACCAAATCAACATAAAAACTACTATAACGGTCTAATTGTCGCTTTAAAACCCTGTGCTTATTGCCTTTTTCGGTTTTATCTTGTAAATGTTTTGGTTGTCTGTTATCGAAGTCCCAATCCTTTGGGTTGACAGTTTCGCCCGTAGAATAGACAAATTTTCGTCCTTCATTTTTGATGTATGCAGAAAATAATATCGAAGTTTCCTTGTTATCATTGGGTTTTCTTAAAAAGAATGTACTTTTCATCTTCTAATTTTGAGTTGACAGTATCGTTGACAGTAAATGTACTATTTAATAGTATTTTAAGATAATACCTACGTATGGACTTATCAACTAAGTTATTGACAATTAGAAGTTTAATATAATTCAGATATGTTAAAATGTCAAGGTTCAAATACCTCTTTCTCCGCTTAGAAAACCGAAACGAAAGTTTCGGTTTTTTGCTTTATAACTAATTGGTTTACTTCTCAATGCTTAATGTTACGAACCAAAAACGTATAGTTATAACTGCATCTCAACTCCGCTCAATGTAACAGTTGCTGGTTGTCGGTTACAATACTGTTACATTTTACATGTAGCGTTTGCATTTTGTATTTCTATTGATTTGTTATTCGAAGCTTATATTTAAAACGCAACATTTAACATTCCAAGAATCTCAATACTCAATACTTACACCTAAATACTAAAGAAATACATAACCTTCTCATTCACAAATAGTAAACATTAGTTTTACGGTAAAACCGTAGTTATTAGTTAGGTTTTCTTTATACCTTTTTAAATGAAAACTATAATTACCTAAAAAGAACCTTTTTTAAAACTTCACAATCATGAAAAAAAAGAACCTAAAAAGCTTACACGTCAAAAAAGCAACTATTTCTAATTTGAATATGTACACTATTTCTGGAGGTACTGATATTTTTATCACTTCTATTATTCGTACCATTCCTATTCCGCAGGCTACGGCAACAACATGTTCTAAATACATGGAGTGTGATTCTATTGCGGCATGTACTGCCCATGTGTGTAAAACAAATGAATTTGATACGGAAACGCGTCCTATTTGTTAAAATACTACCAAGTAAAATCTAATTAAAACCTTTTAAAACTTCTCAATTATGAAAAAAAAGAATCTAAAAAGTTTACACTTAACAAAGTCAACAATTTCTAGTTTAACTGCCAAAACTCTTACTGGTGGAACGGACGTTATTACTATTATCATTCGCACCACAGATTATGCAACGGTAGGCGGTTGTTCAAAATTGGCGGTATGTGATTCTGAAGGAATTTGCCCTGTAGGTGTTCCAAAAACTAGGTTTGTAGATATTGATACAAAACCTGCTTCCGCTTGTATGCATGGATAGTCCGTGTACACACACGTACGTATTTTTAAGTAATTAATGATAACTCGTACGCGTTCATCCTACTATTTGTTTACATTTTATCATTATTAATTTAAACCATTGTAGTATGAAAAAGCAACATTTAAAAGTGCTAACGTTAAACAAAAAGGCAATTTCAACATTGGACACTTCGCGTGTTAAAGGAAGAGGATATTCACATTCCAACGCGCAAAATGGTACGCGAGAACATTGCTGTTATCCGTTATAACTAACAAAGCGAGCTTCGGCTCGCTTTTTTCTTGCAATTATTTTTCTTTCCTACACGTTTTACAACTTTAACACATTCAATTACTGTTAAATAAGGTATTTCCGTAACAAAACATTGATGCTTTGTAGTACTTTTTCAACTATAACTTTAATCTATACAAAATGAAAAAAAAGCAACTACACGGACTATCATTAAACAAAAAATTAATTGTAAACCTTAGCAGCAAAGTTGGCGGCAACAACCAAGTACCTGCACCAACACTCTATGCAGGTTGTGTAGACACCAATGCGGCGTGTGTGAGCGGCTTGTGTGCTACTGGCGTACAATGTGAACTAGACAGCTTTTTGTGTACAAATTTCTGTTCTCGGTTTAACTGTCCACCACTAGCAACTACTATTGCCCCAATTTGTTAACGAAGCAACTACTTAGGTATGAGTTGTAGTTTTTGGGTAGCTATTAAATTTTAATTTATTTTGTACGTACTCCTAAATTACGACTCATATACTTTTTTTATTTGTTTACACTAAGCCGCCGAAGTATTTATTAGGTTTTCAAGTAGCTCAAATAACACTTTAAAACTACCAAACATCCAAAACTCAAAACCAAACTCCGTAATAACCAACCACATTTTTAACTCCGCTTCATGCAAACACTTAATGTGCTACCAACTTATATTTTTGTAGTATATTTAAAACAATAACACGTATATTTGAATTATGAACGTACGACTGACCTCAGCACAGAAAATACAAGTCCTTAATGCGTATGATATATACAGCGTAATGCAACAAATTTTACTGCGTCAGAATAAAATTAGAAGAGCGCAGGAACATTTTTGGGTAGTTGGGCTTGCTACCGACAATACTATTCTGTTTATTGAACTTATTGCTATTGGTGCACAAAACCGCGTAAATGTGAATCCGCCCGATGTGTTCCGTATGGGCATTTACAAACTAGCCGTAAAAATGATTTTGGTACACAACCATCCGAGTGGAAACTTAAAACCGTCTCACACGGACAAAGATTTTACCGATCATATGCTAAAGGTTGGAAAACTGATTAATATTGATGTGGTTGATCATTTAATAATTACCGAAAGTGGCTTTACCAGCTTTAAAGATAAAGGCATTATGGACAAACTCCGCAAAAACGGACTCTACGAAGTAAAAGACCGCGAAAGCGAAGCCATGAAGGAAATGAAATTACGTATTGAACGTGATAAGGCGGAGAGAGAAAAGGCTATGGATATTGCGCGTAAGATGAAAGCTGACGGTGTTGATATTGATACGATTAAAAAGTATACGGGTTTGTATGTTCGGGATATTAAGAAGGCGTAGGTTTTCAGTTTTTTTTAATCTACACTATACTATTTTACTATTTTTAAATTATCAGAAAAATTGCAAAAAGCTTACGAAGCTTCTACAATGGCAATTTCTTCTTCCGTAAGTTCATAGAGTTTGTACACCATTTGGTCAATTTGTTTGTCGGTAGCATTTATTAGTGTTTGTAGTTCTTGTGCTTCTTTTTGCTTGGTTTCAAACAATGTTAACCATTCAAACTCATCACTTTTTGTCAATACGGCAATGAGTTCTTTTTCTTCTTTGGCTCTTAGTTTATTAGTTGATTTTATAGCTTTGTTGAGTTCTTTTATAAAGTCGCCAAAAGAAAGTTGATGCCAGTTTTGGAGTTTTTTGGAGAGTTTTTCGAGTTGGAATTTGTGTTTTAGATAGGTTTGGAATTTGATATTCAAAATAGAATATTCATTATTGTTTTTTAGCTGTTCATCACTAAAAACTATTAGTTCTTTTTCTATTTTCATCAAATGTTTGTGTATTGGAATTTTTTCTACTGATGGTCTTCTAAAGTCTAAATATCCTCCTTGTAAAGTTGTACAGTTATTTTTTAAGAAGAAGAAAGTCAATGAACTATTTAAAAAAGCTAATAAACTTTTACTTCCCGAGCTAATGAAAAAATTATTATCTGACAAACTAAATTCTCCTGTCTCATCTAAAAAAAAGTTACACTTGTTATTTATTCTTGGATAAATAATTTTGGGTTCGGAAAGTAAATGCGAATTTTTACTTCCATACCTACTTAAACACCACCAATTAAATCTTCCTTGTTTTACCTCAGGTCTTTTTTCCAATTTAATTTTATGAGATAGTAAATATTCTTTTAATTCATCATTAGTATCTAAATCATAATCCCAATCAATGAATAATAGATATAAACTTTGAAATTCAGCTCTATATCTTTTAACTTCTTTTCCAGTAAAGATTTTTCTTAAAACACTTGAAGACGTAATTTGATTCTTAATTTCTTCAGAGACTATAAAAACATCATTGCAACCAGTTGAAACTCCTCTGAAAATCTTATCACTAACGACTTCTTTCAAAGGAACAGATTTAGATTTTATTTTATTAAATAATGCACTAACATTTATATTAGAAAAACTCCACTCTTTATCAGTTAAAGAACTAAATGATACTTCTTGTTTTTTTAATTCTAATAAGGCAATAGGATCAACCGTATTTTCTCTTTTATTTATTTCAGAATAAAGAAATGTATTATTGATATTATTTTTCTTCTTATTAAGAATGTAAATAATAGGATATGTTGTAGCATCAGCAAAAACAGGATAATCATCAAAGTCAAATAGTAATTCTAAATTTGCTTCTTCTTTTATAACTTTCCTTATGTTTTTACCATACGTAGCTTTTAAAAATTTATTAGGTAAAATAAAAGAGAATAAACCTTTTTCATTCATCAAATTAATTCCTTTTTCTATAAAGTATGTGTACAAATCAGCAATACTATTATAACATTTGTAGTTTTTCTCTAAATATGGTTTTACTTCTTTAAACAACTCCTGTCTTACATAAGGCGGGTTTCCAATCACCACATCAAAACCGCCTGTATATTCGGTTGTAAAGGCATCACTAACACTACAACACATTTCCGTAATTGTTTTTTGTACAGCTTTGCTATGCTTGGGCAACTCGTGCTTGCTACGATTGGTTTGTATATACTTTAAGGTATTGTGCAGTTGCTCTTCCGTAGTAATCTCTTTGGGTGCGCTGTACTTTTGTTGCCACAGTGGTTTACGTTTCTTTTTACGCAAGGGAGCATGCAAGTTTCGCAAGGGTGCATGCTCCCTTGTAATACTATCTGCATCTTCATTTCTATTTCGCAAGGGAGCATGCTCCCTTGTAATATCTACATGCTCCCTTGTAATATCTGCATCATATCTTGTGTTGTTTACGTGCTTTGCCGTAATGGATTTTATTTTTTGCATAATGGCAGGAATCGCCTCTAGTTCACACACCAACAATAGGTGTATATGATCGGCACATATGTTATACGCCAACAGATTGAGTTTGTCTTCTGCTACTATAGTTGCAATGGTTTGGCTAATGAGCAAATCGTCTTCCGGTGTAAAGTAAATTACATTTGGGTACGGATTTGTGCCTAAGTCTCTGCGTTCTCTAACTTTATATTTTACCATGCGAGCGGACGTACGACTGTCATGTATTGCCGTAGTAATGTGATAGGCTTTTTTGTTTTTCTCCCGAAATACTTGTGGAAACTCAGTTTCCCAATGAAATGCTTTGCTACCTGCTACCGTTTTGCTATCTATTAAACTATTACCACATTTTATATTGCTACTAAGGTCGTTTAGTTTACGGCGTGGTTGTGCGGTTCGTAACCATAACGATAGTTTTGCAATTTCTACCGATTCTTCATTGAGGTCTACACCATATATGTTGTTTTCTAATACGGTGTTTTCAATGTCACTAAACACAATAGTGCCACCTAATATTTTGGCTTTGAGTTCGTTAATGTAGTTGTGTTCGGCAATTAAAAAATCTAATGCTTGGTTTAAAAACGCACCACTACCACAAGCAGGATCGCAAATTGTGAGTTGTAATAACCATTCGCGGTAAGCATCAAGAATGGCTACTAGTTTTTGTATGGTGGTTTTGTTTCGGTTTTTACGTCCTTTGTAATATTCCTCCTCTTTAAGATGTAATTCGGCTTTCTTTTCCTCGCAAAGTTTACCAATGGTGTTTTCTACAATGTATTTGGTAATGTATTTTGGAGTGTAAAACACACCATCTTTTTTGCGCTTGCTTTTTTGTTTGTCAAAATCTGCACCTTCAATTTCGGCATTGATACTTTCAATTTCATTTAATGAGTTTTCAAAGATGTGCCCAAGTATATTAACATCAACCTGACTGTCAAAATCGTACCTAGCCAACTTGTAGGTATATGTATGTAATAAATTGTCATCAATTTCTAAGGAGTCAAGGATGGTATCTTGTTTAAACAATCCACCATTGTACGCATATATTTCCGCTTTTTTATCTGTTCCTTTTCTTCCTTCATCAAGATATTTAAAATAGAGTTTAAAACGCTTGTATAGCGGCACTACCTCATCTAGTTCTTTTAGTCTGTTCCAGTCTTCAAGAATTTTCATTGTTAAATTTGGGGGCAACAAATCTCTATCTTCTGCAAAAAATATAAACAGAAACCGATCTATTAACTTTTGCGACTTTTTAAACAGCGTCAATTTTACATTCTTTTCCAGTCGTAAGTATTCCGCAGCGGTTTCTTCTTCCGTGGCGTTTGTATTGGCTGTAAATTCTTCGTATGATATATTTTTGAGTCGCTTGCCATTACGCTTTACCAAGTCGCGGTACAACTCACGCTTAAATAATGAATAGTCTTTGTAAAAATCTTTTGTGATTTGTTCTTCTTCTTGTATAGAAGCTTCTTTAATTTTTAACGGAACATTTAAAAGGATGTTATCTTTATGTAAACACAGATACAATAATGCAAAACGTTCTTCTGTAAGTTTAAATAAGTTGAATTCTTCAAACTCAGTTGCATCATTTATATAAAATCGTAATTTTTCAAAGTTAGATGTAATGACGTACACACATCCTTTTTGATTTGCTTTGTAGTCAAACGCTTGGCGTCTTATGCTTTCTAAGTCTTTCGTTTTAGTTCCTTTTAATTCTATCACGCCAATGGCATTGTCTTCTTTTAAAATTGCCCCATCTGCTTTGCGTGCATTATTTTGATTTTTATATTCGGCTACTAAGTTAAAGTCCTTATTTGGCTTTAGTGTATAGTTTAGTACGTTGACAAAAAGTTCCGTAAGAAATAATCCTTGATATTGTTCCTCTTTGGTATGGCGTATGTTTTCTTGTATGGCAGGCGATAAAAAGTATTTTGCATACTTTTTATATGCTTTTTGAAGCTGTGTAAAGTTTTGTTGTTTAAGATATGTATTTACTACTGATTTTTGATATAATGCCATGCTATACTGCTACGTTTGTAAGAATTTTAAAAATAGTAACTTCTTTGATAATTAGCTTACGGAATTGCACATTTTTTTAATTAACATAAAAAACACAAGCCAAACTAATACCTTAAGATATACAAAATACAATACTACAGTATATGTGATTATAACTTTTACGGAAACCCGTAAACATTATAAACAAAAAAACCACCCAAAAAGTTAAGCAACTAATATGGGTGGCATATAAAAAATGTCTATTAAAATTTAAACATCATTTGTATCGGTAGTATCGTCCGACGACTCTTCATTAGCAATGGCATCTGCATCTCCAGCACTTAACCGAGCATTTACCGTTACGTTATACTGCTTTGCCAGCGTACCAATACGGTTTACCAAATCTTGATGCATGGCATTGCTTCCCAAAGTAGCATGTGCTTCCATATGGGCTACTAACTGTTTGTAAGCACTTGTACCATCTTCACGAATAGCCGTAAAACTTGTGGCGGGCGTATCGGCTTCCTCATACACACGTGCTATATAGCGGGCGTTAAAAGTAGCATTGGCAGTCTTAAGTTCGGCTATCCAATCTGCTAATTGTACCGTGGTAACAGCGGCAATCAAATTGGTTTCGGTTTCCCAATCGGACAACATACTATCAATCACGGCGGTTTCGGCTTGGTAATTCATACGCGGAATATTAGTTCCGTAATTATTCAAATTGAACAATAAACTACGTGCCGCCGACTGCAAGCTTTCATCATAATGATATCCAAAAGATTCTAAACTAGCCTTGATTCCCATAAAAGCTTTATCGCGTCGGGTATCCAAGTCAATGAGTTCTTGGGTAATGCCACTACTTTGCTCCTGCTGAAACAAGTTGTCCATTACATTGGCAAGTGTAGCAAGCGCATCACGTTGTTTGGTAAGTTGTAATGCGTCAACATCGGTATCGTTGACAATTTCTAATACATCTTTCATGTATTGTAAAAATTCGCTATTTCTGTAGCGTGAAAATACGGGTATCTCCATAATAATCGGTTTTAATGATTTGACAATATTTTAACATTTTTTAAGCATTTCATTGCATAATTCGTAATAAAAAGCCGTTGGAAACCTTCTCGCAGTAATGCAGGGAGCTTTCCAACGCGTTTGGAAGCGTCTCGCAGACGTGCAGGAAGCTTTCCGACGCGTTTGAAACGTTCTCGCAACCCTGCAACAAGCTTCCAAACGTGTTTGAAACGTTCTCGCAGGGCTGCAACAGGCTTTCCAACGGATTTGAAAGCGTCTCGCAGACGTGCGGCAAGCTTTCCTTTACTTGCAAAAGCATATTGTGATCCTGTCTCATGGTGTGAAACTCGAAAAATATTTTGAAAAATGCACTACAGTTTTTATAAGCGTTGAAAATACTTCATAAGCGTTGAGTAATTGGGTTATTGGAAAGAAAGAATTGAGAAGTAAGAAAATAGATTTTTCTTTATAAAAAGATTATTCCTCAAAAGGAACTATAATTTGCCAAAAACCAGCATACTAAAAATGTTAATTTTCAACTTGTAAAGTATCCTTGTTTTTGCAGTAAAACGGTTTTATATCAAAGTTTTGGATGCTAGTGATGTAAGCCTTTGCAATTAAATAGGTGATACGCCGAAATAAACGTTCTGAAATTCAAAAAAATCAATGGGAACAGTTTTTACAACTGTATTCTATTGTAGGAATGATTACGTAGTAACTTTTTTAAAATACTCCGAAGGTGTTTCTATATACTTTAAACGTTCTTCGGGTAAGTCGGCAATCATATTATAATCAGCTTTAAGATATTGTTCCCATTCAGGCGCATGATCCATTCTAAAATGATAGTATAACATTATTTGCTCAGCGGCTGAGAGTTGCGAACGCAATGTTTTTAGATACTCTTGTACTTGTGCTTTGTTTAGTAAATTGCCTTCTTGCTGTACTACATATGTTACTGTACTAAACAAATGCCTGTAATAATGTCCTAGGTTAAATTCGTGTCCGGTAAATGGTTTGTATTTTACATATAAACGAATAATGCGTTTACTTTCAGGATTTCCTTTCTCTTTCCACCTTCCATAAAATACATTTTTTTGTCCGCTAGACTTTTTGTGATCTTTTCGTTTCAAATTAAAATCATCCTTAACTTTTTGTATGTAAGCCTCATCATCAATTCCTTTAAAAACTTTTTTATAATCAGAGTTAATCATATATAAAACATTAGGTAAAGTATACACACTATCTTCTAAATATCCCTACTCTTGGGTATTACTTCGTGTATGTATAGGAATTAGTTTTACACTAACAAATTATTAGAGTTATGGAAACAGTTGATATTATAAAATCATTTAAACAAGGAGGAGAAGGCAATTGTGTGTCTATTGCTATCATAAAAGCTGGAATACAAGTATTTGGAATCAACAAAATATTTATACATCAATGGGAAGGCGATAATTGTAAAATATTGATGAAAGATGATTACACACTAAACATTACAAAGGAAGAACTAGCATTAGCTATAGAAGGCTCAAAATTCATTGTATTAAACAATCAGGAAATTTTTGAATACGCCAATCTATGTTTTGCTGCAATGGCAAAAAGAGCGCAAACTGAAGAAAACGATGACACTCCAAATATGACGTATGCCGAAGCCATAGAAACCTTAAACGACGGAGAATGGTACACGCATGGTGCAGATTGGTTAGGACTACGGTACAATGTGAAAAATATAAAAAGACGAGGCATTTGGAGATACAAAGGCGTTGTGGGTGCATCCCGAAAACATTGCTTTTTTGCTTCTGAAGGAAAAGAAGACCAATACGGAACTGTAGATACTATAGGAGTGTTTGAAAGAAGGTTTTGTAAATGGTTTAGAGTTATAGAATTATAGAATTATCATACATATTAATAATCCATACATTATGAAAATAAGTAAAAAGTACACAAGAGAATTATATCGAAATTTTAAATATCTAGCTACTTGGGAACCAAATGTTCCGTTAGAATTGGGAGATATTGGCGTTTTGAAAGGAAAAGAGTTTACCCGAATCGGAAATATTAAAAGTGACTTGGGGATCGACTTTGAAGTTAGAGAAGATACAACACCTGGAAGTGTAAAGTACGTCTCCAAAAGTGGAGTTTCATTCACTGCCAAAGCTTCAGGAACTGTTCCACCAACAGGTAGTACACTAGAAAAAACAGATTTAGGATTCAACATCTCGTTCTCAAAGGAGAAAGCCATATTTTTTGAAGCAGAAGGAACTTATAATCACAGTATAAAAAGTTCAATAACACTCGGAAAAGAAATTCTAAAACTATATGATGCTAAAAAATGGGATAAAGATTGGGTTGTTATTACAGAATTGATGAAAGCCGATAGTTCTACAATTTTAATTTCTTTAGGTAGAAAAGGTTCTGTAGATATTAAAGTAAATGCTGAGACTGAAGTAACAAGTAAAAATATGAGAGTAACCAACCCATCGTTAGACTTAAGTGTTAGTTTTTTTAATAACGTATCCGCTGAAATAATTGCTGAAAAAGGATTGACGCCTCTTTTTAAAGTGTCCAAAGTGAAAAAACCATTCCTTGGCGCTCCTATATTTAAAGCTAACAAAACAATGGTAACCTTAGGAAATAATAAAAATGCCTTAAAAATGCCAGATGATGATTTACTAGAATTCTCCGAAATCACTTTTGATGAAGATGGTGATTTAGAAGTATAGAAATACACATACATACAGTAAAAAGACAACTCATAAAGTATTTTGTGAGTTGTCTTTTTGTTGAATATGGTTTGCGCAGTAATACATTTCATTTTTTCGATTATTGAAAAGAAAAACTCCACATTTAAAATTTAACCTTCCACATATATACTTTCGTTGGCAGCGCAACAGCAAAGTAAGTGCTTACTAAAAATGTACATTAAATACTTACCCTGAACGAAATTGAAGTACTGTAAAAGTGAAGACCATCACAATAATTAAAAGGTCAAAAACGAATTCAATTCAAATGATTTTCATACATTTAATAACCTAAATTAACCAACCCATTAATGCACACGAATAAGTTACAATCGAGTGTCTTAGAAAAATCGAGTCTATTCCTCATTATACTTGATCCCAAAGGCAACATTCAGCATATAAACACACATGCTGAAAAACGTTTTAATGTTGCTAATGAAATTGTAATTGGCAAATCAATCTTAAATTTTGTCCTTGATAGTTGTAAAGTAACGCTTCAAAATATTTTAAACTCTATTACTGATACAAAAGGCGTTCACCATCAATACCTAAAGTTTTGTACAACCACAGAAGATGGTGTATTGACCTTAAAACTCGATTTTGTTTTGGACAATGGATATATTTATGCAATAGGTTCAGAAACTACCAAGCAAGAAAAAGAGCGTCAGGTATTTATGGCTGTTTCAAAATTTGGCGATATAGCTACGTGGTATTACAACCCAACAACTACGGAATTCTATTGGTCTAACGAGTGCTATAACATGCACGGCATTGATCCGAATGATCCTGAGAGAGAGACGAAACGACAAAACTCATATCAAGATAAAAACAAAGATCGTATCCGTGAACACATTACAACACTCATCAACACGAAAAAATCATTTGATTTTATTAAAGTAAATGATAAAAAAGATGACGAAACACGCTATTTCCGAATTATGGCTGCACCTGTAATTCATAATGGTACAGTTATTTTTGTAAATGGAATTGTGGTAGATATAACGGAAACACAAACCTATATAGAACAACTAAAATATAGTGAAGAAACTAAAAAGCTTGCGCTAAAAGGAATTCGATCTGGCTTGTTCGATCATATCATCGGTACCAATATGGTATACTACAGTCCGTCCTTCAGAAAAATGCTAGGGCTTTCACTAAAAGAAGATTTTGTGCCTGAAGAAGATTTCAGAAAAATGATTCATCCTGAAGATGTAAATGAAGCCAATGCACGACACATAAGCAATCTTAAAAAAAACGATCCACATTACTTCAATCACTATCGATTGCGGCATTTAGATGGGGAATATCGTTTTTATGAAGTCTACGGCTATTTTAAAAAAGATGCTGACGGTACAGTAAGTCGCATGATTGGAAACCTAATTGATGTAAACAAACGGAAGCTACATGAACAACTCATACTAAAAAATCAACGTCGTTTGCAAGCCATGGTAAACAATGGGTTTCTATACACATTTCTACTAAATAAAGAGGGCGAAATATTACTGACCGACAAAGCATCAGTTGCCATTATAGAGAAAGACTTTAAAGTAAATCCAAATACAACCAATTGCCGTTTTATTGATGTATTGCCGCTCAACTTTAAAAATACATTTGCCGATTCGTTCAATGAAGCCTTAAAAGGAAACACAACTCGCAAAGAGTTGGAACGTATTACCAATGAAGGAAACTCGCAATGGTTAGAAATAAAATATACGCCCGTTTTTAACGAAGAACGAAACGTAACTTCAGTGCTAATTGGCATATTAGATGTTTCGGAACGGAAAATGGCAGAACTTGCCATAAAAGATGCACATGTAAAAGAGCAAGAACTCAACAGTCTCAAAACAAACATATTTGCCAACTTTAGTCACGAAATACGTACGCCGCTTAATGGTATTATGGCAATAAGTAATTTGCTCATTACTGAAGAAGACGAAACTGAACGCGAAAAACTATTACATTACCTTACTGAAAGTAAAGATCGCTTGCTGGAAACCATCAATAACCTATCTAATTTTAGTGAAGTTGAAGCCATAAAATCGAATATTGATGTCACTATTTGCGATTTAAATTTTATTGTAGAAAGTTCATACCGAGAATTTGACCATTTGGCAGAAGGCAAACAACTAAATTACAAACTACTCTTAGATGAAAATCAGCCAAAAGTTAACATTGATAAAGAACTCTTTCGAACGGCTTTCAACAACATCATTCACAATGCAATAAAATATACACATACTGGCGACATTACAATTCATATTTATACCGACAAAGCACAAGAAAACGCATACATATCTGTAAAAGATACAGGTATTGGAATAGAAGAAGCAAATCTTACTAAAATATTCGATCCGTTTGTACAAGAAAGTATTGGGCTAAGTCGTAAATACGAAGGCACAGGTATTGGTTTAAGTGTATCCAAACGATATATAGAAATCTTAGATGGTAGCATCACCGTAAAAAGTGAAGTTGTAAAAGGTTCGGAATTCATCATAAAACTTCCTGTATGCCATTAAAAATTTTATACGTAGAAGACAACAAAGTCAATGCTATGGTAATGGATAAAATGTTATCTAAAAATGATACTGCCATTATAATTGCTGAAAACGGAAAACAAGCCATTGATATTGCGCTAGAAAACAAACTCGATTTAATTCTGCTCGATATCAACTTAGGCAAAAACCAAATGGACGGATGCGAAGTCCTCAAAAAACTACAAGAACTAAAAATTGCCCATGCAACACCCGTATTTGCTGTAACTGCTTATGCTATGCCTGACGATGAAAAACGCTTTAAAAACATTGGGTTTGACAACTACTTCTCCAAACCAGTTGACTTCCCACTACTACGCTCAGAAATAGACAAACTAAAACTTTAATACTACTTGAAGGTTTGTTGATGTGTTCTGTACTCACAACCCAAAACCGATAACCGACAACGGAGTAAAACGACCAACAAACAACTAAAAACAAGTACACTACTATTTTTTACGGCAAAACCGTACTGCATTCCTATTAGTTTTGTTTAATTTAAATGATTGCAAACCTACCTATTCATGAAAAAAAGAAATCTAAAGAAATTAACAGTCAATAAAAAAGCCATTTCAAGCTTAACGCACACACAAATTAAAGGTGGAAATTTCACCGAAAATAACAGATGTACACTTGAGTGTATAAGACCAGAAACAAACGTATTAGATACTTGTATTCAATGTAATACAAACTATACGGTATGTATTTGCTAATCACACCTAATTTAAACCAAATTATTAATCATATAAAATTATTCATCATGAAGAAAAAAAAGTTAAAAAGTCTAGACATTAAAAAATCAACAGTTTCTAACCTAAACAAAAGCACACTTACTGGAGGTGCGCTAGTTCCAAACACACACTATGTAGTATGCGGAACAGGACCACAAACCATTATTTGTACATTCAATTGTACGTTCAACTGTACATTCCAACTTGGTTGTGGTACTTACAACTCTCAAAACCGTTGTAAAACTATTGAAGTAGATCCGAGCACACTTCCTATCTGCTAAGAGATAGCATATAAGTGAATTTACCAGTTATAAAGAAGCTGTCTAAAAAGTCATCATTGCGAATGAAATGAAACAATCTGTAAAATTTATGTTATTGATTTACAGATTGCTTCGAAATCAATAATTTTTCGTAATGACATTATTATTGACTTTTTAGACAGCTTCTTTTTATGTTTTAAAATACTTCTCGATACAAAATTCTTTCAGAATTTCACGCGAAGCGACCCAAAAGCACTTGCACTGAGCGAAGCAGAAATGAAGCCATCCAAAAAAAAATCGTACTTTTACACTTTAAATGCAAAAAACTATAAAACATACAAGTTCATTTGTATTAGCACTACTTGTATTGTGCTCTACATTTTCATTCACCATAAATGAACATATCTGTGGTGGACAAAAAATGAGCATGGCTATTGGTATTCCTGCTGAAAACTGCGGTATGGAAATGGAGCAATCGCCTTCTAACATCACAACCATACAACAAACACCGTGTTGTAATGATATCAGTACCTTCATACAAGGACAAAACGAATTGCAGTCTAACTACAACGATATTTCGTTTACTACACAAACATTCATAAAAGCATTTGTATATAGCTACATATACATTCTTCCTGCGGAAGATCAAGAAAAAGCAGTATACAAACCGTACATTCCACCGCCGCTAATAAAAGACATACAGCTACTTAGCGAGACTTTCCTAATTTGATTTATACGTTACAAACGTTGACTTTCCAATGAATCTTTCATGTTGGAAATACAACGACATTACTTTTCTAGTATTATTTGTACGTATAAATATAAACACTCATGCTCAATAAAAGCATTCAATTTTTAATACATCACAAGCTTGTTGCTGTACTACTACTCGTTGTCATCATTGGGTTTGGACTCAGCACAGCGCCATTCAATTGGAACTTGGGAGCATTTCCAAAAAATTCAGTTGCCGTAGATGCTATTCCTAACATTGGCGAAAACCAACAAATCGTATTCACCAAATGGCAAGGTCGTTCACCAAAAGATATTGAAGATCAAATCACCTATCCGTTAACTACAGCATTAATGGGAATTCCGGGTGTAAAAACGGTTCGAAGCTCGTCTATGTTTGGGTTTTCCAGTATTTATATCATATTCAATGATGATATAGATTTCTATTGGAGTCGTAGTCGAATCTTAGAAAAACTAAACGCGCTACCAAGTTCGCTATTACCCGAAAATATACAGCCAACACTTGGACCTGATGCTACAGGACTCGGGCAAATATTTTGGTACACCTTAGAAGGTAGAGACGAAAACGGAAACGTTACAGGCGGTTGGGATTTGCAAGAATTACGAAGCATTCAAGATTACTATGTAAAACCTGCATTATCTAGTGCAGCCGATGTATCGGAAGTAGCTTCTATTGGTGGGTATGTACAAGAATATCAAATTGATGTAAACCCAAATATCTTAAAAAAATACAAACTCTCACTAACACAAGTTGTCAATGCGGTTAGAAACACCAACAAGGAAATTGGTGCAAAAACCATTGAAATCAATCAAGCAGAATATGTAGTGCGTGGTTTGGGATATATAAAATCAATTACAGACATTGAAAACGCGACCATTCATTCGGAAGGTTTTACTCCTATTCGTATAAAAGATGTTGCAAAAGTATATCTCGGTCCGGCCGAAAGAAGAGGAATTCTCGACAAAGAAGGTGCGGAAGTAGTTGGTGGCGTTATCGTAGCTCGCTTTGGCGCGAATCCGATGGAAGTCATCAACAATGTAAAAAGTAAAATAGCAACTATTGCAACTGGTTTGCCTACCAAAACACTAAAAGATGGACGTATATCACAACTAACGGTGGTGCCTTTTTACGATCGTACGGAGTTGATTGAAGAAACATTACACACACTAGAAGAAGCCTTATCCTTAGAAATACTCATTACGCTCTTAATTATCATCATCATGGTGTTAAACCTAAGAGCTTCCATACTAATTGCAAGTGTTTTGCCAATTGCTGTGTTATTTGTGTTTATCACGATGAAACTCGGAAATGTAGATGCTAATATTGTTGCCCTTTCGGGAATTGCCATTGCTATTGGTACCATGGTAGACATGGGAATCGTCCTTATAGAAAACATTACACGACATCTTGAAGAAGATTCTGAGAATACGCCCATAAACACGCTTGTATACAAAGCTACTTCGGAAGTATCTGGCGCCATTCTCACGGCAGTGTTAACAACCATTGTGAGTTTTATTCCAGTATTTATGTTGGTTGGTGCCGAAGGAAAACTATTCAGTCCGCTTGCCTACACCAAAACGATGGCATTGGTTTCTGCAATCATTGTCACCTTGTTTATATTACCAGCAGTAGCCGCTTGGGTATTTGGCTGGAAAAACACTTCGCAAAAATTGAAATATGTATTAAATGGGATGCTTATTTTACTTGGTGTCTACGCAATTGCAAATGGAATTTATTTAGGAATTGCATTGCTCATCTTTGGAATTACAAACCTTGTGCAGCTACAAAAAGTCATTACACAGCTTATTGCAAAACGTATACATATTATCACAGCAATTACAGTATTACTAATAGTACTCACCAACTATTGGCGACCATTAGGGCATACCAACAACTTAGCAACAAACTTTCTATTTGTTGCGGTAACCTGTATCGTAGTCATTGGTACATTTCTAGTATTTATAAAATATTACGAACAAATGTTACGTTGGGCATTGGCAAACAAATTACTATTCTTAAGCATTCCTTTGGTCATTTTAGTTGCAGGTTTTCAAATATGGCGAAGCACAGGAAAAGAATTCATGCCAGCATTAAATGAAGGTTCATTTTTACTCATGCCAACTTCGTTACCACATGCGGGAATTGCCGAAAACAAAAAAATACTCCAACAATTGGATATGGCAGTCGCCAACATTCCAGAAATTGAAACGGTAGTTGGAAAAGCAGGACGTGTAGAAAGTGCTTTAGATCCTGCGCCATTGTCTATGTATGAAAATATTATTATATACAAACCAGAATATATATTAGGTGAAAACGGAAAACCACAACGTTTTAAAGTAAACGAGGAAGGTTTGTTCATTACTGCGTCAGATCGAGTGGCGCGAGGTACGAGTGTTGTATCGAGATCCAATGTTCAAAACATAAAAAAAGAATCATTAATCCCAGACAAAAACGGAAAACTCTATCGCAATTGGCGACCGCATATAAAATCGCCAGATGATATTTGGAACGAAATTGTAAAAGCAACAAAACTCCCAAGTATTACAGCTGCACCAAAGTTGCAACCGATAGAAACACGTTTGATTATGTTGCAAACAGGAATGCGTTCGCCAATGGGAATTAAAATAAAAGGGCAAAGCTTGGAAGAAATTGAAGCTTTTGGTTTGCAATTGGAAAGTATTCTAAAAGAAGTTCCTGGTGTAAAGAAAGAAACTGTTTTTGCAGAACGCCTGATTGGAAAACCATACTTAATTTTAGATATCAATCGTGATGAAATTGCGCGTTACGGATTGTCCATAAAAGCGGTACAAGACATTTTAGAAGTTGCCATTGGCGGAAAAGTAGTAACACAAACCATTGAAGGACGCGAACGTTACAATGTACGCATTCGGTATCCGCGCGAATTGCGTTCTAATCCTAGTGATATAGATAATATACGTGTTCCGTTGCCAAATGGAGCTGAAATTCTGCTCAAAGAAATCGTGACAATCGGTTACGAAAAAGGACCACAAATGATTAAAAGTGAAGATACGTTTCTAGTCAGTTATGTATTGTTCAACAAACAATCAAATGTTTCGGAAGTTACGTTGGTAGAAGAATTGCAAACCATCATTCAAAATCAAATTGACAATGGAAGTATAATCGTTCCAAAAGGCGTCAACTTTGAATTCTCGGGAACGTACGAACAACAAGTCCGTGCTGAACAAACCTTACTCATTATTGTACCAATTGTATTAATCATCATCTTTTTAATCCTGTATTTTCAGTTTAAATCGGTAGCGACTTCCTTTTTCATATTTGCAGGAATTGCTGTCGCTTTCGCTGGCGGATTCCTTATGATTTGGCTCTACGGACAATCGTGGTTTTTAGATATTTCCATCTTTGGTACCAACCTGCGCGAGTTGTTTCAAATTAAAACTATCAATTTAAGTGTTGCAGTTTGGGTAGGATTTATTGCCTTGTTCGGAATTGCCACCGATGACGGCGTTATTATGGCAACCTACTTGACACAATCGTTCAAAAAGAGAATTCCGAAAACGAAGAAAGAAATTCGCGAAGCAGTTGTTTTTGCTGGAAAAAAACGTATTCGCCCGTGTTTAATGACAACAGCAACCACATTATTAGCATTAGTACCAATTCTGACCTCTACAGGTCGCGGAAGCGATATTATGATTCCGATGGCAATTCCGAGTTTTGGCGGCATGTTAATAGCATTAATCACACTATTTATTGTGCCCGTTTTATACAGTTGGCATCAAGAAAGTAACCTAAAAAACAATACACATGAAGCATAAACTGATCTATTTACTAAGTTGCTTTTTGGTTGTACATATCGCCAATGGGCAAACGCTTGCGCACTATCTGGCGGAAGCCGAAAAAAACAGCTCAGAAATTTTAGCCAAGCAATTTCAATACGAAAGTGCGTTGGAAAAAGTAAACGAAGTTGGTAGTTTGCCAAACACACAATTGGGCGTTGGTGTATTTGCACAAGCTGTAGAAACGAGAGTTGGACCGCAAAGAGCACGCTTTTCGGCAAGTCAAAAAATTCCTTGGTTTGGTACGCTTAACGCGAAAAAGGAAAGCGCAAAACTATTGGCAAATGCAAAAGAAAGTGAAATTGATTTCTTGAAAAGACAGCTTTCACTGAATGTGAAAATTGCGTATTATGAACTGTACACGTTGCAACAACAACAAATAATTACACAGGAACATGTTGAAATTTTAGATACGTATGAAAAGTTAGCGTTGAACGAATTAGAAAACAATCGAACCAATATGGTTGATGTGCTAAACATTAAGATGAAAAAGAATACGCTTTTACAACAATACCAAGCGATTTCGGAAGATATTCGAAGTAAAAAGGTTCGGTTCAATTTGTTACGAAACAAACCAATTCAGGATGAAGTTTTAGTGTTAGATTCGTTACAAATAGCAAAAACACCACAATTTGAAAACGATGAAGCCATTAGGCAACATCCAAGATTGCAACAGTTGGAACATATGCAAAATGCATTGCAACAATCGGAAATAGTTGCCAAAAAAGAAGGAAATCCGTCTATAGGTTTTGGGCTAGATTATGTGTTGGTCTCTGAACGATCGGGCATTTCATTACCAGATAATGGAAAAGATATCATTATGCCAATGGTTACCGTTTCGATTCCTTTGTTTAATAAGCGACATATTGCAAAGCAAAAACAATTACAGTTGGAGCAAGAAGCCATTTCGCAAACGAAAATAACCATAAAGAATCAATTATTGATTGCCTTAGAAGATGCAAAAAATAAAATGATGAATGCACAAGAAAGTATTCATACACAAGATGAAAATATTCTTCAAGCTAAACAAGCCAAAGAAGTAATTTTAGCGGCATACCAAACGGCAAAAATGGATTTTGAACAATTATTAGCGTTAGATCAATTAAAACTAGGTTTCGAATTACAAAAAGTAACTGATGTGCAAACGTATTTTACCAATACTGCCATCATTGACTTTATAACACAAGAATAATAATATAAAAAAAACATATAATATCACAGAAATGATTGTAAACAATGAATCAAGAATCATTAAATTTCTAATGAAAAAGTTGAACATATCTAGGTTTCTTCTTTTATGCAGTGTAGTAGCATTGATGCGTTAAAAATTTCTGAACCCACAACATTCCAAAATCTAAGTTTTCCATCAAAGATATTATATCTTTTGGGGAATACTTAGAAAACAATTCTGAATTACTTGAAGCAAGCTAAGTAATACAAACCGTAGCACAACTAAAATATAGTTGTACTACGGTTTTTTTATATGTGTCATTCTAAAAAAACTCTTCAACGAGCAGTCAAAACAAACTCAATGAATTTTAACGAATTTCTAGGAACAGTCAAATAGTAGTCTAATGACAGTCAAGATATATCCAATTGTCTAATACTAAAATTACTTTTGCTCACTTGCGGAAATCCGTAATGTTAAAAACTATTTTATGCGTATAAAACTTTAACTCTAGTAAAAACCATACTTATTTTACGGGATAACTGTAAAATATGAAAATCCTCTTTAGTACTTTTGTTTTCAATTATTTATGTTGATAAATTAAGAATAAATATTCTATTTACATTAGTAGAGATTATGAGTTTTATGATAAATTTCTTTTAGAAATTTTAATCATATAAACTTATTATCATGAAAAGACTATTTATATTTTTTGCATGCTTATCAATTATTGCATGCACGCCGACAAATGTAGAAAATGAAACAGAACAATTCGGAATTGATAAAGAAGAAGTGGAAAGTCCTGACGATAGAGACTAAGCTACTTTTATCAATTTTTGGTGCAATAATAGTATTATCTTTTATTGCACCTTACATTCACATACCACTTAGTAAAACATCAATAGTAAAAGTATTTGGGTTTAGAAATTTAAGATCATTTATGTATGCTTCGGGTACTCCATATTCTCTATTGGTTTGCTCATTCTTACTGATACTAGCATCAAAATATATATTTGAGAGCGTACCAAAAATTTTCTTTAAAATTTGCGGTTTGGTATTTTTATACTCTTCAATATTTCAATTTATTTGGATATTTTGGGCAGCCACTGATTTACCTAAATCTGCATACTATAGCTCCATAACTGTTCTTAGTTTAGTTCCTATATATATTATTAATAGATTGTATAATAAGTATCAAATAGGAATAGAAAAAACCAAGCAAACTATAAGAAACTTAATTTCTTTTCTATATTCTTTAGATAAAAAAGGATATGTTAAAGATGATCGATTAAACGAATATCGAAAAGAAAGAACCATCATTACACAAGAAACTATTTTAGAAAATGAAAACTCATAATGACAAAATAAGAAATTCTGGTTATATAGAAAATTCAGACTATGAGGTTTATTTACAAGATATAAGGCTCTTGACAGATCAAATGGAAATTGAGCAAGAAAATGAACTTAATAGATTAGCAGCTAAAATAAGGGAACTAATAGATTCAAAATTTGAAGGTAATAAAATAAAGGCAACTAATTTTTATAAATTAATGAATAGAAATAGTTAAGCTTTATTTAATATATCTATAGCTTTTAATGCTGCAATTTTCTCCACCATGTTGGAAAAAATAGGAATTTCCATAAACTTAGATTCATTATTGACTATATACAAAGCGATTTCTTCTTCGGAGAAATCAGATAGTTGCTTTTTTCCATTTACATCATTGATAAGCATACATTCGGAATCTCTAAATAACCAAAGCGGGTTTATTTCTTGGCAGTTATCTAATATTCCATTGATTATTTTATCTCCAGCATTTTTTTTACCAGTTAGAACATCACTTACCATTTGAGGTGTAATTCCAATTTTTTCAGCAAACCCCTTTTGTTTTAGATTATAAAACTTTAATATCTCTTTTATTTTTTCTTTTATATCCATTGATAAAATTAAAATAATGAATATTTTATACAATATCAGTTGATTTTATAAAATAAAACATTATATTTGTTTTAGTTAAATAGTCTTTTACTAGAAAAAGAGCTTATGATTAAAGTTTCTCCTGATTTTTAGTATGGAGACAAATTAAATAGGACTATCAACTCTATTTTAGTATTCTTTTTACGCAACTAAGATAGTAAAAAACTAAGATAGTCCTATTTTCAAGTAATAAGAGATAAAGTAAATAATTATTCCTATTCCCTAAGATTGTGTTGCATATAATTTTGGACAATGGGACAAGCCGCCCTCCTTTTTTAAAGCGTCGGCTTATTTAATTTTATATGTTATGAAACATAAAGGATGTATTTCAATAGATTATGGTTAGTACAACTATTTAAATCTACACTATTGTTGTTGCCTCATTCAAAATAAGGAATCATCACATTCTCCCTTTTAGTGTGTTTCTTTTATTTCTTTATTTGAATGATGGATAACAAATAATTAAAAGAGAGTATGTAATTTAAAAAACCATGTAATACGATGATATACTATTTTAAAAGAAAACGATATTTCTTTAATATTTTCTTGATACGCTAACAACTTATAGCGTATACTAGTGACAAATACTGTAGAAATGTTTTACTGAAGTTACCTATACGCGACCTCAATTAAGTTAATAAAAATATCTTACAAAGACTTATAAAGAACCTATATGGATGCAAAACAATTTACATTTTTTAAAGGGTTTGTCATTGGCTTTTGCCTAGCTGTTGGTATTGTACTAGTCTTTATTGGAATTATATATGTAGTTTATATAAGATAAGAATGGAAATTTTATAGATGATTGATTTTACTAGACATCACTACAAAGGGGAAAACATTATACTATAAAAAGGGGAATTTTCCTGTTGTATAGTTCTTTGAATTTTGAGATGTATCCATTAGCTTTGACATTATTTAAAATACTAATGAGATAATCATTAATTTTAAATACGTACTCATAAAATCTAAGAAAATGAAGTTATTTTCGTTATCGGTACAACTGCCTTACAACACTTACTCATTTACTGCAATGACAGAATTACAGTTAAAATTATATGCAAAAACTAGCTATTTTTTAACATTTTTGCATGCACTAATTATCTATAATCACGGGAGTGAAGACTATATTTTAGTTTAAAAAAGCTGTTTTTATGTTAAAAATCAACGTTTATTAAAAAAATGTAACGTTTACAAAAAATAGTTGTCAGATATATGAAAACTATTTTTCTTTGTATAGAAAACAGCCACTTTACTCACCGCCCCATTGCTTAAAACGTAAAACTGTAATGCATAAAAATGAAAAAAAAACGAATCGAGAAACAAACGGCTAAAGATCAAAAAAACAACATTCGTATTGGAACCAAGCATAAAGGTAGGCATGTTTCTATAAAAGATATTATTTACTTAGAAGCAAGTGATAATTATACCTTTATTTACCTTGCTAGTGGAGAACGTTTGTTGAGTGGTAAATATCTAAAGTACTATGCTGATATTCTTTCCAACAAAGAATTTATTCGTGTTCATCGTTCTTTTTTAGTGCATTTACTTCATGTACGAGAATATGAGAGTAAATATCGGTTGTTACATCTGAGTGACAAGAAAATTTTATCGGTTAGTTACAGAAGAAAATCAAGAGTTTCCAAGATTATTAACAATAAAGAATTCCTCTACGCTACACAAGAAGTAGCATAAAATTAAAATTTAAAGAAAAATCACTAAAACAATTACATTTATGAAAAAACAATTGGTATGGATGTATCTATTGTTGTTAACACCTTTTGTCTACGGACAGACAGGTAACATACTACAGTATGACACACCCGCGGTTATTCCTCAGGCTCCTGAGGTATCGTCTTTATTACGCTACAGCGAAGTTCCTGTATCATATTATAATGGAATTCCCAATGTTGGCGTTCCTATCTACACCCTACAAGGGAGAGAACTTTCAGCACCGATTAATCTATCATATCATGCAGGCGGACATCGTGTATCTGAAGAAGCAGGCTGGGCTGGCTTGGGTTGGAATCTATCAGCAGGCGGACAAATCACCAGAACGGTGCGCGGACGGATGGATGATAAAATTCCATATGGTTTTATCCATACGGATTACACAGTAGATATTGTACGTAGAACTTGTGATCCACACCCAGGAGACCCTCCATTGCCTTACAATAATTCTTGTGAATTTTATACAGCTCAAAGTAATGGATATAATTTTGATTTTGAGCCAGATGATTTTAACTATAGTATGCTTGGTAGATCTGGTCGTTTTATGTTTAGTCAGGATCGAAGTACTATAACCACAGGCAAAATCATTCAATTTCCCAATAAAGACGTAAAAATTGAACCTACCTTTGATACAGGTACAGGAAATATTATCTCATGGGAAATCACAGATGCCAGCGGAAATATATTTAAATTTACTAAAGGAAATATCTTTTATCAATCTAACACTTTTCAAGATATCAATGGATTGGAATTTCCAAATGGCGGAAACAGTTCTGAGAGTTATACCGAGACATGGGATTTAATATCGATGACCAGTCCCAATGGAGATATTATTACCTTGGAATATGATCGCCCAATACTTCCGAATCATATAGCAAGTGACCCTTATAATGATGTAACAACCACTAAAGGTTCAGAATCACTTATTGTATTTGATGGGAGACAAGAAACAGGTAGTCAGCAACAGACACCTAACAGTCATATTATAGCCTATTCGGTTGTCTACAGAAGCTATACATTGCTTTCTAAAATCACCAGTAGTAAAGGTTCGGTAGAATTTGTGCGTGCAAGTGTAGATCGTGAAGATACGCAATCTTCTAAACAGCGTTTGGAGCATATAAAAATATTAAATGCCGCTGGCAATGAGATTCAGCGCGTAAGTTTGGAACATTCCTATTTTGAAAGTACTCCAAGTACAGAGAATGAGTTTGTTTTGACAACATCAAACGGTTCCATTCCTGCCAATACAGCTAGTTTTTTAAGTAAGCGAATGAAACTAGACAGGGTTATTTTTAAGGGAATGTACGGAGGACATAATACAGCTGATGATTATAGCTATAGATTTGGCTATAACACAGATGTGAAGCTTCCGCACAAACGCTCACAAGCACAAGATCATTGGGGCTATTACAATGGCGCAACTGCTAACAATAGTTTAATCCCACATATAAACTTTATTTCTAATCGAGATGCCAATCCTGCCTATAGTTCGGCATGTGTCTTGAATAAGATAACTTATCCTGAAGGCGGCGTGACCAAACTGTTTTACGAAAACAATCGTGGGGATGTAAAAAATGTAGATATTCCTCCTTACCGAGAAGAAGAAGTAAAAGTGGAGGCGAAACCAAATTATCCATATACTATTGTAGAAAATGGATCGGGAAATACCTATACCTTTACAAGTACCTTTAGTATTTCTAATAATGCTAAGTCAAGTGTCATTGATAGTACGAAAACGCAGGTAAGCTTTGTTGGTTTTTCAAATCGATGTGACAATGAAGATTCATTTTATGGAACTCCAGGTGATCAGGTATGTGATTTTATGACCTTTACCATTACCAATACCACAGATGGAGTTTTGGTGCATAGCGGTTCTATTTGGGATCATGGATTTATTGAACTAACCAAAGGAAAAAACTATGAACTAGCGATAGAGATTATTGACACTTTTGATCAGTACAATATGTCAGAGCATAGTAGTGAGTTAACTGTAAAATGGCTTGAAGAAAACTTAAATCCACCTGACCCTGACTCGTTTTTTGATTATTTTGGAGGACTTCGCGTGCAGGGAATAAAAACCTATGATAAAAACAAGCTAACGGCTTATAGAAGCTTTGAATATGCTTTTGGATATATTTTAAGCCAACCTGAATACTTCTCTATATCGACAGACAATGTTCAAAAGTTTGTCTCTCAAAGCTGGGTACCATTACTGACAACCCAATCAGGATATGTAGGCTATGGGCAAGTAAAGGAACTTATCCATCCAGTATCCATCGAAACTGGGTATAGCACTCTTGGTAGTTCCACTTCTGAACCTCGTGAGATTTTCAGAAAATATTCATTTTTCAGTGATGTTGATGGGGAATTCTTTAATATTCCCTTTCCAGGAGTACCTTTTACTTTTGAATGGATGGCAGGGAATCTCTTACTAGAAAAAGTAGAGGATAAAAACACCACACATCATCAATATCTAAAAATAGATAACTATCAAGTAGATAATGTTCAAGGGATTGCACTCAATAGAGAGATGCGTTTAGCGTACTACAGTCTTGATAACTTGAATAAAATGCAGACATGTGCTTTATCAAATGTATGCTCATTAGGTAAACATCTTTATACACTATCTTCAGGACAATGGCTACCTAATAAACAAATAACTGTTTCCAAGGAAGGTACACGCGAATTAACACAAGAAACGGAAAGTTTATACGAAAGTATTCCCAATCATCATAATCCAACCAAAACGATTACTACCGATAGTAAAGGAGATGTATATGAAACTGTAATTCGCTATCCTTTTGAAGAAAACCATGCAGGGCTTTTAGCTGCACACAGGCTCAATACGCCGCTAATCACTGAGCAATACAAAGGTACGGAGCTTATGCAAACAACCAAGATGAATTTCTCGGTCTTTGCAGGTACGGTCAATAACCTTAGTAACTTACTTCCCGCTTCAATAGAAGGCGCAAAGAAATCAAACGCATCAGAAGAGCGTGTAACCTATCATGATTATACGCCGTATGGACAACCGCGTGAAGTCTCCAAAACTGATGGAACACATATTACGTATCTATGGGGCTATAATTACAACTATCCGATAGCAAAGATTGAAAATACGACTTTCACAGAGGTAAATGCAGTTATCAATGAATCAAGTATTCAGAATTTAACAGGTTCAGCTCTTGAATCGGCATTATCAAATCTTAGAAGCTCATTGCCAAATGCAATGGTAAGCACTTTTATCTATGAGCCTATGATTGGCGTGATTCAAACTAGCGACCCAAGAGGCAGAAACACCTATTATCAGTATGATAGCATGGGACGCTTAAAATATGTGTTAGATCATGAGCAGCATGTACTGAGTGAGAATAATTATCATTATAAAAACAATTAAAAACTACATACAGATGAAAAAATATATATACACCCTTGTATTGTTATGTGGTTTTATAACCACGGCAGGAGCACAAATATCTCTTGATCCCTCAATTTGTACAGCTTATTATTATGATATGGACAATGATGGTTTTGGAGGGACAAACGCCTATACTGGCTCAGAAATTGTTACACCAGAATATCAGGAACTCAACAAACTCGTTTGTGGAAGCACAGATTGTGATGATTCCAACCCGCTGATTAATCCAAATAGTAGTTGGGCAATATTAATAGATGGTGATGGAGATAATCATTTTATAATAGGATCTATTGTTCGAGGATGCGATGCTCCAAGCAATTCAAATGCCGTACTAATTGGAGAAAATGCAGTACTTCAAAACTTTTCGTATCTACAACTTGATTGTGATGATGGCAATGACGCATTAAATCAATCAACCCTGTATTATTCAGATATCGATGACGACGGCTTTGGTAATATTGAAGAAATCATGCTTTCCTGCTCAGGAAGTGCACCAGCTGGTTATGTAGACAATGCAGGAGATAATTGCCCAACTATTGGTGGAGATTACAATGGTTGTCCAGATGTGACTACTGTTGAAGGAATCAATGACAATAAAAACTATGTTCATACTATTGCTTACACACAGCCATTTGATTTGGTTGAACTAGCCAGTGTGGAAGAGAAAGATAAAATAGCACAGGTTACCTATTTTGATGGTATGGGACGCGGACAAATGCAGGTAGCTATTGGGCAATCACCAAAAGATGGTCGCGATATCAAAACAATTATTTCGTATGATGAGTTTGGTCGTGCCAACACCAAGTTTTTACCCTATGTTGGGACGCAAAAAGGAGGAGGCTTTACCAATAAAATAGTTGGCTCACCCAACATTGATCCTGCAATCAATGAGGAAATCAAAGAACAACAACAATTCTATCACAATAAATATAGAGAAGATGTACCTAGTTTTACCACCACTAATGGTGGACTGAGCATGCTAAATGCACTCGATAATATTCCTGATGACTTACTGGATGACATTATAAATAACACTCCAGAAACAGGACTCATTTATCCATCCTATAGTACCAATACCTATGATAAGATAGGTCGAGTGACACAGGCAGCGGCACCAGGAAAAGATTGGTCGTTAGAATTTAATCATACCATTAAGATGGAATATGATTTTAACGATCATACAATCGATGCGGTAAAACGATATGATGTAACACATCCTTTAGAAACTCCTGAAGCGATTCAATTAGTACCAAATTCAGACGGATATGCTACAGGAGAACTCATTAAAACGATCACCAAAGATGAGAACTGGCAACCGAATCAGCAATATGCTACAGATCATACCACAGAGGAATTTAAAAACAAATCAGGACAAGTACTACTTAAGCGTACCTATAATGGAATAGAAGTACTAGATACTTATATAGAAGTACTAGATACTTATTACATCTATGATGATTTTGGAAACTTAACCTATGTATTACCACCAGAGGCTTCTATAAAAACAAGCATTGACACAACAGTATTAGACGAATTATGTTACCAATACAAATACGACCATAGAAACAGACTGATTGAAAAGAAAATTCCAGCCAAAGGATGGGAATACATTGTGTATGACAAATTAGATCGTCCTGTACTAACACAAGACATCAACTTACGAAGTGCAAACACATGGCTGTTTACCAAATATGATGTATTTGGAAGAGTAGCTTATACAGGAACAGTAATCAATAGTGGCAGTAGAGCAAGTCTGCAAGTCATAATTGATGGAACAGCTCTTTATGAATCGCGTACAACAAGTCCAACGACTATGACTATCGATGGAACAGCTATATATTATTCAAATACAAACTATCCAAATGATGATAGTATCGAATTGCTTACGGTAAACTACTATGACGATTACCTTTGGAGTGCAGGCAGTGCTTTGGAAGCAGATTATAATTTAGACACGCAAAGTGGTTTAGATGTTACAGGTAATACCATCTCAAAACCAGCAAATGCTTCTACTGGATGGAATGCAGGTTTTACTACAGCAGGATATATCTACGGAGATGGATATATTCAGTACAAAGTAACTTCTACAGATAAAAAACTCATGGTAGGACTTTCTGCTATCAATTCAGCTGAAAATGATCATTACGACACCATTGATTATGCCATCTATACAGGGTATGGAGGATTACAACGTGTTTATTTATATCAAGAAGGTGTATTTGAAAGTCTCTCAACAACGACCTATCAGGTAGGTGATGTTTTTAAAGTAGAACGTTCAGCAAATCAAATACTCTTTAAAAAGAACGATGAAATCTTTCATGCAGTTGCTACAACGTACACAGGAGTACTCATAGGAGATGCATCCTTCTTTGACCCTGAGGTCGCTATTGAAGACATGCATATCGGGTATGCTAGTTATGGACAAGCTTTTTCAGCCAATGTCAAAGGATTGGCTACAGGAAGTAAAGTGCGTGTGTTAGGAACTGATAAATGGATTACATCGGAATCTTATTATGATGAAAAGGGAAGACCCATACATGGTGTTTCTAAAAATGAGTATCTCCATACACAAGATGTAAGCAGTAGTTTATTAGACTTTAGTGGTAAAGTATTAGCGCAAAAAACAACACATCTCAAAGAAAAGAACAATCCTATTGTTACTATTGATAATTATAGTTATGACAAAAGCAATCGATTATTATATCAAACCAAACAAATCAATGGAGGCAACAAAGAATTGATTGCAAAGAATAATTATGATGAACTTGGACAACTGGTACAAAAACAAGTTGGCGGATCGCTTCCAAGTATCAGCACCTATACTCATGTAAACTCTAATTTGAATGTAAGTGGAAATATCATTGAGAAAACAGCAGGCAGTACCAGTACTTGGGATGCAGGGCTAGTTACCGATACCACCATAAATGGAGACGGATATGTGAGTTTCAGTCCTGTAAAAATCTCAGATTACCTCATGGCTGGTTTATCAGATGATATCAGTGGAACAGATCATTACAACTCTATTGATTATGCAATTTATGTCTATTGGGGAAATATAAATATTTATGAGTCTGGTACTAACAAAGGTCTAAAAGGAAACTATGTTTTAGGAGATGTATTAAAAGTAGAACGTCGAGACAACAAAATCTATTATCTAAAAAATGAAGAAGTATTTTATATTTCAGAATTCTCTGATAATGGCAACCCGCTTGTGGGAGATGTTTGTATAAACTCTTCTGGAGGAAAAGTACAAGATCTTGTCTTGATAGATTTGGAAAAACAGCTTCAAGAGGTTGATTATACGTATAACATCAGAGGATGGCTCAAAGGCATTAATAATGTAAATGATCAAGGAAACGATCTATTTAGCTTTGCACTGAAATACAATGACATCGCTGATCCGACCAGGAAACTATTCAATGGAAACATCAGTAGTACGCTATGGAGAACCAAAGGAGCAGACAGTTCATTAAAGAACTATGTATATGATTATGATCCACTGAACAGAATTACAAGTGCTAAAGACAATACAGGGAATTACAATCTTGATTATGTAGATTATGATCTAAATGGAAATATTGAAAAGCTAGTCAGAACAGGTCATACCGATGCCAATGCAACGGTCTTTGGAATAATGGATGATTTGAATTACTCCTATGTTGGTAATCAGCTGATGAGTGTCGCAGATGCAAGTAACATTGATTATGGATTCAAAAATGGAAATACCACAGGTGATGATTACAGCTATGATGCCAATGGAAACATGGTTGAAGATAAAAACAAGGATATTACAAATATCAGTTACAACTATTTAAACTTACCAGAGCAAATAACCTTTGATAATAAAAGTACAATTTCGTACATTTACGACGCAACAGGGATGAAGCAAGAGAAAATAGTATTTGATAGTAGCCTCTCAAGTAGTCAATCTACTTTTTATGCAGGAAACTACATTTACAAAAAGGGCTCAGCACAATCGCCTGTGGTACTTACGTTCTTTAACAGTGAAGAAGGTTACATAGAACCTGTAGTTGACAATGAAGGTGGAGGAAACAGAATTGTTGACTTTGATTACACCTATCAATACAAAGATCATTTAGGGAACATCAGACTTTCCTATCAAGACATGGATGCTAATGGAACAATTGATCCAATAACTGAGATCAAGGAAGAAAATCATTATTATCCTTTTGGGCTTAAACATAAAGGATATAATAACCAAATTACAGGTAGAGATCATAACTATGGATACAATGGAATTGAGGAAAGCAATGAGTTAGGAAACAATATACTCGAAATGGACATGCGGCAGTACGATCCTGCGATTGCACGTTGGGTGGTTATTGATCCTGTAACGCATCACCGATATTCTCCGTATCAGGCGTTTGACAACAACCCTATATTCTGGGCTGACCCATCTGGAGCAGATAGTCAAAATGGAATAGAGTTGAGAGATGGTAGAGGTAATTGGCATACGATAAGCTCTGGTGCAGCAGTAAGTCTTTATACAGCAAGTGGTAGTTCAGGAAGCGGTCCTGGAGATAAGGATAAAAAGAAAAAAGCTAAAAAGAAGGCAGTAAAAGATATGACTGCTGGAGAATTTTATGCAATGGCATATAATGGTGCATCAAGGACTGCATACCTAAATGGGAATGATCCATACAATCCTACTGAAGCAGATATTGCTCAGAATGAGAAAGCAAAACAAGATGCTGTTGGAGAGTTATTTTTATTTGTCGCAGGAGAATGGGCTTTTGCAAAGGTTTTTCAAGGAGGTGCATGGGTATACAAAACATATAAAGCTAAACAAGTTTCAGAAGGAGTTAATGTAGTAGCTGGATCGGTAAAATTTAGTGATGAAGCTGCTGCTGCTGTAAAAGAGTTAGGGACATATGATTTTTTTGTTCATATAAAAAATGGAGTTGCAAAGATTGATATTAGTTTTACTACAAAAATAAGTGATGAAGCTTTAGAGTTAGTAGAACAAACTCTTAAAGCAAATGGAGCTAAAAGAATAGAAGTAATAACAAATGTTCCAAAACCTAGAATTACAAAAATATTTAATTATTTAATAAATAAGGGAGGTAAATATAAAGGATATAATGTATCAAAAAGATGGAATCCTTTTTACCCTTTTATGTTAATAAAAGAATTATGGTAAAAACAAATATCCTAAAAGCTAGAATAAAACGTAATAATTTAGAAAAAAACGCAGGTAAATTCTTCGTTGATGAAAACTCAGAAATTGTTAAGCTTTTGAAAAAAGAAAATAAAGAAGCTTTGCTGGGTATTTACAGAGAAGATGGTATATACACTATTTTAGGCAAAAAATTTGTCTACTTTTCTACTCTGTCTGGAGATAAAGATCAAATAGAACTTAAAGATTTTTCTAATATTTTGCAAAATAATGCTATGAAAAAAGGGAAATTATTCGCGAGTTATAAATATCTAAAACTAGATGGTCAAAAAAAAATTTGGCTTTATAATAAAGCTACAATGAATTCTTTGTGGAATACAATTTTATTGTTAGAAAAAGTAATGGAACAGATTGGTGTGCAACGTTAGTGTCCCATGCTATCTCTACGACTATTTTAAAATAACGTGTCCCATTTAAGGAACAGATATTGAAAATGAAATAGTTAAGAGAATTGAATAAGAATTAAAAATTTATAGTAAGGAGTAATATCATTTTTTTGGTATTACTCTTTACTTTTATTAGGAGCTTTGGTTTTATAGACATCCATTACAGTAAACACTCCGTAGTCTACATATTGTGACATTGGTAAAGTGATTTTAGTTTTACATCAGTAAACACTCCGTAGTCTACATATTGTGACATTGGTAAAGTGATTTTAGTTTTACATCATGAAAAAAAATCACAGAACTAAATCGGAGATGTATCCATTAATAGAAGGTTTTGCTAGTAGTGGAATGAAATTAGACGCCTATTGCAAGGCTCATAAACTTAATTATTATACCTATCGTTATTGGTTACGTAAATACAAATCAGAAAAGAAGCAAGATTCAGTTAAAGATTCTTCTAATTTAAACTTCATTCCAGTGAAGGTTATGGCTCCTGAAATCAAGGAAGAAACATTACAGATTTTCTATCCTAATGGAGTTCAAATAGCAGTATCTACAGTTTTAGACATGGAAGGATTATCAACCTTAAAGAAACTAGTATCATGTTTGGATTAGGTATTAATCATGATTTTCATTTATACAGTAAACCAACTGATATGCGAAAAAGTTTTAACGGATTATGTGGATTAATCGCAAAAGATTTAGTGACTCCAGCTAGTAATGGAACTGTTTACATATTTATCAATAAAGCTAGAGATAAGGTCAAGTTATTACATTGGCAAAACGGAGGATTTGTATTGTATTATAAGCGATTAGAGCAAGGGCGTTTTGAGTTGCCAAATTACGATCCAGAAGTTGGAAGTATTGGGTTAGATTATTCGCAGCTCGTATTATTAATAGATGGAGTTTTCATTAATAATTTGCAACGAAAAAAACGATACGAATTAGCAGTATAAAGTAGCTTAAGGCATTGTGATATCGAAGTAGTTTTCGTATTTTTAATCCGTGGAAAAACAGACGGAAACACTTATAAATCTTGATGATTATGTTCCTAAAAGGAAGTATGATGAGCTACTAGGAAAAGTTACCCATTTAGAGCATCAACTACTAGAACTCAAACGTCTTATTTTTGGCACTAAGAGTGAACGTTTTATTCCATCGGAATCTAATCAACTTGGATTATTTACAGAAGTAATCTCAGAAGATGTTCCAGTATCAGAACAAAAACAGGTGAGTTATAGCAAAACTATAACCAAAGAGAAGAAACATCCTGTTCGTTTACCATTAGCTCCACACTTGCCAAGAGTTGAAGAAGTTATTGAGCCAGAAAATATCATAGAAGGTAGTGTTAAAATTGGAGAAGAAATCACAGAACTATTGGAATACACTCCGCAGAAAGTGTATGTTCGAAAAATAGTTCGTCCTAAATATGCATTACCAAAGGACTCAGGAATTAGTATTGCGGAGCTACCAAGCTTAATCTTACCTAAGTCTAATGTAGGAGCTGGGTTATTAGCGCATATTTTTGTCAGTAAATTTATTGATCACTTACCTTTCTACCGTCAACTACAAATATTAAAAAGACAAGATATTGTTATTGCATCAGCAACCATATCTGGCTGGTTTACTAAAGCGTCCCAGCAGTTGGAAGTATTGTATAAAGTTCATAAACAATTAATATTGCAATGTGACTATCTTCAGGCAGATGAATCAACAATCAAAGTACAAGACAGTCATAAAAAAGGGAGTACTCATAAAGGCTATCATTGGGTATTACATGCTCCAGTAGAAGGATTAGTACTTTTTGAATATGCACCTAGTAGAGCAGCAGAAGTTCCAGAAGTACTATTACAAGAGTTTAGAGGAACATTACAAACTGATGGATATACTGCCTATAAAAAAGTGATTGAAAACTATGGCTTAAAACACTTAGCATGCATGGCACATGCTAGAAGATATTTTGAAAAAGCACTTGCTAATGATAAGTCAAGAGCCAGTTATGCATTGGAGCAAATCCAAAAACTCTATAGTGTAGAACGAAAAATAAAAGAGCGTAATCTAAACTCGAAAACGATAACACGTTATAGAGCATTATGCGCTAAACCTATTTTAGATTTATTATACACTTGGATGCAAGATCAGTACACTAAAGTACTTCCTAAAAGTGCTATAGGAAAGGCACTTACTTATAGTCTAAAATTATGGGAGTCACTTATTGGTTACATCGATAATCCAGTATATTGCATTGATAATAACCTAATAGAGAACTCAATACGCCCTTTAGCCCTAGGTCGCAAAAATTACCTCTTTGCTGGCAATCATAAAGCAGCACAAAATGCTGCGATGATGTATTCTTTCTTTGCTACTTGTAAAATCAACGATGTAAATCCATATCATTGGTTGCATGATGTCTTTAAAAGATTACCAGAGCATAAAGCCAATAAATTAGAAGAATTACTGCCACAAAATTGGAAGAAACAACAGCTTTCTTAACTGTTAAAAAAATACCTTTTTCTTAATAAAATCTCTCTTAAACCAACAATACTTTAAAATCAGATACCTATCCAAGAACTAGGAACACTTAAACTTCTACTTGTTAATGGGTTGCGTTTTTTCATAACTCATTTTATGTAAAATACAACATCTAATCCTAGACGTAGAAGACCGAATGCTTACCCAAGAACTAGGAACACTTAAACTTCTACTTGTTAATGGGTTGCGTTTTTTCATAACTCATTTTATGTAAAATACAACATCTAATCCTAGACGTAGAAGACCGAATGCTTACGTTTTTACAATACCAACGATGAGTTCAACGGTTTTTGAATTTAAAGTGACTCACCAAACTAGTTTGCCAAATCGAAAGAACGTAATAATCTGGTAATCAACAGTCTAAATTTTTAAAGGTGTTTTTAAGTAATTTATGGGTACTTCTAACTCACTTCTGAGTCACTCTTTGGGAACTTATAGGGAACTCTTGAATCACTTCTTGGTAACTTTTAGGTCATTTTTGTTTTTTCAAGTCATTCTTTGGTAAAACATTGGACACTTCTGAATCACTCTTTGGGAACTTATAGGGAACTCTTGAATCACTTATTGGTAACTTTTAGGTCATTTTTGTTTTTTCAAGTCATTCTTTGGTAAAACATTGGACACTTCTGAATCACTCTTTGGGAACTTACAGGGAACTCTTGAATCACTTATTGGTAACTTTAAGGTCATTTATTAGTCATTTTTAAACTTTAAATTTCATAAAACTTTTTTTGTTTAAGATGTGGTTTACTTCTGTTTCAATAGGATCTAATTTACAAAACAAAGATTGGGAAGAAATTAGTGATATCATTTATAAAATTTTATAAACCGAATTTTTTTTCAAAGTACTTTCTTAAAAATAAATTGAATTCATTTTTTCATTTCCGCTTATCTCTATACGATAAGTCCGATTTTTCTACAGATTGCTAAGTAGTGAGCAGATTTTCTAAAAGTAAATTATGAATTTCTCGCTTAATGATAAGTTGATCTTTTTCACCATTTTTTTATTGATTTCTAAGCAATGAGTAATTTTTTAAGAAGCAAATTATGAACTCATCACTTAATGATAAGTTGATTTTTTTTATCATTTTTTTACTTATCCCTTAATGATGAGTAAATTTTCGGAAATAATTTAAAAAACAACTAGAGAAACTATTTTTATCTTCTTTTCCAATCACTTAATGAACGACACCATAAACAAAAACAGGAAATCAGAAAATATTTGTTAAATCAAAAATAATTTTCAAATTTTCTACTAATTACTCTATAATTTAACCTCAATTACATTAGAATAAATCTTTCTTTTTTAAGAGTCCTACAATTTCTTCTTATAATCTGTGTGTCGGACACAAAATTTTACAAATGATATATCGGATTTGTTTCAAATCTTTGTAATCATAAATACAGAATCCTGCATTTCTGAAATTAATTTAAAGTCGTAACAATCATAAAATAATGAGTTAGCGTATTTAAAACGAATGTTTAACCTTAAAAAAGAAGTGAAAAAATCAAATTCATTAAAAAGTCATTTTTCAAACAATCTAGCTGACAGCATTTTCATGTGACTTCATCTAGTTATAAAATATGTTTTGTAGGCTTTAGGTTCAAGTTACAAAAGTGAACAAATGATACCTCGATATTTTTTTAAACCTTTGAATTATCAAAAAAAATCAATTCTATGTAAATAAAATTAGTACTCACAATTACAGCACAGTACACATACTTTTTTATAAAGTGTTTTGACGAAACTGTATAGAAAAGATACGTAAGAAGTAAAACATAAGTCTACCCCTAAAAAATAGAAATAAACATTCCTTAAATTATAATTGTAAGATTTTAACTATTAATTTACAGTTGAAACCTTTGAATTCGTTTCGATTCTTTGTACTATTGAAATATGATTTCAAGCAATACTACAATTTTAAATAAAGGAATAATACCTAACTGTAAAACAGCCACAGTTGGTAATTATATGCTAATTCCTTTAAATGAAAAATGTAAAAGACATATCAAAATTAAAAACGATTTCGGTTGAGCAATTACAAAGCTTCGATGGCTTCGCTGATATGTCTATACAAGAAGCTCAGCAGATCATACAAACCCTTAAAGAATTATCATTATTAACACATAACATCGTTACGAATCATGGAAAATCTGAATCAATTTCAAAGCTTTGGAAAGCGAAGTAATAAAACCGTTATTAATAATAATAAAGCAGTTATTTACACGAGAGTTTCTAGCGGAAAACAAAAAGAAAATACAAGCTTAGAATCACAACGTGAATATTGTACACTATACGCAGAACGTGCCAAACTTCAAATAAGTGCTTATTTTGGTGGAACAAACGAAAGTGCAAAAAATGACGACCGAAAAGAGTATCAAAAAATGTTAGCTTTTGTACGTCAGAAAAAAATATCAAACATCATTGTATATAGTATAGATCGTTTTTCGCGTGCGGGTTCTACAGCTATTACAACAGTTGAAAAATTACAGGCAAAAGGAATCAATGTAATATCGGTAACACAACCAATAGATACCAAAACCTCAACGGGGACATTCTTTCAAAACCTCAATTTATTATTCAGTAAATACGATAACGACCAACGAACCGAAAAAACAAAGACAGGAATGCGCCAACGCCTTTTGCAAGGTTTCTACATTGGTAACGCTCCAATAGGTTTTAAAAATGCTAGAGATAAACAGAACCGCCCTATATTAATTCATTCAGACAAAGCAAAATTTGTTCGCAAGGCATTTGAGTGGAAATCAAACGAAAATTTGTCAAATGTTGAGATTATAAAACGTTTAAAGAATTACGGAGTTAATCTAAACCCGCCACGACTTACGATCATGTTTAAAAATCCTGTATACTGCGGACTCATATCAAACAGTTTGCTAGATGGTAAAGTCGTAAAAGGAAATCACAAGCCAATTGTATCAAAGCAATTGTTTTTAAAAGTAAATAATATCACCGCAAAAAATAATGGCGCGGGTTTCAAACATAAAAAGAACAACCCAAACTTACCAATGAAAGGATTCGTAACATGCGATACATGCGGAAAACCAATAACAGGATATACAGAGAAGATATACAAGATTAATTATTATAGATGCAACGCAAAAGGGTGTAGCGGTTACAGTAGAGCTGATAAGCTAAACGAAAAGTTTAAAAACTTGTTAGATGCTTTTCAAATAAATGAAAAGCTTGTAGCACCGTTAAAGCTTCAAATGAAATATACTTTTGATTATTACAACGAATCAAACAAAGACGTTAAAGAACATTTGAAGTACAATTTAAAGGTATTACAAGAAAAGACTGAAAAAGTAGAAGAGCGTTTTGTATATGGCGAAATAAATATGGAACTTTACAAAAAACATACTGAAAAATTAAAGTTAGAATATGAAGCAATAGAAAAGGAAATACAAAATAGCAGTATTGAAAAATCTAAGTTTGATTTATATGTTGAATATTCAATAAAATTATTGTCTAACTTGCCTAATATGTGGGAGTTGTCAAACTGCGTAGTGAAGCAGAAATTGCAAAATCTATTGTTTCCTAATGGTATACGATACAATCGCCAAAATGATAGTTATCTAAGTTTAGAAGTGAACCCTGTGTTGAATTTAATAAATACATTATCAATTAGTTACAATGAAAATGACACTACCCAAAATACAGAGGAAACGAAAAAGTTTCGCAAGGTAAGCCTTGGAAGAAATTTAGCATCAATGCTACGGTTTTAGTGCTTATCAAAAGAACTAAAAATACCTCATAAAAGTACCCTTTCTTTTGGTTCGTTTTCTTTGGGTAAGCAAAGAAAATCATCATAAAAAATAATACAAATGAAAAAGAAATATATAGTTACAGGAATGACATGCAGTGGTTGCAAAGCTAAAGTTGAACATCTCTTAAATGATTTGGACGATGTAACTTCTGCAACTGTGAATTTAGAACGTTCAGAAGTTAGTATTGAAGCTTCTACTCCACTCGATTTGCAATCGTTACAAACTGCATTGCCCGAAAAATATACAATTAAGGATCAGGTTACGAACATTTTTGAGCAAGCAACAACCGTTGAAAAAAGCGATTTACAACAGCTATTTCCGCTGTTTTTAATCTTCTTTTACATTACAACAGCAAGTATTTTAAAGAATTTCAACAATTGGGAAACGTCAGAATTCATGCTCGATTTTATGGGCTTATTTTATATTGTATTTAGCTTTTTCAAATTTTTAGATTATACAGGATTTCCAAAATCATTTCAAATGTACGATCCGTTAGCCAAGCAACTTCCTATATACGCATGGATATATCCGTTTATAGAAGTTGTACTTGGATTGCTATTTTTATTCAGATATCAAATTCCGATTGCATTAATTGTAACAATTATTGTTTTAGGAATTACAACGCTTGGCGTCACGAAAGCATTGTTTGACAAAAAAACGATTCAATGTGCGTGTTTAGGAACTGCCTTAAAGCTTCCTATGACCAAAGCTACTTTTATTGAAAACAGCATTATGCTCGTCATGGCTGTTTGGATGTTATTTAATTTACACGCGTAAGATTATGAAATGAGCCATGACAATCTGTTGATACCAATTGATATGATTGCTGGCGAATTCCATCTGACAAAATTTAGAACATAAAAAATATACAGATGAAAAAATATATCATATATATCGTTATACTTATTGTGGGAATTGTGATTGGAAAGTTTGCCCTTTCGGGAGAAAAAACGCACGATCATTCACATGCAGAAGATGCAACTGCAGAAACTGCTAGTTTGTGGACTTGCTCGATGCATCCGCAGATTCTACAACCCGAAGCTGGCGATTGTCCTATTTGCGGCATGGATTTGATTCCTGCACAAACAAGTACGACGGAATTGTCTTCTGATCAGTTTCGCATGACGGAAAACGCACTTACCTTGGCAAATATTGAAACATCCACGGTTGCCGAAGGAAACTCTGAAAGTGCAGGATTACAACTCACAGGAACTATTGAAGCAAACGAAAAAACAAACGCAATACAAACCGCGCATTTTGGTGGACGTATTGAAAAATTATATGTAAATGTTACTGGTGAAGAAGTTCGCAAAGGACAACGAATTGCCTTGATTTATTCACCGGAATTGGTTACAACACAACAAGAATTGATTACAGCAATGCGCATGAAAGAATCGCAACCTGCCTTGTACAAAGCTGTTCGGAATAAGTTGAAATTATGGAAACTCTCCGAAGCACAAATTCAACAAATCGAAACTTTAAAAAAGGTTTCTTCAAAATTTCCGATTTATGCAAGTGTTTCTGGTGTGGTTACAGAAAAAATGGTAGCAGAAGGAAATCATGTGATGGAAGGCGGCGCATTGTTTAAAGTATCAAACTTAACGACCGTTTGGGCTAGTTTTGATGCGTACGAACAACAGTTATCAAGTTTGAAAAAAGGTGACAATATTAGCATTACAACCAACGCGAACCCTAATGCGGAAATTTCGGCTAAAATTACCTTTATTGATCCTGTATTGAATACCGCCACACGAACCGTTGCCGTAAAAGTTGAATTGAACAATCGTGATAAACAATTAAAACCTGGCATGTTTGTCACTGGAACGTTGGCAAACAAAACGACAAAAAATACAACGCTAACCATTCCGAAATCTGCAATACTATGGACAGGAAAACGATCTATTGTATATGTAAAAACTTCAGCTAACGAACCTGTTTTTGAAGCTAGAGAAGTTACACTTGGAAATGCTACTTCTGATCGTTATGAAGTACTTTCTGGACTTTCTGCGGAAGATCAAATTGTGACAAACGGAGCATTTACAGTAGATGCCGCGGCGCAGTTACAAGGAAAAAAATCAATGATGCATTCGCCAAGTAAAAATTCTACGAAAGTAAACCTTACTAAAAAGATGGAGTTTGATGCTGCATTTGAAAAGATGTTTCAATCAACTATGAACGCATATATTGAGCTAAAAGATGCATTTGTAAAAAGTGATGCAACTTTAACCGCAGCAAAAAGTGAAGCTTTCCGAAACGCTTTGGAGCAACTTACGGGTTCGCAACGAGAAAAATTAAACGCATATTGGTCAGTGATGCATAAGACTTCGAAACGTATAAATAAAGATACTTCAATTGAAGTGCAACGCAAGAGTTTTCAAATCATTTCTGATCATATGATTGCAATTGCTGAAAACTTAAAATCCTTCGATCAACAACTTGTAGTGCAATTTTGCCCAATGGCAGGCAATGACAAAGGCGCATATTGGTTAAGTACCGAAAAAATCATCAGAAATCCGTATTTTGGTGACGCAATGCTTACCTGCGGAAGTGTAATGAAAGTGTTGGGTTCTGCGGATTAGATGTTAGGTGGATTTGAAATAAACGAATTGAGAAAGAGTAAATAAACAAAGAATTGAGAAAAAATAAATAAACAGAGAAAATATGAAGAAAGTAATTTTAAGTGTAATCGCAATTATATCATTAACAGTAATTAGCTGTAAAAACGAAGCTAAAACAGAAAAAGAAGTTCCAACTACTACGGTAGAAGGAAGAGAATTATCCGTGGCAAACTTTGGTGTACGTGGAAATTGTGGCATGTGTAAAACAACAATTGAAAAAGCGGCCAAAAGTGTAGACGGTGTTACAGCGGCAACTTGGGATGTAAAAAAGAAAAGTATTACGATTACATATGATGAAGCTAAAGTAAAGGAAAAAGAATTTCACAAGGCTATTGCTGCCGCTGGCTATGATACTGACCAAGCTACTGGCGACAAAGTTGCTTATAAAAACTTACCAAAGTGTTGTAAGTTTGATGCAAATATGCCTATGAATCAGTAATATATTTTACCTTTGTGCCATGACAAAATATGTATTATTAATTGCGGCTTTGTATGGCGCATTGGGAATTATTTTTGGTGCTTTTGGTGCGCATGCGCTAAAGAAAACATTTTCAGAAGAGTTATTAAAAAGCTTTGAAACTGGCGTAAAATACCAAATGTATCACGCTATTGTATTGTTGGTGGTCGGTTTTCAATTTTCATTTACTGAAACTTTACAAACAGCAATTGCTTGGTGTTTTATTTTGGGCGTATTTCTGTTTTCTTTCAGTATCTACGGATTGTGTATTAGCAGTGCTAAAGGAAAGAAGCTTCGTTTTTTAGGTCCAATTACGCCACTTGGCGGCTTATTATTAGTCATCGGTTGGATTTTACTAGGCGTTTCTTTTTGGTAAGATTTTTATAAAAAAATGTTTGTTTGATTGCATCTCGACTGCGCTCAATATGACAGGAAAGAATAGTTTTATATACCACCTAATCACTATTGTATGCACGTTTCAGCTCTTGCAATGTTTTGGTAGACGTAATTAATCCGTTGATTAAGAATTGGCGTAAATCTTCTAAATCATCATGCGGAATGTATTTTGCCCATTTGGTTTCTGAAGTGATTACTTTAAGCTGTCGCAATACTTTTTTGGTATCTACAGCAGTACGTAAAATATATTCTGTAGCGTAACTTGGTTCTTCTTTATGGAAGTATTCGTATTTCTGTGTAAAACGACTTTTTTGAATATAATACAGTTTTTCAACTTCATTATCCTTGTAAAAACTAGTCCATTTTGCAAAACCAACTTTAGCACCATTTTTAACGTTTGAAACATCCGTTTGTATACGCCATTTGCAAGTAGCGGCTCTTCCCCAATGTGAAGAAATACGATATACACCAGCAGTTGTGTAATAATATTGACTGCCAGATCTACTTGTGTAATCTGGTTTTTTATCCGCCAAAATACTGCGATCTACAGCAGTAAAAACACAATATGTGTTTTTAAAAAAGTTTCGTTTATGGTATATAAATTTTTCCACTAATTTCGAATCATGTATTTTTGCCAAAGCTACAAAATGTAAAAAGATATTTTTAATGTAAATAATCGGTTTGGCACAATAAGTGTTTAACTGAGCGTTATAGTATCTAATAAATAAAGAATAAAATAAAGGAATATGAAAAAGATCGTATGCTTATTTTTAATATCATGCCTGTTTCAGTTTGCTGCTAATGCACAACCAAAAACGGCTTTTAAAGATGGAGAAGTATTAACTTTTACAGCATCATACAAAATGTCTGGCTTTATGACGCAACTTGCGCAATTGAGCATGGAAACTTCAGAAGTAAAAACGACAAATAGCTCATTATATCATTTTAAATGTCGTGCAAGCACCTATAAAAAATTTGATGCTTTTTTTAGAATTCGAGATTTATATGAATCGTATGTAAGTAAATCTTCATTAGTTCCTTTTTTATACAGAAGAAATATTGAAGAAGGTGGTTATAAAAAGAAGATGAAGTATGTGTACAATCGAAAAAATAATACGATAAAAAGTACACAAACAAAACGCAGAGGTGACGGAACGGATTGGGTTCAAGAAACAAATTTCAATTTTAGTAATCAAGCAATGGATGTAGTATCTACATTGTATAACTTACGTGATTTACCTATTGCAAATGCTCGTATTGGAGATACAAAAACATTTAAGGTTATTTTTGATAGAAAAGAAACACCTGTTACCATTAAATACGTAGGAAAAGAAACTATAGACGCAGGAAACTTAGGTAGTAAAGAGTGCTATAAACTAGAGGTAATTACTTCTGGCGATTTCTTAAAATCCGGAACACTTTGGCTTACTGCTGACGCTAACAAAATTCCTGTGCAAGCAAAATTCACCATTCCAATTGGAAGCGGAATGTTACAACTAACAAATGCAGTTGGTGTTGCCAACTAATCAACTAAACCAAAAAATAAAAACATGAGAACATTTTGTATTATACTAGGAAGTATAGCCGCTGTTTTAGGCTTTCTCCTTTCATTTATTATAGAAAGTTTTGCATACATTCCTGTGGTACTTGGACTAATTTTAGGAGCTATTGCACTGATACTTTCAAGAAAAAAAGGAATGCGTGAAAGCGTTCCAAAACTAATTATTGCTTTGTCTTTTTTGGCTGGAGCCATCACTACAATGAATCTATTCAAAGAAAATAAAGTTGCTGATGATATAGAGCAAGTTGAAAAAGAAGAAAAACAAAAACAAAAAGATATTCAAGAAATAGAAGGTATTGAAGGAATAGAATAATTTTATAACTAATCTTACAAAAGTCTATCAGAAATATAACTGATAGACTTTTTTTTTGCGGAAAAGTGAAGGTTTTCACACTTTTTTAAGAAATCTATAACTAAAAGACGTATTGGTTTTCAGTACTTTTGAGCATCCTAAAAACTAGTTTAGTTAGAAAAATCATTTTTATATACAATTCGTGACAACTATCTAAGTAAACTATACACTTAATAAACTTAAATATAGATGAAAAAATTACTATCCTTAGCCCTTTTAGCCGTTGTTGGATGTGGTACAAATTACAAAGCTGCAGACAAAAAAATGACTAAAAATCTTGATCCAATACCTTATGGAGAAACTATTACAGAAGCGGAATTAAAAACGCATTTGTATACGTATGCTTCTGACGAATTTGAAGGAAGAAATACGGGAGATCCAGGGCAAAAGAAAGCTGTTGCATATTTAAGAGATGAATATAAAAATCTTAATATTCCAGCGGCAAAAAAAGATGGAAACTATTTTCATAATGTTCCATTGCAAAAAGGAAGCAATTTAAAATCTGAATTAACAATTAATGGAAAAGACTATCCGTTTGAAGATCAGTTTTTAACATACGCATCAAATCCGAAAGGTGTAAAAAATATATTTGAGATTGAATATATTGGATATGGAATTGATGATGAAAAATATTCTGATTACAAAGGAAAAAATTTAGAAGGCAAAGTGGTTATGATCAAGCTTGGTGAACCCACAAATGCTGACGGAACGTATATTATTTCTGGAACTGAAGAAGCAACAAAATGGTCTGCTTACTTACGCCAAGAAATGTCTGCCAAAATAAATGCTGCTAGAGAAAATAAAGTGAAAGGAGTTTTCTTTTATGTTGAAGACGATTATACACGTATAAAGTCGCAATTTCAGTATGTAAAAAATAGTAGTCGAATGAAGTTAAGAACTCCTGATACAAACGAATTTTTCTATTATTTTGTGAATACAGATTTGGCAAAAGCGATCAATTCTACTATTTTAAATGATGCTACAGCAAAAACGATTGCCGTAAATGCAAAACTTACTATTGCTGATGAAATTGAGGAAATTAACTCTGAAAATGTTGCCGCAATTATTAAAGGTGACGAAAAACCAGAAGAATACATAATCATTTCAGCACACCTAGATCATGAAGGTATTAAAAATGGAAAAGTATACAATGGCGCTGATGATGACGGATCTGGTACTGTAGCAATTCTTGAAATTGCAGAAGCATTCAAAAAAGCAAAAGCGGAAGGAAATGGTCCAAAACGTTCTATTGTATTTTTACACGTTACAGGAGAAGAAAAAGGGTTGTTAGGTTCACGATATTACACAGATCACGATCCAATTTTTCCATTAGAAAATACGGTTACAAACCTAAATATTGACATGATTGGACGTATTGATCCAAAACGTACAAAAGGTGATCGTAACTATGTATATCTTATCGGATCAGACAAGTTAAGTACTGAATTACACGAAATTTCAGAAGCTGCCAACAAAAAATATACAAACATTGAATTAGACTATACGTTTAATGATAAAAACGATAAAAATCGTTACTATTACCGTTCAGATCACTACAATTTTGCAAAAAATAACATTCCTGTAATATTCTATTTCAACGGAACACACGACGATTATCACAAGCCAACGGATACGCCAGATAAAATCAATTACGATTTATTAACAAATCGTGCTCGTTTGGTATTTTACACCGCATGGGAATTGGCAAATAGAGAAAACAAAGTGATTGTTGACAAGGCAACAGAAACAAAATAAACTATACAATAGATATAAAACAAAAAAGCTTCCAATACTATATAGTATTGGAAGCTATCTTTTTTTACACAAAAAACTTATTAAAGTTTTAAATTACAAAGGATGCCTTCTTTGGTATACTTAACAACTGTTGATTGTTGTGTTGTTGGCAAAGCACCACCGTAAATACTATTCAATGATACAATGCTTTGTTTCTTAATTGCTAATTTGTTGATTTTCTGTTTTTTCATAATGTATTTGATTTAAGTTATAATATACTTTTAGAAGTGTACTTTCTATAATTGTGTTACCCAAACTTCCAATACATAAAACTCTAAGTTTACTTTTCTATCTCAAAAAATCGCATATTAAAATCTGTAAATAACGTGAGTTCGATATAAAAAGTCAATTAATTAACATAAAAAAAGCAGAATATTTAGTAAATTAAAGTGTTGAATTTCAATTCATTATCTAAACATCTGCTTATGATTTCTGATACTAAAATTACACAAATTTTCTGTTCATTTGATGATTTTTGCAAAGATTTTGTTCCTTTTTGGCAAAAAAGTTTATTGGATAATGGTAAAAAACGATTTAGAAAAAGTAAAATGTCTTTAGCAGAAGTAATGACAATTGAGGTGCTGTTCCATCTTTCTGGCTTTAGGAATTTCAAAAAATTCTATATAGGATATGTATGCAAGTATCTTAAAAAGGACTTTCCTGATTTGGTAAGTTATAACAGAATGGTTGAATTAAAACAACAAAGTTTTATGCCGTTAGCTATTTACTTAAAAACACTTGGTTTGGCTAAATGTAATGGAATTAGTTTTATAGATTCTACACCACTTAGAGTTTGTCATAACAGACGAATTAACGGCCACAAAACTTTTAAAAAATTAGCAGAAAGAGGTCATTGTTCTTTGGGTTGGTTTTATGGGTTTAAACTCCACATTGTAACTAATGATTGTGGAGGAATCATAGATTTTATGCTGACTAAGGGAAATGTTGATGATCGAAAACCATTAAAAACAGCTTCTTTTTTGAAAAAGTTATTTGGTAAATTATTTGGAGATAAAGGCTATCTATCTAAAGAGCTATTTACGAATTTATTTTCTAACGGAATTCATCTTGTAACAAAGCTCAAAAGAAATATGAAAACTAAATGTGTCACACCATTAATGGATGCATATCATTTAAGAAAAAGAGCGATTATTGAAACTATTTTTGATCAATTAAAGAATATTTTTCAAGTAGAACATTCAAGACATAGAAGTCCAGTTAATTATTTTACTAATATCTTTTCTGCACTAATAGCGTATAATTTTACAGAGAAAAAACCATCATTGAAAAAGGATCTGGTAGACACTAAACAACTCATTCTATTCTAAAAGTTATATCGAACTCACGTTAAATAAGGTATTTATACGCTATTTTAAACCCAATCTTCCAATTAACTTTGATGCAAATCATTTAAAACTTTAATTATGGCTACAAAATTGACAGCAACAATGACAATTCCTAAAAACGGAAAAAATATCTGGACAGAAATGATGCAAGATCCATCAAAATTTAAAATCCCCGAAGGCGTTAGTGAAGGTGGCTTTATGGCGGCTTCATATGCTAAATTTTCTGATGGTGTTTCTGTATTTGGTGGTATTGCTGTAGGAACAACAGATTATAACTATCCAATGTTTAATGTATTTGATAAAGATGACAATAGAATTGGTGGTTGGCCAATTGATCCAAGTGATTGGGAAGATTTTCAAATAAATTCTGTTGAATTTGTATTGAACGATGCAGAAGATCCGACATACATTTTAGACATTGTAGAAGCGAAATAAACGAAATTTACATAGTAAAAAGCTATCTAAAAGGTAAAATTATCTTTTTAGATAGCTTTTTTTTGTAAAATGAAATGAACAACTTTATCTCGGATCATGACAAGAAATACAAGCCGTTACACAATTTGTAGCCAATTGTGTATGTCCGCCACCTTTTATTTTTGACAGATTAAAAGTTGAAATCGATTGTTTGTTCAAGTTCAATGAGTTTAATTGCTTTTTTTTCATAGTATAAAGATTTTGGTGATGCACTAAATCTAGTAAATACAATTAATACAACTTTACAGTAAAACCGTTCTTAACATACACTATAAAACGTATTTTCTCTACTTTTACATAAAATATAGTTTTTCTTCTAAAAAAAACATTGCTACTCCTACGCTTTCAATTACCGAGTTTTTACACGGAACTTAAAGAAGAATAACATACTTAATTTCAACAATTCATACCGAAACTATTATTTGTAGCAATATTTACTTATATTTGTAGCAATACTGATTTTAACATTCTGTATTATGAAAAATATTCAAATCAACATAAAACACCTTCGTTCCTTAAAAGGATTCTCACAAGAACGTTTTGCGCAAGAACTCAGTTGGACGCGTTCTATGGTAGGATCATACGAAGAAGGTCGTTCCGAACCGCCAATTGATCGTTTAATTGACATTTCAGACTATTTCAAACTCCCAATTGATATTCTAGTCAAAAATGATTTATCGCAAGCAAAAGACACTTCTTTTATGCAAATTGGAAACCAACGGCTGCTATTTCCAATTTCAGTAGATGAAAATGATGATGAACTCATCGAAATCATTCCAACAAAAGCATCTGCGGGTTATTTATCTGGCTATGCAGATCCTGAATATATAGAACAATTGCAAAAAATAAAACTACCGTTTTTACCAACAGGAACGCACAGAGCTTTTCCTATCAAAGGAGATTCTATGTTGCCTGTAAAAGACGGTTCGTTCATTGTGGCGAAATTTGTTGATGATGTGTATGACATTAAAGACGGACGGACCTACATTGTGCTCACCAAAAGTGATGGTTTGGTGTACAAACGTGTGTACAATCGTATTGCGGACAACCAAACATTGTTGTTGAGCAGTGATAATAAAACCTACGATCCGTATGAAATTCCGATTCAGGAAGTATTGGAAGTTTGGGAATTTACATGTTGCATTAATACGCAAGAATATGATGAAAAAGAATTAAAATTGAGCAGTATTATGACCATGTTTAGAGAATTACAAGTAGAATTAGAAGCTGTTCGAAAAATGTCTTAAATCATGTCAAAAAACCAAATCTATACCATTATTGATGTTGAAACTACAGGACGTAGCAATCAAATTACGGAAATTTCTATTTTTAAATTTGATGGCACTACAATTATTGATGAGTTTACGTCACTTGTAAATCCGAACGCGTACATTCCTGCACATATTACAGCGCTTACCGGAATTGATAATGCCATGGTTGCAAATGCGCCAACGTTTGCCGAAATTGCCCAAGATGTGCTAAACATTACCGAAAACACTATTTTTGTAGCGCATAATGTAAATTTTGATTACAATGTAATTCGCAATGAATTCAAAGCAATTGATATTGAATTTAGACGAAAAAAACTATGTACAGTTCGCCTATCTAGAAGTTTGATTCCAGGATTTAAATCGTATAGTTTAGGAAAATTATGTAAATCATTAGACATCCATATTTCAGATCGACATAGAGCCAGAGGTGATGCCGCCGCAACTGTAATTTTATTTCAATTATTGCTCACGCAAGAAAATGCCGAAGAAACCTTTCAAAAGTTTCTAAAACGGACGTCTAAAGAGGCAACGTTGCCTGCACATTTACCAAGCAAAATTTTTGAAGCGTTGCCAATAAAACCTGGCATATATTATTTTAAGAATAAAAAAGGCAAAATTATTTATGTTGGAAAGGCAAAAAATATACAGAAACGTGTATTGAGTCACTTTTACAATAAAACACAGAAAGAACTCGATTTGTGTAGAGAAACTGCAGATATTGACTTTGAATTATCGGGAAGTGAATTGGTTGCTTTATTAATGGAAGATGCCGCCATAAAACATCATTACCCAAGATATAACAGCGCATCAAAACGAACGCCAAAAAGCTATGCCATTTTTGAATATTCAGATCGTCGTGGTGTGAAACATTTAGCGGTAAATGATGCCAAAATGATTCCTAATCCGCTCATTACATTTTATAATCTTCGCGATTGCAGAACGTTTATAGAACGCTTGTGCATGCAATTTGATTTGTGTCCAAAATATTGTCATTTGCAAGAACGTGTTACGGAATGTTCACATTTTCTATTGGAAACTTGTCAAGGAATTTGTAGAAACGAAGAAACTGTTGCTAATTACAACGAACGCGTTGAGAAAGCTATTTATCATACAGTACATGCTTCTAAAAATGTTGTTATTAAAGAAGCTGGACGTACTGCTGAAGAAGAAGCTTTTATTATTGTCAAAAATGGATTGTACTTGGGATATGGATTTATTGGAAACGAATTACAAATACAACATACGGAGGAATTAGAAGATCATTTAATCAAGCAAAAAGACAATGTAGATGTGCAACGAATTTTGAAAAAAGTATTATTAAATACAGCTTCAAATCACAGTCGTATTACTACAATTGCTTGTTAGCTTATTTTGAATAGAATAAGAAATTATTACTATTTATGAAGTAAAGGAACTGATTCTTTTTTTCAAAATTATACTGCATTTTTTTGTAAAATTCTTATTATTTCATTTAATGATATTTTAGCTTCTTTCATTACTGGTAAGAATGGCCAAATATGCAGCATATTTTTTCCTTCTATAATTTCAAGATCAACTTTTGCTTCGAGCAATTTTCTGACTGCTATTTTTTGATCTGGATACGTAATGTCATTTTCTGCTAAAAATAGAATTGTTTGAGGAAATTGTTCAAAACTACCATATACTGGCGAAATCAGTATGTTTCTCAAATTATCATCTTCAATGCACATTCTTTTTGCACTTACAACTCCAATTTTCGAAAGCATTGGGTCTTTTTTTTCTACTTTTTCTATTTCAGGATTGGACATGCTCGCATCCATAACAGGTGAAACAAGAATTATTTTATGAGGTAATTTTAAACTTTTCTTTACCAAACGTTGAAGTAAGCTCGCAATCAAAGTTCCACCTACAGAATCTCCTAGAAGTAAAATTTTACTTGACTGATATTCCGCAATTGCTGTAGTATATATTCCATCTATATTCTTTGATATTTCAGTTATCTTATTTTCGGGTGCTTTTGGGTAATCGCACATCCAAATTGTATAGTCAGTTTGTTGTGCAATTTTTTTTATTGTGTCCCAATGGTGTTTTGCAGGACCCGAAATAAAAGCTCCTCCATGAATAAATAGTAATAGGTTTTCAGAACAATCATTTAATCCAATTTCTGTTATTAAAGAATTAGAAACTTTAAAGGTTCTCTTTATATTTTGTTTAAAAAAAGAACCTTTTGGATACTGGACATCTTCTTTTCTTAATTTCTTAAAATCTATCGGGTTTTGACTAAACTTTTTTTTGAGTCCTTTTAGTTTAATAACCAATATCGTAATATAATATGTTAAGCTATGTCTCATTGGTGTACGTTTTCATGGTTAACCAGAGCGCATACTAAACTTCTGATTTTAAGTAGTATTTATATATCTAATCAACTATATTTTATAGTGATGTTAAAACCTATATCCTATTCGGAGATTTAAATCAACTCTGAATAAACTTTTATCTTCTAAAAAACCAGCTCTTTTGCTAAATTTATATGTGTAACCAACACCAATTCCTGCTTCATAATTGAAATGTTTCCCAATATTTCTTCTAATTCCCCAAGTTGGAGTTATAGATATAGTACTAAATAAGTTTACATCATCAATATTTGAGATAGCAAACCAATCTGGATGGTAACTTGTTTTTAGTGAAATAAAATTTCCGCTATTTCCATCAATTCTACGTGATTTTTTAACTCTTTTATTCAAATTGTAATAAAATCTTGGTTCAACTATAATGACAGGCGTCACAAAAAAACTAGCGCCTTTATAATAATCATCGCTCCGAGTTTCGTTGTCAAATCCGAGTTCGGTTCGCAATACTATTTTATTTGATAGTTTAGTTTCATTATGTGCCCAGATTCCAAAAAGTCCAGTTTGTATACCAAAAATTGATTTTTCTACACTTGCATCAACATTGGTATTTTGAGATTTAGCTACAAATGATAGCCCGCACATAATTAAGATTAATACTATTTTTTTCATTTTATAAATTTTGAGTAATTATTTTTAGCAAAGTTGTCTCATTCGCAAATGAAACTCCTTGATATTTATCAATTAATCACTTTGTTTTTTTTCATGTAACTTTACTATATGTAGTATTTGAGCAAAGGAATTACTGTGCTCATAAATTTTAAACAGAACATTTGTTACTTCATCTTACTCCTTACTTTTATTTATTGATATTTGTCAAGCACTTATAAAATCATATATAATATCTTCGCTTAGATGTATTATATTTTAAACAATTCAAAAATAATGAGTTCATTATACGAGCAAAATCCATCTTTATTACTCGAAAACCCTGAGATTGCTGAAGAGTTCAAAAAGATAATGGTTTACAAAAAGTTTCCGAAAGGAAGTCTTTTGTGTAAAGCTGGAACAATTTGTAATCATTTATATATAATAAATTCTGGCATTACTCGCATGTTTTATTTCAAGGAAGATAAAGATGTTACGGTACATTTTTGTACTGAAAAAGATAGTGCTTCCGTTTTTGAGAGCTATGTAAAACGCAAAAAAAGTAAGTTTAATATTGAAGCGTTAGAAGATGTTGAAGCCATGGAACTATCATTTTTTGATATAGAAAATTTATTGATTGAAAACCCAAAGTTTGAACGTTTTATTAGATTGTTTGTGCAACAACTTCATGTAAATTTAATTGAAAGAATTAATGATTTACACTTTCATAATGCTAGAGAACGCTACGAAAAGTTGTTTGCTAAAAAACCAGAACTATTTCAAAGAGTTCCTTTAAAACATCTTGCTTCGTACCTAAATATTACTCCAGAAACATTAAGTAGAATTAGAGGAAATACAACAAATGGCAATCGAGTAATTTTGTAAATTTGATCTTAATTCATGTCAAGTATTTATTAGTTAATTACAAGTAAGTTTATCGAAAATTTATAAGAAATGAAGCTAATTTCAAAATACACCTATTATATTATCTAGTATCTACAATGCAATTGGTTATTCTCAGAAAAAATCATTAAAGCATACATATAAACAATTCAAAAAAATTGAACATTCTCACTGATGCTTCTCAACGGAATAAGTATGATAAAGATATTGTGGTTGCTAGGTTTAATTCATACTAATATATTTTGGAGATACGTATGATTCTACCATCAAGCTTAAACTTGATAGGCTAAAAAAGATATAAATGAAATCGTTTTAAATAAAAAAATAAAGAAATATACCTAAATAAGAAAACGGGAAAACTTGCAGGTTTGCTACTTTTTATTCTAATTATTACAGGAATTTTTGCAGAATTTTTTGTTCGTCAAAAATTGTATATAATTAATAATCATGAAGCTACGGCTCAAAATATAATTGAAAATCAATGGCTCTTCCGTCTTGGGTTTGTAAGTGATTTGGCAATGTCTACCCTATTCTTTATCTATGGATATGTACTGTACCTTATTTTTAAATCTGTGAATAAGAATATGTCACTATTCTTGTTGTTATGCTCCGTAATATCTGTTGCTATGTTTTGTCAAAACTCATTAAATCAGTTTGCTGTTTTAAAATTATTGATAAATCCAGTCTATCCAGAAGCGTTTAAACCAGAGCAGTTGCATATTTTATCAATGTTTTTTCAAAATATTCATATAAAAGGATACGCCGTAAATCAGATATTTTATGGATTATATCTATTTCCATTGGGTTATATGATTATTAAATCGGGCATTGTTCCTAAAATAATCGGAGTCTTTTTAATTCTAGGTTTTTTAGGAGATTTAATAGAAGTTTTAGTGTATTTTCTTTTTCCAAATGCGGAATCACTTTTACTAGACAATATCACTATTTTTGCAGATATTGGAGAATTCTCTCTTTGTTTTTGGTTTTTAATAATGGGAGTTAAAACTCCAAAAAAATGAACTAATTAAATTTACTAATTATTCCGAAATCATAGCAAATGCAGTACCGTTACTAGCGTGAATGTATATAGTTTTTAAAAATCAAGTTAATAAAACATTTATAATTAACTTCTTCACATTTATACTGTAATTTCTCCTATTTTGATTAAAAAAAATATTTTATCAATCAAAGAACTATTATTCCTAAAAAAGAAGAATTCATCGACTAAAAATACTCCACAAACGAAAACTTATATACAATTATAATGCAAATTCATTTTGGCTAGATGTGTTTCAGTAAAGTTACATGAAAATTGAATAAATCCTGTTTGTGCTGATATCAATTCAAAAAAAACTTAGCCGTTGGCGTAATGCCACTCCTCTAATTACTCACTCTATGGTGATTTAAGTGATCGACTTATGCACATATTACCTCAATTTACACCCGACGTAGAAATATATAGTATTGACGAAGCATTTCTTCAATTCAAAGGCTATGATCGCTTTGATCTTGAAAAGCTTAGTCAAAAAATTAAAAGAACTTTATTACAATGTATTGGGTTACCCAAAAGTATTAGAATAGCACCGACAAAAGCACTTGCTAAATTGGCTAACAAGATTGCCAAAAAGTTTGATAGCAAAACTGACGGTGTGTATGTAATTGACTCAGAACTTAAAATATGGTAAAAATACGCTTACATTGCAAGTCAAAAATTGGATTCTGAATGGGCAATACGTCAGAATAATGTATCGCCAGACCATACTACTGATTTTGACGATATCATAACTCTAAACTGTAATTTTTAAACTTTACAAATAATACTATCTAATATTATTTTCATGTAATTAAGCATTAAATTACACTCATAGCGTAATAATAGTTAGGTGAAATAACTACTTACCCCTTAAAAGTAACAAAAGATATATAGAAACAGTGATGTTTCTGTTTAAAAAAGAGGCTGGTTTATATTTAGAAATTCAAATTGTAGTCATCGGTTTTGGCATCTAATTACTTACTCATAAAACTTAAGAAAAGAAATTAGAACTGATTTCTTACTGGGTATAACTGCCTTAAAAAAATACTCAAGTACTGCAATTACAGAATTACAGTTAAAATTATATGCAAAAACTAGCTATTTTTTAACATTTTTGCATGCACTAATTATCTATAATCACGGGAGTGAAGACTATATTTTTAGTTTAAAAAAGCTGTTTTTATGTTAAAAATCAACGTTTATTAAAAAAATGTAACGTTTACAAAAAATAGTTGTCAGATATATGAAAACTATTTTTCTTTGTATAGAAAACAGCCACTTTACTCACCGCCCCTTTTTAATAAAACACAAAATTGTAATGCATATATGACTAAAAAAAGAGAAACACAGCGGCAGGAGTGTATAAAAAATAACAATACGATTCGTATCGGAAGTAAACACAAAGGAAAGCATGTTTATGTAAAGGATATTATTTATATACAAGCTAGTGAAAACTATACTTTTATACATCTTCAAAACGGAGGACGTATACTGAGTAGTAAATGTTTAAAATACTACGAGAGCTTACTAACTAGTATAGGTTTTATACGTATCCATCGTTCTTTTTTGGTACATCTAATTCATATCAAAGAATATGAAGGAAAATATCGTTTGTTGCATCTGAGCGATCAAAACATATTGTCGGTTAGTTATAGAAAAAAAACAAGTATTTCCAAAATTATTAACAATCAAGTATTTCCCCAAGCTACACAAGAAGTAGCATAAAATTAAAATTTAAAGAAAAATCACTAAAACAATTACATTTATGAAAAAACAAATCATGCTGATGATGTGTGTGATTTTTGGATTAACCGTACTTCCAAAATTACACGCACAGGACAACCCAAACCCAACAGAACTACCAACAATTATTCCCGCCTCACCAACAGTTGCAAATCTCATGCAATTTGAAGAAGTACCCGTAAGTCAATACACAGGTGTTCCTGATATTGGGATTCCTTTATTTGGAAAACAACTCGCGCCATCGGTCGGACTGAATGTATCACTACGCTATAACGCTACTGGTATTCGTATCGATGAACGTTCTGGTTGGACAGGTACGGGATGGAGTTTAGATGCTGGAGGGGCAATCTCACGAACCGTGGTTGGTGTGCCTGATGAAAAAAATGTGCCCAATCAAGGGATAGGTGTCTTACATAATAACTATTTCAATTATCCTTTTACTAATAATCCTGCCGCTTCTAATGAATTCCTTTGGAAAGGTGTTAGAGGAATTGAACGTTATGATACACAGCTTGATTTATACCAGTTTAGTTATTTAGGAAATTCAGGACGTTTTGTAGTGATTAAAAATACTGCAGGAAATTTAGAAGCTAAATTGTTATCCTATGATCAAAAACTAGAAATTGTTTTAATCTACAACCCTGTGACCTTAGTCATTGATGGGTTTGAAATTATCGATACCTCAGGAACGATTTATACCTTTGGACAGGGGGAGGAATATAAAGAAAAAACGGTTTCTACACCTCTATCAAGTGGAATTAGTGTTAGTGGAAGTAGCAATGTTTCTAGTGATATCTACTATTCTGCATGGATGTTAAAAAAGGTAACGACCAGTAATCTAAAAACGCTTTGCGAGTTTGAATACTCAGACATTCAAGAAAATTTTGAAACACCTGAAAATCATACGATTAAAAAAGTATTAGGTAATCCTAATACATCTGACTCAGATCACAGTCAATATAATGAAGGGTTATTAGAGTCTGGGAATTCTTATTCTGCTAGCGCACTTGAAATACAGTCTAAAAAACTAAGCCGTATTATTTTATCCAAAGATAATTCTAGCCTTGATTTTACGCATAGCATTGGACACCCAGAATATAGCGGATCTATCACGCCTGTGCTAAATCATACAGGCGCAAAACTGACACAGGTACAACGTAAAGATGCTAATGGTGCAATCGTGGAGACGTTTTCATTTACTTACAGCCAAACAACTACAGGCAATCGTTTATTTTTAAATCAAGTCAATCACACCAGAGGAAATATAACCCTTCCCTATGTGATGAGCTATCATAATAAAGAAAATTTACCTGCTTTTGGTGATATTCAAAAAAATCGTTGGGGCTATTTTAATGCAGGTGATGTTACCACAGGAGTCTTAACGGAAATGCGCTATCCAACAGGTGGTGTAAAATCATTTGGATTTGAATCCAATACTTTTAGTTATTTTGGTGATCAACCCGTAAACCTTCGCGATATTCCTGAGAATCAAACAAGCTATACTGCTGATTATTTGATGACAGATCAGCTTAATCCAAACTCAGGATTTACGCCAACGGTCAAATTCATTTATATAGAAGGACGCTCAACAGCGACCACACTTAATATCAATTCAATTACTACCGCCTCAAACCAACCATTTGGTAATGAACTTGATAATTTTCACGTAAAAATAACACCAGTAACAATACTCGAATCGGTTGGATTTGATCCAGATTGTACAGGGTTTTGTCAAGGGCCAGGAAGTGTTTCAGATTTTGAACCAGCTAACTATGATAATTCATTTACCTATAAAGTCACAACCACATCACATCAACCAATTTTATCGACAGGGTGGTACTTTGTAGAATTAGATCATGATCAGTATATCTCTTCCAATATTAATGAAGTAACCGTTGATTTTTCAATTACTTATCCAAAATTCACACCAAATCAAAAATACTTTAATGGTGGCGGTCTGCGTATTGGGTCTATTGCTTTTAAAGACAAAGATACTGTAGCGACAAAAACTCACTATGATTACACGGAGTTTGTAGATTCAACAGTTTCAAGTGGATCATTTGATGGTGAACTTTATGACAAACCATATACAATTAGTCGAAGATATACGATGATTAATAATATTAATTGGATTCCTAGTTCTGTAAAATATCAAGTTCAAAATTACAGCAATGCTGTGAATGTGCAAATGACCAAAGGGAATTATGTAGGATATCAAAATGTTCGAGTGTATAAAGAAAATAATGGAGCAACAAAATACACCTTTACCTCTCCAAAAGATGATCCAACCTTTACAAGTCTAGTCTATCCATTTGTACCGCAACCAGATTTAGATCATAAACGCGGATTACTGACCAAACAAGAAATTTTTGATGATGATAATCGTAAACTCAAAGAAGTAATCAACAGTTACACTTCTTCTTCGAAGCAGGTTGCTACAAATGTACAAATGAGCCTTAAGCAATTTACCAGTTGTGAATGGGATCAATTTTTTAATACATATAATGGTTATCTTACGAGTTCTGTAGAAAAAAATTATGTGCCCATACCTTTTGGTGAAGAAGGGTACATACCGCCTCCAATTGCTAATAATTGCGGGGATGCTTCAAGTTATATCGATTCACATTTTTACTATTATTATGCGGGTATTTCTCAGTTAACTGAGACCATCACGAATGATTATTTTTATGATCTAGCATCGAATCAAAACGCAACTACTACAAGAGAAACATTTTCATACCATCCAATAAATTTTCAATTAAAAGAAAAGCATAGTTTCTTTGATGAAAAAGGCACAGAGCAGGATTATATGACTAAGTATTACTACCCTGTTGATACGAGTTTCCCTAGCGGAGGCAATAGTACAACCATTCGAAATGCGCTTGTAAGCTTAAATAAAATCAATGAAGTATTGGAGACTCAGAGCTATAAAAATGGTTCGTTTTTAAACCAAATAAAAACAGAATATCACGAGTTTGAAACAGATCTTATTTTACCAAAAATAGTTGCTGTTTCAAAAGGAACAGACGCCTTAGAAAACCGATTGGAATATCAGCGCTATGATTCCTATGGCAATATTTTACAGGTCAGTCAAACAGACGGAACACCCATCAGTTATATATGGGGTTATGATCAAACATTCCCTGTAGCACAGCTTATCGGAGTTAGTTTTTCTGAGATTGAAACATTGTTGGGTAATAACTTCAATACTGGAAGCTCTGGGCTAAGTAATACGCAAATAAGCAATTTACAAACCAGTTTTCCAGAGACACAATTTAGTCATTACACCTATGATCCTATGATCGGGGTTATTAGCGGAACAGACGCAAGAGGTTATATCACAACCTATGTGTACGATGATTTTCATCGATTAAAACAAGTAAAGGATGCTGATGGTAATATCTTAGCAGGCAATGAATATTTTTATCGTACAAGCAATGATGCCTTAGACAATTATGTAAAAACTATCATCTACAATGAGGCTACTCAAGACGGACTTAATGTTAGTGACTGGAATACCTTAGAAAACATAAATTATGTAGATGGGCTTGGACGTACAAAACAATCCATTGCAATTGGACAAGGTGGAAATAATGAAGACATTGTTACACCTTTTGACTATGATGCTATTGGACGAAAAGAGAAAGAATTCTTGCCATATGCCACGACAAGCTTGCAAGGAGCTATTCATTCCAATGCGCTAGTAAATCAAGCAACATTTTACAATGTGGTAAAATATGAAAATACCCTCAATGCTTATAGTGAGCAATTTTTTGAAGATTCGCCACTTAATCGTGTACAAGAAGTTGGTGCACCAGGACTTGATTGGGAAATCAATAAAACCAAAGATGATGATCATACGATCAAAATGGGATATCAAACAAACTCTCATAACGGAATCCTTACTGATAAAAAATTTGATAACGTGCGTCGTTTTAAAGCCTCATTTGGAAGCGGTTATACTGATGTAAGTTTACAAGAAGATGGTTTTTATTTAGCAGGTGAACTCTATAAATCAATTCTTAAAGATGAAAACTGGCAACCTAATGGTACTGATCCTAGTCTATGGACAAAAGATCATACCACAGAGGAATTTAAAAACAAATTAGGACAAGTACTACTTAAGCGTACCTATAATGGAATAGAAGTACTAGATACTTATTACATCTATGATGATTTTGGAAATCTGACCTATGTATTACCACCAGAGGCTTCTATAAAAACAAGCATTGACACAACAGTATTAGACGAATTATGTTACCAATACAAATACGACCATAGAAACAGACTGATTGAAAAGAAAATTCCTGCCAAAGGATGGGAATACATTGTGTATAACAAATTAGATCGTCCAGTCTTAACACAAGATATCAATCTTAGGACTATAAACAAATGGTTATTTACTAAATATGATGCGTTTGGAAGAATTGCATATACAGGGACCATGACAAATGATGATCATATTGATGATATTAGACAAGGTGCTCATGAAGAAAATAATTTATTTGAAACTAGAACTGTGACTGTTCATAATTATGATGGAACAGATATTTATTATACCGCAGATGTTTATCCACAAGGAGATGAAAACCTAGAGATACTTACGGTAAACTACTATGACGATTACCTTTGGAGTGCAGGCAGTGCTTTGGAAGCAGATTATAATTTAGACACGCAAAGTGGTTTAGATGTTACAGGTAATACCATCTCAAAACCAGCAAATGCTTCTACTGGATGGAATACAGGTTTTACTACAGCAGGATATATCTATGGAGATGGATATATTCAGTACAAAGTAACTTCTACAGATAAAAAACTCATGGTAGGACTTTCTGCTATCAATTCAGCTGAAAATGATCATTACGACACCATTGATTATGCCATCTATACAGGGTATGGAGGATTACAACGTGTTTATTTATATCAAGAAGGTGTATTTGAAAGTCTCTCAACAACGACCTATCAGGTAGGTGATGTTTTTAAAGTAGAACGTTCAGCAAATCAAATACTCTTTAAAAAGAACGATGAAATCTTTCATGCAGTTGCTACAACGTACACAGGAGTACTCATAGGAGATGCATCCTTCTTTGACCCTGAGGTCGCTATTGAAGACATGCATATCGGGTATGCTAGTTATGGACAAGCTTTTTCAGCCAATGTCAAAGGATTGGCTACAGGAAGTAAAGTACGTGTGTTAGGAACTGATAAATGGATTACATCGGAATCTTATTATGATGAAAAGGGAAGACCCATACATGGTGTTTCTAAAAATGAGTATCTCCATACACAAGATGTAAGCAGTAGTTTATTAGACTTTAGTGGTAAAGTATTAGCGCAAAAAACAACACATCTCAAAGAAAAGAACAATCCTATTGTTACTATTGATAATTATAGTTATGACAAAAGTTCACGATTATTATATCAAACCAAACAAATCAATGGAGGCAACAAAGAATTGATTGCAAAGAATAATTATGATGAACTTGGACAACTGGTACAAAAACAAGTTGGCGGATCGCTTCCAAGTATCAGCACCTATACTCATGTAAACTCTAATTTGAATGTAAGTGGAAATATCATTGAGAAAACAGCAGGCAGTACCAGTACTTGGGATGCAGGGCTAGTTACCGATACCACCATAAATGGAGACGGATATGTGAGTTTCAGTCCTGTAAAAATCTCAGATTACCTCATGGCTGGTTTATCAGATGATATCAGTGGAACAGATCATTACAACTCTATTGATTATGCAATTTATGTCTATTGGGGAAATATAAATATTTATGAGTCTGGTACTAACAAAGGTCTAAAAGGAAACTATGTTTTAGGAGATGTATTAAAAGTAGAACGTCGAGATAACAAAATCTATTATCTAAAAAATGAAGAAGTATTTTATATTTCAGAATTCTCTGATAATGGCAACCCGCTTGTGGGAGATGTTTGTATAAACTCTTCTGGAGGAAAAGTACAAGATCTTGTCTTGATAGATTTGGAAAAACAGCTTCAAGAGGTTGATTATACGTATAACATCAGAGGATGGCTCAAAGGTATTAATAATGTAAATGATCAAGGAAACGATCTATTTAGCTTTGCACTGAAATACAATGACATCACTGATCCGACCAGGAAACTATTCAATGGAAACATCAGTAGTACGCTATGGAGAACCAAAGGAGCAGACAGTTCATTAAAGAACTATGAATATGATTATGATCCATTAAACAGAATTACAAGTGCTAAAGACAATACAGGAAATTACAGTCTTGATTATGTAGATTATGATCTAAATGGAAATATTGAAAAACTGGTCAGAATAGGTCATACCGATGCCAATGCAACGGTCTTTGGAATAATGGATGATTTGAATTACTTCTATGTTGGTAATCAGCTGATGAGTGTCGCAGATGCAAGTAACATTGATTATGGATTCAAAAATGGAAATACCACAGGTGATGATTACAGCTATGATGCCAATGGAAACATGATTGAAGATAAAAACAAGGATATTACAAATATTAGTTACAACTATTTAAACTTACCAGAGCAAATAACCTTTGTTAATGAAAGTACAATTTCATACATTTACGACGCAACAGGGATGAAGCAAGAGAAAATAGTATTTGATAGTAGCCTCTCAAGTAGTCAATCTACTTTTTATGCAGGAAACTACATTTACAAAAAGGGCTCAGCACAATCGCCTGTGGTACTTACGTTCTTTAACAGTGAAGAAGGTTACATAGAACCTGTAGTTGACAATGAAGGTGGAGGAAACAGAATTGTTGACTTTGATTACACTTATCAATACAAAGATCATTTAGGGAACATCAGACTTTCCTATCAAGACATGGATGCTAATGGAACAATTGATCCAATAACTGAGATCAAAGAAGAAAATCATTATTATCCTTTTGGACTTGAACATAAAGGGTACAACAATGTTGTGAGTGCCAACAGTAATAGTGTGGCAAAGAAATTTAAATATGCTAACAAAGAAAAAGAAGAAGAGTTAGGGTTAAATACTATTGCGTATGGTTGGAGAGATTACGACCCAGCTAAAGCAAGGTTTAATAAGATAGATAGATTTGCTGAAAAATATTATAGCGATAATCCTTATCATTTTACCAAAAATAATCCTATTTCTAATAGAGAAATACAAGGAGATTCTGTTTGGGTTTTCACAGAAGCTGTTAGAAAGAAAGGAGTAATAGTTGGACATCACGCTTTTTTAAGAGTACAGACAGATAAACAAGATGTTATAGTGGAATTATGGGGTCAAACAGACCCAGATACTGGACAACAATTAAGAACTGGAATACCAAGAGTTGATGGTTTTAGTTGGAGTAATGTTAATGGTAGAAGTGCTGTAAGTTCTGGAGATTTAATAGAACCGAAAGGAGATAACGACAACTATGAATTTGAAAACAGTATAATTGAATTTGCTAATTATTTTAAAAATAGTGAAACAACTGTAGATGGGAAAAAGGATTTTGCAAACTTACCTGATTACAATGCTTTTGGTCCAAATTCAAACAGTTTTGTCAAATCTTTAGTTAAGAATGCGGGTGGTGTAGATTTAAAATTTCCTATTAGTGGAATTGGAGCAAATAAAACGGAGTTTTACGATAGGGCAATTAATAATTATATGTTGACGCAATTAAGAGATAAAGTCTGTAATAGTTCTAATTGTAGCGAACAAACATTGAAAAATTTAGACGAATTAATACAAAATAATATTGATGCACAAAAAAAGTCAGTAGAAAACGATTAATAAATATGAATCCTTTATTTAAAAAACAGAAATATAATATTTATGCTATTTTATTTATTATAGTAAATTTAATATCATTTAATTATAGTAAATCAGCCAACAATCTAATTGTTAGTATACATCGATTAGCTTATGCTTATTTTATAGAGTTCACAAAGCAATTAGATAGTATTAGTCTTACTATAGTTTTTGTTTTTATTTTAGCATTAATATATTATCTAATTGTAAAATTAGTTAAGAACAATATTTTAAAATGGTGTTTAATAATTATTTCAATATTATTATCAATACCTATATTGGATTTAGTAGGTTCAGGAAGTAACTCTTTATAAATAAAAAATGAGTCTCTTAATTGAGGCTCATTCTAGTTCTTTCAAATACTAAAAGTTCCTTAGAGTGTATAAAATAAAGAATCTATTTCCCTTCGTGGTGTAAATTGGTGCTTGGTATATTTGTGGTTATGAATTGTAAAAAATGTAATCAATCACATTGTATCAAAAAAGGGAAACGAAATGGTCGACAACGTTATCATTGTAAAAATTGCAAACACAATTTTCAAGATAATTATACATACAATGCTTATAAAGTAACTACCAATATTTGGATTACCAGATTATTAAAAAATAGTTGTGGAGTTATGGATGTTTCAAGAATATTAGAAATTTCTCCAAAAACAGTTCTGTCAAGAATGTTAAAGATTAGTAAACAGATTAAGATTCCATATTTCAATAAGTTTGGATGCACGTTTGAAGTAGATGAAATGTTCGTGAGAATCGGAAATAAAGAAACAAAAAATTATTTGACTTATGCTATCGAACGGAAAACCAAGGATGTAATTGGTTTTGTAATTGGCAATAGAAACACAGAAAACTTGAAATTTGTTATTGATAAAGTTCTCCTACTCCAACCCAATAGAATTTATACAGATCGTTTAAATATTTATTCAAGTTTAATTCCAAAAGAAATTCACAAACGCTTTCAATATTGTACCAACAAAATTGAAAGAATGAATTTAACCTTACGAACACATATCAAGCGATTAATTAGAAGAACAATTTGTTTTTCAAAAAGTAAGATTTATCTTGAAGCTCATTTAAAGATTTACTTTTGGGGATAGTAATGATAAATTGAAAATTCTCAATAAAAATACACGTTCATTGAAAATAACTCATTAAGAATTAAGATAATAGGCTGGTTTTTAACACTCTTTCAAAAACATAAAAGCGGACTTCTACCCTTTTGGCTTGAAACATAAAGGGTATAATTCTCAAATAACTGGAAGAAATCATAATTATGGTTTTGGTGGAAAAGAAGAGCAAAGTGAACTTGGTTTAGAATGGCAAGATTTTGCAGCTAGAAATTATGAAGCGTCTCTAGGAAGATGGATGAATCTTGATCCGCTTGCCGAACAAATGCGTAGACATTCTCCCTATAATTATGCCTTTGATAATCCAATATTTTTTATTGATCCTGATGGAATGAAACCTATCGCTAATAGTGAAGAAGAAGTTGATCCTGTAAAGAAAAGAGGGAAATCTAAAGAAATAATTACAACAGTGCATGATTTAGGTGTAACTTTTATTTCCAATATGACAATAATTAAACATAGCGATGAAAACTATGAATTACAAGTTGAAATATCTGTAAAGGTAAATGAAGAATTGGATGAAGGAAGTGATTTAGATAAAGAAAACCCGGGTCTAAGAAATGAAGTTGAAAAACATGAAGATGGGCATTATGATCAAATTTCAGAAATTTTAGAACAGGAAGAATATAGTTTTTCATTTGGAGATAACTTCTTTACTGGATGCTTAGATGCTTGTACAGCAGAATTTGTAAAGTATGCTGGAACGCTTGAAAGTAAGGAAGATGTTGGGAATGCTTATCGAAACTTTTTTGATCAAATGACAGCTCAAACGAGTGCAAAAATGGAAACAAAATATAGAAAAGAAGGAGTAGAAAAAAATGCTGTAAGAAGAGCTGATAAAGCCATTAGAAATAGTGGTGGAACTCCTCAATATCAAAATATAAATGGTAATAATAAAAAAATAAAGAAAAATGGGGAAGTTTTGCCTAGTGATAGTTAGTTTTTGTCTTATGTCAATGATTAGTTGTAGTAATCAAAAAAAAGGACAACAAAATGATTTGATTGATGTAAATGACATGACATATTCTATCGAAGAGAAATTTACAAAATATGCAGATAGTATTAATAAATATAATCCAAAAACAAACAATATTCCTTTTTTTATAATAGAATACTATAACGAATTTGATGATGAATTTAAATCTATTTATAATATTCATAAGAAAACGCCCGATTCTAGGAAAAAATCTGTTTATTCCGATCTGTTTTTTAAATGTAGATCAGAACAGTTAGAACTTATTAGAGCTGAGTTAATGAAAAAGAAAAATATTACAAACCAAGACTCGCTGATAATTAATATTATTGAATATGTCATTAATAATAAAGATGGGTAATGGTATAAATTAGGGCATAGCTTTAATTTGAAATATAAATAATTGAAAAACAGTAGTTAATAAAATATTTAGCTACTGTTTTTCTTTGTTGCTTGATATGTTAAAAAATACGAACGTTTCTTAAATCCTATAAAATAAGGGATTGTTAATTCTACGTAGGTTACATTAGGGCATGGAAAAAATACAATGTCCAAAATGTAGAAATCGAGCAATTAAAAATGGTTTTCAAAGTGGTAAACAACGTTATAAATGTACATCTTGCAATAAAAAATTCCATTTAAAATATACTTATAAAGCTTATAATGAACATACTAATAGCTTTATAACTTCTTTATTAAAAGAGGGTTGTGGTATTAGAAGTATTTCAAGAGTATTGAGAATTTCAAAGAAGACAGTTCTGTCAAGAATGTTGAAAATAGCTAAAGAAATCTAAATTCCATATTTCAATAGACTTGGATGTAAATTTGAAGTTGATGAACTATGGACATTCATAAAGCGAAAAGAAGATTTCACTTGGATTACTTACGCCATTGAACAGCAGATAAAGTCTGTAATTGACTTTTTTGTTGGAAGAAAAACCAAAGAAACCGTCAGACCATTAATTGATAAAGTTCTCCTACTCCATTGCTATCTCTACGACTATTTTAAAATAATGTGTTCCCTATAAGGGATCGTGCTAGAAATGAAATAGTTAAGAGATTTAAAAAAGAAGTAAAAAGTAATGTTGTTTATTCAATGTTACTTTTTGCTTTTGAAATATGCTTTTGCTTTACAAACACATTTTACAAGTATTTTTCTTGTTTTGGTGTCTTCTGTAGACTTTATGTTCATTGAAATCTTGCGAATACTTAGAAAAATCAATAGTAATTCCGTGAAATGTTTCTTGAGGAGTATTTCCACCAAGACTCATTTGTGGTCGTATCTCGTTATATAGTGAAACGGATTCTTTAAGAATATTATAAAGCAGATTTGAATTTGCTATTTGATGCGGATACAAGAATTGATGCTTGATTACTTTATTAAGAGCTTCCACCATAGAATTAGAAAACACCACATCTTTCTGAGCGATAATATGTTCGATGGGAACGTCAGGACTATTAATAAAATTAGCAACAGTTGTATTTACATTTTCACTTCCGCCATCGCGGTAAGAAATTGTAGTTTGTCAGGTTTGTGAATTTTACATGCATTATGTAGTAATTCTTTAATAGCACTTGATGAAGGACTTTTGCAGATTTTATATCCGATAATGTATTTAGAAAAATGATCAATTAGAAAATGAATGTAATGTTTGACATGATCTTTGGTTTTAAAGATCGTTACATCCGCACACGATAATTGATTAGGCTTAGAGGTTCTTACTGGCATATAATCATCAGATTTTCGTTTTCGAGGTCTGTTTTTAAATCCGAGTAGTTGGCAGTATTTATAAAAAGTAGAAATACAACATTTGAGTTTTTCATCACGAATAGCTTTAAGATATATCGAAGCTTTTGACCAATATTTATAGTTATCATCATTCATATATTCTTGTATGGTTTCTACTTCTGTTGGTAAAAGTTGATTTGAAAATCGCTTTGTACACCATTTGAGATATGAAGCATTACATTTATGAATGACGATGGATTTATAGTTTTCAAAGGTTGTTCTTGAGATATTGAATATTTTAAGTGCATCATTAATTTGAATACAATTTTTCACAGCATCAATAGTGTTTACGACAAGTTCTTTGCTATCTTTTATAAGTGACTTTACTCCTTTTAGGTTGGAAACAATTTCATGGAAGGTGTCACAGAGTTTGAAATATGATTCATTAATTTTCTTTATACGAGAAGATTGATTGATCCGTTTTATAAGTTGAATTTCTTCTTTGATGATATTATTAATTTCACAAAAAGAATACTTGTCATCATGTTCATATTTCCACCGAGAAATATTGGAACGAGGAATGGTAGCAATTTGTTCTGGAGTTGAAGCGTCATTTAAAATTTCGTGGCGAGCGAGATGTTTTACAGCGGTATACCAGCTTTTTCGAAAAGAGTGGTCATTCATATTTTTAGTTAATAAAAATATAATTCTGTATAATACAAAATTGAACGGATGATTTTAAATATATGAATACTCAAAACTTACTTTCGGAATACCAATTACGAATTCATAAACGTTAAGAAAAATGTATAAGCGTCACTAATAAAAAGTAATAGAATCTGTATATTAGCGTATTAATATTTCCCCAAAATATGATTCACAAATTTTATTTTTTAAAGAATTAGTAAATACACGCAGATGAAACTAAATACATCTCTAAAACTAAAAGCATTCAATTTACAAGAAATCCTAATTGTACTCGCAATAATAGGAATCTTGTTATTATTAGCATTACCAAATTTGCTTCCATATATTTCTAAAACCAAAGCAATTGAAGCGCAAATACAGCTTAAAAGTTTATACACAGCGCAAACACAATATAGGTACTTATATGCTCGCTATAGTGACGATTTCAATGAGATTGATTTTGAAGCTCCTATAACCAGTGACAAAGGTGGAAATGCACGCTACAAATACGAAATTATTTCTGCCGAAGGAAACACATTCAAAGCACGCGCGGAAGCTATTGAAGATTTTGATGGAGACGGAATTTTCAATGTTTGGGAAATAGATGAAAAAGGAAACCCTAAACAAGTCATAAGAGATTGATAGTTTTTGTGAAAATCATATTAATAGTAGTACTTATGACTATATTTTTTCAAGACTTCAAAGAACGAAAAGTATATTGGTTTCTATTTGTAATCTTTTTTGGTTGCGCTGGATATTTATATCTAACCACTACTTTTTTTGAAATACTCTGGAGAACATCACTTATGAATTTAAGTGTGATTGGAATTATATTTTTAGTATTACATCTGTATGCAAAATTCAAACTAAAAACAGAACTAAAAGATGTATTTGGTATCGGTGATGCAGTACTATTTGTTGGACTTTGTTTAGCTTTTCCTGTTACTTCTTTTATTATACTCTTTGTATTCTCATTATTGTTTTCACTCTTAGTTCATTTAATTTTAAAACAAAAAGTTAAAGAGCAAACTGTACCATTAGCAGGGTACATGAGTCTATTTTTCACTTTTGTGTATTTGTTTCATTGGATAGGTTTTATCCCTAATATATACAGTATTTAATTGTGGAAACTCAAGACTACAACATAGCGGTATCATTACAACAATTAATTAGCGCCTCGCAAGCGTATCATTATCGTATTATACCTGTGTCTAATGTTAACGATTCTATTACATTTAAATCGGAATCAGTACATGAAACCTTAAAAAAAGAACTATCAATAGTTTTCAATACCAACATCAATCTAATTGTTGAAACGTCCGAAAATATTGAAAAATACTTAGCAACAAACTTTCGAAAAACAGCTAGTAACAAAGCAGAAGCATTACACTATACCGAAGATTTTTTAGAGAAAATCATTATTGCCGCAAAAGATATTGGAAGTAGTGATATTCATTTCGAACCTTATGAACATTCGTGTAGAATTCGTTTTCGATTGGATGGAAAATTAAAAGAACAATACATAATTCCTGCTTCAGAATATCCTGTGATTATTAATAAAATAAAGATAAAAGCGCAACTTGATATCTCAGAAAAACGGTTACCGCAAGATGGACGTATCACCATAAATAATATCCAAGGCGAATTTGACATTCGTGTATCTTCCCTGCCAACGTTACATGGTGAGAAAATTGTACTTAGAATCTTGAGTAAAGATGCAAATCACATCAATATTGAAGAATTAGGATTCTCTAAAGATGAATTGTACACTTACAAAGAAATAATTAAAAAACCGAATGGAATTATTCTAATTTCGGGTCCGACAGGTTCAGGAAAAACCACCACATTATACGCAACATTAAAATTGCTGAATGATGCTGAGACGAATATCTTAACCATTGAAGATCCTATTGAATATACACTTGAAGGTATCAATCAAGTACAACTCAAAGAAAACATCGGACTCGATTTTTCAAGTACACTTCGCACATTTTTACGTCAAGATCCTGATGTGATTATGGTTGGAGAAATTAGAGATTCAAAAACCGCAAATATGGCAATTCGTGCTGCATTAACAGGACACTTGGTATTATCTACTATACATACCAACTCTGCTTGGGCAACGATCTCACGATTGATCGATATGGATATTCCTCCGTTTTTGATTGCCAGTACACTCAATATGAGTGTTGCACAACGCTTGGTCAGAAAACTTTGTAACGCTTGTAAAAAAGAAGCTTCTATCCACAAAGCAACTTTACCTAAAGGGTTTTCCATGCCAAAAGATGTTGTAACGCATCATGTCGCTGTTGGTTGTAATGCTTGTTATCAAACAGGATATTTAGGGCGAAAAGCCATTTATGAAATCATTCCTATTGATACAGGATTGATAAATCAGATCAAACAAAACGAAACAGAAATTTCAGACTATCTGATAGAAAAAAATATACATACACTAAAAGACAATGCAATTGTACTTATCAAAGATGGAACGACCTCAATTGATGAAGTATATGCATTACTTTCAAATTAAAATATAATGAAGAAAATCATTCTTATCATACTTGTATGCGTCGTCCAATTCACAGCATTTGGACAAGAACCAGCGCGTATTGAAGCGATTAAAAACCAAATAGAAGCATTAGCTATTGATAATGTTGGACTTACTGAAAATGTAAAAACGGATATAAGTGTCACTAATGTTTCACTCAGTAGTTTCTTATTAGCTGTTGCAGATGTACACAAACTTAATTTTAATATCTCATCAGAACTAAATAAAATATCTATCGCTACAAACTTTCCAAATGTAACGGTAGCAGATTTGTTGGTTTTTCTTTGTAAAGAACATGAACTTACTATTGAATTTACAGGAAATATTCTATCTATCAAAAAATATATAAAACCATTAGAAAAAGTTCAAGCAAAAGAAATTCCTATTCAATTTGATCTTAAAACAGAACGTATAAGTTTAGACATTAAAAATGATTCGCTATATACTGTTTTTAAGAAAATAATGGATAAGACAGGTAAAAATTTAGTGTTTTCTCCAGGCTTAGAAAATAGAATGTTAACCTTTTATATCAAAGATGCTTCGTTTGATGATGCGATGGAAAAACTCGCTTTTGCCAATACACTTTTTATGGAAAAGACAAGCAACGGTTTTTACATGTTTGAAGATGATACACAACCCGTTGCTACCAATGGACAGACAAATACACAAGTACAACGTTCACCAAGAAGAAGAAAAGCAAACTTTAACTTTAAGATATTAGATGCCAAACGTAAAATTGTAGAAGTAGATTTTGTTAATACACCTGTTGATGCAGTAGTACATGATATTGCAAATGCGCTGAATGTTGATATATTTACGGCAACACCACTTACCAATGCAGGTGTTGCAAGTGTAAAATCTAAACGTATCTATTTTGACGATTTGCTTACAACCATGTTTGAAAGTAGTCAAACGCAAATCACAACAACAACAAACTCAGGAAATACACGTTCAGGAAATGGAAATGGACGATCAAATACGAACACTCAAAATGTAGCTACAAATACTTCATTTTTCACCTTTAAAAAAGATCGAAATGTATACATATTTGGAACAGCAAATCAACTGAGTTTACGTGAAATATCTATTATTCCACTAATGCATCGTTCCATAGAATTATTAACAGATTCTAACGGAAGTAATTCCACAAGAGCACGTAGCAGTAATGTTGGTCAAAACTCAGGTTTTGGAGGTGGAAACCAATTTGATTCATTCTCAAATGGCGGAAGTTCTGGTCGAACAACATTAAGTACAACTGGACAATCTACACAAGGAAATGGTCTTGGAAATACCAACAATAGTAAAGCAGAAGCACTTATTAATATCTTACCTGCAGATTTGATTAGTGACTTACAAATTGAAGCTGATTATGAACTCAATAGTTTCTATGTAAGTGGACCAAGTTCAAGTGTGGTACGTTTTCGAAATTTCATTGAAAAAATAGACAAACCTGTTCCTGTTATCTTAATTGAGGTAATGCTTATTGATGTGAGTAAATTATCCGTTGTAGACACAGGAATTAGTTGGGGAATTGGAGAAGAACCTAAACAAACTAGCGGAAGTATTTTCCCTACTACAAATTTGAATTTGGGAGCAAATACAATCAATCGTGTTATTGGTGGTTTTGATGGCTTCGGTTCGTTTAATTTGGGTAAAGTTGTACCTAATTTCTTTGCAAACATTTCGGCTATGGAAAAAGATGGTGATATTAAAATTCGTTCTACGCCAAAAATATCAACTTTAAATGGTCATCGAGCTACTTTATCAAATGGAACAACTTCATATTATGCCGTTACGCAACGTAATATTTACGGAACAGACAATCCGCAAACCTCAGAAATCACAAATTACTATCCTATTGACGCAGAACTCGGAATCTCTATAAAACCAACAGTTTCAGGAGATGGACAAGTAACACTAGATATCTTTGTAATTCAATCCTCTTTTGGAACTAGAATTAGTGATGATGCGCCGCCAGATATTAGTTCAAGAGAATTTAGATCAATCATTAGAATGCACGATCAAGACATTGCCGTATTAGGAGGAATTGAAGCAAAAGAAAAAAGAGACGAAGGAGATGGCGTTCCGTTTTTATCAAGAATACCTATAATTAAATGGCTTTTTAGCAAGCGTACACGAAAGGATTCTAAATCAAAATTAACAGTACTTATAAAACCAACAGTAATTTACTAATGGTTGCTAAACTAAAAACATATCTGTTATTTGGCAATACCTATTGCGGCATCGAACATACTAACAAGTCTTGTATTGAAACAGTTTTGTTGCAAAAGAAAAAGAACACGCTTGAAATTAGTGATTCTTTCAAAGGTGAGACAGTTGAAGAAATTGCAGGAAAACTACCTAAAAAGCAACATGCGTTCTTAATTGTCAATAACAATGAAGTTTTAAGTAAACACATTAAGAGTAATGAAAAAGAAAGTAATCGTTTACTATTCAATGCGTTTCCAAGTGTTTCATTAAATGAATTTTATTATGAAATAAATTCAAATCAAAACTATCATACAATTTCTATTTGTAGAAAATCAATTGTTGATAAGTTCATTGATGAATATAAAAAACACCATATTAGCATTATTGGTTTTTCGCTTGGCAATACGAATGTCTCCCTTGTAAATAGCCTTATAGATAATGCAACATATTATACTTCTAATGCCTTAATAACAAAGGAAAATGATGTAATTACAGAAATTCAACTTTTTGAAGAAACGCCAAAACAATCGTATGAAATCAATGGTTTGCGTATTCAAAACACACAATTACTAGCTTTCTCAGGAGCTTTGTCATTCATTACACAAACAAAAGAAGCTGTTTCTAACTTTGAAGAAAAAGAATTGAGTTTGTTGCAAAACTTCAAACAACAACGTTTTTTTAGTCAGTTTCTTTTATCTGGATTAGGTTTTGTACTCATGATTTTATTAGTGAATTTTTTTGTCTTTAGTTCTTACTATACTGAAGTAGAAATGTTGAAAGAGACATCACAAGTAAATGTGATTAAAAAAGATAAATTATTAAAGCTAAAAGTATCCACGGACGAAAAGCAAAAAATGGTTGATGATATTTTGAAAAATGCAACATCGAGAAGTTCATATTATATTGATAAAATAGCGTTATCACTGCCAAATACGATACAATTATCAGAATTGAATTATCAACCTATTGTCAAACGAATAAAAAAAGAAAAACCAGTTGAATTACAGAAACATACCATTGTAATTTCTGGAATTTCAACTGATAGTGATTTATTTTTAAATTGGATTCATACACTAGAAAGTTTTGATTGGATTCTACATGTGACACCAATAAATTATGGTTCAACAGCAAAAAACAGTACAAATTTTGGTTTAAAAATACAGTTATCACATGAATAATATCCTAAAAAACAGATTGCTCATTGGCGGATTCATAGTTGTATTATTTATCTGTTATAAATTTGCTATTGCGAATACTGTTGAGTTGAAAGATGAATATAATAAGCTCTCCAAGCAAGAAGAACTATTTAAAAATACACCAAAACAAATTGCACTATTAAAAAAGAAAGAACAGTATTACGACTCTTTATTACAGGTATATAAAATTGGCGGAACCTCATTGCAAAATAACATCCTAAATACTGTCACAACATTTTCAAATAAGCACAATTTAAAAGTGGTTGATTTTTCAGAACCTCATACGTATGTAAATAAATCTCTAAAAATAAATTCCTACTCTTTTACTGTAGAAGGACATTTCAATTCCATATTACAACTCATTTACACATTAGAACAAAAAACGAAATATGGTGAAATTGTAAGTGTTTCGTATGAAAAAAAGAAAAACTACCGAACGGGAACTTCATACTTGCAAGCTACAATTCTATTGCAAAGTTTTGGGTAGTTAGCATCATCACAAATGCTCTTCTCTGATTGATGAACTAGCGCCATAGTAATGTGATTATTCTTTTTATTTATCTACTCAAAACACTTTCCTATAAAAAATCTCCTTTCTAAATCTTTAGTTTCTTCAAAATAAATTATAGATTTTTTAGATCCCAATTTCATTTTTTTTACAACTCAAAACTATTTTATCTCAGTAATAGAAAGCTATTTCTTTTGATGTAATTCCTTTTTCAAAAAGAAAGTATAGATTCATGAATCTATTCTACGGATTCATGAATGTTACTTTTTTTGAGTTGTAAATTCATGTTTTTAGATGTTGCTTTGTTGTAATAACAAAAGAGGTTTCGAGTGTGTTTTAAATCTTCATTTTAGCATTAATGCTTTAATCTCATTAATTATGAAAAATAAATTTTAAATATTAGAATTCAACGAAACAAAGAGAATATTCAATAATCTGAGTGTTGAGAGATTTAGTATTTTTTTTGAAGTTTTTTTTGTCAACTCATTAATATTTAGAAGTCAATTTAATAAACTCATTAAACATTAATTTTTAAAACTATTAGTATGAAAAAAAAGAATCTTAAAATTTTAGCACTAAAGAAGAAGTCAATTTCAAACTTTCAACCAGAAATAAATGGAGGGAAAATTGGGACTTTTACATTTTTCTGTACAACTAGTATAATTACACTCCTCTGTCAAACACAATTTAATGATACATGTTATGATTGTCTAAGTGATGATTCATGTAGAAGTATTGATACATGTACAGCTTAAAAATATTCAATTCTGATTTATTTTTAATGTAAAAAATGTAACACAGGAATTTAAATATAAGAGGACGGGCACAATGTTCATCCTTTTATATTCTTCATTTTAACCTCCTAAAACAGTTCCCAACTTGAACATTGGTAAATACATTGCTATTAAAATAACTCCAACCATAATTCCAACAAACACAATAATAAGCGGTTCCATAATAGTAGACATCATTTTGGATTGTCGTTGTACTTGTTCATGATATTGGGTATTTAACCGATCAAAAATAAATTCTGTTTGATTTGTCTGTTCAGAGACCTTTACCAATGCAATCATTTTATCACTAAAAATAGCATGAGAAGCTAAACTTTCACTAAGTGTTGCTCCTCTGAGAATTGAAGCTTCTACTGTATGCAAAGCATCTTGCAATGGATAGAATTTAATCATCTTTTTTACAAGCTGAATACTATTTACAACAGGAACTTTAGATGCAGATAATAAAGCAATAGCTTGTGTAAATTGTGATAAATATACTGTTTTTATAAAGTTTCCAAAAAATGGAATTTTTAAAATAAATTGATCTTTAAAACGACGATACCATTCTTTTTCATTGAACAAGAAACGAGAAGCAAAAAGAAGAATAATTGCTCCAATTACTAGTAATCCATACGATTTCACAAATTCTGAAACACTGACAATAAATTTTGTAATCCAGGGTAATTCTACTTTGTTTTGCCTAAAAATATCTTGAAACATAGGCACAACAAATTGAAGCATAAACAAGACGACTAAAAATGCGGTTGTAAAAACGATTATTGGATACGTAAGCGCACTAATTACGTCTCTACGTTGTTGATTCTTTCTAGCAAAAAATGCGCCTAATTGTTTTACAACAGCAGACAATGTTCCAGTTTCTTCTCCTATCTTTATGGAATAATATTCGTATTCGCTAAACGCTTTGTGAGTTTTAATAGCGTTGGACATACTTTTTCCTTCCACAAGATCAGTAACAATAACATCCAGAATCTCCTTTGCATTTTTTTTCTTTTGAGAATTGGAGAGTAATTCCAGTCCTTCTTTTAAAGATACACCAGCGCTCAATAAAACGCTCAATTCAGTATAAAAATCTTCTTTAAGTTTAATGGAAAAACCATTTCCAAAAAGAACAATTTCTTTTTGTAAAATAGCAGACCATTCCGATTTATCGGATTTAACTGTTGTCTTTTTTTGCTCTATGTTTTTTAGATCAAAACTCATGGATTCATGTATAGTGTTGCGTCATTTCGTTTACTGATAAAAATAGCTCTATGTTGATACTCTTTTTCTGTGATAAATTTAAAAGCATCAATTTTATCACTTGTCGTTTCTTTTCCTTCAAAATAGAATAATTTTTCTGAGAGCGATACTGTAAAAGTGTCAATATCTTTTATAATATATGCCTTTTCTAATGCATAAGTAACCGTATCTATTTCAGAAATAAAATGTAGTTTTTCTTCATAAGTATCATATTGAATACTATTTGATCTATTTGTATCAATCCAAAGTGACTGTTCCAATAAAGTAACATTGGTTGAGTTTTCAAAATTACGTTGAATCGAATACATATGTTTTTGAACCAATTGCAATACAGAAAACGCAAGCCCAACCACAATAACAGTAAGTAAAACGACAATAATCATTTCACTTAGTGTAAAGGCTTTTATTTTATGAACTTCTTTATTCATATCGTTCAATTCGAATCGTTCTTTTACTCTCTTTGTGTGTAGCTTCAAAAACAACTTTTTTAGATTCTCTATCTACAGAAATAATCCAATCTTTAAATGTATCATCATATGGAATTTTTATTTGTGCATGCTCTGACAAATAAATGAGTTCTGATAAGTGCGTTTGCACTTGATTTGTATCGTGCTTGATAGTATTATTAAAAAGTGAATTTAGCAAAAAGCTTGAAATCATAAAAATGAGCACAATGATAACCGTAGCAACTAAGGTTTCCATGAGCGTAGATGCTTTTATTTTTTTTAATACAACCATTTTGCTACTTTATAATCAAGATTTTCAAATGGAAAACCTACATACGAATCCATCAGTTCTGTGCTTGAAATAGTTCCTTTATAAATATGATTTTGATATACCGAACCAAATTGTTTAGTGATAAATCCGCTAGTGTACACACTTCCGTAAACGCTTCCAATTAATTCCATTTGTTGCTGACAATACACAAATCCTTCAATAATAGTATTTTTTGTGACAAGCAATTGTGGTTCAAATCTGTTATTCGTTTTATCTTGTAAATAACAAATCATTCCTCTGATGGTTGTATTTTCATCGATAAAAATATGTTTTTTCACTTCTTGATTCGAATTGCTTTCAAGATCATCTTCCGCACGTATCACAAGTGCAGAAGGATAAGTTAGCATACAATTTTTTCCAATAGTTATATTTATACTAGCAATTGCCTGAAAAACACCATTGGTATTGTCTTCAATTTCAATTTCTGGTGCAATTATCAATACATCTTTTAATACACTAGAAGCCGCTATTTTTACTTTTGTATCTGAACGGACAATGATATTTCCTATAAGTTTTACATTAAAGATCGCTAATAACCCTTTTGCATAGATTGTTTTTGTAGGTTTCGTAAAAGAATTTGTATAGCTTTTATTTACCTGAATGTCTATATAATCTTCATTTGAAATTGGAAGTGACATGTGTTGTAACACCTCTATTTGATCTACAAGTTTTTTAGGAAGCTTTGGTAGCGTCTCATTACTTCTTAAAATGTTTCCATAAATTAGTTGACTACCATAATACGAATTCCCCGAAATATTTCCTGCACGCACACCTCTTTTTGGAAGGTATGCTTTTCCTTGAATTTTAGTATTACCAACCAGTATAAGTGATCTGTTGGTTTCTTTTAGATATAAACTCGTTCTATCTGTAACAGTTTGCCAGCCGCTAACGAGTGCTATTTTTTCAAATGTTTTTGTTTTGGCTTTGCTTTGTGAATATACTTTCCCAAACATTCCCCAATAACTACGGTGATATTTTGAAGTGATATTTTTATCTTCATCAACAACTATAAAACTTGTGTCGCGTGCTGTAGAAAAATCTTGTAGACTATAATTAATTGTATTATCCGCTTGTTGAATGGTTTCAATAAGTAGATCGGATTTTTTAGCAAACAACGTATGTGAATTTACAAGTATCACAAATACAGCTAGCAATACAGCAATGATTGCCGAAATCAAGATGGCAAATTGCAATGACCCTGCTTTTAGTTTGTGTAGTTTCATATATTAATGCTGAATAGTAACTTCTTTTCGTTTTCCTTTATAAGAAATTAAGACTGATTTTTTAGTTCCTTTGACAAGTCGAATACTATCAATTTCTTTTCCAACCTTAAAAAGTTGTTGTGTTCCATTAACTTCAATTATATAAATGTTATTAGAACTTTTTTGTTTAGAGATAACTCCTTTATAAACCACTTTTGGAAATACAATAGTTTTGTTATTTTTAGTAGTTTTTTTTCCTGTAGTTGCCCCTCTCCTTTTTTGATAGGGCTTATTTAAAAAAGGGTCATGATGCGCAGGGCTAATACTAAATGTGTCTTTGACAATATGTTGTTTAGGCGTAAAAGAAACCATTCCGTTTGAAGTAGTTATGAGTTCTTCATCTGGATTCAATTTTGTGTAAACTTGATATCCAATCGTTCCCCAAATACCTAAAACAATACCTAATAATATATATGTTTTTACTTTTTTATTCATTATTCTATTGTGAATGAATACGTTGTATACGGTGTTTCATAGCCACTATTTATTGCTCTAACGCGCCATTCATATGAATTAGTGGCTTCCAACTCTACAGAAATTGAATTTTGAGTAATTGTAGAATTTAATATCACTTCTACTGCATTCTCAAAATCTGGACGCGCAACTTGTATCTGGTAACTTTCTGCATCTTCAACACTTTCCCATGACAATGTTAATGATGTAGTATTCAGTGTTACATTATCGGCAGGAGCAAGCAATTCAACAGTATTACTTGAAATATCTGACACTTCTATAATATCTGAACAACTTGAAATAGTTATGACTAATAAAAATAGATATATGTATTTTTTCATTGGTACATTTATAATTTAAAATAATTTTCTTTTTGAGTAGCTTTGGAAGCTTTTTTATAGGTATTGGCTGGACAACTTTCCGCATTACTTACAATATCGCCAATGATAAGTTTGTGCCTGTCATTTTCTTTCCAACAAAACCCCGAAAGTTGATAGGCAAAAACAACACCATTATTAAATTCTAGTTGTTCTTTTTTTCCATCTAAACTTTTCAGTTCTAAACTAAATTTCTTTGTGGCTGATTGAATCAGAAAAACTTCATCTGCCGCACTAATTTTTTTCAGTTCTTTTTCAGAAAATGCAATTGCAATACTGGTAACTAATTGTGCTCTTTCTTTTGTTTCAAGATATGAGCGAAGGCCAACATTTGTTTTATTGTTTAATTGATCTGTTATCGATACACGGTCAAGAAATTGCAAGTATACATATTGCGGTTTACTTTGTAAAGAGTCTTCATATGTAAGATTTACTTTTTTATGCAGCGTATTTGCTTTTTGAAACGCTTTAAATGTCTGCTTCGAAAACGAAACAGGTTGCACATACAATTTCAATTCTTTTTTAAAAGATGGTATCGCAACACTTTCAAAACTCTTATGCAACATATTGTCATGTACTATTCCTATAGCGCCTAGTTCTACAGGGGTTTCTGTTACTAGTTGCGGTTGTTGATTTACCGATATACTTTTACAACTTATAATTGTTAAGAGAGCAATAAAGCTATATAAACACTTTTTCATGTATACAATTTTTATAAAATTACTCAAAGATATTTGAATTGAAGAAAATAATGTATAAACGTTGTGTTTTTTGTATGAGCGTTTAGTTTTTCTAATCCTTTATGTTAGCTAAAATAAATAATCCTTTAAAATTAAAGTTCAGAAAATTTAAACAGTTTATGCGTTAGTATCTCTATATCATAGAAATTTATTCCATTTGTATTATTCAAGATTGGTCTATTATTATTCTTAAGTTCAATTCAAAATTAAACTTGTTATGATTGAAGCGTTTTTTATGGGTATTAGTTTTATGAATTACATTTCGAATTACGAACTGTACTAACAAGTACCTCAAAAGCATTATATAGATAAGAAAGTAGTGATCAAAGCAGTTAAAAATTTAGGTATTTTTTGCTAAAAATGCATTGAAACGGTGTTCCTAGGAAAAAAAGCCATTTTTTCCTTTTCTGCGAATTCTCCAAAAACAAAAAAAACTCCTCATAATGAGGAGTTTATAAAAGGGTGAAAGACCGGGTTCGAACCGGCGACCCTCGGTACCACAAACCGATGCTCTAACCAGCTGAGCTACAATCACCATTTGTTTTGCGGATGCAAATATATGATATTTTAATTCTCATACAAAGCATTTATTTAATTTATTTCACATTATTTTTTATCTACTTGATTTTAAAAAAGTTGCCAATATGGTACATTTCCAAAACAAGTGCCTGTATAGTTAAAAATGGTTGCATTGAATTGAAATGTATGCTCATTTATCTCATACAAAGGAATGGAAAGAAAAATCAAAGTCAAAACTATTGCTACAACCTTAAATCGCAATGAAAATCTACGTGGATTAGACGCATACTGAAATCGTAACGGGTCATAAATGTGTTCTTGTTCCATATCTCAGCGTATTAAATTAAATCATCTAAAGAGTTTACCGCAACATACCGTTCTACAGTGAAGCCTTCAGCGTAATTAACGCCAATTAAACGACCTAAATCTCTTGCGCGATAGTTTATACTATCTATAAAATTTTTGCTCGTTATAGGCGTTTCTGCTTCGTTACTTTTCGGATCATAGAATTGTGAACTGTATGCCATCACAGCATCATGCTTTTTACCTATAAACCCTGAAACATCAACTACGAAATCTGGTTCTATATTTTTCCATTGAATGTAATGATATACATGTTTCGGTCGCCATTTTTCTTGAATTTCTCCTTCAAGTTGAGTTTCAATTTTTAATAATCCACTTAAAAAACATGCGTCACTTACCAATTGACTTCCTTTTCCGTGATCTATATGACGATCATCAATTGCATTGCACAACACGATTTCTGGTTGGTATTTGCGAATCATTTTAATGATTTCCAATTGGTGTTCCTTATCATTTTTGAAAAATCCATCTGCGAAAGCCAAATTCTCTCTTACTGCTACACCTAGTATTTTAGCGGCATTCGCGGCTTCAATATCTCGTAAATCTGCAGAACCGCGTGTTCCAAGTTCTCCGCGAGTCAGATCGAGAATACCTACTTTTTTTCCGTTGAAAATTTCTTTTGCAACAGTTGCACCACAACCCAATTCTACATCATCAGGATGCGCTCCAATTGCTAATATGTCTAATTTCATATATTCTTTTCCTTTAATACAAAACTACGGTATTTTGTCTGATGAACTGAAAAATACGTGTATTTCATCAAGTTTAGTCTCCTTCTGTTGTATCTTCCAATTGATCATACAACAATTGTAAACTTTCCTTTATTTCTGTAATTCCAAATACAAACGCATGTCGAAACATATTCTGTTCAACATTATCACTATCCACATTTACTTCTCCTTTAATTTTTTCAACCAAATCTGAAAAATCATCCATGTCTTCCTGTGCAATAGTTTTTCTATTCACCATTTGTTTGATCAATTCAGAAGCATGTTTTTTTAGTTTTTCTGTATCATTTTTAATTCCTGCATTATCATCTAAAATTGTAGTATCTGCACTTTCGGCAACGCGATGAATAATCAAAATAGAATTATATAATTTTTCTGTTGCATCAATTTGATCAAAAACTCTTTGTGTATCGCTCAAACGAATAACCTTCGCTGCTCCTTTTGCTTTTCCCAAACTAGTATGAAAATCATCTGCTATATTCTTTGCATCATCTTTATCATCAGATTTTGTATTCCGATACGCAACTTCAAATCGTTTTGAAGCAGCATTCAAAGCTTTCCGTAAATGTTTATTTGCACGTTTACTCGCTTTTTCAGGCCATATAATAGCAGTACATACTAAACCAACTACAATTCCGATAGCAATAGCAAATAATCGATCTAAAGACATACCTATAGCTTCTCCTTCTGATGCTAATGAAATTGCCACAACCGCCACAACTCCATAGCGCCAACTTGGATGAATACTCGCTACTCCAGTCATAATAAAGATTCCTATTAACAATGAAATAGCAGTACCAAATCCCCACGGAATAAGGCTTATAAATATAAAACCAATGATACTTCCTGCAATTGTTGCTAAAACTCTTCCTTTTGCATTACTAAAAGTATCACCAATACTTGGTTCAACAATAAGTACTGCCGAAAGCACTGCTAAGAACACTTCTGGCAATCCAAACGATTCCATAACAGTAAAAGCAAGTGCCGCAGCTATGGAAGACTGTAACGCCAAACGAAATGCATCACGAAGTTTATCTCGTGTGAGTTCTACGGGGATATTTTTAAATATTTTTTGAAAAATACTCATGGAAACAGCATACAATTTTATTCTGTAAAGATACTTGCATTTTTTGATATTTAATGCTAAGTATTGTCAAGCAAGAATTATCTCAGAAATGAAAAAACCTCAACCAAAAATGATTGAGGTATTTCGTAATGAATATAAATTTACTTCTTCTTCGATTTTTTAATCGCTTGTTTAATGTCTGCAATAATGTCTTTTCGCGTTTCAATTCCTACCGAGAAACGTATCAATCCGTCCGCAATTCCTTGTTTTTTTCGTTCTTCAGGCGTTAATAGTGCATGTGACGTTTTTGTCGGACTTAACATCGTACTTTCTACGCCAGCTAAACTCATAGATGGTTTGATTAATTTTAACGATTTGAAAAATGTTGAAACATCATAATTAGATGTTAATTCAAACGACATCATTCCGCCAAAACCTGTCATTTGTGATTTTGCCAATTCATAATCGTTGTGCGATCGTAATCCAGGATAATACACCTTCGCTATCGCTGGATTTTTTTCTAAATAACTAGCCAACTTTAAAGCATTTCTGTTTTGTTCCTTTACACGAATTCCTAACGTTTTCATACTTCTTTCCAACATCCACACGGTAAAATCGCTTAAACTTCCACCTAGATTTTTTCCCAATTGAAATATACGATCCATGTGTGCTGCGGAAGCGGCTACAGCTCCAGCCAAAATATCACTATGTCCACCAAAATACTTGGTTGCACTGTGAATTATGATATCAATTCCCATCGTGGCTGGCAACTGATTTACGGGACTTGCAAACGTATTGTCAATCATGGAAACCAAATTGTGCTTTTTGGCAAGTTTGGCAATTTTTCTAATATCTGTAATCTTCAATAAAGGATTGGAAGGCGTTTCAATGTAAATCACTTTTGTGTTTTTCTTAATTGCCTTTCTAAAATCTTTGATCGCCAAGCTTTCTGTAAACGTATATTCAATTCCATATTTGTCAAATTCTTCTAATACCAAATTCATCGTTCCGCCATACAAGGCATTTTGCAATACAATATGATCACCTTTGTGTAAAAAAGCTAATAAACTCGTACTTATAGCCGCCATTCCGCTTCCAAAAATCATAGCGGCTTCTGTATGTTCTAACGCAGCTACTTTTTTACTTAGTGCTTCTTGGTTTGGCGTATTAAAATAGCGCGGATAACGCTTTACATCTACATCATCAAACGCGTATGAACTACTCATATACAAAGGAGATACAGCTCCTTTAAACTGTTCATCTTTTACTTCTCCTGTATGTGTGCAGACGGTATTGACTCCTAAATTTTTCTTGTTCATGAACTTAATTTTGTTGCTCCTAAATTACAAAACTACGGTGTATAAACCTAGACTTTAACAGCTTTCCATTTTCCTCTTTTAAAGATTAACATTCCAACAATTGCAATTAAAATTTCTGCGGCAGTTATTGCCCAAAACACTCCTTTTGGACCAAATTCAAAGTGAATTGCCATCAAATATGCAAACGGTAATTGAAACAACCAAAAACATAAAAAGTTGATGTATGTTGGTGTTTTGGTATCTCCTGCGCCATTAAATGATTGAATTATTACCATGGCATATCCATAGAAAATATAACCTGCGGCGACAATTTGTAAGCATAATGCGCCATTGACTACAACAACCGTTTCTGAAGTGAATAATTGAATGATTTCTTTGGCAAATACTAGATAGATTATAGAAACAATTCCCATAAACCAAGCATTGTATTTTCCAGTTTTCCAAACAGACGCTTCCGCTCTTTCAGGTTGTTTTGCGCCTAAGTTTTGTCCAACTAATGTTGCGGCGGCATTACTCATTCCCCAACATGGCAAAAGTGTAAACATGACAACCCTAATGGCAATTGTATATCCTGCTAAAACATCACTTCCAAATTCAGACATAATACGCATTAGAAATATCCAACTAGACGTTCCAATGATGAATTGTCCAATCCCGCCAAGGGAAATTTTTAGAAGACTTAACATGATTTTTGATTGAATTACCAAGTTTTTAAACTTGATTTTAATCACGCTCGCACCATAAAAAAGAATTCCTAATTGAAATAGGACAGCACTTCCACGACCGATAGTTGTAGCAATTGCGGCGCCTTCGACTCCAAAAGCTGGAATTGGTCCAAATCCGAAAATAAATATTGGATCTAATAAGATGTTCAGTCCGTTGGATAATATCAACGCTTTCATTGCTATAGATGCATTTCCGGCGCCTCTAAAGATTGCATTGATCAGAAATAGCAACATAATGGTCATATTTCCACCAAGTAAAATTTGCGTATACCCATATCCTTCTTCTATAAGTTCTGGTTCGCCGCCCATGAGTCCTAAGATTTCTTTTGGATAGATAATTCCTATTATGCTGACAATACTTGCTATTAAAACTCCCAAAAACAGTGATTGAACGGCTACTTTTGAAGCGCCTTCTGGATCATTTTCTCCAATTCTTCGCGCTACCATAGCTGTTGCCGCCATACTAACGCCAATTGCGACGGCATATACTAATGTAACGACAGATTCTGTAAGTCCGATAGTGGCTATAGCATTTGTGCTTATCTGAGAAACGAATGCTATATCTACAATGGCAAATATAGATTCCATCAACATTTCCAGAATCATGGGAATGGAAAGCATAAATATTGCTCTTCGAATGCTTCCTGTCGTAAAATTATTTTGTGTGCCTTTTAAAGCTTCTTTGAAATATGAATATAGTTGTTTGATTGAGATTTTATGGTCTTGTGACATTGTATAAAATTATATATTGAAATGTAGCGACTTCAAGAAAATTGAGTCACTTTAAAGGGTCAGCAAGCGCCGACGAGTTCCGAATATATACTACTTACAGTTCCATAAGAATACAAATATCGCTTTTTTTTTCGATTGTACAAATCTAAAAAAAGCGATATTATGATATTGGTACTAACTTGAGTCAGTCTACAAAAAACGATTCTCGATATATTTTTTATCTTTCTGACTAATGTCAATTTGATAAAAAACACTCGAATTAACGTTTTTTGAGTTCTTTTTCTGAATTATGAATGATTTAGAAAATAGTATGTTATTTCCCTTCAATCCAAGCTAAAACACTTTCATCGTTTGGCAATGTCTTTGGAGAAATTACTTTTTCAAGTTCACCATTTGCGTTTACTAAATATTTTTGAAAGTTCCATGCTACATCTGAATCTTCCAATCCATTTTGCGATTTTTGTGTCAAGAATTGATATACTTCGTGCATGTCATCTCCTTTTACAGAAATTTTGCTCATCATCGGAAACGTTACACCGTAATTTGCTTTACAGAATTTCGCTATTTGCTGATCGCTTCCAGGTTCTTGTGCGCCAAAATTGTTTGCTGGGAAACCAACAATCGTAAAATTTTCATCTTTAAAAGTATTATAAACTTCTTGTAATTGCTCGTATTGTGGCGTTAATCCACATTCAGAAGCTGTGTTTACAAACATTACTTTTTTCCCTTTTAAATCGGCTAATTTAAAATCGTTTCCAGTAATATCTTTTACTGTGAATTGATGAATTGATCCTTTTTCCATAGTTTTTTCAGATGATGTTTTTTGCGTAGTTTCTTCTGCAGAAGCAGTTTCTGTTGCTTTTTCTTTCGGTTTTGAGGTACAACTTACCATACATACAACCATTAATAGCATGAATATTCTCATGAGGTTTTTAGTTTTTTGTAAAAATACGAAAGTATTCGTTTAGATACAGATTGCTTCTGACACATTTATCATGAATCTTGTGATTTTTTATTTTTAAATCGCATAGATTTTTTCAATCCAACTGTAAAAGATGGAAAACGCAATATACAACGCAATTTGATTCAATACACCAACGGAAGTATTTCTAAACCAAAAACAAATGATATTTTAGTTTTTAAAAGTTCTTGGTATAATTCGTTTGGTCATGTTGCTATTGTTACGGAAGTTTCCAATCATTCAATTACTATTATTCAACAAAATGCGGGTTCATTTAGCAACACGCGTGTTTCTTATAATTTGACTCACAAAAATAATCGTTGGGAAATTTCAGATAAAAAAATTATAGGTTGGTTGCGTAAAGAATAAGTCTGCAACTATTCCTACATGAGAAAACGTAAAGAAGCTGTCTAAAACTCCTAACATACTCATTATAGAAAAACGAAGTAATCTACAATGATAGCTATTTAGACAGCTTCTTTTTATTAAATTTAGAATGGAGTAACCTCCAAGCATATTAATCTATAAGTACATGGTGCAATGCGTCTATAGAAACATCCTACTGGTGGTGGTGCTAATACTGGTTCTTCACACGGAAGATCAATTGAAATTGGTCCTAATGATCCTGCATTAATTGCTTTTTGTTCCGTTTTACTTAAAGCTTTTCCAATACTTAAAATTTGTTTTTTCATGATTAAATAATTTAAAATTAGTAATTACTAAAATATTTTGGTACTACAAATTACGCCTTCGAAAATGATTTTGCAATTTATAAATCGAGTATTCAATAATAGTAAGCCTAAACTTGAAAACTATAGTTACTTTTTATTCTCAAAATTCACTTTCATTTAGTATAGCATACTCAGTAATTTTCAACGCTTGATTTTAGGAAGGAATTAGAAGAGCATTTTAAAAGTGATACAAACGGAATGCTTGTTATTTTTCAAAAAATAGCTGAAGACGGCATCCGAATTGAATTGAAAAATGGTACGTTAACTCGATTTGAATATTGATCACCTTGCTAAAATAATGAAACTATCAATTTAAGTTTGACAAGCTATGTTACAACTTCACATAGATACAATCATCATAGCTAACGATTTTAAAACCATGGAAACGTATTTATAAAAACTGCCTAAAAAGTGAAAAAATGTCAAACTAAATTTGGTTTAGAATGACTTCATTTAAAACTTTTTAGACAGCTTGTTTTAATTAATTTAGAATTAAGATTATGGCGTGTAGTATAGACACACTAGTTCATAATTGCATGTTCCTACAATAGGTACATAATGACAACCTTCTGGTGGTGTAGCTAGTAGCACTATCGGACATGGATTAATTCCAATACCACCAAGTGCGCCTCCGTTAATTGCTTTTTGTTCCGTTTTACTTAAAACTTTTCCGATGTTTAAGATTTGTTTTTTCATGATTAAATAATTTAAAAATTTTGGTACTACAAATTACGCCTTCGAAAATGATTTTGCAATTTATAAATCGAGTATTCAATAATAGTAAGCCTAAACTTAAGAGCTATAGTTACATTTTATTCTCAAAATTCACTTTCATTTAATATAGCATACTCGGTAATTTTCAACATGTTTTTATGGTTACACATGTTACTAGAGATACAATTGCGATTATTATTTTCTTTCCAATGTCATTGGTTGTTCTTGGGTATTATAAAGCTAAGAAATCAAAGAAAGAATATTACGCACTATACACAAATTGCAACGATGATTTATAGATAGGTTTCTCGGTAATATGCACAAATGTGTTGCAATGTTTCTTTTGTTAGTGGTTTTTCTATAAAGTCATATACCAATTTACTTTCAATAGCTTTTATTTTATCTTTTGTCCAATTGGATGTTGTTAGAAACACAATTATGATATCCGCTTTTTTTGCATCGTCAAGTTTGGCATAATTCTCTAAAAATTCAAAACCATCCATTTTTGGCATATTAATGTCTAAAAAAATAATATTTGGTCGTGGATGCGAAGACGTAAATTTTCCTTTTTTATTCATATAATCTAACGCTTCCAAACCATTTTCGGCTTCAAAAACATGTGTAGCTTCTCCAGAAATTTCGATTAGCTTTTTATGATAAAAATTGGTAGAAGTACTATCATCTACCAACAATATGCATTCAATTTTTTTCATCTTACTTTTTTTTAGGAATTCTAAAAAAGAACTCAGAACCATTGTTTTCTGACGATTTTACCCAAATTTTCCCATTATGATTCTCTATAATTCGTTTGCAATTTGCCAATCCAATTCCTGTACCTTCATATTCATTATGACTATGCAATCGTTTGAAAACTTCAAAAATTTGTTTATGGTATTTTTCTTTAATTCCAATACCATTATCACGTATGCAAAATTCGTAGTATGGAGTTTTCTCTATATAACTAATCTGTATTTTTGGTGTTTTATCACTTCTGTATTTTAAACTGTTAGAAATGAGGTTTTGAAATAATTGTTTTATTTGAGAAGCATCACACAGAATATTTGGCAATGTACCTATACTAATTTCAGCATTAGTTTCTGAAATAATACTTTGCAAATCTTCTTTTATTTTTAAAATTATAGTATTCAAATTTACATGTTCAAAATTGAGTGATTTGTCGTCTAGTTGTGAGTATACTAGCAAATCGTTTGTCAACTTTATCATTCGGGAAGATGCTTTTTCTATAAAATCTAAATATTTAAGCGCATTTTCATCAAAGTGTCCTTTGTATTCTTCTTTGAATAAATTCGTAAAACTTGTGACTGTTTTTAAAGGTTCTTTTAAATCATGCGAAGCCAAATATGCAAAGCGTTCCAACTCAATATTTAACTCTTTCATTTTTTGTAGCGATTCTCGCTGTTCAGTTACATCTAAAAGTGTTCCTACTATTTTTTTTACTTTTTCAGTATTATTGACTTGCATTTTCCCATTAATTCGAAACCAACGAAATCCTTTATCTTTGGTTTTTATTTGAATCTCTTCCTCAAACGGCTTTTCTTCTTCTGTATGCGATTTTAATGCGTTTTGAAATATCTCAACATGATCTATATGAATAAGTTGTAAAAGATTGCTGAAGTGATGTTCTTCTTCCTCTAATGAAAATCCTAGAAGTTCTTGGAATTCAATTGACCACCAAGCACTATCATTTTTTATATTACTCCATTCCCAAAGTCCAGAACGTGAAGCTGTCATTGCCAGACGAAAACGCTCTTCGCTTTCTTTTAATTCGCGTTCCATTTTTTTACTTTTTGTAATAATCATGGCGACACCTAAAATTGTAATGACTTCTCCTTTTTCGTTTCGCTGATTGACTTTGTCAGTAGATAAAACCCAAATAATTTCTCTAGATTCTTTATGGATCAATCGATACTCAAATAATAATTCTTCAGTGTCGTCAATTTTTTTGAGTTGCTCATGATGAGAAGAAATTGCTGCTATATCATCAGGATGTACGATAGTTTCTAATAAGTCTGCGCCCAATTCTTGAATTTCTGCTGCCGTATAACCTGCATTTTCCCAAATACTAGAACTTGCATATAAATTTTTATGACTTATAAGATCATAAATGTATATAATAGCAGGATTTGTAGACGTCAAATGCTGCATGAATTTATTCAACTTATCCAATTCTAAATTCGCAGACTTCAGTTCGTCAATATCTAGAAAATTGATCACAACTCCTTGAATAAAATCTTCTTGACTTCTATACGGATATATTTGCATTACAAACCACTTTCCGCCTGAGCTACACACTTCTTTTCGAAATGGAAGTAATGTTTGTATAACTTGTTTGGAGTGCGTAATTAAATCTTCACCGCCCATAGTTCCAGAAAAATGAGCTATGGAACGCCCAATATCTTCCATCCGCAATTGAAAGTGCTGATTGATTGATGGTGTATATTTTCTAATTTGAAACGCTCTATCAAGAAAAATAGTTCCAACATTAATATTTTCCATCAAGTTTTCTATGTCAGAATTCAACTGAATTAATTGTATATTTTTTTCTTGTAATTCAGCATTCACAGTATGTAGTTCCTCATTTAACGATTGTAATTCTTCGTTTGTACTTTGCAATTCTTCATTAGAAGCCAACAATTCTTCATTGGTTGCTTGCATTTCCTCATTGGAAGTTTCCAGCTCTTCAATAGTAGATTGTAAATTTTCGCGAGTTTCGTTTAATGCATCTTTAAGTTCTAATAATTGTTCTTTATTATTAATTGTAGCTGGTACAATTAGTCCTTTTTCATCATCGGATATTTTACGTGCAGATTCTTCAATAATTGTGACTGAAAACAAACGACTGTGAACGGAATACACATTAAATGTACTTATCAACACTCGCAAATGTTTTAGTTTTTTATTTGCTATAAGTTTAATATTTTTTTCAATATTCAAATCAGCATCAAAATTGAGCTTTCGAATTGCTGAACCAATTGGAATATTTAGTTCATCAGGTAACATTTTAAGTAAATTATTTGAATATCCATCTTCTGGGTATTGTATGTACTTTTTTAATTTCCCTGACGCGTATACGATTTCAAAGTCTTCATCAATACAAATACTGACTGCTAAAAATTCATCTAATAATATTTTATTAATAGATTTTGAGAATTTATCTTCTATTGATTTTCCTTGTCGTGTAAAACCAATTTGAGATTTTTTTTCTCTATCAATTTGCCACACATTATCTCTATTCATATTAAAAACACGCTCTGGACGTATATTTTTATAAATTTTCCAACGTCCGTTTATTTCTTTAAAATTACGCTCAATTGCACCCAAGGTTTCAAATGATCCTAAAAATAAATATCCATCCATATTTAAGGAGTAGTGCAAACTCGCCAAAATTTTCGCCTGTGCTTTATTATCTATATAAATCAACATATTTCTACACGAAACCAAATCCATTTTATTAAATGGAGGATTTTGTAAAATATCATGTTTTGAAAAGATGATATTTTTACGAATATTCGGATGAATCTGAAATTTATGATCTCTCTTTATAAAATACGTATTTAGTATTTCAGGCGATACTTCCGATTCTATACTGCCACCATAAATTCCTTTAGTTGCAACGGTTATAGCTCTTTCATCGACATCTGTGGCAAAAATTTTATACGTTACATCAATATCATTTTCTGTTAAATATTGTTGTAATAAAATAGCAATGGAATACGCTTCTTCTCCCGTTGAACAAGCTACAGTCCATATTTTAATGTTTTTCCCTTTGGGATTATTTTTTACAATTGCAGGAATTACTTCTTTTTTTAAAACATCAAATGCTTTATAATCTCTAAAAAACTTTGTAACACCAATTAAATATTCTTGTGCTAAAATGAGTTTTTCATCTACATTATCTTGTAAATAATCAACATAATCGTTGACACTTTGGCATTTAGTAATGCTAATTCGTTTGGCTGTTCTTCTAAACAATGTTGGCTTTTTGTAAGAGAAAAAATCATACCCAATATGATTTTTTATAATTTTTAAAATTCTATCAAGCGATTCTTCATTACTTCGAAAACCATCAATTGGTATTGGCATTGCATAACTTGGATGTGCTAAAAAGTCAATAATTTCACGTCCCATTTCTTCAGGTTCTAAGATAAAATCTGCCAATCCTTCTGAAATTACGCTTTTGGGCATGCCATCAAACGAAGAAGATTCTGGACTTTGCACAAAGATAGTTCCGCCAATTTCTTTGATAGATTTTGCTCCTTTTGTTCCGTCAGATCCTGTACCTGATAAAATGATTGCTAAGGCTTTTTCTTTTTGCTCCATTGCAAGCGAATTGAAAAATATATTAATCGAAAAATTAATTTGATTGCTTGGCGGACGTTTTGTCAATTCTAGTTTGCCATCTTTAATTTGAAGATTTTTTTCTCCTGGAATTAAGTACACATGATTTGGCAATACAATATCACCTTCTCTAGCTTCCTTTACGCTCATTTCTGTATGCCGTGATAAAAGTTCGGGCATTAAACTCTTATAATTTGGAGACAAATGCTGTATAATTACGAAAGCAAAGCCTGTATTTGAAGGACAATTATCAAAAAATTCTTCCAATGCTTTTAAGCCACCAGCTGAACTTCCAATACCGATAACATATAAAGTTTCTTTATTTTGTTGTGTATCTAGTTGTTGTTGAATTTGGGTATGATCCATTTACTGTTTATATAATTTACAAATACACTGTACTTGCTTTATTTGTTTTTTTAAGTAATTAAATAATTGATTCATCGCACATTAATTATTTACATAAGACTTTAAAAACTTTAGACTAATTCAAATAAAATCAATACAAATTATCCTGTAAAAAGATGTTGTGATTTTTTTACTTCCTCAAAATTAGGATTTACCAAGCATCTTAAAACTGATCAATATTATCTATCTAAAACTTTTAATCATGAAAATATATCTTTCAAGTTTCGAAGAATATACTGACAGTGAAAAATACAAAAAACCCGATAAAGAGCCTATTTTTACCGATAAAATATAATATTATTTTAAAATTTAGAAAATAGAACGAATTTCATATCATTTTCGAAGCTCAAAATTAACATTAAAGTAGACGTCTTTTTCTTTAGTAGAAGTAACTAAATAAATGATAAATAGCGTTATGATTATCTTGGTCTAAAAAGAGTACTTTTTACTCCTATTCATTTGAATATAAAGTTGCTGGTTGTTTAAATTTGCAGATGAATATGATCGTCATGACGAACCGCATAGCAACCATGAAAACGTATTTTTGAACTTGCTAAATTCCGAATACGACGTTTCAACCCTAAATAGATTACATACGCCAAACCACCAACTTGTGTTAAGATGGTTAGTAAGAGAACAATTAAAACATGTGCTATTACACGGAAAACTCGCATATATTCGTTTTTTTTTGATGATGAATTCAACCGTAAAATATCCCCAATTCACCTTTTTTTAATCCCAATTCGGCAGAATCTACTTTTATATACATGGATTCTGAAACATATTTGCGTATCAAAAAACACGAACAGTTATGTTAAAAACTTTACTCAACACCATTTTATTGCTTGCAAGCTTTTCTATGTTTGCGCAAAGTACCATTTCAGGAAAAGTTATGGACGAAGCAAAACAACCTTTATCTTTTACAAATGTAGTTTTATATGAAACAGAAACCAACAAAGCTATCAAAGCTGTCATGGTTGCAGACGACGGAACGTATATTTTTAAGAGTATTAAAAACGGAACGTACACAGTAGAAGCATCTTTATTTGGCTACAAAACAGAAAAATCTATTGTATTAAAAATTGAATCGAGCAAAAATGTAACCTTCGATTTTACACTGAAAGAAGATTTGCCCGAAAGTTTAGATCAAGTTACTGTAGTTGCTAAAAAACCTGTCATTACACAAACCGCAGAAAAATTAGTCGTGAATTTAGAAAACTCCGAAATGGTGAATTCAAATGTGCGAGATGTCGTTAAAAAAATTCCAGGCGTTATTGTAGCCAATGGAAATTTGAGTTATGCCGGACAAAGCAATGTTCGCATCCTAATTAACGGAAAACAAACCAATTATATGGACATGCAAACGCTGTTGCGCGAAATGCCTGCGGACAATATTGCTAAGATAGAATTGGTGCAACAACCTGGAGCAGAATACGATGCAGATGGTTCAGGCGCGTTGATTAATATTATTTTGAAGAAAAATGTAAAATTGGGAACTTACGGAACATTAAAAAGTATGATTGGTTATGTGGACGATTTCACGTATCGTACAAGTGCTTCTATTGCAAGTTTTAAAGATAAAATTAATTGGCAAGCAAGCGCAAGTTATTCGCGTGGTTCTTGGCGAGAAGACTTACAAATTATTCGAAACGTTGGTGATGACGTATACGATCAACTTTCCCGTTCGCCTTTTGATCCAAATACATTGCGTTTGAGCGCAGGATTGGATTATTACATCAATAAAAAACATACTACAGGAATTAGCGTACGACGAACGGGAAGTTCATCAAATAGAGTGACAAATAACGTGACCAATATTACAAGTAACGGAATTATGGAAGCCTTAGATACTGACAATCGTTTTGAGCGCGATTGGGCTTTGTATGTCATCAATCCGTATTATGAATATGAAGATGACGTAAATAAATTAACACTCGATTTTAATTATGTAGATTACGGTTCTACTAATGAAAACAACCTGTTTCAAGTTGGACAAAGTACCGTAGATTATGATAATCAACGTTATTTTCAGGATGCTGATTATAAAATTTACACCTATCAAGCAGATTACAAACGTCAGTTGAGCAAAAAAGCTGTTTTGAGTGCTGGATTTAAATATTCGGATGTAGATTCGGATAGTGATTTACAATCATTGGTTCAAGATGCAACTGGTAATTTTGTGAATAATGTCAATCAAACCAATCGCTTTTTGATTGATGAAAATATCATGGCAGCATATGCAAAACTGAACGTTACGTTGGATAAATGGTCATTTTCTGGTGGATTGCGTTGGGAACAAAGTGAAACTGTCGGAACTTCTCAAAATTTAAATACTTCTTTAGATAGAACTATTGCCAAGTTTTTCCCAAGTTTGAGTATTTCACGAAAAATTACAGATGAAATTTCCGCTAATGTTGCGTATAGTTACCGAATTCAACGTCCGTCGTATGAAACATTAAATCCGTTTGTATATTATTACGATCCATTTACTTTTGAAGAAGGAAATCCGACCTTAAAACCTTCCTTAACAAATAGTTTTCGTTTTAATTTAACATATGAAAACCAACCGTTTTTCAGCGCAAGTTATAGTAGAACAGATGATACATTGTTTCAAATTCTGGCGCAAAATGATGCAACTTCTGAAACTTCTCGTACCACAATTAACTTGGCAAATAATGAAAATTGGAGTTTTAGTTTGTTTGCTCCGTTAAGTTTTGTAGACGGTTTGGAAGGCTATACAGGCGTCATTGTAAATTATAACAAATTCATGTCAGAAAATCTAAATCCTGTCTTAGACAATTCGCTTTGGAGCATGACTTGGTACACAAGTGCGGAATATAAATTACCTTGGAATATTCAATCAGAAATCTCAGGATATTACACATCTGGTGGATTGGACGGACAAATTGAATTTGATTGGATTGCTGGAATTGATATCGCGTTTAGCAAAAAATTCTTAGACGATACATTGAAAGTTAGCTTAGAATTAGAAGAAATTTTAGATCGAAAGTTTAACGGAGCAATTAATTATGATAACATCAATGCAACTATTATAAGCGATTGGCCACGTAGAAATGTGTTTTTACAATTTAGCTATAGTTTTGGTAAGAAATACAACAAATCGAAAAACAGAAAAAGTGGCGCTGGTGACGAAGTTGATCGTATTAAAACGCAACAGTAATTGGTATTTCATCTAATCTATCTAAAATATTATGAAGTTAAATATTTTATTATTTTCATTTTCGTTGCTTGCAGAAAAAATACTAAATCAAGTTCAGCACAGGCTTCATCAAAAGAAAGTGCACTTTTTCAAGGCTTCAAAAACTCTTACTGAAAAACAACTACTATACTGCGGAAAAAGAATCCTTTATAGTATATATCAGAGACACATTTATAAAAGTTGAATCAAATTTTTTACACCAAAAAAATAAACTATTTTTAAGAACTCATTATGGACACAAAACTGAACAAATCTGATTTTATGCTTTTCGTTATTTATTATGGCGTGTCTGTGCTAATGACTATTTATGAATATTCAAAAACGGGACACAATCTTATTGAATACCTGCTAGATATTCCTGCATTTATAATCCTTGACGTTGGAATGGTTCTCATATTTATGTATTGGCTGTTGCCAGATTATATTATCAACCAAAAAAAGTACCTACACTTTACGTTTTGGGCAGTTTCATTGATGATTATCGCTGGATTTTTAGAAGATGCTGTGGGTCATTTTAGTGGTGACAATGATTGGAGTCAGTTTAAATATGACATACAGCAAATGATAAATTATATTTCAGGTACGGCACAAAGCATCGGTTTGCCTTTCGGATTGTTATTGGCCAAAAAATACTATGAAAATCAAATATTATTTGGTTCTATTAAGGAAAAACAGAAAGAAAACGAATTGAAGTTACTACGCTCACAGATCAGTCCGCACTTTTTATTTAACAATCTAAATACGTTGGATGCGTTGATTGATAGCAATACGGAAAAGGCAAAAGAGTACATCAATCGGTTGTCGTTGATTTATCGGTATCTGATTCAAACGAAAGATGCAGAAGTGATGGAATTGACAGCAGAAATGAATTTTGCTGAGAATTATATGTTCTTATTAAAAACGCGTTTTGGAGATGATTACGAATTTGAAATTAGCAAAAATAGTTCTTTAGAAAACAAATTTGTTCCTACGGGCGCCATTCAAACATTGCTTGAAAATATTGCCAAACACAATAGAGCGCAACATGGAAAAGCCATTAAAGCTAGTATTCATATTGACGGAGATTGGTTAACGGTTTCAAATACAAAAAGCAACATGAAACCAACACAAGAATCATTAGGAACTGGATTAAAAAACTTAGAATATAGATACAGGTTACTATCTGATAGGAAGCCTATTATCTCAGATACTTTAGATGGATTTACTGTAAAAATTCCAATCATCAAACTTAGCAATGAGTCATAATTTACCGAACATGCACATATTAATTTTAGAAGACGAAATTCCTGCTTACGAAAAGCTTTTAGCAAATTTGAATGTCTATTTTGATAAAGAAATCACACATGATTGGGCGCGTTCCAACGAAAAAGCTACCATTTTGCTAACTGAAAACACGTATGATGTAATTCTGTCTGACATTCAATTATTGGACGGAATTTCCTTTGATGTGTTCAATTCGGTTACAATAAACTGTCCAATTATATTTTGTTCGGCGCATGATGAATATTTATTTCAAGCATTTCGTACCAACGGAATCGCGTATATTTTAAAACCGTACACGCAAGAAGATGTAAAACAAGCCTTGCAAAAATTTCAATCATTTTTTAAAACTAAAAGTTACCAACCGATTCATAATGAAACAATTGACTTGTTAAAAACGGCATTAAAGCAAGAAGAAATTCACTATAAAAAACGTTTTGTAATCAAAAAATCAAAAGGAATTCAATTGTTAAATGTAAGTGATATTTGTTTAATTGAAGCTTCTGGCGATTTTTGCATGGCGATAGATTATGCTGGTAAAAAATATCCGATTTCGCATAATTTGAGCACTATTTTTGAAATGTTGAATCCGTTAAAATTCTTCCGCATCAATCGAAGTCAAATTGTACACATTGAATACATTGAGAATATCGAAAGTCATTTCAAAAATCGTTTACTCATTCAGCTAACAGGCATTAAAGAAAAAGCTATGACTAGTTCATCTACCACTTCAGATTTTAGAAAATGGTTGGAACAATGATAAATTTGAAAAGAATTGGTTTTATGAATTGCTAAGTCCATTTACTAATAAGCTCAAAAAAAGGGTGTTTATCCTGCGAATTATTTTATAATATTCTACTATTTTGTTTCAAAAAATAAGTCATGCCAAAGTTTATAGAAATCATTGACCTTGACAATGTGGAGTTTCAAGTAAATGTAGATCACATTGTATCATTTGCCGCATATGAAGCGCATTCAGTTATATCATTAGTCAATATTGATAAAATTCAAACAACACTAACTATTAACGAAATTAACACACTGATTGCAACGTAATATCGTTACAATCAATCTGCATCTTTTATCAAAAAAACAATTATTTCTTGTAATGAATTCGGTAACGCCAATAGGTTAAACCTCCATAAACTAGCCATGTAATTGTTGCTATAATTACAAATTTAGGGCCTAAAACTGCGTCTCCTGTAGCGTATGAATGCAATCCGCTTAATACGAAGTTTACACCAAAATAGGTAAATAAAATTGACCCAAAAGCTGCAATTGCCATCCAATTAAAAAACCATCTTCCGCGCAATCCTGGTACTAAACGCATGTGCAATACAAACGCATATACCATAATACTAATTAATGCCCACGTTTCTTTTGGATCCCAACCCCAATAACGTCCCCAACTTTCATTTGCCCACATTCCGCCAAGGAAATTTCCAATTGTAAGCATTACCAAACCAACAGTAATTGCCATTTCATTGATAATGGTAATTTCTTTTAAGTTGAGCTCCATGCGTTTTTTGTTTTCCTTCGTGGTTAGAAGTATAAGTAAAAGTGAAACAACACCTAAAATCATTGCCAACGCAAATGGGCCATAACTTGCTACAATCACGGCAACGTGTATTAATAACCAATAACTATCCAATACAGGTTGTAAGTTTGCAATGTTAGGATCGAGCCAATTCATGTGTGCGCCCCATAAAATCATAGCTGTTACGAAAGCTGTTGCAGCAATTGTTAAATCTGACTTTCGTCCAAATAACAAGCCAAATAACATGGTCGCCCACGCTACATAAATCATAGATTCATACGCATCACTCCAAGGTGCATGCCCTGAAATGTACCAACGCATTGCTAATCCTAATACATGTAAACAAAATAGAAATACAATTGCCCATTTAAACACTTGTATGCTTACACGTGTGAATTTAGTGTCCTTGAAAATTTGAAAGATGATAAAGAAAAACATCAATGCTCCTGCTAATAAATAATACATCATTAGCTTTTCAAAAACGTTGTATTGATTGTATTTAATTTCAGCATCAATTTTCTTTAAAGAAGGTAATACTGCGCTTCCATATTCTTCTTGACGTTTACGGAAACTTTTAAGCATGTTGTCAGCTTCTTTGTAATCATTATTTTTTTGTGAAGCGTTTAAAATCAAGGTGTAAACTGGCATTGCGTTTTTCACATATTTCGCATACGCTGAATCTTTAATTCCTTGATCTGGATTGTCTAAGTAGTTTCTACCAGAAATCCATTTGTTATTTTCATGCGCTGGAATTGGAAATATTTTTAAGATATCGCCCGAAACAGCTCTATTTAATAGTCCTAATTTTAGGTCGTAGTCTTTGATTGCTTTTTGATACTGATTTGGTGTGTTTGAAGCATATGCATCTTCCAAATATGGCGCAAGTTTGTAACGTCCTTTTTCATCAAAAAAGTCCGTGAGTTTTGCAAAATTATCAGATTTCTCTATTCCGATGATTTTACGTAAACTATCGTGTTTTTGACGTTTTACACTGATAATGTTTGCATTGTACCAAAGTTTTGGATATTGAATCATGGATAACAATACTTGGTTCGCAGATAAATCATTGTACGTGTTCGATTTACTTAGCTTACGCACCAATTCTTGTGCAAACGTGTTGGCAGGTTTCATACGTCCATCGTCATCTTGAATGACCAAACGTCCAAATTTATCCGCGTGTTCTTTAGCAACTACATTTGCCGCAATGATAGAGTCAATTTGTACATCCGTAATTACTTTGGTTACAACTTCATGCTCATGATCTTCTCCTGGCGCATGATTGTGTCCTTCGTGATTTTCTTGCTGAGCGACAGTTTCTTGTTGTGTTGTTTTTTGTTGTGTAGTTTCCTGTGCTAATACACTAAAACTAAAGAATAACAATGCAATGATTGTTAATGTAGATTTCTTCTTTTTAATTTTTTCCAATTGCTTTTTCAAATCGCCAAAGCGTGTATTTTTATCAAATAATATAACCATTAATGCTAGGTATAATAAAAAGTAGCCTAAATAGGTAATATTTGTTCCCCAATAATCATGACTTACAGAAAGAATTGTTCCTTTTTCGTCTCTATCAAACTGTGCTTGAAAGAAGCGATATCCTTTATGATCCATAATATGATTCATGTAAATATCGTAGTCAAACGGCGTATCATCAACCAATGTTACTCTACTCATAAATGATTTATAACCACCTTGTCCAACTGTTCCAGGATAACGTTCGGCAATAAAATCATTCAGTTTAATGCTAAACGGAAGTTTCATACGATCGGCACCATAGGAAAGGTGAAAATCCAATCCGCCAATCTTAGTTGTTATAGGTGGATTTATGCTTCCTTTTCCACCAATGATACGAACTTCTTCAGTTTCACCATTGGTTGTTACTTCTAAAATAATCGCGTCAGCTTGATCTTTTAGTTTTTTAGGCGTTTCAACAACACCAATTTTCCCTTTAATTGAAGGATCGGGAATTACAAATTGCAATCCACCTAAGTTGTATAATGAACGTAGTTGAAATGGTTGTACGCTGTCTTTGACAACTTTTCCACCTTGTTGCAACGCCATGATCATGTAATCGCCTTCAAACGGACTGTGAATGGTATAACCACTAGCTGTTGATCGAATACTGATGATTGGTTTGTTTGTATCTATCGTATCTTTTTCTGGCTTGTTAAAAGCGACTAAAATGTTGTGAATGCTTGCAGTTTTACCAGATTCTAAGAAGTGATTGTGACGATTTCCGCCACCTGATTCTACAATTTTAAGGTATTCAATACCGTTTTTATCTTCTATAATTCCTTCTTCTGCACCTTGAATATATCCTTTGTATGCAATGGTAAAGTCTTGTCCGTTAAAGTCATTTTTCCAAGGAAAACCTCCATTTAACCAAGATCCTGGCGCAATTCCTTTGTGGGAAATTAGGTAATCGCCTTTGAGAACTTTTCGTTTGGGTTCGCCGTTTATTTCTCCATCTACAAAAGCTGTAATGTATGTTTTTTCAGAAAGAAAGGTGTTTTCAGTAGCACCTTCTCTAATTGGCATTACACCTTCATAACTTACATAACGTGTAATAAACGCTCCTAAAATGATAAATATGAAGGATAAGTGAATGAGTAACGTTGCCCATTTTTCTTTACGTAGCAATCGGTATCGAAACATGTTTCCGAAGAAATTTATCATAAAAAACAACATGATGAACTCAAACCACCATGCGTTGTAAATCCAAATTCTTGCTGTTATTGTTCCGTGTTCGCTTTCGACAAAAGTTCCTATTCCCATGGCCAAAGCGAATATAAAAAAGAGGACAGCCATTAATCGTGTAGAAAAGAGAATATTCTTGATGAAATTACCCATTATGTAGCGTTATCGTTTAGATCAAAATTTCAATATGCAAAAATACGGTATTTTACATAATTTAATGTCTATTTAACACTCAAATTATCCTTAATTTAGGAATATTCTAAGATAGTTAATTATTTAGCCGTTCGCGCCTCAAATAACTTGATGTAAATGAAAGTTCCCATTTTACGAGCTCTATTTTTAGCAATGTTTGCTTTTTCACCTTCAAAGAGTTCGTCTAAAGTTTGAATCCAATAGTTGAGCCAAATACCAAAATGATGCTCATTGATTGTATTTTTGATTGCCGCATCAACCTCAACATGCTTTTCTAGTGGATTTCCTTTGTATTTGTTGACAAAGAATAAACTACTTTCCCAAAAGTCTGTCAAATGCTCCAAATGTTTTTCCCAATGTGAAATACGATCGTTGAAGATAGGACCAAGTATTTCGTCTGTTCTAATTTTTGCGTAAAACGTAGTCACTAACAATTTTACAGCTGCTCTGTTTTGAATATCGTGCTTCATTAGTGATTTGTTCGTTTTTTTATTTCATAAATGCTAATCCACAATAATACAACTACTTTTATGATTTCTAATAATACATAGTTTATATGTAAGATTGAATCTTCTACAGGCTGTTGTTGTATAATTTGTAGCGCTCTATCATCTAAAAAAGGTAGCAATAAAAATGTTTGAATTAGTATAATTCCAATCAAAATATGTAGCAGATAACTTTTTTTAAAATTACCTGAAACCACTGTCAGTATGGTGTAAATTGTTAAGAGTACCACTTCTACTCTATTGAGTGCTGTAAAAACAATTCTACCAATACTAACTCCAACTCGTGTATCAACTAATTCAGATTGAAATTTTAAAGGAGCTTCCATAAAACTGATTGCCAAGACCATTCCTACCCAAATCAGTAAGATTAGGTATTTGTGTACTTTCAAGAAATTCCACATTATCGTATTTTTATCTAATCAGAAAGTACTATACAGCATTAATTATAATAAACGAGATATTAAATACCAAACTCATAACTAACATATTAAATACCCACTTATCTCTTAGTTGTGCCAAAATTGCAGCATTGTAAAACATACATAAAATAACACATAAGAATAATTGTATTAAGGAAGAAATTGTGTCTAATCCTGTCATTAAAATATACATTGCCGCAATTGATCCTATACAACTTTGTAGAATAATTGTTAACGGAATGTACATGGTATATTTGTCGTGAAATTCGTTATAGTATTTTGTATATAAAGTCATTTTTGTTATCGTTTTTGTTCTTGACAAATGTCCGTACTCTATTTATTTTTTTTCATGATATATATCATATTTGGAAAATTTGTTCAGAATTTCAAACAACTTTTTAGATTTCAAGAAGATTATAGTAAGTCTTTTTTATTTGAATATGACCAAAAGTATACTCGTAAAGTTTCAAAAACCGCAAAGTGTTCCTATTTTAGCGGCATGATAAAAGTGGTCATTTTAGGCGCTGGAAATATTGCGCAACATTTATACAAAGCATTTCAACGTACAGAAACGCTTTCTGTTGTTCAAGTGTATAACAGATCGAAAAAATCATTGCCCTATTTCAAAAACACGGCAACAACTACGAGTTTGAAAAATCTTGCGGAAGCAGACCTTTATATTATTGCCGTTGCGGATGATGCAATTACTTCTATTGCAAATAAATTACCGTTTACAGATCGTTTGGTAGTGCATACTTCTGGAAGTGTAAGCATGCACGAATTGCACAAAAAGAATAGACGTGGTATATTTTATCCGTTGCAAACCTTTACAAAAGGGATAACTGTTGATTTTTCTACCATTCCAGTTTGTTTGGAAAGTGGCGAAAAACCCGATTTTAAAATCCTAAAAGCTGTTGCGGATGCTATTGGAAGTACTTCGTATAAAATAAGTTCGGAACAACGTCGTGCGTTGCATGTTTCGGCCGTTTTTGTGAATAATTTCAGCAATCATTTATACCGAATTGCACATGAAATTTGCGAAACAAACAATGTTCCGTTTGAAATATTGAATCCACTAATTCAAGAAACTGCCAAGAAAGTTACAAACTTAACGCCATATATGGCGCAAACAGGTCCTGCAAAACGCGGCGATCAGAAAACGATTGACAGTCATTTAGAAAAATTAGACAAAGACATTCACAAAGAAATATATACCTTGCTCACGCAATCAATTGCAAAAACCTATGGAAGATAAAAGCTATAAAGAATATTTAAACCACATCAATACCTTTATTTTTGATGTTGATGGTGTATTGACAGATGGAACAGTTACGGTAACTTCTTCAGGAGAAATGTTGCGTCGTATGAACATTAAAGATGGTTATGCGTTAAAATCTGCCGTCGTAAATGGATATAATGTGTGTATTATTTCTGGAGGAACCAATGAAGGTGTTCGTAAGCGTTTACAAGGTTTAGGAATTACAGATATTTACTTAGGCGCGCATCAAAAAGTAGAACAACTAGACGAGTATATTGCTAAGAAAAATGTGAAGCTTGAAAACGTGTTGTACATGGGCGATGATATTCCTGATGTTCCTGTGTTAAAACGTGTTGGCTTATCAACTTGTCCACAAGATGCAGCCTATGAAGTTTTAGAAATCTGCAAATACATTTCACATGTTGATGGCGGAAAAGGCGCTGCAAGAGACGTCATTCGTCAAGTAATGAAAGTGCAAGGAAAATGGGATGATAATTTTGACGCTAAGTACGATTAAAAACTTATTGTTTGTGTATAAATAAGAATGAATTTTTCTTTTCCGAAGTATAGCATCAATTTTTCGTTAAAAATTTTTGAAACCTTGGAAAAAATTTAGAAAAATTTATGTGGTTTTAGTTTTCTTCAATAAAGAGAAAACTAAAAATACCTCTGGAAAAGCACACTTTCTTTTGTTACTTTTCTTTGTGCGAGCAAAGAAAGAGTAAAAAAATACGCTTTTAGAAATTTCTCAATAATGCTATGAATCATATAAATTTAAATTCATAATAAAAAACTAACTGTGTGATAAAGTTTTTACAACTTATTCGTTTTCCTAACTTGGTCATGATTACATTGACGCAATATCTTTTTAAATACTTCTTAATTAATCCGTACGGAGATCAAATTGCTACGGATGGATTTATATTTTTCTGTTTAGTTTTTGCAACGATTTGTATTGCCGCTGGCGGAAATATCATTAATGATATTTATGATGTACAAACGGATCGTATCAACAAACCTCACAAACTATTTATTGACACTTATATCTCCAAAAAGAAAGCTTATTTACTATATTCCGTTATTACATTTTCAGGAATTTTGGCGGGTTGCTATGTCTCTTTCATAATTAAAAAACCGTTGTATTCACTTATATTCATTGGAGTTGCCTGTGCTCTATTTTTATATTCATGTTACTTTAAAAAAGTCGCCATCATTGGGAATATGATTGTATCACTTTTAGTAGCTTCAAGTATTTTGATCCTAGCTTTTTTTGATCTTACAATTTTCACAAAAGATAATTTATTTATTAACGGACTTATAATAGGAGTTTTAATTTTATATGCACTATTTGCTTTTTGCATCAACCTAATTCGTGAACTTGTAAAAGATAATGAAGACGTAAACGGAGATTACAACGCAAATATGAATACACTTTCTATTGTATTGGGAAGAAATAGAGTGAATAAAATTGTTGCCGTTTTAGCTGGATTACTAATGTGTTTTATTCTGTATGTTATTAGTGAATATATGCAAGGAAAAGTAGTTACTACAATTTACGCGTTAATTACTTTACTCTTACCACTACTCTATTTCATCATCAAAATATGGCAAGCAGATACGAAATGGGAGTATAAACTGTTGTCGTTTTTACTGAAAATAATTATGCTATTCGGAATTCTATCAATTGTTATATTTTATTATTTTGATCCTTTATTTTAAATTATGTTAGACACACTTTCTTCAACATATCATATCATTTTAGCTTCTGGCTCGCCAAGAAGACAACAGTTTTTTAAAGATTTAGGACTAAAGTTTGAAATCCGATTGAAATCGGTAGACGAAATCTATCCTGAACACTTACAACATCATGAAATCTCTGATTATTTGGCGATATTAAAAGCGTCCGTTTTCAAGAATGAATTAAAAGCGAATGAAGTGTTAGTAACTTCGGACACCGTAGTTTGGCATGAAGGCGTTTCGCTAGCAAAACCACAAGATGCACAAGAAGCCTTTGATATGATACAAGTGATGAGTGGCAAAAGTCATGAAGTAATAACATCAGTTTGTTTTACAACAGCGACTTCGCAAAAAGTAGTGCATGAAGTTACAAAAGTAACTTTTGAAGAAATGACGGATGCTGAAATTTGGTATTACGTGAACAATTTTAAACCGTTTGACAAAGCTGGCGCGTACGGAATTCAAGAATGGATTGGATACACAAAGGTTTCCCGAATTGAAGGTTCGTATTCAAATGTTGTTGGTTTGCCTAGACATTTGGTGTATAAAGTGTTTTCAGAAATTGAAACGTTGTTTTAATAATTCTCTAATTGTAAATTATCAGTACATCTGAAATCAAAAGCGTCATTTCGAGTGATTTTCGAAATAAAATGAAGAAAATTGTATCGAGAAGTAGGGTTAACTTCTAAGTAGATTTCGATACAAATTTCTTAGCAAAAATCCACTCAATCAGACGAATAGAAAGTCAATTTCAAATCTACAGAAAACAAATTAACAATCTTAAACCCTCTTAAAAAACAAAAGTCGGAAGAAAAATTCTCCCGACTAGACTAAACCTGAGTTTACCTTAAAAATTATTTGTCCATGTTACACAAGAAAATGCTTTCATAAGGATTTGTTGAGCAATCTACTGTACAATTTCCGCAAGAAGCCATTCCTGTACATGTCTGATCTATAGACTGTCCTGTTGCTGGTCTTGATGATCCACCTTTAGCAGCATCTGCACCTAAAACTGAAATTGACTTTTTGTTAAGCGATAAACTTTTTAAATTCTTTTTTTTCATAATAGTATATTTTGTGGTTAAACATTGAGTCAAAACTAACTCACAGTCAAAAGATTACAAAACAATATCTATCGTGATTTATAAATTATTGGGTTTGAAAAAAGAGAAATAAAACGGTATTTATAAATTACGACTTCGCTGTATTACGAAAAAAAATATTAAGAAAATTTACTTCAATTTTGCGATCAATGCTTCTCTTTCCTTTGATTTAAAAGAAAAACTCTTCGTGTCCATATATTCCAATGCTTTGATGGCTTTTTCATTTTCATCAAGTTTAATGTGAATTAGCGCGCCATACCAATAAATCTGTGGAGAAAATTTAGTTTCACTATGTTTGATGCTTCTCAATATGGCAATTGCTTCTTGTTCATTGTCTAAATTGAGAAAACTCATGGCTTTGTAAAATAAAATCGCTGTTTTTTGTGTCGGATTCGTGTTGAGTGCTTCCTCAAATTTTTCAATAGCAACGTTGTATTCTTGTGATTCATACGCATACAAAGCAGCTTTTAATGCATTGGAAGAAGTTGCATTCCGCGTTACAGGTTGTAATGCATTCGGATACGGCTCAAAGTAAGTTGCATATAACGTTTCATTGCTATTTCCGAGCTGCATAAAGTAATTGCTTACCAAACCAAAAAATAAAATTAACGCAATTGCTAGTGCCAAACGTTTGTAATTTCTGGAAGGTTTTATAGTTGTATTGGTTTCTTCTTGTGTGGTTTCTAACTGTTGCAATTGTGATTTGAGTACATCTTTTTCATGTGAAGTAATTACCGCTTGTACATTTTCAAATTCAGCTACAGCCTTTACAAATTCTGGATCATTTTCTAACAAAGCATCAAATTGTTGTTGTTCGGCTTCGCTTAAAATTCCTTGGAAATATTTTTGAATCAATTTGTCGTTTTCCATCAATCCTTCTTTATGAGTGTTATTAATTTTTTTAAACACCTCGATTTATGACTCTTTACCGTATTTTCATCTTTGTATTGGGTTTGTGCAACAATTTCTTTGATGCTTAAACCGCGATAATAAAATAGTTTTAAAACATGTTGACAACTTTCGCCTAAATGTCCAAAAAACTTCCGCAACTGCATTTGTTCTTCAGACAATACCTTTTCTTCCAATTCTATTTCTTCATAATCATCTTCAATGACAACAGCGCCAACCAATTGTTTTTGTTCTTTTAAACGATCGTAAATTTTATGTTTCCCAATACTAAATAAGTACGTTTTTAAACTACTTCCGTCTAGTTGTGTTTGTTTTTGAGTGAAATTCTGATGCATCGCTATTACACTATCTTGATACACATCAATCAAGTCTTCCCGATCTAAATTGAATCGCAAACCATAACTCACAAAAGCATCTTTATAATGTAGATACACTTCTTCCAACGCTTTTTTATCATCATTGCGCAATCGGGTTTGTAAATTTAATTGTTGCTTTTCCATTTAGTCTAAACTCAAAACAAAAGGTTAACCGAAAAATAAAAAAAGAATTTTGTTAACCTTTCCTTTCGTAAATATATAAAGAGGAAACGAAACCTAATAACGATGAAAACATTTTTTAAAATCGGCAGTTGCATTTGTCTACTTTTTGCAACACAAATTACCAATGCACAACTCTTAAAACGAGTGCAAAAAAGAGTAGAAAATAAAGTTGAGCAAAAGGTAGAACAAAAAGCAATGGAAGAAGCTGAAAAAGCCGCAGATAAAATGCTCGACAACGTTTTGGGAAATAAAAAGAAGAACGATAAAAAAGTAGCAAACAATAGTGATTTGTTCACATTCAATCAAAGTATTACGCTCGAAATACAAACTGATGATACCGAAAAAGCACAACTCGATTTTCTGTTTGACAGTAAGAACACAGAAGTGATTTGTATGAAGTTAGCTAGTGGTGATGATGATGCTGATGGAGAAGTGTATACGGTAATTACACCAACATCGAGTACGATGTTTATGAATATGCCTGGCATGAAGATTAAGAAAAAAGTATCGAGTGAAGAAATGGGGAATCTTGATTATTCAGATAAAGTTCCACAAAAAAGCGACTTGGTAAAAACGGGGAAAACGAAAAAAATTCTTGGCTATACATGTCATGAATATTTTTATGAAAATGAAGGTGGAAAAGTTCATGTTTGGGTAACAAATAATTTTCCAATTACTCAAAAATTTGTTCCAATTCTTGGGATGAAACAAAACGGGCCGATCGAAGGTTTTGTGTTGGAATTGGTATACAAAACAACCAATGAAAGTGGCGCTATAAAAGTAGTGAAACTCAATACAAGTACAAACGTAAAAATTGACGCAAGCGCCTACAAATCAATGTAAAAAAACGAACTATGAAACATTTACTTTTAGCATTATTTATACTAACAACATGTAGCTTTACCGCTTCAAAAAAATATTTTATTACAATCACCTTTAGTGATGGCCCATTAAAAGGAACACATACTTTTTATCCTGAAAAAGGAAACTATGCAAGTCAGGCAAACCTAGAATTATTTGAAGGCGCAAGCAACATGAACGCTTCCAAGTTAATGACAGAAGATGGTTTCCAAATTCACTACATCAATCGTTATTTTATGAATGAAGCAACTGTTGGTACACACAAAGCGAAACAAAGTACTTCTGGTTGTGGAAGTATCAATTTTATTGACCTCAACAATAGTAAATCATACAAACGCATCGATGGAGATTTTACAGGTTGTACAGTTACCAACATCACAAAAGTAACAGATTGGAAAGACGGAATTGTAAAGAAGCGCAGAACGATTTCAGGCTCTTTTGAGGATATAGCAAAACTCAGAATTCGCATGGATGATGGTTCTGAAAAAACAATTACAACCAACGTAAAAGTAGTATTTACAGTAAACGAATCAAGAAGAAAATAAAAATTGAACAATATGAAAAAAATAGTACTTGGCGTATTCTTTTTCTGTGCAATTCAGCTGCACGCACAATACACATTTGAACACATTGACATTTGGTCTGGAAGCAATTCTGGTTCGCCAAAATACATTACAAAATTTAACGGACAACTGCTTTTTCAAGCTGTTGAAATTACGCCTTCGTTTAAAAAACTTTACAAAAGTGACGGAACAACTGCTGGAACAGAAATTATTGCAACCAACTTAAATGGTGGCGCTGGTTATTCGCCTGAATCGTTTTATGAATTTAATGGTGAACTGTATTTTAGTGGATTTATTTCTGGTGTTGGCATGGAATTGTGTAAAACAGACGGAACAGACGCTGGAACAGTTTTGGTAAAAGATATTCGGACAGGTGCATCAAGTGGATTGGATTTTAATTCGAACGATGACAATCAACTATTTGTAGAATATAATGGTGAATTATACTTTCGCGCAAGCACAAACTCTTCTATCGAATTGTGGAAAACTAACGGAACGGAAAGCGGAACTATTTCTGTAAAGAATTTTGAAGATGCTACAAACGGCGCACCAATATTTATGAGCAAACCTGGTAAAAATATTTTAGGTGTTGTGTATAATGGACTTTTATATTTTGCCGTGAATAGAGGAAGCGAAAGTGAATTGTGGAAAACCGACGGAACAACTGCCAATACAGAACTCGTAAGAAGTAGCCTTAAAAATATTTCAGAAATGATAATTTTTAATAACGAACTCATTTTTGTTTCTGGTGATGATAGTACTACGGGAGGACGCGAATTGTGGTCTACCGATGGAACAACTGCAGGAACAACAATTAAACATGATATTTTTCCCAACAATCTAAATCCTGCTTTTGGTTTGAGTAGCAATCCTAGTTATTTAACCATTTTCAATAACGAATTGTATTTTAAAGCACGAAGTTATAACGGAACTTCTGGACAAATTATTGGTTCAGAACTATGGAAAACGGACGGAACAACTGCTAGTTTGGTGAAAGATATTGATACGGATAATTTGGCTAGTGGATTGAACATTCCAAATTTTACAGTTTATAATAATGAATTGTATTTTGTAGCTTCTGACAATACAACCGCTGATTTTGAATTGTGGAAAACGGACGGAACAGAAAATGGAACTGTAAAAACTGTAACTGCAACGGACACTGGCGAATCTATTGAGTTTTCTAATGCAATTGTATACGCAAATAAGCTTTTTTATTTTGATTCACAACAATTATGGGTTACGGATGGAACAGCTTCTGGTACAGAAAAATTAACGGGAAGCAGTGAAGAAATTATTTCGGTTTCTTCTTCTTCGTTAGTAGAGTTTCAAAATAAAATATGGTTTCAAGGAAACAAAACAGGAAATGGTTCCGAACTTACAAGTTTACAAGATGCAAGTACACTTGACGTGAATGAAATTGAAACTGATACTATTATTCTATATCCAAATCCGACAACAGAAATTTTAGCTTTGAAAGGTTTACAACAAGATCGTTCGTATACAATGTATGATGTTTCTGGCAAGCGTATTATTTCGGGAACTTTATCTGTAGTAAATTCACAACTAGATGTTTCAAACTTACAAACTGGATATTATTTTTTACAAATTTCACAAGGAAAAAAATCCAAAACACTCACATTCATTAAACAGTAAATAGTCGGTTTTTTCCAAATTAATTGTTCTATACATAAATAGTTGTGTTAAAACCGCAACTATTTATTTACCAGTTATCTAGTATATTGAGCATTTTATACATTAATAAGGCAATCTCATAAGTTTATAATGCAAAATTATCTATAGATTTAGTAGCTTTATAACAGATTCCCTAAAATAATCAATTTGTGAAAAAAATTATACGTTGTATTATTATTTCATTTATAACACTTTCGTGCGCACTAGTTTGTGCGCAGGAAACCGTAACATCTTATCTAGATAGTACAGAATTACTTTACAATTCAGAAGCATACGAAAAAACCATTCAAGCAAGTCAAAATGCGCTCCATTTCATATTGGATGAAGAAATAGTTGATGATAGTTTGGCTGTAGCCAAATTGTACTTTTACAAAGGCGCGTCCGAATATTACACACAGCGTTTTGTGGCTTCTATTCATTCGTATACAAATGGTATGCAATTTTGCCCAACAAGTGATGCTGGTATTAATTACAAAGCGGAATTATTGTACGAACGTGCATTTTCGGAATATGAATTGAGCGATTATCAAAATTCGTACGAAAGTTCCAAAGAAGCGGCATTACTAATGAGCAATCTTGAAACGCCTAATTACGATTATTTGCTATCTATTTATTCAGATATTGCAAGCAATTCGGCTTCGTTAGGTTTTCAAGAAGAAGCCTTGAATTATCTGGCAAAAGCCAAACAGTTATATGAAGAACATTCAAATGAAATTCCTGTAAATAGCAAACAAGTTTCAAAACCTGTATTGTTTGAATATAAGGCAATTGAAATTATCAGTAGCAAATCGGTTATCAAATCAAATGATATTGTACAACTTAGAATTCATCTTAAAAATTTAGAAAAGTTACTGCGTCAAAAAAGATTCAATACTGCCGAAAAACGTATGTATGCAGTTGCTTTAAACTTTGTTGGCGATTGTTATTTGCGAAACGAATCAAGTACAGTAAAAGATTATACAACGGCACATTTCTATTTAGATAAAGCATTGCAAAGAATTCCGAAGGAGTTTAAAAACGTACACAATCCGCAATTTCTATTTAATAAAGCAAAAGCATATAAACTTCAAAAAAAGTATGATAAAGCCTTGTCTTTGTTAAATTCTATATTGGATAAACTTCCTGAAAATGATGAGCGTCTCTCCTATTTTGAAGCTGAAAAAGCTAGCATTTTTCTGGCGCAACATAACAAAACTGCCGTTTTACAATCTTTACAAAAATCAATTGCGCATATTCATACTGATACAACTGTATTGAAGAAAGATTATTCCAACTTTGTACCAAGTTACGACATAAATGAAACTGGTTTGTTTGTTGAAATGGCTGCTAAAATTGTACAACAATATCCAAAAGACGCTACTGTACTTGCGTTTGCTTCAAACATGTATAAATTGGGCTTAATTCAGTTTGAAAATTGCTATCGCGAAGAAACGTTTAATGATAAACTGACTACGTATTACCAAACTGCAATTGGCGGAATTTTAAAATTGAAAAAACTTGGGTATGGTTATCACGATTTCAATCTAGAGAGTTTATTGAATACAATGGAAGTTATTGAAAATAGATTGACTTGGAAACAGTTTCAACAAAATCGTTTTCTCAATAAAGCAACCATTTCTGATACTATTTTACAGAGACAATATCACATCCGAAAAGCATTAGTTGCGGCAAGAAAACGAAAAGATACAACTGCAATTTTTGAATATACAACACAATTACAACAGCAATTATTTACGCTAAAGCGCGAATTTCCAAATATTGCAACATTTGCCTTTGAAACATTTGACATTAAAACAGTTCAAGAACAACTGAGCGATACAAAAGCTATTTTGAAATATAAAAGAATTGGCGATCTGTTTTATGCATTTAGAATTACTAAACATAGTATTGATTTTTACGAAATTGACAATAAAGATCAAGTGTTACAATCCGCTATAGAAACTCATTATAAGCAACTTAGCAATCAGCAAGAAGATAAAGTTTTAGCAACTACACTTCATAATAAATTACTTCCGTTTAGAGATCAAAATATTACGGCGTATACCATTATTCCTGACGATATTTTACATTATATACCTTTTGAAACGCTCGTAACACCTACAGCTGCCTATTTAATTGAAGATGTGAGTATTAATTATGCTTCCCATTTAGTATTTGTAAATCATGGAATAGATGTGAATGAAGAAGTTAAAAATGATGATATTATTGTGTTTACGCCAAAATACAATTCGGACATGGCAACTACGCATGAAGTTGCTTTGCGCGATGAAAAATATCGTTTGATTGGTGCTGAGAAGGAATCAAAACTATTGGCTACAATATTTCCGAGCGCACTTTTTGAATCGATTTTGGCTACAAAAGATAATTTTATCAAATATTCGCCAAAGGCAAAAATCATTCACTTGGCCATGCATGCGAATATTAACAATGAAACGCCTGAGTTGAGTCATTTACTTTTCACTGAAAATGACCAAGATTCTAAATTATATGTTGAAGAATTATACGGTTTACATCTCAATGCAGATTTAGCCGTTTTAAGTGCTTGCAACACTGGAAAAGGCTCGTTGGATTCTTCTAAAGGAATGGTTTCGCTAAACCGAGCATTTACAATGGCTGGCGTTCCGTCAACATTGGCAAGTTTATGGGAAGTTCCGGATAAAATTACACAGGAAATTATGGTAGATTTCTATCAGAATTTAAAAGATGGACAATCTAAAACGACGGCATTGCGCAATGCAAAAATTAATTATTTAAAAAACACAACTGACGCTAATTTTCAACTTCCATTCTACTGGGCAGGTTTTGTTTTACATGGTGATGCTACAGCTATTGAAATGCACAAATCGTGCACACCATTTATCATTGTTATCTTTACGTTATTCTCGTTACTCATTGCTTTTATAGTTGTTAGAAGAATAAAAACGAATACGTTGAAGTTGTTTTAAGCAAACAAATTTTCCACAATTTAGAAAACTTATTAATGATTCATCTTTGGTGTACTTTTTCATCAAAGTACTATTTTATGGCAAGATTTAAACAATTTAGTATAATTTCCAGAAAGAACTCGTTATATAAAAAACTACGGGATTAACTAAATGCATAGCTAATCCCATAGTATGTTATACTTCTTTAAAAGTTTTAGAATGATGTTATTTATTCTATAATAACTCTTTTGGTGATCGTTCCTTTGTTAGTTATAAAGTTAAACAGATACATTCCTTTTGGCACATCTAATTGTAAATCAAATGTGAACACTTTTGTATTTGTTTTCTCTTTTTTAACTGTTTTTACGAGTACGCCATCTATTCTGTAAATATTTAATTCAATAACTGAATCACCATCTATATCAACTTCAATATCCATCTTTCCTTTGTTTGGATTTGGTGTAATTGATATTTTATTTTTCGGTCCTCTTTCAGAACATTTAGGCGCAAAAACGGTCGTTTCAAACCTGCCACAAGTAGTATCAACTAAACCTGTTGGCGAAATGTATACTACCCAAGATGGATCATTTGCGCTGATTGGTCCTAATTGTATGTTTGTTTGATTTCCTGTTCCGGAATATGCAATTTGCTGATAATTAGGATATCCAACTAAATCCCAGGAAACTCCATTCGTTCCAAGAACATCAACTGTAATATAGTAATAATCGTCACTCGGATCATTTGGCGTACCATTGTCATTGCAATCTCCTGTAGCAATATTTGCACTTATATTACACGAGAAGTTACACGATTCTGGCGCAAGCACTGTAACATCAACAAAACATTCAGGATCGTTGTTTAGTTTTACCCAAAACCATTCTATTTGATCAGATACAAGATAGTTGTTTCCAAGATTTACATTGTTTTCGTCTCCATTTCCAAAATAAATAACCATCATGTTACTATTTAATACCATCCACGGTTCTCCTTGTGTATTAAATACATCTAATGTAATGTTGTAATAATCGTCACTCGGATCGTTAGGCGTTCCGTTATCATTACACGAACCAACAGATGTTACAGCTTCTAGCGTACAACCTTGAGAGCAGGCATCTGGTACATTTATGGTAATTGTAGTAGTACAGTTCGTATCTTCTTTATCAGTAATCACAACGTCTACAGTTGCATTATAGTTTGAAATACTTCCCATTTGAACAGTTACTGTGTTTCCATACGCAACAGATTGAGTTAATACATTATTTGCTACCCAAAATCCAGTATTTGTCGGATTCGTTACTGTAAGATCAAAAGACCAAGTATCATCACTAGTATCTGGAGTTCCTTTATCATCACATACAATATTTGTAGCATTTGCTTCTATTTTACAACAATCAGGATTGTCAAAGATAAAATCGTTATTGTTCCCTGGTGTTGTGTGAGTTTCACTTAGTTGCTGTATTCCATTTGCTAAATTAAAGCTTCCATTTACTCTAAAATCATATCCACCAGTTTGTGTTCCAAAATCATTTGCAGTTACCGTAAAGCAAAACGTATTTCCTGTTATTGTTGGATTTATTAAGGTATTCACTACCAAACCATTTTGAAGAATATCTAAGGTAATTTCATCAATTGTTCCTTGTTGCCCTTCAAATACTGGCAATTCAAATTCACCACAGACATCAAAAGGCAATTCTTGACAAGGATCTAAATCATCAAGATCAATACTTCCTTCTGTTCCTGGATCACAGCTTTCGATACAGATATCATCTACATATGCGTATCCATAATGTCCTCCAAATGCACAATCAGTCATTATAAATTCTAAAGTAATTACATCACCTACATTTCCAGAAACTTCTAATGCTGCACATGTCCAATCTTTCCATAAGACTTTAGTTGGATTTGGGCAGTCGAAAGAATTTGGAAAAAATTCATTGAAATAAGGATTATTAGCTGGATTTGATATTACACAGATTCTATCAAATTCTGTTTGATTTTGATCCAAAGCACGCGCAATAAAAAAAGGATTTCGGTTTCCATGTCTAGGAAATTCAGATACCAAAGCATATGTAAATAAGATTGTTTGTGTTCCTGATTCCGTAAGTGTAATTGTTTTAATTAGTCGATTCATTCCAAAGTTAGGAAAACATTCCTGACCTGGTAATGTTGGATTTACTAGTTTTCTAGGACTATTAATTCTTGCCGCATATGTACCCGAATTTGTTCTATTTAAAAAACCTCCATTCTGCAAAACAATAGGATCGTATCCTTGCGTTACAATTTGAAAATTATCTACATCAGGATTGCTCATATTGTCTGGAATCCAGCTGTACGTTCCTGCGCCAACTACTGGTATCGCTTCACATTCACCAACTCTATAACCGCCAGCGCCAAAAGCAGATGTTCCTTCGTATAAGTTAAAATTTCCATACTCAAAATCTCCATTTTCGCACAAAGGTCCAACTTCAGCTTTGTACAATTCTCTTTCTTTTGGGTTTTCTGTAAAGTAATTATATTTTAAATAGCTTTTTTTATACGACTGAATGTGCATGTTTTGCTCTTCTTTTGAGAGTTGTTCAAAAGCCAATCCATGTTCGCCTTCATTAAAGCCAGTAATAAACTTTTTTAGTTCTGTTTGCGGCAAAGGTTTCGAAAGATTTTTTTGAATATATACTTCAACTCTTTTTTCGTGTGCTATCATTAATTCATCAGTTACCTGAGAAAAAACACTCATATAGCTTCCCATAAAAAAGAGGAGTATTGTCATTGTAATAGTTTGTTTCATAATTAAAATGATTTTTAAGATTAGTTCCTACTCTATTTTTTAGGTTTTTCGGATGACACCCGTTTTTTAAGTTGCGTTGCATAATTTTTAACAACGAAAACAAAAGAACGTGCAAAAGCAATGTGTGTCAATTAAAGCGTATTGGAATTCAGCGAATTCCACCTTCAATTCCGTGAATCATCAGAAAATTTTTCAATTATCTTGGAGTAATTACTACCAGTTTGGAACATGTATGAAAAAAGCTGTCAAACTTTTATAGAATGTTAAACCATATTGAAAAATGATCGTTTTTAGATATCTTTATAAAAAAAAGAAGATGAAATCGATCTCCAGACAACTTATTTTGGCAGCACTTACCGTAGTTGTAACTATTATTGCCTGTTCAAATATTAAAAACGATACAAAACCTCCAACAATAGCAGTTGCAGAGGAAAGCAATCCTGCGCAAGCTACTTCCGAAGCGTTTAAGAAATACTGGTATAGTGGAACAGCCGAATTGACTTCTTTTGAGTTAGCACAAAATAGATATGGTGAAATTCACAAAGGCACGTCCGTATTGATTTATGTTACAGAAGATTTCAATCCAGAAAAACAAGTTAAAGCCGATCAAAAACGTGCAAACAATGTTCCTATTTTGAAGTTGAATAGTACTAAAAAATTCTACACAGGTATTTATCCGTATAGCATTATGACAAGTACATTTTTTCCTGTTGACAATAATAAACATGCGATAAAAGTGACTTCTTCTATGCAAGAATGGTGTGGGCATATTTTTACGCAACTTAACAATAGAGCGAAGTTTGAAGTACAATCGTATTCGTATTTTGAAAGTGAATCGGATCAAGAGTTTTCAATTGATAAAGCAATTTTAGAAGATGAGTTATGGACAAAACTCAGAATTGATCCTTCAAAATTACCTATCGGAACGCACCAAATTGTTCCAGCTTTTGAAACATTGCGCATGAAACATATTTCTTTAGAAACATATGAAGCAACTGCAACATTAACAACAACAAATGCCACTTCAATATATACATTAAACTATCCAAAATTGAACAGAAAATTAGAGATTTCATTCAACAGTAGCTTTCCATATGATATTTTAGGATGGACGGAAACTTCAACAAGTGGTTATGGAACAAATGCGAAAACATTAACAACTAAAGCTACAAAGATCAAACAGTTAAAAACACCGTATTGGTCTAAAAATAGTGTAAAAGACAGCATTTTACGCAAAGAGTTAGGTTTGTAAATCCTACAAAAATGAACGTTTGTCAATAGCAATCGTATAGTTGTTATATGGTAAAACCGTAACTGGAAATGCTAAAATTTCACGATATTTAAGTATAATAATCTGATAAATTATTTACTAAACATATTTAAGTCATATTCCACGTTTAACCTGCTTGGCTTAGATATCTCATTTAGAAAAAGGATAAAATATGCCCTTATTTTATCCTTTCTTTTTTTTAGTAAAACTCAATTTTGAAAAGACTGTAAGACGAATTCAAAATTGTAAGTTGAACTAATCCCGTTGAAGAACAGGATCTTGTGTTTAGTCAAAGTTTAGTTTTACTAAGTTCTCGACTGCGCTCGAAGTGACAAATAATTACTATACTAATTCAAGAATCATCATTGAATTTTTTAATCTTTTAATGAACTTCCAACATTTCATCAATCGTATTTACCGTAACTGAATGATAATTTGGACGTGCTTTTTCGTAAATACGTTTTGCATCATCCAATCGGTTATTTCGTTTTAAAGCTTTGTAAATTGTAGAAACGTACCAGCGACGCCCAACAGTCATTAAAAAATGCTCCATTTGCGCATCAACATTATTCCCGTGATAATCATGATTGATTGCTTGTTCAAACCAAACCATAGCAATGTATGAATTGGTAGCATTTGAAAAGTCGCAGGCTTGGTCTAATTGTTCAAAAGTGCCAACATATAACTCTTCAGGAATGTTTCTGATAAAGTGAATTTTCTGCTGAATATTCCAGTTTTTTTCACAAACTTCTTTTGCCGATATCGTCTTATGTTTCCAGTCAGAAATTGCATAGTCTACTTCTTTGAATTTGTCAGATTTAATTTTGGCGGCATTTCCAGGAATTCCTGCTTTGTATACCCAAGTGTCAACATTAAAATCTATATTGTTTTTTTGCAATAATTCTTCATTTAAGTAACTGATAAATTTTTCTGTTGTCATGGTTGAAAACGCATGCTTATTGAAATATTCTTTTAAGAAAGCGTCCATTTTTTCACGCCCAACAGTTTCTTCTAAGGTTCTTAAAAATAAATATCCTTTGTCGTAAGCTATACTATTCATACCATCATCCGGATTTTTTCCTTCTAAATTTAACTTTAAATGTGTCGCTTCTGGCTGATCTCTAAACCCTTTTATTTCTTCTGATAAATCTTGTCGTCCAATAGAAGCCAACATGTTTGCATATTCCTTTCCATACAATGCTTCCATGATGCGCATTTCAAAATATACCGTAAAACCTTCGTTTAGCCAGAAATCGTTCCATGTAGCATTTGTTACTAAATTTCCAGACCAAGAATGTGCCAATTCGTGTGCTATCAAACTTGTTAAACTTCTGTCACCAGCAATTACAGTTGGTGTGGCAAACGTTAAACGCGGATTTTCCATGCCGCCAAACGGAAAACTTGGTGGTAATACAACTACATCAAACTGATCCCAAGCGTAGGTTCCGTATAAACTTTCGGCCGTATTTACCATTTTTTCCATATCGGCAAACTCGTAATGCACCTTTTCAATCATTGATTTTTCAGCATATACACCAGTTCGTGGACTAATTTCTTTATAGACTAAATCACCAACGGCTAAAGCGATTAAATACGGTGAAATTGGTTGTTTCATGGTAAAACTATAGTGACCGTTTTCATTTTTCGACTTCGGGTTTTCCGCACTCATGATGGCTAACAACTCTTTTGGCACTTTTACATTAGCGTTGTACGTTAAACGAATTTGCGGACTATCTTGAATAGGAATCCAAGTTCGTGTTAAAATAGCTTGTCCTTGTGTTAGTAAAAAAGGATATTCTTTATCGGCAGTTTGTTGTGGATTTAAAAACTGTAATGCTTCCGTTTTATCTGTTGTTTCGTAGGTGATGGCAACTTCTTCCGATTTTGCTACAATAGGAATCGTTAATGATTGTCCCAATACGGCATCATTCGCGCCAAGCGTAAATTTTACTGCTTTTCCGTCAACTGTTACTTTCTCAATTTTTAAATTCTTTACATCAAATACAATTTCAGAACCTGCATAGTTTTCTATAGTATATGTTGCCGTTCCAGAAATGATTTTTTGGTCAAAATTAACATCAATATCTAACTGTAAATGTTTGGCAACAGCTTCATTGGGTTTTGCATATGAATGTGTGTCATTCGCATAAGTTGTAGACATAGTTTTATATTCTTTTTCAGCAGTTGAACAGCTAATTACCAAACAAACGATTAATAAAAGCATACTATTTTTGAGTAATTTCATAGAAGTATAATGCGTAATTATATGAATTAATATGATTCTTTTCAAAGCTACGTAAATTATTCAGAATAGCAGAAAAGTAATCGCCAGCAAACTGTTAAGTAAGGTGTTTCCGTAAAGATAAATTAGTTATTCTCCTTATTTTTAAATCATTAACCAAAAAAATTACAATCATGTTAAAAAACATTTCAAACCTTAAGGGAACAAAAGTATTAAGTAAAAAATCTCAAAAAATTGTCGGAGGACGACGACCTGGACCTATTAGTCAGCCGTGTGGAGGAACTGGAGGAATACCTATTAATTGGTCACAAGATCGTTGTTTTGGCTGGGGAATTGTTTGGCACAATGGACAATGCTACGCATGTTACTAATCATTAATTTGATAAACTAAAAATCATTGAAAAAGAAATATTAAAAGTTTACAACTGAGTAAAAAGTTAATTTCTAATATAGAAATTAGTGCTACAAAAGACGGAGATCAATCTCAAAACAAATCATGCCAATGGCAAGATTGTGAAGTGTAATAACAACATCAAATGATTTTTCTTACTAAGACAAAGTTGTATCAAATCATTAAAAAGCAAACTTCGGTTTGCTTTTTTTATGGAAATAATTTAATGTTAACTACGGTATTTCCGTAAAGAAAATATAAGTACTTTCCTTATTTTTAGCTTATTAACCAAAAAAAAATAATCATGTTAAAAAACATTTTAAATTTAAAAGGAGTTGACGAATTAGACAAACACACTCAAAAAGAAGTGAATGGTGGAAAAACTAAATTTTGTGGTGGAACAGGCGGAATACCAATCGGATGGTCACAATCACAATGTTTTGGCTGGGGAATTCAGTGGTATAACGGTCAATGTTATGCTTGCTATTAATTTTTAATAATTTAAACTAAAAATCATGAAAAAAAGAAAACTTAGAAGTTTACATCTAAACAAAAAGTCGATTTCAAATTTAGAAACAAATGTAGTTAAAGGTGGATATCAATCTGAAAACGGTTCTTGTTTTTGGCAAGATTGCCCGTCTAGAGACCCTAATTTTATGAGTGACTGTTATTGTCCTTATAATGGTGGCGGCGGAAATAATACCAATAACTGCCAGACACAAGCTAATTGTGGTTCTAACAATTCTTGCGCTTGGGAAGATTGTATGGAATCAATGCCAAATGGCGGCGGTTGCTAAAGTAAATTTTGTACTACATTTAAATTAGGTATAGATACATTTTAAATAAATCTGTAAAATGAAAACCATGAAAAAAAGAAATTTAAAAGTACTGAAACTTAACAAAAGTTCAATTTCAAAATTAGAAAGTGACGCACTAAAAGGTGAATACGGATCAAACAATAGATTGTGCTACTCTGAACAAGTAGGAACTTGCTACTGGTTAGACTGTCCTTTCCCGGAAAGTCGTAGACCAACACTTTGTTGTGATTAGTATAATTATTACAAATTACTAGTATTAAGCGAGCTTCGGCTCGCTTTTTTTATGATTATAGGTTTTAAAATTTAGCTTAAAAAAACTTAAAACAGGTTGTTGGGTTTTTAAAAAATTTTCGACGAAAGTTAAAGAACGTTAAAAACTATATTTCTGTAGTTGAACTTTCCTATTTTTGAAGTTACTGAACCAAATACTTCCTAATGAGAAAACACATGTTGTTTATTATAGTGCTATGTATATTTACATCTGTAAGCATAGCACAAAAACCCGATAAACTATCTTCCAACCAAATCTATGAAAAAGTACAAAAGTTAAACTTCTTAGGTTCTGCACTGTATATTGCCGCGCATCCAGATGATGAAAATACACGACTCATTGCCTATTTATCTAATAATGTAAAAGCACGAACTGCCTATTTATCACTCACACGTGGTGATGGCGGGCAAAACTTAATTGGTCCAGAAATTCGTGAACAATTAGGTGTGATTCGTACACAAGAACTATTAGCCGCTCGTGGTGTAGATGGTGGACAACAACTATTTACACGTGCTAATGATTTTGGCTATTCAAAACATCCTGATGAAACGTTGGCAATTTGGAATAAAGATGAAGTATTAAGTGATGTTGTTTGGGCAATTAGAAAATTTAAACCAGACGTTATTATCAATCGTTTTGATCACAGAACGCCAGGAAGAACGCACGGACATCATACAACGTCTGCCATGTTGAGTATGGAAGCTTTTGATTTAGCTGGTGACAAAACTGCATATGCTTCACAACTTTCAGACTATGACGCTTGGCAACCAACACGTTTATTTTTTAACACGTCTTGGTGGTTTTACGGAAGTCGTAAAAAGTTTGAAGAAGCTGATAAGAGTAAAATGTTAAATTTTGATATTGGAGTATATTATCCACTAAAAGGATTATCTAACAATGAATTGGCTTCCATTGCAAGCAGTCAACACTTATGCCAAGGTTTTGGACGCCTTTCAACACGTGGTTCTCAAGAAGAATATGTAGAATTTTTAAAAGGAGATTTTCCAGAAGATAAAAGCAATATATTTTCAGGAATAGATACGTCTTGGAATCGTGTAAAAGGTGGAAAAGCTATCGGAAACATCCTAACAAATATAGAAGCGAACTTCAATTTTGTAAATCCAGCGGCACATTTACCCAAATTAATGGAAGCGTACGGAATGATTCAAAACATAGAAGATGAACACTGGAAAGCAATCAAATTAGTTGAAATTGAAAATATTATTCAGGCTTGCGCCGGATTGTATATAGAAGCTTCTGCAGCTTCATCAAGTGCAACACCAAGAGCAAATGTACAAGTGAATATTGAAGCATTAAACAGAAGTAATGCAAACATCAAACTAAACTCTATCACTTCTATAATTGATAAAAAAACAACTACAAAAACACTTTCGCTTTTAGCTAATAAAAAAGAAAACTTTACACTAGATGTAAACTTAGCTACTAATGATTATTCTGCTCCATATTGGTTGTATGAAAAAGGTACCTTAGGAATGTACAAAGTGGAAGAGCAACAGCTACGTGGATTGCCAGAAACACCAAGACCAGCCGTTTTAAAATTTAATCTTGAAATTGAAGGAGAAGCAATTACCATTACAAAACCTGTTATCTATCGTTATTCAAAACCAGATAAAGGAGAGTTGTATCAACCATTTGAAATATTACCAGAAGTTACGGCAAAATTTAAAGATCCAGTAATTATATTTTCAGACAATAAACCAAAAGAAATTCCTGTAACAATCAAAGCTGGAAAAGACAATTTAGATGGGTATGTAACCATTAATCATCCGTATAGTTGGCAAGTATATCCTAAAAAACTAAAACTTGTCATTGCGCAAAAAGGTGATGAAGCTACGTTGACGTTTACGGTAATTCCGCCAGCAACACAAAGTGAAGGTACATTGATTCCGGAAGTATTTATTGGTGATAAAAAACATACACTTTCGTTGAATGAAATTGAATACGATCACATTCCGAAACAATCGGTTTTATTACCGTCGGAAACGAAAGTTGTCCGTTTAGACATTCAAAAAAGCGGTCAGTATATTGGATACATTCAAGGTGCTGGAGATGCAATTCCTGAGAGTTTACAACAAATTGGGTACGATGTAACGGTGATTGATCCTGCTTCAATTGATGCGGCTACACTGAAAGATTTTGATGCAATTGTTATCGGAATTAGAGCATATAATACGGTTGATGAATTGAAATTTAAACAAAAATACATTTTAGACTATGTAAAAAATGGTGGAAATGTAATTGTACAATACAACACAAATCGTCGTTTAAAAGTTGGTGCTGGCGAATTGGCACCGTATAAACTATCACTTTCAAGAGATCGTGTTACAGACGAAACGGCAACGGTAGAAATTATTGCAAAAGATCATTCTATTGTAAACTTTCCAAACAAAATTGAAGCAAAAGATTTTGATGGTTGGGTTCAAGAACGCGGATTGTATTTTCCAAATGATTGGGGAGCAGAATTTACGCCAATTCTTTCCATGAACGATAAAAACGAAACTCCAAAAACTGGAAGTTTACTAGTTGCCAAATACGGAAAAGGAAATTACATCTATACAGGATTGAGTTTCTTCCGCGAATTGCCTGCTGGAGTTCCTGGCGCATACAAACTGTTTAGCAATATGATTTCTGTTGGAAAAACACAAGTGATTAAACAACCACAACTAAAAAACTAATTCATGAATACTGAAAAATTTGTCTGGAAAAAGATGTATACCATCATTTTGGTTGCCAATTTGGCGTACATCTTATTATTTTACATACTCATGAACATTTTCTCATAACGAACTGACTACATGGAATTATTAGACTGGATTGTATTAATAGGAACATTAGCCGCAATTGTTGGTTATGGAACTTGGAAAACACGCGGAAAGAAAAACTCAGAAGATTATATACGTGGCGGAAGTACCACAAAATGGTGGACTATAGGATTGTCTGTAATGGCAACACAAGCCAGTGCCATCACATTCTTATCAACTACAGGACAAGCCTTTAGCGACGGAATGGGTTTTGTACAATTTTACTTTGGTGTTCCAATTGCCATGGTCATCATTTGTATGGTTTTTATTCCTTTGTATCACAAACTAAAAGTATATACAGCCTACGAATTTCTGGAAAATCGCTTTGATTTAAAAACTAGGAGTTTAACGGCAATTCTATTCTTAATTCAACGTGGATTGGCGGCAGGAATTACCATTTTTGCACCAGCTATCATCTTATCTGTTGTATTGGGTTGGAACTTGGTAACGCTCAATATTATTATTGGTGTATTGGTAATTATTTACACCGTTTCTGGTGGAACAAAAGCTGTAAGTGTCACACAAAAGCAACAGATGTTTATCATATTTGCTGGAATGTTTGCTGCATTTTTTATTACACTTGATTTGATTCCTGAAGATATCGGATTTATAAAAGCACTTGATATTGCTGGTGCAAGTGGAAGAATGGAAGTGTTAGATTTTTCATTCGATTTAGAAAATAGATATACCATTTGGACAGGATTGATTGGAGGAAGTTTTTTAGCACTTTCTTATTTTGGAACCGATCAAAGTCAGGTACAACGCTATCTTTCAGGGAAATCTGTAAAAGAAATGCGTTGGGGAATGATGTTTAACGGATTGTTAAAAGTACCGATGCAGTTTTTCATCTTATTGGTTGGTATTATGGTATTTGTATTTTATCAATTCAGTCCTGCACCATTAAACTTTATAGATTCTTCTACCGAAAAAGTATTGGCTTCTGAATATAGTGATGAATACAAGGCTTTACAGGATAAACAAACGGTGTTATTTGATCAGAAAAAAACGGTGAGTTTGCAATTGGCGCAATCATACAATGAAGCTGATAAAAAACAATTATTACAATTAGACAGTATTGAAAAAACATACCGAGCGGAAGCAAAGTACTTAATCAAGCGTACCATTGATCCAGATTATGCGCAAGAATATGATAAGCTTACGCAAGAATTAGTAGCGCTGAAAGGAAATCCAGAAAGTGAAGCGTATGTTGCCAAAAAGGCCGAATTGACTTCTTGGTATAAAGAATCTGCAAAAGATAGTGAAACAAATGACCGCGATTATATGTTTATTTCGTTCATCCTAGAACACCTTCCTGCCGGTTTAATTGGACTATTATTAGCGGTAATTCTTTCGGCGGCAATGTCGTCAACAGCTTCTGAAATTAACGCATTAGCAACCATCACATCCATTGATTTATACAAACGAAATTTAAAAGAAGAAAAAGACGATGCACATTATGTAAACGCTACAAAAATGTTCACATTGGGTTGGGGAATTTTAGCCATTATCATTGCATGTTTTGCAAGTTTGGCAGAAAATTTAATTCAATTGGTAAACATTATAGGTTCAATTTTCTATGGAAATGTATTAGGAATCTTCTTGTTGGCATTCTTCTTTAAAAAGATAAAAGGAAATGCAGTATTTGTTGCCGCATTAATAACGCAAGTTGCTGTTGTTTTTGTTTGGTGGATAAATTTAATGCCGTATTTATGGTTAAATTTATTTGGTTGTGTATTGGTGATTATTATTGCAACCATCATTCAATCGACACAGAAAAAAGTAGTGTAACTGAAAAACTCAGTTAAAAAATATAATTAAAAGCAAAAAGCGAACGTTTACCGTTCGCTTTTTTTAATACTAGTTAGATGATTCACATTCCGTTGGAAAACCGTTTGTAAAACTTCTACTTGTATATGGTTCGTAAGGCTCATCTGGTGGTCCAGATGGGCAATCATTAGAACAATCACATCTACTTCCTGAAAGTCCTCCCATTAAATTAGCGTGTAATTGTTCTGCATTAAAATTAGAGATCGATCTCTTGTTTAATGACAAATTTTTTAAATTTCTTTTTTTCATGATTAAAAAATTTTTATGATTAATATACTTTATAGTTCAGCTATCAACTAATTGTTACCCTTTTTCGAAAGATTTTTAATCAAAAAAAGTTCCGACGTATTTACACCTATCAATACGTAATTTTACGCAACTTTTCCAAACCGTAAATTTCACATATAAAATCAGCAGTAAAAAGTGAGTTATTTGACATGAAATTAATTAGCTAATCTACCATGTTTTATAGCAAATTATTATTTTCTGGTGCAATCCGAAAAACCATAAAAGAGTAGGAATCGTTTTTTATTTTAAAATTTTATATCATGAGCGCACAAACAATTACAATTACATTCAAAGCAACAGGAGCAACCGCATATACAGCTAACGTAACAGCATTAGAAGCTGGAAATATGGTTGATCCAAAAACAGGACAAAACTGGAGTACAACACCAGACGGACAAAATCCATATGTATGGAATAATGATGGAAGTAACGCTAATAAGTTTGGCTTAATGGCAAATTACAAATATAACAACGTAGAAAAGACTGCTTTTTCTCAGTTAGTTATTGATCCTACGCAGATTTCTGGCAATGTAGAAATTGTTGCTGAGTTATGCACAGCAGCTATTGGCGGAGACAAAGGAAATACAATTTTACGTTTTGATTCTGCAACGGTAAACGGAGAAGAAAATACTGCTGTAGCATCTGTTGCTGTTTGGGGATCTGACAAACCACAACCACATTCAGAGTTTTATAAGTAAACCCACAACCTACCTACCATATTTTTTAAAAGTGAAAGCAGTTTCTTGTTAGTTGGAACTGCTTTTTTTTATTTTTGAATTCTGAATTTATAATTATGAATTAGAATTCCTGTATCGAGAGCTGCTTAGAAATTACAACTACTTCTCGATACTATTTTCTTCATTCCAATCTGAAAATCACTCGAATTGACGGAGTTTAAATATACTAGTATTTTAAATTGAAACTCTTTGCCTATCAGAAGAAATAATGAACGAGCAAGCGGAAGTGCGACGCACAGCGTAACGCATGTAGCTTAGTGAGTGAATGATGCGCAGCAATTTCCTGAGGATAGGATTGATTTTTTGTTTCTTTTTTATCAAGAAAAAAGACAAAAACTTAATCTATCAAATTATATAAAAGTTTCTCCTATATACTAAACCCAACTTCAACAATAGTTTTGATCACTTATTTTGTAGCTTCTGCATTACAGGTTTCTAAAAACTTATGAATCATGTTTTTTATCAATTATATTACTTTGCTCTTTGCTTAAAGAGTTATGATTCCCAATAGGAATAAAAATTTGATCACTTTTACTAGCCAACAGTTTTGTAATATCTGCTATTTGCTCGTTTTGACTTTTCAATAATTTATTCTCAACTCTAAGAATATCAAGTGAATGTCTAAAGCTTTGCACTTGATTCCGTAATCTTAAAATTAAAACATCTGCTTGTTCATTGGTAACTTCTTCAACTGTATTCACTTGAAAATCATTTTTATCAGTTGTTAAAAAACCTAAATATTCATCCAACCAAGTTTGTAGCTCTTCTTTCGTAGTCGTTTCTGGAAAGTCAAACGCAATATCCAAACCGCCTTCTACTTCAGAAGCATGCATGGTAATATCAACTTGTTTACTCTCTTTTACATAATTAGAAAAGAATACTAAATATTGATGAATGCTTGAAATGAGTTGTTTGTCTAGTTTGAGGAATGTGTATTTTTTGAGTTTTGCCTCTAATTGCAAATTTTTTTTCTCAAATATCTTTCTTTTACTTTTATTATATAAAGAGTTCAACATCATGATTATTAAACAAATAATAAGAAAAAGTAGAAGAAGTGTAGTTCCCTCTTGAGAATATTCTGTTTTAAATATTGATGTTATGAAGTTTAAACTAATTTGTTTATATAGAGGAGTAATAATGAAGTAATTAGTTTATCGTTTATGAATATAATTCCTAAATTTAAATAATTTAAGCTAAAACCATAAGTTACGTCAAACTGAACTTGATTCAGTTTCACATAATCCTTGAAAATCACTGTGATGAGATTCTGAAGTAAATTCAGTTTTATTTACCAAAAGATTCCTGCCTACGCAGGAATGACAATTAGAACTTCACTTGCAACGTAGTATAAAAATTTCTATCAATTGATGGAATGATTCCTGGACCTGGATAACCTGTCGCGCGTCGTGTAAAATAGTTGTTGTCTAATAGATTGTTGATTCCAGCTTCAAGCTTGAAGTTTTTGTAGGTATACGACATGGAAATATCTAAAATATCATACGCAGGAATTTCACCAATTAATCCGCTCAAATTACTTTCTACTGCGTTAGAAGCATCCGTAAATTGCTTTGATAAGTACGTATATTGAATGTTAGATAAGAAGTTTTTATACCCAAAACGAATTCCTGTTTTTAGGTTGATATTCGGTACAAATTCTACCTTCTTCCCTTCTACTCCATTTTCTTGCGATCTTGTGTATTCTGAATCTGTAATTGCCGCATTGATGAAGTAATTGAAACTATAATCGTTGTTTTTGATGAAGATTTCATTCAGATTAAAATCGAGCAACGACTCAAAACCATACATAACCGCATCACCAATATTTCCACGTTCGCTTTTTACACTTCCATCAGCAAAAGCGCGTTGTACAAAACCGATTCTATCATTGTAGAATAATCCGAACGCACCAATATCATACGAAACAATAGTGTTATAACTTCCACGCAACCCAAAGTCAATTGTCATTCCTTTTTCATCATCAATATCTGGACTAATCGCAAACGCAGGATTGATTATACTAATATCTGTAAACGTTACCGAACGATAGTTTTGCGATACATTTCCATAGATTTCCAACGCGTCCGACGGTTTGTAACTTGCGCCCAATCCGAATAATACAAAGGAGCGTTCGCGCACTTCGCTATTGTCAACCGTTTCGTTTAGAATAACGTTTCCTGCGGCATCTGTGTTGATTCGCTTGAAGAATCCGTCACTTTCTGTTTTGATATGTTCCAATCGGAAACCTGGTGTAATGGAAAGTTTATCATTTACATAGAAAATATTTTCACCAAAAACCGCTACATTCAAGTTTGGATAATCATATGCTGATTGATTTTGATAGTTTGGAAAATCATCTAATTGAAATTCAAAATTTGGATCGCTTCCTGCAGAACCTGGACCTTGCTGACTTGTATTGTCTGCTTTGTAAAATTTTGAACCAATTAAAAACGTAGACTTTTTCCCGAATATTTCATATTTGCTTAACAAACGTGCTTCAAATCCGAAGTTGTTAAAATCGCCTTTTATTAAATCGCGTTCCGTTCCTGGATCAACCTGATTTACTCTGTTTGTACGGAAACCAAGTGCTTTTCGCGACGCTTTTAAACCAAATGCATTGAATGTAAAGTTTGTGTCTTCTGAGAATTTATGCGCGAATTTTAAATTGTATAATAACCAATCAACCTGAAACCAATTTCGTTCTCTATTGCTTTGAAAAGGGTTTTCATTGAACATTTGATCCGTTAATCCGCCAGCTTGTTTTGCCAAATAGCGCAAATAAGTAACTTCACCTTCTAACTTCGTATTTTCATTGAATTGATAGCCAATATGTGCATATGCATTTTTAGATTCAAACTCCGAATTTGGTCGAAATCCATCTCCTTTTTTGTAATTGAAAAACGAATAGTAACTAAATTTCCCAACTGTTCCGCTAACACTTGTAAAATTGGTATATAGATTGTTGCTTCCGATGGTATTTCGTGTGATAAATTCGAATGGTTTTGCTTTGTTTGGTTCTTTCATGACAAAGTTTACCAAACCACCAAATTGCGTTCCGTATTGCAACGAAGCCGCACCACGAATGATTTGAATTTCTTTTAACCCTTCTGCCGCTGGCGAATAGTAACTTTCTGGATATCCTAACACATCTGCGCTAATGTCGTACCCATTTTGACGCGTGTTGAAGTTTGCTGTTCTGTTTGGATCTAAACCGCGACCACCAATGTTTAACTGCAAACCTGCATCATCATTTTGATAAATATTTAACCCAACTACTTGACTGTATATTTGACGTGCGTTGTTGGATGCTAAGTTTGCCATTGATTGATCAACTAAGACAACTTCTGTTTTTTTTCCAGCATAGATTGCCGTTTCTTCAACATCTCTTAAACGTTTTAATGTGAACACTTTATTCTTACGAACATTTAGTTCTACTTCGGATAATTGCTCTCCGAGTTCTTGTAAACCAATATTTAAAACAACGGCTTTATTTACTGCTATTTTCTTTTCTACAACTTGATATTCAAACGAAAAAAACACCAACGTTATGCTCTCTTTTTCTGTTTCAAATTCGTAATATCCTTGTGCATTTGTTGTTGTTATTTTTCCAGAAGCCTTGTCATAAATGTCAACATTTGCAATTGGTGAATTGGTTGCTGTTGCAGTTACAGTTCCAGAAATTTTTTGTTGTGCAGTTAGGGAAATACTACACAGAAAAAATGTAATTAGTATGCTAAAATTCTTTATGTTGTTCATCTTTTAAGGGTAAAATCCAGTTTTTGGGTTTGAACGATTCTTTTTCTTGGTATAAATCTACCGTTTTGTCTATATATAGTTGGCTAAAACGTCCGTTGAGCGCTACGTAACTTTCTACAAATACTTGCACATTTTTATGTCCTTGACTCGTAAAATGATCGCCTAAATAGTGTGCATATTCTAGAATGAAGTCTGGTTGAAAACTCATTTGTTTTTCTTGATACGATGTTAAAAAATCACTGTTATTTACATAGAAAAAGTTCTTGGTTTTTCCATCAACAATTTTAAATGTTGTGCTTCCCATTTTTTCCATTAACATCACGCGCCATGAAAAACGATAACCTTGTTCGGTCCAAAATAAATTGCCATTATATAATAGATATCTGAACGGAAGTATGAGTTGAATCATGAAAAAAAGAACTACTATAGGAATGATTATAGATTTGAATTTCAAACGAAATTCAGGCATGATTGTGATTGTATTCGTTTTAATTTGAATTACTTTTTGCAATATTTTTTTGATGAATCCAATGATTTTTTTGTGGAAATCAGCTTCAAAGAAAATTAATGACCCAATTATCATAACATACGGAAACATTCCTATTGGAAATAATACACGTGTGAATATGTGGAAGAATACCACTAACGCAAACGCAAACCAACGTGTTCGTTTGTACAGCAATAGAAATGGAATGCACAAGTCGTATAACATTCCTGACCAACTCATGGCGTAGTGAAACCAGTTTTGTTGCATCAAGCTTTCGCCAATAATTGGCAAATCGTATTTTGATGGCAACCAGATTTTTAATGGCATTGCTTTGCATAACCAATCTGAGTTTATTTTGGCTAAACCGGCATAGAAATAGACAATTCCGAGCAAGAGTTTTATCGCATCAATGCACCAATTTGGAATGTTTTTATAGCTTTTTTTTCTAATGATATTATCAACTGAAAACGTAGCATTTGCAGGAAGAAAAATCATCAAGAAACTTAGAATACTTATAAAGTAATAATGATTTAAGTACGTTGTTTTGTCCATGAGTTCGATGTAGGTAAAACTCAGAAAAAACATGATAATTGCCAAGCGATATTTGAATCCTAATGCAACAAAAAATGCTGATAATCCGCAGATAATGAATAGCATATATGTAAAACTTCCGAAAGGTTTTACCCATTCAAAACCATAATATGAGAAGTGAAAAGAAGGTTCGAGATAGACAGTTTCAATCCAACCTTTACACCAAAAACGAATGATGCTGTAACACATCATGAAACCAAAACCAATACGAAAGACCGCTAACGGAGAAGCGTTTGTTTTTTGGGAAAGATATGTTTGAAAACGATTCGTCATTTTACACAAAAAAAGGTTGCCTTATGTTACAGACAACCTTTTTTATTTCATTTTAGTTTGTACTAATCGCCATCTGCATCTACATAATCAACACTGATATTGAATGCTTGTAGCATATCTACTTTTAGCAATACAACTGCCGTTTGAAGCGCGTCATACGCTTGCGTCATTTTTGTATTATCCGTATTAATTTGTGTATTAAAGTTAGCATTTAATGCTTGTATTTTTTCACGAGCAGTTCCAAACTGTTCATTTATCATAGTTGCTAATTCAGTTCTGTCTAGGTTGTCAAGATAGCCCTTGAAGCCAATTCCGACAGTACTTGTTCTAAATGATGTTCCATTGAATATGTTTTCTACAGCTGTTACTGCTTCTACTGCTAATTCTTTGGATATTTCTTGATTGTAAAATGCTTCTACTTTTTCAGGTAAAGGCGTTGATGAGAAGTTTCCGGCTGGAATTCCAATTTTGTTCGCTCGTAATCCTTTTTCATAATAAAAAATATAATCGTTTACAATTTTATTTACAGCGCTTGAAGCCGTATTTGCTGTACTAGCAATAAATGTAGCTCTGTAGGATGCATTCCAATCATTTAAAACTTCTTGTGTTAAGAGTTTCATTTGATTTATTACATCAGAAAGATAGGTTTGATATTTTACTGACTCAGTATTTGTTGTGTATTTTTCTAAAATTTCTGTGTCTGTAGCACCAACTCCGTATAATAAATAGTCTAACGCAGGAAAACCAACCGCATCATTATTGTTCGGATGTGTTAAATCGTAGCCACCATTTGCGATATTGTTTTGAACATCTGTTGTGTTTGTTGGGTAGATATTCATTTGAAAGTTATATAAAATTTCTTCCGCTTTCCCAATGTTGAATACTTCTACATGTTGCCATGTTTTGTAGGCTGTTAACCAAGTTGAACGCAACGCATCTAAATTTGCTTGAGTTGGAGTTGCTACAAAATCATCTTTTGCAGTTCCCAACATATTTAGATTGGTATTTAGTTCTTCATAAGCAGGAATGATTAGATTGTCTGCAAAGTTTCGAAGCAATGCTGCTCTGTCAAATGGTGTTGTATCTGGCGTGTCAGACACTACAGTATCATCACTTGAACTACAAGCTACAATGAAGATTGTTAACAGGAATATTGGAAAAATTTTCTTTATCATCTTATTTCTATTTATTCTAAATAAACATTGCAAAAGTAAAAAAGTAGCGATTGTTATCCTAACAGTTTCGCTACTTTTTTATACTAATTCTGGTTAATTTTTCTAGCTTCCAGCTTGCGCTGTTGTAAAGTTGAATTCTGCCGAAATTGTTTCAGAAATTTCGTCTAATGTTGCAGTCGTTACATCCCAAAAACCGTTTCCAGCCATTAATTGTGAAATGAATCCATCAACTTGTGCTTTTGTGAAATAAGGCACGTTTGTTGCTGGTTTACGTGTGAATTGTAAACTGTAGATAAATCCAAATCCTTCTGATAAATCGTGAAATGCGCTTGCATTATCAGTTCCTAAGTTTGCTTTTCCTTGTTGTAAATAATACACAGCTCGTATTGCAATAATTTCAGAAATTTTTTCTCTGATGATGTTTGCTTGCTCATCACGTACTGTATAGTTTTTAGCAACAATTGCCGCTCTACCTAGCTTGAATGCTTCATATACATCTGAGGCAATTCCTGCAAAGTCAGTATCATTTTCTACTCTTGATAGGTATTTGTTTAGGAAACTATCTTCATTTAAGATTGGATTAGTTGCATTATCAGTTCCGTATAGATATCCGAATGCTTCATCCCATTTGTGCTCCATAGTTGTGTATGCTTCACCATCTTCTACAGTTCCAGCATCATTATTTGCTCTGTTATCACCAGCATCTAAAACTGACGTACTTAGGTAGTTATTTAACATTTGATCTACCATTAAAGCGCCAATTAATCCTTTGTTTATTGCTTGGTTGTATTCTAATCCTTTTCCGTTGATGTAACGTGTAGATCCACCACCAGCTTCTTGCAAGTTTCCTGCGTTTCCTGCTGTTGCTGTGTTCATCCAGTTGGGAAATACATCAGAAACTTGATTTGCGATCCAAGTATCAAAATCTGCTTTTATTGCATTGGCATCAGTTGTGTTTGCCGAAAAATAGTCTGAAGAAGCCGCTGTTTTACTACGAATACTTTTTCCAGAAGCATTTAAGTCTGCATCACTAAAGTCATTGTTTCCTTCTGCATGTGCAAACATTCCATCAAGTGCAGCCTCTGTTTTCGTGTTGTCACTTAAAGCAGTAATAAACTCACCGCCCATTTGAATTCGTGTAGTTTGTCCGCTGTAATTTACGGTAGAATTTCCGTCTCTACTAAATGTATATGTTGCAGGTGCAACAACTTGTGGGTCAACTGGAGTTACTACATCATCATCGCTTGAACATGATGTGAATACGAAACTAGAAATCGTTAATAATCCAACTAATACTTTTTTCATTATGATTGTTATTTATAAATGTTGTTATTTTTTTGACAAATATATTATGGCTTTTTGAATTGACAAAGTTTATTTAGACTTAATCTTAATAAACTTAACCAATAATTTTGACTAAGCTTATACTCTATTGTTTTTCAATATTTTATAATAAAAATTTACGAATGTTAATTTTTTATTACTTGATAAGATTTGAGTTAAAATTGCATTTTAGAGCGATTATTTTATAAAAAAAGTGAATCCTTGTAACCTATTTATTCTACTATCGTCTTAGTGATAAAATCATTCATCAATCAATCAAAAAAAAATGAAATCAATTAAAAATTACTTCGTGTACATATTCGTTTCGAGTATGTTTCTTTTTTCGAATCAAGTATTAAGTCAAGAATCAACTTCTAGTTTGGAAGGCAAAATTTTAGCCTTAGATGCTAAATTTTGGAACGCTTATAATTCATGTGCTGTAGCAGATTTTAAACAGTTCTTAACTGACGATTTGGAGTTTTATCATGATAAAGGTGGCTTAACTGAAACTTCTGATAAACTAATTTCTTTAGTCAAAACTGGACTTTGCAAGGACCCAAATGTAAAATTACGCAGAGAAGCCGTTAACGGAACTGTCCATGTGTATCCTTTGAATAATTATGGCGCTATTATTACTGGCGAGCATCTTTTTTATCTCTCAGAGAATGGCAAAAATGAACGTTTGGTTGAATCGGCTAAGTTTACACATGTTTGGCAAAACGAGAATGGTAAATGGCGTATGCGTCGCGTATTGAGTTATGATCACCAACAGGTTACTGAAAATTCTAAGAAATCAAGTATGACCTTATCACTTGATGCAATGAAATCATTGTTAGGAACCTACAAAGCTCCAAACACAGGAACTGTAACTATTTTTATAGAAAGTAATACGTTGCGTATCAAAGCTGGAAGAATGAATTCTGAATTGTTTGCAACATCTGAAACTTCCCTATTTATTAAAGAAGCACCATTGCGCTTTGATTTTGCGAAAGATGTAAATGGAAAAGTTGTAAAGTTTACTGTTTTTGAGAATGGGAAAGCTGTTGAGGAAGCTTTGCGGGTGGAGTGAAGTTTGTCGTTTTGATCAAAATAAAAACCTGTAATTTTAAAAAAGTTGCAGGCTTTTTTTACTCTCTTTTTAAATTATTTTTTCTACTTAAAGTATTGGTATAACTACTATTTACACAATAGCGAATAATAAAAAATTATCAATTAACCTTTACTTATCACCCTAAAAATTAAGCTAATTACGGTTTTCCGTAAGTTTATACTTAGAAAACTATTTATACTTGCTAATTGAGATTTTTTGTAAACTTTAATAATTACAATAGTGAATGAAAAGTAAGCCTTCGGTAAACCACGTATTGTAAAGAAATGATTTCAATTGTATTTTGGCTTCATGAAAAACACAAAGACACAGCAGCGTATGTTTGCTTTGGTAGCCAAGCTTTATTCGGAGGATATCAGCAAGAAAGACTTTTGCAAGCGTGAAGCTCTGAATTATCACACATTTTCGTATTGGATAAGACGCTATCGTAGTTTTCATGGACTACTTAAAGGCGAAACGACTTCTACAAACGATACATTCCAAAATGAGTTCATTCCCATAGATATTGAAACTTCTGCTGACAGTATTGACTCAACAATTACCATTGCATATCCCAATGGAGTTCGCCTGCATTTAGATTCTTTTTTATTCACTAGAGAAACAGTTGTTTGTCTACAAAAGCTGATCTCATGTTTGGATTAGGCGTTTCCCATCGGTATCATTTGTATCGTCATCCTACTGACATGCGCAAGAGTTTTGATAGTCTAGCAGGTATCATTCAAAAAGAATTGCAGGCTTCTGCTCAAGATGGTACTGCTTACATTTTTATTAATAAATCCCGTGTAAGGTCAAAATATTACAATGGCAAGCAGGTGGTTTTGTTTTGTATTACAAGCGGTTGGAATCGGGTCGTTTTGAATTGCCTATTTATGATGAAGCTGTCACTAGTATCAAGTTGAGTTACTCGCAATTGGTGCTACTGATTGATGGTGTTTCTATTGCACATGTTCGAGGAAAAAAACGGTATAAATCACCTGTATAAATTGGATAAAAACGTTGTGATTTATCTATAATATTAGTACTTTTCTCTTGTGAAAAATGCTACTGATACTACCGAAGAAACTGCCTATATCTCCAAGAAAGAGTATGACGATTTGTTGGAAAAGTACAGAGAATTAGAACGACAATTAACAGAATTAAAACGCCTGATTTTTGGGAGTAAAAGTGAACGTTTTGTCTCCACAGCTTTGCTTGGTCAATTAGGATTATTTGGTGAAGCGTCGCAAGAGTCATCTTCAAGTGCTGAAAAACAGGTCTTACGCCAGACAAAAGTAAAGATCAAACCAAAGAAAGTAGCCAAGCGAGCGATATTGCCTGCGCATCTTCCAAGAGTCGAAGAAATCATCGAGCCAAAAAATCTTACGCAAGACAGCGTTAAAATAGGAGAAGAAGTGACTGAAATCTTGGAATACAATCCTGCCAAGCTTTTTGTTCGCAGAATTGTACGTCCAAAATACGCGTTAAAAGATTATGCTGGAGTTATTATAGGGGAACTTCCAAGTCTGCCACTTCCAAAATCTAATGCAGGCGCGGGACTCTTAGCGCATATTTTAGTGAGTAAATTTGTAGATCATCTTCCTTTTTATAGACAACGACAGATATTTAAACGACAACAATATCAAGTAAGTGATGCGACCTTATCGGGATGGTTTAATGCCGCGACTTCACTACTAGAACCTTTGTATGATGTGTTGACTAAAGAGTTATTACAAAGTAATTACTTGCAAGTAGATGAAAGTCCAATTGGTGTTCAAGACAGTTATAAAACAGGAAGTTTACATACAGGATATCATTGGGTATATCATGCACCTGTGGAAGGCTTGGTATTGTTCAAGTATGATGCCACTCGGTCTATAAAAGCTCCACAAACCATACTGAAAAACTATAAAGGAACTTTACAGTCCGATGGATACAAGGTCTATCAAAACCTAGCCACTGCACAACAATTAAAGCTACTCTCATGTATGGCACATGCCAGACGATATTTTGAAAAAGCACTTGATAATGATCATTCAAGAGCCAGTTATGCAATGGAACAGTTCCAAAAATTGTATGGCTTAGAAGCTAATATTAGAGAACATAATGCCACTTCTAAAGTAATCAAACGCTATCGAAATCGCTATGCCAAACCGATACTCGATACCTTCTATGATTGGTTAGTGCAACAACGATCGCAACTATTACCAAAAAGTTCCATTGCAAAAGCAGTTGGCTATACACTTCGCTTATGGAAATATCTGATTGGGTACTTAGAAGATGGAAAGTATTTAATTGACAATAACAAGATAGAAAATACCATCAGACCACTTGCTTTAGGACGAAAAAACTATCTCTTTGCAGGATCGCACAAGGCAGCTCAAAAAGCAGCCATGATGTATTCTTTCTTTGCAACTTGTAAAATAAACAATGTAGAACCATTTGCTTGGCTACACGATATCTTTAAAAAAATCCCTGAACATAAAGCAAATAAATTACACGAATTACTGCCACAAAACTGGAAAAACAACAGTATCGAAAACTGTTAAGAAAATGGCGTTTTAGCAACAAAATCTTACGGAAGCTGAGAATCCAGTAAAATCAGACACTAATCCCATAGCTAGAAAAACTTACTCCGCTACCTCTCAATAATTTACAAATAAACATATCTAACTTTATGTAAAATAGAGTCATACTAAATCATTTTCTAATATACAATACGGGGTTTACGGAATGCTTACAATGAAAAACGATAAATTAGACATTGTATATTTTAAGATATATGCAAGTGGATTGTATTTAACATTCTTTTTTGCATTTTTTAAATTGTATCTTATTTCGACTGACGAGTATTTTGATTGGAGCCGAAAAACTTTAGAAAATTTTCAAACTAGTCCCTATGATTTGATTATTACATCTTCACTATTGATTATCCCTACTGGTTTTATTCTTATTTTATTTTTTTATGCAAAACAAAAATTAAAAAAAGCCGATTCAAATAAGGACAATCTTAGAATATTTTATAAAGAATATATTCAGTTGGAAGGATATATTCAAACTTTAATAGGTTTCTTTATAGCCATATTAAGTTTAGTTCCTATTGCAAATAGCGATACTACTCCAGAATTTGGGTTAGTAGCTTTCCCGATAGGAATGTCTTTGGTAACCTCTATTATGGGTTGGTATTTTGGTAGTGATATTGCTCCTCCAATTAATTCCCACAAAATAACAGAAACTTTAGATTTATTAAATTTTACTACAAAAAAATTAAATGATGACATTAAGCTTTTGTCTATTGAAATTTTAGATACCAAAAATAAATACGAAAATACAACTCAAACATTTGTTACCAACATTAATGGTCTATTAAAAAATCAACAGGATAGCATTATTGAATATAACAAAACACTCATTCTATTAAAAGCGACTAATGCTGATTACAAAAATCAAGTAGTTAATACGCTGGAAGATATTAAAAAGTCTCTTTTAAATCATAAAGATATGTATCTCGAATCATTAAAATCACTTACAAAAAGTACCCAGGAAATTCAAAATAAAAGTCAGAGTGATCAGCTTTCACAATTCAAAAAATTTACAGAAAATCTTGAAGAAGAATTAAAAAAATCAAATAATGATCTGAATACATATTTTGAAAATTTACTAAATTATAACGAGTTAATTATTTCAAATAGTAAAGAAACTATCGATTTGATTAGGACAATAGAAAATGGCTTAGATAATATTAAAAGAACTATTAGAGAAGAATTATTTAAAAATAAATAATGATTTTAAAGTAAAACTAATGAAAACTGATTTATTACGCCATACCGAAATTTTTATTTTTATAGCTATGGTTTTTTCTATTTACACAGCAGCTTTATTAGAAGATCAAGGTATTATGAAAAAACAAATTGAAATTTATCAAAATAATACACTTCCTCATATAGAGATTGACGGAACACAAGATTACTACTTCAAATCTGGCCAATCAATAATTCGTAAAGATTTTGAATCTTATTTAAAAGATTCACTAGTTCCGAAACTTGTTTCAGATTTAGAAAATTGCATTAAATGTAATACTATATATATCATAGGACATACTGATGATATTAATGCTAATAAGCATAAAAATAAATCTTTTGATGAAAATATTTTAGAAGTCATTAAAGACAGCACTGAAATTATAAATTTCAAATATAATTCAAACACTGATCTTGGTTTACTGAGGGCTATGAGTATCTATCAACACCTCAGGAAGTATAAAGAACTAAATCAAATTAAATATTGGTTTCCATATTCAGCAGGTCCATTCATTCATCCAATTAATAGCAAATTAATTCAAAGATTAGATGTATCAAATGATGATTATAACCAAAAAAAACGCAGAATAGAACTTTGGCTCTATGCATATAAACCAAAAAATGAAGACTAAGCTATCCTAGTTAATTAGTTTTCAAAATATTTAATTTGCCTCCATTACGGTTTTCCGTAATTTTTATTCATTGCTTTTATCTAAACTTGTTGCATGAGAATTTTACTGACGATTTCAGACTTGAACTTGTTATATAAAATTCAAAATTGTAGACAACTATGAATAACTATACTTTTCCTCGATTACTTTTATTACTGACAGTATTCTCGCTATTCAATTCTTGCGGAACTGATCCTGAAGATGAATTAGAACGAAAAATAAAAGTAGACTTACGAAGTAATAACGATGTCGATGAAGAAGAATTGAAGAACATTATTAGTTACATCAATGAAGACAAAGATAAATTTCCCGCATTGATCAATGAGCAAAATGAAATCAATACAAATGAATTGAGACATTTAATTTTCAATATTGCCAACAAGCGCAGAGGAAAAGAAAATCCAACGGTATTCAATCCAAAAAAAATAGCAGTTGAACCATTAGAAAAACCACACATCCAAGTTTTTATTGAAAACTCAGCTAGCATGGATGGGTATGTAAAAAATGCTACTGAATTTGAAGCTGCATTGTCCGACTTGTTGGTGCAGATACAATATCATTATGATAATGAATCTTTTGATGTGAATTTTATAAATACCAAAGTATATCCTTCTAAGGTAAAAGAAGTAAATCAATTTATGGAAGCTTTAGAACCTAGCAAAGCTCCTTACAAAGTTGGTAATAGAAGCGTAAGTAAGTTAAATGAGGTTTTTCAAATGATTTTGGATAGCACTTCAAGGAAAAACATTTCTATTTTGGTTTCTGATTGCATTTATTCATTAAGTGGTGGCAAAGATACGCAAGGCGCATTGGAGTTTCAGAAGAGTCTTACTAAAGGAGTGTTTTTAGAAAAATCTAAAGAGTTTGATTTATCTACACTCATTTTAAAAATGAATTCAAAGTTTGATGGAACATATTATGATAAAGACAACAAACCCGTAATACTACTCAAAGAAACAAGACCCTATTATATATGGGTTTTCGGATCAAATGAGCAAATTAAGTTTTTCCTTAAAACGATTCAATTAAAAACTTTGAAAGGATATGATAATAGTTATCTATTGTCCAATGTAGCACAAAAGAAAGAACCATTCTTCACCGTCTTGAAAGAAACCAATAAAATTGGAGATTTTACACAGATTGACCGAAAGTCCAAAACAATAAATGCCATAAATGAAATAGAGTTTGAAGATGGAATTCTTCAATTTTCGATTGCTGTTGATTTACAAAACTTATCCGTTGATGAAAAATATATTCTTCAACCAGAAAATTATCAACTTACAACTGGCTACAACATCAAATTCATAGAGGAAATTCATAAAAATAATATCGTAAAGCGTGATTTTTTAACGATTGGAAAAACAACGGCTACTCATCTACTTACTATCCAAACAAGTAACAATTATCCTATTCAAAATTTGACATTACAACTATCAAATGACATACCCGAATGGGTAAAAGCTAGTAATAGTTCAAATGACTTGGATATTAAATCACAGTTAGATAAAACTTTTGGACTTAATTATTTAATAAAAGGCGTTGCAGAAGCCTATCAAACTCAAAATCCAAAAAACACATCACATTTAGAAATTAAAATAACTATCAAAAAATAATTACACATGGAAATTAACGACATTTTCGCTAAAATTTTTGAACCCTTCGGACCAACTGGTACTTTTTCCGATGATTTATATCAAGAAGGAATTTATTCAGAATTAGGTTTTACAAACATAATTATCAGTTTCTTTATTGTCATTCTCTACTATTTTATCTTGAACAGACCAAAATTGAATTCTTTTAAATATTGGGCACTATTTCTTTTGACGAATTTTATCATCTGTTTTTTGATTGGAATTTTGTATCCAAAAGGAGTTTTCTCAAGATTAGAATTGGAGTACGAATTATTAGATTACATCTTTTTCGGTCTAAAAAATGCGCTCATTGCATCTGTATTCTTCATCATCTGGACGTACATTTCTAAATCTAAATGGTTCAAATCACACTGTCAAGGAACTCCAAAATTATTATTTGGTAAATGGTAATTTTTAATTAATAAGAAATATAAAAATCAATTATGGCAAAACTTTACGTATTTGGAATTGGAGGAACAGGTGGAAGAGTCTTAAAATCACTCACAATGTTATTAGCAACTGGAGTTGAAACAAAATTTGATATTGTTCCTATTATCATTGATCCTGATGGAGCTGGTGGTGACCTTAACAGAACCTCAAAAATATTACGAGAATATCAATTGATTCATGAAACGATTGATAATTATGAACATTGTGATTTTTTCAAAAATAAAATCACAACATTAGGAAACGTCACAAAAGATCAAAACAAAGGAGGAAAAATTTTTGATAGCTTTCAGTTTGAACTCGACGGCATTCAAAATGATAAATTTAAAGACTTTATCGGTTATAATTCCTTAGATACCAATAATAAGTATTTGACAGATATTTTATTTTCTGAGAGAAATTTAAACGCAAACTTAGAAGTAGGCTTTAAAGGAAATCCAAACATTGGAAGTGTGGTTTTAAACCAATTTACCAAATCAGATTTTTATCAAAGTTTTGCTGCAAATTTTCAGTCTGATGATCGAATTTTCATTATCAGTTCTATTTTTGGAGGAACAGGTGCCGCAGGATTTCCATTATTGTTAAAAAATATTCGTAAAGGAAAAATCGACGGAACGAACTACGAATCTTTAAAAAACGCAAAAATTGGAGCTATTACGGTGAAACCCTATTTCAAGTTGAAGAAAAATGATGATTCAGAAATTAATAGTCACAACTTCATCACCAAAACAAAAGCAGCATTGAATTATTATGCCACTAGTGTCACTGGAACAAAGTCTGTGAATATGCTGTATTATATTGGCGATGTTGCCAAAAACGAATACGAAAATATTGAAGGTGGACAGTCTCAAAAAAATAATGCTCATTTTATTGAACTTGCATCTGCCCTTTCTGTCATTGACTTTGCAAATACGGAAGATATTCATTTGGAAACTCGTGACGGCTCAGCCGTAAATCCAACGTATAAAGAATTTGGGGTGAAAGATTCAAAAACAATTTCATTTAATGAATTGTATAGTGGTACTGAGTATCTAATTAAGGAAAACTTAACCAAATACTTCTATTTTAATTTATTTGATAAAGAACGAATTGAAAAAAACTTAAATGACCCGTATGCAAGAGAATATAGTCCAATATTAGATAGCAATTTTTTTCATCAAACCTTTTACAAAACCTTAGTAGATTTTAATAAAAGTTTTAGAGCATGGTTGGCTGAATTAAAGGAAAATGAAATTGCTTTCACTCCTTTCGAAATTACGAGTGTGAAAGACAATCAGCAGAACATTATAGACTTTTCAATTGGCTCTACTAATATCTTCACACTAGTGAAGAATATTCCAGAACAAAAAAATAAATTCAATCCTTTCGCTAAAAACAATTACGAATTATACAGAGCGCATTTAAACGATGGCGCATCAAGTATAAAAGAAGCACCCGATATGCCAAAACGTTTTATGAGTGTTTTTTCAAAAGCTACCAAATCATTAATCGATAAAAAACTATTTTAATTATGTCTACAAAGTTATTCAACCTACTAGGAGAAAATAAAGATATTCGTGATTGGCAATCGATTAGTGAGCCTTACGGACCAAGTCTTACCGAAAAAATAGAAAATCCAGATGGCGATCAATCTAAACTAGCACCAACATCCATTCCGAGCCCTTTTGCACGTATGGATTTAGTTCGTACCGCTTTTGAATTTGTAAATCAAAAACAACAATTAGAAGGATATACTATTTATCATCAATTAGTTTCCGATTGTCTAGACTTGGCAGAGTTATTCTTTAATATTGATAAACTCAAAGGCGAAGTTTCTATTCAAACATGGGATAAAGAACGTGATTTATACAAATTAATTACTTCCCAAAATCCCAAACATCGCTTATATGGAGAAACACTTGCGTTATATTTAGAACAAGATGCTTCCACTAATAATTTTGATGATGTACGGCGAATTCACTTTATATTCTATAAAAATAAAATCGTTGGAGGCACCTCTCCGACTACGTTATTTTTTACCTCTGGAAATGATTTGAGTTTTGCCAATATTGAAAACGGAAATGATATTTTCTTTGATGATAAACTGTTGCCATTGTACAAAAGAGAAGGTGAATTTCAAAAATACATTCACTCATTATTCAAGATTCATGGAGAATTGACAGAAAAAATGAAAGACTTCTATGAATATCTAGATCAAAATTATAGAAAATTGGAAGGTGATTCTTTGTATAAAGATATTTCAGAAATACGAAATGAAAATATAGAGAACCTTTCTAAAAAGTTTAATGAAAACTATATAACTGTTGATACAGGAATGCCTGGAGATAATTTAGAAATCATAGGAATTCCACTAAAAAAACGAAAAATAGCAGACCGAAAAAACATCATTGCTGATGTCAGTCAATTTGTAATTGCAAATACAAAACCGCTTAAAGAAGGAGACTTTACACCTTTAGTATTACAAAATAAACTAAACGAAGCATTGATTTACACCGATGAAAAAGTACACTGGAATCCTCATTGGGAAGTTCCTTATGTAGATGAAACACCACTACAGCAACGTACTTTACCTGGGCAATTGGATCAATATCCATACTTGACCGTTAGTGATTTTTTACAACCCTATTTGATAAAAATTCCCTATTCACAAAATGACAGCAACTATTTCAATGGAAATGTCACCTACGAATCGGGCAGTGAAAATGATTCGTTTTTACTACCATTAAACAGTACCTTTTTTGAATATTTTACAACGCAAGATATTCAAAAATCGCTTCTTGATGGCACGCCAATGATTGAAATGAAAATCTATACCAACTCTGTCGATGTATTTCTTAGAATTCCTATTAAGGGAAATAACAATGTAAAATATGTCACTTTTACAAGAACCTATCAAACTTCAGGAATAGCAGGAAAAACTCCTGATTTAGAATCAAATAAAGGAATTATCATTCAAAATAAAATATCGTTAGCAATTCATCCATTTATCAAAACAACGAATAGTACTTCAAATTACAGAGTGATGCTTTTAGATAAAGATAGAGGTGATACGCTACATTACACCTACAATTTGGCATTTTATGCAAATGATGCTGCAATTGATTCAGATGCAATTCATAAAACGACTAGAACCAAAAAATATGAAGATGTCATAGAAACTTCTTTTTATGTTATTAAAGATAATTTTGATTTTATGTTACTACAACATAGCCATGCTTCAGGTGTCATCATTCCAAAATTTAAAGCGGAAAACGGTACCAAACGATTAAAATTTGCTGTCGATTTTGGAACGACTAATACGCATATTGAATATAAAGTAGAAGATGAAGGTCCTTTTCCTTTTGAAATTTCACCCGAAGATTTTCAATACGAAACACTTCATGAAAATTTTAAAAATGATGATAAAGCAGACGAATCCACTGTTGATGAATTAGACAATATAAACGAATATATTCGTCATGAGTTTTTTCCTAATTTAATTGGAAAAAATTATGAATTCAAGTTTCCATTCAGAACTGTAACTGGAGAAAGTAATACGCTTGATTACAGTAAAACACCTTACACTTTGGCAGATTTGAATATTCCTTTTGATTACGAAAGATATGCAAGCAAGCGAAATAGTGATATCACCACAAATTTAAAATGGTCAGATTTTGATGATGATAATAGCAATAATCGAACGAGAGTAGAACTATTTATTGAAAAACTTGTGTTGTTAATTCGAGGAAAAGTACTTTCTAGTAATGGATCTTTAGCGAATACGGAATTAATTTGGTTTTTTCCTTCTAGTATGTCCGTCATTAAAAGAGAAGTGTTGGAGAAAACATGGAATAAAGCATTAAAAAAATATATGGGTGTTGAAAAAACAATACATATTTCTGAGTCCTTAGCACCTTTTTATTTTTATAAAAATCACCGAAATGTATTAGATTCTGATCGACCAGTAGTTTCTGTAGATATCGGTGGTGGCACCAATGATATTGTTGTATTCAAAAATGGAAAACCAATTATTTCCTCATCGGCTACGTATGCAGCTAATACTATATTTGGTGATGGTTATGGAGCTTCTCCAAACATTAATGGTTTTATTCAAAAATACCAGCATTCATTTAACGACTTGTTTTCTAAAAACAACTTAAATGAAATACAACGAACTATCAACCAGATCAATAAAAGAAATAAATCTGAAGACATTATTGCATTCTACTTCTCGTTGGCATCAAACCCGACTGTCTTAAAAAACCGAATTCCAATAATTTTAGATGAAATTTTATCAGAGGATGGAGAGTTAAAGATTGTATTTCTTACATTTTTTAGTTCTATTATATACCACACAGCAAAATTAATGAAAGTGAAGAATTTAGCATATCCTGAAGAAATTCTTTTCAGTGGTACGGGTGCTAAAGTAATTTTCATCACCAATGGAAGTCGCAATCTAACTAAGTTAAATAAGCTTACTACACTAATTTTCTCCAAAGTGTATGAAAAACAAATTCCAAGAGATATAGAACTCAAGATTGAAGACAACCCTAAAGAAGTGACTTGCAAAGGCGGATTAGAAATCGATGATACAGAAAGTAAAGATTTTGATGCTGTTAGGAATATACTCATTGGAGATACTGAAAACTCCATTTCTTCAACTTCTCCAATCACTTATAACTCGATTAATACGAATAATTTGATATTGGATAGTATAGTTCAAGAACAAAACAACTTTATAGACATTTTATTTTCTCTACATGAGGAACTAAACTTTAAAAATTATTTTGGCATTAACCCTAGTAATTTTGATATGTATAAGGATACTTTGAAAAAAGATACCATGAAGTTTTTAAAAGAAGGACTCACACAAAAAAAAGTGGCTTTGTCTGGTGATACCAATATAAAAATTGAAGAATCACTCTTCTTTTACCCATTGAAAGGTTCGCTGAATAATTTGGCGTACACGATCGTCAAAAATGCTAAAAAATAAATTGTATGAAAAATAAAATAATACAAAGTATCTTACTTTTTGTTTTTAGCATTTTTGTCATGTATGGTCAAAAAGAAATCGACAAAAAAATTTTTAATCAAATGGTTAATTATTGTGCGTGTGAAATTAGTCATTCGTATACGAAAAGTTACAGTGAAAATGGCAAACCTGAAAATGTTGCTGAATCCGTTTTCACAGAAGAACAAGAAGCATTTAGAAATAAAATTTCTTCTAAAATAAGTAATTGCGATATTGATAAAAGTATTTCTCAAACAGAACTTATTGAACTTTTGGTTCGCAATAAATATAGGACGTTTGCAACTAAACTAAATACCGCAATTGAAAGAGTTAAATCATTCTATGACACAAATAAAGAAGAGGAATTTACTGAACTGATTATAGAAGGATTTTATCAAGATCCAAATATAAAACCGATAGCTGATAAATATTCATCTGTAACAAATTTGAAAAATATACTTGAAATAGAATTGAAGAGCTTTTCAGATAAAATTTTAGTTTCTCAAAACAATCCAAATACGAAACCCAACAATCAAAAGAAGAAACCTGAAAAACTAATAGACCCAAAAGAAGAATCAGCATTCTCCCTAATTTGGTTGGTTATTATTTTACTACCGATCATTTGCTCAGTGATGCTCTTTTATCATTTTAATCAAAAAATAAGAGAATTACATAAAAAATTAAATTCGAATGAACTAAACTCAAAGCAAAGTTGTAATGATGTCTCTTTCAAAGTTGATGAATTTGAAGGAAAATTAAATACAAAAATAAAAGAATTAGAACTTAAGATTAATACTACTATTAGTACTAAATTAGAAGAATTTAAACAAAAACAAGAATCAAAGATCACTTCTCCAATAATTCCTCAAGTTGAAAAAAGTTTAACTTATAAAAAGCCTGAGCTACCAGTAATTCCTAAAGCTGAAGAAAAGATCATGTATGTTTCCAAACCAAATAAGGAAGGTGTTTTTGAAGAAAGCTCATTCTCTAATTCAGAAAAAACAGGAAAGTATTATAAATTCACATTACAAAATAATAGCGAAGCTAACTTTGAATTCTTAAACACGATGGAAAGTGTTTCGATGGCTCTAGATTCACCTGAAAAATTTATTGAACTCGCTTGTCATTCTAAAGACGCGTTAAATCAATATGCTAAAAAAATTATAACCATAGAACCTGGACTTGCCATAAAGCAAGGTGATGGATGGATTATTAAAGAAAAAGCCGAAATACGTTATGAATAGTGGCCATATAAATATCGTAACTATAATAGAGTTTCTGCTGATAGGTTTTATTGTTTATATGCAAACCAAAAGAGCCTTGAAAACTACTAGAAAAATTGAGCAGTTGGAAGATATTGTACCAAAAGAAGGTTTTTTTAAAATTTTTGAATACGCTATTCCTATCATCGACTTACAAAATAATCCGCCTGTAACTATTCTTAAAGGTCTAAAAAAATATAAAAGCCAAGAAACTGTCAACGAAACTGAAATTGATGACGAAAACCATGACTTTTCAGAAGATGAAGATAGAAATACTCTAATAGAAAATAAAGTAAGTCTTATTAATCCTGAAAACAGCACGAATCCTGTGTTTGATAAAATTTTATCTGCAATTAATGTGTATTTACTTAAAAATAAAGGCGCTACCGCAGATTTTAATTTGATCAAAGATATCACAGAACGTAATGTAGATATGGAAGATGAAGATATCAGTCAAACAGTTACCATTCCTTTATATTTAGGCTTAATGGGAACTATCCTCGGAATCATTTTCGGGCTCGTTAACTTTTTAATAGCATCCAGTAGTGGAAACGATTTTGAAATTCAAGGGTTTTTACTAGGTGTTTCTATTGCCATGTTTGCGAGTGTGTACGGATTATTTTGGACTGTTAAAAATTCCAATTTTAAACACAAAACAGCTCGGAAAATTGTAGAAGAATGTAAAAATGATTTTTACACATTTATACAAACGGAATTGCTTCCTGTACTCAATCAGAATATTTCTTCTAGCGTTCATAAATTACACTCTAATTTAGTACAGTTCAATTCAGATTTTACTCAAAATATCAGTCATCTAAGTGGTTTGCTTGGGAAGAATTATGACGCCATCAAAATGCAAGATCAAATATTACAAAATTTAGAGAATATTGATATTACATCTTTTGCCAAAGCAAACGTGACCATATTGACAGAATTGAAAGAAACTACCAAAGACCTTTCAAAGTTTAATGAATATGTAAACATATTAAATTCTTCCGTTGCTGGAACCACAAAACTCTCAGGTTATTTTTTAGCTCTTTTAGAGAAAACTGATTATTTTCAAGGACTTGCTGAAAAACTGGATGATCGTGTTGAGCTAAGTAATCGTTTGGTAGAATTTTTAAATGATCATTACCAAGTTTTAAATAAACACGGAGTTATCCTAAACGATTCCGTCAAAAGTGTAGATGATATTTTAATAAAATCGCTAGACGAACTACAAAGTCATACGCGTACAAAAATAAAAGCGATTAAAGAAATTACTGAACGAGAAGAAGATTTAATGACCAAGTCATTTGCTGAAAACAGAAGTCAACTCTCAAATTTATCATTATTAAATAATTTGACTGAAAATTCGATTGCTTTAAGGAATGAAACCTCATCAAAACTGGATCGTAATGAACAAGTTTTAGGGGCTATTTTAAAAGAATTACAAACGAGTAATCGTAGAGCCGAAAATGGTTTTTTTAATAGAATTGGAAAATGGTTTAAAAGAAACGTATGATAATCTTTTGTTCCATCATAAAATTCTCTTTTTTACTCCTAATGATAATTACATTAGGAATCATTGTCTTTGATAAAGGATTTATCTTAATAAAAGACATCTCTGATTACCCCATCCCCAAGCTAATATCCAAATTCCTAATCATAAATTTAGCTTTGATTGCTTTCATCTTTAGCATTCACAGTAATATATATTCTAGTCATGACAAATACAATATAAATGTAAAATCACAGTATAGTTGGTTTCATCTATATGATATATTGAGATTTCCTGCAGATCAATTTGAAATCAATCAAAAAAAATACCCTATTAATATCATAAATAAAAATGAATTTATAGATAGTGTAAAAAACAGAAAGATTACAATTGTCGTAGATAAGACTGGCTCATTAATAATTAATGGAGAAGGAATAGAGTATAAAAAAACTTTGAAAGAAGAATTAATGAAAAGTTTGGAAGATAAATTTCATAAACTATTTGATGGCATAGATTATTTAAAAGTTGAAGACATCTTTCTATTGACCGCATTATACAATATCTTTTACGATACAAATTATGATTCTAATTATGTTCAAGTTATTTTCTACAAAGGGTATTCAAAAAAAAGTAAAAAAACTTTTATCGATTTAACTATTCAACAGGAATTAAAAGGTTCAGATTTATATAATATTTTTAAAAGAATTTTAGATGATCTAAAAAATATTAAAGATGAGCGTTATAAAATTGGCAAAAGAGCAACAAATTTTCATGATTTAGCACGTGAATTGAATAAAGAAAAAATAAAGAAAAATTATAATGGATATTATTCGAGTTTAGTAATTCTGAGTGATTTTGTGCACGAGGAAGTTAAGTCAAATTCACTATTTTTGGAAGTTGCCGATGAATTAAATAATCTCAGTAATTCTATCAACCAAGTGAATCTTATATCATTTGACAGTTCTAACAAAAACAAGATCGTGATTTCTAATAGAGTAAAGAGTCTTTTTAGAAAAGCCTTTAATGATCTTAACTTTTACGAGTTTCAGAATTTTTTGACTTCTAATCTTCCCAAAGAGATTCAAATTAACCGTATGTTTTGTTCAACTATACAGAGCAAAGAGCCTATTATTTTGTATCATTCTTACAATAATGAAAACCATAAAGAAGACTATGTTGGAAAACTTCATCTGAATGACAATTTATCAACACCTAATCTGACTTTAAGTTATGGTTTTCTATTAAAGCCAATTAGATTCAAAAGCAAATACAATCATTTATTAATCAAATCAAAAAATAACAAAGATTCAGAAAAAATACAAAAGTTATTTCCATTTGAAGTAGGAAGAATTAATAAAAACAAACATTACTTATTATCGTTCACCGAAGAAAAAAATGATGCAGAAAAGATATTCTTAGAGTTTAATCATGATAATAAAACGACCATATTGAGAAAACCAGTTTTGCTAAAACCAGTATTACCTATTACATCTTGTGTGTATCTCGTAAACTTGTACTTTTTATCTTCTTTATCTGTAGCATTTTTAACCTTTTTTTATGCACATTCTATAGCTGTTAAAAACAAAAATGAAAGCAATACAAAAATTAGACTTAGGTATTGGGGATTGATAGTTATTTCTTTAGTATTTGGGCTATCCTTGATAATTCTAAATATATGTAATTTGTATATGATTAAAGAGTATTGGATAAGCATTCTAATTTCAATTTTATATACGTTTTTTTTGGTATTACTTTTTTTAAAATCAAAAAAATACTAGATAAAAAAATAAAACCCAATCAAATGAAAAAAACAAATAAAAACCTCTTTTGGGTCAGTTTTGCCGATTTAATGACAAGCTTGTTTTTTGTTGTATTGGTTTTGTATGTGATAACGTATGTAATGCTAAAAAAAGAACAAAAAGAGCTACAAAATAAAAATACAGAATATGTTGAATTTCAACAAGAATTGAAAGTAGAAAACGAACGCTTAAATCAAATTCTAAAATTAGAGCAACAATTCAAACCCTTACAAAATGATGACGATTTCAAATATCTATCGGAATGTAAAAAATATGTTTCAAAAAAATTAAGTAACATAGAAATCTTCGAACCCAATGAAGCAACTATAAAGTCTACATACAGAGATGCTACCTTAGAAGTCGGAAGAAAATTAGAAATCTTATTAAAAGATTTGAACGTTGCAAATAACAACTTTTCGTATTTGGTTATCATTGAAGGAAACATGGCGAATACCTGGGATAAAAAATATGGAAAAGATAATAACTACGGCTATTCAAAAAGTTACGACAGAGCATTAGCAGTCTATAATCTTTGGCAAAAAAATAGTATTGATCTTAGACAATATAATTCCGAAGTTTTAATCTGTGGAAGTGGTTTTAATGGCTTGTGCAGAGATGACAATGAAGAAAATAACAAACGCTTTTCAATTCAAATTATTCCAAAAATTGAATATTCAGCTACTAAATAAAAACAAAAAACCCCAAAACTTACAAGTTTCGGGGTTTCTCAATATATATTTTCTAAGTAAAGCCTACTCACCCATCATCTCAATTAACTTCGCAGAAACACGCTTATACGTTCCATCTTCTAATCGAGTACGGATTGCAGAGAACGCTACTAACGTCTCTTCTACGTCTTGTAAGGTATGTGATGCCGTTGGAATCATTCTAAGTAGAATTAATCCTTTTGGAATTACTGGATATACTACAATTGAACAAAAGATTCCGTGATTTTCACGCAAGTCTTTTACCAATGCCATTGCTTCTGGAATACTTCCTTTTAAGTATACTGGCGTTACACAACTTTTTGTGGTTCCAATATCAAATCCGCGTTCTTTTAATCCGCTTTGTAATGCATTTACAATTTTCCAAAGGTTTTCTTTGAGTTCTGGCATCGTGCGTAACATATCCAAACGTTTTAACGCACCAACGACCAATTGCATTTGTAATGATTTTGCGAACATTTGCGAACGCAAGTTGTATTTTAAGTAATCAATGATTTCTTTGTCAGCCGCAATAAATGCACCTGTACTTGCCATCGATTTTGCAAAAGTGGCAAAGTATACATCTATTTCATCTTGTACGCCTTGCTCTTCTCCTGCTCCGGCACCTGTTGCGCCAAGCGTTCCAAAACCATGTGCATCATCGACAAAAAGTCTAAAATTATATTTTTTCTTTAAGGCAACTATTTCTTTAAGTTTTCCTTGCTCACCACGCATTCCAAAAACTCCTTCAGAGATTACTAAGATTCCTCCGCCAGTTTGTTCAGCCATCTTCGTAGCTCTTTCTAAGTTTTTTTCTAAACTTTCAATATCGTTATGCTTGAATGTGAAACGTTTCCCCATATGTAAACGAACACCATCAATTATACATGCATGTGAATCTACATCATATACAATGATATCATTTTTAGAAACTAATGCATCAACTGTAGAAACCATTCCTTGGTAACCAAAGTTTAGCAAGTATGTAGCTTCTTTCCCTACAAACTCTGCTAATTCATTTTGTAATTGCTCGTGCAAGTCTGTATGACCAGACATCATTCGTGCACCCATTGGATAAGCCGAACCATAAGCAACAGCAGCTTCTCCATCTACTTTACGAACTTCTGGATGGTTTGCTAATCCTAAATAATCATTGATACTCCAAGTTATTACATCTTTCCCTTGAAACTTCATTCGATTAGAGATTTCTCCTTCTAACTTTGGAAATACAAAATATCCTTCTGCTTGTGATGCCCATTTTCCTAATGGTCCTTTATCTCTGTATATTTTAGCAAATAAGTCCTTCATTCTATCTAAGTTTTTCTTTATGTATCAATTCGGGTTATCGTAGTAATTTAAGAAGTTTTTTAAAAACTTCAACGGCAAAAATAAATATTTTTATGTGGCTATCATAATTATTACACTTTTATGTTGAGTTGATCGCTTTTTATGATATAATTTGAAGATACTTTTATATTTAAAACAAAAAGCAACATATTTACTAATATGTTGCTTTTGAATATGTTATATTTAAGAATATTTTTTACTTAATGTATTCTATTTTTTGTGCCTCTTCAATGTTTTTACTATCAAAAAATCCTTGTGAACTCATCCAATCATCACTATATACTTTACTCATGTATCGTGAACCATGATCTGGAAATATAACAATTACATTACTATTTTCATCAAATTCACCTTCTTCAGCTAATTGTTCAATAGCTTGCATTGCGGCTCCACTTGTGTATCCTACAAATAGACCTTCCGTTTTAGAAATTTCACGTGCTTTGTGTGCACTTTCTTCGTCTTTTACTTTGACAAATTTATCAATTACATCAAAATCTGTTGCCGTAGGAATTAGATTTTTCCCTAATCCTTCTATGCGATATGGATAGATTTCATTGGCATCAAACTCACGTGTTTCATGATATTTTTTTAATACAGAACCATAGGCATCAACACCTAAAACACGAATATTTTCGTTTTGTTCTTTTAAGTATTTTGCTGTTCCAGAGATTGTTCCTCCAGTTCCGCTACATGCTACGAAGTGTGTAATTAGTCCATTTGTTTGTTTCCAAATTTCTGGCCCTGTTGTTTTGTAATGTGCATCAATATTTAATTGATTGAAGTATTGATTGATATATACAGAACCTTTCGTTTCTTCATGCATACGTTTTGCAACCTGGTAATACGAACGTGGATCGTCTGCACTTACATGCGCTGGACAAACATATACTTTTGCGCCCAAAGAACGCAACATATCAATTTTGTCTTTTGATGATTTAGAACTTACTGCCAAAATACATTCGTATCCTTTTATGATACTTACCATTGCAATACTAAATCCTGTGTTCCCTGAAGTTGTTTCTATAATGGTATCACCTGGTTTGATGATGCCTTGCCTTTCAGCTTCTTCAATGATATATAAAGCAATTCTATCTTTGGTTGAATGTCCCGGATTGAATGCCTCAACTTTTGCGTAAAAATTTCCTTTGATGTTTTTAGTGATGTGATTCAACTTTATCAAAGGCGTATTCCCAATAAGTTCGAGGACATTATCAAAAGCATTAATTTGTTGTTCCATAAAGACTATTATGTTGACAGGGTTTTATTTTTGTAAGTTTTGAAAAAACACAAAACCTTGCAAATTTAAGTTAAATTTTTTAATTACGCTTTTATATTTTCTAAGTCTAGTAAAAACGCGTATTCTTCGGCAACTTCTTTCAAGGCTTCAAAGCGTCCAGATGCACCTCCGTGACCAGCGTCCATGTTGGTATGTAAGAGCAAAATATTATTGTCAGTTTTGAATTCTCTAAGCTTTGCAACCCACTTTGCCGGTTCCCAATATTGTACTTGCGAATCGTGCAAACCAGTTGTAACCAACATATTTGGATATGCTTTTGCTAGTACATTATCATAAGGTGAGTATGATTTCATATACTCGTAATATTCTTTGTTGTTCGGATTTCCCCATTCGTCATATTCTCCCGTTGTAAGCGGAATGCTATCATCTAACATTGTTGTTATTACATCTACAAAAGGAACCGATGCGATAACTCCATTGTATAGTTCTGGATTCATATTTACGATTGCGCCCATTAATAATCCACCAGCACTTCCGCCAGAAGCGTATAAATGTTCTGGTGATGTGTATTTTTCTGCAATTAAATATTTTGAACAATCAATAAAATCTGTGAACGTATTCTTTTTGTCCATTAGTTTTCCATCATCATACCAATTTCTACCTAAGTATTCACCTCCACGAACGTGTGCAATTACAAAAATAAATCCTCTATCGAGCAAACTTAATCGTGCTGAAGAAAAATACGGATCTATCGTTGAACCATAAGAACCATACGCATATTGCAATACAGGATTGCTTCCATCTTTTTTGATTCCTTTTCTATATATCATAGACATTGGAATTTTTGTCCCATCTACAGCAGTTGCCCACAAACGCTCAGAAGTGTAATTATTTTTATCAAATTTCCCACCTAATACTTCTTGTTCTTTTAATACTTTTTTGGTTTTGCTAACCATATTAAAATCTATCACAGAAGCTGGCGTTGTCATTGAATTGTACGAATAACGTAATACTTCTGTATCAAAATCGACATTCGTAGTTGTATTAGCGGTATAGGTTTCATTGTCAAATGGCAAGTAATAATCTGCTGTTCCGTCCCATCGTGTAATACGAATTTTATTTAAACCATTATCACGCTCACTTACGACAAGGAAGTCTTTAAAAATTTCCACATCTTCTAACAATACTTTTGGACGATGCGGAATAATATCTTCCCAATTGTCCATTCCTGTTGTTGCTTCAGGCGTTTTTGATAGCTTAAAATTGATAGAAGCATCTTTATTGTTTAATACATAGAAATGATCTTTGTAGTGTGCAATATTGTATTCTAAACCACGAACACGTTCTTGAAATACTCTAAATTCTCCGTCAGGATTGTCCGCTTCTAACACTCTGTATTCAGTACTTAATGTGCTGTACGAACCTATGACAAGATATTTTTTTGATTTTGATTTGTAAATGAATGTTATATATGTTTCATCTTTTTCATGAAAAATTACAGTATCATTTGCAACATCGTCACCAAGTTTGTGTTTGTATATTTTTTCAGAACGAAGCGTTTGTTCATCTTTATTTGCATAGAATAGTGTTTTGTTATCTTTCGCCCATGTTGAACTTCCTGTTGTATTTTCTATACGTTCTTTGTAAATTTCTCCAGTTTCAAGATTTTTGATATGAATTACATATTGGCGTCTACTAACCGTATCAACACCAAAAGCCGCAAGTTTGTTATCTGGGCTTATGTTAACACCTGTAAGTCGGTAATACGAATGTCCTTTTGCCATTTCATTAACATCAAATAATATTTCTTCAGGCGCATCTAATGTTCCTTTTTTTCGCGTATAAATAGGATAATCTTTTCCTTCTTCATATTTGCGTACATACCAATATCCATTTAATTTGTACGGAACAGAACTATCATCTTCTTTTATTCTTCCTTTTAACTCTTCAAATAAATCTTTCTGAAAATCCTTTGTATGTGCCGTCATTTCATCGTTATACGTATTTTCAGCTTCTAAATAAGTAATTACTTCTGGGTTTTCTCTATCCTTTAGCCAATAATAATTGTCAACTCTAACGTCTCCATGTTTTTCAAGTTTTGTAGGTTTTTTGGCGACTGTAGGTACTGATAAGGTATTTTTCATTTCTTGTGTATTCTGTTTGCAGGAATTTATAAGCATTATACTGATTAACAGTAGTATTGTATTTTTTTTCATTGGAAATGCATGTTAAAAGCTTACAATTTAATAATTTTGTAAAAATTAACCTTTTAATTATTTATAAATGTTTGGAGATTTAATGGGAATGATGGGAAAACTTAAAGAAACCCAGAAAAAAGTTGAAGAAACAAAACAACGATTACATTCAGTTTTGATTGATGAAAAAAGTTCGGATAACCTTCTAAATGTAACGGTTACGGCAAATAGAACTATTAAATCTATCACAATTGCTGACGAATTGCTTGAAGATAAAGAACAACTTGAAGACTATTTAATTTTAATCGTAAATAAAGCAATTGCACGTGCTGGAGAAGTACATGAAGCCGAAGTTGCCGCTGTTGCCAAAGACGGAATGCCTAATATTCCTGGAATGGATATGTTTTCATAACCAAGAAATACATACAATTTTTAATAAAGAGTTGCTGTAAATAGTGACTCTTTTTTGTTTTTAGAAATTGAAAAACAAATTTCAGAAGTTAATTGATAACTGCTTTCAGAAATGGTTTTAAGTTTAGTTTGTATAAATTAAAAATCATTTATTATGAAAAAAAGGGAAGTCAATTGACTTCCCTTTTCAGTAATATATGTATTTAAAATCTTAGTTCTTCTGATCTAAAACTCTAAATTGAGTTCTTCTGTTTGCCAAGTGCTCTCTTTCTGTACAAGAAACACCGTCTTTACATCTGTTCAATAATCTTCTTTCTCCGTATCCGTTAGAAACAATTTTACTAGCATTAATTCCTTTAGAAATTAAGTAGTTTGTAACTGCTTGCGCTCTTCTTTGAGATAGCGCTTCGTTACTAGTAGCTGTACCTCTTGAATCTGTGTGAGAAGCAATCTCTACAGAAACTCCTGTTTGTAATACTGGTAATAATTTAGTATCAATTTCACGCTTTGCAGCAGCAGTTAACGTTGCACTTCCTAAATTCCAGTTAATATTTAAGTCATTATAAACTAACAACTTACAATCAACTTCTTTCCAAGTTGTCAAGCCACCTTTTTTAGTCAACACTTCTTTCGTTACTGTTTTGTATACAGCAGGAACCTCAGTTGTTACTACGCTAGCGTCTTCTACTAACTTCGTAGTTTTTAACGTAGCTTGCTTCTGAGCAATCTCAATTGGTCTTGTTGTTGGAGGTGTTGTCATTACTGTTTTCTTATACGTTTTGCTTACAGAAGGAATATCTTCAACACGTGTAGATTCGTTTGTAATGATTGTTTTCTTAACTGTTTCACTAATAGCAGGAATTTCAATACGTGCTGTAGTTGGAGGTGTTACCATTACTTTTCTTTTCATGGTTTTTCTAATCTCAGGAACATCAACAATTCGTGTTGTTGGAGGCGTTACCATTACAGTTTTCTTTACTGTTTTTGTAACAGCAGGAATAGGAATAACTCTTGTGGTAGCTGGCGTTACCATAATTGTTCTTGTAAATGTACCTTCACCACATGGTTTTCCACCGTTGTTGCTTGGATCACAATCAGGTGTTGCTGAAGAAGATGCATCAGCAGCTAAACGCTTTACAGGAACTGTTACATTCTGTGCAGGAATTCCTTTGTAACACCAATATCTACAATCGTCTGGATTTGAAGAATTACAGTCAGCTGGAGCAATTTCACTCATTTGCCATTCTGCTGCAGCTGGTTTTACTTCAACTGTTTCAAAATCACTTGTAAAAGATGCTGGAACGATAGACACAGTAGATCCGTACTCTCTTTTCTTGTACGTTACTGTTTCAGTTCCCCATTCTGCAGGAACAACTTCCAAACGTTGTGATGCTTCTTTTGTAGTAATCACTACATCTCTTGTTTCATACACTGCAGGTACAATTACTACTTTTTGATATGCAGGTCTTGTTACAACATCAAAAGTTCTTGTTTCATAAACTGCAGGTACAATTTTTAATCTGTAACTTGCTTCACTTACAACAACTGTTTCAGTATCTCTACTTGTTTGTGATGGGACTTTCACTAAACGTTGCGAAGCTTCTTTAGTAACTACTTCAAAAGATTCTGTTCCGTATTCTGCAGGAACTACTGCTAATTCTTGACCTGCTACTTTAGAAATAACTGTTTCATTTTCAGATCTGTACTTAGCAGGTACAGCTTTCAACTTTTTGTAAGCTGGTGATACCATAACTTGCACGTCTTGATTTTCGTATACATCAGGAGTGACACAGCGAACATAACATTTTCCAGGTTCAGGATTTGTTGGCAAGTCTTGCCCAAAAGCAAAAGAACCAAAGGCTAAGGCTAGTCCAAATAATAGTTTTTTTCTCATGTTTTTAATGATTAATTATTTAATTGTTGTTATTATTTCTTACAAGGTACAAAAATATTGATTTGGGAAATCAAACCATTATGATAAAGTTATGCACACATAAGATTTAGTTTAAATACATTTATTTACCGATTAAATGCATTTTTTCAGGAAAAATCCTGTATGTCTATTTTGAATTGCTTGAAATAGCATTTCTTTTCCAATTTTTTTTTGATATATTTACTACATATAACTAAATCTCTAATAACTATGTTTGAATTATTTCAAAGTGAAAACAATGATAAGTTTTACTTCAATTTAAAGGCAAAAAATGGACAAATAATCATGTCTAGTCAAGGATATGCTGATAAAAGTGGAGCTAAAAACGGTGTGGAATCGTGTAAAAAGAATTCTACTGACGATAGCAAATTTGAACGTAAAACTGCTAAAAATGGAAAGTTTCATTTTAACTTAAAAGCAGGAAACGGGCAAATAATTGGTAGCAGTCAAATGTATGCAAGTGAAGCAGGAATGGAAAATGGGATAGAATCTGTTAAAAAGAATGCAGGAAGCGCCGAAGTTAAAGACTTAACTGAATAGAATTAAAATATACGTAAAAAAGAGGTTGCCTGAAAAAACTTGAAAAGTGTCATTCTGAAGCTCGATTCAGAATCTCTGTACACTAATTTTCAGGCAACCTCTTTTTATACTTTTACAATACGTTTTGAATCACTTTTAAAAACGCTTGATGCATCTCAGAAGTATAATCTAAATGTGTTACAATACGTAGTTTTCCGCTTCCCATTCCTATCAAATCAATTCCTAATGCTTCTAGTTTTTTCAAGAAACTTTGTTCGTCAATATCATCTTGTAAGTAAAAAATAATAATATTCGTATCTATCGGTTCTACTTTTTTAATAATAGCTAATTTTTCTAGTGTCTGTCCAATTTCTTTTGCCTTCGCATGATCTGCCGCCAAACGTGTTATATGATTGTCCAATGCATACGTACCAGCCGCGGCTAAATATCCAGCCTGACGCATTCCACCACCTAATATTTTACGAATTCGCAATGCTTTATAAATGGTTTCTTCGTCTGCAATTAATATAGATCCAACAGGACAACCTAATCCTTTTGACAAGCAAACAGAAATAGTGTCAAATAATTTTCCATACTGTTCAGGTGTTTCACCTTTTTCAACCAATGCATTCCACAAACGAGCGCCATCTAGGTGAAAACCTAATTCATGCTCACGTGCAACCGTATGTATTTTTTCAATCTCATCAAAATCCCAACATGCGCCGCCACCTCTATTTGCAGTATTTTCTAAGGCAATTAATGAGGTTAACGGACTGTGATAAAAATCTGGTGGATTTATCGCGGCTTTTGCTTGTTCCGCAGTAAACATTCCTCGGTGTCCATCTATCAATTTACACGATGCGCCACTATTAAAACTAACACCACCACCTTCATAATTGTAAATATGAGCATCTTTATCACAAATGACCTGATCGCCTGGATTTGTATGAATTTTGATTGCTGTCTGATTTGCCATTGTTCCACTTGGAAAAAATAACGCGGCTTCTTTACCAAACATTTCGGCTACTTTTTGTTCCAAATAATTGATTGATTCATCTTTCTTAAAAACATCATCTCCTACTTTTGCTTCAAACATTGCTTTGAGCATTTGTGGAGTTGGTTTGGTAACTGTATCACTTATTAAATTGATTCGCATTTTTTTTGAATGGGTTTTGGGTATGAGTTCCTAGTTTAGTTGTGTGTTGTGTGTTGTGTGTTGTGTGTTGTGAACTGTTGGTCAGTTTTTTAATTTCTAAAATTTAAAATTGTAAGTTCCTAAATTTAAGCCACTTACTTCTATTTTTCATTGATTCATATTTTCTTGATTTTCATAGGAGTACCGCCAAAGAGTACCGTTTTACTATTTTTTTAATCTTCAAATATATCTAATTCTTTAATAGCTTTATCTACGATTCGCTCGTCAATATAGTGCTTTTTTAGTACTGTATCTGTTGCGTGCGAAGATAGACGTTTTGCATCTCCTTTCAAAGTCGAAGATAAATATGTCAAGTATGTTTTTCTTAGACATTTAAACTTCAATTCTCGCCCTGTATTTAGTTGATTGTAAAAATGTGAGAATCCTAATGACAAAGCTTCATTCATTGATTTGGTAGATGAAGCCGTTCTTTTATCTGGATTTAAAAGGTGTCTATCCTTTCCTTTGTTCATATTATATCCCAAACGAAATAATATCATTTTTAAGCTTTTTGTTACAGGAATAATCTTCGGTGGAACATCAATGTCGAAACGAGTTCCTTTTTTTCTTTTTACTTTTAGGTTGGGAACTTCTATATAAATAGGTTCGCCATCTTTCTCACGAATCATATTCCATTTGAGTCCGACAACTTCTTCACGCCTACCGCCTGTATGTAAAGCAAGTTCTAAAGCATCTTTTAAATATAGTTTGTATCTATTACGTTTGTATTTCCCTTTGATTTCTATACCATTTTCAGGTTTTATAATTTTTAATAGATTTTTAAATTCTTCTTTTGTGATCGTATCACGTCTTACTGCTACAGGAAGCAGTCGAACTTTTTCAAATGGGTTCTTCATATTAATAGTGTACTTATCAATTGCCCAGATAAAAAATTTCTTTACAGCTGTCATTTTTCCATTATAGGTAGCTCCCCTGTAATTCTTATCAATTAATAAGTAATCATGGAACAGACCAACGTACATATCGCCAATACGATTGATAACTAATAGCTTTTTATTGATATTATGTTTTGTAAGTGCTTCATTGAATATTTTTAAACAGTTTACAATTTCATTTTTTCGCTGATCGGACAAGGTATTTTTTTGATGTTCGGGAACGTCAATATTGTCTAAAAAATCTATATACCTTAATTGTATATCGAAAAGATATTGTCGATTTTTGATTTCAGTAGGCTGTCCTAAGCCTAGTAATTCTGCTTTAAATTCTTTTTCAAAATCAATTGCTTGAATTACTGCATCTGCATAATTTGTTGCATCGTGTGTTTTACTCGCTTTACGCCCATCACTTCCAGGAACGTGTAAACGTGACTTGTACCGATGCTTCTCAAAGTTTTTACAGGTAGAATAGTTTTTGCCTGTTTCTCCACACGTTGGTTCTTCTTTTACTTTCTTAGTGTTCCGTAAAACAGTTTTTCGTGTCCATGAAAAATGTTTTTTACATACATGACAGTAAATAAAGAGTCCTTTGTGTTTATTGTTAGGCATGTGCTTTCGTTTTGCCATACAGTTTTCTCCTTTGTTTTAATTTTAATTGCGTTAATAAATTCTGATTGGGAATAGGAAGTAATTCGTATATAGTTTTAAATATGTAATTACCATGCTAATCGCTTTTTTGCTGATGCTCTCTAAAACATCACGAAAACAAAGTTTTGAAATAGTAGTCAAATTTCATTTGTCAGCTTTTGTAACTCGGATAATTTAAAAACATAAATAGCTACATACTAAGTACTTATGTTTTTTAAGCGCGACAATTAAGGACAAATCAGTATCGAGTCAATTGACAAATAAGCCATTCTTAGTTTAATTACTATTCCAATTCAATGATTTGAGATACGCTCTAAAGTATCATGTATGTAAAGATTTGGATTAACTTTGAAGAATCATTTGTAAAATTTTGTGCAATGCACGTGGATTGTAAGAGTAAATTGTAGGAAACTTGAAAAACATTTATTTTTTTGATTAAATGGAAGTGAAATTCAATTTTAAGTGTTTGGAAATGATATTTTTTTGACAATCATCTGGATTTTAACAGGAATTTTACATTTTAATCTTTTTGGACTATGGATGGCTAGATGGCAGACTAAAATGAAACGGAAAATTATCTAATCGTTCTGTAAAAAAATTGTAATTCTACTATTGAAAATCTACTCATCACTTAGAGATTAGCTGGAAAATCGAGCTTATCGGTTAACGATTAGTTGAAAAAAATAAAAAACGAATTGATTGTTCCTTGAAAACATGATAAATCTACTATTGAAAATCTGCTCACCACTTAGTGATTAGTTTGAAAATCGAACTTATCATTTAACGATTAGCTGAAATAAAGATCAAAAACGAATTTATTACTCTATGAAAAATATGCAAATCTACTATTGAAAATCTACTCATCACTTAGCAGTTAGTGGAAAATCAAACTCATCGTTAAACAATAAGTTGAAAAGAAAACCAAAAACTAATTCATTACTTCGTGAAAATTTTGAAAACTACTATTGAAAAATCGGCTTATTACTTAGCTGTTGGTGAAAAAATCGAGCTTATCGTTAAACCTTTAGATTAGCACCTGCAAATAATTCATAAATCAAAAGTCAATTATTGTAATTTTCTACACCTTTAAAATATTATTTTAAAGGTGTAGAAAATGAAAAAAAAGAACGGAGTGAACTTTTCGTTAAGCTAGCTTAATGAGCTATTCATCGTATTAGTCTCCGTTCTTTATAACTGGTTACTAAGAACCATATAGAATTTCAGGATACTCCTTTTAAAGGTCTTAGTTTATGTAACCATATCTAATCAATCAAATGTATGAAAATAAAAGAAATTGTAGGTATTGATGTTAGCAAGCTAACAATTGATGTTTGTATTCACTTTAATCAATTAAATGAATGTTTTGAAAACAATTCAAAAGGTTTTGCACGAATGCTTATTTGGATAAAGAAGAACATTACTTTAGTTCAAAAACAAACACTATTTGTATTCGAGCATACGGGGATTTATTCACATCAACTTGCTGATTTTCTTGAAAAAGAAAATCTACTTTTTTCCATTGTTCCTGGACTAGAAATAAAAAGATCTCTAGGAATAACTCGTGGTAAGAGTGACCAAGTAGATGCTAAAAGAATTGCACTGTATGGATATCGTTTAAGAGATGAACTTAAACCTAGTACTAACACCTGTTTAAAGATTAAAAAGCTCCATGCACTATTAACATTACGTTCAAGATTAGTTAAACAGAGAGCAGGATTCAAAAGCTCCATGAATGAACAAAAATCAATACTGAATAAAAAAGATTTTGGTGTCTTATTTAAAATCCAGCAGGAATTGATTGATAATCTAACAGCTCAGATAATTATAATTGAAGAACAAATGGAGATAATTGTAAAACAGGATTTAGAACTTACATCTATTTTTGATTTAGTAACTAGCATTAGCGGAATTGGACCACAAGCTGCCTATATGATAATCGTTTATACTAATAATTTTAAGAAGTTCAAGACTTGGAGAAAATTTGCTTCCTATTCAGGTATTGCACCTTTTCCATATCAATCTGGAACCAGCATACGAAAGCAAACAAGGGTATCTCATTTAGCCAATAAAGAAATTAAAGTTATTCTCAATATGTGCGCAATGTCAGCGATACGATTTAACCCTGAAATGAAAAAATACTATCAGAAAAGAGTCAAAGAGGGCAAAAATAAAATGAGCACTTTGAATATTATTAGAAACAAGTTGGTCGCTAGGGTTTTTGCTATTGTAGAAAGAGGAACACCGTATGTAAACACTCTAAAATATACTTCCTGAATTTATTCGGTAAGCTTAAATAATAAAGAAAAATCAACTCACTGTTAAGTAGTAAGCTAAAATTTAGATACAAAACGAACTCATCATTAAGTAAATAGTGAAGAATTTAGTTTTTCATATCAACTTATCGCTAAAGAACAAGTTGAAAAAATTCACTCATCACTTAGTGATTAGTTGTGAAAATAAATGGATTTTTATTTGCTTTTATCATAGAATACGATGAGCTGAAAAATCAAACCAAGTGATCAGGTAAAACAAAAAACTCCAATCATTACAATTGAAGCTTTCAAGAGTTCGCTTAATTTTAGCTTTACGATAAATTAAAAAGTGGAACTACTCTGTAATAGTGAATGTTTTCATGATGGTAATAGCATCATTATAATACGTATCAAAATATTCTACTTTTGCTACATAAGCTACTCTATAGACATATCTTTTGTACTTATAAAACTGGTATATACAATTATATGTAGTTTCTCCATATTGAGAATCATATGTTAATACAATACTATGACCATATTTGGTAGTAGCTGTATACATTTTCATATTTGAAATATGGCTAAATCTTCTATTAAGTTGATCTGTAATAACCGTTTTTAAATCTTTACTTGTTGGTTCTTTACTTTTATAAGCAGAAACATTGTTATAAATGTATTCTTTTCCAATATCCATTAAATCAATTGGAGTATAATTCAAAACACCGTGAAAACCATGAAATGTCCAATTGGGTAGTTTTTGCAACGTAAAACCTTCAGACAATTCTGTAAACAGCTTTTCGTCTTGCAATTGTTCCTTTAAAGAAGTACAGCTTGTGGCTAGTAGTAAAAAGATAGAAAGTATTAGAAACCTACGCATAGATCTGTTTATATAGTTAATACGACTTTTAATCATTTCACTTTTTTGAGTTTTGAAAACAGTTGTTGAATATTTTGTAGCAGCTGTTTATTGATTCCTTTATTGGATGTATAAAAAGTATCTCTAAAAATAAGAGTTCCAGTAGCAGTTTCAATAATAACAACTTCCATTTCAGAAGATTTAACTGTTTCAAACCTGTCAAATACAGATCCCAACTTCGGTTTAAAAGAAAGAAGCATAACATGTTTTTCATTGGAATTTTGAAAGTATGATAGCAACTCATTTGATAGCACAAGCTTTTCACTAGCATCCGCAGTAAACATATTTTCAATGTTAGTTATGTTAGCATTACTTACAGGTATCTTTTTTGATATGTTATATCTTTTAGCATCCACCGTAAACAAAGAGTCTACACCAAAATGTATATACTTCTTAAAGCTTTGTATTCGTTTGGAACTTGAAGTGTTTGTATTGGTATCAAAAACAGGTGCTACATATGCAAAGCTTATAGCTTCTCTTAGCTTTTCTTTGTTGTGTATAGTGTGCATAGACGAACAGCCTAGAATCACAGCGCAAATGGCGATGTATAGTATTTTTTTCATATTCATCATTTCCCGCGCAGGCAGGAATCTCTTTAATTATTATTTTTTACATTCCTGTGGAGACAAGAATCTGCTTTTTTTATTAAATTATTAATGTAGTTAACTGAGTTTGTCGAAGTAAGACTATTTCTTCTTCTTTTTAGAAACCTTTTCTGCCATGAGCAACGCATTATAGGCGTTTAGTATTTTACCTGATTTTGATAGCGAACTAAACGGAACCAATTCTTTCTCCTTGCTTGTAGAAGGTTTGTTAACCATAATATCATACGAAACACCCGATTCCATGATAATTTGTTTTACTTCGGATGCGGTTAGGTTTGGGTAATAGGAACGGATCAAACCAGCAACACCTGTAACAAGTGCTGATGACAAAGAAGTTCCACTTCTATAACCATATTTTTGATCATTTAAAGTGGTAAAAACATATTTACCAGGAGCAAAAATATCTACTTCTTCTCTTCCATAACTTGAATTAGAATGAACAAGCGTAGAGTCAATCATATTGGTAGAAGCGCCTACTTTTAGAAAATTATTTGTTAGTTCTTTTGAATGATTTTTTGAATCATTTGGGTAATTAAGTATAATGTCTAAATTGAAGCTACGATTTCCAGCAGATTTAATAATTAAAACATCTCTTTTATTTGCATATTTGATAGCTTCAAGAACCCAATTTTCATGTAATGAGAATTCTTTTCCTAAACTCATATTAATAACTTTTGCCCCATTATCAACAGCATACCTAATTGCCAAAGCAATATCTTTATCATGTGAATCTCCATAAGGAGCAACAGGTAAAATCATTGCTCTTGCTTCATTCTTTATAATTCCAGTAACTCCAATTTTATCGTTCTTTTTGGCGAAAATTACGCCTATGGTTTTTATAGCATGAGAATGTCTATTAAAAGAAGAATCAATATAAATTTTATTGTTTCCGTAAGAAATATCTTTTATATCATTCTCATTATCTCCGACTAAATCTCTTTCATCATAATCAATATTAAGAGTAGTTGATAATTTTAGTTCCTCATATTCTCTCCTACCTTTAGCCCAGGCTTCCCTTGCGACTAAATTACTTAGACTTTTTAATTCTTTCTTATAATTCCCATTAGTATTTATTAATGAGTCAATTATTTCTACACTTAAATTGGTCTTGGGTAAAATAGAAACTAATTGCGTTTCTATTTTATTTCTTATTTGATCTAAGGAATCTAGGTAATGTATATTTTCACTAGCTATTTTAATTTCGTTATCATATTCCTTTATAGCTCTTTTATAATGTTCATAAATATAACCTACCTTTTTGGGAACATTAGTGTCTCGTAAGTTTTCAAATTTAGGAGCATATTTTCGAATTATCCTAGTGTATTCCCCATTTGATCTGTAGACTTGATTTCCATTAGAATTTCCTAAAAAATTCCACCCATGAATATCATCGATAAATCCGTTGTTGTCATCATCAATATTATTATTTGGAATCTCATCTGAGTTAACCCATAATATATTTTGGATATCTTTGTGTGTAGTATCTAATCTACTGTCAATAATAGCTATGACGACAGGTTTTGCTTTTTTATTTTTCAGAAAATCATGTGCGAGATAAGTGCTAATCCCTGCAATAGTATCTTTTAAAGGGTCATTATGTTGCCAGTTTTGCCATTGATTAGCCGAAAGTTTTTGATTCTTTGAAATAAGTAATGCTTTGGTTCTTTTATCTGATTGAAAATTTTCAAATTTAAAAGCGCAACTATTCAAAATTATTAATAAAAATATGTAAGTAAGAAGGTGTTTCATAGATGAAATATCTTTTGATTATTTTAATCATTAGGTTAAAATAATCAAAAGATTTGACAATTTAAAAATTAGCATATCACTTTAGTATCTTCAAATGTAGGACAGCCACTAACACACGACTTATCTCCATTTTTAGTTAAATCTGGAATACCAGGACATAACTTAATTATCTTTGAATCATCATCAGTATTAGACCCTCCACAATCGGGAAGATTAGTTTGTCCTCCATATAATTGGCTAATACTGCTTAAACTAGCAATACTTATTTTTTTTAATTTCAAAAAATTTAATACCTTTTTTTTCATTATTGATTTATTTAAAATTTATTCTCAAAACTATCTAAATATTTAAAGATACATACATCAATGGCAACCTAATTAGGGAATTTTCACGGAATATTCCACTATTTTACTATTATATGATGCTAACTTTCTTTTCTCAACTCATTAATAAAATACTTTAATGATAATTTAGTTCTTTTATTAAATGCAATAGAAAAAGATCGTCTATTACTAAACCCACATTCCTCAGCTAAACCTACCATATTATATTTTTGATATTTCTTATTTTGTTTTATTTTTTTAATAATGTAATCTATTCGCAAATCATTTATATAATTACTAAATGTTTTTTGTTTGTGGAAATTGATAATAATTGATAAATACTTAGAGTTAGTCTCGACAATTTTCGCAAGCTCATTTATTGATAATCCTTTATCCAGATACCTTTTGTTTTCTTCAAAAGAATTTAAATTGCTTAATACATTTTGAACTATTATTTCATCTATCTCATTTATTCTTTCTTTTTTATTCTTTCTTTGTTCTTTATTTGTTTGTTCTTTATTTATAATATCGTTAAATCTCTTTTGGTCTTTTTTTCTTTTATAAAAATTGAACCCTAGAGCAATTCCAAATAATGACATAAGAATTAAGAGTATCAATGCATACTTACTGAAAAATTTATTATCCTCATTGAGAATTTCTATCAACTTTTCTTTTTCAGAAATAACTTCTTCAGTTTCATACTCTTTATATATGGTAGAATTAAGATTTATATACTTTTCAGTTAGTACACTATCGAGTTTTAAAAGTTGATTTGTATAATAAAGTTGTTTTTTATAGTCTTTATCATTCTTGTAATAATCAATAATAATTTTATAACTGTTTCTACATCTTGGCAGTAAATGATCAATTTCATTAAAGATTGAATCGACTTTCTCTAAATAAAAGAGACTTTGTTTTGGTCTGTTAATTTTAAAATATGACTTACCAATATAAGAGTATGCTACTGCTAAATTATCAATATCATTATATTTTTTCAGAAAAGGGATTGATTTTTTAATACTATCTAAAGTCGCTTCATAATTTTGGTAGTAATATTGATTTAGTCCTTCAAGAAAAACAAACCTATAATAATGCCTTTCGTTATTATTTATTTTGGAAATATTTATACCTAAATTACTGTAATAGGATGCAGAATCTAAGACACTATTCATGGTATAGGCATTAGACAAAGCAAAATATGTTTTAAGTGCTTTTGTGCTATTTTTCTTATCTTTTCCGTATAAATTCCAAAAAGCCTTGAAATAGTCAAGAGCCTCTTCATAATCTCCTATACTAGTCTTTAATACGCCGATATTGTATTTTGTAATTAAATTTAATTCAGTATTTCCTGATCTTTTAGAAGACTTGTGAGTTAACAAATAATAATCTAAAGCATTTTTAAATTGTCTTTTAACCTTACATATACTAGCTTTCATTGAATATGCAGTACACGGCACTAGAAAATCATTTTTGTTCTTTGAATATATAATAGCTTTATCTATCAGAATCTCTATGATAGAATCATTTTTAGAATTTGATGTTAAGAAAAGATAACTCTTAGCAATTTTGATAGAATCATTAGCTTTTAATGCTTTCTGATGATAAGTATTACTGTAAATTAAATCATGACTTTGAATCTTACTTTTATAAAAAAGTCCTTCTAATTCCGAAAAACCCTTATCTCTAAGAGAATCTGGAGTAATGAAATTATCTTCCTGTGCAATCAGAGGAATGGAAATAAGTAATGCGAAAATGGTTTTTAAAAGATTATTCATTTTTAATAATAGCTCATGTTATAGCGATATTCTCTGATCATAACACTCATTAATTATACAGGGTAAATTCACGGAATATACGCGGAAGATTCATTGAATCTTCCAAAACATATTTAGTTTTTAATCTTCATGAATGTATATTTACACCATCAAAAAAATCTGACAACTAAAATAAAGGATATATTTTAAAAAGAAAGAAAAGTTGTAATAAAATTATTTTTTGCATCATCTAATAAAGATAAAGTATGATACACAAAAAACAAGGCAGAAAGCTAAAGGAAGTATTAGGATATCATTATACAGCTGGTGTTTTAAAAATTTTAAAACAAAAGAAAATAACTAGCAATAGAGGTAAGCCCTACGGTGCATCCATGATTCGGAATGTATTTAACGGACTCAATGAAAATGTGAAAATTGAAAATGCCATATTAGAACTTTTCACCCAAACTATTGAAAAAAGTGAAAAACGAGAAGCTCTAAAAAATGAATTACTAGATATGGATGATACTTAAAGCTTTCTTTATGGTTCATTGTCCAAAATATGAGGTTCTAAACCATATAAATGTGGTTATAAGATAGGTTCATTTAGGATATTTGTACAATCATTAAGGTTGTTTACAAGTTATTTGTGGTTCTGCAAAGGTAAAAAGCGGTTCCGCATAGGTACAAAGCGGTTCAGTAACGAATATATTGGGTTCGGAACCCCAAAAAAGGGGTTCGTTTAGGGGGTACACCCCTTACAGCACCTAATAAAAGCGGTAAGTAACCACATATAAATGGTACATAACCGCATCAAAATAGTTCCGAGAGGGCTAACAATGAGTAAACAACCGCTTTGAAATAGTAATGAACCGTAATTAATGATAAATCAACGTAAAAAAGAATGAATTGTGAGATGCCGATAGATACTGAATCGAGTTCAGTACATGGGTTTAGCATGATGCTTTGAGAAAAGAACACACAAACTCCGTTTTGCAACGGAGTTTACTAAAAAACGCTCACCAAAGCGAGCGTTTTATATAAAAAATAAGCAGTTGCCTATTTGATTGTGGAAAAATCAAATATACAAAATTTTAAGATTAGTATCACGGCAACTGTTTTTTACAAGGAATGCTTTTCCTTTTGGTAATGTGAAGCTAGTATTGAGATCAGAGATTGAAAAAACCTTAATACTACCATCTCACTTCTCGTAACTATAAAACAAAGCCGTGGATGCCGAAAAACGAATGAGTAGGTATAACTAAATAATTAATTTTATGAAAAAAACAGTATTCATAATGTTATTCCTGCTATGCTTTTCAATAAGCTTTGCGCATGATAAGAATGAATCAAAAACTACTGAAAACAAAAAAATAGAAGAAGTAGTTAAGGAAAAGTCTAATTATGAGTGTTCGGTCACTTCTTCGGGAGTTATTCACTCAGCTGAATATGGAGATATTCCTATGACTCTAACAGTAACTGGTCCATGTGATTCTAGTCTTGCGCAAATAATGAGAGATAAAATAGCAGAAATTCGCGCTAAATTTGGAGATACTCAATAGAAAACAATTAATTTTAAAACAAAACAAAATGAAAAAAATATTTTTAACAATTACCTTAGCTTTAGTATGCATTGTTGGATTTGCAAACAATGAATCACAAGTATTAAATAAAGAGTCTAACTCTAATATTGAAAAAACAGTAAAAAAATCAGATATATCATTAGAATATCTATTTAGTAGTATTGAGCAATTAAAGATGTTTGATACTAGTAAAATTAGCGAAATGGACTTTTCATCATTTGATAACGGTGAAGATGACTGTGAAGTAACTGGTTCCGTGACTGTGACTGTTTCTGCAGATATTGGAGTCCCTGGATTTGGTGGTATTGAAGTATCTGCGAGTATTACATTATCTGTAACCGCATCGTGTGCAGAAATTGCAGATGCACTTTCAGAAGCTGCTTCAACAGCAAGAAGAATTGCTATGGCTCAACTAGCTCAATAAAATAGTTATAGTTTAGGTATCCTTTTTGATATACTAAAAAGGATACCTTTTAATCTCAATTAAAAACATATGAAAAATCTTCTACTATTAATCTCATTATTGTTTGTCAATAGTTTTATGTTAGCACAAAATACAACCAAAGGAAAAGTTGAATATACTATGGTTCTTAATATGGGTAAACAAAAAATAAATAATGCAAGCCTAGTATTTGATAAAAATGAATCTTTCTTTTTTTGGAATTATAAAATACAAAAAGATAGCACCTCAATAGATGAAAAGACTGATGACGAAAACAATATGAATTTAAAAATTAAATTCAATAAAGCTATATATACTGATAGTATAGGTGTTTTCAATTATAAAAATTTTAAACAGCGTGATTTAATAAATAGAGTGTTTCTTTCCAAGAAATTGTACTACATTAAAGAAGCTGTTCCTGTAATTAATTGGGAAATAAAAGAAGAAACTAAAAAAATAGCAAATTTTGAATGTCAAAAAGCAATTACTCGTTTCAGAGGTAGAAGCTATACCGCATGGTTCACAAATAAAATTCCAATTTCAGATGGACCGTGGAAATTTCATGGTTTACCTGGTTTAATATTAGAAGTTACTGATGCAACAAATGAAATTGCCTTTTTCTTCAAATCATTAGAAATACCAACTAAAGCTAAAACACCAAATATTGATTTTCCGAATCTGAATTATATAACATTAGACGCTTTTAAAAAAGATCGTGATTTATACGTAAACAGCCTTTTTAATGCTAAAAAAACAGAGAAAAAGTTTAAATCTAAATTACCTAGAAATGTTTCTGTTGATGTACAGGTTGACCGAAAAATAAAATATATTGAACTAGATACAGAAAATTAAAAATGAAATCTAAATTATTCTTATTGACGCTTCTTTTATGTATTTCAAGTTATGCTCAATCAGCTTATTTAAAGGTTGATTATGATTTTTATGTAAATTTCAGTAGCACAAAACAGTATGATGCATCATTATATATAGAAACAAATAAATTGTTATTTGTCTATAAAATGAATAAACAGAGAGCAATTAAAAATGATGAAAATGATTTCCATATTTCACTTTTAGGAAAGGATACTTTAAGTAACTACGTAATTACTGATTTTAAAAAAGATAGCTTGTACTCAAGAGTACGTTGGTTTGAAGATAAGGTTTATCAACTTCAAGAAAAAAAAGAAAAAATTCAATGGACAATTCTTAACATTACTAAAAAAATTGGAGATTATGATTGTCAAAAGGCTATTGGAAATTTCAGAGGTCGTAAGTATATAGCATGGTTTACAACTTCCTTCCCTGTAAGTGCTTCTCCTTGGAAACTTCAAGGACTTCCGGGGTTAGTTTTAAAAGTTAGTGATTCTGAAGGCAAAATTGAATTTATCTTCAAATCGATTGAGAAAATTGGGAATAAAAAGATGCTAAAATTACCCAATGAGAAATTTGAAAGAATCTCTATTAAACAGTATGCGAAAATGCAACGTAATTATCGTGATGAAGTAAAAAAAAGAATTATGTCTAAAATGCCCAGAGGAATGAAGGTTGAAATAGGTAAGAATACAGGCGCATTAGAAATCTTTACAGAAAACTAATTTTCATGCAAAAAAACATTACTTCTTTATTAATCATCTTTTTAATTTATTTGGCAGTTTTCAATGCAAATTGTCAAACTATAGTTAAAGGAATTGCAAAAGATAGCCTAGGAAATGGTATTGAAATGCTAAATGTATTTGTTACCTATAATAACGGTAAAAGTGCTGTTATTGCTTATTGTTACACAAATAATGAAGGTAGTTATAGTTTAAGTCTAAAGAGGAAAGGTAGTTTTATATTGAACTTTAATGGATTGTCCTATGAGAATAAACAAATTCCTTTTCAGATAGATAGTATAAATCCACAGAAAGAAATTGTTAAAGATGTGGTATTAAAAGAAGGTACTTTTTCTTTAGATGCTGTAGTTATTAATGCAGACAGACCAATAGTTGTAAAAAAAGACACTATTAGTATAAAAGTTGCAGCATTTACCAACGGAACTGAAGAAGTTGCAGAAGATATCTTAAAAAAATTACCTGGTATTGAAATAATGGACGATGGTACTATAAAAGTACAAGGGAAAACCATTGAAAGAGTAATGGTAGAAGGAGACGACTTATTTGATAAGGGGTACAAACTACTTACTAAAAATTTAAATGCCGATGTTATTGATAAAGTAGAAATACTAGAACGCTTTTCAGATAATCCAATGTTAAAAGGAATTGAACATAGTGATAAGGTAGCTTTGAATATTACACTTAAAGAAGATAGAAAAACTTCATTATTTGGAAATGCTAGTGTAGGCTATGGAACAGATCAGTTTTATGAAAGTAAGTTAAACTTGATATCGTTCAACAAGAAAACGAAATACTATTTTTTCGGAAATCTAAACAATATTGGGAATGATCCTACAGGAGATATATATCAATTAATTTATCCTAATGTTTTTTCTGAACAACAATACGTTGGAGACAATATACTTGCAAGAAACTTTATTAGTATGGACGGTGGTTACATCAATCTCAAAAAAAATAGAAGTAACTTTAATAATGCTGAATTAGCGTCATTAAATGGTATTTACAATCCATCAAAGAAGCTAAAAATTAAAGGTCTTTCTTTCTTTGCATCTGACGAATCAGATTTTTTCAGAAGCAATATTCAACAGTTTACTTTAGGAGACGACAGTTTTACCAATACAGAAGATCACAAACTTAGAAAAAGAAGCCGAACAGGTTTTGGGAAATGGGATGCTATTTATACCATTGATAAAAATACCCTGCTAGAATATACAGGAAAGTATAGTATTATTAAGGGTAGAGATAAATCAGATCTCCTTTTTAATGATGAACTGCTAAATGAACAATTGTTAAGTGATTCTAAATACACAGATCATAGAGTAACATACACTAAAAAAATACAAGATTACAAAGCATTTCAAATTACAGGACGATACATTTATGATGAAAAACCGCAACAATACAATGTGAATACATTTCTTTTTGAAGAGTTATTTCCTCAGCAACAAAATAGTGATGCCATACAGCAAAATATTTTTAGGAAAACTAGTTTTTTAGGATTAGAAGCAAACTATTATGTCAATAAACTAAAAAGTAATTTTGATATTAATGTGGGTGCTTCACAACGGAACGATCATCTTGATAGTAACCTAATCTTCAAAGAAACAAACAATAGTAGATTCAATGAAGAACAAACGTATTTAAATAATTTTGAGTATGATTTTATAGACTTATTTGTCAAAGCTAATTATAAGTATAAGCTTAGTAAAAAACTAGTCTTACACTCAGGTTTAGAAGTTCATCAATTATTTACGACTGTTAATTCTCAAGATAATGTTTTAAAAGAGCATCCTTTTTATGTAATTCCTAATATTGGACTTACATGGAAAATTAACAAGAAAAACGTAGTAAGTACACTTTATAAATACAAAACTGAAAATGCACCTTTTGAATCACTTTATGACGGATATTTATTAACGAACTATAGGAATTTCAAAAGAGGATTGGGAGAATTTCAACAATTTAATGGAAACTTCTTTATGACTAATTATACATTGGGCAATTGGTCTAGTTCTTTTTTAGTGAACGCTACATTATTATATCAGAACGATAATACGTATAGCAGTACAAATTCATTAATTGCTCCAAATTTCACACAGACCTCTACCATAGTGTTAGGCGATAAAGAATTTTATTCACTTTCAATATCAACTGATACGTTTATAGATTTCGTTTCAAGTAATTTAAAGTTGAATGTAAGTTCTTCTAAGAGTGATATACAAAATATAGTAAATGATTCACAACTTAGAAATGTGACTAGTGCTAGCTATTTGTATGGTGCGGAATTAAGATCAGCGTTTGAAGGGATATTTAATTTTCATTTAGGGACTAAGTGGACGTATACAAAAGTAAAAACGACTTTAGAGAATACAAATACTGATAATCTCTCTTTTTTAGATATTGATTTTATTTTCTCAAAAAAACTGAGCATTCAACTTAAAAATGAACGTTACTATTTTGGGAACTTACAGACAAACAATTCTTTTTATTTCTCTGATTTTAATGCACAATACACCATAAAAGAAAATAAGTTAAAACTAAAGTTAAGCGCAAATAATATTTGGAACACAAATAAATTTACAAACATTTTTATTGGCGATGTTAGTTCTGTAAATAACTCGTATCGTTTGCTCCCAAGGTATCTACTTCTAAAAATTGATTTCAGATTTTAAGATAAATTATTAAAACAGACAAAAATGAAAGAAATATGTATTAAAGCTTTTCGATTCTTAATACTACTTGTAATTATTGGGAAAATATCGAATTGGTTTCTGAATTATAGTGCCGAAACAAATCAGGTTATAAATGGTATAATGTTTACACTCATTGGAATATCATACGTGTTTGCTGGTTTTATTTGGGATAAGAAATTAACCAATGCTACCTTTTTAATCAGTGGGCTTTATTTAATTATGATGAATTTCATTGCAGGTTTTGGAGCAAAATCAATCATTGGAATCTTTTGTATACTGACACCCATTGTCATCGTTCGTTTTTTTCCTGAAGATAACAACAATAAAAACTCATTGAACACTAACTTTTGACTAAAAATCAATTATGGAGACAACTTTAAATGACTCTTTCAGTACATTCGGAATTTTTATAACCATATATCAAATTGTAATCATTGCTCTTTTAATTACAGTTATTGTACTTGGTATAAAGTTAGTATTAAAACTTTTTAAACTAATGGATTCACAAACAGAATTGAATAGAGAGAAAATAGAAAAACTTCAAAACGAATAGGTTATTTTTCTTTTACAGTACGCAACGCTACTGTATAATAATTTTACTTTTTTTTCATGAGTATTCTTGAAAAGCCATGCTCCCCCAATAGCATAGCCTGCTATATGTATGGCTTTTTTAAAAAATAATATTCATTACGATTGATAGCTATTACACTAAAAAATATCAAACTAATGAATGTAAATAAAACGTTTTTAGTATGCGTCATTGTTATAGAAATTATACTCATCATCATTGTCGTAATCGTATTTGTAAGACTGTTTTCTAAACTAAAACAAAAACCAACACTAAAAAATGAAGTAGACGAGGAACTTGAAAAAGAGTTAAAAGAAAAATGATAATAGTCACATTTAGTTACCAAGACACGTGTATTAGTTCGTAATACTAATTACGCAAGGTTCGGTTTTGTTGGAGATAACCGTTGTCTATGCACCCGTAGATAAGCAAAGCGACTATGGTAGGTAGTTTTACAGTCGCTTTGCTACCTTAAAAATTAGTGCGCAACAAAGTAACATACTTTGCATTTACGGTATTCATATGGCGTGCAAGTATGTTTACACGGTCTGCAAAAAAGTAACAAAAAACTACCTTTTCAGACAGCCTCATGTATTGGTTTTAATGTTTTTTATAGGTTTGTGCAAAGGTTACTGTTGTTGTGTATAGAGCTTTTCAAGTTCAGCTTGGTTTTCCGATGTTTGTTTTTAGTTCGGAAATGAGCGTTGGCAAGACATACTCTTTTGCAATTTTTGGTGTAGCGTTGGCTTTAGCGAATTGCAAATGTGTATGGCTTTAAGCGTGGGCGTTTATTCTTCCTCATCTGTTGGTTTTACATTTTCCATTAATGAAAATCCCTTTTGTCTGAACCAATTTTCACTTATTTTATTATTATCACTTTTCGGTAATGGTTTTGCTTCGTGAACCTTAAAAGTTGTCGGAAGATTTACTGAATGTCCAAAAATTAAAGCGTGTTGAGTCGGAATAGAAGGCATTCTCCTCAAAATTGTTTCGGAAATGTGTGGCGTAATTTGTCGAATATGTGAAAGGTCTTCTGGGTTTTGTATTCTATGAACTATAAAGTTGCTACATTGAGATAGAACTGTTTTAGATAATTCACTTGGTCTTTGTGAAGAAACTAAAAGTAATAATCCAAATTTTCTACCTTCCTTTGCGATTATATCGAAAATCTTATTTGCTTTTAAAAAAGTTCCCATTGGATTCCTAGAAATATATCTGTGTGCTTCTTCTAATATTAAATTGACAGGGTATGTGTTTCGTGGTATTATTTCTTTAACACTTTCGTAAATGATACGAGATATTACACAGGATATAACTTCTACAATTTCGTCTTCTACTGCACTTATATCAATGACGATTATTTGACTAGTCTTTAGTTTTTGTTTCTCAACATCGTTAAGACCAATAAGGTTATTTTTATAGTTTACTATATTCCCATCGTTTTTCTTTAGGAAATTAAAATCTTTTCTGTCCTTAATACTTTTTACCCTTGTTATAAGTGAAGAACAGTAATCTCTAATATGTCTATTTCCGTGTGCTTCTTCATACAGCAGAGCTAAATCGAGAGCATCTTCAATAATATTGAAGTCGAACTTTTGATATTTCTCATAAGATGGCATTTGGAAATTGTCAATAATAAAAACAGAAGAACCATCTTCATTGTTTTGTTCTAAATATGATATGAGATGAAGAATTCCTTTTATCTCGCCATAATGAACTGTTAAGCAATTTCTTACGTTAATATCCAAGACATATCCTCTGTCAATTTGAATACGTGTATGAGTTTTGCCTTCATCATCGATAAAAGAAAATTCTTTTGATAAATTAATTTCTTCTGTATTAAATTTTTGTAGAATTGAAGTAATTCTATCCTTTTTAGAAGGACTGCTTGTTTCATCTCTTAAAATCTCACTAATACAGGTTGCTAAAATGTGATTTTTGAGGTCTTTTACATCATCTTCAGAATTGAAAATTGCTGCCAAACCTAGTGCATTTCTTAAGATTGGTATTTGAGTCTTTTCGGTTGCTTGAAGTAATAATGCCCATTCATCAATAGTTAAAAACCAATGAGGTAATTCAAACTCTTGAACATCTTTTTCTGTGCTACCGATACAAAAGTTATTTACTTCAATATCGGTATTCTCGGATATCTCACTAAAGGCTTGTTTGTATTCGCCATTGACATCAAAAACAATAAATGTACTTCCTACTGCACTATGATTTTTTAGTTTATAAATAGATTGAAGAATTGATGAAATTGTACAAGATTTACCACTTCCTGTATTTCCTAAAACAGCAGAATGTCCTGCAAAGAATTTATCTATGTCAATTTTAACTTCATAATCTGGAAATATAGTGGAAGTGCCAATTGAAAGTGTTATATATCTTCTTTTTTCACAATCACATTTTTCTTTATGTTCGTCTGGTTTTTCGCAAACTATCTCAATTTGTTCTTTAACATTAAAAATGGCATCAAGTTCGTTTTCTTTTATGTAAAGAACATCTGTATAAAGTGCAGGATAAACACTAACTCCAAAATCAAATCTAAAATAATCTGGCTTATCATCTATTGGTTTTAGTGTACCGATAGGAAGTATTTCTAAATATTTACCAGTAGTGCTTTTGCTTAAAATTTGTTCTTTCGGATTACTGAAAGGTACATTTAGCTCTTTTTCTCGAACTCCAGATACTTCTGCTACTATAAAGTAATTTTGATAGGGCAAAACAACGTAACTGTTGAGTTGAGCAAAATAATGTATATCATCAAATCCACTAATATTAAAATTGTCGATACCCCCTAATAATTCTACAGTAAATCGGTCTGAATTTATTGCTACTACTTTACCAATTACTCTTTGTTTGTCTTCTCTATTCATTATCTTGGGAATAGAGTTTTTATAGCATTATCAATTTTGTCATCAATTTCATCATTACTTAAGTCTGGCAATATTTGCTCAATAAAACCCTTAAAATAATGCAGGCTTTCTCCGTTTCCTAACTTACCGCCTACAATCCAGATTCTCGGATCATTTAGTGATTTTAGTTTTTTGATTTCATCACTTTTCGTAAAATCTCCAAACACTATTAATCTAAAGGACGGTATCGTAAATGCTTGATAAATAAGATTATTTATATGTTCATCACTAAAACTATAACCTAGAGAAATAAGTATGTTGTTATTCCTCATTAATCTTTTCTGAAACTCTCTAAATAAATCTGAATATGGACTTCCCATACTTGCGTTTTGTTTTAGAGGTGTAGGATGTATCATTATAACATCCTTTTTTTTGAGGTTTTCTAAACTTGTTTCTTGAATTTCTCTTACTCTAAAAAGTTTTGTCTGTTCTTCGTCCTGAATCCAGTTTATAGAACCGTGTATTTTGTATAAGTAAATAAAATTATCGATTACACTCCATTTACCTTGTGATAAATCCATTTTTTCAGCTAGAGCATAATTAAAAATGGTTGGATTAAAATATTTTTTTATGCCACCTGAAAATCCATTTACGTAATGTATTCCCAAACTGTCAAGTGCGATTTCAGAATACAAATCGTAATTCGTTGTGAAAATGCTAGGTTTTGGAAGATTTGCATTTCTGTATAAAAGTTTGCGATAAAACATTTTATAAAGATTTACCAAATCTATGTCATCTTCGTTACCACGTTTAGTCTCATTCAGACATTGTTCTAAAAGGAAGTTTCTTGCTTTATCTATGATGCCTTTGACCTTTTTAAATTCTTCTGTTCCATTTTGATTGGTGGTTTCATAGAAATATATAAGACTGTGAAGTGTGCCTGAAAAAGTTTCTAAATTGTTTTGGAATGTTGTTGACGTAATATCTAGTTTTACATCGTCTTTTAGCCAATTTCGGTCATCTTCTGTTAGTATGTTGGCATAGAAATCTTTAGCAAGAGGTGCCATTGTTGGTATGCCTATTTCTTCCCACTCTTCATCACTATTAAGAATTTGATAAGAAGAACAGCCAGAACCTAAAAGAAAGGATAGGTTCTTTCCATCAAGAACCTTATTAAAAGAATCTTGAATTTTATTTAGAAGAGCCGATTCAGTTTTTTCGTCTGATTCGACTTTTACTTTCTTCAAAATCTCTTCGTTTCCTTTGTAAAAATATAATTTAGATTCAGCCATTAATAATTTATATTTTGTTTTTATAATTTAGACATTTATTCTCAATTTCCAGCGTTGGCATAAAATAGCTTTTTTGTTTTTGTGTCGGCAAAAAACTAAATGTGCAATTTGCACAGTTGGCTTTTTTAGTTAAGGTTTAAGTTTCAACATAATTTTCGGAGTATGTACTTCAATTTATATATGATTAATGGTATGATCAAGTTCTAATTTAGTAAATAAAAACATAATAGAAAATCAAATGGGGTTTTCGCAAGTAGGCTAAAACTAGATAATCAATTTTATAGATGTTGGACAGCATTATGCTATTAAATTCAATTTCAACCTATTATGTTCAGAAGGTTTTTCCATTTGCCAAACAGAAACGTGTTCATTTAATCTATTAGCTCTTAATACTTTTTCAATGTATTTCTCAGAACAATTATATCCACAAATTATATTACGCAATGCATTTCTATTTATGTGATATTTTCCAAAATTCTCTTTAATTAGTCTCAATTCCTTTTCATAAGCCCAGTCTTCTAATTTTAGATAAAAAATTTCAAAAATATCTTCTTCATTTTCAAGCAATTCAATTGGGATTTTTTTTAATTCTTTTTGATAGCTCATAAGTCTCAAACCTCTAAAAAAAGTAGAATCTAAATCTATATTATATTGTAAGTATAGTCCTTTGTGATTATTGGCGTAGTTTGCTAATAAAGGCATATTTACGCCAGGTAGTAATGAGAAGCAAGCTATTCCGTGTTTATTAATAAAATTAGGAATTGACTCTACTATTGTTTCCTCTAACTGTTTTGGGCTTAATTTTTTTTCAATATACTTTACCTGTTTCTTTCCAACTAAGACTTCAAATGCTTTGAATAGTTTCTTGAGATCATTTTTTTTTAATTCAATTAAGTCGGGTGTTGAGTCGAATGGATCATTTAATAATTCTCTTTTTTGAAAGTAGATATATGAATTTTCTATTTCATCTAATGTAAAATCATTGTCAGATCTATATCTAAAAATATAAGGTTTTCCAGCTTTCTCAATCTCTTTTAACATAGATGGTTTTAAGAATTTAATTATTTTAAAACTACAATTTTCTTACTCAAAATCAAAATCATCTGAAAGACTTTTTATGTTTTTTGAATTATATAGCACGCTACTTTACTCACTGGATCAAAAAAAATATATAAGTCTCCGTCTCCCCAAAAATTCATTTTATCAAAATATTGCTTGTACCATTCTTCTTTAGGGTTTATATTCGATCTTTTTGTCTTTATATTAAGTCCATCATAAGTGAGTTGACAAAGAAATTTCATAGTTTTCTTTGATTTGGGACAAGTTGGAATATCAGGGTATTGTATCCAATTTGGAACACCAGTATGCCCCATACCATACTCAAAGTTCTTTGACTTTTTTGTAATTATACATGTTTTTTCAAAAACTATTTCTGAATCTGACTTTAAATCATCAAAGGAGTTATCAGTTTCTTTAAGCTGTTCAATATTTAAAACTTTTGGTTTAAGCGGATCAGAATAATCAATAAAGAGTTTATCAAAATTTAGATAAATAGGCGCTACTATGTGTACATCAAAAGGCAACCAATTAAAAGCATCATCTGATTTAGAAAACTTACCTAAGTATTGAAAAGGGGCATTAAATTCAAATTTAGGAATTGTGAATTCTTTGGGTATCTCGCCACCTAGATAACTTTCTGATTTCAAAGCTTGGTTAAGGCTAAAAATTTGATTCGGTTTTAATTCTTGATATTCAAAACCTATTTCTTTTTCGTTTAATGTTCTTTCTGTTTTATGTCCTTCATCAATATCATATGCTTTAATTAACTTATTATTTTTGAATATAAGATGAATTGATGACCAAATATTATTTGCAGTTTTTTTATCAATAACCTGAGTTTTAAGAAATTTTTGAGATTGTGCATCTCCATTAAACTCTGCTTCCCAACCAGCCAGATAAATATGTTTTTCCTTTTGTCCGAAACACGAAGTAAAAAAGCCCATAATCGTTAGTAATATAATTTTAGTTAGTATTTTCATTTATTAAAAGTATTTTAATTATTCAATTATAGAAATTGAGTTTTGTACATTAATGATATCATTTATCTCACATATCAAAATTACATACTGATCGCCATCTTGCTCCAATAAACAATAATCAAAACCTTCTTTATTTAATTGGTCTTTATATTTTAAGAAAAAACCTTTAGAAGATATTGTAGACTTATTGGAATAATTATTTTGATATTTTAATTCAAGATTGTATCTATAATTTTTTTTAACTACCATCTTAATAAATGCATAGAAATCTATTATTGAGTATTTCCAATCAAAACATAGAAATAAATAGATATCTTTCTTTTCTAATTGATTCAGTAGAAAGTTGAAAGTACTGTCATGCTTCCAATGCCCATCATAATTCTTTAGCTTATTTATTATTATTTCAGCTTGTAAATAGTCTTTTTCATTAAGACATATTTTAGATAAATTTCGATAGGCTTGCTTTTTTACATCTGTTTCTTGTGTAAGTTTAAGGCTTTTTTTATTCATGAAATTACTAAAAGAATCGATACGGATAAGATTCAAGTCTTGATCTAAAGCTACTACGAGATCACTATAATTTTTTCTCATGTTTATGAGCTGTTCTATATATCTTTTTAAAAGGAATTTCTTTTTTGAATTACCAAAAAAACCGATTGTTTTTACTCTCTTTAAGAGTTTAAGTAAATCTTTTTCGTCCCAAGCCCTACTTGTTGCCACTATAGTAGCTTTACTGTATTTTTTTCCAGATGATAGTCCTATAAACATTTGAGTATGATCGATTACATCAGGAACTAGAAATTCACTCGTAACTTCTTTACCATTGATTTCTTGTGTAGTATGCACAAAATGATGTAGTGTTTTTTTCAAACTTCTATTTTTTAATTTACCAAACTTCTTTATTTATCCTTTTTATTACCTTTTTTCTTTTTCTTTTTTTGTTTGATAATTTTATCAAGCATTTTATTCTTTTTTTTGGACTTCTTTCTAATCTCTTCCATAACGTCGATTTCAACCCATTCTTCATTTATTTTATCATACATGGCATAATTAGGCGTCTTGTAAGATTGATTTCGTTCTCGCTTTTCAATAAAACCAAGAACTTTGTCTAATACAGTTTCAATTTGTTCATTATCAAGATGACCACTTAATTCAAGATTTATGCTAGTATTTTTATCTAATTGAGCGGTAAAACCAAATTTAGTTTCTTTCTCTGTTAGCTTACCACCTTGATATTTATTAAATTTTTTGCCACGTAATTTATTCCATCCATACTTTAAAGACCATTTTATAACATCCCAAGTTGCATTCATTCCTGCATTTTTAAGAATTTCTAGCAGTAAAGCTTGATTAATTATAAAAAAAGTGACCAAACTATACTCCTCTAATGATGCATATGGGATTCCACTTTTATTATAATAGCTTAATTCAAGGTTAGCATCTGTTATTTTTGTTTCTATCTCCTTCAATTCTTCTTCTGAGAGTTCTCCCAAAAATTCTAAATGCAATACATTATCTCCTCTTTTAATAGTTTCATTTTTATCATTTTCTAATTCTTTTAAACTCTTTAACAAATTATCAGGAATGAGTTTCTTTGGATCTTCTTTCTTCATGTGAGTAATATTTAGGTATGTAATAATTTTTTCAAATCTTGCTTTTCGGAATAACTTAATGATAATCCGTTAAGCGTCCTTTCTTTATCATAGGCAACTTTTTTTACAACTCTGTTTCCCTTTTTTGAGTGACGTATTCCCAAATACCCTAAAGTTATATACGCTCCTTTTTGTTTATGGTAGTTTGTTTCTACACTAACCTTGAAAACATCTTTTACTATATCTGCTAAGACAGGAAGTGAATATTTTTCAGAGATTTCAGGAGTAAGCTTTTTAATATTTTTAGAGGTTTTGACTTGATACAATACAAAATGCCAATATTTTGAAGTTCTTTTATAACCTATTATATCAGCAGGGGTTTTGCTATAATCTGTGAGTGTAAATTTATATCCGTCTTTTTCAAATTTTCTTTGAAGATGCTCTAATGCCGTCTTTTCTCCTTTTAAACCAGTATCTTTATTTATGGTTATTAGAGGTGTTCCCATTGTCTTATTCAAGCCTTCAGTTACAGGACGCCTGTTCCATTCTTTAACGATTTCAGTAGTAAACTTTTTTAAATTCATTAATTCTTAAATTTAATTGCAATGAAGTCACTTGTACTATATTGCTATTTCTATTTTTTATTAAATATTATTTTTTGATTTCATTAGCGTATTAGATTAACAATCAAATGATACATCACTTTTTTATCTGAACTAATTGATTTTAGAATTTGTAAATGCCCTACATTTTTAAATTCAGAAGTTATATCTAATAGCGTTTTGCTAAATGAAAAGTCTGAGGGATAGTCCATATCTTTAATATGTTTTTTGTATTTGTTACATTGTTTTGTGAAATCTGTATCTTTCCCTAAAATGTATACCACCATAAAATACAAGTCAAGTGATTTTGAGTATTTATAGCACCTTAGAATATGTTCTTCTGTATAATCCTTATCCCGTAAAATTAAACCTTCTAACAAAGCTATGTTTTGATTACCTGATGATTCAATGACTATATCCGCAGAGCCAGCATCTTTTCCACCAGCAGATATTCCTATTCTTGATTGGTCTGTGATATTCCAACCCCAAATAGGAAAACGTAGCTTTAAAATAGCTACTAATAAATCATTGAAACGATTTTCACCTGTAATTTGTCTTATGGATTCAATTTTATCCATCATAACTCTTGAAGCCTGAATAAGTTCTTCTAAGATGAAAAGATTGAGCGTGAATTCTCTATTTAAGTTATTTGGTAATACTTTAGGAATATTTTCTGCGCTTATACTTGATAAAATTCCTAACGTTATTTTAAGTGTATTTAGATTTTCTTCATTAAAGTGTTGTTGCCTTAGCTTCTCAATAATAGATGGCAATTCTATTTCATTTTTTGAATAATAATCTTGGGCTTTAATTAGATAATCAAAAGCCACTACATGAAGCCCTCTATTGATGTAATGATTATATATAATTTCAATAAAAGATTCATAATATAAATCTTTAGGAATTAATGTATTTATTATTTGGTCAAACTTAATGGAATCTTTGGAAGATGCATAATGGTAAATATTGATTGTAGTTAATGATGCTGAATAGCTTACAAGCCCATTTTTTTCTTCTGCTGAAAGCCTATTCACAAAATCATTCCAATCTTTCTTACTATTTTTTAGTTGAGTTGTATTATTTAAGCTGAATGCCTGTAGAGTTTCTGCTCTATATAGATGAAAAGCAAAACGAATATTCTTTACTTCATTAGTTAATAATGATTTAAGAATTTCAATGGCTTCTACATAATTTTCAGTGTTATATAAATTAAAAATGGCAATAAAGAATTGCTTTAAATTAGTCCCTTTTGTATTGATTTTATTAACAGAATATTCCTTTTTAGGTATGGGAATGTTTATTAATTTTTTAAAATCGTTTTCTTTAAAAGCTAACAGAAGACTTACTTCAAATAAAAGCATTTGAGTATTAAAATCATTTTTATTAATACGTAATAAGTGTCTTTGAATTTCTTCTATTAATGGTGTTGCTAATTCCCAATGATAATCTGAATTAACAGCTTCAATTAATGTGTTTTGTAAGTTTGTAAAAGAAAAAACTGTATCTAAAAACTCTTTTATATCAATATTATTAATCCTATCTGAGATAATTTTTTTAAGTTTTGTTGAATCTAACCTATTTACAGCACTTAACATTCTGCTGACATCATTAGAATCTTCAAAAAAGCGGATACTAAAAACCGCTTTATCGTATGTTTCAAAGTAATTGATACTCTCATACAAAAGTTCCAATAGACTTTTGAAATAAAGGTTAGAAGTATATAAGTCAAATCTTTGACCGAAAGCATCTATTTTACCTTTATCAATTTGATTACTTGAATAAGTCAGCGATAAGTCTATTATTTCTAGTTCCAGTTCATGGAGCGTAGATGCTACTTGTAAGTTATTAATTCCATGCTTGTCTTTATTCTTATTGATTGATACAAAACCTAGCATTAGTACTTTTAAGAAGTGTTTAATTTTGTGATATACTTCTATGTTCTGGTCGTCATACTCATGTGATGCTGTATTAAACACAATACTTTTTTTAAATATATCAAAATACGACTGTAATAATAGTTTTTCCTTGAAAAGCAATAATAAATATCCCCAATCGATTATTTCTAAACCAAATTCACTGTATCCTCTTTTTATTATTCTATTTTCTTTAGGAATAGCTTCGTAGAAGTCAATACTCACTTCGTTTAATATCTGAAATTCTTTCAGATAGGTTTTTAATGCTGATATTAATTGATTTTTAGAAGCTAATATTTCTGTTTTTATTTGTTCAGAAACTTCTTTTTCTAAGATTTTAAGGTCGCAAATTTTAAGGAATTCGACAGATACGTCAATAAGTGCTAAATTTATAGTCGTTAGATTTGATCTATAATGCCTGTAAGAATAAAATTCAGCTATTAGTGTAGCTATAATAGCAGGTAATATATCAAAAACAAACCTTGATTTTATCGGCTTAATAGGAAAACTATTTGTTTCATGAACTCTATACTGCTTCAATGTTTCTAACGCTTTACGATAACGTTTATCTAAAGAATTATGTACTGTATTTCCATTGACACGATGCGATCTACTAATGAATACTTTCTTTGATAAATCAATCAAAATTTTTGATAAAACTTCTCCTTTTATTTTTACGTCAACTTGATTAGAAGTTAATAGTTCAAATGTTAAATTTAGCATTTCAAACCAAAGACTGTTTTTTAATTCACAACTATCAGCAAATTTTAACTCACGATCAGATTGTTCTTTTAAAATATCTTGATTAATTTCAACATCATCTATCAGTTTAAATGCAATTGGAATCAATTCAAGATTAGTTTGCAGATATGGTATTAAAATAGAGAAATCACGCCTTATTTTTTCATATAAAATCCAAATTAAAGGAGTATGAGTAATCTTTTGTAGTATTTCAATAAAATTTCCAAAAAAGACATGCTCTTTTTTTTCATTAACGATCATTATATTGAACAATAAATGGCAAACACTTCTTATGCTTTGATGGTCAAAAACACTAGGATAATTACTTTCATGGTATTCAATACTAGTAATAAAGTCATAAGGACTCTTATAATCAAACTTAACTTCGGGTATTGGTGTATTTATATTTCTGTGAGTATATCTTGGAGCATCAAACCAAATCTTCTCAAACTCTACATCTGTATTCTGAAAATCATTTTCAGCATTAAAAAAAGACATTGAATGTTCACTAATCTTAGCTATATTTTTTTCCGACAAATAATTTTCTATATTTCGTGTCCAAAGTCCAACTCTATTAATATACTTAAAGAATATTTTAAACTTTTTTTCAGTAGCCTTTTTCCCGCCAATTAGTAGCCAAAGTGTAGCTATAATTTCATCTCCTAAGTACTGTATATAGTTGTGTGCTTTCCAAATATATATTTTTGTATTTGAATGAATAGCTATAATTTCTTTTTCTAGTAGCCAATCAACTGTGATATTTTTTACTGAATGATTTTTTAAAATTTGAAGTAAGCAACTTTTTTTGATTGTTAGGCTGTAATCATAAAAACATGTATTATAATAATTTTTAAGGCAAGCAGAAATGTGTTCTTTATTCTCGGGAATATCAACTTTTCTGTTTTCTGAATATTCTATATTCCACAAAAGATGACGTATTAATTCAGGAAGTAAAACTTCATCAGCAACTACACGTATCCAATTTATTTTTTTAAAATCCTCAAATTTTAGATTGGTATTATTTTGCAGATTATATGCATCTATAATTTTAAAAAAAGATGCTTTACTTCTATCTGGCATATCAATTTTCAGGATAATATGACTTAATAGTAAAGAAAGATTATATTGAAGATTTTCTGATTTTATGTTTTTATCGACATAAGCAGAGTGTCTAGTATTTGAAGTGGAATAGGCTATTCGCTTACTTAATGATTTGATTTTTTCTTTAACAGAATAATTGATTGTAAGTTGCATTTTTTATATTATCGAATACAATTATTTTTTATTTTCATGGTAATACTAATTTGCTTTTTAGCTCAATTAATTGAATTTTGAGAATACGAAATAATTACTTCTTTTAATTATTTCTAAAAATTAAATGACTAAATTTTTACTTATACGGAATTTAATAAAGCACTTTTATCTAACCATTTCATAGAGGCGCTTCTTTAATAAAAAAATAATATTTGAAAAAGAGCCTTGAACTAAATATTCAGTAATTTCAGGTCTATATCTTTTTGAAATATTAATCTTTTTAATCCCTTGATAATCAGAAAATTCAATTAACTCTAACTCTTTTACTAATTCCATAAATTTATCTAAAGTAACAGGGAGGTCAGAAAATATTCTGAATTTCTGAACAAAAGGAACTTTACACGAAGTATCAGATACAGTATAATTTTGTGATTGTAAATAGTTTCTACGCCAAAAAAAATCTATAAATCTTGATGTTAGAATAGCTACTTGTTCTTGTATGGATATATCTTTACCTTTAGACTTATTGAACTGCTCTAAAAATTCAGAATCCATTCCCACATAGGATGAAAGGTTAAAAATTGATTGACTGTTAAAACCAAAATTTGTATAATTTAAATCAATGATCCATTCTAATGGTTTATTTGATGTCTTCTTTATTCCTAATTCACGAAAACTACAATTTAAAAACTTATTGGACTTATGATCTGTATTACCCCAAAAGGATACATATTTATAAAAATGGCAATTTTCAAATAAAGTTATTCCTGTAAAATTGAACTCTATTTTTTCTGAAATATTGAACATACATAAATGTCTAACCTTATCTTCTCCATAAACTTTTTTCAATAATTTAGTATTTTCAATCTTATTGGGTGTTAGTCCTTCATCTTTTAAAAACTTCTTATTTATTTCATAAACAATATTAAAAACTCCAGAATAAAGCTTTACCTTTTTTTTCATGGAAAAACTTGAATCACTAATTTTTTCTATTAAGAATTGAATGTATGTAACTTCTTTATCTCCCCATGATTTAACTCTCTCTGCTATGTCTAAAACCAACTGAGAACCAAAAGAACAGTCTTCTAAAATTTTTAAAAAATCATCTTCAATCTCAATCAGTTTATCTAATTCTAATTCTAAATAAAAAGCTAAATAAGTAGCTTTAAAAAAATCGACTAAAAAATCATATGTGAATTTTATTGTACCATTAAACTCAGTTAATAGAGGATGTGAAGAAAAAGATTTTGTAAGTTTATTTGTCTCAAAATCTTGGGATATACTTATATTTTTATTAATCCCAAAAAATACAGATTCTTCAAGTTCTTCAAGGTTTGTAACTCCATTTTTAACTATTGATATATATTGAAAAACCTTTACTTGCTCATCTATACTAAGATTTGTAATTCTTGATTTACCTAGTAAATAATTCTCTCTAAAACACATTTTTGCAATAATATAATCCGTTGTATTTTTTTTTGGATTCAATATTCTAGTGTTTAGTTCCTCTTTTAATAAAACATCATCTCTAGTTATTTTTGTAATCAAATCTAATGCGTAAGGATGGTAAATATTTTTAGTTTTCTCATCATTATTCTTATGAAAATCTACAGCTAAACTTATAGCTTTATCGTATTTGCGCTTATTTTTTTCCTTATTAAATGTATTATGAAAAAATTCTTTTGTTTGTTCAATATCAAATGACAACAAGTTTAATGTTTGAACATTGTGATCTGTTGCATCCCAAAACTCGTTTCTACATGTTATAATTATTTTTGAATTTTTTATTTGTTGATTATATTCATTTACAGAATCCAAAAAATCTGAAATATCAAAATTATTAACTTTTGAAATAAGTTCATCAATACCATCAATAATCAGAAATATATTTCCTGTATCTAAATTATATCTAAAGTATTTTTCATCTAAAAAGCTTTGTTTATCAATAGATGATTGATAAATGTCGTATAAATTTATTTTAGAATTATCCTTATAGTCATCAATCAGCCTTCTTTTAACTTCGACAGAGTTGATTAATATATTTTTGGTGTTTTCATTTTCGTTAGTAATAGTATTAGAAAAATATTGTGCTATTGTTGTTTTACCAATTCCAGCTTTGCCTATTAAAACTAATACGGGGCTATTTTCTTTCTTATACCAAGAATTAATAAACTCTTTATCTGCAATTCTATATACCTTTTCATCAGTTTTTAAGTCTTTTTCATAAATAGTAGTATTGATAAATACTTTTGGAGTATCATATTCAACTTTAGAAAAATTAATACCTGTTTTTTTTTCGCTTATTTCTTTTAAAATATCCTCAACAAAATCAATATGTGTTGGTGTTATAATTTTTTTTATTCTATCGATTAGATTTGGACTATTCGACTTATTCCTAGATAAATAAACAAAAACATTTGTTTTAAATATCTTACGATGTTGAATGTTAAGGTAATTAGCAGTAGCAATTGAACTAGCTCCTTTATTAAAAAACAAGTGAATGCTATTCTCATTTCGTCTATTATCTTTTTCAACAAAATAATCATAACTAATAACACCTTGATCTGAATGACTATTCAAAGATTTATTAGGGAAATAATTAAATTCAGAACTACTTGTATTATAATCTTCAAGTAGATGCTTGTAAAAGTCTATTTTTCTTTCCATAATTTAATAATTTGATATCTTTTCTATAATATTGTTGTTGAAGCTTTCATTTTCTTTTTTTGATTTTCGCCAACATTCGTATAATGATTTTCGGAATTCTATGAAGTTTTCAGAATCTATTTTAGTTGTAAGAGATTGTATTACTTTAGTTTTCAAATATGGTTTTTCATAATGATTTAAACTAAAATCTAATATGATATTAAATGAAAATTTTAATTCTTCATTATTTTCAAATACTATTAAACTTTGATTTAATTGATTCACAATTAAATCAAATAATGAAGCAAAAGAGTCACTATTGTTATTATCAAATACAATAGTTTTACTGAAGTTACTAAAATACTTATTTAGTATGTGAATTTTCTTAAGTTCTATAATTTTTAAAAATACATTCTCAATAACTTCTGTATTTTCAACTATTTTTTTTTGAGAAGTGAATAAATAGAATTTTAGAATGTATTTATTAAGCAAAATTAAATCTGACATATTATGCCTTAAATTGTGATCAATTGATTTTAAAAAGAATTCATCATTATGAAATAATAATTTAAAAAAAGATTGATTTGGAGATTCTATATTCATCAATGTATAACTATTTTGATCTGTAAGTTGTGAGTATATAAAATTGTTTTCTAGGACTTTATTGTCATTAGTATTTAATAATTCAATTATGAAAAAAAAATTATAAGAGGCAGTCTCTTTTAAAAATAACTTATTCCCTATTATTTCTTCTAGCAAAATAACTTGAAAAGAGTCAACTTTTTTGCTTCTCAATTTTTTGAAATCATATTTTTCTATATAACTAAATAAACTTTGATACTCTTTTTTAGCGATGAGATATTTATAAAACTGAAGTACTTTATCCTTGTTTTCATTAGGAAAATACGCATACATTATTTTATACAAAAACCAAAAAATTAATATGATTGAAATGAAATATGCCCAAGTATTTGTATTAGGAAACCCTTCAAACTCAAAGTAGTTCAAAAACTCTATTTGGTTAGTCCACCATTGATAAAATATTAAATAGTTTACTAATATTAGATAAAGTGATACTAAAAAGAAATCTCGATTAGAAAATTTATTAAGAATAAATTTTCTTTCACTACTATCGAGAAAGGCAATTATTGCTAAAAAAAGACCAATAAGTGATAATAAATCTGAAACCCCCATTAATTACCTCTATATTTTATACGTAAAATTCACTTTAAACATTTAATCTAAATTTTACATAAATATAAGATAAAGATTATATTTCACAAATGAGGTTTCCCGTAATACTATAAGATTTACCTAAAACACTTTAGCGTAATCGCCTTAAAATCAACACACAGATATTTACCAATGATAACTATTTAAATGAAATATAATATTAATTTGAAGGAACTAATCCGATTCTCTTCAAATAGTTATATATGTATATCTGATCGATCTATGTATACTCAATACTTCAATGTTTTCTACCTATCTGAATATTTATTAATCAAACTGATGAATTAGCTTTCTTAAATCATCAATAAGTTTGATTGTATGTATTATTCCTACTAAATACAATCACAACTACTGTAAAATCTAATTTATTAGTAATAGGATAATCACTGTTTATTGGTTATTGGTTTATTTGATAGTGAAGTAGGTAGCTTTTTCTGATTAGTTAAAATAAGTCATATATTTACTCTTCTACAATTCCTTTCATACAATCTACGTGTACTACACAAAATTTTACAAATGATTTTCCAATTTCCCTTCGTAGCTTAGTGTTTTCAACACTAAGAAAAAAAAGCATGGACAATATTTTGATTTGGAATATCTAAAAAATAGAATTCAAATTTTATTTTTTGTCATTAAACGTAATTTTGTTGCAATCAACTAATAGGTCAAGAATTCAATACGAATCTATCATTTGAGGTCATTTTTTAATACTGAATTAAAAATATAGCTACATTAATGGTTCAAGTACCAAAAGTTGACAAATGATTTTTGAATTGCGCTTTTTAGCTTAGTGTTTTCAACACTAATTTGTTAAAACATGAATGTACAAGTAATACACAATAAGGCTAAAAACGGAATTGAAATTATATTCTCTAACCCTATAGACAAAGAATTAATTACATTTTTGCAAAAATTAGGATTCAAACACTTTTTTAAAGATGAAACCAAATGGTATGCTGATTTTCATTTTGCCTACGTATGCTTTGCTCATCATCTCAAAAAAGCAATGGAAAATGAAGAAGACTGGAAATCTATTATCATATATCCTACTTACAAGCCAAGCTTTGAAAAGATTGACGATTTAAAGTTCTGTATCGTCGATATCAATTTCAAAAAAGATGATAAAATTATAGAAGATGAATATGTCATTTTTGAAAATTATAAAAGAGTCGCTACGATAATTGCTGAACGATTTGCTAGACACACATTTGGGAATTATTTCGATTCACTTACCGTTTTCCCTCGTAATTATAAAGAAAGAGCAAGAACATTATTGCGAGTGCAGAAAGTTATTGACATTGATGAAGATGGAATTTTTATTCCTATTAAATTCATGGATTCTTTAGTAGAATTGGTCAAAGATGTTCAAAAAGATAAAAATTCTGATAGTTCAATTGAGATAAAAAATACCATTGAAACTAATCAAATTATCGAAACAGGCATTTTGGACGATCAAACTGATTTTGATAAACTATTGATTTTAGAAGTAATCGACAAATTAGTATCTATTGAACAAACTACTAAAGTTACTGATACACGATTGATTCAAACGTTAATTACAGAAATTGAGGAAGCTTCTACTATGAATTTAGAAACGCTTCGTCAAAATAAACTCAAACACATCATTCGATTGTATAGAGAATGGTTTGAAGATTTCCCGAATTGTTTTAAAGGGAGTGTAGCGATCGCAATGCGTCCACTTTTAGATTTTACAAACGAATCTTTTGAAATAAAATCGTTTACTACCGATCTTGTATTTACGAAGTATCAAGTGAATAATGTACTTGTTCCATTATACGTACATGAATGTTTTCAAAAAGGTGCAATTCCTTTGCAACACATACCAAAGCTAAAAATTGAATTTCCACAATTGTTTGAAGTTACTATTGAAACGTTAGATAGATTGTTTGAATATGAACTTTTTGAAATATCACAGTTAAAAAAAATTGACAATTTAGGTATCAATATTAATTGCCGTGAACTTAACAGACATTGGCAAATAAATGGTTTTGATATTTTAAAAAATATTAGTTATCCTGTTGATTTACAATATCCCTATGTAAGTTTAATTAAAGGATATGTTTCTGTAAAAACACTTCAACAAATTTTAGATAATAAGAAACAAAAGTATCGCTGGTTGTATTTGATACAGAACTTTAGACCTATGGCTGATCTTTCTAAAGGAACAGATATCATTGATCGTCAACTACAAAAGTTTTCTGAAAAATTGATCGATTTAAAAACAGGGCAAAGCTTGCGAGATTATTCATACACTGAACTTATCAAAAAACGTAAACATGTTCAAGAACAAATAGACGCTTTATTTGTCTCAAAAAAGTGTATTGAAGCCTACATTGAAAGTATACTAGCCAAACAACTTGAAGAAACTGATTTTATAGATACTGATGAAATGATTGTTACACCAAAAATTCCTAAGTTTCACTTTGATAGTTTTGTTGCAGGCATGAGTCTTCTATACTATAAACATAAAAAACCAACACTTCTACAAGTGGAAAGTCTAGGCAAACAAAAAGAAGTGCCAAATGATGAAATTCTTGGAGAAGCTATTGAACTAAGTGCCATTGATTTTTTCAGAAGCAGATACCTTTATGATGAAAATTATGTTTGGATAGATGGAATGCGACATTTTTGGGGAAACTTACAATTTGACAGAAGCTTTACCAATGATAAACAGCGATTTGAACACAGTCACATTCTCCCCTTACCTATTGCGATGATGATTGCGAGATATTTACAAATGGAGACAGCTACTTCTATTTTCAATCCCACCGCAGGAAGTGGAAATTTATTAGTGGGTGCAAAAGCGAGTGCAACGCATGCCAATGAAATATCTCAACTAAAAAAAAAATTCCTTGACTTTTTACGTTTTAAAACCATTACAGATTACAATCCATTTGAACCAACTCCGAAAGCAATGCACAAATCCTTTGATATAGTGGTTTGTAATCCGCCATTTATAAAATCAACAAAAACAAAAAATGAAAAACTTGATACTATAGAAGAATACTTAGGGAAAGCATATTTTTTAGCGAGTCACTTGCGTGAGCAGGCATTTGTAATTGCGCTTGCTTTATTAAACTTAAAAGATAACGGAAACGCTGTCATTGTATTAAATGGGCATATCTGTTTTGATGAAGAAGGAAAAATTAAATACTACCGAGATGTTCTAAATTGGCTTTGTAGATATTACCATATTCGTGACATTATCAACTTAGACAGTTCAATTCTGACCAAAAATACATCCCAAAAAAAGGAAAAAATGGTAGTGCTTATTAATGGACGAAAAGAAAAACCTTCATACGAAACACCTACAAAAGAAAACCAACCACACCTTGCCGATGTGATTGGTTCATTGTATGATCTTTGGGAGCGTTTTAAAAGAAATCGAATCCCAAGTATAGATGTTATCATTAAACAGCTTCAAATTGCAGTAAAACAACATGAAGTATAAAATTTACTGATTGCGGGCATTACGCAAGTTTTTTGTGGCTCTAATGAGTTCTGCATACCCATTTACAAAGTATTTTGACACTTTAAGTACTCCATAAATGGCAACACCACAGATAACTAATTTAGTAACAGGATGCTTTAACACCTTTTTGGTATCAATTAATGGTTTGGTTGACTTTGGAATCGAATTTAAGTCCAAACCGTCTAAAATAGATTTTCTTTTTGTTTGTTTATTTTTTATCATTTTTCGTGTAATTTTATTAGAAATACATAGAAAAACGGATAGTCATTTGGCGATATATTTTCATCCAAAAATTGAATTTTTAAATGTTGGAAAATAAAGCGAAAATAAGGTGGTTTTAAGGTGTTATAAGAGTACCGTTTTAGAGTACCGAAAAGCATAGAAATCGACCCTTTTTCGGACTCCTAATTCCGTAAACTACTGAAAATCAGATGCGAAAAAATTAACCAACTGCTTGTTGTGTGTTGTGTGTTGTGTGTTAGAAAAATAGTTTAAAAGCGTCACTTCGATTGATTTTTCATCATAAAATGGAGAAAAATTGTATCGAGAAATACTTTATAGTTTATTCTTATACTTTTAGCCATTAAGTCTCTATTGTTTTCTATTTCTTCCTAACTCTTGATTCATGACTCTCAAAATCTAAAACCCACAAGCATCTGTTCCAATTGGCGAACCATCTGGAATTTTTGGAGAAGCTTCAATTTTAAATTTTTCAGGATATTTTTTAAACTGTTCAATCATATCTAAATAATAGAATTGATACGGTTTTTCGGCATCTTTATATTGTTTTGAAGTCACTTTTTTTGCTATATCATGTAACAAATATTTACTCTGCGCTTTTACTGCGGATGACGCATTTGGATGTTGTGCCAAATACATCAAATGCTTCAATACATTTACATTAATGACATGTCCAATTTCGTATTCGTATGCGTTTTTATATGTTTTGTATAATGTGTTTTGCAATACTTCGTCTACCATTTCCGTGAAATCCAATTGTTTTTTGTCCAAACTTTTTTGTTGAATCAATCGTGCGGCACGTTCAGGATGAAATAAAAACCTCAACGTCATATCACTAGCTGTTGCGGCTGGCGCCATTGCATCAAAACCAACACCTGTATTTCCTTTAAACGATTCTCTTGATCGCCAAAAGGAATAAGCTCTTGGTGGAAATAATGCTAGTTTATCTTCTGGAATTACTAAGTTTTTAGCATCTAATGTTTGTAAAATGATTGTTAATGCTTCACGTTGCGTCTTTGGTGAAACTACAGCTGTAATTAACTGTCCGTCGTTTTTTGTTGCGTAATTATATTCCAATCCGCCAATCACTTTTGCAGTAGCTTCCGTTTGATATCTGTGAAAGAAATACAACGGCACAAAAACATCTTCTAAAACACTATATGGTTCATAACTTCGTATGTTATCTTTAGAGAAATTTTGTATTGCCAATTTACGCACTGCTAACACATCTTGTAATCCTGAAGCCGCACTTTTTCCATTATCCCATAAATGTGCAGTTGCATGTGCGCTTCCTGCTGGTCGTGCATCTGAATCTGAAATAAAACGATGTCCATTCGCGTACGCATTGTCTAAAATAGTTTTCAATCCTTTTTGTTCCGCTTCCGCTGTATTGTACTCAGTGTAGGAATATGCCACCGTAACTTTATCCCAAGAACCAATTCCTGTTGCGTACGCGTCAGACAAGTCTATTTTTCCATTGGTAATTTTTACTGTTGGATGCGGATAATCCATCACGGAACTTCTATTATTAGCACTTGCCGAGAAATTGTGTGCAAAACCAATGGTATGACCTACTTCATGTGCTGATAGTTGACGAATTCTTGCCAACGCCATTTGCAACATTGGCTGATAATTATTGTCATTCGCTACAAAAGGCTGGTTTAGTAACGCTTGTGCAATCAGAAAATCTTGTCTTATTCGTAAACTTCCTAAACTTACATGTCCTTTTATAATTTCTCCCGTTCGCGGATCTACAACGCTTGCACCATAACTCCAACCACGTGTTGAACGATGTACCCATTGAATTACGTTGTAACGAACATCCATCGGATCGGCGTCTTTTGGTAACATTTTTACTTGAAAAGCATTTGTAAAACCAATACTTTCATAGGCCTGATTCCACCAACGCGCACCATCTAACAAAGCTGAACGTACAGGTTCTGGCGTTCCAGGATCGAGATAATAAATGATTGGTTCTTTTGCTTCACTTACTTCCACATTCGGGTTTTTCTTTTCCAAACGATGCCTTGTAATAAAGCGTTTTTTCATCGATTCTTGAATCGGTGTTGCATAATCAAAATAGGAAATATGAATAGCGCCACTTCGTGGGTCAAAAACTCTCGGTTTGTAATTTGCATCAGGTAATTCTACAAAAGAATGATGTTGTGTTACCGTAATTAAAGCAGCATTTGGCGTTACACTTTTAATATAATTCCCTGTAGGTTGTCCTTTAAATGTTAACAAGGCTTCAAACTCTACATTTTTTGGAAAAGCTTTCGTTCTTGGCAATGCTATGGCACTTTTAGAAGCATCTAGCTTATATTTACCTTGTTTGCTATTTGCCAAACTTTGAATCACTCCGTGTGCATCTTGCATTAAAAAAGGTGTCAAATCAATAGTATACACACCTTCTTTCTCCGAAACGATTGGAAAGCCAAATAAAACAGATTTCGCAAACGCTTGTTCTACGCTTTTTCGTTCCAAATCGTTAGACGTATTTGCTCTGTATCGTAAATTGGGTTGTACCAACATGAGTTTATTCCCCATTTTTTGAAATTGAACTACAACTCCATCACCAATTTGACCTCTATCCAATCCTATATCATTAGAGCCAACTCCGCTTGCTAACGAATATACATATAGGAAATCTTCATTCAAATGCTGTACATTCAAGAAAATTTTATCTGTTTTCTCTTCGTAAGCAAAATTAAAGTAGCCTGTATAGTTTTCACGTGGATGTGGTTTCTTTTTTTCTTGTGAAAAGCCAAACGATACGTATAAGAAAATGAAAATCAACAGCGTACATTTCTTCATTGGAGTATTTTTTTATTCAAACCAAACCTTAAATTATCCTATAAAAAGCACGTACTTTTTATATTCTTTCGGTTTTTCAGTTTTACGCTATGAATATACATAAAACATCTTATTTTTGTAAGTATAAAAATAACAAACATGATAACATCAGATCATATCAAAGATCTTATCAATCGCCTTGGTGCGTTAAGGAGGTATCTTTGACATAGATGCCAAGCTTATAGAAATTGCAAATGAAGAGGAAAAAACGTATGCTCCCAACTTTTGGGACAATCCGAAAAAAGCCGAAATCATTATGAAAAAACTCCGAGGAGAAAAAAAATGGGTTGGCGATTATAATGCCGTTGCTGATTTAATCGGAGATTTGGAAGTATTGTACGAATTCAACAAAGAAGGTGATGCTACTGATGAAGAAGTTGAAGCGCATTTTGAAAAAACTACTATAAAAATTGAAGATTTAGAGTTCCGAAACATGCTGTCTGATGAAGGTGATAGTATGAGCGCTGTATTACAAATTACTGCTGGCGCTGGCGGAACAGAAAGTTGTGATTGGGCAAATATGTTGATGCGAATGTATTTAATGTTTGCTGAAAAACAAGGATATAAAATTAAAGAACTTAACTATCAAGAAGGTGATGTTGCCGGAATTAAAACGGTAACGCTCGAATTTGAAGGCGATTTTGCTTTTGGTTGGTTAAAAGGTGAAAATGGTGTGCATCGTTTGGTGCGTATTTCTCCGTTTGATAGCAATGCAAAACGACATACTTCTTTTGCGTCTGTTTATGTATATCCGTTAATTGATGATACAATTGAGATTGACATTAATCCTGCTGATATTGAAATTACAACAGCACGATCAAGTGGTGCAGGTGGACAAAATGTAAATAAGGTTGAAACAAAAGTACAACTGACACATAAACCATCTGGAATTCAAATTTCATGTTCAGAAACACGTTCACAACACGACAACCGCGCACGCGCAATGTTAATGTTAAAATCTCAATTGTACGAAATTGAGTTGAAAAAACAATTGGAAGCACGTGAAGATATTGAAGCTGGAAAGATGAAGATAGAATGGGGATCGCAAATTAGAAACTATGTAATGCATCCGTATAAATTAGTCAAAGATGTCCGTACTGCGCATGAAACTGGAAATGTTGATGCTGTTATGAATGGAAATATAGACGAGTTTTTAAAGGCGTATTTGATGTCTATTGGACAGAATACAGCAGAAGATGAACTGTAATACAGTCTTTTATTTCTAAATTTCAAGTATTATTGCATTTGATATAACTTAACACAAGTAAAAGAATGATTGTTTACGGAACTAGTTCTAAAGATTTAGGAACGCGAAAAATTCAAGGTGCAAAATGTCCAAACTGTGAAGCTAGTGGCATATACGTAAACGCAATTTCTCGATATGCAACTGTTTTTTGGATTCCAGTTTTTCCATATACCAAAAAGTATTTCTCTGTTTGTAAAAATTGTGAGCAAGTTTTACAAAAAAAAGAAATGCCGCAACAATTGAAGGATAAATTAGAAATGGAGAAACACCATTTTAAAACGCCTTTCTATCTGTTTTCTGGATTAATTATTATTGTATTGTTCATTGGTTATGCATTCTATGCTTCTGGCAAACACGATGAAGAATTGACTAAAAACGTTAATAATCTTCAAGCAAAAGATATTATCGTATTTAAAGTTTCTTCAAAAGAATATACGTTTGCCGAAGTTGATGAACATAGCAATGATACAATTTACATGAAATACAGTAATTATAGTTATGAAGGTAGAAAGCCTAGTGAAAATACATTTAAAAAAGAACGTGAAAGCGTTGATGTCTTTTTTGATGACAGTATTTATTTCTTTACACAAAAGGGAATTGACTCATTATATACGAAAGGCGAAATAGTAGAAATTTATACAAACAAATAATGATAAAAATATACCATAACCCAAGATGTGCAAAATCGAGAGAAGGATTGGCCATTTTAAAAGAATCAGGAAAAGAATTTATAATTGTTAAATATTTAGAGAATAGACTTTCTTTAGCCGAACTAACAAAAATTATTGAACTTCTTGAAATAGAGCCAATAGATTTAGTCCGAAAAAATGAAGTGTTTTGGAAAGATAATTACAAAGACAAACGGATTTCCAAAGCACATATTATCAAACTAATGCTTTCAAATCCTAAACTTATGGAACGACCAATAGTTGTTAATAACCAAAAAGCAGTTATAGGAAGACCGCCAGAAAACATTTTAACTATTCTATAGTTTTAAACCCAGCAAATTTTGCTGGGTTTTTCTTTTAACAGAACTTTAACCAATTTCCGTTAAACCATCCTTTTTCTTTGCAGTCCAAAATAAAAGTAAAAAAGCTAAAAGCTGTATTAAAGAAACTACTCACTAAAATGAAAAAACTATTATTTCTCCTAACTCTCTTAGGAACTATTTCCTTTGGAATTGCACAAACGGGAAAACCCACAAAAAAAGTCACAATCACTGGAAAAGTGTTTGATAAAACAACAAAGCAACCACTTGAATATGCAACTATTATTTTTCAAGATACTGCCAAAAAGAAACCTGTAACTGGAGGAATTACCAACGGGCAAGGTGAATTTAGCATTGTAGTCGATGCCGATGTTTACAATATTAAGGTTGAATTTATTTCGTTTAAAACACAAGAAATTAAAGAAAAATCACTTTTAAAAGATACTTTTTTAGGAAGTTTTTTCCTTACGGAAGATTTAGAAAGTTTGCAAGCCGTTGAAATTATAGCTGAAAGAACTACCGTTGAAATTAAACTTGATAAGAAAATTTATAATGTTGGAAAAGATTTAACGGTTCGTGGTGGAACTGTAAGTGACGTGCTCGATAATGTACCTTCGGTTTCTGTTGATGTGGAAGGAAATGTATCGTTACGTGGAAATGATAATGTTCGTATTTTAATTAACGGTAAACCTTCTGGTTTGGTTGGGTTAAATTCAACAGATGCACTGCGTCAGTTACCTGCAGACGCTATTGAAAAAGTAGAAATTATAACTTCACCATCTGCGCGTTATGATGCTGAAGGAACTGGTGGAATTTTAAATATTATTCTTCGTCGTAGCAAGTTACAAGGAATCAACGGAGCTATTACTACAAATGTATCATATCCGTTTGGATATGGCGCTTCAGGAAATATTAACTACCGAACTGGAGATTTTAATTTCTTTACAACTTCTGGATATAACCGAAGAGACGTGCCTGGAAACTCAAACACTTTTACAGAATACTTCAATGATGACGATCCTACTACTTTTTTAGACGAACAACGCGATTTTGATCGACTTCGAAAAAGTTTCAACTCAAATTTTGGTGTGGAATGGTATATTAATAATTCTACATCATTAACGGCAGCAATTGTATATAGAGATAGTAATGACGAAACGACCACCACAAACGTATTAACTCAATTTGATGAAAATTTAGATGTCACAAGTGTAAGTTCGCGTTTTGATCCTGAATTTGAAGATGATACAACAGTACAATATTCATTAAATTTTGATAAAAACTTTGAAAAAAGTGGACATAAGCTTACCGTAGATTTTCAGTATGAAAGTAGTTCAGAAGCTGAAAACTCATTTATTTCTGTGGATAATGTGCTTGCAGAGCAAGTAGCAACAGTTGAAGATCAAGATCGTATTTTGCTACAAAGTGATTATACACTTCCAATTGGTGACAACGCACAATTTGAACTTGGATATCGCGGAAACTTTTTAGATTTAAACACAGATTATTTAGTTGCCTTTTTAGAAGATGATACTTTTGTTTCTGATACAGATTTGAGTAACGTACTAAACTATCGTGAATATGTAAATGCTTTTTATTCACAATATGGAAATAAAGTAAATAAGTTTTCTTTCTTATTAGGGTTACGAATGGAAAGTACACGTATTACCGTTGATCAATTGACGAGTGGAACGTTGGACAAAAAAAATTATGTAGGCTTGTTCCCTACTGTAAATATTGGATATGAAATTAGTGATCGTCAAAGTATTACGTTAGGATATAACAGAAGAATTCGTCGTCCACGTTCACGATTTATAAATCCATTTCCATCACGTTCAAGTATTACGAATGTTTTTCAAGGAAATCCAGATATTGACCCAAGTTATTCTAACGGAATCGATTTAGGCTATTTGAATCGTTTTGGAAAATTAACATTAAATACATCTATCTATTTTCAGCGTGCTACAGATGTCTTCAACTTTATTAGTGAAGAAACTGGACAAACTACAATACTTAACGGAGAAGAAGTGCCAATTATTCGTAGAACACCAATTAACTTAGCGCGAAATGATCGTTATGGTTTTGAATTCACATTAACCTATAATCCTACTAAAAAATGGCGTTTGAATGGGAACTTCAACTTATTCCAGTCAATCACCCGTGGTGATTTTAACGACGTAAATTTTGATGCTGAAAACTTAAGTTGGTTTGTAAGAGTTAATAATAAAGTAACACTTCCTGGAAATATAGATTGGCAAACGAGTCTGTTTTACAGAGGACCAAGCGAAGATGCACAAAACATACGAAAAGGACTTTTTACTACGAATCTTGCCTTTAGTAAAGATTTATTGAATGAAAGAGCTTCTATTGCATTTAATGTGAGTGACTTATTTAATTCAAGAATACGACGATCAGAAGCGTTTACTGATACGTTTTTTAGTGAAGGTGAATTTCAATGGAGAGAACGTACGTTTAATCTTTCATTCACATATCGATTCAATCAGAAAAAGAAATCTGAACGAAACGGAAGAGATCAAGATGATAATGACGAAGGTGGTTTTAGTGCAAATCCATAATTTCGTTTAAAATAATATACTATAAAAGCTATAATGTGAATCGTTATAGCTTTTTTTATACGACTTATCTTACGTAAATTTCGCTATTTTGATGCTTCATGCTATTTTATTGCTCGCAATTGTATACTTTTTTAGTATTTTAGATTTTTAAGAAACTACACACACATAAAACTAGATATCATGGCGCATGCAACTCCAACAGCAAAAACAAAAGATCGAATAAAATTACCCTTTACATTTGACGCTGAAAAAATGCTAGCTGAGTTTGAAGCGTTAAAACTTCAAAACTTTGAATATTACAATGTAATTCCACTGCGCGCGCCTGCACATACGGTAGATACTTCAATTCCAATGCCGCCGCCAGCTGACGATTATGCAGATGGTTCATGGTGTGATTGGTTAGATACTGATTATTTAAAAGAAGCACCATATATAAATAGCATCATAGACACATTTAAAGCAAATACAAAAGTAACCTTAGTTCGTTTGTTACGCTTAGCGCCAAGCTCTGTGGTACAACAACACACAGATCCTACACTTGGTTTGGAAATTCATAAATCAGTAATTCGTTTAACGGTTCCAATTTTAAACAAAAAAGGCGTTCAGTTTTTCTTAAATGATACGGAAGTTCCTATGCAACCTGGAGAATGTTGGTATTTACGCTTAACCGATCCGCACAGAGTTATCAATAACGGAACTGAAGAACGTGTAAATTTGACTATTGATATGATTCCGAACGAATGGATTCGAAACATAATCACACAAAGTGAAATCTAAAAAAATACATGGATAGAGAACACAGATTAACTTTTTGTAAAAGATGCGCTCATCAAAAATTTGATTCACAAAAAGGAATTGTTTGCGGATTGACAAATGAAACAGCTAAATTTTACAGCACTTGTCAAGATTTTTCAGGAGATAAAACCGCAGTAGACCGTGTTATTAAAAACAGAGAATTAAATAAAATTCATGAAGAAGAACACGGAAAGTATGGTAAACCTGCTACAATTAGTGTATGGACCATTATTCGAATCATTGCACTCATCGTAACATTGATCTCTTTATTTGCAAAATTAGCTTCTTAAAATCTTATTTCTTCTAAATAGTGTAACCAACTCAATTAATAAGTCGTCATAAAAGTATCACATCAAAAAACACTTTTATGAAAATTAAACTTTTACTTATTGTTCTTTTAGTACAATCATTTCAACTTACAGCACAAGAAAATACTTCTGTACCTATTCCTGACATTGCAACTATTGATCAATGGCGTAAAGAAAACAACGTTCCAGCTATAGCTATTGCTACCATAGAACAAAATAAAATTAAAAAAATAGTTGTTCGTGGAAACACAAAAGAAAACATTCCTGCAACTTCCAAAACAGTTTTTGACGTAGCTTCCTTAACGAAAACAATTACTGCAATTCTTAGCCTGCAATTAGTAAGTAATGGTTCTTTAGATTTAGACGAACCTTTATATCCATATTGGGTTGATCCAGATGTAAAAAACGATCTCGTACACAAAAAGCTTACGACACGACATATATTGAGTCATACCACAGGTTTCAAAAATTGGAGACGTATGTATGATGATAAAAAACTCGCTTTTGACTTTGAACCTGGAACAAAATTTCAATACTCAGGAGAAGGTTTTGAATACTTACGAAAAGCCTTAGAAGCAAAGTTTAAAACGTCATTTGAACAACTTGTTGATTCTTTAGTATTTAAGCCAAATAACATGATGCATAGTTCACTTGTGTGGAATAAACGCATGGAAACTTCCACATTTGCAAACACACACAACAAAGAAGGAAAACCATATTCATATGACAAAGCAACTAAAGCTAATGCAGCTGATAATTTATTGACAACCATTGAAGACTTTGGAAATATTGCTGTGAATATTTTACAAAGAAAACATCTTACTGAAAAAATGTATGTAGCTATGGAGCATCCACAAGTTGTTGTGAAAGATGGAGTTCATTTTGGTTTGGGTTGTATTGTTTTAAAAGATTTACCAAACGGAGAATACGCCATATTTAATGCTGGAAGTGATACTGGTGTAAATGCTATTATTATTGTATTACCAAAATCTAAAAGAGGATTAATTGTATTTACCAATGGTGACAATGGACGCGCTTTGGCAATGAAAATGATTGCTGAAACTTTAGGTGATACAGGAAAAGAAATATTGAGTAGATTTTAATTCTCTACTCAAAAACTAGGCTTTTCTTGCCCAAAACAATGGTTTTTAATTGTGATGTTTTTTTAGAAGAAAGCAGTATATTCACGACTGATTTTATAAAAAATCAGCTTTCATCATCAAAAAACTAAACATACATGATTTGCACATTGTATTCGCATGAAATTGGTCATGCAAAAATTATTTCCATTCTAAAAAAGTATTTTCCAACAGCAGCTGTCTTTCTTGACGAAGAAGACGAATTTAAAGTTCTGAGAGTTGAAATTAAAGGTGGATTCTTTTCTTCTAAAAAGATTTTAAAAATTCCATATCGAGAACGCATACATCCTGATTATCAAATTACTGAAGACGAAAGTTGCCCTTTAAATAGTAATTTGCAAGGTTTGTACGGTTTTGCGCATTCGTTGCCAATTGAAAATGAATCGTTAAGAGAACAATTTTTGCACAAAGTACATTCGCTTAATGCTGAATTTTCAATTATTGAAGAAAAAGGAACAAGTAAAGAAATTCCCGCAATTATACGTGAATTGGCAATAGCTTACGATGCAATACTTTTTGTTCAAGATGGAACCGTTATTTCAAAAGCGCACGGGCAACATTTTCTAAACAATCAATTGCAATTGATTATTGATAGTGAAGGAAATTCTGAAATCGATTCGTTAGACGTTAAAATTGATTCTAAATACTTTGACGGGGAACAGACAGAAATTTTAGATGAGCAAAAAGATCGTAAAGAAAAGAATGAAGCTTTTTTAGTAAACCATCATGTAAAAGTGAATAAAAATCTTCCGTATATAGAAGCAATTGCTACTACCAACATTCGTTCTGTAAAAGAAATTGCACAACGTGTTACGATTATGGCATACATTAACGGATTTGCGTTAAATGCTTTATCTGGAGAAGACACGATTACTATTTTACAAAAATTACATCTTTGGGAATTTACAACACCAAAAGAAAAATACTTACTTGAGAATCCTACAGATGAAGGAAAAAATCAAGAATCGTGGAAATGCGAAGGCATTTGGGTTTTATTATGGGCGTTGAAAAAAGTTGACTCTATTCCGTTTCCGGATACGATGATTGACTTTGTAAATATTCCAGATGGAAACTATCCGTATGCGAATCCTAAAATATTTGTGGAAGAAGCTACAGAAGTACGAAGTGTTGAAGAAATACTGGACATGAACGACTTGTATTACCGAATGGATTGGGCATGTGTTGACGCACGCATAAAAGGTGAGCAAATGAAAACAATGATTTCTGGCGCTGTATATGAACGTCATTATGCGCTCAATTGGCTCATTCAGTACATGGATCAAGATTGGGATGATGTAAGTTGTGATACCTAGAGAAATTATGTAAATTGTATGTTGAATATAACAGAAAGCTACGTAATATGTCAAAAAAAAAGACCGTAAACTCACAAATCACAGATGCTGTGACGCAAGCAAATACAAAAGTTCTTGGCGAATCGCCAGCTGAATCTTTAGGAAACCTTGCCATAGCGACTTCGCAAGCATTACAAAATGCAGCACACAATGCTACTACGGGAGAAATTCCTTCCGAAGCCACTGCGCAAGCAGCCACTGTACAAGCAATTACTACATTATATGATGTAGATACTGCTTCTGCTGGTATTGCTACCGAAGAAATTTTTGCCAAAAAGAAAAAATAGAAACTAAATTTTAATTCAAATACTATACAGCAAGCGAACTTCGGTTCGCTTTTTTTGTGCTTTATAGTGAATGAAAATCTTATTCCAGTCATTTTCAATTTCGTTCCAAAAAAGGAGCGTTTTGTTCTATTTTCTTTAAAATCAAAAACTTTATATCTTCTCTTTGTATAGAATTGTTACACTAAAAAATAGCAATTCTATACAAGTTACGATTACAATTAAAAAAAGGCGGTATCCGAAAAGCCTAAATAGAGTAGGAATTGATTAACCAAACCAATTAATTATGAAAAAATCAAAAAAGAGTAAAAAAACGAAGAAAAAGCAGAAAAAATCAATCATCATAAAAAATAATCAATTAGATATCAATATTGAAAACATGTTGTATGATAAGGGTTTAATGCCACAAAAAGTTAACAATGGTGTAATGTCTGGAATCAAACAAATACTCGCAACAACTCATGAAATTTATGAAAAAAGGAATGTTTGTTGTGGTGAACCTTATTACACAATAGTGGCTTCAAGAAAATCACCAATACAACACGCTCCCGACGGTGCAATTATTTCTGAAGAAGTTATATCTCCTGTAGTAGTACCTTACAGACTCAATGGTCATGAGTTTGCTGGCTTAAGCATTGTAGCGTTTGCAAAAACAGGAGGTCCACTAAGCAAGGATAAATTAAAATTTCGATATAATTTTACACTAAGCGATACTGGAGATGCTCAATTAAATATCTATATATCATTTGATTATAATAATAGTATTAAAACCCCTGACTTTTGGTTTAATGCATTTAATCTTAGATTGGGATGTAAACAGATGCAAGGTGTTGATTTAAATGAAATCATAACTGCAAAAGTTTTTCTTATAGATACAGATCCATCAACTACGAGAGGAACTGTTACTACTGTTAAGAACCCAACTAGTGGTAGTTAATCATAATTACAAGTCACAAATTACAGAATTATATAATTAAGTAAAAGGCGGAATCCAAAAAGCCTTAATAGAGTAGGAAAAATTAACCAAATCAATAATGTTATGTGTATAAAAAAAACGCATCCTATCCCAGGGATAAGATTACTTAACAATCATTTTGACTATGGATTTGTTACTGACATTCCAGATCCAAATAGGCAGTTATCAATATTAAAAGCAGAGAAACTAGCAAAAAGAATTTTGAAATTGATTAAAACAGTTAGAAGACAACGTGCCATAAACTTACTTCGTAAAGTATTAAAAATAAACGACAGAAAAGCAAGACAACACTATAGAAGGTTACGTAGATTAATTCAAAAATGTAAATGTGAACAAGCATTCCAACAGATAGTAGACTTACTTCATCCAAAATCTAAAAATAAAATTGAAAAAAGGTTTTCTGAAATATATGATAATCAACTTGACATTACAATTCAACCCACTATAGGTGCCTTAAGGAGTATAGAGAATAGTAATGGAAGTTGTGAGTCTAAGATATACACAAATATTTATTTCTATGAAAATTTTAAACTTGAAAAAGGTAAAGAAGGATTTACAAAAGATGATTTTGATATTTATCAAAACTTTTCAATGGGCGAAGATGACAGGTTACGATTATGCTATTATGTATGTTTTAAACGTAGTAACAAACGACGAGGAAGCATCTACAGGATGCATAAATTTTCTATAGTCAATGCCGAAATTAATCATATTCCTTTTGGTCAGTGTACAAATGAAAAACTAAACCCTGATGAAATAGATGATGTCGTAACATTCCTTATCAATGTGAATCCAGAGGCTTCAAGAGGAACAGTTACTACAGTTAAAGACCCTACAAGTGGTAGCTAATTATAATTACAAGTCCACAAGCCATAGAATTATATAATTAAGTAAAAGGCGGTACCCGAAAAGCCTAAATAGAGTAGGGAAAATAAACTAAAATAATTATATTATGAGTAACAATATTCCTTTAGAAAGCGTTGGAATTGGCACAAAATTAGAAATACCAATCTTAGTAAGTTCTCCTTTAGCAAATCCTGGAAAAGATGGAAATCCACCTATAAAATTTAGCGTAAATCCTACTTTAGAGCTTTTACCTCCTTTAACTCAAGCTTATTATAACACCGTGATAATTGAAAAATTAGATGTAATTTATGGCATTACCCTAGAGGCACTTATTATGATTCCTTTTCATTCTTTAAATGATTACACTATTGAAGCTATACAGCAATTTACTTTTTCGGATAGAGGAGACATTCAATTAAATATTTTTATTACTTATAAAGCTACAGAAAAAAAGGCTTCTACTTATGTACCATATATGGTAACACTAAATTTAACAGAAACTTATTTAAAAGAAAAGAGCATCAAAGGTAGTTATGGACGTGTAAAAACAATTAAAACTTTTTTAGTAGATACTGATCCGCTTTCATCACGGGGAACAGTTACTACTGTTAAGAATCCTACAAGCGGTAGTTAATATTAATAAAAAAAGAACTCTTGAATAGATTCTGATAAATAATAAAAATAAATTTCTAAATTATATATCTTACTATAAAAGTAGTGAGTACAAAATCACTACTTTTTTTATTTTAAAATTTTACCTACATTGTATAAAAAAGAGTACATGTATTTAAGGCTAAAAACTATATTTTTTCTGATTCTTACTATTAGCCCACTCCTCCTTTTTTCACAAAAAGATTTTGAGTTTGACAACTTGAAGCAAAAGGTAAAAAGTAGTACTGATCAATTTAAAACATATAACCATTTTTCAAAAGCACGTACTTTTTTTATTCAAAGGGAATGGGATTCTACTTTAATTTATACTACAAAATGTTTAAATAATTCTCCTAAAAATAAAAAACTGATAGATTATTGCCATTTTTTTCGTGGATACAGTTTTAATCAAAAAGAAATTTTTAAAGAAGCAAAAAGAGAGTTCTTAAAAGTCTCTAAAGAGTTTAAATTTCACAATACTATAACCGCTTTTCTAGGTACAATAACCCTAGAATCGAATGAATATGATAAAGCTCTTGCTTATTTCAAAGAAATAGAAAACCTAACTAACGATTTGCTCATAATCACAAATATTGAACGTATTAAAGATAACATTGGTATTTGTTATTTACATCTTCAAAATTATGCGGAAGCTGAACCATATTTAACTAAAAGTATACTACTATTAGAGCAAGCTAAAGATACAATTCAACTAATAGGTTCTTATGGAAACTTAGCGACACTTTATTACGAACAATACAAAGATGCGCAAGCCATTCCCTATTTTATAAAAGCTTATGAATTAGCTAAACATACTGATGATTTTAAATCAAAAAAAAATACAGCCAAAAACATGGCTGTAGTAGAAGAAAATCGTAAAAATTTCCCAAAAGCAATTGAATACTTAAAAGAATATGACCAATGGAAAGATTCTATAAACAATCAAAGTAGAATTTATGCAACTGCAAAAGCAGAAGAGAAAATCGCCGTAGAAAAAGAACAAAAACAAGTCGCAATCTTGGAAGCTAAAAATGAAGTACAAGAAGCACAACGGAATACATTACTCTATTCTTCCATTATTCTCTTATTATTATTAGCTACAAGCTTTTATTTTTATCGTGAAAAAGTAAAATCAAATAAAATTATCAATGCGCAAAAAGAAAGTTTAGATGAACTCAACGCTACAAAAGACAAACTGTTTTCTATTGTAAGTCATGATTTGCGTTCGTCTGTAAATGCCATCAAAACGAGTAATACAAAATTGGTTGACACACTAGAAACTGAAAATTTAACAGCAGTAAACAGTCTATTACAAAACAATAGTTCCATTGTAAATGGCGCCTATAATTTGTTAGATAATTTGCTCAATTGGGCAATGCTTCAAACCAAACAATCATATTTTGAAATTACAAAATTACGCTTACTTCGCATTGTAACACACGTAGCTTATAATTACAAAGCAATGTTAGCAGACAAAGAAATTTCTTTTGACAACAATGTAAAAAAGAATGATGTCGTATTCGCCGATCAAGAATCTCTTAAAATTATTTTACGTAATTTAATAGACAATGCAATTAAGTTTTCACATCCGAAAGGAAAGATTCAAATTTATACTGAAAATAAAAATGACCATTTCTGTAATATAATTATTGAAGATGAAGGCATGGGGATGGACAATGCAACGCGGGAAGCACTCCTAAAAGATACGATTCTGCTCTCAAAAAAGAAACATGAAAACATCATCGGGACAGGTTTAGGCATGCAGCTCTGTAAATCGATGACAAAAAAAAATAATGGCAAATTTTCCATAGAAAGTGAACTTGGAAAAGGAACCAAAATGATTATTTCACTACCTAAAAGCCTACCAAATGAATCATATTAACATACTTATTGTAGAAGATACACCCGAAGAAAGCGAATTGCTAAATAGCGTACTTATAGAAAATGATTTTAATGTTGTTGGAATTGCGCCAACCTTTAAAGAAGCTATAGAGTTGTTTTATGATAAAGACATCGATATTGCCATAATTGATATTTTTTTAGATGGAAGACCTGATGGTATCGCTTTCGCTGAAACGATCAATGCAGTGTCAAATGCTGCGAAACCATTTATATTTTTAACGAGTTCTACAGATCGTAGGATTTTTGAACGTGCAAAACTGACGCATCCGTTTAGTTACTTGATTAAACCATTTAATGAATTGGAGCTTTTATACACGATAGAAACTGCCTTAGAAAGATTTTACGGGCAAGAAGATGCTTTTCAAGATGAAGAAGAAAATACCATCATCAGTACAGAACATTTGTTCATCAAAAAGGGGAAATCACTCAAAAAAGTTCATATTGATGAAATCATTTACATAGAAGTGGAAGAAAAATATTGTAACATCATCACGGAAAAAGAAAAATTTGTCATTCTCATCTCACTCGTAAAAATTCTTGAATTACTGGATGAAACAAAATTTTACAGAACACACCGTAACTTTATTGTAAATCTTCAAAAAGTAGAAGAAATTGTTCCTGCCGACAACCTTATTCTACTAACGGGAAACCACAAAGCTACACTTAGCGGAACTTATAAAGACATTATCAATAAGTTTCGAACGATAAAATAAACGATTAACTTCATATAAGTATTCTTTAAAAATCTTATTCCATACATCTAAACGTTTATGGAACGAAATCGTATGCTCATTCCATTATTACAATCTTCACTCCTATTCTAAGCTAATTTTACTTCAGAAATAAAACGCTAGCAATTTTAATTCTATAATCATTTTTAATGAATCGTTTAATGTATCAACCCAACTGAGTTTCAGTCAAAGTAATAACTAGGATGCTAAAATGTTGATTGAAAGTGAAAGCGGAACCCGAAAAGCTTTAAGAGTAGGAATTAACCAAATAAATTTTAAAAATTATGGAAGTAGCAGTGGAAGCAAAACAAAATAGTACAACAGGTGGTACAGGAAAACTAGTTGAAAACTTAGGACTACAACAAGGAGATTTACTAACAATTACATGTGATTTTCAAGATCAATGGAACTTATCTCAAGATGGAGGTTTTTCAACGAATGCAAATGGAATAAGCACACATCCTATTGCTATTGGTACAGCGAATCAAACATTTTCTGCAGGCGCTATGGTTGGGAGTTTTAATAATGGACAATCTTTTTTCTCGGTTGGATTATTTACTCAAATAACCGTTACAGAAAGTGGAGACAGCCCCGAGCTGAGATTATACTGTGTAGACTCAGATAAAGATAATAATAGTGGTTTCATCAGAGTTGTAGTTAAAAAATCAAACTAAGTATTTGAAATGTTTATTATTACAAGATGCGTTACTTCAATTGAAGTAACGCATTTTATATATATTACGTACATTGAATAAACCACATGTAAATAGGCATTCCGAGTGTAATGTTGAGTGGAAATGTAATGGCTAATGCCATAGGCAAGTATAAACTTGGATTTGCTTTTGGTGCGGCAATTCGCATGGCGGCTGGCACAGCAATATATGAGGCACTTGCGGCTAATATTGACAATAATAACCGATCGCCATCACTTGATAGTATGTGCACCGATGAATACGCAACTGTAATTCCGTTGAATAGTGGAATTAAAATCGCGAAAGCCAACGCAAACCAACCTTTCTTGATTAAAGCGCCAATTTTCTTTCCGCTCGTAATTCCCATATCTAATAAAAATACGGCTAAAAATCCTTTAAAAATATCTGTTGTAAATGGTTTTATTCCTGCGGCTTGTGCATCACTTGCCATAAAACCAATGACCAAACTTCCTAAAATTAGTAAAACACTTCCGTTAGTTACTGCGTGTTTTACGAGTTCAAACATTTCTTTATACGACTTTTTTCCATTCGAATAAATTCGCATTAATAACACTCCAATTATAATTGAAGGTGCTTCCATTAACGCCATAACGGCAACCATATGCCCTCCAAATTCTATATTTTTCATTTCTAAAAAACTGACTGCTGTTACAAACGTTACGGCACTTACCGAACCGTAAGCTGCTGCTATTGCACCTGCATTTTCAACCGAAAATTTAAGTCGTAAAATAAAATAAGTATATAAGGGAACAATTGTAGCCATCACAATTCCAAATACAATAGACCAACCAATATCGGCTGTATATTCGCTATGGGCAAGTTCTTGCCCGCCTTTGAATCCAATGGCGAGCAAGAGATATAATGATATAAATTTTGAAGAATTTTTTGGTATTTCTAAATCACTTTTGACTTGAGCGGCAATAATTCCCAAACCAAAAAACAATAAAGCAGGATTTGTTAAATTATCGAAGAGTAAATGTAAATCCATTTGGTATTTTTAAAACGTACACTAATTATTAGTCAATAATTTCAACTTCTAGAATTCCGTTGATTCTAAATTGTTTCCCTTCACGTTTTGCTTCTTGATAAACAGCTTTGAAATTTTCTTTTTCTCTAATTAATTGCGCTAAACGGCTATCGTCAAAAGTTGTGTCGCTATCTACATTTCCTTCACACATAGACAATCTGTGAATTTTGTGGAAATTAATTTTTTCATCTAATAACGAGTTGATTACATCTGAAGCTTCCATTGCTGTAAACTTTCCGTCTACTAATTGTACTTTGTGTGTTACGTCTGTTGTTGTCATAATCCTGAATTTTAGTTTTTGCTTAATGCGATAATTGATAATAAACTTAATACAACGCCCGCTTTTACGAACGTCCAAAAATATACTGGACTTATAGTATAACTCATAATGGTTATCATAATGTATCCAATTAAAAGTGCGATAATTCCAATACGTCGCGCCCATGTAAATAACCAGTCTTTGTTTATCTTTAGAGAAAAAACATAACTGTTATTGTTGAGATGAATTGAACTAATACTTGTTCTTGTTTGATTGCTAAGTGTAACTGATTTTTCCATTGCTATTTTTTAACACTGCAAAGATTATACATAATATTCATATATTTTTATTTATCTTTATTATGAAAAACATAAGTGATATTTATGAACTATACATTACACCAATTAAAAGTCTTTGTAGAAATTGTTACCAAAGAAAGTATTACAAAGGCAGCTGGCACTTTATTTCTCACACAACCAGCAGTTTCCATTCAATTAAAGAAATTTCAAGATCAATTTCCATTGCCACTAACTGAAGTAATTGGAAGAAAATTATACGTAACCGATTTTGGTAGAGAGATCGCATTAACTGCACAAAAAATCTTAGATGAAGTCGCTACTATTGATCATAAAACAAAAGTTTATCAAGGAAAACTAGCTGGAAAACTAAAGATATCTAGTGTTTCTACAGGAAAATATGTAATGCCATATTACATTTCTAACTTTGTAAGCCAACATCCAGGTGTTGACTTCTCCATTGATGTAACAAATAAGCAAAATGTAGTACGAGATTTGGAACAAAATAAAATCGATTTTGCGCTTGTTTCAGTCTTGCCAAAACATTTAACATTAGAAACAATTCCACTCTTAAAAAATAGTTTATGTCTTGTTGGTGGCGCTGAACGAGAAGCAAATCGTGAAGGCGATATTATGACTATTTTTCAAGAGGAACCACTACTCTTTCGTGAAAAAGGTTCGGCTACTCGAAATGCCATGGAAGCATTTATTGACGGACGTAATGTTGCCGTGACAAAAAAGATTGAATTAACATCAAATGAAGCTCTAAAACAAGCCGTTATTGCTGGTTTGGGCTATTCAATAATGCCTATGATTGGAATTAAAAATGCAGTTGATATGAATGTGATCAAAGTTATTGATTATCCTGGGTTACCTATTCATACACAATGGAATATTGTTTGGCTAAAAAACAAATCACTTTCACCTGTTGCCAAGGCTTTTGCGGAATATTTGACAAGTGAAAAAGAAGCGATTACTGAAAAGTATTTTGGTTGGGTAAACGTGTAAAAACATAGAAAATATTACTATATTGTTATTGAAATTAAATAATAAAAAATGAAGTTTGTAGCATATCTACTCATAGCTTGTTTCCTTTGTATTTCTTGCGGAAAAGTCAAAGAAACTACAAAAAATGCTATCAAAGAAGGTGGAAAAATTGTTGGAGAATCGGTTGGCGAGTTTAGCAAAGGTGTTTCTGAAGGTGTTGACGAAACATTTCAAATTAAAATTAATACCAACGAAAATATAAAAAACAAAGGTGTTTCGTTTGGTAAAATAACACTTGGAAGCATTTATGGCGGACGTGATAATATGTTAAATGTATATATGATTTTTGATAAGAATTTCAATGACACACTATCACTTAAAGTATTTGATAATAACGACTTGGAAATGGGAAGAACTACAAAAATTATCAATGCTGAAAAGGGAGAAGCTAATTTCTACGAATTTCAATTTAATAAGAAAACCAATATTGATAGCGATAGTAAGATTTTTATGGAGTAATTTTTTTGTTTAAGAGTGTAACAAAACTAAAAATTGAGACTCTTTTAAACAAAAATCACTATTCATGAAAAAAAGTATTCTAATTTGCTTCTTGTTAATTTCTATTGGTATTGTTGCACAATCAAAAAAAGAATATTTAGAACAACATCGTTTTGACTTACACAATGAAACTTTCCAATTTCCGCAAAAAGACTTTAAAATTCTTGGTTTTGGTGCGTATCACGGAAGTGTAAAAACGGAAGATACTTCGCTACATCTTTTAAAATCATTACTTAGAACAACTGATATTTCCTATTATTTACCAGAAACAGATTATAGCGTCGCACATTATTTTGATAAATTTCTACAAACTGGCGATACACTTTTATTGAAAGATTTGGTAATTCATTACGGAACTAATGTTCCACAAGAACGCAGTATTGCTGTGTATAAAATGTGGAAACAATTAAAAAAAATTAATGATCAATTACCTGAAAATAAAAAACTTACAGTTGTCGGAATTGATTTATTGACCACTTATAAATACACTTCAAGACATATACTTGAATTGTTAGATACAAATCAAATTGAATCAAAAGCATTAGCCGAACTTGAACAAATGATACAACTTGATACAACTGATTATTCAACGCGATACAATAGTTATTCAAAAGGTGTTTTAAAACGATTTTTGAAAGATGTAGAAACACGTTCAAGTGAATATAAAAAAGCTATTAAAGACACTATATCTTGGAATCATGTAGTGAAAAATATCAAAGTTACTTTTACCGAATTTAGTCGCTTGCGCGAACCTACTATTTATCAAAATTATGTAGATTTGAGCAAACGTTACAACTTTAAAAACAAAGCTCAATTTCTACGAATTGGTTTTTCACACATCGAAAAATCTAGAGAAGGCGAAAAAGGATATCCATACTTCTTTACACGATTAATCGAAAATAATATCTACAAAAAAGAAGACATTATTACGGTAATTGGCTATTTAACAAACAGTGAAGTACTTTGGGATGAATTGTATGATGATGAAGGCAACTATAAAGGGTTTACAACAGAAGCTGGTTTTGGAATTGGCGATTATGAGAAAGAATATTTTAGAGGAATTGACAACTTGAAGGAAACCAAAATATCTGATCAAACGTTATTTCAAATAAATGCTAAAAACACACCATATGCTGACAATATGCCCGATTTGATTGATGTGATTATGAAAGACGCAACATCAAATAGTGAAGCTGTCAAAGGAATGTCTACTACTGACTTTTTAGATTACGCAATTTTAATTTCAAATTCGAAAGCGAGTACACCAATTTTTGAAATGAAAGAGTAAAATCTACAATTTTACACTTAAGCTTTTACATAATTAAGAAAGCGAACCGAAGTTCGCTTCACGTTGAGATCAATTGTAAGTATCTACTTGTATATCCTATTGCTTCACAAGTGCAGGCGGAACATACGTTTGTGTATTCCAAATTGTAGGCCCAGGCACATAGACTCTTAAGATTAAATAGAAATCTCCACTTTCTGGGCTTTGTAACCAAAACACACCATTTTCGCCATTTTTAGATGGTTGATCTCGTTGCAAATAAATGGTCATTCCTCCATTATCATCTCTTGATTGATACTGAGGATCATAACTATTTATAGTATATGAACTAGAATCTTGCACCAAATTAAAATCGCTTGTTTCATACATGGTAATTGACCAAAATCCAAAGTAATTGTCGTCAAATATTGGAAATGCTTTTTCATCATCAAAAGACATTTTATATTGAGAAGTAGAATTTAAAGATGCTCCATTACTATCTAAAGATGTATGAATATATACAGCTTCATCTGGGTAATGCGCTGTAATTCCAGCCAATGCTTGCAATGCTGCTCGTGTAATGAAATCACTATTTTGTCCAGATTGACCAATATCTCTTGGCGGATACGACCAATAATTTAAAGCTGCTGTAGCATTAGCGTTCCCCATTTCTCTTAAGAGTTGTATTCCATCGGCAGCAGCCAAATCTAATCCTTTTATAGTATCTTCTGATTGTTCTGATAATAATTGATTTGGTCCAATACCAACTGTTGCAAGTAAACTCAATAATTGTGATTGATCAACACCTGGCAACACACCTGGCGGGTTTGTATTCATAGCATTATTCATGGCTTCCCAAGTACCTTTCGTATCTTCTGTTGGATTCAATGGAATGTCTGGATCTTCCTGAGCTACTGGTTGATAAGGCTCACCACTAATCCAATTAGATAGCGGAGTAATTGTATATTGATCTTGAATTGCTATTGCTTTGTCTAAATCCTCTTGCGAATTAGAATCATTTACGCCAGTTCTTCCCATTAATAGAATTTCTGGTGTACGTGATCTTGGCAAAACATCTATAACATCATCTGGAATTTCTCCATTCCATCCAGGTCCACCAACTAAATAATTTCCTGCTTCTATTCCTGTAGCATAAGTTCCTACATAAGCAAAATTATCAGAATCTATACATGCCAATTCAATACAATAATAACGGTCTTCTACTGCTGGGACACTTAAAATCATTGGCTCATCAGTTACATCTAACCAACCTGTTGCGTACAAAGTATCACAGTTTGGCGATCCGCCAGTAGCATTTTGTGGAGTTGCCAACGCAGTGCTTTTAGCAAATGAATTTACAGGAGCCCAAGGAATAGTAGCTCCAGATTCTTTTGCATATGCCTTTCCTCCTTCCGTGGTCCATAACCATTTTATCCAAGAAAGATATACCCAAGGAAAACCATAAACATACGCTTGTATTCCTAAGGAATATGCATATGCTTGTTCCCAACTATTGTCTGAACTAGTCACTGTTAATTTTTGCTGTTTTTTTGTTGTTGCTTTCATAATTTCTTTGTTTCCTACAAAGATTTATAGATTATCATCCAAAATGAAAGCGTATTAATACGTCTTATGAAAACAAAAAATACGTGTTTTTGCTATTAAGCAGTTACAAAAACCATATGTGAAGTAATCGTTTATAAAAAAAGTGAACTGAAGCGTTTGCTGGGATAGAAAATTTTACATCTTCAAATCAATTTCTTTGATACTTTTAATTCGATTTCGCTCTAAGAAAGCGTCAATTGTTTCAAAATGTTCAAGCACACGTTTTTCTTTAAATTCGAATACTTTTTGCGATAATCCTTGCAAGAAATCACGATCGTGCGAAACTAAGATTAACGTGCCATCAAAGGCTTTTAAAGCATCTTTTAAAACGTCTTTGGAGCGTAAATCTAAATGGTTTGTTGGTTCATCCAAAATCAACAAATTCACAGGTTCGAGCAATAATTTCACCATTGCCAAACGCGTTTTTTCTCCACCAGAAAGTACGCTTACTTTTTTGTCAATATCATCACCTTTAAACATGAATTGACCCAATATATTTTTAATTTGCGTTCGCACATCACCTTTTGCAACTTCATCAACCGTTTGGAAAATTGTTAAATCCTGATCTAATAAAGAAGCTTGATTTTGTGCAAAGTATCCCACTTTTACATTGTGTCCAAGTTTGCAATTTCCTTCGTGTGCTATTTCTCCCAAAATAGATTTTATCATGGTCGATTTTCCTTCACCATTTCGTCCAACAAAGGATACTTTTTCACCACGTGCAATAGAAAAACTAGCATTTTTAAATACGACATGTTCGTCATATTTCTTTGTCAATTCTTCCACAATTACAGGATAATCTCCAGAACGTGGCGCAGGTGGAAATTTTAATTTTAAAGCCGAATTATCTACTTCATCAATTTCAATAATTTCTAGTTTTTCCAACATACGAACACGTGAAGCTACTTGATTCGTTTTCGAAAACGTTCCTTTAAATCGATCTATAAATGCTTGATTGTCTGCAATATATTTTTGTTGTTCTTGGTATGCTTTTATTTGATGCGCTCTACGATCTTTTCGCAATTCTAAATAGTGCGAATAGTTTGCTTTGTAATCGTAAATACGTCCCATAGTTACTTCTATCGTACGATTTGTGATATTGTCAATAAACGCTCTATCATGCGAAATTACCATTACGGCATTTGCTTTGTTTACCAAAAAATCTTCCAACCAAATGACAGATTCTATGTCAATATGGTTTGTTGGCTCATCAAGCAAAATTAAATCTGGTTTTTGTAGAAGAATCTTTGCCAATTCAATTCGCATACGCCATCCTCCACTGAATTCGCTGGTCATCCGTTGAAAATCGTCTTGTTTAAATCCAAGTCCTTTTAACGCTTTTTCAACTTCTGCATCGTAGTTTATTTCTTCTAACGCATAGAATTGTTCTCCCAATTCTGAAACTCTTTCAATGATTTTCATGTACGCATCACTTTCGTAATCCGTTCGTGTTTCCAATTCTTTATTCAACGCGTCCATTTGATCACGCATTTCAAAAATATGTTTGAATGCTTTTGAAGCTTCTTCAAATACTGTACAATTATCTTCTGTTAATAAATGCTGTGGTAAATATGCAATTACGGTATCTTTTGGTGCGCCAATTTTTCCGCGTGTAGCATTCTGAACGCCAGCTACAATTTTCATCATCGTAGATTTTCCTGCTCCGTTTTTTCCCATCAAAGCAATTTTATCATTTTCATTAATGACAAAATTTACATCACTAAACAAGGTCGTTCCACTAAATTCTACGGCAATATTATCAACAGTAATCATGTATTATTTTTTGAGATTGCAAAATTAAGAAAAGCAAACAGCATTATGAACAACTTTTATGTTTTTAAGTATTTTAATAATTAATTTTCAAAATCAATCAAACACCTAAATAGATTGAAAAAATTGAATTCACACACATACATTATCATTTATATTAATAATATTCTTACTTTTAGTATTGAATATTTCTTAAACATAAAAAAGTATTATTTATTGATATAAAGTAAATTCACTATGTATAGTCATCAAACGAAACCTCATAACAAACAGTATACTTCTTTAGTTTCTATAACTTCTGATGTACATAAGCCAATTCAATTAAAAGACAATCGCAGTAGTAGTGTAATTCAGCGAAAGCTTCAATTTGCTATGAATGCTATTACTTCAAACACTGATGTTATACAACTAGGGAAAAAGAAACCAAAAACTACGACCAGTAATGCATTAAACAAAAATAAAGCAACCAAAGTTAAAAAGAAGATTAAAAAAACTCCTTATGACAGGCCTTCTTTCACAGCAGATTCTAAACAAAGCGCAATACTACACCACAATACAAGTAAAAGATCTTCATTTCAAATTAACCCTAAAAAACCAAATTTACCTTCTTTGAATGCCGCACAACCACATAGATTTCCATGGAAAGACATGAGAGAGGTTACAAAAGGATATCACACAGGTCAAAAGAAAAAACAATTTCAATCAATGATTCGCTTTTTAAAAACATCAGGAGATACACGTATTGAGCATATTGAAAGACGATTGGAAAGAAGTAAAAGGAAAAAAGATGTTTCTAAAATAAAAGGGCGTACAGAATTACTGAAACGCGCAAAAGGTTCGCAATCAAGCTTTAATAAAGCACACAAAGAATATACAGATACACAAAATGATAAAACACTTAAAGAATTTTTACGCCAAGCAAATAGTCATCACGCTAATGTTCCTGACTATGGAGCCCATTTTGGAGTAAATCAACCTGTAAATGACGCCATTCATTTAAACATACGAAAAAGTAGAAGTCGAAAAAGAAAAAATTCAACAGACTTACGTCCACGTTCTCCAAGTCCTACAAGTAAAAAATTACTTTCAGAATTGGATCCTGGTTCAAGTGAAAAAGGAATTGCGGTTGATAAAGATGGTAAAATTATTACAACTGGTGGAAAACTAATAGATCCTTCAACTTTAAGCCCTGATATACAAAAAAAATATGCGCTATTTAAGAAAACAAAAATAAAAAGTTTTATGAGTAATGCGCCTTTCGGTTCTCCATATAAAAAGAGTACTTAATTGATCACTACTACTTTTGTCGGTATGTAGAATCATTAAAAATATAGTATTTTTAAAAGAATTCTTGTCTTTTAGATTATATCTAATCTATAAATACGTAAATTTAAACTTACAAGAATCCTTTTCATGCAGGAAACCAACTCAATTGTTTACGAAATTTATTCAAAAGAACTCTCATTTACAAAAAGGGAAATTTTGTTTATTGAAAGTAAGTATGAACGCGTTCAGTTTGAAAAAGGCACTATAATTTTGAAATCGGGCAAATTTATAAAACATCAATATTTTGTGTTTGATGGTTGTCTAAGAACTTTTCTTATTTCAAAATCAGGAAAAGAACATACCATTCAATTTGCAATTAAAAACTGGTGGATTAGTGATTATATTGGTTATTTTTCTGAATCAAAAGCAGTCTTAAATATTGAATGTATTCAAGAAGCAACTTTGTATAAAATTTCAAAAGATGACATGGAAGAAATTTATGCTAAGATTCCTAAAACAGAAAGTTATATCCGTAAAAAGCTAGAACGCTCATTTGCTAGTTTCCAAAAACGAATTCTCGCCAATTTATCACAATCTGCAAAAGAAAGATACCTCAACTTTACACAAGAGTATCCAAATATTGAGCAATATGTAAAAAACTATCATATAGCATCTTATCTCGGAATTACGACAGAAAGCCTTAGTCGTATTCGAAAAGAAATCGCAAAAAGCGGTTCTTAACATACATCAATTTTTTTCTTCTCCATATACCGTAATTTTGTCGTATAAAACGATTTTTCTTATGAAATATATTATGAGTGTATTAGCGGTTATTGTTTTAGTGACTGCCTGTACTATGAAAAGCAAAGAGTCGTCTAAAAGTAACGAAACAAAAAATAAAACAATGAAAAAAGTATTATTCGTATTAACGAGTCATGATGAACTTGGAAAAACTGGTGAAAAAACAGGATTCTGGATTGAAGAATTTGCAGCTCCGTATTATGCGCTTAAAGATCATGATATAGCCATTACAATTGCTTCTCCAAAAGGTGGACAACCACCAATTGATCCTAAAAGTGAAAGTGAAGATTCTCAAACACCAGCCACCAAACGTTTTTATGACGACAAAGAAACACAGGAAATTTTAGCCAATTCGTTAAAATTAGCGACTATTAATGAAGCTGATTATGATGCCGTTTTTTATCCTGGTGGACATGGTCCGTTATGGGATTTGGCTGAAGATCCTAATTCTATTAAATTAATTGAATCTTTTTACCACAATAACAAACCTGTAGCCGCTGTTTGTCATGCGCCTGGAGTGTTTAAGAATGTAAAAAACACAGATGGAACGCCTTTGGTTAGTGGAAAAAAAGTAACAGGTTTTACAAATACTGAAGAAGAAGCTGTGCAATTAACAGATGTTGTCCCTTTTTTAGTAGAAGATATGTTGAAAGAAAATGGCGGAATGTATTCAAAAAAAGATGATTGGAGTCCATATGCTGTAGCAGATGGTTTGTTAATTACTGGACAAAATCCAGCATCATCAGAGAAAGTAGCCGAATTATTATTGGAAAGGTTAAAATAGAAAATAATACGCACACAGCACAAAAAAAGGGAACTCATATGAGTTCCCTTTTTGTCTTTGTCCTTTTCGTATTTAGGATTCTTTTTTTGATGCTCTCCATTCGTCAAAACGCTCTCTTAACGCTCCAGTTACCCAATAAGGTACTATAAACGTTAGTAAAAGTATCATCAACCAAAACCCAATGGTTAAGATTGTAAGGAAAGCTAAAAAGCCTAAATATTGTTGAAATTCAAACATATTTTCCGGAATTTATCGAATTCAGCCACAAAGATATTAGTTTAAATTCAATATTCATATAGAATCGTTCAGAATTATTAACAATCAAAATTAATTTTTGTGAACATCTACAGCTTTGTCATAATTCAGTTTTACTCCTTGGTTACTTTTTGTCCCTAATGTTTCATTGACATAGTTTGCTACTTCTGTTTGTGAATCATTTGACAACGTAGTAAAAATTGTTTCTGTTGCATTTGAAACTTTATAGACATTTTTAAACGTATACACCTGACTACCATTATATTGAAAATCTCCATTCTTAGCAGTATTTGTTGGAACTGCATAATACGTTTTAAAATCTAATAGATCAAAATTAGAAGTATCATAGGTAAAAATCTTAAAAGCTGGATTGTTTCCGTGATTTACAGCAATTCCAGGTGTTGAAATAGAATATGAAATCATATCATTCTTATCGTCTGATGTGTGCGATTTGTAAATACGACGCAATCCATCTGTATGTGTATGTCCGTTTAATAGTCCCGTAATATTTGTTTTATAACGATCTAAAATATCTATAAATCCATTTTGCAAAGCATGTGAAGTTCCTGATAAATCTGTAAATGTAAGCGATTGTTTCCACATTGATTTCCCACCATAACCATCAATTCCGATAGGAATATGCATCACAATCATAACACGATCCGTAGTGTCCATGCTTTTCAGTGTAGTTTCAAACCAATGCATTTGATCTTGTGTTGCTTTTTGTTGCGAAACGCCATCATCACCCGTATATGGATGACTACCACTATTTGAAAATAGTACGGTGTTTAAAGCTATTACTTTTAATTTTTTTCCATTAGTAATTAAGTCTACAGCATAATATCCAAACTCTTTATTAAAGTCTAAATTCGTTGATCGTGTAATTGTTGAACTAGTATTGAGTATTGGCCACGGATTGCTTGGATCTGCATCTTTAGTCAATACAGTATTTCCATTAGCATTTGTAAAAGAATGATAATCACCTTCCAACGAATCATTATTTCCAGGTAAATATAAAATAGGAATTCCTATTTGCAAGCTTCGCAAGTTTTCAAGCATTGCATGTGTGTTTTCTTTTCTTTCATTATCATCATAGCCAGGTAAATCGCCTAAATAGATCATAAATTCTGGTTGTTCGGCTTTTACTACACTTTCAATTTTTGTTTTTGTTTTTCCCCACAAAACATCACTTGTTACACTTATACTACTTGAACCGAAAGTGGTTTGCTTCAAATCTACATCAACATGCACATCTGACAAGGATAAAAACTTAGCAGTCGTTGTTGCTGCTATTTCTATTTGCGAGTCAGCTTTCGGAGTTGTTGTTGGTTTAGGTTGCGATTCAGGTTTGCCTTTACACCCTAAAAATAGTAAGCTAAAAAGCATCGCATATAAAAAAGTTGTCTTCATTATTCGTTATGTATTGGTTATGTGTTAGCGTACAAGATACTAAAAACACTAACAATCTGATACAAGTATTTTCACGTGATTTGTATGCAACAAATTGTGTGTCTGATACATAAACAACAACTATCTTGTAAGCAAGAATGATGATTTTATGTGTATAATTAATCATAAAAAAGTCTAAAAAACTACGTTACTCCATGTAAAATATTTAATTTTGCACCTTGAAAAACCATCAATACCATGGAATATAGAATTGAAAAAGATACAATGGGCGAAGTTAAAGTTCCTTCAGACAAACTTTGGGGAGCACAAACGGAACGTTCAAGAAATAATTTTAAAATTGGCGCACCTGCAAGTATGCCATTAGAAGTAGTGTACGGATTTGCTTATTTGAAAAAAGCTGCGGCTTTTACAAACTGTGAGTTAGGTGTATTACCGATTGAAAAAAGAGATTTAATTGCAACAGTTTGTGAAGAAATCTTAGCAGGAAAGCATGACGATCAGTTTCCATTAGTAATTTGGCAAACAGGTTCTGGAACGCAATCAAATATGAATGTGAATGAAGTTATTGCAAACAGAGCACAGCAGCTTGCTGGAAAAAAGATTGGCGAAGGCGAAAAAACCATTCAACCAAATGATGATGTAAACAAATCTCAATCGTCAAACGATACATTTCCAACAGGAATGCATATTGCGGCTTACAAAAAGATTGTTGAAAATACAATTCCAAGTGTTTCACAATTGCGCGATACATTAAAGAAGAAATCAGAAGAGTTTAAAAATGTTGTAAAAATTGGTAGAACACACTTAATGGATGCGACTCCTTTGACTTTAGGACAAGAATTTTCTGGGTATGTTTCACAATTAAATCATGGTTTAAAAGCTTTAGAAAACACCTTGCCACATTTAAGCGAAATCGCACTTGGTGGAACTGCTGTTGGAACAGGATTAAACACACCAAAAGGATATGCAAAGCGTGTTTCTGAGTTTATCGCACGTTTTACTGAATTGCCTTTTATTACTGCCGAAAACAAGTTTGAAGCATTAGCGGCACATGACGCCATGGTGGAAACACACGGCGCATTGAAGCAATTAGCCGTTTCTATCAATAAAATAGCGAATGATATTCGTTTAATGGCTTCTGGACCACGTTCTGGAATTGGAGAATTAATCATACCAGCTAATGAACCTGGAAGTTCTATCATGCCAGGAAAAGTAAATCCAACACAATGTGAAGCCATTACAATGGTTTGTGCACAAGTTATGGGGAACGATGTTGCGGTAACTGTTGGTGGAACGCAAGGACATTACGAACTCAATGTTTTTAAACCAATGATGATTGCCAACGTATTACAATCGGCACAATTAATTGGTGATGCATGTGTAAGTTTTGATGAAAACTGTGTAGCGGGAATTGAGCCAAATCATTCAAGAATTACGGAATTGGTAAACAACTCGTTAATGTTAGTTACTGCGTTAAACACCAAAATTGGGTATTACAAAGCGGCTGAAATTGCAAATACTGCGCACCAAAACGGAACAACGTTACGTGAAGAAGCTGTGAATTTAGGCTACGTAACTCCAGAAGAATATGACGAATGGGTAAAACCAGAAAACATGGTTGGAGCAATGAAATAATTGTTTCAAATTAAAATATATAAAACCGCACTGAATATCGTTTTAGTGCGGTTTTTATTTTTTACTAACATTCTGATTTTATATCAAAATCTACTTTTCCCTTGCCTAAGTTGTAATATGCTGGTTGAATTTTAACATTACCCGAATTAACAGCATTTCTGATAATTTCGGAACATCGTGTGAGTTCATTTGCACTATGAAATACATTTTCAATAGTGACTTTTTTCAAAGGCTCTTTTTCTCCTTCTGCAATAGTGTAATAATCGTCATTTTCAGCTTTACATGAACATTTACAAGCATTAACAGCAGGTAAAATATGTCCAACCAATTGACTCAAATTATCACTTGGAGCAGGATCTTTTGACATCGCTGCTTTTACTGCGCCACAACCTTCATGCCCTAAAACTAGGATATAACGGCATCCTAAAGCAGCTACAGCAAATTCAATACTTGCAATGGAAGATATATTAGCTATATTTCCTGCAACACGTACGACAAATAAATCAGCGATTCCTGTATCAAAAACCAATTCAGGCGGCACTCTACTATCAGCACAACTTAATACTATAGCAAACGGTTTTTGCCCTTTTTTTGCAGTACATTCTCTGCGTTTTCGACTTTGGTTTGGATGTATTGGTGTGTTTTCTCTAAAACGCTTGTTTCCTTCCTCTAAACGTGTTTTAATTACTTTAAAATCACTACGATCATGCATATTTCCCTTGCATTGATTACATTTCTCTTGTCTATTTTGTTTTTCGCAATCTTTACAATTTTCACAATCTTTACAATTTTGACATTTTTCACAATCTTGTTGAAATACACCTGAATCGTCAATTTTACATTCAGGACATCCTGTACATTCTTTACATTCTTTACATTTTTTTTCTTCTTGACACATACTATAGTTATTTTGGTTAGTTACTATCTCTAAACCCATTGGTTTAAAAAATTCGCTATCAAGATAAATAAAAAACGAAAATCTGTAAGAAAAAGATTTCTAAAAGTGATGTTTTCTAGCATGAGTGACCAAAAAAGTGGAATAAACGCAAACTTGATTTAGAAGGCAGTAAGAAGTTTTCAAACGAAATCCTGAATTCTCAATTCCCAAAAGACAACACAAATCAACAGTTTAAAGCTTATAGCATGATACAAAAAGAACATTTCACACCAATCCACAACTGATAACCAACAACACAACACAGCTAATCTACATCACAATATCATTTTTCCATTCGTACGGAGTTGGAATATCTGTATCATCGATTAATTGTCTAATATCAATTTCAATACCGCGACTCATGTCTGTAATTGGCACATCATTTGGTCCGCCTTCAAAAGGATTTTCTGTATTTTCTCCAATAGCTTCCATCGTATGAAAAACCCACGCTAGCAGTACGCTAAACGGAATAGAAAACCATTCAAAATGGCTCGCTATAAATTCTTGTATGGCATGTATAGTTGAAAAAGTAGAATCGTGTGTTGCCAAATCTGCTGTAATATGATCGCCAATAGTTTCAAAACCATCCATAATTCCGAAAGGCAATAAAATGATGAAAATCCACACAAAAATATAATTCAATGTGGCAAACTGTCTTGGATATGGAAAGTTTTTAATTCGTTCACTTTTTCCTTGCAATGTGTAAAGTTCTACCAAAATATTGGTCATTTCCATGTGACGAAAATCATCAATCAAACCTTTCGTTTTCAATTCTTTTAATCGTTTCGATTGAATTCCTAACAACTGTGAAGCTTGATTTCCTTTGGCGAATATTTCATCGTGTTCTTTTTGAGAAATATAAGATCGGATCACTTCCGAAATTGGTTCTTCATCTTCGCATACTTTGTATTGTTCTGAACGAAATTCTGTATTAGATCGTTTCTTTTTTATGTGCATTTCCCAAGGCTTATCCTTTCGTAGTTGATAACGCAACGCCGTCAACCATGCTACATGTCTGTGTACCAATTCACGTTTTATACCATATAATTCTGTTTCTGCAATAGCAACTTCTGCAAAATCATTTGTGATATAATCTTTCACCATTATTGTCCATGACCGTGATGTATTTACAATGCCACCCCAAATTTTTCGGGCTTCCCACAAACGATCATACGAAGCATTATTTTTAAAACTGACAATAAAAGCTACGGCTGTACCTAAAACGCCCAATGGCAACCAAGGTACTCGAAACCATTTCATTCCTAAAACATCAAATAAAATTACTGGAATTGTCGCTAAAATAAAGAAAAAGAAAATATGGCGACGTGTCCATTTTAAAACGCCCGCAACGGGAAATATTCGTCTTGTATACATAAATTGGTTTAAATTAGTGTTAGAAAGATACAAAAAGGATCCAAACTATTCTTTTTCTAAATTTGATAAGAATTTATATCTTTCATACTTAATTATAAAAATCTTCTCATCATGGACAAAGCTTTGGAAACAATGATTGGCAACATGCCCGAAAAAACAGGAAAATCACTTGAACAATGGCTTATCATTCTAAAAAAACAAACATTTACAAAACATTCTGAAGCTGTAAATTTCTTGAAAAAAGAGCATGACGTTACACATGGTTTTGCCAATACGATTGTACATATCTCTAAAAAAGATACTACAAAAACAGTTGATTTGGTTAGTCAACAATACGAAAAAAAGTCTGACTTAAAACCAATTTATGAAGCTCTAAAAACATACATAGCAACTTTAGGTACTGATATCGAATTTGCGCCAAAAAAAGCCTATGTAAGTGTGCGTCGTAAAAAACAATTTGCAATCATTCAGCCATCAACCAAAACACGACTTGATTTAGGATTAAATTTAAAAGGCAAAGAAGCTACTGGTGCATTAGAACTTTCTGGAAGTTTCAACGCAATGTGTTCGCACAGAATTCGCCTAACTACAATTGAAGATATTTCAGAAGCCATAAAAAACTGGATCAAAGAAGCGTATGAAGCGGCTGGGTAATGGTTTGGGGTTTTGGTAATTAGTTTGCTAACAAATCAACGAATAACAACATACCAAAATCCAAGAGCAAAGTGAGTCTGTTCAAAACCTCGTGAATAACTCCTTAATTATACGCTCAATTTTGAGTTAAATTACCTGTAAATAGATTAAATTTGCATTTTTAAAAACAACAACACAAAAACTACATAATGATTCATTTCTTTGGAAACGCACACAGCAAAGTTTTTGCTGTACAAACAGTAAAAGAATTATCAACAGAAAACGTTGCAAAACTGAACTGGCTTTTTGGCAACGTCTCAAAAATAGAACAAGCATCTTTGGATGCTTTTTTTGTTGGTCCAAGAGCCGCAATGATTACGCCTTGGAGTACGAATGCTGTTGAAATTACTCAAAATATGGGCGTTAAAGGTATTATCCGTATTGAAGAGTTTAACGCTGTTGCTGAAGATTTCTCAGAGTTCGATCCGATGATTTCTCAAAAATTTACTGGTTTACATCAAGATACGTTTACAATTGACATCAAACCAGAAGCAATTTTAGAAATTGATGATATTGCCGCGTATAACAATCAAGAAGGTTTAGCATTAAATACTGATGAAATTGAATACTTAGACAATTTATCTAAAAAATTAGGCAGAAAACTTACAGATTCAGAAGTATTTGGATTCTCGCAAGTAAACTCAGAACACTGTCGACACAAAATATTCAACGGAACGTTTATAATTGATGGTGAAGAAAAACCAACATCACTTTTCAAACTCATCAAAGAAACCGCCAAACAACATCCAAACGATATTGTTTCAGCCTATAAAGACAATGTTGCGTTCATAAAAGGTCCAAAAGTAGAACAGTTTGCACCTAAAACAGCTGATAAGCCAGACTTTTACAAAACACAAGAATTTGAATCTGTAATCTCACTAAAAGCCGAAACACATAACTTTCCAACAACTGTTGAACCATTTAATGGAGCCGCAACTGGTTCTGGTGGAGAAATTAGAGACAGACTTGCTGGCGGACAAGGTTCGTTACCATTGGCAGGAACTGCGGTATACATGACTTCCTATTCACGATTGGAAGAAAAAAGATATTGGGAAGAAAAATTTGAAGCTAGAAATTGGTTATACCAAACACCAATGGACATCTTAATTAAAGCTTCCAATGGAGCTTCTGATTTTGGAAACAAATTTGGACAACCACTAATTTGTGGTTCTGTATTAACTTTTGAACATGAAGAAAATTCATCCTCAAGTACTGCAAACCCTAGAAAATTAGGATACGACAAAGTAATTATGCAAGCTGGTGGAATTGGCTACGGAAAAGCTTCACAAGCTATAAAAGATACACCGAAAGTTGGTGATAAAGTTGTCATTCTTGGTGGTGAAAACTACCGAATTGGAATGGGCGGCGCGGCAGTTTCGTCTGCGGATACAGGTGCTTTTTCAACAGGAATTGAATTAAATGCAGTACAACGTTCCAATCCAGAAATGCAAAAGCGTGCGGCAAACGCTATTCGTGGCATGGTGGAAAGTGATGAAAACTATATTGTTTCAATTCACGATCATGGTGCTGGTGGACATTTAAACTGTTTGTCAGAATTGGTGGAAGAAACTGGTGGAAAGATTGATTTGGACAAATTGCCTGTGGGCGATCCTACGCTGTCTGCAAAAGAAATTATCGGAAACGAATCACAAGAACGTATGGGACTCGTGATTGCGGAAGAACACCTAGAAACACTCAACAAAATTGCGGAGCGTGAACGTTCGCCAATGTACACGGTTGGAGATGTTACGGGAGACGACCGTTTTACATTTGAATCGGTAACGAAAGGCGACAAACCAATGGATTTAGCCCTAAGTGATATGTTTGGAAGTTCTCCGAAAACCATCATGACTGATGTGACTGTTGAGCGTAATTATAAGAATCCGAGATACAAAACTAAAAATATTCACATCTATCTAAACCAGGTTTTACAGTTAGAAGCGGTGGCTTGTAAAGATTGGCTGACAAACAAAGTTGACCGTTGTGTTGGTGGAAAAGTTGCCAAACAACAATGTGTTGGTGCTTTGCAAATCCCGCTAAATAATGTTGGTGTCATGGCACTTGATTATAACGGAAAAGAAGGAATTGCAACGTCTATTGGACATTCGCCAATTTCTGGGTTGATTGATCCGATTGCAGGAAGTCGTAATTCAATCACGGAAGCATTAACAAATATTATTTGGGCGTCATTAAAAGACAATTTACAAAGTGTTTCACTATCTGCAAACTGGATGTGGCCGTGTAAAAATGAAGGTGAAGATGCGCGTTTATACGAAGCTGTAAAAGCAATTTCAGAATTTTCTATCGACTTAGGAATCAATGTTCCAACAGGGAAAGATTCCTTATCTATGAAACAGAAATATGGTGATGATGAAGTAATTTCTCCAGGAACGGTTGTGATTTCTGCGGCGGCAAATTGCAATGAAATTAGCAAAGTGGTAGAACCTGTTTTACAACTAAATGGTGGAAACATTTACTATATCAATATTTCGCAAGATGATTTCAAATTGGGTGGAAGTTCATTCAATCAAACACTTAATACAATTGGAAATGAAGCGCCAAACGTAACAAATGCTTCGTATGTAAAAACGGTTTTCAACACAATTCAAAACTTAATTAAGTCAACTAAAATTATCGCTGGTCATGATGTCGCTTCAGGCGGATTGATCACAACGTTGCTCGAAATGTGTTTTGCCGATGTCAATGTAGGCGCAGACCTAAACATTTCAAATTTAGGAGAAGAAGATTCAATTAAAGTATTATTTGCTGAAAATGCAGGAATTGTTTTCCAAGCAGAAGCTTCTGTAGAAGAAACGCTTAACGCGAATGCGATCGAATTCTTTAACATCGGAAACGTGACAAATACAGCAGAAGTTACGATAAAAAACCACGAAGATTCGTTTGTGTTTGATGTTGCTGAGAAAAGAGATACATGGTATAAAACCTCTTTCCTACTCGATCAAAAACAAACGGCAAATGATTTAGCGAAAGATCGTTATGAAAATTATAAGAATCAACCATTAACATATACATTTCCAACACATTTTACTGGAAAATTAAAAGATGTTACTTCGAGCGCAGTCGAGAAGCCAAAAGCGGCAATTATTCGTGAAAAAGGTTCTAATTCTGAACGCGAAATGGCAAATGCAATGTATTTAGCTGGTTTTGATGTGAAAGATGTACATATGACCGATTTGATTTCTGGTCGTGAAACCTTGGAAGATATTCAGTTTATTGGCGCTGTTGGAGGATTTTCAAACTCTGATGTATTGGGTTCGGCAAAAGGTTGGGCAGGCGCGTTTTTATATAATGAAAAAGCAAATACGGCGTTGAAAAACTTCTTCAAACGAGAAGATACACTTTCAGTTGGAATTTGTAATGGTTGCCAATTGTTTATGGAATTAGAAGTTATTAATCCTGAACATGATGCACATGGAAAAATGACATATAACGATTCTCAAAAACACGAAAGTGCGTTTACTTCTGTCAAAATTGAAGAAAACAATTCGGTAATGTTATCAACGTTAGCAGGAACAACGTTAGGTGTTTGGATTTCTCATGGAGAAGGAAAATTTAAGCTTCCGCAAGAAGAATCTCACTATAATATTGTTGCCAAATACGGTTACGAAGGCTATCCTTCAAACCCAAATGGATCTGACTTTAACACAGCAATGTTGTGTGATGCTACAGGAAGACATTTGGTAACGATGCCACATATTGAACGTTCTACATTCCAATGGAATTGGGCAAATTATCCAGCAGGACGAAAAGACGAAGTTTCTCCGTGGTTAGAAGCATTTGTGAATGCTAGATTGTGGATTGAGGCTAAAAATAAATAATTCAAATCAACTAGATTATATAGAAAAAGACTTGTGTAACAGCAGGTCTTTTTTGTATTGGACTTAGTATGTTAAAAATTGATCGTATTCTATAAATTAACGTCTAATACTTCACAAACTATTTACTTTAAAATATTGTATCTTATTCCGCGTTATAGTTTTTTACTACATATAATACTAACACCAACCTTATGAAGAATCTCATCATAATTTTTAGTCTCTGTCTATTGCTAACAAGCTGTAAAAATGTTGCACAAGAAAATCTAGCAACTCCAAGTGGAGAAACAGCAATTTTGTTAGATTCGCTTATTTCACTTGCCAAACAAAATTCATATTACGCTGCAACAGTAAACTGGGACGAATTGGAAAAGGAAATGAAATTGATGTCTACAAATCATGATTCAATTGACAAACTAGGCAAGCCTGCTGAATTGATGTTCAAAACACTTGGAGATGTTCATGGAATGCTGATGTTTGATTATAAAGTTGCCTTCAATCATCGATCAAAAAATATAGGCCCACCAAATGATAGTACGTACAGAACCATTGGTGCCACTAAAATAAATTCGCCGTATGCCGTTCACGGAGAAATCCTCAAAGAACACAACATCGCGTACCTTGAAATTTTAGCAACGGGCGTTATGCAAGGAACTCAAATTGATGCTGCGAGAGATACAATCCGAAACACCATTTGTAAATTAAAAAAGAAAAATCCGAAAGGCTGGATTATTGATTTGCGTTGTAATATTGGTGGCAACATGAATCCGATGATGGCTGGTTTGGCTGAATTAATTCCAAATGCCAATTTAGGCGGTGATACAAAAGATGGAAAAAATTTCTACTCAAAATGGTCGTTTGAAAACGGAAACTTCTATGAGAATGGAAATTCCAATTACAAAGCAGACAATCAATGTGAAAACATCAGTAGTAAAGGAAAAATTGCTGTATTGACGAGCAAATATACTGCGAGTTCTGGAGAAGTTGTGGTATCTAGTTTAAAAGCACAAGACCATATAAAAATTATTGGAGAGAAAACAAGTGGTTTATCAAGCACAAATGGATGGTTTGTGTTATCAGACAAATGGGTTTTTGCTCCTATGACAGGTTATTATATGAGCAAAGACAAAACGGTACATACCAACGGAATCATTCCTGATATAATTGTGAGTGAAGAATTGGACTTAAATAACCTTCTCGAAGGAAAAGTGATTGACAAAGCAATTGAATGGATTCGTATTGAGTAATAATACAAACTACAAATTCATCCTACAAAAGCAAAATTACTATCAAATTGCTAACTAATTATAAAATTGTCATAAAATGATATGCTTTTTTAACATTACTTTTGAAAATGGTTGACAAATTTCATAATTTGCAATTTCATACAAAAACCAAATCAGAGAATGACTAATGTAACGCGACTATTTGATTTTCCTTACTACCAACTAGCAAATTACCCATTAGCGAAATCGTTAACTTCCTATAAAAACGGACAATGGGTTTCTACAACAACACAAGAATATATAGATCAAGCAAATGCCATCAGCAGAGGTTTACTGCGTTTAGGCATACAACCCAATGATAAAATTGCAGTCATATCAACCACAAATAGAACGGAATGGAATATTATGGACATCGGTATTTTACAAACTGGTGCACAAAATGTTCCTATTTATCCTACAATAGCAAAAGAAGATTATGAATACATTTTAAATCATTCAGAAGCAATTTATTGTTTTGTGTCTGATGTGGAAATAATTGAAAAGTTAAATGCTATTAAAGGAAATACGAAACTAAAAGGTGTTTATACTTTTGATCAAATTACTGGTGAAACAAATTGGTCTGAAATTTTAAAATTAGGAGAAGATACAAGTAATGAAAATGAATTACAAGCACGAAAAGATGCGGTAACTCCTGAAGATTTAGCTACCTTAATATATACGTCTGGAACGACAGGAAAACCAAAAGGTGTAATGTTATCTCATAACAACCTAGTTTCAAACGTTTTAGATAGCGAAAAAAGAGTTCCATTACACAACGGACAAGCAAAAGCACTGAGTTTCCTTCCTGTGTGTCACGTATTTGAACGCATGATTTTATATCTATATCAATACTGTGGAATTGAAATTGTTTTTGCTGAATCTATCGAAAAGATTAGTGATAACTTAAAAGAAGTAAAGCCACATGTAATGACGGCAGTTCCGCGTTTATACGAAAAAGTATATGATAAAATTTACGCAAAAGGTGCTGACTTAACAGGAATTAAAAAGAAATTATTTTTCTGGGCAATTGAACTCGGATTAAAATATGAACCATACGGTCAAAATGGTTGGTGGTATGAAACACAATTAAAAATTGCACGTAAACTCATCTTTAGCAAATGGCAAGAAGGTTTAGGTGGAAACTTAAAATTAATGGTTTCTGGTAGTGCGCCATTACAAGCACGATTAACGCGTGTATTTGCGGCGGCAGGAATTCCAATTATGGAAGGTTATGGACTTACTGAAACATCACCTGTTGTATCTGTAAATGATGTACGCGGTGGCGGATTCAGAGTTGGAACTGTTGGACGTGTCATTGATAATGTAGAAGTAAAAATTGCTACCGATGGAGAAATTCTTGTAAAAGGACCAAACGTAATGCAAGGTTATTATAAAGATCCAGAAAAAACGGCCAGCGTTCTATCTAATGGATATTTCCATACAGGAGATATTGGTGAAGTTTGTGATGAAGGATTTCTGAAAATTACCGATCGTAAGAAAGATATGTTCAAAACTTCTGGTGGAAAATATGTAATTCCTGCATTGTTAGAAAATAGATTCAAACAATCCAGATTCATTGAGCAAATTATGGTCATTGGTGAAGGTGAAAAAATGCCTGCAGCGTTAATTCAACCAAATTTCGAATTCATCAAAGATTGGATTAAAAAGAAAAATAAAAATATTGGAACTTCTGAAAATGAAATATGTACATCTGAAGAAATCATTGCACGTATTCAAAAAGAAGTGGATGAAGCTAATAGTAATTTTGGTAAATGGGAACAAATTAAACGTTTTGAACTCATTCCGAAAGTTTGGTCAATTGACGGTGGCGAACTCACTCCAACCATGAAAATGAAACGAAAAGTGATCAAAGAATTATATAAAGATTGTTGCGAACGCATATACGATCGTGCATAAAACTAAAACCGTTCAATCTTTTTGAACGGTTTTTTTTATATCTTGCTGTTTCTAAAAAAATATAAAATCCTTGTTAAAGAGTCTATTTTCTACATTACTCCTATTCATCTTGCTAATTTTTTAGCAAATTCATAAAATTATTTACTATTTTACTATGCATGCATAGTATTTTTTCATATATTTGAAGACCAAACAACTATATGAAAGAAAAAACTATAGATCATGTAATGAGAGCCACTTGGCAAGCCATCTCCAAAATGTACAATGAAGAGGCTGGAAAGTACGGCAGTACAATGGCAACAGGATTCACATTACTTAGTATTGATCAAGATGGAACACCTTCCACTACACTCGGTCCAAAAATGGGCATGGAAGCTACGAGTCTGTCACGTACCCTAAAAGGTATGGAAGAAAAAGGACTCATCTACAGAAAAAAGAACCCCAAAGATGGACGCAGTGTACTTATCTGTTTAACAGAATTCGGTAGAGAAATGCGAGACGTTTCAAAAACAACCGTATTACGATTTAACGACGCAATTAGAGCAAACATAAGTCAAGAAAAATTGAAAAACTTCTATGAAGTTTCAGAAGTTATTCTAGAACTTATTAGCAATAAAAAAATCTATAACTCCGAAATGGAAGTTACTTTAGAGCATAATAAATAACCATAAAATCATTCAAAAATCTACTTAATTCATTTCAAAGTAAATTTTGACTAACACCTAAAAATTGAAAAAAAGATGAAACGATCAATTAACAAAATAGCAGTTATCGGTTCTGGAATAATGGGTTCCGGAATTGCCTGTCATTTTGCAAATATTGGAGTTGAGGTATTACTTTTAGATATAGTGCCTCGTGAACTTACCGAAAAAGAACAAGCAAAAGGATTAACGCTTGCAGATACAGTGGTGCGCAACAGAATGGTTAATGACAACCTTACCGCATCCTTAAAATCAAAACCATCGCCTATTTACTCACAGAAATTTGCAAATAGAATTTCTACAGGAAATTTAGAAGATGATATACACAAAATAAAAGATGTCGACTGGATTATTGAAGTTGTTGTGGAACGATTAGACATCAAACAAAAAGTATTTGAACAAATTGAAAAACACAGAAAACCAGGAACGTTAATCACATCTAACACATCTGGTATTCCAATTCAATTTATGAATGAAGGACGCAGTGAAGATTTTCAAAAACACTTCGCGGTAACGCATTTCTTCAATCCACCACGTTACTTACGACTCTTTGAAGTTGTGCCAGGACCAGATTGTAAACAAGAAGTAACAGACTTCTTAATGATGTACGGTGAAAAATTCCTTGGAAAAACATCTGTATTAGCAAAAGATACACCAGCATTTATTGGTAACAGAATTGGAATTTTCGGTATTCAAAGTCTATTTCATCAAGTAAAAGAACTTGGTTTAACTATTGAAGAAGTTGATAAATTAACGGGACCCGTAATCGGTCGTCCAAAATCGGCTACATTCAGAACAGTTGATGTTGTCGGATTAGATACATTGGTACATGTTGCAAACGGAATCTACAAAAACTGTCCAGATGACGAAGCACACGACTTATTCAAACTACCAGATTTCATCGAAAAAATGATGGAAAACAAATGGTTAGGTAGCAAAACAGGACAAGGTTTCTACAAGAAACATGTAAATGCTGAAGGAAAAAAAGAAATTCTATCGTTAGACTTAGATACGCTAGAATATCGTGAAAAGAAAAGAGCCAAATTTGCTACACTCGAATTAACAAAAACAATAGACAAACCAATTGACAGATTCAAAGTACTAATTGGCGGAAAAGATAAAGCAGGCGAATTCTACCGTAAAAACTTTGCAGCAATGTTTGCATACGTTCAAAATAGAATTCCTGAAATTTCTGATGAATTATACCGAATTGATGATGCAATGAAAGCTGGTTTCGGATGGGAAAATGGTCCGTTTGAAATTTGGGATGCTGTTGGTATAGAAAAAGGAATTGAACTGATGAAAGCGGAAGGTTTAGCACCTGCGGCTTGGGTAACTGAAATGATTACTGCAGGAGAAACGAAATTCTACACTGTAAAAGATGGAGCAACCTATTATTATGACATTCCAGCGAAAGCGCAAACGAAAAAACCAGGTCAAGATGCATTTATCATCTTAGATAACATTCGCAAATCAAAAGAAGTATGGAAAAATAGTGAAGCTGTAATTGAAGACTTAGGCGACGGAATCATCAACTTAGAATTCCAATCGAAAATGAACACCATTGGTGGTGGCGTTTTAGCAGGAATTAACAAAGCAATTGATTTAGCCGAAAAAGACTTCCAAGGTTTAGTCATTGGAAATCAAGCGGCAAACTTCTCTGTTGGAGCAAACATCGGAATGATTTTTATGATGGCAGTTGAGCAAGAATATGACGAATTGAACCTAGCTATCAAAATGTTCCAAAACACTATGATGCGCGCGCGTTACTCTTCTATTCCTGTAGTAGTTGCTCCTCACGGAATGACACTTGGTGGTGGATGCGAACTTTCTATGCATGCTGATAAAGTAGTTGCAGCGGCAGAAACATACATTGGTTTAGTTGAATTTGGCGTCGGTGTAATTCCTGGCGGTGGAGGATCAAAAGAAATGGCGTTACGTGCTTCTGATCTCTTCAAAAAAGGTGATGTAGAATTAAACGTATTACAAGAACACTTTTTAACGATTGGTATGGCAAAAGTAGCAACTTCTGCGTATGAAGCGTTTGATATGGGTGTTTTACAAAAAGGAAAAGATGTTGTTGTTGTAAACAAAGATCGTCAAATCGCAACAGCAAAAGCACATGCGAAATTAATGGCAGCATCTGGATACACACAACCAATGCGTAGAAAAGATGTAAAAGTGCTTGGAAAACAAGCCTTGGGTATGTTCTTAGTTGGAACAGACGCAATGGAAGCGAGTAAATATATCAGTGAACACGATCATAAAATCGCCAACAAACTTGCCTATGTAATGGCTGGTGGGGATTTATCTGAACCAACATTGGTAACTGAAGATTACTTACTAGACTTGGAGCGCGAAGCATTCTTAAGTTTATGTACGGAGCGTAAAACGTTAGAACGTATTCAACACATGTTGAAAACGGGCAAGCCCTTAAGAAATTAGATTTGAGATATTAGTATTGAGACAAGTTCCAAGAAACACTCTCAATACTAATAGCTCAATACTTACTACTAAGATCTCAATACTAAAAAAATGCATAAAGTAGATAATTTAAAAATATGGACAAAGTCAATTGAATTGACAAAGGCTGTATATCTACTCGTTGCAAGTTTACCAAAAGATGAAAAATTTGGGCTAACGTCTCAAATAAAAAGAAGTGCTGTTTCTATTCCTTCTAACATTGCAGAAGGTGCAGGAAGAAATTCTAACAAAGAATTTAAGCATTTTTTAAGTATTGCAAACGGTTCTAATTATGAATTCCAAACGCAATTGTTATTATTAATAGAGTTAAATCTCATACACAAAGAAAAAGTACAACCAATAATTGAGCAGTGTATTGAAATTCAAAAAATGAACTATGTTTTTCAGCAAAGGTTATAAAACTCAATACTAAAAACTCAATACTCAATACTATTCATTGAAAATGAAAACAGCATACATAGTAAAAGCATATAGAACAGCCGTTGGAAAAGCTCCAAAAGGTGTGTTCAGATTTAAAAGAACAGACGAATTGGCCGCAGAAACCATTCAATACATGATGAATGAACTTCCAGATTTTGACAAGAAACGTATTGATGACGTTATTGTTGGAAACGCAATGCCAGAAGGTTCACAAGGACTCAACATGGCACGTTTAATCTCATTAATGGGATTAGATATTGTTGATGTTCCCGGAGTTACCGTAAACCGTTTCTGTTCATCAGGATTAGAAACAATTGGAATGGCGGCGGCAAAAATTCAAGCAGGAATGGCCGATTGTATCATTGCTGGTGGCGCGGAAAGCATGAGTTCTGTTCCGATGACAGGATTTAAAACAGAATTGAACTACGACATCGTAAAAGCTGGTCATGAAGATTATTACTGGGGAATGGGAAATACAGCAGAAGCTGTTGCCAACCAATTCAACGTATCTCGTGCAGACCAAGATGAGTTCGCATACAATTCGCACATGAAGGCTTTACGTGCGCAAGCAGAAGATCGTTTTCAAGATCAAATCGTACCAATTACTGTAGATCAAACCTATATTGATGAAAACGGTAAAAAAGCGACAAAAAGTTACACCGTAACCAAAGATGAAGGACCACGTAAAGGAACAAGCACAGCGGTATTAAATAAGTTGCGTGCGGTTTTCGCTCAAGGCGGAAGTGTAACGGCTGGGAATTCATCTCAAATGAGTGATGGAGCCGCGTTTGTATTAATCATGAGTGAAGAAATGGTAAAAGAATTAAACCTTGAGCCAATTGCACGTTTAGTAAACTATGCGGCGGCAGGTGTTGAACCACGCATCATGGGAATTGGACCTGTTGCTGCAATTCCAAAAGTATTAAAACAAGCAGGATTGCAACAAAACGATATTGAATTAATCGAATTGAATGAAGCCTTTGCTTCTCAATCATTAGCCGTAATGCGTGAATTAGATTTAAATCAAGACATCGTAAACGTAAATGGTGGCGCAATCGCTTTAGGACATCCATTAGGTTGTACAGGAGCAAAACTATCAGTTCAACTATTTGACGAAATGCGCAAGCGCGACATGAAAGGGAAATACGGAATGGTTACCATGTGTGTAGGAACTGGACAAGGTGCTGCTGGAGTTTTTGAATTCTTGAATTAGAATTGAGATATCAGTATTGAGTAGTGAGTTTATTACTATTCACCATTATAACAAACTAAAAACATCTAGTATAGTATCTCAATACTCACTACTAGAAACTAAAATCTATATTAACAATGAGCACAGAAATAAAAACAGATATTTTACGCGGAGGACAATTCCTAGTAAAAGAAACAAAATGTGAAGACGTATTTACTCCTGAAGATTTTTCTGAGGAGCAACAAATGATGAAAGAATCGGTAAAGGAATTTATCGATCGTGAAGTATGGCCAAAGAAAGAGCAATTTGAAAAGAAAGATTATGCCTTAACCGAAGAAATTATGCGTAAAGCTGGTGAACTTGGATTCTTAGGAATTGCAGTTCCTGAAGCATATGACGGAATGGGAATGGGATTTGTTTCTACGATGCTTACCTGTGATTACATTTCGGGAGCAACAGGTTCTATCGCTACAGCTTTTGGAGCACATACAGGAATTGGAACAATGCCAATTACATTATACGGAACAGAAGAGCAAAAGAAAAAATATGTTCCTGCGTTAGCAACTGGACAAAGATTTGGTGCCTACTGTTTAACAGAACCTGGTGCTGGATCAGATGCAAATTCTGGTAAAACAAAAGCTGTTTTGTCTGAAGATGGAAAATACTATTTAATTTCTGGACAAAAAATGTGGATCTCGAATGCAGGTTTTGCAGAAGTATTCATCGTTTTTGCTCGTATTGAAGATGACAAAAACATCACAGGATTTATTGTTGAATTTGACAGAGAAAATCCAAATGGAATTACGTTAGGAGAAGAAGAACACAAACTAGGAATTCACTCTTCATCTACACGTCAAGTATTCTTTAGTGAAACAAAAGTTCCTGTAGAAAACATGCTTTCTGAAAGAGGAAATGGTTTCAAAATTGCAATGAACGCTTTAAATGTTGGGCGTATTAAATTAGCTGCGGCTTGTTTAGATGCACAACGTCGTGTGATTACAGAAGCTACAAAATATGCAAACGAGCGTGTTCAGTTTAAAACTCCAATTGCAAAGTTTGGTGCTATCAAAGCTAAATTAGCAGAAATGGCAACAGCGTGTTACGTTGGAGAATCTGGATCGTACAGAGCTGCAAAAAATATTGAAGATCGAATTGCAATTCGTGAAGCAGAAGGAAATACACATCAAGATGCAGAATTAAAAGGTGTTGAAGAATATGCAATTGAGTGTTCAATCTTAAAAGTGAAAGTTTCAGAAGATGTACAAAACTGTACAGACGAAGGAATTCAAATTTTTGGTGGAATGGGATTCTCAGCGGATACGCCAATGGAAGCTGCTTGGAGAGACGCACGTATTTCGCGTATTTATGAAGGAACCAACGAAATCAACAGAATGTTAGCTGTTGGAATGTTAGTAAAAAAGGCAATGAAAGGGCATGTAAACCTATTAGAGCCAGCAATGAAAGTAGCTGACGAATTGATGGGAATTCCTTCTTTTGACATTCCAGATTACTCTGAATTATTCGCTGAAGAAAAAGAATTACTAGGGAAACTGAAAAAAGTATTCTTAATGGTTGCTGGATCAGCAGTTCAAAAATTTGGACCTCAACTAGAAGAGCACCAACAATTATTAATGGCAGCGGCAGATATCTTAATTGAAATCTACATGATAGAATCGTCTATGTTACGTACAGAAAAGAATGCAAAACGTTTTGGAGAAGATTCTCAAGAAATTCAAATTGCAATGACAAAACTAAACTTGTTCAATGCCGTTGAAAAAATCTCAACAAAAGCAAAAGAAGGAATTGTTTCCTTTGCTGAAGGTGACGAGCAACGCATGATGTTAATGGGATTAAAGCGTTTCACAAAATATGCAAACATGCCAAATGTAGTTGCATTACGCAACCAAATTGCAGAAAAAATGACTGCAGAAAACGAATATTGTTTCTAAGAAATAAAAATATTTAAAAGTAATTCTAAACACTTGATAGGTTTTAGAATTTAGTTGTTTGTTAAAAAGCCATCTTGAAGAAGATGGCTTTTTTGTTTGCTGATTACATATTTATTAAAAGAATATAGTTTTCTTTTTATGCTAATAAATGAAATCTCAAAACGCTACTTGCTGGAGATGAACCAGTCAACTCTACATAAACTTTTTTTCCATTTTGAATGGCAGATAGTCCTGTTTCATTTACGAGAGCGCTAATATTTGGAGAAGTATAAAACCAAGTCTTATTGAACTTACCTCCGTCATCAGTTAGCATTACATAAACTCCGTTATTTTCAATTGGACCAATGGAATTTACAGAACAAGTAAACCATTCTCCAGTTTGATCGTGTGAATCTTTAGGTGATTGCATATTAATAATATTTATTTCCTACTCTATTTAATATAGGCTTTTCAGATTGCGCCTTTTCAAATCAAAAACTTTAATTAAGTAAAGTCTACCTACTGTATCTACTCACAAACTGGAGTAAAAGTCAAGGTTGCTGATCCTGTATTATCTTGTGCAGTAATATCAATAAAGAATGCATACACTTTAGTGTTCTCTGTACCTTCTTTACCGATAGTGATTACTGTCGACTGTCCTTCTTCAACAACATAAAACCATCCTTTAGGATTCGTATTCGTTGTATTATAAATCACAACTTTGTTTACAGGTAGTTCATTTTTATGATACTTAGCTTTAGATGTTAAACTAACTGCATATTCCTGACCCGAAACTGCATCGTATGGTATTAAATCTGTCATTAACTTTCCTTTTGTTATATCAAGTACATCTGTTAATGGGTTTACTGTCATTGTGAATTTTGTTGCTTTGGTTGACATAATTTCTATATTTAAAATCTCCTACTCTATTTAAAAAAGGTTTTTCGGATTCCGCCTATCAAACCAAAAACAAACTCATGTAGCTACTCAATCGGAATATTTATTTTTGATTACATAACAAAAGTGTAGAAACTGATCGCTGAAACTCAAGAAAAGTCCTTGAGGTGGAGAAACTTAGGTATAAAGCTTTAATTATGAAGAACAAAAAATGAAATAGTATTCACGTTGTACTAAACTTTGTCATTTTTATGTTGTCTACAATCAATTATTTACTGCAATTTGAAATCTGTAAGAACAATTCGTAGCTCTCTGAAAGTTTGTCGTAGGTCTGCGAAATCGAATAAAGCACGTTAGAAACCATGTTGTATTACTTCGAGAGGCTTTCAAGTGGTTTTTACTAAGACTTATTCAGACATAGCATTAGAAAATGATGATTTTACATAATTGCATAACTTTGAGTGAAATCGAAAGGTTTTCGTATTTTCATGAAATCTTTCATTAAAATACAATAAATGAAAAAAATAATCGTAAGCTACTTTTTATGTTTCTGTCTTTACAATGCGAACGGACAAAGTAGTAATGATATTATTGCAAAAATTGACTATATAGATTCCGAGATATTAAATGAAGAACGAAAAGTCTTGATATATGTTCCTAAAGATACTCCTGAAAAAACATATCCTGTAATTTATCTTTTAGATGGAGATGCTCATTTTCATTCAGTCGTTGCTATAATGCGGCAATTGAGTCCTATACATCGAAATGTTATTTTACCTGAAATGATGATTGTTGGAATTTCTAATACGAAAAGAACCAGAGATTTAACACCAACCAAAGGCGAACTTCCCGGTTCAGGTGGTGGCGCTAATTTTATTTCATTTGTAGAAAAAGAACTCATTCCGCACATAAATGCTACATACCCAACAAAACCATATCGCGTATTTATTGGACATTCACTAGGAGGACTTACTGTGATGAATACATTGATACATACACCTAATTTATTCAATGCCTATGTAGCAATTGATCCTTCTATGCATTGGAATAAAAAAAAATTGCTACACCAAATTAAGAACACAACATTAGATAAAAAGTATGCCAACAAAACGCTGTTTTTAGGTATTGCAAATACAATGCGCAAAGATATGGATACCGTAAGCGTACAAAAAGACACAACAGCTTCTACAAAACATATTCGTGCTATTTTAGAACTTAATTCGTATTTAAGAAAAGACACGCAAAAGTATCTATCCTTTAAAGGGAAGTATTACGCAGATGATGATCATGGTTCTATTCCTTTCATTGCAACATACGATGCCTTGCGCTATATTTTTGATTTTTATAAATTTAAGCTTACCAATGAAGCGTATTCTAATCCTGAAATTGATATTTTAGGCAAAATTCAGAATTACTACAAAAGATTATCAAAAGGGTTTGGAATAGAAATGAAACCAGATCAACGATACATTAATGAACTTGGCTACACTCTATTAGAATATGAACAGTTTGAAAAAGCAGCACAAGTTTTTAAATTGAATGTAAAAAATTATCCTGAAAATTTCAGTGTTTATGATTCAATGGGAGATTTTTATATAGCGATTGGAAATAAAGAAAAAGCTATTGAAAATTATAAAAAATCAGTTTCATTATACGTTGATTCCTACTCAAAATATAAATTAATAGAATTAGAAAAAGAATAAAGTCATACACACAAACTAAATAGTTCTAAGTTAGGAAGAGTTTCCAACTCGTATGGTCAAATTTCTATCAAAAAATGAAAAAAGCGAACCGAAGCTCGCTCTTTCACATCATTACATTGCTCCATGAGCATCTGTATCGTGATTATAATCAACAGGGCAATCCGCACAATTTGATAGACCAGCTAAAGAATGACATTCACAAGCGGTATACAATTCACTATACCAAATACATCCTCGCTCTGCTCCTTGCGTATGATAAGGAATAATAGTAACCGTATCGTTTGTAGTGTTGAAATGTACATCAACTCCTGGATTGACAATGCCTCCACCGTTTAGTTTAGAGATGCTAGATTTTTTTAACTCTAAACTTTTAAAATTTCTTTTTTTCATTATAATTATGTTTTAAAGATTCATGTGATAAAGCAAGCCATTATATCTTAAAACATAAAACAAAGCTATTGACGGAACATAAATTGCCAATAACTTTATTATAAACATCATTACCCTTGATGCATGTGAGCTGAATTCCCGTTTGAATTTATATTGCATCCTTGGTGTTCTGATGGCGGTTGTGCTCTTGTTGTTCCAGCATTGGTATGGCATTGTTCCGCACACAGTGTTCCTATACAATCGGATATCATTAATGTATTTGTAGTTATGTGCTCACAATCTGTATTATTCACGGTTTCACCATAAGGAGTTATCGCTGTTTGACCGTCAGTATTTAGTACTGTCACTCCACCAGTTTTTCTATGAAGTATTGCTAAATTTGAAACAGTATGTTTATGTAACATTAGACTTTTCATGTTCTTTTTTTTCATAATACTTTGTGTTGTTATTTATAATAAGATGTGAAGCAAGAACATATTAAACTAAAACAAAAATTAAATCATTGACGATTTATAAATCGTCAATAAATCACCTTTTTTTATCATAAATTTTTCAAATATTGTGAAGGATATATTCCTGTATGCGCTTTAAAAGCTCTCGAAAATGTTTCTTGTCGTTTAAAACCGAACTCTTCTGCTATACCTTGAATGGTGTAAGATTGTAATGTTTTGTCATTCTTTAATCGAAGTAAAGCAGTATTAATTCGCAATTCAGTCATATAAGCTGTAAACGATTTTTCTTTATAGGTATTAATTACTTTGGACAAATATGTAGTATTGGTTTCTAATTTTTCTGCCATAAAACCCAAACTACAATCGATGTCTAAATACTGTTCTTTTTTTTCAAACTCAGCAATTTTATTCAAAATAATTCTCGCTTTCTCATCAAATATTTTATCCTTTTTTACAACTACTTTTTCCTCTTGCCCATTTTCTAATGCAGCTACTTTTTTAAGGAGTTCTTTAATTTTCTTCTTGGTAGTTTTTTTATGTAGTATATAATAAAGTACACTTCCGATAAAAAGAAAAAGCAATAGTATTGCTATAATAAATAAGTTTTTCTTGGTCTTTGTTTCCGTTGTTAATTCCTCTCCGAGTTTATTTATTTCTGTTTTAAGCGGTAACACATCCATAAGTTCATGTGTTTCATTGTTGAGTTTTAAATCCTCAGTACTTTGCTTTTTTTCTAATGCGGTATATTTTTGAAAATGAAATACTGTTTTTTCAGAGTTTCCACTTTCGTGATATGCCAATGCTAGAAACTCATGTAGTTCTTTTTCATTAACACCTACATTATCCGAAGTGCTTACTTTTGCATATGCCTTTTCTAAATAATGTATCGCCTTTTCATAAGCATGTAATTTATATGAACTTTTTCCAAGATATAACAACGAAGTAAGGTACAAACCTTCTATATCGGGTTTAGCGAAATCACGAACTTGATTCGCGATTGAAATACTCTTTTCATATTGTCCTTTTTGATAAAAAATAATGGCACTATTCATTAACAAAGGATAATATGCCCAAGTATCTTTCTCTTTTGAACACTTTTTCAAACCTGCTTCATTATAAAACTCCGCTTCATCTGGGTTTTCTAACCAAAGATATATATCAGCAATATTCATAAATGCGAGAAGTTTATAATAAGCCGTATCATTCGTGTCTTCTACAGTATTTATATATTTTAAGATATCTTTATACAAACGAATCGCTTCCTGAAAATCCTTATGTATTTTTTTTATGTAGGCAATATTAGAAAGCGGCGCAATTTCATAAATTGGATCTCCAAGAAGTTTTCCATATTTCCGAGCTTCTAAAAAAACTACCAATGCTTTAGAATCTTCTCCTAATACAGAAAGAATATCTCCTTTTAAACAAAGGCATTTATGCAAAAATTTTAGATCATTTAAGGCTTCCTTCTTTGAAATAGCTAATTCAATATTCTTAAGAGCTTTCTTATTTTCATTTAATCGATATTGACATTTTGAAATGTAATAAAATGCTTTTGCTAACTGTTCGTCATTCCCGTTAACTAAGGCAACTCCTTTTGCCTGAAAAGCAAAATCTAACGCCTTTGAATCATCTTTAAATAAAGAATTAGCATATAAGTTGACCAATTCATCGTATGAGGAATCATTTGACACATTACTTTGTGCGTTCGTAACACTTAAAAACACATATAATAATAGAAGTAGTAATCGTTTCATTCGACGTTGGTTTTTTAGGAAAAATGCAATCAGCAAAAAAGTTACAATAAAAAAATTTAACAATATGTTACTTCTATTCAACCTTTGAATTATATGAAGTCTCAATAATATCTTCCTACACATAAGACAACTAATGCTACTTGTTCCTACTTTCAAAATTTACAAATAGTATTTTTTTTATTAAAAAAAAGATATTGCTAATCGAAAAATATAACATATATTTGGGTAACCAAACTGGTAAACCAATTTGGTTACCCAAAAAAAACAACATGAAAACAACAATCATTTTTATCATTGGTGTCTCAGGTGTAGGTAAAACTACCATAGGAAAACTATTGGCTAAAGATTTACAAATTCCTTTTTTTGATGGAGATGATTTTCACTCTGAACATAACATTAAAAAAATGGCTAGTGGAATAGCTTTAACCGACGATGACAGGTTCAATTGGCTTCAAGTTTTAAATGATTTAGCACTGCATCAGGTAAAGAAAAAAGCGAGTTGTGTTATTGTGTGTTCTGCATTAAAACAATCGTACCGAACCATTTTAAACAAAGGAATTGAAACTAATTTGAAATGGGTTTTTCTTCAAGGATCGTTCAATCTAATTAAAGAAAGATTAGATACTAGAAAAGGACATTTTATGAGTTCTGAACTCTTAAAATCGCAGTTTGATATTTTAGAAGAACCTAAACAAGCAATCAAAATAGATATCAGTTTGTCAACAGAAAATAGTGTACAAGTCATAAAAAGTAAGCTCACAAACAAATCTGAAATTGGAGTTTTTGGATTAGGCATCATGGGGAAAAGTTTAAGTCGAAATTTTGCAAATAACGATTTTAAAGTGTCGTTGTTTAACAGACATGTTGATGGTATTGAAGAGAATGTTGCTAAAAATTTCAAAAATCAATATGGTGAATTATCGACTGCAGTAGCTTTTGATAATATCGCATCTTTTGTAGCTTCTTTGAAAGTTCCTAGGAAAATAATGGTAATGGTAAATGCTGGAAAAACAATTGATATCGTCATCGAAAATCTGCTTCCATTTTTATCAGAAGGTGATATTTTAATTGATGGTGGAAATTCCAATTACAACAAAACCAAAGAACGTTTTGAGTACTTACAATCTAAGAAGATTCATTTCATCGGAACTGGAGTTTCTGGTGGTGAAGAAGGCGCTTTAAAAGGTCCGTCAATCATGCCAAGTGGAGATGTAGTAGCGTATGAAAACGTAAAGCCTTATTTAGAAGCAATCGCAGCTACAGATAAAAATGGACTTCCATGTTGTACATATATCGGTGCTGAAGGAAGTGGTCATTTTGTAAAAATGGTTCATAACGGAATTGAATATGTAGAAATGCAATTACTTGCTGAAGTCTATGTTTTACTGAATAAACTAGGAAATAATCCTGATCAAATCGCAACTATTTTAGAATCTTGGAAAACCTCAGCAAATAGTTATCTACTCGAAATAACCATTGATATTTTAAGGAAAAAAGAAGAAAATGACTGGTTAATTCACAACATACTAGACAAAGCTGGCAACAAAGGAACTGGAAATTGGACAACAATTGCTACAGCCGAATTAGGCATACCAAGTACATTAATAGCTTCTGCCCTATTTGCTCGATACACCTCTTTCTTTAAAGATGAAAGAATAACAGCAAGTGAACATTTCAAAATATCCGAAGTACAAGATTTAAAAATTACTGAAAACGATGTTTTAAAAGCATATCAATTTGCAAGAATCATAAATCACTATCAAGGTTTTAAATTGATAAAAGAAGCTTCAATTAGATACAAATGGAACTTAAATTTAAGCGAACTCGCCAGAATTTGGACCAATGGATGCATTATCCGATCAGAATTGATGGTTTCGTTAGTTTCTGTATTTAAAACAACAGATAATCTATTACAACATGAGCAATTTATAAACGAATTAAAAGCACTAAAACCGTTCATAAAAAAAGTGGTTTCAGAAGGTATATTAAACGAATTGTCAATATCAACATTAAGTGAATCGATTAACTTTTTAAATAGCTTTTCGAAGACAAATTCATCAGCAAATATAATTCAGGCACAACGCGATTATTTTGGAGCGCATACGTATCAAAGGAAAGATGATGCTTCAGGAAAATACCATCATACACACTGGAAATAATTACAAACTAAAAACGAAAACATGGAAGCTTCTCAGCATAAAAAATCTTTTTTAAAGAAAATTATTTCAATCATACTTGGCTTTGGTCCAGCATTTTTTGCTATTGGTTATACAATTGGTACAGGTAGTGTAACGTCTATGATTGTTGCCGGAAGTAAATTTAATATGCAACTACTTTGGGTTTTACTATTAAGCTGTCTGTTTTCTGGAGTTCTTATGTTTGTATACGGAAATTATGGTTTAGTAACAGGCGAAACGGCGCTATATGGTTTTAAAAAACACTTAAAATACGGAAAAGCTTTAGCCATATTAATCATTATTGGAATCACATTTGGACAATGGAATTCTTTAATGGGAATTTTAGGGATTTCATCTAATATCATTTATGAAATTTTAGCTGTCAATTTTGATGGTTTAAGCGAATTCAAATATGAAATTGTATTAGCCATTGCAGTTGCAATCATTACAATTTTTTACTTACTAATGTTGGTTGGCAAGTATACTTTTTTTGAGAAAATACTCGTCATATTTGTTACGCTCATGGGATTGTCATTTATTATATCCTTGTGTTTTGTACAACCACTTCCAGTAGATGTTGTAAAAGGCTTGATTCCAACAATTCCGAATGTTCCAGGTGGTAAAATGCTAGTTGCCGCATTTGTGGGTACTACGATGGCAGCGGCAACATTTTTATCGCGACCATTATTTGTAAAAGGAAAAGGTTGGACAGTTAAAAATTTAAATCAACAAAAAAGAGATTCCATTACTGCCGCAATTTTAATATTTGTCATTAGTGCAACAATTATGGCGGTTGCCGCTGGCGCGTTATTTTATGATGGAAAAGAAGTAACACATGTATTAGACATGGCAAACACACTAGAACCAGTTGCAGGAAAATGGGCAGTCACTATTTTCTTTTTTGGCGCATTAAGTGCTGGATTGTCTTCTATTTTTCCTTGCTTGTTAATTGCGCCTTTATTATTGGCAGACTATCAATCGGGTGAGTTAGACACGAGTTCAAAGCAATTTAGGATTGTAACTTTTGTAGCGTGTTTAGTTGCTTTAATTGGCCCTGCTTTTGGTGCGAATCCTATTGAAATTCAAATTCTATCACAAGTATTTAATGTCTTTGTTTTACCAGCAGTAATACTGGGAATTATTTTAATAGTGAATAATAAAAAAGTAATGAAAGATTATACAACAGGTATTTGGGTAAATGTTGGACTTTTTGCCGCATTGTTCTTTTCGTTGGTAATTTCTGTAAACGGAATTATTGCCTTAACAGAATATTTTTAAACAAATAAAATTGAAACACATTTTCTAAAAACAATTGATTCAAGTGAAAATAAGTTTAATAGATAAAGACGATAAAAAATCATTACAAAATGATGTAATCTCAAAGATTCGTGATTTGGTAAACAGTAGAAACTTAGAAGAAGGAGAAAAGTTGCCTTCAGAAAGGTTGATGTCTGAAAAATTTGGAGTAAACAGAAATCAAATACGAGAAGCCATTCGAAAATTAGAATTTTATGGTGTCGTAAAATCAATGGCGCAAAGTGGGACAGTTTTAGATATCGGATTGATTGGTTTTAACGGAATGATCAATGAAATTATTTCACTAGACACGCCATCATTTAAAGAATTAGTTGAAACACGAATCACCTTAGAATTGAAGACGGTTTGCTTAGCGGCTAAAAGAAGAACAACTGACGATTTAAAAAATATAAAAGAAGCGTTGAATGCTTTCAAAGAAAAAATGATGTATGGTGAAGATTATTTGGAAGAAGATCTATTATTTCATTTAGCAATTGCCAAAGCAAGTAAAAACAGTACGCTGTTAACCTTAATGCTATTAATTACGCCACCAATTCTAGCAACTTACGACAAAGACACTGTGTGTGAAGGAGACAAAGCAATTTCTGAGATACGAAAACATGAAGACATTTATATAGCTATAGAAGCTCAAGATGTAGAATTGGCAAATAAAATGATGGAAGATCACTTTTATAAACTATCAAAATACATCGAATAGTAAATCAATAAAAAAACAAAAACAACATAATTTCAGTACGATTATCAACTAAAATACTATGAACACAACTAAACTAACGAACAAAAATGTACTCATCACCGCAGGAGCGCAAGGTATAGGAGAATCCATTACAAAACACTTTATTGATAGCGGAGCAAATGTTGCTATCCATTATTTTTCAAGTGCAACCACAGCAGAAACATTAATGGATTATGCAACTAGTAAAGGACAAAAATCTGTTATAATTCGTGGCGATTTAACAAACGAAGCGGACGCGAATGCAATGATTGAAAAAACAATAGAAGCATTTGGCGGTTTGGACATCCTAATTAATAATGCAGGTTCGCTCGTGGCACGCAAAATGTTAGACAACATGGAAACTGAGTTTTGGCACAAAGTAATGAATATCAATCTCACCTCAATGATGTTTGTTACACGAGCGGCGGCTCCTTATTTGGCAAAAAACAACAACAGTAGTATTGTCAACCTAGCTTCACTTGCAGGACGAAAAGGTGGTCATCCTGGATCTGTTGCTTATGCTACCAGTAAAGGCGCTATTTTAACACTAACGCGCGCATTAGCTACTGAGTTAGGCCCTGAAGGTATTCGAGTAAATGCGGTTGCGCCAGGACTTATACTTGGTACTTCATTTCACAACACACATACAACAAAAGAATCAGCTGCTAAAACAACAGCTGGCATTCCAATTCAACGCGCAGGTAACGCCGCAGACGTAGCAAGAGCTGTTCTATATTTAGCGTCTGAATATGATGGTTTTATTACTGGAGCTACGCTAGATATTAATGGCGGCGTTTATAATATGTAATACATCAAAGAAAATTAGGTAACCAATTTCGTAAACAAATCAAAAAAATGACTAAAAAAATAATCTTAGTAGTATCCGCTGTTTTCACCTTCAGCTTTTTCCTAAACAGTTGTAAAAATGCTACAAAAAAACCTGCAAAAGAAGCTCAAAAAACGGTATATGCAAGTGATGTCATTCCATTTTTTAATCATTGGAATTTGATCTTAGGAGATGGTTCAAATGTAGGACATGCCATAAATTTTGAACACAAAGATTTCTTCTATACAGAAAATGATGAAAAAGAAAGTTGGGTTGTATACAAAGCACCAAATTCAGGAGATACACACGGAACTTCAAATAACACAAGAACCGAATTAGCACAAACAAAAAAATGGTCTCCAATGACAGATGCGAAATTGACAGCTACACTTAAAGTGATGAATGTATCCGCTACAGGTGATGCACGAGTTGCCGCTTCTTACTCAGTAGTCGTTGGGCAAATTCATAGTGCAGACGGACATGAAAATGAACCGCTTAAAATATTTTACAAAAAATTTCCTGGTCAAACCAACGGTTCTGTATTTTGGCATTACGAAATCAACACTGCTGGTGATGACAATTCTGGACGCTGGGATTATTCAACAGCTGTTTGGGGTCATGATTTTTCTGTTGTGGGTACTGAAGAAAACAGCTATCCAGCTGAACCTACAGATGGTATTGAATTAGGTGAAGAATTTAGTTATGAAATTGAAATCAAGGACGGAATAATGTCTCTTACATTTACAAGTGACGGACACGAAACGAAAACATTTACAAAAAACTTAATCAAATCAGCATATACTACAACAGCCGATATACCTCAGCAAACGCAAGATTTATTTGTACCAATTGGTCAAGATGGCGTTGAACGAGAAAATGCATATGCTGATGAAGGTCTTTTTTTTAAGTTAGGTTCTTACAACCAAACAAATGGAAAATCTCCTGAAATAAACAAAAACTGGTGTTCTGGAGCTGAAACTTTTGGCGGAAATATTCAAAAGCAATATGAAACTGGAAATTACGCAGAAGTTTGGTTTAAAGATGCAAGTATTTACGTAAGTGATGACGCTATATCAAATAAAGGTTATTTTACTAAAAATGATTAAATCTATATATTGGTTTATATTTAGTAAATTAGATACATAATCATATACAAAATGTCGGCTACAAACTATTTCTAACTGAATCAAGCAAAAATGAAATTTCAAAATATCATAGTCTATCTTTTATTTAGTATTTCATTTAGTATATCTGCCCAAGATATGAAAGCGTATACAAGTGGTTGGGAAGGAAAAATTGAAAACACAAAAACATTCAATTTTTCTATCGAAATAGCTAAGTTTCAATCAGAAAATCCAATTTTCATTATTTCAAATGATCAGGTTATTATTGAGCAATCATTTAAGAAAATTGAGAACAAAATGATTCGTATTGACCTTGGAGAAAATCTATCTTTCGAAGGTATCGTATCTGAAAATAACAATGAAATCAATGGTTTTATAAAATCTGGTATACTATTATATCACATAAAATTAACCAAAACAAAAACGGATTCATTTACTGGAGTTTGGAATATTTTGATGGTAGACAAACTAAAGTCACAAAATTTTTATTTGAGTTTAGAAAATGGTGCTGGTAATAACTATCAGGCATATCCAGTTCTAGGCGATAACCGTTTTACGGGAACTTGGTGCGCAAATTTTCAGAAAGAAAATGATATTATTTACTTTTCAGATATTAAAACTGGATTAAAATTCAAAGGGAAATTAGGTGATCAAAAAATACAATTATCAATTTACTTAGATCGTTATTTAATTACGCAAATAGCGTTAAATAAATCTCAAGCTGATTGGCAAATAGGAAATTTTAAAACAGATAAACAATACAAAAATCATCAAAATAGCAAGCTAGATGAACTGGAATACTTAATTTCAATAGATTCGTTACCAAACACGCATGCAATTTTAATTTCTAAAAAAGGCAAAACCATTTATGAAAATTATTTTGATGGTTATAATAGTAAGATTCCTCACGATACGCGTTCAGTTTCAAAAAGTATTTCGTCTGCAATTGTAGGTATTGCAAAAGACAAGTCATTATTTAAAAATTTAGACCAATCTATTTTTGAATTTTTACCAGAAAAATATCAAGTCAGCAAAGACGATTTAAAACATAAAATAGACTTCATTAGTTTATTGACAATGAGTTCTGGTTTGGACGCAATAGATTTTGGAACTACAAAAGAATCTAAAGCATCTGAAGATAGTTATCAAAATTCTCAAGATTGGACAAAGACAGTTGTTGATGCATCAATGATTCATGAACCAAATAAATTTGCTAATTATGGCTCAGCGAATCCATATCTTCTTGGAGTTGCAATGGACTCTATAGTTTCAGGATCATTAGAAATTTTTATTGACAACAACTTATTTAAAAAATTGGGAATATCTAATTATATCATTCAAACTGATAATATTGGACGTCCTTACTTTGGTGGTGGAATGTATTTAACACCAAAAGATATGATGAAATTTGGTCAGTTATATCTTCAGAAAGGAAAGTGGGAAAACGAACAGGTTTTAAGTGAACAATGGATTGTAAACTCATTTAAAAACTATCGAAATTTAGAAAACACGAATGATAAAAATGGGTACGGTTTTTTTTGGTGGCATCATACGTATCAAGTCAATGGCAAAGCAATAAAATCTATTGAAGCAAGAGGTACTGGCGGACAATACATTTTTGTACTTCCTGCATTGCAAACTGTTGTAGTCATAACATCTGGAAATTATAGAAACGGAAAGTTTCAACAACCTGAATTGATTTTAGAAAAGTATATTTTGCCTAACATCAAAGAATGAACGAAGAGTTATCAACTACATGCACAACTCAATACTAACAATCAACATCTCAATACTACTTTGCACAACAACAATCTTTAGGTTACTTTTATAGAAAACAATTCAAATTTGGAAATAGGTACGATTCTTATCATACTCTTATTGGCTGTTGGCGCATTACAAGGTATTGTATATGGCTTTATTCTATTTAAGTCAACAACGTACAATAAATTGGCAAATCGCTTACTAGCAACGATTTTATTTCTACTCTCCTATCGTTTGATTATTCAAATTATGCGATTGTTTGGTATTGGGTATTATGATTCTTGGTATTATGTAATGATTGACCTCAGCTCGATTCATGGCGCGCTTCTTTACTTTTATACAAAAGCACAAATACAACCACGTTTAAAATTTAAACCGAAAGACTGGCTTCATTTTATACCAGTTGTGATTCAAATTAGTTTTAGCATTTTTGTCAGATTGCAAAACTTATATTGGGACGGCACAAAAGAAAGTTTATCGTGGCTAGGTTATTATGGGTATATCGTTTGGATGAATAACCCAACTATCTACATTATTGCGAGTACGTTAATCATCATCTACGCATACAAATCCAATAAACTATTGAATTCTATTGGTGATAATTTTGAAATTACTGCAAAAAAACTAACATGGATCAAACGAATAATTCGTTCATTTTTAGTGTACTTCAGTATTGTTTTGGTTGTGCTTTTGGCAGATTTAGTTCTGTACAAAGCTGCAAATAACGAATCTTATTTTTACTTCATACGATTCTATTACTATCCGTTTTTTATTGGAATTGCTGTATTAACCTACTGGATCTGTTTAGAAGGTTTTTCACGTCGAAATGATCCGGAAATCTCCACAAAAAATATAATAAATGCTGATGAATTGTCACGTCTCAAAGTAATTTCAGAGAAGTTACGACAAGCAATGGAAGAAGATAAAATATACAAAGACCAAGAATTATCAGTACATAGTTTGGCACAGAAACTAGACATTAAACCGTATTTAATTTCGCGTAGCTTGAGTGAAATTGACAACAAACGATTCAATGATTATGTAAATGCATACCGAGTAAAAGAAGTTCAATCGTTACTTGAAGATGCTACAAATTCAAAATATACCCTATTAAGTTTGGCAATGGATGCTGGATTCAATTCAAAATCTTCATTTAATCGTGCGATAAAAAAACAACTCGGTATTTCACCAAGTGAACTAAAAATCAAAAAATAACGTGTCAATTCTTAAAATGACGCTACTATTGGCTGTGAAATAAGGTTCAATTTGCCATTTGAAACGATTTGAAACATTCAAAAGCATAGGTTTGTTTCAAATTATAAAACCTATACAAATGAAAACAATTTATGTATTAGTAGTGATTCTATTACTTTCAATTCCTAACATTACAAAAGCACAATCTTCAAAAGTTGATACAGAAGTATTAGTTGGTACCTGGAAACTTGATATGAGTCCACAAGACACAACTGACGAAAACTTTGCCATGATGAAAATTACCAAAATCAAAAACGATTCATTTATAGGTGAGTTTTATCGTGAAGGCGTTAAAATTAGAAATGCACAAATCAATACACAATTAGGAATCATTTATGGCGCTTTAATTTCTGGTGATGGTACTGGCGACTACAACACGACTTTTTATTATAAAGGCGGTGTTTTACATGGCTCCACACATGCAATCAGCAGGAATTTCTTATCGGTTTGGACAGCTACTAAGGAAAAGTAAATTCATGAAATAAAATCTTTTTTATATAAACTGCTAAATCATATTTCGACTTCACTTAGTTTAAAAGTTCATGTGACGCGAAAGTATCCAAGATTTCTCAACTTATTTCTCAAGACTAACTTCTAACATCTCAAGACTATTTATCGTACTTTTGCTCAAACACATTACAAAGCAGAAAATTTGATTGAATTACCAGAAATAGCAACGAGTAAAATTGCCATAAAACTAAAACCTCAAGCGGAAACCTTAGTCAAAAAAGGACATCCATGGGTTTTTGAGAATAGTATTGTAAAGCAAAATAAAGAAGGGAAATCTGGAGATTTAGCCATCATATTTGACAATCGAAAAAATAAATTTCTGGCGTGCGGATTTTATGATCCAAATTCGCCAATTCGCATTAAAATTTTACAAGCAAACAAATCTGTAACTATAAATGCTGAATGGTTTTCAAAAAAAGTAAATGAAGCTTACCAAAAGAGAATTCCCTTATTACAAACGGATACCAACAGTTACCGACTGATTTATGGCGAAAACGACAACTTACCATCATTGGTTGCAGATGTGTATGATAATGTGCTTGTTGTAAAATTATATGCTTCGTTTTGGTTTTATCATTTGAAAGACATTTTACCAGAATTAATTAAGGTGAGTAAAGCAAAAACGACTGTGTTACGCTTAAGCAGAAATGTGCAAAAAGAAAAAAATCAGTTCAACTTTACAGATGGACAAATTTTAGATGGCGAACTAAACAATGAAGTAATTGTTTTCAAAGAACATAGCGTAAACTTCTCTGCAAATGTGATTCACGGTCATAAAACAGGTTACTTCTTAGATCATAGAAACAACAGAAAAAAAGTTGGTGAATTTGCTAAGAACAAAACAGTTTTAGATGTATTCTCCTATGCTGGCGGATTCTCCATTCATGCATTGGTTGGCGGCGCAAAAACTGTGACAAGTTTGGATATAAGCGCGCCTGCCTTAGAAATTGCGAAAAGCAATGCCAAACTCAATCAATATTCAGGAACACATCAAACGATTACTGGTGATGCTTTTGAAGAATTGGCAAAACTTGCGAAATCAAACAAAAAATTTGACATTGTTGTGATTGATCCACCATCGTTTGCCAAAAGTGCTACGGAAGTTGAAAAAGCATTGGCGAGTTACAAAAAACTAACACAACTCGGACTAAAGCTGGTTCAAAAGAAAGGAACATTAGTGTTGGCTTCATGCAGCTCAAGAGTAACTTCTGATGTCTTCTTCGATTTGGTGGAAGAAACACTTCACAGAAACAACGCAAAATATACCATTCTTGAAAAAACACTGCATGATATCGATCATCCTATTGGTTTTAAAGAAGGTGCGTATTTGAAGTGTGTGTATGTGAAGATTGACTAGTTTTTTCATTATAAATGATTTTAGAAATTAGTAATACTCAAAGAAACTCATAAAGAAGTACTGAAAAAATAATTAGATTGATGAATCATACACCATCAATAATAAGTAACAAAATATCTTTACAGTAGATAAATGACTTTCGAATAATGATTTCATTTTCAATCTTTCAATTTATATTCCCAACATTATGAATTCAGCATAAAAGTTCCGTATATTCCATTTCAAACCAAAACCATCCAAAATTTAAATCCAATGATTACTAAAATTACTGTTCTAGCTATTTATGTCGCCATTCTATTTTTAATCGGAATACTTGCCTCGCGGAGAGTGAAAAGTATGAGTGATTATTATGTAGGAGGAAAAAAAATGGGCTTTTGGGCTGTGGCATTTTCTGCGAGAGCCACTGGAGAATCTGGATGGCTTTTAATTGGTTTAACGGGAATGGGCGCCATTGCAGGATATTCAGGATATTGGGTAGTTGCGGGTGAATTACTCGGTGTTTTTATTTCATGGCAATTCATGGCAAAGCGTTTTAAAAAGCGGTCTGACGAATACAAAGCCATTACCATACCCGATTATTTACAAAGTCATTTTAAATCGTCCACAAATACATTACGGATTATTTCCGCTTCAGTATTGGTCGTTTTTGTCGTCATATATGTCGCGTCACAAATGGACGTTACTGGAATCGCCTTTGAATCCATGCTCGGCATTGACTACAGAGTTGGTGTGTTAGTTGGGTTTACTATTGTGCTTATTTACATTTTTATTGGTGGATTTGTCGCGGCTGTTTGGTCAGATATGTTTCAAGGAATTTTAATGTTTTTCGGATTGGTTTTACTACCAATTGTTGTCTGGTTTTCCATGGATCATGGAGCTGGAATTACCGAAGGATTAAACGCCATTGATCCTACACTTACACAAATAATGGGAAGAAGTACTGATGGTTGGATGAACTTATTTACCATTCTTGGATTCTCTATGATTGGATTAGGCTTCTTAGGATCACCGCAAGTATATGTCCGTTTTATGTCTATTGAAAGTGAACACGAAATTGATAAAGGAAAATGGGTAGCACTTCTATTTACACTATTAACGGATGCTGCCGCTGTAACAATTGGTATTCTTGCGCGTGTTTATTTTACACAATCTGGACAAGATCCGGAATCAATATTAGGTACTGGCGGAGAAGATGTATTAAGTATGATTACCAACGAATTCTTACCAACAATTCTAGTCGCAATCTTTATTGCTATTGTACTTTCGGCAATTATGTCAACTATTGATTCACTGTTAATTCTTGCATCAAGTGCGATTACGCGTGACTTTTATCAGAAAATATTCAGACCAGATTTAAAAGATGAAGACTTAACAAAATTTTCAAGATTGATTACGATTGGAATGGCAATGGCGGCACTTGGAATTGCTGTTTTATTATACAATTTATATCCTGATCGAAAGATATTTTGGATTATGATTTTTGGTTGGTCAGGAATTGCCGCAACTTTCTGTCCTGTCATTATTTTATCATTATTCTGGAAAGGCTACACCGAAAAAGGAGCAATTGCTTCCATGATTACTGGGTTTGCTTCTGTGATTTTTTTCAAATTTGTCGTATCGAATATGGAAGGAATTGGCGCTTACTTTGTAGAATTAGATGTTTTGGCACCTTCGTTTGCGTTGGCAATGATTGTTGGCTATATTGTTTCAAAAATATTCCCGAAAAAGAATCCTACAGAAAAGTTATCTGAAACCGTAGAATGATTTTACTTTATATTGGGCTTTTTATATCTTTTATCTGGACATACCTAACGAGTTATGATTATGTACTAAATAATGGTGAAAAAGAACGAATTGAAATAAATCATCATTTTTTCTATATTCCAACTATACTCTGGAGTTATATCATGTTAGTTGCTGGAATTTTATGTATAATTAGTGGCGTTTTAACGTTTTTTTATTCCTGAAAAATCAACACAGTAGTTTTTAGAAATCTAATTAAAATCCTATTTTTAATCAAAATTTGATTCCATCATGAATATTGAAATCACAACAACTCCAAACGAAGCTGATGCGAAAACCATTAGTAAAGGAATTGTTGACTTCAACCTGTTAAAAGTTCCCAACCTTGAGCCAAATGAAGCAGAAGTAAAGTTTTTTGTATTTGCTAAGAATGAACAGCAACAAGTAGTTGGTGGTGTACGAGCAACTTGTTTTTGGAATACGTTACACGTTGAATTGTTATGGTTATCTGAAAAATGTCGTGGTGAAGGAATTGGCAAAGCATTGATTATCGCTGCCGAAAACTTTGCCAAAGAAAACAACTGTGAAAAGGTTTTTGTTGAAACCACAAGTTGGCAAGCAAAACCATTCTATGAAAAAGTTGGTTACACACATATTGCAACATTAAATGACAGACCAAAAGGACATGCTTCACATTATTTGACAAAGGATTTATCATAAATTGTTAGACTTTATATCACACTATTTCAATACAAAAATAGATTTCTTATCTTCCATACATGAAAAAAATACTCGTAACTACACTCCTACTTTGCTCAACACATATAATGTTAGCACAAGTAAATATTTATAAAGGTGACTCAACATTTTTCAATGATTTGGTGTGCAATGTTCAAGATGGAAAAGTATACAGAGGTGATTCAAACTTTAGAGCTGATGTAGTATGTACGATTCAAAATTCAAAAATATACAAAGGCAATTTTACGTTTATAAAAGATATTGTGGTAACCATTAAAAACGGAAAAGTGTATAACAAAAATTCGTTCTTTCAAGGCGATATTCTATTCAATATACAAGACAATAAAATCTATCGTGGCAATTCAATATCATCATTTGACATTATAGCTACCATAAGTGATGGAAAAGTTTACCAAGAACGTTCAACCTTTCGAAATGATGTATTATTTACTTTTGATGGCGAACTCACAATTGAAGAATTTGTAGCCGTTTGGTGTGTTTTTCAATATATACAGTAAATTTAGATTGAAAAGCACTATTTTGAACGCTTATGAGAATTATTTTAATTCCGGGACTTGGTTACGACGATCGTATTTTTCACAATCTGAATCTATCAGAATTTGAAATTGAATACCTCAACTGGATTGAACCGCTCGCAAACGAACACATTCACGATTATGCACAACGTTTGTTTGCAACCGCGAAACCTTCTTCTGAAAAAACAATTTTGATCGGACATTCGTTAGGTGGAATTATATCACAAGAAATTGCGAGTATACAACCTATTGAAAAAATCATTTTAGTTTCAAGTATAAAATCTAGAAAGGAATTACCGCTTTCATTCAAAATTGTAAAACCGTTGCGTTTAGATCGTTTTTTTACGAAAGGAATATGTGTCAAATCGATTCGGTTTTGGGGCAAAAGTCATGGTTTTAATGCAGAAACAACAAAGCTATTTAAAAGCATGATTGGTAAGCAAACAAACTCTTATTTGCAATGGGCTTTTCGAGTGTTATCTTCTTGGAACGAACCCAACGTTCCTACTTCAACAAAAATCGTTCGGATTCATGGAACCAACGACAAAACTTTACCCTATAAATTGGTTCGTAAACCCGATTTAAGTATTGAAAACGGAAGTCATATCTGTGTTATTACTGAAGCTGAAAAGATTTCTGAATTCATTAAAAAATCTATCCAAAACTAAAAACATTTTCTGTTTTTTCAGCATTTTCGTTACAAAATCTGTCTTGCGAAATATATCTTCATGCATTTATGCTAAAAAATGATATATCAAAAATTGAATTATACGAAAGCTATCTTTTTGAAGGTAAATTTTCATACATTTAAAGTATATCTACCTCATTATCAATACGTAATAATACGTGTTTTTTCAAATTTACCTTATATCAAATTGTATTTTTTTCATCTTTGATTTACATTTATATAGATCAATTTTGAAAACTAACATCATGGAACCAACAAAAAAACCAAACATTCTTATCTTAATTACAGACCAACAACGAACTGTTCAACATTTCCCCGAAGGTTGGGCGGAAAAGTATTTACCGTGGACAACACATTTGAAAAAAACAGGTGTTACGTTTAAAAATAATATGTGTAGTTCAACTGCTTGTTCTCCAAGTAGATCTACTATTTTTTCGAGCACATATCCTACAGTGAATGGTGTGCTAAAAGTGAATGATACCATAGACATGAGTCGCACCTTACCAATGGGCGGATCTATTGCAACGCTTGGTAAAATTATGACCGACGCAGGTTATCGTATGGTGTACAAAGGAAAGTGGCATTTGGATAGTTCTTTTGCAAACTCAAGTTTTATACGTCCTGCCGATATGGATCGAATGATGATTGAAGATGATGCAATGGAAAATCATTATGCGTTTCCTGGTTGGACATCACCCGATTTAGGAACAGCAGAAGCTAATTTAACAGAAAGAACCGAAGAAAAACCTACTGAAAATTCTCCGCTAAATTCTATCGGTGGCGGATTTGCAGATAATGACGACAGAATTGTAAATGGTCCTATGTTTTTAGACAGTCAAGAATCAGCAGTAGATTTTATCAAAAATTACAATCCAACCGATGAAAAACCTTTTTGTTTAGTGGTTTCTTTGGCAAATCCGCATGACGTTTGGGTATATCCGTTTGCGCCAGATAGTGCTGGTTATACTGGAAATGAATGGCTTGGAAGTGCTTATGCCGATTTTAGCCTTCCAGAAAGTTATGACACTAATTTAGACGAAAAACCAACTGCACAGCTAGATTTCCTGAAAGGTTTTCAGCGTGGTAAAATTGAAGATCCAGAAACGGCAACAAACTATTTAAAATTCTATGCGTATTTACAAACCTTAATTGACGATTTAACAGGCGATATCATCAATGCAATGCGATCAAACGTTCATGTTGGCGATCAATTGGAAAAAGATACCTACGTAATTAGATTATCCGATCATGGAGAAATGGCAATGTCACAAGGTGGTTTGCGTCAAAAAGAAAATAATATTTATAAGGAAACCATCAACATTCCTATGATATTTTCCAATCCGAACTTACCACAAAATGTAGAACTTCAAGATTTGGTTTCGCTAATCGATTTATTGCCTACTATTGCTGATCTTACAGATGCAACTATTCCTAAAAATATTGCCATTCAAGGAGAAAGTTATGCAACTACTGTATTAAATGGCGTATCAAACAATAGAGAATACAACTATTTTGCAACGGACGATTGTTCAATGTCTTCTTATACTTGTATCAGAGGAATTATTAGTCACAACTACAAATACGGTGTGTATTACGCGGCTGGTTATAGTAGTCAAAACTATGGAATTGTCAATTATAATGGAGAAATTTCAGCAAGTAAAGATGATGCTAGCGTGCCATCAACAACAATTCAATACGAATTGTATGATTACACAACAGAAGATGGACGCGCAGAAACTACAAATCTTTTAGCAAATCCTGATAATATTGATAATGATTTGTTAGAAACTTGGAAAGAATTACACGCTATTCTTACCGCTAAAATGGAAGATACCTACACACTACCTAACAATTGGGAGTTTGCAGATGTTCCAGAAGTTACAACAGAATAATTTTTAATTTAATATATTACACAGAGAACTAACCTTATTAATCTACTATCATGAATAAACCTTTCGATCGTGTTATTACCATCATGTTTGAGAATCAGTACCGAAGTTATGTGATTCAAAATCCATTTCTAAAAAAACTAGCGGCTGCTGGAGCAGATATGACAAACTATTTTGGTGCTTTTCATCCATCACAAACTAATTATCTAGCTTCTTTTGCAGGTGAAATTTGTTCCGTTACCAATGATACGCCACCGGCTTCACCATTACTACAAGAAACCTTAGTAGATATCTTAGAAGCCAAAAATATAAGTTGGAAAGCATATATGGAAGCCTATCCGAATGAACCTTGGAATCCTAAATGGACGAGTCCTGATTATGCTGAAAATGAACAACCAATTACACAATATCCGCCAGTTGGAGCTAAACAACTTTCGAGATATTACCGAAAACACAATGCTTTTGCTTCTTTTCACAATGTTCAAAAAGATGAAAATAGGTGGAAAAACATTGTAAGTGATGTAGAGTTTTGGCAAGATGTTGCTAATGATGCGTTGCCTGAATACAGTTGGTTTACGCCTGATATTTGGAATGATGGTCATTACTTATACAATACACATATTGACACAAATCCGCGTACGCTGTTAGTTCCGCAACTTTCAGCTTGGTTAGAACATGTTTTCTTAGGAAATATTAAAACTTCAAATATTCAAGGAGGAGAAGCTACAGGTCTTGATAACATAGGTTTAAATTTAGATGTCGATTTATTATTGACTGATCCGCAGAAAGCTTGGGAACAATCAAATGTACCAAAAGGAACCTTGCTCGTAATTACGTTTGATGAAGCAGATTATGATGCAAATGGTTATGATACCAATTATGATGGACCAAATCAAATATACACTGTATTATTAGGCGATATGATTCAGTCAGGAACTACAATTGATACGCCATACAATCACTACAACTTAATTAGAACAGTACAAGAAAATTTCCAATTAGAGTCTTTAAAGAAGAATGATTACGGAGCTAATTGGTTTCGATTTCTTTGGAATGAATCTTTTGCTTGGAACAAACCAATCGATTCAAAAATAGCTGTTGGTGATGCCATGGCTGTAAGCAATGGTCATGAAGGAACTCATATGGTGTTTTCAAATACCAACGGACAATTATATGATAGTATTTTAACAACATCAGGATGGTGTCAACCTAATAAATTAGCGATTATTACGCAAGGGAAAATTGCACTAGCTTCTATTGGCACTACAACAATAGTAGTCAGTATAGGTGCTAATGGAACGCTCATGCAGACTACATATGATGCTACTACAAAAAAATGGTCAAAGACGATCGCTTTAGATCAAAAAACAACTGGAAGTATTGCCTTAACTGCGTATGAAGATTTGGCGACTTCAGAAAACAAACTGATGTTATGTTGGGTTACTACAGATGGCTTTATTCAATCTATGGAAGGAAATGCCAATGGTTTTTCTGGAAATGTAGTTGCTGTAAACCAGTTAACAGATGGTGATATGACGTTAAGTCAATTAGGTGCATCTTTATTCTTAGTATATAAAGAAAGAAACACGCGTAAAATGCGTATCACTTCATATAATACAGGGCCTTTTAATGCTTTTGAAGCACATGATTTTCAAGACAATCCAGCACCTCAAAACAATACAACTTTACACCAATGGTCGGTTACAGATTTCTCAGTAGGTCACTTCTCAAACAAAATGGCTGCTTTGGCAGATGAATATCAAAACTTAGGTCATATGGCAATGGCAACCGTATCTGGAGAAATGCATTTGGTACATAGAGGCGGTTATCAAGATTTGCCAAATGTATATACAGAAGTATTTGGACTCACAGGAATTTATGCCGCTCAAAGTCAACTAAGCAATGGTTATGGCACATTGGATCAAGCTGGTTGGACTCAAGAACAAGAAATGGACAATGTTGCCATTAATGTTCTAAGTCCCATTGCAATGTGTGCAAACGAAACGTCATTTACATTGGTTTGGGCAGATGCCAATACAAAAACGATTCAATACAAACAAGGAATGTACATTCCCAACGAGTAAACTTTATAAATTAGTTATATAATCAAACACCTTTAGCCTTTCACAATCTTCTTTGTCAATGTTCCTTTAGGTGTTTCTATTTTTAAGAAATAGATTCCTTTACTTGTAATACTAGACATATCTAACTGCATCTGATCTGTTTTAATGTCTTGCGAAAGCAATTGTTTACCATCAATAGAAGTTAAACTCAATGTTCCTTTGGTTGTGTGTGGGAAATTGATAAATAATTGATCTACTACAGGGTTTGGAAATACTTGAATGTCTTGTAAAAACTTCTCTTCTACAGAAAGTGGTATGAGTGTGAACAGGTTATCAACTTGTAACGTTCCTGCGGTAAATTCTCCATCATAACTTGTATTCGTATTATGAATAATTCGAAATTCTACTACATTTGAAAGCGTTTGCTCTATAAAGGATTGATTTGAATTTACATTAGGATCATAAGTTCCTGTAGTTATCGTCTGAAAATCTCCATATGGATTATTTGCAGGTATATCTGAATTTGATTCAATTGCAATATACGTCCAATCCGTATTTGCCGGAATCACAAAAGGTGTTTGTGTTACCACAATAGCATCATTCATTCCTTTTATTCCAACACGTAAGTTAAGCGGAAAATTATTATCGTTTTTCACATGGAATCGAATTGTAATTCCCCATTGTTCACCATACATAAATCCGCCATAAGGAAAAGTACCATAATTATATTGAAAAGCCATCTCGCCCATAGAACTGTTGCTTCCATTAGAAGTTTTCAGTAAAAAACGGTCCCCCAAAATAGGAGCTGCGTTATTTGGATGTGTTTCATTAGTCAATACACTGGTAGAACCATCTGTATTTGTCCAGTTCGTAATCGTTCCGTTTTCAAAATCAATATCTACTTGAGCTAAAATAAATAATGGAAAACATAAAAATAAAGTAAAGAGTAATTGTTTTTTCATAGTGTTTTTTTTGATTGATTTTCAATCCTAATGTACTTATTTATCTACAAAAACTGAAATATATTTACCTTAATCTGATTCAAATTGATAAATTTGAACAAAAAAAGTAAGATAGTTCCCAAAAGCTTATCGTACAATTGCTAGAAGGTTTCGAAAGTAATTTTTAATATAAATTCTTCAACGACATTTTTTATTCTACAAAAAATATAACCATGATGCACAATAATTTTATGATTAGTGTACGGATAACGTTGCTACACATATTGTGAATGAAAAGATACACTGAAAATAGCTTTTGTACGCAGCGGAGAAAATGAATTTACTTCTAAAAGTTATATACAATAATTTCTGAAAAAACTAAATTCAAAAAATGCTAACAAGTCCAAACAAGCTACACAAACGTATATGCCCAATAAAGTAACACTAGTTGTAACGGCAATCGAATTGTAGTAGGAATCACAAATTTTCGGTTGCGTTTTGCCTTTTGGTAATGTTTTACGTTTGCAGGAAAAACAGCAACTAATAAAATAATAATTCCAATAGCGGAAAAAGAACGTGTCGCTTCAAACAAAAGTCCAATTCCCAAAACAACTTCCAAAACTCCAACAATAACATTTACAATTGCAGGATACGGAACCCATGTTGGCGTAATACTTAAGAAAATTTTCGGTTTCCAGAAATGACTTATTCCTGCAAAAATGTAAATTCCAGCCATGGAAATTAAAGAAATATAGTATAGTGTTGACATTTGTTAAAGTTACGTGTTTACATTAGGAATAAAAATGCTTTTCGGCTTAACATCCATAAAAATTTGTTTTACGCCATAAAAATGGTAGTTTTCAGTTTGAGAAAATACTATGCAAAATCACCGTCATTTTATCATACACAAACCGTTTGGATATCTTTCGCAGTTTGTGAACAATCAAAACAAGCGAAAAAACAAAAAACTGTTAGGCGAATTACATGATTTTCCTAAAAACACAATGGCAATTGGTCGCTTGGATGAAGATTCAGAAGGTTTACTCTTTTTAACAACTGACGGAATGGTAAGTGAACAAGTCAGAAGTAAAAAAGTTGAGAAAGAATACTACGTACAAGTTGATGGAAACATTACGCAAGAAGCTGTAAATCAACTAAAAACTGGTGTTGAAATTGGTATTCATGGGAAAAAATATCAAACCTTACCGTGTGAAGCTTCCATCCTAAATCCTGCACCAGAATTTAAAGCACGTACCAAAAAATTGCGTGACGCACGACATGGACCAACGAGTTGGATTTCCGTCACAATCAACGAAGGGAAATTTAGACAAGTACGAAAAATGACCGCAAAAGTTGGGTTTCCGACCTTACGCTTACTCCGCATTCGGATTGGTCCTATTTTACTAAACAATTTACCTTCAGGAGAAATTATAGAAGTCTCAAAGTTTGAAATTTGACACACTATTACTACACACATGAATATCTTTAAAAACATACAAACCTACTTCCGCAGAAAAAAAGAAATGTGGGAATTGCTCGATGATATCAAAGATGTTGATGAAGTATTACTAGCCAAACGTTTGGAAGTTTTTGAAGAAGTTGTTAATCCTGCATTTGCCAAAATTGGTCTTACAAACTGGAATGGTAAATATCATTGGTTTAGTGATTTCAATGAAGACGGTATCAAACATGTAATTGAATACCACGTTTTCAAAACGTATGGTGGTTCGTTTAGTTATGGAATCTGTTTTGATTTTATTCCCACAATTAGTGGAAAAAAACTAATCAATCATCGCACTGAAAAATCCACAAAAATTATTTACGAAAAACTACTAGAAGGTTGGCAAAACTATAAGGAAGATAAACGCTCAAAACCGTATAAAATAAAAACATATAACGAGCATAAATTTAGATGTAGCTTAGATAAAGTGTTATGGTATAATACGCCGAAAATTAAAAAATGGTTTAAAGCGCATCAAACACTTGATCAAATTATAAATTCGGTTTTAGAAGATATCAAAAATCCACCTTTTTGCTATGAATTTGAAAATAAAATCATCACATCTGAATACATTTTAGCATTTTTATACAAAAAGAAACAAGATTCAAAAAATGCTACCTATTGGATCAATAAACATTTTGAAAAAGCTTTCAATACGGAAGTTGAAATTGAAATGATTAAAAAGAGATTGTTAGAACATACGTAAACCGATTCGGTATTGAAGTTTAAAATTGTACATCTAAAACTCCATTTTGTTAAAAAACTACGCCAATACAAAGCATCTTTTCAAAATTGTGTAACTTTCAGTCACCAAACCAACAACCTCATATGAAAAGATTACTACAAGTATTAGTAATTATATTTCCGCTTGCTGTTATTTGTCAACCAAATACAGAAGTATATCTATTTGATCTCAACACTACAGGAAATCAAATCAATATCACCAACGGAAAAAACATTTCTAACAATGAAGGCTATGACAATCAACCTTCGTTTCAATATGAAAACACGATTCTATTCGCGTCTACGCGTAACGGACAAACGGATGTCGTTTCATATGCTACCAATAATGGTTCAAAAAAATGGTTGACAGATACCAAACAAGGAAGTGAATATTCGCCAACAAGCATTCCAACAACGAAAGATTTTTCAGCAATCCGACTCGATACTACAGGTTTGCAACACTTATATCGTTACCGAAGTGGAAAAAGCAAGGTTTTACTCAAAGATTTAAAAGTTGGATATCATGTATGGAATTCCAGAAATATGTTGGTTTCCTTTGTATTAGGCGAACCGCATAACTTGATCGTTTCCGACCTAAAAAGTAACTTGAACATTCAGGTTGATACCACTATTGGTCGGTCGTTGCACAACATTCCAAATACAAACTTGGTCAGTTATATAAAAAAGAACAAAAATGAGTGGGAAATTCGTTCGTTAAATACACGAAGTCTTGAAACGAAAAAAATTGCAAATACGGTTCCGAATATAGAAGATATGTGTTGGTTGGCAGATGGTTCCATTTTGATGGGAAAAGGAAAAGCGTTGTACCACTTTAATCCAAAAAAAGATACCGAATGGAAAATTATTAAACTATTCGACAAAGAAAACTTTGATAATATTACCCGAATTACGGTAAACAAACAAAATAACAAACTTGTTTTAGTTGCCGAACCAGAAACCACACTAAAACCCAAACTTGAAAACATTCGTTGGATTGCCGGAAACTGGAAAGGTGAAGCCTTTGGCGGAATAACGGAAGAAAACTGGAGCGAACCTTCTGGTGGCTCTATGATGGCGACTTTCAAACTGATTGTGGATGGAAAAGTAAACTTTTACGAAATTGAAACCATTTCAGAAGTAAACAACAGTCTATTACTTCGTCTAAAACACTTCAACAACGAATTAAAAGGTTGGGAAACAAAAGATGAAACCGTTGATTTCCCATTGATTAAAATCACCAAAAACAAAGCTATTTTTGAAGGTATGACGTTCGAATCTATAGACAAAAATAACATGATTGTATATGTAGCCATCAATCAAAAAAATGGAGCTACGGCTATTGTTCCATTCAGTTATACCAAAAAATAATAACCAAAAAAATCTATCAAATAATCTTTCATATGAAAAAAATTATCACCTCTATCCTACTCTTTTCAGTTGCTATCGCGATGTCACAAACCGATCAACGTTTGTATGATATCATAGAAGCCGTTTCGGAAGAACGCATTGAAAACGACATCAAAACTTTAGCCAATTTCGGTACACGAAACACGTTTAGCGACACCATATCTGAAACACGCGGAATTGGTGCGGCACGCCGTTGGATAAAAGGTGAATTTGACAAAATATCTGATAACTGTGATGATTGTTTAAATGTATTCTATCAAAAAGATTTTGTCACGAAAGAAGGCAATCGTCGGGTTCCAAAAGATGCGTGGGTTGTAAATGTAATTGCGATTCAAAAAGGAACGAAATATCCAAACCGATATATCATTATGAGTGGCGATATCGATTCACGCGCAAGCGACACAATGGACTTTACAACAGACGCGCCTGGTGCTAATGACAACGCTTCTGGAATGGCTGGAACCATTGAAGCAGCTAGAGTTTTATCGAATTATAAATTTGAAAACAGTATTATTTATGTGGGACTTTCTGGAGAAGAACAAGGATTATTTGGCGGGCAAGGATTGGCAAAATATGCAAAAGAAAAAGGATGGGATATCATTGGCGTTTTAAACAATGACATGATTGGTAATATTGAAGGTGTTGATGGTGTGATTGACAATCGTTCATTCAGAATTTTCTCTGAGCCAGTGCCTGCAAACGAAACGGAACGCCAACGTAGAGCGCGTCGTTTTTATGGTGGTGAAGTTGACGGAATATCAAGACAATTAGCACGTTACGTACACAAACAAGTAAAAACATACATGCCCGAAATGAACCCGATGCTAATTTATCGTTTAGACCGTTTTGGTCGTGGTGGACATCACAGACCTTTTAACGATTTAGGTTTTGCAGGAATCCGAATCATGGAAGCACACGAAAATTACAATCGTCAGCATCAAGATATTCGAGAAGAAAATGGTATCAAATATGGTGATGTAATTGAAGGTGTAAATTTTGCATACGCGAAAAAACTCACGGCTGTAAACGCAATCAACTTGGCAAGTTTGGCTTGGTCGCCATTGCCTCCAGAAAATGTTGAAATTGGCGGAATTGTTCAACCAAGTGCAAAATTCCGTTGGAAAAAATCGGATGATACTAACATTATTGGATACAAAATATATTGGCGTGATACAACGGCTCCACAATGGCAACATTCACGTTTTGTAGGGAATGTTACTGAATTTGTTTTAAACGGAATTGTCATTGATAATTACTATTTCGGAATTGCAACAGTTAGCAAAAATGGACATGAAAGCTTAATTTCTTTTCCTGCAAAAACATTTAGATAAATCTTTATGAAAATTACGTTAAAAATATGCTTAGTCTTGATCGGTTTGTATTGTATAGCATCGTGCACAGATGAAAAAGCAAACAAAAACGAAGTATTGGTATTAGGGACAATTCACAGTGGTCATCTAACGAAAGAAGAGTATTCTATTGAAAAACTCACCAAGCTAATTCAAGAAATAAAACCTGATATTATCCTTACGGAAATTCCGCCAGATCGTTTTGCTTTGGCTATGGCAGGATTTAAAAAAGATGATAGCATCTCAGAACCGCGCGTAATGCGTTTTCCTGAATATACAGACGTTATATTTCCACTTTCAAAAACGATGAATTTTGAAATCATTCCAACTGCTGGTTGGACACAACCAATGGCAATGGAACGACAGCAAAAACTGCGAGCTATTAGTCAAGATTCTACGCGTATAAACGACTGGAAAGCATACACAAATGCGAATAAAACTTCAGATTCACTAATGAAAGCTATTGGTAAAGAAAATGATCCATACTTTATTCATACCAATGCATACGACAGCATCTATAACATTAGTTTAGAAGTATATAACAAATTGTTTAATGTAGAATTAGGTCTTGGCGGTTGGAACAACATCAACATTGCACATTATTGGAATATTGAAAAAGCGCTTGAAAAATATCGTTATCAAAACAAACGAATCTTAATAACATACGGCGCAGGACACAAAGGTTGGTTTCTAAAAGAACTTCGCAAAAGAGACGATATAGAACTATTAGAAATGAAACCATTTTTAGATAACATTCAATAACAATGACCGAAAAAGAAGAACTATACTTTAAAAACGATGTGGAATGGCGTGCTTGGTTGGAAAAAAATCATAACACATCTACTGGCGTTTATCTTATATTTTACAAAGTAAGTTCTTCAACAGAAAGCATGCGTTGGGAAGAAGCAGTAAAAGTTGCTTTGTGTTTTGGTTGGATTGACAGTACAGTAAAAAAATTGGACGACGAACGCAGGCGACAATATTTCTGTCAACGTAAGCCAAAAAGTGTATGGAGCAAGCTCAACAAAACATACATTGTAGAACTCATTGCAGAAAATAAAATGCACGAAAGTGGTTCGCTAAAAATGATTGCGGCCATAAAAGATGGTTCATGGACTGCATTGGATGATGTTGAAAATTTAATCATTCCAAAAAAATTACAACAAGCATTTGATCAAAATCCAAAAGCATTTGAAAACTATAAAAACTTCAGTCCTTCCTATAGAAAAGGCTATTTATACTGGCTAAATCAAGCAAAACGAGAAGCAACTCGTGAGAAACGAATTACAGAAATTATTCGTTTGTGTGCTGAAAATGTAAAATCTAGGGATACAAGGTAACAATCGTCAGAATTTTAGGTATCGTATTGATCTAATTAATATCTTGCATATAATTATTATGAAAAAGATGAAAAAGTTACCAATGGTGATAGCTACGCTATTGCTCCTCACTAGTATTGCATATTCCCAAAATGATTGTAATGAAGCCATAGTTGTATGTGGCAATCTCGGTTTTGAAGACCTAGACGTAGTTGGTGTCGGAACTCAAGAACTTTCAGGCTCAAATACCTGTGGTAGCCAGGAAAACAATTCCTTATGGCTAGACGTTACCGTAAATACAGGTGGAACGTTAGGTTTTACCTTAACACCTACAAGCAATGCCATTACAGAAGATTTTGACTTCTTTATATTTGGTCCAAGTGTAAGTTGTGGAAATATTGGACAAGCCATTCGCTGTTCAACCACAAACCCACAAGCGGCTGGGCAAGGAAACAATCTCACAGGAATGAATGCTACGGAAACAGATACTTCAGAAGGACCTGGAGCTGACGGAAATAGTTTTGTTCGTTGGCTAGATGTAAATCCTGGAGATCGTTATTTCATTGTCATAGATAGACCAATAGGTAATAGTAGCTTTGATTTAGAGTGGACAGGAACTGCTACGTTTAACGATGCGCCAGATACCGCACCACAAGGAACTCTATTGCATTTAGCAGAATGTGACACAACAGGAGATCCGAATGACAATTCTACGATTTTTGATTTAACAGTCAATACACCTGTAATTACGGGATCTCAGACAGGAGTAAGTATTTCATATTACACATCACTTGGAAATGCTCAAACTGCAAATAGTCCGATACAAAATCCAGCGGCATTTCAAAATACAAGTGCTCCTCAAGATATTTTTGTTCGTATACAAGATAACAACACAGGATGCTTTACCGTAGATGATTTTCAACTGCGAATCTCTGGAAATCTTGATCCTGGAACGCCAGATAACTTAACGGCTTGTGATGATAATGGAGATGGTTTTGAAATATTTGATCTAACTCAAAATAATACGCTTATCGCGAATGGTGTCGCAAGTCCAACTATCACATTCTATCTATCGGAAATGAATGCGCAGGACGAAATGAACCCGATTTCGGATATGTATCAAAATCAAAATGCGTTCACAATAGAAACTATTTGGGCACGATTAGATAGTGGCTCTGGTTGTTCAGGTGTTACGTCATTTACAATTGAAGTATTTACAACACCAACCGCCAACGTCATCGATGATCAACTCATTTGTGATGATGACAATGATGGATTTTCTACCTTAAATTTAGATGATTTCATTGCGATTGCTCTCGGAACACAAGATCCATTGCAGTTTACAACTACCTTCCATCCTACACAGATGGATGCGGATATGAATACCAATCCTATTGCAGGAATGTACACAAATCAAACGGCGTATACACTCGAAACGATCTTTATTCGTATAGAAAACAATGACAATACCGATTGTGCTGCTGTCATTTCTTTTGACTTTGATGTCTTTGATCAGCCTGTGGCGAATGCCGTGATGAATTACGAGCTTTGTGATGATGCCACTGATGGAGATGATACCAATGGCTTTACAACCTTTGATCTGACAACGATTGATCCTTTAGTACTGAATACGCAAGATCCTACACAGTTTTCTGTGTCCTATCATGCCAATCAAAATGATGCGAATGATAACATGAACGCGCTTTCAGATTCCTATATCAATACTACTGCTGGTGGAAATCAAGTGGTGATTCGTGTGGAGAATATTGACAATCCAAACTGTTTTGAAACGACTACCTTTAATGTAGTGGTGAATCCATTGCCTGTAGTTCTACAACCTGTACTGCTTCGTCAATGTGATGATGATACTGATGGAGTTTCTGATTTTAATCTCACAGAAGCCAATTCACTCTTATCGAATGATTTTGCCAATGAAACATTTACCTATTATACGGATCTTACTGATGCGCAGAATAACACCAATCCTATTGCCGATCCAACAGCATTTGCCAGCACAAATGGCGGATTAGTCTACGCAAATGTAGAAACTGTAAATGGTTGTTTTAGAATTGGACAGGTAAATCTCTCGGTAGCTACTACGCAGATTCCTGCTACCTTTCAAATAGAATATGAAGTCTGTGATGATGAACTCATCGATAATGACAATACCAACGGTGTAGCTACGTTTGATTTCAGTTCAGCGGAAGCACAAATCAACGCGCTTTTTCCAGCTACTGGTCAAACATTAACGATCACCTACTACGAAAACTTTGCAGATGCCTTGGCAGAAACAAACGCAATTCCAGATATTAGCAATCACCGAAATGATGCCTCACCTAACTTACAAAACATTGTGGTGCGTGTGGATAGTGATGTGGACAATGCCTGTCTTGGTCTTGGTGAACATATCAGTCTTACAGTAAATCCATTGCCAACGCAAAACACAATTACAGATTATGTCGTTTGTAGTGATGATGCCAATCAATTCATTTTTGATCTTTCTACAAAAGATTCAGAAGTAATCGACGGACAAGCCAATATTGATGTTTCATATCATGAATCGCTTGCGGATGCACAGTCCGATACCGATCCAATAGCAAGTCCATACACCTCTTTTCCAAGAACCATTTTTGTACGTGCGGTAAACACCGTAACAGGTTGTGTCAATACTACCATGGATTTTGATTTAATCATCAATGAAAATCCAATTGCTAACATGCCCGATGATTTAGCCGTGTGTGACGATCCGTTTGACGGAATTGCGCCAAGTGATTTAAATTCTCAAAGTGGACAAATCATCGGAACTCAAACAGGTGTTTCGGTGCAATACTACCTAACACAAGCGGATGCGGATACCAACATGAATCCACTCGCTTCTCCCTATACAAATACCAGCAATCCACAAATGATTTTTGTACGTGTCGAAGATGGAACAACAGGCTGTTTTAGCACCACTAGTTTTGAAATTGTAGTCAGTGAATCGCCTGTGGCGAATATCCCGACCGATTTAGAATACTGCGACACGGACAACGATGGATTCGGAATCTTCGACATTCGTAGCACGGAGAGTGAAATTACAGGTGGCGTAATTCCAGGACAGGTAACAGTCACCTACCACGAAACACCAGAAGATGCGGATAACAATGTCAATGTGTTAGCAGATAGTTACACCAACATCAACGCCTATAACCAAACAATATATGTACGTGTTGAAAATGTCCTTACGGGATGTTTCAATGTCGTACCACTTGATTTGATTGTTCACGATTCACCAGAGATTGCCGCTATGGATGCCACGCTTCTTGCCGAGTGTGATGCTGATACCGATGGTATTGCTCAGTTTGATCTGACGCAAAGTGAACCAGACATTCTAAACGGAGAAGATCCGTTAACTCACGATGTTCGTTACTACAACACACAAGCAAATGCTATTGCAGGAACTAACGCAGGCGAGATCAACAACACAAACGCCTATAGCAACATTCCACCAAGTCCACAAATCATTTGGGTACGTGTGGAAGATTTAGCCACTGGCTGTTTTACAGTAACCAACCTAACGTTAATCGTCAATGAATTACCAACATTGGTACAATTACCAGGACTGGAACTCTGTGATGCCGTTTCGCTCAATGATGGTGTTGAAGTATTTGATCTAACATCACTCTCAGAAGATTTACTCAACAGCGCACCTGGAATTAGTCTTGATTATTACGCCAATGCGGCTGATCTAGCTAGTGACACGCCAATTGCCAATCCAAGTATGTATAGCAATACAGAACCTGGAGTGCAAACCATCTTTGTAAAAGCCACCAATGATACCACAGGTTGTGAAAACACCATCACTTTTGACATCAGTGTCAATCCACTGCCAAGTCCAACACTAAATCCTAACGGAATGTTAGTGGCAGATATCTGTGATGAGGACAATGATGGATTCCAACTCTTTGATTTGGATGATTTAGTAAACGATATCATCAACAATGAACCCGATGTGGTGTATAGTTTCCATGAAACACTGGCTGATGCACAGCAGAACCTATTTCCACTGGCAAGTCCATACACCAATATCATGATGGATAGCCAAGAAATTTATGTACTTGCTACCAATACTATTACAGGTTGTTTTACCGTGACACCGTTACAACTAACGGTGACACCAATTCCAGTATTGCCACTCGTGATTACAGATATAGAAGCGTGTGATGATGCCGATAGTTTGGATGGTTTTGATATGTTTGATCTGACCCAGACCCAAACAGAAATCTATGGAACTCAAACACCAAGTGATTTCACGCTGAGTTATCATGAGAGTCAGCAAGATGCAGCAGATGCTCTCAATCCAATTGTAAATCTAACGGATTATACCAACATTGTAGCCAATCAACAAACCATTTGGGTACGATTGGAAGACAATACTACGGAATGTTTTGCCATTGGTCGTTTTGATATCATTGTGGTAGGACCACCAGTGCTGGTACAACCCATACCATTTGCACTGTGTGATGATGCAGAAAGTGGAGATGATAGTGACGAGCTTACAACATTTGATCTGACAGAGAAATATTTAGAAATCACAGGTGGCGATACCAGTTTAACACTTGCGTATTATGCCAATGCGACTGATTTAGCTAGTGATACACCAATTGTAGATCCAACGGCGTATCAAAATGTGGAGAACCCACAAACACTCTACATCAGAGCCACCAATAGCGCAGGATGTACCACTGATATCACCATGACACTTCGTGTGCTTCCAATTCCAACACCTAATACCATGCCTGAGCCACTGACTCAATGTGACGATGATGCAGATGGTATTTTAGTATTCGATCTTACTTTGTCAGAAGCAGAGATTGTAAATAATGAAAACAATGTAACAGTTAGTTATCACACAAGCGAAACAGATGCTATGAATGATACAAACGCCATTGTTGATCCGACCATGCATAGTATTGATATGGCAACTGCCAATACTGATGGAGAGGTAATTATTTATGTACGTGTGGAGAGTGATTTGCAGATTGATAGCAATATGCTACCTTGTTATAAGGTAGTAGCGCTTCCTGTGATTGTACATCCATTACCAGTACTAACTAGTACAACTTTTGAATATGTATTTTGTGAATATGACAATGATAACACAGGACAGTTTGAGTGGGATGTGGTAACTGCTTCACTGAATCTATTAGAAGCGCCACAAGATCTTGCAGCCTTTACAGTAACTTATCATCCAACGGTGGCAGATGCGCTGGCAGGAACAGCGGCACTTGTCAATGGATTTGAGAATGCCACCGATCCACAAACGGTATTTATCCGTGTGGAGAATACTGCAACTGAGTGTATCAACTCCAACAACATTGCGAGTCTAGAACTCAGTGTAGAGCCAATTCCAACGGCAACTGCTCCAAATACCTATGAACTCTGTGCAGATGATCAAACAGATCAAGACACAGCAACCTTTGATTTGACAAGTTTGGATGCAACCATTATTAATGGACAAGCTGATATGGAAGTGGTGTATTATGAAAGTGCTACCGATGCGGATATGGACAGCAATAGTATTGCAAACGCAAGTACATATGTAAACATGTCCAATCCACAAACGCTCTATGCACGTGTTAGACAAACCATCACGGGATGTTTATCAGATCCAATCTTAGTGAACTTACAAGTAAATCCATTGCCTGTATTTACCTTACCTGCAGCTGATATTCTGTGTGTAGATGCTACAGGACAAGCCTTGGATATAAGAACTATTGGAGTCGATTTTGGAGCAGGTTATACCTACCAATGGACAACACCAAGTGGAACAGAAACTACGCCAACGGTACAAGTAACCGAAGCAGGAACTTATAGTGTAACGGTAACCGATATGAATCATCCAACCAATTGTACTTTTGATGATAGTGTAACCTATACAGCTTCTTCGGCGCCAACAACCTTGGATATTGCAGTAAACACACCAGCATTCTCAGATACGCATACTGTCACAGCAACCGCATCAGGTGGTTCAGGGAGTTATGAGTATCAATTAGATGATGGACAGTGGCAAATAGATGGAATCTTTACAGATTTACAACCAGGACAACATACCATCACGGTTAGAGACTCCAACGGATGTGGAGAGCTGGTAAGAACTTTTGGACTGATCGACTTTATGGAGTTCTTTACTCCAAATGGAGATGCTTACAATCCGACATGGAATATTATCGGATTACAGAACCAACCATCGGCGAAGATTTACATCTTTGACAGATATGGAAAGCTTCTAAAACAAATAAGTCCAGCAGGCGCTGGTTGGGATGGAACCTACAACGGAACTCCAATGCCATCGGCAGATTATTGGTTTAGAGTGGAATATGTAGATCCATTTGATGGAACACCAAAAGAGTTTATCAATCATTTTACATTGAAGAGATAATGTACACAGAAATAAAAAAACAAAGAAAAACCGAAGACAAAATGTTTTCGGTTTTTTTGTATAATTAAAATACTGATTCTATAAAGAAACAATCAAATCATCATCATTAGTATCATTTGGCGTATGTAAATTTACATCCTGCAGAAAACCATTTGAGAATACTTGTTGCATTTCGGTAGATAGTAATCCATTTCTATATTTTTTCCATTCAATTACTTTTTCACCAAACATATCATTCACCAAATTTGGAAATTTCCAATCGGAATTCTTTCCCCAATGAATCGTAAACGGAATCTTATTTTCTTGCAATACTTCTATCATTCTTCTGGAATATTCGGTCAAACTCATGATTTTTCGAGATTTTTCCCAAAGTACACCATCAATTTCTAACATACATGTTATTGGAAACTTCGTAAACCCAAGTGTGGCTTCTGTTTGCTTCACAAATCGCATTGCAAAAATCCCTGGAATTGGACCTTCTTTTTGTGTCATTTCTTCCAAAACTTTATACGCTTTAGATGAATCTTTATGATGTATTCCTACTGAACAAGCAAATGCTGGACCTTGATATGGCGCGTCCCAAAAGGTTTCATACAACGTTCCTAATGTTTCTTCATCTACCGCTGGCAAAATGGTTTTTCGTAATTTTTTGATAAACCAAGGAATACTTTTCGGGAACTTCTCAGATACTTTTATCAACAAGTAAATTAAATCTTTGTATAATGACGTTTTGATGACAGGAAACGGATCAGGATATGGAATTTTATATGGTTTTTTATACATGATTTCAATCACATATTCACTTTCATTCGTATACGGATTGATGAATACTTTGTAATGATATGGACGATTTGGCTTGCCATTTTCATCAACTTCTCCATCAATTTTGAACGACGAATTTTTAAAATCCATCGTGTCCGACAATTCTAACGCAAGTTCTTTTCCAATCTTTCTTACATATCTTTTTAACAGAAAACGATCTTCTGCTTCAATGACAACGCCATGAATAAAGCCAAACGCGCCCAATCCTACCAAAGCAGCATTAAATAAATGATCATTTCGAATTACTTTTGCATTAATTTTTTCAGCAAAATTATCATTCAACGCAGGTTTTGTGTGTCGTTCTAAATACACAATATCTGTTGGCTTATCGCCTACTATTAAATTAATTCCAACTACATAATCTTGTACGGAACCAACATTTAAAGCAGCGCCATGTACACCTGTAGATATACAACCAGCAATAGTTTGTCCGTTACTTGCGCCACTGGTTTTTAACGATTTACCATGTGAACCTAATACTTCTGAAATTCGTTTGATTGTATTTCCACATTCAAAAAAGAACAGGTTTTCATTGGCATAATTCGAATTTTCATGTGTCAATTCTTGTGGAATTGGAATATGAATACTCATAAAACCATTGTAATGCATATTGTCTTTTTGATGCGCAACATGCGATAACGACCAACTTGAACCATACGCTCTAAAACCTTCATTTCTGTCTGCGGATTCTCTAATTAAACGTTGAATTTCCAATGCTACGTCATTATATCGATCGTATTTTGAAAACATGTTTGCCGAACCTTCCAATTCGGTTACATATAAGGTTTTCAACGGAAAAGGACCATTATTATGCAAGGTGTCCCATGTGCTTTTTGAATAAGGTGTTGTTTTTGCCATGATGTTAAAAGTTAGGTTTCATACATACATATTTTACACGAACGCTGCGTTTTCGACCTAATGTGACTGCGCTTAATAGAACGCCGCCAAATGTATTTCGATATTCTATGGTGTGTATTCCGCTTGTACCGCAATCTTTCAGCAATAGCGTAAAATCTTTATCCGTGGATTTTATGGTAATCACCGTATCAATTTCATTCACCTTCATCATTCTGTAATAATCGGTTCTATCACTCACAGGATCTGGCATTGGATCGCCATAGACATTCTTTAATCGAACACTATAACAAGATGAAAACAAACAAGATAGCAACAATGCAAAACTCCATCTAACAAAATTTTTATATTTTAATTTCATGATTATTTAAATTAATGAAGTATAAAAGTAGTTGTTTTCTGATAGAGTTTCAAGGGTAGAAACACCCTAAAATTTAAGGTATTGATAATATATGTGATTTAGTTCCTTCAGAATTTTATAGAATGATTCATAATGATTTTGGTTTTTAATTGAGAAACAACTAGCTTCGGTTTTTAACTGAACGAAACCATAAAAAAGTTGAGTTACACTAAAAATATATGAAATTTCATGTATGGATATAGTGGCATTAATTAGACACATGAAAAAACTTTTACTGATACTACTTTTAATGACAGTATTTATGAGTTGTGAGAATAAAGCTGAAAATAGTAACGTGAAATTTTTAGTAAATAAAGTTCCAAATAACATTCCTATTGATTTCATGCAACAGTTGGTTCCTGAGAACCAATTAATTCATAAAGGAATATTTTCTCCAAATTTAGACGAATACTATTATGTAATTTCTGATCAAAATTTTGAACAATTTAATATCTATGTAATTAAAAAGCATAATGGAAAATGGTCTGAACCAGAAAGCGCCTTTATTAACAGTACATACAATGAACACGGAATGAGTTTTTCTCCTGACGGGAACTCACTTTACTTTAGTTCAACAAGACCAACTTCTATTGCTGGAATGCCTCAAACTTGGCATATTTGGAAAACTGACAAAGTGAATGGAAAATGGGGAACGCCAGTATTTGTTGACATTCCCAACTTGAGAAATAAGCTAGTTTCTCATCCTACAATCACGAATTCTGGAACGTTATATTTTCATGTGAGTAATTTAGATTATAGCAAAATGGACATTTATCACGCAGCATTAATCAATGGAAACTATAGTAACGCTGAAAAAACAGCAATTACAGGAAGTTCAAAAGCTGGAAATTGTACACCATATGTTTCTCCTAAAGAAGATTACTTGATTTTTGCCGCTATTGGCGATTCACTTGAGCTTATGATAAGTTTCAGTGACGGAAATGGTGGATGGGAAAACACTAAAAAATTAAATACCAACATCAATACTAACGGACAAGGAAATCCGTATGTAACACCCGATAATGCTTTTTTGTTCTTTACAACAGGAAATTCTGAAACGAAATGGTCTGTGAAATGGGTTGCTATTGAATCTGAATTAAAAAAATGAAAATAGGAAGAAAATTTAATCAATTGACTAAAAGTGAATATTTTCATTTTATAGATAACTACAAAAAATATACAGATTTCAATACCTTGGGAATGTATCGGTCTATCTGCGAAAATGAAATACTCGAACTCAATGACCAAATTGAAATACGTGATTATGCGCATACAATTTTTGGGAAAACGTTTGATTTTTATCAGCTAAAAGATCCTAAAACTTATTTTGATTTAACAACATTAGGAAGAAAAATGACACAAGCGGATGAACGGAAAGTTTGGGATGATATTCGAATCAATCAAGAAAAAATACTCACCAAAAAGAAAATCAAGCATCGAAATTTTGGAGAATACTCAAAGCATAATTGCGGATATGAAGATTGCCCGTATAATGGAATTATGGTCAAACAAGGTTCACGATTGGCAGAAAATCACATGAGTTTTAAATCAGATAAAAATGAAGATGCCGCAAAAGAAAAATCAAAAAAAATAAAGAAACAGCGCAAAAACAATCACAAAATCATAAAAGACGAATTAGAAGATCTATAAAAAACCACAATTCAGCAATCATATTCTGCAATTCAGTCACAAAAAATAAATACGGCATAACAAAAAGTGGATATTTGATAAAAATAAACACATGGAAACTTTTGCAACCTATCTCATTTACATACATGCAACACTTGGAAGTATCGCGTTCATTGCAGGTTTTATAGCCATCATCACAAAAAAAGGTGGAAATGCACACAAAAAATCTGGAATTGTATTTTATTACACCATGTTATTTTCGGCGGTATCTGCATTAGTCATTGCAGTATTACCAAAACATGAAAATCCATTTCTATTCACCATCGGATTATTCAGTTCGTACTTTATCATTACTGGATATCGTGCATTACGATTCAAAAAGTCGAATATTTCGCTTACGCTAGATAAAATAATTTCAGCATTCATGCTACTTACAGGAATTGTCATGATACTTTATCCACTAATACTTAACGGAAAAATAAACATTGTTCTAACAGTTTTCGGAACTATCGGAATCATCTTTGCGACAAGAGATTTGATGCTGTTCAAAAACGCAAACAAACTCCGAAAAAGTTGGCTAAAACTACACATTGGGAAAATGCTTGGCGGTTATATTTCGGCAGTTACGGCGTTTATTGTCGTAAATCAATTCATTCCTGGAATTGCAGGATGGTTAATTCCTAGTGTATTTGGAGTTGCGTATATGAATTATTGGTTTTGGAAACTAAATAAGAAATTAATTTAAACTTACTAGAATTCCATTAATGTGTTTTTTAGTTTAAATATTTATTTATATATTAAAATAAAAATATGCCACAGCAAGGAGATACTTTTATCACTGAATTACAAGTAGCCCACCTACAATGGGGAAGTCATAGACACACAAACACAAGAGGTATTGTTTATGGTGAAGGCTATTTACAAATAGCAGCAAGTAATGCCTATAGATTTGACATCACAAACAATCATTCTAGCATTAGAAGCGCAGAATATGATTTTAGTACTTCAGATGGTTTTATAACAAACGGGAAATTATTAGCCGCTGGGAATCAATACAAAAGAGAATATGCTAAACAATTTCAGGGATCTGGAAACCTAAAACTATTAGGAAGTTGGTTTATTCATTTAGGTGTCAGTGCTGGTGATAAAATTCAAATAGAATTTCTTTCTCCAACTGAAATACGTTTGACAAAGATATAGTTAATATTAAATTTAAAATATTTTCATTTTGTTTGAACGCTTCTTTTTAAGACTTCTCCAAAACACCTTAACACACTTTTAAGAAATATTAACACAATATTGGCTAATTTAGAAGTCTAAATTAAAAACCTAATGCTAAAAGCCAATCTTTCTGTCCTTCTGGGACTCTTTTTTGTATGTTTTACGCTTGCGCAAGACAAAACAAAAACTGAAAAATGGGACGTTTCAAATCCTAAAGGAGACTTCAATTACAAAGATCATAAATTCACAACAACGGAAGGTACATGGATGAATCTGGACGTAAGTCCAGACGGAAAAACTATTGTATTTGATATGTTGGGCGATATTTACAGTATTCCTATTTCTGGAGGAAATGCCAAAGTATTACGTTCAGGAATTCCGTTTGAAGTACAACCACATTTCAGTCCAGATGGTTCAAAAATCTTGTTCACAAGTGATGCTGGCGGCGGCGATAACATTTGGGTGATGAATGCAGATGGTTCTGATGCGAAACAAATTACAAAAGAAAGTTTTCGATTACTAAATAACTCAACTTGGATGCCTGATGGTACTTCGTTTGTTGCCCGAAAACACTTCACCTCGCAACGTTCACTTGGAGCTGGAGAAATGTGGCAATATCACATCACTGGCGGTTCAGGGTTACAACTCACCAAAAAGAAAAATGCACAACAAGACGTAAACGAACCTTCTATTTCACCAGATGGTCGCTACCTATATTATAGTGAAGATGTATATCCTGGCGGATCGTTTCAATACAACAAAGATCCAAACAAGCAAATATATGTCATCAAACGCTACGATTTCCAAACTGGAAAAACAACTCAAATAACTGGCGGACCTGGTGGTGCTTCACGTCCGCAAATATCAAGAGACGGAAAAAAACTAGCCTTCATCAAAAGAGTGCGTACAAAATCTGTTTTATATCTACACGATTTAGAAACGGGTGAAGAATGGCCTTTATATGATGCATTAGACAAAGATCAGCAAGAAGCTTGGGCAATATTTGGCGTCTATCCAAACTTTAGTTGGATGCCAAACAACAACGAAATTGTATTTTGGGCAGCTGGGAAAATTCAAAAAATAAATATCAGTTCATTGAGCGTGACAAACATTCCGTTCAAAGTAAATGCGAACATTCAAATTGCAGAAGCGGTTTCGTTTGACACGCCTGTTGCGCCAGATAACTTCAATGCGAAAGTAATTCGGCAGGCAGTAACTTCTCCTGATGGAAAAATAGTAGTATTCAATGCGGTTGGTTATTTATGGAAGAAAAACTTGCCAAACGGAACACCAACACGATTGACAAAAGGAACTGATTTTGAATCAGAACCGAGTTTTTCTCCTAACGGGAAAGAAATTGTATACGTTACTTGGAATGATCTCAAATTAGGTTCAGTTCGAAAAATCTCGATAAACGGCGGAAACTCTTCGCAACTAACTTCTGAAAAAGGAAGCTTCCGAACACCTTCGTTCTCTCCTGATGGAAAACATATTGTATACCGAAAAGAACGCGGAAACAGTGATCAAGGATTTACATTTGCTAAAAAAGCTGGAATCTACACCATGACGGCTTTTGGAAGTGAAGCACATTTTGTGACAAAAGATGGCGAATATCCAATCTTTTCAGCGGATGGAAAACGTATCTTCATTCAAACTGGCGGAACGTACTTTGGGAACTTAACGAAATCTTTACACAGTATCAATCTTCAAGGAAACGACAAACGCACGCACTTCACATCAAAATATGCAAACAGAATTGTACCAAGTCCAGATAACAAATGGATTGCCTTTTCTCAATTGCACAAAGCGTATGTGGCGCCAATGATCATAACTGGTCAAACGGTAAATTTAGACAACAAAACGAAAGCATTTCCTGTTGCTCAAATTGCAAAAGATGCTGGTGTAAACTTACATTGGTCGCCAGATAGCAAAAAAGTGATGTGGACACTAGGAGACGAATATTTCTCAAATGAAATCAAAAATAGGTTTACGTATTTAGACGGTTCCCCAGAAAAAACTCCTGAACTTACAACGAAAGGAATTAAAATAGACTTAACCTTAAAAACTGACAAACCAAGTGGTCAAATTGCGTTTACAAATGCGCGAATCATTACGATGGATAATGAGCAAGTAATTGAAAACGGAACAATTATCGTAAAAAATAATCGTATTGAAGCTATCGGAAATACAAGTGATGTAAAAGTTCCAAGTGGCGCAAAAACATACAACATGGCAGGAAAAACAATCATGCCAGGAATGGTTGATGCGCATGCTCATATTGGTGCTTTTCGTTATGGATTAACAACACAAAAACATTGGCAATTCTACGCAAACTTAGCGTTTGGGGTTACAACTGCACATGATCCATCGGCGAATACAGAAACAGTTTTTGCGTTATCAGAATTGGTGAAAAATGGAACATTAGTTGGACCACGACTCTACTCTACAGGTTTTATATTATATGGAGCTGATGGCGATTTCAAAGCAGTCGTAAACAACTTAGACGACGCGCGTTCATCCATCAGACGTACAAAAGCATTTGGCGCATTATCTGTAAAAAGCTATAATCAACCACGACGCGAACAACGGCAACAAATATTGCAAGCCGCACGCGAAGAAGGAATCTTTGTTGTTCCAGAAGGAGGCTCAACGTTCTATCACAACATGACCATGATTATGGATGGACATACTGGAGTTGAACACAACATTCCAGTTTCGCCTGTATACAAAGATGTATTAGAATTGTGGGGAAATAGTAAAACTGGATACACGCCAACATTAATTGTAAACTATGGTGGTGTAAATGGTGAATTCTATTGGTATCAAAAAACGAATGTTTGGGAGAATGAAAAATTGCTAAAATACACACCAAGAGCAATTATTGATGCACGTTCAAGACATCGTACCATGTTGCCAGAAGAAGAATATAAAAACGGACACATCTTAACATCTGAAACGGTAAAAGCGTTAGCAGACAAAGGTGTAAAAGTAAACTTAGGCGCACACGGACAATTACAAGGATTGGGCGCGCATTGGGAACTTTGGATGATGGAACAAGGTGGAATGTCGCCAATGGAAGCCTTAAAAACGGCAACTATAAACCCTGCGGAATACATTGGTGCAGGAAATGATATTGGTTCGCTAAAAGTTGGAAAACTAGCCGATTTAATCATCATGGATAAAAATCCTTTAGAAAATATTAGAAATACGGAAAGCATCACGCATACGATGATTAATGGACGTTTATACGATACAAAAACGATGAATGAAATTGGTAACGAAGCAAAAGAACGTTCACCATTCTATTGGGAAAACAATAAATATAATGCCGCATTTCCTTGGCATGAGGAATCAAATAGTTTCATGCGTCCAGGTTGCGGTTGCCATTTGGGACATCAATAATTTGAAATTATAAATGTAAAAGTGGCGTGTTTTCTAAGTCATTCCGAGGAGTTTGCAACGAAGTAATCTGTTAGTTTGATACCAAAACGTCACTTCGAGTGAAATTCTGCACATTGAGTGGAGTCGAAATGAAAGAATTTTGTATCGAGAAGTAATTTGAAACTAAAAATGTAAAATGCTAAATTTTAAATATAAAAGTATTAGTACCAAACAACACAAAACTGATAACAAGAACGAAACGACTAAAAAACAAATCAACACGTCGGTAGCTTCGCTAGGTACTTTCAATCAAAATGTATTTTGATTTCAATAATGCTCAGTGTAAACAAAATAAAAAATAAACAAAACCACAAATAACCAACCTAAAATAAAATGAAAAAACTACTCCTACTCCTACTTACCTTTTCCGCGCTGAGTATTTCAGCACAAGAGTTTTCTATGGAAACGGTCAAAAACATGAAACCACGTAATATTGGTCCTGGCGGAATGAGCGGACGTGTTACCGCAATTGATGTTGTCACAAATGATCCTGATGTAATGTACGTTGGTACAGCTTCTGGCGGATTGTGGAAATCTACATCTGGCGGTATCAAATGGAAGCCCGTTTTTGACAAAGAAGTAACGGCTTCTGTCGGAGCTGTTGCCATTCAACAATCAAATCCAAGTGTAATTTGGGTTGGAACTGGTGAAGGAAATCCTAGAAACAGCCTAAATGGTGGTTACGGAATATACAAATCATTAGATGGTGGAAAAAACTGGACATTGATGGGATTAGAAAAAACACGTCACATTCACCGTGTGATTATCGATCCGACAAATCCAGCTATAGTATATGTTGCGGCAATTGGTTCACCTTGGGGAGAACACCCAGAACGCGGTGTGTACAAAACAACAGATGGTGGCGAAACGTGGAAACAAATTCTATTTGCAAATAACAAAACTGGAGCCGCTGATTTAGTCATGGATCCAACAAACCCAAACAAACTAATTGCTGCCATGTGGGAACACAAACGCGATCCGTGGTTTTTCAAATCTGGTGGAGAAGGTTCTGGTTTACACATTACACACGATGGAGGAAAAACGTGGAAAAAACTAACGGATAAAGAAGGTTTACCAAAAGGAAACTTGGGTCGTATCGGAATTGCAATCGCGCCAAGCAGTCCAAATATTGTATATGCCTTAATTGAATCTAAAAAGAATGCGTTATATAAAAGTATAGATGGTGGATTTAAATGGCGTAAGGTAAGTGATAAACCTGGTATTGGAAATCGTCCGTTTTACTACTCTGAAATTTATGTTGATCCGCAAAACGAAAACAGGTTGTATACAATATTTACATATGTAAATGTTTCTGATGATGGTGGAAAAAATTTCAGACAGTTGATGCCTGCGTATGGTGTAGACAATGGTGTACATCCAGATCATCATGCATGGTGGATTCATCCGACAAATGGAAAATTTATGATTGATGGAAACGATGGTGGTATGAATATTACAAAAGATCGTGGACAAACATGGCGTTTTATCGGGAATCTTCCTGTGGCGCAATTCTATCATATTAATGTAGATAACGAATTTCCATACAACGTTTATGGCGGAATGCAAGACAATGGTTCTTGGCGCGGACCTGCCTATGTTTGGCGTTCACAAGGAATTCGCAATTCATATTGGCAGGAAATTTCGTTTGGTGACGGATTTGATGTAGTTCCAGATAAAGACGATTCACGTTACGGTTGGTCTATGAGTCAACAAGGTTTTGTATCTCGTTATGATTGGATTACTGGAAACAATTACACCGTAAAACCTACACATCCAGATGCAAATGTAAAACTTCGTTTCAACTGGAATGCTGCTATTAATATTGACCCTTTTGATACGAATACACTCTATTTTGGAAGTCAGTTTGTACATAAAAGTACCGACAAAGGTTTGACATGGACGGTGATTTCGGATGATTTATCTACGAATGATCCTGAAAAATTGAAACAAGCAGAAAGTGGCGGATTGACCATGGATGCAACTGGAGCAGAAAACCATTGTACAGTTTTAGTCATTGAACCTTCTCCATTAGAACGAAACATGTTATGGGCGGCAACTGATGATGGTCGTGTGCATGTTACAAGAAATGGTGGGCAAGAATGGACGGAAGTAACCAAAAATATAAAAGGATTACCAACTGGAAGTTGGATTGTGCAAGTAAAAGCTTCTAATAAAAAACAAGGTGAAGCATTGCTTGTCGCGAATGATTACAGACGTTTCAATTACGAACCTTATGCGTACAGAACGACAAACTACGGGAACACATGGGAACGCATTGTAGATGCTTCTGATGTAAAAAGTTACACCTTATCAATTGTAGAAGATCCTGAGAATAAAAATTTATTGTTTTTAGGAACTGATGATGGTTTATACGTTTCCTTAGATGCTGGAAATAAGTGGCAAAAATGGACTTCAGGGTTTCCAACAGTTTCTACAAAAGATTTAGTAATTCAACCACGTGAACACGATTTAGTGATCGGAACATTTGGTAGAGCAGCATGGGTTTTAGACGATATTCGTCCGTTACGTGCCATTGCAAAAGATAAAAATATTCTAGCTAAAAATATTGAGCTATTTGAGCCACCAACTGCGTATCAAGCGGCATATCAACAACCTACGGGAAGTCGTTTTGGTGCTGACGCAACGTATCATGGTGAAAACAAAAGAGGCGGCGCAATGATTTCGTATTACATCAATAAGAAAGAAATGCCGAAAAAAGGTTCGAAAAATAAAAAGGACAAAGAAGATGATGAGAAAGACGAAAAGGAAGTAGCAAAGAATGATGAAAAGAAAGTAAAATGGGATTCGTTAACGCTTCAAGTGTATAACAACGGAAAGTTGATTCGTACCTTAAAAAATAAAGTTCCAAAAGAAAACGGAATTCACAGAATGTTTTGGGGAATGGACGAAAAAGGAGTTGACAGACCATCCAGAAGAATTCGGAAACGTACACGTGAATCTGGTGGAATGAGCGTAAAACCTGGAACATATCAACTAAAAATGACTTATGGCGATCAAGTTTCTGAAACTTCTATTAAAGTAGCAAGTGATCCACGCTTACAGGTTTCACAAAAAAATATTAATGAAACATATACTGCTGGCAAGAAGATTCAGCATATGACGCAAACTGCCGCAGATGCTGTAAAACAATTGGTAGAAAGTAAAAATATTGCGAAAGAATATCAAACAGCACTTAGCAAATTAGATAAGAAAAAACATAAAGAAGCGATCAAAAAATCAAAATCGATTGTTAAAAAGGTGGATGCTGTTATCGCTTTATATTTAGGAAAAGTAGACAAACGACAAGGAATTACACGAAATCCTGAAGTAAATGTTATGCAACGTATTGGTTTGGCAAATAGATATGCACGCACACGTCAAACTGGGTTGACAAGTACTGAAACTCAACTAATGAAACATGCAGAAGATGCTTTAAAAGAAGCGTTGGACAAAACAAATACATTTTTCAACAAAGAGTGGAAAACGTATCGCACAGAAATGGAACAAGTTGATTTAAAACCATTTAAAGAAACAAAATCGTTTCAATTAAACTAAGATTTGCATTTAGTTAATTATCTGCTTACCTTAGTTATTTAACAATATAAACTATATAAAGACCAAAAAATAATGAAAAAAGGAATGTTAATTGTTGCCGCTGGATTGATGCTAATCTCTGTGAGTTGTAAAGGTGAAAAGAAAGACGAAGCGAAACCAAAAGCAACAGAAAAAACAGAAAAGGTAACAGCAAAAGCTACCGAAACAAAGAAAGTGAAGTTTGCTTTAGAACCGAAAAGTGATAGTAAAGTTTCTGGAAATGTTGTCTTTACAGAAAAAGAAGGCAAGGTAAAAATGGTGGCTATCATGGAAGGTTTGACTGAAGGAACACATGCAATTCATATTCATGCAAAAGCAGATTGTTCGTCTGCTGATGGAAAATCAACTGGTGGACATTGGAATCCTACTGCGCAACCACACGGAAAATGGGGCGCAACGGAAGGATATCACAAAGGAGATATCGGAAACTTTACAGCAGAAGCTAACGGACAAGCAACGATCACTTTTGAGACAGACCAATGGTGTATTGATTGTGATGATGAAAACAAAAACATTGTTGGAAAAGCAATTATTGTACACCAAGGAACAGATGATTTTGTTTCACAACCATCTGGAGCTGCTGGCGCACGTGTAAGCTGTGGCGGAATTATACAATAAATTAAAAATAAATACTATATTAATAAAGCTACTTTTACTAAAGTAGCTTTATTTTTGTTTTATAATTTACATCAATCATGAACCCATCTTCCAAAGGTTGGATAAAAAAATTACTGCAAGAGTATCGTGCGCTTCCTGAAAAGGAGAAAGCACATACGCTAGATGAGTTTTATCAAGATTTAAAAACTTGTGGTTTTATTTATGGGACAAATTTTCGTACGCTATTTGATCAAGTAGAACAAAATGATTATACACATGACGAATTGTGTAAAATTAACATTATACTGTCTTTTTTATTCATTTATGAACAGCATCAATTTGAAGAAGATTTTTTAGAAAGTGTGATCAATTTCTACAATATTGTGGACGATTATAAGAGTTCTTTCTTTGAAGAATTATTTATGGGAAAGAAAAAATCATACGATTTACTCGAAAGTATGATTAGCAAACGTATTGCCATTGATGATAATTTAATTACTAAAAATTTCAACTATTTCATCACAAATACGTTACTTTTTGTAGATGTATTGGCGTACGAGAAATATCTTTTATCAGGAGAAGTGAATAATGCGTATTTACGTACAATGGAAGCTTCTATTGAAACTATTATTTTTACAGCGCTCGATTTGAAAACTGAAAAAAGCAAGTATGATAAAAGCCTTATTAAATTGTTTGAAGCGTCTTTTCGTTACGACAATCGTACTCGGTTTCATTATAATGATGTGTTGGTTCACATTAAACATCCGTTGACAAAAAAGTATATTGTGGATTTGGTGTGTATGACATTTTGGAGCGATAAAATTATTGACGAACAAGAGCGTATATTTTTAAACCAATTGGCACACGATTTACATATTTCAGAAGAAATTATTTTAAAAGCTACCGATGATATTCATCAATATTACACCACACATAAAGATGATATTAAGCTGTTAAAATCACAAAATATGGTGCAGAGTTTCTATGAAAACTCAAGTAATATGGTTTCTAAATTGATTACTCGTAATAAAAAACGCTTGTCCAAGGAATTGCAAGAAAGTAAGGAGTTAATGCTGTTACTTTCGCAATCGACAGTTCGTAATTTGAGTGATGAAGAGCAAAAAAAAGTAAAAGATCAGTTGTTAGATATTTTTAAAACCATTCCAAGTTTGGCAATATTTATGCTACCTGGCGGAATGTTACTACTTCCTTTCGTAATCAAATTTATTCCAAAAATCCTTCCTTCTGGTTTTGATGACAATCGTATAGATGAATAGTTTTTATTGGTAATTTTCATCAATTATTTAGTGTATAAAAGTTTCTTTCCACACTAAAAGATGCTTTTTTTATTTTTCACATTCCTTAAAATCAAACTTATAGAAAGCAATTCCGCGAATCATCATGTTCCTTACATTGTAATTCGCGGAATCGTAGTATACCTTTCTATGCATGCACTTTTTTTCTATCTATCATTGATCATTATTAATTTTAAAAACTTTACATATTATGAAAAGAAGACAGTTTAAAAATTTGGAATTAAACAAGAAAGCAATTTCAACGTTTAATGTAGTTGGAGGAAAAGCTCCTCATTCGCACAGATGTGGTCAGACTGATGCACATGAACCGGATGAGCCAGATCATGTTTGGTTTACTGATGGTGATCAACATGCTTGTAAAACTTTTTAATAAAACAGGTTTTTACAAAGATTAAGTGTGAAGCGGACTTCGGTTCGCTTTTCTTGTATGCTCTAATGAATAGCATCTGCAAAATTTATAAATAAAAGATTACCATTTTTTAATGTTTTTAAAATATTCTAAGCAGCTTCACGTTTGTATATAAAACTCAATCTCATGAATAAATTAAATATCACATTGGTATTCGTACTTCTTTTTTCTTTTCATTTTTTAACTGCACAAAATAATAAACAGCAGCATGATGACAATAGTAATCATCATCATGGCAAACATCATTCAGATGCTAGATTTAGCTTTATGACATTTGGAGGAATTGGATATGTTGTTGTTGATAACGATAAGCAACCAAATTATAATTTAAATTCTAGTTCCGCTGAATTTTTACTCAATTATAGAATTGGAAAACGATATGGAATCGCAACTGGAGTTGGAATCAATCAATTGAGCGGAAACGGTTTTAATGCTGTTGGAAACTTTTATCATGAACGTGGATTACTCAAAATTCCTGTATTGTTTAGTGTAAATTATAATTTGTCTCACAAGGTTCGTTTAATTGCCAATATTGGGTTATACGGACAAACGATCTTAAAAGATGAATATAATTTTGTGGGCGGAACTGTTGAAGATGTATACGAAGGTTGGAATTTTGGGTTTCAATCTGGTGTTGGTTTGGCTTATAATTTTAATCATAAAATAAGTCTTGGTGTAATGTTTAACAGTCAAGGTGATTTTACAAAATTAGATAGCGATCCTACTAAAGGAGTTGAAGATGAACAAAAACTATCTGGAATAAATTCTATTGGATTATTATTTGGAATTAACTTATAAAAGTTAGTGTTGGATCAAAAAAAATACAAGTAAGAGCATTTTTTCACGAAAAGAATGCTCTTACTATTTTACGGCTATTCAGTGACTATTTTTTTGATTTGGTCATTCGGTATTTGTTGGTAAATTATTGCATTGCTACACTATTACATCAATTCAACCAATTTTTGAAGTCTTTTACGCGTTCACGACTAACTATGATTTCTTGTTCGTTAAAGTTGCTTAGTTTTATTTGTAAACGTGAGTTGGTATAACTTACAATGTCTTTGATTGCATTGATATTGATGTAAAATTTTCTGCTTACGCGATAGAATATTTCTGGCGATAATTCATCTTCTAAATGCTCTAACGATGTTTCTAAGAGATAATTTCTACCTTCTGTAGTATAGACGTAAGTTCCTTTGTTTTCGCTATAAAAACATTCAATTTCGTCAATTGGAATCATTTTTAAATGTTGTCCAACTTTTACGGTGTATCGTTTTTTGTAAGTTCGCTCAATTGGATTGACTAATAGTTTTTTTATATCATCAAAATTGAGTTGTACATTTTGGATTTGCGGCGTGCGCGCTTTGTATTGTTTTACAGCCGCAATGAGTTCATCTTCATCAATAGGTTTTAGTAAATAATCAATACTATTGAGTTTGAATGCTTGCAGCGCATATTCATCATATGCTGTTGTAAAAATGATAGCCGATTTGATTTCTATTTCTTCAAAAATTTCAAAGGATAATCCATCAGAAAGCTGAATATCTAAGAAAATTAAATCTGGATGTTCGTTATTTTGAAACCACTCAATTGATTCTGATACAGAATGCAACATGATTTCTACAGCCATATCTGCTGCTTCTAACATTCTATTTAGGCGACGTGCTGATGGTTTTTCGTCTTCTATGATGATTACTTTCATTTTCTTTCGTATTCGATGTTTGATGTTTTATTTCTACTCAGCTCCATGTGGCAGTTATTCCCAGTTTTGTTTTTTGTCTGACATGTATTCTCTAATTTTTCGCTCTTCCCAATTTTTCCCGAAGAAAATGTTAGCTCCAAATGCACCTAACGCATGAAATACAATTCCTATTCCCCAAAAGAATGCTGTAGAAAAGTGTCCAAATTTCCAAAAGCTATCTCCTTCGTCCAAATTAAGTCCGATAATAGTCAGTAAAAAAATATTAATAATAATATATACTGCAAAGTGAATATAAAACCCTTTTATTTTTTCTACTTTCTTACGCGCTTGTATGTAACGTTCTTCTTCGGAGTAATCTTTAAAATTTGATGGTGATGGTAATTTTTTCATGAGTTTTTATATTTTATTTCCATGTCTGAGAATTGTCCTCTTCCATGTATTGTTTTATTTTTCGTTCTTCCCAGTTTTGTCCAAATGTACCGTTTGTAATGAAAACATTAATTCCGTGTAACACTAATCCGATTCCCCATAATGCCCAAAGCATGTAGGTACCATTGTCTTTAAAAGCTTGTTGCAACGTATGTCCATTTTCAATATGCTCTGCTACTTGTTGCCAGGTGATAAAGGTATTAATGACAACATAAACAATAAGATGCACGTAAAAACCTCTTAAGTTTTCTACTTTTTTCTTAGCTCTTATATATGCATCACTTCGCTTTTTAGATTCTTTTTCCTGATTGCTATTGTTCGCTTCTATTAGTTCCATCTTTTTCGTTCTTCTTGTTCCATATATTCTCTAATTTTTCGCTCTTCCCAATTTTTTCCAAATCGTCCATCTTCAAAATAAACACTCATTGCATGGAAAGCTAATCCAATTCCCCAACCAAACATTGGAAACCAAAACCATTGGAATTGCCAACTTGTTTTCCAATTAATAAAGATTAGAAATGGTATTACCAAACAGTATGACAGTAAGTTATAGTAAAAATCTTTTAAGTTTTCTACATGTTTACGTGCTTTTATATATTCGTCGTCCAGTGAATCTTTTCCTGGACCTATTGCTCTATTTCTCATAATTTCTACTTGTTTTGTAAGCATCGGAATTGCTACTTGAAAGTCCGATGTTGTTTTGTTTATATATACTTCTCGTTGTGTAAGTAAGTCATATCGTTGTTTGATATTGTTTAAACCTACTCCACTACTCTTTTTTACAATTTGTTTTTCTTGAAGATTGTTTTGTATGATTAAATTTCCTCCGTCTTCATATATTTTTATATGTAATGGTTTCGCTGGCGTTACCATATTGTGTTTCACAGCATTTTCTAATAGCAATTGTAATGATAACGGCACAACTCTACTTTCTGGATTGCTTGCCTTTTCAGGAACTTCAAAAATAATACTGTCTTCAAAGCGCATTTTTAAAAGACTCATGTATGTTTTTGCAAACGTAAATTCTTCATCAACCGTAACTAATTCTTTGTTTTTCTGCTCTAACACATATCTGTATACTTTTGATAATCCTGATGTAAATTTCTGTGCCTGACGTGGATTTTCATCAATTAATGAACTTAATACATTTAAACTATTGAACAGAAAATGCGGATCTAATTGATTTTTTAAAGCATCAAACTGAGCAGAAGCCGTTCCTGCAATAATTTTTTGCTCTGTAACTTTCTTTTTTTGTAATTCTTTGTAAAAATATAACGCATGAAAGAATACAGAAAAAATGATTGTTATGAGTAATGCTCTAAAATAGAACGCCGAACTTTCTGTTCTTATAAATTCAGCATAGGTTTTGCCTTCTATTCCTATTTCTTGCATCATTCGCACTAAAAACACCGTGAATATGGTAATCACAATAGAACCAATAATTCCAATGAGCATTTTATATTTTTTTGAAGTCGGACTCCAATTCACCTTTAAGTTGATGTAATCAAAGAAATATGAATTTACAATACTTATAGCTACAGAATACATGCAGTAGTAACCAAAAGCAATTAGTAATCGTTGGTTGAAATGAATTTCATTTCCTGAAGTGTATCTAAATAGTAAATCTACAGCTAATAGCACAATTGCTATCACAACTCCGACACTAATAACTTTACTAAATTCTTTCATTTCTTTGAATCTTTATATGAGGCGTTCCTTCAAATATACTAAGGATTTTTTAAGCTGTGCTGCTTACTTTTTACATTCTGCAATTAAATATTCCACACGATCTTTTCCCCAACTTGGATGTAAAGCACTTTCTGGCTTAAAGGTTTCAAACTTTTCCAATGCTGTATTAAACGCTTCACAGTATGGAGCAGTATCTTTTCCAAAGTAACGTGCGCTTCCCATGTCCCATTCGTTTTTACATAATAATACACGCGGATTGTTTTTATCTATAGCGTATGCTTTTGCGTAAATTTCTGCCACTTTTGCACCGTATTTCATTCCGTATGTTGCGCCGTCAAATGCTACCCAAACAGTGTATAACATTGCTTGCATAACCATAATTTCAGGATTATTTGGCGAAATACTTGTTGCGTGATCAAGTTGTTTTTGTGCTTTGTCTAGTTGTTGTGTCAACTTACTTTTATCTTTTATGGCAAATCCGTTCATAATATTCAGTTGTGCCGCATAGTACGAAGGCAACCATTCTTTTGGTGCAGCTTCCGAAATACGTTCAAATAAATTTGCGGCTGCAGCACTTTTGCCTTCTTCAACTAGTTTAAATGCTTTTTGCATTCCTTTCTCGAATTTTGTTTGTGCATTTACAGTGAAAGCAAAACAAATAAAACTTAAAATTAATAGTACTTTTTTCATTGTGATGATGTTTTTGTGTTCGTGATTGATTTTGTTTAAATGATTCCTAGATAATGGAGGAAACATAATTGATGATGATGAATACGATACTGAACATTTTTTGATTGATTTGATTGATTACTTGTTTTTGATTGATGGTTCAAATATCCTACAAACAGTCATATTAGAAAAAAAGAAACTACCGAATTGTAATTTTTTTAGGATGAATTGTAATTTGATTGCAGATTATTAGGTTTGTCGGTTTTACATTCTACATTTTACATTTTAACTTTCATTATTCAAAATAATGAAGAAAACTGAGCGAGTAGAAGTTTACAATTTCACGAAAATTTCCCCATTGTTAGGTATTTCATAGCAGTATGAATTCTCTACTTTTATGACTACTTAACCGAAACGCGCTTTTCATGAATACACTCATGTATTTTATCTATATTTCTACTATTATATTGGTAGCTTATAATTTTATGACTACAATTTTATTCTGTTTTGAGAAAAAATTAGAAGCTACTCACAAATACATTCAAACCGTACAACAACTGACTTTAGTTGTGCTACTTTTTGCTATGATGCTATATTTTTGCAAGTCAGAAAGCATTCCTACTGAATTTTACCTTGTTCTCTGGATTTGGGGATTTATGACAAGTCATTTATTTCTAACTTTAAAAAAACGTTTGATTCATCCATTATTAGGTTTAGGAATTTTGCTAGCAATTACGATTGTATTATTTTTTAAACAAGAAGAAATTATTGAAACACTAAAACAAAAAGAACTAACAACAATTGGTATTGAAATCGCAATTGTTTATTTAATACTAGGATTACTTTTAGGAATTATTTTTTGGCCGAAAACTAAAACTTAATTTTTTGAGAAAAAACGTATTTTTAAGTATCTTTTACAGATAGTTTTAAATATGAATATATATGTCTGCATTAATTAATTGGAAAATCATTCCATTAGTTATTTCTATAATTCTTGTGGTGAGTTCTACTGTCATCACTTTTTTTACTAATTATATACTAAGCACAAAACTATATCTAGGTTTTGCGTTGGTGCTTTTGGCAACAATTCTGTACGCTACAAATCAAAAGTGGTTTGCCTTTTTTTTCTTTTTGGTATTACTCATCGGAACTGTTGGACTTATTGATATTTTCTATATTGAATTTTCATTCAAACGTATCTTCATAAAAATAAACCCACTATGTTTTTCCTTACTATTCATGCACGTACTCTTGAATAAAACTTCTTTTAATGATATTCTTTCTAAGAAAGATGTTAACAAAAAGAAATAAAACTACACGTCACAACACATATGAAAATGTTGTAATGTGTAAAAATTTATCCTAAAATTACACGCAACCATTTTATAAATGATGTATCTTATAGATATAAAACTTAATTTAAATAGTATGAAAAAGTGTATATTTCTCTGTGTCGTTTCTTTATTTTTATTGAGTTGTGATTCCGATGATTCAGAAACAACCAACACAACCATTGAGACAACGCTAATTGGTGTTGGAAACCTGTATATAGGTTCTTCACAAGGTGTTGATGAGCAAAATCTTATTATTAATAATGAAAGTGAATGGAATGCACTTATTACGCTATTTGATGCCGCAAATGATGTTTCTTCCACGTTTACAGAAACGGATGTTGATTTTACTGCTTTTACAGTTATTGTTGCCATTGATCAAGTACGACCAAATGGTGGTCATCTTTTAGATATTGCTGTCAATGCAAATTCAGAAAATATTGTTGTAACCGTTACAAGTCTTGTTCCGCAAGGAGCTGCAACAACAGTTTTTACTCAACCATATCATATTGTAAAAATTCCTAAAAACACATTACCCGTGATTTTTGAATAAGATAAAGCGACTTTTGTTATTTTTTAAATAAAATAGTAAAGATTGTCTATGAAAAAGAACGCCACAACTAAACTATTTAGTTGTGGCGTTTTGCTTTGTATAAATGCTATTATTATTTTGTATAAATAGCTGTTTGTCCATATTGGAAATGAATTGGCACATGTCCTGGATCTTTCTTAAACATGTATAAATCTGTTTGTGGTTTTTCAAATAACATAATAATATCTGAACCTCCAAATCTGAATTTCCCAAATTCTTGTCCTTTCACAACACTATCTCCAACCTTGATTAGCTTTTCTTTCGGAACTCCTTTTGGTGGATTGTCAGCCGTGTACATCATGACACCTGATACTTGCGCCATTCCGATTGGAAGTATGGCTACTTTTCCAACTTCTTTTCCACCATCAACAATAACCAAACCGCGTGCTTGTTCAAATTCGTATCCATCTTCTGCGCCATCTGGCGCGTCCCATTGTCCTTCTGGCGTCATTTCAACATTTAAAAACACTTTACCACGAATGTCTTTTATTTCCAACACTTTACCTTTTATTGGTGTGTGAAAACGGTGATAATCATATGGTCCTAAGAAATAATGTACAAATGTTCCACCGTTGAAATCTTTTGCATATTTACTTCCATCTAGCAATTCTTTTACCGTTCCGATAGCGTGTGTATGTTTTAAACGATCTGTCGTTATTTGTCCGTCAGCATCTAAAACGTTCCCTTTTTTATCAATTACATAAGTTGCTTTGTACGTACAATCGGCTGGTGCTACAATAGTTGTATTGTCATTTGGTGCTGCAATTGGACGCAAAGGTGAAATTCCTGTTTTTGCATCAGCATTGTTAAATTCTCTGTAAAAGAATTCATTAAACGTTGTCCAACTTTCAGAATTATCTCCGTATAAAGGATAATTGTACATTGGATTGTGTCGGAATGAATAGTAACTTTCTTTGGTTAATGATTCTTTTGTATCTAAAAATGCGCCCCAATCTTTGGCGAATTTTACCAACCATTTTGCAAACTTTGGAAAGCTTTGCATGGAAAGGCTCGATTCTTCTACTTTCTGATCAACCAACCAATAAAACTGACATAACAAATCGTACACTTTTTGGTTGTAGCCATTGGCAGTATCTGAACTTTTCCAAGCATCTGGATAGTTAGGATCATTACTTTCGTCTGGCACCAAACGTACGTACATGTCTAAATAATCATAATAATGTTCGATAGTTATTGGCCATGCATTTCCGTTAAATTCATCATTATACGCATTGTATAAATCTGAATTCAAACTGTCTTTTGCGGCTATATTTGCGGCTTTTAAAGAAATAAGCAACGCTTTTTTCATATCTGAATTTTTGCGAAGTAGCTTATCCAAATCTCTTACAATTGAACTATGTTTTAATCCTTTTGGGTTTTTCATATTAAAGTTTTGGTTTGTGGGTTTGTTTTATAGTTCAAATGTATGATGAATTTTGTTTGAATATGAGCGTATTAGTATCCAAATTAGAAAAATAGGTATAATTGCGTGCGTTACTTTTTAATGTATTTTTATATTCTAAATTGAAGCATAAGAATGATCACAATTCGAAAAGCAACTATTCACGATGTTGAACGCATTATTGCTATTGGTAAAAAGACTTTTTTGGAAACCTATTCGGAAAATACGCCAAAGGAAGCAGTTGCTAATTTTATTAAAAAAACATTTAATAAAGCTACGTTAATAGCAGAATTTGCAGATGTTTCTATTATATATCATCTTCTCTATGTTTCAGACAAATTAGTTGGATATTCTAAAATTGTGCTGAATGTTTCCAATGATCATATTGAACGACAACGAATTACAAAGTTAGATCGCTTCTATGTTTTGCAGGAATTTCACGGACAACGTTTAGGAAAAGAATTGTTTGATTTCATTGTAAATTTTACGCAAACACAACAGCAACAAGGCATGTGGTTGTATGTACTTATTGAAAATAAACGCGCTGTTCATTTTTACACAAAAAACAATTTTAAAATTGTCGGTTATCATGATTTTGTTATTTCTGAAACACGCACCAATCCAAATCATGTGTTGTTTTTAGATAATTCTGAATTATGAATTCTAAATTCAGAATTACAACGTATCCAACTGATTGCTCGTTTTATCATCACTAATGGTCCAAAAGAATCCTACGAAGAAAAACTGATCTGCCGCCGGACGACGCGTCATTCGTTGAAATGTTCCGTTTACGTCTGCCTGATTTGCATATTCGTAACCAAACACATTTCTTACTCCTAAAGCATTTGATACTGAGAAGTATAAAATCTTTTGTGGCGATAATAAATATGCCCAATTGACGCTTAAGTTGTGATTATCTTTTGTTCTTTCAGATAGAAAACCTGTCGTATTCGGATTTGTATAGGCTCTTCCCGTAGAATAATTGTAACTAAACCCAATCTGACTTTTCCATTTATCGATCCAATGTTTTGTTACCAATGAAAAGTTATGTTTTGTAGCAAAATTTGGCATGGCTTCCGTTGGAAAGTTTTCAAACTTTCGTGACGTATCTAAGTATGAATACGAAACCCAATAATCTATATTTTTAATACTTTTATTATCTCTCCAGAAAATATCTAAACCTGTTGCGTGTCCAAATCCATCGTTTGCAAAATTGGCATTAGGTTGTGGGAAATCGCCTGAAAACGTGATTAAATCGTTGTATTCTTTGTGATACGCTTCCGCGCGAAACGTTCTGCCTTCGTGTACATGTTGGTAATTTAAAATATAATGTGTCGCATTTTCTGGCTTGAATCCTGTGTGAAATTTTAAATAATTATTGTTCGGATTCTGGTAAAATTGCCCAAAAGCAAACGAAATTTGATCTTTCTCAGACGTTTTATACGCCAATGACAATCGTGGTGAAATGGTGGTTTCATTCATCAAATCTGCATGATCTAAACGAACACCAACTTTTGCAGCAAACTTTTTAGAAAAGAAAATATCTGCTTCAGCAAAAGCACCAAACAAGTCACTATTAAAACCATAATCCAGTTGCGATACAAAAGGATTTTGAAGACTTTCATCAAAATTAGTTGTGAAATATTCTGCTCCAAAACTCAACTTTATTCTATTGTTAAAGTTCTTTTTTAGTTTCGTTTTAACGTGAAATGAATTTTCTAAACTGTTGATTTTATCATCAATAATTCTCACTTTCGAATTGTCTCTTGTATAACTCAACCCAGATGAAATAGACCATTTTTCGCCAAAAGTTCCTTTGTACGAACCGTTCATGTATAAGTTTGTATTGTTCAGTTTGAAACGTACCAATTCGTCAAAATTGATGCTTTCTTGATCGAGTTCAAAACTTGTAACGTCAAATGCAGTATAAAATTTAAGCGTTCCGTTTTCAAAATGATGACGAAATACACTTTCTCCTTGTCCACCTTGAAACGGTTTTTTCCATTCGTTACGATCTGGAAATAATTCCAAATACGGCGCCAAATTAATATAGGAAGTGCTAAAACTTACCGAACCTTTTTCCCACTTTTCGGTATGTCCAAGCGCGCCACCAACAGTCATAACTGAAATATCGGTTTTCTCTTGATCGGGTTCGTTAATTGTGTTTAATTCCAAAACTCCAGACAAAGCTTGTCCGTATTCGGCAGAATATCCACCCGTAGAAAAAGTAATTCCTTTAAATAGAAATGGAGAATACCGTCCACGCGCAGGAATGTTGTTGGTTGTGTTGCTATACGGCGTAAATACACGAATTCCATCTATAAAAATTTGCGTTTCTTCAGCACGTCCACCACGTACAAATAAACGTCCGTCTTCTGCAACTGTACTTGTTCCTGGTAAGGTTTGTAATGCGCCAACAAAATCTCCTAAAGCACTTGCTGTTGTTACAATATCAAGTGGTTTTAATGCTGTTACTTTGGCATTATCGCCGGCTTCAAACGATCCTGCACTTAAAATTACAGTGTTTAAAGCATCCATACTTTCACGTAATTTAATGGTGATATTTTTCATTTCTGAAACCGTTAAGGTTACTTCTTTCGTTTCGAACGATAAAAAAGAAATAACCAGCGTTTGCGTACCTTTTTCGTCAGTTGTAAATGTAAATGCGCCTTTTTCATTGGTTGATCCGCCATCATATGTTCCTTTTAAATATACATTTGCGCCAAAAATTGGTTCGTTGGATTGATCTGTTACAATTCCTGAAACTGTATTTTGTCCAAAAAGGAAGACTTGAAATAGCAAGCAACTGAGTAAAGCTAATTTTTTCATGAGGTATTATTTTGTTATTCTTGATTGATGATGAGACAAATCTCTTGTGAAATGAAGGTTTTTAAAAAAAGGAAGTGCTCAATTGTCATAATTCATGGATGAATTGTATTTTTATTCCAATTGCACAAAAAGTAGAATTATTGTAGTTTTGAATATCTAAAATTGCTTGAAACATTACATATTTATGAGTTTAATGCCTTACATTTCCATTGCTGTCATTGCCGTTTTTTTATATATGATCTTTAGATCGAAGACTGGCACTAGTATTTCTTCAAGTACGAGTAAACAGAAATATCAAACAATTGATGATGAGTTTAACGCAAAGAAAAAAGCGAAACAGGAACAAATTGATCGTATTTTAGAGAAGATTAATGCCAAAGGTGTAGAAAGTCTTAATAAACAAGAAAAGGCACTGTTGGACGAATATTCTGGCTCCAACTAATGGCATCTATTTTTGGACACGCGTTGGCCGCCTACACTATTGGAAAAGTGTCTACTATAAAATTGAATCCCGTAAAACTTTCACTGTTATTGATTTGCTGCGCTATTATTCCAGATGCAGACGTGATTATGTTTAGTTTTGGCTACCCGTATGAACATCCTTTGGGACATCGTGGGTTTTCGCATAGCATTTTGTTTGCGTTTTTGCTAGCATTTGTTGTAAGAGCTATTTTTTATAGAAAGGTGAAATACTTCTCCAAAACAGGAATTATGTTGTTCTTTATTTTTTTGATTGCAACGTTGTCTCATAGTTTTTTGGATGCTTGCACAAATGGCGGAAGAGGCGTTGGTTTTTTTATTCCGTTTGAAAACACACGTTACTTTTTTTCGTGGCGACCAATTTTAGTTTCTCCATTAGGCGCTGGAAACTTTTTTAGCAAATGGGGCTGGCAAGTTGTACAGAATGAACTGTTTTATATTGGAATTCCTGCTGTGAGTTTGTTGATTGTAAATTTCTTTGTTAGAAAAATAAGGAACCAAAAAGCATAATAAGGTCGCTATTTTTTCAAAATTTAACGAATATCATCAAACAATTATTACAAATAACTAGAGTTTACGTGTTTTTTTATACGGTCTAATGATTAATCGAGCTTCTCTATCAAAGCGAATATAATTGTACACCCAATTTATAAAGACAATCATTCTGTTTCGGAATCCGATTAGGAAGAATAAGTGTACAAACATCCACACAAACCAAGCAAAAACTCCTTGAAATTTGAAATTTGGCAAATCAACAACAGCTTTATTTCGTCCAACAGTTGCCATTGATCCTTTGTCATTGTAAACAAAAGGCTTCATTTCTTTGCCTTTTATTTCTCGCAATAGGTTTTTTCCGAGATTTTTCCCTTGTTGAATAGCTGGTTGCGCCATCATTGGATGTCCAAAAGGATATAATTCACTTTTCATACAAGCAATATCGCCCAAAGCATATATATCTTTAAATCCTTTTACTAGATTAAATTCATTGACAACCATTCGATTTCCTCTAACAATGAAATCTTCTCCATCTAAACCTGCAATTGTTGCGCCTTTTACTCCAGCAGACCAAATTAATGTTGCCGTTTTGAAATTTATATCGCTGTTGGTTGTTGCCCAATCGCCATCATAATTGGTTACGCGTAAGTCTTTCCATACTTCCACACCTAATTCTTGCAAGTAGTCTTCAGCTTTTTCAGAAGCTTTTTCACTCATGGCTGGCAATATTCGATCTGAACCTTGTACTAGATTGATTTTCATCTGACGAATGTCTAAATCTGGATAATCTTTCGGCAAAATTCCTTTTTTTATTTCTGCCAACGCGCCAGCTAATTCTACACCAGTTGGTCCGGCTCCTACAATGACAAAATTCATCAATGCATTGCGTTCTTCTAAATCAGAAATTAATAAGGCCTGTTCAAAGTTTTCAAGAATTAAACTACGAAGATTTAACGATTGTGGAATCGTTTTCATCACCATACTATATTTTTCAATGGAAGCATTTCCAAAAAAATTTGTTTTAGATCCTGTGGCAATGATTAATTTATCATAATTGATATCGCCAATATCGGTACAAACGCACTTTTTTTCTGGATCAACGGAAGCTACATTTGCCAATCGAAAGTAAAAGTTAGGATAGTTTTTTACAATTTTACGAATTGGATATGCAATTGAATCTGGCTCTAATCCACCCGTAGAAACTTGATATAGAAGCGGTTGAAAAGTGTGATAATTATGCCGATCCAATAATACAACTTGTACTTCTTGTTTTCCTAATTCTTTTGCGAGTGAAATGCCTGCAAATCCACAACCGATAATTACTACTCGTGGAAAACTCGTTCTTGGTATGTTCATAAAAATGTTCCTTTTTAACAGTACAAAAATACAGCTTTAAAAAACTTTTCTAAAAAATATGTAACATATTTGTATAACTGAACACATATAAACAAATAACCATCAAGAATTGAGCAAAGAACTTGAACATAGTTTTGTAACCGAACTTGAACGCAACCAAAATATCGTTCATAAAGTGTGTAGAATTTATACTTCTAATAAAGATCAACATAACGATCTTTTTCAGGAGATTACTATACAATTATGGAAAGCATATCCGAAGTTTAGGGGCGATTCAAAATTTAGCACTTGGATGTATAGAGTAGCATTAAACACTGCTATTACGTTATATAGAAAGTCCAAAAGGTCTGTAAAGACGCAAGATTATGAAAGTGTTATTTTTAAAATAACATCCGAAGATTACGACGATACTGAAGAAGAACAGTTGAAAATAATGTATAAAGCTATCAAGCAATTGTCAGATATTGAAAAAGCCTTGATTTTTTTATACTTAGAAGATAAAAATTATAAAGAAATAGCCGAAACAATTGGTATTACAGAAGTAAATGCACGCGTGAAGATGAATAGAATTAAGACCAAATTGAAAAAGATTTTAAATCCATAACCCATGGAAGAATTAGACCTATTAAAAAAAGATTGGAAAAAGCAAGAGGAGAATCAGCCTAAGCTATCCTACAACGATATTGACAAAATGACCCATAAGAAATCATCATCTTTGGTGAAATGGATTTTTTATGTCAGTTTATTTGAACTCGGATTTGGAGTGGCAATTGTAGTACTTGCCCTTTTTATTCAACCCGATTTAATGAGCGACTCCACAATGCCCGTTTGGCTAAATTGGTTCTGTTACGCTTCATCATTAGTTGTGTTTTACTTCATTTATAAGTTTTTTATTAATTATAAGAAGATTTCTACAACAAACTCTATTAAAGATTTAATGCAGAATATTATTTCCACACGAAAAACTGTAAAACACTATATTGCGTACAGTTTAAGTGTGATTGCTTTTACTATTTGTGTTGCGTTCCCTATTGGTTTTATAGAAGGAACTGGCGGAATGGAAAAGTTTTCAGCCGAAGCTAATATTACTAAATACTTATTATTAGCAGTTGTTACAATTTTATTAGCATGTATTATTGTCGCATTATTTTACGGAATATATTATTTATTATACGGTCTTTTAACTAAAAAGTTGAAACGTAATTACAAAGAATTAAAGCAATTAAAATCATAATACCAGTTACCATTTAAAATTAAACGATCATGAAAAAAGTAGCCTTTTTAATACTGTTTCTCATCTTTAGTGTATCAGTTAGTGCACATCAACCAACTGTTACATTCAATAAGGAAGTGACTTCAAAAGCGTTTGTACTAGAAAGTTCACAAATGTCTACTGCTATCTATTCTGGTGGAAATGGCGGCATCATTCAATTGATTTATAATGTATTTTATAAGTTAGGAAACTTAGTTTCTTCTACGTTAAATGATGACGAAACGCCAAGTGAAGAAACAACAAGTACTGAAAATTAAGATTCAGTTATATCCATAAAAAAAGGACGCATTGTATTGATGAGTCCTTTTTGTCTATGTTTCTATTTTTTTAATATTCCCACTTACGCTTTTTATTCAATTCTTCCATTGCTTCCAATTCTTTTTGCGGAATTACTTTTAGAAATGAAGGATGTTGCTCAATGGCATATTCTAATTTTTCAATAATATCATTTACACTTTCGTTTTCATAATCAAATTCTAACGGTTCCTTGATTTCCATAGATTGTAGAATTCCTTTCTTTTTGATGCGAAGTCCTTTACGATCAAATGATCTTCTAAATCCATCAATTACAATAGGTACTACAATTGGTTTGTATCGTTTGATAATGTGTGCTGTTCCTTTTCGAATAGGTTTCCAAGGTCGTGTTGTTCCTTGCGGAAATGTAATTACCCAACCATCATCTAGTGCAATTCCTATGTTAGAAATATCACTCATTTTTACTTGGCGGTTTACATCTTCTCCATTTGCTCTCCACGTTCGTTCTATACTTATTGAACCTGCATACGCTAATATTTTTGGCAACAAACCAGATTTCATAGTTTCTTTTGCGGCTACATAATACAAATTCAATTTCGGATTCCATAAATATCCTACATTTTTGATAGAATCTCCTCTTCCACTCAAACTTGCATTAAATACGTGAAACATTGCTACTACATCTGCAAAATATGTTTGATGATTGGAAACAAATAATACATTTTTATCTGGTAAATTTTTAAGTATTTCTGAGCCTTCAATCTGTAATTCATTAAAACCACGATAGCGTCGATGCGTCAACGTTCCCGCAATTCTAATCAACCATTTTTTTAGAAAAAGTATATGTCCGAAAGGATTTCTTTTGAATAATCCCATGTATTTTTAATTTTTAGGCGAATTGCAAAGTTACAAAAACTAATTTGAACTAGCTTCTAGAATGATATCTTTAACTTCGCTTAACATCATGGCTGTTGCTCCCCAAACGACATAATTATTAAGGTAAAATGCTGGCACTTTGATAGATGTTGCATACGAAGTTGTCAATTCCTTTTCAATAGTAGATGCTTCTGATAATAAATCGTGGAGTGAAACTTCTAAAATTGCTTCCACTTCAGATTCTTGCGGAATAAACATAGGTGTATAATGTAAAACACCAATATAAGGTTGCACTGTAAAGTTACTTGGCGGAATGTACGTTGCTGTAATTTTACGAATAACTTCAATTGTATTTTGTTGCACACCAACTTCTTCTTCGGTTTCGCGCAAAGCCGTCACTTCTAAGGTTCCATCTTCAAGTTCTGCTTTTCCACCTGGAAATCCAACTTGATTGGAATGTACGCCTTTATAGACTTTTCGCAAAATTAATACAATCGTAGTTTCGTTTGCTTTATTTGGATAAAATAACGCCATTACTGCAGATTTTCGAGCTGTTTTCATGCATTCTTCCATGTTCTCTAAAGCTTCTTGTCGCATAGAAGGTGCCATTTTTAACTGAGAAGAAATGCCTGGAAGCGGTATTTTTGTTATTTTTGGAAGGATTTTTTTAAAATTATCAAAATTCATCTATGAAAAAAATTTGCTTTTTATTGATTGTTGCCTGCGCATTTTTAAGTTGTGAAGATACTAAAACTTCTACACCTACTTCTGAGGAAGTGCAAAAAACTGAAACGCCAAAAACAACAAAAAAAGAAAAGAAAAAGGAAAAAAAACACGTCTTTATTACTACCGAAAATGTGTTGGATTATATGATTGATTATGGAAAAAAGAATCCTGAAACGCGTGTCCGTATTGTAACAGACTTTGGGAATATTGACATTCAATTGTATAAAGAAACTCCATATCATAGAGCTAATTTTATCATGTTAGCCAAGCGAGACTATTTTGCAGGAACTCAGTTTCATAGAGTTGTAAAAGATTTTGTAATTCAGGGTGGAAATTCTGATGGTTGGAATATTGCCAAAAAACGTCAGAAGATTGGTAAATACTTGCTTCCGCCAGATACGAAAAAAGGTTTCAAACATGATCGTGGCGTTATTTCTATGCCAAGTGGCGAGCTAGATCATGTGTATAAAATGGCGTCTCCTTTTGAATTTTTTATCGTTCAGAAAAAAGGTGGAACACATCATTTAAACAAAGAATATACAGCATTCGGAAAAGTGATTGCAGGTATGGATGTTGTTGATGAAATTGCCAACCAAGAAACTGATAAAGGCGAATGGCCAAAGAAAAACATTATAATTAAACGCGTAGAAGTATTGGATTAATATAGGTTTTTACTTGAAACACGCTTGGTAATTGTAAACAAGTGGACACGATAATATAGTGTTGTAGAAATCTAAATTGCATCTAAAATAGAAGTAAAAAAGCCATTTTACAAGTTGTAAAATGGCTTTCATAATTTGATGAAATTTTTTAATTAATTCCAACCGCCGCCTAATGCTTTGTAAACCTTCACATTGGCTAACAGCTGCTCTCTTTTGGTTTCTATGATTTCAATTTTAGAATCTAACGCTTCTCTTTGCGTCAACAATACTTCTGTATATTCTGCTCTTGCAGATTTAAAAAGCTTAATAGAAAGATCAATAGCTTGTTTCATCGCATTTACTTGTTCTTCTTTTAATGCATAACTTTCTTTTAAATTGTTGATGTTAGACAGCTCATTTGCAACTTCCATATATCCATTTAATATCGCTTTTTCATATTCGAAGACAGCTTGTAATTGTCTGCTGTTAGCATTTTTATATGTTGCTTTGATGGCATTTCTGTTTATCAATGGACCAATGGCGTCACCAACTAACGAGTATAGTAGCGATTGTGGTGTGCTTGTTAAAAATTTTGCATTGAACGCTTGCAATCCAATACCAGCTTTAATACCGAAAGAAGGATAGAAATTAGCTTTTGCTATTTTAACATTTAATTTGGAAGCTGCCAATTCATACTCAGCTTGTCTAATATCTGGACGATTCGCCAAAAGTTGAGCTGGAATACCTGCATGAATAGTATCAATAGTTCTGTTTATAAAATTATCTGAATCTCTGTCAATAGCTTGTGGATAGCGACCCAAGAGAAAATTAATTTTGTTTTCAGTTTCAACAATATTTTGTTTAATTTTAAATTTATTACTCTGATTTTTAAACACTTCAGCTTCAAAACGTATCACAGCCAATTGTGTAGCTCTCGCCGCTTGCTTTTGCAGTTTCACCATTTGCAATGCGTTTTTCTGAATTTCTAAATTCTGTTCAATAATGAGTAATTGATTGTCTAACGCCAATAGTTCATAATAGGAACTCGCAATTTCTGAAACGATATTCGTCACCATGAAATTTTTACCTTCAATAGTACTTAGATATTCTAAAACTGCCGCTTTTTTACCATTACGTAGTTTTTTCCAAACATCTAATTCCCATGATGCTGAAAAACCAACTGAAAAATCAGTTAATGGTTCTGGAAATTCTTCACCTTCACGAATGTTTAACTGTTGTTCTACAGCTCCATTTCTAGTATACTCGCCTACTTTTTCTACTTCAGCACCAGCATATACATTCACAAATGGCAGGTATTCCCCTTTTCTAACTTTGATTTCATTATTAGCCATTGCTATTTGCTGTAGCATAATGTTAAGCTCTTGATTGTTAGCTAAAGCTGTATTAATTAGCATTACTAATTTTTGGTCAGAAAAGAACTCTTTCCATTGAACTGTTGCGGTATTTAGCGTATCTGCTGTTTCATTTAGGTATTGCTCAGGAACTGCTTTATTTTCCTCTCTCACTGCCTCTTGAGTTGGGACACAAGCGTAGAAAAACAGAAAGGCGAACACACCCAATAGATATGATTTTTTAATCTTTATTATATTATTCATCTTTTTTCCTTTTTAGAAGTTTTTTGAAAAGTTTTGATAGTTTGCTTATATCTTCGGCATTCGTTTTACTTTGTTTTTCACGTTCACTAACTCGTATCATTTCTTCTGAAATTGGCTCATTAGCTTCATCTTTGATAAGATTTTTACCATCTGACATTTTAGCGAAAATGTAATACAGTCCTGGTATAATTAAAACACCAAAAAGAGTTCCAATAAGCATACCTCCTAGAGAAGATCCACCAATGGTTCTATTACCAATAGCTCCAGCTCCAGAAGCTATAACCAAAGGAATTAATCCTGCTATGAAAGCAAATGAAGTCATTAAAATTGGTCTAAATCTAGCTCTTGAACCTTCTATTGCAGCTTCTAATATGGTAGCTCCTTGCCTACGTTTTTGCACAGCAAATTCTATGATTAATACTGCATTTTTACCAAGCAAACCAACAAGCATAATCACACCAATTTGCGCATACACATCATTGGCTAATCCCATTGATTTTAGTAGAATAAATGATCCAAATACACCTACAGGCAAGGATAAAATTACTGCAAACGGTAACAGAAAGCTTTCGTACTGTGCCGCAAGTACAAAGTAGACAAACACTAATACTATGATAAAAATGTATATTGATTCATTACCTCTTTGGGCTTCATCGTACGTTAAACCTTCCCAAGCAATATCATATCCTTTGGGCAATTCTTTAGCCGCTACTTCTTTGATAGCATCAATGGCATCTCCACTTGTAAATCCTGGCGCTGGCAATCCTCTTATGGATGCAGAATTGTATAGGTTGTAACGTGTAATTTCGTTTGGCCCTAGTTTTTTTTCAATGCTCATAAAAGCTGAGTAAGGTACCATTTCACCTTCTTCATTTTTTACAAAAAGCTTTTCAAGATCGGTTGGTAATCGTCGGTATTCTGGTGCGGCTTGTGTGTACACTTTAAAGAATCTACCAAAACGAATAAAACCTTGCTCGTACGTACTACCAATTAAAATGTTTAGGTTTTCCATGGCTTTTCCAATAGTAACCCCTTTTTGCATGGCAATTTTGTTGTTGATTTTTAGTTGATATTGTGGATAATTCGCCGAAAAGAATGTAAATAAACCTGTAAGTTCTTCACGTTTAGATAAGGCTTCCATGAATTCATTGTTGATTTTCTCAAAATGATGATAATCTGTTGAGTTGGTTTTATCTAATAAGCGCATTGCAAATCCTCCTGAAGATCCAAAACCTGGTACCGCAGGTGGTTCAAAATATTCAATGATAGCTCCTAAATCTTTGGTTTCCTCTTCTAGTTCTTCCATTATTTCGTGTACAGAATGTTCACGTTCAGACCATGGTTTAAGGTTAATTAAACAAGTTCCCGCATTAGAACCTCTACCTTCCGTCATAATTTCATACCCAGCTAACGATGATACAGATGCTACACCTTCGGTTTCTTCACAAATTTTCTGAAGTTTTTTAGCAACTTCATTGGTACGCTCTAATGTTGCTCCTGGTGGTGTTTGTATAATAGCATAGATCATTCCTTGATCTTCATTTGGGATGAAACCTGCTGGCAATTCTTGACTTGTAAAGAATATACCTGCACAGAAAGCGATTAAAATTCCGAAAGTCACCAATCTTCGTGCTACAATTTTATTTAAAATTTTAACGTAGATGCCTGTCAATTTTTCAAATCCTCTGTTGAACCAGTCAATAAATTTATCTAATGGTGATGTTCTTTTCTTTCCATGATTATTCTTTAGTAACATTGCACAAAGCACTGGTGTTAATGTTAAGGCTACAATGGCAGAAATAACAATAGAACCAGCCATAGTGATTGAGAATTGTCTATAGAAAACACCAACAGGCCCTGTCATAAACGAAATAGGAATAAATACCGAAACCATTACCAAGGTGATGGCAACAATAGCTCCACCAATTTCACCTAAAACTTCATAGGAAGCTTTATAAGGTGTTAAGTTTTCTTCTTCCATTTTTACGTGAACGGCTTCCACCACTACAATAGCATTATCGACGACAATACCAATTGCTAAGACCAATGCGAAAAGTGTGATAAGGTTAATGGATAATCCAAAAAGTTGCATCACAAAGAAAGCACCAATCAAAGATACCGGAACGGCTATAATAGGAATAAGTGTAGAACGCCAATCTCCTAAAAACAAGAATACTACAATAGCTACTAAAATAAAAGCATCTCTAAGTGTATGCAATACTTGTTCTATAGAAGCATCTAGGAAATTAGAAACATCATAACTGATTTGAAAATCTACGCCTGGTGGCAAATCTACTTCTAACTCAGCTAGTTTTTCTTTTACCAAATCAATAACATCACTACCATTACTTCCAAACGTTTGTTTTAGAACAATAGACGCTGAAGGTTTTCCGTCTAAGTTAGAATAGATGTCAAAAAACTCACTTCCTAGTTTTACATCTGCAACATCAGAAAGCTTGATAATTTGTCCTTCTTTATTCGCTTTAATAATAATTTCTTCATATTGTTCGGGTTCGTTGTATCTGTTTTGATATGTTAGTACATATTCTAACGATTGAGCCGTTTGTCCAGAGCTTCTTCCCAAACGACCTGGTCTGGCAAGAATACTTTGGTCTTCCATAGCTTCTAAAACTTCTTCGGCAGAAATATTATAGGCACGCATTCGGTCTGGCTTTAACCATACACGCATTGCATACTTTCTACTTCCTAAAATTTTAGCACTTGCAATCCCATTAATACGTTGTATTTCTGGTATTATTTTAGTGTATGCATAGTTGTAGAGAAACTTTTCGTCATTGTTTTTATCTTCACTAGACAGGTTAACGTACATTAACATACTTGGCTGTACAGGCGTAATAATAACACCTTCACGTTGTACTAGTTCGGGAAGTAAGGGCATTACTTGATCGACTCTGGTTTTTACCCTGACCACAGCTTCGTTAGGATCTGTACCTGGTTCAAAAATAACACGCAATGTACCTTCACCAGCACTTGTGGCATCAGAGGCAATGTATCGCATATCTTGAACACCGTTTATGGCAGTTTCTAGTGGTATTAGGGTTGAATTTACTAACACATCCGCACTAGATCCTGGGTATGCTATAAAAATATTTACAGTTGTTGGGGCAATTTGCGGAAATTGAGATATGGGCAATTGCTTTATAGCAAGTCCACCTATAAATACGATGATGACCGAAATGACAATAGCCAAGACAGGTCTTTTTATAAATTGTTTAAACATGATATTTGTGTGTAGATTAAATAAGGATTACTCTGCGTAAAGTGCTAGATTGGCTAATACCGAAGTAGCATCAACCATTTCAGTATGAATTTTATCTTTGTCTTTCACCATTCGAATACCTTCAAGAAGTATGGTATCGCTTTCCGACAATCCTTTGTCTACAATAAATAAATGTGGTAATTCTGCACCAATTGTTATTTCTTTTTGATGAACAACATGTTCTTTATCAACCACAAAAACATAGGTTTTATCTAAAACCTCAAAAGTGGCTTTTTGCGGAATTATAATCACATCTTTATAAGGAACTGTCATTAAAATACTTCCTGTTTCGCCATGTCTTAAAATACCGTCTGGATTTGGAAACGTAGCTCTAAAAGCTATATTACCCGTTTCGCTATTAAATTCTCCTTCAATAATTTCAACAATACCTTTTTGATTGAAATGCTTGTTATTTGCCATTAAAAGTCCAACTTCTTTGTTGCCTTTTTGGGATTCACTCATGATATAATCTAAATACTCAGCTTCAGGAACATTAAAATAAACCCACATTTTACTGTTGTCAGAGAGTGTTGTTAATAATTCTCCTTCATCTAAAAGACTTCCTTCTCTAACTTCCAAATGGTTCATAATACCATCAAAAGGTGCTTTTATACTTGTAAAACCTAAATGTGTTTGCGCTAATGAAACTTCTGCATTTGCTTTGTCTAAATTAGCCTTTGCCATAGCTAGTTCGTTGGGAGAAACCACGTTTCCGTCCGCTAATAGTTTGGTGTTTCTTAGTTCTATTTCAGCAGCTTTAGATTCTGCTTTTGCTTTTTGAAGCTCAGCTTGGTAGATGTTGGGCATGATCTGAAACATCTGTTGTCCTTTTTTTACGTGTTGTCCTTCATCGACAGAAATATTTTTTAAATAGCCTCTTTCTAAAGCTCTTAATTCTATGTGTCGTATGGAATGAATTTGACTCACATAATCCTTTGTAATTGAAGTATCTTTCTTAATTGGATTCGTTATAAGAAAGGTAGTTACTTCATGTTTTTCTTCTTTCTTTGTTTCACAGCTTGCGAAAAATAAAAACACAAATATGCTTGCAAAAACGATTGTTTTCTTAATGGTATTCACTTGTTGAAATATTTTATAAAATAATAAAAGTTTTAAATACAATCCGTACGGATTGAATGCTTTAGAGTTTTGATTCAAATTCTAAAACAGTACCTAAAAACAGTTCTACAAAGTATATAGAGCTGTTTTTGTTCATATTAAATTATAAATACTTGAAATTGTAAGTGAAGCCTAAGTCTTGGCTCATTAATATCGCTTTGTGGACGATATCTCTTTTTTTGAAGCTCCTTAGAAGAACTTTTAAACAATTCCGCATTGACAAAGGTCGTATGAATGTAGTCTTTGTGATACCAACTGTTTTTGGTAGAAGGTTCTTCGTCTTCTACTTCATTGTTATCAATAAAATCGAAAAATAACTTTCTTCCTTCTTCCTTGTGATACGGACTGAAAGTAGTAATTGCAGCAACTTCATTAGTAGAGTTTTCTACTAAATAGTCTATTCCACTAAAATTACTTGTAGTAGCATAGTTTGTAGTAGTACTATGAACATCATTTACTTGTAAACTGGTAAATGTGTTAAGTACTAAAACAACAATTAAAGCTAAATATTTATTGAAAATCATTTTCATTTCAGCAAACAAAATTATAACAATAAATTTATTTACCAAAGAAGATTGTCTAAAAAACAGTATAATCAAAAAGTTGAGATTTTAGATTAAAACACATTTTTCACTACGCTTATTAATAAAACGCAACGCTCACACAATATTTTTCAGATTTCAACACTTTTTTATTAGATTCGCAGCCGAATACATTGAATTAATATTTAAACTCATGAAGAAAAACTATTTAATTTTACTACTCTTTTTAGTGTCAACTACAGGACTTTTTGCGCAGATAAATTTTGAAAAGGGATATTTTATTTCTAATAATGGTCAAAAAACGGACTGTTATATCAAAAATGTTGATTGGATCAACAATCCTGTTAGTTTTGACTATAAAATAACACTTGATGGAGAAGTTAAAATTGCCCGATTAGCTACTGTAAAGTCTTTTACAATTCCGAATATTTGCAAGTATGAAAAACATACTATCAATGTAGATATGTCTACAAAAGACTATGCAAAACTAAACAATGATAAAAATCCTGAATGGCAAGAAAAAACATCATTCTTAAATATTTTAGTCGAAGGTGATGCTACTTTATATCATTACAAAAATGCTGAGACTAGTCAGTTTTTCTTCAAAAAAGGTACGAATAATTTAGAAACACTAGTATATAAATATTATTTAGTCGGTGAAGATCAACTTGCTAAAAATACACAATATCGTCAGCAACTCTATACTTCATTAACTTGCGAAGCAATATCAAGAAAAAGAGTTTCCAATTTAAGTTACAATCGTAATGATTTGACACGCTTTTTTGTTGATTATAACAGTTGTGTAAATGACGACTTTGTTGCTTATAAACAAGAAAGTAAAGGTGCGTTTCACTTACGTGCGGAAGTTGGTATTGTAAATCAGAAAACGTCTTTAGATTCAAGAATTTTTCAGGGACTTACAGCTAGTAGCAATGAAATTGGTCCAAAATGGGGTTCGAGATTTGGCTTTGATTTAGAGTTTGCTCTACCATTTAATAAAAATAAATGGGCCGCATTTTTTGCACCTTATTATCAATCTTTTGAAGGAGAAGGCGAAGTAAGTTCAGAAAGCTCTCCTCTCTTTAGTCCAAGGACTTATGAAATAAAATATGCAGCTATTCAAATGCCCATTGGAATACGTCATTACATGTATGTAAATGATACTTCAAGACTTTTTCTAAATGCAGGAGTTGTAATGGATATCCCTTTAACAACAGAGATTAGTGGAGAATTAGGATTAGTAGAGGAAAATTTTAAGACTTCCGTAGGTGGTGTTTTTGGTATAGGATATAACTATAAAGATTACTATGTTGAAGCGCGAATCATAACATCTAGAGAACTTTTAGAAAAAACTTCTGGAAGTTCTTTAAGCTTAAGTCATTTTTCCTTTTCATTAGGATATCAATTTTTATAAGAAAGAGAATCAGAACAACCTTATACAAGAGTCAAGCAATTGCTGTTTGGCTCTTTTTTTATACTATTCTTGATATATTTTTGGTAATTGTAAACAAGTGGACACGATAACATTGATAAGAGGACACCTTTTGAATTTAGAACAAACTTTTCTTTGATGGCTAGCCATCAAAGAAAAACTATTACTATTTTTAACAATGAATGTTTAACCTAAAAAAACGATCAACCATAGTTAGGAAAGTACATATCAATAAAATCGGAAAATAACTTTCTTCTTTATGATACGGACTGAAAGTAGTAATTGCAGCAACTTCATTAGTAGAGTTTTCTACTAAATAGTCTATTCCACTAAAATTACTTGTAGTAGCATAGTTTGTAGTAGTACTATGAACATCATTTACTTGTAAATGTGTTAAGTACTAAAACAACAATTAAAGCTAAATATTTATTGAAAATCTTTTTCATTTCAGTAAGAAAAATTATAACAATAAATTTATTTACCAAAGAAGATTGTCTAAAAAACAGTATAATCAAAAAGTTGAGATTTTAGATTAAACACATTTTTCACTACGCTTATTAATAAAACGCAACGCTCACACAATATTTTTCAGATTTCAACACTTTTTTATTAGATTCGCAGCCGAATACATTGAATTAATATTTAAACTCATGAAGAAAAACTATTTAATTTTACTACTCTTTTTAGTGTCAACTACAGGACTTTTTGCGCAGATAAATTTTGAAAAGGGATATTTTATTTCTAATAATGGTCAAAAAACGGACTGTTATATCAAAAATGTTGATTGGATCAACAATCCTGTTAGTTTTGACTATAAAATAACACTTGATGGAGAAGTTAAAATTGCCCGATTAGCTACTGTAAAATCTTTTACAATTCCGAATATTTGCAAGTATGAAAAACATACTATCAATGTAGATATGTCTACAAAAGACTATGCAAAACTAAACAATGATAAAAATCCTGAATGGCAAGAAAAAACATCATTCTTAAATATTTTAGTCGAAGGTGATGCTACTTTATATCATTACAAAAATGCTGAGACTAGTCAGTTTTTCTTCAAAAAAGGTACGAATAATTTAGAAACACTAGTATATAAATATTATTTAGTCGGTGAAGATCAACTTGCTAAAAATACACAATATCGTCAGCAACTCTATACTTCATTAACTTGCGAAGCAATATCAAGAAAAAGAGTTTCCAATTTAAGTTACAATCGTAATGATTTGACACGCTTTTTTGTTGATTATAACAGTTGTGTAAATGACGACTTTGTTGCTTATAAACAAGAAAGTAAAGGTGCGTTTCACTTACGTGCGGAAGTTGGTATTGTAAATCAGAAAACGTCTTTAGATTCAAGAATTTTTCAGGGACTTACAGCTAGTAGCAATGAAATTGGTCCAAAATGGGGTTCGAGATTTGGCTTTGATTTAGAGTTTGCTCTACCATTTAATAAAAATAAATGGGCCGCATTTTTTGCACCTTATTATCAATCTTTTGAAGGAGAAGGCGAAGTAAGTTCAGAAAGCTCTCCTCTCTTTATACCAAGGACTTATGAAATAAAATATGCAGCTATTCAAATGCCCATTGGAATACGTCATTACATGTATGTAAATGATATTTCAAGACTTTTTCTAAATGCAGGAGTTGTAATGGATATCCCTTTAACAACAGAGATTAGTGGAGAATTAGGATTAGTAGAGGAAAATTTTAAGACTTCCGTAGGTGGTGTTTTTGGTATAGGATATAACTATAAAGATTACTATGTTGAAGCGCGAATTATAACATCTAGAGAACTTTTAGAAAAAACTTCTGGAAGTTCTTTAAGCTTAAGTCATTTTTCCTTTTCATTAGGATATCAATTTTTATAAGAAAGAGAATCAGAACAACCTTATACAAGAGTCAAGCAATTGCTGTTTGGCTCTTTTTTTATACTATTCTTGATATATTTTTGGTAATTGTAAACAAGTGGACACGATAACATTGATAAGAGGACACCTTTGGAATTTAGAACAAACTTTTCTTTGATGGCTAGCCATCAAAGAAAAACTATTACTATTTTTAACAATGAATGTTTAACCTAAAAAAACGATCAACCATAGTTAGGAAAGTACATATCAATAAAATCGGAAAATAACTTTCTTCTTTATGATACGGACTGAAAGTAGTAATTGCAGCAACTTCATTAGTAGAGTTTTCTACTAAATAGTCTATTCCACTAAAATTACTTGTAGTAGCATAGTTTGTAGTAGTACTATGAACATCATTTACTTGTAAATGTGTTAAGTACTAAAACAACAATTAAAGCTAAATATTTATTGAAAATCTTTTTCATTTCAGTAAGAAAAATTATAACAATAAATTTATTTACCAAAGAAGATTGTCTAAAAAACAGTATAATCAAAAAGTTGAGATTTTAGATTAAACACATTTTTCACTACGCTTATTAATAAAACGCAACGCTCACACAATATTTTTCAGATTTCAACACTTTTTTATTAGATTCGCAGCCGAATACATTGAATTAATATTTAAACTCATGAAGAAAAACTATTTAATTTTACTACTCTTTTTTGTGTCAACTACAGGACTTTTTGCGCAGATAAATTTTGAAAAGGGATATTTTATTTCTAACAATGGTCAAAAAACGGACTGCTATATCAAAAATGTTGATTGGATCAATAATCCTGTTAGTTTTGACTATAAAATAACGCTTGATGATGCTGTAAAAACTGCAAAACTTGTTTCAGTTAAAGAATTTGTGATTCCAAGTGTCTTTAAATATGAAAAGCATACTGTTCAAATTGATATGTCTGAAAGCGATTATGCAAAGTTAACCTATGATAGGAAACCTATATGGGAAGAAAAGACTGTTTTTCTTAACGTTTTAGTTGAAGGAAAAGCTTCTTTGTATAGGTATAAGAATAGTGGAATAAGTAGATTTTTCTATAAAAATGAAAATACAAATATTAAACAATTAGTAAAGAAAGACTATCTAAGTGAAAATGGTGGTTTAGCTGTAAATAATGAATACCGTCAACAATTATATACAGAACTAGCTTGTGAATCAATTTCAAGAAAAAGGGTTTCAAGGTTAGGATATAAAAAGAGTGATTTAACGAAATTTTTTATAGCATACAATACATGTAAGAATAACGATTTTACTAAATATGAACAAATTAGTAAAGGAAAAATTCATTTGCGAGCCGAAATCGGAGGCATGAATCAAAAAATTACTTTAGAAAACGAGGAAACTATTAGTGGTCTAGCAAGTAATACTAGTGAAACTGGGCAGAATTGGAGCCCTAGAATTGGAATCGATTTTGAATATGTTTTGCCGTTTAATAAAAATAAATGGGCAGTATTTATAGCTCCATATTATCAGTCATATAAAGGCGAAGGTGAATTTAAGGCAGCTCCTTTGAGACTTGTACCCGATTTAACTTATAAAGTAGAATATGCTGCGATACAACTTCCTTTCGGAATCCGTCATTATATTTTTTTAAATAATGATTCACGTATTTTTTTAAATGCTGGAGTCATTATAGATTTACCTTTAAAGCAAAATTTTGATGCAAATGCTGCTTCTTTAAATGAAGATTTTAGAACTTCCGCCGGTGGTATTTTTGGAATAGGATTCAATTATAATAAATATTATGCTGAAGCAAGAATTACTACTTCAAGAGAACTTATAGAAAAAAGCGCAATTTTTTCACTTGACTTAAGTCAATTTTCTTTTGTTCTAGGATACCAATTTTTATAATAGACAGACAAAAAGGATAAAGAGTCAAGCACAATACGTCGTTTGACTCTTTTTTTATTCGTGATATATTTTTGGTAATTGTATTCTGAATTTCACCACAATTAATCGTATGGAAATTACCATCAATGCTGTAAATATGTAAATTAAATCTTCTTTCAAGTTGAAATAACGCAACACAAAAAATGTAATTCCACCCAAAATACAAGCGGTTGCATAAATTTCTTTTCTGAAAATTACTGGAATTTCATTACACAAAATATCACGAATTACACCACCAAAACTGGCACTTATTGTTCCCAAAGCAATACAAATAATTGGATGCAAGTTTGACGAAATTCCTATTTCCACACCGATGATGGTAAAAACACCTAAACCAATGGTGTCAAACAGAAATAGTGATGTTCGGAGTTTGTTTAATTTTTTTCGAAACAAAATTGAAATTACAACAGCACCAGCAATTGTGTACACATAGTTTAAATCGTTCATCCAACCAACAGGTGTTTTCCCTATAAGTATATCGCGCAATGTTCCGCCACCAACTGCTGTTACAAAAGCAATGATGAAAATTCCGAATACATCCATTCGTTTTTGCATGGCTATCAAAACTCCCGAAATGGCAAAAGCAAATGTTCCTATAATGTCAAGTGTGTAAAACAGCATTACATATTTTGGGTATAAAAGTTATAATCTCTAATAATGATAGTTAAGAATGAAATTGTATCTTTTTCGGAAGTAATACCAATTACTTCTTCTACTTTTTTTCTTAGTTTTAAGAGTGTATCATTGTCTTTGGCGTCTCGTGCAGTTGTAAATGTTTCCTTTATGATGCGCATATCATTATCAGAAAGATTGATTACCGTTGGATATTGCGGTTTATAATCGTCTCCTATTTCTTCTAAAATTGTATGAGAAATACGTACTTTATTTTTTAATGAAATAACTGATGTTCCAGAAGTCATTCCGCCTAAGCGTTGTCCTTTTTCACTAACAATTATTGAAATTAAAGCAATAAAACCACTTAACATGTTTAAATCGACAATTCTAAAAAACCAACGAATAATATAATCAACAAAAGAAGCTTGATATCCATCAATTTTTACCACTCTTATTTTCATTGCTTTTTTCCCTAACGTTTGCCCTTCAAACAGTGATTCTAGGACTAAACTATAAAATATAAACGGAAAAAGTAACAATACATATATAGATACAAGTGACCACCAATCTAAATTTTGTAATGTACGGCTACTATCTACTATTTCTGAAAAAATCCAAAATACAATTCCTGCATATGCAAACTTTATCAACAAATCAATAAGATGTGCTACAATACGCTCTCCAACCGACGCTAAAGTGAAGTTGATGTTGACATTTTGAGTAGTATTAATTTGTATCTCTGACATTTTATGTTTTATTTTAGCGTATCTATGAGAGAAGTTGCATTTATCAAGCAAAATAAAGAAAAATGGTTGAACTTTGAAAAAACCATTTATAATAATCAATTTAAAAATCCTGATACACTTTCATCACTTTACATTCAGTTGATGAATGATTTAGCGTATGCGCAAACGTATTACCCTAAGAGTAAAACTATTAGCTATTTAAATCAGCTTGCTTCTGCCGCTTTTCAACGTATTTATAGAACCAAAAGAGAGAAATCGAATCGTTTTATTTCTTTTTGGAAAACTGAAGTTCCACTCATTGTCTATCAATTTAGACGATATGTATTGTATGCTTTTTTAATATTTGGTGCTTTTGTTGCTATTGGTGCAATTTCTGCCGCGTACGACGATTCTTTTGTCCGATTAATTTTGGGTGATGGTTATGTAAACGAAACGCTTGATAATATTGAAAAAGGCGATCCTGTTGCCATTTATAAAAACGGCGGAAACTTTGGAATGTTTATCGGAATTACGCTCAACAACCTTTATGTCGGAATTAAATCGTTCATTTTTGGTATTTTTGGTGGTTTGGGTACAGGTTATATATTATTGCACAATGGTATCATGCTAGGTTCTTTTCAATATATGTTTTATGAACAAGGCGTATTGTGGGAAAGCGTTCGTGGTATTTGGATTCATGGCGCTATGGAAATTTTTGCCATTGTTATAGAAGGTGCCGCAGGTTTATTGCTTGGTGCAAGTATTCTGTTTCCAAAAACATTTTCGCGGATGGCTTCCTTTAAAATGGGGCTTAAAAACGGAATTAAAATTTTAATTAGCACATTTCCTTTTACCTTTGCCGCTGGCTTTTTAGAAGGATTTGTTACTCGATATTCAAACATAATGCCCAATTGGCTTTCTGTCGGAATTATATTAATTACACTCGGTATCATCTCTTTTTATTATTTGATATACCCTTTTATTGTTCACAAAAAATTAAAACTGCATGTTTCAACTGTATAAATCGAGAGATTTTGGAGCGTATTTTCAAGATACGTTCACTTTTTTAAAACAAAATGGAAAACATTTCTTTAAAAACTTTTTTATTGTAAATGGTATATTTCTATTGATTTTAATCACAATGTCTTACTACTTATTCAAAGTATATCAAGAATTGGTTATTAATGACTTAATCATTAACAGAAATTCTAATGCATTGAGTAATTTCTTTGATCAAAACTTAGGATCAATTATTTTATATGGTTCGTTAGGCTTTTTTATCTTACTTATTGTAAGTGTTCTAAATTATGCCTATGTTCCAATATATTTTAAATTATATGAACGACATAAAGGTCAAAATTTTGACTCAAAAGAACTATTTAATGAGTTAAAAGCTAATATTGAAAAACTGATCATTTTTATCTTATCCTCTATTCCTATTGGTCTTTTAACAATTATTGCTGTCGCAATTGCATCTGCCATTTTAATGGTTACCATTATAGGAATTCCGTTTCTATTAATTGTAGCCGCAGTATTTTCAATGTTTTTTCATGCAACATTAATGGAATATATAAACACAGACAAAGGTGTTTTTGAATGTTATACATACGGTCTGAATATGTGTTTTCAGAAATTTTTCCCAGCAATGGGCGCTATTGCAGTGTTCTTTATTATAGTATATGTATTTAAACTGGTTATTGGAATTGTTCAATTTATCATCACAACTATTTTAGGAATTACATCCTTAACTGATCCAAATACAGTACAAGTAGTTACTGAGAGTTGGTCTTTCCAATTTGTGGTGCTTTTTCTATTTCAACTATTTTCGTATTTGTTAAACTTACTAACATCTGCCATTGTTCAGATGAATCAAGGAATTATTTACTATAGTTTAAAAGAGGAAAAAGAAAATATTCACGCAAAAGATACTATTGATCAAATAGGTTCAGGAGATTAAATTACATGCCAAAACAACTAACATATATCTTCGTAAGTTTTTTCTTTTTGGGAACTATGTTTGCAACAGCTTCTACAGCAATGCAAACACTTCCACTACAAGAAGATGCTACAGATGTGCAACCACGTACATTTGAAGATGATTTTAAAGATGCATATGATAGCAATGATTATGTATATGAAATAGAAAAATCGGAAGGTTGGTTTACACGTTTTGTAGATTGGTTAGAACGTAAAATAAACGATCTATTCAATCTCGGTTCAAGAAAAAAAGCGGCTAAATACTTAAATGTTGTCAAACTCGTATTTTACGGACTCATTATTATTGCAGTTGTTTATTTTATTGTTAGAGCCATTATGAATGGTGAAGGACGATGGGTTTTTGGAAAAAGATCTGACAAAAAATTAGTTCAATATGAAGATGTAGAAACGAATATTCATATTGTTGATTTTGACGCTTTAATTAGGGAAGCAACTTTAAATAACGATTATCGTTTGGCTGTCCGTTATCAATACCTAAACATGCTCAAGAAAATGAGCAACTATGAAATTATTTCATACGATCCAGAAAAAACCAATCTTGAATATACGTATGAAATCAAAAATGATAGCTTGCGCGAGCAATTTCAATATGCTTCTTATTTGTACAATTACATCTGGTATGGCGAGTTTATAATTGATAAATCACAGTACGACAAAGCTTCGAATTCCTTTAATGTATTACTTAAAAACATTGCCGCATGAGTAAAACATTGAAAATATACATCGGCTTATTAGTCGTCATTATCATTGTGGCAATGTCTATTGAATCGTCAAAACCTGTTACGATTGATTGGTCAGAAACCTATAATGAACGACATACAAAACCGTATGGTTTAAAGGTTTTACACAAAGAATTTTCTAATTTATTTGACGATATATCTATTCATACGATACGAAACACACCGTACGAATATTTTAATGATAACTACGATTGGGAAAATTATGAGTACAAAATTGAAGGTACATACGTAAGTATTCATCCTTACTTTTATACTGACGAATCCTCTTTGAATGAATTGTTAGATTTTGCTTCCGAAGGAAATACAATTTTCATGTCTACCTATGAAATTCCTCGCTACATTCAAGATTCACTTGGGTTTAAAACGAAGTATGATTACAATCTGTCAACCAAAGCTGAACTTGGTTTTTCTAATGGCAATTTAACCAACAACTCCGTCACTTTTGAAAAAGGAATCAAAAATTTTCACTTTACAGAAATTGATACCTTAACTACGATTCCGCTTGGTTATCAAAAATTTAGTAAAGATTCTATCTATACAAACTTTATCAAAATTCCTATTGGAGACGGCGCCTTTTTATTACACACACAACCTGTTGTATTTACAAACTTTCATCTATTAAAAGATGAACATTTTAACTATGCGGAAGGTGTTTTAGGCTACATTCCAAACAAAGATATCTATTTCGATTCGCCAAATAAAGTTGGAATGGATGAAAGCAATTCACCATTACGATTCATCTTATCGCAACCGCCATTACGTTGGGCTTGGTTTATATCGTTAGTAACATTACTTGTATTTATACTGTTTAATGTAAAACGAAAACAACGTATTGTAAAAATTATAAATCCATTAGAAAATACAACGCTCGATTTCACAAAAACCATTGGAAATCTGTTTTATGAAACGAAAGATCATGAAAATGTAGTTGGCAAAAAAGTAACGTATTTCTTAGAACATTTGCGAAACGATTATTTAATGGATACACAAGTACTTGATGAAAAATTCGTAAAACGATTGGCTTTAAAATCAGGGAAGGATAAAGACGAAATTCATGATTTAATATCATTAATTATAAAACTAAAAAAGAAAGTACATTTCCAAGAACAAGACGTATTAAACATCACAAAAGCTGTAGAACGTTTTAACAAAAAGGAATAACTTTAGCTATTAATTTATACTAAAATCAATATATGGACTTACAAGGAGAAAATAACGAGCAGAGAACTCCGTTGTCATTCACAAATAGAATTGATCTATCGGAATTGCAAGAAGGAATCCAAAAAATAAAACAAGAACTCTCTAAAGTAATTGTTGGTCAAAAAGGAATGATTGACATGTTAATTACGGCATTACTAGCCGAAGGACACGTATTGATTGAAGGTGTTCCTGGTGTTGCAAAAACAATTACGGCAAAGTTACTTGCGAAAACATTAACCGTTCATTTTGGACGAATTCAATTTACGCCCGATTTAATGCCGAGTGATATTTTAGGAACGTCTATTTTTGACATGAAAAAATCTGAGTTCGAGTTTAAAAAAGGTCCTGTTTTTACAAATATGTTATTAATTGACGAAATCAATCGTGCGCCTGCAAAAACACAAGCGGCTTTATTTGAAGTCATGGAAGAAGGCCAAATTACGATGGATGGAGTAAAATATCCTTTAGCTCCTCCTTTTATGGTATTGGCAACACAAAACCCAATTGAGCAAGAAGGAACGTATCGATTACCTGAAGCGCAGTTAGACCGTTTTTTATTCAAAATAAATGTTGACTATCCTACTTTGGAAGAGGAAGTAGAAATCATTGCACGTGAGCATGCTTTAAAAGATGGAAAAAAGTTAGATAAAATCAATGCGTTTTTATCTAAAGCACAAATTAAAAAATATCAAGACTTAGTAAATGACATTATTGTAGAACCGCATTTACTAAAGTATATCGCCGAAATTATCATCAATACGCGTAACAATCAATTCTTATACATTGGTGCGTCTCCACGTGCTTCCATTGCCATATTAAAAGCTTCCAAGGCTTATGCGGCAATGAACGGACGCGATTTTGTAACGCCAGAAGACATTAAACAAGTGGCGATTCCGGTATTACAACACAGAATAATTGTAACGCCCGAACGTGAAATGGAAGGTGTAACTTCTAAACAAATCATAGCGCAAATCATTCAAACTATTGAAATTCCACGATAATTAAATAAATAAACGCCTAGTGAAACAGCAAATCATACGTTTTTTCAAATCATTATATCTCCAAGATCGTTTCTTTTACGCTTGCTTGGCGGTTATTGTATGCTTTGTGGTTAGCTTTATTTTTCCAAACTTTTTCTTTGTTTCAAAACTATTATTCCTGATTTTACTAACGTTTGCATTTCTTGATATCATTATTTTATATGCTACCAGAACTGGGATTTTAGGAAAACGAGAAACGCCTGAAAAGTTTTCCAATGGTGATGATAATTCAGTCCATATTCAATTAGAAAATTATTACACGTTTCCGGTTGAAGCGAATATTATTGATGAAATTCCTGAACAATTTCAAGTACGTGATTTTTCTATTGTTAAAAAAATTCCTGCGTCAAGCGCGATTGAACTCAAATATAAATTACGCCCAACAGAACGTGGCGAATATACTTTTGGAAAGCTGAATGTATATATTAAATCAATTTTAGGATTGGTTTCCAGACGTTTTCATTTTGACAATAAAGTCATGGTGCCAACGTATCCTGCATTTTTACAATTAAAAAAGTACGACTTGCTAGCGATTAGCAACAATTTGACGATGTACGGAATTAAAAAGATTCGTCGTATTGGTCATACAATGGAATTTGAACAAATTAAAGATTATGTCTTAGGTGACGATTTACGTACGATCAATTGGAAAGCAACTGCAAAACGTAATCAATTGATGGTGAATCAGTTTCAGGATGAAAAATCGCAACCTGTCTATTCTGTTATTGATAAAGGTCGTGTGATGAAAATGCCTTTTGATGGCTTAAGTTTGTTAGATTATGCCATTAATGCAACGTTGGTATTAAGCAATGTAATCTTAAAAAAGCAAGACAAAGCAGGAATGTTTACGTTCTCTAAAAAGGTTGAAAACATCGTTGTTGCCGAAAAGCGAAGTGCGCAAATGAGCATGATTTTAGAATCGTTATACAATGTTGATACTGATTTCTTTGAATCGGATTATGGACGTTTGTATGCAGACATTAAACGAAATATAAAACACCGTAGTTTAATCTTATTATATACCAATTTCGAAACCGTAGACGCTTTACACAGACAACTTCCCTATTTAAAAGGAATTTCTAAAAGTCATTTATTAGTTGTGGTTTTCTTTAAAAACACCGAGTTAGACGAACTGATTCATGGTGAAACTGCCACTATTCAAGAAGCGTATGATAAAGTCATTGCGGAAAAATTCTCCTTTGAAAAACGTTTAATTGTCAACGAATTAAAAAAATACGGAATTCATTCCATCTTAACGTCTCCCGAAAATCTTACAATTGACGCGATTAATAAGTATTTGGAGATGAAGGCGAGAGGATTGGTTTAATTTGTAAGTATGAATTGGAGACTAGCGTTAGTTTGGGTAGTATTTTGATATTTCTATTTATATTCAATTTTTACTATCATTTCTTCTTTACCTTTCAATTTAGTGCTTACACCTAATCCATCTAAGATAGAATTTACTTTTAGTTTCATTCCTGCTTTTTTACTAACTTTAATTCTCATCCTTTTAAGCCCGTTTTTCTTACCTGCTTCAATCAGTTTTATTGCTGCATCGACTTGATTAGTATCAGGGACACTTGATCTAAAAAAATTTATCATTCCTCTTATTAAAAAAAGTCCCGGATTGAGAGCAAAAAATACATTTAACCATGTTAATGCTTTATCATATTCTCCTTTTTCAGTCAAATTAAAGCTTTTTTTATTACTCATACTTATTGGTTTTTTAACAAAAAAAATACTTTCATTCTTTGATCAATACTATACATTATAAAAATAATACAAAGAGTAAAGATTTTAATGTGGTTTCCCGTAATTAGAGCTAAAACTGCAATTACTTTTTGGATAATTAAGTGACTTTTTAAATAGTATAAGACGCAAAAACAATCAAAAGCACTTGATCAGAAGATTCTTTTATCTTGATGAATGAAGTATGTTATCAAGACATATTGAATGTATAACTGAATTTACAAATGATAAATAGCTTCCAAAAATCGTTTAGAAGCTACTTTTTCTTCTTTATTCGACTTCAATTCTTTCAATATTCCAGCTACTTTAATTTTTTTCTTAGGCAGTTTCGTTGCTCCTTTTGCATGCGCAATCAGAAAATTTTCATTAGATGCTTCATCTCTTAGTTCATATACATCATACATATTAATTAATGGAATCATTGTAAATGTGGTGACATTTCCAGTAACAATAGGAATCATAATGAATCCAGTGAACTCACTTTTAGATTCAATCAATGTTGGAATTCCTGTAATGATCGTGTTTGAAGCAATTATTCCTTTAGTGTAGGCTTCGGATGGTAATAACTCGATTGGTTTGTACTTTAGGTATGACGCTTGAAGACTTTCATCTAATTTTGAAATCACTGCATTTCTTTTTTCATCATCCAGTTTGGAAATTGATAACTCAAAAAATAAAATCATTCGTTGTCTACTGTTAAAGATTCCGCCTACTTTTCCCAATTCAGCTTTCGAAATGATTCCGTCATCTGCTTTTGTCAGAATGTTATAAAATCGTCCTCCATTGTCTAGAGTTGAAAGTGCATCATTAAAGTTTCTGAATGGTTCTATTTTTTTCATAAGTCGTTTCTTTTGATCTATTTTCGGGTTCTCTTTTATTAGTACAATGAACCATGACTTTGTTACGTGTTTCTATAAAATTACTCTAATACTATAAAAAAAGCGAGTTTTCACACTCGCTTTTCTAATATTCATACAACTACTTATAATAAACGTACATGGTAAGTTGAAGTTTGTAGTGTATGAAAATTTAACCTAAAATAATTCTATGGTGTAAAGTTGAACGCTAATTTTTATCTTGTTAAAATTGAGCCACAATGTGAACCAAACTAATAAAACCCAATTTCCGTAAACAGATATACTTTACATATATAAAGACGCTTTGTTGTTTGAAAAGGTTCCCTATTTCTTCTTCTTTTTTAAAATTAGTAGCGTTTGTAAACATAATTATTTGACGTTTTATGCGCATTTTTTACAATTCATCATGAAAAAATTACAGTCCAGTAGTATTTTTTATGGCAGCACTGATTTTATATAGACTTTTGAATCATCAAACAACACTTCGGCTTTGCTCAGTGTGAAACAAAATAAAAATAATCATTAATCAATAAAATCAATCATCATGAAAAAATTACTTTTAATTGCCGTATTATGTACAAGTTTATTCGCAACAGCGCAAACAACTACTTCTGAAGATGAAGGTGTTACCATTACCATTACTATTGATAAAGTTCGCACCAATAAGGGAAAAGTATTATTTGCGTTACATACGGAAGACACGTTTATGAAAGCAAAACCAGTACAAACAGTAGGAAGTACTATTGAAGGAAACAAGGTAAAAGTTACCTTTACAAATGTTCCTAAAGGAGCATACGCAATTACATGTGTACATGACGAAAATGACAACGGACGCATGGATTTTGAAGATAACGGAATGCCAAAAGAAGATTACGGAACATCTAACAATCCGTTAAGTTATGGTCCACCACAATTTGAACCTTCTAAATTTATGGTTGCAACTACAGATATTTCAATGAAGATTACTTTATAACACCTATTACACATCAATCAAAAAATGTTTTATTAAAAAGAAGCTGTCTAAAAAGCTATAACTAAGTCATTACGAGAAATTTTTGATTTCGAAGTAATCTGTAAAATCAATAACTTAAATTTTACAGATTGCTTCATTTCATTCGCATTAACAACTTTTTAGACAACCTCTTTTTTTATGCTATTAGAAAAGCAATAAACTCATACGTTAAAACTATTAATTATTCAACCATGCATTCATCATCCAGATGGTTTTTTCTTGCTCTGAGATAAAGTCACTCATCATTGCGTTGGTTCCTTCGTCGCTTGCTTCGTCAGCTTTGTTTAATAATGTTCGTTCAAGTTTTAGTAATTCTGAAATAGAAGAAATAATTAATTCCACAGCTTTTTCATCTTTTGAAATGTGCTTTCCGACAGGAACTTGTGCATTTGCAATATAATCTTCAAATGTATGCAACGGCTCACCTCCTAGTGTCAATACGCGCTCTGCAATTTCATCTACTTTTATTTGTGAATCATTATATAATTCTTCAAATTTTGTATGCAACTCAAAGAAACCTTTTCCTTTAATGTTCCAATGAATTCCACGTAAGTTTTGATAATACACTTGAAAATTAGCCAATAATACGTTCAAATCCTGAACTAATTCTTCTGTTTTTTGGACATCAAGTCCTAATATATTTAGTGTCATAGTGTTAATTATTTTTTTGTTGGAACAAAATTATTGAAGATTTAAGCTGTTTTAGCATAAGTTTTATCGATAGTTTTTATATTTTTATCACTTAAATTTATAATTCATGACTATCACACAGTTGCAATATGTTTTGGCTGTTGCCGAACATCAAAATTTCACACTTGCCGCACAAAAATCGTTTGTTACCCAGCCAACGTTGAGCATGCAAATTCAGAAACTTGAAGACGAATTAGAGATTCAAATTTTTGATAGAAGCAAAAAACCAATTCAACTTACGGAAATCGGCAAAAAAATTGTTGATCAAGCACGTAATGTAGTCAATGAATCTGGTAGAATGCAAGATATTGTAGATCAGCAAAAAGGGTTTATTGGTGGTGAGTTTAAGTTGGGAATTATTCCGACGATTATGCCCACTTTGTTACCAATGTTTTTGAAAACGTTTATTAAGAAATATCCAAAAGTAAATTTAAAAATAGAAGAACTTTCTACCGAATCCATCATTCAGAAGTTAAACGAAGGACATTTAGATGCCGCAATTGCCGCAACTCCTTTAGGGCAAGATCATATTAAGGAACGTGTGTTGTATTATGAACCGTTTGTTGGTTATGCAACTGAAAACCATCGTTTGTATGACAAGAAAGAGTTGGAAACACAAGATTTAGATATTGATGATATTCTATTATTAGAAGACGGTCATTGTTTTAGAGATGGTGTAATTAATTTGTGTAAAACACCTCGTAGCGCTGAAGAAGATCATTTTCAGTTAGAAAGTGGAAGTTTTGAAACACTTATTAAATTATCTAATGAAAATTTAGGAATGACATTATTGCCGTATTTGCATACGCTTGATATTAAAGAGAATGAGAAAAAATATTTACGCCATTTTAGAGAACCAAGACCTGCCCGCGAAGTGAGTTTGATATTTCATAAAAGTGAATTAAAAATGCAGATTATAGAAGCACTAAAAAGTGTAATTATGAGTGTTGTACGCGGCGCTATTACATTTCATAATGTTGAAATTATAAGTCCTGTACATAAATAAGAAATCAGTAAAAAACGAAAAGCCACGTTGTACGTGGCTTTTTTTTATGGTGTTAAATAGATTAAACATTGGTCTAATTCTGGGTTTTTTGTTACTAGAGATTTTATCCAGATTTTTAACTCTTCTACCTCATGTGGTAGTAATCTTTGTAAAGCTTTTTGTAATTCTCTACAAAATAATGAGGGTTCAAAACTTACTTTATTAAGTATAGTTTTAGTGTAATCAAACATCGCTCTTGCCATATTTAACGGAGGTTTAGGTTAAAATTTTAAAGCGTATTTTTGTTGTATAGGCTACTAGTTTTATTTATCTAAAAGTAATAAAAAAAAACTATGTTTATACTTTCTAAACAAAACTTTAACAATATCGCGACTTTACTGCTTTATTATTTTCTTAATTGCCTTACCTTTCGTTGTAGTAATATTCATGATGTAGATTCCACTTGGTAGAGACGATACATTAACTGTACTTGAAAAACGTGTAGTTTGTATTTCTTTTACGGTAATACGTCTTCCGTCTATGCTGCGTAATTCTAGCTTCTCTATTGGTTCGTTACTTGTTATTTGAATTTGTTCTTTTACAGGATTTGGATAGAGTGTTATTGTTGCTGTTTCCAGATTTTCCTCTGAAACACTTAATGGATTCATAATTAATGTAGTTGCTGTATTCGTTATAATTGGCGCATTGAAATCAAAGTAAATAGCAGCATTATTATCGAACGTATCGTTTTCTTGTAATGTTGGTAATGTTTTTATTTTAAATACTACATAGCCATCATTTGAAGCATCATCAAAAGGTAAGTTGATGTTTTCAAAGATAAATTCTACTGAGTTATCTTCTTTAATTCTAGTTTCCATACGATGACTTGATGCTGTCGGAATTAACGTGCTGATATCAAACATGGTGTCATCAATATAATCAGTTACCACAACGTTTACGGCGGAAGCTGTTCCTGTATTTTCAAATCGAATTATATAATGAACATATTTGTCAATATAATCTGTTGTCACAGTTTCTCCTTCTAAACATCGTATATCATTTGGGTCAAACGAATTTACAACTGTTTGTTGCAACGTCATTAGGTTATCATCAGGCGCTTCATCATCCGTTGTTGGTGTGATCATTACTTCGTAACTCAATACGTCGTCTCCATTTACCGCTGGAATATCTGTTGGCGTGTTGATGTTCATCGTAAAAGTAATGTTACGCGATTCTTGTGGTGCTAGGTTTGTATAATTCCACGTAAGTGTATTTACTGCTTGTGTATCTTCCATTGGACTTGCTGAAACCAAATCCATCAAATCATCATCAAAAGTAAGTTGTATCGTTCCTGAACGTATTGTATTTCCTTTATTTTTATATATAATTTGATATGGAGCATCAAAACCTGGACGCGCTACTTCTACGGGAATTATAGTGACCTCAACATCGTTATACGTTCCGTTTGGTGTTATACAAAAATCTTGTAGTGTAGGATTTGAAGCTGTGGACGTATTTATAGTTAACGAAGTTGGCGAAACGGTAAAGTACGTTGGATTTTCTAGTTGTGGTGTAATGGTATAGGGATCGTCGTCGTCAGCTAGGTGAATTTCATAGTTGCCTGAAGAATTTGCTATCATCGTTTCAGTTGTTCCATTATGAGTAATACCGAATTCCATATTTGGAAACATGGTATCATTTATATCACAGCCATTAGTATTTGTGTCTAATCTTGTGGTTCCTTGTAGCGTTACATAGTCGCCACCTGGTGTGAATGAACAATAAGTACCAACAACAGTATCTGCGGATAAATATGGGCTTGTTGATAAAAAAACTACTTCACCATCGTCAGCACAGATACCTTCTAAGTTTGGGTTTCCCCAATATCTAAACTCACTTGGGCTAGAATTTATTCCGTTTTTAACATTAATATATTCAAGTTGATTATAAAAACATGTCACCTTTTTAAGTAATGGATTTTGGCTAACATCGAGTGTTGTTAACAAATTATCGCTAAAATTTACCTGGGTAAGCTTTTCATTTGTGCTTAAATCTATATTTGTTAGAGAATTATAACGAAGCTCTAATATTTCTAAATTTACATTTTGTGATACATCTAAGCTTGTAAATGCGCCATCATCACAGTATAATTTTTTTAAATTTATATTTTGACTTACATCTATTGTTGGTAGTTGAGTATCATGCATAGTAAGCGATTGTAAACTTACATTGTTACTTAAATCTATACTTGTGAATGAATTACCAGAACAATCTAAGCTCCTTATATTAACATTTTGTGAAAGGTCTGTTACAGCTATATTATTAGCTCCTATTCTTAAGTTTGTTAAACTTGTATTATTAGTAAGATTTATGGTGTTTATTTGGTTTCCATAAGCATCTAACTTTATTAAATTTACATTTTGAGTAACGTCCAAAGAAGGTAAAGAGCTAAAACAACAATCTAAATCTGTGAGATTTGTATTCTGGCTTACATCTAAACTAATGAGCGTATTACGAGAACAATCCAAACGATCTAAGTTTGGATTTTGTGTAACATCAATTTGAGTAATATCACAAGAAGAAAAATCTAATTCTTCTAAGTTTACATTTTGTGTAACATCTAAATTAGCAAATGAATAGTTGGCTGAAACATCTAATTTCTTGAGATTGATACATTGAGAAATGTCTAAACTCGTTAAATGATGTCCATTACCAAATAAATATAAATTCTCCAGATTAACATTCTGTGATAAGTCTAATGTTGAAATTCTATGTTCATTGCAACTTAATGAGACTAGGTTTGTAAAGTATTGAATTCCTTCTAACGATGTTATGGATAAATAGTTCAAATTCATCCCTGTCATAAGAAGTGCCTCTGATTCTTGAATTTCTCCATCATTATTAATATCAATAGAACTATCTGCAAAAAAATCAGTATCAGTATCAACAACTATTGTATTTAGCAGGTAGTTTTTAAAAGTAGCATCCGGAATGTTTACAATTTGCGCTTGACTCCATTGTGTAAGGAATAACAATGAAAGTAGTAGGTAATTTTTTTTCATGTGTAGGTTTGGTTATAAATGGTAACTTGGTTTTGGCTATTATCAAATTTAATTCAATCATAAGTTTATAAATTATACTATTAAAAAAGTTGCTCTCGTAATTTATAAATTATGAATTATTTGCTTTAAATGTACTAGAAAAAAAGCGTTGATTGCCAAACTACAAACCGTAATTAGATAATCAACGCTTCCTATTTTATATTTTTTTCGCTTAAAAACTATTGTCACCATCAAATAAGTCTCCGATGCTTCCCAAGATGCTTCCTTCACCTTTACTGTTTCCACCTCGTGGAATGGATGATAAAATTCTTCCAGCCAAACGGCTAAATGGTAATGATTGAATGTATACTATTCCTGGTCCTTTTAAGGTTGCAAAGAATAATCCTTCACCACCAAAGATGGTATTTTTAATACCGCCAATAAATTCTATATCGTAATCTACATCTTGTGTAAAACCTACAATACAACCGGTATCAACTCTGATGGTTTCGCCTGGCGCTAGTTCTTTTCGCGCCATTGTTCCACCAGCATTTACAAACGCCATTCCGTCGCCTTCTAGTTTTTGCATGATGAATCCTTCACCTCCAAAAAGTCCACGACCTAGTTTTTTTGAGAATTCTATTCCAACAGTTACGCCTTTTGCGGCACAGAGAAAGGCATCTTTTTGACAGATGAATTTTCCTCTAAAATCTGTTAAGTCAATAGGAATGATTTTTCCAGGATATGGAGATGCAAAACTTACTTTCCGAACGCCAAAACTACTGTTGTTTAAAAAAGAAGTCATAAATAAGCTTTCGCCTGTTAAAATTCGTTTTCCTGCTGAGAACAGTTTTCCTAAAATTCCTTTTTCTTGGTTTGATCCATCACCAAAAATAGTATTCATAGTAATTCCGTCGTCCATCATCATAAAGCTTCCTGCTTCTGCAACAACCGCTTCTTGCGGATCGAGTTCTATTTCTACATATTGCATTTCTGCTCCGTAGATTTCGTAGTCAATTTCGTGTGCTGTCATTTTATTTCGTTTTTTTACACTGAGTTAAGTCGAAGTGTTGATTGATTCCTATTAGATGTAAAAAAAGTGAATTTGTTACACCTTTTTCTTTCTGAGTTTTAATGCCCATTCATATTGAAAGTTTGAAACACTTTCTCCTGCTTCATTAAAACCTTCCGCGTTTAATGTCAAACTTTGTCCTTCACCAGTAGCAATTGCGGCATCAATAGCCGTTTTTACTTTGTCGCCGTCTTTGCACACAAAGTTAATTCTACCCGTAGCTTTTTTGGTAAAGTGTCCATTTTGCGATTGTACCAACATCGATATTTTTTCGCCACAATCTTCAATTCCTTGAATCACCAAAACGCCTGTAGCAAGCTCGGAAGCCATTCCTTGTGTAGCCCAGTATAATGATTTGAAAGGATTTTGATTAATCCAACGATGTTTTACAGTTACCGTAGCTTCTTTAGCTGTAATTTCTTTTAAACGTACACCTGAAAAGTAAGCAGACGGAAGTTTGAAAAGTAGAAACATATTTATTTTAGATGGAGTCAGTTTTTTAGCCATTTTTTATCATTCTCATTAAATTCATTAAGCCAAAATACGAAAATTTGAAGGATTTTAAAGAAAAGTTAAATTTTAGTTTACTTTTTTTAGAAAAATTATTGAAAGTAAAATTACACATTTAAACAACTAATAATCAGTACTTTAATTATCTTAAAACATGATCTACTCATTAAACTGAAATGTTAAATTTTGTTAAATTTTAGTACTATGTTTTGCATAATACCTTTTTTTAACCATATATTTGTATAAGAAAATAATAGGTAATGGACTCTGCAATCACAAAACATCAAAAAAATGTCGCTACTGTTTTACATGTAGCCGCTTTTAGTAAGTACTTTTTTCCGTTGGGAAATTTTATAGTGCCAATCATATTTTGGTCTATTTATAAAAAGGAATCAGAATATATAAATCATCATGGAAAGGAAGTTTTAAACTTTCAATTGAGCTTACTGTGTTATAGAATTGCAGGTGCTATGCTTCTTTTGCCAGTGAGTATTATTTTTGGAATGCATCATTTTAATACATGGGATGTTTTTCATTTTAGCAATGTTACCATTAATTTAAGCGACGGATTTCATTGGCATCACGCTTCCTTTATTGGAATTTTAGCTGGAATTGGGCATTTGTTATTATTTGCTGTGAATATAGCTTATACAATTATTGCCGCCATGAAAGCAAACGAAGGCGAACGTTACATGTATCCGTTTACATTTCGATTTATTAAATAAAAAATATCATCAATCAATAGTCAATAGCACTATAGCTAAGTTGAGTGCATACTCATCAATCACATTTCGACTTAGCTTAGTGCATCATCATCAATCAATTATCATCAATCATCATCATCAATCAAAAAACGAACAATATCATTAAAAGACACATGAAAACATGAAGATAGAAAACACAAAAGCACAGATGCGTAAAGGTGTGTTAGAGTATTGCATTTTATCCATCTTACGCGATAAAGATGCATATGTAGCCGAAATACTTGGCACGTTGAAAGACGCAAAAATGCTTGTCGTAGAAGGAACAATATATCCATTACTGACAAGGTTAAAAAATGCTGGATTATTAAGTTATCGTTGGGAAGAATCAACTTCTGGACCACCAAGGAAATATTATGGTTTAACAGAAACCGGACAATTATTTCTTAAAGAACTGAACACCACTTGGGACAATTTACAAAATGCCGTATCACTCGTAACACGCCAAAAAAATACAACTAATGAATAAGACAATCAATATAAACTTAGCAAATATGTTTTTTCATATTGATGAAGAAGCATATAACAGCCTACAGCGATATTTAAACGCTATTAAACGCTCTTTTACCGACTCGCAAGGAAGAGATGAAATTATCTCTGACATTGAAGCGAGAGTTGCCGAACTTTTTTCAGAACGCTTAAAAAGTGAGCGCCAAGTTATTGGTATGAAAGAAGTTGAGGAAGTAATTGAAATTATGGGACAACCAGAAGATTACTTGGTAGACGATGAAATTTTTGAAGATCACCCACAAGCTGGAGGTTATCGTCAAAATAGTTCATACAGAAAGTTGTATAGAGATTATGACAACAAATTTTTGGGTGGAGTTTGTGCAGGTTTTGGACAATACTTTGGAATTGACGCTTTATGGATTCGTATTATAGCATTACTATTGGTTTTTATGACTGCAGGAGCACCAATTTTGGTATATATTATCTTATGGTTTATCATTCCGAAAGCAAATACAACGTCTGAAAAACTTGCTATGGCGGGAAAGCCAGCGAACATCACAAACATAGAAAAAAAAATCAAGGAAGGATTTGATGATGTTCAAGAACGATTAAGTGATGTAAACTTCGAGCAAGTTGGTCAAAAAGCCAAAAGCGGAGCTAGTTCCTTCTTTGACTCTATTGGAGATATTATTGTTGTGATTTTAAAGATTTTCGCAAAACTTTTTGGCGTTATTTTTATTATTACTGCCGCAGCTTTACTAATCGGAATTATATTTTCTGCCATTAGTGTTAGTTTCTTTAGTGTAAATAATTTACATATTGGTGACGGATGGTTGTACTATCAAGATTTAGGTATGATTAGTGAAGTTCCAAGATGGACTTTTGGACTGTTGTTATTATTAATATTAGGAATTCCAGCATTTGCATTATTTATTGTAGGAATTCGCATATTGGTGAAAAATTCTAAATCAATAGGTACGCCTGCCAAAATTATAATGGTTATTGCATGGATTGCCGCAATTATTGCCGCCATAGTAATAGGATCAAATGCCGCCATGCACAGACATATTGACGCTTCTGTAAATACTAGAACCGAATTACCAATTAAAGCCAATGACACGTTAAAAATTAAAATGGTTGGTAATGATTATTTCGATATTCGACTGGAAAGAGATTTTAACGATTATGAACGAGTATACGATCAAAATGACGATATTATTTTGTATTCATCAGCAGTACGATTAATTGTAAAGCAATCTGAAAGTGAAAATGCACGAGTTAAGATCAAAAAAGAAGCAGGTGGCGCATCGTATGATAAAGCTAAACAACGTGCTCGTAATATTGATTATTCATATACTTTTGAAGATAATACACTGAAATTGAATGGTTATTTCTTGTTTGATACAAATGACAGACACAACCAACAAAAAGTAGAAGTTACGGTGTATTTGCCAAAAGGAGTTATTTTGTATGCTGATAATAATACAAACTCATATCATAAAAATTATTCAAATCATGGAGACATATTAGATCAAGGGCAAGAAAAGCATTATTTAAAAGTAATAGACGACGATTTAATTTGTCTTGACTGTCCGTCAGATATTAAAAAATTGAAGAAAGAAGAAGAAGAAGAAGAAGAAGACGAGGAAGAAAATAAAGTCATTATCAACAGTGACGGCATAGACATCAACGTTAGTGACGACGACGACAAAGTCAACATAAAAATTGACAGTAACGGCGTTAACGTTAAATCTGAAAAGAAAGACGATAATTAAACATAGAATACAATCAAACTAATTTATAACTAAACATCAATCAAAAATGAACATTACACAATCCATATATGCTATTAAAACTGCTCATCACAGTTTTAGTAGTTGGATTGTTTGCAAGTACCATCAATAAATAAAACAATAAAAAAACTAAATTATGATCACCATCGCTAGATTTATCACCATTGCCATCATAGGCCTAATAGTAACTTCCTGTAATTTTAACTTTGATTCAGGAAAAATTGGAAACGGAAATGTCGTTTCTGAAGAAAGAGACGCTGACGAAATGTTTACGAAAGTAAAAGCTTCTGAAGGCTTGGACGTTTATATTACACAAAGTAATACGCAAGCTATTAAAGTAGAAGCAGATGAAAATATTATTTCATTAATTGCTACTGATATTAATAATGGTGTACTTACCATTCATGCAAAAGAAAATATTGGTCGCGCTAAGTCTAAAAAGGTATATGTTACTTTACCAGAAATAGACAAAATTGTGAGTACAAGCGGCGCAGATGTATATTCTACAGATGTGTTGGTTGTTAAAAATTTAGAAGTTAAGAGTACTAGTGGCGCTGATGTTAAAATTGAAGTAAAAGCAGTAACTGTTTCTTGTGCAGCATCAAGTGGCGCGGATATTAAAATTTCTGGAACTGCAGATTCTTTACGAGCTGATGCTAGTAGCGGAAGTGATATTCAGGCTAAAGATTTAGAAGTTAAAACCTGTGATGCCTCTGCAAGTAGCGGTGCTGATGTTACCGTAAATACAGCTGAGAAATTAATTGCAAACAGTTCTAGTGGCGGTGATATTCATTATTATGGAAACCCTGAATCTGTTTCTAAAAACAAATCTGTTTCGGGTGGCGTGCATAAGAAATAAGTTTATGAAAAAAATAATACCAACACCAAACCAACATCAAAAACTATAAAACCAAAAAAAAATGCGCTCACATATACTGTGGCGCATTTTTTAATTTGATAATTTTCTGTTTTAAGCTTCTACAACATCTTCTACAGCTGCTAAATAGCGTTCTGCATCTAATGCGGCCATACATCCTGAACCAGCGGCTGTAACAGCTTGTCTGTATTCTTTATCTTGTACATCACCAGCGGCAAAAACACCTGGCATATTAGTTTTAGTCGATTTTGCTCCTGTGATTAAATATCCAGTTTCATCCATGTCTAAAACGTCTACAAACATGCTTGTATTTGGTTTATGACCAATTGCAATAAAAACTCCTGTTACTGGAATTTCATGCTTTTCTTGTGTTTTATTGTTTACAACACGTACACCTTCTACCACCATTTTTCCTAATACCTCATCTAATTCAGTATTGTATAATACTTCTAAGTTTTTTGTATTATTTACACGATGTTGCATTGCTTTACTAGCTCTCATTTCGTCTTTACGCACTAGCATCGTTACTTTTTTACAAAGTTTTGCTAAATACGTAGCTTCTTCTGCGGCTGTATCTCCTCCACCAACAACAATTACATCTTGTCCTTTGTAGAAGAATCCGTCACAAGTAGCACACGCAGAAACGCCACCACCTTTTAAACGTTCTTCACTTTCTAATCCTAAATATTTTGCAGAAGCTCCTGTTGAAATTATGACCGTTTTCGCTAAAAATTCTTGTTCTCCATTTCCATCATCAACATATACTTTGTGAATTCCGCCAATTTCTTTTGAGAAATCTACGCGTGTTGCGTATCCAAAACGAACATCTGTACCAAAACGAGTCGCTTGATTTTTTAAATCTTCCATCATGGCAGTTCCGTCAGTTCCTTTTGGGTATCCTGGGAAGTTATCAACTTCGGTTGTTGTTGTTAACTGTCCGCCTGGCTCCATTCCAGTGTACATTACAGGATGCATATCGGCTCTAGCGGCATAAATAGCTGCAGTATATCCTGCAGGTCCACTTCCTATGATTAAACAATCTAATGCTTGTTGAGTATCTGACATATCTTTTTTCTAATTATTAAACGCTTTTTAACAAAAGTAGCTTTTTATCTGAATTCCTTACATAATTTTTATTAACAAATATTCTCTAATTGTTTGATATCTTTTTAAACGAAAAAAAGCAACAACTTATAAAATAGGTTATTGCTTTACTTTTTTTTGATTTTTGTTCGATTTTACACAATTCTGTTAGCCAAACTTATCAAGAAACTTACGCCATTGTCAATATTTGCAATTGCATCAGCTTTTGCCGTATTTGACGCCGCCGCATCGTTGATTTCCTTTAATACTTTAATAGCATTTGCATTGGTAATTTCACTTTGCTTAATGAATTCGTCAATTTCCTTAATGCTCATACGCGTCAAACTTGCAATGGTGGTATTGAATTCCGCATCGGTTTGTGTCGCGGCTTCATTTGCTAGGTTATCCCAATCTATTTCATCACTCATACGTTTTATATTTTAGTTGTTTCCGTTTATTGCTGATTTTACATTTAGAAGCTTGTTGAATCCATTTCCTGTTTTGACAAGTAAATTATCTAAATGACTTTGTATTTCACCAACATTAATATTCGTATTTGTTAGGCTTTGAATTTGTGCCAACGTGTTTGCTTCAGATTGTTTTAGTTTGACAGCCGAAGTGATTAAGTTTTGTAATGTACTTGTAGCACGTTGATAATTGCTGTAACTAGCATTTAAGCTATTTACCATATCATTGCGTTGTACATCTAGTAAGTTTTGAAGTGAATCACGTTTTCTACTGATCACTGGCATGACGCTTTTTAAAATATTTGGCAATTGTGCTTTGACATCCACATTTGCAGGAATTTTTGCTTCAAAGTTTTTTACAAATGTCGGAATGTATTCATTGTTGATAAAATCATTTACTTTTTGTTTTCGCTCATCAAATAGCTGATTTACCAACGCAATATTCAATTTGTGCATGGCATCCGCTTCTGCAATCACTTCTTGTGACAATGTTGCTGTTGATGCAGGAATGGAAGCACACGACACAACTCCTATAAAAATTGCTACCGTTAAAATACTTTTTATAAGTAGTTTCATTTGTTATATATTTTATTAATTCTGTTAGATGTAATTTACAAATAATCAACTCATTATTATGGCGAATTCCAAATAATTTTATTTAAAATTTAATCCGAACCGTCTGTAAAGACTGCCTTTATTTTATTGATGATTCCTTGTAGTACACTAAAAATTGCATCCGAGGAAAAACCTCCAACAAGTGCCAATACACTACTATTAAAAACCGTTAAACTTTCACCACTGTTATAGGTGGATACAACTTCTGATAGAATTAATCCCGACATAATTCCCAATACAATCAATCCAACATAATAAATCGATTGTTCTGGCATTAGTGTTCCTTTTTGAATGCCTTCACTCACACTTTTCAGTAAGTAAAAAACAACTCCTAAACCTGAAGTTGCACAAATAAATAATAAATTGAGTAATAATGATGGACCACTATTTGCCAATACACCCATGGAAAGAGAATCTTTGTTTACTTGATTTGATAATGACGTACCAATAAAAAGTAGTAAAAAAATGATTGCTAAAATAATTAAATTTCGAATAATTGGTAATTTGCTAAATATGGTTCTACTGTGTTCTTCTGTATTTAATTTTCTTAAATATCTAATCGATTTTGGAGTTGCAGGCGCAATATTTTTAGAAAGAATGTTATGTGCATTGATTAAATCATCCAAATTATCGCTTTCAATAAGAGGATTCAATTCCGTATTGATCACTTTCCCGTTTCGCATAGCAAACGAAAGCATATTTTCTAGTTCACTCTTTATTTGAACCATAAGATCGTTGGAAATTCCTTTACGAATGCCTTTTGTTTCGGGCATTTCTTTTGGTTCTATTGTTTTTGGAGTCGCTTTATTTGATCCTTTGTTTTTGGAGTCAGTAGATTTAGGCGTTGGTGCTTTAGGTGTAGGGTCTGAAGTTGGCATCATATATGGGTTTAGTCAGTTTTACCAAACATACAATATAAAACGCGTATTAAAAAACAGGATAAACACTTGTTTGCATATCAGGTAGATATACGTAGTTTAAAGATATATGCTTTTAACAATTTCATGTAAAGACTATGAGAATACTACTTATTTTTTTGATGATTCTATTGTGCGCTTGTATCTACATTGAAGAATTGAGACATTTCAATTATTTTATCATCCTCTTCATGTAGGTTTTTTAGTTTTTGTCTGATTGATTCTCTTTGATCATTCCAACTAAAAATAGCAGAGTCTAATTTAAATCATTTGTTAAGTAATATTTCTAATATCATTTTGTATAATCGTGTCTACTACCAAATTCATTAAATTGAGCAAATGAATTTAACTCTTTTATGTTTAGATTTTAAAAATTCTGTAGTGTCTTTAGGGAAAAGCAACGTTTAGTAACAACCGTGTACATCTCCTATAACGAAGCAATCCATTGCATGGTTTTTAATATTACTTAACGAGTTTTTTAGGGAGCTCGCTGTAGAATTGAAAGATAGCAAATTGCTATGAGTTGTACATATGATGTTGTGTGTCGCTTTCTATTCCCAGTAATGATGTGCTACTTTTTCAATAATTTTTTGAGGAGAACTCCCCGTTAAGTTTGTCAAAAGAATAATTGTTAGATTATCTTTTGGATACACTATTAAAGATGCGCGTCCGCCACCAATTGGAGCCACCGCAGGATGTTTGTCTCTCATTATAACTGGCCATCCGTACGCGTATCCATTCAGAAATCCACCAAACCCTTTATGTTCTCCATTATTAAGCGGCTCAGCTGTCCAAATTTTCTCAATACTTTTCTTTGAAATAAATTTTTCATTTTGAAGAGCTGACATCCACTTTGTCAATGTATTTACTGTTGAAAAAGCTCCTGCATCTGCTTTAAGGATTGGTGAAAATTCTTCTGAAATTTCATATAATTTTTCACCTTTTATATATTTGTTTGTTATTTTATCTTTTAGATAATAGCTGTACGTTGTACTCTTGTTTTCAACTACGTCAAAAGAGTTTCCAAAGAGTATTTTGCTCCCTATTTTATCAAATTGATTTTTTAGCAAGAACTTTTCATAGTCCATGCCACTAATTTTTTCTATTAATTTTTGAATTAAGAGATAGTTAGTTGCATTGTAATTAAATTTTTCGCCCGCCATAAACCTCAAGGGACTATTTTTTACTTTTTCCCAAGCAAATTCTTCTCCTTTTCCACCAATCAAACCTCCATTTTCTGTGTCTTCAATATCAGGCAATCCAGAAGTATGACTTAGAAGTTGTCTTATTGTTACTTTTTGCCATTCAATGGGAAGATTATTTAAGTAATCAGAAATAGGATTTGATAGGTTAATTTTTCCATCTTCAACAAGTTGCATGATTGCCGTACCTGCAAAAATTTTAGCGATCGAATTTATTGAAAAAATAGTATGGTTATCTACTGGTACCGAAAAAGCCACGTCTGCTTCTCCTATAGATTCAGAAATAACTATTTTACCATTTTTAATTACAACAATTCCGCATCCTGGTATTTTTTCTTTTAGTATTTCTTTCTTGAGCTCGCTTATAAATTTCTCTTCTTTTATAGCTTGTGGTTTACTTTTATTGCACGCTGCAGCAATAATGAGCACTATTAGTAAATTTATTATTTTATTCATAAATTACGTAATTAACTTTATCTACTCCCGTATTTCCACTTTTAGCGTTGTAGGCATAAATAATGATTTCATATTGACCTGCCGAAGTGAGTTTTATAGATCCTTCAAAGAGATTTGTTTCCGTAATTGACATTTCAACATTTTTTAAGTGTTTCCCATCTTTTTTAAGAATAGCAGTAACCTCCATGTTTTCAGAATCCCAAATTCCTCCACTATTTATAGTGCAACCACACATCATTACAACATTTGCCTTTAGTTCAAATACTTTGTTTTGAACATCTTTCAAAGCTATATACTGATGTGTTCTAGGTTTTAAAATATCTATTATAAATCCTGGAATTTCTAAAATAATTCCATCTCCTAATATATCTTTACCTGGAATTAACCATAGTTCTGTGCTCACGATACTTTGCGCTTGTTTATGATTATAGGGTGAGATAACTTCAATGCGAATAAAAGTAGGTTCTTCAATATCAATGGTTGCTAAAAATTGTGCTGTTTGTGCATCGGATATCAATTTTCCCCTTTCTCTAGGCGTACGCATGATCAAATCCGTGTTTCCTGTACTTCCGTTGGTTTTTCCTTTTGCGAGTATACTATTATCCGTTTTGTTTCTTATAATTATATAAGCTCCTCCAAGAGAACTGCCCACAAATTTGGCATCTTTAGCCTTTGCTCTTACTATAATTTTAGTTGCTGTTGCTGATAAATTAAAATTGAAAAACAACAAGCTTAATAGAATTATACTTTTCATAATTTTAAATTGTTTTTAAATATTCTTTCTTAAATCTAAAGTGAAATGATGTTTCTTCTAATTTTGAATCTATTGCATCTAAGTAGGTTAAAATAGCTAAGTCTTTGTCTAATAATTCTAATATTGCGCTGTCGCAACTATGCCAAAGTATTTCTAGCTTTGGTATTAATTTAAGTGCTTTGTCAGATAAAGAAATAAGTTGTTTTCTTTTATCAAAAGAATCTTGTTTTATAGATAAATATCCTTTGGCATTCATCTTTTTCACAATAACTACAACCGAAGGATGTGCATAGCCTAATTGTTCTGCAATAAAGGAAATTGAAACATTTTCTTTATTTTGTAAAATCATAAATACCAAATACCAATTCGGTTCTACATCAATATCCAGCTCTTTGTACAGCTTTCTTATGTCGTGCGCCATTCGATCACTTATTCTCTTCAACCTACTATCCAAAGCTCTATAACCAAGTTTTTTAATAAAGTCTTCCGTCATACTCAAAATTATTTAGGTGCAAATATAGATAAAATAAGCTAACTATATAGTTAACTACTTAATTTTAAATTATGCATAGCTATTTTTCATACGATATAATGAAAAAAACTTCTTGTTATTTCTCCAAAAAAGAAGAATAACAAGAAGTTTTTAAGATGCTATAATTATACTTTTAAATGTAAAAATTATGCTAAATTATACACATATTATTCAAATTTTAAATACTTAATTAAATCTACTTTGGTAGCGTTAAATGCTTTGATACCAACAACTATAAACACTAATAGTACTAATACAATTGGCGCAATAATGTAGGGCCATAACGGCATTTCAATTCGATATGCGAAATTATTCAACCAATTTTGCATAAAGTAATATGCAATTGGAATTAAGATTATTATTGCAATTCCTGTAATTTTGATAAAGCTTTTTACCAATTGCACTATAATTTGCTTTACAGATGCACCAAGTGTTTTGCGAATAGCTACTTCTTTCAATCGTTGCTGAATGGTTAAGGTTGCTAACGCGAATAAACCAAGTAAAGCTATAAATATGACTACTAATGTGAGAATGAAAAATAAGGTTTGTTGTTTTTTATAAATGTCATGTGTTTTACTAAAATGCTGATCTAAGTAGTAGAATGAAAACGGATAACCCGGCTCTAATTCTGTTGTCCAAAAACGTTCAATTTCGGCTAACGCTTCTTGCTTTCTTCCTGGTTTTATTTTGAATTGAACCGTACTCATTGCGCCTCTTACCCATTTAAAACCTGTATAATAAGTATAAAACATTGGGCGAATTTCTTTGTCTAATCCTTCGATATGATAATCTTTTACAACACCAATAATTTTAAACTTTTTATCATTTGTTTCCACTATTTTATTAATAGGATCTTCAATTCCTAAACGTTTTACAGCCGTTTCATTGAAAATTAAATTGTTAATCGTATCCGAAGCAAATTCTTCTGAAAAGTATCTTCCTTTCGCAATTTTTGTGTTGATCATTTCCAAATGACCAAAATCGAGCGGAATAAATTTGGTATCAACCACCATGTCCTTATATGTTACATCTAACGAAATATCATTGTCATCTCCAGGTGCTAAAAATGTAGACGAAATGCCCTCTATATTTGAGTTGTTGCTAAATACACTTTTGATTAATTTATATTGCTTTACCCTACTCTTTTGTGTATCATTGAATTCTACAACTAAGATTTCTTCTCCCGAAAACCCTAATTTTTTTGTACTCATATAATGTACTTGTGCAAACACAACCAAACCTCCAATAAAGAAAAATCCAGAAATAACAAATTGTAATCCTAACATCAGATTTCGTACAAAAATCATATGTCCACTTCTTGAAAAATTTCCTTTTAAAACGCTAATTGTTTTAAAATTAGAGATGTATAAAGCGGTAATGAATCCGATGATTACAGAAATTACAATAGCTACTAATGCTACTTTAAAAATAATGTCAATACTTTCTAATGATAAACTTTTGTTGATGAATGCATTAAATATTGGCAATAATAATTCTACAATAATTAATGCCAGAAATACCGAAATAATTCCTTGTATAACAATTTCTAATATGAATTGAAACTGCAATCCAATTTTTGAAACGCCAAGTGTCTTTTTTACACCAACTTCTTTTGCGCGTTGACTTGCTGAAGCAATGGATAAATTGATGAAGTTTATACTAGAGATTATAATAATTAAAATTGATAAACTCAACATGATCATTAACAGTAAATAGTTTCCTTTTCCTTCCATCATGCCATCATCGCCTTTTCCGTGTAAACGTAAATCAACTAAGTTTTCTAAGATTGGCATAGAACCTTGCATGGACACATATTCGTCTACCGTAATTCCTTGTTCGGCAGCTTCTATTTTATAATAATTCTCAACATATATGTCGTGAATTTTTTTCTCTATAGTAGCAATATTCGCTCCTTTTTGGATCTTATAAAATGTAAATGAGCTATAACCACCCCAATTTGTGCTCGTCGTAATTGGTTTTTGCAACATTGCATTAGGCATATATATAGAAGGTTTTGACAACTTATAAACACCTGTTACGATATATTCCCTTTTTCCATATTTAATGGTTTTGCCTATAGATTCTTTTTCGCCAAATAATTGTTTTTCTAAATCCGTAGAAAGTGCAATTGCCGTTTTTGTTGCCAAAATGGTTTTCGTATCTCCTTTTATAATTTCATGTGGAAAAAACTCAAAAAAGTTAGCGTTTGCTCTACCAATTTTTGTTTCGTACACAGATTTGTCTTTGTAGCGTAATATTTGACTATTATAACCAGAGTGTACTGCGCAATAATCCAATACTTCGGGAACAATTTCTTTTACCGCGGCTCCTTCTGGATCTGTAGCGTCATCATAAACTTGTCCGTCGCCCCATTTGTGTGCAACTTTATACACAACATCTTTTTCAGGATTCCACTGATCGTAACTTTTCTCATCTGTATAATACAATAACACGATAATCAATCCTACCAAACCAAGTGTTAAACCACTAATATTGATAATTGTATTGAGCCAGTTTTTTTTACTATTTCTAAAGAATAATTTTAGCCAAGTCTGTACCATATTATTCGAATTTTAAGTATTTAATTAAATCTATTTTTGTGGCGTTTAATGCCTTTACTCCTACTACGATAAATACGAGCACTACTAATATAATTGGTGTAATTATGTATGGCCAAATTGGCATGTCAATACGATATACGAAATTGTCGAGCCAGTTTTGCATAAAATAATAGGCAATTGGAATTAAAGTGACAGAAGCTATGATTGTAATTTTTAAAAAGCTCTTTAAAAGTTCAAACATAATTTCTTTTACGGAAGCTCCTAATGTTTTTCGTATTGCAACTTCTTTTAATCGTTGCTGAATTGTCAGTGTAGCCAAGGCAAACAAACCAAGTAATGAAATAATGATTACAATACTTGTCAGTATAAAAAATAGAGTTTGTTGTTTTTGATACTTTCGATATGTTCGTGAAAAGCGTTTGTTAACAAATATAGGGTTAAAAGGGTATCCTTGTTCTATGTTTTCTTTCCAGTAATCTTCAATAAAACCTAATGTTTCAGAAACATTAGTAGGTTTTACTTTAAGCTGAATTGTCCAAAAATTTTGTTTCATCCAATCAAAACTATTCCAATGCATAAATGCCGTTGGTGGTATTTTACCATCTAAACCTGTGACATGATAATCTTTTACCATACCAACTATTATTAAATTTTTACCATCATTATTATCACCTTGAAATCCTGCACTTAGTTTTTTTCCAATAGGATCATCGTAAATGTGTAACGCTTTGGCTAAAGTTTCATTGATTAAAATATTTTTGATTGTATCAGATGCTATTTCTTCTTGCAATCCTCTTCCTTTTAAAAGCTTGATGTTCATCACATCTAAATAATTATACTCTATTGCATTCGCATTTGTTTGTACAGAAAGGTCCTTGTAATTAAAGTTCGTTGAGTTTGAGCTTCCACCTCCGATAATAAAAGAATTACTAGTAACAGCTTCAATATTTGGATGTTTTATCAATTCATTTTTTGCCAACAAATAGTTTTTATAACGATCCTTGTATTTATTCATGGAAATCATAATTACTTGATCTCCGTTAAAACCTAAATCTTTCTCTATCATATAGCCAACTTGCTTGTTAATGATGATGGATCCAGTAAGAAAAAAACCTGAAATCAAAAATTGAATTCCTAACATGATGTTTCTGGCAAAAACGCCTTTCTTACTTCTTGAAATGTTCCCTTTTAAGACTTCTACCGATTTAAATTTAGATATATATATTGCAGGAACAATTCCTATAAATAATGAAATTAAGAAAGTAAGTACCCCAATTTTAATTAATAAACCTATGTCTAAAATTGAGATTTCTTTATTCATAAAATGATTAAAGTAAGGCAGTATCAGTTCCACTAATAGTAATGAAAGTATAAATGCAACAAAGCTTTGCAGTACTATTTCTAATGCATATTGTCTAATTAAAGTTCCTTTGGACAAACCAAATGTTTTCTTTATACCAACTTCTTTTGCTCTTTGTGTTGCTGAAGCTATTGATAGGTTTATAAAGTTTACACAGGAAATTATTATTAATAAAATTGACAGCGATAACATGATAAGAATCAATTGGTAATTTCCACTACCTTCTGGTCCTGAATCATCGGAAATAGTTTTTAATCGAATGTCATTAAGAGATTCAAAAACAGGAGTTGTCCCATACTTTTCCATAAATTTTTCTGGAGTGATTCCTTGTTTTTTAGCTGATGGCAATACTTCATTTTCATACCAAATTGCTAAAGCTTTTTCCTCCAAATCTTCTAATTCTGGATTTTTAATTGTTTTTACAAATAATGTGTTTGAAAAATTTCCCCAACGACTCTCTAATGGTTGCTTTTCATATTGAATAACCATTTCTGGCATAAAATAATGCTTTCCTTCAATTTGATAAACTGTAGTAACTGTAAATATTCTATTTGATAAATCTATAGATTTTCCAATGGCAGATTCATTTCCAAAAAAGATTTCAGCTTGTTGTTGCGAAATTGCAATAGTATTTCTTGCTTGCTTAAACGTAGTCGTATTTCCTTCAATAATTTTAAACGGGAAAAAGTCAAAGAAATTTGGTCTTCCTTCCAATATATCTCTGGTATAGATTTTCTTGTCATTTACTTTTACCAATGCGTTTTCATACCAACTATTACTTAAATAATAATCTTCAATTTCTGGAATGTCTTCTTCATATTTTGCCCCTTCTACCTTTGTACTAGTTGCCCAAACATCTCCATCTGACATTTTGTGTATGACTCTAAATATTTCATTTCTGTCTGGATTCAACTTATTGTAACTCAATTCATCATTGAAGTATAATAATACAATGAGTAAACCTGCAAAACCGAGTGTTAATCCTGAGATATTGACTACTAAGTTGAGCCAATTCTTTTTACTATTCCTAAAAAATAATTTTATCCAAGTTTGTAACATATTAATCGTTTTTTAATTGATGAATAATTAATTTTTTGTTACTCAACCAACACGTCAATGTCACGTGTGTTTGTTTTCTCAGAAATGATTTCGCCATCTTTCATCATCACAATTCTGCTTGAAAATTGTGCATCGTATGATGAATGTGTTACCATTATAATTGTTGATCCTGAAGCGTGCAATTCGGTTAGTAATTCCATCACTTCATTACCGTTTTTACTATCTAAGTTTCCTGTTGGCTCATCGGCTAAAATCAACTTTGGGTTTGTCACTAATGCTCTTGCTACAGCAACACGTTGTTGTTGTCCACCAGATAATTGCAGCGGAAAATGCTTTGCTCTGTGTGCAATTCCAACACGTTCCATAATTTCTGTAACACGTTGTTTGCGTTCGCTCGATTTTACATTGTTGTAAATTAATGGCAACTCAATGTTCTCATATACAGATAGTTCATCAATAAGATTGAAGTTTTGAAATACAAATCCAATATTCGCTTTTCGTAATGACGCACGTTGTTTTTCTGTAAATTTTGCCACTTCCGTTCCATCAAAAGAATAACTACCTGAGTTTGGCGCATCTAACAATCCGATAATATTTAATAAGGTAGATTTTCCACAACCTGAAGTTCCCATTATGGACACAAACTCGCCTTGTTTTACGGTTAAATTCAATTTATGAATTGCCGTTGTTTCTACTTCTTCTGTTCTGTAAATTTTCGTTAAATCTGTTAATGTGATCATTTTTTCGTTATTTTTTTCTGTTCGTTTTTTGATGATTTATGTGTGTTGTGTGTTGTGTGTTGTGTGTTGTGTGTTGTGTGTTGTGTGTTGTGTGTAAATTGTTAATTCTTTAGTTCGTTTCAAAACCTAAACTCTTAAACTTATAAACTTCACTTCTGTTAACTTTTTTTTAATTCGTTAATTTGAATAAAAACTTTTAACTTCTCTATTCGATATTCACTTTTCGTTTACACCAACGTGACAAGCTTTTCTACAAGGATAAATACAAATACAATCATGATGAATTAGTTTAAGTTTATTTCTTCCATTTCTTTAAAATCGTCGTAACTTGAAGTAATCACACGATCGCCTTCTTTCAAACCTTCCAATACTTCATAGTAGAAAGGATTTTCACGTCCAATTTTTACCGTTCGCTTAACAGCTTTGTTGTCTGAGTTTAATACAAAAGCCCATTTTCCGTTGGTACTTTGGTAAAACAATCCTTTTGGTAATAACAAAGCTTTGCTATTGTTCGATAAAAACATTTTACTTTTTAATGACATTCCACGTCTGACAGCTGACGGAATGGAGTCACTTTCAAATTGTAATTCTACTTGAAAACCACCTTTTACAATCTCTGGAAAGATTTTAGACAAACGTATTGGCAACTTTGTATCATTAATAGTTACTGTTCCTTTGATTTCTTCGCGTAACTTTGAAATGTAATACTCGTCAACTTTAGCTGTTAATTTATAACCATCTAACACATCAATTTTTCCAATGTTTTCACCTTGATTAAAGTTTTTACCCAATGTTGGATTAAATGATGATAACAAACCATCAACTGGTGCTTTTAAAATGAAGTTTTCTTTGTTTTTACGCAACAATTCCAAGCTTTCCTCCATCTTCTGCACTGAAGCATTGATACGCGCCAATTGTACATTTCGATCTACTTTTTCAGAAGAAACCTTTTGTTTAATAACTTCGTTACGCTCTTTCTGAAACTTGTATTCTTGCTCAGAATTTTCATAATCATTTTTAGCAATCACTTCTTTTTTAAACAAACGCGCATCTACCGCATATTTACGTTCCGCATTTTTATACGCGTTGTCAATACTTAATAACTGTTCGTCTAGATTTAATTGTTGATTTTTAATGCTTACGCGAATATTTCTCAAATTATTAATCTGTTCTACAATCGCCGTTTCTTGTGTCAAATAATTCAATTCTGCATTCGGATTATACACACGTACTAAAGGTGTTCCTTTCTTTACCGTTTCACCACTTTCAACAAAAATTTCAGAAACCGATCCACCTTGAATTACATTGATTAAAACAGACGTTTTTGGCTCAACCGTACTATTAAATAACAATACATCTTCAAAATCACCTTTTACAACTTCCTTTACTGATACAGTTTCTTTGTCTAAATTTACTTGCTTCTTACGTGTTGCATTCATTAAAATAACACTCACCAAAAGCACAATTGGAATTGCCCATAATAGCATGCGTTTTGTTTTTTTATTTTTTGGTTGAATTTGCTTGTCCATTGTTCAAATTATTTTGTCTGGTAAGTATAAAGCCATTCTTGTGCCATGAATTAATAAATACATAAACATCTGAAATATAAATACTTAAGTTTTTAATCAATTTTAAGAGTGTTCATTTTCGAACATTTTTTTGTTCATTATCAAACATCTTACTACCTATGTAGTATGAGAAAAAAAGAAGCTTCTATATTAATTGTTGATGATGATGACGATATTTTATTTTCGGCACGTATTAGTTTAAAGAAATATTTCACTGAAATTATCACAACTAACAATCCAAAAAAGATTGGAAATCATATCACAGCACAAACCTTTGATGTAGTGTTGCTCGATATGAATTATCGCATTGGTTTTGAAGATGGAAAAGAAGGTTTGTATTGGTTGCAACATATAAAAAAGATAAGTCCGGAAACAACTGTAATTCTCATGACGGCTTTCGGAAATGTCCATTTGGCGGTAGAAGCCATTAAAAAAGGGGCAACCGATTTCATTTTAAAACCTTGGAACACCGAAAAACTGTATGGCATTGTAAATGCTGGTGTTGAGTTGGCTCGATCGAAACGAAAAACGACACAACTTGAAACTGTTCAAGAACGAGTTGATAAAGATTTTCACCAACAAACGGAACATATTATTGGAACTTCGGTTGCAATGAAAAAAGCTATTAATCTGGTTCAAAAAGTTGCGCCAACAGATGCAAATGTGTTAATTTTAGGGGAAAACGGAACAGGAAAATATGTGTTTGCTAAAGAAATTCATTTGCAATCCAATCGTAAAAATCATCCGTTTATTCATGTAGATTTAGGTGCATTGAACGAAAATTTATTCGAAAGTGAATTATTCGGATATGCAAAAGGTGCGTTTACAGATGCACAAAAAGATACGCTTGGACGTTTTGAATTGGCTTCAGGTGGAACAATTTTTTTAGATGAAATTGGAAACTTACCGTTACACCTTCAATCGAAATTATTAACCGTTATTCAAAATAGAAAAGTAACACGTTTAGGTGAAGGAAATGAACGTCCAATTGATGCCAGAATTATTTGTGCAACCAACGCACCAATTCATGAAATGGTAAACGAGCAAACCTTCCGACAAGATTTATTATTCAGAATTAACACCATAGAATTGCAATTGCCACCATTGCGCGATCGTAAAGATGATATTGAAATATTAGCAACCCATTTTCTAAAAAAATTGAATCAACGCTATCGCAAACAATTGTCTTTTATTTCAACTGCGGCATTAACAGCTTTGAAAAATTACAATTGGCCAGGAAACATTCGCGAACTCGAACATATTATAGAACGCGCCGTAATTATTACAGACAATACAAGTATTGAATTGGAAGATTTACATTTTTCTTCACGAAAAGTTACGACAAATGCACCTGTAACGCTTAATTTAGAGGAAACTGAAAAAATGTTGATTCAGCAAGCAATGGACAAACATCATGGAAATATTTCCAAAGCCGCCAAAGATTTAGGATTAACGCGTGCCGCTTTGTATAGACGTTTAGAAAAACATCAACTGTAAATGGGAAAAAAAGTATACATACAACTCTGCATTCGTGTATTTTTGATTTCGCTTAACGCGATTTTAATCTTTTATTTTTTTCAAAAAGGATATCTAATTAATGGTTCTGGGTTTAGCTTATTATTGCTATTTCAATCGTTTTTATGTTTTGATTATTTACAAAAACTCTTTATTGATGTAGAAAAAACAGTAGATTGTTTGTTGCATGATGATTTTTCTAATATGATTTCGATTGACAAACGATCAAACAGTTTACACGCTAAAATAGCCGCTTTACAAAATAAATATAGAATAAAAAGTCAGCAACATACTTCAGAACAATTAATTTTTACAAACATCATTGAAAGCTTAACAATTGGTGTATTAATTCTAAGAAAAGATAGCAATGAACAAATTGAAGTCTTTCAGCTTAATAAAGCTTTTGTAGACTTTTTCAAGATTCCAAAATTTTATAAATGGGCATTATTAAAGGAAAAAATTACGCCTTTGGTCACCATTATTGATTCCAAAAAGTGGAAACGTGTAAAACATACCATTTCCTTAACGGTGAATGATCAAGTAGAATCGTTTTTCCTAAAAACTTCCATTACACACACAAATGAGTTTGAATATTTGATTGTGACAATGGAAACCATTCAGCAATTAATTGATAAAAAAGAAAAAGAATCTTGGTATAAATTGATGACCGTAATGTCGCATGAAATCATCAATACAATTACGCCCATTACAAGTTTGGCAGAAAATTTAGATTCGCTTTTGCAAGATGATCCTGATGAAGATACGTTGGAAGAATTATCGCAAGGCTTGAAAATTATCAAAAAACGTTCGTTACACTTAAACAATTTTGTAAATACGTATCGTCAATTATCAGAGTTGCCATTGCCTGATAAAAAAGAGATCAATTTCACAGAAACTATCAAAAATACGTTGGATTTATTTGCGCAAGAATTTAAAGAAAATAATATTCAACTCAACTTTCTACACGAAGAAAACGTAACAATTCTTGCAGATAAACAACAACTCGAACAAGTAATTATCAATCTAATTTCCAATTGTTTATACGCCCTTAAAGAAGCTTCAACACCAACAATTACGGTCAATCTTTCAACAGATCAAAATCGTGTACATATAACCGTTTCCGATAACGGAATTGGAATTTCTAAGAAGATTCAAAAAAATATCTTCATTCCCTACTTTACCACGCGAAAAGATGGTTCAGGAATTGGATTAACGTTGACGAAAAGCATTGTAGAAGCACATGACGGAAACATTTTCTTTACATCTGAAAATGGTGTAACGAGTTTTAAGTTGAGTTTTGATAATACCGTGGAAAATTAAAAACTGTAACATTAACCTGTCAATTTTCGTAAAATCCATTCCAACGGACCATATTTTTTGTAGCGTGTCCAAATTCCTGCGAAAGCGATACAAATACTACTAAATACAATCGCATACAACACTGAAAATTCAATAGAAAATTCTCCCAATGCCTTTGTTGATAGTAATTCTACAATTCCGATTCCTAAAATAATATGTGCTACATAAAACGTCAATGCTAATTGCCCTGTGCTTTTTAAAATCTTAATAACTAAACCGTGTTGCATTCGCTTCGCAAACCAAATACAAACACAAATAACACACAGGGCAACACTACTAGATGAAATCATGTATATGGGTAACGGTGGCATTGGACTTGTGCCCAAAATTGGCGCTAATTCTGTAATTATTTTTTCATTTCCTTCAGAAAGTATATAAATTAATGCTTTTGAAAATAATTGCATTCCTATGACGATGAGCACGCAAACAATGAATGTTTTTTTGATGAATTTTTCGTTATTCAAATCTTGTCGTCCAAACCACAAACCCAATAACATAAAAGCTGTCCAAGGAATTACAGGATGAAATCCGTTGTAAAATAGGTTTCGTACAAAACCGTTTATCGTCCAAAAATCTGTATATGAATAATTGTTAAAATTCCAGCCGGTATCATATGCTATAAAAAACATCAACACTGGATAAAGTAGTAGAAAACTAAGAATTCCAAAAATGATATGCCGTGTGTTTCCTTTTAAAAAGAATAGCGTTACCAACATATATATTCCGTAAAAATGTAGAATGTCTGCTGGCCAAATGATAATGTATGAAAGTCCGATGATGAATAGTAAAAGTGCCCTTTTAAAAATTTTTATTCGCGCTTGACGCAATTGAACTTTATCATTATTCTGAATCGCTTTGTTGGTCATAAATGCAATTCCGATTCCTGCTAAAATTACAAATAAAGCCGCCGCTTTTCCTTCAAATAACGCCGTGAAGTTTAGTAACCAACTATCTCCTTCTTGCCCAAAAATCATTTTAAAATTTACGAGAATCATTCCTATAATTGCCAAAGCTCTTGCGACATCAATTCCTATGATTCTATTTTCCATATATTTTTTCGGTCAATTTTATAGTATACTGACAATAAAAAAATGAAAGAGTTGCATGATTCTTCAGAATTCCTTAAAATATATTTTCTTAATCTTATGTACATCATTCGCATGTGTAGTAATTGGAAGAAAATAATTCAATTGCCAAGCTTTTGTTTTAATTGCTTGTTTGCTCGTTGGCAAATCCCAAGGTGGATACACACGAATACCGCGTTTTCCATCTTTTGTTGTTGTTGCTATAATTCGCTTTTGAATAAGTATTGATTTCGGAAATACAAATTGACCAAAACTTTCATCTTTTTGTACATTTATAACCAGAAAATCGAATGTATCTGATTCATGAAATGGCGTTGTGATTCCTGCTAAATTTCGTTTCCAGATAGTTACAAATTGGCCCACTTTTTTAGGTGTAATTTTTGCCGTTCTGGAAATAATTTGAGAAGATTCTAACTGAAATGTACACGCTTCATATTCCGTACTTTCTTCATTTAGTTGAAATTTAGACAGTTCAAAACCACATACATCATATACATTTTTTTTAACTTTTGAAATATGAAATGGTAACTTTTTAGATGGTGTATTCATACATTTTTAATCAATTACTTCATCATACCTGTTAAATTGATTTCGAAGTTCTCCTCGTAATTTTAAATCACGTTCTACTTTGGTAAGTGTTGGTTTTTGGAGTAAAAAATAAATTACCAAAACGATTGCAATTGCAATGTAAGCTGTGTTTCCCGTAGTCATTGACAACACAATTCCGAAAAATGCAGGACCTTCTATCAATGCCAATTTTATAATGGTTGCCGTTTGATAACCCACTAATTTTGATTTTAAATCGGTTTTGCTTTCTGTAGCAACTATTAGTTTTTTGAATATTGCCTGACTTGCCAAAATTGCTACAACTACAATGACTGGAAATACTAAAAGTAACGTATCGTTTGTGTCTAAAGCTGGTGTAATTCCGCCACTAAATTGAAACAATACAAATCCACCAAACAAAATCATTCCTGCTAACAACGTCATGTGAATTATGGATAATGATTTTATGTACTTATTTGGTGTTAATTCTTGTGTATTTGATTGCATGTTGACGTAATTTCTAGTTGGTACTCCAAATGTATTAAAAAATATTTCAATTTTTATTTGGAATGATCATTCTGTTATTTATATATTTGTATTCGGAACGATCGTTCTAAAATAAAATTAATCATAAAAAATTATATAATATGAGTTCATTACAAGGAAAATTAGCCGTAGTTACAGGAGGAAATAGCGGAATTGGATATGCTTCTGCAGCAAAGTTGAAAGCAAAAGGCGCAAACGTAATTATTACAGGAAGATCACAAGAACGTGTAGAAAAAGCAGCAAACGAATTGGGCGTTACAGGAATTGTAGCCGATGTAACTTCGCTTGACGCGATTGATAGTTTGGTACATCAAGTAAAAGAATCACACGGAAATGTAGATGTTCTTTTTGTAAATGCAGGAATTTTTATTCCGGCTCCAATCGGACAAATTACAGAAGAAGTGTATGATGCTCAGTTTGGAATTAACTTTAAAGGCGCCGTTTTTACAACAGAAAAGTTTTTACCAATTTTAAATGATGGTGCGTCAATTATCAATTTATCATCAATTAATGCATATACAGGAATGCCAAATACGGCAATTTATGCGGCTACAAAAGCTGCATTGAATTCTTTTACTAGAACTGCCGCAACTGAGTTGGCACCTAGAAAAATTCGGGTGAATGCTGTAAATCCTGGACCTGTTGAAACACCAATTTTTGGAAAAACAGGAATGCCTGAAGAGCAATTAAACGGATTGGCACAAGCAATGCAACAACGAATTCCATTAAAACGTTTCGGACAACCCGAAGATATTGCAAATGTAGTTGCTTTTTTAGCGTCTGATGAAGCTTCATTTATTACTGGAAGCGAATATAATGTGGATGGTGGAATGAATGTGAATCCATTGTTGAGTTAAGAACTAGATTTCGATATAATTTTCATAAAAATACCTTTCTCAATTTTTATAAGAGGTATAGTTAAATGACAGAAATTCAGTTTCTATTTTTCATTTTATTTGTTTGCCCAAAGAAAACGAAACATAGAAAAGGCACTTTTAGTTCATGCATACTTATTTTATATTAAGGGATTCATGAATGTAAACATTTCCAGCGGTGTTTTTAGCGGAAAAAAGCTAAAACCGTTAGGCTTTCCTAAATTTTCTCCAAGGATTCAAAAATTTTTAACGAGAAAGCCTTACTACACTGCGGAAAAGAACAAAAAGCCTATTAACTTTTATATCGAATTCACGTTAAGAATGATGATTTGATTAGGAATCATCTTAGTATTATATGTATTTTTGTAGGGACAGCTTTTACTGTCCCTACTATTTTAGTTGTATGCCAAGAGTTAAAAAATTTAATGAAGAGGAAACGCTACATAAGGCAATGTGTCTTTTTTGGCGAAATGGTTTTCATGCTACATCTATGCAAGATTTGGTTGATTATTTAGGAATCAATCGTGCGAGTATTTATGACACGTATGGTGGAAAAAAAGAGTTATTTGACAAAGCTTTTGAGCAATATCAAACCACAAATAGAAAGCAATTGCAAGCTTTTTTGGAAAGTCAGGAAAGTGTAAAAGCAGGTTTGCGAGAACTTTTTAAAGGCGGAATTTCGGAAGCAGTTTGTGATACAGAACGCAAAGGTTGTTTTGTGATTAATGTAACAACTGAGTTGGTTCCGAATGATGATGAAATGCTATTGATTATTCAAGAGAATAAAGCGTTTATGGAACGTACGTTTCATGATTTTCTTGAAAAAGGTGTACAATCTGGGGAAATTTCGGCAACGAAAAACATTAAAAATTTAGCTTCCATTTTACATACATTTTATAACGGAATAAAAATTGTTTCTAAGACAGATTCAAATGAAGAAGAATTATTAGCTTCTGTAGATACTGTATTAACGTTATTAGATTAGAGAAACAACATAATCCAAAGTGCTCCTTGAATTGCGACGGTTAAAACAATTGTTAGCACTGCTATGGTACTATCTATCTTGAAAACATGTTTTACTTTTTCTTTGAGTAATCCGTAGAAATTTGTTCTGTAAATAATAGCGCCAAAAATATACATTCCAAAATCATTTCTTGAAGCTAGAGCGTCATCTTTATTGGATACTTTTTTAGATGTTCTGTAAATTCAGTCATCAATACATATATGAACTTGTAAATACTAAATTGTTACCAGTTCTTTTTTTTAGCTTGAATTTTATCGTGTTCAGCTATTAAAAATTTTTGTATAGTTTGCACTTGTTTGTCAAAGTTCTTGATTCGTAAGATTGAAAATATTAAGGTTCGTTTTCTTCCATCAGTCAATTGATCAAAGATTCGTTTTCCATCTACATCTTGCGCTAAAAAAGCTTCCAATACTGCTGGAATTTCCACGCCAAGCGGATTAGGATCTTCTTCAAGTGTATACAAAACCAAATCGCCTTCTTCTTTGTTCAACGCTTTTATATAACGTTTTGCAACCATTATATAATAGTTTCCATTGCTCAAATGATTCAATCCACAATGCAATTTCACTTTTTCATCAATCGTGCAGATGAATCGTGTGGCGCGCTTTTTTTCATATTGATGTACTACTTCCGCTGAAATTTCCAAATGGTAATAACTTCCTCTCTTTTTTATGGTTTGTTTGCTTTTATACAGCATAAATCAGCATTACTTTTCTTTACTATAAGTTAACTTATTTCCGCGTACCAAGTAACTGATTATAAAAATTTCATCCGTATATTCTAAGATTGAATACTCGAGTTTATCACCTTTTTTATCAATCAATGTAAGATATTCAACACCTTCGTGTTCTGTTAGTTGATAATCATACACATCATTTGAAGTGGCTGTTGCACTTTCGTGAAACATGATCAATTTCCCATCTTTTAATTCAATTCCAGCATTCGGATCATCGTTACTGATCCAACGTCCATCATCCAAACCAATGCTCGTTTCTAACAATAATGCACTCGCTTTTCTAGCGGATTTTGTAAATTCTGCTACAGCAGTAGATTCATTTTTCCAAGTTGCCGTTACATCTTCATTTTCAACCTTCGTTAAGTCAATATCAACAGATTCGAACGTTTTACCTTTTTTCAACACTCGAATTAGTTTTCCATCAGCAATATAAAAACGGTGTTCAATTCCTGTAAAAGGACCATTCATAGATACTTCGCTAAATTCTTGTTGAAATACAAAAAACAGTGTATTGTCTTTAAAGTAGTAGGAAGTTTTTGTAGAACCGTGTTCGCCAGCTTCTAGTTTTACAATTTTAGCAGGTGTATTTTCTTTATAGAATCCTAAAAGTTCAATAGTTACTCCAACAGCATCTGTCATGGTTTCCTTTTTCACAAACGATTCTTGCTGATTTTCTATTTTAGAAAAATTTTCCTTGATCATCACAATTTGATCAGCTACTGATGTAGGCTTCGAAACTTCAGTTGTTGCTTGGTTTTCTGGAGTCGTTTCTGTTTTCTTTGAATCGTTTCCACATGCAACAATTAAAAGTATAATGCACATAAAAGTTGGTAACTGTATTTTCATTTAGTGATGATTTTTGAAGTGAACGAAGATATAAATTTTTAAAGAATGATATCACTTTTCACTAGCCACAATTGATTCAAAACTTGGATAAAATCGTATTCTTTTGGAAGCCAATTTGTAATGTTCTTCAAAATCGTTGAAACTAAATACTACTTCCAATTCATCTTCATCAGCAATAATATTGATTGTAGAAACATGTTTTGGCAACTCTTCATAGTTATTTCCTTTATAATAATCGATCGTGTATTTTGAGTTTTTTATATATTTCACATTTTTACGAAACACATCATCTAGCGGAATCGTTTCTTTTATGCTATACCCATTTTCTGCAGTAGTCATTTTTCCTTTGGTTACTAATATTTTTTCAGGAAACTGAGCTGGATCAAAATAGAAGGTTACATCTCTTAATTTATCGATTCCTTTGAAATAGATTTCATTTTTTTCTGTATCAATTTTTCCGATGTAAATATTCTCTATCTGATCTAAAATAATTTTGTTTTCATAGATTTTTTGATCATTTAAGAATTTCTCTTTTCTAAGTATATATTTATGAGAAAACGTAGTGAAATACAATATTAAATTAGAAGCTTTGTGTTTCAATATATATATTTCTTCTACTTTACGAATATCTCGCTTTTTTGCTTCATCGTAAAAATCGCTCGGGCAATCACAAAATCGGGTCTTCAATTCTTCCTTTGAACTTACTTCGTAATCTTCACAAAGATCAAACACATATATTTCAAATTCTTCAACGGGAAAACTTTTGGTTTGCGTAACGCGTTGATTCATATATTCTTGATTTACCAAATATAAACCTGTTTGGCAGGAAGTGAACAAACACAAGAAAACGACTAAAATTATTACCTTTTTCATCTTTCTAAAATTTTAAAATTGTGTATGATTGTATTCATGTCGCATTCCAAACATCATGCGATACGTTTGGTAATAATCAGGATGATACGGAACGTTGGTTTTAAAATGTAGAAAATCTTGTAAATCCAATCGTGCATAATTATACAATGAAAAACTACCACCAAAACCGTTTTCCATATTCGAAAAATTCAATCGCCATCGTTGCTGATTCAACCCAAATTGTTCGGTGTCAGCATAATTGAGGAAATCTATTTGTAAATGATCTGCTACGTCAAACGCATATTTTTGATACCCTGTATATTTATGATAACTCAGCTCTACCAAATCTATTAAATCACTTCGGTTTCCGTGATAACTAAGCGTAATTCCGCCTGTATAATACCGATCTCTGTTGTCGCCTGCCCAACCCAAAATTGGTCCGCCATCGTTGTAATAACTCAACTGCGCAACTCCCATAACGTTTGCATTGAAGAAACCTACACGCTGACTTTGCCTATTTTCTATAAAAATGACACCGTAACTTATGGAAGATTTGTACGGATTTTGAAGCGGATTTGATGTAAAATCGGCAAAATGATACAATGGAACATTTCTTTCAAACGGGCTAAAATCTCGTTTATCCAGTCGTAATGTAGCTATTGTACTCACAAAAAAATGGGCTTGTAATCGGTACGGAGGCTTGCTTTGGTCTGCTCCGACACTATTTGTATTAAACAATAAAAGTCCGGTATGAAGTGCAGGCAATACCGCATTGTCAATGTCGTAACCAATGCCGCCTGTTAAACTCAATTTATAAGCTACAGCACCTTGTGGACTAAATTCTATCGTGAATTTTGTGGCGACTCCGTAGGTAAAATCAAAATCTGATCTTTCAAAATCATTTTGAGCCAACACATAATTACTACACAAAAGCGCAAAATAAATGAAGATGCTTCGTTGTATATATTTCATCTGTTTATCTTATTTTAAAGCTTATCTCAGCATATAATTCATTCATAAGTAAAAACTGAGATATACTTTAAATGTACAAATTATAATTTGATTGATTTACCTACAATTTTTAAACTTTAGAATATTTTGAAGATACTTTTATAATTTCCAAAATCAAAAATATTACTTTTAAACTCTAAAAAATTCAACTTTGTATTTAGCTCTATTCATTCAAGCATTATTTACAATATTTACTGCTGGCGGATTATTTTTCTATCAAAATGAATTAAAAAATAGATCATTAGCTATTTATGCAGTACTGTTCAGTATTGAAATTTGTTATTTCATTTACGGAACGACAGAAATTAAATATGCCGTGCCTGAAATTTTAGGTTTTTTCTATCATTCCGTTGGTGTTTTGTATGGTCCGTTACTGTGGCTTCATTTTAGAGCAACTATAAAACCAGAGATCAAATTACAGCGTAAAGATGCGTTGCATTTAATTCCGTTAATCATTATAAATATAATGTTGATTGAATATACATTTCAACCGTTTGAACGCAAAATAGAATTGTTTGGTGATATCAATTTCTTTATGAAATACATTATGCCAGCTAACTATTTTCGAGCGTTACATCAATTGGTATATGCTGTATTTCTGATTGTTTTTGTTAGAAAACACAAAGCAAAACTCAGTACAAATGTGTTCTTCTACCTTTCGGGAATTGGCTTAATTTTTATTAGTGCCAACATTGTGATTTCACTATTTACCCTTTTTGCAAATAGCTGGCTCGATTTTAAATGGTATTATTTATTTTCAAACATTTTCGTATTTACAATTGCATTTGTATTGTATCGTGATCCAAAATTCTTTAAAACATTCAAAGCAAAATATCAAACTTCAAGTTTAAATGTTCACGAAATGAAGACAATTCAGCAACAGCTTGAAAAATTATTTTCGGAAGAAAAAAGTTACCTACAAAACAATTTATCAGTTGACGATTTGGCAGCAAAACTGAACACAAAATCACAATACATTTCGCGTACATTTTCAGAACATATTCATGAGAATTTCAATGATTATGTAAACAAACACCGTATTACTTTTGCCAAACAATTGCTTACAGACGAAAAATTTAAACATTACAAAATTGAAGCGATTGCAGAAGAAGCCGGATTTAACAATAAAGTTACGTTTTACAAAGCATTCGCAAAGTTCACAAACACAACACCTTCCAAATTTCGAAAAGAAAATAATATGTAAAAAATAATTAATCTTAACGAAATCACACTGCTTTCTTGCCCTTTTTCATAGAAATGATTTGACATTTGAACTTTCATTCATCAATCAAAAAATTTTATGAAAACAAAATTCAACTTACACAAAAAAGGATGGCAATTTTGTGTGCTAGTCATGCTACTTTCATGCATTCCTTACTATTTTGTTATCAATGACAATTCGAGCGATTCTTCTTGGACATTAGTGCTCATGTGGATTCCTGCATTGGCGGCAATCATAATGCGTTTGTATCACAAAGAAGGACTCTTCACAGGAGTTTCTTGGAATCCGTTAAAAGATTGGAAATGGTTAGTATTTGCCGCTTTTATTCCGCTTTTAATAGAAATTTCAACACTGTTACTTACACTACTTTTTAATGCGGCTACACTAAAAGAAGGGTTTATTTCCATAGAAAACGGCAATGTTAGCGTTAAAGGTGTTGCTATGATTTTTGGCGCGACTCCACAACCTTGGTATGCATTTATTGGAAACTACGCACTCTCTTACTTCATTGGCACATTGTTGTACAGCTTACTATTTGCTTTTGGCGAAGAATATGGCTGGCGTGGCTATTTACAGCAAAAATGGGCTTCCGATACTAGCTTAAAAGGATTTATTGCCATTGGAATTGTTTGGGGTTTGTGGCACTTACCCGCTATTTTACTTGGTCATAATTATCCTGAATATCCAATTATTGGCGGGTTCATCTTAATGCCATTGCTCTGTACAATTTTTTCTATCGTTTTCGGAATTGCCATGCTTAGAAAAAACGTCATTTGGATAGCTGTTGTATTTCATGGCGCACTCAATATTAGTTCAGATGTTTCAAATACTGCTTTTGTAGCATCTTCTCTAAATCGCCCTATTAATGATTTTATCTGGACATTTCTTTGGTTGCTAACTGCTGTACTTTTTTGGTTTAAAATTAAAAAGAAAAAAACACAAACACTATCATGAAAAGACAACATATACTAACACTCATTTGTTTCTTACTACTGAAAATTAGTTTTGGACAAAATTCGATAAATTCTCATGATGAAAAAGGAAAAACACCATTAGTACGAGCTGTTTCAGAAAATAATCTTGAAAAAACAAAACAACTCATTCTCCAAGGTGCAAATGTGAATCTTGCCGAATTAAAAGGCTTGCAAGGAACTCCATTAATGTATGCTTCTTCCATTGGAAATATTGAAATCTGTAGCGTTTTGTTAGAAAATGGTGCAAAAATAAACGCCGTTGATAAAAACAAAGATCATGCGTTGAATTGGGCAACATTCTCTGGGAAAATTCCTGTGATGAACTTATTGATAGAAAAAGACGCAGATTTATTCTTAAAAAGTAAACATGGAAAAGCTGTTGATGTTGCTTTCCGACTTTGGCATCATGATTCTGTTGCGAATGTATTTAGAACGACAAAAATTGTACGTTTATTAACGAAAAAAGAAAAAAAACTTGTAACGGCAATTCTTGAAAATGATCTAAAAACGACTGAGAAATTACTCAAAAAAGGACTTTCGGCAAACACAAAAGATCAATTAGAAACTCCAATACTGCAACTTGCCGCGCAACAAGGAAATTATGAATTGGTCAAATTATTAATTAATTACAATGTGAACGTCAATAAAATGAACCGTGTTGGACAAACGCCACTTGCGTGGGCGGCACGATTTGGACATGTTGCAATTGTAGATTTATTATTAAAATCTGGCGCTGATGTAAATAGTACAGGAAATACATATCAATTAACACCTTTAATTGGAGCCGCTATTGACGGAAATGTCACAATTGGTTCTTTACTCATTCAAAATGGAGCAACAATTGACACCAAAGATACTGTAAACAATGCTTCTGCACTACATTGGACGCTTTGGTATAAACATAAAACGTTCGCAAAACTCTTAATACATCACAATGCGGATTATACATACAAAGCGTTGGACAATACGTATAGCGCATATGATGTTGCAAAATTGTCCGACTTAACGGAAATCATTCAACTTATTGAAACGAAAAAACAAGCGGAAAACAGTATCGTTGGTTCGTGGAAAGTGCAAGAAATTCAATATATGTATGCAGACACAACTTATATTCGAAAAGAAGAAGATCATGGACGTTTTCTATTTTCTAAGAAAAACTATGCGCTTATGTACAATCCGCGCATGCAAAAACGGACTCCTTTTCAAAATTTATCCAAACCATCAACGGAAGAAATTACAAAAGCGTTTCAGACGATTGTATTCAATACAGGAAGTTATCAAATTGATGAAAATGTAATTACAGCGACTCCTGATATTGCAAAAGTTCCAGGTTTTGAAGGTGGAAAACAGTATTATAAAATAACGTCCAACAATGATTTGTTAGAACTTATCATGTTTGACGAAACTTATCCTAATGGAAATAAACCAGCTTGGTTTGGAAAACTAAAAATAAAATTCATCCTTAAAAAAGAATAACATCATGAACGTTCTAAAAATAATAAGTTTCGCAGTAATATTCACACTTTTTATAAGCAGTTGCAATCAAGAAAATACTCAAAAATCAACTTTTTCTCAAATTACATCAAAAGATGAATCTACGCTTCGGAATATGAAAGAAGTATTATGGCCAAAAGCATACAAAGAACAAGACACGATTTTGTTAGATCAAATTTTAGATGAAAGTTTTGAACTTATTGATGGTTCTGGGAATAGATATACCAAAAATGATGAACTCAATTGGATTAAAAAAAATGCTACACAGCACGATTTTTTCCGTTATGAAATCAAACGTTTGGCTATTTATAAAAACGGAACCGCTATCATTTCTGGAACTGGATATATCTATAAAGATTCTGTATATAGCCAATATGAATCGAGTAATGTGTTAATTAAAAAAGATACTCTTTGGAAAGCGATTTCTTCGCATGTATCTGGTTTTAAAGAACGGAAGTAAAGTAAAGTTAATTTGATTAAAATACATTTCTAAATAAACTCAACTAGGAAGAACAAAGGATTACTACGTGACCCTGAATTGGGTTTGTTGCAAATGAAAGTCTTGGATCGCTTCGCGCTCGGAACCCTTTTTTTATGCAATACATTCTTAAGCGAGCTTAAATGTATTGCATAAAAAAAGTCTTGCTAATGCAAGACTTTTTATTTGTCGGGGTGGCAGGATTCGAACCTGCGACCTCCGCGTCCCAAACGCGGCGCGATAACCGGGCTACGCTACACCCCGAATTGGTTATCTTCTAAATATCGTTTTGCTCCTCGTTTTTTAATTTTCTTTTCAAGAATAAGAGCTTCACTTCTATTTTTAACTTCAATAATTGTAACAACTTTCCATGGTAAACCACTTTTAGTTGACTTCACATAACCTAAATTATGTCGTATTAATCTTTTTTCAAAATCTTGCGTTTGACCAACATAATATTTTGATTTCAATTCACTGTAAAGAATATATACTATCATACTCCTTAATTTGGGTGATCACGCCTCAAGCGTGACGACCTCCGCGTCCCAAACGCAGCGCGATAATAACGCTAAGGCGTTATCTTCGTCAATGCTACACATTTGCGTAGTACTCTTCGAGAGTGTAATTTCATAGTTATATTTTCTATTGAATTTACAACTACACCCGAAAATTTGGATTGCAAATATAAGACTTTTCTAGAAACACAAAAGCAAAAACTATTTATTTTTAAAATAATTTCAATCGATTCTATATGAATCTAATTTTTTGATGTTAACAGCAAAGTGATCTAAACGCTTTTATCTAAAATAAATGAATAATTTACTTAATTTTGTGCTCGACTAAAAAACTAAATAACATATGCTCATTATTGGTATTGGCGGCGGAACAGGAAGTGGAAAAACAACCGTAGTTAACGAAATCATCAAACAATTACCCGAAAACGAAGTCGGAATCATTTCACAAGATTCTTACTATAACGATACTTCACACTTACATTACGAACAGCGTACAAAGATAAATTTCGATCATCCACGATCTATTGATTTTGATTTAATCTGTAAACATTTAACAGAATTAAAGAATGGAAATGCCATCGATCAACCTGTATATTCGTTTGTAAAACACAATCGTACAGGAGATACAATTCACACATTACCGCGAAAAGTAATCATTGTAGAAGGAATTCTAATTCTGACAAATCCTGAACTTCGTAAAATGTTTGACATCAAAATATTTGTTCATGCCGATTCTGACGAACGTTTAATAAGAAGAATCAAACGCGACATTACACAACGTGGACGTGAAATCAACGAAGTATTAGCACGTTACCAAAACACGTTAAAGCCAATGCACGAACAGTTTATTGAGCCTACAAAAGAATTTGCAGATATCATCATTCCAAACAATCGATACAATACGGTTGCCGTGGATATTGTTCGAACAATTATTAGCGAACGATTAGCCTAATATTTAGTACATTTACATAGCATTTTTATCGTAGCGCAATTGCATACACAATGAATCTAAACAAGTTCAAAAATATATACATCATCATTTCAGCCATATTTATCGTATGGATGCTATTTTTAGATGCAAACTCTTGGTTTTCTACACACAGAGAACTTAACAGACAAATTGAACTGTTAGAAAAACAAAAAGAAAACTTGCAAAGTGAAATCAAAAAAGATCGGGAGAATATCAAAAAATTCTTAAGCCCTGACGAATTGGAAAAATTTGCACGTGAGCGCTATTTCATGAAAAAAGAAAATGAAGAAATTTACATCATCGAGTATGCAGATAGCCTAAATTTAGAAGACAATGAGTAACTTATTTAACGAGTTTGATAATGTTTCTGCTACACAATGGAAACAAAAAATACAAGTAGACTTAAAAGGTGCTGACTACAATCAGACACTCATTACAGCTACGCAAGAAGGTATTGACATTACACCTTTTTATCACAGTGAAAACTTTGGCGAAGTCCAACCAATTCTTACACAAACGACACAATGGAAAGTTACGCAACGTATCCGTGTAACTGACGCTTCAGCATCAAATCAAAACATAAAAGATATCCTTTTACGTGGCGCGGAAAGTCTGGTTTTAGTAATTTCTACCAAAGAAATTTCAATAAAAACATTGCTAAAAGATGTTGCTCTCAAAACAATTCCTATTCATATAGAATTAGAGTTTTTGTCTTCGGAGTATCTTAAAAAAGTTGCCGCTTTCGCGAAAGAACAAAATGCAAACATCACCGTTGGAGTTGATATCATAGGACAGCTAGCTTCATCTGGAAATTGGTTCGAAAATCTTGCAAAAGATCACGAACAACTAGAAACCATCTTACAGCTTGATGCTTTCCAGAGCACCCTAACGATTCATGTTGATACCTATCAAAACGCGGGCGCAACAATGGTGCAACAACTTGCCTACGCACTTTCGCATGCAAATGAATATTTGAATCATTTCGGTTCAAAAATTACCAACAAAATCACATTCAGTGTGACTGTTGGCACACATTATTTCTTTGAAATTGCCAAACTAAGAGCGTTGCGTCAATTATGGAGCGTATTGGCAAAAGAATACAATCTTAATCAAAAATGTATCATCATTGCTTCACCTTCAAAACGTAACAAAACCTTGTATGATTACAATGTAAACATGTTACGAACTACGACAGAATGTATGAGTGTAGTTTTGGGCGGTGCTGATTTTGTTCATAATTTACCATACGACGCTCTATATCATGAAGCAAATGAATTTGGCGATCGTATCTCACGAAATCAACTCAGAATCTTAAAAGATGAAAGTTATTTTGACAAAACGGACAACCCAACAGAAGGTTCATATTATATTGAAAGTATCACCAATCAATTAGCTGAAAAAGCACTAACGTTATTCAAAGATATTGAAGCAACTGGCGGGTTCTTAAAGCAATTGAAAGAAGGAACAATTCAACGAAAAATAAAAGAAAGCGACTTAAAAGAGCAAGCCTTATTTGATGAAGGTAAAGAAGTATTGCTAGGAACAAACAAATATCCGAATCCTGAAGATAAAATGAAGCACGATTTGGAAATTGAACCGTTTTCAAAAAACGAAATACGGAAAGTATTAGTCATTCCAATCAATCTAAGACGTTTGGCAACTAAACTAGAAAAAGAACGTTTAAAGCAGGAGTAATTTTCAAAACAAATTATGAGCATGACTAGAAAGAATCTTCAACATATCACACTTGACAAAACGAAAACGTTTGAAAACGAAACTACACAAGCTTCATTTCTAACGGCGGAAGATATTGAAGTAAAATCATCGTACACAAAAGATGATATGCAAGATGTTTCACATTTAGATTTTGTGGCAGGAATTGCGCCAAATCTTCGTGGACCATATTCTACAATGTACGTTCGCAGACCGTGGACAATTCGTCAATATGCAGGATTTTCTACAGCAGAAGAAAGCAATGCGTTTTACAGACGGAACTTAGCCGCAGGACAAAAAGGACTTTCGGTTGCGTTCGATTTAGCAACACATCGTGGATATGACAGTGATCATGAACGTGTAGTTGGTGATGTTGGAAAAGCTGGTGTTGCCATTGATTCGGTGGAAGACATGAAAATTCTATTCGATCAAATTCCATTGGATAAAATGTCGGTTTCTATGACGATGAATGGCGCCGTGTTACCAATTATGGCATTCTATATTGTTGCCGCAGAAGAACAAGGCGTACAACCTGAACTCTTAGCAGGAACGATTCAGAATGACATTCTAAAAGAATTTATGGTCCGTAATACGTACATTTATCCTCCAACACCTTCAATGAAAATCATTTCTGATATTTTTGAATATACGTCAGAACACATGCCGAAATTTAACAGTATCAGTATTTCTGGCTATCACATGCAAGAAGCTGGCGCAACCTGTGATATTGAGTTGGCATACACGTTGGCAGATGGTTTGGAATACATCCGTAAAGGATTGGCCGCAGGAATGGACATTGATACTTTTGCTCCTCGCCTATCATTTTTCTGGGCAATTGGAATGAATCATTTTATGGAAATTGCCAAAATGAGAGCGGCTAGAATGTTGTGGGCAAAACTCGTGAAGCAATTCAATCCGAAAAATCAAAAATCATTATCACTGCGTACACATTGCCAAACAAGTGGTTGGAGTCTTACTGAGCAAGATCCTTTCAATAATGTAGCGCGCACTTGTATTGAAGCAGCGGCGGCGGCATTTGGAGGAACGCAAAGTTTACATACAAATGCATTGGATGAAGCCATTGCATTACCAACGGATTTCTCAGCGCGAATTGCAAGAAATACACAAATATATTTACAAGAAGAAACAAAAATTACCAAAACAGTTGATCCGTGGGCAGGAAGTTATTATGTGGAAAAACTAACACATGAAATTGCAAACAAAGCAATGCAACTCATTGAAGAAGTTGAAGAATTGGGCGGAATGACGAAAGCTATTGAAGCTGGAATTCCGAAAATGCGCATTGAAGAAGCTGCAGCACGTAAACAAGCACGAATAGATTCTGGACAAGATGTAATTGTTGGTGTAAATAAATACAGACTTGACAAAGAAGATCCATTACATATTTTAGAAGTTGACAATCAAACGGTTCGAAATGCGCAATTAGCACGTTTGGACACGTTGAAGAAAAAAAGAAACGCTGCGGAAGTTACGGAAGCGTTGGAAAAATTAACAACAGCCGCACGTTTTAGTACAGATTCAAAAGATTCCCTTTTTCAAGGGAATACAAATTTACTAGCGTTAGCTGTTGATGCCGCAAGAAAACGTGCCACTTTAGGCGAAATATCAGATGCGTTGGAAGTTGTTTTTGGAAGATACAAAGCACAAATAAAATCATTCTCAGGTGTGTATAGCAAAGAAATAAAAGACGATAGTTCGTTTCAGAAAGCAAAAGAATTGGCAGTCAAATTTGCAGATTTAGAAGGTCGCCAACCACGAATTATGATTGCGAAAATGGGACAAGATGGACATGACCGTGGCGCAAAAGTTGTGGCAACAGGCTATGCAGATGTTGGTTTTGATGTAGATATTGGACCATTATTTCAAACGCCAGCCGAAGCCGCAAAACAAGCCATGGAAAACGATGTGCACATTTTAGGTGTTTCTTCATTAGCCGCTGGACATAAAACGCTCGTTCCGCAAGTAATTGCAGAATTGAAAAAGTACGGTCGTGAAGATATTATGGTGATTGTTGGTGGTGTAATTCCACATCAAGATTATCAATTTTTATTTGATGCTGGCGCAGTTGCTGTATTTGGCCCTGGAACTAAAATTAGTGAAGCGGCAATTCAATTGTTAGAAATTTTGATTGACGAATAGTTACAATTGTTTGTTTTTACAATTTTATTCGACTGATTCATCATAAAAAATCATTTGAATGAAAAAGATAATTGCATGCATCGTTTTAGTCGTAAGTTTTAGTTTCATGTCTGCACAACACATGAACAACACCAAATTAGGCGAAATTTTAACCAAAAATTCAGACACCATTCAAGGGCAAGCTGGAAACTGGCGATTTGCTGTAAATGACAAACTTTTTATTTGTTTGACAGACGAAAAAAACAATCGAATGCGTATTATTTCTCCCATTACAGAAGTTTCAAACATCGACGATAAAACGTTGAAAAACTGTTTAACAGCAAATTTTCATACTGCATTAGATGTGAAATACGCCATTTCAGATGCTATTCTTTGGTCCGTTTTTACACATCCACTAAAAGAATTATCTGAAACACAAGTGGTTGATGCCGTTGCGCAAGTGTATAATGCCAATTATACGTTCGGAACCATTTATTCAAGTACGAATTTGTCGTTTCCTGGTGCAATTGGACAAGAAAAAGAAAAGCCAAAAGAACAAAAACTACCCAAGCAAAAAATATAACTTATGAGTTGGATTCACATTATTCCGTTTGAAAAATCTACAGGGAAACTCAAATCAATTTATAATAAAATAAAAGGTCCTAATAACCAAATTGACAATGTATTAGGCATTCATAGTTTACGTCCGCACACACTTACAGGACATATGAGTTTGTATAAAAACACCTTGCATCATTCAAATAATACGTTTCCAAATTGGTTCTTGGAATTGTTAGGAACGTATACAAGTTTCATTAATAAATGTGACTATTGTTACGAACATCATTTTGCAGGAATGAAACGTTTTTTAAACAACGACGAAAAAGCAAATTCCATCAGAAAACACATAGAAAATAATTCTTTAGAAGAAATTTTATCTAAAAAAGAAATGTCTTTGGTAAAGTATGCAGAAAAGTTAACATTCGCTGCTGCAGATTTAACTCGTGATGATATTGATGCACTTCGTGCTTTTGGGTATGACGATGGCGAAATTTTAGAGGTAAATCAAGTGGTTGCGTATTTTAATTATGCCAACAGAACTGTGTTAGGTTTGGGTGTAAATGCGAAAGGTGAAATCTTAGGGTTATCACCCAATAATAAAGATGATGAATCTTCTTGGGATCATCGTTAGTCGTTATTTTGAAGTAACAAGTAACATTCTAAAAGTATCTTGCGCTTCGGTTTTCCAACTACCTGAAAACCCTTTTGGCAGTATAAAAAAATCTCCTCGTAAATATGTTTCAGACGCACCGTTTTTAGGTATAATTGTGACAATTCCATCCAATACATGAATGAATTGATCTGTGTTTGTTTTTGAAATTTCTTTTAAACCTGCTTTTTCAGAAACTGTTTTCATATTCAATTCTACACCTGAAAATAGTGACGTTTCTTTACTTGAATTTTCAATTCCTGATAATAGTTCTCTGTTTAATAAAAAAGGAATATTTGGTGTTGAAATTGTCTCTTTTGCCGCTCTTTTATTAGAAATTACAGAAAGTTCTAAATGATACGTATTTCCACCATTATTGATCCAAGTTCCTGAAAAACCTTTCGGTACACAAATATAATCTCCAGAAAGAAATGTTATTTTTTGATCGTTTTTGGTTGTAATTTCCGCTTTTCCTTTTAAATAATAGACAAATTCATCAATTGGAAAATTTGCAATTGTATTTGTTGCCGTTTCACTTGATAAGATAAAAATACTCAAATCTGAACCTTTGTAAATTCTCTTTTGAAAATAAGCTCTTTCCGGATGCGCTTTTAAAGTTACTTTCGGAATGTCTAAACCAGACAAATAACGTTCACTTATCTTAAAAGGTTTTAAAATTGAATCAGTTGTTGCTTTTTGCGCATATAAACATTGTACACTTATCAATAGGAATAAAAGAAGGTGAAATCGGTTCATACGTAATGTTGTTTTTAAATAAAAATAGTATTTCAACACATTGAAGTATTTGAAATAATAAGCAATTTCGAAGGATCAATTATCAGATATTAATCGAAAAGTTTCATAATTATTCCTTATATCGAAAACTCTTTTCGGGCACTTTTCCAACAACACCTTTAAAGAATTCGTGAATGTATTCAAAATCGGCTTCCATGTTGTCTGTTAGGTAAAATGGTTCGTCAATTTTGACTTGTTTTTTACCAAAATCAAACGCAACTAAGGTAATTGGCACATTGGCTTCTTTTGCTATGTAATAAAATCCTGTACGTAATTCGTCAACACGTTTTCGAGTTCCTTCGGGCGCTAACGTAAGCCTAAATTCTTCTTTCCCGTCAAATACAGCCGCCATAGCTTGCACTTTGTTTTGCCCTGGCGTTCTGTCAATTGGCGCGCCACCTGTCCAACGAAAATACCAACCAAACGGAAACTTAAAGAGTTCTTTTTTTCCTACATAATTAATTTTCTTCTGTGTAACTCCTCTTATCAATAAACCAATGTAGAAATCGTGCCAACTTGTGTGTGGAACTACCGCAACAATACATTTTTTCACCTCATCAGAAAAATTTCCGACAATTTTCCAACCCATCAGTTTGAAGTAAATAAATTTGTAAATCGCTCGTATCATTAGGAGATTTTCTTTAGTAATTCATATTCCTGTTCAACAGTATGGCTAAGGTAATGAAGTTTGCATTATTGTACTATTTAATTGCTATATAATGTATAAAGACAATGAATTATCAGTTTACTCACTCAAAAGGTTAGTTTGCGTATTCTTTATTGTTTTTGCGTATTTAAGAGGTTAATTTTAGATTGTAATTATAATTAAATGAAGAACCTAAAAACAATTTTTACTACATATCTTTTATTGTTTTTCGCTTTTGCGATTGGTCATGCGCAACACACAATAAAAACGACTAATATTGATCTGATTACACTCAATGAACGTGGAAATCATATATTCTATAAAAAGATTGATTCGCTACACTATCAGGAAGTTGAATTTGAATTACAAAATTATACAGACAATCTTTCGCTGAGAGGAAAAATTCAAGATGATGAGTTGATTGTAAAAGAAATTTTCTACGATACGCTTACTATGAAAGAAATACAGGACAGTCATACATTTATTACGAAAACTGATGAAATGACGTCAATTCCTGATGATTTTTTAACGAAAACAAGCTGGGATAGAACATTTACACATACACCAACAAACGAAAAAGAGCTGACGCGTTTTATCAACAAAGATATCGCTGTTACATATGAAATATCACTTCAGAAAAACGAAAAGAATCACCAAGAAAATAATATTTCATGGAAAGTTAAAAACACCAATTTCCTATTCATCGTCTATCTTGAAGTTAGGCAAAATAAACAACTACTTCTTTTATTTGACACTCAAGATATTGTTGACATAATTATTCCTGCAAAAGACATGCTTATTTCGTTAGCATCAAAAGAAAAAATTACGAGTTTCTCAAAAGTGAACAGTGAAGATTATACTCTTGATAACTATCAGAAATATCGCTTTTTTAAATTTTCAGACTATTATAGAATTCATCAAAATGACAATCATTCTTGTGAATTACATACACGACTCGGCACTAAAGTGTTGCCCGAAAGTTATGATGCCATTTATCATTCTGATTTTTTTATCATCACAAAAAAAGACAGTCATTTTACGGTTTATAACGTAGCGGCTGAAAAAATACCTATTGAAACTGTATATGATTTTTATTTTATAGACGAAGCTTTGGAGCTTTTGACGGACAAAGGTGCTTTTTTCTATGACATTTATGGAAATCATCTTGGCAGTTTTCCAAATCCTAATAAACGAGTTTGGGGTGGCGCAACGCTCACAACTTACAGGATTGATTCAAAAACAAATCATCTGTACGCAACAAAAAAGGAGACTTGGGCTTTACAGAAAACACAAAAAGTGATTTTGAGAAATCTTCCCAAAAATGAAGAAATTAGTTTTTTAACAAATAGAGACACAATTTATCTATTGGGGAATGAATTGTTCGATCAAAAATACATCACTAGTTTACTTAAAGTAAAAAACGGGAAATCATACGGAATACGTTCATATAAGTATCAATTTCCTCATGATTACGAAAAGGTTGATACGGTAATTTTTCGCCACAAACAACTCATGTATAGGCATGTTGATTATCTGGATGCAAAACAGGAACTTCCAACACAGTTTGATAGTATTGCATTGGAAAAGAATGGTATAATTCGTTTTTATAAAAATAATAAAGTCGGCATTTTCCCTACACATAGAACCGTTCAGTACGATTTGTTAGAAAAAGTAACTGATCATTTTTATCGCATCCGCAGAAAGAAAAAAAGAGGTTGGCTAAATATCGGAACTATGGAAGAATTCTTTTTTGATTGACAACTTTAGATATACTGTTATATTTTCAAATCAAGCGCAGTCGAGATTCAATCGCAATTGTGGATTTCTTTAGCTTCTCGACAGCGCTCGAAATGAAAGAGTTAGTTTTTTAAAAAAATTGAGCTATTGTATTATTGATTGAGCTTGTTGAAGTTACATTTTCATGTACATATTTTTCAACTTCTCTCGTGTTATGATTTCTTTCCAATTTTTACCCAATGCATTTTCCCAAAGTGGCACTAACATTAAGGCAATGTCAATCATTTTATCAAATTCTTTATCTGTTAGATCTTTACAAATTCCTGTTGGAATGTCAATATCGTGCTTGCGAACCATTTTCTTAAACTCAGAAACACCTTGCGGATAAAATTCTTCTAAGTGATTGAATACGATACAGTTTCCAATTCCGTGTTTTGTTCCAAGTAAGTATGAAAGTCCGTAACTCATGGCATGTGCAACACCAACTTGTGAATATGCAATGCTCATTCCGCCATGCCAAGATGCCATCATCAATTTGTCTTCCGAATCTTCATCACGTACATTTTTCTCTAAGAAAACGTTTCTGCAAAGTTCCAACGCTTTTTCACCGTAACTCTGGCTAAACGCGTTTAAGTACGTTCCTGTTAACGATTCTATACAGTGAATATAACAATCCATTCCTGTGTAAAACCATTGATTTTGTGGAACACCGCGCGTTAATTCTGGATCTAATACAACTTGATCAAAAGGTGTAAAATCTGAGTTGATTCCTAATTTTTTTTCTGGACCTGTTAATACAGTTGTTCGTGAAACTTCTGCGCCTGTTCCTGAAATCGTTGGGATTCCCACATGGTATACAGCTTCATTACTTACCAAATCCCAACCTTGATAATCAGCCGCACTTCCTTCATTGGTTAGCATAATTGAAACAGCTTTTGCCATATCTAACAAAGTTCCGCCGCCAATTCCGATAATTCCTGATGGATTTTCCGTGAAACGTCCTTTTAGTTCATTTACCAATGCATCAACTTGTGAAGTTTTTGGTTCTTCTTCCGCAGAAACAAAAACAATTTGATCTAAAAATCGAATTGGAATTCTATCAATAAGCCAAGGATGGTTTTCAAAAACATCGTCTACTAAGAAGATAAACGGTGCTTTGGTATTCAAACGTTTTGGCGCAAGAATTTCCTGTATTTGGTTAAAACTTCCTCTTCCGAAGATTACTCTGGGAACCATTGGAAAGTTTTTATATTGCATAGTTAATTAGTTTAATGGTGTAAATATAAATATTACGTTAGGTTATTTAGTGTTTCAATAAGTTTTCTTGAAACTTTTCGGTAAACTGTCCAACATGATAGCCATCCATCAATGCGTGATTTACCGATACTGAAACCGTCATTATTTTTTTATCATTCTGCACTTCCATTTTACTGAAAGCTATTTTTGGAACCGATTCTTTTTTCCCGTGAAATGGTTCTTTGTGTCCTGTAAAATGTGTCCACGGCAACGCTGAACAAAATACACAATCTTCTGTATTTTTTGGCGGAAACAAATCTGTTGAATGGATAATTCGATCTTTTTCCGCTTCTATATTTTGTTTAAATATTTCAAAATCGGCATCATAATCAATAAATGAAAATCCAAAGGTTTTGTTTGGACGCATAATGGTTGCTGATGCATGAATTTTATCATGGATCACAACTTCATGTTCATTTTCAATACGATATTTGAACGCTTCTATTTTATTAATTGCTTTCATACAATCGTGCAAATAGACTGCAAAAAAGCTATTGTTGGTTGTTTTTGCAAAGTGATACGCGTTGGTAACATCCATTGGCGTTGCAACTGCAAAAAACGGATCTTTGAATGTGTTAAAAAATTCAAAGTGTTGTTTCCGATTCCAAGTGTTTGTATTTAACTTTTGCATTATAAATAGTTTAACACCTGAGTAATGTCTTTTACGACATGATATGCATCAGATTCTTCATTTGGTAAAACAGTTTCGTGTTGCCAAGTTGTGTGAAATGGAACATGAATTGCCTTTCCTCCTATGTTTATAATTGGTAACACGTCTGATTTTAGTGAGTTTCCAATCATTAAAAATTCGTTTACATTTATTTCTAAATGATCGAGCAAATCTTTGTAATTTTTTTCTTTTTTGTCACTCATCACTTCTACATGATGAAAATATTTGGTCAAGCCAGATTTTTCAAGCTTTCGTTCTTGATCGAGCAAATCGCCTTTGGTGAGTACTAATAGTCTGTATTTTTTGCTTAATTCTTCTAATACATCTTCAATTCCGTCTAACAATTCTACAGGCATGGAAATCATTTCTTTTCCTAATTGAATAATTTCAGAAAGTACTTTGTTTGAAATTTTCCCGTTAGATAATTCAATTGCACTTTCAACCATAGAAAGCATAAAACCTTTGATTCCGTAACCGTAAATTGGAAGATTTTTCATTTCCATTTTAAACAACTCTTGATCAATGGTATTTTCAGTTTCATATGCAGTTAACAGTTGTGCAAACTTGTGTTCTACATCTCTGAAATAGGTTTCGTTTACCCAAAGCGTATCATCGGCATCAAAAGCGATGACTTTTATTGTATTATACTTTATTTCCATTCTTTTTTTGCACGTTCTAAATCTTCAGGTGTATCAATTTCGACACCTTCAATAGTGGTTTCTACCATTTTTATTTTTTTGCCAAATTCTAAATAACGAATGCATTCTATTTTTTCAGTAGCTTCCAGCGTTTTCATTGGCAATTCATAAAAATCTAACAGCGCTTGTTTTCGAAATGCATAAATTCCTTTGTGTTTAAAGTATGTTGCACCTGCATTTTCATCTCTTGGATATGGAATTGGTGAGCGCGAAAAGTACAATGCAAAATCGCGCTGATCGACAATCACTTTGACTGTATTTGGGTTGTTGATTTCGTCCCAATCTTTAATTTGAACCATTAATGAAGCCAAATCTATTTCTTTGTTTGGATCATCATAAAACACATTTATTACTTTTTGAAGGCTTTCTTTTTCCGTAAATGGCTCATCACCTTGAACATTGATAACAATATCTGCTTCCACATTTTGTACAGCTTCCGCAATACGATCACTTCCAGATTGGTGTTCTTTTTTACTCATAATTACATTGCCGCCATTGCGTGCTATTTCTTCACGAATGACATCACTATCTGTAACTACATATACTTCTTCAAAAAGCCCTGTAGCCACCGTAGCTTCGTACGTTCTGGTAATTACGGTTTTTCCATGCAAGTCTTGCATTAGCTTCCCAGGAAAGCGAGAAGCTGCATATCGTGCCGGAATCATTGCTATTATTTTCAAATGTGCTTGTTTTTATGAATTCAAAAATACAATTTTTAATATAATTTGACGTGTTTAAAACGTATTTGAAATTATGAATTCATTTTTAATTTTCTACAACTGTCGCATCAGAAATTATTTTGGCTAGCAATTGCTGTCCAGCTTCTTTACTGATATGAATGAAACTAATTAATGGTTTTTCATCAAAATCAAGATTTCCGTCTTTGTCTCGTTTTTCAATCATATTCTTTACAGTTAGATAAAATTCTTTTGCTTGATTTCTATTTTCTCCGTGATGCAATTGAAGTATTGTGTGCGAACCTTGTCCTGCGTTTTCTGCTGGTGCAATGGCTAATAATTCTTCGTAGTTTTTAGTTTCTAGTTGCTGTTTTAGTGCTGTCTGATTCAATACAATTTCAAAAGGACCAATGAGTGTTTCTTCTGCCCAGTTATCATCATTTTCAATATAAGGTTCACCAGCTTTCGAAAATGCAAAGAATACAGGAATTCCTATCATTCCAACAGCTTCAATAATCCAGATAATGCTTAGTATTGTTCCACTAACAAGTCCGCCACTTCTTCCTACTCCCCAAGTCCCTTCTTCGTTGGCATATCCGATTTCATTAATTATTACATCTGCATTAAGAGCAATATCCATGTATGCTTGTCCGAAATGATGCGCTAACCATATTATCCAACTTACATACAATCCTGCAATTCCGACAAGCAATCCGAATATAGCGGCAACCATAGCGTTTCTTACTTTTCCAAAACCGACGACAAAGTTTGCTACAAATCCGAGACCAAAAGCTATTCCAGCTAAGCATAAAAAGTTTAGATAAATAAATGGAATCCAGAGAATTGCATATGTATAAATGAATGCCAAAATGGGCGCTCCAAGACATATTGCTAAAAGTAGGTATACTATACTAATTGGGTTTACTTTGCCCGAAGGCTTGTAGTACAAATTATTCATGCGATACAATTATTGATTATGGTTAATTTTTTAAAAATAGTAAAATTATTTTTAGTGTATTTTAAGAAATGAAAAAGTCGTCTGAAAATCCAATGAGATATAGCTTTTCTTGCGCACGCGTCATGGCTGTATATAACCAACGCATGTATTCTTTTCCAACTCCATTGGGTAAGTATGGTTGCTCAATAAAAACCGTTTTCCATTGTCCACCTTGCGATTTGTGACAGGTAATTGCATAACTAAATTTTACTTGTAGTGCATTGAAATATTTGTTGCCTTTTACTTTTAGAAATTTCTTGTACTTAGAAGTTTCACTTTCATAATCGTTCATGACTTCTTGGTACAATCGGTTTCCGTCTTCATACGAAAGTGCTGGTGTTTCTGCATGAATCGTATCTAATAATAATACCGTTTCCAATGGTTTCTGATTTGGATAATCGACCATGCGTATGTTTACTTCTGCAAAGCGAAAACCATATAATTCTTTAATGGCAAAAATTTCTAAGACTTCTATGATATCGCCATTGGCAATAAATCCAGCTTCAGAAGTGGCTGGCAACCAAAAGTAGTTATTCTTTACAACCATTAAATAATCGCCAGCAGATAATTCATTTTCATTAAATAAAATTCTATTTCGTATTTGCTGATTGTAAATGTTGGCTCTTTTATTAGATCGGACAATAATTGCCATTTCTTCTTTTCCGTTATCAGAATAGGAATCGCTAATGGCATCTTGAATTTCGTATCCATCAATTAATCGAATAATATCAGGAAAATTTAAGAGTTGAAATTTGAATTCTGCATAAAATTCATCATGCAATTGTTCGCGTAAATTGGTTGCATTGACTAATATTCCTGAATCTGCATCTTGTCGGACAACTTCATCTAATTCAATGAGTGTTATATTTTTATCATAATTCAGTTCTAACGTTCTTTCGTCTAACGCTGGACTTATATCAAGTTTTACAGGTGGCAATTGCGCCGTATCTCCAATTAAAATCAATTTACATTTATGTCCAGAATAGACATACATCATTAAATCATCTAATAATGAACCATTTTCAAAAAGCTTGGAATCACTTGGCGAATCGGGAATCATGGACGCTTCATCTACAATAAAAAGTGTATCTCTATGCTTATTTGGTTGCAATACAAAACTTACACCGCCACCTTTATCTTTTTTAGGAAAGTATATTTTTCTATGAATTGTATGTGCTTGTCTTCCTGCATAATTACTAATTACTTTTGCGGCACGACCTGTTGGCGCAAGCAAAACTGACTTTTTTTTGGTATTCCACAAATGGGTAACAAGTGTACCAATTGTTGTAGTTTTTCCAGTTCCTGCATATCCTTTTAGCAAGAATAATGCATCATTATCATCTCCGTAGATAAACTCTGAAAGTTTGTGTAAAACTACATCTTGTTTAAAAGTAACTTCGTGTGGGAATTTACTTTTGAGTAATTTATAAAATGTAGTTGCATCCATAATTGTAAAAATTATCTGATCTTTTCAGATATCAGGGAACGAAAATAGAAAAGTAAATTGAATGATTGTGTATCAATTGATTTTTTATAAATATAAACATGCTTTTTTTGGCTAAATACTTTTACGATTAAAAAAAAATTGTAGATTTGCGTATATTGATGTTCTTAAAACAAAACTATTCTTAATAGAGATGAAACACGTAAAACAAAAATTCAATTTAGTCTTATCATTAGTAACTGTTTTCTTATTACTGCCTGTAGCATCATTTGCGCAAAACGCAGAAGTTAAAGGAGGCTTTATGGATACGATTAAAACGCCTTTAATTCTTATTGTTGCTATTGCAATTGCAATTGGTCTTTTAGTCCTTATCGAAAAGTTAGTTCCTAGAAAATTACGCCCAATATTTGCTTTAGGGTTTATGTTAGCTTCTGTATTTTTTGGATATAAAATTTACAATTCTATCATGGCTCCTGTAGAGTTTAAGCAAGAAAAAGTGAAAAGATACAGAGCTGTTATTGATAATTTAAAAGATATTAGAGATTCACAGTTAGCGCACAAAACCATTACTGGAACGTATGCAAAGGATTTTTCTGCGTTAGAAGTATTCATTGATACAGCTAAATTTGCTATCGTTGAAAAAAGAGATTCTAGTTATATGGAATATGACGAGGTGTATAAAATTGACAAGTTAAAAGAAGTTGTCATTATTGATACGTTGAGTTTTGAGCCAGTTATAGATTCTTTGTTTAAAGGAACAGATCGTTATAAGAAAATGAAATATGTACCTTTTGCTAAAAATGATAAAGAAACATTCAAAATGGAAACAAAAACTATAGAAATTAGCGGATACAATGCGCCTGTTTTTAAAGTTTCTGTAGCTAAAGATGTTATTTTATACGATCAAGATAAAGACTTACTAAAACAAGAGAAAAGAATTATTTCTGTAGATGAAGTTGATGGAAAAGAAATTTTCGTAGGTTCACTTGATAAAGTAAGTGATAGCGGAAACTGGCCAACGAGTTATGAAATTGAACAAAGAAAGTAACACTATAAATCAATCAGATTTTCAAAAGTTGTCCATTCAGATTTCTCTGAATGGACTTTCTTTTTGTATCCTAGATACTATTGAGAATAAAATTACTTCTTTACAGCATTTTACATTTGAAACGGTTACCAATCCGTTGCAGTTAGAAGTTGAGATCATCAATACCCTAAATGCACATAAAAACATATTTGATCAGTCTTTTCAAGAAGTAACAATCAGTCACATAAATACCTTAGCTACGTTTGTTCCAAAACCTTTGTTTTCGGATAAAAACTTGCCTGATTACTTAAAATACAATAACAAAATTTTACCAAATGACTACATTACTTTTGATGTGGTCACTAACAATGACATGGTAAATGTGTACATTCCGTATGTAAATATTAATAATTTGTTTTTTGACAAATACGGATCGTTTACTTACAAACATTTTGCGACAATTTTGTTAGAAAACATTTTTCAATTGCCCGATACTAGTGATGGAACTGTAGTATATGTTCATGTTCAGAAAGATCAATTTGAAATTATTGTAGTCAAAAATAAAAAGCTATTACTCTATAATTCTTTTGAATATGTAACTGCTGAAGATTTTATATACTATGTTTTGTTCACCATAGAACAGCTTGAATTGAATACCAATGAACTTCAACTTTATTTCTTAGGTGATATTGAAAAAGAAGATCATTTATATACTATTACATACACATACGTGCGAAATGTTTCGTTTATAGATAAAAAATACCCGTTTACATTTCACGAAAGTGTTCTTAAACCAAAAAATCATACAGATTTCACATTACTAACAAATTTTTAAATGCGAATAATTTCTGGAAAACATAAAGGAAGACGATTGACAGCGCCAAAAAAGCTACCTGTTAGACCAACAACGGATTTGGCAAAAGAATCGCTTTTCAATATTCTGAACAATCATTATTACTTTCATGAAATCAGCGTATTGGATTTATTTTCTGGAACTGGAAACATCAGTTACGAATTTGCTTCGCGTGGTACAGAAAAAATTACTGCCGTAGATAAAGATTATAATTGTGTGAGTTATATAAAGAAAACAACTACAGCTTTAGAACTCGATATTACAGCAATTAAAAGTGATGTGTACAAGTTTTTAGAACGCACACACATACAATCGGATATTATATTTGCAGATCCACCATACGCGTTTACACAAGAACAGTTTGAACGTATTGCTTCCATTGTGTTTGAAAGAGGATTGCTACTCGAAGATGGGTTTTTAATCTTAGAACACGCAAAAGAAACAAAACTTGAGCATGCACCTTATTTTAGCTTCTCAAAAAATTATGGAAGTTCGGTATTTAGCTTTTTTCAACTTCCTGAAGTTTCTAGTGAAGAAGAGTAGTTGTGTTGGATTTTAGGTTTTGGGTGTTTGGTTTTGGGTTTACTTCATAAAAAAACCGCTACAGAAGTTTCTATAACGGTTTGTATATTGTTCTAATTCTTAATTCAGAATTATGAATTCATAATTTAAAACTTCCGTAACGCTGCCATTTTAATCGCCGCTACAGCAGCTTCAATTCCTTTGTTACCATGTTTTCCACCAGAACGGTCAATAGCTTGTTGCAACGTGTTATCTGTCAATACACAAAAAATTACTGGAATATCGGACTGTACATTCAAATCTTTAATTCCGTGTGCAGTTGCGCTACATACAAAGTCAAAATGTTTCGTTTCACCTTGTATCACACTTCCTATTGCAATAATAGCATCTACTTTTTGTGTTTTTTGCATGTGTTTTGCACCATACACTAACTCGTAACTTCCTGGCACATTCCAACGAATGATGTTATTTTCTGTAACGCCATTCTCTGTTAAAGCGGCAATTGCGCCTTCACAAAGTCCTTCTGTAATATTCTCGTTCCACTCAGAAACAACAATCCCAAACCGAAAATCTTTCGCATTTGGGATTGTAGCTTTATCGTATGTAGATAAATTTTTATTTACTGTTGCCATCTTTTCTAGTTCAAGGCTTCTGCTTTTCCAATGTATACTTCTAACATTTTCCCGTCAGCAGTGTTTTTAAAGTCAGCATATTCTCTTTCAATTCTATTGAAATATTGCAATGCTTTTCCAGCTTCTCCTAAATCTAAGGCAGTAATTCCTGCTTTTAGTAAATACATTGGAGTTGTTGCTTCATTATCACTATGCTTGAAAGCTTTTTCGTAGTATTCTAATGCTTCTTTTTGCTGGTCTAATTGAGCAAATGCATCACCTAAAGCACCTTTTGCTTTTGCTCCAATGATAATATCAGAAGAATCAAAGTTTGATAAATGCTCAATTGCCTTTTCGTAATTGTTTAAGTTCAAATATGCAATACCAGCACTATAGTTTGCTAAGTTTGCCGCATTTGTTCCAGGATAGTTTTTAATGATATTTAAATAACCATACTTTCCTTCTCCACCTTGTAAAGCTAAATTGAATAATGAATCTCTTGTTGTCAATCCATTTACCATTTTGTCATTTAAATTTACACTTAAAGCTTCGTTAAAATAAGAGTTTGCTTGAAACACTTCATTTGCAGCTTCCTGCTCTTGTGGAGCAGCAAATACTTTACTGTAAATTAAATATCCTAAAAGAACAACTGCAATTGCACCGATACCGATAAAGATATATTTTTGATTCCCTGCTACCCATTCTTCTGTTTTGGATGCAGTTTCGTCTAAAGTATTAAAAACTTCTGCTGTTGTACTTTCTAGTTCTTCAGCTGAAACTTCTTTTTCTTTCTCTTCTTTAGATTTTACTTTATATCCTCTTTTCTTGTAAGTTGCCATATATTGTATATTAATGTGCGCAAAAATAAAATTTTTAAGTAGAATTAAAAGCTTATTTATTTGATATTTTTCAATAATTTGCATTTTTATTGTAATGATGCTACTATTTTCATGTTTCTAAAGAAATTATCACTTGTAAATTATAAGAATTTCGAAACGAGTTCTTTCGATTTTAGTCCAAAAATAAATTGTCTTGTCGGGAATAACGGTGTTGGAAAAACCAATGTTCTAGATGCTATTTACCATTTATCATTTGGTAAAAGCTATTTTAATCCTGTGGCAACACAAAATATTAAACACGGAGAAGAGTTTTTTGTGATTGATGGCGCGTATGAAAAAGGAGAACGTGACGAAAATATTATTTGTACACTTAAAAGAGGACAAAAGAAAATTGTAAAACGAAATGGCAAAGCATACGACAAACTTTCAGAACATATCGGTTTTCTTCCATTGGTAATTATTTCGCCTGCAGATCGTGATTTGATTATTGAAGGAAGTGATACACGTAGAAAGTTTATTGACAGTGTTATTTCGCAATCAAATAAACAATATTTACAGAATCTTATCAATTATAACAAAGTGCTTTCGCAACGAAATTCGTTATTAAAATACTTTGCATTAAATAGTACGTTTGATGGTGACACACTCAGCATTTACAACGATCAACTACATGATTTAGGTGTGAAAATTTATACTGAACGAAAGAACTTTTTAGAAGCCTTTGTGCCAATTTTTATATCGCGATATAACGCGATTTCAAATGAAAAAGAAACTGTTAATATTGAATACAAGAGTCAATTACATGAAAAAGATTTTCGATCTTTGCTTGAAGAGAATCTGACTAAAGACAAAGTATTGCAATATACAAGTGTCGGAGTGCACAAAGATGATTTGATATTTTCGATAGCGACGTATCCAATCAAAAAATTTGGAAGTCAAGGACAGCAAAAATCATTTTTAATTGCGTTAAAGTTAGCACAATTTGATTTTATCAAACAATTAGTCAATGTGACTCCTATCCTACTCTTAGATGATATTTTTGATAAGTTAGATGAACAACGTGTTGCACAAATAATGTCATTAGTAAATCATGAAGATTTTGGACAAATTTTTATCAGTGATACGCATGTAGATAGAACAGAAGCGATTGTAAAAGAGATTCATCAGTCATACGAGATTTTTAAATTGTAATTTATTTTGAAGAAAAGACACACCGAACATAGAACTATTAGTGAAGTATTAAAGGATTTTGTCACCGAAAATCGTTTGGAAGATGGTTTGGACAAAATTGACGCACGTGATGCTTGGGCAAAATTGATGGGAAATGGTGTAAATAATTACACTACAAATGTCATTCTCAAAAATGATACACTCTACGTTTCTTTATCTTCTGCAGTTTTACGTCAAGAACTAAGCTATGGAAAAGACAAAATGATCAAAATGCTTAATGAAAGTCTAGGAAAGGAATTAATAAAGCATATTGTTTTACGATAGATACGCTAACGTTTTAGAGGGTAAGTATCGCTTCGCTCTTAGATTATCTGACTGTCATTCCTTCAAAAGCAAGAATCTATTTAAAATACTAAAACTAATATAAAGTTATCGAGAGTTAGTACTAAACTAATTCACTATTTAATTTTCATACATATGAGGAATACCATAATGTTATCATATTTTCTTTAATTAATTTTGATTTCAACATTTAAATATTTGAAAATATGGCATACTATTATGTTAATAAAAATGCACAATCTAATGGAGATCATGAAGTGCATAAATCTGGATGTAGCTGGCTTCCAAAAGAAGAAAATAGAATATACTTAGGGAGTTTTGACAATTGCAAAGATGCAGTTAAAGAGGCAAAGAAGTATTATGATGACGTAAATGGTTGTTATTATTGTTCTAATAATTGTCATACAAGTTAAGTATTATGTGGAATTTATCGTAAAAACTGAAATACTGACGTACTAAGAGCGAAGCGATACTAACAATCCAATACTCTAAAAACAAAAAAGCCTCAATCAAACGATTGAAGCTCTTCTATAAACTATAGTATAATTTTCCTTAGAAAATCTCTCTTCCTGAAAAGTGAAAAGCACCTTCAATAGCTGCATTTTCATCACTATCAGAACCGTGAACTGCATTTTCTCCAATAGAAGTTGCATATAAGTTTCTGATGGTTCCTTCTGCTGCTTCTGCAGGATTTGTAGCTCCGATTAACGTTCTAAAATCACTCACTGCATTGTCTTTCTCTAAGATTGCTGCAACAATTGGTCCTCTAGTCATAAATTCTACCAATTCACCAAAGAAAGGTCTTTCGTTGTGAACTGCGTAAAATGCTTCTGCATCGCGCTTGCTTAATTGCGTTAACTTCAACGCAACGATTTTGAATCCTGAAGCAGTAATTTTTTCTAAAATAGCTCCGATGTGTCCGTTTTCTACAGCATCAGGCTTAATCATGGTAAAAGTTCTTTTTCCAGCCATTATGGTATGTATAAATAATTATAAGTTCGTATTTTGTAAAATCTATGTTGATTTTCGGTGCAAAAGTACACAAATACAATTTATTTACAAGGCTATTTTAGTATATTAGCCACCTATGAAAAGGGAAGCACGTATTTCTGCTCCATTTTTTATAGTTTTTAGATATACAAAAGAGAAGCCAAACGCATGAACGAAGTTGATATACAAGCCATAAAAACCGTACTTCAAACACCAAAGAATATTGTAATCATTCCGCATAAAAATCCAGATAGTGATGCTATTGGTTCTACGCTAGCACTTTGGCATTACTTGAAAAACAAAGGGCAAGAAGCAATTATAGTTGCTCCAAATGATTATCCTGAGTTTTTAAAATGGATGCCTGGAGAAACAGAAATTATAAAATTTGACACACAACAAGAAGCTGCTGAAAAATTTATAAAAGAAGCGAATGTTATCTTTACGTTAGATTTTAATGATTTGAGTCGAATTGGAGAAATGTCAAGTGTTGTTGCTACAAGTGATGCTACCTTTATTATGATCGATCATCACCAGCAACCTGCTGATTATGCAAAATATACGTATTCGGACACAAGTATGAGTTCTACCTGTGAAATGGTATACAACTTTATTTGTTTTCTTGGTGAAGAAGATACAATTACACCAGAAATGGCATCTTGTATGTATTCAGGAATCATGACAGATACAGGTTCTTTCCGCTTTACTGCAACTACAAGTACAACACATCGTGTCATTGCTAGTTTGATGGATAAAGGCGCTAAAAACTCAGAAATTCATAATGCAATTTATGATACCAATAGCTTAAGTAAGCTACAATTATTAGGTTGTGCTTTGAAAAATTTAGTAGTTTTAGAAGAATACAATACGGTATATATTACGTTATCAAAACAAGAACTTTTACAACATGATTTCCGAAAAGGTGACACAGAAGGTTTTGTAAATTATGGATTATCATTAAAAGGCATTAAATTTGCAGCAATTTTTATTGAAAATTTACAAGAACCGTATATAAAAATGTCATTACGATCAAAAGGTAATTTTTCGGTAAATGAATTAGCACGGACACATTTTAATGGTGGCGGACATACAAATGCCGCAGGTGGAAGAAGTGATAATTCTATGGAAGATACTGTTAAAAATTTCACTAAAATTTTAGCAGGTTATAAAAATGAATTAAGTTAGACTATGTATAAAAAAATCATTCTTCTTGGTATTATTTTTTTGGCAATAGTTTCCTGCGCGCAACAAGAAGCACGTAAACCTATAAATGTTCGTTCAGGAACGTTTTTAAAGGAATCGGTTGAACGAAACAAAGCATTAATTGCGCAAGAAGAAGCAATGATTCAAGATTTTATTAAGAAAGATACAGCACACACCTATATAGCTTCCAAAAATGGATTTTGGTATTTCTATGAAAAATCTTCACCAGAAGAAACATATACACCACAAAAAGGAGATACACTTCGTTATGAGTACAATATCGCCAAAATTGCAGGTGACACCATTTACACAAAACAAGAAATAGGCATACAAGAATATGTTGTAAATAAGCAACAGATTATTGCAGGATTACGGTACGGATTACAATTGATGAAAAAAGGAGAAACTGTTACGTTTCTATTCCCATCACATGTAGCGTATGGATATCATGGTGATAATAAAAAAGTAGGAACTAATATTCCGATTCAATCTACAATTACATTACTCAACATAAAAAAAGATAACAAAAACCTAGAAACAGAAAATTAAAATGAATTTTATCATGAAGAAAATCACAATTTTCATTGCGATCATAGCAGTAGCATTTACATCTTGTAACAGTTCTAAATACCCAGATTTAGCAGATGGACTCTATGCAGAAATAGAAACAACGAAAGGAAATATACTTTTAGAGTTAGATTATAAAAATACACCAGTTACTACGGCTAACTTTGTAAGTTTAGCAGAAGGAACACATCCATTATTAGCGGATGATAAAAAAGGGAAACCTTTTTATGACGGAATTATTTTTCATAGAGTTATGGAAAACTTTATGATTCAAACTGGTGATCCATTAGGAAACGGAACTGGTGATGCTGGTTATAAGTTTGATGATGAAATTATAGAAACATTAGATCACAATCAGGCTGGAACGTTAGCAATGGCTAATTCAGGTAAAAATACAAATGGAAGTCAATTTTACATTACACACGTACCATACCCTTCATTAAACGGAAACTATACTGTTTTTGGAAAAGTTGTGATCAAGCCAGAAGACAGAAAAGCATTGAAAGCTAAAATTTCTGATGCGACGGCATTACAAAAAGCTATCGATTCTGTAAAAATGGTCACAGTAGATCTTATTGCTAAAACTCCCGTAACTAAAACACCACAAGCCATGAACCGACCTGTGGATACTATTAAAATAAACAAAGTAGAAATTATTCGTCAAGGTTCAGAAGCACGTTCGTTTAATGCACCAAAAGTTTTTGAGGAGAAGACAAAAGAAGCTAGACTAGCAAAAGAAGAAGCTGAGAAAAAGAGAAATGAAATTACAGCAAAAACATTAGCTAAGTTTACTGAGCAAAAAGCGAAAGCGACTGAGCTACCTTCAGGTCTAAAATATTTTATTTCTGAAAAAGGAAATGGAGAAAAACTAACTGTAAATTCTACAGTTGAAGCATATTATGCAGTGTATTTTACAGATGGAAATTTATTACAAACAAATAATTTAGAAACAGCTGAAGCATTAGATTTAGTAAATCCGCAACAAAAAGCGGCTAATCGTTATACTACAATGACAACAGCAATTGGTCCTGACGCACAAATGATTGCAGGATTTAAAGAAGGTTTTCAACAATTAAGCGTTGGGGATAAAGCTACCATATTTGTTCCTTCGCATTTAGCATATGGAGAAAGAGGAAGACCTGGGATTAAACCAAATACAGATTTAGTTTTTGAACTAGTTGTTGTTGGTGAAAAGTAATTCAACGAAACATAGTAAAATCATACAACGGTTATTTCTTTAATTTGAAATGACCGTTTTTTTATGTCTTATAGTAAAACCATACTTATTTTTAGGAAAAACACCATATAGGATACGTTTTTCTACTCTTTTATAAATAACTTCTTAACACGATATTAGCCAGCATAACCAAAAACTAAGATCATGAAAAAAAAGAAAGCATTATTAAAGTTGAAGAAGCAAAGAATTTCTTCTTTAGATGAAAAACAATTGAATGGTGGAATCATTGTAATCACTACAACTACAATTCAGTTTATAACTATACAAGCAAATTGTCGCACAGTATTTTGTCCAACAGATACATGTCCTACAATGCCATCTAGCTGTTGTACACATACACAAACAACTACACATCCGTTTACATTAGTTTGTTAAGTAAAACAACCTATACATTTAATATTAGAAAAAAAATAAAGCCTCTTTTTAGTCAAAAAGAGGCTTTTTTACAAGTGTAAATACAGAAACTATTTTATTTAACTCTCCATTTTGAGATTTTTAAGACTGATTGATTATTGGCTTCATTAATAGTAGCAGAGTTGTAATTATCAAAGTAGATTGATGGCATATTAGTCAAAATTTAGACCGTATATTAACTATAACAAAACGTTTTTTGATGGCTTTCCCGTAATTCAATAGTAAATACTTGATGTATATTGTAGGTTAAGAATTTAACCAGAAAATTAAACTTACCATGAAAAAACAAAAAATCTCATTGAACCTACGCAAACAAAAAGTTTCTTCCGTTACTCAACTAGATACATCTGGCGGAAAATATAATTTTACAATAGGTATGCATCATCAATGTCTTACGCTACAAACCTATTGCGGCAATGCATGTCAGACAACACTATTAACCAATCAAACAGGATGTTGTGAACTTTCAAGATTGGCTTGCTAAATAGAACTACATTTTTATAACTAAAAAAGAGGTTGTCTAAAAAGCTATTAGTACTGTCATTATGAGAAATTTTAAATTTCAAAGTAATCTGTAAATTAATAACTTAAATTTTACAGATTGCTTCACTTCATTTGCAATGACGTCTTTTTAGACAACCTCTTTGTATTTTAAGTAAAATTATTTCTTTGGAATGTTCTTTAAGATTTCTAATACGTATTTCCAGTATTTTTGAGTAGACGAAATACTAGCTCTTTCGTCTGGTGAATGTGCTCCGCGAATGGTTGGCCCAAAACTAATCATTTCCATTTCTGGATAATTTGTTCCTAAAATTCCACATTCTAACCCTGCGTGACAAGCCGCTACATTTGGCTCTTCATTATTGTTTAACTTTTTGTATAAATCAACCATTACAGGTAATATAGAAGCATTCATGTTTGGTGCCCAACCTGGATACGAACCTGAAAATTCTACTTCACAACCTGATAATTCAAAAGAAGCTCTCAATTTTGTTGCCAAGTCCATTTTCCCACTTTCTACAGAAGAACGAGTTAAACATCCAATTTTAATTTCACCATCTTTTATAATCACACGTGCAATATTATTTGACGTTTCTACTAGGTCTTCAATATCTGGACTCATACGAAACACACCGTTGTGCGCGGCATATAGTGAACGTGTAATTCCTTCTTGCACACCTAATTCTACTACATTATTTGGTGTTTCAACAATGATAAATTCAATTTCTAAATCTGCTTCAATAGTTGCAAATTCTTTTTTAATTGTGTCAATTTCCGTTTTCATTTCAAATTCAAACGCATCTTGATGTACTTTGTCTATTACAATTGTTGCAACACTTTCTCGTGGAATTGCATTTCGCAAGCTTCCGCCATCTATTGTTGCAATGCGTAATCCGTAATTTTCAAATCCATCAAACAACAAACGATTCATCAACACATTTGCATTTCCAAATCCTTTATGAATGTCCATTCCACTATGTCCACCTTGCAATCCGTTTACGGTAATTTTATAGCCAACAACTCCTTCTGGCGTTGGTTCTTCAACGTATGAACGTCTTGCAGTAACGTCAATTCCTCCTGCACAACCAATTCCGATTTCGTCATCTTCTTCCGTATCTAAATTTAAAAGTATTTCACCTTCAAGCAAACCACCTTTTAAACCCATTGCACCTGTCATACCAGTTTCTTCATCTATCGTAAATAAAGCTTCCAATGCTGGATGTGCAATTGTTGAACTTTCTAAAACTGCCATAATTGTAGCCACTCCAAGTCCATTATCTGCACCAAGTGTCGTTCCTTTAGCTTTTACCCAATCGCCATCAATAATCATTTCAATTCCTTGTGCGTCAAAATCAAAATCTGTATCTGCATTTTTTTGATGTACCATATCTAAATGCGATTGCATTACAATGGCTTTTCTATCTTCCATTCCTGTAGTAGCAGGTTTCTTTACGATTACATTTCCAACTTCATCAATGACGGTTTCCAAACCTAAATCTTCTCCAAATTTCTTCATAAAAGCAATGACACGTTCTTCTTTTTTTGAAGGTCTTGGCACTGCATTTAAATCTGCGAATTTATTCCAAAGCCCGTTAGGGGCTAAAGTTCTTACTTCTTGACTCATTCTATTTTGTTTATGGATTGAATTAATTGTTTTACAAAGGTAAATGTTTGCTCTTAATATAGCTCTTTTTTTAACGAAATAGATTGTAGGATAATTTATACAGCTTGAAAAATAGTGTATCATTTTAGAAATAATGATTTAGTTTTTTTACATTAGCTATGTATCATTTTCCCAAATAATGTTCAAATGTATTGCTTATGACCAAGAGAACAAAACTACTGATTGCACTATCTTTTCCAATTCAATTCATTGCTATTAAGATACTTGCAAAGTACCCTGCGTTTGTAGAAACATATTACAGTAATGGTTTTTACCCTATTATTTCAAAGGTTTTTAGAGTTGTTTTTGGTTGGATTCCGTTTTCGATAGGCGATATTTTTTATACAATTGCAGGAATTTTAATCATTCGCTATGTATATAAAAACTTCCGTTTGATTCGAACTGAGTATAAGCGTATTTTGCTTGATACGTATATTGTAATTACATTAACATATTTTACATTCCACTTACTTTGGGGAATGAATTATTACCGATTGCCGCTTTACAAATCACTTGATTTAGATCGAAAATATACCACAGAAGAACTTGTGAATTTTACCGAAAGAGCCATCACAAAAGCAAATCAAATTCAATATCAAATTACGCAAAATGATACGGTAAAAGTTGAAATTCCGTATAAAACGAGTGAAATTTTCACCAAGACATTGAATGGTTATGATAATTTTAGTGTAACGCAACCGCAATTTACATTTGCTCATCGCAGTTTAAAAAAGTCTATTTATAGTAGTTTTTTGACAACTATGGGCTTTAGTGGTTATTTGAATCCGTTTACAAACGAAGCACAGATTAATAGTAAAATTCCTGTGTATAAATTTCCTGTAACGGCAAGTCATGAAGAAGCGCATCAGATAGGTTTTTCTGCTGAAAACGAAGCAAATTTTATTGGTTGCATGGCGGCTTTACATAATGACGATATTTACTTTCAGTATGGCGCGTATAATTTTATGGTGTGGCATTCGTTACGAGAAGTTTACAATAGAAATCCTGAAGAATATGAACGCTTAAAAGCAACGTTACACCCTGGAATTCAGAAGAATTACGACGAAGTTCGGGCTTTTTGGACTTCACATAGAAATCCACTAAAACCTATGTTTAAGTTTACATTTGATCAGTTTTTGAAAGCAAATAATCAATCTGGAGGAATTTTGAGTTATAGTTATGTGGTTTCGCTTTTGGTGAATTATGATAAAAAACACACCTTAATTCCTTAAATTTTATCGTTTTATATATTAAAACAACTTTTTTACCGCTTCGTAATAGCTTTCACTCACAGGAATTTTAATCGTATCCAATAATAGATATTTATCTTTGAGTCCCGTAATTTTATTTTTGTTGATGATATATGAACGATGCACGCGCATAAATTGTGTTGCATTTAGTGTTTTCTCTAAAGATTTCAACGATTGATGGCTCATTATTTTTTTTGCATCTGTATAAAAAACGACATATTCACTTGCGCTTTCAATATGTGTAATCGTTTCCAATTGCAATTTATGCAAGTCATATCCTGATTTTACCGTAATTGTTTTTGGAGCTTCCGAAACGCTTGAATCTTGTACTTTATGAACGGCTTTTAGAAAACGTTCAAACGAAATTGGTTTTAATAAATAATCTAACGCGCTAAGTTCAAAACCTTCCAATGCATATTCAGAATACGCTGTTGTAAAAATAATTTTTGTAGTTGCAGGAATCAACTTTGCAAAATCGGTTCCTTTAAGTTGCGGCATTTGAATGTCTAAAAAAACGACATCAATAGTGGTTTCTTTCAATGTAGAAATCGCGTCAAGCGGATTTTCAAACGAACCTTTCAATGCTAGGAAATCTAGTTTATCTACATACGACGTTAGCAATAATCTTGCTAATTCTTCATCATCAATAATTAAACAACTAAGCATTCGTTTCTAGTTTTAATTCTACTTTAAAAATGGTATTCGTATTTTGTATTGCAAGCAAATGTTTTTCAGGATATAAAATTTCCAATCGTTTTGCTACATTCTTAATTCCAATCCCGCCAACAGCATCTTTTTCGGTTGGTATGTTGGGTTTTGTGTTTTCTATCGTAAAAATAGTTTCTGATCCGCTAGACACAATTGAAATATGTATGTAATTTTCATGTATTTGCTCAATATTACCATGTTTAAAAGCATTTTCAACAAAAGGAATAAAAAGCATCGGTGCAATTTTTAAATCGTGATTTTCAATAGAAAAATGTGTCTTTATAGAATATTCTTTACTACTTTTTAATTTAAATAAATTTATATAATTTTCAATATACGTTACTTCTTTTTGAATTAAAACTGTTTTTTGTTCGCATTCATATAATACATAGCGCAACATATCTGACAAATATGTAATACTTTTTTGAGTTTTAGTGGTATCAATCGCGCAAAGCGCATAAATATTGTTTAAAGAATTGAATAAAAAATGTGGATTTATTTGTGCCTTTAAGAACTTCAACTCAGTCTCCAATGTTTCCGTTTTGCTTAAAATTAATGCTTCTTCTTTTCGTTTGGCAAAAAGAAATATTTCGATAACTGCGGCTACTACAAATGTTAAACTCAGTAATAAAAAGTTGATTAAAAAGGGAGTTGGTGACTTTCTAGGTCTATCAATCATTTCTAATCTTGGCGGTCCAGCGGCGGCTGGAAGCATGGAAGCAATAATTGTAAAAACTACAACTAGTACTATCGAAATCAATACAAACCAAGCATATTTTTTCTTAAATAATAACTTATCTGCCAACAGATATACAACACTAATAATTAACACTGCTTGAAAAATAAAAGCCAGCCAGTTTTCACCTAAAAAACGTACTGCATCTACCTGACTTAGTGCAATTACAAACAAAACAATTGCCCAAAAAAGAACTTGTATTAAAACTCTATTTCCTCTATTCATGCTACAAATAAAGGTAAATAAAAATAAAAGAAATGTAAAAAGTAGTCAAATACACGCTTCAATAATAAACGTTCACAGGAGCAATTTAGGCATTCACAGAAAACTTCATAGCATTCGCTGAAAAGTCAAAAACTGCATTAATCTATACCGCATCTTTGAAGTCATAATAGCGTACGAACTTTAAAAAAAATAATATCATGACACAGAAAACAATCAAAGCAATTATCGGATTTGCAATCATTTCAGCTTTATCAATTATGTCTGTAAATGCACAATCAAGAAATCAAAATGAACGAAAAGAACCGCCAACAGTTGATGAAATTTTCAAAGAACTAGACAAAAATGAAGATGGCAAACTTTCGTTGAAAGAAATCAAAGGTCCATTAAAAAAAGATTTTGCTAAAATTGACACCAATGAAGATGGTTTTATCACGAAAAAAGAACTTGAAAAAGCTCCGAAACCAAAAAGAAGAGAAAGAAACTAACTCAAAAAAACACACCTATGATCCAAATAAAAAATAATATAATCAACATAGTAAGCTTGGTTTTAATAAATTTTATGACAATAGCTTGCGTAAGTTGCAGTAGTAGTGATGATGCAACTACAACTACTGATACAACTGACCCGACAGATCCAACAAGTAATGAAACTGTAAGCGTAGATGCATCACTTTTCCTCACAACAGATGGCTCGGTAACAATTACAACTGTTCCATGTACACTTTCTGACGGAACAGAAACCGATTGTTATCAAATTGTTTCTACAAGTACTCCAGCCGATCACAACATGGGACCTTGGTGCCCTGATAGTATTTCTGATACTGCAGAAGCTGGAGGAATTTGGTTAGAAAACGGACTCGTATATGATGTAGATGGAGCTTTTATTGAAAACATGTCAACATTTTACAATGACAATACATGGCAAATGTATGATGCAAGTGGAAATATATACAAAACACTAACAGAAGATGATTGTGCCAATGCCGCCAATCCAAATGTAGGAGCCGAGTATGAAAATTACTGTGTAGAATGTTTGCCATCCTATGTTGCCGATCTTACACAAACGTATCTAATTCCAATAACGCCAGTTGCACAAACAAGTCCAGTTTCTTTTGGTTCGCCAGGACCTCCAGGACAAGCTACAACTGGTCCATCTGTAAGAGGACTTGCCTTTAATGGCGTCCGATTTGACGCGCCAGCACCAACAGATGCAATATTAGGCGCATACACACTTGCTCCTTTTGATGATGCTGGTGGACACATAAACTTAGCCGCAGGGTATCATTATCATGCCGCAACAGGTGTTTCTACACAACTAGCACAAACAGACAATCATGCAGCAATGATTGGGTATGCCGTTGATGGTTACGGATTGTACGCACAGTTAGATGCAAATGGTGATGAACCAACTGATTTAGACGAATGTAGAGGCCACACAGACGAAACTAGAGGTTATCATTATCATGTTGCCGCACCTGGAACGAATAGTTTTATTGACTGTTTAAATGGTGCATACGCACTTTAAAAAAACGAATCATCAATCTTATTATATATTGAGATTGATGGTTCACTAAACATAAAAACAACATACTATGTACAAAAAAATCGTATTCTTAAGTGTATTGCTACTATCATTTTTTGCAAACGCACATCAGCCAGATACATCTACAACAATGTTAGTAGAAACCGAAAACAATACATGGATTCTTCAAATAAAAGCATCCTTAACTGCTTTTCAACAAGAAGTAAATCTACACTTTGCAGACACGCCATATACAACGCCTGAAGAATTTAAGCAAATGGTGATACAGCACATCAAAAACAATCTTCAAATTAGTTGCAATGGCAGTGAAACTATTCAAATTAGTAATGGTAGTGTAAAACTAGGGCATGAAACAAGTGTCGTTTTTGAAGTGTCAGGAATTCCAACTGACCTAAAATCTGTACATATTAAAAACAGTTCATTTAGTGACATTCACAGAAATCAAAGTGCATTGGTAATTCTGAAGGAAGGATTTAACAAAGAACATTTTGTCTTAAACAACGCCAATAAACACACTTTAGAATTAACAGTAAAAGACGCTAAATTTATAGCTTCAAAAACACAAACAGCAAGTATTTTCGACCTCAAAATGTTAGGATATTTGGCACTCATCTTAATTCCAGTTGGAATATATATCAGAAGAAAACAGCAAAAAGAAAAAAGTTCGTTTCAAAATTTGAATTAGCTACAAAAGAAAACATCCTTTTTTTCGTTTAACACATATGACAAGAGTTTTACTTCTTATGATATGTGTTTTTTGTGTTGCTTGCGCGAAAGAACATAGAAATACGGCAACAATTGCAACAACTATTGAAACTTCTGATAAAACAACAGAAATTTCTATAGATTCGGCTACGCTTGATTCTTTAAGGTTAGGAATCAACTTTACGCCAAAAGGAAATTACAATAACTTGAAACAACAAATTGCAACTGATCGTCAATATTTTGCGAGACAATTGACACAAAACAAACAAAAGGCAATTGACACAGCTTCGCAATATCTGCATGACAAACTCATAAACGAAATTGTTCCACATTGGTATGGAACACCTTGGGATTTTAACGGACATACCAACATTCCAAATGATGGTGAGATTGCTTGTGGCTATTTTGTTTCCACAACGCTAAAACATCTTGGTTTTCAATTAAATCGTTACAGAATGGCGCAAGAAGGTGGCATGAATGAAGCCCTCAGTTTACAACCGCGAACTGAACTAAAAATCTACAGAAATGTTTCCTTTGATCAACTCAAAACAAAACTGAACAACGCTTATAAAGATGGAATCTACTTTGTAGGATTGAGCAATCACGTAGGCTATGTGTTTATCAAAAACAACGAACTCTACTTTCTACATTCAAGTTATTACGACAACAAAGTGATGATTGAAAAAGCAGAAACTTCTCCTTGTTTCCAAAGTGACATCTATGTTTTTGCGGAAATTACCACAAATCGAAATTTAGTCCAAAAATGGATTCAAAACACACAGATTCCAATTCGTTAATAAACGTTAAAAAACACTGAATACAGCACAAAAAGGCATTTATATCTTATCTTTAAATTTTATAACTAATCAACCTAATATCTAAAGTAAGCAATGAAAAAATCGTACTTACTGCTGTTATTATTTTTGTGTAGTCTTTCCACATTTGCACAGGATTATTTTCCTAAAAATGATGGTGTAAAAACTGAACAACATACCATAACAGCATTCACAAACGCCACAATTTACGTCACTCCCACAAAAGTGATTCAAAATGGAACTCTATTAATACAAGATGGCAAAGTATTACAATCGGGAGCAAATATTTCTATTCCCAAAAACGCTACAGTCGTAGATTTGACAGGAAAAAGTATCTATCCTTCATTTATTGATCCATTTTCAGATTTTGGAACTACAAAACCAAAAAGAAATGGTAATTGGAGATCCGCTCCACAATACGACGCTGGTCGTGAAGGTTACTACTGGAACGATCATATTCGTCCAGAAACAAATCCATTAACAACTTTTTCTTTTGATGCTAAAAAAGCAACCAATTTGCTAAAAGCTGGTTTCGGTACTGTAAATACACATGTACAAGACGGAATTGTCAGAGGTAACGGAATGTTAGTCGCATTAAATTCCGATGGAGACAACAGCACACGTATTTTGGACAATCGTTCTGCACAATACTTATCGTATCGTAAAAGTAACGCTTCACGTCAATCGTATCCAACTTCTCTAATGGGAAGTATGGCGCTCATTCGTCAAATGTATTACGATGCAGATTGGTATGCTAAAGGAAATGCCAAACGTCAAGATTTAGCCTTAGAAGCATTAATCAAAAATAAAAACTTAGTACAAATATTTCATTCTGGAAACAAACATAATAGTATCAAAACGGACGCTATTGGTGACAATTTTGGAATTCAATATGTGTTAGTTGGTGATGGAACTGAATATGAAAATATCAACGCAATGAAAGCTACCAATGCTGCGTTCATTATTCCTATCAACTTTCCAAAAGCATATGATGTTTCTGACCCGTATGCGGCTGGTGTTGTAGAATTGGAAGCAATGAAACATTGGAATCAAGCGCCTTCAAATCCGAAAGTATTAACAGATAAAGGCATTACGTTTAGCTTTACAATGCACGATATAAAAACGGCTAAAGATTTTAAAGCGAACTTATTAAAAGCTATCAAATACGGTTTAGATAAAACAAAAGCATTGGAAGCTTTGACAACAATTCCTGCTAAAATATTACAGCAAGAAGACAAAGTTGGAACGCTTCAAAATGGTAAACAAGCTAACTTTTTAATCACTTCTGGCGATATTTTTGAGAATAAAACTACTATTTATGAAAACTGGGTTCAAGGAAATCCAAATGTATTTAGTGATAAATCTCAAAAAGATATTCGTGGAAAATATGTGTTTAATGTAGCTGGAGAAACGTATGATGTTGATATTTCTGGTACGCCTGCAAAATTAAAAGCACAAGTAAAGAAAGATTCTTTAAAACTAGGTTCTAAAATTTCGCTTAAAGACAATTGGTTACAATTACAATTTACAACTGCTGATACAACGAAAACAGCATTTATTCGTTTAACATCACGCATAGACAATCCAACATATTTTTCTGGAAAAGCTATTTTGGCAAATGGTTCAGAAACAGCGTTCAATGCAACTCAAAAAGAAGTTTCTAAACCGACAGCTGACAAAGGTGGAAATGATAAAAAGATGGACGCACCAAAAATGTTGCCTATCTCCTATCCAAATGGTGCATACGGATCAAGAACTTTACCACAACAAGAAACCATTTTATTTAAAAATGCAACCGTTTGGACCAATGAAAAAGACGGAATCTTAAAAAATACGGATGTTTTAGTAAAAGATGGAAAAATTGCACGTATTGGAAAAAACCTCAGCGCAGGAAATGCCAAAGTAGTTGATGCCACAGGAAAACACTTAACAGCTGGTGTTATTGATGAACATTCGCACATTGGAGCTTTTGCCATTAATGAAGCTGGACACAATTCTACAGCAGAAGTGCAAATGTCAGATGTTGTAAACCCAGAAGATGTAGATATTTACAGAAACTTAGCTGGTGGTGTTACAGCAATTCAATTGCTACACGGATCTGCCAATCCAATTGGTGGACGTTCTGCTATTTTAAGCTTAAAATGGGGCCGTACCGCAGACGAAATGTTGTTTAAAAATGCTGACGGATTTATCAAATTTGCTTTAGGTGAAAACGTAAAACAAAGTAATTGGGGCGATACCGAAACAACTCGTTTTCCGCAAACGCGTATGGGAGTTGAGCAAGTATTTACAGATTATTTTCAAAGAGCGAAAGAATACGAAGCGCAAAAGAAAGCAGGAAACTATCGTTATGATATAGAAATGGAAACAATTCTTGAAATCTTAAACGGTAAACGTTTTGTTTCTTGTCATTCATATGTACAAAGCGAAATTAATATGTTGATGAAAGTTGCTGACAAGTTTGGCTTCACTATAAATACATTTACACATATTCTTGAAGGATATAAAGTTGCTGATAAAATGAAAGCACATGGTGCTGGTGGATCAACATTTTCAGATTGGTGGGCATATAAGTACGAAGTAAATGATGCCATTCCGTATAATGGAGCAATCATGCACAGTCAAGGAGTTGTCGTAGCATTTAATTCTGATGATGGCGAAATGTCTCGTAGATTGAATCAAGAAGCGGCTAAAGCTGTAAAGTATGGTGGCGTTTCTGAAGAAGAAGCTTGGAAGTTTGTTACATTGAATCCTGCAAAATTATTACATATTGATGATAAAGTAGGAAGTATCAAAACTGGAAAACAAGCGGATTTAGTTTTATGGACAGATCATCCAATGTCAATCTATACGAAAGCAGAAAAAACAATGATTGAAGGAACTATTTATTTTGATTTAGCACGTGATGAACAATTACGTAGACAAATTAAAGAAGAACGTAACGAGTTGATGAACATGATGTTGTTAGAGAAAAACAAAGGAATGAAAACGCAAACAGCAAAGAAGAAAGATAAAGTTCATCATCATTGTGATACCGTAAACTTTTAAACAAAACAGACATGAAAAAACATATTTATATATTTACATTATGCTTAACTGTTTTGTACAGCAGTGTAAGTTTTGCACAACAAACACCTGCGTCAAAGCAGACAGAAACAATTTCTATTGTTGGTGCAACGGCACATATTGGAAATGGACAAGTGATTGAAAATGCAGTAATTGTATTTGAAAACGGAAAAATCATTCGTATTGGAGCAGCAGGAACTACACAAACTGCTGGAAAAGTAATTGATGCGAAAGGAAAACACGTATATCCTGGATTTATTGCACCAAATTCTACACTTGGTTTGGTAGAAGTTGATGCCGTAAGAGCAACACGTGATCAAAGTGAAACTGGTAGTTTTAATCCACATATTCGTAGTTTGATTGCCTACAATACAGAATCGAAAGTTGTAGAAAGTTGCAGACCAAACGGAATTCTTACTGCACAAATAACGCCAAGAGGCGGACGCGTTTCCGGAACTTCCTCAGTAGTACAATTAGATGCTTGGAATTGGGAAGATGCGGCTATTAAGATAGATGACGGAATTCACATGAATTGGCCAAATAACTTCTCTCGTGGTCGTTGGTGGCTTGGTGAACCAAGAGGTTTGCGTCCAAATAAAAATTATGCAAAACAACTACAAGAAATTCAAAATGTATTTAATGATGCGAAAAGCTATTTAGATGGATCAAAAAAAGCAAAACACTTACCATTTGAAGCAATGGCTGGATTGGTAAATGGTTCGCAAAAACTTTTTGTTCATGTGGATACTGAAAAAGGAATTTTAGATGCAATTGCTTTTGCTAAAAAGAATAATTTAAAACTGGTTGTTGTTGGCGGTTATCATGCACACAAAGTTGCAACAACCTTACGTCAGAACAATGTGCCTGTGTTATTACACAGAACGCATTCTGTTCCAGAAATGGACGATGAAGATTATGATTTATCATATAAAAAAGCTAGAATATTATCGGATGCTGGTGTGTTGGTAGGATTGGAAAACAGTGGTCAAATGGAACGTATGAATACACGTAACTTACCATTTTTAGCTGGAACTGTAGCGGCACATGGAATGGATAAAGAAAAAGCGTTGCAATTAATTACATCTAATACAGCTAAGATTTTAGGTATTGACGATCAAGTTGGAACCTTGGAAGTTGGTAAAGACGCAACGTTATTTATTAGTGAAGGTGATGCTTTAGACATGCGAACTAATATTTTAACATTTGCCTTCATTCAAGGACGAATGCTGAGTTTAGAGACGCATCAAACTAAATTATGGAAACGTTATATGAATAAATTCGAAGGAAAATAGTAACTTTATAAAGAAAGTTGCTACATATATAACATTAAAATTGATATTATGAAAAATTTAAAAAAACTTGCTCTTGTATTATTTTTAGGAGTTGCCTTTCAAGGTACTGCACAGGAAACTACGAAAGAAACGCCTATTTTTGATGAAAAGATTGAAAACTTTGAATTGCCAACGTTTTCTAAATTATCAAATGATATTGCTACTGATTACACAAAAGTTTTTGAATCGTTACCAGACTTATCGAATATTGGTGCATATGTAGATAAAGAATTGAGAAGAAGTTTTCCATTTGAACACAGTACAGCATATACAATTCGAAACTTTTCAAATGAAAACTCAATACTTCCTAATATAAGCCCAATACGATTTGAGTTACGCAACATTTTAAATAATATCATGTTTACTGGCTTTGATGCAAATCAGTTACATATGACTGACGCACACAAAACAACAGGAAATTAATACAATACATTTACTTATAAAAAAAGCCTCTTTACATTGCGTAGAGAGGCTTTCCTTTTTTATATATAATTCTTTAATATTTTTAACTTTTAGGAACAATAACAGCACCTTCTGGACGCGCATATTTTGTAGCTTCCATGGTTTTGTTCGTTAAAATTACATTTGTGAATTTTACTGAGTTACGTACTTCTTTCACTTTGTTATTTTCAGTTTTGTACCAAGTTAATACTTTTGGTAATACAACACCATTTACTTTTTGCCAATCGCCATAACGAATGTAGCTAACTTTTGTACTTGGCGCGCCATTGAAGTAGGTTACAGTATATCCTAACCATTCCATTTGATACGTTTCAGGATTGTAATAAATAAAGTAATTGTCTTCTGGTGAATCTCCTACTCCATTACCATATGAAATTTTATATCCAGGATATGAAACTCCTTCAAACGATAAGCTTTCAGCCTTCGTATACGTAATTCCATCATCACCTAATACAAACGGCATTGCATAAAAATAGAAGTATAAATTGTGGTAAAAACGTGCATTTCCTCTAAAAGCTGTAGTATCTTTTTGAGCTAACCAAACATCTTTTCCATCATATCCAATTGTGAAATTTTTTCCTTCTAAACGTGTTTTACGCGAATGTAAATCTGTGATGTGTTTTTCAGTATTATCTGGTTTTACCATTTCATAAATCAACGTTTGTGCTTCGTTCCACTTGTCAATTCCGCCATGCGCATCAAATACTTTTTGTATATCTTCTGGATATTCTTTTGCAGTCGTAACGACCTCTTTTACAGCTTCTTTAGGCGTTTCTTCTTTTTTGGTAGTGTTGTTACACGCTACCAGTGTGAATGTCGCGAGAAGCAAGAAAGTAATTTTTTTCATTATTGATGTTAGTTTTAGATTTCTTCCTAAGTCGAAATGAATTGTAAATAATTACATTTAATTTAAAATAAAAAATCCAATACTAACGATGATAGTTAGTATTGGATTTCTTTTTTATTTGTAAACTAAAATTTACTCTACTATAAATTGTTTAGTTATGGTTGCGTTTGTTTGTGTTTTCATTCGTAATACATAGAAACCTGAAGAAAAATTACTTACATCAATCGTTAAACTATTCGTTGATATCGCTTGCTTTTGAGCGTGTACCAATTGACCATCAACACTGTATATTTCTACACTTTGAATACGCACACTTGCAGCTGCTTCAACAGTAAGATTATCTTTTGCAGGATTTGGATACATACGTATACTCGTTGTTTCAAATTCATCTACACTTAATAAGAAAACAGTATTATCTAAATAATCAGGAATATTGTTATTATTTGTGTCATCATCTTCTGGATTATTATTTCCATTATAATCTTCATCTACCGTTAAGGTTCCATCTCCATCATCGTCATTATCTCTATGATTTGGAATTCCATCATCATCTGTATCTAAGAAACCATTTTGAGGAGTTATCGTAGCTGTATTGAGTAATTCTACGTTTGTCAATACATAATCACCATCATCATCTTCATCTACAAAATCAGGAATTCCATCTCCATCCGTATCATCATTCCCTAAATTCCCGTCACCATTTACATCTTCATCCATCGTTGAAACACCATCTGAATCAGTATCCATATTACAATCAATTACTGCTAGCGTAACTGTTTTTATAGTAGCCTCATTTGTTGTTCCATTTAAGACTCTAGCATAAATTATTTCAGAATTACGTGTATTTGTATACAAGGTTGGTAAAGGATTACTATTATTTAATAAATCTTGTTCAGAATTGAAATACGTAACTGTTCCAGTGGTAATGTCTCCTAATATGTCATTATCAATGGTTGACAAATCAAATTCTAGAAATCCATCTGCTCCATCATCACATAAAATCGAAAATACATTTTCATATGTTGTTATAGGTGCAAAACGATGTCCTTCATCAATCGCATCCCATGCACCTGTATTTCTACCTTCTGGAAAATATCCTTCCAATCCATATTCATCTTGAATTCCGAGTAAACCTAATCCGCCATTCCAATCACTACAAGATATTTTCTGTTCTACTTGAACATCTACTACATTGAGTGTTTCATACAATATAATCTGTGTTGTTGATGGATCATTACATGTATCCCCAAATTGATTAATTTCATCAAAGAAAATTACCATTTTTCTAAAAGGAGCTTCTCCAATTACACCATAGCCTAAGCTACCTGTACCATTATTTAGTAAATCATGATACACACCAAAAATAGAATTTGTGTATAATTCTGCACTTGGAATACTACGTGAAACATCCATTAACCAGTTAAAAGGCGCATTAGAATAACTTTCATTGAAAGAAACTATTCCGTTTGTTCCGATAACAAATTCATTATAGGTTTTACCAAAAAAATCAAATTCAAAAGGAATGTCTATTCTGTATGTAAAGGTATCATCAATATTACCTGATGGTATTGCTTCAATAGTATATATTGCATGTGGTATAGTTGTGACTTCATAATTTTCATTAGAAGAAACATTGCATAACGTAGGCTCCGTTACTAATTCTAATGGAACAATTTCATAGCATTCTGCATTAGGATAAAATAAAGGATGCCCACTTATTCTTGCATATATAGTTTGCGAATATGGTGTTGTATTCGTATACAATAAATCTAATCTATTAATGCTGATTTCAGCATCTGCCATCGTAGCATGGTATGAAATTCCATAACCTGAATTTTCATCAAAAATCTCTAAAATTTTAGAAGCTAATGGGAATACAGCAATTCCGTCATTTTCTGGATCGCAAACTAACAATGGAGTTGGCGTGTTGATATTGGATTGTAATTCAAGTCCAACCAACGTAAATACAGTTGCGGAAACATTCCCTGTTGAAATTTCCTCTACACGAACATAAATTGTATTATCAACCTCCGTAGTACAAAATGTTGCTGGATTTGATATGGCATTTGTATTATAAAACGCATCTTCATCAGATAAATGATAACTTACAATAGCATCACTTGGATCAATGCTCCCTAATACTTCTGATTCTCTAGACATTAAATTAAAACAACCCAATCCAGGAGTATCATACTCACAAATATAGGATCCAATAATATTGTTAAAAGGTAAACATTCAGAATTTACTACTAAATTTAAAGTTGTAAGTGAGTAACAACCATTAGTATTCTCAGCACGCACATGCATAGTCTGTATATTTGGCGTTGTATTATAATAAAAAGATGCATTCACTTCGTTTTCTGCATTTTCAGCATCTTCTTGTGTTTCATAATAAGTAATATTTAAAGACTCGTCATCTGTGATGCTATCAACTTCATTCCTTATACGAAAAAGAGCAATACCATTTCCATTAGGATCACACTTTTCTATAGGAGTAAGATTTTCATTAATAATAGGTGTGCGTTGTACATCTAAAGTTAATGTTGGAATATTTTCAGTTTCTACACATCCAGTGATACTATTTTCAGCACGTATATATACTGTTTGCGGGTTTGTTGTATTCTGAAACCCATTGGCCAATGGATTATTGTTTGTTATTACATCAGTCGCTGTAAGGTGGTAACTAATTAAAAAGTCGCCAACAATCTGAGGGCTATTTAAAAAAGACAACTCATCAGTAATTGTATCCCAATTAAATGTTCCTACATAACTTGTATCATCAACACAAGTTCTATAATCATATGAAGTATTCGTAAATAAAGGATTAGTATTAAAAACTTGTAAATACACGATAGAAAAACAAGGCGTATTATCACTTGCAACCTGTAATGTACTTTCTATTCTAGCAATCACTGAAGTGATTCCACTATTAGAGAAATTAGATGTGCTTATTGAGAAATTTGTTGGATTTGAAATTGGGTTAGATCCTGAAATAGCGTCTGAATATTGTTCATGATAACTAACGACAACATCTGTATTTGTATCAATTATCTCGGTTTCACGACTTGATAAATCAACAACTATTAATCCATCATTATCATCATCACAACTAAGTATTGGAGTTACACTAGAAGGTATTGAAGGCGCTGGTAATACACGAATAGTTTGTGTAACATCTGACGGGCAATCAAAATCACCTGTTATTGCTCTCACAAAAATGGTTTGCGGATTGTCTGTATTCGAATATGCTGTAGGGTTTACAATTGGTGTATTGTTATTTAAATCAGCTGCTGAAGCATAATATTGTAGTTCAATTGATGTATCACCATTTGTAATATCTAAAGCCCTAGTTGTTAAATCGAAAACAGCAATTTCACTATTATTAAAATCGCAAGCATCTAAAGATGTTGGTTGTATTAAAGTTGCTGGCTCTTCTACAAAAAGGATGAAGAAACCTATTGTAAAACAACCTGTCGTAATATTTGTCATACGGATATAGATCTGTTGATCTATTACAGTGTTGGTATACGATGTCAAATTTGTAATTGCATTCATATCAGCAATAGCATCTGCTTCTGTTTCAAAATAGCGTAATGTATTATCTGTTGTTGACTGCGAACCATAAATATAAGATTCAAAAACTGTCAAATCAAATGTTGTAAATCCGTCAATACTATTAGGTTCATCACATTTAAAAATATCAATCGCAGCAGAATCTGGCACTGATGGACTTGAAATTACATTCAACATAAAACTTGTTGTATCAAAATCTCCTGTGATAATAGATTCCAATCGAACATAAATAGTTTGCGGATTACTGGTATTACAAAACGGTATTGACAAAGCATTCATGCTTATATCTGCATCTGTTTGCGACACATGATATGTAATAGTAAAGTCGGCAGGGTTTTGAGTTCCTAAAACTTCGGGGTTTTTTTGGCTTAAGTCAAAACACATCAATCCGTCGTTAATATCATTCGCATCAATGGGACTGCCAGGAGTAAAGTTATTGTTATCACAAACTTCAAAATCACTGGGTTGATTTGCCACTTGTGCATTTATAATACTGGTAAACATTATAAATACAAATAGTATTAATTTTTTCATATATGAATCGGTTTAAATTTTGTCAAAAATACTTCAAACGTATAAATAATAAAAGAAAAGCAATCCATGATTATCGAATTAAAGGTTGTAAAAAAAGCTGATTTGAGCATATTTACAGATATTCTTTTTATAATCATACTACACTACTTACATCCTTGACTTTTAGCACTAGTTTTCTACAAAATGATATGTTGTGAATAATTAGCTTTAGAAGTAATTTATTTCTCTTGAAAAACTGCTGAATATTTATAAAATAGCTTTGCTATATTTGCAACATGTACAAACAGATTTCCAGCACTCAAAATGCTACCATAAAACATATTTTACAACTTCAAGAAAAATCGCGAAGTCGTAAAAAAGAAGGAAAATGTATTTTAGAAGGTTTGCGTGAATTAACACTTGCGCTAGATGGAGATTATACCATTGACACACTCTTGTTTTACCCAGAAATTTGCGCACATGAACGTATACAGGAACTTCTAAAAAAAGCAAAAAACACTCCTGAATGTATTGAGATTTCGAAAGAAGTGTATCAAAAAATTGCCTACAGAGGAAGTACAGAAGGTGTAATAGCTGTCATGCAAACGAAAGAACATTTGCTGAAAAATATTACTTTTCACAACAAAACACCTTTAATATTAGTTGCGGAAGCACCTGAAAAACCTGGAAATATTGGTGCGTTGCTCAGAACTGCGGATGCCGCAAATGTAGATGCCGTTTTTATTGCCAATCCGAAAACCGATTTGTACAATCCAAACATAGTACGATCAAGTGTCGGTTGTGTATTTACTACACAAATAGCTATGGGAAATACTGCTGAAATCATTTCATTTTTACGTGAAAAAGAAATTTCAATTTATTGTGCCGCATTAACAGCTTCTGAAAATTATCACGTACAAAACTTTAAAAAAGCAACAGCCATTGTTGTAGGTACAGAAGCTACAGGTTTGAGTGATGAATGGTTGAAAAATTCCACCCAAAATATCATCATTCCTATGCAAGGAAAAATAGATTCTATGAATGTTTCTGTTGCTGCTGCTATTTTAATCTTTGAAGCAAAACGACAAAGAGATTTTAAGTAATATTACTAATAAGGACAACTAAACAAAAGCAAACATCGACCAATTGGTTGTACACAAACCCAACAATTTGCAGGACCACAATCTGATGTTTGCGAACACGGTCCAAATCCACCGCTACCCGTGATGCCACGTTGTTCTTTTTTACTTAAAATTTTAACTTCCGAAATGTTTAAAATAGTGTTCATGATTTTTTAATTAAAAGATTAAACAATAAGATACTTCATACATTCATTGTATTGATAAACCAAACACATAAGATCACTACGGGAATACATTACAATCAGAAGCATCATTTTATTTTTTAAATTCATTCCTCATACTTGTTTCTTCCATTTCTTTAGCTTAATTTTAATTCTATGACAGAGATTGATATCGAAAAAGAAAATGCAGCCATTGCAAAGCAATACAAAGAATTGTTGCGCATTAGTTATCAAATACTTTCTGATGAAGACAAGAAAATCATTCGAAAGGCTTTTGATATTGCTGTTGATGCGCATAAGGAACAACGAAGGAAAAGTGGAGAAGCGTATATTTTTCATCCAATTGCTGTTGCCAAAATTGTAGCTTCTGAAATTGGACTAGATGCTACTTCCATTGTTGCCGCACTACTACATGATGTGGTAGAAGATACTGAGTATACCTTAGAAGATATTGAACGTATGTTTGGAGTTACCGTTGCAAAAATTGTTGACGGTCTGACCAAAATTTCACATTTAAAGAAAGACAAAGACGTATCAATGCAAGCGGAAAACTTCCGTAAAATGCTATTGACAATCAACGATGATGTACGTGTAATTATTATCAAAATTGCCGATCGTTTGCACAATATGCAAACTATGGGTTCAATGCCAGCACATAAACAAGTTAAGATTGCTTCGGAGACCTTATACATTTATGCTCCGTTAGCACACCGAATAGGTTTGTATAATATTAAAACTGAATTAGAAGATTTAGGCTTAAAATATACAGAACCCGAAGTTTTTAATGACATTCAAAATAAAATTGAAGAAAGCAAAGAAGAACAACAAGAATATATTGACAACTTTGCTTCTATCATAAAAAATTCGTTAGACAAAGAAGAACTCAAATACGATATTAAAGGACGTTTTAAATCTATTTTTTCTATTCGTAGAAAAATGGTGAAACAAGCAGTTACTTTTGATGAAGTCTATGATAAATTTGCTATCCGAATTATATATGAAACAGAAACACCAGACAATGAAAAGTTTTTAGCTTGGAAAATATATTCTATTGTAACGGATCATTTTAGACCAAACCCTGTACGCTTACGCGATTGGATATCTTCCCCAAAATCAACAGGTTATGAAGCTTTACACATTACCGTAATGGGTCCGAAAGGGCGTTGGGTTGAAGTACAAATTCGTTCACATCGTATGCATGAAATTGCAGAAAAAGGCTATGCGGCACATTTTAAATACAAACAAGGTGAACAAAAAGAACAAGGCTTAGAACCTTGGCTAAATAAATTACAAGAAGCACTCGAAAATCAAGAAACAAATGCTGTTGATTTTGTAGAACAATTTAAGCTCAACTTGTATGCAAAAGAAATATTCGTGTTTACACCTACAGGAGATTTACGATCGTTGCCAAAAGGTGCTACTCCGCTAGATTTTGCCTTTAGCATTCACACGCAAGTTGGATACCATACGCGTGGCGCAAAAGTAAACGGGAAATTAGTTCCGCTAAGTCACGAATTGAAAAGTGGTGATCAGGTTGAAATTATTACGTCTGACAAATCGAAACCAAATGCTAACTGGCTCGATTATGCAACAACTTCACGTGCACGATCTCGTATAAAATCATCCTTACGAGAAGAAAAGAAAAGCATTGCTGAAGACGGAAAAGAAATTTTACGTCGTAAGTTAAAACAGTTAAAAATTGCGCTTGATGAAAAATCGATTAATGAATTGGTGAGTCATTTTAAACTAAAAACAAGTTTAGACTTATTCTATCGCATAGGAATTGGCACAATTGACAACCAAAAGTTAAAAGAATATGCATCACAACGTAGCAATAGTATTTTTAAATTCTTTAAGAATAAAATACGAAGATCTCCAAACATTCCAAATGAGGAAATCAATCAGCCCGAAGTTTCAAATCGCTATGATTTACTTGTATTTGGAAAAGAAGAAGAAAAACTAAATTACAAATTGGCAAACTGCTGCAATCCTATTCCTGGCGATCCTGTTTTTGGATTTGTAACCGTAAATGAAGGTATAAAAGTACATAAAAAAGATTGTCCAAATGCGGTAAGCTTACAGGCAAATTATGCATACCGAATTATGCTTGCAAAGTGGATTGATTCTTCTCAAGAAGAATTTACAGCCTTGCTCGAATTTACCGGAATTGACAATATGGGATTGGTAAATGAAGTCACAAAAATCATTTCAAACAATATGCACGTAAACATTCGAAACATTAGTTTTGAAACCAATGATGGCATATTTACTGGTAGAATTACTGTAATTGTAAAAAATAATTCAATTTTAAAACGCTTAATTACAAATCTTAAAAAGATCAACGGAATTGAGAAAGTAACACGTGCCTAGATAAAGTTCAATAAATAATTTTACTAAAGGAAAAAGAGTCTCTTATAATTCATTTTGAAGAAGATATTACAACGAATATGTTTTTATCCGAACTACCTAAATACAAACCTCTTAAAACCTAAAATTACCTTTTAGAAAACGGGGATTTAAAAGTCTTTATGAATATGTAATTACCAAACAAACTACATTCTTTTATCGCATTTCAATTGAATCAAAAGAAATAGACATAATTACAGTATTTAATACATTAAAAAAGTATATCAAGTAAACGTATTTTCTAGTTAGTTTTATTTTTTACTTAACCAAGCTACTAATCACATACAGACACGTTTTCCACAATCATGAGTCGTACCATAGAAATATTTGACGTTAGAGATAATATACCAAATAGATTCTTCAGTTTACAACGTCCTGATTTTTATAAAACTGGTAATTGGAGTCGGATTTTGGATTTCATTAAAAACCCGAAAAAAGATCATCCTCAAATCATAATTATTCAAAATATCTATGAATTGAGAAAAAGAAACTCAATCTTATCTGAAGAAATAGAAGATTTAGTCATTTTATACAACCATAAGAATAAAGAAAATTTCACTATTATTTATGACTATTTCAAAAAGTTGAAAAATAATTCAATTAGCGATTTATTTGCAGATAGACCTCGTCAATATGGTCTTCGTGGCGACAAAGAATTATGGCGTGAATTATTCAATTATTTTAAAGATTACAAATTACCCGAAACAGTAGAACAATTTGAACAATTGATTTATGATACAATTATAATATTAACTGGAAAATCCGTTATTCCAATTGATGAACATAAAACTTTCTATGTTGAAAAATATAGTCAGAGTGGAATATCTGGTGGCGTTGTCAGTAAAGAATTTTGGGTTTACAAAGCAATTCCAATCTTAATTGGCAGGTATAAAAGAGCTAAGCAGTAACTATATTCAACACCGATAAAGTTAATCGTTTGCTCCGTACATACTCGTAAAACCTCATAAGTTTTCATGAAGTTCGTTTTCTTTCTCAAATTAAAATACATACAAAAAAAGAAAGCTGTCGAACGATAGTTTTATTATCTAGACAGCCTTCGAGTTACAATAACTAGTAGTAACTTAATTTATTATCCGCCACATTTTTCAGGGCATGTTAACGAGCAATAGCATGTTGGTATAATAGTACATGCATCTTGCCTTGTTTTAATAGTTCTTTCAATTGTAGTTGGACTATGCATTGTAATTTCAGTTCCTCCTTGTACACTTTTACTATGCAAATTGGAAATTACTTTTTTTCCTAATAGTAATTTTCCATTAAAATCTTTTTTTTTCATACTAATTATGATTTTTAAACGGTTAACAAAAACAGGCAGTTCGAACACAACTTGGTGGGTTTGTTGTACAATCATGTGATAATGGACAACCGTATTTTGTTTCTTCTGGGCAAACTCTTGGTTTTGTAAAATGCTCAGTTATAATTTTAATAGTATTGACAATTACATATGTTGTTGCATATACAATAATATCGGTTCCACCGTGAAGACTATCCTTTTGTAAACTAGAGATAATATTTTTATTCAAGTTTAATTTCGAATTAAATTCTTTTTCTTCATATATGTAGTCTTTAGTATTGATTAATTAACTTGTTATTTAAAAAATAAAAACTGTACAATGAGATTGTCTAAAAAGGTACTAATACTGTCATTACGGGAAGTTTTTAATTTCGAAGTAATCTGTTAGTCAATAATTTAAATTTTACAGATTGCTTCATTTCATTCGCAATGACGTCTTTTTAAACAACCCATTTTTGCATCGTCATTTATCCAGTTGTATCAGGCACAGGTGTTGATGTTGTTACTGTTGTGAGTGTACACTCAGTATCTGCTGATCTGCAAATACGCGGATTTGTAATATGTTCCGTTAAAATTTTAATAGTGGTTACAATAATATAAGTTCCTGTAGTAATTGCATCAGTTCCACCTTGAATACTGTGTTCTTGTAAATTGGAAATTACTCTTTTTCCTAATTTAAGATTGTTGTTAAATTCTCTTTTTTTCATGAATATTGGTTTTTTATGGTTTAATTACTACATGCTTCTGTATGACAAGCGTCCATACATGTTGGTGGAATTGTCGTCACTCTTGTTGGATCAACTGGGCAGACATCTTCTGTATTTCCACCTGTGCAAATACGTTTATCTGTCCATACAATCGTTGTAATTTTAATTGGATCGGAAACAACATCTGTTCCTCCGTAAAGACGATTTTGTTGTAAATTAGAAATAACTTTCTTTCCTAAAATAAGTCTATTCTTAAATTCTTGTTTTTTCATGATATATAAAATAGTGAGTTAATTGCATTCAAAAACACACCAAAACTAGGTGTATACTGCAATGCTATTTCATATATTTAGGAGAATATATATTTCTGAAAATCAGATTTATACTCACTAAAAGTACATTATTAATTATAAAAAAGCAAACGTTATCCAATTGTCATCTGTTAAAATCATTGCCCTTTTCAATTAGTTTTAAATTCCAATGCATTTTTGTATCCTTAAATTTGAAAAATAAGTGTAACTTTGTCATTTAAATCTTCAGCCAAGATGCAACAACAAATGGAGGAAAATAATCAAGATATTGTAAAAAACGTTTTTACAAAGTTTTTAGAAGATAACGGACATCGAAAAACTCCAGAGCGCTTTGCTATACTACAAGAAATTTACGAAAGCGAAGAACACTTTGACATAGAATCGTTATATATTAAAATGAAAAATAAAAACTATAGAGTAAGTAGAGCCACGCTTTACAACACTATAGAACTTTTATTAGAAAGCAACTTAGTTCGTAAACATCAGTTTGGACAAAATCAGGCACACTACGAAAAATCATACTTTGATAAACAACACGATCACATTATCTTAACAGACTCAGGAGAAGTGATGGAATTCTGTGATCCACGAATTCAAAGTATCAAAAAAACAATAGAAGAAATCTTTGATATTGATATTCACAATCATTCATTATATTTCTACGCAACTAAGAAAAACAACTAACAACAACACACTAACTCAATTATTACAATGGCAGTAGATTTACTACTCGGACTTCAATGGGGAGACGAAGGCAAAGGGAAAATTGTTGACGTATTGACCGCTAACTACGATATTATTGCTCGTTTTCAAGGTGGCCCAAATGCAGGACATACACTCGAATTTGACGGAATTAAGCATGTATTACGTACAATTCCATCTGGAATTTTTCACGAAACAGCAACCAACGTTATCGGAAATGGTGTCGTAATCGATCCTGTAGTTTTTAAAAAGGAATTAGATGGTTTGGCAAAATTTAATATCGATCTAAAAGCCAAATTAATCATTTCAAGAAAAGCACACTTAATTCTTCCAACACATCGTTTGTTAGATGCCGCTTCTGAAGCATCCAAAGGAAAAGCGAAAATTGGTTCTACGTTAAAAGGTATTGGACCAACGTATATGGACAAAACAGGAAGAAACGGAATTCGTGTTGGAGATTTAGAATTGGATAATTGGAAAGAAAAATATCGTGCGCTAACCAACAAGCACGAAGCGATGATTAATTTCTACAATGTAGATGTTCAGTATGATTTAGAAGAAATGGAAACTGAATTCTTTGAAGCTGTAGAAGTTTTAAAATCATTACAATTTATTGATAGTGAAGAATATTTACACCAAGCACAAAAAGGCGGAAAAACTATTTTAGCTGAAGGTGCACAAGGTTCATTATTAGATATTGATTTTGGAACGTATCCGTTTGTAACTTCTTCTACTACAACTGCCGCTGGTGCATGTACAGGCTTAGGAGTTGCTCCAAACAAAATAAAAGACGTTTTCGGAATTTTCAAAGCATACACAACACGTGTAGGTTCAGGACCTTTTCCAACGGAATTATTTGACGAAGTTGGTTCAGATATGGCACGAATTGGACACGAATTTGGCGCTGTAACTGGAAGACCAAGACGTTGCGGATGGCTGGACTTAGTCGCTTTAAAATATACCGCACAAATAAATGGTGTAACGCAACTAATGATGATGAAAGGTGATGTACTTTCTGGTTTTAAAACCTTAAAAGTATGTACAGCATACAAATACAAAGGAGAAACAATTTCACATCTTCCATACAATATTGAACCAGAAAATATTGAACCAATATATACGGATTTCAAAGGTTGGAAAGAAGATTTAACAAAAATGTCAGAGCCTTCTCAATTCCCAAAAGAATTAAATGATTACATCGATTTCTTAGAAAAGGAACTTGAAATACCAATTAAAATCGTTTCTGTCGGTCCTGATAGAACACAAACAATACACAGATAAAATACAATAGAAGTGATCTAAAAAGTTGAAAAAACGGCAAACTGAACTTGATTCAGTTTCTCATAATCATTGCAAATCATTGTAATGCGATTCTGAACTAAATTCAGAATGACGCTTATTATTACTTTATAGATCGCTTCTTTTTATTCGTATACTCCAGCATTTTAACATTTTTTATAGCTTTAGGAATGGTTTTTGTTTTGATTTTAGGTAACTTTGATATAATTCTACACCTATGTTTTTAAAAGGAAATACATTTAAACTAAGAAAGAACAAACGATTCAATTATACACCACGTTATTACGAAGGTAAAGAAACTGGAAACGTTTATGAGATTGAGTCTAGATTTGTGAAACACAGAGAAAGTCTAAATGCAAACGATTTTGGAGGACATTGGAAAGAAGCACGTAAAGCCAATAGAAACAGAGGAAATCGTGAAGTATCCATTCGGTTAATCGTAATCATTGCGGTACTCATTTTAGCCTTCTTGTATTTTATTGACTTTGACCTATCAATATTTACTAGAGGAAGATAATACATGGCAGACATAATAAGGCTTTTACCCGATCATGTTGCAAACCAAATTGCAGCTGGTGAAGTTGTGCAGCGACCTGCATCCGTGGTAAAAGAGTTACTTGAAAATGCGATTGATGCACAAGCTACCGAAATCAAACTAATTGTAAAGGAAGCTGGAAAAACACTAATACACGTTATAGATAATGGCTTCGGAATGAGTGAAACTGACGCACGACTTTCCTTTGAACGTCATGCTACGTCTAAAATTAAAGCCGCCGAAGATTTATTCAATTTAAATACAAAAGGTTTCCGTGGTGAAGCCTTAGCTTCTATTGCGGCAATTGCACATGTAGAATTGCAAACGAAAAAAGAAGCTGTCGAACTTGGAACACGCATAAAAATTGAAGGTAGTACTGTAGTTTCGCAAGAAGTTGTGACAACACCGACAGGAACTTCAATTGCTGTTAAAAATCTTTTTTATAACATTCCTGCACGCCGTAACTTTTTAAAATCTGACACGGTCGAATTGCGCCACATCATTGACGAATTTCAACGTGTTGCGTTGGCACATTCGGACATTGCTTTTGTATTATATCACAATGGAAATGAATTGTTTAATCTTCCAAAAAGTAATATCAGACAACGTATTGTTAATATTTTAGGTGGAAAAACCAATGAAAAACTCGTTCCTGTAACGGAAGATACGGACATTGTTAAGATTAATGGTTTTGTGGGGAAACCCGAATTTGCAAAGAAGAGTCGAAACGAACAATTCTTCTTCGTAAATAACCGATTCATAAAAAGTCCGTACTTACATCATGCTATCAATGCCGCGTTTGAAGGTTTACTGAAAGAAAAGATGCAACCAAGTTATTTTATCTACTTAGATGTAAATCCTGAAACGATTGATATCAACATTCATCCAACAAAAACTGAAATTAAATTTGACGACGAACATTCATTGTATGCAATGTTGCGCGCAACGGTAAAACACAGTTTGGGACAATTTAATATTGCTCCTGTACTTGATTTTGATCGTGATTCAAACTTAGATACACCATACGATTACAAAAATAAACAAGCGGCAATTCCGAAAATTCAAGTCGATTCAAGCTTTAATCCGTTTGCAGATGAAAAAAGAATTTCTGGAAACACAACAACTGCACCTAGATATCAGAATTACAAAAAAGAATCTACCGAAGGTTGGGAAAGTTTATATGTCGGATTGGAATCAAGTTCAAACAATACCACACGTTTTTCAGGCGAAAGTATCGAGTTTGAATCAGAAGAAGTAACAAGTTCATTATTTGCAAATGATGAACCAAGAGAAACGCTTACCTACCAATTACACAGAAAATATTTGGTAAGTTCTATAAAATCAGGAATTGTAATTATAGATCAACACCGAGCGCATCAGCGTGTGTTGTATGAGCAATTATTAAAAAATATTACGGTAAGTGAGGCTGTGAGTCAACAATTGTTGTTTCCGGTAACATTTAGCTTTTCTACAAGTGAAATTGCATTACTGAAAGAAGTGAAAGAAAGCTTAGAAAACATTGGATTCATGTTTAGCAACATTACTGATGATACCATTGAACTCTCTGGAATTCCATCCAACATTTCCGAAAGTGAATTACAAATTATTATTGAGCAAATGCTAAACGATTTTCAAGGAGAAATTCCCGATACTGGATTCAGTCAAACAGATGTTTTAGTAAAATCATTGGCAAAAAGCATGGCAATTCGTACTGGAAAAAAATTAGAAATAGCAGAACAAGAAGCGTTGGTAAACAATCTTTTTGCTTGTAAAGAACCAATGGTTTCACCTTTTCAAAAAACTATCTTCATCACACTTAGCGTAGATGATTTAGACAAAAAATTTATATAAGTTATGATGCGAATTACGGAAACGGTCAAACATTTAATCATCATCAATGTCATACTTTGGGCCGCTACCTTAGCGTTGGCTGATAGAGGAATTGACCTTGTTCAGCTATTTGCGCTGCATTACCCAGAAAATGATTCATTCCGATTTTGGCAACCAATCACAAGCATGTTTATGCACTCTGTTGCAAGTCCAATGCATATTTTATTTAACATGCTTGGTTTATGGATGTTTGGTTCGTCATTAGAAATGCGATGGGGAAAAATAAAATTCCTCAGTTTCTATATGATTACGGGTGTTGGCGCTGGTTTAATACATACCTTGGTTAATTACTATCATTTCCAGACAGCACAAAATCTTTTGTTTGAAAGTGGTTTGACAGTTGCAGATGTAAACCAGTTGTTTCAATTGCCGTATGAAGAGTTTGTTGGACAGCTGAATAAGCAATATTTTAATGGACATTTCTTAGAGAATGTTCAAGCGATTTATGACAATGGAACTTCGTATTATGTGCCTGCATTAGGAGCTTCTGGAGCTTTGTATGGTGTTTTAGTTGCTTTTGGAATGCTATATCCAAACATGGAATTGATGTTGCTATTTCTTCCGATTCCTATAAAAGCAAAATATTTCATTCCGCTATTATTAGCCTATGATTTCATTTCTGGAGTTGCAGGAAGTACAGGATTATTTAACGGTGGAAATATTGCTCATTTTGCACATTTAGGAGGTGCATTGTTTGGATTCTTGCTCATGTGGTATTGGAACAAAACACAATTTAATAAAAATCGTTGGGATAGATAATATGAGTTTACTTGAAGATATAAAATATAGATATACACGATTGGGGTTTTTAGGGAAACTAATTGCTATAAATTCCGCATTATTCATTGTTCTATACTTAATTGAATATTTATTTCAAAACAATATCATTACGCGCTGGCTATATCTCCCAAAGGCATTTGGAGATTTTTTCATGCAACCTTGGTCAATTATAACATATTCCTTTTTACATGGCGACTTACTGCATCTTGCTTTTAATATGATCGGTTTGTATTATATTGGACGTCTTTTTTTATCGATCTATTCTGAAAAACGCTTTTTAAATGTATACTTTTTAGGAGCAATTGTTGGTGGTTGTTTCTTTTTATTAAGCTACAACATATTTCCTGCCTTTATTCAACGAACTCCACCATTGGTTGGTGCTTCTGCAGCAATTATGGCAATATTGATATTTACGGCTACCATTCGTGCCAAAATGCGTGTGTATATATTTAATTATGGTGTTGAACTTTGGAAGTTTGGGGCATTTTTTGTGATTTTAGATTTAATCCGAATTCCAATGAATGACGGCGCTAACGCTGGTGGATTTATATCACATTTAGGTGGCGCGTTATTGGGTTATATTTATGCAAAACGACTTGAGAAAGGAAGCGACATTGGTAGCGGTTTTGAAAAATTTATGGATACAATTGTGAGTTATTTTACACCAAAAAAGAAATCGCCATTAAAAACTGTATACAAAAACAAGAAAACAACAAGTACTGCTAAAACTGCTACGTCATCACCAACTCAAAAGCAACGCAAAATTGATGGTATTTTAGATAAAATAAGCAAATCTGGCTATGAAAGTTTAACAAAGGAAGAAAAAGATTTTCTGTTTAAAGCTGGAAAGGAAAATTAATATATGGCTGAAAAGAAGAAAAGATTAGGTTTTTTTGATAGAATTGTCTTCTTCTTCAATTCGGTATTTGCCGCGCTTTTATTGCTGTCGTACATTTTACCATATGCAGTTCCGAAAAGCTTTCCAATTCTTTCAGTTTTAAGTTTATTAGTACCTGTTTTTATTATTATCAATTTTATCTTTTTGATTTATTGGATTTTAAATGTCCGAAAACAATTTCTACTGTCACTTTTGGTATTGATTTTAGGCTATTCGCATGTTACTTCTTTGTATAAATTTTCAGGAAATACCACAGAACCTTCGCAAAATGCAATCTCCGTAATGAGTTATAATGTACGATTGTTTAATATTTATAAATGGTTGAAAGAAGATGCTGTTGATCAAAAAATAGTAGATTTAGTACACACAGAAGCTCCTGACATTATTGCGTTTCAAGAATTTCACAAGAAACAAGAAGCCGCTTTTAGCTTTTATCCATATAAATATGTTGTGTTAAAAGGAAGAAATAAAAAAACGGGACAAGCTATTTTTTCAAAATTCCCTATTATTCACAAGGGTTCGCTTCAATTCTCAAAGACACCAAACAATGCTATTTATATAGATATTGTTCAGCAAAATGATACAATACGCGTGTATAATTTGCATTTAGAATCGTTGCGAATTAATCCGAAAGAAGAAGAATTTTCACAAGAAAACTCAGAACGTTTGCTGAAACGTATGGCAAATACATTCAAAATGCAACAGTCGCAAGCAGAATTATTCGAATTGAATCGAAAGAACTGTAATTATAAGAAAATTATTTTGGGCGATTTTAATAATACACAATTCTCAAATGTGTATAAAACCATTAAAGGCAATATGAAAGACGCTTTTGTGGAAGCTGGAAAAGGTTTTGGAAAGACCTTAGATTTTTCATATTTCCCAATGCGAATCGATTTTATTTTAACCGATGAAACGTTTATTATAAATGAATTTAAAACATTTTCAGAACATTATTCCGATCATTTCGCGATAAAAAGTGTAATTTCTTTAGATAATTAAAAATTAAAAAAATCAACGATTGAACAAATTCAGTATTCGTTGATTCATTGATTTCTCAACCATTGAAAAGCCAGTTTCTAAGATTCAAATAGCTGAAATCATTCACTTGCTACTTCACATACTATTTATTCAATATATGTTGTCAAAAAAGCTTAAAAAGAAACAATTATCTTTTAAGTAATACTTTATCGGATTTCACTTTTCCCAGATTACTATTTCATTCATTTGGTTTATTAATAACATTAAAACTCAATGCTATGAAAAAGAAAATTACATCATTAATGCTTAACAAAAAGTCTATTTCCAGTTTGGAAAACACGCATGTTTTAGGTGGCGACACTATTAAATATCTGCATTTTACTAGTAAACGATTTTGTAAAACGAAGTGTTGTTCTTCTCAACTTTATCAAGATTGTACAGTTACGTATGACGCTTGTGTAACGGAACCAAGGTTTTGTGAAGCATTTTAAAAAAGGAAAAAACGAACTTCGGTTCGTTTTCTTTTTCCAAAACATTTAGAACTGTATATTTTCATGTGATTAGTCTCCGCTTTGCAAACGAATTGCTGTCATCACCTGATTCAATTCATAGAATAAATCTGAATATTCAGAGTTCCCACTTTCTAAGTTTGAGAGAGTTTCCACTATTTTAGTATTTCCACTATCCGACAGAAAATAGAAATTTGCAGTTCCAGCTTTTGGCAATTCGGTAGATTCATACTGTTTGCCTTTACTTGAATATGTTTGTGCTTTTTCTATGAATTTCTTTACTACTTTTTGAACATCTTCATGTTGTCCAGCACCAATAAATCCGCCACCAGTGCTTAAATAAAGACTCGTGTCGCCTGTAATATATGAAGTTAACGTTACTGTTGCGCCTGTCATATCTAAATCTGCAACAACACCAAATACTTTTGCAGCGTCTTCTGAAGCTGGCAAACCTAGTTGTTCTGAAGTTATAGATAATGCCATATTTCGCATGTCTAAATAAGGATTGTCTTTTAGTGTCGTTTCTTTCGATTTTTCACTATTATTTGTTGCTTTTTGAGTTGTATCTTTTTTAGAAGAACTATTCCTAGCTAGCAAAAATACTATAATTAGTATGGCAACAATTCCGATTAAAGTGTATGAAATCATTTGTTTTTTCATTTTGTCATAAATGTAAAAAAATATTCACAATTATAACTTACATAGGTATTCGAAAAATGATTACATCATCCAACAATCTACAACATCTGCAAAAATGTGAAGTAATAAACCAATTCCTAGAATACGTGTTTTTTTGAAGATTAAAAATCCGATGTAGACAGCAATTGCGTAATAACTGTGTAACGGATGAAAGTTGATACTACAACGATTCGGATCAAAAATGGGCGTTGCTAACAGATGATCAAGATCGATGAACATGACTAAGATGAATATAAAATAGACTGTTTTCCATTGTTTTCGAAAGATGAATAAAGCAATGAGTAATGGAAAGATGAAATGTAAACCGTAATGAATGCAGGTTCGTAACAAGACTATGAATTTGAAATTGTTTGCCTTTCTAAATATGTAAGCGCATTTGTACCTTCATTGAACAGTAAATCTAAAATGCTAAGGTTTGGCAAAAAACCCTGTTTATCATCAAATACTTGTGTGTAGGTTTCAAAACCGTAATCTGGTTCTTTTTTTACGATTGCCAATTTTCTATAATCGTGAATAGCTGTATTTGTGATAATTGGCTCGTACGTTGTTGTTTTGGATGTTTCTACTTCTAACTGTAAGCATTCGTTAATGAGTTGAATGGTATCTAAATTTAAATCCATTAAAAAGTCATATCGCTTTTCAAATAATGGACGTAATTCGTCTTCATAGTATTCAAAATAAGGAGACGTTCTGTAAGCAGATTCTAAGGATCTCCAATGCAAACGTTGCCAAGGTGTTTCGTTTGCAACTTTTATTTCTTTATACTCTTGATGCTTTGTTTCTTTAACATGTCGCACAGGAACAGTAAACATCAACTTTCCATTCGCACCATAAATATACGTTCGATTGCGATAGGTTTGTTTTTGGAAATTGCCTTCCACTTCAAACACTAAATGCTCCGATTTTGCAAATATTACATACTGCGCAATACTTGGAAAATATGTTGGATGGAGAAGTGTTTTCAATTGGATTTTGGATTTTGGGTTTATCGCGTCTTCGCTCGGTATGACATTAGTTCTTTAATTTTAATCTTTCGTTATTCTGAACTTGATTCAGAATCTCATTTTTTTTGTCACGAATTCACGAATATTTTCAAGTAATAAAAAAATCTTAATACTTAATACTAACACCTCAAGATTAAGATTATCTCATTATCAAATTAACACATTACTTTATTGTTGCATCAGTATATTTGACTTACTTTTTTGCTGTTTTCTTTTTCTTTCTAAAATGATTGAATACAAACCAACCTGCCAATAAGATTAAGAAATACTTAAAATATGAAACTGGCGAACCTTCTCCACTTACCGTTGTAAATAATCGATTCCAACGTATTTTATTGATTCCTGTTGCTTTTGAATCCCAACTAAACCAAACAAATACAGGCTTTCCTAAAACATGATCAAACGGTACAAATCCCCAACTTCTAGAATCTTGCGAGTTTCCTCTGTTGTCTCCCATCATCCAATAATAATCTTGATTGAATGTATATGAGGTTATTGCTTTTCCATCTATTAAAATTTGATCGCCTTCAACTTTTAAGTTTTGTCCTTCATATTCCGAAATAGCACGTTTGTATAATGGTAAGTTTTCTGTTGTTAACGCAACTGTGGCGCCTTTTGCAGGAATGGTAATTGGTCCGAAGTTACTATTATTGAAGTTGTAATTTTTTGAATGTGGAAAAACAGTCTTGTCACGTGTGCCTTTTGGCAGTGTATGCTTTGTTACTGAGAGTACATTTGGATGATTTTTTAAACGTTCCGCCGCTTCTTCTGTAACGGCATGAAAAAGACAAGTTCCATTGGTATCAATATTCATGTAACCATCTGTTATGTCATAACGGTCATGTAAAATTTGATCATTGAATCGAGCTCCTTTTGTTTTCACTAAATAGCTAAACTGCAACTTCGCTCTATCTGGCAAATCGTTTTGAATTCCATTTGTATATACAAAACCATCACGAACTTCAAATTTATCACCTGGCAACCCAACACAACGTTTTACATAGTTAGAGCGTTTGTCTAGTGGTTTGTATAACGTTGGACTATTTCCTACATCTATAATACTGAGTGTATCTGCTGGCCAGTTAAACACCACAATATCATTACGCTTAATGGTTTCAAAACCTGGAAATCTAAAATATGGTAATTGAGGTTTTGACATGTATGATTTCATTCCTAAAACAGGAATTGCATCATGTACCATTGGCGCTGCAACAGCTGTCATTGGTGTTCTTGCTCCGTAATGTATTTTACTCACAAACAAGAAATCACCAACCAATAATGTTTTTTCTAATGATGAAGAAGGAATTACAAAAGGTTGCATTACATAAGTATGTACTAATGTTGCGGCAACGACTGCAAATAGTATAGAAGCAATCCACTCGCCTGCGGAAGTTCTTGGTTTTAAACTTCTGTCTTCCACATATTCCACATCTAACATATAGTTTACATAGTAAATGTAAAAACCTAAAGTTAATACTACAGCGACAGTTTCAAAACGTTCTGTACGACCAAAACTACGAATGGTTTCTACCCAAAGTACAGGAAAAACTATCAGTTGAATGATTGGAATGAATAATAATATAACCCAATACCATTCTTTCGGTCTATTTATAATTTGCATTAAAACATACGCATTATATATAGGAATTGCCGCTTCCCAAGCTTTTCTACCTGCTTTCACATAGAGCTTCCACGTTCCCAAAAAATGAACTACTTGAACGAATAAGAAAAATAGTAAGAATGCTTGTGTAAAGGTCATTTGTTGTATTTTTTATAATTCAGTACTGCATAAATACTGAATCTTGTTGGTTATTCACAAATATATACTGTGAAAATTAATCTATTTTTATGTTTATTAAATGTTTAACACGTCTTTCATTGTGTAAACGCCTTCTTTGTCTTGAATCCATTCTGCCGCAACAACAGCTCCAAGTGCAAATCCTTGACGATTGTGTGCTTCATGTTGAATAGAAATGGTATCAATGGTTGAAGTGTATGTAATTTGATGTGTTCCAGGAACTTCAGGAATACGTTTTGCTACAATTGGAATTTCAGTAACGGTTTCTCCTTTTTCAAGTTTCCAGTCTGTATATGTTGTATGTTCAATAATTCCTTCGGCTAACGTAATTGCTGTTCCACTTGGCGCATCTAGTTTTTTGGTATGATGAATTTCTTCAATGTTTACGCTGTAATCTTCCAACTGCGACATCATTTTTGCCAAATATGCGTTCATTTCAAAGAAAATATTTACGCCTAAACTAAAGTTAGAAGCATACATAAATGCTCCTTTTTCCGATTTACACAAAGAAACAATTTCTGCATAACGATCTAACCAACCCGTAGTTCCTGAGATGACAGGAATTTGTTGTTTGACACAGTGTGAAATATTCTGAAAAGCGGCTGACGGAATGCTAAAATCGATTGCTACATCTACCGTAGAAAAGTCGTAGCTTTCTATGTCATTTGAAATTTTATGAATAATTGTATGTCCACGTTGACGTGCAATTTTTTCAATCTCCTTCCCCATTCTACCATAACCGAGCAATGCAATATTCATACCTTGTATTTTTTGAAGCTACGTTGAAGAAGCTAAAATTTGAAATTGAGCGTAAGCCCTAAATTTCGATTGAAATCAATTTCATTTTGATCTATATGTGGTCGAAACGAAAGATCATCACTCACATTAAATTGCAATAAATGCGCATCTACATTGGCGTCAACAATATTTAACACATACGCAACAACCGTTAGTAATAACGATAAATCACGGTTGCGTTGGTAAAATTCTTGCGCGTCAATTAGTGCATCTGCATCAGGTACAACGATGCTAAATTCGTCTTTCATACCTGCCAAACGTTGTTTGTAGGCAGTTCTGTACCGATTGTATTGCTTGTTATTACTGATGTAGAAATATACGCCTGTTCCCAATGCCGCATATACGATAGGGATTTTCCAATATTTTTTATTGTAGGCTTGCCCTAATCCTGGCAAAATTGCAGAATAGAACGCTGCTTTTGACGGCGATAACGGATCGATAACTTTTTTTTCTTCAACAACTGTTGCGTTTTCAATTTTTAAAACAGATTCTTCCGTTTGAGTTTCCGTTTTCTCTTTCTCCTTCTCTTCTTCTGTTTGCGACCATGCATTGGTTACAAAACATAAGCAACATAATACTATGATGATTTTATTTCCCACTTTTTAGTAATTTTTTGATTCGTGAAAAATCTTGTTCTGAATGAAATGGAATGGTAATTTTTCCTTTTCCGTTTGTACCAACCTTTACATCTACTTTGTGTCCGAAATATTCAGAGAAATCACGAATTCCTTTTTTGACAAATTTTGGAACATCAGCTGTTTCCTTTTTTGGCGTTTCAATTGTTTTATCTTTTTTATAATTTTTTACCAATTCTTCTGTTTCGCGAACAGATAAAGATTTGGAAAGAATCATTTCATAAATTTCTAATTGATCGTTTGTGTTTTCAACATTTACCAACGTACGCCCGTGTCCCATACTTAAAAAGCCGTCACGCATACCAGTTTGCACAATTGGATCTAGTTTTAGCAAACGAAGATAGTTTGCAATGGTAGAGCGTTTTTTCCCAACACGCTGACTCATTTGCTCTTGTGTTAAGCTAATTTCGTCAATTAATCGTTGGTATGATAATGCAATTTCGATTGGGTCTAAATCTGAACGTTGAATGTTTTCTACCAACGCCATTTCTAACGATTCTTGATCGTTTGCAATGCGCACATATGCAGGAATTGTTTCGAGTCCAATTAATTTAGATGCTCTAAAACGACGTTCTCCTGAAACCAATTGAAATTTCTCAAAACTAAGTTTACGAACTGTAATTGGCTGAATAACACCTAATTCTCTAATTGAAGATGCCAATTCGCGAAGTGATTCTTCATTGAAGTTCGTTCGTGGTTGAAACGGATTTACTTCAATTGTATCAATTGCTAATTCTACAATATTTCCAACTACCTTGTCTGCATTTTTATCTGAAACTGATGTGATATCATTTTTAGGATCTTTTAGTAATGCGGACAATCCTCTTCCTAATGCTTGTTTTTTTGTTGCCTTCGCCATAAATCTTATTTACCACTATTTTTCTTAATCACTTCGTGTGCTAAACTTAAATAATTGCTTGCACCTTTACTTCCTGCATCATAATTAATGATACTTTCTCCATAACTTGGTGCTTCACTTAATCGTACATTTCGTTGAATGATGGTTGAAAAAACCATATCGCTAAAATGTTTCTGTACTTCTTCTACAACTTGGTTGGATAAACGCAAGCGCGAATCGTACATTGTTAGTAATAACCCTTCAATGTCTAATGACGGATTGTGTATTTTCTGAACACTTTTTATCGTGTTTAGTAGTTTTCCTAATCCTTCTAACGCAAAATATTCACATTGTATTGGAATCATGACAGAATCTGCCGCTGTCAATGCATTTAACGTCAATAATCCTAACGATGGTGCACAATCTATTAATATATAATCATATTGATCTTTGATTGGCTTTAGTGCTTTTTTCAGCATATATTCACGTTGATCTTTATCAACCAATTCTATTTCAATTGCTACCAAGTCAATGTGTGCAGGAATGATACTTAAGTTTGGTGAACTCGTTTCCATAACTACTTCAACAGCACTTACGGTGTGTTCTAATAACTGATATGTGCCTTTCTCAACAGCTTCAACATCAATTCCTAAACCGGAAGTTGCATTTGCCTGTGGATCAGCATCAATCAATAAAACTTTCTTTTCAAGAACGCCTAATGATGCCGCTAGATTGACAGATGTTGTAGTTTTTCCTACACCACCTTTTTGATTTGCAATAGCAATTATTTTGCCCATGTTTTGTTTGAGGATTTTAAGCGATAAAAATACAATTATTATTGAGTTAATAAAATGAAAATTATTAACAACTATGATAATCTTTCGTTAAAACTAAATTAAAAGGACATTAAGCATCAATGCATGTGTAATATAGTGCAAATCAACTTGCGTTTAAAGGTGTAGTTACTAGCTATTTCCCTTTTTAGATGGATGCAGTTAATTGCTACTTTTGAGCACGTTTTTCAGAATTCTCAAAATTGAGTTTTACTAAAAAAACCGCTTAGAACTAACTAAGCGGTTTTGATCTGAATTATTGATTTTATTTTTCAGGATTGTGAATTCCTAAAATGTAATCGCCATTTAAATATTTTTTAGCCACATTTTGAATGTCTTTTGCTGTAATTTCATTGATAGCACTTTCAAATTTTAATACTCTGTTTACATCTCTATCCATCATATTAGAGTTTGATAAATAACGCAACCAGAAGTTATTCTTTTTGATTTGCTCTTTGCTTTCCAACAGGTTCGATTCTTTTACTTTGTTTACATCTTTTTCCGTTGGTCCATTGTCAATGATTGTTTGTAATTCTGCCAAAGCGGCATCTTTTAATTTGTCTACATTTTCAGGACCACATGGGAATGTAATTCTGAAATTGTACCAACCATACGGATATGAACGTATGTTTCCGCTAGCTCCAGCACCATACACACCACCTTCTTCCTCACGTAATTTTTCGATAAGTTTGATACTTAATATCTCTCCTAATAGTTGCAATGATCTTGCTTCTTTAGAATCGTATTTTGTTTCTCCGTTGAATACAATTTGTACAGAACTTTTAGGATCTTCTCCTTTTTCAATAACTTTCGTATGTTTTCCAGTTAATGGGCGGAACGTTGAAAATTTTGGTTTTTCATTCGAATTTTTACCTGGCAAACTTGCCAAATATTTTGTAGCAAACGCTTCAAGTTTTTGCTCATCTACATTTCCAACAAAATAAAAATTGAAATCTCCTGCATCTGCAAAACGTTCTTGGTATTTTTCGTATGCTAAGTTATAATCGCTCGCGTCCATCATTTCAGGAGTTGGAAACCCTTGATATCTTGGATTTTTCCCATTCATGAATTCTCCCATTTTAAATTGAAAGTAAAATTGAGGACTTTTCATAATGTTTGTCAAGAATCCTTTTTGTTTCGTTATAAAAGAAGTGTATGCCTTTTCGTCTTTGTTCAACTTTGTGAAGTATAAATGTGTCATTTGGAATAATTCCTCTAAGTCTTTTGGTGTTGCACTTCCATTAAACCCTTCCGTATATCCTCCAATAAAAGGTGATACACGTGCAATTTTTCCAGACATCATTTTTCGTAAATCAATTTTTGAGAATCCATTTACGCCAGCTTCCGCTAATCCTTGATTTGCAAAACCAATTGTATTAAATTCTTCATCAGTATATAATGAACTTCCTCCAAAACTAAATCCTGAGAATAATATTTCGTCGTTTTTAAAATCAGTTTTCTTATATATTACTTTAGCGCCATTGCTTAATGTTAGTGTTGTGACACCAATTTTATCATTTGTATCTCTTTTAACAATTGTTCCTGCAGGCGGCAATTTTGAAATTAAAGAACTGCCTACTTCTTTATCTTCATAAGGTTTGATATCTTTTGATTTTATACCATTAAGAACTGCCAATACTTGTGCTTCTGTAATTTTAGGTGTGTCTTCTTTTTCAGGACCTGTTAATACAATTACTCTATTTGTATCTCGTAAATATTCATTGATCACTTTGTTAATTTCTTCCAATTGTATTGTTGGCAATTGCTCGTTATAAAAATTATACGTCCATTCAATTCCTGGAATTGGTCTTCCTGATAAAAAGTTACTCACATATTGTCCGACAATTCGGTTCGATTCTAATTTATTTCTATCCTTATATGATTTTTCAAGTCGTGCTAAAACATTTTTCTTAGCGCGTTCAAATTCACCTTTTCCAAATCCGTATTTACGAGCGCGTTCGTTTTCTTCAAGTAAGGTTGATAATGCTGTTAGTTGTCCGTCAGCAGCAGACATTGCTGTAGATTGATAAGCTTCTTTGGTTCGTGCCCAAGTTTCACCATGATAACTAGATCCAAAAACAAAAGGTGGATTTTCAGATTCTGTCAATTCACTTAAACGATTATTTATCATTTGTGAGAACAAACTTTTTACAATTTGTTCTCTGTAATCGTCTGTAGTTTTCACTTTTTCAGGAGTTCCTAAATCTTTAAACATTATTTGTACTTGCGTAAAAGATGCTTCTTTGTCAGTTTCAATAGCTACAAATGTTTCATCATGATTTTTCACATCATATGTCACTCTTGGTTTTGGATTTACCGCGGCAGGAATTTTTCCAAAGTGTGATTTTATTTTTTCTTCCAGAACGGCAACATCTACATCTCCAACAGCAATAACTGCCATTAAATCTGGTCGGTACCAATCTTTGTAAAATCTGCGTAAGCTTTCGTATTTGAAGTTTTCTAAGTTTTCTTTTGTTCCAATTGGCAAGCGTTTTGCATATTTAGAACCATACATAATTTTAGGCAAGTATTTTTGCAACATGCGTTCATTTGCACCTTTTCCTAAACGATATTCTTCCAATACAACACCTCTTTCATTATCAATTTCTTCATCGGTTAATAATGCATTGTGCGCCCAATCTTCAATAATTTGAAATCCTTTTTCAAGTTTTTCAGGATCGTCGCTTGGTATTGGTAAAATATAAACTGTTTCGTCAAAACTTGTATAGGCATTTAAATGTGCACCAAATTTCACTCCAATACTTTGCAAATAATCAACGAGCTCATTCTTTTTAAAGTTTTTGGTTCCGTTAAAGTTCATATGTTCCATAAAATGCGCCAATCCGCGTTGGCCTTCATCTTCCAAAATTGAACCTGCATTTACCACCAAACGGAGTTCTACTTTATTTTCAGGCTTTCCATTATTTCTAATATAATAGGTTAATCCATTGGAAAGTTTACCCATTTTCACATTCGGATCTACAGGAATTTCAGTTCCACCAATTAAAGTGGTTTTTATATCCTCCGTATCGTTTTGTTTTGGTTGTGCAGTTGCATAAAATGAACTACCCAGACTAATGGCAAATATAAGCCCAAAGAGAAGTATTTGTTTTTTCATGATTGTGGTTTTAATTATCTCGTGTATTTAAAATTACAGTTAATGTTACACACATAATTTTTAAATATTAAACTTTTAACATTAAATTGTGAGTTTAAGACTACTATTTACATTTCATAATGTCTATTTTATTCTATAATAAGTAGTTCTAAAACGTTCGAAGTTAAAAATTCATAATTTTTAAGCATTCCTTACAAAAAAGATTATTTTTGATCGAATTTTTAATCGTACGAAGTTAAAAAGATACGATTAATATCATTACTAGAGTAGCGCTTTTATGAAAAAAATATTCATCTTATTTTTCTTAGTACAGATAGCATTTGGACAAAATCCAACATCCAAAAAAGGAGAAACTGTCATCAAAATCATATATGGTGGTGATTTAAAGGTGGATGAAAATAAATATCCTGGAGCAAAAGTCTTTTCTAAAACCGAAACTGGTCAAGTCCGATTTGAGCATGAAGGAATGGATTTATGGTGTGATAGAGCTGTACTTTTTCAAGATAGAAATTGGGTAAAAGCCTACGGAAATGTATTTATTCAACAAGGCGATTCTGTTGAAATGTCTAGTGAATACATTGAATATGATGGCGATACAAAATTAGCCGTTTCAAAACGAAATGTACGCTTGCAAAATACAGACATGGAACTTACGACCGATACTTTGTATTTTGATCGAAACTTGCAAGAAGCCTATTTTACCACAAAAGGAGTTGTAAAAGATAGCGCCACAACGCTTACAAGTATTGAAGGTCGCTATTTTATGGAAAAAAACAAGTATCAGTTTTTAAAAGATGTAAAAATTACAAATCCAGAATATACCGTAAACTCTACACAATTAGATTATTACACAGATTCAAAACACGCGTACATGTATGGCCCGTCTACTATAAAAGGTGAAGAATATACTATATTTTGCAAGCGCGGATTTTACAATACAATTACGGAAAAAGGATACTTTATAAAAGAATCACGGATTGATTACGACAACCGAATCATAAATGGTGATAGTTTGTACTTTGAAAAAAGTACTGAATTTGCGTCAGCCACCAACAATATAAAAATTACGGATACCATAAATAACATGATTCTAAAAGGTCATTATGGGGAAGTTTACAAAGCAAAAGATTCTGCTTTTATTACCAAACGTGCGGTTGCTATTAGTTTGGTGGAAGAAGATTCTATGTACATTCACGGAGATCGATTGTTAGTTACTGGTCCAGCCGAAAACAGAGTAATCAGAGCTTACAGAAATGTGAAATTTTTCAAAACAGACATGAGCGGAAAATGCGATTCATTGTTTGCAGACAACAAATCTGGAATTACAAAAATGGTGCGAAATCCAATTCTATGGAATGGTGACAGTCAAATGACTGGCGATACAATCTTTTTAATTTCGAATGTAAAAACGGAAAAACTAGATTCATTAAAAGTAATAAACAATGCTTTTATTGTTCAAAAAGATACGCTTGGCGAAGGCTACAATCAGGTAAAAGGAAAAAACTTATATGGGAAATTTGAAGATAACAAGTTATATGAAGTAGATGTGGTTAAAAATACAGAAGTTGTTTATTTCATGTACAATGATAAAAATGAATTTATCGGAATTGACAAAACAATTTGTAGCGCAATCAACTTAACTTTGAACGAAAATCAAATTGAAGATATCACCTTCTTTACACGACCTGATGGTATCATTTATCCTGATAAAGATTTACCAAAAAATGCCCGCAAACTACGTGGTTTCATTTGGCGTGGCGACGAGCGCATGTATTCCAAAGATGATATTTTTGATGAAGATGACAACAACATTATCTTGCCCGTAATTCGTGGTGTAAATAACGCTATGGATCCGTTGGAAGAAGAACAAAATCCTGACGAAGAAAAAGACAAAACAGTTACGAAGGCAAAAGCAATTCCTCCAAAAAAGAAAAAAGTCTTCGAGAAAAAGAAAAAATTGGTTGCACAACCGAAATCGAAAGCTACAGTAAAAGAGCAGTAAATTTAGATTTTATATGAGCTGTACTGAAATCTAAATCATACATAAACAACTTTTTATTTAAAATTGGGCATTCAATATCAAAAGTTAACTTTCCAAAAACTTAAAACATTGAATTCATGAATCTTCTGAATCAAAACTAATCGTATAAAAAAAGAGGATAACCTTTGTAGATGTTATCCTCTTTTGTAACCAACCAACCAAAACTTTATATTTCTTAACTTATTATTATTATTATGTAATTTTTTATTTTTTATTACATTACAAAGATGCAACAAAACTCATTATCGTGTTTTACAGAATTTTAAGATTCTCTTACAGAATTATTATTTTTTACTAATTTCTTTTCAAATTATAAAAAGATTGTTTTTAGCGTTTTAAAGAAACCAAAAAATTAGTCGTTCCAATTCACTTTCCAAAACCGTAAACATTCAACCTTTCAATCATTTAATTTTTCAATTTCTAAGCATATAACTTCGTATCTTTGCACACATATTTTTTGAAGGAGATTTTTACATGAAAGAAGATTTTTTCACATACCAAGCACAAACAACGCCGCATCCGTTAGCCATGGAAATATCACATGCAGACGGAAGTTATATTTACGATACCAACAACAAAGCCTATTTAGATTTTGTTGCAGGCGTTTCTGCGTGTAGTTTAGGCCACAAACACCCAAGAGTTGTCAATGCAATAAAAGCACAATTAGACAAGTATTTGCATGTAATGGTATATGGTGAATATGTGCAAAAAACTGCTGTAGAATTCACAAAACTATTAGCTTCGCAATTGCCAAATCCGTTAGAAAAAACATATCTCACAAATTCAGGAACAGAAGCCATTGAAGGTGCTATGAAACTTGCCAAACGCGTAACTGGTCGTTCTGAATTAATTGCCGCAAAGCACGCATATCACGGAAATACACAAGGCGCAATGAGCATTATGGGTTTTGAAGAACGCAAAAGTGCTTTCAGACCTTTATTACCAGCTATCAATTTTATTGAATTCAATAATGAAGCCGATTTAGCAAAAATTACCACAAAAACGGCTGGTGTCATTTTAGAAACGATTCAAGGTGGCGCAGGATTTATCGAACCTAAAAACGACTATTTAAAAAAAGTAAAACAACGTTGCGAAGAAGTTGGTGCATTACTAATACTAGATGAAATTCAACCTGGATTTGGGCGTACAGGAAAACTATTTGGTTTTCAAAACTATAATAGTGTTCCGGATATTGTTGTCATGGGAAAAGGAATGGGCGGCGGAATGCCTGTTGGCGCATTTACAGCTTCAGCAGAACTAATGGATTCTTTACAAGATCAACCAAAACTTGGACACATTACAACATTTGGTGGTCATCCTGTAATTGCCGCAGCTTGTTTGGCAACATTACGAGAAATTACGGAAAGTGATTTAATGCCGAAAACCTTAGAAAAAGAAAAACTATTTAGATCATTATTACATCACAAATACATTGACGAAATTCGCGGAAAAGGCTTAATGCTTTCGCTAATTATGAAAAACTCAGCCATTGCAAATCGTATAATACTAGGTTGTCAAGAAGAAGGTTTAATTCTATTTTGGCTCCTTTTTGAACCAAAAGCGGTTCGAATTACGCCGCCATTAACGATTTCATCAGCAGAAATAAGGCAAGGTTGCGCTATAATTATGAAAGTTTTAAACACAATTGAAGACTAAATAAGTCCCGTATTCGTTATAAATACTAACACTGCCAACCTCGCTAAAAAACAACCCGCTAAAAATCAAATAGTTGTCAAATTTACAACTATAATTATTGTTGATTATTTTGTTGAAAACAAAAATAAATTCGTTTCAAAACAACAGAATGTTCGACTACATTTAATGTAATAGAAAACTAAAAACGCGTATTGCCTATGCTATTTAGCTCTAATGAAGATCAAAACTTTGCTTTATCGAGATTTGAATCGATGTTGAAAACCAATAATGTTTTCTTTTTCGATTCTGCTGAATTTGAAGATATCATTCATCACTATCTTGATTCTGGAAAAGTAGGTTTGGCAAAAAAAGCCATCAAAATAGGACTAGAACAACATCCGAGTTCTGTGAGTTTAAAACTCATGGAAATCGAACTGATGGTATTCGAAAATAAACTTGACGAAGCCGAAAAGTTGCTGGACGCTTTGTACATATTAGAAACTACAAACGCAGAAGTTTATATCCAAAAAGCAAATATTCTTTCTAAAAGAGATCAGCATTACAAAGCTATTGAATTGTTGAAAATGTCATTAGAATACAGTACTGATTTAGCAGATGTAAACTCGTTAATTGGTATGGAATATCTATTTATAGACGATTTCAAAGAAGCCAAAAAACACTTTATGAAGTGTATTGAAATTGATATTGACGACTATTCTTCTTTATACAATACCATTTATTGTTTTGAATTTCTGGAAGATATTGATGGTGCAATCAACTATTTAAACGAATACATCGACAAAAATCCATATTCGGAAGTTGCGTGGCATCAATTGGGAAAACAATACTTCATCAAAAAAATGTTCGTAGAAGCGTTAGCCGCTTTTGATTTTGCAATTATTGCAGACGATCGTTTCATTGGTGCATATCTTGAAAAAGGAAAAGTACTCGAAAAACTTGGCGAATACAAAGAAGCAATTCACAACTATCAAATAACACTCGAATTGGACGATCCGACTTCGTTTGCATATTTGCGTATGGGAAAATGCTACGAAAAACTGGGTAAAAATGATTTAGCAGTAAAATTCTATTACAAAACGGTTCATGAAGATCCTTTACTAGACAAAGGCTGGACAGCCATTACAGATTTTTATGTAAAGCAAGAAAACTTTCAAAAAGCGTTGTATTACATCAACAAAGCGATCAATATTGATACAGAAAATGTTTCATACTGGAAACGTTCTGCGGAAATTCATAGAGCATTACAACTTTATGAAGAAGCAGACATTGCGTATCAAAAAACGGTTGAACTTGGTAATTATGAGCTTTCAACTTGGATTGCTTGGGCAGATATATTAAAGCTTTTAGGTGAATACGAAAACACAACTCATGTTCTATTACAAGCATTGGAATTTTATCCAGATCATGCACGAATAGAATACAGATTGGCAGGTGTTTATTTCACTCTTGGCGAACAAAACAAAGGAACATTTCATCTAAAAAATGCATTGCGAAACAATTTCAAAAAACATTTACTATTTCAAGAACTATTTCCAAATGTATTTATGCGTGTTTCTGTAAAAAATATTATTTCACAATTTAAAAAATCGTCCACATAAAATTCCATACTTTTGCGTGTACATTCATTCTTAGAAATAACCTTAAATTATTGCTACAGTTTTGAATGAAGTAAAACTCACAATACACAACAACACATGAATAGAAGTCTATTCGATTACGTAATAATCACGCTAAAAGGACTCGCAATGGGCGCGGCAGATGTAGTTCCAGGTGTTTCTGGCGGAACGATTGCCTTTATATCTGGAATATATGAAGAACTCATTACGTCCATCAATAATGTAAATTTAGACTTGCTAAAAACGTTGAAAAACGATGGTATAAAAGCCGCATGGAAACAACTCAACGGAAACTTCTTGTTCGCGTTACTTATTGGAATTGCAATCAGTATTCTATCCTTAGCAAAACTCATCAAATCATTACTAAACAATGAACCTGTATTACTATGGGCGTTTTTCTTCGGATTGGTTATTGCAAGTATTCTATTCATCGGAAAACAAATAAAAGAGTGGAACTGGAAAACGATTCTTGGTTTTACGCTTGGCGCGATAGTAGCCTATTACATTACAACATTACCAAGTGGCGATCAAAATATGAGTTCGTCATGGTTTATATTCATAGCTGGCGCATTGGCAATTTGCGCAATGATTCTTCCAGGAATATCTGGAGCGTTCATCTTGGTACTTTTAGGTGCGTATGAAACTGTTTTGGGCGCTATAAACGATAAAGATTTCAAAACAATTGCCATTTTTGCCGTTGGAGCAATTGTCGGATTGTTATCATTTTCGAAAATATTAAAATGGTTGTTTAGTAATTACAACAACATAACATTGGCAGTTTTATCAGGATTCATCTTAGGTTCATTAAACAAAATATGGCCTTGGAAAATCATTACGGGAACACGTGTAGATTCGCACGGAGATACCGTAAATGTATATGGAAAAAGTATCTTACCAAATACATTTGAAACTACAAATAATTTAGATTCTCAACTTCTTTTTGCAATTGTGTTGATGGTTGTCGGATTTCTGACTATTTTTATAATGGAAAAATTCGCGAACAAAAAACAGTCTAACTAATGCTCAATCGCTAAAACACATGCAAAGCACTCGAACGCTAAAAGATAAAATCTTTCTTATGATTAAAGGGTTAGCAATGGGCGCGGCAAACAAAGTTCCGGGTGTTTCTGGTGGCGTTGTAGCATTTGTTGCAGGTTTTTACGAAGAATTTATCTATTCGTTACAACGTATCAACGGAAAAGCATTCAAACTACTTTTTAACGGACGTTTTAGAAGTTTCTATCAATACATTAACGGGAAATTTTTAGGATTACTCATTCTAGGAATGCTAATTAGTTATTTTAGTGTTTCCAAAATTCTCGATTATTTCATTCAGCATTTCGAACTCTATGTGTGGGCGGCTTTTTTTGGAATGATTCTCGGCTCTATTTATTACATTGGAAAAGATTTCAAACACTGGAATCGTGCTACAATACTGAGTTTATTGATTGGAATTGCAATTGGAATCGCGATTAGCTTGATGAATCCTGCCAAAGAAAATGATCATTTAGCTTTTGTTTTTCTTTGTGGAATTATAAGTGTTTCAGGCATGACATTACCCGGACTTTCAGGTTCGTTTATTTTAATTCTTCTTGGAAATTACGTGTTGCTTTTGGTTGATTCTGTAAATGCTTTGTATGATACAATTGCAGATATGCTACGAGGCGATTTCACTTTTGCGAGCAACCCTGAACGCATTCGTGATTTAAAAATTTTAGCCGTATTTACAGCAGGTTCCACTGTCGGATTGGTCACACTTTCCCACCTACTAAACTATGTTTTAAAACACTATAAAAATAGTACAACTGCAATCATTATCGGATTTATTTCAGGTTCACTTGGCGTTGTTTGGCCTTGGAAAGAAACCATTTATAAAACAGATGAAGCTGGCATATTTTTACTCGATTCAAATAACAAACAAATCATTCAGAATTATAGACGTTTAATTCCTGATTTTGCCAACAGCGAAACGTGGACAGCTATTTTCTTTATTCTGATTGGAATTTCAATAGTATTAGCTTTAGATTGGTATGGAAAAAGAACTCGAAACCTATAATTCACTTTTCGGATTGCTCGGAAAACACATTGCATATTCGTTTTCTAGAGGTTATTTTAAAGATAAATTTAAAGCTTTAAAGCTTCAAGATCATCACTATACAAACTTTGATATTCCTTCGATTGAAGACTTTCCGGACATCATCAAAAAATATCCAAATTTAAAAGGTATAAACGTAACGATTCCCTACAAAGAAGCCGTGATTCCTTTCTTAGACGATTTACACAGAAAAGCAAAAAAAATAGGCGCTGTTAACACGATTAAAATCAAAAAAGACGGAACTTTAAAAGGCTACAATACAGATTTTTATGGTTTTAAAAAAGCAATTAAACCCTATCTAAAAAAACATCACAAAAAAGCACTAATTCTTGGAACTGGTGGCGCATCAAAAGCCATTGCTTTCACTTTTGAAGAATTGGATATTGATTATAAATTCGTTTCCAGAAAACCCAAAAATGAGCACACAATTTCGTATCAAGATTTGAGCGAAAAGCTCATGAAATCGCATCCAATTATCGTGAATTGCACACCTTTAGGAACATTTCCGAAAATTGAAGAATGTCCAGATATTCCCTATAAATATGTGTCTAAAGATTTTTTATTGTTCGATTTAATCTACAATCCGTCAGAAACTACCTTTTTAAAACTCGGTCGATTGCAAGGTGCACAAATTGCAAATGGCTATAAAATGTTAGAGTTTCAAGCAGAAAAAGCTTGGAAAATCTGGAATTCTTAAAAAAACACCTCTTTTTTAGTCTATTTAATACAGTTTCTCATCTGTAAAACTTTGTTCTTTTATTTCTTGTTAGTATATTCGGACTTTAAAGCTAGAAAAAGAACGAACCCAAACATTTTTATGATGTTAGAAGACAAAAATGATGAACTGCAAGATGCAGCAGGAAATTTAGAATCACAACCAACTCCAGCGAAAGAAGTTGAAACTAAAATTGAAGCTGAAGCCGAAACAGAAGTGAACGCTACGGAAGAAGTTGTAGAAGAAACTGCAAACACTGTTGAAGAAACTGCTTCAGAAGAAATTGAAGAAGATACTACAGAAGCTGTTGAAGTTGAAGCTACTGTAGAAGAAACTGTGTTGGAAACAGATGAAAATGTTGAAGAAGTTGTAGATGACTCAGAGCAGACGATGTCAGAACATCAAGAAGCTGTAAACGAAGTGCATGAAAATGTTGCGGAAGATGCGGAAGATGAAAGTTCGAATGAACGTCATGAAATTCCTGTGTTAGATTATCATACAATGACGATGGAAGCACTTGTAACTGAATTAGAAAAACTAGTTCAGAACGAAAAAGTGCAAGCTATTAAAGATCACGTTGACGGTATTAAAACTGAATTCAATTTAAAATTTAGTGAAGTTTTAGAGCAACGTAAAGAAGAATTTATAGCAGAAGGCGGAAATAGTATTGACTTCAATTTTTCACTTCCAATAAAAGGAAAGTTTAATGTTGCGTACAATGCATATCGTACAAAACGTTCGGATTATTATAAGAGTTTAGAAAGAGATTTAAATGCCAACTTAGAAAAGCGTTTGTCCTTAATTGAAGAACTCAAAGGTTTGTTAAATGTTGAAGAAAACATCAATACAACCTACAAACACTTTAAGCAAATTCAGGAAGAATGGCGTAGTGCAGGTTCAATTCCGAAAACGCAATACAACAATGTTTGGCGTACGTATCACCATCATGTAGAACGTTTTTATGACTTTTTGCATTTAAATAGAGATTTACGCGATTTAGATTTCAAACATAATTATGCTGAAAAGCAAAAAATTGTAGCCCGTGCGGAAGAATTGGCACAAGAAGATGATGTCATTCATGCGTTTCGTGAGTTGCAAAATTTACACCGAATCTGGAAAGAAGATATTGGTCCGGTTGCAAAAGAATTACGTGAAGACATTTGGAATCAATTTAGTGCCGCTACAAAACTTATTCATGACAGACGTCAGGAATATTTCAAAAATATAGATAAGGTTTACGAGCAAAATTTGGTCGTAAAAGAAGAAATTATTGAAAAAATAAAAGAAATTTCTGCAGGAACTTACAATGTTCATAATCAATGGCAAAATAAAATTAAAGAGATTGAAAAGTTGCGTGAAGCGTTTTTCAATGCTGGAAAAGTGCCACTAAAAGTGAATGAAGCTACGTGGGCAAAGTTTAAGCAAGCTGTTCGTGAATTTAACGCAAATAAAAACACATTTTACAAATCGTTAAAGAAAGAACAACAAGATAATTTAGCAAAAAAACTAGCATTAATTGAGTTGGCTGAATCGTTAAAAGATAGTGACGATTGGGCAAACACAACTCCAAAAATGAAGAAAGTACAAGCTGATTGGAAGAAAATTGGTCATGTGCCAAAGAAAATTTCTGATAAGATTTGGAAACAATTTAAGAATGCTTGTAATAGTTATTTTGACAAACTACATGCACAGAAAAACAAAGCTAACGAAGGCGAATTAGAAGCTTTAGAGAAAAAAGAAGCCTTTTTGGAAGCTACGGAAGCATTTGAATTATCAGGTGATACAAAACAAGATATTGAAACGATTAAGGAAAAAATTGCCGAATGGAAAACGATCGGTAGAGTTCCTTATAACAAGAAAAATATCGATAACAAGTTCAACAAAGTAATTGACGGATTGTTCAAGAAATTGAATATTGACAAGCAAGAATCGGAGTTGATTAAATACAGCAACCGCTTGGATAATTTGGATGCGGATAAAATCAATTCGGAACGAATTTTCATTCGCAGAAAAGTTGATGATATTAAGGCTGAAATTCGTCAGTTAGAAAATAATTTACAGTTTTTCTCTAACTCATCGTCAAACAGTCCAATGTTGAAAAAAGTACACCAAGATATTGAAAAGCACAAAAGAGCATTGGATACTTGGAAAGCGAAATTACAGCAATTGCGTTCGTTGTAAAACTAGAAATGAGTATTGAGATTTTAGTATTCAGAAATTTCAAAAGTGTCATATAATATATGAAAGCCATTTAGGAAACTAAGTGGCTTTTTTGTTTTTGAGTGTTTGTTAATTTGTTGATTCGTTGTTTTGGATGTTGAATTATTATTTAATTACAAACTGAGAATAAAGAAAATAGAAATATAGCTAACAGCGAAGCGTTTCTAAAATTCTATGAGTGAAGTGAAAATCTATAACTTCTTCGCTTCTTCCCAAAAAACGTCCATTTCGGCAAGTGTCATATCCACCAATGGTTTGTTAAGTCCAGCAGCTTTTTGCTCCAAATATTGAAAACGTTTGATAAACTTCTTGTTGGTACGTTCTAAAGCATTTTCAGGATTTATTTTGAGGAAACGTGCATAATTTATCATAGAAAATAATACATCACCAAATTCGGATTCCATCGCTTCTTTGTCGTCTTTTGCAACTTCTACCTGAAACTCTTCTAATTCTTCTTGTAATTTCTCCCAAACTTGTTGTGGTTCTTCCCAATCAAAACCTACACCAGCAACTTTATCTTGAATACGATTTGCCTTTACCAACGCTGGCAAACTTTTCGGAACACCTTCTAACACAGATTTTTTCCCTTCTTTTAATTTTAAGTTTTCCCAGTTTCGTTTTACATCTTCTTCATCATGTACCTCAACATCACCATAAATATGCGGATGACGATTGATGAGTTTTTCACAAATTCCATTGGCAACATCTGCCATATCAAAATCGTTGGTTTCACTTCCTATTTTGGCGTAAAATACGATATGCAATAATAAATCGCCCAATTCTTTTTTGACTTCATCCAAATCGTTTTCCAAAATTGCATCACCCAATTCATAGGTTTCTTCAATTGTTAAATGACGTAAACTTTGCAGTGTTTGTTTTCTGTCCCACGGACACTGCTCGCGCAATTCGTCCATGATAGTGAGTAAACGATCAAAGGCTTCTAGTTGTGTTTTTCTGGAATTCATAGGTGTTTTGTATCAAGATTGACAAAACTACTAATTTCAGTCGCAATCTCCCCTATTTTCATTGTGGAACGTAAATACTATTTACATTTTCTGTTGATTCAGTATCTATTTGCTACCTTAGATTGAATTTAAGTTTGATCGCGCAAAGCGTATTATTTCACATAAAAAATTATCATATGACTATTTCACACAAGTTTATTTCTAGAGGATTCATCTTGGCAGGACTCATGAATATGAGTGTTTTGATTTTTTCAAATTATTTTACCAATCCAGTCATTTCTAAATATGATCCAGATGTAATGTCAAATTTTGGATTATTAATGATTGTAATTTGGGGATTGGCGTACATTTCAGTTGAAAAAGTATATGATAAAGTGAGATGGCTCGTTTTAGTTTTTGCGATTGAAAAATTAATTTACGGATATAACTGGATTCAATGGATTACAACTTCGAGTGTTTCGGAAGTGTATGAAGAAAGCGCAATGGCAGGAATATTTTACGCCATTTACGGAGTAAACGATTTACTTTTTTGTATATTTTTTATATATGTATTTATACGCTTGGTAAAAGCGAAAAACAAGTAATTTTAATTACATTTTAAATTGACTGATAATTCTATTTAACACAACTCATGAAATCTTCTTTATTACAATTATATACAAGAGAATTAGACCGATTTGCTTCAGAAATTGAACTGTATGAACACGAAGTTTCTCTTTGGAAACTGGCTATGAATATTTCTAATTCTAGTGGAAGTTTATGTTTACATCTTGTTGGAAATCTGCATCATTTTATTGGAAAACATTTAGGAAACACAGATTATGTACGGCAACGAGACGCTGAATTTTCCACAACAGATGTTTCAAAAGCAATCTTACTTCAAGAAATTGACGTAGCAAAACAAATGGTGATTACAACATTGACAAATCTCCCGGAAGGAAAATTACAAGAAAACTATCCTATTGAAAAAAACGGAGAAACGGTTACCACAGAATATATGTTACTGCATTTGTTTTGGCATTTGAGTTATCATGTTGGACAAATTAATTATCATAGACGATTGTTGGATAGCTAGATTGTTGGGTGTTTGAAAACGGAGTTTGTTAATTCGTGTTTTGTTAGTTTGAGAATTCATAATTCATAATTCAGAACTCATAAACTACTAAAAAAACATGGCACGCTTTATGCCTATAGAGAATAGATAACGCGGATTTTTGATAATGCTATCATAGAATTCCGTATTTTTGAAATATTATAAAAAACTTTAATAACGATGAAAAAATTATTGATCGCACTTTGTTTTCTATGCATAGGATTTAACGTGCAAGCACAAGAAACAGACGAACAAAAGCAAGCGAGAGCAATGGAGTTAATGTCTAAGAAAGTAGAGATGACCGTTGATACAGAGCTTTTTATGGGTGTAACAGCAAACACCTATGTTTCTGAAAGTCCGAAAGCTGTAATTATGGCAATGATGGTTCCTGAAACGTATGAAGCTTCAAAAAAGAAGATGGATACCGAAATGAATGACAAATTCAAGGTTACCAAAAAAGGTGAAAAGAAAGTTAACGGTGTAAACGTTTTGTTTATGGAAGGAACAAGTGAAGCGGAAGGCGTTACATTAAACAATACTATTTACTGCGTAAAATATGACGAAAACACATGTATTATGTTTATCGGAATGGCAGAAGAAGGTGCTGATAAAAAGTATGTTGATGCTATTAAAGCTGCCGCTAACTCTATCATTAAGTAGTAAAAATACACACTACCTCATAGAACTAAAAAATCCAGCAAATTGCTGGATTTTTTTATGACTAAACTTGTTATTTTGATACTATTCTTCTTCGTTAGAAGCTTCCGCAGTAAAATCGGTCATTCCTTTTGAATGTAATAAATTATACCACTGAATTACTTTTTTAATATCACTTGGATATACTCTATCTTGATCGTAATCAGGTAATACTTCTTCAAAGTAATCTGCTAATACCGCTTTCGATTCTTTATGGTTTACAGACGTTGCCGCACCATTTTCTTTTGCTTTTACCTTTTCTAGTACTTCTGCTAACGGAATTTCTTCTGTGTTTGTATAGATTGCAATTTCAGATAATAAACTTACATTGTGACGTAAGCTTACTGAAATTTTCTTTCCATCAGATAAAGATTCTGCAACAAAACCATTACGGGTTTGTGTCTTTAATTCATAAAGTCCTGGTTTCCCAGAGATCGCTAATATTTTTTCTAAACTCATAGTGTATTTTTTATAACTTTAGGATAGCAAATATACATATTGTACATATTGCATCACTTTTTTTAACGTTATTTTATTTTTTCTAATTATCGTATTTTTTTGGCATCTGGAAAACGCATTTTGTAATCTACTTTGATGCGTCCGCGTGAAATGTTTGCCAATCTTCCTTTTAATAAACGACGTTTTAGTGGAGATAGTTTGTCTGTAAACAAAATTCCTTCAATATGATCGTACTCATGTTGAATAACTCTAGCCGCTAACCCGTCATATTCTTCTACTTGTTTTTCAAAGTTTTCATCCATGTATTCAATCTTAATACTTTCTGGACGAAATACATCTTCTCGAATATCTGGAATACTTAAACAACCTTCATTAAAAACCCAAGGTTCACCGTCGCGTTCAACAATTTTGGCATTGATAAACACTTTTTTCATACCTTGAAGTTGTTTTCTTTGTGCTTCGTCAAGTTCTTCATCTTCAGCAAATCCAGTAGCATCTACCATAAACAAACGAATTGGCAATCCTATTTGTGGAGCCGCCAAACCAACGCCATAGGCATTGTACATAGTTTCAAACATATTTTCAAGTAGCGTATCTAATTTTGGATATTCAGGTGTAATATCTTCTGCTACTTTTCGTAAAACTGGATCGCCAAAAGCGACAATTGGTAATATCATATTCGTATTATTTGTATAGATAAGATTGCAAAATGATAGTTGCACTTATTTCATCTATTAAACTTTTATTTTGACGTTGTTTCTTTTTCAATCCGCCATCAATCATGGTTTGAAACGCCATTTTTGAGGTAAAACGCTCGTCTACACGTTTTATTGGAATTGTTGGAATTGCTTTCGTTAACAACCGAATAAACTCCTTAATTAACACTTCACTTTCTGAAGGTTCGTAGTTCATTTGTTTTGGTTCTCCAACTAAAAACAATTCTACATTTTCTTTGGCAACATATTCTTTCAAAAAATTGATTAAATCGTGCGTACGAACTGTCGTTAATCCAGACGCAATTAATTGCATTTCGTCCGTAACGGCAATACCTGTTCGTTTCTTTCCATAATCAATTGCTAGAATGCGAGCCATACAAAATTTTGGCAAAAATAAGATTTATATTTCAATGTGAATAAAATTTGCGGAATTATTACTGTAATGATAGAGATTTACGTTGTTTGTGTTATTTATTTTTAGATTGAAATTATATATTCCTATTAATTTTACTTAAAACTATTCATTGTAAAGAAAAAATAAGAACTTGACACAAAATTTAAATTTCAAGCTAAATTCATTGGAAAAAACAACACGCATACATTCCCTAGATTCTTTACGCGCAATTATGATGATGCTTGGATTGGTATTGCATTCCGCATTAACATATAATGTTACAAATCATGGTGATATTTGGAATTTAAAAGATCCTGAATCTACACATATTGCAACTGATTTTTTAGTATTATTAATTCATTCATTTCGAATGCCAATCTTCTTTTTAATCGCAGGTTTTTTTGGAGCAATGCTGTTTTATGAGCGACAACCTCTAAAAATGATTCGAAATAGAATTTCCAGAATTGTATTTCCATTTGGTGTGTTTTTATGTGTGCTTGCGCCTATTCTTTCGTTTTCTTTTACGTATTCTGGTGCTATATTACGTAAATTTCCAAATCCGTTAGCTGATGCTTTAGAACCATTTTCTGAATTTTACTTTTACATTCCAAAAAGCACTTCACATTTGTGGTTTTTATATTATTTAATTTATATCACAGGGTTTTCAGTACTTGTTGCACTTATATTGAAAAAATTTCCAAAAGTAACTTCCAAAATTAATATGTTGTTCAACTGGATTTTTCAAAAACCAGTTGTTAGAATTCTATTTTTTTCAGGAATTACATTTATAGTTCTTTCTATTCTAAAAACACCAATGGTTGCTTCTTCAACTTCTCTGATTCTTGATACAAACACTTTTGTTTATTTTGTGTTTTTCTATCTAACAGGTTGGATTTTATACAAATCGAAACAACACTTACAAACACTTATGCAGTACGATTGGCTTTGTACTATTTTAGGGTTTTTATTGGTTATACTTCAAGGGTTTATAATTCAATTTTCAAACCTTGAGTTAACACCAACTAGCAATTCTTCTCTATTAATTGCGTTTAGCGCACTTATTGTTTGGTTACTTATTTTTGGAATTACAGGACTTTTTATTCGTTATGGAAGTCATTATTCAAAACGAATGCGTTACATTTCAGATGCTTCCTATTGGGTATATTTAATTCATTTACCACTAACAGCATTATTTCCAATTCTGGTATGGAAACTGCCAATTGGCGCAATTTTAAAATTTTTATTGGTCGTACTAGGAACAACAATTGTTTGTTTTGTAACGTATCATTTTTTCGTTCGGAATACGTCTATTGGTAAATTTTTGAACGGAAGAAAATATCCAAAAAGCCAGAAATAGTAACTATTTTGAAAATATTCTCTTTTTTTCGGGTAACATTCTTGTCTTTCATTAACAGTAGTGTATAAATCATAAAATTTTATATCATGAAAAAAAAGAATTTAAATTCGTTGAAGCTTAACAAAGTTTCTATTTCGCTTTTTGGAGGTGCATTACCTGGAACGCCTTCTAATGATGCTGGACCACAGCCAGATGAGCATGAATGGTTTACTGATGGAGGTGGAAGAATTTGCGAAACTTTTGCATCTTTTTGTAGCTTCACTACAAACTAATAGTCTAAGCGAACTTCGGTTCGCTTTTTTGCTTTCCCTTCCTAATTTTCGCAACGTACTAAAACTTCATTTGTTGACATAAAAAAAGGCAAGCATGTTTACTCACCTTTTTTCAATTTCATATGTGAATGTGAATGACTATTGCACGTCTTCCAAAACGTCTTTAATACATTTTAATGAAGAACACACAGCTCCATCTGTACATGTATCCGTACAGTCAATTGTTGGACAAGATAAACATGACCAACATGAAATTGCCGTAAATGTTGTAGCTGTTCCACCTTTAATTCCTTTTGCTTGCTTGTTACTTAAATTAGAAATTGATCTTTTGTTTAAGTTTAAGTTTTTGATGTTTCTTTTTTTCATGATACTAAGTTTTTGTTGTTAAACGTATTTCAAGATATATGATACCTATTAATCTTCCAATGAATGATTCTCGGTTTTTATAAATCTAGAGTTTACTTTTAAAATATAAAATATTGTAAATCAATATTTTAACTCTATTTTTTTGATTAAAAAAAAGGAATCGCATATACGTACCCTTTTTGTATAGTATTCTGTTTAAGATTATTGTACATCTTCCAGAACTTCTTTTAAACACTTTAAAGAAGAGCAAATTTCTCCTTCTGTACAATCAATTGTCGGACAAGAAAGACATGACCAACAAGAAACGATTGTTGCCGTTGTTATTGTTCCGCCTTTAATTTTTCCAGCTTGTTTGTTGCTCAAGTTCGAAATTGATCTTTTGTTTAAGTTTAAATTTTTGATACCTCTTTTTTTCATAATAGTAAGTTTTTGTAATTTAATATTGATCAATAGTATGCAACCTTATCCGGTTTTACAATTTATGCTTCTTTGTATTTATAAATCTGTTCTTCATTTTTAATCAACACTACAGATTACTTAATAAACTTAAAAACAAATACTTACAACCTTAATCAAGTATTCATCTTATCATTAAAATAGTTATAAAACATAGTTTTTTGTTTTATTTATAAAATTCTGTTAGATCTGTAAATTTTAGTAAAAAATCCATTAGAAGATTTTATATTTGTGCTTGTCAATTGACGTAGAATTTGTGTGAAGGATAGTAGCGGCATCCTTTTTAAAACTTTGAAACGTCATTACGAGGAGAAACGACGAAGTAATCTGTTTGTATGTTGTAACAGATTGCCTTGAATTATCTAAAAATTCTCGCAATGACTGCTTTTTTTAAAAAGATATAGCGAATAGCCTGACGAGTTTTTACAAAGCATAACATTTGTAAAAACTGGGCACACCCAAAAAATTAGTAGAATACGATTTTAGAAAATATAAAAACATGATTGCATTACGAGAAACTATTGAGAATGCTTGGGAAAACCGAGAATTGTTAAAAAATGAAGATACACAAGCTGTTATTAGAAAAGTAATTGATTTGTTAGATGTTGGAGAATTGCGTGTTGCCGAACCAACTACAGACGGTTGGCAAGTGAATGAATGGGTTAAAAAAGCGGTAGTTTTATACTTTCCAATTCAGAAAATGGAAACGTTGGAAGCTGGTATTTTTGAATTTCATGATAAAATTCCGTTAAAACGCGGTTATGCCGAAAAAGGAATTCGTGTAGTGCCACATGCAATTGCACGTCATGGTGCGTACATTTCTAAAGGTGTGATTATGATGCCTAGTTATGTAAATATTGGTGCATATGTTGAAGAAGGCACCATGGTTGATACGTGGGCAACTGTTGGAAGTTGTGCGCAAATAGGTAAAAATGTACATTTATCTGGCGGTGTTGGAATTGGTGGCGTGTTGGAACCATTACAAGCGGCTCCAGTTATTATTGAAGATAACGCGTTTATAGGATCGAGATGTATTGTGGTTGAAGGTGTTAGAGTAGAAACTGAAGCTGTTTTAGGCGCTAATGTAGTATTAACTGCGTCCACAAAAATTATCGATATTACAGGCGATGAACCAATTGAAATGAAAGGAAGAGTTCCTGCACGATCAGTTGTGATCCCTGGAAGTTACACGAAAAAATTTCCAGCGGGCGAATATCAAGTTCCATGTGCGTTGATTATTGGAAAACGTAAAGAAAGTACCAACAAAAAGACATCCTTAAATGACGCTTTGCGCGAACATGATGTAGCGGTTTAATCTAAACTTCTTGGAGTGTTGTATTAAGAGAGATAAAATAGATTCCTGTCTTTACAGGAATGACATAATTGCGGACTGAGATATTACTTGAAGTCCGCTTTTTTCGTTTTTGAATACTTCTCGATACAAAATTTTATTCTAAAATTTCACGCGAAGTGACGAATCGGTGGCTAAAAACCAAGCGAAGCGATCAAAAAGCCAACTACTTCTTAAGATACTTTTTCTTAAAATACTTTTTACGATTTATTTTTCGCTTGAATGCCGTGCTGTGTTTTAACAGTAAATCTTGGACTTCATGTAATTCTTTATTTGCCAATTCAGCGTAACGTTTGCTAATGATATGAATCATTTGTTTGGATAACCACAATCGTTTTAGGTTTTCCATGCGTTGATCAAGGTTTAACGATTCAAAACGCATTCGATTTAAATCGATTAAATAAAAATCATAATGATTGTCACGTTTTACAATAAGTGTATTTCCTGGAGAATGATCTAAGAAATTGACATTATTTTCATGTAGTTGAAAGCAAAATTCAGCAAACTGTTCTAAAATAATTCTTCGATCTTCAAATAACGGATCATGAATTAACGCACGAAAATCAAAATCGTACTCAATGTGTTTACTAATGTAGTAACTTTCTTTTAAACCTAAAATAGAATGATTTTCAACATACGCAATTGGCGCAGGCGTTCTGATAGCATTTACAGTCAATCGTTCTGCATATTCATACGAACGTTTTGCTTTGGAAGGTCGTATAAATTTATACACAAATCCATTCAAAGCTTTCGGCACACGAAACGATTTAATATTAACGGTTTCACCAGTTAAATCAAATGATTTAATCACGTTTCGTTCACCTTTCGTCACATACTCACCTTTGGTATCAAAAGCCGCAATAAAAGTAAGTAATTCGTCTCTTTTAGCTTCATAACTAGGGTGAATGTGTACAATTTGCATAAATGGTGATTATTTTTCAAAGATATGTGAAATGACCGTAAATAACATATTTTTTTAATTTTTGAAGACAAAAAATCAAATAGATGAATTGAAATTTTAATAAACCCCGAAAAAATAATACTTTGCAACAAGAGCCTGTATTTATAACAAGATTGCATGAAAAAAATATTAATTATACAGAATAAACGAATCGGAGATGTTTTGATTAGTTCTGTAATTGCTAATAATATTAAAAAACTCTATCCTGAAAGTCGCGTAGATTTTATGGCATACGACTTTACGATAGGCGTTATTCAACACAATCCAAATATTGATACAATTATTCCAATTAGTGAAAAGGAATTGAAAAAGATTCCAAATTTGATCAAAATGATTCGTAAAGTACGAAAAGAACAATATGACATTATTTTTGATCCGTATTCTAAATTACAAAGTCGTTTAATTTGTTATTTTTCTAAAGCGGCATATCGCATAGGTAATAAACGAAAACATAAAAAATTACCGCTTTCCTTTTACTCACATCCGATTAATTTATTAGATGAAAAAACACAAGTTTGTGGAAAAGCGATTGAAGATAGAATCAATTTAATTACTTCTGTTTTCCCGTTAGAAAATCCTGATTATGAGCCAAAAATTACGTTACAAGAAGAAGAAAAAGTGTATCCGAAACTGGACGCTTACAAACATCCTGTAGTAATGTTGGGAATTTTAGGAAGTACGCCACAAAAATCGATGCCGTATGAATATATAGCTCAAATTGTAGATTATATCACGTCAAATTATAAGGTTCATATTTTGTTTAATTATGCGCCGCATCAACAGGCAGAAGCTGATAAAATTTATAAAATGTGTACCAACAAGGAAAGTATCATTTTAGATATTTATGAAGATAGTATTCGCGGATTTGTACGGCTTATGTATGCATGTGATGTAATGGTTGCGAATGAAGGTGGCATTGTTCATATTGCAAAAGCGCTCAACAAGCCAACGTTTACGATATTTTCACCGTATGTGAACAAAGATCATTGGGCAAGTTTTGAAGATGGAAAACAACATGAATCTATACATTTATTAGAAGAAAAACCCGATTTATTTGATACATTTACGTTTGAAGAACGCAAAAAAATTGAGGAGAATCCACACGATTTATATAAAAAATTAACGCCAGAAATGATCATTCCAAAGTTGGAACAATTTTTAGCTTTACACATAAAGAAATAGCATGAATATTATAGATAAATTTCATAATTGGCGCAGAAAGCTACGTTGGAATAAACAATACCGCAATGGTCGTTGGGACAATTTGCGCAAACCTATTGAAGCAGAACGATATTACACAATTCTTAAGTTTATAAATTCGCATGGTAAAGTGAATCCTAGCATTCTTGATTTAGGTGCTGGAGAAGGTGTTTTGAATGAATATTTAGATGATGAAATGTTTAGTTATTTCTTAGGAATGGATTTTTCTGAGGTTTCTATTGAAAAAGCTAAAATGCGTAAATTTCCAAAAACAGAATTCATTACTGCTGATATTCATACGTTTACGCCAAGTCAAAAATTTGATGTCATTATTTTTAATGAAGCCTTTTATTATGTACATGATTCTGAAAAGCAACACGTTTTAGACAGAATGTTGAATCATTTAAATGATGATGGAATTTTGATCGTTTCTATTTATCGAGAAGGAATTGGTTGTTGGGAATATTTTGAAAAACTACAGCAACTCGATTACACTATTGTAAAAACAGAAGAAGAAAAAACGTATTGGAAAATTGGAGCGTATAAAAAATAGATGTTAGATGTTAGACCGCTTCGCTACTAGAATTAAGATGGTTTTGAGGTAAACTAGAAACGTGAAAGCTATTTCTTTGTCATTCCAAACTTGATTTAGAATCTCACAAAGATTGAATGAGAAGTTGAATAAAGTTCAACTTATTGTTTAGTTTGACGTTAGAAATTATAATTTTGAAGTTTCTAAAAATTGTCTATGTTCTATATTCTTGGTTCTTTTATCTAATTGATATCTCAATTCTAACATCTCATTACTCAATACTCACATCTCACTACTACCTTTCACAATTCCAAAATCCGTCCACTTTTTGTTTTCGTCTTTGGTTGTTTTTCTGATGGCAAGGTTTTTATCAATAGATTCTTGGTTTTTGTAACCTCTTGGATGATCTAAATGTATGCAAACAGCACTGTAGCGGATTTGTTTACTTTTTAGTCCGTAGTTGAATAAACGTTCGCCCAATTCACGATCTTGTCCACCGTATTGCATACGTTCGTCGAATCCGTTAATGCCTACAATATCTTTTTTCCAGCCAGAAGCATTATGTCCGTTCCAGCTTGCGTTTGTAGGTGTAATTGCGTTTAAAAAGCGTGATTTCAATCCAGCAGATGTCAATTTATTATTCTTAAAGGAAGTTTTTAAGCCGTTCTGCTTCAACCATTTAACATCAAAACAATTGCCGTCGTAAATATCTTCTTTTGTAATAAGCTCCGAAATATTCATTGGTAGCATAAAGTATCCTCCCGAAAGGAAAAAACCTTCTTCACGATGTTTTACATGATGTTCTACAAAATCGGCACGTGGAATACAATCGCCATCCGACATAATGATATACGGTGAACTGCATTTTACAATGGCTTTGTTGAGAATTTGAGACTTCTGAAAACCGTTGTCTTCATGCCAAACATGTACAATTGGATAAAAGACTTCTTTGCTGATTTCTTTAATCAAATCAATGGTTTCTTGTTTGGAACCATCATCGGCAATAACGATTTCAAACAAACGATAGGTTTGATTGTTGTAACCGTGTAAAACTTTTGCCAACCACTCAGGTGAGTTGTACGTACTTATAATTATGGAAGTGTCTATTGTTGTCATACAGACTGTAAAGATAAAGTTTTTTAGTAAGTTTCTTCTGCAAGAGCTAAATTTTGAAACAAAAAAAGAATACAAAATTTAGCTTTGCATCAAGAAATATTTCATTAATGCACATATTTTTTTCATTGGCTTTCCATAACGTTTTTAATGAAAAAATTATATGTACTTTTGTGCTTTAAATTTATCATGCCAACATTATCAGTCATCATTCCTACGTATAACGAAGCTTTGTATCTTAAAGATGCCTTGTATTCGGTGCAATTTGCAGATGAAATTATTGTGATAGATTCGCTCAGTACAGACGAAACTGTCGCGATTGCAGAAGCGCATGGTTGTAAGGTAATTTCTAGAAAGTTTGATAATTTTTCGAATCAAAAAAATCATGCATTACAATTTGCAACGTGCGATTGGGTATTGTTTTTAGATGGTGATGAGCGCATTACATATCAGCTTCAAAAAGAGATTAGTACCGCTATGAATTCCGAAAAACACACGGCGTATAAATTGAATTTTCCACACTTTTATATGAATCGCTTTTTGTATTTTCATAATAATGATGTCACACGATTGGTTAAACGTGAAAAGTGTCATTTTGAAGGAAATGTACATGAAAAATTGATTGTTGATGGAACAGTTGGAAAACTTAAGAACAAAGTACTTCATTACACCTATAAAGGTTTGTTGCATTACATAAGTAAAAAAGATAGTTACGCGTGGTTTCAGGCGGAACGTATGCTTGAAAAAGGTAAAAAAGCAACCTATTTTCATTTAGCTTTTAAACCATTATACCGTTTTTTCCATGAATATATTGTGAAACGTGGTTTTATGGACGGCGTTCCTGGTTTAGCCGTAGCTGGCATCAATGCATATGGTGTTTTTTCAAGATATGTAAAACTGATCTTGCTTCAAAAAGGAATACGATAAGTTATATTCAAGAACTTTTTATTACTATTCGTCTACGAAACCCCTTTCATTTATCTAAAAAATTAAATTCGAAAACAATTTACTAGTAGTTTTGAATAATGTATTTGAAAAAATGCATTACCCCTTTTTATTTACTACCAAAAGAGTTCTTCCCTAAGAACTCTTTTGCCTCTAATAATAGATAGCAATTAAAAAAATAATGACTTCCCATAACGCAGTTTAAATTTGAATTTCGATAACGAATCTTCTCCTTTAATGTCAATACGTTGTACTTGATAATTATCTTTAAACGGAAAGCGATTTACGCTGTTTCCAATACGCAAGCCATACGCAACCTGATGTTTTACTAATTGATTGAAAAAAGCATCTTGCTCAGGATTCTTTCGAGGATATTTTCCATACGGATACGCCAAAACATTGCTCACATTCAATCGATTGGAAATGATGAATTGTTTACACTTTTCAAAATCTTCGTTAATTTCTTCAGGAGATAATTCTGGATATTTTTTGTGAGAAAACGAATGTAAACCAAGTTCAATTGTAGCTTCGTCCATACTTTTCAATTGTGCGACTGACATCAATTTTTCATTGCCAGTATTCCATTCATCAACACCACCAATATATTGAAAAGGCGCAAAAAAACTTGCTTTTAAACCATATTTTTGTAACAGCGGATATGCCAATTCGAGTTGATTTACATATACGTCATCAAACGTAATTATGACTGTTTTTTTAGGGTAATCTGCATCCGTTTTTAATGCTTGTAATTCTGAAAAATGCAAACTTACATATCCGTTGTCTTTTAAATACCGAAATTGCGCTTCTAAATTTTCAGTTGAAATCGTTAATCCTTTGCTATCAGAAGTGTTTTTAGAAACTCCATGATACATTAAAATAGGTAAACTTGGCATGTTTGTATAATTGAAAAGTTAAATAATTAAACGATTCAAAAATAACAATCTTTCAATGATTTAATTCTTAAATCTCTTAATCTTCATAAAATTATTACTTTTGTCGCAACTGTATAACTTTTCACAGCAAAAAAGTAGCTTCATTTATATATGAACACAAAAATTAGTGCTTTAGCGATTACGTTTAATGAGGAAGATCATATTGAAAAATATATTGAACAGCTCTCGTTTGCAGACGAAATTATCATTGTAGATTCGTTTAGTACTGATAAAACAGTTGCACTTGCCAAAAAACACAACGTCACTTTGATTCAACGCAAATTTGATGATTTTTCATCTCAAAAAAACTTTGCTATTGATCAAGCCAACAATGATTGGATTACTTTTTTTGATTTAGACGAAGAAGTTCCAAAAGTACTCGCTGACGAAATTGTTGCAACGGTAAATGCTACAAATCCTGAGAAAGCATATCATGTAAAACGCGATTTTCATTTTATGGGAAAACGCATGAAATATAGTGGTTTTCAAACAGATATTTCCGTTCGATTGTTTCATAAACAATATTGTCGTTACAACGGAAAACCTGTACACGAAACCATTGAAACCACTGAAAATATTGGCATATTGCAACATCCTGTGGCGCATCAAACGTATAAAAGTTTTGATAATTACAATCAAAAATTAAGTCATTACAGTCGTTTGCAAGCAGAAGCTTTGTACAAAAAAAATGTGCGTCCAAATGCCTATCATTTCATCTTTAGACCTTTTTATCGTTTTTTACATCAGTACGTTTTACGTTTGGGTTTTTTAGACGGAAAAGAAGGATTTATTTTGTGTTATGTACATGCGTTTTCAGTATTTAAACGCTATTTACAATTGTGGACGATGTATCGGAAAATTGAATAATTTTATGAAAAACGTTTTTTTAGAATCACATAATATTAAAAACCTACATTTTGGGTTTGGTCAGTTCAATTATCATTTGATAAAAGGATTGCATCAAGCAAATATTGATGACTTTAGAATGACGCTTCACGCGAAAAACCTCAGCAAGTTACAAGGCGAATTTGGAACTTATTTTGACTATAAGAAATATCAATCATTTCGTCGCTATCCAATGCTTCGTATTCGTAAAAAGTACGATTTATGGCATTCGTTGAATCAAAATATAAAGATAGAACCGTATCATGATATTCCATATTTACTGACGGTTCATGATGTGAATTTCATTGAAGAAGAATCAAGTGACATGAATCATGAACGCAATGTGCGTTTTCGTGAAAAGTTAGCTCGCAGTAGTGCAATTACCTATATTTCAAACTTCGCTAAAGCATCCACGCACAAGCATTTTGATGTGCCAAATGTTCCTGAATATGTAATTTACAACGGAAACCCAATTCGTGAAGTGACACTTCCTAAAAATCACAAACCGAAGCAAATTTCTAACAAACCATTTTTATTTAGTATTGGTGAATTTACGCCACGTAAAAACTTTCACACGTTAGTGGAAATGTTAGCCTTATTACCCGATTTCAATTTAATCCTTTCGGGAAATAACAATACTGAATATACACATGGGAAACTTTCAGAAACGATTCAAAAACACAACTTGCAAGATCGTGTGATCATTACAGGAAAAATTGATGATGTAGACAAACAATATTATTTGCAAAATTGTACAGCTTTTGTATTTCCATCCTTACGTGAAGGTTTTGGAATTCCACCAATTGAAGCCATGCGTTTTGGAAAACCTGTCTTTTTATCGCACAATACATCGTTGCCAGAAATTGGTGGCGAACATGCGTTTTTTTGGGAACATTACGATCCGAAATATATGGCAGACGTTTTCGAAAAAGGCATGCATACGTTTGAAACAAACAAAGAAATCTACACGCAAGCCTACATAAAACGTGCTACAAGTTTCGATTGGAATGTCACTGCAAAACAGTATGAAGAAGTATATAGAAGTTTGTTGTTTTAGATCGCGCCAAAGCGCTATTATAAATCTATTTTCTATACTCTATTTTCTCAAAATTCAGTTTTTGATTTTCGACTCAAAACTCATAATTTTTTTAAAAAAAATCTCAATTCTTAATACTAACATCCCACTACTAATAAATTATTTAAAATTTCTTTGACGCAACCTTTTTAGTGAATACACATCTACTGTATATATATTAACTAAAACCAATTGCTATGAAAAAGATAATACTATTTACAATTTTAGCAGGACTCTTAACTGCTTGTACTGTGGAAGAAGAAACTATTGAGATAAATTCTACTAATCTACAGACAGAAGACTTAGAATGTGTCATTGACACAAGTAATCCGCCTGCCGTTTTAGGAACAACTTGGTTACGAACGACCGTTATCATCGAAAATGATATAGACGGAAATGGAGATGGAATTTTCTCAAATGATTTAATGGTTGAATCGACCTGCGGAACAGCTGTATTACAATTTAGAGATGATTTTACAGCTAACAATCCAATGTTTAATAACTTTTTTCTTGATGTTGATGATGATGGAAATGGAAATCTTTCACAAACCGTTGATTGCCTAATTGGAGATGGAATTTTTCCTAATTATACACAAGATGGCAATGTGATCTCTTTTTGTTATTCAGGAGAATTAGCATTTACTGCCACACTTGCTGCGGATGAACAAACAATTACATTTAACCTTGACTACGAAGACTACTTTTTTAACAACAATAATATATTAAACGCTGATGGCACTGTAGCGGTTTTTCAAAGCAATGTGATCATTACGTATACAAGACAGTAAACTAGTTCTCAATTCCAAATATAGGTTGTATCCAATGTTCAATTTTGTATTTCGATAGAATTTTTTCGTCAATTTCTAAATACGGCGACATGACAAAATCTGCTGGAATTTCAATATTGTGTTCGTCTACAACCAAAATATTTTGTGGATGGTAAAAGTCGTAGTTGACAATATCTTTGTTGGTTGTGATGAGCTTTTTGTGATGTCCTAACGCTTCAAAAATTCGGAAGGACAAACCAACTTGCTCAGTTCGTTGAATTTCAACTATGATTTTTGCCTTTTGTATCAACTCAGCAACTTCTGTAATCGATTTCTGCGTTGTGATAATTTCCACATGTTCGGCAGGCATTTCGCTTCCGTTATATACTTGAATGTTATAACTCCACTTGTGTTGCTTCAAGTAACTTGCCAAATTTTCAAGCAATGGAAAACGGTAATCATTAGTTGAAATATTGAAAAACTGATATTTATATTCTTGATAATTACTTTCTTCAAAAATATAATTTGTCAGTAATTCTAAATTGTATTTCTCAACATCCAAACGATCGTAACTGTATACTTTATCAAACATCGAAATGATGTCTGCTTTTCGCGGAAAACGTCGTGTACTATCGTAATAATAAGCAATAAACTTAGTTGTGTAGCTTTTAATAAAGTGTAACAAATTATCATTTAACACATCAGGACGAATGATGAAAATTTCATCTTGCTTACCTAATTTTTCTAGAGAAGCTTTGATTCGATCTGTAACAAATGTCTTTTTCAAATTCTTTCCTAATACAATTTTTGAAAAGAAATTCTGCGCTTTATGAAACGTATTTTTATATGCAAATGCAGGTTGATCTAAATATAGAATTTCCGCATCAATATGTTGATATTGTTGTAATGCCTTGTGAATATGTGCCGTGTAACCGAACGCAAAAGGCGCAATGATGAGTATTTTTTTTTGTGAATTCAATAGAAATTAAACAATAATTCCCAATCCGTTACAATGCGGATAATTATACACTTTTTTTCCTGTTGCTTTCGCGATATCAATGACAGCTCTACGTACTTCTGGAAAACTTTCGGTATCATGAAACACCGTACATTGACTGTGTTGCGCCGCCCATAAACCACATTCGTACGTTTCTTTATAATTGTGTACAATATCTACATGTGAAAAGTTGTATTGTTTGTCATCTTCCTTAATCCAATCGCGGTAATCTGACTTGATCAATTCAATATTTTTGAATGTAGCCAACGACGCTTTTGTTTTATCGTAATGATCACCTTTATGATCTGTATGCTCATCACCGATAAAAATATCAATTCCTTTTACTTCTTTAAAATAGTTTGAAAAAACCACTGACGAATAGCCAAATTCTACACCAAATTCGATGCAAGAATCGCGTCCAATCTCAAAACGATCTAAAATATCTTCAATAATCAACTCCAAACCTTCCCAAGCTGTTACCATTTGGATCATTTTTTCTGGAGTGGTCTTTTTTGCCGGAACATACGTTTCCATTGGCAATCTTTTATGTAAAAGGTATTTTTTTAATTTTGAACGAAGTCCCATAATTGTGGTTTGTGTTTGCGCAAAAGTATAAAATTCAACATAAAATTGTGTAATTTTGTACAACAACTACGCATATGAAGGATATTTCTATTGTTATCATCAACTATAACACCGCAAAGTACACACTTGAATGTGTGGATTTGGTTATTAAATTTACAGACACATCTTTGTCCTACGAAATTGTTGTCGTTGATAATAATTCCAAGCTAGAAGATTATTCGCATCTTAAAGAAAACTTCCCAACACACGCACATGTTTCATTACACAGAAGTGTAATTAATACAGGTTTTGGTGGCGGAAATATGTTTGGCGCGCAATTTACAAACGGAAAATACATTCTATTCTTGAATAATGACGCCATGTTGCAAAACGATTGTTTGTCCATTTTACATTCGTATATGGAAGCCAATCCTAATGTTGGTGTAACAACAGCGCAAAATTATGATGAACATGGTAAACACGTGATTTCATTTGATCATGATAAAGGCATTAGAAAGTTGCTATTCGGAAGAAGTTTCTTAGAAAAAAATTGGTCAACACAGTTTCCAAAACGTAAAAAGGAATATACTGAACCTGTTTCAGTAAACTTCGTCAATGGTGCGTTTATGTTTTTTAGAAGAGACGTTTTTGAAAAAGTTGGCGGATTTGACACCAATATTTTTCTCTACTTTGAAGAAATGGATATTTGTTTCCGCATGAGACAACATGGTTTTACAAGTGTATTGGTTCCGGAAGCAAAAATTTTACACTATCAAGGTGTGAGTACAGGTGTTTCTAAAGCAATTAGCAAAGAAGGAATGATTTCGCACATGTATGTGATTCGAAAAAATTATTCGTACTTAAAATATCTGTTCATCAGAATTTATTATTGTGTAATTTTTCTCATCAAACCTAAAAAATGGTTTATGCTAGGATTGGTTTGGAGAGGCGCACATGTATCTGAATCATTAAAACAAGAACAGCAAATTCGATTTTAATTATGATTGAAGAAATCAACAAAACTTTTGATCAATTGCAATCGGGAAACACCATATTATATCCTACAGATACTGTTTGGGGATTGGGTTGTGATGCAACAAATGCGGAAGCTGTGGCTAAAATTTACACGTTGAAAAATCGTGAAGAAAGTAAGGCATTAATTTGTTTGGTGAGTGACATTCGTATGTTGGAACGTTATATTGAAAACATTCCGAAAGTTGCCTATGAATTACTAGAAGCTTCAGATAAACCTACAACTATTATTTACGATAATCCTGTTGGTATTGCAAAAAATTTAGTTGCTTCAGATCGTACCTTAGCAATCCGAATTCCAGATGATGAATTCTGCCAGAAACTCATTCGGAAATTCAAACGTCCAATTGTATCTACTTCGGCAAATATTAGTGGCCAAGCTACACCAAAAAGCTATAAAGAAATTAGCGCTGCTATTTTAAAAGGTGTAGACTATGTTGTGAATTTGCAAAACGAAAAAAAAGCCTCCAAACCATCGACAATTATACAATTGCGATCAAACGGAGAAATTAAAGTAATTAGAGCGTAGATTGGCTAGTTGCTAATATCTATGAACGTCAGTTCTAGTTTTTGATAAGAGTCAAAAGTATCGAGAACAGCTTAGATATTCTAATTATTTCTCGATACAATTTTCTTTCGAAAATCATTCGAAATGACAATTGTAAATATTAAATTATGATGTTTTTAAATATTTATAATACCTAAAACATTCGTAAATTTGCACCACATTTAGAATACATTGATGAATTACAAAGAAGCATTACAACTCGATATTTTTTCTACAATTTCAAAAGCCGCAACCGAATTACAGCTCGAAACGTATGTAATTGGTGGATTTGTGCGCGATTTACTTTTGAAACGCGGTGATGCAAAAGATATTGATATTGTTGCCGTTGGAAGCGGAATTGAGCTCGCGAAAAAAGCAGCTTCACTCCTACCCAATAAACCAAAAGTACAAGTGTTTAAAAATTATGGTACTGCCATGATTAAAACCAAAGAAATAGAAATTGAATTTGTCGGCGCCCGAAAAGAAAGTTACGAACGTGGAAGTCGCAATCCTGCAGTAGAAAACGGGACGCTTCAAGATGATCAAAATCGTCGTGATTTTTCTATCAATGCAATGGCGTTGAGTTTAAATGAAAACAATTTTGGGGATTTACTCGATCCGTTTAACGGTTTACAAGATTTAAAAGACAAGCGAATTGTAACACCACTCGATCCCGATATTACCTATTCGGATGATCCGTTACGAATGATGCGTGCCATCAGATTTGCTACACAATTAAATTTCAGAATTGATCCTGTTTCGCTAGAAGCAATTACACGAAATGCAACTCGTATTGATATTATTTCGAAAGAACGAATTGTAGTAGAGTTGAATAAAATTTTATTGAGTTCAACACCTTCTACAGGTTTTATATTGTTAGAAAAAACAAAACTTTTACCTCATATGTTACCCGAATTAGTCGCCTTAAAAGGAATTGACGAAAAGGAAGGGCAAACACACAAAGACAATTTTTATCACACTTTAGAAGTTGTTGATAATATTTCTGAAAACACAGATGACGTTTGGTTGCGTTGGGCGGCGTTGTTACACGATATTGGAAAAGCACCAACGAAACGTTTTCACAAAAAGATTGGTTGGACATTTCACGGACATGAATTTGTAGGTGGAAAAATGGTACACAAACTTTTTAAACGATTAAAAATGCCGTTGAATGAAAAGGTTAAGTTCGTTCAAAAAATGGTGATGATGAGTTCGCGACCAATTGTATTGTCACAGGATGGCGTGACAGATTCGGCAGTGCGTCGCTTGGTATTTGATGCTGGCGAACATGTAGAAGATTTAATGACCTTGTGCGAAGCGGATATTACAACCAAAAATCCGAAGAAGTTTGCAAAGTATCGCAACAACTTTAAAATTGTTCGTGAAAAGATTGTAGAAGTTGAAGAACGCGATCAAGTACGTAATTTTCAGCCACCAGTTTCTGGTGAAGAAATTATGAGAGCATTCAATTTAAAACCTTCGCGCGAAATCGGAATCATCAAACATGCCATAAAAGAAGCAATTTTGGAAGGTGATATTCCAAACGAACACAATGCAGCATACAAATTTATGCTTGCCAAAGGAAAAGAATTAGGTTTAAAAGTACATAACGCAACTTAAACTTTTTAGCTAACCGAAATAAACATACAGATTGATGAAAAAACATTTTCACACCATTGCAAAAGTCACACTCATACTCGTATATCTCGTTATCATTGCTGGTGCCGTTGTTCGTATGACTGGAAGTGGAATGGGTTGTCCTGATTGGCCAAAATGTTTTGGATATTACATTCCTCCAACAGAAGAATCACAATTAGAGTGGAAATCCAATCATTTTTATGAAGACGGAATGGTGATTATTGTGGACGAAGCATTGCAAGTTGCCAAAGAAGATTTTACAACGACAACAACTTTTATCAGTGAAAACTGGGAACCATATACAAAACATGATTATGCTATTTTTAACGCGTTTCATACGTGGGTGGAATATATCAATCGCTTGTTTGGCGCATTAGCCGGACTTGCTACGTTGGTATTATTAATTGGTTCTTTTTGGTATTGGAACGAACGAAAAAGCATTCCAATTTTATCATTCTTTACCGTTTTAGGCATGGGATTTCAGGCTTGGTTAGGAAAAACAGTTGTAGATTCAAACTTAGCACCTTTTAAAATTACGATTCATATGGTGATGGCGTTGGTTATTGTTGCCGTGTTGCTATACATTATTCATGTAACTTCGAGTAAAATTAAATCGCATAAAAAAGACAAAATTTTCACACAATTACTCTATGTTTCTATTATTTTAACATTGATTCAAGTTGTATTAGGAACACAAGTTCGACAGTTTGTAGACGAGCAAATTCACACATTAGGAGAAACAAGTAAGGAGTTATGGCTTGCCAAACCAGAACTCGATTTTTATGTTCACAGAACGTTTTCTGTTGTTGTATTCTTGGTGAATGTAGCCTTATTTTACAGATTCCGAAAATTACAATTAGGTTTCAAAAAGATATATTGGGTTATGGTTTTATTAGTGTTAGAAATCATTTCGGGAATTGCCATGTATTACTTTGATTTTCCATTTGGAACACAAACTATACATATTGTAATTGCGACCATTTTATTCGGAATTCAATTTTATCTTATCTTAGAAGCAAATAAAGCGGTAAACAACGTAGAAAGTTTGTAGATTTGCAATCCAAATTTTTAAAAGGTCATGATTTATAGATTCAGAGTTATATTAGATGCCAAAGAAGATGTGTTCCGAGATATTGAAATTCAGGAAGATGCAACTTTTGAAGACTTTCACAATGCCATTACACAAGCATTTGGTTTTGACGGAATGGAAATGGCGTCTTTTTATGTGAGTGATGATGAATGGAATCAAGGAGAAGAAATTTCTCAGTTTGATATGAGCGAAGGACAAAATTCTATTCGATTGATGAATGAAACTACATTAGATGGTGTTTTGTCTGAAGATCAAACACGATTGATTTATGTGTACGATTTTTTAAACATGTGGACATTTTTGGTAGAACTTGCTGAAATTGCCGAACCTGTAGTTGGAGAATTGTACCCAAACTTATTGTTTACACACGGAATTTTACCAGATAGCGCGCCAGACAAACAGTTTGAAGCCGAACAAGATCCATACGGATTGAAAGATGATGATGAAGATTTAGACATTAATGATTATGATAGTTTAAATTTTGACGAAAATTGGAACTAGTTTGAACAAACGTAGTTACCTAAAATAGGATAAGCGTTGCAAAGTAATTCTAAAAAATAATTGCCTTAAAATCTTATAAAATAACAAGCCAATGACCGCGTTATGCAGTTTCATTGGCTTTTTTTGTCGTGATTTATAAATGACGATTATCATTATTTTATTCTTGTTCAGAAATCTTATAGGTTTGAGTTATTAATTAATCATTATTATAAAACCTTATTATTATGAAAAAAAGAAATTTAAAATCGTTGAATTTGAACAAGAGTTTAGTTTCAAATTTTAAAAAGAATGCACTTAGTGGCGGAACTTTTACGACAATTTCTATCGGCACACTTATCTCTGTAATTGATGGCCCTGGATGTAACTCAGAAATAGGTTGCACAGGTGGACCAGATCAGACAATGTCTTGTCCTAATAATTCATGTCACGGTTGTACTGGCGATAAATAAAAAAATGAACTTAGGTTCAGTTACAGTCGGAAGAAAAAATCTTCCGACTTTTTTTGTTTTATAAAAGACCATTTTCTTTTATGCTGCTCAAAATCATTTGTGTAGGTGTTTCTTATTTTATTGTGAATAAAACGAGCAGCGTCAAGGTATTTTTTAAGTTTTTTTCTATTACTTTTGCCAATCAGCAACAGATTCTAAAAGACGTATAATTTCGTCTTTGGAAACTAGTATTCTCAGAAAATAAAATACCCTATAATGATCAATTTATACAGTGCACAAATAGATTCGTTATCTATTCATAAAGTTGGAAATAAAAGTAGAAATGAAAATGTGTTTCTTTCTTCAGAACCGTATCAATTAACGGATGAAATTACACCATTACTTAAAGAATATTTTTTCAAACCTTTTAGAGAAAAAGAAGAAAATTATTTTCAGTTTACGAATGAAGTTGATATCGAATTTAATCAGTTGTTTGCAATTGTAACTGCTGTTTTTAATGATCCAGCTTCTATTCATGAAAATTCAAAAAAGATAGCTTCTTTATTGTTTGAACAATCGCAACATCCACATATTAAAAGTGGTGAAGTGTATGTTGGATATTTTGAAAACGTTGTTATTGATAATGAAAAAGTAGATGCCGTTGGAATTTTTAAATCAGAGATTAAGAACGACTTTCTTCAGTTTGAAGAAAACGGAAGTAATTTAGATGTCTTATTTCAACAAGGAGTTTCATTAAACAAGTTGGATAAAGGCTGCATTATTTTTAATGTAAAAAAGGAAGAAGGTTATAAAATTTTATCGGTTGACAGTAATAAATACGATACTAAATATTGGTTAGATCATTTTTTAGGTGTTGATGCGTTTGCTGACGAGAATTTTTACACCAAAAAATATTTGAAATTCTGTCAAAATTTTGCAAAAGATGTTGTTTTTCCTGCGGAAGATAAGAAGGAAGAAGTAATGTTTATGAACAGAGCTGTGAATCATTTTGCAAAAAATGATACGTTTGAAGAAACAGAGTTTTTAAATGATGTAATTGAGAATCCGGATTTGATTCCAGAATTTAAACATTATAAAGTTGAGAAAGGTCCAAAATACAGTATTGAAGATGTTTCTGAATTTCCAATTGCAAACAAAGCCGTTTCATCTGCTCGAAAAAGTATTAAAAACACTATTAATTTAGATACGAATATTCAAATTAAACTTGATTTCATCAATCCAGAATCTGCGGAGAAGTTTGTAGAAAAAGGTTGGGACGAAGAAAAGCAAATGTATTATTACTTAGTGTATTTTAACAAAGAACAGAAAGCATAATTCACATAGAAAAGGTAGCATATCGTTTATAACATATGCTACCTTTTTAACTTCATCTATTTTTAACCATCCAAACCTTCTAAACAAGGTTCATTGACTTCTGAAATAAAACAACCACCATTTGGCAGTGGCACTCCTTGGCATTGTATACATACTTGAGGATCATAATTTACACCGCCACGAATTGTTGCTTGCTGTTGTTTTTTTAATTCTGAAACTCCCTTAATTCCTAAAATTCCTTTTAACATAGTTATAAATTTAAATTGCCTACTCTGTTTGAAATCGGTTTTTCGGCATACACCTTTTTTGGTTTTTCTAAATTATATGATATGATAGTTTTTGAAGTATTTTTAAAACTCAATATGTTCAGGTGTACCCAATAAGACTATTTCTACATTTGATTTTAAAAAAAGTAGAGAAAGTGGAGATTTCCATGTATTTTGTAACAAATCTTAATTTGAGTCGTCAACTATATACAATCAATCAAAAAACTATTCATATTGAAAACTATTCTAACACTGCAAAACCTCAGTAAAAACTTTGGTTTAATAAAAGCAGTACAAGACTTATCATTCACCATAGAAAAAGGGAATGTATACGGTATTTTAGGACCTAACGGAAGTGGAAAATCTACCACTTTAGGAATGGTCTTAAATGTTGTTAATAAAACTTCTGGAAATTTTCATTGGTTTGACGGAAATGTTCAAGTACATGATGCTTTGAAAAAAGTAGGCGCCATTATTGAACGCCCAAATTTTTACCCGTACATGTCTGCAAAAGACAATTTAAAGTTAGTGTGCAAAATTAAAAATGTTTCAACTGATAAAATTGACAAAAAACTGGAACTCGTTGGACTTTTAGAACGAAAAAACAGTTCGTTTAGAACATTTTCATTAGGAATGAAACAACGATTAGCAATTGCTTCTGCCCTATTGAATGATCCAGAAATTTTAATTTTAGATGAACCAACAAATGGACTAGATCCGCAAGGAATTCATCAAATTAGAGAAATTATTAAAAAAATTGCGTCAAAAGGAACTACTATTTTGTTGGCTTCTCACTTATTGGATGAAGTTGAAAAAGTATGTTCGCATGTCGTAATTTTAAGAAAAGGAAAGAAAATATATTCAGGACGCGTGGACGAAATGGTAGCGAGTCAAGGATTTTTTGAATTAAAAACAGCGCAAGAAGATCAGTTACTGTCGTATTTACAGAATAACAATTCTTTTGGGAAAATCAAAAGACAAGACGGATTGATTACCGCTTTTTTAACGGCACCTTTAAGTGCTGCCGATTTTAACAAACAAATGTTTAATGAAGGTATTGTGCTATCGCACTTAGTGCAACGAAAAGAAAGCTTGGAAGAACAATTCTTAATCCTTACCGAAAATCAATCTAACTAATTTCATTCATCATCGACTATGGTACGTTTACTACAAATAGAATTTCAAAAACTCTGGCTCAACAGAACCAGCAAACTATTATTATTAATATCTTTTATATTTCCACTATCCATTTTAATTCTTTCCTCTATAAAGATTAACTTTTTTGGATATTTTACACTTGACTTATCAGAAACTAAAATTTTTGAGTTTCCATACATATGGCATATTACTACATTTTTTATTGCTTTCTTTAAGTTTTTCTTTGCTATTGTGGTGGTTTCCATGATTGGGAACGAATACAGTAACAGAACTTTAAAGCAAAATTTAATTGACGGATTGAGCAAAAAAGAAGTCATTCTTTCCAAGTTTTACTTCATTTTAGCCTATTCGGTAGTGGTTACTTTTGTTGTATTTTTGATTACGTTAACCATTGGTGTGCTCAACACACCATCTCAAGATTTATATATTGACACTGTTTTTAGTGGCACTGAATTCATCTTAGCCTATTTTGTAAAACTATTGACATTCTTTAGTTTATGCTTGTTTGTAGGTGTATTGATAAAACGATCAGCTTTTTCATTAGGTTTCTTGTTTATAAGTTTTATACTAGAACTTATTTTATATGGTTTATTCCGCTTTAAATGGTACAATTATGATATTTCTAATGAAATTATGCAGTTTTTCCCATTTACCGCAATGTGGAATTTAATTGATGAACCTGCATCACGAATTGTTGCTCTACACAATCCAACTGATGTTACACTTATAACTGACTATCCAGCATATTGGTATGAATTTGTAATTGCAGGCGCGTGGATTTTTATTTATATCTTTTTATCCTACCGATTATTAAAAAGTAGAGATTTATAACAAAATAGTATACCAAACGAATAGATTTTATATAAAGAGCGGAGAAATTCGCTCTTTTTTTGGTTCTTAATTTAGTATATTTGGCAACCGCTGAGTATTGATAATTGCTATGAAATACCTCAATATAACTCCTTCTATGATTTCCCTTTTTTAAAATCATAGCTGTTTAGTATAAAAACTGTTATTTCAATTGCACATTGCTCAGAAAAGATTAATTCTCAATATCATAAAATAATAGCGCACAAAACGAGTTATTACTTAGGCATTGAGCATTTTACATGCACAGAAAACAAAGATTACAAATGAAAAAACTTTTACTATTCGTTTTTATTATAGTACCAACATTAATTTTTGCACAAGGCGAAGCTGCTAACTGGTATTTTGGTCAAAATGCAGGATTACAATTTGACCCTGACACAGGAACTGTAACTGCTGTAACTAATGGAAGCTTAGATACACTCGAAGGTTGCGCCTCTATTTCTGATACAGATGGAGAATTATTATTCTATACTGACGGAATTACTGTTTGGAATAGAAACCACTTAATCATGACAAATGGTACTGGTTTAAATGGAGATAGTTCAAGTACTTCATCCGCCATTATTGTACCAAAACCACAAGACCCAAATATCTATTACATTTTTACGGTAGATGAACCACATCATAATGATGGTGGTGTAAATAATGGATTAAACTATTCCGTTGTAGACATGACAGACGGAATTGGTTTTGTTGATGGTGCTCAAAAAAATGTTCCACTAATAACATATGACACTACAAATCCTCAAGAAACACGTTTCAAATGTTCTGAAAAAATATCTGCTGTAAAAAGCTCTGATTGTGATTCTTTTTGGGTTATAACACACTTTATCAATAACTTTTATGCCTTCAAAGTTGATGCTGTAGGAGTTGACACAAACCCAGTTGTTAGTAATACTCCAACAATTGTCCCTATTTCTGGATACAGAAGAAATGCTTTAGGATACTTGAAAGCATCTCCACTTGGAGATAAATTAGCGGCCGCACATTTAGGACTCACTACTGTAGAAGGTGGAAATGGTCCTGGAAAAGTAATGTTATATGACTTTGATAATAGTTCTGGAATTGTAAGCAATGAAATTGAATTATATGATGGAGATTCTCCTTACGGAGTAGAATTCTCACCTGAAGCAACAAAATTATATGCTACTGTTGGACTTGGAGATGCTGGAACTGGAAACAGTTTATTACTTCAATACGATTTATTAGCCGCGGATATTCCAGGTTCACAATTCACAATTAATGATTCTCCTGTTTTTTCTGCTGGAGCTGTTCAAGTTGGTATTGATGGAAGAATATATAGAGCTTTACTAGACTTTAACAATATTGCTGGATCAGGTCAGTTTTTAGGTGTTATAGAAAATCCTGAAGCAGCTGGACCAGCTGTAGTATACAATCAAAATGGAATTTTACTAGATATTACAGGCACAAATACAAATCTTTCCAGAATTGGACTTCCACCATTCATTCAATCGTTATTTGCAACACCAATCGATATTATACGTAATGGAGTTTCTACAACAGATTTGACATTATGTACCACACAAAATTATACCCTGACAGCCGATGATATTCCTGGTGCAACCTACACATGGACGTTTGAAGGAAATCCTTTAGCTACAAATACTTTTCAACTAAATTTAACAAATGTAACACTAGCAGATGCTGGATTATATGAGGTAACTATTGATCAAAATAATGGAGAATGTCCGCTAGAAGGACAAGCAACTGTAACCATATTTACAACACCAACCGCCAACGTCATCGATGATCAACTCATTTGTGATGATGACAATGATGGATTTTCTACCTTGAATTTAGATGATTTCATTGCGATTGCTCTCGGAACACAAGATCCATTGCAGTTTACAACTACCTTCCATCCTACACAGATGGATGCTGATATGAACACCAATCCTATTGCAGGAATGTATACAAATCAAGTTGCTTACACACTCGAAACGATCTTTATTCGTATAGAAAACAATGACAACACCGATTGTGCTGCTGTCATTTCTTTTGACTTTGATGTCTTCGATCAACCTGTTGCGAATGCCGTGATGAATTACGAGCTTTGTGATGATGCCGTTGATGGAGATGATACCAATGGCTTTACAACCTTTGATCTGACAACGATTGATCCTTTAGTACTGAATACGCAAGATCCTACACAGTTTTCTGTGTCCTATCATGCCAATCAAAATGATGCGAATGATAACATGAACGCGCTTTCAGATTCCTATATCAATACTACTGCTGGTGGAAATCAAGTGGTGATTCGTGTGGAGAATATTGACAATCCAAACTGTTTTGAAACGACTACCTTTAATGTAGTGGTGAATCCATTGCCTGTAGTTCTACAACCTGTACTGCTTCGTCAATGTGATGATGATACTGATGGAGTTTCTGATTTTAATCTCACAGAAGCCAATTCACTCTTATCGAATGATTTTGCCAATGAAACATTTACCTATTATACGGATCTTACTGATGCGCAGAATAACACCAATCCTATTGCCGATCCAACAGCATTTGCCAGCACAAATGGCGGATTAGTCTACGCAAATGTAGAAACTGTAAATGGTTGTTTTAGAATTGGACAGGTAAATCTCTCGGTAGCTACTACGCAGATTCCTGCTACCTTTCAAATAGAATATGAAGTCTGTGATGATGAACTCATCGATAATGACAATACCAACGGTGTAGCTACGTTTGATTTCAGTTCAGCGGAAGCACAAATCAACGCGCTTTTTCCAGCTACTGGTCAAACATTAACGATCACCTACTACGAAAACTTTGCAGATGCCTTGGCAGAAACAAACGCAATTCCAGATATTAGCAATCACCGAAATGATGCCTCACCTAACTTACAAAACATTGTGGTGCGTGTCGATAGTGATGTGGACAATGCCTGTCTTGGTCTTGGTGAACATATCAGTCTTACAGTAAATCCATTGCCAACGCAAAACACAATTACAGATTATGTCGTTTGTAGTGATGATGCCAATCAATTCATTTTTGATCTTTCTACAAAAGATTCAGAAGTAATCGACGGACAAGCCAATATTGATGTTTCATATCATGAATCGCTTGCGGATGCACAGTCCGATACCGATCCTATAGCAAGTCCATACACCTCTTTTCCAAGAACCATTTTTGTACGTGCGGTAAACACCGTAACAGGTTGTGTCAATACTACCATGGATTTTGATTTAATCATCAATGAAAATCCAATTGCTAACATGCCCGATGATTTAGCCGTGTGTGACGATCCGTTTGACGGAATTGCGCCAAGTGATTTAAATTCTCAAAGTGGACAAATCATCGGAACTCAAACAGGTGTTTCGGTGCAATACTACCTAACACAAGCGGATGCGGATACCAACATGAATCCACTCGCTTCTCCCTATACAAATACCAGCAATCCACAAATGATTTTTGTACGTGTCGAAGATGGAACAACAGGCTGTTTTAGCACCACTAGCTTTGAAATTGTTGTCAGTGAATCGCCTGTGGCGAATATCCCGACCGATTTAGAATACTGCGACACGGACAACGATGGATTCGGAATCTTCGACATTCGTAGCACGGAGAGTGAAATTACAGGTGGCGTAATTCCAGGACAGGTAACAGTCACCTACCACGAAACACCAGAAGATGCGGATAACAATGTCAATGTGTTAGCAGATAGTTACACCAACATCAACGCCTATAACCAAACAATATATGTACGTGTTGAAAATGTCCTTACGGGATGTTTCAATGTCGTACCACTTGATTTGATTGTTCACGATTCACCAGAGATTGCCGCTATGGATGCCACGCTTCTTGCCGAGTGTGATGCTGATACCGATGGTATTGCTCAGTTTGATCTGACGCAAAGTGAACCAGACATTCTAAACGGAGAAGATCCGTTAACTCACGATGTTCGTTACTACAACACACAAGCAAATGCTATTGCAGGAACTAACGCAGGCGAGATCAACAACACAAACGCCTATAGCAACATTCCACCAAGTCCACAAATCATTTGGGTACGTGTGGAAGATTTAGCCACTGGCTGTTTTACAGTAACCAACCTAACGTTAATCGTCAATGAATTACCAACATTGGTACAATTACCAGGACTGGAACTCTGTGATGCCGTTTCGCTCAATGATGGTGTTGAAGTATTTGATCTAACATCACTCTCAGAAGATTTACTCAACAGCGCACCTGGAATTAGTCTTGATTATTACGCCAATGCGGCTGATCTAGCTAGTGACACGCCAATTGCCAATCCAAGTATGTATAGCAATACAGAACCTGGAGTGCAAACCATCTTTGTAAAAGCCACCAATGATACCACAGGTTGTGAAAACACCATCACTTTTGACATCAGTGTCAATCCACTGCCAAGTCCAACACTAAATCCTAACGGAATGTTAGTGGCAGATATCTGTGATGAGGACAATGATGGATTCCAACTCTTTGATTTGGATGATTTAGTAAACGATATCATCAACAATGAACCCGATGTGGTGTATAGTTTCCATGAAACACTGGCTGATGCACAGCAGAATCTATTTCCACTGGCAAGTCCATACACCAATATCATGATGGATAGCCAAGAAATTTATGTACTTGCTACCAATACTATTACAGGTTGTTTTACCGTGACACCGTTACAACTAACGGTGACACCAATTCCAGTATTGCCACTCGTGATTACAGATATAGAAGCGTGTGATGATGCCGATAGTTTGGATGGTTTTGATATGTTTGATCTGACCCAGACCCAAACAGAAATCTATGGAACTCAAACACCAAGTGATTTCACGCTGAGTTATCATGAGAGTCAGCAAGATGCAGCAGATGCTCTCAATCCAATTGTAAATCTAACGGATTATACCAACATTGTAGCCAATCAACAAACCATTTGGGTACGATTGGAAGACAATACTACGGAATGTTTTGCCATTGGTCGTTTTGATATCATTGTGGTAGGACCACCAGTGCTGGTACAACCCATACCATTTGCACTGTGTGATGATGCAGAAAGTGGAGATGATAGTGACGAGCTTACAACATTTGATCTGACAGAGAAATATTTAGAAATCACAGGTGGCGATACCAGTTTAACACTTGCGTATTATGCCAATGCGACTGATTTAGCTAGTGATACACCAATTGTAGATCCAACGGCGTATCAAAATGTGGAGAACCCACAAACACTCTACATCAGAGCCACCAATAGCGCAGGATGTACCACTGATATCACCATGACACTTCGTGTGCTTCCAATTCCAACACCTAATACCATGCCTGAGCCACTGACTCAATGTGACGATGATGCAGATGGTATTTTAGTATTCGATCTTACTTTGTCAGAAGCAGAGATTGTAAATAATGAAAACAATGTAACAGTTAGTTATCACACAAGCGAAACAGATGCTATGAATGATACAAACGCCATTGTTGATCCGACCATGCATAGTATTGATATGGCAACTGCCAATACTGATGGAGAGGTAATTATTTATGTACGTGTGGAGAGTGATTTGCAGATTGATAGCAATATGCTACCTTGTTATAAGGTAGTAGCGCTTCCTGTGATTGTACATCCATTACCAGTACTAACTAGTACAACTTTTGAATATGTATTTTGTGAATATGACAATGATAACACAGGACAGTTTGAGTGGGATGTGGTAACTGCTTCACTGAATCTATTAGAAGCGCCACAAGATCTTGCAGCCTTTACAGTAACTTATCATCCAACGGTGGCAGATGCGCTGGCAGGAACAGCGGCACTTGTCAATGGATTTGAGAATGCCACCGATCCACAAACGGTATTTATCCGTGTGGAGAATACTGCAACTGAGTGTATCAACTCCAACAACATTGCGAGTCTAGAACTCAGTGTAGAGCCAATTCCAACGGCAACTGCTCCAAATACCTATGAACTCTGTGCAGATGATCAAACAGATCAAGACACAGCAACCTTTGATTTGACAAGTTTGGATGCAACCATTATTAATGGACAAGCTGATATGGAAGTGGTGTATTATGAAAGTGCTACCGATGCGGATATGGACAGCAATAGTATTGCAAACGCAAGTACATATGTAAACATGTCCAATCCACAAACGCTCTATGCACGTGTTAGACAAACCATCACGGGATGTTTATCAGATCCAATCTTAGTGAACTTACAAGTAAATCCATTGCCTGTATTTACCTTACCTGCAGCTGATATTCTGTGTGTAGATGCTACAGGACAAGCCTTGGATATAAGAACTATTGGAGTCGATTTTGGAGCAGGTTATACCTACCAATGGACAACACCAAGTGGAACAGAAACTACGCCAACGGTACAAGTAACCGAAGCAGGAACTTATAGTGTAACGGTAACCGATATGAATCATCCAACCAATTGTACTTTTGATGATAGTGTAACCTATACACCTTCTTCAGCGCCAACAACCTTGGATATTGCAGTAAACACACCAGCATTCTCAGATACGCATACTGTCACAGCAACCGCATCAGGTGGTTCAGGAAGTTATGAGTATCAATTAGATGATGGACAGTGGCAAATAGATGGAATCTTTACAGATTTACAACCAGGACAACATACCATCACGGTTAGAGACACCAACGGATGTGGAGAGCTGGTAAGGACTTTTGGACTGATCGACTTTATGGAGTTCTTTACTCCAAATGGAGATGCTTACAATCCGACATGGAATATTATCGGATTACAGAACCAGCCATCGGCGAAGATTTACATCTTTGACAGATATGGAAAACTCTTAAAACAAATAAGTCCAGCAGGAGCTGGTTGGGATGGAACCTACAACGGAACTCCAATGCCATCGGCAGATTATTGGTTTAGAGTAGAATATGTAGACCCATTTGATGGAACACCAAAAGAATTTATCAATCATTTTACATTGAAGAGATAATGTACACAGAAATAAAAAAACAAAGAAAAACCGAAGACAAAATGTTTTCGGTTTTTTTGTGCTGTAAATTAAACAGCCTTATACATTCTTTAAAAAATCACTTTCGCGTTAAACGTCGGATTTAAGGTGTTCTAATTGTTATGTATATAGAATTTGAGGCTTTATTCTTCTATTTATACCAAAAATGAACTCATAAAAGAATCGATCAATCATTTTACATTAAAGAGATTAATTAGCATATTTGCTTTATATATTTGTAAGACAATGACTTTAAACAGAAAAATCAACTCTATTCTAAAAAGTTTTTTAGTAATTTTTATACTATGTAGCTGTCAACTTCATGCGCAGTTGATGCCTTCATTAATTGGAGACGCTAATGATATCGGAGGTGACTGTTTCGAAATTACAGAAAATATAAATAACCAATCTGGAGCCGTTTGGTCAGGTACTCCAATTGATATGACAAGTGATTTTGTTATTGAGTTTAGAGGTTTTTTTGGAACAAATGATGCCAATGGAGCTGACGGAATTGTGTTTATCTTAAAAAATAATCCAACTCCCCAAATTGGGAATTTAGGAGGTGGAATGGGCTATGAAGGAATAGGAAGCTCATTAGCAGTCGAATTTGACACTTGGCAAAATAACGATTTAGGGGATCCGTTTTTTGATCATCTTGCTATCATAAGTACAGGTGTAAATAATCATAATGCAGGAACAAACCTAGCAGGACCAGTACAAGCTTCAGCCACAACCACAAATATTGAAGATGGCGCTGAGCATATTATTCGAATCGAATGGACAGCAGTAACCAATACGCTTGATGTATATTTTGATTGCGCGTTGCGACTTTCATACACTGGAGATGTTGTAAATAATATTTTTTCAGGAATTAGTGATGCATATTTTGGCTTTACAGGATCTACTGGAGGAGCCGCAAACTTACAACGGGTTTGTTTTGATTATGTGTCGTTTGCAAATTCTCTATCGTTAAACGATCAAAATATTTGCTCTGGAAACATTGTTGATTCTGTTGATGCAACAGTTACAGGAGCAACTACATATACATGGACGCCAATTATAGGAGTGAGCAATCCTACAATTCCAAACCCTACATTTAGTCCAACAGCTACCACAACATATACAGTAAGTATTACAAATAGTTGTGCTGAAATAATTCAGGAAAGTTTTACCATTACAATTGATTCGCCACCTGTTGCGAATTCTATAAGTGATTTTGCTGTTTGTGACGACCTTACAAACGATGGAGCTGTTGCTTTTAACTTTACAAATCTAAACAGTGATGTGTTGGGTACGCAAGATTCTAATGTGTATGATGTATCATATCACCTAAGTCTTTCTGATGCCATTGGAAATTTAAATCCATTAACATTTCCATACACAAACACCGATTTATGTGAACAAATATTTGTTCGTGTTCAGAATAACACAAATGTATCTTGTTATGATACAACGAGTTTTGAAATCTGTGTAAATAGTCAACCAAATGCCAATCAACCAAATAATATGGTAGCATGTGATGTTGGAAATGATGGAACTGAAGTCTACAATCTCGCATTGCAAGAACCGGATATATTAGGAACACAAAATGCTGCGGATGTCAATATCACTTTTCATGCTTCACAAGTAGATGCGTTAAATGATGCAAATCCACTTCCGATAATGCATACAGGTTCGGATAATGAATTTATATTTATTAGAGTTGAAAGTACTGAAGTTGGAAATGATTGTTTTGCGATAACGTCTTTTCAATTATTTCTAAATGAAACTCCTATAGCAAATCCTGTAGCCGACATCAATGTTTGTGATGATTCTTCAAATGATGACATTGCTATTTTCGACTTTACAACACTTAATACTACGGTTTTAGGAACGCAAGATCTGAACCAGTTTTCTGTAACCTATTACACTAGTCAATTAGATGCTGATAATGATACAAACGCATTAACATTTCCATATACAAACACGACACAGTGCGAGCAAATATTCGTTCGAATAGAAAATGATGACAATCCTGTGTGTTACGAAACAACTGATTTCCAAATTTGTGTAAATACACAGCCAATTGCGAACCAACCGAATGATATAATTTTATGTGATATTGGAAATGACGGAACAGAAACCTTTAATCTTTCTCTGCAAGAGCCTGATATCTTAGGAACGCAAAATGCTATGGATTTCAATATCACTTTCCATGCTGCCCAACTAGATGCTATTAATGATGTTAATCCTCTTCCGACAATGCATACAGGTTCGAATAATGAAATTATTTTTGTTCGAATTGAAAGTACTGAAGCTGGAAATGATTGTATTGCTACAACGTCTTTCCAATTACTATTAAATGAAATTCCAATAGCAAACACAATCGCTGATTTTAATATATGTGATGATGATTCGAATGATGGTGTAAATGCTTTCGATTTCACAAACCTGAATACAATTGTACTTGGGACTCTTGATCCTTCTCAGTTTTCTGTAAACTATTATCCAAGTCAAACAGACGCTGATGATGACACAAATGCATTGATGTTTCCATACACAAACATGGCACAATGTGAAAGAATATATGTGCGTATAGAAAATGATGTAAACACAACTTGTTTCGACACTACTAGTTTTGAAGTCTGTGTAAACACGCAACCAATAGCTAATCAACCAAACGATATGATTGTTTGTGATTTTGACAATAATGGAACTGAAATTTTTGATCTTTCATTGCAAGAACCTGATGTCTTAGGAACTCAAAATGCGGCAGATCTCAACATCACATTTCACAACAATCAATTTGATGCTGATAATAATGTAAATCCACTTTCAACAATGTACAATGGTTCAAATGCTGAAACAGTTTTTGTGCGAATAGAAAGTACACAAGCTGGAAACAGTTGTTATGATACAACTATGTTTGATTTATTATTCGATATTCCTCCAATTGTTACCATGCCAAGCGATCTAATTGTCTGTGATGATGAAATATCTGATGGTTTCACTGCTGTAGATTTAAATGTAAAAAATGCTGAAATTGTTAACAATCAACCTGGGTTTTCAGTGCAATATTATTTAACACAAACTGATGCCAATAACGATCTAAATCCATTAACAATTCCTTACACAAACACTAGCAATCCGCAAACGGTATATGTGCGTGTAGAAACTGGAAACTTAAGTTGTTTTGTCACAACTTCTTTAGTAATCTCTGTTGAAGATGCGCCTACAGTTTTTCCAATAACACCGTTAGAATATTGTGATACAGATAACGACGGTTTCGGTATTTTCGATATCAGAAGTACGGAAAATCAAGTAACAGGTGGAGTTACCACTAATATTGCTGTCACCTATCACGAAACACCAGAAGATGCGGATAACAATGTCAATGTATTGGCAGATAGTTACACCAACATCAACGCCTATAACCAAACAATATATGTACGTGTTGAAAATGTCCTTACGGGATGTTTCAATGTCGTACCACTTGATTTGATTGTTCACGATTCACCAGAGATTGCCGCTATGGATGCCACGCTTCTTGCCGAGTGTGATGCTGATACCGATGGTATTGCTCAGTTTGATCTAACGCAAAGTGAACCAGACATTCTAAACGGAGAAGATCCGTTAACTCACAATGTTCGTTATTACAACACACAAGCAAATGCTATTGCAGGAACTAACGCAGGCGAGATCAACAACACAAACGCCTATAGCAACATTCCACCAAGTCCACAAATCATTTGGGTGCGTGTGGAGGATTTAGCCACTGGCTGTTTTACGGTAACCAACCTAACGTTAATTGTCAATGAATTACCAACATTGGTACAATTATCAGGACTGGAACTCTGTGATGCCGTTTCGCTTAATGATGGTGTTGAAGTATTTGATCTAACATCACTCTCAGAAGATTTACTAAACAGCGCACCTGGAATTAGTCTTGACTATTACGCCAATATGGCTGATCTAGCTAGTGACACGCCAATTGCCAATCCAAGTATGTATAGCAATACAGAGCTTGGAGTGCAAACCATCTTTGTAAAAGCCACCAATGATACCACAGGTTGTGAAAACACCATCACTTTTGACATCAGTGTCAATCCACTGCCAAGTCCAACACTAAACCCTAACGGAATGTTAGTGGCTGATATCTGTGATGAGGACAATGATGGATTCCAACTCTTTGATTTGGATGATTTAGTAAACGATATCATCAACAATGAACCCGATGTGGTGTATAGTTTCCATGAAACACTGGCTGATGCACAGCAGAACCTATTTCCACTGGCAAGTCCGTACACGAATATCATGATGGATAGCCAAGAAATTTATGTACTTGCTACCAATACTATTACAGGTTGTTTTACCGTGACGCCGTTACAACTTACCGTAACGCCAATTCCAGTATTGCCACTCGTGATTACAGATATAGAAGCGTGTGATGATGCTGATAGTTTGGATGGTTTTGATATGTTTGATCTGACCCAGACCCAAACAGAAATCTATGGAACTCAAACACCAAGTGATTTCACGCTGAGTTATCATGAGAGTCAGCAAGATGCAGCAGATGCTCTCAATCCAATTGTAAATCTAACGGATTATACCAACATTGTAGCCAATCAACAAACCATTTGGGTACGATTGGAAGACAATACTACGGAATGTTTTGCCATTGGTCGTTTTGATATCATTGTGGTAGGACCACCAGTACTGGTACAACCCATACCATTTGCATTGTGTGATGATGCAGAAAGTGGAGATGATAGTGATGAGCTAACAACATTTGATCTGACAGAGAAATATTTAGAAATCACAGGTGGCGATACCAGTTTAACACTTGCGTATTATGCCAATGCTACTGATCTAGCTAGTGATACACCAATTGTAGATCCAACGGCGTATCAAAATGTGGAGAACCCGCAAACACTCTACATCAGAGCCACCAACAGCGCAGGATGTACCACTGATATCACCATGACACTTCGTGTGCTTCCAATTCCAACACCTAATACCATGCCTGAGCCACTGACTCAATGTGACGATGATGCAGATGGTATTTTAGTATTCGATCTTACTTTGTCAGAAGCTGAGATTGTAAATAATGAAAACAATGTAACAGTTAGTTATCACACAAGCGAAACAGATGCTATGGATGATACAAACGCCATTGTTGATCCGACCATGCATAGTATTGATATGGCAACTGCCAATACTGATGGAGAGGTAATTATTTATGTACGTGTGGAGAGTGATTTGCAGATTGATAGCAATATGCTACCTTGTTACAAGGTAGTAGCACTTCCTGTGATTGTGCATCCATTACCAGTACTAACTAGTGCAACTTTTGAATATGTATTTTGTGAATATGACAATGATAACACAGGACAGTTTGAGTGGGATGTGGTAACAGCTTCACTGAATCTATTAGAAGCGCCACAAGATCTTGCAGCCTTTACAGTAACTTATCATCCAACGGTGGCAGATGCGCTGGCAGGAACAGCGGCACTTGTCAATGGATTTGAGAATGCCACCGATCCACAAACGGTGTTTATCCGTGTGGAGAATATTGCAACTGAGTGTATCAACTCCAACAACATTGCAAGTCTAGAACTCAGTGTTGAGCCAATTCCAACGGCAACTGCTCCAAATACCTATGAGTTATGTGCAGATGATCAAACAGATCAAGACACAGCAACCTTTGATTTGACAAGTTTGGATACAACCATTATTAATGGACAAGCTGATATGGAAGTGGTGTATTATGAAAGTGCTACCGATGCGGATATGGACAGCAATAGTATTGCAAATGCAAGTACGTATGTAAACATGTCCAATCCACAAACGCTCTATGCACGTGTTAGACAAACCATCACGGGATGTTTATCAGATCCAATCTTAGTGAACTTACAAGTAAATCCATTGCCTGTATTTACCTTACCTGCAGCTGATATTCTGTGTGTAGATGCTACAGGACAAGCCTTGGATATCAGAACTATTGGAGTCGATTTTGGAGCAGGTTATACCTACCAATGGACAACACCAAGTGGAACAGAAACTACGCCAACGGTACAAGTAACCGAAGCAGGAACTTATAGTGTAACGGTAACCGATATGAATCATCCAACCAATTGTACTTTTGATGATAGTGTAACCTATACAGCTTCTTCAGCGCCAACAACCTTGGATATTGCAGTAAACACACCAGCATTCTCAGATACGCATACTGTCACAGCAACCGCATCAGGTGGTTCAGGAAGTTATGAGTATCAATTAGATGATGGACAGTGGCAAATAGATGGAATCTTTACAGATTTACAACCAGGACAACATACCATCACGGTTAGAGACTCCAACGGATGTGGAGAACTGGTAAGAACTTTTGGACTGATCGACTTTATGGAGTTCTTTACTCCAAATGGAGATGCTTACAATCCGACATGGAATATTATCGGATTACAGAACCAGCCAGCAGCGAAGATTTACATCTTTGACAGATATGGAAAGCTTCTAAAACAAATAAGTCCAGCAGGAGCTGGTTGGGATGGAACCTACAACGGAACTCCAATGCCATCAGCAGATTATTGGTTTAGAGTAGAATATGTAGATCCATTTGATGGAACACCAAAAGAGTTTATCAATCATTTTACATTGAAGAGATAATGTACTCAAGAATCGAGATTTAAAATTCTCAGAGAAGTATCGCTATATTTTATGTGAATTCTTTACACATGACTCAAGTGCTTGACATGAGGTAATTGACATCAAAATTAAAAAACAAAGAAAAACCGAAGACATTTTAAGCCTTCGGTTTTTTTATGCGACAAGATTTTGTTACTTTCAAACATTAATCATTTATATGTGAATAAGCTAACGTACATCTGTATTTTCCTATTTTTAGGTTGTTTTATCAACACATATAAAGCGACTGCTCAAGATATTACATTATTCCAGCAATTTAACGGACGTTTCGACTATACCGCATTAGGAAATACAATGAATACAGCCGAAAATGGTCCTGGTGGTATTTGTACAATCAATACCAGTTCTAGCGCAAGCTTATTTCTAAATACAGATCAAACCATTGTTGCTGCATATTTATATTGGGCAGGTTCGGACGATGGTGATTTTGATATTGAATTAAACGGAATACCTATTACAGCCGCAAGAACTTTTAGCGACGCTTTAACAGGAAATAGAACTTTTTTCGCCGCTTTTGCTGATGTTACAGATATTGTAAGTTCGCAAGGAAATGGACTGTATACCGTAAGTGAATTTGATCTAACCTCAGTTATCAATCCGTATTGCCCGACAGGAACGAACTTTGGTGGTTGGGCAATTACTGTAATTTATGAAAATCCTTCCTTACCGCTGAATCAATTGAATGTTTATGATGGTTTGGAAAGTGTGCCAGATGCGTTAGAAATTACACTAGAAAACCTCAATGTATTTGATAATATGGGCGCAAAAATAGGTTTTATTGCGTGGGAAGGTGATCGCTCGTTAAGTGTGAACGAATCGTTGCGTATTAACGGATCAATTATTGAAAACTTTCCGTTAAATCCTGCAAATAACGCTTTCAACGGCACCAATAGTTTTACAGGCGCTTCTGATTTGTATAATATGGATATTGATTTTTACAGCATTCAAAATTATATTGCAATTGGAGATACTACAGCTACAATTTCACTTACTTCTGGTCAGGATTTTGTGATGATTAATAATATTATCACGGTTTTGAATAGTCAACTTCCTGATGCAACCGTTACTATAGACGAGATTGAAACGACATGCGATTCCAGAGAATTAACAATTGATTATACAATTTTCAACACAAATAGTACAGCGGCTTTGCCACAAAATACACCTATTGCTTTTTATGCCGATGGCGTATTACTCACTACAGCAACAACACAACTCACACTTCCTATTGATGGAAATGTGCAACAAACAATCACGCTCACAGTTCCTGCAAGTATTGCAAATCCGTTTGATTTGACTATTGTGGTTGATGATGATGGAACTGGCGCAGGAACCGTTGATGAAATTAATGAGGATAATAATATTGCCATAGAAAATATAACCTTGCCAACTTCTCCAGAAGTTCCACAATTGAATACTTTAGAATTGTGTGATAATACTCCGAATTTAGCATTCGATTTAACATCACAAGAAAATTTATTTACCAATCCTTTATTGATATTCCAATATTATGAAACGTTTGATAATGCTTCGGATATGATGAATCCAATCATGAATCCTACGGCATATGAAAGCAATTCATATCCTGCAACCATTTATATGGAAGTTGTAAATAGCATCACATTCTGTAGAACAATTGCTACCTTTGATATTGTATTGTTAGAAAGTTCGATCCTAAATCAACCCGAAAACCTAATTGCTTGCACCATTGATGCAACTGAGATTTCAATATTTGATCTTACAACAAACGAAACTACAATCAGTAATGAATCAAATATCACGTTTACTTATTTTGAAACACTAGCTTCTGACGGCTCGTTTCAAGATGAAATTACAAATCCTACAACTTTTGAAAATACCACCAATCCGCAAACAATTTATATTTCTGTTGAAAATACAAATGGATGTATTAGCACTACTACTTTTGAGATTCGTGTAAACGATTGTGAAATTTATATTCCTAATGGCTTATCTCCAAATAGTGATGGTAAAAATGATGTCTTTAATATTTTAAACCTGGAAGCACATCCACATCACAAAATTCACATTTATAACAGACTTGGAACGCTAATATTTGTTGGTGATAGAAATACAGGTCGTTGGAATGGTTTTGCCAACAGAGGAACGCCAAAAAATAATAAACTTCCAACAGGAACATACTTTTACGTACTCTATTTAAACGACACAATTACAACAGGAAACACCGTTTTATTGGAACAAACTTACACAGGTTGGGTTTATCTTCAGAATAATTAGTAAAAATATGCGTTAATATCATTGTTATTCTGTATTTTAGTATTGATTAACAGCTTATTAAAAATAATTTCGCAGACATGAAATAATGTATATCTTTGTCTTAGAATTTTATTTGATATCCGATATAGCCTAAGTTTGCCCAGCTAACGTTATATAGGTCGGAAACACGACTTAACCCCATTCCTATGAAAAAAGTTTTTTTAATACTTTTTATACTATTTACCTGCCATAGAATTTCTGGTCAACAAGTAACAACTGATGAATCTATTCCATTACAACAACTTGTAGAACAGCTCGCAGAAGGTTGTGTGGAAATTTCAAATGTTTCATCTTCCATCAATGGAAGTGTAAATAGTCTCCAAAGTTATGCTTATTTCGATCAGGCTGGTTCTGCTTTCCCATTTGCAAATGGTTTGGTATTAACTTCTGGAAGTGCATCACAAGCAGGAAACTCTTTAAATACAGATTTATTAAATAGTGGAGATTTAAGTTGGGGAACTGATACTGATATTGATACAAATGCAGCAATAGATTTAAGCAATACTGTAAATGCAACTTCCATAGAGTTCGATTTTATTGCCGTAACCAACCAAATAAGTTTTAATTATTTATTAGCGTCTGAAGAATATGCTGGTAGTTTCCCTTGTAACTATTCGGATAGTTTTGCTTTTTTAATACGACCTACCGGGAGCGCTAGTCCTTACACAAATATTGCAGTTGTTCCTGGAACAAATATTCCTGTGAGTACAAGTGTTATTCATGATATAATTGTAGGTTTCTGTCCTGCTGAAAATCCTGAATACTTTGAAGGGTACAATTTAGGAGACACTAACTACAATGGACGAACTACGGTATTAACCGCTACAGCAAATCTAATTCCTAATCAACAATACCATATCAAATTAATTATTGCTGATGGAACAGATCAAAATGCAGATTCTGCTATCTTTATTCAAGGAAATAGTTTCAATGCAACTGTTGATCTTGGTCCAGATATTACAACGTGTGCCGATTCGTATGAACTTAACGCCGATATTGGAAATCCATTAGCTACTTATGAATGGTTCAGAGATAATGTTGCACTTCCAAACAGTAATACAACAACATTTACAGCGAGTGTAAGCGGAACGTATAGAGTTGAAATTACAATTCCAATCGGAACTGAAAACTGTGTCATTGAAGATACGGTAGAAGTTGCGCTGAATGAAGCACAAACTGCAGGACCAATTACAGATTTTGAACTTTGTGATGATCCTTCTCAGGACGGAGAAGAAACATTCACACTAACCATAAAAGATCCAGAAATATTAGCGACTGTTCCGCCTGCTAATTACCAAATAAGCTATCATTCCACTCAATTTGAAGCTGAAAACAATACAAATCCTTATCCAAACGCTATTCAAAACACATCATCTCCACAAGAAATATTTGTACGTGTATTAGATATAGATAATGGTTGTTTGGCATTTACAAGTTTTAATTTAATTGTAAATACATTACCAGACATTACTGATCCGACTCCGTTTGATATTTGCGATACAGATGCAGATGGTATTGTTGCTACAGATTTAACGGTAAGAAATGATGAAATAACTGGAATGAATCCTGTACTTGGTGTAAGTTATCACTTTTCACAATCAGATGCGGATAATAATATCAATCCTATTGTAACAACTTATACAAATACGGCTCCAAATGACACAGTCTTTGTTCGAGTTGTCAATACAGAAACAGGTTGTTTCACAACAACAACGTTAGATATCAATGTAAGTGTTGCTCCAGAATTAGGCGGAAGTAGTAGAAACTTAATAGATGCTTGTGATCCAGATCATGATGGTTTTGCAAATTTTGATCTTACTGATCTTGTCAATGAAATCACAATGGGACTTACAGGCGTTACGGTTTCTGTTCACACATCTATTAATGAGGCGCAAAATGGTATAAATCCTATTCCTGACCCATCATCTTTTAACAATACAATAATGGATTTTCAAACTGTTTATGTACGTGTTACTGATGATAGTACAGGTTGTTTTGCAATATCTGTTATTGAAATACACACCAACGCACTTCTAACAGCAACAAGCATTGAAGATGTTAATAGATGTGATGATGATAGTAATGATGGTGTTTTTGAATTTGATTTCGAATTAATTTCTGCTAGCATACAAAATAACTTAGATGGAATTACAATCGATTTTTATCTTACACAAAATGATAGAGATAATGGTGTAAACGCTATTGACACATCAGTTCCTTTTCAAAATACATCCAATCCGCAAGAAATTTTTATTTCACTAATGGATGATGAAGGTTGTGTGGAAGTTTCTTCGTTTAATTTAATTGTAAATCCTTCAGTAACACTAGGCACTATCGGAACATTAACCTATTGTGATAACAACGACGATAGCTTTGCACTTGTAAATCTTACCGAATTCAATACCACAATTCAAGGAGCAAACACAACTTTTAATGTTGCGTATTTTGCTACTCTAGCAGATGCAAACAGCTTTAGCAATGCTATTGTAGCTCCATTTGCAAACCAAACAAACCCGCAAGAAATATTTGTACGAATTACAAATCCTGCAACGAGTTGTAACGATGTTTCATCATTTATGTTAGACATATTACCTGCACCTACAGTAACACAACCGCCTCCAATTTTAATTTGTGATGATGATACGGATGGCATTTCTTCTGTAGATGTAACTGTAAGCATTCCAGATATTGTTGCAAACACAACAAACATAAACATTAATTTCTTTCAATCATTAGCAGGTGCACAAGATGGAACAACGGATTCAGTTCCTGTGCCTACAGCATTTGTAACATCATCTACAGATGTATTTGTTCGTGTTGAAAATGCAACAACAGGTTGTTTCACAGTAGTTACACTTCCCGTTATTGTAAATACAATTCCAGAAGTTGTAGCAACCGATATTTATCAACTGTGTGAAACTGATACAGATCAAACAGAAAATTTCGTCATGGAAACCAGAGATGATGAAATCTTGAACGGACAAACGGCGATGGTCGTTCTCTACTATCCTACTGCGCAAGATGCTTTGGATAAAACGAACGAAATCGATAAAACCATGCCCTATGCAAATCAAACGAATCCGCAAACAATACATGTTCGTATTGAAAATGATACCGATCCTGATTGTTTTGCAACGTCATCTTTTGTCATTCAAGTAAGTCCTGCACCACTCTTCAATCAGCCAACAGATATATTTGTTTGTGATGATGTGACGAATGACGGAATTGATACATTCGATCTTACGCTTACCGCACAAGAAATTGCACAAGGAATTCCTCAAAACTTAACGGTTGTCTTTTTCTTATCAGAAGATGATGCCAATATGGACGTGAATCCAATCGCAAACACATTTACAAATACAACCAATCCGCAAGCAATTTTTGCAAGAGTTACCAATGATTCCGATTGTTTTACAGTAGTAACATTTGAAGTAAATGTAATTCAGGTACCTGAAACAAATGCGGCTTCTGATATAACTGTGTGTGATGTAGATTATGATGGACAAGTTGAATTTGACTTAACACTTGCCGAATTTGACATTTTAAACATTCGACAAGATAATGTGGTAATTACGTATCATGAATTAGAAGCAGATGCAGAAACTGGTGCAAACGCAATTGCAACACCAACAACCTACACAAACTCAATCAATCCGCAACCAATTTTTGTACGACTGATCAATACAATATCACAATGTTACGTCATCATTCCATTTACACTACATATAAATTTACCGCCATTACTAAATGATGTTCCAGAAGCTACATTTTGTGCTGCGGAAAATCCAGGAACAGTAGATTTAACTCAAATAGACGAAATCATTATTGATGATACTACTGGAGTTTCACTTTCATACTACAATTCGGCGGCTGATGCAGACAGCGAAACAAATCCGCTTCCAGATATTTACACGTATGCTACAAATCCAGAAACCATTTTTATACGAGCTGAAAATGACGATACAGGTTGTTACTTTGTTTCAGATATTGATGTACTCATCAACCCGAATCCGATAGCAAATCCTGTGAGCGACATGGAAGCTTGTATTGATGACAACGGAAACTTTACACAAGTATTCAATTTATCACAACAAACTTCAACAGTATTAGGCGCGCAAAACCCAGGTGTATTTGCGGTAAGCTATCATGTAAGTATAGAAGATGCGCAAAACAATGTAAGTCCATTACCAAACTTATACAGCGCTTTTGATGAGCAAATCATATACATAAGAGTAGAAAACACAAACACAGGTTGTTATAGTACAACATCATTCATGACTATTGTGCATCCATTACCTACTGTAAATCTTCCAGAAGATATTACGTTGTGTTTAAACGATCTTCCATTAACAGTAACTGCTGGCTCAACTATTGGAAACTCGTACTTATGGTCTACTGGAGAAACAACAGCATCTATTGACATTACATCCGTTGGAACATACGATGTAACCGTAACAAGTCAATTTGGTTGTACAGAATCTGCAAGTTTTACCGTAAACGAATCCGAATTGGCTACCATTGTTGATGTTGATGTCGTAAACTTTTCAGACAACAATACTGTCACTGTAAACGTAACTGGAAATGGAGATTATTTATATTCGTTAGATGGTGGCACGCCACAGGTTTCAAATCTATTTGAATTTGTAGGGCCAGGATATCACACAGTAACGGTTTCTGATATAAATGGTTGTGGTGAAGTAACGGAAGAAGTTGTTGTTATTGACTACATCGGATTCTTTACACCTAACAATGATACATTTAACGATACATGGCACATTATCGGAATAGAAACCTTGCCAAACTCTGTCGTATACATATTTGATCGTTATGGAAAATTATTAACAGCTTTAGGACCAGATGATCGTGGTTGGGACGGATTATACAGAGGACGAAGAATGCCTTCAAGTGATTATTGGTTCTTAGCAGAAATAAAAGATGGTGATCAAGCGTTTCAAGTAAAAGGACATTTTACCTTAAAACGATAATATTGTAAACTAGATGGAAGCAATCAGACTTGTCTTTTTTGTATTAGGTGTATTCTTTGGAGTAGAAACAACTTCGGTCGTAGCCGAAAAAACCATCGTTACGGTTGATCCAACATCGAATGTGATGGAAATTCACCTAAAAAATCTAGTAGCAGTCTATCCGAAAGAAAATGATCCAACATTGGTTGAAAAAGAATTCTCCGAAATGTATGCCAACAAGGGCAGTTGGAATTCACTATTTGATACCTATCTTGAAAAATCAATTGTATATACTTCGCCAAAAAAAGGTGTTTTAGACGCTACAATTACATTAAAATATAGCAAACCAGAAGATTTAAAAATATTTGCCATTGACATCAATCGGGAAGGTAAATACTCTTTTATCAACATTCCACAATGGAACGTTGAAACTACAGATGGCGTGCAAAATAGTTATTATTGGAATTTTGAACCAAACGCAACATTCTCATTTTCGTTATCACCATTAAAAAATGCTCCAGAAACGTATACCATAAATAAGGAAACGATATTTGTTGTTTGGCAGTTATTAAAGAAAAAATAACACATCACTACTTCTAAAAACATGTTGTTAAATCTATCTCAAAAAGAGACCATTTACACAAAAAGCAATTGACTTTTATTACTTTAGACTTTTACACAACTTAAAATTCTAACATGAAAAAACTACTATTGTTGATATTTTTCAGTATTTCATTGATTGTTACAGCACAACAGAAAAAACAAACACATACGGAAGCCGTAAAAACAATTGACGGAGTTTTAACCAAAATGCTCACTATTATTTCTGGTGAAAAAGGCAAAAAACGCGATTGGAAGGCGCTTGAAAATTTATTTCTTCCAAGTGCAACGTTTAGTGTGCGTTCGCCAGACAAAAGCTATGAAACTCAATTTGAAACTGTAAACTTAGAAGACTTTATAGAATCGTTGAAAGATAGTTATTACGACAACGGATTTTATGAAGTAGAAACTGGGAAAGTTGTGAATGAGTTTAATGGCGTTGCCAATGTTTTTCAAAGTTTTTATGGCAAAGATTCTGAAGGAAATGAAGAAAGAGGCATTAATAGTTATCAATTGGTTTATCTTAAAAATCGTTGGTGGATTGCCAATATGGTTTGGACATTTGAAACGGACGAAGTAAAAATTCCTAAAAAATATATTCGCGAAACTAAACACTAAATTCGTAATCATGTTGAAAACATATATACTCAACATTGTAACCGTCTTAACACTTTTTTGTAGCTGTCAGACAGAAAAAAGTTATGACGTTAAACAATTAGACACCTTACTATTTAGTAACCCAACAACTGTTACGTATAGCACAATGGACTTAAACAATAATGGTATAGATGAATTGTATATGTTGCATAAACAATATTCTATAAATGGTGATAATTATGAATTAAGTGTTTATGAATTAACTGAAACTCCCGAAAAGTAATTGAGGAATAGTTTCCTAAAAGAATTTTACTTCACGTCTTTTCATTATTTTTGCAAAATATCGCGTTAAGGATTGAAGCGACATCCTTTTTTACGTTGCAACGTTATTACGAGGAGTAAGCGACGAAGTAATCTGTTTGTGAAGGAGCAGATTGCCACAACAAATTAAAATTTGCCTTGTAATGACAATACATAAAAAAGATATAGCCGAAAGCCTGACCGAAGGAAACGCCCAAAAAAGAAACTACATTTATGAAATTCAAAATAGTATCTGATTTTTCTCCTACGGGAGATCAGCCACAAGCAATCAAAGAATTAGTTTCAGGAATTGAAGCTGACGAACGTTACCAAACGTTGTTAGGAGTTACAGGTTCAGGAAAAACGTTTACGGTTGCCAATGTGATTGAACAAGTTGAAAAACCAACGCTCATTTTAGCACACAACAAAACGTTAGCGGCTCAGTTATACTCAGAATTCAAGCAATTTTTCCCAGAAAACGCGGTGGAATATTTTGTTTCGTACTATGATTATTACCAACCTGAAGCCTACATTCCGACTTCGGGAACATATATAGAAAAGGATTTATCGATTAATGAAGAAATAGAAAAATTACGATTAAGCACAACTTCTTCCCTACTTTCTGGACGTCGTGACGTAATTGTAGTTGCTTCGGTTTCCTGCTTATATGGTATTGGAAACCCTGTAGAATTTCAAAAAAATGTCATCAAACTAGAACGTGAACAAGTGATTTCGCGCACAAAATTATTACATCGTTTGGTACAAAGTTTATACTCCAGAACAGAAGCCGATTTTTTACGCGGTTCGTTTCGTGTAAAAGGTGATGTTGTAGATATTTTTCCTGGTTATGCCGATTTTGCGTTTAGAATTCACTTCTTTGGTGATGAAATTGAAGAAATAGAATCGTTTGATCCAGCGACGAATAATGTGCTTGAAAAATACGAACAACTCACCATATATCCTGCAAATATGTTTGTGACTTCTCCGGAAGTTTTACAAAATGCCATTCATCAAATTCAAGAAGATATGGTAAAGCAAGTTGATTATTTTAGAGAAATTGGGAAACATTTAGAAGCAAAACGTTTGGAAGAACGTACAAATTTCGACTTGGAAATGATTCGTGAATTAGGCTATTGTTCTGGAATAGAAAACTATTCGCGCTATTTAGATGGTCGTGCGCCAGGAACGCGTCCTTTCTGTTTATTAGACTATTTTCCAGAAGATTACTTAATGGTCGTTGATGAAAGTCACGTAACAGTTTCACAAGTACATGCCATGTATGGTGGCGATAGAAGTAGAAAAGAAAACTTAGTAGAATATGGTTTTCGTTTGCCAGCGGCAATGGACAACAGACCGTTAAAATTTGAAGAATTTGAAGTCATTCAAAACCAAGTCATCTATGTAAGTGCAACGCCTGCAGATTATGAATTGCACAAAACAGATGGTGTTTATGTGGAACAAGTAATTCGTCCGACAGGATTATTAGATCCAATTATTGAAGTACGTCCAAGTTTAAATCAAATTGATGATTTAGTAGAAGAAATTCACTTGCGTACCGAAAAAGATGAACGTGTGTTGGTAACAACATTGACCAAACGAATGGCGGAAGAATTGACAAAATATTTATCGCGAATTCAAATTCGTTGTCGTTACATTCACAGTGATGTTGATACGTTAGAACGTGTGCAAATTATGCAAGATTTACGTAAAGGTTTGTTTGATGTTTTAATTGGTGTCAACTTACTTCGTGAAGGATTGGATTTACCAGAAGTTTCATTAGTCGCGATTTTAGATGCAGATAAAGAAGGTTTTTTACGCTCAGCGCGATCGTTGACACAAACGGTTGGTAGAGCCGCAAGAAATATAAACGGAAGAGCAATTTTGTATGCGGATAAAATCACGAAAAGCATGCAAAAAACGATGGATGAAACGGCATACAGACGTGAAAAGCAAATTGAATATAATACCAAACATGGTATTACGCCAAAAGGTTTAAACAAAGCATTAAGCAATATTCTTGGAAAAGATGATAGCCTTTCTTGGGAAGATGAAATCAAAGCGAAAGCTGCGGCAGAACCAGATTTGGAATACTTGACCAAAGCACAAATTGAAAAGTTGATTCGTGAAAAACGGAAAGCCATGGAAACGGCGGCAAAAGATTTGAATTTTATGGACGCGGCAAAATACCGTGATGAAATTAAATTGTTACAAGAAAAATTATAAAAACATAAAAGCGCAAAAAGAAATGGTAGGGCAAATTTACCAGCTTCTATTGCGCTTTTACTCTCAATTATATATACTAAACAAAATTGTAACCTAAAAACAAGTTATATTTTTCAATAACTCCAAAATCGTTAAACAATGATTTACCTGTTTTTATCCTACAGCATAAATGTAAGAAAATTATACTTTTTAGAAGTGCGTATAACTCCTAAGACTAAGAAACAGGTAGAAACACCTAGTTATTTGCTTCATACTTTTAGCTAAACACGTTAATAATTCGCTAAAATCTTCCGATCATCTTCAAAAAACATTATAATCTGTATATTCGATTCTTGAAGTGAAATCAACCAATATTGAAATTCTATTTTACATTACAATGCAAACGTATCTATCGTCATATTGACGAGTTTGGTGTCATTCCACTTATTGGTGTTGCCGCGATTATTGCCTTTTTTATTGGAATTTCAAGAATTCTATTTGACACTGTACAACACGCTCACTATTATTACATGTTGATCGGTCTTGGACTGAGTTTGAAATTAGGAACTACAAAACGAACTGATTTCTTAAAAAAATGCTTTCCTACGAATTCGTTTTTGAAAGTGAGAATGTTAGAGAATTCATTTTTTATACTTCCATTTAGCATATTTCTAATATTCAAACAATGCTATTTGGAAGCAATTGTACTACAACTACTTGCTATCGGAATTGCGTTTATGAACAATTTTGAAAAGAGAAGCATTACAATTCCAACTCCTTTTGGTAAAAAACCATTTGAATTCGTCATCGGATTTCGAAATACTTTTTGGGTTTTTATCTTAGCATATTCCTTAACATGCATTTCCATTGTGGTGAACAATTACAATCTTGGAGTTTTTAGTTTACTCGTAGTTTTTGCAACCTGCATGTCCTACTATTCCAAACCTGAACCTTTATATTACGTTTGGATTCACGCACTGACACCAAAAGTCTTTTTATACAAAAAACTAAAAACGGCAATCAGCTTTAGTGGTGTACTAACATTGCCTATTATCATTATTTTATCCATTTGTTTTCCGTTAATAGAATTACAATTTACATTACTTTTTACATTTCTTGGGTTTTGTTTTGTAGCACTCACTATCTTAGGAAAATACCATAATTATCCTTCACAAATTCCACTATTTCAGACATTGGCATTGTTGGTCAGTTTGCTATTTCCGCCTTTGGTATTCGTATTCATATTAGTATTCTATAGAAAATCTATCAAAAATCTAAATTCAATTTTGACATGTTAAGCATTCACAATCTATCAAAATCATTTGCCAAAAAGCAAATTCTAGATGCAATTCAACTTGAATGCAAACCTGGAGAAATAAATGGAATTGTTGGAGAAAATGGTGCTGGAAAAACAACGCTATTTAGGTGTATTGCTGGTTTAGCATCGTATGAAGGAAAAATTAAATATTCAGTAAACAATATAAAAAACACAATTGGTTTCTTAGATACGAATCCTGAATTTCTATCAAAAATTACAGGAAAAGAATATTTACAATTGATTTGCAATGCGCGAAATATCAAAGATGTAAATTTTGACGCACAAAACATTTTTGACCTTCCATTAAAGCAATATGCAACAACGTATTCTACAGGAATGAAAAAAAAGTTAGCACTTACGGGCGTGTTACTTCAAAATAATGAAATTTTCATACTTGATGAACCATTTAATGGTGTTGATATTCAAAGTAATCTCATCATCAAAGAACTATTAAAAAAATTAAAAGAAAAAGGGAAAATAGTGTTGTTATCTTCGCACATATTCTCCACATTACAAGATACTTGCGATTATTTACACTACTTAAAAGCAGGAAAAATTAAAAAAACGGTAGAAAAGAAAAATTTTCATCTTATTGAAAATCTCATAAAAGACGCGGCTTTAGACGAAAAAATTAAAAAATTCAATATTAAATAATTGTAACTAACTAAAAAAAAAGCCTTAAAAAGTCGGGCGCATTAAATTTGGTATTATCTTTGCAACTATTAAAACAATTATTAAATTTATTACAATGAACAAAGGAACAGTAAAATTCTTCAACGACACTAAAGGTTTTGGTTTTATCGTAGAAGAAGGTTCAAACAAAGAACATTTTGTACACATCTCTGGATTAATTGATGAAATCCGTGAAGGAGATGAAGTTGAATTCGAACTTAAAGAAGGACGTAAAGGACTTAACGCAGTAGACGTGAGAGTAATTTAATATCTATATATATTTTATTCCTTAATGAAGCAAGGCCTATCAATATGATAGGCTTTTTTTATGTCTTAAATTTAAATCACAAAAAATTAAATTTAAGTATCTTTGCCGCATGGCATTAACAAATAACGACGTTTTCAAAAAATTACGTGTAGCGCTAAAGCTCCGTGATGATGATATTGTAAAGATTTTAGAATTGGTAGATTTTAGAATCTCAAAAAGTGAATTAGGTGCATTTTTTAGAAATGAAGACCATCCAAAATATAAAAATTGCGGTGATCAAATTTTACGAAACTTCTTAAATGGTTTAGTAATCCACTTGCGTGGACCAATGCCAAAAAAGGAACCCAAACCAAAATCGACACAATCGACATCTAAGCGGAAAGGATAAAAATTACTTGTAGTATCATGAATGATCATTTTCAATTTACAGACTCAATATTCGAAAAACAGTTTGCAAACTGTACATTTAATCCTTCATTATTTAGTCATGAAGCACATCTAAGACTTGCTTGGATTCATATTACAAAATATGGAATTACAGAAGCGTTGCAAAACATTCAATCACAACTTTTAACATTTGTAATGCATGTTGGTGCGCATGAAAAATACAACAAAACACTTACTATTGCCGCTACAAAAGCTGTATATCATTTTACATTAAAATCAACAGCAACCAACTTTCATGGCTTCATAACTGAGTTTCCAAGACTTCAATACAATTTTAAAAAATTAATGGAAACTCACTATTCTATAAACATTTTCAATTCTGAAAACGCAAAACAAACATATCTAGTTCCCGATTTACTACCTTTTGATTGCTAAAATATATCTAGTATATTTGAGGAACAAATCAATACAGAATGAAAATCCTAATCGTTGGCGGAAACGGAACAATTGGTAAAAAAGTTGTGACATACTTCGCTCAAAATTATGAAGTTTTAATTGCTGGAAGAAATTCTGGTGATGTTACTGTTGACATTAGCAATAGCGAAAGTATTCAACAAATGTTTGAAAAAACTGGAACTGTTGACGCCATTGTTTGTGTTGCTGGTGAGGCCAAATGGAAACCATTTAATGAACTCTCAGAAGAAGATTATTACTTAGGTTTTAAAAGTAAATTAATGGGACAAGTCAATTTGGTGCGAATTGGACAACATTTCTTAACCAAAAACGGTTCCGTAACTTTAACGACAGGAATTTTAGCAGACGATCCTGTTCCAATGACAGCAAGTGCCGCTATGGTAAACGGAGCAATTCATAGTTTTGTAAAAGCCGTTGTATTGGATTTGGAAGGACAAATTCGTGTCAATGTAGTTTCATCAGGATTAGTCGAAGATGCTGTAGAAAAATACGATGCATATTTCCCAGGACACAATCCAATTCCGATGCAAAAAGTAATCAATGGATATCGCAAAAGCGTTGAAGGCAAAGGAACTGGCAAAATCATTAAAATATACAACTAACTCAATTATAACAATATGAAATCAAAATTCACCTATCTCCTACTCGCAAGCTTTCTATTCCTTTCTTGTGGAAAAGATAACTCTCAAAATGAAAACTATCTTACAGATGTTACGATAGAAAATGAAAAACTAAATTGTGATGGTATCATCATGAAAAACTATACCGGAATTGTTAATAAAGCTGAGTTTTCATACGGTGAAAAAATCACGTTATTCTATGATAATATGACTGGTTTTGAGTTGCAAGACAGTTTAGCATATCCAGATATGAGCATCTTTGTATTAAACAAAAAAGGAGATACAATGCTGAATCAGAAAGATTTACTAAAGTATACAACAAAAGGATATACTGAAAAAACCTTAAACCTGACTAGCAATCTTACGTTTGCCAAGCCAATGTTACCAAAAAATTCCTATGTAATGAATATTCACATTCGTGACAAACACAGTGATGGATATTATAATTTAAAGAAAAACTTCAAGATTATTGAAAACCCATTACTGAAAACAGAAACCGATGGTCTCACCTACGACATTCTGTATTTATACTCACAAAAGCGAGATGTTGCATTAATTGACAATAAAATAAAGGCTGATGAAAATATTTATATTTTAATAGAAAACTTAGAAGGCTACGAAATTGACGAAAACGGAACAGTTGATTTAAAAGCTTCTATAAGTCTTGTAACTGCTGACGGAACCGTAATTAATAAAAAAGATAATTTATTTCCAGACCTTGTAAGTGCTGAAGATTTAAAAGATCAACTATACGCCACTCTTTCCATTACAAAAGGATACGTGAAAAATCCTGTTACTTGTGTTTTTGAAGTGGTAGATAATAAAACCAACAATAGTTTTAAAACTACTTTCGATCTTGTTGTTGAAGAATAAAATAGAAACTGCTTTCATATATCAATTAAACCTATAATTTTGTTCAAAATTAAAGATTTTCCAAATGAGCATTGAAAGAGACATACAAAAACGCAGTAATAACGCATGCGAATTGTGTAGCGCAACAGAAAAGTTAGCAATTTACCACGTACCACCAAATCACGAAAACAAGCTCGAAAAATCTATATATATATGTGAAACGTGTAGTTCTCAAATAGAAGATGCTGAAACAATGGATGTAAATCATTGGCGTTGTTTAAATGATAGTATGTGGAGCGAAGTAAAAGCGGTTCAAATTGTCGCTTGGCGAATGCTACACAGACTCAAAAAAGAAGGTTGGCCACAAGATTTGTTAGACATGATGTATTTTGATGAAGACGATTTAACTTGGGCGAACGCAACAGGAGAAGCAGACGACAAAGAAAACGCCATCAAACATTTAGATGTAAATGGTGTGCAATTGCAAGCTGGTGATAGCGTGGTTTTAATTAAAGATTTAAATGTAAAAGGTGCTGGATTTGTCGCAAAACGAGGATCAGCAGTTAGAAACATTACACTTACACATGATAATGCAGCACATATAGAAGGACGTTTAAATGGACAACATATTGTAATAATTACCAAATATGTAAAAAAAACGTAACATTTTATCACACATAAAAAACAGCAAAACGACGTATTTTCAACAAAGAATACGTCGTTTTTTGTATCTTTCAAATCATTACAAAAAACCTATCATTTACATAAGATTATTCGCTTAATTTTTATTAAAGTTTAAAAAATTAGTTGATTTTATCTTGAAAAACGCTCGCATTGAAAAAATCATCAACAACAAAACAACGCAACATTGCTATCATTGGAATCGGTCCTCGTGGCGGATATGCATTGGAAAACTTTATAGCTTCACTAAACGAAAAATCAGACTTATCACAAATTCATTTGCTGCTTTTTGAGCAAACAGGCAATTTTGGAAATGGTAAAGTATATGAAACAACTCAAACTGAAAGCAACTGGATTAACATTCCAGAAAGAGTTTTATTATTAGAAAAACGCGAAGCTATTACGTTTGCCGAACTTCAGATTCCTTCATTTCCTTCCTATCACGAATGGATATCAAAAGATTTCAAAAAAATACCAAAAGAACATATTGATACGTATCCACCAAGAGCGAAAATTGGAACATATTTACAACAACGACTCAAATCGATTTTAACACCACTTTCGGAAAATAAAATCGTTACGTTGGTGGAAAGTTATGTAGAAAAAGTGAGTATGTCAGAAGCGTATAAAGCGTCAATTAAAACAACGACAAAGGTTTATGAAGCAATTGATGAAGTGCTACTCACTATCGGACATCAACCTACTGAACTTTCAGAACAATTAGTGGAATGGAAAAAATTTGCTTCAAACAAAAAGCATCTTAATCTTTTTACATCTCCATATCCTATTTCCAACTTCCTAAATCACAACAACTTAACGAACAAAAGTATTGTCGGAATTAGAGGTTTTGGTTTGGCTATGATTGATGTAGCAAGAGCAATTGCGCTCAATTTTGGCAACTTTACTATTGAAGATGAGTACACGAAAAAATGTACATTTCATGCAAATAAAACGTATCAAGGGAAACTTATTCCGTTCTCACTTGACGGACTTCCAGCAGTTCCAAAGCCCTTAAATGCAAGTATTGATGAGAAATTTAAACCCACAGAAAAGCAACTTTCAGAATTTGCTTCACATGTGGGAAATTCTGAAATACAGAAAAAAGCATCAAGTCCTGACTTTTTACTAGAAGCATTTGCACCTATTGCCGCTACAATTTATGAGCAATTAGAAAATGTACATCACAAAGAAAAATTAACACATAAAGAAGTAGAAACAATCATCAAAAAATGGTTGAAAGATTCCGAATATCAACACAATACTATTGTACCTACGAATCAGCCTATAAAAAAAATAATGCAGGATTTTGTAGCTATGGCAACTGATAACAAACCGTTTAGCTTGGACTTTTGCGTAGGGCAAGTTTGGCGTCACTGCCAGCCAACTATGTATGAAGCACTATCGTTTAGCGAATGTAATGAAGATGTTTTTGCAGAAATTATTGCATTGGATGAATCTACAAAAAGATATTCCTACGGTCCGCCAGTAGAAAGTTTGCAACAAATGATCGCGTTGATAGAAGCCAATGTTTTGGAGGTTGATATGATCAGTGATCCAGATTTTGAATTGACAAAAAACGGCTGGAAATTTCTGGCGAATGGCACTACAGAAACTGCTACCGTTATGATCAATTCTGTTCTAAATCCGCCAAAAGTAAAATCGGTGAACGCTCCTATTGTGGAAAGTTTACTATCTTCTAATTTGATTCAAATGGTTCATGATGATTTAGGAATTATGACTGACGAAAATGGGTATGTCATTTCAAATGATAAAGCGCATGTCATTCCGATTGCATTGTTGGGTAGATTGGCAAAAGGAACAATTATTGGCGTTGATGCTATTTTAGAATGTTATGGTTCGCGACCGAAAAAATGGGCGACGGAGGCAACGAAACGTCACATAGATGCACTTAAAGAAAGTAAAATTTCATCCTAATTCTATTATTTTTTAATAATGATTAAAGAAATTGAAGTCAAATCTGTATTAAACAAAACCAAAAAAAGAGATGCTTGGTTTTTGGACGATTATACCTTCAATCCGTATCAAAGTTGCTCATACAACTGTTTGTACTGCTACATTCGTGGAAGTAAATACGGAACAAATCTTGCGACAAGTTTATCCGTAAAAACAAACGCAATTGAGTTGTTAGAAAAACAATTGAAAAAACGTGCCGCAAAAGGCGAATATGGTTTCATTGTATTATCTTCTGTAACCGATCCGTATATCAATATTGAAAAGGAATATATGCTTACGCGAAAAGCCTTAGAAGTGATTCTAAAATATCGTTTTCCCGTGCATATGATTACGAAATCGACATTAATTGAACGCGATTTTGATATTTTACAAGAAATCAATCAGCAAGCAATTTTGCCCGAAGATTTGCGACAAAAACTTCCTGACGGAACACTTATTACGTTTTCTTTTTCCACTGTTGATGATGAAATTGGAAGTATATTTGAACCTGGCGCACCAAAACCTTCGTTACGAATTGAAACGTTACAACGCACACTACAAGCAGGATTTCATGCTGGCGTAAGCCTTATGCCGTTGTTACCATTTATCACAGACACAACAGCACATTTAGAAAAACTGTTCCGTGCGTTTCAAAAATGTGAAGCAAAGTATGTAATGCCAGCAACCTTAACCGTTTTCGGAAACGGGAAATCAGACAGTAAAACCTTGATTTTAAACGCAATAAGAAATCATTACCCTGAATTGGAAGCGCGTTATTTAAAATACTTTTCAAACAGTCATCAATTGCCTGAATATTATAGAAATGCTTTTTATACGAAAATGAAAGAACTTTCTAAAACGTATAATTTAAAAGATCGGATTATTTAAAAAATAGTGTAAAGTGTCGTTACAATAATTCCTTTAGAATTAGGCAATGTAATGCCTATTAACCGTTTTACTTCTTGTACTTTAAAATTGAATGGTGAAGCTAATATATCTACTCCACTTTGTTTTTTACGTCGAATTCCTTGTCCCGAAATGATATCTTTATTTGGGATAAAATCACCTTCTGGCAAATGTTCCGTAAGGATTAGATATTTAAAATTTGCTAGTTTCTTTATAATATTCTGTATTTCTGTATTCGATAAATGTTGTAATACTTGCCGAACCAACGCACAATCGCCTTGAGGTAAATCATCTATAGCAATGTCCAAACAATAGAATTCTAAATTGTCAGCTGTAAATTTAGTTTTATTACGCGCTATCAAATCTGAAACAATATCTACCGCGATATACTTATGGGTATATTTTACAAATTCTTTTCCAACATTAAAATCGCCACAACCTAAATCGCATACAACTAATGGTTCTTTAAAAGAAGTTAAAAAAGTGATGATTGTATCTACATACGGGTTTACAATTTTTGGATGATGTGATCCTTCTCCCGAATAAAAATCAGTCTTATTATTTCCCCAAAGTTTCAATGCATACACTTGTTCCATAGCCGCTTTTGTTGGCCAAGGTTTTTTTGTTTTGTTAGATTTGATTTCTTTCTTTTTCACAAACGCGTTATTTGTAGTACTTGACTCAAAAATACAACAATATGAGTTATAATTTTTGTCTTCAGTTTGATACACTTTGTGAGCAAAAAAGAATAACAACATAGATACAAAGTACTTCTCGATACAAATTTATTTCATAATTTCACGCGAAGTGACGTAAGAGCAATTAACAACCAAAGCGAAGCTACCAAGAACCTTGAATCATTAAATTTTTGAATCCTTGCATTGAACAAAGCGAAAAACAAAAAAGGCTCGCCAATTTCTTGACGAACCCTTTTCCCATTAACTAACCAATTCTAACTTTGTTCTATGAAATCTCAATTGTTCTTTTAGGCTTCACTTTATCTTCTTCACGCTTTGGTAAAACAACATTTAAAATTCCGTTTGTGTACGTTGCATTAATTTCTTCTCTGTTTACCGTTTGTGGTAATTTGAACGATCTTTTAAAGCTTGAAAAACTAAACTCTTTACGTGTATAGTTGTCTTCCGTTTCAACTTCTTCTTTTTTCTCTTCCGCACTAATCGTTAATAAATCATGATCTAATGAAAGGATAAAATCTTCTTTTACTTTTCCTGGTGCAGCAACTTCTAAGGTAAAATTGTCTGCAGTTTCTTTAATGTTTACTGCTGGCGTATTTGTTGTGCTTGCTACTTGATTTGCAATTCCACCAAACCAATCAGCTGGAAATAATTCGTCAAAAATTGAAGGAAGATCTACGTTTTTACTTTTTACTATGTTCATCTTTTTATGTTTTAAGTGATTAAATTTTTACATTTTGTTTATTCAAATACGAGATGTATAAGGCAAAAAGGATTCCAAGTGAAAAAATGTGTCACTTTGACAGTTTTACATATTCATATAATGACAAAATGGCGTTTTTATTAAAAATGCATGTGACAGCGTGGCGGAAATGAATTGAGCCGATTTACAACTGTAATGCAAATCCTATAAAATGTTTTGATTTCACCTAACGTTCTAGTAGTTTTAAGGGAAATTTAGAATAAAATGGGGAAAGATTATAAAAACGATTCACACATGCGAGAAGTTGCTGAATGGGAAGCCAAAGCAGGAACGTCAAGTTATAGCAGTTCAAAGAGCAATACTTATATACCTGATAAAAAAAAGGGCTGTTGGTCAATATTCTTTAGAATCGTAATATGGATCGTAATAATTATAGTTTTACTTATACTATCAATATGGCTTGGATTAGTTAAATAAATCTATACTCAACAAAAAAAGCCTTCCCAAACTAATGGAAAGGCTTTTTATATATAAATTGAATACTATATAACTTGTTATTTTTTTAGCTTACGCTAAAACTGCTTGTACTTTATCAGCAGCTTCTTGGAATTCAACAGCAGATTGAACCGCTAATCCAGAATTGTCAATCAATTCCTTTGCAATGTCTGCGTTAGTTCCTTGTAAACGAACAATGATTGGCACTTTAATAGCGTCTCCCATATTCTTGTATGCATCAACAACTCCTTGTGCAACGCGATCACAACGAACGATTCCACCAAAGATATTGATTAAGATTGCTTTTACGTTATCGTCTTTCAAGATAATTCTGAATGCTTCTTCAACACGTTTTGCATCCGCAGTTCCACCAACGTCTAAAAAGTTAGCAGGTTCTCCACCAGCCATCTTAATTAAATCCATAGTTGCCATTGCTAAACCAGCACCATTTACCATACAACCAACGTTTCCGTCAAGGTCAACATAGTTTAGTCCTACTTCTTTTGCTTCAACTTCTATTGGATTTTCTTCACGTAAATCGCGCATTGCCGCGTAATCTTTATGACGGAATAATGCATTTTCGTCTAACGTTACTTTTGCATCAACAGCCATGATTTTGTCATCAGATGTTTTCAACACAGGGTTGATTTCAAATAATGAAGAATCAGAAGCAACATATGCTTTGTATAATGAAGAAACGAATTTTGTCATTTCTTTAAATGCCAATCCACTTAATCCTAAGTTGAACGCAATTCTTCTTGCTTGAAAGCCTAATAATCCTAAAGCAGGATCAACTTCTTCTGTAAAAATTAAATGTGGCGTTTCTTCTGCAACCGTTTCAATATCCATTCCACCTTCTGTAGAATACATAATCATGTTGCGTCCGGTTGCTCTGTTTAACAATACAGACATGTAAAATTCATTTGTTTCGCTATCACCAGGATAGTACACATCTTCAGTAACTAATACTTGGTGTACACGCTTACCTTCTGCAGAAGTTTGTGGTGTAACCAAATCCATTCCGATGATTTGTCCTGCGATGTCTTCAACTTCTTGAAGATTTTTGGCAAGCTTTACTCCGCCACCTTTTCCACGTCCACCAGCATGAACTTGTGCTTTAATCACATGCCATCCTGTTCCTGTTTCTTCTGTCAATTGCTTTGCAGCCTCAACAGCTTCTGCAGGTGTAGAAGCGACTTTTCCGCGTTGAATGCGTACGCCAAAACTTGCTAATATTTCTTTACCTTGATATTCGTGTAAGTTCATTTTACGAAATTTTTTATAGAGCACAAATGTAAAAAATCGAACGCAGTAAACCCAATTAATTTTGGTTTTTGATTGATTAAAAAATGCAAGAAAATTAATTTTTGTAGTTTTAGTAGTATGTACTAGAGAAATAAACTTTTAATTGTAGTAAAATAAACTAAAAAACATGTGAGCAATCATAAGTTATTCCTACTAACCGTAGTACATTTTAAAAGTTGGAAAAAATGATTAACCAAATAGAAAAAAAATAACTAGTAAATAACTTACTTAAACAATTTAGTGTATATGACATAGACATAAAAGAAGATTATTCGCAAAATATTAAGAATCCATTAAAATCATATTTATGGATAAAAAGAAAAGAATTATTCGTATTGCTATAAGCAGTGATAGGTTTAATTTAGATTTAATTTATCAAAAAAGAAAGAGGAAAGGAATTATCTCTAAATTAATATCTATTTTATTCTGAATTAAAACTTTAAATTTAAAAGGGAAGAGACTCTAAATCTTTTCCCTTTTTCAGTAAAGTTTTCTTTAGTATTTAATTACAAATTATGGAATTTCAAATCCTGTAGTAGGTGGCGGACACGTAAGAAAAGTACATTCTTCTGTTGGTCTAGGTGGACAAATAAATCTGGTTACACCTATTGTACATTGACCTGGCAAACAGCTTACACATGTACACGTACTTATGGTGATTTGGTCTGTAGTAAACGCTTGTCTTCCTCCTATACCTTCTTGTAATTGACTAATCTTTTTTTTGTTTAGTGCTAATGATTTTAGTTTCTTTTTTTTCATGATTTTCTATTTAAACATATTATTAATTATACTTCACAACCAATAAAGGTACAATCGCGCGTAACACATTCTACAGAACAAAATTGCGTTATTGGCGGAGGACATACTAAAACAGAAATTATTGCACAAAATTCTGTTAAACATGTTTTTATGGTCTGTCCAACATCAATTGGAGTTGCAGCGCCACCATTTGTACTGTGCAATTGACTAATTTTACGCTTGTTTAACTCTAAAGAATTAAGTTTTTTCTTTTTCATGATATTATTTTATTTTGGTTACACCTAAAGTTAAGCATATTCAAAATCAAACTGTTACGGTTTTTCCATAGATTTTGTTCCATAAAAAAAGTGAACATTGCTGCTCACTTTACTTTCTATGTACTATTTTGTTTTAAACATTACTCCGTACACGCTAAAGTAGAAGCCGTTTGTGTATTACAATTTTCTCCACAACTATTACATGAACAACCGCTCATGGTTGGTCCGTCTGTGTCCAATTGTCTAAATCCTCCTTGTAATTCACTAATTTTTCGTTTGTTTAGCGCTAAATTCTTAAAACTTCTTTTTTTCATAATATCTAATTTTTAAATACTATTTAAATATAAGAAAATCTAGTAGTAAACAATTATGGCTTTACCGTAGAATTATTTAGGACAAGTCCAAGTAAGACAATGTTGGTTATTAGTACACACACATGAAGTTGTTTGACAACTACCTACTTGTGTTACACAATAAACTCCACTACCACCAGCTTTTCCTCCATTTACATTTTCATCTAAATTAGAAATTGATTTTTTGTTTAATGTCAAGCATTTTAAATTCCTTTTTTTCATAATAGTATATTTTTATAATTAATAATAGTATCAAATGAATAACATTTAAAAGACATTATCAATGTTTATAAACATCAATTAGATAATCATGGGTTATAATAAAAACTTCTAATCAAAACATAAAAACCTAACAAACAGATACTTATATTTTAAAATCTAAAATTAAGAACACACGATCACTAACATTTTTTGTTATTACATATATGGTCTTATTATAGTGACATAGACAATTTTGTAACTGCTAATAGATACTACTAAACATTATTTCATTTCACTATTCTGCTCCAAACCTTAAAATGTTACAAATGAAACATTTTGTGTTATTTTTATATTTTTTAAATAGTTTTCTTTATTGTAACTTCATTTTACCATAGTTTTGAACTGTTAAAAAAAAGAATAATGAATCATAACAATCTACTAGATATCGCAAAAACATACGGAAGTCCGACGTATGTGTATGATGCTACGAAAATAACTTCTCAATATGAGCGCTTGACGAAAGCATTTCAGAATGTACCAAATATGAAACTTCATTATGCTGTAAAAGCATTGTCCAATTTGAGCATTTTGAAACTGATGAAATCACTTGGCGCTGGATTAGACACTGTTTCAATTCAAGAAGTACAATTAGGACTTGCCGCAGGTTTTAATGCAGAAGAAATAATGTATACGCCAAATGGTGTTTCTTTACAAGAGATTGAAAATGCCGCTAAACTAGGTGTGCAAATTAATATTGATAATCTTTCTATTTTGGAACAATTTGGAAGTAAACATCCAACAATTCCTGTGTGTATTCGTATCAATCCGCATGTAATGGCTGGTGGAAATCATAATATTTCTGTTGGACATATTGATTCTAAGTTTGGAATTTCTATTCATCAAATTCCGCATGTATTACGCATTGTAGAATTAACAGGAATGCACATCAACGGAATTCACATGCATACTGGAAGTGATATTTTAGATATTGATGTGTTTTTGTACGCTTCTGAGATTTTATTTAAAACGGCAACCAATTTTAAGAATTTAGATTTTATCGACTTTGGAAGTGGTTTTAAGGTTCCGTATAAAAAAGATGATATTCAAACTAATATTGAAGAATTTGGTCAAAAACTTAGTGTACGTTTTAATGAATTCTGCAAAGAATACGGAAAAGAATTGTCTTTAAATTTTGAACCTGGCAAGTTTCTAGTTAGTGAAGCTGGTTATTTTTTAGCCGCAGTTAATGTTGTAAAACAAACAACCTCAACCGTTTTTGCGGGAATTGATAGTGGATTTAATCATTTGATTCGTCCAATGTTGTACAATTCATATCATCATATTGAAAACATCAGTAATCCAGAAGGTCGCGAACGCTATTATTCTGTGGTTGGTTATATCTGTGAAACAGACACGTTTGGCAATAATAGGAGAATTAGTGAAATCCGCGAAGGCGATATTTTAAAGTTTAATAATGCTGGCGCGTATTGTTTTTCTATGGCGAGTAATTACAATTCACGTTACAGACCTGCCGAAGTTTTATGGTATGAAAACAAAGCACATTTGATTCGTAAGCGTGAAACTTTTGATGATATTTTGAAAAATCAGGTTGATGTTAACTTTTCAACCAAAAAAAAGAAAAAAAGTGTGCCTAAAGAAGTTTAGGTAAATATCAGTGTTGGTAAAAGTGTCTGCAAATTGTAGGCACTTTTTTTTATTCCATATAATTTTGATAAATTATTGAGCTACGTTTACTTTTTCTATAACTTCCGTCAGTTCAGTTTCTTTTTGTGTTCCGATGAGGAATTTCTTTCCATTTTGAAGTTCTATTGCCAAACCTTTGTTTCCTCTGATATTATAAACGGTTCCGTACGATGTCCAAAGTCGAATTCCCCAACCGCCAACGAATCCATAATTAACAACTTCCGCTTTCTTAATTTCATGCCATTTCACGTCTTTTTTTATGAAAGGAAAATAACGCATGTGAATTCCGGCAGCATCAATTGTTGTTTGTAAACGCATGATTAAAAATAATCCAATGACTAGAAAAACTACAATCGCAACTATAATGAGTCCAGTATCCGACATTGGTTTGCTCCCAAAAGATTCTCCACGGATTAATTGCTTGTAAATTCCGTAAATAGGCATAATTCCAACAGAAATTAGAATCAACCAAAGCCACCATTGTGAAAATTTTTGCTCTTCTGTAAATTGAATTTTCATGTTTATATCGTTTGCGTTTTGAGGAATATATACTGTCAAATATAAGAAAGTTCCATTTCTTTTTTAAGTTTAGCAATGTCCTTGACAATAATTTATAGTGTAACAGTTTTTAAAATTTCTACTCTTTTAGATAAAATAGTATCTTGTAAAAAGATTTAACCGTATTTTATTTTGATGAAAAAACTATTGCTTTTACTTCCAATTGTGCTTTTTAGTTGTGCCAAGCAAAAGGATTTTGACGATCCAATACAATTTGCACTCGCTTCTGATGCTGAAGAAATTCAACAAGTTATGCGAAATTTGGAAGCACATGAAGTTCAAATTATGGTTACGGATTCCGAAGGAACTAATTTTGATTTTCAATTGAATGACTTCGATTATTTTTATCCTGCAAGTAGTGTCAAATTTCCAATTGCACTTTTAGCATTAGAAAAAGCGAATAATATTCCAACGATTGACAGTGAAACACTTTTTCAGATACAAGGTGATTCAGTCAAAACTACCATTCAAAAAGAAGTTCAGAAAATTTTTGCCGTAAGTGATAATGAAGCCTATAACCGATTGTTCGATTTTTTAAGAAAGGACAGTATTACTGATGCTTTGCGAAAAAAAACATCTTATTTAGTGCGTATTTCACATCGATTGAGCACTTCAAACCCAGCTTCTACCACTTCTAAAGCAGTTACTTTTACTAAGAATGACAGCGTTGTATATTTTCAAAAAGAAGCTCAAAATAGATCAATTGACGCCTTAGATTTGAAAAGAATTCATAAAGGCAAAGGCTTTTACCGAAACGATTCATTGGTAAATGAACCAATGAATTTTTCTAAGAAGAATTACATTCCGTTGCAAACACTTCATCAACTTATGTATCGATTTCATCATACAAAAAGTCAACGAAAGGAAACTGTCTTTAATCTTTCAGATGAAGATCGTGAATTTGTGAAGAAAGTAATGCACAAAACTCCGAAACAACAAGGTTTTACAGATGATGAATATTATGATAGTTATGTGAAATTCTTCATGTATGGAGACACAAAAGAAGCAATACCTGCTCATATTAAAATTTATAACAAAGTTGGATATGCGTATGGTTATTTGACAGATTGTGCGCATATTGTAGATAAAAAAAATGATATTTCATTTACGGTTACAGCGACAATTCATGTAAATAAAAATCAAATCTTTAATGATGATACGTATGAATATGAAACTATTGGAATTCCGTTTTTAGCCGAATTAGGACGAAAAATTCATCAATTTTATCTCGAAAAACAAAAGAATTAATACTATGAGAATCGTTATTTTCTTACTACTATTTAGCATTTCTATTTGTAAAGCACAACAGGTTTCTATTAAAAGAGATTCTACTTTATCTACAAAAGAATATGTTTCTTTATATGTGAAAAACAATATGTTATCACCAATGTTTTGTAAAATTATCCCAAAAGATAACATTCCTGAAACGATTATTTTTACTGAAATTACTGTGATTAAACCTTCTGAACGAATTAATAATTTTATCAAAGTTCCACGTAATATTCTGAAAACGGATAGTTCTTTAATCACATTAAGAGATTATTTTAATTTTAAATTTGGATACGGCGATCCAAGTACCGTAAAACACACGGACGAGTATGAATATTTGTTGCCGTATAAGAGAAACAGAAAGTTGATTCAGGGGAATTACGGTAATTTTTCACATGATCATATTTCATCGTATCATGCGTTTGATTTTGGAACTCAAATTGGTGATACTATTTACGCCGCACGCGAAGGAAAAGTAGTTATGATTAAAGAAAGTTCTAAAAAACACGGAAGGACTCGAAAGTTTATCAATCATGGAAATTATGTAATTATTCAACATGATGACGGTACAACTGCCGCCTATTTTCATTTAAATTTTAATGGAGCTTTGGTCGAACAAGGTGATCTTGTAGAAAGAGGACAAGCAATTGGAATCTCAGGAATGACAGGGTTTACCACAACTCCACATTTACATTTTGTGGTTCATAAAGCAACTGAAAAAAATGGAAATGTTTCTGTTGCCATTCAGTTTGAAGGCTTTGTCGGTAAAAAGTTTAGAAAAGGAAGACGATATACACGAAGAAGAAAATAAGTTATGGAAGGTTTAAATATTGTACTTGTAATTGCTGTGTTACTTTTCGCGAGATTAGGGATTCGACTTTATAAAAACTTTCCTAAATCAAACGATCAAGATGATCAAAATAATATAAACTAACACCTGTAGTATGCTAAAGTTTTTTCGTTCTATCAGACAACGTCTTCTAAAAGAAAATAAGTTTAAAAACTATGTTTTATATGCTATTGGAGAGATTTTATTAGTCATGATTGGAATTCTACTTGCATTACAAGTAAACAATTGGAATGAAAGTAGAAAAACCAAAAGTGCATTAAAAGATACTTTAAAAACCGTTGCTACAGATTTGCAAAGAGATACTATTGCGGCTACACAATTGATTAAAATAATTGAAGTTAATCAAGGAATTAGTGATAAGATTATTCACAAGGAAATTACGATAGCTAATTTTCAAGAATTTCCGCGAAGCAGAAGTTTAGTTACACTATATCAACCATTTAACATTCAAACGAAAGGCTATGATATTCTACGTCGTACTATAGAAACAGGGACGAGTGAAGAAGATAGTCTTTTTGCCGATTTGACTCAGTTTTACTCGTTGTTCATTCCAAATATTGACAAAAGCAATGAGCGTTTGGAAAAAGTAGTTTTGGATAATTTAGATGATTTTAAAGAGTTTTCTTGGTTTGTAGATTGGGCACAAGGAAAGCTAACAGATGATATGATTGCCTATTTTGCTACTGATGAAGATTACCGAAAAAAGGTTGCCGCTTACAATGTATTAGCCTATGGAAATCATTTGCTTTTGATTAAAAGTTATAAAGACAACGCAAAGATTGTTTTAGAGCGAATTGATAAACGATTGAAAGATGATTGAACTTCAAATACTCATTAAATCTAAAAAAATATAAAAAGAAAAAACGATCCAAAGATCGTTTGAGAATAGCTAGAAGCAACAATTTTTATTTTTGAAAAGTTTCAGTCAGTTCTAAGCGTTGGAACTCTTTTTAATTACAATCCAATAATTTTGTTGCAATATCCAATGGCGTAGGACAAACAGCCCAAGAAACACGTATATGTATCGTTAAAGGCAATCCTCCTTTGGTATTATTCAGATCTAAATCACTTATAGATTTTTTGTTTAGGCTTAGCGATTTTAAATTTCTTTTTTTCATAATTTGAATCATTTTAAAAATTAATAATGACTCAAAAGTATAGAGCGCGAAAGAGGTTTCATAACAACGCATGTGACAATTCCGTGAATTCATTGGTGAACGATATAGCAATTCACGGAATTGTATATTTAACGTGAGTTTGCTATAAAAATATTATTTCTTATTGATTTTCAATCCTGTAACACAAATATCGAATCGAGCTTATAATATTCTGTATTCTTGTCAAATGCATACACTGAAACATTCAACTTAGACGGATTGTAAGGTGCAACTTCTTCAAAAGATTTGATGATCACAAAACCGCTTTCATCTTTTTCAAATTTGGCTCCTTTTAAATAATCCAGAAAAGCCAAAGTATAATAGTTCTCATATTCATTTAGAAATAAACCATACATACAACCACCTGTACCACAAGCGCCTAGATATACTAAAATATCTTGCTTTCCATCAGCATTAAAATCTTCGTATTTATAAGGTTCTTTTTTGGCTGTTTCATCAGGAAATGAAAAATTTACGCTATCAGGAATCTTTATGCTAACAAAGTTTTCACTATCTACAACATCAAGCTGAAACAATGTATTGTCTATTTTTTCTTTTTTTGCATGATCACAACACACAAAAATGATCAAAATCATTAAAAGACAAAATACATTTTTGAAAATCAATTTCATGATTGTTGCTATGTTTTGATATAAATTAATACTTTTTTACAAATCCTCATAAAACGTCAAACCGTTTTTATCGATATCATAAAAAGCAAATTCTTTGGTTCCCCAAGCGGTTTTTTTGAGTGAAGTTTGTGCATGAAACACTTTTTTGGTGTTGTATTCATCAAACAATGCTTCTGTATTCAAAATTAAAAAACGCAACATTGGACGATCAATATGATGTTCCCATTCGGAAGCATGATGCCATTGCAAATGAATTTCAACATTTCCACGTCTAATCCCTGCGTAAGTAGGATTTGTTTTATGATCTGCAAAAGTAACTTCAAAACCGAGTTTATTTACATAAAAACCCAACGATGCCAACACATCTTTTACAGCTAATACTGGATGTACACTCAGAAATTGTTCTGTTGCTTTCATTCGTTTTAAAATTGTGTTTTAATTACCGCTACGCTATCTTTAAACTCTGAAATCATATCGTTTACAACTTCACCAGCAGGTTTTATTTCATGAATTAACGCAGCAACTTGTCCAATTTCCAATTCACCTTCTATCAAATCACCTTCAAACATTCCACGTTTTGCACGCGCTCTTCCAAGTAAAGTTTTGAGTTCTTCCACAGATGGCGCTTTTGTGTATAATTCTTCTAAATCTTCGTAAAATTTATTTTTGAGTAAACGAACTGGCGCTAATTCTTTCAACATTAATTTTGTACTTCCTTCCGTTGCTTCTACTACTTGTTTTTTAAATTCAAGATGTGAAGAAGCTTCGTCCGTAGCTACAAATCTACTTCCTACTTGTACGCCATCAGCTCCTAAAACCATTGCGGCTAACATTGCTTTTCCACTTCCAATTCCGCCTGCCGCAATTAACGGAATTTCTAACTTCTCTTTTACACTCGGAATCAATGTTAATGTTGTTGTCTCTTCTCGTCCGTTGTGTCCGCCAGCTTCAAAACCTTCTGCTACGACCGCATGTACGCCAGCATCTTGTGATTTTAACGCAAATTTTGAACTACTCACAACATGTGTAACTGTAATTCCATTTTCCTTTAAAAAAGGCGTCCATGTTTTCGGATTTCCCGCAGAAGTAAATACAATTTTCACACCTTCTTCCACAATAATATTCATGATTTCTTCAATATTCGGATACAACATCGGAACATTGACACCAAACGGTTTGTCTGTAGCTTTTTTACATTTTTGAATATGTTCGCGTAACACATCTGGATACATAGAACCAGCGCCTAGCAAGCCTAATCCTCCAGCATTACTTACCGCAGAAGCCAATCGCCAACCGCTTGCCCAAATCATTCCACCTTGAATTATTGGATATTGTATGTTGTATAATTTTGTAATTCTATTTTGTGCGAATATTGTCATTCGTATTACTGTTTTATAAGTTTTTTGGTGAATTGTGCTCCGTTTGCTTCAATACGCAAGAGATAAATTCCAGCCGCTAATTGACTCACATCTACACTTGAATTTGATGCTATTGTATATGTTTTGATCGTTTTCCCAACCAACGTTCCTAGCGTAATTGTAGCATTTTGATAGTCTTTTGGTAAATTGATGTGTACTATCGCTTTCGCGGGATTTGGAAAGACTTGAATTGTAGCCTGATTGCTAGTTTTTGGAGTTGATAAGGTTTGAAACGCCATTTCAAAGTTTGGAATTCCATAACCTAATTGGATCGTAGGATTTGCATAGATGGAAGATGATTCTCGCACCAATTGCATTAGTTCCAAATTTGTTTTGTTTGGAAACGCTTGTACCAAACACGCCATTGCTCCTGCTATAATTGGTGAAGAAAACGAAGTTCCGTTTGATAGTACTACATTTCCATCTGAGCTTACTACATATACACTTTCACCTTGTGCAACCACATCTGGTTTTACAGGAATGTTTGGTGTTCTTCCTCTTGAACTGAATGCCGCGTAGTTTCCACTTCCATCAACAGCTCCAACGGTGAAGCCATTTCCATCGGCTGGCGCGGTTATAATTCCCCAAGTACCATCATTTCCAGAGTTTCCTGCTGAGTTTACTAGTAACAATCCTTTTTCAACGGCAATGTTAGAACCTTTGGTGATGAATGTTGTATTTCCGTCCATATCAGCCGTTGTGTAATCATATTTACTTTCGTCAAAACGATTATAACCCAACGACGTATTTACCACATCTACACCTAAACTATCTGCTCGTTCTGCCGCTTCAACCCAATACGATTCTTCTACAGGTGTTTCGCTTCCAGCATCTTCTGTTCTAAATAAGTAATAGCTTGCATCTGGCGCGGTTCCTACAAATTGCCCGTCAATATAACCAGCCATATCAGATAGCACATTTGTTCCATGACTGTTTCCTGTGTAGGCATACACATCTGTATTTCTATCTACAAAATCGTATCCATCTAATAAATCGCCATTGTCACGCAAACGCTGAAAAGCTGCTAAAGTATTTACATTTGTAAATCCACCATCCAATACTGCAACTGTTACGCCTTCACCAGTATAATCTAGCTCATGGAGCTTATCTATTTTAATCATTTCAGATTGATTCGCACCATTTCCATAGTTGTACATGACTAAGGTTTCAAACTTTTCTACTGTTCTTTCTGCATTTGCTATTGCCGCAGGTCTGTTCATTGTATTTAACGATCGATCTGCATATAGAATTTCATTTACAAAAGATAGATTCACCAACGCATCAATGTCAGTTTGCGTTCCTAATACATGCACACAGTTGAACCATTTTGATTTCGCTTTCACCGTAATTCCTTGCTGCATTTTTATTTGTGTGATGTACGATTCGTTCACAGGAACATCTCGTTCATCTATTGCAACACCATGACTTGTTTTGCGATCTATTGCTTTTTGCGTTAGAATTGTTGTCGGATTGGCCAATGCATTTGCTACATCAGGTTTGTCCGTAAAGTATACCCAAGCATGTTCCGTTTGCGAAATACCGAATTGAGTAACGAATAGTAGTAAGAGTGTAAGCAGCTTTTTCATAGGTTATCAGTTATCGGTTTTGGAGTTTGGGTTTTACATTTCTGTTGATTTGTTAATTTATTCTTGGGAAATTATACGAAATCATTTTCAAATTATTTTAAGTTTGATTGTATCTCGACTGCTCTCGATATAACATTTTCGATTTCAAATTCAAATTCATCAAGAAATCACTCCTGAACCAATTAATTCTTCGTTGATGTACCAAGCAACAAATTGTCCTTCTGTGATGGCACTTTGTGGGTTTTCGAAATCTACATATGCGCCGCCATCTATTTTGTAAATTAATGCTTTTTGCAATGGTTGACGATATCGAATACGCGCCATGACTTCCAATGATTCATCTGGCTGTAAAGCCATGTCTTCTCGAACCCAATGCAATTCGTCATCTTTTACAAATAATGTACGTCTGTACAATCCTGGATGTGCTTTTCCTTGTCCTGTATATATTACGTTTTCTTTTACGTCAGTTTCTATAACAAATAAAGGTTCTGTTGTTCCGCCAACGGCCAAGCCTTTGCGTTGTCCTTTGGTAAAATAGTGTGCTCCTTGGTGTTTTCCTACTACTTTCCCATCTGAAAGTGCATAGGTATGTTTTTGCGCATAGTACGCTAATTCGTCTACTTTGTTTGTAAATGTTGGCAATTGCTTGTGATAGCTTTCTTTATCTGTAGAAACCTCAACTATTACACCTTCTTTTGGTTGCAGTTGTTGCTGTAAAAAGTCTGGTAGTTTTACTTTTCCAATGAAACATAAACCTTGTGAATCTTTCTTTTCTGCTGTGATTAGATCTGCTTTTGCGGCAATTTCACGAACTTCTGGTTTGGTCAATTCGCCAATTGGAAATAGTGATTTTTCTAATTGTTCTTGTGATAGTTGACATAGGAAATACGATTGATCTTTATTTCCATCTTTTCCGGCTAAGAGCTTGTGAATTGTTTTTCCGTCTTTTTCAATGGTTTCTTTTCTACAATAATGACCTGTTGCAACATAATCTGCACCTAAGTCTAAGGCAATTTTCAGAAAGACATCAAATTTTATTTCACGATTGCATAATACATCCGGATTTGGCGTACGTCCTTTTTCATATTCGTTAAACATATAGTCTACAATACGTTCTTTGTATTGTTCGCTTAAATCTACTGTTTGAAATGGAATTCCTAATTTGTCTGCCACAATTAAGGCGTCATTACTATCTTCTAACCATGGACATTCGTCTGAAATGGTCACAGAATCATCGTGCCAGTTTTTCATGAATAGTCCAATTACTTCATATCCTTGTTCTTTTAAAAGGTATGCTGTTACACTTGAATCTACTCCGCCAGAAAGTCCTACTATTACTCGTTTCATTTTTTTCCTTTCGCTAATTTATATGATAAGACGTTCCTTATGCATATTGCTGACAAAGATACTACCTTTTTCGCTTTTTTACGAGTTGTTTCGCGGGAAGCGTTTTTTTCATGAAAGCTTGTAAATTTTGTATCATTTTTTTAAATGTAGATGAATTCGAATTAATTGAAATTCTCTGAAAAGCAATCAATGATATCAATATACTAGATAACTTATATTTCACAGATTTCTTCATTTCATTCGCAATGACGACTTTTAGTGAAACTCACTATTGAATGCGCCCTGCGGACTTTTCAATAGTGAGTTTCATCAACAAGTAAAAATTCAAGTTAAAGATCCCGCTCTGCAGCGGGATTAGTTCAACTTACACTATTGAATGCGCCCTGCGGACTTTTCAATAGTGAGTTTCATCAACAAGTAAAAATTCAAGTTAAAGATCCCGCTCTGCAGCGGGATTAGTTCAACTTACACTATTGAATGCGTCCTACGGACTTTTCAATAGTGAGTTTCACTAAAAACAGAAAGCCTGAATGTGTTACATTCAGGCTTCCGCTATCATATCAAGATAATTTATACCATATATTACAGAAATGGTATTAAAGCGAAGACAGTTAAAATACTAAATATTCGAGAAGTCGATCCACCGTACTAAATTCATCATCGTAATTTTCCGTATGAAATGAAGAATAAAATACGCCGCCTTCTCCTATTTGAACTGTAAACGCTAAGTCTTTATTTTGTTGTACTGAATTGTTGTCGTTATCTCTGAATTCAACAGGTTCGTTAAACCAACTGATTACAGTTGCATCGTTAGAAATATCAACTACTTGCCATCTTGGCAAGAATTCGTCTAATAATATCGTATCGTCATTGCTTAAAGTAATTCCAAAGTTTATTTGTAACCAATCGATTAAATCTTGATCAAAAATAGTTGCTTCCGTTGAAAGTGATTGCCCACTTTTTTCAGTGTCTAAGAAGTCTATAGGAATGTTTGGAGTTTGTATGTCATTACCTTTAGCAACTTCAATAGTTTTTGCCGAACTAAATAGTCCTTTTTTTAATGATATTTCGTATTCGCCAACCATTAAGTTTGTATGTGTAAAACTTCCATCGGTTGCACTTCTGGTGGCTGCAACGATGTTATCATTTTTACTTGCGGTGATGAATCCGTTCACAATTGGATCTGTATTGTTTGGTACTAAAAACTTTCCAGAAATACTACTTTCTGCTAACGGAGCAGTTTCATTGTCTTTGTTACATGCGGTAAAAATAGTTACCGCAAGTGCAAAGAGTAGTAGTTTTTGGATTTTCATAATGTTCTATCAGTTTTGATTGTATGTATTTAGATGTTATTTGTAATGCTTAGAAATTGATGCTTTATAGACTTGTTTTCAAGCTATTAAATAAACGCTTTCAATAATAGAACAAGTTAAAATTAAAAATTCCCCTATTTATGTTTTAAAAGATGTACCGTTTATGGATACGCTTATGGATTGGTTCCTTATAATTATAGACTACTTCTACACGCTTATATATTCCTATAAAAAATTTTATCTCTTTCATTCTATATTTATCATTATTAATTTTAAAAACATTTATTATGAAAAAGAGAAATCTTAAGTCATTAAAGCTAAACAAAAAGTCTATTTCTAATTTTCAAGTTACTGGAGGTGCACTTCCTAAAACTCTTGCTTATTGCGATATACCTCCGTATACGGAAGGTCCTAATTGTAATACTTTAGCAACTCTAAACGGTTTGGATTGCCTGTATACAAATGTATTGTGTGGTGGCTCAAGATTATGTTAGTTTTAGATACCGATTAATTTGATCATAAGCGAACTTCGGTTCGCTTTGCTTTCTTCGCTACTTTTTGTAGTACTGTATTTCTGATTTAATCAATTTTCTAATTCATAAAACTTCTATTATTAATTTTGGTTCAATTCATATCATTCCTCTGTAACTTCGCTTACTGATTCTTCATTTGATGCTTTAGAAAAGTTTACCTCATAACAATTATATTTTGTTTTTTACCGTATATTCGGCAATGTTGACTCATTAAATATGTACTATGAAGTTTAAAGTTTTGATTATTATTAGTTGTCTTTTTGTGTTTGGAAGAGGATTTTCGCAAAATGTTAAAATAGACAGTTTAGATATTAAGATTGGGCAAATGATTATGTTAGGTATTGGAAAAGATACTGTTATTGCACCTGATAATCAGATTGTAAAAGCTATTACCGAACAACAACTTGGCGGTGTTTTGTTGTATGAAAAGAATATTGCCAAACAGCATTCTGTACAAAAATTGAAAAAACTGATTACAATGTTACGCAAAGAAGCTTCATTGCCATTGCTAGTTAGTATTGATGAAGAAGGTGGAAAAGTGAATCGTTTGAAAGAGAAATATGGTTTTCCTGAGACGGTTTCTGCAAAGTATTTAGGCGATTTGGATGATGTAGCTTCTACTAAATATTTTAGTGATATTATTGCACACAACCTGTTATTGTTGGGTATTAATGTGAATTATGCACCAGTTGTAGATGTTCATAATAGTGAAAACCCACCAATTGGAAAGAATGAGCGTGCGTTTTCTACAAACCCAAAAGATGTGATAAAGCATGCGCGACAAGTAATTTCGAGTCATCGTTATTTTAATGTAAAGACCGTTTTGAAACATTTTCCAGGACATGGAAATTCGAAAGAAGATTCACATTACAATGTGACAGATGTGAGTAAGTATTGGAAACAAAAAGAGGTTTTTCCATATGTAAAGTTATTGTACGAAGGCAATGTAGACGCGATTATGACAGCGCATATTGTCAATGAGAAATTAGATGATTCCAAGTTGCCTGCTACACTTTCCAAGAAGATTATGACCGATTATTTACGGGATGATATTGGTTTTGAAGGTGTTATTTTTTCAGATGATATGCAGATGAAAGCAATTGCCAATCAGTTTGGTTTTGAAAAATCTATTGAAATGGCAATTTTGGCTGGAGTTGATGTGCTGATGTTTTCCAACCATATTCCGATGAAAGGACGCGATATGATTTTACCAAAAGATATTATCGCAATTGTAAAACAGTTGGTGAAAGATGGGAAAATTTCTAAAGAACGAATTGATGCTTCGTATAGAAGAATTTTGAAGTTTAAGGAAGGATTATGAAAATAGGTTTTAGACCGCTTCGCTGTTAGACATGAGATCGCGCTTTTGCGCTGTTAGATTTATTTTGGAATTTTCTCAATGTAATTTTAGTTTTAATAAACATCAAATACCATACTTTATTGTCATTCCTGCGAAGGCAGGAATCTATTTGTTATAAAGATGGATTCCGGTTTTCACAGCACGTTATTAAGCTTCAAGAATTCTTCTACTAAAAATCATTTTCCCATGAAATATGTGATGAGATTCTGAATTAAATTCAGAATGACGTTACGGTAACATAATTTAGTTTCGGTGTAGCGTTTGGATTCCTGTTTTCACAGGAATGACATTTTTTTAGCATGCACACTAACACAATCTTGATTACTTCTCAATTTTATCTAGATAAAAAATAATTTTGTCTAGACATTTTTAAATTTTGTCTTGATAAAATATTTTTTTGTCTTGATGTTTTTTGCAACTTATCAAGGAGTTTTTAGATTTTTATATTGATACGAAATTAATACGCATAAAAAAAGCATCTCAATTGAGATGCTTTTTGTGTATATAAAAGTTGAAAGTTACTTTTTGTTTGCCTTTTTCTGTGCTTCCGCTTGCTCCATCATTTCTGCCATTTTTTTCTGGAAACGGTTTTGCTTTTTAGGCTTCTTTTTGTTCTCTTCTATTTTTGCGTGAATCTTTTTATCATCAATGATATAGTTTTTGATCACTAACATGATTCCGATCGTAATTAAATTCGATACGAAATAGTATAAACTCAATCCACTCGCGTAGTTGTTGAAGAAGAATAACATCATTAATGGTGAGAAATACATCATGTATTTCATCATTTTACTCATGTCAGGCATTCCTTCTTGTGCTGGTTGTTGCGACATCATTTGCTGACCTGTTGTCATACGCATATAGAAGAAGATTGCAATTGACGCCAATATTGGAAATAAACTGATGTGATCTCCATATAATGGAATACTGAATCCTTCAGGGAATTGATAAATAGTATCATACGATGATAAATCTTCTGCCCAAAGGAAACTTTTTTGACGTAATTCAAATGCCGATGGAAAAAACATGAATAGTGCATAGAATACAGGAATCTGCATTAATGCTGGAATACAACCTGCCATTGGACTTACGCCTGCTTTTCCGTATAGTTTCATGGTTTCTTGTTGCTTCTTCATTGCATCATCTTTGTACTTTTCGTTGATTTCAGCAATTTCTGGACGAATTACTTTCATCTTCGCTTGTGACAAGTATGATTTGTAGGTTACTGGAGATAGTAGCAATCGAACTAATATCGTCATGACAACAACGGCAATTCCCGCAGGCAAGAACGCACTTAGCAATCCGAATAATGGAATTAGGAAAAAACGATTGATCCAACCAAAAATTCCCCAACCTAATGGAACTATTTCATCTAGGTTTCTGTCATATTTAGTTAATGTATCGTAATCTGTTGGACCATTATATATGTCCATGTTATAGTTTAGCTCACCACCTTTTAATTCTAACGGAATAGTTGCTCCAAATTTCTTTAAGAACCTAACATCTTTTTCAGCCATTTCACTATCTACTATGTTTTCTGTAGATAATGTTGCTGTTTTAAATGCTGTATCTGTTAGTAATATTGATGAAAAGAAGTGTTGCTTGTATCCTAACCAAGTTACGTCACTTATTTTTTCTTCTTCCGTAGCCTGACCTAAGTAACTGTCTTTTCCATCTTCATATTCGTAGTGTAAGTCTGTGTAACGGTTTTCGTAAGTAACACTTTTCGCATGTCTGAAACTTTTTAGTTTCCACTCCATATTTACTGGCTGACTTGCATTTACAATACCATTTAATCCTTGCGATCGTATGGTAAAGTCTACCATATAATCGTCCTTCATTTCATACCTATATTCTAGATATTTGTCAGCGGCAACTTTCAATTTCATCGAAAGCACTTTGCTGTCACCATTTTCTGTGTAGGTAGGTTCAAAAGGTAAATTGTTTGTACTTAGTACACGATTGTCGGCAGTTGTTAAGTTAATTCCGAAAGAAGCGTTTCCATCTTTAACTAGATATACCGGAAGTGAATCGTACGTTTTTAATGGTGAAAATTCACCTTTTACTCTTTGCCCTTTGATGTGTGCTTCAACTATTTGTCCACCTTTGTTACTTATTTTCAAGGATAGTATATCATTTTCAATTGTAGTTACATCGTCCAAATTTACTTTTCCGACATTGTAACTAAATGCACCTACATTGTTTTTATATTGTGCGGCTTGCACAGAGTCTGTAAGATCTACTGTTGTTTCTTGAACTGCAGTTGTTTTAGGATCGCTAGTTTGTGTAGTAACTTGCTCCGTTTTTGCTTTTTCAGCTTCTTCTTGAGCGGCAATTTCTTCTTCACTAGGTTGCATAGAGTTTATCCAAAAAACTCCAATTAGGGCTAATAATCCAAATCCTATAAATTGTTTGTAATCAAACTTTTTTTCTTCCATTTAATCGTTATTTATGCTAATCTCATGTAAAAGGCATCTATCTATATGATAGACACCTTTTTTCTTTTTTTGTTACTCAAAAAAGTACCCAATTTACATTTTTATGCCAAAGTGGCATTTTGTTTTTTTTCTGAATGTGTTAATGCGGCTTCTACAAAAGCGACAAATAATGGGTGCGGATTTGCTACAGTACTTTTGTATTCTGGATGATATTGAACACCTACAAACCAAGGATGAGAAGGCAATTCAACTATTTCCACTAATCCAGTTTTTGGATTTAAACCTGTAGCAACTAATCCTGCTGTTTCTATTTTTTCTTTGTAATCGTTATTAAATTCATATCTATGACGATGACGTTCTAAAATCATTGATTTTTTATAGATGTCATATACTTTACTTCCTGCTTTCAATTCACATTCCCAAGCACCTAAACGCATGGTTCCGCCTTTGTCTTCTATATTTTTTTGCTCATCCATTAAGTTTATTACTGGACTTGCTGTCTTCGGATTCATTTCAGTAGAATTTGCACTTTGAAGTCCTAAGACATTTCTAGCAAACTCAATCACTGCCATTTGCATTCCTAAACAGATTCCTAAGAAAGGAACATTGTGTTCTCTTGCGTATTGAACAGCTCTTATTTTTCCTTCTATTCCACGATCTCCGAAACCTGGCGCGACTAAGATTCCGTCCAAGCTTTTAAACTTTTCAGCAATTGTTTTTTCAGTGATGTATTCTGAATGAATTGACTCAACATTTACTTTGATTTCGTTTTCTGCACCTGCATGAATAAACGATTCTAAGATCGATTTGTATGAATCTTGCAATTCTACATATTTACCAACAAGACCAATGGTAACTGTATGTTTTGGATTTTTTAGTTTTGTTAAGAATTTATTCCAAGTTGTTAAGTCTGGTCTATCTTCTTCAATTAATGCTAATTTTTTTAATACAACCGCATCCAAACCTTCTTGTAACATTAGGTTTGGTACATCATAAATGGTTTTTGCATCAATGGATTGAATTACCGCTTCACGTTTTACATTACAGAATAGTGCTAGTTTGTGACGTAATTCTTCCGATAGTTCATGCTCTGTTCTACAGACTAGAACATCTGCTTTTATTCCGCTTTCCATTAAGGTTTTTACAGAATGTTGGGTTGGCTTTGTTTTTAATTCGCCTGCGGCAGATAAGTATGGAACTAATGTTAAGTGAATTACCATTCCGTTGTTTTCACCTAATTCCCATAATAATTGACGAACAGCTTCAATGTATGGTAAGGATTCAATATCTCCGACAGTTCCACCAATTTCCGTAATTACGATATCGTAGTTTCCTGAGTTTCCAAGAATTTGAATTCGCTCTTTAATTTCGTTGGTAATATGCGGAACTACTTGAACCGTTTTTCCTAAGAATTCACCTCTACGTTCTTTTTCTATGACACTTTGATAGATACGTCCTGTAGTTACATTGTTTGCTTGAGAAGTTGGCACATTTAGAAAACGTTCGTAATGTCCTAAATCTAAATCCGTTTCTGCGCCATCATCAGTAACATAACATTCGCCATGCTCGTAAGGATTTAGTGTTCCAGGATCAACATTGATGTAAGGATCTAGTTTTTGTATCGTAGTTCTGTAACCTCTTGCTTGTAATAATTTCGCCAAAGATGCCGCAATTATTCCTTTTCCCAAAGAAGAAGTCACACCGCCAGTAACAAATATATATTTGGTGTTCGCCATTCGTAATTATGTGTTGTGTTGTTGTTGTATTCGGCGGCAAAAGTACAAAGAAGAATTAATAAACAATAAAGGTTGAATAACTATTTTTCAAGTGTATTCAACCTTTGTTTATTTTATTGATAAAACTGATTATCAGTTATGTAGATTTTATTTACATAAGTAAATTTAATATTAATACATTTTTATTCTTTGGAATAATTGAGAAACTCTTGATCTTACAGTCAACTGTTTCATTAGTATTTCATTTTCTATGCATCAGCACTATTGTCATTTAGTACAATACCAAGCGCCGTATTAACGACAGTATTTAGAATACTATTTTTTAAATGTCCAAGTTTTATTTTTGAAACACCTGCTGTGTATAATCCTTTTAAGACGACTAAATCTTTTTGACTTTCTATCAGCCATTTGTATTCATCAGCTGTGATAGCACCACTTGCTAAGAATAATGTCCAACGTTCTAGTTTTTCTTTGGAAGCGTCCAAGAAGTCTTGCACATCTTTTTTTGATTCTGACTTTAGGTCTTCAAATTTTTCACCTACCAAGCTTAGTAGGTTTCCTTTTATTTCTTTGAGTATATCTTTAACATCCATGTTGTTCTGTTTTAGCGTTATTGTAAACCAAGTATTTGTTTGAGTTTGTTTTCAGCAACTGGATCTTTTTTTCCTTCGTATTGTAGAATTAAGTCTAACGCTTCTGTTACTTGCTCTTTTGCTTGTTCAATAAAAACAGGGCTTACCGTTCCTTTTTCTTTCCACATTTTTAAAAATCCAGCGACGAATTTTTTATCAGGATTTGCAATCATTTTCCACATTGCAAACCCAATTTGATTTTCTGGTTTGTTTTTTTCGTATTCTATTATTTTAGCCATTTCAGTTTCTAAATGATCTATAGCCGCAGTTTGCGAACTGTATTGCGTTGTTGCTTTGTCCATTAATCGTAACGCATCAACTTTTATTTCTGTTCCTTTTTGATACGAATATTGATCAAAAACTGCTTTTTGGAGCGACGCACAAGAAGTTACTAATAGAAACGCAAGTGCGGTAAGATACGTTGTATAAAAACGTGTTTTCATCTGTTTGTTTTTTAGTGTTATAATTTTGTCTGATGGAATTACTCTTCAAACTGGTATTTTTATATAAATGTATTCGTAAATCTATGATTTCGCCAATTAATCCTATCGGTTGGTATCAACAAATAGTCGTGGCTCATTGCATAAGGTACTGTTTTTTTAAAATAGTTGCTGTTTTACTCTTTTGATTGCTTCCACATGATAGTGAATTACGCGTGCGCGTCCTTCTCGTGTCATTAGTAGTGTTTTACATTCTTCTTCATTATCCATAAAGAAGTTTTCTGTTAAGATTGCTGGCATTCGTGTATTTCGTAACACATAATATTGTTTTTCTTTATCTAAATCGCCATCAGAAAAATCGGCACGCAATCTACGTTCTGGAAATTCTCTTTTAAATTCTTCCCCAAAAACAGTTGCAATTCTGTCACTTTTTGTATTTCCTACTGACGTAAATATTTCACTTCCGTGTCCGCCACCTGCATTTGAATGAACACTTAGATAAAATGATCTTCTTCGATCTATTTTATTGGCTCTAATCATACGTGTTGCCAAGGTTACATCTCTGTATTCTGGTGCAATGTTAACGTATGAAATACGAAGTCTTGTTAATTCTTCAATAATTCCGTTTACAATTGCTCTGTTGTATTCACCTTCAAATAGTTGTGAGTCATCGTCCCAAATTGGAGAACGTTTTCCAGGTGTTTGATATACACCATTAATTAATCCTCCGTGACCGTTGTCTAGTAGTACTATCATAGTTTATGGTATGGTTGTTAGTTTTTAAATAAAAAATCCTTTTAAATATGTTTAAAAAAAGTAGGTATCCTACTGATTCATTGCATGTTAAAAGGGGAATTTAAAGATATAAATTATTTGTATAGTAAAAAAAGGGTCTTTTCCCCTTTTTGTGTAGTTGCAGTAGTTACTAAACTCCTAGGTAAGATATTTTTATAAAAAAAGTGAACCGAAGTTCACTTTTAATAATTAATTGAAGAATACTTGTATTAATCATCTGTTGGATAACATATTCCTAATGGGCATGTTAAGAGGTGAGAACAATTATGAACGGTTCTTCCGCCACCTATTACTTGTTTGTCTTGTTCAAAGTTTGAGATTGATTTTTTGTTTAATCTTAAGTTACTAATACTCTTTTTTTTCATAATATAAAGTTTTGATTAGAATATAAAAGTATCGTAAAATATAACTAAAAAGGTGTTGTTTCTTTGACTTTATGTGCCGATTTATAAATGAAGCACTAATATGTATCTTAGTAAACTATTTATAGTTATATACATATAATGGAAACTGTTTAATAAAAAATCAGAAAATCCTTTTTAGTATCTAACAACCATCAGTTTCATTAACCACGCATATCATCCAATTACAAGTTTCTCTACACTCTGAAACATAAGAATTACAATTAGCCACATTAGTTACTATTTCTGTAGCTATGGTTACACCAATAGTAATAGTTGTAGTAATCTTTGCGCCTCCTGTAACAGTGTTTAACGTGCTAATCTTTTCTTTGTGAAAACTCAGTTTTTGAATACTTCTTTTTTTCTTCATAATAGTTATCGTTTTAATATTTTAATGAAACCCGTTGGTATTTTAAAAGAATGATGAAAATCTTTATACACAACGAGTAATTCAAATATATATTCATATAACATTCAAACGCACTATTTGCAAGACTTAGTGATAGATCATTATTAAATAGTGATGAATTAAAAATAAAAGTGACAACACAAGAAGTTTTTAGGATCATTTTTCAGAAACTATATCCAATTATACTCAAGAGGATTTGGTATTAAATCAGCTTTTTTTCTATGATTAGATATAGCTTGCAACTCAGATTTTTAAAATTGCCGTTGTATGTTGTAGATAAGTGGTTCTAACCCGTTGATTTTGATATCGAGAATTTGTTCGAGTTGTTGTCCAAGTTTTCCTTTTGGAAATCCTTTTTGACGATACCAAAGTAGATAAGCTTCTGGAATGTTGATAAGATATTTTCCTTTGTGTTTTCCAAACGGCATTTTTGCATGCGCAAGTTCTATCAGTAGTTTTTGTTGTTTTTCTTTGTTAGGAAGATCGGTCATATTACTTTACAGGCAATTCGTATTTTTTGTATTTCTTAAGCTCTTTTGCAACGCGTTTTTGCCACGCTATTTGCCCTTTGTAATCTCTAGAATAGTCAGAACCATTGTCATATGCGTTTTGCATTTGCTGTAGACTCAGGTTGATTTCAGCATATATTTTGTTGAGTTCTTCCTTTATATTTTTTGAGAACTTAATTTCTTTGATACGTTTTCTAAATTTTCGTGCGTGTAATTCTGTAATGTCAAAGTGTAATTGTTCATGACCTAAAACAGTATCATTGACACGTTCTTTGATATACCAAGATTTTTCAGGATAGAATGCTGCCGAAACAGATGTTGTATATTCTAGTATTTTTGAACTGTTTGAATAGCTTTTTGATCGAAAACCATAGGTAATTCCTGAAGCTGTAATTGCAACAGCATCCGAATCGTATTCAGGTTGTCCCTGAAAGTTTCCCCAATGTAGTTTTGTGTTTCCGTTCCAAGTAATGGTTTCTTCGTTCTGCACGAATAGAAATAGGCAAAGTACGCTTAAGAGTTTATACATTTATTTCCAATCAAATTTAACAATCTTTTCAATATCTGGATGAAGACTGTAATGTACAGGACAAGTATTTGCGGTGTTTTCTAATATTTTTTTAGTTTTATCAGTTGCTTCAAAAGGCATTGATATTTGTACTTCAATTTTAGAAATTCGTCTCGGATTGGAAGCCATCGTCTTTGTAACTTCTGCGGAAGCGCCTTCCATATTAACGTCTAGTTGTTCCGCTTTAATTCCCATAACCGTTAACATACAACTTGCAAGTCCTGTTGCAACAGTATCTGTAGGAGAGAACGCTTCTCCTTTCCCATTATTGTCCGTTGGTGCATCTGTAATGAATTCATTTCCAGATTTTAAGTGTTGTGAAACCGTTCTAAGATTTCCTTTGTAGGTTACTTTTGAAGTCATGTGTGTAGGTATTGTGAGTTATTTAGCTTCTTTAATTTCTAATCCGTCATATTTTACGATGTAAATTCCGTTATTGAAAAATCCACCAAACATTTTTTTCGAGTAATCAAATTTATTTTCAACATAGCTCGTTTGTGCGCCTGAACGTACACTTTTTGCCAAATTTTGATCGTATGCCAAACGCAATAAGATATCGAATGTTATATCAAAACCACGTGTTGCAATTCTACTTGGAGAAATTTTATACTTTTTTTCATATCGTTTATTAAACACATTGTCATATGATGAAGGTTTGTCTATAGACGGATAATGAAAGTTAAGATTTGCCAAGTGACTGTTATAGATATTTGATGATTTATCGTATTGATCGTTTCTATCTGTTGTTAACAGAGTGATTTTTTGTTTTTCAGTTGTGTACGAATTTAGTACAGAAGTTACATTGGCTAGTAACGACAAATCTTCAGTTTCCAAAATTACCCAATTATCTACTCCTTCTTTTAATAATGGTTTAATGATATTTGGTTTGATGTAATTTCCTTTTTCTGGATTAATTTCAGAAGCTGTTGGCAATATTGATTTCAGCTTTGCTTTTATTCCGGCTTTGTCTTTATCTGCAATGATGATTATATTTTTATCAGCGCCTTTTTCTTCTAAAAAATCAAGCATTTTTCTCTCTAAAGTCGCTTTCGAAGGAATAGTTTGATATACATTTTTATACTTCACTTCTATGCTTGATAATGGGGAAATTACAGGAATTCCGTCAGATTTCAATTCGCTAGCCGCAACTTCAATATTATTTGGTAATAATGGACCAATAACTGCATGTACGTCTGAGAAGTCTTTATTTGCTAATAATCTTTTTGTGGTGGCTGTTTTTCCTTCTGTATCTAATACTTGTACATTGACAGAAAAACCAAGTTTTTTGATAGAATCTAATGCCATTAACGAACCTGTATAAAATTCGGTAGCATATCCTAACACTCTGTCATTGCGTAATTTTTCTTTTGTTTTGTATACAGAATCAATATCAATTTCATTCAGCTTGAAAGGCAACATCAACACTATATTTGATACATTTTCAGTAGTAGCATTTTCCAAGAAACTGAATTTATCTACAATTTCAGCATCAACTACTTCTAAAGATTCGGTTTTTGCAACTGGAAGTTTTAAGATCATTCCAGCTTTTAAACCATCTTTTAATGCAGGATTTAAGAGAATTAATTCATCTTCTGAAACACCCAATTTGCGCGTTAACGTATATAATGTTTGTTTTGGCTTTACCGTATAAAAAGCATAGTTTTCACTACTTGCAACAACTGGTTTTACGGTACGTTTTGGTAATTTTATTTCTTGTCCAATTTTTAATCCGTCTTTTATTTCAGGATTTAATTCTTCCAATTCTTCAATAGTTAAACCGTAACTGTGTGCAATTCCCCATTTTGTTTCTTTTGCTTTTACAACATAGATGTCAGCCGTTTCCTCTTCATTTTTTTTATCTTTAGGTTCTTCCGTAGATTCTTCATTAGTAACAACTTCCGTTGTTTTATTAGTAAATTTCGGAATTGCAATACGATCGCCTTTCTTAAGTCCTTCTTTGGCTACTTTTTCATTGTATTTTTTGATGTCAGCAATCGTTACACCATATTTTTTGGAAATACTGTATAAGGTTTCTTTTCTTCTTACTTTATGATTTGTAAAAGTTACATCAACTTCTTTGGCAACTTTTATAGATTTTGAAGGAATAACCAACACATTGTTTCTACGAACGCCGCGTCTGGCATCAGGATTTAATTTGATGATATCTTCTGGTGTAATTTTATATTGCTTGGCAATACTTTCTATAGTTTCACCTCTTTCTACAGTGTGACTTTTGTATTGCTGTGCTTTTGCCGCACAACTTGACAATAAGATCACTAATAAAAATCCTAACAACTTATTCATTCTCTGTTTTATTTTACTTTTTATTATTCCCATTCAATGGTCGCTGGCGGTTTTGAACTAATGTCATACACTACTCTATTAACGCCTTTTACTTTGTTTATTATATCATTAGATACTTTTTGTAGAAATTTATATGGTAAATCTACCCAATCTGCCGTCATTCCATCGGTACTTTCTACAGCACGTAACGCAACAACTTTTTCATATGTACGCTCATCTCCCATAACTCCTACTGAGTTTACTGGTAACAATATTGCGCCTGCTTGCCACACTTTATCATACAAGTCCCAACTGCGTAATCCATCAATAAAAACGGCATCAACTTCTTGTAAGATACGAACTTTTTCAGGAGTAATATCTCCTAAAATTCTAATTGCCAATCCTGGTCCTGGAAACGGATGACGACCTAATAAGTTTTTGTCCATTCCCATAGAAGCACCAACTCTACGAACCTCATCTTTAAATAATGCTTTTAATGGTTCAACAATTTTCAATTTCATGAAATCTGGCAAACCACCAACATTATGGTGACTTTTTATTGTTGCGCTTGGGCCGCCTGTAGCACTTACACTTTCGATCACATCTGGATAAATAGTTCCTTGTGCCAACCAAGTTACGTCTTGTATTTGTGTTGCTTCATCATCAAACACTTCAATAAAAACGCGTCCGATAGCTTTCCTTTTTTTCTCTGGATCACTCAATCCTGCTAGCGCATCCAAAAAGCGTGCCGAAGCATCAACTCCTTTTACATTGAGTCCCATACCTTCATATTGTTGAAGCACACTTGTAAATTCGTTTTTACGTAACAATCCGTTATTCACGAAGATGCAATATAAATTTTCGCCGATAGCTTTGTGCAATAACATAGCTGCTACACTTGAATCTACGCCGCCAGATAATCCTAAAACAACTTTGTCATTTCCAAGTTGCGCTTTTAAGCCTTCAACCGTTTCACTCACAAATGCGTTTGGTGTCCAATCTGGATTTACATTTGCAATATGAACCAAGAAATTTTCAAGCAATTGTTTTCCATCTGTGGAATGATATACTTCTGGATGAAACTGGATTGCATACGTAGTTTCACCTTCAATTTTGTACGCTGCATTTTCTACATCATGCGTGCTAGCCAATAACTTTCCGTTCGTTGGTAAACTTTTAATAGTGTCACTATGACTCATCCATACTTGGCTTCCTTCCGAAATATTTGCTAAAAACGGTTCATTTTCCTCAACGAAACTCAAATTAGCACGTCCGTATTCACGTGTGTTAGATTCGGCTACTTCTCCGCCAGAAAAATGTGCCAAATATTGAGCACCGTAACAAACTGCAAGCATGGGTTTTTCACCACGAATGCCTTCTAAATCTGGATGAAAAGCTTTATCTGAACGAACAGACATTGGGCTTCCCGAAAGAATAACCGCTTTGTAATCGTTTATGTTTGTTGGAATTTTGTTAAATGGAAATATCTCGGAATAGATGTTCAATTCTCGAACTCTTCGCGCAATTAGTTGTGTGTATTGCGATCCGAAATCTAATATTAATACCTTGTCGTGTTGCATATGCAAAAGTAGTATTTAGATTTTGTTTTTTCCAATACAGATTTAACATTTTTTCTAAAAATTTCCACAGTCAATTGTTAATACCTTTTTAATATGATTTTAGCAAGAAACAGTGTTTTCCCTACTTTAAATCAAGGAGTTACACTCTTACTCATTTTGTTTTATGAAGTTAATTTTGTTTTAAAATCAGAAATCATGGGAAGAGTTTGTAGAGAAGTACAAGAATGGATTGAAGAAGAAGTAGAAGAACGCATTGAAGAATGGGAAGAACGACAGGAAGAAAGATGCCGTGAAGAACCATGCAATTGGTGGACACTTTGTTTGAATAAATTATTTTGCTGGATCGCACTTGTACTCGTAAAAGTTGTACGAGTCGTGGTCGTCATCATTGGAAAATGGATTACACGGATTGTCTGCGAAATCGTTTCTTTTGTTTTAGATATTGTAGCCTTTATTGTGACACTAATTATGAGTATTCCAATTATTGGAGGAATTATACGAACCATCTTAAATTGGGTAACCGAAATTATATGGCGAATTGTCGGATTGATTGATTTTGTAGCAAGTTTGGCAGGATTACAACCACGTAAAAAAATGTATTTCGGAATCATTATTCCAACACACGATGGCGTTCCTATTGCTACTGAAGCCGATTTACAACCACAAATTGACGCGGCTATTGAACATATGGATCGCTTGTGTAATATCAACCTAATATATACAGGCGCCTGTGATTCTGGAGTAAATGCTCCAAGCAATCCGTTTACATATGCCTGTAATGCAGAAGGTTTTTTTAGAGATTGGTTATTACAAGGTTCGTTTTTTGAATTTGCAACTTCATTGTGCAAGTTTGAAGATGGCTGGAGACGTGTTTCGGGTTATGGAGCAGAAATTATTGCTTTCGTAGCTGACGATGTTACTCCTGGTCGTACCGGCGGATGTAGCATGGGACCAACTACAAACTATATATTAACAGAAGCACAAACACAAGATAACATGATTGTGCATGAAATGGGACATGCTTGTTTTTTACAACATCGTGATGATGATGTAAATAATATGATGGCACCAATTGTATTGTCAGTTCCGCAAACATTGACCAATTGGCAAGTTTCTGTAGTTCGTTCTAGCAGACATTGTGTGTATATATAATTTTTCAGTATTGTCCGATAAAAGATTTAAGATCGCTACGCTTTTAGAGTCAAGAATTAAGACTTGATGCTAACTATTTTGATAATTAGATGTACTATTTTAAAAAAACAGATGGTATTAAAATAAAACACTAAAAATTCAATTGTAAATAGACGTTGAAGCATTTTGAATGATTTTAATCAGACATTAATAATAATTTTTAAATTTTGAATGATGAAAAAAGAAATTTATATCAATTCCGCTGAACAATTGCATGAATTGAAATCTATTGTAAAAAACTTCAAGAAGATTGAATTGAAGTTACCTTACTTGAACGATTTACAGAATAAAGCTTGGGAAAAACGCATCCAAAAAGAATATTTTAGTTGTGGTTGTACTACCGGAAGTTATTTTGTCGGTCTTGGAATTTTAATCGCAATTATATACTTAGTATATACACTTACTGTTAAATCTTCAATTTCTATAAAAATGATTCTTATAACAATTGTTGGCTTGGCAATTTTAGGAAAACTCGTTGGTTTATTTTCTGCGCATATTCGATTGATACGAATTATACAATCGTTGGGTTATTTGAGAATGAATAAACTATATAAAAGTACTTAATACATGATTACAATTCAATTCTTTCATTCTTTCAATTCATTAAATTAAGCTATTTTCTTTAAATTTTGTAATATTTTACTTAAATTTATTAAATACTATTAACCAATTAAAATTAGTGTTATGAAAAAAAAGAATTTAAAATCATTGAGATTAAACAAGAATTCAATTTCAAATATGAACAGTTTAATTATTACTGGTGGTACTAATACAGTTGTTTGGCAAAGCTGTCCTGCATATTATTGCTTTACGTTAAACTGTACAGCAGAATGTCAAGATACAACTATTCCAATTTATGCTACTGATGAGTATTCATGCAAATGCCAACCAACTTAGTTATTGCATATTACACATTTAAAGAGGTTTTCTGAAAAGTAAAAACATTTACCGTTGTCACATTGAGCATTATTGAAATCAAAATATATTTTGATTGAAAATACCAAGCGAAGCTATCGAAATGCTATGATAATTAATACTGACTATTTCTCGACTGCGCTCGAAATACAACAATTAATACTTTTCAGAAAACCTTTTTATGTTTTTACAACTCCAACACCAAAAACTCGCCTGATAACGGTTGCAAATGTTCCACCAACGTCGGAATTAATTCACTTCCGTATTCCAAATAAAGTTCAGAGAAATTAAGTTGTCTTTCTTGTAATGAATTGTTTGGAAATAAGGCTCCTTGTAATTCCGTACTTCTGGAAACTTTATCTTTTAAGACTCTTTTTTGCGCTGTTAACAAACGTTTTTCAAGATGCCTAATTCCTTTGAGTTGTTTTTTTTCTTGTGCCGCAACTGCGCCAATAAACGATTTGTCCGTTTGTTCGGCAAGTTTATATAAATCTTTGAATTGCTGTTGTAAATGTTCTTTTTGTGATGTAAAATCAATTTCAATAGCACTTAATTCTTTTACTTTTTTAGTGATGAATGCTTCTCGTTTTAGGAATAAATCACGATTGGTGATGTTGAGCTTTTCCATCTTTTCCGATTGCTTTGCTGTTTTTACAACTGCCGAATTTCGCAATAATACCATTGGAAAAGTCACGTTTACCGCTTCAAAATATGATTTCAATTCAAACCAATACGCCAATTCTCCACCGCCGCCAATGTAACAAAGATTTGGCAGAATGATTTCTTGATACAACGGACGCAATAGTGCATTTGGTGAGAAACGCTCAGGAAATTGTTTCACTTCCAGCTGAATTTGATCTTTAGTCCATCTCACGGAAGTGTTATTCACCGTAAAAACACCGTCCGTTTCAATAATACGTTCGCGGATTCCTTTTGTAATATAGAATAAATTGATTTCGCGCGGATTTACCTGAATTTTATACGAATCGTCAACTTCCGTTAGTTTGTTAGCGGTTGCTGTAACTTCTTTGAAAGCAGTTTGCTCAAATAGTTCATTTTCCACAAAAGGAACAAACAATTGTTTCAACGCTTTGTCGTTTCCGTCCACAATGACCAAACCGTATTCTTTGAATAATTCGTTGGCAATATATCGTGTTGCATCTGTAAGATTATCATGTTTTACATACCCGTTTTCAAAAAGCGATTGTAATTCTTTTGCGTTGTTGCTATTTCCTAATTCTTTGGCAAATACTTCAAAAATTTCTTTTAATCCTTCTGTAGATAATTCACCAACTGCACCACTTGCTTCCCGATTCCAACGTACTTTTCTTCCCTTATAATTAAAGTAACATATTTCATCAAAATCATGATCTTCCGAAGCCATCCAATAAATTGGCACAAACTCGTACTTTGGATAGTTTGCTTTTAATTCTTTGGTCAAATTTATAGTTGAAATAATTTTATATAGAAAATATAATGGACCTGTAAACAAGTTCAATTGATGTCCTGTTGTGATGGTAAATGTGTTTTCGGAAGCTACTTTTTGAATATTTTTAAGTGTTGATTCAGAAGTGTTTACATTTGCATATTGACCTTGCAAAGCCTTTACCAATATACTTCTTTGTGATGCATCCGTTAATGTAGATTGCTGTTTTTCTTTGATTTGCGCTTCAAAATTTTCTAATTTCGGAAAGCGATTGTAAAATGGTTGTAGTGTTGATTTTTCTGCTAAGTAATCACACATTAACGTAGAAAAATATCCAGTTTCGTTATAAGCAATACATTCAGTTGGCATAGTTGGTCGTCAGAATTTTAAAGTTGCAAAGATATAGTTATTTGAAATGGAATTTTCTCAAAATTTCGTTAAGATATTCTTTTTCAAAAATTATATTACCTAGCTTTGATGAATATCATAATTCATCATTTATAATGAGACGTCACTTTTTCGCATTACTTTCATTTTTTTTATTTTCTATTTCAGCTTTTTCGCAAACGATTCAATCGCCTTCTGAGTTTTTAGGCTACGAATTGGGAACACGATTCACCAATCATTACCAAGTGGTTGATTATTATCAGTATTTAGCAAAAGCTTCCAACATGATTCAGTTAGAAGAATACGGAAAAACGAATGAACAGCGTTTGTTGCAAATTGCGTACGTTTCTACTTCTGAAAATTTAGGTAATTTAGAGAATATCAGAAAAAGTCATTTGGCAAATGCTGGCATTGGAACTACTACAAATTCCACAAAAAAAGCAGTTGTTTGGCTGAGTTATAATGTGCACGGAAACGAATCGTCCAGTACGGAAGCTTCTATGCAAACTATATATGAACTGATTACGAAAAAGAAAGCTTGGCTTCAAAATACGGTGGTAATTATAGATCCATGTATCAATCCAGATGGACGCGATCGATATGTAAATTGGTACAATCAAGTAGCAAGTATTCCGTTTAACTCGAATCAGAAAGCAAAAGAACACGACGAACCTTGGCCGGGCGGAAGACCAAATCATTATTTGTTTGATTTGAATAGAGATTGGGCGTGGGCAACACAAATAGAAACGCGTCAACGTTTGAAAGTTTACAACAAATGGTTGCCACATATTCACGTCGATTTTCACGAACAAGGAATAAATGAACCGTATTATTTTGCGCCTGCCGCAGAGCCTTTTCACGAAGTAATTACAGATTGGCAACGTGATTTTCAGACGCAAATTGGAAAAAATCATGCAGGTTATTTTGACAAAGAAGGTTGGTTGTATTTTACACGTGAACGATTTGATTTGTTTTATCCAAGTTATGGAGATACGTATCCAACATTTAATGGCGCAATTGGAATGACCTACGAGCAAGCCGGACACGGAATGGCTGGTTTAGGAATTGTGAATGATGAAGGCGATTTGCTAACGTTGAAAGACAGAATTGCGCATCATCATACCACAGGAATGTCTACGGTTGAGATTTCTTCAAAGAATGCTGACAAGTTGAATACAGAGTTTAAAAAATTCTTTAGTAATAAAGAATTCACCTATAAAAGTTATGTATTAGAAGGCGATTTTGATCGACTTAAGAAACTAAGAAATCTTTTAGATCGACATGAAATTAAATATGGCTACACTTCAAATGTAACCGTAAAAGGATTTGATTATGAAAGTGGTTCGCAAAAATCGAAAAATATTGATAATAACTCGCTTGTTGTAAGCACAAATCAACCAAAAGCAAAAATGGTCAAAGTATTATTTGAACCAAAAGCAAAGTTGAGCGATTCACTTACGTATGATATTACGGCTTGGAGTATTCCGTACGCACATGGTTTAAATGCGATTGCTTCAAAAACAATTGTTGCTCCAAAAAACAATCCTGCAATTGGAGTTTCTGTATGTCCGCCAACGCCAACAGCAGCAGCTTATATTTCCAAATGGAATTCGATGAATGATGCTACTTTTTTGAGTACATTATTGCAAGCTGGAATTCGCGTACGTTTTACAGAAAAAGCATTTACTTCAAATGGAAAAACATATAATAGCGGTTCTTTAATTATTACGCGAAGTGATAATAAAAAAGTTGAAAAATTTGATGATATGATGTCTGAGATTGCTATGAAATCGCACATTGCATTATCGCCTGTATCTTCTGGGTTTTCAGATAATGGCGTTGATTTTGGTTCGCCAGATGTGAAAGAAATAAAAATGCCAAAAGTTGCTGTATTATCTGGAAAAGCTACAAATTCGCTTGGTTTTGGAGAACTTTGGTATTTCTTTGAGCAGGAATTAAAGTTCCCTGTAACAAATCTTACTTCGGATAATTTTTCAGCAAACACCTTAAATTCATTCCATATTTTAATTTTACCTAACGGAAGATACACTTCTATATTTGATAAAGATGAATTGAAATTATTGAAAAACTGGGTTTCTCGTGGTGGAAAAGTTATTGCTATTGGAAGCTCATTACAAACATTTGAAGGAAAAGATGGTTTTGGCTTGACTAAAAAAGAAATGGAAGACGAAAAAGATGAAACTACTATTATTTCCTATGCAAAAAGCGAACGTGAAAATGTTTCAAACTATATTACAGGTGCAATTTTTAAAACGAAAGTAGACAACACGCATCCGTTGGCTTTTGGATACAATGAATCATATTTTACATTAAAATTAGGAAGCAATGCCTATGATTATTTAGATAAAGGATATACTGTTTCTTATATAGAAGATAACAAAGCTGTTTCTGGATTTGCAGGATATAAAGCTACTAAAAACATCAAAAACACCTTAGTTTTTGGAGAACATAGAATTGGTAGCGGAAGCATGATATATATGGTAGACAATCCTATGTTTAGAGCTTTTTGGGAAAACGGAAAGTTGTTTTTTGCCAATGCAATTTTCTTGGTAAATAACAATAGCTTCGAACTGTGATTTAGATCGCTAGCGCTTTTAGATCACTTCGTTGTTAGACCGCTTTTCCTTTACACAGTGTCTATTAAAAAGTGGCCTTTTACATTGCAGAAATTCACTCGATATGACGAATCGTTTCCATTCAAAAAATCTCAATACTAAAACCTCATAACTAACTTAAACAGCTGGTTCCGCGTATAAATCAAAATCAGCCGCTTCTGTAACTTTCACATTTACAAATTCGCCTTGTTTTACGTAAAACTTTGCAGCATCAATTAAGACTTCATTATCAACATCTGGAGAGTCAAATTCGGTACGACCGACAAAATAATTTCCTTCTTTACGATCAATGATACATTTGAATGTTTGCCCAATTTTTTGTTGATTTAATTCCCAAGAAATTTGTGACTGAATTTCCATAATTTGGTTTGCACGATCTTGTTTTACATCTTCTGGCACATCGTCTTCTAAATTATAGGCATGTGTATTTTCTTCATGAGAATAGGTAAAACATCCTAAACGCTCAAAACGCATTTCTTCCACCCATTTTTTTAGTGTTTGAAAATGCTCTTCTGTTTCTCCTGGATAACCAACAATTAACGTCGTACGAATGGTCATTTCTGGAACTGCCGTTCTAAATTGTTTTAATAATTTAGTCGTTTTTGCTTGATTTGTTCCACGTCGCATTGACTTTAAAATATCATCTGCAATGTGTTGTAATGGAATGTCTAAGTAGTTACAAATTTTCGGTTCTTCGTTCATCACATCTAACACGTCCAAAGGAAAACCTGCTGGAAACGCGTAGTGTAAACGAATCCACTCGATTCCTTCTACTTTTACCAATTCTTTTAGCAATTCGGCTAGGTTACGTTTTTTGTATAAATCTAATCCGTAATAGGTTAAATCTTGTGCTATTAGGATCAACTCTTTTACACCTTTTGCCGCTAACTTTTCGGTTTCTGTCACCAGATGTTCAATTGGTTTCGATTTGTGTTTCCCGCGCATTAACGGAATTGCACAAAAAGAACACGGACGATCGCAACCTTCTGCAATTTTTAGATATGCGTAGTTTTTTGGTGTTGTTGTAATTCGTTCACCAATCAATTCATGTTTATAATCTGCGCCAAGCGCTTTTAACAAACGTGGCAAATCTGACGTTCCAAAATATTGATCAACATCTGGAATCTCAGCTTCTAAATCTGGCTTATAACGCTCACTCAAACAACCTGTTACAAAAACTTTATCAACAACGCCTTCTTCCTTCTTCTGAACGTAATCTAAAATAGTATTTACACTTTCTTCTTTTGCATTATTGATGAATCCGCAGGTATTAATTACGACAATATTTCCTTCTTCTTCATGCGCCACTTCTTTTCCGTTGGCTTTCAATTGTCCCATCAAAACTTCAGAATCATACACATTCTTAGAGCATCCAAGTGTTACTACATTGATTTTGTTTTTCTTTAAAGTCTTTGTTCTCATATCAAAAAATTCAGTTGGCAAAGATACAATCTAATTTAAACCTTTGGCATATTTAACGGTCTTAATATTCAAATCCCAAAAATGAACCGACTGTTTTCTTTATTGTTGCTTGTTTTTTTATTGTTTTTCACAAATTGTGCCTCAGAAGCTATTGATGAAATTCCGCAAGAAGAAACACCTTTGGAAACGCCTGTATTGCCTTCAACATACTTTCCCCCATTAAATTCAGCTACTTGGGAAACTAATTCAATGTCAGATTTGGGTTGGAACGAAACACAATTGCAGCCACTTTTAGAATATCTCGAAACAAAAAACACAAAGAGTTTTATCATTTTACACAAAGGAAAAATTATTGTCGAAAGTTACATGAATAATCATACTGAAACGTCTCCTTGGTATTGGGCAAGCGCTGGAAAAACGTTAACTACAGCTGTTGCTGGAATTGCGCAAGAAGAAAACCTCATCAATCTTACCGATAAAGTTTCTGATTATATTGGCATAAATTGGACAAGTGCCACGCTGGAAAAAGAAAACTTAATTACGTGTAAAAATCTATTGTCTATGACCTCTGGTTTGGATGATAGTTTGGGTGACGGAATTGCACCAAACGATTTACACTATCTTTCAGATGCTGGAGCGCGTTGGGCGTATCATGGTGTTTTTCTAAAAATGCAGGATGTTATTGCTTCCGCGAGTAATCAATCGTGGGATGATTATTTTACTATAAAATTGAAAACTAGAATTGGCATGACTGGCGCGTGGATTCAAAATGGAAATACGAATGTGTATTGGAGTACAACTCGAAGCATGGCGCGTTTTGGCTTGTTAATGGCAGAAAATGGCACATGGGAAGATACTCAAATTATTCCTGAAAATTTTCTAAATGAAGCTACTGCTACTTCTCAAAACCTCAACAAAGCGTATGGTTATTTGTGGTGGCTTAATGGAAAAGCGTCATATCGTTTGCCACAAATACAAGTAGAGTTTTCTGGAGCATTGGTTCCAAATGCACCGCAAGATATGTATTGCGCTTTGGGGAAAAATGATCAAAAAATATACATTGTTCCAAGCAGAGATTTAGTCATCATTCGAATGGGAGAATCTGCTGACGATTCAAATTTTGCACTTTCAAACTTTGACAATGAACTTTGGGAGAAAATTAATCTTCTTATAAATTAAATTCCTACTTATCCCTAATTTCAAAATCACGTATTTATACGTTTACTATTTCAAATTTACTATTATAAATTGCATACGATCAATTTAGAACAAACTTTAGTCCTACCAAAAGCAAAACTGTTTTAAACAGTATAGTATTAATCATTTTTAATAGCCATATGAAAGGAAACGAAACACTTGCCGGTTACGACATGACACTCGCCTTGTCCGAAAACACCATTAATTACCAATTCCAAGAATTACACAAACGAAATATCATCCACAAAAAATGGGGAATTTTATCTGGAAAAACAAAAGTTGGTGATACAGAAAAAGATTTTCATATTACAGATCAAGATGCAAATTTTAAACAAAAGTTAAAACGCTGGATTGCGTTACAGGAAAAAATTGCAACAGCTCGTGAAAACGGAAAATGGGAAGATATTGGTCCACTAATAAACACTTTGGAAACGGAAAATGTGAATTTTAATTTTGGTTGGGATGCAAATTTGAAAGCCCCAAAAATTAGTATCATCCAAAATGATCCAAAAAACCTAATCCTACACGTCCGATTTAAAAGTGGGAAACTGTATTACAGAGCCGATAAAACTAACGCCGTCGAAACTCACAACTTAAAAGATTTGGTTTATGCGTTTACAGTGCCTATTGGGCAATTGAAAGTAAACAAAGAAAATATGATTTTAGATGCTGGAGATGAAGCCAAAAAAATCATTAGAGAAAGTGGTTTAACAGACCAAGATTTTACTATAGAAAGCTTGTTTTTAAATTTCCAAGATGCCAATATTTCTACGTTTGATAAAAGTAACAGTACATTTCCTAAAGTGGCAAGTTTGGCTTTTGAGGTTGCTATTGAAAACTATTTCAATGTTATTTTACAAGAAGAAGAGCATTCGTATATATTAGGATATTCTGTACAACGAAAAAAAATAAAAGCTTCCGAAAAAGCAATGTTTCAGCCAACTTCGCTAGCATTTTCTACTTCTTACAGCAATCATCAAAAGAAACCAGGACAGTTTAGTGCATTTAACTTTTTAATGATGTTAAATGATACAAAACCGCCAACAAACACAACTGCTGGAATTCTTCCAAAAAGTTTAATTGAACTCGGAAAAGATACAAGCAGCACAACTGACGGTGTTTTTGCGTTACAAAACAATCATTTCAATACCTACTTAACATCTTTAGATACTTATGTGCAAAGTGTATTTAAAGGTTTGGATGGAACGAAACTCAGACATGGGTTTAAAAATGGTGTTATGGTTTTAGACAAACATGAAAACCACAAAGACGACACTATTGATACTGTATTTACGATTACAAAAGAATCTGTAAAAAATACCAGTAACAATTCTGGGATTTCTGTACGGTACAAAATTGAAATAAGTACTACGGTAATTGTAAAAGCTTGGTTTGTAAAAGTTGGTGAAAAGACGCTCTCTACAAATGGAAAGTATACAAAAGATGAAATCAAGAAAAAAGGTGCTCCTGGTTATTTAGATTTTACGATCACTGCTGGTAAAACTGGTCGTTTCGATTTAGATCACAATCTAGTAAAACCATCAATAGCTTTTGATGAAAATCCAAACTTATTTGGAAACGGCTTTTGGAAAGATTTACTTAATATTTTAAGCATTGTCGTTTCATGGGTAATTATTGTTGCAAATGCAATTGTTACACAAATCACGGTTGATTTAGGAAAAGGTAGTGCTTCAAGTTCTAGCTCCTTAATTTCCAAACTTAATGATATTGATGTACTGAATCAGACCAATAAAATCATTCTTCCGCTTGGAAAAGTATACACGTTTAAAAACTTACGCATTGAAGATAAGCAAGATATCGTTGCATATGACATTTCATATGCGCCTGTAATTGAAAACCAAAATTAAAAATTATGAACGTAGATCCACAATTTCAAATTACGAAAGACGACAATGTAACTGTCGATTTTTATAGCGAATTGATGAATAATTACTTTCCAGAATCAGCTATTGATGCTGGAGACACGATTCGCTCTATGATGGTTGCGCCCGAACAACCACTTATTTTTTGTTTGACTAAAGAAGGACTTTTACAAGGTATTTTACGATCAGAAGGTTCTGCTTCAGGTTGGATAAAACTACTACTATCCGAAGGAAAAGTTACTTCGTTTGAATTGGAATACAATGTAGATGAAGACCATTTTCAATTGGCAAAAGTGGAAGATAATAAAGTGTGGATTTCTGATGAAATTCCGCTCGATTCAACTCAATTTGAAACACTTGACAAAAGTATTTCTTGGTCTTCTATGCAAGCAAATGACGCTTCGGAAACAATAAATAAAGTTTCTATTGGTGTAGAACATGTAATTTTTGCAACAACAACTACAAATAAAGATGCCCAATATTACATTTCTCAATTAGATGAACTAGAACCAAAACCATATACACTTCCTGAGAACGGAATGAAAATTACACAGTTCGAATTGGGGAATTTTCAATACAACAATGGTGTGTTTTTATTATATGATATTGGCAAAGAACGTTCGTTTATATTTCAATCGTTTCCTGATGAATACTATGATAAAACCATCAAAGTTCGTTTTGAAAACAACGAATTTATCAACTGTTTTACATTGGTTGAATCTGATGATGCTAACGATGTTGTGTATGCCGCAGGAACACAAATACATCAATACATTACAGCAAAAGACAATCAAGATTTTGAAGTAACTACACTTGCAGGAAAACTTGGCGATATCAAAAAAATTGCCGCTGCAAAACATGAAGATGAACACAGTGTTTGGTCGTTAGATGCGAACGGATTACACTATCAAACGAATCATTTTTTCGATCAAAAATCTCAGAGTTTCAGCACAGGAAAATGGACACAACCTATTTTAATGGAAGCAAATGCAGCACAATTTAGTTGTGTAAAAGGAAAAGGAATTCGAAACCAATTATTCTCTATCAGTACTAAATATGGAAGCAAATTAACGCGACTTTGGCAAGATAGTGTCACAACACTTTGGAACTCAAACACACTTACCATCAAAGGACTTGACAGTTTAAAAGAAGTAGAATCGTATTCTGCACATGTCCGATTTAATAGCAAAGCCGTTAAAACATTTCAAGGTTTAGAAGTTAAACTAAGTGCGGAAAGTAATCTTTTTATTTATGTTGATAATAAAAGTTATCACATTGGTCCAAATCATGAAATAAGTATTTCATTAGGTGCATTGCCTGAGTTTACAATTATTTGTCCCGTAAAAGATATTGCTTCTTCCAGAATTTTTATCAATGCAGATTTCCTAAAAGAAACACAAGCAATTAATCTTGCGGGGAAAGTGCTAGAACGTTTGGGTGAAAAAGTAAAAACAGGAACCGATTTAGCAAAAGCTACAAAACAAAACGGAGAACTTTTAGTTGCTAAAGGAACTGACACTGCTACTTTAAAAAGTGCCGCAGACGGAATTCAGCAAATGTTATCGGTTGCAAAAACAATGGAAAATGATTCCAATGCAACTTTAAAACGAACTACGTTTACTATTGACAACACCAATCAAAAAATACAAATGCGAAGCGCAATTGCTTCACCACAAACTGTCATACCTGAAGGACTCACGTTGGGCGATTTTTTACATTCAATTTTGGATGGCGCACAACAAGCGGTTGAGTTTATTGTAGATAAAGTAAAAGAAGGTGTGAAATTTGTAATTAAAATTGGCGAACAAGTGTTTAATTGGATTGTAACTACCATTCAAGAAATTGGAAGTTTCATTCAGAAAATATTTGATGCGATTAAAGTTTTCTTTGAAGATTTATTTAAATTTTTAGCATTCTTATTTGATTGGGACGCCATTGTAGCTACCAAAGAAGCTTTTAAAGATTTTACCAACGAAGCAATTTTGAGTTTAAAAGGAGAAATTGAAAACATCAAGAAATTTGTAAGTGATACTTTGAAAAAAGAAATTGAAAAATTTTCTCCCGATTTGGTTGATATTCCTGATTCGCTCGGAAAAATTGATCCGTCTGAACCTTCTAAAGAAAGTACTGCCGATCCGCGATCAAATTGGTTAAATTCTAAAAAAGGCTATTTAAACGACAGTGAGCAAAAACCATTAAAAGAACGAATACCTTCCGATTTTACTGATGTTTTAGAAAAATTCTTTGAAGAAGCAAAAGGTATTTTAGCAGAAGCTGGAAAAGGTATTGACATCAAGGTGAAAAACATTATTGCCAATTTTAAAGATATGATTTCAGGTAAAGTGAGTTTTCTAGACTTCTTAAAATTGTTGTTGGAAGATTTTGCAGGATTGGGACTCTTTTTAGTAGAAAAATTGATGAATTTAATTTTCACCTCACTAACAACGTTGATCGATGTGGCTTTGGTAGGATTGAACAAAGAATGGGAAATTCCTTTGATTACGGAACTTTACAAATCAATTACAAAAAGTGACGAATTTACATTCTTAGATGTAATGTGTCTTTTTGTAGCAATTCCAGCCACAATTCTATACAAAATTGGCGAAGGAAAAGCGCCTTTTGGCGAAGGAAAAACCAAAGAGGAATTTGTAAACAGAGGACAAACTATTTTTCAATTGAATTTAAACTAAACAATCATGACAAAAAAAGAAGATACTACACAAGAAAATGACACTACGGTTAGTGATGTTGATAAGGTATTTGCTATTAGTGGCATTGCGTTGTCTGGTTTGGCACTTTTATTTTATCCCGTAGAAGAAATTGCAGATAGCACAGAAACCGAATTAGGATTTGTAGGCACCGTTTCTAAAGTAATTTCGGGACTCGGTTTGATTGGCACACTTTGGTCAATGGGTTTATTATACACGGAAGAAACAGAAGATATGCCGCCTGCATTAAAATGGGTTTTAATTCCATTGCTTGTATTGGATGTGTTTTTAATTTTATTATTGATAGGAATGAGAGCGCTCAACACAACAAGCGTTGGAACCGTTGGAAGTTTTGTTTTAAAATTTATAAAACCTGTTATCTGTACATTAGGAGCTGTTGGCTTAATTGTGGGAATGGCTGTAATGCCAAAAAAACTATTGAAGATGTCTTTCATCGGAATGGCAATTCATTATTTACCTGCGGCTTTAGGATACGCGCCAATTAATAAACAACCTTTTTATGTATTGGTCGTTTTTGTCCGTACTGGCGGATTGATTACTGCCTTGGCTGGTGATATTATTGATGTTGCTACGGAAGAAAAACCGAAATTAGAAGCTTAGTTAAATATAGAAAAGCATATTAGATTTTGAGTCTACTCAATGTGTAATGTGCTTTTTCTTTTTTTATTTTACATAACACATAAAGTTAATATTATCTTAGATTTATAGAAATAACACATTAGATTGCTACATTTTGGATAATGTAATAATTGATCCTTTTCTGAATATGTTGTTGTTTTAAAAGAATTGAGTTATGAGAACTTTAGTATTGGTATTGTATGTTTTTATCAGTCATGTGAATGCACAAAATGATTTAGCTACTCAAGAATCATTTGATGAATTGAAATCATTATATGCTAAGTTTGTTTATAAAGATGCTTCCAAAGCATTGACTTACGCTATTAAAGGAAAAGAGTTGGCTTTGGTCAAAGGAAACGATGAACAATTGGTTCAGTTCTTTTATTATATTTCCAAATGTCAAAATCGATTGGATAGAAACACCATCGCTTTAAAAAACATTGAAGCCGCCATAGCACAAGGTGCAACTGCAAAAGACACTCTTTTTTTACCTAAATGCTTCACTTTAAAAGGAATTATTCTTTCTGAATTAGGAGAAGATTCTAAAGCATTGATTGCTTATTTAAAGGTGAAAGAGTACGCCGCTAAAATAGAAAACTATCCGTATGAAATTCATTTTCTGATTAGTATTGCTTCGATCAAAAAAAAGCATAAAGATTTTCAAGAAGCCATTGATGTATATAAAAGTGTTTTGAAAAACCTGAATATTTTGGAAAGTTCTGGAGATAGATTGTATTACAGACTTCTTTCATATATGCATATTGCAGATGCTTACCTTTGGATGGATAAACCAAATGATGCAGAAATATATAATAATGCGGGATTGCAGAAATGCTCTGAGAAAGATAACTCCTGGGCATATTATATTTTATTAATGAATAAAGCAATCATTTCTTACCAAAGAGAACATTATGAAGAAGCTATTGTATTAACAACACAAGTTAGAGATTCATCCAAAGTGAACAACGAAAATTTATATCTTACCTCTTTATTTTATCTCGGAAAAAGTTCTTATCAATTAAAAGAATACAAAGAAGCCATATTCTACTTAGAAAATGCGTACACTAAAATAAATGCTTCTGCAGATGTAGATATAAACGAAAAAGAGTTTCATCAGTTCCTAGCACTTGCATATTTTAAAGTGAAAAATCCTGAAAAAGCAGAATTTCATTTTCAAAAATATACCGCACTTGAAAAAAAGCAGCATATTGAAGATTTAAAAATCAACAATGAAACTCATAAACTTATCGATATTTCTCCTTTAAAAACTGAGATAGCATCACTGGGAGACGAATTATCAAAGCAAAATAAAAACAAAAAAGGATTCATTATTTTATCTGTCGTTTTACTGCTTCTCTTTCTCAGCAGTATTTTCTATTATAAACTCAGAGAAAAATCTAGAAAGAAAAAATTTAACGAACTACTCAAAAAAGTTACTGAATTAGAAAATATTCAAGAGAAAAAAGTAGTTTCCCGAAAAGATGAAATTTCTGATAAAAATGTGAATGTAATTTTAGATAAGATTGAAAACTTTGAAAAAGGAGCACACTATTTGTCTACAGAATGTAGCTTAAGTTTTATAGCTGAAAAACTAGAAACAAATGCTACCTATTTATCGAAAGTAATTAATAGATACAAAGGAAAATCGTACACAGCATATATTACAGAATTACGAATCAATACAGCATTGGTGAGGTTAAAGAATGAAAAAAAGCTTCAGTCATACACAATTAAAGCAATCGCTGAGGAATTCGGATTCAAAAGACAAGAGACATTTTCAAGAGCTTTTAAGGCGCAAACCGGAATATATCCTTCCCAATATTTAAAAAACCTCTCAAAAAACAACATATCTATTGATAAATCATGAATTGTCAATAACATAATTTTTATTTTAGGTCAATTTTTTTTTGCTTCATTACATATTAATCATACCAAATAAAATATTTATGAAAAAAAAGAATCTTAACGGTCTAGCATTAAAAAAGTATTGCGTTTCAAACCTAAGCTTACTTCACAAAAAAAGAGGAGGAAATATCAATACTGATACTGAAACAGGATTAGCAACTACAGGTCCAACCAATTCAACACCATCTATGTATACTGAATGTACAGCTATAAACGGATCAAATATTTCTGATTGTATGACAACGAAGGCAGGCGACTGTGAATGCAATACCAACACAGGAACTTCGAAGGCACAACCTCCATCAGAACATCAAACTTGTGCAGTAAGCAATCATTTTTCACATTAATTAATAAGATTGACACATCATGATGCATCAACACCTTTGTTTTATGTTTTAAGAAAAAAAAAGTTGCTTTACTTCATCAATTTTAAACACAATTATGATGAAAAAACAACATTCAAAATTATTGAAACTCAACAAAAAAGTGATTACCAATTTCTCTATTTATGGAGGTGCTCCGCCACCAAGAGATACTGAATATTCTACATGTTCACTGCCATTGGAAGAAGAAGAAAGTGAGCATCCAAACACAACATCAACGTATGCATTAACCTTTAAATTATCGTGTTACTAATCTGAGCTCTGTTAGTGATGTAATAAAACAAAAACTTAAAAATTATAATCATGAAGAAAAAAATAAAAACTTTAGTCTTAAAGAAAAAGACAATAAGTGATTTACAAGAAATTGTAAAAGGTGGCGAACAAGCTTCAGGCGGTATAATTTGTAAAACGTATACCCAAGCTCCGCCTAGTCCAATCACGATACCCGCAGATGGATGTAGAGATACTGTACGCAATTGGTGCGATTCACGATTTGGAGGTTGTGATTCTTATTATTGCTAATGGTGTATTGTAAAAAAAGTACACTTACCATTGCGTTAAGGATAGCAGCAATTGTTTGAGCTCTTTTGATTTGGATTCCTGCCTAAGCAGGAAATACAAAGGAAAAAGCGAGTGCGGATAGCCTGACCGAAATAAAAAAATGCACAACTAAAGAGTGTGCATTTTTTTGTTTTGGGAACGCCCAAATGAATAGATTACTTATAATTTTTAGGAGCTTTTCGCATCTTGGAAGCTTGCTCGTACACGTATGCCCATTCTAATAAACTTTTTTCTGTAAACGCCTTTCCAATAAATGTTAAGCCTTTTGGTGCTCCTTCTTCGGTATAGCCCATCGGAACTGTTAATGCAGGATATGCTGCAACTGCCGCAAACGCCGCATGATAGTTATTTATGGATAAAACGCCGTCTAAATTGTGTGCTTTCATAGGAATATCGAAGAATGATTTTCCGTTGGCATGTAATATTTTTTTCATGTTTGAGAATTCTTCTTCTGTTGCCGAATCGTTTACAATTCCGTAGAATAATTTTTGTCCGTACGGCATTGCTGTTGCCGAATCTTTTTTATTGAATTCAATTACATCTTGAACCGAATTGAATGAAATTTCTTTTCCCGTATGATGTTTAAAATACATTGGTAAATCTTTCTTCATGTCTAAATTTAATAGACTGATAAATTTTGGCAAGTCTATTTCTTCTTCTTCAATTTCAACAATAGTTGCTCCTTGCGCTTTTAATACATCAACAGCTTTTACATATAATGTATCTGACATTAAACGCTTTATGGCGCCAAATCGTTTTCCTTTTACGGAAGGGTTGCCGTTTCTAATACTTGAATAGTAATAACTTCCCGGATATTTAAACGTCTTACTTTTACTATCAGATGGATCGTATCCATACAAAGCCGCTAGCAAAATTGCATTGTCAATAACACTTTTTGTCATCGGTCCAGGTGTGTCTAAAGTACTTGAAATTGGTACAATTCCTGAGCGACTCAATAATCCGATAGTTGGTTTGAGTCCAACTACAGAGTTTTGACTTGAAGGCGAAAGTATCGATCCTGCAGTTTCTGTTCCAACGGCGGCAACTGCAAAATTTGCGGCAATAGCTACGCCACTTCCTGAACTTGAGCCGCCAGTATCAATTATTTTTCTTCCGTACGGATTTAATGTTTGTCCACCAACGGCGCTGTAACCACTTGGGCAATCGCCACAGAAAAAGTATGCCCATTCACTTAAATTAGCTTTTCCAAGAATTAAAGCACCTTCTTGTTTCAGTCGAACAGTTATGAAAGCATCGTTTGTATTGTTGTTTTTTAAGGCAACTGCACCTGCCGTAGTTGGCATCCCGGAAGCGTTTACATTATCTTTTAGAAGAATTGGCATTCCAAAAATCAGTGATTTCAATCTTTTATTGAGAAATTCTTGATCTTTTTGCTTTGCTTCTGCAATAACATTTGGGTTTATACTGATTATTGAATTTAATGATAATTCATTATTTCGATCATATTTTTTGATTCGATATAGATAAAATTTCACCAATGTTTCATAGGTGAAGATTTGTGCGACTCTACTTTTATGCAACTCTAGAATATTTTTCTCTAAAATATAAGGCTTTAATTTTTGATAATCGCTTTCTGTAAAACTTTCCATTTCGGCAGCTAAAGAAGACAAAAACAATTGATTATCAATCACTTTCGAATCTAACACCTTAAAGTCAGTTAACTCTTTTGCACTGATAGCAGAGATGTCACTTTCTTCTTTTTCAACTTCTTTAGCTTGCTCTTTTGTTCCGCAAGCAATGAATAGAAATACAATGGCTAGGAATATAATTTTCTTCATTTTGATTCGTTATTATATGAGTGTATAAATATACAATCTAAAAGTTTAACTAATAGATTGTTGTTTTTTTACCTTCTAAATGATAAACTCTTTATTGTTTTTATATATTTGTGATGAACGAAAAAAAAAATTTATGAAAAAAGTAGTTTTACTTCTACTGATTATTGGACTTACCTCATCTTGTTCGGATGATGTACTAATCCCAGAAATTATACAACCTTGTCAGCCTGTTGTATCATCTTTTACTTCAAATATAACGGATATTTCAGCAAGATTAAATTGGTGTGGAAGCGTTAATGACGCTGGAGAATGTTTACCTGTTACTGGAGTTACTTGGGTAGTATCTTATGGAGCTCCTGGATTTGATCCAGATACGGGAACTATTGTAAATGCACCAACAACAAGTACCAATATTGGTGGACTTACGCCACAGACATCTTATGAGTTTTATGTAAAATCAGATTGTAACTTAGATAATAACGAGTGGTTTGGACCTTTATTGTTTCGCACTTCTTGTCCAGCTCCTTCAGATTTAGCTATCACAAACTTAACTAAAACTTCAGCTACATTTAATTGGATTCCAGGCGGAACTGAAATTGCTTGGGAAATTAAATATGGTGAAGTAGGATTCAATTTAGATGAAGTACCTACAGTTGCAACAGGAAACAGTACAGAACATACTGTCATGAATTTACAACCAAATACGGAGTATGAATTTTATGTTCGTGCAAACTGTAATGACACTACAGACGGAAGCCAAGCTGGAAGTTCTAGTTCTTTTACAGGACCTTTCAGATTTATTACATGCTTACCTCCATTAAACTTAACAAGTACACCAACACAGAATTCTGTCGTTTTAGATTGGGATTCGAATGGAGAAACAAGTTGGGAAGTTCGTTACGGAGAAGCAGCTGGATTTACGCCTGATACAGCAACCGCAGTAACTACAAATAACTCAACATACACTGTTACAGGTTTATGCCCAGAAACATTGTATACGTTTGTTGTAAGAAGCTCTTGTGGAACAACAGTAACAAGTGCTTGGGTAAATTCTGGAGTTGTCGGAACACCACCTTTAGGTTATACAGGAATGTATACATATGAAGAAATTGGAAATACTGACGAACCAGTTTTTGGAGATCCTGCTACAGTAGAAATTGTAAGTGTTTCAGATACGGAAAGAAGTATAACTGTGAAATACTTAGCAAACTTAGATGTTGCTGGAACTCAGCCAACAATGACATTTAATTTTACACTAAATTGTGATGGAACAGTAAGTGTAAATAATGATCAAGATACAAACTTTAACTGTGGAGGCGATAATGTATTGTTAGGATTAGGTGCCGCGACACCAACTACATATGATATGATAGATGATAACACAATTGATATCAGATTTATTGAAGATACTGGTAGCGCAATGTGTACCAATGCTCCAATGACGGAAGTTGTTATTCGATTGACGAAGATTTAGTCAATAGACTATTCAATATAAAAAAAGCTACATATGATAAATATGTAGCTTTTTTGTTTGGATAATATTTTAATTTGAATCTGTCCACAGTTCAAGTAAACTATAAGATTTATTTAGGGTTTGTTTTTCAACATTTCTTATTCTTTGCTTTCCCAAAAAATACTGAACCAAGTTCACCACAGGCTTCACAAAAGAAAAGGAATTTTTCTAGAGGCATTTTTAGTTTTTCTCTCGAGAACTAAAACCATAATTGTCTATCTAAATTTTTTCCAAGGCTTCAAAAAATTCTTAACGAAAAATTCCTGTTACTACTCTAAAAAAGAAGAATAACAGGAAGTTTTATTTGGTAAGATACTATGTTATAATATTACATATTTCTTCGATATTGTCCACCAACCTCAAATAACGAAGCGGTGATTTGACCTAACGAACATACTTTACAAACGTCCATTAAGGCTTCAAATATATTTTCGTTGTTGACAGCTTTCTTCTGTAACTCAAGTAATAACTCGTCTGTGTCATGTGCGTTATGAAGATTTTTTAAGATATTGATTTGATATTGCTTTTCTTCTTCCGTTGCACGAATAACTTCTTTTGGCACTACCGTTGGCGAACCTTTACTACTTAAAAATGTGTTTACACCAATGATTGGAAATTGTCCGTTGTGTTTCAAGGTTTCGTAGTACAAGCTTTCTTCCTGAATTTTAGAACGTTGATACATGGTTTCCATGGCACCTAAAACGCCACCACGTTCTGTAATTCTGTCAAATTCTGTTAATACAGCTTCTTCTACTAAATCGGTTAATTCTTCAATGATGAACGAACCTTGAATTGGATTTTCGTTTTTCGCTAATCCTAATTCTTTGTTGATGATTAATTGAATTGCCATTGCGCGACGAACCGATTCTTCCGTTGGTGTCGTAATCGCTTCATCGTATGCGTTTGTGTGCAACGAATTACAGTTGTCGTAAATTGCGTATAATGCTTGCAACGTGGTACGAATGTCGTTAAAATCAATTTCTTGTGCGTGCAAACTACGTCCAGAAGTTTGAATGTGATATTTCAACATTTGTGCTCTTGAGTTTGCACCGTATTTATGTTTTAAGGCTTTTGCCCAGATTTTACGTGCTACGCGTCCGATTACAGCATATTCAGGATCGATTCCGTTTGAGAAGAAGAATGATAAGTTTGGACCAAATTTGTTGATGTCCATTCCTCTACTTAAATAATACTCTACATATGTGAAACCGTTAGACAATGTTAACGCTAACTGTGTAATTGGATTTGCGCCTGCTTCCGCGATATGATATCCAGAAATAGAAACCGAATAGAAGTTACGCACATTATTCTCTATAAAATATTCTTGTACATCTCCCATTAATCGCAATGCAAATTCGGTAGAGAAAATACACGTGTTTTGTGCTTGATCTTCTTTTAAAATATCCGCCTGAACCGTTCCACGAACCTGCGCAATCGTTTTTACTTTGATATCATTATAAACATCCGCTGGCAATACTTGATCTCCAGTAACACCCAAAAGCATTAAACCTAAACCGTTGTTACTTTCGGGTAAATCGCCATTATATCTTGGACGTTCTTTTCCTTGGTAAATTGTTGCAATTTTTGCTTCAACCTCAGCTTCAAGTTCGTTCTCTTTGATGTAAATTTCACATTGCTGATCAATTGCCGCATTCATAAAGAAACCTAACAACATTGGAGCCGGACCATTTATCGTCATACTCACTGACGTCATTACATCTGCTAAGTTGAAACCAGAATAGAGTTTTTTCGCATCGTCTAAACAACAAATTGAAACTCCTGCATTTCCAATTTTACCATAAATATCTGGTCGTACATCTGGATCGTTTCCGTACAAAGTTACACTGTCAAAAGCCGTTGATAAACGTTTTGCTGGCATTCCTGCACTTACGTAATGAAAACGCTTGTTGGTACGTTCTGGTCCACCTTCACCTGCAAACATACGTGCCGGATCTTCTCCGGTGCGTTTGAAAGGATATAATCCTGATGTGTATGGAAACTCTCCTGGCACATTTTCTTGCAAACACCATTTTAAAATATCGCCCCAAGCTTGATACTTTGGCAACGCAACTTTTGGTATTTGTTGATGTGATAAAGATTCTGTATGTGTTTCTATTTTGATCTCTTTGTCACGAACTTTAAATGTGTAAATCGGGTTTTTGTATTTGTTTACTTTATCATTCCAACCGTTGATGATTTCCCAGTTGTACGGATCAAGATTTAGCTTTACGCGATCAAACTCTTTGAGTAATAATTTTACAAGATCAATGTCTTCTTCTTTCTCGATTCGATCTAAAATAATCGTTTCATCCAAACCAATTTTAGACATGAATGACAGTTCTACTTCGCTCGATGTTACATTGGTTACTGAAGCAATTGTTTTGTAGATTCCGTATAAACGTTGTGCTACTTCTACTTGCGTATCTGCTTTTTTGTCGTATGCTCTGTTATTTTCAGCAATTTCAGATAAATACCGTGTTCTTGATGGTGGAATGACGAATATTTTCTCGCTCATTTCACTCGAAATCTTAGAAGTCGATTGTAAATCTGCTTCCGTTTTTTCTACCAATTTGTCCATCACGCCTTTGTACAACGTGTTCATTCCTGGATCGTTAAACTGAGAAGCAATGGTTCCAAATACTGGCAAATCGTCTTGATGTACGTGCCATAAATTATTGTTACGCATGTATTGTTTTTTTACATCACGCAACGCATCTAACGAACCTCTTTTGTCAAATTTGTTGATGGCTACTAAATCAGCAAAATCGAGCATATCAATTTTTTCTAATTGTGTAGCCGCTCCAAATTCTGGAGTCATTACGTACAAAGCCACATCACTGTGTTCCATGATTTCCGTATCCGATTGTCCAATTCCAGACGTTTCAAGAATGATAATATCGTATTCCGCTGCTTTTAATACTTGTACTGCTTCGTTTACATATTTTGAAAGTGCTAAGTTCGATTGACGTGTTGCCAAACTACGCATGTACACTCTTGGTGAGTTGATGGCGTTCATACGAATACGATCGCCGAGCAATGCGCCACCTGTTTTTCGTTTTGATGGATCAACCGAAATTAATCCGATAGTTTTCTCTGGAAAGTCAATTAAAAATCGACGCACTAATTCGTCTACTAAACTTGATTTTCCTGCACCACCAGTTCCTGTAATTCCTAAAACTGGTGTTTTTGATGTTTTATTTTTTTCGTGAATTGTATCTAATGCATCTTTTGCAACTTCTGGAAAGTTTTCTGCTGAAGATATGACACGTGCAATCGCTTTTGGATTTTTTTCGTGTAGCACATTTACTTCTCCATTTAACGTATCGCCAATGGCAAAGTCTGATTTTTGCACTAAATCGTTAATCATTCCTTGCAATCCCATTTCACGTCCGTCATCTGGTGAGTAGATACGTGTAATTCCATAGTCCATTAAATCTTTAATTTCTTCTGGAAGAATTACACCGCCACCGCCACCAAATATTTTGATGTGTCCTGCACCTTTTTCCTGTAACAAATCGTACATATATTTAAAGTACTCATTGTGTCCACCTTGATATGAAGTCATTGCAATAGCGTTTGCATCTTCTTGAATTGCAGTATTTACTACTTCTTCCACACTTCTATCGTGTCCTAAATGAATTACCTCAACACCAGTTGACTGAATGATGCGTCGCATAATATTGATTGCGGCATCGTGTCCATCAAATAATGATGCGGCTGTAACAATTCGTACTTTGTAGGTTGGTTTGTAAGGTTGCGCTTGTTCCATATCTGTAATGAAGTATCTATTTTGAGGGTGCAATTTACGGAATATTCAAAAAAATCGAACATTTTTTAAGAAATATATAAGAAATGAAAACGTTGAAAATTTTAGAGTTCAACACGCATTCCTTCTACTGCAAATTGGTAACCTTCTCTTTTTAAATCGTTTTTTAATGAATTTGAATTTTGCAATGCAGGATTGGAATGATTGAAGTGAATAAATATGACCTTGTTTTTAATTTCCCAATCTTCGTTTTCAAAGAGTTTCACCGTTTCTACAATGAATGGATGCGGCACTTCACTCATAGGTCTTGGAATTTCGCCTTCTTTTAAAAAGGTTGCATCTAAAAACGCATAATCTACTTTTTTGACTTCTTCTACAATGTCTTTTTCCCACAGTTGCCATTTGTTAATGTCTGGAATAAATAATGCTGATTTGTGTTTTCCTTGAATTTTGTAACCAACTGTTTCTGAGAATTCGTCACGATGCGGCACTAGAAAAGGCGTTATTTTGAGTCCGTTTGTCAAATCTACGGAAGTGTGATGCTGCATTTTTTTTAATTTGATATTTTCCAAAGCAACCAATTGACTCCAAGGGCCATTCGTTTCTAAATAGCTTTTCATTTTTGGCATTGCGTACACAGGAACTTGCGTTGCGCCCATAGCTTCACGACCGAAAAACATGAGTCCTGTATAATGTCCAATGTGTGCATGTGTGAGAAAAATACCGTCAATTACGGTTGTTGTTTCAAGCTCATTTGATAGATGTTGAATTTGTTGTGTGATATCAGGTGTGGCATCAAACAACCATTTTTTCTTTGCTTCGAGATCAATTAAACCCAAACAAGAAATCAACTTTTTTTCAACTTTTCCATCATGATAGGGTTGGCAACACAATTTGTTACAGTTTATTTGCGGATAACCCGCATCTTGCGCAGTTCCTAATACCATAATATATTGTCCGTGAACTTCAGGTATTGGCTTTGGTTTTTTTTCTTGCGGACAGCTCATAAAGAGTAACGGAATAAGAAGTAACCATACTTTTTTCATTGTGTGTAGCTTTTAATATTTCCCAGTTACATGATCACTCATTAGCTTGTAATAAAAGTCATTTAAACGTTTTGCATTGTGTTCTTTTTCGATTACTTCTGCAATTTCGTTGTAATATTTTTTATCGGAATGCCTAAATATTAGCCAAATATTAAGTTTGTCACAGTTGATGCGTTCATCAGGTATCCAGCCGTATTTCTTGGTCAATTTGATGAGTTTTTCTGTGTTTTCATCATCAAGTTTTCGTTGCAATACCCAAACAGAATCTTTTACTTTTTTCGAATAGGTACTTTTACTTCCAAACTTTCCATCTTTTAAAATTTTTCCATTTCGATACATTTGGTCATTTTCAACCATTTTTCTAAGCGTTTTACACATTTCGGTAGTATCTGTAATGGTTTCTTGTCCAAAACTTACAAGTGAAAAAAATAGGATGCTAAAAAATATGTATATGCGTTTTTTCATGAGGTATTATTTAAATTTATAAGATACTACATTATTTTTTCTTGAGTTTGAATGCAATTAAATTTCATTGAAAACCAAAGAGATGTTATAATTATTCATGTATTTTTGTGATGTACATTTTGGATTTGATTAAACCTTTTGTACTTTATACTGTCTAAAATACCTTAAATATATACTCATGAAAAAAATCATTATTGCTTTTGTCGGATTGTTTATGTTGAATTCTTGCGCGGAGTTGCAACAAGTTGTAAATCAATTGCCACAAGGCGGAACACTTGGAAATGCTGATATTGCAGCAGGATTGCGACAAGCTTTAGATTTTGGAATTGATAAGCAAGTACAAAAACTAACATTGAAAGATGGTTTTTATGGTAATAGTCTTGTTAAGATTTTAATGCCAGAAGAGTTACGAAAAGTGGATAAAGCTTTGCGCGATATCGGATTGTCAAGTTTGGCTGATGATGGAATTAAGTTGTTAAATAGAGCCGCAGAAGATGCCGTGAAGGAAGCTACTCCAATTTTTGTGAATGCTGTAAAAGATATTACGTTTGCGGATGCTAAGAACATTTTGTTAGGAAATAATGATGCTGCTACTCAGTATTTACAAGGAAAAACGAATACGGCTTTGTACGGAAAGTTTCAACCTGTAATTCAAAATTCGTTTGCAAAAGTTGGCGCGGATAAAATTTGGACAGATTTGATTAATCGCTATAATAAGATTCCTTTTGTAAATCAGGTAAATCCAGATTTAACAGATTATGTAACTACGGAAGCTTTAAAAGGTGTGTATACAATGATTGCCGTTGAAGAAGCTGAGATTCGCACAAAAGTAGGTTCACGAACAACGGCATTGTTACAAAAAGTGTTTGCACTACAAGATAAATAATAATTTCTAATTTTCAGATACCATATAAAACGCCTTTGTGAGATTTTAAAATTTCATAGAGGCGTTTCTTTTTGAGCAGTATTCTGAGATCAATCGTAATTTCTACAAGTGATTTTTAAATTAGTGATCTCATAAATTCTTTTATTGACTTTTAGCGAATCAGTTCATAATTGAATCATTACAATTAATAAAAGCTTATTTTCTACCTTATTTTTGATGAAATTCTAAAATTTTATGACAACTAAACATTATAATGTATTTGTAATTGGTAGCGGAGTTGCAGGACAAACTGCCGCAAAAATTTGTGCAAAAAATGGGCTTTCAGTCGCAATTGCAGACAAACAAGCTTTTGGTGGCACGTGCGCTATAAGAGGTTGCGATCCTAAAAAAATACTATTGCAATTTGCAGATTTGATTCAGAAATCTGAACAATTAGAAGGTTTGGGTATAAAAAAATTACCTAAAATTAGTTGGAGTGATATTCAAAATTTTCAAAAATCGTTCACAGAAAAAATTCCAAAAAGTACAGAGGAAAATTTAGCAGAATTAAAGATCGATATGTATCATCAATCTCCAACATTCATTTCTGAAAATGAAATTGAAGTCGAAGGAAAAAAAGTGACTGCAGATACATTTGTAATTGCATCTGGCTTAACGCCTCGAAAATTAAACTTTGAAGGCGCAAAATTTCTGAAAACAAGTGCTGAAATTTTCCATCTTCCTAAAGTTCCTAAGTCTGCAACTTTTATTGGTGCTGGTTATGTAGGTATGGAGTTTTGTTTTCTTTTATCAACGTTAGGATGCAAGGTAACTTTGATTGATAGCGGCGCACAAGCTTTATCACAATTTGATGATTTTTTAGTTGATAAATTGGTTTCATCAATGAAAAAGAAAGGTGTGAAATTTGTGTTTAATGCCGAAATTGAATCCGTAGAAAAAAAGAAGAAAAGCTATAAAATTCATTACAAACAGAAAGGTAAAAGTAAGACTGTAACATCAAAAATAGTGTTTAATACTTCAGGGAGAGTACCTGCTACGGCATTATTAAATTTGGAAAAAGCAAACATTCAACATGATGAAACAGGTGTTATTGTGGATGATTTTTTAGTAAATAAAACAAATAAAAACGTGTATGCTTGTGGAGATGTTTCGAGTAAATCTTTACCATTAACGCCACTTTCTGGTTTGCAAGGATATATTGTTGGAAACAACATTCTCAAAAAGAATTCAAAGGAATTTGAAAATCCATTAGTGCCTTCAGTGGTTTTTACGCATCCAAATTTAGCTACGGTTGGGTATTCGGAAGCGGAAGCTAAAAAGCGCTATAAAGATGTTATCATTTTTAAAGGTGATGCTTCAAATTGGTACAATGCAAAAAAGGGAAATGCAGCTGTTTATGCTTTTAAAATTATAGCAAATAAAAGAACCAACGAGATTGTTGGCGCACATTTAATAAGCGCTGCGGCAAATGAAACGATTAATATTTTTGCAACAGCCATCAATACCAAAATGACCATTGACGAATTTAAAAAGATGATTTTCACCTATCCTTCGTATGCAAGTGATTTAAAAAATATGCTGAAAGATGCCTAATACTAATCTATACTATTTACTAAAGTATATAAAATACCGTGATGAGATTTTAAAATTTCATACTGATGTTTTTTGTAGAGTTGTTTTACGGTAAACCGTACACTTAGGTAGAAATGTTTTTATAATTTTATACACTATTTTTGATTGTTATGAAACATCTTCTCTCCATATTTTTTCTACTTGCTATTTCATTTCAATGTGATGCCCAAGACGTTTACAAAACACCTTCGGGAAAGCGATATCACCTGAGCTCATGTAGAATGGTGAAAAATGTGTCGAGCAAATTGGTTGGACTTGAAACTATTCGTACTTCTAAACTAACACCTTGCAAAATTTGCAAACCACCGCCAAAACATCAATTAAAAAAACGATTTACAGCTGAAAATAAAGCTGTTGGCACATCTACTCTAGTTCGTTGTAAAGGAGTTACTCAAAAGGGAAAACGTTGCAAACGAAACACAAAACTAGGAAATGGTTATTGTTTTCAACATACCAAACAAAATAGTAGTACTACACCAATTCGTGAAACTCCTACAAATTCGTCAAGCACAAGATGTCTTGGAAAAACAAAATCAGGCAAACGTTGCAAGCGAAATGTAAAAAATGGTCGTTACTGTTATCAACATGATTAAGGTTGAATAATTTAAAAAGATTTTGAAGAATACTATGTATTGATTGATGAATATAACACGTCTATTTTATATGATAAATGCTTAAAATATCGTATCTTAATAGTTCAACAAAAAAATACTATATGAGTAAAGTAAAAGTATATGCAAGTAATTCGCAAATTAATGTAATGAGTGCACGAGAAATTTTAGCGAAAGCCGAAATTAACTATCACGAAATCAATAAAATGGATACAGCTTACGCTGGAATTCTTGGTGGAGATATTGAATTTCACGTAGCAGAAGCTGATGCAGAAAAAGCCTTAGAAGCATTGGTTTCACTAAAATAACATACTCGAATTACTATTTAATGTCCGAAATTCAAAATTGGAGTTTTAAAAAAGCTAGGCAAAATTGCCCAGCTTTTCGTTTCTATTATGTATTTGTATTGAACTGATTATTAATCGCCACCACCAATATGAGAAGCGCATCCTTTTCTTGCGTTACTTAATGGATCATCTGTAGAACTTCCGCATGATGGGTCTTTTGTTGTACATGTAGCTTCATTATTCGATACACAAGTGGCTGGATCTGCTGATCTACAAATAGCTGGATCAACTGAAGTACCACACTCCACTCCAGTTGTTAGTCCTGCTCCTATAATTTTATAGTGACCACGAACAGATGCAATAGTATACTTTTTTAGGCTGAGGAATAAACTTTTTTTTTTCATAATTTTGAGTTTTATTTTTAAGCTAGTGCATCTCAAAACTACGATTATTAATTACTATATAATACTGTCTTACTGCATTATATACAGACAATTGATCTATTGTCACTATCAAAATCTGTTTTCAATTTATCATCAATAAAAAGGAGTTCATTTACTTAAAAAAAAATGTATTTTCGTATTTATAGATCATTCGTATGACAGTAAAACACTATTACATTATTGCCAGTTTTCTTTTAATTAGCTTCCCTATATACAGTCAAAAACAAATTTTGAAAGATTCTGATTCTTTATTGCAAAAAGATTTTAAAGAATTACGCACACAGTTTTATGAAACTAATTCCGATGTAAAAGCTAGCTTATACGCAGATGCGTATTTAAAAAAAGCAAAACATCTTGAAGATTCAAAAAGAATTATTGAAGGCTATTATTACAAAGGTCTAATGGATTCTGATTCGTTAAAAATGAAATATATTGATAGTTTAACCCAATTATCAGTTAAACGTAAAGATCACTATTTAATGGAAAATGCTTTGATTATTAGAGCTGGAGATTTTTTTCAAGCTCAATCCTACAAAAAAGCATTGAACTTATATGTAAAAGCTGAACAATACGCTAAAAAAAGTAACAACGATCGTATGTTATTTAATATTAATTATAATATTGGGATTACCTATAATATAATAGGAGATTATGAAAATGCGCTAAAAACACTTAAAAAATCATTAGTAAATTCTGAAAAATTAGGCTTTCAAGATCAGTCTAGACGCTTAAAAATAATATCTAGTTTGGCAACTTCTTACAGACGACTTGGTTATTATGACTCAGTGACACACTACACTACACAAGCGATTAAACAAACGAAAAAACGACCTAATTACAAGTATTTATATAATCTACTTGTACTTAAAGAGGGTATGAATTTATATTTTAAGAAGAATATTTCAAGTGCCATTGACAGCATACAAAAAACAATTCCTTTTTTTGAAAAGAAAGAAGATGATTCAAACTTAACATATGCTTATTTTTATCTTGGAAAAACACACTTAGCAACTCAACGTACAGAAGAAGGAATTGATTATTTAAAAAAAGTAGATTCCATATTTTTAAAAGTAAATTACTTATTTCCAGAAACAAGAGAAACGTATGAGCTTTTAATTGACCATTATAAGAAGAAAAAAGATTTAAAAAAACAACTTACTTATATTGAGCGATTGCTACGTTTGGATAGTATCTTACACGATAAAGAATTGTACTTAACCAAACATATTTCAGAAGATTACAACACACCTAAATTGTTGGCTGACAAACAACAAGTCATTACATCACTTCAAAGAAAAGAACAAACCTATCTTTTAAGTATTATTGGAGCAATTGCTTTAATTCTACTAATTGGCGGGTTTTTAATTTATAATTATATACAACGAAATGTATATAGAAAACGCTTTGAACAATTACTAAAAGATCAAGAAAATAATAAACAACATACAATTATTGATGTCTCTGATCGTAAAAAAAATGAGTTAAATATTCCAGAAAACATTGTTACAACTGTATTGAATAGTTTGACTGTTTTTAAAGAGAAAAACGAATTCTTATCAACCAATATTACTTTGCAAAAATTAGCAAAACGCTTAAAAACAAATCATAGTTATTTGTCTAAAATTGTAAATGTATATGAAGGGAAAAGTTTCAACACATTTGTGAACGATTTACGCATTGAATACACCGTAAATCGGTTACAGAACGATGCAGTTTTCAGAAAATATACTATTGATGCCATTGCAGAAGAATCAGGTTTTAGTAATACCCGAACATTTTCAAGAGCTTTTCAACGAAAAACCAATTTAAACCCTTCGTATTTCATCAAAAATTTAAATGCTTCACATACAAACTAGTTGTTCTTTTTTACTCTTTTTCACCTTAAAAAAAGACAATAGATGAATTGTCCTATAAAATCATTTATACCATTCTAATTGTATTCAAAGCTTTTATAAAGTATTCTACAAATTCAAGATTAACAAAATTAAAGTACTGAATATCAATTATATAAATAAAATTTAAACATGGTTATCTAGAATTCATTTTCATAGTAAATATCAAATGTCATTATATAAACTGACCAACCAAGCACTTTTTTGAGGTAGTTTGTTTATATAGTTTTACGTCAAGTTTAATCAAAACATTCACATTATGAAAAAAGCCAAATTACAACACAGAACATTAAAATTAAATAAAGGCAGCATTGCTGATTTACAAGCTGGAAACATTTTCGGAGGAGAAGACAGAGGTGGAAAAGGTAAAACTTCGCAGAACAATTGTGTAGAGTCAGAAACATGTTCAGTAGCATGTCCAAGTTATTATACAACTTCATGCGTAGCTTGCCCTGATCCAAGCGGCGATACTGCAACGTATTGATAGTGTATATATAATTCAATAATTATATATCATTTGATGGAATCGTCTGGAATTTTTCTAGGCGGTTCCTTACTTTTTATACCAATTTTGAAATCTTCTCAAAACTACGTGTTTTCACCCTTTTGTACATTGCGTTTTTTTCATAATTTGTTAGCTATAAAATGTATACTCCATGGAATGTTCAAATTTGCTTGAAGCGGCTTTACATAAAGGTGATGTTAGTACGTCACTATTTCAAGGTTCTTCTGATAAAGAATTAATTGTCGATTTACAACGTACGCTTTTTGAATTAGGCTTTCAAAAAGAACTCAAACTATCTAATTATGAAGCCGACGGAGATTACGGTCCCGCAACTGTAACAGCAGTTGCAGCATTTGCCACTAAAAACAATCATCCTAGTGATGGAAAAACTGTTTCAAATGAATTATGTAAATTAATTTTACAACGACATGATTTTCTTCCAGAAATGTACTTATTATGGGCAATTCATACGTCTGATTTACGAACCAGAAAATATATTTCCAAAGGAACACGTACTAGTATTTCTGCCATTCAAACATTCTTATACACTATTGGGTACGGAACACAACTCAATTTTGCAAAGTATGGTGCTGACGGATTGTACGGAAATGGTACGCGTACAGCAGTACTAACGTATACCAAAGACAATCAAATTGATTCGGATGGCGATTGGCTCTCACGTCCCGTTGTTGATCTTTTCTTAAAAGATATCAATGTGTTTTATGGTAGCAAATGGATGGATCATGCTCCGAAAAATTTACCCAATAAAAAATCTCCGTTGGTATTATTTGAAGGGTCAAACTTTCAAGGAAAACCCTGTAGAGCTGATGTTCAATTTGTGCCTGCGCTAGAAAAAATTAATGGGTATGCGGTTCAAGCTAATGTATATATTTATGTCACGAGTTCATTTAGAACGACAACTAATGTACGAGGTGCCATTGTGCCACCAGCCACGTTTTCTAATCATTTGGCAGGTCATGGAATTGATATGAATATTGTGTATGGAAATAATTTGTGGGCAAATTCAAAAGTTTTGACAAAATATCCAAATGTTCCGCAACCTGTAAAATATTTTTTAAGTCTAATTATTGACGACCCAGAATTACGTTGGGGCGGGAATTTCAACACAAAAGATCCTGTACACATTGACGATCATTTAAATAAAAATCGTGCTGTATGGAAAAAAAGATATCAAGCCATGCAAGAAGCTGTGCAGCTAGGAAAAGTATAACTATTTTTTTTCTTTTATATACAAACCATCAAATACGGTTGTCCATATTTTTTGATCTGGAGACATTTCCCAATGTTGACGGACAGAACCATTTTTATTTAGTGTCCATGTAACTCTATTGACGTATTTTTGTCCTTTTGGAGAAATTACTTCGTCACTTTGTAGAATCATTTGGTTGCCTACTCTATTTCCTTTTAGGTGTAAATTCCCTCCTTGATTGTCTACCCAAATTTGTTCCCATTGTTTCTTTTGTGCATCGTAAAAATTGTAACTCGTTCCTGTGTAATTTCCTTTGGCACTCGTCCAGTTTTCTCGCAATACACATTCATCTTCAATTTTGGTAATACTATTCTTTCCAGCTGGAGTTCCGTCGGTATTAGTAACATTCCACATTCCTATCCAAAAATCAAATGCTTGATGATTTTCAGTACAACATGCACACGGTTTTTGTTGAGCATTTACAGTAAAAGCAATTAGCATACATACTAGCAATACAACTTGTTTCATACTTTTTAGGGTTTTCTTAAGAATAAACAAGATACTACAAAACCACATTCAACATCGTTAATCAATTGTTAAACAGCATTTTAAAACTATCACACGAATGCTTTTAGCCTGAATATCAAGAAGTCAACTTTTACAATTCTTAACATTTTTTAATCTATTTCTAATATTCTCTTAACATACTGAATGTGGTTTTCATCATATATTTGTACTGTTGTAAAAATCTAATACAACAAATTGGGTTAGTTAAAGAAATTAAATCGGGTCTCATTGCCCGATTTTTCTTGTTTATAGACTTTCGTGAAGTTTCTTGAAATAAGCAAATGCTTTTGCCAATCGTGAACCGTACCAACTAAAATATTCGCCATCTACAAAAACCACTTTTGCATGGTGTGTACATCGTCCCAATTCAAACGCGTGTGCTGACTTAAACGGATAGGGTTCAGAAGACAGCATTACAATAGCTGGATCGCCTTGTAAACGTATTTTTTTAATTTCTACTTCTGGATATCTTCCGTGTGATTCGTAGATGTTTTCAAACTTACATAACGTTAATAAGTAATTGATAAATGTGTCTTTTCCAGCCACCATCCAAGGCTTTCGCCAGATAAAATACGCTACTTTTTGAACAGGAATATCTTTTACAAATGCTTGAAAATCTCGCAAGTAAAACTGAATCTTATCGTTTATTTTTGATGCTTCTGTATTACATCGAAATATTTTTCCATATTGAGAAATCATCTCCAACGATTCGTCAATATTTTTCACATCAGAAACATGTACAGGAAATAACTTTTCTAGAGTTTCTACAATTTCTTTCGTGTTTTCTTCTTTATTACACAGAATAATATCTGGTTGCAATTCCTTTATTTTTTCTAGCTTGATGCTTTTCGTTCCGCCAACAATCGCTTTTGTACTTTTTAAGTGATACGGATGTACGCAGAATTTTGTAATTCCAACAATACTGTCTTCTAAACCTAAATCGTACAGTAATTCTGTTTGAGACGGCACCAATGAAATAATTCGTTTTGGAGTCGTTTCAAAAAAGAGTTCTCTGTGTAATTGATCTTGGATTTTCATACTTCGGCAAGCTCAGTATTTAGTAGAATTAAACAATTATGCTAATAAAATTTCCGCCATTTGTGTTTGTAAGTCTTTGGCTTTTTTGGCTGCAGCCGAAGCAAAATCTTCTTGTTGTGAAGCGTAAATAATTCCGCGAGAGGAATTGATTAACAATCCAACATCTTTTGTCATTCCGTAGTTGCAAACATCTTGCAAGTTTCCGCCTTGCGCGCCAACACCTGGTACTAATAAGAAACTTTCTGGAATAATTTCTCTAATTTCTCCTAAAAACGAAGCTTTTGTTGCGCCAACTACATACATTAAATTCTGGCTGTTTTCCCAACTTTTAGATGTTTCCAATACATGTTTGTAAACTTCCTTGGTATCAATAGTTTTCGTTTGAAAATCGAACGCGCCCTGATTTGAGGTTAACGCTAATAAGATGGTATGTTTTCCTTCAAACGCTAAAAAAGGTTCTACAGAGTCTTTTCCCATGTATGGAGCAACTGTAACTGAATCGAATGCCAAATCTTCAAAAAATGCTTTTGCATACATGCTTGATGTGTTTCCAATATCACCACGCTTTGCATCCGCAATGGTAAATATTTCAGGATGATTCGTATTTAAATACTGAATCGTTTTTTCTAACGCCTGCCAACCTTTGATTCCGTATGCTTCATAAAACGCAGTATTGGGTTTATAAGCAACTGCCAAATGATGTGTAGCGTCAATAATTGCTTTGTTAAATTCAAATATAGGATCTTCCGTTTCTAATAAGTGAACTGGAATTTTTTGCAAATCAACATCGAGTCCAATACAGAGAAAGGATTTCTTTTTGTGTATTTGTGCAATCAGTTGTTGTGTTGTCATTAGTGGTTGTTAGTTGCTATTGATTAGGCTTGTTATTTCCGTTAAAGCTCTATCCATCGTCGAGCTGAACTTGATTCAGTTTCTCATAACGATGAGTCTTGTTTTTTGTGTGATTCTGAGTCAAGTTCAGAATGATGAATTATAGAATTATTTTTGAAGACTAAGACCAAAATTACATAATTTCGCTAGCGTCTTTTAGCTTTTGTGTGTTTTCAACGAGCATTAATTCATCTAATATCTTTTGAATATCTCCATTGATAATATTTGATAAATCATATAATGTTAATCCAATTCTATGATCCGTTACACGACCTTGTGGATAATTATAGGTTCTAATTTTTGCACTTCTATCTCCTGAAGAAACCATGCTTTTACGACGTTCAGAATCGGCCGCAAGTTTCTTTTCTAGTTCTTTTTCGTATAAACGAGAACGCAAAACTTTCAATGCTTTTTCTAAGTTTTTGTGTGATGATTTTTGATCTTGACAACTTACCACCAATCCTGATGGTCCGTGATGCAAACGAATTGCCGAATACGTTGTGTTTACGGATTGTCCTCCAGGACCTGTAGATGTAGTTCGTTCAATACGAACGTCGTTCATATCTAATTCTACATCAAATTCTTCCGCTTCAGGTAATACCATTACGGTTGCCGCACTTGTATGCACACGCCCTTGAGTTTCTGTTTGTGGCACACGTTGTACACGATGTACACCAGCTTCAAACTTCATTGTTCCGTATACATCTTCACCTGAAACTTCAAATATAATTTCTTTGAATCCGCCAGAAGTTCCTTCGCTATAATCAACAACACTTACGTTCCAACCTTTTCCTTCACAGTATTTTGTATACATACGATGCAAGTCACCTGCAAAAATACTAGCTTCGTCACCACCAGTTCCTGCACGTACTTCAACTACGACGTTTTTACTATCTTCTGGATCTTTCGGAATTAGCAAAAACTTAATTTCTTCTTCTAGCTGTGGAAGTGCTTCTTTAGCTTCTTCCAATTGCATTTTTGCCATTTCTACCATTTCTGCGTCACTTCCATCAGTAATGATTTCTTCTGCTTCAGAAATGTTATCAATCAATTCTTTATAAATATCTCGTTTTTCAACCAGCGTTTTTAAATCTTTATATTCTTTGTTGAGTTCAACATAGCGTTTTCGATCAGCAATAATATCTGGTTGAATGATTAAATCATTTACTTCATCAAAACGTTGTTTTACTATTTGTAATTTGTCTAACATGTAACTTTCTTCTTTTCAGGTTCGCAAATTTACAATTTTTATTGATTGTTTCAGATTTTATGCGTTACATCTAAAACAGTTCTTGCAATAAAATCATTTTCTTTAGTAATTACTTGACTTATCTTACTTTTAAATTGTATTTTTAGTATAATTAATTAACAAAAATAAACTTTCACACATGAAAAAAAGAGGAATTAACTCATTAAAATTAAACAAAAGAAGCATTTCATCATTAAAAGAAACCGTAAAAGGAGGACTACACAGACCTTTAGACGAAAGCGATTGCTCTTCATACGGTAACGGACAATGTGACGAAACATATTGTAATTGTGAAACACAAGAAATCTAATTTTATCACATTAGAGTAAATCTAAAAAACCGCATCATTTTCAATTGAAGATGATGCGGTTTTCGGTTATAAACACTACCAATCTTATGGGAAATCCATATATTTTTGAAATTACTTTCTTGTAACTTTAGTTTTTAACCATAATACAATATTTATCATGAAAAGAAAGAAAATCGTTTTAGGAAAGTTAAGCTTAAAAAAATCTAAAGTAGCAACCTTAGAATCTCAGAGTGTTACAGGAGGATTTCAGTCGTGGACAGGAACGGCAGAACCCTGTTTTCTAACCGAGTTTGGATGTAATCAAACAAACGACTGTGGCACACAAGTAACGTGTCTTACATGTGATTGTACTTATACACGTTTTAATTGCCCAACCAATGGTTGTCCACCACCAACTTTAGTTTGTAATTCGCATTCGGTTTGTCCACCAGGTGTATATTGCTATTAAAAAGTAAGTTTTGTCTTATGATTTTTCCTTTTTTAACATTTGAAAACACAAAAACTTACTGTTTATATGGTTTTCGCTTACGTGAGTAATTGATCATTTTATTAGTTTTAGTCTTTAACCATAAACTTATTATCATGAAAAAACAAAAGTTAAACCTAGGAAAGCTAAATTTGAAGAAGTCTAAAGTGGCTTCGTTGGAGTCAGAAAGCATTACTGGTGGATTCCAGTCTTGGACAGGAACTGCTGAGCCTTGCTTTACAGATTTCTTCTGTGGACCAGCTACGCAAAACTGTCCTACTAATGGATGTGTAACTAATGGTTGCCCTCCACAAACAGGAAACTGCCCAACAAATGGTTGTCCGCCAGCTACACTTTTATGTGGTTCGCATTCAGTTTGTCCTCCAGGAGTTTACTGTTACTAAGAATAACCAGTTTATAGATTAAAACAAAAAGGCTTTCAACTATTTGAAAGCCTTTTTACATTTACATTTTAAAATAGCGTAGTGTCTGTATAGTTTAAACGCATATCAATACTCTACTATTTTACTATTTTTAGTACATAACCATCAACCTAGCTACAGCAATACTTTCAGTTTGCAATTTGGAAGTTTTCTATTCTAAAATAAAGACTATCAACCACTTGAAATATTTATTTTAACATTTAAGTTCAAGAAAACTTACTGTTTGTATGGTTTAAACTTATATCAATAGCTTATTACTTTGTTATTTTTGTTACTTAACTAAAACCTATATAATCATGAAAAAAAAGAAGGTAAATTTAAGACAGTTAGCATTGAACAAATCTAATGTAGCATCGTTAGAATCAGGGAATTTAACAGGTGGTACTAGTGGATTTACTGGCGGATTCCAGTCATGGACAGGAACAGCAGAACCATGTTTTTCTGACTTTGGTTGTGGACCACAAACGCAAAACTGCCCATCAGCAGGTTGCCCGCCACAAACGCAAAACTGTCCTACTAACGGATGTCCAACACCTACGAATGGTTGTGGAATTACTGTATTTGTATGTAATTCAGATTCAGTTTGTCCGCAAGGAGTTCAGTGTTACTAAAATAAACACGTATTATCAAGAAAAGGAGGCTTTTAGTTTGTATACTAAAAGCTTTTTTTATACCATTTATTTTCATTTTCATACCATCTACACAGTATTATTTACGATCTTTTTTTTCACAATTTCCTTTTCCTAGATTTGAGTTTTATTAAACAAAACTCATAGTATGAAAAAACAAAAAGTATCGCTGAAGAAACTAAATCTTTCAAAAACTAAAGTTGCATCTTTTACTGAAAACAACATCCTTGGTGGTGGCTCATTTTTATGTTTAACAGATAATGGTTGCGGACCTGAAATGTCTGTATGGCCAAATATTTGCCCTATTTCGCATAACTGTCCGCCTGCAACACATACATGCCAAACGGTAAATTGTAATTCCTTTGCTTGTCAATCGGTAGTATGCGAATCAATAGTTTGTGCATCAGTTGTGTGTTAATAAACAATATAATTGATATAAAAAAGGCTTTCTATATGTATTAGAAAGCCTTTTTAGTAGGTTACGTTCTGCTTATTTTTTAAAATACACGCACAATATTGAACCCGAAGAAGATGTCTCCGTCTCCCCAATCGCCTTCTGCATAACTAAGAAAACCAGGTTCGTTCGTTGATTGTGCATTCGAAAATAGTAATTGAAATACGTGTCCGCCAGTTTCAATGTCTACACCAATTGTTAATGGATTTCTGAATGCTGTATTGTCTGCTCTGCTAAAGTTGTATGCATAATCTAAGTTGATCGACATACGTTTACTTACTTTTAAACGTCCACCTGCGCCCATGGCAAATTGATCGTGTTTTTGTGAAGCTTCTAAAGTTAAGTTTTGACGTACGTATGATGGCGCTAATTCTAACGAAAAATTGTTATTGAATCTTCTTGAGATTAGTAATTGTGTTGTATAACTCAATCGATCTTCGAATTTTAAGAATGGAAAACGATCTTTCCGAACTTGCGTGTTAATGTTTACCGTACTGTAACCAACTAGATTTACGGGAAAACTCGTTGATTGGCTTTTTAGTTTCACTTTCGTAGATAACGCATACATTTGACGTAATGATTCTCTACTGACACCAAATTGCCAACCATCAAAAAGTCCGTACACAAGTTGAATTTTCGTATTTGCATTGTCAAATCCAAAAAACGTTGATAATCCGTCGTCTAATGTTCCAAATCGGTGAGAAACATATAAGTATAAATCTCCTTTTGCCGCTACTTTTGTCGATTGTAAGTTTCCAATTTTCATGGCTTTGAATGCTGGCGATTCAAATGTTTCTGGTGTTGCTTCGCCTTCCAATTCGTCAAGTAAATCATCTTGCGCATGCAAACTACCTAGACTACATAAACATAGTAGCGCTAGTATATAATAGTGTTTCATTTGTTGTTTAGTTAGTTGTTTATTATTTAGTGTGAATTAGATATTTGTGTTAAATAATTAATTATTTAACTACAAAGTCACCTTATTTTAGAATGATCGATTTGTCTAGTTTTAGTTCTTCTAACAAATCGTCATACCCGATAATTCTACCTTTTATTTTTGTTTTTTGTCCTTCTGATAGTGTTTCGGTTGAAGTACCTTCTTCTAATTGAAAATAGATGCTTTCATTAATCGAAACGCCTTTTTCATCTTTGGCAGTGATGATTCCTGTGAGTTCTACTACTTTTTCGCCTTGTGTCCAACTTTCTGGATTGTCCTTGATTTTTTCTAAGAAATCTGTCGCGCTTCCTGTAAAAGCAACTTCCATATCTGCAATTGCCGTGTGTGGTTTGTACGCATAACTGTAGGCTACATATCCACCAATTGCGATCACTAAAACCAATCCGAGTAGAATTTTACTTTTTTTCGATAAGCTCATAATTCAAGGTTACGTTAATTTCTTTTGCAATTTTATTTCTTACAATACTTGGAATGTCAATTCCAAAATCTTGTGGTTTTACTGAAAACATTGATTTGATGATAATTTTGTCACCATCTTTGGAAACCATTGCCGTTGTTTGAATGTCTTTGGCTTTTCCGCGTACCGTTAACGTTCCTGATAGTTTCATTTCTTTTGCCGTACTTGATAAATCTGACATGTTGAAATCTTTTAGTTTTCCTTTAAAAGTTGCCTTTGGATATTTATCAGAATCCATGTAGTTTTCATTGAAATGTTCTTCCATCAACGCTACTTTGAAGTGAAATGATTTCATAAATAGTAACGCCGCTATATCGCCTGAATCGGTTTTTAAAATTACCGTTGTACTATTGCTTTTTGCTTCAACAGGTTCAAATGCTTCAACAGAAGCTTTAAAGTCTGTTTCGCCTGTTTTGGTGTAATATTTTTGTGCAGAAACACTTCCGACAACAAAAAGAAAACATAGGATGAGTATTTTTTTCATAAGTATTGTTTATTAATTGTTAGGTTTAATTTTCAAGATATCCGTCTACAATCCATTGGTCAATGATCTGACGTGTTTCAGGTGGTAATATTCCTGTTGGTGGCATCGGATTAGAACCATTGTTTATACGATTTACCAAATTTCCTTGTTCGGCTGCACCTCTGACATTTGCGTAAGTTGACAAGTCTAAACCTGCATTTGCATTTGGTCCACTGTGGCAAAAAATACAATTGTTTGTGATGATTGGTAATACATCATCGTCATAGGTTACCGTTTCTTCAATTGGTGGCAAATCTGTGATATCGCCTTCATCAATTGTGTTTGTAGTACAATTATACAAGAGTAATACCGTTCCTGTAAAAATGAGAAAGATGAGCTTTCGATACGTGTGGTGTGTGGTCATTGTTTTTATTGTTTATTTATCTTTAGGTATCATCATTTTATGTTAAAAATTTCAATATCCAAGCTTCTTCTTAGAAATTTGAAAAAACTTGAAAATAGTAAAACTTCAATTTCTATTGAAGGTTTTGTTTCCCGTGGCTTACCTTAAAATTAAAATAATTTAATTAAAATGATTTAGTGTAAATAACTACGATATTTCCTGTTGACACAAAATAATTATCGTGAAACGGAAATATTAGCGTTGAAAAGGAAGGAATATTCCTTTATTTTAGTAGATGTAGCGTACTATTTTATATTTGCATTATATTGATGAACAGTTATGTTTACTGAATGTAGTTATAAAAACATAGCCAGAAATTTATTCACAACAAGTTAAGAGGTATATATTATTTTGAAAAAACTAACTAGTACAACTATTGCTTTTGGCGGCGGTTGCCATTGGTGTACAGAAGCAGTATTTCAGTCGTTGATTGGTGTACACGATGTGAAACAAGGTTGGGTACAATCTACGGAAGTGAACAACACATTTTCAGAAGCCGTAATTGTACTTTTTAATCCTAAAAAGATTCCTTTAAAGGTACTTGTGGAGATTCATCTGCGTACGCATAAATCTACCGTACAACATAGCATGCGGAAAAAATATCGTTCTGCGATTTATTATTACGAGCAAGCACAACAGGAAACTTTGAATGAGTTACTTACTGATTTGCAAACTAAATTTGAAGATACAATTATCACGCAAGTGTTACCTTTTGTAGCATTTAAAGCTTCACGCGAAGAGATTACCAATTATTATTATTCCAATCCGAAGAAACCATTTTGCGAACAGTATATCAATCCGAAGTTGAAATTGTTGTTGCGTGAGTTTTCAGCATTTACGGAAACGGAGAAGTTGAAACATATTGAAATTGAAGGATTTAAAAAATCGTAAATCACATTCAGGAATTTTATACTACAACAAACTGAATCAAGTTCAGTTTCTCATCATTGATACGCTAGTTTATGTGACGTTGAATCTAGTTCAGCATGACATAAAGTTTCTACGTAAGTAATATAAAACGTTAACAACTAAAAGTATTCTCGACTACGCTCGAATTGACAAGCAGAAAATTAATTATATTCAAACGTTCCGTATGTACTAGAAATCGTTAACTTTTTAGTATCGGAAGCTTCTACTTTTCCAACAATTTTAGCATCAACATTGTAACTTTTTGAAATAGCAATGATGTCTTCTGCAATTGCTGGCGAAACGTATATTTCCATACGATGTCCGCAGTTGAATACTTGATACATTTCTTTCCAATCCGTATTTGATTGCTCTTGAATGAGTTTGAATAATGGCGGAATTTCAAACATATTGTCTTTGATGATATGTAGATTTTCCACGAAGTGTAATATTTTGGTTTGTGCGCCACCACTACAATGCACCATTCCGTGAATGTCTTCAGGAGTGTATTTATCCAAGATACTTTTTATAATTGGTGCGTAAGTTCGTGTTGGCGATAACACTAGTTTTCCAGCGTCAATTGGTGCATCCGCAACAGTGTCCGTCAATTTTGTATTTCCAGAATATACCAACTCACTTGGTACGGCATTGTCAAAACTTTCTGGATATTTTTCGGCAAGATATTTATGAAAAACATCATGACGTGCAGATGTTAATCCATTACTTCCCATGCCACCATTGTATGATTTCTCGTAGGTTGCTTGTCCAAAAGATTCTAGTCCGACAATGACGTCACCAGCTTTTATATTTGCGTTATCTATGACATCTTTGCGTTTCATGCGCGCTGTAACCGTAGAGTCTACAATAATTGTTCGTACCAAATCGCCCACATCAGCCGTTTCGCCACCTGTGGAATGAATGGTTACGCCAAATTCTTTAAGTTCTTTGATGAGTTCTTCACTTCCGTTGATGATTGCCGAAATGACTTCACCTGGAATCGCATTCTTATTTCTTCCGATCGTAGATGACAACATGATGTTATCCGTTGCACCAACACATAATAAATCGTCAATATTCATGATTAATGCATCTTGGGCAATTCCTTTCCACACGGACAAATCGCCCGTTTCTTTCCAATACATGTACGCTAGCGACGATTTTGTTCCTGCGCCATCTGCATGCATGATTAAACAATAATTTTCATCATTTGTTAAATAATCGGGTACAATTTTACAGAAAGCTTGTGGAAATAAACCTTTATCAATGTTTTTGATAGCATTGTGCACATCTTCTTTTGATGCCGAAACGCCTCTCATAGCATACCGTTTTGATACTTCTTGACTCATAGTTGTGTTGTTGTGATGCAAAGATAATTTTTTCAAATAAACACAAGAATTTATATCTAATTAAAAATACGTCATTTGCCTAATGTTATCACTTTTGATTATTAAGCACATTTGTTCTGTAATTTAAAAGTAATACTCATGAAACGTCTTTTTATTGTTTTCTTCGGATTGTTCACACTATTTTCTTCTGCCCAAGAAGTACGAACTCAGAAAGAAATTTTAGACATTCCTAAGACAGATGTTGTAAACGATTTTAATTTGAAAGTTGACAACGGAACTATTGTTCCAGTTACTGTTTCTAAAGCGACGTACAAAGATATTGGCTTTTCCTTTGTGGGACATAAATTTCAATACATGAAAAATGATTTTAGTTTGGAGGTTCACACATTTAAAAATAAGAAGTTGCTTCAGACCAAAACGACTTATAATTACGGGAATTTTATGAAGCCACAAGGATTTGTGTTTAACTATGCATATGATGCAAACGGAAATCTTTCAAAAAGAATAAGCACTTCTACATCAAGCAATTATACGGATGAAACTTTTTATACCTACACAAATAATCGCATCCGAAAAGTGAGAGAAACTGGAACATTAGGAGATGGAAAAAAGTATGATAAAACACGAAATTTTGTTTATAAAGGAACTTCCATTTCGTATGATTTTGAGAATGGAACGAAAGGTTTTGAACTCAAAAATAACTTGATTTCCATAGAAAAAACATTCAACAAAAGTGCCAACAAAAATTATATTTACAACTATACATACAATTCCAACGGTTTTTTAGTTTCGCAAGATCGAGGTGCGTATCAAGCTACATATACGTTAAATGATAATAATCTGATTCAAAAAGAAGTCAACAAAACCTATACGCAAACTTTTAAATACGTGTATGATAAATATGGGAATTGGGTGATTGCGTATCCTTTATCTACCAATAATAAAAAATTATACGGCTCACAATTTTCGTATTATATCCGAGAAATAAAATATAGCAATGGTGAAGTTACGGGAAGTATTAATCCGGATAATAATGTAACAAAAACGTATGTCGTAAAGTTGCGAACTGAATTGTATGATCGTTTGGTAGTGCCAAATGTGACGTTTAGAAAAACCGCAAACGAAAGTTATTTATTTAAAATTAACAGTCAACAAGAAGCAAAAAATACATCTTCTGTTTTTATGGGGAAAAGCTTGTTGGTATTTCACAAACCATCGAGAGAGTTGTATCTTCTTGAAGATTTTGAAAATAAACCTGTTGGAAAAGATTTTCCTGTAGAGAAAGTTTCAATCGATTTAAAAAATGGTTTTTGGTATAAAACACAAAAAGGCGGCGTACATGTGTTTCGAAAAGACGGAACGTATATTGATAAAGTTGGTGTGTATGAATTTGCATCAAATAATATAGATGCTGTTTTTCAAGGAGAAAACGAACCTGAAAAAGTGATTTTAGAAAATTATAAAAATGTAAAAACTTATACGCCATATCCTGTTACACTGCATAGTAATTACAAAAAAGACTTCCTAGATAACACGACGGATAATGCGCAGCAATTAGCCGAAAGTTTAGATGAATATGCTGCCTATTTTACGGGTGAATGTGTCAACGGAGATTGTGAAAACGGTTATGGAGAGAAAGATTTTAAAGATGGGAAGAAAGCACATGGTTTTTTTAAAGATGGAAAAGTGTACGGACCAATGCATACTTCAAGTGCAAATAATAAAAAGAGTGCATTATCGGTGTATAAAGGTTCTTTTTTAGATCAAGCAGGATTTGCGTATGAGTATAATGGTACTAATTTGATGATTTTTACAGACAAGTCTAAAAACATAGGTTTTTACAACGATTATGAAACTAAGAAAACATATCAATTGAATTATAGCAATGGAAAAGTAATTTCTAAACAAGAACTACAATATAACAACTCAAAAACGTGTGTGGTTGGAAATTGTACTAATGGTATTGGAATTTATGAATATAGCAATTCTACCTACATGGGAACGTTTAAAAATGGCAAAAGAGATGGTTTTGGAGTTTTGTTTTTTAAATCTGGTGGCAATCATACTGGTAACGATTATATTGGAGAGTTTTCTAATGGAAAGTATCACGGATTAGGAACATATACAACTGGTGAGTACGAATATTATATGGGCTATTACCAAAACGGAAAACCGCATGGACAAGGCGTTCAGTATTATGCAAAAGATAAGTACAAAGCTGGAAATTGGGTACATGGTCAGTTGGAAGGAACAACTTCAACCGTAACCACAGTTTCAACTTCAAATTCAAGTTCAACCTCAGCTTCTACTTCAAGTGCTACAACAAACACAACTACAAAGACCAGTTTTTCTGAAGCACAAAAGAATAAAATTTTAGCTTGTAATAATGATACAGAATGTATTTCAAGATATATTACTTCGTTATATGTAGAAGAACGAAAAACGTTATCTGGAGATGCATTAATTAAGAAAACTACCGATTATTATCATAGTTTGTACATTATGAATCCGAAGTTGGCGTATGATACACTTTTTGCAATGGATATTAGTTTAATTGATCTTAAAATGTTGCCAACAACTGTGCAATCAGATTTAAAAGCGAGAGCGCAAAAACTTTCAGATGCGTATCAAAAACACCAACGAAAGCAGGGAAATTAACGTTTTTTTGCTCATTATGATACTATTCACTCAAGTGTACCAAAAGTTGGTATAAAGTGTAAATCTTAAAAATATATACTACGATTTAATACGTTTACAACAACTTCTCAAAACACACACTTTCTGCAACGCCAATATATTGATCGTAATTTGGAATGCGTTGATAGTTATTTTTTTCATAGAAACGAATCGCTTCTGGCAACATGGTTCCTGTTTCCAAAATGCAACGTGTGTTTCCGAGTTCGGTTGCCCAAGTTTCCAAAGCATCTAGGATGATGATTCCTAAATTTTTTCCTTGGTAGTTTTCTTGAATATACATGCGCTTTATCTCAACAGTTGTTGTATTGTATTGTTTGATTGCGCCACAACCAATTGGAATCTCGTTGGTATACATTACAATAACATTGTCTAAATTTTCCAAACCATTAAATTGACTAAAAAAATCGTCACTTTCACCATTTTTTATCGTCAAAAAAGCATCTAATTCTTTGACCAAACTGATGAAGCCTTTGTCTTTAGAATTGGTTCTTTTGATCTGTATTTCGACTGCGCTCAATGTGTTGATTTTTATTGATTTGTTGATTTTGGATTCCTATCTGTGCAGGAATGACAGCTATAGTAACTGTAAATATTTCTTCTGCTCAAGTGAATTTTTGATAAAAAATTTCTATCGAGATTTACTAGAATTAAATATCATATCAAAGTACTTCTCGATACAATTTTTCTCCATTTCATTACAAAAAACCACTCCTTTAGATTAGCATGTAATTAATTGTTAACCTAACAAAAGTGAGGCGCACCTAACGAACTATCTTGTAAACAATAATTCTCTGTATTTTACCAATGGCCAAATGTTGTCATCAACCAATAATTCAAGTTTGTCACAGTGATACCGAATTTCGTCAAAGTATGGTTTTACTTTATTACAATAAACTTCTGCCGATTGTTGGCCTTCTAGTTTGTTTGCTTTTTTACGTTCTTCGGTCATTGCATTTACTTTTGAGTTGATGCCTGCAATGTGTTCAGATATACGTTCGATTAAATCAATTTGCTCAGTTGCTAGTTTTTTGAAATCTTTTCCAAAAATTTCTTTCAATCCACTTACATTTTCAATTAAGGTATTTTGATAACGAATTGCTGTTGGAATGACATGATTTCGTGCAATATCACCTAATACACGACCTTCAATTTGAATACGCAAAATGTATTCTTCCAATTCAATTTCGTGACGTGCTTCTACTTCTATTTTACTCATCACATTCATTTCTTCATATAATGAGATTGTTTTTTTAGAAATTTGCGCTTTTAATGCTTCTGGAGTTGTTTTGTTATTGCTCAGACCTCTTTCGGCGGCTTCTTTTTCCCAAGCTTCTCCATAACCATTTCCTTCAAAACGAATCTTTTTAGAAGCTTTTATATATTCTCTTAATATATTGAAAACGGCTTCATCTTTCTTTAAATCCTTTTTAGCAATTAACGCATCAACTTCAACCTTAAAGTCTTTTAATTGTTTTGCAATGATTGTATTTAAAACCGTCATTGGTCCGGCACAGTTAGACCAAGAACCAACAGCGCGCAATTCGAACTTGTTTCCTGTAAAGGCAAATGGTGACGTTCGATTTCTGTCTGTATTGTCTAATAAGATTTCAGGAATTTTTCCAACAATATTCAGTTTTAAATCTGTTTTTTCTTGTGGAGATAGTTTTCCTTTGGTTACATTTTCCAATTCGTCTAAAACTGCCGACAATTGCGATCCAATGAATACCGAAATAATAGCAGGTGGCGCTTCGTTAGCTCCTAAACGATGATCGTTGCTGGCACTTGCAATAGCCGCTCGAATTAGTTCTTCATTGTCGTGAACCGCTTTGATCGTATTTACAAAAAAGGTTAAGAATTGTAAATTCTTCATCGGCGTTTTCCCAGGACTTAATAAATTGACACCTGTATTGGTTGCCAATGACCAATTGTTATGTTTTCCAGAACCGTTGATTCCTGCAAATGGTTTTTCGTGAAATAATACTTTAAATTGATGCCGTTGTGATACTTTCTCCATCACATCCATTAATAACGAATTGTGATCAACTGCCAAGTTTGCTTCTTCAAATATTGGCGCCAACTCAAATTGATTGGGCGCAACTTCATTATGACGTGTTTTTACAGGAATTCCAAGTAACATGCACTCGTTTTCCAAATCGCGCATGAAACTCATAACTCTGTTGGGAATTGATCCAAAATAATGATCGTCTAGTTGTTGTCCTTTGGCAGATGAATGTCCTAACAGTGTTCTTCCCGTAAGAATAATATCTGGTCTCGCCGCCGCCAATGCAGAATCGATTAAGAAATATTCTTGTTCCCATCCTAAAGATGCGTTAACTTTGGTTACATTTTTATCAAAATATTTACAAACTGCTGTTGCCGCTTGATCTACTGATTGCAATGCTCTTAATAATGGTGCTTTGTTGTCCAATGCCTCACCTGTGTATGCCACAAATATTGTTGGAATACATAAAGTTGTTCCATATACAAATGCTGGTGATGTTGGATCCCATGCGGTATAACCTCTTGCTTCAAACGTATTTCTAATGCCGCCATTTGGAAAACTCGACGCGTCTGGCTCTTGTTGTACCAATTGTCCGCCATCAAATTTTTCCATGGCGCGTCCGCTACCAATGGTTTCAAAAAACGCATCATGTTTTTCGGCAGTTGCGCCCGTGAGTGGTTGAAACCAGTGTGTATAGTGGGTTGCTCCTTTGCTTATTGCCCATTCTTTCATTCCTGTGGAAATGTGGTCTGCTATTTTCCTATCTATTTTTGCTCCAAATTCAATGGCATTCATTACACTTTTGTACGCATCTTTAGTAAGATGTTGCAACATTGCATGTTCATTAAATACGTTGTCTCCAAAAATTTCTGAACGACGACCATTTTCTTTAATTTCTACAGGTTTTCTGTTGAGTGTTTCTTTTAACGCATGAAATCTAAGCATAGCTATTAGTTATTTTTTACAAATATATCAATTTTAGCGTATTTTTTTAAATAAAAACAATCATACCCCTAAAAAATAGGGGTTGTTAATAAATATTTAATAATTTACATAAAATTAACCTTCGTTTTCTACAGGTTGATTTGAAATTAATTTATATTTGCCTTCGAATTTATTAATGTGAATTACTATTATTATGAGTAAAATTAAACTTGAATACATTTGGCTAGATGGTTACAAACCAACTCAAAACCTAAGAAGTAAAACGAAGGTTGAAGAACATGAAAATTTTCAAGGTACTATTGAAGAACTTGAAAATTGGTCTTTTGATGGTTCATCTACTCAGCAAGCTTCTGGAGGAGCATCTGATTGTTTGTTAAAACCTGTTGCAATTTATCCTGATCCAGCACGAAGAGACGGTTATTTAGTTATGACGGAAGTTTTAAATGCTGATGGTACGCCACATGCATCTAACGGAAGAGCTGCTATTGAAGATGAAGATAACGACTTTTGGTTTGGTTTTGAACAAGAGTACTTTATTATGGATAGAGAAACTCAATTGCCACTTGGTTTCCCAATTGGTGGATATCCAGGACCTCAAGGAATGTATTATTGCTCAGTTGGTGGAAGAAATACACATGGTAGAGATTTCGTTGAAGAGCATGCAGATTTATGTATTGATGCAGGATTGAATTTTGAAGGAATTAACCAAGAAGTTGCTTCTGGACAATGGGAATTTCAATTGTTTGCAAAAGGTGCAAAGAAAGCAGGAGACGAAATTTGGATAGCTCGTTATTTATTAGATCGTTTAACAGAAAAGTACGGTTACTACATTGAGTATCACCCAAAACCAGTAAAAGGTGATTGGAATGGTTCTGGAATGCACGCTAACTTCTCTAACACAGTTTTAAGAACGTGTGGTTCTAAAGAAACATATGAGAAAATTTGTGAAGCATTTAGACCAGTTACTGCTGAACACATTGCTGTGTATGGTGAGTTTAACGATCAACGTTTAACAGGTGATCATGAAACTGCATCTATTAATGACTTTAGTTATGGTGTTTCTGATAGAGGTGCATCTATTCGTATTCCAATTATTACAGTTGAAAAAGGCTGGAAAGGTTGGCTAGAAGATAGAAGACCAGCTTCAAATGGTGATCCTTATAAGATTGCTGGACGAATTATTAAAACAGTAAAATCGGCTAATATTAGCTAGTTTCGATTTTAAATTATATATAAAAGAGCTTACAAGTATGAATTGTAAGCTCTTTTTTTGTTTGTGCACTCAAAGATGAATTGTACTGTTTTAACACTGTTATCTTCTTTTGAAGATATTGTATTTCAGAATGCAAAAAATAGCCCAAACGCCATCTTTCCAATTGATTTTTTTTCCTTCTTCATACGTACGTCCATAATATGATATTCCTACTTCATAAATTCTTATTTTGGGAACACGTGAAATTTTTGCTGTGACTTCTGGTTCAAAACCAAATCTGTTTTCGTGTAGTTTGATGTTTTGAATAATTTCTGTTTTAAACATTTTATAGCAAGTTTCCATATCTGTCAAATTCAGATTGGTTAACATATTGGATAAAAATGTTAGAAATTTGTTTCCGATCGTATGCCAGAAGAATAGAATCCGATGTGGATTACTTCCCATAAATCGAGAACCATACACCACATCTGCAAATCCTGCTATAATGGGTTTTAGCAAATCATTATACTCATTCGGATCGTATTCTAAATCAGCATCCTGAATCACTAATACTTCTCCGGAAGCTTTATGAATTCCAGTATGTAGTGCCGCGCCCTTTCCTTTATTTTTTTCATGTTGCAGGTATTGAATTGTCATTTCAGGATGCTTAGCAATGTACATCTCAATTTGCTCTTTTGTAGTATCTGTAGAGCAGTCATCTACAATAATTATTTCTTTTTGAATATTTTCTATGAGGACAACTTCTTGAATTTTATCTAGAATTTTATGTATGGTTGCTCCTTCGTTGTAGGCAGGAATTACAATTGAAATTTTATTGACGATCATGGAAGTTATTACTATTTCTCTGTCTTATATTGAATTGCTAATGCGAGCTCGCTTATCGTTTTTCACAAAGCAAATTACATCAAATATAATTTATTAGGATTGGTTGCATCGAAAGTAACTATTTTATTTTAAATATTCATTAAAGCGATCATAAGGAATGTATATGTGCTCATTTTTTTAAATGCTTTTTTAAAGAATATGAAATTCGACAGAAATAATTACATATCTAAAATGTATATTTACGCAGTATAAAATTAATTATTTCTATTCTTAAAAACCAAAAGACACGCACTTTACAGCTTGTACATTATGATTGAATTTATTAAAAAAAATATAATTTGGATTGTATGCATTTTAGGATCAATTGTACGTTTGTTGTATGGTTATTTTTATGAACCTTGGCAGGAAGCACCAGATCAAATGGCGTGGGAATTAATTATTGAACAGGGAAAGTTTCAATACGATCATCTTATACATTATCCACATGAAGGTGGCACTATTGTGTTGTCTTTGTTGAGTCATATTGTAGAACTTTTCACAGATTTTAGTTCGCTTACTGTTGTTGCTTTCTGTGTAGATTTTTGTTTTAGATTCATTCAACTCAAAATAGTGCAACATGTTTTTAATCTAAAAACAGCCATCATTTTTGGTGTTTGGAGTGTTTTTGCTGTGCCAATTTTACTTCCTTGGGCAACTGTAAATTATGGATTGCACGCTATTTCTAGTGTTTTTCCATTTCTTTTACTTTGGATATTGACAAAAAAACATACGTCCTCACGAGCGTATTGGTCAGTTGGAATTTCACTTGGTTTGATACTTTGGTTTTCATATTCAAATATTGTGTTGATTCCTGTTTTTATAAGCTATGTTGTGTTTCGCTATCCTAAAAATAAACAATGGCGTTTTGCTGTTTTTGGCTTTGCAATTGTGATGATTTTTCATGTATTGGTTAGAATGTTTGCAGATGCTGGTTTTCATCTTAATGAATTTGGCATTACTGCAATTAGAGATGTTAACTTTTCCCTTGGTGATGTTCCCATTTTGAATCGATTGTACCAGCTTCCATCCGTTATTGCCAATGGCGCACTTGTATTGCCAAATGAAACGGCTTTTTACAGTGGAATGAAAATCTTGTATTATATTTTCGGTTTCATTGCTTTGATTGGATTATTTTTTAGGTATCGAAAGCATGAATTTCGAAAAGAAATATTAATTATTTCTTCAATCATCCTAACTTTTTTTATTGCCTACATAGTAAGTCCTTTTTTTACGGATTCGGTGACTGGCAATTATGTTACACATAGACATTTAACGTATATTATGCCGTTTGTTTCTTTACTAATGATTGTTGGATTGACAGCTGTTAGATATCATCAAATCGTAATTGTATTTTTACTTTTGGGAATGGTGCGATCTTTTCAATTTTTTGCTACGGAAAAAACACCGCATAACGAGATTTTTGTCAAAGCAACCGGAATGATTTTAGGAACTAAATTTGGACACGACCAAGAGGTTTTATACGCTATTTTAGATAAAAATTCGGAAGATAAAGAATTGCTTTTGTTTGGCATTGGTTGGGGAATGAGTACAACATTGATGCAAGATGCAGACAGCTTGAACGACGATCAAATTGCTTTGAAAATTGCACATTTGGTCGATACATTTTTCAACTATTCTTCAGATGAGCGTATTAGTATCTATCAAGGAATCAAATTTTCATTTAGTGATGATGTAACGCCAAGAATGGACAAACAATTGTTTAAAAAGATTGAATCTATAATTAATCAGCGAGCAATGAAATCACTACAAGAGTGATCCTTTTTCTTAATTTTTTATTCAATCATATTTTATGTTTTACAACAATGTATTATTTAGTGAAAACTAAAAAACTAAGTATATAAATGTAATGTATGCTAAAAATAGTAAAACACCTTCATAGCGTTCTATTCCGAATTTCTTTGGTATAAAAGCTAACGGAAATAATACAAAGGCAAAACCTAACATCCAAAAAATATCTCTGGAAAGTATTTGCGCTTCTACAACTGGAATTTCCGTAATCATTGCCGTAATTCCTAATACGGAAGCAATGTTGAATATGTTGGATCCTATTAAGTTTCCTAAAGAGATTGCTTTTTCTTTTTTGATGGCCGCAATTACAGAAGCCGCTAATTCGGGCACACTTGTACCAATGGCAATCATTGTAATAGCAATTACACCTTCTTCTACGCCCATGTCTAGTGCAAATGCCTTTGCCCCTTTTACTAAAAATTCTGATCCAAAATACAAAGCTAAACCTCCAATAGTTAACCATATAAAAATTTTCATATAGGAAACCGTTGCTACAGCATCATCAACTTCTTCAATGTCGATTTCATCTTTGTTTTTTTGCGCTGAGCGAATTAAAATGACTAAGAAGACTATTAAACCTATAAATAGGATTATACCTTCCAACATGCTTAATAGATTATCATTCCACAAGAAATAATAGATACTTATAGAGAATATCATCAATACTGGCCAAGTGAGTTTGTAAAATGTATTATTCACAGCAATAGGTCCAATAATTGCCGTAATTCCTAACACCAAGCCTATGTTAGCGATGTTAGAACCAATTACATTGTTGATCGCTATTGCTGGCGAATCGTTTAAAGCTGCATTGATACTTACGAGCAATTCAGGCGCTGATGTTGCAAATGAAACGACCGTTAATCCGATAATCATTTTAGAAATGTTCAACTTAAAGGATAATCCTACCGAAGCGCGTACTAGAAATTCTCCTCCAGCAACAAGTAGTATTAATCCCAAAATTACAAATCCAATATTTTCCATGAATGTATTTTTTTTGCGAAGATACTATTTCCTTTTTTATGTCAAACACGAATCATACATCTTACAATGTATTCCTTAATTTATGTTAAATAAACTATAATTTTCGTTGATTAACTATTTTTATAGTTGCATAACTGTTTTTTTAGTTTATATTTGTATTGAAATTAATTCATAGTCTATTTAATTTATATTGAATCATGCAAAAATTAACCAATAAAGAAGAAGAAGTAATGCATATTATCTGGCAACTTGAAAAAGCTTTTGTCAAAGATATTATGAGCGAGATTACGACAAAGAAACCACATTATAATACCTTATCTACTATTGTTAGAAATTTGGAAGAAAAAGGATATGTATCGCACAACGCATACGGAAATACGCATCAATATTATCCTGTTGTGACAAAAGAAGCGTACCGAGAAAAATTTATGGCATCTGCAATTCAGAATTATTTTAATGATTCGTATAAGAATGTAGTTTCCTTTTTTGCAAAAGAAGAAAAAATTAGTGTAGACGATTTGAAAGAGATTATTAACCTTATTGAAAAAGAAAAGTAATGGACGAAGCAATTTTATATTTTGTGAAGAGTTCAGGTGTGCTCCTACTCTTTTTGAGTTTGTATTTTTTATGGCTACGAAAAGATACTTTTTTTCATGGAAATCGTTTTTTCCTGTTGGCAGGAATGATTATTTCCTTGATTTTACCATTTTTAGTAATTACAAAGTATGTAGAAATTCCTTTTGTTGAAAGCGCTACAACTTCTGGTGCATTTGTAGTTACCGAAACTGGAAATTATGTAACTACTCCTTTATTTTCTTGGACAGATGTTATATTCTATACATATGTAGCTGGTGTTTTATTTTTTCTATCCAAATTTTTAATTGAACTCACTTCTTTATGTAAATTATTATGGACTTCTAGTATTACCAAGCGTGATGGACAGTTTATTTATATTGAAACGACCACTTCTTTCACACCATTTTCATTTTTTAATTACATCGTTTACAATCCAGAATTGTATTCAGAGTCAGAGTTAGAAGCTATTTTAACGCATGAAAAAGCGCATAGTAGACAACTACATTCTATAGATGTTTTTATTTCAAAATTGTACTGTATTTTCATGTGGTTCAATCCGCTTGCATGGCTTCATCAGAAATATATTTCACAAAATTTAGAGTTTTTAGCGGATAGTGCAGCTATTAAACAAACACCTTCTAAGAAGGAATATCAACTTACCTTATTAAAGGTATCAGGAAATGCATATTGTCCTGCATTGACCAACAATTTTTATAATTCATTAATCAAAAAACGAATCGTTATGTTACAAAAAAATCAATCCACACATTTAAATAAATGGAAACATGTATTCATCTTACCATTATTAGTCGCTTTTGTGATGTTGTTTAACACAGAAGTAATTGCAAAAGAAGTGAATCCGACAGTAGTTCCTATTATAGAAACAACTGAAAATGTTCTTGGGAAAAAAGTTGTTGGCGATTTAATAGTTGAAATTACAAAGAATACAACTATTGAAGAGTTGAAAGCTATTAAAAAAATGTTTGCGGCTACTGGACTTAAGATGAAATACAGCAATGTAGATTTTAACAAGAATAAAGAAATCACAAGCATTACTATAGAATTAAAAGAAGGAAAAGATAATACTGCAAGCGCAACGTTTGCATCGAAAGAAGATAAGACAATTCCAACGATTAGAGTTGGAAAGCAAAGCGATCAACTGATTATTAGTTCATCTAAAGGAAAATATCATGCGAGTACGGCGTATGAGTTTCATTCTGATGAAGAAGGTAAAGGAACGAAAGGTAAAAAGAAATATGTTATAAAATCTCGCTATAAAAATAGTAAAGATGGAACATCAAAAACTTGGACTCAGAAAGATGATGTTAAGACGATCAACATTAAGCAAGTAGATGGAAAAGAAGTTATTATTGTCAATGGAAAAGAAGTGTCTCCAGACGAGATTATTGAAGAGGAAATTGAAATTAAAAATGGAAAGAATAATAGCTTTATTTTTGTTGGAAGCGATAAAAATGAAGAAACCGAAATGGAAGTCATCGAAGAAAAAGGCAATAAAATTGTTTTTACAAACTCTGATAATAAAAAACCATTGATTGTAGTTGATGGAGAAGTGAAAAAAGATGGTTCTTTGAAAAATTTAGATTCTAATAAAATTAAAAGCGTTTCTGTACTAAAAGGAAATTCTGCAACCTCATTATATGGAGAAAAAGGGAAAAATGGAGTTATTATTATTACAACAAAAAAGTAATTCTTAATACTTACAGGATTCAATATAGCAAAGGCAAGTTTTCATCGACTTGCCTTTTGCTTTTTACAGCTATATTATTTTTTAGTATCTTCCATTACAATTTAGATGATTTCATCATGAAAACACAACTATTTAAAGTATTAGCAAAGCTAAATAAAGTGCTACTTCCTTCATTTTCAAAACGAAGGCTCGATTTAGCAAAAGCTTCAAAGTTGCAATTAGCAATAATTGGCTGGCGTTATTTTGTAACGACAAATGCATTAAATTCGAGATAGTTCATTTTCAGATTTTAAAAAAAGATAAAAAACTTATTTATTTTTCTTTTGAATCTTTGTATTTGTAACAAAAAGAAATATATTTGCACCCGCAATAAGCAATAGGCCTCGTAGCATAACTGAATAGTGCACTTGATTACGGCTCAAGAGGTTGCAGGTTTGAATCCTGCCGAGGTCACAGGAGCGGACAAATTAACATTTTTGTTTTTTTGTCCGCTTTTTTTATGATCTAAACTTATTGAAAGTGAGCGAGTTAATTCAAGTATCGAATTTACCTTATTGGTTCGAACTCTATCATTTTTGCGATCATAGACGATTCCCTCGGGGAACATGAGTTTTTGGAATTTCTGTTTTTCATTATAATTTCCTAATCTCCATATATTGTGTAAGTTACATAGTAAATCTATCGAATTATCAATGTAGTTTTCGAGGTTCGAACTATCTAAACTGTTTTTTTGGATTTCTTTTTGAATTCCTTCTTTTTCTTCATTGTATTTCTTTGAATATTTTTGATATAACTCACCATCTATTTTGCCGATTACAAAGCGTTCCTCAATATTGTTGATGTTATCATCAACAGCCTTTAAACTGTACTTTAAATGCGCTGTATTATCTTCATTAGCTGTATTGAAGTATTCAAAGGTGTGCTTCAATTGTATCTTTAGTGGAGCAATGTACTTTTTATCTAGTTGATAATTGCTCAATATGTCATTGAATTTGTCATGTAAGTCATTTGCATTTTTATTGCAAGGACAACCAACTGTTTTACATTTATAATAATAAATGTTTTTCTTCTTTACCAAATAACCCGTTAATGGACTTTTACAAGCGGCACATTTTGTAAATACCTTTAATGGTAAATTTTCGTTCGCTATATTATGTTTTGATTTATGATTATTCATTGCTTGAATGCCATGCACTTTTAAAAACAAATCTCTTGGAACAATAGCTTTATGGTTTCCTTCAATAAGTTGATCGTCTAGTAGACTATGTGAAATTAATCCACAATACACCACATTTCGAAACATATTTGTTAATCGTTGTTTGTATATTTTCAATCCGTATTGTTCAAGTCTTTTTACAATCTCAACATTGGATAAACTTTCATTGGCTTTCCATTCAAAAGCTTTTCTTACTAAGTGTGCTTTTTCACTTGGAACTATAATTGGTATATTTTTTTCGTCTCGCATATTTTTATAACCAATCGGTGCAGTTCCCATCCAATAGCCATTTAATAAACGATGGCGCATTCCTGTGATGGTTTTGTCTCTACGTTGGTCATTATCATACTTACTGAAAAGTAAATTTAGATTTTGATAAAATCGTCCTGTGGAAGTTTGTGTATCTGCGGGTTGTGTAACAGCTATGAGGTTGATTCCTATTCTTCTTATTTTGGCTAATGTATGAATTGCACTTTCTCCTGCACGTGAAAAACGATCTGTACTATATACAATGATATTAGCAACCTTTTTTGATTTTACAAATGATAACATTCGTTGAAACTCTTTACGATCATCTGTTTTGGCACTTTCGTTTGTTCCGCCAAAATAACCGCTAATTTCCATACCGTTTTTATTGGCATATTCACTACAGTATTTCAGTTGACTTTCTAAACTTGTATTATCTCGTTGTTTGATGTCTGAAACTCGCGTATAGATAACAGCTTTGTTGTTGCGAATGGTTTGATGCTTACTTCGCTTTGCGAAACTTTGAAATTGATTCAGATTGCTCATGTTTGGTAACGATGTTATGAGTTAATAATGATAGTTCTTTTAATGTATGTATAATATGTTCAGCTTCCTGTACAGATATATCAGCAAGCCCATCGAAGCTTCTTAATTCTTCAATGGTTAGTGTCTTGAATTCTGATATGTCTTTTGCGTTTTTCATTGAAAGGAACTATCATAAAATTGCCTACTGTAAATACTTCACAGTACGCCTGTATTCCTTTTTCTGAAATTGTAAGAGGACTTGAAATCATATTTCAATGTTACAAATATTAGAAACCAATTCAAAGGCTTCAATTGTAATTTAATAGTTAAAATCTTACAATTTTGTTTTAAGGAATGTTATTATGTTTTACTTAATTACTTCTTGATGCTTTTTAGTTTTAATGTGATTAGTAAGCCTTCGGTAAACCACGTATTGTAAAGAAATGATTTCAATTGTATTTTGGCTTCATGAAAAACACAAAGACACAGCAGCGTATGTTTGCTTTGGTAGCCAAGCTTTATTCGGAGGATATCAGCAAGAAAGACTTTTGCAAGCGTGAAGCTCTGAATTATCACACATTTTCGTATTGGATAAGACGCTATCGTAGTTTTCATGGACTACTTAAAGGCGAAACGACTTCTACAAACGATACATTCCAAAATGAGTTCATTCCCATAGATATTGAAACTTCTGCTGACAGTATTGACTCAACAATTACCATTGCATATCCCAATGGAGTTCGCCTACATTTAGATTCTTTTTCATTAACCAAACAAACGGCAGTTTGCTTGCAAAAGTTGATCTCATGTTTGGATTAGGCGTTTCCCATCGGTATCATTTGTATCGTCATCCTACTGACATGCGCAAGAGTTTTGATAGTCTAGCAGGCATCATTGAAAAAGAATTGCAGGCTTCTGCTCAAGATGGTACTGCTTACATTTTTATTAATAAATCCCGTGATAAGGTCAAAATATTACAATGGCAAGCAGGTGGTTTTGTTTTGTATTACAAGCGGTTGGAATCGGGTCGTTTTGAATTACCAATCTATGATGAAGTGGTCACCAGTATCAAGCTGAGTTATTCTCAATTGGTGCTACTGATTGATGGGATTTCTATTGCACATGTTCGAGGGAAAAAACGTTACAAATTACCTGCATAAAACGCAGAAAAACGTTGTGGTTTTACTCTATTATTAGTATTTTTCCATTGTGAAAAACGCTAGTGATACTACCGAAGAAACCGCCTATATCTCCAAAAAAGAGTATGATGATTTGTTGGAAAAGTACAGAGAATTAGAACGACAATTAACAGAATTAAAACGCCTGATTTTTGGCAGTAAAAGTGAGCGTTTTGTCTCCACAGCCTTACCTAGTCAGTTAGGATTATTTGGTGAAGTACCGATAGAATCATCTTCTGATACTGAAAAACAGGTCTTACTACAAACAAAAGTAAAGGCTACACCAAAGAAAGTTGCCAAGCGTGCCTTATTACCTGCGCATCTTCCAAGAGTCGAAGAAATCATCGAACCAGAACATCTTGCACAAGACAGTGTTAAAATAGGAGAAGAAATTACAGAAATCTTGGAATACAATCCTGCCAAGCTTTTTGTTCGCAGAATTATACGTCCAAAATACGCGTTAAAAGATTATGCTGGAGTTATTATAGGGGAACTTCCAAGTCTGCCACTACCAAAATCGAATGCAGGCGCGGGACTCTTAGCGCATATTTTAGTGAGTAAATTTGTAGATCATCTTCCTTTTTACAGACAACGACAGATATTTAAACGTCAGCAATATCAGGTAAGTGACGCTACCTTATCGGGATGGTTTAATGCCGCGACTTCACTACTAGAACCTTTGTATGATGTGTTGACTAAAGAGTTATTACAAAGTAATTACTTGCAAGTAGATGAAAGTCCAATTGGTGTTCAAGACAGTTATAAAACAGGAAGTTTACATACAGGATATCATTGGGTATATCATGCACCTGTGGAAGGCTTGGTATTGTTCAAGTATGATGCCACTCGGTCTATAAAAGCTCCACAAACCATACTGAAAAACTATAAAGGAACTTTACAGTCCGATGGATACAAGGTCTATCAAAACCTAGCCACTGCACAACAATTAAAGCTACTCTCATGTATGGCACATGCCAGACGATATTTTGAAAAAGCACTTGATAATGATCATTCAAGAGCCAGTTATGCAATGGAACAGTTCCAAAAATTGTATGGCTTAGAAGCTAATATTAGAGAACATAATGCCACTTCTAAAGTAATCAAACGCTATCGAAATCGCTATGCCAAACCGATACTCGATACCTTCTATGATTGGTTAGTGCAACAACGATCGCAACTATTACCAAAAAGTTCCATTGCAAAAGCAGTTGGCTATACACTTCGCTTATGGAAATATCTGATTGGGTACTTAGAAGATGGAAAGTATTTAATTGACAATAACAAGATAGAAAATACCATCAGACCACTTGCTTTAGGACGAAAAAACTATCTCTTTGCAGGATCGCACAAGGCAGCTCAAAAAGCAGCCATGATGTATTCTTTCTTTGCAACTTGTAAAATAAACAATGTAGAACCATTTGCTTGGCTACACGATATCTTTAAAAAAATCCCTGAACATAAAGCAAATAAATTACACGAATTACTGCCACAAAACTGGAAAAACAACAGTATCGAAAACTGTTAAGAAAATGGCGTTTTAGCAACAAAATCTTACGGAAGCTGAGAATCCAGTAAAATCAGACACTAATCCCATAGCTAGAAAAACTTACTCCGCTACCTCTCAATAATTTACAAATAAACATATCTAACTTTATGTAAAATAAAACATCTAATCCTAGACGTAGAAGACCGAATGCTTACATGTGATTACTACTTTTTTTTGATTTTTACTCGATACTTTAATTTTAGATTGAACTTGCTTTTACTTTTTTAATTGTTACTACTCCTTTTCTCTTTACATCTTTAAAATTTACTTTCATGAATTTTGATGACTTGAGTTACGAATGACGATCTCATATACAGTATTTTAAAAGACTTATGTATGTTAGTTGCTACAAAGATGAATTGTATAACTGGATCATCATTTGCACACTTTTGTCGCGTGCGACAATCGTTTTTGATTTATACTAATTCAGACTTACTATTAACTTATTTGAAAACAAAGATTTAAAAGATAATTGAAGAATCATTTGTTCAGTTTTGTAACTTGAACCTAAAAGCTTTGATGTGATTTTTTAAGAAGCTTATATCAATATATAATCAAATAAGTTTTAAATAGTTGTGAAATGTTTGATGATGATTTACCAAAACTTAGAAGAATATTTGATAAAACTTCGTCGAATATTCATTAAACATTAATTGAAATTTTGTAGAAAAATTGATAAAATTTCGCTGAATGTTCACATAATACTTATCAGATATTCAATGAAAGTTTATCAAAAAACAGATCAATATTAACCGAATATTCATAAAATGTTCTACGAAAGTTTGATAAAAGTTCACCTAACATTTATCAAACATTAGGTGAACTTTTGCCAAATCTTTCAAAATTTTTTATCGAACATTAATTTATAACTAACTGTTTTTAAGTTGATTGTTTTTTTAAAAGTTCTCACTCAATAATGAGTGAGATAAAGAAGAGAATAGTAACCATCACTTAGTAATTAGCTAATGAAGTTCAATTTGAAAATTATTATTAGCATTAAAGAATTATTTGTTCACTTTTTAGTTTAAGATCTAGAGAAAAAACCTTCTTGAATTTGGATTCACTTAAAGTATTACTTTATGGGTTTTTAATGATCTAAAAATACCTTTAAATTGACCAAAAAGTTACTCGTAAGTTATCTAAAAATACCCAAAAAGAGTCTTATTAATTGCTTAGAAGTTACTAATAAGTGATTAAAGATTACCCTCAAAGTCCCCTGAGATTACCTTAAAAATGATCAATATTTTACCAAAAAGTAACCTAAAAGTGCCTAATTATTTACTGAAAAGTTACCAATAAGTGATTTAAGAGTTACCTGTAAGTGCCTTGAAAGTGACTAAAGTTTTCCCTCAAAGTACATTGCTTAATTTTAAGTAACTTATTTTCAATGCATTATATTTTTTTAATTAAAAAGCTCCAACGATTACAATTGAAGCTTTTAGAATACAGATAATTCTAGTTTTACGATAATTTAGGGTTTCTTGGTAATTATTCTGTTTATTTTATAAACGAGTAATATACCGTCAAAAAAAGAGGATTTTAATAATTAACGTGAGTTCGATATAACTTTTAGAATAGAATGAGTTGTTTAGTGTCTACCAGATCCTTTTTCAATGATGGTTTTTTCTCTGTAAAATTATACGCTATTAGTGCAGAAAAGATATTAGTAAAATAATTAACTGGACTTCTATGTCTTGAATGTTCTACTTGAAAAATATTCTTTAATTGATCAAAAATAGTTTCAATAATCGCTCTTTTTCTTAAATGATATGCATCTATTAATGGTGTGACACATTTAGTTTTCATATTTCTTTTGAGCTTTGTTACAAGATGAATTCCGTTAGAAAATAAATTCGTAAATAGCTCTTTAGATAGATAGCCTTTATCTCCAAATAATTTACCAAATAACTTTTTCAAAAAAGAAGCTGTTTTTAATGGTTTTCGATCATCAACATTTCCCTTAGTCAGCATAAAATCTATGATTCCTCCACAATCATTAGTTACAATGTGGAGTTTAAACCCATAAAACCAACCCAAAGAACAATGACCTCTTTCTGCTAATTTTTTAAAAGTTTTGTGGCCGTTAATTCGTCTGTTATGACAAACTCTAAGTGGTGTAGAATCTATAAAACTAATTCCATTACATTTAGCCAAACCAAGTGTTTTTAAGTAAATAGCTAACGGCATAAAACTTTGTTGTTTTAATTCAACCATTCTGTTATAACTTACCAAATCAGGAAAGTCCTTTTTAAGATACTTGCATACATATCCTATATAGAATTTTTTGAAATTCCTAAAGCCAGAAAGATGGAACAGCACCTCAATTGTCATTACTTCTGCTAAAGACATTTTACTTTTTCTAAATCGTTTTTTACCATTATCCAATAAACTTTTTTGCCAAAAAGGAACAAAATCTTTGCAAAAATCATCAAATGAACAGAAAATTTGTGTAATTTTAGTATCAGAAATCATAAGCAGATGTTTAGATAATGAATTGAAATTCAACACTTTAATTTACTAAATATTCTGCTTTTTTTATGTTAATTAATTGACTTTTTATATCGAACTCACGTTAATTATACCTGATAATAAACTAACTATAGGTCACTTGAAACGTTCTAATTTTCGTTTACAGAAATGAAAAAGAATATCGAAAATGAGTAAAAAATCTAATTATGAAAAACCTATACATTTCTATATGAATTTTTAGGAAATGAATTGAAGATTCCTTGAGGAAACAAGAAAATAAAAAAGCCAAGTAATAAGAAAAAGTAAACTAGTTCTTATTGAATATTTCTAATAAATCTAAGCCATTTTTGAAATTTTCTTTTATTTCTTCCATATCTACTACAGAACCCATGGAAGCCATGTTTAATACATAAAACTTCATAGATTTTTTTAGCGCGTCTTCAAGTAGTGGAATTGCTTCGCTGTTTGGAATTTCCTTTTGAATGATTTTTATTGCGCGTATGATCGAATCTATATTGTCTTGCATTATTATCAGTTTTGATTATACAAATATAGCATTTTAAAGAAATATTTTACAGATTTATATTTTAAAGAAGTTAAGCATTAATATTTAGGCTAAACTTTGGTAGTTGATTGATCTTGAAATATCAATAGGTTTCTTAAAGTATTCCTTTAAAAACATCAAAGAAGCTATAAAATTAAAAATTCCATACCTTGAAAAATGGATTATTCTTCATTAACTAGCCTAGTTTTTCCATTTCGATTTGCCAAAAAAAAGTAGCATATTCTTTTCTAAATTATTGCTTTACGGAAAACCGTAATTTTTTACATCAGTAGTTGCTTACATTTAATACTTTATTTAATTCATAATTAGTACATCTAAATATTAATCTGAAATAAACAATGGTAAAAATAAAATTTCTTCAAGGATACAACGGGGATTGCACCCTAATTTCTTACCGCAATAGTGAAAACTCTATTAAGAATATATTAATAGACGGTGGAACTGGAAGTACCTATTCTAGAAGACGTAAAGCAGGTGACCTAAAAAAGGAAATTTTAAAACTTAAAGATCAAAATCAAGTTATTGACCTTCTCATTATCACTCACATTGATGATGACCATATAGGCGGTATTTTAAAAATGTTTGAGGATAAGAAATTTGATAAATCGTTAGTAAAAAAAGTATGGTTTAATTCAGGGAAACTAATTGCTGAACATTTTGGAGATGAAGGTGATTATCATGAAAGAGATATCAAGCTTGATATATTTAAGGGTTTAAATACAAGTGTTAAACAAGGAGTAAGGTTGGATTCTTTTCTTTCTAGTTTAGGTTGTTGGGATTACAGGATAATAAAAAAAGGATTAGTTGAAGAAATTGAAAGTTGTAAAATTACAGTTCTTTCTCCTGACAATGAAGGTTTAAAAAACTTACATGATAAATGGGAAAGAGAGAGTCCTGATTCTTTAGAAACATCCGCTGGTAAAACAGATTATCACTTATCAATAAATGAATTAATTGAAACACATGATACTTTTGAGGAAGATGAATCCATACCTAATGGTAGTTCAATAGCTTTTTTATTTGAAAAAGATGACAAAAAAATATTATTCCTAGGAGATTCATATCCAAGTGTTATTAAAAAATCTCTACAGGATTTAGGATACTCTTCTGACAGAAAACTAGAGCTTGATCTTTTCAAAGTTTCTCATCATGCAAGTAGAAAGAATACGGACAATGAATTACTAGAAATGATTGACTGCGATACTTATGTAACGTTAACAAATAGTTTGAAACATGGACTTCCAGATAAGTTGACTTATGCAAGAATAATAAAAAACAATCCTAATTCTACTCTGATTTTTAACTATAATATTGTTAGTAAAGTATTTTCTCAACAAGATTTAGATTTAGGAGAACATGAAGCAATTTATTTAAATAAAGAAGCAATTATTTTGGATTAATGAGTATAGATGATCAATATAAGAAGTATTCAGTTAAGGTCAATAGCGGTAGTGGTTGCTTAGTTCAACCTAGCACTAATGAATATTCGTATGTTATTACTGTAAAGCATAATGTTAAGTCTAATATAGAGAATAATGAATTACCCAAGATTTTTACTTCTGATGATAACAAAATCGAGGTAATTAAGATTTTTACTCATCCTACATATGATTTAGCAATTATTAAAGTTGAATACCAAAAGGATATTAATCTACATATAAAACGAAATATAAAAAATTATTCAATTCTTTATCTCTTTGGCTTTCCTGATAATAAAATTCAAGATGAAGTTAAAACAAAAAAAGTAATAGGAAAACTAATTGAGAAGAACGATCCTTTTTTTGTTTTATCTTCTAATAGCTTTGATGGGCAAGATGATGTTGTTGGATTTTCTGGGTGTGGAGTTTATCAAGAAGTAAATGAAATAATCTATCTATCTGGAATTGAGTTTAGAATGGATTCATATAATGATGATGAAGGTCGAATAAATATCTACCCTATCGGTTTTATTGAAGATATCATAGAAAATAATATTGATCAACTGAAGAGAATCTATCCAATTTATATGAGTAATTTTTCATTTTTAGAGGATGATGCATTCAAGTTAGAAGTAGATGCACTTGACGAAGAAAGAATAATAGCAACTAGAACAACGCTAAAAAATAAAGCGTTAAATATTATTGAGTCTGATGTGACACCTCAAGGAATTAAAGAGTTGTTTAAAGAGAGAATACTTCTCAACCATGAATATTCTGAGCACATATATATAAAAAATGTTTGGATTGCTTGGCTTGAGTTCTTAACTATAATGAACATCATAAAAGGATATGTTATCAATAACGATTTACTTTCAGAAATTTTTGACACGATTCGTTTAAAATATTCTGATGAAGATGACTGGACTAATTTGTTAAGAACAGATTTATTAAACTCTGACTACAGAGGACTAAAACCAGATTCTACAGTAATTGTTTCTACAAAAAAGCCTCCTCTAGGTAATTTTATTTTACCAAAAGATAGAATACCAAGGGATTTACGTGTTGTGTCTAAAAGAGGTTTGCAAATAGATAATGGAGTTAGAAATCCTTATGAAGATTTCAATTTTGTTCACCTAGAGTTTTTTAAAAAGGAATGCATCATTAAACGTCTTGAAAGTTATGAGAATATTCATGATGAAGACGAATTATTACAAATATTAAAACAGCAGTATGATGAGTTATTCAGTTAATGATACAATTGAAATTTTAAAAGATAAATTTAGAAATTTTAGATTCAATTTTAAAGAAATAGAATTTGGTGGCTCAATCCCCACTTTTTTCATCTACCCAGAAAATGACAAACTTCTAGAAGAAAATTGGATTAAAATAGCTGATACAATAGCCGTAGATTTTCAAGCAAGACTATTAGATGAATTTAGTGCCTGGAATATTTATTTATTTTATGTAATAGATATTCCTATAAGAAAGGAATTAAAATATAAAATTGAAAATGACACATTTTCTAGCAGAAAGATTATTGTCGATAATACTATAGATGAAGATTCAATGATAACTGAACATATTATAAATAATATTACTGTAATTTCTGATGAAGATGAAATTAAAAGTAATGAGATTGAACCAAATACAGTAATAGAGTCTCTATTAAAAGATAAAATTTTGAAAAGAGTGAATACCACTAAAGCAGCAAGTGAAACATATAAAGAGCTTCTAACAATAATAAAAAAGAATAAAGATGAAGTTTAAACAGATAGAGATTTCAGCCTTTAGAATATATAGTGAACCAAAAGATGCAACCTTCAATTTCGTAACAGAAGACGGTAGTGTAGCAAATTTTGTTTCACTTTACGCTCCAAACGGTTTTGGCAAGACTTCTTTTTATGATGCTATTGAATGGGGTATTACGAATAATGTGCAGAGGTTTTGGCAAAATAGGAATACTCAAGAATCAATTGATGCGCTGAGAGCATCTACAAATGAACAAGTAAAGCTACTCAGAAATAACAAATTAGATGTTGATTCTGAAACCTATGTGAAAATAACAACAGATTTTGAAGCTTTAGAACCTAGGGTTCTTAGAGTACACGGAAACAGAAATACGGATATTAATGGTAGGGATATTATTGAAAATCCAAGTTTTCGACAAGTAATCTTATCACAAGAGTGGATCTCCGCTTTTTTAAAGGAGGATAATGGAGAAAGAAGATATCAAATTTTTATGCAGAATCCAGATTTAGCAGAAATTGATAATTATTATAAAGGAGTTAAAGTATTGTACGGAGAAAATCAGAAAATGATTGAGTCTATCAAAAATGAAATTCAATCAATTACGCAAGAAATACTGCCTGATAGTGACTTTAATCCTTTGGAAACAATAAACAGTCAGATTAGTGAGGTAAATAATGAATTAGAAAAGACATTATTTCAATTAATTACTCCAATGATGACTAAGGAGCAATTAAAAGAATTTAAAGATATTGTTGGAGACAAAATAGTTACATACAGTAAAGAATCATCTATTAAAGAAAAACTATCTCAAGTTAAAACAGCTAAAATTGGAGATGATTTTACTATAGGAATAGATAGATTCTATGCCTTAATTAAAGATTTAAAAGGAATAAATACAAAACTTGATGAGATCAATGCAAATATCAAAAAGTTTAAAGAATTAGAAAAAAATCAAACAGAAGTTGCGAACCTTAAAAAGAATCTTTTAGAATTAAATAAACAAGAGTCTGAACATAAAAATATTCTAAAAGAATATGATTACTACAAAGCTAAAAAAGAAGCTCTTCAAGAAAAGATAAAAACTATTAATTCTTTAGAAAAAGAACAAGAGAAGACTAATAAACAAGTTGAACTATTAACAAGGCAGAAATTAACTATTACTAATCAAAATGAAAGTATAATTAGGCAAATACTGGATCTAGAGAAACAACACAAAGAACTCCCTAATATAAAAAGCAGAAGTGAATTTTTGGGAAAAGAAATTGAGAAAATCAATCAATCAATAAAAGAAAAGAAACTAGTTTATGATAAAAAAATAACTAAGATAAATTCCATAAATAAAGCAATTAAAGAATTAGAAGAAGTTAAAATTGAAACAAATAATAGTGAATATTCTTTGATACATATTAGAGAAAATTCAGAGTTAGTGGAATTAACGGAAACTCTTGAAAAGTTAAATGAAAGAAAACGTCAGCTAAGCATTGAAATTAGAGAATTAAATGATACGATAAAACAGCAAAAATCATTAAACTCAACTATTGAAGAATTTATCAAATCAGGACTTACAATAGCTAACGATTTACAGAACTCAACTTGTCCACTATGCGAACATCAATACAATTCATATACAGAATTAGCAGATAGTATTTCAAATAACAATGCTTTAAATTCTGGACTTAAAGAACTTCTGATATTAAAAAACAAGTTGAATGAAGATATTGAAAAAAGTACTATAGAAATCAATCAAGGTAATAAGAAATTAATAACATTTTATAATGAAAAAATTTCTAGTTTAGTTAGAGAGAGAAAGAACTTAGAAGATCAAAAAAACAACTTAGATAAGGAGCAAAAAGAAAAAATTAAATCACTAAACAGATTAGATGCTGAAGTAAAAGAAATCAGTGTAAAGTTAAACGGTTTAGCTTATGATGAATATAAGAAACAGCTAGATAGTCTAAAATTAAAAAACTCTAATGATTCAACTGAGATAAATAGTAGATTATCTAAAATAAATGAAGAATTACACAATGTAGATCAGAAATATAAAAATACAAAATCCCAATTAGAGATTATTAGAAAAGAAATCCAACTTCTTGAAAAAGATGAAAAATATGTATCTATTTCAGATTGGCTTGTCAATAACTTACTTTCAAATGATAAATCTAAAATAGAACTTGAGAAAAAAATAGAGCAAATATCCAATGAACTAAAAGAAATAAAAACAAAAGTAATTAAAGTAGAAGAATTAATCCAAAAACAAGGAAAAGAACTAAGTCAGTTGACTAAAGAGAACTTAATGAAAAATGAGATTGATTCACAAAAAAATAGAATAGTAATTGAACAAAAGATTGAAGAATACGCTCATTTTGTAAGTGATAAACTAGGTAAAGATGTTTATGATTTTGATAAGACATCTTTAACTAGATTTTTAGATAAAAAAGAAGAGGAATTAAAAATAGAGTTTAAAAAATGTACCTTTCTAAAAGACAGATTTGCTAGATTGGAAAAATATGCCGAAAACTTATATCCTTTTTTACAGTCTGAAAAAGCAAAAGAAAATCTAAAAAATAAAGAAGAGGAACTAAATTTTATTGAAGAAGAAGTAACTCCATTATTAGAGAGTGAAAAAGAGAAAACCAAAGTGAAAATTGGTGAACAAATTAAAGATTTTTTCTATCAAAATTTGATAAATGAAATTTATAGAAAAATAGATCCTCACCCAGATTTTAAATCCGTTAAGTTTGTTGCAGATTTTGAATCCAATAATCCTAGATTAGAGATTTTTGTCGAAAATTTAAGTAATGAAGAGATTTTAATCCCTAATTTATATTTTAGTACTGCTCAAATTAACATTCTAAGTCTGAGTATCTTTTTAGCATCTGCACTAAATTCAAATGAGTATGATTGTATATTTATTGACGACCCTATTCAGTCAATGGATAGTATAAACGTTCTATCTACTATTGATTTATTCCGAAGTATAATAGTGAACGATAATAAACAAATAGTTCTTTCAACCCATGATGAGAACTTCTTTAATCTTTTAAAGAAAAAGATTCCTACAGGTATTTTTAAATCTAAGTTTTTAGAATTAGAATCATTCGGTAAATTAAAAAAAGATAAAAATGACGAAATATTAATGGCTTAAAAATTAGTTTTATGGATGAGAAATATAAAATTTTATCATTAGATGGTGGAGGAAGTTGGGCAATACTTCAGGTTTTGACCCTGAAAGATATTTTTCTTAGAAAATATCCAAACAAAGAAATAAAAGGTCACGAAGTCTTGCGACATTTTGATTTAGTTATTGCAAACTCAGGAGGTAGTATGGTTTTAGCAGCATTGGCTTGTAACTGGACTTTTGATGAAATAATCAGACTTTTTGATGACAAGACATTAAGAGATAAAATTTTCAAAAAGCTAAATTTTAGACAGAGGTACTTTCCTGCTAATTTAATGAGGCTTTTTGGAGTAAAATCAGTTGGAACTCGTTACTCTACTACAGCTAAGAAGGAAGCTTTGAAAAATATTCTAAGAATAGATAATGATAAGGAACTTAACGGTGTACCCCTTTCAGAACTTCCAAAAATAATAGGAAAGGAATCACTTGAAATTGTAGTGACGACATTTGATATTATAAATAAAAGAGCAAAATTATTTCGATCTAATAAAAGTAGTAAGGCGAGAGCTGAAGTAATTGCAAAGTTAGATTATTTTGAACAAGTTAGTTTAGTTGGAGCAATTCATGGATCATCAAATGCACCAGTAAATTATTTTGATTTCCCTGCTGTTTTAGTTCCCAAAATAAAAGGAGTCAAAAATAATAGAAGACGCTATTTATGGGATGGCGCTTTGAGCGGATTTAATAATCCTGTGATGGCAGGAATTACCGAGGCTTTAGCTAATGATGTCGATAGAGAAAATATTTATGTACTATCAATAGGGACAGGTGGCAAAATAGTCTCTGATGAAGATTCAGATAATTTCAGAGATCAATACTACTCTACTCTTCTTGGTAAAAAAGTTGTTAGAAAAGAAAATGGAACAATCAATTGGAATAAAACAAAAAAAAAGATAGGGCTGTTTTTTCGTTTATTTAAAGGAGCAAGTTTTTATTCATCAACAATTTCAAATCTATCACAGTCAATTTTATTTGAACCACAAACATGGGCGTCATTTGGTGCCTACACAAGTTTATTCTCAGGAAAAGGTAGTTCTGAAAATAATAAAAGGTTTCTAAGATTATCACCTCAGATAGTAAAAGATGACAATTCAAATGAACTGATAAATAAACTATACGACTTGGACATGGACGTTACTGAACAAACTGAAATAGAGTTGTTGAAATCCTGCTATGATGAATGGAAAAAAGGGAATATAAGGAATGAACCTGTTCAATGGACAAAAACCATAGATGGTGAGTATGTTTTTGCAAAAGGACATCAAATTTTTAATGAAGCCATTAAAGATTTAAATTGGTTATAATTGACAATAAAAAGAAGAGATTTAGATGCTAAATAAGATCGTAATTATAAATTCAGAGTTATATGCAAAAGCAAGTATTCATATAGGCGAAAGCTCTAGTATTCAAATTACAGCAGAAAATAATGTGGGTAAAAGTTCTTTTATTAATGCACTTAACTTTTTATATATTACAGATAAAGATCAAATGCGTTTTGAAGATAATAGAAAATTATCTGATTCTATGAAGCATTATTTTGATGGATCAAGTTTGTATAGTTTTATCATTTTTGAAATTTTTAAAAACGGCTATTATTCAATTCTTGTTAAAGCAACTCCTGAAAAAACTTTAGAATATTATAAAATAAATGGAGAATATGATGAAACTTGTTTTATAGAAACAAACAATGGAAAGTTTAAAGCAAGAAAATGGAACAATGTCCTACAAAAACTTACATTAAAGAATCCTACTGATGTTCCAGTTAGATTAACAAATGAGGAATTATATAATTTAGTCTATAATTCTGATAAAAATAAAAATCCTGTTGTTTGGCTAAAAAAATCTATAAAAAGAAACGGTAGAAAATCTTTTTCTAACAGTTTTACAGATATTTACAGGTATTTAATTAGAACAAGTGATATCAATGAAAAATCGTTTAAAAATGCTCTTTTAGTTGCTGATGGACAGCAACACTTTCCTCTAAATGTGCTTTCGAGTACAAGCTTTGAGAAAATTGATGAATTTGAAAAAAAGAAAATACATCTTCAACGTTTAATCTCAATCAAACCTGATTTTGAAAAATTAAAACTACTTAATGATGACTTTATAAGTTATGAATCAATTTTAGGAAAACTAAAAAACACTTTTATTAGAAAGTTTAATAAAGTTGAGCGAGAACTATCTGAAAAAACAAATGATAATAGCGAGCTATCGATATCTATAAGAACCATACAAAGTAAAATAGATACAACTTTAAAAGATGAAAGAGATGTTTTAATTAGTAGGCAAACTACACAAGGGAATAAATTAACTGTATTAAAAAAAGAAAATACTTCTATATCAACGGAATTAAATCAACTTCAAGATTATGAACCAAGTGCTGACAATATTCTTTATCAAGGTATAAAAAATAAATTATCTGATGAAGAAAAGAAGCATACAGATTTAGTTTCTCAACTGAACCAATTAGAACGTAGTCAGTTTACCGAAAAGGAAATTTTAGACGCTATCAAAACTCTCAAAATTGATATTAAAAAAAAGGAAAATGCAATTACACGCTTCGACAGTTTACTTTATCAAAATATTTCAAAAGATGAAATAACAATTAAAAAAGTTTATTCTTTTTTAAATAGAGATGTTGCAGAACTTGACAAATCAAAAATTAAAAAAGAGATAACTAAATCTGATTTCCCATTACATTTTTTTGATGGTTTAATTGATGTTTCAGATATTAACATTGAAACAGAGCTTCCAACTATTAAAAGTCTTCAAGGTGAGCTTTTATCGAAAGACAAGGAACTAAACGAAAAGAACTCTCAATTAAAAATTATACAAAATAGAAAAGGTGTTGAGAAAGAAATTGAAACATTAAAAACAAGTATAAAAACTAATGCTGAGTTCATTAAAAGAATTGAAGAAAAACCAGAGTTAAGAACTAAAGTCAAGAACAATATTGTTGAAATAAAATTACTTATTAATGAACTAGAAGATATAATTAATAAAATCAAAAACAAGGATTCGGAAATTGAAAAAACGAAAACCGCTTTATCTCAAAAAAATGAAGAAATTAATAAGTATAAAGACGACTTAAAGAACTTCAAGAAGCAATATCAAGAAATAATCGAAACTTATGATGTTTATGAAATTGAAGAAATTTTAGATACAGATTTTGATCAAATTTATAACGAATTTCAATTGGGATATAAAAAGTTCCTTAGAATAAAGGATAACAGAAGCACTCTTAAGAATGAATTAAACAACATTTTGAAAATAGACATTCAAGATATTAAAATGTTCATCCGTGAGATTAACGAAGAGATTTTAAATATTCCTAGTACTCAAAAAGTAATAAATAGTCTACTAGATACGCTCTCTCACGAAATTGGTAGTCCTACACACTCATTTTTAACACAGTTTAATGATTTTAAAACTTTTGTTTCACGAAGTTACAATCAGAAATTAGCAGAATATCCTATTTCAAATATCCAGAGTGTCAAAGTAAAGATTGATGATAATACAGGTTTAATTACAGATTTAGACAAAATATCTAAACTGAAATTTTCAGACGGTTTAGACTTTGATAATTCCTATGCAGAATCAAGAGAAGCTTTAGAAAGGCAATTACTAAACAATAATGGTAAAGCTATTGATATTATTGATTTATTCAGAATTAACGTAGAAATAACAAAAGTCACAGGTAAAACCGAAACTATAGACCTTTCAAAGCAAGTCCAATCGAGAGGAACTAATATTGTTTTAAAACTATATCTATTTCTAAATATATTGAAAGAATTAGTGCATAATAACTCCGAAAATCGAGTAATAATATATGTGGATGAACTAGATGCTATAGGACAAAAAAATGTAAAACACTTAATTCAATTCTGTAAAGTAAATCATTTTGTGCCAATTTTTGCAGCACCAAGAAAAGTTGAAGGAATTGAAAAGTATTATCTGATAAAAGAATCTCAAAAAGATTCTAAAAATCAAAAAAGAAAAATTTCATTTGGCGAACTTCAATCATTCCCAGTAATTTATAGAAATGCAGAATAAAACGTTTTTTAACTTCATACTAAAAATGCTAGAAGATGGAAAAATGAATTCATCTTCCATAAGTGCATCTGTTAAAAAAAGTGGGGATTTTAAAACGTTGCTTAATGGAAAGTTTATAAAATATTCACAGGCAGTTACTGGTGGTGGTAGTTATCTTTTGAGCGACAGAGAAAGCTTTGAACTTTATTTTAAAAGTAAGTTTCCTGAAGAACTTCAAGATAGTTATTCTGCTGTTGGGAATATTGGAACATTTAGAAACACTAAAGCAGGAAAAAGAATAAGCCAAAATGTTATTTTGGCTAGAGGCTTTCAAAATGTGATCATAAATTCTAAGATTGTAGAATTAGAAAAATTTACAAATCAATTCGGAATATTTACAGCGCAAGTAAACAAGTTTGAGACAGATAAAATTTGTATTGTTGAGAACCTTGATTCATTTCTGTTAGCTGAAAAAGTAATAGACAAAGATTTTGTGTTTATCCATCCCTATGGTGGTTTAGGTAAATCTGTTTTGAAAAAATTTAAAGTCAAAGAGGTTTTAATCTTCCCCGATTATGATTATAAAGGATTACAAAACTATTTAATGGTAAAAAAAGTATTTCATAGTGCGAAGTTATTCATGCCATCAAATTATGAAGAACTTTTTAAAATGTATTCAAGAACTATTAAAACCAAGAAAGGAAGAGAGCAGAATCCAAGTAAAGAAGTGAAAGAGTCAACTGATGAAAATGTGATAAAAATCAGAACAGATATATTTAAAAACAAACGCTTTTTAGAACAACAAGCATTATTTGTAAAGTTTAAAAAATGATTAGATTATCAGGGAAATATATATTGAAGTTCTTGCAAAATCATTATGAATTTGTGAAAGATGTATTTGACTATAGTAAACCAGACTTTATTATAGAGATTGATATTCTTGAAAAATTAATTGAAGAATACAACATTAGTAATGAACCCAAAATGTCTGTAAATAAACTTATTGACGTAAAATTTTGTAGACAATTACCAACAAAAGATTTTAAGATAAATAAAAGCTATGCCGACTTTTTACAATTTCTATTTGATGATTTTACACTTGATTTACCTCAAACACTAAAAGAGCGTTATAAAACAATTTTTGAATTATTTACAGCTTTAAAAACAGAATCTAAAATAAACAAATCCATTATTTTGATTCAAAATATAATCAATGTAATAGATGTATTTCTAAACGATATTCATAGACAAACACAAAGATTATTAAGTGATACAGAATCCTTAAAAGTAAATGCAGATGAATATGCAGACTTATCAAAAAGACTAGAGAAAGCAGTTTTTTGGATTGATAAATATATTGAACCACTTAATAAGATACTAGAAAAAGGACATCCAGAATCCTTTTACGCTGCCTTGATTGAAATTCAAAAATATACGAGCGAAAAACGGTATATAGCAGAAAGTTTTAAGCTGAGGAGAGAATATGAAAAACTATATGGCTCAGTAGTCTATGCTCGTATAGAGCTAGACCAAAATTTACAAAAACTGACAAGAGAATTAAGACCATTATTAGATAGAATTAAAAGTGATTCTATAATTTTGAGTGGTTTTTATCATTTTGTAGAAAACGTAGATTATCCTGAAAATTATATTGTTCCTATTCCAAGTCCTATAAGGAAAACTAAAGGAAGTGCAATCTTCAAAGAATTTCATAGTGAAGCAGAGTTTTTTGTTGACCAATTTAATTATAAGACTTCTGATGTGTATTATGAAGAACAAGTGGAAGAATTAGAATGGCTTCCTGATTCTACATATTTTAAAGAACAGTTATTAAAAGAAGACAAAGTAGAAAATTTTTATATATGGTGTTTTAATACTTTGAAAAAACACACTAATGAAATTACGTTGTCAAAATACTTTTCATTAACAAATCTTTTGCTAGAAGAAGATTTGGTCGCAGAATACAAAACAGATGAAAGAATTACAATAGATTTAAAAGACGCTTCTATAAAAATACCTAAAGTAAAAGTTTATGAGAGAGTATCCAAATGAACATAACAAAATAGTTAGCGAATTGCTAGATGGTAAATTCATTATTTCGCCAAGTTCATTGTTTTTTAAAATTCAGGAGTTGGAGGATGACTATACAGAATTTTTCATAAAGTCATTTAGTTATAAATTGAATGTCGAAGCCGAATTTTGCTACTTATCTTCAGACGAAGTAAATGAAAAAAGAACTAGAGATTTTACTCTGTTTTTAGCTATTTTATCAAGAGAATTAGATTATTCAGGTAAAAATTTCAGAGACAAAATAGAATTAGGTTCATTTGACATAAATGAGACCGAAGAACTCTTAAAGCAATCGAGTAAATGGGAGATACTAGAAAAAACGACTGTTTCTGATTTTGAGAGATTCATTAAAACTTGGAGAAGCAAGAATTTGATTGAAATTAATGGTAATCGATTTAAGTTCACAAAAGCAGTCAAATTGTTTTTTTCTTTTGCGATTGATATAGCTAATGAGAAGTTGAAATAGTATTTTTTATCTAAAAAATACACTAAGGAAATAATTAAATTATGTTAGAAGATTATTCAAACTCTAAAAATGACATTCCTATTTGGCAAAAATTTGAACAAGATGTAGCTTTATTGTTTAAATTATTTGGATATGATCAAGTTACTCATAACACCAAGATAATTGGAGGTCAATGTGATGTAATTGCTAAATCGTCTAAAAAAAATTAAAGCAAATGTAATAATTGAATGTAAATATCATGGGAAAAAGACAAACAAAGTTGAATAAAGACAATAATACAAATGATCCTTGCCAAGGTTTTTTTCTATGATTTTTAATGCTTCTACAATTGAATTCTCTGCTTTATCGTATTAACCTATATTTATATACAACAATGATAAATTGGACAAAAGTGTAGCATAAAAAGGATGTTCTTTACCCAAAACTTTTTTAGCAACTTCTATTGATTCAAGAAACATTGGCAATGCCTCTTTAGATGCATTAAGCAAACTACCCATTAATGCTAAATTCCCTAAACGCATTGCATATAATGAATGTTCTTTACCTTTATTCTTTTTAGCAATTTTAAAGGATTCTATCATTAATGGCATTGCCTTTTCATATTGCCCCATTGCCTGATAAGAAAGAGCTAGATTGTTTAAACAAAACCCATAGTAAGAATCATCTTTACCATTGATATTCTTAGTAATTTCAAGAGCTTGAATGTTTAAATCAACTGACTTTTGATATTGTCCAATTGTAAGGTATAGGTTAGCTAGATTGCCTAAACAAATTCCATAGTCTGAATTCTGATTACCGATTTTATCTTCAATACTTTCCTTCAAATCTAATAATATTCGTAAAGCTTTTTCATAATCTCCATTTGCTCTATATGAAATCGCTAAGCTATTTAAACACATTCTATACTCATTATTACTTATGCCAATAGATTTTTGAATATTTTCTTTCAAATTTAAAAGTGTTTGTAATGCTTTTTCATATTGACTAATATGCCTATATAAATTCCCTAATTGGAATAATAGTTTTCTGTAATTTATGTGGCTTTTTCCAAATTCCTTTTCAGTATAAGTTAATGCTTCTAAATGTAACTTAATGTAACTTAATGTACTTATGTTCATTTAAACTTAAGTCTTCATAAGGCTTTTCAGTAAGATGTAACTCATTTAAATTTTCTTTTGCCTTTTTATTTTTAGAACATCCAATGAGTAAGAATAATAGGATTAAAAATATTAGTAAGTAGCTTTTCATAAAAATTTGATAGTTGTTATTGGTTACTCAAAATAAACAAATGCAGCCCACTTCTCTGGATCATTTCTATAACGATTCATCATTATTCTTTGGGTTTCTTTGAAAGCTTTTTTTGGATTATTTGTTGCTTTCCATTTGGTGTAAAATAGATTCATAAACTCTGCTGTCTCTGTGTCTGGTACTTCCCATAGTGTCATAATAATTGTTTCTACACCAGCCATTTTAAAAGCTCTTTGCAAACCATACACACCTTCTGAACTTGGAATATCCCCTAATCCTGTTTCACAAGCTGATAAAATAACTATATCTGTATTTCTTAAGTTAAGATTGGATATTTCTAATGCCGTTAGAATGCCATCTTCTTCCTCATATGGATTACTTCCATGTTTCCATGCATAGTTTGCATTTGCTAGGATAAGTCCAGAACGTAATAAAGGATTCTCAGAGTGAATGTATGTCTTTTCATTTCCGAGCCTAAAGTCTTCTTTTTTTCTTTCAAGATTAGGAAAGAAATATCCATGAGTAGCAATATGTAATACAGATGGACTGTTGCCACTGAGGTTTTTAAATGCTTTCTCTGTTGCTTTCTTTTGAGTAAGTACTTTACTTTTTGGTAATAAAGCTTTAATAGCCTTAACTTCTTTATCTGTACCTTCCAAATAATCCCAAATTCCATCTCCGTTACTTCTTTTCTTATTTTTAGTATTTCCTAAGAGTTGTTCGGATTGTAATATGCTAAAGTTATTTTTTGGATTGATACTATCTTTTTTCGAATCAGGGATAGTGTAAGTATAATCAACTCCACCAATTAAAAGCACATCATTCAAATCAGGAAGTTTATTATTTTTTCTAATATCTGCTGTATTTCCCATTTGATTCAGATTATAACGTTCACCTAGAAGTTTATTGTCTTCGTTAGGTAAAACTGCAAATGGAATTTTGTGTAATAACCCGTCAGGTGAGTAGTAAATGGTTGAGGCATTTTGAATATAGGGTTCTAATGGTTTCCATACTAAATTATAAATACTATCGGCTATGATTCCTTTTTTATCTACTAATTTGCCACCTCTTGATCTATATAACTTATTTGGAGATGTACTAAAAGCAAGGTGTTTTTTGAGTTGTTTTTCCTCAAATAAGTTAACAACTTTGGGAGTTTTCCATTCTTTCTTGTAGAGATAAGCCACATACATGATACTATCTGTTGCTCTTTTATTAAGTAATCTAAAATTGGTGAATTCAATAGCAAGCTCATTGTCTTTAAGAAGAGTTTCCTTGTAATCTTTAATATAACTAATATCCTCACCAAAATTTTTAGAGTAAGTGGTGACTAACTCTCGTTCTAGTTCAGTCAATTCTTCTTCAACTTTCGCGAAGTCTTCACTTCTTTGGTTTACAGGAAGCTGTAATTGTTTATTGATTGATGCTTTTTTACTTCTAAAATCTGCTATTTTTTTGCTTAAATCTTCTTGTCTTAAAACTTGTAAATCATTTAAAATATTTTTTGAGGAATTCAGTAAAAGACCTTTAGAAATTAAGATATTATTGGAAGCAGATATTATCATTTCAGGATAACTATTTTTAGTTAGATAATTAAACTTGTTATATATATTTAAATCTCCTTTAACAGAGTTTTTAATAAAATTCTCTTTTTCACCCAAGGTCATATATGAAAAATTATCTTGAATTTGATTTAGATTATTTTTATTAACTTCTAAAATCAGAGGTAGTGCATTTTCATATTGTCCTGAGATTTCATATAAGGTTACCAAGTTATTTACAATTACTCCATACCTTTGATGTCGTTTACCAAAATCTCGCTTAGTACTTTCTAAAACTTCATTAAAAAGCGTTGTTGCTTCTTCAAAAGACTCTAAATTAACATACAAATAGCCTAAACTATTTTGTTTATTTCCGTAATCTAGAGTATTTCTCCCCAAGTTTTTCTCAGTATTGTCAAGAGCTTCTTCAATTAAAGGAAGAGCTTTTTTAAACTCACCTAAGTCGATATATAAATTAGCTAAGTTATTTGAACAAATTGCATAACTAATATGATCCTTGCCAAGGTGTTTTTCTATGTTATTAAGAACTTCTAGATATAAAGATAGTGCCTTGCGATATTGCCCCTTATTTTTATACAAAAACGCTAAATTATTTGAATAAATTAGATAAGACGTACTAGCCTTGCCTATATTTAATTCAATGTTTTTAAGTACTTCCTTTTGTAAAGGTACTGCTCTATCGAATTGACCCAACTCACCATATAAAGTTGTCAAATTGTTTAAATAAATACTATAATTACTATGATTTTTACCATGTACTTTTTCAATTATGTTAATTGCATTTTTATAATATAAAATAGCATTTTTATATTGCCCCTTTGTATAATATAATTTTGCTATGTTGTTCAATACTAGAGCATAATTTTCATGATTTTTCCCTTTAGATTTTTCTGTGATATTAAGGGCTTCTATTAATAGTGGTAGAGCTTTTTTATACAACCCTAAGGTCTCATATATTACGGCTAAATTATTTAAATCAGTAGCATAACGTTCATTATATACACCAAGGTTTATTTTGGTATTTTCAAGTGACTCTAGCTGTAACTTTAATGCTTTATCATATCTCCCCATATCTTTATATAAAATGGCTAAATTATTTAAACGGTCTCCATAAAGAATATTTTCTTTTCCATGCATTATTTCTGCTAACTGAAGAGCTTCCAATTGTAATGGTAAAGCTTTATTATATTTTTCTAAAATTATATACAAGTTGGCAAGGTTCTGCAAGCAAATTCCATAACTAGGATGAGTTTTATCAAAATTCATTTTTATATTTTCAAAAGCTTGTATTTGCAGAGGAAGAGCCTTTTGATATTTTCCTTTAACACGGTATAAATTAGCCAAACCATCTATCGTAATTCCATACTGGGAATGTAATATACCATGCGTTTTGTTTATTATTTTTATAGCTTTAAGGAATATCGATAATGCCTTATCATACTCTTCTACTTCCAAGTAAAAAAAAGCTAGATTACTCAGGCGAATTCCATATTCTGGATGATCTTTTCCTAGAGTTTTTTCTGTATTAGTAATAGCCTCTAATTGTAGTGGAATAGCTTTTTCATATTGTTCCATAGTGCCATACAAAATTGCAAGATTACTTAAATGCATTCCATAAGCAGAGTGATTTATCCCAAGAGTCTGTTTGCCATTTTCAAGAGCCTCTAACTGTAAAGGAAGAGCCTTTTCATATTGTTCTGTATCTCTGTACAAAATGGCTAAATTATTTAAAAAAATACCATATCCGTAATAGTTTTTAGCCTCTCCACTGTAAGTAGTTTTGAATTTTTGTATTGCCTTTTGATAATATATAATTGATTCATTAAAGTTTTCTGCAACTTTATATTCCTCAGCTTTATATACTAAGTCTAGGATTTCTTTAAATTTTGGGGAATTTTCATCAACTGTTGTAGGTTGACAAAAGACAATATTGAAAAACAATAAAAAAATAAGAGCAGTTAATGATTTATTCATAATCTAATATTATTATTTCTAGTTACGTTTTAACTTACAAAGTATTATAAATTCTCTATTACTTTTTGAACTAAACTTTCTTTAGTTGAAGCCATTATGGTATACTTTTTTTCATGATCACGACATTTGACTTTATAAATCAATTCTATTTTACCGTTTTTTTGAAGATAAGAACCGCTTATTTTACAACCATTCACATATTGACTTGCATCTACCCAAATAAGATTCTTCTCTTCAATCAACAATGAGTTAAGTTTTCTATCTAAATAAGTAGATAGCCCTAGATTGTCTTCTAATTCTTTTGTGTTTAAAAATGTACTTCTCAAATACACTCTTTTAGGCTCATTGACAACTATTTTTTTTTGATCTGTTAGTTGTAAAATACCAATATCAAAAGAACCAGATTTTGCCATAAGCACCTGAGGTTCTTGAATAGCTCCAACATCTTTTGCTAGAATATTTACTTGATCTTTTGCATAATTAAATAATGTACTCACATCTATTTTTGTGTATTCTTTTAATGCAACTCCAGACATTCCTTTTAATAAAGTGTAAGTGAGCAAACCTTGACCATAAACACTAGCTTCATAACTTACCTTATCTGCTGCTGAACCTGATATAACAAACATACCTGTGCGATCTTGCATACGGTCAATGGCTTTTATTTTCTCAGAATCTATATCCCTTTGAGCAATTAAATTGTCAACTGCTTTACCAGAACCGCAAGCATCTATAATCATCACAGTTTTATTAGCTGTAATTTTTTTAATATACTCTACCCATTCGTCTGTAGAAATACTTGTAGTTTCTCTTATTTTTTTATTATTGTAAATCTCTTTATCGGCAAATCGTGCATCTTCAGTCAAAAAATAGAAGTCCGTTTTGTTATTATTATCCGTCCAGTTAATACCATGACCACTCATGTAAACCAATAATACATCTTCTGGTTTTGCTTTTTGAGCAATATCCTCAAATACAGCTTTTATTTTTTCTTTTCTTGGTTTCAGACTATGATTGGTAGCCATTTTCATTATATAACTTTCGTTAAATAAGTTTTTAGTTCCCATTTGTAACGCTTTTTCCATAGCATCAGCATCTTTGTCTGGATACTTTAAGTCGATAGCATCTCCTACATAATCACTTACACCTATGATTACTGCATAAAAATTTGGCGGTCGACTTTCTTTCTTTTTGTTAGTAATGACTTTTGCTCCTCTGCTTACCATACCTCCAGTTTGATTAGTAACTTTAACCATAAAGGTGTTGTTTCCTGCTTGCATGAATTTTTGGTATTCAGAAATATCTACATTTAGGGTTTGTTTAGAAAGTTTGTGGTTAAAGTCTTTAGGGCGTGCATCTTTAATAATCTCTTTACCGTTTAAAAATATTGAAACCTCTCCATAACCACCATCACGTTTGGTAAGGGTAATAGGTAAAATATTATTTTTGATTTTTCCTAGTTCTGTATCAGGATAGAGTAAAAAGTTATCTTTTGTAATGTCAGTATTTCCTATATATTTCCCTTTTATTGCTTTTTCCCATAGACCAGGTTCATAATATTCCCCCTTTAATTGTGAAAATTGAATTACTTCCTCGCCATAAGTCCAATACATAAGTTCCATAGCCTCAGGAGATGCATCAAATAGACCACTGGGATGCAGATGTACCCATTTATTTGTATCACTAGCAAAATTAAAATAACGTATAATTTCTTCTCCTGTTGAGGTATCCCATAGAATTACAGAGCCATCGTCAGACGAAGTGATTACTCGTTTGCCTGTAGAATCAAATTTTGCAGAAGTGACACCAGCGAGATGCCCTACAAAAGTTTTTAATATAAATCCAGTATCTACATCCCAAAGCTTGGCTGTATTATCATCAGATGCAGTAAGTAGGGTTTTGCCGTCAGGGCTAAACTCAGCAGAAGTTAAGTCATCTTGATGCCCTTTAAATGAACGTAATAATTTTCCTGAATCCACATTCCAAAGCTTAGCTGTTCCATCACTAGACGCTGTAACAATGGTTTTGTCATCTGAACTAAATTGAGCGGAGTTTATTCCCCATACTCCATTATCTTTACTATGAAGAGTTTTTAATAGACTACCTGTTTGTACACTCCATAATTTAGCTTTATTATTTATAGATGCTGTAACAATAGTTTTTCCATCTGAACTAAATTGTGCAGAAAATAATGTATTTAATATAGGTTTCTCGTAAGAACTAAAAGTTAGTATTAGTTTACCTGTATCTCTATTCCATAATTTAGCTGTTCCATCACTTGATGCCGTAACAATGGTTTTTCCATTTGGGCTAAATTCTGCTGAATTTACTTCAGTAAGCGGATAAGTATGTCCATTCAAAGAATACAATAACTCACCGGAATCTATTTCCCAAATTTTAGCTGTTTTGTCATCAGATGCTGTAACAATAGTTTTTCCATCTGGACTAAATCTTGCAGAATTAACATCTCTTTTATGCCCATTTAAAGTTTGTAATAACTTTCCTGTTTCTGTTTCTATAAGTTTTGGCGCATTGTTATCAGATGTAATTACTATTGATTCACCTGAAGAGCTAAACTGTGCCGAATTTATATTATTTGTGTTTCCTTCGAAGGAGTACAATAATTCCCCATTATTAGTATCCAATAGTTTGGCTTTAGTATCTATAGCGACAATAGTTGTTCCATCTGGACTAAATTCCGCATAATAAGCTCCTGAAATTGAATAAAAACCTTGATAAGTATGTAGCAATTCTCCAGAATCTATTTTCCACAACTTTACAGTCTGATCATCAGATGCAGTAACAATAGTTTTTCCATCTGGACTGAATCGAATAGAATTGATAATATCATCATGTCCTTTTAAAGTATGTAATAATTTTCGTGAATTTACATTCCATAATTTTAAACTCTTATTATTAGATACCATGATTATATTTTTACCATTAGGACTAAATTGTAATGAGCTTGTATTCCAAAGTCCATGATTGATTCCCAGCGATAATAAAAGCTTTCCTGAATTTATGTCCCATAGCTTTGCCTCATAATTATTTGAAGTAGTAATTAAAGTTTGTTCATTAGGGCTGAGCTGAACATCAATAATACCTGTTAAATTATCTAAGAAAGTATTTATTAATTTTCCTGAATTTACATCCCAAAATTTTGCAGTATGATTTTCAAAAACAATCAACAATTTCCCTCCATTTCGAGTAAACTGAAAAGATTTTACTCTTGACTTTTGATCATTCAAAGTAAATAACAATTTGCCAGTATTTGTGTCCCTTAATTCTGGGGAGTAATAATGGTTGACTATAAATAATTTTCTTCCATTAGGGCTGAACCCTACAAAATTTATTCGCTTATCACTAATGTTTGAAGAGAATAGTAATTTGCCAGAATTTACATCCCATACATTTGCAGATTCATTATCTGAGACAGTTAATAATTTTCTCCCATCAGTACTGAATTTTACAGAATTTACTTTTATTTTATAATGATCTGAAGAGAATAATAATTTACCAGAATTTGTGTCCCACAAATTAACAATTTCATCAGATGAAATAGTTAATACTTTTTTTCCATCAGGACTAAATTCTGCATAATGCACAACATCTTTATGCCCTTTAAAATCTATAAGTAATTTACCACTGTTTACTTCCCATAGCTTAGCTGTTTTATCATGTGATGCAGTTATTAATGTTTTCCCATCAGGACTGAACTTAGCAGACCACACTCTTGAAGTATGCCCTAAAGGCAAGCCTATTTTTAAGTCTTGAGCAGATATATATCTAGTATTAAATACTATAAAACAAAAAAGTAGAAATCTTAAAGTTTTATTCATTGCGTGGTATTAATTATTCTTGTATTTCAAATACAATTGTGTAAATGTTTACAGCACCTGTAGGTATGTTTAAAGTCCTAAAATCTCCACGGGTAAGCCTTTCATTATTCTTATAACTATCTTTAAATAACAATTCAAAAGGATTTGGATTCTTTTTGCCTGCTTCTTTCCCTTTTGTTCGTAAAATTGGTCTTAAGTCTAGTGGTTGTTCAGAGGCTACCAACTTGAAAATTTCTGTGCCATAAGGAGGGTAAAACTCAATTTGATGTTTATAGGATTCTCCTGCTTTTAGGTGAAAATCATTTGCGGTGTAGCCATCTTCAGGTATTAATATATTGATTATATTATTGGGCTGAATGTCCAATAGTGTATAATATAACGCCATTTTACTATTGTTTTTTATGTCGATATAGGTATTATCTCCTTCTTTAAAAACTATAATACCAGAAGCATTTTTTTTACTCTCTATTGATAATTCTTTGTCAACAACGCTATCCATACCATTATCTTTTATTGTTACTGGAATAAAATCAAAGGTCATATCCAAATCCTTGTTCTGCATTTCTAAACGCTTTATAAAATTTACTCTCACATAGCGTTTTATATGCTCAATAATATCAAAGGCATTAGTTTGAATATTGTTACTATCTTGTTTCCAGAATAAATAATCATCTTTTGTGTAGATTTGGATAAGATTATCTTGTGAAAACTCATTAACTGACTCTATAATTAAATCAGGGTATTCGTTCTGGATACTTATAAAGCCAATTGTGTCAATGATAGATTTTATTTCATTTTGTAAGTCTTTTTGTTTTAAGTTTAGTGATATACTTGCCTTCATATTACCATAATTACGTTCTGTAATGACTACCCAAGAGTTTATAGCTTCCTCTTCATTTATGGTGCCATTAAGTTGAACTTGGGATGAAATTACATCAGTTTTAATAACTGTACCGACTATTTTCATTTCTTTATCAAGTCCATCAATATCATAAAGTGCAACTTTAGAACCTTCATGCAATCCTTGTAATTTACCTCCGTTTAATCGAACAAAGGTTCTGCCATCATTTTTATATTTGTATTCGGTTACTAGGAAATATTCTTTTTTCCCAACAATTTGCCCTCCTAAAATTTTTTGGTTTAATATGCCTTCTGCTTCTGGTGTCTGTTCTGAGGCAATGTTTGCCATGATTCTTCTAATATTATCAAAAAGCCCCTGATAAGTAGTATTCTTATTCGAATTTGTTAGAGCTTTGCTCAGCGCATATGACAAAGAGCCTACATAATTATCTTTTCCCACTTTATACTCGTAATTGAGTTGGTTAGCGCTAGAACTATAAAAATATACTGCTGGAGCTAATTTTTTGTCATTATTAAGTAACCCAAAATTATTTAAGGAGGAAACATTAGTAGGTTTGTAATCTTTAGGTTCAAAGGGCTCTTTAGCTCCTCTATATTTTCCATACCCTCTTGTTCCAGTACCAGAATGACAAGCGTCAATAGTAACGAAAAAATTACCGTTGACGCCAATTTTCTTTCTAATGTTATCGCATAATTCTCCTAATTTTTCATCCCTTATATGTTTATCTCCAGTATATTCAGTTTCATTATAGTTTTTGGGGGCATCAACAGGAATAATAGCCTCATCATAGCTATCTTTTTCGTCATTATTGTTGTCATATATTTGTTGTCCATGACTAGAAATATGAATAAAAACTATATCATCTTTTTTAAGTTTTTTTTCAAAATTTTTAAACGTTTTTATGAAAGATTTGAATGTTAAATCTTTTTCAATTTGAATATTTTTTTCTGAAAATCCCTGACTTTTAAGAGCACTTTTAATTATATTAATATCGTTGTGAGAATTTATGTTACGCCATTTAGTTCCTTGTTGATAAATACCATTTGCGATAATAAGAGCTTGTTTAGTTTTAGATGTATCTTCAACAATGAATAAGTTGCTGTTTTTAGTGTTAACAATTTCAAGCCTACTTGCTAATTCAAATAAATTACTTTTTTGTGAATATAGAACTTTATTTAGTTGGATGTTTTTTCTATTTATATTATGAAAAGAACATAATAAGAGAAAAAAAATAAGTAAAATAGAAGCCTTCTTCATAAAAGAAAATTTAGTTTTTATTCATATTTCTAGTCATAAACTAAACAAAAACAATATAAATTAAAATATTACAAAATACGTAAGTAAATATACAAAAAAATAAAATGTAATACTCTTTTTTTTAAAATGATTATGCTAGAAGATTTTCTCATGATCTGCAATAAAAAATATTAACTATCTCTTTAAGTATTTATTAAATCATGTAAATTCTTTAATTATTATTCTTTCAAGCAAAAGTACTAACGCAACAATAGAAAAATCTAACATTACATTTGTAAATAAGAATAGTAGGAGAGATACAACGACTAGAGCTAAAACTAACCTAACAGACCCAAAAATCATGTCGACTATCATGTTGTCAATTTTCATTTTTGATATCCAATTTAAAAATCTATTTTTTTTGAAAGGCAATAAACATCTTGAAAATGTTAGAAGTATTAAATAAATAATTATTATTAATCCTAATGATAAATGATTGTCTTTGTTCTCTAAAGATTCGTAAACATTTAGTGTGTAAATGGCAATTGGAATAGGGTTTTCATAAAATATAGGTTTTATTACATCATCACTATTTCCAATTATCACAATTCTATTTTTTACATACTCTTGAAAGAAAATAGTCCTGTTTTCTTTATTAGAAAGAAATGAAAATGTATCAGCTAAATTAATTTTTAATATTTCATTTTCAGTTATTCTTCTTGTAGGAATAAAATCTTTTAAGAATAACTTATTGTTGTCAAAGTGAAAATAATCACATGTTAAACTTAATTCCTTATTATTTATTGTTTCATACATTAGTAAAGGAATAGATTTAGATACTACTTCTGAATTATCGAGTTTATATAAGTTAATACCAGACAATTTAGATTTCTTTGTAAACCTTCTGCCAGAAAGAGTTCCATAGTTTAAGTTTCTAAATTCAGGATTATTCAAAGCAGTTTTATTTGCCGACCGAAAAATAGTTTTATCAAATCGCTCCAATCTTTTACCTAATTTACTATCGTCGGGTGTTGGTGTATCAAAAATTAATGTAGATACGATTAACTTATGTGAATCCTCCTTGTCAATTTCAGATATAAAATCTGTTATCATTTGTCTATTGGCAATAGATGAACCAGAAGGTGTTGAGACTCTAGAAGCGTCTGAAGTATCAATCCAAAGATATTTGTTTGACTTTTCTTGTGGAGTTTTGTTTTCTTGATTATTTACTACCTGATTAATTTTTTCAAAGCTAGTATAGTATCCTTGTAGAAATGAAAATGATCCGTGTTTTTGAATAAAAAAAACCAGCCATAATAAAATTACAGGATTAACTAATAAAAAAAATAATCTTTTATTTTTACTCTTATTCATTATTAAAATTATTAACAACAATTTGGAAATCAGAATAAGGGCAATAAAATGTTTCTATATAGACTCTTATTATATCTTCATAGCTTTTGATATTAGATATTGTGTTTCTAAGGAGGTCAATCTCATGAAGAATTCTTTTGAAATCTTTACATAGATAATAAATATTATAGTACTTTCTGCTTTTTTGTTTTGTGTAATATCCAATTCGTAATAGAGTATTATCATTCAAATTATTACTATTACCGATACTTTTTTCATCGATTACTAAATAACCATCATCATTAATTTTTAATTCATTCTCTCCAATCAATTCCTCTTTTTGAAAAAAAGTAATAAAATGATTGGCATCTCTTAAACGAGGTTTTATAAGTTTGGGGTTGAGAACTTTCTTTTGGTTGACAAACAAGATATTTGAATTAGAAAAGCCTCTAGAAATTAAATCTTCACCTTTCAAGGTTTTATCTCTTTTATATATTTTCAAATTAGATAAACCATCTATGCTTGAATCGTATTCTTTTTTAGAAAAATTCCATAATCTAACATAGCCAACTTTGTCATGCACAATTATTTTATACGATTCGTCCAAGAAAATCTTATCTCCCTGTTTTAAATACATACTATCTTTTTTACTTAATAATTCTACCTTACCGACAACGTCCAATACCAAATGAGTTTTATTCTCTGACACTTGAGAAATCAGTAAATTTGCATTAAATAAAAAGATAAGAAAATAAAAAAACCTCATGAAATTCTAATTTTAAGTGTCTGATTTAACTAAAATTCACTTTTATAAAGATACTAAATAATTTTCTTAATTGTAAGGTATTAGCTTTTAAAAAAGAAAGGTATTACTTGATTTCAAGTGTGTTTTTGAAATTTATATATTTTTCAAAATAAGTTTTCAATAGAAATTCTTGTATAAACTTTTAATTAATTAAAATAAATGGAGCCCAAAAATATGGTTCTGGGTTTTTCTCTTTGAATTTTTTCAAAGCCTTGGCGTAAGCACTTTGAATATTCATTTTTTTTTCTATTAAATTATTATAAAATAAATTCATAAATTGTCTGGTCTTCATATCACTAACTCGCCATAGAGAAACTAACATAAATTTAACGCCTGAAGCCTTAATACCTCGCTGTAACCCGAATACACCTTCATTACCCATTGATTTCCCCAATCCTGTATCACAAGCAGATAGAACTATTAGATCAAGATTTTTTAAGTCAAGATTGGAAATTTCACTTGCAGTTAAGATTCCATCTCCATATTTTTTATCTATTGGTTTACCAGACGAAAGGAATTGATTTGCTCCAGCAAAAGCTAACCCAGACTTTAGCATTGGGTCTTCCTCAGATTCTAATAAACTTATACCAATATCATTTCCAATTGAAAATTCGTCATTTGTTTGCTCTAAAAAGAAGCCATGTGAAGCAATATGAATAATATTTGTAGTAAGTGTTGCTTCTTTTTTAAAAACCTCTTCAGTAGCTTTAGTGCCTAGAAATTTTGAATATTTTATATTATTTTCATCTAGAATTGATGAGATATTATTGATTTCTTTTTTAGTTCCTAGCAATTCTCCAAACCAAAAATTATTATTAAATTTTGTACTATCAGATTTTATTATAGAAGATAAATTGTAATCAATATGACCAAATAATAATGCTTTATTAAAATTAATATTCGGATCATAGTTAACAACTTTTTTGCTGTTACTTAATTGTATTAATTCAAAATTATCAATTAAAGTTTTTTCAGTATTCTCAAATTTAATTGCATTGTGCGCTATAGTGTTAAGCACTCCAATTGGGGAAAAATAAATTGTTTTTTTATTTTTTATCTTCAACAAAATATTTTTCCAAATCAAAGCATATAATTCATCAGAATTTTTCCCAAATAAATCATTAATTTTTTCTTGTTGACTTAAAGAAACATTACTTTGATGTGAGGATAATAATTTATTTATTTCTTCTTCTTTGAAGAGCTCAACAAAAACAGGAAATTCAAAATCATTAGCTAAAATAAAGGCTCCATAAAATATTGGTTTATTATCCGCGTAGTCGAAAGGGTTTGAATATGAAACAAATTCAATAACAGCAGTATCATCATCAATAGATTTTTTTATTGTAGCCCAGCTAATTTCATTATCTAAAATGTTTTGTATGATATTTTCTTTTTCATCTTGAATTAAGAAATATTTTTTTTTCTTATTATATAATTTAGAGTCTCTGTCAGATTTTAAAGTTTCTTGATACTTTAGTTTTAAGTCTGAATCTAAGCTTTCTACAAAATGTTTTTTAATTGTCTTAGATGTATTTAATAATAATTCTTTTGAAAAAGTTATAACGCCGTAACACTGAGCTACTATACTGTCAGATTTAGTATTACGTTTTGAAAGATAGAAAGGTAGAATATTTGGCAATGTATGAGAGTTATAATCTAGAAAAGTTTTTTCACCATACAAAGAAAAATCTACGAGTCCCTTTTTAAAAATCTCAGTATTTTTCTTAAGTAGATCATTTGCTGTTTTATTTTGCCTATTCTTCAAATAGGCAAAAACAATAGGTATATCATAAAAAGAATTTAGTTTTGAAATATTTTTTTGTGATTTTTTACTTAAGAATTTTGGCAGATTATTATAAGTGTAAATAGCCTCGTCATATTTTTCATTTGCAACTAAAGATTCTAAGTACATAATTGAAATTGAAATGTCATAAATATTAGAGTTTTCAGCTAAGATTCTTCTACTTACTCTCTCTGTGTTTCTCATATCTTTTGATAAGAAATATGCTAATACTAAATAATGATCAGCTAAATTATTTTCTTGATCACTTTTTGCTAATTCTTTAATTTTTATAGCAACTTCTATTATTCCTTCATATTTTCTAGTCATTAGTTTCATTGAATACTTGGATACCAATGAATTAAAATTTTCAGATATATCATCTGTTAGAGGTGCTAAATCTTCTAAAGGCTTGTCTCCGAACATCATATCATCTACTATTTTTACTGAGGTTCCTATTTTTGCCATCTTTTTTAACATTTCTAAATTCTTTCCACCTTTTCCAATCGATAGAATATTATCTATTAATTTTTGGTTCGGTTTAAAATCTGGATAATTCCATTCTGAGTATTTAGTATTAGGAGGCAAACCTAATATTTTGTTAAGTTTATTAAATGTACTATCTAATTTACTTTTCATTAATTCTTCTATATTTGGAATATCGTATGAAATTTCATTATCTCTGTAATGATTTTTATCTCCTTTATAATTTGAAGTGCTTCTATCACTAGAGTTCGATATTAGTTTTGTCATTTCCAATTGTCTTTGAATCATTTTTTTAATTGGGTGGTTTTCTCCTTTACAGAGTTCAGAGATTTCATTTAAAAGACTTTGCTTAAAAGTTGAACTAGAATATCTTTCAAACTTTTCTAATCGTTTTTTTATTTTAAAAAAAAGAGATTTTTTGAAACCAGAAATTTTACAGAAATTTTCGTTTTTTTTGAATTCGCTAATAAGCCCTTTTACAAAGTTTATAGCTCCTTCGAAATCATTTTGTTTTCTGTAAATGTCAACTATTTTTTCACAGGCATATTCGTAACAATATGATGATTTTACGATATTTTTGCTAGCTTCTTCTCTTACTTTATTTAGAAGATTCATAACTTTTGAATATTCTTTTTTATTCTCCAAAGTCATGACTTGCTTAATGATCTCAAAGATTTCCTGATCATTACTTTGTGAAAAAGATGTATTTGAAACAAAATAAAGTATTAAAATAAACATATATTTTCTCTTCATTACTTTTATATTTTATAAATGAAAATTATAGTTTTGTATAACTTGTAACAACAGTTATGTTGAAGGATTACTCGCTTATTATAAGCAGAGTAGGAGAAAAACGTAAGAGATATATAAGATTTCGAAAAAAAAGCTAATAACTAAAATACAGTCTTCATAAATTTATAATCTAATTATTTTTTATACAATCGCAACCATCAAGATGATACTTTCTAAATAGGTATTCTTTCTCACCTAAATATTCAATATATGTTATTCTCAATGATTCATCAAATGTATCAACCTTTCCTCTATAATTAAAATTAGCCTGCTTAGTTGATAAATGCATTATTATATATCCATGTTTTTTTATTTCGATAATTAGATCTGTATGCCCTTTGTGCTGTGCAGAACATTCAAAACCTCTAGAGCGTTTTACACCGTTAGTTTTATACATGATCAAATCTTCAAATTTATTGGCTTCAATGCAATGGTGAACACTTCTATTTTCACCCTTTTTAAGAAGATTCAGATATTGTTCCTTTAATTCATGACCAATAAAAGCACATATTGTAGTTCCCCAAACTGGAGTTTTTTCTTCTTTGTACATTAAACTTACTTTATCTCTTTTATTGGCGTTAAAATTATTAGAAAGTAAAATAGGCAGATCAGGAAACAGTCTTAAATCCAAGATGTTTATATTTATTTGCCCTAAAATTCCAGTCCCTTCAACTAATGGTATTGAATTAGTTTTGTAATAAGGATTCAGTTTAATTTTCGAAATCTTTTTTTTTCTGTAACTAGAATCTATTTCTTTAATAAATTTTTGTAAAATTTTGCTATCATCATAGCATTTTTTAACATGAAAAGCCATTAAATAATTAAGCACGGAATCTTTACCTTCATATGTAATTCCTTTTGAAACAGAATAATATTCTAACTTTTTTAAAGTTAATTTGCTGAATCCAAAATCCTGAGCATTTACAGAAAAAAGTGAGAATAAGAGTATAAAGATAAAGCTTTTCATTCTAGAATTTCGGTAGAATGAATTTGAACATTGTCTACCCAAACATCAAGAATTTTAATACTATGAGGTCTTGTAACTCTACTCCTGTGTGCTTTTGCACTTCGTACTGCATCAGCTCTTCTTACATATAGACTACTTGCGAAATTATGCTTATAACAAACGGCTTGGTAATACATCATAATTAGTCAGTTTTAGGTTTAAAAAAATTAATAGGAAAGGTTGCTGATAAGCCAATAGTATTTCTTCCTATTAAACTATCATTACTATCAGCGGTGTTGAAAAGATCATTAAAACTATAGAAAATCTCAAGATTTAAGAACGATGATGTGTCATCAAATTTTCTAAAAGGTAAAACAATCCCTGTCCATATGGAACTAGTTGGCTTGTTGTTTTCTCTTATTAATACTATAGGGTTTAAATGAAATGCAAAACTATTAGTATTAGAAATTTTAAAAAACCTATAGTAATCGAAAAATACTTTTAACTCGCTCAGATCATTTTCAAAATCACCAGCAAATACACTCTGCTCTGAAAATGATTCTCGATTTGGATTGGTAGATACTTCTTCAAAATCTTTAACCTTAATATTATCGAGCGAAGTCAAATTATTTCCTAATTTATAGCTAGCTCCAGCTGACCAATATGTGTCCTTGTTAGAGAAACTCTCCCAATTATAATGCGAAATAGCGATATTAAATTGATGAGTTAAAGCTTCTTTTTTCTTGACTTGATTAGTAAAATCTAATGATGAGTCAAATAGCTTAAATCCATCATTTCTAATACCATAACCAATAGAAAACCAAAATAGACTAATTCCTTCAACTGCTTGATTAATCACTTTTTTATCATTCTCTATTATGGCTTTATCATATTTTTGTTCTGTTTTTTCTAGCTTTGCTTCAAAATACTCATCATTTTCTATTTTCTTTTTTTCTCTATCGAATAATATTAAGTCAAGTTCAATTTTATCTACTTCATAAAGGAGACTATCTATTTTAAATTTCAATTTTTGTATTGGATTTGTTTTATGTCTTGCTAAAACTGTACTAAGTGAGTCATTAATTACTGCTTTTTTAGTTACAGCCTTATCAATTTTAATTCTTAAATCTAATAATTCTTTTTTATGATATATAGCTATTGTATCAGTTCTATATTTGTCTTCAGCTTTTTGAAGCTCATCTTTTAGTTTATCTCGTTCAAATGAATTTCGCTTGATCGTATTATTTGAAAAAGGATTAATAAGGATATGATACGTTAACTTTCCAGAGATATTGGTATTCAAATCACCATTATTAAAAAAACTTGTAACACCTTCTGTTGCTCCTCCAGAAGCTTCAATTGATATTATGTTCCCTTTTTTATTTAAAATACTAGCAGAGAGGCTTAAAGACTTATCAGTTGTTTTAATCGATGCATAGTTGCCTATATTAGAAAAAGTGTTGCCTGTAACTAATTTTGAAAATTGTAAATTGAGAATTTGCCTGAATTCTTTATGGGTAATCGAATCATTATGTACGAAGGCATCAATTTTATTTTGTTTTTCCTGAGCAGACATAGAAGTAAGCAATAGTGAAAAAGCAATCCCAGCTATTAGTTTTATTTTCATCTGATTTAGTATTTATTAGATATAGTATCACTAATTATAAAATTAGATGAAAATATCTATTAATAGTTTTTTAAGTTTTCAAAACCTTTCTGTACATATAAATTAATCCTTGTTTTTTTCATTATTGAAAACCTTTTTTTATAAAGATTTTTTCCAATATATATACAATATTCAAATAAACCTTACGGAAAGCCGTAAGCAACATGTATTAAAGCGCTTGAGGTCAAATAAATAGACGGAATCAAAATTTTAGGAAGCGATTAATAATGCAGCGTGTTCTTCTGCAAACTGGCTGATAGCCTTCAAATCCTCCACCAAAAAGTTCGAACTTTGAAGGTTGGGAGTTGAAATTAACTCACTGATATTTAGTGAGTTATTTTTTTTCTTATGAAAGCTTAAATAAAGGTACTCCCTTAATCTAATTCCTAAAATATTTTTCATTCTAATATATTGAAAATCAAAAAACTTATGGTTTAGTGATCTCTGCATGTAATTTTGAGGGACTAAATTTGTTGTTTGGCTGTTAGTTTTTTAAAAAATATATTGATTTATATGTAAGCATTTTGTAAACTGCATATTTCAGATTTTAAAATAAGACTTTAGCTTTGTAGTATATATAGAAAGGACGGGGAATGCATGTTATTATATCTACCTAACTTAGAAACGTAAGATTCTCTTTCATAATGAGGATCTTTATAATCCTTCTCAAATGTCATGTTAGGAATATTAGAATATAAAGTTTGTATGATCAAAACGTTTTAAATATCGGATGGTAGAGTTCAATTTTTCTGATAAATAAACAAAGTTATTTATTATTCTAGCGGACTGTCCTTTTTCATAATACTCTTTATTCTTTTTTTATCATAAAATATATATCTACGATAAATCGATAGTCAATAATTAATTTTTTTTTGGTACACCTCAGATTTGATAATTGTTTTATTCTAGAAATAATCTTATATTTAAGAAATAACTTTCGTTAATTGGAGTTAAAAATTGTTAAATTAAGTAATGGATATCATGAATTTTAAAAAAAAAGTAGGTCTGGGGACATTTCCTTTTTCGAATGTTTTTTCGGAAGTAAATCAGAATATAGCAGAAGAAATTGTAGATGCCTTTATTTTGAATGGAGGTGAGTACATTGAAACTGCACCTGTATACCCACAAAAAAATGTTGATTTAGGTCAAATATTTAAAAATTATAATAGAGACAAACTATATATAGCGAGTAAATGTGTTACTGGTGTTGGAAGTAATGGGGAAAAAATGCGTTCAGGAAAATGGAGTCACTTATTATTTCAAGCAGAGAATGAATTGAAAAGACTAAATATTGATAAGTTAGACCTATTACAATCTCACATCATTCCATCTGATATTAGACTTGAAGAATTAGGTGAAAACTTACAAAAGTTGAAAGATGAAGGTTTTACAAAGTCTATAGGGGTTTCTAATGTTGACTTGTATTCGTTGAGAATTCTTAATCAATGTTGTGATTTGACTTTGGTTCAGAATCGTTTTTCTTTATTACACCAAAGCTCCCAAAGGCAACTAGAGACATTTTGTTTGAATAATGGTATTGGACTTAATCCTTTTCAAGTAATAGAGAGAGGGTTACTAACTACTAGACCTTCAAATAATGGAAATTGGAACGAAAACGATTTGCGAAGTAAAAAGTTTGAATATAATAATGAACAGTATTTGGTAATAAGAAATTGGGCGGAAAAAGAATTGATTCCTTTAGCAGAGGAAACAGGTGTAAGTCTAGAAAAGTTAGTGGTTTATTGGGTTGGGAAACAACCTGCAGTTAAATTATCTGTTATAGGAGCGACAAAAAAGGAGCAAATTCTTGCTCTCATGAATGAAAGAGTTGATTTAGATGATAATAAAGATATTTTAGAGAAGGTTAATGAGTCTTATAATAATATTTGCTTAAAAATTAAATCAAAATATAATTTAACAATTGAAGAATTTAGAGGTTTAGTCTAGTATATCATGAAATGTGAAGATATAAAAATTTCAGATGGTCCTATAGTAATGGATGGTGATGAAATAGAAATTTATTATAGGATAGCACTTTCTAAGGAGGATTTTGCAAAGGGGAAGTATATAGAAGAAACTTATAACCCTGATATCCCTATAACAATAGTTTTTTCGAAACAAAATTTATTACCAGGTATATATGATGGTATAAAAGGGATGAGATCAGCAGGATCTCAAAGGTGTTTTGAGATTTTACCAGAGAAAGGTTTTGGTAAACGAGGTTGGAATACCATTCAAGAGAACACAACTCTATTTGTTGAAGTATGTTTAGCAAGAATAAAATCTAGGAATATTGATGAATAAAATATCTGATAAAGCCTTTATAGGTGAAGGTGTTGTTATTGGAAAAAACAATGTTATCTCTCCAAATGTTAGTATTATTGGGAATACTGTAATTGGAGATAACAACTATTTTGCTCCAGGCGTAACAATAGGGTTTCCAAGTAGACAAATTGTAAAACCTCGAAAGTGGGAAAAGAACAAAGTACTTAACCCAAATAATAAAGTAGTTATAGGTTCAAATTGTTCTTTTTTTGAATATTTATCTATACACCCATCCTTAAGTGCGGTTACGTTAATAGAAGATAATGTTTCAATAGGATCTTCTTCACACATTGGACATGATTGTCATATCAAAAGAGATGCTATTCTTTCATCTAATGTTTCTTTGGCTGGGTATACAATTATCAGTGAGTATGCAAATATTGGTTTAGGAGTAAGTTTTCATCAAAGATCAGTTGTCGGAGCATATTCAATGGTAGGAATGAATTGTGCTTGTAAAGGTTATGTATATCCCTTTTCTGTAGTTGTTGGAGTTCCAGCCAGTTTTTTAAAAATTAATTATATAGGGTTAAAAAGAAATGGATTTTCTGAAGACCTAATTAAATCGATTGAAAATCATGTTTTATTGAATTTTAAACTAATTGATTCGTTTAAAAAAGTTGTACAAGATTTTGAAGTTGATTGTCAAAAATATAAAAATAAGAAACTTAATTTGAGAGTTATTAGAAATGAACTTTAAATACTTATTAGTTACAGGTGTTAGGCCACAATATATAAAAGCAGCTGGATTAGTATATATTTTAAAAAAAGAAAAAATCCAAGAGAATCAAATCGTTATATACGATACGGGACAACATTTTTCATCTTCAATGTCAAAAAAAATATTAAAAGAGTTAGACTTGAAAGTGATAAAACCGAAGACGTATAATAAAAAGGATGATTCAACTATAATTTTCACAAGATCATTATCAACTTTAGTTGGGTTTATTGAAAAAAATGGGCCATTTAAAGTTATTGTTTTTGGAGATGCTAATCCAACATTAATAGGGAGTCTTGCAGCATATTTAACAGGGATGCCATTAATTCATATTGAGGCTGGCGCTAGACGGAAATTGGTTGAATTTGAACATTATAACTCTCTGATTACTGATGTGTTAGCTGATTTAAAATTATGTTTAACTACCCGTGCATATAAGTGTCTCATAGATGAGAAAAATTCTTTAAATGTAATTAAATCGGGAGATATTTTTTATGAGTATTATCAAAATTTAATTGTAAAGAATAAAATACAAAGAAAGACGAGTAATGTGAAAAAAAGAATATTAATTTCTTTGCACAGACCATATAATTCGAATTACAAAATTTATAAAAGGTTTTTTGAACTAATGGGAAAGATTAGTTATGATGTTATGTGGATTATTCACCCAAGAAATAAAAGATTAATCAAGCAAGTAATTAAAAATGGACAAAAAGGAAAAACAATAAAATTTATAAAGCCTTTGTCTCATATAAAACTTTTAGAAGAACTATCGAAAACGGATATGGTTATCACAGATTCAGGTGGGTTGGCTAGAGAAGCTTATTATTTTAGAAAACCTATATTAATGAGAAGAGACAATTCAGGTTGGCCAGAATTAAAAACGATTGGTTGCTTGGACTATATAACCTCAAAAGATTCAGATGAAGAAGTATTATTAAAAATTCAATGGGGTATGGCAGTTGAATATGAAAGTAATAAGAATATTTTTAATGATGAACTAGGAAGGAAAGAAGGTATTAAAGCGATTTTAAACATAAAAAAATCTAAGAGAATATGTTAATGTTTTACTTAAAAAAAATTTGGATTAGTGTTTACCTTAGGTGGTTTCTAGTAGTATTAGTTTGTGTTTTAATTTTAATTGATTATTATAATTTATCCTTATTTCCAAGAGGAAGAGTGGATATTGAGAATATAGGTTCTATAGGTGGTTGGATTAGCGGTATGTTTACTGGGGTAGCAATAATCATTGCTATAGAAAGTTTAAAAACAACAAAAAAGGATTTGAATTTAAAGTATGAAAAAGATGATCTGAAAGAACTTGAAAACAAAAGCAAAGTATATTCTTGGGTTAAAACGATTAAAGATCCTGTACATAAAAACATTATTGATTATGAGTTAACAATGTTTAATGATCTTAAAACTCCTTTATATAGTTGGAAAGTTTTCATCATAAAACATGAGCATGTTAATATTTCAGGTGATTCGTATGGATTAGTAATGCCAAAAGATAAAATATCTTTAAAGTTAAGTTCATTATTAGATGTAAGTATATTAGAAGAGGTAGTATTGACAAAAGTGTTATTTGAAACTGAAGAAGGTACAAAAGTAATTAGAGATCATTATGGAAATGTAAAGCGTGTGGTTGATGAATGAAAAAGAATCAAAATTAAGAAATAAAGTAAAGCAATATTATGTTAAGCTCTATGATAATTTAGGAGTCATTAAGAGAAATAATTTGTACCCAAATTTAAATGCTTCATCCATGGAGCTGATAAATTTATTCGTCTCTTTGAGGTCAAATTTGCAAATAGATGTGGAAATAGAGGATGACAAAATAATTAATTTCATCGTGAATGATACTTCTTCAATGATTTTTGAATTAAAGGAGGAAGGTATCTGTTCAGAATATAATATTTTGTATAATGATTTCATTTATGATATCAAGAGTAAATTTGAAGACTTTTTATTTAAAAATTGTGAATTGCCTTATGGTTTAAGGTTAATTAAAAGGCCAATAATAGCATCAACCTTGTGGAGTGAAGGGATTAAAAAGAGAGTAGCTAATTTAGAAGTTATTGCGGCATTACATTTATTTAAAAGAGTTGTTTTATTAGGTAGTCCAGGGAGTGGGAAATCTACAATAGCTAAAATTTTAGCCTGTTCAAAAATATCAAACGTAATTGATGCTACCTTATCAATAAAATATGAAAATATAAACACTTGGACAGAAAGAGATGTTGTTCCTATTTATACTGAAGTAAAAGAGTTGGTATCTAGTGATTTATTCCCTCAATTGGATGAACGGGCATCTTATAATCACTTTTTAAAACATCTGGAACGTAAGATTACAATGGAATCTGACTCTGATGTTTGGAATTATATTAAGGAAAAAATCCAGGAGGGTAAAAGTATTTTAATCTTTGATGGCTTGGATGAAATTATGGTTTCAGATAAAATAGAAGATGCCCTTGAAAAACGAAGGGATCAGATAATATCATTAATAAATTCTTTAAATAGAACTTTCCCAGATTGTAGAATAATTGTTACGTCAAGACCAGCTGGATATTCTGGATGGTCTCTAGAAGGGTTTGCTGTTTTAAGAATTTTACCTTTAAATAGTTCGGAATCATTAAATATCATTAAATCAATATTAATGCTAAATGTTGAAAATAATAAAGAATTGGATTCTAAATCCAATTTACTTTTAGACCATTTAGATAGAATACCCACTAGTTTAAGACAACAACCTTTATTTGTTGTTTTGTTATCGTTATTATTTATAAAAGATCAAAGGTCTAAATTACCAACTGGTAGAGCTGCTTTATTAGAACATTCAATAAATTTATTGATGCAAAATTGGTCTTTGAAAAATGAAAATAACAAAACTATAGAAGATATATTGAATTGTGGAAAGGATAAAGTACTTCTATTATTGCAGATTATTGCTTACAAGTCTTTATATCATGAAGAAGGGGATGAACAGGAGTCAGAGAATATTCTTATAAATAGGAACATCATTCTTGATGAGTTATACGAAATAGCTCCTAATATTGTCTCTCATAAAATTTTATCATTTATAAGTGAAAGAACAGGAATATTATCATCACCGGCTCAAAGAAAATATAGATTTGCACATAGGCTTTTTGCTGAGTTTCTTGCTGCTTCTTATCTTCTTACAAGAGATAACTATGAAAATCAAATTACTTCATTGCTGAAAACTTCATTTCAGACTTGGAAAGAAGTGATAATATTATTGTGTGACATTTTAAATAAGAATGGTAAAAAAAGAGAGATTTGGTCAATTATTGAAGATTTATGTTTATCCGATATGGAAACTAATGATAAAAATTTGGTAATTTCAAAAATTATAATTGATCAAGGTTTAAAGGTAAATGAAATAAGTGATAAACCATCTTTAAAGACAATTGTAAAAGAAGTTAAAAACTCGTTCTACAACCACAATAGAGAGAAAAAGTCAAGCCAAGTATTAGATATATCAAAAGCACTAATGAATATTGGAGATAATAGATTTGGTGTTGGTTTAGATGAAAATGGGATTCCTGAATTTGCTTGGTGTAATATAAATTACAAGAATGGCTTTGTCGGTTTAGATGAGGAGTTAGTGGAAATTATTAAAAAATCTAAGAGTGAAGAGTGGAATTTTGACAGAGAAATCCCTGGATATGAAGTTGATTTATTTCCTTTCCAAATGTCTTATTACCCTGTTACCTGTAAACAGTTTAACGTTTTCTTAAATAAGGGTTATACTATTGATAAATATTGGACGAAGGAAGGAATTAATTGGAGAGATAATTTTGGATCAACTAGATTCTTCACTTATGATAAAGATAGTTACCCTCAAAATAAAATAAGCTGGTATGAAGCAATTGCATTCTGCAATTGGTTTAGCGACATATCAGAAGAAACAATAAGACTTCCGACTGAAATAGAATGGGAAGTTGCAGCACGATCAGGAAAGAAAACTATTTTTCCTTGGGGTAATGACTTTAACTTTGATAATGTGAATACTTTGGAAAGAGGTTTTCATGAATTACTTCCAGTAGGAGCTTTTTCTTTAGAATTAAAACCTAAACAAAAATATCCATTTGATATGGTGGGGAATTTATGGGAATGGTGTAGTAGTGTAGTTGAAATAATTGATGGAGATTTGTTTAAATATCCTTTAGACAAAATAGCAATACGTGAAAATTTGGAATTGGGGAATAAATATATGAGATCTACCAGAGGTGGTTATTATAATGCATCACTTTTACGTTCAAGATCTTCTTATAGAGGGAGGGATATTCCAAGTATTCAAGTAGAAAGACAAGGTTTTAGAGTAGTTAAATCGATATGAATATAAAAATCATTCACAAAAGATTACAGGTTAGTTTCAATGAGGCTTTGCACTTACAAGTAAGAGATAGTGCTAAAGGTAAAAACAAACCTTTAATAATATTTTCTCATGGGTTTATGATTAATGGTCTTGAGAATCATCGCCTTTTTATGAAAATTGCTAAATCATTAAATTCTTTGGGATATAGTACATTGTTATTTGATTATCGAAATTGCGGTTATAGTGATGGTGACTTTAATGATTTCAGAGCATCAAAAGCTGTTATTGATTTAGTAAAAGTTTCTAAATGGGGTATTAATAATTCTACTAATAATGGCAAGGTGTCAATTATTTCGCAGAGCCTGGGGACACTAATAACAATCAAAGCGATAGAGAAGATTAATGAATTAGTAGATAATATTGTACTTTTAAATCTTTCAGGGAATAATGAAAAGAGATATCCCAAAGTATTTGGAATGAAAATATTAGATAAAGAAACTTTTTTATTTCCAAAAGGATATAAAGTTAATCCAGAAATGTTTTTTGATATATTTGAATTTAATACTCTAGAATTAATAAAGTTTATTAAATCTCCTATTCTTTTTGTAAACTCTGGTAAAGATAATATTGGAGATTTGGACGTTTCAAGAAAGGGAATTGAGTCAAGTATTAACCCAAAGAATAAAAGAGTTATAATAAAAAATGCAAATCATTTCTTTTCAGGAAATGATCAAGTTATGTGTCATTTAATTAATTTAATTCAAAAATGGCAGTCTAGCTTTTTGTATTCATGACCCTTAGCATTATAATATTCCTTTTGAATTATTTACCTATTTAGAATTATTGGTGTTGGGCATTTCGATAATAGTTTTAATTTATATTGTTCAAAATTACTTCTTAAGAGAGGATTCCAAATTTTTTGCAGATTAATGAAACGGTATATCTAGAAATTTTAAACAAAAAGAGGTTTTAAAATAGAAATAAGAAACAATACTGTAAAAGCAGTTTGGAGAAACTTATCTTTTAATAAAACTGAATTAGAGCAAATTGCAGGAAATTCTATTAAATTGATTGATCATTTCCCCAATATTTGTTCTTAAATTTTTCTAGACAAATCTCATGACTTCCCAAAAGCGCTTCTTTAATATTGTAGTCATTATATTTCGGATTTCGATTCCCCGAATATAATTCAGCTAATAATTCTTGGTACGTAACTTCCATAATATATTGTGTTTAAGATTAATAATAATGTAAAACTATCAATTATAAACGTTCTTCAATTTAGGGTTTTTCCTAGTTAATAAAAAGAAAAATCCTTTTTTGCTATATTGATAACCCTAGTAATATCCATTTTCACTTTTTATAGTTTTGGTTTTAAAAGAAAACTATATAGACTTAGCTCTTCAAGTAACTTCAAAACAAGTGAAGAATCCTAATGAAACTTTTTTTATAAATATTGATCTTACAATAAGCGGTGATAATAAAGATTCAAAGAAAATAATGATCAAAAGAGTATCTAAGGAACTCGTCATTAATTCCAATGAAAGAAATATAGAAGTTCGATTTCCTATAAACAAAGATTCAATTAAAAATAATGATGTGTTGAATTTCAAATTTGCTTTAGCTAAAGCAGACAAAAGTATTAGTTTAACTCAAATGACACATGATGTTTTTGTTACTGATACTAAAGATGAAAACGCTTATCAAAAAATAAAAGAAAGAAAATACAATTTGCATATAGGAACAAACTTTGATTTAAAAGACAGGTTTGAAGCGAATAGTTTTTATTCCGAAATAGATGTGTTTCTTCCTAATTTAGTTTGGAAAAAATGGGGATTAAGAGGCAGAATCTATAAAAATAATAGTGTTTCAACACTAGAAGAACAAGAAAGAGATTTACTTCTTGTAGAAATACAAGAAAATTCAATAACGAATGATTCTTTGACAATTGTTACACTTCAAGTTTCTAGCACTCCAACAGTTTCTTATGAAAACTTAGGATTCTATGCGGGTATTCTTTTTACTATAAAAAAGCACAAAGAAAAAGATTCAAGCTTTGAGATATTTGCATCGTTAAATTTTGAACTAATACAGCGTAAAGAAAAATATACGTATGAAGATAAACTTATATTTCCACTAGAAACTGCCTAAGTATCGCTAGATTCTTTAGCTAATAATCTAACGCTACAAAGAGAAATAGCAAGTAATAGAACAGGAACCAAAACCAGAAAATACTTTAGTAGTTATATTGGTATTGGATTTCCGATGCTGTATAATAATAAGCATATTCAAGTATTGCTCAATCCTACTTTTGGTCTAGGTCATTCAGGATTTCCTATAAGAGGAAATGATGGTAGTAAAACTTTTAGTTCTATTCAGTTTTCCCTAATGGAGAAAAAGTTCGGAATAAAACTAAGTGGAGATATAAGACGTTATTGGGGTTTTAGACAAGACCCAATCATTACATTGAATCTCTCAAAGAGTTTTGACTTAACTAACATATTTGAAAGCAATCAAAAAGGAAAATAGAATCTATAAAATTTGTGATTAAGCGTCTTGTGCATGAAAAGTAACGTGTAAAAAGATACTAACTTTTCGTATTAACATAGAGCCGAGTTATCATATTTTATTTCAAACAGTCAGTTAGTTCTTCGCCAGTCTTAAACTGCTTTAAAAACTCGTCATTAGATAAATCTTCTTTCTTCATATTTGTATAAATTTAAAACTTACACAGTTTTCGTTCTAGTACTGTATTTTTATAAGTTACTACTCATTATTTCATCATAAATATGAAGCTTTAATTGTCTGTCTGATGTATTTGGTTCTAAGTAGGATTTCATATCCTCAAAAATGGAATCTAAATCTTTAAGACTTTCATCCGAGTATATCAAAGAATAGATATTATACTTTTTAAAATATTTTCTCAATTTAGAGATTTCTTTTTCAAAATTTCCACTTGCTTCTTTGTTGACTGCTTTTTGAGTTTTCTTCTTAACTCCCGTTAAATTTCCGTGTGTTGACCAAGGTGATAATTCAAAGCCAATTTTATTTAGATCTGTACTTTGGATAATAGTGAAGTCTAACCTATGTACGTGTTTTTTTGTTAATCCTTCATAACGATATTCAGGAATCAATAAAGGAATTTCATTTGGAGAAGAATGATTTAATACAAATTCGGAATATTTCTCTGCAATTTTAATTTCATAATTAGAGCCAGAATTTCTAACAATCACATTTTTAAAGAAATTAAGATATTCTTCTATTGTTTTAAATTCAAATTTACTTTCACTAAAAGGAACTAACAATCCAGTCTCTAAAATATGACCAATACTCCAATATTTTTTATTAAAATGCCTGATTTCACTTTTATCATTCTCCCAATTGTCTCCGTTAAATCGTGGAGTTATTAAAATTCCATAATTAGCATTATTTTGACCAATCCAAATTTCAGATTCTTCGATTTTAGGTCTAGCTTTTGTATAGGCATTGATATTCCTCAAGAAAGTTCTTTGTAGGAACAAGTATAAATAATCTCTAAAATCCTTGTTGAATTGAATTGATTTGAATATGTAATATTTAGAGTTTTCGGTTGTTCTAAAATGTTTAGGAATTTCGCTAACAGATTTCTTTAATCCACTCAACCACTTGGTAACATATTCTTCTTCCGAATTGATTATTTCATTTTTAACATCGATGAAATATTCATTTTTATGTCCTATGAGTCCGTGTAAGGATTGAACTGTTTTTATTCCAGTTGAGTTTAAGACAGCAGGTAAAAGAGTTTTTAATTTTAAAGACATTTCCTTGTTTCTCTTATTGATTGCTGTCTGTCTTGGGTCTCTTTTTGCCATTAAATTGCTGTTATTTTTATTGTAACTAAACCTTATTTCTTACTTCAAAAATTTGACTTCTAAAGCTAAATTAATTCTGATTGAAATCAAAATCATGAAGCATTTAATAATGCAATATGTTCTTCTACAAATTGGCTTATTTCTCTCAAATCCCCAACCAAAAAGTTCGAACTTTGAAAGTTCGGGGTCACAAAAATTGTAAAAACCTGTAATTTAAAAGATTACAGGTTTTTTTGTTTTATACCCGAGCGGATATTTTTGTGTAATGATATGATATTTAAAATATTTAAGAGTTAGATATTTACTAATAAAGTTGTTTATTACTTTTATGGCAATACCCACTAAACTGTGCAGGTTTTACAAAGTCATGATTTTCTTCTATCAGCAAGCTAACTTTCCCATAACATACTAAAAATTGTATATAGTTAGGTTTTGTAGTATTCTATTTTTTTTAAATTCTTTGAGTAATACATAAAATCGATTAATGGAGATAGAATATTGCTCTTTTGCCATTCCTATTTATCAGACGGGCAAGCATTCCAACATCTATTTTCACAATCGTGCCAACACTTATTGTGTTCGTCTCTCGCCATTTCTTCATCAAACAATTTCAAGTATAAATCTTTAGTATTCTCAAAAGAGTTTTTCAAATCTTCTGCGTCTTGTTCTCCACGCATTCCAAAATAAGGGTAATGATGCATATATCCACCAAACAATTTATCACAATCTTTATGATAAGCTCTTGTATCTAAAATATGATAGTGCCAAGTTTGATCCATTATTTTATTAGGAACAATTCCTTTACCGTATTTCATACAAAGGTTCAAGTATCGTTTATATTCAATTTCGGCACTATCAACTTGTTCAGCAGTCCATCCCATTCCTTCTTCTGGGTCTTGTAATTTTTGTTTTAGAAGTTCCAAATCTATTTCAGCCACTTCAGGGGTAATACTTTTGGCATTAATTAGAAATGAAATTCTTTCGGGACTAATTGGGTCTGGGAGAATTAGTTCAGTAGCTGTGTGAATAACTGGATTTTGCATAATTTATGAATTTTGATTGTAAAAAGTTCTTGTTGCTTTAAAGTCTGGATTTAGCCAATATCGTTTAAGAAATCGTTCGCCTTTTATTTCAGTTCTTCCGTGAAAAATTCTATGATTATCAACTATCAGAATATCAGATTTTTCAAGTCGTAGTTTTGTGTAATTAGAATTTTGAATTAGTTCTCGCCATTTTTTAAAGACAGGAAGTTGTCTATATTTTTCTCGTGCCAACCAAAATGAATAATAAAATCTTCTGTTTCCGTCAATCTTTCTAACTATTGGATTAGAATTTCGGTTTTCAGGGAACATTTTATGTTCGTAAACGTGAATCTTTGTGAGTTGAGCTTTTTCATCTTCATTCAACAAGTTATAAACTTGTTCTCCATCACAAAGAATTGAATATCCACCTTCTTGGGCTGGCTTATGACAATACCAAATTATGTATTTGGCTAAATGATTGTCTGTATGAAAATCTAAAAACTTATCAGACGTTACCAAACTTTTACTCTCGGAATTGGCAATAACATCTGTTTCGTTAATTACATTTCCTAATTGTTTCAAAATTTGACTTAACTCAAATTCGGTCTGACTTGGTAAGTGAACAAAGCCCACTTCATTAAGTTTTATTTTCCAATCAGTCATTGTCTGTGTTTTCATTTTTAATAAAAGATTATGCTTAACAGGAATTCATATTATTTTTTATACCTGAGAAGATAGTTCTATGCAGAACTTTGATTATTAAGTATTTATAAGTTAGGTTCTTTGCAACAATATTGTATCTAGTTATTTTTTTCTGCTTCTTTAAATAGTTGATCTATAATTCCCTCGTATTCTGATGATTCAAACTCTGCTTCGGTAATAAAGTCTGTAAATGATTTGTCTTTCATCCATTCGGGTTCTTCCAATGGATAACCTCCAAACAGGCCTAAAGCCATATCAAACCTCATTTTACTTCCCTTTACAGTCATCTCATCAAAATTCGAATGAGTAAGCCATAACTTCATTCTCCTTTTGGCCTCAACATAAATTTCAATTTTTCGGTCTGAGGATATTTTCAATGACATTATTTTTTTGTTTTTTAAATTAGTCAAGAAGTATTAGGAACAGAAATTTTTCTGTTCCTAATACTTATAAAAAAGATTTAATCTAAAATACAAGAGAGATTTAAATAAATTATACGGAAAACCGTAAATGAGAAATTATATTTCTAAGAAACATTCAATAACATAGAATGTTCTTTAATAAACAACCCAATCCTTTTCAAATCCTCCATCAAAAAGTTCGAACTTTGAATGTTCGCGGTCACATCAAGCAGGAAATCCGCACGAAAGTGTGGATTTTTTGTTTTCGGAAAAATAGAAGGAACACTTCAAAAATTTAAAGAAAACAAAAATGCAATGCAACGCTTGAGGATTTTTTATTTAGAAATTATCAATGTATTTTAGGATGACACATTGATATAATCAAAAGTCTATGTTTAAATAATAATGTCAATTTCTCTGGGTTATTCTTTCATCATATTTTGCAATAAATGAGTCTACCTTTTCATCATTTATTGTACCATTTAGATTTAAAACATTTTGTTCTATGAGCCATTTTATAAATGATCTATTCCAATAAGTTAGTCTTGTTTCTAAACTTTTCTTTGATTCAACAAAATATATTTTCTTGTATCCTTCTCTAATATTACTTACAACATTGATTATTTCTTCTTTTGTGTTTAGTTTATATATCACATACTCGGTCTTGTGAGATTTTTTCTCATAACTTAAGGTTTCTGTTCCTTCGATAAAAATTGTTCCTCTTTTCAATTTAACCTTTTGTGCATGACAGAATAAAGAAATGAGTAACAATGATAAGAGAATTATAAATCTATTTTTCATGCTTTTTCAAATTATTTAAAAGTTATCTTACAATCTAATGATATTTTCTGTATTATAAAAAATTACATCTTTCAAAAAACAAATTAATCTTCCGTAAATCCTCTACCAAAAAGTTCGAACTTTGAATGTTCGCGGTCACTACAGAAATTTCTTTCTATAGAAAAGCCCTGCTATTTAGCAGGGCTTTTTAATTTAAAAAAAGTAAATTTAGATACTTATTAATTTTACACATAAAAATGAATAAAACGTATCTTAACTACACTCAAAACTGGCAAAATCTATTAGACACAAGGAATGTATTAGAAATTTCAAACCATTTAAATTCAGGTTTTTCATTTCATATTGATCGGAAAGAATATGAAAAAATGAAAGCAAAAAATCCAAATTATGTACATTATTATTTTGGAATTGAAGACGGGAAATTTAAAATTTTAGTTATTGATGACGTATCAGATAAAGAAAGCGCGCATGATTTTGTCTTTGAAAAAGAACTCTCTAATCATATAGGAGAATTAGAATCTAGAGAAGTATTAAAATGTTATCAAAACTTAGAAGTAGCACCAAATGCTAACCAAGATTATTTGCTTCCATTAGTAGAAGCATTGAACAGAAGTTTCCGTTGGAAAATGTTCTCACACAATTGGTTATCTATTAAGTATAAAGGTTTGCGTAGCAATGAAAGAATCTATTTTCCAATGATTGCAAACCCATTTGAAGATTTAGTTGGGATTTTTGAACCTGAAGAAAATGGTAAAACGACAAAGTCAGACTATGCACATCATTTTTTTGGCTTAAAACGTATTAAAGATCGAGAAGCAAAAGATGAAAATGGTTTACACTATGCAGTATCAAAAATGTCTGATTATATGATTGATATAATTGTCACAAACATAACTGACTCAGACAATACAAAAGAGTATTTTGCAGATCGTTCATGTTTATGCACAGATCATAAATCATATAATAAAGAAAAATATTCGCTGTTACCTGACTATTAATGACAACCGAAACGTTAATTCAAATTATTAAAATTACTCCCTTAGTTATATTATCAATAGGAACGCTGTTGTTGGTATATAATAAAAATTACAAAGGAATACTATTCGGAGTAATTGGGTTATTAGCCTTAGAAGTGTTTTCCTTTGTGTTGACACAAAAAAGTAATAGTGATCATTTGTGGACTTTTTATTTCTCTGGACCTCTGTATTTACTTTTAATTCACAGTATATATGATGGATTATCTTTATCATTTTTAAATAAAAAATCATACAAGATTATGATGAGTATTGTATTAATAACAATGCTTATAGGAATTGTATATATTCATGATGAAAATCCAAACTTTGTACTTCATTATACAGCAATCATAGAACTATTAGTACTTCTATATCCAATATTTTATTTTGTTAGATTAATGAAACAGACGATACCGTATAATTTTAAAGAATTTATTTTACATGCTATTATTTTCCTATTCTTTTCGTTGGAAATCATTCTATTCGTCATGCTAAAATTTCTCTTGGATAACAATATACTTAGTGATGTGCGTATTGGGCTGTTTAGATTCTTTTTGATTCAATTATTTTATATTTCATTAATTTACTTTGGATGCAAGTTAGGCAAGAAATAGAAGGTACCGAGTTTTGGATGTGGTTTGTGATACTGTTCGTAATGGGCTTGGTATTTTTTATTATTATACTCATACGATTGTTCTATAAAAATATACTCAAAAAAGAACAAAGACTTAATGAGAATAAATTAGAGTACCAAAAAGAATTATTAAAGACAACCATTCTTACACAAGAAAAAGAAAGAAATAGAATTGCTCAAGATATACATGACGGATTGGTTTCACAGTTAAATGTCATCAGGCTTTCAAAAAAAGATGATGAGAAAGCTATAAACACAAAACTGAAAGAATGTATAAAAACGGTGCGACTTATTTCACATGATCTAATGCCGCCATTTATAGAGGAAACTTCACTGCAAGAATTACTTCATAAAGTAATTAATGGCTTGGGATCAGATAGTACAATTAAAACACATAAAGTAGTTCTTAGTAAAGATGAAATAGATGCTAATACAAAGCTTCAATTATTGAGAATTGTGCAAGAAGTCACCACAAACATTTTAAAACATGCGGAGGCAAATCAGATTATATTTCTATTGCGAATTACTAAAGAATACATTGCGTTAAAAATTGAAGATAATGGTGTTGGATTTGAAGATTCTAATTCGAAAGGATTAGGGTTTAAAAACATTACAGCACGTACGCAGTTATTAAATGGAAGTTATAAATTTAAAAGTATTCCAAATATCAGAACGTGTTTTTTATTAAAAATGCCAGTAAACAAAACTTAGTAGATGAAAGATAATACACTTACAATCAATATTGCAATCATTGATGATGACACGATGGTAGCAAATTTATTAGTAGATTTTTTTGAACGAAACAGTACTATTAAAACACTGTATACTGTCAATAGCGGAAATAGTTTTTTAGAAAAACTAAATAATCATGTAACAATGCCAGAAGTCATTCTTCTTGATTTACGCATGAACAATGGCAGCGGACTAGATGTTTTGGAAGCACTTTCTAAAAGATCAGAAAAACCAAAAGTTATCGTCATGTCCAGTCATTATGATCCGTATTATATGGGGCAAATGTTGAAATTAGGTTGTGATGCCTTTTTACCAAAAGAAATAGATCCTGAAGAATTAATTGAAGTTATCTACAAAGTACAACAACATGGACACTATTTTTCAGAAGAACAAATAGTAAGTCTACGCGAACAAGTATCTCCCAAAAGCCCTAAAATTTATCTTGATTCAAAAGATAGTTTGTCTGAACGAGAATTAGAAGTATTGCAATTAGTGTGTCAACAATTGACGACGAAAGAAATTGCTGAAAAATTATTTATCTCACCAAAAACAGTAGAAATGCACAAAAGCAATCTACTTATAAAAACTGGAGTTAAAAACTCAGTTGGACTTATCATTTACGCCATTCAAAACAATCTAGTTGATCCAAACACTCTAATACTTTTAGATTAATTAAGGTTTCATATTAATTTTTACAATTACAAAAAGGAAGTTGTCTTCATATAAGATAACTTCCTTTTTTTTGTGTTTAATGATTTGATAAAAAGGCTTTTATGTTTTTTGATTGACATGTTATTCTTTAGCAAAAAAGTGGCATCGGGAATTCCCTAGTATTTTAAATACGGTAAAAGCCCTATAGATAGGTTTGTTGCTTCTCTTGATATTTGTATCAGACAAAAGGCGGAATTCGAAAAGCCTAAAATAGAGTAGGAACCATTTTTAAATGTAAGTTATTATGCCATCAAAAAGAGTCGATTTGTATACTTTTTCCACGAAAGGATTTAGTACCCAAGGAGTAAAAACAGTATATCATAGTTATAAATCTGATGAACATCACAAATATCCATATCGAACGAACTATAAATACAATAAAGATCATTATGAAATGCCTGGGTATGTTGTAGGTGAGAATGATCGATTAAGTTTAGAGTTTTACAAAGGAAGTAAGCGTGTCTATGAAAGATCAATACAAGTGTCGGGAATGACAGGGAATATTAATGATGAAGATATCAACAATTTAGCTATTCCTTCAATAATTCACAGTGATTTTTGCGCATCTTTTGGTTTATATTATTCAGATTCAGGAACAATGGCAGGGCTTACCAACGCTCACCAATTTTATGGAACGATTTCAGAAAATCAGAGTAGATGGATGGAAAAATTATTTAATGATATTGGCACTGATAAGTATAAAAATTTAAAACTATCAGACATGATATTACCTGGTTCACATGACTCAGGAATGTATCTCTCTCAGCCAAATCATTATTTTGCGGCTTTCGCCAATACACAAAAAGATTCCATAGGAAATCAATTAGCTTTAGGTTCAAGAATCTTTGATTTTAGACCAGGAAAGTTAACCGATGGTTGGGCTCTTAGGTTGTATGCAGATGGTCTTCCATGGTATTTAAAACTATTATTTGGAATGGTTGGTATTGGAGGTGCTGCCGCTTTAGAATTAATATTTCAAAAGTATAAAAATGAGGTAAGGCATATACATGGAATTGTTCCTGGAGAAACATATCATTCCACATTATCTCAAATTGTTAATTTTTTAGATAAAAATCCTAAAGAAATTGTAGTTATTAATGCTGTGTCTAACGGCATAGCAGATGCAATAGAACTTGCTACAAAAAAGGAGTTGGATAAAATCATGGCTGATGTAATTAAACAACACGACTCTTCTTTAAAAGTTGGAGATAAATCTTCTTTAAAAAAATCAGTAGAAGAATTAATCAATACTCAAGAAAGATTAATAGTTATTGGAAATAATAAAATTTTAGGTGCTGGAAAAGGAATTAAAGTTAAAGGCTCTTATAGTGATAAACAGTATCAATCATCAAACTCTAAAAACGTAATAAATGCAATAAAAGATCTTAACAAAGATTCTTGGAGCGGAAAGGACCTAATAGAAATGTCATTGCAATTAACCGCAACCGCAACAAAAGGCGGAATGGCAAGAATCGGAACAGGAAATTTCCAAGCTACTTCGCCTTTATTTGCTACAAAACCTGCTACTGATATGCTTACTTATCCTTGGATAATGAATAATAATATCAAAAAAGATAATCAAGGTGCATTGGTTGCTGCATATAATGACTTTTATGATCCTGCATTAACAGCCGTAGTTGTGGAAGCATTGAAAGAAAAACTTAGATGATTTTAAACGACAATTAATAAAGTGATGTGTTCTTTTACAAACACGTTAATAGCCTTTAAATCCTCAATCAAAAAGTTCGAACTTTGAAAGCTCGCGGTCACAAATGAATCAAAAAAGATTCAATATGAAGCGAGTTTCAAAAATGAAGCTCGCTTCTTTTTTTGCAACGAAGTAAAATATTGTTTTTTGATTCTCAACGCGGAGCGTTTTTAGGATCATGAAATAATCCTGCCATGATCACAAATAAATAGAAAGCAAGCTGAAATAAATAGTTTGCCTTATTGTTTTAGTTTATTTTTCGTTTCGTACTCAAGAGAACATGATTTATCTATACAGGCACCACATGCGCGGTTGTAATTATGGTTTCTGCATGATTGTATAACTCCCTAATATTTTATCACTATAAAATTTGTTTATAAAAAACAATATTAAGATATTTAACTCTTGAAAAATTAGAAGTAAAAAATTACCAATTCCCCCTATTTCAGATAACAGCAAGCAACAACTTCATGTAAGTGAGGACAGCGTAGCTTTTGTCTAAACTTAAAATTTATAATACTGATTTTGAGTCCTTTCATTGATTTATATGTATTGCTTTTAAAATCTCGTTGAGAGAAAAAATATAAATCTTTACACTAAATTTCCATAGAAATCTTTTTTACTTTAAGTAGAAAAAACACAGCAGTAAATGATCAAAAAAACTGTTTTAAAATCTTTATTTCCTTCTTATCTTTTTGTTACGATTAATTCTTTTTTTAGAATTTAAAAAGCAACTTCTGTTAACAGAACCTGTGCTTACATTCGTTTTTGAAAAAAACACTTAAGGTATTACAAACACAAACTCATTGCAACGAAATTGTACGACAAGTATTCCTTCATGGTACTTTGAAGAAGTAAATACAGCTCAAAAAATTTAATATATTTTGAATAGAAGTTTAGAAAATAAATTAATAGACAACTACTGGATCAATAAGCTAAAGTTATGTCCTATCATTAACGATAGTTCATTAACACTGTTTGAAACCGAAGAACTTAGCATAAAAAAAGAGGAACTATCTTATTTTAACAAACTCACTTCTAACAATAAAGCGGCAGAGTTTACAGTACTTCTCACATTGTATAGCATGCTATTGAATCGTTATTTCGAATCGCAACAATTTATAGCTTCATCGGGAGTCGCGGAGAAAAAACAAGTATTACTATACAAATTCCAATCTCTTAATGCTACTACACTAAAAGAAAGTCTTACTAAAGTTAAACAAGAAGTACAAGAAGTCTTTAAATATTCAAGCTTCGACACTAGTGTACTACAAGACAATTCGTTTAGCAGGTATACTTCTTTTGGTTTTTCTTACAATGAGAAGCCTCAGAATGAAAAAAGTGATTTTCCTTTCTACTTAACGATTAATAAAAAAGAAGACGGACTTACCATTTCTATTTCTTATGACAATAATTTTACAATAGAATATGTTGCGAATCATTTTTTAGGTAATGTAAAGAATTGGCTGTGCAATCTTGAAAATTACATAAATGCAACAGTCGACAAACTTCCTATTATATCTGAACAGGAAAAAGAAGAAGTTTTATACTCATTTAATGACACTAAGGTTGAATATCCAAAGGATAAAACCATAATTGATTTATTTGAAGAACAAGTAGAAAAAACTCCAACTTCTATTGCCTTAGTATTTGAAGATAAACAACTAACGTATACTGAACTTAATGAGCAAGTAAATCAGTTAGCACATAATTTAAGAGAAACCTATACCATTCAACCAGATGATTTAATTGGGATAAAATTAGAGAGAAGCGAGCAACTAATAGTCGCTATTTTAGGAATTCTAAAATCTGGTGCAGCATATGTTCCGATAGATATAAATTATCCGAAAGAACGTATAAACTATATTGAAAAACATAGTGCTTGTAAAGTAGTTATAGATGAGGAAAAACTAAAAAGCTTTGCTACAAATAAAGATACGTACAGTAATCAAAACCTAAAAAAGATTACTAAGTCTAACCATTTAGCGTATATAATGTACACTTCTGGAACAACGGGAAATTCCAAAGGAGTTATGGTAGAACATGGAAATGTTATTCGATTAGTAAAGCCGTGTTTGTATTTTCCTTTAAATTCAGATAATACGTTACTAAGTACAGGTTCAACTTCTTTTGATGCAACAATTATTGAATATTTTGGAACGCTACTAAATGGCTCAAAATTGATAATTGCTTCTAAAGAGAACTTATTAAATACAGACAAACTCAAAGAACTCATTAATAACTTAGCTGTTAATAGTTTATTCATGACATCTTCTTGGTTTAGTCAAGTTGTCGATCAAGATTTACGTGTTTTTGATGCAATACATCAATTATTAGTTGGAGGAGATGTTGTTTCTCCAATTCATGTTGTAAGGTTATACAAAGAATGTTCGAAAATTAAATTATTTAATGGATATGGTCCAACTGAAAATACAACCTTATCAACAACCTATGCTATTGAGAACAAAAAATATACTTCAATACCTATAGGAAAGCCAATTTCAAATTCATACACCTATATCTTAGATGCTAATTTAGCGCCAACGGCAATAGGTGTTCCGGGTAAATTATATGTATCAGGAGCTGGTGTTGCAAGAGGTTATCTAAACAATCCAGACTTAACGGCAGAACGCTTCATAGAAAATCCTTTTATAAAAGGAGAACGCATGTATGACACAGGAGATTTGGCCAAATGGCTGCCAGATGGAAACATAGCGTTTTTAGGACGAAAAGATACACAAGTTAAAATACGCGGTTTTCGAATAGAATTAGAAGAAATAGAAAACACAATTATTCAGTTTTCGGATGCAATTCAACAAGTTGTATTAAATGTAAGTCAAACGGAACAAGAAAAAGAACTGGTTGCATATTACGTTTCTAAGTCAGACATAGAAAAATCAGCGTTAAGAGATTTTCTGCAAAGCAAACTACCGTCGTATATGGTTCCAAGTTACTATATGGCATTAAATACTATTCCGCTAACAACTAATGGTAAGGTAGACAGAAAAGGACTTCCAAAAATTAACTCAGAAGCTCTTGTTCAAAAAGAATACACATCACCTCGTACGGAAGTAGAAAAACAATTAGTTGCCATATGGCAAAAAGTATTAGGTATCGAAAGAATAGGAATTACTGATAACTTCTTTGAACTTGGCGGACATAGTTTGCTAGTTGGTCAAATAATTAACAGCGTTTACAAACAACTAAACAAGAGCATTACATATAAGTCGTTCTTTGAAAGTCCGACAATAGAAGAATTAAGTAAAAAACTATCCAATAGTAGTTACCATCCAATTCCGAAAACAGCAACCAAATCATGTTATCCATTAACAACATCGCAGCATAGAATCTGGATTTTAAACCAATTAGAAGGTGGAAATTTAGCCTATAATATGCCTGGAGCAGTTACATTAAAAGGCGATTTAGACATTCTAAAATTTGAAGAAGCTTTTAAAATCTTAATAAAGCGTCATGAAATACTAAGAACGAATTTCAAAATCAACGAATTAGGAGAAGTTCATCAATACATAACACAAGAAGATCTTTTTGAGTTCAATCTTTTAGAAAAAGATATAACTCATCAAACAAAGAAAGACATTGAGCACGTTTTACAAGAAGAACATGCCAAAGCTTTTGATTTAGCAAATGAATTATTAGTAAGAGCTGTACTTTTTAAAACTCAAAAAAAAGAACATATATTCTCACTAACCATGCATCACATTATTGGTGATGGTTGGTCAATGGAATTAGTAATATCTGAAGTCATTTCAACCTATAATAATTTAGTTCAAAATAAAGAATACATTGTTCCAAAATTAGAAATTCAATACAAAGATTATGCTGTTTGGTTACAGTCAGCATTAACAAAAGAACAATACAAAGTTGCTGCAACCTATTGGCGCTCTCAATTTCAAGGAGAACTTCCAATTATAGATATCCCAAGTTTCAAAAGCAGACCAAAAGTAAAAACATATAACGGACATACACTAACTCATCATTTTTCAACATCTTTTTTAAAGAAGTTAACAACCTTTTCAAAATCAAAAGATGTTACTTTGTTTATGACCATTATGGCTGGAATCAATACACTATTATATCGTTATACAAACCAAAACGATATCATAATAGGAACTCCAATAGCAGGAAGAGAACATCCAGATTTAGAAGGACAACTAGGATTGTATTTAAACACCTTAGCCATTCGAACAAATGTAGAAGGTTCCTATCGCTTTTTAGATGTATTAGAACGTCAAAAACAAACTTTATTAGCTGCTTACGAACATCAAAACTATCCTTTTGATGAATTAGTGAACAAGCTAAATTTACAAAGAGATACGTCGCGTTCGCCATTATTTGATGTAATGGTTGTTTTGCAAAATCAAGCACAACTTCACACCATAAAAACAGAGCACAATCTTTCAGGAATACAGGTTGAAGATTATGAAGTGAATCGAAATACGTCTCAATTCGATCTAAGTTTTACGTTTATAGAAAAAGAAGGTTTAGTCTTAAGTATTGAATACGATACTGATATTTATGACGAATTCTTGATCGAACGAATGTTCACGCATTTTGAAAACGTACTGAGCAAAGCCATTGATAATTCGGAAAATTCCATAGCGTCATTAACATATATTATTGAAGAAGAAAAGAAACAAATACTAGAAGATTTTAATGATACAAAAGTAGCTTATTCAAAAGATAAAACGGTCATTGATTTATTTGAAGAACAGGTAGCAAAAACACCTGATCATATAGCATTGGTGTTTAAAAACAAGAAGCTAACCTATACAGAATTTAACAAAGAAGCAACTCTGTTAGCGCAATATCTTATTCAAAAATATGACATTCAATCCAATGATTTAATAGGAATAAAATTAGAGAGAAGCGAACAAGTATTAATCGCAATCTTTGGAATATTAAAATCAAGAGCCGCGTACGTACCTATAGATATTTCATATCCGCAAGAGCGCATCAATTACATTGAAAATGATTGTGATTGCAAACTCGTTATCGATGAAAAAGAGTTGGAAAGTTTCAAGCTATTTAAGCATAAAAATGATGTTGAAAACCTACAAAGGATAACCAATCAAAATCAGTTAGCATACATCATATACACTTCTGGAACTACTGGAAATCCTAAAGGTGTATTAATAAAACATCGTAATCTTTCAGATTATTCTTTGACTTTCAAAAACTATTTCAATCTTACAAATGCTGATAGTTTACTGCAACAAGCAAGTATATCTTTTGACACATCAATTGAAGAAATTTTCCCAATATTACTGAGTGGAGGAAAATTGGTTGTTATAAAAGAAAACAACGATTTTGATCAATTATTTAAGAAGTGTGAAGAACATAAAATATCAATTTTAAGTACAAATCCGTATGCGTTAGCGTTTCTAAATCAAAACGTAGCTCATTATCAATCGCTCAATTTTCGAACATTAATTAGCGGAGGCGACACGCTGAATTTTGAATACATCAATAATTTACACCACAAATTTGAAGTTTACAATACGTATGGACCAACAGAAAGTACCGTTTGTGCAACGTATTACAAAGTTGAATCTCAAACAAAAACAATTCCTATTGGAAAACCGATTGCAAACAGAAATATCATAATTTTAAATGATGAAAATAAGTTGCAACCAATTGGCGTAGCAGGTGAATTGTGCATATCAGGTTTGGGTTTAGCTTCAGGATATTTAAATAAAGAAGAAATCACAAAAGAGAAATTTATCAATCATCCTTTTATTGAAAACAATAAAATGTATAAATCTGGGGATTTAGCGAGATGGTTGCCTGATGGAACTATTGAATTTTTAGGACGAATTGATCAGCAAGTCAAACTACGCGGATACAGAATTGAATTAGGTGAAATAGAAACTGTACTAAAACAGTACGCCGAAGAAATAGAAAATGTGGTGGTTGCTGTAAAAGAAATCAATGAAGAAAAAGTATTAATCGCTTACTATATTTCTAGCATTCACATCAATAAATCGAGTGTAAAGGACTTTCTGCAAAAGAAACTTCCGAACTACATGATTCCTGATTTTTACATGCAATTAGACAGTTTCGAGCTAACTCCTAATGGTAAAATTAACAGAAAAGCATTGCCAAATATTTCTGGAGAAGATAGCATACGAAATGTATATATAGCTCCGAAAAATGATATAGAAATAGCGTTGGTTGCAATATGGGAAGAAGTTCTTGGTATTGAAAAAATTGGAGTTACAGATAATTTTTTCGAATTAGGTGGTCACAGTTTAAAAATTACAAAACTTCGAAATCTTGTAAATAAAAAATTCAATACAACAATTCGTTTTAATGATCTGTTTATTGAAAGTAGCATCAAAAATCAATCAAAACTAATAGAAAAAAGTGTCAAATCTGCATACGAAGATATTCCAAAATTAGGAAAGCAAGATAGTTATATAGTATCATCTTCACAGCGTAGAATATGGATGTTAAGTCAGTTTGAAGGTGGAAATGTTGCATACAATATGCCTGGCGTTTTTATACTTGATGGACACACAGATGTTCAACTAATGAAAAAAGCATTTCAAGCGCTGATAGAGCGTCATGAAGCGTTACGAACTCGATTTAAACAAGATGCTATAACTGGAGAAATACGGCAAATAATAAAATCTGAGGAAGAAAATAATTTTAAACTTATATATGAAGACACTAGGTTTTTAAATGCAACTGAAAGTGAACTAAAGAAAATTATTGAAGTTGAAAGTAACTACAATTTTGATTTAGCTAACGAAAATCTGTTAAGAGCGAAACTCATAAAAACAAGAGCTGAAGAAACAGTTTTAATTTTTGTAATTCATCATATCATCAGTGATGGCTGGTCTTTAGGAATTATTACAAATGAATTATTCTCGCTCTATAATGCATTCTTACACAAAAAAGAATCGCCTTTACAACCATTACCAATTCAATATAAAGAATACGCCGCTTGGGAACAAAATCAATTGATACTAGAAAAAGCGAAGGAATCAAAAAAATATTGGGAACTTCAATTTCAAGGAGAAATTCCAGTAGTAGCATTGCCTTCCAACAAAAAAAGACAAGCGTACAAAACCTATAACGGTAAAATTGTTACTCAAAAATTACCTAAAAACATGCTAAAGAAATTTAGCTCGGTATGTCAATCAAACAATAGCACGCTATTCATGGGATTGGTGGCAATTGTGAAATTTCTAATATACAAATACAGCAATCAAAACGATCTTATAATCGGAACACCAATTGCAGGAAGAGAACATGCTTTATTACAAAATCAAATAGGAATATACATAAATACGCTTGCCTTACGGACAAAATTTAAAGCAGATGACAGTTTTGAAACCTTACTAGAAAAAGTAAAAGAAACGACGTTAGCGGCTTATGAACATCAATTATATCCTTTTGATAAATTGGTGAGTGACCTGCCTTTGCAACGCGATTTAAGCCGAAATCCGCTATTTGATGTGATGGTTACATTACAAAACACAGACAATAGTACAACAACTTCAAACACGATAGAAGGATTGCAAGTGCATGAATATGTGAGTACTGATGATGCAATGAGTAAATTTGATTTAGAATTTATCTTTGAAGAAAAAAATGACGAATTGGAAATTAAATTGTTGTACAACTCGGATATTTTTGAAGCTACTTTTATTGACGATTTACAAACGCATTTGTGTATAGGAATTGAAAGTTGTAGTCATAAACCCAATGAGTTGCTCTACAAACTTCCTTTTTTAACGTTAAAAGAAGAAACGCAACTACTTCATGAATTGAATGATACCGAACAAGAATATGCTAAAGAAAATACCTTTGTAGACTATTTTAAAAAACAGGTAACAAACAAACCAAATGCAGTTGCCGTTATTGATGAAACAAAGCAATATTCATATCAAGAATTAGATACACTTTCAACTCAAATTGCAACATACTTAACTCTAAAATTTAATCACAAAAAAGATGCGTTAGGAGTTCTGTTAGATCGTTCTGTAACAACAATTGCACTTTTATTAGGAATACTAAAATCTGGTAAATCATACATTCCTTTAGATCCAACATTTCCTGTAGATCGGTTAAAATATATAATCAATCACAGTGGAATAAAAGTCTTAATCTGTTCCGAAGAACTATCAGAAATAACTACGGATACGATATCGACACTAACTGTAGATGAAATTTTAGCAAAAAGCAGTCAATTAGACGAAACTATTGATACTGTTCCGACAGGAAATGATACGGCGTATATAATATACACATCAGGTTCTACAGGGAATCCGAAAGGTGTTGAGGTTGGACATCGATCATTGTTAAACTTTTTAATAAGCATTTGTAAAACACCTGGAATAAAAAATACAGATACATTATTTGCTGTCACAACCTATTCTTTTGACATTTCTATTCTCGAATTTTTTGCTCCTTTAATTTCTGGCGCAAGCGTTTATATTGTTAGCAATGAAACGTTGGTTGAACCTGAAAAAATAATACACGAATTAGAAACGGTAAAACCAACTATAATTCAGGCAACGCCAAGTTTCTATCAACAATTATTTAATGCGGATTGGAAAGGTAACAAGGAATTAAAAATAGTATGTGGCGGAGATGTATTAAGTGAATCGTTAGCCGCTCAATTATTAGACACTAATTTAGAACTATGGAATATGTATGGACCTACAGAAACTACAATTTGGTCCACGACAAAAAAGATTGAAAAACCCGATCAGGCTACTAATATTGGAAAACCTATTGCAAACACTACAATTTATGTAGTAGATGAATTTTTACAATTACAACCAAAAGGAACCATTGGGCATTTATTTATTGGTGGCGACGGTTTGGCAAAAGGATACTTTAAGCAAAAAGAATTAACAGCACAACGGTTTATAAAAAATCCTTTTTCGGATGGATTCATATATGAAACAGGTGATGTTGTAAAATGGAATACTGATAATGAACTTATATTTTTAGGTAGAAATGATACGCAAGTTAAAATTAGAGGTTACCGAATTGAATTGGGCGATATTGAATCTAAAATGAACTTGATTGAAACCATTTCAAAAGCCATTGTGGTTGCTAAAAAAGATCCTTTTGACGATAGTATATTAACGGCATATTTTACAAGTGAAAACGAAATCAATGTGAATGATTTGCGCGTGCAACTAAAAAAAGTATTGCCGTATTACATGATTCCATCACAATTTATAAAACTAGACGCTTTTCCGTTAACACCAAACAAAAAAATAGATCGTAAAGTATTGGTCAATTTAGAGGATGTAAACTTAATATCTTCTGTTGATTATATTCCAGCAACTACGGAAATAGAAAAAAAACTAGTTCTAGTGTGGCACGAACTATTAGGTGTAGCACAAATTGGGATTAAAGACAATTTCTTTGATTTGGGCGGTCATAGTTTAAGTGTTATTAAATTAACAAATAAAATTCAAAAAGAATTTTCAATAAAAATAACTGTAAATAAAATCTTTGAACATCCTATTTTAGAAGAGCAATCACGCTTAATTGAAAATATACAAGTTGTGAATCAAAATAATATATCAGAAGATTCGGAAACAGAATTCGAAAATTTTATCATATAAAAACTCATTAAATAAGTCTTCAAGAAAACCATTAAATGAATAAAATTATAACCATTTTAATAGTACTTACATGTTTAACAGTAAGTGCTCAAACTGAAATTACAGGTACTGTAATAGAAAAAGAAACTCAAAATCCGTTAGAATTTGCAGAAGTTATACTAGTAACTAATCAATCATCCGCTATAACAGGAGCTATAACTGATGCAAAAGGTGTATTCAAAATAAGCTCAAAGCAAGGAAACTACACATTGCAAGTTACGTATGTTGGTCAAGTACTGTACACCAAAAATATAACAGTAACTGAAAAACCAATTGATTTAGGAATTATAGAAATTGTAAATTCTCAAGAATTAGAAGAAGTGCTCATTACGGCAAAAAAGAAATTAATTCAACGCAAAATAGATCGGTTAGTTTTTAATGTCGAAAACTCGTCAAAAGCCTCTGAAGGTGATGCTTTGGAAGTTTTAAGAGTAACACCTGGAATCCGTGTGCAAAATGATAACATTACGATGATAGGAAAAAGCAACCTTCAAGTAATGATAAATGATAAAATTGTACAACTATCAGATGAAGATTTAGTCAATTTTCTAAAATCTATTGCTTCAGAAGATATCAAAAACATAGAAGTCATCACAACGCCGCCAGCAAAATATGAAGCTTCAGGAAATAGTGGTTTGGTAAACATAACTTTAAAACAAGCCAAAAAAGACTCATGGAATGCGCAGTTAAAATCATCATACACGCAACGTCGTTACGCAACTGGTGGCGTTGGAGGAAGTTTTAACTTTAATAAAAACAAATTTAGCATTGCAACGTCGTTTAACTACAGTGACGGACCTTACTATCAAGAACAAGATGATTATGCCTTTTTTCCTGATGGAGTTTGGTACACATCGTCGCCTTTTAAAGCAAACATTAAACGAATAAACGGTAGAATAGACATCAATTATCAACTGACGTCAAACTGGACAATGGGCGGACAATATTTATACAACAAAACACCTGTAGCACTACGAGATAATCCGTTTACCGCCGTTTTTGATACTAATACAAACGAAATAACAAGATCGCTTCAATCTGCTGGAACTATAGATTTGGCTCCAGAAATTCATTCCATAAACTATAACAATGAAGTAACATTAGATACTTTAGGACGAAAGATCACATTAAATTTGGATTACTTTACATATGATAATCCAGATATAAAAACATACAACGGAGTTTCAACGATACAAAATCCATTCTCAGAACAATTTTACCGAGGAACAAACACAAACAAGCAAGATGTACAAAATATATCTGCAAAATTAGATGTTGAATATCCTTTAAGTTGGATCGATTTAAGTTTTGGTGGAAAAATAACAAACTCAAAATCAGTAAACGATATTTTATTTTTTAATAGTGGTTTGGTTAACAGTCCGGTTACAAGTTTGCCGCTATCGGAAAATGATTTCGAATATATAGAAGACATTCAGGCATTGTATATTTCTGCGAATAAAAAACTCAATGATAAATGGAGTGCACAAATTGGATTCAGGCTGGAAGCTACGCAAACAGATTCTAAATCGAATAACTTAAATTTATCAACCAAAAATGATTATACAAAGCTTTTCCCTACGCTCTACCTTTCTTATAATGCTTCGGAAAACGTAAACTTCTCATTTAACTATAGCAAACGTATTGAAAGACCTAGCTTTTTTGAATTGAATCCGAATATCTATTTCATCAATCCATTTCAAACCATAGAAGGAAATGCATTTTTGCAACCGTCATTTGTTGATAATTTTGAATTGACAAATACCTATAAAAACTTTGTTACTAAGCTATATTACAGTTATGAAGATAACCTGTTTTCACAAGTACCATTGCCCAATGCAACTACAAATATTATTCGCTTCACAAACGAAAACTTTATAAACACACAACGTTTTGGAATTTCTGAAAATTACACCTTTGACAAAATATCTTGGTGGTCTAGTAATAATAGTTTAGATATAAATTATTCTAAATCAGAATTTAATTTAGAAGAAGCACAAGAAGATCAAAAAGGACTCAATGCAACAATTTCAACGTATAATGATTTCAATCTAAATACAGATAAAACTATACTTATGGGTGTTAATTATTGGTACAGTTTCCCTGGTGTAAACGGTATTTTTGATACCAAATCGGCAAGTTCATTATCACTATCACTACAATATTTGTTACTCAATAAAAATTTGAACATTACTGTAAGAGGAAACGATCTTTTTAAAACTTCCGCAGAAAGAACAACAACAACGGTTAATGGCGTATTTCAAACAGCACGCTATTACTATGACAGTAGATCATTTTCAGTATCTGTAAGTTATAAATTTGGAAATAAAGACATCAAAGCCAAAAAACACAGCACTGGAAACGGAGACGAAAAAGGACGAACAGGAAATTAAGAATCTAAAATAATACACGAGCGTTTTCAAAAATAAATAAGCGTAAACAGTACACTTCTTTGACATAATGAACGATTTATTAAAAAAGCTACACAGCAAAAACATTACTATTAATCTAGTTGAAAATCAATTAGATATAAAAGCTCCGAAAGGAACAATGACCAAAGAGCTGTTGTCTGAAATTAAAGAACATAAACAAGCACTTATAGCTTTTATGTCAGAATACAAGCTAGAAAATGCTGGCAATGTAACAATACCGAAAGCGGCTCATAAACCGTCCTATGCACTATCATCTTCTCAATATCGATTATGGATAGTAGAGGAATTAGAAAATAATAATGGCGCATACAATATGCCAAGTGTCTTTTCAGTAAAAGGCGCCATCAACATTCAACAGTTAGAAAAAGCATTCATACAACTTACGGAACGTCATGAAATACTAAGAACTAACATCATTGTTGAAAAGCAAACAAGAACGCCAAAACAGTATATTGCACCAGTTAATGCAAGTCGTTTCAAACTAAATTATATTGACCTATCGGAAGATAAAGAAGTTTCAAAAACACTTCAAAATGCTATAAAAAAGGAAGTTGAATATAACTTTGATTTAAAATCAGATGCGTTATTTAGAGTTTCAGTACTGAAAAAAGCGGACAATGATTACATCTTAACTTCTGTGATGCATCATATTATAAGTGACGGTTGGTCTTCTTCAATACTAATAGCAGATTTATTTTCACTTTACCAATCAATTACAAAAGGAGAAGATTCGCAATTGGCACCTTTGTCCATTCAATACAAAGATTTTGCAGAATGGCAACAATCTAAATTAAACAGTGATACTGCTAAAATAAACAAAGAATATTGGTTAAATCAATTCAAAGAAGAAGTTCCAATACTAGAAATTCCAAGCTATAAATTAAGACCATCTGTAAAAACATACAATGGTAAAACAATTGAAAAACGTTTTGAAACGAATGTAATACAGAATTTTAAAAACATCTGTAAATCGGAAGGTGCCACTTTATTTATGGGCTTACTTGCTGCGGTTAAAATAATACTCTATAAATACACGAAGCAAACAGATATGGTCGTTGGAAGTCCATTTGCAGGACGTGAACATGCCGAACTTCAAAATCAAATAGGTTTTTATGTACATACGATTGGTTTGCGAACGTCATTCAAAAAAACGGATACCTTCAAAACACTGCTCAACCAAATCAAAAAAACTACGTTAGAAGCCAATGCACACCAAGAATATCCGTTTGATGAACTCATCAAAAACTTAGAGTTGACAATAGATAGAAGCAGAAATCCTTTATTTGATGTCATGCTTACTGTTGATTCTCAAGAAGAAACTTCAGATACATTTGATTTGCTTGAAGGCTTAATTGTAGAAGAAATTGCGCTGACCAATACAACAAGTAAGTTTGACTTAGAATTTGCGTTTAAAGAAAATAAATACGGTAGCGACATACAGATAACATACAATACAGCTATTTACACGGAAGATTTTATTCGCCAAATTATAAATCATTTAGAAGTTGTATTAAAAAGTATCGTATCCAATTCAGAATTGACTGTCGAATCAATACCGTATCTAACCGCTACAGAAAAGGCAACACTACTTCATGATTTTAACGATACAACAACAATTGCGAAACATGACAACAACTCGTACATAGAATTATTTGAAGCACAAGCGAAAAAGACTCCAGAAAATATTGCTGTTGTATTTAAAGAAAAACAAGTAAGCTATAAAGAACTAGACGAACTATCAAATCAGTTTGCGCATTATTTACTTAAGAATCATCAAGTGCAACTAGAAGATTTTATTGGAGTAAAACTTGAGCGAAGCGATTGGTTGATTGTTTCTTTTTTAGCAATCCTAAAAACAGGAAGCGCGTATTTGCCAATAGACATAGACTATCCGAAGGAACGAATTGCTTTTATTGAAACTGATAGTCAATGTAAACTAATTATTGATGATTCGGTTATTTCTGAATTTAAAAATAAAGGAAATCATCAACCAATAACAAGACCGCAAGTAAACATACAAGCTACTAATTTAGCCTATGTAATTTATACTTCAGGTTCAACAGGAACTCCAAAAGGAACATTACTTGAACACAGAAATTTGCTCAATTTATGTTTTTGGCATATTGAAAAATACGCTGTAAATGAACACAGTAAAGGAACATTGTATTCAGGAATTGCCTTTGACGCTTCCATATGGGAAATGAGCCCTTATTTGTTAGCAGGAGCTACTTTATATCCTATCTCGGATCAAACAATTCGTTTGGATCTTCATAATTTGAAAACGTTTCTAAACGATCAGAAAATAACACATAGTTATTTGCCAACTACCATTTGTCACAAATTGGTACATGAAAATTTTGTGTCAGATCGAATAACAATTTTAACAGGTGGCGATACTTTAAAAATAAAAAAAGCGCCAAAATTCAAACTATATAACAATTATGGACCAACTGAAAATACGGTCGTTACCACTGCGTTTAATCTTAAAGATGAATATAAAACTTCAATTCCGATAGGCAAACCGATTGCAAATACAAGCTGTTATATTGTAGATGAAAACTTAGCAATAGTTCCAATAGGAATACCAGGGAAATTATATGTATCAGGCGCTGGAGTTGCACGAGGTTATCTACATAATCCTGAATTGACAACTGAGCGTTTTATAGCAAATCCTTTTGCAAAAGGCAAACGTATGTATGACACTGGTGATGTTGCAAAATGGTTGCCTGATGGAAATATTGAGTTTTTAGGACGAAAAGACACGCAAATAAAAATACGTGGTCACCGTATTGAATTGGAAGAAATAGAAAACATAATTTTTCAATTTTCAGGAGCAATTCAGCAAGTTGTTGTAAGTATAAAACAGACAGAAACTGAAAAAGAATTGGTCGCGTATTATACTTCTAAAAAAGAACTTGAAAAGTCGGAATTGCATACCTTTTTACAAGAAAAATTGCCTTCATACATGATTCCGAAGTATTATGTAGCTATTGATAAAATACCAATAACAGCAAATGGAAAAATAGACACAAAATCACTTCCAAAAACGAGCGTAAATGATTTGGTTCAAAACAAGTATGTTGCACCAAATACTGAACTAGAAAAGCAATTAGTTGCTATTTGGGAAGAAGTTTTAGGAATTGAAAGTATAGGAATCACTGATAATTTCTTTGAACTTGGTGGACATAGTTTAATTGCTTCAAAATTAGTAAAAACCATTGCACAAGAAATTGGATTGGAATATGGTATAAAAGATGTTTTTCAACATCAAACTATTGAAGAATTTATACGTCATAAACCTACGCAATCAACTCAAATTGTCATAGAAAAAACGCAAGGTCCATTTCCGTTATCACAAACACAATTACGATTATGGATAAACGGTCAATTGAGCGTTGACAAAAACAAAGACATTATTTTTATCAAAGGAAAAATAACGGAAGCATTTCATCTCGAAAAATTTACAAACGCAATACATAAAGTAATTGCGCGACATGAAACACTGCGTTCAATATTCAAATACGACTCAACATATACAGCAATTCAACAAGTATCTGAATTCGATAATTTAGCTATAAATCAGTTCATAGAAAAAATAGAACATGAAGATCAAATAGATACTTCGGAAATCTCAAAATTAGATGCTCTTCCACTTTTCAAACTGTATTTTATCCAAAATGAATATGTATGTTTTTGTGTTCATCATATTATTTTTGATGGCTTATCGTTCAACATATTTATGGAAGAATTGTTTCATTATTATACAAATGAAAGCGATTTACCAGAACTTCCAATACAATACAAACATTATTCAACATGGGAATACAATAGTATTGAACAAAACAAGCTTGCGTCACAAATTCAATTTTGGCAAGAAAAACTAAAACTACCAATCCCCTATTTTAAACATGCAAAACGTGATGAAATAAAATCGTACGCAAAGCAAGCGTTAAGTAGAAGTCACAAAAACAATTTAACTCCGAAACTATATGCTTCAATACAGAAATTTTGTAAAGAGATGAAACTTACGGAGCATGCTTTTTTTCAGACAGTTCTAAAAATAACCATGTATCAACTTAGCAATCAAGAAGATTTAATTATCGGACATTATACTGAAACGAGAAATACTGCGGACTTAGACAAACTCATCGGTGTATTTTTAAATGTACTGCCAATACGATCTCAAATACAAGCTGAGAAAAGCTATTTGGAATTACTATCAGAAACACAAAATGAAATTATTGAAGCACACGAAAACAAAGAGTTGCCTTTTAATATTCTATTAAAAAAGTTAGAAATCACTGCGTTTTCGCCTTATAGTTTTCCGCTAATAGATGTTTTCATGTCATATAATAATATCACCTATAACAATCCTTTTGAAGGACTTATTCAATTTGAAGATGCAGACATTTCCAAATACACAAGTGCTGCGTATTCAATGCATTTAAACGTATCAAAAACAGCATTTGATTACAAACTATCATGGGATTACAACGAAGAAATATATGCGCCAGCGTGGATTGAAGAATGGCATAACAAGTATGTTCAATTAATTAAAAAAATAATAACATCACCCAGTCAAAAAATATAAAAGAAGTCTAGTTTATGAAGAATTTAAAAAATGATTTTATTGAGTTTTCAAGAAAAACTTTAGAAATAGATACAATAGAAGCTGATGTTAGTTTTATGGAAATGGGATTAAATTCCATTCAAATAATCAAATATATCAATCAAATAAATCAAGATTACAATCAAAGCTTAACCATTGTAGATCTTATGGAAAATGATACCCTAGAAAAATTATTCCAAAAAATTAAAGAAAATGAATAAAGCAAATCCAGTATCGTTTGCACAAAGAAGACTTTGGCTTTTACATCACTTTGAAGAAGAATCTACAGCATACAATGTGATCAATGCTTTTACAATAAACGGTTCATTAGATGAAGTGCTTTTGAAGAAATCTGTGTCATTTATGTTTGAAAGACATGAAATATTTAGAACAGCGATCTTAGAAACATCTGATGGATTAATACAAAGAGTGCAACCAAATGTACTTGTACCTATTAAAGAAGCCGATTTTACAGAAGTACGTGAAGAAGAAAAGGATGCAAAAGCAAAAGCTTTCTTCATGAACATTGCAAACCATTCTTTTGATTTGGCTTCGCCACCATTAGCCAATTTTGGACTTATAAAATTGAAAGAAGAAGTAGCGATTTTCATCATAAACATTCATCACATCATTACCGATGGTTGGTCTCAAAAAATATTCTGTGAAGAGTTATTTCAAATCTATACCAATTTAGTTGCACAACAAGAAATTGCGTTAGCAGAAGTTGTGGGAAGTTATGTAGAATTTACCAATGAAAATAATGCAGTTATTCAATCGTCCAAAGACACATTGCGAAATTATTGGATTAAAAAGTTAGAAGATAAACCTTCACTCATTGAACTTCCGTTTGATAAACTAAGAAAAAGTGTTCAAACCTTCAACGGGAAACGTATTCAATTTAAAGTTGCTGCTGATATAGAATCGAAAATAACAGCACTCATAAAGAAGTTCAAATTTGGAACGAGTTATTCGTTTTACATGACTGTCTTTAAAATATTACTATACAAAATATCAGGACAAAAAGAACTCGTAATTGGTGCGCCCGTTTTTGGAAGAAACAATTCAAAATACTTTAATACAATTGGCTTTTTTGCAAATACGGTAGTATTTAAAACAGCGTTGAAAAACTCAGAAACGTTTGCCGAATATCATAAAAAAGTATTTACGGAAATCATGTATTCCATTTCGCATCAAGAATATCCTTTTGATTTAATAGTTGAAGAATTATTCTCGGATAGAGACATTAGTACATCACCTGTATTTAATGTAATGGTTGCGTACAACAATACGTTTACTGATACAACACCAATGACATTTTCTCCTGGAGAACTAACAATTAGTGAATATCAACATGCTATGGAATATAACATGAGTAAGTTTGATATGACCTTTTTTATCAATGATGATGATGACGAAAAACTAATCACATTAGAATACAATACAGATTTATTTGAAGAAAAAACAATTCTCAATTTCATTGCTAATTTTGAAGTATTGCTTGATGAAATTATACAAAATCCGTTTGATGCGATCAGTAATTATTCTTGTCTGTCACCAGCTGATCAAACTTTAATAGCTGCAAATGGCGCGACTAAAATTCCGCCTACATATCACAACATTCTGGAAGCAATCGAAGTGAATGTAACTGCAAATCCAGAAAAAAAGGCGGTTGTATTTGGTGAAGATTCACTTACGTATAAAGAATTGGATACACTTTCCAATGCATTGGCAAATCATTTAATAAAGGACATACAAGTAAAACAAGGAGAAGTCATTGGCGTCTCTTTAGACAGATCTGCAAATATGTTGGTTGCAATGTTGGCAATACTAAAAACCCGTACTGCATATTTGGCGTTAGATCCATACTATCCGAAAGATAGAGTACATCATATTCTTGAAGACAGTCAAGTAAAAACCATCATTACTGATAGCGCTAACATTGATCTGTTTACGACTGCATATCAAACCATTAACATGGATAATTTGGATTTAAAGACTAAAACGACTGATGCTTTACCTTTTGAAATATCTGAAGACGCTTTGCACGACATTCTATATGTAATATATACTTCTGGAACTTTAGGTTTGCCAAATGGCGCAATGCTTTCGCACGGAACGTTGTTAAACTTGATTGAATGGCAAATGCATCAAACAACAATTGATGCGTCCAAAAATGTGCTTCAATTCACATCGATCAACTTCTGTGTTTCGTTTCAGGAAATATTCATAACGCTATGTTCAGGCGGAACGGTTCATCTCATTGACGAAATGAAACGGCAAGACATTAATTACCTAATAAATTTCATAGATACGAATAAAATTAATGTGCTGTATCTTCCATTTTCGTACCTAAACTTTTTATTCAATGAAATAAAAGACACTGAATTTGGAACAAGTTTAGAACACATTATTACGGCTGGTGAACAATTGAAAATTTCTTCTGGTTTAAAGAAATACATAGAAGAACATAAAAATTTGAAAATTCACAATCACTACGGTTCTTCGGAAATGCATGTAGTTTCCGCATATACAATAGATCATAAAAATTTAAATGCAGAACGACCACCAATTGGAAATCCAATAACAAACATAGGAATATTCATTGTTGATGAAGACAAGCAACCAGTTCCGCAAGGAAGTTGGGGAGAATTGCATGTGGAAGGTTGTTTTGAAGTTGATGGCTACATCAATAACAAAGAGCTTACAGATAAAAAAGTATTGCATGTTCCTGAAATTAAATTCACCGATAAAAAATTATACAAAACGGGAGATATTGGACGATTCAATAGCGATGGAAACATTGAGCTCAAAGGACGAAAAGACAGTCAAATAAAAATAAGAGGTTTTAGAGTAGAATTAGGCGAAATAGAAAACATTTTACTTTCATATACAGGAATAAACAATTGTGTAGTCGTGGCACAAGGTGATGAAGAAAACAAACGATTAGTAGCGTATATTGAAAGTGCACTAAACATAGCTGAAATTAAACTAAAACTAAAAAGTAGTCTTCCAAACTACATGGTGCCGTACATTCACTTGATAGATAAAATACCGTTAATGCCAAATGGTAAAACGGATCGATCACAATTGCCAGAAATTAAAATTACATCAGAAAAGGAAGTTGTAGCGCCAAAAACACCTCAAGAAAAACAATTTCATGCCCATTGGAAAGAAATTTTAAAAAATGATGACTTCGGAATCACAGATAATTTTTTCGAAATAGGCGGAAACTCATTATTAGCAATCAGGTTAACTTCTAAAATCAAGGAAGAATTAAATATTGATATTCCACTAATTAACATATTTCTATATCCTACCATTTCAGAATTAATAGAATTCACGTCTCAAAATGCCGCTAGAATGCATGCAAACAGTTCTGTGAAAATATTTACATCAACAATAGATATTGAAAAAGATATCATGCTGTTTATTCCACCAGTTTCTGGCGATTTGTCACAAATGAGCTCTTTAATTACGTACTATTCAAAAGACATCAATTGTATAGGATTGGAATATCCAAATTCACATGCTCCTACGATAGATGCTATTGAAGAATTTTGTGAAATCTATAAAAAAGAATTCCAAGAAATAAAGATGCTTCCAACTCAAAAAATATACATTGTTGGATATTCTATGGGAACACAAATTGCATATGAATTAAGCAAATGGATCAGTCCGCAATATGAAACACAACTCATTCTAATTGATAGTATTCCTGCAAAAGGCACGTTGGAATTATCAAAAGAAACTGCTCTAAAAAAGAGTATTAACAAACATATTCTTAACTTCGAAACGCTTTCCGAAGAAGAAGTAACACTATTTACACATAAGATTTTTGAAAACTTAAAAATACTTTCGAAATACACTGTAAAAGGAATTGTAAATTGTAACATAATAGCTATTGCTTCTGAGGAAAATAGTACAGAGATCAAAAAGTGGAATGAATTTACTACTGGAAAATTTAAAACACATGTGATAGCTGGCACAAATCATTTCAATATCTTAACTAAAGATACAGAAGTCATTAAAATTATTGAAAATGCAATTACCGTTTTACAACAAAATTAGTTTACAGCAACAACATGTGAGTCTAGAAACGCTTTCTGAACATGATTTTTCACAGTTAAAAAAAATAGGTGTCAATCCAAAACTTTGGCGCTACATGAGTTCTCAGTACACAACATCAGAAGCTTTAGAAAAATACTTGTACTCTTTTCTAAAAAATCACAAAGAAAGAAGCATGATTCCAGTATGCATAAAAGACAATAGCTCACAAAAAGCGATTGGAATGACTTGCATCGGAAATATAAATAACGAAAAAAACGAAGTAGAATTAGGCTGGACATGGATTGAAGAAGCCTATCAAAAAACAAGCACGAACAGAATTGTAAAACTACTCATGCTAAATTATATATTCAATGAACTCAACTGCAACAAAGTAGTATTTAGAGTAAATGAAAAAAATAATATTTCAATGCGTTCGTTAGAAAAAATTGGTGCCTCGTTTAATGGAATCACAGAAATATATGTGGCAGAAACAAAACAAACGGTTGGTGTTGCAAACTATTGTATACAAAAAAAAGAGTGGAAATCTTCTTTAGAAGCAAAACTACAAAAACTAATTACTGCATATAATTCATAAGGATGATAACATTTAATTTTGAAGACGAATATATAATTGAAAATGAAGTGGTAAAACTATCGCCACTTCGTATTGAATCCTACACAGAGTTAAAGGAAATTGCCTTTGAACCTGAACTATGGAAGTATACGCCGCCCGAAATTAAAAACGAAGAAGATTTAAAAAATTACATACAATCAACTCTTGATAACAGAGCACAAAAACGAGAATATCCATTCATCGTTTTTGACAAGCGAACACAAAAATATGCAGGCGTAACAAGACTCTTTCAAATAAGTACAACCATCAAAGCACTAAGAATTGGTTACACATGGTATGGCAAAGAATTTCATGGAACAGGCTTAAATAAAAATTGCAAATACGTACTATTTGAATTTATTTTTGAAAAGCTAGGTTTTGAACGAATCGGACTTGGTGCGCATGCTGAAAACAAAAGAAGTATTGCCGCCATGAAAAGTGTTGGTTGCAAGCAAGAAGGCATTTTTCGAAATATATTTCCTGCCGTAGCTACTAACGGAAGAGCTGACGCCGTTTTAGTAAGCATCTTACGAGATGAATGGCTAACTACAGAAAAAAAGATGCTGCAAAAAAAATTAGTTTCCAAAAACGAATAAATACACACTACATTTTACATCACGAAGTGATTTCAACTTTTCGGATTTAAGCGAAAAGTAAAAAAAGTATACATCACTTCAATAAGAAAACAATTATAAATGATTAAATATCTTGATTATATTGTTCCCGAAGATAGGCTTTCGACCCAAAAAATCTTTGAGGAAGTAATACAAAATGAAATGCTTCCAGAAGTATTTTCTTCTCCCGAAGAAGGAATTGCATTTTTTGATGATACGCTAAACTTAAAAGAAGTTGCAATAGCTAATTCATTCAGTGAAACAGAAATGTTACTTACATTGATGAATCGTTTTTTCGATCAGGGAATAGTATCAAAAAATGAAATTGATTTGCTCATCTTAATTGGAGACGATGTAAAATCGGGAAACAGACAAAAAAATCTAGCACATTACATTCAACATCATTGTCAACTAGAAAATTCGGACGTATTAGTCGTATCCGGAAATCATTGTTCAAATATAGAGCAAGCCATAATTCTGAGCGAAAACTTACTAAAGGCTGGAGCAAACGAAAATATCATAATCGTAGGCGTCAATAAACTACAGAATAATGCAGACCGAGTTATAGGAAATTATGGAATTCATGGTGATGGCGCAGGACTTGTGTACGTAAATAAAGATAACACAGACGGAATTAGCATTCTGGGGAAAAGTACATACACCAATGGAATTCTTCATAAAGCAAATATGAATGAGAATAACTTTTTTCTTCTCTGCAAAAATTACATCACATGTATTTCAAAAGTCATGAAATCGTATGAAATACAACCAACGGACATAACAAAAATAATCATACAAAATGCTAATTACATGCTCATTAATCAATGTATGAATGATTTCAACTTTAAAAAAGAGCAACTATACCTTGATAATATAGGGCGATTTGGACATTTAGATTGTATCGATTTTATCATAAATCTCAAATCTGTATTAGACGAAAAACCAGTGTTAAACTCAACGTTCATATCATTTGGAACAGGTTGGGCTGGCTCTAACATTGCATTATACTTACAATTAAAATAATTGACTTACACTTTGAATACATCTATAAACAACTTACTTACTGGAATGAAATCTAGTAAAGGAAAACTGATCACATATCAAGGAAGAAAACGGATAGATATCAATTTTCCCAATTTGTATCCAATGGTATTAAATGCCGTTAGACACTTGGAAAAATGTGGTTTAAAAAGCGGCGATACTGTAGGTATTATATGCAAAAACAACCTTTCGTGGATTCTGGCTGATTTGGCTTGTATTTATAAAGGAATAAAAATTTTAGCTTTAGACAGCGATTCCAATCTTGCCAAATACCAAGAAAAAAACATGCATATTTCTGCAATGTTAGTTTCAAAAGACTACGAAAAAGAATCCGCAGAAAATGAACAGATTACATACATACTACTTGAAGATTTACTCATACAAGAAACACTTTCAGAAGAAGAAAAAAGAGAACCACATCAATTTCAAGGAAAAGATGTACTCTCATACAAATCTACATCTGGAAGTACCGGATTTCCTAAAATAATTGGTGCTTCCGTACAAGGTGTAGAAAACTCTATTCATTGTGTGCAAAAACTATTTAAGCATTCGGAAAAAGATATAATACTCGTTTTTTTACCGCTCAATTTATTACAACAACGGTATTGGTTGTATTCCGCAATATTGTTTGGTTTTACAATTGTTGTCGTGCCAAAAGAATACTTTTTCATGGTGTTGCAGCAAGAAACTCCAACAGTCATTATGGGAGTTCCATACATCTATGAAATTATAGCAACAACTTATAAAAAGAGTATTGCAAAAAGTGAACGCTTACAAACTGATTATGAAAATTATGTAAAAGACACCGCAATTTCGAAGTCTTTTAAACCATTCATGGAATATTTAGGAGGAAATATAAATTACTTATGGACTGGTTCGGCTCCTATAGCTACTGACGTATTATCATTTTATTCAAAAATGGGAATTCCGTTGTATCAAGGTTATGGCATGAATGAAACCTGTATCATATCAAAAAATTATGAGAATAATAATAAAATTGGTAGTGTAGGGAAGCTTTTTCCTAACATTGAAATCAAGTTTGATGATCAAAATCAAATTTTAATAAAAAATAAATATCCTGTTTGTGAAAACTATACGATAGCCGCTTTGGAAGACCGTCAACAGTTTTTTGTAGACGACAACTATATCGCAACAGGTGACACAGGTTATTTGGATGATGAAGGCTATTTATTCATCAATGGCAGACAAAAGGAAATGATTGCATTATCTAATTCAAAAAAGATTTTCCCAAGCGCATTAGAGTCTAAAATTACAGCATCTGAAAAAATTGAAAACTGTGTTTTTTTTGGTGATAACAAACCATATCTAACAGCTTTAATTCTACCAAACTCAACAAAAATTTCCCATGAAGATGTGGAAGTTATCATAGCTAATTACAATCAACAAGTTGCTCCCGAAGAAAAGATTTTCAAGTTTTTCTTAACGTATGAAAAGTTTTCTGAAGCGAATAATTTATTGACAAATCAGCATAAAATAAAAAGGAATAAAATAATAGAAAAATATAAAGAACAATTTGAATCTCTTTACACATCATAACTCATGAAAGAATCAGTATATGAAATTGTCATTGAAAATCTCTCTAATCAACTAGAAGATGACATCAAAATAACGGCAGACAGTCGCCTGAAAGAAGACTTAGGTTTTCCTTCAATTAAAATGATTATGTTTTTTACGGCTGTTACTAAAAAATTGAATATTAGCATCATGGATTTCACCGATTACGAATTAATTAATATTGAAACGGTGAATGATGTTACTGTATTACTCACACAAAAACTACAAAAAAATGAACAAAACTGATCTCTTATTTAATCCTAATCTTGTCATTGAAAACGACGATGTATCTTTACGAATTGTATCAATGGAAGATATTTCTTCTCTTGAAAAAATAGCAATCGATAAAAGTATCTGGACTTATTTTACGGATGAAATCAATTCTTTAGATGATTTACAGAAATATGTAAAAAGTTTGCTCACACAATTTGAAGATCATAAAAATGTTCCTTTTGTTATATACGATAAAAAGAAACAAAAAATTGTCGGAATGTCTTCTTTCGGAAACATTTCTGCAAAAGATCAACGCATAGAAATTGGATGGTCATGGATAACGCCAACTGCGCAAGGAAGCGGTATTAACAAAGCATACAAAGACTTGCTTATAAATTTTGCGTTTGAAAAATTAGAATTTGTTCGAGTAGAATTTAAAACGGATGTGCTCAATGCGAAAGCAAGAAAAGCTTTAGAAAAAATTGGCGCAACGGAAGAAGGTGTACTCCGATCGCATACTCTAATGCACCATAACAGAAGAAGAGATACTATTTACTACGCTATTTTACGAGATGAATGGAAAAGTTAAAATGTATAAAACTAGCGGGAAATCCATATGAAATAGGATTCAGTCATGGAAAACAATTAAAAGATGATATTCAAAGTTTTTTGGGAGATCATGATGCGCTGATACACATATTAAGAAGAAAGACTATTGAAAAGGAACAACTTTCAGAAATAATCAATTCGTATACAAAAATGATTGGTTTGCATTGTCCTGAAATACTGCTAGAATTGGAAGGATTATCCAAAGGCGCAGAAATTTCCATGGAAAATGCTGTATTATTACAAATACGCCGCGAGTTAATAGGAACTAATAGTTTTACGCTCACAGGCGATTGTAGTTCGTTTGCAATCAAAAAAGATGATACACATATTCTTGGACAAACTATTGATTTAAATGGCGATATGACAGCCATTGGACACGTTTTTAAAATCAATGGAGAAAGTCAAAAACTTCCAAACATAATTCTCTATTCATTTGCGGGTTTACTTGGTTACATGGGAATGAACAGTTATGGACTATCCGTTTGTATTAACATGGTCGTTTCGAGTGATTGGCAACTTGGAATTCCTCCGTATTTATTAGTTCGAAAATTCTTAAACTGTAAAACGATAGAAGAATGTATTGAAGTTGTTGAAAAAATTCCGCGTGCGAGTTCCCGAAGTTTTACCATTTCTGATGGAAAAAGGCAAGTTATTTTAGAACTCACCGTTTCCGATTACAGAATTATAGAAGGTGATCATTTATTGCACACAAATCACTACTTACACGAAGACTTTATCGCACTGGATACGATGAATATCTTCAGTCAGAATTCGTCAAGACAACGATTAAAATTACTTGAAGAAAAATTAGAAGACGGCAATCTTTCTCTTCAACACATTGCTGAAGTATTTGCCGATCATAGCTTATATCCTGTTGGAATTTGCGCGCACAACAAATCGAACATTCATCTTAATGAAACTGTAGCTTCTATTATAATGGATCCGAAAGAAAAACACTTTTATGCAGCCAAAGGAAAAGCATGTGAAAGTGTTTTTAAACAATTTTCATTCGATTAAAACTTTTGTTCTAAACAACCAATAGAACACATAGGTTTCTAAAAAAAACGACTCTTTTCTAGTATCATTATACAACACTAAAATGAAAAAAAACTATCTATTAAATAACCAAAACTATTTAATTGTATCTGCAATGCCTACTCCAAACGGAAGACTTCATTTAGGCCATATTTCAGGTCCTTTTCTCCCAATGGATGTGCTAAAGCGAAGATTGAATAGAGATGAAGGAAATGCTAAATTAGTTTCAGGTTCGGATGTCTATGAATCTCATGTATTACTAAAAGTACAGCAAAATAACGAAGACGCAGAAACGGTTTGTTTTAAAAACCATGAATTCATACAAGAAGATTTAAAACTAATGAATTTATCCTATGATATTTTTATAAATCCATTAGAGTCAGCACATCGAATTCCGTATAAAAAATTCATTCAAAAAGAATTTAAAAACCTTCAAGAAAGTGGAATTTTAGTTGCTCTTGAAGAAATATTAAAGGTTTCAAAAAAGTACAATGATGTTATTTCTGGTTGTTGGATTCATGGCGAATGTCCAAACTGTAACCAACCAACAGGAAATTATCAATGTGAAAACTGTTACAGCTTTTACAATCCGGAAGATGTAAAAAATATACACTCTAGCAGAGAAGACGATCTAGAATTGGACACGGTAGTTGCTAAGAATTTTTTCGTGAAAGTAGATCAGGAAGCATTACTCAAGCTATTGAAAAAAAGTAATTTGAGTGATGTTCAAATGGACAAAATTGCCAGTTTCTTTAAAACGCATAAAGGTTTCATGCGTGTTACAAGTCCAGAATCGTGGGGAATTCCAGTGCTAGATAAAAAAGTAGGGAACATTCCAATGATGTCATTTCCATATGTTAGCATGCTGTTCTATTCCATCTATTGTGCAGGATTAATTGATACAGAAAATTGGTTTTCCAAAGATTCAGACGCAATCATTGTAAATGCACACGGAATGGACAATTTAGTGCCAACAACTGTAGGAATGATTGGTTTGAGTTTAGAGTTAACAGCGTATAAAACGTTTGATTATCACATTGCTAACTATTTTCTAAATCTAGATGGATCTAAATTTTCAACCAGTAGAAACAATGCCATTTGGGTTGATGAAATTATAGAAAACGAAGCTATTGAAAGTGATTATGTACGTTATTATCTAACTCAAAAATCACCTCAATTTGAAGAAATCAATATTACGAAAAAAGAACTAATAACCACTGCAAAAGAAACGCAGCAACGTTTTACAAATGTTGTTGCTTGGGCGGCATCAAAACTGTCTGAACAAGAACAAATCTATAAAGTGTCTGAAACAATAAGTAACACCTTTTTCAACACACTAGACGAAGAACAAAAAGCATTAAGCCCAGCAACATTTAAGGTGGCACATTCCATCAAAGCAATTGAAAAATGGTACGATTTGAAAGAAAACATTTCATCTAGTGATATTCGTTTTTGGCTATCAGGATTTTCAATTTTATTATATCCTGTATTGCCTACGCTTTCAGAAAACATATGGACTACAATACTTAAAAATGAAGGAAAAGTTTCATTGGCTTATTTCTTTAATCAATTAGAAAAAGAAAACAACTAATACTATCAAATAGTGAATACAACTTACGACATAACAATTATTGGCGGCGGAATTATAGGTTTATTTACAGCCTATCTTGCTTCCAAAAAGTTTCCGGACGCTAGTATAGTAGTGATCGATCAAAACTTCAAATCAACAGGAGCAACATTTTATTCGATTGCATTGGATATCCCGTACGGACATTCGACAGAGATCCAAAAATTATCTAAAATCAGTAGAAAGTATTTCTCTCAGTTAGACGAAATTATCTCTTATGAAAGACAACAAATTCCTTTTATTGGAATTACAGCAAAGGACAATTTCAAAACCTTAGCCAGCAAATTCAATACAAAACTACAAAGTTTAGAAGAACCGAATTTTGAAGCAACTATTTCTAAAGATGAGCTTACTTTTTCAGAATTGGAAGCTTGGCAAAGTATTCCGTATGACTATTTAGATGCGCTCAAAAAGATACTTGCAGCAGAAAAGAAAGTAAAATTTTTATTCGGACTAAAAGTAGTCGGTATTGAAAAAGAAAATGACGGTTTTGCGCTCAAAACTTCAAGAGGAATTGTTATAAACACCAAAAATGTAATTAATGCTACTGGTCCGTGGTTGACTGATGATTCTTGGAAACGTGAAATTGAAAAACTAGACGTTAGAACCAAAAAAATAATTTCCTATCATCTGCCTTTTCGTTTTAAAACAGGAATTTTCTTTTTTGATCATGACGCTTTTATCACACCAAAACTAGACGCGCCAAATGAAAGTATTTACAGTTTTAGAGCGAACGAATATGACGTAAAACCTCAGGTTGGAAATATTAATATACACAAAACAAATAACGAAAAAGCATATAAATTGTTTAACACTTACTTTCCAAACAAACTTAGTTTTGAGGACTTCAGTTTGTTAGAAGGTAGATGTTTTTGTGATGCATATGCTACAGTACCTATTGCTGCAGAAATCTTCTCAGGATATATCGTTGCTGGAGCTGGAAGTGGTTCTGGTTTTAGATTAGCACCTGCAATTGCTGAAACGGCAATTTCTTTTATTCAATTATAATTTTAAAAAACTCCCCTGAAAATGAGATATAAAAATATTTAGTTAAAAAAACAGTATGAAAACACATGATATTATTGGTATAGGTATCGGACCTTCCAACTTAAGTACCGCAGCTTTGTTATATCCACATAAAAAAGATTTGAATTACCTCTTTTTTGATAATAAAGAAGAATTTCGTTGGCATCCAGGAATGATGTTTCCAGATGTTACAATTCAGGTATCTATCTTAAAAGATTTAGTATCTATGGTAGATCCTACAAGTCCTTTTTCATTTTTAAATTTTCTAAAAAAGACAGGAAGATTGTATATGTTTGCGGCAAAAGGAAACTTTGACAATGTAAAAAGAAAAGAATTTGAGCAGTATTTTAAATGGTGCGCAGATTCTATGGAAGAATTATTATTTTCATCAACTGTTGAAGAAGTAACCTATGAAGACGATCTTTTTCAAATTACAGTAAATGATAAAAAATATCAAAGTAAAAATTTACTAATTGGTGCCGGACTAACTGCAAAAACACCTAAATGTTGTAAACCATATTTAGGGGAAAAGGTTTTTCACAATACACAATTTTTAACTACTTCTGTTGACTATTCTGGTCAACAAATAACGGTTGTTGGAGGCGGACAAAGTGGTGCTGAAGTTGTGCTACACTTACTTAATGATAAAAATGTGGCTCCAGAAAATATTCATTGGTGTAGCAGCAGCTACAATTTGCTTCCGATGGAAAATACTCCTTTTTCAAATGAGTTGTACAGCCCAAATTACAGTGAGTACTTTTTTGATCTTCAAAAAGAATTAAAAGGCGAACTTCTAAATCTTCAAAAATATACTAGTGACGGAATTAGTGAAACAACACTAAATCAAATATATGAGTTGCTATACAATAATAAATTTCTGCTACAAAAAGCAGATATTAATATGTATATGAACACGCGACTTAATGGAATGCAGAAAAATAGTGACGGGAATTTTGATTTACAATTAAACCAAAAAGATGACAATAATAGAACAATACATTTAAAATCGGATATTGTTGTACTTGCTACAGGTTTAGAATATAAATTGCCAAAATTTCTATATCCTATTATGGACAAACTCATTACTACCAATGGAAAATTTGATACTAATGAAGATTATTCTATCAAAACCAATGAATCATTAAAAGGTGGAATTTATTTGCACAATGGCTCAAGACATGTTAGAGGTGTTGCAGACCCGAACTTAAGTTTATTAGCGTGGCGAAGTGCTAAAATTATTAATTCGATAGCGAAAAATAATTTTTATGACACCTTAGTAGATGAATCTTTGATAAACTGGAATTTAAGCAAACTAAAAAATAAAAAGCATGAAATTACTATTTAACGAAACAGTTGTAGAAGACACAATTTCAATTGAAGAAGCAATTACTGCCAATCATTCTCCATTTAAAATGTCAAAATGGGCTTTAAAAAAAGGGCTTACATCACCTGTAGATGTTCATAAAGTGAAAGAGTATTGGCTAATTTCTCAAGGAAAAGGGAACATCAATTATAATGATGAACACATGATTGAAGTCAAGAAAGGAGATTTCGTATTTATGGAATCAAATAAAACACACCAAGTGGAAAATACTGGTACGGAAGACTTAATTGTTTTTTCAATATGGTGGTAATTATTACTATAATTTTGAAAGTAATTGCTTTGGATTTACTTTGAAATAAAACACCAAAATTATATTAGAAATATCCGTCAATATTTTCTGAAGTTATTTCCCCTAAAAGATAAGTATCTCTATTTTCTAGGGGATTTTTTAACTAAAAAAACACATTTTAGAACCCGTTGTGCATTTTGAGTTCAAAAGTATAACAAGCGTCTGTTTGGTTACGTCATAGAAATCGAATTGACGAATTTCATCAGCTTTTTCTAGCGCTTCTTTCACTAGTTTTTGTCCAATCACGTAGCTGTTCATTATTCTTAATATAGATTTTAAACATTATTTCTTCTATTACAACCGTTAAGAACATAAGATTTATGTTTCTGTATCGCATTACAAGTGATAAAATATATTGTTGGGCGGTTCTTTTCTATTTTTTTAAACGATCTAATGCATCAACTATTTTAGCCGTTGATACATCGTTCATTTTTTACTAAAAAACATTAATTTCTTCACAAATCTTTTTCACATACTCATATTCTAGTTTCTACATAAAATTTACCCTACAAATCATCTTTAATAGTTCTTTAATTTCAACTTTTAGCACAGTGCGTTTATACACGCAAATACTTCACTTGTGTCTTCAACCTATTCAAATATGGATTGTCTATTTTTTAACAATCGTATATTCTCTATTTTTTCAAGCATTAGGAATAGTGTTAAAAGTCGACAAGTACATAATTTTGAAGATTTACTTCTTTCTAATTTAAAATCAATAAATTTATCTCACCTATTTGGTCAATAAACTATAATTCATGAATTCCTTCAACAAATTTTTTCTCGCTGTATTTTGTCTATTATTTTTTTCAACATCCATACAATCGCAAAATAAAGAAATTGACAGTTTAGTAACAGTTTTGCAAAATCATAAAGAAAAAGATACGCTAAAAGTAGATATGCTAAATAACCTTGCTTTTAAGCATATCGGAATTGATAGAACTAAATTAATAGCATATTCATCTGAAGCGAAAGCACTAGCAAAAGAAATAGCATATACACAAGGTCATGCTAAAAGTTTGTATTTAATTTTCATCTCTCACATCACGAAGGGTGAAATAGAAAAAGCTGAAACTACAATTCAAGAATCATTACGCCTCTACGAGAGTATTAAAGACAATTCTGGAATCGCAAAATGCTATGATGCCATTGGAAAATTAAATCAATATAGAGGTGATTATGATAAAGCAATCGTATATCATGACAAAGCGATAAAAATTGCGGAAAAAGGAAAAAATCGGGAAAATGTTGCTAATTTTTTTAATGGTTTAGGCAGTGCGTATTATAGAAAAGGAGACTATGACAAAGCGCTGAAAGCCTACCAAAAAACATTAGCTATTTATGACAGTTTGAATATAAAAAAAAACCATGGAATACTAAATAATATTTCGATCATTTATAATCTTCAAGGTAGATATTTGGAAGCCTTAAATAATTATCAAAAAAGCTTAGCAAGCTTTAGAGAAAAAGGAGATAAAAAAGGAATTGCAATCACTTTATCAAATATTGGCGTTGTTTATATAAGGATGGAAGAATATGAAAAAGCACTGCCATATTACTTCGAAGCTCTTGAAATAGATACAGCATTAGCGAATAAAAAAAGAATTTCAAAAAATATGATAAACATAGGTAGCATCTTAAAAAATACAGGGAAAATGGACGAAGCTCTTGATTATTATGATGATGCCTTGTTACTATCTGAAGAAATTAATGACAAACAAGGCATATACTCAGCTTACTCCAACTTAGGAAGTCTGTACACAAAACAAGAAAAACATGAACTGGCTTTAAATTATTTAAAAAAATCGCTAGCGTTAAGTATTTCTTTGGATAGAAAAGGTGCTATTGGAGAATCTTATGTCGATTTAGCGTTTAATTATTATAACATAAAAAATTATAAAAAAGCTTTTGAAAATGTCATAAAAGGTAAAGAAATCGCAGATGAATTATCGTTATTAAAAACTCAGAAAGATGCTAATTTGCTACTATCTAAACTTTATAAAAATAGAGGAGAATATAAAAAATCACTTCAAAATTTTGAAACTTATAAAGCACAAAATGATAGTCTCTTCAATAAAGAAAATATTCAAAAAATAACAGCCTTAGAGTACGAATACAAATATAGATTAAGACTTGATTCTGCAAAAATTACAGAACAGCAACTTAAGAAAACAGTACAAACTACTACCCAAGATTTAAAAAAATCAAAACAAAACTTATTACTTGGTATCATTGCATTTTTAGTCGTTGCTTTGCTTATGGGAACTATCATTTTCTTTTTAAGATTGAAAAGTGAAAAAGCGAAAACACAAAATGTTATTGTTGAACAAAAACTATTGCGTTCGCAGATGACACCACATTTTATTTTCAATTCGCTTTCAGTATTGCAAGGAATGATTTTGAATAAAGAAGAAAAAAACTCGGTTTCGTATCTCTCAAAATTCTCAAAACTTTTGCGAACCATTTTAGAAAATTCACGACATAAAATAGTCTCACTTGCTGATGAACTTACGGCAATTAACGAATATATGGCGCTTCAAAATTTAGGTGTAAATCCTCCATACGCATACAATCTTACTGTAGCTTCTGAAATAGATACCGTTGCATTAAAAATTCCGCCTATGCTGATGCAACCATTTATAGAGAATGCTATTGAACATGCCTTTCCGAATCAAAAAGAAGCTAAGCAAATTGAGGTTACACTTACGTCTGAAGCTGAAAAGTTAGTGTGTACCATTGTAGATAACGGAATTGGCATCAATCTTGAAAAAGAAAAAAATCAACGAAATAAAAATTCATTAGCTACCAAAATTACGTCTGAACGCTTAAAAGTATTGTCTAAAGAGTTTAAAACGCCTGGTGAAATTAGCGTAAAAAATAGAGCAACTTTTGGAGAACAAGGAACATTGGTTACTTTAGTAATTCCTTATAAAACAGATTCCGTAATATGAAAGCATTAATTGTAGAAGATAAAGAACATATTCGTAAAGCGTTGGTGCATATTTTAGCTTCTATTGATACTGAAATTATTGTCATAGGCGAATGCGAATCGGTTAAAGAAGCGGTTATTGTCACAAAAGTTTGTAAGCCAGATTTAATTTTTTTGGATATCAACCTTACAGATGGAACAGGTTTTGATTTTTTAGATCAGACAGAAGGACTAAACTTCAAAGTTATCTTTATTACAGCATATGAAGAATATGCGTTACGCGCCTTAAAAATTGGTGCTGTAGATTATCTTTTGAAACCTGTTGATGTTGAGGAACTTACAGAAGCTTTAAAAAAAGTAAGCAAATTATCTGTAGCAACGCAAAAACAGCGAATAAAGACCGTAAAAAAAGTATTAAATAATGATAGCGACACGCTAATTTTATCACTACAAGATTCGTTTCAAGTCATTGATTTAAAAGATTTAATGTATTGTGAATCCGACAAAGGATATACTACTTTTTATCTAAGCAATGGCAAAAAACATTTAGCTTCAAAATCAATAAAAGAGTTTGAAGAACAATTGACAAAAAACTCGTTTACAAGACCTCATCAATCGTATATTGTAAACTTGAAGTTTATTGAGAAGTATGATAAATCAGGTACAATTTATTTAAAAAACGGGAAGAAAATTCCAGTTTCATCTCGTAAAAAAGATAATTTTATTACGCGTCTTTTCACTTGGAATAAAGATTAAAACACATTCTTCAATGTTTCCGCATTTACGCTTATTAACGTAAATCTATCACTTATAACTTCTACGCATGCAGAAATAGATTCTCTATTTTTCACTAGCTTATTCTACTATACTTTTATCTCAACATTAGCATTACAAATGCATTATTAAGAGATAAAAACACATGAACAAAATTACACAAATACTAATTATCCTATCAATCTTCACTTTGATTTCTTGTGGAGGAAATTCTGGCAATCAACCTGCAACAGCCGCTGGTTTTTCAATCATAGAAAAAGAAATAAAAAGTGAATTTGGCGACAATGCTTATTTCACAGACATCAGTATTATTTATGATAAAACTATTGGAAATATTGTTACCATTACCGTAACAAAAGACCCTAATTCTTTAAAAATGGGGCAGTGGAACCTAACACAAGGTGTTTGGAAGCAAAACTCCGAAATATCTCTTGAAGTTCCTAAAGGTACTAAAGCTGCAGATTTTATGTATCAGTTAAATGATCAAATTAATCTAACCAAACTTGGCACCTACATAGAACAAGCTAAAAAGCAATTACAGAACGAAAAAAGTTTGAAAAACCCAAGCTTATCAATAGCCGCTATCATTTTTCCTAAAAACGGTGACATTTCTAAAACGGAATATTCAATAAGTCTAAAACCAGAAAATGGAGGAACAACCTTTCAGTTTTACTACACACTTAATGGAGAATTAAGAAAAATGGAGTATTAACAGCAAACGCGTATAGCTATATCACATTTATATTAACACTCAAAATTAAAATCACACATTATGAAAAAAAAGAAAATTAACAGTTTAACATTAAACAAAAAATTAGTGTCAAACTTAAACTCTCTTGTTGGAGGAAGACCAAACTACACACATGTACCACAACGTACAAAAGATGAAAGATGTATTGTTTCAGTAGTTTATGACTGTCCAGACACTTTTGTTGAATGTGCTCCATCTGAAGCTGGACCATCAGTATGTATTTCATGTGCGCCAGGTCCATCGGGTCCTGCGGATATGTAAGATTAAAAAAGTATTTAATTTTTTATTTCAATTTATTAATAACATTCAAAATTTTTACAGTATGAAAAAACAAAATTTAAAATCGTTAAAATTACAGAAAAACACAATTTCTAACTTTGATCAAGCAGAAATCAGTGGAGGAATTTCTGGTGGTGCTTGTGGTTCACATGGTAATTCTGCATGCTGTCCACATTCATATAATATGAACTGTAGATATACAGATCAGAGAACATGTACTGACTCAGTTAGACATTGTGCTGGATAATTTTTTAAAAGTATAGTTAGTAAAGCATCATTTAGCAATAAGTGATGCTTTTGTATTTAATTTTGTCTCCTCAAAAAAAGCATTACACTAAATTTAAAGTGTAATGAAAACAAACACTATAAGTCGTGAATTTCCAATTCGTTTTTTATTTGCTAACTTAGTTCTTGCCAAAGCAACGAACCATATACAAACATATTAGCTTTCATTAAAAAAATGAAAATGAAATTAAATACTATAGTACTTTCGTTTACTTTGTTGGTCATTTTCGGATGTAAGCAACAGGAACATAAAAAAGAAAATGTAACGAATTCAAATACTGAAATCATTCAAGTTGAAAAAATTCCTGACAATCTCGTTGATTGGTTACATGCGATAAATAGTGCTAATATTGATGCACTCCAAAATTCTTATCATGCAAATGCTATTAAAATTATTTCTGCAGATAGCATTCTCAGTGGCGCACCGCAAATAGCGAATTCTTACAATAGCCACAAAAACAAAATCATTTCTATTGAATCGTTATTTAGTGTAGAAGCAAGTAAAGAAAAAGGAATTACTTATGAACTTGTGAAGTACAAAACGATTACGCATAAAGAATACATACAACTTGTAATTTGGAGTATGGAAAACGAAAAAGTAATCAGAGAATTTGAATTTACCGAAACAACTAATACAACATCCGCTAACGTTGATATAACGGATATAGACGATAGAAGAAATTTATGGATTGAACGCTGTAATGCCAATAACGCCGAAAATCTTGTCAAACAACTTTACAGTAGCAATACCATGTATTTCAATCATAAACCACTGGTAAGAGGAACAGAAGATTTGATTGCAGAATATGATTATATGAATGATAAAAATTATTCTTTAAACCTTCAACCATTGAAACTAGCAATTGTAAATGCTAATTTTGTATTTGAAATTGGTCAATGTAGCGGAAGTTATAACGGAAAATACATTCTTATCTGGAAAAAACACACCGATGGAAATTGGTATATCTATATTGATTCTAATATTTAAAAAGTGTAGATAAAAGCTAACAATAACACTAAATAACTCAGCTTCTAATGCTCTAAAGTGAATCATTATATGCATCTAATGCACTACTAGAATTGCTTCTTCTATGACCAAAAACAGTTTGCACATTTGGATTTGATCTTGGAAGTTTCGCTCCTCCAGATAAAATAGCCCCTGGAATTTCAAAATTATAAATCACCTCATCACTGGCATCATTAACCGAAACACCTGTAGCAGTAATAACCGTATATACTCTATTATACGTCCCTATAAGTTCGGTTACCAAATAATCAACTTGTGCTTCCATATTAAATACTATATTCTCGCCATCTTGTCTTCCTCTAAAACTATGCTGAAATAAACCTTCTCGCCTGTTTGCTGTTGTCCATTGTGCTAAACCAACACCTGGTTTTTTAGGGCCAGTTCTTCCGCTATAACTTCTATTCATAATTTGTTCTGGCGTGAAATCTGTGGTTCTTCCTGAAAAATTCCGCGCACGCATCGGAGTTGTTATTGCACTACCTTCTACCCTACTTGGAAGCACGCCCGATTCGCTATAAAGGTTTCCTACCAAACCAGCGGCGCCGTTTATGGGGAAATTATAATTATCAATCAGCAATCGCATCACATATACTTTACGTTCATCTCGTGAAGTGGCGCTCCACTCTGTTAATGGTTCAGCTTGTACACTACTTACCAAACCTAACATATGCTGGGCTCTTTGCAAACTAGCTTGTCTGCTTGTGTCTAAACCACTAGGTACAGTTGCTAATGAAGCTGTAATTTTAGCTAAAATTCGCGCTCCCGATTCTTGGTTTGCTACTAATGTAATATCTCTATTTACCGTATGTTTCATAAACTCCAATGCTAGGTCAAATGCTCCACTTCCTACCAAATTAAAGACTTCCAAAATAAATTGTTCGTTTGCTACTGCGTTTTGAGTCGCTTTTGCCATTAAAGCTATACCTCTTGAAAGTAAATTTGGTGTTGTGTCTAAAAAGTCCTGTGCTTGTTGTCGTAAATTTGCAGGTGTTATATTGGTTAAAATTTTTGGTAATTCATCTAATAAGTCGCTCCATGAAGCATCAAACGAACTTGCCAAATTTCTTATGATTAACGGATGTAATACGCCTTCATTTGTTGTTGTATCAATTCGTATGGGCAAAGGAAAACGCATTCCTATTTTCCAATTGGTCATTGCTGGCGGAACTGCCGCTGGTGGAATTGCTAATTTATATCTGTTAAATACTAATAATCCTTTTGCCAATTCAGTAGCAGTTAATGGAGTTGTGATATTTGGTGTTGTAGATCCTTCTGGTGTAAATGGTTTTGCGGTATTCCAAAATGGTAATAATGCCGCACCAATGGCATTAATTTTAGTGGTTGGTCCAATGATTAAAAATACATCTTGAAAACTTCCTGGCGGACCAACTCGTGTTGTCAACATCGGGTTTGTTTTGATCAATTGTCCGCCCAACGCTGGCACAGCATTTATTGTTGCTTGTGTTTGTAATGTGTTTGGCGTATGTGTTGTTGCCGTTGGATCGCCGTCTTTCTGAATGGTAGTTTCGCTACTTTTTTGCTGTACAACATGCGTCAATTCGTGTGCTAACAATCGTTTCCCTGAAGTTGAAGTTGGATTGTATGTATTGTTATTGAAATAAATATTGTTTCCGTTGGTGAAAGCTTTTGCGCCAATATCGCGACTCATTTGTATAGCTTTCGCATCTGTATGAATTTTTACAGTATTGAAATTTCTCCCAAATCCAGCTTCCATTTCTGTTTTTAAAGGATTTGATAACGAAGATCCACTTCCTTTCGTAGTTTGTAAGGTAGATTCAAATGATGCTGATGGAGTTGCATTGCCATTGCTTGACGGTTTTAACTGAACTTGACTTATTTCTTCCTTTTCCTCTTCTTTTTTTCGTTGTAAATTTGGTTTTATTTGATTTGTTGAAATGACATTCTGAATTGCATCTTTTTTGCTTTTATTAACGATTTTTTCGCCCATAGCATCCGCTTCTTTTTCATATCTATCATTTGACTGACCAATGGCTAATTTTGCTTGAATAAAAGACGCTTCTTTAGATTCTCCAATGAAATCATTTGTTCCACTTGGTTTTATGAACGATTGCTGACGTTTCTTTTTTGGTGCTGCTTTGGTAGTTGCAATTGGAGCTTTCATCAGTGGCTTATTTTGAAGATTTACAATAGTTACAGTTAAAAATAATTCTTATTCTTATCAACTAAGTAAGCTTTTCACCTCTTATCTACAGGGATAAACACCTTTTTTGCATGAAATTAAAACATAAAAACCCTAACACAAACGGTTAAGGTTTTTACATAACTAATCATTTTAATAAATATGTAATTACTCCAAAATAATTACATCATCCGCACGGATCAGACGTGGTTTGTCTGTATCAAATGCTGGAAGCTGGCTGGTAAAGGTTGATTCGTCTGTGATGGTTTCTTCATCAACAGATTCAGCAAATGTGAATCCTAAACCATATTCTGCTAATAGTGTTTTTATTTCTGCAAAAGTTCTTTTTTCAGTTGCTTCGTTTCCGTCTGAATCCGTTCCTGTTTTTTCAATAACATTCGGTAAAAAACGAATGATTTGTGCATCTGTTGGTGGCACTGGAACTATATCAAATTGAATTTCCGCTGTAGCATTTAATCCTAAATTGTATTTATTCGTATTGGAAGCATTTACAGGTGTTGCATACATTTTTGGTCGAAATGCGCGACTATTTTGACTGGTACTTCCTGTACTTTGTTGTGATATTGACAATGAAATTTTTGCTTTTGCAGTCGTTTTTGGAATCGTATAAAATGTTGGTTGATACCCTACTTCTCGTAACATTTTTAAGGTTTCCGAACCTTTATCCGGATCACTATTGTATATATCTAATGTTTGCCGTAGCGAACCTTCATCAAGTGCGGCTTGCGCTTCGCCAACACCTTCTCCAATAGCGGCAATAAAATCTCCTAATGGCGCCGCGAAGGCATCTTTTACGTAATCATATGAATTGCTTGACATAATTTTTTTAGTTTATTGGTTTTGCGAAAATTACTATTACTTCTTGTCCTTCTGTTATACTTGTATCTGCCGCTGGCGATTGCTTGAATGATTGTCCTACAATTAAATGATCATCATTTGTTGGATGATAAACCGCATCTAGTTTTAACCCGTTATTGAGCAATATTTTTCGAACAGCCGTTTCGGTTAATCCTAAAATGTTTGGCATTTTTTGACCTTCATCAGTCACAGTCGTGGCATTTGGAACAATATCAATACTTATATCACTTATAGCTGCACTGTTGATGTCTTTTGCAGTTTCAAAATCTAACAAACCGAATATCGTTCCTTCTGGACCTTTTTCTACAGTTGTTTTAAGATTTAAAGAAACATTTGCCAATTTATAACGTGAATTAATCAGTTCTTCATCCGCTTTTATGACATCATTTACAATACTACCGTACACTTTACTTGCCGATAGTTTGTTTGGATGTTCGGTTACTTTAAAATCTGTAGCTTCTTCTAATTGTCTTTCCAAGGTTACAGTTTTACGTTCTAACGATTTTATCAATGTCTGCTTGGCTTGTAACTCCACATCTTTGGTTTCAACAATTAACTTTTCTTTTTTAACCGCTTCTTTCAATACATCAATACTTGCTAAAAACGATGCTTTTTCTTGATTTAAATTATCTCTTTCTGTAGTAATATTTGAAACTTGTTGTTGTAAGTTACTTTTATCTATGCTGATGTCTGAAACTTGTTGTTGCAAATCGTTGTATAATACTTCAAAGTTATTGTTGCCTACGCTCACAACTTCCATTGCTTCAATTTGATCGCGTTGTGCTTGCAGTTGTGTTTCTAACGTAGCCTGGTTTGTTTCAAGTGTTTGTCTAAGTGTTCTTTCGGTTGCAAGATTGGTTTTTACGGTTTCCAAACTCACATTTAAGTTAGCAACTTCTTGTGTGCTATTTTGAATATCATTTTGAAGTAATTCACGTTCGTTAGACAAATTAGCAACAGCTTCATTTAGCCCTGTAAGTTGTGCCATTACATTCTCTTTTTCTTCTTTGATAACGCGAATTTCATCCGTTAATTCAAACATAGAAACTTGTGAAGCAACAACCAAATGATCACCTTTTGAGATAAATTTGTCTGTATGCAACAACCAACTTTTACTAAAATCTATTGTTAGATTCGTATCTGCTTCAATTATTGCTTCAAATGTTGTTGTAACAACTTCAGGAAGTCTATTTTGATCATTTACTTTTATAATTCTGAATGATGGTGTTCCGCCAGATTTTAATACTTCACGGACAACACGTATGGTTTGATTCTTTGTAGAAATCCTAGAAGGAATTGTTACTGCATGCACTAATTTTCCGTTTAATAAAGGAATATCATCTGTTAATGACAACCATGATTTTGTATGTACGTTGTAAAACTGTATTTGTACTTTAACCGTTTTTGCAGGTTTATTAGCTACATCATATAACAGATGTTTAAACTGAATACTATTTATATTGACTGCCATGACTTATTTTTGAATTGAGATTTTAGTGAGCACATTTCCTACATTTACTTCGATAATTAAAATATGTCCGTTTGCAAAATCAACAGCATCAACTGTCACTTGTGTTTTTGCTTTACCATTGGCATCTGTTCTAATTTCGCTTGTGTTTAAGAACGAAGTTCCATGACCTAATGTCGCATTAGGATTTAATAACTCAGTTTTTGTTTGATGGTAATTAAACTCAACCAACGCGTCTGATATCTTTTCGCCTGCAGCGTTAAAAACCTCAACATCGATATCATATATATGAATATTTGACGTTTGCTTGGGCGTTGCATTGATAATCATTTGCGGCAATCCTTCATTGGGAACAACTGCTACAAATCGTCCAGAAATTGTACTCGTTACTTTGTTGGTTGCTTTTGTATCTGTTGTTGTGTTCGCAACAGGTTTAAAAGCCAATGCACGTTCATATCCTTTATTGTATGCTCGCGAATATGGAAGCGATTCTGGACTTTGAGAAGTTTGTGTTTCCGTACTCGTTTCTTTTTCAAACTCTGCTTCTACTTGCAAATTAAAGTCTAAGTATGGTAATGTATATAAAGTATTCGGTCTACCAAATTCATCGTAAGGTTTTACATTCCTGAGATGATTTTGTGCCTCGTTTAAACTATCGGAAATTCCTAATAGTATTTGCTTTAGCGTTAATGCGTTATTTACTGTGCTCATTGTGTATATTTTTAAAATGAGAAACTGTCTTTTTTCTTTTTGACATTTTTCAAGCCGTCTACATCTTTCTTGATGCTTTTTATCGTATCAAGATTAATAGCTAGCTTTTTATTCCCGACATCAAAACCGTGTGTTTCTTCTTTTTTTGTTTGTTTGTTTTGCAAAAAATCAAAATCGAAACCATTCGTGTTTTTTTTATCATTAATACTAATAAAATCAACCGCTTTTAGCTTTCTATCAAACAGTTTCGCAACCTTTTGAGTTTTGTCTAACTGCTTAGTTGCGGTATTGAATAACTTGTCAACTTTATTCAGTTTCTTTCCAACTTTATTTACGATTCCAATTCCTTGAGACAAACCGTTGCTTACTTTTTTCAATTCTGAAGATTTTACAACAGAAGTTACTTTTTCGATTCCAGTTTGTAGCTCATTTCCAGTTTTTTGAACCGTGTTGATCGTATTGGTTACTTTGTTCAGATTCTTTCCAACTTTATTAACAATTCCTGTTGCTTTTAATACACCTTTGCTCACTTTTTGCAATGCAGGTGATTTTGCAACAGATGTTACTTTTTCAATTCCTTTCTGTACATCGTTTCCAGTTTTTTGAACTTTCCGAACCGTTTTTGCAACTTTCGTTACTTTTTTAGCGGTCGTATTAACTAATTCAATCTTTTTAGAAGCGGCTTTCACAATTGGTTGTAATGCTTCAAGTTGCTTTTTCTGAACTGAATTATTGATGAAAGAAGTTACGCTTTTCGTGCCTTTTTTTATAGAATCCGAAATTGTTGCAACTGGTTTTTTCTTTTTAGAAATTACAGCTGTTGTTTTCCGTTTTCCTATATTTTTTAACAGTGTTTTTTCGTGCCTTTTTGGTTTTTGCGTTGTTGGCTTTTTTACTGTTTTTACAGGAATTCCTGTTGTTGACTTCTTTCGTATCTTCGTAAAATTGTCAACAAGTGTGTTCTCTTTTTGAACTTTTTCACCATACTGAATAATTGTTGTTGGCTTCTTCTTTTTTGATACGATTGTTCTCGGTTTGTCTACCTTCTTTTGAGGTTTTGGAATACTTGAAACTGGCTTAGAAGCTTTCTTTTTGCGTAAAAAATCGCTATCAATTTTTGCTTTTTTGCTTTTCTCAGAAATTGAAGGAACGTGTGCAATATCTTTCTTTTTCGGAGTAAAAGATGGTTCCACATTCCAACGATCATCATGCTTTTTTCGATGGCTTTCTTTTCGTTTTTGTCGCTTTGCTGTTGCAGTTTGTTCTTCTTTCTTCTTTTGATCAATCGTTTTTATGTCATTCTGATACCTTTTATCTACATTCGAATCTTTCTTCTTACCAGTCAATGTTGCCATTTGATCTTCAAGCTGTTTTTGCTCTTCAATTAATGACTTTAAGTTTGAGTTAAATTCGGCTACATCTTCTAATGATTTGTCTGTTTTCTTTCCTTCTGGAGAAAGTAGCGAAGTAATTTCTACAAGTTCTTCGTTTTCCTTCTTTGGAGTTTCTTCTTTCTTAACAAAACTTTTCCAATGCTTAGCCATGTGTATATATTTGGTATTAGAATTTGATATTTATATCGGTTTTTTACTATCCAATTCAGCTTGAATCATTGCTTGTAAACGTTGTTCAAATACTGGTGGATTTGGAACGGTTACTAATTTGGTTCTGACTAATGAACTTGCTTCTGCAGAGTATTGATATTTTTGTGAATAGCTAGCCGAAACGGAAGCACTTACAGCCGCAAATCCGACACTAAATCCTCCACTTACAGATACGGAAGCTCCAAATTCTCTTGATTCCATCATGGAAACAGACATTTTACATTCAAAAAATGTATCTACAAATTGGTAAAATGTTGGTGTAAAGCCTAAAGACAATAGGCTATATTCTTCTCCGCCCATTTCTACTTTTGTATTTACAAGTTCTTTTGCCAAATCCATAGAAACTCTATCCAAAGCTCGTTGCGCTTCTGCAATCCCTATACCCAGAGACTTGATCATCTCGGGTAAGGGTGCATTTTGTATTTCTCTGGTAATTCTTCCCATGAATACTAGTTTTCTCCTTCTTCTCTAGCAATTGCCATTTGCTGTTGAACACGCTCTTCTAATGCCGCTGGTGGCGGGATTGGAACGAGTTTCGTTTGTAACAAACTTGAGCCTTCTGCGGAATAGCTATATTTCTGAGAAAAATTTGCATTGACTTGCGTAGTAGTTACTGTATTATTGGCTTTTAAACCTCTTCTCCAGCTAAAACCAATACTTCTGTCCGTACTTTTTGAATTTCTTTTGTATTCATACGAAGACGAACCTTCTCTCGTAAACTTGATTGTGATCGCAACTTTGATAATTGTATCAACAAATTGATAGAATGTTGGCGAAAAACCAAGTTCTAACATGGATAAACGTTGTGGAAGAAATACTGTTCTTTCTGGTGTACCTGGCACTAACATTTTTTTCCCAGCAATTGCAACTGGTATTTCCTTTCCTGGATCACCATTTAACTCAACATATACACTATTTTCTGAATCATATTTATAAAACGTAGTAGTTGGAGATTGTCCTGAGGTTACATGTCTATAATATACACCCGCATTTTTTTCATTATCAGGTGTAAATTTTGTAGTGTTAGTTTTTGGATCTCCAGTAACTTTCACTATTGGTCTATCGAAAGCTGGTTCTGTTTCTCCAGCTTGAAGTTTAGATTCAATAGATGCTCTATACGCTTGATCTGTGTTTGAATTGTATAATTCGACAGCATCTGATAATTGTAATTTTTCCTTTCCGAAAAATACACGACTGTCTTTGAAGTTGATAAATTCTTTTCCGTTAATGGTAGATTTGACAGGACTTAATCCGCCCATCATTTCTGCTACTTCGATTGAGTTAGAGTCTAACGCCATTTGTGCATTGGCAATAGATGTTGCCATTTTCTCAATCATTTCTCCCATAGGTACATTTAGTAACTCTTGCCCTATTTCTGGATTTTTATGAAACATAATTTTTGTTTTTTTTAAAATTGTTATTTTTATTTATCTATTGTTGATTTTAGTATTTCAAAATAAATATCAGGTGCTGGCAATGAAACTATTTTTGCCGCAATTGATGATGAGCCTTCTGCCGATGTAGAATATTTACGTGCATAATGTGCTGATATAGAAACTCCAAACATTTGTGTAGAGGTGGAATCGTTGCTTGCACTATTAGAACTCGTAGTAGTACCTGAAGTATTGCTATTGCTACCGCTCGAACTGTTGTTTGAGCTACTGCCTTTTCCAAAGCTGAATCCTAATGCGCCTCCGTAGCTTTCAGATTCAGCCATAGAAAATTCCATTTTCATTTCTACAGAAGCTTCTGTAAAAGCATAAAATGTTGGTGCAAAACCAAGGCTTAATAAATTATATTCTTCATCACCTATATTAATTTTTACCGCTGCCAATTCATTTGCCAACCGAATAGAGTTTGCATCTAACGCCGATTGCGCATTGGCAATTGACATTCCGAGCTTTTCTAACATCATCGGCAATGGAGCATTGGTAATTTGTTGGATTACTTTAGGCGTTGTACTCATCAATAATTAGTTTGAAGTTGTGGTATTTGTTAACGATTGAATGTAGTTTTCTAACGCTGTTGGTGGCGGTACTGAAATCATTCTGGCTGACACCGAAGCATTTCCTTCTACAGACATGTTAAACTGTCGTGCATATCGTACATCTAACGAACCACTAATTGCCAACGAACGATCTCCTTTAAAATCTTGAGAAGATTTCTTTAGTTTAGAAAATTCATTTTCCGTTTCACCAACATAAATTTCTGTTGATTCTTTATCCATTGTGGTAGAAGACTCATTATTCACTTTTACATCTACTTCTTTGTTTTCTTTGGAATGAATAAAGTAATTGATCTTCGTTTCTTCATGTAATACGTAATACGTTTCATTTACTTTTTCCATGAATAACTTTCCGTGCTTTGCGCTACTACTTCCCGAAAAAGATAAATGATTTGTATTCCCTTCTCGTAACGTATACGTATCACCTCCGTATGTAAAAACAACTTTTGTATTTGCTGGCGTTGGCGTGTTATCAGCTGCTACATATACAAAGTAATCTGGAGAACTATTCGTTTGTGGACTTGCCGAAAGACCTATTTGCCCACCATTAAATAAGATGTAATCTGGTGAACTCGCTGGAAATTCAACTGTAATTTTACGAATAGCTGCATCTTTTGTTGTACTCCCACTTGCTAAAGACTCACCTTCTGTTTCAGTTTTCACACGCGTATTTGTAAATGTTACACCTGCTATTTTGCTTAATTCGCTTCTGAAAGCATCCGCTCTTTTTTGCCCAAGTTTTTGGTTATAATCTGTATTTGCTTGACTTGTACTTCCACTTCCATCTGTAAATCCTTTAACTGTTACATTTAGTGTTGTATCTCTTTTGAGCAACATTGCTAATACGGTCATGTCATCCTTATTAGTTGCATCAGCTTTGACTCCTGTAGAATAGGTATAATCAATATCAAATTTATCCCACCCAAAATAGAATTCAAATACTTTTTTACCTGCAACTCTATAAATTCCTGTTGAATTGATTCCAACTACAGTTCCACCATTTAAAGTTCTTGCATTCCCTAGTGTTGTTGTAAAATCAACTTCTTTATTAAATTTCTTAGCTGGACTTCCTGTTTTGATTGTGATTTGTGGAATTGATGAACTTGAAGTCGGTACATACGTTGCATCTAATTTTAGTAACCCTTCAATATCTGTATGAATATAAGGTTCTCTAATAACTACATATCCACCTTCTTTTGCAATATACACTTCTGTCGCTGTGATATTATCAAGTACTTTTTCGTCTTTGATTACACTTTCTACACGAAGCTCTTTCGATTCATCACGCATTTGTTCTTTCGTTTTTTCTATTTTAGAATACGAACCTTCTTCTTTGTGAACTTTAAACGTTTTTTCGTTGATGCTAATATCTTTAGAAGTTTTGGCTTCTAACGAGATGTCTTTTTGTGTTTTGGAATACTGACTTAACGATTCTTTTTTGCTGTCTTTTAAATCATCAAAAAAGTTTTGGTCAAAAGTTTTGTTGTTTTTGTAATCAACAGCTAAACTAAAGTCAACTTCAACTTCTTCTTTGACTGCCATTTTTAAGCTTATTTGTGCCGAAATATCAGCATAATCAAACGCGTAAAATGCAGGTTGAAATCCTAGTTCTAGTAATGATTTCCCAGCTACTTTACTTTCTGAAAGCCTTATGAGCTGTGATACCGAGTTCGTGTCGAGTCGCTCTTGAGCCTCTGCAATTCCCAGAGCGAGCGCTGTTACCATACTACTCACGTCTACGTTTTGTAGTATTTTTGATCCTTGATCAAATGTTTTAATGTCTGCCATTTTTTGTTTCGAGTTTTAAGTGTTAGAAAGGAGAAACGCCTTCAGGCAAATCCATGGCAATTTTTGGATTGACTGATTCTTTTCTCACAATGAAATAATTATGTTTTTTTTGTAATCGTGTTAATTGATCTCTATTGACTTTGTATCCTCTTTGTAACCAACCTAAAAGTTCGTCTGTAATTGGTTGTTTGCCTTTTCCAAGGTCTTTTTGAACTTCTTGTAATAGCTCTTTTGCTTCTTCAGGTTCTTCTTTTAGTACATGCTGAATTGCTTGACGTTCACTAACAAATCCATTGTGTTTCCTTACTAAAACATCTTGTTCTTTTTCTTGCAAGAACGAACGATAGTTTTCGCAAAACGATATTACCTGATCATGCGCTCCTGAGAGTTCCAACGATTCCATTACACATTGACTGTAATGTTGGTAAAACAATTCGCTATCTTCTCCTTGCTGAGCCAATTTCATTGCTTCTTTGTAGTGACGTAATGCTTCTTTATGATTTTTGTCTAAAGCATGTATTTTTCCACGTTCAGCAATTCTGTAGTGTAACATATTTGTTTCCATATTAATTGATGATTTCAGGGTTACACGTTAGTTGTTCTAATTGTGCTAAGAGATATCTAGCAATTAATGGAGGAACTTCCTCTTTGCTTATCCAGCTTGTTGCACCAGCTTTTGGCAGTTCTTCTTTGGCGATAAATTGTCCGAGAATGGTTGCTACTTTTTCTACATCTTCAATGTCTTGAACTTGTAGTCTTTTCTTAAAGTTGAAATCTTTTTCAATAGTTGTTGTTAATCCAATTGAAGAACAATCAGTAACAACTGCTGTAGCATTTTTTCTATTTGTATTTTCAAACAATACAATTGGAAGTGCCGCATGCACATCTTCTAAAATTTCTTTTGGCATTCCTACTTTTTCAACCAAAAACGTGGCATGTGCTTCGTTTGAAACATCAAAATCTTCTAACATTACTGTTACAAGTTGATGACTTTGATTGATCAGTTTTACGGCTTTATTTGATTGGTGTTGTCGCCATAATAATTGAGAATTATCATAGGATACATTTTCAATTACGTATGCATCATCCGTTTCTTTTGCTTTTACTTTTAAAACCTTTTCGATGTTTCGTAACTGCGTATTTTCAGCCTTTTTACTAATTAAGATTGTGTATGCATCTTTTCGAGGATTTGAATAATGCACATTTGCATCTGTACGTTTTTGCAATGCTTTTGCCGTAGCAACAGATACATTTCCAAGTACAATACTTGGTTCGTTTAGCATTAAAGTTAATACTTCTGATTGCTTACATCCTAAAAATGTAGCAAGTTGCGCTGTTACTTTTGGCAACATCAATATAGCGTCTAAACTCACGCTGATATCAACTAACTCCGTTGTTAAATCGACCGTATCTTCTTCTGTATAAATAGAAACATCTAAGCCTAATTTTGTAAGTGTGTTTTCTGCTTTTTGAGCGGTTTCTTCGTCTACTTTTTGAAATAAGATAGAAGGTGCGTTGTACAATAGTTTTAAGATGTAATCTTGCGGAACTTTTAAAGCGTCCGATAGTACTTTGGATGCGCTTGGAGTCGCATTTCCAATAGAATTGATAATTACTGTGTTTTCCATTTGGTATGAATTTTATTAAAATGATTTTGTAAAATTATATCGTCAGCAATGGAGAAACAGGTGTGAAATTCCTTTTTATGATATGGTGTTTTTACCCTTTTTAAAAAGGTGCTTTTAGGAGAAAATCTTGATTTTATACTACTTATTGAATGATAGAACTTACGTGTAAAATGCAGTATGATTTAAGCATGATTTTTAAAACGTAACGTAACTATTTGAAATGATGAAAGTTGAAAAAGCAACTGCTTTTTGGAAGTTGTAAGACTTTTACTTGAAGATATTTTCAGATTATTGTTTGATACTTTTAAGACATAAAAAAAGCGAACCGAAGTTCGCTTTTAGCAATTTTTTATGTGCGTTATACTTAAAGGCACTTACATGCCGAAGCATCGTCATCTGTTGGTGCTGGCCCTGTTGTTCCACATCCACCTTGTAATGAACAAAATACTGAACATAAGTCAGATGTTCGTGTTCCTCCTGTTAACTCATCAGATGTTAAACTTGAGATTCTTTTTTTTCCTAATGCTAATTTAAAATTTTTCTTTTTCATGATTATTTTTTTTTGTTTTTATAAATATAATGATAAAGAATTGTAGGATAAAGAATATGAGACTGTAAAGACAAAATTTATAAAATCATTAACATTTTCGACTATTTTATGTTAAAAATTACACATTTCACATTTACTATAACCTAATAATCAGTATTTTATAGTGAATACGATTAAAAATTAGCATGGATTTTTATATTCATACTAATCTTCTAAACTCATCTTTACTTTTTCTAATGAAACATGAAATAGTGACTCAGAAAGTACTATCGGACTTCCAAATCGTTTTACGTTAACATGCATTATTTTCGTGAAAATATTGCTTTTGTCTTTCAAGAATCTTTCTTGCTTAGTTAGCATAATGACAATCGCAGTAAAATTTATTCCTTCTTCAATTTTAAAACCAGTGATGAATTCCCAAGGAATAAAACCCACTTCATTACCATTACTTGTTATTCCGTCATCGGTAACAATACCAGTTGGCTTGCGCAATGCTAACCGAAATAATCCGCAAGCACCTAGTAAGAATAAAAATCCAAAAAATACATAACAGAGAATTCCTGAAAAAAATAGAGGTTCCATTTGTTTAATTTTTTTAAACTGTTTTTTGGTATGTAAAGAAACGTCATATACCGAGATCTAAAATAGAAATAATTTTGAATAGATTGTTCATAAGTAATAACCTAGATTTCATCTGAAAGTACTTTTTTATGTTGAAATTTGCACTTTAACTTAATTCATATGATAAAAAATATAGTATTGTCATGCCTTTTTGTATTGTGTTCTTTTGTAAGCTTTGCACAAGAATCTTTGTTACAATCTGGTCCAATGGTTGGGTATTCCGATTTTAGAGAAGCGTTAATTTGGGTGCAAACTACAAAGCCAGCTTCAGTGAAAATTGGTTATTTTACTACTGGTGAAACCGAAAAATTTACAAAAACAATACAAACAACTCTTGATGGTGATTTGATTGCGAAGTTAACACCAAATGAAGTTGAATATGGAAAAACATACACATACAAGCTCTACATCAATGATGTATATGTGTCTAGAGATTACAAGCTAGAATTTCAAACACAAGCATTATGGCAATTTAGAACGGATCCGCCAGATTTTAAAATTGCATTGGGTTCGTGTAGTTTCATCAACGAAACAAAAGACGATCGTCCAAAACCATACGGAGATAAATATCAGATTTTCAATTCTATATTGGCAAAAAATCCCGATTTAATGTTATGGATTGGTGATAATATGTATTTACGAACACCTGATTTTATGACAAATACAGGCATTCGTCATCGGTACAGACATACACGCACTACGCCAGAATTACAAGCATTGCTAGGAAGTGTACATCATTACGCAACTTGGGACGATCATGATTTTGGTCCAAATGACGCCGATCGTAGTTATGTAAATAAAAAAATAACGGAGAAGACATTTAACGAATACTGGGGAAATCTAAATACAAATGCCGCTGGAAATGGTGGCGTTACCCAACATTTTGCTTGGAATGACGTTGAATTTTTTATGTTAGACGATCGCTATCATCGTGCTTCCAATAGAGATCCAAATAAAGACAAAGACTACTTAGGAAAACAACAACTCAATTGGTTGATTGATGCATTAACGACAAGTAGAGCTACGTTCAAAATTGTTATAAATGGCGGACAAGTGGTAAGTGATGTTGCTAAATTTGAAAACTATGCAACGTATCCGACTGAACGTGCAGAATTATTTAATCGTTTACACGAAGCTAAAATTGAAGGTGTTCTCTTTTTAAGTGGTGACAGACATCATACAGAGATTTCTCGTTTGGAACGTACTGATGCGTATCCGTTAATTGATATTACTTGTTCTCCGTTAACCGCAGGAACACATTCTCCAAGAGACGAAGGCAATACGCTACAAGTAAAAGACAAAACATTTTACAACCGAAATTTTGGAATCATTGAAGTTTCAGGAAAACGTAGTGAACGTGTTTTACTTTTAACTATCTATGATTCTGACGGAAACAAAGCATTTGATTATACTATAAATGGACAAGATTTACGCTATCCAAGAAAGTAATTTCTACACACAAATTATATATCAAAACCGTCAATTTTAGAAATTGGCGGTTTTCTTTTTTTATTTTTTTAGCTTAGCGCGATAATTCACAACAATGATACTAGCTACAGATATTCACTACAAAGAAACGTATGCAAAAGCTGTTTGCGTGGCTTTTAATTGGGAAGATGACATTCCTGAGATAATATACACGGCAACCATTGATGAAGTAGCTCCGTATGTTCCTGGCGAATTCTACAAAAGAGAACTTCCGTGTATTCTAAAAGTACTAGAACAAATTGATTTGAAAGATATTGAAGCTATTATTGTAGATGGACATGTATTTATCCATGATGATAAAAAATACGGTTTAGGCGGTTATTTGTGGGAAGCGTTAGACAAAAAAATTCCAATCATAGGTGTTGCTAAAAAATCATTTATCAATACAAAACAGGTTTCTACACCTATTTTGCGTGGAACAAGTGAAAAACCCTTATTTGTTTCTTGTATTGGAATTGAAAAAGAGAGTGTTCTCAAAAAAATAAATCTATTACATGGCGAACATCGAATGCCAACAATTTTAAAACTCTTAGATGTTGTTACGAAAACAGAAAAAAAATAACAACGAAAATATTTAATATTGTAAATCAACCACTTACACAATCGAACTATCATTATTTCTTACCGTTTTTGCGTAGAATTTCATTATCTTTTTACGTAATAATTTAAGTTTTTAGCACAAATCAAGTATTTATACGCTAGTATGGTATTTCTTTTTTGTTGATTTTTGAATTACTAATTACACTAAATAACAAATCTAACCATATTAATAACTAAAGAAATGAAAACCGTAAAACTATTAAAAACTGCCATGCTACTTTGCGTAGCTATCGTATTTTTTCACTCATGTGAAGAAAAAAAGAAAGAAAAACAAACTGAAGATACTGAAAAAACTTCTTCTAAAGCAAACGCACAAACTACCTATGAATTAGCGGAAGGTGATACGGAAACAACTCCTTGCGAGTGTGATTCTGATTGGTTTCCACATTCGCAAACGCCAGCTCCCGAAGAAGGTGCAAATAGTCCTTTTGCGGCAAGTGAAACTACAAACTGTATTTTTCACCAATGGTCATGGCAAAAATTTCTATGGTTAACTGTCCCAAATTCAGCTACGGATGATACGCCTGCATTTTTTAAAGAAACAATACAAGTTGACCCATTTATGAATCCTGTAACGATTCCGAGTGGCGTATCGCTTGTATTATCTTCATCAGAAACTGGACAAGCTGGGTCTAGTGGGATTTTAAAATCAAATCCTAATTTCAATACGAATGGTACAGCCGGAACAGTATATTATGCTATCTATATGAATTCTACAATGAATGATGCCGCTAAAAAATATGCTAAAGAACTAGCTAATGGAGGTTTGGATGCCAACAATACGGAAACATTCCCTGTAGGATCACTAGAATTAAAAACTTCTTGGATTTCAACATCTGTAATTCCTGAATCAGATCGTGGAAATTATTACACTACAAATGCAAGTGTAGACGGAACAACAACAGAAGTAGCCATGTTGGGTATGCATGTTGTTGGCGTTGTAGAAAATCATCCAGAATTTATTTGGGCAACATTTGAGCACAATAGTATGGCGCCTGCTTTTGATTGGACAAAAGGAACTGCTAGTGCAAATACTGAAACATTATTATTTAAAAAAGGAAGCGTTTCTACTATTGATGGAATTCAATGGAATGGTACTGCTCCAACTGCGGCTAGCGAAGCATATACACTTTTTGAATATGGAGTTCCGAGAGTACAAGGAGCGCCAGATACAAACTTTATGAAAACGAGCCAGTCTGAACCTGAAAATTATAACAATATCAAAAACATCAATAGTTGTGTTGCTGAAAAGTTAGACGATGTTTGGAATAACTATGCATATGATGGCTCTATTTGGATTAACACAGATAACATGACGCCTACACAACAAGCTGAATTATTAGTAAAAGTTGGAGATACACTTGGAAATGCAACACCAGGATCGATTGCAAGAGGTTCATTAAACTCCGCAAATGTTTCTATGGAAACGTATACGCAAACATTTCAGACGAGTTTAGATAAAATTGAAGCAAGTAACTTAGCAAACTGTTTATCATGCCATAGTGCACAAAGTTTTAGTGCTGGACAGCCTATATCTCCATTATACATAAGTCACGTATTTAACGGATACATAGAAGCACAAAAAGGAAGATCTAAGAAAGAAATTAATTTAATGAAAGTAAAAGAATTTCAACGGGAATTTATAAATCCTAAGAAATAATTGTAGTACTACAAAAACTGGTACAAATAAAAAGAGAATCCTCAGGGCAAAGGATTCTCTTTTTTATTTTTAATACAATTTATCAGATTGTTAACACTAGTAATACTAAATATTAATAGCACTAAAATAATGTAGTTACAACTTCTTATCGTCACAAAGTCGATGAAATAACATCTACATATGGATAATTGGTCGTTTTATATCGATAAGCTTACATAGTATTTATTCTTTTTTTTAAATTGATATATCGTTATAAAACAAAAAAAGAACTTTTGGGGGCACAAAAGTTCTCAATTTATATACAATTTACCAGATTGTAATATTATCGTAATACTAAATATTCAATACAAATATAAGTGTATCAATACATAATATAGGTAAAAGTCGATCAACTTGCCATACTCTATAGACGAATGACGTTATTAGGACGACTAACACTGTAACAAGACTCTTTCTTTCAGAAAATCAATGACTTAAATAAACTTAATGAATCTTTTTTTGCAATTATGGAAAGTATATCCAAAGCAAAAGGAGTGTTCCCCAACACTCCTTTTTAATTGTAGAATAATAAACCTCAACAAATACTCATTGAAACTTATTTCAAAAGTAATAAATCCTATTGATGTAACTCTTATATTTTCTATAAGCGTAGCAAATAGTTAATAAGCGTTAAGAAATGTATAAAAAACAAAAAGGAGTGTCCCCCAACACTCCTTTTGCATAAGAAATATATTCTTCTTTTCATGGAATAAAATACCCAATTCGAAAATTTTAATGAAGAATAAATAACCTAAAAAACCTGTGGTAAACTTAGCTAATGTAGATAGAATATAAAAGAAACATAATACGTAATTTATAAATTACGTGCTAGTAAATAAAAACATAAATAACTAAAAATCAACATATAACATGTAATTTACAAGAAAATATTATACGAATTATTATTCACTTTATTTAGCTCAAAATTTCGTCTGTTTTTACAAAAAGCGCATAAAAAAAGCGAGCAAACGCTCGCTTGGTCCTCAATATTTTTTATTCTTAATTCACTTCTTGAATTTCTTTTACTTGCAATTTATCAATTAATGTTTTGTACATGTCTTTAGGAAGTCCACACGCAATTAAGTATTCTTTCATCAATGCTTCTTCAGCTTTATCAATAACTCCGTCGGCTAGCAATACAACTCCTGCTTGTGCTAAAATATTCATAATTGCTTCGGCAGATAACTCAGTTCGTGCTTCATTTAACAAGTTAAACACAAAGTTATCCTTGTTCTGATCACGCTTCACACGTTCCATAATTTCTATTAATTCAGTTTTTATATCATCAAATTGTTCAATTGCATCTTTAATTTCACGTTCTTCTTCAACAGCAAAATCATTATCAATGACAGACATATGCGTCATTGTTGCAATTAACGCCTTTGCATAAACATACCGTGCTTGATGTTGCGCATTATCTTGTATAGATTGTGATTGCCCTAAAAGATCTTTAATTTTCTCATTATAGGCACTTTTACAATTACTGCATTCATAAAAACGATCAACAACATCTAACGGAATTACAGGAATAAAAAACAATGTAAACCAACGTCTGTATAACTTATTTACTAAACTTCCGTTGTCGCAATTAGGACAACTATTCTCCAAAACAGGACTCTCACTTACCGTATGCTTGATTCCTCTTGTTCCAAAAACTATAAACATATAAATTCCTTTTTTGTAAATATAACATATTTTATGTGGTAAAACATAATTGTAATTTACATCTACGTGTGTTTTTTTGCATCAACTTTTTACTTCTTTACAATATATATTTGCATTATATAATGTACCGAATTGCTACATTTACAACAAATTACTATAATTTTTAACAAATAAATACAATGCAAGCACAGTATGTATACTAGCAATCTTTGTTATATTTGTGCCGCAAATACAGCATTATGAAGATTGAACAAATTTATACAGGTTGCCTAGCACAAGGTGCTTATTATATAGAGTCGAATGGCGAAGTCGCTATTATTGATCCATTACGAGAAACCAAAGTGTATATTGAAAAAGCTAAAGCGAATAAAGCAAACATTAAATATGTTTTTGAAACACATTTTCATGCAGATTTTGTTTCCGGTCATATTGATTTAGCAAAAGCAACTGGTGCAACTATTGTTTTTGGACCAAACGCAACAACAAATTATGATATATATAGTGCGAAGGATAATGAAGTTTTTAGCATTGGAGATGTAAAAATAAAAGTATTACACACGCCAGGTCACACACTGGAATCTACTACGTTTTTATTAATTGATGAAAACGGAAAAGAACATGCTATTTTTTCTGGAGATACTTTATTTTTAGGTGATGTTGGACGACCAGATTTAGCTATTAAATCTGACCTAACAAAAGAAGATTTGGCTGGTATGTTATTCGATTCATTACGTACAAAAATAATGCCTTTATCAGATGATATTATCGTATATCCTGCACATGGAGCTGGTTCTGCTTGTGGAAAAAACTTAAGTAAAGAAACTGTTGGGATTTTAGGTGAGCAAAAGCAAACAAACTATGCATTGCGTGCAGATATGACAAAGGAAGAATTTGTAAAAGAAGTATTAGACGGAATTGCGCCACCACCACAATACTTTTCAAAAAATGCCCTGATGAATAAATCTGGATATGCATCTTTTGAAACTATTCTGGAAAAAGGGAATGTTCCATTAACACCAGAAGCTTTTGAAGCAATTGCGAATAAAGAAAATGTATTAATACTAGATGTTCGCCCTCAAAAAGATTTCTTATCGGCACACATTCCTAATAGTATTTTTATTGGATTAAACGGAAGTTTTGCTCCTTGGGTTGGTGCGTTAATTACCGATTTACAACAACCTATATTACTAATTGTTCCTGAAGGAAAATCAGCGGAAGCTGTGACACGTCTTTCACGAGTTGGTTACGATAATACGCTTGGGTATTTAGAAGGTGGAATTAACGCTTGGAAAGCTTCTGGAAAAGAAACAGCTAGCATTACGTCTATCTCAGCAGCAGAATTTGCAAATCGTTTTAAAAAGAATACGCTAAATGTATTAGATGTTCGTAAAGATGGCGAATACAAAGCAAAACATATTGAAAGTGTACAACATTTTGCACTAGATTATATAGATAAAAATATGAACGAGATTGATGCTAACAAAGCATATCATATTCATTGTGCTGGCGGATATCGTTCCGTAATTGCGGCTTCAATTTTAAAAGCACGTGGTTTTCATAAAGTGACGGATGTTGCTGGCGGATTTGGAGCCATTAAAAAAACAGATATACCGTTAACAGAATTTGTCTGTCCTTCTACCCTATCCTAAATAGATAAATTAAACATATATAAATCCTTTTCTCTTCAATGCGGAAAGGATTTTTTTATATGTTGAATTTAATAATGCTGGTTTAGAGAAACGCAGTAAAAATATTAATACAACTTTCGTTCGATCAAAATTAACGAAATTGCCTTCTTTTCCGTAGTGTAGTAAATCTTTCTCTTTAAAAATTTTGAAGCTTTGGGAAAAATTTAGAGAAAGATTTTAGGTTTTAGCTTTTTCAGCTAAAAACACCTCTGGAAATGTTTGCATTCATGAATACCTTAATTTAAAAATATAAGTACGTGAACTAAAAGTACCCTTTCTTTTGTGAAGCCTATACTGAACCTGTTTCAGTATCTTTTGGGCAAACAAAGAAAATGAAAGATGGAAACTTGAAACGGACTGTTAACTTATAAAGCTAAAATTAACTAAGGTTATATAAAGCGTTATTTAATATAAAAAGTAACTTTCCTAAAAGTACCATTCATTTTCTGTTCTGCACTATTTATCCTCTAAAGCACGCTATACTTTTGTTCTATTCAAAAAAAGTATCACAAACAAAAAACATATACACATGAGCAAAAGAGCATTAATTATAGGAGGAAGCAGTGGAATTGGAAGAGCAACTGCACAAAATTTACTAAACGAAGGTGTGGAAGTACACGTTGTCGGAACAAACTCCACAAAACTAGAAGCTTTCAAAAATGAGGCATCTGGAAACTTACATACACACCAAATAGATATTACAAATGCGACGCAAGTAAACGCATTAAATGAAAAAATTAACGGACTTGACAATTTAGATTATTTGGTAAATGCTTCAGGTATTTTTGGTCCAAAAGCATTTTTAGATCATACCGTTGCAGATTATAATTCGTATCAAGATTTAAATAGAGGATTCTTTTTCATTACGCAAGCCGCGGCTAAAAAAATGAGTGCTACCAATGGAGGAGCAATTGTAAATGTAGGTTCAATGTGGGCAAAACAAGCAGTAAAAGCAACGCCTTCTTCTGCATATTCAATGCAAAAAGCAGGTTTGCATTCGTTAACACAACATTTAGCAATGGAATTAGCTGCTCATAAAATTCGTGTAAATGCTGTTTCGCCAGCAGTTGTAGAAACGCCTGTATACGAAAGTGTTTTTGGAGGAAAGCAAGAAGCACATGACGCTTTGCAAAATTTTCATGATTTTCATCCAATCGGACGTAACGGAAAAGCGCAAGATGTAGCAGATACAATTTCGTATTTACTATCCGAAAAAGCAGGTTGGGTTACGGGCGCTATTTGGGATACTGACGGAGGCGTAATGGCTGGAAGAAACTAAACGAATATAACTTTTACAAAAAGCAAAGTTTATACGACTTTGCTTTTTTTACTCTAAAAAAATAAGTACATATGTATGATATGAAAATCTAAAGCAATTAGGTGTTTTGGAAAAAAATGCAACGGTTGCCATGAAGGCGTTTCAACAATTGGATGAAGTAGCGCTTGGTGATGGCGTCATTCCAAAAAAATATAAAGAATTGATGGCAATCGCGGTTGCGTTAACAACACAATGTCCATATTGTTTGGAAATTCATAAAAAACATGCTATTGAAGCTGGCGCAACACAAGAAGAACTTGCCGAAGTTACTTTTATTGCCGCAGCTTTACGTGCTGGCGCGGCTGTAGTACACGGCACACATTTAATGGAACATTAATGAAACAAACGACTGCAACATATATCATAGTTGGCGCTGGCTTATCTGGTCTCACCACTGCATATGCACTTCACCAGCAAGGTGAGACTGATATTATTATTTTAGAAGCAAGAGATCGAATTGGTGGTCGAATTTTAACGAAAGACGGAATTGACTTAGGTGCGACTTGGTTTCAAGATCATCATGAACATATTTCTTCTATGTTAGAACACTTAAACATTGAAAAGTTTCATCAATATAGTGAAGGAAAAAGTGTGCTAGTATATAATTCGATGGCACCTGCTCACTATTTTGAAAACGATCCGAGTTATCCTGCTGCCTACAGAATTGCTGGTGGAACGGCTGCAATAATTCAAGAATTGGCAAAATTTCATCAAGAGAAAATTTACACAAATACCAGCGTTTCACATATTGAAGAAGTAGAAGATGAAATTGTTTTGACTACGAATACTGGCAAATTTAAAGCATCAAAAGTTATCTTAACAATTCCTCCAAAAACCGCTTCCCTGCTTACATTTACACCTGAATTACCAGCTTCACTTATGGAAACCATGCAACAGACACATACGTGGATGAGCAATGCTATGAAAGTTGGTTTAACTTTTAAAACGCCTTTTTGGAGAGCTAAGCAACTGTCTGGAACCTTAATTGGTCAAATTGGTTGTGTTACAGAATTGTACGATCATTGTGGTGCTAAAGAAGAAGTGTTTGCGTTAATGGGGTTTGTAAATGAAGCATTGCGTGATGTTGCTGCCGAAGAACGTAAATCGCGAATTTTAGAACATTTACAAAAATATTTAGGGATCGAAGTTTTAGATTATGTAACCTACGAAGAAAAAGATTGGTCGCAAGATGTGCATACTAATTCTGGCAATATTGTAAAATCTATTTACATGAGTCCACGTTACGGAAACCCTATATTTCAAGAATTTTATAGCAACGGAAAGTTACTTTTTTCTGGTGCTGAAACTTCACCAATTCATGGTGGTTATATGGATGGCGCTATTTTTAGTGGATTGAACGCGGCAAAGAAATTAATATCGTAAGATTGGATATTGAAAAGTTATTGTATTTTTAAAATGAATTCGAAACATATCATTTGAAAGATTTTAAAAGCAATATTGCCACGTATCATTTACACAAAGCACATCCTGAAAAGCTTCAATTTGAGATTTATGATTTACATGAATATCGCAAACGAAGTGCAGAAAAAGCGGCTGTAGCACATTCACATAGTTATTATCAAATTATTTGGTTTTTTGATGATGGAGGAATGCATCATGTTGATTTTGAATCGTATGAAATTCAGAAGCATATGATTTTTTTCATTTCCAAAGATCGTATACATGCGTTTGATGATAATTTAGATATAAATGGTTGGCTTATTCATTTTAATGAAAGCTTTTTTATGCATACAGATGTAGATGTGTTTTTGAAGTATAATATTTTCAACACACAGGAAAATCCTTGTTATAGTATTGATGAAGGAACGGCTGAAACCGCTAGTTTGTATATGAGATTGATGCGAAAAGAATTGTTGCGAAGACATCAGTTTGGATATGAAGATACTATTCGTTTTTCATTGAAATCGTTGCTAATCAATTTGGAACGTGTACATCAAAAGAATCAAGAAAAGCTGTTATCATTTACCAATCATTACGAATTGCAATTTGCACACTATAAAGAGTTGATTGAGGAAAATTATAAAAAGGGATTGTCTGTACAAGCATATGCAACTTTACTAAATATCTCAACCAAAACCTTGAATACGATTACAAAAAAGACAGCTGGAAAAACGGCTTCACAAGTACTTACAGATCGTATTATTTTACAAGCAAAACGTTTGTTAAAGTTTACTTCGCTTCAAATTGGCGAAATTGCATTTCAAATTGGCTTTGAAGATCCTTCTTATTTTGTAAAATATTTTAAACGACATGTTGGAAATTCTCCCAATAGTTATAGAAATGAAGTTATTTAACGTGAAGATGTAAAAAAGCTCCACATTTCTGTGAAGCTTTCGTTTTTCAAAAATTTACAGGAGATTGTACTTTAGAATCTGCCTTTTTAAACTTTTCTTTTAATACAGGCTTATCTTCTTCTCCTCCAGTAATTTGCAATGCTTTTCTCTTAGAAATCGCAAAGCTTGTTAAAATTTGTGTTTTCATAAAATATATTTTGATTATATCTATTAGGGATAAATCTTAGAAAATATTACCCAAAATATTTATTTTATAAATAGCAAAAAGGCGCTGGTTAGGCGCCTTATGTATGTTAAAAATCACTCGTGATTCTACTATGTTATTATATGTATTTTACTAAACTACTTCTTAGTATAAGTAATTTAAAGCAGTAATGTCATTACTGTTGAATTCTCCATCTTCGTTAGAACTGAAACAAGCATTCATTAAAGATGTTGGATCCCATCCTGTTGGTGTTCCAGGAATATGAATTGCACCAACTCCTGCACTTCCTTCGTTAGAATTTTGTCCACAACTTTGTCTACTAAAGTAATCTGAATGACGGAATCCTATAGAGTGACCTATTTCGTGTCCAATTACATGCTCGTGTACATTATTACTGTAACCAGCTAATCCTGAGTTAATACGAACAAATTTGTTTGGATTTCCTGCTGAAGGGAAACCTGCAGAACCTCCTGCTCCACCAGCAACTTGGTAAACTACCATATCTTTATTTTGATAGTTAGTACCAAATGTCAATTGGAAACTAATAGTTAAGTTTAATGCGTTATAGTTATCTACTGCCCAACGAAGTCCAGTTTGCATTGCAGATGTTAATCCGCTAGAATTATTTCCTGTGTACCCAATGATGGTAATTACTCCAGGCGATACTAAATTGTTTGTACGATATTGTTTTGTTGTAATGTCTCCACCAAGTTCCATGCCCATTAATTGGTCACGTGTCATGAAGATATCTCCTTCCATCATGAATCCTTCTTGGATTTTACCATTTGGCGTTTCGAATGAAGTTTCCTGCATGTCGAAAGTGTTAAAGTGAAGTGATCTTGCTTTTTCAAGAACGTCTTGTGAAATTCCAATTGCTGTGTCTTGTTGCTCCTCGTCTACTACAGCTGTATCTTTACTACATGATACAACAACCATTCCTAAAGCTAAGGCTAATAATAAGGTTAAGTTTTTAAAATTTTTCATTTTTAAAGTTTTTCTGGTTAATGTTAATTAAAGTTTGGAGCGATTTTTAACACATTTCAAAAGTAAGAATAAGATTGATAAATTGCTAATGAAATGTTAAAAAAACTGAGAATTCTTAAAAAATTAACAGATTAAATCAGTTTTGTTAAATATTTATCAAAAAAAATAAGCACCTCTAAAAAGTGCTTATTTCTCCTAATGTACTAAAAATCTTTATGTTATACTAGACAATTTCTGCCGAAAGCCCTGCTTCTAACAATTTACTGCATCTTGGTTTTAAATCTTTATATTCTCCGGTTTTCACCGTGCATTTTCCTTTGTAGTGAACAATTATTGAACATTGTTCTGCTTGTTCGGCAGTATGATCACATGCATATATTAGCGTTTGAATCACATGATCAAATGTATTTACATCATCATTATATAATACAATTTCGTTGTTTTCTTGTATCTCTTCTAATGTCAGTAATTCTTCTTCAATTTTCTCTTGCGTACTCATATTCAATATTTTAAGGCAAAATTACAAATTTTAAGGCTACCCAATTATTTTTTTCAAGGCTATCCTCCAATTTTAACTTGTTTTTAGCACATTCATTCGTAATTATTGGAATGTCTTCGGTGTAAAATCCACTTAAGAATAAAATTCCGCCCGAATGTAAACATGCCGCATATTGATGAATATCATTTAATAGAATGTTTCTATTGATGTTGGCTATTATGATGTCGTACTTTTTATCTTTTAACAGAGAAACGTCGCCTTCGTACACAGAAATATGATTGCAATTGTTCCGTTCTACATTTTCTACTGTATTTAAGTAACACCAATTGTCAATATCAATAGCATCTAATGGTTGTGCACCTTTCATTTCGGCAAGTATTGCTAAAACGCCAGTTCCACAACCCATATCTAATACTTTTTTACCTTTAACATCGGTTTTTAAGATGTGTTGTAACATCATGTGTGTAGTTTCATGATGACCTGTTCCAAAACTCATTTTTGGTTCTATGATAATATCATATTCAACAGTTGGTTTTTCATGAAATGGTGCACGAACAACACATTTATCATCTACTTCAATAGCTTCAAAATTCTTTTCCCATTCTTCATTCCAATTGACTTGCGCTATTTCTTCATGTGTGTAACTAATTTGAAATTCTTCATTTTGCAATATTTGAATATCTTCCAAAATTGACGCGTTCCAATCATCTTTTTGAATGTACGCATTTACACCTTCTTCATTTTCCACAAAGCTTTCAAATCCTGCAAAACCAAGTTCTGCAATTAGAATTTCTACACCAGGTTGTAATGGTTGTACTTTAAATGTGTATCCTATGTATGTTGTTGACATTTACGTTAGATTGCGTTTATAATCGCGATAAAATCAGCGGCTTTTAAAGCTGCTCCACCAATTAAACCTCCATCAACATCTTCCTTTGAGAAGATTTCGGCGGCATTTGCAGGTTTTACACTTCCTCCATAGAGTATAGAAACTCCGTTTCCAACTTCTTTTCCAAAAGCTTCCGAAACTATTTTTCTAATGAATGCATGCATTTCTTGTGCTTGCTCAGGAGAAGCTGTTTCTCCTGTTCCAATTGCCCAAACTGGTTCGTACGCTAATACAATATTTTTCCAATCTTCTTGTTGTAAATGAAATAACGCGTTTTTTAATTGTGCTTCTACAATTGCAAAGTGATTTCCCGATTTACGATCTTCTAATTCTTCTCCAAAACAGAAAATAATTTCCATATCATTTGTCAAAGCCGTATTAACTTTTGCCGCTAACAATTCATCTATTTCACCAAAATATGCTCTACGTTCACTGTGTCCAAGAATTACCGTTTTTACACCTACACTTTTTAACATTTTCGCAGATATTTCGCCTGTATACGCTCCTTTTTCAGCTTGGTGCATATTTTGTGCAATGACTTCTATGTTGTGTCCTTTTAACACACTAAATGCTTGAAAAAGATTTACAAACGTTGGTGCAATCATTACACTTGCATCTGTAGTTGGCATTTGTGCAATTAAATCGTTTAGTAATGCTTCCGTTTGCGAAAGATCATTGTTCATTTTCCAGTTTCCTGCAACTATTTTTCGTCTCATGTTCTTTATTGTTTATGGTTTGATTGCTGTTAGCAATGCTTCGTCGTTTGTTTTTATGGCTTCAAAGAGTTTGATGCTTCCATCTGGATTGATAATCATATATCTTGGAATCCAGTTGAGTCCAATGGTTTTTCCAAAAGCTCCTTTAAAACCTTTCTTTACATAGTAATGTTCTCCAACAAGACCGTGTTTTTGAATTCCTGCTTTCCAGCTTGTTTCTTTTCGATCCAAAGATAAAAATAGGTAGGTTAATTGTGGATTATTTTTTTGAATTTCTTTTACACCTGGAATTCCTTTTAAACAGTCGCCACACCAAGAAGCCCAAATATCTACAAATATGGTTTGTCCTTTGTGTTTGGTTAAGATTTCTTCAAAAGTGATGTTTTCTCCAGCTGTAGTTCGCATGGTTTCTTGCAACGCTTCTTCTGGAAATTCAGTAAGGATTTCTTTTTTACAACTTGTAAGTAGCAATCCGATGATACCTATATATATGAGGTTTCTCATTATTTTTGAATGGTTATTTTCGTTTGTTCTGTAATGTATGGAAATAGTTCATTTACATCGCTGTTTTTCATTGAAATACAACCTAATGTCCAATTTTTCTTGTCATCAATCATGTAATCCATTCCATCTGGCACACCATGAATTCCAACTTCGCCACCAATAGTTTCACCTTCTTTGATAATTCCGTCAGCTTTGCGTTTGTTGAATTTTTTCCAAGAATCTTCATTTGGGTAATCTATCCAAATAAATTTTGACCAACTTTTATGTGGATATTTATTACGCATTCCAAAAGTACCTTCTGGCGTACACTTATCACCTTCTTTTTGTTTGTCATCTATTGGATTTCCTCCAAAAACAACATTGTATTGTTTTACCAATGTATCTGCCGAAAATATAGAGAGTGTATAGTCGCTTTTATCTATGAGGACATTTACAGAGGTATTTGCTGGTAATACTAGCTTTTTGGCATCTTCTTGCATTATTTTTTGTGTTACTTTTTGATTGGAACGATCATTTTTACACGATTGCATTATGAAAAACATACTAATACAGACGAAATAAAGTGTTGTAGCTTTCATATACTTGAATTACTGTAGCCGTATTTTAGGATCGAGCCAACCGTAAATAATATCTACGAGAATGTTGATAATAACAAACATGCTCGCAATAATTAATACGGCTCCCATAATTATTGGCAAATCTTGACTGTTTAAAGCATCAACGATTTCTTTTCCGAGTCCATTCCATCCAAATATATATTCTACAAAAACAGCTCCGGCTAACATGGAAGCAAACCAACCTGAAATAGCTGTTATTACAGGATTTAACGCGTTTTTGATAGCGTGTTTTTTTATGATTTGAAATTCACTTAATCCTTTTGCTCTTGCCGTTCTGATGTAGTCTTGATTGAAAACTTCTAGTAACGAGTTGCGCATTAGTTGTATGACAACAGCTAGCGGACGAATTCCTAATACGATGGCTGGTAAGATGAGATTTTTCCAGCGAATGCTGATAGATTCGCCAAAATCGTCTACTTCGTATAAGCTTCCTGTCATGTTTAGGTTTGTGAATTCATGCAATAGAAAACCAAAAATCCATGCAAATAGTATTGCACTAAAAAACGAAGGCACACTCATTCCTAATGTACTTATGATTTGAATGAATTTGTCGATAAATGTATCTTTATACAAGGCTGAAATTATGCCAAATATAATTCCTAACAACATGGCAATACTTATTGCTGCAATTGCTAATACAATGGTATTTGGTAAGGTTTCACTAATGACTTGCGATACACTTTTTCCCGATTTTTGAAACGATTCACGTAAGTACGGAAGTTTGATAACTGTTGTCGTTTTTCCTATGGTAAATAGTGTTGCCGCGCTGTATTTGTTATCGCCTAAATACGTATAATCATTTTCTTCTGTGGAATGAAAAGATAGTGGCAATAAATCATTTATATAGTATGCATATTGCGTCAGTAAGGGTTTGTCAAAACCATATTTCTTTTTTACAACGGCAACTTGTTCTGCAGTTTGATTTTGCCCAAGCATCATTTTTGCAGGATCGCCAGGCAATATATTAAACAAGAAAAAGATCACCGTAACAACTCCAAAAAGCGTTAGAAATGCATATCCAATTTTATGTATGATGTATTTTCCCAAAAAGTGTTTTCTAAAATTTTATGCTTTCAAAATCGTTGTAATGCGCTTTGTCTGTTATCGTACCTTTTGCAAGTTTTAAAGCCCCAGGATTTGAACGAATGATCGTTTTTAACGCCGTTTCATCTGTTAGGTAGAATTCAAAATTATACTTCATCAAAGTAGCTAAGTCTTGTAAATCTTGAGGATCAGAAGAAGATAAACCAATTACTTTGTAACCTGCTTTTAGTGCTCTATCAGTAAGTGCTTTTACTTTTAATAATCCTGCTTCTTCCGTTTTGTCCAAGCTGTACATTACAATGACCAATAGTTTTTCTTCTGCCATCATTGCTTCTGTGACATCACCATCTTCTAAACTTTCTATGGAGAAATCGTGAATTGGTGGTTCATATCCTTCTTCTAAAATTTCGCTGGTAACACTAACATACGTTCCACCTTCCACTACTGGATAGTTAGCAGAATTTGTGACAATTTCTTTTTCTTCTCCATTTACTTCAAATATCCATTTGTACTGAAATACAGGCAATGGCGCATCAGGCGGAACTGACATTCCATCCATAATGTTTGCATTTATTTTATACGGTCGGAAATCAAATGTTGGTAAATGATTCAGTACATGTCGTCCAAATAATATACATGCCAATAAACTCAAAATTGTAATTCCTAAGTTAATTTTGTTAGAGAATAATGGTTTTATGTGTTTGCGTCCAATGATTAAAATAATGATAAACACGAGTAAAAATACATCTTTTCGGAAGCTTTCCCATGGTGTGAGTTTCCAAAAATCACCAAAACATCCACAATCGGTTACTTTGTTAAAGTACGCAGAATAAAAGGTGAGAAATGTGAAAAACACTATTAAGCCTAATAACATTATTAAGACTGGTTTTTTGAAATATCCTAAAAGTGTCATGACACCAAGTATTACTTCCAGAATTACGATACATACAGCAATTCCTAGCGCATATGGTGACAGGAATTCCATGTTTAGTACATCTTCTGCAAAGTAATCTGTAAGTTTAAACGAGAATCCGACAGGATCATTGAGTTTGATGAATCCTGAAAATATAAATAGTCCACCGACGATGATTCGCGCAATTGCTACAAGGTATTTCATGTGTTGTTTCGTTTTTGCCTGTTAACTGAGAGATTTTATGTAAATTTCGTCCAAAATTACCAATTTATAAAAAGAAACGGACATAAGTTTGTTGTAAAGGTATATATGTATGAAAAGTATCAATTGTAAAGGTCAATTAGTTGCTCTCGATTCTCCAAAAGTAATGGGGATTTTAAACGTAACACCTGATTCTTTTTTTGATGGTGGAATGTATAAAGATGAATATTCTATTGTATCGCAAGTTGAAAAGATGCTTACGGATGGCGCCACTTTTATAGATATTGGTGCGTATAGTTCACGACCAAATGCACCACATGTTACCGAACTTGAAGAGAAACAACGTTTGCTACCTATTGTTGAGTTGATTTTGAAGCAGTTTCCCGAAACTCTTATTTCTGTTGATACCTTTAGAGCTTCAGTTGCTAAAGAAGCCATTGAAATTGGTGCTTCCATAGTGAACGATATTTCAGCAGGAAATTTAGACGATCAAATGATGGAAACTGTTGGTAAACTTGGCGTACCATATTGTATGATGCACATGCAAGGAACACCGAAAACCATGCAAGAAAATCCTAGTTATGATTCTGTAGTAAAGGAGTTGCTTCAGTATTTTTCGCGTAAAATCGCGGAAGCGAAATCACATAAAATTAACGATCTTATTATTGATCCTGGATTTGGTTTTGGAAAAACAATTGCTCATAATTATGAAATTTTAAATCAATTACAAGTATTTAAATTGTTAGATTTCCCACTATTAGCAGGTGTTTCCAGAAAATCGATGATTTATAAAGTTTTAGAAAATTCTCCACAAGAAGCCTTAAACGGAACTTCAGTTTTACATACGATTGCGTTGCAAAATGGTGCTTCTATTTTACGAGTTCATGATGTAAAGGAAGCTGTAGAATGTGTGAAGTTGGTAGGAATGATGCGTGATTGACAATATGTTAGTACATCTACCACGCTTGATGTGAAAATAATAGGTGTTTTCTTTAGGAGTATTCATAAAAAAAGCCACCTAAAAATATTTTTTAGATGGCTCATCAAAGTTGGTTGTGCTTCTTAGAAATCTAGGCAGTAGCAACATTCTATTTCTGCGCAATGATGTCCGCAATCTATACAAACACCATTTGCAGAACACTGTTTACGTCCTCCGTTGATTTTTTGTTGTTGCGCTTTTTCAATTTCTTCTACACCTTTTAGGGTTAAAATTTTGTGTAACATATTATTTTGTTTTTTGATTAATAGTCCTCAATATAAGCAACTTATAAATTAATTTGATACGGTTTTACCATAGAAATAGAAATGCTGTGAATTTCCTTTTGAAAAAAAGTTCCTTTTAGCTATTCATTCTATAATATTTGTTATTTTTACTCAAATCGTTTACCCAACTCATTTTGGAATTTTTAAGCTTTTTAAATTTTGGCTGGTTAGATTTCATTGAAATCATTTTAGTTGCAGTGCTTTTATATTATGTATACAAGCTTGTGAAAGGAACTGCGGCTATTAACATTTTCATAGGAATTGTAATTATTTTCATTATTTGGAAAGTAACTGAAGCGCTTGAAATGAAAGTGTTAAGTAATATTTTTGGTGGATTTATTAATGTTGGAATTATTGCTTTGTTTATTGTTTTTCAGCAAGAAATACGAAAGTTTTTATTGATGATTGGTTCTACAAATTTTGCAACTAGACGTAGTTTTGTTAAACATTTTAAGTTTCTGAAACAAGATTCCAATACAGAAACTGATGTAGAAGCTATTGTAACCGCTTGCGCTAAGATGTCTACCACAAAAACAGGTGCTATTATTGTTATTGAACGCAACAATTCCTTAGATTTTGTAAAAGATTCTGGTGATAAAATGAGCATGGAAGTAAACATTCCTACCTTAGAGAGTATCTTTTTCAAGAACAGTCCGTTGCATGATGGCGCTATTATTATTGAAGGTAATCGTGTAAGTGCCACACGTATTATTTTGCCAATTTCAAAAGAAACCACGATTCCACAACGCTTTGGTTTGCGTCATAGAGCCGCTGTCGGAATTTCCGAAAAAACAGATGCTTTGGTGTTGGTTGTTTCAGAAGAAACTGGACAGATTTCATATATTAAAAATGGTGAATTTGTATTATATGAAGATATTACAATGCTACAAGAAATGGTTCAGAATGATTTAAGCTAGTTCCGTTTGGGTAACATTTCGCAAGTATCACAACTAATAAAAAAACATACAAAAAGTATATTTTCCCTTAACTAAATTAAGCTAAAACCAAAGCTTATGAATTGTAAAAACTGTACAATCCAACTCAAAAATAAAGATAAATTTTGCCCAAATTGTGGTGCAAAAGTAATTCATAATCGACTGACAATAAAAAGCTTATGGAGTGAATTCTCCCAACGTTTTTTGAACTATGACAATACATTTTTTAAAACGGTACGTCATCTGTTTACCAAACCAGAAGTTGTGATTGATAGTTATATTAATGGAACTCGAAAAAAGTACTTGAATGTTTTTAATTACTTTGCAATTGCGATCACAATTACAGGTTTTTTTACATTTATTTTCTTTAAGTTTTTTCCTGAAATTTACGCTGGAGCAATGGATGTACTGAATGCGAGTCAACAATCAGAAACCCAGAGAAAAATGTTTTCTAACATAATGTCTACGATTTTTGATTATCAGTCATTGATGTATTTTACAATGATTCCATTACTTGCATTGATTTCGAAAATTGTATTTTACAATTATAAAAAATACAACTACACTGAACACGCTGTAATTTATTTATATGCATATTCGCATACATTAGCATTTATAAATGTATTGTATTTGGCAGTTATTCTTATCTACCATCCTTTTTTAAATTATTTAAGTATTTTATCGATTCCTATTAGTATTTTGTATGTAGCATATGTACTGAAACGATTGTACAATCTAAGCTTCAAGAAAATCTTACTGAAAACACTATTTTTTATAGTTGTTGGACTTGGCTTTTATATTGTAATTTCTTTAATCATTGGTTTTATTATGATTATTTCCATGTTTTTAAACGGAACTCTTATGGAAATGATTCAAGAACAACGAGCGTTAAAAGGACAATAATAGTAACTCGATATATTTTCTAAATGATCCTAGCTACTTTTTGAAGGGAATTTTAACTAAATACCTAATTGTCATACTTCGGAAAAAACAAACCTACCAAAGTTTAGACTATTTTATAACAACTCATGTTAGTGATCATTTTCTTGTTGAATGAATTGTACTTCGTATAAGTTTTTGTAATATCCGTTTTCAATTTGAAGCAACTCGTTGTGCGAACCTTGTTCTACAATTTTTCCAGCGTCCATTACAATAATTGTATCTGCTTTTTTGATAGTTGCCAATCGGTGTGCAATTACGATAGAAGTTCTTCCTTTTGTAATAGTATCTGTAGCATTTTGTATGAGTTGTTCCGAATGCGAATCTACCGAAGAAGTAGCTTCATCTAAGATTAAAATTCTAGGATTTGTAACATATGCACGTAAAAACGAAATCAATTGTCGTTGTCCTGAAGAAAGCATGCTTCCGCGTTCTTTTACATTGTAATCGTAATTATTAGGCAAACTCATGATGAAATCGTGAACGCCAATTTGCTTAGCTGCTTTTTCTACCGTTTCACGTGTAATCGTTGGGTTTTCTAGCGTAATATTGTTTAGAATGGTATCTGCAAATAGAAAAACATCTTGTAAAACTACGGCAATTTTTGTGCGCAATGCGGCAAGTTTTACATCAGTAATAGCTACAGTATCAATACAAATTGTTCCAGCATCAATTTCATAAAAACGATTCAATAAGTTGATAATTGTCGATTTCCCTGCTCCTGTAGCACCAACAATAGCAACCGTTTGTCCTTGTTGCACATCAAATGAAATTCCATGCAATACTTCTTCGCCTTCAATGTATGAGAAACGTACATCTTTAAAACTTATATCGCCTTTAATATCTATTGTTTCAATTTTTCCTTCATCAGAAATATTACTTTCAGTATCCAAAATTGCAAATACACGACCAGCCGCAACCATTCCCATTTGTAACGTGTTAAATTTATCTGCAATTTGTCGCAAAGGTCTAAACAACATTCCTATCATCATAATAAATGCGATAACTTCTCCCAACGAATCGGTTGTTCCTTCAGTAGCGACCATTAATCCACCATACCAAACAATTAAACCAACTGCAATGGCGTTTGCCAATTCTGGAATTGGAAAAAATATAGAGTTATACCAAACAGTTCGTAACCAACCTTTTTTATGTTTCGTATTGATTTCTTTGAAGTTTTGATATTCTGTTTCTTCTCTTGAAAATAATTGTACAATCTTCATTCCTGTCACACGTTCTTGTACAAAAGAGTTTAGATTCGAAATTTGTGAACGTACTTCTTCAAAGGCAGATTTCATTGCTTTTTGAAATACACGTGTTGCATAGATAATTAAGGGAAGTATGGCAAAAACAATCAATGATAGTTTCCAACTCATGTATAACATAACGCCCATTACAACTAGCATTTTTAACAAATCGGCAATAATTACAAAAAGTCCTTGACTAAAAATACTTGCTATAGTTTCAATATCACTTACAGCTCTTGTTACCAAACGGCCAACCGAAGATTTATCATAATATGCCATTTTAAAATTTAGCATATGATTGAATAGTTTTTGACGAATATCTTTTATAATACTTTGTCCCAACCAGTTTGCATAAAATACAAATAGAAACTGAAAAACAACTTCTAATACCAATACGCCAAGCATTAACATAATAAAAATTAATAATCCGTGTGCATCTTTGGTTAAGATGTAATCATTTATGGTAATTTTTAATAATACGGGACGTGTAACTGCAAAAACAGCTAATGATATTGCCGCAATTGCTACAAAATATAAGGTAATTTTGTAAGGATTGGTATAGACCAACAATCTTTTAAAAAGACCTACGTCGAATACTTTCCCTGTTACTTTAGCCATGTGTTTTAAATGTTTCTGCCGGATATGTTACCGCGGTTAAATATAATGCTTTTCCAGGTACAGATGTTCCTGCATTATTTCGATTTCTCGATTCTATAATTTGTTTAAATCCTGCTATTGATAATTTCCCCAATCCTACTTCTAATAATGTGCCTACAATGGCGCGAACCATGTTTCGAAGGAAACGATCCGCTCGAATTGTAAATACTAATAATTCATTTCGTTGTTCCCAACATACAGTTTCAATGGTACAGAAATACGTTTTTACATCTGTATGCGTTTTGGAAAAACATTTGAAATCTTCGTAATTAAATAATTCTTTTGCGGCTTCATTCATCAAATCAACATCTAAATCTTTGTAAACTAAATGTGCTGATTGATTGTGAAACGGATTTTTCTCAGTTACTATCCAATATTCGTACGTGCGTCCTATTGCGTCAAATCGCGCATGTGCATCTTCTTTTACAGCATGAATGTCTTGAATGGCAATATCTTGTGGCAAAAATGAATTGAGTTTGAATACTAATTCTGTCCTATTAATTTCCTCTTCTACATCAACATGTGCAAACATTTGTTTTGCGTGCACACCTGCATCAGTTCTTCCTGCTCCTAAAATTGAAACATCTTTTCGTAGTACTGTTGACAATGCTTTTTCAATAACTTCTTGTACCGAAATAGCGTTTGGCTGATTTTGCCAACCATGATATTTTTCGCCATTATAAGAAAGTTCTATGAAGTATCTCAAGGTAATATTTGCTACTTTTGTTTCAGACTCACAAAGATAAGTTTTAATTCATTATTTTACTTGAATTCATACTTTTTTAGCAAAGTTTTAAGGAAGACTTTTTATGAAGAAAATTTTATTATTATCAGATACACACAGTCATATTGATGATCAGATTTTAAAGCATGTTAAAAATGCTGACGAAGTATGGCATGCAGGTGATATTGGCGATTTGTCTGTAACGGACACAATACAAGCATTAAAGCCATTGCGCGCTGTGTATGGAAATATTGATAATGACAAAGCGCGTATGGAATTTCCAGAACACAATCGTTTCGTATGTGAAGGTGTTGATGTTTGGATAACGCATATTGGCGGTTACCCGAATAAATACAATGTGCGTGTACGCGAAGAAATTCAGAAAAACCCACCGAAACTATTTATTTGTGGACATTCGCATATTTTGAAAGTAATGTTTGATAAGAAGTTAGATTTATTACATATGAATCCTGGCGCATGCGGAAAACATGGATTTCATAAAGTACGAACCATGTTGCGTTTTGTAATTGATGGTGAAAAAATAAAAGACTTGGAGATAATTGAACTTGCCAATAGACATTAAGAAGTTAATCGATATTTAATTTTACTACAATGAGTAAAAAATATGATTCCGCTATAAACAGGATTAGTTCAACTTACAGTTTTGAATGTATCTTTCGGTTTTTTCAAAATTGAGCTTAATCACATAAGTTATACGATTAGAAGATCCTATGTTTCCACAGGATTAGTTCAACTTACAACTTTGAATTCGTCTTTCAGACTTTTCAAAGTTGAGTTTCACTAAAAAAACTCCAAAGCTTTCACTTTGGAGTTTCTTACGCACTAATATTACTAAGATGTTAGGTTTATCGTAATCGATCTACAGATTTTACGAGATCTTCGTCCTTCTTAATTGCTCGGTTAGCGAGCACTAATAAAACGATAGAAATAATAGGAAGAATGATCCCAATACCTTTCTCTGAGACTTCCATCTCTCCAGATAAATTTAGCATTCGATATACAAATACTCCTAATAAAATAAGGTTAAATATGATGTTGAAACGATTCAACACAAATTGTAATTTTCTATTCTTAAACATAAAGATAGTGATCAACGCTAAAACAGCCGAAGCCATAAACAAACCTAAGAACAAAGGTTCGTCTTTTGCAAACACAATAGTTTCATTTACCATGGTATACAAACTGAACACAAATGTCAGTCCACCACCAATTGCGGCAACTAATAACATGTATACACTTTGCATTCTTTGAATCATATCTTATAATTGGATCACAAAAATAATAGTTCTTTTCATAAAATACTATTTTGTTTATTAAAATAAATTTGTATTATTGCATAGACAATTCATAATCTATTGTTACTAATAGATTTACACACTTCATACGAGTATTTTATCACTCATTTTTTCAAACAATAATTCATTACAGCCACATAAATGTTAGAAATTTCAGAATTAAAGAGCAAAAAGCTTCCCGAATTACAGGAAATCGCAAAGACTTTATCTGTTCCAAAATATAGAACTTTAAAAAAATTAGATTTAATTTATAAAATATTAGATCTGCAAGCAAGCAATCCTGAATCGGTAGCACCAATTACAAAATCTGAACCAAAAGCTACAGAAGATCCAGCTCAAAAGCGAAAGCGAATTAAAAGAGAGCCAACCCAACGAACTGAGAAGAAACCACCTGTTGCCGCGCCTCAGCAACCTGCACCAAAGCAAGAGAAACCAGTGGCAAAAGCTCCTGAAAAACCTAGCACTCCACAACAAGCTCCTAAACAAAATAAACCTGTTCGTAAACAAGCTGATAAGAATCAGAAAAATACAGCACCACATTCTAAAAAGGATGATCCTAAAAAAGCTGTAAATGACAAATCAGACAACAACAATAGTAGCAACAACAATAATAAACAACAGAGTAACAACAATCACAAACATAACAACAAGAAAGATCATTCAAAAAATAATAAGAAAGATCATTCTCATAAAAATAACGGAAATAAAGATCAGCGTAATCGTTACCGTGAGCCTGATTTTGAATTTGATGGAATTATTGAAAGTGAAGGTGTTTTAGATATCATGCAAGATGGTTATGGTTTCTTAAGATCTTCAGATTACAATTACTTATCGTCTCCTGATGATATTTATGTATCACAATCACAAATTCGTTTGTTCGGACTAAAAACTGGAGATACGGTTTTAGGAATTGTAAGACCACCAAAAGAAGGTGAAAAATATTTTCCTTTAATTAAAGTGAGTAAAATTAACGGATTAGATCCGCAAGTAGTAAGAGATAGAGTTGCTTTTGAGCACTTGACTCCATTATTTCCAGATGAGAAATTCAACTTAGCTGAACGTCAAAGCACAATTTCTACACGTATTATGGACTTGTTCTCTCCTATCGGGAAAGGACAAAGAGGAATGATTGTATCGCAACCAAAAACGGGTAAAACCATGTTATTGAAAGATGTTGCGAATGCTATTGCGGCAAATCATCCAGAAGTATATCAAATTGTTTTACTAATTGATGAACGTCCGGAAGAAGTTACAGATATGCAACGCAATGTAAAAGGAGAAGTAATTGCTTCAACATTTGATAAAGAAGCTACAGATCACGTAAAAGTGGCAAACATTGTATTAGAAAAAGCAAAACGTTTGGTAGAATGCGGTCATGATGTGGTTATCTTATTAGATTCAATTACCAGACTAGCTAGAGCATACAATACGGTACAACCAGCTTCTGGTAAAATATTAAGTGGTGGTGTTGATGCAAATGCACTTCATAAACCAAAACGTTTCTTTGGAGCCGCTAGAAATATTGAAGGCGGTGGATCTTTATCCATTATTGCAACTGCTTTAACTGAGACTGGTTCTAAAATGGATGAAGTAATTTTTGAAGAATTTAAAGGAACTGGTAACATGGAACTTCAACTAGATCGTAAAATTTCTAATAGAAGAATTTTCCCTGCTATCGATCTTACTTCTTCAAGCACACGTAGAGATGATTTACTCCTTGATGAGAAAACAATTCAGCGTATGTGGGTTATGCGTAAATACCTTGCAGATATGAATCCTGTAGAAGCAATGGAATTCATTAACCAACGTATTAAACAAACTCGAAATAACGAAGAGTTCTTACTCTCTATGAACGCATAGAAAGGAGAAAAATATATAAACTAAAAAAGCTACTTACACTGTGTAAGTAGCTTTTTTAGTTTAACGTGAGTTCGATGTAAAGGTCAATAGTGGCTTTTCTCTTTTCCGCAGTATTGTAGCTATTTTTCGTTAAGAATTTTTGAAGCCTTGGAAAAAATTCAGGAAAATAATTGTGGTTTTAGCTTTTCAAAAAAAGAAAAACTAAAAATACCTAGCAATGTTTACATTCATGAATACCTTGATTTAAAAATACAAGTGCGTGAACTAAAAGCGCACTTTCTTTTGTGAAGCCTATGCTGAACTTGATTCAGTATTCTTAGCACGAGCAAAGAAAACGAAAATAAATAGCTAAAAATCAAGTGCTTATTTCTAAATTCTCAAAAAATACTTAAGTTCTCATTTTGTAGATGTTATATTGAACTTAGGTGTTTTTAGGTAAAATGTAAGCATAAAAAAAACTCCAACTGAGTTGGAGTCATTATATATCTGAATAAACGTATTAAAATTATAATGCGCTTACGTGCTTAGCAAGTTTAGATTTTAAATTAGCAGCTTTGTTATCATGAATGATATTACGCTTAGCTAACTTGTCAATCATAGAAGCTACATTAGAAAATAATGTTTCAGCTTCTTTCTTATCTGTAATTGCTCTTAATTTTCTAATTGCATTACGAGTAGTTTTATGCTGATATCTATTTCTTAGACGCTTAGTCTCGTTGCTTCTAATTCTTTTTAATGCTGACTTGTGATTTGCCATCTCTCTTTTTAATTATCTTTTTTAAACTTTATGTTTAGTAGCCCGTAGGGGATTCGAACCCCTGTTACCAGGATGAAAACCTGGCGTCCTAACCCCTAGACGAACGGGCCATCATTTTACAATGAGGATGCAAATTTAATTTAATAATTAATATTTGCAAATAAAACTTACAGAAAAAATTAGTAGCCCGTAGGGGATTCGAACCCCTGTTACCAGGATGAAAACCTGGCGTCCTAACCCCTAGACGAACGGGCCATTATTTCTGTTAGCGGATGCAAAAATACAATTATTTTTATATGCTCCAACTATTTTTAAAAGTTTTTTTCTTTTTTTTAATATGCTTTTGCAAATAAGACTCTTCTAGTCGAATTCTGACCCGAATATACACATTTTCCTTCTTCTTCCAAAGCATCTAACGGAATACATCTAATTGTTGCTTTCGTAAGTTCTTTTATCTTGTTTTCGGTAGCAGCTGTGCCATCCCAATGTGCCAACACGAAACCACCCTTAGTATCAATGACTTGCTTAAATTCTTCGAAGGTATTTACACTTGTAGTATACTCCGATCTATAGCTTTTTGCCTTGTTAAATAATTCTTCTTGAATTGTCTCTAAAAGTCTTAAAACTGTTTCTACAGCATCATTTTGAGCTACTGATTGTTTTTCAAATGTATCTCTTCTTGCAATTTCTAATGTTCCGTTTTCTAAATCTCTTGCGCCTAAAGCAATTCGTAATGGGACTCCTTTTAATTCCCATTCAGCAAATTTAGCTCCTGGTCGTAACGTATCTCTTTTATCAAATTTGATTGAAACACCTTTTGCTTTTAATTGAGTGGCTATTTCATCTACTTTTTTAGCAATGGCTTTAAATTGTTCTTCATTTTTATATATAGGAACAAAAACGACTTGTATTGGCGCTAATTTTGGAGGTAATACCAATCCTGCATCATCACTATGTGTCATAATTAATCCACCCATCAATCGCGTAGAAACTCCCCAAGAAGTTGCCCAAACTAATTCTTGTTTCCCTTCTTTTGTTACATATTTTACATCAAAAGCTTCTGCAAAGTTTTGACCTAAAAAGTGTGACGTTCCTGCTTGCAATGCTTTTCCATCTTGCATTAATGCTTCTATTGTATATGTTTCAAGCGCTCCTGCAAAACGTTCACTTTCTGTTTTTGAACCTTTTACAACTGGCATTGCCATAAAATCTTCGGCAAATTCAGCATATACTTTTTGCATTAATAATGATTCCTCAACTGCTTCATTTTTGGTTGCATGTGCAGTATGTCCTTCTTGCCATAAAAATTCTGCTGTTCTTAAAAATAAACGCGTACGCATTTCCCAACGAACAACATTTGCCCATTGATTGATTAAGATTGGTAAATCTCTGTAGGATTGAATCCAGTTTTTATACGTATTCCAAATAATTGCTTCACTTGTTGGACGAACAATTAGTTCTTCTTCTAGTTTTGCTTCTGGATCAACTATTAGCTTTCCTTCATTATTTGGATCCGTTTTTAGCCTATAATGAGTTACTACAGCACACTCTTTTGCGAAGCCTTCTGCATTTTTTTCTTCAGCTTCAAAGAGACTTTTTGGCACAAATAATGGAAAATAAGCGTTTTCATGTCCAGTTTCTTTGAACATTTTATCTAATTGAGCCTGCATTTTTTCCCAAATTGCATAGCCATATGGCTTAATTACCATGCAACCTCGTACGGCTGAGTTCTCAGCTAAATCAGCCTTTACAACCAATTCATTATACCATTTTGAGTAATCGTCACTTCGCTTCGTTAATTTCTTGCTCATTCTTAGTAGTTTGGCACAAATATTGTGAATATGTTAAATAAAAAATAGTTTCGACAAAACTAACTATTTTTGTACTGTTCAACAATTAATTTTAGGAGATATGCGAGTTATTTACTATTTACAAAACAACATACGGGCTATACATATTTTAGCCATCACATTTTTAACACTGACATCATGCGGAACTTATCAGCAAGCTTCCTATGATGATGATGGAATTTACGGTTCTAATCAAGAGCGTAGACAAACGACAGAAGTTGCTAATACAAATAGCAATGGCGTATATCAAAATTATTTTGAACAGAAATCTCTTGAAGCGGATGATCGCTATGGAGATGTCTTTACAGATGTAGACTCATATTCTAGTCAAGAAAATCTCGATCAAGAAACAAATACAGAAGCAGTCGGCTATTCAGAAAGTTATTCTCCTTGGGGTGATGTAACTGACGATGTAGTCGTAAATGTTTATACAAACTCTGTCGGCTTTGGCGGATGGGGATTCAATAATTGGAATTGGGGATTCAACAATTGGGGATTCAATAACCGTTGGGGTTGGGGATTCAATAACGGCTGGGGATTCAATAATTGGGGATTTGGTTTTGGAGGAGCATTTTGGAATCCAGGATTTTACAACCCATATTTTGGTTATGGAGGATTTTACGGATATGGAAATCCATACTTCAATAGATTTAGATATGGAAGTCCTTACGGCGGTGTCGCTTTCAATAGAGGAAGAAGAGGTAATTATTACAGAAATCCTGATTTAGTGGGTAGAAATGGTAATACTGCTTACTCAAGAAGAGGAAACACTAACTACAGTAGAAGATACAATGCTTCCCGCTCATCTAGAAGAGCCACTAATACTCGTGCTACTCGCTCAAACACACGAACTATTAGATCTACTCAAAATACACGAACAAGAAACAATACTAGGGCTACTCGAAACACTAGACAGGTAAGATCATCTAATACTCGATCTACCAGAAGTAATAATTCTGTTAGAAGCACTCGTTCATCAAGAGGTTCTTCAGTTAGATCATCTGGAGGCGGAAGATCTGGAGGAAGATCAAGCGGAGGGCGAGGTCGTGGAGGAAGAGGTTAAACAAACTATGCTCGCTAGAATATCTTTTAAGAAATAAGAATCAAAAAATAAGTTATGAAAAAAGTATGTATGCTATTCATAGGTATATTATCTATGCAAATAGGTAACGCCCAAAATATAAATGATGTTGTTCGCTTCTCAACGGAAAACATCAACGGAACAGCCCGTTTTAGAGCCATGAGTGGAGCTTTTGGAGCTCTTGGAGGAGATTTCTCCGCATTCACTATTAATCCAGCAGGATCCGCCGTTTTCTCAAACAGTGAAACTGCTATTACATTAAGTAATTACAGCAACGATAATGATACTTCTTATTTTGGAACTTTTTCAAATAGAAACGAATCAGAGTTCGATTTAAGTCAAGCTGGAATAGTATTTGTTTTTAAAAATTTAGGCAGTAGTAGCTGGAATAAAATTACATTGGGTGTAAATGTCCAAAACAATGATAATTACTACAATAATTACTTTGTAACTGGACGAAACACATCGAGCGGAATTGGTGATTATTTTAATTTTTATGCAGATGGTCAACAATTAGGAAATATTGCTCAATTGCCTGGAGAAACGGATACAGATACTTATTTAATTTTAGGAGAAGATTTTGGTTTTGCCGCACAACAAGCATTTTTAGGATATGAAGGATTTGTGATTAATCCTGACGATCCAAATAATGACAATATTTCTTACAGCCCGAATGCAAATTATGCAGCTGGAGCCGATCATGATTACATAGTACAAACTTCAGGTTTTAATAGAAAATATACATTTAATATTGGTGCTCAATTTCAAGAAAATTGGTATTTCGGATTAAACGTAAATTCACATGATGTTGATTACAGAGAACGTAGGGTTTTAATTGAAACTCCTGTAGATGTTGATTCGGGATTGCAATATGCCGAATTTTCAAACGAATTATACACATATGGTTCTGGTATTTCTTTCCAAGTTGGAGCTATTTACAAAGCAAAAAACCTTCGTGTGGGAGCATCTTACCAATCTCCTACTTGGTATAATTTAAATGATGAATTAATTCAAGGATTAAGTACAGATTTTAGAGATCCAGGTAACCCTGATGATATTTTAAGAAGAGATATTTTTCCAAATGTAATTAATGCATATAGAGAACATCAAATTACTACTCCAGCCGTTGTTACAGGTAGCTTGGCGTATATATTTGGTAAAAAAGGTTTAATCAGTTTTGACTATTCTATAAAAGATTTTGCAAATGCTAAACTACGTCCTGACAATGATTTCTTTACTGCAAATAACAACATTAGAAACCAATTACAAGCCGCTGCTACATATAGAGTTGGTGGAGAATATAGAATAAAAAAGTTCAGTTTACGTGGAGGCTATAGATTTCAAGAAAGTCCTTATAAAAATGGTACAACTGTCGGTGATTTAGACGGCTACTCTTTAGGATTAGGATACAATTTTGGAAGCATGTCGCTAGATTTAGCGTATGATAGAAGTGAACAAACAAATAATCCACAGCTTTTTCAAGCTGGCTTAATTGACACATATACAATTAATAACATTAACACAAATGTTACTTTATCGCTATCATTCAAGTTATAAAAAACATACATCTTAATTGATTTCATACAATATTTAAAAGTCTCATTCATAGTAATGGGACTTTTTCTTTTTTATACAATTATGAACTGAATTGTTCTATTTCAATTAGATTTTAATAATGTAGCTAAAACTATTTTCATTGACAATCCTGTTTTCAGATTTCACAAATAGTCAACTATTCTCAACTAGATTCTCAGAAGTTTTACTGTTTAAATATTAGCTCTTTATCTCAAAATAAAGATACGTAATTCTTAAAACAAGAAGATTTAGATAGTATACTTAACGTGAGTTCGATATAACTTTTAGAATAGAATGAGTTGTTTAGTGTCTACCAGATCCTTTTTCAATGATGGTTTTTTCTCTGTAAAATTATACGCTATTAGTGCAGAAAAGATATTAGTAAAATAATTAACTGGACTTCTATGTCTTGAATGTTCTACTTGAAAAATATTCTTTAATTGATCAAAAATAGTTTCAATAATCGCTCTTTTTCTTAAATGATATGCATCCATTAATGGTGTGACACATTTAGTTTTCATATTTCTTTTGAGCTTTGTTACAAGATGAATTCCGTTAGAAAATAAATTCGTAAATAGCTCTTTAGATAGATAGCCTTTATCTCCAAATAATTTACCAAATAACTTTTTCAAAAAAGAAGCTGTTTTTAATGGTTTTCGATCATCAACATTTCCCTTAGTCAGCATAAAATCTATGATTCCTCCACAATCATTAGTTACAATGTGGAGTTTAAACCCATAAAACCAACCCAAAGAACAATGACCTCTTTCTGCTAATTTTTTAAAAGTTTTGTGGCCGTTAATTCGTCTGTTATGACAAACTCTAAGTGGTGTAGAATCTATAAAACTAATTCCATTACATTTAGCCAAACCAAGTGTTTTTAAGTAAATAGCTAACGGCATAAAACTTTGTTGTTTTAATTCAACCATTCTGTTATAACTTACCAAATCAGGAAAGTCCTTTTTAAGATACTTGCATACATATCCTATATAGAATTTTTTGAAATTCCTAAAGCCAGAAAGATGGAACAGCACCTCAATTGTCATTACTTCTGCTAAAGACATTTTACTTTTTCTAAATCGTTTTTTACCATTATCCAATAAACTTTTTTGCCAAAAAGGAACAAAATCTTTGCAAAAATCATCAAATGAACAGAAAATTTGTGTAATTTTAGTATCAGAAATCATAAGCAGATGTTTAGATAATGAATTGAAATTCAACACTTTAATTTACTAAATATTCTGCTTTTTTTATGTTAATTAATTGACTTTTTATATCGAACTCACGTTACTTACCGTCTTTTCAACACTTAAATTTATCACACACAAAAAACCGAAAACATTTTGTCTTCGGTTTTTCTTTGTTTTTTAATTTTGATGTCAATTACCTCATGTCAAGCGTGTGAGTCATGTGTAAAGAATTCATATAAAATATAGCGATACTTCTCTGAGAATTTTAAATCTCGATTCTTGAGTACATTATCTCTTCAATGTAAAATGATTGATAAACTCCTTTGGTGTTCCATCAAATGGATCTACATATTCCACTCTAAACCAATAATCTGCTGACGGCATTGGAGTTCCGTTGTAGGTTCCATCCCAACCAGCTCCTGCTGGACTTATTTGTTTTAAAAGCTTTCCATATCTGTCAAAGATGTAAATCTTCGCCGATGGCTGGTTCTGTAATCCGATGATATTCCATGTCGGATTGTAAGCATCTCCATTTGGAGTAAAGAACTCCATAAAGTCGATCAGTCCAAAAGTTCTTACCAGTTCTCCACATCCGTTGGAGTCTCTAACCGTGATGGTGTGTTGTCCTGGTTGTAAATCTGTAAAAATTCCATCGGTTTGCCACTGTCCATCATCTAATTGATACTCATAACTGCCTGAACCACCTGATGCGGTTGCTGTGACAGTATGCGTATCTGAGAATGCTGGTGTGTTTACTGCAATATCCAAGGTTGTTGGCGCTGAAGAAGGTGTATAGGTTACACTATCATCAAAAGTACAATTGGTTGGATGATTCATATCGGTTACCGTTACACTATAGGTTCCTGCTTCGGTTACTTGTACCGTTGGCGTAGTTTCTGTTCCACTTGGTGTTGTCCATTGGTAGGTATAACCTGCTCCAAAATCGACTCCAATAGTTCTGATATCCAAGGCTTGTCCTGTAGCATCTACACACAGAATATCAGCTGCAGGTAAGGTAAATACAGGCAATGGATTTACTTGTAAGTTTACTAAGATTGGATCTGATAAACATCCCGTGATGGTTTGTCTAACACGTGCATAGAGCGTTTGTGGATTGGACATGTTTACATATGTACTTGCGTTTGCAATACTATTGCTGTCCATATCCGCATCGGTAGCACTTTCATAATACACCACTTCCATATCAGCTTGTCCATTAATAATGGTTGCATCCAAACTTGTCAGATCAAAGGTTGCTGTATCTTGATCTGTTTGATCATCTGCACATAACTCATAGGTATTTGGAGCAGTTGCCGTTGGAATTGGCTCTACACTGAGTTCTAGACTCGCAATGTTGTTGGAGTTGATACACTCAGTTGCAGTATTCTCCACACGGATAAATACCGTTTGTGGATCGGTGGCATTCTCAAATCCATTGACAAGTGCCGCTGTTCCTGCCAGCGCATCTGCCGCCGTTGGATGATAAGTTACTGTAAAGGCTGCAAGATCTTGTGGCGCTTCTAATAGATTCAGTGAAGCTGTTACCACATCCCACTCAAACTGTCCTGTGTTATCATTGTCATATTCACAAAATACATATTCAAAAGTTGTACTAGTTAGTACTGGTAATGGATGTACAATCACAGGAAGTGCTACTACCTTGTAACAAGGTAGCATATTGCTATCAATCTGCAAATCACTCTCCACACGTACATAAATAATTACCTCTCCATCAGTATTGGCAGTTGCCATATCAATACTATGCATGGTCGGATCAACAATGGCGTTTGTATCATCCATAGCATCTGTTTCGCTTGTGTGATAACTAACTGTTACATTGTTTTCATTATTTACAATCTCTGCTTCTGACAAAGTAAGATCGAATACTAAAATACCATCTGCATCATCGTCACATTGAGTCAGTGGCTCAGGCATGGTATTAGGTGTTGGAATTGGAAGCACACGAAGTGTCATGGTGATATCAGTGGTACATCCTGCGCTATTGGTGGCTCTGATGTAGAGTGTTTGCGGGTTCTCCACATTTTGATACGCCGTTGGATCTACAATTGGTGTATCACTAGCTAGATCAGTCGCATTGGCATAATACGCAAGTGTTAAACTGGTATCGCCACCTGTGATTTCTAAATATTTCTCTGTCAGATCAAATGTTGTAAGCTCGTCACTATCATCTCCACTTTCTGCATCATCACACAGCGCAAATGGTATGGGTTGTACCAGTACTGGTGGTCCTACCACAATGATATCAAAACGACCAATGGCAAAACATTCCGTAGTATTGTCTTCCAATCGTACCCAAATGGTTTGTTGATTGGCTACAATGTTGGTATAATCCGTTAGATTCACAATTGGATTGAGAGCATCTGCTGCATCTTGCTGACTCTCATGATAACTCAGCGTGAAATCACTTGGTGTTTGAGTTCCATAGATTTCTGTTTGGGTCTGGGTCAGATCAAACATATCAAAACCATCCAAACTATCAGCATCATCACACGCTTCTATATCTGTAATCACGAGTGGCAATACTGGAATTGGTGTCACCGTAAGTTGTAACGGCGTCACGGTAAAACAACCTGTAATAGTATTGGTAGCAAGTACATAAATTTCTTGGCTATCCATCATGATATTGGTGTATGGACTTGCCAGTGGAAATAGATTCTGCTGTGCATCAGCCAGTGTTTCATGGAAACTATACACCACATCGGGTTCATTGTTGATGATATCGTTTACTAAATCATCCAAATCAAAGAGTTGGAATCCATCATTGTCCTCATCACAGATATCTGCCACTAACATTCCGTTAGGATTTAGTGTTGGACTTGGCAGTGGATTGACGCTGATGTCAAAAGTGATGGTGTTTTCACAACCTGTGGTATCATTGGTGGCTTTTACAAAGATGGTTTGCACTCCAAGCTCTGTATTGCTATACATACTTGGATTGGCAATTGGCGTATCACTAGCCAGATCAGCCGCATTGGCGTAATAGTCAAGACTAATTCCAGGTGCGCTGTTGAGTAAATCTTCTGAGAGTGATGTTAGATCAAATACTTCAACACCATCATTCAGCGAAACGGCATCACAGAGTTCTAAGCCTGGTAATTGTACCAATGTTGGTAATTCATTGACAATTAACGTTAAGTTGGTTACCGTAAAACAGCCAGTGGCTAAATCCTCCACACGTACCCAAATGATTTGTGGACTTGGTGGAATGTTGCTATAGGCGTTTGTGTTGTTGATCTCGCCTGCGTTAGTTCCTGCAATAGCATTTGCTTGTGTGTTGTAATAACGAACATTGTGAGTTAACGGATCTTCTCCGTTTAGAATGTCTGGTTCACTTTGCGTTAGATCAAACTGAGCAATACCATCGGTATCAGCATCACACTCGGCAAGAAACGTGGCATCCATAGCGGCAATCTCTGGTGAATCGTGAACAATCAGATCAAGTAGTACAACATTGAAACATCCCGTAAGGACATTTTCAACACGTACATATATTGTTTGGTTATAGGCGTTGATGTTGGTGTAACTATCTGCTAACATATTAACATTGTTATCCGCATCTTCTGGTGTTTCGTGGTAGGTGACTGTTACCTGTCCTGGAATTACGCCACCTGTAATTTCACTCTCTGTGCTACGAATGTCGAAGATTCCGAATCCATCGTTGTCCGTGTCGCAGTATTCTAAATCGGTCGGGATATTCGCCACAGGCGATTCACTGACTACAATTTCAAAACTAGTGGTGCTAAAACAGCCTGTTGTTCCATCTTCGACACGTACAAAAATCATTTGTGGATTGCTGGTATTTGTATAGGGAGAAGCGAGTGGATTCATGTTGGTATCCGCATCCGCTTGTGTTAGATAGTATTGCACCGAAACACCTGTTTGAGTTCCGATGATTTCATCATTTTTAACAGTTAAATCAATAGCAAAGAAACCATTAAATGGAGTATCATCACATATTTCGAGTGCGGAAGGTGTAAAAATATTTGGATTTTCATTGATGATTAAATCAAAACTCATCGTAGTATTGACACAACCTGTTACGGTGTTTACCGCACGTACAAAAATGGTTCTTGGAAAAGAGGTGTATGGACTTGCTATTGGATCGGTATCGGACTGTGCATCCGCAAGCGATTCATGATATGAAACATCAATATTGGCTTGTCCGTCGATTACTTCTGAATCTTTTGTAGTGAGATTAAATATTGATTGACTAATTGTGTCGCTACAAACCACATAATCCGTAATGTTGTTTTGCGTTGGCAATGGGTTTACTGTCAAAGTAATATGTTCTCCAAAACCTAAACAAGCATTGATGTCGTCACTATCAACACGGACAACAATAGTTTGCACATTAGGAGACGCATCATTTCGGTGATTGCTGATATCAGTAATAGCATTTGTTTCCGCTAAAGCATCGGCTATATTTTCATAATAGGTTATGGTTAGATTTTGTCCTGCAGGGAATAAAGCGGTAATTTGGGCTTCAGCATCACTGAAATCAAAAGCGGTAATTCCGTTGGTATTGTCATTATCGATTGAATCATCATCACAGACTTCATAAGTGAGTTGGAATGTGCTTGGAATTTGAGTTGTAGCTACTTCGAGCATTACTTCTCCTGTTCTGAAACAACCGCTTACCGTTTCTATGCGTGCATAAACGATTCCACCATCGTCACTATTGTATACGGTAGGATTAGAAATTGCATTTGTAGCACTTTGTGCATCTGCCGCGTTGTTGTAATATGTAAGTGTTTCATTAGTGATATTAGCTAATAATAATACATTAGCTTCTGTTAGATTGAAATTAGTAAACCCATCCGTATCATCATCACATTGAAATAGTTCTACCGGTTGAATAATTACAGGAATTGGATTGACCACCACATCAAAAGTAGTTGTGGCATAACAAGCAGGATTGTCATTATTTTCAATACGAACTATCACTTGATTTCCACCAGCAGTTGTGTTGATGTATGAACTAGAAAGCAAGTTAATATTAGCATTGGCATCATTTTGATTGGCATGATAGCTCACGGTAAACTGAGTGGCATCTTGCATGTCGAGCACCTGTGTATCAATAGTAGACAAATCAAACGTGGAGAATCCATTGGTATCATCACCATCAATATCATCATCACAGCGTTCATAATTTACAACAGCATTCGCAACAGGTTGATCGAAGACATCAAAGTCAAAAGATGTACTAGCAAAACAATCGGTGTTGTCATTGTTTTCTATACGAATAAAGATCGTTTCCAGCGTATACGCCGTTTGATTTGTGTACATTCCTGCAATAGGATTGGTATTCATATCCGCATCCATCTGTGTAGGATGGAAGGTAGTTGTAAACTGCAATGGATCTTGTGTTCCGAGAGCAATCGCAATGAAATCATCTAAATTTAAGGTAGAAAATCCATCATTGTCATCATCACAAATGAGTTGATCATCGATGACGTTGGCGATTGGTAATGGGTGAACTATTGTTAAGAATGTAGTTGTATCATAACAGCTAGGATTTCCTATACTTTCTATACGAACTACTATTTGATTTCCACCTGGTGTAGTATTTACATATGAAAATGGTATAGAAGCAGTAGCATTATCTGCATCATTTTGATTTTCGTGATATGTAATATTGTATAATGTAGCATCTTGCGTGCCTAATACCTCCGTGTTTAGCGCGCTTAAATCGAAAGTAGTCATCCCATTTTGAGAATCTCCATCCGTATTATCATCACACAATTCATAGTTAGCAACTACATTTGCTATAGGTTGATCAGCGACATCTATGGAGAAACTAGTAGTTACATAGCAACTATTAATTGTTCCATTTTCTAAACGAGCATAGATCGTTTCTTCAGTATACGCAACTTGATTTGTATATGGACTTGTTAGCGCATTAATACCTGCATCTGCATCTGCTTGTGAAGAGTAATAGCTTACGATAAAAGGACTAAGAGGACTCGTTACTCCAGAAATGATTCCATATAACGGTGTAAAATCAAAATCCCAAAAACCATCATTATTATCATCACATTGTATTATATCATCGGGAATTGCAGCTATGACAGGATTTTCAACAAATTCAACAATTACTTCATCATTAAAATCACAACCACCAGGAATAACTACTTCAACCGCATACAAACCAGGTTCAGTTACTGATAGGGTAGCATTTGTTTCAGAAGCAAGTTCAATACCGTCTTTGAACCATTTGTATATTGCACCACCTGTAGAAACCTCAGGATCTAATAAAATTGTATCGCCAACACATCCTGCTGTTTGTAAAGCTAATGTTCTATCAACACCTAAATCGCCTCCAATATTAAAGCTACTACCTTCAATGAATATTGCTGAGTCAAAACTCTCATCAGCGTTTTCTGCTATTACTAATTTAATTGAATAAGTTGCTCCTGGAATTACATCTGATTCTGCGGTAAGAATAACGGTTTGTCCATTAAAATCTGTATCACCAGAACCACTTAATGTAGTGTCATAAAATTCGGGTAAGGCTATAGATCCAAGTTGCCCCGGATCGCAAGTCGTTAATGTATGAATATTTGTAACACTTACGGGAATATTTGTACCAGGAATCACAGCCAGATTTTTACCGCCTAAAGTAGCAAGGATGTCTGGTGTTGTTGGATCAGCATCATGATTGTAGCTTTGGGTTGATGAAATGCCAGGACCACTTAGAATAAATGCGAAGGCATCAGCGTACTGACAGGGGAAATCATTCGTATATTCTTCTGAAGCCATAATATATCGAAAGCTCAACCTATCGGTTAGAGGAGTAAATTGAAATTCTATTACAGTAGCATTAAATGTAGCAGTAGGATCTATTTGTAGTAACGCCGCGATATCAGTATCTCCTGTCCAACCTATATTTCCGCGGCTTAATATTTCATCATTTGGACCTGGAATATCATTTATATTACTTGTTGTTAGTACAATTCCTTCTTCAAAAGGAAAATCTGATCCTGCTCCATTAAAATAACCAAAACTTTGAAACCCATTTCCTGCAATTTCACTATTATAAGGACTCGTTACGTTACTTGCACTTGCGCATGGGCTATTTATTAAAATATCATTTACTAACTGATCTAAAGTGTTTGTTGTGGCATCTACTGTTATCTGTGCAAAAGTAATATGTAACGTGAATAAGGATAAAATACTTAGTAATACAGTTAGTTTTCTCATATTGTGGTGAGTTTGGTATTTGTATATAGGGAAGGCACTATTGGTTGGGGTTTCATATACATAACAATTTAAACCTCTAAAACCCTACTTTTTAGGAGAAAGATCATCTAAATTAAATTGATAATACTCTGCAATTATATGTAAATAAGAAAACCGAAGCGATTTTCTGCTTCGGTTTTTCTTTGTTTTTTTATTTCTGTGTACATTATCTCTTCAATGTAAAATGATTGATAAACTCTTTTGGTGTTCCATCTAATGGATCTAGATATTCTACTCTAAACCAATAATCTGCTGATGGCATTGGAGTTCCGTTGTAGGTTCCATCCCAACCAGCTCCTGCTGGACTTATTTGTTTTAGAAGCTTTCCATATCTGTCAAAGATGTAAATCTTCGCCGATGGCTGGTTCTGTAATCCGATAATATTCCATGTCGGATTGTAAGCATCTCCATTTGGAGTAAAGAACTCCATAAAGTCGATCAGTCCAAAAGTTCTTACCAGCTCTCCACATCCGTTGGTGTCTCTAACCGTGATGGTATGTTGTCCTGGTTGTAAATCTGTAAAGATTCCATCTATTTGCCACTGTCCATCATCTAATTGATACTCATAACTTCCTGAACCACCTGATGCGGTTGCTGTGACAGTATGCGTATCTGAGAATGCTGGTGTGTTTACTGCAATATCCAAGGTTGTTGGCGCTGAAGAAGGTGTATAGGTTACACTATCATCAAAAGTACAATTGGTTGGATGATTCATATCGGTTACCGTTACACTATAAGTTCCTGCTTCGGTTACTTGTACCGTTGGCGTGGTTTCTGTTCCACTTGGTGTTGTCCACTGGTAGGTATAACCTGCTCCAAAATCGACTCCAATAGTTCTGATATCCAAGGCTTGTCCTGTAGCGTCCACACACAGAATATCAGCTGCAGGTAAGGTAAATACAGGCAATGGATTTACTTGTAAGTTCACTAAGATTGGATCTGACAAACATCCCGTGATGGTTTGTCTAACACGTGCATAGAGCGTTTGTGGATTGGACATGTTTACATATGTACTTGCGTTTGCAATACTATTGCTGTCCATATCTGCATCGGTAGCACTTTCATAATACACCACTTCCATATCGGCTTGTCCATTAATAATGGTTGCATCCAAACTTGTCAGATCAAAGGTTGCTGTGTCTTGATCTGTTTGATCATCTGCACATAACTCATAGGTATTTGGAGCAGTTGCCGTTGGAATTGGCTCTACACTGAGTTCTAGACTCGCAATGTTGTTGGAGTTGATACACTCAGTTGCAGTATTCTCCACACGGATAAATACCGTTTGTGGATCGGTGGCATTCTCAAATCCATTGACAAGTGCCGCTGTTCCTGCCAGCGCATCTGCCGCCGTTGGATGATAAGTTACTGTAAAGGCTGCAAGATCTTGTGGCGCTTCTAATAGATTCAGTGAAGCTGTTACCACATCCCACTCAAACTGTCCTGTGTTATCATTGTCATATTCACAAAATACATATTCAAAAGTTGTACTAGTTAGTACTGGTAATGGATGTACAATCACAGGAAGTGCTACTACCTTGTAACAAGGTAGCATATTGCTATCAATCTGCAAATCACTCTCCACACGTACATAAATAATTACCTCTCCATCAGTATTGGCAGTTGCCATATCAATACTATGCATGGTCGGATCAACAATGGCGTTTGTATCATCCATAGCATCTGTTTCGCTTGTGTGATAACTAACTGTTACATTGTTTTCATTATTTACAATCTCTGCTTCTGACAAAGTAAGATCGAATACTAAAATACCATCTGCATCATCGTCACATTGAGTCAGTGGCTCAGGCATGGTATTAGGTGTTGGAATTGGAAGCACACGAAGTGTCATGGTGATATCAGTGGTACATCCTGCGCTATTGGTGGCTCTGATGTAGAGTGTTTGCGGGTTCTCCACATTTTGATACGCCGTTGGATCTACAATTGGTGTATCACTAGCTAGATCAGTCGCATTGGCATAATACGCAAGTGTTAAACTGGTATCGCCACCTGTGATTTCTAAATATTTCTCTGTCAGATCAAATGTTGTAAGCTCGTCACTATCATCTCCACTTTCTGCATCATCACACAGCGCAAATGGTATGGGTTGTACCAGTACTGGTGGTCCTACCACAATGATATCAAAACGACCAATGGCAAAACATTCCGTAGTATTGTCTTCCAATCGTACCCAAATGGTTTGTTGATTGGCTACAATGTTGGTATAATCCGTTAGATTCACAATTGGATTGAGAGCATCTGCTGCATCTTGCTGACTCTCATGATAACTCAGCGTGAAATCACTTGGTGTTTGAGTTCCATAGATTTCTGTTTGGGTCTGGGTCAGATCAAACATATCAAAACCATCCAAACTATCAGCATCATCACACGCTTCTATATCTGTAATCACGAGTGGCAATACTGGAATTGGTGTCACCGTAAGTTGTAACGGCGTCACGGTAAAACAACCTGTAATAGTATTGGTAGCAAGTACATAAATTTCTTGGCTATCCATCATGATATTGGTGTATGGACTTGCCAGTGGAAATAGATTCTGCTGTGCATCAGCCAGTGTTTCATGGAAACTATACACCACATCGGGTTCATTGTTGATGATATCGTTTACTAAATCATCCAAATCAAAGAGTTGGAATCCATCATTGTCCTCATCACAGATATCTGCCACTAACATTCCGTTAGGATTTAGTGTTGGACTTGGCAGTGGATTGACGCTGATGTCAAAAGTGATGGTGTTTTCACAACCTGTGGTATCATTGGTGGCTTTTACAAAGATGGTTTGCACTCCAAGCTCTGTATTGCTATACATACTTGGATTGGCAATTGGCGTATCACTAGCCAGATCAGCCGCATTGGCGTAATAGTCAAGACTAATTCCAGGTGCGCTGTTGAGTAAATCTTCTGAGAGTGATGTTAGATCAAATACTTCAACACCATCATTCAGCGAAACGGCATCACAGAGTTCTAAGCCTGGTAATTGTACCAATGTTGGTAATTCATTGACAATTAACGTTAAGTTGGTTACCGTAAAACAGCCAGTGGCTAAATCCTCCACACGTACCCAAATGATTTGTGGACTTGGTGGAATGTTGCTATAGGCGTTTGTGTTGTTGATTTCTCCCGTTCCTGTTCCTGCAATAGCATTTGCTTGTGTGTTGTAGTAACGAACATTGTGAGTTAACGGATCTTCTCCATTTAGAATGTCTGGTTCACTTTGCGTCAGATCAAACTGAGCAATACCATCGGTATCAGCATCACACTCGGCAAGAAGCGTGGCATCCATAGCGGCAACCTCTGGTGAATCGTGAACAATCAGATCAAGTGGTACGACATTGAAACATCCCGTAAGGACATTTTCAACACGTACATATATTGTTTGGTTATAGGCGTTGATGTTGGTGTAACTATCTGCTAACATATTAACATTGTTATCCGCATCTTCTGGTGTTTCGTGGTAGGTGACAGTTACCTGTCCTGGAATTACGCCACCTGTAATTTCACTCTCCGTGCTGCGAATGTCGAAGATTCCGAATCCATCGTTGTCCGTGTCGCAGTATTCTAATGGTGTTGCTGGGAAAACAGCTGGTGTATCATTGATATTCACCGTTAGTTGCGTCACAATGTGACATCCTGTATTGATATCTTCTACACGTACAAATACAGTGTATGTTGTTGGTGTTGCTGTGTTTTCATATGGCATCACTAATGCGCCCATATCTGCATCAGCAGCTGTTTGTGTTAAGTGATAAGAAACATTTAAATCTGGGTTTGAAGCCGTAATTTCGTCATTTTTCACCGTTAAATCCGTTGGCGCAATTCCGTCTGCAGTTTCATCGTCGCAGGCATCTAAATTTGTAGGTACCACGAAAAACGGAAGTGGATCTACTTGTAATTCAAAACTCCCTACTTGAATACATCCTAAAAGATTTGTAGCGCGCACCCAAATTAATTGTTCATCAAGACCATCTACTGTTGTAATTGCCGCAGTATCTGTATCAGCATCAGCTTCATTTAGGTGATATGTTATTGTTAGACCTACTTGTCCATTTTCAACAACAGGTGTATGCATTGTTAAATCGAACATTTCCATCATATCTCCTGTGTTGTTAAAATCACAGGCAATCATTGGCGGAATGTTATCTAGGTTTGGTAATGGATTTACGATTAAATTTAATTCAACTACATCATAACATCCTGTAATATCATCCGTTACTCTTGCATAAATAGTTTCTAAAGAAGGTGTTGTCGTAGTATACGGACCTACAATTTCTGTTCCAGCCATTCCTGCTTGTGCGGCTGCATCTGTAGTATAGTAAGTTATTGTGGATGTTCCTGCTAAAGCGCCAAGTATTTCAGCATCTTTGGTAGATAAATCAAATGTTCCTAAACCGTTGGTGTCATTTCCATCAGTATCATCACACACACTATAATTTGTTGGTGCTGTTGCTGTTATACTTGGATTTACTTGCAAACCTAGTGTTGATGTATTGAAACATTCTGTCACTGTATTTTCAATACGAATATACACCGTTTGATTGTCCATTGTTTCGTTTACATACGACGTTGGAAGTGGCGTTCCACCTCCTGCTTGTGCTTCTCCTGGTGTTAAGTAGTAACTGATTACTATTGGATCTGCAGATGTTTGTCCTGCTGTAATTTCAGCATCTGCCTCAGTTAGTGTAAATTCTACAAAACCATCCGTATCATCATCACATTCTTCTAATGTTGTTGGAACAACTGGAACTGGCAATGGACTTGATAATAGCTCAAAGATGGTAGTTGCATAACAATCATTATTTACATCAGTGCTTTCGATTCTTACAAATACTTCTTCTCCTGTTGCACCAGTATACATTGTTGCTAAAGGATTCATATCAGTATCTGCATCTACTTGACTTCCGTGAAAAGTAACATTGAAATCTGCTGTATTTTGCGTCCCAAGTACTATTGGGATTTGTGTTGTTAGATCATACTCTTCTGTACCACTTCCATCTTGATCACAAGCAAACATGTCTTCAGGTTGATTTGCAATTGGCTGTGTATTTACTCGTATGTCAAATTGTGTAAAATCATTACATGTAGTGTTGTCATTATTTTCAATTCGAACAAAAATTGTTTCAGGACTTGAAACATTCGGATACGACGCTGGCAATGGATTTGCACTACCTATAGCATCAGCCATACTTGTATGATACGTTATTGTAAATTGAGAAGCATCTTGTGTTCCTAATACTTGTATATCATAACTTGCTAATGGAAAGTTTTCAACTCCATCATTGCTATCATCATCACAAACAACAACATTTGCAACTACATTTGCAACGGGTTGTTCATATACTTGTAATTCAAAACTAGTTGTATCAAAACACATTCCTGATAGATCTTCTATTCGCACAAATATAGTCTCAGGGTTTGGTCCATTTGTATATAGTGTTGGTAATGGACTTGTATCCATTTCTGCATCTTCTAATGTAGGATGATAAGTAATATTATAATCAGCAGCATTTTGCGTTAATAAGACATCATTATCTACTAATGAAAGATTAAATTCCACATTAGTAACTCCGGCAGGAGAACATTCTAACAAATCATTTGGTTCATTTGCTACTGGAACTGGAGCAAATTCAATTGTGATACTATCATTCGTACTACAGTTTGCAGAAACTGCTACAACTACAGAATACACTCCTGACGTACTTACATCTAGTGTTGGATTTGTTTCACCTGGAATTTCATCTCCATCTTTAGACCAAATATATGTAGCTCCTGCTACTGGAAATTCAGCATCTAATGTTATTGTTTCTCCTTCACACACAGGGTTTCCTGCTGTGATTAATCTATCATTTCCTAAATCAAAAGAACCAATATCAAAACTTCCTCCTTCAAGAAATACCGCAGAATCAAACAAGCTGTCTGAAAAATCAGAGATTACTAATTTAATTGTATAGGTTTCTCCAGGAATTACATCTGCTTGAGCTCTTAATGGAATTGTTTGACCATCAAATGCTGTAGAACCGTTATTACTTCCTGCTGTGTCATAGAATTCGGGAAAAGCAAATTCCCCTAAACCTGGTCCACAATTAAAAGTGTGAATATTTGTAATACTTGCTGGAATATTAGAGTTTGGAAGTAATGCAATATTTCTTCCTCCAAGATCTAAATCTAATTCAGCTGTTCCTGGATTTGCATCATGATCATATAAGTTTGAATTGGCAATTCCTGGTCCACTTAAAATAAAAGCAAACGTATCTGCAAAAGAACATGGATACGATGCATTTGTGGTATATTCTTCTGAAGCCAAAATATATCTAAAAGTAATTTGAGTAGATAATGGCACGAATTCAAATTCAATTGCCGTTGCATTTTCCACATTACCGTTTCCAGTTAATACTTGTAAATCTGGATCTCCAGTCCAACTACTTATACCAAAACTCAAGTTTCCACCACCACTATTTCCTATTTGGGTTACACTTGAACTACTTAAAATAATACCTTCTGCAAAAGGAAAATCAGCAGTTCCTGTATCAAAATATCCATAACTTTCAAAACTTAAGTTAGCTCCGTTTTGTTCGCCAGCTAAGTCGTCCATTCCACTATGGTTTGTTACTCTAATATTTTCGGGTTCGTTTCCGCAAACGTTTTGAAATAATATATCTACAACTAAAGATTCTGGCGTATAAGTATCATCAACAGTAATTGTCTGAGAGTAAACTTGTTGCCCAATTAATAGAAGGAGAATAGATAGTATTTTTGCCTTCATAACTATAATTTAGGTTGGTTCTGGTTAATTCTTTTTCATGCTTGTATTCAAATATATTAATAAGAGAAATAATTTACTGTTTTTTTAACATAAATCCTCTTACGATGATAATTGATACTATATATATTTTTACAAAAAACCGAAGCAACTTTCTGCTTCGGTTTTTTTGTTTTTTTTTATTTCTGTGTAAATTATCTCTTCAATGTAAAATGATTGATAAACTCCTTTGGTGTTCCATCAAATGGATCTACATATTCCACTCTAAACCAATAATCTGCCGATGGCATTGGAGTTCCGTTGTAGGTTCCATCCCAACCAGCGCCTGCTGGACTTATTTGTTTTAGAAGCTTTCCATATCTGTCAAAGATGTAAATCTTCGCTGCTGGCTGGTTCTGTAATCCGATAATATTCCATGTCGGATTGTAAGCATCTCCATTTGGAGTAAAGAACTCCATAAAGTCGATCAGTCCAAAAGTTCTTACCAGTTCTCCACATCCGTTGATGTCTCTAACCGTGATGGTATGTTGTCCTGGTTGTAAATCTGTAAAGATTCCATCGGTTTGCCACTGTCCATCATCTAATTGATACTCATAACTCCCTGAACCACCTGATGCGGTTGCTGTGACAGTATGCGTATCTGAGAATGCTGGTGTGTTTACTGCAATATCCAAGGTTGTTGGCGCTGAAGAAGGTGTATAGGTTACACTATCATCAAAAGTACAATTGGTTGGATGATTCATATCGGTTACCGTTACACTATAGGTTCCTGCTTCGGTTACTTGTACCGTTGGCGTAGTTTCTGTTCCACTTGGTGTTGTCCATTGGTAGGTATAACCTGCTCCAAAATCGACTCCAATAGTTCTGATATCCAAGGCTTGTCCTGTAGCATCTACACACAGAATATCAGCTGCAGGTAAGGTAAATACAGGCAATGGATTTACTTGTAAGTTTACTAAGATTGGATCTGATAAACATCCCGTGATGGTTTGTCTAACACGTGCATAGAGCGTTTGTGGATTGGACATGTTTACATATGTACTTGCGTTTGCAATACTATTGCTGTCCATATCCGCATCGGTAGCACTTTCATAATACACCACTTCCATATCAGCTTGTCCATTAATAATGGTTGCATCCAAACTTGTCAGATCAAAGGTTGCTGTATCTTGATCTGTTTGATCATCTGCACAGAGTTCATAGGTATTTGGAGCAGTTGCCGTTGGAATTGGCTCTACACTGAGTTCTAGACTCGCAATGTTGTTGGAGTTGATACACTCAGTTGCAGTATTCTCCACACGGATAAATACCGTTTGTGGATCGGTGGCATTCTCAAATCCATTGACAAGTGCCGCTGTTCCTGCCAGCGCATCTGCCACCGTTGGATGATAAGTTACTGTAAAGGCTGCAAGATCTTGTGGCGCTTCTAATAGATTCAGTGAAGCTGTTACCACATCCCACTCAAACTGTCCTGTGTTATCATTGTCATATTCACAAAATACATATTCAAAAGTTGTACTAGTTAGTACTGGTAATGGATGTACAATCACAGGAAGTGCTACTACCTTGTAACAAGGTAGCATATTGCTATCAATCTGCAAATCACTCTCCACACGTACATAAATAATTACCTCTCCATCAGTATTGGCAGTTGCCATATCAATACTATGCATGGTCGGATCAACAATGGCGTTTGTATCATCCATAGCATCTGTTTCGCTTGTGTGATAACTAACTGTTACATTGTTTTCATTATTTACAATCTCAGCTTCTGACAAAGTAAGATCGAATACTAAAATACCATCTGCATCATCGTCACATTGAGTCAGTGGCTCAGGCATGGTATTAGGTGTTGGAATTGGAAGCACACGAAGTGTCATGGTGATATCAGTGGTACATCCTGCGCTGTTGGTGGCTCTGATGTAGAGTGTCTGCGGGTTCTCCACATTCTGATACGCCGTTGGATCTACAATTGGTGTATCACTAGCTAGATCAGTCGCATTGGCATAATACGCAAGTGTTAAACTGGTATCGCCACCTGTGATTTCTAAATATTTCTCTGTCAGATCAAATGTTGTTAGCTCATCACTATCATCTCCACTTTCTGCATCATCACACAATGCAAATGGTATGGGTTGTACCAGTACTGGTGGTCCTACCACAATGATATCAAAACGACCAATGGCAAAACATTCCGTAGTATTGTCTTCCAATCGTACCCAAATGGTTTGTTGATTGGCTACAATGTTGGTATAATCCGTTAGATTTACAATTGGATTGAGAGCATCTGCTGCATCTTGCTGACTCTCATGATAACTCAGCGTGAAATCACTTGGTGTTTGAGTTCCATAGATTTCTGTTTGGGTCTGGGTCAGATCAAACATATCAAAACCATCCAAACTATCAGCATCATCACACGCTTCTATATCTGTAATCACGAGTGGCAATACTGGAATTGGCGTTACGGTAAGTTGTAACGGCGTCACGGTAAAACAACCTGTAATAGTATTGGTAGCAAGTACATAAATTTCTTGGCTATCCATCATGATATTCGTGTACGGACTTGCCAGTGGAAATAGGTTCTGCTGTGCATCAGCCAGTGTTTCATGGAAACTATACACCACATCGGGTTCATTGTTGATGATATCGTTTACTAAATCATCCAAATCAAAGAGTTGGAATCCATCATTGTCCTCATCACAGATATCTGCCACTAACATTCCGTTAGGATTTAGTGTTGGACTTGGCAGTGGATTGACGCTGATGTCAAAAGTGATGGTGTTTTCACAACCTGTGGTATCATTGGTGGCTTTTACAAAGATGGTTTGCACTCCAAGTTCTGTATTGCTATACATACTTGGATTGGCAATTGGCGTGTCACTAGCTAGATCAGCCGCATTGGCGTAATAGTCAAGACTAATTCCAGGTGCGCTGTTGAGTAAATCTTCTGAGAGTGATGTTAGATCAAATACTTCAATACCATCATTGAGCGAAACGGCATCACAGAGTTCTAAGCCTGGTAATTGTACCAATGTTGGTAATTCATTGACAATTAACGTTAGGTTGGTTACCGTAAAACAGCCAGTGGCTAAATCTTCCACACGCACCCAAATGATTTGTGGACTTGGTGGAATGTTGCTATAGGCGTTTGTGTTGTTGATCTCGCCTGCGTTAGTTCCTGCAATAGCATTTGCTTGTGTGTTGTAATAACGAACATTGTGAGTTAACGGATCTTCTCCGTTTAGAATGTCTGGTTCACTTTGCGTCAGATCAAACTGAGCAATACCATCGGTATCAGCATCACACTCGGCAAGAAGTGTAGCATCCATAGCGGCAACCTCTGGTGAATCGTGAACAATCAGATCAAGTGGTACAACATTGAAACATCCCGTAAGGACATTTTCAACACGTACATATATTGTTTGGTTATAGGCGTTGATGTTGGTGTAACTATCCGCTAACATATTAACATTGTTATCCGCATCTTCTGGTGTTTCGTGGTAGGTGACAGTTACCTGTCCTGGAATTACGCCACCTGTAATTTCACTCTCCGTGCTGCGAATGTCGAAGATTCCGAATCCATCGTTGTCCGTGTCGCAGTATTCTAATGGTGTTGCTGGGAAAACAGCTGGTGTATCATTGATATTCACCGTTAGTTGCGTCACAATGTGACATCCTGTATTGATATCTTCTACACGTACAAATACAGTGTATGTTGTTGGTGTTGCTGTGTTTTCATATGGCATCACTAATGCGCCCATATCTGCATCAGCAGCTGTTTGTGTTAAGTGATAAGAAACATTTAAATCTGGGTTTGAAGCCGTAATTTCGTCATTTTTCACCGTTAAATCCGTTGGCGCAATTCCGTCTGCAGTTTCATCGTCGCAGGCTTCAAGCGTAGTTGGTGCTACAAATACTGGTAATGGTGGCACTTGCAATTCGAAATTACCCACTTGAATACATCCAAGAGGATTTACAGCACGCACCCAAATTAATTGTCCGTCTGTACCGTTTACATTCGTAACTGGCGCAACATCTGCATCAGCATCAGCTTCATTTAGGTGATATGTTATTGTTAGACCTACTTGTCCATTTTCAACAACAGGTGTATGCATTGTTAAATCGAACATTTCCATCATATCTCCTGTATTGTTAAAATCACAGGCAATCATTGGCGGAATGTTATCTAGGTTTGGTAATGGATCTACTATTACTATTAATTCAACTACATCATAACATCCTGTAATATCGTCCGTTACTCTTGCATAAATAGTTTCTAAAGAAGGTGTTGTCGTAGTATACGGACCTACAATTTCTGTTCCAGCCATTCCTGCTTGTGCGGCCGCATCTGTAGTGTAGTAAGTTACTGTTGCTGTTCCTGCTAAAGCACCAAGTATTTCAGCATCTTTGGTAGATAAATCAAACGTTCCTAAACCGTTGGTGTCATTTCCATCAGTATCATCACACACACTGTAATTTGTTGGTGTTGTTGCAACTATACCCGGATTTACTTGTAAACCTAGTGTTGATGTGTTGAAACATCCCGTTACTGTATTTTCAATACGAATATGCACCGTTTGGTTGTCCATTGTTTCGTTTACATACGACGTTGGAAGTGGCGTTCCACCTCCTGCTTGTGCTTCTCCTGGCGTTAAGTAATAACTTATTGCCATTGGATCTGCAGACGTTTGTCCTGCTGTAATTTCAGCATTTGCATCTGTTAATGTAAATTCTACAAAACCATCCGTATCATCATCACATTCTTCTAATGTTGTTGGAACAACTGGAACTGGCAATGGATTTATCAGTATGTCAAAACTCGTTGTTGTGTAACATATATTTGCAGGATCAGAACTGTCAACTCTTACAAATATTTCTTCCATTTGCGGATTTGTATTTGTGTATGTTGTTGGCAGCGGATTCATATCACTATCCGCATCTACTTGATTTGCATGAAAAGAAACTTCAACATCTCCTGCATTTTGCCCACCAATGATTGTTCCAATTTGAGTTGTGAAATCGAATGTATCAATTCCATCATTTGAAGCATCATCACATACAACCATATTTGGAGGTTGTACTGCTGTCGGCTGCATATTTACTTGTATGTCAAATTGTGTAAAATCATTACACGTAGTGTTGTTATTATTTTCAATTCGAACATAGATTGTTTCGGGACTTGAAACATTCGGATACGACGCTGGCAATGGATTTAAATTGTCTGTAGCATCAGTCATACTTGTATGATACGTTATTGTAAATTGAGAAGCATCTTGCGTTCCTAATACTTGTATATCATAACTTGCTAATGGAAAGTTTTCAACTCCATCATTGCTATCATCATCACAAACAACAACATTTGCAACTACATTAGCTATTGGCAATGCATTGACTGTTACATTAAATTGAGTAGTGGCTACACAACCTGTTGCTATATTTTCTACTCTCACCACAATTAAATCCGTTGGATTTACATTTGGATACATCGTTGGAAGCGGATTGGTATTTGCTGTTGCATCTGCTACCGAATTGTGATATGTAATTGTAAAGTCTAAAGGATCTTGCGTACCTAATATGGAAGGTTCTTGTGAAGGTAGATTAAATATTTCAGTTCTATCATTTGTAGCATCATCACAAACAATCATATCAGCTGGTGCTGTGAGTGTTGGCTCAGGATTTAATAGTAAGTTAAATGATGTTACTGCAAAACAATCTGCATCAGCATTGTCTTCTATTCTTATGTATATATCATCTGTTGGAGCTGTTACATTAGTATATAAACATGGCAATGGATTTTGATTTGTATCAGCATCATTTTGTGTATCATGATATGTTACAGTATAACTTGCAGGATCTAAAGCTCCTAAAGCCGTTGCTGTTTGCGCACATAAATCAAATTCTTCTTGGCCATCATTTCCAATATCACATGATACTATATCTGGCACAGTATTAGCTGTTGTGTTTCCAATATTTAAAGTAAATGAATCTGTAGCAAAACAATCAATTGTTGTTGTTCCTGTATACGTTATTCTTACAAAAATTTCTTCTGCATCACTTCCTGTATATGCTTGTGCTTGTGCGGTAGTTAATGGGTTTGCTCCTGTATCTGCATCAGCTTGTGATAAGTGATAGGTGACTTCCATATTGGTCGTATCTGCAATAGGTGCTAACACTTGTGCTGTATTTACTGTTAAGTCGAATACTTCTGTTGTATTGTTAGAACATTCTGATAAGTTTGAAGCTGGTCCATTGTTGACTTCTGGAGCTACATCAATACAAACTGTTTCTGAATATATACATCCTAAATCGTCTGTTACCTCATATGTATAACAATGCTGACCAGCAGTTGCAGGTTGCACTGTAATTACGTTTCCTGCTGTATTTGTAATTGATGGGTCTGTCAACCATTCTTCTGTTACAATTGAAGAAGGTGGAGGAAGTAAACTTGAATCAAAATCTAAGTTCCAAGAAAAAAGTGTTCCATCATCTGCTGCCCAAGTATCAATAATTTCAAATGTCCAAGTTCCGTTTAATGGCGCACCTAATAAGTTGTCAAAAGAACTAGATGCTAACGGCGCATACGTTCCTGCTGGAATTGTAGTAACGCCTGCCGCGGCTTGATCTAATGTTTGTGTTGCTGTAGGAGAGAAACAATATTCCCAACCTGTTCCTGGGTTTCCATTATCTGCTTGATCTGGAACTCCTAGGTTGTCTCCTGGATCAGTTCCATCACCATACGAAATAAATACTACTTGCGCTCCGTTTGGCGCTGTTAAGATCATATCTAAATCTCCCATAAAGGAATGTTCCATTACAATACAGATTTGATTGATTTGAGCCACGTCTGTTATTACTTGTCCGTCTCCGTAGCAATCAACATCAATTGTAGAGTTATACGATGTTGCTGTTCCTGTTGACGCAGTATCTTGCAACCACGTTTCATCAAATATTTCTGGCGCACAATCTTCAAAAGGAGGAATTACTGCAGCTCCTGTAATATCTGTAGATTCACCAAAACATATTTCTGGATTTGCGGCTTGTGTACCTGTAAAATCTACTGGTGTAGAGACATATACTAATTGATCGAGATTATTTACACTCATACAATCATTATCTGGATCTCCATCTGAATTTGCCGGATTGTTATCTCTTATGACTAAATTAATTCTATAAATTCCTGATTCTGCATAAGTATGTGTTACACTTGCTCCATTTAAGATATTTGTATCACCCATATTCCACTCATACGTAGCTCCAGTTCCATCAGAAGCAAACGTTCCACTACCATTTAATGTTAATGGGTCTCCTAAACAAACTCTTAATATTCCATCTGCTGAAACAGCAGGAACAGCACTGTCTAAGTTTGCTGTTATTGTTTGACATGGTACAAAACAACTTAAGTTTGCTTGCCATCCAATATTTACACCTGCATTATCAGATACAAATCGAATTGTTAAACACCCTGAAGTATTTGAACCAGAAGCTTCAACCAATCCTGGAGAAGCAGTTCCTGTGTATGTACCAATCAATGGAGCCGATGTATCAGGACCATCAAAGATGTCCATAAAGTCACTTCCATTTTGAAGACCAAATGATACAAAGTCCATTCGTACTGATTCTCCTGCTTCTGAAGCACATAATGTTAATACGAAATTTTCATTATTTGAGTATTGTCCTGCTCCACTTCCACCAGTGTCTAAAAAAACAGGACTTGCGGAACAATCAACATTTAAGTTTCCGTTCTGCATTAATATATTCTGACTTAACAATATACACGGTAATAAGATCAGAAGAAAGGTTAATATTTTTTTCATTTCCTGTGTTTTTTAGCGAGTTTTTTGAGGAGTTACTACAAGAATGTATTGTTGGTTAATCCTGTATCTAATTAATTCATTTGAGAAAAAGTTAATATCGTATTTCAACGGATTGAAATTATCAACATTAAACATGTTTGTTCTCATTAGGTTTTTGTTGTATGTTTTGAAAAGCGGAACTGTGGAAAGATTCACGAAATCTTCGCCTGCTTTGTAATTTAATTTGTAGAATGAAATTCTGTTGAGTAGCAAATTTTTAAATCCTGCATAACGAATAGGATCGGAGAATACGATAGTGTTTGCTTGTTTTTGATAAACTTCTTTTATAAAGTTATCTACTTGATTAGGTTTTACTTTAGGTGCCTTTTTAGTGTTTTGTGCAAAAGTGCTTGTAATACAAAAACACAAGGCAATAATTAAAAAGCTGCATGTACGCATAGAAACAATCTTTAAATTCAAATATTATAAGTTCTTGTAACATATTAATAGTGAAGAACTTGAGTTTTGGCTAGTATTTAATTATGGTGTTTTTTTGACAATGCCCTTCGCCAAAAAAAATCCGCAATTAAAGCTTCAATTCTACTCTTTCTTTATATAACAACAATACCTATATAAATCCGACATTGTGTTAAAAAAAATATTTTGAAACGCGGAAAATTAAGAAAATTTTATGATATACATAATTCTTTAACACATTTATTTACGGCGTGTTCCGTTAAATCATATTCAATAATTAATTATCTTTGCTGTCTTGTAAATTTTTAAAAAAAGTAGCGTAAGAATACTATGTTGTTTAGAAGCTTAAAATCTTCCTTGGAATCCAGTAAATTACACTATTATTTTTCCCACATTAAAGAAATATTGAATAGATGAAAATAGATAAGGCACTTGAAGAAGAAATACAAGCTATAGGTGATAATCATGTGATGACTTCATATGATACTCCAGTACGTAAAGATGCTTTTGATTTGAGTGATGATGAAAAAATAGCAAGCATCAAAAAAGATGTAGCTAGTATTATGCAAACTTTAGGTTTGGATATGACGGATGACAGCCTAAAAGGAACACCAAACAGAGTTGCAAAGATGTTTGTAAAAGAAATTTTTGGCGGATTGCATCCCGACCGAAAACCAAAAGCTTCTACTTTTGACAACAAGTACAAGTATAGCGAAATGTTGGTAGAAAAAAATATTACTGTATATTCTACTTGCGAACATCATTTACTTCCAATTGTTGGTAGAGCGCATATTGCATATATTTCAAACGGAACTGTTGTTGGACTTTCTAAAATGAACCGAATTGTTGATTATTACGCAAAAAGACCACAAGTTCAAGAGCGCTTAACGATTCAAGTAGTGAAAGAATTGCAAAAAGTACTTGGAACCGACGATGTTGCTTGTGTTATTGACGCCAAACATCTTTGTGTTAATTCCCGCGGAATCAGAGATATAGAGAGCAGCACAGTAACTGCTGAATTTGGCGGAAAATTTAAAAACGAAAAAACGCGTCTAGAATTCCTAGATTATATTAAATTAGATACAAAATTTTAAACAATCATATTTTTATAGTACCATGAAATTATATCAAGAACAAGAACTGAAAATATACAATTCCCTCACAAACCAAAAAGAAGTTTTTACACCTATCAATGAAGGTCATGTTGGAATGTATGTCTGCGGCCCTACGGTATACAGCAATGTACACTTAGGAAACGTACGAACGTTCATGTCGTTTGATATGATTTTTAGATATCTGCAACATTTAGGATACAAAGTACGCTATGTGCGAAATATTACGGATGCCGGACACTTGGAAAATGATGCCGATGAAGGTGAAGATCGCATTGCTAAGAAAGCACGTTTGGAAGAGTTAGAACCAATGGAAATTGTACAACGTTACACGGTTGACTTTCATACAATTCTTCAAAAATTCAATTTTTTACCGCCAAGTATTGAACCTACAGCTACAGGACATATAATTGAGCAAATAGAAATTGTAAAAGATATTATTGAAAAAGGATATGGATACGAAATAAATGGTTCTGTATATTTTGATGTTCATAAATTTAATGAAACACATGAGTACGGAAAACTAAGCAAACGTAAGCTAGAAGATTTGGTTCATAATACACGTGTTTTAGATGGACAGAGTGATAAAAAGAATCCTCAAGATTTTGCACTTTGGAAAAAAGCTGAAAAAAAACACATTATGCGTTGGCCTTCTCCTTGGAGTGACGGTTTCCCTGGCTGGCACTTGGAATGTACTGCGATGAGCACAAAATATTTAGGAGAACAGTTTGATATTCACGGTGGCGGAATGGACTTAAAGTTTCCACATCACGAATGTGAAATTGCGCAAAACGAAGCTTCCAAAGGAACAACTCCTGTAAATTACTGGATGCATGCCAACATGCTGACATTAAACAGTAAAAAAATGGCAAAGTCAACAGGAAATAACATTCTTCCTGCTGAAATTTTCTCTGGAAACAATGAACACCTAAGTAAAGGATTTGCCGCAAGTGTAGCTCGCTTTTTCATGATGCAAGCACACTACAGAAGCATTCTCGATTTTAGCAATGACGCTTTATTAGCTTCCGAAAAAGGATTCAATAAACTTATGGAAGCTATGAAAACGCTTGACGACTTACAACCTGTTGGCGACAAAACTAGTTTCAATTTTTCTGTATGGAAACGCAATTGCTACAATGCCTTAAATGACGATTTTAATACGCCAATTTTAATTGCCGATTTGTTTGATGCTGTCAAATACATCAATCAGTTAAAAGACGGAAAAGCAACCATTCTTGCAGAAGATTTAAAAGCACTAAAAGAAAGTATGCATGCGTTTGTTTTTGAAATTCTAGGATTGGAACAACAAACTGGTTCATCGGATGATGGTGACGCACTTTCTGGTGTTGTAGAGTTGTTAATTAGTCTGAGAAATGAAGCACGTGCAAACAAAGATTTTGCTACTTCTGACAAAATTCGTGATGAATTATTAGCTTTAGGGATTCAGTTGAAAGACGGAAAAGATGGTACGTCATTTTCTGTTAGTTAACGTATTGCATATATAACTAACTTAACAACATATATCATATGAATGGTATTGGAATTATTTTTATCATAATTGGTGGTATTATTATTTTATATAATATTGTCATTCAATTTTCAAACTTATCTAAAATCATTCAATACTCTTTTGCCACCAACTCACTTGGGAATTATTGGAAATATTATTTTAAAAATAATTTTAGCTTACGAGCGCTTATTTCATCCATAATTGGTTTGGCGATTGCCATTGTAATTTTCTTCATCATTGCACCTTTTATTTTATATAGAAAGTATGTATTGAAAAATGATGTTGACAGTCAATTGCAATCTGGTTTAATGTTTACTTATGAAGAGTCGTATCCACATATTGATAAAGAAGGTTTTTTTGAAACCAATATCACCTTTCTTGGTATAAAGGATGTAGATGTTCCTATTGCAGGAAATATACGCGTAGATTTGGTTATGATTATGGCAAAGATTTCAGAATATTGTGAAGCCAACAATAAAAAAGTTGATTTCAAAGTCATGGAAAAAGTAAAACTTAGCAACAAAGCTACGGCAACTGTTCCTGTAATGATTTCTTTGAACGATAGAAAGTATCCAATGTATTTAATATATACAGACGAACACAAAGAAAAGTATCAAGAAATAAAGAAATTATTATTTCAAAGTGGTCACAGAGATTGTATTTTCTTTTCTGTTGAAAAAATAGTATAACTTTAATCTGTTAAACAAAAACAACTATTAAAAAAGTACTTACATATCCGTTTATTTTGCTCATTCGATTTTATCAAGGTGCAATATCTCCATTTACACCAGCAACCTGTCGGTACACGCCAACATGTTCGCATTATTCAGTTGAAGCATTACAAAAACACGGTTTATTTCGTGGTGGTAAATTAGCTATCAAGCGGATTTTTAGTTGTCATCCATTTGGCGGAAGTGGGCACGATCCTGTACCAGATGAATTGCCTAAAAAATAACATTCCTTTCACTATTGCGTACTTTGATTTTCGTTTGGTTTGTCTATATTTACATTTTATAAATAACTCCATATGCACTTTTTAAGTATTCCATGGAATCCTAGCGAAATATTATTCAGCATAGGTCCAATTCAAATCAGATATTATAGCCTAATGTTTATCATTGCATTTAGTTTAGGATATTATATCATGAAACGAATTTATGAAGCAGAAAAAATACCTTTAGAGTATTTAGATTCGTTATTTATGTATTCTGTAATCGCTACGCTACTTGGTGCGCGTTTAGGTGCTGTTATTTTTTACGATTGGGATTATTACCAAGATCATTTGATAGAAATTTTACTCCCCATAAAAGAAGATCCAAACGCAAGTTTATTTGGCTTTATAAATGGATATAAATTTACTGGATTTGCAGGATTAGCGAGTCATGGAGGAGCTATTGGAGTCATTACAGCCATGTATTTACACAGGCGTAAATACAAATACAAAACCTTGCTTTGGATTTTAGATAAAGTTGTCATTCCTTCTTCAATAGGTGGTGCATTTGTACGCTTAGGAAACTTCTTTAACTCGGAAATAGTTGGAAAATATACAGGTTCTGATTTTGGTGTCGTTTTTCAAGGAAGAGGCGATACACTTCCGCGTCATCCGGCGCAATTATACGAAGCATTTTGTTACGTTATTGTATTTGCCATTTTGTTGTTTGTTTATCTTAAAACATCTAAAAAAGAAAAACACGGATACCTTTTTGGATTGTATTTAGTACTTATATGGACTGTCCGTTTCTTTGTTGAATTTGTAAAAGAAAGTCAAGGTGGATTTGAAGATAAGCTCGGAAATGTACTTTCTACAGGACAATGGCTAAGTATTCCGTTTATTATTGTTGGACTTTACTTTATGTTTAGAAAAACTAAAAATACAGCAACAGCGACATGAAAAAAATCTTACTGATCCTTTGTTTCACAATTGCTTTTGTTTCGTGCAAAAATGATGAAAATAAAAAAGTAAAAACAGCTGAAATTAAGTTTACTAAAGAAGGCGAATTAACGCTTTTTAAAGTAAACGGTGATGAAGTTGTTACACTTGATATCGAATTTGCAGAAACCGACTATGAACGCGAAACTGGCTTAATGTATCGAACGTCAATGGAGGAAAACCAAGGAATGTTATTTATATTTTCTGCTGAGTTTCCACGTAATTTCTATATGAAAAACACGTACATTCCTTTAGATATTATTTACTTAGATCAACATAAAAAAATTGTCAGTTTTCAAGAAAATGCGGTTCCACTAAATATAGAAGGTTTACCGTCCGAAATTCCAGCTATGTACGTATTAGAAGTAAATGCTGGTTTGGCTGAAAAGTGGCTGTTAGAAATTGGTGATTTTATCTCTTTCGAGAAGAATTAAATCGTAAAAAACACCTTTTAGAATTTCATCAAAAAATCCATTCTCTTAAATACATATGTACAGTTGATTTCTTTTTAGTATATTTAGATGTAACAAAAACGAAAATCATTATGAGTCTATTACACTATGTATCTTCAATAGTATTTAAAAAAGTCAAAAAAAATATTGTTAGCGATCCTTCAAAAATAGTAGGTGGCGCTAGTGACGAGGCAGAACAAAACGAAGTAGCTTCTTTTTACCACTCGTAACTTTTGTTCTTATCCGCGTGCATTATAACAAAGAATGAAGCGTCTAATATAAAATCTTGTTTAGAATCTGTAAAAGATATTGCTGACGAGATTATTATATTGGACGCTTTTTCTACAGATACTACCCTAGAAATTGCCAAAAAGTATACGTCTAAGATCTATGTTAAAGAATGGATTCATGATTTTTCTTTTTCAAGAAATTTCACAATTTCGAAAGCAACAGGCGAATGGATATTAATTATTGATGCTGACGAAACGTTTCAGTATGATGTCGATTTTATATCAAATTTGAAAGCGGCAAAAACTGATGCATTTTCTATCATTCGAAAAGAAATCTACAAACAACATCACGATTTAAAACAGGTACAGTTTCCTGTAAATATTATTCGATTATTCAAACGAGAAACGCAGGCTAAATTTCGATATCCGATTCATGAACGTTTGGATGATTTTTTTATCGAAAATAACATTCCTATTGCAATTAATCATAATTGTTATTTGAATCATCATATTAGTGCAAATGTTACTTTTGTACAATCGAAACAAAAGAAATACTTAGCACAAATTGATGAGTATTTACAGAAACATCCAACAGATGATTGGTTGATTTATCAAAAAATTAAAACTTTAAAGTATTTTAAACAACATTCGCAAGCGTTACAACTTATAAACGCTTTCAAAACGAAGCATTATAAAATTTCGGTCGCAACTCAAGTTATTAAAAGTCAAATATATATTGAAAACGGTACTTTGGATAAAGCCATTCACGTTTTAAAAAATCTTCCAAAAGCAAGAAATAGTACCATTGTACGCATGTTATTAGGTGATATTTATTTCAAAAAAAAAAGTTGTATGCAGCCTTACAACAATACTTCAAATTAAAAACTTCGAGCACTTCTATTCAGTATACTGAAGCAATGTATATTGTTAGTTATTGCGAACAAAAAGATAAAGTGTATAAAATTGCAAGTGTTTTATACGCACTAAAATTATATTTTTTGTGCATTCTTTATTTAGACCTTCATAAGAAAAAGTTGCAAGCAGATTCACTTTTGTTGTACGCTTATATATTCCGAAAGAAAGATAACATTAAACAAGCACTAGCATTTATTAAAAAAGCGCGCTTACACGATCCTTATTGGACAAAGTTAATTTCTCTAGAAAAAACCTATAACGAACAACTTTCCAAATAAGTAGCAATTTTTTCAGAGTTATTCTCGTATTCTTTTCACATTAGATACAACTGTCGTACAAATGTATGGTTTTACCCTACTATGTTTTTAGAATAGATTTTTATTTTTAGGGTATAACTAAAATTCACAAAATTATGAAAACTAAAAATTTAAAAAATTTATCTTTAAACAAGTCAGCAGTTGCAATTTTTGAAATTACTGGAGGAAGAGCACAACCAACAACAAATGTAACTAATGTTACTTGTGGTGGCATTTGCGAAAACTCGGTGATTGTTTGTAAAGAACGATAACAGATTCTCGTATAAAATTTTTATATGTAAAAACGCCACTCGATTTGAGTGGCGTTTTTTATGAATTCTATGTTAAGATTGCTTATTCAGCAACTTCTTCTAGTCCTTTGTTGATATCACCTTTTTTGATCGTATCAAACATAACTGGTGTTGCAATAAACATAGATGAATATGTACCTACAACTACACCTACAATTAAAGCAAACATAAATCCACGGATAGATTCTCCACCGAAGATAAAGATTGCCAATAATACTACTAACGTAGTTAATGACGTATTTAACGTTCTACTTAATGTACTGTTTAGTGCCGCGTTTACCACTTTGCTAAATTTCCAGTTTGCATTTTCGTCCATGAATTCACGGATTCTATCAAATACAACCACGGTATCATTTAGCGAGTATCCAATTACAGTTAGTATTGCCGCAATAAATGCTTGGTTGATTTCCATGTTGAATGGAAGGAATTTCCAAGCCAAAGAGAAAATACCTAATACAATTAACACATCATGGAATACAGCTATTACTGCTCCAAGTGAGAATTGCCATCTTCTGAATCGTAATAAGATGTATAAGAATACTACCACTAACGAACCTAATACAGCCCAGAAGGAGTTTTTCTTGATGTCATCCGCAATTGTTGGTCCAACTTTGATTGATTGCATAATTCCTGCATCCTTATCTTCTGCTCCATCAACAAATTTTTCAAGATCCATATCCGCAGGTAAGAATGATTTTACGCCATCAAATAATTTCTGTTTGATTTCGTCATCAACGGCAGTTCCTGTTTCGTTTACTTTATATTTTGTTGTTATTTTTAACTGATTTGCATCTCCAAAAGTTTTTACTTCTGGTGAGTTTTCAGCTCCAAAAACTACTGCAAGTTTTTCTTTTACATTTTGTGGACTTACATCATTTTTGAATCGTACTTGGTATGAACGTCCTCCAACAAAATCAACTCCTTCATTTAATCCGTTTCCAAAGAAATACGATCCTAATCCTACTAATATAACAGCTCCAGAAATTACGTATGCTATTTTACGCTTCTTTAAGAACTCAACAGTGTTGTTTCTGAATAAGTTTTTCGTAGCTCCTGTAGAGAATGCTAATGTGTTTCCTTTTTCTAAATACCAATCGATTAGTAAACGAGTGATAAAGATTGCTGTAAATAATGAAGTTGCAATACCAATTAGTAACGTAGTAGCGAAACCTTTAATTGGCCCTGTTCCGAATAAGAATAAGATTAAAGCCGTTAAACCAGTTGTAATGTTGGCATCAAAGATAGAAGACATAGCTCCTTTCCAGCTAAATGCGTGGTCAATTGCTTCTCGTAAAGTTTTTCCTTTTGCTAGTTCTTCTCGAACACGTTCAAACAGAAGTACGTTGGCATCCACCGACATACCTATAGTTAATACAATACCCGCAATTCCAGGCAATGTTAATACAGCTCCTAAGTTTGCTAGTACACCAAATATTAACAAGATGTTGAATACTAAGGCAACATCTGCAAAAACACCAGCTCTACCGTAATAGAATATCATCCAAACTAGTACTAATACCAATGCAATAAGGAACGACATTAAACCACTATCAATTGCTTCTTGTCCTAATGATGGACCAACAATTTCTGATTGTAAGATATCTGCACTTGCTGGTAACTTACCTGCACGTAATACGTTTGCTAAATCTTGCGCTTCTTCAATTGTGAATGTTCCAGAAATTTGAGAGTTTCCACCAGAAATTTTTCCGTTGGTTACACTTGGTGCAGAGTATACAATGTTATCTAAAACAATTGCAATAAACCCTCTTTCTTTGTGTACTTCTTCAGTTAATTTCTCCCATTGCTTTGCTCCAATTCCGTTCATTTGCATGTTTACATTTGCTTTCCCGTCTTGTGCAAAACTTTGACTTGCGCCATCAATTACGTCACCTTTCATTTGAGGCTCTACTTTTGCCCCTTTTCTTTCTCCATCTAACACATATAAATCTTGGAATCCTTGTGCATCTTTTTCTTTACCAAAAGCAAAACGTACTGAACGCAATTCTGCTGGTCTTACTTGCTTAACAATATCGTTGTTAAGTAATTTTAGTACTGTATCCTTATCAGATTCTTTTACTTTACCGATAATTCCACCACCTTGAAATGTAAAGTTGATTCGGTCAAATAATGGATTTACTACATTTAAACTATCTTCTTCAGTAGACGTTAATAAATCTGCCGCTTCTTGATCATCTTGTCCAGCTTCAGCTTCAGTTTCAGTTGCATCAGCATCTTCTGTTGTGTCAGTATCTTCTTTTTTAACTTCGTTTTGAGAAGCATATTGAGGAAGTTCTTTTAACTTCTCATTTGCTGCGGCAAGGTATGTACTTAACTTTGAGTTATCATTGTATGTTTTCCAGAACTCAAGCTCAGCTGTTGTTTGTACTAATTTCTCAATACGAATAACATCTTTCGCTCCTGGCAATTCAATTAAGATACGCCCAGAAGTTCCTAAACGCTGAATGTTTGGTTGTGTAACTCCAAACTCATCAATACGCTTGTTTAATACTTCTTTTGCAGAAATAACAGATTCGTTAATTTTTTTTCTAATAACATTTTTCACCTCACTATCAGGCATTTTAAAAGAGGTAATATCTTCCTGTAATGCTTGTGTGTAAAAGATGTCTGAATCTGCCAATAATAATCCTTCTGGCTTTAATTCGTCAAACGCTCTAAAGAAAGATTCTACATAATCTTCTTGTGCGCTTGCTTGTAACACATCTGCTCTTTCCAAAGCTTTGTTAAACGTTTCGTTTTCTGTGTTATTTGCTAATCCTTTTAGGATATCTTTTACAGATATTTGAAGAATTACATTAATTCCACCTTTAAGGTCTAACCCTTTATTTAGTTCTTTTTCTTTCGCTTCAGCGTATGTAAACGACGTGAAACCGTAACTGATTGGTTCGTTTCTATCGATAGAATCTAAATACTGTTTTTCAACACGCGATCTTTTTGATGCGTTTTCTTTTGTTTCAGATTCACCGTCCGTTGGTTTTGGCACTTGTGAAACTGCATACGTTTTTGCCTCATTTTCAATTTTATTCGTGATAAACGTAAACGATAATTGGTAAATACTTACCAATCCGAATAAAATGGCAAACAATTTTATTAATCCTTTGTTCTGCATTATTCAATATTTTTGGTCAAATTTTTTAAAACGAGCAAATATATAATTTACCGTATGATTTGACAATTATTTTTTTCGTGATTTAATTGTGATGAAACAGCTTTATACACAATAGCGCGTAGTAGCCGATTTTAAGAATGTAAAGAAGATAAAGGTCCTGCGCGTACATCAGGAATTTCGTATGATATGCTTTCTTTTAGAATCGTAGTATATGTTGATTCTGTGTATGCTAACGCGATTATGGTTTGAAACTCGCCCGTAACGTACGAATACGCATGTCCAAATGAATTTGGAGTTGGTGCTTTGTCATAATCTTTTTGTAAGGCTAGAATGTACTTTCCGTGAATTCCAACATACGGACTTGAAACCGTCTGAATTTCATATATGTCTAACTTAAATGTATCAACGTTTCCAGAATCTTTAAACTTGAAAACGTTTGTATTTGTTGGAGTGTTTCCAGATTCACTTTTTGAAGCAATTCCGTTGGAAGAAAGTGTTTTTTTAACAGCAGCAACTTCCGCTTCACTGTAGTAGGAAATTTTTAAGATACCATTTTCTTGTTCTCGAACTTGAATATCTGTAATTCCTAATGCTTGTAATTGCTTCGTAATTGCTTCAATGATATTTTGCGTATCTTCAATAACAACTTGCTGATCAACAAATTGAAGCTCTATTTCCTGATTTGGCACAGGAGTTTGCTCCTTGTAAAAACCAAGAAGTACGATAAGAATGATAAAAGCACTAAAATACCTTTTTGCAATCATGCGCCAAATATAAAAATAATGACCGCATTTACGTAGTGTTTTGCAATTAATTTTCAGTAATATATTGATAAGAAGTCTTTATAAGTGAACAAATTAGGCCAAAAACTATATTTGTTATATACATATCCATGGAAACTTATTACGATGAAAAAAATATACGATTAACTCCTTATATTTTAAACCTTTACAACTCTGTAATTTTCAAAATTTTAACTTTCGGAATTCCTCTTGTATGAATAACACTTGCAAGTACAGCCGCTTCTTCTTTGGTAAAACTTCCTGAAATTTGAGATCTCCCACCTTTAATAGCTCCTACACTAACCGATGGAGCTGAATATACAATATCATCAATTACAATGGCAATGTACCCTCTACTATTATATACTTTTTCGGTTAATTTTTCCCAAATAACGGCACCTTCTTCATTCATTTGCAAATCAACCACATAACGATCATTGTATGTACTTGGATTATAATAAGCACTAGTTATATACTTACCATCTAAATGTGGCTCATTTTCTGATGTTAAAAAAACCATATATAGCTCGCACATTCCATTATAATCTTTTCCCAATAGAAATTTCACTCTTTTTTTGATAGAACTTATAAAAATAGGCGTTTTGTAAATTGATGTCGCTTTTAAACGCTCTTTATTTTCCTCAGAAACATGTCCAAAAATACCGCCATAAGACTCTTTTTTAATATTGATGTTTTCCATAAATTCAAGAGCTTCATTATTTACGCTAGTCTCGTCAGTGGTTAATTTTTCATCGTCAGTAGCGGAAGGATATTTTTCTGAGAAGTAGTCCATGATGAGTTTTCTAGATGTACATGTTTCAAAAAACTCTAAATTTCCTGTAGTTGAAAAACATGCCTCTAATATTTCTGGTGTAAAATCTCCTCGATAACTTAGTGTTAGTACTTGTTCATTTTCAGAAACTACGCTTACATTACTTGCTCCAAGTGATACAAGTCGATTTTGAATATTGATTGTAGCTTCTTGTTTTTGACTTTCTGTAAGATTGCCTGTTTCAACTTCAAGTTGAATCATATGAGTTGGACTAAAAAACAATTTGCTACAGCCTGTTACTACTATTAACAATAACGTTGTACTAACTACAATATATGCTTTCTTCATTTTACTATTCTATATTTTTTAATCAATAAAGGCTACAAATATACTTTTGTAGCCTTTAGAAATTTATTTTTTTGCTTTTTTTATTGCTCTTCCATGTTTTTGTATCCTTCGGGCGGTGTTGTTTCAAATAATTCTTCTGAAACTTTTTCTTCCTGTACAGAGGTAACTTCTGTGGTAATTTTCATATCGATTCCCATTTGATTCATCTCAATAGTAACGTATAAAGGAAAACCTTTTATTTGATCACCGTATTCGATTGTTTGTTGTGATATAACTGGAATTTTTTCTGTTGTGAACATTTCAATCTTCATGTTAACTCCATCTTTATCAATAGCAATTATATATTGATCGCATTTATATCCTAATATTGTTTTTGTCGCTTCTCCTTTTGTTACCGTAATATTTTTTGCGTCTTCAGGATTTACAAAGTTCTTTTTCAACATGTATAATTTCCCCAACATTGGACTGTCCATCAACATTAACATCTCGTTTTTATCAGCGTTGATAACCGTTGTTATATCTCCTGTCGCAGGATTTTTGATTTCTGAACGAGAGTTTTTGTTTTTAAAATAAGCTACGGTCCCCATTTCTCCTATTGCATCAAACTGTGCTTGTGCTTGCTCATTGTCCGTTGACATTGTTTGTTTTGAAATAATTTTTCCTTCAGTAATTTTCTTCTGAGCAGAAACTGTTACACTAAATATTAAGGTAATTGCTATTATTATTTTTTTCATGTTTTATATTTTACGTATCACAACATAAGTAGTGTACTGCGTTAAATTGTTACAATAATTGATGAAAATAAAAAATCCTCATAAGCATACACTCATGAGGGTTTTTTATGTATATAGATTCGAATTTTACAATTCTAATAATCCGTTTGTTTTCTTTACACCTTCGGCACTTTCTGATAAATGTGCTTTTTCAGCATCACTTAATTTAATTTCTACGATACTTTCGATTCCGTTTTTCCCCAAGATTACTGGAACACCAATACATAAATCGTTTAATCCGTATTCTCCTTCTAATAAAACTGAACAAGGATACATTTTCTTTTGATCACAAGCAATTGCTTGAACCAATCCTGAAACTGCTGCTCCTGGTGCGTACCAAGCTGAAGTTCCTAATAATTTAGTTAAGGTTGCTCCACCAACTTTGGTGTCTTCTTTTACTTGTGTTAAACGTTCTTCTGATAAGAATTCAGAAACTTTTACACTGTTACGTGTTGCATGTGCTGTTAATGGCACCATTCCTTTGTCACTATGACCACCAATTACCATTCCGTCAACGTCAGAAATTGGCGCTCCTAATGCTTCTGCCAATCTGTATTTGAAACGAGCACTATCTAAAGCTCCACCCATTCCGACGATTCTATTTTTTGGTAATCCTGTTGTTTTGTGAACTAAATACGTCATTGTATCCATTGGGTTACTTACAACAATGATGATCGTTTCTGGTGAATGTGCAATTAAGCTAGAAGAAACTGTTTTTACAATTCCTGCATTGATTCCGATTAATTCTTCACGCGTCATTCCTGGTTTACGAGGAATTCCAGAAGTAATTACACAGATATCACTACCAGCTGTTTTTGTGTAGTCATTTGTACTTCCTGTGATTTTTGTATCAAAACCATTTAAAGAAGCTGTTTGCATTAAATCCATTGCTTTTCCTTCAGCATATCCTTCTTTAATGTCTAATAAAACCACTTCTGAAGCAAAGTTTTTGATTGCAATATACTCTGCACAACTAGCACCAACGGCTCCTGCTCCTACAACTGTAACTTTCATATTCTATATTTTTTAATGTATTGTTTCTAAGGTGCAAAAGTACGAATTAATCTGCTGTTTAGAAAACAAGTAAGCCTTAAAATATGTTTAAAATGAAAAGTTAATTCCTAAGCTTGCTGAATCAAATTCTCCAATAGAATAATCAGCATTTAAGCCAAAAAAACCAAGTTTTAAGTTTGCTCCTAATGTTCCTCTAATTCCTGAAATATCTTGATCTATTGTAAATGGATTTGTAATAGTTTCTGAGAAGAATACGCCGTCTGTTACGGTATATGTTCCAAGTAAACTTGTTTTAGAATCTCCTGTTATGTACCCTAAACCTCCGTAAAAGTTTACTATTTTAAATTTTGTTCCTACGATTAATTGAAATAATAATGTGTTTACATCTGTTTCTACTTGCTGATTGTCGCCATCAACAACACTTGAATTTGTAAAGTCATAGTTGGCATTTAAATGTGTGTACGCAATTAATCCTGAAATTGCTACAGGAAATACTTTTTCTGCTGGCAACCACGATGTGAATTCTTGTTGAATTCCGAAACCGTATGAACTTAGTTTTACATCTTCGGTGTCTACCGTTGGAAAGAATCTACCTTTTACTTGTGTTCCTTTAAATGGAGAAAAACTTGCTTGAATGTATGCTGTTGGAATTAAACTTACGTCTTCTGCTCCAATACCTGTTGGCAATGTAACTTCTACTTCTTGGTTTCCAAAAATTGGATCACTATAGGTTACTAATACTGTAATATCTGGTTCGTTGTTTCCTAAAGCAGTAGCAACCGTTTTTGACGGACTGTTATCTGGAAAACGAATATTTTCATAGTCTGCCACATTTAGTTGAAATGATTTTTTACTATCATCAAAGAAAGAAACGTTTCCAACTATTGAAATTTCAAAGCCGAAGCGTTTTGGTGCTTTTGCATTGTTAAACCAACCAGTATTGATTCCGTAAGCAAGTCCTTCCGAAGCTGGTGCAATGTAGTTTGTACTGAAACGTTTGGCATCATCAATACCTGCGGCAAGTAATTCATTAATGTTGTCTTGAGCATTTACATAGCACATTGCTAGTAATGCGATGAGTGAGGTTTTAATTTTTTTCATTGTAGATTTCGGTTTTTGTTAAATCAAAAATAGTAAAATCGTGTAATAATTTACACAGGAAATTCCCCCTTTTTATTTTATTTTAGATTAAAAAAGAGTGATTATATGTATAAATACGCAATTATCGTTGATTTGGTTTTGTAAGAACTGTATTTATGTACCAATACATATGGATATTATATTATATGGTAATTGATGAAAATACTATTAATGTTACTTTTAGTACAGTATCATCACTTTCCTTTACTCCAACTGCATTTGCAGCTTCACCTAGGAGCATACTCTAGCTATTGCACACTTGAAACTCAATACTTAAGTACGATAATCATTGGTAATGGTAGCACGCCAAGAACTTTTACTTATGAAATTATTGGTGAAGGCAATGGCAATAAAACACTAATTATAGATACGCCAGAAAGAAAATAGAGCTGTACATGGTAATTATTCGCTTTCGCTAAAAGTTTGATAAAAAAAGCATCGTACTGTGTTCTAATCTTGTACAGAAGAAATTGTTTTTTGATTTTTAAAGGGTTTTCAATAGAAAAATTGATTAAAAAGTGATTTATTTTGTTGAGAGTATATAATTACAACACATAAAAAATGCCTCGTAAAAGAGGCATTTTTTATTTTTATATTATTTTGATTCTTTATGCATCAATGTTTGCATATACTGCATTTTTCTCAATAAATTCTCTTCGCGGTGGTACTTCGTCACCCATTAACATAGAGAATACTCTGTCTGCTTCTCCTCCATTGTCAATTACTACTTTACGTAAAGTTCTAAAATCTGGATTCATTGTTGTATCCCACAATTGCTCAGCGTTCATTTCTCCAAGACCTTTGTATCGTTGAATGTTGGCGCCACCACCAAATTCGTCAACAATAGTATCACGTTCTTTATCATCCCAAGCATATTTACGTTTTGCACCTTTTTTTACTAAGTATAATGGTGGTGCCGCAATGTAAATGTGTCCGTTTTCAATGAGTTCTTTCATGTAACGAAAGAAGAATGTTAAGATTAAGGTTGCAATATGCGATCCATCGACATCGGCATCACACATGATTACAATTTTATGATATCTTAGTTTTGAAAGGTTTAATGCTTTGCTGTCTTCTTCAGTTCCTATTGTTACACCTAATGCTGTGAAGATATTTTTGATTTCTTCATTTTCAAACACTTTGTGTTGCATTGCTTTTTCAACGTTCAAGATTTTACCACGTAAAGGTAAGATGGCTTGAAACATTCGATCACGACCTTGTTTTGCAGTTCCACCTGCCGAATCTCCCTCGACAAGGAATACTTCACATTTTGCAGGATCTTGCTCAGAACAGTCACTCAGTTTCCCTGGCAAACCTCCGATACTCATTACCGTTTTACGCTGCACCATTTCACGTGCTTTTTGAGCGGCATGACGTGCTTGAGCGGCTAAAACAACTTTTTGGACTATTGTTTTGGCATCATCTGGATGTTCTTCTAAGTAGTCTGTTAACATTTCAGATACTGCCTGACTTACAGAAGCAGATACTTCACGGTTTCCAAGTTTTGTTTTGGTTTGCCCTTCAAATTGTGGTTCTTGAACTTTTACCGAAATAATTGCAGTTAATCCTTCACGGAAATCATCTCCAGAAATATCAAACTTTAGCTTGTCTAACATTCCAGTTCCTTCTGCGTATTTTTTCAGCGTATGCGTTAAACCTCTTCTAAATCCTGATAAATGTGTTCCACCTTCGTGTGTGTTGATATTGTTTACATACGAATGTAAGTTTTCAGAATACGACGTGTTATATGTCATAGCAACCTCAACTGGAATATCGTTTTTCTCTCCTTCAAAGGCTACAACATCACTAATGATTTGTTCACGGTTTCCGTCTAAGTATTTGATAAATTCTTTTAATCCTTCTGTAGAATGAAAAACATCACCAATATATTCTCCTTTTTCGTCTTTGTTACGTTTGTCCGTTAGCGTAATTGTAATTCCTTTGTTTAGGTATGACAATTCGCGCATACGATTTGCTAACGTTTCGTAGTTGTATTCTAAGGTTTGTGTAAAGATTGAAGCATCTGGTCTGAACGTTACAACTGTTCCATTTTTATCAGAATCGCCTATCGCTTTTACAGGATATAAAGGTTTTCCACGCTCATATTCTTGCTCCCAAACTTTTCCTTCTCTAAAGACGGTTGCTCGTAAATGATCTGATAATGCATTTACACAACTGACACCAACTCCGTGCAATCCACCAGATACTTTATAGGAATCTTTGTCAAATTTTCCACCAGCACCAATTTTTGTCATTACAACTTCTAATGCAGAAACGCCTTCTTTTTGATGAATTCCTACAGGAATACCACGACCGTTATCTTCAGTTGTGATTGAGTTGTCTTCATTGATAATTACACTAATTGTATCACAATGACCTGCTAGTGCTTCATCAATAGAGTTATCGACAACTTCATATACTAAGTGGTGTAATCCACGTACTCCAACATCTCCAATATACATGGAAGGACGCATACGTACGTGTTCCATTCCTTCTAATGCCTGAATACTATCGGCTGAATATTGTTTTTTTGCTTCTTCGCTCATAAATATTCTCCTTAATTTTTATAGGTTTGGAACGATTAAAATCGTTCTGATTTTTTCTATCGTTAAACAACAAATATAAGACATCATGAATTGATTTTTAAACACTTTTAAGCACCTTTTTAAATAGTTATTAACATTTACCCCTTTTAACGAAAACTGCTTAGAGTGTCTTAAAATAGCTTTTATGGCATTTTGAAGTTGTTTTTTTATGGGCGACTGACAACGAAATGAAAAGTATGGCGTAGAAGCGATATTTTAACGCTTAATTTTTTGTGTAAACTACCTACAAATAGTGATTTATACAAGAAAACACTTTATTTTAACGCTCTCATTGTATGATTTTATTAATTTTACCAAACTAACAACATATTATCAAAATTTATGAAAACAAAATTACTCATTCTTGCATCACTTTTTAGTGTTGTAGCTTTTTCACAAACCATATCATCATTTAACAGTGATCCAAATACGGACTTTACGATTGTAACACCTGCCGCGGCACTTGATCAATCACCAACTGGGATGAATACAGTTTGGACATTTAACAATTTAACTGCTTCTGGAACAAATATTGACACGTATGCCGCACCAACAGCTGGTCAATTATCAACATACCCTGGAACTACAGAGGTTTTATCAATTACAACACAAGGTGGTACGCCAACTGTAAGTGATTTTTTTCAAAGAGAAGACGGAAGTGGAACGTATATTACAGGTGTTTCTCAAGGAGATATTGTTTTAAATTATAGTAATACAAATGCTTTTGTAGGATTGTTTCCTTTAAATTTTAATGATACTAATTCTGGCGCAGTATCTGGAACATTTTCGTATCAAGGCACTAACGGAACATTTACAGGGACATTTACTGCAACGGTGGATGCCTACGGAACTTTAAATATTCCTGATGCTACTTTTCCAGATTATGCAGCACCTGTAACGCGTTTACGTGTTGACCAAAACTTAAGTTTTAGTATTCCTCCTATTTTTAATAATATTGGAACATTGACACAAACTACGTATTACTACTATGATAATACTGCTGACAATATTGCTTTTAGATATACTGATGCAACTATTTTTTCTAGTTTTTTAGGAATTAACGAAAATACTGAAACACATGAGCGTAATTCGGCTGTAACACTTTCAAGAAATACAATCGATGCTTCTAGTTTTCAGTTGTACCCTAATCCTGCTAAAGATTTTATAACAATTGATTCTAAAGATAATCAAGTTATTAAAAGTGTTTCAATTGTTGATGTACAAGGAAGAAACGTGTTTACTTCAACTGTTGAAACAGCAAGAATTTCGGTTACAACTTTACAACAAGGAATATACTTTATAACGCTTGAAACCTCAACTGGTGCAGTAACCACGAAGAAGTTTATCAAACAGTAATATAGTTACTTAATATATAAAACGCTCAAAGTTTAGTAAGCTTTGAGCGTTTTATATTTTTTGAAAAGTTAATTTAATTGACTTCCCGAACCATTTTCAGAAGTATATACAATTTCGCCATTATTGAAGTCAACTCCTGTTGCAATATCGTTTTGTAATAACATAGCGCCGTCTGCATCAATATAATCTAGTAATGACGCTAATTGTGTAAGGTTTGAGATACCAATGGATGATTCTGTCATACAACCTGCCATAATTTTGAGCTGTTTTGCTTTCGCGATTTGAATCATTTGCAACGCTGGAGTAATGCCGCCACATTTCATCAATTTGATATTGATTCCGTGAAATACCTCTGCACAGCTTTCAACATCTGCCAATTTTTGACAACTTTCATCGGCTATGATTGGTAATACACTTTTTTCTTTGAGAATTTTCATGCCTTCCCAATTTTCTGCTTTTAATGGTTGTTCTATAAATTCTACATTAAGTTTTTTGAACGCTTCAGCATTTTTCAACGTTTCTGCTACTGTCCAAGCACAATTTGCATCTACTCTAAAAGCTGCATTTGTAATTGTACGAAGTACTTGTATGATTTTGATATCGTTTTTTGTTCCCAATTTTATTTTATAAATCGGCCAAGGCGTTTCTTGAATTTTAGATTTCATCACGTCAATTGAATCAATTCCAATAGTGAAGTTTGTTTTTGGAAGATTCAAATCGTGCTCACTCCAAAAACGTCGCAATGGTTTTTGCTGTTGTTTTGCATACAAATCCCAATACGCGCAATCTATTGCGCACAACGCAAAGTAATTGTCTTGTAATTTCGGCTCTAAAACTTTCCAGAGTTCGGTAGGATGCATGTTTTCTTCTACAGCTTCAAGTATAGCTGAGACACTTCTGGCGGAAGCCTTTAAACTTTCAACCGTACTGTTGTAATACGGGTTTACCGTTGCTTCACCATATCCTGTATAGTTTCCGTCCGAAAGTGAAATCACTACCGTTTTTTGAACTGTAACCGTGTATCGAGAAATTGTAAACGGGTTTTGTAATGGTAATTCAAAGTTGTGTATTGCCAATTGTAGCTTCATTTTTTAAAGATACAGATTTCGTTTGTATGCAAACTCGTCCTAAAAAATAAAAAAGCGCCATGTACCATATGACGCTTTTCTGTTTTTACAAAATACACAACAAAAATTAATTTTGCTGTATGCTAATACGCTTCTTCGTGAACATTTGCTACTGCTCTTCCAGAAGGATCGTTCATGTTTTTGAATGATTCATCCCATTCCAACGCCGTTACTGAGCTACATGCTACAGACGGAACCGACGGAACTGTTAATGAAGCAGTTTCCGATGGGAAATGTTCTTCAAAAATACTACGATAGTAATATTCTTCTTTTGCTCTAGGTGTTTGAATTGGAAAACGGAATTTAGCATTTTCTAACTGCTCGTCAGACACTTCACTTTCTACCAATTCTTTTAAGGTATCAATCCAGCTGTATCCAACACCATCACTAAATTGTTCTTTTTGGCGCCACGCTACGCTTTCTGGTAAGTACGATTCAAATGCTTTACGCAATACCCACTTTTCCATACGTTCGCCGTTGATCATTTTATCTTCTGGATTGATGCGCATGGCAACATCCATAAATTCTTTGTCTAGGAAAGGCACACGACCTTCAATTCCCCAAGCGGCTAATGATTTGTTGGCACGTAAACAATCGTATTGATAGAGTTTGTCTAGTTTACGAACGGTTTCTTTGTGCAATTCTTCTGCGCTTGGTGCTTTGTGGAAGTATAAATAGCCTCCAAAAATTTCGTCTGCTCCTTCGCCAGATAGTACCATTTTAATTCCCATTGATTTGATAACTCTTGCCAATAGATACATAGGCGTTGAAGCGCGAATTGTAGTAATATCATAGGTTTCCAAGTGATAGATTACATCTTTTATAGCATCTAAACCTTCTTGAATGGTAAATTTTACTTCGTGATGAATGGTTCCAATGTGGTCCGCAACTTTTTGAGCAGCGGCTAAATCTGGAGAACCTTCTAATCCTATAGAAAAGGAATGTAATTGTGGCCACCAAGCTTCACTTTGATCGTCAGTTTCAATTCGTTTTTGCGCATATTTTTTCGCGACAGCAGATGTAATTGAAGAATCTAATCCGCCAGAAAGTAATACTCCATACGGCACATCGGACATTAACTGTCTGTGAATTGATGCTTCTAACGCTTCGCGCAATTCGTCAATACTTGTTTGATTTTCTTTTACGGCTTCGTATTCCATCCAATCACGTTGGTACCATCTTTTTAATTCACCTTCTTTACTATCTAAATAATTTCCTGGAGGAAATACTTCAATTTTGCTGCAAACACCTTCTAATGCTTTTAATTCTGATCCAACATAGAATGTACCGTTTTTATCCCAACCAATGTATAATGGAATAATTCCCATATGATCTCTGGCAACTAAATACCGATCTTCTTGAACATCATATACTGCAAATCCAAAAATTCCGTTTAGTTCGTCTAAAAAAGTGCTTCCTTTTTCTTTGAATAATGCTAAAATAACTTCACAATCCGATTGTGTTTGAAATGTATATTTGCCCTCAAACTGTTTGCGTAATTCTCTATGATTGTATATTTCGCCATTTGCGGCTAATACTAATTGTTTATCTTCACTAAATAAGGGTTGTTTTCCTGAAGCTGGATCTACAATTGCTAAACGCTCATGCGCTAAGATTGCTTTATCGTTACTATATATTCCACTCCAGTCTGGTCCACGATGACGAATTTTTTTCGACATTTCTAAAAGTTGAGGACGTAATACTTCTGCTTTTTCTTTTAGATCAAAGGCACATACAATTCCACACATAATCTTTTCTTTTATTGTTATAATTACAGTACAAATATGATTTTAAACTTTCAATTTAAAAACACATCACTCAATTATAGTTACAATTTAAAACTAAAAAAGATCATTTTAATAACATTTGAAAAAAAATATCTTAAAAATGTATCTCAAACTTTCAGATTCTAAAAAAAGGAACACAGTATTGTATTCCTTCTTTTATTATATGCTATAGTTAATGCATTACTCTTCTCCCCATGTACAGTTTTTCAAATCTGTATTGCAAACTTCAAAACAGGAATCTCCTGTAAAGTTTCTAAATCCTCCTTTGACACTTTGTATGTTCGAAAAATTTACGATGGTACTTGTTTTAAATTGTAAAAACTGAACTTGTTTTTTTTTCTTCATGATATTGGTTTTAGATTATTAAGTATTTAAAATTATTGTATTTTTTTGAGAAATTTGTATGGCTTCACCTTACTTATTGATAATTTACTCATGATGAAAGCGTACTTTATACAAGTCTGTAGAATTTTAACATCTGCAGCAAAAGTTTAACATTATTCTAAGAATAAGTTTTAGTAGTTTTATGTCATAAATAATTCATCATGAAAAAAAGCTTTTTAGCTACCGTTTTTTTAATCGCACTATTATTTTGTAGTGTTGATGTTTCCGCGCAAAAATTTAGCGATATCGACAAAAGTCCTCATGATATTAGTTATTTTAAGTCAAAAAGAAATGCGCCTCCTGTTATTAAGGTTGTATATGGAAGACCACAAAAGAAAGGAAGATCTATTTTCGGAAACTTAGTTCCTTATGATAAAATATGGAGAACAGGCGCAAACGAAGCTACTGAAGTTACGTTTTTCCAAGATGTAAAATTTGGCGATAAAGAAATCAAGGCTGGAACGTATACTTTATTTACGATTCCTGGAAAAAGATCTTGGACAATTATTTTAAATTCAGACACGGACGTTTGGGGCTCTTATTATTATGATAAGGACAAAGATGTTGCCCGATTAGACGTTCCTGTAAACAATATTGATACCGTTGAATATTTTTCAATTGCGTTCAAAAAAGAAACTGATGGTACCAACATGATATTAGCATGGGACAATATCAGCGTTGCTGTACCGTTTAGTTTTTAATTATTCTTTATTTATTGTTATTATTGGTTATTTGAAGAACTCAGAAGTCGTAAGATTTCTGAGTTTTTTTCTTTTATAGAATTGTTAGATTTTTTATTACGCTCACGCTTTGGATTATTGAATAGAGACAGAATACTAACTGTTTATTGCATCTTGACAACTTTTAAGTATTTTCATTTTGATTTCAATTATGCGTAATGCAACAGCTATTGACTTCAAAAATATATGTATTAGTGATTTCTAAAAATCTAATAATCCAAGAAGTCCAACGATCTAATTTACTTTCTTTCCAGCCAAATAAGTTTCTGTAACGTTTGTATTTAAGATTTCTTTTTCAGGAATTTCCATAATATTTTTGTCTAAAACGATAAAGTCTGCAAATTTTCCAACTTCAATACTTCCTTTTTCTGCTTCTTCAAAGTTACTATACGCCGCCCAAATGGTCATTCCTTTGAGTGTTTCCTCACGAGATAACGCATTTTCCATTTGAAAACCATCTTTTGGATATTGTTCTGAGTCTTTTCTGGCAACAGCCGCATAAAATGTTTTAAACGTACTTACATCTTCTACCGGAAAGTCGGTCCCTAAAGCTACTTGACCTGAAATTTCTAATAATTTTTTATACGCATATGCGTCTTTTAAACGTTTATCGCCCAAACGTTCACCTGCCCAATACATGTCACTTGTTGCATGCGTAGGTTGTACAGACGGAATGATGTTTTTGTTTTTGAATTGTTCAAAATCTGCTTCATCAATTACTTGTGCGTGTTCTATTTTCCAACGGCGATCTGTTTGCCCTTCTAGCACACTGGCATAGGTTTTTAAGACTTGATAGTTTGCCGAATCGCCAATAGCATGTGTGTTCATTTGGTATTCCGTTTTTGCAATTCGCGCCGCCAATTTTGATAAATCTTCTGGATTAATTACCATTGCACCAAAATGATTTTCTTTATCACTGTACGATTCTTTTAATACAGCACCACGCGAACCCAAAGCACCATCACCGTAAACTTTAAATGAACGCACATTTAAGTAATCTGTTTTGTATGGTTTTTTGTTGATGTAATGTTCCACATTTGCTGGCGTATTGCTAATCATTGCATAAATACGCATGCTCAACGCGTCTGCTTTTTGCAAACTATCAATGAGATTGATGACGTTTTTATCCAATCCGGCATCGTTAATTGTGGTTAAACCGAATGCAAAACATGCTTTTTCCGCATCTTGCAACGCTTGAATTTGTTGTTTTTTGGATGGTTTTGGAATAACTTTATCAATTAAATCCATTGGATTGTCCACTAAAATTCCTGTGAGTTTTCCATCTTTTAGTTGAATTTCGCCACCAGCAATTTTTGTTTCAGCAGTTATTCCTGCCATATCCAATGCTTTCTGATTTGCCAAATACGCATGCCCGTCAACACGCATTAACGCTACTGGTGTATTTGGAAATAGTTCGTCTAAACGTTCTTTTGTTGGAAACTCTTGTACTTCCCAATCATTTTGATCCCAACCTCTTCCAACAATGAAAGGTGCATTTTTTTCTTTTTGAAACGCTTCAACTTTTGCTAGCACATCTTCATAACTTTTTGTTCCGACTAAATCGACACTTTGCATATTCATTCCTAAACCATAGAAATGACAATGTGCATCAATAAGTCCTGGAAAAACGGCTTTTCCAGCTACATCTATCGTTTTTGTTGCTTCGTATTTTTCTAGAATTTCATTGGTGTTTCCAACGGCTACAAATTTTCCATCTTTTACAGCAAACGCTTCTGCCTTTGAAAATTCAGTATCAACTGTATAAATAATTGCATTGAAAATAATTGTATCTACTTCTTCTCTTTGGGAACATGAAAAGCATAGGAATGCTAGTAATAGTAATGCGGTTAGTTTTTGCATTTGGTGATTTTTTGGTTTGAAGGTTTAAAAATACAACTTTTTGATGTTTTGTTGTGCAGCTTTTTGTTTTTGAAAAGATAATTCACAAAAAAAGCGCTCAATGTGAATTGAACGCTTTCGATGTTTATACTTTGTTATTTTCTAGAAGTCAAACTTATACGTTGCTCCACCCATGATTTGAAATTGTTGTACTGGGAAATTTACCCAACGTTGATAGTCTTGATTTGCAATGTTGTTTGCTTTTACAAACGCTGTTAATCTGTCGTTGAAACGATAGCCAAGGTGTGCATTTATATCTATAAAACTATCTAAGGTTACTTCCGTTGGTGTGGTTGGAGATAAAGCTCCTCCACCGAGGTTTACTAAGTCTTTACGTTCACCAATGTAGAAGATATTTGCACCTGCAAACCAGTTTTCTGTGATTTGGTAATCTGCAAAAATTGAAGCTTCTAATTCTGGTAAGTTCCATGCTTCCGCTTGTTGATCTGTGCTATAATTGAAATATTCAGCTTTTACTCCAAATTTGAAATTGCTTGTAATGTCTACATTTATTTCTCCAAATACTGCAATTGTTGTTACATCGTCATACACTACATTGAACGAGTTTCCATACGTGTATCCGTTGTCAGCTGTTGGAGAAGGATTGAATGGATTGGCTTGAAATAACGCTTTGTTGTTTTCTCCAATATACGAAGCACGTGCATTGTAACTTACGTTAGCATTCAGCTTTCCTTTGATTCCTAAATACCCATTGTATTGTTGATCGGTTGGTGCAATTGCCAACGTTGGCGATACAAAGTTGTTTTCTTGTACAAAATCGTAATATGAGTTTTGTTTTAAATCGCCTTCAATTCCTGCATATGCAATTACATTGTCTCCGCTTAGTTTGTATTGCGCAGTTATTCTTGGATAGATAAAAATGTCGTTTTCACTATTTTCAATATCTAAACCAACATAGATTCCTGCACCAAAGTTTACCGTAAGATCATCTCTTAAAATCACTAAACTTGGTGAGATTCCTGCTTTTAGCGTACTGTAATCAATGCTTCCTGTTTCTTGAAAGTTGTTTTCAAACGTTCCGCCGACATAGTCTAAATCTACTGTAGTTTTGATTAATTCGCCAGCAATTTCTACTTCAAATTCTGGTTGAATGATTACTCTGTTTTCACCTGAACTAAACGCATCAAACATTCTTCTGTATAATATTTTTCCGCCGTTAAAAAACGAATCTTCCATATTTACATCAGCACCAACATATATATTATGATAGGTTTGTTGTTCGCTAATTGTTACTATTTGATCAGTAGGCAAGATGAATTCTGGCACTCCATACCAATTATAAATTTGATGTTGATATCCTAGTTTTCCTTTCCAAGATAAATCGCGTCCACGATTGATGTAGGCTAAGTCTAGCTTTGTATCAAAAAATTTGTCATCCAATTGCACATTGTCAATTCCGCCTTGCGAAGAATGATGATTTAAAGAAACATCAAACGTTTCATCTCTACTAATAGCTCTACTTGTGTAAAAATCAAGTGCGGCTGTGTTGTAGTTTCCTAAACCTAAAGATAGATACGTATTGTATAGTTTTTCTCTTTTAGCTTTCTTTAATCCTTCTGCTTTTCCTTTTGCTGGCGTAAACGTTGATGCTACTGGAAACGAGAAGATTGAATATTTTATTTCTTTCTTTTTGTTCGTTTCTTTATCGTTGAGCGAAGGCGTTTGTTTTATTTTGAAAGCATCCGAAATTGTTGGTGTATACGATCGAACTACGTTTACAACTTCTGTTCCGATGGTTTCTTCCTTATCCTTCTCTTTATCGTCTTCTTTTTTCTGAGCATTCGCCAAATTAGCCATAAAGAATATCGCTAGAATAAAACTGGATTTTAATATTTGGTTTCGCATAGAGTGCTTGCTTTGTATGTTTGTGTTTGATTTCAAAATGTCGTCGTTGGTATTAGTTTCCATCTTTTTCTTCCGCTGGCGTTACCGATGAATTCCGTTTTGCTTCCGCCGTTTTGATTTTAGCTAATTCCGCTTCAGCTTCCGCAACTTCTTCCGTGTAATCTGTAAAGTTTTTGATAACACTTTCTAAAATGTAGGTTGCTTGAAATGCATCTTCTAAAGCATAAAAGTTTTTTGCCATTAGAATTAATCCTTTTGCGCCAAATTGTTTGTAACTTGAATAGTCTTTTACGAGCTTTTGCACAGCTACATTAGAACCTTCATTGTCACCTTCTTTGTTTTTGAAATAAGCTTCATAGTATAATGCTTCAGCCGCTAGTTTTCCTTTTGCAATTTTTTGCACTTCTATATAGGCTAATTTTGCTTTGTCTTCATCATTGGTTGCAATAGCAGAACGCGCAATGATTACATGTGCATCACTTTTAATACGATCGTCTACTTTTTCGTTTGCCAATACTTTTTCAGCATAACTTACTGCTTGTGCGTAACTGTTGAGTTCGTAATTAGCCTTCATTAAGTTTGACTGTGCAAAGGTGATATTTTGCGGAAAATCTGCACTTTCTTCCAATCGTTTTAATATTGGAATTGCTTTTGTATAACTATCCGTTTCTAAGAATACTTGCGCCAAACGTGCCAATGCTTGTTCTGTATATTCGTTACGCTCTGTTTGTAATACAAATTCGTAATACGGAATTGTTTTTTGTGTTTCTCCTTTGCTAAAATACGATTGTGCTAAATAGAAATTTGCTTTGGTAGCGTGTAATCCGTTTGGAAATTGTTGTGTGTATTTTTCAAATCCTTTAATGGCTTTGTCTGTATTGTTTTGGATAAATTGTTTCTCAGCCGCTTCATACGTTGCATTGTCCAACTCAGCATCTGTAACATCAACAAAGTCTAGGTTTTTTACCCAATTTGCATATACTTCCACTTGGCCTAATTCAATATAAATTAATTTTGCTGTTGCAACAGCTTGAATCGCTTCTTCCGTGTTTGGAAATTTAGCAACAACCGCTCTAAACTTCGTTAATGCAACTTGATTTTTCCCAGAGTTGTAATTGATCAATCCTTGTTTTAGAATTGCTTTCGGCACGTATGAACTTTTTGGATAGTCTTTTACCATTTGCTCATACGTATTTAGTCCGTCTTCAATGTTTTCTTCACTGATGTATGTATTTCCTAATTCGAATAAAGCATCATCACGCAATGACGATTTTTTATATTTTTTAGTAAACGTATCTAATTCGCTAATTTTCGTTTTTGTTTTTCCTGTAAAGCCATAACTTATTGCTTTTTGAAAGTATGCATAATCTTCATCAACACCTTTCATGGCAATTGCTTTGTCATATGCTTTAATTGCCGCCGCATACTTACTCGTTACAAAATGACTGTCACCTAAACGCAAGTAACTGTCATTTACACGACCTTTATCAGCTGCATTATTTGCAATGAATTTTTCAAAGTTTGCGATCGCATTTGCATAATCTTTTTGTTTAAAATACGTATATGCTAAGTTATAATCAATGGTTTGTGCTTCTTCCGTATCGGTGATATTTGCATTCGAAAATGATTTAAAACCTGCTAACGCCACATCATAATTATCTAATAAATAGTTTGTTTCAGCATTCCAAAAAGTTGCTCTTGCTGTGTATTCTGGAGATTCGTTTTCTTTTAATGATTTTTCAAAATACGTTAATGCATCTTGGTATTTTCCATCATTAAATAGTTCAATTGCTCTGTAAAAAGCTACTTTTTGGTACGTTGCTTTGTCGCTATACTTTTTACTAGCTTCTAGTAAATTTAAAGCGGCTTCGTAATCTTTTGAAGTGATATATGAACTTACCAATAGTTCTTCCAATTCTGCTTGGTGTTCAGTTTCTGGATATTTTTTTAAGTACGATGTTAATACAGAAGGAACACTTTCGTACGGATTTCCTATTTCATAACTCAATCGTGCATAATTTAATCCTGCATCTTCCTGAATTTTTACATCAAAATCCATTTGTGACGCATTCCGAAACGCGTTTAACGCTTGTTGTTTTTTGTCTGTATTTAAGTAACATTCACCTAAGTGATAGTATGCATTTTGCGCTATAGAATTGTTCCCGCTTACAATTTTATTGAATTGTTTTATAGCATTTTCATAATCTTTTTGCTTGTAATATGCATATCCCAATTGATAGAAATCTGTGTTATTCCATCTTCCTCTTCTACCTTTATATGCTTTTAAGTATGGAATTGCTTCCTCATATTTTTTTAGATTAAAATAACTTTCTCCAATAATTTTGTTGAGTTCAGAAATTTCTTTTCGGTCTGCATTTGGCAATTCTTTCGTAGATAAATCAATGGCTTTTTGAAAGTTTCCAAGCTTAAAGTTCATATCTGCTTTAAAATAGGATAGCTTTTCATTGAATTCATCTTCTTCCGAAACGCCTTCAAAATATTCGTTTGCTTCTTCGTATCTATCTTCTTGGTAAGCAATATATCCTGTATAATATTTTGCTTGCGAACCGTATTTTTGAGAGTCTAATAATTTCTGAAAATACGTTTTTGCCTGATCGTATTTTTTAGACGTGAAATACGCATATCCTTTTTTAAAGTTATACTCTTCACGTTGCGAATTTGTAAGTCCTTTTTCGCCAGATTTATCATACCATTTCAACGCGCGCGCATATTTTCCATTTTCAAAATAGTAATCTGCCACGTCAATATATGCCGAATTTCGCTTGGTACTTGTTGGATATTTTTTTACAAAATCTTCCATCATATTATCTGCGCCCAATTGGTTCAAACGAACGGCACAATTGGCAATATAATACGCACAATTTGCTTCTGTTTCATAATCATCTGTTTCACCTTTGACACGATCGAAAAGTGCTTGTGAAGCTTGGTATTGTTTACTATTGTACAAATGTAATGCTTGGTTATAATCCTTTAAATCGTGTGTGTACACTTTGGTTTTTTGTGCGTATGATAGTTGAAAACATACGAACACGAAGCATAGCATAAATTGAAGATGTTTTTTGCTCATGAATCTTGTTGTTTTATGAGTTTTGCAATGAAATGCGATTGTATTTTCTATTCCCTACAAACTTAACGTAAATATATCTGTTACGCCAACTTTCCGTAATTGCTTTTTGTTAAGAAAAACACAATTGTCTTATGGAGATAACGTGTGTTTTTTAGGATAAGTATGTTTGGTGTGGATTATTAGATTAATGGATGGCTAGATTGTTAGAGTTTTGAATACTGAAATGGTGCGTTTTGTAATTAAACAAAACAAATACACATACAAACACTAAAACATTTAAAAAGAGATCATAGAATAGATTTTGAATTTTGGCAACCTAGCCAACCAATGTGTGAATCTTTGAATACATATACAAGAAAATGAATTTTATTTGTTTACTTTGTGTATTCTATTTAAAATCATTCACAATACATGGAGCAAATTCTCAATCTTAGAAACGTTTCTATTTTTCAAAGAGAAAATCTAATTCTATCAGATATCGATCTTACCATTAATAAAGGTGATTTTGTATACTTGATTGGAAAAACAGGTTCGGGAAAAAGTAGTTTTATTAAAACATTGTATGGCGATCTGCCTTTGACAGAAGGTGAAGGAAGTATTGTTGATTTTGATTTGAAATCTTTGAAAGAAAAAGAAATTCCTTTTTTGCGTAGAAAATTAGGGATTGTTTTTCAAGATTTTCAATTACTGAATGATAGAACTGTTTCAGCAAATTTGTTGTTTGTATTAAAAGCTACTGGCTGGAAAGACAAAGATAAAATGGAAGCCAAAATTGACGAAGTGTTGGGAAAAGTTGGCATGAAAACGAAAAACTTCAAATATCCACATCAACTTTCAGGTGGAGAACAACAACGTATTGCTATTGCCCGCGCACTTTTAAACGATCCTGAATTGATTATTGCAGATGAACCTACTGGAAATTTAGATCCGCAAACCAGTATGGAAGTTATGCAAGTATTACAAGAAATTAACAAAAATGGACGTACTATTTTAATGGCGACTCACGATTATGCAATGATTTTAAAATATCCATCTAAAACCCTCAAATGCGACGGAGGCAAAGTCTTCGAAGTTGTCCAAAAGAATGTATAATTCTCTAAAAAAAACACTAAAAAAGATACTACCAAATCGTTTTATCTTCAATAACGAGCCTTTTTTTAGGTTTTTTCATGGTATTTTTTACTTAGGAAACTCACATCAATGTGCCGTTTGTGAGAAAAAACTAAAATCATTTATCAAACTAAAAAATAATGATTTGCTATGTCCATTTTGTGGAAGTTTAGCCAGAAATCGTCGTCTTTGGAGTTTGCTACATTCAAACTATAACTTACAAGGAAACGTATTGCATTTTTCTCCTTCGCGAAACATATATCGAAAGCTAAAGAAACGAACAACTATTTCCTATATTACTTCTGACTATGAAGATGAGTTCATTGCTGATTTTCAATTTGATATAACTAATATTGACCAAAAAGAAGCTTCTTTTGATCGTATTATCTGTTTCCATGTATTGGAACATATTTCAGAAGATACCAAAGCGATGCAAGAATTGTATCGAGTTACCAAACCCAACGGAATTGTTTTTATTCAGACACCTTTTAAAGAAGGTGCAATTTATGAAAATGATGCCATAACGAGCGCTGAAGATCGTTTGAAACATTTTGGACAAGAAGATCACGTTCGTGTTTATTCTCCTAATGGACTTAAAGAACGATTGACTAGTATTGGTTTTAAAGTAAAAACACTTACATTTGAACCAACACAACATGATATCCGTAACGGATTTATTTCCCCCGAAATCATTTTAATTGCTGTCAAATAATGCTGTCAATACTAATCCCTACCTATAATTACAACATTTATCCTTTGGTAAAAAAGATACATGCACAGCTAAGCAAAACAGCCTATGTATTTGAAATTTTATGCTTAGATGATCATTCTGAAAAGCAAGACACAATAGCACAAAATGAAGCTATCAATTCATTAGAAAATGCAACATATACTATTTTACCTGAAAATATCGGTCGCAGCCGAATTCGAAATTTACTAGCACAAAAAGCAACACACAAATGGTTGTTATTTTTAGATGCGGATGTGTTGCCAGTTGCAGATGATTTTATCACTAAATATGTAGAAACAATTTCTGATGAAAAGGAAGTAATTTACGGAGGAATTTTATACCAACAAGAAAAACCAAAAAAGGAGAATGTATTGCGTTGGATTTACGGAAAAGAACGCGAAGCTTTGACCGTTTCACAACGACAGGAAGCTTCGTATTTGCGTTTTTTAACGTTGAGTTTTTTGATAAGAAAAGATGTTTTTGATAAAGTGAATTTTAATGAAGACATTCCAAATGCACGACATGAAGATACGTTGTTTGCAAACGATTTGAAACATATGGAAGTGCATCTAACACATATTCACAATCCTGTATATCACTTAGGTTTGGACACAAGTAAAGGTTTCATTCACAAATCAATGGAATCAGTAGAAGTATTAATTTTGTTTATGAAAAATGGCTTGATAGAGCCAAATGATATTTTGATAACCAAAGTATTTGCGCGTGTTAAAAAGTTTGGACTCAATCATCTGTTGTCACTAATGTATACTTGGTTTGGAAAGTTTTTTGAAAAGAACTTGTTGTCTAACAATCCTTCAATGTTTATTTTTGACTTATATCGATTAACGTATCTTTGTTACTTAGACAAACGACAATAATGCCTTTATTTTCTGTTATCATTCCGCTTTACAATAAAGCAATATACATTCAAGAAACCATTGAAAGTGTATTGCAACAGCGCTTTACAGATTATGAAATTATTGTAGTAAATGATGCTAGTACGGACGAAAGCGCACGCATTGTCTCCACTATTTCTGATGCAAGAATTTCACTTATTGAAAATGAAAAAAACCTTGGATTATCGGCTACACGAAATGTTGGGATTTCCAACGCAAAAGGAAGCATTATTGCATTGCTAGATGCAGATGACATGTGGCTTCCAAATTTTTTAGAAACTATTAAAAACTTGCACGATTCCTTCCCGGAAGCTTCTATTTATGGAACAGATTATGCCGAAATTTACACAACACACAAAGCGATAGCATCTAAAAAAAACATTTCAACTTCATTAAAAGGAACTTCCTTTATGGTTGACAATTTTTTTGAAGCAAACATGTATCAACCTATTTTTAATCCGAGTTGCTTGGCTTTTAAGAAATCTATTTGTGATGGTGCGCCCGTTTTCGATCCTGCAATTACATTTTCTGAAGATGTAGATTTTTACATAAAATACGGTTCACAATACAAAGTAGCGTATCATTATGAAGCTTTGGTAGCAATGCGTTTTGATGTTCCTGACCAAATGAGCAGAAGTAACATCAGCAAAAAAACGCTCCCAAATTTAGATGGTTATGAAACGTTGGCAACTGAAAATTCTTCGTTAAAAAAATTCTTAGATTTATATCGTTATATATATGCGTCTTTATATTATTTAGAAAATGCTATTCCGCAGAAAAATAAAATGTTGAAGTATGTAATTTATAGCAATTTGACCTGGAAACAACGTTTGTTATTGAAAAGTCCACGTTTTGTGTTGCTTTTGATTAAGAAGATAAAAGGAATATTGATGAAGTTTAATATTAAAGTGACTTCGTTTTAAGTTGGATTGTTAAGTTATTTAATCCTATTTAGAAAGTTTGATGTTTTCTTTTGTGATCACAAAATCTTGATAATCACGAATGTAATCAGATTCGTCAAATTCATCAGAAGCCAATACCAAACAAACAGCTCCAGAAGAAAAGTTTTCCAATTCGCGCCAAATTCCATGTGGAATCAAGCAGCCTTGATTGGGTTTGTTTAATAACATGCGTCTTTTTTTTGTTCCGTCTTTAAAAATAACTTCAAAACTTCCGCTCAATGCAATTAGTACTTCATGTTGTTCTACATGCGCATGCCCGCCTCTTTTTGCACCACTTGGAATGTCATACAAATAGTAAACACGTTTGCATTTAAAAGGAATAGTTCCTCCTTCAATTACAGAGATATTTCCTCTGAAATCTTCTATTTTGGGAATCGCTAGTAATTGTATATCAGCTACAGATGTTGACATATTTTAGGTATTTATGAGGTGAATCCATTGCTGGATTATTGGTTTTTCAGTGAATTTTTTCATGGAAGATACTGTATTTTGTTTACATTTTGTATACAATTCCAAATTTTCGACCAACAGTATCATTGCATCTTTTAACTTCACAAAGTTTTGATCTTCAACAAGCAAACCATTGATCTTATCTTCAATTATTTCACTCGGTCCAGATTTACAATCAAATGAAATTACAGGCGTTTGTTGTTTCAATGCTTCTATTAAAACCATTGGAAACCCTTCTACCCTACTTGATAACACTAAATATTTTGCATTTTTAACATATTCGGACACATTTTCAACAAATCCCATGAGTTTTACATGGCTCGTTAGTGCCAATTTTTCAATTAAATGTTGCAACAATTCTTTATCATTTCCATCACCCAAAATTAATAATTGTATGTTTTTTTCTGCCAAGTTGGAAGCTTTGTAGGTTTCTATTAAACGATCAAACTGTTTAATATCGTTTTCCAATCGTCCAACCGCGACAATGTAATTTTCTGGAAATGTTGTAGTTGTTGCCTGCGTTTTTTCAGTTGCAACACTGTAATTTGGAATGTGAACTGTATTTGTAAATCCGTATTCTTCAATTAGTTTTTCTTCAATTCCTTTCGAAACGGCAACAATTGCTTTTGTATTGTTATAGGTTTTTTTAAAAAAATCACCTTTTGGAATGTGCCATGAAGTTTCAAAACTATGAATCATCATAATCATTTTTTCAGATTGAAATACAAAACGATGTAACAAACGTTCCATAAACGTTCTACTACGAATTCGAAAGTCAATATAAACAGTTGCATTACACGCAGTATATGCTTTTTTAAATGCGAAAAACTTACGAACTTGTTTGATGATTTTTATAGGAGATTCACGAAGTCCCAAATTGTACAATTTGCCTTTGTACGAATAGGTAATTTCATCTTTTAAACAAATAATAGCAACGTCGAATCCTGCTTTATAGAGTGAATTGGAGAAACCAGCTGCTTGCTTTTCCGAACCACCTATACTTAAACTATCGACAATTATACATATTTTCTTTTTAGAATTTTGCTGCATAAAGTTTTCCTACTATCTTTCCCGCAAATATACTGTTATTATGCGAATATTATTGGTTGGAGAATACAGTAGATTTCACAACTCACTTAAAGAAGGTCTACAAAAATTGCATCATGACGTTACGTTAGTTGGTCGTGCTGACAGTTTTAAAAATTACCCAATTGATATTTCACTTGATGTTACTTTTTTCAATAAAAAACTTCCCAATATTTTTCGTCAATTTGTGTATCGCATATGCAAAATAGATATTGCTTTTTTAGAAGTTGCGTATCGTTTTTATAAACATCGTAAAGCATTTCAAAATTACGATGCTGTACAATTGATTAATGAGTTTCCATTTGCTACAACTCCATTTATAGAACGAAAGTTGTTGAAATACATTTTTAAACATAATAAAAACGTTTTTTTATCTTCTTGTGGTGATGATTTTCATTATTTGAATTACATCTTAAAAGCCGATCTTCCATATCATATTTTAACGCCATATGTGAATGATAATAAAGCAAAAAAGAGTTTTAAATATTCATTGCAATATTTGTCAAAACCACATGAAAAATTACATCATTTTGTAATTAAAAATAGCAAAGGTATAATTCCTGCAAATTTTGATTATGATATGGCTTATTGCAAACATTCAAAAGCATTGCCGTTTGTTCCTTTTCCTATAAATGTTGATATTTTGCCATTTAAAGAACTTACACACAAAGGAAAGGTAATAATTTTTCATGGTGTAAATAAGGTGAATTATTTAAAGAAAGGAAACGATATTATTGAAAAAGCATTGACAATTATTGCCGAAAAATATCCTGAAAAAGCCGTTGTAAAAACTGCGTATAGTTTGCCATATGATGAATATATACAAACGTATGATGAAGCGCATATTATTATGGATCAAGTATATGGATACGATCAAGGTTATAATGCTTTGGAAGCGATGGCAAAGGGAAAAGTAGTCTTTTCTGGAGCTGAAACTGCATTTCAAGAATTTTACAAACTTGATACAACTGTTGTATTAAATGCAACTCCAAATGTGGACGATTTGGTTGAAAAACTAAGTTTCTTGATTGAAAATCCTACTGAAATGATTCAAATTGGAAAAAATGCACGTGCATTTGTAGAAAGGTTTCATGAGTATGAAAGTGTTGCAAAACAATATCTGGAACGTTGGTGCTTCAACTCCGCTGAGCATACTTAGATTTCTACTAATTTTCAAGTTTTACATTTTAAAATTTAAGATTTAAGATTTCAACTGTCTAATTCCTTCAAATACAACAATACTTACGGCATTTGCTAAGTTGAGACTTCTTATGTGCTCGCTAAACATTGGAATTGTGTACAATTGATCTGGATATTTTATAGTAATTTCTTTTGGCAAACCAACCGATTCTTTTCCGAAAACTAAAAATAAATCGTCTTCATACGGAATTTTATCATAGGTTTTTGTTCCATGACTGGATAAATACACCATTTTTTTTGCTAAATTTTTCTCGTAAAATTCTTCTATATTTTCATAGATATAAACAGACAAGTGTTGCCAATAATCCAAACCTGCACGTTTGAGTCGTGCATCTGTAATTTCAAATCCGAAAGGTTTTACTAAATGTAAGTTGGCACCTGAAGCCAAACTGAGTCTACCTATATTACCTGTATTTGTTGGAATTTCAGGTTCTATAAGTACAATATTGTATGCCATTATTTAAATGCTATATAATCAATTTCTATTTTAAAATCGCCTGCTTTTTTCTCGTTTGTTACAAATCCTAAACGAAGTATTTTTTCAAGCTCCTTTTTTGTTGGCGTTCCCGATTTTTTTCTTCCCACACTATATTTTACAAATTCTGAGAATAAAATTTCTGCTTTTACCCATTTCCAATCGGTAGCTGGCAAATTACGTTTGTAATATGGTAAAAACCAACGTTTGTCCATTTCTAACGTCATTGCCATTGTGTAATCTTTTGAACGGTATTTTACAATGATTTTTGTGTAGCTAGACAAATCCATTTCGTAAAAAGGACTTTTATAGGATGAAAAACCTCCATTATTTCGCAAAGAAACCGTTCCGTTAAAAGACACGCAATCATCTAACATAAATGCTTTTCCTTTAGAAAGTCCGCCCATAACACCATCATTAATAATTTCCCAACGTCCACCATCTTTGTTTTCTCCAAAATCAACTTTTCTTTTTTGGGCAAAAGCAATTTGTGTAAAGATTAGTAAGAAGATCAATAAAAATCTTTTCATTTCTTTTTTAGTTAAAGATACAAAGATTTGAAAAATATCGAAAGTTTATTACTTGGAGACATTTTTCAGTATAAATGTTAAAAAAAGTCCAAATAAGTGTAAAAACATCAATTCTCAAATTTTAATATTTTTTGATGTTTTACACGATTTTCTCTAATATTTATACAATTTCCACATCTAAAATCGCCAAAAAGACCCTTTTTTTGAATTTTTTTCAACAAAACTGATTTTTCAACAGAATTACACATGTTAAAATTTTAACATACTATAGCAAAAATTAACACTTTTTATGTTAATTTTTATTTTCTGATGTTAAGTACTGTTAAATCACTTGACATTTTTTATCCTGCCGCTATATTGGAAGTGTGATTAAAACAAATTACAATTGAAACACGACAATTTATTTTTTGAAGATTCAAACCTTGCTAAATTAAAAAGAGTGTTCAAAAAAAAACAAATATTAATTTAAAATACAGAGAATAAAACATGAACTATTTAAACATGAGTGATGAGAAATTAGTACCGGTGGTGGTTGAGTTAAATACGTTGTTAGCAGACTATCATGTTTATTACCAGAAACTAAGAAGTTTCCATTGGAATATTTTAGGTAAAAATTTCTTTGATTTGCACAACAAATTTGAAGAATTATACGGAAATGCACAGAAAAAAATTGATGAAATTGCTGAGCGTATTTTGACTTTAAAATATCATCCTATTAGTAAAATGACTGATTATTTAGAAATTTCTAAAATTAAAGAATCAAGTCCATTATTAACTGATGAGGAAATGGTAAATATCATCATAAGTGATCATACATTATTATTATCACAGATGAAAGTTGTGATTTCACATGCAAATCAAGCTGGAGATGAAGGAACAATTGACTTATTAGGAGCCTATGTACGAGAGCTTGAGAAATCGAGTTGGATGTTGAATGCTTGGTCAAAGAAAACGACAGCACAATTGAACAAATCAATGGTCAATGCCTAATTATTAAATTATAAAAAATTCAACTTTGAAGCATTAAATTTTAATGTGAATTAGTTTCAAATAACTGCTTAAAACACTATCGCAGTATATCAAAGTATAGTGCTAATTTTTAAATACACAAACAAATGAAAAATTATATCAAATTATTAGTCCCCGTTATGCTACTATCAACTCCAATCGCTTTTGCACAAAGCAATAATATCGATGATGAAGTTGTAAGAGAGAATGTAGCCAAATATCAAATCGTAGAATTAGAGTTAGAAGACGATGTACGAATTATGCAGGAAACAAAAGCAATTTATCCTGTAGTATTTGATGAAAGTGACGAAAATAAAGTGAACCAAGATCGAATTTTAGTAGATCCAAGTTTAGAAACTACTTTTAAATTAGATGTCGATAGAGATTATGATTATGAACGAGAGATCACTATCAATTACGTAAGACCAGAAAACTTTAACTATGATTTTATGTTAACCGAAGAAGGATTAAAAGTTTGGTTAGATGATGATGGAATGATGGTAAAAGAGATCCATATGATCGATAAAAACAACAAGAAGAAGAAAGTAAACATGTTAACTACAAAAGGAATGTATAACATTATTTTAAATAATGGCGAAACATACGAAATTGAAGTTAAAGACATGAAATAATATATCGCAGCCTGAATTACATTTATGCTACGCCCAAAACCATTTCGATACTATCGGAATGGTTTTTTTATGTAATTGTACTAATAATTTTGGCAGGAACACCAGCAATAACAACATTGTCGGGAAAACTTTTTGTTACAACAGCCGCACTACCAACAACTACATTTTTGCCGAGTTTTACACCTTTCAAAATAGTAACATTGTTTCCGATAAATACATTTTCATCAATGAAAACTTCTTGTGGATCTGGATCTGTTTCATGGCGCTTCTCAATTGCTAAATTGTGAAACGAACTATCACTAATATGACAATTGTAACCAATTACTGTATTTTTAGAAATCGTGATTTTTTTCTCTGAAGTAATTACACATGAATTGTTGATGGCAACATGTTCACCAAAGCGAATTTCTGCATGTTTTCCACGTGCTTCCACATAACCGTAACCACTAAACAAATAAGGTGATTTGTAAATTCCGAAACTAGTATTCTGTCCAAAATGAATGGTTCCATCACCTTCTAGTAATAATGGTTGTACACAAATTGGGTTTCCTTTTTTATTCGCAATAGTGCTCAAAAATTTATATTTCCAAGTTTTCAACCGTAAAATAATATGTTTCAGAAATTGCTTCATTGTTTCAAAAATACACTTTTTCGTTTAGCTATACTTTTTCTGCATCATTTTTACCAAATAATGACTTTCTAAAGATGAAAGTCAATAGTACTAATGCAACAAAACTTCGCACGCAATGTGCCATTACAACACCTTCTATTCCAACTTCATTGGTAAAATAAATACTTAACGAATAGAATAATACCAACGACGTAATTTCAACAAAAAGATAATAACCCAACATTTTTTTTGCAAATAATTGATACGCAATTACCAATGATATTACCTTGAAAAAATCACCTAATAGTTGCCAAAAGAATAAACTTTCGGTTGGTAAAAAGTCTTCATTGTATATGAATTGAATGACCCAAATTCGTGCAACATAAATGATAATTAATCCAATTGTGAATATTGGCAGAATTGTTTTATAAAAATCAAAAACGATGGTTCGAAAACCTGTAACTGTTTTGTTTTCAGATAATTTAGGCAACACATACAACGTTAATAAAGACGTTACAAAGATGAGATATTGATTCGAGATTCGTTGCATTGCTTCCCAATAACCAGCTTCATCTTCACCAATGGTTTCTATAATATGATTTCGAACAAATACATAGATCATTGGAAAGATAAATGCCGAAACTGCCGCCATGAATGTATATGACAAATACTTTTTTGCATACGATTTTGAAAATGCTTTAACCGTAAATGTTGTTGGCAATAAAATTCGTTCTCTGTGTAATAATATCAAGCTGAAAATTAACAAGATTGAGGGCACAATACTTAACGAAATCAACGCACCATCTAATGCATATTTCCAGACTAAATACACGGTAAAAACCAAATTGATTAGGTAACCAATAATATTTAATATGATGAATTTTTTATACTTTTCAAATCCGTTAATGATTCCCAAACACAAAACATTTAGCGCATATAAAGGCAACACTAACGCTAGAATTTTAAAGATATAACTGAATTCTTTTCCTTTAAAAATCAGCTCGTTCCAATAGTTTGCTCCAAAAAATAAGAGTGTTGAAACCACCAGAGTTCCTGCAAAAATGATACACAAAGCCGTTGATAATACTTTTTGAAGTTCGGATACATCTTTTTTGTGTTCGGCAGTATATTTTATAATTCCGGCACTAATTCCAAACGTGGCAAGTGCATAAATTGTTTTTAGAAAATCGCGTAAATTTCCAACAGAAGCCATTCCCTTTGTGCCTACAAACTCTGCCAACGCTTTCGAAGTCAGCACACCAACAAGCACATTTAGTAGTATTGCAATACTATTGAAGGACGTAACTTTCAATAGTAAATTGTTTGCAATATGCTTTTTTATCTTGTTCAAGAGAATTGGTTTAATACAGCAATAATTCGGTCAATTTCTGAAGTTTTTAAGATTGGATTAATGGGTAAACTTAAACATTCATAATGAATTTTCTCCGTAATCGGAAAACGCAACTCATTCCACTCTTGATACGCTTCTTGCTTGTGTGGCGGCGTTTCGTAATGAATTAACGTTCCAATCTCGTTTTCAGTGAGATATGCTTGTAATTTTGCTCTGTTTTTTGTCCGAATCACAAATTGATGAAACACATGCGATTCATCATTTTGATAGTTTGGCAACGTAATTAGTGAATTTGTAATTTCGCTTACATAACGCTTTGCAATCTGTCTTCTAATTTCGTTATCAGCATCCAAATGTGGTAATTTTACACGTAAAAATGCTGCTTGAATTTCATCCAATCGATTGTTTACACCTTTGTACTGATTTATATATTTTGACGAACTTCCATAATTGCGCAATTTCGTTATTACTTCAGCCAATTCAGTATCGTTCGTAGTAACTGCTCCAGCTTCACCCAATGCACCTAAATTTTTTGTTGGATAAAAACTAAATCCTGCCGCATCACTTAAATTTCCAGCTTTTTGTCCGTTTATATTTTTTGCACCATGTGCTTGCGCGGCGTCTTCCATGACCAACAAATTGTGTTGTTTTGCCGTTTTGTGAATTTCGGACATCTCTACCAACTGTCCATATAAGTGAACTACCAATATTGCTTTGGTTTTTGGTGTAATTGCGGTTTCTATTTTTGTTGGATCAATATTGAAAGTTTCTAAATCGGGTTCAACTAGAACTGGTTTCAAACCAGCTTTTGTGATTCCTAAAATACTGGCAATGTATGTATTTGCAGGAACGATAACTTCGTCACCTTCTTGCAGTTTTCCTAAGATTTTATAAGCTTCTAAAATTAAAATTAACGCATCTAAACCATTACTTACACCAACGCAATGCTTTGTTCCACAATAAGTTGCATATGATTTTTCAAACGCTTTTACATTGTTTCCCAATACGTAATAACCAGAATCTAAGAACTTCTTGAATTCTTGTTGAAATTCAGTTTCAAATCGTGCATTGAGTGTCTGTAAATCGAGAAATTTTATCATGCAATCGGAATTTTATAAATGTCTTGTGTAAAACATACACAACCGAGTTCTTCTTTTTGCTTTAATAAGCCAGGATTGTACCCAAGTTCATTGTCTGCATCAACCGTGCCCATGCTAAAATAGTGCATTTCTTCGTCTTTGAATTTTTCAATCAAATACATGAATAAATATTCTAGCGCGCGCAACGATTCTCCTTTTACAGTTGTGGCGCCATATTGTGATTTGACTACTTTTTTATGTTTGAATATCGTGATTCCTGCCAAAATTTCTCCCTCTAATTTTACATTGTATTGTATGATGTTTGATGGGAATTCATTTTGCAATTTGGTGATTTCGGCTAACGAATGCACAGGTTTTGCGTTATATTTTGAATCTAATTTTGGTTGTAAAACGTCATTCCAAAATGTGGTAAAGTTTGAAGTTTCTTCTATTTCAAAACCAATACTTTTATTCTTTTCGTAATGTTTACGTTTCGTTTTATGAATGCGTAACGGTTTTGTGTAATCAATTGCTAAGACTAAATTTCGCGATTGCAATTCGCCTTTGATGGTTAAAAAATACAGCAATTCGCCCGTTTGTTTCGTGAAATATATTGGTGGAATTGCTTTTACAATGATTTCCTTAAACCCTTCATTTTTCGCGTAATCAATGAGTACTTCTAACAATTGATACACTTCATGCGCGCCACTATTTTTTGACACGATTAAACTACCAAATGTCAATCCTTGATGCGAATACAATACGTTTTCACGCTGATTTGCAGGAAACAAAGCAATTGGTTTGCCTTTCTTAAAAAGTATAAGCGAATGGTCTTCAAATCGGTCTTTATGATATTCCATAAAGTTTCGATAGAAGAGAAACGAACTGTTTTTTGCTTCCGTGACAAAATTATCCCAAAGCAATTGTTGTTCACTCGTATATTTGGTTAGTGTGTAAATTTTAGGTTTTGTTTAGAAAGAGTGAATTTACTAATTTTAATGTGAGTTTGGAATATGTATTTTAAAAATGTTTTTTGCTTCTTGTTCTTTTCTTTGTCTGCTCAAAGAAAATGAACCAAAAGATAAGGCACTTTTGTGAGGTGTTTATATTACTACACTGCATAAAAGAACAACTACAATTGAGCATTTTTATAAATAAAGTACTTATTAATCAATCTTCCTAAAAACCACATTTCCATCATTGTCAATGTATTCATATACGCCGCTTGGTGCGTTCTTTTTGATGATTGCATGACTTGTATCATCTTGAAAGTTTTCCAGCAACGCTTTGTTATCGCCTAAGTAGGTGAATAGTGTTCTGAACAGATTGACAGGAGTTTTGAGTTTTACATCGTAATCTGGAATTGCATTGTTTGGCCATTTAATCGCTAATGCCGCTGAAAATCCTGAGTAAATGAGTTTCTTATTTGTTTGCTTTTCAAAGAGTTCTTTGGTGTAATTGAACCCAACATAACCTCCATGATCTGCCGCAATAACAATAAGGCAATTTGGATCATTTTTGATGATAATAGCTGTGATTTCTTTTAACCATTCGTTCGCTGATTTTAGCTTTTCAAGATAGTTTTCTCGTTCAGTCTCTTTTCCTAACGCTTGATTTTTAAAGGTTGTAATGTGTCCTGGTGCAATTTTTTCAATGAAGTAAAAGTTACGTTTTCCTTTTTCGCGTTGAATGGTTTTTTCTAAAGGATCAATTAGTTTTTTGTTTTGTGAGAATGCGCCAAATCCAAACCATGGAACTTCATCCATAGAAAAATTACACGAATCATATTTTATTGCTGGTCGGTTTAATAACAAGTACGGATTCTCCATCAATAAGAACGTTTGATATCCGTTATTTTTCAAGGTTTTTATGACTGGATTTTCACCAGCAATCACTTTTCTAGCGCCAAATAATTGTTCGCCTTTGTAATGATGTTTCATCCCAAACATGGAACTATTTGATAATACCGTAGATGTGTAATTGCTTCGAAAGTTTTTATATAGTTTGAAGTTTTTATTTTCTAAATACGATTCAAATTCGCCATTTTCGAAGTTATACGGATTTTTTGCCAATTCTGAAAAATTCACATAACCGTCTGGTTGAATGACATATATGTTTGGAAATTGATTGAATTTTGTTTCTACAATTGCATCAGGTTGTGTGAGCCATTTGTCCGAATCAAAAGTTGCTCTATAGATGGTTGGCAATAAGCATATAAGCGCTATAAATGCCATAATGAACTGAATGATGATGATTTTTTTGTATTGTTTTCTGAGTAGAATCGCGAGAAGCGAAAAACCAATTATATAGGCTAAAATGATTTTTCGTTGATGAAAACCATAGATTCTTCCAATGAAGTATAAACCAAAAAATGCCGCATTTAAGATTGGTAAAACGTATTGTTGAAGTTTCGTTAGAAATTTTAATCGTTTTGCAATTTGCCAAGAAATCGTAAAAACTACTATTGGCAATAAAATGTATGCACAGAAAATAACGACAAATTGAAATGCTGAATTAACCAACATGAAGTTGGAATGATATACATAAATAAACGAATATAATCCTGCGGCAATCGCAAAAACGATTGGATATTCTTTGTTGTTCGCAACAAATTCTTCTATGTGTTTTCGAAGTTTAGACACTCTTTTTTTTCTTGAATAGGTATAGTACACGTTCTGAATCTGAGATTATTTTTTTGTCAATCAACTCAAAATGTGCTGCATAGGTTTTTTCAAAGTTTTCCAGATTGTAATGTCCAAATTGATCTTTGAATTCTGCTTTTGCGTTTAGTAAACGTGTTGCATACGAATCGTTTCGTTTTGGAAATTCAATGATTAAATGTTGTGAGAAAGATGCAAAAAACGCTGCCGAATTTTCAAAAGGCACATTTCCTGTTAATGATAAATGATGAATTAACGCTAATGCTAAAACTGCATCGGGTTTGAATTCTTGTACGCGTTGTATAAACGAGAAACGTTCTGTGTTTTGAAATCCAATTGCGGCTGACGGATTGAGCAAATCAATTACAAATGGCAACATGTTGGATTCCTTATTTTTCTTGACAGCATAGTGATTTTGATCCACAGCATTGTTGTCTATATCACCTACTAAAGCAAGTTCTATTTCGGAAGTAATTTGACGTACAAATGTTCCGTCGTTTCCACCAACATCAATTACTTTTTTAGCATTTAGATTTTGAATCCAATCGTTTATGATACTTGATTTTTGCGTAAATGCATTGTCAGAATAGTTTGTTTTTTGGTAGTAATTTCCCCATTCCGATTGTTCTTTGAGTTGCAGTTTTTTGATGTAATTGTATAAACTGTCTATAATGTTAAATAGTCCTTTTTTGGACAATGAAGCTTGCTTGCTTGCCCTTACATCTTCTTCTTGATGCTTGTTTTCATAGTTTGCCAATAAGTGAATGTTGGTATATAAAAACGGATTGAGTTTTGTTGTTGTTGGCAATAAAGAAGCAATCATTTTTAGCGGCATTCCATCAATGAAGTTTGACATCGTTTTTAAGAATGTTGCGCCATGATATTTTGCCAGCAATAAAGGTCCTAAAAAGTGTGTTATGAATTGCTTGTACGCTCGCCAAGGCGTATTTTCTTGATAAAAATCTAGCGAAAGCGTATCTATAAAGATGGCATTTCCGTTGTGAAAAGCAATGTTATATGCTGTAGCATCTTTGAGTGAAAAACCATTTTGTAACGCGTATTTCTGAAGTTTTAATGTCAGTAAAGCCGCTTCTTTGTATTGCTGAAAACTCCATTCGTACGGATACGTTATAAACGGAATTTGTTCAGGTTGAATACAGATTTTCGTTTCAGATTTTTCTATTTCTTCATGCGGAATTAATAGCTTGTGCTGAAATGCTTTTTTGAAAAAACCAGCTTCTTTTAGCTTGTTGTATTGTGGAAAATAACTCGGAAATATAACGCGTTTGATTACATTATTTTCAACAAACACATGTCCGCTAGGATCACGATATGAAGAAGCATGTCGTGAATTATTTGTCATCTTTCGATGGTTTTTCTATCTGAGAATCATCTATATCAATATCATCAAATACATCTTCATCAGACGTATTTTTATGCAAACCGAAGATGGCTTTTATTTTATACATGGCATTTTTAGAAAACAAGACAACTCCAGCTACGACTGCAACTATTGCCTGAATCAACATAGCTCCTAATCCAGCATCAAAATAAAGAAAGTGCATAATTTGATATTTCGGTAAAGATAGAAAATTGAAGTTTAATAATTTGAAGTTCTAAAAAGAGTTTTGTTAGTATCTATTTAGTAACGTTCATTTTTGTCTTGACACAAAAATTCTGAATCAAGTTCAGCACAGGCTATCAAAAAAAGTCAAGATGATCTATAGGAAATTGCTTTGCAACATTTACTCATGCGCTTCATGCTTAAAGTTTTGCTTAGCACTTGCACTTTTTGCTCATTATTTCTTAAGATCATACTTAAAAACTAATAGGAACATATTATTTTTTACGCGCTGTCAGGTGATAGATATTAATTCCTAAGATGGCAAAGTTGGTAATGATAATTGGCAAACCAACACGTAATGTAGGCATTAGAAAACCATACACAACAAATAGTAAACAGCCTATTGAATTGATCATTCGTAAGTTTTTTAAATCTTTCATTGTGAATGAAATTAATACTGCGAATGATGCTAAGTATCCTATCCATTCTGTTCCTGTAATTCCTAGTAATTCCATTTTTTTTGGTGTTTATTATTTGGTGTTGGCTCTTGGCTCTTGGCTCTTGGCTCTTGGCTCTTGGCTCTTGGCTCTTAAAATTGTTCCTTAGTATTTTAAGTTTTATATTTCTTTAACCTTAGTTCTAGAGAAAAAATCAACAATCGTAAATCGTGTTTAATCGTACATAAAAAAAGGCTTCACTACTTGCGTAATGAAACCTTTTTTATAGTGTAATTTTATATTTTAGATGATTTTGTTACGCTTTCTTTCTACTTCTGTTAAGTGTACTTTTCGTAAACGTAAGAAGTTTGGTGTTACTTCTACATATTCATCTTTTTGAATGTATTCTAATGCTTCTTCTAATGAGAACTTGATTGCAGGAACAATTTTTGCTTTGTCATCTGCTCCTGAAGAACGTACGTTTGATAGTTTTTTCGTTTTGGTAACGTTTACTGTCATGTCGTCTCTACGAGAGTTTTCTCCAATTACTTGTCCTTCGTATATATCTTCTCCTGGATCAACAAAGAACTTTCCTCTGTCTTGTAATTTATCAATAGAATACGGAATTGCAGTTCCTTTTTCCATAGATACTAATGAACCATTTTGACGTTCTGGAATTCCACCACGTAATGGTTGGTATTCTTTGTATCTGTGTGCCATGATTGCTTCTCCAGCAGTTGCTGTTAACAATTGGTTACGCAATCCGATGATTCCTCTTGATGGAATTAAGAATTCGCATACCATACGATCTCCTTTTGCTTCCATGCTTAGCATCTCACCTTTACGAAGTGATACCATTTCAATTGCTTTTCCAGAAACGTGTTCTGGCAAATCGATTGTTAATTCTTCTATTGGCTCACATTTTACACCATCAATTTCTTTGATAATTACCTGTGGTTGCCCAATTTGCAATTCGTATCCTTCTCTACGCATTGTTTCAATTAGTACGGATAAGTGTAATACACCTCTACCAAATACGATGAATTTGTCTGCGCTGTCTGTTTCGTTTACACGTAAAGCTAAGTTTTTCTCTAGCTCTTTCATTAAACGATCTTTGATATGACGTGATGTTACAAATTTTCCGTCTTTTCCGAAGAAAGGCGAATCATTAATTGTAAATAACATACTCATCGTTGGCTCATCAATAGCAATTGTTTTTAATCCTTCCGGATTTTCTAAATCTGCAATTGTATCTCCAATTTCAAATCCTTCTAAACCAACTATTGCACAAATATCTCCCACTTGAACTTCTGTCGTTTTCTTACGTCCAAGTCCTTCAAATGTGAATAATTCTTTGATTTTTGTTTTGATGATTGTTTTATCACGTTTTACCAATGCAACTTGCATTCCTTCTGCGAGTGTTCCTCTTTGTAAGCGACCGATAGCAATACGTCCTGTAAATGAAGAAAAATCTAAAGATGTGATTAACATTTGTGTTGTTCCTTCTTCAAATTCTGGTGATGGAATGTGCTCCATAACCATGTCAAGTAAAGGCTCAATATTTTCTGTTTCATTTTTCCAATCGTCAGACATCCAGTTGTTCTTAGCTGAACCGTATACTGTTGGGAAATCTAATTGCCATTCTTCAGCACCTAATTCGAACATTAAGTCGAATACTTTTTCGTGTACTTCGTCTGGCGTACAGTTTTCTTTGTCTACTTTGTTTACAACTACACAAGGTTTTAATCCTAAATCAATTGCTTTTTGAAGTACAAAACGCGTTTGCGGCATTGGTCCTTCAAAGGCATCAACTAAAAGTAAAACTCCGTCAGCCATATTTAATACACGTTCTACTTCTCCTCCGAAATCGGCGTGACCAGGTGTATCAATGATATTAATTTTTGTTCCTTTGTAATTTACAGAAACGTTTTTAGAGGTAATCGTAATTCCACGCTCACGTTCTAAATCGTTGTTATCAAGAATTAAATCTCCTGTATTTTCATTTTCACGAAATAGTTGACAGTGATACATTATCTTATCTACTAACGTTGTTTTCCCGTGATCTACGTGTGCAATAATTGCAATATTTTTTATTGAAGCCATTGTTACCTCTTATTTTTAAGCGTGCAAATGTACTGTTTATTTGTTAGAGAATGTAACTTTCCTCGTTTTTTTAAGTTATCTTTCTGTTAATTAATCTTTTATAAAATTTATTTACTATTCTTTTTTTAGCAGATTTACGCCATATTTCATGTATCTATGTTTTCATCATACTATATCTATTGTATTCCCGTAAGGCGTTAGTTTTCAGATTTTTTACTTTTAAGTATTCTATTTTAATCATAAAAAACACCTACCATCCATGTTAAATAGTATCTTAAAAATTAACGGAATAAAAGAATTGAGTAAGACTCAACAACAAAACACTTTAGGAGGTTTTATAGGGAATTGTTCTGGCTATAATGGTCCAGTTTGCTTTGGTCCAGTCCAAGGTTGTGGAAGTTGCGCTCATTATAATTCTTTACCTATTGAATATCAAGCATGTGCTTTGGTACATGTAAGCTGTGAAGAGTTTGATCCACTATAGAAAACAAACGAACTTTTGCATGCTTTTCAATTACTTATGCTACAAGAAGTAGATTTCCTTTTTGCTTTTGAAATTTACAGTATCTTTGTGCAAAATTTATAATTTATGCAACTGAGTTCTATTCCAAAAATAAAACATACTGATTCAAATAACTTTTTTTTACTTGCTGGCCCATGTGCTATTGAAAGTGAAGATATGGCTTTACGCATTGCTGAAAAAGTTGTTAAAATTACAGATGATTTAGCGATTCCGTATGTATTTAAAGGAAGCTTTAAGAAGGCGAATCGTAGTAGAATTGATAGTTTTACTGGAATTGGAGATGAAAATGCTTTAAAGATACTTAGAAAGGTTTCTGAGACATTTGATGTTCCAACGGTAACAGACATTCATGAAGTTTCGGACGCAGCAAAAGCTGCAGCATATGTAGATGTGTTACAGATTCCTGCTTTTTTAGTACGCCAAACTGATTTAGTTGTTGCGGCAGCGGAAACAGGTAAAGTAGTGAATTTGAAAAAAGGACAATTTATGAGTCCTGAAAGTATGCAACATGCCGTTCGAAAGGTACATGACTCTGGAAACGAAAATGCTTGGATTACCGATCGTGGAACTATGTTTGGATATCAAGATATGATTGTTGATTTTCGCGGAATTCCAACTATGAAACAGTTTGCACCAACCGTTTTAGACGTAACACATTCGTTACAACAACCAAACCAATCTAGTGGTGTTACAGGCGGAAGACCTGATATGATTGAAACTATTGCGCGTGCTGGTGTCGTGAATAATGTTGACGGATTGTTTATTGAAACACATTTTGATCCTGCAAATGCAAAGAGTGATGGCGCTAATATGTTACATTTAGATCATTTGAAAGGTTTGCTGAGTAATTTGGTAAAGATTCGTAAAACGATTAATTCTCTTTAGACGACTTAGGTTTCTAACTGATTAGATTATTAAATATATACAAAAGCTGTTAGTAGAAACTAGCGGCTTTTTTTAGTACTTCCTTCAATACATTGTCATTGATATCTTCAATTGTTTCATAGCGAAGTGAAGCAATTTTTTTTCGACTTTCTGTGATTAGATATTCTGTATGTATTTGAATTTCTTGTCCTTTCATGATACCGATATCAACATATTTTTTTTTGTGACTTGCGTTAAAGAAGCAAAATGGCTTCCCTTTTAAATAATAAAAAGGAATTCGGTATTTGTATTTTAGTTCTATGTCTGGAAACGTATATTCTATGAGTACTTGCAGTTGTAATAAGATTGTTTTGTACGGTTCTGGTTGTTGTAGGATGTAGTTTTCTGCAGGATTCATTTTTCAATATATAAAATCCGAAGATACTTTTTATTCTGAAATCAGTATGTATAAAAAAAGAGCTTTTATGTAAAAAGCTCTTTTTTTAGTTTTTATTTTTCTCTAAGCTAACATAACTTTATTGTTAAGCCACAATCAACTTTCGTTGGTAGGTCTCCGTAACAAAAAGCAGTTCCTGTAGTTTTAGAATTTGTAGGGCGCGAACATTCAGTAGGATCTTGAGATAAACATGCGTTATCTAATGTTGGATTTGGTATACATACCGTTGTCAAACACATAAACCCATCTACTGACACAATCTGCGTATCAGTATTTTGTAAGGTTCCACCTTTTAAAGTTCTAATTATACTGAAAGATACAACTGTTGTTTTTTGGAATTTTAATTTTGAGAGGAATTCTTTTTTTTTCATTTTTATATGGTTTTACTAAGTTACTCTCAAATATATATCCTGAGTATGATTTTACAGTAATTTATATCTAGAAATTCATAAATTACGAGTGCAAAAAAACTTATCCAATATTCTGATTATCAAGGTTTTTTATGAAATACGATGGATATAAACCTGTTTTATTTTTAAAAGCTCTTGAAAAGGATTCTGAACGGTTAAACCCTATTTCTTGTGCAATAGAATCAATTGTGTAAGATCGAAATTTTTTATCGTTCTTTAATCTTTTGACTGCATAGTTGACACGTAAATCTGTTATGTAAGCTGTAAACGATTTTCCTTTATGTGCATTTACTAATTTTGATAGATAAGACGTATTTGTTTTTAGTTTTTTGGCAACTTCATTTAGACTACAGTGCTTACTTAAGTATAGTTGTTTTACTTCGAAATTATCAAGTTTTTTTAAGAGTTTTGCTTTCGTTTCATCTATGATTTCAACTTCCTTTACTTCTGCTTGTACAATTTTCTTTGTCTCCGTTTTTTCAACTTCAATTTCAACTTCTTCTTTTTCATTTTCTATACTTTTGAGTAGTGCTTCAAATTTACGCTGGTTGTTTTTTTCTCGCTTTTTATAGAAAAAGATGATACTTAATACGGTTGTAAGCGCTATAAAAATACTTACGATTAATACGTTTTTTGTTCTTTTTGATGATTGTTCTGCGGCTAACAATTCATCTTTCAATGACTTTAAATCATATTTTTTAATAATATCCGCACTTATATTCCCTTGCCTTTTGTCATTTTCTTTATAGACTTCATTTGCTTTTTCGTAATATTTTAGACTGTTTTCAATATCATTTTTTTCTTTGTAAGATTTTGCTAAGAGCGCATACATTTCTTCTTGCTTGATAAAATCGAGTTTGTATTTTACTAATAGTTTTTCCGCTTTTAATAAGTATAGGATAGCATTATCAAACTTTTTTTCTTTGTAATATACTTCTCCTTTTTCGATGTATAACATTGGAATTTCATATTCAAGAGTATTTGTATTTTCACTTATACGCAATGACTTTTCAATAAGTTCATGTGCTTTTTCAAAATTGGTATCGTGCATGGCAATTTCTGCCAAAAACGAATAGAAGTAAAATTTTGATTCATCACTATTTAATTCTTCACTTAGCTCAAGACCTTTTTCACAAAATAGTTTTGCTTGCTTATATTCTCCAAGTCCGATATAGCCTTTTGTTAATGAAATGTATATATTTATATGTAGTGAATATGGTTTTTCGTTTTGAATTTCATCAAGTATTCCTTTTATTAATTCAATTCCTCCTTCATAATCATTTGTTTGCATTTTTATCAAACCAATATCATGAGAAATTACTTGTTGCCTCACTTTATCTTCAATCTTTTTGGCAACTTTTAAAGCTTCAAGATAATGTTCCATTGCTTCTTCATATCGACCAAAATCAAAATAGTATTTCCCTTTGTATTGCAAGGAATTTAGAATTAAATTATCATCTTTTAAAGATGCACCTATTGATAATGCTTTGTCAAGATTTGCAATGGATTTTTCTTGATTTAATGCTTGATTATACCAATATGCTAATGCAAAATGTCCCCAAAATTGCGCATATAGATTTTCCGAGTTAAGCATGTCATTTTCTATGTATTCAATGCTAAGATTCGCTTTTATAGAATCTTCTCTATATTGTTGTGTAAATAAACGTGCAAATTCTTTTGGCGGCAATTCTTTTAACGAGGCTTTAAACGCTGACTGATCAAAGCTTTGAATTGTATTTTGCCAGGTATTAATTGCATATGATTGTTGATTGTAGCTAAAAAAAATAATTAACAGTAGGAATACCATGTGTTTTTGGAGGCGCATGTACAGTTGTTTTCTTGGGTTTTGATGTGTTGTTACATAGGTGGTCTATCAAAAATAACGGTTTTCACGTATTTTTACTAGAGTTTCGCTTTCATTTTTAGGAAAACGTCATTATTTTGTTAGTAATCAAGCAAATAACGTTTCGTAACTAAACTCGTATTTTATAAATTGAGACAGGCTTTTTAAAAGTAATCATCTATATTTTTCTTTATTTTATAACATACACTTAGTTTTGTATGGTACAAAATAGGTGATTTTGCCTAAAAGTTGAATTTTAAAATTAAGAAAGAATGCAGATTATTGTGTATATTATTTTGAGGATTTTTTCTTAGAAACGCCTCTATGTTCAAAAGTTTGATAAAAAAACTCCCTAAGTATGATTTAGAGAGTTTTCGTGATTTTTATTTATTATGTTATTAACATTCTACAGAATTATTTAGGCAACTTACCAGACTTCTGTTAGTTTTAGTATCTCCTGTCCAACAATATTTTGTTTCTATTATTGAATCTGTTTTCGTGTAATTACATCCTGTATCACAAGATTCATCTGTATATGCACACGTATTGGTTTCTGTACGGCTATCAGTTCCACCAAAAACGCCATTTAAATTTGATATTTTAACCTTGTTCACAATCAATTTCAATCTTCTTTCTTTTGTCATGCTATAATTTTTAAAAATAGTTAATATTGTTTTTTAGACAATCAGAATATAAAGTTTGGATTTGGCAGTTTTATGAGCTTTCTTTTCAATCAACAAAAAACTTTTATTTTTTTACACCAAATTATACACTTTATTGCAGTAAATGAGCTGTAAATTTTTCTTAAACAATTTTCTGATTGGTCAAACTTAGATATTAGATAATTAACATTCTCTTGAATCAACACCAATACAATTTACTAAGCTTCTATTTGTTTTGGTATCTCCAGTCTTACAATCGACTCCAACAATTGTTTTTACTACAGTAGTAATAACACACGGCAAATCAACAGAACTTATAGGATCATTACCACCAAAGATATTATTCAATTTAGATATACTCACTTTTTTAACTTCCAGTTTCAATTTTCTCTCTTTTTTCATAATCGTATCTTTTAAATAGTTAATGCTATTTCAAATATAATAGAAAATAAAACTGACATTTTACGTAGCTAGTCGTAATTTATAAATCACGACTAACCAAGGTTTATTTTTAGTTTAAGATGAAAAGTAATTAGAGAAATTTTTCTAGAATAGTTGTAACAATTTATATAATTAACACTGAGCGGAAACAATACAATTTACCAAACTTCTATTCGTTTTTGTAGCTCCTGTTCCTGAATTTGGATCGTCACAGGTTAGATAATTTGTTGCTTGACAAACTAAATCTCCTGTTTGATCATCTACAGTGCAAAGTACAATTGATGCTACAGGAATATTTTCACCTGAACCACCATAAAGTGTATTTAGTTGTGATATTTTTACTTTGCTTATAATCAGTTTCTGTTTTCTTTCTTTTTTCATATCATTCAATTTTAATAATTAATGTGAATCAAATATAATAGAAAATAAAATTGATGATTGTGTGTGTTTGTCGTAATTTATAAATAACGATTATTAGGTTTTATTGTTTAGTTTTTTTTCAAGTTCTTTTATGAAATATGAAGGATACAATCCTGTTTTCACCTTGAACGATTTTGAGAAAGATTCGGAACGCTTGAAGCCAATTTCTTGTGCAATAGCACCTATCGTAAATGATCTAAATTTACGATCGTGTGACAAACGTTCAATGGCATAATCTACGCGTAAATCTGTAATGTACGACGTAAATGATTTTTCTTTGTGTGTATTGATAACTTTGGAAAGATAGGTTGTATTCGTTTGAATTTTTTTAGCAACTTCTACTAAGGTACTTTCGTTGCTTAGATATAATTCTTTTTCTTCAAATTCATCTAATTTTATTAAGATTTCTGCCATCTTCGGATCAATGTCAGTAGATTTTATTTTTGAAGTTTCTTTAGTTTCTGTGACTGCTTCTACTTTTTTATCGGGCTGCTTTACTTCAGTACGAAGGTTCCCTTTTTGACGTTTTTCTTCTAACTGACTCATTAGCGTTTCAAAACGTTGTTTGTTTTTTTGTTGTTGTTTTTTATTGAATATTAGTAAACCAATAATGACAATAATTAATAAAATTATACCTGAAATATAAAAGAGTTTTGTGCGTTGTGATTTTTGTTTTAATTCCTCTATTTCTTCTTTCAGTTCTGGAAGGTCATATTTTTCGATAAGATTTGTGTTTATTTCATCACGTTTCTTATCATTTTCATTACTTATTTGTTCTCCTTTATCATAATAGATTATAGCTTCATCTGTATTTCCAAGCTCTTTATATGATTTTGCCAAGAGATAATACATTTGTTGTAAACTCAAAATTTCAATATCGTATTCATTTTTGATTTCTTCAATTTTAAGAAGTTCATCTATAACTAATTGATACTTTCCTTCATCAAAATAAGCCTTTGCTCTATAAAATTTTAAGAATAACTCCAAGTTTTCGTGCCCCACACGATTTTCCATTATTTCTTCTGCTTCATCTAAAAGTTGATGGCATTTTTCATATTCTTTTTTATCCCTAGCAATTTCAGCAAAAGCTGATAAAAAATGTGCTTTATCAAGCGAATCGTATGGATCAACTTTTATTGCTGCGCCCTGTTCACAATAGCTAATTGCCGCATCAAAATCTTCAAGATATATATATGCTCCACAAAGATTTATGTATATATCTAATTTTTCATATGGATTTACTAAACTCGGTTCCTTTTTTATTTCTTCAATAATTCTAAGCAGTAATTCAATAGCACCAGCTCTATCTTTTGCTTGCATTTTTACCAAAGCAATATTACTTTCAACAAAGATTTCTCTTTTTTTATTTTTTTCGTTTTTAGCAATTGTCAATGCTTCATAATAAGATTCTAATGCTGACTCGTGATCAGCTTGGTAATAAGCGGCAACACCTTTACGCTGCAAGCCTAGGTATAATATACTGTCATTTTTTATATCTCTGGAAATTTTAATTCCTCTTTCTAGTAAGGCTAATGATCTATCAAAATTACCTAAGGTTTCTTCCCAAACTGCTAATGATATACATGCACCAGCAATTTCTTTTAGGTTTCCAAATTTTACGTATGCATTTTCAATGTGCTTAGCTATAATAACCGTCCTTAAAGAATCTAATTCTTGTAACTCATACATTTGTAGTACTAGAGGATAAAGTGATTTTCCTTCTAATGATTTTTTAAACGCAACCGTATCTATTTTTGTAGGTGTAGTAGCAGTATTTTGTGAACATACAGTGCTAGAAACGTAAGTCATAATGATACACAGAAAAAGTGTATGATACTTTTTAATGAGGGATACAGACATATATTTTTGTTGTGGTTCTTTTTTCCTGGGAATACCCAAAAATAACTAATTTTATGACATATTGAAATATTACAAAGCTATATCTACTATTTTTTAGGAATTGTAAATACGAATGTTGTCCCACTACCTTTGGTGCTTTTCACGAATATTTCTCCATCAGTGCGTTCTAAGATTTTCTTTACTAAAGCCAAGCCAATTCCTATAGAATTTCCTTTGGTTTCAGCTTCAAGTTTTTGAAATAGTTGAAATATTTTTTCATGATATTGCACTTCAATTCCTGGTCCATTATCTCGTATCGAAAATTGATGATGCGTAGCAGTTTGGTTGTAATCAATATGAATTTCTACGTTTTTTTTATCAGTATGCTTTATAGCGTTTTGTATGAGATTTTGAAATAGTTGCAATAGTTGCGACTCGTTAAATTCTAGTTTCGGTAATGGTTTTTGAATGTATATTTGAACGTTTTTATGTGAGTTTACTGAAATGATACGTTCTACTAAATGCTGTACATCAACAGTTTTTGTAACTTGCTCCGTGTCCATTTGCAACGAATAATTCAGAATTCCTTCTACCAACAAATCCATTTGGATAATTTGCTCTTTTATCAATTCTAAACTTTTGGTAGTTTCTTCATCAAAATCGTTGTCTTTATCTTCCGTAAGCCAATCTGATAATGTGTACATGTTTCGCAACGGGCGTTTTAAATCGTGTGAAACTACATAGGCAAATTCTTCTAAGTCCTTGTTTTTTCGCAATAATTCTCTGGCTCTGTTTTCAATATCGAGCGTTCGCTGTTTTACTGTATCTTCTAAATTTGCATTGATAAATTCAAGCTTTTTTCGATATCTTAAAAAACCATTCATCACCAAAAAAGAAAATACAAAAATAGTTGCCAATGATAGTACTATAGCGCTTTCGGACATGCTATCAAGATTTGAATTGTATACATGATACAAAAGATGCAACAACTCAGAAGCACTGTATAGTAAGACTAAAATTCGATTGCTCAGCAGTAATACTGATCCAAAAATAAATACATACGTAACCAATAAAAAATCTAGTGAAAAGTTATTTAAACTTGTTGCGTAGGTTAAGTAATGTTGAAATGACATGGTGGATATAAACACAAACCAACCATAGTAATTAACTAATGATTTATGATTCAAATAGGGTAAAATTCCTACTAATAAAAAGAAACACGCAAAGATGATATTTCCGTAAAAAGGCATTATCAAATCTGGATTGTAATATTTCATTACTTCCAAATAGATAAATGTACTTGGCGCACCAAGAATAAGCGTTATGCTACTATTCTTGATTTCAAAAGGCTCCAATTTTCCTATTTTTTTAAGGAATTGTCTCATCATATTAAATAAAGTAATGCGCTATTCGAGTTTGAATGAATTTACGTATGAATGTTATTGTTGAATGGTAAAAAAGAAAGTAGTTCCTTTTTTTAATTCACTTTCAACAAATATTTCTCCGCCATTGCGTTCTATTATTTTTTTCACCAAAGCCAAACCAATTCCGACTGAATCTACTTCGGTTTCCATTTGAAGTTTTTGAAATAATTCAAAAATTTTGTCAAAGTATTTTTCTTCAATTCCGGGTCCATTATCACGAATTGAAAATTGATATTTTTCATTTACCACAGTGTAATCAATGTGAATTTCAACGTTGTTTTTGTCGTTATGCTTAATGGCATTTTGAATTAAATTTTGAAATACTTGCAATAGTTGCGATTCATTAAACGATACTTTTGGCAACTTTTTTTCAAGTATAATGCGAACATGTTCACCAGAATTCACTGTAATAATTCGTTCTACAAGTGCCTGTGCATCAACCGTTTTTTTAACTTGATCGGTGTCCATTTGAAGCGAATAGTTCAAAATTCCTTCCACTAACAAATCCATTTGTGTCACTTGTTCTTTAATCAAGCGTAAACTTTTATTTGCGGTATCATTAAACTCCTGCGCAGTATCTTCCGTAAGCCAATCGGTTAATGTATAGATATTGCGTAACGGACGTTTTAAATCGTGTGAAACTACATACGCAAATTCTTCTAAATCTTTGTTTTTTCGCAATAACTCTTTGGCTCTATTTTCAAGATCTGCAGTACGTTGTTTGATACGATCTTCTAGTTGTGAATTGACAGATTCAAGGTTTTTTCTATATCGAATTAAACCATTCATCACCAAAAATGAAAATATAAATATCGTACTCATAGACACCAAAATGGCACTTTCGGAAATGTTGTCTAATTCAGAATAATGAACACGATACGCAAGATGTATCAATTGTGAAGCACTAAATAATATGACCAACAATCGGTTACTTAATAACAATACTGATCCGAATATGAATACGTAGGTAACCAATAAATAGTCGAGCGAAAAGTTATTTAATGCGGTTGTATACGTAAGGTAAAATTGAAATATGATTAATGTCCAAAACACAATCCAACCATAAACTTCATTTAAAAATTTACTTTTAACATACGGCACCAATCCAACAAGCATAAACAATAGTGTAAACACTTCTTGTCCATAATACGGAATGATTAAACCAGGGTTGTAATACAGCATTATCATCACATATACATACGTACTTGGTGATGCTAAACAGAATGTAAAACTGCTGTTTTTTATTTCGAAAGGTTCTAATCTTCCAATATCAAAGAGATATTTGAAAATTTTATTCAAGCAATACTTTTTTAATTAAGTTTTAAAGTTATGGAAATGATTGTAATAACCAAGTTTTATTAAAAATGATTTTTGTTTGCACATCTAAGTTTTTTTATTTTACTTTGCATTTCAAAGTACTTTAAATATGACTTCATCAGACTACTTAAACGATATTAAAGAGATTAAAAATCTCATGAACAAGTCTTCTCGTTTTATTTCACTTAGTGGACTTTCGGGTATTATGGCAGGTGTGTATGCTTTAATTGGTGCCTGGTTTGCACGTCAAGAAATTATAAAAGTATATGATTCAGTACAGGGAACACGTTATATAAGTTCTAATCAAATTACAATTAAATTATTAGCAATTGCTGCTATTGTTATTATTTTGGCTATTGTTACTGGAATTATTTTGACACAGCGAAAAGCCCGAAAGAATGGTGAAAAAATCTTTGACAAATCTGCCATCAAATTAGTAATCAACTTTTTAATTCCTTTAGCCACTGGTGGAATTTTCGCATTGATCATTTTACAAAAAGGATTGGTCGGACTCATTGCGCCAATAACACTTATATTTTACGGCTTGGCTTGTGTAAATGCAAGTAAATTTACACTTGGCCATGTAAAGTATTTAGGGTTTGCAAATATCATATTAGGCTTAGTTTCCACCCAGTATTTAGGATATGGATTGTATTTTTGGGCAATTGGTTTTGGAGTGTTTCACATCATTTATGGAGGATTGATGTATGTACTTGTTGAAAGAACCGCTAAATAGAAAACGTGAGCATAATTACAAACATAAACAAAGCTTTTGATCACCGAATCCGTTTGGGCATTATGTCCATTTTGATGGTGAACGAATTTGCCGATTTTAAGATGCTGAAAGAGTTACTATCTATTACAGATGGAAACTTGGCAAGTCATGCAAAAGCGCTGGAAAAGGTTGCCTACATTAAAGTTGAAAAACAATTTATTGGACGAAAACCTAACACACGTTACAGCGCAACTCCGTTAGGTCGCATGGAATTTAAAAAACATATTGAAGCGCTAGAAAATTTAATTAAAAAAAGCGAATAATTATTTATACATAACACATACTAACTCAATACAAACGCTTACTAAATGAACACACTATATCACACAGAAAACACGGTACTTTGTACAAACAAGAAAGTTAGGTTTCACTCCTAGCAAACACAATTCACTATTTTTTTACACTTATACTTTGAATTTCAAAGTACTTTAAAAACTAAAACATGGAACACCAAACAATAAACAAAAACGACAACAACAAATTTAGTACCTGGCTCAAAAATTCAATTACGGCACGCATGGCAATGATGGGTTTATTAATTTTATTATTAATGATTCCGCTTACGTTGATTCAAAAACTGATTAAAGAACGTGAATACAGACAACAAGGTGTTATAGAAGATATTAATGACGGATGGGGAAATTCAATTTTAGTATATGGTCCAATTTTAAAAGTTCCGTATAAAACCTATGAAGAAACCGTAAAGTACGATGCGGAAACAAATAATACTTTTAAGGAGAAACGTACGATTGTGAAGTATGCGTTTTTCTTTCCAAAGAGTTTAAATTTTGATACGAATGTAAAAGCGTCTCCCAAGAAACGAAACAACTTTGAATCGGCTGTTTTTACAACAACTATTGCAACTTCTGGAAGTTTTGATATTCCTGATTTTTCTTCAAAATCGATCGCGCCAGAAAATATTGTTTGGGAAAAAGCAACATTGTTGATCAAAACGACCAACTTAAAAGGTTTAAAAAGTGAAGTTGCACTCAATATAAACGGAAATACGTACGGATTTGAAACTAATTTTAGCGTAACCAATTCGTATAAAAACAGTTTAGATGAATTGGAAAGTTCGTTTATAGCATTGAAAGATGTACCGACAACTAGTGAACAAGCTTTTAATTTTTCATTGCAATACAATGGTAGCGAAAGCATTAAGTTTATTCCAATTGGGAAAGTTACGGATGTAAAAATGGTTTCTGATTGGAACGATCCAAGTCATATAGGAAACTTTATTACACAAAATGAAAATGCTACTGAAGATGGCGGATTTGAAGCAAATTGGCGAATTTTAAATACAAATCGTCCGTTTTCGCAACAATCATTTAACACCTTACCAAATTTGAATGAGTTTGCTTTTGGAACGAAATTTATTATTCCACTAGACGAATATCAAAAGAGTGAACGCGCAGCAAAATATGGCTTTTTAGTCATTGGATTAACCTTTTTAGTCTTCTTCCTCATTCAAACATTAAGCAACATAAATATTCATCCTTTTCAATATTTAATGATCGGAATTGCGTTGGTGATGTTTTACACCTTATTGATTTCAATTTCGGAACATAGTAGTTTCTTAAAAGCCTATTTTATTGCAGGAGTCGCCGTTATTGTAATGATTACTCTCTATTCAAAATCTATTTTAAGATACTGGAAATTTCCACTCTTTATTGGTGTTTCGTTGACAGCTTTATACGGATTCATTTTTGTAATTATTCAACTAGAAAGCTATGCTTTATTGGTAGGAAGTGTTGGTTTATTCGTGATTCTAGGATTGGTGATGTTTGTTTCAAGAAAGATAGATTGGGGCTTCGACGCAGATCAGCCTAAAGGCTTTAACGAAAATCAGTCACAATTAGATACAGATACGCCCGTAAACTCATAAACTATTCAACTTATAAACAAATTTAGTTAGTCAGTTAGTTTGGTGAATGCGATTCCTAGCTTCTCAGTTGGTTGAGAATTGGGAAGTTTGGGTTTCGCTTTCTTAAAAGTTCATTTTTACATTCAATTTTAATTTCAAAAACATGAATATTCAATTTTTATATAAATTATTACAAACGGCAAAAATCACAGCAATTTTAAGCTTTTTAGGAGGTACATTTTTACTACTTCTGTATTTCTATTTTTCAGGATCAAAAACAATTTTGAGTTTAGGTATTTATTATGCCTTGTTCGCACTAATGCTAAATAGTATTTTATTTTTCACACTTTTCATCACGTTCGTGCATAGTGAAATTAAACGTGAAAAAATTCTAAAATCATTGTTGATGATGATTGTCAACATTCCGATTGGCTGTTGTTATATATTGGCAGTTTCATCATATCCGATATAAATTTACTCATGAATACATCTATTATAAAATTCGGCTTCATACTACTACTAACACTTTCATTAAAAGCAATTTACAGTGCAATTACGTTGGAACACTTGCGTTATTTTATGTATCCAATGATTCCTGTTATTGAATTGTTTTCACAAACAGCTTTCAACTGGATTCCTGAAGTTGGTTATAGTTCTTCGCTGAATATTTGTATAGAAAAATCGTGCGCTGGCGGAAACTTCTTTATCATTTGCTTTGCTTTTTTGAGTTTCAAATTGTGGAAGTTTCGAACTTTTTTACAGTTTTCATTTCGAATTGTATTCTTGGGAATTTGCAGTTACCTCATCATGATTTTAGCAAATACAGCACGCATTGTAAGCGCTATAAAACTTGTCCAATGGGAACAAACTGCAAGCTTTATTGACCCAAAAACTGCGCATTTAGCACTTGGCAGTATTCTGTATGTACTTATACTTCTTTTTATCAATCATCTTATTACTTTAAAATATGCCAAAGTTCAAATTTCATAAATCGTTAGGATATTTAGTTACCGTAATTTTATCACAAATTGTCTTAGGTTTTTTGTTGTATAGCGCTTTCGATTCGCCAACAGGAAATTCCTTTGAATGGTCTGCAACTGCAACGTATTGGCTTGTGTTACTATTTGTTATTGTTGGACTTGTGTATGCAGTTCTTACCAAAAATATAAAGCATTGGATATTGCCATCTACCATTATTGTTGGCTATTTACTTTTGATTATTTTCTTGTTGAATTCTAATCTGTTTTCAAACATTCCGCGTGTAAAATCGACTAGCGTTAATTATGAATTGATTCCGCTATACTTTACAATTCCCGGGATTTTTCATGCCATGTTAGATGTTATTTTAACATATTTCAAACCAGATGGAAAGCTTTCATCAAACCTTCGTAATTTTTTGTTTGCTATTTCAGTTCCGATTGGCAGCTATCTTTTTATTGTAATAATTATTCCACTTTTTAGAGGTGATCATTATATCAATTTTAGACTGAATTCTTTTTTAGTGCAAATTTCAATTTGTATTTCCATTGCGTCATTTCTATTTTTCTTTTTACGTATTATTTTAGGAAATATTGTCGGTAGAAATTTAAAAGGAAATCATACATTCATGATATTGTTATTTGGGCTTTTATGTCCAATAATTGGATTGCTTTTAAATATAGAATTTACACTTTTTGGCGATTTCAATTTTATCCTAATTTACGTTGCTGTAATAGGAAATGCCATTGGTTTATTTTTGCTATTAGATGACTCAAATCGCACAAAATTCATTGGTTTTCTCCTTGCTTGTTTTGGTTTGCCATATGTGCTGTATTTCTTTATAATTTTCTTACCCTATATTCCACTTTCGTTTATTGCACTGATTGTACTTGGCGCTGGAATTTTAATGTTGACACCAACCGTTTTATTACTTGTACAATTTCAAGTAATGTCTAAAAATTACAAGCAAATTGTGAAAGCTTACGGAAAAGAAAAGGTGTTTTCGTTAGGTGTTTTGTGTTTCCTGATTTTGCCTATTTCGTTTGTGCTTTTTTGTCATAACCATAAAGTATTATTAGATACTGTTATTGCAGAAACGAATCAATTTGACAGCAGCAGTCATGAATATAAAGATTTTGATGTAGCAAAGTTGGATTATATTTTTCAGCAAATGCAAAAAAATCGTAGCCGTCTTTCGTTTGATACGCCTGAAAAACGATTGCCCTTATTATCTATTTATTACGATTGGTATGTGTTTGATAATTTGCAGTTATCACGCCAAAAAAGTAGTGAAATTGGTCGGTTATTTTTAGGAAACAAAACAGGTCGGTTTTCTAGTTATCGTCCGCCAGAAACCTTAACAGCTTCTGTAAAATATACGTATACAACTGAATATATTGCTGAAGGAGATTTTTATAAAACACAAGTCGATTTTGCAATTACGAATTTGGATAACGCTGGCATGCGCGAATTTCGTTCAGAATTTACTTTGCCTGAAGATGTGTTTATTAGCGATTATTATTTAGATATTGGCAAGGAAAGAGTATATGGAATTTTAGCCGAAAAGCAAGCCGCCAACTGGATTTACAAGCAAATTACAAATCAGCGTCGCGATCCTGGAATTTTACAATATATATATGATGATGTCCTTTCTTTAAAGATATATCCTTTTTTGAAGCATGAAAAACGCACTACAGGTTTTACGCTACATCACAGAAATCCTGTTCATTTTTCTATAAACGAAACGCCAATTGATATTGATGTAAAACCGTTGTCACAACATGTTACCGAAATTGCTCAAAATGCTTTTTATATTCCAGCTACAGTGAAAGCTTCTTTGCCAAAAGTGGAAGCGCCAATTCGGTATTATTTTTTGGTTGATAATACGATTAATGGTGAAAAGCAACGTGCACAGTTTGAAGAAGATTATAAAAATTTAGACAATACGATTAAGGAAAATGCACAAGTATTGTATGTTGATGCAGATGTGAATTGGGAAACACAAACAACACCAAAGAAAGCCGGATTTAATTTATTGAAAGCTGTTTCACAAATTCAATATGATCATCAAAATAAAAAGAGCATTCCGTTTGTGGTTGTATATGCTGCAGATAAAAATCGTTTTTACGGAAAGTACACATCTTGGGAATTAAAAAACATGTTTCCGCATGACAATTATGTTGAATATTCTACATGGAATCAACAAGTATTTCCAGCATTGGAATTTGTAGAGTTTTCTCGAAATGGAAAGTCGTGTTATGTTCCAAATGACAACTCGTCTTCGTTAGTTTCTCTTGACAAAACAGAAGATTTTATGATTCAACCAACATCAAATTCATATTTGAATGCGTTGCAATTACGTTTGTTTCATACGATAAATGATTTGAATCCGAAACGAAAACGAACGCGTTGGTTAGATGGCTTACGTCAGAGTTTTTCTCAAAATATTTTAACACATAGTACCACTTATATTTCACTTGAAAATAAAACACAAGAAGCCCGTTTATTAGAAAAGCAAGAAGATATTATGAATGCTTCGTATATAGAAAAAGCAGGTACAGAAAGACAGCGCATGAGCGAACCGTATTTTTGGATATTACTACTACTGTTTTTTATCTACATCGGAAGACAACAATTTTTACAATATCAAACAAAATAATACTATGAATGTACAGAGTTATAAATTGAATCAGTTTTTAATGTTGAACGGCTTATTTTGCATTTTAATGTTGCTATTTCGGGTATACGTAACCGGAAGTTTATTTTATGGTTTTTTAATTTGGAATTTATTCTTAGCGGCAATTCCATATTTTATTTCTTCAGCATTGGCTAAAACCATTTGGTTAAAAAAGCAAACACTTGTATTGCTTGTTATTTTGGGAATTTGGCTGTTATTTTTACCAAATGCGCCATACCTCATCACCGATTTGATGCATTTACGACATGCAAAATCGTCATTGTCATGGTTAGATCCTTTTATGTTGTTTGCTTTTGCTTGGAATGGCTTGATTTTAGGATTGTTATCGATGCATCAAGTATTTCAAATTTTAGCACAAAAATGGAATCGTACTGTCGCCAAACGTTTGTTATTTGTTGTTGTATTTTTATGTGGTTTCGGAATTTACTTGGGTAGATTTCAACGTTGGAATTCGTGGGAATTGTTTAGTGATCCTATTATTTTATTGAAAGATTGTTTTGATAGTATTTCCAATCCAATATACAGAACTCGTACGTTAGGAATCACGTTTGGTTTTGGTATTTTCTTGTGGATTTTATTTTTGACAACAATGTCATTTTTCAGCATAAAAAAAGCATCTCGTAGTTGAGATGCTTTTTTAAAGATTCAAATTGATATTTAACTAACAACTTGGATCAACTATTAAATCTACACTTCCTGTCGCAAAACATTCAGTGTTGATGACTTCTACTCTGTAAAATATAGTTTGTGGATCTACAACATTTGTATAGTTACTTGGAAGCGCATTCACTTCGTTATTTGCATCTTGTAGTGATTGATAGTAAGTTACTGTAAAATCTCCTTGGTTTTGTACAATTTGTGCGTCTAACTGCGATAAATCAAATTCTCCAATTCCATCTCCATTTCCATCACAAACTGTTAAACTAAGTCCAGAAACAGTTGATGGCGTCGGATATACTTCACATGATAATGTTGATATTTGAATATCGCCTGTTGGCGAAATAATTCGAACAAATAGTGTAAAATTAAATATGTCTACTGAAGTATATGGTGATGCTAAAGCATTCATTCCTGCAGTTGCATCTGCTTGTGTTTCATGGTAGCTTATAGTTGTTGTGCCTGCTACTCCACCTTGACTAAAATACGAATCCATTGCATTAAGATCGAATACACCTACTCCATTTTCGTCTGCACATATTGCCAAATCTCCAGTTGTTGGGTAAGTTCCGTCATTATCTACAATTGTGACCAATCCTTCCGCAACTGTATTCGAAGAATTTCCTGATGTTACGGTAACTAATACTAGGAAATATTCTGTTGATTCTACTATGGCATCATCAACTATTGGAATTGATACTGAAGCAGTTGTACTTCCTGCAGAAATTGTAACTACCTGGTTAACTGGCGTATAATCATCAGGACTTGTTGCCGATTCATCAAGTATCTCTAAATCCATAACAATATCTGAATTACTGGCTACTTCTAAATTTATAGATACTTCCGCTGTTCCAGCATCTTCATTTACAGTGATACTGCTTACACTCACAGCTGTATCAGGTTGTACATTTGGATCATTCGGATCATTTGGATCACTTGTTCCGTTTGGCACTTGATTAGTACTTGGGTTATCAACTCCTGTTGTTTCTTCACAATCTGTTAAGCCATCTCCATCACTATCTTCATAATTCCAATATAAGTATGTTTCACCAATAGCAGTTTGTCCAGTAGCATTGTTTGTTGCTACTACATATATAATTTGTATGTCACCTACTAAATCTACAATTGAAACTCCAAAAGGAGAACTTAGCGGACTTGTTTGAGCTGTAGCGTCTGCATTTGTTAGATAGAATTCGTATGTGTGTAAATCGTTTCCAAATTCGGTAGCTGCTGCTGTTAAATCAAATTCAACTGGATCACAGCCTATGCCTAATACTTCTGCAACAAATACTTGTACATCTATCGGATCTAAATAGTCAGGAATTTGATCTCCATCACTATCATCATTTGTCGGATCGTTATCACCATCATAGTCTTCATCAGCTGTGTTGATTCCGTCACCGTCATCATCTGCGTCTAAATAATTTGGTGTTCCATCTTGATCAGTATCATCATTTGTAAGGTCATTATCACCGTTTATATCTTCAAACGTATCAAAAATACCATCACCGTCAGTATCTACAAATCCTGTGCAAGAACTTAATATCCCTAAGTCTGTTGTGTTATTTGTATCTAACGTTCCTGTAGTAATATCAGTAATTTGATTATTTGCAACGTCAACTCCCTTGATTGAATAGTCCAATGCACCACAATATGTTACAGTATATTCAAATGTACCATCAGTTACAGGAATTATTGCTGTTGTTCCTCCTATGGAAAGTTGCATGTAACCATCTGTTACATTATCTCCATCACAGGTAACAAAGGTTCCTGTTAAAGTTGTTGTATTTTGATCTGTTGCGGTTACCGTTATTGTTGTAGTTGTATCATTTGTAAAAGGTCCAATAGTTGTTGTAAATGGTTCTCCTGTACAAGAAACTCCCGGAACTATTACAGTAAGTTCTTCTCCCGAAGGAACCAATCCGCATTCCAATCCGTTAGCATTTGTATATCCGTATGTTCCAGTTGAGTTTAGTAATGAAGAATATAAATCTAGAGGTGCATACGACATAGGATTTCCGTTTTCATCTAGTAATTCAATACATAGATATACAGATGGATATGGATAATCGTAATTCCAGAATGAAAAGTGGCTTACATCACCTACATATTTGTTTCCTTGTAGTGTAGCTTCTCCTTCTTCAACCCAATATCCTGCTACTTCATCAAAGTGCCATAATGGAATTGTTGCTGGCGGATTGGTTGCATTTGCCGCTAATGGCATAGATATTTGTGATATGCTTCCTTCGGCTAGTTGTAATTCTTCTCCTGAACCACTTTTAAGTTCAACAGCTAACATTCCGTACGTTTCTAAAGCAACTGCACCTCCATTAGCATCTTGTGCAAACAACATTCCTGGCATCATTGCTTCCATGTTTTCATCATCTGGACTTAGATGTTTTAAGATTACTTTTACTTCTCCGTTATACGCTGAGCCATCAGCTTTTGTATAGCTTCCGTCAAAGGTAACTTCTGTTCCGTTAGATAGGTTTACTGTAGCTTCTTCACCAGTGTTTATAGTAGCTATTACGTCTTCTTTTAATAACATAATTTCTACACGATTTACTTCAGATGCTGAAGGTGCTAAGGCTCTAGAACCTAAAATGTATCCATTTTTTTCTGCTGTGATGTAGGCAAATTTTTCATATGCCGAAGCACCATCTACAGAGAATATTCCGAAAAGATCGGTAGTAGTGGTAGTGTTTCCAACACGAACAGTTGCTCCTTGTATTGGCTCATTTTGTTCGTTTACAACACGACCTAAAAAGCGTGCGGTAATTGTTGTTCCGAAGTTTTCTTCGAAGTTGATATTTACTTGTGGTTCTTCATTTGCTGGTACTGTAGAATTGTCGTCATTCTCACAGGAGAAAAAACTAAATAGAAGTACACAACATAGTATTGAAACTAATTTTTTCATAAGTTATCGGTTTGATTGTCTTTGTAATTAGAACAACCAAGCTATTAAAATTCCGACAAAATATTTCTGTTTAGCTTTTATTCTCCATCGACATAGTCTTGTAAATACGCGTAACGTTCGGTAAGTTTTCCGTCAGCAGTTGTCATTCTAGCTCTAGCTAATACTCCATTTTTATCGCCATTGTAAAAAGCAGGAATTACATGTTGTAAAAACATTTCTCCAAATCCTTCACTAGCATCTTTTGGAAGTTCGCACGGAAGATTGTCAACCGCCATTACCGTAATAGCACCTTTGGCATCAAAATTAACTTCTTTTTCAGTTTTTGGATCATATCCATAGAAAGGATCTGCAATTGTTGAGGGACGAATAGTACTCGCAACTGGCCCGTCAATATCACATGAAATATCTGCTATTAAATTTATTTTGAATTCTGGATGTTTGGCATCTTCACGCGTAAATAAATACGGTGCGCCATCTCCATAAAAATGTCCTGCAATAAAGAAGTCTGTTGTTTTTGCATAGGGCATAAAATTACTTTCGTAACCACTTGGATCTTTGTAAAATTCAAATTTATCTCCAGCTTTTCCATCGGTACGTTTATTATATTCCATCACATCAATCATACAATAAACAGGTTCTGTAAAGTTAGAAGTTAGGTATACCGTATCTGTTACTTCTTTGATTCCTAAGTGATCTAAAATTTCTTTTGCTCCGTAAGCAACTTTTCCTGTTCCTGAGAGTACTATTTTTATGTTTGGGAGTTGAATTTTGTCCAATTCTTTTTTAACTGCATCTAAATCGGCAAGTGTTTCTACTTTTGGCAATGTAAATAATCCGTCTCGCAATCCTAAAGCACGAAATCCATTGTATGCGCCTACTAAGCCTGCGTAACGTCCGAAACCAATTAGGCGTCCGCCATTATCTTTGGTAATTACTTCATGATCGTACATTTCAATATTTTTGGACAACATTGCTTGTAACAATTCTCTATTGTAAGGTTGTTTTTTGATTGTATGTGAGAAGAAAAAGTATTTTTTATTTGGAATTAGATGCTCAATTGGCACTTCTTTTACACCTATCATAACATCACAATCTGAAACATCGTCTGTCACTTCAAATCCTTTTTCAGCGTACGTGTTGTCTGAAAACACACGAATATCAGAAGCTTCTACTTTAAAAATTGCTGCTGGAAATTGTGTATTGGCTTCTGCTAATTTTTCTGGAGAGAATACTACGCGTCTGTCTGGCGGGTTTTTACGTTCTTTTATGATGGCGAATTTCATAGGCATATTTTAGATTGTCAGGAATAATATGAACTGACGTGGTTAAGTTTGGTATATTTTTTGCCATTAAATTAATAGTATTTGGCAAAAGATGCAAAATTATTAAAAATTGTGTTATTTTTGCTATCCTTTTTCAATTAAAGGAAAAAGTTCTTAAACATATTGGGGTCGACTGGTTTTGACAGCGAGTCGAATTGGAGTGTAAGCACGTCGAGCGCTGAGAAATAGCTCGTAAATCTCATATTTCACACTTTTTAAATGGCGAAAATAACTACGCTTTAGCTGCATAATCTGAATTATAGTAAGATTGGCCTCAGTTTCCGTTAGACGGAAAAGCTGAATGTCTCGTGATAGCCCTTGTTGCCGGCGATCATAATTGGGACACCATAAAAGACAACATCGAAACTGCGTAACTTCGCCGTAGTTTTTACAACTAAGAAGATAAGCTATTAGTGGGCGGTTTTTGGTCAGCTAGTAGTCGAAAAACAAACAAGAACTAAGCGTGTAGAAAGCATTTTAATTGCTTGTTTGGACGAGAGTTCGATTCTCTCCGACTCCACTTGAAGAGAATTATCATAGAAATTATGGTAATTCTCTTTTTTGTTTCTACTCAAATCACTTGATATACTTACGATTGCATCGAAAATTGAATTGATTCGAAAAGTTCGAAATCGATGGTTTTTGAAATCATACCCAATTCCTTCAGGAAACAACATATATTGAATTGCTCGTTTTACTTCTACATTCCCTGAACTCCATAACGACGCTAGATTGAGCGCAAACTCTACTCCTTTATCAATGGCTTTTTTAAGGTTCGAACTATTAAATTTACTTTTTAAAGAAAGCTTCTCCAGTTCTCTTTTTTCTACAAGTAATTTTTCATTAAACTTATCATATTGAGTTTTGTTTATTTCTTCAAATACAAAACGTTCCTCTATACGATCTATTTTTCGTTGCAAAGCACTTAATTGATTTTTTGCATTTTTAGTATCTTCTATTTTTTCTGCATTAAGCTCTATAAACTTGTTTTCTATGATTTCTTTTAGTGGTTCAACATATTTACTATCTGATAATTGAAAGTTCTTTAAAAGCTCTAAAAATACCTGATGCATCTTTTTTGCACTTCTATTTTCTTTGCTTCCTTTTCTTCTGTTTTTATAATAATACAAACCTTTTGATCTTACAATGTATCCTGTATATGGAGTATCGCATTCTAAAGAACGTACAAACGTTTTTAAGGGTAGATTTTCATCCTCAGAATTATATTTCCTTATATCTTTTCTAGATTGTAAGAGGTTATTGATTTTCAAGAATATTTCCCTAGAAACAAGTGGTTCTTGTTTTCCTTCTATAATCTCATCGGGAAGTAATGGACTAACAATAATTCCACAATAGAATGGATTACGAAGATATTTACTCAAATACTTTTCTGTTATTTTCAGCCCTTTTTTTCTAAGTGTTTCGGCTATTTCAACATTCGCCATATTTTTTTCTGCTTTCAACAGAAATGCTTTGCGTAAAAGTTTTCCTTGATCATTTATAACATATTCAGGAGTTTTTCCGTTTCCTGGATTTAGATTTGTATAACCAAATGGTAACGGTCCGATATAATATCCTTTTCTAATTTTCTCTCGCATTCCAGAGACACATTTATCTCTTCTCAATTCATTATCAAACTGAGAAAACATGTAATATAAATTCTGCTGAAACGATCCAGCACTTGTTGTCGTGTCAACTTCTTGTGTTGCAGAAATTGTTACAATTCCTCGTTTTTTAAGTTGATCACTAATATATGCTCCATTAGCTCCTGTACGAGAAAATCGGTCATAAGAGTAGACAATAATATAACCAACATCTTTTCTACGATTAACATAGCTGAGCATTTTTTTAAATTCTTTACGCTCATCGCTTTTAGCAGATTCATACGTTCCTCCAAAACATTCCAATACTTCAACACCTTTCTTTTCTGCTAATAGCTTACAATACTTTAGTTGTGTTTCCAAACTAGCATTATTTTCAGCTTGCTCTTTTGTAGAAACTCTTGTGTATATAACTGCCTTTCCATTCAATCGTAAAAGATTCGTATTTTTTACTTTCTGAAAACTCTTGAAAATGGATAAATCATTCATACTATTTTGAATTTTGAACATGCTTGCAAACTATTGTTGCTAGATGTTCTAGTTTTTTGATAACTTCTTTAGCTTCTTGATTACTGAATTTTTCAAACCCTTTGAAATTCCGTAAACGTTCAGCAGTCATTTTTTGATTTCTATCAAGTACTTTTTTTACAGTACTTACTTTTAACTTTGACATATAGACACGATTGCCGTGATTCCTTTAAAGGCTATCACGTAGATGATATAATACAAGGGCTTGTAATATTTACTGTCCTTATTCTCTTTTTCGTGCCACGACAAGATGACTACTATTAAGTAGTACTATTTTGAGAGTCTTGCGCTCTTGTTCTTTTAATAGCTCTCCTTTAAAGCTATTTTATTACAGTTAGAAATCATGGTTCAATAGTACAAAGAATCGAAATGAATTCAAAGGCTTCAACTGTAAATTAATAGTTAAAATCCTACAATCATTTGCTAAGGAATGTTTGTTTCTATTTTTAAGGGTTACACTGATGTTTTACTTCTTACTGATCTTTCTTATAAAAGTTTCGTCAAAACACTTATAAAAAAGCATGTGTACTATCCTGTAATTGTGAGTTGTGATTTTATTTACATAGAATTTGATTTTTTTGATAATTCAAAGGTTTAAAAAAGTATCGAGGTATCATTTGTTCACTTTTGTAACTTGAACCTAAAGCCTGTAAGAGTATATGTGCGAGTGTTTAAAAATATCGTGAAAACACCAATGTTGCCTTAAAAATGCCTTATTAATTACTCTTTATTTACTCTTATTTTACATTTTAATTACCTTTTTTTTACTAATTAATTACACGCAGCTATTTTGTTAATTAACTACCATCTGATTTTCAATTAGATACCAATCATTTTTTTGAATCAGTATGAATTTTATTTTTTTTCTTCTTTTTTAAGGTTCAACATTCGTTTTCAATACGTCCACTTATCATTTTATCATTGTTAAGACTCTACGATGACTTCTAAAATGTAGACTTATGTTTTTATGAGTACAAAGATTTAAAACATAACTGAAATATCATTTGTACGTGTTTTGTATCATACAAATACTCTGCAAAATCAGGCTATTACTAATAAAACGGTTCAATTATAGGTAGAATCGCTTCTGTTTTTTTTATTTTTAAAGGTTTGACATTCGTTTTATAAGTCCTGTTTTGTTTTTTAATGAATACTAATCAAAGCGTTTCAAATTTGCAGAAATCGCATTTCAGATTTATTAATACAAAGATTTAAAACTAAACTGGAATATCATTTGTAAAATTTTGTGTACTACACAATTGCTTTTAAAAGCCTGTAAAATCTATGGAGTCAGCTTGAAAATGAAGCAATCTTTTGATCTTTTTTTAGCTCTAAAGATTGGAATCGAAGTATTCTCTGTTTTAAAAATTTTGCTTTCTAAAAAAATAGCTAGAAAAAAATAATGACAATAGTGATCAAACTTTAGCGGGTTTTAGTATTGGCTTGTTGTATATATTACAAGTAATTAAAAAAGAATCTATTTTAAAAGAACAGGCACTAATGGGTTTGTAAAACGCTAACAATCAGTAATATAATTTTTTAAGTGTTTTTTTAAGGTACTTCTGAATCACTTTCAAGGCATTTCTAGGATAGTTTCAAGGCACTTCTGAGTCACTTTCATGGTATTTCTAGGATAGTTTCAAGGTACTTCTGAATCACTTTCAAGGTATTTCTAGGATAGTTTCAAGGTACTTCTGAGTCACTTTCATGGTATTTCTAGGATAGTTTCAAGGTACTTCTGAGTCACTTTTAAGATAATTCTAGGGTAGTTGCAAGGTACTTCTGAGTCACTTTTAAGATAATTCTAGGGTAGTTGCAAGGTACTTCTAATTCACTTTTAATGTAGTTCTAAGGTAGTTTTAAGGTTGTTTTCTTATCAAGTATTATTTATAAGTACTAATCTAAAGGTTTTGATAAGCTGAAATAAAATCAAATTGATTACTCCATGAAAATATGATAAATCTACAATTGAAAATCTGCTCATCATTTAGAGATTACTAGGATAATCGAACTAATTGTTTAGCGATAAGTTGAAATAAAAAGGAAAAACGAATTGATTGCTTCATGAGAATATAAGAAATCTACAATTGGAAATCTGCTCATCACTTAGAGATTACTAGGATAATCGAACTAATTGTTTAGCGATAAGTTGAAATAAAAAGGAAAAACGAATTGATTGCTCCATGAGAATATGGTAAATCTACAATTGGAAATCTGCTCATCACTTAGAGATTACTAGGATAATCGAACTTATCATTTAACAATTAGCGGAAAGAAAAAATGAATTAAATTTATTTTTCAAGGAAAAAAGATAATAAATTCACTGTAAACTTAATTTTTCGTGATAAAAATAAAAGTGGTTTTATTTTTGAAATATTATAATTCTGAATATCAGCAATTTAATTGGTTTTAAAAGCAATTTAAAACTTCGTGACGATAAAAGTAAAATCGAATTGACTTTTTCGCCAAAAAGTAAAACCACTTTGACTTCTAAAATATTACAACTCTGATTATCAGTTATTTAATTGATTTCAAAAGCAATTTAAAACTTCGTGACAACAAATGAATTTAATTTTTCGTTCCACGAAAAAAAATATTGTTATGATTTACTGATTTTTCTTTGGGTTTTGATCGCAAAAAAACGAGTCCCAATTTTCGATTTATTTAAAGTAATATTTTAAAGATTAGCTTGCTCATTTTTTAGATAGGCTTGGCATAATATAATAGAGAAAGCTCCAACCAATACAATTGAAGCTTTCGGGTTGCGAATAATTCTAGTTTTACGATAATTTAGGGTTTCTAGGTAATTATTCTGTTTATTTTAAATAGAAATAATATATAGTGATAAAAAAGAGAATCTCAACAATCATAGCTGATATAAAACCAACTATAAACCATTTTAAGCGTTCTAAATTTTGTTTACTCATCATTATTTATCATACTTTTGTTTAAGTAGCAAGACGATAACTTTCATGCATAGAATATGTCAATCGCCTTGCCCTAAACAGCGAAGTTCAATGAAAAACTTCACAAATAACACGTCTTGAATTGAAGTACTTAAAAAAGGGAAAGTGCTTCTAGTAGTAACTTAATTGAAAAAATGATACTTTCTTGACGTGTTATTCTTATGATTTGTTAGTGTTTGACTAACAAAACTTAACCAAAAAATTACCATGAAAAAGTCATTTTTTTTCTTTGTTGAAATTAAATTCATCATCTATCAATACGCTTAGTTTTTTAAAAGCCTTGAAAAATTTGTATGTGAAAATCAAAACTATTACTGTTAAAATAATATTGATTAATACAGTTATAAGTATTAAAAGTTCATTCATTATGTTGCTTTAAAATTCAAATAAAATTAATGGCTATATGTATCAATTTGTATTGAATTCTGATAAATAATCTCAGTTACCAAACCAATGAATAACAGGGTTTACGTAGCTTTTAATATATTTGGTTTAAAGGCTTAGCTAATATAGCAAAAGTTTACTAAAATAACTAAATAGTTAATTATAAATATATAATAAGTTCTATAAAATATGATTGATCGTATCCTTCAAATAATAAATGAACAAAAGATTACGTCTTACAAAATTGAAAAAGGGACTAATAATCATATTTCGAGTGTAGCCGCAAGAAAAATATTGATTGGAGAAACTACCAAGCCAAGACGAGCTACACTGGATATTCTAGTTGATTTTCTTTGTGCTGATTATAATGTTTCAAGAGAATGGTTGCATGATGGAACAGGCGATATTTATTTAAAAGAAGAAGCTGATTATTATATTGAAAAACAAGGTGTGAGATTTGAATTGAATGAGTTGATTACTCATTTTGTTGAAAACCAAGAAGTATATTTAGAAAAGTCGGATACGATTCGTTTGATGATTATTGATAGTATCGTAAGAAATAAAGATTTTTATTTGAGTAATTCCGAGTATTTCAGATTATTTGTGGAAGACCTTGCCGAGAAGAAAATCGAGAAACGTTTACAGGAATTAAAAGAATTGGGAATAATTGTAAAGGCGAATAAAAAGTAGTTAATATGAACTGAACTATGTTTGTATTTCAAAATTTCCTAACTGTATAATTAATCCTTTTGGTAACTCATTGAAGTCATCATTGTTAGAACTCTTCCTTTTATTGATTTCGTTAGATAATTTTCTTTTTTGCTTTTCTACTTTAGCAGAAATATCTTGATGCACTTTTTTAACGTCTTTATCAATCAATTCGTCATTAAGAAGTTTATCTAAATTTTTATGTATTTCATTACTCATATCAATCTATTTCTTTTGCCACTTTATTGATAACTTCATTATTAGAATCTGTAAATTCAATCATTTTATCTTCTTTCACGTAGCCTTTTTTGGGAATTGTGAATAATAATTGTCTAAATAATAATCGGATTATTTTTTTATATTTCTCTTTTTCAAGAAAATCTACATTAAAGAGATATCGTGTAAGCTTGTTTAATCCAAAAGTTGCGAAGATACTTGCAAAAATCAAGCCTACGATGTAGTATACTCTATGAATTTCTAAGGAATTTGAAAACGCCCAAATTAGATATACTGAAGCAACAAATAAATACATTAAACCTAAATGAATAAAGGCTTTTGAAATCTTTTTCCAATCAATACTATTTCTGAGAATATAGAGTAGAATAAACAGTATTCCTGTGATTAATATTAATATTGGATTTCCAATAGCATCTGCAAAAGAATTATAATTAGGAAAATTTCTAATTTTTTGCGCATTTTTTAAATTTAGGAGTTCCGAGTACAAAATTTCTGATTTCTTCTCCGCTATCTGATGTTCCGAAAATAACTCAGCCACTTTTTTATTAAGAGAATCGGGCAAAACATTCATTGTATAGATATCATTCAACATATCCATTCCCATAACTCTTTTGGCATCTCGGTCTTTACGTGCAGATCGTTGTTCTTTTCGTACTTCGATTACAGCCTCACTATTTACATCAAAAAATAGTTGTGACATTGCCGCAACAACACCGATAGCTACGGCAATGATTAAGAAATATTTTCTAATTGTAATCTTCGTCTGGATCGTGTCCACCACTATTTCCGACTGTTCCGTTGTTGTTTTTATCCGTTGATTCGATTTCTTCATACTCTTGGTCTGCTAAACTCTGTGGTTCACAACTCATTAAATTAAACCCTACCAAGAATAAAACTACTAATACTACTTTTTTCATGTTTATTTGATTTAAAGATTCATACTTATAAATCAAATGTATTTAAAAAAGGTACTGTCAGAAAGTTCATTCCTGCTACGGCAGTAAATGTTTTACAATATAATAAAAAGTTAGTGCTATATAATTAACTTAAAAAGCAATTTGATTAATTTATGGTTTTACCTTTCAATTTTTACGGTTTGAAGATTCTTATTGAAAATAGTATTGTGCGAAAATACTAACTCATATTTAGATGATAATATTTGATCGCTTTTTGCTTCAATGGATTCGTAGACCATTCCGTCCATTCATTCGTATATGGATTGTATCCACATTTCAAAGGTTTTGAATAGTTGTCTTCGGGATTTTCTGTGAATGCACGACAATCTGTACATATATGTCTGAACTCGCAGTCTTTGCAAGTATCAATTTGATCTTTGGTAACATTCCAATATTTTTTGAATTCCTTTTTATTCAATGCTTCTGAAAGTGTTGTTTCTTGAATATTGCCAAAATGGTCGGACATTGAAGGGCAGTTTTTTATATTGCCGCTTACATCAACTGATATTTTTCTGTTTAAGCAAGAATTGTGCTGTAAGCTTTCAGTATATGCTTTACTATTAGGAGAGAAATATTCGGTTGAAATCACACCACAATGTGAAGCTGATGTGATATTTTTTGTGACATACTTTATATATTTTATATAATTTCCTTGTAGCGGCTTAATAAAATTTTCTTTTGCATGATTGTAAATTAAGAAAGAGCAAATTCTTGGTTGTCTTTGGAATAATTCTGTTAGTTGCTCAACTCTAAATTCTTCCGTAAAAGAAACTACAAAATTTATGGAAGATACTATAGATTCGGTTTCGTTTAAAAATTCTAATAGCTCAGTAACTTTATTGAGTTTTATTGTATCAAAAAAACGAATTTCTACATGTTTACAATTCAAATCATCTAATTGAGAAAGTACTTTTATAAAGTCGTAATCTGAATCTGAATTAATGTCAATAATTGCGTTGGTTATTATATAAGATTCAAACCACGCAGTATTTAGTTTGGGATAAAATTCTGGTGTGTCTGTAAAAAAAGCATATTCATGTTCCAATAAGAAATTAAGATATTCTTCCACAACCTCATGATCTGATTCGTTGTATTGCGTCTTTATTTCTTCAATTGTTTTTCCTTCATGCTGTTCTATGAGATTTTGTAAATCACTAGGAATAAGTTTCACCTCATTACGTTGTAAATCATAAATAGTACTTCTGTTAGCACCTTTTACCACAACACAATTACTATGCATTTTTAAAACAGGAAGTGTGTTCATAAAAGTTTATAATTTGGAAATTGGTCTATAAAATATATCATTTGTGTTTTGTGTACTTTGATATTTTTTAATTGAAATCAGCACTGTACTTTTTTTGTTTACTTTTTCACTTATAGAAGCATTTTGAATCGTAAGTGGAAGTACTTTTTTAGTATCATTTTTCATCAGCTAATTCTTTAGCAATATATTTTTCGATGTAGTAGTTGCAATTTTTAGAAAGCCAATCAATCTGCCCTTGTGGATTCACTTCTAAAAAGACAAATTCATTCCTATGATTTAAAATTAGATCGATAGAGCCTGTATCTAAGTTTGATAAATTCATAAAATAAAGCAACTGTTTTTCTATTTTTTTAGGTAATTGAAAAGGTGAAACTCTATTTGGTTTTTCGTTATCATAATTTCTATAATCTACGCTAGTTTTGGCATTTTTTTGAGAAAAGATAGCCATTGGGAATAACTTCTTTTTAAAGATAAATACTCTAATTTCAACTTTTTTATCTATTCGTTCTTGAGCAAAACACGGTGCAAAATAATCTCCCAAATTATCTAACATAACTTTTGTTACTTCAAAAGTTCCAATAGAACTGTAGTGTGAATTTCCATCGCTTACATTTACAGAATAGCGTAAATCTTTAGAAATAATTGGCTTGTACTTTTGATAAAACTCTATAAGTTGCTTTTTACTGTTAGTGATAAACGTTTTCGGAATTTTTAATCCAACCTTTTTTGCATGTAAAAGATGCGTGATTTTATAATTTTCAACTTCTTGAAGATATGAGCCTGTATATGAATTGTGACTTTTTAAATGGAGTTCTAGCGATTTAACAAAACTGTCTTCTTCTTTCTTTAAATATTGATAAAATGGAGTTTCTAACAATTCTTTTTTTGGTAATGTATTTATTTTTCCACGTCTGTTCCAGATCTTTTCGTCGGCAGAAATATCATCTTGATCTAATTGTAGTGAATTAGTTTCGTTGCTGAGTTCAAAAGATACTTTCGTAAGCATGTTACTATTTATTCTTTGAACATCAGTTTTATTTGCTAAACACCAATCCATCACTTTATTTGTGGTAGTGTCCTTATTTTCCGTAATGATGATTGCCATATAAGTAAAATAAAGAATTAATAATTTACCGAACCATCTTCATTTACGGAAGGCATCATACCGTTTCTTCCATCTAAATGCCAAAAAATATACGCTCTTTCATATTCTGAAATTCGTTTGGCTTCATATTCTTGATTTATTAATGTACGGATCTCGTCAAAGTATTTTCTTGCTGAGTGTACAAAAATAAAATAAGCACTTGCATGATAAGTCCCTAAACGTTCTTTACCAGGAAAGCCATATTGTTTAGTTAACGCTAGCAGTTTCTGTGTATTTACTTCATCAATCGAATGCATGACCTCTCTTAAACTATCACCTTTACGCCTGTATTCTGCATATTCTTTACCTAGAATTTCTTTTTTGTCTTTAAAAGATAAAAAAGAACCATATGATTTTCGATCTACACCATAATACACGTCCAAATCTATTAGTTTGTGACGTATTCCTTGATCAATTTCATGCATTTCGTCAGTCTCTTTTATCAGAAATTCAATTTCAGATACACTTAAATCGTACTTATTTTTGCATGAAAATGTAAGAATGACAATCAGAAATAATATAGTAAGTTGCTTGATATTCATTTAATAATTGATTTGATATTAATTTTTAAATACTACTATAAATTCAAATCATTTTGCACTAAATTTTAGTGCAAAATGATTTTTTGTCAAGAGGCTTTATACATCGGGACAAGACTCAAAACATTCAACATCTTTACATATTGTACCATTTTCCCCTGGATTTCTATGTTTATCCCCATTTTTATCGTCAAATGTGTCATAAACATGTGTGATACATGTAACAGTTTCATTTTCTGTCCAATAGGAATGCTCAATGCCTCCTCCAAGTACTTTGGCTAAATTTCCTTGGTTCATCTCTTTGTTTTCTTTTAAAAAATTATTGATACTTTTCATAAATATTTCTTTTGATAATTAACATTCTATTTCTTCACAATCTTTACCTGGTTCTGTACCTTGATTCCAAACGCCATCACCATTACAGTCTTGAAATTCATCGGTATAATGATGCATACAGCCGTCAGTACCTTTGTAATCACGACTTGAATATTTTGTATCTCCACCTAGAATTTTAGATAGCGTATTATTATCTAGTTGATGATTTTCCTTTTCAAATTCACGTATTCTTTTCATAATTTAAAAAATTATTTTTGTTGTACCTACTCTATTAATAGCTTTTCGGTTTCCGCTTCATTGATTGCAATCAATAATTATATCACTTTAATTACTGACTAGTATTTGTAATTATCGAGATACAATATGTTATTTCTCTAATTTTCAATTTGATATAGATTGATACCACATTATAAGCATTCATATTAATTAGTTTAAATATTGAAAATTCACTAAATGTTGGAAATACTACTCAACTACACCATTTACATATTTTCTGACACGAATATAAAATAAGTTTATTAAAAACAATTAATATGTTTTATAAAAAGGTAAGATTTACAATATAACCATAATATTATTACGTTAAAAACGTATATTTATTATCCATAGAAATAAAGTTTATAGATTTTTGTTTACTTTAAAAGTAGCATAATATTTGTTAAATTAGTTTAAAGCATAAACTCGATAAAGAATATTTTATGATCATTACCCGATCAAAATAAAAAAATTATTCTTATTCAATAAGAATGAAATTCTCATCAAGTTTCCCAAAAATTTATGTTGTAATAGCACAAAATATTGAAGTAAACTTTTATATTTTTTTTATAATAGTTTGATAAAAGTGATAAAGTTTTCATTAAAAAATATTAGAAATTTTGTGGAACTATTTTAAGTGTTAGTACCAGAAGGCAAATCAAGATGCTTTAATGGAGTTCCTTTCAAACTATAATCTATATAATACCCTTGATAATTTAAGAGTTTTAAAACTACTCGATTGAACAATACTTCATAGACTCTTGAAGCTATTAAATCTTTATAAACTTTTGACTTTTTGGAATAATCCGAACTACCATGTGCCATTTTATTCCTTAAATTAATTGCTTTTAGTTCTTGCTCACCTACATTAAGATCAATTAATTTAAAGAACTGTGTTGTTTTTTCATTTGCACTTTTTCTAAAAACTCCACTAATTTTTCGCAGCATTATTTCATGCCCTTTGACGTGTTTAAGCTTACCTGCAATTGATTCTAAATCACTAGCTATAATGGCTAAATATTCTTTCTCTGATATATACTCAAAGGTTTTGATATTTTTTGATTGAAAGTATTTAGATATTATAGTTTCTAGAGCACTTGCTAAAATTGGTAAATTTGTTCCAATTGGAAGATTGTTAGCAATGAAGGATTTCGCAATTGCTTTATCTAAAAAGAGTTCGTTATTTATATCTAAGAACTTTGGTAAGTAAGTATTTAATAAATATGCAAAATTTCCCCAATCGTATTGATAATTAAATTTTATCGACGGCATTGTATTATCTTCTGGATATTCATCTATAGAATATGCAAAACTCTCAACCAATTTGGTATCATTAACGATACTATATCCTATCTTTTTTATTTTGTTTCCTAATAAAAAACTGATAAAACTCAAAGCTCCACTAATATCCTCATAATTTTCTTCTTTTGGAATTTCACGAAACTCAAAACATAATCCAGATATATCACTTGGAATAAAATTCTCAGGCACTTTAGCTACTAAAAATTCTAATTTTTCTAATTGCACCTTACAAAAATCTCTAGAAGTATTACTTCCTTTTAAATGATTATAGTCATTGTCTTCAGGATCAACTCCTGCACGAATTCTTTTCTTACTCTTTTTTGAATATCGTGTTGTACTATTATAAAATCTTGCTAAAATACTTTTACATACAAACCACTCAAGCTTAATTGTATTAGCAGATTCATTTATTTTATCATCATAAACTATTTTAATAAAATCTAATGTAATTTCTGCTTTAACTTTAGACACAATTTTTCCATCTTGAAAAAAATCTTCGAATAATGTATGTCCGATAAAAGATTCATTCATTGTCACTAAATTATTGTTAGCGTCACGTCCTGTAATTTTTTGTCCTTCAATAATATTTCCTTGCCCTATAAAATTATCTTGATCTATTTCTTTTACAGTTGTTATAATTCCACTAATTCTAGCCCTTAATTTTAATCTATCATCTCGCCAAATAGAGATAGTCGCATCTTTAGTAAAACCCCAATTACTTTTTTCAAATTCTAACTTAGTAAGAGTTAAGGGAAAATCAATACATTCCCATTCTAGTTGAGGTATTTGAAATTGAGTAGCATCTACTTTCATTAAGTCTAATAGTTTACGATTTTAGTTCTTCAAGCACATCAATAAAATCAAATTCGTGTATTAGTGAAATTGTATGACCGCTTTTGCGCAAGTCTAAAGCTTTTTCTACTTTTCTACCATAACAAGCAAATGCCCAAGCAGAATTCCCATTGTCTCCAACAATTAAATAGTCAGTTTTTTTCGTGAGTGTTTTTGTTGGAATACCTCCTAAATCACTAATTTCATTTTCTAAGGTTGATCGGCTTCCACTTTTTAATATTCCCGTGATACAAAAAGTTTTTCCATCCATCTGAATGTTAGGATCACTCGTACAATAACTATTTATATGTACATCTTGAGTTTCACTATCAATTTTTCTTTCAATCTTCTTATTTTCTATATTGACAAATTGATTTAGATACGCTTTCAAAATTAGTAATTCTTCTTCTTCTATTATACCATCAGATAGAATTGATAATAGTAAGCTTCTAATTTCATCATAAGGATAGTAGGTACTAAGATGTGTATTTTCTTCTAACCAAGATTCTAACTCATAAACTTCCTTTTCTTTTATGATACCATCAGTCAGAATTCCGTGACAAATTCCTTGAAGTATTTGTAAATCTGAAGTTACTGTATTGTAATAAAAATTATCATTCTCATATTTTTGACATAGCCAGTATAAGTCATCAATAGTTTCTGTAGCAGGTATATTATTTGTTACAGTTTCTTGGATTATTGTCATAAACTCTTTAAAAGGGTTTCTGTCAATTAAGTCCTTATGCGTAGTTGCCCAATTTTGAAGTTCATTGATTTCGTTTTCATTCACTTCGCCATCTGAGTTTATACCAATTAATATGCCTTTTAACGTATTTATAGCTTTATCTGCTCTCGCTTTTGATGTTATAACATCGAGTTCTTTTTGACTTTTATTTTTCATTTTACTAATTTTTTATTTCCAATACCTCAACGTAATTATCCATTTTACCAACTTTAACTCGTTTTCCGATAGTCTCTCCAATTAAAGCAACACCCAGTGTTGATTTACAATTTATTTTTTGAATTCTTTTTGATTTTTGTGGTGCTGTTATTTCTTCATCGACTATATGTACTTTAATATCTTTATCATTGTTGAGATATTTAATCTTCACTTTACTGTTTATTTTAATAACTTCTTGAAATAGTTTGACTTGTTTTTCTTTTGGTTCACTTACTGCATCTATAACATCTGATATTTCAGCTTCTGATTCCAATAAGTCATTTTGAATTACAGCACCAATCACTTCAACATCATTTGTAAAGGCATATTTTGTCTCCGATTTATCTTCAAATAATGTCGGATCACTATTTTCAATATTTTTGATAAACTGAACAAGTAGTTCTGTTTCTTTCTTAGAATTACGCCACCAATTTGTACTCCAAATTCTATGAAACACAAAACCATGATTTTCTAGTATCTTTTGTCGATGCCTATCATGTAAATATGCTTCTTGACTCGAATGGTATGAAGCGCCATCACATTCTATTGCTATTTTTGGCAACCCTGGACTTCCTGTATCGTACACCATATCTATTCTAAATCCTGCAAATTGAAGTTGTGGAATGATGTTTTTTTCATCAAAATGATCCAATAAGGCATTATATACTTCTTCTTCAAATGGAGATTCTAAACCTTCATGTATTGTATATGCCGAATTTGATCCTTTATTAGAATTCTCAGAAAGTGCATTTAGAATAGCGAGTCGAGCTTCATCATTTTGATCGCTTACAGCTTTTGCATATGCTAAATATGCAAAGAAAACGGCTCTTCTATTATTTGCACCTTCTGCTGTTAGATATTCCTTGTAACCCAAGAAATCTTTTTCAGGAATGGAAGAACATACATATATTTTATATTTAGCTCTCGTAATGATTACATTGAGAAGTTTGTATCCTTTTTGGTGATTGATAGCTCCGAATCGGTGTGCAAACTTACCTTCTTCTGTAAAACCATACGTTGTAGAAAGAATGATGACATCGCGCTCGTCTCCTTGAATATTTTCAAGGTTTTTTACAAAAAGTCCATTTTCCTCTAATTCTAGTATTTTCTGATTGAACTCATAAAAATGATCTAGTTTTCGTCGTTCGTTGATCTTACTTATGATTAGATTCCGTTGATGAATATTGAAAGTTGCGATTCCCACAGATGGATATTCTCCATTAGGATATCTTGAAATATTTTTATCTAGAATAGATAGAATTGTATCTACTTCTGCAATATTTGCGCTCTCGAAATATGTTCCATTTACTGGAACGTAACTAATCGGAACATACTCGAATTCGTTTGGTAATGGTTTTAATCGTTGATTGTAAAAAGCGTGATTTGAGAAATCTATTAAGTATGGATGTCGAGAACGATAATGAAAGTCAAGATGTTTTTTATCAAAGTTAAGCTCAGAAGCAAAATCGAGCAATGATTCGCAAGAAAGTAACATATTGTCACGATCAACCCTTATTTCATTTTCATCTTCAAAATCTTCATCATCTATTTCACTATCAAATGTTTTGCTAAAATAGTTCGATGGTGGCATTTGGTGTTCATCACCAGCTATTATGATTTGCTTTCCTTTTAACATCGCAGGTAAATTATCTTCCAATTTTAATTGACTCGCTTCATCAAACATTACAATGTCAAAATATTGATTTTTACCTTTGAATAAATTACTACATACATCTGGAGTTGTCAGTATTACAGGAAAAAACGTAGTAAATAAATCTAAATCAGATTTTACAATTTGTCGTAGCGAAAGTCGTTTGTGTCGTTTTCCTGAACGTTTGTTATAGAGATTTTCAACAGCAAGATTAATATGTGTGTTATTAAAACCTCTAGTAGCATCAATTTGTTTTGAATACCAATATTCGTTAATGAATTTAATTTGTTCACTTTCTAATTCTGATAATGAGTTGTTTAATTCTATTAAATCATTATCGTCCGTAGGTAGATCAATTGAAGCTGAATCGGAGAGAATCGCATTTAAATAAAAGATTAAAAAAGTCTTCCGCCAATCTTGCTTAACTTTTAATTTTTGCAGTATTATTTTTTCTTTTTCTGATAATGAATTGAAGTATTGAAACCATTTGAATTCAGCAGAAAACAAGTCTGTATTGTTCTCAAAATACGTGTTGTATTTTTCTAAAATTTCTTCGTAAGCATTGATGTATTGGTGCTGCGTTTTATATTGAAATTTACTTTTCAGCCATTTTTCATTAACAATACTTGCGTTTAATTTTTCAAAATCTTCTAGTAGCTTTTTAAAGTTATTCGTTTTGTATATAGTTTCTACAGTAGAGAATACATCTAATTTCTCTAGTTCGTCTGCTATTTTTACTTGAAGATTATTTTCTTGTTCTTCTATCGATTTGGATAGGTTCTTTATTTGATTATTTAATTCCCCCAATGTTCCAGAAAAAGCTATTCCTTGTAAATCGTCAGCGTTTTTTAGGAATGCTGAAATCTCGTTAATTTTATTCCGGAGAGACTTATTAAATTCATTCAATACATCACTTGATCGTTCTCCGAAGGATTTTAGATGTTCCGATCTACTAGATTGAAGTGCTTTTATGGTAATTAAAAAGTTCTGTTTTCCTATTTCCTGTACTAAAAAAGTATCGTTTTTAAATTCGTCAAATTCTTTTTCAACTTTTTCTTTACAATTTAGTTTGAGTTGTTCAATATCTTTCAAAAACGTATAAAATCTCTTTTTCTTTTCTTCTAGAGACGTTCCAAAATCAACATTAAAAATAGTGTCACACTGATACAGAAAAGATTCTACTTGAGATAATCTCGATTCTACAATTCCAATATCCTTTTTTAGTTGCTTTTTTTCTTTTGAAAAGATGGAAGAAAACTTAAAAGAGAAGGAGTTTAAGTTCTTTCCATCTAAAAAAGAAACATTTGTTGAATATTGTTGATACAGTGTTTCGACAATTTTTATATGATCTTCTACGCCGAGAAGCTCTTTATCTAAATCAGCTTTTCTCGCTTTTACATATTCTAATTTTAAATAACTGAGGTATTTCTGGAGTTCTTCGTACTTCTTTTCAAAAGTTTGTATTTCATTTTTTATATATTCTAATTGATCGGAAACTTCTTTTTTTCGTATTTCTACATATTCATCTTGATATTTAATTATATCCTGTTTGATAGCGTCAAAACTGCCTTTATATTTTATAAAAGCATCTTTGATATCTTGTTCAATTTTATATGGATTGTCTCCTGTGAGTTTTTCAGGATTCAAAAAAGATAAATTCTTATTTGGTTTATAATTTGTATAAAGATTCTGAGCGTTTCTAATTATCTCTAATAGATTTGATAATTCATCTGCGTCATACGTAAAGAGTCCTTTTTCAAGTTCAACTGAATGGTCTTCCTTATTATCTCTTAATTCAGTTAATAATTCTCCAACTATAGTTGTCCAATTCCTTTTCCCTACGAGCTTTTGATCTAGTTTTCTATGTTTTTTATTTACACTTTCAATTAAAGATTTTGATTTGTTTATGATCGTATCTAGAGTTTCTTTTGAATGATTATAACGATAACTTCGATACATTGAGTTATCAACACGATCTCGAACCGAGTTTACAACAACTTTACGATCTCTCACAATGTCTTTAATCAACGTGCATTGATATGTGAGTCCTTTTTCACATAGTTGTTTGTGTAATACTTCTAATGCTGTTTTTTTCTCGCAGACTACAATTGTTTTCTTCTTGTTTTCTAACGCGTTCACTAAAATAGCCGTAAGTGACTGACTTTTCCCTGTTCCTGGTGGACCTTGAATAAGAATATTTCTAGTGTTCTCCAAAGCGTGCAAAATTCCTTGCTGAGAAGGATCAGTTTCTACGGAAGAAATCGGTTGAAAGCTATGTGATTCCATTTCATCAAGATTAATTGTCATTCCTTCTAGTTGAAGAAGATTACCATAGTCTTGAATGATGTTTTGTTTTTGTACTTCAAAGATTGAGAATAAACCACCAAAATCTATAAATGCATTGTTGGAAGTTAATGGTAGTTTTTCGTAATGTTTTTTATCAGGAATGGGTTTTACGACTTCCATTTTCTTTTGAAATATTTCTCGAAGATTGTCATCTGTAGTACTATTCAAGGTTTTGATTAGTTTTGTACAGATGTCTAATAGTTCTTCTTTGTCTATCAATCCATCATCTAAAAAATCGGATGAGAGTTGATCTATTTCAATTTTAGAATCATTTTGAATGTGATTTATGAGTACTTCATTGATGTATATGGGATCATCTTCTGATCTTACAATTTCCCACGTATTAAACTCCTTTGTAGGTTTGATTCGTAAAGACCAAATAAGTATCGGAGCAACTGTTAATTTGTTATCTGCTTGATCGCGTCTTGCTAAAATAGGATATCCGAAACCAAATGTATTGATTCCTTTTTCAGACTCGATTGCAGCAGTTTGATTGATTAGATTCTCGAAAGATTTTGTGATTTTAACAAGTTGTGTCTGATCTTCTTCAAAAAGTAAATTTAGATCGGGAACATTATCTTTCCAACTAATTTTGAATTTCAAAGGTTGATCTTCAAGAAGAGCATTGATGAAGTTTATAGGAAGATTTTCATCAATATGAGAAAGTCTAGTAATATCAAACTTATAACGTGATCTTGCTGGAATGGCATTCAAATGAACACCTCTTCGGCTTCCTACTTTGAGTCTATTTTGTAATTCAATCAGTAATTTTTCTGTTATCTCCATGTGCTAAAACCAAATTAATGGATTAAAATACATGATTCGCACTTGAATAAATTACGGTTTTCCTCAATTCTCTATATGAATTATATAATGTAGTTAATCTTTGATAATTTAGAATTGGATTCGCTTTAATCAATGCTTAATAATTTTTCTATGATATCACTTTTAAATTTACTCATGATGCGTTTGTGATAGTCTTTGGCATCTAATTCAATTCCAAAAATCAATCGATATTTTTCATTATCGCTTAATGATAAATGATTATCAAATGTATTTTCAAGTAAGCTTTTCAAATAATTATCAGAATATTTGAATCGCAAATCGTATAAATCTTTTAATTCTTTGCTTGAATGTCCTTGGTAGATAAATGGAAGATTTAATGCATCAAAAGTAGCTTTCCCTTTATTTCCTGATAAGGTGTTATTTCTTAAAAATATTTCAGGTACATGAGCTTCTCTAAAGATATAATCAAACTTATAGGAATTTGAAATATCCTTATCTACATACGGATGCAAATGATCATCCGTATTAAACTCAACACTAGATTTTATAGCATTACATGTAGCACAAGAAGGAATTAAATTGTAAAAAGATAATGCTAACAATGGATAGTGCGTTTTGGGAAACCAATGATCAAATTGTGGAACTAATCCTTTTCCTTTATCTTTTTTGTAAACAAAAATATATTCTCTATTACAATATGTGCAGGTATGCTTGTTTAATAGTTTAGCTAATTTATAATTGAATTTATTAGGTAAAAGCCAATCTGTATAACCTGAATCAACAAATATTTTTTCACCCTCGATATTAAACTCTTCTTCTGTATATCCTAAGTCATTGTATCGTTGCTTTAATTGATTATTAATTTCATTCAGCCATTCTGGCTTTGATACTATTAGTTCTCTAATTAAATTAGTATCAAATAAATCTCTGTAATCTTGATTAACACTTCTTCTTATTACTGCTTTACTATTACATAGAACACATTTCGAATCTTCACATCTATATCCTGATGGTTTAGATCTTGTTTTTCGACCTTTTATTTTTATTCCTAGCCAACAGATTGCTTCTTTACTGTATGCCTCCAAAGCGTCTTTTTGTTCTCCTAAATATATCATGGTTTTTCGTCAAAATTATTTAACTGATCAGCAATATCACCTCTACCTATTCTTCTAGCAAAAGCTTTCACTTCTTCTAATTTTTCATCTTTAGTTTCAGTATAGACTGTATGAAACATTTCATTTAATGTATTCTTCAGTAATGGTTCGTCAATTATTTGAATTAGTGATTTGCAATAATTCTGTTTTAGTTCTACAATATTTTTTAACTTTTCTAATTCTTTCTCCTTATCTTCTAATATTTTATATTTCAATTTATTGACTTCTTTCTCTTGCTCTTTCAAAAATTCTATTTCATCATTTAAAACATTGATCTCATTTTCAAGTCTTTTGTAATATAACCAACCAATAACTTCGTCAATTTTTTCTTTGGCAAAATTTCCCATAGAGCCATTGGAGAGGAAAAAGTCATTATTTAAAATATCATGAATATTTGCACCAAATGATTTGACTTTATCTTTTCCTATGTAAATTTTTCCTTCTTGAAGCCTTAAAATATTGTCTGCAGGAATGTCTGATAGAATAAAAGGAGAATGGGTACATAAAACAATATTAACAGCTTTAATTCCTTCTTCATTCTTTCTCTTCACAGTTTCAAATGAATTGATTAAGTTGTTCAAAAGTTTTTGTTGCATTTCCGGATGATAGTATAGCTCTACTTCATCCAAAATTATGTTTATATTTTGATATTTTACTCTACTTTCTTTTGCATTAAAGACAGATTGTAAATTAAATAAGTGGTACAGAATCGTATTTTCATTGTAGATCATTTGTTGTTCTCCAGAGCTTAATTTTCCGAACGTAACTTTTTCTCCTAATTCCGTTTCTAATTGAAAATCTATATTAAAAAAACCAGGGTGCGCAATTTCGATTAATTTTAAAGGTGTTAAACCTTCAATATCATTTTCATATAATTTTAGCCAAGCTATAAAGTTTTCTTTTAATATGTCTTTTTCAACGGTTTTATTAGGAACTTCCCAGTACTTTCGACCTTCATCAGTATTAGTCATTTCTAGAAACTTAAGCGTTTGTCTAAGTTTTTTTGTGATATGAGAAGTATCATCTCCAAGAAATTTTTGAAATACTTCGTCCGATTCAGGTTCATCTTTGAAAATTATTGATTTGTAATTACGTTTGATTTTAGGAATTTTATTATTAATATAAGTCAATGCATAATCCCTATAATTATTGAAATTTTCAATTTTATCAGTTTGGAGTTTTTTTCTTAATAGGCTTTTTGATTCTATACTAATGTTTTCAGTATACTTTTCAATAGAAGAAATGTCATTGTTACCTTTAGGTGTAAAAATAAAACCAGTAATCGTGTATTTGTTTAAAAGTTTAGTCTCATTATTCCGAATCATTGAATACACAACATTAATCATTAGGCGTTCTTTATTCAAATCAATTTCACGATTGATATCGAAGTTGCCATCTTTTCGCATTGGATTGATAACCACAGGAGTTATATACCCATCGTTTTTATGAAAGAGCTTGGTTATCCAAGTACCTGATATTTTTGAATTTAGACTGTGATGCGAATAATTTAAACTTATGTTGTAAAAGAATTTTTCTAAGGAGAAGTCTTTTTCAAATTCTAATGTATTTCTAGAACCGTTCTTAAAACAAGCATATCCAAATTCTTGATTAACATAACATATTTCAAAAACTTGATTATCAGCCTCAAAAATTATCGACAACGCTAAATTTTCTTTTATTTCATTTTCTTTGCTTTTTTCTTTATTAATTATGTATGCTCGCTGAGAAAATAAATCAGTTAATTCTTTTTTTATTGTACCAATTAAGTCTTCAAGATTTTTTATTGAATAATAATTAATATTAAGGTTATATTTATTAATTAAGGATAATATTTCAAAGCGCTTCTTTTTATTTGAATTAGGATCACTAAACTTATTTTGTGACTTAAAAATATCTTTAACTATATTATATCTTTCGAAAATTAAATCCTTAGATCTTTTATCTATTACAACTTCTTTATTTACTTTTTTGTTAATGCTTATTAAGTAAATAAAAAGATATAACAATTCAAAAAAAGTGCTTTTGCCACTTCCATTTTTACCAACTATTGCAGAAATATTTACTTCTATACCATTGTTGAGATGAATGAAATTTTTAGGTAAATCATAGTTTATATTTGGGATGACTTTCATAATAGAAGATTTATCTTCATTTAATTCTATATCATAGGCATCATAAAATTTATACTTTTCCCCTATTTCCAAATTCTTTCGATAGTCAGTGCTACAACCTTTTAATGGTATGATTGCTAATAATCTAAATCCACTCATAATTTTGTTTTGTTTTAATCAATTTGATTTAATATCAACTCAATTGGTTTGATAGTCTGCTCTTCTATCCATTTATTTTTGTCAATTAGTATTTTTATTAAATCTTGTGCTTCTTTAGAAAAACATGTATTGTTTAAATTTGAAAAATCTTCTTTTCTCCATTTGCTGTGATGTTTACCCGAGTTTATTGGTTTCAACATTGGATTGCTCGGAAGTAACAATTTTATTTGTTTTTCTTTTTCAGCTACTATCTTTTTAATTCGTGTGTAAATTTCTAATCCGTGATAATCCCAATCGCATACGTAATAGATTGGATATTTTATTTTTTCTGATGGAAGTTCTTCTAGCTTTTTAGTATTGTTCCCTCCTAAATACCATAATTCAATATTATTTTCTCTGAAAAGCCATGGATCTTTTAAGAAGTCAATGTTTTCACAGAGTAAAATATATTTTGGATCTTTACAATCTACTACCAAACGCCATTGTTGTGTTTTTGGAGATTGCATCGGAAATTCTTCAACACCTAGAATTGTTAAGATATCTTTTCGTAGCTGTTTATTATCATCCAAAAATTTAGAATCTTTTTCTTCAAAGAAATTACTTGAAAACATGTGCGGTGTTGACAACGTATTTTTTAATTCTTCTTTGTTTTTATGAATAAGCATTAGAGATTTCAATACATATTCAGAATATTTTCGCTTGGCAGAGATTTCAATACCAACCGCTTCAAAAAAATCTGCATAATATTGATAGTGACATAGTAATTTTTCTTCAAAGAATTTATCAAAACCTTCTTGTTTTTCTATGATATTAACATTGCCGTTTTTGAAATCAATGATTCTTTCTATTTCATATAAAACTCTCTTTATATATACATTATTCATCAGCTTCAAGCGTATGCTTTTTCCTTTGTACAAGCGATGTAAACCTTCTAATTCTCGCCACGTTAGTTCTTCTCTCATAGCTTAACTAAATATTACGGATGGGTGATGATTTGCTCTTTCTTCTTCTTCAATTTTGGTAAGTCTGTAGATATATTGATTTTCCTTTTTTAGTTTGTTTGGATTTATGGAAAGTGAAATGATTTGATAATCAAAACGTTTCGCTATTTTGCTCAACATATCAAAATTGGAACCAATTCCTTCCGCTTCATCTATTGCCATAAAGCGTAATCCAGGGATCTGTTTGGTAGTATTGTAATTATTATTTTTTAGTGAAAGTTTTGCTATACATAATAACGCTATAGAAGTATATGTTTGACCAGTGCTACCCGAATTTCGCTTTCCACTTTTGGTTTCAATACTATATTCCAAATCGTAATATGAAAATGGACTTAATAATCTTCTTACCGTAATATTTGGCTCTGGGGTTTTGCTAAATTCTTGATACGCAAACAAAAGTTTGTCTTTTAAAGATGGTAATTCTTTATTTTTAGCGTTCAAACTGTCTTGATAATCAAATAGCCCTATATCAACTTTGGCAAGCTTTTTCAGATATTCAGCTATCCAATTTAACGAAACTGTACTGCTTTGCTTTATGACTAAAGATGCATTGCTATCTCCAGTAATTTTGGCGTAATCTTCTTTAAAAAAACGCTTAATCGCTTTATTCGTTTCAAGTTGATTCCTTACTTCTGTTTTTAACTTATCTAAAATATCTTTTATCGCAAGCAATTTGTTTTTATTTAATGTCGCATTAATATTTATTATTTTTTCTAAATATTTTTCAATTCCGTTCAAGATTTGATCATCTTCGAATAAAACATTCTTGAAAACTTCCGAAGGAAATAAAAGTTTTGCCAATTGTATAAAAGAGTGTTCTCCTTTAGTTTGCGCTTCTTTATCACTTAAATTGTATGAAATTAATATTGCTTTGAGTTCAGTCCAATAAGCATCATTGGCTGTGTTAAAATTTTCTTTAGCTGTTCGATATTCTTCTTCGCTTTGCCGTTTTTCTAGATCAATATGTAAGACATACGAATATTTTAATTTTAAGGTTTCCAATTCAATAGTTCTTGTATCTCTATTTTTCACTAACTCGTCGAGATTTTCTTCTACATTTAAGTTTTCAACTATAATATTATGTGGATTTATAAAATCTTGTATTGATGAGACTTTTTTCACCAATACAATTGGACTTTGATTTTCTTCTATATTCTGTATTTCTGCTTCTTTTAAAATTTTTGAATCATTTTGAGGAGTTTCAACTATTTCAAATTTATTTAACTCCTCTTGAAGTGTTCTCGTTTTTCCTAATTCAAGAATTATATTATCATACTTTTCTTTGGCTTTTTTATAAGTTGTTACTATTTGACCTTTTTGAGTGTATTTTTCAACTTCCTTATCAAAATCAAATTTTTCAAAACTTAGAAATATTTCTTTTTCTGCTTCCGTATATTTTTGTAATTTATTTCGGTTTGACCATATTTTTAAATCTGTTTCAGGTTCGGTTAGTTTTTCTAAAATAAATTCTCGTAGCTTTTTATGAGTTCTTAATGAAGCTTCTTTTTCTTTGAGTTTTATGCTTAAATCTTTATTATTGGATTCAAATATATTTTTAAGCTCTTCTATGTTTGATGTTTTGAAAATAGGTGTTTCAATATTTTCTATAAAAATATGAAGTCCTGAAAGTTCAATCCAAAAACCGTTTTCTTCCAAGTTATAAGATTCTTTTTTCAATACTTTTAGAAGCTCATCAGGATTTGGCAAATACTTAATGTCTTTTCTGATTTTTTCAGGCTTTACAGTTTCAATATCAAAAAAATATCTAAGAGTACTTTCTTCTTGTGGGTTGAAATCTCTTTTTTGATTGATTACCCAATATGCCATTGATTTTGGGTTTTCATAATCATTAAAACTTATCAGCTCTTTATATTTTGTTACAGCATCTTCGTTCTCAACAATTTTTTCATCTAAGAAATCAACTATTTCCTTAAATGTTTTATTACAATCCAAAGCATTGAAATCATCTTCTAAATTTTGCTGTTGTAATTGCTTTTTGAGTTGCGCATATCTATTTATTTGAACTTCATTTTCTTTGTATCGTTTATAGAATACTTTTAATTCTTCAACTTTGTTGTAAAAGCCTTTTTCGAATACAGAATCTACAAGACGGAAGAAATTTACTGTTGTTTGTAGTGTATCTTTCTCTTCTTTTAATTCCTCTTCTTCTAAAATAAGCTTTATGAGTTTTGTGTCACATTCTTGTAATGTCTTACTTTTTAAAGTACAAAGTGCTTTTATTGTTGCTACCGCTGCATAGTAATTATGTATGAGTTTTTTTATATCGTCATTGATTTGTTTTAGTTTATGATACTCAAAATGATATTTTAAATTATTATATTTTACGAATGTATTGTCCTTAGTAACTTTTAGCTTTCGTAATTCTTTTAATAACTTATTTTTCTTTTTTATATCTAAAACTTCTTGATGATTTTTCCGATGCTCTACAATTGAATCTTCCATTTTTTTTACAGCTTCTTGAAACTCATCGTAAAACATAGCTCCTGCTGTTTTTCCATGAAGAAACTCTTGTAAATTTACGTCACTTTTTACATTGATATCTCTACGAGCAAATGCCTGTAAGATTTTAGCATAGTCCACTAAATCACTTTTATTTGTAAAAACATCTATCGGAAGTATTTTGTTTTTATGTAATGCTTCGTGAAAGTCTTTGAATACATTATATATTTTACAACCCAAATTGTTTGATGTATTGGTATGTCTGTCAAACTCTTGCAACGTCATCCATTTGTTATCCTTTTCAAAATCTTCTACTTTTAGTGGCTTATCAAATGGTAAAAAGTTTTCTTGTTCAAAATCAAGATTTCTTTGTACTATAAAAGATTGTGTCTTTTTTGATCTTCGTTCTATGTAGCTTCCCACAAGAAGAAATTTTTCTTTTGCTACCTCAACATTCAAATACGCATATCCGTAATCGCCTTTATCGGGAGTTTCTATAATGAGTGTATTATAAGGTCTATCACCACTTCCTTTCGTTGACGATTGGTAGTATGTAGAACCAATTAGAATTAATTGAATTAAATCTGTTATAATACTTTTACCAACACCACTTTCTCCTGTAAAATCGGTTCTAAATGGGTGAAATTCATAATCAAATTCTTGATGATGTATGATATTTATAGCTCCTAAACTTTGTATGCGTGGATATTCCTTCATGTATAGCTTTCAATTATTTTATCAATTCTCGGTATAACATCTTCGTATATAGATATAATTCTATGAAAAGAAGCTCTAGGCTCAAATATGTCTCCTTTGTAATCTAACCAAGCTAACTTCCTGAATTGTTTTAAAGCTCTGTTAACACTATTGTCGATAGCTTCATCATCATCAAAATTATCTTTTTCAACAGTAGATTGTGCGATGAGTTTCCGTAAACCTGGCTTAAATTCTTGGTAATCATTTCTGATTGTTTCTTTTAATTTTTGAATTGAAACAAGTTCCACATTGCCTTCCAAAAAGAGTATTTTATACATTATCAATCCAATAATGATATATTCGTTTTTGAGATTCTCTCTAAATGCTTGCGGTATATTTCCTCTACTTGAAGTATTGAAATCTAGAAAGAAATAGGAATCTGATTGCTCATTTTCTTCTTTTAAACTGATTCCAAAAAAACGTTCGTAATATGAGTTTAGAGAATCTTTATATTTCTTCAAAAAACGATAATACGGTATTTGATTTCCATAATCTTGAAAATGGACACCATCTTTTAATAAGTAATCTAACTGCCCAAAGTATGTGACAGCATCTTCACTTTTTAAGAAGTCAAGATATTTTAGTTCTGGTATATGATCGTTTTCCATAATGCTATGTTTTCATTTTTTACAAAGTTGGTATTGTCAATTTTAACTTCGTATTTTTTATTTTTATGGGCGTTTTCTATAACTCCAAAAGTAACTTTCGTAGCAATAGTAAAGTTGTTCGTATCTTCAAGCACCCTAAAAAACCCTTCTGAAATATTTAGTTCTTTTTTACGCTGTAATTCTGCGAAAAGTTGTTGTATCCAATCGTCAATTATTTCTGTGTTTTTAAAAGCTTTTTCTAATACAGCTTTGTTTTGAGCTTCAATTTTAGGATTTCTATGATATTTTTTTCTAGGTTTGGCTTGTGTTGGAAATACGTCTTTATCTCTATCAATGACTATATATTTAGTGCGCTTATACGCTGAAAATATCGTTTCGATTTCTTTGGGAAATGTAATTTCTTTGTCATTCCCTTTTCCTTCTAATTCCGAATATTTTAATAGAAATCGTATAAATCTATCTATTTTGGCACTGTACTCAGGCTGACTTAGCGTAAAGAATAGTTGTTTTATTTTGGGTTGTATTCTGTCAAGTCTTCTGTTTGTATTTCTTAGTCTACTTTGTATAGTATCAAAAAATCTAGAAGTATTTTTGATGTGATTTAATAACGTAACTTTTTCGGTATCTATTTCTGTCAATAATATACTTATTGAGTATGTTTCTGAGAATGCTGCGCGTAATTGGTCATTCTTTTCCTGTATATCCTCAAGATCATTACTTATTATTTGTAGTAACTTTAATGGTGATTGTTTTTTTGCAAGTGTATCATTACGTAATTTTTCAACAGCTTCATCAATTTGTCTGTCTAAAAAGTCTATTTGTTGTTTTAATTCGGGATGAAAACTTTCAAAATGTATCGTAAACCATTCTTCTAATTTTCCATCATCATCTTGACATTCCCTAAGTCTTTCTTTAAGTTCGAAACATATTACTTTTATTTTTGTAGGTTTTACAGATCCTCGTAACGTTTCTTCTGCGATTCTACAAAATTCAAGTCCGTATTCTTGGAAAGAGTATAATTGTATTTCTTCATCATATTTTAAAAAATACTTTTGAAGTTTATTTATTCGTTCTTTTACATACACAAGTCTTTTATCTGCTTCTGTCATGGTAGATTCAAAAATATTATGAATCTCATCAGCGCCAAAAGCATCATTTTCATACTTTCCTAATTTTACACGTTGATACAAATGTGCAATTACAATTCCTTCTCTTTCATCAGGATATAGTTGTTTATAGGTTTCAGGTTTTGAAATTTCATCTATAAAATTGAATATATGTGAATGCTTATTTTCCAAAAATTATGAATTATTTTTTTATCATAGTATCAAAAATCAACAACTGAATTATTGATTTACATACATTTAAAATTTAATCTCTCAAGCTATTAAGGAGAAGAATTATTGTAAGAAATTAAACTTCAAAATACAGAAATTTACGTTTAAAACAAAACGTGAATTTTTATTAATTTTATAATTTGGGAAAGTAACTAATAAAGAAGGATATGTTTTACGGGAATCCGTATTTAATATTACAAGTAGGTATGTTATGAAATTTGTTTTAAATATTTATGCTTCATTTTTTTGATTTCAAAAATAGTTGATAATACTTAAAGTGTTCTTTTAAGTTTCCAATATACTTATAGATTTGTGATAGCTCAAGATAAGATACAGTAACATTGTATTTAAACTGAGCATTATGAAGATGAGATTCGTGAAGTTCTAGTGCTAATCTATTATATGTCTTATAATTTTTTAAAGCTGATTTATAATCTTTCAATAGCATATAAATATCTCCTAATTTACCATAAGAAGTTGAAAAGACAAATCTAAATCTAATATCTTTCGGGTTATTTTCATAGAGTTCTTTTGTCAATTCATTATATTCTAGATAATAATCTAAAGACTTATTATATACTTTTAAAAAAGAATACACTTCTCCTATATTTCTACATGAAAAAGCATAGTTATATTTTTCAATCACACCATTTGTATCTTTATAATAAAGTTCTTTACTTAAAAGATGTGATTTTTTAGCTAATTCTAATGATTTTGAATAGTCCTTAAGTGATGTATACGTTTGACTTAATTCCACATATGAGGATATTAAATCACTTTTAGATTTCTTATAATTAGGATAGGATTCATAGAGCCTTTTTGATATTTCTAGTGATAATTTTAAGTATTTTAAAGACTCATTATAATTTTTAACGTATCTGTAACTTCTACCTAGACAAGATAAGGAAGTAGATACTCCCCATTCGTACAATATATTTTTCGGGTTACTATCTGAAATGCTTTTATTTATATTATAAAATTTCTTGTACAATGCTAAGACTTTATTATAGTCATTCAAAGAAATATAAATATTAGCTTGCTCATAATAAGATATTGCAAGAACGTATCTTAAAAAATGATCATTAGGATATTCATTAGAAAGTTCCAACATAAGCATTTGGTAGCTTTCATAGTTCTTCGTTGCTATATCAAAATTACCAAGTAAATAGTACGTACTCCCTAGTCTCATAGAAGAATGAGCTACATGATATTTAAATTCTTTATTTCTTGGATAAACTTCATAAAGTTCTTTTGCAATAGTGTTATATTTTTGATAAAAAGATAAAGCCTTTTTACTATCTCCAAGTGAAGCATAGATTCTTCCTAGACTTTCATAGGAGGTAGCCAATAAGTCTTTTTTAAAAGGATTATTATTATCTTCATATGAGTTAATTATCATATTATGAGATTCATTAAAATACTCTAATGCTTTACTTGGGTTTCCTAAATTGGTATATATTTCCCCTAATTGCTTATATCCTTCTACTTGTTGAATTTTAGTAGCATAATCATTTTTAATAATCTTAAAGTAAAGTTTTATGACATCATTATAACAGTGTTGTTCGTAATAGAAATTTGCTACAAAGCTTTGAATTTTTATATTTGTTGAATCAATTTGATAGACACTGTCAATTACTTTAAAAGCTTTTTCTTTTTTAGATTCCAAGAGGTATAAATCTGCATGAAATCGCTTCATATCAAAAAGATCATCAATACTTTCTTCTACCCTTTCCAATTCAGAAAACCCAAAACGTATTTTACCTAGAACATCTATCTTTTCCAACAATTTTAAACATTCATCAATCTGCCCATTTTTAAATAACAGTAATGCTTTTTTATAAATAAGATTAACATCATCAAAATTTATTCTGGCAAAACGATCTGCCATTATTTTAATTTGTTTTTGTTGTTGTAGATACTCTTCAAACATTTTTGCTTTCGCTTGTTCTAATTCTTTTTTAGAAATTTTCTCGTTCTTCAATGCATCTTCAAGTCTTCTATTTTTTCGCCTGTAACTTTGAGTCAGAACATTTATAGATGCACCGCTCCAAACTGCACGTAAACTATCAATAACTCCATGTTTTGCCATGAGTATTTTTTCAGGAAAAGAATCTGTGCTTGAAAGTTTTAAAATTTGAAGTTGAGTTCTATTAACCAATTCATATCCCTTTTTTGAGATACTTTGTAAGTAAATATCATCACCTGCTTTTAATTCATCTTTAAAAGACAGTGTAAAAGTGCCATTTCCATCAGAGTCCGTTGCCAATGCGTTTTCATATACTATTTGGACTCCTGAAATTCCTTTTCCACCTGAATTTATTTCTTTTACTTCCCCTTTTTGGATGGTTTGGGCAATTGTATGATTACATACTAAAAATACAAGTAATGTTGCTACTGCTTTCATATTTTGAAAAGTTATTCGTTTAACAATGCTTTTATTTTTTCTACATCTTGCTTAACTGCATCAGGTATGATTCCCGTTTTTTCAAAAGTGACAAAATCACTTAAAAAAGCACCTTTGTATGTTTTGAAAAAAGCATCTTGATATGGTTTATTCTTCCATTTGAGATATAACTGTTTTGCTTCTTCAAAACGGTTTCCTTGCATTAGAATAGTAACTGGTAGATTTCTATGTAGATATTGATAGTTTATATTCAAGGCTAACGCTTCCTTTAAAATTTGTTCAGCTTCTTTGAATTGACTTGATAATATGGCATATACTATTGTATTATATCTTATATTCTCTATATTTTGTAAGGAATAGTTCTTTTTACCTTTCGTTTTGTAAATGACAGAAAATAACAGATATAATTCTTCATTAGATTTCAGTTTCTTAGAAATTTCAATGTAAAGAGACATTGGTGATTTTATGTAATTGAAATACTCTTTTTCTAAATCAGAAATAAGCTTATTCAGTGTTTCTCTATCTTTATTTGAAATTGTCAACTGTATAGCTATGTAATAGTATTTTATAGTTATCTTTTGACTAATTACCTCTTTAACATCTTCTCTACTATATTCATATCCTTTCTTGTAGAAATTTAATGCCTCTAATTTGTTACCTTTTGATTCTTTAATAAAACCTAAGTTTTCAAACGATGTTATTAAATCTTTTCTGATTAATGCTTTTTGAGGATGAACTTCATATAATTCTTTTGTCAATAGATTATATTGTTCAAAGAAAAATTGTGCTTCATTTAAATTTCCTTTCTCAACTTCTAAATTTCCTCGAACATTATAAACTTTAGCCAGACTCAGTTTATAATTATAGTTATTTGGATAATCAGTGTAAAGTCTTTCCTTTAAACCTTGACTTATTCGTATTGACTCGAGAGCTTTATCTATTTTATTTATATCTAGATAAGCTCTCGCCATCTTACTGTATGAATTAGAAAGCGATTTAGTATATGAAACAATGTTTGAGTTTAAAGAAAATAATTCTTCATTAATGTTTTTTGCTTTCTCGTAATAATATACTGCCCTGCTTGAATTCTTTTTTTGAAATTCAATATCTCCCAAACCATGATATGTTAGTGACAATAAATCTTTGTAGTCTTTATTTTGAGGGAAATTTTGAGAAAGTATTTTAATTATTTCATTAGATTGCTTGTAATATTCAAAAGAACTCAAGATATGTTCTTGTTCCAATTCTATACTACCCATGATATAATTTGACAAAGCCCATGCTCTTTTGTACTCAGGGTTTAATGGAAATTTTCCAACTAATTCTTTTGATAAATCATTGTACTGCTTAGTATATATATAAGCTTCTTCAAGATTATCCTGTTGAAATTTCATATCTCCCAAAATTCCATTAGCTCTAGCAAAACCATCAACATATTCCACTACATCAGAATGATTTTCATATAATTCTTTTATCATGCGAAAATACTTTTCTTGATAATTTCTTTTTTTTTTAATATCTTCATTTTCAAATAAAGCCAACTTTCTATATGAATCTGCAAAATTATATTTATAGTTAATTATTTCGGAGAAGTTGTTATGTAATTCACCTTCTAGCTTATTATATAATAAATAATGTTTTTTAGCGGGACTAATCATCCCCATACTTTCATAAATATCTCCCAACAAAACACTAGCAAGAGCTAAATTATGTTTGCTCTCTGTATTATCAGGGGATTTTTTTATTAACTTTTTTTTTATTTCAAGGTAATTGGAAGCATTTTCCAAAGCTATGTCCATCTCACCTTTCTGAAAATTTACTTTAGCTAAGTATTGATAGGATAAGGATAAATTTTTTTCGAATAAAAAACTATTGGGATACAAGTCATGTAAATCAGACATCAACTTACGATGATACATAAAATACATTTTAGCTGTTTTCAAGTTTCCTGTTTTGAATTCTAAAATACCAAGTTTAGCATAGAAGTTTGCTGAATTATTCATGTACACTAAGTTGTTAGGAACGAGTTTATTTAATTCTAAGATGAGTTCATTTCCTATTCTATAATATTTTTCAGCTTTTCCAATTTCACCTTTTATTGAAGATATATCTCCAATAGATTCATATGAAAGTGCAAGACCATTCTTTATATTATGGTTATTAGGAAAAAAGATCATTCGATAATTTTCAATGTCTATTGACTTTAAAAAAAACTCTTCAGATATCTTCAAATTCCCTTGATCTAATTCTATGTTTCCCAAGAAACGATTTATCGAAGCTATGGTTTTGATAAAAATATCTGAGTTTTTATATTGCTTGCTCAAAAAAATAAAATTGGATAGTGATGCATTGAATTTTTCTTTTGCCAAACTCAATAAACCTATTTCATAATATTGCTCTCCTAGTAAACTTAAAATAACTGCTCTAGAAGTTTGTGATAAGTTATTTGTGGATAGTATATATTTCAGAAATTTAATCGCTCTTAAATGTAATTTTTGATCAATAAAAAAATTACTTGCTCCTGATAGTATATCTAAGTTAGTTGAATCAACCTTGTATAAATCATCATACAATTTTATAGCTTTCTCTCTTTCAAAATTAGCACTATACATATCTCCCTGTGTTCTCGCTATTTTAAGATTGTCTTCAATATATTTTTCTGCTTTCTTCTTTTCTGAAATACCAACACGTATTCGATCAATAACGTTGATACTTTCTAACAAAATGATCGTACTATCAATTTTTCCTTCTTTAAATTTTTGTAATGCTTTTTTATAAATAGGATCTACATCATCAAAATTTGTACGTGCAAAGCGATCAGCCATCGTTTCAACCTTCTTCTGTTCTTGTTCATATTGCTCTGATAGTTGCACTAAAGCGTCATCTAACTCTTTTTTTGAAATTTTCGAATTCTTTAAATCATCTTTAAGTTTTTGATTTTCTCTCCTGTAACTTTTTGTCAATGCATTTATGGATGCGCCACTCCAAACAGCACGTATACTATCAATCATTCCATGTTTAGCTAAGATTATTTTTTCAGGGAATGAATCTGTACTTGAGAGTTTTAAAATTTGAAGTTGAGTTCTGTTGACTAATTCATATCCTTTTTTTGTGATTTTTTGCATGAAAATTTCATCTCCTGCCTTTAATTCATCTTTAAAAGACAAGATAAAAGTGCCATTTCCATCAGAATCTGTTGCCAATGCATTTTCATATACTATTTGAACTCCTGCAATGCCTTTTCCGCCTGAGTTTATTTCTTTGACTTCTCCTTTTTGAATAGTCTGAGCAACCAAATGAAAGCTTATGAAGAATAATATGAATGTTGGCCTTTTCATTTCAAAATTATTCCTTTAAAAATTCTTTAATTTTTTCTACATCTTGCTTTACTTCATCAGGTATGATTCCTGCTTTTTCAAACATTTCGATATCACTTAAAAAAGCATCTTTGTATGTTTTATGACCTAATTCTCCAAATGGCTTATCTTTAAGTTTGAGGTATAACTGTTTTGCTTCTCCGAAGTCATTATTTTGAAGTAATATTGCTAAAGGAAGTATTGAGTATACATATTTTCCATCATTTACTATGTTTAAAGATTCTTTTAATATAAGTTCTGCTTCTTTAAATTTTCCAGATAAAATTCCATGCCAAGCTACTTTAGTTTGAATCTTAACTACCTCATTCGGAGAGGCATTTTCATTATGCATAACTTCAGCTATAATTTTATATAGCAAGTATAAATCTCTACTACTTTTAAAAGATTTCAAAAAATTTCGTTGCATCATAGAAGATGATGAAATATCAATTATATCTTTACATTTATAGTAGTAATTTAGTGCTTCATCTTTTTTCTGTAATAATACTTGTAGTTTTATAATTGTCGAACAATCATTTGCAATCGAATTCCTAACTTCATCATTACTTTCATGATTTTTTAGAATTTCTAAATTAACTTTAATTAAGTCTTCAAAACATTTATTTGCATTTTCCATATTATCATTTAAAACTTCTGTCATACCTAACTTCAAATATGAACTAGCCAAATTTTTCTTGTACTCTAGGCTTAAAGGGAAATTTTCACATAGACCTTTCATAATAGAGTTATACTTATTATAATAATTCAAAGCAAGTTTATATTCTGTTTTTAAAACTTCTATTTTTCCTAAAAACTGATATGAAATTGCTAAGCCATTTTCATATTTTGGATTTTTGGAGAAATTTTCATGTAGTACTTTTAATAAAGTATTAAATTTCAAGAAATAATTAAATGCTTGATTTAGATCTCCAACTTTTTGAGCACAAAACCCTAAAGATTGATATGAAACGGCTAAGCCATATTTAAAATCTACATGACCAAAAAATTCTAAGTTTAATTCTGTTAATAAAGTGTTTGAGAATCTAAAGTAATTACTGGCTTCGTTAATTTTATTTTCATTTTTTTTGACTTCTCCAAGAAGCTGATATGAACAAGCTAGACTATATTTAAAATCAGGATTTTCAGGAAAATCAGCATGTAATTCACTTTCTAATTGGTTAAATTTTAAATAATTTTTAAAAGCCTTTTCTAGATTATTTTTTTTATTGTAGATAATTCCTAAAAGTTGATAAGAGATAGCCAAATGATCTTTATAACTAGGTGTATTAGGATATTTTTGATTAAGCTCGCTTGATAATATATTGTAAGTATTGTAGAATTCATGTGCTTCACTAAGATTTCCCTCTTCTATTGCTACATCTCCTAAGTATTTATTAGAATTTGCAAATTCTTCTTTATGCTTTACAATATCAGGGAACCTTTTTTTTAAGTCAAAAACTACATTTCTATATTTTAAAAAGTTTTCTTTTGCCTGACTGAAATGACCTCTTTCATATTCGACTTTACCCAAGTGAAAATAAGAAATTCCTAAATTTCGTTTATAATTATTATTATTAGAGAAGTCTATACTGAGTTTCTTTATGATTACATTATCTTTTAAATAAAAATCTGTTGCTTTTTTTAAATTCCCTAGTTTAAGTTCAATATTTCCCAATTTTATAAAAATATTTCCGAGGGTATCTTTGAAGAAAACTTTTTCAGGAAAATCTCTTATCAATTCTTCTGTTAGTCTTTGAGCAGTTAAAAACAACTCTCTTGCTTCTAAAAATTCCCCCTCTCTGTATGCTAAGTCTCCTAAAAAAATCAATGAGGATACATAAGCTCCTTTATATAATATTTTCTTGGGATATTTTTCGTAAAGTCGTTTTTCTATATCTCGGAACTGAGAAAAATATAATTTTGACTTCTCCCAATTACCTCTTTTATATTCAATCCTTCCCAAAAATTCAGATGAAGCTGCTAATTGATCTTGACACGTTTCTTCCTCAAAAAAGTTGTCACATTCAGATAAAACAAAATCACTATATATTTTAAATTGAGAAAATGCTTTATTTAAATCTCCTTGCTCTTCATAAACAGTTCCTTTAGACTGATAAATTAATCCTATAATATTTTTAATCATTCTAAGGTTTGAAAATTTTTTCATGAGATTTTCAAAAAGAATTTTCGCTTCGTCTAACGTTTTGTGAGCATATTCTAGTTTACCAACTTTCCTATACAACAAAGCTAAACTCCACTTTGATTCTGCCATTAAAAGAAAAGGTACGTTAAAATGATTTATTATATTTTTTCGTTGAAATATTGCTCTTTCATATAAATTCTGCTTCTCATAAAAAATAGCTACTGCCTCAAGAATACTAAGGTTCATTGAGTCAATTTTATAAATATCTCCATACAATTTTATTGCTTTGCTTTTATTGAAATTAACACTATATACATCTCCCAAATCTCTAGCGATTCTAAGGTTATCTTTAATATATTTTTCTGCTTTTTTCTTTTCTGATACTCCAACACTTATACGGTCAATAATATTGATACTTTCCAATAAAATAATAGTACTGTCAATTTTTCCTTCTTTAAATTTTTGTAGTGCTTTTTTATAAATAGGATCAACATCATCAAAGTTGGTTCGTGCAAAACGATCTGCCATCGTCTCAATTTGTTTTTGCTGTTGTTCGTATTCTTCGGATAGTTTTACTAAAGCTTTATCTAATTCTTTTTTTGAAATTTCAGCATTCTCCAAATCTCTTTTAAGACTTTTATTTTTTCGCCTGTAACTTTTCGTCAAGGCGTTTATGGATGCGCCACTCCAAACAGCACGTATACTATCAATCATTCCATGTTTAGCTAAGATTATTTTTTCAGGGAATGAATCTGTACTTGAGAGTTTTAAAATTTGAAGTTGAGTTCTGTTGACTAATTCATATCCTTTTTTTGTGATTTTTTGCATGAAAATTTCATCTCCTGACTTTAAGTTATCCCTAAAGGATAAGGTAAAAACACCATTACCGTCAGAATCTGTAGCGAGTGCATTTTCATATACAATTTGAACTCCTGCAATTCCTTTTCCTCCAGAGTTTATTTCTTTTACTTCTCCTTTTTGGATGGTTTGGGCATTTATAAAATTTGAAATGATGAATAGATATATACATAATCGTGTTTTCATAATTTTCTCTTTTTTAATCGTACTATTATATCTGTATCTTTTATTACTGGTTGTGTATAATCCCAAACTTCATAATTTTCTTTTGATACATACACGCGGTGTTCTGTTTTTTGTAAACTTTCAGGAATAGTTATGATAAATTCTCCATGTACATTTGTGTAATGGATCTTACTTGCAATTTTAACTAGTGCTTGTTTTATAGGTTCATTTGTATCATCATCTTTTACAATTCCCTCCATCACTTTATACTTGTCATTTCGACGTAACTCTAAAAGAATATTACTTTTTGAAGGTTGTATTACAGTATCAATAGTTTTAAAGCTATCGTTAGTGACTTTGATTCTTAAAGAATCTTCTTTAACAGTATGCGGAAGGTTTTTGAATGTAGCTTCATACTTGGCTGTTTCCGTATCTATCTTATTGCCATAGAAAAGTTGTACTTTAGATTTATGGTAAGGCAATAATGAATTTGTAGATATATTCTCTAGCTGAACAGTAAAGTTATATGGTGTTTTTGATATAAAATAATAGTAGGTAAGATATCCTAACGTAATAGTAACCAAAGTAGCAATTATATACACAACTTTAGTTAGGAAATCTTTTCGCTTGATATAGTTTAAAATCTGTGAAATGTGATCAACTTTAGCATCAACCTCATTGAGTTTTGTAATAATATTTCCTTGCCCATCTACGAGAATTTCTATTTTCTGGTTTAGTTCTAAAGTGAATTGCTCTAGTTGTAGATATATCTTTTTTTCAACATTTCTAGTTTTATGTAGTGTAAGCTTACGATGAGAAACCAAATTCAAAATAGTATCCAGTTCTTTTTTGGTGGTATTTAATTCCTGAATAAATATTTTCTGATTCTCCTGAATAGATTCTTGAATATGATTTAAAACATTGCGATTATAAGAAATCAGCGCATCTTTGTTTTCTTCCTTTTTTAAGAGTTCAGCAAAACATAATTGAAAGTTTTCTACAAATTTTTGTCTAAAGAAATTAACGAACTGAAGATCTTCATTAATAGTTGGTAATGTATTTAATTCATTAAAAAAGTCTTCAATTACTAATTCGTTTTTATCAACTTCATCTATTTGTTGAATGAGCTTGTTGCTATCAATTATGGTATTAATTTCTAAGTTTTCTATTTCATCAATGAGTTGTTTGGCAACTGTTTTGAGTACATTTCGTTGTTCTTTAGTAGTTGTATAGCTTTCATACGAATGAGAAATGTTTTGTATTGTCCAACGAAGTGCTTTGAGAGTTATTTTTTCTAAATCATGGTTGATTTTTGAGGGACTAGGATTTTTTAGTAATTCACGAATTTTTTGAATTTTTACTTTCTCTAACTTAGAGGATAATAAGCCTGCTAGAATTTCCCCGATAATATTTTGAACAAGTTCTCCTCCTTTTAAAAATGTCAAACATGTTGCGCCTGCCATAAAGGCAAATGACCCAATTTGATTTCCTATTTTTTTAAAATTTCTCATTACAACAAAAGACTGTCGTAATATGATGATTTTAGAAGCTATAAACCATACCTTCTACAAGGTAAATTACAGTAAAATTATTCCAGCTTTTTTAAGATTTCTTGAAATTCAGGTAGTGATCGTAAACTATCCATACTGTCATCCGTTTTTAACCAGTCAATATCATCATAGCCTAATTCAATGGCTTTTTGAAGCATTTCTATTGCTTTTTTGGGTTGATTTTGTAGTGCATGATACATTGCGTAGTTTCTATAAGATCTACCTTTATCTATGCCTAATTCTTCATATTCTTGGAAGGCGTTTAGTGCCTCTGGGAATTGTTTGTTTTTGACATAGGCAGTTCCGATATTATTATAATAAAAGTCTTTCTTAACCTTTGGATTTAATTGAGCCAACACTTTATAAGTATCAATAGCTAGCGTATGATATCCTAAATGGTAATAACAGAGTGCTGTAAAAATATAAAGTTCGCTATTATCAAAATAATCAACTGAAATATTATTAAAGAAAACTAGTGCCTCTTTGTACTTTTTGAGATCAAAATCCCGAACACCCATAGCATATTGAATATTAGATAAATTTTTAAATGACGTGATAAGATTAGGGTGTGTTTTTGGTAAAACTTTTTTATTTATCATTAATGCTTTTTTCTGAGCCATTAATGATTCTTCTAATCTACCCAAATCTTTCAGTATCAAAGCTAAATTATTATACCGAGTAGCAATAATAGGGTGGACTGTTTCATAAAACTGTTCATCAATAGTTAGAGCTTTTTTTTGAGTTAAAAGGGCTTCTTCTAATCTTCCTAAATCTTGATAAACCAAAGATAAATTACTATAATTAGTAGCTATTGAAGGATGTTTTTTTTTATATATCTCTTCATTTATAGATAGGGCTTTCTTTTGAGCTTTCAAAGCCTCTTCTAATCTACCTAAATCTTGATAAATAACAGCTAAATTACCATAATTTAAAGCGATAGAAGGATGGGGTTCATTATATATTTTTTTACTCAACAATAAGGCTTTCTGTTGTATAATCATAGCATCTTGGAATTTTCCAAAATCTTTATAAACACATGCTAAATTATTATATACATTGATAAAAGTGGGGTGATTTTCATTATAAAGCTGTTCATAGATTTCAAGAGCTTTTTTTTGAGCTTTCAAAGCTCTATTAAATCTTCCCAATTCTGAATACATTATTCCTAAATTACTGTAAGAGTTAGCAATATACGGATGGATTTCATCATAAACTGTCTCATATATATATATAGCTTTCCAAGCAATTGTTATTCCTTTATGAGATTGCCCTAAATTTTTATATATAATTGAAAGATTATTATAACCATTAGCAATAGATGGATGGATTTCACCATAAATCTGTTTATCTATCTCCAAAGACTTTTCTTGGGCTTTTAGAGCCTTATTAAGTTTTCCTAATTCTGAATATGTTGCTCCTAAATTACCGTAAGAGTTAGCAATATACGGATGAATTTCATCATAAACTGTCTCATATATGTATATAGCCTTCCTCATGACTATCAATGCTTTATAAAATTCTCCAACATCTATATACATCATTGCCAAATTATTATAATTTTTAGCAATAGAGGGATGAATTTCACCATAGAGTTCTTTATCGATTAATAAGGCTTTTTTTTGAAATTCAAACGCTAAATCTAATTTTCCTAAACCTTTATATATCATTGCTAAATTATTATAACGTGTAGCAATAATAGGATGAATTTCATTATAAAACTGTTTATCGATCTCTAAAGATTTTTTCTGATATATCAAAGCCTCATTTGATTTTCCTAAATCTTCATATATCATTGCCAAATTATTATAATTCCTAGCAATAGAAGGATGGATTTCATCATAAACCTGTTCGTCTATCTTTAAAGATTTTTTCTGATATATTAATGCCTCATTTAATTTCCCTAAATGTTTATATATCATAGCAAGATTATTACTTATTGATGCAAAAATATAATGATTATTGATATGAATACTTTTATATATTTTTAATGCTTTTAATAAATAATTTAGGGCTTTTGAATAATTTCCCTGCTCTCTTGATGACAATCCTAATTTATTATAAAACTTAGCCATATCTTTTTCTCTTCCATCAGGATCACTTTTCAAAATCGTAATTATCGCCTCATAATACTCACTGGCTTCATTGTATTTAAACTCTTGTTCTAAAAGCTCAGCTCCTAATTCAAGGCTTTTTACTGTTTGTTCAATTTGTTGCTCTAACAATGCAATAGTTTCATCAATTATTTTTCTTTGTTTTCGCAAACTTTTAAGACTATATGTAGCTTCTTTTCCTTGGGCTAGTAGCTTATCAATATCCAATATAGAAATCGCTTCTTTCACATTTCCATTAATATATAATTCAAATGCTCTTTTATACAATTCACTAGCATCATCTAAGTTTACACTAGCTAATTCCTTTGCAAACTCAGGTAACTTTTTTTGCAATTCTTCAATTTGCTGATTGAGTTGAATAATTGCATCATTTTTAGTATAAATTTTAGTATTCAATTCTTCTTGCAAACGTTCTATTTCTGCTTGCATCACTTCTCCGCCTTTTTCAAGAATGGCAATTCTACGATCTCTTTCTGCATATAGGTTTTTTAAACTGATATTATGATACTTAATTTGATTTTCAGCTAATTCTCCTTCTTTACACATATAGATATTCAATGCAGAAGTGCGACCAATGATTACGTCTCCCAATGCTTTTTGATTTACTATTTCGAATCCTGCTTTGAAGACTTTTAATTTTGTGGATTTTCCATTACCTTCACTGACAAATTCAAGTATAAAAGTTCCATTACTATCGGTCAATTTATCAGCGGTAAAATCTGCTGAAATACTCGCTCCAGAAACATACTGTCGAGTTCCCGTGTTATATTCACTATTTTGAATGCTTACGACTCCAGGTAAGGAGATTTGTTGAGAAGTAGCTATTAAAGAAGTGAGTAAATGAGTTAATAGAAGAAATTTTGTTTTCATAATACTAGCTTTTTGGTTCCAACACTACATCAAAGTCACCCTCAAGTTGCATTGGTACATTGTGTTTTACATATTCTTTATAACAACACTCTTTACGAAAAGAAATCGTTTGAAACTTCTTTTGATATTCTTCTGGAAGTTTGAGTAGAAAACGACCATCTTTATCTGTATTTACGCATATATTTTCAATACATACTTTCACATCTGCGATACGTTTTGAAGTATCCCGCTTATCTCTTAACGTTCCTTTTATTTGATCTATATTGGCAAGCATCACTTGAAGATGGATCGCTTTATTTGGAGTGAGAATGTATAATGAATCAGGATTGATTACTTGATACGGTTCATTATCAGTATCAGTAATATAAAAAGTAACTTTCTGATTCTTGAAACTGGCGGGTAATTCTTTAAAGTTCACTTCTCCTTTATCACCAATCTTTTCATCTCTTCTATCTGTAGGCGATTGCATGACAACTTTTCCTCTATTCTCTAAAATATGACTGTGTTTCCCTTCTTTTCCGTGTACAAACACTGTTACATTGAAATAATCTACTTTCTTTTCATCACTCAACCATAAATCACTCAAACTATAACCTGAAAACTCAGCAATGCCACCAAGAATACTAATGATGACACCTAAGCCAACTACATACTTCCATTTGAGCTTATTAAGCATTTTTGTCATATTTTTCAGGAGTCAGTCATTGAAATTTTCTTCTTGCTTCCATAATATTTCAGTACTAGGAACTTCTGTGCTTTTACGAATAATTTTTGCGTAATCTTCCACAAAACCTTGCTTTTGAAGCACGATATCCCAAATTTCATTTTGCTGAATTTCTGTTAAGCATTTTTGTTGATTTCCATAATTACTAGTCATTACGATAAACAATTGATTAGTTTTTATTTTATCACTTAGTTTACTTGTAGGATTATATTCTTCTTGGATCTGTTTTTTGATTTCTTCGAAGTTGGGTTGTCTAGTTTTACTGCACATATAAATGCTTCCTGCACTACTCTCAGGGCACTGTTCTATCATATCTGTTAAAAATATAATACGACTGTTTTTTAGAAGTTTATCATCATTATCTGGCAAATAATTAAAAGCCATTTCAAAGCTATTTATAATACAACTTTTGAATTGTGTTTCTTGCTCTGTGTTTTTAGTTTTGTAGTTATTTATAATAATTGAATCCAAAACTCTAGCAATCTCTTTTCTTTTTTTATCAATAACCTTATTTTTAAGTTTTGAGTTAGTTTCTGATTTAATTGAATCTGTTAACAGTGGATTCTGATAAATACTTAGTCCCATAGGATATACTGAGATTTTCGTATTGAAAGGAATGTTTTTAATAATTGCTTGAATTTTTTTTGACTCAGCTTCAACGCTTTCTGAGCTTAAGCTTGAACTTAAATCACAAAATATGAGAAGATTTTTCTTTGGAGTTGTTTCAATATCTTCATCACAGGAGTAAATAACAAGAAGTAAAAAAACTAATAAGTATCTAATAATTGTTTTCATATTGATTATTTTTTAATTAAATGGGTGTTCATTATTTAGTTGCGCTAGATCTCCTGAGAATAAACGGCGTATTTCTTCTGCTCTTTCCATAATACCAAGTTTTGTACTGTGCTTACGAGACGAGTACTCATGCCCATGTAAATAACAAGCAAAAAGAAAGTTTGTTAGTTCTTTGATAAATTCATCAGAAGTTGTCCAGTCAATATATGTTTTACAGTTTTCGGAATCTTGCTCTAATTGACTCAATTTCTCTTGAGTTTTATACAATCTTTTTCTTAGTTTTCTTTGTTGCCTTTTTGTCTTCCAAAGAACTGTAAAAGCCCTTAATTTCTTAAAAGCTATAGCTATACATATACCACTTATTACAGGAAATAATACGGAAAGTAACACAAATGTAGGTTTTGCGTATTCTAAATTGATAACTTCTTCTCTAGTTATACTTATGATTTCAAATCGCATCTGTCCTAATAAATAAAGTGTATATAACAAAAAGAATATTAGTAAAGAGTTCAAAATGAATCTCGAACTCCATACTGTTTTTAACTTTCGTTCATGTTTATCATCGCTTAAACCATTTAAATTTTCGTGCTTAAACATGGTTACGCTTCTCTCTATATTCGGAAGTAAGTATTTATCATAATAGATTTTTATAAAAATAGTACATGCCGTTATACCAATAGACATAAGCCACGTTTCCCAATTTTTTAAATCAAATGCTTCTTGGGTTCCGTTTAATGAAAGAGCAACATCTCCTGCTAAAAGTCCCAATCCAAAAATTAAAAATATAATAGCCTCCCAAAGTAGATAGTTTTTGGGATCCCAATATTTTGCTTTGATTAATTCCTTTAGGTAAGTATCCGTTGCCTCAATATCATTCTGGATTTGTTGTTCTTTCTGTTTAACTACCTTGATTTGATTAGTTACATTTCCAATTCTTCCCTTAAAAATGGTTTCAATATACTTACTGACTCTGGAAGCAGTGCTTTTTACTTTTTCCTTCACAGTTTGATATCTAATTTGATACGGTCCATCACTTTCTCCTAAATTCCAAAGACGATCTCCCATATTTTCAATTTCAGCAAGAATATTTTTTAAATTTTCAGGAATTTCATTGTCGCTACGAATATCCTTCATTCCTAGCGTATCCTTGAAAATCAATTTTGGATCAGGAACATTTTTATATGGATTCGTAGTATTCTTTCCTGTTTTACTACTAGATAATTTGTCACGTATTTTTTTATACCAATCCGTAAGTCTCTCAGCAATATTTTGTAGATATTTTTTCATGTCGCTTTATTTTTTAAATCCTTCGTCAGTTCCATATTTTAAATACCAGTGCCCTAAGTCGTATCCGTCTTGTAAAGCTATTTCATACTGTAAATTCTCCTTTTGATGTAATTTCAACGCCTCTGAACGTTTTTCAGTTTCTTCGATAATTTGATATTGATATTCATCTATGAACTCTAGCGCTTCAGATACTTTTCTTTTTACATCTTTTTGATAGGAATCATTTTGCTCGCTTAGACTTTCCAAATACTCTTTAATATCTTCTGATTCTTTGATTTTCTTTTTAAGTTTCTTTTCTAAAAATCCTATTTTTTGAGTTTCTACAGGAAACATAACTTTTTCATGTTTGGTAACATGAGCCATTTTATGTAAAGCATCTTCTTCTTTCGTTTTTTTAAAGCGATTGAAGAATTTCTTAATTGGTTTAAAAAATGAGCCTTTTTCTTTTTTTGATGATTTTTTTTGACTAGGTATATTTTCTAATAACACACTATATTCATGAGAACTTGATATTTGCTTATCTGGATTTAACTCCGAAGTTTTTTGTATCAGCAATTCTAATAGTTCTCTTTCTAGTGCTAGAAAACCTTTAGTAAATAAATTGTTTTCCAACTCATCCAATCGAGAGCGAAGTGGTCTTAAAATTTGATAGGATCTTAATTTGAGAGTGATGAATCTATTTTCTAAATATCGTTTCGTGTCTAACAAACCTTTAAAGCGTAGTCCATTCCCAAGAAGATACCCCGCGATTAAGCTTGCTGTTACAAACCCAATCAAAGCTCCTGCGCCATTTTCCTCCTTAAAATACATAACCAAAAAGGTTATTAGGAATACTAACAATAGTAGTAGTAATTCAAAACTTTTTCCAAGAAAAACTAACCCTTTTCTAAGAGGTTTTTGTTGGCTTTCAGGTTTTTCATCATCTTTAAATCTTGGCATTATTATATTGTTTATATAAATAAAAGCCAACCCACCTATTACCAAAGCTAATGCACTTCCAAGAGCTTGTCCTGACAAATAGACATCAAGTTTCTTTAAACTTTCCAAATCGGTACCTAATTGAATTACTAAATAAATAACACCTCCAATAAATATATACGGAAACCATTTTAACCAGACTATCAAAAATCGGGGAGGAACTGTTTCTATTTGTTCTGTGAAAGGATTGTAGTCTGTGCTTTGTGCATTTATACTTTTCTTTTTTGATCTAATAAACCATTTCACAAAAAGTCTCTTACAAACCCAACCTAAAAATGTGACAAACGTAAATAGTACTAACAGAGAAGTTAAAAAATATAGCATCCATTGCCAGTCTTTTAAGTTATTACTTATTTGAATGTTATTACCGAATGAATACAAAGATTCCAAAATGTAGAAAAGCCAGTCTTCATCATCAATTTTCTTTACTTTTGACGAAGAGAAAACAGCAAATAGCCAACCTGCCACAAACGTAGCTGAGACACCTGTCAATATAAAGAAATTAGCTATTTTAGGAGTGATTCCATTTTTAAATAAAATCAACGATTTACCATTTAGTGCTTCTAGTGTATTTTCATATTTTTTAGAAATAGTATCCCAAAAATCTGCATTTGTCTTTAAGAGGTCTTTGTCTTTATTAAACGCTTCATCATTAATCTTATCACGTTGTAAAGTTATTTCTTCTAACGTTTCAGTTAAACCCTTTAGTTCTTCACGAATTTGACGAATTCGCTCATTAACTCCGTTTTCTTTCTTCGAAGCCAATTCCTCAAGTAACTTTTTTACTTCTAAAGTCAATTCATTTATTTCCGCAACTAAATCTTCAAGTTGTTTCTTTTTTGCTTCGGTATTAATAGCTTCATGATTCTTTAGATTCGTTTTTTCTTCATTTAAAATAGCTTCTAATTCCTCAATTCTATTTTCTAGTCGTGTAATTTTTTCATCATAAATATCTTCAATTGACTTCCATAGTTCTTTACGTTTAGTATTATGAGATTCAAATAATTCTTTGAATGCTTCTTTCGGTTTTTCTGGATTATTAAAAACTGAGAAAAAGCCTGATTGTTTTAAATGCTCTTCTGGTAATTCTGTATCTTTTGTATTCTTATTCTTTTTAGATTTATTATTTCTAAAATTAGGTAGAGAGAATCGTGAAGACTTATTGTTATCATCCATAATTGGTTAGTGTTAGATTTGAATACTAAATATTCATTTCAAATATGACATTTTTACTAATTTGAAAACATACCTTCTACGAGGTAATTTAGAAGCTAATCGGAATGTTTAATTGTTCTAGAAGTTCAATAAGATACGTAGAAGTAACTGCCCAATTTGCACGAACACCTTTGTATTCATGAGCCGATCCAGCATAATGAATTCCTACTACTTTACCTGAATATAAGTCAATGACAGGAGAACCCGAATTGCCATACCAAGTACTGCAATCGTGCATGTAGAGATAAGATGCCGCGCTTGAAGGATAGATGTCACCAGGAGCTAGTCGCTTTACATTTGAAATACCTTTAAAAATGAAGTCGTATAATTTAATCTCTCCACCCAAATTGTAAGCAGGATATCCAACAACGTACACATTATCATCAGGAGACATTTTTTCAAAAGATATTTTAAGCCCTCTTGGTAAAGATTTCCCTTTACTATTTTCTCTTTGAACACGAAGCAAAGCAATATCTGGCTCATTATTTTTTGCTATGTAGATAACTTCTTTGATGTTAAATTCATGCTCTTCATGAATCCCATACTCTTCTTTGAAATCAATATTAACTCTTAGTGGATTCCCACGATAGTCATCATTGATTTTAAGTTTCCCTCTTACTTCAGAAGTGAAAATATCTGCTACGTGTTTATTGGTTACAATGATGTCAGTTCCTGCAACTAACCATCCTGTTCCAGCCCAAGGATAATTAGGATGTCCCTTTATTTCTAAACGACCAACACCAGGTATAGTACTAGATATTTTATCACTGTTATCATCAATTCGTTGCTTCCATTTAGTAGTAATTGAGTCATCAACTCGGTCATTTCTAATCAAAAAAGCAGGTCTATTGATTGTCATGATGATGCTTTCTTCAGCTTTTTTATATTTATCTATACTAGATGCTTCAGTATTATCTATTTGTTCTGCCATTTCAGTACCATCACCTAAGCTAATTCTTCTACCGTAATCAATAAGAAATTTTTTAACACTTTCAAAAAATGCTTCCTTGTTATTGAAGTCAATATGAGTGCAAATTTCGCGTAATATTTCAAGATCATCGATATTGTCTCGTAAACTTAAAAAAACCTCAAAAGGGGTATATCTTAAATTTTCACTTTCCAAAAGTTCTTCTAGAGTATTCATAACGTATCATTTATATTTATTTCAACACAATTACGTTATGATTTTCGGCAACTACAATACCTTACAGAAGGTATATTTCATTCTGATTCATATTTTCTGTTTAATGCATACGTTAACAATGCATTCCTACCTTTTAATCCTAGCTTTTCAATCATGTTTTTTCTATGAGAACCTACAGTGTAAACACCAATAGACAACTTTTCTGCAATGTCTTTATTACTGTATTCTTGACCTATGAGTTCTAAAATTTCATATTGACGCTTGGTTAGAATTCCTTTTTCTGTTTTTGCTTTATCTAATGAAGAATCTATTTTCTCTAGATTTATATTTGGATCGTAATACACTAATCCACTATGTATTTTTCTAACTGCTTCTAATAAAGTTTTGAGTTTTGCATTTTTTAACAAATATCCTTTAGCACCTGCTTCCAAAACTTTTTTTACAGTATGTTTTTGACCTACCATGGTAAAAGCTATTACTTTTATATGTGGATATTTTTGTTGAATTATCTTAGTCGCTTCAATTCCATCCATTTTAGGCATTCGAATATCAGTAATAACCATATTCACATGTTTCTTTTCTAAAACCTGTAGAAGTTCAATGCCATCATTAACTTTAGCTATAATTGAAATATCTTCCTCAAATTCAAAAAACATTTCAATACCATCAATGATACAGTTGTGGTCTTCTGCTATTACTAAATTTATCATACTGGAATATCGATTATAATTGTGGTTCCTTTATTAATTTTTGAGTCAATGGTAAGTTTTCCGTTAAGTTCATTTACTTTTTTCTCTATACCATAGAGTCCCATTCCTTTTTTCTCTTTAGTTATAGTTATTTCAAACCCTTCTCCGTCATCCTCAACGATAATATTTAATAAGTTATTTCTATGCATAATTTCTATGGATACTTCTTTAGCATTCGCATGCTTGATTATGTTTGTTATTAACTCAATAACCATCCTTCTTAGGTCATCTTCTAGGGTAGTATTGATAAAATCTTCAAGTCCATAAGTATTTATTTCGATGTTTAAATCATTACTTTCAGTTACATTGAAAGCAAAATTTCGTACGGCATCAATCCAATACTCAGAAGGATCTGAAGCTGCATTTTCTATTCGAGCCATGTTTCTGATTTTTTGATATGCCTCTTCTAGTAATTCACGAGCCTTTGACATTAAATTATTTTCTTCCTGAAGAAAACGATCTTTACTCATTTTAAGGTTTTCAAAGCATTGCTTTATAGCTACTATGAGACTTCCGAGATTATCATGTAATTCTCCAGCAATTCGTTGTCGCTGTTTATCCTTTTCTTCGTTACGCGCATTAATTTCAGCAATTAATTTTTTCTTTCGATAGTACATTAATACAATCGCAACTACGATCAGTAGAGAAAGAAAGCCAATTAGACCTAGATACGCCAGATTTTGATTGTGTAATCTTTCCTTATCTAATATCAAATTTTGTTGTTCTAATTCAGATGTCCCTAAAAATGCTAAGATTTTATTTTGAGATTCTATATTAATACTATCTTTATACTTTACCATCTTTTTGTGATAGCTGTAAGCGGAATCAATCCGACCAACACTTTCATAATTAAGCGCTAGATATTCATATAGTTTTCTTTTCCTATTGAAAACATTCTCTGTTATAGATAATGAATCAGCTCTCAATAATTGTAAAATAGCTTTCTCATAATCTCCCTGTAATGTATAAGTATAAGCTAATGTCTTCAATGATGACTCTATTTTATTTGAAGAATTCAAAAGCTTTGCATAATGAATCATACTATCAGAAAATTTAATTGCATTTTCATAATCAGTTGTATAGCTCTGATTAATTACTGCACTATAATTATATAGTCGATAATATGCTTCATTTGTATTAATTTTTTTAGCAAACTTTTTTGCTTCATCTAGATGAAAACTTGCTTGCTCATTTTTTAATTCAGAATAATTCAGTAAACTTAATCCTAAGTGAGCTGTTAATAGTTGCTCAGTTAAATTATTTTCTCTAGCATTTTCGTAAAAAGTCTTTAAATATGAGTTTCCATCATATTCAAGAAAGTCTTGGGAAACTAAAGTATAATGTAAATCATGATTGATTTTATTTTCCATAACTACATTACCTATATTTCTAAATAGTTTTTGCGCTTTTAACTTACAAGAAAATGATTTCTCCTCTTGATTATTGTATCGATAACAATCTCCCAGAACATATAAATACCAAGCTTTATAATTTTCGGATAATTTCAAAGTATCTACTTTTTCTAATGCTTTCAAAGCTTCTTTAATATTTCGCTCTTTTAGAAAAAACTTACTTTTATAAAAAAAGTATTTACTAGAATCTGAACTTATCAGTGATTCAATAGAATTACTGAATAACTTATAATTTCTATTTTTTAATAAATGATCAAATTCTTTCTCTTGTGCTTTTGAAGATTTAAAAATTATTAAACAAAAAAAGACTAGCAAATACTTTATTTTCTTATTCATTTTAATCATATTAAATGGGGTCAATAACTCCTCCTCCAACAGTTCTTGGCTCTTCGTTGGGTTTTATATCTACATAAGGACCATTTATAAACTCTTGAAGGATATTGATATCTAGGTTATACTTATCTTGTTTGTCATCATAAGTAACATAATTTTGAACGAAAAACTTATAAATACTAGCATGCCAATCTTCGAAATCTTCATCATGTACTGTAATGACTAGTATTTTACGGGCTGAAAACTGAAAGTCAATAAAAGTTTTATTAAATTCCAATTTACTTTTATCCCAACGCATATTTTCAAACCTAAGTTTTCTTCTATGCGTAGGATGACCATGAGCATATACACTGAGCATACATGGTATCCTTTCTGTTGAAATATCAAAGCATTCTTCATGCTTTAAAATATACGAATTTTCCTCATTATCTAATAATGCAATACTTGGAATTTCAGTAGATAACTCTATTTCATTTTTTTCGATTGAATAATGACCTGCACATAGAAAAGTTTGTACGTGTTCAGGGTTTCTTGGTAATTCTGTTTCCATAATTTTGATTTAGTTGAAGTTTATAAATCAAAACTATCGTATTTAAATACATGAAAAAATACCTTTGAGAAGGTAAATCTACTAATTTTAAGATATCATTTTTTTAATTGAATATCTTCTAAAACCGAATTAATCAACTCCAAATCCTCCTCCAAAAAGTTCGAAGTTCTTCTCTCCGACTCCACTTCAAGAGAATTATCATATAAATTATGGTAATTCTCTTTTTTGTTTCCATTCAAATCCCTTGATATACTTACGATTGCAGCGAAAATTGAATTGATTTTTGCATTTTTAGTATCTTCTATTTTTATAATAATACGAACCACCCGTTATACATTTAAGAAAAAGTTTTGCAACTACTAAAAGGCAGTAAATTGTAGTTACCAAACAACAATTTAAGATGCACACTTTCAAATAAATTACGATAAAGCACTAGAAATTTTAAAAAGTTTACATACCAAAATGGACTATTTACGACAAATACGTAAACCCAAACTCCATGATTTAGAACTTGTCGCTATTGATTTGACTTCTGAATATATGAGTATCAATAGTGAATGTCAGCTTTTTAGAATAGTATCCAAAGCCTTATCTAACAAAATAGAACGAAATTTTTATAATACGAAAACGACGAAAATTATTTCCCCTCAGAGAATCGCTCCGTAAGAAGCTAGTTTTTAGACCAAATACTTCTCAAAATGGCTTCATTATTGGTAGCATGCCGCTAGAAATTTGTAAATTACCTAGAAGTTCAAGGAGTAAAATACGCAGAGAACAACAGTATAGTTTACCCGAAAAAGACTATTGTGCGAATCAATCAAGTCATTATTATGGATATAAGCTTCATGTAGCTTGCTCTTTTCAAGGAGTTATAGAAAGTCTAGATATTAGTTCAGCTTGTGTTTACGACATCAATTACTTAAAAGATGTACAGCACTAATAAAACTTATTGAAAATCAAAATATTAGACTTTAAACACTTATGCATAGAAATGTACTTACAAAGAGTACTCTTATGTTTTTAGAAAATCCATAAAGCGTATTGAAATACTGTTTTCTCAACTAATGATTCAAAGAAATTACGCCAAATCTTTTGATGGATTTAAAAATCGGATTTTATCTAAAATCACAGCTATGACAATCATTCAATACATCAACAAATTTGAATTCTGTAGAAATATAAATAACCTAAAAACAACTATTATCTAATTGCATAACGGGTCAACAGATTTATTTTCAAAAGGAACATTAACAACATTAAAATTAGCATTATTTAAAATGCACAATGGGTACCGTAATCTTTTTCATATTAAAAAAAAAACTTATCTTTGTGTCAAAGAATGACTTTTTGCATTCTGAAATTTTCAAAAATATATCCCCCGTTTTTATTTAACACATAGGAAGACAACCCGTAATTAAAGGTGTTGGCAAAGCTGTGTTTTAAAATTTAATTTAATCATTGATTAAAATTTAGGCTACTGATATGTTTTGTATACTTTATCTCGATAAGAAGAAAAATATCTTCAATTTATTTTTAGAATCTTCTACAAACATCTCCTTTTCTGTACTAAAATTAACTAAAGAGTATACTTGCTCTTTTATAATATTTGGAAAGAAATTTATAAATAAAATTAACCTTTTAGTTACTAAAGATATTTTCCTTCAAAAAATATTTACAAACATGTACGCTAACTGACGAATTATTTATGATTTCATGACTCAAAACCCTTATAGCCAAATCTTAAAACACAACCATTGATAGTCATCTTTTTCACAAAACTACAAGAAAAATTACCTCCATTACCAGAGGAAGAATATTTGAAATTACTTTCTCCTGAGCTATGTAAAAAAAACGAAACCTATAAGTTTTGGGAAGATGGGCATTGGCTTTTTGACAGTAATAATGATATCCTAAACGCGATACAATACAATAATTACAAAAGACCAATGTTAGATGGCGAACTAGATTTTAATATTTCGTACTCAAAAAATCACATTGTTTCCGCAATAGCGAAAAATATTAAAGTAGGAATTGATGTAGAAAATTATACTCCGATAGATTTTAACGATTTTAAGAAAATCATGAATGCAGACCACTGGAAAATAATTCACGATTCTGAGCAACCAATACAAACATTCTTTGATTTCTGGACTATAAAAGAAAGTATTAGTGAAGCTGATGACAGAAGAATATATGCAAATGAAATCTTAGAAAATAAAGCACGTATTGATGATAACACATGGCAATTAAAACTATTGCATCTTTTTGAAAATGCAAGCTTATGTGTTGCTCCTGATAAGGAAAGCTCCATAAAACTACTTGAAGTCAATTTTTACAATAATGAAACGCTAAAAAAAAGTTCAGTTAAAACATAAACAGCTTTATCGAAAAGCATTCAAAAATTAACCCCAAATTTAAACTAATAAAGAAATTAATGTCGTTAGAAAAAACATACTACCTAAAACCAAATGTTGTCATTGAGCCTCTATTCGAAAAATGGTATGCTTGGCCACATTTAATTTCTCCTGCAACTGCAGCTATGAATGTCACCAATAGACATTTGAAAATCATGGATTCGTATATAAAATCTCCTCAAATTCATGCTGCTGCCGTGAAAAACCCTAAAATGCTCGGTGGTCCTTTTATGGATTTCCCTGAAAATAGAGTTACTGATGTTAAAACTTTAAAGGAAACTACATGCCGTAATCAGGAAGATTTACTCAATTTTAAGCAAGCAATTAATGAGTTAGGCGATTTATTAAAAAATCATAATAATGGGCATTCTTTAGAAGATGTTTATGAACAAATTCCCGAAGCATTAAAAGGGTATGTTGAGCTTTTATACGATTTAAATCATAACATTTCGTATCGCTTTTTTGAGCCGTTATTGTATAAAAGCAAGTACTACAAAGAAAACTCGCAAAGCATTGCAATTTGGTTAACAGAAAATGACGAACGTCCTTTTGTATTAAGCACACCAAGATTAAAACAGAAAGATGTTTTAGAACTACAAATTCCTTTTAAAAGCCCTCTCATAGATCAATTGGCTAAAATGAAACGCACACCAAATGATCCTCAAAAAATCTTAGAGCTATTAGAACTTTCAGAAGAGGAAGAAGCTCTTTTTATGAATCTTTTCACAGCAGAAGTACCTGTAAAGTATGAAAAATATGAAGGCGACAAAATACGAATGCGCTATTTTGGACATGCCTGTATTTATATAGAAACAAAAGACATCAATATTCTAGTAGATCCTATAATTAGTTATTACGGTTATGAAAGTGATGTTTCAAGATTTTCAGACATTGACCTTCCAGATGAAATCGATTATATTTTAATTACACATAACCATCAAGATCATATTCTTTTCGAAACATTATTGCCACTTCGACACAAAGTAAAAAACATCATTGTTCCCAAAAGTAATATTGGAAAAATGCAAGATCCAAATCTGAAATTAATGCTAAATGCTATAGGATTTGATAACGTTATAGAATTGGGTGAAATGGAAACATTGCCATTTGACGCATGCAATATTACAGGATTGCCTTTTTTAGGAGAACATTGCGATTTAGACATTCAATCCAAGTTATGCTTTCATGTAAACTTAGGTGAATTCTCAGTTTTATTCATGGCTGATTCTTGCAATATAGAACCCAATGTATATAAACGAGTTACTGATGTTGTTGGAGATATTGATGTACTATTCTTGGGAATGGAATGTCAAGGTGCTCCACTAAGCTGGTTATACGGTCCTTTATTAGATACTCCTATAGAAAGATCGCATGACAATTCCAGAAGACTTTCTGGATCTAATTTTAATAGAGGAATGGGATTAGTAAACATTTTTAATCCTAAGGAAGTCTATGTATATGCTATGGGATTAGAACCTTGGTTAGAATTTATAAGTAGTATTAAATACACAAAAGAATCGATTCCAATTGTAGAATCTGATAAACTACTTGAAACCTGTAAACAAAGAGGCATAATTGCTGAAAGACTCTTTGGTGAAAAAGAACTTTTATACTAAGAAAAGACCTAATTATGATCAACTTGTTTTGTTTTCCTTACGCTGGTGGCTCATCTTATGTATTTGCTTCATGGAAAAAACACTTAAACGAAAATATCAATCTAAAATTAACGGAACTCGCTGGAAGAGGTACGCGAATTGGAGAACCATTGTATCCATCAATTGATGAAATTATTGACGATCTCTACCATAAGATTAAAGGTGATTTAGGAGAGCGTTTTGCATTTTTCGGACACAGTATGGGCGCCTTAATTGCATACGAATTGGCCGCAAAATTAATCAAAGAAAATGAACGCGTTCCTGAGCATCTTTTTTTATCAGGAAGAGGTTTCCCGAAAATTAAAGAAGATAATTTTGTACATGAACTCCCAGAAGAAGAATTTAAAAATACATTACTGAATTTAGAAGGAACTCCAAAAGAAATCTTTCAAAATGAAGAATTATCTAAACTTTTTTTACCTATCATCAGAAGCGATTATAAATTGGTGGAACGCTACATTCCTAAGGAAAATATGTCGCAAAGTATCCCTACAGAAGTTAGTATTCTAAATGGTATTAATGACGCTTTCACTAATGATGATTTACAAAAGTGGGAAATTATAACTAATAAAAAGTTTGTCATTAAACAGTTTGATGGCGGTCATTTTTTCATCAACGAAAAGAAAGAAGAAGTACTCAATTATATCAGTCAAACATTAGAAACCCATACAATTTAACACAGGTTTAAAAAATGGAATCAAAAATAATAGGCAAAGTAAATTTTGAAGAACACTTATTGGACAAAGAGCTCAAATTGATAGATACTTTTGAGTTTAATGATTCTTACAGTGAATATGCATCCGGAATTTGGAAAACGTGTATGCTTTGGAATCGTTCAGGATTAAAAGATGATCACCTGTCAATAGAGCATAATGCACATGTAAAGCCTACGCAATACGGAAAGCAATTATCATATATCAATGAACTTCTAGAAAGCACATTTAAAAAACAATACATAAAAACGGTTCGCCTTTTTATGTGTATCAATGGATTGATTATTCCACATAAAGACTATTTAGAATTTAAAAAAGGATTCACACGAATTCACATTCCATTAAAAATTAATGAACACGCACTTACTTCTGAAGAAGACATCGTGTACAATATGCAAAAAGGGGAAATTTGGTTTATAGAAGGAAGAAAAATTCACAGTGCAGCAAACTTTTCAAAAGCAAAGCGCATCAATTTAGTTATTGACTTTGCACCAGATATTCCATTTGAAGAATTATTTCTGAATTCGGAAAATTACCAACCAAATTTAACACCAAAAATTAACCAACGAGAACAGTTAAAGGACGAAGAGCTAGGCTACATCAAAGGACTCTCAAAAATCATTAATGAAATGAACTTTGACGATATTTTATCCATACTCTCCAAAATACATTTTTACAGAAATGTTTCAAGTGAACTTGTCTTTGGCTGGTTAGATGAAATAGCAACCTCTTCCAATAACTACAAAATTCAACAAAAAGCACAAGAAGTTACCGATTTATTAATAAGAAAAGGACCAATAAATAATTAAAACCAACTAGAAATTATGGAAAACGTTCAGAGTGAATACAATAAACTCCTAAAGGCGGAAAAAATAGTGAAAGCAAACTCTTTAGTAGGCGATCATCCTGTATTTAATACTGATGCCTTTGCATGGGCAAAAGAATTGGAAAACAATACCGCAGTCATTACCGAAGAATATAAAAACTTCATTAAAGAATTAGCGGTAGAAAAATTACCTACACTAAGAGATTTATCGGAAGATAAAACAGAAGGACATGACGACTGGAGAATTATTGGGTTAATGGCATATGGCGAAACCAACAAAAAAACCATAGATAGAATGCCGAAAACATTTGAGATTATTTCTAAAATTCCAGATGTAATTACCTGCTTCTTCTCTATCCTTTCACCAGGAAAACACATTAAACCACATAGAGGTCCATATGGTGGTGTTATTAAATGTCACTTACCAATCATTCTTCCTCAAAATGGTGATGATTATTGGTTAAAAGTGGATGGCGATAAACACCAATGGAAAATGGACGAAGCCCTAATATTTGATGACAGTTATATTCATGAAGTACATAACAATACTGATGAAACAAGAGTTGTATTGTTGGTTGAATTTCTAAGACCGCTTCCTGAAGAAATTGACCAATTAAACAAAGCTGTTGTCAAAGAAATTAGAGAATCTAGTCAAGTAAAAATTCCTAAAAAACTATATGAAGCTTGGGAAGAAAAAGAACTTAAATAGTCAACTTGAACAATATGCTAGATACAAATCACAAAGAAAAAGCAGCCTTTTTTAGAGAAAATGGATACGCTGTCGTTGAAAAAGTTTTTGACGAAGAAGCCATAAAAGCATTTTCTGAGTATTTCCTAATGAGTGAAAACCGACAAACGTTGGACAGTCGTTTTTACAACTTGAATGCTCGAAAAATAAAATATGGTAACGAACTAGGAGACAGTATTTTACTATCCTTAAAACCTATTGTAGAAAAAATCACAGGATACAACTTACATCCTATGTTTTCATTGTCTTGCGTCTATAGAGAAGGTGCAGAATTAGGAAGACATAAAGATTCTGAAAGTTCTACTATTAGTGCCACATTAACTTTAGGATGCAATCCTAAAACTGGATGGAATATTTTACTTGACGATAAGGGCGTAACCAAAGAAGCTGTTATGGGACAAGGAGATTTTTTAGTGTTCAGAGGAAACGAAATGACACATTGGCGTGAACCTTTTACGGGAGAATTTCAAATACAGGTATTCATGTTTTATACAGATGCAGACGGACCTTTTGCCGAAGAAGCCAAATATGACGGAAGAAAACAACTCGGAAAACCAAAATCACTACTGCAACTATCCAAAAAAGGACTCAAAATAGTAAACCTGCGTTTAAAGAGACTATTCAGAAAATAAAATATAACCTACTGCTACTCCATATATGGCTAACATCTGTTTCATCATATTCAATCAACCAAGTCACTACAATGCGACCTTTGCTATTGCACGCGCACTAGAAAAAAAAGGGCATTCCATTACGTATTTAAGTCATAATGAATCGCAAAAAGCTTATGTAGAAAAACAAGGTTTTCCACTAAAACGAGTTTTCAAAGATTGTTACTACAAACATGAAGGACAAACAGTTGCAGATGAAAATGATTATACAAGACCGTTTAAAATTTTAAAAGAAGTTATTGCTCAAACCAAACAACTAAAAAACATTTTTTTAGAAGGAATAGAAATACAACAACTCATTGATCGTGAAAAACCTGATCTATTTATTATTGATTATTCATACGTTCAATACTATTTCAGTCTGCAAAAATTTGACATTCCAATTGTAATGTTAGAAACTACGGTAAGTAGTGTCCGAACTCCAAAATATCCAGGCGTTTTTTCTACACTAATGCCAGAAGACTCTACGCTTGGAAACCTTAAAATTTCACTCAGTTGGAAGCGCTACTATTTAAAAAGATGGATGGTTAACACATGGTATAAAATACTATTCAGAGGATACGATCCGAGTTCGTTTATCAATCTATTAATTAAACAAACTGGTTTTCCAAAAAATAAAATTGATCGGTCTAGAGCATTTTATGTCGGAATTAAAGGTGTAAAAGAATTGGTTTTATGTGAAAAAGCATTTGATTTCCCTGGAAGAAACATTCCAGATCAATACCATCTTTGCCCAATTATAGACCAGCAACGAACAGGTGCTTTTACAACGGTTTCCAAAAACAAGACTATTGAAGTAATAAACACAGTAGAAGTATTAAATTCACTAGAGAATACACAACATATAATCTATGGTTCACTCGGAAGTTCTGCTTCGTTATGGTTTCATGATAGAACCACATTTTTCAAAAAATTAATCGATGCTGTTAGAAACTTAGACAACTGTATGTTGGTGCTTTCTGTTGGAAAAAACTTTGATCAAACCTCGTTAGGAACTATTCCATCACATGTATACATCTATGAAAGAGTGCCACAATTGGAAATACTCAAAAAAACGAACCTCATGGTAACGCATGGTGGACTCAACTCTGTAAACGAATGTATTTTTAATGGTGTTCCAATGCTTGTAGACACGTTAGGATTGCCTTATGATCAAAATGGAAATGCAGCAAGAGTTGCATATCACGGCATGGGACTTCGTGCAAACATTAGAAAAGAAGCGACCACAGAAGTAACGAAAAAAATAAAACACATTCTAAATCAATCATCATTCAAAGAAAATATTCTAAAAATGCAAGAAAAGTATAAAAACGCGCAAGATGCCGCAAAACATGCACACATCGTTGAACAATTTTTAGAACACACACACACACTAATTAAGACAATATGAAAATAGTTCAAAGTTTTTGGTCCAAACCTATGCAAACACAATCTTCCGGTATTGAAGAAAGATTTAGTGGCGGTTGGTTAGACAAAAAATATTTATATATGAGTTGGGCATTGAGTTGTTTGCAATTCAGAAAGTATTTTGACAATGTAGAATTAGTTACTGATGCATATGGAAAAAAAATATTAATAGATACCCTAAAACTTCCATACACAAAGGTAACCGTTGCACTGGACGAATTAAATCCTTATCCGCAAGATCTTTGGGCATTGGGAAAAATATACGCATACAGCATTCAAAAAGAACCTTTTATACATGCAGATGGTGATGTATTCATTTGGGAAGATATAACAAACAAAGTCAAAGACGCTGCATTATACGTGCAAAGCTTTGAAGTAAACATGCCAGTATACCATTCGCATCTTTCTGAAGTATTAAACGCGTTTGAATACATTCCTGAAGTATTAAAAAATTTAACACCTAATGAAGATGTTTTAACAGCAATTAATGCAGGGTTATTTGGTGGACATGATTTAGATTTTATTCAAGAATACACAAAAACAGCATTCAAATTTGTAAATGATAACATGAATCATATGGACAAAATTACCAAAGGTCCTTTCAACATGATTTATGAACAATTGTTGTATTTCTATATGGCGAAACAAAAAGGAATACACATCTCATCTTACTTTGACGAACCCAATAATTTTGATCTAACCCAGTTTAGCGGCATCCCAAGTAAAACAAAATACATTCATCCCATAGGTGTTTTCAAAAAATCGTTAGAAGTTAATGAAAACGTTGCTCATAAACTTTTAACAGAACATCCCGAGGCGTATTTCCGCATTGACGAATTACTGAAAAACTTAACTGTATAATTTACTTTAAAAATAAAAGCACTTATTCGTAATGAATAACAACAAACAAATAGCATTACACAACAAAGCCGTTTCCATAATAGAAACGCAAATCACAACTGTCCAATTTGAAACTGCCGAAACAGTTAATCGCATTCAATTAGTCATAAAAGCAATTGAACTCGCTGATAAAAAAGAATACCTTCCAATGTTACACGCGCTGGCAGGTAATCTATTGGAGCAAAATAATTCCAGTACTTCCAAAGATTACAGTTTGTATCAAGGTCGTATGCAAACGGTATTTGCACTCATACAAGTTTCAAAAGTAACGAACGAAACTGCGTATCTTGACAATGCTTTGAAAATAGCAAAAGATTGCAATACTGAATTTCTACATGCTCCAGAAATTACAAACGGACTTTTTAAAGGAAGAGCAGGAACATTGTTGGCGCTACTCCATTTACACGAAGCTTCTACCCAAGAGTGGATTTTACCATACATTAAAACATATGCCGAAAAAATAATGCAAGAAGCCATTATTACCGACAATGGAGCTTATTGGGATCATAGTGCGCAACATGTAAAAGGTTTGTGTGACTTTGCAGAAGGAACTGCAGGAATTTCGTTTGTTTTTAGAGAATTGGCTTCATATTTCAACAATGAGGCATTCAATATTGTAGCACATTGGGCAACGGAATATGAAAATGCACAATGGAATACGGTACATCAAAATTGGGGAGATTATAAGAAGAAAATAACATCAAAAGAAGAATTTCTTTACTATATAAATACATATAAAAATGATGAACATCAAGCCTTTTCTTCAAACTACTCCAACCATTCTTGGAAACAGGGAAGTAGTGGCATCGTAGTTAGTGCGCAAAAATCGAGCAACTCACAACAATTGAATAACATCTTTACAATTGCTGAAAAACTAGCAAGTGAAGATTTAATCTATACCACTGATGCACAATTTTTTGGGGAAATTCAAACTTTATTTTATGCAGGAAACAAGCTAAAGAACAACGATTTTAAAGAAAAAGCACGCTCACTTCTGCTCGATCAAATGAAAAATTGTCAAGATCAAATTGCTTTAGCGCTGCTGTGTTTTGAATTGAGTAGTGATGAAATAAAATCGTCCGTGTATTGCCCAATATTAGAAAAAAGTAATTCGGAAAAAGCGGTATTAAATTTAGATTCTCAGCATGTAAAAAGTTTGCTACTTCAACGAACATTTCCAAAAAGTTTAGCATACTTAGCCAATGTTGCTCCGACAGAACTTGAAACCTTTCTTAATGAGGGAAAAAGCAGTGCAAGCTTTACAACGCTTCTATACAGTGTGTATAACAAAGTCGCTACGCTAGAAGATGTTTCCTCACAAATGGAAATCTTATTGGAAAAAGCACAATTTGAAATGTTTACACCAAACAGGAACAATGTATTGCTATGGATTCAAAAAATAGTGATGCAACAACGTTTCTCTGAAGCTTACGCAGACGCAGAAGAAATTGTGCTAAACAAAAATTTAGTACTTACTACTGAAGACATGAAGATGGTTAAAGTGTCTAACATGAAAGAAATTGATCTCACAAACCCTAATGAACATTCACTTGAAGGTTTTATCAATTATGGTATTGACACGTTTATGTTGCAAATGACAGACAAAGGAACAATTCATCAAACATCGTTACAGATGATAAAACTTATCTACGTCAATTTCATCACAGGAAATACAATTCAAAATGTCATTACACAGTTAACTCAATTTTTAGCCGGACAAGGTATTCAAGTTATATACGGAGTACGGAAAGCGTTATTTATTGATGATCATATAAATTTTGAAGTCGGACTCAAAAAAGCGTTAACCCGAATCACAATTGATATGGCTTACAATGGAATTTTGAAGCCGGTTGATGGAAAACTTTGGGCATAATAAACAATGATAAATAAGTAAAAAGGGGAACAATGAAATATACAAATTTGGTAGATGCACTGATAGATAGAGGAAGTAATCTTGAAGTAAACTTAGGAATTACCTATATCGGTGCTGGAGGAAAAGAAACGTATGTTTCCTATCCTGAATTATTCAAGCAGGCAAAAAATGTATTATTCAATTTGCAATCGCAAGGAATAAAAAAAGGTGACGAACTCTTATTTCAAATAACGTCTAACGAAACGTTTGTCCCTGTTTTTTGGGGATGTATTCTTGGAGGAATTATTCCTGTTCCTTTAGCAAATGCAAATAATGAAAACCTGAAACAAAAATTTATCAATGTTTGGGAAAAACTAAACAAACCCTACCTCATATCTTCTGAAAAGATAAAAGATAAACTGCTAGACCATTTACACAGCGAAAAAGAACATAAAAAATACGGAGAAGTAGTTACTCAATTTATTGACGAAGCTTCGATATACGAACTTACTGGAGAAGGAGAAATTCACCATCCGGACGAACAAGATATTGCATTTATACAATTCTCATCAGGTTCTACAGGGAAAGCAAAAGGTGTTGTATTATCGCACCAAAATTTAGTAGTGAACGTATATGCCATGCGAGATGGAATTGAACCAAGACCAGAAGGCGAACGTTTTTTAAGTTGGTTGCCGCTTACACATGACATGGGAATTATTGGTTTTCACTTCGGTCCCTTTATTGCAGGTTGGAATCAATACCTAATGCAAACGGAAGTATTTACCAGAAGACCAAATATATGGCTCGATAAAATATCAGAAAATAACATATCAACTGCCGTTTCACCAAATTTCGGATACAGTTATGTGTTAAAATATTTTAAGCCCGAAGATGCCAACAATTTAGATCTTTCTTGTTTGCGCTACATTTTCAATGGAGCAGAACCAATATCATTTGATTTAAGCAAAAAATTTACTGAAGTTTTCATGCCTTTCGGATTCAGAGCAAACGTAATTACGCCAGTATACGGTTTAGCCGAAGCGAGTTTATGTGTTTCCATATCTAACTTGTCAACGCCGATGGAATGTGAATATATAGACAGAAGTTCACTTATTATTGGAGAAAAAGTAGCGAGTAGTACAGATAAAGAAAATGCTATAAAACTTGTAAAACTCGGAACCGTTGTTAATGATTGTGAAATGAGAGCTGTTGGAATTGATGGAAAAATAGTCCCAAACAGAACTGTTGGTAAAATTGAAATAAAAGGAAAAAATGTCACCAAATCCTATTACAACGATCCTGAAATTTCTGCTAAATTGATTAATGACGAAGGTTGGGTTGACACAGGTGATTTAGGATATATTGACAACGGAGAACTTGTCTTAACAGGAAGAGTTAAAGATGTCATATTTATCAACGGAATGAACTTTTACGGTCATGATATTGAGTTTAAACTCGCTGGAAAAAATGATGAACTAGAATTGGGAAAAGTAATTGCTTTCGGATTTTATGATGAAATAGAAAAAACACAAAAACTAGGTGCTTTTATACAAACACGTAAAAAAGGAGATGCATTAGTAGCATTAGCAACCATTGCCAATGAAACAGTCTCTTCCATATTCGGAATCAATATTTCAAAAATAATTCCTGTAAAGAAAATTCCAAAAACAACAAGTGGAAAAGTGCAACGCTTTGTACTGGAAAAACAATTTCTAAACAATGAATTTACAGATCAAATCATTCAACTTGATGGTGTTACGCCAAAAACGAATGTTACAGAAACAAGTGATGATCCAGAAAACCCAAGTCGGCGGCTCCTTCCAACAGTAAAAAATGCCTGGAAACAAATTATTGGTTTAAAAGAAATTGATACATCAAAAACTTTCTTTGAATCTGGTGGTTCTTCTTTAAAAGCGTCGGAACTCGCCATAAAACTTTCGGATGAATTTGACATTCAGTTGCCTGTAGAAATAGTATTTGAATATTCTTTAATTTCAGAATTAACAGAAGAGATTAATCGACTTATTAATGAAAACCCAGTTGAAAACACTTCAAAAGAAATCATAACTCATGAAGAGTTTTTCCCATTATCTTCTGCGCAAAAACGATTGTATTATTTATATAAAAGCAATCCTACTTCGTTAGCGTATAATATACCAATTGCACTTTCCATTTCTGGAGAATTAGATAAAGTGAAAATTGAGAATACACTGAAAACTATCATTCAAAGACATGCTTCGCTTCGTACAACATTTGTTGAAAATGGCATGATTTCAACACAAAAAATTCATGAAAATATACCGTTTTCACTTTCTTATGAAGAAGTAGACGAAAAAGATGTAGCTGAGAAAACAAAAGCATTTGTACAACCATTTGATTTGCAAACTGCTCCATTAATCAGATCAGCAGTATTTAAACATGAAGCAAAAAAATATACTTGGATTATTGATCTTCCCCACATTATTGCTGACGGATTGTCCATGAGTGTTTTATATAGAGAATTTGTCCAATGTTACAATAACGGCGAAATAGCAACTATTGATTTTAACATTCAAGAATATATTGCAAAAGAAGAACAATTTAGAAATACGAAAGCATATGAAGCACAAGCTACGTATTGGAAGGAAAAATTTAATGATTCCATTCCTATACTAGACTTACCTTTAGATCACAATCGTCCAACAGAAAAAAGTGAAAAAGGCGATCGAATTCCATTTGAACTTGATGCTACACTAACGCAACAAATACGAACGGTAGCTAAAGAACACAATGTAACTGTGCACACTTTAGTATTGAGCGTCTATTATATATTGCTTTCAAAATATAGCCAACAAGAAGATATAGTTGTTGGCGTACCTGCTTCAATACGAAATACGCAATCATCTCTAAATGGTTTTGGAATGATGATCAATATTTTAGCACTGAGAGCACAACCAGAATCAGGCAAAAAATTCACTGACTTTTTAAACGAAGTTAGCGAGCAAATTGCTGGTGCCTACAAAAACAAAGAATATCTTTTTGAAGATTTGGTAGATTCTGTTGTAAAACAACGAATCATAAATCGTCAACCCGTTTTTGATGTTGTATTTACGTTTCAAGACATGAAACTTCCAAACTTCGATGTGCTCAATTGGAATGCGTCTTTACAACCTTTACATACAGGATACAGTAAGTTTGATCTTTGGCTAGAAATTGTTGACCTACAAGAAACATTACAAGGAAGTTTTGAATATGCAACTGATCTATTTTCAAAAGAAAACATTACACAATTTACAGTGCATTTCAATACATTATTAAAGAATATAGTACAACAACCAGCTCAAACACTGTCAAACGTTGAATGTCTTCAAAAAGAAGAAAAAACAGCGTTAATAACACTTTTAGATCATACAAACGTAGCGTATCCTAATAAAACCATCTGTGATATTTTTGAAACTGTAGCAACAAATAAATCAGGTAATACTGCTATTGTGTACAAAAACACAACTCTATCGTATAAAGAATTACACCAAAAATCCGATCAAGTAGCAGCATATTTAACAAAAGAAAACATTCCTCAAAATCAACCAATTGCATTACAATTTGAACCATCTATAAAAATGATTGTTGCTATTATTGGTATATTAAAATACGGTTGTTCATATGTGCCCATTGATCCTTCACTTCCTGAAAAAAGAAAAAAATTCATCTTAAAAGATAGCAAATCATCAGCATTGCTAACAAGTGAGACATTTACAAACATTGATAGTTCTATAAAAACAATTTCGATAGAATCTATTGAAAAAGAAGAGGTTTCAGGTTTCAAAAAAGCTTCAATACATCCAAGCGACGAAGCATATATCATATACACTTCAGGAACTACGGGAACACCAAAAGGAGTTTCTATTTCTCATGAAAATATAGTTCGATTATTCTTTAATGCTGAAAATAAATTTGATTTTAACGATACAGATGTTTGGTCATTATTCCATTCATACAACTTTGATTTCGCTGTTTGGGAACTATTTGGGGCATTACTTTTTGGTGGAAGCTTAGTAATTGTTCCAAAAGATATTCGAAAAGATGCATTCAAATTTTATGAGCTACTGGCAGAGCAAAAAGTGACGGTACTTAACCAAACGCCTTCTGCATTCTATAACCTTTCTACAGTAGCAAATACAAAGACTGTTGCTAATCTTGCTGTACGATATGTCATTTTTGGCGGTGAAGAACTTATGCCAAAGCAATTAGCAACGTGGCATCAGAAATACCCTGAAACAAGGTTGATAAATATGTATGGAATTACTGAAACAACTGTGCATGTAACTTATAAAGAAATTGGGGAAACGGAAATTGAAAGCAATTCTAAAAGCATAGGAAAACCGATTCCAACTTTAAAAGCTGTGATTTTAGATGCCAATTTAAATATAGTACCAAAAGGCGTAAAAGGCGAACTCTTCATCGGTGGAAAAGGATTGAGTAAAGGATATCTCAACAATATTGAACTTACCAATGAAAAGTTTATCAATGATCCATCTAATGAAAATCAAAAACTATATCGTACAGGCGATTTGGCACGCATAAACTCTAATAACGAACTGGAATACTTTGGTCGATTGGACGAACAAGTACAAATTCGTGGTCATCGTGTAGAGCTACAAGAAATTGAAGAATGCTTACGCAAGTACGCTACTGTAAACAATGTAACTGTTATAGCTTATAAACTTGGTAATGAGCACGTATTAAGTGCTTACTACACTTCAGAAACTACAGTTGACGAACATGATTTTAGAAGTTGGGCGGCTACGGTAGTGCCAAACTACATGATTCCTGCATTTTTCAACAAACTCGATTCAATGCCATTAACAAGCAATGGTAAAATTGATAAAAACCGTTTTGAAAGACCTGAGAGCTTTCTGAAAGAAACAACAACGGTAAAACCGACAAATGAAGTCGAAGCTACTTTAGAAGACATATGGTCAAAAGTACTTGGTCTTGAAAAACAATACATCAGTACAGATAAAAACTTCTTTGAATTAGGTGGAAGTTCTATCAAAATTGTCAACGTCGTCAGTCAAATTGCAGAAGCCAATCTTGGAGAAGTTTCCGTAGTAGATGCATTTAAATATCCAACCATAAAAATGTTGGCATCACATTTAACAAAAGGAAAACAAACTTCCGAAAATTTAAAACGTGATGATAAAATTGTTGCCAAAGGAAAAGAAAGATTAAAACAACGATTTAAAAAAGCAAAAAAGTATAAAACATAAATCCAATCAAACAAAATAATAAAACGGCAGTATAACTTATGAATGGATTAGAAATAGCAGTAATTGGAGTAAGTTGTAGATTTCCAAAATCTATAAACCTTCACGCCTATTGGAAAAACCTCATGGAAGGAAATGAACTCATTTCATTTTTCTCTGATGAAGAATTACGCAATCTTGAAATTGATGAATCACGCATAAAAGATTCAAAATTCGTAAAAGCTTCAGGTGTATTAAGTGATGTAGATTGTTTTGATGCTAATTTTTTCGATTACACACCAAAAGAAGCACTCAGAATGCATCCAAGTACGCGAATATTTCACGAATGTGTTTGGCACGTACTTGAAGACGCTGGCTATGATCCGTTTACTTATAAAGGATTAATTGGCATGTACGCTGGAAGTTCACAGAGTTTAGAGTGGAATTTAGATGCTTTTCAAAATGCAACAAGTGATACTGAAAAATACCAAACGTATATTCATTCGCCACAATTTATGGCATCACGTTTGGCGTATAAAATGAACCTAAAAGGACCTGTTTCGCTAATCAATACTGCTTGTTCAACTTCGTTAGTTACGATTCAGGAAGCTTGTAAAAGTTTATTAATTGGTGAATGTGATTTGGCTGTTGCCGGAGCTGTTTCTGTTCACAAATCAATCACTCCAGGATACGAATATCAAGAAGGTATGATCATGTCTGTTGATGGACATTGCAAAGCTTTTGATGAAAATGCTACAGGAACTGTTCCAGGTGATGGCGCAGGAACGGTATTATTAAAACGTTATGAAGAAGCTGTAGAAGACGGTGATCGTATTTATGCAGTTATAAAAGGTGGCGCTGTTAACAATGATGGAAACAGAAAAGTTGGATATACTGCGCCAAGTATTGAAGGACAAATACAAGTAATTCAATCTGCAATTCAAGTTTCGGAAATTGAACCAGAAAGTGTTTCATTTATTGAAACGCATGGTACAGGAACAAATATTGGCGATCCCATAGAAATTGAAGCTTTAAAAACAGTGTACGGAATGCCCGAACGTACGGAATGTTATTTAGGCGCTTCAAAAACCAACTTAGGCCATTTGGATGTTGCCGCAGGAATGGCAGGATTTATCAAAACGGTTATGGCGTTACATCACAAAAGCATTCCTCCTACTTTACACTTACAAACGCCAAACAAAAAGATTCAATTCGAAAAAACACCGTTTCAAATCAATACAAAAGCAATAGATTGGAATACACAACAAACGCCATTACGTGCCGGAATTAGTGCTTTTGGAATAGGTGGAACCAATGCACACATTATACTAGAAGAAGCTCCTGAAAAAGTAGTTTCAACAGAAAAACAAGAAACCTATACAATTCAGCTTTCAGCGAAATCATCACAATCTTTACAAACCATTAAGCAAGAATTATCAGATTACTTAGTGGCAAATCCTGAAATTTCACTTGGAGATATTGCTTTTACACTAAATAAACGTGCTTCACTTCCAATTCGAGAAAGCTATCGTTGTAAAAATATTGAAGAATTACAGAACAACTTACAAAAAGAAGTTCCTGTAACCATACCTCCACAAAAAAAGAAATTGGTGTTTATGTTCTCAGGACAAGGCGCACAATTTGTAAATATGGGGAAAGCCCTTTATGAGCAAAACGTCTTTTTTAAACAAGAATTGGATACTTGTTTGCAAACATTGCACAACTATACTGGAATTGATTACAAGGAAATTATATATCCGAAAAACTCTGAAAGTGTAGCTTCTCAAATAAACGAAACTGTATATACACAACCACTTTTATTCGCTTTTGAATATGCCTTAACAAAATATCTAATGCAGTTAGGTTTACAACCTGATTATATGATTGGACATAGTTTAGGTGAATATGTAGCCGCTTGTATTTCAGGAGTTTTTGAACTTGAAGATACATTAAAACTCATCGTTGACAGAGCAAAACTAATGCAGTCAATGGAAGCTGGTACAATGATTAGTGTAATGCTTTCTGCCTCTGAAGCTGCACAATATACAAACGATTTGGTTTCAGTAGCTGTAATCAATACACATAAAAACTGTGTGCTTTCTGGAACTCATGAAGCAATTCAAAAATTACAAACTGTTTTCAAAGAAAAAGGAGTCATTTCCATTCCATTAAAAACATCACACGCTTTCCATTCACACATGATGGAAGGAATGTTGGAAGCATATTTACTAAAACTAAAAACGATTACAAAAGGAACTATTCAAATTCCATACATTTCTAATCTAACAGGCGAATTCATTACGCAAGAAATGGTAAACGATGATGCATATTGGATAAATCATTTGAGAAACACGGTAAACTTTGCCAAGGGAGTTGATACCTTAAAAGATGAAGGAACGACACTATTTCTTGAAATTGGCCCTGGAAATACACTTACTAGTATTGTAAAATCGCACTTAGGAAAAGATTACAAAAATATTGCTTGGAATACAGGCAAAAAAGCAAATGACACGATCAATGCTAATGAACTGCTCATCCAACGAATTGGAATGCTTTGGGAAAAAGATTTCATTTCAACAATTGCATGGCAAGCAAAAAACGAAACAAGATCAGTTATATCATTACCTGCGTATCCTTTTACTAAAACGAAGTTTGAAAAGAAAAAACAATCGTATGGTAAAACAAGTAAAGAGCTTAATTATTATACTCCAAATTGGATTCGCAGAAAATTACCTGTAAACAATATTACGGAGAATGATGCTAAGAAAACTTGGCTACTTTTTACTGATAAAACTTTATGTAGCGAAATACTCATACAAAATGAATTTTTAGCAAATCAAGAAGTAATATTTGTTAGTCGATCTGAAACCTATAAACAGCTTAGTGATACTGAAATATGTATTAATCCTGCTGAAGCATCACATTATCAACTCGTTTTTGAACAACTTACTTCTAAAAACATAGAAATCATCTATTTATGGAATCTTGAAACAAACAACAATATTCCTAAAAATGATCAAATATATACGTCGTTTTACAATTTACATCGATTGGTAAAAGCATACAATGCTGTAAACTCATCTTTACAACTTCATATAGATGTCGTAACAGATTCGCTTCACAACATATTTGGTGATGAAAGTAAAAACTCTTTACAAGCAATACTACAAGCAATGTTGATTGCTATCAATAAAGAATTTGAACATATTACAACAAGCACAATCGATATTCAACTCACAAACAATAGTATTGATGAAGTTACAACTAACGAACTCATTAAAGAATTTAAATCAACTCATAAAGAAATAGCTAGTGCATATAGAAATGGGCATCGTTGGATTCAAAGTTATGAAGAATATGATGTTACAAGCACTAAAATAGCTACTGTAAAAAACGGCAACACATATATTATTACTGGCGGATTAGGCGCTATTGGGTTAGAAGTTGCGTTAAGCATTGCCAATCAGGCAAATTCCAACATTATATTCATCAATAGAAGTGCTAAAAAAATTGATCCAACTAAAAGCTGGAAACAACAACTTGAAAATGCTACATCTGAACAAACAAAACAGTTGCTTCAAAAGTTAATTGCAATAGAAACACTTGGTTCAAATACAGAATTAGTAATTGCAGATATTACCGAAAAAGAAGATGTTCAAAAAGCAATAACAAACATTAAAGAAAAATATAAAACGATCAATGGTGTACTACATGCGGCAGGAATTGCAGATTATGGAGGCTTTTTAATTCACAGATCGGAAGCGTCAATACAACAGGTTCTTTCGCCTAAAATAGAAGGAACTTTACATTTAGCAACAGCGTTAAAAAATGAAGAATTAGACTTTTTTGTACTATTTTCTTCTTTAGCTTCAGTATTTGGAGCGTATGGACAAGCGGCATACGTTGCCGCAAATAATTTCTTAGATACATTTGCGAAAAACACCAACTATTTACAAAAATGCAAGTTGGTTACCAGTGTCAATTGGACAACGTGGAAACACATGGGAATGGCCGCTCCTACCAAAAGAACGAATGCATCAATTGATGAAATCAGCATTACAAAAGAACAAGGTGTAAAAGCGTTGCAAACCATTCTATCATTACAAGAATCACAAATGATTGTACTCGATAGAACACTGAAACAACTACAAGAAGAAAGTGAAAACTTCTTTCAAAATAGACTTCAAAAAAGTGAAAACACTGTAAAAACAGTAAAACTATCTAGAGCAGAATTAGGTTTAGATGGTACTTATATCGCTCCTGAAGGAGAACTTGAATTACAACTAGCAAAATTAGTTGAAGCGCAAGTTGGAACTTCAGAAATTGGTGTACAAGACAACTTTTTTGAATTAGGATTGACTTCATTAGACATCACAGAATTGAATGGGAAATTAAAAGAAATCACGAAAGAAACGGTTACAATTACTGATTTCTTCAACCATCCAACCATTCGTGAATTGGTAACATATATAGAAGGAGTTATTCCAGAAGAAGAAATAGTTGAACAAGAAGACAGTTTAGACATCTTAAATCGATCATTATCTTTTTTTAACCTGAATAATGAGCAAGAAAATGAATAAGAAAACAGAACGAACAGGAATGGAAATCGCTGTCATAGGCATGCACGGCAGATTTCCTGGCGCAAAAAACATAGGAGATTTTTGGAAAAATCTATCCGAAGGGAAAGAAAGTATTACCTTCTTTTCTGATGAAGAAGCCAACCAAAAAACGTTTCACAAAGGCATAACTACATTAGAAAACCATGTAAAAGCAAAAGGAGAATTGGAAGATGTTGATTGCTTTGATGCACGTTTTTTTGGATATGCCGCCGCAGAAGCAAAAGTGATGCATCCGCAAACGCGATTGTTTCATCAATCTTGTTGGTCTGCTTTGGAAAATGCAGGAATGGATCCTGAAAATTTAAAAGAAAAAGTTGGATTATTTGGTGGAAGTTCTTCCAGTTATGAATGGAGAAAAGAATTGGCAAAAGCAAGCACTACTGCCTTTGACGAATATGCAAACTCATTGCTTAGCGATAAAGATTTAATGATTTCAAGAGTTGCACACAAACTCAACTTAAAAGGTCCTGCAATTGCTGTTCAAACAGCTTGTTCTACAGCATTAGTTGCCATTCACCTTGCATGTAGATCGTTATTAATGGGCGAATGTAAATCAGCTTTGGCTGGTGGTGTTTCTGTAAATTTATTAAACGAAGGCGGATACATTCATGAAGAAGGAATGATTCTTTCGCCAGATGGACAATGCAGACCATTTGATAAAACTGCAAGCGGAACGGTGTTTAGTGATGGTGTCGGTGTTGTAGTTTTAAAACGTTTAAATGATGCAATTGCTGCTAACGATACAATTCATGCAGTTATAAAAGGTTCTGCCACTAATAACGACGGACATCAAAAAGTAGGATACACTGCGCCTAGTTACCAAGGTCAAAAAGAAGTTATAAAATCAGCGCTTCACATGTCGAGAGTTGCTCCAAAAACGATTAGTTTCATTGAAACTCATGGTACTGGAACATTTTTAGGCGATCCAATTGAAGCAAAAGCACTAACAACCGTCTTTAAAGATCAAAAAGAAAAATCGTGTGCATTAGGTTTTGTAAAAGCAAATATTGGACATTTAGATGCTGTCGCTGGAATTGCTGGAATGATTAAAACGATATTATGTCTTAAACACAAATCGATTCCGCCACATCCAAATTTTAAAAATTTAAATCCTGAAATAAACTTCAAAAACAGTCCGTTTTTCATCAATGATCGTTTGATGGACTGGAAAAATGAAGAATTTCCATTAAGAGCTGGTGTTAGTAGTTTTGGTATTGGTGGAACAAATGTTCATATTATTCTGGAAGAAAGTCCGCAAGAAGCAAAAAACAGTGTACCTGATAAAACTCAACTACTTACTTTTTCAGCAAAAACAAAAGAAGCGTTACAAACACAACTACATACATATACAGAATTTTTTAAAAAACATCCAACATTACAGCTTGGAAATGTTGCATATACACTATCAAAAAGATCACAATTTAAATACAGAACTGCCATCATAGCAAACAGTATTTCTGATGCTATTGCGCAAATGGAAGCCAAAAATTGGATTGATAACGATACAGAACATATAACTTCTAGTGATTCGCATGAAAAAAATGCTATTCTAACAGCACATGCACAATCATGGTGTCAAGGAAATGATTTAGATCGAAAAACCATTGATCTTGATCAAAGTTATCACTTATGTGATTTACCGTCGTATTCGTTTGCTAAAACTAGATTTCCATTAAAACTAGAAACGTCTTCTGAAATTGAAAAGACAACTGAAAAAAGCGCAAAATCTAAAGAAACTCATGACTGGTTTTATACAACAGAATGGGCACGTGACATTGTTCCTTTAAAAACAAACAGTGTAGAAAAAAGTGCAGAAAAATGGTTGCTATTTTATGAGAAAAGTATATTCAATGATGTTTTAATTCAAAAAATAAAAGAAAAAAATGCTTCTGTAATTCTTGTTCAAAAAGGAATAGCATACACAAAATCTGATGCGTATAACTATACAATTTCCAATACAAAACCTGAAAATGATCGTTTAGTTGCTGACTTGCTAACTAACAAACATAAAATTAATACGGTTTTATACTTGTGGAATGATGCTGACAGTGAAACCAGCACTTTTGTAAATTACATAGCACTAATCAAAACTATTATAAACAATGATATTTTTGCTAAAAACGCAGTTGTAACCACACTTTCTACTAACGCTTTTGATGTTATTGGATTAGAAACTGAAATAGCACCTATAAAAAGTACGTATTGCGGACTTGCAAAAGTAATAAACAACGAGTTTGCTACTATCCAAGCCAAACATATTGACATTGCATTGTTCGAAAATATTCAAACATTAAATGATCATAACGTATACGCAGAAAAAATAATCTCAGAAATCAAAAGTACAGCTACAGATGCGCTCGTTGCGTATCGTGGAAATCACCGTTGGATTCAAAAAATAAGCAAACTACATCTTGAAAAGATAAAAGAAACTTCAATTCAAATAAAAGAAAAAGGAGCTTATATTATTACTGGAGGATTAGGTGGCGTCGGATTAACATTGGCGGCATACTTGGCTGAGAAAAGTAACTGTAGACTTATATTGACGACACGTCGTTTGTTTCCAGAAAAAAGTGATTGGGAAAAAAATCTACACGATGAGACCATTTCTTCATCACAAAAAGAAACAATTATCAAGCTGAAAGCAATTGAAGCAACTGGATCCGAAATTCTAATCGCCAAAGTAAATGTTGCTGACGAAATTGGCATGAGCACTCTTTTTGCCGCTGTAAAATCTGAATTTTCAAAAATTAATGGTGTCATTCATGCCGCAGGAATTGCTGACGGAAGTCTGCTACGATTCAAAGAAACGGATCAAATACGAAATGTATTGGAAGCCAAAGTTGATGGAACAATCATCATTAATAATTTGATAGAAAATGAAAACTTAGATTTTGTAATTCTATGTTCTTCTCTAAGCTCTTTATTAGGCGAAATTGGGCAAGCCGCGTATGTTGCTGCAAATGCTTTTATGGATCATTATGCGCAATCTAAATACAATTCTGGAACAACGAGAGTTGTTTCTGTAAATTGGGATCGTTGGTTGGACACTGGAATGGCAAAGAAAACAAATGCACTATACGATGATGAATCTGAAAATGATTTAATCGGTTTAACAGCTACTGAAGGTGTTGCCGCTTTTAAAGAAATTCTTTCGCTCAACATTCCAACTATTGCGGTATCTGTAACAGATTTAGAAACGCGAATCAGTAATGAATCTGAACGCTTACAATCATTTTTAGGAGACACAAACGATGACGAAATAACATCCGTTTTAAATACAACACAAGTTGAAAAAGGAGTTACTGATATTTTTGAAAAAATACTAGGCGAACGTCCAAAACTTCAAGAAAATTTCTTTGAGTTAGGTGGCGATTCACTAAATGCACTTCGATTGCTTTCAATAATTCAGAAGCAATATAAAACAGAGCTTTCGTTAGAAGTATTCATGGCAAACTCAACTGTAGAAGCGATCATTACACGAATTATGACATCTCAAAATTCGTTTAGATCAAGTGAAATTTCTTCTATCGGAAAAAGTACACAATACACCGTTTCTTCGGCTCAAAAAAGAATTTATGTGCTTCAAGAATTAGATAGAACAAACGTTTCGTATAACATGTTGCAGGTATTGCGTTGTAGCAATATGAAAATTGATCGTTTGCAAAATGCTTTTCAGAAATTACTAGAACGACATGAAATTCTTCGCTCCTACTTTGTCTTAGACCAAGGAACGCCTGTAATGAAAATACAAGATTCCTTAACGCTTAACATTGAACATCATAAATTTGATCCTGAAAATTTAGCAACAACAATACAAGAATTTGTACGTCCATTTAATTTAAACACGCCGTCATTAATTCGTGTTGGAATGCTTCAAAACGAGCAAGAAACCATCCTATTGGTAGACATGCATCACATTATTTCGGACGGTGTTTCTTTAAATATTTTGATTCGTGATTTAATGGCTTTTTATGAAGATGAAACGCTTCAACCATTACCCGTACAATACAAAGATGTTACGGCTTGGCAATTGCAAAAAGCATATCTAGAAAGTTTAGATACACAACGAAATTTCTGGAAAGAAAAAGAATTAGAAACTATTCCTGCGTTAGAATTACCAATTGATAAAGCACGGAAAAAGAAAACTACGAATGGAAAAATTTTCCAGTTTAAACTTTCTAAAGAAAATGAACTACAATTACAAGAATTCACAAAAAAATACGAGTTCACCAATTTCAACGTATTACTAAGTGCTTTTTATGTATTGCTTTCTAAATTATCCAATCAAAAAGAAATCATTATTGGAACTTCTGTTGTTGGAAGATCGCATCCTGATATGGAAAAATTGGTTGGTTTGTTTGCAAACACAATTCCATTAAAAGCAACTATACATCCAACAACAAAATATATTGATTTCATCAAAAATGTAAAGAAAGAAACTGAAACTTGTTTTGAAAATCAAGAACTTCCATTTGAAGAATTAGTAGCAGATTTGTCCCTTTCATGGGCTACAGATCGAAATCCATTATTTGATGTAATGTTCGATTTTAAAAAACAATCAAACATTCTGAAAAGTACTACTAATGATTTAATTATTGAACGAATTACTGACTTTGAAGATCATCAGACTACATCTAAATTTGATCTTTCATTAACAGGTTTTGAAAGTGATAAAGGCATTCGATTCAATCTTGAATATGCAACCGATCTTTTTCTTGATGCAACAATTGAACGTTATGCCGTTTATTTTAATGAAATTCTTTCACTGTTCTTTGCAACTCCAACTTTAAGCATTACAAGTGCATTAAAAATCAATACAGCTGAAAGTGCATTTTTACATACTTATAATTCAACCGAAAAACCTGAATATTTAGGAAAAACAGTATTGGATGAATTCAAAAAGCAAGCACTTCGCATACCAAACGAAACAGCAATTGTGCATGAAAATGCTAAAATGAGTTATAAAGAATTAGATGAAAAATCGAATCAATTAGCTCATTATTTAATTGATGAATTGCATATAAAACCAGGCGATTTAGTCGCTACATTAGCTGATAGAAGCATCAATTTATTGGTTGGTATTTTAGGAATTTTAAAATCTGGAGCGGCGTTTGTTCCGATAGATCCAAAATATCCTGAAGAACGAATAAATCGTATACTTCAAAACGCAGCTATAAATACAGTACTTACTGAAACAACCTATTTCTTTGAAATTGCAATAAATGCTGAACATTTGTTTGCTTTAGATGCTCAATTAGACGGTATGGAACAACCAATTACGTCTCCAGAAATACCTATTAAAGCGAATCAATTAGCATACATTATTCATACTTCCGGAACAACTGGCATACCCAAAGGCGCTATGATTTCGCATGAAAATCTATGCAATTATGCATTATGGGCAACGGAAACATATATTGAAGACGATCATAGTTGTTTCCCATTATTCACCTCAATTTCTTTTGATTTAACCATGACTTCCATTTTTGTTCCCTTGATTAGTGGACAAACAATTGAAGTATATTCAGATAAAGAAACACCAACGGAATTAATAACTAATATTATTAAAGATGATCGCGTGCATCTTATGAAGTTGACGCCTACACACTTAAAAATCATCCTAAATTATTTTCAAGAACGTGGAATTTCAAATACCAATTTAAAAAGTATTATTGTCGGTGGTGAAGCGTTTTCAGTAGCTATTGCTTCAAAAATACACACATTATTTAATGGTAATGTTACTTTATACAACGAATATGGACCTACAGAAACGACCATTGGTTGTTCTGTACAAAAATATGATTTTCAATCACATACAGGACATGCTGTTCCAATTGGAAAACCTGTTGCAAACACGAAGATTTATATTCTGAATGAAGCATTAATACAAGTTCCATTAGGTGTTTTTGGAGAAGTATATGTTTCTGGAAACAGTGTTGGATTAGGATATCTTAACAATTCTGAAGAAACTCAGAAACGATTCCTGACAAATCCTTTTCAGCCAAATACTAAAATGTATAAAACTGGTGATGTTGCTAAGTTTACTGCCGATGGCGAATTAGTATATCACGGAAGAAATGACGAACAAGTAAAAATTCGTGGTTTTAGAATTGAAACAGGAGAAATAGAGAAAGAGATTGGTACGCTGTATCCGCAATTTCAAAATGTTTTAGTTGTTGTAAAAGAAGATACTTCGGGCGATCTTGTATTATATGCATACTATATTTCAGAGGAAGAAATTAAGGAAAAGGAACTACGCGAAAAGTTAGCAACACGACTTCCATCGTATATGATTCCGAATCATTGCATACAAATTTCGGAAATTCCAATGACGATAAATGGCAAGGTAAAATTGAGCGAATTGCCAAATATTTCCAATCAAAAAGCGGCAAACTATGAACAACCAATTTCTACGACTGAAATTGAATTGACAAAAGTTTTTGCAAATATACTTGATCAAAACCCTGAAACAATTGGCGTAACAAGCGACTTTTTTGATCTTGGCGGGCAATCATTAAAAGCTGTAACACTTAGTGCTCGTATTTATGAAGTTTTCAAAGTAGATATTAGTTTACACGAAATTTTTAAACAACCAAATGTACGCACATTGGCTACGTATATTGATCGTGCAGAAAACAGCATTGAAAAACAACCAATTTTAAAAGCTACACCAAAAGATTTTTATACAACTTCAAACGCACAAAAAAGAATATTTTTAGAACAACAATTACATCAACAAAGCACGATGTATAATACTGCGCTAAAAATTCCATTGAAAAATATAGATGCCAAAAAATTAGAGACAGCATTCAATATTTTAGTACAAAAACATGAAGCATTACGTACTTCTTTTCATATCGTAGAAAATGAAGTTGTACAGAAAATTCATGAAGAAAATACAATTCCATTTCAGACGAAAAGTTTTGATTCGCTTGATACAATTCAACAAATAGATACTACTTTTTTAATTCCTTTTCAGTTAGAAAACCCTGAATTGGTTCGTATTTTATTAGTACAGTTACCTGAAAATAAAAACATACTATATTTTGACATTCATCATATTATCTCTGATGCCGTTTCTGCTAAATTATTAATTCATAATCTCCTTGATTTATATCACGGAAAAACGATTTCAGAATCGGCTATTACCTATAAAGATTATGCCGAATGGGAAACGACTCAAATTGAAACGCAACCAACTACTAATTTCTGGAAACAACACTGTGCCAATGCAATACCAGTACACTTACCATATGATACAAATTCTGAAAATGCTCCAGAATCTTTAATTGGCAACGAAGAAAATTTTGTATTAAACACTTCAAAAACAGCACAACTAAGAGCTTTCTGCAATAGTACGAAACTAACAGAAGCTACAGTACTTTTAGGTGCTTTTGGAATCTTACTCTCAAAAATTAGTGGACAAGAAGACATTATAGTAGCAACGCCTTTCTCGGAAAGATTTAATGAAGAAACAAAACATATTGTCGGAATCTTTATAAAAACATTCCCTGTTAGGATGTTTCCTAAAAGCGAGCAAACTACTCTTGATTTTTTCAAAGAAATACAAGCAAAAGTATGGAACATTCTTGAACATCAAAAACAAACTATTGATGGCACATTGAATATTCCTAATGACGACTTTTTATACGATATTTTATTCTCATATCAAGAAAATGAAGGTTTAACGGATGCATTACAGCAAAGTGGGTTTTACGATGAAACTCAACCCATTGAAACAATTTTTAATGAAGTAAAATCTAAATTAATTTTTATGATTGATGATCAAGTAGCTGAAATTCAACTAAAAGTTGCCTACAGAAAAGAACTCTTTTTACAAGAAACTATTATACGATTAGCAACTTATTATCAAGAAATTATTGATGCGATTACGGAGAGTAAAGCAACTAAAATACAAGATATTAAACTTCAAAACCAACTAAACGAAGTGAGTACTGAATTACCAAATATGGACTTTGATTTTTAATATTAGAAGACAATGGAAACGAGAATGAAAGATCAATTACACATCATTGCAGCACAAAAGAAAAAGGAAAAGGCTTTTTGGCTTTCTCAATTTGAAGATATGCTAGAAGAAGACATACTTTCTGAAGTATTGGTTGCGCGTGCCGCAAAAGCAACTGCTGCTGTAGAAGAAATTTCTTTTTCTATTACTGATGAAACTTATGCACAATTGATGCGTATCTGTAAAAAATCGGATCATTCGTTGCATCTATTTTTACATACTGCGCTACTTGTATTACTATATAAATATACGGGAACAACAACGCAAACCGTTGGTACAACTGTCTACAAACAAGAGAATGATCATGAAAAAATGATCAATACGGTGTTGCCGTTAAAACAACATATTTCTCCAGAAGATTCCATTAAAAAAACACTTCTGAATACGCGTACTGTAGTAACAACTGCAATTGAACATCAAAATTATCCATTTGAAATTTTAAAACAACAACTACATCCGGAAGCTACAGTGTCAAATCCTGTACTTTTTGATGCAGTATTGTTATTAGAAAACATACATAACAAAAGTTTTCTTGGCGAATTACATCCGTTGTTATTGTTTACTTTTAATAACGATCAAACAGAATTAAAAGGAAAACTCTCGTACCAAGAAGGAAGACTTTCTAAAGAAATAACAACTGCGATTACTGTACATTTCAAATATGTTTTGCAACAAATCATACAACAATTAGATAGTTCAGTTTCAAAAATTTCGTTAATACCATCAGCAGAAGAGCAACAATTGGCAAACGGTTGGAATGCAACAACAAGTACCATTTCTCTAAATCAAACTATACACAAACTATTTGAAATACAAGCTGATACAACACCTAACAAGAATGCAATCGTTTTTGAAAATAATGCATTAAGCTATAAAGAACTCAATCAAAAAGCAAATACATTAGCAAGTGTTTTACAGCAGAAAGGAATTAGAAAAGGTGAAGTAATTGCTGTTATGACTTCTACTTCATTAGAAATGATCATTGCATTAGTTGCGGTGTTAAAAGCTGGTGGCAGTTTCCTTCCGATTGATCCTGCAAATCCTGATGAAAGAATTTGTGCAATTTTAAAAGATAGTAAAGTTCGGTTTGTAATGACCAATGAAGTTAAAACTGAAAACTTAACTTCTGAAGTAGATTTTATTAAAATAGACAGCGAAAAACTTATAGAAACTGAAGCAACATTTACAGCACATATTGGTAATTCTTCAGAAACTTGTTATGTTATTTATACTTCCGGATCTACAGGAACTCCAAATGGTGTAAAGGTTTCGCATAGCGCATTAGCAAACCTTTGTAATTGGCATAACGATTACTTTGAAGTAACAACAGAATCACGTGCTACAAAAATTGCAGGTTTTGGTTTTGATGCGTCTGTTTGGGAAATATTTCCCTATCTAATTCAAGGTGGAACACTTTTCTTAACATCAGACGCCATAAAATACGACATTCATAAACTTCATACTTTTCTTGAAGAAAATAGCATTACACATTCTTTTTTACCAACAAAACTGGGAGAAGCGTATGTACAACGTTATGATTGCTCTTCGTTAAAACATTTATTACTAGGTGGCGAAAAACTAGCACGCGTCAAAAAACGTTCCTACACCATTACAAATGCTTACGGTCCGTCAGAAAACGCCGTTGTTGCAACTGCTTATAAAATTACCAAAGACATTTATGATAACATTCCAATTGGGAAACCGATCACAAATACAAAAGCATATGTAATACAGCCAAAAACATTAGAATTATTGCCTTTAGGAATGTGTGGCGAATTGTGCATTTCTGGTGCAAGTTTGGCTAGCGGATACATGTCAAATGACGAACTTACAAAGCAGCGTTTTTGTAAAGACTTAATTAATGAAGGAGAAATTGTATATAGAACTGGTGATTTAGTTCGATGGAACGCAGAAGGAAATATTGAATTTATAGGACGAATAGATACGCAAATTAGTATTAGAGGATTTCGCATAGAACCACGAGAAATAGAAAGTGCCATATTAAATCTTATAAACGCCACACATTGTATAATTGTCAAGAAAGAAATTAACGAAACGGAAAGTGCTATTTGTGCGTTTATTGAAACAGCTCAAAAAATTGACATTGATACACTCAAAAAAGATTTAAAAAATCATTTGCCTGAATATATGATTCCTTTGTACATAGTTCAGCTAGAAAAACTTCCGTTGACAACTAATGGCAAAATAGCCGTTAAAAAATTACAACTTCCAAAACGAGAAACTCAAGAAATAATTGCTCCTGTCAATAAAATTGAAAAAGAGTTGATGCATATATGGAGTCGTATTTTAACCATAAATAATGCTAAACTAAGTACTACGGATAGCTTCTTCGAATTGGGTGGAAATTCGTTAGGAATTACACTTTTAAAAGCTAACATTCAAGATGTATTTAAAGTTGATTTTTCTGTAAAGAAATTATTTGAAATCGTAACTATAAAACGTCAAGCGGCTTATATTGAAACTGCAAATACGGTAACTATTGACAGGATTCCAAAAGCAATTTCCAACACAAAATATGCGGTATCATCTGCACAAAAACGAATCTTTTTTCACCAACAGTTGAATCCTTCGAGTACTATATATAATATTCCAAATGTATTTGAACTCAAAAATTATGATCTGAAAAAACTGGAAAATGCATTCCAACAATTAATTGCGCGATATGAAATTTTACGAACTTCTTTTGAGTTTCACATAAATGAACCTTTTCAAATAATTCATGATAGTATTGACTTTTCAATTGATGAAATTTACACAACCGTTTCCTCACTGAAAACGACACTAGAAAACTGTGTACAACCTTTTCAACTGGAAACTGGAAAACTGTTTAAGGTAGCAATTGTAAATAGCAATGACAATCAAACGTTCCTTTTTGTAGACATACATCATATGATTTGTGATGGAGTTTCTATCCTAATTCTACTAAATGAATTGATCGCTCTTTATGGTGGAGAAACGCTTTCAAATCCAAAGATACAATACCGCGATTTTTCAGAATGGGAACATGCAACTGCGCAACAAAAACGAAAAAAAGTACAAGAAAAATTCTGGCTAACAGAACTTCAAAAACCCCTACCAACAGTAAACTTAATTACTGATTACAAACGACCAGATCATGCGTCTTATGAAGGAAATACGCTGCATTTTAAACTTAATGTTGCTGAATTTGAAAATGTACAACAAGTCACGAAGACAAACGAAACTACCTTATTTGTCTTTCTCCTGACTACATTTAAAATTTTGCTATCAAAAGTTACGGCGCAGAAAGATATTATCATCGGAACTGCGGTCACTGGTCGCGAACATATGCAACTTTTAGAAACCATTGGAAATTTCGTCAATACAGTTTGTATTCGCAGTCAAGTTGAGGATGATGAAAGCGTAGCGGATTATATCAAAAGGTTAAAAGTTAAAATGGCGGAAATCTATGCCAACCAAACATTCCCTTTTGAGGAAATTGTAGAACTATTGGAAATTGAAAATGAAGCGTCAAGAAATCCAGTTTTTGATATTGCTTTTGTGCTTCAAAATATTGTAGATGAACAAATACAAACCGTTGACGAAAATGGTTTATCCATCATAAAAGTAGAACGACTCGCATTTACTGAAAATACCGCTAAAGTTGATCTTGTATTTACGGCAATTTTAGATGGCGATCAATTGGCATTTACCATTGGTTACAAAACAAAACTATTCAAAGAAAGTTCAATAACACAATTCTTTGAATATTATAAATATATACTGAATACAATCATAACAAATGATCAAACAAGTATAAAAGACATTAACCTTCCAATGAAGGTAAAAGAAGTACAAACCACAAAAATAGACAGTTTTAAAGAGGATTTTAATTTTTAAAAAATCCTGCTAATCAGCATTAACAATCTTAAAGATGAACGATAGAAAACTAGCGTTAAACATAAAGACAACAGAAAAAAAATATTGGGAACAAAAGCTTTCAGATGTACCTGAATCATCTTTATTTCCTTTGGATTTTCCATTGGAAGAAAACGTTTCTAGTACGCAAGAAAGTATCTCTTTCCAAGTACAACATTCACTATACGAAAAAATATATGCCTTAAGCGAAGGTTCACATTCCAAGTTATACATGATTCTTACAAGTGGACTTTTAGCACTTTTGAATAGATATACTGGAAACGAAGATACACTACTTGAAACGCAAATATTTTCCAACTCAGAAGACTCCGATTTATTAAATGATCGTTTAATTTTAAGAACACTATGTACTGACGAGAATAATTTCAAGAATATTTTAATGGCTGTCCGAAAAGAAGTTGTGGACAGTATAGAACATCAAAACTATCCGCTAGACCTTTGGATTTCAGAAAAAGAAGCTAAAAATGAAGGAAGTAAACATGCATTTCTACAAACAGGATTGCGATTAACAAACCTGCAGCACATTCAACCAACAGAAACACATCTCCTATACTTTTCATTCACAGAAGAAAACAATACGCTAAAGTGTGAAATAACTTACAATACTGTTACCTATAAAAAAGCAAGTATAACTAATATCATCAAAAATTATCAAAAAACTCTAACATTACTATTGTCAAATCCTGACCAAACTATTGGAAGCTTAGACATTGTAGATGAGAATGATAAACAAACGTTGTTCAACTTTAATAGTTATAAAAACTACAATCTTGATGCAGTAATTCCAGAAATTTTTGAAACGCAAGCAAAAAATTATCCAGATAAAATTGCAGTTGAAGACGAAAATGAAGCACTTACATATAAAGAATTAAACGAACTATCCAATCAAGTCGCGCGTAGTTTAATCACCGAATACGAAATAAAAAAAGGAGATATCATTGCCGTTTTATACGAACGTTCTCCTAAAATGGTTGTTGCCATGTTGGCAATTTTAAAAGCTGGCGCTGCATATGTACCAATTGATGTAAATTATCCGACAGATCGAATTCAATATATACTAGAAGACACAAAAAGTAAAGTCTTATTTACTTCTTCAAATTTTCTATTTGAATTAGACTTCTATGAAGGTGTATTTTTTGCATTAGACTTACAATTAGAAGGTAGAGAAGAATCTAAAGAAAACCTAAACATTGAAATATCACTTGAAGATTCTGTTTATGTAGTGTACACTTCGGGTTCTACAGGTCGTCCAAAAGGTGTGGAAATCAGACACAAATCATTGGTAAACCTAGTCAAAGTTTACAAAGAACAATTTAACATTACCGAAAATGATCGCTTAACGCAAGTAGCTAGTGCAGGTTTTGATGCTATGGGATTTGAAATATGGCCAAGTTTACTCAATGGATGTTCGTTGCACATAATTGATGAATTTATTCGATTAGATCAACTACAATTAAAAAAATGGCTTGAAGAAAAAGAAATAACAGTTTCCTTTCAACCAACTGTTTTAGCAAAACAATTATTGGAACTTCCTTGGCAAAAAGGAACGCTCCGTGCTTTAATTTCGGCAGGTGAAAAATTACAAATAGATTCACTTCCAGAAGTTCCATTCGAATTATTCAACCTATACGGACCTACGGAAGATACGGTGTGGAGTACATGGAAAAAAGTGACTCCTAAAAGCATGCGTCCGTACTATTCTATCGGAAAACCAGTTTTAAATCACAGTGTATATATATTAAATAAAGCACATCAAATACAACCAATTGGAGCAAAAGGCGAAATATGTATTGGCGGTATTGGCGTTGCTAAAGGATATCTTAACAATGAAGAACTTACTGCTGAAAAATTTATCAAAAATCCTTATGAAGAAGGTGAATATCTATACAAAACAGGAGATGTTGGTATATGGCATGATGAAGGTGAATTGGAATTTATAGGTCGTGCCGATGATCAAGTCAAAATAAGAGGGCAACGTGTTGAAATTAAAGAAATAGAACATGTTTTACTAAAACATCCAAAAGTTACGGAAACTGTTGTAATTCCTAAAAAAGATGCAGAAAACCATACCTATCTGACTGCTTTTTGTGTTGTTTCAGATCCGAGTGTGATAAGTTTACTTAAACAAGAACTCGCAAAGGAATTACCTGATTATATGATTCCTACTGAAATCATTCATTTACAAGCATTACCACTAACCGTTAATGGAAAAATAGATAAAAAAGCATTACAAAACCAACAAGTAAAAAAAGCGAAAAATGAAAATTATGTTGCTCCAAAAAGTGACACGGAAATTGCATTAACAACGCTTTGGGCAGAAACTTTAAATTTAGATGCTGAAAACATTAGCGCAGAAGACAACTTTTTTGAAATTGGTGGACATTCCTTAAAAGCAACCGTTTTAATCACCCAAATTAATGAAAAATTTCATACCGCGTTTACACTAAATTACATTTTCAAAAACAATACAATCGCACAACAAGCGGAACATATTGAATTGTTAGATTCTGAAACTGTTGTCGCAACCAAAATTCCGTTAGCGGAAAACCAAGAATATTATCCATTATCATCTACGCAAAAAAGATTATTCTTTGTCAATCACTTTGGTGGAATTGGAATTACATACAACACTCCATTAATTGTAGAAACAGAAGGAATTGTTGACATAGATCGCATGGAAATAGCGCTTAACAAATTAATTGCGAGACATGAAATTCTAAGAACTTCTTTTGAATTAAAAAATGAAGTGCCTGTACAAATTATTCATTCGGAACTAAACTGTACAATTAACGTAACCGAAAGAAACAATAAAGCTCTAAACGATCAAATTAGAGCATTGATTACACCTTTTCAACTGGCTACTCTTCCATTGCTTCGTGTGTTTTTCATCAAACAATCACAAGAAAAAGGAATTTTAATATTTGATACACATCATATGATTTCCGACGGAACTTCGCTTGGAATTATCATCAAAGATCTTTTAAAATTATACAACGAAAAAGAGCTCATAAACCTAGAGTTGCAATACAAAGACTATGCAACTTGGCAACAAAGTGAAACATATACTGAATTTTTAAAGCCACAAGAAGAGTTTTGGTTGGAAAAATTATCCAATGAACTTCCTGTCTTAAAACTTCCGTTAGATTATCCTCGAAAAAATGTAGAAGAATATGATGGAAGTAAATTTGAATTCTTATTAGATTTAAATACTACAAACGATTTAAAACAACTTTGCAAAGACGAAAAAACAACGCTTTTTACTACGTTATTTGGTGTATTTAGCGTCTTTATTTCTAAAATTACAGGACAACACGACATGATTATTGGAACACCTGTATTTGGAAGAACACACGCAGGTTTGCAAGACTTAATCGGAATGTTTGTCAACACACTTGCCATTCGAATTGCGTCAGATAATTCGTTGACGTTGCAAGAGTTTATGCAAGCTGTAAAAGCAGAAGTTTTAGAAGCCTTGGCTGCACAAGATTATCCGTTTGAAAATTTGGTGGATAAACTTTCTGTAGATAGAGACATGAGTCGAAATCCACTATTTGATGTGTGTTTAGTAATGCAAAATATGGACATTCCTGAAATAGAATTTCCAAACCTAACACTACGCCAACGCGATTTTCATGGAGATACGTCTAAGTTTGACTTAACACTCTTTATAGTAGAAACGCCTGAAGGAATTATATGTAGTTTTGAATACAAAACAGGATTATTTAAAGCTGGAACAATTGAAAAATTTGCTGGTTACTTTGAGGAAATCACAAAAACGTTCATCACAAATCCACAACAAAAAATTCAAGAAATAAATCTAATATCAAACACTGAAAAAACACAGATATTAGAAGAATTTAATGCCACAACTTTTGAATATCCACACTATGAAAATGTGATGGACGTATTTAAAAAACAAGTAGCAGAAACTCCAAATACCATTGCACTAACTTTTGAAGACGAAACACTCACATTCAAAGAATTAGACATACGTTCAGAAGCAATTGCAAACTATTTAATTCACGAAGAAAACACAACACAAGAACAAGCTGTTGGAGTTTTAATGCCAAGATGCATAGACCTTTTCCCTGTAATTTATGGAATTTTGAAAGCTGGCGGCGTGTATGTTCCGTTAGGTGTCGGATTGCCCGAAAAAAGGCTCAGACAAACCATTGAAGATGCGGAAATTGCAACAATTCTCAGTCTTAAAAGTGAATTAAGGACACTCAATAGATTACAATGGGAATGCCCAAAATTTCATAGTTATGTTTGTTTAGACAGTGATGATATCTTCAACGAAAAAGAAACACAAGAAAATCTCTTGATGGACAAACAAATTTGGGATCATGTTGGAGAAACAAGTGAAAACGAAATTGAAGGTGGTGGATGGCAAAGCAGTTATACAGGACTTGCTTTTTCGAAAGAAGAAATGCAAGAATATGCTGAAAACGTGACTAAAAAAGTACTTCCTGTTTTACATGAAAACAGTAGCGTTTTAGAAATTGGTTGTGCTTCTGGAATTACCATGTATTCATTGGCGCCAAAAGTTGCCATGTATTATGGAACAGATTTATCGGAAGTAATTATTGAAAAAAATAAGGCAAAAGTTAACGCAGCAGGAATTGAAAATATACAATTGAAGTCGCTTCCTGCGGATCAAATTGATACAATAGTTGAAGAAAACTTTGATGTTATCATAATCAACAGTGTAATTCACTTATTTCACGGACACAATTATTTTCAAGATGTATTGCAAAAAGCTATTGATAAAATACATGACAAAGGATACATTTTTGTAGGTGATATTATGGATCATGATCGTAAAGATAGTATGATTGATGATTTTGATCAATTTAAAAATGAAAATCCAAATTACAGAACAAAAGTAGATTGGTCACAAGAATTATTTGTGGCAAAAGATTGGTTTAAGGATGTAAGCTCTGAATTAACTGCAATGAAAACATTGCAATTTTCAGATAAAATTAGCACCATTGAAAACGAGTTAACACGATATAGATATGATTTGCTCATTGAAATTGACAAAAGCAATACTACACAGCAAATAACTCAAAAGAAAAAACAACAATTTGATCGTACAATTTTAGAAAAATATGCTACAGAAATAGTTGCAAATACTACGTTACCAAACAATCTAGCATATATCATCTACACATCTGGTTCCACAGGAATTCCAAAAGGTGTAATGATTGAGCATGCGTCTTTATTGAACAGAATTCATTGGATGCAACGAAAATATCCGTTAAGCGCTGAAGATGTTATTCTACAAAAAACAACACTCACATTTGATGTTTCCATTTGGGAACTATTTTGGGGTGCGTTTACTGGTGCGTCCGTTTCCTTATTGCCAATAGATGCCGAAAAAGATCCGCATCAAATTATAGCCAATATTCAAGAAAATAACGTTACGGTAATGCATTTTGTACCATCGATGTTTACCGCTTTTCTTGATTATGTTGAATGGAATCATTGTATCGAAAAACTAACTACATTAAAGTATATTTTCTGTAGTGGTGAAGCATTAGGTCGCGATCAAATCAGTAGATTTTACAAACTTTTTAAAGATCATACACATACAAAACTGATCAATTTATATGGTCCTACAGAAGCTACTGTCGATGTTTCATATCATGAATGTAAAGATGAAGAAGACCAAACAGTAGTTCCTATTGGTGCGCCAATTGACAACATTCAACTATTTATTGTAGATGAACATTTAAAATTAGTACCAATTGGTTTGGAAGGTCAAATATGTATTGGTGGTGTTGGTGTTGCTAGAGGTTATATCAATAGAGAAGAACTTACAAAAGAGAAATTTGTTTCTGCTCCATTTTTAGACAATCAAACAGTATATCTTACAGGTGATTCTGGAAAATGGTTGCCAAATGGCGAAATTGAATTCTTAGGCAGAATAGATCATCAAGTAAAAATTCGTGGTTACAGAATTGAATTGCAAGAAATTGAAAATCAACTACTAAACATTCCAGATGTCGGAATGGCAATTGTAATGGCAAGAGAGAATTCTATAATTGAAAATGATACTTCTACAACTAAAAAAGACTCCTATTTAGCCGCATATATTACAAGTGCACAAAGAATAAAATATTACGACAATGCTTCAAAATTGTTGCAAAAAGCACAATTGCAAAACAAATATTTACACAAACTAGTCAATGGAATGCCGTTATTTCATGTAAATAAACGGGAAGCAGATTTTATGTATGGCGAAATTTTTGAAGAAAACTCATACTTAAGAAATGGAGTTCATTTAGAAGAAGGCGCATGTGTACTTGATGTTGGTGCCAATATTGGTATGTTTTCTGTATTTCTTTCGCAAGTATTGAACAATGTTACCATTCATGCATTTGAACCGATAACGCCGTTGTTTGAAAAACTGCAGTTAAATGGGCAACTATACGGAAACCAAAATATAAAAGCGCATGCCGTAGGAATCTCGGATACAGAAAGTGAAGCTACATTTAAATACTATCCAAACGCGTCTATCATGTCTGGACAATATGGTGATGTAAAAGATGATGCAAGTTTGGTAGATACGTACATGAAAAACCAATTGTCTGGTGAGGCAATGAATGAAGAAGCACGTGCTTCTATACTTCATGAACGTTTCAAAGATGTGGAAGAATATGATTGTACACTAAAATCAATCTCTCAAATTATTCAAGAAGAAAACATTCAAAATATCGATTTATTAAAAATTGATGTTGAAAAAAGTGAGTGGGAAGTATTAAGTGGTATTCAAGAGAAAGATTGGAAAATTATTCAACAAATTGTCATTGAAGTTCACGATGTAAACAATCGATTGAAAGAGATTCAGGAAAAAATAGAATCGCACGGATTTACAATCATTACTGAACAAGATGCCAACTTTACAGATACGCATATTTATAACTTATATGCTACTCGAACGAATGTTGCTATGGATTCAAACACGCCAACTTCTATACAATTACACTGGAAATCTGATCATGAACTCATCAAAGATATCGTTGCAAAGCTAGGAAATATAGTGCCCGATTATATGATTCCTGCGCAAAGTGCAATTGTAATTTTGGATGAAATTCCAACACATGCCAATGGTAAAATCAATAGAAAACTTTTACCAGATCCATTACAGCAAGAAACCGTAAACAACACTGCATATACAGAACCAACTAACGATTTAGAAAGCTTAGTTTTAGAAGTTTGGCAGAAAGTAATTGGACGCGATAAGATAAGTACGACAGATGACTTTTTCTATATTGGTGGAGATTCCATCAAGTCAATTCAAATTGTTTCAAGGTTGAATACAAAAGGATATACCATAAAGATGAAAGATGTCTTTGAAAATCCTACCATTGAAAAATTAGCCAAAGTATTAACGAAAAATGAAATCATTCGTGATCAATCTGTTATTACTGGAGAAATTGCATTAACACCAATCAAAAAAGCATTCTTTGAAAGTGATGTGGAATATGCCGATCATTTTCATCAAGCAGTTTTACTTTTCAAAAAAGAAAAATTTGACATGATTGTTTTAGAAAATTCGATCAAAGAACTCATCAAACATCATGATGGACTTCGCTCTGTTTTTCATAAAAATTCTTCTGAACAATTCATTCAAAAAATACAAGATATTGATCATCCAATTGAACTAACAACACATGATTTAAGTACAGATTCAGATGTTGAAACAACGATGAAAGCAATCATGTTTGAAATGTCTTCAAGTTTTTCAATCGAAGTTGGACCATTAATCAAATTTGCTGTATTTAATAGCGCAAAAGGTGATTACTTATACATACTAAGTCATCATTTACTCATTGATGGAATGTCTTGGCGAATTCTAATTGAAGATTTAAACACGCTTCTACTTCAAGCAAAAGAACAGCAAGCATTTCAATTGCCACTCAAAGTTTCATCCTTAAAAGAATGGTCGGCAGAAATGCATACGCAATATCTTGAAAGTTCAAAATTTGAAAAAGAGTTGAGCTTTTGGCAATCATACCAAAATCAAGAATTTTCGGAAATTCCTATTCTTACCAATAAAAATACACTTGTAAAAGAAGTCGCTTTCGCAGAATTTTCTTTAACTAAAACACAAACTACGAATGCCATTCAAGATGCAAATACAGTTTTCAACACTAAAGTAGATGATCTTCTAATTGCAGCTTTAACGCGAAGTATTCGTGAAGAATTTTCTGTGACAAACGAAATTCCAATTCTATTAGAAAGTCACGGAAGAGAACCTTTTAATGCTACAGTTGATGTCAGTCGAACTATTGGCTGGTTTACAACATTATATCCTGTCGTTGTTGGCGCACCAACAGATTACGATTTGAAGCAACATATAAAATATGTAAAAGAAAAAGTGCATCAAGCTTCTGAACACAAGTTAGGATATGCTGTCGGACGTTATTTATCTGAAAGACAAAACACAAAACTAAATCATATCAATCCGCAAATACTCTTTAACTATTTAGGGCATTTTGATGCGGATATTAGCAATATCAGTGAGCTTGAAACTACAGATATTTCACTTGAAAACATGGAACATCCGCAACGAACGCGTGCATACGACATGGAAGTAACAAGTGTGGTTATAAAAGGACAATTAGCTGTTCGTATTTCGTACAGTTCCAACAAATTTGAAGAAGCTACTATGAATGCTTTCTTGGAAAAATTACAACAAAATTTAGAAACCATAATTGAGTTCTGCTTAGGCTGTGAAGAAACAGAAATAACACCTAGCGATCTTACATTTACAGATATATCATTAGAAGAATTAGATGCATTAGAATCATTTTTTGATGAATAAAAACAACTAAAATAGTAATGAAAAAAAACGGAAATATAGAAGATGTGTACACATTATCTCCTTTACAAGAAGGTATGTTGTTTCACGCTTTACACGATACGGAAGCTAATGCTTACTTTGAGCAAATTTCGTATCGAATAAAAGCAGCTTTAAGCATTGCTACTGTCAAAGAAGCTGTAACCACATTATTTAAAAGACATGATGTTTTACGGACATCTTTTTTAGATCATTTAGAAAAACCTGTACAAGTTGTTTTAAAAAATAGAATGCCCGATTTCTTCCATCAAAAACTAGCTATTTCTTTAGAAAAAGAAGCTATTGATACAGAAATTGCAGCATTTAAAATTGCAGACAGAAATAAAGGATTCGATCTTAAAAGAGGAAGTTTAATGCGCTTGTCTATTCTTCAAATTGATGACACTACGTTTGAATTTATTTGGAGTTATCATCACATCATTATTGATGGTTGGAGCATGGGAATTTTGATTGAAGAATTCTTCGAAATTTACAATGGATTGCACAACAAACGCCCAATTCGCTTGGAAGATCCGCAACCATACAAACGCTATATATCATGGCTAACGAATAAAGATGCTAAAGTTTCTAACAGTTTTTGGAAAAGCTATTTAGCAAATGTTACAACACCATCACACATTCCGCCAACAAAACTATATGCTACTGATTTAGCATATAAAAATGAACGGAATATTTTAGAATTTTCGGAAGAAGAAACTAATCAGTTAAACTATTTTGTAAAAGAGCAACAACTTACACTGAATAATTTTGTTCAGACAATTTGGGGAATTATTCTATCAAAATATACCAAACAAGAAGAAGCTATTTTTGGAATGGTGACTTCCGGAAGACCGCCAGAAATTAAAAACATTGAAGCTATGGTTGGGCTTTTTATCAACACGATTCCTGTTCGTATCAAAGTTGATAAAGAAAAAACAATTGCTACACTTTTAAAAGAAGTGCAACACAATGCTTTACAGCAAGAAATGCATCAATATGATCCGTTAGCAGACATTCAGGCGGCAACTCCTTTAAAAAATAATCTGTTTGATCATATTTTAGTACTTGAAAATTTCCCAATAGCAGATCAACTAGAAGCATTTTCAAATGCCGATAACGCAGAAGAAAAACTCGATTGTACGATTGAAAATATTGACGTTTTCGAACAAACAAATTACAATCTAAGCTTACTCATTCAACCTACAAAAAAGTTAATTATTGATTTTCTTTTTAATGGAAATGTGCACGACTCCAAATTTATTGAATTGATCGCAAACGATTTTAAACGACTCATCTTACAATCAATCAAAAACATAGAACAAACGGTTGATACATTGTTTCAACTTTCAGAAACGGAAGTACAACAACTTGCACCATTTCAATCGCACAAAAAGCAACAACAAACACTCCCAAAACAATCATTAGTTACTGCATTTGCTAAAAATGTTCAAAACACACCAAATCGTATTGCGCTGTATTTTGAAGGCAACACAATGACATATCAGCAATTAGACGAAGCTTCTAATACTATTGCAAATTATTTACTTCACAAAGGAATTCAACAAGGTGATATCGTTGGAATTATTGATGATAGAACGGACATTTCTATTGTTTCCATTTGGGGAATTTTAAAAGCTGGCGGCACGTATGTAATTTTAGATAGTTCGTATCCTATTGGACGAATTCAATACATGTTGGATGATAGCAAACCAAAATTTACGCTAATTGCAAAGACTAATCCGTTAAAAGAAAAATTAAGCAACAATGAGCTTATTTGCTATGAAGATGCATTTACAAATCAGCTTGAAGAAATTACGTTTCCTAAAATTAAACCAAACAATTCGGCATATGTAATCTACACTTCTGGTTCGACAGGAAGGCCAAAAGGTATTGAAGTTTCGCATGAAAATGTATTGTATTTAGTAGATAATTTAGTGGAAAGTGTTTATGCGTACTATCCAACTAACGAAGCTTTAAAAATTGCTTTATTGGCTTCTTTTTCTTTTGATCCGTCTGTGCAACAACTATTTGGCTGTTTCGTTTTAGGACATTCATTATATCTCGTTGCTGATGAAACGCGTAAAGACGGTTATGAACTCATGGAATATTTCACAAACCATGAAATTGATATTACAGACGGAACGCCTTCTCACCTAAGAATCATGGCAGAAGTATTGGATACGTTGCCAAAAATGCCACCTTTGAAACACTTACTTATTGGTGGCGAACAAATGGATTTCCCTGCGTTGAAAAAAATATATGAACGTTATGGGGAAAATGCTCCAAGAACGATCAATTTATACGGTCCGGCAGAATGTACTGTTGATAGTATTGCATTTGAAATTAACACAGAAAACATTCAAAAACTAAGCTTTGCTCCTATCGGAACACCTATGAAACATGCAGAAGTGTATATTCTGGATGAAAACAAAAAACAGGTTCCAATTGGCGCGCAAGGCGAAATTTGTATTGCAGGAAAAGGAGTTTCTAAAGGATATATTAACACAGAACTTGCGGTTTCCAAACAATTTATACAACATCCTTTTAATACTGATCAACAACTTTATTGTTCAGGTGATTTTGGACGTTGGTTACCCGATGGAAATATTCAATTTATTGGACGAAATGACGATCAAATCAAAATACGTGGTTTCCGAGTTGAAGTTCAAGAAGTAACTACACAAATAGCAAAAATAGCTGGCATTCAATCAGCATATGTGCTTCCGTGGAAACAAGCAGATAACTATCAATTATGTGCGTATATCATTCCTGAAAAGGAAAATATTGATTTACAACAATTAAAAGCGGAATTGACAACATTTTTACCATCGTACATGATTCCTTCTTTCTTTATAAAAATGGAAGAATTTCCAATGACGGTAAACGGAAAAATTGATGCTTCGAAATTTCCGAATCCAATAGAAACTGTTACGGTAAAAGCTATTCACAAACCTTCCAACGAAACGGAAAAAGTTTTGGTTAAAATATGGAATCAGTTATTAAAAATTCCTACAGAAAATATTAATGTAATCGATTCATTCTTTGAATTAGGCGGACATTCAGTAAAAGCAATGATGTTAGCTTCTAGAATTCAAAAACAATTAAATGTCAAAATAGCAGTTTCAGAAATTTTCAAACTTCAAAGTATTCGAGGAATTGCAAAGCACATAACAAATCTATCCATAGAAAAAGCAAAGCAAATTCCTGTTATTGATAAAAAGTCTGAATATCCATTATCGCCTGCACAAAAGCGAATGTACCTACTCTATGCACTAGAAAAAAACAATGTTGCGTACAATATGACGCAAGTTATTGAGATGGAAACCTTAGAAAAAGGCAAACTTGAAACGGTGGTTTCAAAATTGATACAACGTCATGAAAGTTTGCGAACGGTTTTCTTTATGAAAAATGGAAACATCTTTCAAAAAGTAGTAGACACAATCGATTTTACTGTAGAATATCACAAACTAGACACATTTGATAGTGCTGATGTAAACAAAAAAGTAGTCGATTTTAAAAAGCCTTTCAACCTTAACGAAGGTCCTTTATTCCGTATTGGATGCCTTGAAACACCAACAAAATCAATATTACTAGTTGATATTCATCATATTATTTCTGATGCTTCATCCACCGAAATTCTTCGAAAAGATTTCATGGCAATTTATCAAGGCACTGCATTAACACCATTACGCGTACAATACAAAGATTATGTAGTTTGGTCAGAAAGTGAAGATGAAAAGAAACGCAAAGAAGCACAAAAAACATATTGGTTAAAACAACTTGAAGGCGAATTACCTATATTAGATTTGCCAATAGATCATACACGACCAGCTATTAAAAGTTTTGAAGGTGACAGTTATGTGTTCAATATTAATGAAGATGATTCCAATGCATTGGTTGCTTTATCTAATCGTTATAAGGTTTCATTGAACACAACTTTGACGACAATATTCAACATCTTTTTACATAAAATTACAAAAGCGGAAGACATCATTATTGGTTTTCCTATTAACGGACGAAAAGATACCGATCTCGAAAAAATAATTGGTCTATTTCTAAACACACTTGCTATCCGAAGTTTTCCAACTCCAGAAAAGAGTTTCGAAACATTTTTACAAGAATCTTCAGATACCATTTTAGCATCTTTTGATCATCAAGATTATCCTTTTGATGAATTGGTGAATGCGCTAAATATTAAAAGAGAATTGAGTAGATCTCCTATTTTTGATGTGTTATTTAATCCTATTTCCGTAGATTTAGGAAAGGAAGACATGCAATCAAGTATTGACTTGTCAACAGAAACGCATGCAAAGTTTGATTTGAATGTAGCTGTCATCAAATTACACAAAGAAATTAGTTTTCACTTTGATTATTGCAGTGCATTATTTACCAAAGATACAATCAAGCGTTTTGCTACTTTCATCCAACAAATTGTTAGAGAAGTTACACAATCACCAACAATAAAAATTAAGGATATTTCTATTCTTGATGCACAAGAAAAGCAAAAAGTATTGGCAATTTCTAGAGGTCCTGAAGCTAATTTTGAAAACAACATCACTATTAATGAATTGTTTGAAAAGCAAACGGAAAAAACACCTCATCATCCAGCATTGATTTTCGGTAATGAAAAAATGACGTATGCCGAATTGAACGCTAAAGCTAATCAATTAGCACATGTATTACGCAGAAAAGGTGTTGCTTCTGATATTCCTGTAGCACTTTTATGCGATCGTTCTTTTGAACTTATCATTGCTGTTATTGCCATCCTAAAAGCCGGTGGTGTGTACATGCCAATTGACATCAGTTTGCCAAATGAGCGTAAACGTCAAATGCTCGACAATGCTAAGGCAAAATTAATTTTGACCAACTTAGACCACGGTTTAGAAACTTTAAGTGATTACGATATTGAAGATTTACGAAACGGAGATTTACAACATGAAAACTCTTCAAATCTTCCAATTGTAAACTCAGTAAAAGATTTACTGTATATCATTCATACTTCTGGCTCTACAGGCATTCCAAAAGGAGTAATGTTAGAACAACGAAACTTGCTCAACTTATTGTTACATCAAACCTATCATACTGATTTAACGTTTAAAAATGTATTGCAATTTCACGCAATTAGTTTTGATGTTTCTGCGCAAGAAATTTTCTCTGCTTTGCTGGAAGGTGGAAGTTTAATTTTAATTGAAGAACAACATACCAAAAACATTTTTGAACTCTTTGAAATCATAGAAAAGGAAGAAATTGAAAGCATCTTTTTTCCTGCATCTTTCTTAAAATTCGTATTGAATACAAAAATTTATTTAGAACGATTACCAAAATGTATTCATCATATTTTAACAGCAGGAGAACATGTAATTGTTACAGATAACTTTAGAAACTACATGCGCGAAAATAATGTTTGGTTGCACAATCATTGTGGTCCGTCTGAAACACATTCGGCAGCATATAATCATATGTCGCCAATTGGTCATGTACCAGATATTCCACCGATAGGATTTCCAATTGCTGATACCGATTTATATGTTTTGAATGATAAAAAAGAATTATTGCCAATTGGTGTTGAGGGCGATTGGTATATTTCTGGAGCTTGCGTAGGACGTGGTTATATAAACGATAAAACACAAACTGACACCAAATATATGCCCGATCCTTTTCAGAAAGGACAAACGATGTATAATACTGGTGATATTGCAAAATGGCATCCGAATGGAATGTTGGAGATTGTCGGACGAAAGGATTTTCAAGTAAAAATTAGAGGTTTCAGAGTTGAAATTGGCGAAGTGGAAAGCAAATTTCTTTCCTTGCCATATATTACAGAAGTTGCTGTTTTAGAACGAATTGACGAACAAGGAATTAATCATTTGGTCGCTTTTGTTGTGCAAAACGATGAGAGAACTGAAAAACAACTCAGAAAGGATATTGCTAAGAAGCTTCCAGAGTATATGGTGCCGACATACCTGATAACTTTGGATGAAATTCCATTGAATACCAACGGAAAAGTAGACCGTAAAGTGTTGTTAGAAAATTTCGGAAAAACAGATTCAGATGATGAAAATACGGTACTAAGTTCTAATGATTTGCTCAAAAAGTTGTGGTCTGAATTATTGATGACTGACCTCAAAGAAATTGAGGAAGATGATAATTTCTTTGAAATTGGAGGAAATTCAATGACCGCTTTGAGTATGATTGCTAAACTGAAAGAAAATCATGGAATTAATATTGAGTTGATGGCATTTTTTGAAGATCCGACAATTTCAAATCTGCTTACTTACTTTAAAGAAAGCTCAGAAGCGAATGTGCTTCATTTATTGAATACCGAACAAAAAAACAAAGTGTTTTTCTTTCCACCAAGAATTGGATATGGTTTTGCATACAAACCGCTTGCGGCGCACATTGATACTGTAGCTATATATGCATTTGACTTTATTGAAGCCGAAAACCGAATTGATCAATATGTGGAAAAAATTCTAGCCGTTACTTCTGGAGAATCTATCGTATTAGCAGGCTGGTCTTTAGGAGGAAATTTAGCTTTTGAAGTTGCCAAAGCTATCGAAGCGAAAGGCGTTTGTGTTGCTAATATATTAATCATAGATGCGTTGCGAATGCTTACCAAAATTGATGGAATTGATGATATCTTACAAAAAGATGAGTTTCATAAAGAAATACCAAGGTATATAGAGAAATATCCTGAACTGACAGCTATTAAAGATACAATTATTAGCAAAAGTGACGTGTATTTTAGGTATTCTTTAGAAAATATAAATTCTGGAACTCTAAAAAGTAAGCTTCAATTTTTAAAGGCTGAAAAAACAAAAGAAGAAGCCATTCAAGAATGGAACAGTGCTACTTCGCAAGAGATACAAACACATCATTTGCATGGAGGCCATCAAGAATTATTTTCACCAAATACAACCGCACTCGCAAATAACAGTGCCGTGTTGAAAAATCTTTTGCTCACTATTTTTAATAATTAAACGAATACCAATCTATTTATAGACCTAAGTGTTACCTTATGAACAATTCAAACATAGAATTACTTTTATTAACATCTGTTTCTATTTTATTGTTAGCTGTCATTTTCTTTACAGGAAAAACGATCGTCCAAATAGTAAAAAAACAACGATCATATGTTTCGCCAAGCAAGAAGGTATATACAAATTATGCTGTATTTATTACTTTCATAGCGTTACTCACATATGGTATTTTTTCCTTACCACAATTATTAGAAGGCGAAACCGTATTAAAAGAAATTATATTTAGTGATTCACTTTACATACAAGTTTCAAAAGTGCTACTTATAGTATTTATAACTGTTACTAGTATTTTATTTTTTCTATCTACATTATATACTGCGGAAGAACGAAAATATAGATATTTACTCATCATCGCTTTGCTTACTATACTTACAGGAATTGCCAATGCTGGTTGTATTTTTATATTGATTAGAGCATTAGATGCAGACGTAAATAATGTATATGGTTATTACTTTTTAGTCACACTTTTTGTATTTGTCGTATCAAAAAAGATAACAGAATCGTATTTAATTAGAACTGCGAATAAACTGATTCAGGAAATTAGAACAAATCTTATTAAAAATATTTTGGAAACTACGTATGAACGATTTGAACAATTAGAAAAAGGACGGATTTTTGCAACACTAAGCGGTGATACTGTAAAAATATCTTCGTCTGTGGCTATTGTGCTCAAACTCATTACAAGTTCTATAACCATTATTGTAGCATTTATTTACTTATGGGTTATTGCAAAATGGGCTACTATGTCAATGATTGTAGTGGTATTTTTCTTGGTATTGCTTTATTACTTTGTTGCCAAAAAAGCAACTATTTACATTGAAAAAGCCAGAAGTATCAACGATAAATATTACAGCGTTTTAGAAGGTTTAGTAGAAGGGTATCCTGAATTGAGCATTAATAATGTAAAAAAACGAATCTATGAAAAAGAAATATTTGCGTTGAATAAGGATTTGTGTGATACAAACTCTACAGCGCAAGTACAATATCTAAATGCTCGAATACTTAGTGACACTTCTATTATTATGGTTTTAGGTGTGATCTGTTTTATTGTGCCTATTTATTTTCCATCATTAGAAAGTAAAGTATTACTGAGTTTTCTAATGGTTATTTTATATCTATTTGCTCCAATATCGGATGTAATTACAATTGTACCCACGCTGAATGAAATTAAAATTTCTTGGGATCGTATCAATAATTTTATAAAAGAATTACAACTCGAAAAAACACAACAGCAATCGGTTCAAGAAATTGCTTCCGTAGATTCTTTTTCGCTAGAAAACATCGAGTTCAATTATAAAAATAAAAGTTCTGAGAAAAAATTTAAGATTGGCCCTGTTAATCTAAACTTAAACAAAGGAGAAATTCTATTTATTATTGGTGGTAACGGTAGTGGTAAATCTACACTTGCAAAAGTAATTACTGGTTTATACAAAGCTGATAAAGGAATACTTAAGATTAACGGTAAAGAAATAAACAACGCCAGTTTGGGAGAACTTTTTTCAATTGTTTTTAATGATTCTTACCTGTTTAAAGAATTATATGGTATTGATGTTGAAAAGGAAAAAGAACGTATTGATTCGTATTTAAGCTTACTGAAGCTAGACAAAAAAGTCCGCTTGAAGAATTCGGAGTTTGATACCATAAAACTGTCTAGCGGTCAGAAAAAAAGACTAGCCTTGTTGAAGTGTTTTATAGAAGATTCACCTATCTATTTATTTGATGAATGGGCAGCCGAACAAGATCCTGAATTTAGAAAATTCTTCTACAGAACTTTACTTCAAAAAATGAAGGCTGAAGGAAAAATAATCATCGCAATTACTCATGATGACAATTACTATGATGTGGCCGACAAAATTATAAAACTCGATTATGGAACTGTAATCTCTTAATAATTATTAAAGAATATTTTAATACTGACTTGCATTGGACAGGCATTTTATATTTTCAATAGAAGCTGTTTAAAACCCTAAAAAAATATGAACAATAAAACAATCTGTTTTAAAAAAACGCATGCCTTATGGTCGAAAAAATTGACAAAAACATCATTCCGAAAAGTGTAAAAGGGATTATCTCTTTTGGTTCATTTCATTCTAAAGATCCTGAAAAAAACTACAGTGATGAATTTTCAGACTTAGATTTGTTCGTCTTTACAACAGCACCCAATAAAATTTTATCAATAAATGATATTGGATGGTTGTCGTGCTTTGGAAAACCAATGTCTGTTTTAATCATAGAAAACCCTTTTCAAAACACAAGAATTACTCGAATTATGTTTGATAATCTTTTTAGTATTGATTATATACCTGTGAAGTATTCTAAATTTAGTTTAGTTAAGAAGTATTTATTTTTAAAGAATAGAGGAATGGAGAAAATAGTGCCTAATCACAGTATTGTCCATACTGAATTAAAAGCTTTTTACTCATATTTAATAAGAGGTTATGCTATTCTTTATGATAAGAAAAACATGAAAAAAATTATAAGCAAAATTGAAAAACAATTTTCAGGTTATGATGACAGTTCGGTAACAGAGAAATTATTTAATGAATGTTATCATGATTTTTGGCATTCGGCTTATAAAATTTTGGGAAAGATAAAGAGAAATGATATGTATTATGCTTTAGTATTACTTGATAATATATTTAAAAGAAGGCTCGTACAAATGATAGAATGGGAAACAAGATACTTCTATAAGAGCAAAGAGGATTTGTTTTATTTAGGTAAAAAAATAAACCAGTGGTCAAATGAATCAACACGTGAAGAATTGAAGAAAACTATTTTTTCCTTCAATGAACAAGAAAATATTAAAACACTAATTACTCATATAAATTTATTCCAAAAGGCAAGTAAAAATGTTGCCACAGTTCAAGGGTACAATTTACATTTAGAGTTAGAAACAAAAATATTAGAAACAATAAAAGAGAAATCACAGTTCAATTATAGTGAGCTTAATCCATAGCGTTCTATAACAGTAAACACTCTATTTTTTATCCTTATTTACAAAACTTAAACTACCAAATAAACATATATGCATACCCAAAAAAAACAAATTAGATCAACTTAAAACTAGCAATATGATTCCCAAAGTTTCCATTATTATTCCTGTATACAATACTGAAAAGTATTTGGAAAAGAGTTTAACTTCTGCCATCAATCAAACATTAAAAGAATTAGACATTGTAATTGTAGACGATAAATCGACAGACAAGTCGCTTAAAATTATTAAAAAATTTCAAGAAAAAGACAATCGTATTACGGTGATTGCTTTGGAAAAAAATAGAGGAAATGGTTTTGGTAGAAACAGTGCTATCCAAAAAGCTGCTGCTCCTTACATAATGTTTTTAGATTCTGATGATTGGTTACAACCAGATGCTGTGGAAATACTTTATAATACAGCGCTCAAAAAACAAAGTCAAGTATTAATGTTTGGGTATTTTGAGGTAAAATCTAATAAAAAAGGGGAAAATTTAAACGCCTACCCTGTTCTTCCAACACTTGAAGACGGCTCAACAGATTTTATCCCTTACTATTTAAGTAACAGAAAAGGATTTTCTTCTGCTGCATGGAGTTACATTTATTCAAGAGATCATATCATAAATAATAATGTAAAATTTACGGAAGATATCTTCTTTGAAGACATTGAGTTTGTAAGCAAAGCTGTTATTAAGGCTCAAAGAATAGATGTTTATAAAGACCAAGCTTTGTATAATTATTTGCGTCGTCCGAGCTCTATTACTTCTTCATTCTCAAAAAAGAAAATCAAAAATCTTTATCACGCCAATCATTTGTTATCAGAATTTTTGAAGAAAGAAAAAATTTATAAAACCTATGAAAAAGATTATATGCTACGCTTCATTATTGAGTGTGTGCATTGGAGCTTTTTAGATTATCTGCACATGCCTGGTCGTTTGCTAGATGCTGAAGTAAGATCATTTATGAAAAATGTGAAAACTGAGTTTTTAACGAATGAAAATTTAGCATTAGTAAAAAGTAAAATTGATTCAATGCAGGCTGATGAAATTATCATTAAAACTACCTATCAAAATATGTTTGATACATTATCATTGATAAAAAAACATCCAATTTATTTTAAACTTCGTCTATTTAACACGCTCAAATGGCAAAGTTATTATAGGTTTTTCACTAAATATAACAAAATCATTAAGCAGTCGTAATCAGTCCTAATTTTGTAATAAGAATTTTCAATTCTAAATCCTCCCATAAAACATTAAAACTCCTTCAATAAAAAATCCCGACACGATGTTGGGATTTTTTGCTTACACACATTGCAAATTAAATGTTAAGTATGGTATTACCGTAATTAGTTCAAGAATTGTTTATCTATTTTTCTGTTCATTATTAATTAATATATATACACATTATGAAAAAACAGAAAATCAAAAGTTTAAAAATCAACAAGTTGAATGTATCTGACATGAATCCTGAAGTACTCAGAGGAGGATTACGCGAAAGTGATTGGACAGATTTATCAGAATGTTGTGCACAACGAGAACTATAAAAGAACTACAAGCGAACTTCGGTTCGCTTATCTTTTGCTATATATTTTATAAATTTTTCATGTATTGAAATGATGTAAATTACTATTCATTACATACATTTTTTTAGTCTTCAAATCTTCATACAAAAAATTCCACGTTGGAAACTGTCTACAAAAAACAGAACATTCTATTGTGCTTCTTTCTACGCAACTCAACATTAATCAAAACGAAATTCCTAGTTTAAGTACGCTAAAAACACCTTCCAAAGATCAAAAATTGATCACTATATATTGATTATTTCGTCAAATAGTATCGAGTATTATTATGTTAAAAAATAATAATACCTCAAAATAAAAAATGAAGCATCATATAACGTCTCCTTTAAAACAAAGGTTTTTAAAAAGATTGATGCAACAAATGTTTCAATGTTCGCCACATTCGTTGTAGTATCCTTTTGCGAATTACGGTAGTTTTACAACTAATACTTAACGGGAAATACGCATGTGTATTTCTTCTATTCAAAATCTAAAATCACTAATCCTCTTTTATGAATTTCGTTTCAAAATACTATCCTGTAATTATTTGTTTTTCTTTAACGATCTTTACAACTATTCAAGCACAAGAAGCAAAACAACATCCCTTGGAAGCAAAAATTGACTCCATACTATCCATACTAACCTTAGAAGAAAAAGTAGCCATGTGCCATGCACAATCAAAATTTAGCACAAAAGGTGTCGAACGTTTAGGAATTCCAGAAATTTGGATGTCTGACGGACCACACGGAGTTCGTGCAGAAATAAGTTGGGACGATTGGGCATATGCTGGTTGGACAAATGATTCCATCACAGCATTTCCAGCATTAACATGTTTGGCTTCAACATTCAATCCAAAACTTGCAGGTGAATTCGGATTCAGTCTTGGAGAAGAAGCACGTTACAGAAAAAAAGATGTACTACTTGGTCCAGGTGTAAACATATACAGAACACCTATGAATGGACGTAACTTTGAATACATGGGAGAAGATCCTTTTTTAGCGTCTACAATGGTTGTTCCGTATATCAAAGGTGTTCAAAAAAATGGCGTGGCGGCATGTGTAAAACACTATGCATTAAACAATCAAGAACACAAACGCGATCTCATAAACGTAGAAGTAAGCGACAGAGCATTGCATGAAATTTATTTACCAGCATTCAAAGCCGCAGTGCAAAAAGCAAATGTGTGGTCCATTATGGGCGCATACAACAAATTTCGTGGAGAATACACGACACATCATGAACTCTTAACCAAAAAAATATTAAAAGGAGATTGGAAATTTGATGGAGTTGTTATAAGTGATTGGAGTTCTGCGCACGATACAAAAAAAGCTGCTTTAAATGGTTTAGATATTGAAATGGGAACAGGAACCGACGGTTTAGGAATGACAACGGCAAATCATTACAACCAATATTACTTAGCGTCTCCATTTTTAAAAGCATTAAAAAATGGTGAAATTTCAGAATCTGTCGTAAACGATAAAGTTAGAAGAATACTACGATTAATGTATCGTACAAACATGAGTAGCAATCGTCCGCTTGGAAGAGCAAACAACAAAGAACATCATGATGTTGCCAGAAAAGTAGCAACAGAAGGAATAGTACTTTTAAAAAATGACAATAACTTTTTTCCAATTAAAGACGACAAAAACATTACGATTGCTGTAATCGGTGAAAACGCAACCAGATCAATGACTACTGGTGGTGGATCATCAGAACTAAAACCAAAATTTGAAATTTCTCCGTTACAAGGATTGAAAGAGCGCTATAAAAATGCAACGATTATTCATTCAATTGGATATGCTTCTGGAGCATCAATTTATGACCAAGTAATGCCGTCTCCATATGATGCCGATTCGTTAAAAATAGAAGCTATCAAAGTAGCAAAAAAAGCAGACATTGTACTATTTGTTGGTGGGTTAAGTAAAAGTCATTTACAAGATTGTGAAGGTGATGATAGAAAACAGTATGGCTTACCTTTTGGACAAGAAGAACTCATTGATGAAATCAAAAAAGCAAACAAAAATATAGGATTTGTGTTAATTACAGGAAACGCCGTCGATATGCCTTGGCTAAGCAAGGTAGATGGCGTTATACAAACGTGGTACTTAGGTTCTATGGCAGGACATGCAATTGCAGATATAATAAGTGGCGATGTAAATCCTTCAGGGAAATTGCCATTTTCATTTCCTAAAAAATTAGAAGACAATGGAGCGCATTCGTTTGGCGCTAGTTCGTATCCTGGTATAAATTTAACACAAGAATACAAAGAAGACATTCTAGTTGGATATCGTTGGCATGATACAAAAAAAATTAAACCTGTATATGCATTTGGTTATGGAATGTCATATACTGACTTCAACATCAAAAATGTAGCTATTGATAATAAAAAATATGCTAAAAATGGTACAATTACAGTTTCTTGTGATGTAACAAACACTGGTACTATTGATGGTGCGGAAGTTGTTCAAGTATATGTTGGGAAATCAAAATCTAACGTAAAAAGAGCTGTGAAAGAACTCAAAGGTTTTTCAAAAGTATTTCTAAAAAGTGGTGAAATACAAACAGTTTCTATCACAATTAATGTTGACGAACTAGCTTTTTATGATGAATCCATTTCAGATTGGAATATTGAAGAAGGCGACTATGAAATATATGTTGGAAATGCTTCTAACAATATCTCAAAGAAGATGAAAATAACTGTAAAATAAGTAGATTTAGAATAAATGGTACATACTATTTTGTAATCCTTGCTGATTCAGCTTAAATTGAAAACATACAATACATTTCACGCTGAGTATCTCATGGAGAAACATTTAAAAAAAGCATTCAAAGAAGAAAAATTAATTCCTTGGCTATTTCCCAAACCAAAATAAAATAGCTAGAAACCGAATCATTAACATGAAAAAGTACATTCTCATCCTAATCACTATTATACTCATAAGCTGTAATTCTAATGAAAAACAACGTGAGAAATCTGTGGAATCAATCAAAATAAATGAAGTAACTGTAGCCTATCAAACTGCCGCCGCATTAGGTGAAGGCGCTATTTGGAATCATGAAACGAATGAATTATACTGGATCGACATTGAAGGAAAATCACTAAACATGTTAGATCCGAAAACGAAACAAAATCGTTCGTTCTCAACGGCTTCACAAATTGGCACGGTAGTTCCTAAAAACAAAGATGAAGCGCTAATTGCACTTGTTGATGGTATCTACACCATGAATCTCAACACAGGACAAACAAAGGTATTTGCAGATATGAAGGAAGCATTGACAGGTTGTAGACTCAACGACGGAAAATGTGATCCTGCTGGAAGATTCTGGGTTGGCTCCATGAATTGGCAACAAGAAAAAGGAAAAGCAACACTATTTTCAGTTCAAAATGATGGTTCAGTTACAACTAAAATTGATAGTGTAACAATCTCAAATGGAATTGTTTGGACAAAAGATAAAAAAACAATGTATTACATTGACACGCCAACTTCGCAAATAAAAGCATACGATTATGACAATGCAACTGGAAACATTTCTAACGAACGTGTGGCTGTAGAAGTAGCTTCAGATTTAGGTTTTCCTGACGGAATGACCATTGATGAAGAAGACATGCTTTGGGTTGGAATGTGGAATGGAAATGCCGTAATTCGATTCAATCCAACAACTGGAAAAATGCTTCAAAAAATAGAAGTTCCCGCACACAACATAACATCATGTGCGTTTGGTGGCGACAATTTAGAAACACTATTTATCACATCTGCCAAACTTGATATGACTGATGAAGAACTGAAAAAATATCCACTCGCAGGTTCAGTATTCAAAGTAAATACTGGCATAAAAGGAGTTGAAAGTAACTTCTTTAAATAAAATCCAAACATAACAACCAACCATAGTATTACGAATCAATATGAAACTCCAACAACGAACCAAACACATCACGAAATCAATCTTTTTTATTCTACTAAGTTTGCTACTTATCAACTGTGCAAATGAAGAAAAAACCACTCCAAAAACAAATGCTGTAGATGATAAAATAGAAGCAAGAATCAACGAAATACTTGCTAAAATGACGCTCGAAGAAAAAATTGGACAAACCAATTTGAGAGGAACATCAAGCAGAGTTGAAGGGCAATTGCCTGAAGAATTAAAAACGGCTGTTAGAAACGGTGAAATTGGCGCTTTTTTAAATGTAATGAATCTTGACTATGTAAAAGAATTACAAAAAATTGCCGTTGAAGAAAGTCCAAATGGAATTCCTTTAATTTTCGCACGTGATGTCATTCACGGATTCAAAACCCTTTTCCCAATTCCGTTAGGTTTGGCAGCTTCTTGGGATGCAGAAACGGCGAGAGTTTCTTCAGAAATTGCAGCATTTGAAGCGAGTTCGGCAGGAATCAGATGGACATTTGCACCGATGTTAGACATTGCTAGAGACAGTCGTTGGGGAAGAATCGCAGAATCACCAGGAGAAGATCCGTACTTGGCTTCTATTTTAGGAAAAGCATATGTAGAAGGTTTTCAAAGTAATGATTTAAGTAGTCCAACAAGTATGGCGGCATGCGCAAAACATTTTATTGGATATGGCGCCGCTATTGGCGGAAGAGATTATAATACGGTAAATCTTTCAGAGCCATTATTACGAAATATATACTTGCCACCTTTTAAATCAGCAATTGATGCTGGCGCGGCTACGGTGATGAGTTCTTTTAATGAAGTAAATGGAATTCCGGTAACGGGAAATGAATTTCTACTGAAAGATGTATTGAGAGGTGAATTAAATTTTGACGGATTTGTTGTGAGTGATTGGGATTCTACGGTAGAAATGATTGCACACGGATTTGCAAGAGACGAAAAACATGCCGGTGAATTATCTGCTATTGCAGGTTTGGACATGGAAATGTCAAGTGAAGCCTATGAAAATCATCTTAAAAAATTAATCGAAGAAGGAAAAGTTACCGAAGCACAATTGGATGAATTTGCAAAAAATATAGTACGTATTAAACTCAGATTGAATTTATTTGAAAATCCATATATTCCAAAAGATCATACAGGAAATTTATATGCAGAGGCACATCTGGCGGAAGCCAAAAAAGCAGCTATAAAAAGCACGGTTTTATTAAAAAACGAGTCCATTCTTCCGTTAAAAGAAACCACAAAAGTTGCCGTCATTGGTCCAATGGCGAACAAACCACATGAACAATTGGGAACATGGTCATTTGATGGCGAAAGAACACATACCAATACACCAACAATTGCGTTTGAAAAAGCAAATGTAAACTTTCAATTTGTAGAAGGATTAACCTATAGTAGAGACAAAACAACGAAAGGATTTGGGGAAGCAATTCGTGCCGCAAAAAACGCAGATGTGATTTTATTTTTTGGTGGTGAAGAAGCTATTTTATCAGGAGAAGCGCATAGTAGAGCCAATATTGATTTGCCAGGCGCGCAAGTTGAATTACTTAAAGAATTGGCAAAAACAGGAAAACCAATTGTCCTTGTGATTATGGCAGGACGCCCAATTACGATTACAAATATTATTGATGATGTAGATGCTGTTTTAATGGCTTGGCATCCAGGAACTATGGGCGGAGAAGCGTTGCGAGAAATTATTTTTGGAATTAGTGAACCTCAAGGAAGATTGCCAGTTTCTTGGCCAAAAACTGCGGGACAGTTGCCGTATTTCTACAATCATAAAAATACAGGAAGACCTGCAGAAGCAGATCAATTTACGCAAATGGATAGCATTCCTATTGGTGTTTGGCAAAGTTCACTTGGAAACGATTCGCATTATTTAGATATTGGTTATACGCCACATTTTCCGTTCGGATATGGCTTGTCGTACACGGAATTTAAGTACGAAAATGTAGCTGTTTCAAATGATACTATCAATTTTAATAAAGAGCTAACAATTACGGCTTCCATTACAAATACTGGAAAAAGAGACGGAACAGAATTGGTGCAATTGTATGTGCAAGATGTTGTTGGAAGCATTACGAGACCAATCAGAGAACTGAAAAGGTTTGAACATATACACTTGAAAAGTGGCGAAACGAAAGAAGTAACATTCAAGATTTCGTCAGAGGATTTAAAATTTGTCAATCACAAATTGATTGATGCCGCAGAAGAAGGAAAATTCAATGTTTGGGTTGGTCCAAATGCCGCGCAAGGATTGGAAAGTTCGTTTTATTTGAAAGAATAAATGTTGGGTGGTTTTTGGTTGGTAAGTATGTATTGAGACCAAAGAAGAAATTTTTAGAAACCGAACCATGATGACGATCTTGCTGGTTTTATCGTGGTTTGTTTTCGTTTATTTTTATTCAAGTATTGGCTTTTACTTGTTTTTTACCTTAGTTCTTTGTTATGGGCTTTTTATTTAAATGGAGATTTACCTAACTTAGGCTTCTCAACGAGTGGCTTGTTATAAATCGTTAACAATAAGTCATTAAGTTTTGATTCAAATAATGAATCATTCGTCATGTCTACAGCAATGAATTGCTGAATAAAATTTGGAATGCTTTCTTGAAATGTTCCGCTTTTTAAAACAGGAATATATTTACTATTTTCAGAGATTTGACCATATAGTTCTGTGTTAAGAATTGAATATTCAAATCCAACTCCGCCTTTTCGTCCTTCTGCTTTTGTTTTGTAATTAGGAGTAAAAATAATTAGCACCTTATCCGCTTTTGGAATAGACTGTTCCATAAAAGTCATCATATTATCACCAGGTTTCAATTCATATCTATCTAAAATTACCTGTACTCCACTATCAAACAGTCTTTTAGAAAGGTTTAAAATCCAATTTTGATGTTCTTCATTATCCCAAGAATATGAAATAAAAACTGTAGGATTCTCAATTGTCTCAGTATTTATTGTTTCTTCACTTTCTTCTGTAACTAAAATTTTTTCTTTCTTTTCTGCCAATATAGGTTCTACTATAGTAGGCGTTTCAAAACCGAAATCAGGAAGAGTTGGTTCTTTATAATTTTCTTCTAATTCATTTGCGTGTTCAGACATTCTATTTATAATATCCAAACGAACATCTTCTTTAAAACTCATTAAAATATCATAAAAATAATCTTTCCGACTAGTACTCAAACCTTCATTCTTTCTAAAATTAATGTATTGCAAATAGTCATGAAAATATGGATCAAACTCCCTTATAATACTAATAAAAGTTCCTCCTGAAAAATAAGATTCCTTTTTATTAATAGTCACCAAAAGTTTATTATATTCTCTTACCCAATTAATTTTTTCCTTATCAATTAAGCTTTGTTTAATACTATCACTCAATGACCGCATATTTCCTTTTTCAAGTTCTTCTTTCAAATATTCTGTTAAACTCTTCATATATTTCGAATAATAAATTTTGATTTTATGGTTCTTCTAATTGCCCATAACGTATGCATAACAAAAACTCCTACTATTTCTAGTAGTATATCTAAACCTTGTTTGATCGTCAAACTTTAGTTATCCCTAAAACTAGAAGAATCATCTCAGATAACAAAATAATTTGAGCGGTTTTAAATTTTATTTGTAAGAATTAAATCACTTATAAAGAAAAGGTATGACAGTTTAGCGTGTATTATATTTAATGAATTGCACAAAGTCATTATTTTTTATGGAAAGAATGTATCGCGTTTTTCCAACGGTGATGGTTTGTAAATCTTTGACGTCTCCAGAAGTGTAAAATCCGCTTTGTGTGACAGGAATTGCCTTGAATTCTCCTTTTCCATTTCCTTGTAAGAATGCGCCATAACTTGCATCATTTCTTGGCGTTTCTATTTCGGAGTTGTATAAATTTCCTGCGAGTAGTAAATCTAAATTTCCATCGTTGTCATAATCATCTACTAGTATTTGATTGATGCTTGAAAGTTGTACTTCCATCGGTAATTGATGAATTTTGAAACCATCTTTTGTGTTTTCTAGATAGATACTTGCAAACGATTTCACCTGATAATGCAATGCGTTTTCTAAGTTTTTTTCTCCATAGACATCAATAAGTGTTGCCGTTGAAAATTCGTCGTAGTTTTTGAATTTCTGCTGTATGCCAGGTACTTGTTGCGAAGAACATTGACGACCACGCAACGGATATTGTTCGCCATTTTCATAGTAACTGAGTACAATGTCTTCTTTTGAATTTTTATCAAAATCCTCTACATAGATGTCAAAAGTTTCGTCTTCTGTAGCTTTGTATTTGTAGTTGAGTCCGTTATTTCCCAATACATAATCGATATCGCCATCGTTGTCAAAATCACCTTCATTAATGCTCCACCACCAACCTACTGTTTCGTTGAGTCCGAATTTCTCTGTGACATTTTCAAAAACGCCTTTATTGTTTTGCAATATTGTGATTGGCATCCATTCGCCAACAATGATAATATCTTCCCATGAATCGTTGTTAAAATCTGTGATAACAGCGCTTGTTGCCATTCCTAAGTTCTGAAGAAAAGGCGCAAAGTTTTCGGTATTGTCTTCAAATTTCACCACACCATTCATAGATATGTTTTCTAATATATAACTTGAAGTTGGAAACGGATATTTCCCAGGCGTTTGTCTTCCTAATACTAATACATCTTGTTTTCCATCTTTGTTATAGTCAAGTTCATAAACACGTGAACCACTAATTGTGTTGGCAGGAATTGCAGTTTCACTTTTTTGAAATTGACCTTTTCCATCATTTATATAGAATCGATCTTTTAGAAAGTTTGAATTTTGCGCAAATTCATATCCGCCACTTACAACATATAAATCTTGATCGCCATCTTCATCAGGATCAAAAAATAATGCACCAACATCTTCCGAGATTTTATCCGCATCAAAAGCAGTTGTTTTTTGCGGTTTAAAACCGTTTTTGGTTTGTAGATACAAATTAGCCGATTTTCCAAATGATCCACCTAAAAAGATGTCTTCCATTCCATCGTTATTGACATCAGCAGTCGCAACCGCTGGACCTAAAGTTGACATTTTGTGTGGCAATAATACTTGCGTTGCAAAATCGTCATGATCGTTTTCTATATGTTTGATGATTTTTGAAAGTTCTGTGTTTGTTATGAATCGTTTTTGCATCTCGATTCCGCTCGATGTGTCAGCTATTGGGTTTTGGGTCTTGGAAACAGCATCTTCATAGTTTAATACCAATGTTTGATTTACAATTGTCGTTTTTTGCGTAAAGATTTTTCCATCGTTCCAAATCACTTTTAAACTGTCTATTTGTGTTGTTTTTTTCAATCCGAAATGTAATTCTGGAGCTACCGAAGATTGAAATCCCCTAGTTAAGGTTAATTCTTGTACTTGTTGTTTTCCATCTACATACATGATAACTCGTGAACCTAAACCGTATTTGTTTTTCGAATTTCCTTCGAGTTTTATTTTTAGATAGTTGTTCGTGTTGGAAGCATTGTTTTGAAAGATAACGGCTTCTTCATCTATATTGTTGATAATGATTTCTAAATCGCCATCATTGTCTAAATCGGCGTAGACTGCGCCATTTGAGAATCCTTTGTGTTCAATTCCCCAATCTTGATTGACTTTTTTGAATTCCAATCCGCCAAGATTTTTAAATATGAAATTGTCTATTTTTTCACTTGGAATCAGTTTACTTTTTTCTAGCAGTGATCGTTTTTCATATTCCTCTTTTCCTATGTTTTTGAAAAAGTCTTTGTTATTGATTTCTTTACGAGTTCCGTTACTTACAAATAAGTCTTTGTGCGAATCGTTATCGAAATCGGCAAATAGTGGCGCCCAACTCCAATCGGTTGATGATGTTCCTGTTAAACGAGAAATGTTCGAGAATTTTGGCACACCATTTTCCATGAACCCAGTATTGAGTTGCATACAATTGTGCATGTATTGATAGTGAAATCCGTAGAGTACTGTTTCGTAGAACAAGCGCGGATTCATGCTTGCCATGTTTGCTTTTTGGCGTCGATTGTTGTCTGCGTCCATGTCAGCTTGGAAAATATCTAGAAAACCATCATTGTTAATGTCTGCAATGTCAACGCCCATTCCGTAAAACGCCGTTTGATTCGTTGCTTCTTTGATGACTTCTTTGAATGTTCCATCTTGATTGTTGATGTACATAAAATCTGGAATGCTGTAATCGTTTGAAACGTACATGTCCAACCAACCATCATTGTTTATATCAGCGGCGGCAATTCCGATGGAGAAACTGTAATTTTTTACGCCTGCTTCTTCCGATACATCGGTAAACGCTTCACCGTCATTTCTGTAGAGCTTATCAGATTCAATCGTTTTGGGATTGTCCATTCGATTTTTGTAAATCATGTTTGGCGTAGAAGGATGTCCTATTGGATAGTTTGCCAAATACATGTCTAAATCGCCATCATTGTCATAGTCAAAAAATGTTGCTTGAATGGAGTTTCCTTCGTCTGCAATTCCGTATTTTTCAGCGACTTCCGTAAATGTATTGTCTTTACTGTTTAGGAATAGTTGATTTTTTTTGTTGCCGCTTTTTCCTGCAACTGAGCAATAGATATCTAAATAGCCATCGTTATTGATGTCTACCATTGTTGTTCCTGTGTACCAGCGATTATCACCAGAAATATTGCTAGTTTCTGTAATGTCTTGAAATTCTAAGTTTCCTTTGTTTAGATATAGTTTGTTTTGAACTTGGTTTCCTGTGAAGAATAAATCGGGCAAACCGTCATTGTTGATGTCACCAACTGAAATGCCGCCACCCATATAGATTGAAGTATATTCAAAATAGTTTAGTGAATCCGTTTCAACGAGTTTATTGTTGAAAGTGACATTTGTTTTTTGAGTGGTTAATTTTGTGAAAAGCTTTTCTTTTACGACAACTTCGTCGTTTTTTGGAGAACAACTGTAGATGAGAAGAAAAACAATAAGAATGTTGCTTAGTCTTTTCATTGGTGAATTGGATTTTTTTAAGAGTTTGACAGCAAAGAATTCCTTAATCTCAATATAAAATTCTTTGTGCAAGAATTTCACTCGATTTGACGTAATTCTCTTTTACTTTATAGATATTTAAAGGTACTGAATTTCATCAGTATTAGTTCAACTTATATTTTTGATTGTGTAAACTTCTCAAAATGGAGTTTTACTAAAAATAACAAAGCAGTATGGTATCACACACTGCTTTGTTACAGCAATTCAAATATTTTATTTTGATTAGATCATTGACGTACTTCTTAGTATCCAGGGTTTTGATCTGCTACTGTAAGTTCCGAGTTTTTGTCAATTTCTGTAATTGGTATTGGAAATAAATCATTTCTAGAAGCATATCCTGTTCCAGCTAATTCTGTTGCGGCTCTTCCCCAACGAACTAAATCCCAGAAACGTTGTCCTTCATGAGCTAGTTCTAAGAATTTTTCATTTACAATTGCATCAAATAAGTCATTTCCACCAAGTGACGGGCTCACATCTGCTAATCCAGCTCTGTTTCTAACTTTATTTAATTCTGTACGTGCATTACCATCTTGTCCAGCTTTGTTATACGCTTCTGCCGCTAGTAGTAATACTTCTGCATAACGGAATATTCTAAAGTTTGTACTGTAGTTTAGTTCACGAACTCCGTCAGCAGTTGTTTCTTCTGCTCTTGAAGCATATTTCACTCTAATTGAACCTTCATAATCCCAGATAACTCCACCAGTTGCACTTGTTGGATCAACACTTCCTCCCATGGCTATTAATTCAGCTTCTGTAAGCAGTGTAGCTGCTTTTCTGTTGGTATCACCCGCGGCATCAAATGCATTTGCTAGTTTTGCAGTTGGTAAGTTGAATCCCCATCCGTTTAATAAACCAGCTGAAGATACATCGAAGATTCCATCTCCTCTAGGTCCCATTAGTTGAATGTGTAAGTTACTTTCGTTACGTCCTCCCCAAGCAATGTTTCCCCAGTCTCTTCCAGATGTTGATACAAAACCTAGTTCTACTAAAGATTCTTGTCCAAATTCACTTGCCGCTGTCCATACAGCAGCAGGTGTAGCTTCTAAGTCGTGAGAAGGATTTCCTATTACTGATTGAAAGAATGGAATTGCCTCTGAATATCTTTCTTGAAATACTAATACTTTTGCCATTACAGCTTCTGCAGCTCCTTTAGAGAATCTGAATTCGTCTGCTAATGCTGATTTTGCAGGTAAGCTTGCGATAGCATCTGTTAAGTCTGCTTCAACCTGTACATAGATTTGCGCTCTTGTTGATTTTGCCAATCCAAAGTCTGCTGCTCCTTGTGGTAAGGTTAAACGTAAAGGAACATCACCAAACATGGTTGTTAGTTCAAAGTAGCACCAAGCTCTAATAAATTTAGCTTCTGCTGTTGCTCTATCTTTGTTGCTTAGCGTGCTTTCTTTTAAGCTTTCAATTACTAAGTTAGAAAGTGCTATGGTACTGTAAAAGTTGTTCCATACACTTTCAATTGATCCATTAGCTGTTGAAATATTTGCATAATCGTCAATGTCTTGCAATTGTGGTTGATCACTTGAATTTCCTCCGGCTGCGTTAGCATCATCTCCAGGAAGTAATTTTACAAGAAAGGCACTGCTCCAATCTCTACTATAGTTTAAGTGAAATAGGTCATAAATACCAATTACGGCGGCTTCGACATTTTCTTCTTCTTGGAAGAATGTTTCTAGGTCTTCTACATTTTCAGGTTCGTTTGTAGTGAAATCGTCACTACAAGCTGCAATCCCCAAAAATAAAATTACGGCAATTAATAGAATGTTTTTTTTCATTTTCATTTTTTTTGGTTAAAAGTCTAAAGCAAGTCCAAATATCATTCTTGCGGCAGTTGGATAATATCCTCTATCGACTCCGATATCATTAAATCCGAAGTTTCCTATTTCAGGATCTAAACCTCTGTATTTAGTGAACGTAAAGTAGTCATCTAAAGATACGTATAATCTTAAATTATTTACATGTAACTTTTCAGCTACTTTTTGTGGTACTGTGTATCCAAATTGAATTTGTTTTATTCTCATGTATGAACCATCTTCTACCATTAGGTCAGTATCGTACGAATCTGTAATCGTTGCTGCTGATGGGAAAGTTGCATTGTCACCTGGATTTTGCCATCTTTCATCAAAGTAATGTACTGGCTTGTTGGTGATAGGTCTGGAAGGCTGATTGTACGAAGTAAAGATTTCGTTTCCAAGACTTCCTTGGTATTGTAAGTTAAAGTCAAACGCTTTGTATTGGAACGCTATGTTTCCTCCAAATAATACATCTGGATGCGGCGAACCGATAAATGTTTTGTCTGCATTTGTAATGTTACCATCTCCATCTGTATCAACTCTTTGCAGTTCTCCAGTTGCTGGATCTACACCACTTGTTTGATATCCGAAGAAGTACCATGCTGGTAAACCTTGTGTAAATCTTGTGATTCCATCATCATTTTGCGGTGCTCCTGCTCCTCTGATCGAAGTTCCTTCTGGTAAGAATAGTATTTCTGTTACTTCGTTTTTTATGGTAGATAAGTTTGCGTTGATTTGATATTTGAATTCATTGTCATTGTTTGCATATCCTATTTCAAATTCCAGCCCTGTGTTTTCAATTGTACCTGCATTGAATTCATTAGAAGTAAATCCTGCTGAACCTGGTGTTATTAAACTACCATCAGATACAATTAAGTCTTCTGTTGTTTTCTTAAAGTAATCGACTGAGAAACGTAATTTGTTTTTTAGTGCTCTTACGTCAATACCAAAGTTTGTTTGCGAAGATGTTTCCCAAACTAAGTTTGTGTTTGCAAATCCTGTAATTTGTGCTCCACCAACACCTAAGTAGTCAATTGGTTGTCCGTTGATGTTTCTTGTGATACTGATAAGATCCGAGTTTCCTGATAAGTTAGATTTGTTACCATTTTGTCCCCAACTTCCTCTTATTTTGAAGTAGTTTACAAACGAGTCTTTATTCCAGAAATCTTCTTTAGATAGCAACCAACCTCCAGAGAATGCAGAGAATGTTCCTGCTTTGTTAGCCGTTGGAAATTTGTCCGAACGATCACGTCGTATAGAAGCTTCAAATAAATACTTTCCTGCATAGTCATATGATAATCTACCATACATAGACACTAAGTTGTCTCTGAATGTATTGATGTTTGCTGTTTTGTCATCAATTGTATATCCTGGTAAGTCTAAGTCAAATCCTGTAAAGTCAGGAATCGCTATCGAACCACTTCTTGATATAATTGTTGGTATTTCAGTTTCCTCTGCAGAATATCCTGCTAATACTGAGAAGTTATGATTGTCAAATGATTTTGTATAGGATGCAAAGTTTTCCCATAACCATCGTGTTGAACGTATTCTTGACTCAGACATGGTAAAGGCAGTATTTTGCGATTCTGAAGATACAAAGTATGGTGTGATTGTATTTTGATTGTAAAAATCTCTGTATTCATATCCAAGTCTTGTTGTAAAGTTTAGTCCTTCTAAGATGTTAAACTTCGCATATACTGTAGATAAGAATTGATTGTTTTCATTTAATGTTTTGTTTACATCTGCTAATGCTACTGGGTTTATAGTTTCTCCTGTAGAATATACTGGATATCCGTATATAGCTCCATAACTACTCGTTAGTAATGGTACATCTGGAAAACCGTTACTTGCCGCTCTGGTAAGTACTTCTTGTGGTACTTGTCCTTGCGCATATTTTACGGGTGTTAATGGATCTAATACTAATGCATTTTGAATTACACCACGTGTGTCATTATTTTCTTGAACACCTCGTTTATTGATGAATGAAGCTGTGGCACTTGCACCAACTTCTACCCAATCTGTTAATTCAGTTTTTAAGTTTAAACGAAATGATGTTCGCTTGAAAGAAGAGTTTTCTCTTGCCACAATACCATCTTGGTCGGTATGCGCTACTGAGAAGTAATATCCAATATTAGCAGCTTCTCCAGATAAACTTAAGTCATAACGTTGCATAAAAGCTGTGCCAAATAATGCATCAATCCAATTGGTATCAGTTCCATTGTCTACTACGGAAGTAATTCCTGCTTCGTTCATATACGTTACAAACTGGGACGCGTTCATTAATTGTATATCACTTTGTAAAAATTGTGCACCAATTTGTGAATTAAAGTTTACTTTGATTTCTTTTCCTTTTCCACTTTTTGTGGTGATGATGATAACACCATTTGCACCTTCAGTACCATAAATAGCTGCAGAAGCTGCATCTTTTAGTACTTCTAGGTTTTCAATATCTGATGGTGGAATGTTGTCAATTGTAGATACTTTCATTCCATCCACAATAAATAATGGTTCTGAAGTTCCACTTGATCCTGTTCCTCTAATTCTAATTCGAGCGCCTGAACCTGGTGAACCTGATGAAGACGAAACCGTAACACCTGAAGTTCGACCTTGTAAGGCTTGCTCAACTCTTTGGTTAGATACACTTTTAATGTCGTCACTGTTTACACTAGATATAGCTCCAGTAACTAAACTTTTCTTTTTAGCTCCATACCCAACAACAACAACTTCGTCTAATGCTGCTGCATCTTCAACCAAAGTAATATTTACTGTAGATAGACCATTAATGGCAACTTCTTGCGTAAGGTATCCTACGTAACTTACAACTAATGTTGCGTTAGAAGCTACATTGTTTAGTGTGTAATTACCATCAAAATCTGATGAGGTTCCATTATCGGTTCCTTTGACTAAAACTGTTGCTCCAGGTAATGGCCCGTCAGCAGTTGTTACTTTTCCCTTGACTGTTTGTGCTTGTAAAAAGCTCCCGTAGAGAAAGATTATGAAAAAGAAAAACTTTTTTAGCGGTATAATCTTCATAAAATTGGTTTAATGGTTAGTTAGTTAGTTTGGTTTATTGATTGTTTTTTAAAAAATAAAAACTATGAGAAAAATTATTAGTCCAATAATTGCAACAATAAGAATGAACTCATTTAGCACACTCCATTTAAATTTTTTAATTCGCATTTCACAAATGTTAAAAAAATATTAATTAATTAATATGAATTATAAAGCATATGATGCAACTTTTGATGCGTTTTACATATAATACAACGTTGTAGTTGCATATGTCTTAGGAATTATGCTTCATATTTAATAGTTCGGAATTATACACACCTTTACTTCAATAATTATTAATTATCAAGTAGTTACAATTCATATTTCACAAAAAATGAGACCTTTTTTTATCAAAAAAGAGCCTGCAACATTTGTTGCAGGCTCTTTTTTGACGTTGCAACTGAAATTTAGATTTTCAGTGCTTGATGATTTACGAAGAAAATGTTAAAATATAGCATTTGGTACTTCTTTTTTATGACATTTTTCAATCAAAAAATTAGTTGCTATTCAAGCTAAAGTTAAGTAAGGTTTTACCGTAAGTAGTTCTTAATCATATTATTTAACTTTAAGAAAATTAATTTTTAAAACTTTAAACCATGAAGAAAAAAAATCTTAAGTCGTTGAAAATTAACAAGAAATCTGTTTCAAATTTGAATACAGATAGTGTTAAAGGTGGTGGTACAAGTTATGCGCCAGATTATTGTTGGGGAACGCTACAAGAGTATTGTACTGGACCAAACTGTACACAGAATTGGCATTGTGACATGGGATCACATCCAGCATAAAATTTATAGTGCAAAAAAGGATTCTACTCGTAGAATCCTTTTTTATTATCTTATAAATACTATATTTTTTAGTTCGTATTTTCAATTTCTTTTGGTAATACACCAAAGTGACTTTTAAAGCATTTGGTAAAATAGGATGGTGATGAGAAACCAACTTTGTAACACACTTCACTAATGTTATTGTTGCCCATTTCTATGATTTGCTTGGCGCGTAATAACCGAATGTTACGAATGAATTCATTTGCCGTTTGATTTGTTAAGGCTTTTATTTTTCGATAGAATTGACTTCTACTTAGATTTAGTTGTGACGCTAACGATTCTACATTTAAGTTTGGATCTCCAATACTTTCGTTGATATACCCCAATACTTTTTCAATAAATTCTTTGTCAATAGAAGTCGTGGTTTTATTGTCTGCATCACTTATCACACTAAAATATTTATTGAAGATTAGTTGTCTACTCGTAATTAATTGTGACAATCGCAGTTTTAGTAAACCAACATCAAAAGGTTTTACCATGTATGCATCTGCGCCGTTTTCAATACCTTCCATTCGGTTTTCTATACGTGTTTTGGCAGTTAGCATTAACAATGGAATATGACTCGTTTTGATGTCGCTTTTTATGTGTTTACAGAACATGAAACCGTCCATTTCTGGCATAATTACGTCTGTCATGATAATGTCTGGCAAGAATTCTTTTGCTAGTTGCAAACCTTCTTTTCCGTTTTTTGCAAGTAGTATTTTGTAGTGTGTTTTTAGTTCATTTTTTAAGTAATTGCGCAGTTCCGTATTGTCTTCAACAATTAATAACGTGTGCGCCGTTACATTTACTTTTCTTTCATCTTCTTCTACCATGTTTTCAGCATGTACAGCAGGAATTACAAAGTTTTCTTCTTTTTTCACCTGATCTTCAACACGTTCTGTTAATCGTTCGTCTTCGCTAAAGTATTCACCACTTGCTGGCAATACGATTGTAAAAGTAGTTCCCGTTCCTACTTCGCTTGTTACTTTTATTTTTCCTTTGTGAAGTTTTACAAAGTTTTGAACTACTTCTAAGCCAATTCCTGTGCCTCCATAATAGGTTTTGTTAAGGTTATCAACTTGATAGAAACGTTTGAATATTTTATCTATTTGATCTTGTTTTAACCCTGGTCCTGTGTCAGATATTGAAATTTCAATCGCTTTTATTTTTTCTTTATCATTGGCTAATGGCAAATCGACTAAATCTTCTTTTGCAGACAAATCAACAGTGATAGCGCCACCTTCTTGTGTCACTTTAAACGCATTTGATAGAATGTTGAAGATTATTTTTTCCAACATTCTTTCATCTGCAAAAATTGCAATATCCTGAATATCAGTATCAATACTAAGATGAATGTTTTTGATAAACGCTTCTTCTTTAAAATGACTCGTTACATTTTTAGTAAAAGAAACTAGATTGAGTTCACGTACTTTGATTTGCACCTTATCCAATTCAAGTTTTCTAAAGTCAAGTAATTCATTGATTAAACGATATAATCTGTTGGTATTTTTATGAATTGTGCTGTGTTTTTCTTTTATTCTTTCAGGAAGAACCGTACTATCGTTTTTGATAATATCTTCCAACGGACCAATAATCAACGAAAGTGGCGTTCTAAATTCGTGTGATATGTTGGTGAAAAATTGCAACTTTTTTTCATTCAGTTCTTTTTCTAACAGGCGATTGTTACGTTCGTTAGCGACCAACTGCTTGTCTCTAATTCTCGTCCGCGTTATTTTATTCAACAGATATACGCCTGCTAAAAATAGGAATACATATGATAGTATTGCCCAAATTGTTTTCCACCAAGGTGGTAATATTTTTATGCTTAGTAGCAATGGAGTTTCGTTCCAAACACCATCATTATTCGCCGCTTTTAGTTTGAATGTGTAATCGCCTGGATCTAAATTTGTGTAGGTTGCACTTCGTTTTTTCCCCACGTAATTCCAAGAAGTTTCATACCCTTCCAAGTAGTATGCATATTCGTTTTTTTCTGGTCGTGTGTAGTTAATGCTTGAATATTCAATGGTGAAAACCGATTGTTTGCTATTGAGCGTTAAGCTATCTGTGTTGGATATTACTTTTTCTAGAGGTGATTTTTCTTCATTTGGAATTACACTTTCATTGAATAGTTTAAATTCTGTTAGGTATAATGAAGGTACATTTTGATTGATTTTTATATCTAATGGATTGAAATAATCAATACCTTGAAAGTTTCCAAAATATATTATTCCTTCCGTGTCCCTAAATGCCGAATTGATGTTGTAATCGTTGGATAATAAGCCATCATTACTCGTATAATTGGTGAAAGAATTATCTTTTACATTTAATTTTGTTATTCCTGAGTTTCCTGCTAACCAAATGTTTCCATCTTCACTTTGCGTAATTCCATTTACATTTTCTTCAACTAAACCATTGAGGTTGTTATACCAAATAAAAGCTTCTGATTTCTGATCGTATTTAAACAAACCGTTACCTCTTGTCCCTACCCAAATAGAATGATCGGCACTTTCAAAAATGGATAAGATATTGTCTGAGCTACTATTATTGTTGAACCTTTCTGGCATTTTATCTCGCATCGGAGTAATTAAAAATTTACCATCTCCTTGTTTTTCCGCTTTAAAAAGTCCTATTCCAGTTCCCAACCAAATGTGATCATTCCGATCAACAATTACTTTTCTTATTTCAATATTTGCCAATCTATATGTTAGAAAATCCCCAAAATTATAGTGTGTAAACTTCTTTGTTTTTGGATTGTACGAGTGTAATCCTCTGTTGTATGATCCCATCCAAATGAGTCCTTCAGCGTCCTCTGCAAGCGATAGAATTCTGTTCGATTTTAAAGTTTCATTTGTGTTTTCTCGTGTGAAATTGACAAACTTTTTAGTTCCCTTTTTCAAATAGAACAATCCACCTCCCCAACTTCCAGCCCATAAATCTTGATTTCTATCTATGAGTAACGCTTCAACATAATCGCTTGTTAGTCCCTTATATGTTTGATCATTTTTGGTATTGATATGCGTTATGTTTTGATTTTTCTTATCAAAAATATCAATCCCACCACCATCCATAGCAATCCAAAGTTTATCATTTTCATCTTGTGCTATGCCTGCAACTGAAGCATGTTGCAATGAATTCGGATTTTGAGGTAAACTCCTAATTTCATTAAACTTATCATATAATTTATCGTATACTGAAACACCTTTATTGTAATATCCAATCCAGATTCGTTCATCTTTATCTATATACAATGACCATATAGAATTGGACAAAATACTACTCGTATTGTTTTTACTTACTTCATAATGATTTAGAATAGTTCCGTTTTTGGTTATATGATATAAGCCATCATTTTCAGTCCCACATAGTAAAGTTCCGTTTTTAAGCTCAATTAGAGATAAATATTGATTTTTTGAGAATGAAAACGTATCAATGTTGTGTACTGTTTCGGAGTTGGAAGATGTAACAGAACTCACTTTTATCAATCCATCTGTTTCAGTTCCTAACCAAAGATTATTTTCTGAATCGACAAGTAATGATTCTGTCGAATTATTTATAGAAAGCGTGTTTTCTTCATTTTCAAAGACTGCAGGCCGTAACGTATTTGTTTTGTAGTCATATAGTTTAATTCCTCTGTCAGTTGCAACATACACTTTTCCGGGTGCAACAATTTCAATAGCGCTTGCATTTAACGAAATTGATGATAACGACTCATTGCTTAATACGCGTTCTATTGTAAAATCGTCTAAATTCATTTTAAACAATCCGAAATCGAGTGTTCCGACAAATAGATTTCCATGAGCATCTTCTTTTAGGCTACTGATTGTGATATTTTCATCTTCCTCAATCTTGAAAATTTCATTTGGAATTCGCTTGAAACGATCATTTTCACGATCGTATAAATTGAGCCCATTTTCAGTTCCGAACCACAATCTATTGTTACTATCGAGGTATGAACTTTGTACCAAACTACTACTTAAAGAAGTAGAATCATTGATGATATATTTGTATGATTCATAACTAATTCCATCATAACGATACAATCCTGCACCATTAGTTCCCAACCAAATAAATCCTAAATCATCTTGAATTATTGTGTAGATTCCGACTTTAGAGATGCCTTCTTTTATACTTACAAAATCGTATTTTTGAATAGGTTCTTGAGACCAGGAGTTAAAAGTGAATAGATATAAGCAAAAAAAATAAAATATGTTCTTCATATAAAATTCACTTTAATCAGTTATCTAATTTAATTAATTATTTTTTTTGGAACAAGGATACATACGCTTAATTATTTTTATTAAAGCAGATTTACCATGTGCTTTTTAATGTTTTGATCTTCATAAATTTGACGTAGCATAGCAGTATACAACGTTGTAAATCTTTCATTTTTAACAAGATTACCAAAAAGAGATTCTTGTTTTATAAATGCCAAAGGATCGGTTTTGGTTTTTTTTGCTGCTTGATGAAGCTCACTACGCATAGCATCAACTATTTCAATTGACTGACCATTTTTGTCAATGCCTTTGTCACTGTAATAACACCATGCGGCAATCACCAAGGTTGCAAATTCTATATTTCCATGGATCGCTAAATTTTCATGAATGGTCGGAATTAAAAATTTTGGCAATTTTGCGGCACTTTCCGAACAGATACGACTTAGACTATCTTTAATAGTTGGATTTGCAAAGCGTTCCTCCAAACTGTCTTTGTAACTTTTTAGATCAATACCTTTTACTTCGTCCAAAATAGGCGTTGCTTCTTTGTCCATAAAACGTCTTAAACATGTAACAAATATATCATCTTCCATACATTCATTAATCGTCTGAAAACCTTGAACAGCACCCAAGATACCCAACACAGAATGCCCTGCGTTTAGTAGACGAAGTTTCATTTTCTCATACGGTTTTACGTCCGATACAAATTGTACGCCTACTTTTTCAAATTCTGGTCGTCCATTCGAAAATTTATCTTCTACAATCCATTGCATGAAAGGTTCGCAAGTTACTGGCCATTCATCTTTAATTTCGTGTGTTTTTTCTAAATACGTTATAGCTGCTTTTGTAGTAACTGGTGTTATCCGATCAACCATACTATTGGGAAAACATACTTCGCTTTCAATCCAACTGGCAAGGTGTGCATCTTGTTTTTTAACAAATGAGAGTAACATGTTGCGAGCCATATCACCATTGTGCTCAATATTATCACAAGACATAATTGTAAATGGCGGCAATTTTGCATCGCGACGTTTTTTTAAGGCAGCTGTTAAAAACCCATATATTGTTTTTGGTTCATCAGGGAATTTTAGTTCATGTTGAATGTCTGGATTCTCGAAATCAAAATTGCCCGTAACAGGATTAAAATTGTATCCACCTTCCGTAATTGTGAGTGAAACAATCTTTGTGTCAGAATGCGCCATAAGTTCTATAACAGCTTCAGGATTATTGAAACCGAGTTTAAAATCGATTATTGAACCTATAATTTGAGACGCTGTTTTTCCATTGGGATGTTTCACCATAAGCGTATAGAGATTGTCCTGTTGTTTGAAAACTTCAGCCATTTTAGTATCTCCTTCTCTTAAGCCAACACCACATATTCCCCATTTCTGGGAATTAGATTGTTCTAAAAGTTTGTGTGTGTATACTGCTTGATGCGCTCTGTGAAAACCACCAACACCTATGTGTATGATTCCTGCTTTTAAAACACTTCGATCAAATGTCGGTACCGAAATTCGATCTTCAATTTCAACTAAATTCTTTTGATTAAGTGCTAAGGTGTTTTTCATTAGTGCTTTTCTTTTCGTCTATTTTACTAAGTATGCTCTTAGTTATTTTTTTGTATGAATTCTTGAATCCTATTTTCATCTACTTTATGAGTTCCGCCATTTTTAGTAGCTAATAGTGAGCCTGTGGCACATGCAAATTGTAAGGATTCTTCCCAAGATACATCATTCAACATTTTATACACTAAAGCGGCTAAAAAGGAATCACCACTTCCCACGGTATCTTTAACTTCTACTTGAAATCCTTTTTGATGCAACAGTAAACCATCGTGCATACAATACGCACCATTTTTCCCTGCGGTTATGATTAGAGTTTCAATGTTAAATTTATTAATAATGAAAGACATCTTGTCTTTTACATCTTCTTTTAGATTATACCAACCCGTAATTTCGTCTAATTCATCATCATTCATTTTTACAATAGTTGCTTTATGCAGCAGTTTTTCTATGATAGCTGGTTGATAAAATGGAGCACGTAAATTCACATCAAAAACTGTTTTTTTTGCTTTTTCAATGAGTTGTAATAAGATTTCAAAATTGTGCTCACTTCTACACGCTAAACTTCCAAAAATTAATACGTCAGCTTGTGTAACAGCACGTTTACTTTTTTCATCAATAAACAGCGCATCCCAAGCAACATTTTCTACTATAGTATAGTTTGCATTTCCATTTGCGGATAATTTTATGTCAACTGTGCTGGTAGGCAACGTGTTACTCGTGTGAATAAAATCTGTAGCTATATTATTTTGAATTAAAAAATCTTTCAGTTCTTCTCCTAAAGCGTCATTACCTATTGCGCTTATTATTTGTGCGTTCAATCCTAGGTTATTGGCATGAAAACAAACGTTTAGAGGTGCGCCACCAGCTATCTTATGCGTAGGAAAGACATCCCAAAGGACTTCACCAAAACAAATGATCTTATTTTTCTTCATTAGTATTTAACCTTCTTTTTAAACAAAACTTCCTGTTTAGTATAGTATTAATCAGTAGTTATAGCTACTTCATCAAGTCGTCGTTGTTCTAAATCAGATGTTATCTTAGCCATTTTTTTCTTTGTTAACGGATAAAACAGCATGATTCCAGCTCCAATTACCGCAACAATACCAGGCACCCAACTCATTAGCATTTTTATACCAGGAATTGCGCCTTCAATTGAAGCAGCGTCCTGACCATTATAGTGGAAGTAACCTAAAATCACTCCAGTTATAGCACCAGCAATACCTCCTCCAAATTTAGTTGCAGTTGATCCAGCTGAGTAAATAAGTCCTGTAGCTCTTCGGTTATTTTTCCATTCTGAATAATCTGCAACATCACCTAACATTACAAAGGTTAAACTAGAAAAGAAAGCTCCTATGAGTTCTGAAAGTAACCCAATTACAAATATTAGGACAACAGCAGTTGAATCGCAGAAAATTAAAAGGGATATCACAACTCCAGAAACAAGCAACGAATAAATAAACATTTTACGTTTCCCGTATTTATTACTTAATGGAGTCATTAAAATTGCACCTACAATAGAGACCAACATTAAGCCTACAAGATAGGATGCTGCCAATAATTGGTTGTGCAAATAATGGGTAAAATAGATAATGACAATACCTTGTTTAATGGCGTTATAAGAACTTGAAAATAACGCCGTAATAAGTAATGCCCACCACGGTCTATTGCTAAGTAAATCCTTAAAATCTTGTTTTAAATTAGTTTTCTGGTTTTTTAGTGGTAGTACGCGTTCTCTTGTCGTATAGAAGGTAACAATCATTAAAAGCGCCAGCACAACAGACATTATACGCATAGAATAACTATAGCCTCTTTTTTGATCAATTATTCTTAGATTTTCAGAAGTTAAATTAGATTCTCCTGCTACTATAAAGGAATACGTTTTTCCAGATTCCATGTTGAAACTCTTACTAGCGGTAGGTTCATCTTTCAAATCAGAATTATTATTCCATTTAAAAGTGGCGATTCCGTCTTCCGTTTTAACATTCACATTATTTACATCTCTTGTGGCAGCAATGTCAACTTTATATGTATTGTTCTCCAGTTGTAAGACTTCGATCGAAGGATCTACATTTCCGAAATAGGCAATAAGAAAAAGCAGTGCTCCCTGAACAAGAATTCCTCCTCCAAAGGCACCTACCATTCTATATGATCCAATACTAGTTCGTTCTTTGTCATCACCAGTCATCACTGCCATCAACGCACCATAAGGTATGTTATTGGCTGTGTACATGAGCGTAAAAAAGAGATACGTGATGTATGCATAAATAATTTTTCCAGAAGCACCAAAGTCTGGGCTAGAAAAAAGTAGTACTAAGCTTATCGCTAAAGGAATAGCTGTCCAGAGAATCCAAGGTCGAAATTTCCCATATTTTGATTTGGTACGATCACCAATTACACCCATTAAAATATCACTGATACCATCGCTAAAACGCGCTGTTAAAAATAGCACGCCTACTGTCACTGGATCTAATCCAAACACGTCGGTATAGAATATGAACAAAAACGTTCCTACACCTCGCCAACCAATATTAGCGGCTGCATCTCCTAATCCATAACCTATTTTCTCCTTAATAGAAACTTTATTTCTCATAATCGTATCATTGTTATTGGACTATTTCAAGTAGACCTTTTGCTAAAATAGTATTAGATGCAGCTCCTACTAGGATCTCAAATTGTCCTGGCTCAACTATCCAATTTTCTGTTTTTACATCCCAAAATGCAAAGTCTCTTTCCGTTAATGTAAACTGTAAGGTTTTTTTAGCTCCTGCATTTAATTGTATTTTCTGAAAATCTTTCAATTCTTTTAAAGGACGTTCTACAGAAGATGCTATATCACGAACATATATTTGGACTATTTCCTGTCCAGCCATCGTTCCAGTGTTTTTAATATCAATTGTAAAATTGAGCGATGCACCTACTTTGATTGATGCTTGTTCTAGCTTCAAATTACTGTATTCATATGTTGTATACGACAAGCCAAAGCCAAAATTGTATAGTGGTTCAATCGCTTTATGCTCGTACCAACGGTACCCAACAAATACACCTTCATCATATTTTACATCAATTATTGGATCTATAATTTTATGATCTTCTTGCCAACCTGTGTACAGTGCTGCACCTTCAGGAATGTAACCATATCCTGGTGAATCTTTAAATGTTTTTTCAATGGTAATCGGCAGTTTACCAGATGGATTAGTCATACCAGCGACAATTTCAGCGAAAGCTTTAAACCCAATTTGTCCAGGATACCAGCTGTAAATTAAGCCTGCAATTTCATCGTTCCATTTGGTCATATTCATGCCACTACCAGAACTGACAGCTACAATAGTATTTTTATTTAGAGAAGCTATGTTTTTGATTTCGTTATTAACCGTTTCTGGAAAATCAAACGATTTATCCCATCCTTCAGAATCAAAAGTCCCAGCACTATAAATTACATAATCAGCATTTTTAATTGACTGATTATCGGGACTTTCGATGTAAACCACTTTGTCTCCATACACTTCTTTAAGTGCTGCAAGCATGGTTACATTATTATAGCCTTTAACTTCTGCGGCACCTCCACCACAAGGAATTTTATCCGAATATTCGCCCGTAAGTAAAATTGAAATGTCTGCTGATTTATTTATCGGTAACACACCGTTGTTTTTTAGCAGTACCATACTTTCTCGCGCCGTTTGAAGTGCAACCTGAATATGATCATCGAAATTTTCAAAATAGCTCGTATCTTTTACGGGACGTTCCAAAAGTCCTATCGCTATTTGTGTGGTTAGTATATTAGTGACCATTCTATCAATGTCTGCTTCTTCAACTTTACCTTCGTCGATAAGCGATTTTGCGCTAGAACGCAAAAAGAATTCATCTTTCTTCGTATACTCAGGATAGTCTTCTCTAGGCTCACCTGGCATGTCCAAGTCAAGCCCCGATTTTATGACTTTCTCAGCGTCCCATACAGACCACCAATCACTCATCACTAACCATTTAAAACCTAAATCTTCGCGTAAAAGTCCTGTGATTACATCTTTGCTTTGACCTGCATATTCACCATTTACTAAGTTATAGGAAGTCATCACAGCCATTGCACCTGCATTGACACCTGCTTCAAAAGCTGGCATGTAGATTTCACGTAATGCTCTATCATCTACTATAGAATTGGATGTTCTTCTTTTATAGTCTGTATTATTGGCAATAAAATGCTTTAACGTAGCTATGGTACCTGTTTCTTGCATGCCTACTACATAATTTTCTACCATACGTGCCGCTAAATATGGATCTTCGCCAAAGTATTCAAAGTTTCTACCGTTTTGAGATATTCTGTAAATGTTCATTCCTGGACCTAACAAAATTGCTATTTCTCCAGCTCTACATTCTTCGCCGATAGATTTTGCATAAATATTTGACAATTCTGTATTCCACGTACTCGTTAAGGCAATAGGGCTAGGAAAAGCTACCGATTTTTCAAGTTGATTGGGAAGCTCAGGTCGTATGTTAACTCCTTGTGTAGCATCGGATAAATACAGCGCAGGTATATTAAATTTTTCGAACCCTTTTGTGTAAAACCAGTTATAACCACCTATTATTGAGATTTTCTCATCAATAGTCATTTGATTAAGGATTTCTATGGCTTGTTTTTTTGCATCGTTGTAAGCAATTGGAGGTGTAAACGGTTTAAACATAGTTTCGTATTCTTGAATAGTTGGTTTTATATTTTGAGCATCACAAAAACCTATTAATTGCTGTATAGCAAACTTTGATTTTTGGGTAAAGTTTAATTGTGTTTTTTATTTAGAACGCAGTTATCTTATCAGTCTTCTTCCCAAAAACCTTCTATTTCTTCAAGTGTTTTTCCTTTCGTTTCAGGAATGTATTTGTACGTAACAAACACAATAACAAGGATGAACGCTATAAATATGAAATAAGGTAACGAACCATTCCACGTTGGACCATTATTTACATCACTTCCCATCACTACAGGAAACGATTGTGAAACCACATAGTTTGCCGCCCATTGTGCCGCAACAGCAACAGACATAGCTACACTTCTAATTTTGTTTGGAAACATTTCTGATAATATTACCCAAACTACAGGTCCCATTGATAAGGCAAACGAGCCTATGAATATTAAAACTCCTAGTAATGATATGATTCCAACTGATTGTTGTTGCAAGCTAACGCCTAGTAATAAAAATCCGAGAATCATTCCTGCTGAACCTATGTAAATAAGTGGTTTTCTACCAAATTTATCTACTGTAAACATCGCTACAAATGTGAATATTAAGTTGACAAATGCCAATAATATTTGTTGCGCCAATACATCTTCTTTTCCAAAACCCAATGCTTTTTCAAAAATATCTGCACCGTAATACAATACGGCGTTAATTCCTGTAAATTGTTGTAAAACAGACAATACAGTTCCGATAATGATGATTCCTAAAATTACTTTTGAAAAGTAATTTACTTTTACTTTATCCGTACTTTTTGAGAGTGACTCTTTAATGTCTTCTAATTCTTTTGTGGCAACTTCTTCTTCATGAATTTTGTGTAACACCGCTAATGCTTCTTCATCTCTTCCTTTCAATGCCAACCAACGTGGGCTTTGTGGTACAAAAAACAAAAGTGTTAAAAATAAGACACTCGGAATCAATTCTGACCAAAACATGCGTCTCCAACCAAGTTCAATGTTTTGTGTTTCTGACAAACTGTTTCCAATGAAATAGGTGGCTAAAAACACCACGAAGAATCCAATTACTATGGCTAATTGATAATAGGTTACCATTTTTCCACGAATATCACTTGGCGTAATTTCGGCAATGTACATGGGCGCGTTCATAGAAGCGATACCAATACCCAAACCGCCAATAATTCTAAAAAACACCAATGCAGAAACTGTTTGCGGGAATAATTCTGGCAATCCTGAACCATATGCTGAGAATGAAAAAAGAATAGCCGAAATAATCAACGATTGCTTTCTTCCGAACTTAACACTTAACGGTCCGGCAACAATGGCTCCAACAAAACAACCTAATAATGCACTACCAACTACCCAACCTTTCATGACATCGTCTAACACAAAAAATTTACTTAAGTAAAATTGTGCTCCGTTGATGACTCCTGTATCATAACCAAATAACAATCCGCCCAACGCTGAGACGGCAGTTATGAGTAGTAAAAAAGTTTTTTTAGACATAGTTATTAATTTATGGTTGCTAGTGTATTAATTTTTACTAAAAGTAGCGCGATAATAAAATAGAAATGTGATAAATCGAGCAAATTATAAAACAAATGATGCATCCGCATTTCTATTGGAAAAAATAATGGCTACAACATATTTAATTCAAGCTTCTTCAAAAGAAATTCAAATTTTAATACTATATTTCATCAAACGATAGCTACTTTACAAAATGACTCCATTTCAACATTTAATAAAATTTAGATACTATTTAATTGCCGTTTTAGGTATGTGTGTTTTTGCTTGTGTTTCCAAAACTGATACGAATCGTACAAGCGAACATCAATATACGAATGAATTGATTAATGAAACAAGTCCGTATTTATTACAACATGCACACAATCCTGTTAATTGGAAATCGTGGAATCCAAAAACGCTTGCCCAAGCTAAAGAAGAAAATAAATTAATTATTATTTCTGTCGGGTATTCTGCCTGTCATTGGTGTCATGTAATGGAAGATGAAAGTTTTAAAAATGATTCAGTTGCCAAGTTGATGAATGATAAATTTATCAGTATTAAAATTGATAAGGAAGAACGACCCGATATTGATCAAATATATATGAATGCAGTGCAATTGATGACAGGAAGTGGTGGCTGGCCATTAAATTGTATTACTTTGCCAGATGGACGCCCAATTTTTGGCGGCACTTATTTTACCAAAAAACAATGGATGAAAGTACTCAACGATATTTCATCCTTATATGAGAAAAATCCTGAAAAAGTATTGGAGTTTGCTGAAAAACTAACGGAAGGTATTCAAAAATCTGAGTTAATTACACTTAATAAAGAAGCTACACCATTTACAGTTGAAACGATTGATTCGTATGTAAAAACTTGGAATTCCTATTTAGATTTTGATAAAGGTGGACAAAAAACACAACTAAAGTTTCCAATGCCTACCAACTTGAAATTTCAATTACGATATGGAATTCAAAATAATGATAAAAAAGTTCTAGCATATGTAAATACAACACTTAAAATGATGGCGTATGGTGGTATATACGATCAAATTGGTGGTGGTTTTTCAAGATATTCGACAGATAAGAAATGGCATGTTCCACATTTTGAAAAAATGCTGTATGACAATGCGCAATTGGTGAGTTTATATTCTGAGGCGTATTTGGCAACAAAAAATGAAGTATACAAAGAAGTAGTTGAAGAAACGCTTACGTTCATAAAACGTGAATTAACAACTGCCAACGGAGCTTTTTACTCTTCGCTAGATGCAGACAGCGTGACCGAAACGAACGAATTGGAAGAAGGTGCTTTTTATCGTTGGACGAAAGCTGAATTGGAAGCAATTATTGGTGATGATTTTAAGCTTTTTAAAGAATATTACAATGTCAATTCATATGGAAAATGGGAAGATGGATTTTATATTTTAATTCGAAAAGATGCAAAAGCGGATTTTGCGGTAAAAAATAATCTTGAAATTGATACGCTTAACGCGAACATACAACGTTGGAAAAAATTACTATTTGAAGAACGAGAAAAAAGAACACCTCCACGATTGGATGATAAAGTTTTAACTTCTTGGAATGCATTGATGCTACAAGGATATGTAGATGCGTATCGTGTTCTTGGAAAAACTGAATATTTAGAAGCGGCAAAAAAGAATGCAAATTTTATCCTCCAAAATCAACTTAGATCTGATGGCGGATTAAATCATACTTATAAAGATGGAAAAAGTAGCATTAATGGTTATTTAGAAGATTATGCGGCTGTAATTGAAAGTTTTATTGCCTTATATCAAGTGACATTTGACGAAACTTGGTTACAAAAAGCAAAAGAATTGACAGATTATAGTATTGCACATTTTAAAGATGAAACCACGCAAATGTTTTTCTTTACATCTAACAAAGATGTTGATTTAATTGCCCGAAAGACCGAAGTAAACGACAATGTAATTCCTGCTTCTAATTCAATTATGGCAAATAATTTATTCAAATTGAGTCATTATTACAGCAACAAAAACTATACGCAACAAGCAACTCAAATGCTAACGAATATGATGCCAACTATTGGCAATTCGCCTTCTTCGTATTCAAACTGGTTGCAATTGATGTCAAACTATGCAAATCCATATTTTGAAGTCGCGATTGCAGGCAAAAACGGACTGGAAAAAGCACAGCAATTAAACAATCATTATCTACCTAATATTCTGATTGCAGGTGCATTATCTAAAAGTACAATTCCACTCATGGAAAATCGTTTTGTTGAAGATGAAACCTACATTTATGTTTGTGTAGACGGAACGTGCAAACTTCCTGTAAAAGAAGTTGAGAAAGCTTTTGAACTGCTAAAAGTTAATTAATTTTTGAATTCATCTGTAGCAAAATCTTAAAAATATATTTCAAGCGTAAACGTGTATTCATGCTATTCTCACTATCAAAATGATAAAATTTAATATATTCTATTTACGATTTGGGTAACAAATTCTAAAGCTGTGAACTTTCCTATTATTAACTTAATTTTTTATTATGAAAAAACAGAATTTAAAAAGTTTAACGCTTAACAAAAAATCAATTTCTAGTTTGAAAGCAGCCGTTGTAACTGGAGCCGCTCCAAATACACAAACGTACTGCAATTGCCAAGCACCAGCACCAGAACCACTAACAATAGAAACGTATTGTTGGGGAACTTCCGGTCTTTATAGATGCGGTGCGCAATAAATTAATGTGAATTGAAGATTACTTAGGCAGCGAGCTTCGGCTCGCTTTTTTTTATTCTCAAATGTTTCCTAATTGTACAATTATTATTTATATCTTAATAAAAATTAAAACTATAAATCATGAAAAAAAGATCATCACAAAGTTTAACATTAAACAAAAAATCAATTAGTAAATTAGATAGCTTGGTTGTCACAGGTGGCGCACTTAGCTCACTACGAGAAACGTTTCCGTTAGGTGTCTGCACTTGTAATTATACATGTCATTCCGTTGAAATTTGCCCAACAAAAATGGAAACTGCAGAATAAGCTTGTACTTGCAAATAATTTATAATCTCTTTGTATAAAAAATATTGAGAGATTTTTTATACGCTTAGTAATCTTTTCAGATATTCGTACAAAAAAATCACAAAATTGCAGTTCATCTTCCTTTCTTTGCAGTTAATCTATTGGAAAAATGCAATATTTTAGGAAAAAAGTTGTTATTTTTGTGTTCACTTTGAAAGAATTATAAGATTTTTTGAATCTAATTCTGACGATGACATTCATGTTTTTTCTACACTGATTACCCCCAAATCAAGTAAACTACATCGTGAATTCTCTTAGGTATATATAGCTCTTTTTTAGTGTTTAAAATGAATTTAACCAATTTTTAAAAAATTAAAAACCACCTGGTAAACTGTTGTAAATAAAAGGATTTCGTGAAATTCGAATTTCAAATCTATTTTATTTTTTATTTTTCTTAAGGAAAGAAATGAATTGACAAAAAAGACACAGCTATCACATTTATGTGTTGTAAAAATAACAAACACTTGTTAGTTTTATTTGTGCTTTTAATTCATAAAAACCTAAAAATCAATAGTTAAAATTATTTTTGTGAGTTTTTTTTTATATTTTTATGCTGTGAAAATACAAATTACCATATTATTATTTTTCATTTTTGCCTTTAACCTACACGCTAATGTTTCAAATAAAACGAATGATCAGCTACAGGATAATATTACCTCAAATGTAGCTCCTAATCAAGGAGAGCAATCGAGTTCTTTTATTATAAATCCAGAAAATGGTGGTTCAGGGACTTTAAAAAGTAGCATAAATTCAATTTTAAGCTATTCTATATTTATCTTTTTCTCTGTTTTAATCATTATATTAATTGACAACAGAAACTTAGAAAAACGCTACAAGAAGTTAGTTTCTGAGTTTAAACATAAAGATCCACTCTTATAAAAAATACAATCCACAAAAAAAGTCGAATATTGCTATTCGACTTTTTTTGTATTGTATGTTTAAGGAATTAATTAATTGATTCCTTTAATAATATCGTATTTCGTAATGATATGATATTTGTCATTTCCTAAATCAACCAAAACCGCCTGATTATCTTTTGTGATAAGTTTAGAAATATCATCAATAGAAGCATTTTTATGTACTACAGGAAATGGTTTTTCCATAATATCTGAAATGTATACATCACTAATATCTTTGTTTTCCATATATTTTGCAAACAATGCAGTTTCATCAACCGAACCTACAAAACCTTCAGTATCAACTACAGGAATTTGAGATATTTTGAATTTTCGCATACGCTCGATTGCATGTGAAACCAATTCTCCTGTTTTCACCGTTACCAATGGTTTGCTATGATGATCTTTAATTAAATCCGCCGCCGTAGAAACTTCTTCTTCTAAGAAACCACGCTCACGCATCCAATCATCATTAAACATTTTTCCAACATATCTACTTCCATGATCATGAAATAACACAACCACAACATCATCTTTTGTAAAATGCTCTTTTAACTGCAATAATCCTTTAATAGCCGAACCTGCAGAGTTTCCTAAAAACATTCCTTCTTCTTTCGCCAAACGTTGCGTGTATACTGCCGCATCTTTATCGGTTACTTTCGTAAATCCATCAATAATATCAAAATTTACATTTTTTGGTAAAATATCTTCCCCAATACCTTCTGTGATGTATGAATAGATTTCATTTTCATCAAAAATTCCAGTTTCATGATATTTCTTAAACACAGAACCATACGTATCAACTCCCCAAATTTTTATATCCGGATTTTGTTCTTTTAAGTATTTTCCAACACCAGAAATAGTTCCTCCTGTTCCAACTCCAACAATAAAATGTGTTATTTTCCCGTCTGTTTGTTTCCAAATTTCTGGACCAGTACTTTCATAATGCGCTTTGGCGTTACTTGGATTATCATATTGGTTTACATACCAAGAATTCGGAGTTTCTTCTCCTAAACGCTTTGAAACTGAATAATATGAACGTGGATCGTCTGGCTCAACAGCTGTCGGACAAACCACCACTTCAGCGCCAACGGCACGTAAAATATCAATCTTTTCTTTTGATTGCTTATCAGCCATTACACAAATTAATTTGTATCCTTTTACAACAGCCGCTAATGCTAATCCCATTCCGGTATTTCCAGAAGTTCCTTCAATAATAGTTCCGCCTGGCTTCAAACGTCCGTCTGCTTCTGCATCTTCAATCATCTTTAACGCCATTCTATCTTTTACAGAGTTTCCTGGGTTAAATGTTTCGTATTTTGCCAATACCAAAGCATCAACATCTTTCACTAAAGCATTCATTTTCACCATTGGCGTATTTCCAATAGTACCTAATATATTTTCTGCGTATTCCATTCTTGTATTTTGATGCCGCAAAGATACAAACTCTCTTTAAATTTATGTTACCGAATTGAAAAGTCTTGTAGAACTGTAATTTAAATGTAGTAATTGATTATTTATTGAAACTTAATCGCTTTTACAGGTGTAATTTTTGTGATGATGTACGAAGGTATAATTAGCATTAATACACATAAAATGAGCGTTCCTATGTTGAGTGCTACAATATGCCAAAGTTCAATATGTGTAGGAATGATGGTTGTGTGATACTGTTCTGGATTTGGAAATTTTAAAAACCCAAAAGCACGTTGCGCCCAAATAAGTCCGATACCAATAACGTTTCCGAATAGTAATCCGATTGCAATTAAATACGTTGCATTGTACAAAAATATTTTTCGAATACTCCAATCGTTGCTCCCTAATGATTTTAAAATCCCAATCATTGGTGTTCTATCTAAAATCAACACTAATAACGCTGTAATCATATTAATTCCTCCAACGATAATTATAATTCCGATGATTAAAAATATATTGACATCAAATAATGAAATCCATTCAAAAATAAACGGAAACTTACTTATAACGCTTTGTGTATTTAAATTTGATGGAACAACACTATAAATTTCATCATCTTTTTGTTGAATAGTTTCAAAATCATCCAGAAAAACTTCAAAATTTCCAATTTGATCTTTCTCCCATTTATTCATTCGTTGAATATGGCGAATATCAACCAACATTACATTTTCATCAAACTTTTGAAATCCAGATTCGTAGATTCCAACAATTTCAAATGTACGTTCGTTTGGTATTTCGCTTGTATTTTCTTTTAAGAATAACGTTTTGAAAGTATCACCAAGTTTAAATTCTAAACGTCGTGCCAAATATCTTGAAATTAATATTTCTCTATTTTCGCGCTTTTCGGAAACATTTGGCAAACGTCCTTCTTTTAAAAAATCTTCAAAAGGTTTCCAATTATAATCTTTTCCAACACCTTTAGCTAATACGCCTTCAAATGTTTTTTCGGTGCGAATAATTCCAGCTTTTGTAGCAACTGCCTGAATGTGTTTTATACCTTCAACTTGCGTGAAATTTGGATAAAACTCTTGTTTTGAATCTACAGGAAATAAGGAAACTTCCGAATCATTATTGTCAAAAGTAGAAATTTGAATGTGTCCATTAAATGCTGAAACTTTTTCTTGAATCGTTTTTTGCAATCCCATTCCTGTTGCAATTGCAACCATCATCATCACAATACCAATTGCAATAGCCGCAATAGCAATTTTTATGATGGTAGCCGATACACTACTTTTATATTGTTTTGCCTTAATAATACGTTTGGCAATAAAAAACTCGTAATTCAAATTCAAGAATGGTTTAATAGATTTTTCAAAAATACATTTTTATTGTTGTTATCAATCGGATTTTTCACAAGATATGACGCCAAAACAACACAAAACATAAAGAAAGCTGAAGCAACTGTCATAAGTTTAATTTCAGAAACGAAAAAAGTAACTTGTTATACTTACAATATCAAAATGTCAGTTTGAGTGATTTTTGATAGAAAATAGTATCGAGAACTGCATTCACAGCTTTTACATTTACATTCAACATTTAGCGTTTTAAATTTTATTCTTCTCTTCAATCCAAAGTGACATGTATTTTGTACTTTTTGTCGTGTGTAATTGTAACATACTTCCAAAAAAGTTTTGCATACGATGTGTTTCTAAGTTTTTAATTGTTGAATGAATTTTTTCAAGTAATTGTTGTTGAAACACTTCTTTTCGATAGCGCGTTGAAAGAATTTTAAAACCATTTTGTTGCGCTTTTACCCAACGATTTTTATCTGTGTATAATTCCACAGTTTCGTTGATTAAGGTTTCAATCTCATCGGAAACAATTCCGTTCCAAGGTACATTTCCATGCATTCCTTCTGCGCCAATTGTTGTGGTTACACAAGGTGTTCCGTTTTGCATTCCGTCAATAAATTTCCCTTTTAAACCTGCGCCAAAACGCAATGGTGCGAGTAAAATTCTAGCTTTTAAAATGACTTCCGAAGCACTTTCTGCACGACCGTGCACGAAGAATTTTTCTTTCGGTTGATTGAGTTGCAAACTGTCTTGTTTTGCATACGAACCGTACACATGCATTTCCGTTTTGGGTAGTTTTTTTCGTAAAATTGGCCAAACTTCTTTTTTTAAATACAACACCATATCACGATTTGGCGCATGTAAAAAGTTTCCTATTGTAACGAAATGTTCTCGTGCTTCAAAACTTGGCAATGTTTCAATTTTTTCGTTCGTAATTGTCTCCAACATAAATGGAATGTATAACAACAACGAAGTGTCAATTTTAAATTCATTGATCAACATATCGCGTTCTACTTCTGAAATTAGCAACGAAATATCACAACGTAATATACTTGCAATTTCGCGTTGTGCAAGGTTGTAACTTTTTAGTTGATCAATATGAAATTTTTTGTCATCTTTCAATGCTTGATGTCGCGCTTTTCGCAAACTGTGCAAATCTTCTGTATCTAGCATTCGCAACGCATTTGGACATTGTTCTGCAACGCGCCAACCAAATTGTTCTTCCATCATAAAACGGTCAAACAGAACGATTGACGGATTCAAATTTTGTATAAAACTATCAAAGCCCGAATCGTTAACTTGAATCGTTTTTGCAGCAATTCCAATCTGACGTAAGTCAAAAGAAATTTCACTTTTTGCCGCTGGACAAGCAAATGTAACTTCCCAATTTTCAGCTCTAAACAGTTGTAATAATTGCAACATCCGAGTTCCTGCGGCAGAAGAATTTGGCTCTGGCCACACGTATCCAATGACTAAAACGTGATGATTCATATTCTGTACATGAGATTACTCATCCGAATTTAACGTAGTTGGCGGACGATATTTGTTGAATGGAATTTTTAATAAACTTTTTAAGCTTGCATTTTCGGACGCATCCGGATAGGTATCAACTCCGTACACCAATGTTTCTGGATCTTTTGTAGCGAATGTTTGAAATATTCGATCCCAAATTGAAAAGATATTTCCGTAATTGGTATCTGTATATGGCAATGTATGATGGTGATGAACTTTGTGCATATTTGGCGAAACAATTACGTAACTAATCCATTTGTCAACCACTTTTGGAATGGCAATATTTGCATGATTAAATTGTGATAAAACCACCGACATTGATTGGTATAACATAATTATTGCAACTGGCGTACCGACAATTACAACGCCCAATAAAGTAAATATAAAACGAATGACACTTTCACCTGGATGATGACGATTTGCCGTCGTCGTGTCTACATGTGTGTCCGTATGATGAACCAAATGAAAACGCCACAATACAGGAACTCTATGTTCTACATAATGTGCCAACCAAGCACCAAAAAAGTCTAATAAAGCAACACCAATTAATACATACCACCAAGCAGATAAGGTTGGAAACTGAAGATCAATCCATTGTAAAATGCCAAATTTATTGGCAACTGCCCATTCTGAAGCTTCAAATAGCAAAAAAGCTAATAGAAAGTTGATTACAATTGTGGTGAGTGTAAAAAAGATATTGATTCCGGCATGATTGATTTTTTTATAATTAAATCGAATCAACGGAATTAGGTATTCTATAAGCCAAAAAAAAGCGATTCCGCCGATTAAAATTGCACTTCTGTGTGAAGATGGAATGGAATCAAAATAAGTTAAAATAGTATCCAAAATGATAAGATTTTATAGGTGTTGAACGATTATAAAGATACAGTTTTTCTTGAAATTTATCGAGATTTCCTTTTGCCTTTACTTTCCAAAACAGTCTTTAGTTTTTCGACAATATTGTAGGTTGCTGGACAAATAGGAATATTATGCATCGTAATTTCAGAAATCTTGTGAAACTTTTTTCGATTGGTATGTGGATATTCTCGACATGCTTTTGGACGAACATCATAAATCATACATTCATTATCGGCTCCTAAAAAATGACACGGCGCGCTTTGTAATACAAAATGATTGTCTTCATCAAAAAATAAAAACTGACTTATAAATTGATGTTCTTTCATTTTAAAATGCTTTGAAATACGAGCAATATCAGCATTTGTAAAAATAGGGCTTGTCGTTTTGCAGCAATTGGCACATTCCAAACAATCTGTTTTTTCAAATTCTTCTTCGTGCAATTCCTGCATAATGTAGTCTAAGTTTTTGGGAACTTTCTTTTTTAGCTTGATAAAGAATTTTTTGTTCTCCACTTCAACATCTTTTGCGAGTTTGGGAAGTTCATTTATAAAATCTTGCATGTGCTTTTCCTATTTGAAAACAAAGGTAAACGATATTTTTTGTTTTTGTTGGGTAACAAATAGTTTCCTGTGGAACTTGAAGATGAATATCAAAAGTAACAAATCATTTAAGATGTAAGTTTATCAGTGTGTGATTTGCGAAAACAATTTAATAGAATTAAGGGGTTACAGGTTAATTATTTAGGTTATAGTTAACAACAAGCAACGAGGAATACTTTGTATAAATCGTTGCTTTTTTTGTGTCTTTTAGTCAAATTTCAATTACTTGATGTACTTTTGTCTGCTAGCATTATTTGTATGAAAGACTTATTTGGAAAAGCCATTTTAGATTATCAACAAGGAAATTATACGGAAGATTTAGTAACGGCAACTTCTATTTCTGAAGAAGATTCGTTGCCACTTCCCTATTTATTTCGATCGTATCCTGAAATGCCTGAAATAGAACAAACAGCGCTTCAACTTTCCAAAGGTAAAGTGTTAGATGTTGGTTGTGGTGCTGGAAGTCACAGTTTGTATTTGCAAAATGAACAAAATCTAGATGTAACTGCCATTGATGTTTCAAAAGCGGCTATTGAAGCCTGTAAACTCAGAGGAATTACAAACGCAATTGAAACTAATGTCTTAGATTTTTCTGGAAATTTTGACACCATTCTATTATTAATGAATGGCGCGGGCATGTGTGGAAAACTTAAAAATATTGCTAACTTTTTAAATCATCTTAAAACGTTATTGAATAAAGATGGACAAATTTTAGTTGATTCTTCAGATATCATTTATATGTTTGACGAAGATGAAGATGGTGGAAAATGGATTCCTTCTGAAAATGACTATTATGGTGAATTGCTCTATTATGTAAGTTACAAAGGCGAACATGAAGCACCTTTTCATTGGCTATACATTGATTACAACACATTACAAAATGCCGCACATGCGTGTGGTTTGCAATGTGAACTCTTACTTGAAGGAGAACATTACGATTATTTAGCCAAGTTGTATATTTAAGATTGCTAAGTGAAGTGAACGTTAATTGAGACTATATCCTTTATCTGCTAACTTATTAATCACGTTTTTGTACAATTCGCCACTCCATTGCATCGATATTTCGCCTTCTATTTTTGCCAATCCGTCTTTACTTGCAATCATTTTTTGCCCAGTTTCTGAATCGTAAAAATTTCCTATTTGTTGTCGTTGTATGTCTGTTAGCTTTGATGTATCGGTTATCATTTGTTTTGCCGCTGCAGATTCGTAAAACGTAGTCATTATTTTAATATCGTTCAACGTAAAATAAGCTTTGTACGCAGAAACCAAAATAGCTTTTACATCTTCAACCTGTTTCCCTTTTACACCTTCCAATTCTTTCCAAACAGCTTCTGGAATTTTATAATCTTTAAATTGTTTTCGTAACATTGTAAACATTCCATCAATAGCACCTTCGTATTGTTGTTGTGTTCCATTTATGGTTAAATAATGCTTTACATTTTCTACATACAGGTCAGTTTGTCCAAAAGAATTTTGCAAACCGCATAAAAATAAAACGGCAATAAACAGTTTTTTCATAGTTATAAAATAAAACGGGTAGGTGTTTTATATCTGGTACTTTTCAAATAGTATTCCAAAAACAGTACAAATATATTTTTTTATTGATCAACTTATTAAATTCCGAGAATTATTAAGAATAATCAAACAAATTTTACTGTAAATTAATAAAAAAGTGCTTAATATGTTATTTTTTTGTTAATTTCCCATCAAAAAACTTATTAAACCAAATCTATAACCAACTATTTACTATGAAAAAAATTACTCTTGTTGTACTGTTAGCCCTTATTTTTCAAGCAACAGCACAAAATTCTCAACGACCGCAACCTGAAAGTTGGAATCTTTCAGATATTGCAAAAGTAGCTCCTATTGAGCTTCCTAGACCTAATTTAGCGCCATTACAAGCAGAAGATGCTGTAAATGATTTAAATAAATCTATTCCTTGGCGATTTGGATACGATCATTTTGTGGATTATGGTGTAACAAATGCTGGAAAATGGCATACACTACCAAATGGAGATCGTATTTGGAGAATCAAATTTGTTTCGCCAGGTGCTTTAACAATGAACTTAATTTTTGATCGCTACAATATTCCTTTCGGTGGAAAAGTATATATCTACAGCGGTGACAAATCTCAAATTCTAAATGTATTTACACATCAACACAATAATCCTGAAGAAATTTTAGGAACTTGGATGGTTGATGGTGAAAGTATTTGGATTGAATATTTTGAACCAAAGAAAGTAACTGGTCAAGGACGTTTAAATATCGGAAATGTAATTCACGGATACAGAACCTTAACATTACCTGATACAGATGCAACAAATCCTGAAGCGTTAAATACTTCTGGTGCTTGTAACGTAGATGTAAATTGTGATATTACAGGGACTTCAGCTACTGCAAACGAAGTAAAAAATGATGTTAGAAAATCTGTTGGAATGATCGTTGTTGGTGGAAGTGGTAACTGTACAGGAGCTTTAGTAAATAATACAAACAATGATGGAACTCCGTATTTCTTAACTGCAAATCACTGTTTAGGTGGTTCGGTTGCAGGATGGGCTTTCCGTTTTAACTGGGCAAGTGACGAAGCTGACGCTGACTGTGCTACAACTGCTCCGAGTGTAGATAATTCTTTTATTCAAACAGCTAGTGGAGGAATTTTAAGAGCTTCTAACTCTGAATCCGATATGGCTTTGATAGAAATTACAGATGCTGCTTTTTTTGCTGCCAATCCAGATGTAGTTTGGGCAGGATGGAATCGTTCTACTACTGACGTACCAACGTTAGCTATAGGTATTCATCATCCAGATGGAGATATTCAAAAAGTATGTGTCGATTTAGATGGAGCTTACCGTAATTCCATAAATTTTAATGGAAATCCATCTACTGAAATTTGGCATATTGACGATTGGGATTTAGGTGTTACTGAGCCAGGCTCTTCAGGTTCTCCATTATTTAATCAAGACGGATTACTTATTGGAAAATTATCAGGAGGTTTTGCCGCATGTTCAGGAACTAATGATAACAATCTAGAAGATTGGTATGGACGTTTTGGAGTTTCTTGGGATTTTAGTTCTGTAAATTCTCAACAATTAAAATTCTGGTTAGATCCAGCTGGAACAAATCCTTTAACCTTAGGTCAATTCCCAGCACCGACAAATTTTGATGCTGCAGTTGATATTTTTGATGTTCCTCTTACTTTATGTGGAAATGGTATTACACCTAGAATACGTATTACTAATGAAGGAACTACACAATTAACAAGTGCAACTATTACATACCAATTAGATACAAATACACAAACAGTAATCAACTGGACAGGAAGTTTAGCCAATAATCAATTTGAGTTCGTTACATTACCAGAAATACCTGTAACTGGTGCTGGAGCACACTCTTTCACTGCTATGGTTTCAAATCCAAATGGAAATGCTGATCAGTTTACAACTAATAATACAGATGTGAGAGACTTTTCGTCTTCACAAGAATTTGAAGCAACAACTATTACAGTTATTATAACACCTGATCGTTATGGTGCAGAAACCACTTGGACATTAGAAGATTCTAACGGAACTCTTGTGGGTAGCGGTGGACCATATACAACAACAACTGTCACCGGAACACAGCCAGATGAAATTTCAGACATTGTAATTACTAACTTTAACGAATGTTATACTTTTACATTACTCGATTCATACAGTGATGGAATTTGCTGTTTATATGGAGCTGGAACATACAGATTAGAAGATCAAGATGATAATGTATTAATCAATGGTAATGGAAGTTTTGGAGCTAGTACTAGTAACGTATTTAAAGTAATTGCACCATTAAGCATTAGCGAAGAAGCATTAGCGAGTAACTTACATATTTATCCTAATCCGTCTGCTACTGACTTTACTGTTTCTGTAAGCAATTTTTCAAACTTAGCATATGAAATCAGTAGTGTTACTGGACAAAAAATACATGCAGGAACCTTTACAAATGGTTTAAACACGTTATCAATGCAACGTGAAGCCGCAGGTTTATATTTCATTAAAATCTTAGATATTGAAACAAACATAAGCATTACTAAAAAGATTATTAAATACTAAAAGAAGTATTAAAACTACTATTTTAAACATCCGTTTTTCTCAAGAAAGACGGATGTTCTTTTTTATACCAATTTTTAATCCAAGAAGTTTCTTGTAAATCTGGCAACAATCTTTTTAGACTTCATTAAAATCGCTTATTTTTAACGAAATTTTGGAAGCAATGACTAGTATGGAAAATTTTAAAGAACACATTGATAAGGGATATACAACCAAAGGCGACTACATTACAATGGGCGCCGCAATGCATGAAGGAGAAACCATCACGGAAGCATATGTGAAAATTCCATTAAAAACATTGAATCGTCATGGTTTAATTGCTGGAGCAACTGGAACTGGAAAAACAAAAACATTACAAATACTTGCTGAAAACTTATCTGACAAAGGAATTCCTGTATTATTAATGGATTTGAAAGGTGATTTAAGTGGAATCGCAAAACCAAGTCCTGGACATGCGAAAATTGACGAACGTCATACAAAAATTGGTTTTCCATTTGAAGCAAATAATTTTCCTGTAGAAATACTTTCATTATCAGATCAAGATGGAGTGCGTTTGCGTGCAACTGTTTCCGAATTTGGACCTGTCCTACTCTCTCGAATTTTAGATTTATCCGAAACACAATCCGGAATAGTCGCTGTCATATTTAAATATTGTGATGACAACAAAATGCCTTTACTCGATTTAAAAGATTTTAAAAAGGTATTGCAATACGCTACAGACGAAGGAAAAGAAGAATTTAAAGAAGCATACGGACGTATTTCTGGTGCTTCCACAGGTGCCATTTTGCGTAAAATTGTAGAATTGGAACAACAAGGAGCCGATTTATTTTTTGGCGAAACGTCATTTGATGTCGAAGATTTAACGCGCGTTGATAAAGACGGAAGAGGTTACATCAACATTATTCGTTTAACGGATATTCAAGATAAACCAAAACTATTTTCAACGTTTATGTTAAGTTTGCTAGCTGAAATTTACGAAACGTTTCCAGAACAAGGTGATAGCGGCAGACCAGAATTGGTATTGTTTATTGATGAAGCACATTTAATCTTCAAAGAAGCATCCAAAGCATTAATAAACCAAATTGAAAGTATTGTAAAATTAATTCGTTCCAAAGGAATCGGATTGTACTTTGTAACTCAAAACCCAACAGATGTTCCTGATGCTGTGTTAGGACAATTAGGATTAAAAATACAACACGCATTGCGCGCATTTACGGCAAAAGATAGAAAAGCAATAAAGTTAACAGCTGAAAACTATCCCGATTCTGATTATTATGATACTGCCGAAGTATTAACTTCGTTAGGAATTGGAGAAGCGTTGGTGTCTGCTTTAAATGAAAAAGGAAGACCAACTCCATTAGCCGCAACTATGTTACGTGCGCCAATGAGTCGTATGGATGTCTTAACGCCTGCTGAGTTAAAGGAAGTGATTGATACTTCTAAATTGGTTAAAAAATACAATGATGAAGTTGATCGTGAAAGTGCGTATGAAATGCTGCATGAAAAGATTAAAAAAGCAGAAGCAATTCATGAAAAAGAAAAAGCAGCAAAGGAAAAAACAAAATCTTCTAGAAGTTCTAGCAGACAAAGCACACGACAAAACCCAATTGTAAAACTATTAACAAGTGTTACATTTCTTAGAAGCGTTTTGGGAGTTCTCAAAAAAGTTATTAAATAATAAAAATTAAAAATAGTAGATGAAAAAATCTTTATTCCTCGGAATTATCATTGCATGTTTGGCAAGTTGTGCAAAAAAAGAAGACCCATTTTTGATTCAAAAAGATCAAATTGGAAAATTACACAAAGAAATTACGGTACAACAATTAGATTCAATTTACGCTAATGATTCGTTGGTAAAACGTATTGGCGAAGGTGATTATGTACAAGCTGGTGACGACAAATATTTAATTTTTGAAAAAGGCGGAAAACAATTACTAACACTAACGCCGAGACAACAACACGATAAAAATGAAAAGATAAAAGCGATTCAAATTCATGATGAGCGTTTTAAAACGGCAAAAGGAATTACGACCAAAAGTACCTTTAAAGATATTCATGAAAATTATACTATCAAAAATATTTACAACACTATGAATACAATTGTGGTAATTGTAGATAGTAATGAATATTTTACAATTGATAAAAAAGAACTTCCTGAAGATTTACGATACGATGCAAGTTTAACTATTGATGCTGTTCAAATTCCTGATACTGCCAAAATAAAATATTTTATGGTCAATTGGGAGCATTCTGAAGCAACCGAAACTGATGAAGAAAAGAACGATGAGCACTAAAAAATATTACATCCAAAAAGCACCTTTTGTGGTTCCTACAACAGACGGAAAACTGATTGAAGAACATTTCGGAAATGCTACTGACGGAAATCCAAATGTAAGCATTGCACATATGATTGCACCTCCAAAGTGGAAAGAACCGTTTCAAACGCCAGCTTTTGATGAATTTACATACATCATCAAAGGAAAAAAACAATTCATTATTGAAGATGAAACCATTGTTTTAGAAGCAGGACAATCAATCAAAATTGAAAAAAATACACGCGTTCAATATTCCAATCCGTTTGATGACGATTGCGAATACTTGGCAATTTGCTTACCTGCATTTTCTATGGATTTGGTTAACAGAGAAGAAGAATAGCAGAAAACATACATTTAAAAATTAGTTAAAAGCAGTAATGAGATACAAATCATTACTGCTTTTTTTATGTTTTAAAACGAATTCTAGTTTACCGCCAACGAATTCTAAAAGCACTCCAAAAAACCGCGAAGTTGCCACTACATTTGAAATGTAATTAAGAAACAAAGTCATCTTAATCACACTAAAAAATTACAAACAATACAAAGAAATAGCAAATGTGGTACGATATAACAGCAACAAAAATGATTCAAAAATATTTGAATATCTATTCGCAAATCAAAATGCAATTTGACGGTGAAGGAAAAGTAAACACAGTCGCTCTATTTCAAGAAGGCAAATGGATTTCGAGTCCAACACTAGCAAAACGAATGCGACTACAACACATTGCATTTCCGCTGAAACAAAAAGCTTGTATTACACTTAAAAGATAATAAATGGATCAAGGTTGGTTAGTTGGGTAAAATCAGCTCGGATAGCTTTTGATGGCTGTCAAAAGTTACTATCAAGCGTACTGAAGAGTGGGTTTTCAAAATGCAATACTGATAGTAGTTTCAATCCGAAAGCAGATTGATATTATCTGAGCTGGTTTTTACACTAACACTAAACCAACAAAACATATAATCACACAAAATAAACACAACATATAATTTAAAAATCACAACACTATGAAAACAAAAGCAATAAAAATGGCAACATTCATGGGACTTGTACTAGCACTCGTATTTGCATGCTCCCCAAAAGAAGATTCAAATGATATGGCATCATTAGAAACTAGCGAAGTAGTAGCAAAACAACAAGCAGTTGTATTTATCGCAGGATATGACAAAGGTGCGCAAACCTATTACAAAGACGCAAAAAAACATTTTGAAGCACAAAACTATACCATTATTGATGATGCGTTTTCGCTTCAAGAAATTATTACTTGGTTAAACAAAAATCACAACAATCAAGATTATAACGAAATTCATATCGTAAATAAAGGAAATTCTAAAAAAGGACTTTCATTAGAAACTACCATTCACGGTGAACGTTTATCGCAAGTATCATTACTAAACTGCTTAAAAGAAGGCAAACTTCCAAAACTAAAAAATGTATTGACAGAAGATAGCAAACTCGTTTTTCACACGTCCGAATTAGGAAAAAACAAAACGCTTTTACAAATACTAAAGCAAACATTTACGGCAAACCATCAGCCAAAAGTATTTGCAACGCCACACGCAACAATTTTCAACGGGCAGTTTCAAAAACATTTCTTAGCAAAAGCATTTTACGGATACTATCCTACCGCGCAATCGCCTGGAAATGTAGATTTATCAAAACAATTCATCAACAAATATCCTTATGAAGACATTCATTGGTTAGATGCAATCAGAACGAAAGAAGAAGAAGAACCGGGAAAACCATTTGCGTACAAATTTAATATTCCAATTCGTTGGGAAGTAGTATTTTCAGATGACGAAGATCTTCCATCATTAACAGATGCAAACGAAATTATGGACTGGATTGATGATAACGAAACATACACAAAACTTGTAAAAGACACAGGAATTCCTTTAGAAAAATTCAGATGGAAAGCTGTCAAAGTTGGTCAAAAAGTAATCTTTAAAGGAAAAACGACAGCCGTTTGCGTAATGCAACCAATGATGCAACGCAACAATCCATTATCATATGTCCGTACAGAATTTGACAATCAACGCTATTACACACAGTTGTAAAATGAACAGTTTACCTAAAAAACGTCATTGCAGAAAATTATAAATTTTGAAGCAATCTGTAACTATAAAACGTACAGATTGCTTCACTTTGTTCGCAATGACATCATTATGTATCAACCAATTTTAACCTATATTTGTTTTATGTACATGTCAAAACCCAAAACCCTCCTATTATTACTTTTTCTTCTGTGTTTCACGTTTAGTTATGCACAAAGAGAAAAAGAATCGTTATATATCAACCATAATTTCACACTCAACAAAACATTCGCTTTGTACGGTGATACTGTGAAATTAAGATCTGAACCCAATACAACTTCCGAAGTTGTTACCATCCTACGAATTGGTGATGAAGTAACCATTCTAAAAAAAACAGATCAACTACTTGAAACTTCAACTGCCAAAACTGCTTGGTATGAAGTAAATTATAATGGTAAAAAAGGATTTATTGCTGGGCAATTTATCGCAAATGCACACAAACAAAACGGAAATCAACATTTCTACTTTCGAAAATTTATAAATGAAGAACAAGGCGTATTACACATTAGAACGCTCTTCAATACATCTACAAAAGCATATACAGAAACCACAGTACAGCTAATGGATGAAAGTATTGGTATCAGTTTTGAAAAGCCACATGATTTAAAAAATGTGATTCAAATTGTAGAAGTAAATTACTTTGGTGATTCTTGCGGAGCGGAAAGTGGTTATTCGGTATTATTTTTGAAGGATGATTATACATTGGTCAAAGTAGCTGATTTATCATTAATTGGTGATGGCGGCATTTATTATTTATCTGAAAAATTTTTATATACAACAGATGAAGATAATGGACAACCAATTATTCAGTTCATTAAAGAAGAAGGCGAACTTGTTGATGGCGAAAAAGACTGGTTCGAATCGAAAAAAATGACACGTAAGTACGAATGGAATGGTAAAAAGTTGGTTCCAGAATTTTCAAAAGAATTCAAAAAAAGAGACACATCAAATTAGCATGAAATTAATTTTTCAAACATATCTCCTACTCGCTTTTTTAGTGTTTAGTAATTGGACTGTCACAGCCCAAGACAATCAACTACGCGCATACACATCAAAAGATGGTTTGCCACAATCACAAGTAAATGCTATAGTTCAAGACGATTTGGGGTATTTATGGATTGGAACACAAGGTGGCGGAATTGCACGTTTTGACGGGCTTTCGTTTACACTTTTGAATGAAAAAAATGGCTTGCATTCTAACTACATTTATGCTTTGCGTTTTTCAAAAGACACCTTACTTATTGGAACAAATCAAGGACTTTCTGTTCTTGTAAAAAATAATTTTAAAGCGTATACAACACCAACAATTTATCAAATTGAAATCGCAAATGGAAAGACTTATTTGGCGACAAAAAAAGGATTGTATTATTACAAAGCTGATGAAGGCACAAAACCGCTAAACTGCAATGCCATCTTAAACGCTACACAAATAAATGATGTTTTATTTGACGGAACTTCATTTTGGATTGCTTCTCAAAAAGGTTTGTGGAAAACAGATCGTTTGGAAAATTCCGCAACGTTTACAAAAATTTTAGATGGCGACTTCAAATCACTAGCGAACTACAAACAAAAAGTAATTGCGGCAAGTTTTACGGACGGAATCTTTGCATTTACACCAAATCAAAAAGGGTTTCAAATTGTTTCTGACACGAGAAGAATCAACAGTATTTCTATACTAAATGATGCCGAATTGTGGATTAACACAACAAATGCAGGCATCAAACGGATCAATCTACTTGATAACTTACCCGAAAAATCAATTACAAAACGAAACGGTTTATCTGTATATAACATTCGCGAAGTATTCAAAGACAGACAAAATAATATTTGGATTGGTTCTTCTGGCGGTGGCTTATTTAAGTATGAAAAAAATAATTTCAGACATTACACAAAAGATAATGGTTTAACTGCCAATCGTATTTATGCCGTTCACAATTTCAACAAAACCTTATGGTTTTCTACGTCAGAATCAGGTTTAATGACGATTGATTCTACAGGAATTCATAGAGAAACTGTAACTAGTGAATATTTAGATAAAAAAGTTAAAACGATAACCAACGACAAAGAAGGACGAATTTGGGCAGGAACTGAAGGAAAAGGAATTTATATCTATCAAAAGAAAATTCGCGATTCCATTGTGTACGACAGTACGTTTGTAGATGAAATCACATATGAAACTCAAAAAATTGAAGACATTTTTACCGCAAGTATTACTGTTGAAGATGGCTTGCCGTCTAATTGGGTAAGTAATATAAAAATATATGGTTCGCAAATTTGGATTGCCACTTATGCTGATGGAATTGCACGTTTTCAGTACGATTACGACACGAAAAAACTATATAACTTGCAAACATTTGGCGCACAAGAAGGCATCAAAGATTTATCAATTCGTGATTTAGCACGTGATGAAACTGGTCGTATTTGGTACGCTACCAATAAAGGTCATTTGGGTTATATCAAAAACGATAAAGTCACACATATAGAGTCAAAAAATGTGACTGGAAACGAAGTTGCTATTGGTACTATTCGCTTTCATAATTATGACATGTACATTGGAACGTTTGGAAAAGGAATTTGGTATTCTGAGTTGTCTTCCGATTTAAAATTTAAGCGATTACAAGGCGAAAAAAAACTATATTCAGGCAATATCTACCAACTAATTTTTGATGCTAATGGAACACTTTGGGCAGGAAGCGAAGGTGGCATAGATCAAATTACGCTCAACAAGAAAAATGAAATTACCGATGTTATTCATTATGGTCAAAATGATGGCTTTTTAGGCATCGAAACCTGTCATAACGCAACTACAAAAGATGCAGAAGGAAATCTATGGTTTGGAACTATTGATGGATTAACAAAATATCAACCTTCAACTTCGGAACAACAACTTTCAAAGCCACAAATACATTTTGAAGATATAGAAGTTGCAGGTAAAAGTTTAGATTCAATTAACGTACGCGATTGGACAAATACTGACAAAAGGTTACAGCTTTCTGAAGATCAAAACAATATAAAATTTCAGTTTCGTTCAGTTGATTTAGACAATCCCGAAGCAATTGTATATCGTTATAAATTTGATGATGATCATTGGAGTAAGTGGACGAAAGAAAGTAAAATTACCTTTGGAAGTTTAGCTTACGGAGATCATAATTTTATGGCACAGTCACGCAATAAAGATTGGCTAGCAAGTGATTCAATTGGTTTCAAATTTCACGTTATTCAGCCATTATACAAAAAAACATGGTTTAAAAATACTGGTTGGACAATTCTTGGTTTAATTATCATTTTTATCATTTACACCTATATAAAACGTGTCAAAGCAAAAAACCGTGCCATTCGTGAACGTTTACAATTGGAAAATCATTTATTATCGTTGGAACAAAAAGCATTGCGTTTGCAAATGAATCCACATTTTATTTTCAATGTATTAAATGGAATCAAAGGAATGAGTAGAAATGATATCACAAAAATGGATAAAACCATCAACACGTTTGCCGTTTTATTACGTGAAACCTTGACGAATTCTCGAAAAGATAGCATTACGCTTGCGCAAGAAATGAAAACCTTAAAAAACTATGTAGAAGTAGAACGTTTGATGGCAAGCAAAGATTTTTCATATGAAATTGAATTAAATTCAGATTTAGATCCTGAAGAAGTATTAATTCCACCAATGCTAATTCAACCATTTGTTGAAAATGCTATCAGACATGGAATAATGCCGTTGCAACGACCTGGCGAATTGAAAGTTCATTTTACAACGGACAACAACTTTTTATATGCAACTGTTACTGATAACGGAATTGGAATTCAGCAATCGCAAAAAAACAAAAAAAGCACAGATCACCAATCGATGGCATTACAAGTAACGAAGGAACGTATAGAATCTTTAGCCGGACGCAACACATTGAAAATTGAAGAAGTCTCCGAAAAAGATACTACCTTAGCAGGAACGAAAATTTCATTTAAAATTCCGCTGGAAACGGATTACTAATAAAATAGATGTTAGGCCGCTGACGCTGTTAGAAGTGAGATCGCTTCGCTGTTAGATTTGTTAAACATCAATTTTCATATGAAATACGTTTCAATACTCAATACTAAAACCTCATAACTAAAAGAACATGCTCACTACTGTAATTGTTGACGATATTCCTGCAGCGTTAAATATGCTAAAAAGCGATATTGAACGTCTACATCCTGAATTGAATATTATTGGAACTGCTTCAAGTGTGGTAGAAACGGCAAAACTATTGCGCAAACAGCAGCCAGATATTTTGTTTTTAGACATTATGTTAGGTGATGGTTCTGGATTTGATGTATTGGAAATTTTCCCAAACTTAACGTCTAAAATTATCTTTGTAACAGCAAGTGACGAATTTGCCATTCGCGCATTCAAATTTGCAGCTATTGATTATGTGTTAAAACCATATGCAGCGGAAGAACTTTCGTTAGCCATCAACAAAGCAAAAAGTCAAATTCATCCCAACAAAGAACGTTTGGACATTTTAAAAGATACATTAGCCGCTCCAAATGAGAAGCCAACAAAAATATCACTTCACACCTTAGACAAAATCATTATTGTAAGTTTAGATGAAATTATTCGTTGCGAATCGGATAGTAATAATACCATCTTCTATTTACAAGATGGACAAAAGATTTTCGTAACCAAAACGCTAAAATACTTTTCAGATATGTTGAAAAGTTACCAGTTTTTACGTGTTCATCAAAGTCATTTAGTCAATCTGCAATTCATCAAAGCTTTCATAAAAACGGATGGCGGTTATTTATTATTAAAAAATAAAAGTACGGTTCCTGTTTCTGTTCGTAAAAAAGTAGAAGTTATGGATATTTTGAGTAGTATTCATCGAAAATAGCTTCAACTTCTCTCAGTTTATTGGACTAACTTAAATCATTAGATTCATTAAAACGTCATTGCGAGATTTTTTTTAAAATTCGTAGCAATCTTTTGGTTCAAAAATAAATCATGATTTTTGATTGTTGAACTGTATTCGGTTTTCACAAACGTCACTTTGAGTCAATTTGTAAAATTAATTTGTATTGAGAAGTCTTTGAAAAAGTCTAGATTCTTAATTCTAAAATCTTTTCTCTCATTTCTCAAAAAAAGTCTCAAAATCCCGTTACAACTAGACAAATACTTTCTGTTAAATTATAATTTCTTATCTTCAAGTTCATCAAAAAACGAATAGTATGAAAAAACTAACTACATTCCTATTGGTATGTGTTACCACATTTGGTATGGCGCAAAACGAGCACGCGCCTTCTAAAACAAATCCGTACGGAACTAAAAACCCGAAAGCACCAACACAATTAGATGATTACAAACCTATGATTGGAACGTGTAATTGTGAATCTGAACGCAGAAACCCTGATGGAACTTGGGGAACACCTGTAAAAATGACTTGGAAATTTTCATACATTATGAATGGAATGGCTGTGCAAGATGAAACCTTAAAAGCTGATGGGAAACATTCGGGAAGCATCCGGCAGTTTCACAAAGACAGTCTAAAATGGTACGTACATTATTATGCATCTGCTGCGCCAACGGCAACATTATCGGCTTGGGAAGGCAACAAAACAAAAGACGGTAACATTGTACTGTATAAACCTCAAAAAGCACCAAATGGTACGGAAGGATTTTCACGCTTGACATTTTATGATATTACTGATTTGGGTTACAAATGGATTGGTGAATGGGTTGATAAAAACGAAACTGTCACCTTTCCTTTTTGGCGAATTGCATGTGTGAAAAGAGAAGAATAGTATTTTGAAACTTGCTACAGTTTCAGTAATGAACGAAAGCTTTAGAAACTAAAAAAAGCTCTTTAAAAAGAGCTTTTATCCCTGTTATAAAAAAAACAATAAGTAAACTCACTGCCCGTTTACACATACAAAACATTCTAATTTTAGTTTACCCTACACTATTATTTAGAAATATACCTATTTTAACTAAAAACATAAATAATGCTTATGCATATCATATAAAACATAAATAAAAATATATGAATTATATTTTCCACCTTTGTAGTGTAATTAAAAACAAAAGGAATGGAGAATACAAAAACTACAAAAGCAATTGCAAATCAAACTTCAACTGAAGTAACTAAAGTTGCTGTAGCATATGGTGACGGAATTGGTCCTGAAATCATGAAAGCTACGTTAAAAATTTTAGAAGCGAGTGGTGCAAACATTCAGCCTGAAATTATTGAAGTTGGTGAAAAAGTATACGTATCAGGAAACTCTTCAGGAATTGAAAAACAGTCTTGGGAAACTATCAATAAGAATAAAATTATTCTAAAAGCACCCATTACAACTCCACAAGGAAAAGGATACAAAAGCTTAAATGTTACTTTAAGAAAATCATTAGGTCTTTTTGCAAATGTACGTCCTGTAAATGCTTTACATCCTTATATACACACAAATTTCCCAAATATGGATGTTGTAATCATTCGTGAAAACGAAGAAGATTTATATGCTGGAATTGAGCATCAACAAACACAAGATGTTGTACAGTGTTTAAAATTAATTACACGACCAGGTTGTGAAAAAATTGTTCGTTATGCATTTGAGTATGCAAAATTATACGGAAGAAAAAAAGTGACTTGTATGGTAAAAGACAATATCATGAAGTTAACTGACGGTCTTTTTCATACAGTATTTAAAGAAATCGCTACCGAATATCCTGAAATTAAAAGTGAATCTCAAATTATAGATATAGGCTCAGCTCGTTTGGCGGCAAATCCTGAAAACTATGATGTGATTGTAACTTCAAATTTATACGGAGATATCATTTCTGATATTGCCGCTGAAATTGCAGGTTCGGTAGGAATGGCAGGTTCGGCAAATGTTGGAAAAAACATTGCAATGTTTGAAGCCATTCACGGTTCGGCACCAGATATTGCAGGAAAAGCGATCGCAAATCCTTCTGGATTGTTAAATGCCGCTGTAATGATGTTGGTACATGTTGGAAAAGTAAATATTGCGAACAAAATTAAAAATGCTTGGTTAACAACTATTGAACAAGGATATCATACAGCAGATATGTATGAAGAAGGCCAAAGCATTCAAAAAATGTCGACAAGTGAATTTGCAGACAAGTTAATTGAAAACTTAGGAAAGCAACCGCAACAATTAACACCTAGTGACATTGATGAAAAAGCAGGAAAAATTTCAATTCCTGAATATATACGACAAGAACAAGAACAAATTTTGGTGGGTACAGATGTGTTTATCAATTGGAAAGGCTCTAATCCGAATGAAATTGGTGAAGCATTAGCAACATTAAAATCGTACAAGCTAAAACTTAAAATGATAACCAATAGAGGTGTAAAAGTATTTCCAAACGGATTGCCAGAAACATATTGTACAGATCATTGGAGATGCCGATTTGTTGGAACAGATGCAATGATTAAAGGAGAAACGCCAAAGTATGCACCAATTGATTTTGAACAAATTTTAGCATTGTTGTCAAACATTAACGAAATAGGATACGAAGTTATTAAAACAGAAAACCTGTACGAATTTGATGGAAAACGTGCTTTTTCACTAGGACAAGGAGAATAAGAATTGCAAAGCAAAGAAAGTTAGTATTTTTGTATAGTTAGTTTAAAAACCGAACTGCAAGTGATGAAGCAGTTCGGTTTTTTTAGTTTTTTAGTTTCAGTTTGTACTAAGAATATAACTGAAAGCATCTAGTTCATAGTTCATGAATCATCATTAGATAACTTTAAAAATTCAGGCACATATCAATTTTCAGTAAAGTTCATTACACAATACATAAATAATATTTATGATGAACATTAAAAACATAAATAAAAATATATCAATAATATTCTCCATCTTTGTAATGCACAAAAAAAGAAAAAGCAACAAGTGTTTTTTGTATAGCTAGTTTTAAAAACCGAATAGCAAGTGATGAGGCCATTCGGTTTTCTTCTTTCTACCACTTAAACTTTCACAATCTTATAAGAGTATTTTGAGTATTTTTAAGTTTTCATATTTCTTACAGGAGTTTATCCAGTTAAGAAGATTGAAAGTGAAGCAGATACCCTTAAATTAATGTTAATATTTTTGTAAAATCAGCTTCACTGTTTAATCTTTATGTAAATTCGTTAAACAATTTAACTTTAACTAGAAACCATGAAATCACTTTTACTAAAACTTTTCTGTATCTCATTTATAGTTTTGCTATCATTTAAATCAAATACGCAAGAATTTCAAGGCAAAGCCTATTACTATTCTAAATCTAAAATGGAATTAGGAAAATGGGGCGCACGTTTGAGTGAAGCGCAGAAAAAAGATGTAGCGGCACGGTTAAAGAATCGTTTAGAAAAAACATATGTATTAAGTTTCGATAAAGAAGCGTCTGTTTTTAAAGAAGAAGACAAGCTAGATGCGGTTTCAGGCGCAACAGATTCTTGGGGAGCAAATTTTTCAAGAGGTTATCAATATAAAAATGTAAAAGAGAATGCATTGGTACAAAGTCAAGAATTTTATGGCAAAAAGTTTTTAGTAAAAGACAAATTACAAACCATTGAATGGAAAATGGGCAAAGAAACTAAGCAAATTGGACAATACACTTGTTTTAAAGCGACAGCTTCAATTCCAACAAACGACTTAAATTGGTATAATTTTTCATGGGCAGATATAAGTCAACCTGAGCCTAAGAAAAATGCAGATGGTACTACTGAAGAAGTAAAAGAGCCAGAAATTAAAATGACCGAAATTGAAGCATGGTATACACCACAAGTTCCTGTAAGTCACGGACCAGCGGAATATTGGGGACTTCCAGGGTTAATTTTAGAAGTTAGTGCTGGAAACACAATAATGCTATGTTCTAAAATAGTAATTAACTCTGGAGAACAAGTTAAGATTGAAGCGCCAGACAAAGGAAAAGAAATAAATAAAGCTGATTACCAGAATACAATTCGTGAAAAAATGCTAGAAATGAGAAATAATAGAGGAAGAAGAAGAAGAGGTTAAACCTTTGGTTCAAAATTTAGTCTAACTTAAAATTATATTTATTTTAAAACTAATTAGCAACAAAACCAATGAAAAAAATACTCTGTATTCTCTTATTTCTTATTGCACACAGCACTTTTGCACAAATTAAAGTTGAAGGAATTGTAAGAGACAGTCTTAAAACACCTCTAGAATTAGCAAATGTAATTGCTATTAACAAGAAAACCAGCGCATTAGAATCCTATAGCATAACGGATCAGCAAGGAAAGTATAAGTTGGCCCTAAAAAAGAATAGTACGTATAAAATTCAAGTAAGTTATATTGGATTAAAAACGCTTCAAGATTCTTTGTCAACAAAAGAAAGTGATATTACAAAAAATTACACACTACAAGAAGATAACACCTTAGATAAAGTTGAACTTACGTATGAAATGCCTGTTACTATTAAAGGTGATACGTTAATTTACAATGCAGATTCTTTCAAAAATGGTTCTGAACGAAAGTTAGAAGATGTTCTTGAAAAGCTTCCTGGTGTAGAAATTAATGAAGACGGTCAAATTGAAGTAGAAGGTAAAGTTGTAAATAAATTGATGGTTAATGGTAAAGATTTCTTTGATGGAGATACCAAACTTGCCACAAAAAATATTCCATCCAAAGCGGTTGATAAGATTCAAGTATTACGAAACTATTCGGAAGTTGGTCAACTTAGAAGCGTGACAAACAATCAGGATAATGTAGCTATCAATATCAAACTAAAAGAAGGAAAGGAAAATTTCTGGTTTGGAAATATAACTGCTGGTGGAGGAAGTTCGCCAGATAATGAACTCTATCTAATTCAGCCTAAACTATTTTATTACAGTCCAGAATATAGTATCAACTTTATTGGTGATTTGAATAATATTGGTGAAGTTGCCTTATCCCGTAGAGATATTAGAGCCTTTGGCGGTGGTTTTAGAGCGCCAAGTAGAAGTAGTGGAACTAATATAAACTTAGGTGATAACGGTTTAAATTTCTTAACGAATCAAGGAAATGCTTTAGAAATTGAAAATAAACTTGCTACAGGAAACTTTAGTTATTCTCCAAACAAAGCGTTGGATTTAAGTGGTTTCTTAATCTACAACAGCAGTCGTATTCTTTCCAAAGAAACAAGTTTTGTACAATATACAGATCCCGATTTAGGAATTCCTGATGAAGCTACCGAACAACGAAGTAGAGAACGTTCTGACCAAGCATTGTTAAAGTTAAGTGCTTCGTATCAGCCAAACCTCAACAATCAATTAGATTATGATGTATTGGCACGTACTTCAAACGATTCGCAAGCACAAAATGTATTTTCTTCTGTAATTGGAAACACCAATCAGACCGATGATGTAAAGCCATATAGCATCAATCAAAATATAAATTACTATTATACAATTAACGAAAATAATATTCTAGCATTTGAAGCACAGCATTTATTAAAAAATGAAGATCCTTTTTACAATGTGCGCTTAGACAATGGTCCAAACAGTGCTTTTGATACAACTGCGAGTGCTTTAGGGTTAGATACTACTCAAGACAATTATGATTTGGCACAAAACAGACGTATCAAATCAAATCAATTAGATGCGAAGTTGGATTATTATAATATTTTAAACACAAAAAGTAATATCAATATAACACTTGGAACTATTTTAAGTCATCAAGAATTTAACTCTAATTTATTCCAGTTTAGAGGAACAGGTGTTCAATTCAATCCAATTCCGACATTTAATGATGGACGTATTACAAATGATACAGAATATAATTTTAGTGATATTTATTTAGGTGTTCACTATCGATTGAAAAGCGGAAAATTCACGTTTACACCAGGTTTCTCCGTACATGCATATGGAAATAACAATACACAATTTGGGCAAACCTATAAAGATAACTTCTTTAGAGTATTGCCAGATTTTGAAACGCGAATTCAGTTTAAAAAGAGTGAAGCTTTAACCTTACGATACGACATGCGTAACCAGTTTACTGATGTTACACGATTGGCAGAAGGTTTGGTAATGAATAACTTTAATAGTTTTCAATTTGGTGAGCCTGATTTACAGAATGCATTATCACACAATGTAAGTTTGGTGTATACAAGTTTCAACCTATTCAATTATACAAATGTATTTGCGAGAGCATCGTATTCAAGTAATATTGATCAGATACGAAGCTTAACGGATTTTGAAAGTGTAATTCGTACAAGTACATTCTTCAACTCTAACTTTGCAGACGAAAATGTAAACGTTTTTGGACGTATACAACGTACGTTTGGAAAAATACGTGGAAGCTTAAATGCGAGTTTCAATTATAGCAAAATCAATCAATTTATTCAAGGGCAACAATCATTGAATGAAGGCTTTACACAAACATATACGCCAAGTATCCGTACAAACTTTAGAGTGGCACCAAATGTAAGTTTGCAGTACCGTTACAGTGTTACGGATAATACGCAAGGTGGACGTAAAACGAAGTTTGTTACAACGGCACCTTCTATAAACTTTGATGCATATATATGGAAACGAGTAACGTTCCGTACAGATTATACCTATACAAATCAAGATTTAGGTAATGGACAATCGCAATCGTTCCAAAATTGGGATGCGACACTTTCGTATAGAAAAGACAGAGACGCAAAGTGGGAATATGAAATTAAAGCTACAAACTTATTAGATATTAGTTCGCAAGTACGAAACACTGCAAATAATTTATCCGTATTTACTTCGGAAACGTTTATACAACCGCGTTTTGTAACCTTCCGATTTATATATACGTTGTAAAATATACGTCTGTAGTATATAAAAATACAGACTTAAAAATAGTTAGTATAAGTATAGTTAGTTTAAAAACCGAACAACATTTGTGAGAATGTGTTGTTCGGTTTTTTTTGTTAATTGATTTTTCATGGTAAAGTCAAGAAAGTTTCCTGCATATTTTTTTTTAAAACTGCAGTAGTAATAATCAAAAGACTTATGCAACAACAACAAATCTAAAACTTTCTCGTAACCAGTTTTGGAAGTTTTTCAGGAACTGTAGAACTAATTTCGAAGTCAATAACGCCAATTAATAATTCGTCATCGGTGACAATTTCTACTTTCCAAGTACCATCAATCACGTTTTCTTTATATGTATATCCTCGAAAACCATTATCGCGTCCACCAATAATTTTATAGGTCATTTCGTCCATTACTTGCCATTGCTCAGTTTCTGGATTGAAATAACTCCAGCGATGTAATACTGTTTTATTTAAATCTGTCGGCGCAAAAATAGAAGCATACACATAAACTCTTTCACCTACGTGATGATAGAATTCTATTTTGTGATCTCGCCAAAAAACATACCAATCATCCTTTTCGTATGTTACTACATAGGTGTCATTCTTTTTTGTGATGTTGTGCGCTACAACTCCTTTATCTAGTGCTAACGGAACTGGCGGTATCATATTAAAATAATACATCGTATTGATGAAAATAAATATAGAAACTACGATTCCTAAGAGTTTACTCAAGCGAATTTCCGATTTTGTACTTGGACTAGAAAAGTAAATAAACAAGATCAAGAATACTGTAATTACTAGACTTACGACTCCTGATAGCATGAAAATAGTTGTACTCATTTCCTTTAAAATTACAGGAATCATAAAAGCAAAAAATGTAAAACTAATGAAGTAATACACACTAAATTGCAGGTATTTATTGGAAATTCTTTTCTTTAAAAATTCATTTGCAAGTAATAGCAATACTAAAATTATAAAGAATGTAAACGTTTTAGATAAGGAAACACTTCTAGAAAAGTAAATAACATATGCGCTGGAAAGCCCTCCAAAAAAGAACTGAATGGCCAAAGGAAAATACAGTTCATATTTTTCCAATTTGGTGTTTTTCCATTTTCCATCATCCACTAAATTAAATAGGTACAGTGTAATTGTGAGTAATGTCATATGAGAAGTCAGTACAACTAAATCGTACATTCTGTCAATTCTACCCAATGTTAATGTATCAAAAATAAAACCACCAATAAAGAATAATAAAGGTGCATATTTTTCATGCTTTCGAATGAAATTTCTGAATTTACTTCTTCGAAATTTAACCAATGTTCTTTTCATACAGACAAATAATCTTTAAAGATACATTTTTTCACAAGTTCACATGAAACTTATAAAAATATGATAGATTATTTATTTTTTTCTCATAAAGGTAAGCGCTCAAACGATAGGAAACTTTCAGCTCTTTTTAAGATAATTATGCAACTGTTCTTTTATAAAATAATTCCAACCTGCAACACAACTTTCATGTTTAAATTCAGGAATTTCATCGGAAAAGTCCTCTACAACAGTAGTCGTTAGTGTGAGTTTTGTATTGTTACCATCTTCAACTAATTGAAAATTGACAAACGAATCACCTTCCAAACCTTCGTACTTCCAGTTATATACTAGCTTTTTATTCGGAATTACTTCTGTAATTGTCCATATATGTAAAAAATCGCGAGAAGGTGCTTTTACAGTAAACTTTGTTTGAAAGCCTACTACTGCTTTAAAATCGGGAATGTTATCAAAAAACCATTGTCGCATTTGTGATGCTTCAGTAATAGCATTCCATACCGTTTCTACTGATTGTTCAAAGTTTTGTGTTACAATAACTGGTGGTTCAGAAGTTTTCATGTGGATTGGTTTTGTATAAAGATACTTGAATTTTTATTTAAGTGTACATCAAGTTTCATAAGTACATAAATTTGACATCCTAACTCACTCTAAATATTAATTTTTTAAATTTATTCATAAAAAAAAGCAACTTCTTTCAAAGTTGCTTTTCAGTATATATAGTATGTATTATTTTCTATTTGCCATATTGTGACGTTCTCGTGCCAATAATGTGTTTTTTAACAACATGGCAATAGTCATTGGTCCTACTCCACCAGGAACTGGCGTAATGTGACTTGTCTTTTTGCTTACGTTTTCAAAATCTACATCACCTGTAATACGGTAACCGCGTTTTTTAGTTTCATCTGGCACACGTGTAATTCCGACATCAATTACGATTGCGCCATCTTTGATCATTTCTGCTTTTAAAAAATTTGGTTGTCCTAATGCCGTAATGATAATGTCTGCCTGACATGTAATTTGTGTAATATTTTGGGTATGACTGTGTGTTAAGGTAACAGTTGAATTTCCTGGGAAACCTCTTCTTCCCATTAAAATACTCATGGGTCTACCAACTATATGACTTCTTCCAATAACAACCGTGTGTTTTCCTTTGGTTTCCACATCGTAACGTTCTAGTAATTCTAAGATTCCAAACGGAGTTGCAGGAATAAAAGTAGACATATCTAATGCCATTTTCCCAAAGTTTTCAGGGTGAAATCCATCCACATCCTTATCTGGATGCACTGCCATAATTACTTTTTGTGTATTAATTTGTGGTGGTAATGGTAATTGAATGATGAATCCGTCAATATCATCATTATCATTCAATTCGTGAATCTTCTTAAGTAATTCTAATTCTGAAGTTGTGTTCGACATACGTACCATTGTAGATTCGAATCCGACACGCTCACAAGAACGTACTTTACTTCCAACGTATGTTAAACTTGCGCCATCATCTCCTACTAAAACTGCGGCTAAATGCGGAACTTTCTCACCGCGATCTTTCATTTTCTGAACCTCAGCAGCAATTTCATCTTTGATATCGTTCGATACCTTTTTTCCATCTAATAAAATCATGTATAGTTGTGTTGTGTGTGTCTTTTTTTTGCTGCATCTCGACTGCGCTCGATGTGACAGTTATTTATTGCTGAGCTTCCAACTGCTAACAAAAATACTTTTACATTTAAAATTCATAATTCAGCATTTTACATTCAACATTTCAAGAATTAACCGCCCATTCCTTTCATCATTTGCATTAGCTTTCTTCCGCCGCCGCCTTGCATCATCTTCATCATTTTACTCATTTGATCAAATTGCTTTAACAATTGATTCATTTCTTGTACTGAGCGTCCAGCTCCTTTAGCAATACGTTTTTTACGACTTGCATTTATCATCGCTGGTTTTGAGCGTTCGTCTGGTGTCATTGAGTGAATTAATGCTTCAATATGCTTAAAAGCATCATCTTCAATTTCCATACCTTTCATTGCTTTGGAAGCTCCTGGAATCATTCCGACTAAGTCTTTCATGTTCCCCATTTTCTTCACTTGCTGTATTTGCTTTAAGAAATCGTCAAAACCAAACTGATTTTTGGCAATTTTCTTTTGTAATTTACGTGCTTCTTCTTCATCAAATTGCTCTTGCGCTCTTTCTACTAACGAAACAACATCTCCCATTCCAAGAATACGATCTGCCATACGTGAAGGATAGAATACATCAATTGCTTCCATTTTTTCACCTGTACCAATAAATTTAATTGGTTTGTTTACTACAGATTTTATCGATATTGCTGCTCCACCACGTGTATCACCATCTAATTTTGTTAAGATAACTCCATCAAAGTTTAAGATATCGTTGAAGGCTTTTGCAGTGTTTACTGCATCTTGTCCTGTCATGGAATCTACCACAAATAATGTTTCTTGTGGCTCAATTGCTTTGTGAATGTTTGCAATTTCGTTCATCATGGCTTCATCAACTGCCAAACGACCTGCGGTATCTATAATAACAACATTGTGTCCGTTTTCTTTTGCATGTGCAATTCCTGCTTCCGCAATTGCAACCGGATCATTGTTTCCTCTGTCTGAAAAGACATCCACTTTTATTTGATCTCCTACTACATGTAACTGATCAATCGCCGCTGGACGGTATACATCACACGCAACTAATAAAGGTTTCTTTGTTTTTTTGTTTTTTAAGTAATTCGCTAGTTTTCCAGAAAACGTTGTTTTTCCTGAACCTTGCAAACCTGACATTAATATAATAGATGGTTTTCCAGACAAGTTGATTCCTGCGGCGTCTCCTCCCATTAATTCAGTTAACTCGTCTTTTACGAGTTTTACCATTAATTGTCCTGGTTGTAAAGTTGTTAATACGTTTTGTCCTAAGGCTTTTTCCTTTACTGTTTTGGTAAATTCTTTGGCGATTTTAAAGTTTACATCGGCATCAAGTAGCGCTCTTCGAACTTCTTTTAATGTTTCAGCAACATTTACTTCTGTTATACTTCCATGACCTTTTAGTACATGTAACGCTTTATCTAACTTTTCACTTAAATTATTAAACATAGGATTCCTGTTCTTTTTTAGAAGTTGCAAAGATAGGGGAAACTTCTAAATTTTGAAAGTATAAAACGGCTCGTTTTCAACAAGATTATTTAGTTGTTTCTTGCAATTTCTTGAAGATAAGACGCTCACTTAGTTATAATTTTGTGCAGATCGTGTACTTTCTGCTAAGTAAGATTGGGAAGAATTCCAACCTTTTTTTAGATGGCATCGTGATAAGCAAAATAACAATTCAGGAAAGTTTTTCATTTTGTAGAATTCAAATTTATCCCTTACTTTTAAATTCTTAAAACTGTATATACCATGATTATTTTCAACCTCGATGCCATTCTTGTTACTTTATTAGCCGCATTATTTTCAGCACCTTTTTTTGGAGTGTATTACTTTGGAGGCATGGGCGAAGAGATACTGGTTATTTGTGTAAGCTGGATGATTTTAGTGGCTTCATTTGTTGGAAAAGGAATTGGCGTAGTAGGACGTTTGTTTTTTATTCCAATGTGGTTGCTAAGTATTCCATTGCCTTTTGTAATTACGTACATGTCTTATAAATGGACAGGAATTGGAGTTACTTTCGGAATTTTTATTGGTTTTATTCTTTTAATTATTGGGTTATCATATATCTCTGAAAAGAAACGTTTGAAGAATTTACGTTCTGAGAAAATCGAATTTCCAGATCGTGAAGAAGATGCAGTAGTGTATTGGCAAGCTATCAAGGATAAATTTTTCCTGCCATCTTATCTAAAAATGACACCTGAAATTGCACGTTTTAATAATAGAGTTGTCGAAGCTTTGCAGAAACAAGAAGTAGAGCTTACCACTATTGAAGCTTTTAAAACCGAAATGGGCAAAGCAGGGTCGAAACGTAAAAAGATTGATCCGCAAGCTGAAAAGAATTTAATGGCTGAAATTGATCAAAAGATTATAGACTTACAGGAAGCAAAAGAGTTATTGGAAAAGGTTGCTGGGTAAGCTTTTAGATTCCTGCGAAAGCAGGAACAACAGTCCTATTTAGTGTGAGTTCGATATAACTTTTACAAAATTAAAATTTAAGAATTATTGAGAATTTAAATATAATAACTTGATTTTTAATTATTTACTTTCGCTTTCTTTGTTTACACAAAGAATACTGAATGAAGTTCAGCAAAGACTTCAACAAAAGAAAGTGCGCTTTTAGCTCATACATTCTTATTTTCAATTTTGGTATTCATGAATATAAACATTTCCAGAAGTATTTATCTATAAATTTATTTAAACCTAAGATTTCGTTCTCCAACGGGATTAGTTCAACTAACAATTTTGAATGCGTCTTTCAGACTTTTCAAAATTGAGTTTCACCAAAAAAAAGCTGCCCTAATTCAACAAAAGGCAGCTTTGAACTAAGTTACACTAAACTAACTTAAATAAACACTTATTTTTATATGTTAAAGACACACATTGCAGTCTGCTTCTAATGTAAATAAGGTAGAAACATCATTTGGTGTTAGTGCAATGTTGTACATGCGTATATCGTCTAAATGACCTTCAAAGCCATTTCCTAATATGTAATTCGTTAATGGCGTATTGCCAATATCAATGGTAGAGTTTTCATCTGCATTTTGTTGTACGCCATCTCTGTACAATCGTACTGTATTGTTAGCATCAACCGTAAGTACTAAATGATGCCAATTGGTTGTATCTGTTGGCAAACTAGCATCTGTATTCCAAGGATCGTCCCAAAGTCCGTAGCCTGAATCTGCATCACTAAATACAGGTGTATTTAAATCGAATACGCTTAGCTGAAAACCTTCACTTATCGCACTTCCTTTTTGAAATAAGATTTCATAATTAGAAGGATCTGTGTTTTGCATTTTAAACCAAAGACTTACCGAAAATGCGTCACCTTGTACAATTTGATTAGCAGTTGTTACAGGAATTTCTACAGTTTGCGTTCCATCAAAGCGTAACGCACATGTATCATTTCCTGCTCTATCAGCCGTATAATTATAGTTTCCTGTTGCTTCCCAATTGCTTACTAAATCTTTTGTTTCATTCGCAAACGGCATGTATAAAATTAAGTTATCCGTAAGCACTGTTGTTGGATTTGTACAACAATCTTCTATACTTAACGTAATTGTAAATAGCTGATATTCTCCTGTTTGATTTTGAATTCGCAAGAACAATGTTTCTTGTAAAGATGTATTTGTATATGATGTTGGAATAAGTGCATTTGAATTTGAATCAGCATCTGCTTGTGAAAGATGAAATGAAAAACTATACGGTTGTGTACATGTTATGTTTGAAATAAATAATTCTTCTAAGTTCATTTCTACAAAACCATCATACGGATTGTCTTCATCACAAATAGTTGTGTCAATATTTTCAAAACATTCAAAAGGTGTTTCGTTTTCACAACTTTTTTGTAATGTTATTTGCTGATTTCCGCTGTGCAATTGCAATTCGTCCGAAGTACATTCGTCAATAATCCAAGTTCCATTAATTGATGTAATGTTTGAAACCACATTACTAATATTCAATACTAAATTTCCTTCTGAAGTGGTTACTTGCCAATTTCCTTCATATATAGTGCTACTACTTGGTTCTGTTGAAAATGTAAACGAACCGTCTGTGTTGAAATAGAATTCATATATCAATTGCATATTTCCGTTCAAATTGGTAATTCGCCAAAAACAATCGGTTAAGTTTTCTGTAATGAATGCTTCTGTACAATTGGCATCATTATAATTGTTATCGTCATCTTCATCACAAGTATTTTCTGCCGCGGCAATAGCAGTTTGCAATTCTTGATTATTATTCACTGAAACAACTGTTCCGTCAGTTTCGATAAGATTTATTGGATAGTTGATACTTGCTACTATACCATCTGAAAGCGTTGCTAAGAAATGAAATAAGGTTTCGTCGTTTATAATATTTTGTGTTTCAATAACTTCAAAGTTCGTATCGAAGATGGCAATGCTAAACGGATATTGAAAATCGATACATTCAATGTCAATATCTGGCTGATTTGGTCCAGAACAGTTACTAATTTGTGTTTGTAATTGTTCTTGATTTTCGATGGTAATTTCGGAATAATCACTTAAAACAATTGTAATTGGATAGGTAATAGCAACTGCATTACCATCAGATTGATTCAATAATTCAATAATTGCACTGTAATCATTTGTATTGTTTACAATGATTATTGTTCCGTTGATTGCAACCGTAACTGGCAAATCAACCAAGAAACAATTTGCAGTGTCTATAAAGTTATCCGCAGAACCATCAAGCATTGAAATACGTTCCATTAATTGTGGTAACGTTGTATTAGCAACCAAAGTTTCTTGCGCGTTAGGCGTTGCGGTTTCTAGTCTTTCTTCTTGGCAAGAAGTGAAACAGAGACACATCGCGAGAAGCGAAAACATATAGTGCAAATACGTTATTTTTGAGATTTTATTCATAATATGTTATAGTATTCGGGAAATAGCAAACACAACAATTTTCAAGTGTGTTACTTCTTAAACAACTGAAACGGCAAAATTCCCACCTCACAAATTAAAAAATTTATGTTTACTTTTAGCGTCAAATTAACCACAATTTATGCCAAAATCATTACACGAAAATATATGCAACGAAGGTTTGTTTTCTAAAATTTTTCAGAAACATTATCAAAGTTTGTATGCGTATTTGTATTACAAGTTTGGTGATTATTTAAATCCTGAAGATAAAGCACAAGAAGCGTTTACCAAATTGTGGCAAAATTGTGGCAAAGTAAAACCCGAAAAAGCAAAGAGTTATGTTTTTACTATTGGTAATAATATGATGCTGAACGAAGTAAAACACCACAAAGTTGTATTGCAACACAGACAACTGAAACCGAAAGCACATACCAACGAAAGTCCTGAGTTTTTAATGCAGGAACAAGAATATTTGCAAAAGTTACAACGCGCGATTGGAAATTTGACCGAATCGGAACGCACCGCTTTTTTAATGAATAGAGTTGAAGGAAAAAAACACAAAGAAATTGCCGCAATTCTTGGTATTTCGTCAAAAGCTGTAGAAAAACGTATTTATAGAGCATTGGCAAAATTACGAGAACAGATTAAAGAGTTGTGAGTTGTGAGTTGTGAGTTGTGAGTTGAAAATAGTTAAATAATAACATTACCTACGTAATTTCATTTTAGATTTAACATTCAAAATTTATAATTTCACATTAGATAGGGGAATTTTAAACAGTTGGTTGTTATATAGATAAGTAACGATTATGACACGAGAAGAATTAATACAAAAATGGTTAAATCACTCGTTAACACCGCAAGAATTAGAAGCTTTTAAACAGCTTGATGATTATGCAGAATTAACGAAGATGAACACTGCCTTACAGTACTTTAAAGCGCCCGACGTTGATGTTGATGCGGCGTATACTATTGTACAAAAACCGACACAAGAAAACATATCAAAACCTGCTTCATGGTTCAAACCTTTGCTACGCATTGCCGCGATTTTAGTTATAGGATTTGGCGCATACTTATATTCAACCATACCGAATGCAACACTTGTAGAAACACATGTTGCCGACAAAACATCTGTAGAATTACCAGATACTTCAGCTGTTACATTAAATGCCGTATCGAGTTTGTCATTTGATGAAGATTCTTGGAAAGAAAATCGCGAAGTAAGCTTAAAAGGTGAAGCGTATTTTAAAGTTGCCAAAGGCGAAACTTTTAGCGTGATTACTGATGATGGAATTGTAACTGTGTTAGGAACACAATTTAATGTAAAGCAACGTAAAAACTTGTTTGAAGTCTTCTGCTATGAAGGTTCTGTAAAAGTAAATTACAATGCTACAGAAGTTGTCTTAAAACCAGGACAACGCTTTTTGATACTAGATGGGAAACAAATTCGCAATGAAAAAGAAATGCTAAAAGAACCTTCTTGGATTCGCAACGAAAGTTCTTTTAAAAGTTTACCTTTACGAGAAGTCATTCAAGAATTTGAACGACAGTACAATGTAACAATTGATGCCAATGCTATAGATACTTCAGAAGTATATACAGGTAGTTTTACACATACCAATATAGACATGGCATTACAATCAATTACGTTGCCATTACAACTCAAATATCAAAAGAAACAAAACTCGATTATTCTAAAACGTGATTAAAAAACGCGTACGAACGTTACTCACATTTCTTTTCTTTTTTCTTAGTTTTCAATGCATTACAGCACAAGAAAATCAAGAGAATAAAATTTTACTGTCTAAATTACTGCCAACTATCGAAAAACAATATGATGTCGTTTTTTCGTTTGCCGATAAGTTTATCGAAAATGTATATGTAACTCCACAACAAAAAACAATTCCACTTACAGATTTATTGAAAGGTTTTGAAACTGAAACCAATCTGCGATTTACGTTAATTAATGGGCGTTATATTGCAATTACAGTGTTTGTAGATCAAATTCAAGAGTTGGATGAAATTTACTTAACCGAATATATTGCTTCTGGAATTTCTACCAATAGAACTGGACAAATAACCATAAAACCTAAAAACTTCGGAATTCTCCCAGGCGTTACAGAACCTGATGTTTTACTTACCATTCAAGCTTTACCTGGAATTTCAAGTGTGAACGAAACGGTTTCAAACATCAACATTCGTGGTGGAACAAATGATCAAAATATTTTATTGTGGGACAATATTAAAATGTATCAATCTGGACACTTTTTCGGATTGATTTCTGCATTTAACCCCTACTTTTTAAACAAAGTTACCGTTACTAAAAACGGAACAAGTTCTAAATATGGCGATGGTGTTTCGGGCATGATTGAAATGCAATTAGATGAACATCCTAATGATTCTTTACAAGCTGGCGCTGGATTAAACTTGATTCATGCAGATGGTTTTGCAAAAATTCAACTCAACAAAAAGATGGAAGTACAAGTTTCAGCACGTCGTTCCATTACCGATTTGATTGAAACGCCAACGTACACGGTATATTTTGATCGTATATTTCAAGATACTGACATTACCAATAACATGCAGCAAACCAATAGTACAACAACGATCAATAGAGATTTTCATTTCTATGATATAAGCGCAAAATTCATCTATGATATTTCTAAAAAAGACAACCTACAACTTAGTTTTTTAACTATTTTTAATGATTTAAGCTATACAGAAGAAGGCACATTTAACAATAGCGTACAAGCTGTAAATAGCGGTATTACACAACGAAATTTAGCAACTGGTTTAACCTACAATCGGGAATGGTCGCCGTCGTTTTCTACGCAAGTTCAACTCTATACTTCCAATTACAACCTAGAAGCAACGAATTTTGACATTACCAACAATCAACGGTTGTTTCAAGAAAATGATTTAGCAGATAGCGCTTTAAAATTTCACACAAAATATCGTATCAATGAAAACTTTACGATTCAAAATGGTTATCAATTTTCAGAAATTGGCATTACAAACATTCAAGACGTAAGCAATCCGCAATTTCGTACCGATCGTAAAGATGTCATGCGAAATCATGCTGTATATGCTGAACTCAATTATATTTCAGATAGTTACAGAACCATGGTAAATGTTGGAATTCGCGGAAATCGTTATGGCAAAATTGACGAATTTCGGTTTGAACCACGTTTGAGTTTTAGACAACAATTCTCTAATCATTTTAGTTTGTTGGTATTGGGTGAATATAAAAGTCAGGCGATTTCTCAAATTATAGATTTACAAAATGATTTTTTAGGAATTGAAAAGCGTCGTTGGACCTTGGCAAACGGAACTTCTATTCCGCTTATTGAAAGCAAGCAAGCTTCTATTGGCGTACAATACAACAAGAATAATTTACTGATCAGCGCAGAAGTGTATATAAAAGAAGTTGACGGAATTACCACGCGAAGTCAAGGTTTTCAAAATCAATTTCAATTTGTCAATGCAATTGGAAGTTATACAGCAAAAGGAATTGATGTGTTGTTTAATAAGAAATGGCACGATTTCAATACATGGTTGAGTTATTCTTTTAGCAAGAATGATTACGAATTTAGGTCATTAAATAACGGCGAACAGTTTCCAAATAATTTAGATATCACACACAATTTAACGCTTGGCGGAACGTATTCTTGGAAGAATTTTGAATTTTCGTTAGGAAGTTATTACCGCACAGGAAGACCAACAACTTCTATTGGTGTACCAGAAGTAACTAATGGAACTATCAATTACAACTCGCCAAATGCAGAAAACTTAGAAGATTATTTCAGAACAGATTTTTCTGCAACGTATCGTTTGACACTTTCTAAAAAGAGGAATATCAATTCTAAAATTGGACTTTCTGTTTGGAATGTATTCGATCAGCAAAATGTGTTGAATGAATATTACAATATAGACAATCAAGTAGTTTCACAAGTTCAAAACCAGGCATTAGGAATTACACCGAATTTGAGTTTTCGTGTTGATTTTTGATTTTATGTAAAACGTCATTTACGAGCGATAGCAAAGTAATCTGTTTATTCAACAAACAAATTGCCACGAATTTATTCTAACTTCTAGCAAAGACGAATCTTATACTATAGAGGAATGTAAAAGCAGCAGCGTCCTGAAACAAGTTCAGGATAATTTTCTACGAAAACTACATTCGCTCAGGAACCTGAATTCCTAACAACGCAAATGCATTTTTGATGGTGTCTCCTACTTTCTTTGATAATTGTACTCTGAATATCTTTTTAGCATCGTCTTCTTCTCCTAAAATATAAATATTTTGGAAGAACGAATTGTATAATTTCACTAAATCATAGGTATAATTTGCAATGACAGCCGGACTCTGATTGTTTGCCGCTAATTGAACCGCCGCAGGATATCCTTGCAATTGCTTTACAATTTCTTTTTCACGAATATCAATTTCGATATCAGTTATTTCTGCTGTATACTCAAAAGTTGCTTTTCGCAAAATTGATTGAATACGCGCATATGTATATTGAATGAAAGGTCCTGTATTTCCTGCAAAATCAATTGATTCTTTCGGATCAAATAAGATTCGTTTTTTAGGATCTACTTTTAGAATGAAATACTTTAACGCGCCCATTCCAATGATTTTATATAAATCTTCTTTTTCTTCGTCTGTGTAGCCTTCTAACTTTCCTAATTCTTGTGAAATTTCTTTGGCAGTAGCCGCCATTTCAATCATTAAATCATCTGCATCCACTACTGTTCCTTCACGGCTTTTCATTTTTCCGCTTGGTAAATCTACCATTCCATAGGATAAATGATGTAGGTTTTTAGACCAATCGAATCCGAGTTTTTTCAAGATCAAGAATAATACTTTAAAGTGATAATCTTGCTCGTTTCCAACTGTATAAATCATTCCTCCAATATCTGGATAGTCTTTTACACGCTGAATTGCCGTTCCGATATCTTGCGTCATGTACACTGCTGTTCCGTCTGCACGCAATACAATTTTTTCATCTAAGCCATCAGCTGTTAAATCGCACCAAACAGAACCATCTTCTTTTGCATAAAATACACCACTTTCCAAGCCTTCTTTTACAAAGTCTTTTCCTAAAAGGTACGTATCACTTTCATAATATAACGCGTCAAAATCAACACCTAAGTTGGTATATGTTGTTGCAAAACCATCATATACCCATTGGTTCATTTGTTTCCAAAGTGCTACAATATCTTCATCTCCTGCTTCCCATTTACGCAACATTTCTTGTGCATCAGCTCCAATAGTACTAATGTTTGTGAAGTATTCATTTTTAAATGATTTCTTAAATGCGGCTATAATTTCTTTTGAAAGATCGCCACCATTTTCATATTTCTCAGAAAACTTCTCTTCTAAAAATTTCTGAGTTTCTGGTTTTTTGGCAAATTCTTCTATTTTATCAATCGCAGGTGTTGTGTGTAGCCATTCAGCATATTCTAATTGAAAAACTTTTTCAAACTCTACATAATAGTTTCCAACCAATTTATCACCTTTCAATTCTGTTGAATTTGGCGTTTCTCCGTTTCCGAAACGTTGCCAAGCCAACATCGATTTACAAATGTGAATTCCACGATCGTTGATAATTTGTGTTTTGTATACTTTTTTACCTGAAGCTTTTATAATTTCCGCAACACTGTATCCTAATAAGTTGTTACGAATGTGGCCTAAATGCAACGGTTTGTTTGTGTTTGGTGAAGAATATTCAACCATCACAGCTGTATCACCTTTTGTTGGTGTTTCGTGTCCGAAAGTATCATTCTTTGTAATATTCGCGAAGAAATTCAAGTAAAAGGAATCATCTATTACAAGATTTAAAAACCCTTTTACCACATTAAAACGGCTTATTTCAGTTACATGTTTTTGTAAATACTGTCCAAGTTCTTCTCCAAGTTGTGCAGGATTCATCTTTTTAACGCGTAACATAGGAAAGGTCACAATTGTGATATCACCTTCAAAATCTTTCCTAGTTGCCTGAAATTCTACATTTTCTAATGTAGCTTTATACAGGGTTTGAAATGCTTCTTTGACTTTTACCGTTAAAACTTCTTGAATATTCATTACTCCTAAAAATTAAGGTGCAAAGATATCAATTATTGATTAGGTACAACGAAAGTTGTAATAGATAATTACGTCTTGGCTTTAATTTAAAAATCTAGAGAATTATTTGGGAATTGTACGTGTTATAAAGTAGTAAGGTCTTCCAATGTTTTGTTGTCTAAAACAGCGAGCATATTATCACGTACTTCTAGCATTAATTGATGCAATCCGCATTTGGTTTCATCTGGACAATCATCACATTTTTCGTAGAAATTTAGGCTTACACATGGAAGCATTGCAATTGGTCCTTCTAAGATTCGGATAAGTGAAGCAACTTTTATTTCACTTGGTGTTTTGATTAAATAGTAACCGCCACCTTTTCCTTTTTTTGAACCCAAAAAACCGTTGTTCTTTAATTGAAGTAGAATTGCTTCTAGAAACTTTTTAGAAATTTTTTCCTCTGTGGCAATTTCTGATATTAACACTGGCGCGTCGTCTCCTTTTCGAGCTATGTAGGTTAATGCTTTGAGTCCGTATTTTGTTTTTTTAGAAAGCATATATATAAGTTTCAGATAATGGTAACGTTTCGAGGCATTCCAATCTAGTGCATAAAAATAAACGGTTGTTAGTTAAAAACAAAAGTATTCTGTAATTATCTACAATAACGACCAATTTATTACCAAAACAAGCGTTTTTTACTACTTTTCTAACGATTTTGAAGTATTTTTTATAAAATCACGATTTTTTAATTGCTCCTTTTGATTGCTTCAAACGTAACACTCTCATACTGTGTAGTTTTATTTTACTATTTTAGCCGCCGATTATAGTTATAAACTAATTATTACATTACATGAAAAAATCACTATTTATTTTACTATTGTTACCAATTTTGACTTTTGGTCAAAAAATTAAGATCAAGAAAAACAAAATCCTTTTTGATAAGAAAGAAGTAGCCATTTTTGAAGATGGAGGCGAAAGAGATAAATATACATTTAAGTATTTATCTGGTGAAAAAGCATTTGATGCACACTACAAAGCCATTTCAGTTTCTGCTATTCAAGATCATCAATATGTAGAAATGACTGCTGCCGATGGACAAAAAACAGAGATTCCATATGAAATTTTACAAACCTCTTTTAGTTCAAAGAAAATTATCATTCGTTTGTTGAGTGAGAAATATAATTTGATTGATGCCAACGGAATTAATAAAGAAGCTGTTGCCGCTTTTTTTGCTGAAGAACGTGAAATTATCAGTGAAAAGTTTGCAAAAGCCGCTGCTGCTGCAAAACTTGACGAAGATAAACGCAAGCAAACTGTTGGTCGTTACAAACCCTATGTAAAGCCAAATGGAACAATTACGTTTGGAGGATCTAACGGAACTCAAATTGTTGGAAAGGTATTTTATTCTGCTTCTGACAACTCGTATGGAATTACAGATTTAGACGGAATTCGTGTTGCTACTGCAAAAGAATCGCGCAAAACAGGTTCTACTGCCGCAGTTGTCACAACCTACACGGATGAAACATTTGAATATGACAAAGGTTCTCGTACAATGTTTACGAATCGTTTTTCAAGAACATTTGGACAGTTATTTGTAGAAGAAATGGTTGGACGTGGATATGTTTTTGGTCGTCAGGCGAAGAAATATCAAAGTGATTTGCGCAAAGAAAAAGTAAAGATTGCCAAAGAAAATAGCGTGAATTTATATGGCGTTCCTGGAAGTATTACCGATAAAAAAGGAAAGAAATATACAGGAACTGTGTATGTTGTTTTTGAGAAATTGGAGATTGAGCCAGGACAACAAGTAGCTGGTTTACACGATATGAATTCTATTGACAATTATGGAAAATCGATCAGTATTCGATATAAGAATGATAAAGGAAGAACTCGTATTAAAAAGTTTTCTGCTAAAGATGGAATTTCGTTTACAGCTACTGATGAAGGTGTAGAAAAATTGTTTTACGGTATGAAAACTAAAGGAAATGCCATGAAAAAGTTATCAAACGCGGCTAATTTTGGGTTTAACAATTCATACTTCTACGAAAAGGTATATGAAGAAAACGGGAATATGTTGTTGACAAAACCTGGTGAAGAAGGAACGCATGTGATTAAAGCGAAAGATCAGAAAGCTGGTTTTATGATTGACGATCGTAGCAATTCGAAAATTTCGAAAGCCTTGGCAAAGTATTTAAAGAAGTGTAAAGATGTTTCAAATGATATTAAAGCAGAAGAGTTTGACTTAAAGAACGAAGAAAACTTAAAACAAATCATTCAAGAATATAATGACTGCGGGAAATAAGTTTTTAATAATTGAATTATAAAGAAAAAGCCTGAGAAGTGAATTTCTCAGGCTTTTTTTGTGTCTTTTCTTTATGAGAATATATTATATCTTGATAATTTCTAAATTTTGTCTTGATAAAATATTTTTTTGTCTTGATAACTTACTCAACTTATCAAGATAAAATTATTTTTTATCTTGATGTTTTTTAAGTGCCGTCTTTACTGAGATGAAAGACTATCTTTTTTAGCTTTATTATTTCTTTGGCAAGAAAACCTCAGCCATCATGCAACGAGCGCTTCCACCACCACAAGTTTCAATGGTTTCAATATTGCTGTATAAAATTTTACAGTGTTTTTCAATCGCTTGTATTTGACTTTCCGTTAACGATGTATATGCAGATTCGCTCATAACCAAGTACGGCTCATCGTTTGCGCCTTTAACTTGCAACATGTTTCCTGCAAAGTTTTCCACTTGTTTTTCTGTGATAACGATCAATTCTTTTCCATCATCTTTCAGATGTTTTTTTACATTTTCACGTTCTTTTTTGTCATCAATAGATTCCAAACAAATCACTGCAAAAGTTTCTGCCAAACACATCATTACATTGGTATGATAAATGGCTTTTCGTTTTCCATCTACGGTTTGATTTGCAGTAAATACAATTGGCGAATATTCAAAATCTTCACAGAATTCAATGAATAAAGTTTCGTCTGCTCTTGGCGATAACGCACAATATGCTTTTCTGTTAATTTTATCGAGCGCCATACTTCCTGTCCCTTCTAAGAAAACGTCTTCTTCTTCCGCAGACGTATAGTCAATGACATTATTTATTTGAAAACCTTGTGCTTCCAATACTTCCAACACATCTTCTCTGCGTTCTAAGCGGCGATTTTCGGCAAACATTGGATATACGCCAATATTTCCACTTTGATGAAAAGAAATCCAATTGTTTGGAAAGATAGAATCTGGTGTGTCAGGTTCTTCTGTATCTTGAATAATAACAACGTTTACACCAATTCCACGTAGCTTTTCTACATACGCATCAAACTCTTGTTGCGCTTTCGACTGTACGGTTTTCGGCTTCAAATCATCTATTTCTTGTTGGTAATAATTGTTTACCGCCGTTTGTTCGTTCATACGAAATGCTATCGGGCGCACCATCAGGATCGTGTTGGTAATTTGTTGCATTGACACCTAACTTTTATATTATTTTTTGATGCGCTAAAATTACATAAAAACTAAAATAATGCTAATTATATTTCGCTTTTTTCAATAAAAACTTAAATAAATTATGAAGTTCTTAAATAACGCCCTGATTTATAGCTGCTTTTTTATTTTACATTAAACAAAATTTACATTTTATATGTCGAACCTACATGATATGCAAATCCTTGAAATACGTTTCTTCCTGAGATTGTCTGTGAAGGAGCAATGTAAATTCCTGTTTTTTTTTTAGTATAGTAGTGCGCGTGTTTCTAGTATTTTGGTGAACTTGCAACAAAAAGTTAGACAAAAAGATAAGACTTAATAAAAATTAGTTCTGTGATTTTTCTAAATAGAGTTTCAAGCTCTGTATTTTTTTATTAATTGTAGCTGTTTTTCACATGACAATCGTAATAGTTTACTATTAGTAATTGTTTCAAGGTTATATTTCGAAGGTGTTTTGTTTGTATAAGAAAAAATCTATATCACCACAAAATGGAGGAATGTAAGCGAAGAACATTATATGTTGTTTGCCATCATTTAAATAATAGGTTTTTTGAATTCCTTCTTTTACAAAATATATGTAGCGTTCAGTTTTTCCTAGCTCAGTATTTATAGTTTTTTTGGCACAGTGTATTCAGATCAATATGAGATATACTCATCTAAAAGGTTATTATTTACCTTATAGATATCTGACAAGAATTTTCTCAATCGATTTTTTTAAAAATTATTGCTAAAGGTTAGTAATAGCGATAAAGTATTAATTTTGCTTGGAAAAAGTTAGTTCCAAGAGTTGGTAGTGTAATTTTCTAAAAATAATTTAATTTCGCCATTATCATAAAACTGATAGCTGATTCTTGTTCCGAAATAACTACCTGCTGCTCTTTTATTCCTTTTCCCCATTTTTTTTATTTCTTTTGAATTTTTATAAGGTCTTAAATCCACAGTTTTAGTGAACTTTAAGGAATCAATAGGTATTTGTGTTCTGCATTTAGATTTTTCGTAATATACTTTGGCAACTTCAAGTTCTTTCTCATATTGCTTTAAAATATTTTCTTTATTATATTTTTTACTTGACAATGAGGCTAAGGTTACTTGATCATTTTTTAAATAAAAATTGGCTTTTTCTTGACTTATTTCTATAATATCTCCTTTCTCTTTTGGAAAATTATCTTTAATGAAAATTAAATTCACTGTTCTACTTCTATTGACTGTATTACAATCAGACATTTGCACATATTGATACTCAAACGTTAAGTAATTAGGAAGTTTTGATTTTGGAATTTGTTTAGAATTTCGCAATGAAGTGCCATTATTATATGTCCCAGGTATTGAGGGATTTATACGAATCGTATCGGTAACAGTATTTATAGGTACTTGAAATTTATCATGTTGAGTTATTTTAGTAACCATAACTCCATATCCTTTTTCTGAAACACTCATCATATTAGAATCATATTTGTTGGGTATAGAGCAGTTTGTGAATAGTATTATAGTTATTAACAGGAGTACTTTTTTCATTATATTTAATTTTTCTAACGACAGACTAAATACAATTCTATATTTTTTTAAATAAAAAATAACTAGAATACTAATGGTTTGTAGTATTCATCATATTCATGATTTTATTACAAACATCTATTCGTTAATTAGGTTCCAAAAAGACTGTTGATTGTCAAGTTTTCTACTTATCTCAACTCTGAATCTTTTATGAATCACATTCTTATTTTAACATCATTAATCACACTAAAATCTAATTTTATAGAGAAAATTTCATTAGAGTTTATTTCCATTAAATGAATTAAAGCATATCCTTCTAATTGTTGAGAACCAACTTTAAAATTACCAGGAACATTTTCTAGCTCTTTTATGTCTTTTACCTTTTCAATTATCAACTTATTATTCAAATTTTCATAAAAAACAAATTTACCCTTGAGTTGATTCAAGTTGCCTAAAGACTTTTGTATCGTATACTCTTTTATACTGATAGCATTAACAACAGCAAATGTTGTGTCTTTTGGAGAGATAAGAGATTCTAATATGACTTCGGGTCCTGCTAAATTGAATGAACCTACTTCAAATAGAGGATTCTCTGTTTGTCTTGTGATTTGTAAGTTCAAATCAAAATTTTTGGCCTTTTGAAATTTGCCAAGATTGGAAATGAATTTAGATGTTATAAAACCTTTTTTAGTATTGATAGTATTAAAACTGGAATTCTCGACTTGTTCAGGTACGGTACTAAAAACAGTTGGATTTGATATTTGGTAAGTTATTGAGTTTTGACTTTCGCCATTACCGACAATAATTTTAGAATTGTTATTATTAGAACATGTAATTGTTCCTAAAACAATTAATATTAATAAAATAAATTTTCTCATTTTCTTTGTTTTATATATTGTTTCCACTTGTTACTTTTTCAATTCGCATCTGTTTTTACATAGAATTATCCAATTTAGAATTGCAGAAGTTAACGCCCACAGAGTAAAAACTTCTCGAAATTAGTTTTGACTAACATTCTTAAATTCTACCTTTTCATTCACTAAAAATGACGCTTGCGGCTCAGCTTCTACACTAAATTTTTCAGATAGATGATATTTTACCATCAAAGGAATTGCTAAGTAATCTACTTTTACTTCAATTACATCGTTAGCTTCTGCACCTTGTGTGGAATACAATAATTCTTGTTGAAGTGAAAATTTTTCGTTCAACTTAATTTCGGCAAATCCACCAACATAAAAACCAAATAGATTATTCTTGGCTGCATCACCGCCTCCTTCAACGGTCTCTATATTTTTTTCTGACTAAATACCTGAATACAGGTTCCAACCGTAAATAATAAAATGCAAAATGTATTTTTCATTTGTTCAAGTGTTTGCAATATAAGTGTGTTTACTTTTTGCATTTGATCAGAGTTATTTTTTAACTATTGAAAACTATTCACCAGTTTTCAAGTATTCTTTTGGAGGTGTCAAACTAAACTTTTTGTCCGATACAGGCTCACTCACTATTTTTACTACTTCTGATATGCTTTGGGTCTCACCTTCAGAGATGACTTTTCTATATAATATAAATCCTACTTTTGACGCCAAAGGCTTTGTTTTATTAACATTTTTTAAATAAGTGGTATTTATTTCTTTTGTACCAAAAACTTCAAATTGAATAGACTCATTAATTTTTATTATATATTGCTGACAATTATAACCTAGAATTTTTCTTTTTTTGTTTCCTAAAACAACTTCATATTTTTCTTTTTGATCTTCCTTAGAATTCTTTTTTTTAAGACTAAATGTTTTACCATAGTACGGATGATCTGTAAGCGCTAGAGTTTCGTTAGTTTCAATATCAACAATAAGTATAGTTTGTCCACTACCAACGTAATAAGGCGATTCTGATCTTAATTTATTATTCTTGAAATATGTAATGGAATTTAAAATGTCAGATTCTAAATTATCTTTTTGAATGTTTTTTGAAACAAAATAGCCTTCATTAAATATGTTAACTTGTGGCTTTTCTTCATTATGCTTTTCCTGGCTAAATACTTGTATAGATGTTACAAGAGTAATTAGTAAAATGTAAAGTGTATTTTTCATTTGTTAAGTATTAAAATTTTAAAGTATGTTTCTCCTTTTTGATACTAGAAATATCAAAATGTTACATTTTTTTAATTATTATCTAATATGGAGTTTTAGTTGCTTGATAAACCTATCATTTAAGTTCTTATTTATATCTTTTTGCTATTTATAATAGTATTCAAAAAAGTGAGGGAAATGAATAAGCTTGCTAAAACTTAAGCGCAAAGTAATTTTAGTTGCTTCCCATTTTAGGCTTGCAATAGCAACTTAATTATACGTCGTTATGTATCATCTTTTTTATTTTTAGATTACACACAACTTAGGTTATTTGGCGTATTGTATTTTAAACATTCAAGTTTGAGAAAACCTTTTTCAATCAAGAGCGTTGTCATTAGGTACTTTAATGGTCCATTTATAAAAAACATAGGAACCTTCGTATTTTGCATTGCACGGATCCATCTTTCTTGATGATTTAATTTTTCGAAAACGAGCCTGGCTATTAAATATGCGATTGACTTTCCATCCTTATAATTTAAAATATTACAAAATTGATTGATGAGTTCATCTGTAGGATACCTATGAAGTATTAAAAGGTTAGCACCATTACCTTCTTTTATGTAAAATATTTGATGACCGTTTACATCTATTGCCTGACCTCTATTCTTCCATGCAACTACTTCTTTATTCATCTCTAGTTTACTATAATTAGTAATACTACAAAGTTACTTATTAGCTATAATTGAGGTTTGTAAAAATCGGTCGTTTTCGTTAGTAGATAGTTTTTTTTTGGAGTGTGATTGGTATACTTTTTTATTTCTTTATTAAAATGAGATCGGTCGTAATAGTTTTGGTTTGATACTAAATCTCCTTTTTTGATGTCTTTAAATGCCGCAGAACATCATAATATATTACAATAGCTTTTTAGTAAAAGTTCAAACATTTTATTAAGATATTTATTGATGTGCCTGCTAGCCCAAAATGACCTTCAACTGCTATCCAACTTTTTATTTCTCTACCATAAGTTACATTTAGTTCAGTAACATTTTTTTCAATATCGGATGCCTTAACTATCTTAATTTCGGAATTCATATTCAAATAAAATGAAAAAATATGATTGTTCAGATTCGTAACTAAATCGGCATAATACTAATTCCGATACTATTGGTTTCAAATGCTGATAAATTTGTTATACCAATACCTACATGTTTAAATTCTCCACGAAAAAGTTCGGAATCCCACTTTACGGCATTGTTCTCATTTGTGATTCCTCACTTAAAAATACAACTTGAAAAGCAATCAACAATTCAAAATTGTTTTCTAAATACTCCACAAAAGATATAGTACCTTTGATGAAAATCTTAGGTTTCGGGATGTTGTGGCTTCAAAAATTCTTAACGAAAAAGCCATACTAGACTACGGAAAAGCAAAGTATTACGCTCTTATTAACGGCATGGTACTGCAACGCAACAAACCTTCTTGCTTGGCAATTTCTGCATATGGAACTTTTTCAACAGTGAACCCTTTTTCTTCTAACCAAGTGTTGAGTCGTGTAAAGTTTTGTTCGGAAATGACAACTTCTGGAGATATAGAAAATATATTACTATTCATGTTGTACATTTCGTCTTTGCTGATTTCGAAGATGTTTTCTTTTCCAAAAAAATCAACCAACCATTGGTATTCATCTTCCACTAAGAAACCATTTTTATGTAAGATTGCTTTGTCATTTCCTATTGGTTGAAAGCAACAGTCTAAATGCAATGCATTGTCTTTTGGCTCTGTGTTCGATTTACGAAGTTCGAATGATTTTACTGTTTTGTGTGGAAATAATTCTTGCAAAGCAATGACAGCATCAATATTTGTGCGTGCGGTAATATAGTCTGCATAGTCAGTGCCTGAATACGTTCCGATAAAAATATAATCGCCCCAAGGCATTACATCACCACCTTCTACATGAACTTCTTCTGGCAATGTGATTATGTTTTCTGGATTGATTTGATCAATTACGTGCTGAATGGCTTCAATTTCACGTTCGCGATCAGGTAATATATTCGATTTGATGAATTTGTCTTCAATTACAAAAGCAATATCTCTTGAGAATATTTGATTGTAATCTTTTATGATGTTCGGTCGGAATACTTGAATTCCATGTTTTTCAAAAACTTTCGCAACAGCTTCCATTTCTGGCACCATGTCTTTTTCTAATGGATATGTTCCTGCCAATACGTGTTGTTTTGATTTTGGATCGTAACAGTCTTCAGCTTTTGGAGTAGGTCCGCAACTTTCTGCCGTTCCTAACACAACTGCTTTGAGTTGTGAGGTTTCATCATTTACATATAATTTTAACATACTTTGGGGTATAATTAAAAAAAGCTTCATAGATATTTTTTCTATGAAGCTTTTTGGTATTATTATGGTGTTTATCTTTCAGATATTGCTTTGAATTCTCTGTGGTTTTCTCCAACATATACTTGACGTGGGCGACCAATTGGTTCTTTTTGCAAGCGCATTTCTCTCCATTGTGAAATCCATCCTGGTAAGCGTCCTAATGCAAACATTACTGTAAACATTTCTGTTGGAATTCCCATTGCTCTGTATATAATTCCAGAGTAGAAATCTACGTTTGGATATAGTTTTCTATCTACGAAGTATGGATCTTCCAATGCTTCTTTTTCTAATCCTTTTGCAATGTCTAAGATTGGATCTTCCACTCCTAAGTCAGCTAATACCTCATCGGCAGCAACTTTGATAATTGTTGCTCTTGGATCGAAGTTTTTGTAAACTCTGTGTCCAAATCCCATTAAACGGAAAGGATCACTTTTATCTTTTGCTTTCGCCATGTATTTTTTAGTGTCTCCACCATCTTGACGAATTCCTTCTAACATTTCTAATACAGCTTGGTTTGCTCCTCCATGTAATGGTCCCCAAAGTGCAGAGATTCCTGCGGCTAGTGAAGCAAATAATCCAGCATGAGAAGAACCTACGATACGAACTGTAGATGTTGAACAGTTTTGTTCGTGGTCTGCATGTAAGATTAATAGTTTGTCTAAAGCGTTAACTATTATTGGATTTAGTTTGTATCCTTCATGTGGTTGTTTGAACATCATTTTTAATACATTTTCAACGTATCCTAATGATGAATCACCATAATCTAATGGTAAACCTTGTTTTTTACGCATTGTCCAAGCTACTAATACAGGAAATTTTCCAAGTATTTTTACAATTGCATGATACATTTCTTCTTCTGAATCTACATTTACAGAGGAAGGATTGAATGCTGTTAGTGCATTTGTTAGTGATGCTAACACACCCATTGGATGTGCAGATTTTGGAAACGCATCTATTATTTTTTTGATATCATCATCTACGATAGATTGCGCTTTGATGTCTTTATGGAATTTTGCTAATTGTGCTGCAGTTGGCAATTCTCCAAATATTAATAAATAAGCAACTTCTAAAAAATCTGCTTTTTCAGCTAAGTCTTCAATTGAGTAACCTCTGTAACGAAGCACACCTTTTTCTCCATCTAAAAATGTAATGGCACTTTGGCAAGAGCCTGTATTTTTATATCCTGGATCAATTGTGATAACTCCATCTGTGGAGCCTCTTAAATTTTTGATATCAATAGCGATTTCATTTTCTGTTCCTTTAATTACAGGGAACTCATGTTTCTCACCATTAACTTCTAACGTAGCTATATTATCTGACATATTTTTCTAGAATTTTTATTTTTTTAACTGGATTGCTAAATTACAAAATAAGTCGCGATTTATGAAAAGACTTTACAAAGGATTTAAGAATTAAGATATCATTTAAATTTATAATAAAAATAAATCTTGTTAATACTTAGAATAGCCTTGGTTTTATGACAAGAGTCTATTTTTGCATATTGAGATTTTTCGATGTTTAAATGCTTGTTTTTCGAATCGTTTTTAGCGTGCTTTTCTAGTGTTAGTAATGTTGATGATTTTTACATGTTTGCTATTCGCTTTGAGGTAATTGCTCTATAATTTGATAGGTACTAAAGTTTAAGAAGTTTCCAGGGTGTGCAAATACGTTTTGTAAGATGAATGGCGTATCAGGAGTTGTACCTGTATATTGTGTGTTTCCATCCATATTGACATCATTTGTATCATAACCAGAAACGACATAGGTTGGGAAGTTTAAGAAGTTTCCAGCATCGTTTAGTACTTGTGAGAGAATTGATGGTACATCAGGCGTAGTTCCTGAGTATTGCACAACCGTGTCTCCATTTACATTTCCACACCACATGGCCACCACATCGGCTGGCATGCCAAAGTTTGTCTGAGCATTTGTACCATAGGTAATTTGGTTGTTACGATCTGTAAAGTCTATAGTAGTGACAGTCGTAGATAAAGCCAATGTACTGCTTGACATGATTCCTAAGTGGTTTCTATGTTTTATAACTATGTAGTAATTGCCTGGTGCTTGACTGAAGCTTACAGGAGTTGATGTATTATCAGAAAGTGCCTCTACGATATCTCCATCGCGTTGTAATAGTGCCGATTTTCCATCAATGACAATTGTAGGATTGGTTGCATCTCTAAGTTCTACCCAAACCCAATCGACAATTTTGTCTTGTCCCGTTGCAGTAAATACAGGATCGGTAGTAAGAATGGCAGTAGCATCTGTATATGGGCTTACTGTTAAAATATAACCGTTATCTTTTAAATCTGTACGCATGAAACCATCTAGATTTTGAAGCATTGCTCCTTGTAAGTATGCTTTTGCGGCTACCTGAATAGGGTTTCCACAGAATTCACTAAAACTTGTATTCGGTTCAATAAGCGTCCAATTGGCGGTACTGTATGCGGCGTCATCCACCTGAATACAGAATAAATCTACATTACCAAGTGTAATAAACGTTGTTACATTGGTATTGTTTCCGTTTTGAACATTTAGACCAACTAACGCAGCACTATCTGCAATTAGGTAATTTAGGTTGGTGTTTTGACTTAAGTCTAATTCGCCTAAGAAGTTTAATCCACAGTTTAAGATTTCTAACGCTGCAAAGTCTTCTATTCCTGTGAGATCGAAAATACCAAGATCGCGAATGTTTAAGTCATTTACTGTATTGATGTTGCTTGTGGTTACATAATCGTCTAAGACATCATCTAAACTTAAATCGATTAAAGCTTGCTCAAAGTTGTTGTCTGGCACGTATGTGAGTCCTGGAATTGTGTTTGTAGATACACAGATATCAAAAGTAGTGTTTGCATTTGCTACATGCGAGTATACTTGAACATAATATGTATTTCCTATTGTTAATCCTGTTGCTGTATTTTCTAATCCATCTGTACAGTAAATGGCATCTGTAATGTTTCCACAGGTATATGTTTGTGCATCAATTAAGGAATGCCAAAGAAAGCTTGGTGAACCTGTTAGGTTTTGTAATGCAATTTTATGGGTTGTTTCGGTGGCTACAAAGCTAAACCACACATCAGTAAAGTTTGCATTATTTCCAAAACACTGTAGTGAATTAGAATTAGTTGCACCAACCATTGTCGCAGCTATTACATTGTTACATGTTGCATCACTTATTGGAATGTCAATAGCGTCTACACACTCATCATTTTCAAGAAAACCACAATCTGTACTAAAACTTGTACCTGCATCAATATTGCTCCAGTTGGCAGTACTGTATGATACATCATCAACTTCTATGCATTCTAAATTGGGGTTATTAACTGTTGTGAAAAGATAAAGAAAGTTAGCGTTATTACCATTTTTAATATTTAAATTTATAAGGTTATTGTCACTAGCTACTAAGCCTCTTAAACCTGTATTAATAGAAAAATCTAAAATTGCTAATTGATTATTTTTACAATCGATATAATCTAAGTTTGTATTATTACCAACATTTAAACTGGTAAGCAAATTATTACTACAATTCAGAAAAGTGATATTTGTATTATTGCTTACATCTAAAGTTGTTAGTTGATTGCCTTCACAATATAAAATATCCAAATTTACATTACCAGCAATATCAACGCTTGTAAACTGATTATCAGATAAATAAAGATTTTCTAACACAATATTATTCGCAAGATCTATATTCGTTAGTTGATTATTACTAAGACTTAAATGGGTTAAGTCAACATTTTGTGATACATCTACTGTCGTTAATTGGTTTATTCCTAAAGATAAATCTGTTAAATTAATATTATTCGTTAGATCTATACTTGTTAGTTGGTTTGTTCTAAGTCTTAGATACGTTAGGTTTATATTTTGTGATAAGTCTATACTTGTCAGCTGATTCCCCTCCAACTGTAGACTTGTTAAGCTTGTATTCTGAGATAAATCTATGCTTGTTAATTGATTAAACCAACAGCCTAAAGATTCTAATGCTATGAAATCTTCAATACCTGTTAAATCTGAAATACTTTTATTTGCTATATTTAATTCAGTAATATTACTAATGCTCCCTGTTAATACATAATCATCTAATACATCATCATACCCTAAATCAATCAACGCTTGTTCAAAATTATCATCTGGCACATAGGTTAATCCAGAAATATTTAATGTAGATACACAAAGATCAAAGGTTTCTGTTGAGTCTGCTAGATCTGAGTATACTTGAATGTAGTAGGTGTTTCCGATGGTTAAATCTGTTGCCTGACTTTGTAATTCATCCGCACAGTAGATTGCATCCGTGATGTTTCCGCAGTTGTACGCTTGTGCATCAATGACTGCATGAAAAACGGTGTTTGACGGACCTGTTGTGTTTAGTAATGCGATGTTGTGTGTCGTTTCTGTGGCAACAAAACTGAACCAAACATCTGTAAAATCTGGCAAGTCTCCAAAACAGTGTAATGAGTTTGAATCGGTTGCACGCAGTAATGTCCCTGATGTTGTTGTGCTACACGCATTGTCACTTATTAGAACTGTGATTGCGTTTGTACATTCGTCATTTTCAGGCGGACCACAGTTTGTACTGAAACTCGTTCCATTTTCAATGGTTGTCCAATTGGTTGTACTGTACGCAGCATCATCCACCTGAATGCAGAATAAATCTACATTACCAAGTGTAATAAACGTTGTAACATTGGTATTGTTTCCGTTTTGAACATTTAGACCAACTAACGCAGCACTATCAGCAATTAAGTAGTTTAAGTTGGTGTTGTTGCTTAAGTCTAATTCGCCTAAGAAGTTTAATCCGCAGTTTAAGATTTCTAATCCTGCAAAGTCTTCTATTCCTGTGAGATCGAAAATACCAAGATCGCGAATGTTTAAGTCATTTACTGTATTGATATTGCTTGTCGTTACGTAATCGTCTAAGGTTATATCATATCCGAGATCAATCAGTGCTTGCTCAAAGTTATCGTCTGGCACATAGGTTAATCCTGGAATTGTATTTGTAGATACACATATATCAAATGTAGTATTTGCATTTGCTACATGCGAATATACTTGGATGTAATATGTATTTCCTATGGTTAATTCTGTTGCTTCTCCTTCTAAAGCATCCGCACAGTAAATGGCATCTGTAATGTTTCCACAATTGTACGTTTGTGCATCAATTAAGGCATGCCAAAGAAAGTTTGGCGAACCTGTTAGGTTTTGCAATGCAATTTTATGTGTTGTTTCGGTGGCTACAAAGCTAAACCACACATCAGCAAAGTTTGCATTGTTTCCAAAACATTGTAGTGAATTAGAATCAGTTGCACCAACTATTGTCGTAGCTATTACATTGTTACATGTAGCATTACTGATTGGAATGTTTATTGCGTTTACACATTCATCATTTTCAAGAAAACCACAATCCATACTAAAGTTTGTACCTACATCAACATTTGTCCAATTCGCGGTGCTGTATGCTACGTCATCTACCTGAATACAAGTAAGATTGGGCACATTTGAAGCTAAAAAGGTTGTAACGCTTGTATTATTTCCATTTTGGATATTAATTCCGTTTAACTGAAAACAATTATTCACAAATAAGTTCTCAAAAACTGGATTGTTAGATACGTCTACAAATGGCACTTGCGTTCCGCCAACACTTAAGATTTTTAAAGTTGGGTTTGCTGAAACATCGATTGCTTCTAAAGGACAATTTGCACATAATAATGATTCAAGATTTGGATTGTTTGAAACATCTATGCTTTGTACTTGGGTAAAATTCATATTTAATGTTTTCAAACTTGAATTTACAGATACATCTACTTCAAAGAATTGCGGGTTTAGTACAACATTTAAAGTTTCTAGTAACGTATTTTGCGATACATCTATTGTTGCCAATTGATTTGATTGAAAGCTTCCAGTGATGAGCGCTGTATTTTGTGTAATATCAATTGTTGTGAGTTGGTTGCTTTCAATGGATAGATACTGTAAGGCTATATTTTGAGTTAAATCTATCGTTGAAAGTGAAGTATTATTTGCGTTTAAAAGTACTAATGCTGGATTTTGCGTTAGATTTAAATTTCCCAATGGATTATTACCAACATATAATTGTTCCAACGCTGTAAAATCTTCAATTCCTGTTAGATTTCCAATATTTCTACTGTCTATATTTAAAATTTCAATAGCATCGATATTTGTCGTAGTTACGTAATTGTCTAAGGTTATATCATATCCGAGATCAATGAGTGCTTGTTCAAAGTTATCATCTGGCACATAGGTTAGCCCTGGAATTTCATTTGAAGCTACACAAACATCAAATGTTTCCGTTGCGTTTTCTATATTTGTGTATACTTGAATGTAATAGGTGTTTCCAATTGTCAATCCAAAAGCTTGATCTTCTAGTGCATCCGTACAATAAATTGCATCTGTAATGTTTCCGCAATTGTAGGTTTGTGCATCAATGACTGCGTGAAATACTCGTGAATCTACTCCAGATGTGTTTAATATTTTGATATTGTGCGTTGTTTGTGTGGCAACAAAACTATACCAAACATCAGAAAAAGCAGTAGAAGGCCCAGCACATTGAAGTGAGTTTGAGTTTGTTGCCTGGGTTAGCGTTCCTGCGACTGTATTGTTACACGTAGCGTCACTTATTGGAACTGAAATGGCATCTACACATTCGTCATTAGATGGAATTGGTGCTGGATTACAATTTACACTAAAAGTAAGTCCTGCATCAATATTTGTCCAATTGGTAGTACTGTATGCAACATCGTCAACATCTACACAGCTTAAATCCGGATTACCCGTTAGGTCAAAAGAGTTACCAATAAAACTTGGAAGTATGGTATTGTTTCCACTTCTCAAATCTACACTTGTCAATGCATTGTTTGTAGCTTCTAGTGAAACTAATTGTGTATTGTTTGATAAATCTAAATATTCAATGGCGTTATCATTACAGTTTAGTTGTAGTAAAGCTGTATTTTGTGAGGTATTTAGACTTGTTAATGAGTTACCTGAAACCAAAAGGTTTCTTAGATTCACATTCTGTGAAATGTCTATACTTGTAAGCAGATTATTGTCTGATAACACAATTGTCTCTATTGCAACGTTAGGCGTAAAATCTAATGTGGTTAGTTGTGTTCCTCTTAGATTTATATAATCTAATATCACATTTTGACTTAAGTCAAGAGCTACTAAAGGATTTAGTTCTGCCCGCATATAGTCAAGCACTGTATTTTGTGTAAGGTCTATTGTCGTTAGATTATTTGTAAAGCATTCTAGTCTTTCTAATGCTGTATTTTGGGTTAAGTTTATACTGGTAAGCTCATTAAAATAACACTTTAAATCGCGTAACGCTGCATTTTGAGATAAGTCTAAACTCGTCAAATTATTTCCTGTGCAATTTAATTCTTCTAACGCTGTAAAATCGTCTATTCCTGTCAAGTCAGCAATTTGACGATTCGATATCGTAAGCACTGTAATAGTATTTATATTGTTTGTTAGGACATAATCGTCTAGCACAGTATCATATCCTAAATCAATTAAGCCTTGCTCAAAATTATCATCTGGCACATATGTTACGCTTGTACACATTTGTGAAAAGTTAGCTCCTGCACCTATATTTGTCCAATTTGCCGTACTATATGCTTCGTTATCTACTTGAATACAAGCTAAGTTAAGATTATTTAATGCATTGAAAAAAGTAACGTTTGTATTGTTTCCGTTTTTTACACTTAAAAATTCCAACTCGTTAGTGTTGCAATCTAGCGAAGTAAGGTTTGTTTGATTTTCTAGAACTAAGTATTGTAACGCATTAGAACTACAATTCAGTATTGTTAGATTCGTATTTGAAATTAGATTTAAACTTGTTAAGTTATTATTACTACAATTTAATATTTGTAATGAAGTAAACGCTTCGATTCCTGTTAGGTCTGAAATGTTTTTATTACTGATATTTAGGTCATTTACTTGATCAACAGCAGCTCCTAATATGTATCCATTTACGGATCCAGAATCATGACCTAAATCGATCAATGCTTGTTCAAAATTTGCATCTGTTACAAAAACCGCATCTTGAGGTATACAAGAAATATTCATATCCACACTTCCTACATCTGATGATCCATATCCAGTAATTGTGATATAATAGGTTGTTGTTCCATCAGATTCAAACGTTCCGTATGAACGATATCCTGGTCCACATTGCCCTGAATTATCATCATTTGCCGCAACTAACGTTAAATTTCCCGAAGTTCCTGTGTATACTAGGTAGGAAGTGTCATAGCCTGAAGCACAAAGGTCTAAGGTTATAACTTCTGGAATTCCAGCACCTGTATAGGAATACCAAATGTTTGGCGCATCTAAATCGGCACCAAAACCATCTGGAGCGTCGTTTTCATCCAAAGTGGCATCTGCCGTACTTGATGTGTAATTGTTTCCACAACTTATAGGAATAGCATTTGCAAAATTGTCGTTTGAAGGTTGTGCTACTGCTGTTAGTACCCAAATAATGTTTGTGAAAATTAATAAAGGGAATAGTAATTTTAATTTCATGCAAAATATTTAATTTGTTTAAAAGTACCGTAAAACTAGATACAACTGCAATACATAGCATGCATTTGTTCCTGTTAGTGATTTACTTTGATTCATTTAAGTGGCATACTAAAACAAGTGTAGTATTGTGGGGTAAATTCTTGCTTAAGCGAAAATAAGAATTTAAGAATCAATTATCTAACCGCTTTCTATAAAATTAAGTCGTTATTTATAAAAAACGATTGCTAAAATGCAAAAAGTCATTTTATTTGTTATTGAAGTGACTCTCTACGTCTGTTTAGTAATGACAATTGTCAATGAATAGTGCTTAATTTTTCCTTTTTAAATAAGTTACTACAGCAATTCTATTTTTTTAATAGTTGTTTCTGCTAAAATTCTAAATTTACGAAGGTCTTTAGGTAGTTTTTTGGTTTCGAATGTATATGCATTAATGACTATATTCGTTTTTTGTACTTCGTTAAATAATGCTATGATGAGACTGTCTTGAAGTTTGCCTCCAAAGTTGTCATTGTATCGTTCTAGCTTTTTACTATATAGTATCTGAGGAACTTTATGCAATAGCTCTTTTGCAATTTCAAATTGTTCATCGGATGCTTTGTGCCCACGAAATGTATACTTTTTTCCAAAGTCATGTTTTGTATGCCATTTTTCGCTTGTATCAATGTATAATTGATTGCGTGTTAATTTATAGATAGCATATTTCTTATGACCATAATCATCATTTACATGACGCCCAAAAATGATATATTCTAATCCTTTTACATGACGATGAAATGTTCGAAACCAAGCCATACTGATTCTTGTTTTTAAGAAGAATATTCTAAAACGGTTGGTTGTGGTAAGAAGAGTTCAATCAAAAATACTAAACTGTCTCTTGATATTATTGTGATGGATATTAGTATAGTTGTGAGTAAAATCGCGACAGCTAAATTATTTTTTTTCAACTCGCCAACTTCATCCACATGCTTTGTGAGTGATTTTGCTAGCATAAATGAAGTGAAGTGAATTAAGCCCGCTAGTAAGAATCCTACAAATAGTGATAGTGACGAATATTTTAGGATTTCGACAAATAGGTTTTCTTTTGCGTGAATTTTTAGCATTTCTATCGCACTTATGATCGATGGAATAATTCCGCTTAGTAAGTATCCTGTACTGAAAATAATTCCTGAAAAGAAGATACTTAATGCCAAATTGGAATCGTTTAGATTTTCTTCTTTTAGTTTGAATATTTTGATGAGTACTTTATATGAGATAAAGAATATGACAATAGCAAGTACAATGGATAATACCATTTGACTTAATGCGAGATAAAATAATTCTGTATTCATCTGTTTCTTTTTTATTTATTAATTTTTGTCAGATGGAATTCACCTTAAAAGACATCGGTTTATATAAACTAATTGTCTTGGCTCCTTTCATGTGGTTTTTTTTAGTTGACTAATACAAAGTCCCAATAACGCAAACTTGACATGTCTTTGGGTAAATGCCCAATTGGATATCCTGTTGCTGTTGTTTCTACGAAATAGTATTTTTTTCTGTTGTATATTTTATGTTTTCCGCGTGCTGGCAAACTTATTCCAAGTACCGAATGTTTGTACTCGTTACTGTTTAAAATAGCAACATCATAATTGAATTTTGATAGCAATACAAATAGCAATACAGTACGCGAATCGCAATCACCTGAGAGATTTGCTCCAAATTCCACAGGTGCAAATACGCCTAATCGAACGTTTCCAACACATGGATAATCTTCATTTCCAGTACACGCATTTATTTTTATGTAGTTGTATTGAATATTTTGAACACTTGTAATGATGAACTCTGCAAATTTTCGTCGGTTCAACTTTTTGTCTTTTTGAATTTTACTGAAAGATGTATACAAATGTTCTAACAATGGCGCATCATGGTTTGCCATGTGTTTGTAGAAATTGCCCCATTTGAAATTATTTGTTATTCTGTAACTGCGACGATTCTTTTTAGATTTCGGAACATCTTGTTTGGCTATTTTGAAGTCCATTCGGTAGCGATCACCATCAAAATCTTTCCAACTTAGTCTATTTACAATGTATTCTATTGTTTTGTCACCTTCAGTTTTGGTAATGATTTCTGTTTTTTTGGTTTCTTCTTCTACAACTGTCGTATCGTCTTCAAAATTATATCCTGCATTTTTAGCTAAAATTGTTAATACTATAGAGAATAATACGATTACTGCTATTGTTTGGAGTATGTTGAAAAAGATATTTTTGAAAGCATCTTTATTAGAACTGTTTTTTCTTACTACTTTTTTCCAGAGATATCTTAATAAGAAGAGCCCACAAACAGAAACTATAAGTAACGACATACCTTCTATTTTGACTTTTGTAGCCAAAAAGAAGATAATAATTATTAAAAACCCCGTGGCTATAAGTGCCAAACAACCCGAAAAGAGTTTTTGTAATGCAACGACGCATCCGTGAGGTTTTTTGTGTTCTGTCATGATGTGTTAAAGATACTATCTTTTTTGAATTTTGAAAATACGATGAATTGCTGATTTTTCTTTGAATTGCTTGTGTATTTTTTTGATTTCGTTTTTAAATCTAATTTTCTGACTCACAACACATTAATTACGGTTAAACCATAATCATGATATTTCATTTTTTCATAACTTTCTATAAATCAACACATTCAATATTATGAAAAAAAAGAATTTAAAAAATTTAGTATTACGTAAGCAATCTGTTAGTAATTTAAACCAAGTTTCTGGTGGAACTGATGTTGTGCAAACCGCTGTAGATATTGTCACCGTACTGACAAAAGTTACACGTGTGTTTTCGTATTGTCCACATGTAAGTTGTGGTTGTCCAGATCCGACAATACCACAATTAACCGAAGGTATATTAACATGCAGAGCAACTGCTTGTGAAGAATTAACGTGTGTAACTTGTGCTTAATACCGACTCTATTGTAACATACAAAAAGACCGCTTACAAATTTGTAAGCGGTCTTTTAATAGATATAGATAATTTATTATTTTATTTTAAAAGCTTTGTCTTGTGGAAAGTAAGCAACAGCTCCTAATTCTTCTTCAATACGTAATAATTGATTGTATTTTGCCATTCTGTCTGAACGTGAAGCCGAACCTGTTTTGATTTGACCTGTGTTTAACGCAACTGCTAAATCAGCAATGGTGTTGTCTTCCGTTTCACCTGACCTGTGAGACATTACAGAAGTATATCCAGCATTGTGCGCCATGTTTACCGCCGCAATAGTTTCTGTTAGCGTTCCAATTTGGTTTACTTTAATTAAGATAGAATTTGCTGTGTTGTTTTCAATTCCTCTTGATAAACGTTCAACATTTGTTACAAATAAATCGTCTCCAACCAATTGTACTTTATCGCCAACAATTTCAGTTAAATATTTCCAACCTTCCCAATCGTTTTCGTCCATTCCGTCTTCGATAGAAATGATTGGATAATTTTCCGCTAATGATGCTAAGTAATCTGCTTGCTCTTTTGAAGTTCTTACTTTTCCTGTTGAACCTTCAAATTTTGTATAATCGTATGCACCATCTACATAAAATTCTGCCGCGGCACAATCTAAAGCAATCATAATTTCTTCACCAAGTTTGTAACCTGCATTTGCAACCGCCAAAGAAATTGTATCTAACGCATCTTCTGTTCCGTCTAATGTTGGTGCAAATCCACCTTCATCACCAACAGCTGTACTTAAACCTCTGTCGTGTAATACTTTTTTTAGATGGTGAAAAATTTCAGTTCCCATTTGCATTGCTTGTGTAAAGTTTTTAGCTTTTACAGGCATTACCATAAATTCTTGAAACGCAATTGGTGCATCAGAATGTGAACCTCCGTTGATGATATTCATCATTGGAACCGGAAGTGTGTTTGCAGAAACTCCACCAACATATCTGTATAATGGCATTCCCAATTCGTTGGCCGCGGCTTTTGCTGCAGCTAACGAAACTCCTAATATTGCATTTGCGCCTAAGTTTCCTTTGTTTGGTGTTCCATCTAAATCGATCATCATTTTGTCGATTTGATTTTGCTCAAATACAGAAACGCCCATTAATTCTTCGGCAATTATTGTATTTACATTGTGAACAGCTTTACTGACTCCTTTTCCCATGTAAGCGTCTCCACCATCTCTTAACTCTACTGCTTCATGTTCTCCTGTTGATGCTCCTGAAGGCACAGCGGCTCTTCCTAATACTCCATTTTCAGTTACTACATCTACTTCAACAGTTGGATTTCCTCTTGAATCTAATATTTGTCTTGCGTGAATGTTAATAATTCTGCTCATATTTTTTTATTTTCTTTATTGCTAATTTACGAAACTAACATTAGTTTTTTATGGTTGCGCATCGCTTTTACGGATATGTTAGCAATGCGCTATTTTTGATTCTTTTTATAAAATGCGAAAACGTTTTCTATGAAAAATAATGCAACTATTTTTTACTGTATAGTACAATATTGTCCATTGATTTGAACGCGTATGCTAATGATTTTTTCATAAATGACTTCGTAGCATCATAGTTTACCAAAGCTGTTGTGTTCGGAACTTTGAGTTTCCACGAACCTGAATTTGTCAGTTTCCCTGGAATTATCATTGCTATTTGTCCGTATGATTCAGATACATCTACAGCTATGGTTGCGTTTCCATTGTTTGCGGCTTCTTGTGCTTTTTTTAGAACTTCCTGATCGTTTGCATTTCCAAGTTTTACCCAATTTTCAGATTTTTTGATGATTGGTTGTATGCTATCGTAAATCACATAATCGCCTGCTTCATTTTTAAAGTCTGAAATATCATAAAATTCAGAAATCATTTTTGTGATACTGTTTCGACAGTCATTTCTATTGGATGAATTTGCTTTACAGTTTTTGAAATAGGCAATTGTTGTTGATAGGAATTGCTCTTTATCAACCGAAAGTTTTGCATCTTTTTCGACTGCTTCTGTTTCCGTCGTTTTTTCAGTTCCTGAAACTGCTTTTTCTGTTGCAGTCGTTGACGTTGAAGATTTTGCTTCTTCTTTACATGAAACTACAACTGTAAACGCTATTAGTAATATGATGATTTTATTCATCTTTTTGTTTTTATGTTATCAGATTCTCTAAAAAAATTTGAAACGTCATTCTGAATTTAATTCAGAATCTCATCCTGCTAGTTTTCATAGTTTGTGTGAAACTGAATCAAGTTTAGTCTGACGAAAATTATACTTTTCAGGTAACCGTATTAAACCGTTTTTACTTTTTGAATGTTCGCAATGAATTCATCAAATAGATATTCTCCATCGTGTGGTCCAGGACTTGCTTCTGGATGATATTGAACCGAGAAACAGTTTTTATCTTTTACACGAATTCCAGCAACTGTATTATCATTTAAATGTACATGTGTAATTTCTACATTTGCGTTTGCTTCTGTTTCTTCTCTGTTGATGGCAAAACCATGATTTTGTGAAGTGATTTCTCCTTTTCCTGTCAACATGTTTTTCACGGGATGATTGATTCCACGGTGACCATTGTGCATTTTGTACGTAGAAATTCCGTTGGCTAATGCAATTACTTGGTGTCCTAAACAGATTCCAAATAATGGTAAATCGCGTTTGATGACTTCTTTAGCAAATGTAATTGCTTCACTTAATGGTTCTGGATCTCCAGGTCCGTTAGATAAGAAGTATCCGTCTGGATTCCAAGCGCTCATTTCTTCAAAAGTTGCATTGTATGGAAATACTTTGATGCAAGCATCACGCTTTGCAAGATTTCTTAGAATGTTCTTTTTCACACCAATATCTAATGCGGCAATTTTTACAGCTGCATTTTCATCTCCAAATATATATGGTTCTTTGGTTGATACTTTTGAAGCTAATTCTAATCCTGCCATGCTTGGTACGTTGGCTAGTTTCGCTTTTAGTTCGTCTATGTTGTCAACATCTGTAGAAATTACGGCATTCATAGCTCCATTATCTCTAATGTAACTTACCAATGCTCTTGTATCTACGTCTGATATTGCAAACAAATCATTTTGATCTAAGAATTCTTTTAGTGAACTGTCTGCGGCATCACGTGAGTAATCGTAACTGAAATTTTTACAAATTAATCCTGCAATTTTAACGCCATCAGATTCCATTTCGGCAGTAGCCGTTCCATAGTTTCCAATGTGAACATTTGCAGTGACCATGAGTTGTCCATAATACGACGGATCGGTAAAAATTTCTTGATATCCCGTCATTCCTGTATTAAAACATACTTCGCCGTATGCAGTTCCAGGGTTTCCAATTGCCTTCCCGTAAAAGATAGTTCCATCTTCGAGTAGTAATAGTGCTTTTTGTCGAGTTTGGTATTTCATATCTAGCTATACAATTTAGTTGTGTTGTGTTTGTGAATTAGTTGTTATGTTGTATTGTTACTATTGTGTTGTTGTGTACTTTTCCTGTAATTTTATATCCTAGCGAAAGTATATGTTCTTTAAACCAGTTGTTGGTTAAAATGTCGTTGTGTGATAATATTTCGAGTATTAGTATTGGTTTACATCTGCTGATTGTATTGATCGCGCCTTTTAGTGCAGGTATTTCAAATCCTTCTAAATCTAGTTGAAGTACTGTAATATTTCTGTCTTCCGGAATCATACTATCTAAAGTTTCGATTGTGATGGGTACAAATTTACCAATTTCTGAATCAATTATTCTACTCGCGCCACCTAATCGTCTTCCATCTTCTGTTTCTATTTGCAATTTGACTTCAGATTTTTTTTCTCCCAAGCCAACTTGGAATAGATTTACATTTGTTAGATTATTGATTAAGATTGTTATTTCCGCACATCGATAGTATTCGGAACTTGGTTCAAATGTCCAAACTTTTGCATTTTTTGAAATGTTTTTGGCAATTCCCGGAAGGAAATCTCCAAAGTATGCACCAGCTTGTATGACATCACCATCTTTACAGTGATCGATGATGTATTGTATTGTGTCTGGCTCATATACTTTTCCTTTGAGTATTTCTTGAACAACAGATTCTTGTTGTGCCGAAAAGGGCGTGCAATAACCGCCATATTTATTGTATGCGATTGTTGCATTTAGTGTAAATTCATCCTTATGCAAAGAAGCTGTATATGTAGGTTTGTTTACGAATCCTTTTTTGAGGATGTTTCGTTTTACAAACTTCTTTAGTTTTTTAGGAAGTAATGATTTTACAAGTTTAATCATTTTGGCAATTCGTTTTTTTAGATTAAAAAATAAATCTAAATCCGCTGTTTTTCTTTTAAGATTCTACTTTCCAGTGGAATTAGTTCAACTTACATTTTTAAGTACGTCTATCGACTTCTTAAAAACTGAGCTTCACTAATATAAAAAAAAGGATAAACTCAGAAAGTTTACCCTTTTTATATGTAATGAATTATTTTTCATTATTCTTCTTCAGTTGAAGCTTTTGGTGTATCTACTACTGGTGTAGTTTTCTTTCCACCACCTCTTCTACTACGTCTAGTAGTCTTAGCTTTCTTCTCAGTATTGTACGTTTCGTTGTAGTCTACCAATTCGATTAATGCCATTTGAGCATTATCTCCAAGACGATTTCCTAATTTTATAATTCTTGTGTAACCACCTGGTCTATCAGCAACTTTTACAGCTACGTCTCTGAATAATTCAGTAACAGCGTATTTGTTTCTTAGTTTACTAAATACTAAACGACGATTGTGTGTAGTATCATCTTTCGACTTTGTTACTAACGGCTCAACAAATTGCTTTAATGCTTTTGCTTTTGCTACTGTAGTGTTAATACGCTTGTGTTCAATTAATGAACAAGCCATATTAGCTAACATTGCTTTTCTGTGCGCTGTTTGTCTACCTAAGTGATTTACTTTTTTTCCGTGTCTCATGACATTTGTTTTTTACCGCTATCTTGCTTCAACTCATTTGAGGAGCAAATTATAGTGGAATTAATCTTTATCTAATTTATATTTTGATAAGTCCATTCCGAAACTTAATCCTTTAACGTTTACTAGTTCTTCTAGTTCTGTTAATGATTTTTTACCGAAGTTTCTGAATTTCATTAAATCATTTTTATTGTATGATACTAAGTCTCCTAAGGTATCTACTTCTGCAGCTTTTAAACAGTTTAATGCTCTTACAGAAAGGTCCATGTCTACTAATTTTGTTTTTAGTAGTTGACGCATATGTAATGATTCTTCATCATATGTTTCTGTTTGTGCAATTTCATCCGCTTCTAACGTGATACGCTCATCAGAGAATAACATGAAGTGGTGAATTAATGTTTTTGCAGCTTCAGTTAATGCTTCTTTAGGATGAATAGATCCATCAGTAATGATTTCAAAAACTAATTTTTCATAATCAGTTTTTTGTTCAACACGATAGTTTTCTATGCTGTATTTCACATTCTTTACAGGTGTGTAAATTGAATCTGTAAAGATCGTTCCTAACGGAGCATTTGACTTTTTGTTTTCTTCAGCTGGAACATATCCTCTACCTTTTTCAATAGTAATTTCCATGTTTAAGTTTACTGAAGCATCCATGTTACAGATCACTAAATCTGGGTTTAACACTTGGAAACCTGAGATAAATTTTTGGAAGTCACCTGCGGTAAGTTGATCTTTTCCAGAAACAGAGATCGATACTGATTCGTTATCAATATCGTCTATTTGTCTTTTAAAACGAACTTGTTTTAAATTCAAAATAATTTCTGTTACATCTTCTACAACACCAGAAATCGTTGAAAATTCGTGATCTACTTTGTCCATACGAACAGAAGTAATCGCAAAACCTTCCAATGATGATAGAAGTACTCTTCTTAATGCGTTCCCGATTGTTAACCCGTATCCAGGTTCTAAAGGACGAAATTCAAATTTGCCATCGAACTCAGATGAGTCAATCATGATAACTTTATCGGGCTTTTGGAAGTTTAATAATGCCATATTAAGAATACTTTCTGATTATTTATTATTTAGAATATAATTCTACTATTAACTGCTCTTTGATATTTTCAGGGATCTGAAGTCTTTCAGGAGTCGTTACAAACGTACCTTCCATTTTTTCTCCATTCCATGTAATCCACTCATGTACGTGGCTAGCGTTAGCTAGAGATCTTGATACAACTTCTAAGGATTTAGATTTTTCTCTAACTCCTACTACATCACCAGGTTTTAAGCTGTATGAAGGAATATTTACTTTCTCTCCATTTACTGTGATGTGACGGTGCGATACTAATTGTCTTGCTCCGCTTCTTGTTGGTGCGATACCCATTCTGAAAACAACGTTATCTAAACGTGATTCACATAATTGTAATAAAACTTCACCAGTAATTGCCTTACTTCTGTTTGCTTTTTCAAACAAGTTTCTGAACTGACGCTCAAGAATTCCGTAAGTGTACTTTGCTTTTTGTTTTTCCATCAACTGAACTGCGTATTCAGATTTTTTTCCTCTACGTCTGTTGTTCCCGTGTTGACCTGGAGGATAATTTCTTTTATCAAAAGACTTATCATCTCCGAAAATTGCTTCTCCGAATTTACGGGCAATTTTAGTTTTTGGACCAGTATATCTTGCCATTTCTAATAGTTATTATGAGAGTGATTATGAATTAAGGCTTTCTCCTTCGATAATCGTTAATCTCTCAATGAAAATTAATTTAATTATACTCTTCTTCTTTTTGGAGGTCTACATCCATTGTGTGGTAATGGAGTAACATCGATAATTTCGGTTACTTCAATTCCTGCATTGTGGATGGTTCTGATAGCGGATTCTCTACCATTACCTGGACCTTTTACGTAAACTTTTACTTTACGTAAACCTGCTTCGTGTGCAACTTTAGATGCGTCCTCAGCTGCAGTTTGCGCAGCATATGGAGTGTTCTTTTTAGAACCTCTAAAGCCCATTTTACCAGCAGATGACCAAGAAATTACATCTCCTTTTTTGTTTGTAAGTGATATGATGATGTTGTTGAAAGATGCAGTTACGTGTGCTGCTCCAACTGACTCAACGATTACTTTACGTTTTTTTGTACTCTTGCTAGACTTTGCCATACTTTTATTTAGTATTTAGATTTTAGTAGTTAGTAGTTAGATTCTTTATAATTACATATTAGTTCTCACTACTCAATACTAATTACCAACATCTATTTTAATTATTTAGTTGCTTTCTTCTTGTTAGCAACAGTTTTTCTTCTTCCTTTTCTTGTTCTAGAGTTGTTCTTAGTTCTTTGACCTCTTAATGGAAGTCCAGATCTATGACGAATTCCTCTGTAACAACCGATGTCCATTAAACGTTTGATGTTTAATTGTACTTCAGAACGTAATTCACCTTCAATTGTGTATGTTCCTACAGCTTCACGAATACGACCGATTTCGTCATCGTTCCAATCAGAAACTTTAGTATCTTCACTTACTTTTGCTGCGGCTAAAACTTCTTTAGCTCTACTTCTTCCGACTCCAAAGATGTATGTTAATGCGATAACTCCTCTCTTGTGCTTTGGAATGTCTACTCCTGCGATTCTTGCCATAACTATCCTTGTCTTTGTTTAAATCTAGGATTCTTTTTATTGATTACGTATAATCTGCCCTTACGACGCACTATTTTGCACTCGGGACTTCTCTTTTTTATTGATGCTCTTACTTTCATGATTTTAGTATCTATAAGTAATTCTTGCTTTAGTTAAATCGTATGGACTCATTTCTAGTTTCACTTTATCACCAGGTAATAATTTGATATAATGCATGCGCATTTTTCCTGAAATGTGAGCCGTTACGATATGCTCGTTTTCTAATTCTACACGGAACATAGCATTTGATAATGCTTCAATGATTGTTCCATCTTGTTCTATTGCAGCTTGTTTAGCCATAATTATGCAACTACTTTACGGTTTTTACCAGTTTTCATTAAACCATCATAATGTCTGTTCAACAAGTATGAGTTTATTTGTTGCATAGTATCGATGGCAACTCCTACCATAATTAGCAACGATGTTCCTCCAAAGAATAGTGCCCAACTTTGTTGAATACCTAATATATTACCAACAATTGCTGGGAATATAGCGATCAATGCTAAGAAGATTGATCCTGGCAACGTAATTTGCGACATTATCTTGTCTAAATATTCTCCTGTTTCTCCACCTGGACGAATTCCAGGAATAAATCCACCACTTCTTTTTAAGTCATCTGCCATTTTGTTCGTTGGAACTGTAATTGCAGTATAGAAGTATGTGAATATTATAATTAAGAAGGCGAACAATAAATTGTACCATAATCCGAATACATCTTGGAAATTAGCAATCATCCACTGTCCAGCAGCTGAACTACCTAATCCTTTTCCAATTGCTGACGGCACAAACATTAATGCTTGCGCAAAAATGATTGGCATTACACCTGATGCATTCAATTTTAATGGAATAAATTGTCTTGCTCCGAAGATATTTTTCTCGTATCCACCACTAGCTGTTCTTCTAGCGTATTGTACTGGAATTTGACGAACTGCCATTACCAGCATAATACTAGCCATAATAATTGCTAACCAGATTACAATTTCTATAAGAATAAGCATTGGTTTACTTGCGTTAGAAGCAAGTTCTTGAACAAATGCTTGTGGCATGTACGCTATAATTCCTACCATGATTAATAGTGAGATACCGTTTCCGATACCTTTATCAGTAATTTTTTCTCCTAACCACATGGCAAATATAGTACCAGTTACAAGGATAATTACTGAAGGAATGATAAAGTCAAGTCCTTTCCCCATCATGAAGGCTTCATCAGGAACTCCTAACTGTCCTAATCCCCATAAATAGAAAGGTGCTTGCACCAAACATATTACAATTGTTAACCATCTAGTGATTTGCGTAATTTTTTTACGACCACTTTCTCCTTCTTTTTGGAGTTTTTGTAGATAAGGAATTGCTATTCCCATCAACTGAACCACAATTGAAGCAGAGATGTATGGCATAATTCCTAAAGCGAATACAGAAGCTTTAGCAAAAGCTCCTCCTGTAAACATGTTTAGAAGATTACCGATTCCACCACCTTGAAAGTTACCGGCGAAATCTGCGCCAAGTTTTGTATAGTCCATACCTGGAAGACTTACTTGCGCACCGAAACGGTACACGAGTAAAAGTCCTAGTGTCACTAAAATTTTATTTTTTAGTTCTTCTATGTTCCAAATATTTTTTATTGTGTCAATAAAATTTTTCATGCTTCTTTGTAGAAATTATAAAGTTACTGCTTCTCCACCTGCCGCTTCTATAGCTGCTTTAGCTGAAGCTGTAAATTTGTGAGCTGTAACCTTTAATTTTGCTTTTAGTTCACCTCTTCCAAGGATTTTTACTAAATCCGTTTTTCTAGCTACTCTATTCGCTACTAATGTTTGTAAATCAACAGTATCTGTGATTTTTCCTTCTTCAACTAATTCCTGTAATCTATCAAGATTTACTCCTTGATATTCTTTACGATTAATGTTTGTAAATCCAAACTTAGGAACACGTCTTTGTAAAGGCATTTGACCACCTTCAAATCCAATTTTCTTTGAATAACCTGAGCGAGATTTGGCTCCTTTGTGACCACGTGTTGCGGTACCACCTTTTCCAGAACCTTGTCCTCTACCTACTCTTTTGTTATTACTTTGAACTGAACCTTCAGCTGGTTTTAAGTTACTTAAATCCATAACTAGTTGTTATTTTTAAGCTTCTTCAACAGAAACTAAATGTTTAACTTTATTTACCATTCCAAGGATGTTTGGTGTAGCATCATGTACTACAACCTGACCGATCTTTTTAAGACCTAGCGCTTCTAGTGTTCTCTTTTGATTTTGAGGACGACTAATTTTGCTTCTTACTTGTGTTACTTTAATTTTTGCCATTTTATCCTTGATTTATCCTTTAAATACTTTTTCTAAAGAAATTCCTCTTTGTTTTGCAACAATACCAGCATCTCTTAATTGTAATAAAGCATCAAATGTTGCTTTTACTACGTTGTGCGGGTTAGATGATCCTTGTGACTTAGATAATACGTTGTGAACTCCGACAGCTTCTAATACTGCACGAACAGCTCCACCTGCAATAACTCCCGTACCGGAAGATGCTGGTTGGATATATACTCTAGCTCCACCGTATTTACCTTTTTGCTCATGTGGTAATGTTCCTTTTTGTAAAGGTATACGCACTAAGTTCTTCTTAGCATCTTCAATTGCTTTTGCAATTGCTGTAGCTACGTCTTTTGATTTTCCTAAACCGTGTCCTACAACACCGTTTTCATCTCCGACAACTACAATAGCTGAGAATCCAAAAGCTCTACCACCTTTGGTTACTTTAGTTACACGTTGTACTCCTACCAAACGATCTTTCAATTCTAATCCACCTGGCTTTACTAATTCTGCGTTTTTGTATTTCTGATACATAGTTTCTTAGAATTTAAGTCCTCCTTCTCTAGCACCTTCTGCTAATGATTTTACTCTACCGTGGTATAAATATCCACCTCTATCAAACGCGATTGTTTCGATTCCAGCTTTTAGGGCTTTTTCAGCAATTGACTTCCCTACTAAGGCAGCAACTTCTGATTTTGTTCCTTCTGCTTTGATGTCTTTATCACGAGATGATGCTGCGGCAATTGTTTTACCATCTACATCATTGATAATTTGAGCATAAATTTCTTTATTACTTCTAAAAACAGCTAATCTTGGTCTAGCTTCTGTACCGCCAACGATTTTTCTGATTCTGTTTTTGATTCTCTGTCTTCTTTCAGTCTTTGATAATCCCATAATTAATTATTAAGCTGATTTACCTGCTTTTCTTCTTAATACTTCTCCAACAAATTTAACTCCTTTTCCTTTGTAAGGTTCTGGCTTACGGAATCCACGGATTTTAGCAGCAATTTGTCCTACTAATTGTTTATCGTGAGAAGTTAATTTTATAATTGGGTTCTTTCCTTTCTCAGATACTGTTTCAACTTTTACTTCTTCAGCTAAGTTTAATACAATATTGTGAGAGAATCCTAAGGCTAATTCTAGTCTTTGTCCTTGATTACTTGCTCTGTAACCAACTCCAACTAGTTCTAACTCTTTTGTGAATCCTTTAGAGACACCTTCAACCATGTTGTTAAGTAATGCTCTATATAGACCGTGTTTTGCTCTATGATCTTTGCTTTCAGATGGACGTTCTAGTACTAATTGACCTTCTTCTTGTTTAACAGTGATACCGTCAACTTGTTGAATCAATTCTCCTAATTTACCTTTTACGGTTACTTGACCTTCTTTTATATCTACAGTAACTCCTGATGGAATACTTACTGGGTTTTTACCTATTCTTGACATCTTCGTAAGTCTTTTTTATTAGTAAACGTAACATAAAACTTCTCCACCAACATTTTCACGTTGCGCTTGCTTTCCTGTCATTACTCCGTGAGAAGTAGATACGATAGCAATACCCAATCCGTTTAATACTCTTGGAAGTTCGTTAGCTCCAGCATACTGGCGTAAACCTGGCGTACTGATTCTTTGAATTTTCTTGATTACAGGATCTTTAGTCATCTTATCGTATTTTAAGGCGATTTTGATGCTTCCTTGAACTGTAGTATCTTCAAACTTGTAGCTTAAAATGAAACCTTGATCAAATAAGATCTTTGTGATTTCTTTCTTTAGCTTAGAAGCTGGAATTTCCACAACTCTGTGTCCTGCTCTACTAGCGTTTCTAACTCTAGTTAAATAATCCGCTATTGGATCTGTATACATATTTATTTATTTGCGGTTTTGGTTTTCGACGTATATCGAACCTGAAACCAATTTATATTTTTACCAACTTGCCTTTTTAACTCCAGGGATTAACCCTTTGTTAGCCATTTCTCTAAACATTACACGAGAAAGACCGAATTGGCGCATGTACCCTTTTGGTCTTCCAGTAAGTTTGCAACGATTGTGCATACGAACTGGTGAAGCATCTTTCGGTAACTTTTGCAATGCTTCGTAATCTCCTGCTTCTTTTAAAGCTTTCCTTTTCTCAGCATATTTAGCAACCGTTTTTGCTCTTTTTACCTCACGGGCTTTCATTGATTCTTTAGCCATAATTAATTCTTTTTAAAAGGTAATCCTAATTGAGTTAATAATGATTTAGCTTCTTTATCGGTTGAAGCAGAAGTTACAAATGTAATATCCATTCCTGCAATTCTGTTCACTTTATCAATATTTATTTCTGGAAAGATAATTTGCTCAGTAATTCCTAAGTTATAATTACCTCTTCCGTCGAATCCATTTGCTTTGATTCCTCCAAAATCTCTTACACGTGGTAAGGCTGAAGTAACCAATCTATCTAAAAACTCGTACATTTTTTCTCCTCTTAACGTAACCTTCGCACCGATTGGCATTCCTTTACGTAATTTGAAAGATGCAACATCTTTTTTAGATATTGTAGCAATTGCTTTTTGTCCCGTGATCTTCGCTAACTCATCCGTAGCGTGATCAATTAATTTCTTATCAGCTACAGCACCACCAACACCTCTACTTAAAACTATTTTTTCAAGTTTTGGCACTTGCATAACGTTGTTGTAACTGAATTCGTCTGTAAGAGCTTGGATAACTCTATCCTTGTACTCTTGTTTTAATCTTGGAATGTAAGCCATAACTATATTACTTCATTAGATTTTTTAGAAAACCTTACTTTCTTGTCTCCTTCCATTCTATATCCTACTCTTGTTGTTTCTCCTTTTGAAGTTAACAAAGATAGGTTAGATACTTGGATAGGCGCTTCTTTTTTAACGATTCCACCTTGAGGGTTTTGAGCACTAGGCTTTTGATGCTTAGATACCATATTTACGCCTTCAACGATCGCTTTGTTTTTTTCACGAAGAACAGTAAGCACTTTACCTTCAGAACCTTTATGGTCTCCAGCAATTACTCGAACTGTATCTCCTGATTTTATCTTTAATTTTGTCATCTTAATAATGTATTAAAGTACCTCTGGTGCTAATGATACAATTTTCATGAATTGTTTATCACGAAGTTCTCTTGCAACCGGTCCGAAAACACGTGTACCTCTCATTTCCCCTGTTGGGTTTAAGAGAACACAAGCATTATCATCAAATCTAATATAAGATCCGTCTGGTCTTCTTACTTCTTTCTTAGTACGTACAACAACTGCTGTAGAAACTTGTCCTTTCTTGATACTTCCGTTAGGAGTTGCATCTTTTACAGTTACAACAATTTTGTCTCCAACTGAAGCATATCGTCTTTTTGTTCCGCCTAATACACGAATAGTTAAAACTTCTTTAGCTCCCGTGTTATCTGCTACTTTTAATCTTGATTCTTGCTGTAACATAATTATTTAGCTCTTGAAATGATTTCAACTAATCTCCAACATTTGGTTTTACTCAATGGACGTGTTTCCATTATTTTTACTGTATCACCAATGTTACAATCGTTCTTTTCGTCGTGTGCAACATATTTCTTTGTTTTTAACACGAACTTTCCGTACATAGGATGCTTTACTCGTTTTACTTCTGAAACGACGATTGATTTCGTCATTTTATTGCTAGTAACAACACCTATTCTCTCTTTTCTTAAATTTCTTTTTTCCATCTGTCAGTAGAATTCAATTTATTGCAATTCTCTTTTAGTTAGTTCAGTAGCTATTCTAGCAACTGTTCTTCTCGCAAATCGCAACTGAATTGGATTTTCTAGAGGAGAAATAGCATTTGCAAATTTTAAATCAGCGTAGCTTTTTTTAGACTCCTTCAATTTCTCTTGTAACTCAGCTACAGATAATTCTTTAATTTCTGATTGTTTCATAACTTATTAAAAATTAAGCTTCGAAATCTCGAGCTACAATAAACTTAGTTTTAACTGGTAATTTTTGAGCGGCTAAGCGTAACGCTTCTTTGGCAACTCCCATAGGAACACCACCTACTTCAAAAATTATTCTTCCAGGTTTTACAACAGCTGCCCAGTATTCTGGCGCACCTTTACCTTTACCCATACGTACTTCTAATGGCTTCTTTGTAATTGGCTTGTCTGGAAAAACCTTAATCCATAATTGACCTTCTCTTTTCATGAAACGAGTTGCCGCAACACGGGCTGCTTCAATTTGACGAGATGTCAAAAAATTTGAATCTAATGATTTAATACCAAACATACCGTTCGAAAGCAAGTGACCTCTTCCTGAGTTCCCTTTCATACGCCCTTTCTGTACTTTACGATATTTTGTTCTTTTTGGCTGTAACATTGTTCTTTACCTTTAAAAAATTACTTTCTACGACGAGATTTTCCTTTTCCACCTGAATTGTTTCCACCTTTTCCTGACTGTTTTTTAGCCATTCCAACTAATGGAGATAATTCTCTTTTTCCGTAAACCTCACCTTTCATTATCCATACTTTTACTCCCAATCTACCATATGTAGTGTGAGATTCGTGTAATGCATAATCGATATCTGCTCTGAAAGTTGATAAAGGAATACGACCATCTTTATAAGATTCTGATCGTGCCATTTCTGCTCCGTTTAAACGTCCAGAAATTTGCACTTTAATACCTTCAGCATTCATACGCATTGCAGCAGCGATAGCCATTTTGATAGCTCTTCTATACGAAATTCTGTTTTCGATTTGACGAGCAATACTAGCTGCAACTAAGTTTGCATCAAGTTCAGGTCTCTTAATTTCAAAGATATTGATCTGTACTTCTTTACCTGTAATCTTCTTAAGCTCTTCTTTTAACTTGTCTACCTCTTGACCACCCTTACCAATAATGATACCTGGGCGAGCCGTCGTGATAGTAACGGTTACAAGTTTAAGTGTGCGCTCAATGATTACTCTAGATACACTAGCTTTAGATAAACGAGCATGGATATACTTTCTGATTTTATCGTCCTCAGCAAGCTTATCTCCGTAGTCATTACCTCCGTACCAGTTAGATTCCCATCCTCTGATGATACCAAGGCGATTTCCGATTGGATTTGTCTTTTGTCCCATACTTCCTATCTTAACTTTGTGTGTTATTATTAGCTCCTAATACCAATGTAACATGGTTGGAACGTTTTCTTATTCTATGTGCACGACCTTGAGGCGCTGGACGAAGTCTTTTTAACATACTTCCACCATCAACCCTGATCTCTTTTACAAATAATTCAGCTTCTTCAACGCTTGCATCTTCGTTTTTAGCTTGCCAGTTTGCGATTGCAGACAACAATAATTTCTCTAAACGACGTGATGCTTCTTTTTGACTGAATTTTAATATATGAAGCGCTATTTCTACTTTCTTACCTCTTACTAAATCCGCTACTAAGCGCATTTTTCTTGGCGAAGTAGGGCAGTTATTCAACTTTGCAAAGGCTATGCTTTTCTTAGCCTCTTTGATTTGCTCTGCTCTTTCTCTTTTACGAACTCCCATAGCTTCTTATTATTTTTTTCCTTTATTTTTTGCACCAGCGTGACCTCTAAATGATCTTGTTGGCGAAAATTCTCCTAATTTATGTCCTACCATGTTTTCTGTAACATATACAGGAACGAATTGACGACCGTTATGCACAGCAATAGTTTGACCAACGAAATCTGGAGTAATCATAGATGCTCTTGACCAAGTTTTGATCACAGCTTTCTTTCCTGACTCAACATTTTGTTGAACTTTTTTATCTAAACTATAGTGAACGTAAGGTCCTTTTTTTAATGATCTTGCCATGTCTTATTTCTTTCTACGTTCTATGATATACTTATTACTTGCTTTCGTCTTAGATCTTGTACGGTATCCTTTAGCTGGAATTCCGTTTCTTGATCTTGGGTGTCCTCCAGAAGATTTACCTTCTCCACCACCCATTGGGTGATCAACAGGGTTCATTACTACTGGTCTAGTTCTTGGTCTTCTACCTAACCATCTTCCTCTACCTGCTTTACCAGATACTAATAACTGGTGGTCAGAGTTAGAGATAGCTCCTATTGTTGCTAAACAGTTAGCCATTACCAATCTAGTTTCACCTGAAGGCAACTTGATTGTAGCATACTTTCCATCACGTGCCATTAATTGAGCGAATGCTCCTGCACTACGAGCCATAACAGCTCCTTGTCCTGGACGTAATTCAACACAAGAAATAATAGTTCCTAAAGGAATGTTAGCCAAAGGCATTGTATTTCCGATTTCTGGAGCAACTTGCTCTCCTGAAACAACAGATTGTCCTACTTTCAAACCATTTTGAGCGATGATATAACGTTTTTCACCATCAGCATACTGTACTAATGCGATGAAAGCAGTTCTATTTGGATCATACTCAATCGATTTTACTTCAGCAGAAACTTCTTTTTTGTCTCTTTTGAAATCGATAATACGATATCTTTTCTTATGACCACCTCCGATGTAACGCATGGTCATTTTTCCTTGATTGTTTCTACCACCAGATCTCTTTTTCGGTACGAGTAAACTCTTTTCCGGCTTATCAGTAGTGATGGCATCGAATCCATTGACTACTCTAAAACGCTGAGCTGGTGTAATTGGTTTTAATTTTCTTACTGACATTTTTTGTCTTTACTTATATATTGCTATAAAAATCAATAATATCTCCTTCCGCTACATCAACTACCGCTTTTTTTGTTGCGTTAGTCTTCCCATGCTGGATTCCAGTTTTGGTGAAGCGTACTTTTCTATCAGGTCCGTAATTCATAGTACGAACTTTCTCTACAGAAACCCCATAAGTAGCCTCTATAGTTTTCTTAATCTCAACTTTATTAGCATTTACATTTACTAAGAAAGTGTAACGATTATTCAATTCACTATCAGCGGTAGCTTTTTCAGTTACAACTGGCTTTATTAAGATGCTCATTTGGTTCCTTATTTACTTAAATTTGACTCAATTCCTTCTAATGCACCTTCAAAAAGAACAACGCTATTCGCGTGTACAATTTTATAAGTGCTTAATTCTGAGCTAGTTAAAACCTCAGAGGTTTTCAAATTACGTGACGACAAATATACATTATTATTTGAATCACCCAACACAAATAGCGATTTTTTACTATCTAAACCTAAAGCCTTCAACACATTGATGAAATTTTTAGTTTTAGGAGCGTCAAAATTAAAGTCTTCAATTACGATGATTGACTCGCTTTTTGCTTTTAATGTAAGAGCTGATTTTCTAGCCAATCTCTTTACATTTTTATTCAATTTCTGAGAATAACTTCTTGGTCTTGGACCAAAAACTCTACCTCCACCTTTAAATAAAGGGTTTTTAATACTACCTGCTCTAGCCGTACCAGTACCTTTTTGTTTTTTAATCTTTCTAGTACTACCTACGATCTCAGCTCTTTCTTTAGCCTTGTGCGTTCCTTGTCTTTGATTCGCAAGATATTGCTTCACGTCTAAGTAAACTGCATGATCATTTGGCTCTATAGCGTAAACAGCGTCAGAAAGGTTCACCTTTCTACCTGTTTCTTTTCCGTTTAAATCTAAAACTGCTATTTCCATTACTTCTGAACGATTACATAAGCGTTTTTGTGCCCAGGAACACATCCTTTGACAACTATCAAGTTCTTCTCAGGAACAACTTTTAAAACTCTTAAATTTTGAACTTTCACTTTTTCTCCACCCATTCTTCCTGCCATACGCATTCCTTTGAATACACGTGCAGGGTAAGAAGCAGCTCCAATAGATCCTGGTGCTCTAAGACGGTTATGCTGCCCGTGAGTAGCTTGACCAACTCCAGCAAATCCGTGACGCTTTACAACCCCTTGGAATCCTTTACCTTTTGAAGTACCAGCAACATCTACAAATTCACCTTCTTCAAAGTGATCTACAGTGATACTGTCTCCTAATTTATAATCTTCTTCAAATCCTTGGAATTCAACAACTTTGTATTTAGGCGAAGTACCTGCTTTTTTAAAGTGACCATTAGCCGCTTTTGAAGCACGTTTTTCTGCCTTGTCATCGAAACCAAGTTGAAGAGCTTCATACCCGTCAACCTCATTGGTTCTGACTTGGGTAACGACACAAGGACCTGCTTCAATAACTGTACATGGAATGTTTTTTCCATTCTCGTCAAAGATGCTAGTCATGCCGATTTTTTTTCCGATTAACCCAGACATATTTATTAATTTAAATTAATTATTATTTGCTTTATCTTAAAGCCTTAAAAAAACAGGGTCAAATACTTCAACCCTGTTTGATGTATTTTTCCATTTTTCCTTTGCGAAACGCTCTGGACATGTTACTAAAAGATTCCCTTTTAGTTTTTTATGATCACACTTTGATCTCTACTTCAACACCACTTGGCAATTCAAGTTTCATAAGCGCATCAATTGTCTTTGAAGAAGAACTATAGATATCTAACAGTCTCTTGTAAGAACTTAATTGAAATTGCTCTCTTGATTTCTTGTTTACGTGTGGAGAACGTAATACAGTAAAGATTTTTTTGTGCGTTGGTAATGGAATTGGTCCCGTTACTACAGCACCTGTAGTTTTTACTGTTTTTACGATTTTCTCAGCTGACTTGTCAACTAAGTTATGATCGTATGATTTTAATTTTATTCTAATTTTTTGACTCATTTTCTTAGTTTTAAGCAGTTACACCTTTTGATTTAGCAATTACTTCTTCAGAAATATTAGAAGGAGTTTCTGCATAATGAGAGAATTCCATCGTTGAAGTTGCTCTACCTGACGATAAAGTTCTTAACGAAGTAACATATCCAAACATTTCAGATAATGGCACTGTAGCTTTTACAACTTTAGAACCAGCTCTATCAGACATATCAGATACTTGTCCACGACGACGGTTAAGGTCACCAACAATATCTCCCATGTTTTCTTCTGGAGTTAATACTTCTAATTTCATAATTGGCTCAAGGATTTTAGCTCCAGCTGCTTTTGCCGCTGCTTTGTAACCCATTTTTGCTGCCAATTCAAATGATAATGCATCAGAATCTACAGGGTGGAAAGATCCATCCTTTAAGACAATCTTCATAGAATCCATTTCGAATCCTGCTAAAGGACCATTCAACATTGCTGTTGCAAATCCTTTTTCAACTGAAGGGATAAATTCCTTAGGAATACGACCACCTTTAATTTGATCAACAAATTGCAATCCAGTTCCTTCGAAATCTTCATCTACTGGACTCATTTCGAAAACAATGTCTCCAAACTTACCACGTCCACCAGATTGTTTCTTATATGTTTCTCTGTGTTGCGCTAATTTCGTTAGTGCTTCTTTGTATTCTACTTGAGGCTCACCTTGGTTTACTTCAACTTTGAATTCACGTCTTAAACGATCTACAATAATATCCAAGTGAAGCTCTCCCATTCCTGAGATAATAGTTTGACCTGACGCTTCATCAGTTTTCACTGTGAATGTAGGATCTTCTTCAGCTAGTTTACCTAAAGCGATACCTAATTTATCAACATCTGCTTTTGTCTTAGGCTCAACCGCGATACCAATTACTGGATCAGGGAAGTCCATAGATTCCAAAATAATTGGATTCTTTTCATCAGAAAGTGTATCTCCAGTTTTGATACTCTTAAAACCTACAGCCGCTCCAATATCTCCTGCTTCGATATAATCGATTGCATTTTGTTTATTAGAGTGCATTTGATAGATACGTGAGATACGTTCTTTTTTACCTGAACGATTATTTAACACATAAGAACCAGCATCTAATCTTCCTGAATATGCACGGAAAAATGCTAAACGACCTACAAAAGGATCTGTTGCAATTTTAAATGCTAATGCAGCGAAAGGCTCTTTTACATCTGGCTTACGTGTTATTACATCTCCTGTATCAGGATCTGTACCTTTTATATCTTCTTTATCTAAAGGCGAAGGCAAGTAACGACAAACAGCATCTAACAAGAATTGAACTCCTTTGTTTTTAAACGCAGAACCACAAATCATTGGAATGATTGCCATGTCCATTACAGCAGCTCTTAATGCAGCATGAACTTCTTCTTCAGTGATAGAGTTTTCATCTTCCATGAACTTTTCTAACAAGTTCTCGTCATACGTCGCAACCTCTTCAATTAATAAAGCACGAGCTTCAGCAGCTTCTTCTTTTAATTCTTCTGGAATGTCAATAACATCAAAAGTAGCTCCTTGTGTTTCATCATGCCAAACAATAGCACGGTTTTTCACCAAGTCAACAATACCTTTAAAGTCCATTTCTTCTCCAATTGGTAATACGATTTGCACAGCGTTAGAACCTAACATTTCTTTCACTTGCTTACAAACCATAGAGAAGTTAGAACCTTGACGATCCATCTTGTTTACAAATCCAATTCTTGGAACTTTGTAATTATCAGCAAGTCTCCAGTTAGTTTCAGATTGTGGCTCAACACCATCAACTGCACTAAATAAGAAAACTAACCCATCCAATACACGTAATGAACGGTTTACTTCCACCGTAAAATCAACGTGACCTGGAGTATCAATAATATTGAAATGATATCCTTTAGCGTCATCAGTTGGCTTCCCATTTTCTGTTGGAAATTGCCATGTACATGTTGTAGCAGCAGACGTAATAGTAATACCACGTTCTTGCTCTTGCTCCATCCAGTCCATTGTTGCCGCACCATCGTGCACTTCTCCAATTTTATGACTTACACCCGTATAATACAATACACGTTCTGTAGTAGTTGTTTTACCAGCATCAATGTGAGCAGCGATACCGATATTTCTAGTATATTTTAAATCTCTAGCCATTTCTTAAGTTGTGTCTGATTAAAATCTAAAATGTGAGAATGCTTTATTTGCTTCAGCCATCTTGTGAGTATCAACTCTCTTTTTAACTGCCGCACCTTCTTCTTTAGCCGCAGCTAATACTTCAGAAGCTAATTTTAAAGCCATTGACTTCTCGTTTCTTTTACGTGAATAGCTAATTAACCATTTCATAGCAATAGATACTTTTCTATCTGGTCTAATTTGCATTGGAATTTGGAATGTAGCTCCACCAACTCTACGTGAGCGAACTTCTACGTGTGGCATTACATTAGATAATGCTTCTTTCCAAATTTCTAAAGCTGATTTTTCTTCGTCTGTCTTCTTTTCATCTACAATAGCAATTGCATCATAGAAAATTTTGAATGCTACTGACTTTTTACCGTCCCACATTAGATTGTTCACGAAACGTGTCACTAATTGATCGTTAAATTTTGGATCTGGTAAAAGAGGTCTTTTTTTCGCCTTACTTTTTCTCATGTCTTTACATTAAAAGTTTTTAAATTACTTCTTTGGGCGTTTTGCACCGTACTTAGATCTACGTTGTGTTCTACCTTCTACACCAGCGGTGTCTAAAGCTCCACGAACGATGTGATATCTAACTCCTGGTAAATCTTTTACCCTTCCACCTCTAACTAATACTATCGAGTGCTCTTGTAGATTGTGTCCTTCTCCTGGAATGTATGCGTTTACTTCATTACCATTTGTTAAACGAACCCTTGCAACTTTACGCATTGCTGAATTCGGTTTTTTTGGTGTTGTCGTGTAAACACGCGTACAAACTCCACGTCTCTGAGGACAAGAATCTAAAGCAGCCGATTTACTCTTCTTAGTTATTTTGGCTCTTCCTTTTCTTACTAATTGTGAAATTGTTGGCATCTATTATTAAATATATTTTGATGTTAAAACCCTCTTTAGAGGGCGGCAAAGGTAAGTATTATTTCCAATTATTCAAATCTTAACGACTTAATTTTCAATAAGATTAATTTTTTAAAGCTTTTAAACACATTAAATCCTGTTTTTTTACGTTACTTTGACAACACTTGCATTCACTTTTTAGTTTGAAAAAATCGTCAATACATATTCTATTTTTATTTTTTTTGCTTTTTTGTTTTTCTTTTATGAATAGTCAAACATTAAACGTAAAAGGAAGCAATGAAGCTGAACAAATTATTATTGACGGTACAAATTACAGAACATCACACGAAAATATTAAATCTATTGTAGATGAACTCAATTTGCTTCAAAAAGAGTTTTTCACTATTGGCTATTTTCACGCTTCGTATTCGAAATTAGAAAAGTTGAATGATTCAGTTTACGAGAGTACCTTCAACCTAAATTCAAAATACACATCTCTTAAGATATACTACGAGAAGGAAAAAATGAACTTAGATGTATTAAGTGCGTTTAGTTTAGATTTTACCGATTCATATCTTAATATCGCACCAGAAAACCTTACTCCCTTTTTAGAAGCCTTAGTTGCTAATTTTCAGAACACCGGAAATCCTTTTGCAGAAGTACAGCTTAAAAACATTGTCAAACAAGATGATATTGTTATTGCGGATTTAGATATTAAAGTAATCGAAAAAAGAAGATTGGACAAGATTATCATTAAAGGGTATGAGAAATTTCCAAAATCGTATGTGAAAAATTATTTGAGACTTACTTCTAAAGTTTTCAATAAAGAAGAAATTACAACGCAAACAAAACGAATTGATCAACTACGATTTGCACGACAGTTGAAAGACCCAGAATTACTATTTACTAAAGATTCTACTACCTTATATATATATGTAGAAAAAGTAAAGAGTAATTTTTTTGATGGCTTTATAGGATTTAATTCAGATGAAGACACTGGAAACTTGAAATTGAACGGTTATCTTGATTTGAAATTGATTAATAATTTGAATTCGGGAGAAGAGTTTAATATTTTATGGAAGAACGACGGAAATAAGCAAACAAAATTTTTAGCAGATTTGAGAGTTCCTTATATTTTTAATTCTCCTATTGGTGTGAATGCGGCGTTAGATATTTTTAAACGCGACTCTTTATTTACTACTGTAAATACAACTTTCAGTACTTTTTATCAGATTAATCAAAATAATCAAGTTCATTTAGGAATACAACAAACGGAATCTAACAACCTTTTAGACGATAATTCCAATACTGCAATTGACGATTATAAGAGTTTTTTCACCACCGCAGGCTACACTTACAACAAAAGAAATAATAGTTTTAGCATATTTCCCAACAAAACTATTGTACAGATAGAAGGTCAGATAGGAAATCGAAAAAATGATTCAGAGAAAAACGAACAAAGTAAAGTTTCATTTACTGGAAATTATCTTTGGGAACTGAATAATAGAAATTTCATTTATATAAATAATACTTCCGAAGCATTATTCTCTGACACATACCTTACCAATGAGAAATTACGTTTTGGAGGAATTCAATCCATACGAGGTTTTAATGAAAACAGCTTAGAAGCGACACTTTATAGCACTATTAACACGGAATACAGATATATTTTATCACGCAACTCGTATGTACATTCAATTATAGACTTTACCTACTTCCAAGACGATTTAACAAATACAACTGCAAAATTGTACGGTTTCGGCTTCGGATTGGGGATTCGGTCAAAATCTGGACTGTTAAAAATTAATTATGCTGTTGGAAAAACTGACGACTCCAGCATTAAACTATCTGAATCTAAGGTTCATATAAGTCTATCTACTTCCTTTTAACAAGACTTAAACATATCTTTTCTTGAATTAGAGTCACTTTTTTCCTTAAAAAAATAGGAATATTAACATATTATTAGGATTTTTGGAATAGCTAATTCAAATAATTAACACAATGAGAACAAAGTTTAATGGAGTATTAACGCTTTTATTAGCGTTAATGGTGCAGCTAGCGCTTGCACAAGAACAAACTAGTCTCTGGTACTGTTTCCGACGAATCTGGTCTTCCGTTACCGGGAGCTAGTGTAGTAATCAAAGGAACGAATACAGGAGTCTCTACCAATTTTGATGGAATTTACAACATCAAAGCTAGTAAAGGACAGACTTTAGTATTTAGTTACATTGGTTACGGTAAAAAAGAAGTTGTAGTCGGAGCTTCAAACAAAATCGATATTTCTTTAGATCCTGCAGACAATCAGCTTGAAGAGGTGATTATTACTGCACAAGGTATTAAGAAAGAGAAAAAAGCCTTAGGATATGCGGTATCAACTGTAGACAGTAAAGACCTAGAGCAGAAAGCAGATACGGATATTGGTAAGATATTGCGTGGTAAAGCTTCTGGTGTTCGTATTACTGGTTCTGGAGGTGTATCTGGTAGTGGTTCTAACATTATTATTAGAGGGCAATCTTCTATTACTGGTGGAAACCAACCATTATTTATTGTAGATGGTGTTCCGTTTGATGGATCATCTGGTGGTGCAAACCAATCTGCAAGTTCAGCTGATTTCCAATCTGGTAACGTAAGTAGTAGATTTGCGGATATCGATCCTAACAACATTGAAAGCGTAAGTATCTTAAAAGGTTTAAGTGCAACTGCTCTTTATGGAGGTGAAGGACGAAATGGAGTAATCTTAATTACTACAAAAACAGGAAAAAATGCTAACAAAAAAATGGAAGTAACTGTAAACCAATCTGTTTTCTTTAACAGTATTGTTTTACCAGACTACCAAGATACTTGGGGTAATGGTTTCCAAAACGTATATGGAGCATTCTTTAGTAACTGGGGAGCTCGTTTTGATAGTCAAGAAACTATTGACAATGCGTTTAGAACATCTATCTTAAACAACTTTGGAGTTGAGCCATCTGTTTTATATCCTAACAGACCTGAGTTAGATTCTCCAACTGTAGCATACAGACCTTATGATAGTCAAGAAGATTTCTTTAAGACTGGTACTATTAGTAGTACTTCTGTAAACGTTGCCGGAGCATTCTCTGACAAAGGAAGTTTTAACGCTTCTTATGCACACGTAGATGATCAGTCATTTATTCCAAACAATGGATTACGAAGAGATAACTTCTCTGTTGGTGGAAACTTTAAAATGTCTAATAACTTTAGTGTTTCTGGTAAAATTAGTATTGCTAAAACAGATATTAGAAGTCCATTTACAGATGCTTCTACTGGTAGTGACGTAACGTCTTCAACTGCTGGAACTGGAGGTATTGCTTCTATTTGGAATATTCTTTACTTACCACGAAGTGTTGATATCAGCTTACCTTCACAACATCCTGTAACAGGAGAAAGTGTTTGGTATAGAGGTGGAAATGACCGTACAAACCCAGCATGGGTATTAAACAATACACAGGATAAAAACAGTACAGACCGTGTGTTTTCTAATTTTGTTGTATCATATGACCCAACAGATTGGTTAAAATTCATTTACAGACTTGGTATTGATAGTCAAAATACAAGATCAAGACGTGTAATTAACAAAGGATCAAATGATGGTTTGCATCCAAATGGATATTTACAAACAACTTCTGAGAGATTTACAATATGGGATCACTCTTTATTAGTTTCGATTGATAAAGAAATATCAGAAGACTTCGCTTTCCAAGGTACTTTTGGTGCTACAACTAAGCGTCAAATATTTGAAAGAGATGGTTCTGAAAGTAGAGATCAAATCGTATTTGGTTTATGGAATCACTTAAACTTTAGTAATTCAAGTACAATTATTGAAGGAACAGTATTTGCAGATAACAATCTTACATACCAAACATTTAGCGAACAAAACAACGTTGCCGCTTATGTTTCTGGAACATTCTCATATAAAAACTTTTTATATTTAAACACATCTTTAAGAAATGAATGGAACTCTACCTTAGAGCAAGAAAACAGATCACAGTTTTCTCCTGGTGTAAGTATGTCATTCGTCCCTACTTCTGCTTTCCCAGAAATCAGATCTGAAGGAGGTTTAAATTTCTTAAAACTTAGAGCAGGTTATGGTACATCTCCAGGTTTCCCTGGACCATATAATACAAGAAGTGTTATATCATTAGTTCCAAACATTTTCCAAACTCCTGCAGGAAACGGAACTGTAACAACAGGTATTCCAAATTTCTTACCAAACCCAGGGTTAAAACCTGAATTATCGAAAGAAATCGAATTTGGTCTAGAAACAAGATTCTTAAACAATAGAATTGGACTTGACTTTACTTATTATAGTAGAGATACTGAAAATCAAATTATCCAAAGACCTTTAGCTCCTGAAACAGGATACACAAGTACATTTACAAACATTGGTAATGTACTTAACAAAGGTTTTGAAATTGGATTTGACATTACTCCACTAAAAACAGAAGACTTTGAGCTTAAATTCACAGGTAGCTTCACGCAAAACGAAAGCGAAGTTAAAGGACTTGATGAAGGAGAGCAAATCCAATACGGAGGTATCTTCTCTACACCTACCAATGCCGCAATCAATGGACAACCATTAGGTGTTATTGTAGGTAGCAGAGTATTAAGAGATGCTGATGGAAATCGTTTAGTTGATGAAAACGGATATTGGATTCAAGATCCTACAAATGGTATTATTGGAGATCCAAACCCAGACTGGTTTACAACTGTAAATACAGGAATCACATGGAAAAACTTATCTCTAAACATGCAGTGGGAATACCAACAAGGTGGTGACATCTATGCTACTACTGTAGGAGCATTAGTTGGTAGAGGACTGGTTGAAGACACTGATTTTGATAGAACTCAAAGTATCGTATTACCAGGTGTTCGTCAATCTACAGGACAACCAAATGACATTCAAGTAACGTCAACTGAAGCATATTTTAACAATATTGGTTTTGGTGTTGATGAACTATTAGTTTATGATGCTACACACATTAGATTAAGAGAAGCATCTCTTACCTACAGATTACCAAAAAAATGGTTAGACAAAACTCCTTTCGGAAATGTATCATTTACGGTTTCAGGTCAAAACTTATGGGTAAAAGCATTCAACACACCTGATAGCGTAAACTACGATCCAGAACTTAACAGTTTAGGAGTTGGTAACTCTCAAGGATTTGACTACTTAACTTCTTGGAATTCTAGAAGATACGGTATGAGTATAAAAGTAACATTCTAAAAAAAATGACAATGAAAATAAAAAATAACAACTTATTTTGGTTGCTAGCACTAATACTTGTATTCTCTTGTGAAACAACAGAATTAGATATACTAGTAGACCCAAATGTACCAACGCCAACAACGTTGAACGAGAATGGAAGTTTAAACCTTATTCAGTTCAACTTTCAAGCTTTCTTTGCTGAAGCTACAGAAGCTGGAGCAGAAGCTGTACGATCAGAGTACATGTTTGACACATATGAAGTAAACTTCAATAATTCAAACGCAAATATAGCAAGCATGTGGACTACTGGATATGCTGATGTTTTAAATGAAGTGGAAGCTTTAATTCCTATTGCTACAACTAGTGGTAGCTATCGACACATTGGTGTTGCTAGAATTATTAAAGCATACACATTAATGACACTTGTAGATTATTTTGGCGATGTTCCTTATTCAGAAGCATTACAAGGCGATACAGGTACAGTATTTCCTAATGTTGATTCAGGATCTGATGTATATGATGCAGCTTTCGCTGAATTAGACTTGGCATTAGCTGATTTTGCTAATATTGATTCAGACCTAACTCCTGACTTTAATGATTTATTTTACGGAGAAGATAGCAGTGATACAATGGACAAATGGACAAAGTTTTTAAATACACTTAAACTTAAGTATTATTTAAACAAAAGACTTATTGATCCAGCAGGTTCTACCGCAGGAATTAATGCTATACTAGCAGCTGGAGATATCATTACTTCTAGTGCCGATGATTTCAGATGGGTATCTGGAACTTCATTAAATCCACAAAGTAAGCACCCATATTACGTTGAAGAGTATGAAGCTGCAAACACAGGTGAATATATTCCTAACTACTTAATGTGGGCATTAACACTTGAAAAAGGTACTGATGATCCTCGTTTAAGATACTACACATACAGACAAGTAAACTCGTTCCCAACAGATGCAGCTACATTAGATACTGAAATTGACTGTTGGAATGACCCAAGACCTGCTACATACGCGCCAATTGACGCAATGCAAGCAGTTCCATTACCATTCTGTTCATTATTTGGTAGAGGAGATGGATACTGGGGTAGAGACCACGCTAACAATCAAGGTATTCCACCAGATAACACTAAAAGAACTACGTTTGGAGTGTATCCAGTTGGTGGTCGTTTTGACGACAACGATGCTGAAAGAGTTAGAAGCGGACAAGGACTTGCTGGTGCAGGAACTTGGCCAATCATGCTAGACTCTTTCGTATACTTCATGAGAGCTGAAGCATCTTTATACTTAGGAACAGCTGATGATGCTGCCGCTATGCTTGAGCAAGGAGTTAGATCTTCTATGGAAACAGTAATTGGATTTTTACCAAACCCTGGAGATTTTACAAACACGTCAGATGCTACAGATATCAATGATTATGTAACAGATCTAATGGCTTCATACATGGCTGCGACTAATGACACAGAAAGAATGGCTATTATCGGTAAAGAATACTGGTTAGCTATGTACGGAAACGGAGTTGAAGGATATAATCTTTACAGAAGAACTGGAGCACCAACCAATTTACAACCTACATTACTAGGTACTGGTGGATTCCCAAGATCGTTCTTATATCCTAACGTAACGGTTGATAGAAATATAAATATCACTCAAAAACCTGGATTATCAGAACAAGTATTCTGGGATAACAATCCTGCTGGATTTATTCAATAAAAAAATAAATTATGAAAAATAAATTATTAAAATCATTCTTAGTACTTGGCGCTATGGCTATAGCGTTCAGTAGCTGCTCTGACGACGAGACATTACCTATCGACTTTGGAGATTTGATCAATACTGGAGTGCCTTTTGCTTCAGAAATCACTACAAATGGTTCTACAAATGTTAACAAATTAGACCCAGGTAGCTCAAGCTTCTCTAAAGACTATCAATTAGTTTCTCCAGCAGGAGGAGCAGATATTACTAAAGTAGAAGTATATGTTAGCTTAACAGGAGAAAGTATTAATGCAGCAGAAGCATTATTATACACTTCAGAGGCTTCAAGCTTTACATCTGCAGCAGACGCTCAATACCCAGAAGTAAACATAACCTTTTCTGGATCTGATATTATTACCGCTTTAGGTATTGATGCATCTAACCTAGAAGGTGGAGACACATTTAACTACAGATTAGCAGTTTCAAATTCTCAAGGTACATTTTCTGATGTAAGTGCAAACTTTGACAATCAATCAGCGGATCATACTTTTTCATCAACAGTTGTTTGTATTGCGCCACCACCTCCAGGTGTTTGGACAATAGATATGCATGACTCTTATGGAGATGGATGGCAAACTATTGGTAATAGCTCTGCTCCTATCACGATCACTTTAGATGACGGAACTGTATTTAAAGTTGGTTTATGTACTCCTTACGAGCCAGATACATTTGATTGTATCGATGAGGCAAATGACGGAACTGATACCATTACAATTCCCGTAGGAACTCTAACTGCAGATTGGTTTTTTCCAGGTGATAACTATGGAGAAATTTCTTTTGAAATCTATGCGCCAAGTGGAAACTTAGTTGCCGCTTACACAGCAGGATCTTCAGCAGGACCAATTGCATTAAACTTATGTAATGAATAGATTGGTTTAATTATAAAAATCAATTCGAAATATAAGCTGCCTATGAATTTTATTCATAGGCAGTTTTTTTTTACTCCAATATTCTTTACTTTTCACACTTGAAAATCAATTACGATTTCCTCAACCATAAATTGCTATGAAAAAATACCTTTTGCTATATGTCACTTTACTACTAACTTTCTGTATAAAAGCCCAAAACACTGTAGGAACCATTGTTAACAATCAAGGTACTTTTGACGGATATACACTCTATGCACCAGCCGGACACACGGAAACGTATCTCATCAATAATTGTGGAGAAGTTGTAAATCAGTGGACTAGCACCGTTTCTCCTGGTAATGCTGTTTATTTACTAGAAAATGGAAATTTACTTCGTGCAGGAAGAATTGCCAATGCAGCTATTAACTTTGGTGGAGTTGGTGGAAAAATAGAATTATATGATTGGAATAGCAATTTACTTTGGGAATACACCTACTCTTCTACTACTGTTTCACAACATCACGATGTATTTCCCATGCCAAATGGAAATATATTAATGCTAGCCGTAACTACTATAACGGAAGCTGAAGCAATTCAAGCTGGAAGAAATCCAAGTGAAATTAATCAAGGAAAACTGTTTAATGAACAAATTTTAGAACTTCAACCTATTGGTTCAAATACAGCAAATATTGTTTGGGAATGGAATGCAAAAGATCACTTAATTCAAGACTTTGATGCTACTAAAGATAATTTCGGAATCGTTGAAGACAATCCGCAACTACTTGATATCAATTTCCTTGGAAGTTCTGCAGGAAATGCAAATTGGCTACACTTCAACTCAATTCAATACGATGAAAGACTTGATCAAATTGTGATTAGTTCCAGACTTTTAAGCGAAATATACATAATTGATCACAGCACAACAACTGCACAAGCCGCTTCAAACACAGGAGGCGACAAAAATAGAGGCGGAGATTTCTTATACCGTTGGGGAAATCCACAATCGTACAAAAGAGGAACTGCCACTGATCAGAAATTATTTGGTCAACACTATCCACATTTCATTGCTGACGGACTAGAAGATGCACGAAAAATAATCGTATTTAATAATGGTTTCAGTCGTATTCCTAGTGTTTCGCAAATAGATATTATAACGCCACCAGAAGATTCTGAAGGTGTATATACATATGTTTCTGGAACTGCATATGGTCCAGCAAGCACAAATTATACCTACAAAGATCCAGTAGAAACCGATTTCCATTCACGAATTTTATCAAGTGCACAAAGACTTCCAAATGGAAACACATTAATTTGTGATGGTGACGATGGACGTTTTTTTGAAATTACACCAACAGAAGAAGTTGTATGGGAATACATAAATCCAGTAACACCTACGGGTATTCTTTCGCAAGGAGATGATTCAACAGCTTCTCCAAACTTAACTTTTAGAGTATTGCGATATGCAAGTGACTATGCTGCCTTTACAAATCGAGATTTAATACCAGGTCCACCAGTAGAACAAAATCCTAATCTTACAGGATGCACACTTTTAAACACTCCAACAGTTGAAAGTCAACCATTTTCATTAGTTCCGAATCCTGTAAAAGATATCATTACCATACATGGAAATATTGACAAAGTTGAAATATATAATCTATTGGGCAAATTGATCATTACTTCAAATCAAAACACAATTGATTTAAATACTCAGAAAACAGGTATGTACATTGTGAAAATGTATTCAAATACAAAAGTGACTACGGCAAAAATAATAAAACAATAAAATCCGCCCTTAAAAAGTCAAGAAAGAGCTTAAAAAATCTTTATACTGAAAAATCTAGGCCATTTTTAGTATTCCAGAAGCAATCTTAATGGCGGATCAACACTAAAATTCATAAAATATCTAGCTAATACAGAGTATTTTATCAATTTGTTAAGATATTTAACAAAACTCTACGATAATGATAATTTTATGTATTTTTAGATCGCAGCCCCTTCATTTCTAAGACTGTAACAGCTTTTTTTCATCCAAAATATGCCATCTATTTCAAAAAAACTTGCAATTCAATTTGATTTTTAAGAAAAAAAAATTGGATTATTAACATAAAATTAGGATTTTTGGCGATAGCTAATTCAAATAAATTAAAAAAATGAGAACAAAGTTTAGTGGAATTCTAACGCTATTCCTAGCGTTATTTGTGCAAATTCTGTTTGCACAACAACAGACTGTCTCTGGAACAGTAACCGATGACACCGGTTTACCATTACCAGGAGCAACTGTTTCAATCAAAGGTACATCCAAAGGTATAACTACTGATTTTGATGGTAAATATTCTATTAAAGCTGACAACGGGCAGACGCTTGTGTTCAGTTATATAGGGTATAAGGCAAAAGAAGTTAGAGTTACATCTGCATCAGTAGATGTACAATTAGAATCAGATAATACATTAGGAGAGGTAGTAGTCGTTGCATACGGGTCTGAAAAAAGATCAAATGTAGCATCTGCGATTTCTGTAGTAAAGTCTGAATCAATAGAGCAAGTTCCTGTTGCTTCTATAGATAACATCTTACAAGGACAGGCCGCAGGTTTAAACATCCAAACTAGTTCAGGTCAGCCTGGAGATAGTGGTACCATTTTATTAAGAGGTAGAAACTCTATTAATGGAAACCAAGAGCCTTTATTCATTATTGATGGAGTTCCTGTAAATGAAGATAACTTTAGAAGTATCAACGCGAATGACATTCAGAGTGTATCTGTATTAAAAGATGCATCTGCATCTGCACTTTACGGAAACAGAGCTGCAAATGGTGTAATCATTGTTACTACTAAAATAGGTAAGAAGAACTCTGGAACTCGTATCCAGTACAGAACTCTTTACGGACAATCAACTTCAATTGATCCTAACTTTGAGTTAATGAACTCTTTACAGTATTTGACATATAGAAGACAAAGAGGTTTTAACAGCTTCTCTGACACTCAAATTGCGGCATTAGCTGCTCAGACAAATACAAAATGGGAAGATTTATTATTAAGAACTGGTACTACATTATCTCACGAAGTTAACGTAACTACGGGTGGAGAAAACACTACTAGTTATACATCTTTAGCATATTTTGAGCAAGAAGGTATTACATTACGTAGTAACTTAAAGCGTTTCACGTTTAGAAATAACACGAACGTTTCTTCTGCGAACAACAAATTCAATTTAACGACTAACTTAACAATGGGTTATAGTGTTAATGATAATCCAGCAAGTGCAGGAACAGGATCATTAGACAATCCATTCATTAATGCTTACATTGGTAGTCCATCATTGAATCCTTTCAACCCAGACGGATCTTTAGATTTAACTGGAGACGGAACTACAGGATTCCAAAACTCACCAATCGTTGCCCTAAACACAGCAACTTTAAATACAGGTGTACAGGATGAATTAAAGATAGTTGGTAAAATTGGAGCTACTTTAGAAGTTGCTAAAAATGTTACTGTAGGAAGTTCTATAGGTATGGATTTTGAGCAAATTAATGCACTTACAATTATTACTCCTGGAAGTTTAAGAGGTTTAAATAATGATACAAACAATCCACCTGCTGCACTTATCAAAGGTTCGCATCAAGAAAATTTCACAAGAAACGTAACATTCAACACAAACGCTTTTGTAACTTACAAGAACACGTTTAGTGATGTACATAACATAGAAGTTTCTGCATTTACTGAATACGTAAAGCAACACTTTGACACATACGGATTTGAAGCTTTCGGTTTAGACCCTAAGTTACCAGGTGTTGGAGCTGGTTTTACATCAGGAAATACAACAGAAGGTCCTAACAGTGATCTTTACAACTATATCCCAACAGCTTTCTCTACGACTACAAATGGAGGTTTATTCTCTTACTTTGGAGTTGCTAAGTATGACTATGATGATAAATATGGTCTTCAAGCTTCTATTAGACGTGATGCTTCTTCAAGATTTAGTAAAACTAACAGATGGGGTACATTCTGGTCTGTAGCTGCTAGATGGAACATTCATAGAGAAAAATTCATGGAAAATGTTGATTTCTTAAATGAATTAAAGTTAAGAGGTAGTTACGGTACATCTGGTAACGATAGAGCTGGTGCACGTTTTGGAGCATTTGACTTAATCGGAACTACAGCTGCTGGAAACACTAACGGATCTGGTCAAGGATACCAAGGAACAAACGGATACTGGGTTGCTCAAATTGGAAATCCTGATTTAAAATGGGAAACATCAGTAAAAGCAAACATTGGAGTTGATTTTGCAATGTTCAAAAACAGATTAAGTGGTACTATTGATGTATACCAAACTACAACTGAAGATTTATTCTTGAATAGACCAATATCTACATTGGCTGGATTTAGTAGTATCAACGCTAACGTTGGTGAAATGCAGAACAGAGGTGTTGAATTATCTTTAAGCTATGACATCGTAAGAAGTGATGACAGAAAAGGATTCAAGTGGTCTGTTAACGGAAATATCGCAAACAACGTAAACGAAATCACTAAATTAACTGGTGATGGTTTAATTGAAACTACTCGTACTGCCTTATCAGAAGGTGACCCATTTGGTTCTTTCTACGCAGTTCGTTGGGCTGGAGTTAATCCTGCTAATGGTTCTCCATTATACTATGATATCGATGGTAACATTACAGATACGTATTCAGCTGATGATCGTGTGATTCTTGACAAAACTCAAGATCCAAGATTTGTTGGAGGTTTCGGAACTAATATTCAGTACAAAGGATTCTCATTAAATGCATTATTCACTTATGCTATCGACCAATACAGATATAATGGTAGTTTAGCAGTAGTTGAAGATCCAACATTAGTAGGTATCTCTAATCAAGCTACTTCAATCTTAAGAGAATGGCAACAGCCAGGAGATATCACAGATATCCCATCTTCTGCTTTTGGTTCAACTAGACTTTTATTAACTGACCGTTATATTGAGGATGCATCTTTCTTACGTTTAAGAAATGTTACTCTTGCATATACATTAGATAAGGACATTTTAGGGAAAACAAATTTATTTTCAAGTATAAGAATGTACGTTCAAGCACAAAACCTTTTAACTTGGTCTAAGTGGAGAGGATTTGATCCAGAATCAAACATTAACTCTACTTTCTTTGAATTCCCAACACCTAAAACATGGACATTAGGAATAGATGTTAACTTTTAAAAAAAAAAGAAAATGAAAAAAATAAATTTATCAATATTAATACTTCTGCTCGCATTTACCTATTCGTGTAACGATGCATTAGATATTTTACCTGAAAACACGATTCCTGAAGAGAACGCTTTTCAAACCGTACCTGACTTAGTCATTGGTATGAATGCAGTTTTTTCAAACTATGCACCAGAAGCTAACTTTGATTTTTCATCTATTTTAACAGATGATACAAAAGTTGGAGAAGATAATGGAGGACAGCGTATTAATGAGCACAACTTTGTTGTTACAGCAAATACATTTAGAGCTACTCAAATCTGGACAGGAAATTACGCGTTAATCAACAGTATTAACCGTATTATTGCTGCCGCAGGTAGTATTACTCCACAAGATGCTGCTGAACAAGCAACATATAATAACATTCTTGGTGAGCTTTATGCACTAAGAGCTATAGCTCATTTTGACCTATTATCATTCTACTCTCAGGATTACAATGCTGCGACTGAATCTGTACCTTACATTGATTATGTAGTTGTATTAGAGCAACCAGCTAGAAATACTGTAGGTGAAGTTTTAACAGGTATCCAAGCTGATATTACAACAGCACAAGGTTTCATTGATCCATCTATCACAGATGTAACAAGAATCACACAAGATTTCTTTACTGCATTAAGAGCTAGAATTGCTCTTTATACAGGTGATAACCCAACAGCTATTACATTATCTCAACAATTACTGAACAATTACCCTATTGCTAACCAAACGCAATATATTTCTATGTTCGATGATGAAGATAATACTGAAGTAATCTTTAAAGCTGATAGAGTAGTAGGAGATCCTTTAGCAGGTGGTACTTGGATGTTTACTAACAATGGAGGTTCATTTATTGAAGTTTCTAATGAATTAGTAAGTATTATCCCTGCAGGAGATGTTCGTAACACTACAATATGGACAAATCAAGATGCTACATTCAATGCTGATACTCAAGAGCGTGTAAATAAGTATCCTGGATCAGGTGGAAACAGATATTTAAATGATATCAAAGTTTTCCGTTCTGCTGAAATGCTTTTAATCAATGCTGAAGCTAAAGCTAGAACTTCTGATTTCCCTGGAGCTGCAATCATGATACAAACATTAAGAAGTGCAAGAACTGGAACAACTGCTACACTTCCTTCTTATGCTAATATCAACGAAGCTATCAATGATATCTTATTTGAAAGAAGAATTGAATTAGCTTTTGAAGGACACCGTTTCTTAGACCTTAAAAGAACTCGTGATATTACAGGTTCTGGAATCGTAAGATCTCAAGCTCTAAATGACTGTGGAGGAACAAGTGGGACGTCTAATTGTGATCTTGCTGCTAACGATCATAGATTTACACTTCCTGTTCCAGCTGCTGAATTAGATGGTAATGCTAATATGACTCAAACTCCAGGATATAATTAATACATAAGAAAAAATGAAAAATTTTATAAAATTATTTATCGCATGTGCATTTTTGGTGTCATGTGGTGATTTTGAAGAAGTGATCTATGATGGCGTAAATGGCCAGCCAATAGCTTTCTTTGATGAAACATCTTCTACTATAGAAGTTGAAATTAATCAAACAAATAGTGGTGAAGTAAAAATTGGTGTAAGTACACTATCTAGTTCTGACAGAACTATAACTGTAAGTGCTGATGCTGCTTCTACCGCTGATCCAGCTATGTACTCTTTCAATTCTACAGTAACTATTCCTGCTAATGAATATTTTGGAACACTTACTGTTACAGGTATTGATGAAGGATTAACAACAGCAGGTAGAACAGTATTGTTAAATGTGGAAGATTCTTCTGGAATTGTTGGAAGTACAGCATCTCACACTTTAACTTTAGTTGAAGTTTGTCCAACTCCAGATACTTATATGCTTGGTCAATACATGTTGCAAGATACTTCTGGATTAAATTTTACAGATGAAACTGTTACAATTGTTTCTACTGGACCTAATAGCAGAAGATTTCAAGCTACTTGGTATCCTGGATTTGCATTTGCTACTGTAGTTGACATAGATGTAAATTTAATATGTAATCAATTTAGTATTCAAGACGTGGATGATGTCAATGTTAGTTGTACTCAAGGAAATCCTCCATTTATAATCTTGACAGCTCCTGCACCTGCTGATAGATCTAATTACGATTTATCTTCTGACACGGTACTAACAGTTAATTATCTATTTGACCCTGAAAATTCATGTGGTACTGCTATTGAAACATTGACATTAACTAAAATATAAACAACCCTGTTATGAAAAAAATAATAAAAGCATTCGTCTTGCCATTAATTTTGGTACTTGCATATAGCTGTGCAAAAGATGATGATGGTAGATTTTCTTCTAATCCAGAATTAGGATGGATACAATTTCCAAGTGCATCTACAACACAATCTGTTAATAACGAATTGACTACAATTTCAATTCCTGTGAGCTTTACTGCTCCAATTAACAAGAGTGATCTTGATGTAACTTATACAATTGTAGACGTATTAGGATCTTCTAGTGATGCTGTTTCAGCCAGTGGTTCTGTTAAAATTGCCGCTGACTCTAATATAGGTTTAATCGAATTAAACGTAGTTCCAACTGCTGCTACTGCATTAGTAGCTTCAGATATTACTTTTGATATCGTATTACAATCAGCTACTAGAGGAATTTCTGTTGGATTATCTGATGGTTCTTCTACAACTACGCACACTGTAAACTTAGTATGTGACCTTACATTAGACCTTGGTGGAATGTACAGCGTAACTACTAACTACGGATACCATGATTTCTTACCTAGCTTCAACCCAAATACTGAAGTTACTGAAATCATCGATAACGGAGATGGAACTTTCTTCATTCAAGATTTCTCAGGAGGTCTTTACAATGGAGGTCCATATACAACTGCTTATGGAACTGGACCTACAAGTTTTGATGTAACATTCAGCAACTCTTGTAACAAAATCCAATGGACAGATCAATCTGATGGTTATGGAGCATGTGTTCCTCTAACTGGAGGTGTTAACGAAGTTAACATCGCTACTGGAGTAGTAACTATCTCTTGGTTCTGTGAAGGATACGGAGAAAACGGTGTATCTGTTTACACACCATTGTAGAAATAATATTTTATTACAATACATATACAAAAAACCACCCAATTGGGTGGTTTTTTATTTTATATTTGTCCCATGCAAAACAATAACACCCAAATATTTGGTATTAGAGCTATTATAGAAGCTATAAACTCTGGAAGCACTATTGATAAAGTTTTTATACAAAAAGGTCTTAGAGGTGAGCTATTCAGCGAATTAGACCAACTTTTGCGCACAAACGCAATCAGTACTTCGTTTGTGCCACCCGAAAAACTAAACAGGCTTACCAAAAAAAATCATCAAGGAGTAGTGGCGTTGGTTTCTCCTGTAGAATTTCATGATTTGGATACCTTAGTGTTAACTGTTATTGAATCTGGGCGTGTACCAAAATTTTTAATATTAGATCAACTAAGTGATGTACGTAACTTTGGTGCAATTATCAGAACTGCCGAATGTACTGGTGTTGACGGAATCATCATTCAGAAAAAAGGTGGTGCTCCTGTAAATGCCGATGCCGTAAAAACATCCGCTGGTGCAATTTTTAAAATGCCTATCTGTAAAGTAGATCATATCAAAGATGCCATCTATCATCTTCAAAGTTCAGGAATACAAATTATTGCCGCAACTGAAAAAGCCCAACACAATTTGTATGATATTGATTTTTCTGTACCTGTTGCCATTGTAATGGGATCAGAAGGAAAAGGTGTTTCGCCTTCAATCTTAAAAATTGTAGACAACCAAGCAAAATTACCCATGTTAGGTGAAATTGCTTCCTTGAATGTTTCTGTAGCCTGTGGCGCATTTTTATATGAAATTGTAAGACAACGTCAATAAGATAAATTACTCTTCTTCGTCTGTTTTAGCGTTTTCTACATAAATGTAATTCACCTTTAGTGTAGGCAACTCCGCTTCTACTTCATCAGGCAAAATCTCAATGAAGTTTCCATGCTCGTCAAAATGTTTCATAAATGGATCATTATCTGGGACAAACTCTTCCTTTTCCCATTCATAGGTGTCTTTTACATATACAACTGGTAAAAAAACAGCCAGTAAAAATCCTGTGACAAATCCACCTAAGTGACCTTCCCATGAAATCTTTTCTTCAACAGGAAATAAATACCACAACATTCCACCATACAAAAACATAATAATTAGTGAAAGCGCCACAAATCGGTAATATTTGGTAATAATCCCCTTAAAAAATATAAAACTCATCAACACATATATAAATCCACTTGCACCAATATGATTGGCTTCTCTACCAATAATCCATGTCAAAAATCCAGAACCTAGTAATCCTATAATAAAAATTGTCCAACGTTGCGATCTGTAGAAATAAATAACGGCGGCACTCAACAAAAATAATGGAATCGTATTATTCCATAAATGTCGCATGCTACCATGAATAAAAGGACTTAGTAAAACACCGCGCAATCCGGTAAACGTTCTTGGATACACTCCATAATTATTAAATCGAAACCCGAAGCGAACTTCTGTCCAAAACACAAACCAAATGATCAGTATAAACAGAAAAGGTAGTAAAACTACTTCTGGCGTAAACACAAAAGGGTGTTGTTGTTTGGACTTCATATAAAATTTTAAATCAAACAGTCAAAAAATTAGCCAAGATTAGTTCGCATGAAAAATTGTCACTTACTTACGAATATCTTATTTTTATCCCATGAATGAACCATTAGCAGAACGCATTCGTCCCAAAACACTTGAAGACTATATAAGTCAGGAACATCTTGTGGGAGAAACTGGTGTACTAACACGCCAAATTCAACAAGGAATTATTCCTTCACTCCTACTTTGGGGACCACCAGGAACCGGAAAAACTACGCTGGCAAATATTATTGCAACTACTTCTGGGCGTCCATTTTATACGCTTAGCGCGATAAGTTCTGGTGTAAAAGATGTGCGTGAAGTTATACAACGTGCCAAACAAGATGGTGGTTTATTTACCACAAAAAATCCAATTTTATTTATTGATGAAATTCATCGATTTAGCAAATCACAACAAGATTCATTGCTTGGCGCTGTAGAAAAAGGGTGGGTTACATTAATTGGTGCAACTACAGAAAATCCAAGTTTTGAAGTCATTCCTGCACTATTATCACGTTGTCAAGTATACATTTTAAATCCTTTTGGGAAAGATGATTTAGAACGATTGCTAAAACGTGCTATTGTTGAAGATGCACAACTTTCACAAAAGAAAATTACGCTAAAAGAAACGGAAGCCTTGCTAAAACTTTCTGGTGGTGATGGACGAAAACTGCTAAACATTTTTGAACTTATTATCAATTCGGAAGGAACGGAAGAAGTTACAATTACAGACGAACTCGTTTTAAGTCGTGTGCAAAAAAACACGGTTTTATATGACAAAACTGGTGAACAACACTACGACATTATTTCTGCTTTTATAAAATCGATTCGTGGAAGCGATCCAAATGGTGCCGTGTATTGGCTAGCCAGAATGATTGAAGGTGGCGAAGATGTAAAATTTATAGCAAGACGAATGCTCATTTCGGCAAGTGAAGACATCGGAATTGCCAATCCGACCGCTTTGGTTATTGCAACCAACACGTTTCAGGCAGTTTCTATTATTGGATATCCCGAAGCACGCATCATTTTAAGTCAATGTGCCGTATATTTGGCAACTTCCGCAAAAAGTAATGCTTCGTACATGGCTATTAAAAAAGCGCAAGCAATTGTTAGAGAAACTGGCGATTTGTCTGTTCCGTTGCATTTGCGAAATGCACCAACAAAACTGATGAAAGATTTAGGATACGGTGAAGATTACAAATATTCGCATGATTTTAACAACAATTTTGTAGCGCAAGAATACCTTCCAGATGAAGTCTCAAACACTAAAATATACAATCCTGGAAGCAATCCACGCGAAAATAGCCTTCGTGATTTCTTAAAAAATCGTTGGAAAGATAAGTATGAATACTAATGAGCTAAGTCAAACGCTACATTTAAGTACTAATTGTATAAAAGGTAGTTAAACAATTTATAAAGAAAAGCTAACTGAGCGAAGTCGAAGCTAAAATTTCACATTTAATCCAGAAACTTGGTTTCCAGACATGGTTACATTAGACAACATCCATTTACCGTTTTCTTTGTACACAATAGCGTCTTTACCTTTGACAAGATATACATTCGGAATATTTGTTTTTAATAGAATCATCACCACTTTTGGCGTGCTATCAACCAATTGATATCCGTTTTCTAATGGTTGTGCATACAATACACCTGCTTTTACTTTGGTTACAGGCATGGTTTCAACTGTTTTTACTTCTTTAATCGTAACCATTTCTTTTACTGGAGGAGTCACTTCTTGCTTTACTTCTTCAATTTTTTCTGTAACAGCTTCTGTAATTACCTCTTTTACAGGCTCAATCACTTTTTTTATTTTGGCAGGTTTGTACGAATAGTTTTGTGCTTTCACATCTGCAAAAGCGATTCTAAGACTTTCATTATATGCTTTTTCGTATGCTTTTATTCGCGATTTTCCTTCTTGCGTTTCTAAAATAATTTGATTTGAACAATCTCGTAAGATAATTTTAGTTTTTGTAACAAACATTCCTGATGCATCATCTATATCTATATACAATGCCAAACATCTATCATCTGCTAAATCTTGCGGAAACGTTTCAGAATTATAGAGTGCATGAAATCCTTCTTTTTTAAATAGGAAACGCACCAACGAGTTTACACGATATTGATCATGTTTTTTTAAAAATTCAAACTCATACGGAATCACTACGTATTTGTAGTTGTCTAATTTTTGTGAAAAACCAGAAGCCGTTATGAATAGAAATATACTAATTGCTAGAAAACGTTTCATAATAATGATATTGTGTATTTGAGGCTCCAAAATAAGGATTTTATTGGAATTCGTTACTTTTTAGCGAGAGGAAAAATATAATTAAATCCGAGTTGTATAGAAGCGTAGTTTGCTTTGGCTAAATTTTGATATTCCAAGAGATTGTCTGCCATTAGATAAAAATTGACATTGCCAATATGCGAAGAAATTCCCAACCCAATATTTGTTTTCGAAAAACTATCAGCCGTATATGTAACTTTTCCACTTAAAAAGCTAAACAATCGACGGTAATAAAAGGCAGTTACAGCCGTTTGCGGTCTTCTTGATCTTCCAATGGCATACACTTGCAAACCAACTTCATTTAAATAATCGCCATCATCGGCGGTGCAATTACATTCTTTCAACACTTTTTTACCGTATTTATACGAAACAGAACCATTTAATTTTGGCGAACGCCAAGATGTATAATTTTTAGTAATGGTATCCAGTTCGAATAAATCTTCAAAAGTATTTTTAATTTCTTCCCAATATGCTGCTGCTGTTTGTCCAGAACCATTGTTTGGAAATAGCGGATTGACACCTTCAAATGTATAGGCGCCTTTTAGTGTGTATGTTTCGACATCTTTGGTATGATGAATAAACCCAATATCTTGAATGCTTCCCGTTACCGTCCATTGTTCTTTCGGATGATAGGTGAAACCCAAATCAAAACCTAAGCCTAAATTTCCACCAAAAAGTACACGCTTGCGTAATTCTTTAATCGCTTTTCCATTCCAATCATTTTGCCCATCGTTATCTAAGTCGATCAAAGAAGCATATCCAGAAGTTTGAAACGCCAAATCCAAATCAAATGTATGATTGTAAATATTATTTGTTCCTTCCGTAGTTAGAAAAGCACCGTTGTTGTTGGTCGATTTAAAGTTTAAAATACTTGAATAGATTTTTCCACGAAAACCATACGTCCACTTTTTATTCAACTTTGTGGTTAACCCTACATGCAATACGGAAATCAATTCGCCTTTCGCATTCAAATCACCTAAATCAAATACACGTCCAATATTATCACGATTTCCTTCATATGCTAATACGGCATAATCTTTTGGGAAATAAAAGTGAATGTCTGTTTCTTGATACAATCCAAAAGACAGGTATTTATTTTTTTCATAAGATGGCCCAATAGCAAATCCGCCACTAAATATTTCTAATTGTTGATTTATGGTAAAGAAATCATTTCGATCCATACTATACACAACACGTCTGAGTTTTTCATTAAAATCAACACCATTGTCAGCAAAAAGATCATATACAGAAGTTCCGGATGCACCAGCATTTAGGTGAATGTGAGATACTAATGGAATTCCAACATGCCATTTGTAATTTACTTCGGCACCAGGATTTGACAATAATGATTGCGGAATATCCGTAAAATTATACAGCAATTGCTTGTGCTGCGTGAAAGCAAAACAAGAGAAAAGAAATAGTATGAAACTGATTTTTTTCACTAAAAAAGCTATTGATTATTTATTGTGTATCTATTTCGAAAAAAAGTGTTGCCTTGGAGCGCATTTTTATATTTCCAGTACTTGTGTCATCTAATGGTTCTCCAGTAATACTTGGAAACATGGTTAAAACAAACTGCATACTTGTTGTATTCTTTAATTGATCTAGCGTTGCATCTTCAAAGATTTCTGTATGTATTTCTACTACTTCATTAGTTCCGCCAGCTCCTATGGAAATATCAAACGCATAGGTTACACTTCCATTTTCACCATACATCACAACATCCAAACGGAAAGCTCTATTGATAGTATTTGAAATATCAAAAAAGAATTCTGCACGTACCAAATTGTCTCTGATAAACTCTTCATTAAAAAAATTAAGTTCCAATGCGTCTTGCTCTACCACTAAAGCAGTTCCTGTAGGTTCTTGAAATTCTGAAGCAGGAAAGTCAAAAAAGACCAAGCTCGATTCTATAACTGGAGAAATAGACAAATCTTCTGCTTGTTCAAAATCTACATCTTTTACACACGAAGTGATTAAGACTAAAAGCAATATTGAAAAAATTCGCTGTAGCATTGAGTGTTTGATTTTAAAAATTAGTAACCGTTACTTCTAACTAAGTAATTCTTTTCTGTTCAAAAAAAATCAGAAGCAACTCTTTATCTTATAACAACTAACTTATTAAAAAAACGACGCTTTGATATTTTTATTACAGTATTTTCTCGATTTCGGTTAAGTGACGTACAATTGGACACAATGTATGATCGTATTTTTTGTCAAAATCTACATGAATTACTTGCATGTTTAGCGCCAATGCTCCTTTGATGTCTGCTTCGAAACTATCGCCAATCATCAATGCATTTTCGGGCGCTACATTTGCCAATTCTAATGCGTGATTAAATATTTTCGGATTTGGTTTTTTTACATCAACACTTTCTGAATCGATGATATGTTTAAAATAATCATAAATTCCGGACGCTTTTATTTTTCTGCGTTGCACATCTCTAAAACCATTGGTTATGATGTGTAATTTGTAGTTGTCTTGTAAATTTTCAAGCAATTCTTCAGTATATTCAAATAGATGATTGAACATTGATAAGTGTTCAATGTATTGTTCTGATAAATGATTGATCATCTCATCAGAAATGGCAACTTCTAATTGTGTAAAGGTTTTTGACAAACGTTGATAACGCAATTCAGATTTAGATATTTTTTCTTCACGAAATAAACGCCAATATTCTAAATTAATAGGCACATATATGTCTAAAAAACGATCCATATCTACAGGAATATTGTTTTCTGCTAAGATTTTTTTAAAGGTTAATGCTGAGTTTTTCTCAAAATCCCAAAGTGTGTGATCTAAATCAAAAAAAATATCTGTGATGTTATGCATTGCTGTACGCTTTTAATAAACTGATATACAATTCTTTCCATGCGGCATTGTTTTCTGACAGTACGACATTGTGAAATAAAGGCATAAAAGTACCATTAACTTTTTGTATTTCTGTTGCCATTTGCATGATTTCATCATTTGGCAACATCGTGTCTATTTTTCCTAAATATGCCATGCAAAACGGATGTACTTTTAACGGCGTTTGTATTTCCATGCCAATGTCGTAAAAGTAAAACGGGCTACAAGTTCCTGCTCTAAATCCGAGTGTATCATGATAGCCCATGGAATAATCTTCTGTAAATTCTAAGTCGATTAAATTTCTGTAGAATTTTGGCAAACTCAACATATTAAAATGCTGTCGTGCACGCTTCATTGGACGATTGATAATACTGTTTAACCGCTTTTTTTCAATCTTTAATTTTTCAATATCTGAAAAAGAATCGTACGAAGCTAACAGCCCAACTTTACTGTAATCTGAAACATTTTTGATCAATCTGACAAATACATTTTTATAGACAGAAATGTTATGATCGTGGGTTGAATAATCGCCAATTTGAAAAAAATACTGTGCTTGCGTTTTATATTCTTTATGTAGTTGGATGAATTCTTCAAAATTATCATACGGATCTTCGCGCATGCTTAATAACACAGCAGATCGGTCTAAAAATCGAGAAAAGCGCAATCGGAATATATCCGTCAAATAACCACCAAATGTTCTAATCATTCCACGTTTTTTGTACGCATATGCAATTGGAATATTGATAATAGGCATGTATGAAAATGAACGTTGTTCATACTCATTATCTTTAAATATTTCGAACTTTTCTTCTAAGATTTTTTTAAATTTCTGACACCAAATATCGACTACGGGTAAGGTTAGAAAATCGTGCTTAAACGCTAAACTTTCTTTTGCAGTATAGCGTCCGTGTTCATCTTTTACATATGGTAAATATTCTTCATATCTGCTCAATAGATAAAAACTTGCCGCAAAAATATCATATGGAATTGTACTTTTTTCACCTGCCATAAAAAAGCAAGGAATATCTTCCCATTCCAATACTTTAAATGCTACTTCTCCAATGCCTTGTTCAAATAATAAATCGTGACTACGGATAAAAAATTCATCCCCAAGCGGTTGCTTAGCGTACGACATTTTCACTTCATTGTGCGCAATAAACGTTTCAATTTTTGTTGTAAAATCGACAGGAATTCCTAGTATACGCGTAATTAGATGCTTGAATGTGTAACGTAATCTTGGAGTAATTTTTTGAGTGTATACAAGTAGCATTTAGAGTAAGTTTTCATCAGCGAAACTAAAATACTCTTTTTCTGTGATAATTAGATGATCTAATACTTTTATATCTATATTTTCTGCACCTAAACTTAACTTTTTGGTAATGGCTTTGTCCGCCGCACTTGGCTTCAACGTTCCTGATGGATGATTGTGTGCCAAAATAACGGCAACTGCACCAACTTCTAACGCCGTTTTTAAGACCAAACGAATGTCTACCAATGTTCCTGTAATTCCGCCTTTACTGAGTCGTATTTTTTTTAAAATTTTATTTGAATTATTGAGATAGATAATCCAGAATTCTTCATGCGGTAATTCTCCAATAATTGGATGCATGATTTCAAAAACCATTCTACTTGAACTAATTTTTTTGAGTTCAACTTTGGTTTCTATTTGTCTTCGTTTGCCCAATTCTAATGCTGCAATTATTGTAATTGCTTTTACCTGTCCAACTCCTTTAAACTTTTTCAATTGATCTTCAGACAGTTTTGCGAGTTCATTTAAATTTCCACTTACGGAAGCCAAAATACGCTTGGAAAGCGATACCGCACTTTCATCTTTACTTCCCAATCGAATTAAAATGGCAAGCAATTCAGCATCACTTAGTACTGTTTTTCCTTTGAGTGCCAACTTTTCACGCGGTCTATCATCTTCTGACCAATATTTGATTGATTTCAAATGTTTGTCTTCCATTTTTAGTATATTTTTTTAAAACTACTCGTTTTACTTCAAGAAAACCAGTAATACTTCGTGAGCGTTAAAAAAATTATATAAGCGTTAATTTTAAACGTTTTTTTCGCTTTTTTATAATGATTACCTTACTTTTAGATATTGAACTCGTTTATGCGAGTTTACTCTTAATTTATATTTTATGAAATCACTTTTTGATATAACTACACATGATGAAATTCTGAATAGAATTGACAAAGTTTCCACAGATTCAATGCCGTCTTGGGGGAAAATGAACGTAGGACAAATGTTTGCGCATTGCCAAATGCCTTTAGAAATTGCAATGGAAAAACGGACATTAAGTGCCAAGAAACCTGGTTTTATGAAACGATTGCTATTTAAACTGTATAAACCTTTAATGTATAATGATAAAGCTTGGAGTAAAAATTTACCAACAGTGCGAGATTTTATCGTGAATGATGCCAAAGATGTGGACGTTGAAAAAGCAAAATTGTCCAATCTTGTTTCAGAATTTCATCAATATAAAGATACTGATGAATTTCCGCCGCATCCAATGTTTGGAAAATTTACCAATGAACAATGGGGAAAAATGCAATACAAACATTTAGACCATCATTTGAATCAATTTGGTGTTTAAAAAAAGATAAAAGACCGCTTCGCTGTTAAATTATAGGACAGAATGACAACTAACTGAAAACAGGGTTAAAACCTATATACAAAGAGACTGTCTAAAAAGCTACTACTTTCATTACGAGAAATTCTTAATTTTGAAATAATCTATTAATCAATAACTTAAATTTTACAGATTGCTTCATTTTATTCGCAATGACGACTTTTCAAACAGACTCTTTTGAATGGCATTTTAGATACGTACTATATGGCAAATAGTACGTAATAACACTAAACTATTGCACATTATAGGATACTAAACGTCTTTCCATTACATGGACATCTTGACTTGCAAAAGAACAGGTATTAAGTATTTTTCCTATTCCATCTGCGTAGTAATTTTTATCAAGTGCCGGAAACACTTCTAAACTTGGAATTTCTTTAGCATACACTTTCATCCATTCACAATCAAAACTTCCTGCTTCTGTTGAAATTGTTTCAACACCTTCTCCTCTAGCGGTACACAATTGTAAAAATTCATTTGCATTTAGTAAAAATTCTTGATCATCTTCCCGTGAAAACTCAACTTGACCTACATCTGTAATAAGATACCCTAGAGAGTCACGAAAATTCACAAACCGTTCTCCATTTGGAGCACATAAAGCAGCGTTTGTTTCATTACCCGATGTACGTATTCTAAATTTATAAAATTCATTCCCGTTAATCATTTCTGTATCAACAATTGTAACAGAATCAATAACGCCTGTATCGTTAAAGACACTAGAAAGTATATTTTCTCTTCGGTAATATTTGTATACCCAAGAGTTTCCTACGCGCAACGCATAAAAACTTTCTTCTGGTTCAGGAATTGAATTGTCGTCACTAGAGCATGAGACGCATACACATATAAGTGCAAATACTAGACATGCCAGCACGAATGGTTTTTTCATAATTAGTCGATTTATATAGTTGTAAAAAGTAATTATGAAACGATAGAATTCGGGTTTAATTGGTTCAGTATGTTCCCTTAACGTAGTATTTTATACTTTAGTGTATGTGCTACTAAAAGTTTACAACTTTACAATTTATAGAATTCATTTAGATTTGACATCGTCGTCATTAACATAACAGGAAATACAAAAGAGTGCTACACACACTAATAAAAAAGATTTTCTCATACTAGTTTTTAAATTGATTGTTAAAAAAGTAATGATGAGATATAGTGTGTTTGTTTTTGTGGGTTCTTATTATGTGTAACGTATATTTTTGTGTTTTTAGTGTATGTGTTGCTTAAATGCTTTAAAATCCAATCCGCCATAATTTCCAGAACTCATTAATAATAAGGCAGTTTCATTTAATGACTGACTAAATAAATATTCTTTAAATGCTGTTGGATCTGTGTAAATAATTAAATCGTCACGCTCAAAAGCTTCCGCAATTTGTGTTTTTGAAACTTCTTCCAACTGCTTTATTTGAACCGCATGTGGCGAATAGAAAACAACTGCTTTGTCTGCCGCATTTAACGCACCTTTGTATTCTTTTAAAAATTCAGCATTTAAACTACTATAGGTATGTAATTCCAAACATGCTAAAACTGTTCGATCTGCATATTGTTCTTTTACAGCTTGCGTTGTTGCCTTTACTTTGCTTGGCGAATGTGCAAAATCTTTATAAACTACTGTAGAATTGTGTTCGGCAATTTTCTCCAAACGTTTGCTTGCGCCCTTAAAGGTTGAAATTGCTTCATAGAAATCTTCTTCATCTACGCCAATATGTTGACAAATCCATTTGGCACCAGCCAGATTGTTCAAGTTGTGTTTTCCAAATATTTCAATTGGCATCAAACCATCAGGCGTTTCTAGTAAAGTTTCTCCGTTTTCAATGCTGTAATTTGGTGTTTTATAACTTAGCTTGCGAATTGGATTTTCTGAAGCTTCCACAACACGAACTACCTCAGCATCTTCTTCATTGTAATTAATGCTTCCGCCTTTTGTGATAGAATCTACAAAGATTTGAAACTGCTCTACATAATTTTCATACGTTGGAAATACGTTGATATGATCCCACGCAATTCCGCTTAACAAGGCAATATTTGGTTGATATAAATGAAATTTCGGTCTACGATCAATTGGTGATGATAAATATTCATCGCCTTCTAAAATGATAAAATCGTTTTCTTCTGTAAGATGCACCATCGTTTCAAAACCTTCTAATTGCGCACCAACCATATAATCTACAGCAATATCATGATAGTTTAATACATGAAGAATCATTGATGTAATAGTTGTTTTTCCATGACTTCCGCCAATAACCACACGCGTTTTGTATTTTGATTGTTCGTATAAAAATTCTGGATACGAATAGATCGTTACGCCTAATTCTTGCGCTTTTAGCAACTCAGTATTATCAGGTTTGGCGTGCATTCCTAAAATAATTGCATCTAAATCTGTAGTAATTTTTTCAGGAAACCAACCAAAGGCTTCTGGTAACAATCCTTTTGCTTGCAAACGTCCTTTTGACGGTTCAAAAATAACGTCATCACTTCCAGTAATTTGATATCCTTTTGCATGTAATGCCAAGGCTAAGTTGTGCATGGCGCTTCCACCAATAGCTATAAAATGTATTCGCATGAGTTGTAGAATTCTAAAGTGTAAAGATAAAAGGGTTTTTTGGTTTTTGGGAATTTTATTTTAGTAGATATAAAAGCATTCTTATTAAATGTAAACGAAGTCAGCTGTTTAATTTTTAAGCACTAAACCATCTTTAAAATCATTTTCTTTTCCTAAATTGAAAACAGATTAAATTTAAGAAAACATTACAACTAAACTATGGGGCTTTTCGATTTTCTAAGTTCAAAACCAACAGAAAAAAAACAAACAGAAAAATTAGTCAACTACGTATACAATATTGTGAAAAATGACAGTGGTGTTCGCGTTGAAGATGCTATCTGCCTTAGTGCAACAATAGTAGCTGAAAGATGCATTGTACTTGCTGACGAGTATAATATAAACAAACATGATTTTGAACCTGGTTCGGCTATTTTTTCAGACAAAATAAATGAGTTACTTGCTGGATCTGTAGCTGTTGAAAATTGGAGTGATGTACCAAGTGAAAGCATTTTTGGAACGATTAGAGATAAAATTAAATCAAAGTTTCCTATTGCATCTTTTCCTTCTGTAATAGCAATTTTCGAAAATTATGCGCAATATGTTGGCACAGCAGAATGGGGAAATATACCGCTAACTGTTCCAAAAGACAACGCACCATTTTTATTTCCTTTAAGAGCTGGATATGAATCAAGAAAGTATGTTGAAAAACATGTCTCCTCAGAAAACAATACGCAATCTTTATCTATAGCCATAAATGCACTCACACATATTCTTATTGAAACGAAAACTGCAATAAATTCTTCCGTAGCATTAAGTCTAACTTTTGAACTTATCAATGGAATGTCAAAAATGGCAACTATGACGGACGATAAAATGAATGAGCTGAACGCAACATTAAATGGATAAAGAAATTAACAAATGTATCGAATGTAAAAGTGAATACTTTTCGGCTACTTCTAAAATGAAGAATCTTTGTCCTGACTGCGCACATAAACTGTACAACTATCCGCGCTGTTTTCATAAATTTGAAAATGGACGCTGTGTCAAATGTTATTGGAATGGAAAAACTTCTGAATACATTCAAGAAAAAAAGAAAAGAATTGCCAAAAAGCTTAAAAACGCAAAAATGAATGTCATCTTAGCTATGATAGTATTAGCTGTTGCTTTTATGTTTTTTGGATTGGGATTACTTAACGGCGGCATATCATATTTTGGACTTTTTGGATTAATCGTTGGTGGACGATTTTTGGTTCAAGCTCGAAAGTATAAGAAAGAATTAAGCGCAGGTAATCTTTAAGTTATTTCTCTTATTTTTGTTAGAAATCTAAAACTAATGATTAAAGTTGATGACACTATTGTTTTAAAAAAACTGGAACTTACAGACGCTCCAGCCATTTTTAATATCATAGATTCTCAACGAATATACTTAGGAAAATGGTTGCCTTTTGTCGCTTTTACCAAAGAACTAACCGACAGTGAACAATTTGTAGCGAATGTGCTCAACACACCTATTCAAAAACTAGAATTTACATACGCCATTCGAAAAGATGATATATTAATTGGCATCATAGGAAATAAAAACACGGACAAGCTCAACAAAAAAACAGAAATTGGCTATTGGCTTTCGAAAGATTTCCAAGGACAAGGTATCATTACCAAATCTGTAACAAAACTGTGTAGTTTTATTTTTAACAAACTACGCTTCAATCGCGTTGAAATTAAGTGCGCCGTTGGCAATGCTCCAAGTAGCAACGTTCCGAAAAGATTAGGATTCACTTTTGAAGGTATTGAACGCCAAGGCGAATGGATTAAAGAAAATGTGTATTATGATGTGGAAGTATATAGTAAACTCAAATCTGAAAGATTCAACTAACAAACTCCTCTAATTCATTACCAACTCTTTTCCCTTGATAGCTTCATCAATCGCTACGGTTACATACTTGTGACTATTAAAAAACAACTTTTTAGAAGTCAATTTAATCGTTGCAATTAAGCTTCCGTCTTTGTTTTCTTTTACAGAAGTAACTTCAACCTTTTCGCCAACAACATTGGTATAATTAGCAATACCGCCTTTTTTTACAATAAAATTGGCTTTGGGAAAATTAATAAATTCATAACTATTATTTACAACCTTTCCAATCGTAAAAATGGTTCCAATTTTAATATCAGAATTGGAACTTTGTGCATATATGACATTCGAAAAAAGCCCTATCATGAGCGCTAACAAAATCTTATTCATAAGAAGTAAAATTAAAATGATTACTCCCCTAAAAATAATCATAAAATAAATTATCTCCCCTAAAAATTACTAAATATTTAATTTCCTGATACTTCCAAAAAATCTAAAGGAATCAAACTTACTCATAAATGGAAGAAATATACCTTCACTATATTACGACTCGACTTAAGTTGTATTCACTCAAATTTTTGGATTTCAGCAAACTATTTACATTGATGAGATTGTTTTTGAGTGATGTATCTACATATTGAAAAAATTAAATATTAAAAAATAGTACTATTTACGGAAAACCTCAAGGAACTAAAAAAAATTCTTTTTTATTTTGTTGAAAATAACAGACTATAAAGTAGGATTTTTATATTAATCAAATTTTTATTACTTTTAACTATTATAGTTTATTTCCCAATTAAAAATCTTGAATCTGTTATAAATAGTTGCAAAGGCGTAAACTGAAAAGCCTAAAAAAAAGTACGTTAAATCATATTTAAACTAATTCAATGAAAACATTCACACTATTCTCAACGATGTGCTTATTGCTATGTAGCATAACATTTGCACATTCAGAATCGAAAAAAAAATTAACTGAATATGCTGATCCTGACTGTTGGAATATGGCAATTGATATATATCATGTTTTTGAAGATACAGGACATGACCGAGAAAAATGTGTTGAAATGGCTATTTGGACATATGAGCTTTGCGTAGAATTAGAGGAAGATCTTGATTAATTTTAAATTTAAATTTAAGTAAACATGAAAAAATATCTTCTCATACTAATATTTACGGCCTCACAGTTTGCCATAGCACAGAAATCATCAGGTGTTGTAACCTACAAAGTACAAACCGACGAAATTAATGTAACAAATAAAAATATAAATAACGTATCAAAACGCATCATTGAGAGTTTTCCCAAATATGCTAAGTATTTGTCTTTCACTCTAAACTTTACTAAAAAAGAAGCACTATTTTCCCTTGATAAAACCTTAGAACTTGATGGAAATGATAGAATTTTTCTAAAATACACAAAAACTAGAGCTGGGAAAGCTACTTACTATTGCAACTTAGAAACAAATACGCGACTTGTTGAAAAGAGTTTTTTAGGTAATGAATTTTTAGTGAATAGTATTTTTAACGATACACCTTGGAAAATTACCAATGAAACGAAAAAAATAGACGGATACACTTGTTATAAAGCTTATTATTTAGATTCCGATAATCCACTTTTATTTAAGCCCCGAAAAGTTACAGCTTGGTTTACTCTACAAGTTCCAGTCCCATACGGACCAAAAGGTTATGGTGGTTTACCAGGTTTAATATTAGAACTTAAAGAAGGACCACTAACTTTTTTCGTTTCCGATATAACTCTTAAGTCCTTAAATCTCAAAATTAAACGTCCTATAAAAGGGAAAAAAATAGCAAAAGAAGAATTTGCCGCCATCGTTTTAAATAAATCTAAACAATTTGAAAAAAGTAAATAGTGATGAAAAAAAACACCCTTGCTTTAATTGCCCTATTTTGTATTGTGAATTTTGCTATAGCGGAAGAAATTAAACTCATAGATCCTCCTGGGATGTTTCAAGAAGTTGACTGCACTGAAATGGCATTTAATTTATATGATGAATTAATTTATCAAGAAGTTGACTTAGAAACTGCCTCTGAGACTGCTTTCATGACATTAATTGAATGTGAGTCGAAAAACTAGTCTTTCTATAAAGTTTCAAAGATATATCTTAACAGCACTGTTGCTAATCACAGTGCTTTATTCTTCAAATGCGCAAACGCTTACACTATCAGGAAAAATACAAGATTCTATAGGAAAACCGCTTGCTTTTGCAAATATAATTGCCCAATCTGAAATTGAGGAAAGTTTTAACCACGCTATATCTGACGAAGAAGGAAGATATCGATTGATATTAAGAAAAGAGGTAAATTATGCCATAACGATCACATATCTTGGCTACAGACCAAAAAAAATTTCTTTTAAAAAAAATAAGAATCATGTTCAAAACTTTATGTTAATTCCCAATACTGAGGAATTAGAACAAGTTACTTTAAACTATACGCCACCAATCGTTATAAAGAAGGATACAATTGCATACAGCGTTTCTTCATTTGTTTCTGGTAAAGAACGAAAATTAAGAGATGTACTCAAAAAACTTCCAGGTGTTGAGGTTGATAAAGATGGTAACGTTTTGGTCAGAGGTAAAAAAGTAACAAAAGTCTTAGTGGAAGGCAAACTCTTCTTTACAGGAAATAGTAAACTTGCTGTAAATAATATTCCTGCCAATGCCGTCGAAACCGTAGTTGTGTTAGATAATTATTCGGACGTTGCATTTTTAAAAGGTCTTGAAGATAGTGATGAAATGGCTATGAATATTGAATTGAAAGAAGATAAAAAAAAGTTCCTCTTTGGAGAAATAGAGACCGCTACTGGAATAACCAATCGGTATACAATTCACCCGACACTATATTATTACAGTCCTAAAACCACCGTAAATTTCATTGGAGATTTAAATAATATTGGAGAAAAATCATTTACGTTAAAAGATTATTTAGATTTTGAAGGTGGCGTTAGTAGATTGTTAACCGATTCACAGTCGTATTTTTCTTTATATACGAATGATTTTGCTCGTTTTTTACGCAATCGTGATTACACAGAAAGTAAGCAGCAATTTGGCGCTTTTAATCTAGACAAAGAGTTGAATGACAATTTTTCGTTTTCTAGTTATGGTATTTTTTCAAATTCTAAAACTGAAACTCAAGAATCTCTTCAAAATCAATACATAGGAAATGATAATCTGAATGAACTTAGAGAAAGAAATTCCCAAAATACGATTACCTTCGGTATTGCAAAAGCCTCTTTATCTTACGTTCCCAATGAGGATACGGAGTTTTCTTCTGAATCGCTCCTAAAACTATCAGATAACAATCAAAATGGTAATACACAAACCACATCAACAGCTAGAAATGCAATAATTAATACTAAGTATACAAACATAAATAGTGCATTTAAAGAACAACTTCAATGGCATAAGCGTTTTAATAAAAAAAATGTAAGTAGCATACTTATAAACTATCAATATGAGCAAAGTACTCCTCAATTCAATTGGAATACAAATCAAACATTACTCACAGGATTAATTCCGATTGTAAACGAAGATTTAATTGATATTTACAACGATAAATCTACGCAAAGTCAATCCATACAAAGTATTATTAAACATTATAAAATACTTAGTGCCAACCATCATTTGTATGTTAGTTTGGGTAATAATTTTACACATGATCACTACAATACTTTTGAATATCAACGATTGGAAGATGAAAGTATTAATAATTTTACATCAAATGGTTTTAACAATAGAACACGACTCACTTTTAATGATTTTTTCTCTGGTATTGAATACAAATTCAAAAAAAATATATTCACAATCAAAACAGGACTAATTTATCATAATTATGCATGGAAGATTGATCAATTTGAAGAAGAGAATTCTCGAAATAAAAATATTTTTTTACCTGAATTAACTGCAAATGTAGACTTTAGCAATTCTAAAAAATTGGTATTAAAATATCGTAAAAAAATAAGATTTCCAACCATTTCGCAACTTGCCAATCGGTTAACACTATTGGATTTTAACAGTGTATACCGAGGAAATAATACGCTGGAAAACCAACGCTTTCACGATATCAATTTAAATTTTTACAGATTCAGTATGTATCGAGATATATTATATACAATCTCAGTAAATTTTAGAAAAAGTGATCGAAATATTAAAAATGCGACTCAAATTCAAGGTATTGACTATATTTCAACACCTTTTTTACTTGAAAATGAAGATCTCTTTTGGCAATTTGGAGGTTCTTTACGAAAGGGATTTAAAGCCATAAAACTATCATTAAAATCAAACGTCTCGCTGTCAACTTATTTTAGACCTATTAATAATGAACTTATCAAAGCATCTTCTAACAATTATGCTTTCAAATTTGACGCAGAGACAAAATTTAAGAATTTTCCAAATCTTCAATTAGGAATAGACAAACGTTTTTCAGAATACAATTCCATTACTAATACATCGTTTGAAAATACTATTATTTCGGGAACTGTTGATGTTAATTTTTTAAAGAACTTTACATTTAATATTGATTATCAACACGAACGTTATGTAAACAAAACTATGAATCAGTCTAATGATTTCAATATCGGAAACACAGCATTAAGTTATCAGAAAAATGAAAGTCCATGGAATTTTGAATTTTCCGTCTCTAATATGTTTAATGTCGAATTTAAACGCAGAAATACTTTTTCTACCTTGTTGGTATCAGATCAACAAATCTTTATTTTCCCGCGGATTTTCATGTTTAAGGTCATTTACACGTTATAACTTCACTGATAATCATTATTTCTGCAATGCATACTTTCCATTAAATTAACTATATTGTTTGTTTATAAAAATACGTGACTTATATGGCAATCAACTATTCTTTTGGACTTCCACTTAAACATAACTTTGCAGAATTTGTATCCTATGAAGGACTTTTTCTTCCGCATGAAGTGAATATGATTCTAAACTTTTGGGATGATGATAAAACGATTAAAGCAACACTAGCTGGAGAAAATCAATATGATGACGAATTGCGAAAAAGTTCTGTCATGTTTATTGAAAACACACAACAAAATGATTGGATTTATCACAAATTAGCTGGACTCGCCATTAATTGCAATAATGAACGCTATTGGTTCGATTTACTAGGCTTTCATCAAGAATTACAATTGACACGCTATTCAGAAGGCGATTTTTTTGATTGGCATTTAGATTTTGGCGCAGGAGAAATTTCGGCACGAAAACTAAGTATGACAATTCAACTCTCGGAATCCGATGAATATGAAGGTGGCGATTTGGAATTTATGATTAACCAAAAAATAGTAAAAGCACCACGAAAAAAAGGAACGATCATTATTTTTCCTTCATTCATTATTCATCGTATCACTCCTATTACGAAAGGTGTCCGACAATCTATTGTGGGCTGGGTTTCTGGTCCGCCGTATAGATAATCTTCACTACATTTGTTAAAGCGCATCAACGGCTGCTAAAAATTTTTATGAAAAAACTAATCCTGTTTTTATATCTCATTTCAAGCATATCGCTTCAAGCGCAAGATTTGAATGCGATTTTTGAAAATTGTTTAATTTCAGATACGAAAAGTAATATTGCACGCGCAAATCCAATTTATGTAGTTGAAATTGATGAAACTAACAATCGTATCAAAACCAATTATACACAACTTGAAAAGTTATTGGTTAAAGCAACAGGCAATCAATCGTGGTTTATAACGCAAAGTGAAGAAGCGTCTACGATTGTTGAAATAAAAAATGTAGATGTCAATTCTGGTTGGATTACGCTTGGCGAAACCTATGCAGGAGTCTTTAACATGGATGAAGGCGAAACGTTGGAGTTTTTCAATCCGTTTATCAATTATGAAATCATACAGAATAAACCGCTATTTGAAACTTATCCAACACATATAAAAGACAAATATATCAACTATATACAATCTGGCGGCATCATCAAAAAAGCTAAAAACGACTATGTATTACTAACACCAGTTGTCTTTGGAGCGCATGAAAAAAGATCCATTTATTATGCAACAAGTTCTGATTTAGAAAACTGGACATTTCACGATGAAAAAATACTTAGTACAGATCAAATTCCGTTTGCAAAGGCAACAGGAAATGTATTCAGCACAGGAAACCCGTTAGCGTTAAAAGATGGTACATTCTTAGTATTACTTGCGGTAGAACAACCAAACGGAAACTACACATCTGCATATATGCTGTTGAATAAAAAGCTTGAAATTGTACAAGCACCAAAAGAAATCAATATTCCAGAATGGCATGATGAACAGCAAAACAGTTTCCCGTTAGCAATTACAAAACACGATGGTGTATTTAGAGTGTTGTTTCACAAAAGAACGAAACGAGCTGTTGCATCAGAAGTACATGAAATGACCACAAAAAACATTTTAAAAGCATTTGACAATAACAAAGGAATTCTTTCTACAAAAATAATTCAGCAAGCAAAAAACGAAACTGGATATTTACACGGAAAAGTAGATGATGCAAGTTATATAACATTCAATTCAGAACTATATATATTGCTAGGAAGTGAAGAATTGCCATCTGAGTATTTAACGTCTTTCAATCGTGAATATGGTTTGCTAAAGCTTGAAAACGATGAATGGGTTCACGACAAACGCAGTCCATTAATCGTAAATCCGATGACAATACACAATAAATATCCTGAATACGAATGGGCTTCTGATCATTTAGGTGGTTTTATTTCTCCGATATTTCATAATAATTATCTGTATTTATTTTTAACTTTCGGAACCGACAATCCTGATTATTTACTTTCGGGAATTAAAGTAAAAACAAACTAACCTAACATTTTCTACCATGAAAATCATCGACTTATCCAAACCGATTCAATACAACAAAAACGATCCTTGGTTTATGAAAGTAAAAATCAAGCATAAACCACATCGGAAAGCCAAATGGTTGATTCGCGTATTGGGATTGCCTTTTAGATTATTTCCAAAAGGATTTACAGGTTGGGCAGATGATACAATTCAGAAAATGGGCGTGCATTCTACCACACATATTGATGCGCCTTGGCATTATTCGCCAACGGTAAATGGTGAAAAAGCAAAAACAATTGATGAAGTTCCACTCGATTGGTGTTATGGTCAAGGAATTGTGATTGACATGAAACACAAAGCTGATTTTGATGCGATTACGGTGGAAGATATTACAACGTTTTTGGAAGAAAATAAGTTAACTATTGAACCTAAAATGATTGTCTTAATCAAAACGGGAAGAGACAAATTTAACGGAACAAAAGACTTTCATAAGATTGGCACAGGAATGAGCGCCGAAGCTACCGAATGGTTGATTGACAAAGGTATTAAAGTTATGGGAATTGATTCTTGGGGCTGGGATTTGCCATTACCACATATGCTAAAAAAAGCCAAAGAAACTGGAGATTCAGAATTATTTTGGGAAGCACATTTGGTCGGACAACGCAAAGAATATTGCCATATGGAACAATTGGTCAACTTAGACGCACTTCCGTATTCAGGCTTTAAAGTTGCGGTATTTCCGTTAAAAATTGTTGGTGCTTCTGCGGCGCCTGCAAGAGTTGTAGCAATGATGGAGTAGAATCATATGAGCAAAAAATACTCCACTATAATTAAATTGCAGATTTGAGAATACTTCTACATCTTTAAAAAAATAATTTGAAATATTCTATATTTCGTAGAGTCTATATTGTGAAAAACCTCCTTACGCTATTAATGTTACTTTTCACTTTCAGTAATTACGCTCAAGAAAAAAAATGTGCTGATTTCAAAACTGGTGAATTTCGATATGTAGATAAAAATATGTTTGATAAAATTATTCGAACTGACTCATTACAAACTGAGACAAATCCAGATGATAATACCATAGTAAAAACTACGCTTGAATGGACATCTGAATGTAAATATGTAATGACTTACAGTGAAATTCTAAATTATAAAAAAGATGTAAGCGGAATTATTGGAAAGAAAATCTATTGTGAAATTTTAGAAATAAATGGTAATCGAATAAAAGTGCACGTCAAAAGTACTACGGTGGATGAAATTCTCGAATTCATTAAAATTCAATGAATACAATATCACATCCCCAAAATAACTGCCTTTTGCTTCTTAAAAGGTTTCAACTCTTTTTCAGCCAACGCTTTATCAATCCACTTTAGTGCTTCTTGTTTGTTGCGTTTGTGTTTGAATATTTGTGCCAAACGGTAATATGCCCACGATTTTGGAACACCATCTTTAGCCGTGTAGTTTTCAATATAAATGTACAAGCACTTCTCCCCTTTTTCGAGTTCTAAGTTGTACTCTGCCGCCACTTTTCCAATTTGGTAATGCAATGCATTTCGTTGGTGTTTTTGATGTGCTTTTTCAATATTTGCAATGGCTTTTTTGGGTTGTTTTTGTTTTTCGTATAAATCGGTTAGCTTTTTATAACATGTTAATGAACCACCAATTTCAATCGCCATTTTATAATATTTCTCAGCCAATTCTGGTTCGTCATCGTATTCATAAATATAGCCTTTCGCTAAATATCCATCTACTTTTGACAAATTTTGAAGTTCGTTGGCGTATTTCATAGAAGTTCGTTTGCTTCCACCAACAATACCTGGCAATTGCATGTACAATTCTACCAATGCCCAACGTGTATCTATATGAGTTGGATCGAGTTCCGCCGCTTTTTTAAACGATCGTTTAATGTCACCAATCAAACCCAACGCACGAAATTTATTTACATTCAACGCTTTCATGCCCATTGCGCCACCATATTTGTAATGGTAATTTGCATTGGAATCGTCCATTTCTACCAACTTTTCGTAGTTATCAATGGCTTCGTCCCAGTTTTCTTGATAGCCGTATGCATCACCTAAAAACTCGATAAACTGCTTATTATTTGGCGATTTATCCAATTCCGATTCTATCACCGTAATTGCTTTATTGTATTGTTTCTTTGCAAATAAATCGGTTACCGTTTCGGAAGGTGTTTGACTCCACAAAAACATTGGAGTGCATACAAAAAGTAGAAAATAGTATTTCACGCGCATAAATTTTAGTTTTTTTACTAATAGCAGCTATTGTTCCAAAGATAAGATTTCATCTGTTTATATACATATTTTTTCTATTCTAGAAAGTAAATCTCAGCCAAACAACTCTTTGCCATTACACTTCACATTCATTATTGCTATAAATCTATTTTTGGAATGCTCTTTGTTATTTACAAAATAATAATTCATAGTTAGAACGTATTGTTTTTAAAATTCTTACTTTACATACGTAAAAGATACCAACTTGGTTTATGCCAATGTAGTTACAAATCGCGTTCTATGTGTGATCAAATTTTAACAGAATGAAAAACATCCTTACCATATTTATGATTGTATTATTTAGTCAATTTTCAAATGCCCAACAAAGTTATTCCGACTTATGGAAAGAAGTAGCAACTTTTGAGAAGAAAGGCTTGACTAAATCTGCATTTGAGAAAGTTTCGGAAATTTCCAAGCGTGCCAAAAACGATCAAAACAATCCACAAATCATTAAAACATTTTTACACAAAGCAAAGTATCAATTGATTTTGGAAGAAGATGCACAGTTGACAATTATTAATGAGTTGAAAGCCGCAATAGGTACACAACAATTTCCCGCAAAAAACATTTTACAAAACATCTTGGGAAGTATGTATTGGCAATATTATGCTAATAATAGATATACATTTCATCAACGAACAGAAACCTCAGAAAAAATAGATGCAACCGATTTTAGAACCTGGGATTTAAATACACTTTTTAAAGAAATATTTACACATTTCGATGCGTCGCTTACAAATACAGATCAGTTGCAAAAACTAGATTTGAAAATGTATGACGAAATTATTATACGAGAGAAAGATTCTAGAATTTACCGTCCAACACTGTATGATTTCCTAGCGCACAACGCATTGATTTTTTATAAATCGGATGAAAATAACTTAACAAGACCTTCGTATGCATTTGCAATAGATAATCCAGAATATTTGTGTGATGCAACGCTTTTTGCCGACATAGATTTAACAACACAAGATACACTTTCTTTGGAAGCAAAAGCTCTAAAAGTTTATCAAGACTTAATTCGTTTTCACTTAAAAGATAAAACACCAGAAGCGTTAATTAATGTAAACATTGAACGTTTATATTATGTAAAACAAAAAGCTACATTTGACAATAAAACTGAAAAACTTATTGAAGCGTTTCAGAATGAAAAAACAACCTATAGTTCACATCCATATTCAGGAATGTACGATGCCGAAACCGCTGTTTTATACCAACGACAAGCTTCGTTATACAATTCTATTAGCAAACCAGAATATCAATGGAGTTACAAAAAAGCAATAGAATTGTGTGATGCTGTCATTGCAAAATTTCCAAAAAGTGTTGCTGGAAAAAAATGTAAAATCATAAAGCATGGCATTGAACAACCGATCTTTAGCATTCTTACAGAAAATTATTTACCTATCGACCAAGCTTCAAAATTATTAATTACCTATAAAAATACAGATCGTTTATATTTTTCTACAAGTACAATTTCGTTAGCGCAATACCATCAACTTTCAAAGTTATATAACAAAGAAGATCGGTTTGCATTTCTACAAAAACTCACAACACAACAACAGTGGAATGTACAATTGCCAACGGAAAACGATTATCAATCCCATACTACAGAAGTTACTGTACCAAAACTTCCAAACGGTTATCATGTAATAATGGCATCCAAAACTTCTGATTTACAAAAAGATATGTTTGCATTTGGTACGGTTCAAGTGACAAATATGGCGTTAGTTCATAAAAACACGACAAAGAATTCCATCTTCCAGTTAATGGATAGAAATACAGGAAAACCGATTGTAAATCAAAAAATGGATTTCAAATATTCTGAAAGAAGTTCCAAAGATGAACTCACAAAAACAATGACAACTGATGCTACAGGAAGTGTTGTGTTTGATAATGCTTATAGTTTACGAAATGTACACATTCATATAAAAAATGATACCGAAACTGCCTATTTTGGGCAATATTATATATACAAAAGTAGAAGAAGCGCAAATACTGATCCGAAAGTAAATCTATTTTTCTTTACAGATAGAAGCATTTACAGACCTTCGCAAACGCTCTATTTTAAAGGTATTTCAGTAAAAACTGAGAATGCAAAATCGATCGTATTTAAAAATCAAAAAGTTACAGTTACGTTACGTGATGCAAATAATCAAGAAGTTACCGAGCAAACTTTTGTAACCAATGAATATGGTTCAATCAAAGGTGAATTTATCATCCCAAATTCAGGACTTACTGGAAATTTTTCGTTACAAGCAACCATAGAAGGATTTGGGAATGTTGGAAGAACCAACTTTTCTGTAGAAGAGTACAAACGTCCAAAATTTGAAGCCAATTTTCTTCCTGTAAAGGAAAGCTATAGTATAAATGATGATGTAATTGCCAAAGGAAATGCAAAAGCGTTTGCAGGTAGTAACATTTCTGATGCAAAAGTAAGTTATACGGTAAAACGCACGCCACGTTATCCTATTTGGGCCTTTTGGAGACGTCCATATATACAAACTGCGGCGCAACAAATTACGACAGGAGAAACAACAACAGATGCTTCGGGTAACTTTGAAATTTCGTTTAAAGCAATTCCCGATCTCAAAGCAGACAAAACATTATTGCCCGTTTTTGATTATGAAGTTTCTGCCGATATTACAGATATTAATGGAGAAACCAGAAGTACAACAACAACTATTCATGTTGGATATCATACGCTAACTGCCACTATTAATATTGACAAAAAGTTAGATGCTTCCAAAAAAGATCATACGCTTGAAGTACTGACTAAAAATTTAAATGGTGAAAAAGTTGTTGCAAAAGGAACTATAACCATTCACAAATTACAAGTGCCAGATCGCGTGTTGCGAAAACGTCCTTGGGCAGTTCCAGATTATAAAATGCTTTCTGAAAGTGAATTTAAAACACAATTTCCGCATGATGCTTATTCGCGTGAAGAATTAGATTATAAACAATGGAAAAAAGGGAAAGAAGTATTTAATAAATCGTTTGATACTGAAACTGCTTCCAACATTGAACTCGGCAGAATAAAACGTTGGGAATCTGGAAAATATATCATTGAGCTAAAAACGAAAGATGCCAATGGCATGGAAATTAAAGACATTACATATACTGATGTCTGGAATGACAACGATGAGAGTACGGCAGATCAAAAACTATTGGATGTTTCTGTTGATAAAACATCGTATACACCAAACGAAACTGTACTCGTTACTATCGCTTCTGCTACAAAAAATATAAACGTAACGGTTGATATTGAAAAAGGTCATGAAATTATTAATACATATGTTATTTCTTTAAAAGATGGAAAGCAACAACTAGAAATTCCTGTCTTAAAAACGGATGAAGGTGGTTTTATAATTCACTGTACAACAACTATTTTTAATAGTATTGTAGAAAAACAAGTTCGTGTTTTAGTAGCGTATCTACCATCAGAATTGCAAATTGAAACAACAACATTTAGAGATAAGTTAAAACCTGGACAACAAGAAACTTGGAGTTTTCGTATCAAAGGTCCAAAAGGCGAAAAAGTAGCATCCGAATTATTAACAAGTATGTATGATGCTTCGTTGGATGAATTTAAATCGCATCAATGGCAATTTTCACCTTTATCGCAACCAACATATTACAGTTCGGTAGCCATCAATGGTTCGCAAAGTTTTGGTACTTCCGGATTTACACGCTATCATGATTATAAATCTCAATATTACAATACGCAATCGTATGACAAACTAAATTGGTTTGGCTTTCGCATGTATATTTACAAAGGTTACTTTAAATCAAAAAATGTATTAAGAGCAAGTCAAAGAGTATCATACAACATGCAAAATGCAAGCAGTGGAATTGAAGTTGTCAATGATGCTGAAATGGTGGAAGAAGAAGTTTCGTTCGCTATGACAGAAGTGTCAACAATTACTGCTGATAGCGTACCACCTCCAAGTGCATCCGCAGCTAAAAAGGACGAAGCTACAACTATTGTTCCGCGTAAAAATCTGCAAGAAACTGCATTTTTCTTTCCACAATTACAAACAGATGCTGACGGAAATGTTTCGTTTAGTTTTACAACTCCCGAAGCATTAACCAAGTGGAAATTGCAATTGTTAGCACACACGAAAGAGTTACATTCGGCAACGAAAACTTTAACTACGGTTACACAAAAAGAACTCATGGTATTACCTAATGTACCGCGTTTTTTACGTGAAGGTGATAAAATTGTAATTAGTAGTAAAATATCAAATCTTTCAGAAAAAACACTGAATGGAGAAGCCATGTTGCAACTGACAAATCCGATTAATGGAAATGATATCAATCCTGCTTTATTTCCACGATTAGGAAACCCAAAACAATCATTTACGGTTGATGCGGAAGGCAATACACAAGTTTCTTGGACATTATATATTCCGGAAAATATTCAGGCAGTTCAATATACCATTACTGCAAAAGCAGGCGCATTCAGCGACGGAGAACAAGGTGCATTACCCGTATTATCAAATAGAATGTTAGTGACAGAAACGCTTCCAATGTGGATTCGTTCTAACGAAACAAAAACATTTACATTGGATAAACTTGCTACAAATAATTCAAGCACGTTACAACATCACAAACTGAGTTTGGAAGTAACTTCCAATCCGGCTTGGTATGCCGTACAAGCGTTACCATATTTGATGGAATATCCGTATGAATGTGCAGAACAAACATTCTCGCGTTACTATGCAAATGCATTGGCAAGTCATATTGCAAATAGCAATCCAAGAATTCAAGCAGTATTCAATCAATGGAAATCTTCGGATGCGTTGTTGAGTAATTTAGAGAAGAATCAAGAATTGAAATCGTTGTTAATTCAAGAAACACCTTGGGTTCGTGATGCACAATCAGAAAGTGAACAAAAGAAACGAATTGCGTTATTATTCGATCTAAATCGAATGAAAAATGAACAATCAAATATTAGTAATAAGCTAGAACAAATGCAGTATGCGTCAGGTGGTTTTCCTTGGTTTAAAGGCGGACGTGCCAACCGATTCATCACACAACACATTATTGCAGGTTATGGACATTTAGACAAACTTGGCGTAGATATTTATGCTTCAAACAAAACGTCATCAATTATTGAAAAAGCCATCACATATTTAGATACGGAGTTTGTAAAAGAGTATGAAGACATTCGTAAATACAATAAAAAAGAAGACCTTTCTAAAGATCATTTATCATATTCGCAACTGCATTATTTATACATGCGAAGTTTCTTTCCTCAATTTGAAAAATCGAAAGAAGTATTAGACATTTCAGATTATTACAAAGGGCAAATCACCAAATATTGGTTAAAAAGAAGTTTATATGCAAAAGGATTAATGGCATTGGTTTCGCACCGAATGGATAATCCGAAAACGGCAAAAACTATTCTACGTTCGTTAGAAGAAAACAGCATTACAAGTGACGAATTGGGCATGTACTGGAAAGCAAATACGGCTTCTTGGTATTGGTATCAGGCGCCAATTGAAACGCAGGCGTTGATGATTGAAGTGTTTTCAGAAATGTCAAGTGATGTTGCTACAATTGATAATTTAAAGATTTGGTTATTGAAGAATAAACAAACCAATCGTTGGTCAACAACCAAAGCAACTTCGGACGCTGTATACGCGCTGTTATTACAAGGAAGCGATTGGCTTTCGGTGACAGATATGGTGGATGTTACGATTGGAAATCAAACAATTTCGCCAACTACTTTAGAGAATGTAAAAGTAGAAGCTGGCACAGGTTATTTTAAAACGTCTTGGAACGGAAATGAAGTAACTCCAGAAATGGCAAAAGTTACGTTAACGAAAAAAGGTGACGGAATCGCTTGGGGCGGATTGTACTGGCAATATTTTGAAGATTTAGACAAAATTACAACGGCAGAAACTTCATTGAAATTGAAAAAGAAATTGTTCAAACGTACGTATGGAGATGCTGGAGAAGTGATCACGGCAATTGACGAAAACACAAAATTAGAAGTTGGCGATTTGGTTCGTGTTCGAATTGAATTACGCAACGACAGAGTTATGGAATTTGTGCATATGAAAGATATGCGTGCGGCTGGTTTAGAACCCATCAATGTGTTATCGCACTACAAATGGCAAGATGGTTTGGGCTATTATGAAAGTACAAAAGATGCAAGTACAAATTTCTTTTTTGACTATTTACCGAAAGGTGTTTTTGTGTTTGAATACGATTTACGGGTGAATAATACGGGAGAATTTTCTAACGGAATTACGACCATTCAAAGTATGTACGCGCCAGAATTTAGCAGTCATAGTGAAGGTGTTCGCGTGAAAGTGGATTAATTGGATTAATTGTTAGAAAGAAACACTTTTACATTTTTAATTTCGTTATTCGTTATTCGTTATTCAAAAACAACTCACTTTGTCAGATTGAGTGGATTTCCGAAATAGATTTGCATCGAGAGCTACTTAGAAGTTACACATGCTTCTCGATACAATTTTCTTCTTTTCATTTCGACTCAACTCAATATAGCACATTTTAAAAATCACTCGAAGTGACAGTGAATACTGTGACTAATAACTACTTTTTTATTGACCATTCTTTCCTTACCAAGTAAAATTACCTGTAAATACGCATAATATACCCGAATTCAATTTTGAGAGAAATTACGCTTACGCAAGATTTAATAAATGCACAATTTTACCATATCAAACAAACCATATCTATTAATCATTTTTAAAAACAATTTATTATGACTATTTCAACTTTAATTTTAGATCCAGGAACAAATGGTACAGCACAAGTAAGACCTAGTAAATACCCTTCACAAGTTATCGTTACTTTTGAACCACAAGGAGACACGCAAGCATTTTATGGTGTTAACGGACAACAGCCCTCAATTCCTTTGCACCCAGGACAAACACCAGTTCTTATAGAAGCTAACACTTTACAGTTACAGTATAAAGTTCTTAGCGGACAAGCAAAACTTCAATGGGAATTAGAATAAATTCAATTTTTATAGAGAACAAGAAGCTATCTAAAAAATGTCATTGCGAATGAAATGAAGCAATCTGTAAAATTTAAGTTATTGATTTACAGGCTACTTCGAAATAAAAAATTTCTTGTAATGACATTAGTATTGACTTTTTAGATAGCTTTTCATTTTTTATAATTGACTTACATGCTTCTGCTCATGTTCCAATAACCAACGCTTTCGCTCAATTCCGCCACTATAGCCTGTAAGGTTTCCATTTTTCCCAATAACTCTATGACATGGAATGATAATCGCAATTCGGTTGCAACCATTTGCCTTTGCGACAGCTCGGACTGCTTTTGGATTGTTTATTTTTTGTGCTTGATTTTGATACGAAGTTGTCATTCCATAATCAATGGTTTGTAATGCTTTCCAAACTTGATTTTGAAAATCGGTGCCAGGTGTTTCTAATTTAATATTGAACTGTGTTCGTGTTCCTTCAAAATACTCAGTCAACTCTGTTTTGACGTGTTGAATGTGTTCGTTTTCACCAATAATAATGTTTGCTTTTAGTAAGCGTTGCAAATCTTTGAATTCTGTTTCAAGCATTTCTCTATCTACAAATTCTAACAAACAAATTCCGTTGTCCGTTGCACATACAAACATTGGTCCTAAAGGTGTTGTAAACCGATGAATAAGAATGATTGTGTTATTGATGCTTTTCTGCGGCGATTTCCCAATGAGTTTTTTATACGTGTAACCAAATCCGCTTAACGATTCGTATCCTGTATCAAATGCCGTATGTGTTGTATTTTTACCTTTTTTCAATTCAATAAATGCATTGTTAATTCGATACATTCGTTGATATGCTTGAAACGTCATTCCGTAGTTTTTCTTAAACCATCTTCGTAGTTTTTCTGGACTTATTTCACGCTCACGAAGTTGAAAGTCTGTTATTTTTTCTTTCGGATTTTCTTTGACGAGTTGAATCGCCGTTTCTATTTCTTCAGGCGTTTCGTTAGCATTTTCGGTAGGTTTGCATATTTTACACGGACGATATCCATTGTCTAACGCTTCTTTAAAAGTTGTGTAAAATTCTACATTTTGAAGTTTTGGTTTTCTCGCTCTGCAAGTTGCAATACAGAATATAGACGTTGTTTTTACTCCAACAAAAAAGATTCCGACGAAGTTTTCTTTTCGTTCTATAAGCGCCTGATAGTATTCCTGTATTTGTTTTGTTTCGGTAATTAACATCTTAAAATATAGAATTGAATGATTGTTGCTTCACGATTTTATTGACCATTTCTTCATAGTGATTGTACATGTTTCCAAATAGAAAATTTCCCATGCTAATCCGTTTTACACCAAGTTGCGTCAAGATATTAAAATTTGAAAGTTTTGGCATACACATCACATTTATTGGCAATCTTGTAGCTTCTGTTAGTTGTTTTATATCAATTTCTTTTTCTAAACAAGGTATAAATATTCCTGAAGCACCAGCTTTTTCATACTGTTGCATTCGCGTTTTTGTTTCTTCCAACACAACATTGGCAACATTTAGTAAAAAAGTATCTGTACGTACATTTATAAAAATGTGTATATTTTCTTTTTGAAGTTGTGTTGTGATTTCTGAAAGTGTTTTTGCAAATAGTACAGAATCTAACAACTGCCGTTTTCCAGCTATAACAATACTGTCTTCTATGTTAATTCCGACAACGCCCAAATTATACAGTTTTTTAATATGTTGTACGATTTCTGTTGGATTACGACTGTAACCAGCTTCTAAATCTACAGACAGTGGGAGTTTTGTGTTTAAAGCAATTCGTTTTACGATGTATTCTAGTTCAGCAAAACTCAGCTCTTCACCGTCATTATATCCTAGCAATGCTGCAATTGCTGCGCTTGACGTTCCGATAGCTTTCGCGTTTAGTTTTTCTGCAACTTTTACGCTTGGCACATCCCAAACATTGTAAATTAATAACGGTTCTTCTTGATTGTACAATTTTTTAAACGCCATTTTTGTATTATTTTACACAAAGAACATATGTTTATATTTGGACAGCAACCGAAAACTGGACATGTATTTTTTAGCAGGAAACAGCTACTATTTACTAGTATGAAAATATAAAAAAACTTCAATATTATTATTTAGATAACTTTTAACTAACATTTACATAACATTTACTTAACTTTGAAGCATCTAAAATAAAGCGATCAAACATACCGTTTGGTTATATAAAATAGTATACATGAGTAAAAATAAAAAGTCTGACGCAAAGAAGAAAGCGTCGAAGAAAAAAGTAAAAAAGTCAGAATCTAAAAAAGCAATTGCTAAAAAAATAGCGAAGAAGAAAGCTAAAAAAGTAGCTGCAAAGAAAAAGGCTAAGAAAGCTGACACGAAAAAAGGTTCTGGAAAAAAGAAACCGAAAAAAGCAAACAAAACACCTAAGACTACTGCTAAGAAAGCAAAAAAGTCTGCTAAGAAGAGTAAAAAATAGTATGTTGTTTTTTACTTATCAGAAAGAGCCGAAATGTGACATTTCGGCTCTTTTTGGTTTTTATGTTAATAGTATTCTATTTCAAAAGTAGTTTCTTTATGAATCATTTTTTCTCCACCATTATAATAATACGATCGTATACTTTTAGGATTTCCTTTTTCATCATACAAATATTCGTATTCAACTTCTAGTTTTTGTAATTGACCATTACCATAAAACTGCAAAATTCCGTTTACTAAATGTAATCGATCATTTTCATCAAATACAATTGTATAACTTTCTTTTTCATCTCCATTTACGACGGCATATGCATTGATTTTGTTTGTTTTGGAATATTGAAATGTTCCCGTTTGTATACTATCTGTTTCGCCTACTTTGGGGAAATCTGAATATTTTTGCTTGTCAATCACAATAGATGAATCGTAATAATCATATAAATAACGTTGGTAAATCGTTTCAAATTTTTGTAACAAATTAACTTTCGAATATGTGTATGTTGTTTTATAAATATCAATGACTTCGCCAAATTTATCATACATAATTTTACTTTTAACACGTCCATTTTCATAGGTGATTCGCTGTAAAAACTTGTCTTCAAACTCGCTTCGCCAAAGTGTGGTAGCTTCATCTTCGTCATTGTATTCTTCCAAAAGTAAACTTTCAAACATTTTAATTTCTACCAATCGATCTTTTGCATCATACACATATGAAATGCTATCATTATTGTTGAAAAACGCCATCAAACGATCATTTTCATACACATACGTGTCATCACCTTTTTCTTCATATTCGTATCCTAAATCTGCGTTTAGTTCACTTTTGATGATTTTCAGAGTTTTATTTCCGTTTGTTTTAATTGTAGCTTTTGGAACTTCTAAATGATTTGTTTCGGTTTTAGAATCTTCAATTCCAAATGAATATGTTCGAACGACCGTTTTATGAAATTTCCCTTCTCTATTGACAAACATCGACGTTTTTTCCAGCGTTAACACATCTAAACCATATTCATATTCTTTAAATGTACGAATCACTTTCTTTACATTTCCCGTGTAGTTTTCAGGATTTGAAATGTTTTCATTGTCTAAATATGTATAGAATGTTTTTTCGGGTGAAGACAAACTAGGCTTGGGAAATACTTGTGCATGTACATTCGCGAAAGCGAAACAACTACACAGAAAATATAAAATCTTTTTTTTCATATAATTTGATTGGAAACTAAGATACTGAAAAGAAAATAGCTTTTGATATTTTTAAAACGATGAACTGTTTCAATTCGTATGTTACCTAATTGAAAATGTACGTTGCCTAATTGCTTGTTGTAGTTAAGTATACGTTTTTGGTTCTTTGCTTCATAAACTAGCACTAAAAATTATGAAAAATCTTTACTTGGTTGGCATTTTTACATTTTTATGTTTTCAAATAAGCGTTGCGCAATATAATTATGAAAAAAAGTGGAAAAAAGTAGAACGTTTGGAATTGGAAGGCAAAGCAAAAGCTGCGAATAAGATTGTCCAAAAAATTTATACTAAAGCTGAAAAAGAACAGAATACAGCACAAATTGTAAAGAGTTTTATTTACAGTTCGAAGTTTTCGCTATTGCTCGATGAAGAAGCCGAACGTTTGGTTTTTGAACGTTTGGAAGTAGCACTGCAACAACAATCGTTTCCTACGAATGCTATTCTTGAAAATATATATGCGAACTTTTTGTTTCAGTATTTTAAGAAACACCAATATAAAATTCGCGCGCGTTCTGCTATTGAAAATGATAGTCTTCCAAGTGATTATCGGGTTTGGGACGCCAAGATGTTTATTGCTAAAATTCATCAACATTTTCAACATTCTATTCAAAAAGAAACTGCATTACAACAGCTTCCTTCAACAAATTATACTGCATTTTTAAAAGGAACAGCTTCCAAAAAAGAACAGCGCCCAACATTGTATGATATTTTAGCACATACTGCCTTAGACTTTTATGATGGTAAGGTTTCTTCACTTAGTGCAAATCAATATGATAAAATAAATAAAGATATTCTTTTTACTGTAGATGCTTCTTTTTTGACATATAATTTTGTGGCAACGTCTTCAAATGAAATTAGCGTAGTAAGTGCATTGCAACTTTTTCAAAAGCTTGAAAAATTACATCAAAATTCTACAGAAGCATATATTCCAGTTGTATTAAAACGCTTAGAGTTTGCAATATGGAAATCTAAAACTCCTTTGCTTCCGCTATATTTAAAAGCGTTGAAAAAATTAGCAAACCGTTATCAGGAACATACACAAGCTGCTTTAATTCAGTATGACATTGCAAATTCATATCTATCAATTTCATCCGGAATTTCACATGAAATGTATCCAAATTATAAGGAATTTAGAGTAAAAGCCCACAAACTTACACAAGAAGTACTGGATAAGTATCCTAATTCGGAAGGCGCTTTGAAGTGTGAATTATTACAAAAAGATATTGAAAAAAGTAGTATTCGTTTACAAATGGAAGCGCATAGTATTCCTAACAGACCTTCGCTTGCCAGTGTATCTTTCAGGAATATTGACACCCTTTTTTTGAAAGCATATCGTGTACCAAATAGATTTTTATATACTGCAAAACATAAAGATCATGATTCAATTATAGCTAGCTATGCGTTAACACACAAACCCGTTTTAACAAAAAACTACGTGCATAAAATTCCTCAAGATTTTTATGCCCATGATTTTGAAATTAGTGTTCCAAAACTTCCTACAGGAAACTATCTCATCACACTATCTGATAAAAATGAAGATTCCGCTGATTCAAAAGTATTTGTATACTCAGAAGTTAAAAAAACAAATCTTGCGATATTTACAACTACGCTCAATTCAGATATTATGTATACGGTTGTAAATAGAGATACAGGAATTCCGATTCATAATGCAAAAATTACTGTTTTTGATGATAAAAAAATCATTAATCAGCATTTACACACAGATTATATTGGAAATGCTATCATTCGTAAACGTGAAGGAAAACGCAAGATTACAGAATATGTAACGTATCAAAACGATACATTATACACGAAAAATACATCGTTAGGTATCAATAATAAAAAAGAAGTAGGAGAAGAAGCAACCGAATGGAAAGCGCGTCCGTTTGTGTTTATGGATAGAAGTATTTACAGACCAGGACAAACTATTTATTTCAAAGGAATTTTGCTACAACAAAAAAATGGCAAAAGTTCCGTGGTGCCAAATGTGTATTGTTCCGTTATTATTGAAGCCGATTATGATGAGATGAAAGAATTTCGCCTAAAAACAAACGAGTTTGGTACGTTTAGCGGTTCTTTTCGTTTGCCAAAAAATGCACCTACAGGCGAATATTCTATAGAAATTGATGAAGATATTGATTTCGAAGAAGATGAACATCCGTTTTGGGATTTTGTAGATTTTGAATCTCATCAACACGAATTTAGAGTAGAAGAATACAAACGTCCGCGTTTTGAAGTTGTCCTAGATAAGTTTGAAGATCATGTTACATTTAATGATTCTATTCATATCAAAGGAACGGCAAAAGCACTGTTGGGAAGTTATGTTTCGGATGCAATTGTAAAATATAAAGTAAAACGGCAAACAAATATTCTATATAACAAAAGAGAAACATATGGCTATTATAGTAGTAATTATGAACTACTAACTGCAACGACCAAAACGGACAAAACGGGTAAATTTACCATTCCATTTGTCGCTTTAGAAAATGATAGCATTGCAAAAGCTGACATTAAATCTTACACATATACGATAGATATTGACATTATTGATATAAATGGTGAAACGCAAACGGCACAAAAAACCATTCAAGTAAGTGAGGATAATTTCAATTTTTATTTAGTTGTCCCCACAACACAAGATTTGAAATCTCCACTAGTTATTGGAATAAATGCGAACGATGTAAACAATGTTCCTGTCTTAGCTTCTGGCGATATAAAAATATACAAACTCAAAAGTCCTGATCGTGTTTTACGCGAACGTCCTTGGTCTTTACCAACAACACAATTAATTCCGAAAGCAGCATTTATTACACAATTTCCACATGAACAATATGAAAAAAGTGAATCGGAACGTCATTGGGAAAAAGGAACGCAAGTTGCACAGTTGGCGTTTAATACCACGAATGACAAATCGATTTCGGTAGATGTAGACACTTGGAAATCTGGAAAATATGCAATTGAAAGTTACGGAATTAACGAACAAAAAGATTCCATACATGTCAAAAAAATAATTACACTAACTGATATAGAAGATCGTTATTTGCCTGATAATGAAATTTTTGACTACACAATTCTTAACAGTGCATTTGCCAAAGATGGTTATATCGCTTTAAAAATTGCAACAGCAATTAAAAATGATACATTGCCTGTGAATGTACACATGTTTTATCAAGAAGGTTTGGTGTACGCTAAAAATTTCAAGATAGATAAAGGTTCTAAAATTGTTCAAATTCCTATCAAACCTACATATAAAGATGAAGTTACAATTCGTTTACAATACACAAAATTCAATAGCTTTTATGAACGAAAATTTAATCTACAACTCTTTTCAGAGAATAAGTTTCTAAATATTGAAACACTAAGTTTTCGAAATAAATTAATGCCTGGACAAAAGGAAACTTGGCGATTTAACATTCTTGATTTAGAGAAAAAAGCGAATCCTACGGAAGTATTGGCTTCAATGTATGATGAGTCATTAGATCAATTTACCACACATGTATGGAATCCAAATATGAGTTCTATCAATTATAATTACTACAGTACGCCAAGGTTTAAAACATCAAACTTTACAACATCAAAATCACGCATTCTTTACAACAAAAATGTATATCTGAATAAGCCAAATTTTGGGCCTCAATTACAATTTGATTGGTTTGGATTAGACTTTAAAAACTCAACATATAAAAACAACTTATATCTAAAACGTTTACAAGAAAAAAAAGAACAGAGAAAAAACGCAACTGGAAATATTACTGGGTATGTTTCTGATGATACAGGTTTGCCATTACCTGGTGCAACTGTTTTAATTAAAGGAACTGAAATAGGAATTACAACTGACTTTGACGGATTGTTTTCAATAAACGTAAAACCTGAAGAAATATTAGTTGTAAGTTATATAGGTTTTAATTCTGAAGAAATACGTGTTGGTTCCAAAAATAACATAAACGTTTCGTTGGAAAGTAACAATGCATTAGGTGAAGTTGTTATTGTTGCATATGGAACTGAACGTCGTTCCAATATTACCTCATCTATTGTTACCATTAATGGACGATCAATTAATATACCTACAGCTTCTATTGAACAAATATTGAGAGGTCAAGCTGCCGGAATTGACATACAAACTTCAAATGGACAATCTGGCGGAAGTGGTACAATTTTATTGCGTGGGCGCAACTCAATTGATGGTTCCGTAGCACCACTATTTATTATTGATGGTGTGCCGATAGATGAAAATACTTTTAAAAATTTAGATCAAAATAATATTACAAGTTTAGACGTTCTTAAAGGTGATTCTGCAACAGCTTTATACGGAAATAGAGGCGCAAATGGCGTAATTATTATTACAACTAAATACGGAACAAAAAAAGAAACCATTGATGGTGTAGACGTTATTGTCGGAATTACTGAAGACGATCTTAATACGGTGGAAACACGAAAAAAATTAGATGAAACCGCTTTCTTTTTTCCACACTTACGAACAGACGCAGAAGGAAATGTAGCCATTGAGTTTGAAGTGCCTGAAGCGTTGACGCGTTGGAAGTTTCAATTGTTAGCACATCAAAAAGATGGTGTATATGGAATGATTGAAAAAAATGCTGTCACACAAAAAGAATTGATGGTTATTCCAAATATGCCGCGTTTTTTACGTGAAAAAGATACGATTGTCATTTCTACGAAAGTGACCAATTTACGTTCAGAAAAAAGCAAAGGAATTGCTTCACTCCGATTGTTTAATGCGTTAAACATGAAATCTATTGATGCGCAACTTCACTTAGAAAACAAAAACAAAGCATTTACAATTGACGCAAAAGGAAACACAACGGTTTCATGGAAATTGTACATTCCGGAAGGCTTGGATGCCATTCAATATAGAGTGATCGCTAAAGCGGGAAATTTCTCAGACGGAGAAGAAAGTGCGTTGCCTGTATTAAAAAATAGTATATTAATTACAGAAGCAAAACCAATTTGGGTAAAAGCTGGAGAAGCAACAGAAGTTACGTTTAGCAAGCTTGCCAACAACAAAAGTAAAAGTTTAAAGCAACACAAATTAACATTGGAATATACTTCAAATCCAACATGGAATGCCATTCAATCATTACCGTATTTATTAGAATATCCGTATGAATGTGCCGAACAAACCTTTGCACGCTTGTATGCAAACTTATTAGCAACGCATATTTTACAAAGTTCGCCAAAAATTATAGAAGTATTTGAATCATGGAAAGCAAATGGCGCGTTAATCTCTGATTTAGAAAAGAATTCAGAGTTAAAAACCCTATTGATTCAGGAAACACCTTGGGTTCGTGATGCCGCTTCTGAAACCGAAAAGAAACAACGTTTGTTACAATTATTTGATGCTGATGCACTTGAAAATCAATTCATGGAAATTGTTATTAAACTAGACGATTTACAAAAATCATCTGGTGGATTTCCATGGTTTTCAGGTGGAAATGAAAATATATACATGACACTTCACATCTTGAATTCATATGCGCATTTACAAAAATTGAATGTGGAAGCGTTGGAAAATAGATCATTCAATTTTATGATTAAAAAAGCCGTCAACTACATAGATGAACAATTTTTCAAAACATATATTCATCATTCTAAAAACCCAGCAAATGTTTATTATGAAGGACAAATTCAATATTTACATGTTCGTAGTTCATTTGCACAAGAATTTAAACCTTCAAAAGATGTTCAGAAAGCAATTGCGTTTTACACCAAAGGTTTAGAAAATAATTGGTTGACTTTATCCATAGAGAAAAAAGCCCAATTGGCAACTGCATTACATCGTTTTGGGAATACAAATATTGCTAAAAAAATTATGACGTCGTTAGCCGAAACTGCCGTAACATCTGAAGAAAACGGAATGTATTGGAAAGCTGTTACAGAAAGGCGTTCGTATACTTCGCATGCTGTGGAAGTGCAAGCGTTGCTCATTGAAGCGTTTTCAGAAATTACAAAAGATGACAAAATCGTTGGAGAATTACAATTGTGGTTGTTGCAACAAAAACAAACCTCACAATGGGCAACTACAAAAGCAACAACAGAAGCAATTTATGCCTTGTTGCTACATCCAAAAGAATTTATTTCAATCAAAGACAATACAGTTTTCACTATCGGAACGGAAAAAATTAAGACAAAACAACTTAATGAAGCTGAAAAAGAAGCTGGTACAGGATATCTAAAAATGTCATGGAACAAAGATGAAACAACTAAAGAAAAAGCGACGATAAAGATTCAAAACAATAGTAAAACTGTTGGATATGGCGGCGTGTATTGGCAATATTTTGAAGAATTAGACAACATAATTCAAAATGATGAATCGCCTTTACAAGTAACAAAAGAGTTATATACTAAAAAAGTTGTTGGTTCTAAAAAAACCTTAGTTCCGTTGGCAAAACGTTCGTTACAAATTGGCGATTTAATTACTGTCCGATTGACAATTAAAAATAAAAAAGACATCGAGTTTATACATTTAAAAGATATGCGCGCGGCTGGTTTGGAACCAACAAATGTATTATCTGAATACAAATGGCAAGATGGAGTTGGGTATTTTGAAAGCACACGTGATGCAAGTACAAACTTCTTTTTTGATAAAATTCCAGCAGGTGTTTTTATTCTCGAATATGAAGTTCGCGTGAATAATGTAGGTGATTTTTCAAACGGAATTACAACAATTGAAAGTATGTATGCGCCTGAATTTAGAAGTCACACCAAAGGTATTCGTATCAAAGTGAAATAGTAATGAACAAATTTAAACTTCGACTCCGCTCAGTTTGCTTTTCTTGAGTTGCACTATTGAGCGAAGTCGAAATGTTGGATTGCTATAAAGTACAATCAACTACTAACGTGTAAACTCGCCAATATGCCATAAAATTCCTGACGGATCGTAGATGAAAAACTCGTTTCCCCAATCGTTGTAAACGATTTCTTTGAGTCGCACATTTTCGTATTTCTTGTCTAGTTGTAACGATTTTATATGCTCAAAATGTTTTTGCAAATCGCTTACTTCTATAAAAACCATTGAATTGTTAACCCAATCTTTCACATATGCATCTTGAAGATAAAAACCGAAATTTCCCATTTGGAAATACGACATTTTTGGAAAAATAATAATTTCTTCAAAACCTAAGTCCTGATAGAAGTTTCTAGAAACTTCATAATTTTTTGCGCCAATAAAAGTTCGAATAGATTTTATGTTATACTTCATGATTTATTTATTTTTATCCTAATTTCAATTTTTCACCTGTTTCAATCAAACGAATGGCTTCATGTTGTTCAATATGTCCAATTTTAATACCTGGACTTGACGTTCTTGGTTTTGTTCCATCGCCATACGTAGTATTTCCATACATGAATAAAATTCCAAACTTTGTATCATCTGTTTGCGAACGCCAATACACCACATCACCAACGTCAAAAATTTCGCGTTCTTGTCCATTGAATGGAATGTCCAATTCGTATTGATAAAAAAATACTTCTCCTTGAATATGTGTTGCAATTCCTTCTAGCAAAGTATAGTTTTTTATCCGATCAATAATTCCACACGATTCATCCCAAATAATTTCAAGTGTTGTCGTTGCTGTTTGTAGTATGTGTTGCATAAAAAGTTGTCGTTTTTTAAAAAGATATGTTTCACTCACTCAAAAGCGCTGTTCACGAATTCGTCGTTTTATAAAGTATCAAGATACGGTAGATTTGGATTCTAATCAAACAAAAATTATTATGAAACCAATGTTACTATTTTGCGTATTCTTTAGTCTGTCATTTAATTGCTTTGCGCAAACCAACACGGTTTCAGGAATTGTGTATGATGCAGATAAAAATATACTTCCAAACGCAAACGTGATTGTCAAAAATACAACGAAAGGAAAAATTACAAACGCACAGGGAACATTTACGCTTGACGTAATTCCTGAAAACATCTTAGTCATTTCTTATCTAGGATTTGAAACTAAAGAAGTTGTCGTTGGTGATCAAAAACATATTCAAATTGTATTAGAACAAGATTTTGATGAATTAGAGACTATCACTTTAACACTAAACAAACTTGTAACATGCAGAAAAGTAATATCTAAAGGAAGTAATAATTACGATTATTTCATAATGTGTAGAATGGTTGAAGATGAGGATGAAGAAAGTAAATGTATATACACCGTAAAAGGAATCGAAATACATGCTGAAAAAGCAATTGAAGAAAAAGCAATACCGAGGCTTTTCCCAAATCCTTCTGCAAACGGTTTATTTCAGCTACAGCTTGATAAAACATATGATCGTCTTACTGTAGAAGTTTTTAACATGAACGGACAATTGATTCAAACCAATACACATACAAAACTTTCTAAAATTCCACAAATTGATATCTCAACACAACCAAAAGGAATCTATTTGATTCGTACTATTGTAGATGGAGTTGTGTTGGAAACTAAGAAAGCGATTAAGTCATAAATGTTGAATGCCGTTTACATCACATTTCGACTCCGCTCAATGTTCGCTAAGAATGAAAAATACTAAGAAAAAACCTCCGATTCCAAACGTTCTTCAATAACTTCATCATCTTTTTTGTAAACGAAATATGAATGATTTTCTTCGTCTAAAGACATCACTTTCGTTACTTTTCCGTTTTCGAATACAATTCCTGACAAGTCATCGCACGCGTAACCATCGGTTAAAATTTCGTTGGCAATATTATGATGAAATAACGGACGACGTGACGGATCGGAATGGTAATGTGGACAGTTACTGAATGGTAAAAAGTTGAAACCTGCTACAAACGTAAGTTCTTTAGGTCTAGAATCTGAAAATCCACCATTGAACCAACATATAGATCCTGCACTTCCGCCAGCCAATACAATTCCTTTGTCGTATGCTTTTTTGAACACAGTATCAAGTTCATGTGCTTTTAGTAAGGTCATCAAGTTTAAGGTATTTCCGCCACCAACAATAATGGCGTCCATTTCCAATAATAGATCTTCAAAAGCCCAATCTTGCGAACTGGTACTAATCCAAACTTTCAATACATGCGGCTCTACTTCTAAATCGTGACATAACTCATACCAATAATTTATGTACCAAAGTGCGTCACCTGTTGCGGTTGGCAAAAAGCAAATGCGTGGTTTTTTCTTTCCTGTGAGTTTGGCTGTATATTCTACAAATCCTTTATTGACTTGTCCGCCGTAGACGAATAATGTTGGTGTTGAGTTCATTTAGTTGGTATTATTTAGTTGTTTATTGTCTAAAAAAATAATTTAAAATTAAACATTTGGCATTTATAATTTCTTATCATTTTCCACTAGTTCAGTCTTTAAGCAGAAAGATCTGTATTAATTCTGATGCCTCACATTTTCTTTATGAAATAGGTTTTTTCGGAATTCTGTTGGTTTTTTATCATTCAGTAATTTCAGCTTTCCTGCTAATTTGATAAGTTCTTGAAAGTGTTTTTCACGTTGTTCGTATTGCGCGTTGTTTACATATGTTGTAATCAACATGAGATGAAAAGGCGCTTCTTCAGAATACACGGTTTCCATGATTTCAAAAGAAGCTATATAGTTTTTCTTAATCGCCATTTGACGTAGTATTTTCCAGTTATGCTGGTAATAATACATAGCTTCTGCTTTGTTTCCATCTATAATTTGAACAAAATCAACGGTAGAGATGCGTTCGTTTTTTTGTGCAAACGAAAGTTGTGAGAAAATTATAAAAAGGAGGAAAAGTACTTTTTTCATGTTAATTGATTGTAAATAGTTAATGTATATTCATTAAGTATTATAAAGGTATAAAGTGCGTCATTCTGAAAAAAAGATACAAAAAAAGTGACTCTAAAGTCACTTCTTATTAGTTGTTTAACATTTCCCAGAGTTTATCTTTGAGTTCCATGATACCTTGTTGGGCAACAGAAGAGATAAACATGAACGGAATATTTAAGTCTCGCTTGAGTTCTACGCTCATTTCTTCCATCAGTTCATCGTCTAGCATGTCTGACTTAGAAATTGCAATGAAACGCTCTTTATCTAGCAATTCAGGATTGTATTTTTGAAGTTCATTCAATAGAATGTCGTATTCTTTTGAAATATCAGCACTATCTGCAGGAATTAAAAATAGTAAGGTTGAGTTACGCTCAATGTGTCGTAAGAAATAATGCCCCAAACCTTTTCCTTCGGAAGCACCTTCAATAATTCCTGGAATGTCTGCCATGACAAACGATCTGTAATCTCTGTATTCTACAATTCCTAAATTTGGTTTTAGTGTTGTAAACTCGTAATTACCAATTTTCGGTTTTGCCGAAGTAATTACAGAAAGTAAGGTTGATTTTCCAGCATTTGGAAATCCTACCAAACCAACATCTGCTAATACTTTTAATTCTAATAGAATATCTTTTTCTTCACCCGGAATTCCAGGTTGTGCATAGCGTGGTGTTTGATTTGTTGACGATTTGAAATGCCAGTTTCCGCGTCCACCTTTTCCACCTTCAGCAATGATACGTTCTTCATCATGTGCCGTGATTTCAAAAATGATTTCATTGGTTTCTGTATCACGTACTACAGTTCCTAACGGAACATCTAAATATACATCTTGTCCGTCTGCTCCTGTGCTTCTATTTCCACTACCATGACTTCCATGTTCAGCTTTGTGATGCCTTTTCAGTTTGAAATGGTAAAGTGTCCAAAGGTTTTGATTTCCTCTGAGGATAATATGTCCGCCACGTCCGCCATCGCCGCCATCAGGTCCGCCTTTAGCGTTGTATTTTTCACGTAATAAATGCATAGATCCTTTTCCTCCGTTTCCAGAAGTTATGTGCATTTTTACATAATCTACAAAATTTCCATCTGTCATTGTATCATTATTTTAGTTCGCTACACAAGTTCATGTTGCGAAAATACTTCTATTTTGTCTTCAATTGCTGTCCAAAGTGCAATTCTGTGTTGTAATGCTTGCTTGCTTACCGCGATACAATCTTCCCATTTCTGAGAGTCAGTACCACACAATTCTTGTATCATTTGTAACGCTAATGGTCCATGTTCATCTCCATCAAGCTCAATATGTCTTTCTAAATAATAGATAAACTTATCCAAATTTACATCGATACTTTTTTGATCTATTCCTTTGACCATTTCCAAAAACATATTTGGAATTAAATCTTCTCGACCAAACGTAAATACTGCCGCAATTTTATGTACTTCTTTTGTATTAATTATGGCAAATGTAAAATTCACAAAATCTTGTACAGCTTTTGGTGCATTTACCGCGATCAAACTTTCAGCGACACTTTTACCTTTTGAAATATATGCAATGCATTCTGAAATCATTTCTGTATTTGCTTCAGAAGCTTCCATAGCTTCTACATACATTTCATAATGACTTAATGGTTTTCCATCTTTGTCAATATCGCTTTCTTCACCAAAAACAATTTCGTTGATAAATCGTCTTGTGACTGGATTCCCTTTTGGAATCCAAGGTAATTCTGTTTGTGTTAAGTGTATTTGCAATGCTTTTAATAGTGACATAAAATCAAATACAGCAAACACATGATGTTCCATAAATGTATTCAACGCATGTACAGAATTCACTTTATTATATAAAGAATGTGCCACTATTTGTTGTTGTAGTGGCGCCAATTCTTGTTGTAAGTTTTGTATGTATAATTGAGAATTATAATGCATCAATAACCTTGCTTAAACGTACTGTAATTTCTTCAATAGTTCCAATACCATTTACGCTATAAAATTTGTTTTGCGCTTTGTAATAATTGATTAATGGAGCTGTTTTTTGATTGTACTCATCAAAACGATTTCTAATTTTATCTTCATCTTGGTCATCTACACGCTTGCTTTCTTTTCCTCGTTCTAACAAACGTTGAATTAAGATTTCGTCATCAGCTTCTAAAGCAATTGTAGCAGAAATTGTCCACTCTTTTGTTGCTAAAAACGCATCTAATGCTTCTGATTGTGCCGTAGTTCTTGGAAAACCGTCAAATATAAATCCTTTTGCTTCAGGATTTTTCTCCACTTCCGCTTGTAACATATTAATGGTAACTTCATCAGGAACTAAATCGCCTTTGTCCATATATGACTTGGCTAACAGCCCTAATTCTGTTCCGTTTTTAATATTGTATCTAAATACATCTCCTGTAGAAATATGAACTAAATCATACTTTTCTTTTAAGAAGTTTGCTTGTGTTCCTTTTCCAGCGCCTGGCTTTCCAAATAAAATTAAATTAATCATGTTGTGTGTGTGTAGTTGATAAACTTCGGGTAAGTTTCTTCCTAATTCGTCATAATCCAAACCGTAACCTACGATGAATTCATTAGGAATTTCCATTCCGATATAATCTATGTTGTGTTGTTTTTGATATGCTTCAGGCTTAAAAAATAACGTTCCAATTTTGAATTGTTTTACTTTTTTTGCTTTGAATATTTTGTGTAATTCGTCTAAGGTATTCCCCGTATCAATGATATCTTCTAATACAACAACGGTTCTTCCTTCAATGTCTTGAGATAAGCCAATGAGTTCTTTGATGTCTCCTGTAGAAGAAGTTCCGTGATAAGAAGCTAGTTTGATGAAACTCATTTCGCATGGAAATGGATACGCCTTCATAAAATCGGAGAAAAACATAAAAACGCCGTTCAAAATTCCGATGAAAATTGGTTGTTCACCTTTGAGGTCGTCAGCTATCTCTGAGGACATTCTAGCGACAGCTTCCTGAATTTGCGCTTCAGTAATGAATTTCTTGAAATATTTGTCGTGTAATTTAATCACGGTTTGAATGCGTTTTTGGAATAAAAATTTCTTTTATCCGTTGATATTTCATTAAAAATGACACTTTTTATCATTTTGAAAGGTGCAAAGATACAAATTGATTTATGAATAACGTTTTACGAGTTTACTTTTACCATTTTAGATTTGTACTTTTGTGTAAAATATGAAATCCATGAATTATTTTTCCTCCAATTTTAAACTAGGAATTCTCGGTGGCGGTCAATTAGGCAAAATGCTACTGTATACAACTCGAAAGTTTGACATTTACACAAAAGTGCTTGATCCAAGCGCAGAAGCACCTTGTAAAATAGCGTGTAATGATTTTCATCAAGGTGATTTGATGGACTTTGATACGGTGTATAATTTTGGTAAGAATGTAGATGTATTGACGTTTGAAATAGAACTTGTAAATGTAGATGCTTTAGAGAAGCTTGAAGATGAAGGTGTGCATGTATATCCGTCTGCAAAAACATTGCGAACAATTCAGAATAAAGGAGTTCAGAAGCTTTTTTATCAAAAACATGAAATTCCGACAGCGCCATTTTCAATTTACATGTCGTTGGAAGAATTGATTCATGGTGTAGAAAACGAAGTAATTTCAATTCCTTTTGTTTGGAAAAGCACACAGTTTGGGTATGATGGAACTGGCGTAAAAGTAGTTCGTTCATTGGAAGATTTAGGAAATTTACCGAATGTAGAATGTATGTGCGAGCAATTGATCGATTTTAAGAATGAACTCGCCGTAATTGTTGCCCGAAATGTTTCAGGCGAAATGAAAACGTATCCTGTGGTAGAAATGGAGTTTCATCCAGAAGCCAATCAGGTTGAGTATGTAATTTGTCCAGCAAGAATTTCTGAGGACATTCAAGCGAAAGCGAAAAAAGTAGCGTTACAAGTGTCCGAAGCAATACAACATACAGGAATTTTGGCAGTAGAACTTTTTCAAACACAAGACGATGAAATTATTGTGAATGAAGTTGCTCCAAGACCACACAATAGTGGCCATTATAGTATTGAAGCGAGTTATACATGCCAGTTTGAACAACATATCCGTGCAATTTTAGATTTACCTTTAGGAAATACAGCTAGTAAAGTTGCTGGAATTATGGTAAATTTAGTTGGCGCCGAGAATCATACTGGTGATGTTGTGTATGAGAATATTGAAAAAATCATGCAAATGGAAGGCGTGACACCACATATTTATGGAAAGAAACAAACACGTCCGTTTCGCAAGATGGGACATGTAACTATTGTGGATGAAAATGTTGCCGAAGCTCGAAAAGTAGCGGCAAAAGTGAAACAAACAATCAACGTAATTAGTAAGTAATATGGCAAAAGTGGGAATTATTATGGGAAGTACAAGTGATCTTCCTGTGATGCAAGAAGCAATTGATATTTTGAACGGTTTTGATATTGAAATTGAAGTAGATATTGTTTCTGCACACAGAACTCCTGAGAAGTTATTTGATTATGGTAAAAACGCACACACACGAGGAATTAGCGTTGTTATTGCTGGTGCTGGTGGCGCGGCGCATTTACCTGGCATGGTAGCTTCTTTGTCTCCGTTGCCAGTAATTGGCGTTCCAGTAAAATCGAGAAATTCTATTGATGGTTGGGATTCTATTTTGTCTATTTTACAGATGCCTGGCGGCGTTCCTGTAGCAACAGTAGCCTTGGATGGCGCTAAGAATGCTGGAATTTTAGCCGCACAAATTATTGGAACTTCTGATGCATGCGTATTGGACAAAATTTTAGTGTATAAAGAAGGTTTGAAACAAAAAGTGATCGAAGGCGCAAAGAAAGTTTCTGAATAAACTTTCGCAACTTTGAAACGAATTTATATAGAAAAACCGCTACAATTGTACAATTGTGGCGGTTTTTCAGTTATTATAGTTGAAGTGGGAATGTAAATTTATTTTACTATATATTCATCTGCTTTGGAAACTTTACTCATTTCGTCTGCAATTAATGATTCTCCTTTGAGTATTTCAAAAGTTCTGTTGTGTGCGGCATTGTCATGTAAAGATCTTACTAAAGTTTGCGCAACATCATCACGACTTATTTCGCCAGAACGATCTAAGTGATCGCCTAATTTTATTTTTCCTAATCCTGCCTCATTTGTCAGCGTTCCTGGACGTACAATGGCATAGTTTAGCGTACTAATTCGCAAATAATCATCTGCGTTCGCTTTCGCCTGCATATATTCTTTCATATCTCCTGCTTGTTCTGGCTGATCTGCGCCCATTGAACTCAGCATTACGAATTTCTTTACGCGTTCTTTCTTTCCAGCATCGATCAATCTTTTTGCTCCTTCTTGATCTACAGTAATTACTTTTTTACCATTAGATCCAGCCGCAAATACAATTTTATCTACGTTTTTCACCGTATTTGATAGATCTTGTTCTAGATCACCTAATACAGTTTCAATATTTTTTTGTTCAAATTGTGCTTTTTGCTCTTCTTTTCGCACCATTGCAATCGGATTGAAATATTGCGATTGTTTTAATAAGTTTATAACTTTTTTTCCTGTGTTTCCAGTTGCTCCAGCAACTAATATATTTTCTTTATTCTGTTTCATAGTGTTTCTTTTTTTTTCTTTTTTGTGAGTGGTTTTTAATAATTTATCATTTTTTCTTTGCGCTTGCGTAATTGACGTTCCAAGTCGTTTATTGATTCCGAGATTGAGTCTCTAAAGTTAGAATGACTTGCTTCTGCAAACAATCGAGGTCCAGGAAGACTTAAACGTATGTTGCATATCATTCCTGTTTCGTCTGAAGTTGTATTTTCTGTTTTAAAAAATACATCTGCTCTAATGACCATTTGATATTTTTCAACAAGTTTGTTTATTTTTTCTGTTGCGAAATTTTCTAAAGCTTCGCTTGCTGTTACATTGTGATATTCAAAAATTATTTCCATATATTTTTTTTAAAGATTCATATTTTATGCTCGTGGAAGCATTTTATCAAATATAATTCCTACACATTAGTTGTGTTAGCTCATACGATGTTATCATGAACTCATTTAAAAACGGCATTGATTATTAGCACTTTATATGAAGCTTACTTTTATTACTGAATCACTATATACAAAAGTATACGCGCTATTGAAGAAGATATAGGCGGTGGTTATAACAGAAAAAGCCGCTTCGAAAAGCGACTTTTTTGTACCATACAAACTATTAAAAATAAAACTAACCTACCATATTATTAATCATTTTTTACCCCAAAACATGTTTGGATAAATAAGTTTGTAATGATGCTTCAAATGTATTGTATTGCTTATTATTTGTACTTTTGAAACTACATTTAATTCGTTTTCTCGTTTAAATGCATCAACTATTCGATGAAAGTCATTTCTTCTCACTTAATACCTATTTTACTTTATATATTAAAAGTAAAAACCCTCCAAACATTTGTTTAAAGGGTTTACATCAACCAATCCATTTTAATTACTATACAGTTAATAGGGCTATCAACATTGTATCCATGCTTCAAGTAGGTTACATATATTTTATAATTATGAAAAAAATTATCTCTACTAAATCAACGAAGCAAAATTCTTAATTATCTAGTAATTCGAAGAATGACAAAATACATTTCTATTCCAAATCGATGAAATGCATTGATAACCGATATGATGAGTTATAGCATAGTTTATTTTACAATTTTCTTGATACTTACAGTTCCTGAAGTGTCTGTGCAACGTAAAATATAGATGCCGCGGGCTACATTTTTTGCCGTTATTTTGTTTTTAAAGTCAGTAGTAAATACAGATTTACCAGTCATACTAAAGAGTTCTACCCTATTAAAATTGTTTTTTTGTGTGTGAATGGTAAGTATGTCATTTGCAAAATATGCATGTACATTTGTAGTGTTGTTGTTGATATCTTTAATGCTTAATGAAGCACGACGATCTAATTTCAGAAAGAAACGATCATTGAATTCGCCAATGGTTCCTGCAAACGAATAGGTAGTTTGGCGTAAATCTGTAAATAATCCTTCATATCTATCTTCTAAAATGATATCAAAAGTTGGATCTAAAAATTCGGCATCAATTGATATGCTGTAAGTTTCGTTTGTGGTAAGTTCGTATCCTAAAGGAACTTCTACATCAACAGTTGTTAGTGCTGGCAATGCTTGAATTGAAAGTTTCGTATTTCCAAGCATTGAATAGAATTCTAAGACAGCACCATCATTTATAAAATTTCCATCAAATCCTTCATCAAAATTGATCGTTCCACCAGGAATGAACCCTAAAAGAATCGTCATAAAAGAACCGTTTCCTGCTAATCGTAATGAGAGTCGTCCATCGGTTTGATCATCTTCTGGAGTGATGAGTTGGTTCGTGTTTTCATCTATTTGTGACCAATTTTGTCCGTATGTTGTAGATACAGAAATGCCAATAAATAGCAGTAGTAGGGTTAATTTTGTTTTCATGGCTATGGGGTTTGATTATTTTAAAATCAATAGGCTCATGCAATGATAAACAAAATATTAATTGTTTTTTAAGACTTTAAAACTTTCTTTACCACAGTGATACCATTTTCAGTTGTCAATTTTACAATATACACACCTTTTGATAGTTGCGGAATTGCTACTACATTTGTATACGTACGCTGTATGATTTGCTTTCCAGAAATATCATATAGCGTGATACTTTCAAAATCAGTACGATCAGTAATGATTCGTAATTCATTATTTTCAACCAACACATTTGTTTGCTCATTTGCAGTAGCAATATCGTCTACTCCTAATGTACTTCTACTATGAATATTTAAAAAGAAACGATCATTTTCTTCTGTTGGAGTTGTTGAAAAAGAATAGGTAGCTTGTCTTAAATCTGTAAAAATTCCTTCATATCTATCTTCTAAAATGATATCAAAAGCAGGATTTAAGTATTCTGCATCAATTTGTATGGTATATGTTGCACTTGACAATACTTGATACCCTAAAGGAATTTCAAAATTAGTCGTTGTTAATTCAGGTAACGCCTGAATAGACATTTTATCAGCACCTATATATGAATAGAATTCTAAGCTTGAACCTTCATTAATGAATGGACCGTCATAGCGTTCTTCATAATTTAGAGTTCCTTCTGGAATAAATCCTATTAATTGTGTAGCATATACTCCGTTACCAAAAATACGTAATGACAATCTACCATCGGTTTGACTGTTGCTTGTATTTGTTGTTTCAGGAATAAATGCATCTGAAGAATTAGGTCTAAAGAATTGATCATTATTTGCAACAACTCTGTGCGAGTTTTTAAATGTAACAGTTCCGCTAGTTCCAACTTTTGCCTGAACTGCAAATCCTTGTGCAGTTGATATATTTCCATCTGCCGCTCCTAATGGATTAGAACCTGTGCTGTTATATTCTATGTAATCAGATGCTAAATTATCTCCAACTGGCGCAGCTGTTTGTCTCCAATAATAAACAGTTCCTTGAATTTCATCAGCGTTATCATCTTGAAACGTTTCCCAATCAATTGCTGATGGATATGGATTTCCGATAATATTATATCCTGATTCACCAGAACTTGGATCAATTGTATAGTATACATTTTCTACAATGTCTCCATTGTTTACTGTTCCTGTAAAAGTTGCTGTTTCTACGTTGAAGTGATTTGCTCTAAGCACATAACCTCTTCCAACTTCCATTTGTGTATGATCATTGTTCCAAGCCGCATTTGTTGCGGAAGCATTCCAGTAGTAATCATATCCGCCTACACTTGGAAAAATAGTAGCAATTGTACTACTTGCTTCATCAATTGGTGTAGAGAAGTACGAATAAAAGTATCTGTCTACGTAATCAGGTGAGTCACGTTTTACAGTATAACTTCCTGTTCCCTTAACAGCTATATTTTCGCGCGCTATGAGAGCGCCATCATTTTCAATTGTGATTGTTCCATTATTTGTGATGTCGTAAAAAACATCAAGTGTAGCGCCTGCATTTACCGTAATTGAAGCTGTTGCATCTACGGTGAGTTCACCAACTTCAATATGCGCTGTTAATACAGGATAGTTTGTAGATGATGGAATTACTACCGATTCTAATTTTGTAGCATCTGGAGCAGTTCCTCCAACCCAGTTACTACCTGTTGTCCAACTTGTTGTTGAAGCTGTTGCAGACCAAGTGATGACAGTTTTGTTACTAGCAGAATCCGTCACTACATCATCATCATCATCTAAATATGAAATGGTATCTCCATCCAAAGCAGCTACTAAGTTATTTGTACCAACGGTTGTGATTAATATATCTTTATTATCATCAATTTCTGTTGCTGTACGGACATCATCCCAAACTCTAAATCCCCAAATATTTCCAGCAAAATAATTATTTGAATTGGATTGATTATTGCTGTTAAAACAATATTCAGAACTACCACCCGAAGTCCATGTGCCACAATTTGGGTAGCGCGCATTAGAATCTGATCGTCCTAAATTAACATCTCCAGAATGGCTTCTTATTTCAAAACCAGCTCTTGAATCCATTAACGTTCCATCTAAATACCATTTTAAGTTGGTATTGTCTGAAGCTGCAATAGGATCGTTTACAGGAGCGGCCAAATTGTCAAACACTAAAGCTATATGATACCATGTATCATCACTTATAGGCTCTCTAAAATAGGTTCCATTCCAACGAGGTGTATAATCATTCGCTCTATTATATGCGCCAACAACAACAAAATCGTTTTCTACATACATAACAATACCTCTTGATCCTCCACCTTCTTTGTATATAACTTGTCTGCTAGTGGCATCATCAACTTTGAAATAACCTTCAATAGTTCTATCAGCTACAGTTGTGGTGTTAATATTATCTGAATCACTCAATTCAATAAAATCATCTACACCATCTAAATAGTAACCATCAGTTGGTGGTTGTGCTATCATAGCAGTAGAAAATAGTAGGAAAAAAAACAATAGTATAAGCTTCTTCATAATCGAGACAATTTTAATATTATATACGCAAATTCTCTATCTTTGGTTTTTAGTATAAAGCAGTGAAAATGTTTATGTATATAAATTTAAATACTTTGTGTAAAAATAACCTTTTCCTACAAAATAAAAATTCAATTTCGATAAAACGCATAAATAGACCGACAAGATGAATATTTTAATTACAAAATTTCCCACAAAACATACAACGGCTCCTTTTTCTAAGATTAATGAAACTGACTTTATTCCTGCTATTGAAGCTGAGATAGAACGTTCTAAAGAGGAAATTGACCAACTAACAGCAAATAAAAATACTCCTACATTTGAAAATACTATTGAAAAATTAGAGTATTCCGGACAGCAATTAGACCGAATTACAAGTATATTTTTCAACCTAAATTCGGCAGAAACAAATGAAACTATTCAAAAGTTAGCACAAGAAATTTCTCCAAAATTAACAGAGTATTCTAATGACATCACACTTAATGAAGCTTTGTTTAAAAGAGTGAAATATGTGTATGACACTCAAGAGAATTTAGATTTAACTACCGAGCAAAAAACGTTACTAGATAAGAAGTTTAAAGGTTTTTCTAGAAATGGTGCTAATTTATCAGAAGAGAAGAAAGAACAACTTCGTGAAATTGATAAAAAGCTTTCAAAATTGAGCTTGACATTTGGTGAAAATGTACTTGCCGAAACGAATAAGTTTCAGTTACACTTAACCGACGAAAAAGACGTTTCAGGAATTCCAAATGGTGCTCTAGAAGCTGCAAAAGCAATCGCGAAAAGTCAAGATAAAGAAGGCTGGATTTTCACGCTCGATTATCCAAGTTATATTCCTTTTATGAAATATGCTGACAATAGAGCCTTACGCCAACAAATGGCAACTGCTTTTGGTTCTAAATGTTTTAAGAATGACGAATTAGATAATCAAGAAAATGTATTAGAGATTGCAAAATTACGCCACAAACGTGCACATTTATTAGGATATGAAACGCATGCACATTTTGTGTTAGAAGAACGCATGGCAGAAACACCCAAAAAAGTAACTGCATTCTTAAATGAACTCTTAGAAAAAGCAAAACCAGCCGCCGAACGTGAGTTTCAACAACTGTCAAACTTTGCAAAAAAGTTAGATGGAATTGAGCAGTTACAAAGCTGGGACAGTTCGTATTATGCTGAAAAACTAAAGCAAGAATTGTTCAATTTGGATGATGAAAAACTAAAACCATATTTTAAACTTGAAAACGTAATTGACGGAGCGTTTACAGTAGCTAATAAGCTATTTGATTTGCGTTTTGAGCAAGTTTTTGACATCGATACCTATCATTCAGCTGTAAAAACATATGAAGTTTTTGATGGAAATAACAACTTCGTTTCAGTATTTTATGCAGATTTTCATCCGAGAAAAGGAAAGCGAAATGGTGCCTGGATGACTTCCTATAAATCACAACAACGAAAAGATGGAATTGTTGAAAGACCACATGTTTCTATTGTGTGCAACTTTACAAAACCAACAGCTTCAAAACCATCATTATTAACGTTTAATGAAGTTACAACCTTATTCCATGAATTTGGGCATGCGTTACACGGAATGTTAGCCAATACAACCTATCCAAGCTTAAGCGGAACTTCTGTTTTTTGGGATTTTGTTGAATTGCCAAGTCAAGTATTAGAAAATTGGTGTTATGAAGCAGAAGCGTTAGCTATTTTTGCCAGACATTACGAAACTAATGAAGTGATTCCGATGGAATTTATTGAAAAAATAAAAGCTTCCGCAACTTTCTTGGAAGGAATGGCAACGTTGCGTCAATTAAGTTTCGGATTGCTCGATATGAGTTGGCACGGAATTGATCCGACCACAATTACAGATTTAAAGACACACGAACAAGCTGCTTTTAAAAACACACGTTTGTTTCCAGAAAATCCAAAAACGGCAATGAGTACAGCGTTTTCACACATATTTCAAGGTGGTTATTCTTCTGGATATTACAGTTACAAATGGGCAGAAGTGTTAGATGCAGATGCGTTTGAATATTTTAAAGAAAACGGAATTTTTAGTAAAGAAATTGCTTCAAAATTTGCAACGCATGTATTATCTAAAGGTGGTACAGAACATCCAATGACGTTATACAAACGTTTCCGTGGACAAGCACCAAAACCAGATGCATTACTAAAACGTGCTGGTTTGTTGGTTGATTAAATCATACAAAATAACATCCAAAACATAGAAATTATGCGTTACATATTTATACTATTCCTTCTATGTTTTGGGTGTAAAAATACTTCCGATACTAAAAATACGAATCCTGCTATAGAAGATTCGAAAGTAACTGTAAATTTCAGTTTTACAGATTCGGTTCAAAAGTTTACTATTAAAAAGCCTTTTCAAATTTGGCAATATCATAAAAATGGCAGATTACTTTCTAAAGAAGAATTTGACATCTTACAACTACAGCGTATTTTTATAACCTATGATGCTTCATTAGAATATCGTTTTTTGGCAAACTTGAATCCTTCAAACAACTATAAAACGTTTGTTTTTGGAACGTCTGACAATACAACTTTCGGATCAACACATTTGGCAACGTATGATTCAAATTATAAGTTAATTAGTCATATTGCTGCAGATCATCATGGTCGAAAAGGCGGTTCGATCATGAAAACGTATTTAGACGGAAATTCTTTGTTTGTAGAAGATGCAAAGCATGATACAACGCAAGAGTTTATCATTCGCGAAAGCGGAAAAATTGAAAAGAGCAATAAGCCTGTAACCTTTAAATACTATCGCTATTTGGGCAAATTTCATGGATATATGTATGAAATGCCAAAACGAACCGTAAAAGCGAAAAGTGGATTGCTTGTTCGTGATTCAGTAGGAAATCCGATTGGAAAAGTACAATTTGGCGAACCTGTTTATATTGTGGATTATACCAAAGATTCTCTTACAGTTAATGATGCTGGCAAAACGATTAAAGCACCAAAAGCACGCATTGTTCTTGATCCGAAAAAAGTAACACAAGGAAAAGACTTTTATATTGAACCGTCTAATACTGGCTATGTATTTTCAGGCTTTTTGTATGATGATTATTCCGTAAAATATGAAGCTGATTTTCCATATGAGTATGAATATTTAAAAATAGGAAGCAATTCTGGAGACGAAAACGCCACAATTGACCTTAAAGAATTGTTTGAAATTAAACGTGTAAACTTTAATACCTACAAAAATAGAATTAGGAAAACTCCTAATTTACCAACGGTTGACACCATTTATAAGAAAGGAAAAATACTCACGTTGCCTTTTGAAAACGGTCAAAAACTCGTCTTAAAAGATTCAACCTATAAATCTGAATACAATCCTACGCGAAGTTATAATGTATCATTTCACGAAGCATTTCCAAATACATATATGGTAAGTGAACATATGTTTTTTACGGACGATATGTACACCGTTTTAAGCAAAAAAACAGGAGATACATTGCACAGGTTTAGCGGCTATCCATATATTTCGCCTTCTAAAAAATACAGTGTTTCCGTTTTTCATGAGTTCGAATGTATGCAGCAAACTTTTATGGTTGTAAACAAACTCAAAGATGAAACCTATCAACATTATGTTTCATTCCAAACAAATTCTTGGTCGTATCCTTTCAAATTCAATGAAAATGATATGCTTTTGGATGAATTTTCCATTCATTGGATTTCTGATACTGAATTTATTATCTACGTTAAAAATCCTGAAGAATGCTACCTAGAAAAAGCGACGGAATATTTCTACTTAAAGTATAAAATCAAGTAACATTTCATAAAAAATGAAAATAAACTTTCAATAATTTTTGAAAGTTTAAAAATTATTATACATTTGTACTATGAATTACACGGAAGCAAAAAATAGATTTATACAAACATGGGGATCATTAGGAACCTTATGGGGAATTAACAAAGCGATGGCACAAATTCACGCCTTACTTTTTATTTCTCCTGAACCGTTATCCATGGAAGATGTAATGGAAGAATTACATATTTCAAGAGGAAACACCAGTATGAATTTACGCCAGTTAATCGATTGGGGAATTGTATACAAAACGTCAAAAGCTGGAGAACGTAAAGAGTACTTCGCCTCAGAGAAAGACATTAATGAGCTTGCAAAGCAAATTGCACGTGAACGTAGCCGAAGAGAAATTCAGCCAACGCTAAAAGTATTGAAAGAAGTAAGCAGTATTGAAGATGATGGTTCGGCAAAAACAAAAGAATTTATCAAACAAACGAAAGCGCTTCACGATTTAGCATCAACGGCAGATTCCATTATGAATCGAGTTGTGAATCAAGAGTCCAATTGGCTGACGAAAACATTCATGAAGCTCTTAAAATAACAAACGAAAGGAATTCATTTTCCTTTTTTATTTCAACTTATGTTTCAATATCTATTGAAAGTTTAAAATATATAATAGTTATGAAATTTATTTATTACATTAACAAAATTGCTTTTATCATTACAATCGGGTTATACATTACAGTCTATTTGGGAATGCTAATGCAGGTTTTATTAGGAGGTGTTCAAGTGATATTTTTCTTTATTTTACTGTTCAACTATGACAAGTTTACAAAAATAATGCAACGGCATTTACTTACATATGGTACACTTTCAGCTGTCTTTTTAATATGCTTTTTCTCTTCAACGGAATTCTTTGGTCAAAATTGGATATTCCTAATTTTCATCCCAATGAGCCTTGCAACCTATTTCACATACATCGTATATCAACTTAAACAACAATCATTATGAAAAATCTATGTCTTCTCTCCTATTTAAAAAAGGAATTTCAAACAACTCCTTCAAACAAAGAACAAGTAATTGATTTTTACAATGAAGCTACCGAAGATTATCGTTTTTGGAGCAACGATTTAAATATGCACTTTGGCTATTTTGATCTTTTCAAAACAAATCCATTGAAACGTGATACAATGTTGAATAGAATGAACAAAGAAGTTTTTAAACGTTTGAATGTTACAGACAAAAAGAAACATATTGTAGACTTAGGTTGTGGAATGGGCGCTTCCATTCGTTATGGACTTTTAAACTATCCAAACCTTGCCGTTACTGGTTTAACGATTTCTCCGTTTCAGGTTGAAAAAGGAAATGAAATGCTCAACACCGAACGCGGTACAATTTTAAACAGAGATTATCGCAATACTTCTTTTAAAGAAAACTCTTTTGATGGTGCAATGGCAATTGAAAGTTTATGTCATTCAGGTTGTAGTACAGATGCATTGGAAGAAACGTATCGCATTTTAAAACCTGGCTCAACATTCGTAATTGCAGATGCCTTTACCAAAAAGGATTTCAATGAAATGAATTCACTTTCAAAATATACTTACAAAGGTTTATGTGAATCATGGAGTTTAGAAAACTTAGGAAATGTGAATCGTGTAAAAACTGATTTAGAAAATCTAGGTTTTAAAGATGTAAAAGTTCAGAATATTTGGTACAGAGTTGCACCTTCAGTTTTACATGTTCCGTTCACAATTAGTGCTTTTATCTTGAAAAAACTCTTCAAAAAAGAACCGTTAAAGCCAGAAAGTATCAAAAATTTAAAAGGTTCCTTCTTTGCTTTATTATCAAGCTTAAGCCTAACGAATTTTGGGTATTACATAATCACTGCTAAAAAGTAATTGCATGAATTTCAACATCATTAGTTATATCATATACATTCCAATTATCTTTTTTATCACGGTAAAAATAGGAACCTTTTCAATATATTTAGGTGTAATGTTATTCTTGAATCTATTTCTATTTTTAAGAGGACGAAAAAAGGCTAGACAATCTGCAAAACAACTTCCTTCACAATAAACTACAACTCAATTAAAAAGCAACATCATGAAAACCACATTACAAAAAAATAAATATCTCACTTTTATCTATGCCTGCATTGTAACAGCATTGTTATCAACACTATTTGTGCACATTGGTGTAGATGTTTTTAACAATTACGGCTGGACAGTTTTTGCGATAATCCCATTCTTTTCAGCTGTAACAACTACATTATTACTCAGCATTTATGGACACGTTACATTTGCAAGCGCTTTCAAAAACTCGTTACTCGTATTCTTTGTCTGTTCATTATTTTTATTGCTTTTTGCCATTGAAGGCATCATCTGTATCATTATGGCGGCACCACTTGCAATTCCATTTATAATTTTAGGAGCATTTGTTGGATATAAAATTCAACATAAAAAAGCTTCAGGAATCAAAATGATTGTATTATATATCGTAGTTGTTCCGTCACTGTTGGCTTTTGAAAATCATACAGATAGCAAACCAACGGTATTTCCAATTCAGTCAAGCATACTAATTGATGCGCCTATTGAAGAAGTATGGAAGCAAGTTATTGAATTTCCTCAGATGGAAGCTCCCACAGAATTTGTATTCAAAACAGGAATTGCTTATCCAATTAATGCAACTATTGAAGGAAAAGGCGTTGGCGCTATTCGCTATTGCAACTTTTCTACAGGGAGTTTTGTAGAACCAATAACCGCTTGGAACGAACCAAATTTACTAGCGTTTTCGGTAAAAGAACAACCGATTCCAATGAAAGAAATTAGTTTATATAACATTGATCCTGCACATCTTCATGACTACTTTGTGTCTAAAAAAGGACAATTTAAACTTACAAAATTAGCAGATGGAAAAACACTGTTAGAAGGTACAACTTGGTATTACAATAAAATACAACCAGAAATTTATTGGAAAATCTGGAGCAAATACATCATTCATAAAATTCATCATCGTGTCTTAAATCATATCAAAGTAACATGTGAAACAGTTCAAAAATCTTAAAAACAAAGACTCCCACTTTCTTGGGAAATAAATATGAAAAAAATAGTTATCGCAGGCGGAAGTGGATTTCTTGGAAAAGCATTGATCAATTTTTATCTTCCTAAAAATTATGAAATAGTAGTGCTTACGCGAATTGTCAAAGAAACAGGAAACGACATGCTTCGGTATGTTGAATGGAATGCAAAAACATTGGATATTTGGTTGTCCGAACTAGAAGGAATTGAAGCGTTAATCAATCTTACAGGAAAATCGGTTGATTGTCGTTACACCAAAAAAAACAAAGCTGAAATTCTAAACTCCAGAGTACAATCTACGGAAGTATTAGGACAAGCAATTCAAGCATGTGCAGTGCCGCCAAAAGTATGGATGAATTCCTCTACAGCTACAATTTACAAGCATTCGCTAGATACAAAAATGACCGAAGCTACCGGAATTATTGGTGACGATTTCTCTATGAATGTTGCCAAATCGTGGGAAAAAACATTTCATCAAATCAAAACACCGAGAACGCAAAAAATTGCCTTGCGAACGTCTATTGTATTAGGAAAAAATGGTGGTGCTTTTATTCCTTTAAAAACTCTAACGAAAGTTGGATTGGGCGGAACACAAGGAAACGGTAACCAAAAAGTAAGCTGGATTCATGAACACGATTTTTGCCGCGCTGTCAATTTCCTTTTGACAGAAAACAAAGCAGGAATTTTTAACGTAACGGCGCCAAATCCTTTACCAAACAAACATTTTATGCAAACCTTAAGACACGTATTAAAAGTTCCGTTTGGCCTACCACAACCAAAATGGTTACTCAACTTTGGTGCTAGAATCATTAAAACGGAAGCCGAACTCATTTTAAAAAGCAGATTTGTCATTCCTGAAAAATTAGTAGCGGCTGGTTTTCAGTTTAACTATCCAACGGCAGCAATTGCCATGAAAGAAATTATATCTCGATAACGAATTTAAAAGAAAATAGCATGAGTTTTTTAACCGCAGAATGGCGAAAATTAGTCTTTATAAACTATACAATTGATCCAGAATTACTTGAAGAATATGTCCCAAAAGGAACTGTTTTAGACAGTTTTAACGGAAAGTGTTTTGTAAGTGTAATTGGTTTCATGTTCAAAAACACCAAAGTTTTAGGATGCAAAATGCCCGGTTTGCATACATTTGAAGAAGTCAATTTACGATTTTATGTAAAACGAAAAGATGGTGCTATTTGGAAAAGAGGCGCCGTTTTTATTCAAGAAATTGTTCCGAAACGCTTGTTAAGCTTTGTAGCAAATACGGTGTATCACGAACATTACATCACACGTCCAATGTCGCACCAATGGAATATTACACCAAAAACAATTGATATTTCATACTCGTGGAAACATCAGCAAACAATACAATCAATTGCGGTAAAAGCGGCTAACAATCCTGTAGCATTTATTGAAGATTCAGAAATTGAATTCATCTCAGAGCACTATTTCGGCTATACTAAATACAGTAATTCCAAAACGTTTGAATACGAAGTTACGCATCCAAAATGGTTGTATTATAAGGTTCATGAATACAACGCAAACATAGATTTCGAATTGAATTACGGAAAAAAGTTTGCGCATTTAACACACCAAAAGCCCGATTCTGTATTTTTGATGGAAGGTTCAGCAATTACGGTAGAGCCGAAAAAATCAATCAAATGACCACAATCAATCTAAAAACGATTATAAAAGCACCTATATTAACGGTTTTTGATATTTCCAGAGATATTTCTGAGCATGAAGCTTCCACAAACAGTACACGTGAAAAAGCAATTGCAGGGAAAACTTCAGGCAAAATTAATCTAGGAGAAACCGTCACTTGGCGCGCAAAACACTTTGGCTTGTATTTAAAACATACAAGTCTAATTTTGGCTTTTGAGTCGCCAACCTATTTTGTAGATGAAATGACAAAAGGTGCTTTTAAAAGTTTTCATCACGAACACCGCTTCGTAGAAAACGAAAACGGTACAGAAATGATTGACGTTCTTACCTACGAAGTTCCGTATGGTATTTTTGGTAAGATTTTCAATTATTTCATTCTAAAATCATATCTAACAAAATTTCTCTTAGAACGAAATCTACACATCAAACAACGCGCGGAATCATTTGATTTAAAGACTTGAAGATGTGATAACTTGAAATTATTAAGCTAAAATCACGCTCAAAAACTTCAACATTCTATTTTCTATACTCTTGACTCTTCTAAAAAAAATCTAACTAAAAAAACACAAGAACTGTTATATTTAACAAATTAAAGAATTTTCGTATTTAGCAATTATTTTTTATTCTAACAATTATCGTTTACTTTTGAAGAAATAATTAGACCATAAATGCCAAATCATCAACTTGACCCTAATAAGTGGATTACGCTCTATGCAGATTACCTTTACAATTATACGATTGTAAGAGTAAAAGATAGAGAGACTGCGCAAGACCTTGTCCAAGAAACATTTTTTGCAGGATTAAAATCAATGGCTAATTTCAAAGGAGAAGCTTCTGAACGAACTTGGTTGATTTCTATTTTGAAACGAAAAATCATTGATCATTACCGTAAAATTAACTCTAAAAAAGGGCAAGCTGAAGTGCGAATCAATTACAACTCTGATTCAGAATCTGAAGGAGATTGGTTAGAAGAACGCGTTGCGGATAACTATGACAAAAACGCCGAAGATCAAATACAAAATGAAGAACTCGGACTTGCTATTGAAGATTGTTTAGACAAACTTCCTGAAAAGCAAGCAACTATTTTTAAAATGAAAACCATTTTAGGATACGACACTGAAACTATTTGTAATGATCTAAATATAACTGCGTCTAACCTTTGGGTTATTATCCATAGAGCTCGTACAGCACTTTCTGGATGCCTCGAACAGAACTGGTATTAAATTGAATTAAATGAGTACAAAGAATAAATTTTTCATATCCTGCGAAGAAGCAAAACATATTTGTGATAAAACACAATATGGAGAAGCTAACTTTTGGGAAAAAGTAAAGCTGAACGTTAGATTATCTTGGTGTCGCATCACTAGAGCTTATTCTGGTAACAATAGTAAGTTGACAAAGTTGATTAAAGAATCTAAGATTGAAGTGATCGAAAACGACAAAAAAACAGAAATGCAACGCAAACTGCAAGAAGAAATGAGCAAATATTAGGCTACAAAAAAAGTAGTGCTAAAAACCATACAATCGGAATACTTTCTACCCAAAAAGAGGTAAAGTATTTCGATTTTTTTATGTTTGCTTGCCAAACAACAATTGTTAATAAGACACTCAATCCTATTGTACTAAAAAATACTGTTGTGTAGGTTTCTGTTTGCCAGCATTCAATTGCCAAAAAAAGTAAAATCCAACCATAGGCAATCAACTTTGTTTTAGTTATTCCTATACGTTGTGGCATAGTTCCCAATGCAGGCGCATCAAACTTTAAATCAACAATCTCAAAAGGAATCATTAAAATTAATACGAGTAATACACGTTGAATAAAAAACAATGCTATAGCAGTTTCAAACACAAAAACGTTCGCATTCATCAACGGTAAAATAACCGTTACACCAGCCCAACACAAGCTAACAATCACGATTTTAAAACCTATTAATGTTCTAAAGTTTTTATGGCTGGGCAAAAACGGAATAATATACAAGGAAGACAATACGCCAAATCCAGCAGCACACAGCAACGTTTCTATCTTTAAATAATAGGCATAAAACAATGCCAAACCAAAGCATGCAAAACTCAATAGTTGAATTCCTCTTATATATACTGATCTCACAAAAAAATAACGCTTTGCAGAACTTCCATATTTTATAAAATTATACGTCACAATTGTACTGTAAAATGTGAAATATAAAACAGCTTTATCATACGGTAACTGAAATAATAACAGCGTACTATACGTCAATGCATACACACTTAAACCTATGTGAATACTACTATCTAAATAAAAATTAAAGAGTTTTTTTAAAAGATTCATCATACAAAAATAACTAAACTGTTCATAACCTATATTTTTCGTTAAAAACTTTCCATATTCGCTACAAAATAAAAGTAAAAGATATAATTTTTTAATCGTACTTTTGCATAGCGAAAAAAATACAACTATATAAAAAGAAAATACAAAGTCGATGAATACGGATTCTTTCTCACTAAGACATACAGGAACACGTGCAAAAGACGTTCCTAACATGTTAAAAACCATCGGAGTTGATTCTCTAGAACAACTAATAGACGAAACTATTCCTAACGAAATTCGATTAAACGCGCCATTAGATCTTCCTGCAGGATTAAGCGAAAACGAATTCTTGTCACACATGCAACATCTTGCAGGACACAATAAAATATTTAAATCATACATTGGATTGGGTTATCACGAACCTGTTACGCCAGCTGTTATACAACGTAATATTTTTGAGAATCCGGGTTGGTACACTGCATATACACCTTATCAAGCGGAAATAGCACAAGGAAGATTGGAAGCATTGTTAAATTTTCAAACTGTGGTTACAGATTTGACAGGAATGGAAATTGCAAATGCATCTTTATTAGATGAAAGTACAGCCGCAGCTGAAGCAATGGGAATGCTATTTGCAGTTCGATCAAGAGCACAAAAGAAAGCAAATGTTGTAAAGTTCTTTGTTTCTGATGAAATATTGCCACAAACAATTTCATTGCTAAAAACAAGAGCTGTTCCAATTGGAATAGAATTAGTATTCGGAAATCATGAAGCATTCGACTTTTCTACCGAGTATTTTGGAGCATTGTTACAATATCCTGGAAAACACGGAGAAATTTTTGATTACAGAGCGTTTACGGAAAAAGCAAATGCAAACGAAATCAAAGTTGCCGTTGCAGCAGATATTCTAAGTTTAGTATTACTAGAATCTCCAGGTAATTTTGGAGTTGATGTTGTTGTCGGAACTACACAACGTTTTGGAATTCCATTAGGATATGGTGGACCACATGCAGCGTTTTTTGCTACAAAAGAAGCACACAAACGCTACTTACCAGGTCGTATTATTGGTGTGACCAAAGATATGGACGACAATCGTGCGTTGCGTATGGCGCTTCAAACACGCGAGCAACACATTAAAAGAGACAAAGCAACTTCTAATATTTGTACAGCGCAAGTATTACTAGCTGTTATGGCTGGAATGTACGCTGTATATCACGGTCCAAACGGATTAAAATATATTGCAAACAAAGTACACTCCAACACAGTTACGATAGCAAATACATTAGAAAAACTAGGTTTCCAACAAACAAACACTGCGTTTTTTGATACAATTGTCATCAAAGCGAATGCTGATAAAGTGAGAGAAATTGCAGAACAAAACGAAGTTAACTTCTTATATATTGATCAAGATACGGTTGGAATTTCTATCAATGAAGCTACAACTACTCGCGATCTAAACGATATTGTTTTCATCTTTGCAACAGTTGCAGGAAAGGAAACCATTGAAATAGAAAGTACAAATACATCAAAAATACTATCGTCAGTTTCAAGAAAAACAACTTTCTTGGAAGAACCTGTTTTCAATAGTTATCATTCGGAAACAGAAATGATGCGTTACATCAAAAAATTAGAGCGTAAAGATTTATCCTTAAATCACTCTATGATTGCATTGGGTTCATGTACGATGAAATTAAACGCTGCTGCAGAAATGTTATCGTTAAGTTCGGCACAGTGGAATAACATTCATCCATTTGTTCCTATTGAACAAGCGGAAGGTTATCAAATCTTATTAAAAGAATTAGAACATCAACTAAATGTAGTTACCGGATTTGCAGGAACTTCGTTGCAACCAAACTCTGGTGCGCAAGGAGAATTTGCTGGATTAATGGTGATTAGAGCTTATCACGAATCAAGAGGTGACACACACCGAAACATTTGTTTAATTCCAGCTTCTGCACACGGAACAAATCCGGCAAGTGCCGTAATGGCAGGAATGAAAGTTGTGGTAACAAAAACGACAGAAGACGGAAACATTGATGTAGAAGATTTACGCGAAAAAGCATTAGCTCACAAAGACAACTTAGCGGCGTTAATGGTAACATATCCATCAACACATGGCGTTTTTGAAGCTACGATTAAAGAAATTACACAAATCATTCACGATAATGGTGGACAAGTATATATGGATGGTGCAAACATGAATGCACAAGTTGGATTGACAAACCCGGCAACTATTGGCGCTGATGTTTGTCACTTAAACTTACACAAAACATTTGCCATTCCACATGGTGGCGGCGGACCAGGCGTTGGACCAATTTGTGTAGCGTCACACTTAGTACCTTTCTTACCAGGCAATCCAATTATCAAAACTGGTGGAGAAAAAGCAATAACAGCAATTTCTTCAGCACCTTGGGGAAGTTCTTTAGTTTGTTTAATTTCGTACGGATACATTGCAATGTTAGGTTCAAAAGGATTAACAAAAGCTACCGAAAGTGCCATCTTAAATGCAAACTACATCAAAGCACGATTGGAAGATGAATACGCTATCTTATATACAAACGAACGTGGCAGATGTGCGCATGAAATGATTATTGATTGCAGACCATTTAAACAACATGGTATTGAAGTAACAGATATTGCAAAACGTTTAATGGATTACGGATTCCATGCACCAACTGTATCTTTTCCAGTTGGCGGAACTATCATGATTGAACCAACTGAAAGTGAAAGTATGGCAGAGTTAGACACATTCTGTGATGCAATGTTGGCAATTCGTAGTGAAATTGCAGAAGCAAAAGCTGATGATGCAAATAATGTAATGCGTAATGCACCACATACACTAGCAATGCTAACAGCAGAAGAATGGAAACTTCCATATTCACGTCAAAAAGCTGCATTTCCATTACCATATGTAACAGACAATAAATTCTGGCCATCAGTTCGTAGAGTTGATGATGCGTATGGAGATCGAAACTTAATTTGTACATGTGCGCCAATTGAAGCGTACGCAGAAGCATAAAAAGAATTAAGGAGCGTTTGTTGAAACGCTCCTTTTTTTTCATTTCTTCCTATTTCTTATTGCATTATTATCATTATTTAAGGTTTTTTTTGACAATTATTCAAAACCTTAACATATAAGTGCATTATCCTCAAAAATTATATTTTACGCTTCCATTCTGAAATAAGCCAGCTTTATAATGATTAATTTAGTTGACTTAAATCTTAAAAACTGATATTGGTATGAATGTCAAAATAACTGGGACAGGATGCTATATTCCCTCTGAAGTTGAAACAAATGAAGATTTCCTCCAGCATGAATTCCTAAATGACGATGGTAGCCCTTTTAAACAAAATACGAATATTATTATAAAAAAATTCAAGTCCATTACTGGAATTGATGAACGTAGATATGCAGAAAAACATCATAACTCTTCTGATTTAGGTTTTTTAGCCGCTGAAAAAGCAATAAAAGACGCACAAATTGATCCTGAAGAACTCGATTATATCATCTTTGCACAAAATTTTGGTGATGTAAAACACAATTCCGTTCAAAGTGATGCGGTACCAAGTTTAGCAACTAGAGTAAAACATAATTTGCGAATTAAAAATCCAAAATGTGTTGCCTATGATGTCATATTTGGTTGCCCAGGTTGGGTTGAAGGTATGATACAAGCCTATGCTTTTATAAAAGCAGGAATTGCAAAAAAGTGCTTAATTATTGGTTCGGAAACATTATCGAGAGTTGTAGATATACATGACCGAGATTCTATGATTTATTCTGATGGCGCTGGCGCAACGGTTATTGAAACGACCAATGAAGATTGTGGAATTATTGCACATGAAACCGCGACACATTCATATGATGAAGCTCATTATTTGTTCTTTGGAACATCAAACAATCTAAAATCGACTGATGATACACGTTATATAAAAATGTATGGTCGTAAAATATATGAATTTGCGCTGACACATGTTCCAGCGGCTATGAAAGCATGTTTGGATAAAAGTGATTATGCTATTGATGATTTGAAAAAAATATTCATCCATCAAGCCAATGAAAAAATGGACGAAGCCATTGTAGAACGTTTTTACGATTTATATGATAAAGAAGTTCCACAAGATATTATGCCGATGACTATTCATAATTTAGGAAATAGCTCAGTTGCAACTATTCCAACTTTATTTGATATGGTTAAAAAAGGAGAATTAGAAAATCAAGAAATTAAAAAAGGTGACATTATTATGTTTGCCAGTGTTGGTGCAGGAATGAACATCAATGCTATTGTGTATAAATATTAGACATGAATCAGGATACGATTGCCATTATTGGTGGCGGAAATTTAGGAAGGTCTATTGCGCAAGGGTTATTAAAAAATAATTACAATCCAGCGCACATATATGTGACGCGTACTAAAGTTGCATTATTAGACGATTTAAAAGCGCAAAATGTACAAACAACTTCTAACAATGTAGAAGCTGTACAGCAAGCAAAAATTTTAATTTTCGCCCTAAAACCCTATCGTATTAAACATGTTTTAAAAGAACTTGCTCCACACATTACACCTGATCATTTAGTCATTTCTGTAATTAGTGATTTTTCACTGGAGCAACTCTCCAAATGTTTAACGTCAACGATTCAAGTGATTCGCGCTATGCCAAATACGGCGGCGGCTATTAGTCAGTCCATGACTTGCTTGGCAACTAAAAATGCTAGCGAAGAAAACATGTCTAAAACGAAGTTTATCTTTGATGCCTTGGGTGAAACTATTGAAATTGACGAAAGTTTAATGGACGCCGCAACTGTGTTAGGTGCTTGCGGAATTGCCTATGCATTGCGTTTTATCCGCGCTATGATTCAAGGTGGAATTGAAATTGGATTTGATGCCAAAACCGCCACAAAAATCGCTTCACAAACCGTAAAAGGTGCTAGCGAATTATTACTTCAAAATGGCAATCATCCAGAAGAAGAAATTGACAAAGTAACCACTCCAAAAGGCTGTACAATTGCTGGATTGAACGAAATGGAACACCAAGGATTTAGTTCTTCTCTTATCAAAGGAATTACAACTTCTATTGAAACCATTCAGAAGGACTAGTTTTTAGATCGTTCGCTGTTAGATCGTGATTACATGCTCTTGAATTTATTTCATTTACCAAAATACATACACTTCAAAATTCAGTCAGAATAAAAAAGGATTCCTATTTTTACAAAAAATTAAGTACATGAAAATGAAGCTATTTAAAGAATTCAAAGAATTTGCCGTTAAGGGTAATATGATTGATATTGCTGTTGGAGTTATTATTGGTGGTGCTTTTAATAAGGTAATAGACGTGTTGGTAAAAGAGGTATTTCTTCCGCCACTTTCGCTATTGACAGATGGCATTAATTGGTCTAACAAGAAACTAATTTTAAGAGAAGCAATTACAATAGATGGCGTTGTAAAACCACAAGAAGTTGCGATTGCTTACGGAAAATTATTTGAAGTATTGGTCGATTTTTTAATTATAGGTTTTACTGTTTTTTTGGTGGTAAAAGTTATGAATTCGATGCGAAACAAAGCGGAAGATCCTAAAAACGCAACTGTTGTAACGCCTAAGAATATTGAGTTATTGAATCGTATGACAGAGCTTTTAGAAAAGCAAGTGGAAATTGCTGAACGAAATACGGCTAATAATGCATCGTGAGTTTAGCTTCTTTTTATTGAAATGAAGTTGACTAAAAGTAGTCATAAGAAACTACTTCACGCCTATTCTATCTGAAATCCAATCGTTTACCATTGGAATCATACGCAGTTTATAAATCACGAATCCGTTTACAATCATACACGTTCCAACTTTAAGAATGATATCTAAAATAGTATTGTTTGTTGTTGGAATGTTGTGCAATATAAAAACGCTTCCTAACAAGACCACTAACAGTATGAAATGCTTTTTTGTAAATGGTTGAATTTTATATTTTGAATAGATAAAAATTAGCTTTACGCTGTTGTACAATGTCATGGAAATCAATGTTGCATACGCCGCGCCTTCTATTCCAAAATTTAAATATTTGATAAAATAAATATTCAAAACAATATTCAATACCACCAAAATAGCAATCGCAATCATGTTGAAACGATAGTATTTTGAATATAATAATATGTGCGAATTGAACGAAGTGCTCATATCAATTACCACATTAAAACTCAAAATTAAAATTATAGGAATTGTATCAAGCAAATTTTCGCGTGTGGGTAAAATTGAAAATAAATCATCTACTCCTAAAAAGATACAACTCAGTAAAAATCCGCCAAGCGCAAATAATAACATTGAAATTTCTTTGTACTTTTTTTCTAAGGAAACAATATCATCTTTTGCAATGTATTCTCTAATAATTGGACTGTAAATGGTATACAAACCAACTGCCGGAATTGCCAATGTTCCCGCTAAAACTACACCAATACTATACGTTCCGTTTGCGGTCATTGCGTCTACTTCTATCAAGTTTGGCACCATAATTCCGTCAATCTTAAACGCTAATAATGAACCTAAAATACTTAAAAAAGCAAAGACACTATAGGTTACATATTCTTTTCGAAACGTAGTATCAAATACATTTTTATAGTTAAAATTAAATTGAATATTTGCCACTTTTTTCACATACAATAAGGCAACAATCAATAGAATTACAAAACAGCTTGTATATAGTAGCTTTCCTGTTTCTACTGAGATAATTCCTGCTAATAAGAGTAAAAATATTGCTGGAAAAAATACTTTGATAGAGAAACGCTCTAACACGGTCGGAATCGCAATTTTTTTATAGTTTGATGCTTGTCGTTTGCTCACGTCCATAATCGCGAAAGCAAAACCAACAACAATAGAATATTCAATATAATCAAACGCATGAAAATTGGGCAATACGCTTGATAAAGAATTTGCCAAGAGTAAAAAGATTATTGAAAACAGAATACTGTTAATGATGACAATTACTAGTGTTGAAGAAAAAAATATGTTCCGTTTTTCTACCGAATCTTTAAAACGTGGAAAATAGTTGACCAACGATTGTGAGGTTCCAAATACAAAAAACGCCATTAAAATTTGCGAACCATCAAAAATGTATCGGATAATTCCTAAAAACTCTTTGTTGTTTGGGTAAATAAAAAGCGTAGACACAATACCAATTGCCGCACCAATGTAATTGATGACGCTAAACTTGAGCGCTTGTGATGATACTTCTTGTTGCTTTTTTTCCAATCGTTACTTTCCTTATCGTGGCAAATTTACATAAATGTATGTATTGTTAGATTAAATGACGGAAAGATTAAATAATTATTGAGTGTTGCTTGTTCATTGTTTGTTTTCAATTCTTAGTTTTTCCGTACAAAACAGATCTAATTTTTATAAATCTGGCAAATTTAACCGTGAAATTTACCCAAAAATCCAGTGTAACTAAAAATGCAATAATGCAAGTATCTAACAACTCTTTTGTATATATTTGTAACACAAAGATTAGCATTACATGTACAATAAATTTTTTCCACATAAACGGTATCGACATACGATTGATTTTCTGAAAGAAGTCATCCCTAGCGGTTCAAAAATTTTAGATTTAGGAATTTCAAATCCGTTGTCTGAAATTATGACGAAAGAAGGGTATAGTGTTGAAAATACGAATGGTGAAGATTTGGATGAAGACTTTTCTTCAGTACAACAAAGTGATGCAGAAGTAGTAACTGCATTTGAAATTTTCGAACATTTGGTTGCTCCTTTTAATATTTTAAAAGAAATTAAAGCTACAAAAATAGTTGTAACAGTTCCGTTGCGTTTGTGGTTTGCTACAGCTTACAGAAGTAAAACAGATCCTTGGGACAGACATTACCACGAGTTTGAAGATTGGCAATTTGATTGGTTATTGGAAAAAGCAGGATGGGACATTGTTAAAACTAAAAAATGGACAAACCCTTCACGTCCGCCAATTGCGCCACGCCCAATTTTACGTCACTTAATTCCTCGTTACTACGCTGTGTATGCAGAACGTAAAGCATCAAAATAATAGCCTATTCTTTATGATTTCAGTAACCTTACTTACGAACTAATTTTAACCGAATGAAGTTTTATATTGTCATTCCTGCACATAATGAAGAAACGCATATCAATGCTACGCTGACTTCTGTTGTGCAACAAACAAAATTGCCCGCAAAAGTGGTGGTGGTGAATGATAATTCTTCTGATGGTACTGAAAAAATTATTGATACGTTTACTGAGAACTATTCATTTTTTACAAAAGTAAATACGAATGCACCTAATGAACATTTGCCTGGAAGCAAAGTTATCAATACATTTTACAAAGGTTTTGAAACACTTGACGATACGTATGATGTAATTGTAAAACTGGATGCTGATATCATTTTACCCGAAAACTATTTTGAAACTATTTGCAATCATTTTTTGAATGATTCCGAAGTTGGAATTGCTGGCGGATTTTGCTACATCCAAAAAGGGACAACGTGGATATTGGAAAATTTAACAGATAAAGATCATGTGCGAGGTGCGCTAAAAGCCTATCGAAAACAATGTTTTATAGATATTGGCGGACTTAAAAAAGCAATGGGTTGGGATACTGTTGACGAATTGCTTGCTCAGTATTATGGTTGGAAAATTAAAACGGATACTTCTTTAAAGACCAAACATTTAAAACCAACTGGCGCAACGTATAATAAAAAAGCCATGTACAGACAGGGAGAAGCTTTCTACAGACTTCGGTATGGTTTTATGATCACGCTCATATCGTCCTTAAAATTGGCGTTCCTTAAAAAAAGAGTTTCATTATTTTTTGATTATATAAAAGGATATTGGCTTGCAAAAAACAACAAAGTTGATTTCTTGGTAACGCCAGCACAAGGTGTTTTTATTAGAAAATACAGGCGCTCTAAAATGTTGAGCAAATTAAAAAAGCCCTTCTCTTTCAAATCGTAAGAAAATTAACGATTAATATCTCTTATTTTTTACAAAAAGTTACGATCTTTCATAAATTAACCGTAATTTGCTGACAATGTTATCCTTCGTTCCCCGTTGTCAAGTAAAAACAATATCCACATGATTACTGCAGTTATTGTCGAAGATGAAAAATCTTCAATGGAATATCTTTTATCAATTCTTACAAAGAATCATTCTAACATTCAAGTCCTTGCATCAGCATCTAATGTTGACGATGCTGTGACAATGATTGAAACAAATAAACCCGATATTGTGTTTTTAGACATTCAATTGCAAGACGGAAGTGGTTTTGAAGTGCTCGATAAACTGAAGCGTGAAATGCCTTTTGAAATCATTTTTACCACAGGTTTTTTAGATTATAAGGAACGTGCCATGGATTATTTTGCGTTTTATTACCTTAACAAACCTGTTCAAGAACATGAACTAAAAAAGGTGTTAGACATGTATTTCGTGAAACGAACGTCATTTGATGTACAAAAATATATGGCGTTTAAAAATCAAATTAAGTCAAAAAATCAAATCATCAACATTATTGTTAAAGATGATTATGTTCCTATAAAATTAAAAGATATTATTTTCTGCGACGCTTCTGGAAGTTATACATTTATTCATACAATACATGGCGATCAATATTTAGCTTCTAGAAATTTAAAACGCATTGAAGACCTCATTGAAGATGAAGGTTTTTATAGAGTTCATCGCTCAAAACTGGTGAACATGAAACATATTTCAGTTATTTCAAAAGACGGAATTATATATATGTGTAATGGTGCCGAAATTTCAACTTCTGTTCGAAGTAAAAAGAAAGTAATTGCTATGTATCAATTATATTTAGAAACTAGAGCCTAGTTTTTTAATACTTGCTCAATTGGATTTCCTGTAGTTCCATTTGGAAACGAAATTCCTAAAATTGCCGAAATTGTTGGTGCAATATCTGTAATTACAGTACGTTGTAATGTTTCTCCTTGCTCAATTCCATTTCCATAGAATAATAACGGAACGTGCGTGTCATAGTTAAATCCTGAACCGTGTGTAGAACCTGTACGCGGATATGAAATTGTTGCCGGATTTAATACAAAACAAACATCACCTGAACGTTTTTGGTTGAATCCTTTTTGCAAAGCAGCGGCAATTCCTGTTGTAAATTCGCCCGAAGTTAACGTTGTACGTGTATATACTTTTGAAACTTGATCGTATTTTAGTAATTCCGTTTGCAATACATTTTCTATAGCTATAGCTGCAATTTTTAAACGATTTACTTCTGTGTGATCTAAAAATATTTGTCCGTTTGAAATATTTTCAATCAATTTTTCGCTTCCGTAAGTTGTGTTTAAGAAATCAACTAAATGTTTTTTTAATGCTTTGTTACTAAAATATCCTGCCGGAATTTTCATGCTTTCCAAATACGATGGCACATGAACAGCGGCGTGATCAGCTGTTAAGAATACGGTGTAATTTCCTTTTCCAACTTCTGCATCTAAGCTTGCAAATAAGCGCTCAATATCTTTATCTAATCGTAAATATGTATCTTGAATTTCCTTCGAATTTACACCAAATTTATGTCCAACATAATCTGTACTTGAGTAACTTACTGCTAATATATCTGGTGTAGCATCTTTTCCTAATTGCTCACCTTTTATAGCCGCAATAGCAAAATCAGTAGTTAAACTGTTTCCATATGCAGTTGCTTTTATAATATCAAAACCACCATTTTTATCTTTTAAAGCCGCCAAATCGTACGGAAAACTTCCATTGGCTTTTCCTTTAAATGTTCCTTCATATGTATTTACATCGGAGCCACTTTCTGCATATGTATGAATGTCATATAATGTATTCCAAGTCGTTAAATACTTTTCTGCTTCATCCGCGGCATTAAATGTTTGTACCCAAGTTGGCAATTCTTTTGTATAATACGTACTTGTAATCCAGTTTCCTTTGTCTTTTCCGTAAAACCAATACGCACCATTTGCCGCATGACCAGCTGGTAAAATTGCGCCTCTATCTTTTATGGCAATTCCAATTACTTTTCCGCGTTGTTGTGTTGCCAAACGCAATTGGTCTGTTACGGTTGTGGTTTGCATTCTACTTGGCGACATTTTTCCTTCGTACTTATCTGTAACTCCAACAGATGTATATCTATCATCCGAAGCACAATACACAAACTTTTTCGCAAACTTATCGTACCAATCGTTTGCAATAATTCCGTGATTTTCTGGTGTTGTCCCTGTATATACAGACGCGTGTCCTGGACCTGTATAGGTTGGAATGTAATTGTAATGATTGTTTTTACAATTGTAGCCTTCATTCATCATACGCTTAAATCCGCCTTCTCCATATTTATTTTCAAACTGTGTTAAATAATCGTATCGCATCTGATCTACAATAATTCCAACCACTAATTTTGGTGTTTTTACAGTTGTTGTAGCAGTTTCAGTCTTTGTTGGTGTGGCTTTCACTTTCTGTTTAACAGATATACATTGAAGAAAGAAAAAGGATAGAATACTTAAAAATATGACTCTTTTCATGATGAGGCTTTGTCGTTATCGTTTGTTAGAATTCAATTATGAATGATTTCTATGGCGATTCAAAAATAATCGTTTTCTTTCAATTAGTTTTATCTAAACATTAAATACCTGAATTATTTTATTAGGTTGCCCGAATAATGTATTTTTAACCCATGATTTACCTAGAAAATATAGGACGCTATTTTTTGATGTTAAGAAGCGTATTTAGCAAGATGACAAAATGGTCCATGCTACGACACCTTATTTTTAAAGAGATTGATGATTTGATCATTGGCTCTCTAGGAATTGTCTGTTTTATTTCCTTTTTTGTTGGTGGTGTTGTTGCTATTCAGACGGCTTTAAACATTAACAATCCATTAATTCCTAAATACTTAGTTGGTTTTGCCACAAGACAATCTGTTATTTTAGAATTTGCGCCTACCTTTATTTCTATCATTATGGCAGGAAAAGTAGGTTCATTTATTACATCTAGTATAGGATCTATGCGTGTTACGGAGCAGATTGACGCGTTGGAAGTTATGGGTGTAAACTCCTTGAATTATTTAGTATTTCCAAAAATTGTTGCGCTTTCACTATATCCTTTTATCATTGCAATTTCTATGTTTTTAGGAATTTTAGGTGGTTGGGTTGCTTCTATTTACGGAGGTTTTTCAACGAGTGCTGATTTTATTGAAGGGTTACAAATTGACTTCATCCCTTTTCATGTTGCATATGCCTTTTTAAAGACATTTATATTTGCATTTATTTTGGCTACAATTCCTTCTTTTTTTGGATATTACATGAAAGGTGGCGCATTGGAAGTTGGAAAAGCAAGTACAACTTCGTTTGTATGGACGAGTGTTGTTATTATTTTATTGAATTATATCATCACACAATTATTACTGACTTAAATGATTGAAGTAAAAAACATAAAAAAATCTTTTGACGGTGTTGAAATTCTGAAAGGAATTTCAACGAAGTTTTACAAAGGAAAAACCAATTTGATTATTGGTCAGAGTGGTTCTGGAAAAACAGTTTTTTTAAAATCGCTTCTCGGATTATTTACGCCAGAAGAAGGTGATATTATTTTTGAAGGGAAAAATCATAAAGATTTAACTGATGAAGAAAAACGCGACTTGCGTACGGAAATTGGAATGGTTTTTCAAGGAAGTGCATTGTTTGATTCAATGACCGTTTTTGAAAATGTAATGTTTCCATTGCGCATGTTTTCCAATCAGTCTAAAAGCGAAATGAAAGACCGTGTTGATTTCGTATTGAAACGGGTTAAACTAGTAGATGCACATCATAAATTCCCTGCAGAAACTTCTGGTGGAATGCAAAAACGTGTGGCAATTGCGCGTGCTATTGTAATGAAACCAAAATATTTATTTTGTGATGAACCAAATTCTGGACTCGATCCGAAAACGGCAATCATTATTGATAATTTAATTCAAGAAATTACTGACGAATACGATATTACAACTGTGATTAACACACATGATATGAATTCTGTAATGGAAATTGGTGAAAAGATTGTTTTCTTAAAAAACGGTCATAAAGCTTGGGAAGGCACCAATAAACAAATATTTAAAACCGACAACAAATCAGTGACAGACTTCGTATATTCTTCAGATTTGTTCAAAAAAGTTAGAGAAGTATATTTGAAAGAGTTGGATGAATAAGCTTTTAGCAAAAAGAAAATTTCAGCTTTTAACATAAAAAAAGCGAACTCAAAAGTTCGCTTCATTACAATTACTCATTATTTTATTTTTCTATTTAATTCGTTCAATAATCAACGTATCGAGTGATAACTCGTTACGCAACCAAGTTTCCAATTCTTTCTCTTTAAGTGTTTGTACACTATCTGTCAATGCTGGATTCCATTTTACAGCGGCTACCGGAATGGTATCAACTTTTATAAAATCTTTTGAATTCAACATTCTGGCAAATCCAAATTGGCGTAAATCTGTATATTTTATTTTAGCATCTTTGGCAACTTTACTAAACGCAACATAGTTTTCATTTTCGAGTGAAGCTTTCGATTCTATTTGAGAGTTAAGATCTGAAACTTCTTGCTTAAGTTCGGCAATCTGTTTTTGCAATCCGTCAATAATATTTCTACTATTATCCAAATCGCTATACGCTCTATCTAATGCTGCTGAAATTTTATCAACACTTCTAGTATTACTTGCTCCAACTTCTAATTCAAAATCTTTAATATAGCTATAGCCTTTTAACTCATTTTTATATTCTGATATTAAAGCATCCGACATTTCTCCATTGAAATATAGACTGATTTTTTTATTCTCTATGTCTAATCCGTCTTTACCTTCTTTGTGAAGCCATACTTTTTCATTGGCGATTATTTTTTTAATAAATAAATCATATTCTCTATTAACATTACTGGTTTGTAATACATCCCAAAATGTCCAAACTGCCGGAATCATAACAGCTAAAGCCACTACAGAAGCTAACTGTGAAATACGCTTACGTTTGGCAGAGTTTGCATATTTTAACATTGGAAAACGCAATAACTTCAATACTAAAAACGTCGCTAATCCAATGAAGATGGTATTTATAATAAATAAATACATCGCGCCACCTGCATATACCCATCCTAACGATCCTCCTTTTGCGAGTCCGAAACCTACAGTACATAATGGTGGCATTAAGGCAGTTGCAATTGCTACTCCAAAAATTACAGAAGCAATTGTTCCCTTTTTGGTTCGGGCAATGATTAATGCCAAACCACCAAAAAATGCAATTAATACATCACGAATATCTGGCTTCGTTCGTGCTAATAATTCAGAAGAATCTGTCTGTAAAGGAAAAAATTTAAAGAATAAAAAAGCTGTTAACACACTCAAAAATACCATCACACCAAAGTTGATTAAGGATTTTCGAAGTGTATAAATATCATTAATAGCAATCGCCATTCCCATTCCTAAAATTGGTCCCATTAGTGGCGATATTAACATGGCTCCAATTACAACTGCTGTTGAATCTGCATTCAATCCTACGGATGCAATAAAGATGGAACAGACTAAAATCCAAGCAGTTGCACCTTTAAATGGAATGTCTTTTTTGACATCTTCTATAGTTTGATCTTTATCAACATCGTGTCGAATGTCTAATAATTCATATAAAAACGTTTTCAAGCCTTGCCATAAACCTTTTGCGTCTGTCGGCGGCTTTGTTTCCCCTGTATTTTTTGGTTCTTCTTCTGAGAAGTTGAACTTATTTTCTTCCTCTGTACTCATATATTTTATCCGTAATTTTCACCAAAGGTGTCTTTGACTTTTTGTAATACTTTCTTAATATCTTGCTCTTTCGCTTTGGGATAAATCAGTAAAACTTCTTCTTTATCTACGACAATATAATCATTTAATCCATCGATTACCACCACTTTTTCACCAGCTGTACGAATCATATTTCCGCTTGCATCTTGTAAAATAGTTTGTGCATTTACAACAGCATTTCCGTTTTCTTCCTTGTTAAGCTTGTCATATAAACTACCCCAAGTTCCTAAGTCATTCCAGTCAAATGTTGCAGGTACAACGTACACATGTGATGCATGTTCCATGATTGCATAATCGATAGAAATATTTTCGGCTCGACCGTAATTATCACGAATAAAATCGTCTTCAAAGTCTGTATTATATACTGAAAAACCTTTATCTAATAGTTCGTATAGTTTTGGTTGAAAGTTTTGAAACGCGGTAATTATTGTAGTTACACTCCAAATAAAAATTCCTGCATTCCATAGATAATTTCCACTTGCCACAAATGTTTTAGCCGTTTCATAATCTGGTTTTTCTGTGAATTGGTGTACCTTTTTGATTGTATTTTCACTTTTTTCAAAGTTGATATATCCATATCCTGTATTGGCAAATGTAGGCTGAATTCCCAACGTCATTAATACATTTTCTTTTTCACATTTATCAAAAGATGTTTGCAAATTGCTAATGAATGCATTTTCATCTTCAATCCAATGATCGCTTGGCGCGACCACCATCACTGCATTTGGGTTTATCTTTTGAATTTTTAAAGAAGCATATAAAATACACGGTGCCGTGTTTCGCATAGCAGGCTCTAACACTACTTGTTTTTGTGTAGCATCTGGCAATTGTTCCAACACCAAATCGTTGTATTTTTCATTGGTAAGAATGTAAATATTTTCTTTTGGGATTAATTTACTCAGTCTGCTAAATGTTTTTTGTATAAGCGTTTCTCCAGTTCCTAACATGTCGTGAAACTGCTTTGGAAAGCTTGAAGTACTTACAGGCCAAAAGCGCGATCCTACGCCGCCAGCCATCAGAATTGCATAATAATTCTTGTTCATTGTCATGTGTATTCGTGGTAGGTTTTTAAGTTACGTAAGCAATATAATACAGATTGCTGAAAAAAATAATAAAAGTTTAGATTATTAACAGCTTTGTTTCGGTAAATAACCATTATTGTAAAGTTTCTTGACTTTTTTAAAAATGAAACGTATCGTATTGACATACTTTTGCAACATTTATAATAGATAGCTTTCAACATCGTTTTACAAATAGTAGTTTAATCATTTAACAAAAATATATTTCATGAAATCAGTATACTACAGTATTTTTCTTTTTATGTTATGCTTTCTTACTTCCTGTCAAAACGACAAAAAAATACCTGCTGCAAATAGTTTTTTAGCTACTGCTGACACGTTGATCATTTCCACAGAAAAGCAAAAAGGAGGTGGTTTGTTTTCACTAGGCGTTACGCCAATAGCATTTAAAAATCTTACCGAATCATTTTCAAATGATATAATATTATCAACAGAAATTGAAGATATAAAACATAGTTATTTTGATACTGACCTAAAGCAAAAAGATAATTTTTATGTAATTATTATTAAAGGAACTAAAAACGGAGAACCAGTTTTTATAGTTGATGAAAATAATAATAAGAATTTAACAGATGATAAAGTTAGAGCTTTTAAAAAAATAGCATGGTTTTCATCAGAAAATTTGATACCGTGCAGCTATTCCAAACGTGTAGGGAACGAAATTGTTATCGATTCTTCTTGGCTGAAAATTGGAACTATATATGGTGATTTACAATACGGTAGAAGCGATCATGTTTCAGGTACATTTACTATTGATAACAACAGCTTTGAAATTAGTATTGCGGCTCCTAGAAACATGAGTTTTTCATATAATATTGATCCACAATTGGTCTTAAAAAATGATCGAGGTAATATAAAAGATACCATTACACATCGTGATAAAATTATGTTAGGTGAGTTTGTAAAGTTAGATGAAACGTATTATAAATTTCAAAGTATTACCGATGATGGAACTACAGTTACATTGGTAAAAGAAAATAATTTTACTTCTAAAAAAGGAACACAAGCGGGAATGATTGCTCCCGAATTTGAAGTAGTTACTACCAAAAAAGACACAATTAGAAGTGCTGACCTTCCAAATACAACTACATTACTTGTAAATTCCTGTGGTTGTTCAGGTCTTGAAGATTCTGTAACCGTTTTTGAAGAAATAGCCGAAACCTATAAGGACTTAAACGTTTTCCGTATTGATTCAAATATTAAACAAACAAGCGACGTATGGCAAATTGATATGGAAAATGAGGCTAATAAGACGTTTTATAAGATCTATAGAAAAGAATATTGTTCAGTAATTTGCTATGTGATTGGAAAGAATAATAGAATTTTAGACAAATTTGAATCTATGGATTGGCAAAGTACACTTCCTGAAATTCTAGCACGTGAAGATGCTTCAACTCCGTAACAATTCTACTTCTGCATTTGGATTGAATAAGTAAACGCGTCCTGTAGCAACTTCCTGACATTCATAGCGTTTTACACGTTTGTTTCCACGCTTGAATATTTTTCCGTTGTGCAATCGAAACGTGCTTCCGTGTGGAATTTCGAATACATAATTTTTATCATTTTCTGGATCGTATTGTTTAAGTGCTAACGCAAATTTTGCATCTGTATCACTACTTGCTTTCGGATTTTTGAAATGATTTGCCACAACTGGCAATATTCTGGTTGGAAATATTTGCGGATTGATAAATGGCAACATTAATTGCTGAAATGTCTGTTTCCACTCTAATCCATGCGGTTTTATAAGTCGTCCAAATTTTTCATACGCTACCAAATGTGCAATTTCATGAATCAAGGTAACGAAGAATCGGTATTTATTTTCACCAGCATTTACCGTAATTATGTGCCTTCCATCAGACATTCTACGGTAATCACCATGTCGTGTAACACGCTGATTTACAATTTTTAAGTGTACTTGATGTTGTTTGATAAGCTCAAAAGTAGGATCAACAGCACGTTCAGGAATGTATTTGGCTAGAATATCTTTCACGATTCAAAAGTAACAATTTGTTTTGAAAGGAGATAATTTAACCAAATAGAGCAACCGACAATTCACGGAATGTGAGTTATCTGTTGCCCATATTTTATAAATTGCATGCTATTTACTGCTTTGCTTTTCTCCATCTTCTAAAAAAGATAAACCCAATAATACCTAGTAAAATAATTGGCCAAATGTATAAAAGCGTTATTGCAATTCCTTGAATGAATTCCCAACCTGCAATTAGTCCTTCCTTTGCTTTTGCTCCAAATCCTTTTTCATATGAAACTGGTTCTTCCTTATATGTAATTTTTTCATAAATTTCAACCTGAATTGTACTATACGCAACTCTATTACTCATGTATTTTATTTTTCCTTGCGTCGCTTCTATTTCTTCTTGAATGACACGCAATTCGTTTTCTGTTGCTAAAATATCTTTTACTGTTTTTGCATTTTTACGCAAAACTGCCTCCAAACGTTCTTTTACTTCCAACTTCGTTTGCAAACGTGATTGTGCGTCCATGTATTTTTCAGTAACATCTGTTGTAGAAATATTTACATAATCAGTTTCTTCGGCAAATTTCTGAATGCCATCTAACATGATGTCGAAGTTTTCTTTTGGAATTTTTATAGTAAATCTGTTTTGCTTTTCCTGATAATTCTTGTCATATCGCAACTCAGAAATATAACCACCATTTAAATACATTACTTCTTTAATTTCTGCCAATGCTTTTTCAATATTCTTTACTTTATATCGCGTACTTGCCGTTTTGATAATTTTTAAATCTTTCGGAATATTAGACACTCTTAAACGACTGGTTTGTTCGGAAGTTAACCCTTTTGTGTCTACTGTGAAATTTTCTTTCTTGTCAGCATTCTTTGTTTCATCATCATCAACACCATCATAATCATTTCTGAGATCAACGTTTTCTAGTGCAAATTCTTCTGAAAGATGATCAGAACTTCTGTTACATGATAAAGAAATCAAGAATAGAAATAATAATAAGTATGATTTTACGATTCGTTTTAGTGTGATTGCATTCATAATTTTATATTTTTAAGGATTACGAATACAAACCTAAAGGAGTTTCACCGTGAAGCTTTGTAAATGACTTGTAGCGGCTTTGTAAATTAATTTACAAAATACAAATAACTGATTACCTGATTTTTATATTTTAATTGAACACAGAAAAAACATATTACTTTTCACTTTTGAAACAGCAAATTGCGACTACTTTTTTGGCTTCGCATGCGGCTTCAAACGATATTCGTGATTGGAAAGGAAATACAATTACAGATTTTCAAGAAGATTTACGTAGCAAAACCAACGATAGTATTAGCGAAAAATGGTTTTACACATACATTAAAAATGATGCCGAAAAGTTGCCACGTGTAGACATGCTCAATTTGTTAAGTATGTATGTTGGGCATGAACATTGGAATGATTTTATACAGAAACATACTGAAGTTGAAATTGAAGTTGGAAATGAAATTGAACAAGTTAAAAAACCTGCTCGTAAGTTTATTTGGCTGTTGCTACTTCCGTTAGTTGCGTTTGGAATTTATAGTTTATATCCAAAAGAAAATACTTTTTCATTTTGTTTTACAGATGCCGATCAGCGTGAAGCAATTACCAAAATTCCGTTAGATATTGAAGTGATTCTTACCAATGAATCGTCTTTGTATTTTAAGACAGATAGTTTGGGTTGTTTTTCCTATACAACTCCTGAAAACGAATTGAAATTTGTGGTAAAATCGCCTTATCATAAAACAGATACGATTGTTCGCCATATCAATTCGAGTACTCACAAAACGGTTCAATTACACACTGATGATTATGCATTAATGTTGTTATATTATGCAAACGGCAATAAAGACGATTGGAAAAAACGCCGTGCGCAATTGAACGAATTGATTTCTGATAATGCGCAAATTTACAGAGCTTTTAAAAATAATATTGGTATTGAAATGTACACCAAAAAGGAATTTATCAACTTATTAACAATTCCGACAAGTAGCTTAAAAAAGATGCGAATTCTGGATAAAGTCTATACAAATAACAAGATTGTGAAACTTAAATTTATGATTCAATGATGAAAAAGATTGTGTACATAGCGTGTTTCATTTTGTGTTTTTCGTGTTCGAATAATCGGAATGCTGATCGAGTTCCTACAGAAGAAAAATCCGTTGAAGCTGAAGACTTCAAAGTTGACGAAAGCAGTTTGATAGATGATGCTGATGGAAAAACAGACACAAAAAAACTAGAGATTAACTTTTCACTTGATGATATCAATACAGAGATTGAAGAAAAGTTGCAAGCCAATTATGAAGCCACAATTTTAGCAATACAACATCCTGAATTTCAAGAAGCAATTAAAGAACAATTGGCAAATTCTGGCAAATTCAATTTTACACTTTCAGATTCTATCAAAACAATTGAAATTAAGGAGATTGAACGTTCAGGAAACATGCTTAAACGAAACGATAGTATTACGACACAGAAAATTTTGTATACAACATTTATCAATTCAAAATACACTCAAAAAGATAGCGCATTGGTTGTAATTAAACGTACAATGATTGTGATAGATAACCAAGTGAAAATGAACACATCGTTTTCGTTTGAAAGTTTAAAGTAATTAGATTTTGGGGTGTTGAAATATTCTTTTTTAAAACGTCACTTCGTGTGATTTTCGAAAGAAAATTGTATCGAGAAGTTCTTGGAAATTACATAGATTGTTAGATTGTTTTAATATGTCATTACGAGAAGTGAGCGACGAAGTAATTTGCTTATTAAGTAACAGATTGCAAGTTTTTTTAAAACTTTCGCAATGACGGTTCAAAAAATATACAATCCACTTTGAAGTGCTAAAACTCCTACCTTCACAGGAATGAAAAAGCTATCTCTCAATAAAAAAACCTTCTTCCAACCATTTTGCTTTCCATTGTTGCCAATAGTTTTCGAGTTCAGTTGTGTCAAAATTATGTTGTTTTATGAAGAATTGTTTCGTTTCAGAAATAGACTGCGTTTCTTTTAATTTTGCCAAGAAATGATATTGTACAGGATGCAATTCAAACAATCCCAATCGGTAATCGCGCCGCAATAACACACAATAGCTTTCTGTTTCAAATGGCAATGCAGGATTTCTGTCATTTACCACTTCTTTGTAATACAAACTAATTGGATATTCATGTGTATATAAATGAAATACAGGAACCAATTTCAAGTCGTCTTCTTCGGTTTCCGCTGTTGCAGATTGATGGTTTTCAGTAGCTTTTTCATCAAATATAATATTAATTGAATATTCAAATTCGGCGAGTTCAATCATAAAATCTGGCCACGATTCTTTTACCTCAGCATCTTTATCAGGACGTGTTTCTTCAAGAAATTTACCAAAATTCTGTCCTAAATCGCCCAACGTATAACTTTTAGAAGGATATTGATCTAGGTATAAATCGGCAAATTCTAAGAATAATTCTTTTCCCAAAGCATGACGCAACGCAGGAAATTGTGTTACCATACAATCGCGCAAACGTGCAATATAACTACGTTGATAAATTTGTACATGTTGCTTTGCTGAAAGTTTGGAAGTCGATTTTACATAGTCTTCATAATCGTTTCCAAATTGTGGATGTAGTAATTGATGTTGCATCCATTGTTGAATTTCTGCAAAACTTTTTTGTGTTGCTTCTCGCGATGTATCTCGTTTGATTTCCATTATTCTACAAAATCTTTTGCAACATTTGTCACCATAAAATCAATTGGATTGGAAACCGTTTCTGCTACTTTTTGAATTTTACTTTCAGAAATTTTATCTTTTTTGAAACCATTCATATAATTTTTAGCTTTTAACAATTCTGCATGACAGACTTCAAAAGCGGGAATATTTCCGTCCCATTCCAATAACGTAGACGTTCCGCCCGTGCGTTCCCATGCTAGGCTGAATAATTCCCAAACAGGATCAACGACAGGACTATCATGCGTATCAATAATGTGATCACCATTGTGTTGATGACCCGCCAAATGCATTTGTACAATACTTTCATGCGGCAAACCTTCTATGTATTCCACAGGATCAAATTCATTGTTAAACGAAGAAACATAGACGTTATTTACATCCAATAACAATCCACAATTGGTTTCTTCTACCATATATTTTAAAAATTGCCATTCCGGAATTGTTGATTGTTGAAACGTTAAGTACGTGCTTGGGTTTTCTAGAATTAATGGACGTTCTAAATAGTCTTGCACTTGTTTTATTTTCGTAGTAATTAGCTGTAAACTTTCTTCATTTAACGCTACAGGCAATAAATCGTGAGAATTTAAACTTAACACGCCTGTCCAACACAAATGATCGCTTATCCATTTTGGATTGATCGCTTTCGCTAGATTTTTTAATCGTTTTAGATATTCAAAATTTAACTCATCTGTACTTCCAATAGACATTGAAACACCATGCATTACTATTGGATATTTTTCTGCAATTTGATCTAGCACATATCGTGGTCTTCCACCAGAATCCATAAAGTTTTCTGAAATGATTTCAAACCAATCTACCGCAGGTGTATGTTCTATTATATGATTGAAATGTTCTCCACGCAAGCCTAAACCCAAACCTAAATCGGGCAATTGTTGTACTGTTTTTTTCATTTTTTATACCGAATATAGATTTCTTTTTTTCCTTTAAATCTATGTCATTGTGAGAATTTGTAAAAGCTGATGGCAAGCTAGATTACTTCATTATCGTTCGTAATGACGATTCAGAAAATATAAAAGAGCCTTGACGCTATATTCTAGACTCTTTTATATTTGCAACTTATTTTTTATATCCTATTTTTTTGGAATCTTTCTTTTCATCATCACAGCCACAATTTTCAATCGTGTTTTTCATTTTTTTACTGCTTTCTATACAAAATTTATTTGCATCACTTGCGGCATCATTTACACCAAAAGAACAGTTTTTATCGCCACTGCTTCCACAAGATTCTCCTCTACCATTTGCTTTTAACCATGCTATTGGTGGTCCATATTGAAAAGGTGCATTTTTTACCGTTCTACGAGATGTATCCATTCGATGTTCAAAAAGTTTACGTGCCAAAAGCCATACACTTCTTCCTTTGTTTTTTCCTTGAGTCATGAAGCGTTCTGCAGGAATTGGCGTTCCGCAGCTTCCTTGCCATGCGCAATCATTTGCACCTGGTTTGCATTGTTCTTCTGAATCTCCATACAATCCGCAACCACCTTGACCACGACAATTGTTTAAGGTATGACAACTATGAACTTCTGTTGCACAGTATCCTGAACCAGCGCAATCGTTGGTTCCGAAACGATCATGTCCTTTGCAAGCATTTAACCCCATACACGCGTGTAATTCTAAAGGTACTGCAATGTCTTTTTGTTTTGATGGTGTACCGCCGCCGCTTCCGCAACCATTTGATCCACTACTACTGCTTCCGCCGCTACTTCCACAACTATTTGCTCCGCAACTATTCGCCGCGCTATATTTAAAATCTTTCATCTTTTTTTATCCTTTTAATTATAAAACCCCTTTATTGTTTTCCACTAAATATGCTTCTACAGGCACATCTGGCAAGTCTTTGATACGATCTAAGATTCCTTGCGATACAATACTACTAGAAGCCATTGCAATTCCGGCTAAGTCAATAATTTGTGATTTTGGACTTGACGAATTTGCAAATGTATAGTCTTCAAATGTTGCTGAAACACTTTGTTTTTCTCCGCTACTATCTGTGTACGATAATCCAGTCATAGTCATACTTAACATGTTTAGAATCCAAATCATTGATTTGTGAATTCCAAACATAAAGATTTCATATTGTTTGTGTCCAGCAGTTTTGTAACATGCTTCTGCCATGACAAAAATATACGTATACACTGCATTTGTAAGATTGGATACATCCTGAATTGCTTTTGGATAGTCTGATGTACTTGGGTTTGTTGGAATGTCTTTTACGAAGTATTTTGTAAAATCGAAATCTTTTGTTCCTAAGAATTGATGTAATGCATGATTTGTTCTTTCAATTGTACAGTATACTTCTAAGAATTTATCAAAATGAGACAATTCCTTTTTGTCTTTATCATCAAAATCGTTTGGATTTACGATTCCTGAATCTAATGGAAATAATGGACAAACAACTGTACCATCTGGCGCTAAATGATCGCCTACTATTTTATCTTTAAATATAGGTTTTCCATTTACATCTAGCTTTATGGTTTCTGTTGCGCCTTCTCCTTGCTCAATGATTTCTTCCATTGCATGAATGGCAGATTTTTTACCTTTTACATGCACCAATCCGCCGCTATCATCTTCATTTGGAAATTGAGGTTTGTGATTTTTATCATAATATACTGTATCAATATTATTTTGCGCATAGTATCCTTTTTCGGGCAGTAATTGTGGCGCATTTGCATTGAAGTCAGAATCTTTTAATTCATCCTTGATACACTTTATAATTTGATCGTAGTATTCTCCGATTGTTGTGTACTCAATGGCTTTTCCGTTTTCTCCTTCCTCATTTTTAAATGGTAATGGGCTTTCAATTAATAGAAACGCATGTAATTGTTCTTTGCTAAGTTTGCCTCTATTTATTTCAAATGCAGGAACATGTCCTGGTAAATAGGCTGGCCATACTTTTGGTGTTTTTCCGACTAATTCTGGAATTCCGCCATACGGAGATTTTAGTGCATTTTTTATGTTTGAAGATAACGACATGTGCAACATTTCTTCTACGGCAACGCTCATGATTAAGGCTCCTGATTTGTTTGCAAATACCATTATATCTAATGCTAATTGTTTTGCCGCTTCTTGCAACTCAGCATCAGTTTTTTTATTTTTCTTTCCTTTTTGAGTTGCTTGCATATCTGAAAGAATTTGTGCTTCTATTTCAGATTGATTCGGAACTCTGGTAATTGAATAATAAGTGTACAAATACACAGGAATTGTTGCAATCTCAATTTCAATAGCTTGTTGCATTGCTTCTTTGAGATTTGATTTGGTTACCTTTTTTGGCAACTGAAAGAGTAATCCATTCATAATGTTGGTTCGTTTTATTTTATGGTGTTTTAAATGTAGGTTTTCCTTTTTAATCATAAAACCGTAGAAATACTTGTTTTATAGATGGATAAATTACTACAAATATTTGACATAGTCATATAGCTGTTCAGCTAAAAATAGAAACATTACATCAAAATAGTCGTCTATTATTTTTTGGCATGGTTTTTTTAGTTATTTTTAAAACAAATTAAATTTTTACTATTATGAAAAAAGTATTGCTATTGCTAATGCTTTGTATTGCGATTCCCTCCATTGCGCAAACTGAGTTGTCTGACGATACCGCCGAATCAAAATTGCTTGTAAACAATGATCGATTGATCGTCTTAGATTTTTATGCCACTTGGTGTGGACCATGTAAACGTATGGATCCAATTATAAAACAATTGGTAACAAAGTATAAAGATCGTGTTGATTTTTATAAAATTGATGTAGATAAAAGTCAAGTAGATGATGCCTTGGGAATTTCTGCAATGCCAACCTATTTATTTATCTACAATAGTTCTAACTTGGAACAGATTGAAGGCGCCATGAGCAAATCGAAAATGGAAAATTTAATTAAAAAACACATGGGCGGCGATGCTGGCACAACCGTTTCTACTGACACTACTGACGATTTTGATGTGAATGATTTCAGCCAAGCTAATTTAGATAAAATCTGGAATTCGTCTACTAAATTGAATTCCTTAGCGTGGAACGCATACAAAAATCATAATGATATTAAGGTGTTACTGAAAGCTGTAAAAGCCGCAGAACGTTCTATTGAGCTTGAAACTACGTATTATAATGTGGATACGCATGCGGCTTTGCTGTATAAAACAGGAAACTATACAAAAGCTTTAAAGACCGCTAAAAAGGCTGTTGACATTGCAAAAGAACAAGGATTAAGTTATGGTTCAACAACCGAACTGATTGAGAAAATTATTGATGAAATGTAAATCTTGTTTTTATTATATAGAATTGAAAAAGGAAGCTAATCAGCTTCCTTTTTTGTATTTTCTTATGATTGTACGTATCTAACACTATTGCTGTTTAACATACTTTTCAAAAATTATTACCTATTATTTCGTACTCATTTTTGCCATTTTCAAGGTTTTTTCTGCTTGTTTTATATGTCTTTCATTGTGATATATTACAACTCTAAAAGTATCTCCAAGTCGTAATTTAATTAGTTTAGAAATGGTAATTGTTGTTTTAGTTTTATCTAAATCTACATGTTTTGATTTGTCTAATAATTCTATTATTTGATGTTGATGATCTATAAATTTTTCAAGAGTTTGTATATCTAATGTTGAGTTTAGTGGATTCATCGGCTTGAATGTTTTCATTTTATTCAGTTTTTCTTGATAAGAAACCGATTTACTAAAATATTTCCCAAGCCAATTGCTTTTAAAAACCCCCGAACTCTTGTGTACAGAAGTCTCTATTTTAGTTGTCATTTCAGGAATATAAAAATCTCCAAATCTATTTAAATGTTCAATACATTCTAATACGCTCCAACTTGTCGTATCTTGTTTCCAGTTAAGAAGTCTTATAGGTTGATTCTTTAAACTTTCGACAGCGTTTAAATTTTCTCGTGTCAATTCTAATAAATCTTGTAATATTTTTTTTGATGTAGATACCATTATTTTTTTTGACAAATTTCAGCATCCATTCTGAGAAAAAAATTGATTGAAATTAAGATTTTTTAATTCTCGATAACGTTTCTGGAGTCATTCTTAAATACGAAGCAATATATTTATTTGGGATTTCTTGAAAGAGTTGCGGACTTCGTTGTAACACTCTAGTATATCTTTCTACAGGTGATGAGGTTAGAATATCTCGCTCTCGTTCCATTTGTTGCAACACAAAACTTTCTAAAATGGAAAGCCACAATTTTTTATTTTCAGTTGATGATTCAATAAAAGCAGTGTAATTTTCTTTTCGAATTGCTTTTACAGTTGCCTTTTTCAATGCTTGGATATAAAGCTCGGATGGTTTCCCGTTCAAAAATGAATCTAAAGATGCTATCAAATTATTTCGATAGCCAAATCTAATTGTATGTTCTTCGTAACTATCAATGACAAAAATTCGCAAACTTCCATCCACTACCAAATAGATATTGGTATCAATACTTCCTTTTACTTTTAAATATTCATTTCGTTCTAAGTGAATTTCTTTATCCCAAAGATTTTCATTGTTTATTTTATCAATTAGTATTGAAATTGGGTTCATAAAAACTTGTAAATAAAGATTAGTAGCAACTATAAACATTCAATATATGACATCCAAAGTACTTTTTACGACATTACTATAAAAATCGACGTAATGTTTTCATGTGTTCAATATTATGTATGCTTCATTACTATTTTTTATCTTACATGAACTGTAGTTAGGTATTGTTTTAATGACTTAAGGAAATCCACATTGTTAATGTATGAGATATGTGCTATTTTTATAGAAGAAGAATAAACTCTTAGCTAAAATATATAAATCCGCATGACAAGTATTGAAAAACTTACCAAAGATTTAAATTTACAACAATTGGAAGCTGTTACCGAAACAGAAGGTTTTGTACGTGTGATTGCTGGCGCAGGCTCTGGAAAAACAAAAGCATTAACGAACAGATACGCGTATATAGTGGAAGCTTTGGGAATTAGCGCTTCTAATATATTGTGTGTGACGTTTACCAATAAAGCGGCACAAGAAATGCGCAAACGAGTTAAAAGATTGGTCGGTGATGGTTTTGATTTAAATTACATTACTACCTATCATGGGTTTTGTGTACGCGTTTTACGAGAAGATATTAATAAGATTCAATATCCTAAAAATTTTATTATTATGGATGTGGAAGATCAAAAAACGATTCTTCGACAAGTGTATACTGAACTTGGTTTAACATCTAGAGATTTTACGTTTAAACAAGTTTTACGCTACATCAGCAAAGAAAAAAGTGCGCAGGAATATGTACAGTATGTACTAGAATCGAAACAGAAAAAAACGGACGATCCAATTGAAAAAATATTTCTTCGGTATTTGGAAAAACAACAACGGAATTTTGCTTTAGACTTTGACGACTTACTTAATTTTACTTTATATATATTTCTCCATAATGCCGATATACTTGAAAAATGGCAAAAGCGGTTGCACTATATTCAAGTTGATGAAACACAAGATAGCTCTCAGAAACAGTTTATGTTGATGGAAATGCTTTCTAAATTTCATCAAAACTTGTTTGTTGTTGGCGATCCTGATCAGACGATTTACGAGTGGCGAGGCGCAAAACCTGAAATTTTAGTGGATTTTGATAAACGATTTGTGAATTCTAAAACCATTATCATGAATCAGAATTACCGTTCTACTCCAAATATTTTAGGACTCGGAAATCATATCATAAAGAAAAATAAAATTAGAGTAGACAAAGATATGTTTACTGAAAATTTAGAAGGTGCAAAAGTGATCCATTTTCACGGACAAAATGATTTTGAAGAAGGTTTGTGGGTTGCCAATGAAATTAAACGCTTGATTGCTGAAGAAAATTCCAAACATTCAGACATTGCCGTTTTGTATAGAGCAAGTTTTGTTTCACGGCATATTGAACAGTCATTGATTAGAGAAAATATTCCGTATACCGTTTTTGGTGGCATTCGATTTTTTGAACGAAAGGAAATTAAAGACATTCTTGCCTATTTACGATTGATAGAGTTTGAAGATGATTTTTCTTTTTTAAGAATTATCAATACACCAAGTAGAGGTTTGGGCAAAAAGTTCATTGAAAATCTGGCAACTATTGCTGCGAAAGAAAATAGTTCGTTGTATGCGGCATTGACAGCAAATATTTCAGAAAAGAATTTGCATCGTACAGGAGCTATTGAATTTCTTGCCTTACTTACAAAGTTTAAAAAATTAAAAACGAAGTTGTTAGTTTCTGATTTGGTAAAAAAGATTATTGACGAAAGTGGTATTTCAGCATTGTACAGAACTGATGGCGATACGGATAGACTTGACAATATTAAGGAACTTCAAAATGCTATCATTGTATCCGAAAATCAAGATGAAGAACCTTTTAATTTGACTGAATATTTACAAGAAATTGCGCTCTATACGGATATGGATATACATGACGATCGAAATGATCGGATTAAATTAATGACCATTCATACTTCGAAAGGGTTAGAGTTTCCGTATGTGTTTCTTTGTGGTTTTACTGATGGAATTTTACCAAGTTCAATGTCGCTAAAAGAAAGGCGTAAAAAAGCATTAGAAGAAGAACGCCGCTTGACGTATGTTGCGATTACTAGAGCTGAAAAAGCTTTTTACATGACAGAATCTGAAGGATATAATTATTCAGGCTTGCGAAAATATCCTTCACGTTTTTTATTTGAAATTAATGAAAACTTTTTTGTCACCAAAGGAGATTTGAGTCAAGAACTTATTGATGATGCAAGAGAACAACTTGAACGCGAATTGAATCAACAAGTCATTGAAAAACGATTTGAAGTTGGCGATTTAGTACAGCATCAAGTGTGGAAACAAGGAAAAATTGTTGAAGTCAACGAAGACAAAGGCGAATATCAAATTGAATTTGAAAGTATCAATAAAGTTAAACCGATCAATTTTGAATTTAAAGGTATAACCCGTTTTGAAGAAGAGGAATAAATTGTTCTAATCTCTAATTACTGACTACTTAAATTCAGCATTACGTAGTAACTCTTTGACCGAAAACAGATATACATAAACTTGTTCTCAAAACTGTACCCTTAAGGCGTCGAACTCGAAACTTGCATTATTTTACCGTTGTAATATTTGTTTCCGTGCAGCGAGAAATCAAAAATATATTGCGCCATTTCTAAAGCGCTTAATGGTGCTTGATAGCCTGGAAATGCTTCTGCCAACATTTCAGTTTGTACCGCGCCCAAAGCAAGTACATTGAACGCGATTCCAGCATCTTTGTGTTCTTCGGCTAGTAATTCTACCAACGTAATTACAGCTCCTTTAGATGAACTATATGCGGCTAACCCAGGGAATTTCATGCTTCCTTGAATTCCGCCCATAGAACTTATGGTTACGACGTGACTTCCAGAAACCATGTATGGAGTTAATACTCTGCTCAATTCGGCAACGCCAAATACATTGACTTCGTAAATCCATTTGAAATCTTCCATGGTGGTTTCCGCAAAAGGTCTGTTTAGCAACGCACCTGCATTGTGAATAACAACATCTACTTGTTCCCAGTTTTCTTCCACGAAAGTGGTCACTTTTGCATAATCTTCTGGCTTGCTTAAATCGAATGCAAGTGATGTAATATTTTCAAAAGTTAAGTTGGAAACTGGTTTTTGGTTTCGGGACAAGGCTAAAACATTGTGTCCTGCATTGGCAAATAAGTGAACCATTTCGAAGCCAATTCCTCTGCTTGTTCCTGTAATGATGATGTTTTTCATAATACGTTATACTAAACTTTGTGAGATGCTGAATTAAGTTCAGCATGCCATAACTTATTTTTTACTGCTAGTAAAATCTAACGAACTTATGATTACTTCTCGATACTAAATTCTTGTAGAATTTCACTCGAAGTAACGTTTTCGTTTACAAAATGATACTAGCTATTTATTACGTCTTCAAACAATGTATTTACTTTGAAGGATTCATTTTGATTTCTTTCGTTTCAGCATTTACTGCTTTTTTCACAGCAGGAATAAACGTGTTTACAAATGCCGCCATATGATCGAAATTCATTTTGTCAGATGAATCACCTACTTTGTGATAGTGTTGAAAGTTTGTAAAATCGAACGTTGAAAATGTCTGGCAAGGCACATTGAATTCTTTGAAGAACGGATAGTTATCAGATCGCATAAATAATCTAAATTCGCCAGCTTTTGGCAAGAATCCTGCAATTTTTTTCCCTGCGTATTCGTTCATTTTTTCTGCAAGATTTGTTTTGTCAAATCCTGTTACATATGCTGTGTAATCTTTATCTACTAACGGAACACCAACCATTTCGAAGTTTAACATGATGTATAAGTCAATGTTTTTAGCTTTTAGTGTTTTTGCTAGATATTTTGAACCTACCAATCCTTTTTCTTCTGCTGAGAATAACGTGAATAAGATACTTCTTTTATTGCTTTTTGTTTTTGCAAAGTATTTCGCCATTGCTAATACTGTTCCTACTCCTGCGGCATTGTCATTAGCTCCATTGGCAATTTTATCACCATTTTCTTCTTGTGCAAAACCAATATGATCGTAATGTGCACCAATGATGACAAATTCATTTTTTAATTCAGGATCGGTTCCTTCTAAGTATCCAATTACATTAAACGCATTTGCGCCTTTCACCGTAAAACTATCACGATACGTATCAAAATATGGTTGTACGCCTAAATCTTTAAAGTAGTTTTCAATATAAACCGCCGCTTTTTCAATTCCTTCACTTCCAGTATCTCTTCCTTCTAATTCGTCAGAAGCCAAATAGGTTACTATATCGTCTACTTCTTGTGCTTGAATTACTATTTCTTTGGTTCCACAAGAGACAATTAGTAGTGTGAGACAGATTCCGAATATGTTTTTTAGATATTTCATTGATTGATAGTTTTTGATTGATGATGTATGTATGTAAACAAAAAATCCCACTTTCGTGGGATTTTTAATGTAATATGATATTAAGCTAACATTGTAACAGGATTTTCCACGTACTGTTTTACAGTTTGTAAAAATTGTGCTCCTGTTGCGCCGTCCACCGTTCTGTGATCGCACGCTAGTGTAACTTTCATTGTATTTCCGACAACAATTTCTCCATTTTTCACTACTGGTTTTTGCACAATAGTTCCTACTGATAAGATTGCTGAGTTTGGCTGATTGATGATGGATGTAAATTCTAAAATTCCAAACATTCCTAAGTTCGAAATCGTGAATGTACTTCCGTCCATTTCTGCTGGAGATATTTTTTTATTTCTCGCTTTTCCTGCTAAGTCACGTACGTTTGCTCCAATGGTTGTTAAACTCATTTGATCTGCAAATTTTAGTACAGGCACTAACAATCCGTCGTCTACCGCAACTGCAACACCTACATGAATGTGTTTGTTGTATGTTGTTGTAGCATCATTCCAAGTTGTGTTTACTTGTGGATGTTTGCGTAATGCCATTGCACATGCTTTTACAATCATGTCATTGAATGATACTTTGATATCTGGAATTGCATTGATTGTTTTTCGTGAAGCAATTGCATTGTCCATGTCCAATTCTACCGTAAGGTAATAGTGTGGTGCCGAGAATTTAGATTCTCCTAAACGACGTGCAATTGTTTTACGCATTTGCGAGTTTTTCACTTCTTCGCTACTTTCTTCTCCTGCAGGGACAAAAGGAGCTACTACCGTAGTTTCTTTTGCTGACGCTGTAGCTGTTGCTTTTGGTGCTTCTGCAGTTATTGTTGGCGTAAAGTTTTCAATATCACGTTTTATAATACGTCCGTGATCACCTGTTCCTTCTACTTTTGATAGATCGATTCCTTTGTCTTCTGCAATTTTCTTTGCTAATGGCGAAGCTATAATTCTACCACCTGAAGATCCGTTTCCAGAAGTTGCTGGCGTTGACTTTGATGTTTCTTCCTTTGTTGCTACTGTTTTCTTCTCTTCTTCTTTTTCTTGTACAGGTTCGTTTCCCGATGCATTCGCTTTCAAAACCGTATCGACATCTGTTCCTTCTTTACCAATAACAGCTAAGATACTATCTACTGGCGCAGATTCACCTTCTTGAACTCCTATGTATAATAATGTTCCTTCGTTGAACGATTCAAATTCCATCGTAGCTTTGTCTGTTTCAATCTCAGCTAAGATGTCTCCTTCTTCAACGTTGTCTCCTACTTTTTTTAACCAAGTTGCTACAGTTCCTTCTTCCATGGTATCACTCAATCGTGGCATTGTTACTACGATTGCACCTTCTGGCATTTCTACTTTTTCAGAAGTTGATGCTTCAGATGCTTTAACTTCTGATGCTTCCGTTGATTTTTCTTCTTTAACTTCTTCTTTTGCAGGTTCTCCTGCTCCTTTTATTAAGGCATCAACATCTTCTCCTTCATCACCAATGATTGCTAATAACGTATCAACTGGTGCTGTATCTCCTTCTTTTACACCAATATATAAAAGTGTTCCTTCATTGAAAGATTCGAATTCCATGGTTGCTTTATCAGTTTCAATCTCTGCAAGAATGTCACCTTCTTCAATTTTATCACCAACTTTTTTCAACCAAGAAGCTACTGTTCCTTCTTCCATGGTATCACTAAGTCTCGGCATGTTTATTATTTCTGCCATGTTTTATAGTTTATGAGGTAAAAATGGATAGTCTTTTTGTTCGTATACTGCGTCGTACATTAAGCTTTTTTCTGGATATGGAGAATCTTCTGCAAATTTTTCACATTCTTTCACCAAGTCTTTTACACGCTTGTCCATTGCGGCAATTTCTTCTTCTGTAGCGTATTCTTTCTCAAGCAATGTTTCTTTCACTTGTGTGATCGGATCTATTTTTTTGTATTCCGCTACTTCGTCTTTTGTTCTATAGTGTTGTGCATCTGACATTGAATGCCCTCTGTAACGGTATGTTTTCATTTCTAAAAATGTTGGTCCGTCACCACGTCTTGCTCTTTCTACAGCTTCATGCACAGCTTCTGCTACTTTTTCAGGGTTCATTCCATCTACAGGTCCACAAGGCATTTCATATCCTAAACCTAATTTCCAGATATCTGTGTGGTTTGCCGTTCTTTCTACTGAAGTTCCCATGGCATATCCATTGTTTTCACAGATGAATACTACAGGAAGTTTCCAGTTCATTGCCATGTTGAAGGTTTCGTGTAACGATCCTTGACGTACCGCACCATCTCCCATGTAACATAGTGTTACTGCGTTTCTTTTGAAGTATTTATCAGCAAATGCTAATCCGGCTCCTAAAGGAATTTGTCCACCAACAATTCCATGTCCGCCATAAAATCCTTGTTCTGGAGCAAATATATGCATTGAACCTCCAAGACCTTGTGAAGTTCCCGTTGCTTTTCCATATAATTCTGCCATTACTTTTTTAGGATCAACGCCCATTCCAATTGGTTGCACATGATTCCTATACGCTGTTATCATTTTATCTTTTGATAAATCCATTGCGTGTAATGATCCTGCCAAAACAGCCTCTTGACCATTGTATAAGTGAAGAAATCCACGCACTTTTTGCTGAATATATACAGCCGCTAGCTTGTCTTCGAATTTTCTCCAGAATAACATCTCCTCATACCATTTACGGTATATTTCTTTAGTGATCTTTTTCATTTATTTCAAATTGGTTGGCGTTGTTATGTAAAAATAGCAACAATTCCATTTTAAGGTTTATAGCTTCTTGTTGTTTGTTTTATTTTTAATGAAACGATAACAAAAATACTATTTTAATAATAAGTGAAAAAATGTTGTGATGATTTATCACCTTTTTAACACGAATTATTATTTCGAAAACGTTATCGAAAACACAAAAATGATTTTTGAACGTGATTATTTTTTACGCTGCGACTATTTTTTATTTTTTTTAGTCTTTTTATAAATATGATTTATCAAAAACTAAAGGCAATAAATCTTTAAGTGAATTTGATTTCATTATTTTTCCTTCACCTCCCATAAAATAGATTTCTATTGGTGATTCTTGACGCATTTCATATTCTGCAATCGATTGTCGGCATGAACCACATGGTGGAATTGGCGTTTTGTTGATATGATTGTCAGAAGTTGCCGTAATTGCAATTTGCTTTATGGTTATACCTGGATATTCCGCACCTGCGTGAAAAATGGCTACACGTTCTGCACAGAGTCCAGATGGATAGGCAGCATTTTCTTGATTGTTTCCTAAGATTACTTTTCCGTTTTCTAAAAGTAATGCGACTCCAACTCTGAATTTAGAATACGGAGCGTATGCCTTTTTTCGTGCTTCTACTGCACTTTCCATTAATTCTTGGACACTTTGAGGAAGTTCCTCTATATGGTCGTAACACGTAAGTGTTGTTGTGATTTTTATTTCCTGCATTTGAAATTTTTATTTTCTTCTTGACCGATTGTTAGTTCGAATCAAAATAGCTTAGAAATATAGTGATTATTTATGGAATGACGTAATTTGAGTGTCGCGTATTGGTGATTGGATAGCTACGCTCTTAGGTATTAGGTTGATCTTGCTTGCGTTGGATTTGTTAGTTTGGTGTTTACGCGTCATTAGTTTTTTGATTTGCATTATTTCTGTACAGACTATTTTAAACCAAAAAAACCTTTCAAGCTAACTCGAAAGGTTTTTGTATGTGTATTTATTGAATTTTATAATTCGTCGTACTCTTCTCCTAGATTGAATGTTAGAGAGAAACGCAATGTATTTTCTAATGGATTTTTTACTTGTGATGCAGAGAATAAGTATGATACATCAATTTTTACAGCACTGTATTTGAATCCAGCTCCTAGCGTTAGGAACTTTCTAGCTCCTTTGATTTCACTTTCGTTGAAGTATCCAACACGTAATGCAAATGAGTCTTGGTACCAGTATTCTGCTCCTAAAGCATATGTAAATTCTTTTAATTCTTCACTGAATCCGCCTGGCGCATCTCCAAATGATTGAAAAATTCCTGATACAAAACTTACATCATCACTTTGTCCTTCTACAATGATTGTAGGTTCATTTTCATCAACATTTGGCGTTGTAGGATCGTCACTATCTTGGTTTCCATCGTCGTCTAAATCAACGTAACCGAGTTTTGGAGGTGTCGGAACTAGTAGTTTCGTTACTTCCGCACTTACAGATAATTTGTTGTATTCATCAAAAATGAAGTCAAATCCACCACCAAGTCTTAATTGTGTTGGTAAGAAGTTTTCTTGACCTAAGTCATCATATTTTAATTTTGGCCCTAGGTTAGAGATATTGAATCCACCTCTCCAACGTCCGTTGAAACTGTCGTATGCAATTTCTTCTGATTGATAGTATCCTGCAATATCTACAGCAAATGTACTTGCAGCGTTTGCTTCCGTATCTGGTTGTGATTGTAGTTTTAAATCTGAACGTAAGAAACGACCTGTTACCGACATTGAGAATTGATCACTTAAACGTAAAGCGTATGATGCATCAATTGCCAATTCGTTTGGACGTTCAATTAGCGGTGTAAAGTTTCCGATGTCTGCTTGTTGTTGTGTAATGATTTCAATTTCTCCTAAACTGAAATATTTGATACTTGCAGACCACGCACTTCTTTCGCTTAATCTGTTGTAAAATGTTAAGTTACCAAGAAATATATCATTTACTAGATCACTTAAATAAGGTGTGTAACTGATACCTACTCCAATTTGTTCCTTAGCAAAAGCGTATTTTGCTGGATTCCATTGTTGTGAATATGTATCCGGAGAGGTTGCAACTCCAAGTTCTCCCATTCCAGCTGCTCGTGCATCTGGAGTGATGAGTAGGAAAGGAACTCCTGTTGTGATTACTCTTGTATCATTTGGATTGATAACCGTCGTTTGTGCATACATTCCCAACGGGATTAGACACAATAAGGATAAAAATATCTTCTTCATTAAGTTAAATTTTAACAAATATAGGTTTTATTTATAGTATTACAAGTTTTTCAAATTTTTCAACTTTCTGATTAGTTAACGGAGATTTTACTGTAATCTTATATACATAGACTCCTTTTGCTAATTTTTCTCCGAAATCGTCTTTACCATCCCACACAATATCACGAGATAATGACCCAAAGTCTTTACTGCTTGCGCCCGCATTTGCTTTTCCTACAATTGTACGTACCACTTTCCCTGTAACGGTAAATACTTGCACCATTATATCTAGTTCGCTTGAACTATTATGGTTGAACCAAAATTCGGTGTAGCTAACAAAAGGATTCGGATAATTTAACACATTGGTAATAGTGAGTGAGTTGTTTTCGTTGAAAACTGTGAATTGTATTTCAGTTGTTGTAGAGTTATTGTATACATCCCAAGCTTTTAGCGTTAGTGTATGTATTCCTTCTTCTAAATCTCGGAATGGAAATTTTACAATTCCACGGGTATAATCGTTTAGTTCTGTTTCGTAATAATCATTTAAAATGTATGGATTTACTTCGTCTCCATCAAGGATTCCCACAATATCGTGCCCAATTCCGCTGGCAGTGTTGATTCCGTTTTCATCAGATAGTTTTGCTAGTAAGAATGGAGATTCATTGGTTATTCCTCCAGAAACAAAGCTTTCATCATTCATAAATAGATTTACAACTGGCGGCTGATTGTCTGCTGGAGCATCTTCATTTAGTTCTCCTACAAGGAAATCTTCATTGAATCCGGTATGATCTTCTAAGATGTCACCTTTTTCAGCATAGAAACTGATTCTACCACTTCCGACAGGAATAGAAATATCTCTTGGCACTACGAATTCAAATTCGAATGTTCCGTCGGTTACTGCTGCTTTTCCTCTGAATATGATTTCTCCTAAAGTTTCAAAGTCTAGTATAAATGGAAAGTCATTTGCCAATGTTTGGCGTTGAATTTTTTTGTCATAAATCGTAGAGAATACTGTTCCGTTATAGGTGTTTAATACATTTCCAAATTCGTCTGAAACGTTTCCTGTCATTTTTATTCTACTTAACGCTTTTAAGGTATCAGTAGCTTGTGTGATTGGTACATCGTTGATTGCTGTTAGATTGACACGTGGTTTTGGAATGGCAAGTTTTAATGCTGGATCTCCAATGTAGAAAACAGTTCTTTTGTTACTTGTTGTTACTAAGTTTTTTGTTTGACGTAATGCTTCTGATACAGGTTGATATTCGTTAGAATCATATGAAAATAAGTATCTGGCAAGCAATTCGTTGATACTTACACCTACATTTTGAAATATTTGTCGTGTTGTTGTTAAAAGTGATACTGCGCCACCTTCTTCATTCCAAAACATAAATTCTCCGGCAGTTTCACGCAACGGATTGTCAAAACGAGTATATTCACAAGTAATTGTGATAAATAAAGGAAGTCTACAATCATTTCGTAGTTCTTGCGAATCATTTTTTTCAAATATTCGTTCTCCTGCCAAACCATCTTCTCCACCATGTCCAAAGTAGTTTACAACTAACGAACCAAGTGCTATATTGTCTTTTATGGCTTCATTTACTTCTGGATATCGTTCTCCACCTGAAGATGTTTGTTGTACAAATGCATCTGAGTGAATTTTAGAGATGTTTATAAATGGCTTGTTGGCAACTATGGTGTTTCCTAACGCATCTAAATCTACTTCTAAGTCTTTGTCAGAGTTGTCTTCCGCATCATCAGAAACAATAGTAACGGTATTTCGCCATCGTCCGTAAGCTTCTTTGCTGTAGTACGTTAATACTTTATCTACCATTGCTTTCGCTTGATTTTGCTCCATGATTAACATTCTCCCCAAAGCAATGTCTAAACGATCTGCAACAGCTAATGTTCCTTCGTTATCATCCATCATTCCATAGAAATCATCTGTCATAAAACCTCTGGTAAGGTTAAAACTTTCGTATGCCTGAAATACGGGGACGATGTTGGTATTTTCTTCAATTCTATCTTTGTAATCGTAGGATGCATCACCAAAGAAACAAACATATTTTAGTCTGTTTTCATCTGAACTTGCATTGTCATATACATATTTAATGAAGTTACGAATGGCGCCAATATCTGGATTTCCTGTGTTAAATTCGTTGTATATGCTTTGTAGCGTAACTACTTGCACTTGCAATCCTGAGTTTGTTCGATGAAAATCAGCTAAGCGTTCAGCTTGAGAAACAAATTCTTGCGGAGAAATAATGATGTAATTAACATCTCCATTAGAAAATATAGTTCCTTTTAAATCTTGGTTTACCACTAAGCTGTTTGGCTCAATGGACGGAATTAGAATTTGCGAATTGTCTAATGCAATGTATTTTCTAATTTCTCCCATGGACGCGTTGAACGAGAAGTTCGTTGCCGCTCCATCATTTGTAATTTTTTTAATATCCCATATATCGGTAATGTCCCAAACTTCTGGAATGTCGGAAGCATTAGCTATTACAAATTCTCCAGTTCCAATAATATTTCTGGCTTCATTAAATTGAAATTTGAATTGTGATCCAACTCCCATTAACATACGCGTAGAAGCTACTGAAATGTAATCTAAATATGCTATAGATCCTGCAACTCCATTGTTTGAATAGTTAAGCGTTATACTTAAATCTTCAGAATTAAGATTTACTTGATCTTCTATAAGTCCTTGACGTAATTGCGTCTCACCAGGCACAATGTGTTGTGTTGCTAATGAAGAACCATTTATAGGTGCAAAATTAAAATTAAACGTAGGTTGTCCATTTACATTTTCTGCAGGTTGCCCATTTATAAGTGTGGACATAGATGTGGCACTGTTAGAAATAGCCGCTGGTTTAATTCCTATAGTTATGGGCTCAGAAGTAACAAGATTTACCAAATTAAAATCGAATGTTTTCTCTGTTTCTATGTTAAAAACGTCTCCAAACCATCTTCTTCCAAGTTTTGCAATATTCACATTATCAAGTTCGTGATACTGATAATCGTCGTATTGTGTAATGATAACATCTGGCGTTCCAGATGGTTGTGCAGCTTCTGGAATTCTTTTTCCGTCTTCTACACCTTCTGTTGTTATGTAATAATAGGTTTTATCAGTGTATGCATTTATATGTGTTTGACTGTCATTGTTCCATTCTTTTGGTCCTTCCGCATAAAATAAAATATAATCATTGGCATTAAACTCTCCATCTTCCTCTCCAACTACAGTAATAGCATTTTCGGCAACATCATAATATTCATTTAATGAATTTAACAAAGGAAGCATTCTTCCTCCATTACCATATATTTTTAATTTTCTAGGGTTTAAATTTCCTGTATTGAATCCAATTTGATTTAAGAAGTTCGCATCTATTCTATGAATTCCAGATTCTTGCACAGAAAATCTATAGAAATTACCTGAAGCCAATACTGAATTTGTAATGTCTTCAGTTGTTATTGAAGAAAAAGTTCGACTCGCATTAAAATTATAGCTAACGTCAAAACTTGTTACTTTTTTCACAATACCATTCTCATTGATTAAAGGTGAAACCACTACAATGTGATTATTTTTCCCTCTTGCTTTTGAGTTGTATAGCTTTATAGTTGCCGCAGCAGGTAACTTTCGCTTGTCAATATTGCCCAATTGCGAACTTGTAAGTGTTCCGTAGGTAATATTATCAAACCGAATCGAGTTCTGATTTGCAATTCGATCATCATCCCATTGTGCTACAAAACTAATGGTAGCGTCGCCATTGTATACAAAATGCTCTTTGTTAAACGTGGGCAGTTGTAAACTAATATTTTCTGTAGAAAACTCAGTTGTAGTATCACTCCATGCCAAATCAAAATGTTTATTTTGAGCATGCATACTTATAAAAAGGATACCTAAGAGGAAAGTAAGTTTTTTTTTCATTGCATATTTAACGGTAAAACAAATCAAATATTATTAAATGATTTGTGTATTTCTTCTAAAAAAACAAAATTAAGAATAATAAATCACAACTGTAGTCGTTATATGAAAACTATTGATATTTGTGATGAGGGTAAGTATCATATTAATTTTTAAAATAAACCTTGATATTTTACCTTTAATTGCTATATTGCAAACCAAAATTTCTTTCAATACTCAAGTCTTGACTATGAAAAAGCGAACAATAAAAATTATGCTACTAGTCGCAGTAGTTTCTTTTGGATTTTTTAGCTGTAAAAGATCATCATCTAATAACACATCTAGAGCCACAGGTTGGCGAATTGATGGTAAAGACGGTGGATTTGCGGCCAATACTAAATACAAAGATCAAGAAACTGCTCCAGGATTAGTATTTGTTGAAGGTGGAACCTTCACTATGGGAAAAACACAAGATGACCCAATGCACGATTGGAATAATACTCCTAACCAACAACACGTGCAATCTTTTTATATGGATGAAACAGAAGTTACCAACTTAATGTACACAGAGTACCTATATTGGACAAAAACTGTTTTCCCTCCAGAAGAAGAAAATTACAGAAACATTTATACAGGTGTTTTACCTGACACACTCGTTTGGAGAGATCGTTTAGGGTTTAACGAAACGATGACTACAAACTATTTAAGACATCCTGGATATGCAGAATATCCTGTAGTTGGTGTTAACTGGATTCAAGCAGTGCAGTTTTGCCAATGGAGAACTGACCGTGTAAACGAAGCAGTTTTAGAGCGTGAAGGATATATTGCTAAAGGTGTAAAAACGGATAGTATTGATTCAGGAAGCACATTTAGTACAGAAGCATACTTAACAAATCCTAGCCAAACTTACGGAGGTAAGATTGATGAGTACAAAGGAAGAATTGCTCAAAAAGCAAGTAAGAAACAAGATTCTTCAGAAGAAGATACAAATGTATATGCCAAACGTACATCTGGAGTTATTTTACCAGAATATCGTTTACCTACGGAAGCTGAGTGGGAATATGCTGCTAAAGGTTTAGATGGATTAAGAGAGTACAACAATGTACGTGGTAGAAAAAAATATCCATGGAAAGGTGAGTTTACTAGAAGTGGAAACAGAAAAAGACGTGGAGATCAGTTAGCAAACTTTAAGCAAGGTAAAGGAGATTACGGTGGAATCGCAGGTTGGTCTGACGATGGTGCTGATATTACTGCTCAAGTAAAATCATATCCTCCAAATGACTTTGGATTATATGACATGGCTGGAAATGTTGCAGAATGGGTTGCTGATGTATATCGCCCTATTGTAGATGATGAAGCAAGTGACTTTAACTACTACCGTGGTAATGTTTACATGAAAAATAAAATTAACCAAAACGGAGAAGCTCAAATTGTTACCGCAGATAGTATCACATACGATACAATTGCAAATGGTAGAATTATGGCAAGAAATCTTCCAGGTCAGTTAGCGCAAGTTCCAGTTGACGAAAATGAAACGTACTTAAGAGTAAACTTTGACAAGTCGGACAACAGAAACTACAGAGATGGTGATGTTGCTTCTTCAAGATTTTACGATTTATACAACGAAGATGAAGATGGAGAAGACAGCAAAAAGAGAATGTACAATGCTCCAAAACATTCCGTTGGATCTGATTCTACTGGAATGCTTAGACAATATGACAAATCTGAAGAAAGAACTACTTTAATTGACGACAACGTTCGTGTATACAAAGGTGGATCTTGGAAAGATAGAGCTTACTGGATTGATCCAGCACAAAGAAGAGCTTTCCCAGAATATATGGCAACTTCATACATTGGATTTAGATGTGCAATGTCTAGAGTTGGTTCAAAATCACAAGGAAAAAAAAGACCTAGAAAATAATATTACTTAATGAATAGTAATTGAAAAAAGCCCTGATATATCAGGGCTTTTTTTGGTTTCAACCTTATTTAAATGTATTCACACATGATTACAGCATTATATACCATTTTTAAAAAATATCCTGTCGTTTGTACAGATTCAAGAAACATTACTCCAAATTGTATTTTCTTTGCTTTAAAAGGTGAAAACTTCAATGGAAATACATACGCAACTGAAGCGCTTCAAAAAGGAGCTTCTTATGCCATTATTGACGAAAAAGCATATGTAAGTTCAGAAAAAACGATACTCGTTAAAAATGTATTAGAAACACTTCAAGAACTCGCAAATTATCATAGACATCAATTAAACATTCCTATCATTTCACTAACCGGAAGTAACGGAAAAACAACAACTAAAGAATTAATCAATACGGTACTTGCCAAAAAATTCAAAACAACAGCTACCAAAGGAAATCTAAACAATCATATTGGTGTTCCACTTACACTTCTTTCTATGACAACAACTACTGAGATTGGAATTGTAGAAATGGGCGCAAATCACAAAAAAGAAATTGCTTTCCTAAGCAGTATTGCCGAACCAGATTACGGCTACATTACAAACTTTGGAAAAGCACATTTAGAAGGTTTTGGAGGAATAGAAGGCGTGATTATAGGCAAGAGCGAACTATATGATTACTTAAAAGCTAGCGGAAAATTTATTTTTGTCAATGGAAACGATTCAAAACAAGTTGAACGCACTCAAAATTCAAATCATTATACATTTGGAAATACAGATTCATCAGATTTAACAATTCAATTTATTAACGCCAATCCCATGGTTCGTTTACAAGTTGGTGACACAAAAATACAAAGTCAGTTGATCGGAGCTTACAATTTTTCAAATATTGCCGCGGCAATTGCTATAGGAACATATTTCAAAGTCCAACTAAGTGAAATAAAAGAAGCTATAGAATCATACATACCTTCTAACAACCGATCGCAGATTATTCATAAAGAATCTAACAAAATAATTTTAGACGCTTATAATGCAAACCCAACAAGCATGAAAGCCGCTTTGGACAACTTTTCAAGCTTAACAGACACCTCTAAGATTGCTTTTTTAGGCGATATGTTCGAATTAGGTCCAACCGCAAATAAGGAACATCAATATATAAACGAATATGCCACTTCTTTGCAAATTGATACAATTTATTTAGTAGGCGAAAATTTTAACAAGACACAAAATCATAATAGCAATGTTATTATTTACAAAAATTTTGAAGATTTAAAAAATAACTTTCCCGATGTTAAAAATAGCACTTTACTCATAAAAGGCTCACGTGGTATGGCTTTGGAAAGAATACTAGAATTGTTATAAACTAAAAAAAGCTTCTCATTAAGAGAAGCTTTTTTTGTGGGTAATACTGGATTCGAACCAGTGACCCTCTGCTTGTAAGGCAGATGCTCTGAACCAACTGAGCTAATCACCCGAAATTTGTTTTCAATAAGATAGTGGGCGATACTGGATTCGAACCAGTGACCCTCTGCTTGTAAGGCAGATGCTCTGAACCAACTGAGCTAATCGCCCTTATTGCGGATGCAAATATAGAATAGATTTTATATCTGACAAAATTTAAGCTTAAAAAATTTAAACTATTTCAGCTACAACAAATGTACTTCCACCAATATAAATGACGTCATTAGAAGAAGCGTTTGCAGTAGCAACTTCATAGGCTTCTGAAACAGAATTATATACATTTCCAAACAAGTTATATTGCTTGGCATTTTCTTGTAAAATAGCTGCGTCTAAACCTCTAATTATTTTTGGAGAACAGAAATAATATGTTGCTTGTTTTGGCAATACTGGAAATACCTCATCTAATTCCTTATCTTTTACAACACCTAACACAATGTGTAATGATTCATGCTCTTCTCGTTGCAATTGACGCATTGTAACTTCCAAACCTTCTTTATTATGCGCCGTATCACAAATCGTTTTTGGTGATTGGTTTAAAATTTGCCATCTACCCTGTAACTTTGTGTTTTTAGCCACATGCAGCAATCCGTTTTTGATGTGTGTATCTTGAATTTTAAAGCCTTTTAGCAATTGTACAGCTTGTACTGCCGATTTGTAGTTTTTTTGCTGGTAATCGCCTAATAAATCCGTTTGATATTGTTTTGTAATTGTTTTTTCTGCAAGATATAATTCGGAATGTTCTTCTTGTGCACGTTCTGCAAATACAGGAAAGGTTTCTTTGTGATATTCGCCAACAACTACAGGAATATTTTTTTTGATGATTCCAGCTTTTTCAAAAGCAATTTTTGGCAATGTATCACCCAAAAAACCAACATGATCAAAACCTATGTTTGTAATCACGCTTACTTCTGGAGTAATAATATTTGTAGAATCTAATCGTCCGCCTAAACCAACTTCAATAACAGCAATATCTACTTTTTTCTTTGCGAAATAATCAAATGCCATCCCAACTGTCATTTCAAAAAACGAAAGTCTTTCTGTTTCTAAAAACGCTTTGTTTTGTTTTACGAATTGAATGACAAATTGCTTGCTTGTCATTTTTCCGTTGACACGAATTCGCTCTCTGAAATCTTTTAAATGTGGTGATGTATACAAGCCAACTTTATATCCTGCTTCTTGCAAGATGGAAGCAATCATATGACTTGTAGAACCTTTTCCATTGGTTCCTGCAACATGAATACTTTTGAATTTGTTTTCAGGCGAGTTTAAATGGTTGGAAAGTTTTATACTATTTCCTAAATCTTTTTTAAATGCTTTCGCACCTTGACGTTGAAAGAACGGCAATTGATGAAATAACCAATCCAAGGTTTCTTCGTAATTCATGCTATTTTTCAAGAAATTATTGCCCCAACTTGAAGTTTACAACGATGAAACCGACTTGAGTTGCTGGTGCTTTCGCATCTTTATTCCAACGATATTCATAAGCAGCTTTTTCAGCAGGTTTTAGCAAGCATGCTGCGTTATTTGTAGTTCCTTTGGCTCCCGCAACCGCATCAATTACTTTTCCATTACGATCAACTGTTATTTTCACAACAACTCTTCCTGCTTCATTACAGTCTTGCTCATCTACATTTCCACCACTTACTTTGCTTCTTCCGTTCAATCCAAAACCACCTGTTCCACCATTTCCAGAACCTGGTTGTCCGTAGTAACTTGTTGCATATGGATCGCCATCAGGATTTCCTTTGTCGCCTTTTTCATTATCATCACCTTCTCCGCCATCCGCTTTTCCATCAGAATTTTTTACGCCATCCATCATTGCATCTAACGCCGCTTTTTTGGCATCACGTTCTTTTTGCAGTTTTTCTTCTGCTTCACGTTTTTCTTTTGCAACTCGGTCTGCTTTTGCTTTTGCCGCTTTTTCAGCTTCATCTGCTTTACGTTTTGCTTCTTCTGCTTTTTTTATCGCGATTGATTCTTCGGAATCTTGCGTTACTACTTCTTCCGTTGCAGCTTCGGTAGTTGTTTCTGGTTGCTCTTCTGTAACAGCTTCCGTTTCTTGTGGCTCTTCAACTTCTTCTTCTGGCTGTGTTGGAGCTGCATCTGGTTTTAAAGCTTCTGTAGGTTGCACATTACCGCTTCCAGTTTCTGTTGTACCAAAATTTACGGCAATACCACTTTCTTCAGGTGGATCTAAATAGCGCATCCCAAAAAGGAACATGAGTATTAACAACAAAATCATTAATACTGTCGTAATTGTAGCTGATTTTCGTTTGTGTTCTGTATTTAGTATTGACATAATCTTTTTATTTTGGTCGTACTCCTAAAATAACTTTGTATTCATTTTTGCTTGCAATCTCCATAATAGTCACTGTTTCACTTACAGGAACTCCTTTTTCTACTTGAAGTAGAATTGTTGGATTTGCATATCCGTCGAATTGTATTTTTAATTTTTCTTCTAACGCTGTTACTTCTATTTGTAACGAATCAAGATATATATTTTTATTTTTTGTAAATCGAATTGAAACTGTTTTTTCACTTTTTACCGTTTCTGAATCGTTCGTTTCTGCTGACAAATCTTCTATATACTTCGCAAAGTATGTTAATGCTATTAGAAATAATACACCCGCAATAAAAACGAATGGCATGTTAAATTTTTTATTCTTCGTTTCAAGCAACCCCATTATTTAGGGCGAACCGCTAGAATGATTTTATATTTATTTCTATTTGCAATATCCATTACATTGACAGCATTTTCAATAGGAACACCTTCTTCTACACGTAAAATAACAGTAGGCTCCTCTTGTCCTCTTAATTTTACTTTTAGCTTTGCTTCTATTTCTCCTGCTCTTACTCTATCAGAATCTATATATACTTCAAGGTTTTTCTTGATACTAACCGCTACATTTTGCGTATTCGTTGATTTTCCTTTTGCTTTTGGCAAGAGTAAATCTAATGCGTTTGGCGAATTTGCTGTTAACATGAAAAATACCAATAGTAAGAATACAATATCCGTCATGGACGACATACTGAATTCTGGACTTACTTTATTTCTACCTTTTAATCTCATATGATATGAATTATACAGGTTCGTTTAATAAATCTAAGAAATCAACTGCATTTGCTTCCATTTGATGCACCACTTTATCCGTTTTTACAACTAAGTGATTGTATCCAATATACGCAATAATTCCCACAATTAAACCAGCAACTGTTGTTGTCATGGCAGTATAAATACCGCCTGCTAGCGAGCCCATTTCGGCTTGACCGCCACTTGTTGCCATTTCATGGAATGCCAAAATCATACCAATTACGGTTCCTAAGAAACCGATCATTGGTGCAGCTCCAGCAACTGTTGCTAAAATGCTTACGTTTTTCTCTAGCTTGTACACTTCTAACGTACCTGCATTTTCAATTGCTTTGTTAATGTCTTCCAAAGGTTTCCCTATACGTGAAATTCCTTTTTCCGTTAAACGCGCTACGGGAGAATCTGTTTGTGTACATAACATTTTTGCGGCATCTAATTTTCCACTAGACACATTATCTCTAATTTGATTCATGAAGTTTTTATCAATCTTAGAAGCTGATTTTATAGCGAATAAACGTTCGAAATAAATATATAAAGCAACAGCTAATAAAACGAAAAGGACACTTATTATGATAATACTTCCAATTCCTCCATCGACGACCATTTCATAAATAGAAAGTGTTTGTTCTTGATCTTCTAATAGATTTTCTACTGCATCGGCAGCTTGTTTTGCTTTTTTGGTTGTTTGTAATAGGAACATATATATTCTTGATTTAAACTATGATAACGTTGTTTTTTTTAATTAAGTATACTTTAAAATAAGGTTCGCATAATCATAAATGATATTGAACCTACTAAGAACCCTGCTAAAGCTAACCAAGATATTTTTTTGAGATACCAAAAGAAATCAATTTTCTCCATTCCCATAGCTACAACTCCTGCCGCTGAACCAATGATTAACATACTTCCTCCTGTTCCTGCTGCAAAAGCAATAAAGTGCCATAATTCATGATCTAAAGGTTCTGTAAACATTCCTAAACTCGCCGCTACTAAAGGTACGTTGTCAATTACTGCCGATCCAACGCCGAGCAACATAACCACCAAGTCAGAAACACCATCTGCTGTCATTTCAGTTCCCATTTGTGGTGTTGCCATTTTTAGCCAATCAGCAAATCCGAAAAGTAATCCTAATGATTCTAACGCCGCAACAGCCATTAATATTCCTAAAAAGAATAATATACTTGGCAATTCAATTTTTGATAATGAATGATGCACTGGACTGTGATGTGCTGATAATGCTGCATCTGCTTGAGCACCTTCATGATCATATCCTTCATTTGCCGCTACTGACGACATGCTGAATTTTGTGTTACTGTATAATTCTGCAAAGATGGCTACAACTGCTAATGACAACATCATTCCTACATATGGTGGTAAATGTGTTACTACTTTAAATATTGGTACAAAAATAATAGCAGACAACCCTAAGTATAACATTGTTGGTCCAAAACGATGTGATTTTTTATCACTTTTAGCGTCTTCATCTGGCAGATTTCCTTTAAATGGCTCTAAGAAAGAGGCAATAAGTGTTGGAACTATCATACATAACAATGATGGAATAAACAAGTAACCAATAAGTTTACCTGTAGATACTTTGTTTCCAATCCATAACATCGTAGTTGTAACATCTCCAATTGGCGACCAAGCTCCACCTGCATTTGCTGCGATAATGATTAAACCTACATACCAAATTCGAGTATTTCTATCACTAATAATTTTTTGAAGAATAGAAATTAATACAATGGTAGCTGTTAGGTTATCAATAATAGCGGATAAAACGAATGCCAAAAAAGAAAAAATCCAAAGTACACGTACTTTACTTCGTGTTTTGATAAAGTCTTTAATTGTTGCAAATCCGTCGAAATAGTCAATTATTTCCACAATGGTCATTGCCCCAAGTAAGAATACGAGTATTTCAGCGGTTTTACCAAGATGATGCAGTAGGGATTCTTCCATAATGTGCATCTTTTCTTCGCTTGGCATGCTCCCAAAGTTTTCGACTAGTGAATGTGCGCCTGAATCGAACCAGTTTTGAAAGTCTTCAATTCCGAAAGCGACAAGTGCCCAACATATGGCCATCATGGCTAATGCTGGAATAAGCTTATCAATTTTTAAGTTGTGTTCTAAGGTTATGGCTAAATATCCTATGACGAATATGGCTATGATTGCTGATTCCATTTGTAGTTTTTATAAGTTGTAATTATACTAATTCTTTTAATGCGATTTCAAAAGCGGTTTTACTAACATCTACTTTTGAAGCGTTTCGTTTGAATGTATTTTGTAATGCTTTTTTGATAATTTTAGATGTATCTTCAAAGATAGCTTCATCCGTCATTTGCACTCTTCTTTCCATGAAATATGCAAATACGCGTGCCATTCCACAGTTTGAGATAAAATCAGGAATCAAGCTTACTTTTTGATCTGTATGTTCCATAATTGGTCCAAAAAAGATTTCTTTGTCGGCAAATGGTACGTTAGCTCCACAGGTAATGACTTCCAAACCTGTATCAATCATTTTGTCTATTTGATCTTTTGTAATCAAGCGTGACGCAGCACATGGCGCAAATATTTCCGTTGGCAATTCCCAAATACGTTCATTCATTTCTTCAAATGAAATCATATTGTCTGCCACCAATGTGTTTCCATCTTTTTGCAAAAAGTATTCTTTTATTTCTTCGTATGAAAATCCTTCTTCTTTGATGACTCCACCAACTCTATCAATGATTCCTACTACTTTTGCGCCCATTTGCGCTAAGTAATATGCAGCAGCGGCTCCAACATTTCCAAAACCTTGCACAATGGCACGTTTTCCTTCAATAGAACCTCCGTAAATATCATAGAAATGGCGTGCGGCTTCAGCAACTCCAAATCCTGTTATCATGTCTGCAACTGTATATTTTCGAGACACATCTGGTGAGTATTCAGAACTTTCTATTACTTTGATAACGCCCAAACGCAATTGTCCAATTCTGTTGATTTTATCAGCTTCCGTTGGCTTAAAGTGTCCATTAAATACACCTTCTTGCGGATGCCAAACGCCGCTATCTTCCGTAATTGGAATTACTTCATGAATTTCATCTACATTTAAATCGCCACCAGTTCCGTAGTAACTTTTCAATAATGGCGCAACTGCTTTGTACCAACGTTTTAAAACGCCGTTTTTTCTTGGATCTCTCGGATCGAAGTTGATTCCAGATTTTGCCCCTCCAATTGCTGGACCTGAGACTGTAAATTTTACTTCCATCGTTTTTGCTAACGAAAGTACTTCATTCATATCAAGACCTTTTCGCATTCTTGTTCCGCCACCAGCGGCTCCACCACGAAGTGAATTAATTACTGTCCATCCTTCTGCATCAGTTTCAGCATCTTTCCAGTTAAATACTATTTCAGGTGCTTTATTTTCGTATATTTTGAGTAGTTCTTTCAATTAAATATTGGGTTTTATTGGCATGTTGTTTCTATTCAGACAAATATAAAAATTGTTAACATCTTTTAGGTTAATTTACTTTAAAATCATAGACTTTTCCTGAACTATGGTTTTTAGTAGCGCCAGTGACACTTTTTAGACAATTTACCTCATCGCGCAAGCGTAATATTCCTAAAAATCCAAAAATAATAGCTTCCTTATATTCAATGAGTTCAGCATTTGGTTTTACAAGATGTACTTCTTTGTAGAATTTAATTCGTGCTAACAAATAATCATTGTACGCGCCGCCGCCAGTAACTAAGATTTTGGATCTTATTTGAAAACTTTTAGCAATTTGTTGTGCAATGTGCTCTGTGAATGTACGCAAAATGTCGCTCTCTTTTCGTTTGAAAGCTTCTAATTTTGGAAATATTTCTTCTTGAACCCATTCGAGTCCTAACGATTTTGGCGGTTGTTGTTTGTAAAAAGGTAAATTGTTTAATTCAGCACCCAAACTCATCAAATATTCGCCTGATTTTGCAAGTTTTCCTTTATCGTCATACTCAAATCCTAATTGCTTTGCATATGTATTTAATACAATATTTACAGGACAAATATCGTATGCAACTCGTTTTCCTTCTTTATGAAATGATACGTTAGCGAATCCGCCCAAATTTAAACAGTAATCATATTCAGAAAACAACAATTCGTCGCCAATTGGCACTAATGGCGCGCCTTGTCCGCCAAGCTCAACATCTTGTACTCTAAAGTCACAGACTACTTTTTGCTGCATTATTTCGGCTAGTTTTTCTTGATTTCCAATTTGATAGGTAATTCCATTTTCTGGTTGATGTAATATGGTGTGTCCGTGTGAACAAACTGCATCAATTGCTGTAATTTGGTGTTTTTTTATGAAGGATTTAATTACTGAAGCCAAATGTTTTGTATAGATTGTATCAAATTCGGCTAGTTTTTCTTTTTCGTACAGAATGGCTTCTCGAAGTTCATTTTCCATTTCTTTGGTATATGAAACCGTAGTTGCATTTAGAATGGAAAATGTCCAACTTTCATTTTTTTCGAAATGTATGTAGGCTAAGTCAATTCCGTCAAGCGAAGTTCCTGACATTACACCAATCACGTTGTATGAAATCATTTTACAAAATTATTCAAATTTTGTCATTTTGATTTCATTTTTAAGATAACATTTAGAGTTTCACCCAAGCAAAATTAAGAATTCTCAGAAAAACGCGCTTATTATTGAAAATCTGCTATTTTAGAATTATCTTTGTGCGACTTTTTTAAAAATTTATTAATACAATATATAGTTATGGATTTTAATCTTACAGAGGAACACATCATGATAAGAGATGCGGCTCGCGATTTCGCAAGAACAGAGTTGCTTCCTGGTGTTATAGAACGTGACAATAAACAAGAATTTCCACAAGAGTTGGTTCACAAAATGGGAGAACTTGGCTTTATGGGTATTATGGTTGATCCAAAATACGGAGGAAGTGGAATGGATACTATTTCTTATGTATTGATTATGGAAGAATTGTCTAAGATTGATGCTTCAGCTTCTGTTATTGTATCAGTAAACAATTCGTTGGTATGCTACGGATTAGAAGCGTACGGAAATGAAGAACAAAAACAAAAATATTTAACAAAGTTAGCAACAGGAGAACATGTTGGTGCGTTTTGTTTGAGTGAACCAGAAGCTGGAAGTGACGCAACTTCACAAACTACTACAGCAATTGACAAAGGTGATCACTATGTAATTAATGGTACTAAAAACTGGATTACAAGTGGTGGACGCGCAGACACGTATTTAGTGATTGCACAAACAGATAGAGAAAAAGGACATAGAGGAATCAACGCTTTTATTGTTGAAAAAGGAATGCCAGGTTTTGATATTGGACCAAAAGAAGATAAGTTAGGAATTCGCGGAAGCGACACACATACGTTACAGTTTAATGATGTAAAGGTTCCGAAAGAGAATCGTATTGGAGAAGATGGATTTGGATTTAAGTTTGCAATGAAAACGTTATCTGGTGGACGAATTGGAATTGCCGCACAAGCGTTAGGAATTGCTTCTGGAGCGTATGAATTGGCATTGAAATATTCAAAAGAGCGCAAAGCGTTTGGAACAGAAATTTGCAATCACCAAGCAATTGCTTTCAAATTAGCCGATATGTATACCGATATTACTGCGGCTCGTCATTTAGTAATGCAAGCCGCTTGCAAAAAAGATGCAAAAGAGAATTATGATATGGAAAGCGCTATGGCAAAATTATTTGCTTCTAAAGTAGCGATGGAACATACAGTTGAAGCTGTTCAGATTCACGGTGGAAATGGTTTCGTAAAAGAATATCATGTAGAGCGTTTGATGCGTGATGCAAAAATTACACAGATTTATGAAGGAACTTCTGAGATTCAGAAAATTGTAATTTCAAGAGGTGTTATCAAAGGATAAGCTTTAAAATATATACTTTATGAAAAGCGCATTGAATGATTTAATGCGCTTTTTTTATTGCTAATTGTCAACTATTTTCGGTACATTAAGACTAATTAATAACAAACAAACTTATGAATAAGACTATAAAATTGGTATTGCTAATTGTTGGAGTTGTCTTGGTAGGCTACGGTATATATATGATTATAGCACCTGAATCTTCTGTTGACTTAGCTATTGTTGAAATAGAAAGTCAAGATAATACGAATGCTTTTATTACTGTTGGACTTGGATTAGTTGCCTTGATTGTTAGTTTTTTGGGCGGAAAGAAATAAAATTTTTTTCTTATATACGATAGTTTAACCCAAATGCTACAGCGTTGATAGTGACGCTTCCCAATTTGTAATGATTGAAACCTCCATGAATGGAAAACCGTTTTAGATGACGGTGTACAAGCACTTTGAATTCGTCTACGGAAGAAGCATTGATTAGACTTTGTTTCCAAGAAATTCCAAAACTGTATGGCTTGTTTAGATATACATCAACACCTACTTGATAGGCAAAACCTGTTTCATCAACACCATTTCCGACATGTGAAACTCCAATTCCCCAATAACCTGTAACATGTTTTTCGCGAACGCGATAATAGTTTATCATAAAAGAAGTGACGCCTAATTCTACTTTTGGGTCTTTTTCAAAAAAGTATAAATGATTGGCTTCAACGCCAAGTAATGGCATGAAACGATAGTTTAGTTCGAAATCATTTCCATAGAATTGTTTTCCACTTGCAAAGAATGTGTTAGAAATTATGAACTGACTTCTTTTTAGCGGGACATTTTCATCAGGAAACGCATATTCTCCGTGCGAACCATCGGAATAAGGATGTGTGTAAAAATACCGTGATTCCATGTCGCCAAACAATACACCATAACTAATGTAATACGCTAGTTCAATGAATACGCCATCGAAGTAACTTGCGTTGTCGTCATAATCGTTATCAGAACTCCTAATAGAACTTGACGAGCTATTAGAATTACTGTTAGACAGATCATTTTTGGCTCTATTGAGTTTTCCTTGCGCATTGGTAAGTGCACAGGCAAAACAACACAACAAAAGAAATAGTGTAATTTTTGGCTTCATAAAATGGTTTTAATGTTGCCAAAGTGTATCAAGAAAAGTGCCAAAGAGTGTTATTCTATTGAATCAATTGATTTACAATATTCACAAAGCCTTCTGTTCTTATATCATTTAGTGTATTAAATATTGTTACACCAATTCTATAAATTTCATCCCAAATGGCTTTCAATTTTTTTTTTATGATACTATTGTATTCACCTGCAAAAAGTTTTTTAGCAGAAATATTTCCTTTGTAAAAATTGAAAGCAAAGCTAAAACAATGGATTTTAGTTTTTTCAGAAGGTGATAAGTCACGTTTGAATTTTTCGTAATGTTTAACGTTATAATAATGATATTCTTTTTCTTTTGCTTCCCAATCGTTATCTGAATATGATTTCCAATTAACCTTTATTTCATTTATAAATTTTTGATAATCTGTCAAATATTCTTCTTTGGTAGTACAACTTAAAATAAGGACTAAGAAGCATATGTAAAAATGTTTCATATTTAAATATTTTAGGGTGATTGTGATTTCGTTTCCTACTTATTACTTAATTCTAAAAAGGATGATCCATAGCAGAACTAACTTTTTTTAATTCCACGAATTTTCCGCGCGCTTGTAATTTTCTATTATCATAACAGCCACCTTCTATATGATATTTTCTATTTCTTTTTATGAATTTTAAAATTATTGTTTCGTGATGACCTCCATTTTCCAATTCGCCAATATCTCCATGATAACAAGTTAATACATAGTGTTGCTCGTCATCAGTTTTTGATATGATAACTTGATCACATTTGTGCTTGGAAGATTTCTTACTACTTGTATTGTAATAGAAAAAATTGACATTTATTTTACTTCCTGTTTGATGAATTACTAGAGTTAATTCTAGATTTTCTTTGTATTCTTTAAAGATATCTTTTCTATCTTCTGAAAAGTATAAGTTTATTTGTCTGCCTTTATAAGTTCCTGAAAAGTTTTTGATAACATACATCCAAGAAAAAGGCGGATATTTCCATAGATGATGATCTGTTATTTCCAAAAAACTCACTAAACTAAGCGCTGTTATGATCAAGACAATACCACTGTTTTCAATAAAGAAGATAAAAAATGAAGTTCCTCCAATGAGTCCAATTACAGCTTTTGTGTTATAGTAATTAAAGTAATTTTTTCGTACTACTAAAAACATTGTAAATACCGCAATTATTACATTTAGAAATTTAGATTCATCATCAGTTTTTTCATTTGAACTCATACCTTTTAAGCTTCACTTGATATTTTTATTTTACTGACTCCTCAACTGCTGCTTTATCATATTCAAAAATATATTACGCTTAGGACTCCAAACAAGTGGGCGCTTCGGTTCTAAACCAAATTTTGCTTCAAGTGTTTCTTTAAGTATGTCGTAATGAAATTCATTGTCAATTTGGATTCCTTGAAAATGTTTGAAAACACCTTCTATTTTTCCTAATTGAAAAGGTGTGATGGCTACAGAGATTTGACTTTTCGTTTTTGCCCAAGCAGCGCCCATTTCTATCAAACACATGGGCGATTGATAAAAGTTTTCAGATAACATAAAAAACACTAACACATCTTCATCCAAACGTGCTTCTATTTCTTCAATAAAGTTGTTTCCTAAACCCGTCCCGTAGCCTTCTAAAGATGTACAAAAAATATTTTCTGGAGGAATTCCGATGACTTCTAAAATCTGTACAAAACTTGTCACGACGTCTTTATCTTTGCTTGAATGACTTACAAATACTTTCTTCAAGAACTTCTCCTTGGGTTTTGTAGTTGTTCTCCCTTTTCCCTTTTCTTGAATGACATAATTTGAGGTATCAATTTTCAAGTCATCCGCAATTAGTAATAATACTTTATCGGAAGCTGTTGCTAACAATTTTTTAATTTCAGTTTGTGTATAGTCATTAACTGACTCGTTTGTAATTCCGTATCCACTTAAGATACTGACCATTTCTTTCATGCTGTGACTCGTTTGTAGTGAAAAGAAAATGTCTTGAATTAATCGATGTTGTGTTACTGGATTCATGTATTTATTTTTAATAATAGGTTTGTAAAATGTATGCTGAGATCAATTTTTGCTTTAGCGGTTTAGATATTGGATACATATTAATTTCTTTTAAAATCTCTTTGGTCAATAGTTTATTTTCTTTGCGTTCTTTTTTTATTTTATCAGCATAATAGTTGTGAACCAATCGATTTGATAGGTTATACAGAAGAATTCCTAAAAAAATCAACACACCAATTCCTTCTTCCATTCCATAACGAAATGACATATCTTTTAAACTAGAAGTAATAGCTGACGCGCCACCATATCCACTTATCATTTTTATAATGATAAAAACAATTTTTGGAATAGCTAACGCCGCAATATAATTGACGATGACATCTACCTTAATCATTATATTCTATTTTTTTGAACTAAGTCTTTGTAGTAAACTCCTAAAGGTGTTAAGATGCAAGCTTTCCCTTTTTCTGCCGCTTCATCCAAAGAAGATGTTTCTAACGGAATTAGTAATCCGTTGGCGTGATATTTTCGTAAATCGGACATGACTTCTATCAATCCATTTTTACTGTCAGCACTTGCTATATATTCTTTTGATAATTGAAACCCTGCTTTGTCATCATTGAAGTAATCTTTCAGTTTTCTTAGTATCGGCAACGGAATTTTAGGTTCACAATTACGAAGTGGAATCATTTTGGATACATGTGACTTAAAAATGGGGCGTTGTCGCCAAGAATCTAACATAATATCTATGTAGTTATACATTCTGGCTACATTAACTTTTCCCAAAATATCTGCCGCGCCACCTTTTAAGGCTTCATAAATAATGGTTGTAAACACACCAAATCCGCCTCGTTCCATAGCGTATTGTGTATCTCTACTAGCTGTTAGTAAAGAAACACCTTCACGTAGTAACGCTTTTCGTTCTCCAAGTGCCACAAAGTTTCCAATGTCGCCACTGTGACAACAATCGAGAATGATGATAACTTCACTAACATTAGAATTATTTGCCATTGTAATGACTTCACTCAAACTGACGCCTTCATCAAATTTTTCCGCATCTTGAGTCACCAAATAGCTTCCTAAGTCTGTAGCGGCACCATGTCCGGAAAAATAGAACAAAGCAACCTCAGCTTCATGATTAAATAAGTCATGAATTTTACTTTTTAAACTTGCAACGGTAATGTTGTATTTGTCAGGGTTAGAAGTGATGAGTTTACAGTCAAAGTTTGGATCGCCATTTTCATGTTTGGCAATCACTTCTTGCATTCGTTTTGCATCAGGTATGCAACCTTTAAGTGGATTTTTTTTGTAATGATTAATTCCTACAAGTAAAGCTCTTCTCATATATTGGTGGTTTTTGATATTCATACACTTACAAAGATCAAGGATTCCGCTACACAGGAAAACATCAATATTAAGGAACAAAAAAGCTCCTCAAATTTGAGGAGCTTTTAAAATTATCTTTTAGAGAATAGCTTCTGATTACACATATCCATTTTCAATAGCATATCGAACCAACCCTAATGAACTTTTTACACCCGTTTTTTCAATTAAGTTTCTACGGTGTGTTTCTACCGTACTGTTAGCTATATTGAGCTTTGCAGATATTTCAGAGGTTGTGTGCTCATCAACAATTAATCGCAATACATCTTTTTCTCTTTTAGTAAATTGTACAGCTTTTGGTTTAGGTTTTCGAACAGCTTTTAATAAGGTATTTAATACTTGTCCCTTTATATATTCTTCCCCATTAGAAATGGTTTCCAACGCTTCCACAAATTCTTCTTTCCCTCTATTTTTTAAGATATAGCCGTTTGCGCCAATCTCAACGAGTTCATGGACAAATTCGCTTCCATCGTGCATAGTCAAGATTAAAATTTTTACGTCAGGATATTGTTTTTTAATGATTTTTGTTGCTTCCACACCATTCATTTCAGGCATGCTAATATCTAACACTGCAATGTCTATATTGTTATTTTCAATTAAATCTAACGCTTCTTTTCCATTAGCGGCTTCGCCAACAACTTTAATGTGTGATTGTTGAATTAATAGTGATTTTAATCCATCAATGACAATTTGATGATCATCTGCAATAATAATATTGAGTTCTTTTTTTTGTATCATAGTACTTTTTATTTCATGGTAGGTATTTCTATAGTAACTGTAGTTCCGTTCCCTTTACTTGAATCGATCAGCACATTTCCGCTCATTTCTGCAACACGTGCTTTGATGCTTTTTAAGCCCATTCCTTCATATTCATTATTATTATCAAAACCGTTTCCATTATCCGAAACCATAATATTTAAATCTACTTCTCTTTTTAGTAATTGAATGGTCACTTCTGTAGCGTTTGCATGCTTTAATATGTTATTTAATAATTCTTGAATGATGCGATACAATTGAATTTCTGTAGTATTATCTAACCGATTGTCCAAGCCATGTGCTAACAACTCTATTTGAAGCATTTTGGTTTCCTCAATTTTTTGTTTGAGTTCTTTTAATGCAGGCACCAATCCAAATTTTGTCAATGTACCTGAAACCATATTATGTGCAATTTTGCGTACTGTTTCGCAGGCTTCGTCCAACAATTGATTTGCTTTTTCGTATTGTGATTTTGTTTCGTTTTTTATTTTTTCTAAATCTTCTTCAACAGATTTGTAATGAATTTTCACCACAGACAACATACTTCCCAAACGATCATGAAGGTCTTTAGCAATGCGTTCGCGCTCTTCTTCTTGTCCACTAATCATTGATGTAATGGCTTTTCGCTCTTGCTCTTTCAGCATTTCTTCAAGCTTTTTTTCTTGCTGTTCTTTTGCTAATTGTGCTTCAATTTTTTGCTGTTCATATGCTAATTCGGCTAGCTTTTTTTCTTGGTTTAATTTTTTCACTCTCAATAAGACAAAAAATAATAACACAATCGAAACTAATACTATAGAAATAATTATCGTATTTCTTCTCTCATTACTCGCTGTAAATTTTGCGTTAACAGTTGCTATTTCCGCTTCATTTTTCAGTTTTTCGAGCTGTTGTTTATCACGCATGTAATTCGCTTCTAAACGATCTGCATTTTTTATGTTTTTATTTAATTGTTCTCTGATTTGCTCACAAGAATCCTTGTATACAAGTGCCTTTTGGAAATCTTTATTTTTTTCGTAAAAACCCGACAAAGCATTATACGTTTTAGCCAATAAAGAGGAATCACGAACTTGTTTTTGTAGTAATAAACTTTGATTAAAATTTGACAAGGCTTGTCCATTGTTGTTTAACGCATTGTGTAAATTCCCTAAGTTATTATAATTGACAGCTAATCGTTTTAAATCATTGTCTGATTTGAATATTTTTTGCGCCTTTTGATAGTAAAATAATGCAGAATCCAACACACCCATTTTTTTATACAGTGTGGCAAAATTATGATATAAGTTTGATGCATCTTTTATATCATACTCAGGAATCATTTGCTTGGTTTCCAAGTAGGTTGTTTTTGATTTTCCATCTTGATTTAAATAATCATAAGATGCCGCCACTTGTACATTCATTTCAAAGACACTTTTATATTTTTTCAATTCTTCATATAACTTTTTGGAAGTTAAATTATGATGCAACATTTCTTCATAATTTTTACGATCTTTACTCAATTCACCTAAATATTTATGAACTTTTGCTAAACCTAACGTATCATGAAGCATTGTTCTCAACTCTAAACTTTCCAAAAAATATGTCAATGACTCGGGGTACGCTTCCACTTCTTTAAATAAATTTCCAAGATTTGCAGTTACTTTTGCTAATGGTTTATTTTTTCCTTGTTGTTTAAATGATTCATAGCTTTTTAAAAAAGATTCAATCGCAATCATTGTTTTTCCTTGCCTTTTGTAAAACAAACCAAGTTCATTGAATCCTCTCCCAATTCCGTGGTCATACGAATGATTTTTTGCCAACTCTGTAGCTTCTACTAAATACTTTTCAGCATCTTTATATTTTTGCTGATGTTTGGCTATTCTTCCTAAAATATTTAATGCATCAACCTGATAAGGATAATTTTTGAGTTTTTTACTCAATTGTAATTGTTGCAATCCAAACGCAATTCCTGAAGAATCTTTCTTTTTCTGTAAAACCCAAGCTAATTCGTTTAATGTTCCTAGTTTCACAACTCCTTCTTGGGTTTTTAAAGCAGTCTTCATACTATCAATTTTCTTTGTGCTTTGACCTTTTAGGCACTGCGCGTAGATACTTATATAAAAGCAAAAAAAGTAACGTATAAATTTTGTGTATGTCATTGTAAATATTTATGCTAAAAAAAGGCTCAACTTTCCTTTTAAAGATAAGTAAAGCCTTTTAAAATTGTAAAGTTTTTAGTGTAAAAATCTAAAAACCGCCTGGTTTGATAACTTCACCGTCTTGGTCAGTTTTATCATCTTCATCTTTTTTAGAACCTGTCGTATCATCGTTTCCGTCTGGTCGTGGCGTATCAGTAGATTCATCAGGTCCGCAAAACATTCCTGTTTCTTCAAACTCATTTGCAATTTCAACTTTGGTAGTTAGTGTTTCCATAAATTTTAATTTTTAATAGTTTACAACAAATTTCAACTAAACTATTCATGGAAGCAATAGTCAATATTGATTGTTTTTACTTCCTTAATATTGATGAACTCAAATGCTTATTCCTGCGAAACAGTAACCTGATTTTTATTAATAGCAATTGTTAATTGTGATTCTGTTACTTTATCATAATAAATTTCTACTTCTTTAAATTCATTTCCGATTTCGATAGTTGTTTTTGATGATTTCATTGAGTCGTGTTTTAGGTTATGATAAATATCCATCATTAAAACACTCAGAACAATACTTAATTATACGTATTTTTTGATCATTAGTATTGAGGATGAAATAACTGACTCCTTTATACAAAAAATTACACTTCCCAATGTACACATCTTACAACAAAAAAATGAAGTAAGATAAATGTTAAAATAATGTTAAATATTTTATACAGCAAAACCAATCCTGTGAAAACTACGTAAATGGAATGTATTGAACATTGTAAGCTTCAGTAAACCAGACAATGCTTATCAGTCTTTAGAAATAGTTGAATACACAAAATTAATACTAACTAATACTAATACAATGAAAAACAAAACTACGCAGTTATTTGTACTCATAGGTGCAATACTTACAACGTCACTTTCGTATGGTCAACTTGTAACAAGTGGACTAGACGATGGATCAGACGGAACTCTTCGGCAAGAAATTGCAGATACACCTGCTGGTGGAATAATTACTTTTGCGCCTTCGGTACTTACAGTAAACCTAAACTCTGAACTATCCATCAATAAAGAATTGACAATCTCAGGAACCATGGCAACTACGGTTACTATTGATGCAGGAAATAACGGAAGAATCTTTAACGTAACAAGTGGTCCATTTAACCTTAATGATTTAACTCTCACCAACGGATTAGCCGACAATGGTGGTGCTATTTATTCAACTAATGCAGTAATTACTATTAACAACGCTGTAATTACAAACAATACTGCAAATGGAAGTCCTGGTTCAGGTGGCGGAATATTTAACGATACAGGAAGTGTTTTAGTTGTAAATAATTCTGAAATATCTTCCAACACAGCCAACAGAGCTGGTGGTGGAATCGAAGACAACTCAGGTGCTGGTTTGGGTATTACACTCAACAATGTAACACTCAACAACAACAATGCTGGTATTGCGCCAGCAACAGCCGCACCAGGAAATGGTGGTGGTTTACATATAACTGGTGCTGGTGATGTAACAATCATAGGCGGAACAGCTAACGGAAACGTAGCCGCTTCTGAAGGTGGTGGACTATGGAACGGAACAGGAACTATGACCATTAATGGAACAACTATCGATGGAAATACAGCTTCTGGTGTAACTGCTACCGAAGGTGGTGGTGGTGTTTTTGCACTAACTGGTGGAACTGTAAACATTACAAACGGAGCTACAATCTCTAACAATATCGCTGATGGAACTGCTGGTTCTGGTGGTGGAATTATGGTAGATGCGGCTTCGCTTAACGTAACGGATGCCATAATAACTGGAAACAGAGCAAACAGAGCTGGTGGTGGAATTGAAGTAAATGCTGGTGCAGGAACAATTTCTTTAACAAACACAACATTAAACACAAATAATGCAGGAGTTGCACCTGCGGTAGCCGCGCCAGGAAATGGTGGTGGTTTACACATCACAGGAATGCAAAACATTACAATAACAGGTGGAACAGTAAATACGAATACAGCCGCTTCTGAAGGTGGTGGACTATGGAATGGAACAGGAACTATGACTATTGATGGAACAACTATCGATGGAAATACAGCCTCTGGTGCAACTGCTACCGAAGGTGGTGGTGGTGTTTTTGCACTAACTGGTGGAACTGTAAACATTACAAACGGAACTACAATCTCTAATAACATTGCAGATGGAACTGCTGGTTCTGGTGGTGGAATTATGGTAGATGCGGCTTCACTTAGCGTAACGGATGCCACAATAACTGGAAACAGAGCAAACAGAGCTGGTGGTGGAATTGAAGTAAATGCTGGTGCAGGAACAATTTCTTTAACAAACACAACATTAAACACAAATAATGCAGGAGTTGCACCTGCGGTAGCCGCGCCAGGAAATGGTGGTGGTTTACACATCACAGGAATGCAAAACATTACAATAACAGGTGGAACAGTAAATACGAATACAGCCGCTTCTGAAGGTGGTGGACTATGGAATGGAACAGGAACTATGACTATTGATGGAACAACTATCGATGGAAATACAGCTTCTGGTGCAACTGCTACCGAAGGTGGTGGTGGTGTTTTTGCACTAACTGGTGGAACTGTAAACATTACAAACGGAGCTACAATCTCTAATAACATTGCTGATGGAACTGCTGGTTCTGGTGGTGGAATTATGGTAGATGCGGCTTCGCTTAGCGTAACAGATGCCATAATAACTGGAAACAGAGCAAACAGAGCTGGTGGTGGAATTGAAGTAAATGCTGGAGCAGGAACAATCTCTTTAACAAATACAACATTAAACACAAATAATGCAGGAGTTGCACCTGCAGTAGCCGCACCAGGAAATGGTGGTGGTTTACACATTACAGGAATGCAAAACATTACAATAACAGGTGGAACTTCCAATGGAAATGTAGCCGCAAATGAAGGTGGCGGATTATGGAATGGTTCAGGAATTATGACAGTTTCAAATCATACAGTAGATGGAAATACAGCTTCAGGAAATGACATGACAACGCCAGGAGCCGCTGGTGGTGGTGGAATCTTCAATGAAGGTGGAACATTAACGATTTCTGGAACAACTTCAATTATAAACAACGTTGCTGACGGAGCACAATCTACAGGTGGTGGAATTTTAAATGCCGCTGGAACATTAACTGCTGACGGAACAACAATTATGGACAATACTTCTAACCGTGCAGGTGGAGGAATTGAAAGTAACGGTGGCGGAACGGTTACACTAACAGATGTAGATTTAAACTCTAATGATACGGGAGTTGTTACAGGAGCTGGAGCACCAGGAAATGGTGGTGGAATGCACATAAGTGGTACTTCTGGAACAGTGAACATTACACAAAGTACCGTATCTGCAAATACTGCCGCAAACGAAGGTGGTGGATTGTGGAATCAGAATGGAGTTACTATGACTGTAACAACTTCTACAGTAGATAGCAATACGGCGGCAGAAGGCGCAGGAATTTATAATAACACGGGAAGTATTACTGTCGTAACTAGAAGTACAATATCGAGTAATGCAGCTTCTGTTTCTGGTGGTGGAATGACAAATAACGGAGCAAGTTTAGACTTAAATGCTGTAACGGTTGCTATGAACTCCACCGCAGGAAATGGTGGTGGAATTAATGCCGTTAACAATGTATCATTAAAGAATACAATTGTAGCAAACAACACTGCTGCAACTGGCGCAGATGTTTCTGGAACAATAACTTCTAATGATTATAACTTAATTGCTAGTGATGATCTCAATGTTTTTACACCACAAACAAATGATATTGAAGGTGTAGATCCAGCGTTAGGACCGTTACAAGATAATGGTGGAACCACATTAACACATGCACTAATGAATCCTTCTCCTGCAGTAAATACTGGTGATCCAACAGATATGTTTGCCGATCAAATTGGACAAGCTATATTTGGAACAACAAGAGATATTGGAGCTTTCGAAGGACAATTTGTATTGTCAGTTGACGATGTGTTTACAGCAAATAGTTTCACAATGTATCCAAATCCTAGTGTAGACGGAACATTTACAATTATGCTAGATAATTCGGTTGCAAACGAAGCAGAAGTTCAAATTGTTGCTATCACGGGACAAATGGTAAAAAGACAAACTGTATTTGCAGGAAGCACTAAAATAGAATTCAACAATATATCATCAGGTATGTATATCGTAAATATTACAACCGATAAAAGTTCGGCTTCTAAAAAATTAATGATCAAATAATTTCATTGTAATTTAGTAATTAGTTATGATAAAAAAGGGAAATCACTGGCTGTGGTTTCCCTTTTTGTATTTAGGGGAATTTTCCCCTTTACTCGTATTACAATTAAAAGTAATTTAGGATACTTATTAAAAAGCTTTAACCTGATGGATGAAAACGAATTCAACGAACTCAAAGAAAAAGTTGTAAAACTCGAAAAGAAACGAAATTTTAATCTGTGGTTACAGTTTTTTATATTTCCATTAATTCTTGCCGGAATGGGCTATTATTTTCAGCATGTTGTAAAGCAATCTGAAAAACGCATGGAACAATTAAAAATATCACAAAACATTGTAAATCAAGTATTCAATGACACAATAGTAGAACGAACTATTATTTTTCGTGACATTTTAGATGAAATTCTTGAAAATGATGTCTTAGCAACTAAAATTCAAGAATCTATTGACAATTTCCTTAAAAACAAAGCAATTACGGGAACTGCAGAAGAAGCCAAGAAAATAAATAATGCCGTAAATACATTTGCAAACGACAATACTGAGTTGAAAGAAAGCTTTGCAGCATCAACTGTTATTCAGCAAAAAATATCTAAATATGACAAAGCTATTGCAAAAGAACGTGAAGCCTTTATTTTTTTAATAAATGGTGAATTGGACAAAGCAATAATTGCCTTTAAAGAAGTAGAACAAATCTATCCTAGTTTTCATCAAGCCTATGAAATTGGCAAGTATTTACAAAAATCAACGCCAGAAAATCCTACGGAAACACAAATAAAAGAGATTCAAAATCACATTGCAAATACAATGAGTTGGAAAGCTCCTAATGAGCTGATTCAGCGCTTAAAACAATAAGATTGTTACTTCATTTTTCATCAAATTTCATGAAAATATTATGGAAATCCGTAACAATTTGAGTTTTTTTCATACGTATAACTTAAATTCTTTATCTTTAGAAATTACTTGAAAAAATCATTTTTTTCATTGTTAGTCAATGGAAAAAACTCAAGTAAGTATGCTAAAACATAATTGACTAAAAAAACATTCATTAACAATAAACTAAATAGTATATGGCTGACGAATTTGATTTACTGGAAACTTCAGGATCACAACAAGAACAAAAATCAAACGATAAAGTAGATTGGGGAAAAGCTATCGACCAAATGAAGTCGAAATTAGCACAAGAAGATAGCCCTGAAGTACGTCAAAAAATATTAAATGCAACCTTAGATAATGTGGTTGATATGGCTGAAAAAGATCGTACTTCTTTGTTAGATGCCATCAAAGACTTAACAGATTATCAAGATGAAGTTGGAATTATTTTTGAACGTTTTTCTACATTAAACGATGAAGAACAACGCGTCATTGACAATGCTCAAAAAGACCTTGAAAAAGCAAAAGTTGAATATCGTGAAGCTTTAGAGAAGCCTGATACATGGTGGAACAACCTTTGGGGACGAAAATCAAAGATAAAAAGTTCAAAATCTGACTTAGATCAAGCTGAGAAAACAAGAAAATTTGCCGATTCAAAAGCAAAGGAAATGTTTCAAAAGCGTATTGAAAGTTCTGATACTGAAACGTTGTTAAAAGAACTATCATTCAAGAGTCAGGCGGCTGTAAAACGTTTAAAAGACCGTGAAGTTGAAATTAAAGAAGTAGAAGACAAATTGCAAGTTGCAATTGTTGAAGCAAGTAAAAATCACACGAAAGCGTTAGAGAAAAAGAAAGAAGTAGAAGAAAAACTCGAAACTGAAAAATCTTTATTGAGTCAAGCACGACAAGAATTGGAAGAAGTTGTAGACAAACAATCAACTGCCTATTCTGAAACGTTGTCAAAAATTACAAAACTTGAACAAAAAGTAGAAGAATTAGAAGGTTTGCGAACTGCATACATTACGTTAGCCGCGAGTAAAGATAGTTTCGTTCACAAGCATAACTTAACCATTAAAGTATTAACATCGTTACGTAGCAACTTACAAACGCATAGAGCGAAATTGAAGTCCGATACGGAAGAACGAGTTCGTTACTATGACGGTTATGTAGTTGCATTGAAAGCAAGAACGGATCAAGAATTTGCTGCAATTTTAGAGCACTTAGGAATCAAAACTGATGAAAAAATTGGTGAAACGTTAGCCGCAATGCATACTGCAAGTGCAAGAGCACGTCAAGATATGATGGAAAACATTCCTGTACATGAAAAAGTGATGAAAGGTATTTACGGAAGTTATGCAGAATCGTTACAAGAAATTCGGGAGAAAGATGTTGAAATTCGTAAAAACTTCGCAGATCGTTACGGAATTGACATGAAAGAATTATTTGAAGAATATTACAAAAACAATGACAATCCTTCTACAGGAAAAAATGATGGTGATGATGCAGGAAAACCAACACCAACAAATGATGGTGGTTCGGATGATTTGTTAGGATAATTATAAAAATGCACAATGAGAGTTCCGCATGAAGGATAGAAGCTTTGTCGGAGCTCTTTTTTTAGATTCCTGCCTGCGCAGGTATGACAAAGTTGCACTATAAAAAAAGCGACTGCTGATAGCCTGACCGCCAATTTTTTCATTGGTGGACATGCCCAAAAAATATTAATTACTAAAACATTTCTGTTTTAATGTCTATAAACGATATCACAACTCCATTAGATTCCGCAACTTTAGATTCAGATGCGCAATACGAACTTTACTATAGAATGGTGAAGCATGTATTGGATGAATTTGAAATTAATTTAGTGGAATGGAATCATTTACGAATTTGTACAAAAGAAGAACTAAAATCATTAGAAAGTTATTGCAAACGCCTAGCTTTTTCGTTAAAAGCCATGCAATTAAAATATCGTTTTGATGAAGAACATATGAAAGTCGATTTGACAGAATCTGGATTTCCAAATTACCTGGAATTGCGCTATATTCATAACGATTTAGACTTGAAAGAAGAGTTTAAAGCTAGACTTCCAGAAGCTGAAAAATTTAAAGAAAAGTTTATTCATCAGTTAATGATAAATAAACAACATGTAGACAAACGCGATTTGTTTGAAGCCTCTTCTTCCTTGTATTACAACATGATTCAGGAAGATAAAATCTTTCAAAAGTTTGTGATTGGAAAGATCAAAAAGACAAAAAGTTCGTTTGCCACTTATGTGCTCGATTGGGCTTTTTATGACGTATCGCTCAACAGACCTTTTATCTGTTTTATGTATTTCGATTACAAACACGATGCTAAAGTTGAACAAGAAATTTATAACACCATAAAAGAATGTGGCGATCGTCATATGGATTTAGACAATATGGCGTACATGATTGATAAACGCTTAAAATATGTACATCCGCGAAAAATAAAACGTGTTGATTTGGGCATATTGCACAGTATCTTTTCTAAAGATGATCATGATACAACACATGCGCTTCTAAAAGCAATTGCACAAAAAGATATTACGCTTAATTCGTTTGCTTTAAGCACAAAAGTAGAAACAATTGACGCTGTAAACTCATCCAAAGTAAGCAATGATTTATTATCGTTTAAAAAACAAGTCATACAAGTTTGGAGTTCTGTCGTAAAACACAACTACATCTTAGCGCCACACAGAGTCATTCAATTATTATATGGTGCAATTCCAGATACGGTAATTCATTTACATCACGAACCTTTTGAAGTGGAAGAATTACCGAATGAGCTGAATTGAAATTGAAAATTATGGATGAAGTTATATTCTAAATATTAAAAACAACTTTGAACTTTGAAATCAAAAAAAACAGGAGCGCAGCGACAAACTCATAACTCATAAACTAAAGAAAAAAACATACATGGAGAAACAACCGACTTTTCCTATCAAGAAAACAGAATTACAAATATTACGTGAAGAAGCTTCTTCGTTCATCAAAGGCGTACAATGGGAACAAGGATACAAAGCACGAAACAGAGACGGAAATAAAGAGCAAGAGGATATTTTATTATACTTATCGAAAGCGACAGGAAATGCTGGCGCGAATGCAATTTCAATCTCAAAAACGATTTTAAGTTTAAAAAAACGATTGCTTCCAGATTCTGTTGCGTTGCCGCTTGCGCTGAATGAAACACTCTTCAACTTGCAAGAAGCGTTGGCAATTGGTTTATGGATTAGAGATAGTTATTATGATGCGTCAGGATTGTCTATTTTACATGAAAAAAGAGCCGGACTTTCCACAGAACAACGCAAAGAATACGAATCAAAACAACAAACGGCAACTGCTTTTATGTTGTTTAGCGTATCGTATTTCATTCTTTCTAAGATGAAGGAAAAAGCTTCGGAAGACAATAAAGTCATGCAAAACAAATTTGCAGGAATTCCAGAAGTATCACTGTTATCACCAATGAAAGGAATTTCATGTCAGTTATTTTACTATGACAAATACATGAATCACCCAAATTTAATCAATTCTGAACAAGATGTAATTGATTTTACGGTGTTATATTTTGAATCGTATTTAAACGAAATCATTCAACGAAAAGGCGCGTTAAATTATACAGAAGTAATTACTGATAGAACGTATCAATTAGAAGATTCTGAATTTTCAATTGCTGGTTGGGAAACTGCTTTTACAGGAAGTGCCACGAGTATAGAATTCAATCCAATTCGTTTTGAACAAATTGTTGGAAACAAAGATGCAAAACATTTTGCCAAGCGTTTGGTAGAACGTTTAATGAGTTACGACATTGCCACCAAAAGAAATCCTTTTCAGGAACTTGGCGGATTCATGCCTGTATTTATGGGATACGGAATTCCAGGAACAGGAAAAAGTATGTTAATTGCCGCAATTGCTACGATGTTGAAAGAACGTTGTGATCATTTGGACATTCCATTTTTATTTCATCCAATGCCAGATACCGTAGTTTCTACGTTTCAAGGCGGATCCGCTGAAAAAATGGTGCAATGGATGAAACCGATGCAAGATCCAACTCGATTGATTTTTGCGCCAATTGATGATGCAGAAAACAACTTACAAGAACGAACTGCGCAAGGCGTTTCGGCTGGTGTAAAAGAAGTAATTGGTGTATTTTTACGCTATACAGAAGGTGCATATGCTGTAAATCATGGAAATAGTGCGATTGGATTATTTACCAACTTGCCCGAACAATTGGACAAAGCAGTAATTTCCAGAATTCAAGGACGTTTCAAAATTGATGGCGCACGTACGGAACACGATTTCTTAGACCAAGATTATATTTGGTGGAATAAACTTGAAAAAACGTTGCCAGGTTTTGTTGCTATGAAAGATCATGCAACTTACAAATACTTAAGTGATCAAGGGTTGGCAGCCAATGCAGGAGAAATTTTAGGGCAATTGGACAAACCTACAGAAGAAAAAATTGCCATTATTTATGATAAAGTATTGGCGCAAGATGCGTTAGATTCACATACATTCTATTCAAACTTATACGGTTCGGTTCAGAAAGAATTTCCGTTTTTCTCTTCAAGAGATATCAGAAACATTCAAAGTGCGATTTCGTTACGTTTAACAGATTTCAACTTGGAAGAAGATTGGTTTGAAAACCCTGAATTGTATTTCCTAAAAGATTACGATACCAAATTAGGAATGTTAAAGGAATTGATGACCGCAAACATGAAAGGACTCAACTTTGCGGCCATTCGTAAGCAAGAAGTAATTCGTTACTTAGACAACGTTGCAACCATTGCTGACACTGATTTCTCTCGTAAAGTAGAACAACAAGTTATGCAAATGAAAATTGGAACGGAAGCACGTAATCGTTTTGAAAAAGACAGCTAATAATCATGAAAAAAATCGTTTTCTTCCTACTTTTTTGTATTTCAGTTAGTTTCGCTCAAGAAGAAGTTGTAAAAGTTGAAAGTATCAAAATGAACCCGAAAGGAGAAGCTATTTTGATTGAGAATATAAATGTAATTGACGTTCACACAGGAAAATACAATAAGCAAAGCGTGTTGATTCGCGATAAAAAAATTGTAGAAATTGCTAAGAAAATTCGTGAAAACAATACGGCTACTATCAAAATTGACGGAACAGGAAAATGGTTGTTGCCAGGAATGATTGACAGTCATGTACATTTATTTCAATCGGGAAGTTTGTACACACGTCCAGATGCTTTTAATTTAACCAGATTCAGACCATATGAAGACGAACGCAAATGGCTTCGTCAAAATGCTCCAGATATATTAAAACGGTATTTACAATCAGGAATTACTACCATTATTGATATTGGCGGACCAATGTATAATTATAAAATTCGCGATTTATATAGTGATCATACTTCTTTTCCGAATATATATATTACTGGTCCATTAATTTCAACCTATCAACCGAAAGCTTTTGACATAGAAGACAGCCCAATTATTAAAGCTAATACACCTGAAGAAGCTATTGAATTGGTAAAAAAGCAAGTTCCATACAAACCTGATTTTATCAAAATTTGGTATATCAAAAGAGGTGATGCAAACTTAAATTATGAAATTGTAAAAGCGACTATTGATGAAGAATTTGTTAAAATGATTACTTCAAATAACGTGAGTTATATTCCAACTTTAATGGTTAGTGATAAATATACGGAAGCATTTACGCAAAAAATTGCATTCTCAAATGAAGAATTAAGGCTTTCCAACCCATTTCCGATCAAAAGTTTTTCAGATCATAAACATCTAGATAATGAGGAACAATTTGAACGTTACAAGAAAAACAATATAGCCTACAAAAAACGCCAAGTTGAGGAAAATTTAACAGAAGCAACAAATCTAAAATTATTGCAACATAAAAATGTAAACATTGCTACCGGAACTGACGCAGGAAACATTGGAACTTTGCATGCAACTTCATATCAAGAAGAAATTCGGTTGATGAAAGAAGCTGGATTGTCTAACTTGGAAATTATTCAAGCTTCTACCATTAATTCCGCTAAAGTATTGGATAAAGACAACGAAATTGGAAGTATTGAAGTATCTAAACTTGCAGATTTAATTATTTTAGAAAATAATCCTTTAGAAGACATCAAAGCATTGCAAAAAATTAGTCATGTTATAAAAGGTGGAAGCATTTATCATACGAAAGATGTTTTGATAGAATCGCCTGAAAATATTGTACAGCGACAAGTAAATGCCTATAACTTAGGAAACGTAGAAGCATTTTTAGAAAGCTTTAGTGATGATATAGAGGTTTATACATTCACAAACATTCTAAAAACAAAAGGAAAAGACGAATTCAAAAAAGGATGGGCAACATTTTTTAAAAAATATCCTGATTTACATTGCGAAATCGTAAACAGAACTACACGACTGAATACTGTTATTGATCATGAACGTATTAAATATGGAGATGGAGATTACAGTGAGGCTATCGTGATTTATAAAATAGAGAACGGAAAAATAGCAAAAATTTACTTTGTAAGAGATTAAACTTTATAAAATATATCATCATGAAAAAACTACTTATTTTTGTACTTCTGAGCGTTTCATTTGCAACAGCACAAGAAAATAATGAAGCCGCAATCATTGTTCAGAAACAGGTAGAAGCGTATAATGCACGAAACATACAAGCATTTTCAGCATTATTTAGCGATGATGTCAAAATGTACGATTTTCCAAAAAAGTTGCGTTCATCAGGAAAAGCTGAATTAGAAAAACGCTTTGGTCAAATGTTTAAAAATACACCAGATTTGTTCAGTTATATTGAAGACAGAATTGCTTCTGGAAATACAGTGATTGATCATGAAAAGGTAACTTTTAAAAAAGACGAACCAGCCAAAGAATTTATTGTAATGTATATTGTGGAAAACGATAAAATTACGGAAGTATATTATATAAAACGATAAAAGTTTGAAGAAAAAATCATACAAAATATACATCGTTCTCTTCAGCATTGCGCTTGTGTATTATATTTTAAAATTTTCAGGAGCGCTCGTACTATCCACAATTTCATCATCTAGTAGTGAACCTACCATAAAAAAAGGTTCGTATATACTAACAACAAGTTTAAAAACGCCCAAACGTGGTGATTTAATTACATTTACATTCAACGATCGTTTATCTCATGATCTCCCATACCAAGATTTTAACTATATTTTTCGTTTGTGTGGTGTTGAAAATGATACGATTGAGATTAAAAAAGGTGTTTTATATGTAAATGGTGAAAATTTTGACAAACAGTTCGAATTAAAACATTCGTATCTTTTAAGTCAAGCGCAATTGGGCAAATTGAACGATTCATATTCAGATAAAATCAAGCTAAACAAAGATACATTCATGGTGTTTATGAAAGATTCCGATGCAAACTTAAATGCTTTAGGAAAATATAAATACATAGAAAAGAAAAATCATGTAGATGATTTAGTTAAAGAAAACTATCAACAAAACTGGAACAAAGATTATTTTGGACCGCTACTAATTCCCGAAGGAAAAATATTTGTGCTTGGTAATAACAGAGATAATGCAAGAGATAGTCGCTATATAGGTCTCATAGATGCTACTGCAATTACAGGCGTCTATTGGAAAACCTTATTTTAAACGATCTATTTTGGAATCTTGATCTAAACTGTAACGAAACGATCAAATTTCTTACTAATATAATATGACTGAGTGCTTTTTGACAGTTAGAAAGAATAGCACAATAACAACAATTTAATATCCTTGAAAAACTATAAATAATTGTATTTTTATGGTTGAATTGATACATAGCGAATGGAAAAATTAAAACGATCTGAATTATTTGGCGCCGCCTTAGTTCCTGTTACGGGCGCTTTGGTAGAACGCTACAATAAATGTCTATCTTTCATAGGAACCGCACCAACAAAACTGCGCAGTTTTCATATTGATGCCATGGGTTGGAGTCCTGAAATTGCCGATGAAAAAGATGATTTCTTGTATTTAAATTCTGGAGAAGCCAATCCGAATGCTATCATTCTTTCACCAAAACAAAACGAAAAACCAGCGTACACGCCTTTTCATAGTTTTGATAGAGAAATCATGAATTTGGTGTTTAAAGAACATCGTGATGCCATTAAAGATATTACACGTGACGCCGCAATTTGTGTAGATTTAGATCAATATATTGATGCGTTTTACGAACCAGAAGATTTACTAAAATACAATCAAATCACAGTCGATTTTACGGTTGTTGAAGATTTATACAGCATACAACAAAAGCAATTGAAACTTGTTGAAACGTTTCATGATGACGATAATTTTTTAGATGAAAGTTTACATTTAAAAATTTTGGCTTCCGCCAGAAAACACGGCGATTTACGTTCGCGTACGCTGGAAATGGAAAGCATGTCTTTTAAAACAGATTCTTTTTACACTAGAGCATTTGGCGGCGTGTTTGTTTTTAGACGAAAAGGAAGTGGAAAAAACATTCTAATATTTGAATCGAAAGAAGTTGCCGATAAAGTACAAACATCGTCAAAAACACAAGGTTTTCATATTGAAGACGGACGTTTTTATAGTGCATTGGCCGCTGAAAAAATGATTGTACTCGATCCTGAACACAGCGTTTTATCAGGATATTATGAACGTGTACAAAAAATAATTTTCTCGAAGCAACTAAAAAATGCGACACATTCATTGCATGAAATTTTAGAAAATAGTAATGTGTACAAACGCTATTTAAATCGTTTCACAGCAGATTCGCGAAAGCAAGTTATGATTTTAGAACGCTTAAAAGAGAATTCTAAAAAAGAAAACGCATTAGATATAGAAGGTGGCTTAACGCCAGAAGTGTTGGCTTGTATACAAATTCCAACACCTGAACTACCAATGAAAGAACAAGAACTTGTTTGGAAATTGATTGTAAAAACATCACCATACAAAGATCCATTATTTTTGTATTGGTATGATAAGGAAACATTCTATTCAGAATATACAAATTGGGACGAATCGTATCAGGATTGGGTCATCAAATTAATTAAACAAAACACTTGGAACACATGATTACATTTGACATCATCATATTTATAACAAGTATCATTTTTGGAATTGCATTGTATTGGCTCGAAGCTCAAAGTAATGGATTATACAGATCTATTAACAAAATTGCAAATTCAAAAGAACTACGCATGCCTGCAACTAGCAAGAAAGGTTTTTTTGTAAATCAAGAATTTCTTCCAAGACTCGTGTATGTAAATGTTATCTTTATTTTAGTGGCATTGGTTTTTCTATTATTACCTTTCGGCCCTAGAATTGAATATTACGTTTCTGGTGTGTTTGGAACAATGATCGGAATTTATATTGCTAATTTTGTAATCAATGTAAAAGATAAATCTGAAGACCTTATTGATAAAGTTGTCGATACTGGAAAAGATATTTTTGACGATATTAAAACCAAAGGACAAGAAGCGGCATCAAGTTTTTCTAAAGAAAAAGAAACAGAAACAGAAACAGAAGAAGCTGCAAACGAACCTGAAACGCCTAAGAAAAGCGGTAGAGAACGATTAAAAGATAAAGGATTTTTAAAATAGAAAGTTATGCTAAAAAGATATTGGAAACGTGGCGCAAAACAGAAAACTATCCTCATTATTATAGGAATTATCATTTTTTGTGCGCTTTTTATTTTAAGAGACGATTATCAACCATTTTTACTTTTTATTAGAAAGTATTTCTTTGTGTTACTTTTGTTTGTTGGAATATTATATCTCGGAATTCGAGCATTTCGAAAAGCTACAAATGCCCTAAAAAAAGTATTTAGAGGAATTTTGACATTGGCGTCTATTACGCTGATATATGTCCTTTTCTGGAATGTTGGCATGTATGATTATATGCAAACGTACAATGTGTTTAACGACATGAATCTTCAAGAAATTTCAGCATTGCCACTAACGCAAAACGAACGTATACAGCCATATAACAACATTAAAACAATGGCGTACGAATCTATTTCGGAAACGCAAGAAGTATCAGCGCCACAATTGGTTAGAGTTGATGATCGCAATCAATGGACAATGGCTGTACAACCTTCACAAGAATATTTTGTGCAACGTACAAGTGATAATATTGAAGAATTGTTTTCGGTTTCGAGTACATCACCTTCTCCCCGATTTTCTAACGAGAATAGAATTGCGGCAACATTTGCTATTGGCGAATCGTTAGCGTTTAGTAGAAATACCTATAATGCCGTTGTGCAACGTTTTAATCCTTGGCAATTGTTTAATTACGAACCGCACGAAGCGTATTACATGAAAAATGACGAAGGAAAGTGGGTTCAAGTTGTAAGTTTGATTAAATGGAAAGGTTTCTTTTTTCCATATCCAACGTTTGGTGGCGTGATGGTTGTAGAAACTGGTGAACATGATTTTAACGACTATTTGGAGCGTTTGCTCATTGGAAAAGGAACGTTTATTGCCGCAGAAGATGTACAAAATTATCCATACTTAACACGTCAAAATACATTGTCTGAAAAAGTATCACGTTTGCAAGCAAAATCGATGATGTTTTTAGGTGGTTTTACAGATCCATTGCCTTGGAATAAGAAAACTGCGGTAAAAATTCCAGATTTGATAGAAGATCAAAATCAACAACCATTTGTGACAGATTTCAAGTTTGATGGCGTAGTAAATAATGCGTATGACGGTTTGTATCATTGGTTTGGTTTAGAACCAATTGGTGACCAACGTACAAGTTTATCTATTAGTGTTTTTATTCCCGCCGACGGAACTAAAAAAGTATATTATTACAATCATTCTAAGAAGAAAGAAGGATATGCAGGCGTTTCGGCAATGCCAGCGAAAGTGATGGAATCTAAAAAATCGTACGATTGGACCGTTAATAAACCTGTAGAGTTTAGACCTTTTATTAGAGATATTGCCGGAAAAAGACGTTTGTTTATGCTTTCAACTGTTGCGGCAAAACGAGCAAATAGCGATCAGTTTGATGGTGGTTCAACTCCAGATTTGGCGTTGGTTGATGTTTCCTATAAAGATGTTGTTTGGATAGATGCCAAACATCCTTCACAATGGAATACTGAAATTTTAAAACAACTTGGAGAAACGTGGCAAGCTTCTGAAAATTTATCTGAAGATGTAATTTATACTGATGAAGAACGCGCACGACAAAAAGCTATCAAAGATTCTATGGCCATTCAAAAAGATAGTATTGTAAAGGATTCTTTACTAAAGTAAACATTCTTGAAATTCTTATATTTATATCTTGCCCTGCTAACTTTTGTGTATCGTACAACTAAAAAAGGTTTGAAGGACAAGATATTTTATTTAAGGAGACAGCCTAAAAAGTGTATTACGAAAAATTTATAATTTTGAAGCAATCTGTGAATCAATAACTTAAATTTCACAGATTGCTTTATTTTATTCGAAAAAACGACTTTTAGACAGCCATTTTTTTAGTTAACATAAATTTCCGTTAACATCCATACACGTATGTTGTCCTACTTGTGTAGCAAGAACAGCAACACAACCTGTTTTCACAGCTCTGCTATTGGGTTGTATCAGACAAGGAAACACTGTTCTAGGACAACAAGCTGTATTTAATTCTGAACACCAAACACTCGGGCAAGTATTGTGTCCTCCCGAAACATGAATATCTCCTCCTGAAACATGATATGTCTGAAATTTTGAAACGATATTTTTATTGAATTGTAGTTTTAAGGTTTTTTGTTTTTTCATTTCTATTGTTTTAATTGTATTAATAATTATACTAAAGTATGCGATCGATCTTTTTCAAAAGTAGCAGAATTGACAAGCTGTATGCAAATTCGTTTTTATACAATTCATGAATTGTATAATTATTCTTAGTAATGTACCTTTAAGATTTTGTGCTTGATATGAATAAAAAAGATATCTTCAATTTTAAATTTAAAATCATAATAATGCTTGCATTTTCTATAAAATGGCACATAGTTAGCATATTTTTTCTTTTTTCAATTGCAACTATACAAGGTCAAAATAATTCTCAAAAAGACTTTAGCAATTTGTCTTTTACAAGATTGGACTCTTTATTTCAGCACAAAAAACAACACAATTTTGATGAAGCAAAAACCTATGCTAATGAGATGTTGAAGAAAGCATATAATGATAATAATTCTACTTGGAAGATTGCATCTTATTATAACTTAGCCTTCATTCACAGGAAGTTAGGAGATAATGAACACGCAATAAATGCAATTGATAGCCTAAGAAATTACGCTACAGAAATGAATGATGCGGTTTTTTTAGCAAAAAGCTATTTTTTGGAGGGCAATATTTTTTATCAAAAAGGAAATTATAAAGAAACATTAAGCCTGTATTTAAAATCATGGGACATATCTAAAAATACAGAAGACAAACGAAGTTCATTAATTACTTTATATAACATTGCACTGCTAAGAAAGGATCTCGCTAATTACAAGGAAGCTTTAGCGGATGGAATTATCGCATTAAAAGGTTTTAAAGAAATTGGTGATCACAAAAGTGAAATTAGCGTTTTACATTTTCTCAGCAATGCGTATTTAAGCATGGATTCTTTAGATGTGGCCGATCATTATATAAATTTAGGAGTAGAGAAAAGTATCTATCACAAGGATGAAGAAGCCTATTTTTTATTGGTAAGTGAGCAAGGAAAATTATATCACAAACAAAAAAAGTATCAAAAAGCACTTGAAAAATTCAAGGAGGCAAAAACATATTTTGATCGTAATTCTATCATTCGGCGAAGAGTTTTAATCAATTTATACATTGCAAGGACTTACCATGAAATAGAAGACTATTCAAAAGTGATTGAGGTTTTAAAACCTGCAACGAACCTTTTAGATACACATGAAATTTCATTCACAGAAATTCCTGATTTATACTTTTTATTAGCAAATAGCTATCTTCATACCAAAGAAATTGAAAAAGCAAGAATATATTATGAGAAGCATACAAATGCTCAGAAACTCATTTATAAACAAAACAATCAGCTCTTAACAAAGATTCATAAAGAATATGATATTAAGAAGTTTGAAGATAAAATTAAGAAGCTAACAGATAAATCGAAAAGTACACAAAATACCATTTTACTAATATCTTCGCTATTACTATGTATTTTAGGCTTCTTTTTAGTTCAGTATTACAGAAAAAATAAAAAGAACGAAAAGGCATTATCTAAAATTCTTGAACAGTTAGAAACGAAGAATATTCAAAAGAATGATCAAGAAAAAATGAAGATTGCAGCTATTGAAGATAAAAATATACAACGGATTTTACAGTCGCTCGAAACCTTAGAAACTACAGGATATTATTTGACTTTAAATTGTACACTTGCGCATGTAGCTAAAGAAATTAATACCAATACTTCTTATCTTTCAAAAATTATAAATCAATATAAGGAGAAGTCGTTCACTAATTACATTAATGAATATCGTATTAACACGGCACTTGAAAAGTTGAAAAACGATGCCCACTATCAAAGATATACGATAGAATATTTGGCGCAAGAGTTTGGTTTTAGTAGGTCTGAGACTTTTACGAGAGTTTTTAAGAAGCAAACAGGAATATCACCTGCGTATTATTTAAGGAAACTAAAAAATGACAATTCATAAATTGTCTAAAATTTACACTGTTTGGCTAACTAAATGTTTTTATATTGAAATTTCTTAATTTAAAACTTCAACCTTTTTATATGAAAAAAATGAATCTTAGAAAAACGACTATTGCACATATTACAAATTTAAAGCTAAGAGAAATTAAAGGTGGTATACCGCCTAAATCGATTGATTGCATTCCTACGGTAACTCTTAGTAGACCTACAGAACATATTAACCTTTCAAATAATCCTCGCAGTGACAGCAAGCGTTCGTAATCAAAAAAAGAATGTGAGTGAATGATATAAAATTATCGAAGCGGAATGCTTAATACTACTTGTGTTCCGCTTGGATTTTCGTTTTCATCTTTAAGATCGATGAAATTTACAGAGAAACTATTTTTAAAATCTTTTACAAAATTGGTCATTCTATTTTTTGTCAACGCAATACCAATTGATTTTCGTTTTACAAATTTATCATTTGCAATTTTCTGAGCCGCTTCTCTTCCAATTCCATTATCAGAAATAGAAATTGTAATGAAATCTTTTTTAGTATTTTCTACAGAAAGTCTAATATTTTTTTCGCCTTTTTTAGAAGATAAACCATGCCATAATGCATTTTCTAAAAACGGTTGTAATACTAATGATGGAATTTTTATTTGATCGAGATTGATATCATTATCCACCATAATTTCAAAATTGATACCATTAGAAAAACGAATATTTTCAATACTCATATATAAATCCATTGTTTCTAGTTCGTCTCCTAACGGAACAACTTTTACACGTGAAGCATCTAATATTTTACGAATCAGTTTTGCAAATTTATTTAAGTAATGAACCGCATTTTTTTGTTCATTCGCAATGATGTATTGTTTGATAGAGTTTAACGAATTGAACACAAAATGTGGATTCATCTGACTACGAAGCATATCTTGTTCGAGCGTTAAAATTTTCTTTTCATTATTCAACAAACGTTGTCTGTACAGAATGTAAATCATAATAGCCAAAAATGCCAACACAATACTGCTTGTAATCCAAATACTTTTATTTCGTTTCAGCGTAAGCTTTACATTTTGATTTTCTTTTTCAAGATTTTCAATTTGTAAATTGTATTTTTCTTTATCGTATTTTATAATGAGATCATTTACATATTTGAAGTTTTTTTCATTGGTAATCTCTTCATTCAATTCATACGATTTTCGCTGATATTCCAATGCCGTTTTGAAGTTTTTTTCATATTCGGCTAATTTGGATAAATGCTCATAGGATTCAGCTATAGAACTTCTTAGATTGAATTCTTTAGAAATTGCCAATCCTTCATTGAGGTATTTTTTAGCAAGTTTGTAGTTTTTTAATTCTAAATACGCCCAACCTAAATTGGTATATACGCCACAAAGATGAAATTTGTCTCGCAATCCTTTCGCACTTTCCAATGTAGATGAAATGATGCCAATGGCTTCTTCGTATTTTTGTTGCTTTATGTATATTCTACCAATTGTATTATTGCAAATTACGCGTCCTAAATCGGAGTTTATTTCATTGTTATAACGTAACGATTCTTCATAGTCAATCAACGCGCCTTCCAAATCGCCAGTAGCTTCTTTTGCATATCCTATATTATGATAATTGATTGCCAAACCGAGTTTATTGCCTACACTTTCTTCAATTTTTATTGACTTTGTAAAGCGTTGCACTGCTAAATCATATTGTTCTAGCACTAGAAAAATATTTCCCATACTATTTAATGAAACGGCAATACTTCGTTTTACGGATTCTGTTCTGTCGTTAATTGTTTCTGCTAATGCTAAGGCTTCTTGGTGATAATCTAACGCTGTTCGGATATCGTCAATTCTTCTATACACAACACCTAACATGTTTAAAGCGTTTACATGTAATTCTTTATCACCAGCTTCTTTTGCCTTTTCTAAAGCTCTGTTGTGATATACAATTGCTTTTTCATATTGAGATGTATTGCGACAATAAATACCAATTCCGTTTAGGGCATAACTTTCTCCATGTAGGTATTTATTTTCGTTGTAAAGTTTTGCTAAATATTGAAGTTGTATAGAGTCTTTACTATACTTTTTAAGATTTTCATTAATTTTAAAATATGCTGTAGGTTTTGTTTTTAAAAGTGCATTCGCGTCTTCCACAAAAATACTATCGATATTTTGTGAAAAGCTAATGGTAGATAAAAATAGGGCAAGAATGAACAGCAAAGCATTCTTATGTAAATTGCACATATACACTTTATTTTTCTTATAATTTTTCTAGGAAAGCCGCTTTGCGTTGTCTAGAAATAGGAATTTTATGATTGGAAACTAAAATTACATATCCATCAGATTTTATAAACTCTTTAATTTTATCTAAGTTGACAATGTATGAATTATGTATTCTGAAAAAACGCTCATCTGGTAACATGGCATTTACTTCTTTCAGTTTCTTTGTAAGTACTATTTTTTTGGAATTGGTTAAATATAATGTACTATAATTTCCATCGGATTCAGCAAATAGCAAGTCGTCTAAATCGAGGAAAATAAGTTTTCCGTCTGTATTAATGGTGATTCGTTTTTTATTGAATCTACTATTATAATCAGATAAGATGCGTTCAAACTTTTCGGTAGAAACATCATTTCTGGAAATATATTTTTTTACTTTAGAAATGGCAACTTTAAGATCGTCCATGTCAATTGGTTTCAGCAAATAATCAATAGCTTCTTCTTTTAAAGCTTTGATTGCATATTCATTATAAGCTGTGGTAATAACAACTGCAAAATCTTTTGACTTCAATCGATTTAAAAATTGAAAACCATCCATTGTTGGCATTTCAATATCAAGAAAAATACAATCACAACTTGATTTCTCTACATACAATAATGCTTCTTCTGGGTCAGTAAACGTAGCTAGAATTTCTATTTCATCGCTAAAGTTTTCTAATTCCCATGACAAACTTTCCAAAGCTTTAGGTTCATCGTCAATTAAAATTGCTCTTAACATGTGATTTTGGGTTTTATACTATAAAGGTAAACTTTTCGAGTTACATTGTATTGTCGTTCGTATCATTGGTGCTAAAATATGTATATGCGGTTTATTTTTACAAATGGTTAACATACAAGGGGATTTTCACCCTTTTCAGTCAAAAACAATCTATACAACATTTGATTCCATTCATACAAAAATTGCACTTATGAGCTTAATCATCGGGTATATTTGAAACATAAATAAGCTCTACCCCCAAATTTTGATCGCTTATAGTCAATTATATACATGTAAATATTTTAATAATCTAGAATACAATTTATCTAATAACTAAACAATCAAAATCAAAGTAATGAAAAAAATTACACTAATTCTAATGCTATTTTGTTTTGCTTTAACGTCAACGACTAAAGCAAACAACATCCAAGTGAATAACATTTCACTAGAAAACTTAAACGATGTATCAAATTGGGTACACGTAGAATTTGATCTATTTTGGGAAAATTCATGGAGAATAAGCTCAGGACCATCTAATTGGGATGCTGCTTGGGTATTTATCAAATATAGAGTAAACAACGGTACGTGGACACACGGAATTATCAGCCAAGCAAACTCAGTAGCGGCTACTGGTGCTGAAATTGAAGTTACCTCTGACGGTATTGGTGCTTTTATTTACAGAAGTACCGATGGAAGTGGAAATGTAAATTTCCAAAACAATCAGATTCGTTGGAATTTTGGTTCTACCGATACAAATGATATTATAGACATTCAGGTATTTGCCATTGAAATGGTATACGTACCAGAAGGATCTTTCTATGTAGGAGGAACTACAGGTGATGAAGCAAATAAATTTCACTCAGGTGGTTTTTCTACAGCTTCTTCTTTTAGAATTACTTCAGAAAACGCATTAACTGTTGCAAATACATCTGGAAACTTATACTATACAGCAACAAACTCTAATGGTGGAGACCAAACAGGAGTATTAGCTGCATCATACCCAAAAGGGTTTAATGATTTTTACGCTATGAAATACGAAGTAACCGAAGGGCAATGGTTAGCTTTCTTCAATAGCTTGACAGAAAATCAAAAAACAAATAGAGATATAACAGATGCAACACACAAAAACAGTGATGCTGTAATCAGTAGAAATACAATTTCATGGACTGGTGGAACGGCAAGTGCCACATCAACAGCTCCAGACAGAGCTGTTGCATATTTAGATATTTCAGATATGAATTCATATATGGACTGGACAGGTTTACGACCACTTAGTGAGTTAGAATATGAAAAAGCATGTAGAGGACCTATTTTACCGAAACCTGGCGAATTTGCTTGGGGAAGTGCTAATATTGCTTCTAATGACTATACTATTGTAAACTCTGGTTTCTCAAGTGAGCGTGTTACAAACCCAGAAACAAATACTGGAAATGCAATGTATTCATTAACTAATGGAACAATTGATGGACCATTACGTAATGGAATTTTTGCGGCAAGTGCTGTAAATAACAATCGTGAAGAAACTGGTGGTAGTTATTATGGAATTATGGAACTTTCTGGAAACTTATACGAACGTGTAGTAACCGTAGGAACGGCACAAGGAAGAAACTTTACAGGTTTACATGGTAACGGAATTATTAGTTCTACTACAGGAAATGGTACCGTATCTAACTGGCCAAATAATACAACAGGTGATGGATACAGTTTCCGTGGAGGAAGTTGGTTAAATGGAGCAGATTTTATTAGAGTATCTGATAGATTTGATGGTGCATCAATTATTGCTTCTGGAAACAATCGTTTAGGATTTAGAGCGGCTAGAACTGCACCTTAATACATAAAAAGATGAAAAAAAGATTTCTAATCTTATCTTTTATACTATTCCAAGTCACACAAGTATTTGCACAATATGAAGGTGGTAATGGCGATGGTAATGATGTAGAAAGCGAACTAAGTACAACGCTTACAAATCTTTCATTAACTATTTTATATGAAGGTAGTAATGGTGACGGGTTTGCTAGTAGAAGTTTAGTAGCAACTACACTAGAAAATATTTCACTAACCGTTTTATATGAAGGCAGTAATGGTGACGGGTTTGCTAGTAGAAGTTTAGTAGCAACTACACTAGAAAATATTTCGCTTACCGTTTTATATGAAGGTAGCAATGGTGATGGGTTCTCTAGTAGAACTTTACAAGCAACCACGCTAGAAAATATTTCACTAGCTGTTTTATATGAAGGTGGAAATGGTGATGGATTTTCTAGTAGAACGCTAGAATCGACCACGCTAGAAAATATTTCGCTTACTGTTTTATATGAAGGTAGCAATGGTGATGGTTTCTCTAGTAGAACTTTACAGTCAACTACCCTAGAAAATATTTCACTAGCTGTTTTATATGAAGGTGGAAATGGTGATGGGTTTAGTGTTGATCAAGAAAATGTTTTCTTAGATCCGAATCAAGTTGTTGATTTAAGAATACGAGCAACAGTATTTTTACAAGGACCACGCACAAATGCTATTGATGATGGACTTATGAATGATGATTTGCGTACCGCAAATATAATCCCAAAAGTTAGCCCATATGATGGTAGTACTGCAATTCCTGATTCTGATGTATTCAACAATGGAGGAATTTCTGGCAGTGGATCAAGTCAAGACAATATAGTTGATTGGGTATTAGTAGAAATCAGAAGTGGTTCAGACGATACTCTTATTGTTGATGATACTTCTGCTTTAGTACAACGTGATGGAGATATTGTTGCTTTAGATGGTACATCTGATGTAATAGTTCGTGGATTAACAGGTGAATATTATATAGTAGTTAAGCACAGAAACCATTTAGGTGTTATGACTGCAAATAAATTACCTTTATCTGTAACAGCTACGAATGTAGATTTCACAAATAGTGCAACTGGAATATTTGGTACCAATGCACAAGTGCAATTGTCTAATGGAGATTTAGCATTGTGGTCAGGAAATGTAAATAGTGATACTGTGGTACAATATTCAGGAACAACTCCTGATTCACCAAGTATACTATCAACTGTACTCAATGATGCAGGTAATTTCCTAAACTTCCCTACGTATGTAGTAAATGGATATAATGTAAATGATGTAAATATGGATGGAAACACACAATATACCGGAACAACTCCAGATACACCATTAATTTTACAAAATATATTAGCACATCCTGGGAATTTCCTAAACTTTAGTACATATCAAATACAAGAACAATTACCAGAAAATTAAACTTATGAAAAAAACAATAAACATATTTATATTTAGCATCTTTTGTCTTTTAGCTTCACAGCTAAAAGCTCAAGATGGCTATACTTACACATTGATGCACAATGGAGGTTATAACTTCACAGTGCAGGCAGTGCCAAATGCAAGTGCTAACAACTTTGCTACTTCAGTACAGAGCTACGGATTTACAATCTTAGTTCCTGATGGTGTAACAATTACAACTGTATCCTCTTTAGGAAATGCCGCAAATGGTACATTCTTTGATGGAAATAATGTTTCGCAACCAGCAAATGATGGATATTTAGTCACCGAGACTTTAGGTAGTCCTATGTCCTTACCTGCACCGTCTGCTGGAACAAACTCTGACATATATACATTTACAGTAGACGGAAGTCCAACATCAGGCACTATATACATACTAGAAAATAATTCCCCGTTAGCAAATGCAGTAACAACTTTAAAATCTTTCATGCAAGCTGATATGGATGATGATGGAATGGCAATGTTTTCAAACAGAGTAGATCCTAATGCAGCGGCTGTTACAGCACCTTCAACATTCAATTTAGCAACGTTATCTATTGAAGAAGAAAACATACTAGCTGAGGTATCATTATATCCAAATCCAGCTAAAGATATTGTAAAACTTCAAGTTCCAGCTGGAATTACAGATATCAAAATTGAAGTATTTGATAATGCAGGTAAAAAAATTGATATGCAATTATCTTCAGAAAATACGATTGATGTAAGTAATATTGCATCAGGACTATACTTAGTATCTATAATTTCAAACGATATAAAGACTACTAAAAAGCTTATTGTAAACTAATAAGCTTCTATTTTTTGTTTCAAAAAAACCTCTTGATTGTCATAACTCAAGAGGTTTTATATTTTTAATAACTAGGTTGAGGGTTTTATATAGAACTCATCACCTACTAGAAAATTAGATAAATAATAACAAACGATCGCTACCAACTCTCAGCTCTTACAATAAATTCTTTTGAAAACGATATTATTTTCAAAATAATATACTATTGCTTATGTTTTGAGTCGATAACTCGATAATACAACTCTCTCTTTATCTCAACTATTGTAGGTTAATAAGAATATTCTACTTGTAATCTATCATAAACATATCCATCACTTGGGTTTGAAGTTATTCTGATTGAAACATCAAATTCCTCTTCTGCTTAATCAGGTATCATATCAAACGAAATAGTTTTCTTAGCTCAAGGTGTTCAACTCTTTAAAAGTTAGCTGATTCGCGAATAGTGTTAAAATTGTAATAGTTTGAGATTTATATCTACTCAAGAATCTTTTATTGTGAACTACTTTCCAGTAATCTAATACTATGATTCTATCATTCTGAACCAATCCCTAACTAGAAATTTGGTTTGAATACCATACTTCAAAACAGCTTGAGATCGAGAGAGATCATGCACTACTTGAAGTTTAAATGACATAGAATAATCTTTATGTGTTCGCTTTACATATTGTGTTTTCATCAAGCATCAAAAACCAACAAATCACATATATTTTCAAAAAACTATATCATAAAAAAAACCCTTACTAATAATTAGTAAGGGTTTTTAAAAAAAGGCGGCGACATACTCTCCCACATTTCTGCAGTACCATCTGCGCTAATGGGCTTAACTTCTCTGTTCGGAATGGTAAGAGGTGAGCCCCATTGCTATAACCACCTTAAGTCTTTATTCCCAATTAATTGAGAATCTCCTCAGTAATACACTAAAGAGTATAAGGTAACATATTGAGATAATTTTGAGACCAGATTAAGTAAATAATTCTTAAAACAAAATAACAAGAGTCAGTACATAAGCCTACGGGTAATTAGTACTACTCGGCTATGACATTACTGCCTTTACACCTATAGCCTATCAACGTGGTCATCTCCCACGACCCTTTAAAGAAATCTCATCTTGTGGTGGGTTTCGCGCTTATATGCTTTCA
>NZ_CBDIPG010000001.1:1485000-4215000 GCF_965283645.1 Kordia sp. | reverse complement strand
TTTCAGTTCTCCGGGTTTGCTCATCTTACGATGTGACATATCTTCAATATGCCGGGTTGCCCCATTCGGATATCTGCGGATCACAAAGTATGTGCCTCTCCCCGCAGCTTTTCGCAGCTTATCACGTCCTTCTTCGCCTCTGAGAGCCTAGGCATTCCCCATACGCCCTTACTTAGCTTATTGTACTTTTTGTCTCTTTATTATTTTTGTTCTCTCGAAGATTATTTTTTTAATCTCGTTTCTCTTTTATCTCAATATGTCAATGAACTTTTTCAACTGTAATAGTTGATCGTGGAGAATATCGGAGTCGAACCGATGACCTCCTGCGTGCAAGGCAGGCGCTCTAGCCAGCTGAGCTAATCCCCCATTATGAAATTCAGAATTATCAATTCAGAATTATGAATGTTGAATCTTCTAACTTCCAGAATTTCCTTAAAATAAAATACCTTAGTAGTCTCAGGCAGACTCGAACTGCCGACCTCTACATTATCAGTGTAGCGCTCTAACCAGCTGAGCTATGAGACTCTACTTGTATATATTTTGTTCAATTTCTTAATTAACAGCTAAGCAAAAACAACTCTTTAAATCTATAAAATCTCTTCGTCGCTCTAGAAAGGAGGTGTTCCAGCCGCACCTTCCGGTACGGCTACCTTGTTACGACTTAGCCCCAGTTACCAGTTTTACCCTAGGCGGCTCCTTACGGTGACCGACTTCAGGTACCCCCAGCTTCCATGGCTTGACGGGCGGTGTGTACAAGGCCCGGGAACGTATTCACCGGATCATGGCTGATATCCGATTACTAGCGATTCCAGCTTCACGGAGTCGAGTTGCAGACTCCGATCCGAACTGAGATAGGTTTTGTAGATTCGCTCCTACTTGCGTAGTGGCTGCTCTCTGTACCTACCATTGTAGCACGTGTGTAGCCCAGGACGTAAGGGCCGTGATGATTTGACGTCATCCCCACCTTCCTCACGGTTTGCACCGGCAGTCTTGTTAGAGTCCCCACCATAATGTGCTGGTAACTAACAACAGGGGTTGCGCTCGTTATAGGACTTAACCTGACACCTCACGGCACGAGCTGACGACAACCATGCAGCACCTTGTAAAGTGTCCGAAGAAAAATCTATCTCTAGACCTGTCACTCTACATTTAAGCCCTGGTAAGGTTCCTCGCGTATCATCGAATTAAACCACATGCTCCACCGCTTGTGCGGGCCCCCGTCAATTCCTTTGAGTTTCAATCTTGCGATCGTACTCCCCAGGTGGGTTACTTATCACTTTCGCTTAGCCACTCAGACCGAAGTCCAAACAGCTAGTAACCATCGTTTACGGCGTGGACTACCAGGGTATCTAATCCTGTTCGCTCCCCACGCTTTCGTCCCTCAGCGTCAGTATATAATTAGTGATCTGCCTTCGCAATCGGTATTCTATGTAATATCTATGCATTTCACCGCTACACTACATATTCTAACCACTTCATTATAACTCAAGTTATTCAGTATCAAAGGCAATTTTACAGTTGAGCTGCAAACTTTCACCTCTGACTTAAACAACCGCCTGCGGACCCTTTAAACCCAATGATTCCGGATAACGCTTGGATCCTCCGTATTACCGCGGCTGCTGGCACGGAGTTAGCCGATCCTTATTCGTAGAGTACCGTCAAACAAATACACGTATCTGCGTTTCTTCCTCTATAAAAGTAGTTTACAACCCATAGGGCAGTCTTCCTACACGCGGCATGGCTGGATCAGAGTTGCCTCCATTGTCCAATATTCCTCACTGCTGCCTCCCGTAGGAGTCTGGTCCGTGTCTCAGTACCAGTGTGGGGGATCCCCCTCTCAGGGCCCCTATCTATCGCTGCCTTGGTAAGCCGTTACCTTACCAACTAACTAATAGAACGCATGACCATCTAATACCGATAAATCTTTAACTATAATCTCATGCAAGATCACAGTACCATGGAATATTAATCCAAATTTCTCTGGGCTATCTCCCTGTATTAGGTAGGTTTCATACGCGTTACGCACCCGTGCGCCGGTCGTCATCTGTAGCAAGCTACAATGTTACCCCTCGACTTGCATGTGTTAAGCCTGCCGCTAGCGTTCATCCTGAGCCAGGATCAAACTCTTCATCGTTGTTTCTTTAATATATCTTCAACTTCAGAAAAATTATCGTATCTCAAAAGATGTCTTTGCTTATGTTTTTATCATTATATCGTTTCCAATATAATTGCTGCTAATCAATATGTCAATGAACTAATATTTTCTCTATTTTCTAAACTTCCTTCCGAAAGCGGGTGCAAATATAAAACCCTTTTTTCATTCCAACAAAACTTTTTGAAGATTTTTTTTAAAGCTCTTTTCAAACTTTTTGCCTCTATCAAAATATGTCTCAAAAATTAGAACTTACTAAACTAAAACGTTCCCGTTTTTAGCGGATGCAAACATACAACCTTTTTGTAAAACCCAAAACTTTTTTAACCTATTTTTTGAAAAAAATCAAAATCTTAAAAAATCAATATATTATCAGAACTTCTTAACTAAATCGTTCCCTCTTTAGCGGGTGCAAATATAAATACCTTTTAATTATACGCAACCATTTTTAAACCTTTTTTTAGTGTTTTTTTAAACTTAAATCATAACAATCTAAATACAAGATATTTGCAATATACTTTTTTTTGAAAATATTTTATATCATCTTCTATAGCGAGCCGCTCAGTGATCAAACTGCGTATATTTTACAACCTTTTAGGTATAACACAGGTAAAGTTTTAATTTTTAATGAGCCGCTTAGGTCATACTATATATATATGTAGGTAGTTTTGTAATGAACACACTTACCATGTTACTCGCTCGGGTTAACGATGGAGCCTTTGTTGGAGCTCCTCACTTCGACTCCGATTAGTAACCGAATTTCAACTAACTGCTTATACACTTTAAAATATCTGAATTGATGCTATGAAGTGAGAGCGACTGGCGAGAGCGTGACCAGCTTTTCTTTTCTCTGAAAAAAAAGAAATGATGGGAACCCACTATTCACTCCACTTCGAATCCGATCAGTGAACGCATGTGAGAAGCTCAGTGGACTTTCTAAATAGACTTGATTGTATTGTAGTTAAGTTTATGAGAAGAAGTTCCAAACGAGTCCAAAACGCACTATGAAGTCTCTGTACGGATAGTTTGGCGCAGAGAAAAAGTTGTATCCTGTGAAGGATGAGTTTAGATGTTCGGCTTTTAGATAGATACGTGTGCGTTTTACTTTTGCATTGATGAAGAAATCTATACGAGGAAAGTTTCCTATTTTTTGTTGATTTTGGCTATAGAATTCTCCTAGTAACGGACTGTAGCCATCCGCATTGTATTCCGTAAAGTAACTGAACGTAACTCCTGTTTGAATGAATAATGCCTTTTTGAACCATGTATCTGTAAAGTATAACGTGTTTCGCGTTACGAGTTCTGGCACATTGAATATGTCGCCCGTTTGCGTTACGTTTTGATACATTATAGTATTGTTTAGCGCAAATTTTCCATAACGAAATTCTTTTCCAACTTTTACTTTTAGGTATGTGATAGCATCTGGCGATTGTACTGGCGTTATTTGCTGGCTTGTATCTAACCCAGAAAAGTGCGCATAGTTATCCATTGATGTGAAGCTCACATCAGCGTTTAGCCATTTTTTTGACTTGAAACTGAAGTTGAGACTTTGCGTACGTTCTTTTTCAAAGTTAGTTCGCCAATTGTAGCTTATGTAATCACTTTGATTGATAATGAAGTTGAAGTTTGGTGCTTTTGAGTTGATTACAATGGAAGCTTCCACATTTGCATCTTCATTGAGCTTATATTTTGCTTGTCCTTTGAAGTAGTTTCCGCCAAGTTCACCTGATACGTTTGCTAGTATGTCAGCTCTTAGATCGATTCCAGCAATCGTATGTCGCCATTCTCCTCCAATCGCAATTACATCTCCTTCTATTTGATTTGGCAGTACATTATCATTCGATGTGAATAGTATGGAGTTAAAGAAGTAGTTGTATTTGGTATGATTTGCCTTAAATTTTACATCACCAAAGGTTTTAGTCCGATAGCTTACACTTCCTTGATTGAATAGTTTTCGAAGTTGCGCTCTATCACGCAATCCTGTTGCTACAAAACTGTCTCCAAATAAATCATTTGCAGCACCTTGATTGTAGATATAATATTTGGTTTCATAGTTAAATGTATGTCCAACTCTTAGGTTTGAATCACGCAACGAATCTTTTTGCTTGAATATTTTGTAATCGTGTTCAAAGTAGTAACGCTTTCCTACTAGTATGTTTTCTGCATTTGTAAACTGTACTGCAAGTCGAGATCTATCTGTGAATTCTTCCACACCAGTTTCAAAATCTACAACTCCAACATCCGTTAATCCACCATTTTCATTGTTTAGTACATCTTGCGAGTAGAAATGTCCACGAATTGCATACCTATCATTTTTAGTTCGGTAATTTGCTGTAAGCTTAAAATTTCCAGAGCTACTTAGTATGTTTTGATATTTCCCAAGCGAACGCATTCCTTTGTAAGCAATAGAAAAGTTGGCGCGTTTAGACGTATTCATTGTAATGAACGCATCTATCAATTGCCCTTGCTCCATAGCCGTTTTGAAAAATAATTCGGTTGTTGGCGTTGGCACATTAAAGTAACGTACATCTTCTACTTCATCATAATTAAAGTGTTTTGCGCGCATTCCTATACTTGGAAAAGCCGCTGGTCTGTCAAACGAATATCCTAAACGATTGTAGGTTTGTCCTAAGTTAGAAAATGGTAATAATTCAAATTCGTCTTTACGCAAGTAATTGTATTTGTATTCTTTTTCAATTGACAACGTTGTATCTAAAGACATGGTATCACGTTGGTGCGTGATTATTTTGTACATATTGATATCGTATTCCTTTCGTTTGGCAGTTTTATCTTTTTCAGACGAACGATCTGAATTAGTAACCTCTTGTTCTCCTTGTTGATTGATCTTTACTTTTTTCCCTTCTACAGGCTCAAGTTTAGATTGTGCATTTACAGAAGAAATGGAAATACATAGAAATATAACGAAAAGGATGCGCTTCACTTGTTTTGTTTTTTAACGTGTAAATGATTTATTAATGAATTTCTTTTACAGGTATTGTTGACAAAAGTATACTTTTTGAACGAAATAAAAAGCCTAGAATTGTTATTGAAATCATAAATTGTGAATTTTACGCGATAATAGAGATTTAAATGTGATTGAGCATACTACTATAGTTAACATCAATAACTTCTCTAAATTCTTAGGTTTACTAGAGAAACATTTATTTATAATAGTTTCTGTTTTCTATTTTGATTTGAATACAAGATAGAATAGTTTTGTTTGATACCAATGTACTTATGTTAGCACTACAATTACTTGATGGATTAGAAGCTGGAACCGATGAAGCTGGTCGCGGATGTCTTGCCGGACCTGTAACTGCCGCCGCTGTTATTTTACCCGAAAATTTTAAAAATGACATTCTAAACGATTCTAAACAACTTAGTGAGAAAAAACGTGAAATCCTTCGTCCTATTATAGAGTTAGAAGCTTCTGCGTTTGGTGTTGCGCATATTTTTCCTGTTGAAATTGATAAAATTAATATCTTAAATGCTTCTATTTTAGGAATGCACAAAGCAATTGACCAACTTTCTATAACGCCTGAACACATTGTGGTAGACGGAAATAAATTTAAGCCATATAAAACCATTCCACACCAAACTATTGTTAAAGGAGATGGAAAGTATATGAATATTGCCGCCGCTTCTGTATTGGCAAAAACCTACCGAGATGCGTATATGGAAAAGATTCATGAAGAGTTTCCTATGTATAATTGGAAACAAAATAAAGGATATCCAACAGTAGAACACAGAGAAGCTATTAAAAAGTATGGCACAACAAAATACCATCGGATGTCTTTCCGTTTGTTACCTGAGCAATATTCGTTGGATTTCTAATTAGTTTTTCAAGTTCTTTTATTTTTTCAACGCAACCTTTTTATAGATATGACATCTGCTAAGTAATTAAAACCGATTATTATGAAATCTAAATTGTTTCTTTTAGTGATCTGTGTTGGATTTTTTTTCGCGTGCACTAGTGATGATACCGAAGCTATTACACTGAATCCAATTGGTGGAACTTGGAAATTAATTGATGTAAGCTGTGAATGTGCGCCACCAAACTTTCAAGCGGATCATCTTTGGAATTTCAACCTTACACAAAACGCCGTAACAGTTACCAATGTTATAGATGAAAGTTTACAGATTTTAGATAGCGGAACGTATTCTTTTGTATTAAACACAAATACAATTACGATTGAATCTGTAGTGTATGATTATTATTTTGAAGGTGAAATTTTGTTTTTAGCAGATGAACCTGAAAGTGATGGTCCTTTGATGAAATTTGAAAGACAATAGTATTTTCACTTTATCACAACTGTAACATTTTGCAAAAACAGTACTCTCTATGATAAATACCAACCATGAGATTATTGTTATCAGTTTTTGTTTGTATCTTTTTTTCTAGTTCTGTATTTGGGCAAGTTGCTCCAAAAGACTTCAAACTACAACACGGAACGTACACCGTGGGTTTCCAACATTTCCTAAAAGTAGATTCAACACGAACGTATAAAAAAGTATTTCAATGGACTCATAAAAGCATTCCACGTCCAATTCCTGTTAGCATTTGGTATCCGGCAACGGAAAAATCTTCAACGAAAACAACAATTCTTACCTATTTAGAGATTTTTAAAGCAGAACGCGAATGGGAACAGTTGCCAAATGAACAACTCCTAAACTGGTTTCCATATCCTGTAAATAATGCACATAATAGAGCAATGTTGCATGATGAAACACAAGCATTTATCAACAGCAACGTTGCAAACGGAAAATTTCCTGTCATTATATATGCGCCAAGTTACGAAGCATCTTCTATTGAAAATTTTATACTGTGCGAATATTTGGCAAGTCATGGTTTTGTTGTGATTTCGAGTCCAAGCCGTGGTGCCGAAACAAAATATTTCACAGGCGGAACCGCAAAAGATTTGGAAGCACAAGCACGTGATATTGAATTTTTACTTCAAAAAACATTATCGCTTCCGTATGCTGATACTGAAAAAATTGCCACCATGGGATTTAGTTTTGGCGGATTGTCAAATGTGTTAACACAAATGCGCAACGATTGTATAAAAGCAATTGTAAGTTTGGACGGAAGCATTCGGTACAATTATAAAACATTGAAGACTTCTGCTTTTGCTGATATTTCAAAAGTTGATGTTCCGTTTATTCATATGGCACAAAAAGATATCCCTGAAGCTGTTTTGAAAGCGGATAAGATTGATCCGAAACTAAATCATGAATTTACTTTTTATGATAGCTTGGTTCATAGCAACGCTTACAAATTGAAGTTTCACGATTTAACGCATTCAAATTTTAGTTCGTTTGGCATTTTATTTCAACCAAGAGATAAACGACAAGATAAAAACGACGTGAAGATTCTAGCTTCTTACAAATTGGTTTCAAAATATACATTGCATTTTTTGAACGCTTATTTAAAAAACGATCAAGCTTCCTTACAGTTTCTAGAAAATACACCTTCACAAAACGAAATTCCTTCTAGTTTACTTTCTAAAACTTCTAAAAAAGCAACACCAAAACCGTTTATATTTCAAGATTTTAATGATCTTGCTGCAAAGCAACAGTATCAAAACTTGCAAAGTTTATATCAAAAATTACTTCAGAAACATCCGAAACTTGAGTTAGCTGAATGGAAATTGAATAATCTCGGATTGCAATTAAGCTATCAACCAAAAACTTCACAACAGGGAATTTTAGTATTTCAGTTTGCAACTTATCTATATCCAAAGTCAGCAAATTTGTATGATAGTTTAGCAGAAGCGTATGTATTTATGAACGATCATAAAAATGCAATTCGCAACTTTGAAAAGTCGTTAGCGCTCAACCCTAAGAATCAAAATGCAATTGATCGTTTGAAACAGTTGAGGAAATAAACCAACGTTACTATTTGTAAACAGATTTTTTATGTGGGAAGAACGACTTAAAGTTTTTGACGCAATTGTGGATAAATGCCCGCGATTTGAGCGTAAAGGAAAAAATATGATTTATACGTCTGCCAACGGACATATGTTTGGTTTGCTCAACAAAGCTGGCGAAATTGGTTTTCGTTACGGAAAAGAAGTTCAAGAAAAATATATAAAAGAATTCAATTCAGAGTATTACAAATCATATGGCGCTACGATGATAGGATATGTATTAATTCCTGATAAAATGCTAAACAATTTGGATGCGCTTGCCAATTATTTAAACGAAAGTTACGAATATGTAATGTCGTTAGATCCAAAATAAGAACTATCAAACATAAAAAAAGCGCTTTCTTTTTAACAAGAAAACGCCTTTCAGCAATACTGTCATCTCCTATCCACGACGGAAGCAACCTGCGCTACCGTGACAAATAACTGGAAGTGTAAATGGCGCACAACCTAACGTTGCCGGAACCGTTACACTACCTGAAGGCTGGCAAGCACCTCCACTAAGTCCTCCAACAATTGCCGTTGCTCCAAATTCTGAAACAGTGTGCTTACTTAATTTCAACTTTTTCAATTTTGCTTTTTTCATCATAAAAAATTTTAATGTTATACCTCTATGGGTAGAATTCGAAAATTCATTACCCAAAAAAATCATTTTTATATAAATTCGCTTTTCCATTGTTAATAACAACTGTAATTCTATCATGGGTACAATAAATTACAATCGCATAAGTTTTATACTTTTGTAGCATTCATTCAACAAAGGGCAACAACATCATTGATGTTATAAAATAGATATTACATGAAAAGAATTTTCATTCTTCTTCTTACCATACTTATAGTTGGTTGTACAACCGAAACTCCAAAAGAATATTCTTTAGTAAAATTTGCACCGCAAGACGCCGCTGTTATTTTACAGATTAATGATTTTGAAGGATTTAAAAGTGAACTTAAAAACAATCAGTTCTTGCAATCGTTTAAGAAACCGAAGTTTAAACAAGATTTTAATGCGTTTGTAGACTATTTGAAATACATTACACCAACTTCAAAATCGTTGTTGTGTTTTAATGAATTGGGAAAAGATAGTTTTGAATATACATTTGTAACCAAATCGCATCCAGAATTGCTTGTATTGGATTCACTTCAAAAAGCAATCACAAAAAAGATTCCGTACAACGACGCTACTATTGTTGAAACGAAAATTGGCGATCGTGTAAATTATACATTTTATGCAGATAGTATTTTTGTAAATTCTTCTTCGCAGTTATTGATTGAAAACTGCATCCGATCCTACAAAAAGGCTATTATTCCAGAATCGTTAAAGAAAGTGTACGCTACTATTGACGAAAGCAAATCGGCAACTTTACTGGCAACTCCAAAACATATTTCACCTTTAATTCAACATATATTTCCAAATGCAGACACAAAGTTTGTCAAAACATTTGGCGAACAAATGGCGCTTGATATTGATATTTTACAAGATGAAATCAGCTTTACAGGAATTATTACTGAAAACGATTCTTTAGGACATGCGTTGAGTTCGTTAAAAAATACGTCGCCACGTGAACATAAAATGGCAAAAGTAATTCCGCCATTCTTTTCACATTTTACAACAATTGCATTTGATTCGTACAAGAGTTTTAATCCTGAAAAAGAAAACTCGTTATTAGATGCGTTGGAAGAAGTTAGTACATTTTCATTTAATGGAAATTCATTTACTGGCTTGCGTTTTATTTCATCAAGTAATGAAGCCGCTACGCAATTGAAAAACAATCCTGTTCAGAGCAATGCTCGGTATAGTTTTATTAGAGAAAATGAAGATGCAACGCTTTTTCAAGATCATTTTTCACCTTTTATAAAGCAATTTGATAATCAATATTTTATCATTCTGGATGAATATATCGTTTTCACGAATATTGATGGTTTGAAAGATTTATTGATATTGTCAATTTTGTATAAAGATGAACAAACGCTGGCGTATCAAAATAATTATCAAGAAACGATCAAAAATTTGAGTGATGAATCGTCGTTGGTAACATTTATTAATACTGAAAAGTTTAAAAAGACGATTTCGGAAAGCGTTCAGAAATCATACAGAAAAGAAATAATTAGTATTAATGTAGAAGATTATCCGTTTGCCGCTTTGCAATTTACAAACGAGAAAGGAAGCAATTATGCGCACGTTCACGGATTGTTGAAACGAAACACCATAAAACCTACTGAAAATTCAGTATCGCAATTTTTAAATATTGTGTTGGATAATCCTGTAGCGACTGATCCACAATTTGTGAAAAATCATATTACAAAACGAAAAGAAATTGTGGTGCAAGATGAATCAAACATATTGTATTTGATTTCTACGCAAGGAAAAATTCTTTGGAAAAAACAGTTAGACGGAAAGATTTTAGGTACTATTTCGCAAGTAGATTTATATAAAAATGGACGTTTACAATTGGCAATGACAACGCCACAATCTTTTTATATTTTGGATAGAAAAGGAAATGACGTAAAACCATTTCCAACCAAAGCAACAAGTGAATACACACAAGCGGTTTCAATTTTTGATTATGATACATCGAAGAAATATCGTTTTGTATTTACGGAAGGTACTAAAGTTGCTATGCGCGATAAAGCAGGTAAAAAAGTAACTGGATTTAAGTTTTCAGGTTCGGAGAATAATTTTATCAATTCGCCACAACATTTTAGAGTGCTAACAAAAGATTATATCACGTTTCAAGAAAGCAATGGGAAACTTCACATTTTATCTCGAACTGGCGCACCAAGAATTACGGTCAAGAAAAATATTGAGTTTTCTGATAATAAAATGTACATTCATAACAACTTATTTACGACTTCTGATCGAAATGGAAATTTGATTCAAGTTGATAGCAAAGGACAAATTGATAAAACAAAGTTGCCTGTAGAAGAAAACCATGACGTCACCATGACCAGTAAAACTTTGGTAAGTTTCTTTGAGAATAAATTACGTATTAAAGACAAAACCGTAGAACTTGATTTTGGTTCGTACAGCAAGCCAGAAATCTTTTTAATTCGAAATAAAATTTATGTTTCCATTACTGATGTTGATGCGCAAAAAGTGTATTTGTATGATAGTAATGCAAAGTTAATTCCTGGGTTTCCTGCTTTTGGAAGTTCGGCAATCGATTTAGAAAATTTTGACAAAGATCCGAAGTTAGAGTTTATAACTAAAGGTGAAAAGAATACGATTTTGGTGTATAAGATGAATTAGATTTATTGTTAATTTTAACTACTAATTTCCAATAGTTTCAATATTAAATTTGGCTTCTTGTTCTTTCTGCTGTTGTTTTATTCTTTTACGCATTATTAACGCTTCCAGAATAGTGAAAACACCAAACATGAAAATAACTGCAAATGTTAGCAACATAAAGGTGTTTACATGCGTACTTTCATCCATCATTCCGAGTAACAAAACTCCAGCAAATAGAATATAATAAATACCGCATGCTACAGAGCTGAATCTTAAAATGAGAGAAATTTTATTTTCTTTTTTATACGGTTTTGATTTTCTGTAGTAGCGAAAACTTTTGATTTGATATCCTAAGGAAAGTAAATTTAACAATATGCCTAAAGCAACAAATGCTATTAAGAATACAAATGCTGGATGACCTCTTTCTTCCTCATATATTTCATACATACCAATGAATGTGCATAGGATAAATAGAATTAGGAAAAAGATTAGCAGAATTTTGTAAACACGCATGACTTTATAATTTTAGACAATTGAACTTCCAATATCATTAATTTCATCTTTCATTTCTCGTTTCATTCGTAGTTTTTTAATGCGCTTTTTTAGTAATGAAAGTTCTAAGAAACCTAACAATGCGCCAATTAAAAAAGCAGATACAAAAACGAGTTGTTTGGCTTCTAGACCAAATTGTATAAAACGAAAAAGACTGTACAATCCTGCGCCACCAATGTAAAGTAAAAAACTAGAAAAGCAAATGCCTCCTATCCATAAAATCTTTGGAATTTTTTTATCAAGATGTACGTTTTCTTTTCGTTTATAAAATTGAAAACTCACAATATGATAGACAATATTTATGGTTGATGTAATGAATGCCATGCTTAAATATACATATGCAACAATTGGAGTATCGGAAGCTGGACGCCCAAGCACTTCATAAAACAATAAGTATAATACCATACCAATTAATGATACAGAAGCAATGATAAGAAGTATTTTTAATAGTCGCATCATTTGAAAACTTTATAAAATAGGAGTACCAATGTCACTAATTTCATTTTTGTACAACTCGCCATTTTGTATTTTTTCATAAAATGTAACAACCTCTTTTACACTTACGAGTGCTATGCTCAGAAAAACAAGCCCTATGAATGTATCAAAAAAGGCATAATAAGATATGTCCATTTCCATTTTTTCTTTTATAAACCATGCTATTTCAGCCACCAACCATACAAAGAAAGCTGAAAAAATTAACGGAACAATCAACCACTTTTTTGAGAATTTTTCAATTCCGATCAAAGTAGCATTTTTACCATAATAACGAAAACTTTTTATATGATAGAAAACGTTTAGACAAGCAGTTATAAGTGCTAAACATGCAAAACCTACTTCGTACCATGCAACACTTTTTACAAATATTAAGCTTGTTGCAAACAACGAAAAGCAAATGCAAATTCCAGAAATAAACATCAGAAGTATTTTTACTACTAGCATAATTTATATGTTTGAGTTTCCAATATCGTCAATTTCTTCCTGAATTTCAAGGCGTTCTTTATATGAAACGATGAATTTATTTAAAAGATACGTATCAAGTAACGTCCATAAACCAAGAATTAAAAACAAAATAGACATCACAGCAACCGATGTATAATAAACAGAATTTTTAATTGCCATTACAATAGTACTGACTCCAAGTATCACCAAAACTAAACCGAAACAAATGTGTAATGCCCAGTATTTTTTAGACAATTCTTCCAAAGGCTCATTAAATTCATGAAAAGGATAGAGCTCTTTTGTTTTGATATGAAAATATACACTAAAAACTCCTGTGCAACCAAGAAAAAATATGGCCGTAGTAGATTCGCCATTTTCTAAACCCAAAAAATAAAATATTACGCCAGCAATTAAATTTAAAATTGTCAACAATCCTGTAAAAAATGTCAAAAGAAGTTTTTGAGCTCTCATCTTTTGATCAATGCTGCTTGAAATAGTGTTTGAAAATGATGTAATAGTTTTTCTTTAACTTCAGTTTCATCAACATGTGCTTTTCCCAATTCTACGTGTAATGAAGTCACTGCTTTTCCACGAATTCCACACGGAATGATGTTATCAAAATAACCCAAATCTGCATTTACATTTAATGCGTAACCGTGCATTGTTACCCAACGACTTGCCCGAACGCCCATTGCACAAATTTTACGCGCAAACGGAGTACCAACATCTAACCAAACACCCGTTTCACCTTTGCTTCTAGCGGCTTTTAAACCGTATTCAGCCAACGTAAGAATGATCATTTCTTCAAGTAAACGTAAATATTTGTGAATATCAGTAAAGAAGTTTTCTAAATCTAAAATTGGATAGCCAACAATTTGTCCAGGTCCGTGATAGGTAATATCGCCACCACGATTTATTTTATAAAACGTAGCGCCTTTTGCCGCCAATTGTGTTTCATCTAACAATAAATTAGACATATCACCACTTTTTCCCAACGTGTATACATGTGGATGTTCTACAAACAAAAAATGATTTGACGTTTCTAAACCTGCATCTTCTCGCCTATTTTTAATTTTTGTGTCTAAAATTTCTTTGAATAATTCTTCTTGAAAATCCCAAGTTTCCTTATAGTCTTTCGTTCCTAAATCCTGTACGTGTATTGTTTTGTTCAAAGCGTATCTATTTTCAATTACAAAAATACGACATTATAAAAAAAAGAGATTCCTTTTAACAAAACTATTTGAAAAGCATACAATCAATTGTATTCAGAATTTTAGTTCGTTAAAACAAAAAGCGAAAATACTAAAAATGTATTTTCGCTTTCTATATATTGTGTATGTCGTTTTGTTAGTTTTCTAGCTCAACTTCTACATTTAATAATTCTGGATTTGTAATATATTCCATAAAATTTACAGCTACCGTAAAACTCTTACCGTCTTCATTAATTTTTGCATTTTCTAATGAAACCGATTTAATTTTTCTTGGAAAATGATAATTTAAGGTATAATCAGAAGCAGCAAACATCATTTTTGCTTGCCCTAAACTATCTTTAAGACTTAGCAATTTAGCTTTGTCTATGATAACAGTTTTACGCTTAAACATATTTCCGTTGTATGAATACTTAACTTCCGAAACACCGTCCGAACCTAACGCTGCCATAGGATTTGAATTTGCTTGCGTATCCTGATTATTTCTTTTATCCATCTTTCCAGCTTTGTTCATTGCGGAAAACATATCTTGCAATTCGTTTACAGTTTTAAAATCTGCGAACATATCCATATTCATTTTCTTCTTTTCTGCATCCATTACCATGTGCATCTTAAAATCTTCCAATTGTCTTAACTTCTCTTGATCTGCTTTTGGTAACTTTGAAATACTGTCTTCTTGACCTTTTAAAAGTTCTTTAAATGAAATTGTAGAATCAATTGTTTTGCTATCATTACTTTTAGCCATTTCTTCGCCCATCATCTCCATTAACTCAGATCCATCCATGTTAAAAGAAACTTTTCCTGTTCCATCTTCATTGATGTAAATGTTTTCAGAAAATTGACAACTCGTACAAATTGCTAAAAGCGCAATTACGAACCCTAAATAAATTTTTTTCATGTGTTTTAATTAAATGTTTATTTATCGATTTGGATTATTTAAAATAACTAAAGCGGCAATTGTTCCAGGAACCCAACCGCAGATCCACAAAAGAAAGACAATTACTATTGATCCGCAACCTTTATCTAATACTGACAAAGGTGGAAATATAATTGCTAATAATACTCTCCATATACTCATATTGTTTTTTAATTTGATGATTGATGATGCTTATATGACTCAAAAATTGTTAAAATGTTACATGTAATCATAGTTCCAAACTAGAAACCTTCAAATATTTCCAAATCAATACATTGGTATACTAGTGAAATGTATTTATCTTTGCGAACTTAAAATTTACACAAAAATACTATGCAATTATCAGAACAAGAAATCGTTCGCAGAGAAAAACTTTCAAAGTTGCGCGAACTTGGCATTAACCCGTATCCAGCAAATTTGTATCCTGTAAATCATACTTCGAAACAGGTAAAGGAAACATTTGCTGAAGGTAAACAGGTTGTAATTGCAGGTAGATTGATGTCGCGTCGTATTCAAGGTTCGGCTTCGTTTGCAGAATTACAAGATGCTGACGGAAAGATTCAAGTATATTTTAACAGAGACGAAATTTGTCCAGGAGAAGACAAATCTCAATATAATAATGTATACAAGAAATTACTAGATATTGGCGATTTTATCGGAATTGAAGGCGAATTGTTTACAACGAAAGTTGGTGAACAAACCGTGATGGTAAAAGGTTTTACACTATTAAGCAAAGCTTTAAAACCATTGCCGCTTCCAAAAGAAAAAGATGGAGTCGTATATGATAAATTTGATGATCCTGAGCAACGTTACAGACAACGTTACGCCGATTTGGTGGTAAACCCAGAAGTAAAAGAAGTATTTGTAAAGCGTACCAAATTATTCAACGCCATGCGTAACTTCTTTAATGAATCTGGTTATTTTGAAGTAGAAACACCAATTTTACAACCAATTCCTGGTGGTGCGGCGGCACGTCCGTTTATAACACATCACAACTCATTAAATATTCCATTGTATATGCGAATTGCTAATGAATTGTATTTAAAAAGATTGATTGTTGGTGGATTTGACGGTGTTTACGAATTCTCTAAAAACTTCCGTAACGAAGGAATGGATCGTACACACAATCCTGAATTTACAGCAATGGAAATTTATGTAGCTTACAAAGACTACAATTGGATGATGGATTTCGCAGAGAAATTGTTAGAACATTGTGCAGTTGCCGTAAACGGAAAAACAACAGCAACGTTTGGCAAACATGAAATTGATTTTAAAGCGCCATACAAACGTGTCACCATGACGCAATCGATTATTGACTTTACAGGATTTGACATTACAGGAAAATCTGAAGAAGAATTACGCGAAGCGGCAAAAGGCATGGGAATTTCTGTTGATGAAACCATGGGGAAAGGAAAATTGATTGATGAAATTTTTGGCGAAAAATGTGAAGGAAACTATATTGAACCAACATTCATTACAGATTATCCGAAAGAAATGAGTCCGTTGTGTAAAGAACATCGCGAGAATCCTGAATTAACGGAGCGTTTTGAATTGATGGTTTGTGGAAAAGAAATTGCAAACGCATATTCTGAGTTAAACGATCCTATTGATCAGCGTGAACGATTTGAACACCAATTAAAATTGGCTCAAAAAGGTGACGATGAAGCAACCGAGTTTATAGATCATGATTTTTTACGTGCGTTAGAATATGGAATGCCTCCAACTTCTGGAATGGGAATTGGAATGGATCGTTTAATTATGTTTTTAACGAACAATCCATCAATTCAGGAAGTATTATTCTTTCCACAAATGAAACCAGAACGCAAACAAATTGCTTTAACAGATGAAGCAAAAGCTGTGTTTGAAATCTTAAAAAAAGCTGAAAAATTACCATTAGCTGATTTAAAAGCACAAGCTGGTTTATCGAACAAAAAGTGGGATAAATCAATTAAAGAATTGACAAAAAATAATGTCGCGAAAGTTGAAAAAAATGAGGATGGACTTTTTGTAGAAATCGTTTAGTTTCGACTTCGCTCAGCTAGCGATTTTGACAAGCTTGGCTATCAATTTCATAAAAGTATACTTCGGCTTCGTTTAGTGTGCTTACTATATAAAAAGAGGAACTACAATGTTGTAGTTCCTTTTTTTGAATCTATAATATATCTTTTAACAATACGTAAAAAAATTTAATTGTAGTGTACATTGGAACTAACATGCTTTTTTTAGGAAATATTTAACATTCTCAATATTTATTGAGTAAACAACTACTATTAATTTTTAGTAGTTTCGCAAGAATTAAATTAAACTGATTATGATGAAAAAATTACTATTACTATTTGCTTTTATTTTTTGTATCCAATATGCACAAGCCATTGTATACTACGTTAATCCAAACGCTACGGGAAATGGTAGTGGATTTTCTTGGGCAAATGCATTTCCGACTATTGAAGACGCATTTGCCGCATCAATTGTAGGTGACCAAGTTTGGGTTATACAAGGTGTATATAAACCACAGGGCAATACGAGAAGTTCTCGTTTTAACATTCCTAATGGTGTGGAAGTTTACGGAAGTTTTGCAGGAACTGAAACCGCTGTAAATCAGCGTGATTTGGTAAATGGACCTACTACAACATTAAATGGAGATATTGGAGCGCAAGGTGTTCAAACTGATAACTGTTGGACGGTAGTTCGATTTACAAACTCAAGTAATTTAACAGTTTTTGATGGTTTTAGAATTATCAACGGGTACAATAATTCTTCCACTTGGGGCGGTGCCATTTATAATAGTGGCGGACAGCCAACAATTAGAAATTGTGATATGATTGCTAACTATGGAGATGAAGGCGGCGCTTTTGGAAATAATACTAATGATGGCTTTGTAACAACCCTAATTTCGTGTCGAATTACAAGTAACAATGCTAACGAAGGTGGCGGAATTTATAACGAATCTGGTATTATTCGTCTAATTGACTGTGATATTTCTAATAACCAAGCTAATAGCGGTGGTGGAATGCATATTCAATTTGACAAAGCTATTGTAGACAGATGTATTTTTAGCGGAAATAGTGCTTCTAATGTTGGTGGTGCAATCACAATTGACAATACAGGTACTTCTTTAGATATGTACAATTCTCTTATTGTTGGAAATTTTGCGAATGAAGAAGCTGCTATTGCAACTACACAAACATTTTCAAATTCTGACTTATCAACAATCGTAAATTGCACCATTGCATCTAACAGAAACGTTGCCACAAGTCCTAATACTTCATGGACAGTTACCATCACTAATGGCTCTACATTTGCAAATAATGTTATTGTTAATAATATTGCTGGTAGAATTTTTCTGAACGGGAATGCATCAAACTGTGTTGTTGAAGGTGCATATTTAGCAAACAACGAAACAAATATTACGACGGTTGTACCTACATTTGTAAACTCACAAGTTCCAAATGCAGCTCCTTTCATTCATAACAGTTTTGATTACAGACTAGCTGCAAACAGTGCTTCTGGAATAGACACTGGAGATAACAGTTTGTTAAATCCTATATATTTATTGGATTTAGATGGAAATAACCGAATTCAAAATACTACGGTAGATGCTGGTGCGTACGAAGACGGAACCTTGTCTGTGGATGAATTTGCTACCGACAATACTAAAATATTCCCTAATCCTGCTAAAGATCATCTAAATATTAAAACAGAGCAAAACATTACGAAAATAGATTTATTTGATGTAAGTGGAAGAAAATTGAGTTCCGCTACGTATACCTTTGAAAATAATAGAATTGATTTAATAAATATAAGCGCTGGAATGTACTTAGTAAAGTTATACACTGCGTCTGATGCTTCTCAGACATTCAAATTTATTGTAACTAAATAATCTCAATATTAAAAAATACGCGCAAGGTTTCTGTGTATACTTTTTAATCCTTAAATCTGAACAATGATATCATTGTTCAGATTTTTTGTTTTGTATTATTTTCTTTTGAGAATTTTCTGTGTATGCGTTAGAATTGGTATCAATATATGATTTGATAAAGTGGCCTTCGATAATTATATAAATTGATTCTGTTTTTGAATATTCATGTTGATAAAGCATCCAAAAAGGAGAAATTGATTATTTCCATTCCTCTTTTTATCGTACACATTCCGTGAATTGCGACTATAACTCTTTTGTTTCACAATTGATGTTGGGTACTTTTATTCCATAATTAAAACAAACTCGAAATTATGAAAAAAAAGAATTTAAACAGTTTGACATTGAACAAGAAGTCAGTTTCAAACCTTAGCAAAACAGGAACAATCATTGGTGGTGTAGGAAGTAGAACATCTATTATTAAAAAATGTCCTATTGGTCCGTCGGATGACACATTAGATTTTGATTGTCCATCATTTTGGTGCTAAACCAATCTTATAAATTTAGCAAGCTCAAGAATATATTTTCTTGGGCTTTTTGTATTTAAAATATATCTACACTAACTAAAGTCCTATTTTTTATATCTTTATCACAAATTTAACTCAAACTACAACAAGTGAAGCGTTCCAGAGATTCCAGATATGATAAAAAACGTTCGCGCGACAAGAAAGATGATAAGCGAAAACTTAAGTTTAGCACCAAAAGTACTGAACGAAAGGATAAAAACGAACCTACACGAGTTAGCAATAAAGACGAAAGAAAAAAAGAAACTTCAGTAGAAAGAATACCAAAACCTGAATTTAGAAACACGCCCACAAAGAATACACCTGTATATGAAAATACGCCCCAAACTCCAGAGCGACCATTGGAGTACGAAGTATTTTCTCAAGGAGACAAAGCCTACAAAAAACGTACTACACACCGAAAAAAGAAAGGTGGTTTTCCAAAAATTGTATGGCCAATTGCAGTTGTTGCTTTTCTTTTCCTTATTAGAATTTTAGCAAATATTGGCGACTCAGATTACGATACTACTTCTGATGATTTCCCTGTGGAATACAGTCCAACATATAAAGATAGGTCTGTAACGACGCAACCACCAAAAAAACGAGAAAAGATCAATGCGGCTCATTTTATTATTGGAGAAGAAAAAGAATTAGTAGAAGTTACACAACTCACCAAAGATTCTATTATAACTATTACGCCTAATATACAAGTGCGCTTGTTTAAGGGTTTTCATGTGTACGATTCGGAAGAATTTCCTGACGTTCCTGTTTTAGCATCTTATTCAAAATATCACTTCTTTTATGATGTTAAGGAAAAAGTGGCAGATCAATCAATGAGTGAACAATGGAGCATTATACGTGAACAACTTGCCGAAAATTCTTATGATGGTTATTTTATGTATCAATATCCGAAAGAGTCCAATATTGGTGATTTAGCTATAAACGAAACTGAGTTTTCAATTTCAACAAAAAATAATACTGTATACGGTGTGGCTACGCTTGTAGAACATAAAAACAAACGTTATTTCTTTCAATTTATCTCTAAAGAAAAACGAGATGCAAGTCCAAATTACAACTATTTACGAAAATATATCAATTATTATTTGAAGATTAAAACATCGTACGAATCGTTTGATGATTCAGATGATTTGAATAGTTAACGTACGTTTTTTTAGAACTACAAAAGACGTCAAATCGAAGGTAAGTAATTTAAATATAAACTTAACTGGCTTTCACCAAATCTAACGTAGTTTGATATAAATCTGCTTTGCTCATTTTGGCTTTCAACCAAGCATAAAAACTCATTACAAATATATCTTCTTGCTCTGGTGATTTCCATACAAAGGAAGCTTCTACCATTGACAAAAATGCTTTTGAAGTCACGTTTTCGGGTGCTTGATAGTAGCTTTTTACAAATTTTAAAAAGGTAATTACACGTTGTTCTCCCGATTTTTTCAGGAACGGATAGTACTTTCGTTGAAAACTTGTAAAACGTGAATCTACATAGGAAATGTTTCCTAATTCAATATGTAATAACAATTCAATTAAGTTTTTCTTTACAACCCATTCAATTCCTGCTTTTTCTTCGTACCATTTATCGGTATGATAAAATTTAGAGAATACTTGTTGTGCTTTTTTAAATTCGCCTTGTTGAAAGTAAAATACAATTAAACTCAAATGTACATCTAACATAACTTCTAAATCAAATTTCTTTACCTGACTTATGGTTTCTAAAATTGAAATAGCTTCTGTAGCATTTCCTGAATAGTTATGATTTAACGCAACTAAACATTGATACGACAACAACAAATCTTTATAATATTTTCCTTTTTGTCGTTCCATTTCTTGATGCATCAAGTTTAAATATTCTAAACTTTCGACAAATGCTTTCTTCCTAAAAAAGATGTTTGCAATGATGTATAATAGCTTGATATGGTAAAATAAATGTTTGTCGGTTTGTTTCAATCGGTTGGAAATATCTTTGTAGTTTTCCAACAGAAATGGTGTAATTGTAAAGAAATCTTTTGTTACAGAAGCTGCCGAACTTACCATTTGCGCTAATTGATACAATGATTTATACGTCAAGCCAATTTCTTGCGAAATACCAAAACGTGTATAAGTTTCTTGAATTAATTGTTGAAACGAGATAATTTCACCTTGATACACTACTTTTTGCACATTTTCTTTAATGACAGCATATGCCATATTTAGCTTTTCTTCTTGTAAAAAATCTTTTTGATTTGCGGTAAATTTTTCAATGAGTGTTTCCAACGGTGGCGCAAAAGAAGTTGTATGCGCATATTGTATTTGTGTATGATACACTTCATTTAGTAATGAAAAATGAAGAATATCGCGTGCTTTTTTTTCTGCTTTGTTTAATACTTTAAAAGCCGTTTTAAATTGTTTTTGTAATAATAAATTTCGGGCAACTAAGACACGTTTGGTAATATCGAGTTCGTCTGAAACTTCATGTGTGAGACTTTGCGTTGCCATAAAATCGAGCAGTGAACTCCACAAACGCTTTCGCAAAGCATGATACGCGCTTTTATTATCGGTTCCATATAGTTTTTTAGGAATTTCCTTTGCGGAATAATTTGCTAGAAGCAACTTAAACAATTGCACGTTTTTCGTATCGTGACGTTTGTTTTTATAGGTAAGATATTTTATGAATTCTTGTTGTTCTTCTTTAGAAAACTGAGAAATCATTACGTCAATTGCAATCATTATATCGTCTGTTTTAAAATGTTTAAATAACTAATTATCAGTTAATTAAAATACATAATTGATTATAAATATAATCCTTTTTATTGAAAAATAGAGTTTTACAGCTAAAAATACCATCGCATATTTGTCCTGTAATCAAAAACAAAAATTAAATCAAGTAACATTTAAATTATACCATTATGGAAAATCAAAAATTTTCAACATTAGAAGAAGAAAAAAAGAAACCGATAGAAATTAAAAAAGAAGAGAAAAATCCTTTTAAGCCAACGCCAGCTTTTATTTCGGCATCATGGGCGGCATTATTAATTGGAATGGTTGCGTACTGCGTAGGATTGTGGAATGCTGGCATGGAATTGAACGAAAAAGGATATTACTTTACCATTTTACTATTCGGATTGTTCTCAGTAGTTTCTGTCCAGAAAGCAGTAAGAGACCGAATGGAAGGAATTCCTGTCACAGATATTTATTACGGAATTAGTTGGTTTACAACAGTAGCTTCCATCCTATTATTAATAGTCGGATTGTGGAATGCCGAATTAGCATTGAGCGAAAAAGGATTTTACGGAATGTCGTTTGCACTAAGTTTATTTGCTTCGGTAGCCGTACAAAAAAACACCAGAGATTTACATGCATTAAAACAACAAGAAGGATAAATGTTGGTTGATTACCAGAAACCTCGTAGCACACTAGTATTCGTGTTGCGAGGTTTTACATTTAATGAAAAATTAATTAATACATTAGTATCATGAAAAGAGTATTTATTTTTCTGCTAATTCTTAGTTGCATTTCTTGTTCAAAATATGGTGAAAATGGTGATGGAAATGGAAACTTAAAACATGAATTCCTTACGGAAGAATGCGAAACAAATCCTGATATAGTTAGTTGGCTATTTTTACATCCACAAGAAAAGACAACATGCTATCAACTTTATAAGAATAAAAAATTTACAGGAACTTCCATTGGTTATCATAAAAATGGAAACATTGCTTTTATTTCCACTTATGCAAAAGGAGAAGAAGTAGTTGAAAAAAGAAAAATATATGATGAAGACGGAGTCCTGATAGAAACAGCAAATACTTACGAAGTATATAATTAATGAATACACTTAAAAATTAACTTTATGAGTTCAAAAATTATACAAGCATTGCCCGAATTGATCGAAAATAACATCATTTCGGATGAAATTGCTCAAAACATAAAAACCTATTATGCAAAAAATGAAGTAGCTGGCACAAGCCGATTGTTTACCATTTTTGGAATTTTAGGCGCAACACTAATCGGATTAGGAATCATTTTGATTATGGCGCATAATTGGGATAATTTTTCACGACTGACAAAAGTATTTCTAGCTTTTCTACCAATGATAATTGGTCAAATAGCTTTGGGCTTTAGTATTTATAAAAACAAAAGCAAGACCTGGAAAGAAACTTCAATCGTATTTCTATTTTTCGGAGTTGGCGCGTGTATTTCGCTAGTGAGCCAGATTTATAATGTTTCTGGCGATCTGGAATCGTTTCTACTAGTTTGGATCGTTTTATGTGTTCCATTACTATATCTTACCAAATCAACCTCAGCAATTGTATTACATTTAATTTTCATTACATATTATGCTTTTGAAGCTGGTTATGGTCGTACTACAACCATTCCGCATTTGTACTTTTTATTGTTGTTGTTTCCGTTACCGAGTTATATTAAAATGATTAAAGACAATGTGAAATCGCCAGCTGTAAACATATTGCATTGGCTGTTTCCGTTGAGTGTAATTATTTCACTGCCCGTTTGTATTGACAGAAGCGAAGGTGTTGGCTTTTTAATGTACATTTTATTGTTTGGAATTTTATACAATATCGGACAACTTCCATTTTTCAAGAATAAGTCATTACTTAAAAACGGCTATCGTTTTTTAGGCTCGTTAGGAACTATTATTGTGTTAATGAGTTTAAGTTTTCGATCTTTATGGCGACACGAATTTAACAATGTACATTTCGATTCGTTAGAGTTTTATTGTGCAGTAATATTGTTCATAATTGCAGGTTTCACACTTTATTTCAGTGACAAATTAAAAGAGGGAAAAAGCGTGAATTTGTTTCAATATGTATTCTTAATCTTTTCAATCATCTTTATGTTTGGGCTTTTTGATGATGTATTACCAACTGTTTTGGTAAACATATTGTTATTCACATTAGGAATTATGGCAATTAAAATTGGTACAGATTCGCTCAGTTTTGGAATTCTCAATTACGGAATGCTCATTATTACGATATTAATTGCATGCCGATTTTTTGATACAGATTTGTCCTTTCCTGTACGTGGATTATTATTCATATTAATTGGCGCAGGGTTTTTCACCGCGAATTACATTATGCTAAAAAAACAGAAAACTAAAATTAAGAACTAATGAACCGAGCATGTTAAACTTTTAATCATTTTACGAAATGACAAATAGCGAACACATGTGACATCTAAAAAAATAATAATGAACACATGAACCGAGCATGTTAAACTTTTAATCATTTTACAAAATGACAAATAGCGAACACATGTGACATCTAAAAAAATAATAACGAACACATGAACCGAGCATGTTAAACTTTTAATCATTTTACGAAATGACAAATAGCGAACACATGTGACATCTAAAAAAATAATAACGAACACATGAACCGAGCATGTTAAACTTTTAATCATTTTACGAAATGACAAATAGCGAACACATGTGACATCTAAAAAAATAATAACGAACACATGAAAAAAACATATATATACGCACTTTTTGGAATCATGGTATTGGCACAAATTGTTGCATCAGCACAAATAGTATACAAATACGAACGTACCATTGCTTCCGACAATGTGTACAAATTTAAAACGGCTCCTGTGGATCCAAATGATCCGTTTAGAGGAAAATATATCACATTAACGTATCAAATAAATTCGTTTGAATCTACAGATGTAAGTTGGGATAGTTATGAAAAAGGATACGCTTATTTTTCCAAAGATGAAAATGGGTATGCTGTTTTAGAAAATCTGACAAAAGAAAAAATTCCAACTAGTGAGTTTGACTATATTATTGTAAATATTAATTACTACAATAATAATGTTGTTCATTTCAATTTGCCTTTTGATCGGTATTATATGGAAGAATCAAAAGCGTATGATGCAGAAGTACTTGCCAGAGAATTAAATCGTACTGAAAAAAATGATGCCATTTATGCAGTTGTACATATTGAAAATGGCACACATGTCTTAACCGATATTATCGCCAATGATGTTTCTATGAAAGATGCTGTGGAAAAGTAACCTTCTTTCTCTATAAAATTTTAAAAACACCGCCATATTTTCTGGAATTGAAGGTGTTTTTTTTATACATATACATCAAATCTTCTTCATTGACTTTCTACGCTAAGACTTTATTTTACTAAAAGTTATGGTAATTTTTTGTTAAAACGCAACGCTTATGAAAAGTATTCAACGCTCATGAAATCTATAGCATAGTGCGTTTATTTACACACTACTTTCGGTAAGAATATTCATCCCTATCCAACCAAATTACATCCTTATTTACCAGTTCAAAAAAGATTGAACAAGCATTACGCATGCCAAAATTTAACGTATAACAATTATTATTTAAATTTTATGAAAGATCAAATTTCACAAACATTATTTCGCTTTACGAGCTTAAGAAGCCCTGATTTAAGCGAAGAAAACAACAAAGAATTACGATTCATTTTTCCTTCTGAAGATGCAAAAGACGATGATTTCTATGATGAAATGGAAAACAAACCTTTTGAAGTTTCTAAATGGCAACAACTGCAAAATACAGCTGAAAATTATCGTGCACTAACGAAAGAAGAAATTAAAAAACTGGACACTAAACTATTCGAATTTTCTGAATGGTTATTGCAAAACAGAACAACGGCTTCCATTTACGAAATTGAAGCACAAACAATTGGAGTTAGTCCACTTCTCAATGATGGAACACTTTGGAATAACATATTTTATCAGTTTGTTACCGAAGAAGATTTCTACGCAAAAGAAGCTGCGATTCACTTATTAAAAGCAAGTCATGTTGTTACACATTTTCCTAGAGGAGAAGAATTGGATATACAAGAAAAAACAGCTTTAGCACATACTATTATCTATGCAAAAGTAATTTTACCAAAAGAGCTATTTGATTTTTCTGAAGAAGTTTCTACTGATAATGAAGAAATTGTAGACAACACGCCATATAAAGTTGTTTCGTTGCCAAAAACATTAATAGCAAGTATTGCAAGTCAAGAATTACAAAGTTTAGAAAAAGTTGCAAACGAAGTTGACACCTTACACTCTTCATATCAAACTGATTATGATGCCGCGTATAAAGCCGCTAAAACAAGTCATGATGAAACTGTAAAAGCATTGCTAGATAAGTATGAAGAAGATATAAAAGATGCGAAAGATGCTTGGTGTACGCTACGAGGAGACAAAGCATATGCCCCTTCAAATGTTAATCCTTGTGATCAACCTGCGCCTGTAAAATATCCTGATTTGCCTATATTTTCTTTTTCGTTTAGAGATGAAATTGACTCAAAAAATGCAGCTACTGTATTTTCAACGCTTGCGTACGAAACGCTTTCGTTTCTAAAGCCTATTTCTCAAATTAATACATTTGCGCAAGCAAAAAAATTAATAGTTCAAGAAACAGAAAAGTTAACTACTAGTGTATATGAAAACACGGATTTTCATAAGAAATCTATAAGTGTTCACGGAACAATTCTTCCTGTGAGCAATCATGAAAATGATCCTACAAAAATTATTGCTTCGTTTTGCTCTCGAAGACGTTTTAACAAAGAGACAAACTTAGCCTATTGGGGATTTTTTGCAGACATTACAAATCCTTCTCAAGAGGCATTATTTGCAATCCAATCGATAAGTGCTGAAATTTTTGATATCTCAGACAACTTATTACACAGCAGTACTTCATTTACTATTTTAACAAATACATTAACTTCTGTCAAAGTAAGTTTATTAAGTGATGTATTAACTATTCCAACCGCGCAACATGCAAACCTACGTTTAAAGGCGATTGTCACATTACTAGATGGAACTGTGCTTACACATGACAGTATTTTAAAACCAAACTCATGTAATTTAGGAAGCATTTCTGTAGATAATAGCACGCCTATTTCAAATGATCGAAATTTTGTTCCTTCTGGTTACGGAATGCGTCAATTGGGAATTGCTGATTATAGAAAAGTTGAACAAAGTGTACATTGTTACACCGAAGGTGAAGTGTCACATATTGAAAATGTAATGGCACGTGAATACAAGGAAAAATCTACACGTAGATTACGTTCTTCTGAAAACACAACATCTACAAGTTCAGAAACAGAAAAAGAACGCTTAACTGATACAACTACGACAGATCGTTTTGAAATGCAACATGAAATATCACAAGTAATTTCAGAATCACAAGATTCAGCTGCTTTTGTAAATTCTAATATTGGGAAAAATTCAAGTACTGGATTTAGTTTCAATATAAATACAGGTGCTAACTTTGCTACGCATACCTCAAGTGAAGACAGTATTAATCAAGCCATGACGGAAGCTCAAGAAGTTACAGCTAGAGTAATGGATCGTGTCGTACAACGTGTAAAAGAAGAACGTATTAGTAAAATTATTGAAGAATTTGAAGAAAACAATTCTCATGGTTTCGACAACCGAAAAGGTGACAAACATGTTGTTGGCGTATACAGATGGATTGACAAAGTGTACAAAAATCAAATCTATAATTATGGTAGACGATTGATGTACGAATTTGCCATTCCGCAACCTTCTAAATTGCATCGTTTAGCACTAACTTCAATGACAGAAGATGACAATAGTGATGTAATGATTCTTACTGAACCGTTAGATCCGAGAACAATTGTTATCAATAATGAAAAAATCAGTAATGCTTCAAAAATTACAGCAGAAAACTATAAAGTTTTGGCTGCAAAATACAATGCAGAAGTAAATCAGCCACCTGTGGAAGAGATGTTTATAGGAAAAGCATTTTCATACAAAGCTGCAGAAGTTATTGGAGACACAAATGAACGTTATGGAGAGCATACAGAATTAGAAATTCCAGAAGGATATTTTTCTGTAGAAGCAAAAGCAGAATGGGTTGATAGTGAAGATGGAGGCGAAGGTAGAACATATATCATAGTGGGTGGTGTAAGAATGTTACAAAACGCAACAAGATCACTTTCTAAATTTGTGACAAACATTCCTGTTTCTTTTTCTTCTTACTCACACCTTTCAGGAAACTCAAATGTAAGTATCAAATTAAAAAGATTGGATGAAACCATAGAAAGGTGGCAATTAGAAACTTTTAATGCAATTATTGCGGCATATGAAGACAAACTTGCTGAATATATCGCTCAAAAAGGACAAGAAGAAACTAAAGTTGCAGAAATGAAGGAATCAAATCCTTTATTCTATCGTCAAATTGAGCAAATGGTATTACGTAAAAACTGTTTATCATATTTAATGGATCAATCGCCTACCGCAAAAAATACATTTGGCAAAAAAATGTATTTAGGTGACGCATTAGACACACATAACGTAACGGTAACTAAATCTTTGGATGCGTATGCTTCGTTTGCCAAGTTTATGGAACAAGCATTTGAGTGGGAAATCATGTCCTATAACTTCTATCCTTTCTATTGGGGAAATCGTAGAGAATGGAATAAATTATACAACTTCGAAAACAACGATTCTTTATTCAGAAGTTTTATGCAAGCTGGATTGGCAAGAGTTGTGTTAACGGTACGTCCAGGTTTTGAAAAAGCCGTTTTACATTACATGGCAACAGGAAGCATTTGGAATGGTGGAGAATTGCCTGTTTTGGACAATCCATTATATCGTTCAATTATGGATGAACTTGACAAACCAGTAGGTGTAAAAGAAGGAAAAGCTTGGAAAACACGTGTACCTACTTCATTAACTATTTTGCAAGCAGACAGTTTAGGCTTAAAAGTTGAAAAAGCATTGCCATGCGAATGTGATGATATCAATGACTTCATTGAGTCAGATCAGACAGAATGCAATAGTAATATTTTGAATGATACGACAGTTTTTAATGATTTACAGGTTGGTGATGGTACAACTACTAAAAAGGAGATTCAACTATCCTTTTTAAGAAATTTTGGTACAGAAATGCAAACTGTATTTCATTTAGATGATGCAGAAGTATTTCCGATTACATATAAATGTATGGATCAAGAAATAATAATTCAGCGTGATGCCGCTTGGAATTCTAAAGATAGTGCTGGTGTTGTATATCAAGAGCTTGCAAAGAAAATATCTTTGATTTCTGGAATAGAAGCACAACACGTATATGATACGGGAGGAAATCCGATGGGATTACAGTTCAAAATAGATTATGCACGTATTTCAACATTTACATTTGAAAAACCAGACATTGAAGTAGCAACAAATGATCCTGCGCATGATGTATTAAAAGTGACTATCAACTCTGAAGGTGTTATTGTGAGTTCGCCAACGAAATACACACAACGTGTACAAGACAGATACGCTACATCACTTACAGATGGAGAAATTGATGTATTACTTCCATTGGCTAGGTTCCAATAATGAGTACAATACAATTAGAAATGATATGGCAGCCTGAAAAAGTGCTGCCATACATTCTCCATGAGCTAAAACAATACGTTGAGCGAATTACGCCTGTACATCAAATTTATTTATATGGAAGCAGAGCCAAAACGCCCATACAAGATTGGAACAAATTAGACGGAAAAGATTGGGATATCATTATGGTATGCAACTTCCCAATCATTAACACACACATTTGGACAACAGCCAAAAACTATCACATTGACTTAAGTATCATTAGCAAACAACAAACTAATGACGCCTTACAGCATAGAAAGCATTTGGTAGAGTTGTTTCCTAGTGATTCGCTTACAGTTCATCTAAATGATCAATTAATTAATCCTGTAAAAGAAAAAGAAACATGATTAAAACAAATGCATTAGCAGGCAATATTGAACCATTAATTCAATATCTACAAATACACCGACGTCTAGAGGAAGATCAAGCCAATGATACTAAAAGGCTGGTAGATGTAATTGATGAAAATTTTGACTACAATAATACTTTCGTAGATATCAATGATGAAAATTATGATTCTAATAGCCCATTTGTAAATACTAAAATAGAAGTTGAAAAATCTGATTTGACAGATTTAGGTGTTTTTCAACCTTTAGATCTTAGGATATCATACAAAAGTAGTGACCTTTTAGCCATCGAAGTAATTGATACGTTGGATAAACCAAATAGTATCAACTACTACATTCAACGTATATTTCCTTCTGCATCAGGAGATTTAATACTGTATAGAAGTTTTACAAATTTTGATTGGGTTCCTTTAGATGACAATAATTTTACGTTCATTTCATTAGCTGGAGATCTAGAAAGATATTTGTATGATGATGATAGAAACAGAATTATATATAATACAACCTTAAAATCTGCTTTTGCCTATGCAGATGTGTTTACATATAATCCAAAAGATGTAGGAATTAGTAGTGGAAGATATATCATAAAATATATAAATCATTTTGGGAAAGAAACAAAGGTAACACGTCGAGACTTTCATCCTGAAGAATTTGAGCATAAAAAAATTCCAAAAAACTACACCAATAGAAATATAGATGTAGAAATTATACAGACTAAGGGAAATGTATATTTGTTCCCTACGATAAGGAAACGTGCAGGTACATTTGTATTAGAGTACAAATATGTATTGGATGAATTTTTAAGATTCGATATGAAATTTCAAAAGGCAGCAGTTACGCTAGAGTTTAAATACCTAGGAACCTTTTTATATTTCATAAATCGTACTATTTTTTATAGTAATAGCTTTGAAAATCTTGACACTACAGATTCTTTAGATATGTATGAACTCATGAATCAAATCATGAGAACCATTAATCCTGATGCAAATATATCTTTACATAATGGAGGTATTCGGCAACTATTTATTGATCAATATATAAAGTGCGTTAGTGAAGAATTCAGTTTTTATAAAAATAATTTAGAAAAAACATTAGAACTATTTTTTTATGCGCCAACTGTATTTATAAAACATATACATTTAGAGACCTTATGGAAGGTTCTTGATAAGTCCTTAAAGGGGAGAATTACCAATTTCGGATTGAACAAGGAGGATGTGACATTAAAATTATTAAACGCTATTCTAGAGAAAATAAGAAGTCCCAAGCTATTTTTAGATGAATTATTAATTCGCAGAGATACTAATAACGTTTCTTATTTCTATAATCTATTTAGTAAAATGCACACTAGTAACTTTGACAAATATGTTCGATTTCTTTGGAGTGTATGGAAACAAACCGTTTATAAGGACATTACAGAAAAAAACACCAAAATTTCTGATCTTTGCGAACCCTATCTAAATTATAAATCAGATAAAACTATTGGTTTTCATCATGATAATGCAAAAATAGAGTATCTCACAGCTTCCGATGAAGTCCAAATAGATCTTACGTATAAAATCACGAAACAAGTTAAAGTAAAAATAGATCGAAATACTGAAACCACTATTCCATTCCGCACATCAAAAGAAGAACGATTATTATATGATCCGTATGCCCCTATTTATATTTTTAATGAAGATAATCCGCATTTTATATTTAAAGATTCAGAAGACAACAAAAATTCTTACTTTGCAGTATTGCCTGCATTTGTAATGTTAGCCCGAGAAGAAAGAGCTTTTTGGAGCAATGTTATTACCGCTGGAGAATATGCTATAGACATTTTAACCACGGCTTCAGGATTTTTAAATATTGCTAAAGCTGGGCGTTTATATAAGATTTTAAATGCCGGTCATAAACTAATTGGACGAACAAAACAAGCAACACAATTCATTGCGGGAGCAAAAAGATTTGCTGGTTATATTGAAATTACTTCTGGAATTGGAAACGGTCTTATCAAGTTATTAGGATATAAGGACACTACACTTGGGAACACCATTGCAAAATATCTCTTTTTCTTAGAAATGTTAAGTTTGTCAGGAGAATTAAGCGCGGCTTTACATGCTTCTTTATCTAAAACGGCTAGAGAAATTGTAACACATCCAGAATTTCCTAACATAAAAAAGCAAGCAGAGGAAATCGTTAAAAAAGGAGACCATACAGGAGCTACTAAAAAAAGTAAGGAAATTGTAGAAGCTGAAGAAGCTTTAGAGACTAGTAGGCATTTAGAGGAAATTACAGAAGGAAGAGAATTATTTAGAAAAATAGAAGAATTATTTGATCTTTCAGGAGGAAGGTTACTAAATAAAAAACAATTAGATTTATTTAAAGATTTTCTTTTTCAAAAATATAAAGTAAGATTAAGATTAGTAGATGTCGATCATACTTTAAAGACAAAAAAAACTATTTTAAGAAATGGGAAAAGGATAAGTAAACTAGAAGATTGGGATAATAGACGAGTCTTAGGAAGCTTTAATCAAGGGCCACCTCCTCAACTATTCTTAAGGTCAGAAAATGCTTCAGAGCTAACTGTTTTCCATGAAATCGTGCATCTGAAATATTGGTTCAACAAAATGCCAAAAGTTCATTATGCTCAAGAAGAAATAGTAGTATGGAATGAAATCTGGAAAACAAAATCTAGATGGACTCAGAAAGAGCTATATGATTCATATAAATATGTTCAAGACTTAGTAGTTGAAGCTAATAGAAAAGGAGCTAAAATTAAATTTGATATTAACAATGAAATGGAAGGATTAAAATATATTTATAGATAATTAAAATTAATAATATGAATTATACAGAGACCGAAATAATAAAAATAGCAAAAAAAACAATGAGAGATATAGGATGGGAATATAACTCTAATGAAAACTTAGTCGCTATTTTTAACAGTAAAGAAGAACAAATAAAAGGTTTAGATAATGTTTATAATGCAGGGTTCTTACCTAATGAAATTACTTATGATGAAGCCAAAAATAAAATCAAAACCTTTTGGATAATTGGGTTTGATTTTGAAGATGAGACAGAAATATCTAATAATAAAATATTTATGGAAATAGATGATTTAACAGGAGAACCATATGAGTTTAGGCATAAACAAGCTTTTTTTGACATTAAAAAGACAAAAGATGGGAGGTATTTTGTAGAATTTCGAAGATATAGATAATAAATGAATTACACAGAAGAATACTGCAAAGAGTTATTACCCCCTCGCTACCGCACAATTGTATCGTGTGGTAATGCTGAAATAATAAAACATGAGCAGAAATTATAAATTTCATAACCCAAAAGGATTATATTTTGTAAGCTTTGCAGTAGTATATTGGTTAGATGTCTTCATAAGAAATGAATATAAAAATATAATAGTAGATAGCTTATTTTATTGTCAAAAAGAAAAAGGTATGGAGCTTGTAGCATGGTGCATTATGACAAATCATGTTCATTTAATTTTTAGAAGTGTGGGAAACAGAGAACCACAATTGCTATTGGGCGATTTTAAACGATTCACAAGTAAAACCATTGTAAAAGCTGTTCAAAATAACCCTAAAGAAAGTAGAAGAGAATTTTTATTAGACAAATTTAAAGAAGCTGCTTCTAAATCATCTAACGTGGATCAATATCAATTTTGGAGACATGATAACAAACCTATTGAATTATGGACTAACAAAGTAATTCATGAGAAAATAAACTATATACACAACAACCCTGTAAAAGCTGGTTTAGTGTTTAGACCGGAAGATTATATGTATAGCAGTGCTATTGATTATACTGACGAAAAAGGTTTGTTAGAAAATATCGTAGTATTTCAAAATTTAGATTAGTAAAACTCCACACGATTCAATCGTGCGGTAGCTGAGGCCACCAACCAAAAATCAAAAAATACAAATCATGAAAAAACTCCTAATAGCACTTATAACCTTAAGCTTTCTAAGCTGTTCGCAAAACAATCAAAAAATAAAACTATCGTATAAAATTCCGAAAGAGAAAACATATACGTATGCTTTTAGCATGGAATCTAAGAAGTTGACAATTACGCAAGAAATAGATTTCAAAGTAGTTAGCACCAAACAAAATGTATTGGAAGTGAATGCCGAAATCAAAAAAATGTATTGGAAAAGTAATTCGGCATTAGACAAAGAAACGAATGAATATTACCAACGAAATTTCATAGATCGCCCTGTAGTTTTTAAAATAAATAAACAGGGTAAAGTCATAGAAAACCTCAAATATCTACATAGTAATCAAAAAATGGAATTGCTATTTGACATTAATAACTTCTTCATTGAATTACCAAATGATACAATTCAACCAGGCTATTCATGGAAACGAACCAGACCTATTGATGATGTCATATTTAATGAAGTTACGACAACATACACATTAAAAAAAATCATAAAAGATTCACTAGCCTATATCAATGTATTTTCAGACCTTAAAGGAGATGCCGAAGGATTTACCAAATCTTTCAATGGAATTTATCTCTTAAATATTAAAAATGGAATGTTAGAAGAAGGGAAACTAGAAATTACTGGGTTTAATGGTTTTAATAATATTTCTGGCGATATTCGTATCTACAAAAACAACCTCTAAATGCAAAATCGCTGGACATTTCCCAATTCAACAGACAATTCGTTAATTCTTGTAAAAAATAAAACGATATACATTAGTACCGAAAAAGAAGACGATGTAGCACAACAACTAAAAAGTATAGAAGCAGATCAACTTCCGAAAGATTTGAATGAAATTCATTTTGCTACTATTGAACAGGTTATTTTTCACAAAAACAAAATCGAAATTCATCAGAAAAACACTAAGAAGACATTATTTATTGACAATGACGAAAAAATTAATGCCGTTTTTAATACACTAAAAAAGGAAAATCCAACCTTAAAATACATCATAAAAAGACCTAGTATTATGAATCATATTAAAATTCATTTACTAATCACAATCTTACTTTTTGCACGTTTGATGTATTACCTACTCAAAATTAATGATATTGGTCAAAGTGCAACATCAACCTATTTACAAGAATATTACGGTGTTACCTATGGCAATTTTATTCATGGTTTTGCCAGCTTCGGATTTGTTGGTATTTTTGTTATTGGGCTAATTTATATTTTAATTGCACTATTTCTACTAAATTACATAGCTGAAAAAAGACCTTTTACAAAAATTTTGAAGCGTATATAAATTCAAAATCCCCTTTAGTTTTCAGCATAAATAATCAATCATGACAGTAACACAATGATGTTTTTCAAGAACAAAAATTCAATCAATCATTGCACATGAAAATCTTTTTATTTTTCGTTAAACAAATCCTAAAATCAATTTTCGATTAAACCTTCCTATATGTTTTAAGTCCTAGAAGCAAATAATTTAAAACAATAAAAAAATGAAAAACATAGTATATGCACTTGCACTAATTTTCACATTAAATGTAGCGGCGCAAGAAGGAACTGACAAAACAGATCGCCAAGAGCGAAGAGAAATGAGAAAAGAAAAAGGCAAAAAACACATGAAAGATTTGACGCCAGAACAAATGGCCGAATTGAAAACAAAACAGTTGACATTAGCTTTGGATTTATCCGAAAATCAACAACAACGTGTGCTCGCTTTAAATACAGCAACAGCAAAAGTTAGAAAGCAAAAAATGGAAGCCCGCAAAGCTGACAAAGACAAAAAAGAAAAGCCAACTAGCGAAGAAAAATATGCAATGGCAAATGAACGTTTAGATGCTAAAATTGCTTACAAGCAAAGTATGAAGCAAATTCTTTCGGGAGATCAATATGAAAGATGGGAGAAAATGGCGGCACGTAAAGGCAAAAGAAAGCAAGGGAAAAAGAGAAAACACTCAGGTAGAAAATAATTAGGGACAAAAAAAAGAGAAGTTAAAAAGCTTCTCTTTTTTGTTATTTCACTACAATTTTAGTATTATTGAGTTATTATTTAGCTAACACCAACCAACAACAGTTATGAAAAAATATATTACACTATTCACTTTTGTATGTGTATTGTTTTTAGGAATTCAAACAGCAACTGCACAAGAAAGTGCTGCATTAAAAGCAAAGGACAGAACTGTCCAACTACAAAAAACATTAGAACTTAACGCAGAGCAATCAAAGAAAGTTTATGAAATTTTCTTAGCATACGAAAAGGAAAATCGTGTACTAAATGCTGATGCTCTTGATTTAGCAAGAAAAAAAGTTAGTGACCTTTTAGAACCTGCACAACGTACAGAATTTAAAAAATCTTTCATGAAAGAGAAAATGAGACATGAAAAAGTAAAAGGCGCAGGCGCAAACTAAAGAATAAATAACGTTACATATCATAAAAAAACTCGGCAAATAGCCGAGTTTTTTTATACCTATATTTTTCTAGCTGTTATAATGTTTTGGCAACATCTTTTATAGCTTTTATCGTTTTGTCTAAATCGTCATACGATAAGGCATCTGATAAAAACCAAGTTTCAAAAGCTGATGGTGCAATATAAATTCCTCGATCTAATAATCCGTGAAAAAACTTCTTAAACGAATCATTATTTCCTTTTGCAGATGATTCAAAATCAATAACAGATTCATCACAAAAATGTACCGAAATCATAGATCCAATACGATTAATTTGATGTGTTACGTTTGCTTCTGTTAATACAGTCGCAATTCCTTTGTGCAAGTATTCCGTTTTAGCATGCAAACTTTTAAAAACATCTCCTGTATTCAATTCTTGTAACATTGCCAATCCTGCCGCCATTGCTAACGGATTTCCACTTAATGTTCCTGCCTGATATACAGGTCCAAGCGGAGCCAAATGCTCCATAATTTCTTGTCGAGCTGCAAAAGCGCCAACGGGCAATCCGCCGCCAATTACTTTTCCAAAACAAACAATATCAGCATCAACACCTAACAATTCTTGAACGCCACCTTTTGCCAATCGGAAACCTGTCATGACTTCATCAAAAACTAATAATATATTGTGCTGATCACATAATATTCGTAATCCTTCTAAAAAGCCTTCAACTGGTGGAATACATCCCATATTTCCAGCAACTGGTTCAATAATGATACAAGCAATTTCACCTTCATTCTGAGAAATGATTTCTTTAACATTTTCCAAATCGTTGTAACGTGCTAACAAGGTATCTTTTGCTGTTCCTGCTGTAACGCCAGGACTGTTTGGGCTTCCAAAAGTAACCGCACCACTTCCTGCTTGAATCAAGAATGCATCACTATGTCCGTGATAACAACCTGCAAATTTGATAATTTTGTCTTTTCCTGTAAATCCTCGCGCCAAGCGAACAGCACTCATGCACGCTTCTGTTCCGCTATTTACAAAACGAATCATGTCAATATTTGGCACCATAGAAACTGCTAGCTCGGCAATTTTCGTTTCAATCTCAGTTGGCATTCCAAACGAAGTTCCTTTTTTTGCTTTTTCTACAACGGCATCAATTACAGGTTTGTGCGCATGACCTAAAATCATTGGTCCCCAAGAATTGATATATTCTATATATTGCTTATCATCTTCATCAATGATATAAGCTCCTGTTGCTTCTTTGACAAAAATTGGTGTTCCGCCTACTGCTTTGAACGCACGAACAGGTGAGTTTACGCCACCAGGAATCACTTTTTGTGCTTCCGCAAATAACGCACTGCTACGTTTATATTCCATTCTATTCTATTTTTTTATTGACTAAAAGTCTTTCGGAAGTGGTTTTACAAATAAAACTTGACCTACAAATATCTCATTCGTTTCAAGTCCATTTAAAGATTTCAATTTCGCAACCGTTATTTTATGTTTCTTCGCAATACCGTATAATGTATCTCCTTTTGAAACTGTATAACGATCGTTGTGTGTAGTTACTTTTTTAGCATCTTCTGGTTTTTTACCTAATACTTCAGCATCATATTTGTATAATTCATACCGCTCTATCAACGCAATTAGCTTGTTAGGATATTTACGATCTGTGGCATATCCTGCTTTTTTTAAACCTCTCGCCCAGCCTTTATAATCGTCTTTTGGAAGTTTAAATAATGATGCATAACGCGATCTTCCTGTTAAAAATAACGAATGATCTGTGAATGAATATGCCGGATTTGCATACTTTCGAAAACATTCTTGATCTTTATCATCATCATGATATACACGTTGTCCTTTCCAACCTCGGTGACATTTGATACCAAAGTGATTGTTTGATTTCATTGTCAGTTTTCCTCTTCCTGAACCCGATTCTAAAATTCCTTGTGCCAATGTAATACTTGCCGGAATTCCGTGTCGTTCCATCTCCTTTTTTGCCACTTCACTATAGGCTTCTATGTATAATACTGTAGTACTTTTTGTAGATGTTTCTGGAATTTCCTCATCAACTTTTGGAGTTGTCGTCTCAACTTTTACAGGCTCTTTTGTCGGTATTGTTGTTTTTACAACACGTGTTGTTTTTTTTGTTTTCTTTTTTGATTTTGAAACACGATTTTGTGTTCCACAACTTGCTAATAAGAATAACCCTAAAAGTGTGTATATAATGTGTTTTTGCATATAATTATATAATCGTTGTTTTTCCTTTTTTCTGGAGTTTAGTGTTCATTCCGTCAATTCCTTGTAATCCACCAGAATGAATTGCTAAAATACGGTTTTGTTTGGCAAAATGTCCATTTTTGATTAAATCTATGATTCCAAAAAGCATTTTTCCTGTGTAAATTGGATCTAATGGAATTTTTGTTTGTGTTTTGAAATTGTTGATAAACTGAATCAACTCGTCCGTAACTTTTCCATAACCACCAAAATGATAGTCATTGATTAATTCCCAATTGGTTGTTGAAACATATTGTTTGATTTCTTCATGTAAAAAATCACCTTTTAATGCTGGAAACCCTAGCACTTTTTGATGCGAATACGCGCCTTTACAAATTCCTGAAATTGTTCCACCAGTTCCAACTGCACAACAAATTGTATCAAACTCTTTTTCGTTTTCCGTGATAATTTCAGCACAACCTTTTACCGCCAAACTGTTTGTTCCGCCTTCTGGTATGGTATAGAAACGTCCAAACTCTTGTCTTAATTGTGCTAAGAATACTTTTGACGTTTTTTCACGATAGTTTTCACGTGTTACAAATTTTAATTGCATGCCATTTTCGATCGCAAATTGTAACGTAGAATTTGTATCTATTTTATGGATCAACTCTTCTCCTCTGATAATTCCGATTGTTTGAAACCCATGAATTTTTCCAGCCGCCGCAACCGCCGCAATATGATTAGAAAATGCGCCACCAAATGTGAGCAAAGTAGTTTGTTTTTCGTTGTTGGCTTCCGCCAGATTGTACTTCAGTTTTCTAAATTTATTCCCAGAAACAAACGGATGTATCAAATCTTCACGCTTGATGAATAAACGTATATTTGTAGGAAAATCGAGTGTTATTTCCTGAATTGGTATGTGTTGTGTTTGAAACTGCATTGAGCGTTCAAAAATACTGTAAAATCGGGAATTCTCAATTGTTTTTAATTCATAAAAAAATCACTCAGAAACAACAAAACAAATTGTTACTTAGAGTGATTTCAATCCAACGAACATAATTTTATAAACCGTATGCTATTGAATTTATTTTTTGAAGAATAAACTTCCAACTTCGAGTTCGCCTGCTGTATTTGCTAAACGCACAATAGAAATTTCTTTTTGCTCTTTTTCAGTTCCGTAATTTGTGTAAAGTGTCACTTTTAAAATAGTTGGTCCCGATATTTTCTGAACACTATTTGCATAATGATTTACAAAGACTTGGTATTCTCCTTTGACAGCATTTTTTAGTATAAATTCTTCTGGACCATATCCTTGCGTGATGTCGTCTGACATGCGTCCGCCAATTTCAGTTTTTTTATGACTGTAGAATGCTTTTTCTCCATTTGGATCAATTACCCACAAATCAATATCTGTGTTGTTATGATTCCAATCAATGGTAATACGCACATTCACGGGCATTTCTGTAAATTTATTTTTCTCTTCTGTTGGTATGTTGAGTTCATTCCCATACATGGAAATTAATCGTGTCAGTTCTATAAAAACAATTTGCTCTATACCTCTAAATCGTTGCGCTTGATCTTTTTCAAGTAATTGTCCATCATATAATTTGAACAGTAAATTATAACTTTTTTGATATTCACCAACCTGTTCATACGCTAACGCCAAATCGCGGTACGATTGTGGTTCTTCTGGTCGTAATTCTAACACTTTTTCATAGGCTAGAATTGCCATATTATACCGTTTGAAGTATTCTAATTTGTATGCCATTGCTTTTAACAATTCGTAATTATCAAGTTCAATTTCCATTAAATTTGTAATGACAGTTGTTGCAACATTAAGTGCTTTTCGTTCATGAAAAAAGTCAGCAACATCTAAATAAAACGTTGGCATATTTGCGTATGATTCTCTGATTTCTAAGTATTTTTTATACGCAGCTTCAATCGTAGTTTCTTTTTCTAATTCTTTGATATATGGCCGATTTGCGTCCCAAGATTTCATTTCTATTGTATCCGCTATTTTTTCTTCTAAGGCTTCAATTTCTTCTTTATTTTCAGTGAAACCATTTTTAGTCGTAATTATGACAACGCCATTTGCGCCGCTATTTCCATATAATGCTGTAGCGGTAGTATTTTTTAATACTGAAACATTTTTAATATCATTTGTATTTAAGTTTATAAAATTACTAGTAGACATTACTTTTCCATCCACCACAAATAACGGTTTAACATTTCCATTAATCGAAGCGCGGCCTCTAAGTACAATGTTACTTTTTGCGCCTGGTTGTTGGGAATCATTTTGTACTGTAAACTCTAATCTTTCATAATCGTTTGAGATTCGCAAACCTGCCGCTTGTCCTTGTAATACTTGATTTGTTGAAGTATTCGGATTTCGCTCTATAGATGCTGCTTTTACAAACGAAACAGCGGAAGTAACCTTAGAACGCTTTTCGCTTCCATAAGCTACAACAACAACTTCTTCTAGCTTAGCTCCAAGCTTCATTTCCATATTTAAAAGACTATCCGTTGCATTAATGGTGTGTTCTATAGGCAAATAACCTATATAGTTGAATTCAATAACTTCTCCTGTTCGCATGCTAATACTGTAATTACCATCAAAATCAGTAGTGACACCAACGGAAGTTCCTCTAACCGTTATTGTAGCACCTGGCAATGGCAAACCAGATTCATCAGTAACTGTTCCTGAGATATTACGTAACGGATTGGCAGTGTGCTGTTGCGTATTATTTTCAACACGCGTAGTTATATTTGTTGTTGTTTCTATTACTGTTGCTGTTTTCACTTCTTGTACTGGCTTTTTTATTTCTTTTGGCTTGTAATTAATATCATACCATTTTAAAAGATCAACATAGGTGTCTTTCAATGCTTTCTTTTGTGCAATAATCCGTGTATTTTCGCTAGCTTCTTCTTGTTTTAACCATGATAAACGTTCTTTGTATTGCGCCATGAGTTCCTTTGGCGGTTCTATTCGATACTGTATATAATCTTCTATTCGATCTAAAATCAACATAGATGTATAATCCGTGATTAAATCGTATTGTTGTGCTAATGAAATAATTAACTGTTTGTTTTCTTCTTTATCACGATTTAAATCGATTAGTTTTTGTTTCGCCCACAAGCGTTTTACAACCTTTGTTCCTTGTGTTCTTGCTATCTTTACAGGAATGGTCTCCGTTACTTTTCCGCCATATCCGAATAATAATTCAATAGTTGTAGCTACTTTAAATTTTCCTGTAATTGAAAAATCTTGATAAACATTCATACGTTGTTTCGGATAGATTTCATATGCATTTTCATTGTGATTGACACCTAAAAACTGATACGTTTCTTCTTTTAACAATTTTGTTGCTTCTGATGTTGCCAAACGTGTCAAGTTGATATAGCTTCCACTAGATTGCGTTGCTATTTTAATTAAGTTTTCATGATTTGAAGAAACCAACGAATTAATTGGATACACAGGTATTTTTTTGTTCAATACAAAATCTCCTAAATTTGCCAAACCATCTGAAAACAAGAGTATTTCGTCTGCTTTTATTGTTAAGTTTTTGAAGATATCTAATTTTGTTCCACCATCATAATTTACATTTTTTATACGACTGATTAACATTGAAACATCACCTTTTCTAATTTTTATTTCTTCTTGTTTTTGAATGGTATTGTTAAATACGACAAGCGTAACTTTTACATTTTTTAAATAGTCAATATAATCTGCTAAGATCGTAAGTTCGTTTTCCAAATTTCTGTAACGCATAGAATAGGACGCATCCCAAAGTATGGTTATTTTTTTTGGTTTTGATTTTAATCGGGAAGTTGGTTGTAAAGCTTTGTAATACTGAAAATAACCGTTGTGTGTTGATAAACTTTCTTGATTTGTAGTATTTGGAATTTGTACTACAATTGGCTTCATAGGCGCATGTGCTTTTTTTGAAATTGAAGCACTATAAGTTCCCGTATTTTGCTTGAAAAAGAAGTCTTTATAATTTGTTTTACTTACAATAGGTTGTTGCGCATTGAAAACCGAAATTTCTACCGAAAATGTATCTAACTTTTCTGCAATACCTAATGGTAACTCGTAGGTTTGCATGTTATTTAGTGTACTCAACTCCTGTTCAAATTTGATTACAATATGCTTGTATTTCTTAGGAAATATAGGATATACACGTGCTTTGTAATTGTTTCCTTCTGTTTTTTCTAATAATCCTGGATCAATTTTTCTTCTAATGGTAGTTTCATAGGCAACGCGTGCCAATTCTTTTTCTACAATCACAGCGTCTCTCAATTTACCGTTTACATCCATGGCAAACCCTGAAACTACTTGTCCTTCTCCCAACGGGAAAACCAATTCGCCTTCCAAAGTTCTATCCAATTCATTGTAAAACTTCATATCGTAGGTAGTCACGGCAAGGTTTCCTACAATAGCAACATTTACTTTTAAATCGGTTAATTTTAGTTGTTTGTCATCTGACAACGTAACTTTAGGTATTTGCTGTGCGAATACAGTGATGCTGATGAAGTAGAATAGAACATATAGCTTTTTTTTCATGAGTCCCTAATTTATGAGTTCATCACAAAACTGCTGATTAATAAGAAGCTAGAAAAGCGGGAATGAGTAGACACATCGTTTCAATGAGTTAACGATTCTTTTTATGTAAAATTTATAATTTGAAGTAATTTATCATATATACTTCAAAAACTGAAACCATTTGCGTTGTTTCAAATAATTAAAATTTGATTCATTCTGATAAGCTTCACGTTCGAAACTCAAATTGAGATACGCTTTACGTCGATCTCTGTAATAACACAATTTCACCAACCATTCTAACACATACAACATATAAAAAGGAAGAATTAACAATTCTAACTGTTGTCGTAGATGAATCCGTTCATGATAAATCAAAATAATGTTCTTTTTATCTTTCGCATGACGCAAAAAAATAAAAGGAAACAATGTAATTCCTCGAAAACCTCTCGGAACTAGATATTTTGACACAAAAACCATAGTTAAAGCCATTCAAAATTTGAGCCAATTTAAGTACCTTTGTAGAAATGAAGAAATTAATTCCTATAGAAGAAGGCGATTTTTACCTTTCGCCCGAAGGTTATAAGGTGTTTACAGAACAATTTCACCTTAAAAGAGGTTACTGTTGTGAAAGTGGTTGCCGACATTGTCCATACGGATTTAACAAAAAAAGAAAATAAACATTCATGGATCTTATCTTTATGAAGTATAAAAAAGCTACTGCACAGTTTCATCGTGTAGATATTCGCTATCCCTAGCAAATGTTGAAAAATTTACTTTTTTAAACATTTATGAATAACTACACAATCAAACTTACAAATGACAGTACAAGAACATATTTTACAAGGAATACCAGATACGTTACCAAACGCAAAACCATACGATCCAAACATCAATCACGCACCAAAGCGTAAAGAAATATTAACTGCTGAAGAAAAGAAACTAGCGTTGCGAAATGCATTGCGCTATTTTGATAAAAAACACCACGAAATATTAGTGCCAGAATTCAAAAACGAATTGGAAACATATGGAAGAATCTATATGTATCGTTTTCGTCCCGATTATAAAATGTATGCACGTCCAATAGACGAATATCCAGGCAAAACGAATCAGGCAAAAGCAATTATGTTGATGATTCAAAACAACTTGGATTACGCAGTTGCACAACATCCGCATGAATTAATTACCTATGGTGGAAATGGTGGCGTGTTCCAAAACTGGGCACAATACTTACTAGTCATGAAATATTTGGCTGAAATGAATGAAGAGCAAACATTAGTAATGTACTCAGGACATCCGCTTGGTTTATTCCCTTCACATAAAGACGCTCCAAGAGTAGTTGTTACCAACGGAATGATGATTCCTAATTATTCACAACCAGACGATTGGGAAAAATTTAATGCGCTTGGCGTAACGCAATATGGACAAATGACCGCAGGAAGCTACATGTACATAGGTCCGCAAGGAATTGTGCACGGAACCACAATTACAGTATTAAATGGTGGACGAAAAATTTCTAAAAACGGAGAAGGTTTAGCTGGAAAACTATTCTTAACCGCTGGTTTAGGTGGAATGAGTGGCGCACAACCAAAAGCTGGAAACATTGCAGGTTGTATAACAGTTTGTGCAGAAGTAAATCCGAAAGCTACAGAAACTCGCCATTCACAAGGTTGGGTTGATGAAGTTGTATATGAGTTAGACGAATTGGTTACCAGAGTAAATTCAGCGAAAGCGAACAAAGAAATTGTTTCCATTGCATACCAAGGAAACATTGTGGATGTTTGGGAGAAGTTTGATGAAGCAGACGTATATGTCGATCTAGGAAGTGATCAAACATCGTTACACAATCCGTGGGCTGGCGGTTATTATCCAATTGGATTATCGTATGAGGAATCTAATGAAATGATGGCGAACAATCCTGAATTATTCAAAGAAAAAATACAAGATACTTTACGCAGACATGCCGCCGCAGTAAACAAACATACCGAAAAAGGAACCTACTTTTTTGATTACGGAAATGCTTTCTTGCTAGAAGCTTCACGCGCTGGCGCGGATATTATGGCGGAAAACGGAATCGATTTTAAATATCCAAGTTATGTACAAGACATTATGGGACCAATGTGTTTCGATTATGGTTTTGGACCATTCCGTTGGGTTTGTGCTTCTGGAAAACCTGAAGATTTAGCAAAAACTGATCAAATTGCTTGTGAAGTGTTGGAAGAAATTAAGAAAGTTTCGCCAAAAGAAATTCAACAGCAAATGGCGGATAATATCCAATGGATTAAAGGTGCGCAAGAAAACAAACTTGTGGTAGGTTCGCAAGCGCGTATCTTATATGCAGATTCGGAAGGTCGTATGAAAATTGCACAAGCGTTCAATGAAGCTATTGAACGTGGTGATATTGGACCTGTAATTTTAGGGCGAGATCATCATGATGTTTCAGGAACGGATTCTCCGTACAGAGAAACTTCAAACATATATGATGGTTCAAAATTTACGGCTGATATGGCTATTCATAACGTCATTGGAGACAGTTTTAGAGGTGCAACTTGGGTTTCCATTCACAACGGTGGTGGTGTAGGTTGGGGCGAAGTTATCAACGGCGGATTCGGCATGGTTCTTGATGGTAGTAAGGAAGCATCAAGACGTTTACATTCGATGTTATTTTGGGATGTAAATAACGGAATCGCAAGACGAAGTTGGGCACGAAATGAAGAAGCTATATTTGCTATAAAACGTGCTATGGAAGTAGAACCAAATTTAAAAGTAACACTTCCAAACATTGTTGATGATGCGTTGTTAGAGTAAAATATGATTAAGAAAATATATTAACCCAAAAAAAGAGCAGTGATATGAAAACAATTAAATTACTTTTCCCAGTAGTCGCGTTACTACTAGTTACCTCTTGTGTCTCGATCAGAGTAGCCTCTGACTACGATCAACAAGCTGATTTTAATTCGTACAAAACATTTGCATTTTATAAAACTGGAATTGACAAAGCAGAAATTTCAGATTTGGATAAGAAACGAATTCTTCGTTCCATAGAAAAAGAAATGCTGGCAAAAGGTTTTGTAAAATCAGATAATCCAGACCTATTGGTAAACATAATGACTAAAGCAAACAAACGCATCAATGTCAACAACAACGCCTGGGGCTGGGGTTGGGGCGGCGGCTGGGGCTGGGGAATGAATCCTTGGTTTTGGGGCGGTGGTCCAATGATGAATACTGTTAACACACGTATAGAAGGTGTTTTATATATTGACTTGATAGATACAAAACAAAAAGAATTGGTTTGGCAAGGAAAAGGTACTGGAACGTTATTGCGTAGCAAAATGTCTAAAAAACAAGAACGTATTCAGAAGTTTGTTGCTGAGATTATGAAAGAATATCCGCCATTGGCAGCAGCACAATAAACAAGATTCACATATGAAAACTGAACCTCGAAGGGAATAACTTCGAGGTTTTTTTATGTCAATAAAATTTTTCTCTTTTTTGTCTGAAAACGCACAAAACAAAAACCTTAACATTGACATCATTGTTAAGGTTTAAGTTCTAAATTCAATCCTTTAATAATCTATATCAATTATTTAGAACTAGACATATCTTCTAATTTAAAACGAAAGACACACTATTTTATGTTTTTCTTAGAACTTCGTTTTATCACATTTTCATATCTTTACTTTTCTAAAATTCTTTTGCAGAAATGATTAAAAAAGTATTCCTAACACTCACAATTTTCTTTGTATTGACAAGTATGTGCATGGCGCAAAGCGATTTTTACATCAAACTTGATAAAAAGAACCGTGTACGAGAAGCTGGCACGCTGGTAGCTGGTAAAAAAGAAAATCTTTGGTTTTCATTTAGACGTAATGGGAAACATAAAAAGAAATATTACGTTAACGGAAAAAAGCAGAAACTCGCTGAAATTGCTATTGAAAAACGATACGATATTGAAAAAGATGAAAACAGTTTCGGCATCTTAACCAACGGAAAGAAAGAAGGTGTATGGTTTTCGTTTAATAGCACTAATGCTATTTCAAGTATTCAATATTACAAAGCTGGAATTTTAGAAGGTGTCTATTATCGTTTTCATGCAGATGGGGAAGTGCTTGGTTTAGATAGGTATGTAAACGGAAAGAAACATGGTGTTTGCAAAGAATTTCATAGTGGCGGCGCGCTGCATTACAGTACAGAATATGCAAATGGAAAAATTGTAGATGGTGAGAATATATATTACCATCCGAACGGAAATAAGAAATTCGTTGATAATTATAAAGACGGATTAAAGTTTGGAAAAAGCACTATCTATTACGAATCTGGTGCTATTGAAATAGAAGGTATTTACAGAGATAAAGGTTTGGCTGAAGGTCCTTGGAGAGAGTATTTTGAAAGTGGAAAATTGAAAGAAGAGTATTATTACAAACATGGACTTTTTCATGGAGAATACACCATTTATGATGAAGAAGGAAACGTTCTGCAACAGTATATTTATAAGAATGATAAGCTCATTAAAACAATTGTAGAATGATGTATTTTTAGAATTTATTGCATTAAACCCTAAAAGAATTACTGAATTCCCTTTTAGCATGCTCAATGATTTTAAGTATATTTCAACAACTTAAAACTTTACAAATGAAAAAGAAGAATTTAAAACTCGGAAAACTTAATCTCTCTAAATCTAGCGTTGCTTCTTTAGACAGTCTATCAAAAGCTAAGGGTGGAACTCAAGGTCCTACTATTTTTGATCCAGGTTGCGGTAGCATTGGACCTGGATGCACATTTAGTTGCAATCCTTGTCCGCCATCAAACCCAGACCCAGATCCAGGTTCTTGGCCTGCATGTCAACCTACTCAAGGTTTTACATGTGGACCTGTATGTGATGCAACAAACAACTCCTGTGGAGCAATTGGTTGCGTCAATGATGTTTTTGATCGAATTCTTTAAACATACATTTTATAAAATAAAAAAACCTCGACATGTAAGTTTTCGAGGTTTTTATTTTTTTGATTACACTTATTTTTCTACCGACATATGAATAATAGCGTCTCCTTTGTTAACAATTGGCGCTTCGTTTAAACAGAAAATATACCCTTTGTTTGGCGCTTTTATATCTCTTTCAAAGTATCCAAAAGGATCAGAAATACTTCCTATTTTATCTCCTTTATTGTATAACTTACCTAATACAATGTTTGTTCGGAACATGCCAGAATAACGCGCTCGTATCCATTTCGATTTTTCTATAATTATAGGAGCTACCGTTTTTTCAGCGTCTTGCGCAAGCTCATTCTTAAAATCTCTAATTCCTAAGTGTTGCATTACTTTTAATGCGCCATTCACTCCAATTTGAGTAATCGATTTGTTAATATCTTGTGATTTTCCGCCTTCAAATAATAAAACTTTTTTACCTAATTTTATAGCAGATTCTCGATACGATTTCTCTCTTTGTTTGGATTGCATTATAAATGGAGCTTCAAATATTTTTGCCAATTCCAAACTTTCTTTATCACCTTCATTAATTCGTATTTGAGCCGCATTAAAACGATTGGCGCCTCCTGTGTGAAAATCCAAACAATAATCGGCAAGCGGCACAATTTCTTTCATCAAATTATAAGCAAAAATACTCGCTAATGAACCTCTATTAGATCCTGGAAATACACGATTCAAATCTCTTCCATCAGGAAATTCACGACTTAGATTTAAAAAACCAAAAATATTAACTACAGGAATACAAATGATCATCCCTTTTTCTGGTTTGTTATAACCTTTAGCAACTAACTTCCGTACAATTTCAACACCATTAACCTCATCACCATGAATACCTCCAGTTATTAAAATTGTAGGCCCTGGTTCAGTTGCACGCTCAATAATGATAGGTACTTCTATTTTGGTTCGTGTGTGTAATTTTGCAATATCTAAGTTAATTTGCAATCCTTTTCCTTGAGATATCGACTTCCCTAAAACCTCTATGTTATTATGCATTTCTTTCTACATATTTAATAATTTGTCCTGCAACATCTTTTCCTGTAGCGGCTTCTATACCTTCCAAACCTGGAGACGAATTTACTTCTAAAATTAAAGGTCCTCTAGCTGATTGCAAAATATCTACTCCTGCAACGCCAAGTCCCAAAGCTTTTGCGGCTTTTAAGGCAGCATTTTCTTCTTCGTCACTAAGTTCAATTATATTAGCAGAACCGCCTCTATGCAGGTTTGACCTGAATTCTCCTTCCTTAGCTTGACGCTTCATTGCACCAACAACAACACCATCTACCACAAATGCACGTAAATCTGCGCCTTTTGCTTCCTTGATGAATTCTTGCACAATTACTCGCGCCTTTAAACCGTTAAAAGCTTCCAATATTGATTCTGCCGAATTTCTATTATCTGCCAATACAACACCAAGACCTTGTGTTCCTTCTAAAAGTTTAATAACCGTGGGCGCACCACCAACATTGTCTATAATTGCGCCTACATTTTTAGAATAATTACTAAAAACAGTTTTTGGCAATCCTAAACCTGCTCTAGATAAAATTTGAAGACTTCTCAGTTTATCACGAGAACGCACTAATGCTTGCGATTCTACAGCTGAAAAAACTTTCATCATTTCAAATTGACGAACTACAGCTGTTCCATAAAAAGTAATTGACGATCCGATACGTGGAATAACACTGTCAACACCTACTATTTCTTTTCCTTTGTAGATAAGTCCAGGTTTCTTTTTTTCAATAATAAGATCACATTTAGAGTGGTCAATGATTTCCATCTCATGTCCTTTTGCCGTTCCAGCTTCTAAGAGCCGTTTGGTAGAATACAGATTTGGGTTTTGAGATAGAATTACAATTTTCATGTTTTTTATATTTAGTATATAGATATAGCTGCGTTTAGAAAGAATAAAACTAATCCTGTTCGCTAACGAAGCATTGCAATACGAACAGAATTTTATAATATACAACAAATTATATGGTTAGTAGCATACAAACCATATTGCATAAATACTATTTAATACCGCAATCAGCTTGAAAATTGATTTTTAAAATATGAAAATTTAGTACTTCATCAACTCTTCAATCTTTACTTTTACTTTTTCTGTAGATGGAATCATGGCTTGCTCCAATGTACTATTTAGTGGAATGGCTGGCATATTTTCGGAACCAATAATCATGACTGGCGCGTCTAAATATTTGAAACATTTTTCTTGAATCATTCCGCACAAAGCTCTTGCAAACGAATTGTTTACAGGTTCTTCCGTTACAACCAAACATTTTCCTGTTTTCTTTACAGATGCAATAATTGCTTCTTCATCTAATGGAAATAAGGTGCGTAAATCTATAATTTCAATGTGTTCGCGCTGTCCTTCCGAAGCGTTCATTGCCCAATGTGTTCCCATTCCATAAGTAATTATGGTCATGGTTTCTTTTTCGTCTTGTTTCCAAATTTCTTGTAATACGTTGGCTTTTCCAAATGGCAACATATAATCTTCTGATGGTTCAACCGAAGTTGCGCCTTTTGTTCCTGGCACTTTAGACCAATACAAACCTTTGTGTTCTAATATTACCACAGGATTTGGATCGTAATATGCCGCTTTCATCAATCCTTTTAAATCGGCTCCATTGCTTGGATACGCAATTTTGATTCCTCTAATGTTTGTTAATACAGATTCTACTGAAGATGAATGATATGGTCCACCGCTTCCGTATGCACCAATTGGTACACGTAAAATCATAGAAACTGGCCATTTTCCGTTTGATAGGTAGCATGAACGACTTACTTCTGTAAATAACTGATTGAGTCCTGGCCAAATATAATCGGCAAACTGAACTTCCACAATTGGTTTTAGTCCAACAGCGCTCATTCCAACAGTAGAACCTACAATAAAAGCTTCCTGAATTGGTGTATTGAATACACGATCGTCTCCAAATTTTTGCGCTAAAGTTGCCGCTTCACGGAAAACTCCACCTAAACGCCCACCAACATCTTGTCCGTACAACAAAGATTCTTTGTGTTTTCGCATGATTTCTTCTACGGCAAATAAAGCACAATCTACCATGACAACTTTCTCTTCACGTTCAGGACTTCGCTCGCCTACTTCCGAAGTTACGGACGTTGGTGCAAAATCATGCGTGAACAAATCTGCTGGTGTTGGGTCTTCTGCTAATAATGCTTGTTCAAAATCTGCTTTGACTTGTATAATTGCGTCTGCTTCTATTTTTTCGATTTCAGTTGCTGAGAAACCATTGTCTAATAATTGTTGTTTGATGACTGGATATGGGTCACGCGAACGCGCTTCTTCCAAATCGTCACGATACCATTCCATTCGCACACCAGATGTATGATGGTTTAGTAACGGAACTTTGGCATGTACTAAGATTGGACGACGTTCTTCCCTAATGGTTTTGATTACTTTTTCTAAGGTTTCATAACTTTCAATGAAGTTTGCACCATCAATAGAAACAGCATCTAAACCGATGAAACCTGCTGCATATTCTGCGGCATTTTGTGCTCTGGTTTCTGCGGCATTCGCCGAAATGTCCCAACCGTTATCTTGTACTAAGTATAATATTGGCAACTGCTTTAGTGCCGCCATTTGAAACGCTTCTGCAATTTCTCCTTCGGTTACAGATGCATCTCCTAATGAACAAACCGTAATTGGTTTTAAATTACGTGTTTCATCAAACGGAGAATCTTTTGCCGCCTGATCTTCTATTCCTTGAACCTCTTTGTATTTCATTCCCATTGCGGCTCCTGTAGCTGGAATGGTTTGCATTCCTGTTGCCGAAGATTGATGTGGGATTTTTGGTTTGTCCGTATCTTTTAAACTTGGATGCGAATAGTATGTACGTCCACCCGAAAAAGGATCTTCTTTTTTTGCTAGAAGTTGCAACATTAAGTCATACGGACGCATTCCTATAGATAGTAACATAGCATCATCACGGTAATACGGAAATGCATAGTCTTGTGGTACTAATTGCATTCCTAACGCACATTGAATGGCTTCATGTCCGCGCGACGTTGCATGCACATATTTGGATACTTGCTTGAAATTGTCTTCGTATAGTGTTGCCATTGCTTTGGCAGTGCAAAGCAATGAGAACCCTTTTTGTAGTGTGTTTTTGTTCATATTTTTTTTAGTAGTGAGGTATTAATAGTGAGAGTTGAGACCGTTTTAGTTCCAAATAGTTCTCGACTGCGCTCGAACTGACATTGGTATTTTAAAAAGCTTCAATACTAATAGCTCATGTCTTTTTACATTTTGTTTCAAAGTACTTCTCGATACAAATTTGTGGCACAAATTTACTCAAAGTGACGTTTTATTTTTTAGCAGTGAGAGTTGAGAAAATCTCGTGGCTCAATACTAATAGCTCATGGCTTTTTTTCCGCGTTAGGGATTGTAGCGGCATCCTTTTTAAAACTTAATATTCGTCATTACGAGGAGTAAGCGACGAAGTAATCTGTTTTTTAGTAGCTGATTGCCACAACAAATTAAAATTTGTCTCGCAATGACTACTTTTTTAAAAAGATACAGCGAAAAGCGCGACCGCCATTTTTCATGGTGGTAACGCCCAACTTATTTTTATGTTATTCTACAACCGAAACCATCCAGTTGTGTGTGTCTTTTAGTTTTCCAGAACGAAGTCCGTTAATGGTATCCATAACTAGTTGCCCAACCGGACTTTCGTCAGATACGTGAATTTCATTTTCTTTGTGCCCAATAGCTTGAATCATAGCAATACCAACCGCAGTTCCTGTTCCGAATGCTTCTTCTAGTGTTCCGTTTGTAGCCGCTTCTTTGATTTCGTTTAGTGTAATTGGACGTTGCGCTACTTCATAACCGTTATCTTCCAAGATGTCAATGACACTTTTACGTGTGATTCCGTCTAAAATTGCACCATCTAAACTTGGCGTGATGAATTTCCCGTCGATTTTGAAGAAGATATTCATGGTTCCAACTTCTTGAATGTATTCAAAGTCATGTGCATCTAACCACAATACTTGATCAAATCCTTTTGCTTTGGCAATTTCTGTTGGACGAATTGCCGCTGCGTAGTTTCCTGCTGCTTTGGCTTCTCCTGTTCCGCCTTCAGCCGCACGAATGTATTTTGTTTCTGCGTATAGTTTGATGCGTTTTGTAAAGAACGGACCTGCTGGTGAGGCAATGATGATGAAGTGATAGCTTGTTGCCGCACGCATTCCGATAAACGGTTCGGTAGCATACATGAATGGACGTAAATACAACGCACTTCCTTCTTGTGGCGGAATCCAACTGCGTTCCATGTTGACAATTGCTTTTAGTCCTTCTACAAATAAATCTGTTGGAAATTCGGGCATTCCCATGCGACGCGCACTAAAGTTTAAGCGTTTTGCATTTTCTTCTGGACGAAATAACAAAGGTTCTCCTGCTCCATTTACCGTAGCTTTCATTCCTTCAAAAATGGCTTGTCCGTAATGCAATGCCATTGCCGCTGGATGCGTTGGAATCATTCCTAAAGGTTCAATTTTTGGCGTTTGCCATTTTCCATCTTCATACGAACAGATGAACATATGATCTGTAAAAGTTCGTCCTAGTGGAATGTTGTCAAAATCGAGTTTTGAAACGTTAGATTCCGTTGCTTTTGTGATGTGTATGTTGTGTGCCATGTTAGTTTAGTAGTGAGCTGTTAGTAATGAGTATTGAGGTTTTTATTTTTCGTCCATGTTTCATGCATTTTTTAAACTTTTACATTTTACATTTAGAATTTTATATTTTTCAGTTTATCTATATTTTTCTATTTGGATCGAACGCTTCTAGGTAGTCACCAACTTTTCTTAGGAATGATCCACCTAAGTAACCGTCAACGACTCTGTGGTCAAATGATAAGGACAGATACATCATGCTTCGGATAGCAATTTCGTCTCCTTTGTCCGTTGTGATGACTTCTGGGCGTTTTTTGATGATTCCTAATGCTAGTATTGCAACTTCTGGCTGGTTAATGATTGGTGTTCCCATGAGGCTACCAAACGTCCCAACGTTTGAAATTGTGAAGGTACTTCCTTGAATTTCTTCTGGCTTGAGTTTGTTTTCACGAGAAGCATTTGCTAAGTGATTTACTTCTGTTGCCAATCCTTTTAGATTTTTTTCATCAGCATTTCGTACCACAGGAACAATTAGGTTTCCACTTGGTAATGCTGTTGCCATTCCGATGTTGATATCTTTACGTTCTATGATTTTCTTTCCGTCTTCCGATACCGAAGCGTTGATTCCTGGGAAATCGGTTACTGCTTTTGCAACCGCTTCTACAAATAATGGTGTAAATGTTAACCGTTGATTGTATTTTTCTTGAAATGGAATTTTGTGTGCATTTCTCCAGTTTACAAGGTTTGTTACATCTATTTCAATGTACGCAGTTACGTGTGGCGACGTATGTTTGGAATAGACCATGTGATCTGCGATCATTTTTCGCATACGATCCATTTCTACCACAGTGTCATGTCCTTCTACATATTTTATTGGCGGCGGATTGTAACTGCTTTTAGCTACTTTTGGTTGCGCTTGTGGGCGACTTGCCAATGGATATTGTCTGTTTTTAAGATAATTGAATACATCACTTTTACGAATGCGTCCGCCTTCACCAGTTCCGGGAATGCTTTGCACTTCTTCAATAGTCATGTTTTCATTTTTGGCAATACTTACGATAAGTGGCGACAAAAATGCATCTGGATTTCTTATGAACTCTGAATCTTGAATTTTAGATTCTGAATTGTTTGTCGTTTGTACACTTGGTGCTTTTGGAACTTCCTTTTTTACTTCATCATTTGATATTTCCTGTTCAGTATTCGATGTTTCAGAAGCGTCAATAAGTGCTATAATTTCTCCAACAGGTACTACATCATTTGGTTGAAAACGAATTTCGGTAATCACACCTGTACATGGTGATGGCACTTCCGAATCAACTTTATCCGTTGCTACTTCTAAAATGGTTTCTTCAATTTCAATTGTATCTCCAACATTTTTCAACCAACTTATAATAGTGGCTTCCGAGATACTTTCTCCCATTTTGGGCATTTTCAACGGTATGATAGGCATGAGCGTGTATTATTTAAGGAGAACAAAAATACTGTTTTTCTTATATACAAAAACAAATACACTACAATAGGTTTTTATTAATAGTGTTTTTTTCTTTATTTTTGATTTTTTAATATGTTTTTTTCTTTTAGAAGCTGTTTGACACGGTTTTTATATAATTTTTATCCGAATAGTTATGAAACTAGATCAGATCGATTTGAAGATTTTAAAGTTATTACAAACAAATAGTAATCGTACAACTAAAAGCTTGGCTTCAGCATTACAGATGTCTACAACGCCTGTTTTTGAGCGAATTAAAAAGCTTGAAAAGGAAGGCTATATTGATGATTATGTTGCGTTGTTGAACGCTAAAAAGTTAGGTTTGAAGCAAACAGTTTTTATTGGTATAACGCTTCAAGGGCATACACGCAGTTATTTGGAGAAGTTTGTGAAACAAATTAACGATTTCCCTGAAGTTGTGGAATGTCATCGTGTAACAGGGAATTTTGATTATTTACTAAAACTTGTCGTAGAAGATGTAGAAGCGTATGAGAAGTTTATCATTACTAAGTTGACGTTGCTTCCGTATTTGGGAAGTGTACAAAGCTACATTACGTTGTCAAAAGGAAAACAGACGCATGAGTTGAATTTGGAAGGTTTGTAGTTTTTATTTCTTAGTATATTTATAGAATATTACTGTGTCATCCTATGTTTGTACAAGGATGACAACGAGATCATTTAGCGCTTCAAAAGTTATGGTAAATTTTAAATTAGATTTTTTAGATCATGTTGCAATTCGTGTGAAAGATTTGAATGCTTCCGTAGCTTGGTATTCAACAGTGTTAGGTTTGAAACGGTATCAACTTTCAAAATGGGGCGAGTTTCCTATTTTTATGTTGGCAGGTAAAACTGGAATTGCCTTGTTTCCAGCACATACGAATGATCCGAAATTTGATAGAACATCTAAGAATGTAAAAATTGATCACTTTGCGTTTCACGTCAGTCAGGAAGCATTCGCGCAAGCACAACAACATTATCAAGAGTTGGGACTTACGTATTCTTTTCAAGATCATCATTATTTTCATTCCATTTATACGAAAGATTTGGATGGACATACTGTTGAATTGACGACTTTGGTTGTTGAGGAGAAGGAGTTTTATTAATTAAAAATATCTATGAGATTTAGTTTTTTATTCATTTTAAGTTTTTTGTCAATACATTTTGTAAAAGGTCAAGTTGAAAACAACAAAGAAGCAATCGTAAAAAATAAGGTCAAATCTTCTGTAGAAAGGCACTGTTTTTATAATTCTAGCGAAAGCTGTACAACTTTTTTTAAATCTTTTGATAAAAGAGGAAATGTAACAGAATGGAATATGGGACGCTTGGGTGGTTTTTCCAAGTATCAATACAATGATAAAAACCAAAAAATTGCTTCATTTTGGATACATAAAAGTGATACTTCCAAAATAGATACATTGCTTTTCACGTATGATTCACTCAATGAGATTATTTTTGATGGGCGTGATCGATTTAAAAATTTATATGATGCTAAAGATCGCTTGATCAAACATATCTCGATAAACTCAAACAACAAATCAGATACTCCATACACTACTTTTAAATCTTACGAACATGATTTTTATAATAATTTAACAAATGAAATACATTATGAAAATAATGAAGTCGTAAATAGTATTTGTTATGAATATGACTCTAAATTACGCTTAATTCAAAAAAAAGAATACGATACAAAGTATATTGTATTTAGAAACAAAGAGTATGCAGAATATAAAAAACCTATTGAATATTTTTTAACTAAAATCACTTATGATGCAAAAGGTAGAATTAAAGAAAAATACGATTATCACAGTGATCCTTGCATGAGTTTGGACGACCATTTTACCTTTAAGTATTTTTATAAACCGAATGGATTATTGCGTAAAGCAACCGTTTTTAAAAAAGACAAATTAAAGTTTACAATTACGTATGAATATACTTTTTATTAAAACACAAAAGCCATTTCAAAAGAAACGGCTTTTGCTCTTTCAGTTTAAAACCCTGTAATTACGCGTATCGCACCCGATCCGCCGTGTTGTGCCACATATAAAGTATTTCCATCTGTGGAAGTCACAATACCATTAGGCGTATTAAATGTTGCTACATCACCATTTCCGTTGACACTTCCCGCAACACCTTTTTTTCCTGCAATAATTGTAGCAACTCCTTGCATATTTATTTTGAAAATAACATTATCTGTAATAGCCGTTGCGTAAAAATATCCATTAGAATAAATAATAAATCCTATGCCACCAGTTATAGGCAAATTGGTAAATGTTGAAACCGTATTGGTTTGTGCATCAATTTTAATGATTTTTCCAGATTCATAATCAGATACATATATATTATTATCACCATCTAGCGTTACACTGCTATTATTGATTATTGTATGATTGATGGTCGTTTTATTTCCACTAGTATCAATTTTAGTGATGGTACCAATTGTATTGTTATTTGTATATAAGTTTCCATTAGTATCAGATGCTAATGCAATTGTTCCTGGAACATTACTAACAAGTGTTCCTGTCACAACTCCTTGATCTGAAATTTTAACGATGTCTGACACATTGTATCTTGCCAAGCATAATTCATTTTGATCATTAAAAATCATTCCTGCAGCTCCAGGTTGATTTTCAATAAATACAGATACCGCTTGATTGGCGTCAATTTTATACACTTTGGAAGTTCCATAACTTGCTGCAAATAAATTATCATTACTATCAATTGCTAATCCATCTGCTGCTTTAAGAGAAGTAAGCGTAGTTACTTGCACAGAAGATGTTGGCGGATCTACTGGGTCTGTCGGATCAGTTGGGTTTTGTCCTGTATCAGGATTTGGAGACATTATATCTATAGTATCCGAAGAACTGTCTGAACAACTCAACATAGGTATAGAAATGAAGATTAAAATAACGGTTTTTACGATTGTTAATACGTTTTTCATAATTGCATTTTTATAGTTTTTACTATTGCAATTATATAAACTCATCTAGTGGAAATCGTTCAAAATCATGATTTGGAACTCATTAGTTACTGTTTTTTCTGTTCTTTCACGAACTGAAATGGTGTTTTCCCCAGTTTCTTCTTAAAAGTAGTATTGAACGTTGTTTTTGAATTAAATCCAGCTTCATACGCTAATCCTAGAATTGTCAACTTTTTATTTTCTTCTTTTTTAGCAAGATGTATAAATTCTTGAATGCGATATTCATTGACAAAATCATTAAAATTTTTTTTGAATTCTTCATTAATCACATACGAAACAATATTGATACGAACATCTATCATTTCTGCTAATTCTTGAAGTGTTAATCTAGGTTTTAGATATGGTTTTTTATCTAACATCAAAGTTGTCAACTTCTCCTTTAATACCATCGATTCATCACTACTTAACAATGTTTGTTTCTCCTTCTTAATTTCTACAGGCATTTTGAATAATTTAGGTTGAATCATTGCAAAAAATGCCAATACATACGTCAAAAAAACCATTGTAAACCATATAACTATATATCCGTACATGCTCAACGGATTGTAATATCCTGAAATCCAAGATATATACGAGAAAAACCAAGCTGTTAGACATATTCCTATTAATATCAAAATTACCGAAAGATAGGTTGGAGATTGTTTGAATGAGAAATTGTTTTGAGAGCTTTTCTTGTAACGTTGCAATTGTCTGATATTTAATACCAAGTAAAATATATTCAAGAAAACAGCGCTACCTTCTATCAAAATATACCGAAGTCGAGTATGTTCTGTCCATACTATCCGTAGCGGATTAGATTCTTCTAATAACAATGGAATTTCCGATAGTAAAAATATACATACTGGAATTAAATGAATTATGAATTCTTTTTTGCGGAAGACATATGTTGAGATGAGTTTCTTAAAGTAGAAATACAAAATTGGACCATATAAAAATATAATCGCATCCGGTAACGCTAAAAAATTTGGCAATTTCTTTATTAAATTCGTATCAATAAGAACTCTGCCCAACATCGTGATGACAAGCATGAATATAAATACAGACAGAAACTTATTTGCTTGTTTGTTTCTATCTTTAATTCTGTATAAAAGTATAACGAAAATAGAACCTTGTAAGATTCCTAAAATTAATAATATGGTAAAAAAGGTAAACTTCATGGTACTCAAATATACGCTAAAGTAGATGCGCATATTTTATAATAATTGTTAAATTTTATGAGTAAAAGACTTCTATTTTACTCCATAAAATCACGTAACGTTTTATAAAACGCTTCTTGCGTTGGACGCTCTTTTGGAACTTCGCGTAAAGGCTCCACTTCACGGAGGCTTTCATGACAATCTTTTGGTAATTTTTGATACAACTGCGTTCCTTTCGTTTTCCAAGCAATCATTTCGTCACTGACTTGCTTGATTACTTTTGCAGGATTTCCAACCACCAAACTGCGTTTTAGAATCACAGTTTTTGCTTTCACAAACGCCATCGCGCCAATGATACTTTCATCACCAATTTCGGCATCGTCCATGATTACTGTGTTCATTCCAACAAGTACATTTCTACCAATATTTGCGCCGTGAATAATAGCTCCATGACCAATATGCGCACTTTCTTTCAACACAATCGATTTTCCTGGAAACATATGTACGGTACAATTTTCTTGTACATTTACACCATCTTCCAAGATAATTTCTCCCCAATCGCCACGAATTGCCGCGCCTGGACCAATGTAACAATCTTTTCCAATAATCACATTTCCTGTCACTGCCGCTAACGGATGTACAAAACTACTTTCGTGTACAACGGGTATGTATCCTTTGAATTCGTAAATCATATTCATTTCCCGTGAAAGTGGGAATCTTTTTTAGTTAGTTGTAATTATCAAAATCGCTTACTTTTATCATAGAAATCGAAATGATGTTTTGAGGAATCATATTTAGTAACGAGAGAAAATCTCAATTCTCATTACTAAAACTTAAAATCTACCATTAAGCAAATCGCTTTAACGTCTCTTTTGTAAAGTCACTCAACACCAAACGTCCCGAAATTACAGCACGTTCCGCTAGTAAGTTGTCCCAATCTTCGGTTCCTGTCCAAAATGCTTTTTTCATTTCTGCCATTGCTTCTGGATTATACGTACATAAATGGTTCGCAAAAGCAGTTACAGCTTCGTCCAACTCATCATTTGTTTCGTAGACTTTCATGTATAAGCCTTTGCTTCTCGCCCATTCTGCATCGTAAAAACTATTGGCGTCAATGGCAATTTGCGACATTCCACTTAAACCAAGTTTGCGTTCTACAGCAGGTCCAACCACAAACGGTCCGATTCCCACATTGAGTTCGCTTAGCTTGATAGAAGCGAATTTTGACGCCATGCAATAATCTACCGCAGAAGCCAATCCGACACCGCCACCGACAGTTTTTCCTTGCACACGTCCAATAATGAATTTTGGACATTTACGCATAGCATTGATCACGTTTGCAAATCCTGAAAAGAAGATTCTTCCCGTTTCTGCATCGTTGATATTAATGAGTTCTTTAAAACTTGCGCCTGCGCAAAATGTTCTGTCGCGTCCACTTTTTAAAATGATGACCTTGATTTCGTCATTCGTTCCTGCATCCGTAATGGTTTGTGCTAATTTGGCTAAGATATCACCAGGCAACGAGTTGTGCGCTGGATGAAAAAATTCGATGGTTGCTACACCGTTTTGTATGTTTTGTTTTACGTATGGATCTGTCATATTCATTTCCCGCGAAAACGGGAATCTTGTTAATAGTTATACTTATTTCCCGTGAAAACGGGAATCTTGTTCTTGTTAGCGCTATTTTATTTTAGATACTAAATCTTCCCAATTTGGATTCTCTTTTTCAATTAGTTCAACTTTCCAATCACGATTCCATTTTTTCATTCTCTTTTCTCGTAACAATGCACTTTCTTTGGTTTCATGATGTTCAAAATACACCAATACATTTAAGTTATATCTTGCGGAGAATGTAGTTGGGTGAACTTTGTTTTTATGTTGCCTAATTCTTCTTTTTAAATCTTTAGTAATTCCAATATATAAAACACCTTTTGGTTTATTTGTGATGATGTATACGGAATGTTGTTCCACAGATTGTTTCTTTTGTTTATTTTTAAATTCTCGATTTCTCGGGAATGCTTCTATTAATTGATTCCTATATTAACTTTGTGAGACTCCCGATTTCTCGGGAATTTTACTTCAAATTTACTTTTCAATTAGCTTTGTGAGACTCCCGATTTCTCGGGAATTTTACTTCAAATTTACTTTTCAATTAGCTTTGTGAGACTCCCGATTTCTCGGGAGCTTTGAACAATTCGGTTTGCCTAAAGCAAACCGAATTGTTCAAAATGATGATTGAAATGCTTCGTATGCATCAAATTCCATTCAAATTTATCTAAATGTCCAAAAACAGCATTTTTCGTGGTTGCTTCTGGATTTTCTTTGAAATACATTTCGTATGCATCGTACGCTGCTAATAATTTCGTTTTGGCTTCCGCCAGATTTTCGTAACGTGCTTCTGCAATTAGTTTTTCTAATAGTTTTGGCGCATCAAAATTCCGTGGCATTTTATCGTGCGTATACAAACTGTCTTGAACTTTTTCTAGATACTTTTCCGGTGTTTCTATTTCAAAATCTTGGATTTCTCCAGAAGCTACTCGTAAAGAATATTCTAAATGCTCTACCATTTGTTGCGGCGACATGGTTCCCCAAACTGGTTTTGTGTCTTCTGTCAACTTTCCTAAGTAGTTTTGAACAGTCTTTTTGCTAATAGTTGCGAATGGGTTTTTCTTTTGAACCATCGTCAAAATCGTAGCAATTGCGACCAATTCATCTTCTTGATCAAATACCTCAACGAACCATTTTACAATTCCGCTTGGTAATTCTTTTCCGCGTGAATCTCTGTCAATTCTTTCTTTACAAGTCAATCGTACGTAAATGGTATCATTATGATAGATTGGACGTAAGAAACGACATTCTTCTAAGCCATAATTTGCAGCAACAGGTCCTTTGTTTGGATACACAAATAATCCTGCGGCAGCGGCAATAATGAAATATCCGTGTGCAGTACGTTTTTCAAAAATACTTCCTTCCAACGAAGTGATGTCAGTATGCGCATAGAAATGATCCCACGTTAAGTTTGCGAAGTTAATAATATCTGTATCTGTAACGGTACGTTTGTGTGTTTTCAACGACATTCCAGCTTCGATATCTTCCCAATGATATGCAAATGGATGTTTCTCAGTTTCTTTGTATTCGGCATTCGCCTGATAGATGCCTGTAACTTCGGTTAATGTCGTCGGTGAACCTTGAATGGCGCAACGTTGCATGTAATGTTTGATGCCTCGCATTCCGCCCATTTCTTCTCCACCACCAGCACGTCCTGGACCACCGTGAACCAATAATGGTAATGGTGAACCATGTCCTGTACTTTGTTTTGCCATGTCACGATTTCCAACTAAGATTCTTCCGTGATGCGACGCTGCTCCAACTACGTATTCTTTGGCTTTTGTATCGTCATTTGTGAAAATAGATGATACTAGAGAACCTTTCCCCATTTGTGCCAATTCAATAGCTTCGTCCATGTTTTTGTATGGCATGATCGTACTTACAGGTCCGAATGCTTCAATTTCGTGAACGCTTGTATTCTTGAACGGATTGTTTTCTCGTAATAAGATTGGACTTAAGAAAGCTCCTTTTTCGCCATCTGCACCAACAGCATCGATTGTGTCTAGTGTTCCGTAGACAATGTCGGCAGTTTGTGCTAGTTTAGAAACCTGATCTTTTACAGATTGTACTTGTGCTTTGTTGATCAATGCGCCCATGCGAACTTCTTTGAGTCTTGGGTCACCGATAGTTACTTTATTTAGTTGTTTTCCTAAAGCAATTTGCACGTCTTCCACTAAGTTTTCTGGAACGATGATTCTTCGGATCGCTGTACATTTTTGACCTGTTTTTACGGTCATTTCTTTTCGAACTTCTTTGACGAATAAGTCAAATTCTGGTGTTCCTGGCACTGCATCTTCTCCTAAAACAGAACAGTTTAAAGAATCTGCTTCCATTGTGAATGGAACTGCTTCTTGTGTCAATCGCGGATGTGCTTTTAGGATGCGACCTGTATGTGCAGAACCTGTAAAGGTTACGACATCTTGCGATTCGACAGTTTCAAGAATACTTTTTGTCATTCCGCTTAGTAGTTGCAATGCGCCTTCTGGCAAGATTCCAGAATCTACAATAACTCTTACAACGGCTTCCGTTAGGTATGCTGTTTGTGGCGCTGGCAATACTACTGCCGCCATTCCTGCCATCCAGTTTACGGCACATTTTTCTAACATTCCCCAAACTGGAAAGTTGAATGCGTTTATGTGTACTGCAACTCCACGTTTTGGTACTAGAATGTGATGCGCCATAAATCGTCCGCCACGGGACAAATCGATTGGATCGCCTTCTACGTGATAGGGTTGATTTGGAAATAGTTTACGAAGCGAAGCATTTGCGAATAGGTTTCCAAATCCACCTTCGATATCAATCCAACTGTCTACACGCGTTGCACCAGTTTTGTAACTGATATCATAGAATTGTTCTTTTCGTTTGTTGAGATACATTGCTAACTTTTTGAGCATGTTTCCACGTTCTTGAAAGGTCATTTTTCGAAGTTTTTCGCCTCCTTTTGTTCTTCCATACGCAAGTGCTGCAGGAATATCGAGTCCTTCTGTAGTTGCAAACCCTATGGTTTCTCCGGTTACGGCATCAAACATTGGAGAACCGTCGCCAGTTCCTTGTGTCCATTGTCCGTTGATATAGCTTTGTAAGATCATATGCTTGTTGTTGTGTCGCTACGCTCCGTTGTGTGTTGTCGGTTGGTCGCTGCGCTCTGTTATCAGTTATGTGTTTTTTGTTGATTTGTTTCTTTTAAATTATAAACTTATCAATTTCTAAATTTTTCTCAATTCTATATATTAATATCTCAATTCTAGCTTTTCTGCGTTAGCGATTGAGGCGGCATCCTTTTTTGTTTTGTTACGTCATTACAAGGAGTTTGCGACGAAGTAATCTGCTTCTTTTTGGCAGATTGCTACAACAAATTACAAATTTGTTTCGCAATGACAATAGTTCAAAAAAGATATAGCCGAAAGCGCGACCTTTAGGTAACGCCCAAATTATATTATATATTCACATTTTCAATGATTGCCGCATAGCCTTGTCCGACACCGATACACATGGTAATGAGCGCGTAACGCTTGCCCGTTTCCTGCAATTGCAACGCCGCAGCATATGCAATGCGCGTTCCTGTAACGCCAAGCGGATGACCGATTGCGATTGCGCCACCATTTGGGTTGATTCGTTCATCATCGTCCGCCAATCCCCATTCGCGAATGCAGGCTAAACTTTGTACCGCAAACGCTTCGTTGAGTTCAATTATGTCCATATCGTCCATCGTTAATCCTGCTTTTTGTAATGCTTTGTTGGATGCATTTACAGGACCAATTCCCATGATGCGTGGCTCAACGCCCACAACTGCCGAACTTACAATGCGCGCCATTGGTTCTAGATTGTATTTTTTGACAGCCGCTTCGGAAGCTACGATTGTAGCCGCTGCGCCATCGTTTAATCCAGAGGCATTTCCTGCTGTGACACTTCCGCCTTCTGCTTTGAAAGCCGCTCTTAGTTTGGCTAAGATTTCTGGTGTTGTGGTTGGTTTTATGAATTCATCCTGATTGAAGATGATTGGATCTTTTTTACGTTGTGGAATTTCTACAGCGACGATTTCTTTGGCTAGTCGTCCAGATTCTTGTGCTTTTGTTGCTTTCATTTGACTTCTGTAAGCAAATGCATCTTGATCTTCTCTGGAGATATTATATTTTTCTACTAAATTTTCTGCTGTTACGCCCATTCCGTCAGTTCCGTAGGCTTGATGCATTTTCGGATTGACAAATCGCCAGCCAAAACTTGTATCATACATTTTTGCATCTGTACCAAATGCGCTTGATGGTTTTGCAATTGCGTAAGGCCCGCGCGTCATGTTTTCCACGCCACCAGCAATGAATAGATCGCCGTCGCCAGCTTTTATAGCACGATTTGCGTGAATGATTGCCGATAGTCCTGAGCTACATAGTCTGTTGACTGTTTCACCAGGAACTGTGTATGGTAATCCCGCTAGTAGCAACGACATACGTGCTACATTTCGGTTGTCTTCTCCTGCTTGGTTGGCGCATCCGATAATGACATCGTCGTAGGCGTCTTTTGGAATGTTTGGGTTTCGATCAGTAACTGTTTTGATGACCAAAGCTCCTAAGTCGTCAACTCGTTGTGTAGCTAGTGTTCCTTTGAATTTCCCTATTGGAGTTCGAACTCCGTCTATGATGTATGCTTCCATGTTTTTTGAATATTGCATATCGAATATAAAATATTGAATGATGAAGTTGAGCTTCTAATTCACTTTATTGATTCGATATCTATGTCTCTATTTTAATTATATATTTTGATTCTATTTCTTTTGAATGTTGAAGTTTTATTTTCTACATGCATTCAAAATTCTGTATTGTTATATATTTTAGACTTCACTTCAGAATTCTTTATTCTGCGGTTCAGTATTCGTTATTTATTCTTCCCACTCTTTTTGAGTTCGGTATACAACACCTTTGAAGAGCGCAATGAGTTCATCACCACGTTTGACTTCGATGATATTGAAACCGAGTTTGTTTTTTACTTTTTCGATGACAGATTCGGCAACGATGAAGTCTCCTTCTTCTAATGCTTCAATATGATTGATAGATGTTTCTATTGAAACTGCATATTTCCCATGTGTATTTGCAGCAAACCCAAAAGCTGTATCGGCTAACGAATAACTGATGCCGCCATGCGCTTTTCCCATGCTATTGAGCATGTCTTTTTTGACAGTCAATCCAACTTTGCATCTTCCTATTACACATTCTAAAATTTCAATTCCGAGCCATGTACTAAATGGATCGAGACTGAGCATCTTTTTAGGGATGAGGTTTGGAGTAATAGGTTTTCTTTTAGATTCCATTTAAATTCATTTTATTCTTTGTAAAATCTTACTTCTTAATGACGTCATCATTTTTGATAATTCTGTTATCAATCTTCTATTTTCTTCATCTTCTTCACTTGAAATATAATTCCTCATTTGAGCTTTTGAACTACATGAAATATATTCGTGAGCACTATGCCAAGCATTGGCTAAATAATTACAAAATTGTTTGTCTGTTCCTGACGCACCTTCAGCGATATTCAAAGCTATAGAATCGGCGGCTCTTTTGAATTGTGAGGTAAGTTCAAAACGCTCTTCTTTTGGAAATTTCCTTACTAAATCATTTATGATCTCTCCAAATTCCATTGCTTTTGAATATATTCCTAAATCTTCGAATTTAAAATGATACTTTGACTTCCTCATACCTAAAACCTAATTTTTAAAAAACCTCACACCATCCTTTTTCATTCTGCGTAATAATGGTGAACAACGATATCTGTCTTCATGGTATTCGTCATATAATTCGTCTAGTTTTTCAACACACCAGGCAATTCCTTTTTCATCTGCCCAAGCTAATAATCCTTTTGGGTAGTTTACACCTTTTGTCATGGCATTATCTATATCTTCTGCGGAAGCAATATTTAGGAATAATGCATCTGCTGCTTCGTTGATGAGCATGACTAATACGCGATTGAATATTGTTTCACTTAGAGACTTATCGACTGCGTTCGAAGTGACATTCGAATTTTCAATTTTCTTTCCATTTTCATCATAGTCGTAGTATCCTTTTCCTGTTTTTCTACCTAAGTAACCAGCTTCTGATAATCGTTTTTGTGTGAATGAGGGTTTGTATCTTGAATCGAAATAGAATGCTGTAAATACGGTTTCGGTTACAGTGTAGTTGACGTCGTTTCCAATAAAATCCATCAATTCAAAAGGTCCCATACGGAAGCCGCCAAGTGTTTTTAGTGCGTTATCAATCGTAGTAAAATCAGCTAAACCTTCTTCATAGATTCGCAATGATTCTCCATAGAAAGGTCGTGCCACTCGATTTACGATGAAACCAGGTGTATCTTTCGCCACAGCGACTACTTTTTTCCAATCGCCAATAGTTTTGATTGTTTTGTCTAAGACTTCTTTTGAGGTTTGAATCGCAGGAATTACCTCAACAAGTTTCATTAAAGGTGCTGGATTGAAAAAGTGAATTCCAATACAACGTGCTGGATTCTTCAACGCAGAAGCGATGGAAGCAATTGATAAAGAAGACGTGTTTGAAGCAATGATTGCATCATCAGAAAGATAGGTTTCTAACTCAACAAATACTTTTTGTTTGATATCGAGATTTTCAATGATTGCTTCAATTGTTAAGTCTGAATCACCTAAGTCTTTGAGCGCATTTACATAGATTATGTTTCCTTGAATGCGTTCTTTTTCTGCGGTATCAATTCGTCCTTTTTCGACCAATCGATTTAATATTTTTTCTAAAGCGGCTTTACTTTTGTCTAAAGCGACTTGTTTTGTGTCGTATAGTTTTACTATGCATCCAGCAGTTGCGGCAACTTGCGCAATTCCGCTTCCCATAGTTCCTGAACCTATTATTCCAACGTTTTTAATCATAAATTATAAATGTTAAATTATAAATGTTAAATGCTGATTTATTCACCTTTTACATTTAATATTTAAAGTTTTAGATTTTCTGGTTTGATACTTATTTTCCTTTAAAATTAGGCACTCGTTTTTCAACAAACGAAGCTACACCTTCACGGTAATCTTCTGATTCACTTGCTTCTATTTGGTGTTTTGATTCTAACGCAAGTTGTGATTCTAAATCATTTGAAAGTGATTGATTTAATACTTTCTTCGTTAAACCTAATGCTTTCGTTGGCATTTTTGCTAGTTTTTCGGCCAGCGCTGTTACATCTTCCTTGAAGGTTTCTAGTGGTAGTATTTTATACAACATTCCAAGTTTTTCTGCTTCTACAGCACCAACTTTGTCTCCTAACATCATTAATGCCGTTGCTTTTTGAAACCCGATTAATCGTGGTAAAAAGAATGTTCCTGCACTGTCTGGAATTAATCCGATTTTACTAAATGCTTGAATAAAGCTTACTTTTTCATGTGCTACTACAATATCACATGCCAATGCAATGTTTGCGCCTGCGCCTGCCGCTACTCCATTTACTGCTCCAATAATTGGTTTTTCAATATTTCGGATTCGCTTGATAATTGGATTGTAATGTTCTTCTAGTATTTTTTTGAATCCTGGATTGAGTTCTGGATGTGTAACTTCTTTTAAGTCTTGTCCTGCACAGAATGCTTTTCCTTCACCTGTTAGTACAATCGCTCTTACTTCATCATTTTGCTCACATTGATCTAGCGTATCTTGTAATCGCAATGCCATTTCACGATTGAAACTGTTGAATACTTCTGGGCGGTTGAGCGTTATATATGCTACGTTATTTTTAAGAGTTGTAGTAATTGATTGGTTACTCATGTTTTTCTTGTTACTATTATTATATAGAGATTCCCGATTGCTCGGGAATTATCATTTATTTCAAGCATTTAAAGTAATCAAACGGTTCTAAACAGTCCTCGCATTTGAATAATGCTTTGCAAGCTGTGGAACCAAATTGACTCACTAGTTTTGTATTGGATGAATTGCAATTGGTACATTTTACAATACGCTTATCTCCCAATAATGCTTCTTTGTCTGCATCAGCATTAAGTGGTGGTGCAATTCCGTATTCACGAAGTGCATTTCGTCCGCGTTCCGTTATCCAATCCGTTGTCCAAGCTGGCACTAAAACTAACTTTACTTTAGATTCATACCCATTTTCTTTGAGCGCTTTTGAAATATCATCACCAATGACATCCATAGCCGGACAGCCTGAATATGTTGGTGTAATATTTACTTCTACAACTCCATTAATAACAGTTGCCGAACGCACAACGCCCATATCCATAATGGATAGTACAGGAATTTCTGGATCCGATACTTTTTCCAAGATTGGAATGAGTGCTTTGTCTATATGTTGATTGGTTGCAATCATAATTAATATTGATGAGATCTTGAATCAAGTTCACTATGAAGTGGTAATATTTTTGATAATTTAAAAATATTACCACTTCATATTTGGATACGCTCTTTGCATGTATTGCATATCAGAAAGCAAGTATCCCATATGTTCTGTATGAATTCCTGATTTTCCTCCTTTTTGAAAGTATTTCGATTCTGGAATTTGAATTGTTGCTTCTTGTAATAGTGAAGTTACTTTTTCGTAGTATGCATCTTTTAGTGTAGAAACATCTACGCCAATTCCTTCTTCAGACACTGTTTTTGCTTCTTCCGTAACTTCAAATAATTCGTTGGTATAGGTCCAAAGTCCGTCAATAGCAGTTTGTATTTTTTCATGACTAATTTCAGTTCCGTCACCTAAACGCTTGACCCAATCACCTGTAAAACGCACGTGATATGATACTTCTTTGATTGATTTCTTCGCAATTGCGCTTAGTGTGATATCTTGACTGAATTGCAATTTTTCAAGCAATAATAAATGATATACATCAAATAAATATTGTCTTGCAATTGTATATGCAAAATCACGATTTGGCTGTTCTACTAGCAATACATTTTTGTATTCGCGTTCATTTCGTAAGAATGCAATACTATCTTCTGTTGCGTTTTCTCCTTTAATATCTGCCGCATATTGAAAATAGCTTCGCGTTTGTCCAAATAAATCTAGTGAAATATTTGTACATGCAATGTCTGTTTCAAGACTTGGTCCGTGTCCACATAATTCTCCTAATCGTTGACCAGCTATTAAGCAATTGTCGGCCAACTCTAGTATGTAGTTGTATAGATTTGTTTTCATATTTATTTCCCGTGAAAACGGGAATATTTTGTTGTTAAACTTCAAAGTACACTTCGCATCACATATGCTTTATTTCGTCAGGTAATGTATAGAACGTTGGGTGACGATATATTTTATCGTGTGCCGGTTCAAACAATTCTCCGTTGTTTTCAGGATTTGAAGCTGTAATGTTTTTAGATTCTACAACCCAAATACTTACACCTTCGCTTCTGCGTGTGTACACGTCTCTTGCATTTTCCAACGCCATGTCTGCATCTGCCGCATGAAGACTTCCAAAGTGTCTGTGTTCTAATCCGTTTTTACTTCTGACGAATATTTCCCAAAGGGGCCATTTTTTTTCCATATTTATTGCCCACTAAAGTGGGTATCTTTTTAGTTAGTATTGTACTATTTGTATTTTAGATTCCTATCTGAGTAAAAATTTAAAATACACCTAGGTTCCTGTCTTCGCAGGAACAATAAATAGAGCTACACAGCTTTCGCTGCATTTTCTTTTTTGTTTTGTTGTTTTTCTGCGTAACTCATAGCCGCATCACGCACCCAAGCGCCTTCTTCCCAAGCGCCAACACGTGCGTTCATACGTTCTTTGTTACAAGGTCCGTGTCCTTTTACAACTTGCCAAAATTCATCCCAATCGATTTCTCCGAAGTCGTAATGACCAGTTTCTTCATTCCATTTTAAGTCTGGATCTGGAACTGTGATTCCTAAGATATCGGCTTGTGGAACCGTCTGATCAATGAATTGTTGGCGTAATTCGTCGTTTGTTTTACGTTTTAGTTTCCATTTCATTGATTGTTCTGTATGCACAGATTCTGCATCCGTTGGCCCAAGCATCATTAGTGATGGCCACCACCAGCGGTTTAATGCATCTTGCGCCATTTCTTTTTGTTCTGGCGTTCCGTTACATAAACTTAGCATGATTTCATATCCTTGACGTTGGTGAAAGCTTTCTTCTTTACATACACGAATCATTGCGCGTGCATATGGTCCGTATGAAGTGTTGCATAATGGTACTTGATTGATGATTGCCGCACCATCTACCAACCAACCAATTGCACCCATATCTGCCCAAGTTACCGTTGGATAGTTAAAAATACTTGAGTATTTTGCTTTTCCAGAGTGTAGTTGGTCGTATAGTTCGTTGCGAGAGATTCCTAAGGTTTCACATGCGCTGTATAAGTATAATCCGTGACCAGCTTCATCTTGTACTTTTGCCAATAAGGCTACTTTTCTACGTAATGAAGGTGCTCTGGTAATCCAGTTTCCTTCTGGCAACATTCCTACAATTTCAGAATGCGCATGTTGCGATATTTGTCTGATGTGAGTTTTCCTGTATTTTTCAGGCATCCAATCTTTTGGCTCAATCTTTTCGTCATTTGCAATGCGTTGCTCAAATATTTCTTCCAAATTCTTTAATTGTGCTTCACTCATAGTTCTAAATTTTAAATTAAAGATGCTAGGTGTAAATTTTTGAAGTTTTCACTTAGACTTTACTTTTCTTTTCTTTTTCTTTTTTTCTTAATCACTTTTAAGCATTTGAGTCATCTTGTTTTGACAAGGCATCTCGACTGCGCTTGATGTGACACTTTTACTACTTTTTTTGGTTTCCACTTTCGTGAGATTCCCGATTTGTCAGGAACTTCAACGTTAAGGATTGAGGTTTTGTTGGAGCTCTTTTGAGAAATGGATTCCTGCCTACGCAGGAATGACAGTTTTCAAAAAGCGACTACCGAAAGCCTGCCCCCAAAGGGTAACGCCCAAATTAGTTGTCTACACATCAAAGTCTACAATAACTTTTTCTGTAGTTGGAACGGCTTGGCATGATAGTACCAATCCGCTCGCGAGTTCTGACTCTACTAATGCGTAGTTGATTTTCATTTCTACAGAACCTTCTACAACTCTACATTTGCAGGTGCTACACACGCCACCTTTACAGGCAAATGGTAAGTCGGCTCCTGCGGCTAATGCACCGTCTAAGATGTTATCATATTCATCTTCCATGATGAAATGAAATTCTTTTCCACCATCAACAATTGTTACATCTGTTCCGTCTACTTTTTGCTCTAATATTTCTGCGATGTGTGCGTTTGATGCTTTATTGTCGCCTGAGAAGAATAATTCGTAGTGAATGTTTTCTTTTGGCAATCCTGCGGCTTCCAATTCGTCTCTGATTAGAAAAATCATGTCTTCTGGTCCGCAAATAAAGCAATCGGCAGTATCAGTAATATCGATGAACGTTTTTGTGAGTGTTTGAATTTTTTCTGGTGTGAATCGTCCATTTAAAAATTCGATGTCACGTTGTTCTTTCGTTAGAAAATAAAAGATATTGAAACGCTGTAAGTATTTGTTTTTCAGTTGTTCTATTTCTTCTTTAAAGATAATAGATTTTACGGTGCGATTCAAATAGAATAGCTTGAATGTGCTTTGTGGCTCAAGTTCTAAGTGTGTTTTTATGATGGAAAGCATTGGCGTAATTCCGCTTCCTGCGGCAAACGCAATGTAGTTTTTCTTTCCACTTGGATCAACTTCCACATAGAAATGCCCTGCTGGCGTCATTAAATCAAGCTTGTCACCTGCTTTTAATTCTGTGTTTGCATAGGTTGAGAATATACCGCCTGGAATTTGCTTTACGGCAACTTTCCATTGATTGTCTACAGGACTTGAACAGAGTGAATATGACCTGCGAATGTCTTCGTCGTTGATCATTTTACGAACTGTAAGGTATTGTCCTTGTGTATATTTGAATTCTTCCTGAATATTTTCAGGAATATTGAATGCGATTACTGTACAGTCTGAAGTTTCTTTATATACTTCAGCTACTTCGATTTCATGAAACTTTGCCATGTACTTTTTTAGTTGTTTACACAAAACTAACGATTGTTAGTTTGACTTGCAACTAAAGTTATGTTAAATATTATGAATCAAATGCTTATATGTAAAAAAGAGCGCAATTTGCGCTCTTTTTAGTATTCGATAAGGACTTTTTATTCAATTACATGTTTGCCTCTTCACAGCTTACACATGTTATTTCTTGTACACAAGAATTGCTTCCTGGTGGCGGTGGTGGTCCGCCAGCTTTAATTTGGTTAAGATTTGAGATTTTTCTCTTTTTAAATCTAATTTTGCTCATTGATTCTTTTCTCATTGTTGTAGGTTTTTAAGATTTGTACTACAAACTTACGAATTATATTGCATAAAATCTCAGTATTCTTAATGCAATTTACTCGTGTGTGTTTTTATAAATTTCAGTATTTCATAGCGTTACACCTTTTAGCAATACGTTACTTAATGACGATATTAAATTTTGTTTGTCAATATCTTCCTTTTTTGGAATCCATAGATATAGAGAGCGTAATGTAGATATGATAGAGAATAGTATGATTTCAGGATTCACTTCTTTTAGTTCACCTTTTGTGATTCCTATTTTTAAGATTTGACGGAAGCTTTCTTCGTAGTTTCTTCGTAATGTTAGGTAGTATTCAATCTTTTCTTCAAGATGCATCCAATCGTTGTTCATAGTTGCCATTCTGGAAGGATTTTTCATGGTGATGTGAACATGCAAGCCTATGATTTGTTCTAGTTTTTGAATACTTGAGAGTTCGGCTGTAACAATTTTTGCCATTCCTTGTGTAAATTCTTCACCAATAGCAATGATGATTTCAGATAGTATTTGTTGTTTGGATTGGATATGGTTGTATAAGCTTGCCGCTTTAATTCCCATTGCTTGTGCAATGTCGCGCATGGTTACCGCGCTGTATCCTTTTTTTTTGAAAAGCATTTCAGCAATACGTACAATTTCTTCTTTTCGAGTTTCAGTTTTTTGTGTCATATTTCTAGTAATAACTTATAGTTCTTAGGAATAAGAATTTTCTGTCTTCATTTAGTCTATCATAACGCATAGATATCCAGTTTCCATATGCATCATATTCGTAATTTATGACATATTCGAATGCCAATTTAGGTTCTTTAAAGTATATTCCATCTTCTTCCAACGAAAGTACTTTTACTCCTGTAATATCATTGTTTGCGTTGTATTTGTATAAAATTCTCGTATATTCAAGTTCATCTTTTTCGTATCGTACTTCTATTTCCCTTTCCGATGCATCATGTTTTAGCGTTCTAAAATATACTGATCTAGCAATTGAGTTTTTTATTTTATAACCATTTTTTTTATAAACTATACTGTTTGTGGTATTGTAAGCATTGAACATTTGTAAATTATCTTCTGATCTCACAACTAATCCATTTTTAATGTAATACGTCATTAATCGCTTAAAAAGATGTTCTTTTTCAAATTTCTCATACATTTTTATTACACTTTTTTTATACTTAATTTCAATGAATTTTTCTTTAACCTCATCATTGTTATCAAATACTTTTTTTTCATATACTTCTGTCAATTGCTTTTTTTGATTGTAGGTGTAGCAATACTCTTTTTGACTATTAGTAGCCGCATCTTTTCTTTTTATTAATAATTTTTCTTCATTGTACTCATCCGTTCTTTTGCCAATGATTTTCTTTTCGGAAGTATGCTCAGATAGTTTGTAAACAAGCGTCTTGATAGTTTTTACTTTTTCATTGAAACGATCATTATATAACAGGAAATTTTCTGGCTCGTGATCAATCTCAAAATAATAATCGTAGATGTAAATTTTATCAAGAAAGCTATTTATTTTAAAATGATTAAAGGAATCATTTTTTAAAAAAGGCATCACATTTTTTGACAACAACGGTTTAGCACCACGAAAAAGCGAAATGAAAGTTGAGAATATGGGAAATCGCATAGTACTTTTTTGCTAAGATAAGAGATTTGATTTTACCTGTTTATACATCACAATTTTAAGCGCAATTATTATGAGTTATTTTAATAGCTTTGTGAAAAATTACTCCATGAATCAGCATATTGAAACAAATCCTTTGTTGGATAGACTTCCACCACATTTGCAACAATACATTAAACCACAGAATTATAACGATTATACCGCTATAAATCAAGCAGTTTGGCGTTATGTAATGCGAAAGAGTGTTTCATATTTAAGTACAGTTGCACATGATTCATATTTGGATGGTTTACAGAAAACGGGGATTTCTATCGATGAAATTCCAAGTATGTATGGTATGAATCGTATTTTGAAAGAAATCGGTTGGGCGGCAGTTGCTGTTGACGGATTTATTCCGCCTAATGCATTTATGGAGTTTCAAGCATATAAAGTATTGGTTATTGCAAGTGATATTCGTCAGTTGGAACATATTTCATATACACCAGCTCCTGATATTATACATGAAGCGGCTGGGCATGCTCCTATTATTGCAAATCCTGATTATGCTGAGTATTTACGTCGTTTTGGAGAAATTGGCGCCAAAGCAATTTTGTCTGCGCATGATAATGATATGTATGAAGCTGTTCGGAAACTTTCTATCGTGAAGGAAGCACCAGGAAGTACAGAAATTGAAATTGAAACCGCTGAAGCACGTGTAAACGAATTGCAAGCTAAGAAAGTAGAATTGTCCGAAATGGCAATGGTTCGAAATCTACATTGGTGGACAGTTGAATATGGTTTGATTGGTGATGTAAATGACCCAAAAATTTATGGCGCAGGGTTGCTTTCTTCTATTGGTGAAAGCAAATGGTGCATGACAATTGAAGTAAAAAAAATTCCGTATTCCGTTGATGCCGCTTATCAAGAGTTTGATATTACCAAACCACAACCACAATTGTATGTTACACCTGATTTTTCATATTTGATGCAGGTTTTGGAAGAATTTACAACCACCATGGCATTGCGAAAAGGTGGTTTTAGAGGTTTGCGAAAGTTGATTGAATCTAAAAAGATTGGAACAATTGAATTGAGTACAGGGCTGCAAGTTTCAGGAGTTTTCACAGAAATGATTACGAATGAAGATAATGAAGTTGTGTTTTTTAGAACAGAAGGACCAACAGCTTTGTCAAATCGTGAGAAGGAATTAATTGGGCATGGCGTGTTGACACATCCGCATGGTTTTAGTTCTCCTTTAGGAAAATTGAAAGGAATTAATTTGGCGATTGAAGATATGAGTCCACGAGATTTGAAAGCGTATAATTTTTACGATGGCGAACGCATTGCTTTTGAATATGAAAGTGGCATTAAAGTAGAAGGTTTAAATGTTACCGGAATTCGAAATATTAACGGAAAATTGATTTTAATTCAATTTACCGATTGCACTGTTACATATAAAGATGAAGTATTGTTTAAACCTGAATACGGAACGTTTGATTTAGCGTTGGGTAAAAAGATTGTTTCTGCATATGCTGGCGCGGCTGATTACCGATCGTTTGATACAACTCATTTTATTTCGAACACGCAAACTGTTAAAATTGCTATTTCTAAAGAAAATCAAGATTTGGAAGTTTTGTATGCGAAAGTTCGCGATTTTAGAACAGGAAAAGATACAGCTATTTCATTGAACGTCGTTTTTGAAAAGCTTACCAAGAATCATTCAAAAGATTGGTTATTGTTGATTGAATTGTACGAATTGACAAAAAATAGCGAAGATCTACACAAAAACATTCAAACTCGTTTACAACATTTACAAGAAGTGCGTCCTGAAATCGCAGAATTGATTGCGGATGGTATTGCATTGATTGGATAAGTGTGATAAAACTATGTTTCTATTTGTTTTGTTTTTGATATTGAATTGCTGAGATAATTCCTGAGAAGATCACGATTCCAAGTCCGCTATATATGATTTCTGTGCCATACGGCCAATGCTGGATCCTGAAGAAATATCCAATAATTAATGCAAACATTCCTAGATAATATAGAACTCTTGTAAATTTTATTTTCATACACTAAATATATAACAGTTTTTACACAAAAAAACGAACCGAAGTCAGTCATAGTCGGAATTTCTTTCGACCATGACTGAACCGAAGTTCGTTTTTACTAAATGTATTTTATGCTAACGATTAACAAAGAGCAACCGTATCCGGATCTACTTGATATGTGTTTGGAACACCACATCCTTGAACTTCTGTATGCCAACATTCATTCATCGTTTTATAACAAAGGTTTCCTCCCTGAAAAGGTTTTGTTTTGTAGCAAATTAATATAGTGTTCTGATAGTAATCATCGTTTGGATTTCCACCTACTACGCTATCTAATGCAGTAAGCTTAGAAATTGATTTCTTGTTTAATGCTAAATTTTTTAAATATTGTTTTTTCATATTAAATATATTTTTAGGATATATACTATAGGGTAAAATCAAGAGTTAATTACCCATTATTTTAAATAAGAAAAATGAACTAACATTCACTTTTAGAAATAGTTATACTAAGGAACACGACAGCTACCTGTTCCTCCTTGACAAGGTGACCTACAAGTCACATAGTCAACACCTACTTTTTGATCATAAATTGGATCATCATTCGGGTCTGTGACGCCTCCTATGAGCTGATAGATGACAGTCTTTTTTAATTCTAATTTTTCGAAATTTTGTTTTTTCATGATTCTGTTTTAAAGGTTAATCAATCGCAATTAACTCTAATAGAAACGATAAAAAAAGAGAGTGTAGTGACGCTTTATAAAATATCAGATAAAAATTATAAGTTTATTTCTATGATTTTTGTAGAAAAAATTTCGGGACACAAACCTGTAGTACACCTTAAAATAAGGTATAAAAAAAACGAACCTAAGCTCGTTTTAGCACATGTACGTAGGTGATTAACAAAAATATTCACTGTACGTTTCATTACATGTTGTCGGGAACAAAGAATCACGACAGATAATTCTTGAATCTTCCGTAGTGGTTCTATTTGCACCAATTACCCGAGCTGTTTTCAAGTTGGAAATCGACTTTTTTCGTAGTTGTAGACTTTTCACCTTTCTTCTTTTCATAACTTTATTTTTAATTAAACTATATCTCAATATACAAGACATAACTAAAAAATAGCTACGGTAACACCTTACTTTCAATACATTATATTAAATTTGTTTGTGTTTTTTAAAATATAATTTTAGGAAATCGCACTTGCAACTGCGTTATTTTAACCTGAAGTTTTGCTAAAAAATCTTGATGTTGTTGTGCGTTTGGATTGAATGGTTTGTGCGCCAATCCTTTTTGAATATTTTCAATTGTTTTCATGGTTGTTTCACTTTCGTGAGAAATCCAAGCATGTGAAAATTTTTCCCAGATGTACTGAATCGCTAATACATTTGGATGTATCATATCTTCTGTATAGAAACGATAATCGCGCAATTCGTCCATCATAATTTCATAGGAAGGAAAGTAATGAATTTGATGTCTGGCAGTTACAACTTGATGAATTCCTGCTAATAAGTGTGCTTTACTTCGTTGATTTTCTATAAAACCATCTTTTAAATGTCGCACAGGCGAAACGGTAAAAATTGTAGTGATTTTCGGGTTGATGCTCTTTAACAATGCAACACAGTTTTCAACACTTGCTGTGATGTCGTCTACCGAAAGTAATTCTTTTAAAAACTTCTTTTGTGGTATTTTATGACAATTGGCAACAATCGTATCCGTTTCAATATATCTGTACGTCCAAGCCGTTCCTAAAGTGATGATGATGTGAGATGCTTCATGTAGTGTTTTAAATGTTTCTTTTAGAGCCGTGTTTAAATTTGACAGCAAAACATCTTTATCAATAGTACTCAACGCGGAATGTGCTTCAAAACAATGCCAACGTTCGTTTGCGTAAAAAATATCGTCTTCTGTAAATTCATCTTGATTGATGGCTTTCAGAATTAAGTTTTCAATCGCTTTTGGATGAAATAGAATTCCAACTGGATTTTGAAACGTATTAAATTTGTAATAAGACAACTTTTTGCCCATATGTTCAGAAAAGCAAGAACCCAATAAACATACGTTTGCATCGTATGTTATTGGGTTATACGGTTCTTTTTTGAACGAAATGTTGGTTTGCAATATCATAGATTTATTGCTTTCCTTCTCTTGCTCTTTTAGCAGTGTAATAAGCTACAATAAGTCGATTTTTCATTCCTTGTGTAATTCCTGTCAATTCTTTTGTATTGTATTTTACACCTCTAGCACTTTCCATTTTTAAGATGGCATCACTTGTAGCTCTATTAAAAACACCTCTTTCGGTTACATCTGTTTTTTCTAATAACTCAAGATAGATCAGTTTATCTTGAAAGTCAGCAACTTCTCCAGGTGTTGGTACTTTAAGTGCTATCCATTGTGCTTTGTCTTTTCCAGGCATTGTGCATAATACAGAAACTTCTTTTGGTGTGTCTTCCTTTTCCGTTTCTTGTGCTAAAGCTGGTATGGAAAAAAGAAACACTAAAATGATAAAATAAACGTTTTTCATTTGTTTGTTTTTATTGAATTAATTTTGTTTGATAAAAACTCACCAATACTCCTTTTAGTTACTATCAACTATGGTATTATGGCTCATTTTAAAAAGCTATTTATAACTTGTTATATGTTATTTTACATATTCCTTTACGCGCTCAATTGCTTTCGGAATTCCGCCAGGGTTTTTACCACCAGCAGTTGCAAAAAATGGTTGTCCGCCACCGCCGCCGTGAATTAGTTTTCCTAGTTCTCGAACTACTTTTCCTGCATCATATCCGCGTTCTGCTACTAATTCTTTCGAAATGTAGCAAGTTAACATTACTTTGTTTTCATTCGCGGTAGCAAAGAATAAAAATAGGTTATTTACTTCACCTCCAAGTTCAAATGCTAAGTTTTTGATTCCGTTTTGATCTAAATCAATTTTGGTTGCTAAAAAGTTTACACCATTAATTTCTTCCAATTGACTTTTTAAATCTCCTTTTAGATTTTTCGCTTTGTCTTTTAATAAAATTTCTATTTGCTTGCGCAATTTAGCATTGTCATCTTTTAAATCGTTTACGGCTTTTACGGCATCTTTCGGATTGTTTAAAACGTCTTTGATTTCGTAATACGCTCTGTTATTTTCAAAATAGAATTCTTTTGTCGCATCAGATGTAATTGCTTCTATTCTTCTAATTCCTGCCGCAACAGCACCTTCCGATTTTATTTTGAAATGCCAAATGTCGCCTGTATTTTCAACGTGCGTTCCTCCACATAATTCAATAGATTTTCCAAAACGAATTGAACGAACCGTATCTCCGTATTTTTCACCAAATAACGCCATTGCGCCATCTGCCATTGCTGCAGCAACAGGTCTGTTTCGTTTTTCTTCTAGCGGAAGCTTTCCTTCTATTCTGGCATTTACAAAGTTTTCTATATCTCGTAATTCTTCAGTAGTTAGTTTTGAAAAATGCGAAAAATCGAAACGCAAATATTTTGAATGTACCGCCGAACCTTTTTGTTCTACATGCGTTCCTAATATTTCACGCAATGCTTGGTGTAATAAATGTGTTGCTGTATGATTTGCCGCCGTGCGTTCACGTTGCTTTTTGTCTACCACCGCGCGCAACGTTTCGTGTACATGTTTTGGTAAATTTTTAGCAATGTGAATGATTAAATTGTTTTCTTTTTTGGTATCTAAAATATAGACAACATCACCATTTGGAACTTCCAAATATCCTTTGTCGCCAACTTGTCCTCCACCTTCTGGATAAAATGGTGTAATATTAAATACTAGTTGATATTGAATACCTTCTTTTTTAGTTTCAATTTTTCGATAACGCGTTAATTTTACATCTGTTTCAAGCGTATCGTACCCAACAAATTCTTCGTCTTCATCTTCTAATAAAACGACCCAATCATCTGCTTGAATTGCCGTAGCTTCACGACCTTTTCCTTTTTGATCTTCAAGTAATTTTTCGAATTCTTTTTTGTTGTATGATAAATCGCGCTCACGCAGAATTAACTCTGTTAAATCTTCTGGAAAACCATAAGTATCTTTTAATTCGAATACTTTAGCGCCAGAAACTTCTTTGCCAGTAGCATCTTCAATAACACGATCGAGCAATACTAATCCTTGATCTAGCGTACGTAAGAATGAATTTTCTTCTTCTTTGATTACGTTTTGAATCAATTGTTTTTGCTCTTTCAATTCAGGAAATGCTTTCCCCATTTTTTCATTCAATACATCTACCAAACGGTAAATAAATGGTTCTTTTTTGTTTAAAAATGTAAATCCGTAACGAATGGCTCTACGCAAAATTCGACGAATTACATACCCAGCAGTATTGTTACTTGGCAACTGTCCGTCAGCAATAGAGAATGATACCGCACGCACATGATCTGCAATGACACGAATGGCAATATCTGCTTTTTCATCTTTTCCATATTTCGCATTCGTAATTGCTTCAATTTCACGAATAATTGGTGTAAAAACATCTGTATCATAGTTCGATTTTACATTTTGTAACACCATACACAAACGCTCAAATCCCATTCCTGTATCAACATGATTTGCAGACAATTTCTCTAAAGATTTATCTGCTTTTCTGTTGTATTGCATGAATACTAAGTTCCAAATTTCCACCACGTGTGGATGATCCATATTGACCAAATCGGCACCAGGAATTTTTGCTTTTTCTTCGTCCGAACGAATATCTACATGAATTTCAGAGCAAGGTCCACAAGGTCCTTGACTTCCCATTTCCCAGAAATTATCTTTTTTATTTCCCATCAAGATGCGATCTTCTGGAACAATTTCTTTCCATAAATCGTATGCTTCTTGATCTAGTTTTAAACCATCTTCATCACTTCCTTCAAAAACGGTAACGTATAAAATATCTTTGTCTATTCCGTACACTTCCGTTAATAATTCCCAAGCCCACGTAATGGCTTCTTTTTTAAAATAGTCGCCAAAACTCCAGTTTCCAAGCATTTCAAACATCGTATGATGATACGTGTCATACCCAACTTCTTCCAAGTCGTTATGTTTTCCACTTACACGCAAACATTTTTGCGTATCAGCAATACGATTGCTTTTTGGCGTTCCGTTTCCTAAGAAATATTCTTTAAAAGGTGCCATTCCAGAGTTGATAAACATCAAAGTTGGATCATTTTTCATAACCATTGGCGCAGAAGGCACAATTTGATGTGTTTTAGACTTATAAAAATCCAAAAACTTAGCTCTAATATCCTGAGATTTCATGTCTTTATATGTATTATTTTTTTACGATTATATGTTGCTTGCTATTCATCATTCCTTTAAACAATAGCATTTTTAACATGTTCGTTTCATGTGTTATACGCTTATAATTACTGTGTAAGATAATTCGTGAATCATTCTTAAATTTATCTTAACCTACTTTAAAAAACTGCAAAACTGTAAAACAATAGCTATATTTGTTCGTTTTACAAATTATTCAGAAAAATTATTTCATGAATAATCTGTGCAAAAATAGTATAATTTAAGGAATGAGTAAGGTAAAATATTATTACGATTCAGAAACACTCTCATATCGAAAGATTGAAAGCAAGCGTGGACGCAAAATTGGGTATGTCATTTTGTTTATAACATCGGTTGTTTTATGTTCGTTTTTACTCTTAACAATCATCTTTAATACAGCTTTGGAGACACCGAAAGAAAAGGTGTTGCAGCGCGAATTGGCAAATATGAAATTCCAATATGATTTGCTAAATAAAAAAGTTGCACACGCTGAAGCAGTACTTGCCAATATAGAAGAAAGAGATAATAATATTTACAGATTATATTTTGAAGCGAATCCAATTCCAGAAGAACAACGAAAAGCTGGTTTTGGTGGTGTGAATAGATATGAAGCCTTGTATAATTATGAAAATTCAGATTTAATTGTTGAAACTACTAAGCGTTTAGAGATTTTACAAAAACAATTGGTAGTGCAGTCTAAATCGTTAGATGAAATTGCAAAATTAGCAGAAGATAAAGAAGAATTTCTTTCCTCTATTCCAGCTATTCAACCTGTTAATAATGAAGATTTAACACGTATGGCTTCTGGTTACGGATTCCGAAATGATCCGTTTACAAAAGCAAGAAAGATGCATTGGGGAATGGATTTTACTGCGCCAAAAGGAACACCAATATACGCTTCTGGTGATGGTGTTGTGATACGTGCAGACAATTCGGCTTCTGGTTTTGGAAAGCATATTCGTATTGATCACGGGTATGGTTATGTATCATTGTATGCACATATGAGCAAATACAATGTGCGCAAAGGAAAAAAAGTAAAACGTGGTGATTTAATTGGTTTTGTGGGAAGCACAGGACGATCGCAAGCGCCGCATTTACATTATGAAATTCGCAAAAATGGTGATAAAATAAATCCAATTAACTTCTATTACGGAAACTTATCTGCAAAAGAATTTGAAGAATTATTATTAAACGCCGCTAAACAAAATCAATCGCTCGACTAATGCACATTGATTTACCAGAAAAATTATACTACAGTATTGGCGAAGTTGCCAAGGCTTTTGACGTAAACACTTCTTTGATTCGCTTTTGGGAAAAAGAATTTGATGTAATTCAACCTAAAAAGAATGCAAAAGGAAATCGAAAATTTACGCCGCAAGACATCAAAAACTTAGAACTTATCTACCACTTGGTAAAAGAACGCGGCTTCACACTTGAAGGTGCAAAAGTTCATTTAAAAGAGGAAAAGAAAAAAACACTTTCCAATTTTGATATTATTCGTAAATTACAACATATTAGAGCTGAACTTGTAAAAATCAAGGACAATCTGTAACGTTTGAACCAAATACAATACTATACTAATAAATAATCCCGAATAATTATGAGTAAAAAGACAATAATTATCATAGTCGTAATTGCTATCATTGGAATTTTAGCATACACAAAGTACAATGGAATGGTTGTGCTAAATGAAGATGCAAAAACGGCTTGGTCTAATGTAGAGAGTGAATACCAACGTAGAAGTGATTTGATTGGAAGTTTGGTGAAAACCGTAAAAGGTGCCGCAGATTTTGAGCGTACGACACTTGAAGCTGTTATTAAAGCCCGATCAGAAGCAACAAAAACACAAATTAATGTAGATGATTTAACGCCAGAAAATATGGCGAAATTTCAACAAGCACAATCAGGACTATCAGGCGCTTTATCACGCTTATTAGTAACCGTAGAACGGTATCCTGAGTTAAAAGCAAACGAAAATTTCTTAAAATTACAAGACGAACTCGCAAGTACTGAAAACTCAGTTCGTACCGCAAGAAATCGTTTTAATGATGCCGCAAATGATTTCAATAAAAACATAAAAACATTCCCAAACAATATGTTTGCAGGTATGTTCGGATTTAGTGAAATGGCACGCTTTAAAGCAAAACCAGGTTCTGAAGAAGCTCCAGACACAAGTTTTGATTTTCAATAAAATATACCTTATAACAACATATGTCTAAAGTTGAAGATTTCCTTTCTGTTCAAGAAGAGCAGGAAATCATAGCTGCCATCAGAAAAGCAGAGCGAAGTACTTCTGGCGAGATCAGAATACACATTGAAAAACACACAGATGCGGATCATTTTGATCGTGCTTTGGAAGTATTTCACTTGCTTAAGATGGACAATACACGATTGCAAAATGGTGTGCTCATCTATGTTGCTGTAGATGATAAATCGTTCGTTATTTATGGTGATAAAGGCATAAACAACGTTGTTCCTTCAAATTTTTGGGATGCAACTCGTGATATTATGCACAGCCACTTTTCGCAAGGAAATTTTAAACAAGGACTTATTGAAGGCGTATTACAGGCTGGACTTGAATTACAGAAGCATTTCCCTTGGGATGTTGATACAGATGAAGACGAACTATCAAACGAAATCTCTAAAGGCTAATGCACACTATTTCTAAGACATATTTGAAATCAATCTTTTTTATTTTAGGAATATTTTTCTTGAATATTGCACATGCACAATATAAAATTCCTGACAAACCCAATGATAAAGATCAAAAATTTGTATACGATTACCCAAAGTTACTTCCAAGTGCAAATAAAGCTTTTCTAGAATCTAAACTCACAAATTATGCTGATAGTACTTCCACGCAAGTTGTGATTGTTATTATTGAATCGCTCAAAGGTGAAAGTATTGGTATGTTAACTCCAAAATGGGGGCATAAATGGGGAATTGGACAGGAGAAAGAAGATAATGGTGTCATTATTCTTTTAGCAAAAGAGGAACGTAAAATATGGATTTCTCCAGGATATGGCGCCGAAAACGAATTAACCGCAGGAATTACTGGACAAATTGTTCGCAATAGAATTATTCCATACTTTAAACGTGGTGATTATCCTGGCGGATTAAACGCTGGAGTTGATGCTATTATTGAAGTGCTTAGTGGTGAGTTTAAAAACAATAAAAAACGCAATGGAAATAGCTCAGAAATTCCTGGTGCTGTTATTATTTTTCTGATTATCTTTTTTATCGTTCTGATCTCTATTTTAGCCAACAACAAACGAAATGGCGGCGGCGGAAACCATGGTGGTGGACGACGAAGTACGGGAAGTGATTTACTTGATATAATTATTTTGAGTAATATGGGTCGCGGTGGATTTGGTTCTGGTTCCAGCTCTGGAAGTAGCGGCGGCGGATTTGGCGGCGGTGGAAGCTTTGGAGGCGGCGGTTTCGGCGGCGGTGGATTTAGTGGTGGCGGTGCTGGAGGAAGTTGGTAGCTTCGACAGACTCAGCCAACCGTATTTGACTTCACTTCGATTTTAGATTTGCTTTGCTTTGCTTTGCTTTTAGATTGTTGGACGTTCCAAATTGAAATACTTGTGAAAAGATTTTCATCATTTCTCACTTCTCATATCTCAATACTGAATTCTAAAAACCTATCTTTTTAGAGTAAAATGCCCTGTGAAAGTTCTTCCATCTTCTAGTTTGACAGAAAACCAATAATCACTTGATGGCATTTTTGCACCTTTGTTTGTTCCGTTCCAAGCGTCTTCTGAGTTGATTAAGATTCTGAGTAGTTTCCCAAAGCGATCGTAAATGTAGACTTGTGTTTTTGATTGAAATGCGGCTGATATTCCTCTTATTTGCCATGTATCATTTACACCATCGTTATTTGGTGTGAAAAATCTTGGGTAACCAATGACAGCAATATCTTCATTGACAATTCCGCAATTATTTCTTACATCTTTTACGTATACCGTATGAAAACCTACACCAACATTTTCAAATATGTTTAATTCTTGATAGATTCCGTTCGGATTGTCTAACGCAAATTCATAATCGCCTTCTCCAGAAACTAATACCGTTACGATATTGTTATCCGAAATATCATCAACTTCAATAGCATTTATTGTTGCAATGTTTGAAGGTTGCACCGTAATTGTATTTGTTTTAGAACAACCGCCAATACGAGTAACTTCTACTGTATAATTTCCTAATAAATTGACTTGAATTTCAGGCGTAGTTTCTCCTGTAGACCAAAGAAAAGTATACTCATTAAAGTTGCTTGTTATACCACTTTGAAGTGTTATTAGTTGTGGTGTAAAATTTACACAATAGTATTCTGTTTCCGAAGTTGGAATATTTGGCAAGTTGATTACATTTAGCATAACTTCTCCAATTCCATAACATTCACCATTGCGTGATACACGTGCATATATTGTTTGTGAATACGCTTCTGTATTGGTAAAACTTGTTCCTAACGGATTCATTAGTAATAATGCATCTTGAAGCGTTTCATAATAGATAACTGTTGTTCCTGTAGGCAAACCGTCTAAAATTTGCACATCAGCTACAGTTAGATCAAATGGCGCCAATCCGACTTCTTCTTCAGAATCGCAAGCATTTAAATTTGCATTGTTTACAGCATTCGAACTTACTTCTAGTCTTACTACTGCTGTGTTTACACAACCCGAAATTAAATCTGTTACTGTAGCATATACCGTTTGCGGGTTTGATAGATTTGTGTACGCGTTTGTTGTTATTTCTTGCGTAAGTGCACTATCTTCATAATAGCGAACTTGACGATCTGCTAAAATTCCTCCTGCAACTTCTTGTGAATATTCAAATAGATTGAATACTGTTGTTCCGCTTGTAGAACCACATTGTACAATGGCTATATCATCCGTTTCTGGCAATCCGAAAATTGTTGCCGTTATTGGACTTCTTGCGCCACTTGTACATCCTGAAAATGCAGGTAATACCCAAAAAGTAGTAGTTTCTGAGACAGTAACCGTATAATTTGTTCCGTTGTGAATTGGCGTAGTTGCCGTTTCTGAATCAAACCATAAAACACTGTCTGCATTTGTATCAACACTTAAAATAATGGTGTCTTCATCACAACTTTCGCCTTCGGTTATGGTTGATTTTGGTGTTTCAATTTGTGTGCTTGCCGATAAGTTAATCATTGGTTCGCCAGGCATTCCTCCATATTCAATAATGTATCCTTGCGGATGATACGGATTGTTTGGATCTGTGGAACCTACATTTGGCAAATCGTTCCAAGAACCTAGTAATCCGATACTTGGATCAGTAATGTGCGCATAATGTTCTTCTCCGAAGTTGTTCGGTTCGCCAGAATTCCAAAAGGTATATGCACCATTTTGTGGAGTTCCGTTGACTTCTCCAATCCAAAATACAGTTCCAGCTTCTGGTCCTGTAACCCATTCCCATGTTCCTTCTTGATCTACGTCTGAAGCACCAATCCAACCTGTTCCAGAACTTTGCGAACCTGCTAATTCGGCTTCTTCTTCTGTTGTTAGTGTTGCTAAATATCCTTGCAATCCAAAATAGGTTTGTGTAGCCGCTAAATCGCGTGCTTGCGTCCATGAAATTCCTATGTTTTGTACATAGAAATAGTAATGTCCTGTAGATGGTAAGTAGTTAGCATCTCCGAGATTGATGGAAAAAAATTTATCTTCTGTGAATATTGTTTGCGTTGTTTCGAACACAACAGCTGCAATTGCGGCTTCATATTCTGCAAATGTTGCAGGCCCAACCAATGCCAATCGTCCTAAAGCTGGCGTCCAAAAAGCGGTGATGTTTGGATGCGTTCCTGTGAGCGACAATTGATCTTGCCCATCGACATATCCTTCTGAGATTTGAATGTATACAACAGGCAATGTTGTGTCCGTAGGATCAGGATCGGTAATGGATACACTTGTTGCAATATTCATTGGCATATCACCGCAATATTGTTGATTGCCTTGTGTTGTAATTGTTGGTGGTGTGTTTTGCGCATACGCGATTATGGAAGCTAATAGCATCAAACATGTGAGTCGTATTGATCGAGAAAAAGCGCGCATAATTAAACTGTGTACCTTTAAAAGTAAGTACTTTTTTTGGTGTACACTAACTCTCTAATTGATTTTAACAACTATAACGTTGTAGTTGTCAAAAATTTGTTTGCACGATCTTTTCTGGGTAGGTTTTTTGAATTTCTTCTTGCTCATTTTTTGATAATTCATTAAATGAACGTTGGTATTTTTTCATTGCAAGTTCATCTCGAAATGTATTGATAACCGTTCCTATTTGATTTTTTATGGCGGTGATAAATTGTTTTGAAATATTTTCTTCAACCTTTAAAGCGATTATTGTGTTTGACATATTTTTTTTCACATATGTTTTTACTTCTTGAAGTAATTCTCCAAACGAAACCATTTTGTCTTGTATGATAATTTCATCTTGTGCTTTGATATGAATTTTCAATGCATCTTTTAGTTCCGTTTCGCTTAGCATTATATTTTCATTTGGCTTTTTTAAATTTTTGCTTCCGTGAAGTTCTAAAAAGTTCAGAATTTGCAGTCTGTAGCATGTGCTTTCTAAATCTACAAGTGTTAATTCTTTTGCTATTTGAGTTGTAATATCTTGAACATTTCCGGCAGTTTCTATTTGTTTTAAAATTTCTTCAACACGATACATTTTCGAGCTTTTGTAAGCTTCATTTTTTTTCAAGTTTTCCGTACATGCTTTGAATTTTTTTATGTCAAAATTGCCTTCACCTAATTGTCCTAACATAAAACTTACAAATCCTAATTTGGCATATTTTATACGTGTGTATCTTCCACTATTGTTTAGAAAGTATTGATAGCTTTTGCCACTTATTCCTTTAAATATGTTAGCATCTGAAAGCACTTTTTCTGATTGCTGTATAAATCCGCGCAGTGCTTTTCCATTGTCAGTGAAATTGTCATCGTAACACTTCATGTATTCATCTTCAAAGTTAATGGTGTTTGACTGAGCAGTTGCAATAGAAATTGAGTTAAGAATAATAGGAATGATATATAATACGTGTCGTAATTTCATGTGCAATTTGTTTTTTTAAAGATACAAAGTTAATAGTTGATTTTGAAGTATTGGTTTTACTACAATTGCGTATTTATAAAATTTAGCAATTTATTCCCATAGTCTTTTCCGCCCTTTGTGTATACATCAAAATGTCCTGCATCTTTTACTAATACGAATTCTTTTTGTTGGGAAGCTGCATTTTCATAGCGTTGTTTTCCAAAGAAATAAAGAATTTTTTTCTCATTTAACAACTATGGTTTTTCTTTTTCACCTTTTGATGAATTTATATTTGAATTGAATTTATCTATGAGAGAAAATGTAAGATATTTGTAGAAATCATGATCAAAATCTTTTGCTTCAAAAACCGTCAATAATTTGGTTGCTAAAGCCGTTACTTTTGTATTATTGCTTCCAGAAGAAGATAGTTTTATAAATTGATTTAGTTTTGAACCTTCATAGTTTTTAGACTGCATTATTCCTTGCATACAGCCCATATATTCTTTTATCTTTTTGTTGTTGTTCATTCCTTCAATAACATGATTGCTGATTCCTAAATTTAAAGCTTCTCCATTAATTGCTTTTTCAATATTCTTGTAAAGAGCTATGTAACTTTTACCACTTGTATCTTTTAATAGCTTTGCTTCAATAAGTTTTTGCTCTGCTTTTTTAATAAGTTCTTTAAGTTTTACACCATCATCTTCAAATATTCCATACATGCAATTCATGTATGTAGTTTCTAATTTATAATTCTTGTTTTGTCCAAAACTTATACAAGAAACAAGTAAGATTAAGACATATATATATGATTTTAGTAATTTTTTCATTGCTATTTTTTTGTTAGACGAATGTGATTTTAATTTGGTTACATTACTTGACTAATATACAAACTCTATTCCATAAAAAAAGCTCTTGAATATCTTCAAAAGCTCTTTGTTATATCTTTTTAAATGGATTTACATAAATTTCATACCACCTTTTTTTCCTCCAACTTTATTAATTTTATAGGTAAATCCTAACATAAAGTAGCGTTGTAATACAGTACTTTGTGAATCTTGAATAAAGTCAGCTGTTACCGATCTACGTGTGTTGATGTTTTGATCTAATAAATCGTACGCCGTTAGTTTTATGGTTCCTTTGTCTTTTAAAATTTTCACACCTAAACTCATGTTCCAAAATAGCGCACCTCGCTTAAATCCTGGTGCTACATTACTTTGATATGTATATCGTAAATCATTTCCGAAGACAATATTTTTTGGCCAAAAAGTAGTTGTTCTTAATCCAACATTATGGTTTTGGAATGTTTCATTGTTTAAGTTATCTAAACTATATTGAGTTGAATTGAGCGAAACTGAATAGTTTGGTTCTATTTCTAATACTTCTCTGTAATTATACGTCATTCGTACACTTGGTGTTAATGCATTTCGTTTGGTTGAAAATTTCACACCATTACTAAAGTTGAATTCTTTGTTGTAATTATTGTATAATCCAACTCGGAAACGAACAGATGAACTATCGCGTTTGATGGTTTTACTGTATGAAACACCGCCATTAGTTCTAATTACACCATCGACATTTGTATAAGTTGTCGTTCTAATTCTGTTTTCATCTGTGATAGAAAGCGGAACAATTTTATCATTGGTAAATGTTGCTGAAAGCCATACAAAAAATCCACTTTTACTTTTGAAATCGTAATTATTGAAATTCGCATATAAACGATGATTGAATTCACGATTCAGGTTTGGATTACCAACAGTAATATTTAACGGATTGCTCACATTGGCAACAGGTTGTAATTGTTGCGCGCTTGGTGCTTGTGTGTTTGTATTGTAATTTAAAGAAACACTCATTCCTTGCTTAATACGGTAGCGCATGTATGTATTTACGTTGACATCTGTAAAGTTAGATGTTACAGAAGTATTTTGAATGAATTCTTCATTTTTCAATTCTGAAAACAACAAACCTGTATTGAAACTCAAGTATAGTTTTTCACTTTCGTAATTGACTCCAATTCTTGGCAAATGTGTTTGAAAGTTTACTTTTAAATCCGAACTTAACGTTTCGTTAAAATCGTCATATTGATTTGTAATATTGTCAAAATCAAAAACCTGTTTGTCATTTCGTTCTCTTCTATTAGCAAAACGATAATTTAAATCTAAAAATAGTTTTTCTTTCAACGGAATTCGATATTCAATATCTGCGCTAATGCTGTTTTCTTTGGCATCAATATCTGTCAATTGATCTCTTGTTTCAGTAGATGGTGTTGCTCCAAATATTTCGTTCGTTGTATTTAAGAAGTTATCAGAAGTATTATTAATGATGGTGTTGGTCAAATTCATACTTAGGTACGCACCTTTACTTCCAAACTTTTTAATGACATCAATATCACTTCCAAAATTACGGCGTTCTGATTCTGTTCTATTTTCAGAATCTCCACGGTTTAATAATGTTCCTTCATCGTCTAACGATTCTTCACTTCGTGATGAAAAGTTATCTCCTTCTGTAAATCTATAACTTGGAGCTACGACTACTTTAAATGTAGAATCGATTTCAAATTGCAATTCGGCAGTAGCTCTATGACTGTCATTTAAATTTGTAGATGTACTTGTGGAATTAGTAAAGAAACTTCCGTCGGGTAAAATATTTTCACGTTCCACTCTACTTTCATTTTCAGAATCGGCACGCGAGAAAAAGTAATCTGCAATAATTTCTGTTTTGTCTTCATATTCGTCTACAAAACTGATTCCTGCATTTGAAGATGTTGTAATTCCTTGTCCGCCACCAAAATTTAATCCTCCAACAGAAAACGAACCGTTACCGCTCCAGGAAACGCCTCCGCCAGTATTTCCCATCATATCATATATTTCGTCAAAACTAAATCCGGAACTGTTAATATTGTTTTTACTTGCCAATACGCTAATTCGCTGTTTATCGTTGAAATAGTTTCCAATTCCACTCACGGCATAACGTTCGTCTGTTCCGCCGCTTACTGTGGCTCGCCCAAAGAATCCTTTATTTTGATCTTCTTTCAGTTCTATATTGATGGTTTTTTCTTCCGAAGTTCCTTTTTTTCCAGTGAATTCTTCCGATTCACTTTTAGTAGAAGTTACTTGAATTTTATCAACAATTTCTTTTGTCAAATTCTTGATAGCAATGTTTGGATCGTTTCCAAAAAATGGTTTCCCGTTGACCAAAATTTTATTGACTTCTTGTCCGTTTACCGTTATTTTACCTTCGCTATCTATTTCAACACCTGGCAACTTTTTTATTAAGTCTTCAACTGTAGCATCTGGCCTGGCTTTGAAAGAATCGGCATTAAATTCTAGCGTATCTTTTTTTACTGTAATTGGCGCACGAATGGCTACTAATTGCACAGCATCTAACTCATTAGAAGCAGGTTCCATATTTATGGCTGGCAATTGAAGTACAGATTTGTTTAAGCTAATTTTTTTCTTGTATGTCTGAAATCCGTTAAACGTTACAAATAGGTTTACTTCTTTTAGTTTGGTACGTGTTGCCAACTCAAATACTCCATTTTTATCACTAATTGTGTATGTAATAAGCGTTGTATCTTTGATAGATTCCAAGTATACTGTAGCAGATTCTAAAGGTGTTTTTGTGGTGTTGTCAATAATTTTTCCTTTGACTTCAAATTCTTGTGCAGAAAGTTTTGTAGCAAATAAACTGATACAAATGATCAGTAATACGGTAATTGGTTTATTCATTTTTTGTTTTTGATTGATGGTCCTCGGTTTGTCACACAAACAAACAGAAAAAATGATGATTTATTATTAAAATAATCTTAAAAATATTTTTTAAATCTTAAAATATGGAAATGCTTTAAAATTAAGTTGCCATTTTAGATTGTTTGTGAGTTTTTTATGTAGTGTTCTCTTATTTTTAAAATTATTGTTCACACAATATCGTTGAAATACTTTTTTAATTCAGTTCTCTTTATTGGTTACTTTTGCTTATCATTTACACGATTTAATTTCTGTTAGCTTATGATCAAATTTGTCCTTTTAATGAGTACGTATCTTTTATTTTCTTTACACCTGTACGCGCAAGAAAATGCTATGCAACCGGATAGTTTGGCAACATATTCTTTTGAAATGTTAAACCATCAGTATGATTTTTATAAGAATGAGAATCCGACAACTGCCAAACTGTATTTAGATCAAATGCTTCTGAAAGCAACATCTTTAGAACAACGTGTAACTTCACGTTTGCTTGCTTGCAGACATGAAACGTATTTTGGAACTACGAAGAAAGCATTTTTACATGTTGATACCGCAATTTCTTTGTTGCAAACACAGCAAAATTCAATTTTATTAGGAAAAGCATACGAACGAAAAGGGTTCGTTTTTTATTATAAAGAGAAAGCGTATGATACTGCATTGGATTTTTATTTGAAAGCATTACAGCTTGCTAAAAATACAAATGATGAATTGTTGAGAATTACAGTAGAACACAAAATTGCTGCGTTGTATTTTACAATTGATAATAAAGAAGTTGCCATACAAAAATATCGTACTTTGTATACTGAAACCTATGATAAAACCGCGATTCCGTATGCTATAAAGGTTTCTATTTTGAAGAGTTTGAGCAATGTGTATTTAAAAAAATATTCGCTACATCCTAGTGAGAAAAAATTGTTAGATTCTGCTACTTTTTTCAGTCAAAAAGGATTGAAACTCGCTTTCGCAGAGAAGAATAAAAAAGACATTGCGTATTTGAGAAATTTGTTAGGAATTGCCTCTTTTACCAATGAAGCATATGATGAAGCTTTGGCCTATCTCGCGAAAGCGGAAACCACAGCAATTGAAATTGGTTTGACAGCACGTTTGAAATCTGTATATCATTACAAAGGAATGGTGTTTTTGGCGCAACAACAATCAGATTCGGCTATTTTTTATTTTAAAAAGAATGTTGTGCATTTGGCAGACACGACCAAATTGTTTGTTTTTCCTAATACGTATGCGCTTTTGTCTGAAAGTTACGAACAGAAAAATGATTTGAAAAAAGCGTTACAGTATGCACAACTTGCCATTGATTATACAACGAAAACCTATTCTAAAAGAGCCGCTTTACAACATACATTAGACACAAAATATGATGTTCCAAAACTGAGAGAGAAATCTAAACAGTTGCAAAAAGAATTACAACAAGCTTCACATACGAAAGATATTTGGATCATTTTGGCATTACTTTTAGTTGTTATTTTGATATGCAGCTTTGTGTTTTTTAGACGAAAAGAACGCTTGAACAGAGCAAATTTTGAGAAAACATTAGCAAAGTTATCAAAACCAGAAACTAGCATTGATATTCCTAAAAACACAGCAACAACACAGGTTTCAGAGGCGCAGACTGAAACTATTTTGAAAGCATTGGCACACTTTGAACAAGGTACATTATTTGTAAACCCAGATTGTACGTTGTCATTTTTGGCACAAGAATTAGCGACAAATACTACCTATCTTTCTAAAGTTATAAATACACATAAGAAACAAAGTTATACAGAGTATTTAGTAAATTTACGTATCTCATATGCATTGAAACGATTGAAAAACGAGAAACGATTTAGAGCCTATTCTATCGTTTCTATAGCGAATGATTGTGGTTTTAAGAGTGCAAAATCATTTTCGAGAGCATTTAAAAAGAGTACAGGAATTTATCCTTCGTATTATATTAAAAATTTAGCAACAGAAATATGATCAGCGTAACTTATTTGTGGTTCATTTATAAATGGGCACTAGTATTTTTTTAGAAAGCGCTTTTTTAACCGTTACATTTGAGAACACATTTAAAATTTGATACAATGAGAAAAAAATTAGTGTTAAAAAAACGTTTGGTTTCTAACTTAACTGTTCAAAAAGTAGTTGGTGGAACAGGTGGAAATTCTTTAGACGATGAAACAAACCAGCAACCTTCAGAGCAATGTCCACAAACACAACAACAAGGCTGTAGACATACTGTAAATTATCCTGATGATTGTAGTGCAGAACCTTGGAAATGTATGGTAGATCCGCCTACGCATCCATAATGTTTTCATCTTTGGAGATAATTCCATTGCCATTAGAATATGTAAAATGACAATGGAATTATAATTTTTCTATTCTTCTTTTAGCAAACCGCTACTTGATTACTTGGATTGCACATTCCATTAAAACATGATGGTTGACAACTAACATCTGTTGGACAGTTATTGTTTGTAGGACAACCTGCCGTACAATTTACTGTACAACCTGCAGTTGGGCAATTTGCCACACTTAAACATACAAATACTTGTGAAGTATCGCACGTAACTTCTCTGGTGTCTCCAGTTCCTCCTTTTAGTTGTGTCGCTTTAAAATTTGACACGGTACTTTTAGTAAATAAAAGTTTTGCTTTTAGATTTCTTTTTTTCATGGTTATAGATTTTATGTTTTTACTTTGAACTTAGTGATTGCAGTCAAAGTTTCTGCAATTGAATACGAATGATTCAAAACGAAGTTAATTATTAAAGCTAGGCTTTGAAAGAAAAAGAAATGCCCATTTATAAATGGGCACATCTTTGTGTTTCATGTTATTATGATTTGTAGTTCTAGTTTGCTAGTTTTCATTTTCATAGATAGAAACTGTTCCACTATCTTCATATGAAATGATTAGCAAGGCTTTTCCTGTTGGACTATCTTCTGCTTTGATTGCCAACAAACCTTCTGGCGCGTAATCTGTATCACGTTGTAAGAACTGTAGAAACTGAGGTGCAACCGGATTTGTTATATCATATACCATAACTTGACTGTTACGCTCCAAACCAACAAATAAGATATAACGTTGGTTTGCTATGTTTAAGATTTCTACAGATTCTGGCTCTGCTCCTTTGTCGTCACTTCTGTTGTCTGTTTCATTGTCTTCCCAATCCCAATTGAAACGATTTGGTGTGTCTGCTAAGACACGTGTTGCTATTTCGTTTCCGCTATCGTAAAGTAAGTTTCCATCAGCAGACCACACACTAAATGAGCGTGCTCCGTAGTTGTATATTTTATCATAATCACCGTCATTATCTGTATCGCCTATATCTAGTGCCATTTTTAAACGACCAATGTTTGCATCCGCTTGATAGTCTTCAGAAGTAGGAAAAGCAGTTGCATCCAGCGTAACATCTTTTACACGATCTTCTCCAACATATCCTGGTGTTCCTTCGTATTCTCGTGCGTCTCCTTCATTTGCCGAAAAGATATATTCTATTCCGTTAATGTTAACAGCAGTAATCGCATCTGGTTGATACATTCCGTATACAGGCCAGTTTTTTAATTCGTTTACATCATCTTTATCACTCGCATCGATAGCGTTTCCCGAAATGCTGTAATCTTTAAACCCTAATGGATAGATAGCTTCTATGGTTTTTGTAAGTAGATTTATTTTAGCAATTCCATTGTTTTCTTGTAGTGAAACCCACGCATATTGCGAATCTTCCGAAACCGTAATATATTCTGGCTCAACATCTGCCGCTAAGTTTGCATTGGGTCCAAATACTCTAAATCCTTGATTTTCTAAGGTTGCTTCTTGCGAATTGAACGCAGCAAAGTCTAAGGTTGTTACAGTATTATTTACAACATCAATGATGCTAATTGTTCCATCTGGATCAACTGTATAGTCGTCATTTGGTTCACCTTCATTTGCCGATAGAATGTAGTTTCCGTCTTTTGTAAATGTTACCATATCGGGCAAAGCGCCAACAGTATATTCGTTTAGTAAAGAAACATCTTCTGTATTGTACACCGCTATTTTACCAGCCGCTTGTTTGTTGGAAGCTTCAATAGCTATTGCTAGTTTTCCGTTGTGAACAGCTACACTGTTTGGTGCGCCAAAACCACTTACGTCAATTGGTGCTTTTTGAATTGGTAAGGTAATGTCTGTAATATCATAGATAGCTATTTGATTAGATTCTGTGTTTACAGTAAATAGTTTTTTGCTTACAGGATCAAACGCAGAGATTTCTGCCGATCCTTCTCCACCAATAGTAATGGTATTTTTGAATTGAAAGTTTACAGATGTATCTACAGTAGTTGTTGCATTTTGACCATCGTCATCATTTTCACAACTTTGAAAAGCAACAAGTGCCATTGCTATAAGAAGTGATTGTTTTAAGATTTTCATTGTGTTGATTTATGTTTATTTCAACAAAGATGAACCTCCTATTTTATTGGAATGTTAGTAAATGATGATTGAATTATGTAGCTTCTGTAATCTTACTGTAAAGTGCTACTTTGTATTTAACACAAGCATAAAGATATCTTTTTGTTTGCTTTTAATAGTGACTTCCATAGCAGCCAATCGTGTGTAGCTAGCAATGGCAGTAAAGTCTTTAAAATTATACGTTAACCAATCTGTGTTTTCTTTATTGTCACGTAGTTTTTGAGAGGTATGTGTATTTATTTTTGGAAATTCTACACGAACAATTGCAAGCGCGTTTTCATAGGCTTCAATTTTTGCTATGAATTGTTTTCCTTTTTCAGAATGTTCATTTGTGTTTTTGATGAATAGAATTTGGTTTTTATGCACTTCCATTTTCTTAAAATCATCACCTGCTACCGTAAAATCTTTTTTTAATACCTCAATATAATGTAGTAATTCTAGTGCTTTTGTATTGAACTGCGCTACTATTGCTGGATACTTTACATCAGAAGTTTCAATTTGTTTTTGTAGAGAATCATCATCAAACGATTTGTTTGCTTCTTCAAATTCTTTATGTATCGTAGTAAAATTATTTAATATTGGATTATTTCCAGCATCTGCAATTAACATCATCAATCCAATTAATAGTAGACTGATGATGAATACTGCTATGAGAAATACTTTTTTTGACATTTATTTTTTCCTGAAATAAACTGTTACAGGCACTCCATTAAAATCAAATTGTTCACGAAGTTTGTTTTCCACAAATCGTTTATACGGTTCACGCACATATTGCGGTAAGTTTGCAAAGAAGGCAAATTGCGGATATCCTGTTGGCAACTGCGTACAGAATTTTATTTTTACATATTTTCCTTTGTATGCTGGTGGCGGCGTACGTTCTATAATGTTTAACATTACGTCGTTTAGCTTACTTGTAGAAATTCTGTTAGATCTGTTTTTGTATACTTGAACTGCCGTTTCAATAGCTTTGTAGATTCGTTGTTTCGTTAAAACGGAAATAAATACAATTGGCACATCGGTAAATGGCTCTATTTGCTGGCGAATGTGTTTTTCAAATTCTTTTACTGTAGACGTTTCTTTTTCTACTAAATCCCACTTGTTGACAAGAATTACAATTCCTTTGTTGTTTTTTTCTGCCAACCAGAATATGTTTTGCACTTGTGCATCAAATCCACGTGTAGCATCTACAACTAATAGGCAAACATCACTGTGTTCAATAGCACGAATGGAACGCATTACGGAGTAAAATTCTAAATCTTCTTTTACTTTCGCTTTTCTACGAATTCCTGCCGTATCCACTAAATTGAATTCAAATCCAAAACGATTGTATTTTGTATCGATAGAATCACGCGTTGTTCCAGCAATGTCCGTTACGATATAGCGATCTTGACCAATTAAAGCATTTATCAACGATGATTTTCCAGCATTTGGTCGCCCAACTACTGCAAAACGTGGTAAGTTTTCTTCTTCAACTTCTTCAACTTCTGGCAATGCTTTTACCAACGCATCTAATAAATCACCTGTTCCACTTCCGTTGATACTTGCTATTGGAAAATATTCACCTAGACCTAACGAATAAAATTCCGTAGCATCATGCAAACGATTTGCCGCATCTACTTTGTTTACAACTAATAATACAGGTTTGTTTACTCTACGAAGTAAGTTTGCTACTTCTTCGTCCATTCCTGTAATTCCAGATTCTACATCTACTACAAAAAGAATTGCGTCCGCTTCATCAATTGCCAATTCTACTTGTTTGTCAATTTCTGCTTCAAAGACATCATCACTTCCTACAACATATCCACCGGTATCAATTAGTGAAAATTCTTTTCCATTCCAATCTGATTTTCCGTAATGTCTATCTCTTGTTACACCACTTACGGCATCAACAATGGCTTCTCTACGTTTTATCATTCGATTAAACAAGGTCGATTTTCCAACATTTGGACGTCCAACTATGGCTACTATATTACTCATTTCATTCTTTTTGTGCCTGCAAAGGTACGTTTTCTGTTTATCAGTAAAAAGTAATTTTAAGTAAGTCTTTTAGGAAGTTTGGTTTTTTGTAAATTTATTTAGAATCACATTCTTCGAGTCCAAGTTTGTCAATACCACTTTGAAATTTTTCATCTACTCGTATTTCCCCTGCTTGCTTTCCTTCTATTTCATTTTCCCCAACTGCAAAACTGCTTCCTAAAACATTTATATGGTGTTGCTTTAGTACATTTTTTAAACTATCTATATTTGTTGTACAGAGAGTAATAGGGTTTTCTCTATCAAATCCTTGTACTCCTTTTCCTTGATAGAATTCAAACTCGTTTCGAAACACTCGCAAAGATTCTTTGTTACTTTCAGTTAGCCAATCAAGTTGTAAGGCTTCGTTTATTCTATCTACAGCTTTTTCTTTGTATCCAGCAAGTGTTTCTATGCCTGCATATTCAATCAGTTCGTTTAAATCGCTTTCCGTTTTAACCTCTTTTACTTCACTTAATTCATAAGCTTTGCTATAGTTTTCTTTTGCACTTTTTAAATCTCCATTAAATTCAAATATGCCTCCTTTTATTTGGTAATACTGTAGGCTTTTCTTTTGGTCTTTTGGTAATTTTTCTAACAATTTAAATGCCTTGTTAAACTCTTTCTTTTGCACATAAATTCCAACTAACATATAGTGAATGTTTACATCTGTATTATCGATTTCCAATGCTTCTTCATATAGCTTTTCAGCTTTATCTAGTTCTCCTTTAAATCTAAGTTCAACTGCTTTGTTATTTAATTCAGTTACTTTTTCTTTATCTGCTTTAGAGATTGTGTCGTTTTTACAACTTAATATGCTTAATAGTACTAGTAAGAGGAATATGATTTTTTTCATGTAATTGTGTTTAGGTATACTAATGTGTAGTGTAGAAACAAAAAAAGTTACCAAATTTATCAAAAAACTGAAAGTTTCTTATCGTTTACTTTTATCTTCAGTAATATATACATCCAACGCTTCAAGTTTCCCAGAAAATGGTTCTCTACTTGTAAGATTGTCCCAAAGTTCAGAATTAAACAACGCGTCTGATACTCCTTTTTTGAAGATATAATAAGCTTCAATAGCATTTCCTGATTTTTTTATTTTTTCATCATAGATTCCTGTGCGTTTTACGTCCATGATAACAATATGTTCTATCTTGTTGTTGAGTTTTCGGACTCCGAGAAATTCTTGTCCACCGATTAAAGATAACATTCCATTGTATTCCACAATGAAATGATTTCCTTCATCATTGTAATTATCAATTTTAATATATCTGTCAATATGTATTTCTGTCACCTCAACAATTCCTGAGTTGATGACTTCTTGAATATTTTTGACGTTTTTTGGATTTTGAATCACATCTTTTACCTGCATAGACAATAGCCAAATCATAAAGAAAGAAACCATCAATATTGGAATGAACAACCAAAGTGAAAAATACATGTAGGTTACGGTTGAAAAGACACTCAAAATAAAGATTTTTAATAGAATAGACTTTATCAGTTTTACATGAGACTCCTTTATGTAAACATTTTTTTTAGTTAATCTTTTTTTCTCTGCTGCGTTTATGGGTCGGTTGTAATTTTTTATCAATTGTTATTTTTTTAAGTACTTAAAACTAAACTTTTCTTACAGGAAATCAAAACAATTCTAATGGTTTATGTACAATTTACAACTAGTGTCATTATGATATTTATCAGTTTATATGTTATTGAAAAACAGTAGTATTGCTATTATTAAAAATAACTTTCAATGAGTTTAGGAGAAGAAGTTGTATTACGTCCACGGTTTAAGCGAACGCTTTCAGCAACTAACGAAACGATTTTGAAACGTTTGGAAAATTCAAAAAACACACAAAAAGATTTTGTAGTGTCGCGTATTGACAATCATGTTTTTATCCGAATTCCTAAAAGTAAACAACATTTTTGGTCGCCACAATTACATGTTGAAGTGGACGAAATTGACGAACATAGTTGCGAGTTACACGGTTTGTTCGGTCCAAGTCCGACCGTTTGGACATTTTTTATGTTTCTTCATTTTTTAGTCGTTTGTTTGTTCATCGGTTTTGGAATTTGGGCATATACAAATGCTGTTTTAGGAAATACATATGCGTTTCAGGTAGCATTAATGCTATTGATGGTATTAGTTTGGTTTGCACTGTATTTTGGTGGACGAATGGGAAAAGCTACAGGAAGACCTGAAATGGTTGACTTGTATCATTTTTTGAATAGGACGATTGAGATATAGTTTGAATACTGTGATCCTTTTCAAATTTACCAAAAGCTTGTTAGGTTACTTTGAGTACATTTCGGCAACGAAACCCTTATCGTTTATAACTTCTTCTTTTATATATTTAGCGAATGTGTAACAAATGTATTTTTACACACACATATATCATACACAAAATATTTCCCTTGTACCTTGCAAAACATTAAAACCAAACTTCAAAAAATATACATTCCATTTTTACTAGTTTCAATCGGAACTATTCTATCTTATAGTATTTTTCGATGGTTATTCGACATTAAACTTGGAATCATTCCTCTAAAAGAAGATTTATTGAGCTTTTGGCTTCCCTTTATATTGTCGTTTATCGTAATACATATTTGGCTTCGAAAAAGAGTTCGAATCATAAAAATTGTAGGAAGACATGGTGAAGATTATTTTGGCATTCAACTTATAATGTCGCTTACTATTGCAATTACATTTATGATAAGTCAATATTATTTGGTAAAAAGCTCCTATGACTTACATGAAATTAATACAGTGTCTGAAGTTGAAAATTTGACAAACGAAAAGTATTTTAAAATAGCAAATTTTCAAGTTGATCATAACTTTAATGGTTACTATGTAACGTCAAGAGTTACTGGAAGAAACAACGAAGATTTGGATGTCGCAATATTTCACGCAACGCTTTTTGAAAACTCAAATTCGGTTTGGTATGGCGTGAGTTATAAAGAAAGTTTGCGAAATAGAGATAGTGAATACCAAAAGAATAGGGACTTTCGAATATTTTCAAAAAGATCAGAAAAGGAATTTGACAATTATAATTTTCAAGATGTTAGGTATTTTGAAAAGTTAAATTATTCCGATGATCGAGATGGTTTCTTGAATGGTATTAAAAAAGAATATCCTGCTATAAAGAAAGATGTTGAAATTATTCTGATTCCAAAAAAAGGAGCTTTTGAAGATCGAATGGGCTCTTCATTACTATGGATTTTTATCTCTTTTAGTATTGGAAGTGCTATTCTAATCGCCTTACTCCTAGTTAAAAAAGTTAATAAAAAAGCATTAAACGATTTCAATAATAACAAACTGACGATAAAAGCTGACGATACTGACTTCCTGACCTATCTTAATCCATTTGGAAAGCACAAAGCTGCTGCAATTTTACTCCTGGCAAATTGTATTGTATTTGCTGCGCTGCTTTTTGCAGGCTTAAACATTATACATCCAACTGGGAAGGAATTATTAGACGTTGGCGGCAATAGAAGATTTGAAGTATTGAATGGTGAATATTGGCGTTTGTTTACTTCAATGTTTATTCATGGTGGCATTGGTCATTTATTCATGAACGCCATCGGAATTGGCTTAGCGTGTAGTTTTTTAGAATATAAACTTAGTATTGTACGATTGATCGTTATTTATATCGTTTGCGGATTATTGGCAAGTGTGGCGAGTATTTGGTGGTATGAAAACACTATCAGTATTGGTGCTTCAGGTGCAATTTTCGGATTGTATGGAGTCATGACAGCTTTTATGATTTTTAGAATTTATCCAAGTCATATGAAGCATATCATATGGAGTACTTTAGGCTTATTTGGAGGAATAAGTTTGTTACTTGGTTTAGCTACTGGCGCTGACAACGCCGCACATTTTGGTGGATTGATTAGCGGATTTATCATCGGTGGAATACTTAGTATCGTTTGTAGAACAGAATTACAGAAAAGAAAACTTTGGTAAAATGGACAACAGTATATGAAAATAGGCATTTACAATATATACACTACTTTTTGGTTTCTCTTGATAATTTCATGTGGAGGAATGTTGACGTATATCTCAATTGAAAAAAATTTACTGACAAGTGATTTAATTTTTATTGCAAAGTTCTTTGTTGGATTGTTATCACTTATTTCAATTGGAATCTTTTGTTTTTTGTTGTTTAGATTTAGATTCTTAATCATCAATGCTGAAAATGTCGTTTCAATTCGTCCTTTTATATTTAAGAAAAAAGTGATTGACTTGAAACATAATTTTAGAATTAAAATAGAACAAGATATTGATCAAAAAGCAGCTATTTACAGAAGAATAAAGCTTTCAGACGCAAATTCTACATTAGAGTTTACAGACAAAGAATTTGAAAATTTTGAAAGTTTAGTTCGCCAATTACCTTTAAAAGATTCTAAAAAGAAAGCAATTGATCTCGCGCAAGCAAAAGCGAATATTTCTCAAACCAACTTTGATTTTTATCTATATTCAGGGGGTTTTTTATTCATCATTGCAAATATAATTTGGAATTCAGGGTTTCATTACATGGTGCTTATTTTTTTTGGAATAGATGCTTTATTGTTGTTTGCTGCAATTAGAAGAAAACTTCGATATGATCGAATTTTAAAGAATTAATCATGACTATAGATATCTGGAAACGAGAAGTCAACTAATTTACTTCACTTCAAACAAACTAATTGTTCCGCTAATTTCGTTAGAAACCACTAAAATGTTTTGGTTTGTTGGACTTTCAGAAGCTGGAATCACAAATAATCCTTCCGGAGAAATATCGCCTTCATGATGTATCCACTCTAAAAATACTGGCTTTTCAGGATTGGAAATATCATATAGCAATACGCCGCTTGTACGTTCTAAACCAACAAAAAGCAATGTTTTCCCTTTTAATTTTAGTATTGCTAATGCTTCAGGCTCCGAACCTTTGTCGTCGCTTCGCGTATCGTTTTGATTGAATGCTTTCGGATTGACTTGTGTCTGTTTTGCAATATCATTTCCACTATCATACACTAAATCGCCTTTGGTTGTCCAAATAGAAAATGAACGTGTTCCAAACATATACAACTCGTCATAATCACCATCATTATCAATATCACCTTTTGTAGTGGTTATTTTTAGGCGACCTAGTTGATCGTTTTGCTGTATTATTTTTGCATTCGGAAATCGTGTTAAATCTAATGTTATTTCTGAAACTCGCGCTTCTTCAGAAAATCCAGGATAATCTCTTGAATCGCCTTCGTTTGCTGTAATAATGTACGTAACACCTTTTATTTGAGTGTTTTCAACGGCATCTGGCAAGTAGAATCCTTTTAAGTTTTCCCAAGTTTTAAACTGTATTTTACCATCTTGATCGCTTACATCCAATGCATTTTCGGGCAAGCTAAAATCTTTTACACCTAACGGATATAAACCACTTAGTTCGGCATTTACAATATCGACTTCTGCAATTGCATTATTTTCTTGTAAAATTACCCAAGCCTTAGTTCCATCTTTTGAAACTGTTACATACTCAGGCTCTGCATCTTTTGAAAACGTAGCGTTTTTGCCAAAACTTCGCAATCCTTTTTCTTCTAATTCTTTTAGTTGATCATCGTATAATTCAAAACCCAGCGTAGTGACCATGTTATTTTTTAAATCTATAATGGTAACCGAACCACTCGGATCAACAGTATAATCATCATTTGGCTCGCCTTCATTTGCTGAAATAATATAATTTCCATCTGGCGAATATGTTACCATATCTGGCAAAGCATCTGCAAAATGGACTTCTACTTCTTTTAGTTTTTCAGTATCAAACACAACAATGAAACCATATTCTTGTCGATTTGTATTTTCTACAGCCATCGCAATATTTCCACTATTAATAGCTACACTATTTACATTTCCTCCATAGTTAGAAACATCAATAGTTGCTACTTTTTTAATGTTTTTCACATCCGACATATCATATACCAATACACCTTTATACAAGGTGCTTGCTGTAAATAAGCGTTTTGTTTTAGCACAATACGCACTTATTTCAACTGCATTCACTCCTTGCGCATCAATAGTATTAAGATGCGTTACGCTAACATTTGTTGAAGTTTCTTTTATTGCGTGCGAAGCACAACCAGTTATAAAAAGGCATGTTAATAAACCGAAAACTTTTTTAATCATGTATTACTTATTGTTGTACCCAAAGCGACGTAATTGCTTGGCATTGCTACGCCAATTTTTATTAACTTTTACATATAATTCGATATGAATTTGCTTTCCAAAAAACTTCTCTAAGTCTTTACGAGCTTGAATTCCAACAGTTTTTAATGCGTTTCCTTTGTGCCCAATAAGAATTCCTTTTTGAGTTTCACGCTCAACCATAATTACCGAACGAATACGTATGATGTTTTCTTCTTCAAAAAACTCCTCTGTTTCAACTTCGACAGCATAGGGAATTTCTTTTTTGTAATTGATTAGAATTTTCTCACGAATAGACTCGTTTACGAAAAAACGTTCTGGTTTATCAGTTAATTGATCTTTTGGATAAAATGCTGGTGAAGCTGGAAGCAATTCTATAATTCTTGAAAATACTTCCGACACATTGAAGTTTTCCAATGCTGAAATTGGATATATTTCTGCCGTTGGCACTTTTTCTTTCCACAAATCCATTTGTGATTCTAATTCTTCTTGAGAAGATTTATCGATCTTATTTAAAAGTAATAATACTGGAATTTTAGAGTTGATAATTTTTTTGAAGAATGCTTCATCTTTTAAGCTTTTTTCACCAATTTCAACCATATATATTAACACATCTGCATCTTCAAATGCCGATTTTACAAAGTCCATCATAGATGATTGTAATTCGTACGCTGGTTTTATAATTCCTGGCGTATCAGATAAAATTACTTGAAAATCGTCTCCGTTGACAATTCCTAAAATTCGATGTCGGGTTGTTTGCGCTTTAGAAGTAATAATGGAAAGTTTTTCTCCAATAAACGCGTTCATTAATGTTGATTTTCCAACATTTGGATTTCCGATAATATTTACAAATCCTGCTTTGTGTGTCATATATTTTATGGTCATCACGAATAAATCATAGCAATATTGCGTTTTTTATACGTGTCATTCGGTGGCAAAAATACATATTATTTCAGAATAATATACCTGTAAATCATTTTAAAACACTTGTATTTAGGGCTTTTCAGAATATTACTGACGTCAATCAACATCTTTTTTTTCAAAAAAAAGAGTTAAACTTTGATTTTATAATAGTATTACTATTATATTTGTTATGATTAGTATGGAAAATCTACAAATACATATTGTTATTAGCGAGGAGCTTTACACTAAAAATCCTGAGTCTTCGGAATTGGGGAAAAAAATTGTATCGCGCAGTATCGAAATGATTGATGAATTAGGTTTTGAATCGTTTACGTTCAAGAAATTAGGACAATCCATTGGCTCTAACGAAAGTTCAATTTATCGTTATTTTGAAAGCAAACACATGCTTTTAGTGTATTTAAATTGTTGGTATTGGAGTTGGGTTGAATACAAACTTGTTTTTGCAACTACCAATTTGTTATCGAAAGAGGAAAAGCTTTCTTCTGCTATTAACATTTTGACGCAAAAAGTTGATGTAGATAATTCGTTTTCATACATCAACGAAGTCATTTTAAATAGAATTATCATAGCAGAATCTTCAAAGGCATATCATACCAAAGAAATAGATTCTGAAAATGAAAAAGGATATTATAAAGTGTACAAACGTGTTGTACAACGTGTGAGTAGTTTTGTTTCAGAAGTTAATTCTGATTTTGAATTTCCACACATGTTGGTTTCAACGGTTATTGAAGGTGCGCACAAACAGCGTTACTTTTCAGAACATTTACCATCGTTAACAGATGTAAAAGAAGGTGTTGACTTCATTGTGAAGTTTTACACCGATTTAGTTTTTAAAGCAATAAAATAAATGTCGTATAAAGATTCACATATATTTAATATCATAAAGCAAATTTCCTTTGCTTTGGTGCTTATTGTGATGATTTTACAACCTATTTCACAAGTTTTTTCATCATTTTCTGATGCAAATTATGAATTAGTTGATATTGATTGGGAAGATGATACTGATAAAGAAGAAGTTGAAGATACGTTTGAAGAAAACGAAAAAGTAAGACCGTATACCACTAACTTTTCTGTAACAGATACAGCTGTTTACAGTACTACAACACATTTTTACAAACTACAGTTAGATGCTTCTCACAGCATCGAAATATTGATTCCGCCTCCGGAACACATATAAAATACAAATTCATCAAAAATTCACGTGCTTGTTGCATGCGTTTCCAGAATTATTCTCCACTCATCACAAACCAAGTATTGGAGTATTTTTCTTCTATTCTATTTTACACAAAACAATAAAATTAGCTAACAACGAATTGATTTAAAGCAAATTGAACTTTGCAGTTTCAGTTCTCAAAAAAACATTATTACCATCATGAATAGTTCAAATCCATTTAAAAATTTAAAAGCGGATTTCCCCGCTAGTATCGTCGTTTTCTTCGTTGCACTTCCACTGTGTTTAGGTATTGCCTTAGCTAGTGGTGCGCCACTATTTTCTGGCTTAATTGCTGGAATTATTGGTGGTATTGTTGTTGGAGCTATTAGCGGTTCGCAAGTCGGAGTGAGTGGACCAGCTGCAGGTTTGGCAGTAATAGTGCTTGTTGCAATTAAAACACTTGGATATCAAAACTTTTTAGTTGCGGTTATAATTGGTGGAGTTATTCAACTTATTTTCGGTGTTTTAAAATTTGGAATTATTGGTTATTTCTTTCCATCGTCTGTGATCAAAGGAATGCTTACAGGTATCGGAATCATTATTATTCTGAAACAAATTCCACACTTTTTTGGATATGATTCAGATCCAGAAGGTGATTTTTCATTTATCCAAGTAGATGGACAAAATACATTCTCAGAAATTTTTAATGCCGTAAATCATATCAGCCCAGGCGCTACTATTATTGCTGTTAATTGGATTAGGAATTTTAATTCTTTGGAATACGGTTTTATCTAAAAAAGGCAAAATTTTCAAGTTAATTCAAGGACCGTTAGTCGCTGTAGCGTTAGGAATTTTATATTTTATAGTTACAAAAGGTAACACAACATATGGTATTTCTTCAGAACATTTAGTAAGTGTTCCAGTGCCAGATGATTTTAATTCTTTCCTTGGACAATTTAGTTTTCCAAACTTTACAGCCATTAATGATCCTGCTATTTGGATTACGGGAATTACGATTGCTGTTGTAGCAAGTTTGGAAACCTTATTATGTGTAGAAGCAACCGATAAGTTAGATCCAATCAAACGTGTAACACCAACAAATAAAGAATTATTAGCACAAGGAACAGGAAATGTGCTTTCAGGATTAATTGGTGGATTGCCAATTACACAAGTAATTGTTCGTAGTTCTGCAAACATCCAATCAGGTGGAAAAACAAAAATGTCGGCAATTATTCACGGTTTCTTATTATTGATTTCTGTGGTTTTGATTCCAACATTATTAAACATGATTCCATTATCCGTACTAGCTGCTATCTTATTAATCGTAGGATACAAATTAGCAAAACCTTCTTTATTTAAAAAAATGTACCATGCAGGTTGGAAGCAATTTATACCTTTTATAGTTACTATTTTAGGAATTGTTTTTATCGATCTTTTATGGGGAATTGGATTAGGACTTGCTGTTGGTATTGTAGTAGTATTGATTAAAAGCTTCCAAAATTCACACTTTTTACATATTGAAGATAAAAGTAACGGAAAGCATAGAATTAAAATGACATTAGCCGAAGAAGTAACATTCTTCAACAAAGCGACAATCTTAAAAGAATTAGACAATTTACCAAGAGATACATTCTTAGAATTGGATGTGCGTAAAACGCGTTTCTTGGATAATGATATTATTGAAATATTGGAAGATTTCTCAGAAAAAGCGCGTAATAGAAACATTGACATTAAGTTAATTTCGGAGCGTGGAACAATTGAAAATCCAAAAAGTTTTATTGAGTTTTTCCAACTCAGACCAAAAAGTGCCTAACATTTTTAACCATTAAAATTTAGCATCATGAGCAACCCAAAATATAAATTACTTGTTTTAACTGATCTATCTAAATCGGCTACAAAAGCTTTAGATAACGCTATAAATCTTGCAAAGATTATCAACGGAAGTATTGACGTTTTTCATGTTTTAAAACCTTCAGACATTGCCGAATATGAAAATCAATATTCAGCCATGCGAACGATTGATGAAGAGCGCTATAAAACGAAGCAAAAGCTACGAACGTTGGTTCGAGAGATTTCAAAGCGAGAAAACATTAAAATGAATGCAAGTTTTCGTTTGGGGAATTTAAAAAATGAAGTGCTCGATGAAATTGAAAGTGTAAAGCCTGATATTATTGTATTAGGAAAGCGTCCGCCAAGATTCTTCGGTTTTTTAGGGGATAGTTTTACGAAATTCATTTTGAAAAAATTTAATGGTTCTGTGTTAATTTCTGGAAAAAACAATACAATAAATGCTGTAGAAGCAATGTCTTTAGGATTGTTAAATACAACTACCGCAGATTTACCGCAAGGAATTACGACTGATTTGCGAAGAAGTATTAAAAATCCAATTAAGCAATTTCATGTACGTACTGAAACAGAAAAAAATACAAAGAAAGTAGCATCAAAAACAGAAAACGTGATAACTTACGAGTTTGAAAGTAATTCTAGTACTATGGACAATATTGCAACCTATGTTGCCAAAAATAATATTGGATTATTGTGCGTAAATCAACAATCAAAAACAAATTCGCGCTTCAAAAACCTTAGAACAAATATCAAAGAAGCTATTCATAAAATTAACGTACCAATTCTAATTGTAAAGAACTCATCAACTATACAATTACAATAATAACGGTGCACATTTACATATATTAACAACAAAAAACTAGATTAAACAAAGCTATATGAAAGCACAAACAAAAGAAACACAAGCTATAATGACTCCTGATTCATCTATACAAGCATTGGTAGATGGAAACGATAGATTTGTACAAAATACGCAAGTAAGCCGTGATTTATTAGATCAGGTTTCGGACACAAGTACTGGACAATATCCGTTTGCTACGGTATTGAGTTGTATTGATTCGAGAGTTTCTTCAGAATTAATTTTTGATCAAGGAATTGGAGATATTTTTAGTGTTCGTATTGCTGGAAACTTTGTCAATGAAGACATTTTAGGAAGCATGGAATTTGCTTGTAAACTAGCCGGAACAAAAGTAATTGTTGTTTTAGGACATACGGCTTGTGGAGCTGTAAAAGGAGCTTGTGATCATGCACGACTTGGCAACTTAACAGCATTAATTAATAAAATTGAACCTGCAGTAGAAGCCGTTACAGAGCCAACAGATGAAGCTTTACGTAATTCAAAAAATATTGAATTTGTAAATAATGTAGCTGTTAAAAACGTAGAAATGACTATTGAAAATATTCGTAAAAAAAGCCCCGTATTAGCACAACTTGAAGAAGATGGAGATATTAAAATTGTGGGCGGAATGTACGATATCAGTAATGGTAAAGTAACGTTTTTTTAAGAATGAGTTTAAATCAGAAACTAAGCACCGTTTTACTTGTACTTTTCATGATTCCGCTCGCAAGTTGGAGTCAAGACGAAACAGGAAACTGGCTCATGTATTTTGGGTCAAATCGTATCAGTGAAAAGTTTAGCATACACACGGAAGTACAATTTCGTAATCATACTGTTTTTCCAAACAACACGGAGCAATGGTTGTTACGAACAGGACTGAATTATCACTTTACCAAAAATGCCTTTGCAACTGCTGGTTATGCGTACATTGGAAGTTTTGTGTTTGATAGTGAACGTGATAGTCCAGAAACGGAAGAACACCGTATTTGGCAACAATTAATTACGAACAATACATTAGGACGCGTAAAATTTGAACATCGTTACAGAGCTGAACAACGTTGGGTTGAAGATGATTTTAAAACACGTTTTCGCTACCGATTAATGTTGTTTATTCCTGTAAATAAACCTGTCATAGAAACGGGAACGTTTTTCTTTGGTGTGTACAATGAAATTTTCGTGAACGGACAAGAGGAATTATTTGATCGAAATCGTTTGTATGGCGGTATTGGATATCAATTAAATAAAAACATAAATCTGCAATCAGGAATGTTGTACCAACGTGTACGCACAACTGGAAAAGGATATTTACAATTTAGTATTGTATATAATACTGATTTACGTAAAAAACAAAAGGAAATAACAAAATAAAACAATTCGTTAGTTTATTTTTTGTTACGAAAAGCTACAACCACACATATTGAAGTTATAGATTTTCTAATACTATCAACAAAAAAGAATCTAAAAAATAAATCGAAACCATATCGTCTGATGTGGTTTTTTGTTTTACCTACTTTATGAAATTTTAATTTTAAACTTTTTTAACAGTTGCTGTTAAAATAATAATAAAGTATGCCCGCTACATTACTACATACTAGCGAAGATGCTTTTTAAGTCGTATCTTTAACATGCTAATAAATTAAGAAAAAAATTATGTTAGGATTATTTAAGAAAAAATCAGAAAAAGAAAAACTCTACAATCAATATTCAAAATTGACCAAACAAGCCTTTGATCTTTCTTCCTCAAACAGAAAACTAAGTGATCAAAAAACTGCGGAAGCGGAAGCTGTTATGAAGCAAATTGAAGCCTTGAAGGCAGTTTAAAAGTATCTACAAAAAAGTATTCTCAAAACTTCAGTTGAATATTCTGCATTAAAAAACATTTGTAACCATTGTTACTGAGTACGTTTACAAAAAACGATACTTTTGGATTTTAAATACTTTCAGTATTTTTAACTAAAAATAGTAAAGTTCAAAATGCAATTCATGATTCAAGAGCTTAAAGACAATTACGGTCATCTTTTCGAAGAAGATTTACTAAACGAAATTGCGCAAGTAGGCACGTACAAAGAAGTTCCTGCTGGTTTTACAATGCTGTCAATTGGCGATTATGTACGTAGTATGCCATTATTAATTTCTGGTGCTATCAAAATAATGCGAGAAGACAAAGAAGGTGACGAATTGCTATTGTACTATTTAGAAAGTGGAGAAACCTGTTCTATGACAATGAACTGTTGCATGGGACAAACCAAAAGTGAAATAAAAGCAGTTGCTGAACGCGATACAACACTTATCATGGTGCCCGTACAAAAAATGGAAGAATGGACAGCAAACTACAAATCGTGGCGAAATTTTGTCTTTCAAAGTTACCACACGCGTTTAAATGAAGTACTTCATATTCTAGATAGTGTTGCGTTTGAAAAGATGGACCAACGATTACTCAACTATCTAAAAGAAAAAGTCCGTGTCAATAAAACAACGACAATTCACAATACACATCAAGAAATTGCATACGATTTACATAGTTCGCGCGTTGTTATTTCTAGGCTTTTAAAGAAATTAGAACAAATGGGGCGTATAGAATTGCATAGAAATCATATTAAAATTATAAATTTAGCCTAAATATGTAACTTTAGTTACTGCTAGCTCACTGCAGGTTCTGTATTTTGCACTGACAAACAACAAAATAACTATGGAGATACTTGGCTATGTTAGTGCCTTGATTATTGGAATATCACTAGGTCTTATTGGCGGCGGCGGCTCTATATTAGCAGTTCCTGTGCTTGCTTATCTATTTTCTGTTAACGAAAAAATAGCAACGGCCTATTCTCTATTTATCGTTGGTACTAGCGCTTTTGTTGGTGGACTTAAACAGCACTTTAAAGGATTTGTTGACTGGCGTACCGCAATCGTTTTCGGAATTCCTGCCATTATTGGTGTCACCTTAGTTCGTTATTATGTTGTTCCTGCATTGCCAGATGTATTATTCACACTAGGAACATTTGAATTCACACGTCGTATGGGCATGTTTGGCTTATTTGCCATACTCATGTTTCCTGCGGCTTTATCAATGCTAAAAGAACGCAAAGCAAAACAAAATACAGGAACCGTAACATATAATTATCCGTTAATTTTAATTGAAGGTTTAGTAGTTGGTGCGATCACAGGAATAATTGGTGCTGGCGGCGGATTTCTCATTATTCCAGCTTTAGTGTTATTAGCCAATGTAGACATGAAAATTGCTGTTGGCACTTCACTAATTATCATTGCGTTTAAATCTTTATTAGGCTTCTTTTTGGGTGATGCGTTAACCATGGAAATCAATTGGGAATTCTTAGCTTTGTTCACTAGTATTTCATTGATAGGGATTTTTATCGGAAGCTATTTAGGAAACTTTATCGATGGAAAAAAACTCAAAAAAGGATTTGGCTATTTCATCTTTATCATGGCAATCTTTATCTTCTATATGGAGTTTTTTATAAAACAATAAATTCATCAAAAAAAGAAGCATTTCTGTAACTCTTGTTACTGTGTATCTTGCACATAGACTGTAATTTTATACTTGTAATTTAAAAAATACAATGTATGAATATTGAACAAATATATACAGGTTGCTTGGCGCAAGGCGCTTATTATATAGAAAGTAATGGCGAAGTTGCCATCATTGATCCGCTACGTGAAGTACAACCATATATTGACAAAGCAACGAAACAAAACGCTGCAATCAAATATATTTTTGAAACGCATTTTCATGCAGATTTTGTAAGCGGACATGTAACACTTGCTAAAAAAACAGGCGCTCCAATTGTATATGGTCCAAATGCAACACCAGCTTTTGATGCAATTATAGCAAACGATTTTCAAGAATTTTCACTTGGAGCCATTACCATAATTGCCTTACACACACCAGGTCATACAATGGAAAGCACTACCTATTTAGTACGTGACGAAAATGGAAAAGATCATGCTATTTTTAGTGGAGACACCTTGTTTTTAGGAGATGTTGGACGACCAGATTTAGCTCAGAAAATTGGCAAAATTACAGTAGAAGATTTAGCAAGTTATTTGTATGATAGCTTACGCGAAAAAATAATGCCGTTAGCGGATGATGTTATTGTATATCCAGCACATGGTGCAGGTTCTGCATGCGGAAAAAATATGATGAAAGAAACTATTGACACACTCGGAAATCAAAAGAAAGTGAACTATGCGTTACGCGCAGACATGACACGAGAAGAATTCATCAAAGAAGTAACAGACGGCTTGTTGCCACCTCCAAGTTATTTTCCAGAAAATGTAAAACTAAACAAAGAAGGGTACGATGATATTTCAGATATTCTACAACGCGGAACACGTCCGTTACTACCAACTGAATTTGAAGTGATTGCCAACGAAACAAATGCAGTCATTTTAGATGTTCGGCATCAAGATGAATTTGTAAAAGGACATATTCCACGCTCCATTTTTATTGGATTAAACGGAAGTTTTGCACCTTGGGTTGGCGCATTAATTGCAGACATTCAACAACCAATTTTAATTGTAACTCCAGAAGGTCATGAAGAAGAAACTGTTACACGATTATCCAGAGTTGGTTTTGATCATACACTTGGCTACTTACAAGGTGGATTTGACGCTTGGAAAAAAGCTTCCAAAGAATACGATACCATAAGTTCGGTTACTACCGAAAAGTTCAATGACGATTATACTGATGAATTGTACATTTTTGATCTTCGAAAAGAAAGTGAATTCAACTCAGAACATATTCGTAATGCAAAAAATACACCGTTAGATTATTTAAATGATTATTTAGCAGAATTTCCACAGCGTGAAACATTTTATGTGCATTGCGCTGGCGGATATAGAAGTGTTATTGCCGCTTCTATTTTAAAAAGTAGAGGCATTCACAACCTCATCAATGTTGAAGGCGGATTTAAAGCGATTAAAGAAACAGAAATTCCTGTTTCAGATTTTGTATGTCCTTCAAGTTTATAATCAAAACACATATGTTCTACGAAGTTTCAGGCTTTGTAGAACATAATTATTATGTAACCAAAGTTACTTCGCATGAGAAAGGTATCTTCTATTTTTGCGACATACACAGTATTCTAAACAGAAAAAATATGTCTTTTATCAGTTCTTTATTTAAAAATAAACCTGAACCTACTGATCAAGTTGAAATTTTAGATACGCCAACTTTCAAGGAAGCAATTTCTAATGAAAATGTACAACTAATAGATGTACGCACAGGATTTGAATATACTAGTGGGCATATTGAAAATGCAATCAATATAGATTTTTTTGATCGTGCAAACTTCAATGAAAATTTTTCAAGATTTGATAGAAACAAACCTATGTATTTGTATTGCAGATCTGGAAATAGAAGTCAACGAACGGCAAAAAAACTTTTGAAAATTGGTTTTAAAAAAATATATGATTTAAAAGGTGGTTACAAAGCTTGGAAGTAAGTTTACTTTGTAAATACTAATGTTGTCATGCTTCGGACATCATTTACATTAGTACTTTTTACATTTTCTAAAAACGAAAGTTTGTGTGTGTTTACAACTTCGTTTAGTAAACTTCTCGTCAGTAAAAACCGTTCCGATTCGTCACGTAAATAGTAAACACCACTTTGTAAAAGTGTAGCTTTTCCTTCTACTCCAATATCTGAAGTCATTCGAATAAATAAACTTCCGCCAATTTTTAATACACGAACCAATTCGGCAAACATTTCTTTAAAATGTGTTTCACTTTTTGCAAAATGTAATACAGCATTGCACAAAATATGATCAAATGTAGTATCTGGAAACGGAATATTTTCGAGTGTTGCCACTTTAAAATTTGTAGCAAGTTTTGGGTATCTTTCTTGAAGATTTTCAATGTGTTCAGCATTTGCATCAATTGCATAAAAAGTAAATCCACTTTCGTGGAAATAATACAAATTTCGACCACTTCCACAACCTGCATCTAAGATGACATCATGTTCTTGATAGCGACCTTTCAAAATTTGATCAATTAAATAAATATCTGCGTTTCCTAAAATTTCATTCAAGATTTGTTGGTTCATCACATAAAAATTTAAGCCAAGATACTATTTTCAAACCTATCATACAGCTCTAAAAGCATAGTAGGTTTATCATATATATTTTTGAATATAGCATGCTCTGCTGAAAAACATCTATAGATAAAATATGTTATCAATTAGAAATGACCATTCAACGACTTTTTATGTTTTTGTAACTAAAGTTACTTTCTACATGCTATGATTTTCTTTTTTTTGTTGAAAATGATAGCATATGGAGTGGATATATGAACCTTGGCCGTGGTACGTTTCGGGTTTTATAATTGCATTGGTGATGTTTTTACTAATCATGGTTGGAAAAAACTTTGGAATGTCTGGAAATCTCCGAACGATTTGTAGCATTTGTGGTGGCGGCTCTAGAGTCAATTTTTTTCGATTTGATTGGAAAGCACAACGCTGGAATTTAGTCGTAGTTTTAGGCGCAATTATTGGCGGATTTATTGCAAATCAGTTTTTAACTGTTGATCCTTCTGTTGCTTTGAACCCAACTACAATTGATAACTTGCAAACTTTAGGTTTTGAAAATGCTGGTGAAACATATTTGCCTAACGAATTATTTTCGACGGCGATTTTTACAGATAGTAAAAGTTTATTTCTCTTAATAATTGGTGGATTTTTAGTCGGATTTGGTGCGCGCTATGCTGGCGGTTGCACTTCTGGACATGCAATTTCTGGATTGAGCAATTTGCAATTGCCGTCTTTAATTGCTGTGATTGGCTTTTTTATTGGCGGATTGATTATGGTGCATTTACTTTTCCCTTTACTTTTTTAAACTATGAGAACACTTGTCTATTTATTGATTGGAATTGTATTTGGAATCACCATGTTTAAGTCGGAAGCAGCTTCTTGGTTTCGTATTTATGAAATGTTTCAATTTGACTCTTTTCACATGTATGGAATTATAGGTTCGGCGTTTTTCTTTGGAGTAATTTTTACTCAAGTTATCAAACGATTTTATATAAAATCTTTCTACGGAGAAAAAATTAAATTCCCACCTAAACAGAAAACATTTGCTCGGTATGCAATTGGCGGAATTTTATTCGGATTGGGTTGGGCTTTAGCTGGCGCTTGTCCCGGACCAATGTTTACGTTACTTGGTGCTGGCTTCTCTCCTATTCTTATTGTGATTATAGCTTCGCTTTTTGGAACGTTTGTATATGGTTTGTTAAAAGATAAGTTACCGCATTAGGTTTTAGGGAATTTAAAAAACTTCGTATTAAATTGTCGTCACATCGAGTGGTTTTTTGGAATGAAATGAAGAAAAATTGTATCGAAATGCTTTGCTATTTTCATAGTACACACACTGTCACGAATTCACAAATATTTTCTTTCTCGATTAGATCAAAAAATCAAAAATTAAAACCAAATATAATGAGCTACTGAAACAAGTTCAGTATGACGTAGTTTTGATAATGTAAATGTATAAAAACATTATTTTCAAATTAACAACATTGTCAAATCTTCAAATTGACTAATTTTTCAATACTTAATGCTAAAAATTAAATCAACTTTTGTGATTTTGCTTTTTGAACCGCTTCCATTTTGTTGTGGACTTGTAGTTTACGGTAAATATTTTCAATGTGTTTCCGAATGGTTCCAGAAGATATGAATAGGTTTTCTGCAATTTCGTTGTAATTTAATCCTTTACTTAATTGCAATAAAACGTCTGTTTCACGCTTGGTTAATTTGACCTTTTCAATGGCTTCATCTTCCGCAATTGTTAATGGGTTTCTAAGTAAGTTTAATGCTTTTAATGCTATACTTGGCGACATTGGTGCACCATCATTTATAACTTCTAAGATTGACTTGTGAATGTTTTCTGCGTTGATTTCTTTCAGTAAATAACCATCTGCACCAGCTTGAATTGCTTTGAATATGTTTTCTTCATCGTCAAAAACTGTTAGCATTATTACCTTGATTTGCGGATATTTTTGCTTTATTATTTCAGTAGCTTTTATGCCATCCATTTCAGGCATTTGTATGTCCATCAAAATCACATCTATGTTATGATCTGCTTCTAGTTTGCCTATCATTTCTGCACCATTTGCCGCTTTGAATTTAAATACAAAATCGTCAAAGAATGATAGTTTTTCTATCACAGCTTTTGCCAAAAAATGATTGTCTTCTGCGATGGCTATTTTGAGTTTCATAGATTACTGTTGTTGGTTGAGTATACTTTTACATTTACAAATTAGCGTTCAATATTTTAAATTTCACTGTGATTTCTGTTCCTTCAGATGGTTTTGAATTGATGCTTATATGCGCATTTATTTCGTCCATACGCTTTTGCATATTGTACAATCCGTTTCCTAGTTGAACGGCTTCTTTTTCAAATCCGATTCCATCATCTATTACGGCTAAAATTAATGTGTTTTCCTTTTCAGAGAAATTTACTTTTACCGTTTTTGGTGTTGCATATTTTAATGCATTGTTGATGGCTTCTTGAATAACTCTGAATAAATGCATTCCTTCAACTGCCGTAAATACAATTGGTGTTTTTATAGCACTATCAAATTCAAATTTTACCGTTTGCTTGGCAACTTTTGCTTTTTCAATAAACGCCAATGTTCTACTTTGTAAGTCTGTAATCGAAATTTCATCTTTGTTCATTGCCCAAATAGTGTCACGCAATTGATCAATAGTTGATAATGTAAATTCGCTTATGTAGCTAAGTTTATCTTTAAATTCGTTAGAAGTGTCTTTGGAAGCATATTTTAAGTTGTCTATTGATGAAATGATAAAAGATAGCTGCGCGCCAATATTATCGTGTAAATCGCGTGAAATTCGCAAACGCTGTTCTTGCAATTTGTTTTGTATTTCTATCTCTTTTAGTGCAACTTTTAACTTGTTTTCTTTAACTAATTGTCTGTTTTTTAGTTTTTGTTGATTGTAAAAAAGATATCCTAAAAAACAGAATAGTAATGCTAAACTTAAAGCACCATATATTTGATATTTTCGTTCTTGAAGTAGTAATCCTTTTTCTGCTATTTCGGCACGTTGTTCTAAAATTTCACGTTCTTTTTCGGCAGTTTTGTATTTCGTTCGCATTTCAGAAACTCCATCTGCAAAACGCTTGTTATATTGTGTAATTGCCAAAGTGTATATTTCATCTCCTAATTCGCTAGCGGCTTTGTATTGTTGTGTTTTTTGAAATAATTTTTTCTGTTCGCCATACGCGTATAATAACAGCGGAATGTCGTCAGTATCTTTGTAAATTTTGACAGCTTTGCTTAATGAAGATGTTGCCTGATCGTATTTTTTTTGATCCGTATATAGTTTCCCTTTTTTGATCAGTGCAAAACCTTCTTCTGGCAAGTTATCTGCTTTTTTGGCAAAATAGATCGAACTATCTAACAACTGAACAACTTTATCAAGTTCTTTTAGTTGATTATAACCTTCTGCAATTAATCCATAATTTGAAGCTAATTCCGTGTATTTATTATTTTTTCGGTTGATGGTAATTGCATTACTGATTCGCTTTATAGCATCTTTTAATAACTCAGGATTCTTTTGGTGCATGCCCAATTCAATATTGATGGCACCTACTTTTTCCAAAGCTCTTGTCGCCAAGTCTTCGTCAACATACTGTTTGTTTTCTAAAATTTCCAACATGACTTCTTTGGTATCTTCACGTTGATTTGCGTAGTAGTAACAATAGGCTATTTTGAAGCGTCCGCGATAATAGTTTTTATAATCTTCTTGAAGCCTAAAGAATTCTGTGGCTTTCAGTAATACTTCTAATGCTCTGTCTGTTTGTGTTTTACGCGATAGGACAGCACCACGAATTAAATCTGCTCTGTATATATAGGATGAATCTTGAATTTTAGGAAGTAACGCGTCTAGTTTTGCCAGATAGACTTTCATGGAATCGAGTTCGCGCTTTCGGTTGAAATCTTCTCCTTTTTGTTCGTATCTTTCAAATAAAGAAATTGCTTCCGCCTCAGATAATTCAGCTTTTTGAGCAACTACTAACGTTGAAAGAAATAGTAAAAATGTACATATGATTAGTTTCATCTTTATAAAGATAGAAAATGTTTTGATTGATTTCATTTTATGTGAGATTATCACCTTAACAATATTCTTACTTTCTTGATGATTTTCCTATACGATGAGTTGCGTATATTTTTTGAATTGAATGATTAAATGGTTTCTTTTTTACCAAAAATCTACAACGTCATTCCGAACTTGATACGGAATCACACATGCTATTTCTACCACTGTTATGAGATACTGAATCAAGTTCAGCTATGAAGAAACATTAGTATGTAGCTTTCGAATGTATATTTTTGAATATAAAATCTACCACAATTGAAAAAACTACGTAATAGAGTAAATATTTTGGTAAGTTTATGAATTCAAAGAATGCACCGTAACTTTCGCGTCCGCTGGCATATGGTTCGCCAATGGAAGTATCAATCCAGAATGTTGCCAACAATAATACAAAGATGAACAGAAACGGAATCATGGTAGCACCAATGAATGCTGGTGTAGAAAATTTTCTTTTTGGTTGTTTTTTTCGGAAACGATACATCTGCCAGATATGAAATAGTACAACAAAACTGATTAGTATCATAGCTAACCAAAACGATTCTATATTCATGAGAAGTTTGGCAAAACTACTAAGTGTTGGTATTCGTGATATTTGTAAAACCTCAACTGGCAATTTATCAAATTCGTATGTAGAAACGCCATTGATATCGCCACTTTTTGGTGTTCCAACGTTGATAGAAACCTGATCTTTTACGTTACTTGCATCAACTGTAATTGTAAGTGTTCCGAACGATTTCCAGTATTTTGCAGGCGCTAAAGCATATCGGAAACTATCTTCGTTTACACGATTGTGATTGTAACGCCAATTAGTTGCTTTGTACGTTACTTTTATGATATGATTTCCTTCTGAAATATCCGTTTCAAAGTATAGAAAATCTTTTAGATAAATGCGATCATTTCTTCCATATTTGAATTGATTTTCGATTTCAGAAATTTCTTTTCGATCGGCACTATACAGGTAATGGAAATTGGTCAATTTTTCTTTTTCTGGTCCGTATGCATTCCAAAAATCTTCTTGTCGTGCAAGCGTCACTTCTTTACCATCTATAGTTACTTTGAAGTTTTCATAGTAAGAAGATGCATAGAATAGTAACGGAATTTGCGAACCACTTTTTTCTGCATGGATGTTATATTCGACTACAAAATCAGCATATTCAAAGTTTTCATCAATGGTAATGTGTAAATTTTCATGTAAGATGTTTACATATTGACTGATGAAAGGTCGCGTACCAAATGTTCCTTCATTGACTGGTGAAGCCATATTCGCATACATGCATAGTGAACTTAGTAATGAGATGAAAAGAATTTTGATTCGCATATGTATGATTTTTAAGAGTTTTTCATTTTTGAGAAATCTATGTTGCTTTTGAAAAGAGTTTTCCCAGGATTTGATGTCATATAGAAATCAATTGTTGCTTTGATTCCTACTATTAGTATGGCAATAATGTCTAGCGCAAACGAAAAAATAAAGAAGAAAAAACCTAGTATGACAGCAAATTGTTGCACTATAATTCTTCCGTAAGGACCTACAAAACTTTCTTCTATTGTGATGTTTTGATACGCTTTTGGTACTAAAAAATTAAGGTAAAAATCTGCAATATTAAATACAGCTAGGGAAATTAGGATTGGGTAAATGCCTTCATATGTTGTGAAAATGTGTGCTAAGTTTTTTAAGATACTGAACGCTTCAATTTTTGGATCTTTCATTTCTAATAATGCAAATACAAATATTGATTGAATTGCTACGAAAAACGTGTAATGAAATATGAAAAAAAGAATCATTCCGCCACCATTATTTGGTGTTCTTTTCACGCCTGTAGCATTTGCATGTTTTAAAATTTTGCACATTTTAAGAACGTGAATTGCACCTATGATAAGCGTTTCCATAAAGTATGCAAGCACAATTGAAAACGCATTTGTTTCTCCTGCAAGTAATAGTGCAATTACAAAGAGTACGTTAAACCAAATGAATGCGTTTTTACGATTGGGAATGATGTGTATGTTTATTTTTTCTTTCATGTATTGTTTAAGATGAAACTAGAATTGTATCATATTAAAAGTAGAAAATAAAGAATCACCACTCAAATCAACGTTTTATTTTAAATATTTAAACGTTTTCCAAACGGTAGAAATGGTGAGTTTATCTTTGAAATCTTCGTATGTTTTTATGTCTTGATCGTCTCTTGCAGACATGAGCATGATGATATGTGTGTCGCCGTATGGGTTTGGTTTTGCCACTACATTGAAGTAATATCTTCCTTGAAAAAGATCGCTTAATCCATCTTTCATTTTTCCAATAGCGCGCAATGACAAGTATTTTTCTCCATCAAATTCTGTGATGCTAATGTTGTCTTCTTCTATTTCGTATCCACCACTTTTTAGCATATCGCGAATTTGTTTCATGAATGATTGTCCATCTTTTTCTAGCGTCATTCCATTCATGCTAATGTATCCAAACGAATACATTTCTGTTACAACATTGTCTTCATTGTGCTTTTGAATCATTCCATACGAATAGTTTTTTTTGCCTTCTTCTGGTTTTATAAGCTCTAAACTTTTAGGAATATCCACGGTAAAGTGTACTTCTGGTTTGTCTATTTTCTTTGCAAATTCAGGAGTTATTTCGTATGTAATAACGTCCTCTTTTGTTTGACATTGCACAAAACTAAAGTGTACGCATAGTAGTAATGCAATGAGTTTTATTTTTTTCATAGGTAATTTTATTTATTGTGTTGCTTGTTATTTTAGTACTCTCTTAATTTTGCGCCTGTATTGCTAAATACGCCTTGTACAATGTTTCCAGATGAGTTGTATTTCATCACGCCAAGTCCGTCAATTCTATCATTTATAAACATTCCTTTGAATACAGAACGATCTACATAGGTGTAAATTCCGTATCCATTTCGTTTTCCGTCAGCTGTATATGCACCTGTAAACGCACTTTTGTTATTCCATAAATATGTTCCTACTCCAAATCGTTTTTTGTTTTTGAAAAATCCCCAATACACATCACCATTACCATAATCATATTTTCCAAATCCGTCTGCACAGTCACCTGTACAATTTCCGTTCTTTTTGCCTTCTCTGTAACTCGTTGTTGATTCTGTGATGAGTTTTCCATCTTGAAATAAACCACCTGTCGTAATTTGATTTTCTTTATTCATGGTGTACCCTAAGCCGTGTTGTTTTCCGTCTTTCCAGCCACCAACATAAATATTCCCGTTTTCCCATTTGTAGTAACCAATTCCGTGACGACGATTGTTTTTGTATTGTCCGTGATAGTACGAACCATTTGGATATGATATGTACGCAACACCATCAATAGCACCATTTTTAAATGTTGCATCTGTTATAATTTCGTTTACCTTAACACGTCCCCAACCTTCTTTACAATCACCTTTTACACAGTCATAATCTGTACTCTTTTTTTCGGTGGTAGTGTTTGTTTTTGTAGAATTTACAACTGGTTTACTTCCTTCCTGATCTAACTCACCATTGTATTTTCGTCCGTTCAGTACTTCTTCATTTTGGGCATTTCGGAATCCTGTTAAGATGTATAAAGGTTTATCTTCAATAAAAATGACAGGATCACCGTTTGATAAGTATTCAAATCGTGCTTTTTTGTAATCGATATGTTTTCCTTTGACAACAATAAAAAAGTTATCTTTTGTAAGTTCACGTGTATATATAATTGAATTCACATCTGTTGTAAACAGAACCATATCTTTTACAGCTTCTTGCTTTTTGTTTTTATAGTTGTAGACAACATATGTTCTCCCTACATTTTTTTCCACACGATAATCAACCATATGCGGTCCTAGAAAAGCAAATTCTCTCGATTTTACTTTGTTTTGACCTTCTACATAGTTTATAAATTTTCCGTTGTATGCATAACTAATCATTGTTTTTCCTTTCGAAATCACATTCGTTATAGGAATACGTGTGCTTACTTTTTGAGTTGATTTGTCTTTTACATTTGCAACCGTATAATACGTTTTTGTTAAGCCATCATATACTATTTTCTCTTCTGGCTTTACACCTTTGCTAATGACTATATCTGTAGCACGTTCGTTATTTATATAGACAGCTTCAAGTTTTTTTCCAGTCTTTTTGCTTCCTGGAATGTAATACCCAAATTCAAATTTTGAAGGTTTGTTGCTGTCGCTGTAATAGCGATTAAAGGTTTTATAGTGTTTGGCATTTGGATCATTTGGATCATTTGCCGTATAGAAATCAATTTTATTTCTTTTTGAATCTACGTCTACGGTATACTCGTAAATTCCTGAAGATAATTTTTCTTTTACTAAAAAACCATTGAGATAGTAGTAAGTTCCTTTGAATCCTGGCGCACGATTTTCTTTAATGTACTGAACATGAGCAACAAGCATATCTCCTATTTTTTCATAACGTATGTTACGTTCTTGATAGAAAACACCTTTTTTATTCATGACTGTTTTAACCAATCTATCTTGCGAATCGTAGGTATATGTTTTTTCTTCTCCGTAAGTGTTTTTTTGATACACTAACAAGTTTTTATTGTTGAATGTGTAATTGTTTGTACTTCCACTTTTGTATTGAAATTTGATGATGTTTCCACGTGAATCAAATTCGAATGAATCATCGTAGTTGTTTCCAATCATTTTACCATTACTATCGTAATAATAACGTGTTCCGTAATTGTACACTAGGTTTCCTTTTTTATCAAAAATTTTTCCACTTGATGAATAAATATCACCTCGCAAAAAGAAGTGTTCTTTTTTATGCTTGAAACCTATTGGATTTCTTGGTGCATTATCAATGTCTATTTTTTGTGCATGTATAGTTTGAAATACAAAGAGAAATAGTATAAATGCTACTATATTTTTCATAGTTTTAATGTTTTATTCTGCAATTTTTACAGTATTCATTAACTCGTCACACATGTGAACTTTTAGTGGCTGACCGTCAAATGCTTTTTCTGACATTTCGCCTCCAAATAGTTTGAGTAATGTAACTGTTGATTCGTTTTCTAGTTTTTCATCTGCAAGTACCATTTTAAAAATGTATGCGCCGTCTTCTTTGTCTAATTCGACAGTTTTACGATTGTCATTATCCGAAAATCCATATTCTAATAAGAAATTTTTTAGCTTTTCTACTTCTTCAACCGTTACGTTTTTAGTGTATCGAATTTCAGTTGCTTTTGCCATCATTATTTTACGAGCATCTTCTAGTTTATGAACTCGTATAGTGTTGAATGAATCATCACACAAATGTAAATCTATAGGCAAATCCATGTAATCAGAAATTTCTTTTGGAAAAAAATTAAAGACACTTTTTAAAGACGAATCGTTTAAAAAGTCTTCTTTGATCACCATTTTAAACACATATACATCTCCATCTTTTAAAAACTGAACCGATTTTGCATTTCCATCTGCAAATCCTGATGTTGTTAAACTTTCACCAAGTTTGTCTGCCTGCGCTTCTGTAACGCCATCTTTGTAATAAACTTCTGTTCCGTTGTATACTTTCTTTTCACCGTAGTTAGCGCAAGAAACTAGTAATGCTATTGCAGCAAGTAATGTAATTATTTTTCTCATTTTATTAGTATTGGTTCTTATAAAAGATTGCTTTGGCTATCTCCAAAATTCATTATTTTTTATGATTTTCACAATACGACGAATTGCGTATTTTTGTGCGTATATTAGCTTTTTTTACTGTTGTTTACACTTAGATTCGTACCGTCTTTGATTTCCAAGATAACCTAGTGTGATTGCTTTTTCCCAGTTTTTGCAGGCTTTTATGCGTTCGTTTTTCATATCGTACACATTTCCTACATTTGAGTATGCTTTTGCATAGGAAGTATCTATTTCAATAGCTTTTTCAAAGTGTGAGAGTGCTAACATTAGTTTTCCTTTTTTGGCATAACAAACGCCCATACTATTGTACACTTCTGGTTGTTTTTCGTTTAGTGCGATCGAATTCTTGTAATCTAGTAATGCTTCGTTTATAAAACCCAAAGCATCGTGTGTGCCACCTCTAAAAAAAAAAGCCGTTGCATGTTCTGGATTGAGCGCAATTACTTTGTTGTAGTTTGCGATGGCGGCTTTGTAATTGGCATAATCTTCTCGTGCATTTTTTCGGTTGATTAATGCCGTGTGAAAACCTGCCTTATAGAAATAAGCGTCTGATAATGTGCTATCTAAAACAATTGCTTGTTCACATAATTTAATTCCTTCTAAAAATTTTCCTTGTTCTTTTTTCACCAAAGCACTATCTAATAATGCTTTTGTAGTTTGCGCATTCGCGAAAGAAAACACGCCTAAAAAAAGGAATATACATGTATATTTCATCATCAATAATTTAGAAGTACAAGTTGCTTTTTATTTTAGTTTGAAACAATACGACAAATTGCGTATTTATGATTCTGATGTCAATAAAAATCTGTACATTGATGTAATAAATTACAAATTAAAATTTTATGAGAGTTTATTCTATTTACATCTGTACCTTTTTGAGCTTTCTTTTGTTTTTGAATTGCGCCAAAAACGAAAAGAAAACTACGCCCGATACTTCTAAAACTGAAGTGAAGTCTGAAGTAAAAGATACAGTTGCAACTACAATAGAAGAACTTGAAGCCGCTAAAAAAACAATTCCACATCATTATATTTGTTATACCAATGATGATAAAAGTTCCATGAAAATTTTCATTGCTTTTAATGAAAGTGGAAATGCATTATTTATAAAATACAAAGGTCAAGAAAATACGATTCCGCTTCAAAATATAAAAGAAGATTTTCAGAATGGCGGCGCATATCCAACTATTACACAGTTTTATAATGAAATGTATGAAGGTAAAATAAACGGGAAATATGAGTTAACACACTCAGGAAATTGGGATTATGCAACGTACAGACCTGCAAATAGTGACAAAGTGGTCAAATTTACTATTGATCATGACGCAACAATTGTTGGAGATACATACCGAAAAACACCTTGTTTTTAAGCACTATTACATATAATTAGCCTTTGTAGTTATGACTTGTATACGGATATGATCTGAAGTAATCACTAATATTAAACTTACGATCTTCAAACTTTTGATCTAATATTTTAAAATCTTGAATTCTGTCTATTCGGAATGCTCTGAGTTCATTTCGCAAGTAACACCACGCAATCAAAATCCACTTATTATCTGTAGAATACATGGCGCAAGGTTCAATTTTTCGTTGTGAAACGATGTAATCATTTGCCTTCTTATAGTTGATTTCTACAAGATTAAAATTTGTGATTGCCAATTGAATTTCTGAAAGCACATTGCTTGTTGTATCTTCTAATTTCCAATTGAATACATGAATTTTCTCGTTGAGAATTTCACTTTTTTCTTGAATTGATGTCTTGAATACAGATTTTATTTTGGTCAATGCTTCTTTAAAATCATTTACAAACGAAACATCTTTGGACTGATTGATAATATGTTCAGCAGTAATTAACGCATTGGCTTGCTTTTCAGTAAATTGTACAGGCGCAATTGTGTACGTATCCGTTAAGCTATAACCTCTGCCTTCTATTGTATACACAGGCACGCCAGCTTCTTCTAACTTTCGGATATCTCTGTAAATGGTTCGGACACTCACATCGTATTTTTCAGACAATTCTGTGGCTGTTAACAATCGTTTTGATCGCAACAGTGTTAATATTGATATAAGTCTTGCAAGTTGTGTCATACTATATATTTGTGAGCCTGTCTAAAAATTATAGAAGCAAGGTTAGTACAAGAAATTCCAACTTTTGATGTAATCTGAAAAATCAGTACCTTAAATTTTACACATTGCTTCATTTCATTTGCAATGACAAATTTTTAGACAGCCTCACATTTTTTTATTTATCCCATTGAATGAAACGCTACACGATTTCCTTCTGTATCAATAAATTGCGCTATAAATCCATTTTCCTGAATATCTGTTTTGGGCATAATAACTTCGCCACCAGCAGCATTTACTCTTGCTAAATATACGCTTAAATCTTCACCTCCATTTAAGTAAACTGTAGAACCATGGCGTGAAGGATTTGTTCCTTCCATTTGCATGAGCGCACCACCTATTTTATGACTTTCCATATCGTACGGAAAAATTCCGTATTTCATATTTTTGTCATCCATATGATGATCTACAATTTCTTCTCCTAATATTTCAGAGTAGAATTTTTTTGCTCTTTCGTAATCTGTCACTGGAATTTCAAACCAATTAATCGCATTTTTCATGTTGTTATATTTTTAAGAATTAATAATACTACAAATGTATTTGCGTCTTTGACAGATGATGTCAGAGGTGTTTTTATTTTTTAAAAATTAATGTTCCTCGTTGGTATTTACAAATATCTTCTGCGTTTGAAAGCTTTTCATATTTATTTAATACATCTTTATGAATCAACGATTTAGGCAACGGATTGTGCGTTCTATAATTTTCTCCGATGAAGTCAATTAATGTTATGTTGTTTTTTTTGCACAATTCTAAATAGTATAAATATGATAACCGATTTGTATAGGCGATATCATTTCCTGCCCAAAAATCCCATGTCTTATCTGAATATTTTAGAAAGTTGAATTCTGAAATATTTTTATCTTGAAAAAAACCAGGATTTGCAAAATGATCAATAAAATTGATAGTGTGTACCGCAAAACCATCTTGGGTTAACCAAGCTTTCATTTTTTTGAAAAGTTCTTGTAAAAATTCAGGCGGAATGTGTTCAAAAACTACTTGCGAACAGATATAATCAAACGAATTACTTTCTTTCTCAATAGCCGTTAGTGTATAGTTGGGAATGTACACAATATTGCAAAATTTTAATAACTGATCAAGCTTTTGAAACGACTGTATTTGTTGCACTTTCTCTTTAATTTCAGTCAAGCTGAATTCACTTCTTGCTGCAATTTTGACTAAAAAGCCTTCTTTTTCAATGTATTGAATTTGCTTTTGAAACGTTTTAATTGAAGCATCTTTTGAAATATCAACCGTTATTATTTTATCAAAACCTAACAAATACAAAACTACGGGCGAAACCAACGAATATCCTGTTCCAATTTCTAACGCAGTCATTTCTTTTTCCACATTGAACGTAATTGTTGTTTTGGTAAACTTTCGCAAACATTCATACGCTTGGTAAATCATCACATTTTTATGATAATTTCTTTGTAACGTAGCTGGAATATGATTGAGTTTATCACCAATCTTTGTAAAATGCAGTACTTTTTGCAAGCTTGCTTTTAGTTTCCAGTTCATATTTGTGGTTGTCAGCTACGCAAATTCCAAAATTTATGACAAACTGCCAATAAACTTTGAAATTCATTTATCAAAACGATTGAAAATTAACTTTACAAACAATAATTCATGGGAGCAATTTGTATATTTTAAGATTTTTTTAACTAAATTTAAAAGCATTAATTAACCGAGTCTCAATTTTGAAACAATTGCACAAAAATTTACACTTAGCCTTATCTACTGGAGCCGTATTAATTGTAGGCGCAACTTATGGTTTGTATCCAGATACTTTTTTACCATTATTTTTTGATTTTAAGGTAGAAACCACCGATTTAAATCATGTGTTCAGAGCCATGATGGGTTCGTATTTTGCCTTAGGAATATATTGGGCATATAGTTTATATTTTCAAAATCACTGGCGTGCGGCAACATATTCTGCAGTATTTTTTATGGGCGGATTGGCGTTAGGACGTTTGTGGAGTATCGCTGTTGACGGAATTCCGTCTACGGCATTTACTGTAGGAACTATTTTAGAAATTGTGTTTGTTATTTGGGGTTGTTACAATTTGAAAGTGTATACTAAATAACAATTATTTAGTTGTTATTTTGCTAGTGTAAATATAAATTCGCTTCCCAATCCAACTTTAGAAGATACACGTACATCACCACCTAAATTTTTAGCTACTTTTTTTACCGTGGCAAGACCAATTCCTGTTCCTGCATTTCCGTTTCTGTCCGTTTTTTGTGCCGTTGTAAAAAGTTCAAAAATACTTTCTTGATAATCTATTGAAATTCCAGGACCATTGTCCGACACTACAAATTGATAAAAATCTTCATTTTCCGTGATTGAAATCGTAATTTCTGTTTGTAACTTGTCGTTGTATTTTATGGCATTTGACACTAAGTTTAGTAGTATTTGCATCAATCCAGCTTTGTTAACAAACATAGATGTCATAGCTGTCTGAAACTCAATTTTTATCTTTTTTTCACTATTTAAAATATTTTGAATTTCTTGATCAAGCACAGCTATAGCTAAGTTTTCTTTTTCTTTCTTTAAAACTTGATCCGCTTTGTAAAATTTTAAAATTCCATCAATATAACCACGCAATGAATCTGAAGACGATTTTATATATTCAAGATATTGCAATGTTTCTTCGCTTAGTGTATCTTTTATTTCTTCTTCAATAAGTTGTGTTAACATTCTAATTTGTGCCAAGGGCGATTTTAAGTCGTGAGAAACCACACCTGCAAATCGTTCCAAATCACTATTGCGCTTTTGCAACTCGTCTTGAAGTTTTTGAAGTTGTATATTTTTAAATCGTTCTTCAAACAAGCTTACCACCTGTTTTGCCATCGCTTTTAAAGCATCTTCTTGTGCATTTGTTAACACTCTTGGCTTTACATCATACACACATAATGTACCTAATTTAAAACCATCTGGATCAACCAAAGGAACACCTGCATAAAAAATAGCATTGTGTTCAGCAACTAACGGATTGTCATGAAAACGTTTGTCTTCTCGTGCATCATGAACCGTCATAATTTCACTGTTTATGTTGATTGCATGTCCGCAAAACGAAATTTCTCTAGGTGATTCATTGAATGGTACACCAAAGTGAGATTTTAGAAAATTTCGATCGTAATCTAAAAGTGTAATTAACGAAATTGGCACTTCGCATATGTAAGACATTAAAGAGGTAATATTATCGTAGCTTTCTTCTGAAAGTGTATCTAGTAATTGATACTTTTCCACAGCCTTTTGCCGTTGTTTTTCGTTTGTAGGGAATAATGGAGAAATCATGCAATTTTATTTAGGGTGCTTTAAATTTGGGGTTATGAAGCTGTGAAATATACGAAAATTAACGGAACTAATTTTTTACACATTTTCATTGCTACGATTGGTGTTTCAAAAGTAGCTATGAATTACAACATTGTCTATGTTTTATCGTATTTTTACGTAAAATTAGAGTTTATATTGCAATGGAAAAAGAAGCCTATAAAATTTATATTGTCGGAGCAGGAATTAGCGGATTAATTGCCGCAAATGTATTAGAAAGTAACGGTTTTTATCCTGAAATTATTGAAGCGACAGATCGTGCTGGCGGACGTGTTAAAACTGATGTTGTAAACGGTTATCAACTTAATCATGGTTTTCAAGTGTTATTAACTGCATATCCTGCTGTTGCATCATATTTAAATTATGATGCATTAGATTTACAAGAATTTTTGCCTGGTGCTACTATTTTCAATAACGGAAAACAAAAAACATTGGGCGATCCGTTACGTGATTTATCGTTGTTATTTCCAACGCTTTTTTCTGGTATTGGAAATCTTTCTGATAAGCTTACAATTTTGAAATTAAACAACACTCTCAAAAAGAAATCTGTTACTGAAATTTTTGAACAACCTGAAACCTCAACATTAGCACATTTGCAAAAATTAGGCTTTTCAGAAGCTATGATTTCTCAGTTTTTTAAACCATTTTTTAGTGGAATTTTTCTTGAGTCAAAGCTCGATACGTCAAATAGAATGTTTGAGTTTGTGTACAAAATGTTTGGAGAAGGATTTGCCGCGCTTCCAAAAGCTGGAATTGAAGCTATTCCAAAACAATTGGTTGCCAATTTGAAACAAACAACTTTTCATTATAATACAAAAGTTTCCAAAGTAGAAGACGGTAAAATAACGTTGGAAGATGGTACCATTTTGGAAAATCATTTTACAATTGTTACCGCTGAAGCAAGCAAGTTGATTCCAAATTTGAAATCACAGCAAGTTGATTGGAAATCGTGTGATACTTTGTATTTTGAAGTGCCAACACGCGTTATTAAGAAACCATTAATTGGTTTGATTCCAGCAGAAAACACCTTGATTAACACTATTTTTTATCACAATAGTTTACAAACAACAACTACAGGAAACAACGAATTGTTATCCGTTACTGTTGTAAAGGATCATAATTTGGCAGCAAGCTTTTTAATTAAAAAAGTACAAGAAGAGTTGCAACAACATTGCGGAATTGATTCGTGTACGTTTTTAAAACGCTATGAAATTCCGAAAGCATTGCCAAATTTGCAACAACTTCAATATACTATGTTGCCATCCGAAACACGCTTGACAACGCACATATTTTTAGCGGGCGACGTACAACTTAACGGATCGTTGAATGCCGCTATGTTGGCTGGAGAAGTAGCGGCCTTAGGTGTTATGGAAGTTTTATAAAGTAGTGTAAACCCAATTAATATATAGATTATGAAATTAACTACCGAAATTGCGAAACATTTTAGAGAAGTTCATTTTGGCGGAAATTGGACAGGAACAAGTTTTAAAGAAGCGTTAGATGGTGTAACTTTTGAACAAGCTACAACGAAAGTGTACGACTTGAATACGATTCATACACTTGCCTTTCATATCAATTATTACATTGCCGCCGTGTTGAAAGTTTTTCAAGGAGAAGCTTTGAATGCGAAAGATGCGTATAGTTTTGATCATCCTGAAATACATTCGCAAGCGGAATGGGAAACGTTTGTAGCTAAGCTTTGGACAGATGCCGAACAGTTTGCAACTGAAATAGAAAAGCTACCTGAAGATTGTTTTGATAAAGCTTTTACCGATGAGAAGTATGGAAGTTTTTATAGAAATATTCACGGAATTATTGAACATACGCATTATCATACTGGACAGATTTCGTTACTTAAGAAGATATTGAATTTTAAAGGGTAATTGTTGGGTTGTTGGAAATAAAGTTTTTTTGATATAAATACAAGTTTATAAAGTATTTTCACTGCGCTCGATGTGACTTTTCAATTATAACTGAAGAGTATTTTGAGTGTTGAATTGTTAAACTTCTTGAATCTTTTAATCTAAATTATAACCATTTTTTTCTTCGGAAGAAGATCAATAGTGCAATAAAAAGTACAACCATTATTCCCCATAAAATAAAGTACCCATGTTTAGAATGCAGTTCGGGCATGTTGTCAAAATTCATTCCGTATACACCAACTATAAAAGTTAATGGAATGAATATGGTAGAGATAATCGTAAGCACTTTCATGATACCATTCATTTTGTTGCTCATGGTTGTCATGTGCATGTCCATTAATCCCCAAACCATTTCTCTGTAAAGATCAATGTTGTCATTTATTTGTAGAATATGATCTTGTAAATCTTTTAAATAATCGTGTGTTTTTGTTGTAATGATTTTGGACTCCAATTTTACAATTCGACTAATGACTTCACGTGATGGCAAGATATTTCTGCGCAAGCGTAATAAATCTTGTTTTAGGTATTGAATGTCTCTTGAAATTCCTTCGCGTGAGTTTTCTAAGAATAATTCATCTTCTGTATGCTCTACTTTTGAACCAAACATTTCAATGACAACAGCATAGTTGTCAATAATTGCATCCATAAGTAAGAACGCTAAATAGTCAGCTCCAGCATTTCGTAAACGACTTTGCTGATTTTTGAATCGTTCTCGAATTGCATCAAATATATCTTCTTCAGTTTCTTGAAATGTTAGTACATAATCATGTCCAATGATGATTGAAATATGCTCTATAAGCAGTTCATTGTTTTGTTTGCTTTGATATAGCATTTTTAAAACAATGAAAATGTAGTTTTCATATTCGTCAATTTTAGGGCGTTGATTTGTGTTTACAATGTCTTCTAGAATTAATGGATGTAGTTTAAAATACTCACCAATTTTGGTAATATCTTTTGCTTTGTTGAGTCCGTTGACGTTAATCCATGTAACACGATTGTTTCCTTTGACATCAAATATTTTTTTGACTTGTTTGGTTTCATGCGTGCTATATTCATCAGTTGTATACTCATGAACTTCCAGTACTGTTTCTAGGTTTTCTTTATCACCTAAATACACCAATTCACCAGGTGCTTTTCCCAGACTTTTAGAAGCTGTAGATTTTTTGTTTTTTTTCATGTATTACATCCAGACTATTTGTTTTCGCATCATTTTTAGATAAATGTTGTTTCAAGATACAAATTTCTGCCGTTAATGATTTTTAAATGTATGGTCTTCTTCTGATACAATTTCTTCTTTTTTTAAGATTTCCAATCCTTTTTGCATGACTAGAGAGTTTGGCAACGAAATGTTTTCGCCAGCATCAGTTTCAATAAAAAAGTAAAATGCGGTAATGTTTTTGACTTCACCTGTCCAATTGTAATCTTTATCAATGATTTTGATTCGATGTCCAATTCGAATTGGATGATAGAAGAATAAGATAAAACTTGCCGTTAGGTTTGAAAGTAGAGACCATTGTGCAAAGAATCCGACACCTAACACGGCTAATACTGATGATATAAAGATGGTGAATTCTTGAAATTTTACGCCCCAAATTAGTGCCAAGAAAAATCCGCCAATAAGATATATTACAAAATAACAGATATTAAATATTACTTTTCGTCTGTTAATTTCAATTGCTTGTACAAAACTAAATTTTCGAATTGCTTTTTTTATAATTAGAATCGAAATCATCATTATTACTATCAATAATACAGTAAATAATAATTGATCTTTTGGTATGATCATAATAGCTTTTTTAAGGAGTTATTAGTTATATCAAAAGTATATAAAAAAAGTATAGACAAAACATTTTTTATCTATACTTTCTATTAGAAATTTTATATGTGAATTATGCTTCTACTGCTTCTTCAACTTTCGATACTTGCAATGTTTGATTGTCTAATTGCAAGGTTCGTATTGGGAAAGGAATGTTTATACCTTCGGCGGCAAACGCTTGTCTTATTTTCATAATTGCTTTACTTTTTGCTTTTAGTTTTTCTAAAGAATTTTCGGCATCAATCCAAAATCTACATAGGAAGTTAATTGAACTTCCCCCAAATTCTGTATAATAAAACTCTACATTTTCTGTACTTTGTATTTGCTCAAAAGAGTCAGCAATGACATTTTTTGTAAGTTTTTCTACGGCTTCTAAATCGGATTCATATCCGACACCACATTCTACCATAACTCGCATGCGTGTAGTTAACGAGTAGTTTTTAAATGGATTTTCAATAATCATTTTGTTAGGAATAATAACCATGTTATTATCCGCTTCTTTCAATACTACATAGTTAAGTGCAATATCAATTACTTCACCGGCATATCCATTGGTTTCTATCCAATTTCCAAGTCGGATGTTTTTTCTAAAAGATAAAACGACACCAGATATGGTATTGGAAAGTGTTCCTTGTAACGCCAAACCAATTACAATACCTGAAATTCCTGCACCAGTTAATAACCCTGAAATAGATTGTCCTAAATTTAATACGCTTAACGCTAAAAACAAACCTAATAATACAGTAAATACGGCTACAACTCTTGCTATTAATTTTGAGACGGATCTTTGTTTTATTCTACTTCCAATTAGTTTTATTGTTGTACTATATACAAGTCTTGATAAGAAGTAACTTAGTATAAGTACTAAAATAGCAACTCCCAAATTGGGTAAATTTTCAATAAATAATAACCACCAACTTTCGAGTCTATCTAAAATAATTTCTGTTGTTGATTTTAATTCCTCCGTCATAATCTTTTTCTTTTTTTATTTTTTTGTGTGTTGTTTTTTAGGTTTCGTGTATAAAAACTACTTTCTGACTTTATCATGGGATTAAGTCAGAAAGCTGTTTATAAAAGGGTAGTTATATCTTTTATTTATGTGTAATTAGGTTATTAGAATTTTAAATCTTCAAATACTAAAACCTTGGTGTCATCTGCTTTTGGATCATAATATTCCAATACAAAATCATTATCTTTTGTAAAATATCCAACACCGTTCATTTCTTTAGATGAAATTACATAGTAATTGTTGTGTTGTGATCGTACTGCTTTTCCAATATTTATTTCTTTTTCTCCTTCAAAGAAACTCATTTTCAACGCGTTTCCTTCCGCTTGAAAAGCATATTTCTTATTATTCATGTTATAATATTTCACTTTTGTTACTTTATCATAAAATGGATCTTTATCATTGTCAACCATAAAGATTTTTGTTACTGCAATAGGTGCAATTACTCTATCTTGGTTTAACTGATGCTTTTGAGATTTGTCAAATTTTACTTTTTGAGTTTTCTCAGTAATTACTTTTACTTTTTTGTTGATGACTTCTCCGTTTTCAACTACAGTTGTTTTTTTAACTTCGCTTGTAACTACTTTGTCGTTTTGCGCAAATACTATCGTTCCTGATAATAATATTGCGGCGGCGACTATATTTTTTAAATTCTTCATTGTGTATATTTTTTAAGTTATTATTGTTTTTGTAGGCGCACTTGTTTTAACTTAAATTCTCTTTCGCCCTGTAATTAAAGAGATTACAAATAGTACTAGAAATACAAAAAATAAGATTTTTGCGATTCCGGCTGACGCTCCTGCGATTCCACCAAATCCTAATACTCCTGCGATAAGTGCTATAATAATAAAGGTAATTGTCCAACGTAACATATTTATATTTTTTAAAGGTTAATAATTATTTGTTTTTGTTTGATACAAATGTACGTTGACTCATATCTTTCGCTTTGCTACATCAATTTTAATGTTGACTCATTCGCAAATTCATTTTAAAAAAAAGTGTCAATTTAAAGATGTAAACACCTCATTAAAAGCCTGTTTTTAGTTGGTTTTCGGGGAAATGCATCAAGATGAAAAGCATATGAGTCAATACCATTATAAGAATGATACTACTTTTGAATTGTAGACTTGAAAACATGAATAAGACGCTTTTCTAAAAGCAAAAAACACATTCAATATGAATTATAAATTATCAAATATTGCCAGTAAAACTTCACTTGAACTTCTATTCGGATTGCCATTGCGCTATCCAAATATTTACAGATCGAATTTGGTTATTGATGGATTGAAAGAACAATCAATTCCTATTATTTCTATGGAAGATCCTGATTATATTACAGAAGGAATTTGGGGAATTTTGCCGCAAGATTTTAAAGGTGATTGGGAGAAATTTCAAAAATTGAAAACAACATTACACACCAATAAGAATGATATAGATAATAATATATTGTATAATGAAGCACTTGAAAAACGTCGTTGTTTAATTTTAGTTACGGGGTTTTACATGTATGAATTAGTTGATAATGAAGTAAAAACATATTTGATTGAGAAAGAAAACGCAACGCCTTTTGCGCTCGCAGGTATTTATAATATTTTGGAAGATGGTTTTGCTACATGTTCAGTAATTAATACGAGAATAAACGATTTGCTTTCGTCCGAAAAGAATTTATACGACCACATGCCGTTAGAAATTCCGCTTTTGTTTAAAAAAATGTGGCTGAGTGAACAAACACCGTTAGCAGCTGTACAACAAATTATTTCTAAACCGTATTTAACAAAGTTTAAAATACAACGAATTGCTTCGTAATACTATCTACATACATTACGCTGTGATTTTTGCTTTTTGCTTGTTTTTTAAAAATTCACTTGGACTGATTCCATATTTACGCTTGAATATTTTAGAAAAATAACTACGACTGCTCAAGCCTATTGTGTATACGATTTGAGAAATATTTAAATTATTTTCTTTATCGTTTATCAAGTCTCTTGCTTTTTCTAAACGTACATGTCTAATGTATTCTGTTACTGTTCGTGCATATAAGTGTTTAAAACCTTCTTGTAATTTGACTTGCGTTAAACCACTTTTTTCGGCCAATTGTTCTAATGTATATTCTTTAGATACTTCTTCTGATATTTCTGCAGCAATTTCTTTTACAACTTCTAATTCTTCCAATAAAATTGGTGCCGCATTTTTTCGCGTCATTACATCTTTATCATGTTGAATCATGTGTAATGACAAAATTTGATACACAACGCCTTCAATCAACATAATCCGAATCATTCCTTTTTGATCAATATTATTTAAAGAATCAATCAATGCCGCCAATTTCAAATTATACGTTCCAATGTATACAAATCGTTTTTCATGATACGAATCGTGAAATACTTTGTATAATTTTTGATTTAAGATAGAAGCATCATTTAAGCGCTTTCGAATAAACTTTACTCTATTTATTTGAACCACATTAATATGTAAATACACATTCATTGGGAAATATCCATGATTGTAACCTCCACTTTTTGAAGTAATGATAGATGGCTGCAATTCTTCCAACATTCTGCGTTCTTTTTCATCATGAAAACGATGTTCGCAATATCCTTTTAAACAATACGTAAAATGTATAGGATTGTATTCGGAAGCATCCATTATTAATTCAATCTCATCAAAGAAAGTAATATTATATTCCAATATACTTCCGCCCCATTCAAACGTTATAAAATGTATAGAACCTTTTGCAATGTCATTATTTACTTGTAAAATATGTTCGCCCCATCTTTCAATAATTTCTCCACCAATTGCTTCTTGAATTTGTTGGACAGTACCTGCGGTATCTTCGGCTGTAATACGAATTTTTTTCATAAATATATGAGCACAAACTTTAAATTCATTTTAGACAGTATTTATAACTATCTAAGAAATGTGTAGTCAAAGTTACGTAAAAGTATTATAGGGTTCATAATTATAATATAGACACACAAAATAGAATATGAGTTAATTATATCATCATATGAGCAAAGCTAAACATTAAAGACACGCTATTTTTGTATGGTAATTAAATATTAAAACAATGAAAACTATGAGAACGCTATTAATTTTATGCTTTTTATCTATTGCAACTTCGTTAAGTGCACAACAATTATCTAAGAATGCTTTAGGATTACGTATTGGAGACAATGACGGTTTGGGCGCGGAAATTACATATCAAAGAATGTTAAACGAAAGTAATCGTTTGGAATTTGATTTAGGTTTTAGAAACAGTAATGATGTAGAAGCCTTTAAATTAGTAGGATTATACCAATGGGTTCGTCCACTTGACGGAAATTTTAACTGGTATTTAGGAGCTGGAGCCGGAGTTGGATCATATAGTACACCAGGTGACGATGGATCTTTTGCACTTGTTGCAGGAAATGCAGGAATTGAATATAATTTTAATATTCCTTTATTATTGTCATTAGATGTACGACCAGAACTTTCCTTAGACGATACTTATAGTGATGATGTAGATTTTGACATTGCCCTTGGTATAAAGTATCAGTTTTAAAATCTGATCACTGACACCAATAGTATTCAGGTATATATTTATAAACCTAAAAAAAGAAAATCACAATGAAAACATACACAAAAGAAGTCGGTAGTAAATTAAATACACTATTAGAAAAAAATTACGATGCTCAAAAAGGCTATAAAACAGCTTCAGAAAATGCACAAAGCATCATATTGACAAACTTTTTTGAACGAAAATCAAAAGAGCGTGAACAATTTGCAGATCAATTAAAATCTGAAATAACAAAGTTAGCACAAGAGCCTGAAACAACTGGAAGTATTGCCGGAATAGCACATAGAACATGGATGAACACGAAAGCATTATTTTCGTCAGATACTGACGAAGCTATGTTAGCAGAAGCTATTCGTGGAGAAAAAGCATCCATTGAAGATTATAATGATGTCTTGAATGCGGAAGTAGTATTGCCACAATCAATCCAAAATGTTTTATCTGGACAACGAAATACGATTGTTAACGACACCTTGACTATTAAAAGGTTAGAAGACATCAAATAATTTATATAACTAGCAGTAGTACACCTGCAACATCACCAAAGCGATATTACATATAGATATCGCTTTATTGTTTTAAACAGATTTCATCACGATACCTGTAAAAAAAATCCTTAATACAGATTTCCTTTACCTAATTATTTTATCTTTCACATTAACTTTAAACTATCTGAATGCAATTTTTCGCTCGTTTTCTTATCATATCTATGTTACTCTTTTCGTCTTCTATATACGGACAATTGAGCGATTTGGCACGTATTGATTACACGTACATTCCAAAAGCAAAATCAGACGTAGAATATTCACGTTTACGTGCATTATTTAACTATCCTATCAAGCTAAAAAAAGAAGGAACATATATGTTTGTAGGTTTAGATTACAGCAATATTAATTTAAAATCGGATGCTGTTTTTCCATTTGACACTAGAGATTTAAATGATTTTCAATTGCTTGACTTTGCAATTAGCTATACAACTCCACTAAAAAATGATTGGCGCTTAGGGCTTCGTCTCAGACCTGGATTTAGCACAAACTTAGCCGCTAACGCTTTGAGCTTGGAAGATGTTATTATTTCTGGAGATATTATTTTTATTAAAGAAGGTGAATTGAAGTATGGAAAACGGCAAAAATGGATTTTAGGTGTCTATTATTCTGGAAATTCTGGATTTAATTTTCCATTGCCGTACATTACCTATTTTAAAAAATTTGCACCAAATTGGTCAATGAGTTTAGGTGTTCCGAAAACGAATTTACAATATTTTATTTCAGATAAAAATAGACTAAAAGCCTATGCGCAATTAGATGGTTTTACGTCAAACTTACAACGTGATGTTCCAATTATTGAAGGAGAAGCGGCTAGGAGTATTAACATGTCATTAATTGTATCAGGATTACAATACGAATATCATTTTACCGAACAATTACAGTTTTACGCACGTGCGGCTTATATTTTTGCCATTGATAATGAACTTAGAAATGAGCAAAGAGAAACTATTTTTTCTTTAGATAGTAAAGCGAAAATTTACCTGAGAACTGGCGTAAAATTTAAGATTTAAAAACAACGACATACGTATAAAAACAAAAAATGAGCCGAAGCTCATTTTTCTATTTTTAAATACTCATATTGTATCATGGGCAAATAGGCTGTGTTCCATCTGCACATGTACTATTACAAGGAACTTGTGTTAATCCTCTAAACGTAAAGCAATAACATGGCATTGAGTCGTTGTTTCCACCACTTCCGCCACCGCCACCTGGACCAGTAATTGGTTCTGGTGAAAGTCCGCCGTTGATCTCTTTTTGTGTTGTTTTACTTAATGATTCTGTTCCATTAATTTGTAAAATCTTTTTTAACATCGTATAAAGTTTTTGGTTAATGACTTCAAGGTAGGATATTTCTTTTAATTCTTAAAGAAAGTATGCTCGACATTTATAAATTGGGAGCAATTAAAAGAGCGAACCGAAGTTCGCTCTCTATAGTATTAAACGTGTTTAATATACTACATTAACACATACATGACCATGCAGCACATGTCATTGTTTCATCAGTTCCGCCTGTACAACCACCTTGTGACATACAATTACTTCCGTCAATAATTGAAAGATTACAGACGCGAACATCTGCATCCGTCAACGCAAGTTGTAGATTATTATTACGTCCTCCATGGAGTGAAGGCTTAAAACTTGAAACAACTTTCTTGTTTAATGACAACGAATTTAAATTCTTTTTTTTCATACTATAAAGTTTTTTAAGTTAAACTGAATACTGAAAATTAGGAAAGTTTTAGCAGTTGTAAAAAGAAGTATCCTCGCGTTTTATGAATTGTAAGTATAAAAAACAATGTCTTATAAGGTTTTAATTTTCAACTACTTATTAATGGTTCGCAATCCTCTTTTTATAATATATGCTGTTTCTTTTGTAGCTGAATTTTGTTGCCATTCGTTACAAATAGTTTGTACCCAAGTTGGTTGTGATTTGCTGGCATCATTTAACCAATTTGCAACAGCATCTCTTACATATTTGGAAGTATCTGATTGTAATGGTTCTAAAACAGGCAATCCTTTTGCTGGGTTTTCTTGAAAAGCGGCAATCTTCTTTGTCCAAACACCTACAGGTCGTAAAGCTTCTACCGCAAAACGACGTATATTTTCGTCTGTAGCTTTTGTCCAAGGTGTCAAAATCTTAATGGCTGTGTCTAAGTCTTCTATCATGCGTTCTTTACTCGCAAAAATAACCACTTCACGTACACCAAAATGTGTATCTGCCACGTACGGTTTCATTGCACTGAGTAAACTTTTCAACTCATCATGGTGTGTACTTTCTGCCCAGCATGCCCAACAACGTACCAAGTCAGATGTATGTTTTTTAAAATGATCGTAGATGTCTTTATTTCTAGTTAAAATTCCAAGTGTTTCGCCAATAACCTTCGTATTGCTATTTGCTGTTGGCTTTTTTTGTGTATTTACCGCAACTTCAATATCTGTAAACCAAGCTTCTTTCCCAATATCTTTTAAAACCAATTGCAACAATGCCAATTGATCTGTTGCTAACCATTCCATAAGGTTTTTGGTTTCAACCAAACCTTTATTCAAATATGCTATTGCCTCTAGATTGATATCTTTTAAGCTTCTTGCGCCCTTGCGGTTTAAAATATGTGCTGGTATCATATTATGTGTTTCGTTATTTTTGTTGAAATTTCGTTTGTGCAAATTCGCTTTTTGCTAATACTTCTCTTGCGCTATCGTAGCCAATTTTGAATATTTTTTCCAAATTTGCTCTATCAAATGTTCCAAATCTATTTAATTCTTGCGGAGCAATAGCAATATCACAGTATTTAAATTTCCCGTAATCTTCTTGTACCGATTTTAGCATAAATGCACGTTCTACAAGTCCGTACGAGCTTTTTATATCTTTAATTTCGAGTACGTCATATCCACTTACATGAACACCAATAATAACGTCGCATGCTTCTATAAGATATTCCACAGGAAAATTATCCAACACACCGCCATCTATATAATAATGATCATCAATTTTAACTGGTGTAAAAACACCTGGAAACGCCGCAGAAGCTAATATTGGCTTTATCAATTCTCCTTTTTGAAATACTTTGAGTTGTCCGTTTAAAATATCAGTAGCAGTAACTGTCAATTCTTTTTGAAGTCCTTCAAAACTATCTTTTCTAAAATATGTTTTAAACTCTGAATAGTATTTTTCTGCATCTAAAAACCCTGGTTTTCCAAGTGCAAACTTTGTCAAATTCCACACTTTTACACTTTTAAAAAATCGTAGCATTGTTTCCCATGAATATCCATATGCATACAACGCACCTACAATAGCGCCTGCGCTAGAACCAGCTATGTGTGTTGGCACAATACCGTATTCTTCCAACGCTTTAATAGCGCCAACATGTGCTACTCCTTTGCTTCCGCCGCCTGAAAGTGCCAAACCAATTTTCATGATGCTATCGTTTTTATCAGTCATTCAAAAATATAGAAATTAACACGAAATCAAAACAATAAGTATTTCGTTTTTTTAAAAATGATAAGTGAATACACATAGGATTATTTTCTATTTTTTTCCTAATTTTAGGAACTCCAAAAAAACACTATGTTTCAACAAGATCAAGATATATTTAATGTGCTTCTAGGCTCTGTTTCTGAAGGTGTTATTATTGTTGACGAACAGCAAAAAGTAGTAGAAGTAAATGCTGCTGCACAAAAAATGTTTAGATATACGAAAGAAGAACTTATCAAACAGCATCTGAAAATTTTGATTCCACAAAACTATCGTTCTGGTCATGATGCACATTTTAATGGCTTTATGAAGTCAAAAGAACGTCGTCAAATGGGACATGGTCGTGATGTATTTGGCGCGCGAAAAGATGGAAGCATTTTCCCTGTAGAAGCGGGTCTGAATCCTTTTTCTATATACGGAAAAAACTATGTGATGGCTCTGGTAATTGATATTTCTATTCGAAAAGAACATGAAGAGAAAATTCAGGAATTAAATGCTGAGTTGGAGAAAAAAGTGTTGTTACGAACGCAAGAATTAAGCGAAACTATTGAACAATTGGAAGTTGAAAATGCCAAACGTGTAGAAGCTGAAGAAGAAGCTAAAACTGCATTGAAAAGAGAGCAAGAACTCAACGAACTGAAAACAAAATTTTTATCGTTGGTTTCACATGAATTTAAAACACCTTTGAGCGGTATTTTGACTTCAACTATGTTACTTAGCAAATACAAACTGACGGAACAACAGCAAAAACGCGATAAACATATTAAAACCATTACCGACAAAGTACATTATTTAAATAATATTTTGAATGATTTCCTTTCTGTAGAAAAGTTGCAAAAAGGGAAAGTCAATTATAAATTCTCAACGTTTAAAGTGAGTAAGGTTGTGAATGAAGTTGTGTACAATGCAAATATGTTATTGAAAGATGGACAACAGATTAATTATCCTGAAAATATTGATGGTTTTTCGTTGCATCAAGATGAGAAAATTGTAGAATTAGCCTTATCTAATTTGATGCATAACGCCATTAAATATTCTTCCGAAAATACAATTATTGACATTATAATTACACAAGATGCTACAACGACAACACTTCAAGTAAAAGATAATGGAATTGGAATTCCTGAGAAAGATCAAAAGAATATTTTCAATCGTTATTTTAGAGCTGAAAATGCCTTATTAACACAAGGTACAGGTATTGGATTGAATATTGTAAAAGATCATTTAGAAAATTTGCACGGAAGTATTTCATTTAAAAGTACTGAAAATGAAGGCACAATTTTTACGATTATGATTCCTAACAAAGCTACAATATGAAAAAAGTATTATTGATAGAAGATGATGCGGTTTTACGCGAAAATACTGCCGAATTGCTCGAACTTTCTGAGTATAAAGTCACAACCGCACAAAATGGAAAAATTGGAATTGAAGTCGCGCAAAATCTATTACCTGATGTTATTGTTTGTGATATTATGATGCCCGAATTGGACGGTTATGGCGTGTTGGAATTTTTATCGCAACAAGAACATACCAAACATATTCCGTTTATCTTTTTATCTGCAAAAACGGAACGGCAAGATGTTCGAAAAGGAATGGATTTGGGCGCAGATGATTATATTACCAAACCCTTTTCTGAAGGCGAACTCATTAGCGCTATTGAAAGTCGTATCGCGAAAGCATTAATTTTAAAAGAAGAACGCGAAAAATATCAACAAACTAATGTTGTTGAAGATGAAAATGAAATACGAACACTCAACGATCTAAAAAACTTTTTTGATGATAATGGCACCATTTTTACCTGCAGAAAAGATGAAGTCATTTATAACGAAGGACAACATTCAAACTTTATTTATTTGATTTTAAAAGGTGTTGTAAAGTGTCATAAATTGGACGAACAAGGAAAAGAATTAACGACAGCTTTGTACAAAGAAGACGATCTTTTTGGATATACTTCATTTACGCAAAACATGGCATACCAAGAAACTGCAACGGCAATTAAAGAGTTGGAAATTGTTGGTTTGTCTAAAAATGAATTGAGAAGTGTGTTGAATAAAAATCATAAAGTTACGTTGGAATTGATTCAATTGTTAACGGACAATCTTTCCATTGTTAAAGATCAATTGTTACAAATGGCATATAGTTCGGTGTACAAAAAAACAGCCATGACTATTTTAAAGTTTGCTGAAAAACTGAATCATAAACCAAATGACCCGATTAAAATTTCTAGAAACGATTTAGCAAGTGTTGCCGGAATTGCTACAGAAACACTCATCCGAACAATGTCGAGCTTTAAAAAACAAGGATTAATTGCTATTGAAGGACGAAATGTAAAAATTTTAGATCTCCAAAAACTAAAGCAAATTTGTTGATTTTACTACGAAAAATTCAAATATGACGGATATCATATTTTAACTAACTTCTTCCATTTAGATTTGCTTTTAAAGTGTATCTAGATGAAAAATATATTAATACCAACAGACTTTTCAGAGAATTCATGGAACGCCATTGCATACGGATTACAGTTTTTAAAAAATGATACTTGTAATTTTTACCTGCTAAACGTAAACAGATTAGGCAATCTTATTGATGAGGAAATTCGGTATACACCTACACTAGATACTATTGAAACTGTATATGTAAAACCTGCAAAAAAGGAATTACAACGTGTTTTGAAACGAATTAAAACAACGCTTCCTGCAAATAATAAACATCACTTTTATACACTTACAGATCATACTTTTTTTATTGAATCGATTCGAAATCATGTGGTAGAAAAAAAGATCGATTTAATTATTATGGGAACCAAAGGCGCTTCAGGCATCAAAGCGCATATGATCGGAAGCAACACAGGTGCCGTTATTACGAAAGTAAAGTGTAAAACGTTGGTTATTCCTGAAAATGCTCAGTATACAAGCATTCAAGAAATTGCATTTCCGACCGATTTTATTCTGGCATACAACATGCAAACGTTGTCTCCAATCACTGCTATTTTAGATAAAACAAATGCTACTTTGCGTATTCCGCATATTACAACAAAAAATGAGCATTTAAACACCAATCAACAAACAAACAAAGAGTTGTTGGAAGATTTTTTTGATCAGTATCAGCATAGTTTTCACTTTTTAACCAATCGGAATGTTGAAGACGCTGTGCAAAATTTTACAGAAAAAAGCAATACTGATTTGATGGTAATGGTTGCTAAAAACTTAAACTATTTCCAACAGATTCTATTTCATTCCAAAGTAGAGAAAATTAGCTATCATACCGACATTCCATTTTTGGTATTACATGAATAAAGTCTGCTAAACTCACCAATTGCAGTATACTATAGCATAATTTTATATTGCTACAGCATTTGAGTCAATAGTAAAATGATATCCGTCAATCTAACCTAGAACGCTTTGATATCTTTGTTTTAAATTAATTAAGAATTAAAAAACTATACATATTATGAAACAAGGACAAGAAGATTTCGATTTTATTAAAGATGAAGAAAAAAAACAAGGAAACTACATTTTTCAGAATAACAAAAAAACAAAATTTGCTTTTTACTTTATTGCTGCAGTAATCGCATTTTTAATTTTTGCAGTTGCCTTAACTATAAATATTTCATAATTACTGAATCATCATATTTTTGATGATTTCTCTACTTTACGCACACTTACACTTATGGTTGCTTTTCACTCAAATATTTCCAGTAACGTTTGGGTACATGTCGCACATGCAACAACATGTTTTTGCGCGATTCAATGTTGGTACTTTTAAAATAATTTTGCCACAACTCTTGAAATTCTAACTCTTCATTTGCAAAAAAGTCGCTAGATGTTTTTGTAAAATCGAAGTGTTTGGGAAACTCCATTGCAACAATTTCTACTGTATCTAAATTATAATACAAGCCGTATTTTCGCTTGCTATCGTAAATCATCCACTTCTGATCTGCATAACGTGATTTGAAGTGTTTTGAAATTAATGGCAATACATTGAAATCAGGTTCAATACTTGCAAAATATAAATCATCTTTTGTGAGTCTGAAACGTACAAACGCTTCCATTCGATGTTTTTCACGACCGACACTTTTGGTGATTTTAGAAATTTTCAACACTGTTATATTGGAAAAATCTTTTTCTATATTTTCTTTCGAATTGAAAACTTGCCGTATATAATCAAGTAGTAAATTTTCAACTGAACTTTCTTCACTTAAAAACGAATAATACATTTGATTTAAACCATATGAAGTTAATTTTTTCTTCAAACCTTTCCAAACTCTATCTGCATGTTCTTTTGAGGAAATTACATCTTCTACTTCTCCAAAAATAGATTGTTGAACTTTATCAATTTCTTGAATATCAACATCCGTCAATTTTTCCTCGTAAATTTTAAAAACTACACTTAAAAAACCTTCAAACGAACTATCATATGTCAATACTTTTTGCATTATCCAAATAAATTTAGTTGACTACTAGTTGCATTTCGGAATTTACTCTTCGAGTTCTGCAGAATTAATCCTTTAATGGTGGCAGGTTGTAAATCGCGACGTTCAAACTGATTGGAATTACACACTACGAAAAATTTTGCTCTATTGAGCGCAACACCTAAACGTTTTAAGTGTTCCCAATTGAGTTGTCTAAATTTACGTGCATGCAATATTTTATGCACTGAGCGCATTCCCAAACCTGGCACTCTTGCTAACATTCGCTTGTCTGCACGATTGATATCTACAGGAAACTCATGAATATTTCGCAATGCCCAACCTAATTTCGGATCAATATCTAAGTCTAAATGTTGATGATTTACATTTAAAATTTCACTTACATCAAATCCATAAAAACGCATCAGCCAATCGGTTTGATAGAGTCTATTTTCGCGTAACATTGGTACTTCTGTACCAATTTGCGGCAATCGACTGTCGTAACTTATTGGCACATATCCTGAATAATATACGCGCTTTAGGTTGAATTTTTTATAGAAGAAATCAGAAGCCGTCATGATTTGATAATCATTTTCACCACTTGCACCAATAATCATCTGTGTACTTTGTCCTGCTGGCGCGTATTTTGGAGTGCTTTTGATGATTTTTTTCTCAGCTTTGTATTGAATGATTTCATTTTTGACTTTTTTCATCGGCTTGATGAAGTCTTCTCTATTTTTATCTGGCGCAAGCCTTTTTAAGCCTTCACGTGTTGGAATTTCAATATTTACACTCAATCTGTCCGCATATAAACCTGCTTCACGCATGAGTTCGTCAGATGCGCCTGGAATTGATTTTAGGTGAATATATCCATTAAAGTTTTCTTCTAAGCGTAACTTTTTAGCCACCGCAACCAAACGTTCCATTGTATAATCGGCATTTTTGAAGATTCCAGAACTTAAAAACAGACCTTCAATATAGTTTCGACGGTAAAAATTAATCGTTAAATCGACTACTTCTTGCACTTTAAAAGCCGCACGCTTAATGTCATTACTTTTTCGTGTAACGCAATAAGCACAGTCAAAAATACAGTGATTGGTTAGTAATATTTTCAATAGTGAAACACAACGTCCGTCTTCTGTATATGTATGGCAAATTCCCATGCCAGTGGAATCGCCTAAGCCTTTATTTTTGTTTGCTCGATTGCTTCCGCTTGATGAGCATGAAACATCATATTTTGCAGCATCAGCTAAGATGTTTAGTTTTTCTTTGATTCGTTCAAATGACATGAAATCGTTCCTCCTATTTGTTGAATTGTAGTAATGTATGTAGTGGCAACAAATATAAACATTTTACAGATACAATTAAAACATATGTGAAAATTTCTCTGTTAAATGTTTTTTAACATCATTTTCAACAAATTCAGTAAATTCAGTAAATTATAATGCTTTTGCTCGCAACTTCAACGATTTGTGAAAATTTGGTGTATATGTTTCAAGTAATAACTTCAGTGCTTTTTCGTTTGGTTGCAATTCACTTTCACTAGCTTCAGGAAGTTCGTCTGCCATTTTAAAATATGGTTCTATTTTTCCGTCTAAGAAACATTCTGAAATTACAGGATGTACGTAGTATTTTCGGCACACAGTTCGTGTATTATTTAGTGCTTCTGCAGCAGCATCAATACTTGCTAATACTTGTTTTTCTTTTATTTTCATATCATTGGCATGCGGAACATTGGCAAGCGTTTCAAAGGAAATTAAAGAAGCCGCCCAAGTTCGGAAATCTTTTGCAGAAAATATATCACCACATAAATCATGAATGTATTCATTTACCATTCCGCTATCAATCGAATGTTTGTTGCCATCATTGTCATAATACTGAAAAAGTTCCCAACCCGGAATTTCTTCACATCTATTTATCAGTCGTGTCAACTTTTTATTTTTGATCGTAACTTTATGTTCTTTCCCCTTTTTTCCAATATATTGTAACGTAAATTTTTCTTTAAAAATTTGTAAATGCCGTGTTCGCATTGTTGATAGTCCATACGTTTTGTTCTTTTTTGTATAGTAACTATTTCCGATACGTATGTGTGACTCTTCCAGTAATTTTATGACAATTGCTAAAACTTTTGTTCGTGTCCATTGCTTTTGCTCAATGTCTATATTTACCTGTTTTCTAAGCTTTGGCAACGCGTCAGCAAATGCTACCATTTTAAAAAACTTTGTCTGATTTCTAATTCGTTGCCACTTTGGATGGTAACGGTATTGCTTTCTATTTTTGTCATCTCTTCCTGTAGCTTGTAAATGGGCATTGTCCAAACTTGCAATTCTTACTTTTCTCCAAGCTGGCGGTATGACTAAATCTTTCAATCGTTGTAACTCTACTTCATTCGTAATCTCTTTTCCTCTTTTCGTATATATAAAGTCTTTGTGCTTGCGTTCTCTTTTTATCGTTAATATTTCAGGCGTTGTATATGTTAAGTCATATAAATCAATAATTTCTTCCGGCTGAGAGAGCAACGCTTTTATAAATTCTTTAGTCAACTTCTGTTTTTTCATACCTTATTTTGAGTTACACCTTTCATATTATATACTATTGGAATCTAAAATTAGAGAAAAAAGTGATTAAAATGACCGCATTTTTTATTTGAGTCAAGGTTAATTTTTTTTAAGTCAATCTAAAAAACGTATCAAGGGTATATTTGTATCATCAAATCGGCGCTGGATTTTAGATATAAAATTTGTTTAACCAAAAATAAGAAAATGAAAAAGATTATATTATCAGTTGCTACATTATCACTTTTATTCGTAACAAGTTGTGATGTAAAGCAAACGCAAGAAACAAAATTACCAGATGTAGATGTTGCTGTTGAAGAAGGTCAACTTCCGTCTTTTGATGTTGAATGGGCAGATATAAATGTAGGTACAAGAACAAAAACTGTGGAAGTTCCTAAAGTTGTTGTTGTTATGGAAGAAGTGGAAGTTGAAGTTCCATATGTAGATGTTGACATGCCAGATGAATTTGGAGAAAAAGAAGAGCGTACTATACTGGTAGAAGCTGAAGTTGATGATGTAGAACATGAAATTAATATTGACAAAGTATATGCTAGCAAGAACAATTTAATTGTTGTTTCTACTTTAGAAAAAGGAGACAAAAGCTTAGCTGATAAAAAAGTACGTATCTCAGATCAAATTACGATGAACGCACCAGATTTAAATGTAAAACATTACATCGTTGGTGAACGCCCAAATAGAGTATTTAATACAGCTTACAAATATTTTGCAGACGAAGATGCTTTGGAAGAAAAGCTAGAAGGTTATACTGAAATTTATTCGGATTAATCTGAGTTTTTTCAAACCAAAAAAAGAAAAAGAAAAAGAAAAAAATCACGATAGCTTTGGTTTTAATTGAAGTTATCTCTTAAAAAAAAATTGCTATGAAAATTTTTGAAGCTATTAGAAAAGATCACGATATACAACGTAAGTTGTTTGATGAATTAATTGAAACTTCTGGAGATAGCGAACGAAGAACACAACTCTTTGAAGCGCTTAAGCACGAATTGAAAATTCATGAAGATGCTGAAGAACGCCATTTTTACAAGCCTTTAATTAGTGATGATATGATGCAGGAACATGCACGTCATGGAATTGCAGAACATCATGAGATTGATGAATTAGTAGAAAAATTAGAAGAAACAGAACAAGATTCTTCTGCTTGGCTAAAGTACGCCAAAGATTTACAACACAAAGTTCTACATCATTTAGAAGATGAAGAACGCACCTTTTTTCAGTTATCAGGAAAAGTATTATCCGAAAAACAAAAAGAGGAATTAGCAACAAAGTACGTTGCATTTATGGACGAATGTCGTAACGGAGTTGCCAAATAAAAATTACTTATTAACACTAAAAAAAAGAAAAAAAATTATGTACGATTACAGAAAAGAATTAGGAAGTAAATTGAATAACCTTTTAGAAAAAAATTATGATGCCGAAAAAGGATATAAAAAAGCGGCAGAAAACGCTAAATCAGAAAATTTAAAGAGATTTTTTGAGCGCAAATCAGCTGAGCGTTACAATTTTGGTCATGAGATTAAAGAAAATTTAAAAACTATTAACCAAGAGCCAGACAAAGGCGGAAGTGTTGCTGGAGCGGCACACAGAACTTGGATGGATGTAAAATCTTGGTTTACCTCAGAAACGGATGAAGCTATGCTAGAAGCCGCTATTACTGGTGAAAAAGCTGCTTTAGAAGAATATAATGAAGTATTGAGTGTAGAAAATGAACCACATATTCCAGCAGCAATGATGGGCGTTTTAGGAAAACAACGAACGGTAATTAAGTCAGAGTTGGAAACAATTAAGAGATTAGAAGATATTGCAGGATAATCTATCTTGTTTACATATACTATCAAAAAAACCTTCTTGAAATATCAAGAAGGTTTTTTTGGTTTTGCCCGAAACTCAACATATAGTGTAGCTTCGATTGTTATTGTTATACTGTTTAATAAATTTCAACAACAAACATAAAGTTATCATTGTTTCGATTTCTCAAATTGGGCATTGGTTTGTTAAATTTTATCTTCGGTAAAACTTGTGTCACAACAAACGTACTTCCGCAAATTGAAGGATGTTTCGGGTTGAAACTAATTTTATCAGGATTGGCACGTGCCAGTTGTTGATGAAAGAAATATACACGTTGACCAACTCTTGGTTTTTTTCCAATGAAAGAAATTTGATCCGTATATCTGACAACTACTTTTGATATTTGACCACCTTTTTTGGGTCTGAAAGCATTTGTATCTGTGTTTTTTGGCGGACCAGTATTTGTAGTTGTAGTTCCTGTTGAGCTACTAGTAGAGTTTACCGCAGTTGGTTTCCAAACAATGCGTGGACTTAACGCTGTCGCTTGTATTAACGGAGTATTGTTTTTGTCTGAACCGATTCCTATAAACATAGATGTCATATTATTTTGCACCAACATACCTCCGCCAGCAAGTTTTATCAATCTCCATACAGCTCCAGCACCAGGTTTATCTGTTTGCTTAATTCTAGAACCTCTTTGTTTGGCTCCAAAGTTTGCTAAATACATTTTAGAATCCCGATTTAGAATTCTGTACAATCCATCATTTCCGTATGGGATAAATCGCCAATGACCACCAGTTGCAATACTTTGTTTCGCTATCATTACAGCACCTGACTGTTTTTGACCGTTGTTTGCCATTTTACCTTTATTCTTGGCGTTTTCAAGCTTATACCATTTGTTTGTATCTACAATATTTTGTGCATTTACAGCTAAGGTAAAACCAACAAAAAGTACGAATATGCTTATTATTTTCTTCATTAAATTACGTTTTGGTTATATTATTATTTTTCATGGATTAACAAACTAGTCATTTTTTAATTCATGAAAAATTAATACAGCTTAAGTGTAGGTAAATCAGACAAATGAACATCGTAGTTAGCTATCAAATTTCAATTCCAAGCTTCTTTTTAAATAGAAAACTGTCAATATTTTGCAGGAATAAATAGTATATTTAGAAAGAATAATCAAATTCTACTAATAATTCTCATTCAACATGAAAGCAGCTGAACAGTTTAAAATGTATGCGGACCAATGGTTAGCCAATAATTCTGAATATGTAGTACCTATTATCGGTAGTGGCGTTAATATGCAAGCCGCTAGCATGGAAGGCTCCAAGGAACAACTAGATTGGGAAAAGTTGATTTCCGATATTGTAAAAGAATGTGGTGTTACAGATCCGAAATTGCTAGAATTACCAGAATCATTTATTAGAAAATGGGAAACGGTTTTACGAGTTTATGCTATAAATACAAAAGGCTATATGCCGTATAAGGCAGAACATACTTTACAAAAAAAGGTGCAAGAAATTTTAAACAATTTTGAAGAGCGCAGTAAAGATTACAGTTTGTATAAAAAGATATTGGATAGTGGTTTTAAAGATATTATTTCTTTAAACTTTGATCGTTGTTTGTCTTTGGCTGGTAATTCGAATACTATAAAATCATTTCCTGATGAAAAAAGTAAAGATGCAATGCCATTGTACAGACATAGTATTATAAAAAATGCTCAAAAAACCCGCATATGGTATCCACATGGAGATACAAAACGATTTGATACTATTAAATTAGGAATTAGAAAGTATGGAATGTATATCAATTGGGTTGAAAATTTACGCGGAACGTATATGGAAAAATGGTACGAAGAAGATACTTTGTATTGTAGATATAATAGACGAAGTTGGATTCCGCCAACGGAGTGGGATAAAATTGTTAGAACGTGGACTACGCCAGCAAGTTGGGTGAATGTATTTAAAAGTGCTCCACTTTTGTTTATTGGTTGTAGTTTACTGAATGACGAATGGCCTTTGTGGTACTTGCTGAATCAAAGAGCGCGGCAAACTGCTTTTTTAGATCAAAAAGGCTCACCTGATACCAGACCCGAAACAATTATCTTATCTGCTGGCTCTGAACGACCTGCGCATTTACAAAAAGAACCTGAATATATTATTAATATTCACTTTGATACGTATGATGAAATGTGGGAAACTGTATTAAACTTTTTTGAAAATAGTCGCTTAGCGAATAATTGATTGGGTTGAAAAAATAAAGCGAACTAAGGTTCGCTTTACAAATTACGTCCTGTTTTAGAATATTTTTTACAAGAAAACACAAATTCTGTTTACACATCTTGATGCTCTATCAATAAAAAAACAATCTGATCTACGAACACATCCTATAGGAAATTGAATTCCTCCATTGATGCTTCCTTGTTCTTTTTTGTGAAGCTCTTGCGCTCCTTTTACATTTAAAATTGATTTCAACATGATTTAATTTTTTGGTTATATTAAAAAATATGAAATTTACTTTTTACTCATGTACGGGAAAGCCGTAATTATTCTCAGAAATTAGTTCACACATCATGTAATAAAAAAAGCTTCATATTTCTATGAAGCCCTGTCAGATATAATATGTTACTACTTTGTTTTTTTAAATAGAATCATCACATGTTCTATTACCATACGTTAGTACAGTTGTTCCCCAACAATCTATTAATTCGCTACCGCCTTCCGAAGGTGCTTCTTCACTTGCACATTCTGCAGAACTACATAGGTAGTGATATCCAGACATACCTCCCATTATTTGTTCTGGGTGATTTAAATTTGAAATGAATTAATAACAGTTTACAGACTTTTTATAGATAAAAAACCTCCTTGATTTCTCAAGAAGGTTTCGTGTATTTTGCAATTGTATGTTCTTAGTTTTCTAAGAAATCTTTTAAAATCTCTTTTAAGACGATGGTATCATTTTCTGTATTACGAATCAGTTTGCCGTTTTCATCACATTCAAACTGCGCATAATTAATTTTCATATAACGAAATCTTTTTTTCAGAACCGCTTCTTTTTTTAGCTCGTCATAATATTTTATTTGCGTGATTCGTGCTTGTTCTTTTTCATCTAATTCTTCAAAAGGTTTATTATTTTGAAAAAACTCAATGACTAATTTTAAATTCTCGTAATAGGCATCTAACGGTAGTTTTGTGCGTCCTTTTCCTCTTTTGTGAAGGTTACCTACTAACGTATCAAAAGTGTGTTTTCTTGACGCTTTTTTAGCTAACAATTCATCACACAAGTCTAATAGATAATTTTCATCACTATTTTTAATATCCAATATGTATTGCTCTTTTTTAGAAATCTCAGGAATTACTTCTTTTGGTGTATATTTTTTGCCTTTTCTCACCAAATACCAATACGTATTTTCAGCTCTTCTTTCAGCATGTACCGAAGGTATTTTATCAAGTTGTTCCTTTTGATCTAATCTGCGAAGTACTTTTCGCATTGGAAATCCTTTTTTTACATCTTTTTCAAAGATACCAGCTTCCACTAATGCGGGCATAATTGCTTTTACAGGAATCCAATCAACCGTGGGATTTGTATCAAAATACTGCGTTATTACTTCATTTATCTTTGCTATACTTTCATCAGTCATACCGAGTGTATTTTACTTATTTACTCTTATTTTATGGCTGCAAATGTACTCTATTTTGGCTTCTTTTTACCTATATATCACTGTAAATTATAGATGTAAATGCTTGCAAATTATTTCTGCGGATATAAAAAGTTTACTATTTGGGAAATCACACCTAAAATAATTGAAGAAGCTTCTTTTTTGGTTGATTTAAAACTAAATAAGGTTTTTTCATGCGAATTCGTTACTTTTAAAGGCGAACACTTTTTCTAATTCTAAAAGACAGCTACTTTGAAGATTAAAAAATTATGGAAACGAGTTTTATTAGGGTTAATTTTAGTTCCAATTTTAGTCTTAGGAGGTCTAATATTATACGTTCAGAGCAATCAATCTGACATCATTAAAGGAGAAATTGCAAAACTAAACAAAGAACACAAAGGTCTTATTAGTGTTGGTAAAAGTGAATTATCCCTTTTTGGTAACTTTCCATATATCTCTGTAAAGGTATATGATTTGCAAATTTTTGAAACAAAAGAGGACAATGCGCCAGTTATCATGGATGTAAAAGATATTTACATTGGTTTTAACTTTTGGGATATTGTAAATGGAAATTATGACATTCAATCTTTAGTCGTTGAAGATGGTATTTTTAACATTGTTATTCACGAAAATAATACTACAAATATTCAAAATTCCTTAGCGAGTACTTCTGATACAGAAACTCCTGCTACAAATATTCATTTAAAAAAGATTAAACTTAAAAATCTAGATATTCACACGTTAGATGAAGCCACCAATACAGATGTTGAAAAATTCATCTATACTGGCACAGGTGGTTTTAGCCGAAAAGACAGTATCATCGCTGGGCATATAGATACAGATTTTGAATTGAATGTGATAAAAAACAGAGATACAACCTTCATCAATAAAAAACATTTTGAAGTCCATACAGATTTAATATTTAATGAGTACACTGGTATTCTTGATATTCAACCTTCAGGTATTGTCATGGAAAATGGTGATTTTGAGTTAAAAGGCTCCATAGATACAAAGAATGATGTAGATCTCGATCTTTCCATAAAGGGAACAAAACCCAATTTTGATATGTTTATTGCTTTTGCGCCAGCAGATGTAATACCTGTATTGGAAAAATATAGAAATGCAGGGGAAATCTATTTTAATGCAAGTATCAAAGGAGCTTCTAATAAAGGAAATAGACCTTTTTTTAATGCTGATTTTGGGGCTAAAAAAGCTTTTTTAGAAAATACTGAAAAAGGAAAGAAGATAGATAATATGGGCTTTGAAGGTCATTTTACGAATGGCGAAAATAGAGATGCTAGTACCATGGAATTTTCATTAACAGACATGACCGCTTCTTTGGAAAAGGGAGAATTTAAAGGCTCAATTCTTGTGAAGAATTTTGAAGCACCAGAAATTGATATGCAAATAGATTCTAACTTTAATCTGAATTTTATTGCAGCTTTTTTTGAATTGGAACAAGTCCAAGGTGCCTCTGGACAAGTTTCGCTAAAAATGAATTTTCACGATATTGTTGATATTGACAAGCCAGAAACAGCTTTGCAAAAACTCAATCAAGCATATTTTGCACAGTTGAAGGTGAAAGACTTGAGTTTCAATGCCAAAAATCTTCCCGTTCCTTTGGACACCTTAAATGTAGATTTGGTAATGAATGGCAAGGAAGCTACACTGAAACGATTTGATTTGTCAATGGGCAATACAGACCTTTCTATCAGCGGTTTTCTATCGGACTTACCTGCTATCGTACATCATACCAATATTCCAATTGAAGCACATTTTGATGTTACTGCGAATAACTTAGATATTGCACAATTGACAGGGTATTCAGCACAAGATTCAATCCAAAAAGGAATTGATGAGCAAGTAGAAAATCTCAGTTTGGGACTTTCTTTTAAAGCTTCTGCGAAAGATTTTACGGAATCTAAGTATCTACCGAAAGGCGAATTTTTTATCGATAGTTTATCCGCAAACTTAAAACATTATCCACATAAACTACATGATTTTCATGCCGATGTACTAATTGATAGCCTAGACTTGAAGTTAGTAGATTTCACTGGATATATAGATGATAGTGATTTTCATTTTAACGGACGTATACACGATTATGCCTTTTGGATGCAACCCGAACTTAACGGTGATGTAGACTTAGATATCAATCTTACTTCTACTAAATTACGGTTGGAAGATGTTTTTTCGTATAAGGGAGAAAATTATGTTCCAGTAGCCTACAGACATGAAGAATTTGATGATTTGACATTGCATTTTAACGCTGGTATGCATTATAAAGATTCGTCTTTGCATTCCATCGATCTGGCTTTGGATAAATTAGACACAAAGATGAAATTGCATCCGCTTCGTCTTCATGATTTTAAAGGAAACATCCATTATGAATATCAACATGTGATGATCAAAGATTTTCATGGGGAAATAGGAACTACTAATTTTAATTTTGATTTAAATTATTATCTAGGAGATAATCCTCAAATAAAGAAAAGAGATAATTACCTAGCAGTAAAAGCAAATTATATTGATTATGATGCGCTTTTTAATTTTGATTTAAGTCCAACAAAACCAACAGCAGTTGTTGCTTCAAAAACTGCCGATGTAACAGCACATGCCGATGCCTTTAATTTGTATGAGTTGCCATTTACAGACATGCGATTTAAAGCTGATATTGCCCATTTTATTTACAATAGAATTGATCTTCAAAAGATCAAAGCAGATTTAAGAACAACTCCTAACCATTATATTTATATAGATACCTTACAGATGAATGCTGCAGGAGGAACAATTCAATTGAGTGGATATTTTAATGGTAGCGATCCAAAACACATTTATATGCAACCGAATTTGGTGATGACTAATGTTGATTTGGATAAATTGCTGTTTAAGTTCGAAAATTTTGGGCAAGATCATCTCGTTTCCGAAAATTTACAAGGGAAACTTACCTCTAGGATTACAGGAAAGATTAGAGTATATCCTGATTTGGTTCCTGATTTGGATCAATCCACTATAGAGATGGACGTAAAAGTATTGAATGGTAGATTGAAAAATTATGATCCCATGTTGGCGCTTTCAGATTATATAAAAAATAAAAACCTGCGAAACATTCGGTTTGATACTTTACAAAATAGCTTGAATATAGACAAGGGAAAGATTCATATTCCTTCCATGACCATCGAATCTACTATAGGACACATAGAGTTGTCTGGTACACATGATAGCAATCAAAATATCGAATATTATTTACGAATTCCTTGGAAAACTGCACGAAAAGCTGCCTGGCATAAATTATTTGGACGCAAGAAAGATACCATTAATGAAAACCAAGAAGATGAAATTGTAGAAGTAGATACTACCAGAAGAACACGGTATATCAATGTAAAAGTCAAAGGAAACATAGATGACTATAAGATTTCATTGGGTAAAAAGAAGAAGAAAAGAAAATAGATATAGCTCAAGTAACCGAAGGAAAACTTCTTGATTTCATTTTGCTTAGCATATATTTTTTGTTTTAAGTTTCCAAGAAAGTTTTAAGCATAAAAAAAGACACTTCGTTTGAAGTGTCATTTGTCTTAGTAGCGGGAACTGGACTCGAACCAGTGACCTTCGGGTTTATGAGTGGAAAAGTTCAAGTTTTAGTTGATTGATTATCAAAATATTAAAAAAATATTCATTTTCAAAACCCTGACTTTCCATGCTTTTCAGGTACTTCAAAAGGTACTTTTTATTTTCGATTTATCAAGGTTATTCAATAGAATAGCCTTCATAAATTTATTGGCGGAAATGTACTTTATTTTGGTTTTATAATGCATAAATATTTGTGTGAATTGCGTGGATGGATTTATATTAAATATTACTTAAAAAAGATAACTTTCAAACAATTACTTTAAGAGGCACTAACCCATAAACTGTGTAAGTTTTAAAAACTCAGGATTGAATTCAATCCGTAAACACTCCGTAGTCTACATATTGTGACATTGGTAAAGTGATTTTAGTTTTACATCATGAAAAAAAATCACAGAACTAAATCGGAGATGTATCCATTAATAGAAGGTTTTGCTAGTAGTGGAATGAAATTAGACGCCTATTGCAAGGCTCATAAACTTAATTATTATACCTATCGTTATTGGTTACGTAAATACAAATCAGAAAAGAAGCAAGATTCAGTTAAAGATTCTTCTAATTTAAACTTCATTCCAGTGAAGGTTATGGTTCCTGAAATCAAGGAAGAAACATTACAGATTTTCTATCCTAATGGAGTTCAAATAGCAGTATCTAGAGTTTTAGACATGGAAGGATTATCAACCTTAAAGAAACTAGTATCATGTTTGGATTAGGTATTAATCATGATTTTCATTTATACAGTAAACCAACTGATATGCGAAAAAGTTTTAACGTATTATGTGGATTAATCGCAAAAGATTTAGTGACTCCAGCTAGTAATGGAACTGTTTACATATTTAACGTGAGTTCGACTTAACTTATTCCAATATTTGGGAGCATATTAGTAATTTTGATAGATGGTTTTTTAGGTATAAAACTATATGCTATTAATCCACAGACCAAGTTTGATATAAAATTATCTACCGACCTATGTCTTGTATGCTCAATATAACATACATTTTTTAAGATGTCATTTACAGATTCAATTACAGCTCTTTTTCTTAATAGTACTTTATCCATAAAATCCATTGCTTTTTTCTTCATATTCTTTCTCACTTTTGTTATTAAATGAATTCCATCTACAAATAATTTTTCAAATAAATCTTTTCCGAGATAGCCTTTGTCTCCATAAATTTTACCAAATATTTTATCATTGAATGATTTGTTTCTAAGAGGTTTTCTATCATCCACATTCCCTGGAGTAAGCATAAACTCGACTAGTTCACCTTTATCGTTACAGACAAGATGTAATTTAAATCCATAAAACCAACCTAAGGTTCCGTAACTTTTTTGAGCTAAACCAGCAAACACTTTATGTTGCTTTTCTCTTTTATAGTGACAGGATTTCAACGTAGTAGAATCTATAAATGAAATGCCAGTACAACTACCCAAACAATGCATTTTCATAAATACTCCTAGTGGTTGAACTACTTTTTTTTGAAGTTCAACAAAACGATTGTATGAAACACAATCGGGGAACTCATTACGCATATGTTTACACACATGATTTATATAGAAGTGCTTCAGATTTCGGTAAGATTTGAAATGAAAAATAACTAAAATAGTCATTACTTCTGCATCAGACATTTTACGCTTTCTTTTGCGTATTTTCTTTTTATTTGGGTCAAGAAGACTGTTTTTGGTAACCAAATCGTTATATTCTTTACTAAAATCGTCTAAAAGACAAAATATTTCAATAATTTTATTGTCAGTAATCATAGAGAAGTTCTTATTATTAGCTTGTTATTCAGAATATTAAGTTAATGATTCCTTCTCTATTTTACAAACAATTAAAACATCTTCTTAAGTCGAACTCACGTTATTTATCAATAAAGCTAGAGATAAGGTCAAGTTATTACATTGGCAAAACGGAGGATTTGTATTGTATTATAAGCGATTAGAGCAAGGGCGTTTTGAGTTGCCAAATTACGATCCAGAAGTTGGAAGTATTGGGTTAGATTATTCGCAGCTCGTATTATTAATAGATGGAGTTTTCATTAGTAATTTGCAACGAAAAAAACGATACGAATTAGCAGTATAAAGTAGCTTAAGGCATTGTGATATCGAAGTAGTTTTCGTATTTTTAATCCGTGGAAAAACAGACGGAAACACTTATAAATCTTGATGATTATGTTCCTAAAAGGAAGTATGATGAGCTACTAGGAAAAGTTACCCATTTAGAGCATCAACTACTAGAACTCAAACGTCTTATTTTTGGCACTAAGAGTGAACGTTTTATTCCATCGGAATCTAATCAACTTGGATTATTTACAGAAGTAATCTCAGAAGATGTTCCAGTATCAGAACAAAAACAGGTGAGTTATAGCAAAACTATAACCAAAGAGAAGAAACATCCTGTTCGTTTACCATTAGCTCCACACTTGCCAAGAGTTGAAGAAGTTATTGAGCCAGAAAATATCATAGAAGGTAGTGTTAAAATTGGAGAAGAAATCACAGAACTATTGGAATACACTCCGCAGAAAGTGTATGTTCGAAAAATAGTTCGTCCTAAATATGCATTACCAAAGGACTCAGGAATTAGTATTGCGGAGCTACCAAGCTTAATCTTACCTAAGTCTAATGTAGGAGCTGGGTTATTAGCGCATATTTTTGTCAGTAAATTTATTGATCACTTACCTTTCTACCGTCAACTACAAATATTAAAAAGACAAGATGTTGTTATTGCATCAGCAACCATATCTGGCTGGTTTACTAAAGCGTCCCAGCAGTTGGAAGTATTGTATAAAGTTCATAAACAATTAATATTGCAATGTGACTATCTTCAGGCAGATGAATCAACAATCAAAGTACAAGACAGTCATAAAAAAGGGAGTACTCATAAAGGCTATCATTGGGTATTACATGCTCCAGTAGAAGGATTAGTACTTTTTGAATATGCACCTAGTAGAGCAGCAGAAGTTCCAGAAGTACTATTACAAGAGTTTAGAGGAACATTACAAACTGATGGATATACTGCCTATAAAAAAGTGATTGAAAACTATGGCTTAAAACACTTAGCATGCATGGCACATGCTAGAAGATATTTTGAAAAAGCACTTGCTAATGATAAGTCAAGAGCCAGTTATGCATTGGAGCAAATCCAAAAACTCTATAGTGTAGAACGAAAAATAAAAGAGCGTAATCTAAACTCGAAAACGATAACACGTTATAGAGCATTATGCGCTAAACCTATTTTAGATTTATTATACACTTGGATGCAAGATCAGTACACTAAAGTACTTCCTAAAAGTGCTATAGGAAAGGCACTTACTTATAGTCTAAAATTATGGGAGTCACTTATTGGTTACATCGATAATCCAGTATATTGCATTGATAATAACCTAATAGAGAACTCAATACGCCCTTTAGCCCTAGGTCGCAAAAATTACCTCTTTGCTGGCAATCATAAAGCAGCACAAAATGCTGCGATGATGTATTCTTTCTTTGCTACTTGTAAAATCAATGATGTAAATCCATATCATTGGTTGCATGATGTCTTTAAAAGATTACCAGAGCATAAAGCCAATAAATTAGAAGAATTACTGCCACAAAACTGGAAAAACAACAGTATCGAAAACTGTTAAGAAAATGGCGTTTTAGCAACAAAATCTTACGGAAGCTGAGAATCCAGTAAAATCAGACACTAATCCCATAGCTAGAAAAACTTACTCCGCTGCCTCTCAATAATTTACAAATAAACATATCTAACTTTATGTAAAATAAAACATCTAATCCTAGACGTAGAAGACCGAATGCTTACTTTTAAATTTACAATTCGGATTCTAATAACTTACTCGTGAACGCCACTAGTAAATACTAGCGGGAGCGAGGGAAAAAATATTTGTAAAATGTGTCTGTAAAAAAAACTATTTTAAAAGTAAAGAGTAACATTGAATAAACAACATTACTCTTTACTTCAAGTTTTTAATTATCATCAAATTCCGTAACCACCTCATTTTCAGAATCCGTTTCTTAAATGAGACACATTATTTTAAAATAGCTATGGAGATAGCAGTGCAATGTTTCATTCATAAGATTCATTTTCAATATTAAAATTACTCGTAAAGTTATAGCACTTATTTTCAGAAACATCACATAATGTCCAATTTTCAACTGAATTTCCTTCATTATCATAATATGTTAAGTCACAAAAAACATCTAATGTCTTTTTACTTTTAAAATTTATCGAAAAGTCGCCAAAATTATTTATGATTAAATTATTAATAACATCTCCATTAAGGTTATTCATTTCTTTATTATATCTTGAATTTATATCTGTAGAATCTTCATTAGATCCAGTTAAAACTTTATTTATTATTGATAACCTCCAAGAGCAATAGATATAAAGAATATATTGTTTTTCATTTGACTTTATTTCTAGTAAAACAATAGAGCCATTACTTCCTCCTTTTATTATATTGGTAATTCTACCATGCTTAATAGTATTTAATATTTTTTTAATCATAATCACATTAGATAATCTCCTCTTAAAATAATACCTTCAATTTCTGCTCGAGAATAATTCTGACCTGTAATGCAGTCATGTAATTGTCTTTGTTTCACTCGGCTCAACCCATATTTTTTCACTAGACTCGTTACCTGCTCATTAGCAGCTCTATTATTACCCATCTTTGGTTTGGTATGCTTAGATCGTGATACCTTGTCAGATGTCTCTTTTATAGCATTTCGTAAAAGCCTTCTAAAATCATTCCGTGTATTTAGATTACTACTTGAAAAACCTCTTGGAGCTGCTCCTCCAGTGGCTCTAGACGCATTTGCAGAACTACTCCCGTTAAAAGATGGTTTTGCCCCTCCAATTGGTGTTGGTAGTCTTGTTCTACCAAGAAACATAGCTACTATTAATCCTCCAAATCTTTGATGGGAATTGTATGATAAAGACCTCAAAGCACCATTGCTTCCATGGCATGCCATACAACCAATCCATTGTCTACCATCTGAACCAGAACTATTCCATGTTCCAAAATCTCGAGGTAAAATCACATCAACTTCAGAAAATGTACCAAGCCCTGCTGGACGAACAGAAGTAACCATTAAATGTGAATTAATTCCATTACTTATATGATTTGACGGTAAAGGTCCATCCAACATTCTGTACATTGCTGCATCAGAAATAAGATGAGAAGCTCTATCATTATAGGCATCTGTATCCCAACCTTTATCTCCGCAAGTCCAAGTAGCTCCTTCTATATCTGTAATTGTATCTCCTACATTTCCTTTACCACAATCTACAGTATTTCCGTTTTCATCTTTTACAAAACAACCTCCATCTGGATCAACTCCGTTTATTGGATTATTTCCCATACCTAAATATGGACTAAAATATTGATTATAAGGGTCTGGGCTCAACCATCTTCCAATCCTACTATCCCATAAACGTAACTCAAAAGCTTCCTTCCCTGTTTCAGTATCTTTTTCTTGTCCTTGATACGTATACCGATAATTTCCATCCGTCGTATTACGGTTAGGCATTGGCATTCCAAATGGATAATAATCTGTTTTATTAGTTAAAGATAGTTTTTTCTAAATTCTACTGCTTAAAAAATCATTATGACCCTAAAACAGTAGGTTTTGAAATTATAAATCACTGATACATAATTACTAATATTGTTCCCACCAATGCTACCTAACTTATTTTCAAATGATTAGACAATATGTTTGTTATACAATTTATTTGGTTGCTTAATAAAAAGAATCATAGCAGTTGTATCTTTAACAAACACTTTTTTTTCAAAATATTTTTTATGAGTTTCAATTTTTAAGTTAAAAGAGTCTATCCCTACTTTTGTTTTATAAAATAAAGTTTCTAAAATTTGTCCTTTAATATTTTTCACCCCAGTCTTATGAGCATAAACTCCAAACCAAGTTTTATTTGGAGTATCTCCAAAAGTATCCAGTTTCGTTTCTAAATCGGAATACTTATTTTCAATGATCACATCTAAAATTCGACTCGTAGCTTTATTATGACTAGAATTATAATAAAATTGACCAATATTTTTTCCAAGCTTAATAGTGTCAGGTAATTGAATTGAAAAAAACGAACTACTTTCTTTATCTATTGATCCATTAGTTTGATAATAAAAAACTTGATTACTAAGAATAGAATCATTAATTACTTTATATTGAATTTTACTTTTCAATTTACCTGATCTTTCATAGCTGAGCCACCAATTAACTTTTATTTTATTATCTTTTAATATCCCTTTTTCTTTAACTCTACCGTTTTTATGATAAAAAAAAACTGTATCTACAATATTTCCTTGAAAGTATTTCATTTTTTTAAATAATTCTCCAGTATTGTAGTATTCTTTGTAGTAACCATTTTGAATACCATTTTCATCAACTTGTACTTCTAACTTTAGTACTCCGTTAGAATAATAATTCTTTATAATTTTATCATCTCTACAGGAGATAAAAATTATAGCGATTAAAAAAAAAGCAATAAAATTTTTCATAATTAATTTTTCCAAAATGTTTTAGAATTTCTGTATTGAGACTTATGACTTCTTTTAGTAGAATCTATTTTTTGATCTACCTCTGATTCTTTTATATTTTTATATGTTCTAGTTATTGGAAATGAATCAGTCGTTTTTGTTGGTATGTCATGATTATATTGCATAACAGTAACGGTTTTGGTATATATTATTTCCTTTTGTGGAAGTAGCACTGGTTGTAATTTTAACCCATGCTTGATGCCGCCCCTAGCTACCTTGTAGGTTCTATGAACAAAATAAGCTATATTCGGTGCACCTCTCCAAGTAGTTATTCTTGCACCACCACCACCAGGGATTAGCCATTCTCTCATATCATATACCTCAGTAACTTTTTCTCCTGGTTTACGCTTTCTTCCAAAATCTTCTGTACCTCCACCAGTACCCCACATATAAATTCCATTCATTTTTATATCTATACTAAAAGAACCACAAGTACCGCAATCCAAATCATCAAAAATCATGGGTTGACTTTCCATCATTCTTTCCATTTTTTTCATATTAATTCCGACAATTACTGCATCATCCAACACTGCTATTTCTCCCAAAACAGTCCATCCTAATGTTTCGTCATAAGTCATTTTCCCATATTCAGGATGATCAAACGTATCATTCTGATTCGCATTATCAGGACACTTTGTACATCTACCATCTGGATCAATAACAGTTACAGGGTTATTTCCCATGCCTAAATATGGACTGTAAAATTCTCCTGCAGGATCAATAGTTAACCATCGACCAATACGTGCATCCCATAACCTTGCTTCAAACGCCTCTTTCCCTGTTTCAGCATCTTTTTCTTGTCCTTGATAAGCATAACGGTAATTTCCATCCGTTGCATTGCGATCTGGCATTGGCATCCCAAACGGATAGTAATCTGTTTTGCTAGTTAAAGATAGCGCATTGTTTCCATCTTTCATAATTACCGCTCGTACATTCCCTAAATGATCGGTCAATTGATAAGCATATACGCCTTTATCTTCTAAAGCATTGTCTCTGTAAAAAACACCTAATCTACTTGCTCCATACACAGGTTGCTCCGTGAGTGCTAATCCACCATTTCGCCCACTACTTGCTCGATAAACCGCCATGGTACTACCAGCCACATCACGTACATAAATGGTTTTAGAAACATTTCCAAAGCCGTCATACGATTCTTTACGGACACGATGTCCACGATCATTGTAATAAATTGCTAAGGCAGGTTTCATCGTTGCTTGCAAATGTAAATTATCTATTTCAAAACTTTGATGTAGTTTACGAGTTACTCCTGATGGTGGTGCTATTGTTCCTTGAGTTCCGTTGTTATCTACATCTATTTCTAAGTAGACTTTTTCGCCTGCAGCAACAAATTCAAAGTGTACTTGTTCTAAATGTCTATTACAATACGCAATATTGTTTGGCGAAATTATAATTTCTTGAATTAATGTTCCGTCTTCTTGCTTGAGTCGAACGATGGCTGTTGCCGTTATTGGCGTTGTAGTTTGTTTTATTTGCTCTTGTAGTATAAATAAATCAAAATCTAAACTGTGGTACGTTCCTGTCATTGTTCTAAAGGAAGTACTCGCCATAAATGGGTTGGGAGCACTTGCTAGATTGGTATGGAAATTAAACTGCAAACGGTTTTGATACGGATTTGTTTCTCCATCAAAATCTGTACAATACGTTGGAATAATATCATTGTTTCCTTGTATTGTTAAACTACCTCCTGTATCAACTTGATCAGGTTGATTTGCAAACGATATTCTGGCACTTCCGTCCATCACATTCCATCCATTTAAAATTGAAAGTCTAAAAGCTCCTTCATAATCGTTTTTAAATAACGTATAGAATTGTTGTGTATTTTGATCACTAAAACTGTTTATTTTAGTTACCAAGCCAGCAGCATTGTATTCGTAATTAATTTTATCTTGCTTGTTTACAACCAATTGACCTACACTATTGTATACATAGTTCGCATCTTCTGTCGCGCTACTTGTGTATTGATTTTTTAAATCGTTATAGCGAATGGCATCTGTATTGTCATTTTGATCTTCAACTGCTACTAATTGATTTGTATTTGGTTTGTAATGATAGGTAAAGTCATCCATGTTATTTGTTCCTGCGCCATCAGTGTATCCGTTTCTTTTTAAAGTTTTGATATTTCCATTGGCATCATAGGTAAGATTATTTACATCATAATCCGTTCCGCTTCCTTGAAAATCTGCCCCAGTAAGCCATTGATTTTTATTGTAGTTATACGCATAGCCACCTGTAGTATTTCCTTGGGTTTTCCACTGTGCAGCTTTTATATTACCATTAAATTGATCTGTGGCATTGATTCCTGTATTTGTTATTGGCGTTGGTGTTCCTGTTCTTATATAGTCTCCATTATAATAATCAAGTTGCATTCCGAAAACATCTCCCACAAAACCGTTGTTTCCATCGCTTCCAGGATCACTGTTTGCAGATACATTAGCATTATTGATGGCTTTGAGTTGTCCTGCTAGGTTGTACACATAATCGATTCCCTGTAAATTTTCCGCTAGTTCTACTCTGGTTACTTGCCCTGTTTCATTGTAAATGTAGCGCGCTTGTTCTTTGTAAGTGATTGAAGTACTTGTCGGAGTTATTGGTCCTGTATATGGTGTTCCTGTATGTACAACGATTAACTGTCCCGCTTCATTATAGGTGTATTTATGAATGAAACGTTCACTTTCTTTTTGACTTTGATAATCTACTTGCACTACTTGCCCAGTTACATTATCGTATTGGTAAGTAATTGTTTTTAAACAATCCAAACCATCTATATCTTGAACAATCCAGCGCACTCTTCCATACGCATCATAGCTATACCAAGTGGTTGCTGTTTCTGGGTTTTTGGTATATGTTTTGGAAACATTTCCAGCTACATAGGTTTGCTTGAATGATTTTTGCGATAAACCACATTCTCCCATCCTTTGAATTAAGTCTGCATCAGGCACATCATATAATGTAAAGTGTTGCTCATGACAATTGATATCATTTAGTCCATCTAGCGCATCTACTAAACTTTCCGCTGAATAAAAATCATACAATTTTAAGTCATTAAAACCATTGTTGTCTAATCGAATACTGGCATCTACGACCAAGGTTCCTGTATAGTAATGCTGTGCTATTCGCAAAACTTGATCATTTTTTTTATAGTAGACCGTATTTCCTATTCTTTCTACTGATAAGATATCAGAAGTCGTTAAAGTATTATCGTGTTCTAAATAGATATTATCAGGATTACGGATAAAGTCTCCATTTTCTAATATGTATAGCTTATTTTTGGCTGCATATATTCCATATTTCATAGCGGTAAACGACGGAGTCGTTACGTTATCCATTGGATCGGATAGTCCAACAATAATATAGTTACTTGATGTGTTATTTGTTTTAAAAGTAATTTTCCCATCACCTATGAGTTGTTCCTGTGAATTGAATCCTGCTTGCCAATATGCATGACCAGCTTCTTTTGTATAAATAGTATTTCCGCCAAAAGAGCTTATAGTCACATTTTGTATATGAGTTGGAGTAACGGTTATTCCCGATATATTTCCACTGGTTGAAGTATCTACATGAAATGGGATATCTTGACCTTTATATACACCACTTTCTACTGGACGCCCTAGTTGGTCATAATTGGTATATGAAAAATAATTATTCTCAGCTTGCTTGCTGTTTTGAGAAAATCTAATTTGACCGTCTTTTCGATATTTAAAACTTGCGTTTCCTTCATCAGGACTTGTTGCATTTTGCGTTTGCCCTAAAGAATTATATGTATAGGTGCTTTCTAAGGATGCTCCATTAGGTTGGGTAGATTTTAATAACCTTCCTGATCTATCATAATAGTTTAACGTGTAATCATAATAATTTACGGTATGTGTAATACGAATCGGATTGTACTCATCATACACATAGGTATCAAGATCAGCTACAGCTATTCTGTAAAACCCTGCTGATAGATTTGCACTAGAACTAGTTGTATTTACAAGATTTTCTGTTACTAAATTATAGATATTTAATGATCTTCCTCCAAGATTTTGAACAGATATTCCTGTACATCCTACAGGAATATGAATATCTACAAATCCCAGCTCTTTAATATCAACCGTAGTATCGATAGGATTTACAACAGACCCTTCCTCATTTCCACTTCGTGCAGCAGCTAGTGTATTACCATCAGCATCTGTAAAAACAACTGATTCAATACCATGTATATCTCTACCAACAGATTTTGTAATTATTTTATTGTTGTAACTTGGGTCAGCAAAAGCCAATGAACTCCCTAATTCTTGACCAGCAGGCATAGAAAAACTATAGCCTTGTTTCCATTCTCCATTAATTTTATTTCCGCCAACTACTTTTTTTACTTGACCTGGGTTCATGGTACTGTAAACAGCTTTAGAAAAAGGATAACTTGTAATATCTTGATACGGATTCGTAGTATTTTGAGTACTGTAATAACTGCCCAGTGGTGAAGTTTCTGATACGCTTCTTGGATTTTCACTAAGTGAAGTTGTATCAAAATCTAATGTACTGTAATCTGTTCCAAAACTGTTTTTTATAAAACCTGTCGTTTTTTCAAAACTAAATCCTGAAGGAGCACTTAACGTTTGTAAAGTCGATCGCCCGTGATAGTCATATAATGTTTGTGAAGTCCATACTTTTCCTGTTAGAATATCCCAACTTTTAGTCTCAGTAGGTTTACCTAGATTATTAAAAAATGATACTCCTTTAGAGCCTGTCTGCCCGTCTAACTTGTAAGATATCGAACTTATCCAATTTGAGTTTTGCTCATTTGTTGGTGTTGGTGGTTGCTCTTGTGCACTAAGAAATAGCACCGAGAACAATATTGCTAAAGTTATAATTTTATGTGTTATATACATTTTCTTAGCTATTTTATTTTTTTGTTATTTCATTTATATTGTAAACCTTACTGATTTTTCCTTGCGCATCTTTCTCTACTACATTTCCATACACAGCATATTGCTCATGATCACTATTTGTTGGCAATACTAAACTCTGATCTATTGTACTAGTAGCACATTCTAAATAAACATTCAAAATAGGAGATTCATAAAAATTACCTGTTTCTGTATCAATTACTTTGTACTGAAAAATATAATAATTCATATATTGATCTTTACAAGTTCCTGAGGGAACATAAAAGTGAGGTGTACAAAATATACCTTTTGAATTCACTACTGTTGTATAACTTGACCACTGTTCATGTAAAGCATCATACACTTTATATTGATACTCGTAATTCTCATGTTCAGGTTTAATTACAAATGGACGAAATGTGATTTTTGAGTTTTGAGAGCAAGACTCATAGTTTTCAGATATTTCGATATCCACCCATTTCACTTCGCTAACCTCAAAAATACAATCAGAAATTATTATTTTATCTTTCTGTATCGTGGATGCCCCAGTTGAAAGATCCGTTACCTTTACTTCAAGTTCCCATACTTTGTCATAAGAATTATCCTTGTCATTACAGTAGGCAACCGCAAAAGGAATAGCCTGCTTGGAAGTTCCAGTAACAAAATCAGAATAGGAATTGTTACTTGTATCAGTGAGCCATCGCCATTGATAATTATAGCTTCCTGAACCATTTTGTGGAGTTACTTCAAATAGGCGCGTATAGGCTCCGTTTTCAACTTCTTCCAATGATGCGCTTAGACTCTCTTGTGAACTTGTAGCAGCTGTAGCAGCACAACAACCACAATCACTATCATCCATACCTTGGTAATGGTACTTATTTTGACTCGTGATTTTGAAACCGCCTGTAAAATCAGAAGTAGTAGCTACTTCACTGTAAGTAGCACATAATCTTCCTGCTTTGTCATAGTCATATTTTGTTCCTAAGTTATTTCCATTTAAAATATATAGAAGTTCATCTGTATTAATATCGTACACATAACTGTTCATACTAGCATATATAGGATGCATACGGAAATCATCAAAAATCATTAATTGTCCTCCGAGACTTTCTGTTAAGTCTTGACTTGAAGTAATAAAAACTTCAACTGGTGCATTAGGTACTATATCTATATAATAATTCAGTAGTGTCCAATCACCAGCAATAACATCTTCTCCATCATTTCTATTAATAGCTATGCCATTTTGCATGAGGCGAACATTATTTATGGCTTCATTTTTTAAATTGTATGCCCAAAAAGAAACCTTATACTTTCCTGGTCTAAATGTTTTGGAAAGATCATAATGATCTGTTCCTACATCACCTGAAACAACGAATCCTTTTTGATTAGAACTCGAAATATTTATTGCATTGTTCCCTGTATGGGTCTGTTCAGAAGTAACATATTGTGCTCCTCCAACTTCTCCATCAAACATGGTTGCATTATAGATATGTTCTGCACCTGAATAATACATTTCAGAAAAACGTGCATTTCCACTAGCTACTACATATTTATCGTCATCCGCTAATTTAGAAGATGCAAAATTACCATTGATATCTTTTGTTTCTATAGGCGAAGACCAATGTGTATATCTTGTAACTTCTGAAATGTTTTGCCATTTTTCACTTGTTGGCGATCCTGTATTCCAATCAAAATAATCGTAGGTATGATTTATAGTTGTAGAAAATGTTCCGTTAACAGGATCAACACTTTCTTTCCAAACGAAATTTTTATGTTTACGCCAAACATCTGTTTGCTGTGTTTCATTTCCTAAAGCATCTCTATAATTCCATGTGTCATTCCATGTACTAATAGTTGCTCCCAAAGTTTTGTATAGAGAGACATTATCGCTTCCAGCCCATGAAACCGTTTCCATAGCTCCTTGTGTAAGCATATGCTTATTAAGTGGATTATCTACTTTTGACCCCATAGCAGGATATTTTTTATATGCAGGAACTTTATCTGTTCGTAAATATGAACCATCTGCCAATTGAGTCGTTTGAGTTCTAAAGGCTCCTGTTTGCTCATCAGCATTACTGTAGTTTTCTGTAGTTTTTCCAAATTGAGAATACGTAGTTACACTTTCTAATACCGAACTATAATCAGTTCTAGAAGATAATGATAACAATCTTTTTTCAAGGGCAGGAAACTCATCGTCTGCATTTGCTCTAAATATGGACTTCATACTCTGAAAAGATTCTGTAGCACTTCCTCTGTTAGAATAATATGCTAAATCAGCTCCACTTCGATAGTTATTCTCAGTTTTAGTAAGCATCTGTCCATGAATATTGAACTGCTCAATACTTCTAAATTTCCCTACCAAAGATGTATTTACTTTTAAATGAATTTTCTTTGCATATACTTTTTGGTCAGCGTGTAGTAAAGCGTCAGGGTGTCCATTTGCATTTTCTACTTCAGCGCTAAATATTTCCACATTTTCATCATCATACATCGTCAAATTAGGATTAAAAATATCGTATACCGGCTTTAACGTATGAAACCTATATCTAGTTTCTCCTAAAGAAACTCCTTGAGACGATTCTGATTCCATAGTTACATATTCATACATGACACCTGCCCCAGGTAATTCTGATTGATATGGAATAAATTTTAATCCATTGGTTGGAGAAAATGAAGTAATTCCTGAGGAACGATAAGTACCAATGTCTTTTTGTTTTTCTGTACCAGGATTGTTGTAATAATAATTAGTTACATAACTATTGTTACTTTCATCATTCATCGTAATAGATTTTACACGTATTCCTCCTCCTGTTTCTTCCTTTGGAACTGTATTTGCTATAAGCTTGTAATTAATATTCATTGTCCATGTATACGCGGGATGTGACTGCGGACAATCTTCATTGGCATATAATCCAGAGTTTTTTACATCTCCATTGTAGCTGTTATTTAGACTGAACCAACTTGGAGTTGTCCACCAACCAATATGATCATCTGAATTGACATATTCTACACCTGCATCAGCAATAAATTGTAGTTTCAAGCTAGTCTGTGTTGCCTGAAGTACTTCTACAGGCTTATTAATATTAATTTTTACATTCCTTGAACTTCTTCTATTTAAACAACCAGACATATTGAGCTGTGTTTTATCACCTACTGTAAAGTATTTGTCAAAATCTATTTCATAATTGAGTCCTGTGATTTTTCGAACATCTAATACAACTGAGTATTGAGTCCCGTTTCCACTTATATCAATTGGATCGAATTTAAACTCTAGCTCATCACTATGTACTGACCAGTATTTTCTTGAAAAGGCTTCTGTATGATAATCATCTTCCTCGTATGCAAACGCTAAACTACTTCCTGTTGGAGTCGTAATTGTTTCTAAACTCCAATTATCTGGACCGTGTGAAGTCGCATATTGTGGGTAATATTGATTATATAATGCTTCATAATTAGCATCGCCTGGTACTGAGTTGTGTGTTAATCTTAAATATTCTTTTAAATAGTATTGTTCATCAATGAAGCCCCACTCATCTTTTGCTTTTTTAACCTTCTGGTTTACATTTTCTTGATGTCCAACAGGATAACTAAAGTCTGTTCCTTTGTAATCAAATTTATAAGAAGGCATATATGAATATAAATCTCTTCCTAAAAACTCTACTTCTTTTAACGTCAATCTTCCTTTATCTAAATTTCCTTTTTCTCCCGAATTAGCAATTGAACTTGGAGAGTTTTTTGCTAATTCATAATTATATTTTAACTGTATTGTTTTAGTAGCTTTTGAGTAATCAAAATTTGCAAAATCAGTCACATCATATACATCACTCTCACTGTGTATATTAAAATTTGGGTAATTCCCATATTCAGCATAAAAACCTCCTGAACCAATAGGAATTCCATAAGGAGCCATCGTTGCTCCTCCTGCATAGTAAGAAGGTTTGTAATTATCATCTTTTATATACCCTGGAAGATTTTTAGTATTTAACGAAGTGTTTCCGTTTGATTTGGATACATTATCAAACTTTGTTGGAACTACTACAATTTTATCTAAGAATAATTGATATTCTCGCTTATACTCAATTCCTGGCTCATATACCCATGGAGAATTCCCGTTTCCAGTATCATCATCAACTTTTGGAGCTTTTGTATAGGAATAAACGTATTTATCACTTGAAGGATCGTTTGAAGCATTATCATCGTTATCTCCATGTGCACCCGTAGCATCGTAACGGATATCTTTTACAAAATAAGCCGTATGCGTTTGAGAAACTACTTTGTCTAAATAGTATAAGTCTTTACGACCATACTGAAAGTTTCCAAAGTCTTTATCGCCAATTTCCTTATCAATATTCGTGTGAAAATTAACTCCGTTGTATGGGCTTCTCCATACATATCCTTCTGACCATTTTCCATGATCTAATCGAACCCAATACCCATAATCTCCATGATCAGGGTACTCCCGATTGGTGTCATTTTTAATATAATCGGGTCCCGTAATTGCAGTTAAGAGCCAATGTGTAGCAAAAGGTGTAAATTGTCTTTTTTCATTTACATGATCACCTGAGCCATCTTTAAGATTACTTCGCTCTACTCGTTCATAATTATAAACTGGAAGCGAAAAATGATATGTTTTTCCGTCAGGACTAGTAATTTTATATCCTCCGATACCATCATTATCATACTGAGCATTATTTCTCTGAACGTTTGGTAAACTCTCAGGAGCCATCAAGCCATAAGCTTGTCCATTTCGGATTTGCTCATTTGTAAAAACTTCTACATAATTCCCTGAACGTTTACGCTCGTTATCTATGTTTCTTCCTGTAGGTAAGTAATTTTGTAAAGTCTTCGAAGATGATGTGCTAAACGAAAAATCATTTGTATAATTCAATGGATCAATTACTGTATTTTGAGTAAAATGACCGTTAAAGTAAAAATCAAAATTATTACCAAGTTGTTTTTGAGGTAAATAATCTGTATTTCCCGAGACACTGTTATGATAGTAAATTCTCATCTTATCATCTTGAGCACTTTGTCCTTGATTAGGATATTTTCCCTTGAAACCTAAGCCAAATAAAGTAGCATTTTCAAAAACCCTTGGTTGCATTGCTCCTGAAATTCCTGTGGCATTTACCTCATAGGAATCATAACCAGCAAAAGAGAAGTTTAGTTTTTCTTTATCAGTTCTATCATCAGCTGCAAATTCTTCTTCTAACTGAGGAAGTGTTTGATCATACATATCTCCATAAACAAATCTATTTTGATGATCTCCAAAATTGTAAACACTAGGAATCTCGCTATTTACAGAATTATCTGTCGCAGCTGCTTCACCTGCATATAGTAGTCCATAGCCTTGTTTTCCATAGCCTTTACTTAAAGAATAGGTTACTTTTTGATATCCGAAGCCAAAACTAAAAATTCCTACTTGAATAGGAACAAAGAATCCACCACTTCTAATGTCATAATCTCCTGCCGAATAGTTTCCGATGGAAACTCCACCACCACCAGCAGTTCCTTGCTTGGAATTTTTACGATTACTAAATCCGCCAGATATAGAAAAAGAAGTTCCTGCGTCTGATAAACTCACTCCCATACCTAAGGTCATATTTCCAGATCTTCCTCCAACACTTAAACCGACTGAAGGTGCTCCACCGTTAATTGTCCCTGAGATGGAAAGTCCACCTCCAACACCTGGAGTTGTTTTGGTGCTTCCAAAACCACCACCCACTCCTAGTGAATAACTTAAATCAGTAGAAATACTTGCACTTGCAAACATAAATGATCCAAAAACAGAACCACTTAAACTTTTATTAGAACCCCACGAAAGTCCAACTCCGACTTCTGATGTTTTAGGTAATCCAATTCCAATATTAACATTGTATATTTCTTCTGAGTCTTCAAAATAGATAAAATCTAATGCATTGGCATTCTTCCAATCATCAGGAGAAGCGCTAACACCCCGGGCAATTGCTCCTGTGTTGATATTCCATCCTAATCCTGTCCAAGAAGATTCCATGTCAAGTGGGATTCCTGAATGATAAGAAAGTGTTATTGGGAACTCACCAATATTTATAAGCGGTAGCACATAAGCTGTGTCACCCGTTGATAGATTTACCATATCCGTAGCCCCAATAGGTTCAAACCCTGAAGCCTCGGGTGCGTTTGGACCATTGTTATTTGCCATCACATAATTATTGGGGATTATGCTAGGTAAAAATACAAATAGCAATATAAATGCTATTAATCGCTTTGAAAAATCAATTTTCTTGTATTCTTTTCTCATTTTTTATTATTTATGCAATATTATTTACAGTTTTCATTATAATACCTTGTTATTTCCACTAAGTCTTCTTCTTTGAAAGTCTTATCATTTATTTTTTGAACAAGTGCTTTACAGTCTTTAAAATATTTTTTAGCTTTCTTTTTAAATGATTTAAACACACTTGAATTATTAATTTCTACTGGATTTTCATTTTCTTTTACAACAAAAATTTCATTGTGTGAAAAAAATCCATAATTACTATAATGCATATGAGCAATCCCACCACTACCATTAAAAACAGGTGTTGGCGAAAAACCTCCTCCATTGACTCGAACACTTCTACCTAGTAACCTTACTTTCCCATCAACTAATAGTTCTACAAAACGAAGATGCTTCTTCTTACTTTTTAGATATACAGGAACATAGGTAGCTTTCCTCATCTTTTCTAACTTTTCTCCATTTTCTTCTAATTCAAAAGTTATGGTAAAAACGACAGAATCAATTTGGCTGATTTTAAACTTCTGTTTTTCTGATTCTTTATTTTTTCTATAGTATGCACGATCTTTAGCAGGAATAATTGGAGCGGCACTTTGCATAGATAATTTGACTTTTCCAGTTAATGTTTCTCCATTTTTTAAATAAATGGTTCCTGGTGTCCAACTATATTGACTATAACCTTTGACTACAAAAAATAATAGCGAGAATAGTATATATAACCTATATTTCATTTCTTTTATATTATTTATTAATAAGTTTTTCAATATCAACTGTTAGTAATGCATAGGCACCTAACATTTTAGACTTTACATCTGCATCAATTGCGTTAGTAAGCGAATAGTCAAAGATCAATTCTAAACCTAAAAATTTAGAAAAATTAGTACCCGCTCCAAGATTAAAACTAAAAGCTGAATTTTTGAAGGCGTCTTTCACATCTACTCCCGAAGTAGTTTCAGCACTAGTTAAAATTGAATAACGAAATCCCGATTTTAGATAAAATCCCTGATTGTATGTTCCATTGACATCATATTTTATTTTTGGACTCAGGCTGATGTAGCTTAATTTCGTTCGTGGATCAATATTTATAGTTCGTTTGTCTAATGCCAGATCTGCAACAATACCAAAATGATTGTTTAATTTATAATTTCCGTAAACACCTAGATATAATCCTGCATATTCTGGTATCGAATATGATCCGTTTGGATTAAAAGGAGCATTGCTTTCAGAAAGGACAGAATATACATTCGTCCCTACAGAGACCCCATATGAAAAGTCCTGAGCATTTGAATGTAAGCAAAAGATAATTGTAAAAATGAATAGTATTTTTTTCATGTTAACCGTGTTTAATTTTTAAAATGATATTCTTGGTTGATTGTTAATAATTCCTGTAGGAATTTTAAATTTCACTTCTCCTGTATGTGTGCCTAAATCTTTTATTGTAAGGTTCAAAAATTCCTCTTTTAATTGTTCTTTATTTCTTGGATACACCAACATAATTGTTGTTGCATTACTCATACCATACATTCTAGGATAGATAAAATCTACCATTTCTATCGTATCTTTTGTTTTTGTAAATAAGTACACTTTTTGATTCATTCCAAATGCTAACTCATTTACCATTTGTCCAAATTCATTCCTATTTTTTGGGACTACACTCAATAGTTCTTTATTCTTGTAAGACATGGATAAATTAAAATATAAATATTTACCATATTGATTTCGCAACTCTTGAATTTCTTCAGCTTCATAATTGTTTACCAATTCTTGGCTCACTAATAAGTCAGTAGGACGATAGAGCAATAAAAACTCAACACCATTAATCGCCTTTTGCTGTAAGAATTCATTGGACTCATTTTGAATGTGAGCTAGTAATTCTGCTTCAGTATTGAATTCTTTTTTAGAACAACTCAATAATAAAAAAGACATTAAAAAAATTAAAGAAAATATTTTCTGATTCATACGTATTATTTCCCTTCAAATTCAGCATTCAAACCTTCTAAAACTTTTGTTGTTAGGTCAGCTCCTTCAACTGCATACATGATATTTCCGTTTCCTCCAGCTCCAAATATAATTTGATGACTATGCGTTTTTCCATATTCTTTTACATAATCATTAATATCATTAATTACAGTTTGTGTTGCTTTTTGATCTTCTTCTTGCATCTGTTTTTGAACAGCTTGCTGATAATTATTAATTTGTTGTTGTTTATTTGCTAATAATTCTTGCTTCAACTCCTTTTCTTTTTTAGTCATATAAGCACGTTCTTTTTCGTACACTTTTAACTCTTTTTGCCAACCTGAAACTAGACTGTCAACATTCGCTTTTAAAAGCGTTGTTTTTTCTTGCAAATCTTTACGAACGATTTCAGTTCGTTTGTAACCATCTAGTAATTTGTTTACATCGACATATACTTGGTCATTTGAAGGCTTTGGATTAAAAATCGCAAATAACGATAGTGCGATTGCTATAATAGAAAGTGGTAATGTGATTTTGTTCATTTACTATTTTTAAATGTGAAAAATTTATTATAATTATGATTTGACAAACGAATATAGTTCAAAAAATATATTAATTCGAAAATATTGTATAAGCGTCATTTTTTTTTGATAAGCGTCGAATTTTTGATTAAAAACTACGAGCTTTCTTTCAAAAATTAGTTTCTAAGACAAGATACTTGCATATATAATAATTGCAAAAAGTTAAAATTCAACTATTCCAAACATCAAAACTTAGTTAATATTCTATTATTACACATCATCTGTGAGAATTTTCGACTTCTCCTGAAACTAACAGGTAAGACCATTTCTCCTTTTAAATACACCAAACGATATTTTGGTTCGTAGAATTTTAGATGAGTTAAATTGATTAAATACGAGCGATGAACCCGAATAAATCTGTCATCAGTTAATTGTTGCTCGTGATAGCCAATAGGCTTACTACTTAATAATTTAGTCCCTCCTCTAAGGTGAAGCCATGAATAATTTTCATAGGCTTCTATATAAATGATCTTCTCTTTTATTACATATTATCCTTTGTGTTTTCTGCCCAAAAGAATGTATTTATCACTTTCTATGATTACTTTTTCTTTCTTTGATGTATTTTTATTGCCTAACATGTTGTAATGCTGTTTTTTTAATTTGATGTAAAAGTGTTAAAAATATATCTAGTTTCAACGCCAATATTTAGTTAATACTCTATAGTTGCAGTACTATTTTATTGAGAGTCTGTCTAAAAACAAGTTCTTTTTTTACTCAACTATTTTCCTTACTGTAAATGCTATGTAAAATTCATTCACTTCTTTACATAGACAAAGTATATAATTCCAACAAACACTAGTGCAATAGTGGTAGCAGTACAAAAGCCTACGACAAATCCTCTGAAAAATTCAAACTTCTTGGTATTCATTTTGCTTGTTAATTCATAATTAATTATTCTCTATCAAAATTCAAAACAAAGTAGCCTAAATTAGTAGACTACTTTGCACTACATTTAAAGTAGCTATAGATTATAAATCTCACTCAAATTTATAACCATGAAAAAAAAACTTCGATTAACACTTAAAAAACTTATCTGTTATACATCTTAAATAGCTAAACGTTCTCCTATTTAAAGTTGCTTTTTATTCTTCTCCTAATTTATTAAACAATCCTATTCATTTTTTGAAATTATTTTTATGTATATTTCAATGTGCTTGTAGCAATTCGAGTACAAATATGTACTCAATATGAGTATTAAACAAATTTTTGTGATATTTTTTAAACAAAATGAGTATTAAAAATACTAAATCTAAAATGCTTTCCATAATAAAAGAGCATTATGCTTTTAAATCAGATTCAGAGTTTGCTAGGTTTTTAGGGATTAAACCACAAACTTTATCGACTTGGCATTCAAGAGATAGTTTTGACATTTATCTATTGTATGCAAAATGTGAAGGCGTAAATGCAGAATGGCTATTATCAGGACAAGGAATTCCATTTCTTTCTGGTGAAGCTATGCCTAAAAACCGATCTGCTCAAGGTGAAATAGAAATCAATTTAGAAATGAAAAAGAAATTTATTGCTCTATTAGCTAAGGATGATGATATTTCTGAGATTTTTGATTTGAAGGTAAAGACAATTGTAAATCTTTTCTTAGCAGAATTAAAAACAGATTTAATACTTGATGGTACTTTAGAAAAGTATATAGAAGAGAAGATTCGTAAATTAGATTAATCTTTTTTTGATTTGGCACTAACCCATAAACTGTGTAAGTTTTAAAAACTCAGGATTGAATTCAATCCTGAGTTTTTTTATTTTATTAACTTTAAATTTTACACACTTATGAAACCAGAGGACTTATTAAACGACGATTTTTTAAAACAATTTAAAAACGGTTCTGACCTTACCAGCTTTTTAGAGCAATTACACAAGCGCGGTATCGAAAAGATCCTTGAAGGCGAGTTAGATGCTCATTTAGATTATGACAAGCATCAAAAGAGTAAAGCTACCAACCTTCGAAATGGGTATTCAAAAAAGAAACTAAAAACCACTTTAGGAGAAACAGAAATACAAGTTCCTAGAGATCGAGAAAGTTCTTTCAACCCAATGATTGTAAAGAAAAGAGAAAGTGCCACAGAAGGCATTGAAAACATTATTATTTCACTCTATGCCAAAGGAATGAGCAATAGTGATATTGAAGAACAAATACGAGAACTCTACGATTTTAATATCTCTACATCTACTATTTCAAGAATCACAGATCGTATCACAAATGATGTTATTGCTTGGAAGAATCGCCCTTTAGAAGCGACGTATCTAATTGTTTGGATGGATGGTATTGTTTTTAAAGTTAGAGAGAACTCTAAAGTAATTAACGTGAGTTCGACTTAACTTATTCCAATATTTGGGAGCATATTAGTAATTTTGATAGATGGTTTTTTAGGTATAAAACTATATGCTATTAATCCACAGACCAAGTTTGATATAAAATTATCTACCGACCTATGTCTTGTATGCTCAATATAACATACATTTTTTAAGATGTCATTTACAGATTCAATTACAGCTCTTTTTCTTAATAGTACTTTATCCATAAAATCCATTGCTTTTTTCTTCATATTCTTTCTCACTTTTGTTATTAAATGAATTCCATCTACAAATAATTTTTCAAATAAATCTTTTCCGAGATAGCCTTTGTCTCCATAAATTTTACCAAATATTTTATCATTGAATGATTTGTTTCTAAGAGGTTTTCTATCATCCACATTCCCTGGAGTAAGCATAAACTCGACTAGTTCACCTTTATCGTTACAGACAAGATGTAATTTAAATCCATAAAACCAACCTAAGGTTCCGTAACTTTTTTGAGCTAAACCAGCAAACACTTTATGTTGCTTTTCTCTTTTATAGTGACAGGATTTCAACGTAGTAGAATCTATAAATGAAATGCCAGTACAACTACCCAAACAATGCATTTTCATAAATACTCCTAGTGGTTGAACTACTTTTTTTTGAAGTTCAACAAAACGATTGTATGAAACACAATCGGGGAACTCATTACGCATATGTTTACACACATGATTTATATAGAAGTGCTTCAGATTTCGGTAAGATTTGAAATGAAAAATAACTAAAATAGTCATTACTTCTGCATCAGACATTTTACGCTTTCTTTTGCGTATTTTCTTTTTATTTGGGTCAAGAAGACTGTTTTTGGTAACCAAATCGTTATATTCTTTACTAAAATCGTCTAAAAGACAAAATATTTCAATAATTTTATTGTCAGTAATCATAGAGAAGTTCTTATTATTAGCTTGTTATTCAGAATATTAAGTTAATGATTCCTTCTCTATTTTACAAACAATTAAAACATCTTCTTAAGTCGAACTCACGTTAATTAACAAAACCATTTGCATTGCTGTTGGACTCAGAACTGACGGGAAAAAAGAAGTACTTGGACTGTGGTTAGGTAAGAACGAATCCGCAGCTTTTTGGATGGGAGTACTCACTGATATCAAAGCAAGAGGAACCCAAGATATATTGATTACTGCTACCGATAATCTCAATGGCTTTACAGATACTATCAAAACCATTTTTCCAAATTCGGTGACTCAAATCTGTGTGGTACATCAAATTAGAAATGCGTGTCGTTACGTGGTTTGGAAGGATAAAAAAGAGTTTACTAAAGACATGAAGCAAATCTATACAGCACCAACAAAAGAAGCTGCAAAAGCGGCTTTAGAAGACTTTAAGGCAAAATGGGAATCTAAATATTCGTATGCTATAAAAAGTTGGGAGAACAATTGGGATGAACTTACTGTTTTCTTTGATTTTCCTGTCGAGATAAGAACCATTATTTACACAACAAATCTTATTGAAAACCTGAACGGGAAAATTAGAAAGTATACCAAAAACAAGCTCTCTTTTCCTACGGATGAAGCGGTAATGAAATCTGTGTTTTTAGCACTTAGAGAAAGTACCAAAAAATGGACAATGCCAATTAGAAATTGGGGAATTATACTAAATCAATTTTTAGCTATATTTGAAAACAGGATTAAACTATAAATAATTTAACCCTGAGTTTTGAACTTACACACTTTTTAGGACAGTGTCTATTTTTTGTTTTAAGTTTCCAAGAAAGTTTTAAGCATAAAAAAAGACACTTCGTTTGAAGTGTCTTTTGTCTTAGTAGCAGGAACTGGACTCGAACCAGTGACCTTCGGGTTTATGAGTTCAAAACCACCAATAGTAAGTTGATTAATCTCATCGCAGAGCAATTACAACAAACGCTAGAAGAACGGAAAATCACAACTTGAAAAACAGTTGATGGAGTTTCAACTCTAAAATCATAAAAAACTTTAAAACAAAAAGCCACTCAAAATGAGTGGCTTTTGTTATTGTTTTGTTACAGTCATAATTACGGGTAATGTAAAAGCAGGATTTTTTGGAGGATCACCTTGAATTTCTCCTATAACTTCTTCTTCGTTTTTAATTTTAACTTTCATTTGTGTTGTACTCCCTTGAAGAAATTCAAAATATATCCAGCAAGATTTTTTATTTAAGACAACATCTGTAAATATAAAAGGAATTTTATTTCCCTCGGTGCATGAAGAATACATCGGGTTATTTTCTGAATCATCATTAATAGGCGTAGTTATAGTATTTACAACATAGCTGTTTCCGCCATCAATAGAATAAGAATAATTCCCAATTAAATAATCTTCATATACTTTATATTCAGGATTATATTTCTGAGTGACTTTCGTAATTTCAAATATTACGACATGATTATTTTTAATATACTTCCATGTTCCTGTAAATTTTTCAAAAGTGTTATTAATGTCTTTAAAATAAGTATAATTTGGAACTTCATCTCCCCATTGATCATTGCAAACATTCACTATGTTTGAAGGTGGTGGATTTGATGAAGGGGCACTTATTGGCTGACTAATTCCATAAATAGAGTAAAAAGTAATTATTAAGAATATTATTTTTTTCATGTCTTTTAATTTTTAATTACAATCCGATTCTACGACCTCGCTATTAATATAATTAAGTTTCTTGTAATCAGAATATGTAGTATCAGTAGATTTAAATACTTGAAGTCCTGAATTGATTTTGCTTAACATCTTAACAAAACCTTTCTCATTGTCTGAATTTGAATTACCCTCTTTTATATTGTATCTACTTTCATACTGATTTTGCGTAAATTTAAATCTTTTACCTTCTGTACTTAAATATCTATCTCCAAAAGCAACAAAGGCTGCTCTATCTTGTATCTGCAAAATATATGCCGTTCCTGAAGAATTAACTAAACCATAGAAAAAATCATTAGTTACAGCAGCATTATTTTTCATTATATAGTACATATCAACTAGATCACCTACAGAGAGTACAGGTAGCAAATCACTGAAATGAGAATGTATTATTCCCTTAAAATCAGCTACACTTGTAATACCTGTTCCATTCCATGCAACTTTCGGTTTTGAAATACTTCCTTGAAAATGTTGATAATCAAAATTATCTGTTATTGAAGTTACTGCACTAGGCGCACCTGTTCTAACTGTAAAAAGAGTCTCAAAACTTTGGCTCGAAGCTCTATCTTTTAAGATCGTCATTTTTTGCTTAAAAACATCATCTATTTCTAGTCTTTTATTACTCTCACATGGCGCCTTTTTAATAATTAAAGGAGCTGTCACAATATCAGGATCATTCGGGTCATTCGGATCCGTATTTGAACCATTATTGTTATCTCCGCCGCCAGAGGTTGTCTCATTTGAAGGGTCTGATGAACCACTAGATGAAGAACCAGTACCACTTCCACTACTTCCCGCAGGAGGACAATCAAGTTCTATTACTGTGTATGAATGACATTCCATGTCGTGTTGACATACATTTTGTATATGTCCATTTGTTGATGAATAAAGGAAAGTGTCATTCGTATCAGGTGTTATGTGATACGTATTAAAATGTGTTGTACAAGGAACCTGTACAGACTCTGGAGCCATCATATCAGACAAAGCCAAATCGATAGACTGATATGTAATCATAATACGTGCGTACATGCTGCGTTGATAAAAACTCTTCTCGTTGCTCCGTACTAAAATGATGCGTCGCCAACCCAGCCTCATAGCTATCCGTGTCACTATCATAAGAAAATACCAAATTCTCTAAGATACTACTCGTATCATAACTGCGCTCTATTGAAAAAGTATATGAGTGTAAATCACCGTCTGTATATTCTATATATTTTGCATATTCTGTGTGGATAGTGATGTCATTTTGCGCATCATAATAACTTTCTTTTAAAGTTTGCTTATCATCTTTTGAAGGCATTAATGCCTCAAGACGACCAAGCAATTGTTGATTTTGTTGATATTCAATTTCGGTAACAATCCATGAAGAAAAAGGCGAATCTATTAAGTTATTCTCTTCTGAAATATCTTCCGCATAATCCTTTTGACAGCTGTGAAAAAATATTCCAATCCCTAAAAGCAAAGACAAGAATAGAAATTTCTTTTTATGGCTCATTTATTTAAAGTTTACTTTTAAACATCTAAATGTAAGAAAAATATTTTTTTACTAACGAAAAAGTGGCTTTTTTGAGGAGAAATGAACGGTCATAACTATAATTAATTCTTAATCAAAACATTACACACTTCATCCTTTTGATCTAATCATAAATTGTCAGATATCTCACATCAGTAGATGTTTACAGCGTTGAATGTTTTAGGAAAGGCATAAAAAAAACGGTTTTCGAAATCGAAAACCGTTGAGAATACTCAGTTGAGTCTTAGTAGCGGGAACTGGACTCGAACCAGTGACCTTCGGGTTATGAGCCCGACGAGCTACCTACTGCTCTATCCCGCGATATTGGATTGCAAATATACAACCATTTTTCATTCCACCAACAAAAAAATAAACTTTTTTATTGTTCTATGTTTTGTGCCTGAAAACCGACAATTTCACCGTCTTCACTAACCACCTCTAATTCAATCGGATTGCAACAAACTTCGCAATCTTCTATGTACTTTTGCGTGCGTACAGAAGTGTCAATTAACATCGATATGTCTTCCCAACAATAGGGACATTGAAAGAAATGTTCGTTCATTTTAGCTTAATTCATCTATTTGTTCTTGTAATTCTTCCCAATCCATCATTAAATCTTCCAACAATTTCTTTTTACCTTGATACATATCAAAGAAATTCGGTTTCGCTATGGTTTCTTCATAATTAATAGCCAATTCCATATCAATGTCTTTGATTTCTTTTTCTAAGTCAGAAATGTTACGTTCAATTTTGTTGAGTTTGTTGTTAAGCGATTTTTGCTTTTTTTGCGCTTCATACGATTGTTTTGTGTCTTCACTTTTTACAATTTCTTGCTTTATAACCGTACGTTTTTCTACTTCGCGCAAATCTGCAACTTTTCGTTCATCTAAGTAATAATTGATATCACCTAAGTATTCTTTTATCTTCTGATCTTTGAATTCATACACTTTGTTTGTCAATCCTTGTAAAAAGTCACGATCATGCGAGACTAAAATTAACGTTCCTTCAAAGTTTTGTAATGCCGTTTTTAATACATTTTTAGATTTGATATCTAAGTGATTGGTTGGCTCATCCATTACCAATACATTGAAAGGTTGCAATAACATTTTACACAATGCCAATCGATTTCGTTCGCCTCCAGACAATACTTTTACTTTTTTATCTGCTTCTTCACCTCTAAATAAGAAAGCGCCGAGCATATCACGCACTTTCGGACGTGTTTTTTCGTCTGCCGACTCAATCATCGTTTCTTCAACAGTGAGTTCGCCATTGAGATATTCGGCTTGGTTTTGTGCAAAGTATCCTATTTGAACATTGTGTCCTAGTTCTAGTTTTCCATCATGTGGAATTTCATTGACAATGATTTTAGCTAGGGTCGATTTTCCTTGTCCATTTTGACCCACAAACGCAATTTTACTGTTTCGTTCTACAAATAAATCAACATTTGATAGTACTTGCTTTTCGCCATAATGTTTTGAAACATTTTCGCCTTCTACGACTACTTTTCCTGGCTGAATTGACAATGGAAATTTGATTGTCATTACACTATTATCATCTTCATCAACTTCAATACGATCAATTTTCTCCAATTTTTTTATGAGCGATTGTGCCATGGAAGCTTTTGATGCTTTCGCGCGAAACTTCTCGATGAGCTTTTCAGTATGCTGAATTTGTTTGGCTTGATTTTTTTGTGTTGCGAGTTGTTGTTCCCGAATTTCTTCACGCAATACTAAATATTTAGAATACGGTTTGTTGTAATCGTAAATTCTTCCAAGCGAAATTTCAATCGTTCTATTCGTTATGTTATCTAAAAACATTTTATCATGCGAAACAATGATTACAACGCCTGGAAATGTTTTTAAGAATTGCTCTAACCAAATAATCGATTCAATATCTAAATGGTTGGTAGGCTCATCTAAAAGTAAGATGTCATTTTTTTGCAGTAAGAGTTTTGCCAACTCAATTCGCATACGCCAACCACCTGAAAATGTATCTGTTTTTTTGTCAAAATCTTCTCTTTTGAACCCTAACCCTTGCAATACTCGCTCGGTATCACCTTTGTAATTGTAACCACCTAAGATTTCGTAACGTGTTGTATATTCACTTAGGTTTACAATCAGTTGATTGTACACTTCACTAGCGTAATCAGTTCGCTCGGAAAGTTGATGATTTATTTTATCAATTTTAAGTTCTAATTCACGAATTTCTTCAAACGCTTCGTAACTTTCTTCAAGTACAGTTCTTCCTTTAACGAATTCAATATCTTGCTTTAAAAAACCAATTGAAATGTCTTTATCTGTAGCAATTTCACCTTCATCAGGTTCGTTTTCTTTGGCAAGAATTTTTAAGAGCGTTGATTTTCCAGCACCATTTTTTCCAATCAAACCAACACGATCTCCCGCATTTAATCGAAAAGCAATGTCTTTGAACAAATATGTTCCGCTAAAGGCAACACCTATATTATGAATATTTATCATATGTGTGACAAAAGTTACAATGTTTCTAATTTGGAAGTCTTATTTTTGTATTTCGTAAGACTCGCTATAAATATTTTTACAAATGTTAAAAAAAGGATCGAAATTATATAGTATTTTAACGGGAAGTTGCCCAAAATGTCATAACGAAGGCATGTATGAGGTGAAAAATCCATATAAACTTGCTACTACATTGAAAATGCACGAAACATGTTCGCATTGTGGAACTCGTTATAAAATTGAACCTTCTTTTTTTTACGGCGCTATGTATGTGAGTTATGGAGTCGGAATTGGGTTTGCTTTTGCCGCTTTTGTAGTTTCACGATGGCTTATTGGCACTAGCCTATTGACTTCTTTTTTTGCTATTATGGGTACCATGATTTTCTTTATGCCTGTTATTATGCGTCTATCGAGAAATATTTGGATTAATCTTTTTATGTCTTACGACAAGAATTTAGACAAGAAGAATTCTTAGTTTATTTTGACGTTTGCTTTCTCTTGAAAGTGCTCAAAACGTTTGATATTTATATCATGTGGTAATGCTATTTGATGCGTTAAATGATTGTACAATTGTTTTGCCGCTGTTGGCCCAATCATTACACCACGTGTTCCTAAACCGTTTAATACAACTAGTTGTGAATACTTTGGATGCGTTCCGACTAAAGGTCTTCTATCAACTACTGTTGGACGAATTCCCGCAACATGATCAATGATTTCATAATCGCATGTAATGAGCTTAGAAAGCTTCTCTATGAGTTCTAGTTTTGCTTCTTCGGTTGTTGTGTTTGTTTTGTCTTTCCAATTGTAGGTTGCACCAACCGTGTAAATATCATTTCCTTGCGGAATTATAAAAACCGACGATTTTAGCACATAGTCAATTTTTAAGTTTGGTGATTTTATGAATAGCAATTCGCCTTTACTTCCTTTTAATGGCAAATAACTAAAGTATGGATTGAAGTTGATTCCGAAACCTTCACAGAAGATGATTATCTTTGCTTTGATGTTTTGATAGCGAACAGAATCTTCATCAAGAATGAGATCGATGTATTGGAAACGTTCTTTTTTGAGCGCGTTTTTTTGCGTTAAGTATTCACGATAATGATTGAGTAGTTTTCGTGTATTTATTCTTCCCGTTTCTTTTACTTTTCCTAATGCGAAAGGTGCATTTACAGCTTCATTTGTATTTTGAATTAGATTTGTATCAAGGTATTTTGATAGTTTTGGTTTGTCTGAAGCTTCAAACCACATGTTTTGTTCTTCGATAGCAGAAAATCTTCGAACTACAGAAATTTTCTCATCAATATGAGTTGCTAGTTTTTTTTCTATTCGTTCATAAAAAGGCAATGCTAGTTCTATTTGTTCGTCAGCATTCCAAACTGGTGTAAATCGTTTTAATATTACCGGATTGTATAATCCGCCAGCAATTGTAGAAGAATGTTGCGAGTTGTCTTCATATACAATAAATTCTTTTCCTGCCGCTTCTAGTTCTTCACAAAAAGCAATTCCAGCCAATCCTAATCCGACAATTATATAATCTACCATAGTGCAAAAATAAAAAAACGCTCACTAAATAGTGAGCGTTTGTATTGTTATTGTTATGAATGTGTTTTTAGTAATTCCACATGTCTTGTTCTCTTCCTCTGATTTTATCTTTGATACGTTCAGATTCCAATAACTGCATTAGTGAGTTTTCTCGAACGTAATCTTTCACACGTCGATCACCTTGTACATTTTCTTCTTTATAAATGATTCCATTAAAGCGTCTTGCATTTAATAAGTGATCAAAAGATAATGGTTTGGCGGCATTCCGATCATTGAAGGCTTTTGCTTCATGTAGTATTCCTCTAACATCTGGATAGAATACCCAAAATAGTTCAACTAAATCTTGCTGTCCTTCAACATCAATAAAGTTTACATCTGGAGCTACTGGAGCAATGGCTAGTAGTCTGAATTTTAATTCTCCTTGACGTTTGTCAAAATACCAAACACCTTTTACGTGGTATTCTTCAATATCTGCAGCAGTTAAATCTCTCACATTGATATATTCATCAGATAAGGCTTCATTAGCATTTAGCTGTTCCTTTCCAAGGTCAGTTGTATCAACTTTTCTGAGTGTAGCTTCGATATCTTTGTACGTTCTCTCTTCTATAAAATTACCATCACCATATACTTTCTTAATCTTTCCGTTTTTAACATTCTTCAATAATACATCATATAAAGAACGTCTATCAGAACGAATATCAATAGTATCTATAGGATAGTACAATGGAAAGTTTACTCTTTCATCAAGATCAATGATCTCCCATGTTGTTGCTGACCAAAGAATATCTCTGTCATCAACGTATCCATAAGGTAATGGACCATCGTTATCTGCATCTTTTTGCGCTTGCGTTTTTACACCAATTTCACTTGGATCTTTAGCATTCAATAAATTTGCCTGCCCAAAAACCGTTCCCGAAATTAGTAATGTAAATGCAACTATAAATAAGCCTTTCCAATTCATAACAAATATTTTAATATTTTTTTAGTTTGTAATTTCAATAATTACAGGGGTAACTTTTTTAACAAAATAACTTGAGTTTGTCGCAAGTTTTGCATTAATGTCAAAAACTTGAACCGTTTGCCCTCTTTTAGCTTTTAATAAAGAAGCTCTAGCTCTACTGTCTAATTTGTTTCCATTTACTTTAATAGTAGCTTGACCTGGAACTTTAAAACTAAATCCTCTAACGTTTAATTTAAGATCGAAGTCAAAATCTTCTAACATTGCTCCAATAGTAACTTTAGACAAGTTATTTTTACTCATTTTTAAGGTTCCTGATTCTCCTCTTACTGTTCCTGTTGGACGCGGAATATCTTTAATTCTAAATGTAGCTTTATCAGTTGATGTTGATCCATCATCTAACTTAGCAGAAACACTAACAACTACTTCTCTTCCAGCACCTGGTCTCATTTCGTACTTCCCATTTCCTTTCTTTACTAATCCAGTAGCATTTGCTGTAACCTTGTTATCAGGAACTCCTGCAAAAGAAATTGTCATTGGGTTTACAACTCCACGATATACTACGTTCATTTTATCAGCAGAAATTGTAGCTGAGTTAGGACGTGGTACTACCACATAGTTCGCTTCAATAGGAATTTTTAAGTTTTCACCGTTTTCTATAAACGTAAATTCTCCATCAATAGTATGTTCACCTACATTTCCAACATTGAAATCTAGCTTTACAGCTCCTAATGAGTCAATTGATTCTCCAATGTTGATATCAGAACCTTTAACTGTAAGTTTTGTTGGTGTTACGTTTTCGTATTTACCAATTACTACTTTTCCTTTGAATTTTTCACCAGCGAAGAAAGCTGATTTGTCAGCAAGTACAATTGCTTTGTACTTTCTTAATGTAATTGCATCTTCTAGTGAGTTTCCTAAGAATAAGTTGTATGCTGCAGATTCAGATGCTTTGACATCATTCTGCATTGCTGTTAATTTTGTATATGAAGCAATTGACGGATATCCGTTAAAGTTATATTCTAACCAACCTAATTTTTTTCCATCAGCATTTTCTACTTCGCTTAAATCGAAACGTTTGTTGAAGTTTTGTTGAACTTTAAGATATGATTTGTCTTTATCAAAAATTTCATTCATTTCAGCTTTATACTGTTCGATACGATCTACGATTGCCTGACCTCTTTTAGATGGTCTGTCTCCTGTGAACCAGTATTCATCAAGAAAATCTCCTTTTTCCATTGACTGGAAAGGTAAGCTTCCTCTTTCGTCACGCTCAAATTTACCTCTATCTAAGATATCTTTTTCTTTAACTTCTGCTAAGAAAGCATAAAAGCTATTTGATATTCTACTTACATCCTGAGCTAAAGCATACGGTACAGCGAATTTTTCTTTCTTTTCTTTCGCTTTTCCTTCTAAGCCTTCCAGCATGTTTTTGTTTGTTTCAGATGCAGCAACGTTTGACATAGCAAACTTTTCTTCCATTTGCCCAAACGATGATAGCACTTCTTTTGACATTTGCATTGCCATCATTGCGATGAAAACCAAATACATCAAGTTAATCATTTTCTGCCTTGCAGATACTTTTCCTCCTGCCATGTCTAATTAGTTTTTTTAGTTAATTTAAATTAAGTATAAATACTAATTAGTTTTTGTTCATTGCAGATAACATTCCACCATATACACCATTTAATGATGATAAGTTTGATGCTAATGATTGCATTTGCTCTTTTAGCTTAGCTGCGTTTTCAACTGCTTCTTCGTTGATTGAAGCTTGACGACTAGCGCTTTCCATTTGAACTTTGTAAAGGCTATTTAAAGATTCCATTTGTGCAGCGGCTAATGACATTTGCTCACCATATTTCTTAGTTGAAGAAATTGCATCAACAGTTGGAGAAATACTTTTAGCAGCTCCTTCAAAGTTACGGATACTTGATCCTAAGCTTGTCATTAACTCGCTATCAATTTTAGCATCTTTTAATAAGTTGTCTAATTTTTTTGATAATAATCCTTCTGCATCAGTAGCTTCTTGCTTTTTAGCTTTTACTTTTGCTGATCCTCCAGATAATTCTGGATATACTAGAGACCAATCTAGGTCGTCTTGTTGTCTTTCAAATGCTGAATATGTAAATACTAGTGCTTCTACAATCATTCCAAGTGTTAAAATCTCACTTCCGTAAGGCCAGTGTTGAATTTTAAATAATGCTCCTACAATTACAATTGCCGCTCCAAGTCCATAAACCATGTTCGTTAGCGTGATCTTGCCATTCTTTGCCATAATAATCTAATTTTAGTTTAGTGTTTAGTTAATAAATTTAAGTGTTGGGTTACCTATTAGTTAATTTGTTGAATTATGAGTTATCTTTTTCCTGTACCTACAACATCAGTTCCCATATAACTTTGAACTGTTCTGAATCCGATGTAACTTCTTGCAGAGTCTCTGTATTCGAAATCTCTAGTGTTTACTTGTAAGAAGTATTCAACATCTTTCCATGACCCACCACGAATTACTACACGCTGGTTTAGTGTATCATTTACGTTAGGACTCATTGTAGACATGTATTCGTATGAACTTGGATCGTAAGATGATGCTGTCCATTCGGCTACGTTACCTGCCATATTGTATAAGTTGAAATCATTTGGCTCATAAGCATCAGCTTCTACGGTATATAATGCTTGATCTGCCGCGTAATTACCTCTTAATGGCTTAAAGTTTGCTAAGAAACATCCTCTATCATTCATAGTGTAAGGTCCACCCCAAGGATAGGTAGCTCCTTCGAGTCCACCTCTTGCAGCGTATTCCCACTCTGCTTCAGATGGCAATCTGAATTTATTGATTTGATGACGTTTTCTTTCTCTTCTGTAGATATTCTTTTTTAATGTTCTCCACTCACAGAATGCTTTTGCTTGTTTCCAAGTAACACCTACTACTGGATAATCATTGTATGCATCATGCCAAAAGTAGTCATTGTGCATAGGTTCATTGTACGAGTATTCGAAGTCTCTAATCCAAACAGTTGTATCTGGATATATTTCTAAGTTTTCTCTTTTTATAAAATCTGAACGTTTTAAACCTGTATTTCTAGTGTTTTTTGCAGCACTTTCAATATCCATCCAAGTGTATTGAAACCTTACTTTTGTCCAATCAATAGTACGTTGTCCATTGTATGCTTCAGCTTCTGGAATTAGCATAGAATCCATTACTTCTGCATAGAACTCATCTGGGATTTCAGAATAGTCCCAAATTAGATCTATATCTTGGTTTAGGCGTCTACCTTCATATCCAGTAGGTCCCATTCCAGCATAGTTATCTATATTATACTTTTGCCAAGCAGACACATCTGTAGTATCTGCATCTTTAAAAACATATTTTGCAATTCCGTCTTCGTTAGGATCTGTTTTCCCTTCTTCATCGGCTAATATTGCCAATCTAGTTCGGATTATAGAGTCTCTAACCCAATATACGAATTCTCTGTATTCACTATTAGTGATTTCAGTTTCATCCATGTAAAATGAAGGAACAGTAACTGTTTTTGTGGGTGCATTTTTGGTTTGAGCAATGTCGTCATCGGATTTACCCATGATGAACGAACCACCTGGAATTAATGCCATCCCATAAGGTTTTTCAGGATGCCACTTTTTACCTTTGACACCGACTAGCTCACCTCTATCTTTAGAACCACAGCTATAAAGAAATGCTAAAACGGCTGTTAATACAACAATCTTTTTCATACGGAAATATTGAGGTTAATACGTTTTTTATAGATTTTAAGGGCGTAAACCTATCTATTTATTTTCAAAAAAACAATTTTTTATTCTAAAAACTAATGGTTTTGAATTGCTTTTTTTAAATATCATTTTAAGGTTTTCTTAACACGCTTATTTAATTTATACTTTTTTTATACGCCATCCACCATCTTTCAGGGATTATTTGGTTGCAAGCATTCAAATAATCTTGGTGTGTGCAAGGTAATAACGTATGTCTTTTTAATTTATTATTCAAACTTGAAATAAATGGTATTTCTATCCACCATCTTTCTGTCTTGTTACTTTTGTAGAAGATCATCTCTTCTCGGTCATTTGGCACAATATACTTCAAATAGTCGTCTTTTGATGCAAAAGGGTAATCATTTACGCGATAATTAACACCTTCAACGAAATACCAGATCATTTGTGCCACTAACATTGCTGTAATTTCTTCGTCTTTTGAGTTTTTGTATTCAAAGATTCCAAATGTCGAAACTTTGTCACTTATTCCTGCATACCGACTGATAGCACAGATTTCTTTTCCATCAAATCCATTTGGTGATGTGTTTTGATTTCCACTTACTTCAGAAGCTTTTACCGCTGATAAATCAATTCCGACTATATCTGCATCACGTGTAATAGGTTCAACAATACTTATGTCATTTGACACTTGTCCTAAACGACACGCATCAAATAATAGTTTTTGCATTAAATCTATTTCTTCTTGCGCATTGAAATAGGTTTGATATCCAATGTTACTGTAATTGAACAAATTGTGCGGTGGTTCCATAATAATTTTTCCCATATAGGAATGATTACTTACCGATTGCGTAACAGCTCCAAAATCGAACTTACTATCAATGTTAACCATGTTTACCATTTGTTCAAGATTGTCATATGCTCTGTACATGGCATACATTAAATCTTGACTTCCGCCAATTATTATAGGAATGATATTGTTTTTGAGTAACGGCTCCATAATGGTTTTTAATGCCGCATATGTATCGTTTACCGTTGCTCCTTTGTGCAGATTTCCTAAATCCACAATTTTTTTACTCCAGTTTCCTGGATATAAACTGTATAGTGCTTTCCGAATTTCCAACAAATTGAGTTCTTCACCTAAGTAATTGATATCACTTCGATTTTCTAAAACTGCAATGATGGCAAATTTTGCAGCTGTAACCACTTCAGGAATTCCGTCTTTGGATGTGTGTATTGCTATTTGGTTTCCTAACGCTTGATTTGGCAATAACTCTTTGTGAGCCATTAATAAATCATTGACAGGCGATAAAAATTCGAATTCCATTATTTTTTAGCTTTTGCTTTTGGTTTCGCTTTTGCCTTTGCCTTTGCTTTCGTTTTTTTCTTAGGAGCTTTGTCCTCAATCATTTTTTGAACTTCTTCTAGTGTTAATTTTGTAGCATCAACCGTTTTTGGAAGTTCAATTTTTATTTTTCCTTTGAGAATGTTGCTTCGTCCCCAACGAGCTTTTTCAACGCGAATTCCTTCTGCTTCCCAATTGTGAATGACTTTATCACGTTCTTTTTGCTTTTTGTCTTCTATAAGTTCTACAATATCAGCTTGTGAAAGATTGTCGAAATCATATTTTTTATTCACATTAATGAAAATTCCATTCCATTTTAAGAAAGGCCCAAAACGTCCAACACCTTTTGTAACATCATGCGTTTCATATTGTGCAATTGGCGCATCAGCTATTTCACGTGCTTTAATAAGCTCCATTGCTCTGTCCATTTCCACACTTAGTGGATCTTCACCTTTATCAAGTGAGATGAATTTTTTACCAAATTTCACATACGGACCAAAACGCCCGTTGTTTACCTCAACAGTTTCTCCTTTGTATTCACCTAATTCTTTTGGCAACTGAAATAAATCCATTGCTTCTTCAAAAGTGATGGTGTTTAGTTGTTGATCTGGACTTAAACTTGCAAATTTTGGTTTTTCCTCATCGTCCACGGTTCCAACTTGAACCATCGGTCCAAATTTTCCTAAACGAACACTTACTTGTTTTCCGCTTTCAGGATCAGTTCCAAGAATTCGTTCTCCAGATTCACGTTCGGCATTTTCTTTTACATCTTCTACTTTTGGATGAAAGTCTTTGTAAAAACTTTTCATCATGTCTTTCCATTCTTCATTTCCAGACGCTATATCATCAAAGTCTTGCTCAACTTTTGCAGTAAAGTTGTAATCTAAGATGGATGCGAAATTTTTCACCAAGAAATCATTTACAATCATTCCAATATCTGTAGGCACAAGTTTTCCTTTGTCCGAACCGACTTTTTCCGTGAGTTCTTTTTCAATGATTTTATCACCTTTTAGTAAAAGTTGCTCATAGTTTCTTTCTACGCCATCAACAGTTCCTTTTTCAATGTATCCTCTGTTTTGAATGGTAGAAATGGTTGGTGCGTATGTTGACGGACGTCCAATCCCTAATTCTTCTAATTGTTTTACTAAGGAAGCTTCCGTAAATCTGTAAGGAGCTTGTGTATAACGTTGTGTAGCAGTTATGTATTCGTTTGCAAGTTTTTCACCAACTTTTAATGCTGGTAACATTCCATCTTGCTCTTCTTCTTCTTCATCTTTTCCTTCCAGATATACTTTTAGGAAACCTTCAAATTTTAACACTTCTCCGTTTGCTGTAAAACGTTCACCGTGTGTATTTGCTTCAATTTTAGCGTTGGTACGTTCTAATTGTGCATCACTCATTTGAGAAGCTAACGTACGTTTCCAAATAAGTTCATATAAACGTACTTGATCATATTCTGCATCAACAGAATGGTTTTCCATGTTGGTCGGACGAATTGCCTCATGCGCTTCTTGTGCGCCTTTTGCTTTGCTTTTATAGTTTCTTGGTTTGCTGTATTCTTCTCCGTACGAACGAATAATTTCGGCTTGTGCCGCATTTTTCGCATCGTTAGACAAGTTTACACTATCCGTTCTCATGTATGTTATGAAACCTGCTTCGTATAAGCGCTGTGCTAACGTCATCGTTTTACTAACGGAGAAATATAGCTTTCGTGATGCTTCTTGTTGCAACGTTGATGTTGTAAATGGTGCCGCTGGAGATTTTTTAGCTGGCTTTGTTTCTAAGTTTGCTATTTTGAAGTCTGCACCAACATTTTTAGCTAAGAAGTCTTTTGCCGCTTTGTGTGTTGGAAATGTTTTATTGAGTTTTGCCTTGAATTTTTTCCCTTCTGAGTTCAAAAATTCTGCAGCTACTTTGAAAGATACTTGTGGTTTAAAATCTTGAATACTACGTTCACGTTCAACAATTAAACGTACTGAAACCGATTGTACTCTTCCGGCAGACAATCCACCTTTTACTTTTCTCCAAAGTACTGGCGACAATTCGTAACCAACCAATCTGTCTAAGATTCTTCGGGCTTGTTGTGCATTTACTAAGTTGTAATCAATATCTCTCGGATTGTCTATCGCTTTTAGAATTGCTGTTTTTGTAATTTCATGAAAAACAATTCGTTTTGTACGTTCTGGCGTAAGCTTTAATGTTTCAGCCAAATGCCAAGCAATCGCTTCTCCTTCTCGATCCTCATCACTAGCGAGCCAAACCATTTCTGCTTTTTTCGCTAAATCCTTTAATTTTTTTACAACTGCTTTTTTGTCATCAGAGACTATATATTGAGGTTCAAAATCGCCGTCTACATTTACACCTAACTCTTTGGATGGTAAGTCTGCAATGTGCCCAAAACTTGATTCTACTTTGAATTCTTTTCCTAGAAATTTTTCAATCGTTTTCGCTTTTGCAGGTGACTCTACAATTACCAGATTCTTTGCCATATATTGATTTTTCAGAGTACAAAAGTATGTAGATTTTTAAAAACGGACACATTTTTTTGTATTTATACTTTTTTTATGCTTGTTAGAAATCACTTTTTAGACGTTTAAAAATCATATTTCAGACCGATAATGAATCCACCATATTTTTTGTCTCCAAGGTAATTTACGTACGGTGATAGTTCATATTTAAAAATAAGTCCAACATTTTTATAATTGATTCCTGCGCTTAATCCGTAATTAATTTTTTGATCGAAAAAACTTTTAACTTTGGTACTGAAAAATTTATTGTTAGGCGAATATATTTCATATCCAGCATATACACCAGCTTCCAAACTGTAATCGCCAAATCGTTTTTCAACGTTGGAAAATAAGTTAAAACTCAACTCGCCTTTGTTAAAACTTGTACTATCTCTTTTGAAGTGTAAATTTCTAAATTGCAAACCAACTCCATAATTGAGCAGATAATCATTTTTGAGTTCATTCTTGAGTTCATAGGAAAGCTCAATTACGTACGATTTTATAATTTGATAATCGTTTGGTGTAAAAAATCCGTTGAGACCAACCATGATATCTGTGTTTTCATATAACGGTTTTGCTTTTTCCTTTTTCGCCTTTTTACGCTTTTTACGTTTCTTTTTGAGTGTTTCTGGTGGAACTAATTCCCAAGCATATAATTTTACATCTTCTGCTGTTGCTACAATTTCTTCACTTTCTGCTGCTGATGAAGTTTCACTTATAGTATTTGATGAATGTTGTTGCAACTTTTTATCACCATTATATAGAATGTTGTTTTGTGTATCGCTTCCGCGAGATTTTACTTTTGATGCAGCATTTACAATTCCTCTTTCACTTCCTTGAAGCTTGTTTGCTTGCTGATTGTTGTTTTGAGTTGCGTCATTTGCGCCTAACGCGTCTTTTTCAGCTTGACTGAGATTAGAAGTATCTATATTAGAAATTGAAGTTGAAGTTGAAGTTGAATCCGAAATCGTGTTTTGTGTATTTCCTGTATTTAGTTCCTCTGTATTTTTGTTGGTAACCGAATTTCCATCAATATCTGAATTGAAATTGATTCCATGATAGATTCCAACAAAGCTTATTATAATAAAGAATAATAGCAACAAAAATAGTCTTCGCTTTTTTCTTTTGCGTTGTAGTTTTTCCTGAACAATGTCCCAACCATCATTGGAAGGCGTTGCTTCACGACCCGAAAGTTCACTTTTTGCAAGTGCGTCTATGTAATCAAAATCTTCCATTGGACTTTTTTGTTGTTAATTGTTCTTTTAATAGTGTTCGCGCTCTAAATAAGCGTGTTTTAGAAGTTGCTTCAGGAATTTTTAATAGTACTGAGATTTCTTTGTGTGAATAGCCTTCTACTGCATATAAATTGAAAACCAGCTTAAATTCTACAGGAAGTTGCATCACTAAGCGTTGTATTTCCGAAATTTCTGTTACTGGTTTTTGATATGTTTTTTGATGTTCGAGTATGGTTTCACTTTGATCAGAGATTAGGAATTTCTTTTTTCGTAGAAATGATAAACTTTCACGAATCATGATTTTACGTACCCAACCTTCAAAGCTTCCTTCTTGTTTGTACTTTTTGATGTTGAAAAATACTTTTACAAAACCATTGTTCATGACTTCTTCCGCCATTGAACGATCTGAAATAAAGTTGAGACAAGCTCCTAACATTTTAGGCGCGAGTGCTTCATAAACTGCTTTTTGCACCAGTTCATCATTAGCTCGCAACCCATCAATGTTATGTATTTGTTTGTTCGTTTTTCCCAAAAATGGCGACCCTATTAGATTGTTTTGTATTTTGATTGCTTTTAACAACTTATCGACTGAATTTCTATTGGAATTAGGATAAATTCAGTACTCATTGCATAGTCAATACGTACATATATAATTTCTACACTTGACGTATTTTGATATGAGTTTAAAGGTAACGGATTTGTTTGATTGTTTGCATCATCTTCACTTATATAAAAGGCAATTGTATCTGCATTGGTTAATTCGTCCAAATCTTTTATTTCTAGGATACACGGAATGTATTCTTCAAATGCGAATTCGGAAATTTCAGAACCATCAATGTTTTCACATTCTATAAAAACCAATTCGGTACAGTAATTTTCTTCTTCACATTCTTGCGTAAACGTAAATACGATGTCATTATTTGTCAACGTCATAATATTGTCTGGTTGTATTACTGTTTTCCAATCAGAACTCCAGTCGTCTGCCGTTTCGCTAGGTTCATCAAAGGCAATATTGATGTGTAATTCGTATTCAATAAAGTACACAATCCAAGTGCCTTCAAACAGTTCGCCGTTGTTATAAAATTTGAATGTTCCGTCATCAGCAACATCAAATACAGCGTTTTCATACGTGTCTTCATCTTCATCATCATGACTTACAACCCAAACACATTCTTGCAATAGTTGGCGACAATTTCCTGCAATTTGTGTTTGTTGTACCAAAACACAATCGTCAATAGCTTGTTTTAATTCGTCTTTATTTTGAATTAAGAATTCTTCACCACTTTCGAGTTCACTTTGAATTGGAAAGCTGATTCCGATACTGTTTCCGTCTGCAATACCGTCTAGTATTGTACTAAATTGCACATCGCTTGCAACTACATGTTGCGCAACAACTTCTGCATCACTATTAAATTCTAACATTGTAAATGTATAAATGAATTTGATACAGGTAATTTCCTTATCCGAATCTTCATCTGCCACACGCGATATAAGATCGAAGAGTTCAGATTCTTTTTCGATGAGATTTACAAGATCTACAGTTCCTACTTCTTCATTGTCATCTAGGTCAGAGCATGAAAAAGTGGCTATTATTATAAATATACATAATCCAGCTTTTAAAATTTTTTCTTTCATAATTATCAGGTATTGTTAATGTTCGTATATTTTATAGATGTATGAATTGCAAAAAGGCTTCAGAAATACTCAAATATTTTCAATATTAATTGAAAATCGAGCATCATCCACTTCATTTTCGAGCATTCAATCCTTTCTATTAATATAGACGCGTTGTAAAAGAAAAAGGTTCCCGAAGTATGTAAAAAAGATTATCTTTTTTTGACAGGTCTTTTGTAGTCGTGTAGTTTTTGAATGATTAAATCTGTTTTTTCTTGGTATGGATCTACAGGTTTTTCATCGTCAAAACCAATGACATGTTTGTAGATGAAATAGAGTGGCAAGTTAACAAACGTCATTGTTAGCACAAATCCGAATCCACATAAAATAACACCTACAATCATGGAAATAAAGCCTATAATTAGTATGAATCCGATAGAAACTCCCCATTTTTCAGTTCCAAGTTTAAAACTAAGATTTATAATATCTTTTGTTGATAATTCTGGATTGAACGCAAAAATAGCAATGAAAAAAATAATAGGAACGATAAGATACACCAAAGGAATGTACGATAAATAGAGTACTGAAGGAGCAATAATTGCCGTAGACAATGTTCCTAATACAAAGAGTTTTGAAAAATATTTTCGTTTCAAGAAGTAATAGTAATCGTAAAAACCAGCTCTGTTATGATCTTTCATTTTACATATTCTAAAAAATGCCGCTGATATTGCTATAAAAATAGCTCCTGCGGCTACTGAAAATATTCCTCCAAATATGAATGATATAACACGTACTCTTTCGTCATTTGAAACATGAAAGTCCATGTATTCGGAAGTAATTCCAAAAAATACCAATGTTATTGTGTATGGAATAAAGCATATAATTGCCGCTACCAAAGAAAATAACAAAATTAACAAACTACTTAGAAGCGCTTGTCCCCAGGTTTTGGTAAACAAAGTCCCAGATTCATTCATAATTGTTTGAAATGATAGAGGTTTTGCTTCTTCTATTTTTTCTAGTAGTGTTTCTTTATTCATGTGTATTTATTTCAATAGCGTACAAAAATAACAGAATTATTATAAGTTGTATATTTTTTTGAGAGCAAGAAAAACAAATTTTCCTAAGTACTTTTTAACGCATAAAAAAGCCTATCATTATTCTGATAGGCTTTCATTTATAATAACATGTTTATTGTTCAATTTGTTTTAGATCGTCAGAATATACCCTGTAATCATCCTCAAAACCAATAACATGTTTGTACACAAAATATATTGGCAGGTATATAAATGAGCTCGTAAAAAATATTCCTATTCCACAAAGAATAAATCCAATTATTGATGCAGCAAATCCACTTACCAACACGAGCGCAAATGTAATTCCCCATTTTTTTACACCAAGTTTAAAACCAACACTTATAATATCGCTTGCGCTTAATTCTGGATTGAACGCAAATATTATGGTAAAAAAAGTAATTGGAATCATTACAAAAAATACTGGAAAATAACACAACAATGTTGCTAGAAGACTAATTCCAATAGAAGCCGCTACTAAAGTTGCCATTTTTTTAAAATATCTTCTTTTTAAGAAATAAAAATAATCATCCGAAGTTGCTTCATTCAAATCTTTCTGTTTACATATTCTGTAAAAACCAGCTATTAAAGCCATTGGCACAACGCCTGCTACAATAATTATCAAAATAAATATTGCTATGATTAACACCACCATAGGCAAAGCTATCACTGGTGCCGATCGTTCTCCCATGATGCTAAATGTTACTCCGAAAAATCCTAACACCATAAAAATTGGAATGTATGATAGTAGTGCAATGACCAAGCCTAATATCATTTGTAAAAGAGTTTTTACAAATCCTTGCATCCATACTTTTTTAAACAATTCTATAGATTCGTTAAAAATATCTCCAAAAGATAATTGTTTCGCATTGTCAATTTTTTCTAGTAAGAAATTTTTATTCATGTCCTTTATAGTTAATTGGTTGAGTAACAAAAATAAAAGAATTATTATAAGTCCAATAATTTGAGTGTGAAAGATAGCAAGTTATTTAACATGCCATTATGTCATATGTTTTGAAATAATCCTATCTTTGCATCTTAATTGATAGTAAACTACCATTCAGATTACAGCATACATGGAGAAGATAATAGACGAAAGTAAGCAAGGTGAAAGCATTGTTTTAGCACAAAAACCTCAAAACACACGAAAACTATATATTGAAAGTTATGGTTGCCAAATGAATTTTGCTGATAGTGAAGTTGTAGCTTCCATTCTTGCAAAAGAAGGTTTTAATACCACAAATCGTTTGGAAGAAGCTGATTTGGTGTTGGTGAATACATGCTCAATTCGTGACAAAGCTGAACAAACGGTTCGTAAACGTCTGGAAAAATACAATGCCGTAAAACGACACAACCCAAAAATGAAAGTTGGTGTATTGGGCTGTATGGCAGAACGCTTAAAAAGTAAATTTTTGGAAGAAGAAAAAATTGTAGACATGGTTGTTGGCCCTGATGCTTACAAAGATTTACCAAATTTGCTCCAAGAAATTGATGAAGGACGAGACGCCATAAATGTAGTACTTTCAAAGGATGAAACGTATGGAGATATTGCGCCTGTTCGATTGAACACAAACGGAATTACAGCGTTAGTTTCCATTACAAGAGGTTGCGACAACATGTGTACGTTTTGCGTTGTTCCATTTACCCGTGGACGCGAACGTAGCCGTGATCCGCAATCGATTTTAGAAGAAATTCAAGAACTTTCAGACAAAAACTTTAAAGAAGTAACCTTATTAGGTCAAAATGTAGATAGCTATTTATGGTATGGTGGCGGCTTGAAAAAAGATTTTGAAAAAGCTTCTGAAATGCAAAAAGCAACTGCGGTAGATTTTGCAAAGTTGTTGGATATGGTTGCTGTCAAGTTTCCAAAGTTGAGAGTCCGATTTTCAACTTCAAATCCGCAAGACATGCATGAAAATGTATTTCATATCATGGCAAAACATAGAAATATTTGCAAACACATACACTTACCTGTACAAAGTGGAAGCGATCGAATTTTAAAAGAAATGAATCGTTTGCATACGCGCGAAGAATATTTTGCGTTGATAGATAAGATTCGTGACATCTTACCAAACTGTGGAATATCGCAAGATTTAATTGCTGGTTTTCCAACAGAAACAGAACAAGATCATCAAGATACACTTTCATTAATGGAATATGTAAAATATGATTTTGGATATATGTTTACGTATTCTGAACGCCCTGGAACAATGGCTGGAAGAAAAATGGAAGACGACATTCCTGAAACAACAAAAAAACGAAGACTTGCAGAAATTATTGAACTGCAACGATCGCATAGCGCATACAGAACGCAATCACATCTCAATACGGTAAAAGAAGTCCTTATTGAAGGTTCTTCTAAAAAATCAGACGCACATTGGATGGGAAGAAGTTCTCAAAACACAGTAGTAGTTTTCCCAAAAGAACACTACAACCTTGGTGATTTCGTAAATGTAAAAATTCACGATTGTACTTCTGCAACGTTAATTGGTGAAGCCATTGAACATTCAGAAAATAATTAAAAAAATAATCAAATACTATTCAATCAACCATCAAAAAATAAATATGATGAAAAAGACACTTTTAATAACTTCAATTTTGGTAGCATTTTTATGTTTCTCATGTGATGATGAACCTATAGATTTTGATGTAGAGGTAACAAATCCTACGGATCCGACAGACCCAACAGATCCGACGGACCCAACTGACCCAACCGATCCGACAGACCCGACAGATCCAGCAAGCACACTATCATTATATTCATATGATGTAACATCAAACCTGCCTATTTTTGGCGAAATTATTACAAATACGGATTTCAATGTTTCAGGAGGCGTTGTAATTTCGTTAGATGCAGAAGTAATTATAGCAGGTTCATCAACTCCAGCTTTTGGCGTATTTACACGTGACGGAAACGGTAAAATTGTTCGCTTAAATGCTACAACTAACGGAACACCTTCAGAGGACACAACGATAAGTTATACTGGCGATAATATTTCTGAAATCGTTTATGAAGATTTAGAAGATCCTACTGAAAATCATATCTATAATTTTACCTATAGCGGAACAATTGTTACGAGAACTACTGTTGGTTCTGATGAAAGAATTGAATATACATTTGATTCAAACAGTCAACTAATTTCTGTAGAAGCGTTCACAGGAACCATGAGCACGCAAATAGAAACACTAACGTATACGAACGGAAACTTGACTTCTACAACTACAACGGGAACAAATGAAGGCGGATACACACTTTCGTATGATTCATTTACAAATCCGTCAAAAGCTGTTTTTAACGATCAATTTCTATTTAGTATTTTTAATATAGATTATGAGGACGAAGTAGCAAATACGATTGCAACTTTTCATAGTACAAACAACTGGGCAGGAGTTCAAGATAACGGGCAAAATGTAACATTTGACTTAACGTATAATGCTGACAACAACATAACAACTAGAAATGGAACGTTTGATTTAGGAGATGGTTTTCTATTTACACTAAACGAAACATTTCAATATTAATCATACAACAATCTTAAAAAACATGCATAACTCATAAAAGCAATCCAATGAAAAAAGCTTATTTACTTACCACTGTTCTATTGGCATTTTTATGTTTTTCATGTGATAATGAACCTGTTGATTTTGAAATTGTAACAGAGGAAGTTCCTACCAATGGAAATCCAACAAATCCTGATCCTGGCACTCCAACTGATCCTACAGATCCAACCGACCCAACAGATCCTGGAAACAGCAATCAATTATCAAATTACAACTATGTAAAAGAATTTACAGCTAACGGAAGCGATACTTCTTTTAATACAGATTTTAATATCAACTCTCAAAATCAATTTACATCACAACAAACAAGTCTTTCGTTTTTAGGAACTACTATTGATGCAACGGCTTCTGTTATTAGAGATCAAAATACTAGAGTCATTGGCGCTATTACCAGAGTTGACGGAACTATTATTAATAGAGCATCCGTAACCTATAATATTGGCAAAATTGCAACAATTGAGTATGAAGATTTACAAGATGCTTCTGAAGATTTTATATTCACGTTTACACATTTCAATACTGAAGTTACACGTACAAAAGAAGGAACCATCTACAGTACAAAGTTTACATTTACTGATCAAAATAAACTTATCAAAAGAGAAACGATGGAAAGTGGCGTTGTGGTTAAAACGGAAAATATTACCTATGATACTAATGGAAATTTAATCATGTCTGAGATTACAGGTCAAAATCCAAATACATACGTATATACGCATGATAGTAACATAAATCCGCTCAGTTTTACCATGAACGATTTGTATAAATTTTCAATATTCTATGATGAATATGACGATCAATACGAACATTGGCAAGCAATGGTGTACAGTAACAACAATGTTACATCAGTTACAACTTCGCAAGGACCATCAAACTTAGACATTCAATATGATACAAATAACAGAATTTTAAGTAGGTCTGGAACTTTATATTCATCATTACCATTCATTTCTAATGATGTAACTATTACCATCAGTGAAAACTTTCAATACATAAATTAAAAAACAACGCACGAAAAAAATGGAATCCATACAAGCTATAAAACAACGTTTTGGAATCATCGGAAATGATGCAGGACTTAATCGTGCTATTGAAAAAGCGATTCAGGTAGCTCCCACAGATATTTCTGTACTTGTAACTGGTGAAAGTGGTGTTGGAAAAGAAAGTGTTCCAAAAATCATCCACTCACTATCACACAGAAAACACGGAAAATATATTGCTGTAAATTGCGGAGCTATTCCAGAAGGAACTATCGACAGTGAACTTTTTGGACACGAAAAAGGTGCTTTTACAGGCGCAACACAAACCAGAAATGGATACTTTGAAGTTGCCGATAACGGAACAATTTTCTTAGATGAAGTTGGCGAATTACCATTAACAACGCAAGTACGATTGTTACGTGTATTGGAAAATGGAGAATTCATCAAAGTTGGTTCATCCAAAGTACAAAAAACCAATGTTCGTATTGTGGCGGCTACCAATGTAAATATGTTTGAAGCCATCAAAAAAGGAAAATTTAGAGAAGATTTATACTATCGTTTAAGCACAGTTGAAATATTACTTCCGCCTTTGCGAGCGCGAAAAGAAGACATTCATTTACTATTCAGAAAATTTGCTTCCGACTTTGCAATGAAGTACAAAATGCCATCTATTCGTTTGGACGAAAACGCAACGGCACTATTGACAAAATATCGTTGGAACGGAAATATTAGACAATTGCGAAATGTAGCCGAACAAATTTCTGTACTGGAAGAAAATAGAGGAATTACTGCAGAAACACTAATGCAATACTTGCCAAATACCTCTGGGAATTTGCCAGCGGTTATTGAAAAATCGAAAAGTGAAAGCGACTTTAGTTCGGAGCGTGAAATACTGTACAAAGTGCTTTTTGATATGAAAAGTGATTTAAACGATTTAAAAAAACTCACCATGGAACTCATGCAAAATGGAGTTTCGCAAAAAGTACAAGAAGAAAACGAAAGTCTAATTCAGAAAATATATGGTGATGATGATGGTGATGAAGTATTTCATGAAGAAGAAGAAAGCGTAAAGCTATTGCCAATTTCACCTGAAGTTACTGTGGTTTCTGAAGCTGACAAATATCATTTTGCAGAAGAAATTGAAGAAGAAGAAACACTTTCACTTCATGACAAAGAACTAGAACTCATCAAAAAAGCGTTGGAACGCAACAAAGGAAAACGAAAAGCCGCGGCAAGCGAGCTTGGAATTTCTGAACGTACCTTATATAGAAAAATCAAACAATTTGATTTATAAATTACACATACAAAACCGATGAAACGTATTAAAATATACATTACCGCTGTCATTATTTCTCTTTCATTTACAGGTTGTAAATTTTACAACTTTACAGGAACTGGTGACTTAAATGCAGAAACCTATCAAGTAAATTTCTTTCAAAACAACGCGCCTATCATTGAACCTGGATTGGACAGAGATTTTACACTTGCGCTACAAGATTTAATTCAGAATCAAACAAGTTTAACATTGGTTAGATCAAATGCAGACTTAATATATGAAGGTGAAATTGTAGAATATCGTGTTTCTCCAATGAGCGCAACTGCCAACAACACAGCCGCGCAAAACCGCTTGACAATTGCTGTACAAGTGCGTTTTACACACAACAACAGACCAGATGATGATTTTGATACGCGTTTTTCATTTTTTTATGATTATCCTGCTTCTTCGCAATTAGCAGCTGTACAAAGCACGGCATTTGAAGAAATATTTGAACGTTTAACACAAGACATTTTTAATGCTAGTTTAGCAAATTGGTAACTACATGAACATTTCTGATTTTACATACATACTAAAAAATCCTGCGTACATTAATGCTTCGCAGACAGAAGCGATTGCTGCTATTACAAAAGAATTTCCATACTTTCAGGCGGCGCGCATTGTACACTTAAAAGGATTGAAAAATCAGGATAGTTTTAAGTACAATCAAAGTTTAAAAATAACGGCGGCGCACACAACAGATCGTAGTATTCTATTTGATTTTATTACGTCTGAATTATTTGAACAACATGAAATATCAAGTGCAATTCAAAAAGCACAAAGCAATCCAAATGCGGTTGATATTAATGAAATTTCTATTGATGTTGAAGAAGTAAAAGTTGATAAAAATCTTCGCATGGAAGATGCCATCAAAACAAAAATTCAAGAAGCAAATGCAATTCTTGATCCAGATTTATTTCTACCAAAAGTAGTTTCAACTCCTGTTATAGAAACAATTTCAGACACTCAAGAAGTTGTACAAGAAAAAACGATTGAAGAAGAAATTCCTGTTCAGGAAAAGCAAACTGAAATAGAAAAATCGCCAGAAGAAACTTTAAAACTTGGAAAACCATTACATTTTGAGAAAAAAGAAAAACATTCATTCTCAGAATGGTTACAACTTGCAAATTTTAAACCTATTGATCGTTCTAACGAGAAAGAAGTTGAAGAAAAAGCAATAAAACAAGCAGAAAGTGAGTCAAATCCCGCTGTAGCGGAAACAGAAAAAGATAAAAGATTTGATTTAATAGACAAGTTTATAGCAAAAAAACCGAAGATAAAACCGAAGCCAACACTTGAAAAAACGGTGAATCTTGCAAGTGCTTCAACCGTTGACCAGTCTATACTGATGACGGAAACTTTGGCGAAAGTTTATTTAGAACAAAAGAAATATAAAAAAGCAATTAAAGCTTATACTATTTTAATTTTGAAATATCCAGAAAAAAGTGGTTTCTTTGCAGACCAAATTCGAGCAATAAAAAAATTACAACAAAATAATTAGTACAAAATGAGTTCAACTTATTACATATTTATAATCTTAATCCTTATCGTAGCATTTTTATTAATGTTAGTAATAATGGTACAAAACCCAAAAGGTGGAGGATTATCTTCTTCTTTTGGTGGTGGTGGAAATCAGCAAATTGGTGGTGTTCAAAAAACAACCGATTTTCTTGATAAAAGTACATGGGCATTGGCAACAATCTTAATTGGATTAATTTTGGTAACCAACTTTACAAACTTAAGTAATGCCAATGCTAAATCGAAAGTTGCGGAAGATACCAACATAGTTCCAACAACGGAACAAACAACAACGCCTCCTGCAGACAACAATACAAACACAACAGACGAAAAAACTACTGACGGACAGTAATTTTTTTCATCATATCATATAAAAAAATGCCAGCTTATGACAAGCTGGCATTTTTTATTTCAATTTGTCAGTATTCGTACAATGGCACAGTTTCTGACTATTTTCTACACGTAAAAAATAACATAATTAATCAAATAAAATAATTAACAAAATGAGCAAAGTTAATATCAAACCACTAGCAGATAGAGTTTTGATTGCCCCATTACCGGCAGCGACACAAACTGCTTCAGGGCTTTATATTCCAGATTCAGCACAAGAAAAGCAACAACGTGGAACTGTTGTCGCAGTTGGATCAGGTAAAAAAGACGAACCAATGACGGTAAAAGTTGGTGATACGGTTCTTTATGGAAAGTTTTCTGGATCTGAAATCAAATATGAAGGAGCCGATTACATCATTATGAGAGAAGATGATATTTTAGCTATTATTTAATAAGCTATTGACTTCTAACAATCGTTATTATTTATAAAACAAAATAACTCTAGTCAATCACAAGCAAAATTGATTATTGACTAACAATTAAAAAGACATGGCAAAAGATATAAAATTTGATATTGAAGCACGCGACGGGCTAAAACGTGGTGTGGATGCATTGGCAAATGCAGTAAAAGTAACATTAGGACCAAAAGGAAGAAACGTAATTATTAGTAAATCATTTGGTGCGCCATCAGTAACAAAAGATGGTGTTACCGTAGCAAAAGAAATTGAGCTAGAAAACCCATTGGAAAACATGGGAGCACAAATGGTAAAAGAGGTTGCTTCTAGAACGAATGATTTAGCAGGAGATGGAACAACAACAGCAACAGTTTTAGCACAAGCTATCGTAAAAGAAGGTTTAAAAAACGTTGCGGCTGGTGCAAATCCGATGGATTTAAAAAGAGGAATTGACAAAGCAGTAACTGCCATTGTTGAAGACTTAAACAAACAAGCTAAAAAAGTTGGTGATTCTTCTGAAAAGATAAAACAAATTGCTTCTATATCTGCAAACAACGATGAAGTTGTTGGTGATTTAATTGCAAAAGCTTTTGGAAAAGTTGGAAAAGAAGGAGTTATAACTGTTGAAGAAGCAAAAGGAACAGATACTTATGTTGATGTTGTTGAAGGGATGCAGTTTGATAGAGGATATTTATCTCCATATTTTGTGACGAATTCTGAAAAGATGGAAGCAGAATTGGAAAGTCCTTACATCTTATTATTTGATAAGAAAATATCTTCAATGAAAGACTTAATGCCAGTTTTAGAGCCTGTTGCGCAAACTGGAAAGCCTTTATTAATTATTGCTGAAGATGTTGATGGAGAAGCGTTAGCTACTTTAGTAGTAAACAAACTAAGAGGCGCATTAAAAATTGCCGCTGTAAAAGCGCCAGGATTTGGTGACCGTAGAAAAGCAATGTTAGAAGATATCGCGATCTTAACTGGCGGAACTGTAATTTCTGAAGAAAGAGGTTTCACGTTAGAAAATGCGACAATTGATTTGTTAGGAACTGCTGAAAAAATCACTATTGACAAAGACAATACAACTGTTGTAAATGGTGCTGGAGATCCAGATATGATCAAAGCGCGTGTTGCTCAAATAAAAGCGCAAATTGAAGCTACAACTTCTGATTACGACAAAGAAAAACTACAAGAACGTTTGGCTAAATTAGCTGGTGGAGTTGCAGTTTTATACGTTGGAGCGCCATCTGAAGTGGAAATGAAAGAGAAAAAAGACAGAGTTGATGATGCATTACACGCTACAAGAGCCGCAGTTGAAGAAGGAATTGTTGCAGGTGGTGGAGTTGCTTTGGTAAGAGCAAAAGGTGTTTTAGAAAAAATTACTACAAATAACTTAGATGAAGTAACAGGAATCAAAATTATTGCACGTGCAATTGAAGAACCGTTACGTACAATTGTTTCCAACGCTGGTGGCGAAGGAAGTGTTGTTGTTTCTAAAGTAATGGAAGGTAAAAAAGACTTTGGTTACAATGCTAAAACAGATGAATATGTAGATATGCTAAAAGCAGGAATCATTGATCCTAAAAAAGTAACGCGTATTGCATTGGAAAATGCAGCATCTGTTTCAGGAATGATCTTAACTACCGAATGTGCATTAATTGACATTAAAGAAGAAGCTCCTGCAGGAGGCGGAATGCCACCAATGGGCGGAGGAATGCCAGGAATGATGTAATAATTCTTTACAAATACAATACAAACTCAAAACTCCGAAAAGCAATTTTTCGGAGTTTTTTGATATATTATGGTATTATTTTTGATGATCTTTTAGAACATTAAAACCAATTACTATGATTAAAAACTACACTTTACTATTCCTTTTCTTACTATCCTCTTTTGGCGTATTTGGTCAAAAAAATCAAAAAGTTGAAGATAATTATACTACGTATTTCAATCTTCCAAGAGAAACATTACATCTTCATTTAAACAAAACTACCTATTTATCTGGTGAAGAAATATGGTTTAAAGGATATGCCTATGACCAAAAAAATCAATTGACATCCAAAGCCACTACAAATTTCAATATTGGAATTTATGATGCCGATGGAAAAGAAGTTAAAAAAGCATTATTTAAGGGTGAAAATGGAGCTGCCAAAGGAAACTTCTTAATTGATTCTACTTTCGTTTCTGGAACCTACTATATAAAAGCATCAACCAACTGGATGAAAAACTTCAACGATGAAGGCGCATATATTCAGAAAATTGAGGTATCCGCAAATGATAATGCCAATAAAGATGTTAGTGAAACAGTTGATCCAAGCAACACTGAAAAACTAGTTACTATTGAAAAAACTGCACAAAACTCATATGATTTTCAGTTTTTACCAGAAGGTGGACATATTGTTTCAAACACTAAAAATAACATTGGCTTTAAAGTTACAAATGCTTATGGAAAAGGTGTTAAAGCTTCAGGAAGCATATACAATGAAAAAAATGAAGAAATCACAACCTTTAAAAGTAATGCGTTAGGTATTGGGAAGTTTTTATTTCAACCTAAATCTAATCAAAAATATACTTCAAAAATAACAATTGATTCAAGAGAAACGATTACGCAAGAGTTGCCAATGATAAAAAATCAAGGAATTTCTGTGATCATTAATAATTTATTTCCAGAAAAATTAATTGTAAAATTTAACACAAATACAGAAACGTTAAAGAAGATAGAGGGTTTAAATTACAAATTATTGATTCACCAAAGTGGCAAACTAAAAACAATCAATTTCACTTTTGACGAAGGAACTTCAAAAACAATTAGCATTCCCAAAACAAATATATTTAAAGGAGTAAATATCATTACATTATTTGATGAAAATGAACAACCTATTTTAGAACGTTTGTTTTTTAACGCACTCGCAATTAAAAAAACTGATATTGCAATATCGACTTTAAACACAATTAACGATACTATATTACTTTCTGCAAAACAATTCAATACAAATACAGAGACAAATATTAGCATTTCTATCTTGCCAGAAGAAACAGAAAGTTACTATCCTGATCACAGTATTATCTCCAGCTTTTTCTTAAAACCATATCTAAAAGGAACTATAGAAAATCCATCATATTATTTTACAAAACTAGATCGCAAACAACAGTACGAGCTTGATATTTTATTACTTACACAAGGTTGGAGTAAATACAGCTGGAATGATATTTTTAAAAATCATCCACAAAACAATCATGCTTTTGAAAATGGAATTACCATACGAGGAAAGGTAAATTTACCCGCTTCGGGCGTTGACAAGCTGTTTGTATATGCTACTAAAAATCATCCTGCACAGTTTATTGATTTAAATAAAGATCAATCATTTATCATTAAAAACTTATACTTAGAAGAAGACGAATCTATTCGTTTTTCATACTTAGATAAAAAAGGTGCTTTTAAAAAACCTGCTATGTATGTTGCTTTCAATATAACGAACAATCAAGAATCAATTGTTGGTTTAGAAAATGAAATCGCAACCAAACTGAATACTACTAATTTTACTATTTCAGAAGATTTCATTACACCTGATTATGAACAACTTAATGCAATCGTTATTGAAGTCAAAAAAGAAAAAGAAGATAAAGATAAACCAATTGTGCTTTTTGGAAAATATCAAAAAGTAACCATGGATACCTATACTCGATACCCGTTTGTAACAGATTACATAGAAAATAATGGCTATAGAGTTATTGAGGGTTTTGGAGATTTAACTATTCTAACACGAAATCCCTTTAGCTCTGGTGCCGCTTCACCTTTGATTGTATTTGATGGCGTTCCGTTAAGTAATGCAAATATTTTATATAAATTTTCGATGGCAAACGTAGAAAAAATTATCATCGACAAACTTGGCTCTGAATTTGGATCACGTGGCGCTGGTGGTGTAATCAAAGTTTATACAAGAACAACTCCACTTATTGATGAAGCGAACTATGAAACGCAACTATTTAACGAAAACACAGCTCCGTATGCTTTCAGTACAGCCAAAGAATTTTATACACCTAAATACAATAGTTATTCTAGTAACTTATTTAAAAAATATGGCGTAATCTCATGGATTCCAGAGGTTATCTTGAAAAAAGATGAAACTATTGTCATGAAAGTTCCAGACACAAAAACAAAATTTATCACATTATATATTGAAGGCATTACCAAAGAAGGATACTTAATTTCCCAGAAAAAAATTGTTGACTTTAGTAAACATAATCTAAGAAAGTAGACTCTATAAAAAAATTACTTATCATTCTCAAAACTCCAAAAAAGTAATTTTTCGGAGTTTTTGTTTTATTTAATATTTCCATATTTTTTCTGTGATATTTTTAATATCTTGAATGAAACTGATTATTATTAGCATGAAACGTACGTTACCACTACTCCCTTTTTTCGTTTTATTATTTTCCTTTTCTATGTTTTCTCAAACAGAAAATGCAGCCGAAAACAGTTATACCGAATATTTTAAGTTACCACGTGAAACAATTTTTCTACACTTAAATAAAACTACCTATTTATCTGGAGAAGAAATATGGTTTAAAGGATATGCCTATGACCAAAAAAATCAATTGACATCCAAAGCAACTACAAATTTCAATATTGGAATTTATGATGCTGATGGAAAAGAAGTTAAAAAAGCACTATTTAAAGGCGAAAACGGTGTTACCAAAGGAAATTTTGCCATTGACTCTACATTTGTTTCTGGAACATATTACATCAAAGCATCCACCAATTGGATGAAAAACTTCAACGATGATGGCGCATACATTCAAAAAATTAAAGTTTTTAAAGATAAAATTATAGCTGACAAAACTACAGTTTCCAACAATGAATACGATTTTCAGTTTCTCCCTGAAGGCGGACATATTGTTATGAATACTAAAAACAATGTTGGTTTTAAAGTGACAGATGCTAGCGGGAAAGGTGTTGTGGCAACAGGAAGCATTTTTAATGAAAATAATGAAGAAGTTGCTAAGTTTAAAAGTAATGCGTTAGGCCTTGGGAAGTTTTTATTTCAACCTAAATCCAATCAAAAATATACTTCAAAAATTACCTTGACTTCTGGCAAAACAATTGAACAAGCACTTCCAACGATTAAAAATCAAGGAATTGCAGTAATCATGAACAATCTTTTTCCTGACAAAGCAATCATTACACTACATACAAATGCTGAAACGTTGAAAAGATTTAGCAATGCGGAATATAAATTACTAATTCACCAAAGCGGAAAACTAAAAATAGTAAACTTCAAATTTGATGCAGGAGTTGTAAAAACCATTACAATTCCTAAAAAAGAATTATTCAAAGGAATTAATACCATAACGTTATTTGATGAAAACGAACAACCTATTCTGGAACGTTTGTTTTTTAATAATTCAATGTTAAAAAAAGCCTCCGTTTCTGTATCAAAACTAAAAACTGACATTGATTCTATTGTTTTATCTGTTAAAGAATTAAACCTACAAACAGACGCAAATATTAGCATTTCTATGTTGCCAGAAGAAACGGAAAGTTATGCACCAACACATACTATAATTTCAAGTTTCTATCTAAATCCATATCTAAAAGGAACTATTGAAAATCCTCAATATTATTTTGAAAAACAAGATCGGAAACGAGCGTATGAACTAGATATTCTATTACTTACACAAGGTTGGAGTAAATATAATTGGAATGCAGTTTTCAGAAAAACGCCAAAAAAATTATACGGTTTTGAAAACGGAATTATCGTTAATGGGAAAGTAAATTTTCCAACTTCAGGTATCGACAAATTGTTCTTATATGCTACTAAAAATCATCCTGCACAATTTATTCCATTAAACGAAGATCAATCGTTCAACATTAATAATTTCTATTTGGAAAAAGATGAAAAAATTCGTTTCTCATATGTTGACAAAAGTGGTGTATTCAAAAAGCCAAGTATGTATGTTACGTTTAGTATCACCAACAAAGAAGATAATCTTAGTGAGATAATTACTTCGAAAAAAATTGAAACTTCACATACAATCACAAGCAATTTTGATTTACCAGAAAAGTTTTTTCTCAAAGAATCTATCAAACTAGAAGCTGTTGTTCTTAAAACCAAGAAAAAAACAAAAGTAGAAGATGACCCTATTTCAATCAATGGTAAATTAAAAACCATTACACTAAAAGAATACCATCAATATCCGTTTATTACTGATTATATTCAAAACAACGGATACAGAGTTATTGAAGATTTCGGAGAAGTTTCGATTACAAAGCGGAATAGATTAAGTTTAGGAGAGACAGTCGCGTCGCAACCTAATGACGATGAATTATTTGGAAATACTACCACAACAAGTACCACTCCCACAAACACAACTTCAACCAATACTTCTAGTAAGAAGCTTGAAAAATTTAAAGATTATACTTCTCCATTAGTATTTCTTGATGATGTTCCTCTGAGAAATTTTAGCATTTTATACAACTATTCTATGGCGAATGTAGAGAAGATTTTAATTGACAAAAGCGGGTTTGGATATGGACTTCGTAGTGCTGGAGGTGTTATTAAAATTTACACACGGATGACTGCTTTAGTTGATGAAAATGACTCTGAAGAGGCTGTCTCTACTACAAGTATTGCTCCTTTTGCTTTTCAAAAAACAAAAGAATACTACGCACCAAAATATAGTTCGTACACAGACAATATATTCAAAAAGTTTGGCGTTATTTCTTGGATTCCAGAGCTAACGTTAACCAAAAATGAAACAACAAATTTTAAAATCTTTAACACACGTACAAAGCGCGTAACTGTTTTTATAGAAGGAATTACAAAAGATGGAGCTCTGATCTCTCAAAAACAAACTATAGATTTAAATTTGAAGTAACTAAAAGAAAACTAGCTAGACATTAAAATTCTAGCAGTTATTTTTCGGAGTTTTTGTTTTATTTAACATTTCCATATTTTTTTTGTGGTATTTTTAATATCTGAATTAAAACCGATCATTTTAGCATGAAGCGCATTTTACCATTACTACCACTTTTCCTCTTATTGTTTTCCTTTTCTATGTTTTCTCAAACTGAAAATGGAGCTGAAAACAGTTACACCGAATATTTTAAGTTACCACGTGAAACCATTTTTCTACATTTAAACAAAACTACTTTTTTGTCTGGAGAAGAAATATGGTTTAAAGGATATGCATACGATCAAAAAAATCAATTGATATCCAAAGCAACTACAAACTTCAATATTGGAATTTATGATGCCGATGGAAAAGAAGTTAAAAGAGCATTATTTAAAGGTGAAAATGGAGCTGCCAAAGGAAATTTGGCAATTGATTCTACATTTGTTTCTGGAACGTATTACATAAAAGCATCCACCAATTGGATGAAAAACTTCAACGATGATGGCGCATACATTCAAAAAATTAAAGTTTACGGAGATAAAATTGTAGCTACAAATGATGATGTAACAACTGAAAATATGTATGATTTTCAGTTTCTGCCAGAAGGTGGACATATTGTTATGAATACCAAAAACAATGTTGGTTTTAAAGTGACAGACGCTAGTGGAAAAGGTGTTGCGGCAACAGGAAGTATTTTTAATGAAAATAACGAAGAAGTTACCAAGTTTAAAAGTAATGCGTTAGGACTTGGAAAATTTTTATTTCAACCTGAATCCAATCAAAAGTATACTTCAAAAATCACCTTGGCTTCTGGGAAAATTATTGAGCAAGCACTTCCGCCAATTAAAAATCAAGGAATTGCAGTTACGATGAACAATCTTTTTCCTGATAAAGCAATCATTACACTACATACAAATGCTAAAACACTAGAAAGATTTAGCAATGCGAAATACAAATTACTAATTCACCAAAGTGGAAAACTGAAAATAGTAAATTTCAAATTTGATGCAGGAGTTGTAAAAACAATTACGATTCCAAAAAAAGATCTTTACAAAGGAATCAATACTATTACGTTGTTTGATGAAAACGAAAAACCTATTCTGGAACGCTTGTTTTTTAATAGTTCAATGCTAAAAGAAACTTCGGTTTCTGTGTCAAAACTGAAAACTGAAAATGATTCTATTCTATTGTCTGTGAAAGAATTAAACCTACAAACAGATGCAAACATTAGTATTTCTATGTTGCCAGAAGAAACAGAAAGCTACGCGCCAACGCATACTATAATTTCAAGTTTTTTATTAAAACCATATGTAAAAGGAATCATTGAAAATCCTGAATACTACTTTACCAAATTTGATAGAAAACGTGCTTATGAATTAGATATTTTGCTACTTACACAAGGTTGGAGTAAATACAATTGGAATACAATTTTTAACAATCCACCAAAACAATTACATCAGTTTGAAAGCGGAATTACAATTAAAGGAAAGGTAAATTCTCCAAAAACTGGAATTGACCGATTGTTTTTATATGCTACTAAAAATCACCAAGCACAATTCATCAATCTTAGTGACGATCAAACGTTTATACTTAGAAATTTCTATTTAGAAAAAGGAGAAAAAATTCGTTTTTCTTACTTAGATAATCGTGGTATTTTCAAAAAACCAGGCATGTATATCTCTTTCAGCATTACCAACAACAAAGATAATATCAGTGCTGAAATAGCAAGAGAAAAAATATTAGACACAAAATTTTTAGCACTAAATGCGGATCTTTCGAAAGACTTTTTCTATGAAAATTCTGTAGAGTTAGATGAAATTGTGTTAGAAGCCAAGAAAAAGGAAAAAGAGAGTGATCCTATTGCCGTGAATGGAAAGTTTAAAAAAGTTGATGAAGAAACGTACTTTCAATATCCTTTGGTTTCAGATTACATTCAAAACAATGGATATAGAGTTTTTGAAAGTAATGGAAACGTAACCATTACAACACGAAATAGATTGAGTATCGCAGGAGCAACACCGCCTTTGGTGTTTTTAGACGATGTTCCACTTAGTAACTTTAGTATTCTATACAACTATTCCATGGGAAATGTGGAGAAAATTTTAATTGATAAAAGCGGATTTGGATATGGAATTCGTGGTACAGGTGGCGTTATTAAAATTTACACACGTACAACAGCATTGTATCAAGATAAAGGAGATAGTGGTTCAATTTCAAATTCGAGCGTTGCACCGTTGGCTTTTGAAACAGCAAAAGAATATTATGCACCAAAATATAGTAGTTACACAAACAGTAGCTTCAAAAAATATGGAGTTGTGTCTTGGATTCCCGAAATTACACTTCCTAAAAACGAAACTGTTACATTCAAAATTTTCAATACACGAACAAAATATGTTACAGTATTTATAGAAGGTATTACAAAAGATGGTGATTTAATTTCTCAAAAACAGATTATTGATCTTGGAAAGTAATTGTTACACTTCTTCATTTTTAATTGTACGCTGATAGTAAAAAGCTGGCAACAAAATCAATACGAAAAGTGGTTGAATTAAAAAGCGACGAATATAAAACGTAAGCAAATAATCGGTTGCCAAATTGTGTTGAATGAAGTAAAAATACATCGCAACTAAAATCACGAAAGCTACAGCATACAAACCTGCGCACAGCTTTAGCACATGTTTATTTTGAAACGCCACATAAATAATTGCTAATGAAACAAGCATATTCAACGCATACCGAAATACATGATTTATAAAAAGTAACCAAGTATCGTACTCAGGAATATTGGCTTGTAAATAATCATGTTTAAAGAAATTTATAAACGGATCGTAAAAAAGTTCGTTTTCAAAAGCTCGTATCAGAATTAACATTCCGAAAAGAAAACCTGCAACAATATATTTCCAACTCTTTTTCATGAACACATCTACTTTTTCGAAAACTTTTTTACCCAAAACATCCACAACAAAAACACCATTCCGTAAATAATTGTTGGAAAAATAATATGGTGTAATATATATTCATATTCTGGAAAACGGTACAATCCAATTCCTAAAACAACAATCCGAAGTAAATTAGCTATATAAATACACACGCTTCCAGCGAGTGCAAATAAAAGTGTGTTTTTTAAATTTCCTGTAAAAGCAATCACAAACGTGATGAACAAAATCAATACACTAATCGAATTACAACCTTCAACAATACGCCCAACATACGCTTCATTTACAAGCAACTTCATCGTAGGTTCGGTTTCGTGTTGCACAACTGTTGTGCTATATCCGAAAGTATCAATAATAGCTTCCGTTTGATTGGCAACAATACGCGTAATATCATCTGGTTCGCCATCAAAATTTGACAAATACAAGCTATATACAAACGTTAAAACGATGTACACGACAAAGAATTTTAAAACAAATCCTAGTGCTGATTTATATCGGAGAATGCTTTCTAACACAATTCAAATTAAAGATGGAACTCCTACAAACTTACAGCAAAAGCCGTTGAAAATCTCACAATTTCCATAAATTTTGTTCGATTCACTTTGGAAGCAACTTTATTCGACAAATGGAGAAAGATTTTTATACTTTTTTCGACTATTTTTGCAAGCATTAAAAAATTAGCACACATGACATTTGCAACATATAAACCTCAAGTAACCGAAATTTTATCAAACGAAACACTTTCTGTAGACGATCGCATGACAAAAATCTGCGAACTCTTACAAGAAAATTTTGAGCATTATGATTGGGTTGGGTTTTACTTTAAAAACGGAGACAAACCCGAATTAAAACTACGAGCATTTGCTGGCGAACCAACCGATCATACCATTATTCCATTTGGAAAAGGAATTTGCGGACAAGTTGCCGTTTCTAGCGAAAACTTCTTGGTGCCAGATGTAAAAGCACAAGACAACTACATTGCGTGTAGCATTTATGTAAAAGCTGAAATTGTAATTCCACTTTTTGTAAATGGTGAAAATATTGGACAAATTGACATTGATTCGCACACACCAAATCCTTTTACCAAAGAAGACGAAGAGTTTTTGGAGTTTGTAAATGCGAAAGTTGCGGAAATTCTTTAAAAAAGTAGTGAGATATTAGTATTGAGAATTGAAATACTTTCATAAAATTCGCTGACTTATCATAAAAACGTCGTACTGAACTTGATTCAGCAGCTCAAATACAAAACTGACATTCACATTTTAAAAAATGTTCGTCAGTTTTTTTTATGGATGAATTTAATCATCAATTAAAACAATCGCATAAGAAGTGAAAATTCTCCAGTAATTATTTGAATAAGAGCGTGTTTTTTTAGTGTTAATTATTACTTTTGCAGCTTCACAACAACACAATTAACAACGTAACTCGAATGAATTCCCTAAAACAAGCAAAATCAGCTTTAATTTCGGTTTTTAGCAAAGATGGATTAGCTCCAATTGTAGAAAAACTACATGCACTAAATATTACAATTTATTCCACAGGTGGAACAGAAAAATTTATCAAAGAACTTGGTATTCCTGTCGTTCCGGTAGAAGATGTAACTTCGTATCCTTCTATTTTGGGCGGACGTGTAAAAACATTGCATCCAAAAGTATTTGGTGGAATCTTAAATCGTCAAAACAACGAAAGTGATGTTGCTGAATTAGCACAGTACGAAATTCCACAACTAGACATTGTCATTGTAGATTTATATCCGTTTGAAAAAACAGTTGCTTCAGGTGCTAGCGAACAAGATATCATTGAAAAAATTGATATCGGAGGAATTTCATTAATTAGAGCTGCGGCTAAAAACTTTGCAGATGTACTTTGTGTATCTTCTGTAAACGATTACGAAAACTTTTTAGACATCCTAACAGCGCAAGAAGGTTCTTTTTCTGTAGCTGATAGAAAAGCGTTTGCCGCGAAAGCATTCAACGTTTCTTCACACTATGATACTGCAATTTTTAACTACTTCAATCAAGATCATGAAATTCCTGCATTGAAAGTGAGTGAAACTAAAGGAAAAGTGTTGCGTTATGGAGAAAATCCACATCAAAAAGGATTCTTCTTTGGAAACTTTGACGATATGTTTGATAAGCTTCACGGGAAAGAATTAAGCTATAACAACTTATTAGATGTTGATGCCGCTGTAAACTTAATGAACGAGTTTACAAACGACGATCCAACATTTGCCATCTTAAAACATAACAATGCGTGTGGTTTTGCAACACGTGCAACTATTCACCAAGCGTATGTAGATGCATTGGCTGGTGATCCCGTTTCTGCGTTTGGAGGAATTCTAATTTCGAACACTAAAATTGACAAAGCGACGGCTACGGAAATTCACAAACTATTCTGTGAAGTGGTTATTGCTCCAGAATATGATACAGATGCTCTAGAAGTTTTAAAAGGAAAGAAAAACAGAATAATTCTAATTCAGAATGAAGTAGCTTTACCCGAAATGCAAGTACGCACCTGCTTAAATGGTATATTACTTCAGGATAAAGATGGAAAAACAGATACGTTAGAAGGATTAACGTACGCAACTGACACAAAACCAACAGACGAACAATTAGAAGACTTATTATTTGCTTCTAAATTATGTAAGCATACAAAATCAAACACAATCGTTTTAGTCAAAAACAAACAATTGTGTGCAAGTGGAACAGGACAAACGAGTAGAGTTGACGCATTAAATCAATCTATTGAAAAAGCAAAAAACTTCAAGTTTGATTTAAATGGAGCTGTCATGGCAAGTGATGCATTTTTCCCGTTTCCAGATTGCGTAGAAATAGCTGATAACGCTGGAATAAATGCCGTAATTCAGCCAGGCGGATCCATAAAAGATCAATTAAGTATCGATTATTGCAACGCAAATAATGTAGCAATGGTATTTACTGGCACAAGACACTTTAAACATTAAATTTTTCATACCTTTGTAAGTCACTACAAATGAATTACAAAACGTACTCAAACAGCAGATAAAACACATGGGATTTTTTGATTTCTTAACGGAGGAAATAGCAATAGATTTAGGAACCGCAAATACTTTGATTATTCACAATGATAAGGTTGTTGTAGATAGTCCATCTATTGTCGCCAGGGACAGAATATCTAATAAAATTATTGCCGTCGGACAGGAAGCTGCTCGTATGCAAGGAAAAACTCATGAAAACATCAAAACGATTCGTCCATTGAAAGATGGAGTAATTGCCGATTTTGATGCATCTGAAAAGATGATCAGTATGTTTATAAAAAATATTCCTGCACTTAAAAAGAAACTTTTTCCGCCTTCTCTTCGTATGGTTATTTGTATTCCATCAGGAATTACAGAAGTAGAAATGCGAGCGGTAAAAGAATCGGCGGAACGTGTAAACGGAAAAGAAGTATACTTAATACACGAGCCAATGGCCGCGGCCATTGGTATTGGTGTAGATATCATGCAACCAAAAGGAAACATGATTGTTGATATCGGAGGTGGAACTACTGAAATTGCCGTAATTGCTTTAGGTGGAATTGTCTGTGACAAATCTGTAAAAGTTGCTGGTGATGTATTTACCAACGATATTGTGTACTACATGCGTACACAACACAACTTGTATGTTGGAGAACGTACAGCTGAAAAAATTAAGATTCAAATTGGAGCGGCAACGGAAGACTTAGAAGTTCCGCCAGAAGAAATGTCGGTTCAAGGACGTGATTTGCTAACAGGAAAACCAAAGCAAGTTCAGATTACCTATCGTGAAGTTGCCAAAGCCTTAGACAAATCTATTTTACGTATTGAAGACGCAGTAATGGAAACGTTGTCACAAACACCTCCAGAATTAGCGGCTGATATTTACAATACAGGAATTTATCTTGCCGGTGGTGGATCTATGTTGCGCGGACTAGACAAACGTTTGTCTCAAAAAACAGATCTACCTGTATATATTGCCGAAGATCCATTGCGTGCCGTTGTACGTGGAACAGGAATTACCCTGAAAAACTTAAGTAAATTCAAAAGCGTATTGATTAAATAAGCACCTATAGTACATGCAACAGATTCTTAATTTTCTGATAAAGAATAAAAACTTTATTCTCTTTATGCTGTTGCTGTTTATTTCGCTTGTTTTTACGATTCAATCACATTCATACCATAAAAGTAAATTTATCAACTCAGCCAATTGGTTTACAGGAGGAATTTACGAAAAAGCAAATGGTGTTTCCTCTTATTTTTCGCTCAAATCAGAAAATGAAAAACTAGTTGAAGAAAATCGTAGGTTAAAAGCGTTATTGTACAGTAAAAAAGACAGCTTAGACACTATTCAGTTTATAGATAGTACTTCGTTTGCAACCGATTATTTATTTCATGCTGGAAAAATTATTAAAAACAGCTATTCAAAGTTTGATAATATAATTTTGATCAACAAAGGAAGTTCTGACAGCATCAAAACAAATATGGGCGTTATTACACCTAACGGAATTATTGGTGTTGTAGATAGAGTCGGCGGAAGTCATGCTACCGTAATTAGTATTTTAAATTCGGCTTCAAGTATAAACGCACAACTAAAAAACAATGATAATTATTACGGTTCTTTATCATGGAATGGAGAAAATCCAAACATTGTACAGTTAGGTGATGTAGAAAAACTTGCGACTTTTGACGTAAATGACACAGTCACTACAGGCGGATATTCCACGTTGTTTCCTAAAGGTATTCCAATTGGTACTGTAAAAGATTTTAAGTTAGATACAAAAGAAAATTTGTATGTTATAAATGTACAATTGTTCAATGATATGACAAATTTAGAAAACATCTATGTCATTGAAAATTTACACAGAGAAGAAATAGATAATTTATTAGCACCTAAAAATTAAATGAGTTCCGTTGTTTTTTGGAATATAGTTCGGTTTGTTATAGCCGTTTTGGTACAAGTTTTAATTTGTAACCATATTGACTTCATGGGCTATATTAACCCAATGGTGTATATTTACTTTATCTTATTATTTCCTTTCAATTCCAATAAAAGTTTATTTCTTGTTGTAGCATTTTTATTAGGCTTATCCGTAGATATGTTCTCTGATTCTGGAGGCGCACATGCCGCCGCTTGCGTCATTATTGCGTACATACGACCTTTTGTATTGCGCTTTGCGTTTGGAATAAGTTACGAGCATCAATCTATTAAATTAGAAAACACCGCCTTTGGACAACGAATGGTATATATTATCATACTTACCTTAGTGCATCACTTCTTTGTATTTTTATTAGAAATATTTAACATATCAAATATACTTCTCGTATTGAGAAACACGTTATTCTTTGGTATCTTTACCATACTGATCATCACATTATCAATAACCTTTTTTAGTCGAAAAAATTCATGAGGAAGCTTTTGTTATACCTTGTTGTTATTTCTGTTGGAGTAATCTATACAGGGAGACTTTCGTATTTACAATTGTTAAACGACAATATAGTTGCTACAGATATTACAAATGACAGCGCTATAAAAATGGTGTACGATTATCCACAACGTGGTTATGTGTATGATAGAAACGGTGTTTTGCTTGTCGCGAATCAACCTTCGTATGATGTAATGGTGATTCCACGTGAAGTAAAAGAATTTGATATTCCAGAATTTTGCAAATTACTTAAAATCACGGAAGAAGATTACGAGAAAAAGTTAGCCAAAGCTAAAAAACGTTCTTGGAGAATTCCGTCAGTATTCGTAGCGCAAATGGCAAAAAGCGAATACGCGTTTCTTCAAGAAAAAATGCATCGATTTAAAGGTTTCTACATTCAAAAACGTTCTATTCGTAATTATCAAACTGCCGTTGGAGCTAATGTTTTAGGTTCAATTGGAGAAGTAAACAATACTGATTTAAAGAAAAATCCTTACTACCAATCAGGTGAATTGATCGGTAAAACAGGAATTGAAAAATCGTATGAAAACGAATTACGTGGAGTAAAAGGCGTACAATACATTCAAAAAGATATTCATAACAAAGTACTTGGCTCATACGAAAACGGACGTCACGATACGCTTGCAGTAAACGGAAAAGACATTCAAATTACCATTGATAGTAAATTGCAAGAATATGGAGAACAGCTAATGATTAATAAACGCGGCGGAATTGTTGCTATTGAACCTTCATCAGGAGAAATACTAGCGTTAGTTACTGCACCAAGTTACAATCCTAACTTATTAGTTGGTCGTAAACGTTCTAAAAATTACACCAAATTACATTACGATTCTATCAATAAACCATTATACGATAGAGGTTTACTAGCAATGTACCCACCAGGTTCACCTTTTAAAACCTTAAATGCGTTGGTTGCGTTGCAAGAAGAAGTAATTACTCCACAAACTACATATACATGTCATCATGGATATGTTTACGGACGTAGCGGGCGAAAAATGGGTTGCCATTGCGGAAGTGGAAAACGAAATGTAATTAATGGTGTTGCCAAATCATGCAACGCTTTTTTTGCAAACGCATACAGACAAACTATTAGTAAATATGCAACACCACGCGAAGGAATGAACGTTTGGGGAAATCATATCAAAAGTTTTGGCTTAGGTGATTATTTTGATAATGATTTATCGACAGGACGAACAGGTAGAATTCCAACTGGTGAATACTACACAAACACGTATTTCAAACACAATAAGTGGCATGTTTTAAATACAATTTCAAATGCTATTGGACAAGGACAAGTAGAAATGACTCCAATTCAGTTAGCACATATGACCGCTACCATTGCAAATAGAGGACATTATTTTACACCTCACATCATCAAGTCAATTGATGAAAAGCCTATAAATAATGATCACTTCACAAAACCAAAACAAACCACAATTACACCAGCACATTTTGAACCAGTAATTCAAGGAATGCATGATGTATTTAGTATGAAAAAAGGTGGAACAGCTCGTTTTTTAAATGTGCCAGGTATTGAAATATGTGGAAAAACAGGAACCGCAGAAAACTTTGCTATTGTTGAAGGTGAAAGAAAACAACTAACCGATCATTCTATATTTGTAGCATTTGCACCAAAAGACAATCCTAAAATTGCTATTGCAGTATTTGTTGAAAATGGATATTACGGTGCGCGTTGGGCAGGAAAGATATCTAGTTTAATGATTGAAAAGTACTTGAATGGTGAAATTACCTTGAAAGCAATGGAAAAACTAGTATTAGAAAAGAGTTTAGAAGAAGAATATGCAAAGCCTTTAAGCGGGAAACCTTTTACCATTAATGAGTAGAGAAGTAAAATTTATAAAAAAAATTGATTGGCTTTCCATCCTCCTCTACTTTTTGTTAGTTGGAATTGGCTGGATTAATATTTACTCAGCTTCCGTTACAAATGCTTCTACAGGTTTTCTTGATATGAGCGAACTCTACGGAAAACAGCTAGTATTCATCATCACGAGTATCATACTTATTATTTTAATTCTTTCCATAGAAGCCAAATTCTATGAACGGTTTTCCAGTATTATTTACATTATTGGCTTACTAGCTTTAATGGGCGTTGTCGTCTTTGGTAAAAACATAAATGGTGCAACTTCTTGGTATGCTATTGGAAGTTTCACTTTACAACCATCTGAATTTGCGAAAGCAGCAACCGTATTAGCATTGGCAAAGTTTTTGAGTGATATTCAAACGAATATCAACAACTTCAAACACCAATTAATTTCATTTGCTATCATACTTGCACCACCAGTACTCATTATGCTACAACCTGATGCCGGAAGTGCCATGGTATATATGGCATTCTTTTTTGTATTGTATCGCGAAGGCTTACCAGCTATTTATTTAGGGATTGGTTTTATGTTGGTTTTACTATTTATCATCACACTGAAATTAGGATATCTCATCACAATTATTGCTACGTTAATTATTGGGCTAGCATGTATTTTTATATTCTTTCGAAAGAAATTAAAACGACAACGCCACACATCTTTAGCTATTACTTCATTAGTTACAGCTATTATGTTTATTCTTGCTGTAAACTATATCTTTTACAATGTATTTCAACAACACCATCGTGATCGTTTTACACTTGTTTTAGGGTTAGAAAAAGACCCTGTAAAGCTTGAACAGATGCGAAAAACGTTTGGTTTCAACACCAATCAATCTGAAATTGCTATTGGTTCAGGAGGATTTTTTGGTAAAGGTTGGCTTAAAGGGACTCGTACACGTGGAGACTTTGTCCCAGAACAAGATACCGATTACATCTTTACAACTGTTGGTGAAGAATGGGGTTTTATAGGAAGCTTTGTTGTTATCTTTCTCTTTGTAACACTACTATTGCGGATTCTCAGCAGAGCCGAACAACAAAAGAATAAATTCAGTCGTGTATATGGTTATAGTGTCGCCGCCATATTATTTTTCCACTTTGCTATTAATATAGGAATGGTGATAGGATTGTTTCCAACGGTTGGCATTCCACTACCTTTCTTTAGTTATGGTGGTTCTGGACTTTGGGGATTTACTATTTTACTATTTATCTTCATTAAGCTTGACGCGAATCGTATTAATGAGTGGTAAGAAGTAACTAAAACTCATTATTCATCCATATAAGTGCTTCTTCTAATGGTTTATTAGAACTTATATCTGGTTGAATTTTTTTACCAAATATATTTTTATTTCTATCAGCAAACACAGACGTTGTTAACACTAATAAGCTTCCATCTTTTAAATGAAAAACTGAATTACTTGTTGTTAATCCACATGTCTCAGTTCCAATAATCTTAACATTAGGTCTACTCATAAATGAGATAACGACTGCTTCCGCAGAACTACACGTTTTATTGCTAACTAAAATAGCAATAGCTTTTTTCTTTGTCTTAAGCTGATATGGTTTAGCAAATTTCAATCGAGTCTTATTACCTTCTAATACTTTACCATTTTCCAAGGACCAACTCAACGTATCTTTTTTTTGTATAAAATATCCTGCTACACCTTCTTCTAATAATGGTGATAATCCTAACAACATAGGCCACATATTACCTCCAGTATTGCCTCTTAAATCAATAATCCAATTTTGAACATTTGAATCATCTAATAATGTAATCTTCTCAATAATTCTTTTTGAAAATTGAATAGACAAACGACCATTACCAGAAAATGATGGTATATTAATATATCCAATATTATTTTCTATAAGCTTATGATTGATTGCAATAGCTCTATTATTATTATTAGCAATATTATTTTTTTTCGAAGGTGATATAAAAGTACTATGATTATCTCCTAACTGTTTTAATACATCTTTTATAATTTCATGTATATCTTCTGTGCTTTCTTTATCTTCTAGCGTTTCATATGCCTTTGTTTTGATTTTCTCCCAATCTATACCTGACACTACTATAGAATTAGATTCTATTATCTCCAGCGCCTCCGTTAAATATACCTTATTAGAATCATTCGTACAATTAACAAATAGAAAAGAGAGAAATATGATAATGTAGTTTTTCATTGAAAGAAAATATAAAGACTATTCTTGCTATAAGCAAAAATAGTCTTATCGTTTAAAAAATCACTACTACAGTAGGATTTGTTGTATCACACTGATTAGAATGACCATCAGTATCGTTGGATGTAACAGGACAGTTACCTGTTGGGCAAGCAAAATCAGTACACACTTCACTATTGTATGGACATTGCCAATAGTATTCAGACCATCGCACTCCACCTTTAAGGTTATTTAATTGTGGGTTAGCAATTACTTTTTTGTTTAAAAATAGTTTCAATTTTTGTTTTTTCATAATAATTTTTTTTAAAGTTAATGATATAAATTGTATAACAAACTTTATACCAAATAGACTTTATCTGATGTATTATCTTACTTTTTATTTTTAAATACAACTAACCATAACATTACAACTATTAATCAAAGACTTCTAATATCTATTACATTTGCCATTTTATAAATCGAACAGCCTTAACTCTTAAAAACAGCTATTCATACAACATACATCAAAAATACTTTCTATCTTTAGCTAACGATAACAAAATTTTAATTTCCCCTACCAAAATTGAAATCAATTAGATGGAACATATTATACTTTCTTTATTAAGAACCAACGGCTATTTAGGTGTAGATAGCGAACGTCTTAACTTGCAATTATTATCACATCCTGAATACCCAAGTTTAAAATCAATTACAGATACACTCGATTATTTTGAAATTGAAAATCTAGCCGCAACTGTACCAAAAGAAGCATTGCCTGAAATGCCAACGTCCTTTTTAGCATTGGTAAATTCTGAAAATGGTGATGATGTTGTTTTAGTGGAAAAGAAACGCGGTATGGTTCAAATGTCTAAGTCTGATGATACCAAGGAAAAACTGACTGAAGAAACATTTACTGAGCGTTGGACAGGAACTATAATTGCTGTTGAAGAGGTTGAAAAAGTAGTAGATACACAATCTATCAAAGCGGCACTTCCATATTTTGTGGTTGCCGTTGTGGCTTCTGTAAATGTGATGTTTAATTTTAGTTTGACATATTTATTATATACTTCTCTTACGTTAGTAGGTTTGTATATTAGTGTATTAATTATCAGAGAAGATTTAGGCATAAAAAGCAAAGCTGTAGCTAAAGTTTGTGGTGCTATTTCTAAAAATAGCGATTGTGGCGACGTAATTACCACAAAAGGAAACTTACTCTTTGGGTTTATTGCATTGAGTGATGCTTCATTTGTCTTTTTTGCCGCATTATTTTTAATATTATCATCTATAGGATTTCAGCAAACTACATTATTTGGATTGTCTTTAGTAGGAATTCCAATAGTATTATACGCTATTTACAGACAAGGCATTGTACTTAAAAAATGGTGTGCTTTATGTTTACTAATTGCAGGAATCTTGGTATTACAAACAGGATTATTAGCAAGTACATTTTCATACAATTGGGTACTAAACTGGGTATATATTGCCAAAGCCGCTGGGATTTTCGGATTAATCTACATTGCATGGAATTACTGTAAAGCCTATTGGGAAAGTCATGAAAAACTAGGAAACACCGAACGTGATTTCTTAAAGTTTAAACGAAATCCAGAATTGTTTAAAAAGATGTTGCAAGAGCAATCTGTTATAAATCCAGATGTAATTCCGAAACCATTGCGTGTTGTTTTTGGAAATCCAAATGGCGCCATACAACTTCAAGGTGTTACAAATCCGCTATGTGGCTATTGTACGGCGGCTTTTGAATCGTATGACAAGTTACTTAGTACATACGGAGATGATATTCGTTTAGAAATTATTTTTAATGTACCTAAGAATGCTGAAAATAAGAGTACTAAAATTGCCGCACGATTGGTTGATTTATATTTAGAAAATCCTAGAAAATCATATACCGCTTTAAAAAATTGGTTTGCCAATAGAGATATTGACGAATGGCATAAAAACTTCGGATTTTCAGAAAACACACTAGTTTCACAAGTACTTGATGCACATAACGAATGGTCAAATATTAATGATGTTCATTATACGCCAGCTAGTATTTTAAATAATAATTTCTTCCCGAAAACATATGAAATTAAAGATTTACCGTTATTTATTCAGGATATAATTTTAGAAACGCAACAAGATTCTGAAGAAAGTGACTCGTAAGTTAAAGTACTTAAATTGAAGATTTTTAAGTTAGAATCATGTCAGATCAGGTGAAACTCAGAAAGAATTTTGTATCGCGATCTTGCAATTTACGCATACGCCGAAAGCCCTGTAAACACTAGGTATTGAAAGAACTTAAATTTTGTCAAGATAAAATATTTTTTTATCAAGACATTTTGCGCAACTTATCAAGACAAAATATTTTTTTGTCTTGATGTTTTTGTAAAGTTATCTAGATAGTTTTTTATTTGATTTAATAAAGAACTATTTAACATCTAAATTGGATCGTATTCCCGACTTTACTCCAAGTGAAATTTTATCAAGTTTGTTATCTAAAACTCCATTCCTTATAACTTGTAGAAGCTTCTAATTGGTTTTCTTTGGCATCTTCTAATTCAGGAAAGAAGTCAATTCCTGTACGCCTTTCCACCTCATCAACAGATACAACAAATTCATACAAAGGTTTGTCTATATCTTTATGTGGCATCAAAAAAGCAATCATTTTAGTTTGTCCGCCAGTATTATCGAGTAATATTTTATAAAAGTAATTTGGTATGGCAACTTCTTCGTTTCCAATAGTTTTTAAACCATCTTGTAAAATTCCGCCAGTAATTACATAAACACCATCATACTTTTTTGCCCAATACCGCACTTTATGTTCCAAAGTATTCCAAATACCTGCATTAAAATCATGTTTTTGTGGTGATATATTACTTGTTAGAAACGTTTCCGTAAATGCAGCTTTGCTATACTTTCGATCTGCCGCCGGACATAAATGCCCACGATCATATCCCGACTTTTTATAGTTTCGCCAATGTGCCGATTCTGTTTTTACCGCATTATCAATCTCAAAATAAGGACGTTTAAAATCGGTATTAACAACTTGATCTTTTTTTAATTCATACGCAACCCATTCCGCTTGTTCATAGGTTTCATGATATGATAACGAATAGCCTTCATGATGAATTACTTGTCCCGTTGTAGAACTTGGCAAATAGTATGCATTGGTTAATGCTTTCGGATTACTATTAGTCGTTTGTGTTTTACTTCCGTGAATTTCATCATTCGGATTGTAAGTGGTTTTTTCAGTAAGTTGCTCACCATATTGTTCGTATATGATAAAAGCAGCTCCGATAAATAGTACAACTAAAGGGTATATTTTGTTTCTTTTCAAGACGATTTTGGGTTTTGGTTTTTTGTCGCTTTACTATTAAAATTATCTTTTTATTTAAACTCCCAGAATTGCTTCTCGATACAATTTTTCTTCATTTTATTTCGAAAAACTACTCGAAGTGACGTTACGCTATATTAGTTAGATGACACAAAACTATTTTCAAATTATTACATTAATACATTGAATTAATTTTTCACGTCCAATGCATCACGTAACGCATTTCCAACTAACATAAATGCCATTACCAAACTCATAATTGCAATACCTGGAATAATAGCTAAGTAGGGTTTTCCAAGAATGATATAACTGTAATGATCTTTTATCATTGCGCCCCAACTTGGCATTGGCGGTTGTGCGCCTATTCCTAGAAAACTCAATCCGCTTTCTATTAAAATAGCCGCTGCAAAGTTTGCTGCCGAAATTACAATAACTGGCGCCATAATATTTGGTAATATGTGCTTGATGATGATTCTAAAATCGTGATATCCTAACGCACGTGCCGCTGTTACATATTGCATTCGTTTTACGCTTAATACTTGTCCACGCACAATTCGGGCAACTTCAACCCACATGGTTAATCCGACCGCGACAAAAACTTGCCAAAATCCTTTTCCAAGTGTGAGTGTAATTGCTATGACTAATAGTAAGGTTGGAATAGACCAAGTTACATTGATTATCCACATGATAACGGCATCTACTGTTCCTTCAAAATAACCTGCCAGCGCACCTAATGAGATTCCAATTAATAATGATATAAATACTGCAACAAAGCCTATTGTAAACGATATTCGCATTCCAATAAGCATTCTACTCAATACGTCTCTACCATATTTATCGGTTCCTAAACGAAAGGTTTTTTGTTGAATGAATTGGGTTGGAATTTCATTTGCATTTGTCATTGAAGGAAACGACGTTAGCGGAATTTCTTTTTCAATTCCAGCAACAGCATCATCAGAATATTCTGTTACGAATAAAGTATTATTTTCTATTCTATACCTTGAAATTGGAATTTCAGTCGTTGTGTTTTCTTTTCCTAAAAAAAGTGTACTTACAAAGCTTTCTGTTGCTGGTTCTTTAGATGGAATTGTCAACATTTGAACCGAAAATCCTGGCTTTTTCGAATGAATTGATAAATGCATTTGATTTGCATTTTTTGTGTCATCAGGTGTAAAGAGATACGCAAAAATTACGATAAACGCACACATTGCAATAAAGCCTAAACTCAAAACGCCCCAAAAATTCTTTTTAAATTTTTGGAGCGCTAATTGTGCTAATGAATTTGAGTTTTTACTCATTAATGTCTTTTATATTATCCTTTTACAACAGCTCTTTTTTGTTTTTTGATGTTGTTGATTTGAATATCGCTTAATACGTTGATTGCTTCTTCTACATAAACGTCTTTAGCTAAATCTTCATGCCAGGCTTGACGTTTTCTTTGTAATGAAGAATCTTTTTTCATTAGTAATTCTTCATAAGGCAATGACGTAAACACAAGTTTTGTATCATAATCAGAAAGTGCTTTGAAACGTTTTGCATAGTCTTCATCTGCAGCTACTTCTTTTCTGTATGTTGCATAGTTTAATGGATATTCATTGTCGTCTCGACGTGTACGAATCCATTTTGCATTTTCTTCAATCAATTTCAATTGCGCATTGTTTGCCATACGCGCTTTACTTTTTTCAATTGTTTCTTCGTATCCAATATATCCGTCCCAAACATCATACGTTGCTGGGTCAATTCGATCCCAAGGTAATGGATTTTCTTGGTCTTTTTCTCCTATGTCAATGAAACTATATTTATCAACAACAACGACATCACTTTTTACACCTTCTAATTGTGTTGATCCACCGTCAATTCTGTAGAATTTTTGCGTTGTTAATTTTAAAGCACCAACATTGGTATCGCCGCCTCTTATAAATCTGTTTAAGTCTACTACATTTTGAACCGTACCTTTTCCATACGTTTGTTTACTTCCGATAACAACAGCTCTTTTATAATCTTGTAATGCTGCCGCTAAAATTTCTGAAGCTGAAGCTGATAATTCATTTACTAAGATTACTAAAGGTCCATCCCATTGTATGCGACTGTCTTCATCACTTAATACTTCTTTTCCGTCAATTGAACTTTTTACTTGAACAATTGGCCCGTCTTTGATGAAGAATCCTGCCATGTCTACAACCGTTTTTAACGATCCACCTCCATTGTTTCTTAAGTCAATTACCAAACCTTCCATACCTTCTTTCTTGAGACGTTCAATTTCTTTTTTCACGTCACTTGCAGCATTTCTGTTATTGTAATCTTGAAAATCAACATAAAATTTTGGTAGATTAATAACACCAAATGTTCGTTGATTTTTCTTTACAACAGCTGATTTTGCATATGTTTCTTCAATTTCAACTAAATCTCTTTTGATTGTAATTACATCTATGGAACCATCAACTTTTTTCATTGTTAAGGTAACTTTTGTTCCTTTTGGTCCTTTTATTAGTTTTACAGCATCATCCAAACGCATGCCCACAATATCAACAGGTTCTTCACCTTCTTGTGCAACTTTTAGGATAATGTCACCTGCTTCAACTTTTTTACTTCTCCAAGCTGGACCACCAGAAATTACTTCAAATATTTTTGCGCCTTCTGTACGTTTCTGTAAGCGCGCTCCAATTCCTTCTAACGTTCCAGACATACTCATATCAAAACGATCTTTGTCTTCTGGAGCCAAATATGATGTATGCGGATCAAATTCTTCTACAATTGTATTTACGTAAATACTAAACCAGTCTTTACGTTCCAAATCGTCCATTAGGTCAAAAAACTCAATGTATGTTTTTGTAGTAGATTCGCGTGCTTCTTTTTCTAGCGTAACTTCATCTTTAATTACATACGATTTGTCTTCTTTCTTTTTGTTTTGTTCAACTTCAAGTTTGATATCGTAATTTGCTAAGGTGGAGAATTTCAATTCTTTTCTCCAACGCTCTTTTAATTCTTTTTCGTTTTTTGCAAACGGTAATTTTTCATAATCACGATTGATACTTTCATCAATTGTAAAGTCGAATGGAGAACCTAATAATTCTTTTTGAAACTTTTTCGCTTCCAGCATTCTTTTCTCTAAGCGTGTATGCACCAATGTAAAGAATTTTACACCTGGTTCTTTAATTTCATCATCAATTTTGTCTTTGTACACTTCAAATTCTTCAATATCTGACGCTAAAAAGTAACGTTTCATCGGATCAACTGCCTCAATGAAATCGTTGTATACGTTTTCAGAAAACTCATCATTAATTTCTTGTGGGTCAAAGTGCCATCTATTTAACACATATGCTATTAAGTCTACTAGAGTTTTATCCTTTTCAGGATCATCAAATGACTTTTTTGCAAAACTACATGACACCATTGCAAAAACTAATAATGCCACTAAGTATATTTTATTCCTTCTCATAAACGCTCGGATTTTCACACATTTTATTTTTTTCATTCACATTAATTAGCGTGTTATTCTTTTATAGTTTGAATATTTTAGGGGTAATCAATGCTAATCATTTTAATTTTCCACTAAAATAACGAAAAAACCATGCCATTTTTTAACAATGTTACTAATTTTTTGTTAAACCCGAATTATGTCTAATAAAATCCATTACATATAATTTTGGTTAAAAATAAAATGCTATGTATGTAATCAGTAAAATGCTTACTTTAGCAATTGAAAAAGAAGTATTTTTTTATGGATGATAAACCTTTAATTTTAGTTACCAACGACGATGGTATAACTGCGCCTGGTTTGCGCGCATTAATTGATGTAATGAATGAACTTGGCGATGTTATTGTTGTTGCGCCCGATAGTCCACAAAGTGGCATGGGACATGCAATTACAGTAAACTCAACAATTTATTGTAAGGCCATCACTATTGATGAAGGCCCGCAGATTGAATATTCAAGCTCGGGAACGCCCGTTGATTGTGTAAAGCTAGCCGTGAATGAAATTTTGAATCGTAAACCTGATATTTGTGTTTCAGGAATTAATCACGGATCAAATTCTTCTATTAATGTAATTTATTCAGGAACCATGAGTGCCGCTGTAGAAGCTGGTATTGAAGGAATTCCTGCAATTGGATTTTCATTATTAGATTATGATTGGGAAGCAAATTTTGAAGCAACCAAGAAATATGTAAAAACTATTACGTCTAAAGTATTGGAACACGGTTTGCCTGAAGGTGTTGTGTTGAATGTGAATTTTCCTAAATTGAAGAAGAAAGAGATTAAAGGAATTCGTATTTGCAGACAAGCAAAAGCATATTGGGCAGAAGATTTTGACAAGCGCACCAATCCGCATGGACGACAATATTACTGGCTTTCTGGAAAACTTGTAAGTCAAGATAAAGGTGAAGATACAGACGAATGGGCGTTGGCTAATGGATATGTTTCTTTGGTTCCTGTTCAGTTTGATTTGACAGCACACCATGCTATTCAAAAACTTAATAGTTTAGGATTTAATGAAAAATAAAGAGATTATTATTGGGATCATTGTTGGATTACTTTCCACAAGCATAGGTACCGTATTGTATATGTTATATGTAGCTTCACAACGAAATGCTACTTTTGGTGCTATTTGGGATTTTGCGATTACAACTGGCGAAATTAGCTCAGTAGTTGTGTACGGAGCCGCGCTTAATTTTTTAGCATTTTTTGGTTTTCTAAAGTTCAATAAAGAAGCTAGAGCTAAAGGTGTTTTAATTGTGACAATCGTTACTGCCATCATTGTTTTATTGCATAAATTACTTTTTTAAAAAAATTATGAAGTACTACATTATTGCAGGAGAAGCTTCAGGTGATTTACATGGTTCTAATTTGATGAAAGCCATTGTAAAACAAGATCCAACTGCCGATTTTAGGTTTTGGGGTGGAGATTTGATGCAAGCAGTTGGTGGTACTTTGGTAAAACATTATAAAGAACGTGCGTTTATGGGATTCATTGAAATTATCATGAATCTTCGTAAAATTTTGGGCATGATGTCTTTTTGCAAGAAAGATATTGCGTCGTATCAACCTGATGTTCTTATTTTAATTGATAATTCTGGCTTTAATCTTCCTATTGCAAAATGGGCAAAGACAGCAGGTTTTACTACAAATTATTTTATTTCTCCACAGGTTTGGGCAAGTAGAGCTGGAAGAGTTAAGAATATTAAGAAGTATGTTGATAAAATGCTTGTTATTCTTCCTTTTGAAAAAGAATTTTATAAAAAGTATGAGTACGATGTTCATTTTGTGGGACATCCATTGTTAGATGCTATTGCAGATAGACCAAAGATTGATAGTAAAAAATTTAGAACTACACACAAATTAGACACTCGAGATATTATTGCCTTGTTACCTGGAAGCAGAAAACAAGAGATTAAAAAAATGCTTTCCGTAATGCTTTCTGTTGTAGCAGATTTCCCAGATTATCAGTTTGTTATTGCTGGCGCACCAAGTCAGGATAGAGAATTTTACAGTCAGTTTATAAATGATACAAATGTTACATTTATAAGCAACAAAACGTATGATTTGTTGAGTATTTCTACTGCCGCGTTGGTGACTTCCGGAACCGCTACGCTTGAAACTGCGCTGTATAAAGTACCGCAAGTTGTTTGTTATAAAGCTAGCAATGTTTCATATCAAATTGCAAAACGAATTATTACGTTGGAGTATATTTCTTTGGTGAATTTGATTATGGATAAAGAAGTTGTGAAAGAGCTTATTCAACATGATTTGAACACTAAAAATCTGAAAATAGAATTGACTAAGATTTTAGATGGCGAAAATCGTAAAAAGCTATTTCATGACTACCATGATTTAGAGTTAAAATTAGGCGGAAAAGGCGCAAGTGAAAACGCCGCAAAGTTGATTGTTGAAAAATTTAAGTAAATTACCACATGATTAAAAAATTACTATTCCTTCTCCTTGCCTTTTCTGTATTGTCTTGTGGTTCTTCAAAGAAAACAGCTTCTAAACGAACTGTAAAAACTAAAACGACTAAGACGCGTGCAAGTAAAAAGCGGACATTTAGCAAGTCGAATGCAATTATTGAAACAGCATTGGCTTATAAAGGTACACGCTATAAATATGGCGGAACAACGCGAAAAGGAATGGATTGCTCTGGTTTGATGTATACTGCTTTTAGAGCGCATCAAGTTGAGTTGCCAAGAGTTTCTTATGAGCAAGCAAAACGCGGTAAAAAGATTAGCAAATCTTCCGTTAAAAAAGGAGATTTGTTATTTTTCCAAACGAATAAAAACAGAAAACGAATTAATCATGTTGGTTTGGTTGTAGAAGTTAAAAAAGGTGTGATTCAATTTATACATTCTACAACTTCAAGAGGCGTATTGGTTTCTTCATTGGACGAGCGGTATTGGAAAAATGCATTTACCGAAGCGCGTCGTGTGCTATAGTTTTTAGTCAACTATTATTTTTTTTATGAATTGCTTTGTCGCAGTTGTAATTTTCAAGAAATAAATACCACTTTTTACCGTTGATATATTTAATGGAATTTTAGTGTTTTCTGCAACTTTTTGTAGTATTTGTTTTCCTTGTAAATCGTATAATTGAATTGTTATTTTTTCTAGTATTTCAGAAGAAACGTATAGTATGTCCTTTGCAGGATTTGGATAAATTGCAATGTTTGTTGTAGCTATTTCATCAACTGAAAGTGGCGCTATAAAAGTAGTTTCAAAGGTATTTGTAATTACGGGCGCGTTAAAGTCAAAGTAGATTCCTGCTACTCCCGGAATCATATCATCAATAGCATATCCTGCTTTAGGCTTTATTTTAAAGTACACAAAGCCGTTACTTCCTTCCGCATCAAACATTTCTGCTGGCAAGTTGATATTGTCAAAATTCCAAACAAGTTCATCATTTACGCGTTGTACTTGAAAGTTATGACTAGCCGTAATCATTTCAAAAGTAGTTTCATCTAATTCTGTATCTAACGTTTCTTCTATTCTAACATTTACAGCTTCTGCAGTTCCTAAGTTTTGGAATCGGATTGTGTAGTATAAGTAATCTTGAGAAGTGAAATTTTCATGAACAATTTCTGGGCCGTGAGATTCTGTGATATCATTTGGATCCCATGAACCGACAACTACTTCTGATAAAGAAGAACTGTTATTCTCTGTTATAAGATCGTTTGTATCAGTCGTGTATGTTGCCGTGTTTGTCACTACTTCACCTAAAGCCACACTTGCAGGACATAGCAATTCTATTTCTATTAGTTCAGTTGACAAAGGTGCAAAATTAACAAAATCGACTGTAAAACCAGTTGCTGTATTTGTTACTATATAATTTGGATTTATACTTATAACACCATTAAACACTAACAAATCATCAATTACTACTTCAATAGTTCCTGTAGCTATTGTTGAAGTTGATACATTATTGAGATACAGATAATTATTATGCGTAAACCCTGGTCGCGGCGGCGCAAAAGAATTTATTAGAACAACTTCTAAATCCTCACATGGTTGTGCTACTGTGATAGGGAAATACAGTACCAATGATTCGCCAATGGCCACAGTAGCATCATCAACCGTTGGTGTAGTGACGTCGTAACAATCTTCATATCCTTCAAATAAAGAAAAGGTTAGATCGTAGGAATTGTTGGCATCATCACTTATTATAAAATAAGTTCCATTGGTTGAGCCAACATTGATTTCTCCACTATCATTTAGTTCATACGATATATTTCCAAAAGGGAATAAAATTTCTCCATCATCAAAAACACTGTTATTATTTTCATCTAAAAAACTTTGTGTATTAATAATTCCTACCGAACTCGTATCAGTACATGACGCTGTAAATACCCAAGGTTCTAAAGAGTCTGTTACACATGACATATAACCATCTGAAGTAATTTGTATCGTAATTTCATTTCCTGTAGACTCAAAAATCAATCCTGTAAGATCGCCATTATTTCCATAACCAGTATAAACGACTGTTCCGCCCGTGTCATAAACAATCAATTCATCCCAACTATTTTCTACTTCACCAGCTAAAAATTCTACGCTTACAGTTGAAATGTCATCTGCACTTCTGATAACAAATTGAGTTGAATCATTATTTCCATAACAATATGTAGTAATTCCAGGATTTGTATTACAACTTACTACGGTATGCGTAGATACTTCCAATGCAAAACTCCCTATACTAAAACAGCCAGTACTTATGTCTTGCACACGTACAAATAAGATTTGTGGATTGACTGTGTTTTGATAATTTGTAGGGTTTACAATAGGGTTTGTATCAGCTTCCGCATCTGACAACGATTCATAAAAAGTAACATCTAAGTTTGTATTTCCATTCGTAATTTCGGGTATTTTTGTGGTAAGATTAAAAACACCAATATCACCTCCGCTTGCTCCTTGCGCAAGTAAATTTGTTATGTTTCCAACTACTGGTGACGGATTGAAACTTACTGTTACAGTATCTGATGAAGGCACTCCAATAATTATTGCTGTTGCTTCATACACACCGCTTTGCAACACTACAAGCGTAGCATTTGTCTCATTTACAAGTATTTGTCCGTTAACAGTCCATTGGTACGAAGTTGCATTTTGTGTTGTAGCATCTAAAAGAATTTCTTGTCCATCGCATGTAGTGATGTCATCACCGAGATCTACTTGCGAAAAGCCTATAGTTGTATAAGTCAAGAATATAAATATCGTATAAAGTAGTCTTGTTTTCATGTAATGTATTGGTTGATTGGTTTTTATAAAAATAATACTTTATATCTTCATTTTGTAGGAAATAATTTTAAATTTCAGTTTTCTAATCATATTTAACAGAGAGAAAGTCATTTTCTGCTGATTTTACGACGCTTATTAATTTTATCCTACGCTTATATAAAATATAGTTTATAACCGATTTCTATTGTCTACTTTATTCAAGTAAAAAATGAAATAGCTTATGAAATTGTTCGACTTTATTATTACAAAAGTTACGTTGTGTCTGGTTTTCGGAATATTGATTGGTTATTATTTTCAGATTCCTGTCAATTTAAGTATTGCAGGTTTTTGTGTTGGATTTGTCTTTTCATGTATTTTCTTTTGGATTGCTCGCAAGCAGTTTTTACAGACAATGTATTTTGGTGGAATTGCTTTTTTGACAGCTATTAGCTTGGGAATTGTGATTGAAAATTTTCATCAAGAAAAACATCACAAAACACATTATACACAACTTTTAGCTAAAAATATTGAACATTCTAACACTACAATTCAAATTCGGGAAGTTTTAAAATCTACAAATTATTACAATAGATATGTTGGTGAAATTTTATTGAAAGATAGCTTACAGGTTTCTGGAAAGTTGTTGATTCATGTACAGAAAGATAGTGTTTCCAAAATGCTTCATGTAGATGATTTTATATATACAAATACTGAGTTGAAAGCTGTTCGTTCGCCATTAAACCCAACTAATTTTAATTATAAAACCTATTTGAATGATCGGTATATTTTTCATCAATTGTATTTGAAATCGAATGATTTTATCGTTGCAAAAAGTACTTCTACTACAATTTTTGGGTATGCCGCTTCAATTAGAAATCGGATTCATGAAAGTCTGCTAAAGAATAATTTTAACGCAGACGAATTGGCTGTTATTGAAGCACTTTTGTTAGGACAACGGCAACAGATTTCGAAAGAGTTACAAACAAGTTACGCCAACGCTGGCGCTATTCACATCTTAGCAATTTCAGGGTTACATATTGGAATTATAGTGTTGTTGTTAAATTTTATATTGAAACCTATGACGCGTTTTCGACGTGGAAAATTATTAAAACTTCTCCTTATGATTTTTATTTTGTGGAGTTTTGCAATTGTATCTGGGTTGTCAGCTTCTGTCGTGCGAGCCGTTACTATGTTTACTGCACTTGTGATTGCAACGCATTTAAGACGACAAACGAATACGTTTCAAGTATTACTAATTTCTATGTTTTTCTTGTTGATTTGTAAACCTCATTTTTTGTTTGATGTTGGTTTTCAACTAAGTTATGCCGCCGTTTTTGCAATTGTTTGGTTGCAACCTTTATGGAAAAAACTTTGGAATCCGCAAGTGTGGTTTTTGAAATCGTTTTGGAGTTTGCTTACCGTAAGTTTGGCAGCACAATTGGGCGTTTTGCCATTAAGTTTGTATTATTTTCACCAGTTTCCTGGATTGTTCTTTGTAGCAAATTTGACGATTATTCCTGTACTTGGAATCATTTTAATTACGGGAATTTTGGTGATTATTTTAGCCTATTTTGAAATATTGCCTGAGTTTTTAAGTTCTATATACATTTTTATCATTCAGCAAATGAACCATTTTATTGCTTGGATTGCTTCACATGAACAGTTTTTGTTTGATGATATTTTTATCAGTCTCTATCAAATGATTGGTTGTTATTTGGTGATTGTTGCATTTGCGAATTATTTCCATCTTCCAAAAGTAAAACATTTAAAAATTGCATTACTGAGCGTTCTAATATGTCAAGGTTTGTGGTTTTTTGATCGTTCTCGACATGTACCTACAGATCGTTTTTTTACAATATTTCATCAAACTAAAACGTCTGTATTGGCGTATCAAAATAAAACAGACTTACATATTTTTCATCAGTTGGATAGTACCGCTTTCGCGAAGAATTACATCGTACAACAACAAGTAACACAACGATTTTTATCAGCTACACGTATTGACACACTACAAAACGTGTATCGTTTGCAAGATGATTACTTGTTGCGAATTGACAGTTTGGGCGTGTATGAATCGTTGGGCTTTAAACCGAAATATGTTTTACTGACACAATCGCCAAAAATCAATTTTGATCGTATGATAGAAACCTTACAACCCAAATTAATTATTGCAGATGGAAGTAATTATAAGAGTTATATACAACGTTGGAAAGTAGCTGCTCTAAAACAGAAAATCCCTTTTCATGCAACGTATGAAAAAGGATTTTTGTCTATTTCTCTTAAAGAAGAATAAGTTTAACTTTTAAACTCAAGCACTAATTCTTTTTGGAATTTATCCCAATCTTCTTTAGACTTCACTACTTTGTATTTATCTGTTTTGAATAACTTCAAATATATTTCTATCTGATTTGGCAATAAGTATCCTGATATTGGCGCAATGAGTTTGAAATCTTCATCAAAAAACACCATCGTTGGATACGCTCTTACACTTAAATAGCGAGCAAATTGATGTTGTGCATTTCGTCTTTTTTTCTTTGCAGGATCGTAATTTGGATTCGTAAATGTATTTCCTTCATATGTTACACTTGTGTCACCCTCCGCATTAAATTTTATCGCATAGTAATTCTCGTTGATATAGTTGGCCACATCTGGATTTCCAAATGTATTTTTATCTAACATTTTACACGGACCACACCAAGTTGTATACACATCCATAATAACTTTACGCGGTTCTTTTTTCATCAATTCTTGGGCTTCTTCCATCGTAACCCAATTGATTTTTTGTGCATTTACTGTCGTAATACTTACTAAAAGTATGCTTATGAGTGCTATTATATTTTTCATGTGTTCAATCTTTATATGTTGTCTGTCGCAAAGTCCATGCCTTCTTTACGTGAAAATTATTATTTACAAATATACATTATATAAAAAAAGCGTCTTTCAAAAAGAAAAACGCTTTTTTACGATTTATATTTTATGTTGTTTATTTTACTCCGTGCATTAGTTTTTTTACAACTGGCGTTAATGCCATAACTAATAAACCTGCTCCAATTGGTACTGCTGTAAATATTAAGAAGAATGTACTCATATTGTACTGTTCTGTGATAGAGTCAATCATTCCTCCCATAGAACCTGCAGCTTTGTTTCCTAAACCAATAGCAATGTACCACAATCCGAACATCATTCCGATTTTGGCAGCTGGCACCAATTTAGATAAATATGATAATCCTACTGGTGATAAACTTAATTCACCTAACGTATGGAATAGATACGCTAAGATTAACCAAATCATACTTACAGAGGCTGTTGTTGCTCCTTGCTCAATTGATGATGAACCATAGGCAAGTATTCCAAATCCGACTCCAAGTAATACTAATCCCATTCCGAACTTTACGGTGGCTGGCGGATTGTATTTACTTTCCCAAATTTTTGAAAATAACGGTGCTAGTGTAATGATAAAGAATGAATTTAGAATGGAGAACCAAGATGCTGGCACTTCAGTTTCTACTTCACTAAATTGAATATTTAACATCCAAATAACTATTATCCATATAATTACGAAGCTAGTCGCAAGAAATATATTTGAGAGTGCATATTTACTAAACGTTATTTGAAATAACTTATATAATACATATGTAATTATTAGTAGCGGAACTACTGTAAGTAATGTGTTTAGAACCCTAAAAATGTTAGCGGCATTGCCTTCTAATACTCTTTCGGTGTAATCTGCCGCAAAAATAGTCATGGAACCACCTGCTTGTTCAAAAGCTGCCCAAAAAAATACCGTAAAGAAAGCTAGTATACCAACTACAATGTAACGGTCACGTTGTACATTAGCTGGCACTACTTCTTTTTCAAACTTCTCAATTTCGGTTCCTTCTTCAGTGTCATTTCTATCTTCAATTGCATCTACATAATCAATTGTTTCCGAAGGTGACAATCCTACTTTTCCAAATATTTTTTGTGCAAACCAGAATTGTAACATTCCGAAGAACATAAAAACTCCTGCTAATCCGAATCCATAATGCCAACCTACATTTTCTCCAATGTACCCACATAATAAGATTCCGATAAACGCTCCTGCATTTACACCCATGTAGAAAATGGTAAATGCGCCATCTTTTTTGTCTTGTGCATTTATATAAATTCCACTGATTATAGACGTAATATTCGGCTTAAACAAACCGTTACCAGCCACTAAAAATGCAATTCCAGCATATAGTCCCCATGGCGTATCAAATGCCATAGCGGCGTGCCCTAGAGTCATTATAACTGCTCCAATAGCAACTGCTTTTCGATATCCTAAAAATTTATCTGCTAAAAACCCTCCAACGATTGGAGAAAAATATACCAACATTGTGTAGGTTCCGTATAGTCCTAAAGCATCTGCTCTGTCCCATCCCCATCCGCCTTCCATCAAAGACCTTGTTAAGAATAATACCAAAATGGCACGCATTCCATAATACGAAAAGCGTTCCCACATTTCTGTAAAGAATAGGACAAATAATCCTGATGGATGTCCCATTAATAACTTTCGGTTCATTTCAGAACCTTCAAATCTATATTTATTAGTACTCATGTAGCGTTAATTTTAGTTATCAGCTAATTCAAAACCTTCCGTAAGATCATCATTGATATCTCTTTCATTGTCTTCAGCACCATGCGTTAATAGTTCGAGTTTCTTTCTGAATATCATCACTAATAATCCAAATACTACACAGAATACTGCGATTCCTGTAAATATTGTGTATTCTCCTAAGCTTTCAGAAGCTTCTCCTAAAATTCCAGCTAATTTGTTTCCAAATCCTGTCATTGCAAAGTATACACCCATCATTAATGATGCATATTTTAGCGGCGCAAGTTTTGTAATATATGATAACGCTACAGGCGAAATACATAATTCTCCAATTGTATGGAATAAGTATGCTAATACTAACCAGTACATTGCAGAACCTCCAACACCATTCTCAATTGGTCCGTTAGCACTAAATTCAGCAGCAGCAGCTGTCATAAAGAAAAATCCTGCTCCCATAATGATTAACCCAATAATCATTTTAAATAGTGATGTAGATACTTTTCCTTTTAGTTTTCTTGCCGCCCAATATCCTGCAACCAAAGTACCTAAGAAGATAATAAACATTGCATTTAAAGACTGAAACCATGAAGCAGGTACTTCCCAACCCATTAGCATTCTGTTTGTTTTTTCTGCGGCATAGATATTCATTAATCCTCCAGCTTGTTCAAAAGCTCCCCAGAATACGATTACAAGTAAGAATGATATAAATAATACTACAATTCTGTCTTTTTCTATTTTTGTTAGTGGCTTTTTCATTGCTTCTTTTTCAGCTTCATTTTCAGAAGTTCCTAAGAAGTTTCCAACATGTGCCAAGTGTTTTTGACCAACTAAGTATTGTAATAACCCTAAAGCCATTCCAATTCCAGCCAATCCGAAACCATAGTGCCATCCGTGCACTTCTCCAACATATCCTACGATTAAACTTGATAAGAACGCTCCAACATTGATTCCAATATAGAAAATTGTGAATCCTTTGTCTCTTCGGATATCTCCTTGCTTATACAATCCACCAACCATTGTTGAGATATTTGGCTTTAACATTCCAACACCTGCAATGATTAATCCTAAACCTGTATAAAACGCCCACATTTCTTCAACTGCCAAGACACTATGCCCAGCAACCAGTAAAATTCCTCCGTAGAGTACAGATTTTTTTTGTCCTAAAAATTTATCTGCAATCCATCCACCAGGAATAGACATTACATATACTAACATCGTATATGTTCCATAAAGCGACAATGCTTCTCCATTTGTCCAGCCTAATCCTGCATTATCACCTTGTGTTTGTGCTACAAGATATAATACTAAGATTGCTCGCATTCCATAATACGAGAAACGTTCCCACATTTCTGTGAAGAACAACACATATAATCCTACTGGATGTCCAAATAGCTCTTTTTGATGAGCTTGTTTTACTGAGTTTGTCATTATATTAAATAGTTTGGGTTAGTACCTTTTTTGAAATTATTTTTTTAGTAATGTCTTTTCGATGAAATCGGTCATTTTTGTGTATAAATGCAAACGTGTATATCCACCGTAAATTCCGTGGTTTTTATCTGGATAAATCATCCAATCAAATTGTTTGTTTGCTTTTATTAATGCATCAACCATGCGCATTGTGTTTTGTACATGTACGTTATCATCACCTGTTCCATGAATTATTAAGTAATCACCTTTTAGCTTTTCTACATGGTTTATTGGCGAATTGTCATCATAGCCACTTGCGTTTTCTTGTGGCGTTTGCATGTAACGTTCCGTATATATTGTATCATAAAAACGCCAGCTTGTTACTGGTGCAACTGCAATTGCCATACTAAATACATCATTTCCTTTTAAGATACAGTTACTAGACATGAATCCTCCGTAACTCCATCCCCAAATTCCGATACGGTCTTTATCAACATAGGAACGTTTCCCAAGTTCAATAGCCGCATCTATTTGATCTTCTACTTCATATTTCCCTAATTCTTTATAGGTTACTTTTTTAAAGTCTGCTCCTTTGAAACCTGTCCCACGTCCGTCCACACACACAATGATCATTCCTTTTTGTGCTAACATTTGATACCAATAGTCATTACTACCATTCCATCTGTTAGAAACTGTTTGCGAACCTGGACCAGAATATTGATACATGAATACAGGATATTTTTTTGAAGCATCAAAGTCTGCTGGTTTTATCATCCAAGCATTCAACTCGTGTCCTTTGGCAGTTGTTATTGTGAAGAATTCTTTTTTAGAGATTTTATAGTTGTCTAATTCTTCTTTTACGCTTGCATTGTTTTTAATTTCTTTAACCAACTTACCATTCTTAGCTAAATGTAAAGCATATTCTGGCGGAGTTGTCGCACTAGAAAAAGAACTGATGTAGTATGTAAAGTTAGCACTAAAGTTGGCTCCATTTGTTCCTTCTTTAGTAGAAAGCCTTTTCTTTTTCTTTCCATTAATTTTGATCGAATATACATCTCTGTTTACAGAACCATTTTCTACAGATTGATAGTAAATAATATCATCTTTTTCATTGTATCCGTAATATGCCGTTACTTCCCAAGAACCTTTTGTTACTTGATTGATAAGCGTCCCATCTTTTTTGTAATGATAAATATGTTTGAACCCATCTTTTTCACTTGTCCAAATAAAGCTGTTATCCGCTAAAAATGTTAAATCATCTGTAATATCAACATATGCCTTGTCTTTTTCTTTGAGTACGATTGTTGCTTTATCGGTTGCCGCATTATACATAATCAAGTCCAATTCGTTTTGATGTCTATTGATCACTTGCACACTTAATACTGCTGGATCATTTGTCCATTCAATTCTTGGAATGTAGAAATCATTGTAGTTTCCTAAGTTGATTTCAGACGTTTTTGCAGCATTTAAGTTGTATAAGTGCAATGAAACAGTTGCATTTTTTTCTCCTGCTTTTGGATATTTAAATACATGTTGTTGTGGATATAATTGACTTCCATACACATCCATTGAAAATTCAGGAACATCCGTTTCGTCAAAACGAATAAACGCAATATGATCGCTTCCCGCATTCCATTGAAATGCTCTTACAAATCCAAACTCTTCTTCATATACCCAATCCGTTACACCATTGATAATTTTATTTTTTACGCCATCAGTTGTAATTTGTGTTGAAGCACTAGAAATTAAATCTTTTACATAGATGTTATTTTCATAAACGTAAGCAACCTTTTTTCCATCAGGAGAAAAGGTTGGTTCTTGTATTTTGTTGTCTGAAATTTTTGTTGCTTTTTTTGATGCGATATCATATACATAGTATATTCCTAATCTAGATCTTCTAAAGACAGGTTCTACTTGTGTTGCTAGGATTAATTTGTTTTCATCATCGCTAAAACTATAGGAAGAAAATGATTTAATTTCTGAAAGATCGCTAGCACTTACAATTGTTTCAACTTTTTCAAGTGTTTTATAATCGTATTTATCTACAGAACCTGCTCTTCTATTTAAGACGGTATATTGCTGTCCGTTGTTCATTGAATGCAAAACATCCATTCCCCGGGTTCTGAAAGTACTGCCCCAAACTTCTTTGAGCGTAATTTCTTTTTGTTGTGCCGCTGTAATACTGACTAATCCTAGGAAGACAAAAAGAAAAATATATTTTAATTTCATTCGTGTTAAGTTTTTAAGAATATGCTTGTAAAAAGCCTATTATTTTGAGTAATTATAAATTATAAAGCTGACAATATACAAATATCAAGCAAGTACCACAAAAATCGAACCTTAAATTATAACGCAGATTGAGCGATTTTCTTGAAGCGATTTTTTCATCATTTTTACACTAAATATGGTCTAAAACATACACTTTTGCACACTTTTGAAGCTAAAAGCTTTGTTTTCTATCTATATTTTAGCGCATATGAAGTAAAATTGTACTTTTTCATTGTGTATCTTTGCATTGAATCTAACGGATATTAAACCCTATTTTATGATTACTCCTATTGCTGGATTTTCAAAACTTTCCAAAAAGGAAAAAATTGAATGGCTTGCGAATACGTATTTTCAAACTAACGAAACAGTTATTGATACGTTAAAAAAATACTGGAATTCAGATGAAACACTACAAAAGTTACATGATGAGTTTATTGAGAATACTATTTCTAACTTCTATCTTCCGTTAGGAATTGCACCTAATTTTTTAATTAATGATAAATTACACGCCATTCCAATGGCTATTGAGGAAAGTTCAGTCGTGGCGGCGGCAAGTAAAGCCGCAAAGTTTTGGCTAGATCGTGGCGGGTTTACGGCAACTGTGTTGAGTACTGAAAAAGTTGGACAAGTGCATTTTATGTATTTCGGTTCAACCGAAAAATTACATACCTATTTTAGTTCGATCAAATCTGAATTAATTGAAGCTACAAAGCATATTACACAAAATATGGAAAAACGTGGTGGCGGAATTACAGACATTAAGTTACGTGATAAAACCTCAGAACTCGACGGCTATTTTCAACTGCATTGCACATTTGAAACGGTCGATTCTATGGGCGCAAACTTCATTAATTCATGTTTAGAACAGTTTGCCAAAACATTTAAAGATAATGCAGAATCATTTGAAGCTTTTACAACAGAAGAAAAAGACATTCAAATTGTAATGAGTATTCTTTCTAATTATGTTCCAAATTGTTTGGTAAAAGCTGAAGTAAGTTGTCCTGTGAGTTCGTTAACAGAAGGCGAAACGATGGACGCTAACGAATTTGCCACAAAGTTTGTTCGTGCAATTCAAATTGCAAAGACAGAGCCATATCGTGCTGTGACACATAATAAAGGAATTATGAACGGAATTGACGCCGTTGTGTTAGCTACGGGAAATGATTTTAGAGCTGTAGAAGCTGGAATTCATGCGTATGCCGCAAAAGACGGACGTTATTCTAGTTTAACACATGCCGAAGTGAAAGATGGTTTTTTTAAATTTTGGATAGAAATTCCATTATCATTAGGAACTGTTGGCGGATTAACTTCTTTACATCCACTTGTGAAATTAGCGTTGGAAATGTTAGGAAAACCAAATGCAAAAGAGTTGATGCAAATTGTAGCTGTTGCTGGATTGGCACAAAATTTCGCCGCTGTACGTTCATTGGTTACTACTGGAATTCAAAAAGGACACATGAAAATGCACTTGGTTAATATTTTGAATCAATTGGAAGCCACAGACGCTGAGAAAAAACATTTTATCAACTTCTTTAAAGATAAAACGGTTACACATAGTGCAGTTGTAAATGCTTTTAACGCTTATAAAGTAGCACAAGCCTAATGAATTTTTATAGCAACGGAAAACTATTGTTAACAGGAGAATATGTTGTGTTGGATGGCGCAAAAGCGTTGGCAATTCCGACTGCGTATGGACAATCATTGGTAGTTACGCCTATTGAAGATTCAAAACTTGTTTGGGAAAGCGCAGATGAACAAGGTGCTATTTGGTTTCAACATGATTTTGAGTTAAATTCTATTACTGCTTCCGCAAGATATACCAATGAAGTTTCACAAACACTGCATAATTTGTTAGCAGAAGCCAAACGATTGAATCCAAGTTTTTTAAATGAAACAACTGGCTTTCACGTAAAAACGAACTTAACATTTCCAAGAAATTGGGGATTGGGTTCTTCTTCCACGTTGATTCATAATATTGCACTTTGGGCAAATGTAAATCCATTTACGCTTCTTTGGAATGCTTTTAAAGGAAGTGGCTATGATATTGCTTGCGCGAAGCACAATTCGCCAATTATTTACGAAACCAACCAAAAAGAACCAATAGTAACTGAAGTTACGTTTCAACCTTCTTTTAGCGATCAGTTGTACTTTGTACATTTAAACAAAAAACAAAATAGTAGGAACGCTATTAACAATTATACTACTCGAAAAGGAAAAATTGCAAACGAGATAAAAGTGATCAATGCAATTACTTCCGAAATGATTGTCTGTAAATCTATGATAGATTTTAAGCTGCTGTTGCAAGAACACGAAGCAATTATTAGCACAATTATTCAAGAAGTTCCTGTACAAGAACGTTTGTTTGCGGATTATTTTGGACAAACGAAGAGTTTAGGTGCTTGGGGCGGCGATTTTATTCTGGCAACAGGAAATACAGATACTCCAAGTTATTTTACAGCAAAAGGACATGAAACTGTCATTCCTTTTGATAAAATGATACTTTCTGGGAAGTAATTTTTTTAAATTTCATACTACGCAAATTAGCGTGAGTTTGACTTACGCAATGAAACTATATTAGATTCTTTTTAGTAACGCTCATTTTTATCTTGACACAAAAACGAGCCAAAAAAGTCAAGACGATCTATAGGAAATTGCTATGCAACATTTGCTCATGCGTTTCATGCTTGAAGCTTCGATTCGCAGTTTCACTTTTCACTCATTATTTCTGAAGATCGTCGTACGAACAAGCATTCAACAATTTAGAAAAAAAATTCACTATGATTATTTATTATACATTTTTAATATGTCATATTCATTATCATTCTTGTAAATAGTAGATTCTGCAAAATAGAACTATATAAAAAAGCCTGTAAAGTAACTTTACAGGCTTTTTTATATTCTATAATTAGAATGTTAGTTTGTATATTTCTTAGTAGAATATTGATCTGTTATCTTCAATTTCAGAAGCACTTTTTAATGCATTGAATACTGAACTTGTAGCTGTTGAAGCTCGTTGCGTTCTTAGTGCATTCATTTCTGTAAGATAGCTATCTTTTTCTGGTGCTGGTGTTTTCTTCGTTACTTCAATCATGTATACACCTCTTTTTCCAGCAATCAATTTTGAAGTTTTTCCTTCAGTTAAAGCAAATGCCGCTCCAACTACTTTTTTCTCTTCTCCACCACCTGGAATTACTGGTGCACTCATTGATAATGAAGTTGCTGTTTGCACTTGCACATTGTTTGCCGCCGCTAAGTCAGCTAAAGTTGTTGCTGTGTTGTTAGATTTGATGATTTCAGCTTTTTTCTCATCTTTTAATAACTGAATTACACGTGCAGAAGCATCTTCTACAGAAGCCAATCCTTCAGCATGTTTTTGTGTCAATTGCACAACTACAAATCCACTTCCTACAGGAAAACGTTTGATATCTCCAACCTTTGTTTTTTCTTCAAATGTCCAACGTACAATTTGACGCTGATCTCCTAAACCTAAGATTCTTGAATCTAATATTTTCATCTTATTTACTGGCTTCACTTCATATGAGTTCTCTTTAGCAACATCAATAAAAGCATTGTCGCTTTTTCCTGCATCTGCTTCAAATTTTGAAGAAGTTGTGAATAAGTCACTTAATGTTTTTGCTGAAGATTCAACTAATTTAGTAACTGTTGCAAGTTTTATTGTTTTCTGAGAATTTTTCTGATCTTGAATTTCAATTACATGAAATCCGAAAGGAGATTCTACAACATCCATATCACCTACTTTGTTTCCAAAAACAAATTCTTTGTATGTTGGCGTTAATCCTGTTGCGCTAGAATACCATCCTAATTCTCCACCTTTATCTTTAGATCCATCGTCAGACATTTCTTTTGCAATGTCTGCAAATTTAGATTTACTTCTTTTTACAATTGCTAAGATACTATCAGCTTGTTTTTTGGCTTGTTCTTTCGTTTTCTTTGTATCAGGAGACGCTCCAGATGCACCTTGGTAACGAATTAAGATGTGTCTGCTCTTTATAGAATCAGGCATTTGTTTCGTTTCTAAAACTCTTGAAATCTTATATGCTTCTCCAACTTTGTAAGGTCCGAATACTTTTCCAACTTCCGTTGCGTATAAATTTTCAGCGACATCTTTTGGCAATTGATTTTTGTATAAGAATGTACTGTTTTCATTTACATCTGTATTTTCATTTGCATATCCTTCAGCATTTTCTGCAGCTTCAAAACCACTCATCAAGTCAGCAACATCTTGTTTTGCTTGATCTTCATCTAGCTTAGAAGCTTTTTCTTCAAAATATACATATTGAATATCTCTTGAAGCATCTTCTTCAAACATTGATTTATGATTGTCGATGTAGTTTTTAATATCGCTCTTTTTAATTTTTACTTCATCATCCTTTACTGTATTGTAAGGAATTTGAACATATTTAAACGTTACTTTATCATTTTCTAAACGATATGCCAATTCTCCTTCTTTTACAGTTGCAATTGAACCTGATTTTACTAAGTTGTAGTATAGGTTTTGTTTTGCTTGACTGATAAAGAATTCTTCCGTTGCTAACCAGCTTTGATACTGAGCCGCTTTCGTAGGATCGTTTTTATCGTTTTTCGTAGCTTCTAAATTGTTAATATATTCTCTTAATTTTCCTTCTACAAAAACACCTGCTTCATCTTGAAACTGAGGATTGTTTGTAAAGTTTGGATTGGTAATCATTAAGTTCCAGATTTCATCTTTCTCTATAGTGATTCCCAATTCGTCTAATTGTTGAGATATTAATTCAGTTCGTAGTTGTTGATCCCAAACATTGTTTACTACTTGAATTGTAGATTGACTACCTCTAGCTTGGTTTAACACATTTTCCACATTGTTACTAAAGCTTCTGTATGGAATGCTTTCACCATTTACCATTCCTATTTCGTTTGGTTGCTTTGCTCCGTTATCTGAGTTAGTAAATACGTCAGAGATTACGAATGCAAATAGCGCTAATCCAATGATTAGGATTAAAACTAATGTACGTTGTCTAATTTTTGCAAGAATTGCCATTTATCTTCAATTTTATGAAATTCAGTGGGCGAAAATACAATTTCCTACCAAATAATAAAAGAAGAACTACGTATTAATTCGTTTATTTTAGGGATTTTAATCTTCTGAAAGTATTTGAAGTTGAATTGTATCAATTTTTGTGTTCGAAACTTCTAAGATTGTGAATTTTATATTGTTGATGATGATGACTTCATCTTTTTGAGGAATTTCTTCGGTTTCGCTTACAATTAGTCCGCCTAATGTTTCGTAATTTTCACTTTCTGGAAGGTTTAGTTTGTAGGTTTCATTGATGTAATCAACTTCCAATCGGGCAGAGAACATATATTCGTATTCTCCTACTCTTTTTTCAAGCAATGCTGTTATGTCATGTTCATCTTCTATTTCTCCAAATAACTCTTCTACAATGTCTTCAATTGTAATTATTCCTGAAGTTCCTCCATATTCATCTAAAACAACAGCAATACTTTTTCGTTTTTTGGTCAATACATTTAGTACATCATTTGCCAACATTGCTTCTGGTACAAATATAACTGGCATGACAATATTTTTGATTGTTTTTGGCTTTTTGAATAGTTCGAAGGAATGTACATATCCAATGATATCATCAATACTATTTTTGTAGACTAATATTTTTGAATAGCCAGTTTCTGAGAAAACTTTTGCTAAGTTATCCGTTGTTTCTCTTAATTCTATTGCCACAATTTCCGTTCTTGGAATCATGACTTCTCGTGATTTTACAGCTGAGAATTCTAACGCATTTTGAAATATTTGAATTTCGGAATCGACATCTTCATCTTGATGCGTGGCTTCCATTTGCTCAGTTATATAGTTTCCAAGTTCAACTTTACTGAATTCTAGTTGAATTTCATCACCATCGGTTTTGAAGAATTTTTTTAAGACTACATTTGATATCCACATTACAAATTCTGAGATTAACCAAAATAGTTGATAGAAAACGTAGGCAGGAATTGCTAAGAATTTTAAAAGCTTGTTAGCATAGATTTGAAAGAATACTTTTGGAAGAAATTCTGCTGTAAATAAGATGACTAATGTTGATACGATTGTTTGAAATAGCAATTCATACTCACTATTTATGTATTGACTGAGCCAAGGTGTTTCATGAACCCAATCAACTAACAATTCGCCCATAAAAAAACCATAGATTACTAACGCTACATTGTTTCCAACAAGCATTGTTGCTATAAATTTGGAAGGTTTTAAGGTTAGGCGTGTTAGAATTTTTGCAAGAATTCCTTCTTGCTTTTTTTCAAGTTCTATATGGATTTTGTTCGCAGATACGTATGCGATTTCCATTCCGGAAAAGAAAGCAGAAAACAGTAATGCCGTTATGATAATGAGCAACTGTAGTTCCATTTATTTTTGATTTTTTCGCTCTTCAAATTTTTTTCCATAGTGTCTTCTAAAGAGAAACATAAGAAACGATACAATTGCAAAACCAATAAATATGTACGATTCTGTACCATAATTCCACAATTCTATTGCTTTGTACGTAGCTAAGACAGCTACAACGAGATACAAGTATTTTGTATAACTTAGTATTTTCATGGCTTTTGGGTTTAGTTAGTTTGCAGTGTTTTTTATTTGTCGTCTTCGTCAATTGGTATGGTACTATCAAAAATTTCATGGGCATCCATAATGCTTAAATCTCTACTGAAATCTATTCCATTTGTCCCTTGAAGCAACACACCGTATTCATTACTAATTTTGAATTTCCCTTCTGTAAAAATCCATTCTCTGTCTTGATCCCAAAACAATTGAGGTGCATTTAAGACATCTCCTTTATGTGTTGTTAAGGTTACATTTCCTTGTAAATCTACTAATCTTGTGTCACTATACAAAATTGCATACTCAGCAGTTATTGTATTTTCATTGTTTTGTTCATCAAAAAATTTTACGACGACACCTTGTGGAAATTCTGAAAAAGGAAATTTTTGATTGGAAAAGTCTTTGTTGTAAGGACTTCTTAGTGTAGATTTTACTTTTCCAGAATCGGTATATACTAAAAATATGTTTTCGGCTTCTCCAACAGGAAAACGTTTGGAATATGATAGTTTTTGAATTTCACTATTATAGTTGCCTTGACATGAAAAAAACATTGTCACAGCGAAAACTGTGACAATGCAATGTATTATATATTTTGTATACGTGTTCATGTATGTTATAAACTTGGAACTCTTACGCTTCCACCAATCCAACAGTTTAATGGAACTGATTCTCCTCCTTTGTATCCTTTGCTAAAGATATCTGATTTACTTGGAGCTGATTTCATGTATGAGTCTACAGTTCTTGAAGCAATACTTCTTAAAGATGGATCTACTTGACCAGCTTTTCTTGCCATTTCAGCAGCTTTCCAGTATCCAGCTCTTTTTGTAAATTCATCATTACCACATTGGTTTACACTTGAAGCGTAAAGTTGTGCTATTTTTAAGTATGCACTTCCTAAAGATGGATTATTCTGAACAGCATCTAAGTAATATTTTCTAGCTTTTGACTTTTGACCTTTTTTCTTAGCCTTGTCAGCAATTTTGTATAATAACTTTCCTTTTCTAATTGGGTCAGTTTCCATACTTAATGATTGCGTTAAGTATTCTTCAGCTTTTGCTGTATTTCCTTTTCTTTCGTAAATTCCAGATAAGTATCTTTTAGAGTTTGCAGACGGTTCTAACGCATCTACTGCTTCTACTAACTCTACGAATAGTGGATCTTCATCACATCCTTTAGCATCTAATCTTCCTGCAGCTCTTTTTAACCAAAGTGCATTATCTCTGTTAGAATCAAAATTCTTTCTGAATAATGGAATTAATGTTTCACAAGTAGATACTTTTTCTACCAGCGTTTCTACATTTCCTAAGAATATAGCAATTGCTTTTACATTTGTATCTGCTATTCTTTCTTTTCTTTTTTCTTTTGATGTTAATTCTTTTCCAGCATCTTTTTTAGCGATTAACTCATTTTTGATTTTTGCTAATCTTTCACTTTCAGATTCAAACTTTTCGTTTACTTCTTCAAATTTCTCAATAACATTTTCTAGTTGCAAACCACCTTGTCCTTCTTTGTACATATCATAGTACAATTTGAAGTATCTGTATAATGCATCTGGTGCGTTGAAATTTTCTAAGTCAGACTTAAAAGCTTCATCAAACACATCATATTGTGCTTTTTCAGAACCAATATTATACACAACCATTAGGTTTCCAATATCTCCTAATATGTCTCCTTTTTTCGTTTTAGCAGGTACGTTTGCTAATCTGTCTCTGTACAACTGAATTAATTCTTCTGCAATTTTAGCTTTCGCAGCATCTGTAGCAGCTTCTTTTATTTTATGCTTATAAATTCTTTCACCGTACGCATACAATGCAGAGCTTATTGTTGGACATTCTTTTCTTAATTCATTTAATTGCGTTTCTGCTTCTGCATAATTTTTAGCTTTAGCGTTTTCGGCAAATAGGGATAACTTTGTTTTACAATCTTGAGCATTTAAAGTTGTGAAGCTTGTTATCGTGAACAATCCTGTTACTAATAATGTTAAAATATTCTTCATTTCTCTAATTTTATTCGGTTAATTATACTTTCTTTTTATGAACCATCTATCGTTTAATGATAAACTTAAGTGGAAATTGACATAGTTTTCTTTGATTAATCCTGCATTTGTTGTTCCTCTTTGTCCGAACTCAACACCAAGGTTCAAATTTGATATTGTTCTTCCCACTGGTAATCCTACTCCAAAAGATATGCCAAAATCATTTAGGTCTTCATTTCGAATTGTAATTCCTGTATGCTCATACCGAATCCCAGCCCTATAAGTCACTCTTTCCCAGTAACTTGTAAACGAATTATATTTTGGAACATAAAATCCTCCAAGTGAAACTTTTGAAGAATTTTCGTAAGATACATTTTCTATTGTTGTTAAACTATTCCCAAAGTTACTACTATTTAAAAATGTATACTCTATTCCAGCAAACCATTTATTTCTTTCTCCCAAACCAACACCAAGTGCTGTTTTTGTAGGCAATGTTAAGTCTGTTGTCTCTTTATCTCCTAAATCAACTTGGTCTAATTGACCAGGACTTACAAGTTCTCCGCCAGTTCCTGACAAATTTAACGCTAATAATTCACGTGTGTTGTCTGATTTAATATCTGATTGTGGAGAGAATGTTAACGAAGTCGTTAATGATAATTTTTCGTTGAATTTTGTTTGATAATACGCTCCTAAGTTATAACTCAATCCACTTAATTTAGACTCGTCTTTTGAACGTGTTCCATAATTTAGTGTTCGTATAAAGTTACCATCTTCATCGAGTTCTCCTAAGAATTCTGTGTTTTGATTTTTAATATTTCCAAAATTGTAACTTGCCGTAGCACCAACTGAGAAATTTTTTGTGACTTTGTATCCTAATGAAAGGAATACGGAGTTTAATCCGCCTTCGCCTTCATATTGTGCAAATTTATTTGGCGTGGATGTAATTCCTGTTTCTCCAATTCCTTCAAAGTTGTACCCTACCGAACTAAACGGCAAGATTCCAAATCCAATCCCCATTTTTTTACTCAACGGAAACCCTACTGCTAAGTAATCTAAAGCTGTAGATGAGCCTTTATCGGTTCCAGATGGACTTTCTAGCTTTAGCTGTCCGTAGCTAGCTCCTAATGTATATGTTGTGAACTGTAAACTTCCAAATGCCGCTGGATTTTGCAAGTTTAAATGTAGACTATCTGAATAGACACTCATTCCTCCCATACTTCTATTTTCTGTTGTCCCCTTAAACTTCAAGTCTCCAATTCCTAAGAATGAATACGGTGAAGCTGTTCCTTGCTGTGCAATACTTACTTGACAGATAAACAACAAAATTGATAATCCTAAAAACTTTCTAATCATTATATCTATTATATTCTAAAACATTATTCAATCCTTGTAACAAGAATTTTGAATTCGCAAATATGGTATTTTTTAACCTTTTAGCCAAGAAATTAGTGTCGCCGCCTGTTAAAATAACTGTTAAATGTTCAAATTGTTCTTTATAATGCTCAATTATCCCGTCAATTTCGGTTATTACACCTACAGTTACTCCTGAATGAATTGCATTTTCTGTTGAGTCACCTATGTAATTTTCAGGCATTTTAGGTTCTAATAAAGGAAGGTTGGCGGTTAATAGATTTAATGTTTTGTATCGAAGTTGTATTCCTGGTGATATGCTTCCGCCAAGATACATTTCGTTATGTGTTTTAAAATCATAGGTAATACAGGTACCAGCATCAATAACTAGTACATTTTGTTTTGGGTATTGAGTTACTGCAGCAACAATTAATGCAATCCGATCTACGCCTAAAGTTTCAGGTGTTGTATAGTTGTTTTGAAAAGGTACATTGGTTTCATGTGTCAATTTCAACACTTTTATGTCTAATTTTGATAAAAATTCTTTGGTCTCTTTTCGCAACTTTGTTACTGATGAAGTTATCATTTGATTCACTTCTGGAAACTTTTTTAAAATTTTTTCAATTTTTTTTTGAAACACTTCTTTTTTGAAGCTTTCATGAGATAACAATTTATCTTCCTGAAAAACAGCAACTTTTACAAATGTATTTCCTGCATCTACAATTAAATTCATAATATCTTTTCAACGCCGCTAATTTAAGAAACGTTTTTTTTGCAAAATAGTTTTGTCAAGTTTAAAAAACGCTTATATTTGCATCCGCATTTAGCGCTGGTGCCTTAGCTCAGTTGGTAGAGCAAAGGACTGAAAATCCTTGTGTCCCTGGTTCGATTCCTGGAGGCACCACCAGAAAAACCCGATCATAATTTTGATCGGGTTTTTTGTTTTTAATATCGTAAAAACCTATTTAAAACATTGCTACAACAAAAAAACACCATTCTTTCAAATGGCGTTTTAAATATAATTTGATTTAAAATCAATTATTCTTTAATCAACTTTACTGTTTTTGATCCTGAAGTTGCTTTTATTTTTGCAAAGTAAATTCCTGATGGAAATCCACTCATGTCAATAGTTTCCAAGTTTGTCGTATTGTTTAATACACGTTGTCCTGTAACATTTGTAACCTCAACAGCTTCTATATCTGTTACTCCAGATATTATCGCTATATTTTTTACAGGGTTTGGATAAACACTTACTCCTGTAAGTTCAACTTCATTCGTACTCAAAGTAGCTAAGTTAAACGAAGACGGTGCAGTAACCGCTGCTGCATTCGGATTAACCTTGTTTGAAAACGTTGCCATACCATCATCTTCCATATCTGCCTGCATAAAACTTTTTAAAGTCGTTACTGCGTTAGCCAATGATGAATTATTTTCTAAAATGTATAAGGTTCCAGCCGTAGGACTTCCATCTACAGTGAAACTCACCATATCCGAATTCGTTCCAGCAGATGGAGCAGGTAAAGAAGCTGGACTTCCTAAAGTTTCTGTAATTAAATATCCATCAATAGTAGGTTGTGACACATTGTTTCCATCGAAAAAATTGCTTGATACAGCACCTCCTAAAGAAGATGTTACAACTATTGTAACACCATCAGGCACTATCACTGTAAAACCATAACTTTGTACAGAAGTTGCAAAGTTATTAGCACTTGCATTTGGCACTGCCTGTACAGTAAAGTCATATCCACCATTATGTTGTAAAGTGTAGGTATAACCGTCTTGTGCATTCACATTGCTTGTAAACAGTGCAAAAGCAGTCAAAAGTAAAAAAATAAAAGTAGTTTTTTTCATGTTGATTCGTTTGATAAATTAGTTAAATTTTCTGGTAATTGTTCTTTTATAAACAAGTATCAAAGTTAAGAAAAATTCTTGTATGTGCTAATATATTTAGTAAGATGCGTATGTATTAAGGAATCTGTAACTATAAAGAGAATTCTATCCCTAAGAATATACTAAACACATTCACTAGCACACAAATCTATTTTAGTACTTTATTTTATGCTTTTAGAAAATAATTATTTAATCACTAAAAATTAAATTTTATACTTAATTGCAGCTGCTTCAAGTTTTTTTCGAATGCGTTTGCGCAATACTCTAGGCTCTAAAACTTCAATAGCATCACCAAAACCAAGAATTAATCGTTCTAATTCAAAATTAATATGTACCAAAAGTTTTATAGTAACACTACCATCTTTATCTGTTGAAATAATTTTTTGTGTAGCATGAAAAGGTTTTGTCACAACATATGGCGCATTGCTTCTGTCAATTTTCAGTATAATTTCTTGAATGTGTTTTTCATCTAAAACAGTAACACCAATTGTATTTTTATAATATATATCTCCATTAAAGTTTTCATTTCTGTATGGAATGTCTAAATCGTAATCTACACTAATAATTCTGTCTAAGGCAAAAGTAGAAATCTGTGATTTATTTCCTGTAACACCAACCAAAAACCAACGATTGTTAAATTCTTTCAAAATAAACGGATGAAAAATAATTTCTGAAGCGCTTCTTGCTTTGAATGATTTATAGGTAAGGCGCAACACTATTTTCTTCAAAATAGCCTGATACAACAAATCTAAGTGTTCTAAACCTTTTAATTTTTCGTTTTTATCTAAATGAATAACGGAAGCCTGATGCGTTTTTTCAGTGTATACTTTATCTTCCAAACGCTGAATAATGCCGCCTAATTCTGAAAACAATGAAAAATCTTTAAACTGTTTCAACATTTCTACGGTTTCCGACAGTACATTCATGTCGTTTTCCGTCAACGGAATATCAGTAATAGAATAATCTTCATCTTCATATTTATAAAATTTACGATCGTACACAACAATCGGCGCATTGTAACCCAATTTATCACTGCGCATCATCTGAATATCTAACTGAACCGTTCTTCTACTCACATTCACTTCACGTCCTTCATATTCATATAACGTATCAGAACACGCTTCAATTAAATCGTTTAATGTCCATTGTCGATACTTATTTTGCAAACATTTATCAATGGTTTTATAACGAATAAGTGCGTTTTTATTAATTGCCATGTTTTGTGTATTTGGTGTGAAAATAGAAAAAATTTATGAAGTGCGTAAAAAGATTGCGCAGCTAAATTAATTCTTTGCACAAGTTCTTTTACATACTTGTGCGTCGACTTTCATCTGTCAGTATCAAACATTAGATCTTGTTATGCAACGAGATTAATTAAACAATTATTAAAAATCATTTAAAGATGAAAACAACAAACAAAATCCTAGTGGTAGATTTAGAAGCTACTTGCTGGGAACAAGATGGCGAATACCAACGAAATCACAGTGAGATTATCGAAATTGGTATTTGCGAATTGGATGTTCCTTCTGGGGAAATTTCCAATAAACGCGGAATTCTCGTAATTCCTGAACATTCCGAAATCAGTCGATTTTGCACAGAACTTACATCAATTACACCTGAAATGGTTGCGCAAGAAGGCGTTTCTTTTGAAGATGCGATTGATATACTTTTTGACGAGTATGATTCGTCTGCATACACATGGGCAAGTTACGGTGCTTATGACCGTAACAAAGTGATCGAACAATGCAGGCAGAAAAATGTCGATTTCCCATTCGGATATCAACATATCAATGTCAAAGAAGAGTTTAGACGTTGCAATCGAATGCGACGTGGCATTGGAATGGCACGCGCATTAAAACAACTCAGGATTCCTTTAGAAGGAAAACATCACCGAGGCGTTGATGATGCTAACAACACCGCAAAAATCTTACATTGGTGTTTAAACAATCAGTAAGATACTTTTATAAATTTTTAATTTTGATTAGCCACTTGGCTAATTTTTTTTGCTTTAAATTTAAAACTACGTAAAAAGATTGCGCAGTTCTTCGCTTCTTTTATACGAGTTCATTGAAAATTCTTTTGAAATAGGTTTCCAAAAGATATGTGTGTCAATACTGATGCACATAACTTTTAAAAACTAAACATTATGAATTGGAAAATTCAAAAACTATTAGATGGCGAAACCATCATTTCAAAAGAACCTGGTAATTCTATGTTACCACTTCTAAAATCCAAGCAACCTGTAAAGTTGCAACCTATTTCTTGGGAAGATTGTGAAGTTGGTGATATCGTTTTTTGTAAAGTTCGCGGAAATGTATGTACACATTTAGTGAAAGGCAAAAACGAAAAACGCGGTTTACAAATTGGAAACAATCGCGGAAGAATTAACGGATGGACAAAAAATGTATATGGTAAAGTAATAGCAATATTACCAATGTCATAGACATTCTTCAATTACAAAATTAACTATCTTATATTATTTTGGGCGTTCCCACGAGGGTCGGGCTTTCGCTACTCGCTTTCTAAAAACTGTCATTCCTGCGTAAGCAGGAATCCACTTTTATAGAAGAGCTCAAACACATCACTCTATCCCTAACGCAAACCACCTTTTTAATTTTTATTGACACAAATCAACACAAAAAAACAGATACAAAATTTAACTGCGCAAAATAATTGCGTAGTACTGTAAAATATTTGTATCGGAATCATAAATACGTCATTTCATATACTAAATGACATTGTAGCAACACTCAGCTGAATAGTGAAGTCAGCGGAGTTTATTAAAAAAGAAATCATGAAAGAACACATTCAAATTAACGGAAATACATTAATCAATTTAGGTTTCAAACCTAAAAAATGGTTTAAGGAAGCAATTGTACATATTAATGAAAATCAATTGTCACAAGATGAAATGCTTGCGTATTTAGAACAGTTTAAATCTGATCCTGAACTAGAATTACATTCAACTCCAGTTGCATTTGCCATCAATATAGAAGCCGAAAATGAAGTTGAAGAAAAGAACGTTAATGATGTTATCAATACAATGAATACATTAATGAAAACACCAACATTAGTTAACGGCGCAATTATGCCCGATGCGTGCCCGACAGGACAAAACGGCGTAATTCCTGTTGGTGGAGTTGCTGTAGCTAAAAACGCCATTCATCCAGGAATGCATAGTGCCGATATTTGTTGTTCTGTAATGTTAACAGACTTTGGAAATGCAAATCCTAAAGACGTTTTAGATGCCGCACATAGCATTACACATTTTGGTCCTGGCGGAAGAGATAGAAATTCACAATTTAGATTTCCGATGGATTTATTAGCCGAAATTGAAGCAAACTATTTCTTAAATGATCAAAGATGTATTTCAGCAGCACGTTCACATTTAGGTACACAAGGTGATGGAAATCATTTCTTATTTGTCGGAACATCTAAAAAAACAGGAAATACAATGATGGTTACACATCACGGAAGTAGAGGTTTTGGAGCCAATTTGTATAAAAAAGGAATGAAAGTAGCGGAACAATTCAGAAGAGAATTATCGCCACAAACCTTAAAATACAATGCATGGATTCCTTTCAACACAGAAGAAGGACAAAACTATTGGGAAGCTTTGCAAATTGTTCGTAAATGGACAAAGAAAAACCACGAAGTAATTCACGATGCAACCTTGTCAACGTTAGGAATTGAAAAAGAAGATAGATACTGGAACGAACATAACTTCGTATTCAAAGATGGAGATTTATTCTACCATGCAAAAGGTGCAACGCCGTTGGATAAAAAGTTTATGCCCGATATTACTGGACCGCGATTAATTCCATTAAACATGTCTGAACCTGTATTAATTGTAGAAGGAAATACAACCAAATCTAACTTAGGTTTTGCGCCACATGGAGCAGGAAGAAATATCAGCAGAACGCAACATAGAAAAAGTAAAAACGGAACGATTCAAGAAATCTTTAAAGAAGAAACAAAAGGAATTGATGCGCGTTTCTTTTCCAATGAAATTGACATTACCGAGTTGCCTTCAGCTTATAAAAATGCGGAAACGGTTCGTAACCAAATGGACGAATTTGGTTTGGGTGAAGTTATTGATGAAGTCATGCCGTATGGTTGTATTATGGCTGGTGATGTAAGTAAAAATGCACCTTGGAAACGTAGAAAGAGAAATCGGAAATGAAACTGATTAAAAAAATATGTAACATCATTGATTTTACTATATTTATAGTGCCACTAGGTATATTAATTTGTGTAATTGTAGGTCCATTTTATATAATCATATCGTTATATAAAGACATGTTTAAAGAACTTACATTAAACGACAAAATAGAAATCAATGATGTCACATATTTTTACTATATGCAGATCATAACAAATTTGACTTTGACAATTATTTTAAAAAGCATGACAAACCTATTGCGTGTATCAAAATAACAGATGGAAAGTTAAAAAATGATTTTGGTGATTATTTGAGTAAAGATTGTGTCAAAACATCACTTCCTAGTTTGGTGAAAATTGATGGTAAAAATTTAATTTATAAAAATCTTGATAAAGCTTTCAAGCAATTAGTCAAAAGGAACAACAATCCGTATAGTTTTTATAAATTGATTGAGAGTTCGATTAAAAGTTTAGAAAAACTACCATATAAAAGAGCATAAGTATTACAATAATGAATTCTAAATTTCAAGACTTAATAAAAGAAGCATATTCTATTTTCCCTGCACAAAATCCTTTGTCAACTCTTGATGCTTGTCTTACATGTTGCATGTCTGAAGCACAAAGTATCCGATTGATGAATGAAAACAGGGAAAATCTGGTATGTAAAGACATATACGAATATAACAATACGGCAAAAAGTGGTTACACATTAGAAACAAGTTATGAATTGAAGCATTTCTTGCCTGTAATGTTGTCGCTATTCATAAATGAAGAAGAAATACATCATTCGACTGAATTATTTTTTCAACGTATAAAAATGCTTCCTAAAGAAAGTTGGAATAACGTAGAAATTGATTTCTTCGAAAGATTTGTAACTAACTATTGGATATATTGTCTAACAAATAAAGAACTGCCTTTTAATGAAGATATTGGAGGAATATATTTGTGTTTATATGATTTTCCAGTAGATAAAAATAGCTTATTACAAAAATGGGAAGACAATTTTTCTCCGAAAAGCCTATCACATTTAATAGATGTATCATACGGAAGTTATGATATGCTAAAAACGAATGCTTTCTTTAATGAAAACAATAGTAAAGAGTTTCTATCTTGGTTAGAACGTGATACTTTAAAAGAAAAAGTGAAAAATAGTTTAGAACGTATTTTTTGGGAAGAAAATCATGAATTCTCAGAAGAGTTAAATTTAAAACTAGAAAGTTTATATATCTTAATTGATACTATTTAATAATTCCCAAGAGAATCAAAATAAAATCTTAAATCATACAATAATGAATCAAAAAAATCTGAAAAACAAAGTTTACAAATTACTTTTTGACAACATAACTAAAGTAGATTTTGAAAAAGACATTCAAGTATTGGTTGATGTATATGGAGTAGATTCAGATTCATTATTGCACGATTTAACTCTTGTAAATTACAATGAGCAAGACTATAAAAAAAGGTTAATTGAAGTCATCTCAAAATACACAACGAAAGAAGAATTGATAAGTCTCAAAATTTACCAAGATTGTATCAATATCGTTTCAACAACAGACCAAAAAATTGCTTTTAGTTACGCAACAAGTTTAGCTAAAACATATATTGACAGTGAAAATAAATATCACATTGTATATGACTTTCACAAACTAAAAGAAGAATTATCATACATAAAAGATGATTTGGTAAAAACGAAAGAAGAAGATGTATATTTCAATATAAAAAAATGTGCACGTGCAGTTGTCGAAAAATACAATCTCTACAAACAGCATCAAAAATGGACTGATTTTTTGCAAACTTCTTTACAGATAATCAAACATAAAGAACCGATCAAAAGTAAGCAAAGAGAAGTAATAATTAATCAAGCTATCAATGAACTTGCGAACTTAGAATCTAAATCGAAAGTAAAACGTTTCCTGAAAGAAAATGGTTTTACAGATCATGAAATCAAAGAGATAATGAAAGCTTCTGAAGTCGCTTCCAAAAAAGTGATGAAGAAAAAACTACTTCCAACATTAATCATTGGAATCATACTCACTACATACAGCATTGTAATTCTAAGCAATGAAAACAACACCAGATATTATGGCTTTTTTACGCTATTAATTGGAATAGGACTCTTAATCTCTACTGGAGTAATGTTTTTGAAGATCAAAAAGAAAAAATAACGCATCATGGCAACACGAAGCAGAGGAAAAGAAGGAAGTGACGATCGTTTATTCGGCGATCCAAAAATGCAATCCAAAATGCGAGAAGCCATTAAAGATCAATCGTATTTACTAAGTAGAGGATTCTCTGAAAAATCATCATTACAATTAGTTGGAAATCGTTACAAACTCAACAATCGTCAACAACGCGCTGTACAAGGAATGAGTGAAGCTTCTGGCAAACTCACAAAACGTGCAGAACGCTGTTTACAACCAAATCAATTGGCTCAAAAAGAAGTCATGCTAGATGGTTTCAATGTATTAATTATGCTAGAAAGTGCCTTATCTGGTGCGTTTCTATTCAAAGGATTAGATGGTTGCTATCGCGATTTATCAAGTGTTCACGGAACCTACAAAAAAGTAAAACAAACAGACAAAGCCATTCATTTAATTGCTGATTTCTTGCAAAAACATAAAATCAAAAAAGCAATCTGGATATTTGACAAACCGGTTTCCAATAGTGGTCGTTTAAAAACAATATTACGAGAAATTGCAGACGAACACAATTACAATTGGGAAATTAGTTTAGATAACAATCCTGATAAATTAATTGCTGAAAGCGGAAACATTTCCATCAGTTCAGATGCCTGGATTTTAGACAATTCAAACTCTTGGTGCAATATGGTAAGACATATTGTAGATGTAGAAATTCCACAGAAAAATGTAGTGGAAAGTGACAACATTAATTAAACAACAGTGAGAAAATCTTTTATGCAGAATAGTAATAGATCTGCGTTAAAATTTTTTGAAGCCTTGGAGAAAAATTAGAAAAACTCATGCGGTTTTAATTTTTCTCTAAAAGAAAAATTAAAAATACCTCTGGAAAAGCGCCCTTTCTTTTGGTTCTTTTCTTTGGGCGAGCAAAGAAAACGAACAACACAATATGAATTAAATATAATTTTAATGTAGAAAGAATTTACTACGTAAAAAAATTGCGTAGTTATATTTCATCTTTGTTCTCAGAAATGAAAAAATAAATTTTATAATCATGCAAACTAAAAAAGGTTCACTGTTTTAAGTATTTAACAAATAACTTAAAACAAAATGAAAAGATTTAATCGCTTCAAAAAGGCTTTTGGTCTTACTGATCATGAACTAATCGATTTTCCTAAAAAAATATCTGGAACAAAAATTTCTAGAATTTATTTAGGTGAAGAATCAGGTTGCAGCTGGTGCTTTCCGCACGGTTATGAAACAATCAATTGTACAATTCCAAAACGAAACTGGAAAAGTCAAAGAAAAAAACAATGGAAACAAGAATCTTAGAAAAACTCAACGAAATAGAACACGATAAAAATATCGAAATCTTATTCGCTGTCGAATCAGGAAGCAGAGCTTGGGGCTTTGCTTCGCCAGATTCCGATTATGACATCCGCTTTGTGTACAAACACAAGACCGAGTGGTATTTGAATCTTTGGGAACAAAAAGATACAATTCAATTTATCACGGAAGACGAATTGGACGGTTCAGGTTGGGACATTCGAAAAGCACTAAAATTGCTTTCAAAATCGAATGCATCTTTGCTCGGTTGGCTCTTCTCTCCTATTGTGTACCGAAGTTCTGGAACGTTCTTAGAAGAAATGAAAGCCGTTGCAATTGACAACTTTAATCCTGTTGCGGGCTTCTTTCATTATCATAGTATGAATAAAAATTTTGAAGAAACTCTAGGTTCAAGTGAAATGACGTTAAAAAGTTATTTCTATGCGATTAGAACTGCGTTGTGTGCCAATTGGATTTACAAAAAAAAGACAATTCCGCCAGTAGCATTTAAAGAATTGTATTCACTTTTAGATACAGATTCTTGCTTGCTTTTGGATGAATTAATTCTGCTAAAAAGTAAACATATTGAAAAAAGTGATGAACCTGTTGATATCCGTTTGATCGATTTGGTAAAACGAATTGTTGCTGAAAACAATGAAGTTCGAAAAGACTTGAAAAACGCAAAATCAAATCCTGATAATTTTAATGCATTATTTTTAAAAACAATACAATGACACTTTCAGAACTCAAAAAATCTGGATATATTATATTTGAATGTATCAGCGGAAGTCGCGCATACGGATTAGATACGCCGACTTCCGATACGGATATTCGAGGTGTTTTTGTATTGCCAAAATCGATGTATTATTCGTTGGAGTATATTGATCAGATTAATGATGAAACAAATGATACTGTATATTATGAATTGCAGAAATTCATCTCGTTGTGCACAAAAAATAATCCAAATATTCTTGAATTATTAAATGTTTCAGAAGATTGCATCTTACAAAAAAATCCACTATTTGATCAAATCAAACTAGAAACATTTCTATCCAAACAATGCGAAAAGTCGTTTGCAAATTACGCGTTTACACAAATCAAAAAAGCGCGTGGATTGGAGAAGAAAATCGTGAATCCGATGGAAAAAGAACGCAAATTTGTGGTGGATTTTTGTTATATCTATGAAAATGGAACTTCAATTCCGTTGCAAACGTTTTTAGCTGAAAAAAACATCAAACAAAAACATTGTGGCATCACAAATATTCCGCATTTAAAAGACTGTTGCAATCTATATCACAACGAAAATATTCCTTACAAAGGAATTATGAAAAGTGAAAACGCGAATGAATTAGCACTGAGTTCTATCCCGAAAGGGGAAAAATCAATTGGATTATTATTTTTCAATAAAGACAGTTATTCTTCCTATTGTAAAAAATATAAGGAATACTGGAATTGGGTTGAAAAACGAAATGATGAGCGTTACAAAACTACCATTTCACATGGGAAAAATTACGATTCCAAAAACATGATGCATACCTTTCGTTTGTTACGCATGGCGAAAGAAATTGCTACAGAAAACACCATTCATGTAAAACGTCCAGATCGCGAATTTTTATTAGACATAAAACATGGTAAATTTGAATATGACGAATTGGTCACCTGGGCAACGGAATTAAAAACAGCATTGGAAACTTTGTACATGAATTCTAATTTACCAGAACGTCCAAACTTAGAACCGATTAACGAATTATTAATTCACATCAGAACCGAATTTTATAAAACAAAAAAGTGAACGCATTATTAGACATCGCATATTCTATCAAAAATTTCCTTTCGGAAGATTGGAAAGCGCAATATGGCGTGTTTTTACAAAACGAGCATTTGTCTTTGCTTTCGCGAAATGTGTATGCGTTGTATCGAAACGATGTTACTAAAATTCACGGAAAACCACATTTTGAAGAAGAAATCATTCCCGATATTCAGGAAGTATTTTCAATCTTTAAAACACAGTTTCATACCATCAAAAAATACAATTTTGAATGGAACGTAATCACGCGAAAGGCGTTTGCTACTGCATTGAAGCAAACGCCTTTTGCACATGTATTAATTTTATCTGGACAGCGATTAACCTCAGCAAGTTTACAAGATGAACAAGCAATTCCACCATTACGGAAGGACTTGATGAAAAGTAGTTTTGAACCGTATAACAATCAAATTTCGAAAGCTGTACGTGCTTGGGAAAAACATGCGCAACGTTCTTCTGATAATTTTTGGGGAACCATTAAAGGAAATACGCAAGAAAAAGAAGAAAACGTGCAAAAACTCATCAAACATATGCTTAAACATAAAACTTGGTGGAATATATTTACACATTACAAACACGAAATTGTATACGAAATTCGTATTGAAAGTGGACACGGAATTCGTTGGAAAAAAGAGAACTTAGAACTCATTGGATTTTTAGAACCTTTTGAAAATTACGATTATGACAGAACATGAACAGATCTATAATTTTTCGCAACAAGAATGGGAAACGTGCCTAAAGGTTTTGCATGCGCTGAAAGAAAATCCGTTGGAGAATCCAGACAACAAACAGTTTGGAACGCTGATTACGAAGATTCATAAAAAAGCTAAAAAATTGAATCGAAAAGATAGTTATTCCACAAAAAAAATAGCCGATTTAGAAACTATCTTGAACAGTGAAATTTCTAAAAATGCATTGCAAAACACAACAATTTATCAGGACGAAAAAAAAGCACAACAATCCTTTACAAAACTAAATGTTCCCAAAAATTGTTATTGCTGTAACGCTTCATACAAACTTGCACATTCGTTCTACAATCGGTTATGTCCGTCTTGCGCGGAAATAAACTATGAAAATCGTTTCAAAAATCTCGATTTCTCAAATAGAAACATCATTTTAACTGGCGGACGTGTAAAAATTGGATACGCAACTGCACTAAAAATGCTACGTTCCAATGCAAATTTGACGGTAACAACACGTTTTCCTGCAAATGCATTAGATCAATTTCGTCAAGAAGAAGATTATGAATCTTGGGCAGCTAATTTAGTGGTGTACGGACTAGATTTACGAAATTTAAAATCGGTTGAAAACTTCATTCATTATTACAAAAGCAACCATGAAACGCTGGATATTCTCATCAATAACGCAGCGCAAACCATAAAATATACAGATCAATATTACACGCCATTACTTACAAAAGAACAACAATTACTAAATGATTTTTCAGAAATAAAACATTTGATCGCGAATGAAACGCCTGTAGCAAATGTAAAATTATTGGAAAATCATATAGAAAAAAACTTTTTAGAACTCAATCGATTTGGACAACCAATTGACAATCGGTCTAAAAATAGTTGGAATGCTACGTTGGAAGAAATCTCAATGCAGGAGTTAATTGAAGTCAACTTAATCAATCAAATTTCTCCGTATTTCTTAATCAAAGAATTGCTGCCTTTATTGAAGAATTCAACCTTTAAAAGAAAACACATTATCAACGTAACTTCTTCAGAAGGACAATTTAGTTACAATAACAAAACGATGTATCATCCACATACAAACATGACCAAAGCGGCTTTAAACATGATGACACGAACTTCAGCAATGGCTTTTGAAGAAGATCATATTTACATGAATGCTGTCGATGTTGGTTGGGTTTCTACGGGCGCACGTGAATCTTTACGTAAAACACAATTTCAAAAAGGATACATTCCGCCATTAGATCCTGTAGATGGCGCGGCGAGAATTGTACATCCTATTTATGAAAACGAAAAAAACAATACTATATTTACAGGAAAGTTATTAAAAAACTACGCTGTTGTAGATTGGTAAAAGTGACATAAAAACATATTGATACAGCAAAGATTGATAGTTTAATTGGAAGAATACCTAGATCATCTCTGGAGGTGCGAGTTCAAGTCTTGCTCAATCTTTGTAAAAAACGGCAACGGTAGTAGCTCAACTGGAAGAGTGCCTGCCTGTCACGCAGGAAGTGCGGGTTCGATTCTCGCCTACTGTTGCTTATTTTAAAAAATGTAACTAAGTTATGCTTTACGAAATCATCAGAATTACTGAAAGCGAAGATATTTTTGATGGCAATGAAGATGTTTTTGTGAAATTTACTAATGGAGATCAATACATAGCTACCTTCTTTACCTACAAAAATATTGAAACACTAAGACAAAAAAATAAAAAGATAGGAGAAGAATTATATGGTAACTATTTTTGGGCAACTGATATGATACTGATTGATAATTTAAACATTACAACCATAAAAGATGTTATTGATAATTTACTAAAGAATGATAGTTTTCGTTCTGTTTTTCAAAAAATTGAATCAGAAAATGAAATTGACTAATTAGTATCTCATTTTTTAGTATAGAATCAATTAGACTCAGTATAAATAAACTATAAAATTTGGAAGAAACCTTATAAAAATTACATATTTGCCACACTAATGACAAGATATCACATACATATAACCTCTATTTGCCTGAAAAGTCAAGACAGAAATCGCGGAATGGTTGAACCATTTTGGCGAAACAGGACGCTTTATGTACATTTTTATAAGTAAATTTTAATATGAAATAACTCAAAAACTATACAAACAACAAGCGTCCAAGAAATTGGGCGCTTTTTTTATGAAAAAAAATTAAAAAATGTTTATCGCATAATCAAATAGAAAATAATACGCATTGAAACAAAAAACAATTGAGAGACAGACAGTTGTCAAAAAGTTCAGTATCCGTTAACAAACGGACAGGAATTCTCATGCTTAAATTTAAACATAAACACCTGATTATCAATAAAATAAATTTAAAAAATAGTTGTGTAATCAAAAAATCGTTTACATATTTGCAACGTCAAAAACAAAAAACGACATCATAAAAAATATATCATGAATCATACAACAATACATCACATATCCGCCTTTGCAAGTATTCTCCGATCGCTGGAAAGTTGCAGACTGTTTATACTAGAACAGAAAGGAGATATTATGTATATGAAAAAACGGGAGTATTATAAAGATACGTTGCAATGATTGTAACGATATATAAACTTTATAAAAGCATCTCCCGAAAAAAGAGATGCTTTTTTTGTGTTTGATATTTTAGAAGAGCAAATAGTGTTAATTACAATTTTAAAATAAGCTTGTGAATTCAACGAAACAAAATCTGGAAGTATTGAGCAACTGGTGGCTCGCCTGACTGTAAATCAGGTCTTTTAAAGCATGTAGGTTCGAATCCTACTACTTCCACAAAATATAGCTATGGTGTAATTGGATAGCACCAGAGATTTCTAATCTCTTAGTCTAAGTTCGAGTCTTAGTAGCTATACAAAATAGTATCGTAACGCAACGGTAGCGTGCTCGACTGTCTCTCGAGAAGTTGCGGGTTCGAATCCCGTCGGTACTGCAAAATTGAGAATAGAAGCTATGAAGTTTCTAGTACATAATTAAAATGCTCCGTTCGTCTAACGGCTAGGACACCTGCCTTTCGAGCAGCTAATGAGAGTTCGATTCTCTCACGGAGTACAACATACAGGAATGGCGGAACTGGCATACGCGGCTGTCTTAGAAGCAGTATTTTGAGAGTTCGAATCTCTCTTCCTGTACAAAACGCAATCTTGAAAGGAGTGCAACAAGTTTATGGTGTAATGGATAGCACTTTAGCCTACGAAGCTGAAAGTATAGGTTCGAATCCTATTAGACTTACAAAATTGATCTGTTGTGTAACGGCTAGCACACGAGATTTTGATTCTCGGAGAAGAGAGCCTGTGCTGAACTTGATTCAGTATTCGATTCCTCTCAGATCTACTATAGCGATATAGCTTAATTGGTAAAGCACTGGTCTCATAAGCCAGAAGTTGAAAGTTCAAATCTTTCTATCGCCACTAAAATAGTGATATAGCTTAATTGGTAAAGCGTCAATCTGATACATTGGCAGATGAAAGTTCGATTCTTTCTATCACTACAAAATGGTGTCTTTAGTTTAGTGGTAAAACGCCTCACTGTGAATGAGAAGAACAGGGTTCGAAATACTTTAGTATTCATGAACTCCAAATTATCAAATAAATAGTACGTGAACTAACCCCGAAGTCACCCAAAAGGGAATAATAGCAAAGTTGGTCAATGCGCTGGTTTGAAATGAGTTTATGAATTCATCGAAACCTATTTATTCCAAAAAAAGAATGTAGTTTAATTTTTAAAATAGTGAGTTTATATCTCAAAGATGCAAGTTAACTCCTTGCCATTCTACAATTAGTAAATCACTGGTAACATATTATGATCTAAGATGCTTAGTGTTCAAAATATAGTATCAGAAAAAATAGATTTTAACTACGCAAAATGAATGCGCAGTTGTGTAAAATATTTGTAATCGAATTGAAGAAATAGATTCAACAATACAAATGATTACAAAAAATTACATCAAACAAAAAAATCACATTCGTATAACGAATAGAAAATATCAAGCGAGTCTTGTTGCGTGTTTCTGTATAGCACCATTGTATAAAACGTTGCAAAGTTTGTATCATGTTTTTATATGCAACTCGACTTGGAGGCTTCGGGTTATTAGCCAAATAATAGTCCACCACGGTCAACGTAGGTCATGGGTTCGATTCCCATTCTCGCAAGAGATAGTTCAGTCAGGTTAGAACGACGTTTTTGGTTGTCATCGGTTCGAATCCGATCATTAGCTTGGATGCAAGTCCTTGGCTTTTGTAGCTCAGTGGCAGAGCACTACACTTTTAATGTAGTCGCGGGAAACCGCCCGAAGTTTGATCTCTTCTAAAAAAAGATCACAGTCTTAAAAACTGTTTTATAAAAACGATGGAGTATCAATCGGCTAACATTTCACATTGAAATCAATAGCAATTTCAACATCGCCTTGACATACTGAAGGTTTATAGCTAGAAATTAGCATTTCTTGAAAATCAAATCAATCTAAAAAAAATACTTGTAAAAGTACTTTGCTTGGCGCGATTCCATTCTCAAAAAATAACTAAGTAATCTCTGTAAACATCTCTATTTCCGCGAAGGAGAAATGATTGATACGTATCGTTTTTTATCAAAAAAGAAAAGTAAAACCGCCAAAATTGGCAATAATAAAGTACCTAGAAAAATGAAACGAGTACGAATTAACACAGGAAATGTAGGTTTGGTTTTTAAAAACGGAAACTACCAAAAAGTAATTACTGAAGGAACGTATTGGCTAAAATTTAGTCAGCATGTAACCGTGTATAATCTTACTGAAAAGTTTCACGCTCCAATTGCTAGTGAAATTTTATTGCAAGATGTAACATTGGCAAATATGTTAGAAGTAATTGATATTAAGGATGATGAACTTGTATTGCTATTTGAAAAAGGCAATTTTAGAGTGGTTTTAGAAGCTGGACAACACTTGTATTGGAAAGGCTTGGTTGAACGCACTTTTACACGAATTGACTTGAGTAAAATTGAAATTACTGAAATTAAAGACATGAATTTGTTGGGCAACTACAGGTTGACAAGTTATATAAAAGCATTTGAAGTTTTGGAATACGAAAAAGCAATTTTATTGATTGATGACAAGTTTGAGAAAATTTTAAATTCAGGAATGTATCGTTTTTGGCGAAATGCAACAAATATCAAAATTTCAAAAGTAGATATGCGACAATTGCAATTGGAAATTTCTGGTCAGGAATTGTTAACGAAAGATAAAGCGGCAATTCGTATTAACTTTTACACGCAGTACAAAGTTATAGATGTGAAAAAAGCAATTTTAGACAACAAAGACTTTGAAAAGCAATTATACATTGCCATGCAATTAAAGTTGAGAACGTTTGTTGGAAATTACACATTGGATGAATTGTTAGACAGAAAAGAAAACATTGCCAATGCTGTATTTGAAAACATCAAAGATACAGTTGAGACTTTAGGAATTAAAGTTTTGTATTGCGGAATTCGTGATGTGATTTTAACTGGAGAAATGAAAGATATCATGAATCAGGTATTAATTGCACAGAAAAAAGCACAGGCAAACATCATTACACGTCGTGAAGAAACTGCTTCGACAAGAAGCTTGTTAAATACGGCAAAATTGATGGAAGAAAACGAAATGTTATATCAGTTGAAAGAAATGGAATATGTGGAAAAAATCGCAGATAAAATCGGTGAGATTACAGTTGCTGGAAACGGCGGTGTTGTAAAACAATTGAAGGATATTTTTTCAGTCAACAAATAGATATTTAAGATACATAATCACTATGTTTTTAACCCAAGTCTCATTACCGTTCTACCAAAACGGTTTTGAGACTTTTTAAATTTTTAATACACTTTTACCAATTACAAAATGTTACGTTTACTAAAAAAATTAATGTATTTTTTTCAAAATATTTTAAAAAAAGAACACGAAGAATTCAAAAAAAATACACTTGACATTAATGAAGTTATTGTACTAAATGTTATGGATAAGCTCTCTAATTTCGAGAAAAATCAAGAGTTTTTAAAGCAAGTATCATTACATACTTTAGCAAGAAAATCACAAACAAATCCGAAATATTTATCTAAGATTATCAATATTCATTACGAGAAAAATTTTAGTTCATATATCAATGATTTACGCATAAAATATCTTTTGAAAGAATTGCAAAAAAATGACGAATTAAAAACATATACTGTAAAAGCACTGGCGAAAAAGTTAGGGTTTACAAGTACAGAAGTATTCTCTAAAGCGTTTAAAAAACATACAGGAATAAATCCTTCGACGTACTTACACAGCCTAAATCACCGCTAAATATTGTAGTATATATGCTTCTAAAATCTGTTTATTAATTTTCTTAAACTGACGAGTTCCTTCATTTTTAAAATTTTAAAGATGTTGGAACTTTTCTTTTTATAATTTGATAAAAATTGTAGCATCTTACACATTCTAAAAGTATCTTTTTAAAACTCAATAAAATATTTTTACCACGTACTACTTTCTTCTTTAGCTTTTATACAACACACACAACCAGATTTACCGTAAACACCTGATAATCAAAATAAAAAACCGTCATAAAAAAGTTATTAGGTATTTATTACGGGCTGAAAAGTGATAATACTCAATCTTAAAATCAAGTGTAAGTACGTATCTATACTCAACATCTAATTTGCAACTTTGAGAAACTATAACCAACCTTATCATTTTTTATGGAAGCTTCTCAAGAAAACACCACACCAACTGACGTATTAGAAATTAAAGTATACGTTCCAATCAATGAAATTACAAAACGACAACAAGGAATGATCGACAATGCAATCGATAAACATCCTAAAGATCGTAAATACCTATCAAATACTTCGCACTCTAAAATATTTGCTCCAGATAAAAATCGTGCAGACGAAATCATTGAATATGCCAAAGCTCAAAATTGGGATGTAGCATTCGATAAAACAGCACGTGAAATTACTATTAGAATAAATTCTGATGATATTTCTGATGAAGAAAGCGCTACAAGCATTGAAGCCTTAAAATTTTTAAGCGAACAAGGAGATATTCATCTTGATGCCAAAGAACAAGAAGAACAAGAAGAAGGAGAAGAAAAACAAGAAAGTGCTAGTGCAGAAGACATTGTAAATCCAGCTCAGAAAACAGGTTTTGTAAAAAATAATACAGAAAAAAGAGTTGGTAACGGATATACAGTTCCAATTCAAGAATCTGCACACGGACATAGTGCCATTGAAATTGCAGACGCTTATAACTTTCCAGAAGGTGATGGAGCAAAACAAACAATTGGAATTATAGAATTAGGTGGGAAATTTGAACAAAGTGACTTAGAAACCTACTTTGAAACATATGATTTAGAAGTTCCAGAAATTCAAGTGGTTGGCAAGCCTGCTACAACACCAATTAACGATAATGTAGAAGTTACCGCAGACATTCAAGTATTAGGAGTATTAGTTCCAAAAGCAAAATTGGTAGTGTATTATGGAACGAGCATATTAAGCGCTATGAAAACTGCTTTAGCCGATACTAAAAACAATCTAACTGTAATTTCTATCAGTTGGGCAGGATCAGAATTAGGATATTCTCAACAAGAAATTTTAGAACTAAACAACGTTTTTTATGAAGCGGCTTTAAAAGGAATTACGGTTCTTGGAGCTTCTGGCGACAATGGTGCTTTCAACAACAAAACATATGCAAATGTAAATGTTCCTGTAAACTTTAAACACGTGCTAGGTTGTGGCGGAACAAAGCTTGAAATTTATGAAGAACGAATCATTGCTGAAACTGTTTGGAATGAATCTACACGACAAGCGCAAATAGGAACTGGTGGTGGTTTTAGTCAACGAGTTGCTGAAGCAGGATATCAAGCTAAAGCAATTCAACAATACTTAGAAAGATATCCACAATTTGAACCATACCACAAAGCTGGCGGAACAGGTATTCCTGATGTTGCCGCAAATGCCGCGGACGCTACAGGCTATGCTATTCTCTTTGAAGGAAATTGGGCAAAAATTGGCGGTACAAGTTTGGCAACACCATTATGGGCAGCACTAATTGCTCGTATGAATCAAAACTTAGGTTATAGATTAGGGTTTATCAATCAGCATCTATATGCATTAATGAATTCAGAAGCGTTTCATCAAATCACTGAAGGGAACAACAACTTATATCTGGCTTCGGAAGGTTGGAATCCTTGTACAGGTTTAGGATCTCCTGATGGGAAAAAGTTAATGGAAGCTATCAACGCTTTAGACTAAACTACATAGTTAACGATACTAAAAAAAACATACAATCATGGCAAAAAAATTAGCATTGGATGAACTTCCTAAACGCTTAATCATTGATGGAAAAAAAACAGAAGATGTAATAATGGTATATGGTTTTGTTGCTGAAGGTCCAGAGGAAGATAATATCACATTCTACTTAGATACATTACTAAAAACTTCAGTAGTAATCAAAGATGAAGATATCATACATGATGTAAACATTACCAAAACGCATAGCGCTATTGGCGGAACCATCATCTGGATAAAAAATGCTTCTAGTTATCTGCAAGAAAATACACAACAAGCACAACAAGATGCAGAACAATTCTTTCAAGGAGACATTTATCAGCAATATGCAAATACTGCACAAGGGAACACAGTTACAAAACCACAAGGAGTACAAGCTTCTATTTGTGGATGCGGTAATTGCGGTAACTAAGAGCTGAACACATCTGAATGAACACCAAACACTTTTAAGTGTTTAAAAATCATATTATTAACCTTTAAATTTAATTATTATGTTTACATTTTTTCAAGGATGTGGAATACCTCCTATTACCCTAACTTGCGGTAATGGCGGAGGAGCACATGCACAAAATGTTGGCCCCACAGGAACACAAGGTTGTACGCAACCTGGACATTGTTACGGACCAACTGGAACACAAGGGTGCACACAACCACAAACTATTTTGGGACCAACAGGAACACAAGGGTGCACAATGCCTCCTCATTGTTTAATTGGACCTACTGGAACACAAGGTTGTACACAACCAGGTCACTGTGTCGGACCAACAGGAACACAAGGATGTACAATGCCTCCTCATTGTTTAATTGGACCAACAGGAACGCAAGGTTGTACGCAACCTGGTCACTGTTTAGGACCTACAGGTACGCAAGGATGTACACAACCACAAACTATTTTACCACCAACATTACCTCCAGCGTGTGTACCTCACACAGTTGGATGTACGGCAATTACACCTTGTCCGACATTACCGTGTCCTCCAGGTGGAAATGCACAAGCACAAACTATTTTACCGCCAACATTGCCTCCTGCATGTGTACCTCACACAGTTGGATGTACGGCAATTACACCTTGTCCAACAATCCCTTGTCCTCCAGGTGGAAATGCACAAGCGCAAAATGTTGGAATTACAGGATGGCATGGTTGTATTCCTCCTACTGGTACACCACCAGCTACAGTTTGTCCGCAACCAACATATCCTATAGGCTGCACAGGATACCAAGGATGTCTTACACCAACAGGAACACCACCTGCTACGGTTTGCCCACAACCAACTGGTACTGCACAAGCACAAACGATATTCCCTACGGAAATTTGCCCAACATTAATAGCATGTCCAGGAGCACATGCACAAACTGTTCCGCCACCTTCTATGATTTGCGCTACATCAATTGCATGTAATGCACAAGCACAAAACGTTGGACCAACAGGAACACAAGGATGCACACAACCAGGTCATTGTGTTGGAGAAACTGCATATCCAGGATGTACAGTTGTAGGACCAACAGGTTACGAAGGATGTGAGCAAAATGATGCACAAGCACAAACGCTTGGGCATACAGCTTACTTAGGATGTGGAGAGCACGGAACTGCTGCTACACTTTGCACACAACCAAGTATGTGTCCTGATGGAGATGCACAAGCACAAACGCTTGGACATACAGCATACCCAGGATGTGGAGAGCACGGAACTGCCGCTACGCTTTGTACACAACCAAGTATGTGTGGTGGACCAACACACCTTTTAGGATGTACTGGTTACGAAGGATGTAATCAGCCTTCAAGAACTGCTGCTACATTATGTACGCAAATAGGATGCGATGGTGGAGGAAATGCGCAAGCACAAATCCATAGTATTCCAGTTGCTGACTGTATTCCAACACGTAGTTGTACAGGAGCATGGCCAGTATGTTAATACTAACTTATCTTAAATAGATACAGTTATTTTTTATATAAAGCTGTCTGTAATTTTGCAGGCAGCTTTCAAAAAACTCAAAAAAATTACTTTTATGCGCTTAACAAAGAAAAATATTACTCATTATCTACTAGACAAAGGTTTTTTAGAGCCATCTTCTTTTATGTCTGGAGATTATTTGCTTACTCAAACACAAAGCAGAAATTCTATATTTAAGATTCAACAACAAGCACACGGATTATTTGTTAAGCAACTAGTCGCGCAAGACTCCACAAATAGTTATTTAATGCAGAAAGATGCAACAAGTCATTATTTAATTCATCAATCAGATTTATATAAAGAAACAGCAAATCATATTCCAGATTATTACGGATATGATCCATATCATAATATCTTAGTTACTGAGTATTTTGCTAACACAAAAAATGTGCATGAAGTAACGTACCGAGATAAAAAATTATCAAAAGAACATGCAGTAAAAATGGGGCATATTTTAGCTTCATTCCATTTTGATATTACAGAAAAAATTAAAGACAATAGTTCTCTTCAGTTTTTCAGCAAACAAATCCCTTGGGTTTTAAACACAGGACAACTCTTAAATGCGAATCCAAATGGTATTACAAATACGGTTATTTCCGAAATTCACAAACATCAAGACTTAGTTCAAAAAATAGAAAAAGTAGCGGCACAATGGGAAACAACTAGCTTAATTCATGGAGATATTAAGTGGATGAATTTTATTGTAATGCCAAACAATGAAGATGTAAAACTAGTCGATTGGGAAATTGCCGATTTAGGCGATCCGTTATGGGATGTTGCAGGTGTTTTTCAATCATACTTTAGTGCGTGGGTTTTAAGTTTCAACAATCAAAATATACAACAACATCAACAAATACAAGGAAACGAATTTTTATCCGTAGAAAGTATTACGCCAGTTGTAAAACTACTTTGGAACACGTATGCCGAAAAGCAAGAATTTACACCTGCTGAATCTAAAAAGAAACTATTAAAATCACTTTCATACATGTCAATTCGAATGATTCAAACTGCTTTTGAAAATAATGTAGCACAAAAACAATTACATCCAAATTCAGTTCGAATATTACAATTTTGCAATCACATTTTAGGAAATGCAGAAGGAATTGCTAAACAATGGAATTTAATAGACTAAGACGATGAAAGATACCATATACACACAGCAAATAAAAGAAATTACCGAAGCTATAGAAATTACTTCACTCAGCACTTATAAAGTAAATGGAGAAGAAGAATACGTGAAAAATCAAATGCCGTATCAAACATTTGCAGAAGATTTTAAATCGTTTGGAAGTAATGCTACCGTTGATTCTCAACAACAACGAATCAATCTGGTAAATGCCTTAACAAATACCATTTATGCAAAATTCTATTGTGGTATTAAAAATGGCGATCATTCATCCAAAATTCCTCCGAAAGGAGAACGCGAAGCATTTATGGAAGAACTTTCTAAAGAAAATGCTTCTACCAACGGATTCGATTATCATTGGAATATATACAACGTGGACGCTTCAACGGGCAACGCATATGTTCAAAAAAATGGTGAATTACGTTGGTTGCAACCAAACGGTTATCAATTTGTAAATCCTCAACAAAAACAAGCGGCAATTAACACCAAAGTAAATATCATACGTCAAAAAGAAAACAGAAACATTCAGCCCGTATTCTATCATGTATTCAGCAATGAAATATTCCCACAAGAAGTAGAACTTGGAAGAATTTACTGGAATGTAACTCCAGAAGGTGCTACAACACTAATCAACTTACTAACAACAACACTAAACGATTACAAAATTCCATTTCAATTTAAATGCTTAAATCATCCTGAATTATACGTCCGGTCGGATTCTGCAGTTTTATATCTCAGCAAAAAACATGTGCAAATTGTAGCTATGATACTAAATGCGGTAATTCCAAATTTAGAACCGTATCTTGTAGACGAAATTCCGATGTTTACCAAACAACTTTTCAAAGGAGTTGGCTACGCGGAAGATCCTGGGAAAGGGCAAAGTTTTGGAATGAGCAGATCGTCAACCATTGCAGAAGCGATTGTTGATGCTTTTCAGAAAGAAAAAAACAAAAAAGAAACGCTCAATAATGTAATTAGCTTTCTATCAAGAAAAGGAATGATATTACACCGCTTACACCTCAACAAACACACAACACTAACGCCAACGTTCCCAACTTATGAATAATATTGAAACCACTCCAAAACTAGAGGTACAGATGTATGTAAAAACAGCACACAACATTGGCAAATATTTAGCAAAAGAAGCTATTTGGTATAAAGATATGTGTAACTGGGCAGGTCATGAAGTAACTGTCGTTGGCGGTAATTACGAAACCGCCGTAAAAGCCTGTAGTATTGATTTATACAGCGGACTTACAGGAATTGCTTTATTCCTTACCGAATTATACAACAAAACGCAAGATCCTATCATATTGCACACATTAAACGGTGCATTAAAAACAATTGACTTCAACTTAGAAGGCGATAAAGTAAACAATTTTGGCTATTACTCAGGTAAAATTGGTGTTGGTTATACCTTATGGAATATTGGAAAAAAACTAGGAAACGATGAACTTTCTGCAAAAGGCTTGGCCTATGTAAAATCTGTAAAAGATGAAGAAATTACAAATCATGAAGTAGATATCATTTCGGGAGCGGCAGGATCAATCTCAGTATTACTAAAACTATACTATGCAGAACAAGATGATGAATGCTTAGAAATTGCAAAAAAATGTGGTCAATTTTTACTAAACAGAACCATCAAAAAAGATGACACATGTGCTTGGATGACTGTTGACAAAACAAATGCCTTAACAGGCTATTCACATGGTGCTTCTGGTATTGCCTCTGCATTAATGGAACTTTACGCAACTACCAAAAGTGAAGAATATTGGCACGCGGCTATGGGCGGATATAACTACGAAAAAAAGTGGTTTAATGAGCAAACACAAAACTGGCCAGACTTGCGTGAATACAAAGGCGACAAACCTTTAAACTACGGAACCATGTGGTGTCATGGTGCGCCAGGAATTGCCATTGCGCAACTAAAAGCGTATGAAATGACGAAGCATGAATACTTTTTGCATGAAGCGAAAGTTGCCTTAGAAACCACAAAAAGAGCGGTGATTCAAGAAATAAATCCGAACGCGCAAGCAAATTTTTCATTATGTCATGGTTTGGCTGGAAACGCTGATATATTACTATACGGACATCAACTACTAAACATCCCTGAATATGTGCAAATTGCAAAAAAAGCAGGTGACTTTGGTATTGCACAATACGATGCAACAGGCGTCATATTTCCGAGTGGTGTAAATGATCCTAGCGGATTAACCATTGGGCAACAAGAAAATCAAGGACTCATGCTTGGAATGTCAGGAACAGGAATGTTTTACTTGCGTTTGGCAGATATAATGATTCCTTCGGCTTTGGTGCCTTAAAAATAATACCTTAAAATCTCAACTTCTTTTAATAAAAGAAGTTGAGGTTTTTTCAAATAAATGATAATTTATTTACTAAACTTTCACCAATAATTAATATACTATTAAGGGCATAATAATGGTGTTTCTGAAATGCAAATATCAGAAGGTTTTGGTGGACACGTAATAAGAGTGTTATTAGGACAAGCAGAGCTACACACTATTTTACATTTAGTTTCGCAATGACTTACTGCTGTGTTATCTAAGATTCCTCCTGTAATTTCTAAACTATGTAAGTTAGAAATACTTTTTTTTCCTAAGCTTAATTTTAAATTCTTTTTCTTCATTTTTAATTTATTTTTAAAATTTATAATTGAACAATTTTAAGGAGAAAAGGGCGCAATTTATAATTCTAAAAGCCATAATCATCGAATTAAAGGTAGTACCAACAATAGAACAATAAATATCAACACACTCACAATAATACACTTACACAGAACTACGGTTAAATATCAATTAAAAAAATTGCACAACTCTATCGCTCCTATTTTAAGCTATTTAATTTCCAAAAAAACCATGTTCCTACAACCAAAACTTCATAACAAGGGTTATTTTCCCTTATAATTCTATGGTATTCCCTAAAGATTAGATACATAGAACCATGTACTTTTATACATTCAAAATTCAAAGAAAAATACATGTGTTCTTGAATTGAGGTTGTAGTCATTCATATACAAATGAACACATCACATCATTGAATTTGAGAAAATCCTAAGTGTAATGCTTAGGATTTTTACTTCAATGAAACTCACTTTTGAGAAGTTTACATTGAACTTCATTTAGGATTTATGACGAACTCACTAGAGTATAAAAGGAAAATCATAAGTCTTATTTTTTTCAGTTAGTTACTATTTAGTCTTTATTCTTGTATCTAACAGCGTAGCGATCTTTTTTCAAGCAACAGTAATTTTCTTTTATTCCTTTGTAAAGTTTCTAAAAAAACTACGTCTTACCATAGACCATTTGATTTTGCGTATTTTAGCAAATCTCAAATTACAAACACACATAAAATGGACAAATCATATTACAATCCAAGAGACTTAAAAAAATTCGGAGCCATCACAGAATGGAGTGAAGAACTTGGAAATAAATTCTTTGAATATTACGGTAAAGTCTTTGAAGAAGGCGCGCTAACACCACGCGAAAAATCACTAATTGCATTAGCAGTAGCACATACAGAACAATGTCCATACTGCATTGACGCCTATACAACAGATGGTTTGCAACGCGGAATTACCAAAGAAGAAATGATGGAAGCCATTCATGTTGGTGCCGCTATCAAAAGTGGCGCAACATTGGTACATGGTGTACAAATGATGAACAAAGTAAATAAGTTAGAGATGTGAGTAGATTGTTAATTTTGCTTTGCAAAATTGTACAAGTCACTCATCTTGACGAAGGTCAGGATCTCTCACTAATTGAAATCTAAAAGCAAATAGATTTCGTATATACTGAAACAAAAGGTATAAAAACCTCATTAGCGAAACTCAAAATTGAGTTTCATAAAAAAATTGATACATGGCGACAAAGTCCCTAAAAAAAAGAGAAAGTGAACTTGCAAACAGTAATCGACAATTAGAAATTCTATCCAATGGAATCTTTCAAAGTGGCGAATTACCAACGTTTGCAAACAAAATAAAAGAAACAAATCAATTTCCCCTAAAACCTAAAAAAATTGAAATATTACAAATCAATGTAGGGTATATGTGCAATCAGGTGTGTTCACATTGTCATGTAGATGCTGGTCCAGACAGAAAGGAAATCATGACGCGTGAAACCATGCAACAATGCTTGGATGTCATTGAAAAAACAGGCGCACATACGCTCGATCTTACAGGCGGAGCGCCAGAAATGAACCCACATTTTCGTTGGTTTGTAGAAGAAGCTTCCAAAGTTGGTGTCAAAGATTTCATTGTACGATCGAACTTAACCATCATTCGTGCAAACAAAAAATACTACGATTTGCCTGAATTCTTCAAAAAACACAACGTGCATGTTGTTTCGTCAATGCCACACTGGACACGTGGAAAAACAGACAAACAACGTGGTGACGGAGTTTTTGACAAATCAATCAAAGCATTACAAGAACTCAACGCAGTTGGGTACGGAATGCCCGATAGCGATTTACGATTAGACTTGGTTTACAATCCATCAGGAGCATTCTTGCCAGGCGATCAAATGGCAATGGAAAAAGATTTCAAAAAAGCATTATTGGATGATTTTAATATTCAATTTCACAACTTATTTGCCATCACAAACTTGCCAATAAGTCGTTTCTTAGATTACCTAATCGCTTCCGAAAACTATGAAGATTACATGTATTCGTTGGTAGAAGCTTTCAATCCGGGTGCAGTTGCCAATGTAATGTGTACCAATACAATTTCGGTAAGTTGGGACGGTTGGCTATACGATTGCGATTTCAATCAAATGCTCGATTTAAAAGTAGCAACAAAATCGCAACACATCTCAGAATACAACGAAGAAGATTTAAGCAAACGAAATATCATCATCTCACAACACTGCTACGGTTGCACAGCTGGCGCAGGAAGTAGTTGCCAAGGAACTGTGACCTAGTTGCTAAAAAGCTAATACTTTTTTCCTAGTGAAGTAAGAATTGAAAGTGATGATCGTCAGAAATAATGAGCGAAAAACGGAATTGCAAAGCGAAGTTTTAAGCATGTAATGTAGTGCATGAGCAAATGTTGCACAGCAATTTCCTATAGATCGTCTTGACTTTTTTGGTTCGTTTTTGTGTCAAGACAAAAATAAACATATACTGTAAAAGTTTAACAAAAATAAAAGATGATAACTTTAGAGAACATTGCATAAAATGAAAAATAAAATATACTTTATAATTCTTTTCAGTTTCGCTTTCGCGAATGGACAAACCGCGCTCGACAGTCTACTACAAAAAGAAAATGAAGAATCCATTCCATACATTACAGTAGAAGAATTAATCCAAAAAGAAAACATTGTACTGCTTGACAGTCGTGAAAAAATAGAATTTGAAACCAGTCACATAGAAAATGCTATCTGTGTTGGTTATGACAAATTCAAACTCAAAAAAATTAAAAAACTACTTCCAAAAGACAAGAGTAAACCTATTATTGTCTACTGTTCTTTAGGAATTCGCTCAGAAGATGTTGCCGAAAAACTCAAAAAAGCAGGATATACCAATGTGTACAATCTCTACGGTGGAATATTTGAATGGAAAAACAAAGACAATCCTGTAATTGACAACAAAGGCAACGAAACCGAAAATGTGCATACCTTCAATGAAGATTGGAGCATTTGGCTCAAAAAAGGTATCAAAATCTTCGAAAAGAAAACATCTAAAAAAGATCCACAATAAACAAAACATGGGTAACAATTCAACGCTTCTCATGACGTTTACACGAAATCCTGAACTTGGGAAAGTGAAAACGCGCTTAGCAAAAGGCATTGGCGAAAAAGCCGCTTTAGAAGTCTACATCAAACTATTAGAACACACTGAAAATGTACTTCAAAAAATAAAAACGGATAAATGTGTATGGTATTCGGTTTCTATTCGACAGAACGACATATGGCCCGATGATTCATATCAGAAGAAGGCGCAATTCGGTAATGATCTAGGCGAACGTATGTTAAATGCGTTTAAAGATGCTTTCCAGCATAACTACCAAAAAGTAATTATCATAGGAAGCGACTTGTACGACTTACAACCAAAACATATTGAAGAAGCTATCAAAGCTTTAGACAATAATGACGTTGTAATTGGCCCAGCACAAGATGGCGGATACTATTTATTAGGTATGAAAACACTACATGAAAAAGCGTTTTCATCTAAAAATTGGGGAACAGAAACTGTATTAGCAGACACGCTAAACGATTTACAAACGCAAACCATTCATCTACTAGAAACATTAAACGATATTGACCACGCGGAAGATTTAGAACCATACGAGGCTTTTAAAAACTATTTACTATAAACTACGTAACGTGATTCAACCTAAGAATATGCGTTCACAAAAAAGCTAACTATGAAAACAAAATTACTATTGTTCGTATGCGCAACATTTGGCGCACTGCAAATTAATGCCCAATGCTCACGATCGGGAAGTTTCATGCAAAGCGATCCAGCTTACAGCATTTCAGGAACTGGAGGAATTACATTTGAACTCAACGGAGACAAAAATGTTGTCTTTGACTCTAACTTTATGACGGTTCAAGGTGTCGATTTAAGGGTATATTTATCCAAAACAGATGATATCTTGGCAGTTGGTTCGGATGCAATTGAAGTCACAACTTCTCCTCTATTGGGCGACAACGGAATGACATCACCTGTATTATCGCCAATCACAGGAATGAAAACATTTGTCATCAATCAAACACTATATCCAAATGTAAACTTAAGCACCTATGATTATGTTGTAATTCAATGTATTGGAATCAACGAACGTTGGGGATATGTAAACATGGCGGCGGCTAACGGACCCGATTGCAACTTACTAAGCGTAGCTGAAAAAAGTTTACAAGAATCAATTGCTGTATATCCAAATCCTGCAAATGACTATTTTGAAATCACAAACAATTCCCCAAACCCAATCTCAGTAAACATATACGACATCTTAGGAAACAGGGTAATTACCTCAGAAACATCACGATTAAAAAAGCAATCATTTTCTTTAGCAAATTTAAATTCTGGTGTATATTTAGTCGAATTAAAAAGCGACAATCAAAAACTCGTAAAAAAGCTGATTAAGCGCTAAAAACGCACATACATTTATGTTAAAACACATCACAGAAACAACAGAATATTTAGTAAGCAAAGGATTTGAAAACCCTGAAATTGGTATCGTACTCGGAACTGGTTTAGGAAAACTCATCGATCATATCGACATCATAGCGGAAGCGCATTACAACAACATTCCTTACTTTCCATTGGCAACGGTAGAATTCCACACAGGAAAACTCATCTTTGGAACACTCGCAGGAAAAAAAGTAGTGGTAATGCAAGGTCGTTTTCACTTATATGAAGGCTATGACTTTGTAGATATTACCTATCCAATTCGCATCATGCATCAACTCGGAATCAAAAAACTATTGGTTTCAAATGCTGCAGGAGCCATCAATCTTGATTACAAAAAAGGTGACATCATGATCATTGATGATCATATCAACTTACAAGGCGGATCGCCATTAGCATTCAAAGGTGTAAGTCAATTTGGAGAACGATTTGCAGACATGAGCGCACCTTATGATACTGACATGATTGCAAAGGTGGAACAAATTGCCGCAGCTCAAAATATTGACATACAAAAAGGTGTCTATGCAAGTGTTGTTGGTCCACAATTAGAAACGCGTGCCGAATACAGAATGCTCAAAATTATTGGTGCAGATGCTGTCGGAATGAGCACAGTTCCTGAAGTAATAGTTGCCAATCATTTAAACGTTCCTTGCTTGGCAGTTTCTGTATTAACAGACGAATGTGATCCTGATAATTTAGCACCTGTAAACATTGCCGAAATCATTGAAATTGCAGGAAAAACAGAACCAAAAATGATTACACTCTTTAGTGAACTCATCAAAATAATATAAATTTGGGCGTGCCCAAAACGCTTCACTTCAAAAGGTGAAGCGTTTTCGTCGCGTCTTCGCTAGTCGCTTTTGCTCATCATGCTGAATTTGATTCAGCATCTCACAAAGAGCTCCAACAATAGCTCAACCGCTCATGCGAAATAATGCTGAGTTGTGAGAAAAAAAACAAATCAACGAATTACCAAAGAAACAACCCAACAAAAAACAGATAACAATAGCAAAGCGACAACCCACAACTAAAAACTAAAAACCATGAACACCAACAAAAAAATCGCTCTACTCACCATCAGATTATTGCTAGGTTTTATTTTCTTCTTTCAAGGATTTGGTAAAATATTCAAATTTGGAGTAGACAATGTGTATAACAACTTTTTTGCAAAAACATACGACGGTATTTTACCCGAATTTCTATTGCAAACAACAGCCTATTACACATCATATATTGAATTTTTTGGAGGTATTTTGTTAATAATTGGACTAAAACGCGACTACACATTGTATGCTTTGGCATCTGTGTTAATAATTGTAACTTTCGGGCACGGTTTAGTAGAACCTGTTTGGGATGCATCACATGTAATGTACAGAGCAATTTTATTGTTGGCTTTGCTCCTATTACCGAAAGAATGGGATCATTATCGACTAGACACTTTATTCAAGAAAAAATAAATAAACATACAATTAATGAGTTATTTAGAAACTACACACGACGTATACAAAGAAGCGGCTTTAACGCCAGATGTTGGACTTTGTTGTACAACAAACCCAATTTGGGAATTGCCAGGTTTAAAAATTCCAACAATCATGCAGGAAATGAACTACGGCTGTGGAAGTACAGTGCATGCGCGTGATTTAACCAACAACCCAACCATGTTATATGTTGGTGTTGGTGGCGGAATGGAATTATTGCAATTTGCCTATTTCAATCGTCAAAAAGGCGGTGTTATTGGTTTGGACGTTGTAGACGAAATGTTAGAAGCATCTCGTAAAAATTTCATAGAAGCGGAAGCACAAAATGATTGGTTCAAAAGTGACTTTGTAGATCTTAGAAAAGGTGACGCATTAAACTTACCTGTGGAAGATAATAGTATTGATGTTGCGGCACAAAACTGCTTGTTCAACATCTTTAAAACGGATGATTTAAAAAAGGCGATTGCCGAAATGTACCGTGTCTTAAAACCACATGGAAAATTGGTTATGAGTGATCCAACATGTGAGCAACCAATGAACGAAACGTTACGTAATGATGAACGTTTACGCGCATTGTGTTTAAGCGGAAGTTTGCCAATTGCAGAATACGTAAAAATGCTAACAGATGCAGGATTTGGAACGATTGAAATTCGTGCTAGAAAACCATATCGTATTTTAGATTCGAAGAATTACCCAACAGAAGAATTAATCTATATAGAATCAATTGAAGTTGCTGCCATCAAAGATCCAATGCCAGCTGATGGACCGTGTATTTTTACAGGAAAAGCGGCAATTTACTTTGGAACAGAAGACTATTTTGATGATGAAAAAGGACACATTCTACTAAAAAATCAACCAATTGCTATCTGTGACAAAACAGCACAAGCACTAGCCGATTTAGGAAGAGACGATATTTTTATTTCAGGTTCTACCTACCATTATGATGGTGGCGGATGTTGCTAGGCAGAAGTAAAAACATATCAATTTAACATACAAAACACCGCATTTCACTAACTGAAATGCGGTGTTTACGTATTGGTCATTTTCTGGTCATGTAAAAGCACTTAGTTTTGTTTCTCAAAACGCAACAAAATGAAAGGATATCTATATGTATTTTTTTGTTTGTTTTTTTCCGCTACAACTATTGGACAAACTATATCCGATGAAGCAAGAGAGTTAAAGAGGAAAAAAGCAGATCATTACATACTTTTAAAAGAGAGATTTATAAGTATTCATACACGTCAAAAAAAGTATACTGTTTTTAGTGAACGATTCAAATTATATCGTAGAAAAATAATTGCAGATGCACTATTACGTCAGTATTCAGGCAAAACAAATAATTTACAAGATGTTGCCGAAATTGCACCCTATAATTTTGACCAATTACAACATAAAAAATTTACTGCTTATCAAGGAAATTTCAAATATGAGTTATATCAATTTAATAAAGAATTTTTCATTTTAGAAGAATTTCATACTACCATGAATGATTATGGTAAAAAAGAATGGAAGTTAAATAAGTTGGAAATGCTACCATTTACATTCATACAATTAAAAGGCGAAAGAAAAATTTTAACGCTCATTCATCATACACATCAAAATTATATCATTCCTAAAAAAAATAAGTTAGTATTAAAAATTTGGACACGTTATCAAGGACAAAGCATGTTTCTTTTAGATTTTATTCAAACCCAATCATATTCGCCAACATACGATAGTAAAAAACTATATTCTATTTCATCACACCTATTTCAACTCGATAAATATTATCATATTATAACTAAAAACAAAAAGAAACATGTATACAATTATCGCGGTGAAGATGTGTTACAGAAAAGCTATGACTCCATTATTTTAGGTAATTTCATTATTGGTTTTAAACATAAAAATATTGATGTGTACAATCAAACATTTCAAAAATTTAAACTCCCAAAACTACAAGCTGTTCATCTTAACAGTAATAATCGGTACAACTTACAAATCATTCAAAACAATGAATTGAAAAAAATTCCATTGTCTAATAATACTTCTGAAAAATATATCCTTTCAAATCCAACACCACCATATATGCCGCAACTAACATTGGAAATGATGCTAAAAATAGAAGAACGCACCCATGAATTTGCCTTCTCTCATGATTTCTCGTTTGACACACTAACCATTTCAAAAAACGGCATAAAAGACATCTACTTTCTTAAAAATCGAAAAAAAGAAATAATCTCGGATCATTATTCATACATCATTGCCGAAGTAAACAACGGAAAGTATAATTTATTAGATATCAGAAACCCAAAATCCAATTTACTCACGTCAATGGATGAAATTAAACGTGTTGGCAGTTATATCTGTTTTAGAAAAGATAATTTATACGGTTACTACGGAATTCACAAGAAAGGGCGTTTTAAAAAACTGGAAGCATTTCAAGGTTTTTTCGCAAAGTTTGAATTGCCCAACGGACAAAAAGGTTGGCTCGATAGAAACGGAAAAGAATACCTAAGCTTTTAGCAATCACACAACTACCGAAACATCCTATATTCACTGACGTTATATATACTTTACGATTACAATTTCTGGTTCATATAAAATTCAAAAAAACACGTTACAACTGTAAGTTTAGCCCAAATTTGAAGACTAAAAACTTCTATTATTGAATATCAAACCATTACATGAATTACACGTTACTACGCATAACCTTGTTATGCTTTCTTTTTCCCCTAATACTATGTGCTCAAGAAACGACAGGTCGTTTAGAAGGTAAAATAAATGACTCCAAAAATCAACCGATTGTATTTGCAAATATCATCATCACGGATACGGAAACCAACTTCAAATATGGAAGTATTTCACAGGAATCTGGGTTTTACATTGTAAATAATCTTCCGCCAGGAAATACATATAAAATTGAAGTTAGTTTTTTAGGATATCATACAGAAACACTTGAAAATATTACCATAAATCTTGGAGCTACCACTACAAAAGATTTTATTTTAAAAGAAGAAGACGAAGCCTTAGATGCTGTTGTTTTGCAAGTTGATAGAGCAAATCTTAGAAAAGATAATGAACAACTCATCTCTAAAAAAACAATTGCACAAACACCAAGTATTAGCAGAAGTATTCAAGATTTAACACGAACACTTCCTGAAGCAAACCTAAACTCGTTTGCTGGCGCGAGTAACCGATTTAACAACCTAAATATTGATGGTGTTGCTAATAATGATGTTGTTGGTTTTCAAGAACCTGCAAGTGGTGCCGCCGGATCTTCCGCAAATGGAACGCCTGGAAGTTTATCCAAAACACAACCAATTGCTTTTGGCGCTATCAAAGAGCTTTCTGTAAAAACGACACCTTTTGATGTCAGTATTGGAAATTTTACTGGAGCAAATATAAATTTGGTCACGAAAAACGGAACAAATACGACGAAAACTTCTATCTATGGTTTTGGAAACAATCAAAGTTTGGTTGGGAAATATGCTGATGGAACACGCCAAGAAGTAAACAATTTTTATGACATTCAAGTTGGTGCAAGTATTGGTGGCGCCCTAAAAAAAGACAAGCTATTTTATTTTATCAATGTTGAACAATCATTAAGTAGTTTGCCTGTATTAAATGCGCCTGGAAGTGCAACTTCTAATATTGACTTTGAAACGGTTCAGTTGATCTCTGAAACTTTACAATCGCGGTACAATTACGATCCAGGAACGTTTACAAATGCCGAACTAAAAACAGCGAGCACAAAGGTTTTTGCACGGTTAGATTATAATATTTCAGACAAACATAAATTGACACTTCGCAATAATTATGTAAACAGTTTTTCAGACAACTTAGAATGGAATGAATCTATTTTTAACTTTGGAAATCAAGGATATCGACACAACAGTATTGCTAATAGTTTAACTGCCGAATGGAACGCAAACTTTAATAATAATACGTCAAATGTAGTATCCATCGGATACAATAAAGTAACGGAAGACAGAGAGTTTGACGGACGAGTATTTCCACATTTATTGATTCAAGATGCTTCAAACCGAATCTTTGCAGGAACCTACCGAGAAGCTTCTGTCTACAGCACAAATTTAAATACGTTTCAAATCACAAATAAATTTACATACACAAAAAATAATCACACATTTACGTTAGGAGCTTTATTGCAATACAACGATATTGATTACGGATTTCTATCTGCATGGAATGGACGCTGGCAGTACAATTCTGTGGACGATTTTGTAAACGACAGACCTTCACGAATTAGAGGTGTGTATAGAACTTCCAATAATAATTTTGACTTTGTAAGCAATACGCCTTCGGCAACTTTAGACATTTTAACAACAGGATTTTATGTGCAAGATCGAATTCGTTTTAATGACCGATTAACGGTTGCTGCGGGAATTCGTTTAGACAGTCAAGCACTTTTGGATGAATTGCCTGTAAGTGACGAAGTGAAAAACACACCCGAATTTAGTCGTTTTGAAAATACGATAAATGCAACGCCACAAATAAACCCAAGACTTGGTTTTAACTATTATATCAACGATAGTAAAAAAATACAATTGCGTGGTGGAACTGGATTATTTACAGGTCGTATTCCGTATTTATGGTTCGCTTACGCGGAATATATCTCGGGAACGGATTATTTTAATGTAGATATTCGCCCAACGGGAGAAACACAAATTGTTGAAAATGTGGAAGATTTGGCAAGTCAGCAACCAGGTTTAACGGAAATTAATTTAATTGATAATGATTTTGATTTGCCTCGCGAATGGAAAAGTAATTTAGCAATCGATTTCAAGCTTCCTAACAATTTCGGACTAACTGTAGAAGGAAGTTACACAAATGTCATCAATGGAATTTTCTTCAAATCGATCAATAGAAAAGATGAAACTACTACCTTTTCTGGCGCTGACAATCGCTCGTATTTTACAGCAACAGGAGAAGCTATAAAAGTGAATCCGAACTTTACTAATGTATTTTTATTAACGAATACAAACAAAGGATATCGTTACAATTTAACGCTTGGTTTGACAAAAAAAACGGAGCAATACAACGGATATCTTGGCTATACTTATGGAAAAAGTAAAGACATTTCAAGTACGGTTCGAAACTCGCCTGCCGCAAACTTTGAATGGAATCAATCGATAAACGCAAACAATCCTGATTTGTCGTTTTCTAACTTCGATTTACGTCATAAAATTGTGTCTTCACACAGTTACCAATTCAATATTTCAGACAAAAGCGATTTGCTCGTTTCAATGTTGTACAATGGAACTTCTGGAAGTCCGTTTTCGTTTGTAAATCAAGGAGATGTAAACCGTGATGGTTCTTCTCGAAACGATTTGGTATATGTTCCAAACGATCAAAGTGAAATCAATTTAGTAGCTATTACAGATAGTAATGGACTTGTAGTTGCAACGGCCGCTGAACAATGGGAAAATTTAAACAATTACATCAACAATAATGATTATTTACGTTCGCGTCGTGGACAATACACGGAACGAAATGGTGCAAAAACACCTTGGAATCATCGTTTGGATGCGCGTTTTGAATATGGAATTAATATAAAAGGAACACATCGAATCAGTTTGTCATTAGATGTTTTTAACGTGTTAAATTTGGTCAACAGAAACTGGGGAAAACAGGTTTTTGTACCAAATGTGGTAAACTCTAGTTTTAGTTTATTAAATTTTCAAGGAATTGAAAACAATCAACCTACATATCAATTTAATGTGCAAGATGCGACTCCGTGGGTTGTTGATACCGAAAGCTCACGCTGGAAAGCACAATTTGGAATAACCTATCAATTTTAACGAATCATACGTATCTTTGTGAATCTATGGAAAAGTATTTAGAAATCATCAAACAATCGTATAGTGGCTATTGGAATTACTTCCAAGGACAAGTATTTTTTCAAAATTTGGAAAACTATTTTTATGGTTTAATTGTGATTTCGTTACTCGTTTGGTTTTTAGAAATTGCGTTTCCTTGGCGAAAAAATCAATCAATCTTTCGTAAGGATTTTTGGTTGGATACGTTTTATATGTTTTTCAACTTTTTCATCTTTAACCTTATCATTTTTATTGCGCTTTCAAATACTGCCGCAACATTTTTTAATGATATTTTAGGACTTGTTGGTTTGTCAATTGATAGTTTTCAATTGTTTGATGTAGACAATTTACCAACGTGGTTAGGTTTGATTATTTTCTTTGTAGTTGCAGATTTTGTACAATGGAATACACACAGAATGCTACACAGAGTTAACTTTTTATGGAATTTTCACAAAGTGCATCATTCTGTAAAAGAAATGGGCTTTGCCGCACATTTGCGTTACCATTGGATGGAAACGGTTGTATACAAATCTATGTTGTATATTCCAATGGCAATTATTGGCGGATTTAGCGTGAATCATGTTGCTTTTGTATACTTTTTCACCATTGCTGTTGGACATTTAAATCATGCCAATTTGGGTTGGGATTATGGTGTTTTAAAGTACATTTTCAACAATCCAAAAATGCACATTTGGCATCATAGCAAAGAACTTCCTGTAAGATATGGTGTAAACTTCGGACTAACGTTAAGTGTTTGGGATTATTTGTTTAAAACGAATTACGTTCCAAAAAACGGACGCGATATTGAGTTAGGTTTTACAAATGACGAATCGTTTCCACAAGATTTTTTACAGCAAGAAATCTATCCTATCAATTTAAAAAAAGAATAACTTTTATGAGACAATTTATCTTTACATTATTTATTTCTACGTTATGTATAGCATGTGGAACACAACAAGAAACAGTTGAAAACACGAAGAAAGAAACAACTCCAATAAACGCAACGATTATAGATTCAGTAAATGCACAACATGATAAAATCGCGCCAAGCGACTCTTTAAATACAACAAAACCAGTAAAAGGAGATACCGATGGTTACACAACTGATAATGGAGAAACGGTAACAACTGAGGTTGTCCCTTATGAAAAACCAACATTTAATCATGATTCTTGGGACAAATTACTTCAAAAATATGTTTCAAGTGAAGGAAATGTAAACTACAAAGGTTTTAAAAATGATCGAACAAAGTTACGTGCATACATTGCTTCTTTAGCAGAAAATGTGCCAACGAATGATTGGTCTAAAGAAGAAAAATTAGCGTATTGGATTAATGCGTATAATGCATTGACAGTAGATTTAATTTTACAAAATTATCCGCTAAAAAGTATCAAAGACATTAGAAATCCTTGGAAACAAGAATTATGGACATTGGGTGGAAAAAAATATGATTTGGAAACTATTGAGCATAAAATTTTACGTAAAATGGACGAGCCACGAATTCATTTTGCAATCAATTGTGCTTCGTTTTCGTGTCCGCCATTATTAAATAAAGCATTTACGGCTTCAACAATGGAACCGCAATTAATGAAAGTGACCAAAGACTTTTTAGCAGATGCCAAACGAAATACAATTACAAAGGACAATCTTGAAGTTTCAAAAATATTCAAGTGGTTTTCAAAAGATTTTAAACAAAATGGTTCGTTGATTGACTTTCTAAACACATATAGTACTGTAAAAATTAGCAATGACGCAGCTATTGATTACAAAGATTACGATTGGACGTTAAACGAATAATACAAAACCATTACGTTCATAATTACGTATGTACTACAAATGAAGCGCCATACAATTTCGATCATAATACCAATTCTCAATGAAGCTAAGCATATTGTTTCACTCCTTCAAACGTTGTTGGAACGTGTAAAATATACGCATCATGAAATTCTACTTATTGATGGCGGAAGCACGGATAAAACTGTTGAAATTGTCTCTGATTTTATTGTAAATTTTCGCAGATGGCATCATACAGAGACTAACAGATGTGTAGATAATTTGTTTGAAACTGAAAAACCTACAATTCAAATTCAGCTTTTTTCTTCTGATAAAGGACGTGCAAAACAACTAAATTTTGGCGCGCAAAAGGCAACAGGAAATATTTTGTATTTTTTACATGCAGATACATTTCCACCAAAACATTTTGACGAATATATTCTTCAAGAAATACAGAAAGAAAATAAAGTTGGATGTTTTCGCATGAAGTTCGATTATTTGCATCCTGTCTTAATTGTTTCGCAGTTTTTCACACGTTTTAATGTAAATTGGTGTCGTGGTGGCGATCAATCGTTATTTATTGAAAAATCACTTTTTGAGTTGTTAAATGGTTTTGATGAATCGTATATTATTTATGAAGATTGTGAATTTATCAATCGTGTATATGAAAAAGATAAGTTTACTATTATTCCAAAAAGTGTAAAAACGTCTGCTAGAAAGTATCGTGAAAAAGGCACTTGGAAACTGCAGTATCATTTTGCCATGATTCACATTAAAAAATCAAAAGGCGCCACTCCTGAAGAATTGTATACGTATTATAAAAAGAATATTTCTTGTTAGCTTAAGGAATACTAAAAAGAGTGCTTTTATTGTATCAAGTGTTCTCAGTTGATAAATGAACAAATTCTATTAGAGATAAAACGAAATCTATATAGGGACTAATAATCAAATAAAGCAAATTGCATTTTACTTAGGATATGAAGACACTTCCTATTTTATTCGCTTTTTCAAAAAACATACTGGGCTTTCTCCTAACGTCTACAGAAACAAATTTAAATAAGTACCATATAACTCTTTTTTTTGTCTTACTTTATGTTTTAACACAGTAGTAGCTTTGCAAACAACTGGCAAATGAAAAATACAAGTAGATGAAAATTCATAAAACAAGGCGCTTTAATAACCACTGCTTTAGCATTACCATTCAACACCTTTAATGTATTAGCTAATGACAAAACATTACAACAATTTGATATTATTATAATTGGAGGAAGCTATTATGGCCTTGTTGCTGCAATGGCTCTTAGAAGAGCTTTCAGAAAAGTGCTGATAATTGACAGCGGAAATTCATGTAACAAACAAACTCCCTATTTTTATAATTTTTTAGGACAAGATGGAAAAACACCTGCTGAGATAACAGCAACAGCAAAAAAGCAAGTAGAAAACTACGATACAATATATTTTTTTAATGGTTCAGCTACATCTGGCTCAAAAACAGAAAAAGGTTGTATAATAACAACTGCCGCTAGTGATAGATTTTCCGCTCAGAAATTAATTTTTTGCAACTGGTATCTTAGGAAATGAAGAGTATGCGTTTCAATTTTCAAAACTTATTTCTAATTGGACTAAAGATTTAACGCTTTTTGCAAATGGAAAATCCTCGTTAACCAAAGAACATACCATGAGATTACAAAAGCATCAGATACAAATTATAGAAAATGAAAATAAAAGCTATTTATACCAAAACGCCTTTTAAACAACATTGCTTAATCCCTGAAAAACTAGGCTGTGAGTTAACAGATACAGGCTGTATTAAAGTTGACCACTTGCAAAAAACCACTGTTAAAGATATTTATGCTTGTGGTGATAATACAACAAAAATGCGAACCATTGCAAACGCAGTTTACATGAGAACAAATGCAGGAATGGTAATAAACAAAGAGTTTTTTTTTGAAAATTCTTAGTTCTCAAAATGATTAAAAAAATATAACGTAAAAAAAATAATTATGTCAGACAACTGGTTAAATAAATGGAATGATAGATATTCCAAAAAAGAATTTGCATATGGTAAAGAACCTAATAATTTTTTAAAAGAAAAATTACAAAACATAAACACTGGCACAATACTATTTGGAGCAGAAGGAGAAGGAAGAAATGCTGTATTTGCCTCAAAAAAAGGTTGGAATGTTCATGCTTTTGATATAAGTATGGAAGGAAAAAACAAAGCCTTAGAAATCGCCAAAGAAAACAACGTCTCAATTAATTATGAAATTGGGTTGCTACCTGATTTGAAATATGAAAATGAACAATTTGATGCTATTGCTCTTATCTATGCACATTTTCCTCCAAAAATCAGATCAGAATATCATAAAATACTTAATAACAAATTAAAAAAAGGAGGAATTGTAATACTTGAAGCATTTGGCAAAAATCATCTTGACTACCAGAGAAATAATCCGAAAATAGGAGGTCCATCTGATTTAGATTCGTTATTCTCAACTGATGAAATAAAATTAGACTTTGAAAACTATGAAATTATTGAGTTAATTGAAAAAGAAATAGAATTAAATGAAGGGCTTTACCATAATGGAAAAGGTTCTGTCATAAGATTTTTGGGTAGAAAAAAACAATAATTATCGTCAATAAAAGCTATAATTAATGCAGGATTTTATGTTTAGCCCTAAAGTTAGTAATTTTTATAAAGTCCGTAAAATCATTTTGATTGGACTTTTGAATAAGAAAAAATTAAAGCAAACGAAAAACCTTAACCGAGTGTGAGAATAGAAGATCTCTAACTTTCTATTCTCGCACTAACTGCTAAGACGTTGTCCACAATATATAAAACGAGATTTGATTGAAAATTTTAGAACTATCGAATATTAAAATCTGGTAACGAAAGACAAAACTTGCTTTTTCTGAAATCAAAAAATATAAAATTTCAGAGAGAGGCGGACGAGTTTTTCTATTTCTATTTACCGACATTTTTTGGAGAGATTATAACAAAATGACCGAAAGGAAAATAAAATTTGTCAGACCTGCTGAACAAATAGATTATGGAATGATCGCAGTTTTCGAAGATTTATACGGAAACCAGTGAGACTCGTTGGAAACAAAAAACAAAGGAATACTAGACTGAAAAAAATCACGTTTACCAACACCGCACATCAGTCATTTTTGGGTCAGAGCCGCTTTAGAAAATCTTTGCGAATGTTCCAGCGGAGTTTTGTACTTTTAATGATTCGAGCTGAGATACACCACTAATCATACACAAAATCGTCAGCAACAATTTGAACTCATCCGAATGAAAAATCCTTTAATTGAATCCATTTCTAAATATATTATACTAAATTCAGAGGAGGAAAATCTAATCGAAAGTTTTTGGACAGAAAAAACACTCAAAAAAGGAGATTATTTGCTAAGAAACGGGGAAACTTGCAGAACTGACAATTTTGTAATTAGCGGAGCTTTAAAAGCTTTTTATATAAATTCTAAAACTGGCAAAGAAGAAATACTCTATTTTGCAATTGAAAATTGGTGGACAACAGATATTCAAAGTTTTCAAAAACAAACACCTTCCATTTATAACATTCAAGCAATTGAAGAAACTGAATTATTACAGATTCGTTACGATTCTTTTCAAGAAATGTTAACACAGGTTCCAAAACTTGAACGTTTTTTCAGAATCATACTTGAAAATTATTTGGGCAGTTTACAAAAAAGAATAATCGAAGATAATGTACTAGATGCAAAACAACGATATGCTAATTTTATAGAGAATTATCCAAAAATAGCAACTAAAGTACCACAATATCTAATCGCTTCTTACTTGGGTATTACTGCTGAGTTTTTGAGTAGAATTCGCAGAAAACATAAAACATCTTAAACTAGATCAATATTTTTCTCTATTACGATAACGAACTTTGTGTCATCATTCAAAATTTAGAAAAATGAACAAAGTACTTATTATTAACGCAAGTGTCCGAAATGAAAAATCACACAGTCGAGAATTAACAAAACTATTTACGGAAAACTGGAAAAAAAAACACCCAAAAGACACATTTTCATTTCGAGAAGTCGGACTTGAAAAAATTCCTGCCATAAATGAAAAATGGATTGCAAGTGCATTTGTCAACCCTAAAGACAGAACAAAAGAAAATCAATCTGGCGTTAAATTTAGCGATACATTGATTAAAGAATTTAAAGAGCATAACATATACGTTCTCGGAACGCCAATGTACAATTGGTCAATTCCTAGTGGTTTAAAATCCTATATTGATCAACTTATGCGAATAAATGAAACATGGAAATTTCGTTCAGGAAAACCAGATGGAGATTATATGGGTCTTTTAAAACACAAAAGAATGTTCATTTTATCAAGTAGAGGAGATACAGGTTATGGAGAAAATGAAAAAAATGAGCATATGAATTTTCAAACTACTTACCTTAAATTCGTGTTCGGGATAATGGGAATACAAGATGTTACTACAATTTCACTCGACAATGAAGAATTTGGAGGAGAGATATTTGAAACCTCAAAAAGAAAGATACATCAAGAAATTGAACGAATTTAAAAAAGCTGTTCTCAATACCGACTATACTCAATACAAGTTTAGTTCTTGCACAAAGTTTTGTGTATATTTACTAGGTTACCAAATTCTTTTTGATTTGGTTTTCGATAAGAAAAATTAAAATCAAAAAAAGGCGTAGACTTAGTCCATATTTGAAAAGGCGCTGCTCCTTTTTTTCCGTACTAATCCTAGCCAAAACCATTGGCAATAACCTAAACATACAAATAGCAATGAAAAAAGGAGTTATAATCCTTGGTAGCGCAAATAGCAATGGCGAAACGAGAAAAATAGTTTCATATATAAGCGATAAAACAAATTATCCGATAATCGATTTAAAACAGAAAAACATTTCGGAATTTGATTATGAATTCAAAAACAGAAACGACGATTTCCATCCATTAATTAAAGAAATAGTAGACACTTATGATATAATAATTTTTGCAACTCCAGTTTATTGGTATTCAATGAGCGGAATTATGAAAACCTTTTTCGATAGAATTTCAGATTGCTTAAAAATTGAAAAGGAAACTGGTAGAAAATTAAGAGGATTGGAAATGGCAGTAGTAAGTTGCGGTTCTGATAAAAAATTGAAGAACGGGTTTCATATGCCATTCATTGAAACAGCCAAATATTTGGGAATGAACTATGTTTCAGATGTACATTGTTGGATTGAAGATAACGACATACCGATTTCAGTAAAAAATGACCTGAATGAGTTCGTAAAATCAATACAATAAACTAATGGACATATCAAAATATTTAAAAAGAATAGATTTTCACGGTGCTACTAACATCGATGAAAATGTTCTTTTTGAACTTCAAAGAAAACATCTTTTAAATATTCCCTTTGAGAATCTGGACATTCACTATGGTAGAAAAATAAATCTTTCTATTAATGAAATTTATCAAAAGATAGTCATCCACAAACGTGGTGGATTCTGCTATGAACTCAACGGGCTATTTCATCACTTTTTAAAACAAATTGGATTCAATGCAAAACTTATTTCAGCACGAGTTCACACAAAAAATGGAGCGTACAGTCCAGATTATGATCATTTAGCCATTATTGTAAATATAGAAAATCAAGAATATTTGGTTGACGTAGGTTTCGGTAAATTCTCTTTAGAACCTTTAAAATTGCAAATGACCGAAGAGATTAACGATAGTTTTGGTCAATTTAAATTTGACAAGTATGATACAAATTATTACCGCGTGAATGAAATAATAAATACTAAATTAATTCCTCAATACATTTTCAAAAACGAAGCACACAAACTATCAGAATTTACAAAAAGATGCAATTTTCATAAAAGTAGTGAAAACTCACATTTCACAAAAATGAAACTAATATCAATTGCAAAAAGTGATGGAAGAATTACCCTAAATAATTCACAATTGAAAACTACACACTTAGGAATTGAAACAGTTATAGATTTTGATGAAAATGAATTTAACACTAAATTAAAGCAATATTTTGATATAAAAATAAAGTAAATCAATTGCTAATAACGCGTATAAAATATAGTTAACAAAGGCTTTCCGTAAGGTTTGTGTGTGTGTGTAAAGATCGCCAAGTTAAAAACAAGCATTCATTATTGATTGAAAATTTTATGTATTGAATCTAAATCCGTGAATGAATTGACTACATAATTTTCAATCTTTTCTTTTCTTTCCATCTTTTCTTTTTTTGGTCGATAGGCAACCGTTTTCATCCCTGCCGTTTTTGCAGACAATAAACCAGAATAAGAATCTTCAAAAACAATACAATTTGCAGGATTAACTTTCATTTTTTCAGCAACAGACAAATAAACTGCTGGATTTGGTTTTCCTTCTTTTTCAAATTCGGAAGATGTGAAGAAATCAAAATAATCAACTATATCTAATTTTTTCAAGACAACTGAAATTAACCTAAATGGAGCATTAGTTCCAAGACCAATTTTTAGCCCTTTATGTTTAATAAATTGTAAAAGATTTTTTATTCCTTCAATTTCATTTCCCTCTTTTTCTATTAAAAACTTCACACAATCAATTACTTCATTTTCAACATCTTCCAAAGACTTTCCTTTCCATTGATAATGAGTATACCAAAATTTTGTAACCTCAGTTGTGGTCATAAATTTTGTTTGTTTGCATAATTTTGAATTTAGGGTCACACCCAATGAAGTAAAAACTTTTTTCTCTGCAATTTGCCAAAAAGGTTCAGAATCAATTAAGACACCATCCATATCAAAAATTACTGCTTCTATTTTTTCATCCATTATTCAAAACTTTGCCATTTTTTCATTTTATAGGATGAATCCCAAAACTCAAATTCTAACCGTGCAGATGTAATAAAAACTTCTGTCATTCGCGTCTGATTTTTTGTTGATGCATGTAAAGCTAAATTGTCACAAATACTAATTGCATCTTTCACTATGAAATCAAAATCATTACCAGCATATGTGTCTATCCATTTTTGATATGGGTTATTTTTACTTTTTTGATTTTCGTAGATATATTCTCCAACTTTTTTATAAATCCAAAAGCAAGGCAATACTGACGCCATGCCAACCTCAATTGATTCGAACGCAGAAATCGCTTTGATATGGCTTATATAGTGATGAATTACAGGCTCAATAACAGCTGACGGAACAATATTAAAATCTTTAAAATAGAACTCATGCAATTCTCTTTCGGCAATAATTGCAGTTTCAGCAAAATGTAAAAGAGATATTGTTTCTTTAATATTATAACTTTTTGATGCCAACAAGGATAAAGTTTTTCCGAAATTTTCTAAATATTTAGAATCTTGTTGCATGTAAAACTTAAACTTTTCTTTATTTAAATTGCCATTCATCAATTCCTGAATAAAGGGCATTTTTAAAATTGAGTTAAAAATAGGTTCAATTGTTTTCCAAGATTTATCTGACCAAGTCATATTGTTTATAGTTTAATTTAATAAAAATATAGATAGACAAGCCTGATTAAGGAAAGTGAAAAGTTCTCACTTATTTAATTATTAGACTTTTCCCTACGATAGTGTTAACCATATCAGGTTCAAAGGGACTCTCTCAATTCTTATATAGAATACCCCTAAAGCTTGGCAAATATAGTAATTAATAGGTAGATTGAATAGAAATTCTGTGTACAACAACGTATAAAAAATAGTAGCTTAGGTACTAAAACGAAAATAAATTTTATAAATTCAGGATTTCTATTTAACCGAAAAATTAGTGCTTAACAGTCACTATTTTTTACACACAAACCGTTGGCAGTAATTAGAAAAAAGAATGGTCAAAAATTTACGAAACCAATTAAAAAAATTGATGGCAATCTCGAATTAGGTATTGGAAATAAAAAAGTCTATGCAGAATATTTTGGAGAAGGTCATGCCAAAGACAATATTATAGGATATTTCTCCGAAGATAATGTCATATTTGGTAGATGTTTGATTAAAAAAGTTGGAGCAAGTAAGGGATATTTAGGAGATGCAAACACGGACATATGGTCTGAAACTGTTCGGAAAATCAAGAAACAGTATCAACAACCTTGAATCATTGAATTTTTAAATTCTTGAATTGAGCGAAGCGATATTAAAGGTAAAGCGCGTCTAAAGGCTACTATTTCATTTGCGTTAAAATTTCTTCCAATTTTCGCACATGCACACCATACAATTTATCTGCCCATTTTACGGTAACATAATATATAAATACTACCGACAGTAAATATCCTAATATCACTAATATCAATGTTGTTGTTGGCATTTGCAACAAAAACCATTCTGAAAAACGATCTTTCCCGTATTGCTCCGATCCCATAAAAATGGCTGTTACAGAAACTGGCAATAATAACGAACCTGCAATAATTCCTGTTTTGTATACTTCCATTGTTAATTTTATATCGTGAATAAAATTTAAAATAGTTTCTTTTGTTTGTTGTCCCACATTTGAAGTTCTGCGTAAAAACCAACCCATTTTCGCCAAATACCCAAGTGTCATCAAACTTGTAATAAACATAAATATAAAGTACACGGCACGTGGCAATTCATACATATTTACAAAAAATGGAACAGCAAAAAATAATACAATTCCAACCAATTGTATGGCTATTTCACCTTTCATTGTTTTACGAATTTTTGCAATAGGCATTTGACTTCCTTTTAAGTTTTCTAAACTGGTTGGCAACTGAAAATCATTTTGATTTTCGTCATCCATTAATTCTTTTATTTTATCAAAATCCATGACGTTGTTCTTTTATAATTTCTTGTAATTTTTTCTTTGTTCTGTTTAGTTTTACGCGAACATTTACAGAAGACATCCCTAAGTTTTTAGCAATTTCTTCTCCCGAAAAACCTTCAATAAACTGAAATATGAGTGCTTTTTCTATTTTATTAAGTTGATGAACAGCTTTGTAAAAAATTGCCAGTTGTTGTTCTTTTTCATCAGAATACTCTTCTTGCGTCAATTGCACATGTTCGGGTATGCTATAATTATCTGGCTTTCGTTTTTCTTTCTTAAAAAATACAATTGCCGTATTTAATGCCACACGATACATCCAACTAGAAAACTGACTTTTCCCATTGAATGATTTCAACGATTTCCAAAGCTGTAAAATAATTTCTTGCACTAAATCCTCTCGGTCAATCGCATCTTCAAAATAGATACGAGAGACCTTGTGGATAATCCCTTTGTGGGTTGCAATCGCTTTTAGAAATTCTTGTTCGGTTAGTTCCAACGAATGTGTGTTTTAATATACAGGTGTTACTTTGTAACCTTGTTTACGCAACAATTCAATTACACCATTTTCCCCTACCAAATGTGCCGTTCCTACAGCAAATAAGTTCGATTGTTTTTTCATCATATGAGGCATTAATTTGACCCAATTCGTATTACGAACCTTTAGCATCCAATGTTCGGCATTTTTATTAAAGAAACGATCGTCTTTCATGTCTTCAAATAGCGTACTAATATCTTCATTTTTGTAATGTACTACCATATTTTGAAACGCAATTTTATACTCTTCATACAATTCTATTTGTTTCCATAAAAAATCTGTTGGATAGGCTTTCGCAAAAAAATCAAGTTGACCGTTTAATGTTTCTAATCCTTGAACTTTTTTGTTGTTCGCTTTCGCTAGATTGATCAATTCGAATTCGTACATTTTTTTCGTAGTACAAGGTAAACCCTGTTGAATTAATAAAGAATAGACAGTCATCAATGAATAATTATCAATCATTTTTAATGACATATTCATTTCTTTCTTTAGCAAATTGTCTAAATACATTTGTTGTTTTTTAGATAATTCTTCACTCAATTTTCCAGAAGATGTCATCTTTTTTTGCGCTTCCATCAACGCTGTTGTGTCTGATAAATCAACTTCCAATACTAAATTTTCAGTTTCGTTAAAAGCTTTCGTTACTTTCTCAGGAATGGAAAAATCATCTTCACATAAAATATGAATCGTTCCTAAAAGGTAAGATGGTTTTGCCAAATCTTTATGTTCAATTTTCCACAATACTGAGTTTTCAAGTTTTGTGCCTTGTGCATTTACAGAAAATCCACAAATAATAAAAGCAATAAAGATATATACGTTTTTCATGTTTTAGTTTTTAGTTTCAAAAGATTTTTCAGCTGATAAGAATCTTAATGACATTTATAATTCATTTGCTCCGTAAGTATCGACTTTGAAAATATGTTACAAAAAAAGATGAAATTATTTTTCATGATTGTCTTTAAAAGGGATAATTCCCCAAACAAAAGGGTGTTTATATTTTCATAAAACAGCATTTTAACTATTCCCCAAAAACTCGGCAACATGTTTCTTTGCAACGAAACTTAAAATAGAAAAGTAATGAAAAAACAAAGAATCAATTCAGGTTTACAATTAAAGAAATCAACAATTTCTGATTTACACACAAGTCAATTAAAAGGTGGTTTACCAACTACATTACAATCAACGGTACTTACTATTCCAGACATTCCGTTACCATCTCCAGATCCAAGACCAATGACAATTAGTTATTCTAATTGTGACAATTGCGGTTCTTGGGCACGAACTTGCTAGGTGTAATTTTTAATTTTAAAAATAAAAAACAGCATGACGAATTTAATTCATCATGCTGTTTTACTTTATATGAAATACTGCTTACTTCGCAGCGATTACATCAATTTCAATTTTTGCGCCTATTGCCAATCCGCCAGCCGCAAACGTAGTTCGGGCAGGTTTATTTGGAAAGTATTGTACATACACACTATTAAACGCTTTAAAATCGTTGATATCTGCTAAAATTACGGTGCATTTTACCACACGATCTAACGATGAATTGTGTTGCGCTAAAACTGCTTTTATGTTTTCTAATGCTTGTTTGGTTTCTGCTTCAATTCCGCCAGAAACTAACATTCCTTTTACATGATCTTTCCCTATTTGACCTGATAGGAATAATAAATTTTCGGTTTCAACTGCCGCACTAAATGGCGTATTTTGTCGTTCAGATAAATGTGAAGGATGAAAAGTGATGTCTTTTTTTCCTGATTGACAACCGAAAAAACTTAGTAAAAGTACGATGTATAAATAGTTGATTGGTTTCATAATGATAGTATTTAAGTTTTAACAAATTTAAGGAATGAAGTTATTTATCTTCTTATAATTCCATGAATTGTCGGGTACATTATTATTATTTGTATTTCTCTTGTACTAATTTAATTGCATTATTAATTTTAAAATTTTTTATTATGATCACATTAGAACAATTAGAACAGTATCAAATTGAAAACCCTCAATTAATTATTGGTGGTTTTATTGGGACTACAGATGGTGAAATTTAATCTTTCAAACGCGGACTTCGGTTCGCTTTTTCTTCTTACTTTCACTCTATTATTAATTTTTAAAACATAAGGTCTTTTAATGAAAAAAATTCTCATTCTTGGCGGAACACAATTTATAGGACGCACACTTGTAGCGCAATTGCTGAAATTAAATAAGTTTGATATTACATTATTCAACAGACAAAAGACACAAGCCGATTTGTTTCCTACTGTAAAGAAAATAAAAGGCGATAGAGAAACGAACGACATTCGTAAAATTGAACATGAAAATTGGGACTATATCATTGATGTTTCTTGTTACTATCCTGATTCACTCTCAAATGTATTGGATTGTATAAAAGGCAAATTGAAAAAATACATTCTTATTTCTACGTGTTCTGTGTATGATGATGAAAATGACCAAACTCCAATGAGAACTGAATCTGGTAAAATTCTTAGTTGTACAAAAGAACAACGCGTTGATCGTACAAATACATCGTATGGAAATCGTAAAGCCGAATGTGAGCATATTTTAATTAATTCCAATCAAGCGTATACTATTTTTCGTCCTTCGCTTGTGTATGGTCCGTATGATCATACAGATCGATTTTACTACTGGTTATATCAAGTAAAGCATACGAAGACAGTATTGCTTCCTGATTTTGGCGAAAAGTTGTTTTCAATAACTTATGTCGTTGATCTTGTACACGCTATTATAAATACAGTAGAATCTAATATTTCTGGCATTTACAATGTTACTACAGCCGTAAAAACTTCTATCAAAGAAATTGTTGAATATGCCGAAAAATGGCTTCATGAAACCGTCGAAAAAGTAAACGCTTCACCAGATTTTCTGTATAAAAATAATGTTAGACAATGGGCAGATATGCCGTTATGGTTAGATGGTGATTATTTTTCGTATGACAATCAACAGCTAAAAAAGGATTTTAATTTTGAGCTTACAAATTATGAAAAAAGTATAAAAGACACCATTTCATATTACGATTCGCTCGGTTGGAAAAAACCTATATATGGAATTACGGAACAACGAAAACAAGAACTTATTGATACGGTTAGATTCCTGTCTTCGCAGGAATGATAAAAAATTGCGTTTAAAAATACTGACCAATTCCGAAGACAATTCCGTTACTAGAATCTTTAGTAATTCCATAACCATAATCAATTCGAAATATAGCATTAAAGATTCGTTTGTGAATAAAACGCAAACCAATTCCTGGGTAAATTCTGAAGTTTTCACTATCGGCAAAATCACTAAAATCGCCACCTGGATTCCGCCAAGTTCCAGCGTCTACAAATCCATTTCCTTGCAAAATAAACCATCCTTTTTCATACAATGTATACCGGTATTCGGTGTTCAATACCATACTTGCGGTTCCACGATCAATGATGTTTCCGACTCCACGAATGTTTAAGTTATTGTCTACCGAAAAAGGCGCAAACGGACTCGCATTGTTAGACGCAACACCAAATCGGAAACGGTTTGCCCAGTTTCCTTTTTCGCCAACACGTTTAAAATACATAAAATCACTCCAACCAATTAGGAAGTTATCTTGAAAATCATTTTCAGTAGTTACATACTGTAAATACACTGTGTTTTTAATTCCTTCAATGTATTGATAGTAATAGTTTAGGTTATCATATTCGTAAACAAATTTAAACATGAGTTTGTCTAACGCTAAATTTTGCGGAATGGCTTCAGATGTGAGTCCATTGAGATAACTATATTCTTCCGTAAATACATTTGCTCCAAATTGCAAACGATGTTTAAAGTTCAGTTGATATAATAATAAGGCTTCAAACGATGTGTTGCTGTATTTGTAATTTGCCGAACCTGCATCAAAGTATAACGGTTCTTCACTTGTCCAATTTTGATGATTTAACGCAATTCCGAAATTTCGAGTGAATAAATTGGGCGCACGTAAATTGATTCCGTACGAGTCAAATCCGTTATTTTGATAAAATCCGCCAAAAGCGATATTTCTCCCTAAAAAATTATAATCATACAATCCAACTTTGTATGCAACTTGCTCGTTTGTAGTTGTCCACACATTTAAATTTGGAATCAGCGTGAAGTTTTCTTCGATGTTAAAATATACATTGTATAAGTTATCATGCGAAATAAATACTTGGTAATACGCATGCGAAACTCCAGCCAGTCGTTTTAGCAATACTACATCTTGTTCAAGTTGAAGTGAATCTAACACATCTCCATTTCGAACACTAACGTACTTTTTTAAAAAGCCAACTTTATTCTTTTTCTGTCCTTGAAATTTTACATCATAGACAATCTTATCTTGCGCTATTCCGTAGAAAGCAATTAAGAAAAATGTAAAAAGTAAAATTATTTTTTTCATCTGTTCATACGATTTTATCAGATTTGTCAGATGGAATTCGTCAATAATCAAATTGGTTACACCTAGTAATTTTATAGCTCATTTCATAGCTATTGAACTATAAAGATATCTTGAATTACTGTATTTACCCAATTATCTTCACTAACATCCATTAATGTAAATTTGTACGAGTTTCCAATAGTCAATTCAAGAGGGTTTTCAGGAGTTATGTTTAAAACTACATTGGAAGTATTGTAGTATTGAAATTGATTTTCAAAGGTGTACGTTCCGGAAAGCAATCCGTTATCAATAGTAGAAAGTATTTGAAAATAGATAGCGTTGTCACCATTTGTATTGTGTTCCCAAGTAAATTTTGGCATTTTAGAAGTTTCTTGTGTAATATCAACTTCTGTTGTCCAAACGGTAGGTTTTGTAATATTTTTGATTCGAATTGGATTTGAAATTTTTACTTCTCCATCCAACTCATATGCAACAATTACCCATTGTTCAATTGCAAAAGGTCGTGTAAATTGTTGAATGAATCCTTCAAAAAGTGGCGTTTCGTTAATGTCTAAACGTCTATAATTGGAATAATCATCTTTATTAACATCTACAGTATTTGTTTCAAAAAACTGAACATTTGTTGCGCCAGCTTCTAGGTAATAATATACATTTACAACTTCTGAATTGCCAGCATCACTTGCCGCACACGCTATAACAGCACCAGTTTCTATAGTTCGGTTTGCAATAACTTCTGATAAATTAGCAGTGTTTATGATATTAATTTCTGTTGCTGAATCGTCTGAATTGCATGCTACAATTGCAAAAAACAATAGTGTATATGCAATTGTTTTTACCGTATTCATAAGTATTTTTTGTTATTGATATCGTTTGTAATTTTCTCTAACTATAATTTCGGCAGGTTTGTTTTGAGGTGTAAATTGATTATTTTCTAAACCACCAGATCTTTCATAGTGATGAAACCATTTCCAGATAAAACCGCCTGCAAACCATTCTTCTTTCCAAAACTCGTTATACATTGCTTGCAAAGCAACTTCTTGCGCTTTTAGGTTGAGTGTTTTATTTTTTCTGCTTGAATCCCACGGTTCTTTTCCTGTGTAATCCATACTTCGATAGCCGTATTCAGTAAAAATTACTTTCCGATCTACCTTTTTCGTCAATGCTGCAATCTTTTCCTTGTGTGGTTGCCAACCTTTTTGTAAGCTTTCCACAGATGGCATTTTTTCTTCACTCAATGGAAAATACGCATCTACTCCAATAAAATCTAATTGTTTCCAAAACGGTACTTTGTCAAAAGAATCCCAATTTTCTGCATACGTTAATTTTCCTTTGTAAACAGCTTTCACTTTCGTGATGAGTTCACTCCAGAATTCTGGACGCGCCGCTACAAATTTGTGCAATTCGGTTCCGATACACAATACTTCTGCGTTGATTTCTTGCGCCAAACTTGCATATTCTAAGATGAAACTTTCATAAGATGCTTCAAACTGTTTCCAATCTTCTTCATTTTCCATTGCAATGAATCCTGTAAACTCACCATTCCAAATCCAAATTTGCGGCTTGATCATGATTTTGATCTTGTTCTTTTGCAAAAGTTCCGCATATTGCTTTACTCCTTTTCTAGTTTCGCCAAACCACTGACGATCTGTATTGTGAATAATTTCAGTTGCCGTTAATTTTTTGAGAAAACCAAAAGGCATTATTGCGGCATAATTTGCGTTGACGTTTACAACAGGATCTACATGTGTTTGATCAATTGCGTTACGAGCCGCTACAAAGCTGACGCCATTCATTTTTTGAGTTTGACTTGTACATGAAAATTGCAATAAGCCAAAAAATATCAAAAGGAGTCTAAGTTTCATGAATGATTTTTTAGACTCCTAATGTACTATTTTAATTAAAAAATTGCTCTTAAACCTATGCTAAAAGTTTGTCCCAATCCTTGAAAATTATTTCCTCTTACAAATTTATCAAAGGAAGCTTCCACGTTTAACACATCATTTAATTGGTATTTACTACCAACTCCAACAGATGTTGAGTTTTGCGAAAAGTTATTTCCTAAATCGATTAAAAATGCTTGTTTCGTATTTACATACACTGTTGATTCCGCTGATGGAAAGTAGCTTAAAAATACACCTAATGGTAAAAATAAACTGTTGTTTGCAAAACGCTCACCTACATTTGAAGAGTTTGGATCAGCATCTTCGCTTTTTTCTCCAAAATTAAATCCGAAATCAGCTTGTGTAAATACTTGCCATTTGTCTTGTCCGAATGTTTTATCGTAAAAGAATTTTGTTTCCCAAAACACACTTCTTTTGTCTAAATATGGAGCATTTGCTTTGTCTTTAAATATTGGCAAATACACAGAACTCGTAAATGAAAAGTTTGAAATGTTTTTGAAAGGTTGCACACGAATAGAAGGTGCAATGGTTGTTAATCCACTTCTTGAGGTTGCATCGTCTCTAAAACTTAACACATCTAAAGCACCTGCGCCACCAAATGTATTTGATCGTACTTGGAAGATAAATCCAATGTTAATTCGTCTATTATCACTAATTCCTGTGTAAATTTCTGTTGTATTTGTAAAAAATGTTTCTCTCGGAATGGTAACTGAAGTACTATTTTCGTCTGTACGTTCGGTTTGTGTATAAATACTATTGAAGAATTTAATATCCCATTGTCCTTTTTTTAACAATTTTGAAGGTGTATATTCTTGAATATTGCTCTTTTCATCCGCTGTTTCATCATCTTGGTCTTGTGCAAAAGAGTAGCTTACAAATAATAAAGTAAGCATGGTTAAAATTAGATTGTTCTTTTTCATTTTAGTTAATTTAGTATTGTATTTAGTTTTTGTTGATTTGTTTTTCAAAGTATTTCTTTATACAATTTTCTAGCGAAAATTACTCAAAATGATAATTTGAAATAATTCAATATTTATAATAGTGTCACATCGAGTAGAGTGGAGATGCTATTTCGTTTGATTCAATTTCCAGTTATACGGATAGTAACTAATTTTAGATTTTGCCGCTATTTTTTCTTCTCTATACTTATTAATAAAGTCGATTTCGTTTCCGCTTTGAGTAAAATCTTCTTTATACCATTTCATTATTTCAGAAAGTTCCACACGTTTTTTCTTTGCATTTACTTTGATGAATTCATCATTATTTAAAGCAATTCGTGTTTGTCTATCTAATTGTTTATCAAGTGTGTTTGGCATATATGCTTCTGGAATAATTGGAGGACAACCTAAACCTGCACAGACCAATACAAAGTGAAAACGCGCATCGTTAAACTGTCCGCGTAACAACTTGTGTTCTATATCATTCAATGTAATTTTTTTTCCGCCTACAGTATGTTTTGTTTTATCGAAGAAACCGTTAATATCTAAAGGAGATTTTACAGGATAGTTGTTTACAATTCCTTTAATTACAGATAAATTGTAAATATTTATCCAATATGCTTGATACGTATTTGCATCACTTTTAGCAACTGTGATACTATTGGTAGAAGCTAAAATTTCATCTAATTCTGCTGTATTTTTTTTAATAGCTTTGTAATTAACCTTTCCATCTTTTACGTATGCTTTAAAAAAAGTATCTGAAGCTTTAAAGAAAGTATTTGTATTTTGCGCAACACCAAAAGCGGTGATAAATACAGTAATAAGGGTGATTGTTATATGTTTCATAATAATTTTTAAGTCAATTTCAATTTGTATTGATGCTTAAGTCACTAAAAAACATAGGAACTTACAAACTTTCAAAAAAAAGTTGCCATCGTATATATAATTGATTTTCAAGCGCGAAACAGGTTGCCATTTTATTTAAATCCTTACAAAGAAATTTTAATTTATAATTATTCTAAATTCTATGTCCGAATATAAGTTCTTAACTTTACTATCGACATAACTTTCGACACAAACCAATTCTTGCACGGACAAGAATCATTAAAAACCAATCACATTCTTATGGAACATATTGTAATTATAGGTAATGGAATCTCTGGAGTTACAGCCGCCAGACATATCCGAAAACTTTCCGACAAAAAAATTACTATCGTATCTGCTGAAACGGATTATTTTTTCTCGCGTACAGCGTTAATGTACGTGTACATGGGGCATATGAAGTTTGAACATACACAACCATACGAAAATTGGTTTTGGGAAAAGAATCGTATCGAACTTAAAAAAGGATATGTAAAAGAAGTAAAAGATGCTTCTAAAGAACTCGTTTTTGCCAATGGAGAAACCATGTATTATGACAAACTCATCATTGCAACAGGTTCAAAACCCAACAAGTTTGGTTGGCCAGGACAAGATTTAAATGGTGTTATGGGAATGTACCACAAGCAAGATTTAGAAAAGCTGGAAACATATGCACCTAACAACAACGTGTGTAAACGTGCGGTTATTGTTGGTGGCGGATTGATTGGAATTGAACTCGCAGAAATGCTTCAAAGTAGAGATATTCCAGTGACTTTTTTGGTTAGAGAAGATAGTTTTTGGAATGGTGTATTGCCTGCTGGCGAATCAGAAATGATTAACAAACATATAAAAGAACATCATATTGATTTACGCCTAGGCGTGAATTTACAAGAAATTAAAGCAGATGAAAACGGAAACGTAAAATCGATCATTATAAAAGAAACTGGTGAAGAAATTCCATGTACAGTTGTCGGATTAACCGCTGGAGTTTCTCCAAATGTTGATTTCTTGAAAGATTCAAATATTGAAATTGGTCGCGGTGTCAAAGTAAATAGACAATTAGAAACGAACGTTAAAGATGTATATGCTATTGGCGATTGTGCCGAACAACACGAACCTATTGGACAACGCAGACCTATTGAAGCAGTTTGGTATACAGGTCGTATGATGGGCGAAACGTTGGCGCAAACCATTTGCGGGAATTCGAAAGAATACAATCCTGGACATTGGTTCAATTCGGCTAAGTTTTTAGATATTGAATACCAAACATATGGTTGGGTTTTTAGTGAACAAGGACAACCTGATTATGAAAAACACTTTCACTGGAAACACCCAAAAGCACATATTTGCATTACAATTGCATACCATAAAGAATCTAACAAATTTTTAGGAATCAATACCTTTGGAATTCGCATGCGTCATCACAGTTTTGATACATGGCTCAATGAAGAACGCTCGGTAGAATATGTTTTAACCCATTTAGCAGACGCAAATTTTGATCCTGAATTTTACAAACTTCACGAAAAAGAAATTGTAGCACAGTTTAATCAAGAAAACAATACCAATATTCAACTCAAAAAGAAAAGTTGGAAACGAATTTTCAGTTACTAATCACCACATTTTAAAAATCATATTATGAAATTCATTCGAATTGCAGGACTCTATATATTTATTGCCTCAGTATTGTTATTTATTGCAACGATATTTATGGGGAATTATACCTTAACTGAAACATCTATTCAACAAACATTCAGTGGAAAAAAAGCAAGAGTTGCCAAAACTTTTACAGCTGTTGCTAAAGAAAATGGTGTTTTAGACAAAACATATAACAGTCAATTTTCTTTTATGAACGATGTTAAAACATTGTTTGACAAACACAATCAACGTGTTGCTGAAGCAGTTGCAGAAGAAACTGGAATATCTACTACAGAAACAAATAACATTATCGTAGCTTCCACTCAAGGTGGAAATGTTACGTATACAAAAGATGTTTTACAGCAAAATTTACCCAAAGCGAAAGTTAAATTGCTAACCGACGCAACTAGCTGGATGTTTAGTCCTGATAAAACCTATGATACTGTTGATGCTTTTAAAAATGATTTGACGAATAAAATAACTGAAATCAATCGTAGTCAGGCTGGAGAATTTTTACTGTACGATAACAAATATTCACGTTTTGATATTACCGAACGTGCAGCCTCAGGAATCATTGCCAACAACAAAGGGCTCTTTTTATTCTTAACTTTTGGATTAGGAATTATAGGTTCGCTTATGTTTATAATTACAGGATTATTCTTAAAACCAATTCCTGGCATCAAAAACAATGGAATTTATTTACACAATGCAACCAATCGTGGTTGGGTTGGTATTGCTGTGTTTGGATTTTTAGTTACTTTTTATGTGCTACTCTATTTTCACCCGTACATTATTGCCAATTGGACAAATATTGTTGATCCACTAAAAAGTGCATTTATCAAAAATGGTTCGGCTTCACAATGGTTTTTATACGGAATCTTATATTGTGTATCCATGATTGTGATGGGAATTCGCATGTTTATCAAATATCGTCACAATCAATATCAAATAGTAAGAACCGCAAGTGTCTTATTTTTCCAAATCATCTTCGCATTCTTATTAGTAGAAATATTACCATTATTTGATTTACCTGGTGTCGATTTAAAAAACGCATGGCCGCTAGATTATAATTTCTTAACCGATTGGAATGTAAAGAATTATTTAAACGCAGGACATTTAGGAAAGTTCATGTTCTTTTGGGGATTCATTCTTTCTATTATTGTAGTACCAACTTTAGTATATTTCTATGGAAAACGTTGGTATTGTTCATGGGTTTGTGGTTGTGGCGGATTAGCCGAAACATTAGGAGATCCATACCGTCAATTATCGGACAAGCGTTTAATTGCATGGAAAATAGAACGATGGATGATTTATTCAATCTTAATTTTTGCAATAATCATGACTGTTATTGTCGGTTACAATACCTATAATATCATTTACAATCCAGCAAATGTTGGTGATAGCACGTTGTTTGGAATCAACGCTTATAAAATTAATGAATGGTATGGTTTCTTAGTAGGATCAATTTTCGCTGGAGTTATCGGAACAGGTTTCTATCCAATTCTAGGAAATAGAACTTGGTGTCGATTTGGCTGTCCGTTAGCTGCATATATGGGAATTGTGCAACGTTTTAAATCTAAGTTTAGAATTACAACAAATGGTGGACAATGTATTTCATGTGGAAACTGCTCAACATATTGCGAACAAGGAATCGATGTTAGAGCATACGCACAAAAAGGACAAAACATTGTACGTTCGTCATGTGTAGGTTGTGGAATTTGTAGTGCCGTTTGCCCAAGAGGAGTTTTAAAATTAGAAAATGGAAGTGATGATGGCGCAACACGTCACGAAGTTCCCGAAGTAATTTTAGGAAACGATGTTGATTTATTTCAAATGCTTGAGGAAAGTAAAAAGTAGTGAGTTATTAATATTGAGAATTGAGATTATTAAAAATTTTAAATGCTAAATTTTGAAAATTAAATATAATACAGAAGTAACTATTGAAATTTCATTTAACATTTATAATTTAAAATACAACATAAAGAAAGCTAAAGGCAAACAGCCAAGAACTAAAAGCAAAAAAAATGAAGTATCTATTTTTCATCTTATGTCTCAGTATTACATTCAGCGTAAGCGGACAAAAAAAGTATTATAAAAGTTATTACGATAATGGTCAACTCAAAGAAGAAGGTTGGATAAAAAATGATATCAAAACCAAGTATTGGACGTTTTATTATGAAAATGGAGCTGTTAAAAAAGAAGGACGTTTCAAAAATGGGAAACCAAACAAATATTGGTATTTTTACCGTGAAAATAAAACAAAGCAACGCGAAGGACATTATGTAAATGGTGTAAAAAGTAAATGGTGGCTTTTTTATGATGAAAACGAAAAAGTAAATCATAAATGCCAACTGAAAAATAATCAAAAAAATGGCTATTGTTTACGATATGAAAATGAAAAACTCGTTCGTGCTGAAAAGTATAAAAATGGTGAAAAAATTGGTGAATGGACCGATTTGAAGAGTTTCAAAAAAGAAAATAGTGTTTGGGATTTACGATGATAAGTAAAAATCCTTTTGTGTCATTCCACACTTGTTGCGGAATCCATTATAAAGTAAAAGCTAATTAAAAATTAAATTATAGATTCCTGCCTACGCAGGAATGACAATACAAAAAGCCGAAGGCAAACAGCCAAAAGCTAAAAAACAATATATGATTATAAAAGTCATCATTCCTGCATACAATGAAGAGGATTCTATTGCAAATGTTATTCAGGAAATCCCCAAAACTGTAACTGAAATTATTGTCGTTAGCAATAATTCAACCGATCATACAGAAGTAAATGCAAAAGCTGCTGGCGCAACGGTTTTAAAAGAACCAAAAAAAGGATATGGATATGCTTGTTTAAAAGGAATGGAATACATTTCCAATCAAGAAGAAAAACCTGATATTTTGGTGTTTTTGGATGGCGATTATTCCGATTACCCTGAAGAATTGACAAAAATAGTTGCTCCAATTATTAAAGATGACATTGATTTTGTCATTGGTTCAAGAGTGAAAAAATTACGCGAAGATGGTTCTATGACGCCACAACAAGTATTTGGAAATTGGTTGGCAACGTTCTTAATGAAACTATTTTTTAGAGCAAAATTTACCGATTTAGGACCTTTTAGAGCAATTAAATATGATAAACTCTTAAAGCTAAATATGGAAGACAAAACGTATGGCTGGACAGTTGAAATGCAGCTCAAAGCATTGAAACAGAAACTATCATATGTGGAAGTTCCTGTAAAATATAAAAGAAGAATTGGCGTCTCAAAAGTTTCAGGAACCGTAAAAGGTACTATATTTGCTGGCGTAAAAATTTTAGGTTGGATTTTTAAATATAGTTTTAAATAGATGGAGTTTGATGCAGAATTTTTTAAACTAGGATTGTCTTTCTTGGTAATGGCGATATATGCAATTGCGTTGCTATTGATACTCTTATACAGCTTGGCGCAATTGAACTTATTAATCAATTACTTACGAGCAAAAAAACATACAGATACCTGTCCAAAGTTTAACTTAAACAATCCGGCTGAAATTCCGTACGTAACTATTCAGCTTCCCGTGTACAATGAATTGTATGTAATGGAACGCTTGCTAGATAATATTGCACTGATTGACTATCCAAAAGACAAACTTGAAATTCAAGTATTGGACGATTCTACAGATGAATCTGTCGCTTCTACAGCCGCACAAATTAAAAAATTACACGCAAAAGGACTCGATATTACACATATTCGTCGTGAAGATAGAACTGGCTTCAAAGCTGGTGCTTTAAAAGAAGGGTTAATTGACGCAAAAGGTGATTTTATTGCCATATTTGATGCAGATTTCTTGCCGAAAAAAGATTGGCTTAAGCAAACAATTCCATATTTCAAAAATGAAGAAATTGGCGTGGTACAAACACGTTGGGGACATATTAACCGTGATTATTCATTGTTGACTAAGATTCAGGCATTCGCGCTTGACGCACATTTTACACTGGAACAAGTTGGACGAAACTCTAAAGGGCATTTTATCAACTTTAACGGAACAGCCGGAATTTGGCGCAAAACCTGTATCATTGACGCTGGAAACTGGGAAGGTGATACGCTTACCGAAGATTTAGACTTAAGTTACCGAGCGCAGTTAAAAAACTGGAAATTCAAATACTTAGAAGATGTAGAAACGCCTGCCGAATTACCTGTTGTTATTAGTGCCGCACGTTCGCAACAATTCCGTTGGAACAAAGGTGGCGCTGAGAATTTTCGAAAAATGATAAAGCGTGTTATCTTTTCAAAAAACATATCGCTCAAAACAAAAATCCACGGAATTTTACACTTACTAAACAGTACCATGTTTTTAAATGTGCTTATTGTCGGAGTCTTAAGTATTCCAATGTTATACATTAAAAATACGTACGGACATTTAGAAATTTACTTTACAATTTCAAGTTTCTTTATCATTAGTACTATCATATTTTTTGTGTGTTTTTGGTTTCCTTACAAACGTGTACAAGGTGGCGGATTTATGAATTTTGTTGATTATATAAAAATGTTTTTTACCTTCTTTTCGGTTGCAATGGGATTCTCAGTTCACAACTCTGTTGCCGTTTTAGAAGGTCATATTGGGAAACGAAGCGAATTTGTACGCACACCAAAATTCAATATTAAAAACTTGAAAGATTCTTGGAAAAACAACAAATACATCAAAAAGAAAATCTCAGGAAATACAATCATTGAAGCTATTTTAATGGTCTATTTTTTATTTGGAATGTATAGCGCATATCCGTTAAATGACTTCGGGTTGTTTCCGTTTCACTTGATGTTGTTTTTAGGTTTTGCCTTTGTGTTTTTTAATTCGATCCGATCTAAAGTGTGATCAATTTTAACGGAAAATATCATACATTTTCTATCACACTTGTGCTCATCAGCATCTTTGTATACTACTATATTGGGTATCCGTTACTACGAACTGATGTCACACTATTGATTTCATTATATGGAATTGCTTTTCTGAGTTTTTTCGGATTGATCCGATTGGAAAAGAATAATTTTGTTTTCCTTACGGGAATTGCCATCGTTTTGAGATTAGTTTTTGTGGGAAGCATTCCAAACTTATCACAGGATTTTTACCGTTTCATTTGGGATGGAAGAATGCTCATAGAAGGCTGGAATCCGTATTTATATTTACCAAACGATTTAATGGCTTCTGGCACGGCACCAATCGCGGAAGCACAAGAATTATTTAACGGAATGGGCAATTTAAGTGCGTCGCATTACACCAATTACCCGCCAATAAATCAATTGTGCTTTGCCATTGCAGGATTCTTTTCAGGAAAAAGCATCGTTGGTTCAGTGGTAATTTTACGAATTTTAATTATTCTAGCCGATATAGGAACGTTCTATTTTGGCAAAAAACTGCTTTCAAATTTAGGTATACCTATCAACAATATTTGGTTATACATTCTAAATCCATTTATCATTATTGAACTTACAGGAAATTTACATTTTGAAGGCGTGATGATTTTCTTCTTCATTTGGAGTTTGTATTTGCTACAAAAAGGTGCTTGGAAATGGGCGGCTGTAGTATTGGCTTTTTCTGTTTCTGTAAAGTTGATTCCGTTACTCTTTTTACCCATCTTTTTTCAATGGTTTACCAAACATAAAATAAGTGAAATCAGTAAAATAACGTTTCAAACCGTTTGGAAAGGCGTTTTAAAACTTGTTGCTTTTTACGGAATCGTACTTGGAACTATCGTTGTTTTATTTTTACCATTTCTTTCAAAACAATTTATTGAAAACTATCAACAAACTGTCGAATTATGGTTTCAAAATTTCGAATTCAACGCAAGTATTTATTATATCGCACGTTGGATTGGCTACAAAATTATCGGTTGGAATATGATTGCTACGATTGGAAAAATTACCCCAATAGTTGTTCTAGTTTTTGTGATAGGAATTAGTCTTTTTAGAAATAATAAAGATTTTCAAAAAACAATAACTGCATTGCTTTTTGGGCTTTCGTTTTACTTTTTTACAACGACAACCATGCATCCTTGGTATTTGGCAACATTGCTTATTTTGAGTGTGTTTACCAACTACCGATTTACCGTTGTTTGGTCGTTTATGATTATTTTTAGTTATACTGCTTATAGCAATGAAGGATATGCAGAAAACTTGGCTTTTGTTGCCTTTGAATACATTGTTGTGTATGGATTTTTAAGTTACGAATTATACAATCAATACAAAAACAGGTTGCATTTGAAGGCTTCAACCTAATTTTTTTTGAGTACTTTCTTTCCTTAGAAGCAAAAAAATCTCGTTTTTTTTCAGTATTTTTAAGTTCAAAACCAATACATTAACTTACTATGAAAACATTACGCTTATTACCAATCGCACTTTTATTTTTATATAGTGCTTCATTATTTGCGCAAATGAGTGGCGCTCCAAGAGAATTTGAAAGTACTTCACAAGTGTATGATGCACTTTTAAAATTTATCAATACGAAACAAAAAGATCCGTACGAAATAGATTGGGACAACGTAAAAGGAAGTCCATATTTGTATGAACAATATAAGGTAGGAACATTCTTTATTGGAGATAAATCGTATGGACAAGTGCTCATGCGATTAAATACATATTCAGATGAAATAGAGTTATTGCCAGAAGAAGGTCAGGAAACAGAAGCCTTGATGAAAGTTACCAATTCCAAGGTTACATTTGAAAATAAAACATTAAAAGTATATACGTACAATGATGATGACGGATATGAAAAGCAAGGATATTTCTTAGTATTAAGTGACCATAAAAATGTGTCTTTGTTGTTTCGAAAAAAATGTGTTTTCTCTCCAAATGAAAAGGCTCCAACTGCAAATCAAGCAAATAGAGCTGCAAAATTTACACAATACGATCGTTATTATATTGTAAAAGAAGGAAATAAACCTGTTGAAGTACAGCCTAAAAAGAAAGCTGTTATTAAGTTATTTCCAGAAAAAACAGACGAAATAAAATCGTATATAAAATCAGAGAAGTTAAAACTAAAAAATCAAGAAGATTTTGCCAAGTTGATCACTTACATTGATTCTCTTTAGATACTATAAAAAACATCAAAAATAAAATCCACTATGATAGTAAGTAGTGGATTTTTTTATATTTTATTTTTTTTAAATCAATCCTAAATCTTTTGCATTTGCTATTAAGTGTACCGCATTGTTTGCTTTGAAATAGATTTTGAGTTTACTCACGCGTTTTTCAATAGAACTTAAGCTATTAGGAGAGATACTGCGTCCTTTTAAATCTTCAGAAATTTCATCCTGATTTAATCCTTTGGAAAGCAATTTTAGCAAACCAATGTCATAATCATCAATTTCCATATCTTTTTTGTTGCTAAGTGCCATTTTCACTTCTGGTGAAAGGTGTGTTTTACCATTTGCAACTGTTTTGATGGCTTTCACTAATTCTTTCAAGCTTTTTCGACCCTTACATACATATGCATCAATTTTGTATTTATTAAAAAGCCTGCGTACTTGTTGCAATTTATCTTCTACAGAATAGACAATTACTTTTATATCTGGCTGATCACTTTTTAATTTGGCAACCAATTCTTCACCAGATTTTAACTTTTCTTCTCTGTGGTCTTTTTTAAATGATAAATCTGTAATTAACAATTCATAAGGCGCATTATCTTTGCGCGCTTTTTTAGCTTTCAAATCAGCATCATCACAATACTGAGCTTGATCTATTGTTGCAATTTCCAACTCGGAAAGTGCAGTAAGGACACCTGCGTTGATGTCATCCATATCTTCGGAAATTAATACTTTTTGAAACATAGGCTATCATACTGGAACATTAATAGTGAACTTACAACCCTTATGAAGTTCTGTATCAAAAGTAAGCGATCCTTGGATTGCATGAATACGGTTTTCCGCATTTTGGAGTCCATTCTTTGAAATTTCCTCAGAAAACCCTTTCCCATTATCGATATATTGGATGAATAATTTTTTATTGGCTTTTTCTATGGAAACGACTACCAATGCTGCATCACTGTGTTTTTTCATATTGGTTAACAATTCTTGTAATACTCGGTAAATAGTTGTTTTTATGTGTGAAGAAATATCTTTCCAAATTTCTACTTCGTAGCGTTTTAATAAAACATTTACATCATCCGATTGGTAACTACGAAGCAAATTATTGAGTTCATCAGGAAATCCTTTTCCTGTATCAACATTTTGAATTTGCTTTGAAATATCACGTGCATTATTGTAGATAGAGTCCAATTTATCCAATACCATTTCTTTATTAGGTTCAGAAGTTTCTAGTTGTGTCATCAGTTTGTAGACATCATTGGCAAGTTCGTCATGTACTTTAGAAGAAATTCGTGCTTCTGTAGTATGAACCGTTTTTACTTTTTCAATTTTATGACGACGTTTTATTTTTTGGTAGATGAAATAAATAATAACGATCGTAACTATGAATATCAATAAGACAATAAGTAATAAATTTCTAGATTGAGCAGTTTTTTTCTCAGCTAAAATTTTATCATTCTCGGAAATTATTACTTGATTCTGCGCTTTTATTTTCTGGTTCTCTTCTTTTTTATAATCATATTTTGCATTCGCAATCAAACTCTCTGAAGCTTGTTCTTTGAGCTTAATTCGTTTTCCTATTTCTACATATTCTTTTAAATCAGAATCACTAAAGTCAACAGACATTTTTAGTTCTAATGCTTCAAGAAGAGAATTTTCGTTATCAGACTCTCTTGCATATTTTAGTGCATCAGCAACATACTTTTTATAAGTTGATCTGTCTTTATTTTTATTGATTTTTGCTAATTTAAGATAAATTGAAAAAAAACCTTCGGTATAATTCAACTCCTTATATATTGATAACGAACTTTTTAACAAAGAGTCTGAACGCTTATTATAATTGTTTTTTAGGAATAATGTATATGCTAGATTACCACGGATACGGGCTTTTTCTATTTCACTTATATTACTATTAGCGTCAATCAACAGGTTTTCATATATTACAACAGCCAAATCATACTCTCCTATTTCTTGAAGGATGTTGGCCTTCGTATTTTTATATGTTTCAACATGTTCAGGCTTTATTTTTTCGATTCCACTTGATGTTTTTGCTAATGCTAAAGCTTCGTCTATTCTCTTTTCTGCAATTTTTAAATCTCCTTTTTCTTTCGCTGCTACTGCAATTATGAAATATAAACCACTTAGTGTTGGTACATCATTTGATTTTTCTGCATATACAAGTCCATCTAGAGCAGTTAACTGACTAGCGCCAAAATTACCTATGCTTTTTTCTAAATTTGCAATGTCATTCAGCTTTTTACCTACATTCAAACTATCATCTATACTCAAATACAGTTCTTTAGCTTCTAAGTAGTTTTTATATGACAATTGAAGTTTACTTTGTTTTTTATAAATGAGTCCTTTTCTAGATCTTGCTTTAGCCATATACAGTGTATCTGTATAAAGTTTAGCTGTTTCATATAATGTATCTGCATAAAACATTGCAGAATCATATGTGCTATTTTTTCTATAAAAGCTTTCAAGTCTTAAAAGAGATTTTTTTATATAAAAACTTATTTTCTTTGATTCTACTTAACCTTAATTCTTTGTGAAGAAGTATAAGTGCGCTATTTAATTCCTTTATTCTAATTTTTTCTTTGACAACTGAATCTAATGCTACAAGAGCTTGATCTTCTTCTAATGTTTGGGTATCATTTTGTTCAGTATCACACGACACTATTAGAAGCAATAGTATAAAAAATAAAAAGAAGGATGTCGCTGGTAGTAGTTTCATCCTTCTAAAATAGTAAAAATATTATTATAAGAAACGATTAGTTTCCTGTACTGCTAATATCATCATCATCTTCTTCATCTGGTAAAACTTCACCATCATCACCTTCAGTGGCTTGGTGTTTATATTGTATTTCATCTTCTGCAATTGAGTTCGGTGTACAAGAAAATATTGCTCCATTGAGGAAAACCGTAAGTATTATTAAGCTGAATTTTTTCATTTTGTTAGAATTAAAATTGGACATAAGTGTTGCTGTCCGAGGAATACTCAGTGTGTTCATCAACAGCAACACGTTGAAATAGAAAAGGCGCCGTTTTCTTGTGTTTTAGGAAGTGTAGAGACAATTGCAGATAGTGTAGCTACTTCCGGGAGCCGTCCTATTGCTTCTTATCTCAAGAATAAACCGAGTATTAAATGCAGGAGATCAAGTTGATTTAAACTTCAGTTTGAGAAATATTTCTGAAGCAAATTAACTGAGGAATTGTTGGAATTAATGGAAGGTTTAAGGAAGAGTTCGGGAAAGTTTAGGGAAAGTTATTTCCCTTCATTTTTCATGTATGATTCTAGTTGACGCTTTGTTGGAAAAGAATCCTAAAAACTACAAGTCATGCATAAACAATTAGTACTAAGTGCTTTTAAGAAAGCAAAAGAAGAAGCCAAAGCAGCTACGGGCGTAAACATGTCCATTACTGCGTTGGCTAAAAAAATTTCAGATTATATGTTGGAAGAATGTCGTTTTCAATATCATGAAAAGAGTCTGCGAAATAAGTATAATTCAGCCCTGAAAGAAGATGAAAGTTTAGAGCTAAAAAGCGCTGTAGCAAACTGCCTTTGTTGCTATTTGGGCTATGAAAGTTATGAAGAATTTGTAATTAAAAATAGAGTCGAAAAGGAAGAGTTTTCTATTACAGAACAGAAGCTTGATAATCCTATAAAAACTTCCAAAAAAGTGAAGAGTGAACCAACTTCTCTTGGTGAGAAATTAAAGATTGTGATTCATAAAAATAAGGTAACCCTAATTTTCTGTTCTCTAATTTTTCTACTGTATTTTGGATTGTACATGATTGATCGGCAACGCTGGATGATTTGGAATAATAACCATTGTGTAGAAGTTCCTTTTAACGTGAATAAGTATGGAATGGAAAATTTAAAACTGTATAAACACGAGCGAATAAAGAATTTTGCAAAAGTAAATCCAGATTGTAATTATACTTTTTTTAAACTCGATGGAAGTGAAAATCTATGGTATCAAAAATCTGCAAATGGAGAATTAGATTTTTTCACATCATATGGCTTGCATCCAGAAACTGGAAAAACATTGAAGAAAATTACACCATATATGATTAGAAAATATATTTGTGAATCGTATTAAAACAAAAAAACCTCCCAAAATTGAGAGGCTTTATTTTTTTATAAGTTTTTTAAATTTATAACTTCCTGAGCTGTTAAATGTCGCCAATTACTTCTTGGCAAATCTTTTTTCGTCAATCCTGCAAACAGCACTCTATCCAAACGAGCTACAGTATACGATAAATGCTCAAAAATTGCTTTTACCAATCCGTTGCTTCCAGAACTTACTTTGATTCCAACTTCACGTTTTGAAGCTCCATGAATCCAAGAAATTTCATCAACTTCAAATACATTTCCTCGGATATTAACTCCATCTTTAATTTTATTGAAATCTGCTTGACTTATATTTCGATCAAGTTCAACATGGTATATTTTACGTACTCTTTGACTTGGATCGGTTAATTTTCTTGCCAATTCACCATCATTCGTAAACAATAATAATCCTGTTGATTGACGTTCCAAACGACCTACAGGTACAATTCTAGATTTTGTTGCCGTAGCTACTAAATCCATTACCGTTTTACGATCTTTCTCGTCTTTTGTAGTAACCAAAAATCCTTTTGGTTTGTTTAGTAATACATATTCTATTTTTTCAGGATTGATAATTCTTCCATCAAAACGAACTTCGTCATTCAGTTGTACCTTGTAACCCATTTCCGTGATTACTTTACCATTTACCGTCACACTTCCAATAGAAATGTGCATATCTGCTTCACGACGTGAGCAAATACCTGAATTTGAAATATATTTGTTTAAGCGAATCTCATTTGGATTGCTTGATGATTTTGCTTTTGGTGCAGTTGACTTCTTTCTGTAATTTGGCTTTTTCCCATCAAAAGGCTTCTTTCCTTCAAAAGATCGCTCTCCATCAGAAGACTTTTTTCCATCGAAAGGCTTTTTCCCTTCAAAAGATTTCTTCTTATTGAAAGGCTTTTTTCCTCCATTATCTTTACTGCCAGACTTCACTTTACTCTTTCCGTGTCGTTCTTTTGCCATTGTACTATATGCTATAAATTTTGCGCAAAGATACTTTTTAATTTATGATAAACGAAGCTACATTCAATTATTCGTTTTATAGTTTTAAAAAAGGTAATTTATTCAGTATCAACTCCTAACCTAATCCTTTATTTTAATCGTACTTTGACGTTCTCTGTTTACGGTGAGTTGCGTTACATCTGGGCGCGAATAATGTCCGACAGCATCAAAGTTTTGTCGTTCTTCTAAAACGCTGTTAAAATCGAGCGTAGCAATCAGTAAACCTTCTTTGTGTAATACTGGCTCAAGTAACCATTCGCCATTAGGTTGTGCAATACACGATCCGCCATTTGCCAATTCATCAGGAACATTTTTTAAGATTTCTTCCAAATGCGGGACATTGTCTGGAATGTCTTCTTTTCGCATCAAACTAGACACAGAAATTACATATGATCGTGATTCGCGGGCAATAAATCGAGTAATATCTTTAGTATTTACTTCGCTTCCTGGCCAAACTGCAATGTGTAAATTTTCACCCATTCCATATAACGCAGCTCTTGGTAACGGCATCCAGTTTTCCCAACAATTGAGCCCACCAACAGTAAAATCTTTTAATGGATGTACTTTTAAACCATTTCCGTCGCCACTTGCCCACGTTAAGCGTTCTTCATACGTTGGCATTAATTTTCTGTGCATCGATTCTATACTTCCATTTTGGTTAATGTACCCTAATGAACAGTAAATACTATGTCCGCCTCTGTCTACTGCGCGTTCCATTAAGCCTAAATAAATAGCAATATTGTGTTGCTTTGCTAAGTTGCAAATTTCATCTAAATCACCTTTTTCAACTTGAACCGAATTTTGTACATAATGGCTATGAATTTCTTTTTGTATAGTAGAATCAAACGCTGCACCATTTGTATTTGCTACCCAAAACGGATAGCCTGGCAATAATGCTTCGCCAAAAACAATGAGTTCACAGTTTTCTTTGCTTGCGTTGAAAATTTGCTCTTTTATTTTGTCAAGTGTTTTTGATTTATCTAACCAAACTGGGGAAATTTGCGCCAACGCGACTTTTAATTCATGTGAAGATGACATAGCTTTATTTTTGCTACAAATTACCAATTTTCACGAAGAAAAACGCACTTCCAAATCGCTTTAACAATTTTGAATTATTTGCGACTTTTTATCACAAAACAGTTGTAATTTTATTCAGAATAGAATCTATATTTAGTAATGGAATACTGAAAACACCTGCTACAATAATGAATTTTAATATGTTATGAAGTAATAAATAGTGCGATCTTGCAGTTGCTCTGTACAATACTACAACAGAAAAAATCAGTAATAGAATACTTCCGCAAAAGTAAAAACGCATGTATCCTGTATCGTATTGAGAAACTAAAAAGATCGTGACTGATATAGCAATGATTACCGATAACGTGATGAGTCCTTTGGATACTTTTTCACCATAAATGATTGGAATGGTTTTGTAATCTTGTGCCAAATCGCCTTTGATATTTTCTAAATCTTTGATGAATTCACGGATGAGAATTAATAAAAAGAGGAAAGCTGCATGCACAAAAATGACGCTACTTAAGTTTCTGTAATAGATAAAAACCGTAAAGAAAGGTGTAATTGCCAATATGGCTGATGTAAGATTTCCTAAGAATGGAATCTTTTTCATTTTGTGTGAATAAAACCAAATTCCGAAAATATACGCCGAAAAGAAGATTACCGCATTCAACGATGCAAAACTTGCTATTACAACCGAAATAAAGTTTAGTGTAAAGTACGTTGCTATTTTTGTACGTTGACTTACCAACCGATCTAACATTGACTTTTTAGGTCTGTTGATTAAATCTTTTTCTGCGTCGTAAAAATTATTGATGATATATCCTGCGGCAATGGCAACTGCCGAAGCAAAGATTAATGCAAACAAACGACCGTCAAAAGCTATTTCCATAAAGCCTTTTTTGGGAGCCAAAATAAATTTAGCCGCCAAATATTGTGCAATTACGATAATGAGAATATTATAGCCTCTTACAACAGAAAACAAGCTGAAGAGTTTATAGTAAAATAGCTTGCGTTTTCTAGATAACATGTGTGTCTACACTTTAGAAGTTATAGACTACTTCCAGTTTGTAATCTTTTAATGTTTCTTTCGTTTTGTTGATGTTTTGTGTGAATCCAAGAATGTATCCACCACCACCAGAGCCACAAAGTTTTAGGTAGTAATCGTTTGTTTCAATTCCTTGTTTCCAAAGAGAATGAAATTGTTTAGGAATCATTGGCTTGAAGTTATTGAAAACCACTTTAGACAATGATTTTAAATTTCCAAATAATGATTTCACATCTCCTTTTAAGAAATCTTCCACACACGAATCTGTGTGTTTGATAAACTGATTTTTTAGCATTTTACGAAAACCTTCTTGCTTCATGTTTTCCATAAAAATATTGACCATTGGAGCAGTTTCCCCAATAATTCCGCTATCTAATAAAAATACCGCGCCGTTTCCAGCTTCGTTTTGAGAAGGAATTCCTGTAGGTTCAATATTATCTTTCGAATTGATTAATATTGGTAAGCTTAAGTAACTGTTTAACGGATCTAAACCAGAACTTTTTCCATGAAAGAATGATTCCATTGCACCAAAAATAGCTTTCAATTTTAGCAATTTTTCTCTCGTTAAGTTTTCTAAAACTGTAATTTTATTATATGCATATTTATCATAAATAGAAGCTACTAACGCTCCAGAACTTCCAACGCCATATCCTTGCGGAATTGAAGAATCGAAATACATTCCTTTAGCTAAATCACTTTTTAACAATGCAGTATCAAACGTCACTAAACGATCTTCTAAAGCATCCAAATGATCTGCAAATTTCACCAAGCTTTTGTTTGAATCGATTGCTTCTTGCGAAGGGTTTTCGTCAATTTTCAATGCGCCTTTGTAGAAATTATAAGGAATTGAGAGTCCTTTAGAATCTTTAATAATTCCGTATTCTCCAAAGAGTAAAATTTTTGAATAAAAAAGTGGTCCGTTCATGTTCACTTCAATTTGAGGCTTTTTATATATGTAAAATTACGCTTTTTTTGCTCCAAAACCTATTCTATCACAAATGTGGTGTCCATTTTGGCAAAATTTTACCAATTCATTTTGAATGAATGGATATATTTTTTCATTTTCGTTTTCAGGATATAATATGTGCACATTTGCGCCTGCATCCAACGTAAAGCAAATATGTGTTCCTGATTCTTGACGAAATTTCCAAATGCGATTGATAATTTCCAACGTATTTGGTTTCATTAAGATGAAATACGGCATTGACGTCATCATCATGGCATGAAGTGTTAAGGCTTCACTTTCCACAATGGCAATAAATTCGTCCAAATCTCCATCTGCTAAAACCGATTGTATTTTGGTTAGGTTTTCATGTGCTTGCGCAAAACGTTGTGCTGCAAATGGATGATTGTGCATTAAATTATGTCCAACCGTGCTACTCACTTGCTTTTCTCCTTTGTCAACCAATAGAATTGTATCGTGAAAGTTTTTAAAAACGTCGTGTACTTTGTATGGATATTTTACCGCATACAAGTCGTTGCTTCCAATGGTATCTTCATGTGTTCCCCAAACAATTAAATCGCCTTCTATGCTTCTACTTGCGCTTCCAGAACCTAATCGTGCTAAAAACGATGCTTTTTTATTAAAATCTTCGTCGGTCATTGTCGGATTGAGTTCTTTTTCTAAACTCATCAAACATAATGCTAACGCGCTCATTCCAGAAGCTGAAGATGCAATTCCGCTACTGTGTGGAAAGGAATTTGAGGTTTCAATGGTGAAATCATATTCCTTTAAAAATGGAAGATATTTTTCTATTCTATTTAAAAATGTGTTGATTTTCGGCTTAAAATCGTCCTTGTGTTTTCCTTCAAAGTATAACTCAAAAGAGAAGTCACTTGCAGCGTTTTCTCGTTTTTTGTAAGTCAATGTTGTCGTAGTTGCACAAGCATCTAATGTAAAACTGATAGAAGGATTTTGTGGAATTTGATCTTCCTTTTTCCCCCAATATTTGATGAGTGCAATATTACTTGGCGATTTCCAAGTGACAGTTCCGTTGTCAATACTTTTGGTATAATTTTTCGGTAGAAATGTTGCTATTTCCATGGACGATTTTAAAATTTAAGCAAAGATAAGGTTATTGTTTTAGACTTACTTTAGACTTGTTGGATTTTTAGATTGCCATAATTCTGAACTTGATTCAGAATCTCACACAAATTGATACATGCTCTTATACGAAGCTGAATCAAGTTTAGCTTGACGAAAAGTTTTTCAAAAATAACTAAACTGAATCAATAGCATGTGGATTCCTGCCTGCGCAGGAATGACATACCAACAATCCGAAAGCGAAGTGATACTAAAAACCTAACACCTGAATTCTCACTACTCAATGCTATTCGCAATAATATAACTGCCTGTCCAAGCATTTTGAAAGTTGAATCCGCCAGTAATGGCATCAATGTTTAGAATTTCACCTGCAAAGTATAAATTTTCTTGTTTGCGACTTTCAAAGGTTTTGAAGTTTACTTCTTTGAGATCAATTCCGCCAGCCGTAACAAATTCTTCTTTGAATGTACTTTTTCCTTTTACGTTGAAAATTGCTTCCGTTAATTGACTTGCTAATTGTTCTGTTTGTGATTTATTTAAATCTGCCCAACGTGTATTTTCTTTGATTCCAGCAGCGTTTATGATTCGATGCCACAATCGTTTTGGCAATTCAAATGGATTGTTTTTTTGAACTGTTTTTTTAGCGAGTTCTATTTTATAGTCTTTTATGTTTGCCAAACAATCTTCTTTTGGAACATCGTCTAACCAATTGACTTCTATTTGAAAGTTATAGTTTTTGTCTGCTAATGTTCGTGCGCCCCAAGCTGAAAGTTTTAAAATTCCTGGTCCGCTCATTCCCCAATGTGTAATGAGTAATGGTCCGTTAGATTCCAATTTGGTATGTGCCACTTTTACACTTGCTTGTGTTGCAATTCCTAGTAAATCTTTGATTCTGGCATCTTTGATATTGAAGGTAAATAATGATGGAACTGCAGGAATTATCGAATGTCCGAGTGTTTCCAGTTCTTTCCACATTTTCGGATTGCTTCCAGTTGTTAAGACAATATTTGTAGCTTCTAACATTCCCTGGCTCGTTTCAACGTGCCACAAACTGTTCACTTTTGAAATCTTTTTTACCGCATGGTTTATTCTAAAATCCACTTTGTACATTCGCGCTTGACGCAAAAAACAATCAATAATAGTTTGGGAAGAATCTGTCGTAGGAAATATTCTTCCATCATCCTCAATTTTGAGTTCTACGCCGCGTTCTTCAAACCACGCCATTGTATCGCCACAGCAGAATTGATGAAAAGGACCAAGCAATTCTTTTTTACCTCTTGGATAGTAGTTTACCAATTCTTTTGGGTCAAAACACGCATGCGTTACATTGCAACGTCCACCACCGGAAATACGAACTTTTGTCAAAAATTCTTTTCCTCTTTCGAGAATGACAACTGTTTTTTCAGGATGTTTTTCTGCAATGTTGATTGCCGTGAAAAAACCTGCCGCGCCGCCGCCAATGATAAGAATGTCTATGGGTTGCATGAGTTTTTATTGTTTGTACGTTGATTTATTGGTTGTAAAGAAATACTTTTTAATTTATAATTTAGCATTTTAGATTTATAATTTTAAAGTCTTAAACTATTCTTAATACGCTCGTAAAATTTTATCTTCCGTCAATAAAGCCGTATTTTTACAAAAACCCAAATTTATATGATGCTCAGATTTTTGAAACGTTTTCTAATTATTATTTTATTCACAAATTGTACTGTTAATTATGGACAGTTAAATAAAGTTGCAAAGTTAACAGGTGATTTGAAAGAAGTTTCAGGTGTTGAAACGATTTCAGGTTCGGATAATTTTTGGATGATAAATGATGGAGGAAATCATCCAAGAGTCTATGCTGTGAATACCAAAGGGAAGATTGAAAAGACACTTTATGTTGAAGGAAAGAATAGTGATTGGGAAGATTTAACAACTGATAACAAGGGTAATTTGTATGTTGGTGATTTTGGAAATAACAGAAACAATCGAAAGCATTTAAAAATTTACAAGTTGTCTGCTAGCGATTTATCAAATAAGAAAAATATTACTCCTGTCAAGATTGAATTTTCATTTCCCAATCAAAAAAAGTTTCCACCAAAAAACAAGGATAGACATTTTGATGTAGAATCATTTTTTCACTTTAATGGCTATTTATATTTGTTTACGAAAAGTCGTACCAAGAAAAATTATGGTCGAACTGATTTGTATAAAATTCCAGCTACAGCAGGAAAACATAAAGCCGAATTTATCAACACGTTTACTACTTGTGGCAAAATGAATTGTTGGGTAACTTCTGCTGATATTAGTCCGGATGGAAAGAAAGTTGTACTGTTATCACATGAAACAGTTTGGCAGTTTACCAATTTTAAAGGTGATGATTTTTTGAGTGGAAAAATGACCAAATTCGATTTAGACCACACTTCTCAAAAAGAAGGAATTTGCTTTAAAGACAATAATACTGTTTACATTACGGATGAACAAGCACATGGAAAAGGTCGAAGTTTATACGTATTTACACTTGATTAGCTCCTCGTTTTTTATTCTCATTGTATTTTTCTGTACCTTCGTTTCCCCATTAAGAAACATTTACAACCAAAAAACCTACAACTATGTCAACACAAACAAAAGGAATTGATATTTCTAAATTCCAAGGTCACGAAATCAACGATATTAATACAAGTAACACCGATCTAAACTTCGTAATTTGTAAAGCTACAGGCGGAATTACCTATACAGATCCTGATTTTTCTACAAATTGGAATGCAATTACAAAGCAAGGATTTGTAAAAGGCGCATATCATTTTTATTATACCAATGATGCTCCGCAACCTCAATCTAATAATTTTATTACGGCTTTAGGTGATAATTTTCCTTCGGATGCTTTTCCTCCTATTGTAGATTTTGAAGAAACCAGTATTAAGACACAAGATAAAAATCAAATTGTTTCTGATTTATTGACTTTCCTAGGTATTTTAGAGGAAAAATATGGTCGTGTTCCTATGATTTATACGGATGTGAATGTTGGAAACGAATATTTAAACGATCCACGATTTAAGAAATATCCACTTTGGATTGCTAATTATACTACAAAATCTGCACCAACTATGCCTGGCGCTTGGACAGGAACTGAATGGGTTTTATGGCAACAATCTGATAATTATAAAATTGGAGATACTGCAAATGATTACGACTTGTTTAATGGAGATTTGCAACAATTGAAAGATTTTATTGCGAATCATTAGAACTTCTTTACATATAAAAGTCTGAGCTATTTATTTTCCTTAAATTTGCAAACTGAAAGGATTTTAAATGAGTGATATACAATTGACAAGAATCAACAAATTTTTAAGTGAAGCTGGTTACTGTTCGCGCAGAGCGGCTGATAAACTTATTGAACAACGACGTGTTACAATTAACGGCGTAGTTCCTGCAATGGGAACTAAAATTGCGCCTGGTGATGAAGTACATGTGGATGGCAAATTGATTTCGGATCCGAAAGAGAAACCTGTGTATTTGGCGTTTAATAAACCTATTGGAATTGTCTGCACAACAGATGCGAAGGTTGAGAAAGATAATATTATTGATTATATAAATTATCCTTCACGAATTTTTCCAATTGGTCGGTTAGACAAACCGAGTGAAGGTTTGATCTTTTTGACGAGTGATGGCGATATTGTGAATAAAATTTTACGTGCGCGTAACAATCATGAGAAAGAATATGAAGTAACTGTCAATCGTCCAATTACGGCTGATTTTATTCAGAAAATGGGCGACGGAATTCCTATTTTAGGAACGCTCACGCGAAAGTGTACAGTGGAACAACTTACAAAATACACCTTCAAGATTATCTTAACACAAGGTTTGAATCGTCAAATTCGTAGAATGTGTGAATACCTTGATTATAATGTAGTAAAGCTTAGACGAACGCGTATTATGAATGTTACGTTGGACATTCCTGTTGGACAATGGCGTCATTTAACCGAAGAAGAGTTGCAAGGAATTAACGACTTGACAAATGCTTCTTCTAAAACACATCGTGATTAAAATCCAAAAACATCTTTGAATTTATAGGATTGTCTGCGAGAAACTTCAATTTCTTGTCCTGAATTTTTCATTACAGCTTTTAGTTTTCCGTTGAACCAAGGAATTACTTTTTCTATGTGTGTAAGATTGATGATTTGTTGTCGATTTGCTCTAAAGAAAGTCGCTTCAGGCAATTTTGCTTCTATTTGATTGAGCGATTTGTATATTAACGGTTTGTGATTTTCAAAATAGACACGCGTATAGTTTCCAACTATTTCAAATACTGCAATTTCAGAAATCTTTATTAACCAGCAATTTTCACCATCTTTTATAAATATTTGACGATGTAATTCGAAAGGTTTTTCTTCTGATTTTTCTTTTTCAATACTGACAATAACTTTTTCTATAGTTTTGGAAAATCGATCTTGATTGATTGGTTTTAGCAAGTAATCAAACGCGTTGTATTCAAATGATTTGATGGCATACTCATCATACGCAGTTGTAAAAATTGTCAGCGGAACATTGTCTAACATTTCCAGGAGTTCGAAACCATTTTTCTCAGGCATGTTAATATCTAAAAACAATACTTTCGGTTGCGTTTCATTGATTAATTCATAGGCTTTATCTACATTTTCAGCTTCACCAACCAATTCAATTTGCGGATGCTTTTTTAGAAGCACTTTTAATTCATTTCGCGCCAAGCGTGAATCTTCTACAATAATTGCTGTAATATTTTCCATAACTACGATACAGGTATTTCGATGGTGGCTTGCACTTCGTTTTCAACTTCTTTTAGGGTAAATGTTGCGTCATTTCCATAGAGTAATTCCAATCGTTTTTTGATGTTGTTTAATCCAATTCGAGTAGAATCGGTCTCCGTTTTTAAGGTTCCTGTATTGTTTACTTGTAGTATGATTTTATTATTATCATCCGTAACAATTAACGTTATTTTTCCACCATTTTTCTGATTGGAAACACCGTGTTTTATAGCATTTTCTATCAACATTTGTAATACCATTGGCGGAATTTTTATTTGTGTAAGGTCTTGCTTTATATCTTGTTCATATACCAAACGATCTTCCAATTGTATTTTTGATAATGCAATATAATTGTCTACAATTTCAAGTTCTTGCGCAATCGGAATTGCGTCTACTTTGTTCATGTTTAACGAGTAACGCAACATTTCAGAAAGTCGTGTAAGCATATCTCTAGCTTTGTCAACATCTTCTAACATAAGTCCGCGAATGTTGTTTAAACTGTTAAACATAAAGTGCGGATTGAGCTGTCCTTTGAGTGTATTTAACTGAGAATCTTTAAGTTCAGTTTCAAGTTTTAACCGATCAATTTTATTTTTTCGTAACCGTTCTAATGATTTTATTCCCACATAAAATAGAATCCAAAAGAAGATAAAAACAGCAATGTTTATGATTGTAGAAAAGATTTCTAATGCAGAAAAATCGTTTGGTTTGTTATGAATGTATAAAAATGAATAATGTGCACCTGCAATTAATATACCCGAAAAAAGCCATGATACAATTCCGAACGCTAAAAATACTTTTATGTAGCTTTTTTGGTTTTGATTGGCGATGAAATCAATTCGTTTTAGGTAGTTTCTTAGCAATGATGTGAGTCCGATTCCTAGCGTGATAAAAATAAATCCTTCTACTAAAAAATAGTTTGGTTTTACTTTTTCTGCTGGCACCAAATACATTTTTGACCAAACATTTGCTATCGTTAAAAATCCCCAACCTACAATTTGTAATGTCCAGAATAGATATGTATTTATTTTGGTTGACCTTGCCATGAGTTAAAGATAGTTGTAAAATTTAAAATGCACTTTTTGACGAATTTTTGGGTGCGTCATAAAAGTGCATTTTCTTTTGATTGATGATTTAAAATCTTTCGTTAATCCAGTCTGAAATGTATTCTAATGCTACTGGAGAAAATGTCTCTTCAATGGTTGCATATTCACTAAAAGCGCCTGTTTTTGCGGTTTGAAACAAGTGATTTAAGTTTTCAAATTGTTTGATGGTTACATCCTTGTTATGCTTCAATCCTTTTTCAATGGCATTTAAATTTAATGCAGGTAATACTTGAAAGTCTTTTTCACCATTTACAGCCAATACCGGACAAGTTACTTTTGGCAACGATGTTTGCGGATCATATCCTAAAAATGCTCTCATCCATGGTGACGTAATCATTTCTACTTGCTGACTGATTGCGTTATCTGTTAATTCATCTTTTGACTTTTGTGTTGTCATTTTATCGCGCATTTCTTCAAATAAAGTTTTTATTTCTTTTTTAGAACTTTCGCCTTTGTAGTTTGCACAAATGCTATAAATTTTAGCAGAAATCGGCATGGAGATTTCAATGTCTTTTGGATCTGTTCCATTTAACTCTGCTCCTTTTTTACCTTGCGTCAACAATACTTCTTTTCCATCAACTCCAGGACCTGCAAGTAATACACAAAATGCTACGTCTTTGTTCCTTGCCGCTACAATTGGTGCAATAAGTCCGCCTTCACTGTGTCCAACTAAGCCTATTTTTTGTACGTCTACCACATCACTTCGTGTTTGTAAATATGCTATTGCCGCTTCTACATCTGTGGCAAAGTCAAACGAAGTTGCTACTGAAAAGTTACCTTCAGATTTTGCAGTTCCTCTATCATCGTAACGTAATACGGCAATTCCTTGTCGTGTTAAGTGATCGGATACTACTAAAAATGTTTTGTGTCCAAGCAATTCCTGATCGCGATTTTGTGGTCCTGAACCCGTAATTAAAATTACAACTGGCGGATTTTTGACATCTTTTGGCAAGGTTAGTGTTCCTGCTAGCTTGATATTTTCAGCTTTGGCATTTTTAAAAATAACCTCTTCAGAAGCGTATGGATAGGGCTTTTTAGGTTCTTGAGGTCTTACAGGTTTCGTCACTTTTTCCCCTTTTGTTAACTCTAGCGGAAATACTTGTCCTGATTGTTTAAATGTTCCTTTGAGAACTCCGTCAGTTAACGTTGCCGTATATTCCATTCCCATTTGGTTTTGCAATATAGTTAACTTGTTTGCTTCAAACGTTGTTTTGTCAATCGGAATTCCAAAAGCGTTTTGTTGCGGACTGTCTAATGTTGCTGTGTACGTTCCTTCCGCTTGAGAAATGTTGAGTGCTAAAGGCAATTCCATTCCTTGTATATTTAAAGCACCTTTCCAAGTTCCTGAAATGTCTTGCGCAGAAGCCACGACAGTTGCTAAGAAGAACGCTATTGTGAAAACGATTTTGTATAGTGTAAATGATTGCATGTCTGTTTGTTTTTTGATTACGATGTAAAAGTATTGTGTTTACAGGCTTCTACATCCGAAATTATGACGAACGGAAATTTGAATATGGCGAGCGGTTTGGTGTTTGGTAAAAAAGTGGTTTTAATTTAGAATATACTCAAAAAACGGTTTCATATTTATACTTTTATTCTTCTTTCCATTTTTCAATTTCTTGAAGAATGACTGTTGCTTGTTTTTTAAATTTTACCAATTCGGGCATAAATACCGTGTAAGTAGAAAAATAGGTGCTTGCAACTCTATTTTTGTAATCTGGATCGTTTAAGGCATATTCTGTAAATTCTTCATTGTTTTTCATCAACACTAAATCTGCCCACCATTTGTAATTGTTTTTATAGTGCGAATAATTTTCTCGAAAGTCTGAAGCACGCAAATCATCATCTATCTGAATTTCGCGCAAGCGTTCTGTGTAAAATTCTATGATTTGTGTTGATAAACTGTCTTGAAAGTTGTCTGTATTGAAAGCTGTTAATTGATTGTAACCTCTTTTGTTAAACGTAATTTCAGGAAATCCTATAGTTAAATATCGTAATCGTGGATTGATTGTGTAATCAAAACGTTTTATAGAGTCATTGAGTATTTTTGAAAATAATGGATCAACTGTTTTATAATAGCTTTGAAGTCTTTCTATTTCTTTGAGATCATTTTGCAAATCGTCTTCTATGATACTATAGATATTTAGAAGCTGTTGTTTTTCCTTTCTATTTTCATTCCAATTATTAAGCGAAACTGCTATGAGAATTCCAATTACCACTAAGATAATTTCTCCAATTGCATATACTATATAGTTGGTAAATTTCTTTTCTTTCAACAGCTTTTGTCTAAAATTCTTAAATAGTTTCATTAACGACATGAATTAAAATCCAAATCCTAAACCAAACGCAAAACGTACTCCATCATCTGAGTTAAATAATGAAAAGTTTGCTGTCAAAACATCTGCTGCATTTACCCAAAATCCGCCTCCGAGCGATGTATTCCATTTATTTGACGAATCACCATCAATCCAAACTCTACCATAATCAAATCCACCAAATACACCTATGTTTAGCGGTAATAATTCGGTACGTACTTTTCTTAGATTCCAACGAACGTCTGTAGATTGTACAAAGGCACGTTTTCCAGTAAATCGTTCGTGTCTAAAACCTCGTAATCCAGTTCGCCCACCTAAAACTGCTCCTTGATAAAATTCAAATTCATCTCCAAAATTCACGTGCCCGCGTAGTTTTGTAGCCAATACTAAACGTCCGCTAGGAATGAGTCGGTGATCTATGGAAAATTCAGGAATTACATAAGCAAATCCTCTTGAAGTACTTACATTGTTTTTGTAACCTGTTTCCAGACTTACTTCCATTCCCATTGTTGGAAATGCTTCATTATCTACGTTTTTGTAATTGTATTTTGCATTTACACCGAAGAAATCTTGCATGTCAAATAGATTTGAGTTTGCAGGGAAATTTTGTTCTAAAAATCGTCCTGGTGTACGTTCTATTTTGTTACTTTCATAGAGTAATCCGGCACGAAAACTTCCACCCAATTGACCTCGCCAAACTAAAGAAGGTGTGAACCTAAATGTTCTTATTTTGACACGATTGTAATCTAAGTTTACATCTAAACCATCATTTTCATCTGCTTCAGGATTTGGTGAATTATTTCCAAAACCAAAGAAGTTTACTGCATAGTTAGGACTATTAAAGTCTACACCAATTAGTAAATTCCAGCGTCCGACCATATTATTAAATTCGCCTAGATATCCTATATCGAATCCGCTTGTTGCGAAATAATATCCTGTTCTAATAGTGTGGCGTGATGTATACGGGTTTCGTTTGAAACCATAATTTGTTTTTGTTCCTGTGAATCCAATTTTGAAACCGTCATCAGGATTGAATCCAAATATCGGCAATACTTGTGTGCTTCCGTTTTTAAACTTTTTATAATTGTACACATTGGTTTCATAATTGTCTGTAAAAACCGCATTTCCTTTATCGGTTAAAACTGTACTCTTTTTGGATTTATAGTCGTAGTATGTAATTTTTTCACCGTTTCGGATGTTGTACGTATCGTTATTTTGTCCACCAATAAGGCGAACTTTAATGTATTTATCACTGATTCCAAAGACATCAAAAACGTCATCATCATCTAAAGCGTAAATCCAAATTTCTCCAGTTTCTTCAATGTTATATGTACGTTGGTGAAATATGTCTGTTCGTTTTCCTCCTTTTATCCTGTATGCGGTAACTTTTGTTTTACCATTTGGCAAACGTTGGATGTCGAACCAGTCGTCTTTATTTGTTCCTTTTACTATAGCAAGTTCATTGATAAGTTTGTAGTAACGGTCTGAAATGGCTTGAAGATTTCCGCGTCTGGAGCGAAGATTCTTCTTTATTTCTTCCATATCTTCATCACGAACCTCTTTTGGAAAGCTTAAAAATGCTTTTTCTATAACATCGTCTGTTAGTCCTTCCTGAATGGCTTTTACTTGTGCATCCCAAACGTCTTTTCCTGATTGAAGAATTAGCGACATATCTAACGGATATGGCTCCATATTCATTCCTTTTACATCTTCTAAATCGCCACTATATTCTCGCAATAAACGTGCTGTCGGAATTATTTTTACAGCAGCTGAAAGTAAGAAACCATCAGACATTTTTGAGAAGGCTAAGTCACGATCTCTTGGTAGTGGACGAAAAACACGCTGTCCGTTTTCTCTAAATTCTATCCAACGCCATTGATCTTGGTGTCTGTCCCAATCGCCAATAAGCATATCAAATAAACGAGCACGGATATATGAAGCTTCATCAAGGATTACATCTTCATCTTTATCTAGCTTTTTCAGCATGTCATCCGTACTTTCTAAATCATCTTGATAACCAAAACTTGCTTTGTCCGAATGTCCTTCCGAAGTATGTTCTTCTATCATATAGAGTTCATCCCCAAAATTATCATTGTATTCTCCTAAAGCTTTTTGTTTTGGCACATAATATAAAACTGGATTTGTGTGATAAACTCCAACGGCATCTGCCAAAGTACCGACAGCGAAAGGTGCATAAGGATGTGCTCCTGAGAAGATATCTAGTATTAAATCTTGTGTTGCTGTATCTTCAAATTGCCCTTCAATGTATTGATCTTTAAATAATACTGCTTGTAAGTAACGAAGTGCTTGTTTTCGCAATGCTCTCATTACATATTGTGCACCATTTTTATCTTCTAATCGTAAGGATTTTGATTGATTTCCTCCACCCATTCGTACAGGTTTCAATCCGCCTAATAATGTATCTAAATCTACTGTTGGTGCTTCTACTTGTGTGCTATATTGTTTTCGGAAGCGTTCTCCCCACAAAAATTCATGCACTCCAGTTTTTGAGGTTTCTTCTTTTGTGTATACTGAAGCAGAGACCATTTCTGGAAACGTTTCTGGATATACCACATCAACTTCTGGTGCTGGCGCTCGTACAACTTGTGTTTCAAAAACCATTTTATTGTCTACTGCGGAGTAGAAACGTGCGTGAGATGAGCCGTCTTTGAATACATCTAAACGCACAAAACCATAAGTTCCATAAGAGAATAAGCCGCCACCAACATTGCGCGTTCCTGACATTTTTGCCCCTGAACCACTTACAATTTGACGTAAATTGTCTTCTACAATGTATTGTAAACTGTGCTCATGTCCGGAAACGAAGATAACTTTATCATTTTCTTGTGAAAGTGTAACGATACGTCTTTGGAGTTCGTTATATCTTTTATTAGATAAGTCAACATTAGCTGTCCCACTTGTAGAGCGAATTAAGTTTTTCAACGTTCCTAATACAGGAATTGGCGACATATGTGTTTTAAATATGTAATGCCCATCATGCGGACCATTTGTATACATTGGATGATGCAGTGCTACAATGGTTGTTTTTCCGCGTGCTTTTTTGATCAGGCTACTGTATTCTTCTAAGAATTTTTCTCGTGTTTTTATTTGACATTCGTCATTCATCGTCGGATGATTATTCCAGTTTGTAATGTACCATTGTGTATCAATTAAAATTAAATCAATGTCATCTGAAACTTCAATTTTTTCTATCGGACAACCATTTTCAGGCAAGAACGTGTTTTTTCCAAGTATGTTTTCTACATATTTTTCTTGACGTTTTAGTCCTTTTAAACCATCGTTATACCAATCATGATTTCCAGGAATAAAAATTGTTTTTCCTTTAAAACCTTTTACAATTCCTGTTTGTGCATCTAGTTGATGTGCTGCAAACGCTCTTTTTCTGCTAGATTTTTCTGGTAATCCTGCAGGATAAATGTTGTCTCCTAAGAAGATAGCTGTACTGTTTTTGTCAGCTTTTTGGAGTTGTTTTTCAAGCATTTGTAACGCAATTGCTGTTTCGCCCATTAAAGAGTTTCCCGCATCACCAATGAGATAGAACGAATGTTTTATTTCTTTGTCTGTTGGAAATGTATATTCTTCTAAGTCGCTAGTATATTGTGCTTCAAAAGTAGCACATGCACTGAAACATAGTATAAAAATTAATATACCTGCTGATCGTAATGATTTTATCATTTGTTATATTTTTGATGGCTTAAAGATACTGATTCGTTTTTTAAATTATTACCTCAATAAAATGTAGTTTTCTAGAAAGTGTATGACTTTGTGTTTGGGCATTTCACAAGGGTTTAATATTTCGGCTTGTTTAGTGATGTAGTAGTTTACACTTACGAAGTTATTTCCGCCAAGTTCTGCTGCATATATTTTATAACTTTTCCCTTGATTGAATTCACTTTTGGTAACTCCATATTTTGCTTTTTCATAGTGTACTTCTGAATAGCCAAGAGGTAATTGTTGAATCTTTTTTAGTACATTCATTTTAGTAGTTTTTGTAACCATTTTTTCAATTCTTCATCTTTCGGATTTCTGAGTTTTTTAGTTCCAATAGTGATTGTTGGAAAGTTTAACTTCCTATTTTGATATAATTTTCGTAATTCTTCTGCATGTGTTTTATTTTCATTTACATCTAAATATTGATACGGAAATTCTGTTGCAGCTAACAACTCTTTGTAGTGTATTGTTTTGTGACAACTAGCTGTTCCATAGAGTTTTATTTCAGGAATATTTTTCATACTGTAATCGTTTTCTCTTTATACTAAACTAACATTTATTTGTGTAACAAAACCTTGTGAATGGTTTACTAAAATATACAACAAACTCCTACGTTTTCAACTTCTTTACGAAACATTACTTAAAGTTTAGTATTTTTACTCAAATTAAAAGAAATTTTTATGGATACCATTATTGTTGAAGTTGAAAAGTATGTGGTTGACTATCTTAATAAAAATGTAGATAAATCGTTTGTATATCATAACTTAACACACACAAAGTCAGTTGTAAGCAAAACAAAAGAACTTATTGAGGGACTTGACATTAAAGAACCTGAAGCTCAACAGTTAATTATTGCCGCTTGGTTTCATGACGCTGGTTATGTTGATGGAGTTGCAAATCATGAAGAAAGAAGTGTGCGTATTGCAACGGATTTTCTTAAAAAACACGCAGTTTCAGAAAATGATATTACAGTAATAAGCAACTTGATTTTGGCAACAAAGGTGAACAGTAAACCTGAAAATTTACTGGAACAAGTTATTTGTGATGCTGATTGTGGACATATTGGAAGCAAGAATTTTAACGAACTCACAGAATTACTTCGCAAAGAAATTGAGCTTACACAAGATGTATCGATTTCAGAATCGACTTGGCTTAAAGAAAATATTCATTTTTTATCTGAACGACACCAATTTCACACATCGTATGCTGCAAAAAATTGGCAAAAACGCAAAGGAAAGAATCTTGCCAAACTCCTAAAATCAAAGAATAAAGTTTCAAGAGAAGTTACAAAACTGAAACAGAAAAAAGCAGAATTAAAATATAAGAAAACAAAAACTGATATTCCTGAGCGTGGAATTGAAACCATGTTTCGTGTGACACTAAAAAATCATATTGAACTTAGTAATATTGCTGATACTAAAGCCAATATATTATTATCGGTAAATGCCATTATTATTTCATTGGTATTATCCACATTGGTTTCTAAGTTAGATCAAGCAGATAATGCGCATTTAATTGTTCCTACAGTTATATTTACCATATTTACCGTAATTTCTATGGTTTTGTCTATTTTGGCAACTCGACCAAATGTCACTGAAGGAAAATTTGATAAAAAAGACGTTGAGAACAAAAACGTAAACTTGTTATTTTTTGGAAACTTTCATAGAATGAGTTTGCCCGATTTTGAATGGGCAATTGGTGAAGTAATGAAAGATAAAGATTATTTGTATTCGTCACTAACGAAAGATTTATACTTTTTAGGAAAAGTATTGGATAGAAAATATAAAATTTTACGATTAACTTATATGGTATTCATGATCGGAATTATTGTGTCCGTTATAGCATTTGGTATTGCATTTGTATTACGACCACAAATACTTGTTGATATAATATAATTCCTTAATTGTATTTTACTGAAAAAGCCTTCTAAACTAAACTTTAGAAGGCTTTTTTGATTGTAAAATGTATTTTTTATGCGTTCATTCCATGCATCAATTCATCAATTGTCATGGATGATTTTTCGTTGAAATTATCCTGATATAAAACTTCTACACGCAACGCTCGCAAACCAGAAACGCCTTGTAAATCTTCCAATTCTAGCTTTTCAAGCTTTCCAAAGTAATTTTTAGATTGCATGTATTTGATATACTTTATATATTCACGCGCATCTTTGTCTTGCGAATATACGATGGCAATTTTTCCAGGAATTGTCAATCGGTTTGTCGTTCCTTTTATGTTTGCTTTGTCAATACGTTTTTTAATGATTTCGTATCGAATGTTGTATGCGCCATCTACATCAAATTGTTTTTCATCCATTCGGAATTTAATCGCTAACGGACTGCTATGTACTAAAATCAAGGAAGCAACTTCCAAATCGTGCTCCATTTCTTTTCTGGCGTTATACGCAACTTGCTCCATTTCGTACATATTTTGCAATTGCCACAAACGTAAATTGTATAAATACAGTTTATGAAAAGATTTATTTTTCACCAACGATTGCCCAATATACATATTGTACTCAACGCCATCCGTTTTGTAACGTTCAAAATAGTGCGGAAACATTGCTTGTGCATCTTCTTGTTTTTTGTCTAAATAATTAGCGAGTCTTTTATTGAGAATATTTACGCTGTCTTCATATGCTTTTCGCTTGTCGTAGACAACTTTCAAGTTATCGTCTAAACTGTTTATATATTCCGAAATTAATACGGCAAGTTTCGAATCAGTCGCTTTTAAATGGTTGAAAACTGGATAAATATCTTTCTTCAAGAATTGTAAAATTCCTAGTTCGTCACCAGCTTTTAATCCTTCTTGTGTATCATTTAAATACGTTTCAACTCTAAAAATTAATTCTTCATAAATAGGCAAGTTATGTTGTTCCAATGCGGCTTCCAACACTTTTATTGCTAATTGCAATTGCGTTATTAAATCTTCCTTTATCGCTTCATTACGTGCTAATGAAGAACCTTTAATATCACTTTGTCCAAATAGTGGATATATGTCGTCAAATACAATATCTTCAATCATCGGATCTTTTACTTGCTTCGATACTTTGTGTTGATATTTTTCAGCAGCATCGTAAAATCGCCATTTTACAGAAGGATGAATAGATGTGTATTGTTCTTGAATTGTAGCTTCTAAAATATTTTGAAAATCTTCTGAAGCACGAGAAACTGCAGCTTCAAATACAGGTATAATGTCTCTTAATTTTTGTTGATTTACCGAATTGAGTTCATACGCTCGTGGTGAAGCAATTTCTAAAACTGCCAAATCTCTTCCTTTTGAAGCTACAATCGGAATTAAAATAATACTCTGAATTCCTTGCGCTTTGAGTCGTTTGTAAAATCCGTTTTTTCCAGAAAGTTCTCCATAACGTTCCATATCAGAAATTGCAACTTCTTCATGTTTTTCAAATATTTGAGTTACAACTCCTTTACAGAAAAACTCAGAACACGCTACTTCTTCTTCACTTTTAAAGAGTAAACTTTCTGAGCGTTTTATAAGACTTCGATATGTGTCTTTTTCAATATTTCCATAGACAGAAAACCCAAGTTTTAAATCTTTGATGTTAAAAAATTCGCTTAAATTTTCACGCAATGAAGCTACCAAATCATCATCACTTCGCAATAAGTTTTCACGTATAGATGATAATGTTTCATCAAAAGTAACATCGAACAAATTCATTATACCGAATCCTTTGAATATGTAACTTTCTAATGGAAATTTCTGTTTCCAAACTTCTATATTATCGTAATTATCCAACAATAAATGTACATCTTCTTCAGTAATTTTTGGTGCATTTTCGGTTGGAATCACTTGGCAAAAATCGCCATTAAAGGCAACTCTGTAATGTTTTGTAATTCCCAAATTTTTATCTGGAACATCAAAATAGAATGGACGTTTTAAATCGATTGTATATCCGTAACACACATTCAAAATCATTACACAAGCATGCAAATACAATTCTTTTTCTTCTAAATTTCGAGCTGTAAAACTATAATCGTCTCCAGCATTTTTTAGAATCGATTTGAGTCGATTTGAATACTTAAACGATTGAAATGAAAATGGAACTGTAGCAACTTTGATTTCGTTATCGGAAAGAATTTCAGGAAACAAACCTTCTAAAACCAAATCGATTTGCTCTTGGTACACTTCAAGTTTTGAAAGATCTGTAAATCCTTCTCGTAACTCAGGATAATTGTCTAAGTATTCTGTAATTTCTAGAGCAGATTTATGATATGGATGATTTTTATCTTCTATGTATTTATCATAGAATGATATCACTTGGTCAAAACTAATGACAAGTTGCAAAGGCAATTTTAAACCGTGATTTTCTTTTTTTTGATCCATAATCGAAATTATTTAGTCTACAAAGATACGAAATCCTGTGTTCTGGGTGATTTTTTAAAATATATTGTTTGCAATTAGACGTTTGAAATTGAGGTATGTTACATAGCTATTTGATTTTTGTTGATTTGCTGTTTGAAGCTACTTTTGCATTTAATATTTTAAGTTTTATATTTTATAGTTACCTTAGTTTAAAACTAATTCATGTCTTCACAAAATCGCTTAACAAGAGCGTATAAAAATGCACTTCGCATTCCGTTTGATCACAATTCTAAAATTGTGTTATTTAGTGATTGTCATCGTGGTGATAATAGCTTTGCGGATGATTTTGCAAATAATAGAAACATTTACTTTCATGCGTTGAAACAGTATTACAAAGATGATTTTACGTATTGTGAACTTGGTGATGGTGATGAATTGTGGGAAAATTTGAATTTTCAGTCTATTTTCTCAACACATAAAAATGTGTACATGATTATGAAAGCATTTCATGAAGCCAACCGATTGCATTTAATTTGGGGAAATCATGACATGGTCTATCGCAATGAAAAGTATGTAAAGAAGCATTTATCCACGTATTTTGACCCAAAAACAGGAACTGATAAACCGCTGTTTACCGATTTGAAATATCATGAAGGAATTGTGTTGCAACACACAGAAACGAAGCAAGAAATTTTCCTTACACACGGACACCAAGCAGATTGGTGGAATTATATTTTTTGGAAATGGAGTCGTTTTATGGTGCGTATTCTGTGGAAACCATTGCAAATTATGGGCATTCATGATCCTACAAGTCCCGCAAAGAATTATACAAATTTGCGGAAAGTAGAACGAAAAATTAAACGTTGGATTACCGACAATAACAATTTAATTACCGTAACTGGACATACACATCGTCCACGATTTCCAAATCCTGCTGATGAGATTTCTTTTTTCAACGATGGAAGTTGCGTGCATCCACGAAGTATTACAGGAATAGAGATTGAAAATAACGAGATTTCTTTGATAAAATGGTATACTGCTTCAACCGACGAAGGCTTTTTAAAGATTGATCGGGAAGTATTGGAAGGTCCGAGAAAGCTGACGGATTATAAGAGTTCTTTATAGGTGCGTCACGCTGAGCGGAGTCAAAATGTTAATTCATTTTTCAAAATTACTTTTGCATTTCTAAAGAGTATATGAACGAAATAGACAATTTTAACATTTTCGCTACGCAACTTTTACATACATCATGCATCTTAAAAATGTCACGTTAAACAAATTTTAAAGTTATACCAATAACTTTTGTGTATTATTAATTAAAACCAACACTATGAAAAATTATATTTTATTGTTCCTTATCGGGATTACATTTGTAAACTGTTCAAATGATGATGATATTGCAGCTAGCGATTTACCAACGAATGCCAGAGTTATTGGAAACTGGAATTGGATTTCCTCATCTGGAGGAATTGGTGGTTGGACATATACACCTGATTCTACTGGAGATACACAACGACTTGAGATTACAGATAGTACAATTACGTTTTATAAAAATGGCGAGGAAACTTTTACTGACACGTATACTATTGAAACGAGAGAGTCTGTTATTTATAGCGGAACACGTGAAATGATTATTGCCGATACAGGATTTAGAAATATTGTTGAATTTGATGACAATACACTTATTTTAATTGGTGATTGTAATGATTGTTTTGCTTCTGGATATGTAAGAGAGTAGAAAGATTATTAGGATTTAGGTCGCTTTACTTGTTTGTCTTTTTGTGCATTCGTTTACTCGTTTATTTGAAAATACTTTTACATTTTACATTTTGAGTTTTACATTTAAAATGTATCAAAACCACTATCATAATCATTCTTTTGTATTGATTACTATATAGGTTGGGTTGTACAAGCATTGTTTGCGGTATACTATATATCTTTTTTGGGTTAAATACTATCTCTTTGCGGTTCTGTAAAGTTTTTATGCGGTTGTTTAATAGTTCGATGCGGTTGAGGAACCTATTATAAGCCATTTTTAACCGACTATTTTCTACAACGAACCGCTTCAAAGAGGTTCGTTGAGGGGTAACAGCCCCTAAACAACCTCATAGATATAGTAACGAACCGCTTTTATCCTATAAACAACCCAAATAAACTATTTTTTGAAGGGTTTTATGTAGTATTTAGTCGGTTTGGAATCCAAAAACGTCTTTTCGAGTTGCGAATCTGTGATTTGTTGTTCTTCGATAAACGCAGCTGAACTATCGAGAAATCTACGTCACACTAAACCATGTGTTGCACTTGATTCAGTATTGATTCAGTGCCTCATTATCCTTTTTTTAGCTTTTTGTGTGATGCTGAATCCAGTTCAGCATGACGAAACTATACTTTTTCTTTATAGATTGTAATGACTAATTTATTTTTTTGTTGATGAATAATAACTTCATTTCCTCCTATAAACCCTAAGCTTTCAAGCCATTTTCCTGCCAATCGAATTTCGGGAATGATGATTCTATCATATTCTCTTTCTCTAAATTTAGAATGTATTTTGAGTTTTCTAGTCTTTTTCATTTTAAAATATGTTCGTTATTCCGAACACAAGATATAAAATTTTTATCGAAATTCGCTATAGTGAACACAAAAGAAGAAAAATACCTCAAAAATTTAGGAGAACGCATCAAAACCTTGAGAGAATTAAAAGGTTTCGACCAAAAGTCTTTTGCCTTTCATTTTGGAATTAGCAGAACGCAATTGTATACAATTGAAAATGGAAAAACAAATCCGCGCTTATTAACTTTACAGAAAATTGCTGATGGCCTTGAAGTTGACTTGAGTTTTCTTTTAGAAAATCTATAAATCTTAGCTTTGATTTTAAGAAATTACTATAAATAAAAATTATAATCTTATACTTTATGAAGTTTACAGAAGAAATTAGAAGACCATTTAATATTCTAACATTAACTCTTACTGTTGCTTCTCTCATATTATCAGTTTTTCTTTTTTTCAAAAGTCAAAAAATAAAAAGTTTATCATATCAAATTGATCAAACCTCATCAATAATTTATGATAGTGAAAATTCTTCCCCAAAAATTAAATTATTTGAAAAAGATTCTATTTTACTTACTGAAAATGTATATCTATTAACTGGAAAGCTATGGAATAGTGGAGATATTCCTGTATACAAAGGTGATGTTAGAAAAGACTTAGAATTACAGATTGGTAGTGAAAATAGAATTCTAGATTATAAAATCATAAAACAAAAAGATTCTAGTATAGCAAATTTTTCATTAACTCCTAAAGGCATTAATACTTTAAAGGTAAATTGGGATTATTTTGATCCTAACTTTAGTTTCAATTTTCAGATAATATACACAGGTAGTAGTAATGCTAATTTTACTATTCTTGGAAAAATATTAGACGTTTCAAAAGTTAAATATGATGATGGTAGATACAAAGATTATCTTTTCCATCATTTTATATATTATTTTGCATACTCAATAACATTTTTAGTAGTATTATTTATAATTTTACTTGTAATTTATAATTATTCAAAACATAACAAGAAAAAAGTAAAAACTCTTCTAAATTACATTGTGAACATCATGAAATTTTTAACAATACTATATTTAATTGTATTTTTAAGTTTGAAGTTATTATAATCATTTCACTTACAATTCATTCAACTCTCCGGCGCCAACTCAACCTCCAAACCATCTAGTTCTGGCGTCATTTGAATTTGACAACCAAGTCTGCTGTTATCTTCCACGTGAAACGCTTCTGCAAGCATCATGTCTTCATCAACGCTCATTTCGGGTAATTCATGCTCAGAATGTACATAACATTGACACGAAGCACACATTGCCATTCCGCCACAAATACCAATAGTTCCTTCTGGCGCTAATTCGTACGAGCGTACAATTTCCATAAGGTTCATTGCCATATCCGTTGGCGCAACTACTTCGTGTAAAACGCCTTCTCTGTCTGTTATTTTTAGTGTGATGTCTTGTTGTGACATGGAATTATTACTTTAATATTAATTTAGTTTAATCAACTGTATTTTGATTTCACAGTAAATTTATTATTCCTAATTTTCATTTTCTTTGCTCGCACAAAGAAAACAGAAACAAAAGAAAATGCGCTTTTTCTGGCAGGTATTTTTAGTTTTCTCAGCCGAAAACTAAAACCGAAAAACTTTTACTAAATTTTCTCCAAGGTTTCGAAAATTATTAACGCAAAACCTTTTCTATACTTCAGAAAAAGAACGAGTTACCGAGAAACTATTTTCTTTTACAAAAACCTTAGTTTATCGCTTTTACAACTGCTTTTGGCGCTTCTTTTCGAGTTCCGTCAAAACCATCAATTCCGCTTACAGTTGTGTATTTCATGACATATTTTTTGTCTGGAAATATCCGTTGATATGCACTTTGACACATTAACGTAGCTTCGTGAAATCCGCAAAGAATCAATTTTAACTTTCCTGGATAGGTGTTTACATCACCAATGGCATAAATTCCTGGAATGTTGGTTTGATAGTCTAACGTATTATCAACTTTTATAGCATTCTTTTCAATTTCTAATCCCCAATCTGCAATAGGACCTAATTTTGGTGCCAATCCGAATAGTGGAATGAAATGATCGGTTTCTAAGGTAAACGAATCTTCTCCTTTTTTGGTAACCTCAACACCAGTTACATAATTTTCTCCATGAATTCCTGTAATTTCCGCAGGTGTAATGAGGTTGATTTTCCCAATATTCTTCAATTCCTGTACTTTTTCAACAGAATCTAGCGCACCACGGAATTCCGTTCGTCTGTGAACTAAGGTTACTTCCGAAGCAACATCTGTTAAAAAGATACTCCAATCGAGCGCAGAATCGCCACCACCAGCAATCACCACTTTTTTATCACGATAAATTTCTGGATCACGAATGATGTATTCAACACCTTTATCTTCGTAGTTTGTTAAGTTTTGAATTGGTGGTTTTCTTGGCTCAAAACTTCCCAATCCGCCAGCAATGGCAACAATTGGTGCATGATGTTTTGTTCCTTTATTTGTAGTTACGATGAATGTTCCATCGTCTAATTTCTCAATAGTTTCAGCGCGTTCCCCTAGCGTAAATGTAGGTTCAAACGGCTCAATTTGCTTCATTAAATTGTCTACCAAATCACCTGCTAATACTTCTGGATATCCTGGAATATCATAAATTGGTTTTTTGGGATATATTTCTGAACATTGTCCACCTGGTTGCGGCAATGCGTCTATTAAGTGACATTTTAATTTTAATAATCCTGCTTCAAAAACGGTAAAAAGTCCTGTTGGACCTGCACCAATGATGAGTATATCGGTTTTAATCATTTTTTCTTTACTATAATCTGATACAAAAATAATGTGTTCGCGTGTGTCTTTTTATGACATGTGTCAGTTATTCTACACTGATTACTTTTTCAATTTGCGGCACATGTTTTTTGATTGTCATTTCAACACCTGATTTTAGTGTCATTTGGTTTACACTACATCCGACGCAAGCTCCTTCTAACTGAACTTTTACCAACGTATTATCATTTTCAATACCAACGAGTCTGATATCGCCACCATCACTTTGAAGAAAAGGGCGAATTTCGTCAAGTGCCTTTTCTACGCTGTCTTTTATTTCTTCACTTGTCATCTGTATCTTGTTTACGTGTTTATTTTTTAACAGCTGAACATCCAGCCATTGTTGTAATTTTAATAACTTCCGTAGCAGGTAAACTTTCGTTTCTATTTACCACTTCTTGCACTACATTTCGAGTTAACTCTTCAAAAGCGGCTTCTGTTACTGTAGCTGTTTGCATTGCTGCAGGTCGTCCAACATCACCAGCTTCACGAATACTTTGCACTAATGGAATTTCTCCTAAAAATGGCACATCTATATCTGCGGCTAAGTTTTTAGCACCTTCTTTTCCAAAGATGTAGTATTTGTTATCTGGCAACTCTTCAGGAGTAAAGTACGCCATATTTTCTATAATTCCCAATACAGGAACGTTTATACTTTCTTGTTGAAACATTGCCACCCCTTTTTTAGCATCAGCTAAGGCAACATTTTGTGGTGTACTTACCACAACAGCTCCTGTTAACGGTAATGATTGCATGATGCTTAAGTGAATGTCTCCTGTTCCTGGAGGAAGATCTAATAGTAAGAAATCTAATTCGTCCCAAGCGGCATCAAAAATCATTTGATTTAAAGCTTTGCTCGCCATTGGTCCACGCCAAACGACTGCTTGATTTGGTTTTGTGAAGAATCCGATAGAAAGAATTTTTACACCATAACTTTCCACAGGTTTCATTTTTGAAACATTGTCAACTTTTACAGCTAGTGGTTTTTCTCCTTCAACATCAAACATTATTGGCATTGATGGTCCGTAAATATCAGCATCTAGCACACCTACTTTGAAGCCCATATTTGCTAAAGTAACTGCAATATTTGCTGTTACCGTAGATTTTCCTACACCACCTTTACCTGAAGCTATTGCTACAATATTTTTGATATTTGGCAATTGCTTTCCTTTTATTTGCGGTTTTTCAGGTGCTTCTACCTTCGTGTTTACTTTCACTTTGGCATCGGCATATACTTTTTCACGTAGTACAGAAATGATTTCTGATTCTACTTTTTTCTTGGCTTGTAACGCTGGGTTTGTGATGACAATATCCACTACAATTTCATCTGCAAATGTCATAATATTTCGTACGGCTCCACTGGCAACCATATTAGCGCCTTCACCAGGAACAGTGATAGTACTTAATGCAATTTGTATATCTTTTTTTTCTATTTTCACGGAATGTTATTTTTATCAATAATATAAATTGATTCTAAATTACAAAGATACTGCGAAATGTTTAGAATTAGAAGCTGTTGTATTGAAATGATTGATTGTACAATATAATCTTGTTATGATCAATTTTGAAGATGATATGGCAATTTATCGAAAACTATAGGTTTCATTATATTTTGAGGTTGGTGAATATGTTTTAAATTAAAAAAATGTTAAAATTTTGAATTAAAACAAATAGAAAGGCATATGTTTTGATGAAAAATTAATATTGCTATTATTTTTGCCTGTATTTGATTTTTCATACTGTTAAAATATAGTATATTTCCAATCGTTATTTTAGTATGCATATGAAAAAACTTTTACGATTTCCCCTAACACTTTTACTTTTGTTGGTTTCAACAGTTTCTTTTGCACAAGTTGCTTTAGAAGATTTCTCAAGCACGCCCGACTCTTTACATGTTAAAACTAGTTTGCAATTAAACCGCATCATTAAAGCGCATCTTTTTGACACAGAAACTTATGATGATGCTATTGTGTATACCAATGCTCTTTTAGAAAAAGCACAGGATACAAACTCACATTTAGATATTATTAGAACATATCATTACTACAGTCTCATTGCCCTTTCTAACGGAGCATATGAAACTTCGCTAGCGTACGCAACCAAAGGGTTAAATTTAGCACAGGCTAGAGGTTATAAAGGGCAAATTTTATGTTTTTTTTATAGAAGTATTGCACGAGCATATTTCTTTATGGGCGATTATGAAAACTCTTTGAAATATGCTATTAAAGAGTTAAAAATTGCACGAGAACTGCAAGATTATGACAGAGAGGCTTTTATATTAAATAATATTGGGCTAATTAAGTTAGATACAGGCGATAAGAAAGATGCACTAAAGGTTTTAAATTTAAGTTTAAAGCTTTGCGATTCATTGGAGAAAGAGAAACCAGAGAGAGCGTTAGCAGGAAGAATTAATTCACTGCTTGCTTTAGGAACAAACTATATTGCTTTTAAAAAGTATGATACGGCAATGCATATTTATGATAAAGTGTATGATCTTACCGAAAAAGACTTTCCAAATCAGCATACGTATTTACTATCAGGCTATGCAAATATTTACACAAAACTAAAAGAGTATGACAAGGCGTTTCAATATTTAGAAACCACAGCAAAAGCGGCTGACAGTTTAAATTTAAATGACTTAATTCCTCATTTACATTATATCAAAGGACAAGTACATTATGGCATGAAAGCCTATGATAAAGCCATTTTTGAATTAAAAAAGGTAGATTCAGTCATAACACTCGGAAAAAGTAATTCTATTGAACTACAAAATTCTTATCCTATTTTGGCAAAATCGTATGACGCTTTAGGAAATTACGAAAAAGCAAAAGAGAATTATGAAAAATTTGTAGCGTTGAACGAAAAAAATGACGATCGAAAGTTAGATGTTATCAGTACTATTTATGAGTTGTATGATATTGATTTGCTTGAATCACAGATTAAAGATTTAACTCAGGAGTCCAATGATCAGAAAGAAATGCTGAGTAGTACAAAAATAATTATCATCATATTGATTTTACTTATTTTGTTTCTTTTCGGATATTTTAGATATAAATCATATCAAAATCAGAAACGATTTGAAGCGTTACTGAACAAATCTACAAGTGTTAAAAAACTAAAACCTGTATCGAAACCTAAAAAGATTGATCGTAAAAAATTAATTCCAGAAGAAAAAGCACAAGAATTATTGCAAAAACTAGAAAAGTTAGAACAGCAACAAGTATTTTTAGATCAAAATTGCACCATTGCATGGCTTGCTAAAAAAATGGGGACTAATGCTTCGTATGCATCTATTATTATTAACGATTATAGGCAGAAAAAATTTCCAGAATATCTTTCAGAATTACGAATTGATTATGCCACAGAACGTTTAAAAGAAGACAGTAGATTTCGTTCGTATACCATAAAATCTATTGCAAAAGATGTAGGTTATAAGTCCTCAGAAGCCTTCTCAAAATCATTTAAAAAGATCAACGGAATCTATCCGTCTTACTTTATTAAAAAATTGACCGAACAAGCCCAAAATGCGGCGTAAATTCATGAATATAGACTTACTTTCCTTGCGCAAGCCCTGTAAAGAGTATATGTTTGTTCCAGAATAATTCCCTTAACTAAAACAGAAATAGTATGAAAAAGAAGAGAAAATTAGACCTAAACAAAGTACGTGTTGTATCATTAAGAAACTTACAAATACTCAAAGGTGGAGCTGAGACAGATATTAGTTGTATACAAACGGATACAATACCAGATCCAACTTCATATGATGTGAATGCATGTGGCTCAACTTCCAATACGTATCAAGGTGGAGATGGTGGAGGATCATTCAGATCAGGTACACTTCCACCAACACAAACTTGTAGTGCTGTTCTCACAGAATGTGAACTTGCAGACATGTAATAATAATAATTATTATTATTCTTTAAATTGGAGAATCTCCCAAGGATTCACACATTGAATATTGGGAGATTTCTTTTGATGAATTTTCAAGAAAATCACATACCTATAAATTTGTGTTTGTTATACTAGCTTCGCAAAACCTGTAGGATTGTTAAAAAATATTTCCCTTAACTAAAACAGAAATAGTATGAAAAAGTTAAACTTAAACAAAGTCCGTATTGTATCACTTAGAAACTTGCAATTGCTTAACGGTGGTTCAAGTGGATGTTTGGGCGCAAGTCAAGGTTGTAATAGCGCAGGAGACACTTGTACGCAGACAATTTCATTTGATAATGATATAGATTGTAATTCCACATCAAACACCTATCAAGGTGGAGATGGTGGAGGAACATTCAAATCTAGTGGACCTCCGGAAACGCAAGTATGCAGTCAAGTATTAACAGAATGCGAAATTGCAGATATATAATATAAAGATAGTAATTGTTATTCTTTAAATTTGAGAGTCCCTTGGAAGCTTTTGACTAAGTTTTTGAGGGATTTCTTTTTTTACAATTCTTTCGCAGGATCCCAAAAGTGTTTTTCAAGATTTTGAATTTGATTGTCAATAACCTCAACACCTTCACTTTCTAATAATTGTTGCATTAGGTTTGTTCCTTGAAAATGATGTTTTCCTGTCAACAAGCCTTTTTTGTTTACTACACGATGTGCATGTACATCTTCATGCTTGCCCGAACTATTCATTGCCCAACCAACCATTCGTGCGCTTCTAGCCGCGCCTAAATAATTGGCAATAGCTCCATAACTGGTAACACGTCCGTACGGAATTAAACGTGCAACTTCATACACACGTTCAAAAAAGTTTTGATTTTCAGGTTTCATTGAATGCTTTTATTATTTGAAAAAGATACGAATGAGTGTAATAATTACCAAAACGAGCATTAATACACTTAAGATATAATCAGAATGTTTTGAGAATTTCCCTGAACTTGATTGCGATTTGTCAAAGTAAAAAACATACATATACAACATAGCAAATGTTCCCAAACCTGCCGCTAAAACAAATATAATGATGTACGAAACGGTAAATTCCATTAACCCAGACACATTCCACAAAGCATTTAATCCTGCAAAGTATGGTATGGGTAAGACATTTAGCGTTGCCAGAAAAATTCCTTTAAAAAAACTGCTTTTCTTACTTACTTTGACCATTCGGATTCTTTTTTCTTTTTTCTTCTTTGCGATGATAAAAAAGTAGATACCTAATAGGATAAAAATGACTAAAGCAACTTTTAATAATGTATCAATAACTTCTCTATTCTTATAGAGATATTTTGAAATTAACACAGCTATAAATGCTTGAATAAGTACAATTAGCGAAGCGCCAACAGAAAAGATGACACCATTTATTTTCCCTTTTTGCGTGCTTATTTTTGCCGCAGTAATATTAATCAACCCAGGCGGCACAACACCCAAAAGTGCGGCCGAAAAAGTGATAAAAAAGAGAATAATGAAATCGGTCATTACTTAATTTTGAAGTGAATATAAGTAATAGGTTTATTTACTTCCAAATATTGTGACTCATAAAATGTTTGAATTTCAGTTACTTCCGCCGGACTTCCTTCATTTTTATACACATCATGGTTTGCATATAAAACCTCGTGTCCTGCACCATGCAAGAGTCCAAGTGTATATCCGTGCATAAATTCACTGTCCGTTTTTAAGTGTACAGTTCCTGCTGCATTTAATATTTTTTTGTAGCGTGCTAAGAAAACTTCATTTGTCATTCTATGCTTCGTTCGCTTATATTTTATTTGCGGATCGGGAAATGTGATCCAAATTTCGGAAACTTCATTTTCGGCAAATAAACCTTCAACTAGCTCAATTTGTGTTCTAATAAAAGCTACATTGTTCATTTTATCTTCAACAGCCGTTTTTGCTCCACGCCAAAATCGTGCACCTTTAATATCAATTCCAATAAAGTTTTTTTCTGGAAACTTTTTTGCTAATGCAACACTATATTCTCCTTTTCCACAACCTAATTCTAATACAATTGGCGCGTCATTTTTAAAAAAATCCGTATTCCATTTTCCTTTAAATGGAAATTCATTGGCTACAATTTCTTCACGCGTAGGCTGAATTACATTCGAAAATGTATCGTTTTCTCGAAAGCGTTTGAGTTTGTTTTTACTTCCCACAATAATTTCTTAATATTTTGACAAAACTAAGGAAATCTTGCAGACCTTCTAATATTCTTATCTTTGATTTTATGAAGAATTCCAAAACTATTCTTGTAGCACCACTAAATTGGGGTTTGGGTCATGCTACACGTTGCATTCCTATTATACGTGCCTTACTTGATTGTAATTTTATACCTGTACTAGCTTCTGATGGTATAGCATTGCAGTTATTACAGAAAGAATTTCCAAATTTAGAAAGCATCACACTTCCTGATTATCAAATAGAATATGCTAAGAAAGGGAAAAACTTCAAATTGAAAATGCTGAAAGATTCTCCCAAAATGCTGAAAGCCATTTCTAAAGAGAAAAAAATTATAAAGAAACTTGTAAAAGAACGTGATTTTTGCGGAATTATCTCAGACAATCGTTTGGGTGTGTATAGTAAAAAAGTGCCTTCGGTTTTTATTACACATCAACTAAATGTGTTGAGTGGAAAAACAACATGGTTTAGCAGTAAAATTCATCAAATTATTATAAAGAAGTTTACGCAATGTTGGGTTCCTGATGTTGCCAAAAAACCTAATCTTTCAGGGAAATTAGGACATCTTAAGAACGATTCTTTATCATTAAAATATATTGGTCCGTTAAGTCGTTTGCATTCGCAAGAATTGCCAATCGTTTATGATTTGATGGTCATTTTATCCGGTCCAGAACCACAACGAACCATGTTGGAAGAAAAGCTGTTTGAAGAAGTGAAACACTTTACTGGAAAAGTTATTTTTATTCGCGGGAAGATTGAAGCCAAACAAGAGCATTTTCAGTTTTTGAATTGTGAAGTGTATAATTTTATGCAAAGCGAACAACTCGAAAAAGCATTTAACGAAAGTGCAATGGTGTTAAGCCGATCAGGTTATACAACCGTAATGGACTTGGCAAAGCTAGAAAAGAAAGCCTTTTTTATTCCAACACCAGGACAGTTTGAACAAGAATATCTTGCCAAACGCTTGGAAAAACAACAGTTGGTTCCGACAGCGACACAAGATAATTTTTCTATTGATCAATTAGCACGTGTTGAAGATTTTAAAGGCTTGAGCAGTTTTAATTACACAGAAGATTACGAAGATTTATTCCGTCTTTTCCAAGGTAAATGAGAACTCTGAACCAACATCAGATTCGCTTTCTACATATATTTTTTCGTTGTGTGCTTCAATAATATGTTTTACAATGGAAAGTCCTAAACCTGAGCCACCTTCTTGACGTCCACGGCTTTTTTCTACCCGGTAAAAACGTTCAAATAATCGTGGAATGTTTTCTTGTTCAATTCCTTCACCATTATCTGTAACACGTATAATGACTTTGTTTCTGATCAAATTTTCAACACTTATTTCTGTCGTACCATTTTCACGTCCGTACTTAATGGAGTTTACAATGAGGTTTGTTAATACTTGCTGAATCCGTTCTTTATCTGCTGAAACTACTATTGGATTGCTATAATTCATATCAAAAGCCAACGTAATTTTCTTCTTAGCGGCTTTCATTTCTAACAAATCAAATACACTTTGTACCAATTCAATAATATCAAAGTCTTCTATTAGAAGGTTTAAATCTCCAGCTTCAAGCTTTGTAATCATATCTAAATCTTTCACAATATAGATTAATCGTTCAACACCTTTTCCTGCTCTGTTTAGGTATTTTTTACGAATATTTTTATCATTCATTGCGCCATCTAACAAGGTTAAAATATAACCTTGCACGGTAAATAGTGGAGTTTTTAATTCGTGAGAAACGTTTCCGATAAACTCTTTTCTGTAATTTTCTCTGATTTTTAAGGTTTCAATTTCCAATTTCTTATTGGTAGCAAACTTTTCAATTTCTTTAGTCAGCGTTGCCATATCCGTAGTTATTGGATGATTTTGAAAGTCGCTTACATCTAACAGTGTTACATCATCATAAATTCGTTTTACACGTCTGTAGATAAATCGTTCTACTCTAAATTGTATGATGAAGAAGCAAAATATAAAACAGATTGCCATGAACAGCATAGGTATCACAAAATTTGTGATACCGAAAAAGTAAAGCAATGCAATTAAGGTCAACGTTGTAAATAGTGTGATATATAACGACGATCGTAAAGCAAATTTATAAGATTTTTTAAGTTTTCTTGCCATATATTATTGTACATACTTGTACCCAACACCTTTTACAGTTTTAAAGTGGTTTTCACCTATTTTCTCTCGTAGTTTACGAATGTGTACATCAATAGTTCGTCCACCAACAATAACTTCATTTCCCCAAACTTTATCTAAAATTTCTTCTCTTTTAAATACTTTTCCAGGACGTGAAGCTAATAAAGAAAGTAATTCAAACTCTTTTCTAGGCAAAATGATTTCTACACCTTCTTTTTCAATTTTGTATTCTTCTCTATTGATTACAATATTACCAACCGTAACAATTTGGGCGTTTTCTTCTTCTTTTTTAAGTCTACGTAACAAAGCTTTTACTTTACTAACCAAAACTTTCGGTTTTATGGGTTTTGTAATATAATCATCTGCGCCTGCATCAAAACCAGCCACTTGCGAATAATCTTCACCACGTGCTGTTAAAAATGTAATAATTGTATTTGCAAGATTTGTATCTTTTCTGATATTCTCACAAGCTTCAATTCCGTCCATTTCGGGCATCATTACATCCATAATGATTAAATGTGGTTTTACTTTTTTTGCTTTTGCAATAGCTTCTACACCATTTGCCGCTGTTGATATTTGATATCCTTCTGAAGATAAATTGTATCCTACAATTTCTAATATATCTGGCTCATCATCAACCAATAATATTTTAATATCCTTTTTTTTCATCTGTGTGTTGTTTAGATTTAAGTAGTTGATTTTGTTTTAATTAAACAATAATCGTGTGTTTTACATCACTTCAAAAGTAAAGATAAAATTAAATAATGAAAGCAGTTAACACTCATTTAATATGATAACGTTAACCTAACATACATATTACAAAGTTTTAACCTGCAAGTAACACCATCTTTACACCTCTCCTATTTCTTTGCCTGTGAAATAAAAACCTAGATGAGACAAAAAATTACATTTACGATTCTCCTATTAATAACTTGTTTTTTAGGATATGCACAAAACGGAACTATTGCCGGAAAAGTGCAAGATAAAGAAGTTAACAATGATCCTTTACCATTTGCCAATGTTTCTATTAAAGGAACAACAAAAGGGACAACTTCTGATTTTGATGGTTTATACCAAATTCCGAATGTAGCACCAGGAACCTATACATTGGTATTTAGTTTTGTTGGATACGAAACAAGAGAAGTTCCTAATGTAATTGTAAACCCTGGGAAAATTACAACGGTAGATATTATTTTAGGTGCCAATGCAGCAAGTTTAGATGCAGTTGTAATTACTGCAACAACACGTAAAGTATCTGAAGCGGCTTTGTTATTAGAACAAAAGAAAGCTGTTGATATTAAACAAAGTATTGGAGCTGAAGAATTGGCTAAGAAAGGTGTTGGAGATGCAGCAGGAGCGGTTTCTAAAATATCTGGAGTTTCAAAACAAGAAGGATCAAGCAATGTGTATGTACGTGGATTGGGTGATCGGTATTTGAATACAACGTTCAACGGATTGCCATTGCCTGCAAATGATATTAATAAGAAAAACATTGAATTGAGTTTATTTTCTTCTGATGTAATTGAAAATGTATCTATTAGTAAAGCATATTCTTCTAAACAATACGGAGATTTTGCCGCTGGAAACGTAAATATTGATTCGAAAGAATATAAAGGAAAAGGATTTTTTGATGTATTTGTAGGAACAAGTGTAAATACAAATGCAATTGGAGAAAACTTTGTAAAAAGTGAAGGTTCTGGATTTTTTGGAGATTATGCAAGACATAACCAAAATCCGTTTGCTGTGATTTTATCACACGGAATTGACCCAGAAGATGTAAGCACACCAATCAATATAAGTTTTGGAGCTTCAGCTGGAAAATCATTTGATTTCGAAAACGGATCACGTTTAAGTCTATTTGGAACTGTTTCTTTTGAAAACGGATATGAATACAGAAGTGGTGAAGCAACTGACTTTACTACAGTAGAAAAGAAAACATTTGGCGCTGCTGAAGAATTTGAATACAGTACAACCACAACTGCCATGGGAACTGTAAATTATAAAATTGATGATAAAAATAAATTAAAATTTAATTCATTATTCATCAACAGTTCTACAAACGAAGTTGGATATTTTGGTGTTGATGGAAAAGGTAGAAACAGAGATGCCATTTTAAATACTGATGAAGGTTTTTATCAGATGAATGCACAATTTGATCAAAACCAAGTATATGTAAACCAACTAATTGGTAACCATAAATCAGGTAAATTTGAACTAGATTGGGCGGCTGGTTACAACGTTGTATATGCAAAACAACCAGATCGTAAGCGTATTAGTATTGAAAATTATCAATTTGCGTTAGACGCTGATCCAACAACAAATCCAACATTCTTTAGTAACGTAGATTATGACAACCAACGTTATTTCCAAGATATTGATGATACAGAATTTAATGGGCGTTTAAACCTAAATTATGAAGCAAACGAAAACTTCAAACTAAACTTTGGGTACAATGCAAGAAGCAAAGAACGTAACTTTGAAAACATTCGTTACGGATATGATATTGTAGATTCTGACTTTGCAATTACGGATGTAAATGGCTTAAATAGTGTATTTACGCCTACAAACTTAAACTTAACTTCTGGCGGGATTTATGAAATAAAAGTAATCAATTCATTGCCAGGATTAAGTAACACAAACAGACCTGGAAGTCCGGAAAACACATACCAAGGAAACTTAGACTTATTTGCTGGATACGGAAATGCAGAAATAAAAACAGGAAAATGGCTAATTGTTCCAGGACTTAGAGTTGAATCATTTGATCAAAGCATTGAATACGACGTAATCAACTTAGGAAACAGCGGAAATGCCACAGCAAGTGCTTACGAAAACTTCTTCTTACCAAGTTTAAATATTAGATATGCACTCACTGAAGAGCAAAACTTACGTTTCTCTGCAAGTAGAACGGTTTCATTACCTGAATTTAAAGAAACGGCTCCTTTTGTATACATTGATGTAACAAACAGAATTGGTGGTAATCCAGACTTACTAGGATCAAGCAATCCAGACTTTATCAATGTATCAGATGTAGCATATTCTAACGTATTAAACTTTGATTTAAAATACGAATGGTTCTTTGGAAAAGGAGAAATCTTCTCTGTATCTGCTTTCGCGAAACAAATCTCTGATCCTGTAAACCGAGTAGTTGCTTTTGATGCAACAGGAACACAACGTTATTTCAGAACTGGAGAAAAAGCAGATGTATACGGAATTGAAATTGAAATTAGAAAAAACTTATTACAAGACGAAAACGAAGAAACATTACTTTCTGCAGGATTGAACACTACAATCATGCACACAGAGCAAGATTTATTTGATGTAATTCAAGGAACATACAGTGTAAACTTTAGAAACAGCTCGGAACAATTACAAGGAGCTTCACCATTCATCTTAAACGCAGATGTAAGTTACTCTCCAACATTTGGAAGTTACAAACCAACAGGAAACTTAGTATTCTCGTATTTCTCAGACAGAATTGACGCCTTGGGATCTGGACAATTAGGAAACATCATTGAAAAGGCGGTTCCAACATTAGATTTTATCATGAAAAATGAAATCACAGAAAACTTTGAAATTAACTTCAGTGTTAAAAACTTACTAAACCCAAAAGTAAAATACGTTCGTGAAACTTCTGGTGGAGATGTACTAGTAACATCAACAAATGGAAAAGGGGTTTCTAACTACGATAGAGGAAGAAACATAGGATTACAATTAAAATATAAATTTTAACAAATACAATAAAACAGTACAACTTAAACACACAAAAAAATGAAAAATCGCTTAATATTTGGATTCGCACTTTTAGGAGCATTAGTTATGACTTCTTGTGCAACAGACGACACTGCAGATATAAACATAACTGACAACAGTGTAACAAACAACACAACAAACCCAGGTGGTGGAACAACTGGAAATACAATTTTCTTATCAGGAACATATACTGAAGATTTAACATTAGACGCAAACAACAACTATGTTGTAAATGGATCTTTAATCATGGCATCAGGAACGACATTAACAATTCCTCCATGTATGACAATTGAAGCGTTAGCTGCTGGATCTGATGTATATATAGCTATCTCTCAAGGAGCTAAAATTGACGCACAAGGAACTGCTGATTGCCCAATCGTATTTACATCGAATGCTTCTGCACCAGCTGCTGGAGATTGGGGAGGTTTAATCTTATTAGGAGACGCGCCTATCAACTCTGTTGCAGGAAACGCAACTGCTACTTCTGAAATTGCTAGTTTACCTTACGGAGGAACTGATACTACGGACAACTCAGGAATCTTACGTTATGTACGTGTACAATATTCTGGTGGTTCTGCAGATGGACAATCAGAAAACAATGGCGTTTCTTTCTACGGAGTTGGAAATGGAACAACTGTTGAATACGTGCAAGTATTTGAAGGAAAAGATGATGGTTTTGAGTTCTTTGGTGGAACTGTAAATGCTGATTACATTTCTGTTGTCAATGCACAAGACGATTCTATTGACTGGACAGAAGGATATACAGGAACAATTACAAATGCATATGTAAAGCATGGAGCTGATCATGACAAAGGAATTGAAGCTGATGGTTTTAATACTGATATCGGAAACAACTCTAGCCCAATTTACTTCTCTAACCCAACAGTAAATAACCTAACAATTGTAGGTTTAGGATCTGCAACTAGCAGTGAAGCTATTCGTTTAAGAGCTGGTACAAGAGCAACATTTAACAATGTAGTTTTAGAAGGATACGGTGAAGGGTTTGACTTAGACGGAAACGCAACTGATAGCCCAACTGGTGCTGGAGTTACTAGTGGCGAAACTTCTGTTACTGATATCTTATTCACAGACATCACATTAAAAGTTAAAAATGATACGGGAGTTACATTTACAGATGCTGACTTAATCACTGGTGACGGAAACGGAACTGGAACTGACTACTCAACTTGGGGAGCTGGCTGGACTGTAGGAAACTAATTTCAAAAAAAGTATAAAAATTAAAAACGCCTTCTTATCGGAAGGCGTTTTTTGCTATGAACACATTAATGCTTTTGTTATCAAATGGTTAAAACAACGTATAATTACGTAAGTTGGCTTCTATAATTCAGCTTCTTTTGTATATTTGCACCATATATTATTATAAATAGTTTAAAATATAACGTATGACTAAAAATTACTTTTTACTAGTTGCATTGTTAATTTCCTCTTTGTCTTTTGGACAAGTATTGGAAGAGAACTTTGATTATGGAATGACAGATGGAGACTTAACTGCGGCAAGTGGTGGCGCATGGGTTCAGCATTCAGGATCTGCAGACCCAGTACAATATGTAGCAACGCCAAGTTTAACAATGGCTGGATATCCTTCTTCAGGAATTGGTGGACACGCATCAGTTTCTGGAACTTCTCAAGATGTGAACAGATCTTTTCCAGGTATTTCAACTGGAACTGTATATGGAAGTGCGCTAGTAAACTTAAGTGCTGTAAGTACAGGAAACTATTTCTTACACTTTAATATTTCTGGTGGTTTTACTACAAGAGTTGGAGCAAGAGATGATGGAAGCGGAGGCATTCAATTTGGTGTTGGAACAAGTAGTTCTACCTTAACATACGGAACAACATCTTACGCCTTAAACACTACGTATCTTTTAGTTTTTTCTTATGAAGTTACGAGTGGAGTTTCTAACTTACACGTATTAACTGCTGTAACTGCTACAGAGCCTGCAACGCCAGAAGCGACCAATACAGGAACTACTGGAAGATCAATTAGTGCTATTGCAATTCGTCAATCAAGTAACATTCCAACTTTCCTTGCTGATGGTGTTCGTGTTGCTACTTCTTGGAATGAAATTATGAATAACTCTACAGCATCTTCTTTGAGTATTGTAACACCTGCTGATGGAAGCACTTTTTCTCCTGGAACGTCAAGTGTAGATGTAACTTTTACAACACAAAACATTGACTTAATGGTTGCTGGAAACCAAGTAAATATTACTGTAAACACAAATCCAGTTGACGCTGATGTTTCTAGTCCTTATACAATTCCAACTGTAGATGGTGGAATGTATGATGTAACTGTTGAGTTACTTGAAAACAATGTAGTAGTTGATACTGAAATGGTTTCTTTCTCTATTAATAGTGAAACACAAGTAGCAACAATTACAGACTTACGTAATGGAACTATTGGTGGCTTTTACGAGTTAACTGGTCAAGCTGTAATTTCTTATATCGTAACAGAAGGAACAAGAAATCAAAAATACATCCAAGATGGTGGTGCAGGAATTTTAATTGATGATACAGCAGGAACATTAAGCACTCCATTAAACATCGGAGATGGTCTTATCGGATTAAAAGGTCAATTATCTCAATTTAGTGGTGTACTTCAATTTGTGCCAACTGAAAATGTACCTGGTGCCGCTACAACAGGAAACGTTGTTTCACCAATTGATGTAACTGTTTCTGAATTTTTAACAAATGGTGAAGCTTACGAAAGTAGATTAATCAGATTACTAGATGTTACTTTTGATGCTATGGATGTTGGTACAATGTTCACAGACAATACAGACTATAACGTAACTTTAGTTGGTGGTGGAGACATGACTGTTGCCAGAGTTTCTTTTGGTGATGAAGACATTGTTATGGCTACAGTTCCTAACACACACACAAACATCATTGGTTTAGGTGGAGAATTTAGCGGGACTCGTCAAGTATTACCAAGATATGCTAGTGATATTGAAGATGCTTTAAGTACAGAAGAATTTGGAACAACTACATTTAGCATGTATCCAAACCCTACTAACGGAAATACAGTAACAATCGCTTCTGCTTCAAACAGCGTAAAAGAAGTAAAAGTATACAGTATTATTGGAAAGCAAGTAATCAATACTAAAATTACAAATACATTAAATGTTGCTGGTTTACAATCAGGAATTTATATAATTAAAATTACAGAAAATGGTAAATCTGCAACTAAGAAATTAGTCATCAAGTAATTTTACCAAATACATATCACATACGAAAAAGCATCTTGAAATTTCAAGATGCTTTTTTATTGGTATTCAAATTTCATACACTTTCAGTATCTCTCCCTAAAACATATCCAAACTTGGTGGTTTTTTTAAATAAGATGTATCTCAGCATCATAGAATGCAACTACGTAGGCTCATTAAAATTCTATAACAAAAAATTAAAAATGTGTAATAAAAAATTTCAATTGTAGACGTTAATTTGTATAAAGAAATTAATAAAACTATCAATTATGAATACACAGCCATATTTACAAAAGCAATTTGCAAGAATAGGTAGAGTTATCCCTAAAGCAATATACAACAACGCGCAAGTATCAATTTTGATAACTTCAAATAACAATGAAAACATGGTAAGAGAGTAAACTAAACACATTTTGACTCGTGAAATACTGACAAACACCAAGAATTTCTTAAAAAGAAAGTCAAAAATGTAAAATGAAATACATGTAGATTTATCAACTAAATTTTCAAAAAAAATTGAATCAGCACCTAAAGTCAGTATACAATGACTAACTTATAGAATTAACCAAAAAACCAATACATCATGAAACTTATAATAACCCTTTTTAGCTTAGTCGCTTTTTCAACTAGTCTAACTATGAGTAATTCTGAAGAAGCAAAAAATGATAATAACATCAATACATACAAAGTTGTTTTTGATGGTAGCGAAGGTGGAATGTGTTTCTTTACAAACAGTAATAACCAAGCCATTACAATAGAAGACGAAGAAAATAAATTATTTGAGAAATATGGAAAAGATGACAATTCGTTTGTAGGCAAAACATTTACAATGCAATTAAAAGCTACAAATACTACCGATCATGTATATACAATAAAGTCTGTAATAGAATTTAAGATTGATGAAACTTCTAAAAATTAGAAACTTCTAACATAATTTTTCACAATCAAATTAATATAATTTCTTCTATCTCAATAGAAACAAGCTAAGGTAAACCTTATAATTTTATCTATTTTTGTCGTTTCAGGCAAAAAATGAGTGCATACACTATGGAAATAATTCAGTTAATTATTGGAATCATCTTAATTGTTTCTGTACAATTTATAACAGAAACCGAATTTCTAATTTGACTGGAGATGATTTAAAATTTGATAAAATCAGATCAATCTACAAACAGATCAAAAAAGGGCAGAATCCAAAAGTAGCTACAATCAAAAAATATGCGAAAAACTTAGAGTACAGAACGTTGGTGTATCACGCACTCAAAAAATTCAACAAAACGAATCTATTCCCAAAAGCATTACTAAACATTGAAAAATCGTCGGAAAGTTATTTAGCAAATTGGCTAAATATGAACGATGATTTTGACAGCTTTCCAAATGAAATAAAATACCAACACACAACTGAACTACAAAACGGGATAACCTTTCTAACTTTTAAATTTAAAGTGTACGAACCACATCTATACGCAAACAAAGATTGGATGATTGGTTATGTTGGATATAAAACAGCAAACGTTAATGCGTATCAAAAACCCGATTTTATTTTGAGCAAATTTAACAAAGAACTCATTTCAAAAAATCAGTTGGAAAAACTCATACAAAGTTCACCACAAAAACAAAAGTAACGGTAGTTTTCCCTTATTTTAAGTACTTTTGTGCTTTCAGAACACAACAATGAATTCCAACACTATTTTCAACATTACAGATGAAGCTACTTTTGAAGCATTGACGTTTCAAACGTTCAAACATCAATTTGAAAATAATCGCACCTATCGTTCATTTTGCGATTTACTGTACAAACATCCTAGTGACATTACAAAAATTGAAGACATTCCATTTCTTCCCATAGAATTCTTCAAATCGCATGAAATTGTTTCCAATACGAATCAAATTCAAGAAACATTTACAAGTTCTGGTACAACAGGAAGTACGACAAGCAAACATCATGTGACTGACGTATCTATTTACGAAGAAAGCTATCGCAAAGGGTTTGACTATTTCTACGGAAACATTGAAGATTATATCGTTTTAGCACTTTTGCCCAACTATTTAGAACGAAAAGGCTCGTCATTAGTCTATATGGCAAACGACCTCATTAAGCGTAGCAAACAAGCGGAAAGTGGTTTTTATTTACATGATTTAAAAGCACTCACAGAAAAACTCATCAGACTTGACACGGCAGGAAAAAAAGTGCTCCTAATTGGTGTTTCATTTGCGTTATTAGATTTGATTGAAACGTCTCAATTCAAGCTAAAACATACCATTGTTATGGAAACTGGTGGTATGAAAGGTCGCCGAAAAGAACTAATTCGCACAGAACTACACCAACTGCTTTGTGAAGGTTTTGGCGTAACCGAAATTCACTCAGAATACGGCATGACCGAATTGCTCTCACAAGGATATTCTAACGGAAACGGCATCTTTCAAACGCCACCTTGGATGAAACTATTCACACGCGATCCAGAAGATGCATTAACAATACAAACCAACGGAAAATCGGGCGGAATTAATGTAATAGATTTGGCAAACATAAACTCCTGTTCATTTATTGCTACACAAGATTTAGGAAAAATATATTCGAACGGAACTTTTGAAATCATCGGACGCTTTGATCATTCAGACATTCGTGGTTGTAACCTAATGGTTTTTTAACACAATCAAAAGGTGCAGAACGCAGCGGAATAGGAATACAATACACGGATGTAAGTTTATAAGTGAACATAATATTTTCAAAAACCTTTATATTTTATAATTTATTTAACACAAACATCCTGAAAGGTTTACAGCTAAAAACGACTTAACTATAGAGATTTTCATCTCAAGTTAGTTTAGTTATTTAATGATTTAAGCCCTGAATATTGCTCCTACTACACACTATTCAGGGCTTCGTTTTTTTGAAAGAATCTATACATCAAAGCGTTGGAATTGCTCATTTTTTTACTCAATCCATTTTCTAAATTCACTTGTTGCAGATGCACTTGTAATTAAATGCTGTTTGTAGTTTTTGATCGAAATTGCCAATCTATCTCCAAAATAAGGCTCAATTTTTTCAATAAAATTGATATTTACGATTTCACCACGATTGATTTGAAAAAACTCTTTTGGGTTTAATTCTTGTATTAAATCGGATAATTTATAGCGGAATTCATTTTCTTTCCCGTTCTCATCAATCGCAAAGCATTTTCCTGAATTAGATAAAATTGCTCCCGTATTTTTTGTGCTTAAAATTTTTATCTCTGTTTTAGTTTTTATGATGATGCGCTCTTTATAATTTTTGTTTAATCCGTGAATGGTTTCTGATACTTTCATCCAATCAACCTCGTTGTTTTGTAGGTTTTCAAACTTTTCCATTGCCTTACTAAACTTGTTATAGCTGATGGGTTTTAGTAAATAAGCGATTCCGTTTACATCGAAAGCATCTTGGTAAAAAGTATTGTAGGCAGTTGTAAAAATTATAGGAGATTTTATAATGTTAGTTTTCAATAAAGAAAACACATTTCCGTCTAACAATTCGATGTCAGAAAACACCAAATCTACTTGTTCATTGGTTTGATACCATTTTTCTACTTCTTCTTTGCTTTGTAACGAAGCTACAATTTCGGTTTTATCATTATACCGAAGAATATGATCTGAAATGATTTCAACATTTATAGCTTCGTCTTCTATGATGAGTACTTTCATATTTGTGAAATTAGCGGGATTTCAACAATAAATTCAGTGTCAGTTTCTGTAAAAGTAACGTCTTTGTTAAAACTGATTTGATATTGACGCTTGAGATAATCATTCCCTGTGCCTGTCCCTAAAGTAAAATCTACTTTGTTTAGTTTGTTTTTTATAATGATGCAATCATTTTCCCGCGAAAGCGAAATGAATAAAGGGTTTTGAACACTTGCTTTGTTATGTTTTATCGCATTTTCTACACATAATTGTAATGAACACGGAATTACAAATCCGTCAGTATTTTCTATTTTGCTTTCTAATTGATAGGCATTTCCGAAGCGTTTTTCCATCAAATTCATATAATTTTTCAAAAATGAAAGTTCATCTTTCAACTCGGCTAATTGCTTTTTTCCGTGTTTTAAATAGTAACGATATACATCAGAAAAATCATCAATAAAATCTTCCATTTGCTCCGGTTTCTTTTTAGCCAATCCTGATAGAATACTTAAATTGTTGAATAAAAAATGTGGCTCTAAATTCTTTTGTAACATTTGGGATTGAATAATTGCCTTTTCTTTTTCGGCTTGTTCTAATTCTAATGTGATTTTTTGAGATTGTCTAAAATATAAGAATGCTGAAGTGAGCGCAAAGACATCAACAAATGCAAAAGCAACCGACAGCATATTTAAAAATCTAGCCATAAAATCATATTCTTGACTACTAAATGTTGTCCATAAAATAAAATCGATAATAAGACCTATGCTAATGAATATAAAAAATGATAAAATATAGACCTTTACAAATTTCAGAATTGTATTTGTAGTATCTATTTTTTTGATGAGTTTCCAGGAAACCAGTACAGATAGCAATGCAACTATAGAAAATATTAAAATAGTTACGTGATGGTAATAGCTATAAAAATCAATGTCACCTTTAAGTCGTATGAGATAAAAAATAAAGATTTTAACACTATTGCTTATTAACAATAGTGCAATTACGATTAAAACTTGTTTTAGATTTATTTTTTGATTGAAAACCTTCACTTCTTTATAATTTTTAGATTTACAAAATACATTTTTAGTTTAAAAACAAAGCTGTTTAAAATATTTAATTCTTTAAACAGCCTTCTTGTATATTACTTATTGTTTTGCTCTATTTTGCTCTGCTTCGTTTCCAGAGTTACGTTGCTTTACTTTTATTTTTTTATTGCCAAAGCTATAATTTAAGCTAACTTTCACACTTCTAGTATCAAAATAGTTATAGTATGTTTGGTCTATTCCGTTAGTTTTGGTATTTACACTAGTTGCTTTTCGTCTTAATATGTCGTTAAGAGCAAGTGTGCAATTAAGCTTTTTATCTAGTAGTGAAAACTTTAATCCTAAATCTAAACTCACCATTTCTGATACTGAAAAATACATCAATTTTTGTGGCGAAGCGTAAATAAGTGTAGTTTCTGCTTGTACTGTTTTTGCTTCGTTTAAATGGAATACGTTTCTGTTGTAAAATTGAAAGTTCCATCCGCTTAATAACTCAGCATCTAAATCGAATCCATTTTTGTATCGGGTGTCCATTTTTGATAGGGTTGCTTGTGTTGTTGTATTCCACCAATTTGTTGGGTTGAATAGGAAAGTTTCCGTTAACCCGTAATTATAAGCTGTATAAAAATTGTCAAATGTTACTACAATTCTTTGTTGCGCTCCATCTGCTGCTTCAATAATATTGAAATATCCATTGTCTACATAACTTACAAATGCTTTACTGATGAGTTTTCCTTTGTAAATATGCTTTATTTCTAAATTATCAGAAATTTGTGGTTTTAAAAATGGGTTTCCTTCTTGATACGAAATAGAATTGATATAAAAACGAAACGGATTTAAACGCTCAAAACTAGGACGTTGAATTCTTCTACTATAACTCAAGTTAAACATGTTTACGCTACTTGGAGTATACCCAATAAACACAGATGGAAATAGTTTGTTATACGAATTGATATCTGTTTGATTGTTTGTTTTTGAAACTCCTTTTGTGCGTGTGTTTTCAAAACGAAGCCCAATTTTTGTTTGCCATTTTTCACCTAAAGGTTTAGACATGTCTGCATATATGGCATTGATGTTTTCAGAATACACAAACTCATTACTCTGTGTTGGATCAAAAATTGGAGTCCCAGTAGTGGTATTATAAAACGCTACATCGCTATCTGTTTTTGTAAGTGTTGTTTTTACTCCGTAAGAAAAATTTGCCCACTCGCTTGGGTGTTCCATATCTATTTTTCCACTGTAATTTTTAAGATTTTGATTGGTACTATTTTCTGCTGAAAAGAAGCTTTCATTTGTAATAAATTGTTCACTGCTAAAATTTCTATTAAATGAATTTTTGAAGTTAAAGTAATCCACATCCACAGATAGTTTTCTACCAAGCGTATCTAATTTTTGAATGTAATGCGCATTAATAGAGTGGTTTTTTCTTGTGGTCTCAGCGTTACCTTCATTAACTGTAAACGTTCCATTACCATCATTCATTCGTGTTATTCCATCATCGTTTATACCTTTATCTTCAAATGAACCAGAATATAAAATACCAATAGTAGCGTTATCTGTTAAATTGTAATCTAAACCTAACCTACCTGAAATCAGATTTTCTTTATTTTTCATATCAAGATTTGTTTCGGTGGAAGCAGATGGGTAAATAATATCAAACTCATTAAACTGTGCCGTATGTCCTTTAGTTCGATTTAATGAAGCAATTAAACTTATCTTGTCTTTATTATAGTTAAATGTGTTTCCAAAATTAAATAACGAATATGTTGCTTGTGTATACGAAGCTCTTACTTGATTATTCCAGCTATTTTCTTTTGATTTTTTTAGCACAATATTAATAAGTCCACTATTCCCTTCAGCATCATATTTGGATGGAGGAGTTGTAATCACTTCAATATTTTTAATATCATCGGATGCAATCGTATTCAAATAAGCATTTAATTCACTTCCAGATAATTGTACAATTCTATCATTAACCATTACACGTACAGTTCCTTTCCCTACAATGGCTAAATTGTCTGTATCTACATTAACACTTGGTGTAGCCTTTAGTGCATCAATAGCGGTTCCTCCAGTACCAGCAACAGTATTTTCTACGTTAAAAATTAATCGATCTACTTTTTGTTGAATGAGTTTTTGACGAGCAGTAATCACTACTTCTTGTAGTTGTTGTCCATCTTCCTCTAAAACGATTGTTCCGATAGTAGGTTGCGTCGGATATATTTTTTTAGTGTTGAATCCGACAAAACTAATTTCTAAATACACATTTCCCTTTTTTATATGTATTGAAAACTCCCCATTTTTATCAGAAATAACACCTGTAATTAGTGAATCGTCAGCTTTATCTTTTGCTACAATATTAGCAAATGAGATAGGTAGCTTTTGTTTGTCAATTATTTTTCCTGTAAAATTTTGTCCGAAACTAATTGAACAAACAAAAGCGATTAAAAGTCTTGTAATGGTTTTCATAATTATAGTAATTCAAAATTAATAACACTCCAAAAGTATCTTGAGAGTGCCGTTTTTGAAATAGCTATGAAATGAATCGAGGAAAAAATGAAATGAATTCGGGGAAATAAAAAAGGCGTTCAACAAAATTGTCAAACACCTTCTTATACCATTTATTGATTAAACTATTTAACAATCAACAAGAAATTCTTCTTCTTTCCACGTTGAATCGTTACAAACTTATCATTAATCAAATCGTCTGTCGTAATTTTATAATCTTCTTTAACTTTCGTTTTATTTACAGAAACCGAGTTTTCTTTCAACGCTCTACGCGCGTCTCCATTAGAGTTTAAAAAGTTTGTTTTAGCCGCTAATGCCGCAATCATATCCAAACCTTCTTCAATGTCTGCACGTTCAATTTCCGCTTGCGGAACACCTTCAAAAACATCTAATAAGGTTTGTTCGTCTAACTGTTTAAAATCTTCCGTAGTTGATTTCCCAAATAAAATATTGGTTGCTTTTTGTGCATTTTCTAAATCTTCTTTACTATGAACCAATGTTGTAACTTCTTCCGCCAATCGCTTCTGCAACAAACGCATATGTGGCGCTTCTGTATGTACCGCAATTAAGTTATCAATTGTTTCTTTATCTAAAAATGTAAAGATTTTAATATATTTTATCGCATCTTCATCCGAAGCATTTAACCAAAATTGGTAAAAACGGTATACCGAAGTTTTATCGGCATCTAGCCACACATTTCCGCCAGCCGTTTTTCCAAACTTCGTTCCATCAGCTTTGGTAATTAACGGACAGGTCATTGCGTATGCTTTTGCAGCTTCTTCCGTATTCATTCTACGAACCAATTCTGTTCCTGTGGTAATATTTCCCCATTGATCCGATCCGCCCATTTGCAACAAACAATTGTGTTCTTTGTGTAAATGGTAAAAATCGTATCCTTGAATCAATTGGTATGTAAATTCAGTAAACGACATTCCTGCTCCTTCACTTGTGACACGTTTCTTTACAGAATCTTTTGCCATCATATAGTTTACCGTAATTCGTTTTCCAACATCACGTGCAAAATCGATAAAAGAAAAATTCTTCATCCAATCGTAATTGTTTACTAAAATTGGCGCATTTTTTTCATTCGAATTAAAATCTAAAAAACGAGACAATACACCTTTGATTCCAGCAACATTATGATTTAGAATATCTTCTGTCAACAGGTTACGCTCGTCTGACTTTCCAGATGGATCGCCAATCATTCCTGTTGCACCACCAACTAACGCAATTGGCTTGTGTCCAGACTTATACAAATGCATTAATAAAATAATAGGTACCATGCTACCAATGTGTAAAGAATCTGATGTTGGATCAAATCCTATATACGCAGTCGTCATTTCCTTATTCAATTGTTCTTCAGTTCCTGGCATGATATCGTGTATCATTCCTCTCCAACGTAATTCTTCTACTAAATTGCTATTCATCTGTATAATCTTTTAAAGCTTCGCAAAGATATAAAAGTGAAAAGAAAAAAGTTTATTTTAGTAGCATGATATTAGTTACTGGTGGAACTGGATTGGTTGGCGCGCATTTATTAGCGTATTTAGTAAGAAATGAACAGCGTGTAAAGGCAATTTATAGAACGCTTGACAAGCTGGAAGCAGTTAAAAATGTTTTCTCATACTATTTTGACAATCCAACTCCTTTTTTTGATAAGATAACATGGTTAAAAGCTGATGTAACGGATATTCCTTCGCTGGAACTTGCTTTTGAGAATGTAACACATGTATATCATGTAGCCGCTTTGATTTCGTTTGATCCGAAAGATTTTGACACATTACGCAAGATTAATATTGAAGGAACTGCCAATATTGTAAATTTATGTATCGCACATGGTGTAAAAAAACTCTGTTTTGTGAGTTCGGTTGCCGCTGTGGGCGAAAATGAAGATCCAACAATTCCGATTACGGAAGAAACGCACTGGAATCCTGAAATTGATAATAGTGTGTATGCAATTTCAAAATACGGTTCGGAAATGGAAGTTTGGCGCGGTTCGCAAGAAGGTTTGGATGTTGTAATTGTAAATCCTGCTATTATTTTAGGTGCTGGATTTTGGCGTTTGGGAAGTGGTTCTTTGTTTCGAAAAATTGACAAAGGATTGAAGTATTACACTAACGGAGTTTTGAGTTATGTTGATGTGCAAGATGTTGTTTACATCATGATTCAGTTGATGGAAAGTGATATAAAAAGTGAACGTTTTGTGTTGGTTGCTGAAAATTGGACGCTAGAAAAATTTACAAAAACAACAGCAAAAGCGTTACATGTACAACCGCCAACAAAAGAAGCTAGTCCATTTTTATTAGCAATTGCTTGGCGAATGGATTGGTTGCGACAGTTTTTTACAGGAAAACACAGAAGATTGACTAAACAAACGGCTAAATCAATTCAATCACAATCATTTTTTGATAGTAGCAAGATTCAAAATGCATTAAATTTCAAATTCAAGCCCTTAGAAGAAACCATTGAACGTGTGAGTAAACACTACAGAAACTAACCATTTATTGTTTATGTCACAGCCTATTAGAAACTAGATTGTTTCACTGTTAAATTCAAACATATAAATAGATTGATTAATTTACTATCCGACTTTTTCTTTTAAATCATACTTAGCCTTTGGAATTGTATCGTTTAGCTTTTTGAGGCGTGCTTGTTCTTCTTTTTTTGCTTTTTGAAGTGAATCTCTTCGCACTTGTTCTTTTTTCATTGTCGCTTCTACTTCTGCTCTTTCTTCTTTTAGGCGCGCATCTACAAGTGCATAAATTTTATCATATCTTAATGGATCTGCGGCGTAATAGTTGTTACTTCTCGCAAACTGTGCACTATCAATATTGTATTTTTTATAGAGATACGTGTCATATTGTATAAAACTGGCTTCTACGCCTTTTTTGTCAACACCTTTCATTGCATTAATAAGTGTAATGTCGTACAGAATATTTGCCATTTCTTGGTTTGACAACAAATTGTCAGGTTTTGGGACCGCTTCTTTTCTACAAGAAACCATTCCTAATACTACGAGTAAACACCAAATATATCTTTTCATTATCTGTTGAATTCTAATTGTTTTACATGACGTTTTTCAGAGATTTTCCCATCAACGTATGCTAAGTTTCCATTGACAAATGTATGCGTAACTACAGAATCAAATGTTGTACCTTCAAATGGAGACCAACCGCATTTGTATAGAATGTTGTCTTTGTTAACTTCATATGAATTTTCTAAATCAACCAATACCAAATCTGCATAATAACCTTCTTTTACAAAACCTCTATCTTTTACTTGAAATAGTCGCGCTGGATTGTGACACATTTTCTGCACAATTTTTTCCAACGAAATTTTTCCTGCTTTGTGTGCTTGTATCATCGCGTTTAACGCATGTTGTACTAACGGTCCTCCAGAAGGTGCTTTTGTGTATACATTGCTTTTTTCTTCAATGGTATGTGGTGCATGATCGGTTGCAATAACATCAATTCTGTCATCTAATAAGGCTTCCCACAATTGTGCTCTATCAGAAGCTTTCTTTACTGCCGGATTCCACTTTATATTGGTTCCTTTTGTAGCATAATCTTCATCAGAAAACCACAAGTGATGAATACATACTTCTGCCGTGATTTTCTTTTCTTCTAATGGAATAGAATTGTCAAACAATGCCGTTTCTTTTCCTGTGGACAGATGAAAAACATGCAAACGTGCTCCTGTTTTCTTTGCTAATGCAATTGCACGAGAAGAAGATATGTAGCACGCTTCTTCACTTCGTATAATTGGATGAAACTCCATTGGAATGTCGTCTCCGTATTTTGCTTTGTATTCCGCTAAGTTCTTTCTTATTGTGCCTTCATCTTCACAATGTACCGAAATAACCATGTCTGTACTTGAGAATATTTTTTCCAAAACGGCTTCATCATCTACCAACATGTTTCCAGTAGATGAACCTAAAAATAGTTTTAATCCAGCAACTTGCGTTGGATCAACTTTTAAGATTTCATCCAAGTTATCATTTGTTCCACCGAACATAAACGAATAGTTTGCAAATGCAGTTTCTTTAGCAATGTCAAGTTTCTCCTGCATTTTCTCAACTGTAGTTGTTTGCGGATTTGTGTTTGGCATTTCAATAAAAGAAGTTATTCCTCCAGCAATTGCCGCTCTTGATTCTGTTTGAATGTTTGCTTTGTGTGTTAATCCTGGTTCTCTAAAATGCACTTGATCGTCTATTATACCTGGGAAAACGTGCTTTCCTGTTGCATCAATTATTTCCGCATCAGCGTCATTAATTTCCGTTCCAATTGTCGTTATTCGGTCACCTTCAATTAAAATATCTGCTGTTTTAATTTCAGATTCACTGACAATTTGTGCGTTTTTTAAGAGTATTTTATGCATTGCGTTTATGTTTTGTAAATAGACTTCTTATCTTCATTTTTATGATTCCAAAAATAGCTTCAGAAAAGATAGAAGTATCCATTTTTGAAACGCCTTTGGTTCTGTCGGTAAAGATAACCGATACTTCTTTGATATTAAACCCTAATTTCCATGCTTTGAATTTTAATTCAATTTGAAACGCATAGCCCACAAAACGAATGTTATCTAACCCAATAGTTTCTAGTACTTTTCTACGGTAACAGATAAATCCGGCGGTTGTGTCATGAATAGGAATTCCTGTAATGAAACGCACGTATTTTGATGCAAAATAGGACATTAATACGCGGTTCATTGGCCAATTGACCACGTTTACACCTTTTACATAGCGTGAACCAATGGCAACATCAGCACCTTCTTGGCAGGCATTGAATAATTGAATTAAATCATCTGGATTGTGTGAAAAATCGGCATCCATTTCAAAAATATATTCGTACGTACGTTCTAACGCCCAACGAAAGCCATGAATGTATGCCGTTCCTAAGCCAGTTTTAGCATTTCGCTTTTCTAGAAATAGTTGTGTTGGGTATTTTTCTTGTAATTTTTCAACACGTTTGTATGTTCCGTCAGGAGAATTATCGTCCACAACCAACACATGAAATGCTTTTTCCTGCGCAAATACTGCTTCAAGAATCGCATCTATATTTTCGATTTCGTTATACGTTGGTATGACAACAATTGCGTCGGACATCTCTACAAATTAAGCAAACAAAAGTAACTAAATTATACGTTTAACGAAGAAATGTCAGGATTTGTGATAATTTTTTATGTATTATTTAACATACTCACTAATTTTACCAAATGTTTGAGAGTATTGAGAGAACGCTTATTTCTAAGGATTGGCTTACGCTATTGTTCTTGGTTTCTTTTTGTTTACTAGTGTTGATTCGCTTTGTATTCGGAAAGCAATTTTCATTGTTTTTAGTTTTTTTGTTTTCGAATAAGTATGAAAATCAAGCTTTAAGCAAACAGGAAGGTCTTATTAATTGGTTTAGCGCGTTATTATTCTTGGTTCAAGTTATTTCTTTTACCATTTTTATTTACGTAACCATTACTTTTTTCTATCCATCATTGGCAACTGCGCCTTTTTTGTTTGTGAAAATCATCACTTTTACGACTTTTTTTATCATCATAAAATATATTGTTGAGAAAATAATTGCTGTTATTTTAGATTTAGAGTCACAGGTTGACACCTATAATTTTTACAAACTTAGCACGCGTAACTTGTTCGGAATCATCTTAATTCCTATTAACTTGCTTTTGGTTTATTATATAAATGGTAATAAGATTATATTTTTCTCAATAATTCTCACATTTTTACTATATAATCTCATTGGATTATTTTTTCTACTAAAAAATTATCAAAAATTGATAATCAGTAAGTTGTTTTATTTTATTTTGTATCTTTGCGCACTTGAAATTGCCCCTTATTTAGTTATGTATAAATTTTTAGTTAAATAACGCAAAATTTAAAAAAACAGGTTTATGAAAGTAAAAACTATTTTAGTTTCTCAACCGGAACCAAAAATTGAGAATTCACCATATTCTAGGCTTATTGACAAGCAAAAGGTGAAAATCGATTTCAGGCCGTTTATACACGTTGAAGGCGTAAGCGCTCGTGATGTAAGACATCAAAAGATTGATTTAGCAAAGTTTACTGCGATCATCTTAACAAGTAGAAATGCAGTAGATCATTTCTTCAGAGTTGCTGAGGAAATGCGTTTTAAAGTTCCTGATACGATGAAGTATTTCTGTCAATCGGAAGCAGTAGCATATTATTTGCAAAAATATGTTGTGTACAGAAAACGTAAAATTTATGTTGGGAAACGCACATTTCAAGAATTATCTCCACTTATTAAGAAGTATAAAGATGAATCGTTTTTGTTGCCATCATCAGATGCTTTGAAACCAACAGTTCCTGAAACACTTGATTCTATTAATATAACTTGGGAACGTGGTGTATTTTACAAAACTGTAGTAAGTGACTTGTCTGATTTACGTAATGTGTATTATGACATTTTAGTGTTTTTCAGTCCATCAGGAATTAAGTCATTATTAGCCAATTTCCCAGACTTTGAGCAAAATGATACACGTATAGCCGTTTTTGGTAATTCTACTATAGAAGCAACCACAGAAGCTGGATTGAGAGTTGATATCAAAGCACCAACACCAGAAACACCATCTATGACAATGGCATTGGCAAAATACATTGACGAAGTGAATAAGAAATAATTACGCTATATAATATATTTACAATAGTAAAAAAGCCTGAATCAAATGATTCAGGCTTTTTTAGTTTAAAAATTTTGAATTGGTTTTAGTATTACCAACTAGCGTATTGGTCCGCCAGCCATGATTTCTTCATTTGCATAATCTTCAAATTGTGCAAAGTTTTTCTTGAATGAGTTTGAAAGTACATTCGCTTTTGCTGTATATGCGGCTTTATCTGCCCATGTATCAACTGGATTTAGTACTTCTTTCGGTACATTAGGACAATCTTTTGGCATTTCCAATCCAAAAACTGGATGTGTATGGAATTCCACATTGTTCAATTTTCCTTGCAACGCGGCGCTAATCATAGCACGTGTATATTTTAGTTTCATACGACTTCCTGTTCCGTATGGTCCACCTGTCCAACCAGTGTTTATTAACCAAACGTTTACGCCAGCTTCTTGCATTTTTTTACTTAGCATTTCTGCATATTTTGTAGGATGCAAAGGCATAAAAGGTGCTCCAAAACACGCTGAGAAACTTGGAACTGGTTCTGTAATTCCTGCTTCGGTTCCAGCTACTTTTGCAGTATATCCAGAAATAAAATGATATGCCGCTTGTCCTGGTGTTAATTTTGAAATTGGAGGTAACACACCAAATGCATCAGCCGTTAAGAAAAATATATTTTTAGGATTTTTTCCTATTGATGGCACCTGAATGTTATCAATATGATAGATTGGATAACTTACACGCGTATTTTGCGTGATTGTTGTGTCGGCAAAGTCTACATTTTTGTTTTCATCTAACACTACATTTTCAAGAATTGCTCCTTTTTTAATTGCTTTATAGATGTCTGGTTCTTTTTCTTCACTTAAATCAATCACTTTTGCATAGCAACCACCTTCAAAGTTGAAGACTGTATTTTCGTTTGTCCAACCGTGCTCGTCATCACCAATTAATTTACGTTCTGGATCTGCTGATAAGGTTGTTTTTCCTGTTCCTGATAATCCAAAGAAGATTGCAGTTTCTCCATCTTTTCCAACATTTGCACTACAATGCATTGGTAAAGTGTTTTTAAATACTGGAAGAATGAAGTTTAATGCAGAAAAAATTCCTTTTTTAATTTCTCCTGTGTAACCAGTTCCACCAATTAATGCAATTTTCTTTTCAAAGTTTAAAATAGCAAAGTTATGCTGACGCGTTCCATCTACTGCTGGATCTGCCATAAATCCTGGTGCGTTTACCACTAACCATTCTTCTTCAAACCTTTCTAATTCATCTTCTGTTGGACGTAAAAACATGTTGTGTGCAAACATATTACTCCAAGGATACTCATTAATTACACGAATGTTTAGTTTGTAATTTTCATCTGCACACGCATAGGCATCACGTACATAAATTTCTTTTTCAGATAAGTATGCAACAACTTTATCATATAACTTATCAAAAGCGGCAGCTTCAAAAGGAATGTTGATGTCTCCCCACCAAACTCTGTCTTCTGTAATACTGTCTTTTACTATAAAACGGTCTTTTGGTGATCTTCCAGTGAACTCTCCTGTATTTACAGTTATAGCTCCTAAAGAAGTTTCAACTCCTTGTCCGTTTTTAATAGTTTCTTCATGAAGTTCATCTGAGGAAAGTTGATAATGTGCTTTCGCATCTTTGATTCCGTATTGGTTTAACGAAATCGTTTTCGTTGAGAAGGTGTTATTCGTCATAACTTTTAACTCTTGTTGTGTTTTTTGTAAAGAGCAAAAGTATAAATATTTTTATAGATAACAGATTTTTAAGCGATTTTATCCGTTTTCAACTTAAAAAAACTAACAATCATTAGTATCCAAGCTACAATTAATAAAGTTCCACCGATTGGCGTGATGATTCCGATAGTTGAAATATCAAAACCTGTTACATCTTTTGTCGCTAACAGATATATGGAACCTGAAAACAATATAATTCCCCAAAGTATAAAGACGTATATCAATTTCTGTGCTTTTGCAGAAATATAAGGTGCAACACCTATAAACAGTAATAACAACGCATGATACATTTGATACCGAACGCCAGTTTCAAAAGAATTTAATTGATCAATAGTTAATACTTTTTTAAGTGCATGCGCACCAAATGCTCCTAATATGACTGCCAAACAACCTAAAATAGCTCCTGTTACTAAAATCTTTTTTCTCATAAAAGTGTATAGATATTTTTATAAATGTAACATTTTGCTACATTCGTGTTATATTTCATTTTTTTACAAAATTACGGAACAAAAGCCACTATGCGAAACATTTTAATTATTGGTGCAGGTAAATCTGCTTCATACCTCATCAAATATTTTTTAGATAAAAGTACTACTGAAAATTTACACATAACAGTTGGAGACATTACGCTAGCAAATGCAAAAAAGCTGGTTGGAAATCATCCAAATGCTACTGCAATACTGTTAGATGTTTTTAATGAAGAAAGTAGAAAAACAGCCATTGAAAAAGCTTCTATTGTAATTTCAATGTTGCCAGCACGTTTTCATATTGAAGTTGCCAAGGACTGTGTTCATTACGGAAAAAACATGGTAACTGCTTCCTATATTAGTAAAGAAATGCAAGCTTTGGACGCATCTGTAAAGGAAAAAGGGCTTGTGTTTATGAACGAAATTGGAGTTGATCCAGGAATTGATCATATGAGCGCTATGGAAGTTATTGATCGTATTCGTGATAATGATGGAAAAATGATTTTGTTTGAATCGTTTACAGGCGGATTGGTTGCTCCAGAAAGTGACACCAATTTGTGGAACTATAAATTCACTTGGAATCCCAGAAATGTTGTACTAGCGGGACAAGGTGGTGCCGCAAAGTTTATTCAGGAAGGAACGTATAAATATATTCCATATCACAGATTATTTCGTAGAACAGAATTTTTAAAAGTAGAAGGCTATGGAAAGTTTGAAGCGTATGCCAATCGTGATTCATTAAAGTATAGAAGTGTTTACGGATTGGACGATATTTTAACGTTATATCGTGGAACTATCCGTAGAGTTGGTTTTTCAAGAGCGTGGCAAATGTTTGTAATTTTAGGAATGACAGACGATAGTTATACGATTGAAAATTCAGCCGAAATGAGCTATCGTGACTTTGTAAATTCTTTTTTACCCTATAGTCCAACCGATTCTGTAGAGTTGAAAATGCGTCATAATTTAAAAATTGACCAAGATGATACACTTTGGGAAAAACTATTGGAATTAGACATTTTTAATCCAACTAAAAAAGTAGGATTAGAGAATGCAACACCTGCACAAATTCTTCAAAAGATATTGATGGACAGTTGGTCGCTTGCGCCAGAAGATAAAGATATGATTGTAATGTATCATAAATTTGGCTATGAAAAAGACGGCTTAAAGCATCAAATTGAATCAAAAATGGTAATTTTAGGAGAAGATCAAACCTATACAGCCATGGCAAAAACCGTTGGATTACCTGTAGCAATTGCCGCTTTGAAAATTTTGAACGGCGAAATTAAAACACCAGGAGTTCAATTACCTATTACAAAAGAAGTATACACACCTATTTTAAAAGAATTGGAAGATTACGGTGTCGTTTTTAAAGAAGAAGAAGTCCCATATTTCGGCTACGATCCTGCAAATATGTAAACTCATATTATTTTGAATGCTAAATTTTAAATTGTAAATGAGCGTTATCATTGTCAAATCGAGTGAATTTACAGCGTAAATTTGTATCGAGATCTACTTTTATGCACAATAGTTATCATTTTTATAAAACTTCAATTTAAAAGGAAATCTTCTTAAAAAAGATCAAATTTGTTGACAAAACACCTTTTTACTTTATGTTTAAGAAAAAATAGCTACTTTTAACTTTCATATTTTAAAATACATATTGTTATGAAAGTGGTTAATGAGCAAATTGAAATTGATGGTATTGATAAACAAATTCTTCGCGCGTTAATGCAAGATGCACGAACGCCTATTTTGAGTATTGCCAGAACTGTTGGAATTTCAGGAGCCGCCATTCATCAACGATTGCGAAAATTGGAAGATGCAAAATTGATTGTGGGTTCAAAATTTGTCATCAATCCGAAAGTTTTGGGCTATAAAACAATGGCATTCATTGGTGTGTATTTAGATAAAGCCATGCGAAATCCTGATGCTGTTAAGGAATTAGAGTTGATTCCAGAAGTGATGGAAAGTCATTATACCACAGGAAATTGGTCGTTATTGATTAAAATTTTGTGTAAAGACAATGAACATCTCATGCACATTTTAAACCATAAAATACAAGCAATTAAAGGTGTTTCACGAACAGAAACGTTTATTTCTTTAAATCAACAAATTGATCGACAGATTAAAGTGTAAGTGAATTTTATAACTGATTTTACTTTTATTTTTCATACTACATATTCGTAAAAAGCTATAAAGTACGTCATCCTAAACTTGATTCAGAGAATGACGCAGTAACTATTTGACAGAAAACGGGCATGCAATTTTCCCTCAAGAAGTACCTTTAAAATTATCTTTTTTCGTTTTTTGAGCATCTAAAATAATTTCTTTAGGATAATCGTATAATTCCAAAATCTTACTCGCATTCCGCGTTTTTAGTTTTCTCGCTTATATTTTATGATCAAATACCAATATAGTTCCACCAATTTTTTCGCTAAAATGGTATAAATTGTATTTGTTCTTTTCTAACATTTTGGCAAGTTCCAAATCGTGCGTAAACACAAAAACAAGAGGCAATGACACACTTATTTAACCCACTTTGAAAAATTAATAGTATTGCACTTTGAAAATTTTATATTCCTTGTAAAGTATTGTGTACTAATTATCTCCTATTCAAATATTTCATGAAGTATAATAAGGTTGCTAATGAACCAAGTGCCGCAACTACATACGTTCTAGCCGCCCATTTTAAAGCATCTTGCGCTCCTGCATATTCTTCTTGTGATACCATGTTTTTATTTTTAAGCCAAACCAAAGCTCTGTTACTTGCATCATATTCTACAGGCAATGTTATAAAACTAAATAACGTTCCCATGGCAAACATGATCAATCCGACAATTAAGATATTTTGACCTAATCCAGCTCCTTGACTTGCCATTAACGCGATTCCTCCAAAGATGACCCATTGTGAAAATTTTGAAGCTATACTTACCAAAGGCACCATTTTAGATCGCATTTGCAACCATTTATAACCTTTAGCATGTTGTACAGCATGTCCAACTTCATGTGCCGCAACAGCCGCTGCTGCTGCATTTCGCTGATTGTACACACCTTCACTTAAGTTTACTGTTTTATTGGCAGGATTGTAATGATCGGTTAACATTCCTGCTGTTGAAACTACTTTTACATCTCTAATTCCGTGATCGGAAAGCATTTTTTCTGCAATTTCAGCTCCACTCATTCCATTTCGTAATTGCAATTTGGAGTAATGTGCAAATTTGCTTTTGAGTTTGGAACTCACAAACATACTTATCAACATTATTGCGCCCGCTAAGAGCATATATCCGCTTGAAAACATAATTTATTTTATTTTGTATATGCTCTAAAATACAAAAACCTCGCCAAATTAGCGAGGTTTGTGTGTATATGAATTTTTGTCAGTTGCTAGTCACGTTCTACTTTGCGCAAGGTTCCTCTTTGTATGGTAATTGTATGATAACTGATTACTTCTAATTTTTCGCTTCCCGTTTTTCGCGGATTCGTTTTTTCAGTAACTGTAATTGAAAAGAATACGCGTCCGTCATTGTTAAATTCTACACGACTATTTAGTATTCTATTATTGATTTCAAACGTACTAAATAAGGTTTGTCGCATATAATTTGCGCGTAGTACAATTCCGTTATTTTCGTCTAAATCGAACAATCCTTTTTCGTAATCTACGACAATTAGTGTGTATTTACGTTCGTCTTTTTTCTTTGAAACAATGTATGATAACGTGTAATCGAACTTTTTCGGATCTTCTGTTGCCGTGATGCTTAGCTCCATAGGTACATTTTGCAATACACCAGAAGCATCTGCTACATTTAAGTTTCCTGCATAGGTTCCTACATATTCTTTTGGAAATGCATATTCTGTTGGAAACTTCTTGTCTTCAGAATCTTTCCCTACACGCTCTTTGACTTGCTTTTTTTGTGCCAGACAAGAAGACATACAAATGAAGGCAATTAAAAAAACTACTCTTTTCATATTTAGCTCTTTAGATAATTTTATCCTACTATATTAATGATTTTTCCCGGAACTACAATTACTTTCTTCGGAGTTCTTCCATCAAGTTGTGCTTTTGTACGTTCGTCTTCCAAGATTATTTTTTCTATTTCTTCTTTTGAAAGGTCTAATGACAGCTCTTTCTTGAAGCGCATTTTTCCGTTAAATGAAACAGGATATTCTTTTGAACTTTCTACCAAATGTCTTTCTTCAAATACTGGAAAAGGCACTTGCGAGATAGAACCTTCATTTCCTAAACGAAACCATAATTCTTCTGCAATATGCGGTGCGTATGGCGAAATTAAGATCGTTAGTGGTTCTAAAATTTCTCTACTTGTACATTTTTGCGCGCTTAATTCGTTTACACAAATCATAAACGTACTTACTGACGTATTGAACGAGAAGTTTTCAATGTCTTCCTGAACTTTTTTAATCGTTTTGTGAAGCGTTTTTAAGTTGTCTTTTGTTGGTTCGGTTTCGGTAACTCTTGGTCCTTCATCAGCAATATACATTTTCCATAATTTCTTTAAGAAACTAAAAACACCTGTAATTCCTGCCGTATTCCAAGGTTTTGCTTGTTCTAGTGGACCGAGAAACATTTCAAACAAACGCAAACTGTCAGCTCCATACGCTTCACAGATATCATCTGGATTTACGACGTTATACCAACGTTTAGACATTTTTTCTACTTCTCTACCGACAACATATTTTCCGTCTTCTAAAACAAATTCAGCATCTTTAAATTGTGGTTGCCAAGCTTTCAAATCATTGATATCTATTTCATCTGAAACATTCACCATGTTTACATCTACACGTATTTCATCTACTTCAAGATTATCTTTCAGACCTTTTGAAACATAAGTGTTTGTTCCAGTTTTTCTGTAAACTATTGCACTCGTCCCCAAAATCATTCCTTGGTTAATGAGTTTTTTAAACGGTTCTTCAACTCCGACAAAACCTCTGTCTTTTAAGAATTTCGTCCAAAAACGTGCGTATAATAAGTGTCCTGTTGCATGTTCGCTTCCTCCAATGTATAAATCTACATTTTCCCAATATTGTAACGCTTCTTGACTTGCAAAGTTTTCGTCGCGCAATGCTTTTTCCATGTAACGGAAGAAATACCAAGAACTTCCTGCCCAACCTGGCATGGTGTTTAGTTCTAGTGGATAGATTCCGTTGTCTTTAGTGGATTCCGCATCAAGTGCGGAATGACAATGTTTGTTGTCAACTATTGTATTGGTATTGGTATTCCAAGCCCAAACCTCAGCGTTTCCTAATGGTGGTTCGCCTGTTTCGGTTGGTAAATATTTTTCTACTTCTGGCAAGGCAATTGGTAAATACTGTACGTCAATCATTTGCGGCATTCCATTTATGTAGTATACTGGAAATGGTTCTCCCCAATAGCGCTGACGCGAGAATACAGCATCACGCAAACGATAGTTTATTTTTCCTTTTCCAATTCCGCGTTTCTCTAGTTCGTAAATAACGGTTTTCATTGCTTTTTTGTATGGTAAACCGTTTAGGAAATCAGAGTTTGCAATTTTAGTTCCTTCTTTGTCAGCATGCGCTTCTTCAGAAATATCAACACCTTCAAAGATATTTGGAATTTCAAGTCCAAAGTGATTTGCAAAGTCGTAATCACGTTGATCTCCACATGGAACTGCCATGACGGCTCCTGTTCCGTAGCTTGCTAGTACGTAATCACCAATCCATATTTGCACTTTTTCTCCCGTAAACGGATGCAATGTGTATGCGCCTGTAAATACTCCTGAAATGGTTTTTACATCTGCCATACGTTCGCGTTCACTTCTTTTTGACGTTGCTTCTCTATATGTTTTAACTGCTTCTTTTTGATCGTCAGTTGTAATTTTTGCTACTAAATCGTGTTCTGGTGCTAAGGTCATGAAACTTACACCGTAAATTGTATCTGGTCGTGTGGTGAAAACATCAATGTTTGCGTCGTGTCCGTCTACTTTGAACGTCACCATTGCTCCTTGCGAGCGACCAATCCAATTGGTTTGTGAGTCTTTTAGTGGTTGTGGCCAATCAATGGTATTCAAACCATCTAATAAACGTTGTGCATACGCAGAGATTCGCATGCTCCATTGCGTCATTTTTTTACGCACGACAGGATGTCCGCCACGTTCCGAAACTCCGTTTACAATTTCGTCATTTGCCAAAACCGTTCCTAATGCTGGACACCAGTTTACTTCTGTTTCGGCTAAGTATGTCAATCTATATTTTAGTAGTATTTCTTGTTGTGTCTTTGAGTTGTACTGAGTCCATTCTACGGAAGTGAACACAGCGATATCATCATCACAAATTGCTTTTACGTTAGCATTTCCGTCCGTTTCAAATTTCGCGATTAGCGTATCAATATGTTCCGCTTTGTCAGTTTTTACATTGTACCAAGAGTTAAAAAGCTCGATAAAAATCCATTGCGTCCATTTGTAATATGCAGGATCAGACGTGCGTACTTCTCTACTCCAATCGAATGAAAACCCAATTTTATCTAGTTGTTCACGATAGCGTGCAATGTTCGTTTTGGTCGTAATTGCTGGATGTTGCCCAGTTTGAATTGCATATTGCTCGGCTGGCAACCCAAAACTATCATATCCTTGCGGATGCAATACGTTGAAACCTTTGTGACGCTTGTAACGCGCATAGATATCTGAAGCAATATACCCTAATGGATGACCAACATGCAGTCCGGCTCCTGATGGATACGGAAACATGTCGAGCACGTAATATTTTGGTTTGTCCGAGTTGTCTTCGGCATGGAATGTTCCGTGTTCTGCCCAATATTTTTGCCATTTGGCTTCAATTTCGTTGAAATTGTACTTCATTTTGATGATTTTTAAGAAGCGCAAATTTAAGCATTCACTATTAAAAAGCCTACTAAGTTGAGTAGTAATCCTATACAAAAAAGCGCTACAAATTATTTGTAACGCTTTCGTTTAAGTATTGAAATGAATACTGTTTGACTATTATTTGATATTCATTCGTTTTATATCTAAATAACCTAGTGTTGAGATTATTGCAAAACATCCTAAACTGTAGAAAGAGACAGATGGAAACCAAAGTAAGTTTAGCACATCTTTGTCTACAGGAAATAAACTAAGCATGTTGTATGCATACGGAAAATACAATGCTTCTTCAGCTCTGTAAACAATCATTCCTGTCATGACTAATAGCATTCCAATTCCTAATGGAATGATGAAGTTTTTGACTCTGAAACTCAACCAATATTGTATGCTTACAATTCCTAGTATGGCAGTGAATGATCGGAATAGTAGTTTGATAAATTTCGTATAGTTTGGCGTATGTTCTAAAAAGCTAAGTTCACCATGAATTGCTCCTTGAAAAGCGCCATTTAAGAGTATGAGTATAAAAAAGATGCTATAGGTAAATATAATCATTCCAATGACAATAGATAGTTTTCCAAAGTAGATACTCCATTTTGGAATTGGCATAGCAAATAAGTGTTTTACCGCCGAAGATTTGTGTTCTAGTTGAATGATGAGACTCGTTATTAATACGGTGAATAAAGGAATTAATGGTCCTGCAGCAAATACTTGATCGTTGATAAACTTATCCCAAGGATTTACACCTTCGGCAGGAATGAGTGTTTCATATTTTAAAAGATAGTATAGAAAAAAGATGATTGGAATAAATAGTGCACTGATGAATGTTAGCCATAATGCAAAGGTTCTTTTTAGCTTTATTTTTTCGTTTTTTAGACTTGCTATGTAGTATGTAATGGCATTCATAATTTTTAGTTTTCTGTTAGTGATAAGAAGAGTTCTTCAAGATTGTTCATTATTTTTATTTGATAGATTTCTACTTTGCGATTTCTGATCGTATCAATAACAGTTGTAATATCTTTTTTATGTTGTAAAGTGGTCGCAATTGTATGATCGTTCACTTGTTCGGAAGAAAAGGAAAGTGTTTCTAAAACTGATGCTACTGTTTTTATATCATTTGTTTCTATTTCTACTTTTAGTGTATCATTTTGAGATTCCTGCAATACTTTTACAGTATCTTGAAACAGCATTTCGCCTGCTCTTATGATTCCTACATGCGTGCATGTTTTTTCTATTTCGCTTAGTAAATGACTTGATATAAATATGGTAGTTCCGTGCTCTTGATTGAGTTCTTTGATAAGCGATCGCATTTCTATGATTCCTTTTGGATCTAATCCGTTTGTTGGTTCGTCTAAAATCAACAATTCCGGATTACTTAGTAACGATATTGCCAAACCCAAACGTTGTTTCATTCCTAGCGAATATGCTTTTACTTTTTTCCCCTTTGCATACGTTAGTTTTACAATTTCTAACACTTCATCTATTCTTTCTTTGGAAATATTTCCGCGATAGTTTGCCGCAATTTTTAAGTTTTCGTGCGCGTTCAAGTTTTCATATAATGAAGGATTTTCAATGAGCGCACCTATTTTACTTAAGCTTTCTATTCTTGATTTTTCAATGAGTTGATCAAAAATTTCTATGGTTCCTCCATTTTTCTTTAGCAGTCCTAGTAAAAGTCTGATTGTAGTTGTTTTTCCTGAACCATTTGGACCTAAAAATCCATAAATACTTCCTTTTGGGACTTCTAACGATAGATTTTTGATATCTTTTTTTCCTTTGGTATAAGAAAAATCTAGATTTTTAGTTTTAATTAAGAGTTCTTTCATTGGTTGGTATTTTTAAGTAACGACGAACAACTTCCACTTTTGTAACAGCTTATTGTTTTTTAACAGTTTGAAACACCATCATATTAACTTACTTTTTACTATTTTTACCAATCAACATTTTATTTATGAGTTCTTCTTTTGAAAAGTATCAAAAAAACCGATTGATTTCTTCGTATTTCTCCGTTGTACTAAGCACAACGCTTGTACTTTTTTTATTGGGAGTTTTAGGATTGTTGGTGCTAAATACTAAGAAAGTAGCTGATTATTATAAGGAAAAAATTGCTTTAACGGTGTATTTAAAAGACAGCGCCAAAGATGTTGAAATTAAGCAATTACAGAAAACTTTAGCGTTAGCTGCATATACGAAGTCGGCTGATTTTGTTTCGAAAGAAACGGCAGCAGCAAATTTGACAGAAGATATTGGCGAAGATTTTGTAAACTATTTAGGTGAAAATCCATTGTTGAATTCATTAGATGTGTATATGAATGCACAGTTTGTTTCAGGTGAACAGATGGAAACGATTGCCGCTGAGATTGCTGAAAAGAATTTTGTTTCAGAAGTTTCGTTTGATAAACCATTGGTTTCTAAACTGAATGCAAATATTAAGCGAGTTGGACTCGGAATTTTGATTACGTGTATTTTCTTTTCACTTATTGCCGCATTGTTAATTAATAGTTCTATTCGTTTGTCGGTATATGCAAAACGTTTTACCATTAAAACGATGCAAATGGTTGGCGCAACTAAGAGTTTTATCCGCAAGCCATTTATTTGGAATAGTGTAAAAATGGGCATTATTGCCGCAATTTTAGCTTTAGCAGGAATGGCTGGTGTTTTGTATTATGTAAACAAATCGTTGCCACAACTGCAACTTGCCAATGACAAAGTATTAATAGGATCAGTATTTGCTGGAATTTTCTTGATTGGCGTTTTAATTACATGGATTAGTAGCTTTTTTGCAACACAACGTTTCTTAAATTTACGCACAGATCAATTGTATTACTAAAATTATTCATCCCGAATTAACTTTATGAAAAAATCAGTACTTCCTATTATATTAATAGTTGCGAGTGTTATTTTAATCATCGTAAACATTGTAGCTTCTGAAGCATTTGATCGTAAATTTTGGATGCGAAATGTATCTAGTATTTTATTGATTGTTGCTATGATTTTAACAATCAGAAGTCAGCAGAAAAAATAGCACAAGTTTAGATTTTATTTCATTCAAATGCATTTGATTTACAAATAGTATTCAAACTATAATTTTAATATCTTGGTACACTAAACACAAGCGCATTGCTTTTCTATTATTATATGTATGGGATTTTTTGATTTTTTTAAACGCAAAGACACTTCAACAACACAAAATTCTTCAACGCCTGAAACTTCCGAAGCGTACAAAGTAATTTCAAAATACAACGAATATACCAAACTGTTTATCAACATGATGGCAAATGGAAATTATGCGCCAATTGCCGCATACGAAAAGCCAACTGGTGAAATTATTGGTTACTTGTATGTGACAAAAGATGAAAGTTACATGCTTTCTGTAGCGCAAGTGATTGCCGAAATGAAAGCGGAATTTGCTTCACGATTGAATAAAAATACCATCAATTCATATGCAATTTATTACCATTCATTATTTGACAATGATGATGACGATCATGATATTGCAGACGATTTTCATGAACCAACAGCAATTTCTGTCATTCTAAAAGATAAAAACAAGTTTAGCAAAACAATAGCAATTCCATATGAGTTTGAAGACGATGGATTTTCCGTTGGTCCTATGACTGATGTTACGAATAAAGAATACAAAAAAGTTTTAGAAACGGAACTAGAAGAAGGAAAAGATTATTTCCAAGAACGTATAGAGCGTGAACCCAAAATGATTGAAAACGAAGTCGGAATTACCATAAAAACAGTCAACAACGGAAAAGTGGGCGATTTTTGGGGCGGAATTTTTGGCTTTGAATTTTTCAGAAGTACTTCTCCCGAAAAATTGTATGAGTATATCGCATTGGCACAAGAAGAAGGTGTTTCTTTAAGAAATGACAAAGTTGTAAGTGTACGAGAATTAACTTTTGATCGGTTAACATTACGCGTTGTAAGTGAACACAAACAAATGAAAACTTCGTTTCCAACAATACATACAAATTATGCAATTGAGGTAGAACATACACAAATTGACGAATGGGAAAACACCAACAATTTGGAAGCTATTGTGCATGGAAGTGGACGTGATACATTTGGCATTCGTTATTTCGCTACTGATTACGCAATTAACAGGGAAAAGTATTTGCAAAATAAAAAACATCGTATGCAATTATCTGCTATTGCGTATGTTGTAGATATTCCTACCGAGGAAAAAGAAGGAAAAGGTGATGTGAAGTTTAGTGACAATTTTTGCATGTATATGCCAAGTCAGGAATCAGCTGAATTTGGTTGTTTTGATTTTGTTGGAATTTTGGAAGGAATACAAGAAGCCAATTATTTTAATGATTCAAAACATAGTGGATACATTCTAAAAGTTAAATTGATTAATAACGAAGAAATTGAAGACTTTTTTACGATCGATATGTTTGTCAATCAAAAAAACATGCGCTTTTCAGATTTGGTAATGGGCATGAAATTAACAGGAATGTTTCAATTATTAGGCGAAATTGCAGAATGATTTATTTTAATCCCTATATTTTCAGGATTAATTACAATTCTTTTGATTCGTTGTAAAGAAATTGAAGAAATCAGTTCTATTCGTTCTGAAAATTAATCTAAAAAAAGATTCATTGCAGCAAGACAAAACATATTAAACAAAACTCATGACAGCTATTTTTACTACTATATTTTTTCTTATTGCAGTAATTGATCCTATTGGTTCGGTTCCTGTATATTTAGAAGCTACAAAAGAGTTTGATAAAATTCACAAACGAAAAATTGCCATTAGAGCGTGTGGAATTGCTTTTATGATTTTACTATTCTTTATTTTAATTGGACAGTTAATTTTAGAAGGCATGTCGGTTTCATTAGATGCATTTCAAATTTCTGGAGGTGTAATTCTTTTTCTTTTTGCCCTAACCATGATTTTTGGTGATGGAAAACCGGAACGTGAAAAAAGTCAAATTACAGATTATAAACATGTTACTATTTTTCCTGTAGCCATTCCATCAATTGCGTCGCCTGGAGCCATTATGGCAGTTGTTCTTATGACTGATAACCACATTTATTCCATTCAACAACAAGCAATAACAACTGTATTGGTATTGGTTGTGATTGGACTCACTTGCTTGATTCTTTTGGTCGCAAACTCGGTACAAGAACGCATTGGAAGTTATGGAATTACCGTAATTAGTAAAATTATGGGATTAATTTTAGCTTCCTACGCTGTCCAAAGTATTTTGAGTGGAATTAGTCATTATTTTGGAGCTTCGTAAATTTATTTAAACATGGAAAAACTTAAAAAATACAATCAAAAATTACTAGCCGTTTTAGGCTCTATTGCTATTGTTTTTTTAGTAATTGGATTGATTGGATTCTGTTCTATTTTAATTAGTGAATACCAAAGAACTTCCTATTACGACAATCAAGATGATGGAATTTTATCCGAAGAAAAAATAGAAGAGTTACAGAAAGAAAACAAACGTGAACAAGTTATTTCATATGAAACTCCAAAATTAATTGATACATTACAGCAACTATACATTATTCCTGTTTCGCAGAAATCTTTAGAAGATGCCGAAATTATCAATAAAAGTAATTTGTTGAATATGTACCATGAAGCTTTAATTCTTGAAAAGGAAAAAGCAGACATTCGCTATTCTGGTAGTTATTATGGCAATTTTAATAATATTATTATTTACAATCAAAAAACTGGAAATACACAAAAATTATTTACCGAACGTGTAAACTTTAGTGGTTTTAAAACTGTATATTTTGACGACGATATCTTTTTGTTATGCAACGTTGCCACAAAAGACAGTTATAAAGATGGTGTGATTAATTTGCGAGATTTCAAGTCTTTGTACATGTATTCTTTTTATTCAAAAAAGTTTCAACAGGTTGGAGATAGTGAGTTGCCAATTATAGATTATCAGTTTATCAATAATAGTAAAGAATTGTTAATTCGCTACGGAATTGATAAGAATACGAATGGAACGTATGAAGAATACCGAGAACCTTCTATCTTAAAACGTTATAATTTTCAAACAGAAAAACTCACTGATATAGTTGATGGAAAACTTCACAATGAACTTCAGCAAATACTTGAAGGTTCAAAAAAATGATGGCATCAAATTGTTACATTTAAAAAAAATCACTCTAAAAACATTAACAGCTTTTAACCTTTCCTTATAAAATATTTAGGAGAATGTTGAGTTATATTTACAATAACAAATTCAAACCACAATTTATGATGAAAATATTTACGTGATACTAATACTGTTTAATTTTTAAAAACTATAAAAGATGAAACGACTCACATTTATATTTTTAGGCATAGCATTCGTTATATTTTTAGCATATTCATTCAAGCCAGTAACCTCGGTAAATTCGGATGATTGTGTACTTATTTCAGGTAAAATAGTTTCTATTGAAGAAGGAACTTCTAATGATATTCAAATTCGACTCGAAAACGATAGCCATTATTACTATATCAATCGTGGTATAGAGAAAGGGGTAAATTTAGCGCAATTAAGTTCAAAAGTTTTAAATAAAACCGTTACTTTGTACTGCCCAAACCGATGGACATTAGTAAGTCCGGATGGCATTGTTCCACATATTTCTAGATTAGATAAAGGAACAACCGTAGTTTACAGCGAGTTTTAAAACAAACCTTTATAACTTTCTGCATTCGTATGGGAATTGTAAATTAGAACGTACATGAAAAAAAAGAAGTCAGAAAGTAGCAAAAAATCTACGCCTCAACATACCTCGCAACCACAACCGCAACAAAAAGAATTTGTTTTTGGAAAGAAAAACTATCTATTCATGTTTATCGGTTTAGCTGTAATTGCTTTAGGATTTATCTTAATGGCAGGTGGCGCAAGCGACGATCCAAATGTATTCAATGAAGCCGTTTTCAATGCACAACGAATTCACATAGCACCAATGTTGGTGATTGCAGGTTTTGCCATTGAAGTATACGCAATATTGTTGAATCCGAATGCCTAATTCATGGATGTAATTAATGCAATCATCCTTGGAATTATTCAAGGATTAACAGAATTTTTGCCTGTTTCTTCTAGCGGACATATTGAACTAGGAAAAGCCATTTTGGGCGTCGAACTCAAAGAAGACTTACTATTTACAGTCGTTGTACACTTTGCAACTGCACTAAGCACGATTGTTATTTTCAGAAAAGATATTTTAGAATTACTCAAAGGAATATTTCAATTTAAATGGAATGATGACTTCAAATTTGCATTGAAAATCATTATTTCCATGATTCCAGCTGTAATAGTTGGTGTTTTATTTGAAGATGAACTCGAAGCTTTATTCAAAGGAAACATTCTATTAGTCGGTTGCATGCTAATTGTTACCGCAATTTTATTGTACTTAGCCGACAAAGCAACAAACACCAAAAAAGACGTAAGTTACAAAAATGCTATCGTCATCGGAATTGCACAAGCAATTGCTATGTTACCAGGGATTTCACGTTCTGGAGCTACAATATCAACATCTGTTTTACTGGGAAATGACAAAACAAAAGCAGCTCGTTTTTCGTTTTTAATGGTCGTTCCGTTAATTTTTGGTAAAATTGGAAAAGATATTTTCAGTGGAGAGCTTGCGCTAGATAGTTCTCAGATTATTCCATTGTCTGCTGGATTTTTAGCCGCGTTTATTGCTGGATTGTTTGCATGCACATGGATGATTAATTTAGTGAAGAAAAGTAAACTAAGTTACTTCTCCATATACTGTTTAGTTGTCGGATTAATTGCAATCGGATATGTAGGATATCAAACTTACTTGTAATGAAAACAGTTGAAGAATACCAAGCTGGACAAACCTTACTGATTGATAAACCGTTAAAATGGTCTTCGTTTCAAGCAGTAAACAAAATAAAATTAGCGCTCAAATCTCATTTCAAGCTTCGAAAACTAAAAGTTGGTCATGCCGGAACGTTAGATCCATTAGCCACTGGCTTATTAGTTATTTGTATTGGAAAAGACACAAAGAAAATTACCAATTTCCAAGGTCAAGTTAAAGAATACACCGGAACAATTACCGTTGGCGGCACTACGCCTTCGTACGATTTGGAAACCGAGATTAATGAAACTTTCCCAACGGAACATATTACTGAAAAACTAATTTACGAAACAGGTTTAGATTTCTTTGGCGAAATTGATCAAGTGCCACCTGTATTTTCTGCTTTAAAAAAAGATGGACAACGCATGTACAAATTGGCACGTGCTGGAGAAGAAATAGAAGTTGATTCGCGAAAAGTAACGATTCATGAATTCGAAATTTCACGAATTGAACTTCCCGAAATTGATTTCAGAGTGGTTTGTAGCAAAGGAACCTACATTCGTTCATTAGCACACGATTTTGGAAAAGCAATACACTCTGGCGCACATCTTTCTGCATTGCGCAGAACAAAAATTGGAGATTTCGATGTAAAAAACGCAATTACTCCTGACTTTTTTGGTGAAAGCCTAAGAGTCAGTAATAAATATTGAGTCTAAAAATTCCCAAAAACGTCATACGAGGAAAAATGACGAAGTAGTCTGTTGCTTCATTAAGCAGATCGCCACAAGTTTTTTCAAAACTTTCGCAATGACGTAATTCTTTAGCAACAAAAAAAGGATCAAAACATCTTACAATATTTTAATCCTAAATAAGTTCTCGATACAATTTTTAGCACCTCAAAATCACTCAAGCTAACGCTTGTTTATACTTTTGAACTCAAAATGCACAATGGGTTCCTAAAATCTTATATAATTTGATTCCTGTTTTCGGAAGAATGACAAAAAAAATTACACAAGCTTCAACAAATCGTCAACTGTATTCTGTCCTTTATCTTTATTATACCAAACTTGTAAATCTTGCTTAAATTCTGGTGTCAATTTTCCATGTTCGGCTTTATAATCATTCACCAATTGTGTTGCTTTGGTAGGTCTTGGTCCCCAATCTCCAAGTATGTTTCCGGATGCATTATCAATAGCAACTAACTTCGGAATTGATTTTCCTCCATTCGTTAAAAATTCATTCATTAACGCTTCATTTTCGTCTCTCAACACTACTTTCAGCGTAATATTGTCATTCAATTCAGCAACTTTGTTAATCACTGGCATCGTTTGCGCAGCATCACCACACCAACTTTCTGTTAACACTAACCAAGTTACATTTCCGTTATAAGCTTCAATTTCTGCAACAGCTTCTTCGGTTAACTTCGTCGTTTTATCCAAACGCTTCATACGCTTATCATTCAACATAGAATAATTTGACAATGCGTCTGTTTGTGTTTCTCCTGTCGATTTCCCTTCTTCTACCAAGCTCTTAACCAAGGTTCTATAGGCAGGATATGAAATTGCTTTCTGTAAACTTTCGTCAATTATATTTTTTATATGTATGTCTGTAGTTGTCATTTTCTATCGTTTTTACTCAAAATCAGTCGCAGTTTTACAAAAAACTTACGAATGTAAATTTCGACTTCTTTTGTTCTTACTATTTAGCTTCGTAAATTTACAAAACGAATAAAAAGCATTTTATGATGTTTGTCATAAAATCACTTAAAACGATAAACAATGGATTTTTTGGATAAAAAAAGATGCACTTGGTGTGGAAATGATCCTTTATATATGGCCTATCACGATGAAGAATGGGGCGTTCCTGTTCGTGATGATGATACGTTGTTTGAGTTTCTGATTTTAGAGACGTTTCAAGCGGGTTTGAGTTGGATTACTATTCTACGAAAGCGTGAAAACTTTCGAGCAGCATTTGATAATTTCGACTATAAAAAGATTGCAAATTACGGAGAAGATACATATAATAGTTTGTTGCAAGATGCTGGCATTATTCGAAATAAATTAAAAATAAAAGCAACCATTTCCAACGCGCAAGCTTTTATGAAAATTCAAGAAGAGTTTGGAAGTTTTGCAACGTATATCTGGAAATTTACCGATGGGAAACAAATTCAAAATGCATTTTCCAATAAAAAAGAAGTTCCTGCAACGACAGAATTATCAGATGCATTGAGTAAAGATTTGAAAAAAAGAGGATTTAAATTTGTCGGTTCTACGGTGATGTATGCGCACATGCAAGCTACAGGAATGGTAAATGATCATACGATTGATTGTTTTCGATATAAAGAAGTTCAGAAATTATGAAACAACTTTTTGTAATACTCATAGTATGCAGTTCGCTATTTTGTAGCGCGCAAAATTCGTTTAAATACGAAAAGGAAGAACGCATAAAAAAAGTTGATTTTCCAAAAAATGCACTAGAATTACTAAAAAATACACTCCCAAAAAACGTCAAAAAAGTAAAGTATTATAAAGAACGAGACAGCTTGAAATTAAGTTATGAAACCAAACTCAAATACAACGGAAAAAAGTACAGTATTGAGTTTAGTAAAAAAGGTGTTTTAGAAGATGTAGAAATTACGATAAAAGCAAAAAACATTAAACCGAGAACACTTGAAATGATTAAAAAACATATGTACAATGCGTATGCTTCTTTTCGTTTTAAAAAGATTCAACGACAATATCAAAATAATATTTCACAAGCTAAAAAAGTAATCAAAAATGCATTTTCAGGTGATCTAAAAGGCACTTTTTCTTATGAAATTATTGCAGAAGTGAAGAAAGATAAGAAGCGTTATTTTATCGAAATTACATTTACAAAAGATGGCGATTTTAAACAGGTAAGAACAGTTATTAAAGGCTCTTATGATCATATCTTATATTAGGTTTTACTTCGCTTTCGCGATTTTTCTCTGCTCTTATTCTGTCTTTTCACAAAATGATTTCACTACTTTTTTTGAACCACTTTTTGCGGTAAATCATAAAGTGAATGATACGTATAAAGTAAATTTTGCCACAAAAGCTAGAAACTATATCTATCGTGATGATGAATTTGAATTTACAATGCGACAGTTTGAATTTATTCACTTTTCCACGTATAGTTTTAACTCAAATCATAGTGTAAGTGCAGGAATTATGTATCGCTTTCGCGAGAATTTTGAAGATAAAAGCAATGAACTTCGCTTGACGCAACAATACAATTACGCGTACCGACCAAATGTGATCCGATTTGGACATCGATTTCGTTCTGAACAACGTATTACAACCGACCAAACTGTGCATCGTTTTCGGTATCGATTTACGATCGATTTTCCGTTGCAAGGTGACAAATTAGATGTTGGCGAACCGTATTTGGTGACTAATGTTGAATCGTTACTAAGCGTTGCAAAAACTGACTTACCACAAATTGATCAACGTTTTACCACACAAATTGGTTGGCAATGGACAAAGAATTTAAAGCTTCAAACTGGTTTGGAATATCGCTTTGAAAATTACACAAATACTACTAGCGAAATTCTATTTGTACTAACTTCTGTAATTTTGAAAATGTAACTTTTTTCTATCTTACACTACTAATAATGTATGAAATCTTTTTTTTACAATTTAATTTGAACTCTTATATTTTACACTTTTATACTTCTGTATATAGATTTGGCAACAAGATTCTTTGCCTACTTAAAAATTAATAAAGGTGTTGATATGTCTTTTGATCTTATGGTAAATTTAATCATAATTTCGAGCTTGTTTTTGACTTTTCTCTCTATAAAGTTCATCTTATATTGTATTACAACTTTTATGAAGAGATTGAAGAATGATAAATTTTAAACTTTGACTTTGACTGTTTCCCGATTATGATTAAAACAACTCTTTAATCTTTGAATCTTTGAATTATCACAAATACGACAAAAACACTTCACGTGAAACTTCATACGCACCTAAACTTGCTAAATGATTGGTATGCATTTGACAATCGATGAGTTGGCAACCGTTCTTTTTTAATCGTTCAACTAAGTGAATAAAACCGTATTTACTCGCATTACTGACTTTAGCAAACATACTTTCGCCACAAAATATATGACCTAAATCAATTCCGTAAACGCCACCAACGAGTTGTTCATCTTGCCAAACTTCCACAGAAATGGCATATCCAAGCTCATGTAATTTGATGTATGCTTCTTCCATGTCTGATGTAATCCAAGTGCCATCTTGTCCTGGACGTTCTATGAAAGCGCATGCGCGAATTACCTCTTTGAAAGCTTTGTTATACGTTACTGTAAATGTTTCACGACGCAATAATTGTTTCATACTTTTGGAAACTTTTAAATCATCTGGAAACAATACCATTCGCGGATCTGGCGACCACCAAACGATAGGTTCATCATCACTAAACCAAGGAAAAATCCCGCTTTTGTATGCTAGTAATAATCGTTCGGGAGACAAATCGCCACCAATGGCTAAAAAACCTTCTGGAGAAGCTTCTTCAACTGGAGGAAACGCTATTTTTTCTTTTAAAATGTACATGTTCTGTTCTAAATCGAGTGCCTTATTTTGGAAAAGCACACATAAATCTTTGATTTTTAGTAATTTTTCACCAATTTTGTGATAATCTTAACATTTCTAAACATTTATTTCATTAAATGCTTTTTGAATTAGTACGTTAGGGTTAAAGCCTAAAACCACAGTAATAAGTCCCGTTTTCGGGACTTTTTTTATAGCAATAGTAAGCCTAAAATATACACGCACGAACCTACTAACATTAAAATGATTGTATACGGTAATATTTCTTTTGCTTTTAATCGTGTAATTCCTAAAAGTGGCAATGCCCAAAATGGCTGTAGCATATTTGTGATTTGATCTCCATACGCCAACGCCATGATTGCTTTTGGTAATGGAACACCTAATTTTATGGCAGATTCTATTACAATTGGTCCTTGTATTGCCCATTGTCCGCCGCCGCTTGGCACAAATATGTTTACCAATCCTGCGCTAAAAAATGTATAAATTGGCAAGGTTGTTATGGTTGCGACTGAGACAAATGAATCTGAGATCATTCCGACCATTCCTGAACTTTTCATGATTCCCATGATTCCAAAATAGAGTGGAAATTGTATTAAAATTCCTGAAGTTCCTTTGATGGCTTCTTCTACTCCATTTAAGAAACTTTTAAAATTTCCGTGTAAAACGATTGCCAAACCTAGCATGAAAAAGTTTAACATATTGGGCGAAAGCGAATCTAAGCTATTTCCATATTGAAGAAAGAATACAAATAATACTAAGATTCCAAATGCAATTGCAAACCAAAAAGAATAATCTAGTTTTTCGGCACCTTCTAGTGTTTCCTTGTTTACTGTATCAAATTCGTACGCTGGTAAATTGAGTTCTGTTGGTTTCGCTTTTTTTGAAATTACACTTAATACGAATGGAATTAAAACTAATAGCATTCCGAATAAGAGTAAATTCCACCAACTAAATATGGTATTTGTAGAATGAATAACTTCTGGTATTTGCGCCATCATATTTGCATCTGACACACCATTCATTAAACCTTGTAAATGACCTATTTCGGCGGCTTTAGAAGGTGCTGATCCACTGATTCCGCCATGCCAAACCATGAGTCCAACATATCCTGCGGCACCAACTAACGGATAGTTTATCGGTATTTGATGTTTCTGCGCATGCTCACCAACTTTTCTGGCTAGGATAGCGCCGAAAATTAAACCCAATCCCCAATTAAAGAAGGCGACTAACATTGTTGTTACACTTACTAAAATGACAGCATTTGTCGTATTTGTGACTGATTTTGTGATTTTTAAAATTATCTTATTGACAGGTTTACTCAATACCAACACATGTCCTAAAACCAAAATTAACATCATTTGGTATGCAAAAACGAGTAAGCTCGAATTCCAAATTCCGCTTTCCCAATACGATAGTACTTGTATGAAATGATTTCCTGTTGTTGAAGCTTCAGGTTTTGTAAAAAGTGTTGCCAACACAATGGTCAATAATGTCAATAAAACAGCAATCGTAAATGGTGATGGCAAATAACGTTTGAACAACGTTTCGATAGCTTTGGTGAGTTGCATTGGTTGATTTTTGTGTGAATTTACAAAATTATGCTTTCATTTCGACTCTGCTCAATGTGGCATTAGTTCATTTTGGATTCAAGAAAAATATAAAAACCTCATAACAGATTGCTATGAGGTTTTATATATTTTAAAAGGAGTTATAATTTTATCTATATCTCGACTTCGCTCGAAAAGACAAAATATATCCAAACTATTTTCTTAGAAAGGTAAATCGTCGTGATCTTCTTCTTTGAAATCGCTTGCTGGCTCAAAAGCATCTGCTGGTGGCACAGGTGGCATTCCTGCAGGCGCATCTTGCTGTGCACCTTCAATTCTCCAACCTTGAATAGAGTTGAAATATTTAGTTTCTCCTTGCGGATTTACCCATTCTCTACCACGTAAATTGATGCTAATTTTCACAGGCTGTCCAACTTGAAAGTTGTTTAATAAGTCTGTTTTATCCTGTACAAATTCCACCATAATGTGTTGTGGATATTGTTCTTCTGTTGTTACCACAACTTCACGCTTTCTAAACCCATTGTTTCCAAACGTCTGAGTTTCTCCAATCATTTTTATTTTTCCTTGTACTTCCATCTTATTTATTTTACTAATAATATTTTCCAAGCAGTTGTTACGTCTCCTTTTGCTAAAAGTTCTTTTGCTGCTGTATGATTTTTTTCTTTGTTTTCTGAAATTTTTATTTCTGTTGTGTTGATAAATTCTTGAATTTCTTCTGATGTTGGCAATTGTTCTACATTTCCTAAAATTCCAAGGTCATTTCCTGTTAGTATTGTACTTGTACGAATATTTTCTGGAATTTGATCTACGCCAATTCCCAAGGTAGCAATTGGTTTTGGAATTTCAAAAAATCCATCACGTGCTCTGCTGTAAAAACTTCCACCAGCTCTGGCAACTAAATCTATTTTGTAATGATCAATTGTTCCACGATCGTTTAAAACATCTTCATTTATGTGTAGCTTTACCACTTCACAAATGATTAAGTTTCCTGCGCCACCTTCATTTCCTAAGTGTACAACTTCATTCACTTTACATTCAAATTGCACTGGCGATTCTGCTACACGAAACGGCTTTACTTTGTCAGAAGGCACCATTGTCAATCCTGCTTTTTCAAACTCGTTTACACCTGCGGCATATTCTGTGCTGCTTAACGACATTTGTTGCACAATGGCATGATTTACCACATTAATCACTACTTCTTTCGTTGCGATTGCGTTTTCAAGTGTGTGTTTTGTGGTGTTATCACGAACTCTTCGCGCTGGCGAAAAAATCATAATTGGCGGATTGGCACTAAATACATTGAAAAAGCTATACGGAGAAAGATTTGGATTTCCTTCTTCGTCAACTGTACTTGCAAACGCAATTGGTCTTGGCGCGACAGCACCTAACAGATAGCCGTGTAGTTTTGCAGTTGGAATTTCTTTTGGATCAATTGATACCATTTTCAATATTTTTAGTGGTACAAAATTAGTGTAAAAAAGCGGAGGAAACAACTCTAATTACAAACGTCATAAATGCGTTAATACTTATTTTTTTTGAAGTCTAAATGCTATTTAATGTGTTTTATCGTTGCATTTAGAGAAGTATCCACTAAAACTTTTAATCATGATTTAAAACATTTTAAAGATGGATGGTGTAAAAACGTTGACAAAAGTACAGCAGTTTGCTATTTTGGGAGGTCAAACTGTAAAAATTGTTTGTTCTGACGGAATTATTGTTTCAGGTGGTCTTGCTAATTGTCACTGTCATAACTTTCAAGATGGAGTTTTCTTAGTAATGTTTACGATCACTATAGAACTTATAGTATCATAAGTAAGGAAATAGAAGGAGCTTAAAATTTATTTTGATTCAGATTTTGTCTAAAACCGAACTTGATTCCAATTTCTGAAGCGATAATTTTCACTATGGGATTCCGAATCAAGTTCGGAATGACGTATATTTTACCTCAAGTTTTCTATTGTTACAATAAAACTGTAACTTTTCGTTTATATTAGTATTTCCAAAGTGTTTATATGATTTTTAAAAATAAGCCTGTTTTAATTAGAAGAATCCTGATTCTCGCTTCTTTTATTATTGTTTCAGGAATTTTATGGAATACCTATATCTTTTTTCAAGAGTTTAAAAAAGATGAACGCACAAAAATGCAAATTTGGGTAAGAGCATTAAAATCAATTAATGCCGAAGAAGATTTGCTATTAGCCGTAGATGTTATTGCTATTGAAAATTCTAATCCAAGAATCATAAGAAATACTGATGGTGAGATTATCACTATGAATATAGATGAGGAAAAATCAAGTGATACAATTTATATTGAAAAGAAAATTAAACAATTCTCAAAAGAGAATGATTCAATAGAAGTATTTTATTTTGATAAAGGCTTAAAGAAAGAAGTAAAATCTGGTACACTTTATTACGGAAATTCTGAAACTTTAAACAAACTCAAATATTATCCGTTAGCATTATTGTTGATTATCGTGTTGTTTGCCGCAGTTGCGTATTTCTTTTTTAGTGCTTCCAAAGCTTCCGAGCAGAATAAGTTATGGGCAGGAATGGCTAAAGAAACCGCGCATCAAATTGGAACACCACTTTCATCTTTAGTTGGTTGGACTGAGATTTTGAAGACCGAAAATGTTGATCCTGACTATATAATGGAAATCGAAAAAGATATTGATCGTTTGCAAACCATCACCGAACGTTTTTCTAAAATTGGTTCTATTCCTAAGTTAGAACGTTTGGATATTGTACAAGAAACCAAGGATTCGTATGATTATTTGTTGACACGTTCTTCTAAGTTGATCAATTTTACTTTTGCAGCTCCTGAAACACCTATTTACAGTGAAATTAATGCACAATTGTACAGCTGGACAATTGAGAATATGGTGAAAAATGCCATTGATGCCATGAAAGGAAAAGGCAATTTGAAGTTAGAAATTATTCCTTCGGATTCGTTTGTAAAGATTCAAATTACGGATAATGGAAAAGGAATTCCAAAGCGAAATTTTAAAAAGGTGTTTCAACCTGGATTTACAAGTAAAAAACGTGGTTGGGGATTGGGCTTATCGCTTGCAAAACGTATTGTTGAGAATTATCACGAAGGAAAAGTAAAAGTATTGAAATCAGAAATTGGCAAAGGAACTACCATGCAAATTTCTTTGAAAACAGTGGTTTAGACGTACTTTGCTGTTAGGGAAGAATTGACTTATTAATATGTCATTTTAAAAGAGTTTTAGGGTCACATCTATCAAAAATAGTGTGAGTTTAAGTAATTATAGTTTATGAGATAACAACGTGTAATTACATAAAAAAACCAAGTAGTTAAATAATTTATTACTTAACTTTGAAAGTGCACATTAAACTGAAAAACTGTCAACCGATTTTAGGGCGACACATGATGATTTTTTTATGATTATACTTCTCGTAAAACCGGAATATTTTTGAATTTTGATATTGGAATAATTGTTGATGTTAGGTACAAAAAAACTGGGCCTTTCGAAAATCTAATCTTTCTAAATTTGCGAATTCGAATTCTCGAAGAACAGGTGTTCTAAACTATTGGACTCAATAGTAAAGTAATAAAGGAATACGTAGTTTAGATTTTAAAGTCCTGTTTAGTATACAGTTAAGCCTATAATATTTAAATGAGAGATAGACATAGGGTCTGATTCTCCTAACATGATAGTAATTGAAAACTAATCTAAATTTCTGTATAATTTTTCTGACTGTATTGTTAACTTGTACAATAATAATTGGTTGTTTTAACCAAAATGATAGGCTAGAGTCGATCTTAAAGATCGAAAGACTCCAATCATTATCAACAACTTCCTCAAAGGATTCAACGTTTTTTTTACTCAAACAGTCTGAAAGTCTTTTATCTAAGCTTGAACCGACTTACGATTCACTGATTGTTGAAAATAATTTTTTGATTGGAGAATATTTCTACGCTCAAAACAAAATTGATAGTGCAGCTGTCTACTTCTATAAGGCAGTGGATGCATTAAATCAGGAAATAAGTTATCCACGGCAACGAGATTATTTCTACATGGCTTGGTATACTGCTTCTAATCTTAAGAAGTATGGTGAGTGTATCGTGATCGCTGATAAGTTTAAATCGTTGATTAATGAATCTTCTGATTATACATCGCTGGCGATATATTATTTTTTCTGTGAGAATATATTTTTAGAGACCAAAGATTATGATCTTGCTTTAGACAATAATCAGTTGCGTATTCAAGCTGTTCGACGTACCAGAGATACAATCAACGTTATCGGTGCAAAAATGGTACGGGCACAAATAAGATACCATTATTTTAATGACTTAAATGGTGCTTTTGAGATCATGAACGAGCTGATTGACCAAGTCGACGGCTTACCTTATGGTTATAGGAAGAGTATCTATGGAGAGTATGGTATTTATATGTTCTATAAAAAAGAGTATGATCAAGCTTTAAATTTTTATTTAAAGGGACTTGAAAATTTGAGGAAATCTGAAGATAGCATTAGAACCAACACTAGTTTTGCTATTGCTTATGGAAATATTGCAGAAGCTTTTTTAGAACTTGGCAAGTATGAAGACGCCCAAAAATATATTGATTCTATATATGCAATTGGCATAAACAACATAGACAGGAGTCTGCAAAACACAGTGCTAAAATATCAGCTTCGTGTATCATCCTTGACCAATTCTGAACCTAAAATTGTATTGCAATCAATAGATTCCATTTTTAAATACATGGATTTGCAATATGAAGAGAAATTCACTAAAGAGCTTGAGGCCTTAAAAACGTCTCAAGCCAGTGAACAACTTCTGCTAAAGACTTCTGAAAAGTATAAATCGAAAAATAGAGCAATAACTCGTTTAGTGTATTTATTGGTTGCTACTTTACTTGTCTTGTCGCTCATTGTTTGGCTTGTTTACAAGAATATTAAGATCAAATCAAAGCTAAGGCATTGGGTGTTACTTAACTTAAAGGAAGAAAATATTTCTAAGCAAAACGCAGCTGAAATTGAACAGTACTTGTCTATCTCTATTGATGTCATAAATAAGATTCGAGAGCAACTAGAAAACTTTGAGAATACTAAAGAATTTCTCTCTGAAAAAATTCAACTTCGCCAACTAGCCAAAAAGTTTGGTACCAACTACACCTATCTTTCCAAGGTTATTAATATGGATAAAGACAAAAACTTTTCGCAGTACATAAATGACCTAAGACTCGATTTTGCCTTTAATGAAATGGCGAGTAATCCTGTCTATAAACGATATACTATTAAGGCTATAGCGCAACAATGTGGATTTAAGAATGCTGGAGGTTTCTCTCGCAAGTTCTACAACAAATATGGTCAGTATCCATCTGATATTTTAAAATCGTAATAAAAATTTTATCTAAAATAGCTTTACAACATGCTCGTGTTTTTTTTGAAGCTAACAGTCAAATAACCGATCAGTGTTTTAGAATCTATAATGACCGACATATTACCACTTTGCCCGTTCCGCAAGCGACGATAAACTTTGGGATTAGTATTTTTAATGGTAGCTGTAAAGGCATACCTACCTTCATTGTCTGTTGAAAGGCTAATGGTGTGTATTCGACCTTTTAATATTCCCCATTGATATGAAGGTAAAGACTCAAAATTGATCTTCCCAATCATATTTGTTTCAATTTGACCTATAATCTCACTATTCAGAAATCCCTTCGCAAACAATTTTTCTCTTGAGTATTCGGCTCTGTAAAGGATTTGACCGCTGATTAAACGTGACTGCCCTGATGAACGATATGTTATTACTCCATCTTTTTGCGCTTTCAGAATAAGACTATTTCCATCAATTTCAACGTTTCCGTATTGAAGTTCAAGTTCGTGTCGAGCTATCTCAATAGCTTGATATAACTTTTTAATTTTAATTTCATAATTTAATGTAGTAGCTGTTTCTTGGTTGCGAATTGGCACTAAAGACTCATTAATCCGTTCAATCTGAAGTTCATAAGATTGCATGTTCTGCAAATGATTTTTCATCAATACATCACGTTGCGCTAAAACTTGTTGATAGTTTCTTTTCACAGTTAAAAATTCTACTTGACTTATGACTCCTTTACGATAGAGCGTGTGGTTTTTTTGAAATAAAATTGTCGTATAATCAGCAGAGGCTTTAAGCGCTAGTTGTTCCGATTTGAATGCAGATAATGCTGCTTTACGTTCGGTCTGGATCGCTTTGATCAATGCATATTTTGCAGTCTGTTCTTCCTGTAAGCCAAGCAATGTAGATTCAAGCTGAATTGAATCCAATTGTACGAGTGATTGTAATTTCTGTTCTGCCTTTACGATTTGACTGATTAACGATTTGATTTCAGGTGATGTAATTAAGCAAAGTTGATCTCCAACAACTATAGAATCACCAAGACCAATATAATTTTTGAGTACTCTTACATCGTGAGAGAAACTCATTTCTCTAGTTTCGCCTTGATTTTCAATTACAACGGGAATAGTTACATAATTTGGAATCTTTAAGGTAATTGCAAGGATTAAGGCTAACACAAATAGGCCTGCACAAACCCATAGTACAAATGATTTGTGTTGTTTTCGGAGATCATTTAGAGGTCGATCATTGTTTTTATACAAATCATTGTACTGTAGCTCTTTAAGGTCGTGGGTATTGTTGTGATTGTTTTTTGATTTAGAAGTTGACATAGGTATTGATTAATTGATGATAAAGTCCTTCTTTTTTAAGTAGTTCTTCGTGGTGACCACATTCGGCGACTTCACCTTGGTCCATAACCACAATTCTATCGTAGTTTCTAAGAGTATTGATTCTATGTGCAATGGATATGATGATTTTGTTAGCAAATTTTTCCATAACATTGGTCAATATAATTCGTTCCGTTTCAATATCTAATTCACTACTAGCTTCATCGAGTATTATTACATCTGGATTACACACAAAGAGCCGAGCAAAGGCAAGTTTCAAGGTTTCTCCACCAGATAAGTTTGCTCCTTCATCACCTACTTTTTGGTTGTAACCTAAAAAATTATTCTTTATAAATTCATGAAAATCTGCCAACTTACAAGCTTCTATTATTTCCTCATTGCTTGCTTGCGGGTTTGCGTATAAAATATTCTCTCGTATTGTACCATTAAAGATGTAGACTTCTTGTGGAAAGAAGAATATTTTTTTTCTTAATACCGTGGGAGATATGGTTCGGATTTCTCGCGATTGATTTAATAAGATAGCGCCCATATATTCTGGATATAAATTTACTAACATTTTCACCAAAGTGGTTTTTCCTGCACCGTTGCGTCCTACTACTCCTATCTTCTCACCTGACTTAATTACGAGATTAATCTTTCTTAGTGTAAGTCGACCCGAATCTGATCCGTAATCAAAACTTAAGTTATCAAATGTGATGGTATTTATAGTTTCCGTCATACCCGGAAGTATCTTTGATTCTTCTTTAGGTTGCCGTAAAACATCATTTAATCTTGCCATAGAAACGGATAGATCAGCCATTTGAATCCAGAGTACGGCAACATTGTTCAAGGCATTCAATACAATGGTAAAAATGGCAATACAAGCCAAGTATTCTCCAATAGTTAACTCTTGATTAAAAGTCCAATAAGCACCTAGCCAGAAAACACAAATTTGAGTAAAGAGAAAGAGACTGCGTTGGATGGTAATGAATATTGTTTGCACTTTTTCTGCCTCAGACACTATATTTAAATTACTTCGGTATTCACGCTGCCAACTCATGAATTTTAATTGCCCTATGCTCAGTAGTTTTAGGGTGTTGATTCCCAAGAGCACATCTAGGAATTTACCCAGTACAGCAACATCTTTATAAAAGACTTTATTGGTTAAAGCTCTAATTTTTGGTAATGATAAAATTGCAACCATTAGAATAGTTGCCGATAAAATAACCCCCAAAAGTCCTAGTTTTATATTATAAACAAATAGCAGAGGAATGTAAATAACTACTAATAATAGATCGAAAATAGCTTGGAGCATCGCTGGATTCAATATTTGCCTTACGGTCATATTTTCTCTAAATCTATTTATAAAGTCTTCTCTTCTGTGCCGATCATAATATTGCTGAGAGAGCGAGATAAAATGTTTAAAATATTGACTAAAAAAATCATATTCTATAAGCACCTTGAGTTGAATCAAAAGAATATTCCTGAAATATAGAAACACCGTTTGTATGATGAATATAAAGAACAAACCCGCTAAAACTGAGTACAATAAGTTCAAGTTTTGATTTACAAGAACTTGGTCCACAATGGCTTGAGTGAATAATGGAATTGACAATCCGATAATTTGTAAAAAACAGGTAGTAAGAACAATCTGAACTAGCAGTTTGTAATTAGGCTTTAGAACGGGTTTGTAGAACCGTTTGAACATTGATTGGTTCTCTTTAACCTCATCAGCAACCAAATCCATCATATCTTTATTTTTAAAAATATTGTCCGTTGGTGTCAATGTGAGAACGGTGCCATTCCATTTGGTTAAAAACTCTTTCTTAGTGAATTTATCTTTGCCATAAGCTGGGTCTACTACCCATACATGCGTTTGGCTAACCTTATAAACAACTATAAAATGTACTCCTTCATAGTGTGCAATACAGGGTAAAGTAATGTCTCTGAGACCTTCATAGTCTAACTCATATCCTTCGGATTTAAATCCAAATTGCACTCCGATTCTCGCTAACGTGTAAAGATCTGTACCTTGGGTATCTACTCCTGCCATTTCAGCAAGAGCGCGTTGTATATTGTACAATCCATAATATTTGAAAATCATTGCTAATGAGGTAGTGCCACACTCCATCATTCCAGTTTGGATGATTATTGGGAATGGTTTATTTGCTTTTTTAAACATAGTTATTGTAAAAGAAGAAGTACCGATCCAAGCGAGAGCCTGAATCAGTACAAGATTACTAATTGAGTTGTAAAGCCTTCGTAAGTGATGCGTTTGCTACTTTATCTTGTAAATGTAAAATTCCCGAAGGAATACCATTAGCTTCTACAAAATGTTCACAATCGGCTGTTCCAGCATTTTTAAACACCAGATTATGCACTATGACATATTCCTGAACTTTATTCAATTGCATAGCCTTAATAACTATGCCCTCGCTGCCGTTGTCCAATACATCACCGACCTCCAAATTTTCAGCCTTTAAAACTGTTCCATCTTTAAGCATAAAAGGGTGATTGCTTGTGGTGATCAGTTCATTTTCAGAAGTTGCAATTTTACAGACTTCACCTTGCCAAAGAGTCACCGTTTTTCTAGATAATTCCATCCACTTTTGATTAATTGGATTCCAAATTTTGTCTATGGTTAAATCTATGTTTTTAATCATTTTTGAGCCATTGTTAGTCACGATCATGGTCTCTTCATGAAAACAACTTGTACCAGCACCACCAGGTGGAATTGGATCCCGTAATTGATGTGTTGGACCTCCAATAATTGTGCGCATACAGCCGTCGTTTAAAATCTTTTTTTTCATACTAATAATTTTAAAATGTGCCTACTCTTTTCTGGATTTTCGGCTTCTTCCATAAGCCAAATATATGTAGTAAAAATATGTTTATCAATTAGTTATAGTTGTGATTGATCAATTGTTTATGTGTGATTGATCAATTAAATTAAATTTGATCAAAGAAATTTCTGTGTATTTTGAATTGAGTAATTTAGAATGGTTTTCGGTGTCTACATCTACAATAAAATCAAGTTCTTATTTGACGGCTTTACGAAAACCAATGAGCATTCTTGCTCTTACATTCTTTCTGTGTGAAATAGTATCAGCTACTATTTTCCTTGAGAAATTATCAAGTACGGTGTGAACATAAAATTTGATGTGATGAATTGAGATAAAATCGATGATATCCATATACCACAAATTATGCAGATGTGGTAATTCAGGTAATTGATTTTGAAAAAGAATTCAAAACTAAATTACAAGGTTTTGATAACCGAATGAAATAAGAAATTGGCAATATTTATTCAATGCACAACCGCGGTATATTGATATTTCCGAATATTAAAAAAACATTCTATGAGATCAACGTAAAAATGAAATTGTAAACTGGTTGAAAATTTTTAATGGAGCACTAGCAAAGCATAGTATCAATAAAAAATTATTAATTGTCAACCGTATCAATGATGTACAAGTAAGTCTTAACAAAAATTAATAATTACGGAATGTTCATTAACGAACTGACTAATTACCTTTAAATCTTCAATCAAAAAGTTCGACTTTAGATACTTTGGGGTTGATATGAAAGACTTGTTAACACCTGTTTTAATAGAGTTTAATGCGTTTTGTAAAGTAAGAAAAATTTATCAAGAACTTCGTCTTCTTTAGTAGCTGAAAAATATAGTGTATCAAAATTAAAAGAAAACAAAATACCATATTTCTATCTTTCATTTATTGAAACAATACATAGAAATAAACAACTTAACAGTAAGTTTGTTGGTTTTTAATTTCAGTATTGCAAACATTTAAAAATAGTACTCATACAAGTATTAAAACTCTAAAGATCTAATTTTTAAATACTTACTAATACCAAAATATTTCATGTATTATATATTCTTATAGGTCATTTCACTCAAGATCAAACAGTCCTGATTTGGAAAGCTGTCGAGAAATGACATGAAGTTGATTGCTTTCACGATCAGTATTGGCAGTTCCGAAATATGCAATAACCAAATCTTTAGAAGGAGAGATATAAAGACCTTGCCCGCCATGTGCACCTTTGTAAAGATCGCCATCTTCGTAGACTGCTCCCCATTGATAACTACTATATATTATTTCTTCTGAATATCGCAACTTCTTTTTGAGATTTTTATTTACATTTCTGATTTTAGATAAATGCGCATCAGAAATTATTGGATTGGCGCTCTTTCGACCACTAGGCGTAAAAGCAAGACCAAATTTAGCAAGATCTCGAAGTGTTGTTGACATGCCATCGCGATATGAAACAGAAGTCCCATTAGTGTTGATTGCTAAAAGGGCACTATGTTCAGCCCCTATCTTTTTCCATATTTTTTGTTCCACAAAATCTTTAAAGGTAAGACCGCTAATTTTTTCAACTAATAGCGTTAATACCATAGCGTCGGCATTGGAATTTTGTTGCTCAGTTCCTGAAGGCTTAGTTGATTTTGTCATAGCGAATTCTTTAATTGGGTCTAAACTTTTTTCATATGTCTCAAATGGGCGATCAATTCCAGAACTCATGTTAAGAATATCAACTACTGGAACACCTTCCCAACCTGACCCTTTTAGGGCATCAAAGTAGTGATCAATGGGTTTGCTAGTATCGATTAAATGGCTATCCTCCAGAATAGCAATTGCAGTACTCACAAAAACTTGGGTTATTAACATATTAATATGCAAATCTGTTGGGAACATTCTTGGGTAGCCTTCAAAGACGATTGTGCCTTTATGAATTATAATTAACCCATTAACTTCTACTTGCTGTACATAGTCATTTAATGATAGTCCACCTCCTTTTTTTAAATCTGTTGACGTACTAAAATTTTTTACATCATCTCTTGGTGTTTCTTCTAGAATTTTTGGCGTATTTGACCTAAGTATACGCGAGTGTTTCTTTATTTCGGAAAAGTTTAAATAATAGTATCGTTCCAGATCACCATATTCGGTCCAATTTCCTCCTTCAAAAATACGTTTATGGAATCCATAAATTTCTTCTTTTGTAAATCCAGAATAATTATACGTTTCATATTTTGGGCTTGTAGTACTTAAGGCATCTGAGTCCTTTTTTTGTTCATTTTTACATGCAAGAAAAAGAAATATTAAAAGTAGTAGTCCTGTTATGTTTTTCATGGTTTAGATGTATTTTTTTGTGGAATTATTGTTTTACAAACGCTGGTATAATGATTTCAGAAATTTGAGACATTATTTTATCGTCTCTATCATGACCAGAAATTACAATTATTAAGTCAAGTTCTTCTATCACTATTACACGTTGTCCACCGCCTCCCCAAGCAAATGTGGCATCATAACTTTTAGTGCCTACCTTTACGAATGTTTGATACCAAAAATAACCGTAACGATAGTCTTTTGGCATCCAATCTTGAGTAGGTTTCACAATGCCACTGGTGGCTTTGGCAAGATATTCTACAGAAATAAGCTGTTCGCCATTTAATTTACCATTATTGAGAACCAAATTACCCAATTTGAGCATGTCGCGAGACATGATATTTGCACGCCACCCTGCTTCTGGCAAACCGCTAATATGATTTGACCATTTATAATTTGTAATACCGAGTTTATCAAGTAGCTCCCTTTTAATAAAGTCCTCTGCCGTTCCAGGAACCACGGCATCAATGACCGTCATCACCAGCATTGGATTAAAATTACCATACAAATAAGTCTGAGATTCGTCGGTTATAGGTTCGCTTTGCTCAAAAAGTGTCTGAACCAGCCCTTGACCTTTTAATCGAATTGAATCATTCTCAATTTCTTTCCATTTATCTCTGTCTATAGTCAATCCTCCGTGCATGGTCAATGCTTTATGAAGTGTAATTTTTTCGGCTCCTTTGGTGATTTTTTCAGGATCTACATCTTTTAGAAAACTAATTAAAGGTTTGTGTAGATCTTCCATAGATAAATACCCCATTTGAATTGCTCTACCCAAAACCAAACTAGTATACGCTTTTACTGCTGATGCTTGTCCATGAGGCAAATTGATACGCCCTTTTTTGTAATAGGATTCAAAAACTAATTTGTTTTTATGCGAAATGAGTAACGCATCATAGTTACCATGTTTACCATCAAAAATATCTTGAGAGAGTTTGAGGATTGCGTTTCGATCATTGCTACTCACCGCTAATGTATCAACAAATATCCCATCTTTTCTATCTTCTGGTGTTATGCTAATAAATGCATTATTGAGATGCGGCATATCCCAGAATGAGACATCATAATTATCACTTGAAACAGGACTCATCAAAGATGTCAACCAAGCTATACTGCGAACTGCTGTCATAGGGAATGCAGTTCCATGATTACCCTCAATCACTTCTTTATGTACGGCTAAACCGCCATCTCTTCTATCTTTTAATAATTTAATAAATTCCTCAATAGGTTCAACCATCTCTTCTTCTAATGAACCATAAGCAATAAAAACATTCGCATTCAGACTCGATTTTCTATTTGACGCATCAAAAGGTCCAAATTTCGAATTTAGTTTAGTTAGATACGGAACATCATTTTTGATCGATGGACTTCCAAGAATGTAATTATTAAAGATATCTGGCTGTGTCAATAGTACATAAGCACCAAATTCTCCGCCCATTGAATACCCAAAATAGGTGCGACTATTTAGGTCAGTTCGATAGGTATTGTCAACATAGGTAATGACATCATTGCGAATAAAGTCTATATGTTTATCAGCTTGCCCTAATTGATATTTTGCTTGAATTTTAGGTTTATTTGATTTGCGACTACTATAATCTCGAAACCGACTCACGTGTGTTCCTCTCTCTTTTTTCAGGTCTTCATTGATATCTAATTGCCAAGAAATTCCAACTAAAATCACATCTTCTAGCATGTATTCTGTTGCCCCAGATAGCATTTCGCGATGCCATGTAGCGTCCGTATAATAAAGAACAGGATAGGTTTTATTAGTATTCTCAGAATAATCTTCGGGCAATTCTATATAAAGCTCATAGTTTCTTTCTGTCTTAGTATCTTTTATTGGAATGACTTGAATATGCGGTAATACTAAGGAAGTTCCTTCTCCATTTGATGTGAACTCTTTTACACTATTTTCCTGTGCAAAGACAGTATTAAAAGACAAGATTATTGTCAATATTGATAATTTAGTAATTTTCATGTTTCCTTCTTTTTTTAATTGAATAACTGAATTATTAAGGCTTTACTATAATTCAATGGTTAGATAAAAATATAGTATAATCCCTGTTTAATCGATTATATAGGATAAACCCAATAATTAAATGATAAAGTCATTTCGTCATTGATATCAGGCTTTTGTATAATAATTAGGGAGGTTTGCATGTATAGATACTATCTTTATTAGAATTTAATAAATGTGTTTATGATTAAAAAGTCATTAAAGAATACAATCCTTATAAACATAGGCGCTTTTTTCTTAGTGCTTATTCTTGAACTAATGAGCGGATGGATATCTATAGATCGATATGATACGCCTTTTTCTTTTTTTTTATGGGCACTTAACTATGCCATTAATATTATGGCAGTTATATGGGTAAATCATTTTGTTCTCATTCCTTACTTTTTTGATAAGAAAAAATATTTTATATACGGACTCTTACTCATTGGGTGTATATTTATTGTGGCATATTTAGAAGCTTATGATAAAAACAACTGGTCCGGTGTTACTAAAACTTTTTTGTTTCATTTTTATACAACTGGAACAGGAATGGCCGCTTTCTTTTTAAGAAGGAATATAATCATACAAAGAGAAAATGCTGAGAAAGAAAAATTACAAAAAGAGATGGAGCTTAATTATCTAAAAGAGCAGGTGAATCCTCATTTTTTATTTAACTCATTAAATAGTATTTATGCCCTTTCCAGACAGCAATCACCCGAAACTCCAGATCTTGTCATGCAGCTCTCAGAGTTAATGCGATATCAACTAGAGAGTTCTAAAAAAGAGACCGTTTTATTAAAAGAAGAACTTGAGTTTGTAGAAAATTATTTGTTACTTGAAGAAAAAAGATTGAGCAAGCGTTGTACTATTGAATTTTTAATAAGTGGAGATTTATTGAACTTAAGGATTGCTCCTATGCTACTTATTCCTTTTGTTGAAAATGCTGTAAAACATGGTGCGCAAAGCACTAATGAACTCAGTACAATTGATGTTTCCGTAGCTATAAAAAATACTACGCTTCATTTTGGTGTGCTCAACTCAAAGCCTTCGATGATTTCCACATCGAAAAGAGAAGGAATGGGTCTTGAAAATGTAAAAAGACGTTTAAACCTTTTATATCCTAATTCTCACGTATTAGAAATTGAAGATACCAAAGAAGAATATCGTGTAAATTTATCTATTGATTTAACAGTTTCAATATTAAAAAAATTGTAGATGATTAAAATTGGCATTGTAGATGATGAAATATTAGCACGCAAAGTGTTAGAAGAGTATTGTTCTAAAATTAACAACTTTGAATTAGTAGTAAGCACAGGAAATCCACTTGAATTTGTCAATTTCATGCAGCAAAATGAAGTTGATCTCATCTTTCTAGATATAGAAATGCCTGAACTTAGTGGGATGGAAATTTTGCGTTCTATGATAAAACCTCCTAAGGTTATTTTAACTACAGCGTATTCTGAGTATGCATTAGAAAGTTATAACTATGATGTTGTAGATTATTTATTAAAACCTATAAAAATTGAACGCTTTTTGAAAGCAATAAACAAAGTTTCAGCTTCAAAAATAACACAGACTAAAAAAAATATAGGAAATGAAGAACTTCAAATAAAACATGATGGAATGCCTGTTAATATTTCATTTAAATCAATTCTGTATATTCAGAGTTTTGGGAATTATTTAAAATTATTTACAGATTCAAGAATGTACCTAATCTCTGAAACACTTATTAATATTACAACATTATTATCTGAGAATTTCCAACGTACACATAAATCATACATTTCTAATTTGGATAGAGTTACAAAAGCAACCAAAACACATTTATTCATTGAAAATAATAAAGTTCCAATCAGTGCTATGTATAAGGTTCTTGTTTTTAAAAAACTGGAAAGTTTAGCTAAATGATAAGAGTCTTAACAAAAATAAAAGTCAGTTGTAATTTTAAGACGCAATTAATAAAACGGAATGTTCTTTTATAAATAAGCCAATAGCTTTCAAAAAGTTCGACTTTATAAGTTTGCTCTTAGATATACTTTTTTGATTGTTTGGAAGAAATACTTTTACATTTAAAATTTAACATGTAGCATACTATATTACGAAAGTTCAGCACGAATCTTTGCTACAATTTCTTGAAATTCTTCTGGAGTTAATTTTTGACTGTTCCTAAAATCCATGCTTTGCATATTTTGTAACGGAATCAAATGTACATGTGTATGTGGCACTTCGAGTCCAATAACCGTCATACCAACACGTTTACACGGAATTGCTTTTTCTATGGCAATGGCTACTTTTCGCGAAAAACGCATTAAGCCCATATATGTTTCTTCCGACAGATCAAATATTTTATCCACTTCCTGTTTTGGAATACACAATGTATGTCCAACTGTATTTGGATTGATATCTAAAAACGCAAAATAGTTTTCATCTTCTATGATTTTGTATGATGGAATTTCTCCATTTATTATTTTAGTGAAGATCGAAGGCATGGGCAGTAATTTTATGTGGTTCTAAGATAAAAAAGTTCTTTGTATAAATGCAAAAAAATCCTTTTTTAACATGTAAGAAAGGATTTTTTATGATTATGTTTTGATTCTTTATTCGCCTCTAGTAATTTCGAGCACTTCAAAGTTCATTGTTCCGTTTGGCACTTTTACCTCAGCAATTTCTCCAACAGATTTTCCTAATAGGCCTCTTCCAATTGGAGACGTTACCGAAATTTTCCCATTCGCTAAGTCAGCTTCACTTTCAGCAACTAACGTATAAGTCATTTCCATTCCGTTCAGTGTATTTTTGATACGAGCTGTAGAAAGTACTAATACTTTTGAAGTATCTAATTGACTTTCATCAATGATACGTGCACCTGCCAACACTTCTTCCATTTTAGAAATTCGCATCTCTAACAGTCCTTGTGCTTCTTTTGCCGCATCGTACTCTGCGTTTTCACTTAAATCGCCTTTGTCACGTGCTTCAGCAATATCTTGAGAAGCTTTAAGCCTTTCAACATTTTTTAAGTGATCTAACTCGTCTCTTAATTTTTTTAATCCTTCTGGTGTATAATAAGATACTTTACTCATAATTTCTTCGTTTTCTATCTATTCACATGTAACTAATCCATAATATAAGTAGATAAGCTTTTAGTTATAGAACACAAAAAATCCCATCGAACACGGGATTTTGTAAATACAAATATAAGAAAATATTTAAAGTCCTTGCGATTGTGATTTTTAAAAAATGATTTTATGTAACTTGCGAGACGTAATTTTTGCACTTGCTTGACGTTATGTAAAAATAATATTGCAAATACTCGCTTTTGACTTTTTTTACAACCTAATTAAAAATATAATTTAATACAAATAGATGAAACGTTTCTTGATTTTATGTTGTGTACTCACAACTTTCCTTTCTTGTAACAATGATGATGGAGGAATTAACAGCAATCCTTACATACCAAATGCTTTGGTTCAATTTCAGATAAATTTAAATTTACCACAATTTGATAATTTGAGTTTCGCTGGCGGATCTACATATATTGGAAATGGCGGCGGCGTTCGTGGCTTTTTTGTGTTTAATTTATCTGGAGATCAATTTTTAGCTTGGGAAGCAAGTTGCCCAAATCATATTCCAAGTAGTTGTTCAACTATGGAAATTAATGGCGTATTGGCAATGTGCGACTGTGAAGATTATGAATACAGCTTGGCAAATGGTCAGTTACTAAATCCTGTTGAAGGCGCAGATAGTTTTCCGATGGTTAATTATCGTATTTCTAAATCTGGTAATGTATTAACGGTTTCGAATAATTAAGATATAGACATAGTATTGAGATATTCTAACTAATATATAAACTATAAAAGCGACTCTTTCAAGTCGCTTTTCTTTGTTTTTAACAAGCTACATTCCAAGAAGAACAACCTCTTGAGTTATCAGGATCTCCTGGCTCTGGAGCTGACTCACATAAACCAACAAATGAACAAACTAATTGACTTGTTAACCCTGTCGTGATTGGTATTGTACTAATAGTAGCAGTATCTCCTCCTTTTACCTTTTCTACATCATCTATCCTTGAGATGTTTATTTTATTTAATGTTAAATTTTAAATTTCTTTTTTTTCATTGTAATACGTTTTTGATAGTTAATAATTTTACAGCTATAAGATTCTCAAGTATCATCCAATAAACAGTTCTCGGGATTTATGAATTTCTTATATTTTTTTCCATAAAAAAAGTGACTCCCAAAAACGCTTTTGAAAAGTCACTCTTTATCCCCTTTATTACTGATTACAAGCAACATTCCATGATGGACAACCTCTGGTATGATCACAATTGTCCGATGGCGGTGGCGGACAACCACAAGATCCTGCTATATATGAACAAGCTACTCGACTTATGATGTAAGTAGTAACTACACAAGGTCCTGTTGTTGCTCCTACAATCTCTTTTGGCGAATTGATTTTGGATACTTTTATCTTGTTTAACGATAAATTTTTAATTGACTTTTTTTTCATTTTTTCTATATTTTAAAGTTAATGGAATAAAGCTACTTTCATTTTTTGAACATTCAAATAAAGGCTAGTCGTGATTTATATATATCGTTACATTTACGTATAAAAAAAGCGACTCTTTCAAGTCGCTTTTATAGTTTATATGATTGTGTTTTTCTAGAATTTCAAGGTCATCCCTACTAAAAAATTTCTGGTAGCTTGCGGATAAAATCCAGCGCCTTCTTGAGTTATTGTCGTTCCTGGGTTTGTCCAAGTATCATCAAACGTAAAAAAGTATCCATTTGACACATATTCTACACCAAAAATATTATTTATCAATCCTGAAAAAGTAATCGATTCAAAAATTGAATTTACTTTGATTTCGTATGTTAAATTTAAATCGTTGATGAAATAACTGTCTAATTTTGACACATCCGAATCAATATTTCCCATGTATTGTTCTCCAACATATTTAGACAATAAAGATACTTGAAAGTCGTCAGATGGCACATATGTTAAGATATTTCCTGCTACGAAATCTGGTGAAAAAGAAATATTTGTATTTCCTAAATTTACCAAACTTCCATCTTTAGATGTTACGAAGTCTTTGTTTTTATTCGTACTTATTGCCACATTTGGACGTACTGTTAGTTGCTCGCTTAGTTTTATTGAAGCATCAATTTCTAAACCTAAACGGTAACTTTTACCACTATTGGTACGCAAAGGTGTTCCTGTATCGTCCAACGCGCCTGTTAATACTAATTGATCGTTGTACAACATATAATATGCGTTTGTATTTACCGTAAAGTTTTCGCCTTTCCAACGCCAACCCAATTCAAAGTCGTCTAATTGTTCTGGTTTTACAGCATTGTTGTTTTCAAAATCGCTTCGGTTTGGCTCTCTGTTTGCTCTTGCATACGAAAAGTATAAGCTATTGCTAGAATTCATTCTGTAATTAATCCCAGCTTTTGGATTGAAGAATGTAAAATCTTCATCAATGTTAAATGCCACTAAATCAGAGTTTATTCCTGTCGTTTTGTAACTTACGGTACGTAATTGTAAATCACCAAATAAGCTTACTTTGTCGTTTACACGAATTGTCGCTTTTGTAAAGAAACTGAGTTCGTTTTTCTTTGCATTTCCTTCGTAATAACGATCTCTAATTTCGCTATCACTTGCAAAACGCGCCCAAATTACTTCTCCAAAATGATCTCCATCATAGATTCCTAAAAACGCACCAAAATCCATATCAAGACTGCCTTTTTTGTAGTTTGCATTTGCATTTACCACATAAAAATCATTATCTAACCAACGTCTACGAATTAAATCTGTTTCATTAATTGTAGTTCCGTTCATTACAATTTCTTCAAAACCATATTCAGCAAAAGGCTCATCTTCTTTATATTGCTCAAAGAAACCTCTTCCTTCTGTATAGTTTAAACCTAGATTTGTTGTCCAGTTTTCTGAAAGTTTTTGATTCCAGTGAAATTGATAGTGATCTTGTCTGTAGTTATCAACTTCATTGTCATGAAAACGCACATTTCCATTTTCGTCTGTATATTGTCCTGAAGGATTGAATGTTCTGTTTTCACGTAATGTTGTTTCATCAATTCCATTCCAAGCTTGATATGTAATTTCATGTCCGCCAAAAGCCAGTGCTTTTAGTAAGGTATTTTCATCTACAAATGAAGCTTGCAAAAAGTACGAGCTTAAGTCTGAACTTGCACGATCAATATATCCGTCAGATTTTATTTTAGATAAACGACCTGCCAACTCAAAGTTGTCATTTAGTTTTCCTGTACTAAATTTTACGGTGTGTTTTCTTGTATTGAAACTTCCAAATGTGTTTGAAATTTCTCCGTTTGCTTTTTCAGAAGTTGCATCTGTTAACAAACTTAAACTTGCTCCAAAAGCTCCTGAACCGTTTGTAGATGTTCCAACTCCACGTTGCAACTGAATGCTTTCTGTAGACGAAGCCATATCTGGTAAATTTACCCAAAATGTCCCTTGACTTTCTGCATCATTAAACGGAATTCCGTTAATGGTAACATTTACACGTGAAGCATCACTACCACGCACACGAATTCCTGTGTATCCAACACCAGCTCCAGCATCAGACGTTGTAACTACAGAAGGCATAAAGTTCATTAAAACTGGAATGTCTTGTCCAAGATTTCGTTTTTCAATTTCTTCTTTTTCAAGATTTGAATACGTAATTGGAGAATCGGCATTTACACGAACAGCCGAAATTAATACAGCGTCCAAGGCTTCATTTTCTGCGCCAAATGTAAAGTTTACAACAGTATCTTTTGTAATAGTTACTGTTTTTTCAATAGGTTGTGAAAGCATACGTACTGTAATAGTGTATGTTCCATTGGAAAGTTTTAAAGCATACTTTCCATCAATATCAGAAACGGTTCCGTTGGTTGTTCCTTTTACCAAAACAGTGGCACCAGACACTGGTTGTCCTGATTCATCTGAGATGGTTCCTGATAGTGTAAAATTCTGCGCCTGCATACTGACTGAGAGTACAAAAAGGCATAAAAAAGCGAATAAATTCTTCATATTCGTAATACGTTTTGTTACGAATAAAAGGGGTAATTATTCTTGATTAAAATTAATAAATTATTTTTGACAGACTATGACTGTCGGCATACCAAACCTTTCTAAGGAAAGCTTTAGTTTGTCCCTTGGCAGCATTACCTGCCCAGGTTCATTGGGTATAATCTCAGCGTTTTGAATATGATTCAAATTGCACCCCTTTGAGATGGTGCAAAAGTAATTTAGTTTTTTGAATTCTGCATTGTTTTTTTTAAACATTTATTACACAATATCTAATTCATTTATTTCAATTATAACTTTATTGAAATTACACACATGTTGTAGGAAAAATTTCTTTTTAACATTTTTATATACTGAAAATCAGTACTTTTAATACATAACCAAAATATTTTAATTATGAAAAAACAAAATTTTCAAAAAAAACTGATGTTAAAAACAACTCAAATTTCAAATTTATCAAATCCTAATGCAATTTTTGGGGGAAATATTGCCGTTGGAGGAAATATTCCAATACGACTGACTGAGAATCCGTGTATTATTTCAGATATGAATACGTGCCAAACCGTCACAGAACCTATTAAACTTACGGAAGCTATTCGTTGTACACATACTATCGGAAATGGACAAGATGGAAATGGTAATCCATGTACTTTTTAAAGAGAATATAGTTTAGTACAAATATCAAATTGAGCGCAGTCGAGATTTAAAAAACAGTTTACTTTTCGGTTGCGCTATTTTATTTGATGTGTTGGTTTTAATAAGTCGTTGATGGTTTTTACAGGATTGAATGTAACTAATGGAACTTCAATAAAAATTGTGTTCCAAAACGCCATTGCACCATTCCACAAGCCTGGCAATTCTAAGGCTTTTATTTTTTTACCACTTTTCGATTTTGAAGCGATGAAGTATGATTTTTTATCAATGAATTGTGTTAAATTGTATTTGTTTCCTTGATAATCTTTTACACCGCAAACAATATCTACAGGATTGAAATGCGTTGATTTTTTTAAGATACTTTGATGGTAATCGTTTTTTCGATCTATTTGTGCAGATTCTACTATTTGTAATGAAATTGAACCATTTTCATGTTTTACCCAAAATGGTCCGCCACCAGGTTCACCTTCATTTTTTACCATTCCACACACACGAATAGGTCTGTTTAGTTTTTCGATGAGATATTCTATTTGATATTTTCGAGAATATTTTTCAAATTCTTCACTGATTTGCACATTTAAAGCTTCAAAAAGGAAGTGTAAAATAGTATTAAGTTCTTCATCAGAAACGCCATTGTGAAGCATTTCTATAAATTTAAATGCCTTTTGTTGCAACTCAATGAGCTTTCCACCTAAAATCTTTTTATGACGCGAAATTTCATCCTCATATGTATTTACTACTACATTATCAATGTTTTTAATGAAGATTAAATCGGCATCAATTGCGTTTAAGTTTTCTATTAAAGCGCCATGTCCGCCAGGTCTGAATACTAATTCGCCATTAGTATCTAAAATAGGTCTGTTTTTCAAATCAACAGCTATTGTATCTGTACTTTCAGATTGATAGGAATATGAAATTTCAAATGTACACTTCGTTTTTCCTTCTATATGATTTATTATTTCCTGTTCTTTTTTGATAAATTTATCATAGTGCTGTTGTGATATTGTAAAATGAAGTTTCGATTTTCCATTTTGACACGCATAGCTTGCAGCTTCAAATAAGTGTTCTTGAAAAGGTGTAGATGTGTGATTTTTGTATTTGTGAAAAGGCAGTAATCCTTTTGGGTAGTTTCCGTAATTTAATCCTGCTTCTGCTACTAAAGTTCGAGCAAAGTCATAGTTAAAAATATCTCCATTTTTGATACGATCTAATTCCGTTTTATTCATAAATTTCAAAACATCATCGTAAAAAGGCAATTTTTCTGAACCAATGAAAAATAATCGGATTTCAGGTGCTTTTTCTTTATTGATATATGAATTAATGGAATCTTTTTTTGGATTGTATGTATCTAAGAATTTGTATAGAAACTTAAACATACGCGTTGCCGCTCCGGAAGCTGGCGTAAATTTTAGAATATCTAGTTTTTCATGTTCTTTTTCATAGATCCTCACATACGTTGTTTCGGCAGTTTGATCTAGTTTTAGAATTCCACGATCTATACTTGCATGTTCAGTAATATCTACATATGGAATTTTTCTGCCAAACTTATTTATTTGTTCTTCCACTTGAAGCACTGTAAGTCCTTTTGCTTCTATTTGTTGAATGTGTTTGTCTGAGAATTTCAATAGTTTTCTAGTAGTTTGTCTATTGCTGTAACAGCTTTTTGAAATCGTACCATAGGATTTCCTGTGAGCAACATGTATGGTTGGTTATAGTTTTTTAAGGTTGCTTGAAATTCTAAAAATGCAGTTTCTCTTTTGTTGGGCAAATCTCGAATTCCATCTGCTTTCCAAGGCACATCAATATAAGTTAAAAAATATAAATTTGCATTATTTTTTAGCACATATTTTTTGAGTGTTTCGCTTTCAAATTTAGGATAATATATACGTGCATAGGTTAGTGTTTCAAGGATGTCGGTATCGCAAATTAATATTGGATTTCCTGACGCTTTGCATTCTAAACGCAATTGTCCTTTTGCAATTGGCAATACATCTTCTGAAGTTAGTGTTTCGCCTTTTTGTTGTTTCGCTTCCGCGTAGATGCGTGCATACTCAGGCACATACACAGCATTGTAGTGTGCTGAAAGTTGCTTTGCCAACGTTGTTTTTCCTGTAGATTCAGGTCCAAAAACAACTATTTTGAAGCTTCTATTGCTTTGTTTTTCAAGGTTTTTCTCCATGCGATGTAACCAAAGATGGCTAAAATTAAGAAAATTGTGAATTGTATTGCTGTAAACCCAAGTCCTTTTACAAAATATAGCGGAACTGAAATGATATTTCCAAAGATCCAGAAGAGCCAGTTTTCTATTTTTTTCTTCGCCATTAACCACATTCCTGCAAAGAAAATTCCTGTTGTAAACATGTCAAGATATGGCGTAATGTTTCTTATTTCTTCAATTGAACCAAGGTTTGACAACACTAAATCTATCGTTTCTTGCACGTCTAAATGTGTGTCAATCATTTCATATTGCACGTATACAACATAAGTGAAAACAGCCGTAAATATGAAAATTCCTATCGTTTTTAGTTTGTCCCAAAAGTTGGTTCGTGAGATTTCGAGCTGTGAATCTTCGCGAACGCGCGTCCATAAATACCAACCATACACACTCATAATAGAGTAATATATATTGATGATCATGTCGCCATAGAGTATGAATTTATAACATAGGTATATATAAATAATTGTACTAACTATTCCTGTTGGATATACCCAAATTTTTTCTTTTTTGGCAAACCAAACGCTCGCAATTCCGAATACAGCAGCGGCAAATTCCAAGAATATGTCTAACCAAATAGCTTCTTTGTAAGGTTCTAGGAAAAAATCAAAAAGTTGGCTCATAGTTACTTCTGTCAGATTTTACAATTTTCATTGTTAATAGAATGTTGTTTTCGTTTTCAAATGCAGTTTTTACTTCAGACGTTAGTAGTTTCATTATTCCATCATAATCACCATAAATTTGTGTACTTAATGAATTTTCCAAAACGGTATATTCAGAAGTTCTGAGTTTTTTGATGAAGTTGATAATTGGTGTTTCAAAGTCATCTTGCAATGGTGTTAAGGTTAGTTCTACTGATATGTTCATAATATTTCCTGCGAAGGCAGGAATCTTTTTTTAGTTAAACTTAATTATTGTGTATCTGTTTATTCGTTTCAAAAGTACTTCTCGATACAATTTTCTATCTATTTCGACTGCGCTCGATGTGACGTTTTAAGTTTCAAATTGCAATGTCACTTCTCAATACTAAGGACTCAATTCTATTAAAAAGTCTTCATTTTCTTCAAAAGCAGTTCCGATTACGACTAAATCTGCGCCTGCTCGAAATGCCTTGTTTACCTGTTCTTTTGATCGAATTCCGCCACCAACTATTAACGGAATTTGTAATTGATCGGATACTTTTTTTATAATTTCTGGCGCAACCATTTTTTTAGCGCCACTTCCTGCTTCTAAATATATGAGTTGCTTTCCCGAAAATTGTCCTGCTAATGCTGTGTGCAAAATTACAGTTTTTTCTTCTTGCGATATTGGTTGTGTGTTACTCACACGTTGCACAGCCGTTTCTACGTCACCATCTATTAATATATAACCAGTTGGAATAATTTCTAAGTTGATATCAATTAGTTTTGAAACCGATTGTATTTGTTGTGTTATTAAGTATTCAGGATTTCGTCCAGAAAGTAAAGATAAGAATAGAATTCCGTCTGCAGCTTCCGTTATTTGCTCATGACTTCCAGGGAAAATTAACACTGGTAAATGGGTATGTTGCTTGATGGTTTTTGTAACGTTTTCCATCTTTTTTTCTTCATCGGTACTTCCACCAACAAACACATGTGTAATGATAGCATTGTGTACTTTTTTGAAAAATTTAGGAATGTGATCAATTTCAATCTTATCAGGATCAACCAAAACAGCAACTAACTTTCGCTTGTCTTTTTTTGCTTGAATGATGTCGTTATATAGTGTTTTCAATACGATTGTTTTAACGATTTTCTTCTAAAGCATATACACACGTAAATCCTTCAAACTCTAAAAAATCTAGTGAATAGGTTGCAATTTCTTTTCCGTAATATACGGTTCCTTTGGTTTTGGAAGCTTCTATAGAAAAATCGTCTATATCTATATGTTTTAGAAAACTTAGTCCTTTTTTGGCAAATACTTTATAGATTGATTCTTTTCCGCCCCAAACGATCGTTACTTTTCGAACCAATGCTTCATGATTGGCTATCGTATTGTATTCTTGTAATGGTGTAAATTTATGAGCAATTCGTAATATTTTGTCACGTTGCATTTCTATGTCTATTCCAACCGGAATTGAATCACTTACAATAATTGCTGAAAAGTTAAACGAATGTGTAATAGAAATATGTTTTCCGTCTTTTAAATGTGGTTTTCCAGTTGAATCATAATACAAATCAAAATCTGTATATCCTAACTCAGCCAACAAATGACGCACGCTCAGAAATCCACGTTGATGAATTTCAGAACGCATTTTATGAAGTCGTTCTTGACAATGATTTGTTAGTGTAACAACTTTATTTAGCGCTTCAAAAGATTCTTCTATCTTCCAAATCAGCACTTTAGTATGTTTATTTACTGTTATAGTTTTGTAAAGAGACATTATATTAAAAAGTTATTTAGTACCTTTGCACTCGCAAACTTTTAGCACGTGGCAAGCGTTGTAAAGTTACAAAGCGAATTTAAAAATATTTTGGGTCACAACCCATATTTATTCAAATTATAAAAAAAGAAAAAGTATGAGCACAAAATCAGTTCCTTACGTAGCGTATAAAGTTAAAGATATTTCTTTGGCAGCATGGGGAAGAAAAGAGATTGAGTTAGCCGAAGCAGAAATGCCAGGATTAATGAGTCTTCGTGAAGAATATAAAGACGAACAACCATTAAAAGGTGCAAGAATTGCAGGATGTTTACACATGACAATCCAAACTGCCGTTTTAATTGAAACTTTAAAAGCACTTGGAGCAGAAGTTACTTGGAGTTCTTGTAATATTTTCTCAACACAAGATCAAGCTGCTGCTGCTATTGCTGATGCTGGAATTCCAGTATATGCATGGAAAGGAATGAATGAAGAAGAATTTGAGTGGTGTATAGAGCAAACGTTATTCTTTGGTGAAGATCGTAAGCCTTTAAACATGATTTTGGATGATGGTGGAGATTTAACAAATATGGTTTTGGATCAATATCCTGAATTGGTTGAAGGAATCAACGGATTGTCTGAAGAAACGACTACTGGAGTTCACAGATTATACGAAAGAGTAAAGAATGGTACGTTACCAATGCCAGCAATTAACATTAATGATTCAGTAACTAAATCTAAATTTGATAACAAATACGGATGTAGAGAAAGTGCTGTAGATGCAATTCGTAGAGCTACAGATGTTATGTTAGCTGGAAAAAGAGTTGTTGTTTGTGGATACGGAGATGTTGGAAAAGGAACTGCTGCTTCTTTTAAAGGTGCTGGAAGTATTGTAACAGTTACTGAAATTGATCCAATTTGTGCGTTACAAGCTGCAATGGACGGTTTTGAAGTGAAGAAATTAGAAAATGTTGTTGGAAACGCAGATATCGTAATTACAACTACTGGAAATAAAGATATCGTTGTTGGAAAGCATTTTGAAGCAATGAAAGACAAAACGATTGTTTGTAATATTGGACACTTCGATAATGAAATCGACGTTACTTGGCTAAACGATACTCACGGAAATACGAAAGTTGAAATTAAGCCACAAGTTGATAAATATACTATTGACGGTAAAGATATCATCTTATTAGCTGAAGGACGTTTAGTAAACTTAGGTTGTGCTACAGGTCATCCAAGTTTTGTGATGAGTAATTCATTTACAAACCAAACGTTAGCTCAAATTGAACTTTGGAAAAACATTGACAAGTACGAAAATGACGTGTATATGTTACCAAAGCATTTAGATGAAAAAGTAGCACGTTTACACTTAGCAAAAATTGGAGTTGAGTTAGAAGAGCTTTCTCAAGACCAAGCAGAATATATTGGTGTAACGGTTGAAGGACCTTTTAAGCCAGAATACTACAGATACTAAAAAATCTGAAAGTAAAAAATAGTTTAGAAACCCTTTGTCATATGGCAAAGGGTTTTCTTTTTTGTTATATTGGGTAACAGAAGTTTTATTTGAAGAACTATCTAGTAGAATTTTCTAATTCTTAAATTTACCATCTCATGAGTTTCCGTTGCTGTATTTCATTCTTCTTTATGCTATGTTTTTTTGAAAGCATACTTGCGCAAGAGCAAGATTCTTTGATGCAAATTTCATATAAAGACTTAAAAAATCACTATAAAAATTTAGAATACACCAATCCGAAAACTGCTAAAATATATGCTGAAGCATTGCTTTCTAAAGCAAAAAAAGAAGGTGATGAACTTGAAGAGCATTTGGCATTTTTATTAATAGCTTCTTCCGAAAATTATTTTGGAAACATGCCTGCTTCTCTAAAATACATTGAGTATAGCATTGCATATGCTACAGACAAGAAAAACGATTCATTACTTATCAAAGCGCTTAGTCAAAAAGGAAAAACATATTTTACCTTCGGAAAGTATAACGAAGCAATTACGTATTATCTCAAATTAGATTCCTTAGCTAGAAAAACGCAAAATGTACGGTATCAAATTTATACGAATCACAGTATTGGATCTATCAAAAATATTATGGGCGATCATGAAGGCGCCACGGAATTATTTCTAAAAAATAAAGAAATTATAACTCCACTCATTGAATCGAAAAATTACCATACGCTGTATTTAAATACGTTGATCGGATTGTGCTCGGCATATACCTATTTTGATATTGACAAAGCCGCAGATTGCTTGCCTGAACTTAAAAAAATGAGTCTTGAAAAAAATGACATGGATGCGCTGAGTTATTATTTTTCATTACAAGGAATTGTAGATTATAAGCGAAAGGAATATGACAAAGCGTTGGCTGTGTTACAACAAGCCGATAGTTTAATTTCTTCATTAGGCACAAAACGAAATTTATATTCTGTATATCGCTTTCGCGGAAAATCGTATTACGAACAACAACTATTTTCTGAAGCTATAGTTGCTTTTGAAGCCATCAAAACATTGCAAAAAGAGATTGCTTTTGACGATTTTAAATACAGAGAAGTACTTTCCTTACTAGCAAATAGTTATGAGCAAATTGGCGATACTGAAAAAGCATTAGAAAACTACAACTTAGCGCATAATTTTTCATATACAGATACCATACAAAAAGCCATTCGGTATACAATTTTAAAAGAATACGATAAAAAGACACTTGAAAGTAAAATTTCATCTTTAAAAATTAAATCGAAAAGAAAAGAAAGTCTAAATACTTCATTAGTAATTGTGTGTATTAGTTTGTTGGCAGCGTTTGCAATTTTACTTTTTTTGTATAGAAAACAACAACGACTTAATAAAAGAAAATTTGATCAATTGGTGAAACAACTCGCTATTGATTCCTCAAAAAGCACATTACCCGAACCAACAAATAAGTTTCAGATTTCAGATGAAAAAATTTCAAAAATACTGGATGGTCTTGAAAAACTTGAAAAGTCCAATTCATTTTTAAAGTCAACTACAAGTTTGGTTTCTGTCGCTAAAAAATTAAATACAAATACTACCTATTTATCACAAGTTGTGAACGAGCAAAAAGGAGTCACGTTTAAAAATTATATCACAGAATTACGCATCAATTATGTACTTCACAAATTGAAAAGTGATAGTGTTTTGCGTTCGTATAGCATCAAAGCAATTGCCGAAGAATTAGGTTTTAAGAGTGAAGGTGCATTTTCGAGAGCGTTTAAGAAACAAACAGGAATTTACCCTTCATTTTTTATAAAAAACCTAACCTCTATTTTATAAAATGAAGGCAAGTATTTTTCCTTCAAGCCTACGTATTCTCTATATTAGGTAAAAAATTATTATAAATATTTTTGATCATGAAAAAACAAGAATTTACTTCAATTTCTTTAAAACTTAAAAAAATTAACATCGCAAATCTTGTGGTTACTGGCGGAGCTGGCCCAAATGTAAGTGAAAAAACGAACTGTTGTTCCAAGCCTCCACTTTGTTGGCATACAGTAACTACAAGACCTGACAGCTTGCAAGCCGAGGAAGATAAAGTTAATATTAGATTGTAAAAAATTACACCTCTTTTTTATAAAACGAACCTTGCACAAGTTGTTTTGGCTAAAATTTCATTCTAATTTCATGTCAATAATTAATTTAAAATTATACGATTATGAAAAAAAAGAATTTAGCAAAACTTAAAGTTAAGAAAACAGTGATTTCTAAACTAAGTAAAGTAAAAGGTGGTTTGGGATGGATTTCATTACCGCATACAGATTGTTTTTGCTGGCCTCCAAGTACTGATACATTTTGGGATCGTAAAAGCTAAAAATTATTTAATGCATCAAAAAAGTACTAAAATTTAAAACCATAAATCATGAAAAAAAGAAATGTAAAAAGTTTAACATTAAGTAAGAAATCAATTTCAAGGTTTAATACTCTTTGGATACATGGAGGATTGGGTTCTCAACACGGAAGCTACCCGCCAAGTAAAGAAAAAGAATGGATGAGTCTACCTTATTCACATTGCTGTTAATACGTTATACCAATTAAATTATACAATTATGAAAAAATCAAATATTAAACTTAGCTTAAATAAGAAAAATGTTTCTAACCTACAAAGTAATACAATTATAGGTGGTGTTTCTGGACGTACTTGTGAGTACACAAACAAGTATTACAAATCATGTTATTCTGCATGTCCTACACCTCCTGTTACAAATAATTGTGGCAATACTATTTTTGTATGTGATCATTAATAGTAGAATCAAATCTAAAAAACTATAGAATCATGAAAAAATCAAAAATTAAACTTAGTTTAAACAAGAAAAACATATCTAATTTAGAAGCTAATTCTACTATAGGTGGTGTTTCCGGACGTACTTGCGAATTGACAAATAAGTATTATAATACGTGTTATACACATTGTCCAATTCCTGCAACTTGGTGGGATTGTTTTACCGTAGGTTGTCAAAATACTGTTCGCGTGTGCGATCATTAAAAATTTGACTCTTTAATTTCATTTAAAACCATTATCAAAATAGTATTATTTTGGTAATGGTTTTTCAATTTACATATCTAACCACTTTTTAAAATTGAAATAACTATAAATTTCTTCAACCACGCTTACAGAAAACTTTTATTTTTTGGCAGTTCATACACAATAAATATCATTCAAAAATTGTAGCAGACATTTAGTAGAACACTAGATGAAAACAATGGCAGATACGATTTAAGACCTTTTTTAAGACAATTTAATGACTGAAGCATTCGTTGTGTAGTAATTCGCTTTCTTTTTTTGTTATATTCGGGTAACAATTAACAATTTGTGTTACTTGATTATATCTCAAGCGATATTTTTCCTCTAAAAATAAAACTTTTACATAAATGAATGCCTTCAAACACTTTATAAGCTGTATGCTATTTTTATGTGTATGTTTTTTAAATGCACAACAAGATACTGTAGTACAATTAACTTATGAATATTTAGAATCGAACTATTACGCAAATCGAAATAAAGATGCTTCGCTTGCAAAAGCTTACGCAAAAAGTTTTTTAAAAAAGGCTACAGTAGAAGGCAATAATACGAAGAAAGCTTTTTCCTATTTGTTTTTAACTGATATTGAAAACCGTGTTGGAGATTATAACAATGCAATTAACTATTCTGATACTGGTATTGCATATGCTGCTAAATTTAAAGAGGAAACAATTTTATTATTTGCGTATAAAATAAGAGGAAACATTTACAATAACTTAGGCGCGTATCAAAATTCAATTTACTATCATTTGAAAGTTGATTCTATTGCTAAAAAAAATAATGACATACTACAGCAGATACGATCTAACCATAATATAGCTTTTATAAAAGAACAAATGGGCAATACTGAAGAAGCTACTTCCATTTTTTTAGATAATTTAAAAAAGATTGAATCGTTATCGTCAAATAGAACAAAGGAAATCTATACATTGACTATTATGTCACTTGCGGCAATTTATATTAAATCTGACATAGAGAAAGCAACTTATTATAACAATATACTAAAAGAACTCATACAAAATGATACTACATATCTTGTAAATTATTATATGATTAGCGGAAAAATAGCTTGTCAACAACAACAATATCAAACAGCAAAAGAAGCATTTTCCAAAGCAGACCGTCTTGCTACTGACGGCTCTAATTATAACAACTTGATCTTAAATTATCAATTTTCTGGAAAATGTTTGTGTGAAGAAGGTAAATACAAAGAAGCAATTCAGGTGTTGGAAAAAGCTAAAAATTTAGCTCAAGAGAAAGAATCTCAACTTTTATTACAATATGATATTACTTCTTCACTTGCCAAAAGTTACAAAGAAACTGATAACCATATGAAAGCACTTGAAAACTACAGTAAAGCAGCTTCATTACAAAATAGAATCAATACAATTAAAAGAAAAGTATCTAAAAAAATAGAGGAACAATATGATAACGTTAATTATCAACAAGAAATTCAAAAACTTAAAAATGCTACTTTTAAGGAACAAAAGAATAATACTATTTTAAAAATAGTTGGAGGCTTTCTATCACTTTTACTACTTATATTTATTAGTTTATTTGTCTATAATAAACATACTAATAAAAAAAGATTTACCGAACTTCTAAAACATATCAACACATTAGAAACACAAAAAAAACTAGATTCAATTACTGAACAAAAAGCTGTCAGTGTAATTTCTAACGAAAAGGTTGATAACCTATTGAAAAGCTTAGAAAAATTTGAAATTAAGCTTGAATTTTTAAATCCGAAAACCAGTTTAAATTTTGTTGCTAAAAAATTAAATACGAATACCAACTATTTATCAAAAATAATTAATCAGCATAAAGGCAAATCTTTTATAAATTATATTACCGAGTTGAGAATTAATTATGCATTGCAACGCATTAAAAATGATAAAGTGTTTCGTTCATATAGTATTAAAGGAATTGCTGAAGAATTAGGTTTTAAAAGTGAAGGTTCATTTTCCAGAGCATTCAAAAAATATACAGGAATTTATCCTTCTTATTTTATCAAAAATATAACCGCTAATTCATGAATCGAAGGTAGTTGCATTATGAAACTTTAGCAATATCATTTATGTTGCAGTCATTAACATTAAAATTTTTAGCATGAAAAAAAAATCAATTGTATTGCAGTTAAAAAAGTCGAAAATTGCCAATTTCCATATGATATACGGAGGAGGAACATTGAGTTGCCACGCACCGTCAGAAACACCGCCATCATATGATAGATGTACTGAAGACTGTACTTCTAGTGTTGGAGGCGTGTTGGATAGTATTAGTAATGGTGACACGAAGCCTTAATTTAATTAAATAGACATCCGTTTTAAGAACTTTCATCATAAGTTTTAATCAATATGTGTAAAATAATTAAAATGGATGTTATGAATTATCTAACAACAAGATGCCAAAAGAAAGTTGTTAATGTTACGAAAGCCTTTTTACTTCTTTATAAATAGTTGGGTAACAAAAACACACATGCCAAACTTAGATATAAAGTATAAACTAGTAGTAATGAAAGTGTTTTATCTCATCTGAGTAAGGCACTTTTTTATTCATAAGATAATTTGGGTAACAAAATAATACAATCAGAACTTAGCTGTAGAATCACAAAATTTTAAATTATGAAAAAGAAGATTGTAAACAGATTAACATTTAAGAAAAATGTAATCTCTAACTTGGAAAATGTAAATGGTGGAGCCGCTCCAAATAATGGAGGAAATGCTCCTGTAAGACCAGCAGATCCACCAGCTTGGTTATCTTTACCAAAAACTGAATGTATGGAATGTTGGGACGTATGGGCTCCAACTTGGTAACATGTAAGGAAACTCTTTTCTCTTTTTTGAGGAAAGAGTTTTTACACTTAATATCCTGTTACCAAAAGTCTTCTTGCGCCACGCAATCCACATTTTTGATATGCATGATATGCTTTTGCGGCACGCTCTCGGATTTCTGTATCCGATTCGTTTAAAATCCAACCGTCAATTGCCCATTTTAAGGTATATGCTTCAGGCGACATCAAACCTGTAGACCAAACGAGCGGATTGGCGCCAGTTTTCTCTAAATACGGCTTAAAATAGTCTTTACTAATACACGCAAGCATAATTGCATCACGCTTCTTGGTATTTTTCGGTTTTAGTTTGATGTTTAAGTTAAATTCCATTAAACCATCATGACCAACATACGCAACTAAGTCTGAATTTCCGCTGAAATTTAGTTTTTGATCATTCACAATAATTTCTTCAGAACCTTCTCCACTACTCGCTTGCAAAAAATCTATTGTAGTTTGCTTAATATATTTTCCATCGTACGCATCAGCTAGCAAATATGTATTTGATGTTTTATGTTTAAATAAAATTCGTTCTAAAATTTTTGAATTATTTGAAGGAATCATTTTTATAAATTCCCAATCCTTACTACGTTTAAAATGTGTTTTCACACCATATAATGCGCCCCAATACAGATTAGTTCGCGGATTTTGACCATTTCCCAGCGATTTCGAAACTGGAACAATTCCTTGATTTACATTATCACACAAAGCCACAAACACATGAATTTTCTTTTGACTGAAAACAGCAAAACTCATACAAAGGAAAACGATAGTAAAAATTTGTTTCATAAAATGCGATTTATATGAATGTATAGAGTAAAAACGGGAAGAATCGATGATTCGTATTCAACAGTTAGTTTTTACGGAAAACCGTAAGTTTTATCTTTAGTTAGTTGGAAGTGATTTATTTGTTTATATTTGAATAAAGGATAACTAATTATTATGGATTATTTAAATGTTGTTTTTGGAATCATCATTGTAATTTCTTTTGGACATACTATATATGCAAATCGCGAATTAAAAAAAGTTAAAGAATTTGAGAGAGAAACTATTGAAAATATAAAAGTTCTAGCAAAAAAAATAATAGATATTAATCATGATTCTAAAACTGAAAGTTACGCCGACAGTATCATCCAATTTAGTAGTATAATAAACAAGCCTTCTAATGATTCTTTTACCCCTCTAGAAATAGGTCGATTTAAAGCATATTATTATCCTTTTGATGAATCTGCAATGAGAACAAGGTGTGGTATTATTCATAGAGACCCTAAGGCTAAACTCAGGATGAATTTAACGGCTATGAAGTTAGATACACAGGGCAGAGCAGTTTATGGACCATATAAGCGTTTACCATTTAAAAGTAAATATTTATTAAGATATAGTATTAGACTCAATGAAAATGAGTATTCAAAATTTCCAGATTTAAGTACTGAAGTATTAACTATTGACATTTTTGATTACGTAGATACGAATACGTTATTGAATATCAGAAAGATTAAACTAGAAGAACTTACCCTAGAATATAAAGAATTTAGACTTGAATTTGAATATCAAGATTTGAGACAAACTCTAGAGTATAGATTAAATATAGAAGTAAAAGGAATATCAGTTTCAATAGACTATATATCAGTTGAAAATATTCGTTAATATAATAACTATGAAAATTTGCTTACACACACTTTACACAATAAATAAAAATTACATAGGAGGAGTCGAGAGATTCATGATTAAATATGCAAAAGAGATGAAAACTCTTGGACATGATGTTTTTATCGTGTGTTCCAGTTTAAATAAAGAAATTAATATAGAAGGAATAAAGGTTTTAGGAATAGTTCCTCAACAGTATATTGATAAATATAAGCTCTATAATTCGAGTTCTAACTTCATTTCAAAAGAAATTTTAAATAATAAATATTCAGTAGAAAAATTACGTGAACTTTCTAATTATTGTCTTGCTCAAATTGCCGACATAGAGGCTGACATATTTCACTTTAATTCTTTCGCTTCAAATTTGTATATTCCCGCTAAAAAAAAATATTTTGTTACTAACCATGAAAATGAAAAAGAATACGATAGTAAATGGGGAGTTGGTTTTTTTAATTTTATGAGTAGTTTAATAAAAGATAAGAAAACCTATTTACACAACTATGACAACCTCTACGTTCCATCGATTTATTACTCAGAGCTCTTTAGTAAATTATTTGATTTAAAAATAAGTAGTATTAAGTTGGGAATTCACTTAGAGGACTTTCAAATAACCCGTATAGGAAACAAGAATTTTAAAGAAAAAATAAAGCTATTATTTCCATCAAGATTTAGAATGGCGCAAAAAGGTCACATAATAGCTTTGAAAGCATGCAAAATACTGAAAGATAATGATTTTGATTTTGAAATAATTTTCACGGGAGTCAAAGAACATTATAAAAATGAAGTTAGTTCATTCTTAGAAAAAGTTAATTTTTATAATCTGACAACAGAGGTGAAAATAAAAAATTATATTGACATAAGAGAAGCCTATGAGCAGTGTGATATAGTTATATCTGCTGAAAGATTTTGTTCTTATGGATTATCAATTTCAGAATCACTATCCTATGGAATCCCTACATTCCTAAGTGCTATTCCAACTTATCAAGAGATTGCATTAAATTACGCTCATGCATATTTCTTTGAACCTGAGAACCCTTCATCATTAGCTAAAGCCATAATCGATTATATTTCTAATTCAGATACAAAAAAAATCAATAATGAGATGATTAGATTTAGAATAAATAATGATTTAAGAGAATGTGCAAAGAAATATAATAGTATATATAACTCATCTATTTAGTGGTCATCTAGTATCATACTTTTTCTTCTTAAAAAGAATTTCATATTTTTAATCCAAGTTCTTTTAATAAATTTGAAAACAGGTATATCTTTATTATTTAAAAAGATTTCGAAATCAATGCTTTTAGGAAATTCATTTGCAGGACAGATAAATAGCCTTCCCTTGTAACTTTTAAGTCTACATCTTAATCTTATTTTTCTCCAGCCTTTTTCTGAAGGAAATATTAGGTACCAATATTTTTTTTTATCGTGATACTGTATCCGACATATATCTAAACCCCTTACCATTCCTGGATTTATATTTAATTCATAAGGATTTCCATGGTGAGACCAACATAAGGAAGCACATTTCAAATCTCTATATTTGGAAGGCGCAGTCAGCTGAGATCTTGGATACTCTAAATCAATGTTCTCGTTTTTATATCTCGGCAATTGCTCGTCAGCTAACGCTTCATTTTGCTCCATTAAGTCCATTTTATTTAAGTTGAATATAGTTATACACCCAATACAATTTTCCGCACAGGTTCTACCAGTATTAGCTACTAATATTGACCAAAATGCTCCATCTTCATTTCTTAAGACACTAATATTTCTAAATTTAATCAATACATTAGGTCTATATAGAAATCTATTTAGCTCGTTACCAAGAAGAGTTCCTATAAAAAGTCCTATAAGTGCTACTATTAGGTCATGCCATAGAATCATAATAATTAGTTATCATTCATTCAGACAACCAACCAAATCAAAAATTCACAAAATTCCTCGGGTTTTTAATCGTTAACAACGCTGTTTTCTTCTTCTCATTCACGTGTGCGTACATTTGAGTAACATTAATAGAACTATGCCCCAAAAAATGCTGAATGTATCTAATATCAACATCTTCTTCTAATAATAAAGTGGCGAACGAATGCCGAAAAACATGCGGTGTTATGTTTCTACGAATACTAGCTTTTAAAGCATACTTTTTTACCAACAAACGAACAGACTGTGTAGAAAGTGGATTCCCAAATCGGTTGATAAAGAAAAAAGAAGAAGCATCAATAATCGTTTTAAATGATTTGTAATTATTCTTTAGTGCTTCTTTGGTAGCTTTATTCGTTATTGGAATATTTCGTTCTTTATTTCCTTTTCCTAAAATGCGAATGGTTTCAAAATTGTCACCAATATTTTCTTTTTTCAAACTACACAATTCTGAAACTCTAATTCCTGTCGCCAACAATAATTCCAACACAGCAATATTTCGAATCGCTTCTTTATATTGATACGAGTCTAATAGTTGTATACTTTCTTTTTCAAAATATGCATGCTTTAAAATGGAATTAATCTCAGAAATTGATAAAATTTTCGGCAACAACTTATCCAACTTTATCTTAATTCGAACTTTATGAAAAGGATTGTTTTCAATAGATTCTTCAAACTCTAAAAAAGAAAAAAAGGTTTTCAATGTCGCTACTTTTCGTTTCATCGTCCTTGAAGCATGCTTTGTAAGCATTCCTAAGTATGATTTCAAATCTTCTTTTGTAATTGTTGAAATATCATCCTTCTTCAAAAATTCATCAAACTGTCTTAAATCAGTTTCATATGCTTTAAGCGTTTTTTGGCTTAACTTTTTCTCTACTTCACAATGAAACAGGAAAAAAGAAATTTCTTTCTTCATAAATACAAATTAAGTTTAGGGGAATTATACACTGTTTAAAAAGCTAAAGATCATACAATTTTCTTGACTTAAGCGACTTTATACTATGTTAAGGTTTTGGAAGCTATTATCGTTTTAAAACAAAAACAGTATCTTGTTGTTCAAATTATTTATTCGATGAAATGAGCATAATTAATATGTAAAACCTAACACGGATACTCACTTTAATTTGATAATGATGGAATCGTAAATAATTCTAACTGACCTAATTCATAAAATAAAAAACAGATGAAACGTACCTCAATAGCCATTATGAGTAGCATTCTGTTATTTGCTTCCTGCAAAGATGCTACGCCTGAAAAAAAATCCAATGAATCTATGAATGATAATCCTTTATTAACCGAATGGAATACGCCTTTTGGAGTACCACCTTTCGACAAAATAAAAAGTAGCGACTACTTGCCAGCCTTCAGAATTGCGCTAGAAGAAAACAAACAAGAAATTAAAAAAATTACTGAAAATACTGAAACGCCAACTTTTCAGAATACCATTGAAGCACTAGAATTTGGTGGGAAAAACTTAAACAGATTGCAACGTATATTTTATGCGGTAAATGGAGCAAATACAGACAGTATCCTAAAAATAGCCGCCAAAGAAATTATACCTGCCATGGCAACGCACAATGATAATATCAACTTAAACGCACAATTATTTAAGCGTGTAAAAGCAGTTTATGATCAAAAAGACAAACTAAACCTTTCTTCAGAAGAAATGCGTTTATTAAACGAAACACACAAACGTTTTGTACGTTCTGGAATCAATTTACAAGGAAAAAAACAAGATCGCTTGCGCGAGATTAACACACGACTGGCCGCACTCGGAGGCGATTTTGGCGAAAACCTATTAGATGAAACCAATGCTTTTGAATATCATACTAAAGACAAAAAAGACTTAGGAAATCTTCCAGAAAGTTTAGTTGCGTTAGCCGCTACAGAAGCAAAAAATAGAGGTCACAAAGATGGTTGGTCGTTTACGTTGCAGCGTCCAAGCATCAATCCGTTCTTACAATCGTCTCCAAACAGAGAAGCGCGTAAAATACTATTTGACGGTTATGCAAACAGAGCTAATAATGACAATGAAAGTGATAACAAAGCAATTTTAATAGAAATGGCTTCTTTACGTTTAGAAAAAGCAAATTTACTAGGTTACGACTCTCATGCGGCATACATTCTCTCAGATAATATGGCTGAAACACCAGAAGCTGTATATGGTTTTATGAATAAACTATGGCCTTCTGCGTTGGCAATGGCAAAATCAGAACGGGAAGCATTAGCAAAAAAGATGAAAAGTGAAGGTGTTTCTGGAACTTTTGCTGGAAGCGATTGGAGACATTATGTTGAAAAAGTTAGAAAAGAACGGTACAACTTTGATGAAGATCAAACACGTCCATATTTCGAATTTACAGCGGTAAGAGATGGTGTGTTTGCATTGGCAACTAAATTATTTGGTTTAACGTTTAAAGAAATGGACAACGTTCCAAAATGGCATGAAGACCAACAAGTATTTGAAGTATTAGAAGCTGATGGAAAACATTTAGGAATTATTTATATGGATTTCTTTGCACGCGAAAGCAAACGTGGTGGTGCTTGGATGAATGCCTTACGCAGTCAAATGAACGTTAACGGAATGGTGACGCCAATTGTGACTAACAATTTCAATTATCCTGCTCCTTCCGGAGATTCGCCATCGTTACTATCATTTACGGAAGCAGAAACTTTATTTCATGAATTCGGACATGCCTTACACGGACTCTTCTCAAATGTAAAATATGAATCATTATCTGGAACCAATGTTCCAAGAGACTTTGTAGAATTTCCTTCGCAAGTAATGGAAAACTGGATGAGCGAACCAGAAGTATTACGCCTCTTTGCAAAACACTACAAAACTGGAGAAGTAATTCCAGATAGTATGATCAAGAAAATGAAAGATGCAAACTCTTTCAACGGCGGTTTTGCTACAGTTGAATATATGGCTGCGGCATATTTAGATATGGCTTGGCATTCTAAAAAAGACACTATGCCAACAGATGCAAATGCTTTTGAAAAAGAAGCTATGGATAAGTTGGGCTTAATTGATGAAATTATTCCACGTTATAGAAATACATACTTTGGACACATTTTTTCAAGTGCAACAGGATATTCATCAGGATATTACAGTTACTTATGGTCAGAAGTATTAGATGCTGATGCTTTTCAGGTGTTTAAAGATACTGGAAACATATTTGATCCTGAAACGGCAAAGCGTTACAGAAAAATGTTAAGTATGGGCGGATCGCAACCAGGAATGGAATTGTATAAAAATTTCCGTGGTGCGGAACCAGAAATTGAACCATTATTAAAGAAAAAAGGATTTGCAGAATAGTAAATCTTTTCCATAAAAAAAGCCTGAACAAACGTTCAGGCTTTTTTTATGATTTGAATCTTAACTATGCTTCGAATGGTTCGATTGACACGTAAGATCTGTTGTTAGATTTCTTTGTGAATTTCACAAGACCGTCAACTTTTGCATGTAATGTATGGTCTTTTCCCATATATACATTTTCTCCTGGGTTGTGAGTAGTACCTCTTTGTCTAACGAGTATGTTACCAGCGATTGCCGCTTGTCCACCAAAAATCTTAACTCCTAATCGTTTCGATTCTGATTCTCTACCGTTTTTCGAACTACCAACTCCTTTTTTGTGAGCCATTTTAGTAAGGTTTTATTTTGTTATACTTAAGTAATAATGCAATTACGCTTTACCACCATCTAATTCGTCTTGCCATTTCTTTAATTCATCCCACTTACCATCAGCAGCTAATTGTGCTTGCTCTGGCCAAGTATCTGTAACGTGATTACCACGTACATCAGCAATGATTTCAGAAATTTTAGCTGCATCCGTTTTTGCTAATTCAGCAAAAGTTGTGATTCCAGCTTCATTTAAAGTTGATGCAATTTTAGGTCCAATTCCTTCAACCTTTTTTAAATCATCTCCTTTAGATGTTGCTTTCTTAGCTGCAGGCTTTGCCGCTGGTTTAGCAACTTCTTTTTTAGCTTCTTCTTTCTTTGGAGCTGCTTTCTTAGCTCCTGAAGCTACAATGTTTTCAATAACAATTTCTGTTAAAGACTGACGGTGACCATTCTTAACACGGTAACCTTTACGTCTTTTCTTCTTGAAAACAATTACTTTATCACCTTTAAGGTGTTTTAAAACTTTGGCCTCTACTGCGGCTCCGTTTATAGCTGGGGCGCCAATCGTAATTTGTCCGTTGTCATCTAATAATAGAACAGTGTCGAAAGTAACTTTCTTTCCTTCTTCTACTGCTAAACGGTGAACAAATACTTTTTGGTCTTTCGCAACTTTAAATTGCTGCCCTGCCATCTCTACAATTGCATACATAGCGTATCGTTTATTAATTAATTTTGTCCAAAAAATGGACGCAAATATACATCTAATTAATTAATCTACAAACACTTCTACAATACTTTCTAAGATATATTCCAACTAGGCTTAAATTTTTGCATAAATAACAGACTTAGAACAACGGCAGAAGCAAATCCTTCTATCAATATTATGAAGAGTAAAATACCAGGTTCTGTAGCATAACTACCTAATCCCATTGCCATTATTTTTTCTGCGAAAGCGGTATCAATGTGAAAAATATAGATTGCCATAAAGAGTGTAAATGCTAATGTTGCAACAAAACCCGACAAAATTCCTGCTTTGAATCCTTCAAAATAATTGAATTTGACACCTTGCGCTGCTTTTAAATCTTTGATAACTTTATATATTCCAAATGCTACAATTACACCATTTAACAGGCGTAACCAAGGATTTTCATGCAATCCTAGCAATCGTACTGTTAAGAAATATGCGATCAATCCTAATGCAATATAGCCTCCATATTTTAATGCTTTCTTTTCCATAGTTCAACATTTTTTAAGATTAGTAATTATTTTATTATCAATAACTTACAAAAATTCACAGACATGTCAAAATAAACTTAAAGTTGTTTTATTATTTGTATGGTGTAACATTTTTATAGAACTTGCGTCACATACAAGATAACTCAAGTAAAAAAAAGTTTAAACGCAATGAAAAAAAGATTATTTTCAATAGCTTCTTTACTGCTTATCGGATTCATTTCCCATGCACAAGAAGTTAAGTTTGAAGAATATGATTTAGACAATGGTCTACATGTAATTCTTCACCAAGACAATTCTGCTCCTGTTGTTACAACAGCAGTTATGTATCACGTAGGAGCTAAGGACGAAAATCCAGAGCGTACGGGATTCGCCCATTTCTTCGAACATCTTCTTTTTGAAGGAACAAAAAATATAGAACGCGGACAATGGTTCAAAATCGTTTCTTCTAATGGAGGAAGCAACAATGCAAACACGACAGATGACAGAACGTATTATTACGAAGTTTTTCCTTCAAACAACTTAGAATTAGGTTTATGGATGGAATCTGAACGTATGTTACATCCTGTAATTAATCAAGTTGGTGTTGATACACAAAATGAAGTTGTTAAAGAAGAAAAAAGACAACGTGTAGACAATCAACCATATGGACACATTCTTGAAGAAATCAAGAAACACATGTTTAAAAAACATCCATATAAAGGAACTACCATTGGAAAAATGGAACATTTAGATGCGGCTACTTTAGAAGAGTTTATGGCTTTTAATAAAAAGTATTACGTTCCTAATAATGCTACATTAGTTGTTGCAGGTGATATCAATACTGCTAAAACTAAAAAAATGATTAAAGATTATTTTGGAGCAGTTCCAAGAGGAAAAGATATCGTAAGAAGCTTTCCAAAAGAAGATCCTATCACTAAGGAATTCAGCGCAAAAGCGTATGACCAAAATATCCAAATTCCAGCAATTATTGCAGCCTACAGAACTTCATCATTCAAAACAAGAGATGCACGAGTTTTAGACATGATTTCTTCGTATTTAAGTAGTGGGAAAAGTTCAAAACTTTACAAGCGTTTGGTTGAAGATAAGAAAATGGCTTTAGCAGTTCAGGCTGTAAATATTAGTCAAGAAGATTATGGAACGTATGCTTTATTTGCACTTCCATTAGGAGAAAACACTTTGGAAGATTTAGTAAGAGAAATGGATGAAGAAATCAAGAAGATTCAAACTGAATTAATTTCTGAGAAAGATTATCAAAAACTTCAAAACAAATTTGAGAATAACTTCGTAAACTCAAATTCAAGTGTACAAGGAATTGCAAACTCTTTAGCGAGATACAATGTATTGTATGGTGATACAAACTTAATCAATACTGAAATTGACATTTACAGATCAATCACTAGAGAAGAAATTAGAGAGATTGCAAATAAGTACCTAAAAACAAACCAACGTTTATTATTAGAGTATTTACCATCTGAAAAAACAACAGAAGAAGAAAAAAAATAAGATAGACCATGAAAACAAAAATATATTCACTTCTTGTATTGTTTTTAGCAACGCTAACAATGCAAGCTCAAATAGACCGATCTAAACAACCAAAACCTGGTCCAGCTCCAAAAATTAATATTGGAAAACCAGAAACGTTTACATTGAAAAACGGATTAACCGTACTAATTGTTGAAAACAATAAATTACCACGTGTTTCTGCAACGTTACGTATTGACAATCCATTAATAGTAGAAGGAAAAAAAGCAGGACTTACTAGCTTAGTAAGTACATTATTAGGAAATGGTTCTACAACCATGGCTAAAGATGACTTTAATGAAGAAGTAGATTATTTAGGTGCTTCTTTAAATTTTGGTTCACAAAGTGCTTTCGCGAATTCACTTTCAAAATATTTTCCAAGAGTTATGGAATTAATGGCTGATGCAGCTTTGAATCCAAACTTCACACAAGAAGATTTAGATACTGAAAGAACTAAAATTTTAGAAAATTTAAAATCTGAAAAGAAAGACGTAAAAGCAATTGCTAGAAGAGTAGAATCAGTATTAGCATACGGAGCAAATCACCCATTTGGTGAATTTATTACGGAAGAATCCGTAAAGAATGTAACACTTGATGATGTTAAGAATTTTTATGCGACATATTTTAAGCCAAACAATGCTTACTTAATTATCATTGGAGACGTAAAAGCTAAAGATGCTAAAAAATTAGTAAAGAAGCTTTTCAAAGGATGGGAAAAAGGAACGATCGTTGCTGATCAGTTTGATACTGCAAAAAACCCAACTGCAACAGAAGTAAACTTCATTAACATGGAAAATGCTGTTCAGTCGGAATTAAGTATTCAAAACACTGTAAACTTAACAATGAAAGACGATGATTACTTCCCCGTTTTAATTGCAAACAACATCTTAGGTGGTGGTGGAGAAGCACGTTTATTCAACAATCTTCGTGAAGACAAAAAATTTACATACGGATCATACTCAAGTATTGGAAACAACAGAAAAACAACTTCTCGTTTCAGAGCTAGTGCAAGTGTACGTAATGCAGTAACGGATAGTGCTGTTATTGAAATTTTAAAAGAAATTAAAAAGATTTCTACAGAATTGGTTTCTGATGAAGAATTAAAAAATGTAAAAGCTAAATATGTTGGAAGATTCGTAACAGGAATTGAGCGCCCTTCTACCATTGCTAATTATGCATTAAATATAATCACGGAAGAGCTTCCAAAAGATTTCTACGAAACGTATTTAGAAAGAATAGAAGCAGTTACAAAAGAAGACGTATTAAGAGCCGCTAAAAAATATTTCCTAAAAGACAATCTTAAAATTGTAGTTACTGGAAAAGGAGCTGAAGTTGTTGGTGCATTAGAAAACTTAACATTTGATGGAAAAAAGATTCCTGTAAAATATTTTGATCAATATGGAGTAGCAACTAAAAAGCCTGAATTTAAAAAGCCAATTCCTGCTGGAGTTACTGCCCAATCTGTAATTGACAACTATATCAAAGCCGTTGGTGGAAAAGATAAGTTAATGGCTGTAACAACAACTGTTCAAGAAATGGAAGCTTCTTTCCAAGGAATGAGCATGATCACAACATTAAAGCAAAAATCACCTAACATGATGATGACAGATGTAAGTATGGTAGGTATGGGATCTGTTTTCAAACAAGCGTTTGATGGTGAAAAAGGATACATGTCACAACAAGGTAATAAACGTGAGATGCCTGCTGAAATGCTAGCTGAAATGAAATCAAGAAAAGGTTTATTTCCTGAATTAAACTATACTGATAGCAAATTAACATTAACAGGTATCGAATCTGTAGAAGGAAAAGATGCATATGTTGTTGTTGTTGAAAATGCTGCTGGAAAAAAAGTGACAAACTATTATAGTGTTGCTTCTGGTTTAAAAGTGAAAAAATCTGAAACGGCTAAAGGTCCAGGTGGACAAGAAGTTGCTCAAGAAACAACATACGGAGATTACAGAGAAGTAGATGGAATTAAATTTCCTTACGAAATGGTAGTTCCTATGGCTGGACAAAAAATTGAATTTGCAACAATATCTGTAAAGGTGAATGCACCTTTAACAAAAGCAGATTTTGAATAAAATCAATTTTTAAAATATATTTAAAAAGACTCTAAGATTTTCTTAGGGTCTTTTTTTTACACAATTATTTAGTTGTTGTTTTAACGCGTTTATTCACTAAATAAACGCCCGTTAAAATAATAATTCCTCCTAATACTTGATACACACTTAAACGCTCTCCAAATAATAATCCCCAAAAAATAGCAACAACTGGCATTGTATAGGTTACCGAAGAAGCAAAAACTGGACTCGAAATTTGAACCAATCTGCTATAAATTACTTTTGCAATAGCAGTTCCGAAAAGTGATAAAATTGTAATATAGCCCATAGCTAGCTGCATTTCTTTACTCTCCATAACTTCAGCAAAAAACCCAGTATATGCTAAAATTAAAATTCCAGGAACAATAATAATAACGAAGTTTCCCGTTACAATAGCAAGCGCATTTACATCGTTCAAATACTTTTTGATGATATTCACATTCAAACCATATCCGATAGTAGCTAATAACACAAAAATACTAAACCAATAATTTTGACTTGGGTTAAAATCTGCTCCAGCAAAAACCAACACTAACGCTCCAACAAGACCAATTAATACGCCTAAAACTTGGCGTTTAGTAACCACAACTCCAAAAAACAAAACACCGAAAACAACAGTATTTAAAGGTGTTAATGAGTTCAACATACTTGCTACCGAACTATCCAACTGTTCTTGAGCAATAGCAAATAAAAACACAGGAAACAACGAACCTGCCATTGCCGTCCAAAAAATCCATTTCCATTGTGAACGCTTGATCAATTTCACTTTATTCAAACCAACCGAAAACAAAAATATAGCGGTAATCACAATGCGCAAAGCTCCAACTTGAATAGAACTCAATCCGTTCATGGCTTTGTCAATCAAAATGAAAGAACTTCCCCAAATTAATGATAACAGCACAAGATAAAACCACTTCAACTTAGACGCATCCATACAAATGATTCAAAATTACAGCGCAAAAGTCCGACAATTATTTTGAATAATTTGACCATAATTGTGTAATTTTGTAATAATTATATAAGACAAAACTATGCTGAGTTTTTCAGTAGATTATTAAATGCAAACATGATGAAAAATATATTATTCGTTTTTGCAATGGCAGTAGCCATTGTTAGTTGTAAAAACAACACCACGCCCGAAACTATCACAGTAGACACGCAAATTGAAACTGTAAAAAAAGAAGCAAACTCAACTGATATTGCTGCTAATTATAACAAAGCTGAATTCAAAATTGACGGAATGACGTGTGCAATTGGTTGTGCAAAACGTATTGAAAGCAAATTAGCGTCTATGGAAGGTGTAAAATCTGCAACGGTAGACTTTGAGCAGAAATTAGCAATGGTTGAATACAATGAAGCTAAAGTTGATTTTGATGCATTAACAAGTACGGTTGCAAAAGTTCCTGGAGATTATAAAATATCTGAAATGAAAAATGTAGAAGCTTTTGCAAAAACATGTAAAGCTGATTGCAAAATGGACTGCTGTGCGAAAAAGGGTGAAACTAAAAAAGCATGTGCCGCTGACTGTAAAATGGCGTGTTGTGCAAAGACAGACGAAGCTAAAAAAGCATAACATACACAAACTACATGATTTACAAAAAGTTGTCAAGAGTTGATGACTTTTTTTTATGATTTTTTATTTGATTAAATAAACTTTCGCAGCTAATTTTACAGCGATTTTAGAACACGTGAAAACTATTTGGGCACATATCTTCATTTTACTATACGTAACTGCCATGTTGCGTCCTGTAATGCCTTTAGCAAACTACTTGATCAATCAAGATTACATTGCTGAGTTTTTATGTATTAATAAAGATAAACCTGAACTCGAATGTAATGGTAAATGTTACCTAGCAAAACAACTCGAAGAAGCTTCTTCTGAAAAGGAAAAAAATCTTCCGGCTATTGCTATGAAGGATTATCCTATTGGAATTATAGCTTTCACTTTATTTGAAAGTATTCAAACAACTGACACATTAGTAAAAACAAACTTTCAATACACAAACAACTACACTTTCTCATACCTGAATTTGGTTTTTCATCCGCCAACCTTCAATTTATAACATACACATTTTTAAGTTTTTAGATGGTTTATACACGATTTAAAAGCACGTATTTATGAATTAAAATTAAACATTATTTGTTGCACATTTTAACACATTAAACCGATGTGCTACAACTTTATTTAAAATAGTACAGATGAAAAATTATATATATGCCATCATCCTTATGGCAGCAACTTTCTCGTATGCGCAAGAAACAGAAGATGCTACTGCAAAATGGTCAGGAAGTAGACCAGACGGACACGCGCCAATTTCAGTTATGGGCGATCATACACATGGAAAAGGCGAAATTATGTTTAGTTACCGCTTCATGTATATGAACATGGAAGATGTAAATCGCGGAAGCGAAAATACTTCTTTTGCAGACGCTTTAACCCAATATATGGTGACACCGACACGCATGCCAATGCAAATGCACATGTTGGGCGCAATGTACGCTCCAAGTGATAAAATTACGTTGATGGTAATGGCAAACTACCTCACAAGTGAAATGGATCACCTAACACGAATGGGCGGAACATTTACAACAGAAGCTTCAGGTTTTGGAGATACTAAAGTTGCCGCCATATACAAGTTCTTTAACAAGGACAAACAACAGCTTCATGCGCAAGTTGGAGTTTCTATTCCGACGGGAAGTATTGACGAACAAGATGCAATACCAGCTTCTGCGCCAAACGAAGTTATTTTACCGTATCCTATGCAAATTGGAAGTGGAACGTTTGATGGAGAATTAGCGTTGACATATTTAAAACAATGGAACAAATGGTCTTTTGGAACACAAGCACGTACCACGCTTCGTTTTGGCACAAATGACAATGACTATCGTTTGGGAAATCGGTACAGTTTGAATAATTGGACAGCTTTTACAGCTACAAAATGGCTAAGTTTTTCGGGAAGAGTTGAGCTTGGCGCGATTGATCGAATTGAAGGTGCAAATCCAGCTTTAAACCCGATGATGGTGATTACGGCAGATACACAAAATTCTGGAATGACCTATGCAAATGCAGGACTTGGCTTCAACTTGTACGCATTTAAAGGTTCATTGAAAAATCTACGTTTCGGATTTGAAGCGGCATTGCCATTATTCCAAAACATGAACGGAATTCAATTACGAACTAAAGAAACGTTGACGTTTGGACTGCAGTACGCGTTTAAATAGTATTGTTTAAGTTTTAGTTAAAGAGTCCTCAATTGTAATGATTGGGGATTTTTTGGTTTTAGTATAGATGTCCGTTCGAATGTTTTTTGACAAAAAAATGTATCGAGAATAGCTATAAAACGAATTTGTGATTTTACAGAATGATTTAGAAAACTAGCACTTCTCGATACTAAATTCTTTTAGAGTTTCACTCCTTTAGATTAGTATGTAATTAATTGCGTCTTAAAATTACAACTGACTTTTATTTTTGTTAAGACTCTTATCATTTAGCTAAACCTTCCAGTTTTTTAAAAACAAGAACCTTATACATAGCACTGATTGGAACTTTATTATTTTCAATGAATAAATGTGTTTTGGTTGCTTTTGTAACTCTATCCAAATTAGAAATGTATGATTTATGTGTACGTTGGAAATTCTCAGATAATAATGTTGTAATATTAATAAGTGTTTCAGAGATTAGGTACATTCTTGAATCTGTAAATAATTTTAAATAATTCCCAAAACTCTGAATATACAGAATTGATTTAAATGAAATATTAACAGGCATTCCATCATGTTTTATTTGAAGTTCTTCATTTCCTATATTTTTTTTAGTCTGTGTTATTTTTGAAGCTGAAACTTTGTTTATTGCTTTCAAAAAGCGTTCAATTTTTATAGGTTTTAATAAATAATCTACAACATCATAGTTATAACTTTCTAATGCATACTCAGAATACGCTGTAGTTAAAATAACTTTAGGAGGTTTTATCATAGAACGCAAAATTTCCATCCCACTAAGTTCAGGCATTTCTATATCTAGAAAGATGAGATCAACTTCATTTTGCTGCATGAAATTGACAAATTCAAGTGGATTTCCTGTGCTTACTACTAGTTCAAAGTTGTTAATTTTAGAACAATACTCTTCTAACACTTTGCGTGCTAATATTTCATCATCTACAATGCCAATTTTCATCATTAATTATTTTTTTAATATTGAAACTGTTAAATCAATAGATAAATTTACACGATATTCTTCTTTGGTATCTTCAATTTCTAATATGTGAGAATTAGGATATAAAAGGTTTAAACGTCTTTTTACATTTTCAAGACCCATTCCTTCTCTTTTCGATGTGGAAATCATCGAAGGCTTTGAGTTGAGCACACCAAAATGAAGCGTAGTATTTTTTATAGCTACGGAAACATCAATTGTACTGAGTTCATTAGTGCTTTGCGCACCATGTTTTACAGCATTTTCAACAAAAGGAATAAGTAGCATAGGAGCAATCCTTAAGTTCAATAAATCTCCACTTATTAAAAATTCAATAGTACAACGCTTGCTCAATCTTTTTTCTTCAAGTAACAAATAATTTTCTATAAACTCAAGTTCTTCTTTTAATAAAACGGTCTCTTTTTTAGAACTCTCTAGTTGATATCGCATTAACTCTGAGAGCTGCATGACAAGATCTGGAGTTTCGGGTGATTGCTGTCTGGAAAGGGCATAAATACTATTTAATGAGTTAAATAAAAAATGAGGATTCACCTGCTCTTTTAAATAATTAAGCTCCATCTCTTTTTGTAATTTTTCTTTCTCAGCATTTTCTCTTTGTATGATTATATTTCTTCTTAAAAAAAAGGCAGCCATTCCTGTTCCAGTTGTATAAATAAGAAAAAAGAATATTTTATAAACACCAATCCAGCTAGGGTATGCCTTTAAATAAGAACCAAGAAATATGCTCCCAATTAGCAGTATTCCATATAAAAAATAGCGTCTCTTATCTAAAAAAAAAGGAATGAAAATAAAATGATTTACCCATATAACAGCCATAATAATAGCTGTATAACTAAGATTGTGTAAGTAAAAAGAATACGTAGTATCAAAGTTATCTTTAAATAACCACCCACCCAATATTTCAAGTATTATTACCAATAAAAAGGCTCCTATGTTAAGAAGTATGGTATGCTTCAAAGATTTTTTAATCATAAACACATTTATTAAATTCTAATAAAGATAGTATCTATACATGCAAACCTCCCTAATTATTATACAAAAGCCTGATATCAATGACGAAATGGTTTTGTCATTTAATTATTGTGTTTATCCTATTAATGAATCAATACATTGAATATAGTATACATTTATTGAACATTTAAGTAAAAAAACAATGAAAAATTACAACTTTATATTTTTAATACTTGTATTAGTCCTGTTTCTAAATGCCTGCAATACTAAAAATCAAGACTCAAAAGCCAATGATTTGCCAACTAAAGAACACACTTATTTTGGACAAAAGCCGCCTGGCTTAGAGTCAGAACCGTTAGAACGAGGTATCATCACCAAAGAAGGCTGGAAGCTAGGAGGCGTGTTTACTCCAGGCATGAAAGAGTTTTACTTTACCACCTATGCTGGTGATGCACCCCTTGATCCCACCGTTACCGTCTTCCGTAATGAAAACCGGGTTTGGAAGCAATACGATTTTTATTCTCTGGGTGGTGATACTTTGTACACGAATGATAAATATATAGAACGAACCAACACTGGTTGGTCAAAAATAAAAAGTCTTGGTTCCCCGTTTGATACAATTCCCATTATGCGCCTTACAGCTTCTTTAAAAGGAACCTTGGTTTTTGATGAATTCACGAGAGATGGAACTGGTGTTCTTCGATATTCACGATTAGTAAACGGCAAGCGTGAAGCACCGAAACCCTTTGGCAAAGAGATAAACACGGGTAAATGGAAGGCTCACCCTTTCATTGCTCCAGATGAATCTTACATTATTTGGGATTGTGAAAGAGAGGGTGGATATGGTGATGGTGATATGTATATCAGTTTTAAACAGCCAGATGGAACATGGGGTCCCGCCATTAACTTCGGGGATAAGATAAACACAGAAGGCGAAGACGGTGGAGGATACGTAACCCCAGACGGGAAATACCTTTCCTATTGCCCCCGTTGTAAACCCCCTTATGATAGAATGTGGGTGGATGCTCAGGTTATTGAGAATCTCAGACCCAAACAATAAATCATAAAATAAGTACGCATAGTTTAACTACCAGTTATCAAACTAATATTCAACAAAATTACAAAGAGGAAGAAAGCATTAAAACAACTAAATTACTGATATTGACATTTGCTTTATCACTAAACACTGTCTTTGCTCAAGAAAGTATTGGAAACGATAATGATTTTTCACCCTTAGAAAATTGCTATCTTGGTCAAAAACCACTAGGCTTAATTCCTGAATTATTTGCTCTTGATTTGGGTGAACTATATTTTTCAGCTACTAAAGAAGGTGAAGTTCTTGATAAATTTTTCTTGCTTTAAAACGCATTGAACTCTATTAAAACAGGTGTTAACAAGTCATTTCACATCAACAGCTAAGCAACTCTATCTACTCTTCCCACTCCAACGATTCAATCAATGTGCGAATGTCTTTTTTAATATACACAACCGCTGGATAGATAGAATCGTAGTTTGGTTTTGTGTTGAAATATAACGAACCTGTTAAGAAATGTTTTGTGCTATCAGTTACATAAAATTGTGCTTGCGAAGCAACATTTCCTTCTACTTCATACACCATTCCATATACATTTTGTTTGGCATTTTCGTAAACAGTTGGCTCAATAGCGTCTGCCTTTACAGCATGTTCATACGTGAGTTTTTGAACATCTTCTAACAACTTATTTAAATTTCCATCAATTGCTATATATGATAAGTGTAATGTTGCGTTTAATGCAGGGTAATCAACATCAATCCAACAATTTTTCTTGGGAATAATCGTCGCAATTTGATTTTTTTCAAACGTATATGGACAATCAGATTGCACTTTTGCATAGTTTGCTTCTGGATATTCTAAACTTAGAAATGCTTTTGGCTTTGGCAACACTTCTCCTCCACAAGAAATTAATAAAATACTTAGCACTGAAATGATACTTATACACTTAACTAGCTTCATTATTTGAGTGTTACTTTTACTTGTTTTAATCGTTTGTTATCAATTACTTCTACAGTAAACGTGTAGTTACCGAAATTTATTTTATCCTTTACTTTTGGAAAACCTCTAAATATCTCTAATACAAATCCTGCAACGGTTTCCGATTCTCCTTTGTGCGATTCAAATTCAGTAGGATCAATCAATCCTATTACTTTGTAAAAGTCTTTTAAATTGGTTTTTCCTTCAAAGACATAATTTTTATCATCAATTTTAGAATAAATTAGGTCTTCATCATCAAATTCATCACTTATATCGCCAACAATTTCTTCAATGACATCTTCTAACGAAATCAACCCAGATGTTCCTCCATATTCATCTACCACAATGGCTAAGTGAATTTTCTTTTCTTGAAATTCACGCAGTAAATCATCTAGTTTTTTATTTTCTGGAACAAAATAGGCGTCACGTAAAAGTGTTGTCCACTGAAAGTTTTTTGCATCAATAAATGGAATTAAATCTTTTACATATAAAATTCCTGAAATCTCATCTAAACTTTCTTTATATATAGGAATTCGCGAATATCCTTTTTTAGTAATTTCGCTTAAAACTGTTTCAAACGACATACTTTCTTTCAGTGCAAACACATCCATTCGTGGTTGCATTACTTGTTTGGTATCTGTATTTCCAAAAGATACAATTCCTTGTAAAATTTTCTGTTCTTCTTTTGTCGTTTCATCTTCAGAAGTCAATTCTAATGCCTGTGATAATTGATCTACAGAAAGATTGGTCCGTTGTTTTCCTAGTTTTTTCTGAATTAATCCAGACACAAAACTCATCGGTCCGCTAATAGGTAAAAACAATTTGTCTAAAACAAGTAGTGGATATGCCATCATTGCCGAAAATTTGTGTTTGTTTCGGCTCGCATATACTTTTGGAAGAATTTCTCCAAAGAGTAAAATTAGAAAGGTAACTACACCAATTTCTATGACCAATCGAATCCATTCTGTGGTAATTCCTGAAAAGAAAACATCACTTAAGGAAGCAAATAGTAAAACCGTTGTAATATTGATAAAGTTATTCGCCACTAAAATAGTAGCTAATAATTTTTTAGGTTTTCGAAGTAGTTTTGCAACCAATCGCAATCGTGCTGCATCAGATGCTGAAGCTTCGTTGACTTCCGTTGGCGACAAAGAAAATAGTGCAACTTCTGCTCCTGAAATTAAGGCAGAGCAACACAATAAGATACCAAAAAAAACAATCTTAAAAATAACAAGTCCGTCAAAGGCTGTTGTAAAGATGATTATACTGGGTTCTGGATCCAAACTTTCAATGGTTTATTAAACTTCGATTAAAATGGTAGATCATCGTCTTCTTCAACAGGTGTTGCTTGTGGCGCTTGCTGTTGTGGTTTTGCTGGTTGTACAGCTTGATGATTCGTAGTTGTATCAGTATTGCCTGAAGCATTTGTAGCATTCGCGGCATTTGATTGCGATTCTTGCTTGGTAGATAAAAAGGTAAAATCGGTTACTTGCACTTCAGTAGAATAGCGTGTGTTTCCATCTTCGCCTTGCCATTGTCTGTTTTTTAAACGACCTTCTACATATACTTTATCACCTTTGCTCAAATATTTTTCACAGACTTCCGCGGCTTTATTTCGAACAACAATATTATGCCAATCTGTATTTACAACGCGTTCTCCTGTTTGTTTGTTTGTATAGGAATCATTAGTTGCTATTGGAAAACGACCAATGCAACCACCACCTTCAAAGTAATGCATTTTTACCTCATCACCCAAGTGCCCTATCAACATTACTTTATTTAGTGTTCCACTCATAATTTTAAATTTATTTATCGTAAAATACAGACTCCGTTCTTCAACGGAGTTAGTTCAACTTACAATATCAAATGTACTAAAAAACCATTAAAAATTGAAGGCTTCAATGAAGTTTCCAATTAGAATTGGTACTGGATATTTTCTAATAGTGCCCAAAGGTATTCCCTTTTCTAACATATTACTAGTTTCTAGTATCCAAAATGTTGTGTGTAAATGCTGATGCGATAGTTTGTGTATAATTACTTTTTTGTTGAATTGTGTGATTGAGAAGTCTTTTATATTGATAATTTCTTGTATTTCAGCTTGATGCACCTCTATACTGGTTACTTCCTTTGTCGTTTCAAACAGTGGAAATTGATACAATCCTTGCCAAATTCCTTTTCCTTTACGTTCTTCTAAAAGTGTTTGTTGTTGGTTTGAAATAACAACCAAATAGTTAAACCAGCGGTTTTTTATCTTTGTTTTTTTCAGCTTGACTGGCAACATTCCGACACGTTGATTTTGCAAACCTGCGCAACTTGAAGCTATCGGACATATAATACAATATGGACTTTGTGGCTTGCATTGTACGGCGCCAAATTCCATAATTGCTTGATTAAAATTAGCAGGATCGTCATGATCTACGACTTCAAACGCTAATTTTTTAAATAATTTTATGCCTTCTGTACTATTTATTGGAGTATCAATATTAAAATATCGTGCCAATACTCTGTACACATTTCCATCCACTACTGGAGCAACTTCATCAAAGCAAATTGAAGCAATAGCACTTGCGGTATAATCGCCAACACCTTTTAGCTTCAAAAGTTCTTTATATGTAGTAGGAAACTGCCCGTTATAATTATTTACAATATCTTTAGCGGTGTAGTGCAAATTGCGCGCACGCGAGTAATAGCCTAGTCCTTGCCAAAGTTTCAGTACGTGTGATTCTTCGGCTTTTGCCAAATCGTATACTGTAGGAAACGCGGTTGTAAACTTCTCATAATAAGGCAATCCTTGTGCTACGCGTGTCTGTTGTAGCATAATTTCTGAGAGCCAAATGCGGTATGGATCTTTGGTTTTTCGCCAAGGCAAATCGCGCTTATTTTGGAAATACCACTGTATAATTTCTTTGGAAAAGTTCATCAAATAAAAATAATACGCAAAAATATATCTTTATATGGTTAAATTTTAATCAATTAGAATATAAATATTATCTAATTAATTATATATTTGCAACCCTTAATTTTTATAAAAAATAAATAAAATATATTAAAATGACGAAAGCGGACATCGTAGCAAAGATTTCAGAAAAATTAGGAATGGAAAAAGGTGATGTACAGGCAACTGTAGAAACTTTTATGGAAGAAGTTAAGAATTCTTTAGAGAGTGGAGACAATGTTTACCTAAGAGGTTTTGGTAGTTTTATCATCAAAACTAGAGCGGAGAAAACTGGAAGAAACATCTCTAAAAATACGACAATCAAGATTCCTGCACATAACATTCCTGCATTTAAACCTGCAAAAGTTTTTGTAGAAGGCGTAAAGAGCAACGTTGAAGTAAAGTAATTAAAAAAATAATTTATTAATTTAAAAAACATAGAGCATTATGCCAAGTGGTAAAAAAAGAAAAAGACACAAGGTGGCTACGCATAAGCGTAAGAAGAGAAGAAGAGCTAATCGTCACAAAAAGAAGTAGTTTATAACAAACTATTTTTCTTTGTTTTATAATTTATATAAAACAAAACGTTCTTTGAAAAAAAATTGCATACCAATAATGTAAGCACTTCTGTCTTGTGCTTACATTGTCGTATGTATATTTTATTGGGTAGAAACAATACCTGTTGAAAATTGTTTAATCCATCTATACAATTTGTATGGATAAAAATTTTATCAGAGTGAATAAAGAATTAATAATTAGATCCAATTCCTCTGAAGTAGATTTTGCCTTGCTAAAGGATGGAAAACTTATAGAATTACATAAGGAAGAAGACAATAATGATTTTGCAGTTGGAGACGTATTTCTTGCTAAAATAAGAAAACCCGTTTCTGGACTAAATGCAGCTTTTGTAAATGTTGGCTATGAAAAAGATGCCTTTTTACATTATCATGATTTAGGACCGCAACTTCCTTCCTTGTTAAAGTTTATAAAACGTGTAAGCACAGGTAAATTAAAAGATTATACATTAAAAAACTTTCCTTTTGAACCAAATATAGATAAGAATGGTAGCATCATGGATGCCATAAAAGCCAATCAATCCTTACTTGTTCAAATTGTAAAGGAGCCAATTTCGACCAAAGGTCCTAGAATTAGTTCTGAACTTTCTATTGCTGGACGATATATTGTACTTGTTCCCTTTTCGGAACGTGTATCCATATCACAAAAAATAGAGAGTAAGGAAGAAAAAGACCGATTAAAACGTTTGGTACTTAGTATCAAACCGAAAGGTTTTGGCGTTATTGTACGTACAGTAGCTGAAGGCAAAAAAGTAGCTGAATTGGACCAAGACTTGCAAAATTTGTTGACAAAGTGGTCAACAATGTGCAAAAAGTTGTATAAAGCAGAACATCCGTCGAAAGTTTTAAGTGAAATGAACAAAGCATCCTCTATTTTGAGAGATATCTTTAACGAGTCATTCACAGGAATTCATATAGATGATGAAGATCTTTATTACGAAATTAAAGAATATGTGCACAATATTGCACCTAAAAAAGAGTCTATCGTCAAATTGTACCAGTCAAAAGTTCCAATCTTTGAAAAACATGGAGTAGAACGACAAATTAAAACCTCTTTTGGAAAAACAGTTTCCATGAGTAAAGGCGCTTATTTAGTTATAGAACACACCGAAGCATTACATGTAGTTGATGTGAATAGTGGTAACCGTTCTAACAAAGCCCGAACACAAGAGGACACTGCATTAGAAGTCAATATGATTGCCGCAAAAGAAATTGCAAGGCAACTCCGATTGCGCGATATGGGAGGAATTATCGTCATCGATTTTATAGATATGACCAATGCAGAACACCGAAGAACTTTGTTTGATCATTTGAAGACAGAAATGAAAGACGACAGAGCGAAACATAAAATATTACCTCCTAGTAAATTTGGTTTGGTACAAATTACACGACAAAGAGTACGACCAGAAGTAAATATTAAAACGAGAGAAGTAAACCCTAATGGTGGCGGAAGCGAAGTAGAGGCTCCGATAGTTCTCGTTGATAAAATTACAACTGATCTAGAAAGAATTTTAGCCAAGAAAGATGGCTTCAACGGAGTTACGTTAAACACGCATCCTTTTATTGCGGCGTATCTCACAAAAGGATTTCCATCCATCCGTTTTAAGTGGTTTATGAACCATAAAAAATGGGTAAAAATATTACCTAGAGATGCTTACACGTATCTAGAATATCGTTTTAAAGATAAAAACGATGAAGTTTACAATTAATGAAAAGCGACCAATATTTGGTCGCTTTTTTTGTTTATGGGCATTTGATATTGTGGTGTTTTTCTTATATTTATAAATTAACTTCAATATAAATTTTTATGAATTGGCTAAGTGCAATATTTTCACTAATAACATTAATTGTAGGATTTTCATTGTCAGAATTTAGCAAACTTTATTCTGAAAAAAGAAGTGACAAGAAGAAAGTATATATCTCTGGTTAATTTAATGTCATATATGTCAAGAATTAAAAAAAGGAAGAACAAATGCTACAATTTATACTTTGTTCAGAATAAGTCAAGCGTTAGAAGTTCCGCTATCAGAAATTTGTGAATTACGTACTGATTGCTTCAAACCAACTAAAAATAATTCGTGAATTCGTGGCAAAAAGAAACTATTAGCTTTCAGTCTTGATTTCAAACTCAATCAAAACAAAAAGTAACGCATTCACTTCAATGCTACCAATTCACTTTCATAAAATTTCTTTTTCTTTTATCTTTAAGAAAAAATTAAATTATGATACGAAAAGGAACAGTAGTCAAATGGAAATGGGGAAATGGACACGCCGAAGGAAAAGTTGAAGAAACCTATACAAAATCTGTGACGAAAACTATTAAAGGTTCCGAAGTTACCCGAAATGGCTCTGATGACGATAAAGCGCTTTTGATACAACAAGAAGACGGCACAAACGTTTTGAAGCTTGAAAGCGAAGTAGAACGGAATGATTAATGGAAAAAATAAGTTCTTTTTTTAAAGAGTTTTTAAACTTATCGGATTAAATTCACTCACAATTACACCATGAAACACACCAACCTACTGCTACTCCACGGCGCTTTGGGAAGCAAAGTACAGCTAAAACCATTACAAACGTTATTAGCAAACGATTTTAATGTACATACTTTAAATTTTGAAGGTCACGGTGGGCGAACTTCTGATCATGAGTTTGATATGGAACGATTTGCAGAGAATGTGGTGGAGAAACTTCAAACACTAGGGATTTCCAATACACATATTTTTGGGTACAGTATGGGCGGATATGTCGCGTTAACCTTAGCTAAAAAATATCCTGAGTTGGTAGATACAATTGTAACATTGGGCACAAAGTTCGATTGGACATTGGCTTCCGCAGAAAAAGAAATTAAAATGCTAAATCCTGAGAAGATTGAAGAAAAAGTACCCGTGTTCGCCAATCGATTACACGAGTTGCATCAACCAAATGACTGGAAAGAAGTGATGTACAAAACTGCTACAATGATGCTCGCATTAGCAAACGGCAAAAAACTTACCGATGACGATTTACGGCAAATTGAACATAAAATATGTATCGGAATTGGTTCAATAGACACTATGGTCACGATTGAAGAATCAACTCATACCGCTTCACTATTGCCAAACGGAACTTTAAAAATTATTGAAGACGTAAAACATCCAATTGAGAAAGTAGATGTCACCGTTTTGGCTACTTTTATTCGAAATTTTATTGTTTAATCTCAATCTATGAAATCACAATTAGCAGATTATTTAAATAGATATACAACGTTTGATTCGGAAGAAATTGATTTGATTTTTAATTCACTTTCACAAAAAATATTTCAAAAGAAAGAATACTTACTTGAGCAATATCAGGTTTGCACCTATCGCTTTTTTATCGTAGAAGGTTTGGTTCGTTATTTTAAAACAGATAGCAACGGAAATGAAAATATTAGCATTTTCGGAATTGAAAATTGGTGGATTACAAATTTAGATAGTTTTGTAAATGAAATTCCATCACACAATACAATTCAAGCCCTAGAAAAAACGATTGTTTTATGTATTTCAAAAAATGATTTGGAATTGCTATATGAAAAAGTTCCAAAATTGGAACGTGCTTTTCGATTGATTACGGAACGAATGTTGATTGCTATACAACGTAAAGACGAGATTTACATGAAACAAAGTAGCAAAGAACGCTATAATGGTCTTGTCGATCAAATTCCAAATTTTACACAACGTGTTCCACAATATATGATTGCTTCCTATTTAGATATTACACCCGAATATTTAAGCGAAATTAGAAAAAACAGCTAATTTATTTTCTTTCTTAAGATACCTTAAGTAGTTTCAATACAGTTCCAATGTAGTTTTGTATAAATAATTAAAACGAAAAATTATGGAACGAATTTCATACGGAGATATTCCAAAAGGAATGTTTGAACATTTACATAAAATAGAAGCTTTTATAAGAGAATCTTCTTTAGACAATCAACTTTTAGATTTAATTAAATTGCGTGTTTCTCAAGAAAACGGTTGTGCTTATTGTGTAGATATGCATTATAAAGAGTTGAAAAAAACTGGAGAAACCGAACTTAGACTTTCTTCTGTGTGTGTTTGGGAAGAAACGCCTTATTTTACTGAAAAGGAACGAGCAGTACTGACATTTGCAGACACATTGACCAAATTACAACGAGCGCCAATTCCGGATTCAGTGTACAATCCGTTATTGCAATTTTTTGATAAGAAAGAAATCTGCATACTTACACTTTCAATTACCCAAATAAATATGTGGAATCGACTGATGAAAACATTTTTATTTACACCTGGAAATTATACAGCAGTTTAATAAAAAAAACGATCGAATTCGGTCGTTTTTTACATTCTTTTTCAATCTAAAATAATATACTATGCAAGTCATTTACTGCTTCTATTATCGTATTTCCATATCCTTTGATGATCTTATATTCTTCTCGATCAACTAAAACTACAGCGTACTGATAGTTTTTTAGTTTGAAGTGTAAATAACTTGATTGTTGCAATGCATCTTCAGTAGTAGCCGTATTTCTGTTTGGCACAAAGTACTTGTAAAAAGTATAAACGCTCATCAGACTTTACGAAATATACTTCTAATATTTCACGAAAAAAGGTTTCTGTAAATTCAAGAAAAGTATTTTTATAGTTAACTTATCATAAATACGCAACTCTTCGTATTGCTTTTTCTTGTGATGACTATTATTTTTACATTGAAAGCAATTTGGAAATATTTAAATTATGCAAAAACAATTAACACAAAAAGATCGAAAAAAGCTTCAAAAAAAAATAGGATTTGTCGCAGTATTTGCAATATTTGCAATCGCTATTCTTAGTTTCATTTATTTTTTTATACTAAAAGGCTTCACTTCAAACAGTGATGGTTTTGGCTATATACCGCTTATAATTTTTGGGCTTTTTGGACTTTTTTTTGCAGGTATAATCGGCTATATGGCTTGGGCAATTATACAAGATATTAATACAGGAGTTAAAAATTGTATTGATGGTATTGTAGAAGATAAAAAACTAAATATACGTCATAGTACATCTGGCGGATCTGGTGTTGGACGATCATCTGGAAGAAGAACTAGCACCAAACGAGATTACTCTATTACTATAGATGGTACGGAACACAAAGTGGAATATGATATGTATTCATATGTAAGTGTTGGCGATCATATTTATTTTGAAGTTGCGCCAAAATCTGCTGTTGTACTGCATTATGAAGTTGTAGAAGAAGTAGTTGCTGAACCAAAACATATTGTCAGTCATACAAAAACGAAATATCCTGATTCAAAAATTAGAAAAGCGCCGTTAATTAGAGAAGACAAGAATACACTCCAAAAATTTTATTCGCAAAAAATACGTTCTCGTTTACTTACTATTGCCATTATTGCATTTCCAATTTTCGGACTAATACTGAATGGTTTAGGATCATTATTAATCTTCATTTTTCCGTTACCAATTGTATTTATTTACCAATTATATAAACTCTATTCATTTCATACAAAATATAGAAAATCGGTTAATGAAGGAAGAAAACAACTCATTACGACACAAGTTATTGATAAGCTTTTTACAACAGTTTCTAATAATGGAAGAAAACATAATAAGCGAAATTTAAAAACTACATACGGATCTGTTCAAGTTTCAGAAGATGTCTATCAAAAAATTAACTCAGGTGACGAAATCACCATTCATAAAGCGTTGCACTTACCATATTCTCTTGGTATTTCTATGGACGAAATTTACTATGCGGCATACTAATTTTAGAAATGAAATCTTTTATAAAATTCACGATCTTACTTCGTGAAAAGTAATTGTGACTTGTTATTTTTGTTTCGAATTTATGTTGATAAAAATAGCTTATGAAACTACTTTGTTCTTGGTCTGGCGGAAAAGATTCTTGTTACGCGTTGATGCAGTTACAACAGAAACCAATTGTGTTATTGAATGCTTTGAATGAAAATGGTGAAATTAGTCGATCGCACGGACTTTCCAAAGCCTTGCTACATGCGCAAGCAACCGCTTTAGATGCTTCTATTCACTTTATTTCGGCAACTTGGGCAGATTATACCGAGAAGTTTATTGATGAGCTAAAAACACTTACAAATGAATACAAATTGACAGATGCCGTTTTTGGAGATATTGATATTGAATCACACCGCGATTGGGAAGAAAGTGTGTGCAAAGCCGCAAACATTAACTGCAACTTACCGCTTTGGCAACAAGATCGGAGAACATTAGTTACCGAAATGATTGACGCTGGAATTGTAGCCATGATTGTGTCATGCAACGACCATTTAGGGAAAGATTTTTTGGGTAGAATCATCAATCAAGAAACTATTGATTTACTTGATGCTAAAGGCGTTGATATTTGCGGTGAAAATGGCGAATTCCATACAGTTGTTCTTGATTGCCCACTTTTTAACAAACCTATAGAAGTAATTCAAGGAGAAAAAATGAGCAATGGAACTGGTTATAATTTTATAGAATTATCGCTTTCCGAATAATTATCGTGTAATTTTCTTTGTCAACGTACCTTTTTCAGTATCAATTACAACAATATACACACCAGAAGCTTGTTCGTTTAATGATATTTTTTGATTCATATCGTTAATCGAAATAATTTTTGCGCCTATCATAGAGTATATCGTAACACTATTGATTTCTAAGCGTGTACGTTGTTTTATCTCAAGTTCGTTGTTGTTATTTACGTATACTGCTATTGCATCTTCATTTAAAACCTCATCAACACTTAACGTAGATTCATCAACGAATTGCAATTGAAATCTATCTTGAAAAACTCCATCTGTGGTTGTAAATGTATAATCAGATATTTTTAAATCGTGAATGATATTTAAGTCTAAATCTTTTAGGTAAATATTTGTTGTGTTTAATACGCCATCTACATCACCAAGACCAATAGTTAAATCTCCTAATATTTGCGAATCGTATCCTAACGGAACAATATCATTAACCGTAAATGTTGGACGACCTTGAATTCCGTATTCTGCAGTAGCGTCTTTTGAATAGAAACTTACATAGTTGACTCCTTTGATACGAATTCCATCGTATAATCTGTCTCTTTGAAGCGTTGCATCGTCAAAAAATCCAATTAATAGTTCGCTAAAAACACCATCATTGTTGGTAAGTTGTAGCCAAACTCTATCTTTTTCAACAGTGGTATCGTCTTCAGCGTCATTAGGTCTGAAAAAATCATTGTTACTGTAGGTGTTGCTTCGCATACTGTTGTTAAACGTAACTGTTCCTGCTGTAATTGCTTGCAAGAAAAAACCTTGTCCAGAAGCTATAAATCCTGTTGGTGCTGAGCTTCCACTTGTAGAACTTGAACCACCAATACCACCAACAGTATTGTACATTGCATAATCGTCTGTACTGTAGTTGAACGTGTTTGGCCCTGGATTTGCAACAGAAACATCGTTTACATGCGTCCAAAAATATAGTGTTCCTGTAATATTTGTATTTAACGCAACAAAATCGTCAGCACTTATTGCTGATGGATATGGATTTCCAACAAAATTCCAATCGTCATCTGTATCTGTAGCATCTGCGCTTAAACTAATTGGTGTTGTTATGACTCCATTATTAACTGCTCCACTAAACATGACAGATTCTGTTCTTGGAAAAACTCCTGTAGTTGGTCCCATGACTGCATATCCAACTCCTGGAGTCATTGTATTTGTGCTTGTTTCTTGATTCCAAATGTTATTATCATCATCAATTTCATCATTGTCTAAATCTGCATAGTTTGCCGCAATATAACTATACGCACGATCTAGTCGCCAACTACTTAATCCTGCCGCAAAGGTTGTACTTGCAACTGGTGACGACCAATAGGTATAATCGTATTGTTCGTATGGCGTTGTTGTTTTTTCTACATTTATAATTCCTGTACCGTTTAGTGTTACGCTTCCAGCATCTTCAACCATAATAAGTGAACCTTCATGGTTTATATTTACAATTCCGGTTGTATTTACTGTTAAATCATTCTCAATATCAATGTAAGCTCCACTTGGAATTGTGAGTGTAACGCCACTATCAACGGTTAACGAACAAACAACTAAATCACCATCTGTTGTTGCATTGTAATTTCCCGCTAAGGAAACTATTCTTGATCTTTCTGGCGTTCCGTTACTCCATGCAGAACCGTTCCAAGAGGTAACTCCTTCTTCATGTTCACCTAAGTATGGATTTGTTCCTACAACTGCATTTTCTACTTCAGAATTTGTAAACTCTACCCAATCACCTGGGCTCCAAATAACAGATGGCCCTGATGATACACACGAGTTTCTTACAAAAGTTCTATTCAATCCCCAAGAAGTTCCATCACCAATTACATCTACTCTATTTGCCCATGAATTACTATCAACTGTTGTGGTAATAATTACCAAATCATCTCCATTAAATAAGCTTGCGCTTGATGGGAATTCGGTGGTAGGATTTCCGTCATATCCAGTTTCTCCAGGAGAAGCATATGCTGGCAATACAGCTGTATCGTGTTTGTATCTTCTGACTTCATCAATAGCCATGTCTGTTGAAATTAACACATTATTATTGAATGATAATGAACCACTATCTGACGGATCTGCCGTAGCTGGAGTATCTGCATCTGCATTATTTAATACAACAATGTAATAGGTATTTGCTGGAATTATTGCACCACTTATATTTTTTACTTCAATCCATTTGTTGGTCATTGTACCTTCGTAATATTGTGTAATCATAATATCACTAGAACCAGCGCCATCATTATCCGTAATGGTAAGTGTATGTGTTGTATTTGTTCCGATAGCCGCTGTTGTTCCACCTGCAACATTTTGTAAGTTTAGAATCACCGTTTCACTTGGTTCTACAACCGCGTCATCGTTAGATATAAATATTGTTAAACATTGATTTGCTGTCGATCCTGCAGGAAATGTAAGTGTCACTGGAAATGAGATCGCCGCAGGTATTCCTGCGCCATCGTCGTAATCTGTTCCGTTGGTTGCTGTACTTGCGCCATCGAGGGCAATTTCAACGGTGGTTGCTGTTGAACCACTTGGATTTGTAATTGCTACACAGACATCTATAAATAAACCATCTTCAGCTAGTGTTGAGCTTGTTGCTACAAATGCTACTTCTGTAGTTGCACAAGGTGATACTAACGAATTTGTTCCTGGCGAACCACCATCGGTAACTTCTTGCCAGTTGGTTCCTGTATCAGAGTTATCCATTGTAATATCTGTCACATGTAGCGAACTTCCGTTTCCGTCAGCGCCATCTCCATTATCGTAGGTTACTGCATCAGCTACCGTTGTTCCGTCAGCAGCAAATAGCGTAATGGTTCGCGTTGTGTTTGCTAAGTTGTTTGAGTTGTTTATGCTTCCATTCAAGCCAAAATCTGGTGTAAAATTACATCCTGGATTGAAGTTTCCATCTCCATTACTTCCAACACCAATGGTAATACATGTGCCATCAGCAATGGTTTGTCCTCCCGAAAACGTATATAACGTGGAGCCGTTAGCATCTAATGTGTATAAACTTAAACTTTGTGTACTTCCAGAGTTATTACATATTTCTACCCATTCATCATCTGTACCAGTAGAGTTGTACATGATTTCAGTAATGACAACATTTGCCGTTGGTGGTGCATTCACCGTTAAGATCCCTGAATTGTATGTGACAGCATCCCAAAAATTCCCCATGTTGTCTGCTAAGATTCCTCCATAGGTAAAATCGCTACCGTTTATTCTAAAACGTGATGCATAGTAATATGTTCCTGGTGTTCTTGCAGAGCCAATTTCTGCTGTATATTGATCATTGTTTCCAACATCTGTATCGTATGTAGCAGCTACCCATGTCCAACCAGCTCCAACACTTGGATCATTGTCAGTTGTGTTGTACCCAATCCAAGCTTCTACATTAGCGCCTTGTCCGGCGGCATCTGTAATTCCTGGTTCATACACATGTGCATATACATTAAATGTGTCGCCTTCTGTTGTTGTAGCTGTTTTTGGAAAATCTACATTACAAAAATCGGCAATATCTGGATTTACGGTAAGTTGAATAGAATCGTTATTCCAATCACCTCCAGAACCTCCATAGGTAAATAGGCAATTGTTGAGTCTAAAACGACTTGCGTAATAGTGAGTTCCTGTTGCTAAACCAGAGCCAATTTCGGCACTGAATTCATCATTATTTCCAGCTTGCACGTTAAATGTTGCAGGAATCCAAGTCCAGCCTGCGTCTACACTTGGGTCATTGTTTATAGTATTGTACCCAATCCAAGCTTCTACACCTGTTCCAGCGCCTGCCGCTTCGGTAACTCCAGGTTCGTATCCTTGAGCGAAAACCGTAAAATTATCACCAAAAGTAATGGTTTGTGATGTTGTTGGGAATTGTACGTTGGTAAAATTCATAGCGTCAGTACATGAAGAAACTACTGTACCATTTACAGTAATATCATCTCCAGTACCTTCAAATCCTCCAGATCCAGCTCCACCTTCTGCCCAACCATATATTCTATACGTTACAGCAGCCGTATTTCCTGTTTGATTTACCGTGAATGTAATCGTTTGTACACTTGTATTATCGGCAATAGCCATTTCTGTATCAATATTTGCAGCATAGCTATCAATGGAGCTTCGCAAAGCAATTCCACGAAGTCCAGTATTAGAACGTTGTACATTAAAAACCATTGTTGTGACACTAAATTCAAAACCTATATTTGGTGTTATGGTAAATTCCATGTAGTCGTTTCCAGAAATTGCATTTGCAATGCTTGTTGATGCCCAAGAAGTGGCATTAAATCTATTTCCGTTGTTAGAAGCTGTTAGTCCACTTCCTCTTGTTATGGTTGAATTTGATAAGTTAGCGTCATTTGAGTTGGATGTTGCTGAAGCTTCATTTCCTACTAATCCATTGAATTCAAAAGTCAATATTTGACTGTATCCAACAAAACACATTAGAAAAAAGCAAACTAGGGTTGTTATTTTTTTTTTCATACCGTTACATTTTTTAAAGCCTACTAATATAACGGATAAAAGATTAATTATCAAGAACCTGAAAATTTGTTTCTATCAACAAATAGTTATTCTTTTGTAAACTCGATGGAAAACAAATCTTATTCTCTTAAGGAAGCTACCCAAAAACTACAGCAGTATTGTGCTTATCAAGATCGATGTCATAAAGAAGTTGTGGATAAGTTGAAGCAGATGCATATGATCCCGAAAGCAATTGATTTGATTGTTTCTGAATTGATTCAAGATAATTTTTTGAATGAAGAACGCTTTTCAAAAAGTTTTGCGCGCGGCAAGTTTCGGATTAAGAAATGGGGACGTTTGCGCATTGTAAGAGAGTTAAAACTTCGTCATATTTCTAAGTACAATATTGATTCCGCATTGAAAGAAATTGATGAAACTGATTATTTGAATACGTTGGATGAACTTGCTAGAAAGCGTGCGAATGCTGTGAAAGAGACAAATTCGTTTAAGCGAAAGAAAAAAATTGCCGATTATTTGTTTTATAGAGGTTGGGAATCACACTTGGTGTATGAGAAGATTAATGAACTCGTAAAGTAAATTCCATTTTGTTTTTGAGAGAAAATTAAAACCAAATGACTTTTTATAAATTTTCTCCAAGGTTTCAAAATATTTTGTTTTTTCTATGCGTTCTCAAAATAGCTTGTTCATTTTTCCAATCAATCCACTTTTGACCTTTCATTCTTCGCATCATGTTGTCATAGTTTCGCATTACAAATAAGTTGTAAACTGCTTTCCCTAAGTTTTTTGGGTTTTTAGCAATTGATCGTAAACTCATTGAAAAACCTGGCGTTATGTATTTCATATAATGCCAATATCCTTCAGGCATGTATAGTATATTTCCATGCTCTAATTCTGTAATATAGCCTTTCGCTTTCTGCAACGCAGGCCATTTTTTAAAGTTGGGATTCGAGAAATCAATGTCTTCACGAACGATTAATGAATGTGGAATTTTATATATAAAGTCGTTTTGTTTTTGATCAAATAGAATGCATTGTTTTTTTCCTTCAAAGTGAAAGTGAAATATGTTTGCCAAGTCAATATCATAGTGCATAAATGTATGCGAATCGGTTCCTCCAAAAAACAACATTGGCAACGATTTCATTAGTTTTAGACCAAAATCTGGATATGAGAAATCATTTTGAAGTGACGGTACTTCTTTTAGTATATTCCAAAGAAAGATACGGTATTTTGTAGGTGCAGTTTTGAGTAAATCTACATACGCAGCCATTTTCATTTTTGCGTGCGGCTCGTTAAAACCGTCTTTGTAATCTACAGGTCTATCATCATACAAAGGCACTTCTTTGTCGCCCGCAATTTCTTTCATGTAGTCTAAACTCCATTTTTGATACGCAGGCCAATCTTCAATAAAATTCTCTATAACCACAGGTTTTTGTGGTTTAAAGTAATTTTTGATAAAGTCTTCTTTGGTAATTGTTTTAACCCTTGGAATTTCTTGCAGATTCAAATTCAAAATTCTAACGTTTATTCTAGCTAAGTTAATAAATTGTTATGAAAAAATATTTTAAAGCTAAAAAAAGAGCTCATTTCTGAGCCCTTTTTATGTTACTATTTTGGTACTCTTTATTGTTTTTTTTCTAATACCGCCGCTTTCATTTTTTCTTTTGCTTGTTCATTTCGATCAATTTTATGGTCAGGTCTTGACCATTTTGGCTTTTCACCTAACGATTCATATTCAGAGTCTTTAGCTTCTACCGTTTGCGGTTGTACTTTTTTGGTAAATGGTTTTTGAGGATTTAACCCTAACATTTCAAACATTTTCATGTCTTCATTTACATCTGGGTTCGGCGTTGTTAGCAATTTGTCTCCAGCAAATATTGAGTTTGCACCTGCAAAGAAACACATAGCTTGTCCTTCTCTACTCATGCTAGTTCTTCCTGCGGATAAACGTACTTGCGTTTCGGGCATTACAATTCTGGTTGTTGCTACCATACGAATCATTTCCCAAATTTCTACGGGTTTTTCATCTTCTAATGGCGTTCCATCAACAGCAACTAATGCATTGATTGGTACAGATTCTGGTTGTGGATTTAGTGTAGCTAATGCAACCACCATTCCGGCTCTGTCTGCTACTGATTCTCCCATTCCAATAATTCCACCACTACAAACGGTTACATTTGTTTTTCGAACATTGTCAATCGTTTCTAAACGATCTTCATATCCACGTGTTGAGATTACTTCTTTATAGTATTCTTCTGAAGAGTCTAAGTTGTGATTGTATGCGTATAATCCAGCTTCCGCCAAACGTTTTGCCTGATTTTCCGTCACCATTCCTAAGGTACAACAAACTTCCATATCTAGTTTATTGATTGTACGTACCATTTCTAATACTTGATCAAATTCTGGTCCGTCTTTTACATTTCGCCAAGCGGCTCCCATACATACACGTGAGCTTCCTGATGATTTTGCGCGCAATGCTTGAGCTTTTACCTGTGAAACCGACATTAAATCGTTTCCTTCAATATCTGTGTGGTAACGTGCCGCTTGTGGACAATAGCCACAATCTTCAGGGCATCCGCCAGTTTTTATAGAGAGTAATGTAGACACTTGCACTGTGTTTGGATCGTGATGTAACCTGTGCACAGTAGCGGCTTCGTATAACAATTCCATCATTGGCTTGTTATAGATAGCTATGATTTCTTCTTTAGTCCAATTGTGTCGAATGTTGTTCATAAAAAAGTTAGTTTGATGACAAAAATAGTTATAACCATTTAGATTCTCCTTCTGTTGCGTCTAAAATATCAATTTTTAATACTTCGGCCATTTGTTTTGCTACTTTGAAGGCGTCTTCTTTGTTTTTTGTTGTGTATGCTTTGATGCGATGATTTCCATTGTAAAATAAGTTCAATACTATAACATCACTTTTTACATTTGCTTCCGCAGTTCTAGAACGTACAGTTATTGTTTCTGTTGTACTAAATACTGAAACATATTCTATTTCAGGTAAATCTTCCCATTTTCCAAATCGAAATCCTAAGACTTCAATAAATGTTCTGTATTTTTCTATTTTTAGATCAATCTCGGTTCCATCCTTGTGTAGAAAAAATACGGAAATCCCACAAACTATAAATCCATAATAGCCGCCTACAAGTATTGAAAGTGCTCCAATAGAAAAAATAAAAACCCCAAAAATAGTTTTTATGATTGGAGGTTTTCGCTTGAATTCTATTTTGTCATTACTCATAAAGGCATTTTATAAATGATGTATACTACGTTTTTGATTAAAGAAATATTGAATTGTATAAAAAAAATCCGCACGATGGCGGATTTTTTTATGTAATGAAGTTTTATTTTTCTTCAGTTTCCGTTGATGTCGTTCCGTCAGAAGTTGGAAGTTCTTTCGTTACATCTTTTCCTTTTAGGTATTCTGGCAACTCCATACCTGCCATGTTAAACATTTCCTGTAATGGTGGAACTGCTTTGTACATCCCTGAAATGAAGTTTGATGTAGATGTTTTACCATCTTTTCCGCCGCCATTTTCCCAAACGGTAACTTTATCAATTTTAATATTTTTAATTGCTTCTGCTTGTGTTTTTACCAATTCTGGTAATTTATCAGCTACTAATAGCAATACCGCATCTTTTGCACTATCACCTGCCGCTTTTACAATTTGCTCTAAACCAGATGCCTGCTTGGTTAATACTTCAAACTGACCTTGTGCTTCTGCTTGTGCTTTAAATAGGATGGCATCTGCTTCTCCTTTTGCTTTTCTACGGATGCGTTCTGCTTCTGCTTCTGCATCAATTTCAACTTTCTTTTTGTCAATTTCCGCAGGAACAATAATATCTGCCATTTGAGAAGATCGTTCTCTTTCAGCTCTTGCAACTTCCGCTTCACGTTCTGCTGCATATGATTCTTCTAGAGCTTTTGCCGATTGTACTTTTTCAGATGCAATTGCCACACGTTCTGCTTCTGCTTCACGTTGTCTTCTTTTAGAGTCTGAGTTTGCTACGGCAATTTTTGCGGTATTTTCTCCTTCTACGGCTTGTGCGTTTGCCGCAGCAACTTGTGATCTTTCGTCTTGTACTGCATTTGCTTCACCAATAGAACCATCTCTGTTTTTCTCTGCAACCGATTTACGAGCCGCGTTAATTGCATGTGCCGCCGCTTCTTTACCGAGTGCTTCAATATATCCAGATTCGTCAACGATATCCGTAATGTTTACGTTGATTAATTTTAAACCTACTTTCTTTAATTCTGATTCGACACTATCAGAAATATTTGTTAAGAATTTATCTCGGTCATTGTTAATTTCCTCAATATCCATTGAAGCTACTACTAAACGTAACTGACCGAAAATAATTTCTTGTGCTAGTTCTTGAATTTCGTTTTGACCTAATCCTAATAAACGTTCTGCCGCATTTTGCATAATGCCTGGTTCTGTAGAGATACCAATAGTAAATCGTGAAGGTACGTTTACACGAATATTTTGCTTACTTAAAGCATTTACTAAGTTTACTTCTATTGAAATTGGCGTTAAATCTAGAAATTCATAATCTTGAATAACTGGAATAATAAATGCCGCGCCACCATGAATACATTTGGCCGATTGTCCGCCACCTACTTTTCCGTATACGACTAAGATTCTATCCGAAGGACAACGTTTGTATCTACGGATAAATACCGTGATTAAGATAAAGATAAAAAGACCTGCAAAGACAAATAGGATTAATGAAGATGCGCCTGCAAGTGGATTTCCACTATCGGTTTGCAATAATAGGTGTGTCATATATTTGATGATTTAATGGTTGTACGATTAATATTCCGGTTCCTGTAATTTCTTTTACTTTTACCATGGTTCCTGTTTTTAGTGTTTCTGCACTGTCTGCCAACGCATCCAATTCGCGCAAAGCTCCTTGAACAGTGACATGAACTTTCCCTACTTTGGAACGATTGGCACCAATAGTTAGGTATACTTCTCCAACATTTCCAATAGCATTTTCAAGTTTGAGTGTTCCGCTACTGACCAATTTACTAATGTAGTAAATTAAGGAAGCCATGATAAACATCATGATGAGTCCTGCAATAATGGATATTATGAGTGTAACGCCTTTTCCATAGCCTGCATCCATAGCAGAAATTCCTGCCCAACTAAAAATAGTAAAGAAAGCTACTAAGTTTTTGAACGAAAAGAATTGAAAATCGATACCTGTGTCAGCTTCTATTTCAGCATCTACATCACCATCAACGCCATCTGCATCACCGACTAAAAATGTAGTGATAAGTACAAATACAAAGATTGTAGATGAAATTCCTGCAATAACCCAGTAGAATTGCTCAAAATATGTCAATGTTGAAAACCACTCTCCCATAGTTAAAAGTTTTTAATTGTTACTGTTTTTATTGAAATCAGTCTCGTGTTAGCAATACAGAAACGGCATTTCCTCCAAAACCAACCGCATTTACCAAGATATTTTTTAGTGGTTTTGGTGGTTTTACATGGTCAATATAAGGAATAGAAATGAATTTTTTATGTTGTATCATAAGTATTGCGAGTTCTACACTTAACATTCCTGAAGCACCAAATGTGTGACCAATCTTCCATTTATTCGTAGTGAGATTTGGCATTTTGTTACAAAATATTTTTTTTATTGCATTGAATTCGGCTAAATCACCTTTTATTGTACCTGGCGCGTGCAGTACTATCGCGTCTATTTCTTCTGGTAAATACTTCCCTAAAGCCATCCGCATCGATTTTTCAAAACATGCACCATCTGCCGAAATAGAAGTATTGTGTTTTAGAATTTCCGTTGCATATCCTATTCCTCGTATTTTTGCTAAAGCATTGGCGTGTTCTCCTTTTTCTAAACATATTGCCGCGGCACCTTCACCCAAAATCATGGTATTTTGCTTTTTTTCTAAGTCGAGCGATAAACACGGATATGTCGCTTGTTTTTTTGCATAAATGTGTAATGCTTTCATTTGTGCAATGGTAAAAGGCGTTAATGGCGCTTCACTTCCGCCAACTAAAAATTTTGTTGCCATGCCCGCTTGTATCCAAGCAATTCCGTTAAGCAATGCATGTAATGCTGTAGAACACGTTATGGAATGTGATATTTGTGGACCACTTGTTTGCAAATCGTGCCCAACCCAAGATGAAATATTTCCTAGTGTTGTAGTTGGCGAACTTAGGGTTTGTGCTTGCTTGTTTTTTAAGAAGTCTTCATGATATTTTTCAAATAATGCTGTTGCACCTCTAGATGAACCTATGTTGATTCCAAAGTCGCTTTCTGTATTCCAATTGGCATTTTTTACAGCATTTCGCGCAGCAATTATCGCATATAAAACACTATTGTCTAAGTTTTTATATTTTGTGTTAGAACTTTTTAAACGTTCAACTTCTTCCTTTGTTTTTTCAGAAAGTGCCGCCGTATATTCATCATCATTTTCTTTACTAAAGCAATGAGATGATTTTGTATAGTTTTCCCAAATTTCTATAGCTGAGGTTCCTAGTGGAGATATGGAACCCAAACCTGTTATAGAAATACATTCCTGCATCATAGTCGTTTTTATTGAGATTGCTAATATCGTAAGAAATCATATGATTTGCTAACATTTGAAAAGCTCTTTCTTGTAAAGAAATTTATATATTTAAGATTGTCAAACAGTACAGCTTGTAACTTTTTCTGTATTTTAGAACTTATAAATAGAACCTTAAAAACAAACACATGGATCAACACGATACTTTACACGAACCTAGAAAGAATTGGTGGCAACGCAACTGGAAATGGTTTGTACCAACTGGTTGTTTAACGCTCATTGTAGTGTTTGTTATTTTTATTGTAGCCATGTTTTTTACGGTAACTTCTATGTTGAAAGAATCTACTCCGTATGTTGATGCGTTTGAAGCTGCAACAAATAACAGCTATGTTATTGAACAATTGGGCGAACCTATTGAACAATCTGCATTGATTCAAGGACAGATTTCTATTTCAAATAGTGCTAGTGACGCAGATATTAGTATTCCGCTAAAAGGGCCAAAAGGCGAAGCCATGCTACATGTAATTGGCACAAAAAATAATAGTGAATGGTCTTATAGTAAAATGAAGGTGTATTTTACTACAAGTAAAGATAGTCTCAACTTGTTAGAGTGATTTTTTAAAGTTCATCCAATGTTTCTCTTATGGAAGTATAAATTTGTTTCAATTGCGCGTCTGTGGTAATGTAAGGTGCTAATATGTAAATGGTATTTCCCAACGGACGCAAACAAACACCTTTGCTCATAAAAGAGTTAAATAGTTTGTCACGTAAGTTTCCGTAACGTTCCATTTGTATGTTTAAATCCAATGCGAAAATTTGCCCAAGTTGTCGTGTTGAACCTACTTTCGGATGTTTTTTTATTTCTTGATCAAACACTTGGTGTGAAGCTTCAATTCGTTTCATGTTGTTTTGAATAGCTTCCGATAGCAACAAGTCAATTCCCGCTATAGCGGCACTACACGCCACAGGATTTCCAGAATAGGTATGTCCGTGAAAGAAGCCTTTTTTCATATCATCGGCATAAAAAGCATTGTATATTTTTTGACTGCAACTCGTAATTGCCATTGGCACCATTCCGGCAGCTAACGCCTTGGATAAGCAAATAATATCTGGTTTGGTTTCTATGTATTCTGAAGCAAAATTTTTGCCCGTTTTCCCAAAACCTGTCATTACTTCGTCTGCAATGGTAACAACATTATGTACTTGTGCAATTTTTAGAATTTCATTAATATACTCAGCTTCGTGCATTTGCATTGCAGCGGCTCCTTGCACTAAGGGTTCATATACAAATCCGGCAACTTTATGTTCGGTAATCAATTTTGTAAAAAGCGCTTTTACTTCTTCAATGTTTTCAGCATTCGGAACAGGAATTCGAGCGACATCAATAAAAAATTCTTCAAACGGTCCGTTGTACACAGATAATCCAGAAACTGACATTGCGCCAAAGGTATCCCCATGAAAACCATTTTCTAAAGCAATAATTTTTGTGCGTTTTTCATTTTGATTGAAATGATATTGCAACGCCATTTTAATTCCGACATCAATTGCTGTAGAACCATTGTCTGAAAAGAATAGTTTTTCTTGATTTTCAGGTAAAATGTCGATGAGTTTTTCCGAGAGTTCAACTGCTGGTTCATGGGTAAATCCTGTAAAGACCACATGATCTAACGTTTGCATTTGTTGTTGCACTTTTTCAATGATATATGCATTACAATGTCCGTACATGCAAGTGTACCAAGAAGCAATTCCATCAATGTATTCGTTTCCGTTTTCGTCGTATAATACAGCGCCTTTTGCTTTTGTAATGGCGATATGATTTGGATGCGATTTGTGTTGCGTTAGCGGATGCCAAAGGTGTTTTTTATCTCTTTCTTGTAAACTCATGCTAGTTTTTCTTTGAATGATTCCGCGTATTCGCGAATGACATTTTGATCAAAATAAGGTTCTTCTTCAATGCGTCCAATGACAGGAACATTGGTCGTTTTTTTGATGATAGCTTCTGTGGTTGGATGCTCGTTTCCACTAAAAATAATCGAAACTTTAAATCCTTTTTCTTTGAGTAAATTTACGGTTAATAATGTATGATTGATACTTCCCAAATAGTGTCGCGAAACCACAATTACATGATATTCAGGCTTTATAATATCTAAAATTGTTTGTTCATTGTTTACAGGCACTAAAATTCCGCCAGCACCTTCTATAACAAGGTGACGCTTCGTTTTTGGTTCTTTAATTTCGTTGATATTAATTGTTACATTGTCTATTGCTGCGGAAGCGTGCGGACTCATTGGCGTATTGAGCGCATAACTATTTTTATGAATTTTCGTTTTTGAGTTAGCAATATATCGTTCAATTTTATGACTGTCCGAATTGTCCAAATCACCAGCTTGTATCGGTTTCCAGTAATCGGCTTCTAACGCTTCAACTAAGATTGCCGAAGCAACTGTTTTTCCTACTTCTGTAGAAATTCCTGTGACAAATATTTTTTGTTGCATTAGTTTTGTTTAGGTTTAAATATTTCTCCACAATCGCCACACAAATATCGTGTTGGTTCGAAAAATGGAAATAGTAGATAGAGGAATTTTTTTAGTGGTGGCGCAATTAAAACTCTATTTTCTTTGCAGTTTGGACATGTGAGTCTATTTCCTTGCCTGTCAACTTCATACTCACGGAGTTCATTATACAAAGCCATTGCTTCCTCTTTGTCTTTGATATGCACTTGCAATTTTACACCACCAATTGCATGACTGATTAACGGATCGGCATCCAGCGTGTGTTCATCTTTTAGAAAAACCTCAATACCTTGCGACATGAATTTCCCCTTCATTACTTGCGCTTCTGCCGTGTAATCAAAAGCCGCTATTGTGTAAAAACTGTTCTCCATAGTATTAGTATTGTTTTAATGTACACTTGTGAGTGTGTTGATCATTTCTTCAATTTCTTCTGTTGAGTTGTACGCATGCAAACAAAACCGCAAACGCTCTTTTCCTTCTGGAATTGTGGGCGACACTATTGGTTTTACATCAAATCCTTTTGATTGCAATTGCGTCGCTGCTTTTTTTACGTTTTTATTTCCTGATATAATGTAACAATGAATTGCTGAATTGCTGGGTATAAATTTTAATTGCTGTGTTGCTTGCTTGAATGTAGCAATTGTATCTTTTAACTGCTTTGTAGCGATTGTTTCTGCGAGTTCATTATACGCAATTTTGATGGTTGCAACAGCATGTGGCGATAATCCTGTGGTGTACACAAAGCTTCTTGCAAAGTTAACTAGGTATGTTCTTAATTCGTTACTTCCTAAAATTACAGCTCCATGACAACCTAATGCTTTTCCAAACGTGTATATTCTGGCAAAGACTTCTTGTTCTACACCTAATTTTTGCAATAAGCCTTCTCCATGAGTTCCAAAAACACCTAATGCATGTGCCTCATCTACAACGAGATAATAATTATTTTTGTTACAAAATGTTATCAATTCTTGTAAGTTTGGCGAATCTCCATCCATGGAAAATACAGATTCTGTAACAATGTATATGTCCTGATTTAACGTACTAAGTTTTTGTGAACTATTGTTTATTTTTTTTGCTAAATCGTCTAAATCATTGTGTTTGAATTTGTATGATTTGGCATTGCTCATGTTGATTCCATCACGAATGGACGCGTGAATGTATTCATCATAAAAGATTGCGTCTCCACGTTGTGGAACTGACGAAAAGAAGCCAATATTTGCGTCGTATCCAGAATTGAATAGTAACGCTGCTTCACTGTTGTGAAATGTACATATGTGCGCTTCTACTTCTTCGTATAGTTTAGAGTTTCCCGAAAGTAAACGTGAACCTGTTGCGCCGTTTTGTTGTAGATTTCGATCAACTAAGAATTGATGCGTTTTGTTGAAAATTGTTTCAGATTTGGCAAAACCTAGGTAATCGTTTGAAGAAAAGTCGATTGTCTTTTTTTCAGTTGAAAGCCTTCGCAACGTATTTTTTTGAGTTCGTTCTTGAAGTTTCGCTTGTAGTTTTTTGGGCGTTTTCATAGTTCAACCCATTTTGAATCGTTGGCAACTGTAGCGTCTAATAAGTCTATTCGTAAAGATGTGGCTAGTTGTTTGCCCGTTTCCATTGCTTCTTGCTCATCAAACATGTGATATATTTTGAAATGTTTGTTTCCAACATACCATAAGTTGATTTCGAAAACACCTTCTTCTTTTTGAAATACAGAAATGTATTCAAGCTCTGGTAATGGATTCCATTTTCCAAGTTTGAACCACAAAAATGAACGTTCATGCTTAAACAAATTGTTTTTGAAATCGAAATAGTAGGCTTGAATTACAGAATAGTAAAAAGCGGCAAATAGTGCCAAAGATCCTAGTTGTAGGTAATCCATTTGCCGTATTACATATTTTCTATCGAAAGAAAATTCTAACCCAAAAAAGAAAAGCAAAATACAACCAATTACAACAGTATATAGGAATGCGGCTATACTATTATGCCAAAGTGATCTTTTTCCTTGTGATATGATGACTTCATCTTTCATGGTATAAAAATACTGATTATCTGCGGAAATTTTTTAGGAATTGTAATTGATCTGGTATTATTTCGGAATTGTGATTTTATCACCCAAAAATTTAGGTTGTTTCCCGATAACTAAATCAAGACACATAGCAACTCGCGCAAGCATTTCTCTAACTTTTATTTTGAAACCACTTCTACCACCAACATTTTTTGCATTGAATCCTACCGCGTTGATTCCTTTGGCTTTTGCAATAGCAATGGCGCGTTCATTATGAAATTGTTGCGAAATGATCGTAATGTTTTCTTGCTGAAATATTTCTTTGCTTCTAACTACAGAATCTAATGTTCTGAAGCCTGCGTAGTCTAAAATAATTTGTGATTCAGGAATTCCTGCGGCTACTAAATCTTCTTTGAATGTTGTTGGTTCATCATAGGCTTTACTTCCGTTATCACCACTTACTAAAATGTAGCGAACTTTTTTAGCTTTATATAATTTGACAGCCGCGTTGATTCTGTATGTATAGAATAGATTGACATTTCCGTTGCTTAAATATTTTCCAGTTCCTAAGAGCAAACCAACTTTATGTACAGGAATGTCAGCCGTTGTGTTGAACGTTTTACCTTTGGCACTAATTTCTACATATGCGTTACAACAAATGATTCCAACTAGTGTAATAATCAGTAGTAATCCAATTCGTTTTGACCATTTTTTCATAAAGTTTAATCTTAACATTTAGTTCCTTTGATAGGAATCAGAGATTTTACATGTAAATATTTCGCTTTAAAACTAAAATAAGGAGAAATTTATTTAGATGTAACTTTTCAAGAATATTAAATTAAAGAAAGTTGTCTAAAAAGTTATCATTGCAAATGGAATGAAGCAATTTGTAAAGTTTAAATTATTGATTTACAGATTATTTCGGAATTATAAATTTCTCGTAATGATATTGTTATTGGCTTTTCGGCGAAATTAGTTCAACCTACAATTTTGAGTTCGCTTGAAGACTTCTCAAAAATTGAGTTTTATAAAAAAAGCACCAAACTTGATAGTTTGATGCTTTTGTATGTTTTGACTTGAAATTAGAAAATTAATCTGCAAGTACAATTACTCTGTTGTCTTTCATTTCAATAGTTCCAGAGCTGATGTTTATCGTTAGGATTTTATCATCATCATAGTGAGGAACTATACGTCCGTGTAAATCATCTAATTCTAAATGACTTTGCGTGTGCGTATGAATTTTAACGATTCCTTCTTTTAATAGTGATACTATTGGTGCGTGACCGTTTAGCATCTGAAATTCTCCATTAATTCCTGGAACTGCTACAGAATCTACTTCTGAACTAAATAAAGTCGCTTCTGGTGATACTATTTCTAAATACATAGTTAAACTTGTTTAACTACCCTGAATTTATTTCAGGGTCTTTTTAATGTTTATTCTGGCTTCAATTTAAGAGATGCTGAAATTAAATGCAGCATTGCTTCTTCGACTTAAGCTTCCGCTTGCATTTTCTCTCCAGCTTCAATCGCTTCTTCGATTGTTCCTTTTAAGTTAAAAGCAGCTTCTGGTAAGTGATCTAATTCTCCATCCATAATCATGTTGAATCCTTTGATCGTTTCCTTAATGTCTACTAATACACCTTTAAGACCTGTAAATTGCTCTGCTACGTGGAAAGGCTGTGATAAGAAACGTTGTACACGTCTTGCTCTACCTACTGCCATTTTATCTTCTTCAGATAATTCTTCCATACCTAAAATTGCAATAATATCTTGTAATTCTTTGTAACGTTGTAGTAACTCTTTTACACGTTGTGCACAATCATAGTGCTCATCTCCTAAGATTTCTGCTGTTAAGATTCTTGATGTAGAATCTAATGGATCTACCGCTGGGTAAATACCAAGTTCAGCAATTTTACGAGATAATACTGTTGTTGCATCTAAATGCGCAAACGTTGTTGCTGGTGCTGGATCCGTTAAATCATCCGCAGGTACGTAAACCGCTTGTACAGATGTAATTGATCCTTTTTTAGTGGAAGTAATACGTTCCTGCATTGCACCCATTTCAGTTGCTAATGTTGGTTGGTATCCTACCGCTGATGGCATACGTCCAAGAAGTGCTGATACTTCAGAACCTGCTTGTGTAAAACGGAAGATGTTATCAACGAAGAAAAGTACATCTTTCCCTTGTCCGTCTCCTGCTCCATCACGGAAATATTCTGCAATTGTTAATCCTGATAAGGCAACACGTGCACGTGCTCCAGGAGGCTCATTCATTTGTCCGAAAACGAATGTCGCTTTCGATTCTTTCATGATGTCTTTATCTACTTTAGATAAATCCCATCCACCTTCTTCCATTGAGTGCATAAAATCATCACCATACTTGATAATTCCTGATTCTAACATCTCACGTAAAAGGTCATTTCCTTCACGCGTTCTTTCTCCTACTCCTGCGAATACTGAAAGTCCACCGTGACCTTTTGCGATATTATTAATTAACTCCTGAATCAATACTGTTTTACCTACTCCGGCACCACCAAATAATCCAATTTTACCACCTTTTGCATACGGCTCAATTAAATCAATTACTTTAATACCAGTAAATAAAACTTCTGTAGAAGTTGATAAGTCTTCAAATTTTGGTGCTTGTCTGTGGATAGATAATCCATCATCACCTGTTTTTGGTAATTCTCCTAATCCATCGATTGCATCTCCGATAACGTTAAATAATCGACCGTATACATCGTCGCCAATAGGCATTTTGATTGGATTTCCAGTAGTAGCAACGTCTGTTCCTCTACTTAAACCATCTGTTGAATCCATAGAAATTGTACGAACAGTATTCTCACCAATATGTGATTGTACTTCAAGTACTAATTTTGTACCATCTGCTTTCGCTATTTCTAATGAATCGTAAATTCTTGGAAGTTCGTTCCCAGCGCTGAATTCTACATCAACAACAGGACCTATAATTTGTGCAACTTTACCTGTAACTTTTGACATTACTTAAGTGTTTAATGTTTAGGTTATTAAATACTGAAAAATGGATTCCATATTTTATGCTAAAACATGACCTTTTTTCGCGGTGCAAAGATATATTTTATTAATTAAAATAAGTAGTCTTTTCACTATGTTTTTTTATTATTCTGAAAAATCCTTTGTTTCTGAACCTATTTATTGACGTCACAAGTGGTTCATAATTTCCAAAATGATTTTTATTTGGCATCTTCTCAACACAACATCTGCAAATTTATTTCTATATTTCAAGCATCAAAATTGTGATTCAACACAACAAATTATTAGTATTTCCCCCAACTTATTTGATTCTAACATTTTTAATGCAACGTTATATTTATATGTATACATGCGTGTAGTTACGATATGATGAATGAACCAATTATTTTTTTAAAAAGACTTTCAGAGGGAAAACAAGACGATATTATTTTACTATATCAAGAAGTTTTTCCTAAGATTGAGCGTTTTGTGCTAAGCAATAATGGTCGTGTTGGTGACGCCGATGATATTTTTCAGAAAGCATTGTTGCAACTTATTGTTCGGTACAGAAAAGAAGCTTTTGAGATTACGGGTTCTTTTGAATATTATTTTTTTAGTGTGTGTAAAAATTTATGGCGCCGCGAGTTGAATGCTTCCAAGTTAACTACAAACGATCTTGACGTTATTGAAAATTTAAGCGACGACAATACGCAAACAGCTTTTGCCATTGTTGAACAAGAACGGTATGATTTGTTTACAGAAAAATTAGCATCACTTTCTGATAATTGCAAACAGTTGTTGACATTATTTTTTGCAAAGACACCATATAATAACATTCTACAAAAATTTGGCTATACTTCTGAAAATGTAGTGAGACAACGTATTTTTAAGTGCAAGAAACGTTTGATTGAATTGATTCAAAAAGATAGCCGCTATACTAATTTAAAAGATTTATGAAGATGGAAGACGATATATTGATTGAACATTTTTTACGAAATACACTTTCCAAAGAAGAACATATTTCTTTTGTGGCAAGAATGGAATCAGATATTTCTTTTAAAGAACAAGTAGTTTTAGAAGAACAACTGTTAGCGTATTTGGGCGAAACCTATTGGAGTTTTGCTACAAATGATTCACACGCTCGAGTAGAAGCTTATAAAAAGATACTTGAAAGTTCTCAAACAAAAGAATTGAAAGAAAACATTACAATCGCTATTACACAATATAAAGAAAAGCAAACAGCAATACAGAAATCAAATCGTAGGTTTACTTTGAAATTTATCACACGTATTGCGGCATTGTTGGTGGTTTTCTGTTCAATAGTTTGGTATTTTTCTAAAGATGATCACATTGATTATGCAAGCTTAACAGAAAATGCATGGCGTAAAAATGTTGGTTTGGATTTTACGTTGCGAAGCAATCCGTCAGACGCAATTAAAATGTCTTTGGAAAAAGCACTACACTTTTACACATATAAAAAGTATGATAGCATTTTAATTGTTCTTGAAAAGTATAACATGTCAACCAAACAGTATAAAGATGTGTTGCTCATGCGCGCTTTAGCAAGGTATAAATTGAACCAAACTGAAACTGCATTTTCCACATTAGATAGTCTTCAAACTTATGCGCCAGATATTTCAAATTGGTATAAAGGTTTGATGTATTTAGACCAAAATAATCATGAAAAAGCTTCCTTATACATAAAGATACCTTCTGAATCTGATGAAGAAATTAAATTTAAAAAATAAATGAAGAACGTCATCTATTTCATCTGTATATTCTTTGTTATAACAACACATGCGCAACAAAAAGATTCAATTGCAACAAGTTTTTTAGCAAACGGAAAAGAGTTGTTGTTTTACGGAACCTATGACGAAGCCACATTGTCGTTTCAGGAAGCACTAAAGCTCTCAAAAAACACGCTTAACAATGTTACCATAGCAGCTTCTTACAATGCTCTTTCGCAAGCATGCAATTACAAATCACTAGTAAAAGAAGCGTTTCAATATGCAGAAAAAGCATTGTATTTTAGTAGAAAAGCAGGAGAATTAGGAAAACGAGAAGAAGCAAACGCATTGGATAATATTGGGCAATTGATAGGAAAAATTGGCAATCCGAAGCTTTCACTTACAAATCATACAAATGCATTACAAATTCGTTTGGATTATTTTGAAGATGAAAAACTTCTCCTAGCCGAATCATATTTCAACCTTGGTGTTGCTTTTCATAGAAATAGACAGTTTGAAAAAGCCTTAGAAAAATTAGCTGCTGCTTTATCAATAGATGCAAAAGAAACTCCACAACGCACTATTCTACATGCCAATATTTACGAAACAAAAGGTTTTATACACTATGATTTGGGTAAATATGACGCCGCACTTGCCTTTTTTGAAAAAACAGCGCAGTTAGCACAAAACGTATATAAAAACAATCATCCATATTTTGGAAAAGTGTACAATAATTTCGGATTAATTTACTCCGTTAAAGAAGAATTTAACGAAAGTTTGGAGTATTACAACAAAGCACTAAGCGTCAGTATTCACAATTACGGAGTTGACAATCATGCCGAGCAAGTGCGCATTCATTTCAATATTGGCACTATTTACCAACGAAAAGGTTTGAAAGAAAAAGCGTTGTTTCACACTAAAAAAACCTTGGATTTAGGAACTAAATTTTATGGCGCCAATCATCCAAAAATGTTTTTTCCGTACAGTCAACTCGGAACTATTTATGGTGATGAAAAAGGCATTCCGTATCTTAAAAAAGCATTGAATATTGCCTTGAGCGCACCAAAAGTAAACTATGTAATGGTGTCGTATCTGTATGAATATCTTTCACAGGTGTATTACACTATTAAAAACTACGAAGAAGCACTTGTATACAATGAAAAGTCATTGGAAATTAGACGGAAAATTCATGGTGAGAAAAACATACATACAATTCGTAATTATAATAATATTGCGAAAATTCATGCCGCCATGAAGAATTTTGACAAAGCTTTATTGTTTAATGAAAAAGCGTATGAAAATAATTTTTCCTCTAATATACACATGAAAACGCGTTTTCCATATGCAAATCATGTAGATCCTACTTTATTACTCGAAACCATTAAAACAAAAGGAGAAATACACTTATTATTGTTTGAAGAAACACAGAAAAAGGAATATTTAGCAAAAAGCAATCTGTTTTTTAAAGAAGCTGTTTCTTTTATCAACTTGGTTCGAAACTCAAAACAAAATCATCAAGATAAGATTACGTTTTCCGAAACTGTAAAAACTGTGTATGCTAAAAATATACAAACAACTTTAATGCTTCATGAATTGGACACAACCAATGTTTCGTTAGTCGCAACTTTTTATGCTTCCGAAAAAAGCAAAGCATATGTTTTAAGAGAATTATTGAAGAAAGCTGAAGCAAAACGTAACACCAATCTTCACACAGCTATTTTGACATTAGAGAAGAATATTAATGATGAACTTGCCGATTTGCAATCTAAAATTTTGATGAAATCCACTAAAAAGGAAACAGATACTGCAAACTTGTACACTTTGGAAGGCAAATTTTTTGATGTTCAGAAACGAAAAGATTCGCTAGAAAAAAGTATTGAAATTCAGTTTCCAAAGTATTATAAAATGAAGTATGAAGATACTGTCATTGAACTTGCAACACTTCAAGAAAAACTAACGGACAGCACAACGCTTTTAGAATTTTTTAAAGATCAGAATACCGTGTATGCTTTTATCATTTCGAAACATACATTTCATGTAGAAAAATTACAGATTGATGATGTAGACGAACGTATTATAGCATTTAACACGAGTATTGTTGCAAAAGATAATGCTACGTATACAGAAAACGCGTTGTATTTGTATGAACAATTATTGGTTCCGATTAAAGATCGTTTTGTGGGTAATGAATTGATTATTATTCCAGATGAATCGCTTTGGCATTTACAGTTCGATTTACTGTTGACAACAACTTCTAAAAACAATGAAAATCCTTCATATTTATTGTATGAGTATGCTATAAGTTATGCTAATGCCGCAAGTTTATTATTTGAAAAAAACGAAAAGAAAGACAGTACTTTACAAAGCGATTGCCTTGCGTTTTCATATACAAGCAAAGACAGTATTCACGAAAATACTTCAGCAGCAATGTTGTCAGATGTACGAAACTCTAAGATCGATTTGCCTGGAACGCGCAAAGAAATTAACGCAATTTCTAAGATTTTAGAAGGTTCTTATTTTTATGGAACGAGCGCCAATGAGATGAATTTTAAGCAAAATGCAGACAAGTTTAAGATTATACATTTGGCACTTCACGGAGATATTGACAATCAAAATTCGGATAATTTGAAGATTTATTTTTCTAAAGGAAGCACGAATGAAGACGATCAATTGTTTGGACATGAAGTGTACAATTTACATATTCCTGCTAGTTTGGTCGTTTTGAGCGCGTGTAATACTGGAAATGGCAAGATTAATAAAGCGGAAGGAATTCAGAGTTTAGGAAACGCATTTCAGTATGCAGGCGCTAAAAGTTTACTATTGAGCAGATGGGAAATTTCAGATAAAACAACACCTGAGTTTATGGGTTATTTTTATACACATATCAAAGCAGGATTGCCAAAACACAAAGCGTTACAACAAGCAAAAATTGATTTTCTACACCATTCCAATTATTTTACGAGTGCGCCTTTTTATTGGGGAAGTTTTTATGTGTTAGGAGAAACTAGCCCAATTGTTTTTGAACAACAACATACAACTACATCAATTGTTTTTGTTATAATTGGCGTTCTACTAATTGTATTGATTGTCTATTTTTTTATTCGTAAAAGGAAACAAATTCAAGACTCCAAAAGTTAAAGTTTTAATCTTTTCAAAAAAAAGTCAACAAAACTGGGTAACAAATCTGTTTTTTCGGAACTATAAGATATGGAGATCTTTTGTTTTATACCGAAAAATGGACAAACGCACTGTACACGTACTTTTTTACGCACGTTTTTCTTTCTTTTTAATATAGATATAAAAGATTCACTTCCTAAATATTTCAATACTGAAATACAAAAAACCTATTTCCCTTTTTTCACATTAAAACCGAGTAAAATATCGTTTCCTAGGCAAAACGATGTTTTCAAACAATATTCTTTCGCGAAGAATGGACACACTAGTGAGTGTCATTAAATGTTCACTTTTTAAAGTTAAATTATACAATTTTATATTATGAAAAAAAGAAATCTTAAATCATTAAATTTAAACAAGAAAGCAATCTCAAACTTAGACAATAACGGATTAGTTGGAGGAACAGGTGCTACAAATGTTTTTGTGTGTCCTTCTGCAATTGTAAAACCTATTTGTTTCATAAGAGAAAGTGACCCACGTATTTGCACTATTCCAACAAACTAGTAATAAACATTTACACGAGTGGACAATTTCAGTTCACTTTTAAAGTTAACCTTACAATTTTATATTATGAAAAAAAGAAATCTTAAATCATTAAATTTAAACAAGAAAGCAATCTCAAACTTAGACAATAATGAATTAGTTGGAGGAACAGATATTACAAATATTTTTGTGTGTCCTTCTGCAATTGTAAAACCACATTGTTTCGTAAGAGAATCGTTCATCACTATATGTTTGTGTGGTGGAGGAAATTAATACCATAGAATAAATCTCAATTTGTTTTATATATAAAAAAATAGGCTACCAAATTGGTAGCCTATTTTCATTTTATAAAGTATGTTTTATTTAGTTAATTACCCAAGAGATGAAGTATTGAGAACCTATGGTTCCAACTCCTGGCGCACTTACGTATTCGTGCCCTAAAATGTTTGCCGCTCCTAATTTGAACGTTGACTTTTTGTAACGATAGTTAATTTGAAAATCAACTAATGAACGTGCTGATACTGTTCCGTCAGCAAATGTTGATTCCCATAAGAAAGCATCATTCCATCTCCAGTTGATGTTGAATCCGAAGTTTTTGAAAAGATTTCTGTTTCCAAAAGACGCTTTTACTTTATGCTCTGGCGTGTTGAAGTTTGTTTCAAAATCTGGATCGCTTGCCTGATCAAAATCAAGTTTTGCATACGTATAGTTTACACCAAAATCATAATCGCCAAATACTTTCGTATTTGCACCAATTGCAACACCATACGAATTGATGTCTGCATTTGAGTTAGAATATAACTGGAAAGGCGTAAAGTCACCATTACCTGCCGCAATTAGTGCATTTGGCGTTGGTGCTCCACCTACTGGCGTTAAATCAGTAACATCAGATAAGTTTACATTACCGTAGTTAGGAACAATTACTGTTCTGTTCGCAATGAAATCTTTGTATGCGTTGTAGTATGCACTTACATCTATTGCAATGTTATCAAGTACAATTCCACGGTATCCAACTTCAAAAGCAGATACTTGTTCTGGCTTTACAAATTGCACATTTGCTTGTTGTAGTAATGCTGGATTTGGCGCTCCTGCCGCGGCACTTGCTCCAAACGCTTGAAAAGATGCTAGTGTGAATGAATTGTTGTATGCATCATTTCCTGAAAGTGTAACGGTTCTGTCCAATCCGAATGCTTCTAATCCTGCTGGGAAGTTATTTGTAATTGGTCGTGTTGTGTAACGATCTAAGTTATCAGGAGCCGAACCTACTAAGATTGCGTTTCCAACATCTAAACCAATGTATTGATCTTGTGTTGTTGGATTACGGAAACCTGTTTGGAAAGACGCTCTAAAGTTGTGCTTTTTAGCTTCATCTGGAGAGAATACTAACGATAATCTTGGAGAAACGTTTCCGTCAAAGTTTTGTGCTTTGTCATAACGAATAGATCCTGTGAATTTCATTTTATCTTCCATAAATTTTTTCTGAACTTGTACATATGCACCATATTCGTCATATCTAATTGGTCCGTCATAATCTGTAAAGATGGTTCCTTCAGAGTTTAATACATATTCACGGTATGATCCACCAACTTGAATGTCAGCAAAGTCAATTAAGTGTGAAAAGTTATAGTTTATATCTGAATGATATAGTTTTGTGTTGTCAATAAATTTAGCTCCTGTGAGTAAATCTCCGTCAGCCGTTACTCCATTTAATGCTGCGCGGAATTCTGGTGTGCCTGGCTCAAAACGACCTGTATCTGCTAATCCTCTTGCAAACGCATGTGCAGCATCAGGGTTTCCTGGTGTTACCCCTGGAATTGCTCCTGTGATAGCTCCTAAATATCCTGTAGCATATTCTGTAAACCATTGTTGATCTGATTTCCATCGTCTGTTTACATTGATTGCCGCAAAACGTGTATCATATGAGTTTCCAGCTTTTTCGGCAGTTACATAACCTCTTATAAAGAAGTTATTATTACGAATTTCTAATTTGTGTTGTTGCATAAAGAAATCCTTGATAGAGTATCTGTTTGCTCCTTGGTAGATTGTGTTTCCTCTACCAACTTTAGAATTCCATATAATTGTGAAGTCATCAGCAAAAGGTTTGTAGTGCAATGCTAAATCCATTTTTACACTCTCTGCATCATAATCCATTAAATCACGTTCTTCGTATCCTGTTCTTGATACGTCAGACAACCCAAAAGTTCCTGCTGGTGCACCAGATAATGAATCAAAATTTAGTGTTGTAGAAACCTCATCTCCATAGATATTTAATCCGTTAAAGTTTGGGTCTGTTTGTCTGTTTCCTGCAATGGCATCACCTGTAGCGGCATCATAGTTGGTATAATCTGTTGCAAACCACTCTGTACCATTTAAGAATGAGAACGATGCTTTTATAGCTAATTTATCACTAAATGCATATGCACCTCTTATTCCAAAATCAATAAAATTATTATCACCTGCATTTTCCGAAGAAGTCATTCCTGTTTTTGCATAGAAACTAAGTCCTTGTTTTTCGTATGGATCTTTACTACGCATGAACATTATTCCGTTGAAGGCATTTGCTCCGTATAACGCAGAAGAAGCTCCTGGAAGTAATTCTACTGTTTGCACATCTAGCTCAGACATTCCTAATAAGTTTCCTAAAGCAAAGTTTAAGGCAGGAGAAGAATTGTCCATTCCGTCTACTAATTGCATAAATCGAGTATTAGCAAATGTAGCAAAACCTCTAGTGTTTACAGATTTGAACGTTAAACTGTTTGTATTAACATCTACACCTTTTAAGTTTTCTAAGGCATCATAATAACTTGGAGAAGAAGAGTTTTTAATGGCTCTTGCGTCCATTCTTTCTACTGTTACAGGAGATTCCCGTATTCTTTCTGGTGTTCTAGAGGCTGATAAAACGATTTCGTCTAATTCGGTTCCTTCTTGAAGAACAATTGTTACTTCTTGATTGTTTTTTGTAATTTCTACTGTAGCGGTATCAAACCCAACACTACTTGCTTTAATTTTGAAAGGCAATGGTTGGTTTACGCTTAATTTAAAATTACCATCGAAGTCAGTAACTGTTCCTGTGGAAGTTCCTACTACGACAACATTTACGCCAGGAATAGGAAGGTTACCGCTATCAACAACTTTTCCGCTGACGCTGGTTTGTGCGAACATACCCACACAAACCAACATAGCTAAGATTGATAAAAAGGTTCTCATAAGTCTTTTTGGTTTAGTTATTATGAGAACAATATACACTTTTTTGAGATATCTGTAAAAAAAGTGTTATTATTTTAAACTTATTCTACTGTAACTGATTTTGCCAAGTTTCTTGGTTGGTCTACATTACACTCACGCATAACTGCAATATAATACGACAATAATTGTAGCGGAATTGTTGTTAATAAAGGCGTTAGCAATTCTAGTGTTTCAGGAATTTCAATAACGTAATCCGCTATTTTCTTTATTGATTTATCGCCTTGCATTACTACAGCAATAATTTTTCCTTTTCTAGATTTGATTTCTTGAATGTTACTTACCACCTTGTCATAGTGACCTTTACGTGTTGCAATAACAACTACCGGCATTTGCTCATCAATTAATGCAATAGGTCCGTGCTTCATTTCTGCCGCTGGATATCCTTCTGCATGGATATATGAAATTTCCTTTAGTTTTAATGCACCTTCTAGCGCTACAGGGAAGTTGTATCCTCTTCCCAAGTAAAGGAAGTTTGTAGCATCTTTATAGATGTTTGCAATCGTTTTTACATGGCTATCTGATGTTAATGTTTTTTCAACTTTTGCAGGAATTGCGTCCATTTCAGATAAATACTGATGAAATTCTGATGTAGAAATCGTTCCTTTTTTCTGCGCTAGTTTTAATGCGATTAACGTTAATACTGTAATTTGTGTTGTGAAAGCTTTTGTAGAAGCAACTCCAATTTCTGGACCAGCGTGTGTGTATGCACCAGCATGTGTTTCTCTTGAAATTGACGATCCAACTACGTTACATACTCCAAATACAAAGGCTCCTTTACTTTTTGCAAGCTTTATAGCCGCCATTGTATCTGCCGTTTCTCCAGATTGAGAAATTGCAATTACAACATCATTTTCAGTAATTACTGGGTTTCTGTATCTAAATTCAGAAGCATATTCAACCTCAACAGGAATTCTTGTTAGGTTTTCAAATACATATTCAGCTACTAATCCTGCATGCCATGATGTTCCACAAGCAACGATTAGTATTCTGTTTGCGTTTAAGAATTTTTCAATGTTGTCATCAACTCCAGCCATACGAATGATGCCGTCATTTGCTAACATTCTTCCTCTAAACGTATCCAAGATTGCTCTTGGCTGCTCGTATATTTCTTTTAGCATAAAGTGATCGTAACCACCTTTTTCAATTTGCTCTAAGTTTAATTGTAATTCTTGTACGTACGGATCAACTAAAGAATCATCTTTAATTTTACGCACTTTTACTTTTTTACCTCTTCGTACAATTGCCATTTCCTCATCTTCAAGATAAATAGCATTGTTTGTGTATTCTATAAATGGAGACGCATCAGAAGCAATGAAGAATTCGTCTTTTCCAACTCCAATTACTAACGGACTCCCTAAACGTGCTACTACAATTTCGTCTGGCTTTTTCTTGTCAAATACAGCAATTGCATACGCTCCAACTACTTGATTTAAAGCAACTTGAACTGCCTTACCAAGTTTTACATTTTCGTTCTTTTTTACATCTTCAATTAAATTCACTAATACTTCAGTGTCAGTATCTGAGTGAAATGTATACCCTCTATTTATTAACTCTTGCTTTAATGGCTCATAGTTTTCAATGATTCCATTGTGAATAATTACCAATTCACCTGAGTTAGAATAGTGTGGATGTGAGTTTACATCATTAGGTTCTCCGTGAGTTGCCCAACGTGTATGTCCAATAGCTAATGTACCTTCATTAGAAATCTCTTCTTGTACACGAGTTTCTAAATCAGCTACTTTTCCTTTTGTTTTGGATAGTTTAATATTTTTACCATCGTAAATAGCAACACCTGCACTATCATATCCTCTGTATTCAAGTCTTTTTAATCCTTTCAACACTACAGGATACGCTTCTCTATGACCTATATAACCTACAATTCCGCACATAATTTTTTCTTACTTATTGATATTTAATTGGTTTCTGGGATTGAATAAAATATTTCTAAACTTAATCGTTTATCTGCTGGTGAAGCAGCTGTATTTCCATATAACACCGTTCCGAATGGATTCATGTTTGATACTGTTGGGACAAATTCTTGTTCAGAACTTCCAGTATTTTCACGTCCATTTGTAATGACACGAATGTCAGAAGAAGAAACCAATCCAAGTGTTACATTGGTAGAGTCGTTTCTGATTAAGTTATTGATATGTTCTGTAATTCTGATTTTGTATTGAACGCCATCACCATCATCATCACGTTCTAAAATTCCTCCGTGTATAACCTTAGAAAGTCCTGGAGATACTGCATTTACCGTTTCATCTACGCTATAATCTCGCAATGGAATATTATCATCCATATTGTATAAATAAACTCGTTGCGGATCTTGTTCATCACCTTGCTCATTTTCATTTATATAAAACACCAAATTTGCATCATTGATGATCCAGTTTTCTTCTCTAATTTCTTCTAATTGATCAGCAATTCCATTGTTGTCTGTATCGGCTCCAAAAAGATTTATAACAGCCATTGAACCTTGTCCACCTTTTAAAAATATATTGTCGTTTGACGCTTCCACATCTGGAAACGGCTCTAGTTGCGTAAAAGTGTTAATGATATTTCCTGAAGATAATCCTAATGCATAAGAACTTGTTTGAAGTATTACATCATCATCATCCGGATCGTCATTTCCTTGTGTTTCAAGCTTCCAATATTGATATTCAATAACAATGTTTGCATTTTGAAAATCGAGCATCATTAATAAGTCTGAATCTTGCCCTATAGTAAGTTGCAATCCTCTAAATAAATCTTCTGCTCTAAATATGTTATTGTTAGAAAGTTTTATACTTCCTTCATTATTAATAATTCTTTCTTGGAAAAACTGTGTATCAAGTTCAACTCTTATTCTTGGTGATAATGTTTCAACAACTACTTCTTCGCCTGTATCATTATCTATTTCAGTAACCTCAATTTCATCTTCATTAATGATAATATCATCTTGAAATAATGTTTGTCCAGTAAAACTTGAAAAGTCTTCATCTGAGTAATACGCTTGCAAATCTCCATTTTCATCTACAGTTCTCAAAAAGTATGTGAATTCTTTTACTGTAAAAGTAAAAGCTTCATCTCTATTTCCATAAATAGAATCAACGGCCGTTGTAATAGTTCCGTCGCTTTCTATGGTACTTGTACTATAGTATGGAATATTTAAGTATACTTTTGTTACTTGTTCATCTTCATCTAAATCAGTAGCATCTTCATCTTCTTCTTCCTGAGATAGTTCTCCAAATTCAGGATTTTCATTTCCTGTGATTAAATTTGCTTGTAGTGTAAGACTTGCCATTACATCGCCATAAATATCATTTGTATTTTTACCTAATTGATAGGTAGGCATACCGTTTGTTTGTACTGGCGCTATACGTCTGTTGGAAACCGTTAAAATTGTTTCGTCAAAAAGATTTGTAGAAAAGTTGTTGTTTTCAATAATCTCGCCTCCAACTGTACTAAATTCATCGTCACACGCAATAAAGCCTACGAGTATTAATAATACTACTGAGGCACCTGTGAGTGTCTTCTTCAATTTGTTCATAGTGTAATTTAATTAACCTAAATTTAAAACTTTTGTATTGTAAAAATCTGTGTATGCATCGGCAAATTCTTCACTGTTTTTATATTCAAGAACTGGCTTTTCAAGACCTGTGAGATATTCTTGAACATCAGCAGGAATTTCCTCAGATGCAATTACCACGGCATCCGAATGATCCACAGCAACTTTAAGAAGGTTAGAGTAGTTTGGTTCAGCTAATATTTCCACATTACCATCACCGATATTATCAAACTTGATTTTGTTTAGCATTTCTTTATCTAAAGTTCCATCAAATTCTTGTTTATAGACCGAAGTTACAATTTTACTATCTGTAAACAACGGTTCATCTTTATAATATTTTCTTAAATATAAAGGCAATAAAGAAGCCATCCAACCATGAACGTGGATAATATCTGGTGCCCAATTTAATTTTTTTACAGTTTCAATAACACCTTTTGCAAAGAAAATGGCGCGTTCATCATTATCTGGAAATAAGTTCCCTTCTTCATCTGTAAATGTAGCTTTACGCTTGAAGTATTCTTCGTTATCAATAAAGTAAACCTGAATTCTCTCTTTTGGAATAGAAGCTACTTTTATAATTAGTGGCATATCCATGTCATTAATTACTAAGTTCATCCCTGATAAGCGAATCACTTCATGTAATTGATGTCTTCTTTCATTGATATTCCCAAATCGTGGCATAAATATCCTAATTTGCCCACCTTTACTGTTTACCATTTTTGGTGCTTCAAACGACATTGACGAAATTTCTGTTTCTGGCAAATATGGTACTACCTCAGATGAAACGTATAAGACTCTTTTATTATTCATAAAATCCTTTTCCTTTTATAATTAAGCGTAAAACATGCAAAATTACAAAAATTATGCAGATTAACAGTAATATATTAAATTTGCAAGCTGTTAATTTTTTGTAAAATGACTATATACTACACTCAAAATACCTTAAAACCATTTATTGAAGGACTAAAGTCTGAAGGAAAAAAAATTGGTTTTGTTCCCACAATGGGCGCACTTCACGAAGGACACTTATCGCTCGTATCGAATGCTATGACTGACAATGACGTCGTTTTCGTAAGTATATTTGTAAATCCAACTCAGTTTGACAACAGTAGCGATTTACAAAAATATCCGCGAACATTAAACGCCGATGTTGAACTTTTAAAAACTTTAGGAAATAATGTGTTTGTATATGCTCCAAGTGTGGAAGATATCTATAATTCTGATGTAAATTCGGAAAAATTTAGTTTTGACGGACTCGAATTTGAAATGGAAGGGAAATTTAGAACAGGGCATTTTGACGGAGTTGGAACAATTGTAAAACGCTTTTTTGAAATCGTAACACCTGACAATGCGTATTTTGGAGAAAAAGATTTTCAGCAATTAATGATTGTCAAAAAATTAGCTTCCAAATACAAATTGCCTGTCAATGTTATTGGTTGCGAAATTTTTAGAGAAGCATCAGGTTTAGCTATGAGTTCTCGAAATCAACGCTTATCAAACAAAGCTAAAACGGAAAGTGCTTTTATCTACAAAACACTTTTAGAAGCAAAAGAAAAGTTTGGCACAAAAAGTGCAAGCAAAGTAAAAGAATGGGTTCATAAACAATTTGAAAAACATCCGTTATTAACCTTGGAATATGTTGAAATTGCAAATATCAAAAATTTAAAAACTGTACAACGAAAATCCAAAAACGAAACGTATCGCATATTCATTGCCGCTTTTATTGAAAACATTCGCTTAATAGATAACATTGCATTGAATTAAAAACATTAAAAACACTAACTTTGCCCCATGCAAGTACACGTAGTAAAATCTAAAATACACAGAGTAAAAGTAACAGGAGCCGATTTAAATTACATTGGAAGTATTACCATTGATGAAGACCTTATGGATGCCGCTAATATTATTCAAGGAGAAAAGGTTCAAATTGTAAATAATAACAATGGCGAACGACTTGAAACATACGCAATTCCAGGACCAAGAGGAAGCGGAGAAATTACCTTAAATGGTGCCGCCGCAAGAAAAGTTGCCAAAGGTGACGTACTTATTCTTATCACATATGCCATGATGCATATTGAAGAAGCCAAACAATTTAAACCCGCATTGGTTTTCCCTAATGAAGCTGACAACACACTCACATAATTGAAAAAAACAGTATCAAAAACAGTAAAAATACTACTTCCAATTTTTTTGGGAGTTTTTTTAGTTTGGTACTCACTATCAAAAACGCCGCTTGACGAACTCATCGATCATTTTGAAAAAGCAGATTATACTTGGGTTGCTCTTGGTGTTTTTTGTGGAATACTAAGTCACTTATCACGCGCATATCGTTGGCGTTACATGTTAGAACCTATGGGCTACAAACCCAAATATCCGAATAGCATAATGGCCGTTTTTATTGCCTACTTAGCAAACTTAGGAATTCCAAGATCAGGAGAAGCTTTGCGCGCACTAACACTTACAAACTACGAAAATGTTCCTTTTGAAAAAGGCTTCGGAACTATTGTTGCCGAACGTGTTGCTGATTTAATTGTAATGCTTTTTGTAATCACTGCAACACTTTTTATGCAGTTTGATTTCATTTGGGACTTGCTCATGAAAAAGTTCGATCTCACAAAAATAATCTTATTACTTTCTGCCATGATTGTTGGCGGAATTATGCTTATTATATTTATTAAAAGAGCCAAAAAAGGAATCGCATTAAAAATAAAAAACTTTATCATTGGCGTGTATGAAGGTGCTACTAGCATTCTAAAAATGAAGCACAAATGGGCGTTTATTTTTCATACCATCTTCATTTGGACAATGTATATTTTTATGTTTTACGTAACAATGCTGTCCGTAGAAGAATTGCAAGGAAATGTCCCTATTGGCGCTATTGTTATTGCCTTTATTGCCGGAAGCTTCAGTATTGCGGTTACCAATGGCGGAATTGGCGCATATCCGTTAGCTATTGCGGCAGCGTTTTCATTATTCAACATTCCTGATACACCAAGTGAAGCTTTTGGTTGGATCATGTGGGCTTCACAAACCCTAATGGTCATAGTTTTAGGTGGATTGTCATTTCTTTATTTACCAATTTTTAATAGCAAAAAATAATCTTTACCTTGCTATCACAAACCAACCTATTTCTAAACATGAAAAAGTACATCTTGCTACTTATTGCATTTGTATGTGTTAGCTACACAAACGCACAAACAAAAATTGAACAATTCAAATCAGAAAAACTAAATGAAACTAGAGATATTCAACTGTATATTCCTTCAGGATATTCAGATGAAAAAGTATATCCTATTATTGTTGTGCTTGACGCGAATTACCTCTTTGAAAGTGTTGTAGCTAATACCCGATTTTATAGTTATTGGGATGAAATGCCCGAATCTATTGTAGTTGGAATCAATCAATACAAAACAGAAGATCGTGAACGCGATTGCATGTACGAAGACGCAAGCGGATTGCCAACTGAAAAAGGAAGCAAGTTTTTTGAATTCATCAGCATGGAATTAGTTCCATACATAGAAAAAAATTACAATACGGCAAACTTCAAAATGATTGTTGGACATGATCATACTGCAAATTTCATCAACTATTACTTATTCAAAGAAGTTCCGTTGTTTGATGCTTACATAAACCTAAGTCCTGCATTTGCTCCAAAAATGGAAGAGCGTATTTCAAAACGTTTAAGCGAGTTTGAAACCAAAAAGTTTTTCTATCTCGCTACAGCGGAAGAAGACACAAAAAAAAATGGCAAAAGAATTCGTGCGTTAAACACTTCTTTGAAAGAATTAAAAAAAGACAACATCTTTTACTATTTCGACGATTTTACAGAAGCAAATCACAATTCATTAGCCGTACAAGCAATTCCAAGAGCAATGAGTCAAATATTTTCTATGTATCGCCCAATTAGCGTAAAAGAATACAAGGAAACCATTTCAAAACTCAGTACGTCTCCATATGTATATTTAACAGACAAATATGAAACGATTAAAGACCTATTTGGTTTCGAAAAACGTGTTTCTGTCAATGACTTTATGGCGATTTATTCGGCTATACGCAAGAAAAATAATTTAGAAGATTTAAAACTTTTAGCCAAACTTGGCAAAAAAGAATATCCTGATACTGCATTATTTCACTTTTTTATGGGAGAATTCCATGAAAAAGAAGGAAAGCCTAAAAAAGCGTTGCGCATGTATCAAAATGGCTTTAGCATGAATGCGATTGATTTTATCACAAAAGATTTAATGCTAGACAAAGCAGAAAAACTAAAACAAGACTTCGGTTGGTAATATGGCAAAAGTAAAAACAACCTTTTTCTGTCAAAACTGCGGATCGCAATTCGCAAAATGGCAAGGACAATGTACTTCGTGCAAACAATGGAATACGATTGTAGAAGAAGTCATTCAAAAAGAAGTAAAAGCCAATTGGCAAAAGCAAGAAAAAGGTGTTTCACGTGTTTCAAAACCTACACTAATTCATGAAATAAGTTCAGCAACTGAAAAACGCTTACCAACTTCCGATCAAGAATTGGACAGAGTTTTAGGTGGCGGAATTGTACCTGGTTCACTTATTCTATTAGGCGGCGAACCTGGTATTGGAAAAAGTACGTTGTTGCTACAAATTTCATTAAAATTACCCTACAAAACACTATATGTTTCTGGTGAAGAAAGTCAGAAACAAATAAAAATGCGCGCAGAACGCATCAGTCAAAAAAACTCCAATTGTTTTGTGTTGACTGAAACAAAAACGCAAAACATATTTAAGCAAATCGGCGAAATTCAACCAGATATTGTCATCATTGATTCCATTCAAACTTTGCATTCTGATTATATAGAATCGTCCGCAGGAAGTATTTCTCAAATTAGAGAATGTACTACCGAATTGATCAAATTTGCCAAAGAAAGCGGAACGCCAGTATTACTAATTGGGCATATAACAAAAGACGGAAACATTGCCGGTCCAAAAATTTTGGAACACATGGTTGATACGGTTTTACAGTTTGAAGGCGATCGAAATCATGTATATCGTATTTTACGTTCGTTAAAAAATCGTTTCGGTTCAACATCCGAATTAGGAATTTATGAAATGCTATCTGATGGCTTACGCGAAGTTAGCAATCCGTCCGAAATTCTAATTTCTAAAAACGCAGACGAACTCAGCGGAACAGCCATTGCGGCAACATTAGAAGGCGCACGACCATTAATGATAGAAATTCAAGCATTGGTAAGCACCGCAGTTTACGGAACGCCACAACGAAGCACAACTGGGTATAATGCAAAACGCTTAAACATGTTGTTAGCTGTGTTAGAAAAACGTGCTGGCTTCAAATTGGCGGCAAAAGATGTTTTCTTAAATATTACTGGCGGAATCAGTATTGATGATACTGCCATTGATTTGGCGGTTATTGCGGCAATTTTATCAAGTAATGAAGATGAAGAAATTTCAAAGACAAATTGTTTTGCGGCAGAAATTGGCCTGGCAGGTGAAATTAGACCAATAAACAGAATTGATCAACGAATTTTAGAAGCTGAAAAACTAGGATTTACCCGCTTTTTTACATCAAAGCATAATAAAATATCACTTAAAAACACAAAAATTGAGATCGTATTAGTTTCTAAAATTGAAGATTTAGTTTCGCATTTATTCTAATAGAAAAAAATCAATATTGCCTATTAAAATCGACATTTTATCGAAAATAACCCTTAAAATATTCTTAATAAACAATATTCGAGTATAATGCAGAGTTAATTATCTGTAAGATTACCTAAAAAACCAAGAAAGGGAATATGACGTGATGTCTATTCCCTTTTTTAGTTGTAATTCCGTACTTGATGATATGGAATCTATTTTTTTAAGCACTATGGGTTTCTGCCTTCGTAGAAATAACATCATAACTCTAAAGTGTTCTCGACACAAAATTTTTCCAGAATTTCACTCCTTGACGACTGATAAGATTTTTAAGAACCAAAGCCAAGCGATCCAACAGCGAAGCGATCCAACAGCGAAGCGATCTCTTTTAAGGTGCTGGATTCGGAATACTATTATGAATCGCGTTAATTTCGTTTATAATTTCTTCTGATAACTCTACATTGATGCTTCCGATATTTTCTTCTAATTGTTGAAGATTTGTTGCACCAATAATATTACTTGTTAAAAATGGTCGTTGATTCACAAACGCCAATGCCATTTGCGGCAAACTTAAATTATGCTTTTTAGCAAGCGCTGCATATTTTTCCGTTGCTTTTGTTGCTTCTTCTCCACTGTAACGTGCAAATCGTGGAAATAAAGTTAACCGTGCTTTTTCTGGCATTTTTCCACCTAAGTATTTTCCTGAAAGAACACCAAAACCAAGTGGTGAATACGCTAATAAACCTATGTTTTCACGCATGGCAACTTCTGCCAAACTAGATTCAAAACTTCTACACAATAAAGAGTACGCATTTTGAATGGTAACCATACGCGGCAATCCTTTTTTAGATTCTTCTAGGTAACGCATTGTTCCCCAAGATGTTTCGTTTGAGATTCCAACTTGACGAATTTTACCTTCTTTGATCAACTCATCTAACGTGTGTAAACTTTCATTAAAGTTATCTTGCCAAGGATCATTTGGATTGTGAACATAATCACGTTGCCCAAAGAAATTTGCTTGTCGTTCTGGCCAATGCAATTGATACAAATCTAGGTAATCCGTTTGCAAACGTTTTAAGCTATTTTCAATCGCATCTTTAATGGCTTCTGGCTTAAAACCATTTGTTCTAATGTGTGCTGTATAATCTCCTGGACCTGCAATTTTAGATCCTAAAACTATTTTGTCACGGTTTCCTGTTTTTTTGAACCAAGTTCCGATAATACGTTCTGTTTCGGCATAGGTTTCAGCAGTTGCTGGCACAGGATATAATTCGGCAGTATCAAAAAAGTTAACACCTTTGTCAAACGCAAAATCCATTTGCGCATGACCTTCGGCTTCTGTGTTTTGATTTCCCCAAGTCATCGTTCCTAGGCAAATTTTGCTGACTTTTATATCTGTATTTTGTAATGTTGTGTATTTCATTTTTAAATTCTTTTTCGGTTTTTTATTTCCCTTAGTGTGTTTGATGTTGCATTAAGGATAGAACGGTTTGTTTGAGCTCTTTTGAAAGGTGGATTCCTGCCTACGCAGGAATGACAGTTTTCAAAAAGCGAGTAGTGAAAGCCTGACCTCCGTTTTTGTCGGAGGAAATGCCCTAATCAGTATGTTAAACTTTGAACTAATAACTTCTGATAGATTCCTGACTTCACTTCGATAAACTCAGTGACCACACAGGAATGACAGGTTAAGCGTCTATTTCGACTAAAATTGGGCAATGGTCTGAATGTTTGGCTTCGGGTAAAATAGTTGCTCTTGTAATGTTTTCTTTTAATGGTTCACTGACCATGTTGTAGTCAATTCGCCAACCTTTGTTGTTGTTTCGCGCATTTGCACGGTAACTCCACCAACTATAATGGTGTGGTTCTTTGTTTAAATGACGGAATGAATCAATGAATCCGCTATCGATAAAACTTCCAATCCAAGCGCGTTCTTCTGGTAAAAATCCTGAAACACCTTTCATTTTCGGGTTGTGAATGTCTATTGCTTCATGGCAGATGTTGTAATCGCCACAAACGACTAAATTTGGAATTTCTTTTCGAAGATTTGTTAGGTATTCCTTGATTTCGTCCATGTATTGAAACTTGAAACCTAGTCGTGCATCGTTGGTTCCTGATGGCAAGTACATGCTCATGATGGAGATATTGTCATAATCGACACGCAAATTTCTTCCTTCAAAATCCATGGTTTCAATTCCTGTTCCGTATTCCACATGATTTGGTTCTTGTTTACAGAGAATTGCAACACCGCTATAGCCTTTCTTTTGTGCGCTATACCAATAGTTATATTTGTATCCTGCTTCTGCAAAAGCTTCTAAGTTGAGTTGTTCTTTTTGTGCTTTCGTTTCTTGAATACAGATTACATCTGGGTTTGCTTGTTGTAGCCATTCTAGGAATCCTTTTTTGATGGCAGCACGAATTCCGTTTACATTGTATGATATTATTTTCATGTATCTTATTTTTAGTTTTTCTTTTTCTTTGCTTTCCCAAAGAATACTGAATCAAGTTCAGCACAGGCTTCACAAAAGAAAGGGAATTTTTAGTTCATCCATTTATATCTTTAAATCAAGGTATTCATGAATTTACATTTCTCCAAGGCTTCAAAAATTTTTAACGAAAAATCATTACTGTACTTCGGAAAAAGAAACATTACTCTTTATATTTTAATATTTTAATCAAATGAATATAAAATTGAAAAACTCTATTCTTCTTCTTCATTATCATTGAGTCTGCGTTCTAGTTCTGCTTGAAATTCTTCCATAACAGGTTTTACCGTACTTTCTGGAAGATCAGCAATACGAATATACATTAGTCCATCAACTGCATTATTGAATAATGGATCTACATTGAAAGCGATTACTTTTGCGTTTTGTTTTACGTACTTTTTTATAAGTACTGGCAAACGCAAACTTCCTGGTTCAAGTTCGTCGATAATTCTGTCAAACTTTACTAAATCGGCTGCAGTTTCGTCAAAAATAAAGTCTTTATCAGCATCTTTCAGCTTTACTTTAAATTCTTTTTTAGGATGAATGTATTGTGCAATGTATGGATCGTAATAGTGCGATTTCATGAATTCAATCATCAGTGACTTTGAGAAGTTTGAAAATTGATTACTGATACTTACACCTCCAATTAGGTATTTGTGTTCTGGATAACGCAATGTTGTGTGTACGATTCCTTTCCAAAGCAAGAATAGTGGCATTGGTTTTTGCTGATATTCTTTAATGATGAATGCTCTTCCCATTTCAATGGATTCACTCATCATTTTGTGCAATTCTGGCTCAAAGCGAAATAAGTCTTGCAAGTAGAAACCATCAATTCCAAAGTTTGCATAAATTTGACTTCCTAAGCCCATTCGGTAGGCGCCAACTAATCGTTTTGCATCGTTATCCCATAAAAACATATGGTGATAGTAATAGTCAAATTTATCCAAGTCAATTGCTTGATTTGTTCCTTCTCCAATTTCTCTAAATGTAATTTCGCGAAGTCGTCCAATTTCACGCAATAGGTTTGGAATTTCGGAAGCTTCCGCTAGAAATACTTGATAATTTTTACTTGTTAATAAGTGATGATTTTTTGACAAGCTTTCTACTTCTTCCTGAATAACTTCTGCAGAAATTGGTGTAATTATTTCTTTTGGCGCTTTCGGTATTTTGGGCATTTTTAACGACGTTAGCACTTTGCTTAGCAAGTTTTCCTTTTCGTACGTATTGGACAACATGTATGTTTTTTTACGTAAAAATTCCGTGAAATCTGTTAAGTCTGTATATTCGTCTTGCGCTTTTACTGTAATTGGCTTTCCTATACGAACTTTGATGACTCTATTTTTTTGTGTGAGTAATTCAGAAGGCAATTTTGCTGTTCGGAAAGTGTCGCTTATTCTGGAAAGTCTGTAAAATATACGACTGTTTTTTGCATGAAAATAAATTGGAACAACGGGAACTTTTGCTTTTTGAATCAATTTCATTGCGGATTCTTCCCAAGGTTTATCAACAATTAATCGTCCATCTTTATAGGTTGAAACTTCTCCTGCTGGAAAAACACCTAATGGTTTTCCTTCACGCAAATGCATAATGGATTGTTTGAAACCTGCCAAACTCGATTTTGCTCCTTTGTGTTCTTCAAAAGGATTTACTGGCATTACGTAAGGTTTCAACGGATCAATACGGTGTAGTAAGAAATTTGCAATGATTTTATAATCGGGTCGTTGCTCAATCATGAGTTTTAGCAACAGAATTCCGTCAATTCCACCCAATGGATGATTGGAAATTGTAACATATGCGCCGTCTTTAGGCAGCCGTTTTAAATCTTCCTCAGGAATTTCAAACTTAATCTGAAATTCATCTAACAAAGCATTTAAAAACTCTAAGTCGTTCAGATGCTTATGTTTATCGTAAATTTTATTCAAATTAGATATGCGTAATACCTTCATCAGAATCCAACCTACGAAGGTTCCAATAAAACCGTATTTATCTAATTTGATCGCTTTTGCAACTTCTTTTGCAGTTACCAATCCCATATATTTACTTTAAGGCGAATTACAAATATAGGAAAACAACCTTAATTTGTATGATTTATTTCACAACTAGCTGAATCGTTTGTTCTGCACGCTGTTCTAATAGAATTTCTTTATCTTTTTGCAAACCTTTGATAGCTGCTTCCGTAAAGTGTCTTATGGTGTATAAAGACACGTTTTCATAATGAGTTACTTTGAATTTTGAACGTAAGGTATTGAGTAATTTTTCTAAGGTATTGAATTTATTATCTACACACACCGAAAAACTAATTGCTGAGTTTTGAATGACATCAACTTTCATTTTACAATCACTCAATAGCTTAAAAATTTCACTGATGTTTTCCTCTACAATGAATGAAAAATCTAAGGAAGAAAGTGAAATTAATACTTGCTTCTTTTTTACAATAAAACATGGAATATTTGGTTTAATTCCGACACCTTTTGTTACTGCAGTTCCATCACCTTTTGGATTTAAAAACGATTTTACATACAACGGAATTTCTTTGCGCTGTAATGGTTGTAATGTTTTTGGGTGAATGACAGATGCGCCATAAAACGCTAACTCAATTGCTTCTCTGTAAGAGATATTGTGTAATAGTTGTGTGTTTTCAAAATAGCGTGGATCGCCATTTAAAACACCTGGAACATCTTTCCAAATGGTTACATTTTCAGCATTTAAACAGTATGCAAAAATTGCCGCCGTATAATCGGAACCTTCTCGTCCTAATGTTGTCGTAAAGTTGTTAGCATCACTTCCTATAAAACCTTGCGAAATATTGAGCTTTCCAATATTTACTTTTTGTTTGATATTTTCCTGTGTTATGTCCCAATGCACTTTTGCATCACGGTAATTTGTATCAGTTTTGATCATTTCGCGAACATCTAACCACGTGTTTTCTATAGAAATACTATTTAAATACGCGCTTATAATTGTGGTTGAGATTAATTCACCAAAAGATACCAATTGATCGTACACATAATTGTAATCTGGCGATTTATTTCTTCCTAAAAATCCTTGCATTTCTTCAAAAAACCGCTTGACTTTTCCATAGATTTGATGGTTTTCGTTTGGAAATAATTCTAATAGAATTTCATTGTGGTATTTTGCAATTTCTTGAATGGAAGCTTGCAATTCATTACTTTTTTCAAAGTAGTTTTTAATGACAACTTCAATTGCGTTTGTAGTTTTCCCCATAGCAGAAACCACAATAAGTGTATCATTGTATCCAACTTCTTGCAATACTTTTACAAGATTTTTAACGCCGTTTGCATCTTTTACGGATGCACCACCAAATTTGAATATTCTCATTACAAAATTTATTTTGTATTCCTGCGCAGGCAGGAATCTGTTTTTTAGTCTATTTGTTTTCATACAACTTCTCGATACAATTTTCTGTCGAAAATCACTCAAAGTGACGATTTAGATGTACGATTGTTGATTTTGTACTAATTTAAAATTCAGCATTCAAAATTTATAATTCCTTGTTAGCTAAATAACGCTCAATTCCTTCTTCATCAAGTTGCACTACATGCCAATCGCGTTTTACATCAGCACCAATATGTTCGTAAAATTCAATCGCTGGCGTATTCCAATCTAACACTTCCCAACCAATTCGTTTGACCCCTAAACTGTTTCCAAATTTGATAACTTCCGTTAGTAGTTTTCCACCAATTCCTTTTCCACGTGCTTTTTCGCTTACGATTAAATCTTCTAAATGCAATACTTCTCCTTTCCAAGTTGAATAGCGCATGTATACCAATGCGATTCCTAAGACATCTTCTGGCGTTTCCGCTACAAAACAGTGAAACTTTGGTGAAGCTCCAAAACCGTCTTTTCGCAAATCTTCTGGTGTAATGATTACGGCATCGGCTTCTTTTTCAAAAATGGCAAGTTCTTCAATTAAACCAAAGATATTTGCAACATCCGCTTCAACGGCTTTTCGGATTGTATAGTTCATAATTTTTGAAATGTTTGTACAAAGATAGCAAGGCAAAAATTATAATTTCTACGAAAACGTTATAGTTATACAAAATTATCGATATTTGTGATCTGAGAAACAAAGTAGATAAAATGGCTAAAAAAAATCAAACGTTAGGAGAATTTATTATTGAGAATCAAGAAGAGTTTAAGTATTCTTCAGGAGAACTTTCTAGATTGATAAATTCTATCCGACTGGCGGCAAAAGTTGTAAACCACGAAGTAAATAAAGCTGGCTTAGTTGATATTATTGGTGCGGCTGGCGAAACGAATATTCAAGGTGAAGATCAGCAAAAACTTGATGTTTATGCTAATGACAAGTTTATTCAGACATTGATTAATAGAAATATTGTCTGCGGAATTGGCTCTGAAGAAAATGATGAATTTATTGCCATCAATAGTTTAGACGAAAACAATCAGAATAAATATGTTGTTTTGATGGATCCATTAGATGGTTCTTCTAATATTGATGTGAATGTTTCTGTAGGAACTATTTTTTCTATTTACAGAAGAGTTACACCTGTTGGAACACCAGTAAAAATAGAAGATTTTCTTCAAGAAGGAAACAAACAAGTAGCGGCTGGTTATGTAATTTACGGAACGTCTACGATGTTGGTATATTCTACTGGACATGGCGTAAATGGTTTTACACTAAATCCAGCAATTGGAACTTTTTATTTATCGCATCCGAATATGAAATTCCCAGAAACTGGAAACATTTACTCTATTAATGAAGGAAATTATGCGCATTTTCCATTAGGTGTAAAAAATTATATAAAATATTGTCAGGAAGAAGAAGGCGACAGACCTTATACTTCTCGTTATATAGGTTCATTGGTATCTGATTTCCATAGAAATTTGATAAAAGGCGGAATTTATATTTATCCGCAAACTTCCAAAGCGCCAAGCGGAAAACTACGTTTATTATACGAATGTAATCCAATGGCATACTTAGCTGAACAGGCAAACGGATTGGCTACAGACGGCTTTCAACGTATTTTAGATATAAAACCAACAGAGTTACACCAGCGTGTTGCAATTTTTACAGGAAGTCGTAAAATGGTAGAAAAAGCCAAGGAGTTTATGAAGAACTCATAGGAAAAGTATTAACTTTCACAAAAATTATTACTTTTGTGTATAACCCTAGCACAATAAAATACTTCTAAATGGCGACAAAAGGTAAAAATACCACAGATGCTGATCAGGGAAATCCTGGTTTTGTAGATCCATCAACTAAGATTGAAGCAATCAAAAATTTAATTTTTGGAGAAAATATTCAAGCTTATAATTCTGAGTTTGATACTATCAAAAATGATATTCTTGCCAAAAAGAAAGCATTAGAAAATCTTATTGAAGAAGTGCGTTCAGAATTAATTCAGAATATTGACAATCTTAGTACTGACTTAAATATTCGCATTACAGAATTGGAATCTAATATTGAAAATAAATTGGATGATATGGACGAAAAGAAAGTAGACCGCAGACAATTAGGACAATTATTAGTAAGCCTTGGCGAAAAAATAGGAAAAGAATAAAGTCCAACATAAATCTTAGTGTGTATTTATGACGGAAGACGATAAACTATCGATTTTAAAAGATTTATTACTCACGGATGATCGTGTGTATACGGAATCAATACATGCTAAAATTAAGCTGCTCGAAGAACTTATAAATGAGCAACAAAAGCTTTCCAAAAAAGTAAATCCTATTATTGACGACAAGCTTGAGGAGTTTACCAAACAGATTCCTAAAACACTTGGGCCAACAATTACGAAAACGCTTGCTGAACAAATTAAAAACTCCAAAGATCAAGTTGTAGAAGCATTGTATCCAATTATGGGTAAAATGATTAAGAAGTATATTTCACAAGAAATTAGCTTGCTTACTGAACGTATTAACACGCAATTGGAAGATAGTTTCTCGGCAAATAGTTGGAAACGAAAATTCAGATCGTGGTTTGGTGGTGTTAAAGAAGAAGAACTATTACTCAGCGAATTATCGGCAATTTCACAAGTTGAGCAAGTATTAGTTATTGAAAAAAATTCAGGCATGCTCATTGGTCAATATGCAAAAACAGAAACTATTGATAAGGACATGATTTCTGGAATGTTGACCGCAATTAAAAGTTTCGTAGAAGATGCTTTTAATGAAAAAAGTCAAAATTTAGAACTCATCGAGTACGAATTGTATCACATTCATATTCAGAGCTTTGTATCTTTTTACGTTGCTGTTGCCATTTCTGGAGAATATAATCTTACCTTTAAGAACAAAATCCAAGATATAATCTTTAATTTTACAGATAATTTCCTTAATTTATTTGATGATTTAAGTGAAATCAAGGAAAAAGATATTACTAACGAATTAGAATTCTACTTTAGTACGAATGAAAGCCTCTAAAAAAATAATTTTACTCGGTCACTTTGGTGTTGGAAAGTCTTCGTTAATTCGACAATTTGTTGAAAATACGTTTACAACCGATTATAAAGTAACTATTGGAGTTCATATCTTAAAAAAAGAAGTCGAAATTGAACCTGACGAAACCGTTTCTCTTATTATTTGGGATTTGGAAGGATATGATGACATCAAAAAAACAAGAGCGTCGTATTTACTCGGAACACATGGTTTTATTTATGTGTTTGATGTAACGCGACCTGCAACATTTGAAAATTTAGAAAACGATATTACCTATTTAACAGATCAATACGCTAATACACCACTGAAAGTAGTTGGAAACAAAGCAGACTTGGTTACCAAAACATATCTTAAAGAAAATAAAGATACTTTTGGTGTGAAGCCTGACTTTTTTACGAGCGCAAAAACAGGTGACAAGGTAGATGACTTATTTACGACATTGGCAAAAGAACTTGTGAAATAATTACTATGTTAGAAACGTACAGAGCAACCTATTTTCACCCTAGGACGCAATTTATAACTATTGATACCGAAGGGAAAATATTAGAAAGTGATGATGTTTTGTTTTCCCTTAAAAAAGGAGATGAAATTGGCAACTTAAGTGCTTTTTTTGAAGGACTTGCTACCTTTTTTGATACTGCAGAAGACAATGACATTAAATTTACATGTATACATTTAGAAAATAAAGACAAACAAGAATTTACGTGCGATATTGAGTTCAAAACGTTTGCCAATAAGCAACCAACATTGATCATTATTCACGATTTTTCTGATCATTATCAATACTATCAAGAAGTTGCACAAAGTAGAAACGAATCTGTGATCAACTCACAAGTTTTAGAGCTTCAAAATAAATATCTCAAAGAAAAAGAAGATTTCAAAAATACATTTATTGCTAACTTTAGTCATGAATTGCGCAATCCATTAACTGGTGTTACTGCATTTTGTTCTGTATTACAAAAAACAGATCTATCCACCGAACAACAAGATTATGTAGAAGTAATAAAATCTTCTGGAGATCATTTAAGAAATATGATTGGAGACATCTTAGAAATGTCTAAAATTGAAGTTGGAAAACTCACAATTGAAGAAGAATTATTCAACTTTCATGAACTTGTTGAAATGCTAGAATTTACATATAGCGTAAAAGCAAGGCAAAAGAATATTGAATTTGAAGTAGATTTCGACGAAAAAATTCCACGTTATTTTGAAGGTGATAAAACACGCATTAAACAGGTTTTTGAAAACTTATTAGAAAACGCGTTTAAATTCACAACCACAGGAAAAGTTACTTTTACAGTTAAAGAAAATCAACGAAGAGCGCGAAAAGTAAACTTAAATGTTAGTGTAAAAGATACAGGAATAGGAATTCCTACTGAAAAACTAGCGTTGATTTTCAACAGTTTTACACAACTCAACAATACTCAAAAATATTCAGGAACTGGACTTGGATTGTCCATTGTAAAAGGATTGGTAGCGTTGATGGATGGAAAAATTGTTGTAGAAAGTGAAGAAGGTATTGGTTCGACGTTCAAAATAAACATCAATTTCAAATATCCTATCAATCAAGAAAATACTTCGTTAGAAGACAAATTGGACATTGAACATAAAAACTCTTTATCAAAAAAGAAATACAATGTGTTATTGGCAGAAGATTCAGAATTGGCACAAATGGCAGTTTTGAAAATTTTAGCGCAAGAAGGACACTTCTTTTTAGATATTATTAGCAATGGTGAAGATGTAATTGAAAGCGTAATTCACAACGAATACGATTTAATTTTGATGGACATTCGCATGCCTGGAACCAATGGAGACGAACTAACCAAAATGATTCGTTCGCTTCCTGTACAAAACTGTAAAACCATTCCAATACTAGCAATTACAGCAAATTTATATGACGACGATAAAAAGCGTTACAAAAAAATGGGCATGAATGATATCATTGAAAAACCATTTGATGAAACTACGTTATTAAGGAAAATTTACAAACATTTAAAGTAGTAGATTCCGCATCAAGTGCAGAATGACACATAAAAAAACCGAACTCTTTCAAGTTCGGTTTTTTTACTTTTATATTAAAAATCGTTCTGAATTAACGATTCATATTTTTGATTTCGTCTTTAAAATCATCTAAATCAACACCTTTGCTCACTAACATTAATGCTTTGTGAACTACATATGGAACGTTTTCTGGGGAAAATCCTAATCCAATTGCTAAACGCTCTAAAATAGCCGTTTGTTTTGGTCCTAACTGATGATCTGCATATACCATACGCGACAAATCGTACAAACGATCCAAACGTTCGTTATACATTGTTGGAGGATTTACAGGATGCGATTGGTAATCTTTTAAAATCTCTTTATAATTATTTTCAGAGATATCTAAATTTCTAGCCATTCTATCTAAAAAGGCTTTTTCATCATCTGAAATTATGCCATTACTCATTGCTACACGAACAATTGCAGCAAAATGATCTTGATTTCGCTCACGAAATCCACTTGAATATAAATCTGATATAGACATTTCTTAATTTTTAGTCTTGCAAATATAATTATTCTCTGGGCTTTTTTCACAAAATTTTAGCCTCATTTTCTATAGATTATAATGTCTGCATAGTATATTTGTGTCTAAATTTTTTTAAACGTGAGTATCACTAAAATCTCGCAACTTTTTTCACAATCTCCTAAACTTAGGAAATTGGGGCAAGCTATTGCCAAAAATCAAGAAAAAATACACGTAAAAGACCTTACAGGATCAAGTTTATCATTTGTTGTTTCGGAAGTTTTCAAGCAAAGCGAAATGCCGTTTTTATTCATCTTAAATGATAAAGAAGAAGCCGCTTATTATTTAAATGACTTAGAACATTTACTGAATGACAAAGATGTGCTTTTTTATCCTGGAAGTTACCGCAGACCGTATCAAATTGAAGAAACCGACAATGCAAATGTATTGTTACGTGCCGAAGTGTTGAACAGAATCAATTCACGTAAAAAACCATCGTTAATTGTTACGTATCCGGATGCGTTATTTGAAAAAGTTGTCACACGTAAAGAACTTGAAAAAAACACATTAAAGATTTCATTAAATGATAAACTTTCTATCGATTTTGTGAATGAAACCTTGTTTGAATACAATTTCAATCGCGTAGATTTTGTCACAGAACCTGGCGAATTCTCCGTTCGTGGTGGAATTGTAGATGTGTATTCATTTTCAAACGATGAACCTTACCGAATTGAGTTTTTTGGTGATGAAGTTGATAGCATGCGTACGTTTGATGTGGAAACGCAACTGTCTACAGAAAAAGTAAAAAAGATTAGCATTATACCAAATGTTGAAAACAAAGCCTTGCAGGAATCTCGCGAAAGCTTTTTAAAATACATTCCAGGAAAAACAGTTGTTTTTGCAAAAAATACAGAATTAGTTTTTGGTCGAATTGATAAATTATTTAGCAAAGCCAATGCCGCTTTCGCTGAATTATCAGAAGAAATAAAACACAATACACCTGAAGAATTATTCTGCACAAAAGAATTATTACAACGTCAATTTTTAGAGTACACTATTGTAGAATTGACTGCGAATCCGTTGTTAAAAGCAGCTACATTTGTAGCATTTAATACAACGCCGCAACCTTCTTTCAATCGTCAGTTTGACTTATTGATTGAAAATTTAGACGAAAATCACGCCAAAGGATATAAAAATTACATTACCTGCACAAGTGAACAACAAGCGAAACGTTTTCATGATATTTTTGATGATGTAGAGCAAAAAGTACATTATGAAACCATTGTACTTCCGCTTTATCAAGGATTTATTGATCACAATCAAAAAGTAGTTTGTTATACAGATCATCAAGTTTTTGAACGTTATCACAAATTTCATTTGAAAAATGGTTATGCCAAAAAGCAAGCCATTACGCTGAAAGAATTGACCAATTTAGAAATTGGCGATTATGTAACACATATTGATCATGGAATTGGAAAATTTGGCGGTTTAAAAAAGATTGATGTGGAAGGGAAAAAGCAAGAAGCCATCAAACTTATTTATGGCGAACGCGATATTTTATACCTCAGCATTCACTCATTACACAAGATTACGAAGTTTAACGGAAAAGACGGTAAACCTCCAAAAATATACAAACTCGGTTCTGGCGCTTGGAAAAAACTCAAGCAAAAAACCAAAGCACGCGTAAAGCATATTGCTTATAATTTGATTGAGTTGTATGCAAAGCGACGTATGAAAAAAGGAATTCAGTACGGACCTGATACACATTTACAACACGAGTTAGAAGCTTCTTTTATTTATGAAGATACGCCCGATCAATCCAAAGCTACGGAAGATGTAAAAGCTGACATGGAAAGTGAACGCCCAATGGACAGATTGGTGTGTGGAGATGTTGGTTTTGGAAAAACAGAAGTGGCTATTAGAGCCGCGTTTAAAGCCGTTGATAACGGAAAACAAGTGGCTATTTTGGTTCCGACAACTATCTTAGCCTTTCAACATTTTAAAACCTTTAGCGAACGTTTGGTTGATATGCCAATTACGGTAGATTATCTGAATCGATTCCGATCAACGAAACAACGAAATACTGTAATTTCTGGTCTTGAAAATGGAAATGTTGATATTGTGATTGGAACGCATCAATTGGTTAACAAAGCCGTGAAATTTAAAGACCTTGGTTTGTTAATTATTGATGAAGAGCAAAAATTTGGTGTTGCTGTAAAAGATAAATTAAAAACCATCAAAGAAAACGTTGATACACTTACCTTAACGGCTACGCCAATTCCGAGAACATTGCAATTTAGTTTGATGGCCGCACGTGATTTATCTGTAATTAATACACCGCCACCAAACCGTTATCCGATTGAAACCAATGTAATTCGTTTTCAAGAAGAAACCATTCGTGATGCGGTGAGTTATGAAATTCAACGTGGTGGACAAGTATTTTTTATTCATAACAGAATTGAAAATATTAAAGAAGTTGCCGGAATGATTCAACGTTTGGTTCCTGATGCTAAGATTGGAATTGGACACGGGCAAATGGACGGAAAGAAGCTTGAAAAACTTATGTTAGCATTTATGAACGGAGAGTTTGATGTGTTGGTATCTACTACCATTATTGAAAGTGGTTTGGATGTTCCAAATGCGAATACTATTTTCATCAATAACGCTAATAATTTTGGTTTGAGCGATTTACATCAAATGCGTGGACGTGTTGGACGAAGCAATAAAAAAGCATTTTGCTATTTTATAACGCCGCCAGATTCTGTAATGACGCAAGATGCACGCAAACGTATTAATGCGTTGGTACAATTTTCAACGTTGGGAAGTGGTTTTAATATTGCCATGAAAGATTTAGAAATTCGGGGTGCAGGAGATTTATTAGGTGGTGAACAAAGTGGATTTATCAATGAAATTGGCTTTGAAACGTATCAAAAAATATTGAACGAAACCATTGAAGAACTTAAGGATAACGAGTTTAAAGAGTTATACGAAACACAAGAAGGTAAGAAGGAAAAAGTGTATTTGAAAGAAACTCAAATTGATACAGATTTCGAGTTATTATTTCCTGATGCATATATAAATACCGTTACAGAACGGTTGGTTTTGTATAATAAATTGAGTGTTTTGAAAACTGAAGAAGAATTGCAAGTTTTTGAAAACGAATTAGTTGACAGATTTGGACCATTGCCAGCACCTGCGATTGCTTTGCTAGATTCGGTTCGTATGAAATGGATGGCTACAAAATTAGGTTTGGAAAAAATTATCATGAAAAAAGGAAAAATGGTTGGATATTTTATTTCTGATCAACAATCGGATTTCTACCAAAGTCCTATTTTTACACAAGTACTACAATTTGTACAGCAAAATCCATCAATTTGTAGCATGAAAGAGAAGCAAACTAGAAACGGATTGCGTTTGTTGCTTACTTTTGATCGTATTACGTCCATAAAAAAAGCATTGCATGTATTACAAAAAGCAACGTAATTGGTTTGGCTTAATTATTGGATAGTATTATTTGTGACTTAAAAACGACTTGATTAAAATATAAAGAATATGATTAGAAAATTACTTTTAATACTGTGTATAATTCCACTATTTGCGCAGGCACAGAAAAGCATTTCAGGAACATTTTCTCCTGCTGAGGAATATAAATGGTTTATTTTATATAAACTAAAAACAACACATCAAGAATATATTGACAACGGAAAAATTGTTGACGGAAAACTAACCTATACGTTTGCAACAGACGCGCCAAAAGGCATGTATCGTTTGGTATATGGAATGCCACAAGAATCTGAGAATTTCGATTTTATTTATAGCGGAGCAGAAGATATTACATTTGTATTTGATGAAGAAGGCTCTGATTTTACTGAATCTACAGAAAATAAGTTGAATACTTCTTATTTTTCAAGTGTGAATATGATTAAGCGAGAAATTAATGAATTTTATCAAAGTGGACAAACCGACAAGGAAGCGTTTTTAACCATTTTTAAAACTTTACAGGATACACAAGATATTTTTGAGAAAGAAGCCGCAGGAACAATCGTTTATGACTTTATAAAAGCAAGCAGCGCGTATATTCCAATGAAATATGAAGAACCTGCAGAAATGGTTGAAAATATTAGAAAACATTATTTTGATCATGTTGATTTTTTGAATCCGCAATTGCAAAATTCAGATTTTATTGCTGATAAGATTTCAAATTATGTATTTACGGCATTGCCATTAAAAGACTATACAGGAAAAGAGTTAATTGAAGCGTATAAGAAAAATATTGAAGTTGTTTCAAAAAAGATAGCAACGGTTCCGTTGGACTACCAAAAAACATTGTTTACTGTATTGTGGGAACAAATGGTAGTGTTGGAAAATGAAGCTATTGCTATTTATGTTGCAGATACGTATTTACTTCCGATTGCCAAACAATTGAATGATGCCGAATTGATAAAAAGATTGGAAACTCACAAGCGTTTAGCGTTTGGTGTGGTTGCTCCAGAAATTACGTGGGTAAAAGATAATAAAACATATAAATTGAGCGAACAAGAAGGTTCAGAAAATTATATCATCGTTTTTTGGAGTAGTACGTGTTCGCATTGTTTGAAAGAGTTTCCAAAGTTGAAAGCTTTTGTAGAAAGTCAGGATAAAGACAAGTTTAAAGTAATTGCTGTTGGTTTGGAAGACGAACGCGCAAGTTGGGCAAATGAAATTTCTTTCTACCCAGATTTTATACATATTTTAGGTTTGGAAAAGTGGGATAATGAAATTGGAAACACCTATAATGTAACGTCTACTCCAACATTTTTTGTGTTGGATAAAGACAAACGTATTATTGGAAAACCGTATGGTGTAAAAGAGTTGGAAGAGTTTTTCCAAGAGGAAGTTAAAGAATAAGCAACGTGAGTTTGATAGATATAATTATTTAATCTCGATACGATATTCTTTGAGAATTTCATTCGATCTGACATCAATTATATTTTATAAAAGATAAAAAAAGGCTTGTAACTTAAATTAGTTACAAGCCTTTTTTATTGAACTATGGGCTAATTATTGCTTAATTATTTTTTGCGTTTGCGTTCCGTTAGCCGTTTGAATTTTTACGAAGTATAAAACTTTCGACAAGCTTTTTACGTCTATTTTGTTTAACGATGAAGATGCTGCTTTATATTGTTGTACCACTTTCCCAGATAGATTGTACACTGTAATTTTTTCTATGTGTTGATTTGTTCCAAAGAACAATTCGTTTTCTACAGGATTTGGATATGCTGCAATTATTTTATTGTTATCGAATTCATTTACACTTAAGTTATTTTCTATCGTTGTTGTTGAAGTATTTGTAATTATAGGCGCGTTGAAATCAAAGTAGATTTCAGCTTGATTGCTGAATGTATCGCCTACAACTAAGGTTGGTACTGTTCTTATTTTGAACAATACATATCCATCATTTGTAGCATCATCAAACGGAAGTTGAATGTTTTCAAAGATGAATTCTATTTCATTACCATTTACAATTCTGGTTACATAGTTATGACTACCATTTAAAGGCGTTACAGATGAAATATCAAATTTGTTAGTGTCAATAACATCTTTTACAACAATGTTTACAGCGCTTGCAGTTCCTGTATTTTCAAATCGTATAAGATAGTGTACATATTTTCCAACTTGTGCTTCTGCAATTTCATTTCCTTCTAAACATCTGATATCATTTGGATCGAAAGAGTTGACAACTATTTGATTTAGTTCAAATACATTATCATCTGGAATTTCATCACCATTTACAGGGTTTATGGTTGCTACAAATGGTAATATGTCGTCTCCATTTACTGGAAATGTTGCATCTGTTGGTGTGTTTAGCAACATTGTGAATAGAATTTCATTTGTTTCAAACGGTTCTAGGTTGGCATAGTTCCACGTTAAGTTTCCTGTAGTTTGTGTGTCAACAGTTGGAGAAGCTGTTACCAAATTCATCACATCATCATTAAATGTAATAGTAATGTTTCCGGATAGCGTTGTGTTTCCTTTGTTTCTGTATATTAATTTATAGTATGCTTCAAATCCAGGACGCGCTACTTCTGTAGGAACTATTGTTATTTCTACATCATTGTGAATTCCATTAGGTGTGATACAAAAATCTTGTATGGCTGGACTTGCATCCGTTGGAAAATCTACTGTAATACTTGCTGGAGTTGCTGTAAAATAGGTTAGATTTTCAAATTGAGGTGTGATAGTATAGTTTCCTGCCTGAATTGGCACAGTATAGCTTCCTGCTTCGTTACTGTAAAAGACGCCATTTTCGGTTCCGTTTGTAATGTCTAATTGGAGATTTGCATACGCGTTATCATTAACATCACAACCATTGTTGTTTGCGTCTAACATTGTATTTCCTGTTATTTCATAAAATTCGCCTCCAGGCGTAAAAGAGCAATATTCTGTGAATACGATTGTTTGATCGATTAAATATTGAAAGTTAGATGTGAAGTTTGAGTTTATATCATCCACACATACAAATTCCAAGTTTGGTAAATTTTCGAGAGAAGCACGATCAGCAACATCAAAATCATCATTGTTTCCACTCTTAAAGTTTAGGTATTCTAAATTTAGATTATCATCTAAGGTTAAATATTCTAAGTTAACCAAACTACTTATGTCTATACTCATAAATTGATTGGATGAAAGATCAATACTTGTTATATTCACATTATTGCTCAAATCTATTTCTGTAAGCTGATTATTTGGACAGATTATACGTGTTAGTTGCGGATTGTTAGTAACATTGAGCATCTGCAATTGATTATTTCTTATGAACAGAGCATATATATTAGGATTACTACTTAAGTTTAGATTGGTAAGTTGATTGCTATCACATTCTAAAACTCCCAAATTGACATTTGGACTTAAATCCAAGTTTGAAAATTGATTATAACTTACCCGTAAGTTTTCCAATAGTGATAAATTGGTTAAGTTTAAACTCGTAAGTTGGTTGTAAGTAGCAGTTACAGTAACTAAATTTGTATTGTTACTTAAGTCTAAACTTGTTAATTGATTTGAGGAACATATTAGGCTTGAAACAATAGTGTTGTTCCCTAAATTAAGACTCGTAAGCTGATTTCCAAATACGATTACGTCCTCTAAACTTAGATTGTTACTTAAATCTAAGCTTGTAATTTGATTGTTTTGACAAGATAGTCTTCTTAGGTTTATAAAAGCTTCAATACCTGTTAAGTCTGTAATATCTTCACCAGCTACATACATAATTTGTACTGATGTTGCCTCAGAAACTTGTATTTCGCCATCATCATTTTCATCATATCCATCTCCGATAAGGGCATTTTTAAAATTCGCATCAGGTATGTTTACAATTTGAGCTTGACAAAACACTGTGGTGAATAGTAAAATTGTAATGTAAATGTGTTTCATTTTTTCAGTTTTAAGGTATGGTCTAAATGTATCTATTTTAAGTTGATTTTAAAGTATGCTAAAGCACTTACAACATGCAATTAAAGGAATTAGGAGTCATTTTTTTTGAATTATAAAAAAAACAGAGGAATTTAAAATTCCTCTGTTTTGATATTTTTTATACTGTAACTACAAAAAGTTATGGAGCACAGTTATGAGTACCGCCGCCGTTGTTTAGTGACCCAACAACTTCTCCTTTACACTCAGCACCTTCTCGCTCTAGCGATTTTAACTGACCAATTGATGTACAGGTTACTAGCGGCTCACTATATATATAGCATTCTGGCGGATCTGAAGGTCGTGTACAATCTACCGAAGTTGTTGCAACACTTGTTGTTCCGGTTCCTCCATAAATAAATGTTTGGTTAAGGTTTGCTATTTTGAACTTTTTTAGGTTGAGGGATTTCTTTTTAATTCTCATAATAATCGATTTTAATAAATTTTGATTTAAAACTACTAATCTCGCATCAAAATAACCTTGAAAACAGGTAATTAAATACAATAATTCCGTGAATCGTCACTTGTTTTTTTCGTCTTCTATAATTTTTCTAATGAAATACGAAGGTTTTAACCCAGTTTTCTTTTGAAACGCTCTTGAAAACCCTTCAGGATTGGAAAATCCTATATCTTCTGCAATTGCCCGAATTGTATATTTTCGATAAGTAGAATCTTTTTGAATTTGCCTTACAAAATAGTCAATTCGTAAATCGTTAATGTAACTTGCAAAATTCTTATTCCTATGAGAGTTTATAATTTTTGATAAATACTTGGAGTTTGTATCTACAATTTTTGCGACATCTTTTAATGAAATTTGATTGGTAAGGTATGTTTCTTCTTGTTCAAATTGATGTAATTTTTCCAATATATTTTGAACTATTTTATCATCAATTTCCATTGAAACAGGCTGCATTTTTGCTTCTTTAATTTCAATTTGCTCTTCTATAACAGAAGTAGAATTATTTATAAGTGCTTCATATTTCTTTTTGTAATCCTTTTTTAAACGATAATAATAAAGTAATCCAATAAAAGCCAACGCACATACTAGTAAACTTAGAGTAATCATCCATCTTGCATTGTTTGCAATGGCTTCATTCTGGTTCCTTAAATTGATAATTATCTTTTCTCGTTCGGCTACATATTTAGGAATGTCATACTGTTTTACAATCGTTTTTAAAACATATCCATAATCCTTGTCTGTAATACTGTCAATTTTTAATAATTGATTGGTGTAATATAACTGCGCTTGTTGATCTTTGCGTTTTTTACTGTCGCTTATTAGATATTCATATGCAGGAATTAAAGATGGATATAAATCATTTGTAGCATTTAAAATGGAATCATTTTTTTTAAAATAAAGCAATCCTTTTTCTTTTTGATCTAGCTTGTAATAGGTAGTTCCTAAATAGTAGTTCATAAAGGACACATTTTCTGGTAATACATGTGGAAGTGCTTTTTGTAAACTATCTAAAGAAGCTCCGTAATCTCCTTTTTTATTTAAATTGATTCCTTCATTCATGACAAAGGAATAATACATAGGATCGTTCTTTTTCTTTTTTGACCAATAAATACCTTCTTCATTAATAGCTTTTCCTTCTTCTATTCTGCCCATTTCAAAATAAATAGAAGACAATTGGTATAGTATTGAAATGTAGCTAAGACTGTACTTCTTTTTAATATTTTCTTCATATGCTTTGCATTCAAGAAGTAATGCTTCAGCTTCTTTATAGTCTCCAATATGGCGTTTAAGAAACCCAATATTGTATTTTATATCAAATTGGAATTCTATATCTCCGTTTCGTTCGGCGGCACCTTCAGCTTTTATAAAGTTGTCTATAGTTCCTTTTAAATCTTTTTGATTATATAAGGTAGCGCCTTTGTTCATATAGGCTTGTACCGGAAAAACATCGTCTCCTTTTATGTCTTTGGTGTAGAATATTGTACTATCTAAATACTGTAATTTTTCTTCTATGTTTGGATTGTTGCTCGCTAGTAGATAAAAACCTCTTCCAATAAGTTCATTGCGATTAGATTTTTTTACTTTTTCTAAATATGCAGTTGCACGTTTTTTTCGTTGCTCAGGTTTTAGTTCTTTATTTCGAAGTTCCTTTCGTAAAGATCCGAATTCCTCTAGCAATAATGTATTTTGTTCTTGTGCGAACATAATCATTCCCACAAATAATATAATTGTAAACAGTAGTAACTTCTTCATAAAGACTGTCTTGAATTTGAACAAATATAGTTGAAAAGAAAAATGACTTACGTGTTTTAATTCCAAATTTCACGACAATTCACTGAATTATAGTATAAACTTAAAAAAGCGAGAACAACTAATTACGCATCGTTATTCCCGCTTTTGTATCATTATTAACTACCAAACGCCATTTTATTTTTTAGAAAGTACGGAAGCATTTTTCTTGATCTCTTGAATTGACTATACGACTTCCTAAACAAGTATCGCTACATGGGTTTTCTGGAACTGTTGCTTCAAATCGAGTTCCGCCACAAGTAGCCTTAGGATCATTACTTTCACATTCGATAGCTTCAGATGTATGTACATGGCCTCCACCTTTGATACGGTTCATATTCGCAATTCTAATTTTTGTGAACGTCAATACTTTTTTATTTCTTTTCATAATTTTTTGAATTTTAAATTTTTCCTTCATCAAAGTCCGTAGTTATGGTTGCAAACAATAACCTAGGAAACAAACATCTTTGCCCACAGAATTATTGTTTGGTCGATTAGCAGTTTGAAGGCAAGCATCACTGCACGGATTTTGAATATCTGATGCTTCATTTCGTGTGTCATCACAAACAGTGTTGGGATTATCACTTCCACATGCAACTCCTACAGATACATTCGTGTCTTCATTGTTTCCACCTTTAATAAGAGTAATATTCGCTATTTTAATTTTTTTAAACTGTAATGCTTTTCTGTTTTTTTTCATAATTATATTTTTTTTTAACAAGTCATGGACATAAAAATAGTTCGGGTATCTGATTGATTCGTAAAACAAGTGTCACTGCATGGATTATGAATATCTGATGCTTCATTTCGTGTTCCAGAACAGTCAATTTTAGGATCTTCACTCTGACATGTAATTACCTTAGATTCCTCATGACCTTCATTGCCTCCACCTGTAATGAAATTCATATTTGCAATTTTAATTCTTTTTAGTTTTAATACTTTTTTAATTCTTTTCATACTAATAATGGTTTTAAAATTAATGTATTCAAAACTAAATTATTCACATTTTAAAACAAGAGAAAAGCGACTTCCGTAAGCTATAATTCCGCGAATTATTGTTTTTTTTGTTGACTTTCCTTAATTTTTTTAAGAAAATACGAAGGTTTTAATCCAGTCTTTTTCTGAAACGCTCTAAAAAATCCTTCCGGATTTGAAAAACCACCTTCTTCCGCAATGGCACGAATGGTATATTTTCGATATATAGGATCGTGTTGCATACGGTCTATTAAGTAATCAATTCGTAAATCATTGATGTAGGTTGCAAAGTTTTTTTCTTTGTATGAATTGATGATTTTTGATAAGTATTTTGAGTTTGTATTTACAATTTTCGCAACTTCTTTTAATGAGATTTGATTGGTGAGATAGTGTTTTTCTTGCTCAAATTTATCAAGTTGATCTAAAACTTCTTGTACAATATCTTTATCTATATCTTTGATTACAGGTTGTAATTCGGCATCTTTTGTAATAGTTATTTCTTCTGTAATTGTGTTTGATTGTGCAATTATGAGATTGTATCGTTTTTGATATTTTTGTTTTAATTTATAATTATATACTAACATTAAACCTACTATCAATAGTACTAATAGTATGCTTCCAATGATAATTTGCTTTTTATCATTTTTTAAATCTGTTATTAAATTATTACGACTTTCAATTAATTCTGGAATATCATATTTTTTCACAATGGTATTCACCAAATACTTATAGTTTGCATGAATCATGCTATCAACCTCCAATAATTGCTCTGTATAGTATAATTGTTGTTCTTTGTCCTTTTCTTCTTTTGCATTTTTAATTAAATATTCATAGGATTCACGTAGTGGCGGAAACAAGTCTTGAGTTTTATTAAAAAAGCTATCTATTTCTTTAAAAAGGAATACTGCTTTTTCTTTTTTTCCCAAAGCATAGTAACTTTTTGCCAGGTAAAGATTAGCAATTGCTTGGTGTGATTCTTTTAAATGAATAACTCCTTTTTCTATACTATCTATAGAAGATTCGTATTGCTCTTTTATATGTAAATTGATACCTTCATTGACTACAAAATTATAATACAAACCAAGTTTATCTTTCTTCAATTTCAATTGAATACCCTGTAAATTAATCGCCGAGCATTTAGCCACTTGTCCTGATTCGTAATAAATAGATGACAATTGAAACAATATATTTTCATACCGAGCCACATTCATGTCTTTTTTACTTTCTTCGTAAGCTTGACATTCTTTGAATAGTTTAACGGCTTCTTCATAGTTTCCTAATCTCCTTTTTAGCAATCCTATATTAAATTTTACATGATGTTGATATCCTGTATTGCCAATAGCTTTTGCTAAAGATTCTGCCAATATATATTTATCTAAAGCACCTTGATAATCATTCTCCAAACGCAAAGACACTCCTTTATGGAAATACGCTTTCATGGGAAATAAAGAATCTCCTTTTATTTCTTTAGTGTAAAACAGCGCACTATCTATAAACTGTGCTTTTTTCTGTAAGTCAGTATTTTTAACACTTAGCAAATAATACGCTCTTCCTATAAGTTCTTTCCGATTGCTTTGTTGGGCTTTTTCTAAATAGTCGTAGATAAGAATTGCTGCCGTTTCAATGGGTACTTTTCTATCTAGCACCTTTTTTTTCAATGCTATCACTTCATCTCCCAATATGTCTTTTTCTTGTGAATGTAGAATCATTCCTATAAAAAATAGGCACCCAAACAGTAAAAGCTTCCTCATGTAAATCCTTGTATTTATGACAAATATAACTCAAAAGGTTCTCAATTATTTTCAAAAACAGTATGAGTTTTCCGATAATTCACGGAATTAAAGGTGGAATTCAAGGAATCATCATTTGCTTTAATTGACTGATATTCAATTTATTCATTGTTTTGGTACTGTGATTATTTCACAACGAAAAAATTATTAATAAAACCTCATACAGAAATTATGAAAAAACAAAATCCAAAAAGTTTAAAGCTTAACAAAAACTCTATTTCAAATCTAAAAGAAGTTTTAGGAGGTAGACCACCATTATCATTTCGTCAAACAGAATGTACTTGTAGTCCATCTGAACTTACGTATTGTCTTGCAGGTTGTACAGCCGCTAGCTATGATGCAATGTGTTAATAACACTATAATCACTAGACCTTTACTAAAGTAGACTTACGTCTCTTTATATTTTTTACACATACACTTATTAAAAACAATAATTATGAAAAAAGCAACATGGTCATTGAAAAAGATTGACCTTAAAAAATTCACGATTGCAGCAGTAAGCACACAAAACAATCTTATTGGAGGTGCTACGAATAGATGTACTTCTCAAGGTTGTGCTAATTACGAATGCAAACCAAGAAGAGCCGTATAGTTCTTCATTTACAAACATTAATATTTAAGATTATGAAAAAACAAAATATCAAAAGTCTAAAATTAAACAAAAGTTCGATTTCAAATTTTAAAAATGTTTCAGGCGGTAGACCGACAAAATCACATTTTGAAACTGAGTGCAATAATTGTAGTCCATCTGAACAAACAAATTGTTTGCATTGTGACATGACCGCTCCAAATCATATTTGTACTACTTTCATAGATTGCACTATCGATTGTTAACATCTTAAATATTATGAATTTCTATTCATTCTTAATTATTAACTCAGTAAACTCATCTTAATTTTTCAATTATAGTAAAAGTCAAGGTTAGTCCTATTGTATAAATTTTAAAAAACAAATAAAATGAAAAAACAAAATCTTAAAAGTCTAAGACTTAACAAAAATTCAATCTCAAATTTTAATTCTTTAACTATTAAAGGAGGAACTAGATTTGAGTCTGTAAGAATCTGTCCAGTTGGAGATACAGGAACTATTGGTGGTGGAAGTGCTACTTATTATAATTGTACTGTTGGCTGTGATACGCGATTACAAGATACGTGCGGTTGTGTAGATCCGGATCCAACAGGAACTTCTAACTTGGCGAGTCCTTGTTAATAGTTGCATCTAAAAACTCAAATAAAATGAAAAAACAAAATCTCAAAAGCTTAAAGCTTACTAAAAAAACCATTTCTATCATCAACAATGATACTGATGTAAAAGGTGGAAGAACTAACGCATGCGGCACAGATGGAACATACAACTGTGGAACAAGCTGGATTACAAGATGTAACAAATCTTGCTATTGTCAATAAATTAAAAAAAGGAAAATCATGAAAAAAATAAAAGTAAATAGTTTACACTTAAATAAAAACAATGTTTCAAATTTAACTACTGTATTTGGAGGAAGAGCACCAGGAAATGGTTCACAATCTGATCCCGTTGGAATAACAGATAATTGTCCGCCTTCATTGCCACATACAGACTGTAACTGTGGATCTAATTTCAACTTAGGTTGTGGATCTATTATCACACATTGCAGACCATAAAAGAAAATGTAAAAGTTGAATGTTTTTAGATTAGTATTGGAAAGCGGACTTAAATTTTAAGTTCGCTTTTTTTATGAAAAACGCTTCGCAATATTAAGTGCGTATTTCAGACTTCGCAATATTGAGTTTCACTAAAATAAAATCCCGCTCATTGCTGAGCGGGATTTCTCGTAAAACTAAATTACGCTTTGGAGTTTTAAATTTCAGAATCTGATAAATGAATTTCTCAAAAAGAAAAATACCCTTTCAATTTATCGTATCTACTAAACAGAAATCATAATCTTCCTCGCGAATCTTTATTCCATAACAAAACACAAAGTCTTGCAACAGATATATATTGTTTTTTTACTATCGTATTTACTGTAAAACGAACAGACACTTTTGTGTACGGTCTATCATCTTTACTAACATGAGTAAAATCAAAATGCAATTATTGTCTATTATTGATTCTTTACAGAACCTATTAAAGGTAGTCGTTAGGGGTAACGCTGTTGAAAATAACTAAAGAATTAAATACTTATTGAAAGTGTTTGGCTAATTAACAATTTTCAATGCTTTTCTAAATTTACTTAAATCTCACGTATTTACAAAACAAAGAACCGAATTTATATTCAACTTGAATAGCGTAGAAACACCTATTTTTTAAATTTAGATGTAAATACGCGCAGAAAATTCAATATATAATACTAAAGTGATTTCAAGTTTTTAATTACGGTAAAAGCCTTATCTACTTGCTCATCATTTACCAAAATTGTAAACTCATTTGTTGTTGAAATAACTTCATAAATATTTATACCTTCCCATGATAAACGCTGGAAAATGAAGTAATAAATACCTGGAACATTTACATTATCTTTTGGTAATTTGACTGTAATTGAAGATAAATTTTCCTGTTTTTCTAATAAAATTTCATGCTTAAAAATCTTGCCTACTAATTCCGCTACTTCATTACTTACCACAATGTTCGATTCATTAACACCACGAGAAGAAGTATAAAACACAGTATTCAATCCTTCAATTTCGGACATAAAAGCCGCCTGACTCTTTAATAATGTTTCAGAAACTTTAAAGGTATAATCGTTTAAGGCAGATCGGACTGTGATTTCTCCAATATTTCGAACAAATTTCAACACACGATGCGTTACTCTAAATTCTAATTCCGATGACAATCGTTTCAAAGCCATAACAATAGCTCCGTTTTTCACTTCTTTTCCTAATTGATGCTCAATTTCTGGTTTTATCAACCGTGAAAGTGAAGTCAAATTAATGATTCCTTGTGATAATGCACTCGATAAAAACGGCTTGGTTTTTATGTAGTCTTCTACAATTGAGGAAATGGTTTTCATTTAGTCTATAATTTTAGTAGAGTGCAAAAATACAAACATAAAAAGAAGTTTCAAAACAAATTGTTATAATTATAACAGTGAATTTTAAAAATGATAAAATGCATCTTCTAAATGTTTTATTGTGACATTATTTTTCTCATGTAATATTGCGATAATATCAAATCTTACATCAACATCCAAATCATTGGAAACAACATATTCATCTATAGCTTTCACTAACAATTTAATCTTCTTTGGCTTCACAAAATCTTCTGGATTGCCAAAATCTGCCGAAGTTCTCGTTTTTACCTCTACAACAGCAAGTGTATTTTCTTTTTGTGCAATAATATCAACTTCCGCTTTCTGAAAACGGTAATTTCTTTCTAAAACATCATATCCATTTTTCTGTAAATAATTAACAGCCAACTGTTCACCTTCATTTCCTAAATCGTTATGTGTTGCCATGCGATGTATACTTTAATTTCGAATAAAATACGTATCTTATTGTTGTGAATCAAAAGTTTGCAAAAGAAAATATACATAGTACTATTAGTTTTTATGATAAAAAACAATTGATTACACTCAAAATAGCCACTAACTTTAAACTAACCTAAAAATCATACGATATGAAAGCAACATACGATCATATTGGAAACGGATACAACAACACCCGAAAAGCTGATCCTTACATAGTTGAAAGACTTCAATATCATTTAAATGCCATAAACGAAGGTTTGTATTTAGATATTGGTTGTGGCACAGGAAATTATACTGCAAAACTGCATCAAAAAGATGTGCAATTTATGGGTATTGATCCTTCAGAAAAAATGCTAAAAAATGCCAAAAAAACACATCCGAATATTACATGGAAACAAGGAATGGCAGAAAACATTCCATTAGAAAATAATAGCGTTGAAGGTGTTGTAGGAACGCTCACATTACATCATTGGAACAGTTTAGAAAAAGGATTTTCAGAATTACACCGTGTGATGAAATCATATGCAAACTTGGTGTTTTTCACCTCAACACCTATACAAATGCAGGGATATTGGCTCAATCATTACTTTCCTAAAATGTTGAAAGATTCTATACAACAAATGCCTTCGTTGGCACACATAAAAAATGCTATGCAAGCGGCTGGTTTCAAAAACATTTACACTGAAAAATATAGCATTCAACCTAACTTACAAGATCAATTTTTATATGTTGGGAAAGAAAATCCAACACTATATTTAGATGAAAACATCAGAAACGGAATTTCTTCATTTTCTCTATTAGCCAATCAAGAAGAAGTTGAAAAAGGACTTCAATTGTTAGAAAAAGATATCAATTCAGGTGAAATCAATACCATTATGCAGAACTATAAAAATCGCACAGGAGATTACCTTTTTATTCTAAGTCAAAAGGAAAGCTAAAATTTCAATTCAACTTTTTCATCAACCTTTAACGTAACTTCTTTTCCAAAAATCATGGCACGATTATCATCCAAATGTCCAGCTGGGAAATTGAAACAAATAGGAAAATCGTAGTTGGAAGTTACATCTAAAATAATTTCATGTGCAGTTTTTCCAAACGGAATCGTATTGTCATGCATATCGGTCATTCCGCCAATAATCAAACCAGCTAAACCGTCAAAATAACCGTTTCGTTTCAAGTTCATCAACATGCGATCAATATGATACAAATACTCATCCAAATCTTCTAAAAATAAAATCTTTCCCTTCGTATCAAGATTCAAATCAGAACCTGTCATACTATATAACATGCTCAAATTTCCACCGATTAATTCACCTTTTGCGTTTCCTTTTTTATTATAAGAAACACTCGGAATTGTATAATTTAGGGGTTCGCTGAATAGCACTTTTCGTAAACTTTCGATAGATTCAGTCGAATTTTTTGCAACATTAATTGGCATTGATGCATGCAAGGTTTCAAAATTCAATTGTTGTGCTTTAGAATGTAAAACAGTTACATCTGAATAGCCAATAATCCATTTGGGCTTTGCTACAAATCGTGAAAAATCAAGTGCATCAATCACACGAATTGTACCGTAGCCGCCACGTGCACACCAAATGGCATCAATTTGTTCATCATCTAAAAACTGTTGAAAATTTAAGGTACGTGTCATATCGTCACCAGCAAACTGATTTTCTTCAAGATCAATCGTTGTTCCTAAAACAACTTTCAAATCCCAACTGTGCAATAGTTCAATAGCAGGTTGTATTTCAGCAATGGAAATCTTTCGTGCCGTAGATAAAATACCGACAGTTGCTCCTTTTCGTAGTGGTTTGGGTTGGTTCATATATTAAAAGTATAAGAAAAAATACAGATTCTTTTTTTCCATTCAAACAAAAATCATTTTTAGACGATCTGCAAAAAATATCGTTTTTGTGAAATTAAGTCGAATTATTACCCCGATAAATCTACAATTTTGGGGGTAAATCCTTATTTTTGCACGTTAATTTACGGTTTTCTATACATAGAAAATCTAATCTTACTGAATTGAAACGAAACGAAATGACTCAAAATCCAAAACGTTATACAATCACTGCCGCTTTGCCATACACAAATGGTCCTATTCATATTGGACACTTGGCTGGTGTGTATGTTCCTGCTGATATTTATGCCCGCTACTTACGCCTAACAGGTAATGATGTTGCCTTTATGTGTGGAAGTGATGAACATGGAGTTGCCATTCCAATGCGCGCTAAAAAAGAAGGTGTATCGCCACAAGATATCATTGATAAGTATCACGGAATCATTAAACAATCGTTTGAAGACTTTGGAATTTCGTTTGACAACTATTCGCGTACATCTGCGAAAATTCATCATGAAACCGCTTCTGAATTTTTCAAAAAACTATACAAAGACGGTGAATTTATTGAAGAAATTACCGAACAATTATACGATGCCGAAGCAGATCAGTTTTTAGCAGATCGTTTTGTTGTTGGAACGTGTCCAAAATGTAACTACGAAGAAGCCTATGGCGATCAATGTGAAAATTGTGGAAGCTCGTTAAGTGGAACAGAACTCATAAATCCAAAATCGGCAATTACAGGAAACGTACCAACGTTGAAACAAACAAAACACTGGTTTTTACCCTTAGATAAATATAGCGATTTCCTTACGGAATGGATAATTGAAGGGCATAAAAAAGATTGGAAACCAAATGTATACGGACAAGTAAAATCGTGGGTTGATGATGGTTTAAAACCACGTGCCGTAACGCGCGATTTAGATTGGGGAATTCCAGTTCCAGTAGAAGGTGCAGAAGGAAAAGTATTATATGTTTGGTTTGATGCGCCAATCGGTTACATTTCGGCAACGAAAGAATGGGCCGCACGCGAAGGAAAAGATTGGGAACCGTATTGGAAAGATAAAGACACGAAGTTGGTACATTTTATAGGAAAAGATAATATTGTATTTCACTGTATCATTTTCCCGTCAATGTTAAAAGCACATGGCGATTACATTTTGCCAGACAATGTGCCTGCCAACGAATTTTTAAACTTAGAAGGAAACAAACTATCTACGTCTAAAAACTGGGCAGTTTGGTTGCACGAATATTTACAAGATTTTCCAGGAAAAGAAGACGTGTTGCGATACGCGTTAACCGCGAATGCACCCGAAAGTAAAGACAACGATTTCACTTGGAAAGATTTTCAAACCCGAAACAACAGCGAATTGGTTGCCATTTTAGGAAACTTCATCAACCGTGTTGTGGTATTAACACATAAATATTACGATGGAATTGTTCCAGCATATACTGGTGAATATGAAGAATTAACGCAAGTAAAACATTTTCCAGCAGTCATTTCAAGTTCCATAGAAAGATATCGTTTCCGTGAAGCAAGTCAGGAATTAATGAACTTAGCACGACTTGGAAATCAATTTTTACAAGCCAACGAACCTTGGAAAAAAATCAAAGAAGATCCTGAAACGGTAAAAGGAATCATGTATATAGCGCTTCAAATTGCTGCGGCGATTGCGGTAGTATCAGAACCATTTTTACCATTTACATCAAACAAATTAAAAAACATATTAAACCTTGATGCCAATTTAGGTTGGAATGATATTGCAACGAAAGACGTTTTAATTCCGGCAGGACATAAAATTAATCCTGGCGAATTGTTATTTGCTAAAATTGACGACAAAGAAATCCAAGCACAACTAGACAAGCTTGAAGCGACAAAAAAGGCAAACGAAGCGGCAAACAAAGAAGTAATTCCACAAAAAGAAACGGCAACTTTTGACGATTTCACAAAATTAGACATCCGTGTCGGAACCATTATAGAAGCTGAAAAAGTTCGTAAAACGAAAAAGTTACTAAAACTATTAGTTGATACAGGTTTGGACAAACGCACCATTGTTTCTGGAATTGCAGAAAGCTTTACACCAGAAGAAATCATTGGTAAGAAAGTAACCGTGCTCATCAATTTAGCACCAAGAGTAATTGCCAAAGTTGAAAGTCAGGGAATGATTTTAATGACTGAAACGCCAGAAGGTAAACTCGTTTTTGTAAATCCTGATGAAGATGATGTGAACAATGGTGAGACAATTAATTAATCGAAGTTCGATATAAAATCGCTACTTATTAATCACTTAGTGTAACAAAATATATCCTTTGTCACTTCGAGCGCAGTCGAGAAGCTAAAGAATACTATTGCTTAATAGAATCTCGACTGTGCTCGATTTGACATTTTAATTATACCATTAAAAATCAATATGATGTAAATATATTTATATCAAACTCACACAATCACTTTCCCTTTAGTTAGAATAAATTAAAATTATACCGCAAGCAAGCAAAGCTCACGGTTTATACGTATTTTTACATAACCGCAAAAAAAGAAAAGAGTTATGTTATCAAAAAATATGGAAAGTGCATTAAATGCACAAATCAGAATAGAATCAGAATCTTCACAAGTATATTTGGCCATGGCAAGTTTTGCTGAAGTTCAAGGTTTTGAAGGTGTAGCTTCATTTATGTATATGCATTCCGATGAAGAACGCCAACACATGTTAAAATTTGTAAAATATATAAACGAACGCGGCGGACATGCTACGATTTCAGAATTATCAAAGCCACCATTAGAATACGGTTCGCTTAAAGAAATGTTTCAACAACTATTTGATCACGAAGTAAAAGTGTCAAAAAGTATCAACGATTTGGTTCATATCAGTTTGCAAGAACAAGATTATGCAACGCACAACTTTTTACAATGGTATGTAGCTGAACAAATTGAAGAAGAAGCGTTAGCGCGAACAATTTTAGACAAAATCAACTTAATCGGAGACGACAAAGGTGGTTTGTATTTGTTTGACAGAGATGTGCAAGCAATTACAGTACAACCTGCAACGGCAAGTCCAGCAGAATAAAAAAATAATAGTTTAGGCTTACAAAAAGGCGATTGAGTTTTCAATCGTCTTTTTTATGTGCTGAATTTAGTTCGGCATCTTTCACACTAAGAACTTTTAGTACACTTCATCAAAATGCAAAATTTAAAAACTCATTATCATCCTGAAATAAAAACGCTAGAAAATAAATCTATTTTCACAAGGTTAGCCACAAGAAGTATAGCTATTCAAGATGATTGTATTTTACTAATGTACACAGAACGATATGAAGATTATAGTCTTCCTGGTGGAGGCCTAAATTCGGGCGAAGATAAAATCAAAGGAATGATGCGCGAGCTTAGTGAAGAAACTGGAGCCACAGCTATTAGAAACATTAAACCCTTTGGTATTTATGAAGAATACAGACCATGGTACAAGCCCGATTATGACGTTCAGCATATGATTTCGTATTGCTACACATGCGATATTAATAAAGAATTGGGCAAATCAAATCTGGAGTCTTATGAAAAAAAGAACGGCATGAAAGCGCTATGGATTAACATTCATGAAGCCATAAAACACAATAAAAAGACAATGGCTACAAATGATAAAAAAGGAATGTCTGTTGAACGAGAAACTTTTTTATTACAGCTAATCGCTGAACGGATACATTAAAAGAACGGATACGAATCTATCGTATCAATTTCTTCGCTTTCGCTTGAATAATCTCGGCAACGGGTTTATTCTCAATATTACTTTCCAACCACGACAACACATCTAAATACAAAAAAGCTCTTCGCTCGTACGGATCATCTTCAAAAGGTTTCAACTTAGCGTGTAATTCTTTAAAAGCATTCTTAATTTGATGTGGATAAATATCGCCTAAACTTTTCAAAAACTTGATCATTTCCTTCTGAACTTCGTGCAAATCGTCCATTTTCAACAAATACTTATATGTGCTTTTTAGTTGTGTTTCCAAATGGTAATCCAAGCCTAATTCATAATGCGCAACCAAATTCAAAATTCGAGAAAAGCACAACAAATCTTCACGTACTTTCAATGATTTATCAGTAATGATTTTCTGTAAATACAAAATACAATTCTTATTATCGCCTGTTCCAAAATACAACGAAGCAATTTTATAATAAAAAATCATCACGTGATGTTGATCAATTCGATTCTCAAAAGTGGCAATGCGTTTATTCACTTCTTCTACTAAATACAAACCTTCACTAAACGTTCCTGTCAAAAAGTGGTAATTAAGTTTATTCATGTACACATACAAAAAGCTCAACACGCTCGTATTATCATTCTGCGGAATGACATCGTTTTCAATATCGTGTTCCAATTGTAGCAACACTTCTTTAAACTTTACTTCATGTCGTATATAAAACAACGATTCCAACAAATAATGATTTCCTTTCAAATAAAACACAGGGTTTATTTCAATCATCTTTGGATATGCCTTAAACAAATCCACCCATTTATTGGCGTACCGATAACTTGACAAAAAATCTTGCGTCAAAAAACTATGCCATAAATATGCTTTATACAACCATAATCGTTCTCTAAATCCGAGTTCATTCAAATCTAACTTTGGCAATCTATTGTGAAAATAGGTGGTTACTTCTTCATGATCTTTTTCATTCTTTACATATCCAACTTTCAATAAAATACCGTACAACTGAAGCGATAAATTCGAAAGTTTGCTTGTCAATACATTTTGAATACTCAATTGTTTTGCTTGTTCAGACAATTCATCTGCTCGTGTGGAAATACTTCTGGTAATATATTGGGTTTCTATAATTTTTTCGAGTTCCACAATTTCGTATGCAATATTCTTCTCTTCGTGTTCTAACGCCAGCACTTTGGCTTTATCCAACAACTTTAAACTTTGCGAATACAAGCCTTTATTATACAAAATAGTAGCATAATCGAGTTGTTCTCTAATGGTAATACGAATATTATGTTGTGCAGGATTTAGGCGAAGACTTCTTAAAATCTGTTTATACAAATTTGCTTTTAAATTTGATAATTGCTGTTTTGTAACAATTTTCTTCTTCAAAATAGCTTGCTCATCGTATACATTGCTCTTATCTAAAAAAGTAAACAATGCTAAAAACTTTGCGTTTGTATTTCCTTCAAATCGACCAACATAGAGTTTAAATTGTCGTTTCTCAGATTTCGACAACGATTTAATCAAAATAAATAATGATTCCTTTTGTTGGTTTGACATTGTAAAAATTTATTTTTAAAATACTGAAAACCAATATTTTAAATTACTTTTTTAGGGTTTTAGCTAGTGTAAAATCGAACAATAGATCATGCACTTTCGGAAACACAAAGTATACATTCGTATGGATAAAAAGAAATAAACGCTAAAAATTTTAGTACATGAGTTCAAATCGAGTCCATATTTTTGATACCACATTAAGAGATGGCGAACAGGTTCCAGGCTGTAAGCTAAACACTGCTGAAAAGCTGCTAATTGCTGGCCAACTAGACACTTTAGGTGTTGATGTTATTGAAGCTGGATTTCCTGTATCGAGTCCTGGAGATTTCCAATCGGTTCAAGAAATTGCCAAACTGGTAAAAAACGCTACTGTTTGCGGACTCACTAGAGCCGTTGAAAACGATATCAAAGTTGCAGCAGAAGCACTAACATACGCAAAAAGACCGCGAATTCACACAGGTATCGGAACTTCCGAATCGCACATGAAATACAAATTCAAAGCAACACCTGAGCAAATTATAGAACGTGCCGCCGCCGCCGTAAGATACGCAAAATCTTTTGTGGAAGATGTAGAATTTTACGCAGAAGATGCTGGACGAAGTGACAACGAATTCTTAGCCAGCGTATGCGAAGCTGTCATCAAAGCTGGCGCAACAGTTTTAAACATTCCTGATACGACAGGATACTGTTTGCCTGACGAATACGGCGCAAAAATAAAATATTTAAAAGAAAATGTTACTGGAATTGACAACGCAATTCTATCTTGTCATTGCCATAACGATTTAGGATTGGCAACTGCAAATTCAATTGCGGGCGTTTTAAATGGTGCACGACAAATAGAATGTACCATCAACGGAATTGGCGAACGTGCAGGAAACACATCTTTGGAAGAAGTAACCATGATTTTAAAACAACATCCTAGTTTAGAATTAAACACAAACATCAACTCCAAAATGTTGACAAGTATAAGTCAATTGGTTTCTGACACAATGGGAATGCCTGTACAGCCAAACAAAGCAATTGTTGGTGCAAATGCATTTGCACACAGTTCTGGAATTCATCAAGATGGTGTGATCAAAAATAGAGAAACCTACGAAATTATGAATCCAAAAGATGTTGGCGCTGCAACTTCTTCTATTGTATTAACAGCGCGTAGCGGAAGAGCTGCATTGGCGTACAGAGCAAAAAATGTAGGCTACGATTTAACGAAGATAGAATTAGACAAAATATATATTGACTTTTTAAATTTTGCCGACAAAAACAAAGAAGTCACAGATACCGATATTCATCAGATCATAAAAATGAATTTGGTTGCTAAAAGGATGTATGCTTAGATTATGAAAAAAACACTATTCGACAAAGTTTGGGATACACATGTGGTAGACAGCATTCCAAATGGTCCACAAATCTTATACATAGATAAACATTTAATTCATGAAGTAACGAGTCCGCAAGCGTTCAATGAATTGAAAAGTAGAAATATTCCTGTTTTCAGACCAAAACAAATTGTGGCAACTGCCGATCATAACACACCAACGGTAAATCAACATTTGCCTGTAAAAGACGAATTATCACGAAACCAATTACAACAACTACAACAAAACTGTGATGAACACGGAATTGAATTATATGCATTAGGTCATAAATACAACGGAATTGTGCACGTAATGGCGCCCGAATTAGGAATCACGCAACCTGGCATGACCATGGTTTGTGGCGACAGTCATACCTCAACACATGGAGCTTTTGGCGCAATTGCTTTCGGAATCGGAACAAGTCAAGTAGCACAAGTATTTGCAAGTCAATCACTATTACTAAAAAAACCAAAAAAGATGCGAGTTACTGTCAATGGTAATTTACATGAAAATGTATTGCCAAAAGATGTAATTCTCTATATCATTTCAAAACTTGGAACCGATAGCGGAACTGAGCATTTTATAGAATTTGCTGGTGATGTATTTGAAAACATGTCCATGGAAGGACGCATGACGGTTTGTAACATGAGTATTGAAATGGGCGCACGTGGCGGAATGATTGCACCAGACGAAACAACATTCAACTATGTAAAAGATAAAAAGTTTGCGCCAAAAGGTGCAGATTTTGATGCGAAAGTTGCCTATTGGAAAACATTGAAAACAGATGCTTCCGCAGAATTTGACACAGAATATACATTTGATGCTTCCGACATTACACCAATGATTACGTTCGGAACCAATCCAGGTATGGGAATGAAATTAACAGACAACATTCCTGAAGCAAAAGATATCAATTTGGAGAAATCATTACACTACATGAATTTCCAAAAAGGTGCATCTTTAGTTGGACAAAAAGTAAACTATGTCTTTATTGGAAGTTGTACCAACTCACGAATTGAAGATTTTAGAGTTGCCGCAAACTATGTAAAAGGAAAACAAAAAGCATCAAACATCAATGCTTGGCTCGTGCCAGGTTCGCAATTGGTAGTAAAACAAATTCAAGAAGAAGGGTTAGACAAAGTATTTGAAGCGGCAGGTTTCAAACTACGTCAACCAGGATGTTCGGCATGTTTAGCCATGAACGACGATAAAATTCCTGATGGCGAATATTGCGTTTCTACTTCAAACCGAAACTTTGAAGGCAGACAAGGACAAGGCGCACGTACCTTATTAGCAAGTCCGTTAGTAGCGGCAGCAACTGCAATTGCTGGAGAAATTGTAGATGTAACCATTCCAGTTTTGGAAGAAGCATAAAATTTAGCGTATGAGCACATTTAACACATTTACATCTACGGCATATCCGTTAGCTGTAGAAAATATAGATACAGATCAAATTATTCCTGCACGTTTTTTAAAAGCAACAAATCGCGCTGGTTTCGGTGAAAATTTATTCAGAGATTGGCGTTTTCAAAAAGATGGAAATGCAAATCCTGATTTTGTATTGAATCAAAACAAATATGCAGGTTCTATCTTAGTTGCAGGACATAATTTTGGTTGTGGTTCCAGTAGAGAACACGCCGCTTGGGCATTAAAAGACTTTGGATTTAACGTAATTGTTTCCAGCTTTTATGCAGACATTTTCAAAGGAAACGCCCTAAACAATCATGTGTTGCCAATTCAGGTAGCGCCAACATTTTTAAAAACACTATTACAAACCATACAAAACGATCCAACAACGCAAATAGAAATCAATTTAGAAGCACAAACACTTTCAGTTGGGAATGATCTTAACACAACATTCGACATTGATCCGTACAAAAAAATGTGTCTCTTAAAAGGATACGATGATATTGACTTTTTAGTCAGTAATCTTGACAAAATTGAAGCGTTTGAACAACAACACATATTTTAACTATGAACTTACACATTGCAGTACTTTCAGGTGATGGAATTGGACCTGAAGTTACACATCAAGCTATAAAAATATTAACGGCTGTAGCCGAAAAGTATCAACACAACTTCACATTTGAAGATGCGTTAGTTGGTGCTGTTGCTATTGACGAAACAGGAAATCCATTACCCGAAAAAACATTAGACTTGTGTTTGGATGCAGATGCGGTATTATTTGGCGCTATTGGCGATCCGAAATACGACAACAATCCTTCGGCAAAAGTACGTCCCGAACAAGGGTTATTGGCGTTGCGAAAAGCATTAGGACTGTATGCAAACATTCGCCCTGTAAAAGCATATGACACCTTATTGGAGAAATCTCCATTAAAAGAAGAAATTATAAGAAATACGGATGTTGTTATTTATCGCGAATTAACTGGCGGAATTTACTTTGGAAAGAAAACACTCAGTGAAGACGGCACAAGTGCTTCCGACTTATGCGAATACTCAAAAGAAGAAATAGAACGTGTAGCACATTTAGCATTCAAAGCGGCACAAGGCAGAAACAATAAACTAACACTGGTTGACAAAGCCAATGTGTTAGAAACATCTCGTTTGTGGCGAAAAGTAGTTACTGCAATGGCTTCACACTATCCAGCTGTTGAATTAGATTTTTTATTTGTAGACAACGCCGCCATGCAAATGGTGCTCAATCCAAGTCAGTTTGATGTGATTTTAACCGAAAACATGTTTGGTGATATCATTTCTGATGAAGCCAGTGTCATAGGCGGATCAATTGGATTATTGGCTTCGGCTTCTATTGGTAACAAATATGCATTATTTGAGCCTATTCATGGTTCGTATCCACAAGCAACAGGAAAAGGCATTGCCAACCCAATTGCTTCCATCCTATCCGCGGCTATGTTGTTGGATCATTTTGGATTAGCAGACGAAGCAGAAACGGTTAGAAATGCCGTAGAACGTGCAATTGATTTAGAAATTTGCACACCGGATTTAAATGCAAATGGCGGTTATTCTACAGAAAACGTAGGAACTTTTATTGAAGAATTTATCGCAGACATAGGAGCTTTACATATCAACTCAGGAAACATAAAAGTTGGTCAATCTACCATAATTTAGTAATTAGAGTGCTCTCATTCCCTTTCGATTTGCCCGAAAGGGAATATTTTGAGCTTCTTGAAGCGTCATTCTGGACTCGATCCAGAATCTCATCAAACTATTTTCAATTGTGACGAGAAACCGAATTAAGTTCAGCTTGACGATTTTTTAGCTTTCTAAAAAGCTGTATAGCATTCACAATCTATCATAACTATTTTTGATATAAGGCAACATCCTACAAAACTAAAAACGAACTAAAATAAAAGGTTTTCTTTCAATCTGAAAGCATAATACCTTCTTATCAACAAAACTATTAGAAATGTTAATTGAATATTGCACAAAGCATCGTTCCTGTGAAATGATTTTAATATTTTTACCGCTTATTTTAACAGATCATGAAAATCGCTCAAAAAAATTACGTATTCGATTTCGATAGTACACTTACAAGTGTAGAAGCACTCGATGTTTTAGCCGAAATTACCTTGGCTAATAATCCGAAGAAAGACGAAATTATTAAAGAAATTCAAGAAATTACCAACCTCGGAATTGATGGTGAAATTTCCTTTACAGAATCCTTAGAGCAACGTATTAAATTATTAAACGCGCACAAGTCAAACTTGGATGAATTGATACAGAAATTACGTCAACAAGTATCATCTTCAATTGAAAGCAATAAAGAGTTTTTTGAAGACTTTTCAGATGACATTTATGTAATTTCATGTGGATTTAAAGAATTTATCGATCCAATCGTGAAAGATTATAACATTCCATCTGATCGTGTGTATGCAAATACATTTACTTTTGATGATGAAGGTCATATTATCGGATTTGACGCTGACAATGTATTATCACAACATAATGGAAAAATTCAGTGTTTAAAAGACATAAATCTTGATGGAGAAATTCAAGTTATTGGTGATGGTTACAGCGATTATGTGATGCGTGAAGCTGGCGTTGCAGACAAGTTCTTTGCGTTCACGGAAAATGTAGCACGTGACAAAGCGGTAAAAAAAGCTGATCATGTAACTCCAAATTTGGATGAGTTTTTATTTGTAAATGATTTACCAAGAAACATATCCTACCCAAAAAATAGAATCAAAATACTATTACTAGAAAACATTCACTCAGACGCGTTTGATCGTTTGGCTGATGATGGTTTTAGTGTAGAAATATTATCGCATAGTTTGTCTGAAGACGATTTAATCGAAAAAATAAAAGACATTCACGTATTAGGAATTCGTTCCAAAACACAAGTAACACCCAAAGTAATTGCCGCCGCTAAAAAATTATTAGTCGTTGGTGCTTTCTGTATCGGAACCAAGCAAATTGATTTGGAAACGTGTAAGGAAAACGGAATTGCGGTCTTTAACGCGCCGTACAGTAATACACGTTCGGTGGTTGAATTGGCAATTGGAGAAATTATAATGTTGATGCGAAGTGTATTTCCTAGAAGTACCGAATTGCACAACGGACAATGGAACAAAACGGCAAAAGGCTCACGCGAAGTTCGTGGAAAGAAACTCGGAATTGTTGGATATGGAAATATCGGAAAACAATTATCAGTGCTGGCGGAAGCGATGGGAATGCTGGTTCATTACTACGATATTGAAGATCGTTTGGCACTTGGAAACGCACAAAAATGTAAATCTTTAGACGAGTTATTGGCACTTTCAGATGTGGTTTCATTACATGTTGATGACAATAGCGCAAACAGAGATTTCTTTGGAAAAGCACAATTTGATCAAATGAAAGACGGCGCTATTTTGGTTAACTTATCAAGAGGTTTTGTCGTAAATATTGAAGCGCTTAAAGAAGCTATTGAAAGTAAAAAAATTGCGGGTGCGGCTGTAGATGTATACCCAAAGGAGCCAAGAGCTAACGGCGATTTTGAAACACCACTTAAAGGATTGAACAACGTAATTTTAACGCCACATGTTGGTGGAAGTACGGAAGAAGCACAACGTGATATTGCTGATTTTGTTCCGAATAAAATTATGGCATATGTAAACTCCGGAAATACGGTTGATGCGGTCAACTTTCCAAATATTCGTTTACCACGACAAAACAATGCACACCGTTTCTTGCACATTCACAAAAATGTTCCAGGAATCATGGCGAAGGTCAACAAAGTATTGGCAAAGTATGAACTCAACATTACAGGACAATATTTATCTACGGATAGTAAAGTAGGATATGTAATTGTGGATGTAGATAAAGAGTATAACAAAAAAGTAACAGCGGCGTTGAAAAAGATAGAGAACACGATTAAGTTTCGTATTTTATACTAGTCACGATGAAGAGTGATTTCTTAATTTCAATACGTATTACTGTACTAACATAAAAAAAGCTATCTTGTTAAAAGATAGCTTTTATTTTTTGAGATTAATCATCTTCATTCGTATCATCATTATCCAACCATGGATTGTAACCTCCTTTGATTTCTAGTAATTCTTCATTACTTAATTCTTTCATAAGAATTGTGCCTAAAGTGCTGTTTTTTTGTCTCATAATGTTCATTTTTAATAGATTGATAGTATAAAGAAATTAAAAAAAAGGGGGTAAACAAAAAATAGCATATCTTATTTATAAGTTTTGTGAGTTTTTTAACACAATACAAGAATCTATATTATACACAGATCAACTTTTTAGAACTTGCTATCTAATTTAGGTACTGTATATTTGTCGTAAATTGTTGTTTTGAATTTTATCGTGAACGATTATGGGAAGAAATTTGTATTATAATCAAGTACGTATCAATATCATATACTTTCACGAACATTAAAAATAACCATCTTCAATTTATAAAAACAAACACCATTTGAAACCAGAAAAAGAAGCCGTTTACTATTCACCATTAGAAGAAAAACTCAATATCCTTTCGCATGGTTTGGGCGTGTTATTAGGCTTTATCGCATTAATATTTTTAGTACAACGTGCTTTCCAATATGGCGAAACAATGCATTTGGTAAGTATTACCATTTACGGAGTAAGTATTATTATATTGTATTTGGCTTCTACGTTGTATCACAAAGCAACCAAACCCAATTTGCGGAATCGATTGCGCGTATTTGATCATGCGGCAATATATGTACTCATTGCCGGAACGTATACACCTTTTGCGCTTATTACCTTAAAAGGCACAACTGGCTGGATTATTTTCGGAACGGTTTGGGCATTTGCGGCGGTTGGAATTACCCTAAAACTTTTCTTTACAGGCAAGTTTGACAAACTTTCTACCGCCATGTATGTATTTATGGGTTGGATTATTGTATTTGCCATTAAACCATTGCTAGCAAATTTATCAAGCGAAGGTTTATTTTGGTTATTTGCTGGTGGCATTGCTTATACCATTGGCGCAGTTTTATATAGCATTCGAAAATTACCTTTCAATCATGCTATTTTTCATATTTTCGTATTAATTGGTAGTATGTGTCACTTTATTTCGGTCTATTTGTATGTATTGCCGAGAGAATAAATTTCTATATATCTTCATTCTTCCTATGAAACAAACATCATTCTATGTATTACTTCTATTTTTAATCTTAAATTCTTGTGGTTTTCTAACAGAAGAAGATTATTACAATCGCGCTATACATCATGAAGATAAAGACGATTATCCAAGTGCTATTGCGTTACTCGACAAAGCTATTGCCAAAAACCCTGATTTTAAAGATGCACTTATTTTTAGAGGTTACTGTAAATCTATGCTTGGGGAAATAAAAGAAAGTACAATTGACTATAGAAAAGCGCTACAATTAGAACCCAATAATACGCTTACACTTTTTAACCTTGCGGCAAACTATAATGAAATAGAAAACTACGAAGAAGGAATTAAATACTATTCCAAAGCATTGCAATCTGAATATGTAGTTGCTTGTTCGGCTACACCTGAAGGAATTAAAATTGAACTAGTTTCTGCTTTTGATGATTCAGATGAAACAGGCTATGAAGTTGAAGAATGCGAACTTTACTATTGGCGTGGTTTAAGTTACTACAAAAATGAAGCGTACGAACCTGCAATTATTGATTTTGAAAAATCTATTACAGGAAACTATAACAATAGTGCTAGTTATTATTATTTGGGTGAAATCTATTTACAAAAAGAAAATGTACAAAAAGCTTGTGAATACTTTACACGCGCCGCAAATTTAGGCGACATTGATGCTCCAAAAAAGCTAGCAGAATACTGTCAAAATAAAGCACAAACAAAGGAATAATAGTTATCTAATATAGCATACATCATTGAAAACAATTACTCGAAAATCTGATATTAACGTGTTGCTTGAAAAATGTTTTACCGCGTATCAAATTGATCACTTGGCAGGATGCATTAGCACATTACAAGTACACATTCTTTCGCAAAAGGTGAAATTTCCATTGTTAGAATTTTGTGCTGCACAATTGTATGAACGCATTCCACAACGAGAACACATTTCGCTTTGTGATGGTGTGCATGCACTAAAAACAGAAGGCGGCAATGTGATATTAGGGATTTTATTGCAAAAAAGATTGACTGAACATTTTTCAGAATCTATGGAGAAGGCGACCGAGTATATTTCTAAAGCAGATATTTGGTATGTATGCGATATTATTGGCGAACGCGTCTATGGATATTCTTTATTGCACGACCCAAAAAAGACTATTCCTGTATTAAAAAAACTATCCAAACATCCAATCAATTGGGTCATTCGTTCGTTAGGCGCGGGAAGTCATTATGCCATCAAAAAAGGATTGGATAAAAAGAATGTGTCTACAGTTTTTAAACTCTTGTTGACTATGGCAAATACCAAAGACAAGGAAATACGCCAAGGTGTTGGTTGGGCGGCAAAAACGACTGCTAAATTTCATCCAACCATTATTGACGATTTTAAAGTAGACGTTGAAAACACAGAACATGTTGCCAATTGGTTTCGGAAGAAAATCGAAATTGGTTTGCAACGGAATACGTATTTAAAAAGCTAGTTTTTTGTGTTTGATATCATCTCGGCTGTCCTTAATGTGATAAACACAAAACAAAAGAACACTACTGTATTTTCACATTGAGCTGACATTAAATTAAGCATCACGCTGTGTTGCATGACAAAATAAAATCCGTTTGAAAGCTTCTCGCAGGTCTGCGAGACGAAATAAAACGCGTTGGAAAGTGTGTTGCATGACTGCAGGGACGTTTCAAATGTGTTGGAAAGCTTCCTGCATCGTTGCGAGAACGTTTCAAACGCGTCGGAAAGCTTGCCGCATTGATGCGAGAAGGTTTCGGAAGCATTTTTATTGCGAATTTCGTAATAAAATGGTTTTATTTGATGATTTTATTGCGAATTTCGTAAAATGATGATTTTTCACGTCATTGTGAGCGATAGCGAAGCAATCTGCCACTTGTTAACACTACTGATATGCCGAAGTACGCAAAGCCGTTTCCTTTTGTATTTGATCACATATTGTCAGTAAACCTCTCCTCTTTACGGGAAACCACAACCCCAACATTTTCAACTTCAAAGAAATTACCTATCTTCCTTTCTGAAAAATTCATCAAACATTTTAAAGGAAAGTATTGAAGTAACTGAGTTTCTAGATATTATCAAAAAAAGAAAAAACAACCACATCATAAAATTAAAATCGCTCATTTAATTTGTATTTACTAAATTAGAAGCTTCATGAACTTCAATTCCTAAAACACAGTATGAGTTTTTTTAAAAAATTATTTTCAAGTGCTTCCAAGGTAAAACCAAAAACGGAAGAAACTTCACCAACGCAAGAAGACAGAACAAATCACGAATTAGAAAATGATATCAGACAACAGTTGGTAAACGACAAGAAAAAAGTGATGCTTGTCCAAGTAAAAACATTTATGACAAGTCATGAAGGCGCCGACGCAGAAAATGCTTTTCTAGCCGCTGGAATTATGGATGAAGAACTTAGAAAAACCGTTTTAGAACAGTATGTTTGGCATTATTTAGACGATGTAGACGAAAGTCTTCAGTGTACAATGCAACTAGTACTTATTGAGGTTTTAGAAAAACTGAAACCTTTTACGGATAGCCGTCATATATACGAAGAAATTATGGGCATTAAGTACCAAGGATTCGATGATTAACATCATATTGTACTGAAAATCTTTTATATTTTTCATGAAACCCAACAAAACATATCTTAGAGGAAAATCTGTTTTTATTGTTTCGTTATTGGTCATTACGGTAACGGCGCTCATCGTGTATCTTACAGGCATCAATTTGCAGAGAAGTATCACAGCTAACTTTTACATGTCGTTAGGAATTATAGCAACTGTATTGTTTTTATTTCTAAGCTACGGATTATACAAAGGCATTGAAATTGAAGACAACTTTCCAAAACTAAAAGGTTTTGAGTTTAAGAAAAAGTTGAGTGAAGGCTTTACTCCTGAAGGTACATCCGTTTTTGATATTGGCGATGGTATTGGTGGCGTCATAGTATCTATTGTAATGTGGATTGTAGTTTCAATCATATTAGTCTTTCTACTGATAGTTTTAGAAACCGTACTTTCGTTTTCCATAGCACTAATTTTAGCTATGTTGTATTGGATCTTTTTTAGAGCCATGCGACTCGTTTTTTCTAAAGCTTCACATACAGAAGGCGATATTGGATTGGCTGTTATGTATGCGTTCGGTTATACATTTTTGTATATTGGTTGGATGTATGGAGTTGTATATATAACAACCCTTTTTAACTAATCAACCTTTATGAAATTCAATTCATTACAAGAACTCAAAGCAAAAGTTGCATCATTAGAAACACCTCTCTATGAAAAATATTCAGAGACATTTGATGAAAAAGATGTATATAAGGAGCTTGCAACTATTATTAATAATCAACTTATCAATGCTCCTTTAATTCCTGAAGCATTTCAAAATTTACTGTTATACATTAATACAACCAATAGCTATGTTTCTTGCCTTTGGTACGATCCACAAACAGATACTATTTTAGAAGATTGTAGCTATAGTGTTGTAACCTTTACAAAATATCAAGACGAAGAAGTTTCGGAAGAGTTTTTAGATGAGGATGATTTTTGCTTTTATTGGTTTATCATAGAAACATTAAAAAAATTCAGGTTATCTTCAATCAATTCATTAGGAAATGTAGCCATTTATGAAAGTGATCAGGGTGATGATGTAGAAATTATAACATTTTAACCCTACTAAAAAATACAAAATATGCAACCACGTGTCACCATCATCGGATTAGGTGTCAATAATCTCGAAATTTCTACCGCTTTTTACAAAGAAAAATTTGGCTGGAAACTGACCAATGCCAGTAATGAAAATATCTCTTTTTTTCAGTTAAATGGAGTGTTACTTTCACTATATCCAAAAGACAAACTTGCGGAAGATGCCACTGTTGATCCAACAGGCTCAGGGTTTAAAGCATTTACACTTGCTTACAATACACACACTAAAGAAGAAGTAGACGAAATTATTACCGATTTAGCCAATAAAGGTGTGAAAATTGTAAAACAACCTGAACATGTTTTTTGGGGCGGTTACAGTGGTTATATTGCCGATCTGGATGAAAATCTTTGGGAAATTGCTTTTAATCCGTTTCTAAGGTTGGACGAAGCAGGAAATACAATTGAAGAAGTGTAGACTATTTTAACTGCAATAACAAATTAGGATCAGGGCAATTTTGTGTATAGAATGCTACATCGTTTTGAGAAGATACGCCTGGATAATCACCTTTATAATCTTGTATATCTTTTATGATTTGAAAATGTAAATGCGGCGGATAATCTCCATTTACAGTTGCATCACCTAATGTTGCAATTTGTGCACCTTTTGTAAACTGTTGTCCGACTGTTAAAGTTGAAATTGAAATCAAGCTTACATGTCCATAAAGCGTATAAAATTCAACGTTTTCAATAGTATGTTTTAGAATGATTGTTGGACCATAATCACCAAAATTGGTGTTATTTTGAAAACTATGTACTTCACCATCTAACGGTGTATAAATGGGTGTTTCTGCGGCAATCCACAAGTCTAAACCTAAGTGAATATTGCGTTCAGTTGCTGGATTTTGATCGTTAAAATACTCACTTCTATTATAAATACCACGCGTTTCCAAATATCCGCCAAACGCCACTTTTGCATGGTTTTCAGCAATATGAGTATCAATGTAATTTCCAAGCTTTTCAGAAGAAGAAACAGCAACCGTTTTCAACTTTTCATTTGTTACCGATAAATCCAACGCAATATAGTCTGACTTAGAGATATTTGCATCTAATACATGTAACGATTGCTTTCCTAAGTTGGTTACGAATTGTAGAAACGAAGTTGAGGTCATACCTTTTTTTTTCAAAAATACAGATTTATACTTTTACTTGGCAATGATACAACTGAATACTAAATAATCATCTTGTTACAGAATTTCAGCCACAAATACACGAATTTCGTATTTGAGTATTAAATCATTTTGTATAAATTAATATGTAACTTTCGTTTTTTCTTTTAATATTGGAATCAATTTTTCCGTGAGCAACTGCATATGTCGTTCAGATTCAATGATAAATTGAAACTTATGTTTTTCACCTTCATGTTTAAATTCTAGGTAATTATCTGCACCAAGACTTTGCAGAGCACTTCTTGCTTTTCGAACTCCTTTGTAGTCGAAAATTCTAAATTTAATATGGGCAATTTCTGAAAGCGGAAACGTTTCTGTATAATCAAAAGTAATTTCGTTTTCATCAAAAAATAGAACGCTAGTAGTAGCAAGATCATTTCCATCATAATCTCCAAAAGAGGTGAAATTCCCTATTAGAATACTAATTAAGCAAGCAAAGAATATCAATTTAACTGCTAGATAATCAAGTATAATGATTTCATGAAATTTATGGAAAATCGCTCCGAAAATAAGTAAGAATCCAAGTCCAACAAAACCTACAAGCATTAGTATTCCTGATTTTGAAATATCAAATACAACTCCTTTTTTTGGAGTTACTACATCAAAAGCGATTCTTTCCATTTACACATTTTTTCTATACTTTATTGGTATAATTGCGCAATTGAATGTTACATATCTTCAAATTAACGATTCAAAATCGTAAGTTCTTGATACGCCTTTTCTTGTGAATGAATAGCTTTTGAATCTTCCTGTACATACTTGTTTTTTTGCTTGGCATCAATAATTCTAGCTTTTACCGAATCATCCAATTGCCATTGTACATACGTACGAAGTTGTTGGTGAATGTCTTTGTCTAAAATTGGTGTAATGACTTCAATCCGATGTTCTAAATTTCGTGTCATCCAATCGGCTGAACCAATATACATTTTTTCCTTTCCATCATTTCCAAAAATATACACACGTGCATGTTCTAAAAATTGTCCCAACACACTTTTAATAGTAATATTTTCACTTTGTCCTTCAATGCCAGGCACTAACGAACACATTCCACGAATGACCATATCAATTTTTACACCTGCATTGTTTGCTTCATACAACGCATCAATCATACGTGGATCTTGAAGACTGTTGAGTTTTAGAGTGATATACGCTTCTTTTCCTGCTTTTGCATGTTCAATTTCGTTGTCAATCAACTCCAAAAATGTACTCCGAGTTGTAAATGGTGAAATAAGCAACTTTTTACTTTTCGGAATAATAATTTCACGTTCCAATACTTGAAATACTTGAATCAATTCAGAAGTCACTTTTTCGTTTGCTGTCATCAAGCAAAAATCGGTGTACAATGTTGCTGTTTTTTGATTGAAATTTCCTGTTCCAATATATCCGTATAGTTTAGGCGTTTCGTTTTCTATTCGTTCAATACATAATATTTTCGAATGTACTTTGATACCTGGATAACTGTAAATTACTCGTGCGCCGTGATCTTCTAATATTTTTCCCCATTTGATGTTATTCTGCTCATCAAATCGTGCTTTGGTTTCTACAAAAACGGTGACTTTTTTACCATTATTACAGGCATTCACCAAAGCTGTTGTCAAACGAGATTCTTTGGCAACGCGATACAAGGTAATTTTAATTTTTGTTACGTCTTCATCTGCCGCGGCTTCTTCTAACAATTCGGAAACATGGTCAAACGATTCGTATGGAAAGTACAACAAACGATCTTTCTCTGTAATTGCCGTGAATATACTTTTATATTTAGATAATTCTTTGTTTCGAACTGGCGGTAATTCGGGTAAAGATAATTTTTTATCGGTCGGATTCGGAAAACCAAAAAAGTCTTTAAAGTTGTGATACGTTCCGCCCAAAACAACATCTGTTTCGTTTACGCTGAGTTCTTTTTTAAGTTCGTTCAATAACACTTCAGGTGCTTTTTGATCGATCAGCATACGTGTTACCTGACCTGTATCTCTATTGCTTAAAGAATCTTTTATTTTTTCTAATAAGTTTCCAGAATATTCATTGTTTATATATAATTCTGCATCACGCGAAACTTTCACTGCATAAAATGTATTTTCAGGATATATTTCGGACAACTTGTATTTTAAAACATCATCAATAAATGTAATATGATGTGTGTCATTTTCAATTGGAAGTACTACAAATCGGGCGGTATCTGATGGAATTTTGAAAACTACTAAATTTCCTTCATGTACAGATGCTAAGTATAATTCTTCGTTCTCAATAAAAATATCTTCTGAAGAATCACGATTTTCCAACGGCAATTGTGGTTGTAATTTTTCTTGATAATATGCTTTCGCGAATTGTTGCTGTGCAGTTGTAAAACGCGTCCAATCGGTTAAAAGAATTCCTTCTTTTTCAAGTTCGGGAATGATTTGATTTTTAAAAATACGCCCAAACTCTTCTTGTTGTATATCAACTTCTTTTTTTATCTTACGCAATAACTTATTAGGCTTTGTAATGAGTTTTTTACGTAAATTTTTATCTAATCTTTTTATTTGACGAATAGCAGATACACGTACTTTGAAAAACTCATCCAAATTAGAAGAAAAAATTGCTAAAAATTTAATGCGTTCGTACAATGGATTTCGTAAATCTGCGGCTTCTTGCAAAACTCTATGATTGAAGCGTAACCATGATACATCTCTGTTGTAATATTCTTTTGTAATTAAAGACATTCGTCGGGAACTTTAGTGAATAAAAGTTAAGATTGTGTTTGTAAAAGTAGTCAATAATATACACACTACCTTACATTACGGAATGCTTAACAATATCGTAAAATATATTGCTTATCATTGAGGCCAAATTGTTTTAAATTGTTCACAAACAACCAACATATTTTCTGTTGGTTTTTCTCCACTTTCTTTTAAGGCACTTTCAAAAAAATCCCAATGTGATTTTTTCCACTTTTTAAGTGGTTCAATAGTTGTTCCCATATCTTTTTCAGCATGTGTTTTTGTAATTTTATGGAACGGAATGGTATCTACTTTTGTAATTTCAATAATTGCTGTTGCTTTCCCGTCAAAATCTGTGATGATATGTTTGGTGCCAACTGTTGGCAAGTCAGCATTTGCTTCTTTATACCAAGTGTACAAACCCGATGAAGCTTGTTTTTTACCTTCTAAAGTCAATATTGCAAGTCTATTTGCATCTTCTCTATTCATATGAAAATACCATGAATCTGGTTGTTCGTCTTTTTTAAATTCAGGATTTGATTTTACATAATTATTCCACATTTCAACAACAGTATTTTCATTGTTTACTTCCGTTTTTGATTCACTTTTACAGCTAATTAAAACGATACATAAAATAATTGGCAAATATTTCATAGTTACTTTTGGTATTAGTGAATATATATATTGAACAAGCTACAATAATCTTATTGAGCATCAAAAATCGCTTAAAAATTTTATTAAAAGTTTAGCATAATTCTACAAACATGATAAATATCATATGACAGCCAAAAACTGACATTTACCTTTGAAGTATAATTATCAGGTATGTGCAATTTAGTGAACAAATACAATGTGGCAGGTCCGCGATATACAAGCTATCCGACTGTTCCATATTGGAATTTAGATACATTCTCGTTGGAAGAATGGAAAACTTCATTACAAAAATCGTTTCAAGAAAGTAATGACACAGAAGGAATAAGTATCTACATTCATTTGCCTTTTTGCGAAAGCTTATGTACATTTTGCGGTTGTAACAAGCGAATAACAAAAAGGCACGATGTAGAAACTCCATATATGAAAGCAGTTTTGAGTGAGTGGGCGTTATACTGTGACGTTTTGAAGGACAAACCAATGGTTAAAGAACTTCATCTTGGCGGTGGAACGCCCACTTTTTTTTCACCAGAAAATTTACAAGAATTAATTGAAGGCATTCTTGCCAAAGCTACACTTGCTAAAACGTATGAGTTTAGCTTTGAAGGACATCCAAATAACACAACCGAAACGCATTTGCAAACCTTATACAACTTAGGATTTAGACGTGTGAGTTTTGGTGTACAAGATTATAATGAAACGGTTCAGAAAGCCATTCATCGTATACAACCTTTTGAAAATGTACAAAAAGTTACCAAACTCGCTAAAACTATTGGGTATACGTCTGTTGGACATGATATTATTTTTGGGTTGCCTTTTCAAACCACAGAACATGTAACGGAAACCATTGCTAAAACAAAAGAATTAGCGCCCGATAGCATTGCCTTTTACAGTTATGCGCATGTGCCTTGGATAAAAGGAAACGGACAACGTGGTTTTAAAGATGAAGATTTACCAACAGCTAACGAAAAAACAGCACAGTACAATTTGGGCAAATCTTTATTGAAAGAAGCAGGATATGTTGATATTGGCATGGATCATTTTGCGTTGCCTACGGATGCACTTTACACATCTATGATTGAAAAGCGTTTGCATCGTAATTTTATGGGCTATACAGCTAACAAAACACAAGCCATGATTGGTTTGGGCGTTTCTTCCATTAGTGATAGTTGGTATGGTTTTGCTCAGAATGTAAAAGATATTGAAACCTATTACGAATTGTTACGCAAAGATATTATTCCTGTATTTAGAGGTCATATCCTTACGGAAGAAGATTTAATCATTAGAAAGCATATTTTAAACTTAATGTGCCACTTTAAAACTTCTTTAAACGCCGAAATTACAGCCATTCCCGAATTATCATCTATCCGTTTGAAACTCCAAGAGTTTGAAGCTGACGAGTTAATAAACATCAACAATAACACACTATACATTACCAAAAAAGGAAAACCTTTTGTACGTAACATTTGCATGGCTTTTGACGTATTATTACAACGAAAAAAACCAGCGACGCAATTATTCTCAATGACCATTTAAAAAAACTAAACATGAAAAAAATTATTGTACCCGTAGATTTCTCCAAACATTCAGAATTTGCATTAGAAGCCGCCGCTATTTTAGCAAAAAAATACGATTCAGAAGTATTGGCTTTGCATATGTTAGAATTGTCTAATGCGCTTATTTCTGATTCGGATGGCAACAGACAAGCAGAAGCCGTTTTCTTTTTAAAATTAGCCGAACAAAAATTTACAGATTTCTTAGACAAACCGTATTTAAAAGATGTGAAAGTAACGCCTATTGTAAAGCATTTTAAGGTATTTGGTGAAGTGAATGATGTTGCCAAAGAACACAATGCCGATTTAATTGTGATGGGCTCGCACGGTTCAAGTGGTATAAAAGAAGTATTTATTGGATCGAACACAGAAAAAGTAGTACGCCATTCAGATATTCCTGTGTTGGTTGTAAAATACAATCCAATTTTGATGGACTTTGAAAACGTTGTACTTGCCTGCGATTTTTCCAAAGAAGCCATTAAACCATATATAAACGCAAGTGCTTTATTTTCAAAACTTGGCGCTACATTACACTTAGTATATGTAAACTTACCTGGCGCAAGTTTTAAAAGTTCTGTAGAAATGGAAACACGCGTAGCAGACTTTTTAAAGATTGCTGACGGACATACCGATGCAATAGAAAATGTGCATTATGTAAGCGATTATTCTATTGAAGAAGGCATTCTGAATTTTGCAAGCACAAAAAGTGCAGATTTAATTGCGGTAGCAACGCACGGGCGCAAAGGTTTGGCACACTTTTTTGAAGGAAGTATTTCGGAAGATATTGCAAATCATTCTACATTACCAGTAATGACATTCAAAATTTAAGATTGTTAGTTAATCTTATTAATTGTGTAAAAGCAGAAAATCAATAACAAGATTTTCTGCTTTTTTTATGTCTAGTGTTAAATTACTTTCGATATTCATTGAATTCTCGTAAATTTAACTAAAACGCTAATATTTGACTCTGATAAAACCAAATTATTCTTGAAGTATGAAGTGTAAGGAAGACGTTGCCTTATTTATTATTAACAATAGTAAATTTTGAACGTTACACGTTATAGCTCATAAAAGTTACTAAACCCCAAAAACTTTTGTCACACTACTGAAAGTCTTAAAAATAACTCTAATGAACCAAAAAAAAGCAACTTTTAAACCCAATCCGTTAAGAGATAAAATTGTCAAAAGCAATGGTGTTTCTTTCAAATTATGGCTCGAATTTGAAGAGACCTGTAATTGGGAAAACATAGAAAATAATTTTGCTAATGTTGGCGTTGACACTTTAGACGGAAGGTTTTACGGAATTAATGTTTGGACATATCAATTTTTACAAACTGCCATTAATTATGATAAGCAAAACAATACCAATATAAATGGTTTGTATCAAATTCCACCTGATATTTTTGTGGAAGAATTGACAAGAGATTGTATTGAAAAAACAATTATTGATTTACTGAAAAAAGGAAATTTAGAAGATGTACTAAACACGTCTATTTTTGAGCTAAATTTTATAGAACCGTATTGGAATGCTACCGAAATAGAAGAAGAACACAAACAAACGCTACTTACTCAACTTCAACTTGAATTACCAAAAAACCATGTTTTATATGATAAAAATGTGAAGCTAATTGCAAAAAAAACAACGAACAAAGACATTATTTTAAAACTAGAAAATGATAGCATTGCCGTTGTGCATTTAACATGGTCGTCAAAACAAGAAGCTGACGGATTTCCGATAACCAGAATGTATAAAGACAAAATAGATTTTTGGAAAAACGAAATGTCTGAAGATATTCGTGACTTTTAAAAAGCTACACAACCAATAAAGGTTTTTCAAGAATTCCCTAATTGCCCTTGTTAAAAATGTTCTCCTCTCAATAGCATCTTTCGCGTCAAGCATCAACAATTGGTAATGCATAAAATTCTTTTTCGCTAATACTTCACCTCAAGTAGGTTTTAATTTCTATACTAAAAACACCCAAAAATTACAGGAATAACTATACTATTTATCATAGTTAAAGAAGTTTTTGTACTATTAAAATTGAAGAAATTTATTTTGATCTTGGCTAAAATTAATATAGTTTTAGTTGTAACTACATAAGCAAATCAGTTACAAGTGTAAAACAACGCTTCACAAATATAAATTTATATGATACACACTTTTTTAAAGGCAAAACATTGGCAACTATTCATCATATTACTTGGACTTCCATTACTTTTTCAATTTTACATAATGTACACGATGTTTTCAACTTTTGGTACCGAAACAAATCCAGATCCTGAAAATTTTATAGATTTTTTTCAAATCTTTCCATTAATTATGATCGTATTTATGTCTATATTTTTTGGCTGGTTTTGGTCCATAGCTATTGGATTGCAACACTGTATTCCTTCAACGATTAAAATGAACGTGACTAAATTCAAAGTTTTTTTCTTTATCCCTTTAGCTTATATCACATTTATTATGCTTCACATGGCAGGAATTATTGCAACATCACAAGAAGGTTTTGAGTGGATTTATGCACTTATCATTCCGCTACACTTATTCTCTATGTTTTGTATTTTTCATACATTATATTTTGTTTCTAAAACCATAAAAACCGCAGAAGTACAAAGAAAAGTTGAGTTTAGTGAATTCTTAGGAGAGTTCTTTTTACTATGGTTTTATTTCATTGGCATTTGGATTATTCAACCAAAAGTGAACAAACTTTATGAAAAGCTTAATGACAATTCATCGTATTCGTAACCAAACCAGCATTTGGTGCAGGAGAAATGTACGGAATTCCCAATCCTAAACCGCGAAAAATAAACAAAACACCTATCAAAACTACTAATACAGGAATCGCTTTTTGAATGCGTTGTTTTATAGAAGTATTTAAAAATTTACCCAAATAAATTGCGGTTGTCATGAGCGGAATTGTTCCCAAACCAAACAATAGCATATACAAACTTCCTTGGTAAATGCTTCCAGTTGCTATAGCACCAAAAACCGCCATATAAACCAATCCGCACGGTAAAAAACCGTTCAGAAAACCGATGGTGAAAAATGTATCCAAGCGTTTCTTTTTGAATTGTGCGCCTAAACTTGACTTGATTTTTGAAATGATTTTGAAAATAGGTTTCGAGAAGTTATACTTACTAAATGTTTTATATGGAAGACTAATGGCAACAATCATTAACACACCAATTACAATAGAAAGTTTTTGTTGTACACCAAAAATGTAAATGCTTTTTCCAAGCAACCCAAATACGAGTCCAATCGTTGCATACGACAACAATCGTCCCATATGATACAAAAATATTTGTGCTGCTTTTTTATAACTATTTGTACGATCTACAGGCAACATAAACGCAATTGGTCCGCACATACCAACGCAGTGAAAACTTCCTAACAATCCTAATATGAAACCTGATATCAACATCAAAAAAACTTATTTTTTTATTCTTTGTCATTCCGCACCTGATGCGGAATCTATGTATCTGTAGAATGGATTCCTGCCTTCGCAGGAATGACATGAGAGTGACAATATTCCAAACAAAAACTCTTTAACCTTTTTCTACTAATACACCAAAACCTCCTTATACAAATACGCTTCGTCATCGTACGTCCAATCTACTTTTATGTCCCAACGACCATCTAGCAAACGATTGTCAGGTATGAGCAATGTGTGATCAGATAACGAAATGTGCATTTCGAAATCGTGCTGTTTGCCCGATGGTCTATATAGGAACACTTTTCCTTTTATTTTTTTTTCAGTTAACGATGTTGGAAACTTCAATACAATTCCCGAACTGATACGTTCCGACGAAACATTTTCAGGCAATTTTTGCGCATTTTTCAACTTATCAATATCACCTTGATATTTCAATTCGGCTTCGTAATATGATTCCGTTACCAAATCATGATCGTATTGTTTTTTAATATTCATATTAATCACAAAGTACATTATGAAGCTTATAAAGCCTATAAATGCTAATACGATTCCTGTTCCCCAATTTATCTTCATGTGTGTTGTTTTTTATGGCATTTCCTTCGAAAAAACGAAGGTCAGGCTTTCAGCTATATCTTTTATCTTGTTTTCGATACAAATTTGTTGTCTCAACGCTATTGATCCATCAAATTCACTCAAACTGACGATAAAAGGATGTCGCCTCAATCCTTAATGCGGTTTTAGTCTTCGTTTTTGTCATTGCGAGAATATTTACACTTACCCTTTTTTATTATTTCAAAGTAGTTCTCGATACAATTTTTAGATTCCCGTTTTCACGGTAACTTAGTTATAACTTGATGGACCAATAAAATTTACCGAAGTTGTTTCTATCAATTCATCTTTACTATACACATCAACTGTAATTTTATTTTTTCCGTTTTTCAATTGACTTTTCGGAATTTCTATAAACAACGTGCCTTCCGCAATTCCTTGTCTTGGAATGACAAAATTTTCAGCGTTTGTCACAGGTTTTATCGTTCCGCCTGTGTATTTTCGAATTTTAAAATGTACCTCATCTATAGAATCTGTTGTTTTATTTATAAGTTTATAGGTAAATACGTTACTGATTCTGTCATTTGGTTTTGTTTCATATAATTGACCTGATAATCGTAAAATGTTTGCTTCTACATCATTCCGAATCATCAACATTCCTATTAAAACTCCAGTCAAAATGACCAAAACTGCGGTATATCCTTTTAATCGTGGTGTAAATTTGAATTTCTCTTTCTTTTCAATTTCAGATTCACTTGTATACCGAATCAAGCCTTTTGGCAAGTCTACTTTTTCCATTATGGTATCGCACTCGTCAATACAAGCCGTACAATTGACACATTCTAATTGTGTTCCGTTTCTGATGTCAATTCCTGTTGGGCATACATTTACACATTGAAAACAATCAATACAATCGCCATTGCCTAATTCGGCTCTATCTTCATTCTTCCGAAATTTTTTACGTCCATTTTCGCCTTCTCCACGCTTATGATCGTACGCCACCAATATTGATTTATCATCTAATAATACACCTTGCAATCTTCCGTAAGGACACGCTATAATGCATACTTGCTCACGAAACCATACAAATACAAAGTAGAATACTGCTGTAAAAATTAGCAATGGAAATAACGTTCCTAAATGTTTAAAAGGTCCGTCTGTAATATCTTGTATCAGTTGATCACTTCCTATTAAATAGGCTAAAAACACATTCGCAATTAGAAACGAAATCACTAAAAAGATGCACCATTTTAAGAGTCGTTTTTTTATCTTTTCAGCATTCCAAGCTTGTTTATCCAATCGAATTTGCTTTCCTCTGTCGCCATCAATCCAATACTCAATACGTCTGAAAACCATTTCTAAAAAGATGGTTTGTGGGCAAATCCAACCGCAAAATATTCGTCCGAAAGCAACCGTAAATAGTGTGATAAATATGACTCCAATAATCATGGAAATCACTACCAAGTGGAAATCTTGTGGCCAAAATGGAAATCCGAAAATATTGAAACGTCTTTCCAACACATTGAATAACAAAAATTGGTTTCCGTTTATTTTGATAAAAGGCGCCGCTACTAAAAATGTGAGTAATATGTAACTGACAATTTTTCGCCATTCATAGTATTTTCCACTTGGCATTTTTGGAAATATCCAAGCGCGTTTTCCTTCTTCATTTATCGTTCCGATGGAATCTCTAAATTTTTCGTTTTCTGGCGTTTCCACAGTAACTATGTTAGTTTGTTGGTGTTTCCGTTAGTACTTGTATTGAATCTTTTACGTTGATATTTTCTTCTACTTTAGGAGTTTCATCTACTTCTTCTTCTAAAACTTCTGGAACCCAAATTTCTCCTTCAGGAGCTTTCGGTACCGCAGGTGTTGTTCCTTGAAAATGCAGCACATAACTTGCTACTTGCGCTATTTGAGATGGTTTTAGCTGTTTTTTCCAAGCTTCCATTCCTTTTCCGCTTCGTCCACCTTCTGAAATTGTTTTGAATACATTGCTTATGCCACCACCCAAAATCCAATGTTTATCTGTTAGGTTTGGGCCAATACTTCCGCCACCATCTACTAAATGACACGCTACACAGTTTTTGGTAAATATTGCTTTTCCTGCATTGATATCGCTAGGTTCTGTAAGTACCACAACCGTTTTATAGTCTACTAAATCTTTGGCTGTTTTTAAATATTCTTGATAGGCTTTGTCAGCTTCAACATATTCAACCGCCAATTCATCATATTGATTTTCTCCATTGAATACATGATATTTAACCATATAAATTACAGCAAAAAAGATAGAGATGTAGAAACTATATATCCACCAAGGTGGTAAGTTGTTATCCAACTCTTTAATTCCGTCATAATTATGATCTAGAATAATTTCGGCTTCTTCTTCAATTGGTTTTGAACCGAGTAATTTCTTATACGTTTCTTTAACCCATTTAAATTCTGGAACTTTATTTTTCTTTGCTAAATAGGCTTCTTTTTGAGCTGGTGTTAAACTATTTAGTAAAATACGTTCCAAAGCAGCTACAATACCTTCAATTGCTATTAGTATTAATAAAACTAAGAGCAAGAATAGCATCACCATTGGTTCTGCCATAAATGCTGGTCGATCTCCAGAGTCCATGAAATATTCAATACCTCCAAATAATAGGAAGAATATGACTAAGACTCGAATCCAGGATGGAATTAGATTTCTCATAGTGTTTGGTTGTTATGTTGATTGTCTAATGGAATATTGCTCACTTTTGTGATGTATTCTTTTTTTGCTGTGATTACCCACCAAAATAGTATTACGAAAAAGGTAAAGAAGATGAGTAAGGAGATGAGTGGATATATTTCTATCCCTGTGATGCTCTCCATATGATTTTTTACAAATTTTAGCATGCTACTTATTTTTGTGTTGTTTGTTCGTCTTTTACTTTAATGTCCGTTCCTAAGCGTTGTAAGTAGGCAATGAGTGCCGTAATTTCACGATCTTTTACAGGAATGAATGTTTCTCCAGTTTCAGCCGCTGCTTTTTTAGCTTCTTCAAATGATTTTTTTAAATCAGGATCATCGTATAGGTTTCGTACAATACCTAATGCTTGTTCGTCCATTGATTTCAACGCATCTGTAATTTCTTCTTGCGAATACGGAACACCAAGTGTAACCATAGCTTCCATTTTGTCTTGCGTCATCGATCTGTCTAAGGCATTTCGTATCAACCAAGGATACGATGGCATAATAGATTTTTCTTCTATTCCTCTCGGATCATACATGTGTTTAAAGTGCCATGAATCTGATTTTAATCCACCTTCACGATGCAAATCGGGTCCGGTACGTTTACTTCCCCATAAGAATGGATGATCGTACACAAATTCTCCTGCTTTAGAATATTCGCCATAGCGTTCTACTTCACTTCTAAATGGTCGTATCATTTGTGAATGACAACCCACACAACCTTCTCTGATGTAAATATCTCTACCTTCCAATTCTAATGGTGTGTACGGCTTGACTTCCGCAATGGTTGGAATGTTAGAATCAATCATGATGGTTGGTACAATTTGTACAATTCCACCAATTAAAATTGCAATTGTAGCATAGATGGTAAGTTTTATCGGCTTACGTTCTAACCACGTGTGCCATCCTTCTCCTTTGGTACGTTTTTTAGAAACACGTTGCAATGCTGGTGCTTCTGCTAATTCGTCTGTTACTTTATTTTTAGATCTAACAATTGTCATCACAATGTTATATGCTAAGAAGAACATTCCGAATATGTATAATGAACCTCCTATGGCACGCATCCAATACATTGGCATTATTTCTGTAACCGTTTCTAAGAAGTTTCCATATACCAATCGTCCGTCGTCTCCGAATTGTTTCCACATGAATGCTTGTGTAAATCCGGCAACATACATTGGCAATGCATACATGATGATTCCTAAGGTTCCAATCCAAAAATGTGCATTTGCCAATCCTTTAGAAAATAGTTTTGTTTTAAATAGTCTTGGCACCAACCAATAGATCATACCGAACGCTAAGAATCCGTTCCAAGCTAAGGCTCCAACATGTACATGGGCAATAATCCAATCGGTAAAGTGTGCAATAGCATTTACATTTTTTAAGGATAATAATGGCCCTTCAAAGGTTGCCATACCATACCCTGTAATTGCTACTACCATGAATTTCAACACAGGATCAGTTCGTACTTTATCCCATGCGCCACGAAGTGTTAGTAATCCGTTGATCATTCCTCCCCAAGAAGGCATGAGTAACATTACTGAGAACGCAACTCCTAAGTTTTGCGCCCATTCTGGCAACGCTGTGTATAGTAAATGATGTGGTCCTGCCCAGATGTATATGAAAATTAACGACCAGAAATGCACAATGGATAGTCTGTACGAGTAAATTGGTCGGTTTGCCGCTTTGGGAATGAAGTAATACATCAGTCCTAAAAATGGTGTTGTTAGGAAGAATGCTACTGCATTGTGTCCATACCACCATTGCACCAACGCATCTTGTACTCCTGCATATACCGAGTAACTTTTCATAGCACTTACAGGCAATTCTAAACTGTTGAATATGTGTAATACTGCAACCGTAACAAATGTTGCTAGGTAAAACCAAACCGCTACGTATAAGTGACGTTGTCTTCTTTTTAAGATGGTCCAAATCATGTTTGTACCAAACGCAACCCAAATAATAGCAATTGCAATATCAAAAGGCCATTCGAGTTCGGCGTATTCTTTGGAAGTTGTGTATCCTAATGGAAGTGTAATTGCGGCTCCAATAATGATTAATTGCCATCCCCAAAAGTTGATATTACTGAGCAAATCACTTGCCATTCGGGCTTTTAGCAATCGTTGTAGCGAGTAGTAAACACCCGCAAAAATGGCATTCCCGACAAAGGCAAAGATTACTGCATTTGTGTGTAATGGACGTAGACGACCAAAACTTAGCCAAGAAACACCTTCAAACCAAGTTGGAAATAAAAATAAGAACGCTAATAGTAAACCTATTAACATTCCAACGATTCCCCAAACGATGGTTGCGTAGATGAATTTTTTAACGATTTTATTATCGTAATAAAATTGTTGGAGTTCCATAATTATACTGATTTATTGTTGTAGTTAGTTTTGTTTTGTTGTTTTTTCTTTGACCAATTCGTCTTCAAATAACATTCGAACCGATGGTGTGTAACTGTCGTCAAATTGTCCGCTTCGAACCGCTATGATAAACGCCACGAAAAAGAAGATTGCGACAACAATACTTATGGTTAGTAAAACATATATAACACTCATACCTATTGAAGTTATGGTTCAAAAGTACGGGCGTATGATTTTTTAAAAAATGACATTTATCATGTTTTGGATTTTATGCGTCGTTATGTTTAGTTTAGGATGATTCTTGATAAGAAGTGGTAAGATTTAATGTGTCACTTCGAGCGCAGTCGAGAAGTTAGTTGACTTACTACTTGTATTGAGTCTCAACTGCGCTCGACTAGACATTTGTTGTAATTAAGGACTAATTATCTTTTGAACTTCGGCTCCATTCAGTGTTCAATTTACGTAAGCTTTCTTCCTATGAAAGATGTGCAAATAGTTGTAAATACTACAATACTGACAGAACTCAATGGCATTAAGATTGCCGCAATAACTGGTGCTAATTGTCCTGTAATGGCAAAATAAAGTCCAATAGTGTTGTAGATAAACGAAAGCACAAAACTCCATTTGATGATGTTGATTGCCGATTGTGAAGCCTTCACATATCGATCTAATTGATTGAATTTTGAAGCATCTAAAATGGCATCACACGCAGGAGAAAATACATTTACATTTTCCGACAAAGCAATTCCGACATCACTTTGTGCCAAGGCTCCAGCATCATTTAAACCATCACCAATCATGAGTACTTTTGCACCTTCGTGTTGGTGATATTTGATGTATTCGAGCTTGTCATCAGGTTTTTGATTGAAGATGAGTTTTGTTTTGGATGGTAATAGTTTTTTTAGGTTTTCACGTTCGCCTTCATTGTCTCCTGAAAGAATTGCTAAATCGTAGGTTTTTTTTAGCTTGTTAAACAGTTTTGAGAGTCCTTTTCGATACGAATTGTAAAACGTATATTTTCCTTTGTACGTTTCGTTTGTACTGATGTGAACCGTTGTATTTAAAATAGTTGATTCTTCTGTATGACCAACAAACGTTGCCGCACCAATTTTGATGTTTGTGTTGTGATAACTTGCTGTCATTCCTTTTCCAAGGTGTTCTTCAAAATGATCGAGCGTTACAATATTGTGTTCCTCTAAAATGTTGTACAACGTCCTACTTAATGGGTGATTGGAACCACGTAAGGTATTTTTTAACAGCGTTGATTCAACTTTGGTTAATTGTTCACCGTCATAACTTGCCGTACTTTTTTGATTTGAAGTAATCGTTCCAGTTTTGTCAAAAATAATTGTATTGATTGCCGCTAATTGTTCTATGACACCTGCGTTTTTTACATAGAATTTTAACTTTCCAAAAATGCGCAATAGGTTTCCAAATGTAAATGGTGCGGCTAATGCAATTGCACACGGACACGCGATGATTAAGACAGCTGTAAATACATTCATTGCTTTGCTTGGATCGTAAAATAACCAAAAAATAGTTGCTATAAACGCTATAGAAAGTACCGTAATTGTAAAGTGTTTACTAATGGTATTTGTTAAGGTTGTAAAGCTTTCTTCTTTGTTTTTGTCGAATACCGCATTACTCCACAATTGTGTGAGGTAACTTTGCTCTACCGATTTGATGGCTTCCATTTCTATAACGCCTGACGTTTGTTTTCCACCTGCAAATATTTTGTCGCCCGATTGTTTTTGAACCGTTTCCGATTCGCCTGTGACAAAACTGTAATCAATTTGTGCATTTCCGTTAATTAAGATTCCATCAACAGGAATTAACTCTTGATTTCTGATTAATAAACGATCGCCTTTTTCAATATCATACACTTGTATTGGTGTTTCTGTTCCATTAGAAATTTTCGTAACCGCAATTGGAAAGTACGATTTGTAATCGCGTTCAAACGATAGGAATGTGTATGTTTTTTGTTGGAAGAATTTACCCAATAATAGAAAAAAGACCAATCCCGTAAGGCTATCAAAGAATCCTGAACCCAAATCGAACATTATTTCTATAGAACTTCTTACAAATAATACTAAAATTCCTAATGCAATTGGCACATCGATATTGAGTAATTTAGCTCGTAAGCCTTTGAAAGCTGAGATAAAATAGTCTTGTGCGGCATAAAAAACCACTGGAATTGAAAAGGCAAACATTAACCAACGAAAGACAGGTTTGTATTGCTCAATCCAAAATCCACTGACTTGAAAGTATTCAGGGAATGACAAAAACATGACGTTTCCAAAGGCAAATCCTGCAATTCCAAGTTTGTAAATTAATGCCCTATTTACTTTGTTTTTTCCTGCTGAATAATCTTCTAAACTGATGTATGGTTCGTAGCCTATTTGACTTAATAATAACACCGTTTCTTTTAATGAAAACGTTGTTGCATTGTATGTAATTCGAACAGTTTTTTTACCAAAGTTAACTTGTGAAGACGAAATTTCTGATTTGAGTTTGTGCAAGTTTTCCAAAATCCAAATACACGAACTACAGTGAATATGCGGAATGTACAACGTAACTATTTGTGTGGTATCATCATTAAATTCTAGTAATTTATCAATGATGTTTTGTTCCGACAGAAAGTCATATTTTCCTTTAATTTCTGTTGGAATAGCTCCTGGAGACGCTTGTAAATCGTAGTAACACGACAAATCATTTTCCGAAAATAATTCGTACACCGTTTTACAACCATAACAACAAAATGATTTTTCTTCTAGTTGTATGACTGTTGATATGCATGCATCACCACAATGAAAACATGTAGTTTGATTATTCATACTATTGCTCATTTATACCTAAAATAAGATGGTAACAAAGGTTACAAATGAATCCATCTTAAAATATGATATTTGTCATGCTTTAATTTTTTAATAATTCTTTACTTCGTGCTATGAATAAGTGTGAGCAATGTATTGTAAAAGAGTTTCATTCTTTAAAATCTTTGACCCAAGAAGAATTGATTCGTATTTCAGATTGTAAAACATCTAAAGTCATCAAAAAAGAACAACCTATTTTTAATGAAGGTGACACAATGAATGGTGTATTTTGTGTCCGTAAAGGCATTTGCAAATTGACTAAATTGAGTGCCAACGGAAATATTCAAATTGTAAAATTGGTTGTGAAAGGTGATTTGTTAGGACAACGTTCTTTAGTGAGTAAAGAATGTGCTAATTTGAGCGCAACAGCACTAAGTGATATGCAAGTATGTTTTATTCCGAAGCGCGAAATTATACGTAGTTTAAACGAAAACACAAACTTTTCTATGGATATTTTAAAAAGCATAGCTATAGGTTTGAGAGAATCTGACAATGTCATTGTGAATATGGTACAAAAACCTGTAAGACAGCGACTTTCAGAGGCACTTCTATATATTTATACTACTTTTGGAACAACAGATGATGGCATGCTTTCCATTATTCTTTCACGAGAAGACTATTCTAATCTTGTTGGTACGGCAACAGAATCAGCTATTCGTATTTTATCTCAGTTTAAAAAAGACGGTTTAATTTCTACTAAAGGTAAACAAATTAAGATTGAAGATATTGATGGTTTGAAGCGAGTGAAATAGTTTTTACAATCATAACTTTCTCTTTTTTAAACAATTAAAAAATTACACTTTTTTTTCGTAACAAATAATTAAAAATGACTCTTCATGAAAAAGCGTCAATATTCCTAATACGTATTTCTAAAATTTAGGGATGTATCTAAATTATTAAGTAATGAAAAAAAAGAATCTAAAATCATTAAAGCTTAACAAAAATTCTATTTCTAATTTTTCTCCTATTGAAGTAATAGGAAAAGGACCCGTTTCTTTTAATTGCAATCCTCATTCGAGAGATTGCGATCCTACTATCCGATACACAACAAGACCTTGCGTTCAGATGAGTATTGGAATATGTGATCATATTACTAGAGCTGAATGTTAACAACGTATCATTAGTACTATTTACACTAATTAATCTAAATCTAAGACAAGCTTCGGTTCGTCTTAGGTTTTGTTATTGATATTCGTTTTCTGTGATTTCCAATCTTTTTCCTACCTTTAATAGCACAAAACCAATACCAATCGTATGGAAACTGATGCACAAACGTTAAAAAGAAAGCAACTCAAAGAAAGCGTATTATTGATTGTTATTATTTTAGTGTTAACTACTGTAGGGATTTTTCTTTTGAGGGATCATGCTGAAAAAGAGGGAAAAGAGCTTATGGAACCAATGGATGAAGTAAGCCAACTCCATGTAGAAGAAGGACTTAAAAATTGTGTGGCTACCACTGAAAATCAATCAAAGAGTTTGGTAAAACTGAATAATGCACTTCAAAAATATAAAGAGCAACACGAAATTACTTTTTTAAAGTTATATAAGTATCATTTTACTTCATCAACATTATTTTTAGTTTTTTCTATTTTATCAGCATTAGCATTGTTTTTAATTACACAAGAAGGTTGGAAAAACACTTCACATTTTATTAAAGCATTGTTTCTTACCTGTACTGCCATGGCGTCTTTCTTTGGCTTATCACTAAGTACGTTTGAACAAAAAATAAGTATTCATCAAAATGCAAATGCTTATATTGATTATGATAATTTGCAAAAAAAATTGCGCAACTTCTGCGCAACTTCATTAACTATCGAAGGCGATTCTATTAGTTTTAGTAAGCTACATTCTGAAATTATGAATGAAGCTAAAGGCTTGCATGGTTTTTATTTAGAATTTGATACTGAAAATATTGATACTGCAACTATCTTTAGCTTAGATGCTAATAATAAAGCAACTGGAAAAGAGAACAAAAAGGATAAGGAAAAAGAAGGTGATCAATAATATTCAAAACTTTATTTATCCTTTGATGTACTTATGCCATTTTTAACTTTCTTTTACGTTTATCTATTTCTGTTTTGTTTGAAGTAGTATCTAATCTACCATTATGTGCGGCTAATGAATCACTTAATGCAGTATTTATATCTGCATGACTTCCTCCACCGTCTATCAATTGATCTACGCGCCTTAAATGTCTTGATCGCGGTGTATGAGATCCATCTTTAGATACATTTCCATCAAATCCTTGACCAGGATCAGTAATGGAGCGTTTATCAGGAGCTTTTCCTAGTGTAAGATTTGGTCGAAATGATTTTATAGCTTTTCTACCATCTCCAGGATCGAGTCCCATAGCAGTTAACATTTGTGGTTTTTGCCCTGACGGTAAATTACCATAATGATCTTCCAATTTAGATTTTGCTACTTTATGATGTAATGTATGCGTATTATCTGCATGACTTTTTCTATTCCATAAATTATACAGTCCGTAAGCGCCAGCGCCAGCCAATCCTGCAATTCCTGCGGTAGTTGCTGCCGCACCAGCTACTAGTCCCAATCCACCAGCTACCACTCCAGAAGCAACTGCTTTTGCGCCAGAAGCTAAATAACTTTCAGGGTATTCTTTTGCTTTTTTATGTTCATTTTTCAAACTACCAGTTTTCCAATCATCCGCTTTTTGAATCACTTCCTTAGAAGTATTAAACATATTTTTTGCTTTTTTAGAAGAAGTTCTATTATCAACTAACTGAATTGGATGTTTCCTTTTTTGTTGAATTGTTCTTTGTTCTGCAACAGATTGAAAACTATTTTGGTTTTTGTTTTTGGTGTGTTTGTACATAGTTAAAAAATAAAATGATTGGAATCTATAGATTTCATCCTGTAAGATACTACTTTCTTTTTTTTATAAAAATTAATCAGCGAGAATTCAATACTGAAATCAGCGACCAATTCCTAAGAATCAGTCGCTTTACAGACCCACATTAGATTCCAAGAATCTATTTCCCCAGCATTAATAGTTCATTGACAACAACTTCTGTTACGTAACGTTTCTCGCCTTCTTTGGATTCGTAGGAACGATTTGTTAATTTGCCTTCAATTGCAATTTCTTTTCCTTTTACTAAGTATTGTTCTGCAATTTCTGCCACTTTGTTCCACGCAATTAGGTTGTGCCATTGTGTTGGGCATTCTGACTTAATTCCAAAGAAGATAGCGGAGCTATTTGTTTTAAGTTGAAGTTTATATTCTTGCCATCGAATTCAATTCGATTGACTACTGACTGTACGATGTATCGTTTCTCTGGACGATCAAGTGTATGCCATTTACTGTATAAATCTTTTGATTGATGCAACACTTCGGAGAAAGAACTTTTTGCTTCTAGCATCTCTTGAAGTTCTCTTTGTAAGGTTTGAATATTCAATTCTATTTGATCTTTTTGTTCTAATAATTGCTCATAATGTTTTTTGAATCCTTTTACAGGAATCTCTCCTTCAATATTGAGCGTTAATAATCTATCCATTTTCTCATCAACTTTCTTGGCTTTGTTTTCAGCAAATTCAATTTCATCTTTTTTCAATTGAATTTCCTCGTTACTTGATTGAGAATATTTGTTTACTTCTTCTTCTGAAATAATAAATTGTTCGAGTCGTGTTTTAAAGATTTCTTCTAAGTCATCTTTATCAATTCTTTGCTTACATTGAACACAGGTATATTTATTAGTTTTAGTTACTAACGACATTTTGTGATTGTTTTGACAATACAAGTAACTTGTAAATAAATGAACTCGCTGATTAAGAGGTTTTCTTTGATTGCTCTTTTCCTCTTGTTCTCTTAAGATAGCGTTGCATGATTCCCATAAGTCTTCTGAAACTATTACAGGACATGGATCAAATATCCATTCGGATTTAGGTTTTAATCCACTTGGATTTTCTGGTGTACGCTTTCCTCTAAAATTTGATTTACGAATACCTTTTGCATCTGAATTCTTTATGAGTCTTTTGACTGTCATATCTGTCCATTTCTTATTGAGTCGAGTTCGATATCCTCGTTCATTCAATATTCGAGCAACAGTAGTTCTTCGTTTGTGTTCAAGAAATAGTTCATAAATAAGTTTTCGTACAGGTGCTTCTTCTTCATTGATCACTAAATATGAGTTTTCAATTTTATATCCATGCGAAGCAATACCTCCAACAACTTTTCCCATTTCGCGTCTTGTTTCGATGGAAGCCATTATACGCTCCAAATTGTTCTCACGTTCCCACTGTCCCATCGCTCCAATCATTGTGTAGAATAATCTCCCGCTTGCAGTAGATGTATCAATATGTTCCCCTAGAGAAACCATATTGGCTTCGTACTTCTGAAAGTAATTTGAATAGTAGATTAATTCTTCAGTATTACGAGCCAATCGAGCAAGCTTACTAAAGATGAGCGTTTGGATAGTTCCACTTTTAATATCTTCGAGCATTCGCTTAGTTTCACTATGATTGATAGTAGACTTTCCCGAAATACTAGGAAGTGTATATACTTTTGTTACATTCCATCCTTTTAATTCTGCGTACTTTCTTCCTCTGTTTTCGTGTATTTCAGGACTCTCTTGATTCTTTTTATCAATAATGCTTACACGAACATATATACCTACATTCATATTATCGTTATTTTACGTTTACCTAAATTTACAAAGACTCCAAAATGAATCCAAGGTAATATGTTTTTATTATTTTTTCTTGGTAAGAAGCTTCACAATCTGTTCTCTAATACTTTTTCCATCGGTTGATGGTGTTGCATTTATCTCGGTTGTGATTCTAAATCCTTTGATTACTTCTTGGCGTGTTTGCGTATTTACATCAATACTATCAAGTACCTCAGCAATCCTATCAGGCTGGATAAATAATACTTGTGAAAAATCTTTTTCAGAGAGCTTTTGCTTTGCCAATGCTTCAATCTTATCCAAGTGATGTTTATTCTTTGAAATCATAACCACAGGAAGATATCCATTGTTTAGACATTTCTTGATGTTCTTTACTTCATATTGAGGCTTATTGGTAATGGATATTTCAAAGGCAATTTTTATTGCATCTTTTTCTAAGGTAATATCAATTCTTCCACCTTCTTTTGTTTCTTTTTCAATGGTTGAAATAAAGTTACGTTCCTGTCCTATTTTCTTAATGACATTTTGCAAGTAACTATGATCCCTATTTCGCAATGAAACTTCTTCGTCTTCTATTAACTTCTTTTTTTCTGCTTCGGAAATACTGGTTCTTACTTCATCATTACTATCATCTTTAACCTCGTTTACTATTGGTGTTTGTTCCTTTGTCACTTGCGGTTGTGAATCCTCTTTAGGCTCCTTCTCTTGAATCTTTGTTACTGTTTTCTCTTTATGATTAACGGATCGTTTAGGTAGCAATAATTCTAATATCTCATCAATTTCTTCCTTTGGTTTACCATAGTTTTTTTGAGAATTTTCGATTATTGATTCACGTATTATTGTAGATGTATCATTAACCTCAGCAAGCATCTGCGTAGAAATATTACAATCCTTATTTGAACTACCAATACGAATAATAGCTTGTCCTGTTCCTAAACTTTGTAAATCTGATGCTTCAAAGGAAGAAAAACCATTCTCCAATTGTTTGGCATCACGATCTCCCAAACGAAAACAAATTCGTATATATGGATTTGAGATAACAGAATTCAATATTTTAGGGTCGTCAATTTGTGCTAATTCTTGATGTGCTAAGATTAATCCCAAACCATATTTTCTCGCTCCACTCAATATCGAAGTAATTGATTTGGTCATGAAATTTTGAAATTCATCAAGGTAGATATAATACGGATGACGTTGTTCTTTTGAAAGTTGTTGTCTGCCTTGCGCTACTTGGTTGAACTTAGAAAGGAATAACGAACCTAAGAGATAGCTGTTATCTTCTCCAATAAGTCCTTGTGATAGTTTGATAAGGATAATCTTTTTTTGTTCAATACAGGCTTTAAAATCAACGCCTTGTTTTTGAGCAAACATGTACCTAATAACCTTGGGACGTAGGAAGGTATCAATTCTTGTTAGCAATGGTGCAATTCCTCTTTTAGCATATTGATATTCGTTATCCCAATAGTAATGAATAGATGGGTCATCTACGTTCTGTAAAAATTCTTTTCTGAATGTATCTTCTAGGAGAAATCGTTTTAATTCAATGAGTGTTCCACCTTCAGAATTTTCTAAGAACGCATTGATAGCTTGCGAGAGAACTGAAGCTATTTTATCCCCCCATGATGTTGCGTAACGTTTGAATGCAGAAACTAAATCAGAACTCAACACCATTTTCTCGGCTTCGGTAGTTGCGTGTAGTAAATTAAATCCTATGGGGAAATCAAGATTTGAAGGGTCAATGAGAATGACATCATCTTTTCTATGTTCTGGAATTCGCAAAAGAACATCTTCAACAATATCTCCATGTGGGTCAAAAAGACAGCAACCATTTCCATGCTTCATATCCTCAATCATCATGTTAGCAATGAGTGTCGATTTACCAACTCCCGTTGAGCCAATAATGTGCGTATGTCGTAATCGTGCTTCATCATTAACACCTACGATATGTGATTCTCCATGATGATGATTAATTCCAAGAGTATATTTTTTGTTGATATATTCTTCTGTTACTCGTTTAGTCATTCCGCCCTGAATCCCAAGTTTTGATGAAACTATCGTCTTATTCGGATAGTGAACAAACGTTGTTAGTTCACTACTGTTGAGAATCATTCCAAATCGGTTACTAATTCTATCTAATAAGTTATATTTATGAAAATCATAGTCGTATCCCTCGTTGGAGAGTGGAATTAAGCTGTTGAAATTGGAACGTGATACCTTAGAGATACTTCGAGCAAGTTCACTTGCTAGGTACTGACTTCGATGGTCATCTGCTCCTTGACTTGCAATACGCATGACAACACTAAACAATGGTTGAGATATTTTTTCTTTTGCACAACTTAACATTTCAGGGCTATCAGAAAAGAATGACCCGCCACTTCCATCACTTACCGCATAAGGAATATCGCGTGACCAAGGAGCTGTTACTCCTTTAAATATCATTTGAAATACGACAAGGTCATTTGTTCTCAATGTGTCTAAGGTAGCAATGATTGACGTTAAAGGGTCAATACTGAACGATTGAGGTATATGAATAGGACGAACAAATTCATTATGTAATCCAAAGTCGCATATTGCGATAGTTCGGTTATCATCAAAACCAAGGCTATCAGTGTCAGTAGGTTTGAGTATGGCAAGAGGAAAATATGCTTTGAGTTGAGATTTAATGCGAACCATATCATTAATACTGCTTACGATTTGAATGCTGATACTGTCGTAAGTACCAATTATTTCAAATGAAATGTTATGCTCACTAAATGAAAGCATATTCAGGAATTCAGTAGTAATGGTTGATGATATGTCGTAAGCTTTGGGAAATGATACTGAAATTCCACACAGATTAGGAACTTCATCTACCGACAGAAAGTTGGCTTCAATGATAACCTCCTTTGTTTGTTTCTCTTGTTTTGGTGTATCAAAAATACTTATTATCTGATTAAACAGAGAAGGAATTTCACCATCGTCAATATATTCATCATATGAAAGATGAGCATGATGAAAAGGAAGATATGGCGGTTCTATATGAACGGGAGTATCAAAGAGGCAGTAACCACGACCTTGATATTCCCATTGATAGAAATTAAGGGTTGCTTGTTCGCTTAAAGACAGCATTCACTAGCGTTTGAATATGTTGTTGAGTACCGGTTGCTTTTCAAGTTCGGTTAAGGCACGTACTCCTTTTTCATTCATAATGTCTTTAATTATTTTTTGAACAGTTGCGTTTGCGTAGGTCATAAACATGGAAGCCGTATCTATTTTGTAATAGGTTTTTGGGTATAGCTTGTCAGCTAAAAAATTACCCACAAACGGAATCCGTTTTATGAGTCTATTTGCTAAAGAATCTTTAGTTAATAACCACCATGAGATAAAGAAGCCTGTTCCAAAAGGAGATGCACATATATCATATTCATACTCTTTCCACATAACTCTTAAATACTTTCTTTGTCCTGATGTCAATCCACCAATATTACGATAAATATACGTTGTAGAAATGCCTTGAATTTCTTTAGATAACAACTCCTTTTTTACCTTGTCGTAAAAATCTTCTGATGAGTATTTGAAGCCATCAATGAGCGTACTCCAATTGGAATGATATTCTCGTATAGCTTTTCCGAAAATGAGTCTAAGAACTCCAATGATTATAAGGATAAACAGAATGTTCTGTAGTAAGTATATTATTGAAAACATAAGGCTATTGTAGTTTTAGTTATTTTTTATTGCACACTAAAGGTTCGTATATCTCCAACATTGGTCGCTCCATCTTCATCCGTTACATATATTAACCACTGATAGTCCAAGCCAGACGAGAGATTACCAAGTGTATATTGTATGTTGTTATTTTCTTGAAGTAAAACTAGATTCGTTCCTACTTGAGAAGCATATACTCTATACACAAGGTTTGAACCATTGGTTTCAAGGTCACTTCCTATCCAGGAAAGTGTTATGGAATTTCCATTAATGACAGCTTCATTTTGAGGACTTAGGTATTGAAGTTGTGGAATTGAATTTACTACACCATTTCCTTGTGTATACAGACTTCTTGTTTCACTAAATGAACTTTCCTGTCCATCAAAAGCTTCTACTTTCCAATACAGAGCCGTTCCAAGTGGTAAATTTAAAGTGTAATTATTATTCCCAAATGCATTATATATATCAGGAGAATTATCAAATTGTGGAGATGTATCGATGTGTAATTTATATGTTACCGAATCTCCTTGTGGATCATTCACATTATTCCATTGAAAAGTAAGATAACTGTTTGAACATTCTGTTTCATTAATTGGAAAGATCAACATTGGTTCAAATGGTGGATCGTTGTAACCATCTAAATAAAATGACCATGTTTGACTATAATTACTCATGTTATCATTACTGTCAATGGTTCGGACTTTCCAATAGTACGTTTGATTTGGGTAAAAATATGCCGTTGTATTGTTTGTGGTTGTAAAATGATGATACGGATTATTGAAATTTGGATCTGTGTCACTATACCAACGATAGCCTACAATATCATCATCTGGATCGGTTGCGTTTGTCCACTCAAAAAACACTTCTTGATCTTCGTATTGTTGTAGCACTGTTGAATTATTACTTGGTAATATTAAGCTTGGTGGATTCGGCGCAATGTTATTGTTTTCTATTTCATCATCAGTACATGAAGACACAAAGATTGTAATTACGAATATGTATAACAATTTTCTCATTGCTTAATGATTTTAAATGTTTGATTGTTGACTGATGAAATTTTAACAATGTATACGCCCGATGGAAGTGATTCAATATTAATGTTAGTTTTTCCATCTTGAATAGTTGGTGTAAAGTTTCCAACTTGTTTTCCATTGATATCAAAGAGTTGGATGATGACATTGGTCTCTTTGAAAGAAGATGGCATTGAAAAGAACAGCATTTTTTTGGTTGGGTTGGGATACAAGGTAATCATGTCAGCGATGTTCAATATTTCCGTATATTTTCCTTCACATGCTTTAGAAGATGTAATTTCTAAGATATCTCCATTTTTTCCCTCAAAATTAAAGCTTGAATTACTGGTTGTTCCAATAACTTCTCCATTGATTGTTATCGTATATGGAGCTGTTCCGTGAATGAAATCTATATCAAAACTATTGCCGTTGTTTGCTATTCTATTCACAATTTCTAAAGGTTCAGGTTCGTCAATGTTAAGAATAAATGTTTTTTGAAATATAGTTTCAGGTATATCCTGAATAGTGATATATAGATAATATTCGCCACCATCTAAGTTATCAAACTGCAATTCCCAGTTATTGATAGCTTGTGAAGTGATTGTTTGCGCTACATTACTATCGCTATTTACCAAGCGAACCACGTATATATTTTTTCTTAACGCTTCAATAATGACACTTCCATCGTTTGAGTTGATACAGCTTAAACCAATGGCATTTACCGTAAAATTGTTGTACGGGAGCTCGACATCTACTGTTTTACCCAAGCGATTCCCAAGATTATCATAGTTGTACTCGTAAACGATTCCGCTATAAAAAACAACCTTTACCAAGCGGTTTAGGTTGTCGTATTCATACATGCGTTGTTCTTCGTGAACTTGTGCGAAGAGTGTGATTGGGATAATGAATAATAGTATGTTTATTAAATTTTTCATTTTTATTAGCAGTTTTTAATTTCTCTTAGAGATTGTAGAGTTTTATCAGCATTAAAAATTTTTATAATTTGTGTTAAGGATTCTGCTTGCCATGCATGTTTATTAAAATCAATATTATTAAGCTTTTTTTGAATATTCTCAAATGTAGATTCCCCTTCTATAAATCCTTCAATATCTTTTACATAATCATTGAAAGATGAATGGTAATTAATCCAATCATTCATCGCTTGATCTATTAAATTTTTTCTTAATTTTTTATTCATAACTTGTTAAAATATTGTTGATGCCAATAATCATATTTTTTCTTTAAATCAAATATTTCTCCTGTATTATTGTTTCTAAAAAAATGCATCTCGACTTTCTTCCCTTTTAATATTCCTGCCTCATAAACCTTAACCCAATTTCCTTTTGATGAAGAGTTTAAATGATTTAAAAGGTCTTGATTTTTAATAGATGTCGTAATTTCGCCTACTGCTTTGTATGCTGATCTAGCAAGAGTATTAGAACCGATTAGTTTGTTACCGTATTTTAATCCTCTTAAAGCCCAACTCCCAGGCACTCCTGGTATTAATGAAACCAGGTCCCAAGCTAAAAATAGACCATTTGTCAAACTAGGATCATTGTTAAAGTCATTAGCGCTCATTCCCAGTGAAATAACATCAAGAGCAGTTTCTACAAACTTACCATTCCTATCAATCTTACTAATCGGGTTATTATCCGCATACGGGTACAAATTTGTACTCCAAATTGGATCTTGGGTTAAAAATCTACCGATACTTGCATCATAATATCGTGCCCGAATATAATAGAGACCTTTATCTCCATCGTCTTCAATGATACCATACTTCCCTAAAAATGTAAATGGATTATTGTCAGGATTGTATCCAACGCTAAAACGCTTTACATTCCCAAAATCATCATAAACGTAGTCTCTGATTCGTTCTCCATCTTGATTACTTACTACTACAACATTTCCACGTAAGTCTCCATGATAGTAACGAATAAAGCCAGTTGATGAGATACTTGCCTCCAAACCTAAACCATAGATATGATTACTGAGCACATTCGATCCACTAGCATTCGTTTCTTGGATAATATTTTGAGCTAAAATATCCCAAATATAACGTCGCGTTCCTAGATTGGGTGTATGTGTCTTTGACACTCTATTTCCATAGGCATCATAAGTAAAGCTAAAATTTTCGCTACTTGCTGATCGGCTGATAAGTTGGTCGTCTATGTTGTATGTATGTGTTGCATATCCATCAGAAATTAAATTTCCGTCATCATTGAATGAATATGATCCTTCTATGTGGTTATTTTCATTGTAACTGAAGTTTTGTTCGTTGGTATTAGGGCTAAAATGTAAGTGCTCATAGGCTACTTCATATTCTACACCTTGATTGATAATATTTCCTCTGTTATCAATTTCAATAGCTTCTTTATATAGTGGATTATTATTTACTCCTGTATGATTTACTCCTGTTTTCCTCCCTGCTTCATCATAGAAAAAATATGTAGTAATTCCATTTCCATAAATTATATTGTTGATTAAATCATCATTACGGTATTGATATTCTGCAATGGTTGTATTACTTCCATTGATTCTTGCTCGTACTCGTATGAGTCTATTTTTAACATCATAGGTATAGCGTGCTTCTACGGACACGCCCGAACTTGAATTTGGATATGTTATTTTAGTAATGTTTCCAACATCATCATAATCATACGTTACCGTTTCATTGGTATCGTCATTAACGACTTCATCCAATCTATTTAATGGATCATAATCAAAATTATATCGGATATCATTTGTTGCGATACTTTTGATTAAGTCTTTTCTTTTTCCTGAGCCGTAATAGTCAAGATCAGTAATAGTTCCGACACCATTGAGTTTTCCATCACTCAAATAATCATATTCTATTTCTGCACCACTTGGTTTGATGTATTTATCCAAGGTTCCGTCATCATTGTAGATGTATTGTTTTACTAATGAACCGAAGGTTTCACTTGTTAGCTGATCTTTATCGTTATAGGTAAAACTTGTTTCTATATTGTTGGCATTGATAATTGAAACCATATTGTCATTCTCATCGTAATTAAAGCTTGTTGTTAATCCGATAGAATTTGTTTGAGTATTCAGATTATCATTAGGATCATAGGTATACGAAGAAGTTAATCCGTTGATTGTTTTAGTGAGCATTCTATTTACCCCATCATAGGTAAAAGAAGATGTTAGATTTTCTGGAGCCGTAATGGTAGAAACCGCACCATCGTTTTCATAGGTATAGTTAACTGTAATTCCTTCTTGGTTAGTAATTGACGTTAATTGCCCGTAATTATCATAAGTTAAGGATACATAGTGACCCAAAGCATCTTCAATTGAAGTTAAGTTGCTGTTGTTATCATAATTAAAGTAAGTGTTGTTACCATTTGCATCTTCATAACGAATAAGATTGTTATCGTTGTCATACCAAAAATCTTCATCGGTAATGCCTTCCTTTTGTATTTCAGTTACATTTCCCCTATCGTCATATTCGTAATCAATATCTAAACCGTTAAGGTCAACATTGGTTGGTAGTAGTGGTGTTAAGCTTGATGAAGAAGAAGGATAGGTAATGTCTAAGTCGTTAACGTCATCTTGAAACTGAGTAATCATTCCGTCTCCGTTGAACTCATAATGATAGTTTTGATTTCCACCATTGGGCATTGGCACAGAAACATCTGCCGTAATAGGATTGCTGTCTCCATAATGAAATTGAACATCTACATCTACAGCTTCATTGTTATTTATTGTGTAGTGTTCAAGTTTTCCGTCTTCATCGTCATCATATTCTGCTTCAATGGTATTATTTTCGGGAAGTCTTATTTTTCTGAGTAAAAAACGTTTGTACTGATGTTGTTCGGGAGCGCCTTCATCATTTGAAACATAGTAATATCTTGTTCTTTGATCTTTAGCATCGTAAAAGTTTTTCAATCGCTCTTCATTGTATGTAAATCGTATAACTCTTCCTATGGGATCATCTATGTAATCAATAAGATCAGTATTGTTGTGGTAGTAAAAGTTTAGACGTTTTCCCGAAGGTGCTTCAACGTATTCAATACGCTCAAAATCATTATCAACATCACTTGTCTGATATTCAATATTGATTTCATTTCCATTTTTGTCTCTTACTTCTACGAGGTAATATATTTTTTGGTCGTTGTCTAATTTTTCAAAATAATACCGTGTTTGATCTTTTTTTTCTATTCGCAATCTATCGTTATTAAGTTCATCAAAATCATCATAGACTCCTTTGCTGACATATTCCTCATCATCTTCATTGAAAATATGAATAGTTCCGTCTGCCCAAACGATATAGTAATAATCAACTGAATCTTCGCCAACATTATCTTCTCGTATGACATAAGAGTTGTATGTATGTGTCCAACCACGACCTAAGGGTTTTATGGGAAAGTATGACTCAGGAAGCTCAACCATTTGAGTACTGTAATAATGAGAAAAGTTTAAATTCAATTTTCTATCAGGAATGACAAAACTATTTTTAGCGTAGTGACTAAATACACCTTGTTCTAAACCACGAGCCATACCAAGGTTTTGAGGCGTATAATTGTTGGGCATGAAATAATTACTCGGATTTAAAAGTGTTGAATTTGAAACTGGATGAAAGTTTGAATTCATTACCCGAGAAATAATGGTCTGCATTTCATTAAACGTTATTCCGTAATTTCCATTGAAATTACTTCCAAACAAACCATCAAGAAAATTTCTATCGTCCGCTTCATTTATGTAGCCAAAGTATGGGTTGCTTTGACCGATATCATTGAAAGGAACTGAACCTGTATAGTCAGGCTGAATATCCCACGCTTCCATGATGACTGCTAGTGCTTCATATCTACTTACCGTTCCTGTTGGAAGAAAATAACCATTAGAAGAAAGGTGACTAAGAACCGTTATTCCATCATTATAGTCAAGGTAGCTTAATACACGTATTTTCTTATCTATTGTTGGATTCGAGCTGTATAAGTCAAGAAATGGAACAGGGTAATTTATTGACGGATAGTTGTCAGGATTATTATAATCGTAAACTCGGTCATATACATACGTTGCTAATCCCCAACGAGGAACACAATCATTTGTACATTGCGAATAGATATGCTGTGAACAGAGTAAAAGAAAAAAGAGAAGTATTTTTTTATACATATTGATACACTTTTTAGGATCGTGTCGTTCAATACTAATAAATCTTCTTTATAAGAAAGTATGGTTTTAGCCTTTTGTGGCGAATGAATTTAAAAGGTATCCCTTTTCGGATACCTTTTGTTTCTTTGCAAATCAACCTGTTAAGAAATCATGTCCTATTTTTGAATTCCCGTAGTTTTTCTGCATAGAGATTTAATAAAAAATATTTATCAATCTCTTGTTTTTCTTCTACTTCAAAAATTTTATGTAGTAAAAGTGTATTTCTTTTTTTGGTAGCTCCGAGTGTAATTTTTAATCTTTCTGCGATTTGTTGATTGGTAAATCTATTGGCTTTAAGAGCCCAGTATTCCAATAGCTTTTTGCTGATATTATATGTATTACTTAAGTGTTGATGGTATTGAATTAGATTCTCATCATTGGGAGTTACTTGATCTTGTGTTTGTTCTAATAATTGATGTTCGGTTTTCTTTAATTCAGATTTTAGTTTTCTTCCTTGTTTAAGCTTCTTATTTATTAAGAAAGTCGATAAGGATATTAACAGAATAAAACCAATTACCAAAAACGTAATAAAACATTTATCTTTTTTAGTTGTCGCTTCAAGTGACGTTATCTGTTTATCTTTCGCATCTACTTCAAACTCAATAATTGCAAATCTATTTTCTTGCATTCGATCAACCTTATCCAAACTGTCTCGAACGAAGATATATCGCTTCATCAATTGTTTAGCTTTATCCGCATCGTATACATCTAAAAGGAGTTCTTGTGATTCTAAATAATCTCTATAATTATGAGTTTCGTGGGCTAATTGTTCAGCTTTTTCAGCATAATCTATTGCTTTTATGAAATCTTCTTTTTCTTTATGATATTCCGCTAGATGAATGTAACTGATAACCATTCCAGAAAAAGCTTTTTTATCTTCTCTAATTTTCAATGCTTCCATAAAATCAGAAAGTACTTTTGAATCTGAATTTTCTTTAAATCGGGTATGTGCAAGATTATCAATGACAACAGCTTTAAACCATAAATGTTTAGCTTGAGATATAATAGAATCATTTGATAGTATCTCCCTAAAATATTCTTTTGATCTGTTATACTCACCGATGTCTTTGTATACTTTCCCTATGTTATTCAAGGATTGGAGATAATATATTCGCTTATCAAGTCGTTCACGTATCTCAGCAGATTTTTGATGATATTCGAGTGATTTGTTCCAATCTTTATACTGATTAAAAACAATACCGAGATTATTGTACGTTGAAGCAATTCTTCTTTCTTCTTTGATTGGTAGAAAATACTTTAGTGCATCAACAGAAGCAATTTCACTTCCTTTATAGTCGTGTACATTTTTTTTAACAATAGCTATATTGAGCTTCATCTTTCCTGCACCTAAGGAGTCTTTGAGTGCATCATATATTTTATAACTGCTGTAGTAGTATTTATATACACTATCAAGATTGTTAGTAACTACTTTGTGATAATATGCTCCATAATCAAAATTCTTAGCAATTGCCAGAGAATCTGAAAGCCTTCTAGTTATTGGTAATTGTTCTGCTCTAAATACATTAAATTGTTTCCAGTCATCATTTCTGTAACTAAATAAAATGCATTTTTTTAGCACGCTATTTTTTAATGAATCATTGTTAAGTCTTTTGGTTAATATATATGCTTCTTTGCTCAGATTATATGCAATAGAATCATTAAGGCTTTTGCTCTCTATTCTTTCAAGAAGTGAAATAATATTAATGTATACACTATCTACATTAGAATTATTTGATTGAGCATGAATTAAAAGTGTGAAAAATATGAGAAGTGTAGATAAGGTAATACGAAACTTATTCATACAAAGTGGGATAATAATTACCTCAAATATAAATAATTATTGTAACTTTCTTCATCTAATAAAGACAAATCCCTAACACGTAGGGATTTGCTTTTACTGAGATAACTTATTAGTCATCATCATCTGGTTTAGCAGGGTCGTCAACTTCGTCTCCTGTACTTTGCTCTACAGGGACTTCGATATGATCGTCATCCATTGTACAAGATGTCTGCATTCCTTGTGTTAAACACAATAGAATAATAATACTGATTTTTTTAATCATGACATTTATTTTAAAATGTCCTGATCCGGATTTGGCTCGCCACCAATTGGACTGAAAGACGAGTCTTTGTGCACAAAGTTGTATTTCATTGAATACAATGCAAATGTGACTTAAATAGATGCTAAGAAGACTAAATTTCCATAGAAGCGTTATGGAAACATGAGAGAACTAAGTAGTGATACCATACGCCAATAAATATCAATTCCATGTAATTTCCATAACAACCAATGAAGGACTTAGAGATTTTAAAAAAAATAATCGGCTTAACTTTTAAAAAAGGGAAAGATGACAATCCAGAGACAACCAACAAAACTGAATTGTCTAAAAAAATTGCAGACCATCCAATAGTTAAAAATACGCTGACTTATAAATCTCTCTTAAATTATTTTAACTATTTTTTTCTTGATCTTGGTAAACAAACGACTCCTAGTAATGATTCTATTGATGCATTACTTCGATACATAAATTTTCAGTCATACAAACAATTTCTTGAAAATAGTCCATCTATTGACTTTGAAAAAGACGTTCCTTTTATAGATAAAAAAGAACTTGAAAAGTCTTCTCATAAAGAAAGGAAAAATGATGATGAAATTATCGCTTCTGAAAGTGACCAAAAAAATCCAGAGTCAACGAATAAATTTTCCGTCGTTGCTCTCGTATCAATAGTCGCTATCGTTGTTGCGTTGGTAAGCATAGTTGCATTGAGTATTAATAATAAAGGAGATAATCCATTGCAAGAAAAAACAACTCAACCCCATATTACTATCAACACTAAAGATATTATTGTAAGTGATCTCAATAGGGTTATTCCTGATGAAAATACACCTTTCTTTGATTCTAAAAATCAACCAAAAGTATGGTATGCCCATTATAAAGGGACATTAGAGTTTTATAATACACTGGGTGTTCATCCAAAAACCAATGAAGTCCTAAAACCTGTAACAAGAGAAATAATTAAAACCATATTTGTAGAAAAAAATACAAAAATTCCTGTAAAACCATATTTACTCAATACTTCACTAAAAAATATTCCAGAACAAAAGCAACTTAGTGTAATGATAGTAGATAGTCTCTATACAGTCGAAAGAGATGTAACAAATATTATACAAGAACAGTATGGAAAAAAAGGATACACCATTACAGCTTCGCTTATTCCTAAAGCCAAATTATCCGAAGATATAGTAACTCATTTACAGGCATTAGATAAAAATTACTTTAAAGCAGATTTGAATACATATATAGATTATCTCTGTATTGGAAAGGTAGATTATGTGTTTAGTAAAAGTACTGTTATTGTGAGCAGAATAGCCTGTACTCTTACAATAAATTACACCCTTTTTTCTACAAGCACCAGAGAAGTCATGGGTTCATATTCAAAGACAGTATATGGAAATGGAACTACTAAAAATAAAGCGAAAAATAACACTCTAAATAAACTAAAAAATGAAAAAAATTTATTTTAAATTACTAACCATCATATTTCTATTACATTTTTCCTTAGGGACAGCACAAGAAACCGAATATGATAAACAAATGGAACAGCTAGCTGAAAAAACAGCACTCAAAGTCAAGAAAACCAAAAAACTTAACATCGCTGTATGGTTTTTCCATAGTACTCGTGGAAAGAAAAATGAACTTGGAGATTATATTGGACGAGATTTTTCAATTCACTTTACCAATGCAAGTAAAGGCTTCAATGTTATTGATAGAGACCATATTGAACAACTTTCCGAAGAGCACAAATGGAATGAAGAAGGTTTTATCAACCCTCAAACCGCTAAACAAGTTGGTATGATTACGTCTGCTGATGCAATAGTTACTGGAACAGTTGATTATGGTTTACATAAACTTCGTATTCGAATAAAAATTATTGATGTAGAAACAGGTAGACAGCTTTCAGCGATGATTAGCAATGTAAGTCTTGATGAAAACATGAAATTAATTTTAGACCAAACAAATTTTGAAGCAAAAAATAAAACAACGAAGAATTACCGAATTGATAAAAATGAAGTAGAAAATAATCAAAAAACTACTGATAAAAATTGTGAAGAATTAAAAACAGGAGATTACTATTTTAAAAATGAATCTCAGATAAAATACTATATAAGTTTAAAAAAAGAGGGAAAAAGAATAGCCTCATACAGTGTCCTTCCAACTGAGTATGCCAATATTATAGATATGCCTATTGGCAAGTATGATTATGTATTAGCTGATAATCCATTTATGAGTATAAATAATTATTACAGACAAGGGAGTTTTAGAATTGAAAAATGTAAATCCTTCACGTTTGTAATCAAACATTTTATTGTTAGAAGAAACTAAAACAACTCTCTTAACTCAACATTCAATCCTTTTGCAATCCTGTGCAAAGTCTTAATTGTAGGACTCGTCCGAGCTGTTTCAAGTCGTTGAACGGCGTTTTCTTCCATGCCTGCCTTAACTGCTAAATCAAGTTGGGTCATGTTTTGTTCCTTTCTCAATTCACGTATACGCTTACCAATACTTAGAATTAGTTCCGCTAGTTCTTTATCCTTCAAACAATGAAATCTTAAGTTATTTCGTAAAGTAGGAGTATTGGTTGATTATTTACCCAACAAAATTGTTGGGTAAATGTTTTTTTACTATGTTTGTTAAACGTGTAATCTAAATCTGAACATTATGAAGAAACTTTTACTCCTTTTTTGTGCACTTTTGCTTGACTCTCCAGCTTTCTCCCAAGAGTTACCGCTTAATTTTTCCGATCCACTACACCAATTCATTAATGACCCAATTGCCAGTCCAGCCCAGTTCAATTTAATCACTGACCCAAACGACCCTAGCAATGATGTAGCTGAAATCATTAATAATAATAATGGTGGAAATTTTAGTAAATACGAATTACGATTAGCTACGCTTATTGATGTGAGTGATCCTAATAACAATACGATAACTTTTGATTACTATAATATTACCAATGAGTCAGTACAGGTGTTTTTGGTTCTCGATAGTGAACAATTTGGAGGACATCCAATTGGAATATCAACGACCACTTCTGGAGTCGTTGGTTGGGAAACACTTTCTTTTGATTTTGATAATGCATTGAATCTATTTCCTCATAATACTGAACCAGTGGTGCTCAGTCAGTATGGGAAAATCTCAGTATACATCTATAATAACTTCCCTGCTACAACTACTTGTTACATTGATAATATTCAAGGGGCACAAAGTGGTGGTGCATATCGTGAGTTTGATGGTGACGCAGTTATTACGTCACAACAAGAAGTTAATGATTTCGGAGCTATGGGATATTCTAAAGTAAATGGTTCACTTGGTATCGTTCCACAAGTGGCCGGAACGAGCACAGACATTAGTGATCTATCACCATTAAGTTCTCTACATACTATTGGAATAGAAAGTGAGAGTGATGTTTTTGAAATTAGTGACAACGATAATCTTACATCTTTACAAGGTTTGCAGAATCTTAAGAGTCTGTTTGCTTCTACAAGAATTAAGGATAATGCCTTACTACAATCATTATCAGCCTTAGGAAATATGGAAGCATTTTTTGCAACGCCAAATCTTGTCGGTGATCTTACGATTGACAACAATGATATGCTTAGCAATCTTGATGGGCTTCATACTGTCTTAATTAGCTGTGACGTTAATATTCTCAATAACGATAACTTACTGACTATTGCGAACTTGAGTTTCGATGGTTCAGAAGTCCTTATTGAAAATAATTCATCCTTAGTATCACTAGAAAATCTGTCGGCTGATAATAATGTTTTCAGATTTTTCATTATTAACAATGATAATCTAACAAGCTTCTCAAATATCACTATTGAACGTGTTGTAAGAGATCTAGTTATTGATGACAATGATGCTCTGACAAACTTTTCAGGCTTAGAAAATATGCTCATGAGTGGATTATTTATAGCTTCAGGAACCATTCGGATTATGAACAATGATAACCTTCAAACACTTAGTGGGCTCAACACGAACTTATCAAGTGTTGCATTAGTTCTCATTGAAAATAACCCATCATTAACTAATATTGATTTCCTAAATAACTTTACTCAATATACGCTGACGATCAAAGACAACGATATGATCCCTTCCCTTTCTGCACTATCAAATTACACATCGGGAAGATTAACCATTAAAGACAATGATATGATCCCTTCCCTTTCCGCACTATCAAATTACACATCGGGAAGATTAACCATTGATGGCAATGCCCTTTTGACTGACCTTATTGGTCTCCATAACTTCTTGGATGTAGATCAATTGAATATCTATAATACTAATTTAACTTCATTAAATGGTCTTGGTAATATAACTATCATTGGCAATTCACTTCGTATTGAGAACAATCCCAATCTAACAACATTATCTGCCCTTAGTTCTGTTGAATCTATTGGTAATGGAGCTCTTGTTACAGATTTTCAGATCATTAATAACGACTTGTTAACTTCGTTAGAAGGATTTGAATCGCTTACCAATATTGAAGCTGATATACAATTTACAGGAAATACACTTCTTGAAGATTTTTGTGCTGTTGAAACAGCTATTAACAACGGATTGACACGAGCTTATTTTGTTACAAGCAACTTGTACAATCCAACAGTTTCAGATTTCAATAGTGGAATGTGTAGCTTACTTGGAGTAAATGAGTTTGAAGTATCAGCAATCAAGATATATCCAAATCCCGTTCAAAACTTCTTAACGATTGAAACTAAGGCTCAGATTGTGAATGTAGAAGTACGCAATCTACAAGGACAAAAAATCTCCTGTAACTACGAGAATGGAAAACTTAATATGAATCACATATCATCGGGAATATATATCTTGAAAATAACTGATACCGAAAATCGAGTATCTACTTATAAGATAATTAAGGAGTAAATAGCTGTTTTTTTTAACGCTTATTGAAAAAACTCGACGCCTATACAATATTTCAACAATATGTAAGTTTTTTATTTATATTTGTGAAGCGTTAATTTTTACTAATTAACGAAAATATTGCAATAATAGTGTTCATTTTATCTTACAATAACTACTCCCAACCTCATTAATAATAGCCTTTATCTATTTTTAAAATCAAACTTTGGTTTTAAAAGACATTGCTTGAACATCAGTATTTCAATTAAATAAGACATACATCTTGAGTGTCTCTAAATGTTCAAGAATACTATTTTAATAATTAAAACATAAATTATGTTACAAAACATTTTAAAGTTAGAAGGAATTACTATTTTAACCAAGACAGAACAAAATATTGTTATTGCAGGAAATGGAACAGGAACGTGTTCAGCTTTTATTCCTTGTAATATTCCTGGAGAACATGATGATTCTTGTGGAGGTGGACAGTACAAACACAATGTCTCTAAGAAAGAAGCACAAGCATTTGTTTCTGGTGGAGGTCGTTGGTGTTGCGAAGGCTGTTCAACAGCTAGTTGGTTAGCTTGGATGTAAAAATTTAAACCTATTGAGGGAGAACTTTTTCTCCCTCTAATTTAACTATTTAGGATGAAAAATATTATATTTCTATTGATTGCTATTATGTTTCTTTCTTGTAAAGAAGATAAAGTTTCTAAGAAAGAGGTAGAAAAGATTGTGAAATTAGACAAAGTTGTTCTCATCTTTAATCAAAGGTCGTATAAGAAAGATACGCTCTATGCTTCAGATGGTTCATATACCTTAAAACGAGACAAACCCATATCATATACAAATAGTAATACCTATGAAAAAGTCTTTTTGAATCCTCACAATGTTCATAAGAGTGACACTATTACCATCAATACGGATACTCCTCTTGTTATTAATCATCGATATCATTTCTATTACGATTCCTCATACAAGGTTAATGTTGGCGACACGATAGTCTTTAACTATCCAAATGATGCTCCTTATGTTTCTATTTTAAATAGCACAAAAAAGAATGATTATAATGTTGAAGTAGATTACAACCTATCTCATGCGGTTTATAAGGGTGCTATTGAATTTTACGATGAACATGATAAAAGGTTTAGAACACAGGAAGAGAAAAAAGCGTATAGAAATGTTTTAAAAGAGAATATTATTAAAAAAGAGGAAACTCTTGATTCTCTATATGCTTTAAAAAAACTTTCAAATGACTATTATTCTTTTCTAAAAACTACCATTCACTACAAGAATAAGATTATTCATTCTGACTACAAAGCTGATGAAATTGAATTAAAAAATGATTCACTGCTGTTTATTCAGAGCTACCAACACTTCTTAAACAGTTTCACCTTTAAACATTTTGATATTTCATATTTCAAAAAAGGATATCAGAGTACACCTGATTATCTAAGTTTATATGATTCCATAGAGCACAGTAGCCTGTTCTCGAAGAAAATTAAAAACTATCTCCTCTACAACACCACAAGGAATATTATAAAAAACTACGACCAATCTAAAGTAACAAAGTATTCTAATAGATTTAAACAAGAGGTAAAAGACAGCATTTTGGTAAATAGAATATTAGAAGATTTTCTACTTGATTTTTCTTCACTTAAAACCGAAACGGCTGATGTGAATCTTACCAATCTAGCAAAGGAAAGAAAAACCTTGAATGAAGTCATTCAAAGCCATAAAGGAAAAATCATCTATGTAGATTTTTGGGCAAGTTGGTGCGTTCCTTGTAGAGAAGTAATGCCAGATTCTAAAAAGTTAATACAGGAGTATGAAGACAAGAATATTGTATTCTTGTTTGTCTCCATTGATACTAATTTTAAGAGTTGGAAAAAAGCCGCTAAAGACGAAAACATCATATATTACAAACATAGTCTGCTGGCGATAAATTATCCGAAAGCTACCTTTTTTAGGGAATTACAATTAAAAACGATTCCTAGATATTTAATCTTCGATGCAGATGGTCAGCTTATCCACAAGAATGCTCCAAGTCCTAAAAGCAGTGATATTCGCGATCTTTTAGATAGTTATATTTCTGAAAATTAGAAATATATAAAAAACATCCACATGCGTGAATGTTCTTAATTTTGATTAGTTATCCTTTTTTGACTACTGCTTTTGAACTTCCATTCAAGCTAATAACATCAGTTCGTGACGACTTCGGGTCACTTCCTTTGGTTCGTATCAATCGTTGATTGTTATAAAGAGGACGACACTTTACATTGAAAGTAGTATAACTCACTGCCTTTCCACTACTATCCAAGCTATCAACATACGCTTGATACAACTCTTCATTTGTCATTGATTTCTTCTTGGTGTTCATCATGATATCTAATGCTGTCGTTGCAACTGAATTGAGTCCTTGCTTAGATTCTGATAAGTCTAAATCCAAAGCTTCAATCTGAGCAATCTGTTCTTCACATGCATACTTAATCATTGCGGTTGCATCTTTGTGATAGCCTTTAATACGATCTTGTATTTCCCTCTTTTCGTTTTTTGCTTGATCAATTTTTTCTTCTGATGCTTTTAGCAATTGTTGATCGTTAATAATGTTCTGTATTAGTCTGTCAATAATGTTGTCGTTCATGTGTATGTAATTTTAAGAATTAGTATTAATTAATTTATTGAATCGTATTTCTTCAAAATGGATACCACGTTCAATGGTTAATCCAAAAGGACGTTTGATATCTTCTAGTTCGGTAATTGAGAAGCTTCCCCATTCATCATATGCAAGTCCTGTAACATATCCGAAACAAATATTGGTTTCTGAATCATATTCAGTAGCATACCAAGTACCTGATCCCGCAGGATCAAAGAATTTAGCAATAACAAGAGGGTTTTCATCTTGTCTGCCAACTTCTTTAAAGCGTTGTTTGAGTTTTTCAGTAATGAGTTTCATAACTTAAATAGCTTTATAGATATACAGGACATGTAAATACCCATCCTCAGAATCATTCTTTGAAATCATGGTATCCATCACTTCTGTAGCTTGTTCTTGGGTTTGGTAAAAACGTTTGGGTGGCGTATCAACATCCGTTGCTTGGTCTTGACTCACATTGATATCATAGATGCCATATACCTTACGTAGCTTACCAGCCTTTAATTGAAGTGAACGGAAATTACTGCGATCATATTTATCCCAATCCTCTGGCATTTTGTTACGCAAATAATGGGTGTGATGAGACAGTTGTTCAAGCGTATCATGTACCTCTTGGGTACTGTGCGATTCATGTGATATGAGTTGCTGTTCCCATTGATGTAAATAAAAGCGTAAAATGCTCATATCATCATCAATGATGTCTAATAACTCATCATGAGTCAGTAGCTTCAAATCAACTTCTCTTACTTCGTGTTCGCTGAAAATGTGGGTAATGATGTCAATGAGCTCTTGCTTGGTAAAGAAGTTGTCAAAGAAAGGATCTATTCCCGTATGGGATTGATGTCCTTCGCTTAATCGCATGAGAAAATGCCTCACGACTGTTTGTGTGGTAATGTTCATAAGTATTAAATTTTAAAGGTTTGTATTTGTTATTTTTCAGATAGTATAATTGGCGGTTAAGACCTCAATCTTCCGTTTGCGTTTGGTGACGTTTGCTCCGTTACTTGCCACCAATGGCTTGTCAACTATTTTGGTATACCAACCATTTTTCTTGGTAAATTCATTAAGGATTTCAGAAGGATATGAACTCAATAGAAACTTACCTTTGATGTTTGATAGCGTTTCTAATAACTTGATGTAATCAGCTTGGGTATATCCATCATAGTGTCCCATGTTGGCGTTGAAGTATGGCGGATCAACATAATGAAAGGCATCTTCTGTGTCATAGGTTTCAATGACTTTACATGCATCGTTATTCTCAATTTGTGTATTCAAAAGTCGTTTTGGAATCTCTCCATCAAATCGAATCTTCTTGTTCTGCACAGTTTTTAATCGCTTTCCATACTTATCAAATCCCCAACTTCCAATCTTGCACGCAAATCCCATATTCGTAGCGATGTAGAATGCCCAGGCCTGTTGTAGTTTGCTAAACAAGTGTGGCATTCTATACATCGTAAGTGCTACTGTATATGTTGCCCTTGAAAACAGCGTTGCTTCAACCTTTACTTTTAGATTCTCAAAATCAGTTTTACACACTTCGTAGAAGTTGATCACCATGTTATTGGTATCGTTAATGATTTCTGATTCAGATGGTTCTTTTGCAAAGAAGACAGCTCCACCTCCAAAAAAACTTTCGGTATATATTCGGTGTTCTGGTATGAGCGGAAGTATTTTTGAAAGCAAAGTGATCTTGCCTCCGTAGTAGGTTATGGGGGTTTTCATGTAATTAAAAAATGGTAATGAGGACTGATAAAGAAGTGTTACATCAAGTTTTCATCAGCTAACGAAACATAGCTTTCAGAGGTGATAATGAGGTGATCGAGGATTTTGACGTTCATGAGATCTCCTGCGCTACAGAGCTTCTTGGTAATGGCTTTGTCTGCACTTGAAACTTTGAGTGTCCCTGAAGGATGATTGTGTGCCACGATAATGGCAACAGCATTGGTTAAAAGCGCTAACTGAAAGATGTGTTTGGAATTTACACATACCGATGTCGTAGTTCCTTTGGCTATTTCTGATACACCAACTACGCCATTTGCATTGTTGAGATACAACGCCCAAAAGCGTTCTTTTAAGTCTAGTTGTTTGAGATGCACAAATCGTTTTAAAAACGAGTCAGCACTCTTTGAACTTCGGATGTAAAACATCTTGTTAAATAGCGGTCGTACATAGTCAAGTTCAATTTCGTGGGTGTGATTGAGCCACGTACTCGGTAATGTTCTGTTCATGTCGTATTGAATTTAAGGTTCGTCTGATACGAGTATGAGCGAAATCACATTATCGATATAGATAGCCTTTTTTGTAATGAAGATCGTTGAGTGTAATGGTCTTTGCTGAGAATGGCTGTGCTGACCTTCCATTGATGAGAAGCTTTACGTAGATGTGAAAGTGTTCAAGATTAGTAAAGTCTGACGTTTGAAAGATTGGATAAAATTCTTGTGCCATATATTTGGCATCGGTTTGTCCTAGTTTAAAGCAGATAATGGTTCCGATATTTCCTAATACTGCATTGCGAATATTAATATCTAATTGATGTAAGTATTGGTGCGCCAATACAAAACCAATTTTGAACTTACGGAGTTCAGAAAACATATTGGTAAGCGATGCAGTAGTATAATTTTGAAATTCATCAAGGTAGATAAAGAACGGAATACGCTCTTGTTCATTAATGTTGATTCGACTGAATCCTGCGGATGATAGTGAGGTAAGGAGGAGTGAGCCTAAAAGGTGTGCACCATCGGTTCCTAAACTTCCTTTTGAGAGATTTATTAAGAAAATTTTTTTGTTATCCATGATCTGACGTAAAGAAATCTGTTCTTGATTCGTAACCAATATTTTATGAACCATCGGAATTGATAAAAAGCTTCCTACTTTGTTAAGGACAGGAAGAATATCTCCTTTGGAATATTTGGGGAATTCCACTTGCCAAAATCGCTTCACATGAGAACTGACAATATGTTGTATACAATGCTGTTGGAACTGCGTATCTAACAGTAATTTTGGAATATCATCAAAGCTTGCTTTGGCTTGGTCTAAGAGTGTTAATAATACATTCCGTAAAATGTATTCAAGCTTTAATCCCCACGACTGTTGTCCCCACATTTTCTGAAAGGTTTCCAAGATACTTGAAGCGATTAACGCTCGTTTTTCATAACGTACTCTTTTGAGTGGATTGTATCCTAGATTAATATTTGGATTGGTGGCATCGAGAAGTACCACATCTTGTTTTCTATGATGAGGAATGATGGCTAACATTTCTTTGAGTAAATCTCCATTGATATCGAACAAACAAAATCCTCTGCCATGAATTACATCTTGGTACAGAAGCGTTTTCATGAGGTTGGTTTTTCCACTTCCTGTCTTTCCTAAGATATAGATTCCCATAAGGCGATCATGTTGAAAGATGCCAAAGCGGTCATGTTTGTTGCGATAATCAACACGAGCGAAGTAACTTATTTTGGGATTGAGATTTGGGAGCATTAGGTCACAGTATGACGTATGAAGTGTTGGAATATAGATATCCTTTGTTGTAAAAGAAAAAAAAGTAAACTCATACTTTCAAAAATGACAGAAAAAATGTCATTATGACATGTTTATATTTATGGCTTAAATCTTGAAATTAAGTTACTTATTAATAAGGGGTTATAAAATCTAGATCATTATCTATCTAATACTAAATTACATTTAAATGATTTCAATCTTACCTTTATGTTAAAATTTGAATATGAGCAAACTAATAAACTGGAGTGAACTTAAAACATACACAACGAATCAAAATAAAAGTTTTGAAGAACTGTGCTATCAATTGGCTTTTGAAGAATATTCCTCTAAAGGAAAATTAACATCTATTGATGACAGTGGTGGTGGAGATGGTGTGGAGTTTTACCTAGAATTTCCTAATGGAGATATTTGGGGTTGGCAATGTAAATTCTTCGGTAGATTTGATGAAGGTGGTAGGAAAGAACAAATTAAAAGTTCCTTACAAAGAGCTTATGATAAACACGGAAGTAGATTGAAAAAGTGGGTGCTATCAAGTCAACTTTCATTAACTCCGACTGAGAAGACATGGTTTGAAACATCTTTAGCAGGAAGTACTCGTAACAGAAGAACAGTTTTACCTCTAAAACATACAGTTGAATTAGAACATTGGGGAGACAGTAAAATTCTTAACTTACTTAGAAAATATCAAGATATTCATAATTATTTTTTTATTGAAAAAATATTAGAGAATGATTGGTTTAAGACAAAATTTGAATTGGTGTCTAATTCAAGGGTTATAAAGAGTAAATATTTAAATGGATTGCATGTATCTGGCGAAGCTGATGAAAAAGTCATTCAAGTCTTATGTGATAAAAGGTTAGCAGATTTAATCGATAAGAGTAAGGAGATTCTAGATGTAGATAGATTTCTTGACGAGTATCAGGAAAGAGTTGACGACATTAGAAAAGAGGAGAATATTTATGACTTTACAAATGATTATTATAAAATAAAAAAATTTATATTAAGCAATGATTACCCAAATATTATCCAAATTGGTAATGACCTTTTAGGTAAGTCGCAAGAGTTTCTTCGGAATGAAGATTTAAAATCTTTCACTCTTTTGATAGATAAAATGGTTACTTATAAAAAAAAATTAGATGATTTTTATATTGAATATTCAAACCTAAAAACTGTTGAAAATATTCCTTCAGTTCACTGGGACACTGAAGAAGAAGTAAAAGAAGATAGTCAAAAAAGAAAAATGAAATCGTGCCGAGAGACTATACTTGGGCCTTATTTTACATTAAGGAATTTTATTGATGCTTATCGAAACATATTTCAATGTTTTGAATATAGGGATTTAAATGAACTTCATATTTCTGGACATGCTTCAAAAGGAAAGACACATTTAGCTACAAATATTGTTGAACACCAAATAAACCAAAACAAACCAGCAATTTTTCTTTTTGGAAAAGATTTCAAAAGTAATTTACCATTAAGAGAACAATTAAAGTCCTTATTAGATTTACCAACTGACTGGAGTATTTCTGATTTTCTAGGAGCTTTAAATATTTCTGGAAGGGTTAATAAGACCAAGGCAATATTATTAATAGATGGACTTAATGAGTCTATTTATTGGAAACAAATCTGGGGTACAAGCTTAGAAACACTAATAACAGAAATAAATCAAAAATATTCGAATATTCTCATTATTACTACCTACCGAAAATCCTATGAAAAGCAGTTGTTTCCAAAAGATTATTTCCACTATTCAACCAATGGATGGATGAAAGAGGCAATTGTAGAAGGCTTTAATAGTCAAAATATAAATGAAGCTATCGATAAATATTTTGGTCATTATGATATAGAAATAGTTAATAGTTCTAGTGCTATGAACCATTTTTCAGAGCCATTATATTTAAAAATATTTTGTGAAGCCAAACATGGTCAAAAAGTATCATTCCAAAGCGAAGATTTATTTGATGTTTTTGATGAGTATTTAACAAAGTCCAATAATCGAATTGTTGAGAATCTTGGTTTAGAGCCGAGATACAATAAGACTTTTTCTAAAGAAATTCTTGAAAAAATATCAAACTATTTTTGGGTGAATAGTCGTCGCGACATTGACTTAAAAGATTTGATGCCTTCTATTGTTAATGAAGAGCAACTTATTGTGTTTGAAGGAGAAGATTTACTAATATTTAGAGATTGGGGGCAAGAAGAAATAGTAACATTTACTTATGACCTTTTAAGTGGTTACCTAATTGCTAAGATAATTATTAAAAAGATTACTAGCATTGAAGAGTTACAAACTTTTTTTAATAGTGAAAAGCTTAAAAAAGAACTGTTAGAAAGAAAAACATTACATCCACTTTACAATGATATTCTTCGCTGTTTTTCTGTATTAGCAATTAAAAAATTTGGCTTATCTTTTTATAATGATAAGTTACACAAAACATTAAAAGAGTATTTGCTTAGGTCAATTTTTGAAGTTAATACAAATACTATAATTGTTAATAAAGATATTGTTCTCAGTATCATTCGTGAAGTCTTTAGTAGCACGACGAATAAAGACACTATATACAAGCTATTTAAAAATACAGAACTAGACCATAACCATCCCTTAAATTTTGAATTGCTTTCAACACTTTTATTTGAAATGACAATGTCAGATAGGGATGTATCTTGGACAGAGTATATACGTAAAGAATATGGACACTATTCTTCAGGGAGAATAAAAAACTTCATTGAAGACTTTGAAGAAGCATGTATTGAACGGGAAGATTTATCTGACCGAGTTCATTTAGCCGCAAAAAAAATAATGTGGTTTTTAACTTCTTCAAATCTTGAAATGAGAGATAAGTCTACAAAAGCCTTATATCATTATGGAAGACGTTATCCCAAATTATTTTTTGAATTAGTTCAATATTCTTTAAAGATAAATGATCCTTATGTATGGCAACGAACCCTAGCTAGCCTTTATGGTGTTGTTTTAGCAAAACATAATGATTGGAAATCACCTGAATTTAAAGATGAATTTATGCCAATCATTGCTAAACGACTTTATAAATTAGTATTCTCAAAAGACGCTCCACACGGAACTACAAATATCATTGCTAGAGATTATGTAAGAAGGACGATTCAAATATGTTTGAAACATCACCCTGAAATATTGATTGAAAAAGAAATAAACAATACAATTCCTCCATATAAATTTGGAGGTATAAGAAATTGGGGAGAATACGACTATGGAGATCATGATTATGGATATGATGGGCCTATGAGAATGGACTTTAGTAATTATACTATCGGTCATATCGTTCCTAATGGTCATTCATACTCAGACCCTCCAGAGAAGCAACAAGTTAGACGACAAATTTACTGGAGAATTTATGATTTAGGATGGGAATCTGAAAAGTTTGCTAATGCAGAAAAGGGTATTGGAAATGAAACAAATTATAACTCAAGAACTGAAAAACCTAAAATTGAGAGATATGGAAAAAAATATTCATGGATAGCATATTATGAAATATATGGTTATCGTGAAGACAATGATTTTATACAAGAAAAATGGTCGGATTTTAGAGTTTCAGAATCAGACATTGACCCAAGCTTTCCTGTGTTACCAGAAAATAAGCCCTTCATCAAAGATGATATATTAGGTGATAGAGGAATGTCTTTGCTTGACTGGTACAATGACAACGCAATTCCTTATTTAAATGATCATTTAGTGATTAATAATCTAAATGAAGAAAGTAATGACTGGGTTTGTTTGGATGGCTTTATTTCTCAAGAGGATAAACAATCTAATCGAGAAGTTTTTGTTTTCATTCGTGGAATGATAGTTAAAGAAGATGATTATAATGAATTTTTAAATCTGATAAAGGTTAAAGATTTCAGTCATAATAGAATACCTAGTGTTTCTGAAAACTATTATACCTTCGCAGGTGAGATGAATATGTTGGATGAAGCTACTTATGATAATTTTAGAACTGCAGAGTTTGAAACAGGAAGAAAAAAGAGAATCGTCAAAAAAGGAGAACCTGGATATTTTCCAAGATTTGTTTTCAATAAAGAGGATGCCTTAGCTGATAAGCCTGATGAAATGGTAATAGATGAGATTCAAACAAAAGATTTTGATATTTTAATGCCAGTAGCTCAATACAACTGGGAAAGTCATCATAGTTCTCTGAATCAAGCAGGACATCAATACACTGTTTCAAAAGAAGTATCTTCTCATTTAAATTTAATAGATGCTCCCCAAACATTTAATCTCTTTGAAAAAAATGGAAAATTAGCTTCAATCAATCTTAGATATCGCAAAGATTATAATACGAATCAGCATTTTGTATATCTCAGAAAAGATTTGTTCGACAAGTATCTTGAAGAAAATAAATACAAATTTATTTGGGGTCTATGGGGAGAAAAAGAATTCTCTTTTGAAGAACATGGAGCCTTGCGTCAGTTTACTTTGGAGCATAATATTGACGGCTATAAAAATCTTAAACAAATAATACCATATAAATAGTTGCAAGTATTATAAATTAAAGATGGTGATAATTTTCTCAGAATAACTTTATTATTGAGATATATTAGAACCATACAAGAAGGGGCACCGCATTAAAATGACTATGGTAGGCAGAATAGTAACACCTGCAAAATAGGTTATATTTTTTGGCTATGTTTCGCATATTGTCCAGCCATGCCCACCATACTGGACAGTCAATGTCCAAAACACTATTTAAGCCTTTTATTTCAACGTTATTTCTAGGTTCGAACTCGGTATATTTGTTTAATACGGCTTTTCTTCCTTGTACAAAGGTTGTTAGCCAATCAGCCTTTAAAATATAGAGTTTTTCCTCGTTCCATACTAGGTTCGAACTAAAGAGTCTTAGGAGTTCATTTTTCTTGGCATAGTCACCATTTTTGACAATGTCTTTAAAAGTATAAATATCATCTAGTAGTTCATTTGCTATGTCATACCAATTATCAGCTAACTGGCTTTGCTGACTCTTAGATTCAATCTGTACTTCTAATTTTTCAACATCAGACTTAAATTCATCGAAAGAAATAGCTTCTTCTACAAACAAAGTGCGTAACCGCTCTTTTTTTGTTTCAAGATTTTTAAGTTCCTTTTTATAAATTCGACTCATTTTTTTGTCTTCCTCTAGTTCCTTAATCTGTAATTCTTTAAGATGTTCTTTTGTCCATGTGTACAAAGATTCTGATATCTGCATTTCTTTTTGATAAAAATCAATAAGTAACTCATCTATCTTTTTTTGTTCAATGGCTTTAGCAGAAAGTCCTTTAGTTTTTCTTCTTGTATGATTAAAGTAATAGGTATAGGAAAGATATTTTGGATGTTTCATATTTGTTATTCTAATATGACAATGCGGGCAGGTATCTTTACTTCGGTGTGCGAACTTCTTTCCGCAGTCACATATTACTTGGAGTTTTACATCGGCTACTAACTTGTTACCATCACTGCCTACAATATGCCCTGTGTAAGGCGTCAGGTGGCGTTGTTTCATTTTATGACATCTAGTTCCAAAGATATTTAATATCTTAATATGCTCGTCTTCACTAATGATTCGTGGTAAATCCTCGTGTAGCGTTCTGAAAGTTCGATTATTTCCTTTTCTATCTTTTGAATAGAAAAATCCTGCGTAGATAGGATTTTTTAAGATCAGTTCTACAGTCGAACGTCCTACTAATTTTCCTCCAAAACGCTTTCTTTTTATCGTATCTAGGCATAGCTTATTTCTAGCGTAGTCAGTGATTGAATTTAAAGAATCATTTCCCTTGAGAAATCTTGCAAAGAGTAATTTCAATTTATCTAATCGTTCAGTATCTATCAACCAATCTCTAGTCCCTTGTTCTTTCGCCTTATCATTTACAAAACCTATCGGAGCCTTACTACTGGTAAATCCTTTTTGATAACGCTTATTGAGTCCACTTTTTACAAATTCACTTTTGTCGTCACTATCTTTCTTACTCATTGCAAATTCAATTTGAAGCATCATTTTATCAACGGGAGTATTGTGATAAATACGACTTGGTGTTCGTATGTGGTGTAACTTACCTATATCCATAAGATGAATAATCATTCCACTATCCATTGCATTACGAGATAACCTATTTGCGTGCCAACACATCCATGCATTTACTTTTCCTTTTTGCGTTAGCTTTATCAATCCGCCAAATCCCTGCCGACCAATGACAAAGGCTGATTTTGTCTCTTCAATAATGTCTCCGCACAGTAGCAGAGATTCTTTTTCTATAACTGAAATCAAATCATCTTTTTGACGTTCAATAGACTGCACTTGTCTATCTTCTGATTCTGATGATTTTCTTACATATCCTCCATAGGTGAAATTTTTAGGGTTAATAGTATCCATATAATTAAATGCAAAAAAAGGGCGATAAAAAGTTCCTAATATCGCCAAACGTTAGGAGAACTCTTACCACCCTTTTTTTATGTACAAATTCAGTATTTATACAAGATATATTGTTCCTAACGTTTGGCTTTATAAGTGTAAAGTAAAGTTTATAAGCTGTCCATTGCATTCTTATGTTCCCGAATACGAATATCAAGTTGCGTAGCAGTTAGTGTTAGTAAAAAACACCCAATATGATTTATTTCTGCTTCACTTAACTTCGCTAGTGCTTCCTTTCCAATATCTTGTTCCAAAACAATTTTAAGTTCAGATAGTGCCTTTTCTGATAGCTGTATTGGTGGTGTCGGTAGATCATTCATAATGTTATCATAAGGGAAAAGAAATCTTAGATATAGATAAGCCATTTTGTAAATATCTCAAGCACAACTCATGTTTGAGTGATATACTAAATTCATGAAAGAAAAGATAGGCGATAAAGCATTTACCAAGGCTATCAAACATGAAGCATTACTCATGGCAGTAAATTGTGTGCGTAATACTGTAATTGAACATTACCATGCAGGAACAATACCATCTTCAAAAGCAGGAGACTATTCCGATGTTAAAGTAGTCACTCCGTATGGTGATATTCCTTGGAATGAACTTTCCCGTATAAATGATAAAGAAATGGAAATATTCAATATTGAAGTGATAAATAAACTCTACACATTTCTTGAATACCTACTGAATCCAAAGTATCGAGATGATAAGGATAGATTCTTAGGGTTAATGAGTATCATGTATCCGTACCATTGGAACGAACCAAAACTTGATACCGATTTTCTCGACATACTAATTTCTCAAAAGAATAGAAATAATACTTAGCATCTACAAATAAGCATATCTATACCCCACACCTATTCCTTCGTATGATACATATATGAGTTATATATATCGTACGAACGTTCCTAATACTGTCTTTGATACCTATCTCAAAGATTTAGGCTATGCAGAACTAAAAGTACTGTTGGTCGTGATTCGCCAAACCTATGGTTGGAAAGATACCAGAACAAATAGTTACAAACGTTGGGATTGGATCTCTCAGCAGTTTTTTGTTAAAAAAACAGGGCTTTCACAACGTGCTGTTTCTAGTGCCATAGCCAAGCTGATTGAAAAGCAATTGATCCTAGTTAAAAATGAACATAACAAAGTGTTGTATAGGGCATCTGAACGTCAACGAGAAGCGAAACTCTACTTCTCGTGCACGCTCGAAACTCAAAGCTGTGAAGTTAAGGGCACAAAACCAGTGAAGAAACTTCACACTACAATAATTAAACATACAAAGATGTACTGTGAAGGAAGTTCACAAGGTATGAAGCGGATACGATTCCCGAAATAATGAAAAAGCAGATATGCAGGTTCTTTCCACAAAATATGGTGAGACCGCGAATTTTTTTGTAGATATTACAACTATGCCTATCTATTTTGAAAGCTCATAACTTTTAAAATAGTACTAGCGTTGGACACTTAGTAATCCCAACGCTTTTTATTTTATATGACAAACGCACTTCATTTATTAAAAAGCTATCGAGAACGCGCAGGCGTTTCACTTCAAGATATGGCAACGATGATTGGTATGGACGTTGGCAATCTCTCTAAAGTTGAACATGGAAAGTTACAGGCAAGTATGACTGTAGTTCTCTCATACCATATTATCCTCAACATACCGATTAAGAAACTCTATAAGAATCACTTCCCTAGTATTACCAAAGAATGTTTACGAAGTGGATTATCACTTCGAGAAAAGCTGATGGAGAATATGAAAACCTCTAACATAGATCACAGATTAGAACTCCTTGATACGATTATTGGCCGACTTATTGAGCTAGATACCAACTATGGCAAATAGTCAGCTTATCGTAACACTCTATCCCAATGCCTTTGGTATGGGATATGTTATTTGCGAAACACCAAAGGAACTCATCAATTATGGCGTGGCACGTATTCGTCCGTTAACGAAAGATAAATACATCAAACGATTGTATTCCTTTATTAAGCAGTATCGACCAACGCTGATCATTCTACGTGATTACGATGATACGGATAACAAGATTAGCAAGCGAATTATTGCAACTATTGATGCCTTCAAGAAAGAAGCAACCGAACTTGATATTCCTGTATATAGCTATTCACGTAGTCAAATTAAGGAAACCTTTAAGCAGTTTGGTGATAGCTCAAAATATGGGATTTCAAAGACGATTGTGTCTTGGTATCCCGAACTAAAACATCGTATGCCTGACCCACGGAAGAATACCAAAGCAGAACATTATCAAATGGGTGTGTTTGATGCTTTTGCTTTGATGTTGACGCATCATTATTTGGAGTAGTAAAAAAGACACCTTTTGGTGTTTTTTCAAAACTAAGATATCATGTTTTGTTGTAAAATATCCTTTATGAAATACCAAATAAGCAAACCAAGAAAAAATGTTAAATAATCATTATTGAAATGTTCATTGTAAAATGAATCAATCTTTTCTTCAGCACCGCTGAAAAAGTGCCTTGCAATTTGTTTTACATTTTTTGGAGCAATCTTATTTTGAGACTTATATTTATGGTGTGACATAACTTCATTGGTCATATTAATCTCTAATTCTTCATAACTACCATCAGTAAAAAGTTTAGAAAGTTCATTCTTTGTAAAGGCTTTCATTCTTCCCCATTTTTCATCGCCTTGCCAATATTCTAATATTGAATAGACTTCTGAAAAGGTAAATATCTTACGTCTTGTTAAATCTTTATCTTGTAGGTAGTTTCTAAAATATTTATTGAATGTGTCCTTTGAAAGCCCTGTAATTCCACGAATTTCAGCTTTCTTCACTATCTTTCGATTTTGTGTTAAATCAAAAATGTGGTGTAACAACGAGTCTTTAGTAAAAGAGTTACTATTGTTTATTCTTAGGTTTATTTTTCCAACACCAAACAAAAAATAAATAGCTCTTCTCTCTGGTGTTTTAAATCTTGACCAAAAAATTAAACGTAAAATAAAAGCAAGATGAACATCGTGCTTTCTATTGTAATGTGGACTAAAAATATTTGCTACTTCATTCATAATGGCTTTTCCTTTTTAAACACTTTTAGCAGTACGCTTCCAATCTTTTGGTCGTTTTTTTCTTCCTCTACATTTCCAAAAAGTTTCATTATTTGGGTTTAATTGTATTGAACGGTTTCTTAATCCTTCTTCGGTATACTTATGTTTTTCATTTAAACTCATAACTTTAGTTTTAATGGTTAATAAATCATTTAAGACTAAATTATTAAGTATTTGACACCTGAAGAAAGAAACTTTAGTCGATAGGAAATTTCAACTACTACATGTTAAATAAGTAGTTATAAAAGGGTATTTGTTACGAATTAATATTTTTTTATTTGCATGTCCGTAAACAGCCCTAAAACCATATAATTTTCGTATATTTAATTGATTTTAAACAGATTATAAATGAATATATTTTCTTTTAGCGTTCACTTTACAGATGAGAAGAGTTGTCGCTTACATTTTAAAGAGCAAAGGGATAAACAAGGTGTTATTTGCAAGCGTTGTGGATGTGCAAACCATTACTGGTTAATCAACAAATGGAGCTACCAATGTAAATCCTGTAATTCAAGAACCTCTTTACGTAGCGGAACTATTATGGAAAGTTCTAAATTATCTTTTCTGGTTTGGTATAAGACTATCTTTCTGCTAAGTACCACAAAAACAGGGTTTTCAAGTAAAGAAATACAACGACAATTAGGACTAAAACGTTATGAGCCAGTTTGGGCTATGGTGCATAAATTACGTAAGGCTATGGGAGATCGCGATGATAGATATACTTTAGAAGGTATGTTAGAAATGGATGAAGGCTATTTTACTGTACAAGCATCAGAACAAGCTCATAAAACACAAAAAGCAGGACGAGGAAGTAAAACCAAATCTAATGTTATGATTATGGCAGAAAGTACTGTTCTTGAAGACTTGGAAACAGGAAAACAAGAAAGACAATGTCGCTATTTTAAAGCTAAAGTTTTGGAAGATCATAAAGCGCAAGGCACAGACCAAAGCCTTATTGAAGCTATTGATGGCGAACGGAGTATTGTATTTACCGACAAGAGTACTTCGTATGTAAATATTGCTGATTATGTAGAGATTCATGTAACAGAAAAATCGAACGAGCAAACAACTAAAGAAACACTTAAATGGGTTCACATTGCGATCAGTAATGCTAAAAGAAACTTTGCGGGCACTTATCATAAAATCAAGAAGAAATATTTACAATTATACTTAAATGAGTTTGTGTACAAGCTTAACAGAAGGTATTTTGGAGAAAAGATATTCGATAGACTTGTTATTGCTAGCATTACAGCTAATGGACATTAAACGGATATGCAATTTTTTTTATCTAGAGTTACGGAAAACCTCAATTAGAACTGATTTATATTAATTTACTTTGATTGAAAGTTAACATGGCTAATATGATACCTGTCATTGCAGTATTTAGTTTACAAAAAAAATAATTATCCCATCTTAAAGACTATATTTGGCTTAAGTAAATTTCTGTTAAGTTATAAGATTTTTTGTTTTTAATTGTAATCTAAAAATTACTTATCTAAATTAGTCCTAATATTTAAGAACAAATTTATTTGATTATGGAAAAAAGAAAGTTAGAAATTCACACGTTTTATTTACATGAAAATCGCAAACCTTCACAAATAATAGACTATTCAGATGTTTATGGACGAGATTTATTTGATGTTTTCAAAACTGACTTTTTGCCTTTCGTAGACGGATTAGCTCCTTCACAAGTAAATGGTAAGACAACTAAAATTGAAGTAAATAATGAAAGTAAAAAAAGTCTATTTAAGACCAAGTCTAGTCTTCGATATGTATCAGGTAAAATTAAAATAGGTGAAGACCAAAATAAAGAACAAGACGTAGTTACAGCAGACAAAAATAAAGATCGATTGTTCACTATTGAAAAAGGGCAATCAGTTGAGAGACCATTTTTCTTCTTTATTTCTCTTCCTGAAAAGTCAAACAAAGGCTTTATTGTTTTAGAACGAGAAGGAAGACATGCGATGAAAGGAGATTTTTCTAAAATTTTTAGAAAATTTATAAATGATAAGTTTTCTGAATTAGATGTGAAAATTAATGGTTTTGTTGAAAGTGAACTAATCAAAGAATTTTTAACAAATGGTGATTATGAAAGGATTATTTTAAGTAGAAAGTATCTTCCTGCTGATAAGAGTGAACGCTACTTAGGAACCTATCATGATGGAGGAGCATATCAAATTCAATTAAACATTATTCCTCAAGCAAAAACAGTAATTCCAATCCTTACAAAGAAAAAGATTGTAAGACATCTTGAACATTATGACGGTTTTTTTGAGGATGAAGATTTAAAAAACCTAGGTTTTGATGAGAATGCAAACATTAAAGTAGTCACAACCTATAATGGAAATAAAAGAACTATAGATCTTGAAGATACTTTAAAAACTAGACCTTACTATTTAATAGATGTAAAAATTGACGCTAAAGGATTTTCCGATTATAAGTCAATAAATAAAGAAACCATAACCTTGCTAAAATCTTTTAATTTAGGAATTATATAAGCTTTGTATTCTAAACTGGACATAAAAAATATATTCAAGCAGCACAAAAAAACATTTTTGGGTAATGATAACAAAATGCTCATTAGTGAGAAAATTGCATTTATATATTTACCCATCATTTTATCTCTTTTCACTGCCTATAATAATATTCTAAATGATAATATTCAAAATATTCTAAGTATTTGTCTATCCATATTAATAGGTCTACTATTAAATTTACTTATATTAATAATATCAAATTTATCAACCAAAGGGCTTAGCATAGAAAACCAAAAAAGAAGAGTTGAACTAATTGAAGAAACATTTTTCAACATCGCTTTTTCAATTGTGCTATGCATATTAGGATTAATAAATTTAATCTTACTAAATATTTGTATGATTGATAATCCGCTAGTTTTCAAATATCACTTATTCACAACAAATGTAGATATAAATTCAACAGTACAATTTATCCTATCTACGACATTATACTTTTTATCTTTCCAAGTTTTTATAACACTTTTTATTATTCTAAAAAGGATTGTTAAAATATTTCAAGTCGATATAAATTTAGAATCTAAAAGAATCAAGAAAAAAGAGAAAAAAGAAATGGAATCATAAATATTATTCTAAAGTAATACAGAATCATTGGTTACGGCTTATTTTTTTCACTCTGTTCTCATAGACGTTCCCAAAATTGAAATGCAGCGATTCATCATCATTGGGTTGTTTACAATTATAATATTAAGTCGTTTTCTAGCTCTACTTAAAATTTGATACAGCATTTTTGATGAGTGATAATATGTACTTATACCTCTAGTTGTTAGAAACCCATCTGTATTATAATAAAAAGATGAATCAATAAGAGCTACTACATTATCAAACTCCTGCCCTATAACTTCGTGTGTCTTGTCTTCATTTTGTATTTGATTGTCATCATGATGATCGCGATTATATAACGATGGTGTATAGTTAATGATCTTCCATCCATTTCTTGATAAGAACTCCATGTAAACTTTGGAAGTATCAAGGTTTTTAAAATACTTGATAATGATATTATCAGTACTTAGTTTTTCAAACTTTTTATTAATATCAAATAGTACTCTTATGAATTGAGCAACTTCTTTATTAGTGCGTATTTTTGATTTTAGTTGAAATTTGTAATGACTTACATCTGATATTCCTTCTATTTTTTGTGGAATATTTCTATTAATCTCATCCCGATGTAGACACTGTTCTCCATCATACGAAAAGATATAACTTTTATTTGCTGATCCTCTTAACTTATCTAAAATATAATCAAAACTTGATCCTCTTATTCTTTGTGCTTCATCGATCACAACAAGATCGTATTGATTAATGTCTATATTTGAAACAACCTTTATTGCTACAATTGACCAATTGATCGAATGGTTTAATTCAAAATGTCCTTCGTTTAATATTCCACAGTGAATTATTAAGACTGATTTCCCATTTTTTGTACACTCTTTTGCGATATCATAAACTAATAAAGATTTACCTGTACCTGGTTTTCCAGATATTGAAATAAGTGAGACTTCATTATTGTCAACCTTAGTAATTACTTCTCGCTTAATCTGATTTTGTCTATTTGTTAGAAAATATTCATTTGAAATAAACTTTCCTGTAGAATTAAAAGGAGAAACCAAATAGTCTGTAGGATTAAAAAAATCATTAATGCTATTTATATCCAATAAATCTTGCTTAATCAAAAAATCAGCAAGTTTTTTGAAATCTACTTCAATTAAGTTATCAGCTTCATCTAAACAAAATAGGCTATCACTATCTAATACGTAAGAAAAAAAGTAAGCGTTCTTATTTATAAAACTTAAATAGTATTTATTCTTTAAAAGTTGTTCATGGACTTTTTCATCAGAGCTTTCACTTTTAAGTTCGATATTAACAAGAGTATTTTGTCCGAATCTTAATAGATCGAATTCTTTACCAATTTGGGGTATTGTATAACCTATAAAATAATTATCAAAAATCTCAATATCAAGACATTCTTGCTCAATCTTACTAACTAAAGTTTGCAAACAAGAATATTCCAAATTATCAAAATTTAAACCTAAAAAATTAAAATATTGATTACGAATATTTTCTTCAAGATGTTGAAAGCTATCAATTAATGATAATAAATTTACTCTTTTCATACATGTAAGATTTTCAATCGAATTTACATTTAAAAAGTCATAAATTCAACTAAAAACCTTACAATTAATAGCACACGTGGTTTATATATTAAACTACTATTTTTTTAGTTTCTTAACATCAAAATCTCATTCACTAAAATTTCCGTTACATATTTTTTCTCTCCATCTTCAGTTTCATAAGATCGATTTGTTAGCTTTCCTTCAATCGCAATCTCTTTTCCTTTTAGTAAATACTTCTCTACAATTTCGGCCGTTTTGTTCCAGGCAATTAGTGAATGCCAGTAGGTGTTTTCAATCTTATTTCCCTGTGCATTTTTGTAGCTTTCGTTCGTTGCAATAGAGAATTTTGCAATTTTTTTTCCGTCTTCTAAATTGATAATTTCTGGATCATTTCCTAAGTTTCCGATTAACTGTACTCTGTTTTTTAAACTGTTCATAATGTCTATTTTTTAAATTGTTATTGTTTCTGTTCTTGGGTCAAACCCAAAGAATTCTATGATTTTTTGTTTGTTTATATAATTTGGCTGTGTAAGTCCCCGCTCCCATTTATCTATCGTAGATTTATATACCACAAGTTCCATTGCAAGCTCTACCATCGTATAGCCTATATCCATTCGTGCTTGCTTTAAATAGTCTCCGTAAGTCAAAGGAATCAGTGGGTAGCCTTTTTTAGGCGGCGCTTTGGCAGTTAATTCGAGGGTACAAATGGTCAACGCAGTTGTGCCAAAATACGTTTTCAACTTTTTCTCCTTGTGCATTTTTATAGGTTTCATTTGTAGCAATCGAAAATTTCGCAAGTTTTTTTCCATCTTCTAATGTGATGATTTCTGGATCGTTTCCTAAATTTCCAATTAGTTGTACTTTGTTTCTAAGTGTATTCATAACTATATATTTAAATTATTAGTGTTGATTTGTAATCGAATCGTTTTTGATGTTCGACAGTGCAAATATGAATCGACTCACAAATTTTATTCGGTTTAGAAACATTTGCTTTCGTTTACAAGTATTTATAAGCGTTTGTAAACGAATAAATCAACGCTTGTTGTTATTTTGCTACACTTATACATTTTTTTTCGTTAAATCATTCTTATTTAATATTTTGTAGTCAAAATCAACTGAATTTTAAAAACTCATGGAGATACATATAGAAACCGACAGACTTCGCATTCGTGCATTAACAGAAAATGATCTCGATGGTATGTTTGCGCTCGATTCCGATCCGGAAGTGCATAAATATTTAGGCAATAAACCTATTACACATACAGACGAAGCCTTAAAATATATTAAAGATGTTCGTAAACAATATGCTGAACGTGGCATTGGTCGTTGGGCAGTTGAACTCAAAGAAACTGGCGAGTTTATTGGTTGGGTTGGATTGCGTTTGTATACAGATTATACTTTCAATGATCATACAAATTTTTATGATATTGGCTATCGATTGCGTCCAAAATTTTGGGGAAAAGGATATGCTACAGAAGCTTCAAAAGCATGTTTAAAGTATGCCTGGAATGTACTAAAACTTGACAAAGTATACGGTATTACAGAAATGGGAAATGAAGGTTCACATAAAGTATTATTGAAAATTGGTTTGGTATATTTAGAAGATTTCTATTATGAACCTGAAAATCTGATGTTACGATGGTATTCCATCTCAAAACCTGAATAGTTATGGAACAAAAATGTTTGGAATGTAACGATGCTGTTAAAGGTAGAATTGATAAAAAATTCTGTAATGATTATTGTAGAAATGCATATAATAATAGACTGAATAAAGACGGGAAAAATTTAATTCGAAACATAAATAATCGGCTCCGAAAAAATTGGCGCATTTTAGAAAACCTAAATGTGCATCAAAAAACAAAAACGATTAAAGCAAAACTTTTGGAAAAAGGATTTGATTTCACGTACTTTACTTCAATCTACACAACAAAAGCCGGCTCAACATACTTTTATGTGTACGATCAAGGATATTTGTTATTAGAAAACGATTATTGTTTATTAGTAAAAAGAGATTCATAATTTAAAGAAAAATACATTTTTCATATGGACATTTCAGAATTTATCATTCCTATACTTTTCGTTGGTGGTATTGGCACTCTTATTATTGTTGGTATTTTTTTTAGTACTAAAAACCGCATTTTACGAGAATTGAAAAAAGTACGTAGAAAACAAATTCAGAGTGTGCGTGAAAACGAATATGTAAAAATTGTTGGAAAAGCAAAACATGCTGGCGAACCATTAATAGCTCCTTTGAGCAAGCGAGAATGTGTTTATTATGATGTAAAAGTAGAAGAAAAAAGAGGAAAACATTGGAAAATTATAATCGATGATGTAAAGTTTCAAGATTTCTTTATCAATACAGGAACTGAAAATGCTATTATAAATTTAAAAAGGCAATTGCCCGCAACTAAACGTATATATTTAGTAACTGATCATTCTTTGAACTCAGGAGTTTTTAAAAATATAGATCCTGAAATTGAGCAGTATTTAAAAGAAAATGGCAATAAAAGCACCGGGTTTTTAGGAATGAATAAATCGCTTCGCTATAAAGAAAGTATCATTGAACTCGATGAAGAAATTGCCGTAATGGGAATTGGAAAATGGCAAACAATTGACACACCAATTGATGGCTATTCAGATTCTAGAGTGTTAACGTTGAATGGTTCAAAAAAACAAAAACTATTGGTTACAGATGTACCCAAAGCTATGAAACGTGTGAAAAGGAAATTATAACTTATTTCCAGTTTTGTCCTTTTAGCTTCATTGCCGCTTTTAAAATATCTTTTTGACTTATTTGTCCAATAAGTTTTCCATTTTCAACAATAGGAAAACGTCTTCTTTTAGATTGAATAAATTTATTTGCCGCATCAAAAATGTCCAAATTACCATCAATCGTTTCCACATCTTTTGCCATATGTGCTTCAATTGTGTTATGCTCAAAAGGCATATTGTAATAGCGACTGTCTGAAATTTGCTTGATACAATCGCCTTCTGAAATAATTCCGATCAACTCATTTTTTTCATTTACAACTGGTCCACCAGATATTTTATGCTGAATTAATTTCTGAATCACTTCTTCTACAGTCTGTTGTGGTTTAAATGTGATTAAATTTCTTGTCATATAATCACTCACTTTGAATGCTTCTCCTTTGTTTGTATTTTTAACTTGCTCTTTTCTAGCTCCTTGAAAACTCTTAATTCCCATAATTTACATGATTTGTTGATTACTAAAGTTACTCATTTTTAATTAGTTAACCTAAAATCACAATTCCTTACAATTTACTGTTTAGTTTTTCTTAATTTTAGACAACTTAACCAGTTACCATATGAACACATTAAAACCTCGTTATACGTTCCTTTCTTTCTTATTAATTGCGTTGACTGCCTACTTGAGTTTCAAGATGTCAATGCCACAAGAAACTTCGGAAGGAAAAGTGCCAAAAACTGAATTTTCTACGGTACGTGCCTTTGCACATGTCAATGAATTAGCCAAAGAGCCGCACTACGTAGGTTCAAAAGCACATACAACAGTTCGAAATTATATTGTAACTGAACTTAAAAAATTAGGGCTACAGCCAGAAATTCAAAAAGGTTTTACACTTGACAATTGGGGGAATATTTCCAAACCTAAAAATGTCTTAGCTCGAATTAAAGGAAAAAACAACTCCAAAGCACTTTTATTATTGTCACATTACGATAGTGATCCACATTCAGCAGTTGGTGCAAGTGATGCCGCAAGTGGAGTTGCGACAATTCTGGAAGGAATTAGAGCGTTTTTAGCCAAAAATGAACAACCCGAAAACGATATTATTTTATTACTTTCCGATGGTGAAGAACTTGGTTTGAATGGTGCCGAATTGTTTGTAAATGAACATCCATGGGCAAAAGATGTTGGTTTGGTTTTAAATTTTGAAGCACGCGGAAGTGGCGGACCAAGTATTATGTTATTGGAAACTAATGACGGCAATGCCAAACTTATCAAAGCATTTAAAGATGCTAATCCGCAATATCCTGTTGGAAATTCGCTTGCGTATAGTATCTACAAAATGCTTCCAAATGATACAGATTTAACTGTTTTTAGAGAAGATGGAAACATTCAAGGATTTAACTTTGCGTTTATTGACGATCATTATGATTATCACACTCAAAACGATACTGTTGAGAATTTAGATTTCAACACATTGTCACATCAAGGAAGTTATTTAATGCCGTTGCTTGATTATTTTTCAAAGCAAGATTTGACACAAATGACCACTTCCGAAGATTTGATTTATTTTAATACACCTTTCGGATTTCATACCTATCCATTTTCTTGGATTTTCCCGATGCTAATTCTAATTGTAATCATTTTTATTGGTTTAATTACCTATGGTATCATTAAAAAAACCTTGACGTTAAAAGGAATCATGTTAGGTTTTTTACCGTTTTTAGCAACACTTGCCATCAGTTGTACAGCCACTATTATAGGTTGGATGTTTATCAATTGGTTGTATCCGCATTATGCAGAAATTCAACATGGATTTACCTATAATGGGTATACCTATATTTATATGTTTGCATTTCTATCATTAGGAATTGCTTTTTATAGTTACCATAAATTAGGAAAAAATATCACGGCCGCCAACTTAACAATTGCACCTTTATTCTTTTGGATTTTCATTGCTGTACTTTCCGCTTTGTATTTAGATGGCGCAAGTTTTATAAGCATTCCTATACTGTTAAGTTTGATATCTTTATTATGTTTAATTGCCAAAGAAAAACAACGACCGTTTACAATTATTCTTACGATTTTAGGAATTCCTGCCATATTGATATTAGTTCCTTTTATCAAATTATTTCCTGTCGGATTGGGCTTGGAAATTATTGTTGTAGTTGCGTTACTTATTACGTTGATTCTTGGTTTATTAATGCCCGTTTTCGGATTGTATAAACGTAAAAAACTGACAGCATACGTATTCTTTTTTGTGACTATAATTACATTTTTTGTAGCACATGCACAATCTGGATTTACAGAAACACAGCAAAAACCAAATAGTTTGGTATACGAGCTTGATGCTGATAAAAATACGGCAACTTGGAATACTTATGATCTTAAATTAGACGATTGGACAAAAAATTATATCAAAGATGAATCGAATGTGGCAACAGCAAAAGATGTAATGGATAGTAAGTATCAATCTGGATATACGTTTACACAAACGGCACCAACAAAACAGATTCCAATACCAATTATAGAAACGACAAAAGATACTATTTATAACAATCTCAGACATGTTAATGTAAAGATTATTCCACAACGAACTGTAAATAGAATTGAAGTTTTTGGAGGTAAATCACTATTAACTTCTTTAACGATTAACGGACTTACAACTGACGAAGAATATAACACGCGAAGACGTTTGGTGAGTTATTATGTTTCGGATAATGAACCGTTGGAATTATCGTTTACGACAGCTCCAAATGCACATCCTGAGTTTATTATTTATGAAGCTTCTTTTGATTTGATGACGAATCCTTTGTTTTCAATTCCAGCGCGAGCTAACAATATGATGCCGCGTCCGTTTGTACTTAATGATGCTGTTTTGGTGAAGAAAACGATTCGGTTTTAGAATAAAGAGTTAAAACATCTTATTAATAATTTATAGATTTCTCAAAAAATGGAGAAATAAAAAAAGCCTGAACATACATTCAGGCTTTCGTTTTTTATAATGATTTGGTGTTTACCAAATACGAACTCTATCTTCAGGAGCTAAGTACATTTTGTCTCCTTCTTTAATACCAAATGCTTCGTAGAAAGCGTCGATATTTTGTAATGGAACATATGCTCTGTATTGTCCTGGTGAGTGCGTATCTGTTTTGATACGTGTACGCAATGCTTCTTCTCTCATTTTTGTTCTCCAAACGGTTGCCCAAGAAAGGAAGAAACGTTGTTCTGCTGTGAAACCATCAATTTTATCAGGTCTTCCGTTTTCTTTGATATGACGTTGTAATCCATCATAAGCACCTAAAACTCCACCTAAGTCTCCAATGTTTTCACCTAACGTAAATTTACCATTGATATATAAACTGTCTAATACTTCAATAGCGCTATATTGTGCCGCTAATGCATCTCCTCTTTTTGTAAATTGCTCTAAATCGGCATCTGACCACCAATTTTTAAGATTTCCATCTGAATCAAAACGTGCTCCAGAATCATCAAAAGCATGAGAAATTTCATGTCCAATTACAGCTCCAATTCCACCGTAGTTTACAGCATCATCTGCTTGATAATTGTAGAAAGGTGGTTGTAAGATAGCCGCTGGAAAAACGATTTCATTGTTTAATGGATTGAAATATGCATTTACTGTTTGCGGCGACATTCCCCATTCAGATTTATCAACTGGCTCGTTAATGTCAGCAAAGTTCTTTTTTAAATTCCAATTTCCAACAGCAACCATGTTTTCGTAATAAGAGTTTCCTTCTTTTACTGCCATTGTTGAATAGTCTTCCCATTTGTCAGGATATCCAATTTTCACGGTAAATTTGTCTAATTTTTCAATTGCTTTTAGTTTTGTATCAGCACTCATCCAATCTAAGTTTTGGATGCGTCCTTTGTAAGCTTCAATTACGTTAGCAATCATTTTTTCAGCTTTCGTTTTTGCTTCTGGCGGAAATTTTGCATCTACATATAATTGACCTATTGCTTCTCCAACTGTTCCGTTTACGGTTGCTAATGCTCTTTCTTTTGCGTCACGTTGCTTTACAGCTCCGTTTAATTCTTTTGCATAAAATTCCCAGTTTGCTTTGTCAATTGCAGTTGTTAATTGCCCTGCAGAACTATTAAGTGTAGACCAACGCATTAACGTTTTAATGTCTTCAATGTTAGTGTTTGCAAAAATTTCTTGTAAGGCTGCAATGTATTTTGGTTGTGTAATGATGATTGTTTCAAACTTTTTTGTTCCTAAGTCTGTAAACATTTTATCCCAATTAATTATTGGCATCATTTCACTCAATTCAGCAATTGATTTTGGATTGTTCATGTTACGCATGTCTCTGCTTTGCACTTTATCCAATCTTGGTGAAGCTAGTTTTGTTTCTAATGCTAAGATTGTTTCTGCATCTTTTTGTGCTTTTGCAGCATCGTCACCTAAGAATTGTAACATACGTGAAATGTGCGCTACATATTTTGCTCTTATTTCTTTCGCTTTGTCATCTTGCTCTAAGTAATAATCTCTTTCAGGCAATCCTAATCCACCAGCGGTAAGATACGGAGCATTCATGCTACTATCTGATAAGTTTGGAAATACAGATATTCCAAGAAAAGGAGTCGCAACTTCTATTGGCATTGTTGCAAATACCGTTTGCAAGTCGTTCATGTTTTTGATTCCTGCAATGGCATCAAGTGCTGGCTGTAATGGTGTAATTCCTGCTTTGTCTCTTGCTACAGTATCCAACATTGTATTGTAGATCATTAACGCTTTCGCTTGATCTGTATCTGATGCATATTTTCCGCTTTTTCCAGCTTCATCAAGAATTGCTAATACATCATCATCTGTTTTTTTACGTAAAACTCCAAATCCTCCCCAAGAAGTTCGGTCTGCTGGAATTTCCGTAGTCTCCATCCATTTTCCATTTACATAGGTATAGAAATCATCTTTTGGACTTACAGATGTGTCCATATATTCTAAGTTGATTCCGGGAATTTTTGCAGCTTCGGCTGTCTTTGTTTCTTTTTTTTCTCCTTCACAAGAGAAAAGAAAAGCACCTGCGGATAGACACAGTGCCCACTTTAAATTATTTTTCTTCATTTTTTGATTGTATTTAAGTTAGTTCTACGCAATTTAGACTAAAAAGTATGTGTTATGTTACCATTATATAGCACATTAACATTTATTTAAGATATTTTAATAGGCTGATTTTAAGATAGAATCGTTCTCTTTTTTAAGTTTTATAACTTCGGGAACGTTATCATTTGGAATTGCAATTGATAGTACATAATGTGAAATTTTCCAAGTATCGCCTACTTTTTTGAGCACTCCAGATCCTCTACATAATTCCATTTGTGTGTCTAAAAGCTCGTCAAACCAAGCAATATCTCCATATTCTGAGATGAATACGTTTCTTTCCAACGCTGAAAAACTCCACGCTTTTCCTTTATCAAAATATGGTTTTGAAAATTCTTTGAATGCTTTGTTTTCCCAGTTTTCGGTGGCGTCAGTTCCAATGAAAATAGCATCATCAGTCATTTTAGAAAAATACGCTTCAAAGTTTGCATCTGCCGCAGCTTTGTGCCAAGCATTTAAAACTTCATTGATTACTTTTTTGCTTTTTTCTGCACGAAAACCTTCTACCTGTTTTCTGGCTTTTTCAGTATTACAAGAAATTGTAATAGTTAGAATAGTGAGTACTACTAGTAATTTTTTCATCTGTTTGGTTTTAGTGGGTTTGTGTCAGATGGAATTCGCTAATAATCATATAGATTGTTATGCTTATTTCACAGATTAGTTTTCTTCGGATTGTATTTGTTGTTGTACTACTTTTTTTGGTTTTACTTTCGGTTTTGGCTTTTCACTAATGGTAGATTTAAAGACTTCTTTTTCTGGTTTTTCAACTTTCGTAGAGTCATTGTTTAGTGAGTTTCCAAGGATTTCTCTGGGATCTATGTTAGCTTCAGAGGCTTGTTGTATTTGATAACATATGGCATGAAATACATGATTCATTTCTACAATTTCTTTTGCAATAGCATCATTTGTTACACCTTCATCACCAGCATCATCTTGAAGTTTGAGTGCTTTAGTTTTTAAAACCAAGAATCGGCTACGAATTTGCATGATGTCTAAATCGTCTGGAAATTGCTTGTCCTTAATAGCATCTATGTTTGCGGCTAATTGTCCTAAATCTTCAACAATGGAAAAACGCGAACTTGTATTTACAAGCTTCATGTTTTCATTAATGGTTTTAAATTCTACCCAATCGCGTACTAATTTCGCTTGTGTTGCATTTAAATCGTTGAGCTTTCCTTTTTTGGGAATGTTCAATTTATTTCTTGCTATAAATTCTTCTTTGTTTTGTGTAGCTTCTTCACGTGTTTTTTGTTGTTCTTCTGTACAGGCAAAAAAAGTACAAATGACGAGTATGTATGTAATAACTTTTTTCATTAATTTTTTACAATCTGATCTGTTAACGAATCAAAAACAAATATAATTAGTTTTTTAAGTTTGAGTGTGTTTTTAACAAAGTTTACCAACCTAAGGTGTTGTATTTTATGAATTTATCAAAAGATTGGCGATTTAATTTCATTTTTCACATTAATGAGAAATAGATTTATCTATATTTGTAATCATTTTTTACTCGACAATCGAGATTTAAAATGCTGTGAGGCTTGCCTCATTATACGAGTATAGATTCTTTATAAATGTCTTGTGGACTTGTCCTGACGTAGTTGATTATTTTTTGATGATTACAAAAGTTTTAATTATTGGTGCCTGCGGACAGATAGGTACAGAGCTAACTGCCGCTTTACAAACTACCTATGGCGCGGCAAATGTGATTGCTTCGGATATCCGAGAAAGTGATCTGGAAGTGTTTGCAAATAGTCCTTTTGAAATTCTTGATGCTACGAATAAAGAAAGTATTAAAGCGTGTGTTGAAAAACACCAAATTACCGATGTGTATTTGATGGCTGCATTACTTTCTGCAAAAGCGGAAAAAAATCCTGAACTTGCATGGGATTTGAATATGAATTCACTGTTGCACGTACTCAATTTAGCAAAAGACAAACTTATTAAGAAGGTTTTTTGGCCAAGCTCCATTGCTGTTTTTGGTAAAAATTCTCCTAAAAAAGATACACCTCAACATACTATTATGGATCCGTCTACTGTGTATGGAATTAGTAAGCTTTCGGGCGAACGTTGGTGTGAATATTATCATCAAAAATATGGTGTAGATGTTCGAAGTATTCGCTATCCTGGTATTATTAGTTGGAAAACACAACCTGGTGGCGGAACTACAGATTATGCCGTAGAAATTTTTCATGAAGCTATTAAAAATGGTTCTTATACCTGCTTTTTAAAAGAAGATACCATGCTTCCAATGATGTTTATGGATGATGCCGTACGTGCTACAATTGATATTATGAATGCCAAATCTACGGAAGTAAAAATACGATCGTCTTATAATATTGCGGCAACTAGTTTTACACCTAAAGAGTTAACGAAAGAAATTCAAGAGTTGTTGCCAGATTTCACCATTAATTACCAACCCGATTTTAGACAAGCAATTGCCGATAGTTGGCCAGAAAGTATTGATGATACTACTGCTTCCACAGACTGGAATTGGACAGCTAGTTTTGACACAAAAGCTATTGTTTCTGAAATGATTACGAATTTGAAATAATTGGATGTTGGGTTATGAGTTGTGAGTTGTGAGTTGTGAGTTGTGGAAAACTGCAACTTTTACATTTAGCATTTTAAATTTATTATTTCTTCCTTATACTGCTTTCTTTTTTTGACGTCTTTTTCGAATAAACACACCAATTAGTATTAAAAATATACCAGCAAAACTATAGTATATGAAGTTGTTGTGTTGCATGTTTATTGGGCGCACATCACCTGTAATGGTTAATCCGCTCCAGTAATATGGAGACGCTTCACTTGTGTTTTTGTTTTGTTGAATGTACGTTAATTTGGCTTTTTGCAATGCTTCCGATTTTGTATCGCCATTTACAAGATTTTTGTAGAATTCTTGAATGATGTCATTGCTGGCTTTTTCATTGATATCCCATAAGGAAGAAACCACACTTTTTGCGCCTGCATTGAAAAATCCTCTTGCCAAACTCATTACGCCTTCACCTTTTTTGAGTTCGCCATCCGAAGTTTTACAAGCACTTAGCACGACTAATTCTGATTGATTTTTGGTAAAGTAGAGTTCATCAAGCGTCATTTTTTCGTCATAAAAAGCCATCCAAGGAATTGTGTTATTGATGCCGCCATGTGTGGATAAATGCACTATTTTGTAGTTTCCGTATGCTTCCGTGAACCGTTTTTTTGTAGCTTTTTCATATTGAAAATGATTGGCACCAAAGATGTTTGTTAAGCGTTTTAATTCTGCCGTACTTGTTTCCAACGCGCCAAATTGATCGTTTTTAAATTTTGTTGGTGCAATTGCTATAAAGTTTTTAGGAATTTTTGTGTTGTTTTGTCGCGATTGTGCCGCTGAAGAAAGTGAATAGTTATAGTGAATTTCGGCAGTTTTGATTAGGTATTCATCTTTGGAATTTAGCAATGCTTCAAACGGTATGTATTGTAAAATTCCGTCTGCAATAATGGTGATTCTTTTTTGTGCTAAACGCGTTTCTGAATTGTCAAATGGAATCAATTGTTTGTACAACTTTTTAGCCGTTTCTGTATAGGTGTTTTTATCGTTTTTGTTGATAAAAGGTTTCGAAATAGCCTCTTTATATGTAGTAACTATTTTGGTGAGTTTGTTAGTGTTTGGCAACTCTTTTAATTGAATAGTTGATGAAGATAACAACGTAACAAATCCTTTTTCTTGTCCAACAATGTATTGCAGTATTAGTTCATCTTTTTTAAGTTGTTTTTGTACATCTTCAAGCGTAACAATATTGATGTTTTTTTTGTAGTTGTAGTATTTTGGAAATTCTGTTTCTAACGAATCTATAAAAGTGGCGTATTCTTTTTTGTATTTGAATACATTGTTTTTTAATGAATCAACAAATGTGCCTTTTTTGCTTGTATATTCTTGAATTTCAGATTCTAATGTTTTTATTTCTTTGATAAGATATTGCTCACGTTCTAAGATATTTTCAGGAAGTTTAGATAAGCGTTTTGCATTGGCATTTGTCATATTTTCCAGTAACAATATTGCTTTGTTTTTTTCCATGAAGAAGAATGCTTTTTCAGGTTGTTGCAAACGGAAGCAAACTTCTACTGCTTTTGGATAGAAAGTAGCACCTTTTTTTCGCCAAAAAAGCTTTGATAAATCTTCTCGACTTTCTACGTAAATAATATCAATTAACTTATCGGCAAGTGTAAATGTTTTTAGTGCATTTTCGAGATGTTCGGGATTTTGTTCGGCATCATAGTAAGCAATCCAACCGTTTGCTTTGTCGATCAAATATCCTAAAACATCTATTTTGTTTGACGAAAATTCAATGTCTTGAAATGCTGGCAATTTTTGATACGCTATATCACTAATTTGTAATGCTTGTGTAATTGCTTTTTGGTAATGAATTAATGCTTTTTGGTGGTTGTTTTCTTTTTGATAAATATCTGCTAGATTGTTGGAGATAGATGAATTTAGAAAAAAATCATCTTGTGTAAATTCTTTTGCTTGGTTTAGATATTGTTTGCTTTTTTCTAATTGATTATTTTCTTCATAAATACTACCCAGATTTATAAAGCTTTTAGCCATTCCTATTGTGTCTTCATTTTTTAATGACAAATTATACACATTTTCATATTCTCCTATAGCTTTTTCGTATTGATTTGTATAATCGTAATAAACCGCAAGATTTAGATTTATTGCAGCTCTATTTTTATATTTCATTACAAATTTTTCTTGTAATGATTCCAATTCTTTTTTTATTTCTAAAATATCTTTTGAATATGAGTCGTCAAAAAAACTGATAAGAAGTCTTAATTTACTGATGTATGTCCTAGAAAGCTCTTTGTAATCATCAAATGATTTTAAAATAAAGATTGATTTATCATAATTATCTATAGATTGTTGAAAATCTCCTAAGTCTATATATATTTTACCTATCAATCTATACAATTTACCTAGTCTAACATCTGTATTAGTATAAGTATCTAAATATTTTTCAGCTTCTTTTAACGCTTTATTAAATTGATTATCTCTGTAATAAAAAAGCACTTTATTATTATGGTTTTTTACAAATACTTCTTCTTGAAGATTATTAATTTTTAACGCTATTTCTTGTGCTTTTTCTGAATAAAAAATTGCTTTTTTGTAGTCGATTTGAGAAACTGTTTTTGCTAACTCGTAGTAAATATTTGCCAAACCTATTTGATCAATATTAACATTTTCAATATGTAATAAACTATCTAATAACGCCTCTCTTTCATGTAGTTTCAAATCTACTTGCTCCAGTCGTTCATTATAATAGTTTGTCACTTCCAACTCTTGTGCATTTAGTATTCCCAAGGAATGAAAAAGAGCAATTACAAGAAATAGTAGCTTGATTTTTTTATATGAAATAAACATAGACTTCGTGAGTTATTATTTTAGAGACTTTATAAAGCTAAAAAAACATTTATCATCTTAATTTTTAAACATTTAAACTTATGAAAAATTTACAATACATTTTAAATTAAAACAATTTAAAGTATTAATTAAGATTTCTACCAAAATCAGTGATGATGTTAAAAAAGTTACTACTAAGCTAGATGATGGTTTAGAATAAAAAGCAATAATTTAATTATTTTACACAAGATCGCGTATGCAACGGGATTAATTCAACTAACAATAGTGTGTACGTCTTACAGACTTCTCAATATTGAGTTTCATTAAGGTAAAAGAGGAGTTGTTACACTCCTCTTTTGAATAGTCTAAATGCAAGATTACCTAAACCTAATTTAAACTATATACTATTGAGGAATATGCTTGGCATATTTTATCTCGTATAAGTTTGGATTATAAACACAATTTGACAATAATGTCGATTTCATCATTGTTGCAGACATTCCGTTTGTATACAATGAACCTACGTATCCTGAAGTTAGAGCTGCTGAGAAAGATGTTCCGTCTATATATATTGTCTCGTTATTATACATAAAAGGAATTTGTTCGCCAGGTGCTGCAATATCTACAGATGTTACGCCTCTATTGGAAAAACTTGCTAGGAAGGAATTGGTGTTTCCGTTTGGTAGATTTGCTACATCCACTACAGATGCATGGTAGTTATTGTTATTGTTAGATCCAGGAGTACTTCCTAATCCAGCAACAGCAATTATGTTTTCAGTATCGTATGACGATGGATAGTGTGGAATTTCATCGTTATTAATTCCATGATTTCCAGCAGAACTTATCACAAGAATTCTATCTTCTACATCATCAATAAATTTTTGCAATAATTCACGCTCATGATAATACCATCCAAAGCTCGTATTAATGATTTTTACATCTTGTTTGTTAGCGGCATATTGAAATCCGCATAAAGCATCAAAATAACGAATGTTTCCACTTCGGTTGGCTACCTTTACTGGTAGTATTTGGTAGTTTACATTAGCGGCATCCATTTTAGACATGATTAAATTGGTTACAATTGTACCATGTCGTCCGTAATGATTGTCATAAGGGTTGTTATTATCCTCAACAAAGTTCCAACCAAATAACTCGGTTTGCCCATTGTTGTAGCAAGCATCTTGATCACTATTATAGAGAAAAGGTTGTGTAAACCCTGGATAATCATACATAATTCCTGTATCTAAGACCGCAACTGTAACTCCTTGATTGGCAGCAACACGTTTCACCATTCCGTCAGCACTACTTGCTATACCTGCATAATCAATAAAAATCTCTTCTTGTATTTTTATATTTGGATTGTATTCTGCACCTTCTAAGTCTTCATCAGATTCTGAAAGCACTTTTTTACCTTCTAAGCCGCCATTGGCAGCTTCTTCTTTTCCAAAAATCCAAAGTTCTAAGTTTGGATCGGCGCATTCACATTTTTTAAATTCTTCTATACTATATTCATCTCTTTTTAATTGCTTTTCAGCTTCGGTTGTTCCTTCTGGGTATAAGATAACTAGTTCATTACTTGGTGAGTTTGAAAAACCTCCTTTTTGTGCTGTTAGTAAATCTTCGGTTGTTTTTGTTGTTTTTGCTGTTTCATCAATTTGTAGTGTTTCTGTTTGGCAAGCATACAAAATGATACATAATAGGGCAATACAGCATACTAATACTTTTTTCATAATTTTTTTACGTTTAAATTAATACTAAGTGTATAATAATGGTTTAGGTATGATAAAAATTCCAGCCAACCGAAATTGACTGGAATTCTCTTGCATTATTTTTACTTTTTATTTTATAATAACTTTCTTCGTAATGGTTTCTGAATCGGTAGTAATCACAAAGAAATACATTCCTGGTGCTAATACTGATTTTCCATTCCAAGATATGGTTGTATTTTTATTTTCAATACGATTTGTATCGAAAGCCTTGATCAAGATTCCATCAAAACGATATACTTTCATTGTAAAGTCTGTTTTGTCTTGTCCTGAAATTTCGATATTCATATTACCGTCATTCGGGTTTGGCGAAATTTTCGCAGAAGTTTTCACAGCTACTGCGGCATCGTCATTTGGTTTTCTTGGACCATAACAAGTTACACAATCTTCTTTTGACCATAGTATTTCATCTTTACATTTGATTCCAACTTTCCAACTGAAACAGTTAGATTCTTTAATGAAAGGTAATTGTGTAGATGTACCAGTAACTTCCCATTGTATTGCTGTTGGAGGATTTAAAGGCTTACAACATGCGTCCCAACTAACTTGAACAATATATGTTTGTGAAGGATCGCCTGTCCAACTCATGCCAGCTCTTCTACAATCGAATCGTAAATCGGTAGCAACATCACATGGATCTGGATCATCAATACAATCTATTTTTACGGTTTCAGAGATAGATACCGTTGTTTCACATCCTTCAATGTCCGTAACTGTCCATGTCATTGTAATATCATATTCTCCATTTGCTGTGAATGTATGATAGATTCCATTTCCACTTGAAGTTATTGGTGCTCCATTGTTTATGGTGAAACTATATTCTTCATTCGCAATTTGATCAGAAGAACAATTTACAATTGAACTAGCTGATATTGAGTATAAACAATCATTTACTGCAAATACATTTAAGTCTCCAAGAGTTAGCTCGTCACATAAACATTCTTCTTCACATTCATAGAAGAAACAATCTTGATACACACATTCTTTACCATATTCTATTTTTGTAGCAGTAAAACACACTGGTCCATCTTCCATTGGTAAATCGAATATTGCATTCGTTGCTTGTGAACCGTTATGATCCCAACTAAATGAGTCATAGTCATTGATATCTATTTCGTCTCCATTAGCATCTACTAATTGAATGAATACATATCCTAATTCGCAAGGTTCACAATCTTCTCCATTACTATTGGCACGAGCTTCCATGTATGCTTTTAGCGTATTTAACTCATCTTGAATCTGCGCTTGTTGTGCTTGTGCTGCACTTTGATCATTGGTGTTTTTTGCAACAGATTGACTAGCTGAAGCAACTTCCATTGCTTTTTCTAATGCAGTTTGATGCGCTTGTAATTGGTCATCCGTAGGACATTCTAATACTCTTATGTAAATATCCTCATCACAACAATCTTCATAATAGGTAACAATGTAAACACATCCATTTGGATATGTAATTGTTGCTTGCCAGTTTTCTTCTGCCGAAGCATAGATAAAGTCTTGAATCTGATTTTCATTTGCCTGTGTATCTAAGTTATCCCAAACAACTGTAATTCCAAATCCATTTGTGATTGTTGAACCATCACTACTTAACACGTGTATTGGCCATTGATCAGCAGTACATACTACTTCTGGGCAATCTGGATGTTGCCAATAAGGAACAATTACTGGTTCGTCATTACAACAGTTTGGTACTGCAATGAATGTATCTATTAAACAATCGAAATAATCTGTAAGACCAATCCATAAGGTCCAATCGCCATCACTTACATCAAAAGGTCCTAATTGTAAGTTTACAACATCATTGTTACCATTGTAAATCACTGTTTCCGATCCGTTACTTTCCAGTTTTTGTTTTGCCATCCAAGGTAATCCGTTTGTTCCAGTTACTGTAATTGTAACGTTGTAGAAATCGTCCGAATAATCAGATGGAGTTCCATTGTCATCACATGCACCTACTTCAACCTCAACTTCAAGTTTACAAGGTGGAGAACATGCTTCAGGAACATTGATAGACACATCTGTAGAACATTGATTGTCGGCATCATCAAAAACCGTAAAAGTTGCTATTCCAGCAGTATAATCTGAGATTAATCCCATGTAAATGGTTTTTGGATCATTGTAACTTCCGGCATCGTTATCTGGTGTTGTTGCTCTCCAAAAAGTACCTGAAGAGTTTGTTACAGTAAGTACAAATGACCAAGTATCATCACTAGGATCCGTGGTTCCTTGATCGTCACAAATAATGTTTGATACTACTGCATCAATATCACAACAGTCAGGATTGTTAAAAATGTAATCATTATTTTGACCTGGAATTGTGTGTACATCGTCTGAACTTTGTGTTTCTCCAGCAATGCCAAACGTAGCGTTTACCTGAAAATCATAACCTCCTGCTTGACCAGGAAAATCATTTGGATTTACCGAAAAACATACTGTATTTCCTGTAATTACTCCGTTTGTTAAGGTGTTTACAACTTGTCCGTTTTGTAAAATATCTAATGAGGTATTATTTGCAGAAAGTGTTCCTGTTTCTCCGTTTAATTCTGGTAAGGTAAAATCTGCACATACATCAAACGGAAAATCAACTTCACAAGGATCAAACTCATTTAAACGAATACTTCCTTGAAAGTCTGAACCTGGCAAGCATTCATCTGCACAAATATCATCTACATATGCATAACCAAAATGTCTTCCAGCTCCACAGTCTGCAACAATAAATTCTAAATTTATGACATCTCCTACTTCTCCAGATATTTTCAATTCGGCACACGTCCAATTTTGCCATAATACAGGCGCTAAAGGACAACCATTATTTATATTATTAATTTGATTAAAAAATGGATTTCCTGCTGGATTTGAAACAACACAAAACCTATCCAATTCAGCATTATTTCCATCTAAAGCTCTCGCAACAAAAATTGGATTCGCATTGGTATGATTAGGAAACTCCGCAACCAATGCGTAGTAAAAACGAACTGTTTGTATACCACTTTCTGTAAGTGTAATTGGTTTTGTTAATCTATTAATTCCTCTGTCTGCCCAACATTGACCAAACTGAGCATTCGTAGGATTCACTAAAGGTCTTGGTCCATTAATTCTAGCGGCAAATTGATTCCCTGTTGTTGGACTGTTAGGATTTATCATACTTAGTGTTTGTCCTCCAGCCGCTACAATAGGATCATTTCCTGCGCCTACAATATCAAAATTGTCTGTACTCGTAGTAAATAAATTATTTGGAGTCCATGCGTAGTTACCAAATCCGGTGGTTGGAATAGCATTGCATTCTCCTCCTGGGTTTCCTACATAACCTCCAGGATTTCCAAAAGCTGTATTTCCTTGATAGTTATTAAAGTTACCATCTTCAAAGCTTCCGTTTATACAAGTTGGTTCTGCTTCTGCTTGGTATGGAATCCAAGCTTCAGGTTTTTCGCTAAAATACTTGTATCGTAAATATCCTTGTTTAAAAGATTGTAATTCTTTTTTTTGTTCGTCACTAGAAAGTTGGTTAAACTTTATGTCATGTTCAGAATTGTTGAATCCTTCAATAAATTCTTGTTTCACACTTATTGGAAGTGCCTTATCTATATTTTTTTTAATGTATGTATTTACTTTTTGTTCTTCTTGAAGCATTTGTTGCTGTCGTACTGACTGATCAACTTGTGCTTGAGCTCTAACAGATAGAAAAGAACTCATCAAGAGCAAACAAAACATACTCAAAATAACTTTTTTCATGATTTGTATGTTGGTTTTGGTTATTTCCTACTCTATTCTGGTGCTAGGCTTTTCGGATGTCACCTAGTAAATAAGTCGACTTATGAGATAGTTCGGCGTAAGAAATTTTGTTACCCGATTTATTTCACTAATTTTAGAACAGCTTATAGTGAACCCTGTTTTTTATGTCAAATGATACTTATTTTATTGAAGGACTTCGTTCTGGAGACGAAACAATATTAAAAGAAATTTATAACCAGTTTTTTTCAAAAGTCAAAACCTTTGTGTTCCAAAATAAAGGCAACGCTACCGATGCTGAAGATGTTTTTCACAATGCATTAATTCAATTGTTTGTACGTCTGAAAAACAGAAAGTTAGTTATCAAATCTTCCTTTGAAGCCTATCTTTTTACTACCTGCAAAAATCTTTGGAGAAGAGAATTAAATAAAAAACGGGTAACAAAAAACAAAGTTGCTGAACTAAAGAATGAAGAAACAGAAAATGCGTTTGCATTACTCGAACAAGAAAAATGGGAACTGTATATTGAAAAATTTCAATTGCTTTCCGAAAATTGTAGAAAGGTGCTAACACTGTTGTTTAATGGAACTCCGTATGACGAAATTGTAGAAACATTTTCATATGCATCAAAAGTAGTTGCCCGACAACGTGTGTTTAAATGCAAAGCAAAATTAACCAAGCTAATTAAGGAAGACGCTAAGTTTTCCAAAATAAAGAAATTATGAGTTTTGACGATCAAACTTATGCCCAGATTGCGTCATATTTGAACAATCAAATGGATGAAACAGCAAAAAAAGCCTTTGAAACATTGCTTCAAAGTGATGCTGAACTTGCGTCTTTTTTAGAAACTTATAAAACACTCGAAGGTGTTTATAATGAAGCTAAATGGACAGTCACCACAACAGCTTCTGTAGAAGAAATAAAAGAGCTTGCGCAACAGTTTAGAGCGGCTGATGTTGTGGATGTATCTACAAAAATACGTGCAATTCAACAGGAAAATCGTGTGCAAAAATCGCCTAAAAAGAAAACTTATTTTTACTACATATCGTCAGCAATTGCAGTTGCCGCCATATGTACATTGTTTTACTTCTCTTTTATGCAATCGCTTTCACCGAATGACGCCTTTGAGCAATATCATAATTGGAGTACTTTACCATCTTTTAAAGACAAAGGAATTGCTAACACGACCAAAGCTAATTTAATAAAAGCAGAAACGTTATTTACCCAAGAAAACTATAAAGAAGCACTAGCACTTTTCTCTTCAACTACCAATAACCAAGTTTACAATCCTAAAGCGGTGTTGTACATTGGTGTTTCACAATTAGAGCTTCAACAGTATTCCGAAGCGATACAAACGTTTCATCAACTAAAAAATAGTGATGCTATTGACAATCATAAAGCGTATTGGTATTTGACACTTGTATATTTAAAACAAAACGATGCTGAAAAAGCAAAACAAACACTTGAAATTTTAGTTCAAAATCCTGCTAATTACAATTTTGACAAGGCACAAAAATTGCTGAAAAAGTTAAAATAAATCTAAAATCAACCTCATTTTTATAAATTTCGAGGACTTATTTGCGTTTTTGGCGTTTATAGTCCCTCATACACTTGTAATACAGCAAAAAAAGCCTTTAATTTGAGGTAGACCAAAACTCGAATTACTTAAAAATTATGAATAAAGAGCTATTAGAAAAAAAGTTAAAAGAAATTGACCAAATTATCAAATCAAAATATGCTGAAGAAACACAAATAGGAGTGCTTGCTGGACTTGGCGGCATCTCTTTATTTCAGTTTTACTATTCAAAATATCTTGATATAGACGATCATGCCGATATAGGTGTGGAAATGCTCACTAGTTGCATTGATAAAATAAACGAAGGTTACAGTTATCCTACATTCTGTACCGGTATTGCTGGCGCAGGCTGGGTTTTAGATCATTTAGAACAAGAAGAATTTATGGATGCTGACAATGACGATTTGCTTCCAGAATTAGACCAATACATACACACATTCATGGTAACTGACATGAAAAACGGAAATTATGATTTCCTTCATGGTGCCATTGGATATGCTTTTTACTTCTTAAATCGTTACCGAAATACAAAATCTGATGAATTAAAAGATAAGTACAAGAACTTCTTAAATGAATTCATGGACTTGTTAGATGAATTGTCTGAAAAAGAAGGTGATGATATGCTAAAGTGGGAATCTGAATTGAGTATAGAAACGAAAGAAAGAGGATACAACTTAAGTTTATCGCACGGAATGTCAAGTATTGTTGGAATCTTAACGAAACTACATGTATATGACGATTTCAAAGCGAAATCAGAACCAATGTTAAAAGGTGCCATCAATTACATTAAAAGCCACAAAACGGAAGAAGAAAATCCATTTTCTGTATATCCAAGTTGGGTAACTGGCAAAGAAGAAGACAAAAATGGACAAAGCCGATTGGCTTGGTGTTATGGCGACTTAGGTGTTGCCATGCGTTTTTGGTATGCTTCAAAAACGTTAAACGATAAAGAACTTGGTGAAACTGCGTTAGAAGTTTTAAAACATTCTGCGGCACGTACTGCACAAGAGGATAGCATGGTAAGAGACGCTGGCCTCTGTCATGGTTCGTATGGAAATGCACAAATGTTTTTAAGAATGTACAAAGAAACTGGCGACCAAGTATTTAAAGATGCTTTCGAATTCTGGATTCAAGACGGAATTGACAGAGGCGTTCATGAAGACGGATATGCCGGATACAAACAATGGAAAGGTGTTGACAAAAGTTGGGAAGCAGAAACTTCCTTATTAGAAGGAATTGCAGGAATTGGACTTTCAATCCTTGATTACTTAGCAGACTACGATACAAATTGGGATGAATGTTTAATGATAAGCTAAAAAACAGATGAGTAAAAATCCATACAAGAATTTTTCAAAATATATATTAAGAACACCGCTTTTCTCATTCTCTTCTTATCAAGAATTGACTGCCAAGACTGAGATTTCAGATGAAGACTTTAAAACAGTTTGTGAAAACCCTGTAGTTAGAGAAGCCTTATTCTTAGCTTCACCATCGTTATTTGAAGAAATGAACAGATGGCTTGAAGGTGAAAAAGAAGATCCAAAGAAAGGACAAAAACTACGCTATTCAATCCTAAAATATATTTCCAGAATGTCGTCAAGATGTACGCCTTTTGGACTATTTGCAGGATGTTCCGTAGGAGAATTTGGTGAAGAAACAGCTATAGAGCTCAAAGGTTCAGCGCAAAACAAACGTCATACCCGATTGGATATGAACTATTTGGTAGCGCTTTCGCAAGATTTGGTCACGAATAAAAAAATTAGAGAACAACTTTTATTCTTTCCAAACTCAAGTATTTATAAAGCCGGACCACAATTACGCTATATAGAATACAAATATTTCAACAGTAGAAGACATCACCACATTGTAGCGGTTGATGATACTGAATACTTGGCTGTTGTGTTAGAAAAAGCATCACATGGAGCTTCACTCTCGCAACTTGCTTCTCTATTAGTTGACGATGAAATTTCGATAGAAGAAGCTACGGAATTCATTGAAGAATTGGTATCAAGTCAGTTGCTAATTAGCGAATTAGAGCCTTCGGTTTCTGGACCAGAATTCTTAGATCAAATTTGTAATGTATTAGAACGCTTGCAAGGTGTTGAAGATATTTTAAAAGCATTAAAAGAAGCTGATAAAAAAATCACAAAAATTGATCAATCTATAGGAAATAATCCTAGCGTTTACTTAGAATTAAGTGAATTTTTACAACAATTAGACACTGATTTTGAATTAAAGTTCATGTTCCAAACGGACATGGTTTTACAAAACACAAAAAATACACTAAGTCAGTCTGTAGTTGATGATATTCAAAAAGGATATGCATTGCTAAACAGACTTACTTTTCCACAAAGTACGACAACGCTTACAAAGTTTAGAGATGCTTTTCACGAACGATTTGAAGAACGTGAAGTACCACTTTCTACAGCGTTAGATGTTGAAATTGGAATTGGTTACAAACAAGATCAAGGTGCAGGAGACGTAAATCCGTTGGTAGATAACATCATGATTCCTGGAAGACAAGCAAAAAATCCAATGATGGAAGTGCGTTGGTCTTCAATTAATGGTTTTATGCAACAAAAATTAATTGATGCATTTAAAAATGATGATTATGTAATTACACTAAACGCTGATGATTTTAAAGACTATGATCTAAATTGGGACGATCTTCCAGATACGATGTCATGTATGATTGAAATTTTAGATGGCGAAGATGGTCAACACAAAATCAAATTTAGCGGTGGTGGCGGATCTAGTGCGGCAAACTTACTAGGTCGTTTTTGTCATGGAGATCAAGAACTATTTGATTATACGCAAGAAATGGCAGACATGGAAGCTGAGATGAACAAAGATAAAATCTTAGCAGAAATTGTGCATTTACCAGAATCGCGCGTTGGAAACATTTTAATGCGTCCAGATTTACGTAAATATGAAATTCCATACTTGGCAAAATCCATCAAGGATGAAGAAGATCAACTTCCTATTGATGATTTAATGGTTTCTGTAAAAAATCATAGTAAAGTATTACTACGTTCTAAAAAGTACAACAAAGAAGTTGTTCCGCACTTAACAAACGCCCACAATTACTCTGCAAATTCATTGCCAATTTATCACTTCTTGGCAGATATGCAAACACAAGGAATAAGAGGTGGAGTTGGTTTCGGATTAGGACCATTTTCAGGTGATTTTGCATTTGTACCACGTGTAGAGTTTAACAATCTTATCTTAAGTGATGCTACTTGGAACTTAAAAAAGAGTCACATTGAACCTTTACTAAAAAGTAAAAACGACAATGATAAATTAACTGCCGAAATAAAAACATTGAGAGATAGTCTAAAAATTCCTCAATATGTAATGTTGGCTGATGGAGATAATGAATTGCTTGTAAACTTTGGCAATCTTACTTCTGTACGCATGTTACTAGATACCGTTAGCAAACGAGGCGCATTTAAACTAACCGAATTCCTATTCAGCGAAAGCGGAGTCGTAAAAGAAGGTAAAGAATACTACACAAATCAAGTAGTAGTTTCATTTTATAACGAACAAAAATTAACTCAAAGCAATCAGCCCAATGAATAACGAAATACAAAGAAATTTTATTTTAGGAGATAGTTGGCTGTATTATAAAATATATACAGGACCAAAAACTTCAGATGCTGTGCTAACGGAGATTATAAAGCCAATAGCAGAACAGCTAATTGAACATAATATTATCGATAAATGGTTTTTTATACGATATGCAGATCCAAAACATCATGTAAGAGTTCGTTTTCACTATACAAAACCTGAACATGTTGGAATGATCATTAACGGATTGTATCCAAAGTTTAAAGAATTTATAGATCAAGATTTAATTTATAAAATTCAAATTGATACGTATCAGCGAGAAATAGAACGCTATGGAATGAATACCATGGTGTTAGGAGAAGAATTATTTTACCACGATAGTAAAATGATGGTCGATTTTATAGACATGATTGAAGGTGATGAAGGGGAAGAATTGCGTTGGCTATTCTCTATCCGAGCAATGGATTCACACTTAACAAGCTATGGCTACAACGATGATGAAAAGCTAGAAGTAATGGATCGTTTAAAAACTGGATTTGGAAACGAATTTGGTATGGGACGACCGTTAAAAAAGCAGTTAGATGATAAATTCCGTGCCGAACGTAAAAAAATCGAGGAATTTATGGTGTTTACCGCAGAAGAAAACCCAGATTACGAACCAATCTTAGATGTGTTAAAAGAAAAAGAAGAAGGCATCAAAGATATTGCCGCCGCTATTTTAAAACACAAAGAAGACGATACGCTCATGATGCCACTTAACGACCTTATGGGAAGTTATTTGCACATGTTAATGAACAGATTATTCAAATCTAAAAACCGTATTCATGAAATGGTGTGTTACGATTTCTTATATCGTTACTACAAATCAATGATAGCGCGTAAAAAGCACATGAATAAAAATAAAAACAAGCAGAAGAAGTAAATTCTTTGCTAATATTTTAAAAATAGCTGTCTTAAAAGTTTCTTAGGAACGTCATTCTGGACTCAATCCAGAATCTCATCAAACTAATTTTCAATTGTGATGAGAAACTGAATCAAATTCGGTTTGACGATTTATTTAGCTTTTAAGACAGCTACTTTTTATGGTAAATAGTTCATCCTAGAAGATTCGTGTTTTATCCTACTTATTTTTTTTCTACATATAAAACCGTTATACTTGTGTTAGTTTACTGCCACTGAAACCTAACCTATGCAACTTAAAAAATCATTTTTCACATTATTTTCCCTTGTATTTAGTATTGCTGTTTTTTTGTGCTCTTTTTCGCTTCATGCACAGAACGATTCGCTTCAAGGAAAATCGTATGACGAGTTAACAAAGTTGTATGAAAATGCATTATTCAGAAACGCTAATGACGCAAAAATCTACGCGTTGGAAGCTAATTACATTGCTAAAAAGGAAAACAATCAAGAACGAATAGCATGGTCAATTTACCATATTGCGTATTCCAATAATTATATAGCAGAATTTGACAAAGCATTAAATGGAATTGAAGAATCACTTCGTATTGCCAAAAAATTAAAAAACAACTTACTGCTTTTCAAAAACCACAATTTAAGAGGCAATATTCTATCTGAAACCGAAAAAGATTTTTCTGCACTTGATGAATACTTAATTGCTAAAAAGTATGCTAATTTAACTGACAACCCACTAAATACAATTGTAGTTGATATTAACATAGCTTACCTAAAAAAAACACATCAAGACCATAATGAAGCTATTTCTATGTTCAAAGAAAGCTTAGCTCTTTTAGGTACTATTAAAACTTCCGATCCAAAAAAAGAAACGTATAGAAAACAAGTTTTATTCAATCTTGCCGATTGTTACTTGCGAATCAAAAATCCTAAAGAGGCTGCCATATATAATGATATGGCATTAGAAATATCTAGCGAAAAGGAATCTACACTGTTTTATCATTTGCTTCTTATGAATGATGCAATTATTAAATATCAGCAAAAACAGTATGAAAAAGCTATCGAAATTTCGAAAAAAGTGGAGCGTTATTATTTGAGTGTAAATAGCGATGACCAATTATTAACTCCCTATTTTTATTTAGGTAAAAGTTATTATGGACAAGAAAACTATCCTAAAGCTATCAAATATTTAGAAGATGCAATTCAAGTTGCTGTAAATAACAATATTGTTTTTTCGGATCAAAAAGAAGCTCATGAATTGCTACATCTTTCGTATACAGAAATTGGCAATTCAGAAAAAGCAAAAGAAAACTTTAATAATTATGCAAAATTAGATAGAGCAAATGATAGCATTAACATGCAACTCAATAATAAAATTCATGAAAAATATGATATTGTTCCATTGCAAGAAGAAATCGATTCTTTAGGAAAGTATACAAACTATTTATATAGTGCTTCTATTATATTATTGCTTTCGCTTCTGGGATTCTTTATTTGGTATAAACGCAAACAAAAACAAAATAAAATTCGTTTTCAACAATTATTATTAACTATTGAAAAACTGGAACAACCCAAAGAAAAAGTTGTTCCTGAAACTGTTGTAAAGGAAAGTAACAATCCTGTTACAGACGAAAATGCAATTCAAATTTTAACAGCCTTAGAAACATTTGAAGAAAAAGAATTGTATTTACGACAAGATTGTACGTTGGGCTACGTTGCCAAAAAAGTAAAAACAAATACCTCGTATTTATCAAACGTAATTAATACTTATAAAGAAAAATCGTTTAAATCCTACCTTTCTGAGCTGCGAATTAATACTGCTTTAGTAAAGCTAAAAAATAATGATAAATTACGCTCGTATACCATCAAAGCTATTGCTGAGGAATTTGGCTTTAAACGTTCGGAAACCTTTTCCAGAGCCTTCAAAGCACAAACAGGCATGTACCCATCATACTACATAAAAAGCCTTCAAAATCAGAAAGATACATAAGTGACGTTTTATAAAATATCACTACAACATTGCGGTATTTCGCTAAAATTTTCTGATATTTATAGTGTTAACTAAACATATATTTTATGAAACGGTCATTAAAACTTAAGAAAGTAAAAATTTCCAAAATAGGAAATCTTCATACTATCATAGCTGGAGCATTACCTGCTCAAGGAGCAAATATTCAAACACTTCCGGTTACATTTCCTATTACATATACGTTAGATACACTTTTGGATGACACATGTCAAACAGGTACAAATGGAGGTAGAACAGGTAGAACAGGAATTGCCATAAAGGGTAATGATATAGTCGGAAACTAAACTAACTTAACATATATAATATTTTTAAAAGCCTTCACACGCACCGTGAAGGCTTTTATATTATTTAACATTTGTTTCATATGATTTTTTTAGTTTGTTCGTTATCTTTATGAAGTTGTGTTCCTCAAATTGCCTAAAGATTGTATTTTTTATTAACTGAAAAATTTATAAGTCATGAAAAAACAAAAATTAGGATTAAACAAATTAAGCTTAACAAAGTCAAGAATTGCAGAATTGAATACTACAAATGTAATTGGAGGTAATGAATCTGCAAACACACATTGTATCATTACAGGACCTTATGACCCAGGTTGTGTTGCAACAAATAACTGTGGAACAGATAATTGCGGAACAAACAATTGTGGGACGAACAACTGTGGGACAAATGGTTGCGGGACGAACAATTGTGATACAAGTAATTGCGGTACAACACAAACAAGACAAATTATTTCATGCTACGAAGCGTGCTAATCTAGTATAGTTTTCCCTAAATTTATTCAACTGTATTTTTAATAACTAAAATTATAGATCATGAAAAAACAGAAATTAGAGCTGAACAAGTTAAGCTTAACAAAATCAAGAATTGCAGAATTGAATACGCAAAATGCTAAAGGTGGTTGGAATACCGCTTCTACAAATCCATTTTGTCTTGCAACAGGATATTATGATGATGGTTGTAATGTAACCGAAAATTGTAATACAGCAAACCATTGTGGTGGTGGCACTAACGGATGCGGAACCAATAATTGTGGCACTAACAATTGCCAAACACGAGTTGAACTTATTTCGTGCTTTGAAGATTGTTAAAAAATGATAGTCTTCCCCAAAAGTCTTTCAGATTGTATTTTTTATAAACCAAAAAATATTTAAATCATGAAAAAACAAAAATTAGGATTAAACAAATTAAGCTTAACAAAATCAAGAATTGCAGAATTAAACTCGTTAAACACTAAAGGTGGAGTGGAATCTACAAATCCTCAATGTATTTTTACAGGAATTATTGATGGATGTGATGTTACTGCTAATAACTGTCCAGGTACTGGCGGCGGCGGAAGTGGCTTCAACTGTGGCACACAAAATCCTACATGTAATACACAAGCTATTTTATCATGCTTATTTGCATGCTAAATAATAAAAAAGCCTCAAACATTAAACTGTTTGAGGCTTCTTAGTGTTAACTAAACTTATTTATAATCATGAATTTATTTTCTGCTAAATACTTCTCGTAACTGATAGAAAATTCGTTGCATTACTGTTAATTCTTCAACTACAATTTCTGCGGTTCCTTCCATTTCTTGTTTAAAATCAATTGGCTTTTCAAAAGAACTACTAAGTGTCTCTACTTTTAAATAGGCAATATACATTGCTGGACCACCTTGTGTACTTAATTGAGGAACACCTGAAATATTGATAATTTCCCCTGATAAACTTCCCCATTCTTGATATGGATAACTGTCTAACTTGATAAGCACACTTTGTCCTATTTTTATTTTACCAGAATTTTGCACCGGAATCGTAACTCTTCCAATAATTCCGTCAATGTTATTAGGAATCACCGTGAATAAATCTTGTCCAATAGTTACGTTTTGGTATTTTGACCAAATATCAAATACGGTAACTTCTCCTTTTATGGGCGATTTTAATACAAACTGTTGTTCCCATTGAATTATTTGATTTTCTAAATCTTGTTTGGCTTGTTCTAGGTTTTGATCCGTTGATAAAAACGAAGTTTTATCGCCAATACTTGCTTGTCTTAAATTGTTTCGCAATGCTAATAAGGAACTTTCTTCGCTTTTTATAGACGATTGTAAACCTTCATAACTTCGCTTTGCAGAAGCATATTTATTTTCTTCTTGCTGATATCTTTGTCGTGTAATTACATCTTTCTCGTATAATCGTTTTTGCGATTCGAAATCAATTTTTGCATTTTCTAATTCCGTTTCATAAATAAAAAGCTCGGTTTTTCTATTATTTAATCGGTTTTGTGCCGTAATAATTTGTGAACGCAAGTTAATTACCTGACTTTTCTCTGGTGTTTGAATATTATAATTTAAATACGACAAATACTCTCTTCTAAACGAATTGTAAGCCATCTGTATTTGCCCAAGTTTCAATTTAGAAGGAAATGTATACTTCAACGAATCAAAGTCTGTTAAATCAGGCACAAAGTTTTCAATTTTGTTTTTGATAAACAATACATCATCATAATTAGCTGTGTTTTCAATAACCGCTAATACTTGATCTGCTTCTACTTTTTGACCAGCTTCCACAAAAATACTTGTCAGTTTTCCTGAAGCTTTTGCCGTTAAATGCGCTGGTGGATTTTCCGAAGTAATGGTCACACGCGCTCCAATAATATCGTTATAGCTCAATAATGCCGATCCTACTAAAAACATCACTATAATAATGAATACTACCGAAATTCCCCATTGGATTACCCAGTTTGGTGCCTGACCCAATATTTCCTTGACCTGATCTGATCTTTCATCCAGGTCATTGATTTTTTTGCGTCTTTCCTGTTTCTTCTCTTCCTCTTTCTTGTCTTCTTTCTTCTTAGCCATATTAGTTTCCTAGCTCTAATTGATTTTTTACTAATGTATAATATGCTCCGCGTTTTGCGGTTAACTCTTCATGATTTCCGAGTTCAATGATCTTTCCTTTGTCTAATACAATAATTTGATCTGCATTTTTTACCGTACTTAAACGATGGGCAACTACGACTACCGTTTTTCCTTTGTAGAATTCTTGTAGATTTTCCATAATTACCTTCTCGTTGTTTGCATCTAAAGCACTTGTTGCCTCGTCAAAGAAAATATACTTTGGATCTTTGTATACAGAACGTGCAATTAAAATACGTTGCTTTTGTCCTCCAGAAACATTTACACCACTTGACCCAATTTTTGTGTTGTATCCTGATGGCAATTCTTCAATAAATTCTTCAATGTTTGCCACTTTTACAGCATGAATCAGTCGTTGTTTGTCTATAATTCCTTCTGAATCAGATTCTGTAATATTTCGTGCAATTGTATCTCCAAATAAGAAACCATCTTGCATTACTGACCCGCAGGATTTACGCCAAACTTTGGTACTTATATCTCCTATTTTGTGCGGTCCAATGTTTAAAGAACCTTCGTTAAATTCATAGAATTTCAATAATAATTTAATCAACGTCGTTTTTCCACTTCCACTGGCTCCAACAATTGCTGTTACTTTTCCTTCTGGAATATCAACATTTAAATTGTCAAGAATTAACGGTGAACTTTTTCCTCCATAACGGAAACTCGCGTCTTTTAATATGATTGTTTTGTCTTCAGGAAGTTCTTTGATGTTTTCCTCAAATCTGTCTTCTTCATCATCTTTATTATGAATTTCAGACAAACGCTCTAAACTTATTTTTGCATCTTGTCCAGATTGAATAAACGTAATAAAGTTGTTGATTGGTAAGTTTAATTGTCCAATGATATACTGAACCGAAAGCATCATACCTAAGGTAAATAACGGATCGTCAATTACTGCAGTTGCCGCAATAAACGTAATTAGGATGTTTTTTAATTCGTTAATAAATCGACCACCTGTATTTTGTGTTTGCGAAAGTGTCAATCCTTTAATCGATATTTTGAATAATCGAACTTGAATTGCTTCCCATTCCCAACGTCTTCTACGTTCTGAACCGTTTAATTTAATTTCTTGCATTCCAGAAATTAATTGGTATAAACTACTTTGGTTGTCCGAAGATTGGTCAAATCGTTTATAATCGAGTTCGGCTCTCTTTTTCATGAAAAGTAACGTCCAACCAATATATAAAGCTGAACCGATAAAGAATACCGCAAATATTTGCATGTTGTAATAGGCTAATACGGCTCCAAAAATAATCATGTTAAAAGCAGAAAACAGTGTGTTTAATGTTGTTGATGACAAGAAACTTTGAATTCTGTTGTGATCGTAAATACGCTGAATAATATCTCCCGTATTTTTTGAATCGAAAAAGGCAATTGGCAATCGCATCAACTTGATTAAGAAATCGGAAATCAGGTTGATGTTAATCCGGCTTGTCATGTGGAGTAATATCCAACCTCGAATTAATTCTACCGTCGTTTGTGATATAAATAGCGTTAACTGCGCAATTAATATCAGGAATACAAAGTTTTTATTCTGATAATTAATACCGTAATCGACCACGGATTGTGTCAAGAACGGAAATATCAATTGCAGTAAACTCCCGACCAGCAGTCCTAGGATTAACTGAGCTATATATTTTTTATATGGTTTGAAATACCAGAATAAGAATTTGAATCCGTATTCTTTCTTTTCTTCCTTTTCTAGTTCATAAAACTCTGGCGTTGGCTCAAGTAACAGTAAATATCCTTCAGCTGTTTCTTGGTCAACTTTGCTTCCCATCCAACCTTTAATGAAGTCTTCTTTTGAATACTTTACCAAACCGTGTGCAGGATCTGCAACATATACAGTGTTTCTTCTTATTTTGTATACAACCACAAAATGGCGTTGTCTCCAATGCGCAATACAAGGATATGGAACTTCGTCTACTAAGGTTTTAAAATCGACACTAACTGCCAATGTATGCAACCCTATTTCTTCCGCCGCTTCGGCAATTCCACCTAAAGAAACACCTTCTCTGGTAATGTTTGCTTTCTTCCTTAGAAAATCAATTGTGTATGCGCGACCAAAGTGTTTTGCCACCATGCGCAAGCATGTTGGTCCACAATCCATTTGATCTAACTGTCTATAAAAAGGAAATTCTCTTTTTACCATTAACTTTTTTTCTAGTGTAACTTATTCGTTTTCGTAATTTTTTTCTACTGTTAATTCGTTTGATGAAGTAGTAAGATGCTGTTTTTCAACAATCAATCATTATTTTATCTACTTTACACGATATTTCCGAATTATCTTCAATTATTTATGTTTTATCATTAAAAAATGTATCCTTTATGAGAAAAACACGTACAAATATATATTTTTATTTTTTACAACCAAAATAAATTTACCTTTTTACACGAAAATATCGTACAAATTTATATATTTGTCATGTTAAACAACAAAAAATAGCCTAAATGCTCGTAAATTTCACAGTAGAAAATTATTTGTCTTTCAAAAATAGAACCACTATTGATTTGACAGCAACTTCTTTGACTGAACTGCGAAGTAGCAATCTTTTTGATACGCCGTTAAAAAACTTAACGCTGTTGAAAAGCATGGTTATTTATGGTGCTAACGCAAATGGAAAGAGTAATTTGTTTAAAGCAATTAGCTTTGCCCGAAAGTTTATTTTGAACTCGTCAAAAGATTCACAAGCAGACGAAGCTATTGAAGTACAGCCCTTTTGTTTGTCTACAGAATCGATTGAAGAACCAAGTTTGTTTGAGCTCGTTTTTATTCATGATACCGCTAAATATAGATATGGCTTTTTAGTGGATGACGAACAAGTTCATAAAGAATGGTTGTACGTTACTACTAAAAATAAGGAACAGTTATTATTTGAAAGAGAGTTTCAAGAAATCAAAACAACTAAAAAGTTTGATACGGCTAGCGCAAATTTGACATCTATTACACGTAAAAATGCATTGTTTCTTTCTGTTTGTGCGCAATTTAATATTCCAACAGGAATTGCCATTTTGAAAGCCATGAGCAATGTGCAATACATTTCGGGTATGCAAGATCGGTATACGATAAATTTTACTATTGATATGATGGACGATCCTGCAAAGAAAAAATTTATTGATAATTTTATTGCAGGTGCTAATTTAGGTTTTACAGAAACGAAAGTAGAACGTTTTAAACTTACGGAGGAAATTCTGGAAAAAGGAAACGTTCCGAAGGAGATTCGGAAAATGATTCTTGAGTCGGATGAAGAAAATGTAGTAGTAAGCACAAAACATACTGTTTACGATGAAGATAACGAAGAAGTAGATAATATTTATTTCAACCTTTTTGCAAATGAATCGTTAGGAACATGCAAATATGTAGCACTTTCAGGACCAATTATTGATACGTTATTACACGGAAAAACACTAATTATTGATGAGTTTGATGCACAATTGCATCCACATTTGAGCAAAGCTATTATTGAGTTATTCAATTCGAAGGAAAACAATCCTAATGGCGCACAATTAATTTTTGCTTCACACAATCCATCGTTAATCAATCCGAAAAGAAAACTTTTTAGAAGAGATCAAATTATGATTACTGAAAAAGATGTGTACGGAGTTACCAAAATGGAATCTTTGTATGATAAAAAAGTACGTAAAGATGCTTCTTTTGAAAAGGATTATTTAGAAGGAAAGTACGAAGGAATTCCTAATGTACAAATTGATGAAGATTTCCGTTTGTTTGATGCATAAGATTTTAAAACTATTTTTTTTAGATTCTATTTTACATAAAAAAGCCGCTATGAAGATAGTGTCTTAAAGTATTACGGCACCGTCTCTGTCACTTCCGTCATCTGAAAATCCTGCTAAAACAAGTTTTCCGTCTAATTGTATATCAATTGAAAATGCTCTATCATCACTTCCTATTTGTAAATCAAAAGTAGCAATACCACCGTTTCCGAAAGAGGTATCTAATGATCCTGCTTGTGAAAATACGTTCAAACAGCTTAAAAGAATACTCAATTGTAAAAGTTTTTTCATAATTAATTTTTAGTTATTAAATGGTATTAATATTTTTAATGTATGTGAATGTATTGAATGTCAAAGTTAATTGAGCTTGATTTTAAAAGTCATTTTAGTATAATTTACTTTTTTTAGACTATAAAAATTTTATAAACAAAAAAGTCGTTACATGTGAATGGCCTTTTTTTTAATATCTTTCTTGTAATATTATTTATAACATTAGCTACACGAACAAGCTTAGTCAAATAATAATATAGTTGATTCTTTATTAGCTGTCAAGTAAAAAAGTATTGCTTTCATCCAGAGTTATTTGGTATTAAAAAAATTATTCATTAAACCTTCTACATAAAACGAAGTCAAAAGGTTTAGTGAGAAATTGACAATTATAAGGATAAAACGGCATTGTAGTCTTTCTAAAAAAATAGGAGAACTTCATCCAGAACAATATGTTCTTTGTTCTTTCACAATTATTTTTATCAATAAAAATTATTCACTTTATAAACTTGTTTAAAAAACGTTATACACAATTCAATAATGAAAAAAATCAGTACACTTTTAGTCCTTGTTATGTTCGTTTTCGGAGCATTCACATCTTGTAAAGACAGTAAAGACAAACCAGAAGCAGCAACAGCTATTACTCAAAATAAAGAAAAACACAAACATCCTCCGAAACATGACGGTGAAAGAAAAGGTCCACCTCGTGGCGGACACAGTCCAGAACAAACAAAAACCCTAGAAGAAATCGGCGGTTATAAAATTGGAGAAGTTGCTACTGATTTTAAACTTAAAAATGTAGATAACACTTTCGTTTCATTATCCGATTATGAAAATGCAAAAGGATATATTATCGTATTTACTTGTAACGGATGTCCGTTCTCAAAAATGTATGAAGATCGCTTGATAGCTTTACAAAATACATATGCTTCAAAAGGATATCCGGTAATTGCCATCAATCCTAACGTAAGTAATAACAATGAAACGGAAAGCTTTACTGCAATGCAAGAAAGAGCAAAAGAAAAAAACTTTCCTTTTCCATATTTAGCTGATGAAACACACGAAGTTTTTCCAAAATATGGCGCCGTAAGAACACCACATGTGTTTTTATTAGACAGTGAACGCAAAGTGCAATACATAGGTACGATTGATGACAATGCAAAATCAGCAAATGATGTTAAGGTTAAATATGTAGAAAAAGCTATTGAAGCATTAGAAAATGATTCAAAACCAGATCCAAACTTTACCAAAGCCATTGGTTGTCCCGTGAAAGCCTAATGCTATTTCAATAAAATAGTTAAAAAACAGGTGTTATAAATCATTAAAACTTAAAGAATGAAGCATTATTTTCTTCTACTTGTGGTAATTATATATACAGCAGGATGTAAAGACGAGAAGTCAAAAAAGACAACAAATGATTTGGCAACAACTTCCGAAGTTACAGCTTATAAAGGAACTGGAAGCGTAACACAAGGAATTGCCACTACAATAGCTGAAAATATTTATTCTTGTAAACGTGGAAGGAAAACGGATGTTGGAGAAATTATATCTACTGATGGCAAAAAATGGACAGTTCCTGCGGAAACCAACTACACCAATAACGAGTTTCCGTTTGCGCCAGATTTATTTAATTCCTGTGAAGGTAACAACTATGCATCAGTAGAAGAAGCTTTATCTAATTATGACGATTCTGACATCATAACAATTGATGAAAACGGTTCCCTTTATACAACCTATATTTTTGCTGATAACTACTTTGAAATGTATGTAAATGGCAGTCCTGTGGGAAAAGACAAAGTTCCGTTTACGGAGTTTAACGCTAGCGTACTAAAATTTAAAGTTAAAAAACCATTTACCATTGCTATGAAATTGGTCGATTGGGAAGAACACCTTGGAGTAGGTTGCGAACCAAACAGAGGAAAATCTTTTCATGCTGGAGATGGTGGTATGGTAGCCGTAATTAAAGATGCGCAAAATAATATCATTGCTACAACAGATGAGCAGTGGAAAGCACAAACATATTATATGGCTCCAATTGAAAATTTAAGCTGTGTCTCGGAAGAAGGAAATTATAGATATTCTAAAAACTGTAATACTGAAGGCGGACAAGACGGAACTGCATTTTATGCAGTGCATTGGACATTACCTGAAAATTGGATGCAAGTCAATTTTGATGATTCAAACTGGCCAAATGCAACCACATATACGAACCGAACTATTGGCGTAGACAATAAACCCGCTTATACAAATTTTACTTCTATTTTTGACAATGCAGCAAATGATGCGAAGTTCATTTGGTCAACAAATGTGGTGTTGGATAATGAAGTTTTAGTAAGATACACTGTAAAATAATTATCATGAAAAAAATTATCTTCTTGCTATTCTTGTGCATGTCCGTAAATCAAATGTTTGCACATAAACACGGGCACAGTGCTTCTTCAAAAGTTTGGAATTTTATCAATAGTACTGAAACTATAAAAGCCGATTTTATAAAAAAAGATGGAGAAAAAGTGTATTTAATGAATGAAAATCATGAAGTTTTAACTTTTAATTATTCTGATTTTAAAGCACAAGAGCAACAGTATATTTCAGAAAAAGCAAACTTTATTTATGATCTAAATACATTAAATAAAAGTGAGAAGTACAAAATATTCAATTTTTCAAATTTATTATTATGTCTAGGAATACTTGTATTTCTTTTTTCTCTTTACAGTTTAAAAAAAAGGTTCAAACAGAAATCTGCATTCGCATATAGCTTGTTCGGTATTTCATTAATAGTTATTGGATGTGCACGTACAACATCTTTCAAAGCTCCAAAAATGGTTGCCAATGACATTCCTTTTTTAGAATCCGTTTTTGGTGTTTTTGACGAGGTACAAACACATCACGATGATAGTTATTTTTATATAGAATCAAATGGTATTCCGTCACACAAAATGATGGTAGGAATCACCAATTGGCAACAACAAGTTCCTATTGACCATGACTATTCAGGAAATAATGCATGGGCAATTCCTTTGCAACCTGCATTGGCTGAAAATCCACTGTCTACAAAAGAAAATTTTATGAAAGGTGCCATTGCTATTGCCGCAAACGGAATTCCTATTTTTAATCCGTTAAACAATCGTGGTGAAGATGCCAATGCTATTGGAGAATTGGACAAATGGGGCGGACATTGCGGTCGAGCCGATGATTATCATTACCATTTAGCGCCTACACATTTACAATCTAAAGTTGGAGAAAGCAAGCCAATTGCGTATGCTTTGGATGGTTTTCCTGTGTATGGTGAAACCACCGAGAAACTCGATGAGAATTTAGGACGATTTACTTCGGATAGTACTTATCAATATCACATCGTAAAAAAATATCCTTACTTAATTGCGGCAATGAAAGGAAAAGTTAAGATAAATCCAAGAACAAAAGCTCCAGAAAACGAAATAATGCCACAAGCAAAAACAAGAGGCGTAAGACCAGATTTGAGACCATTACGCGGAGCAGAAATTATTGATTTTGAAAATACAGCACCACAAAAATACAGTTTGACTTATAAGGTGAATTCTGAAATTCATAAAATATATTACGGCTGGGATACTACTGGAAATTATACGTTTGAATTTGAAAATCCTGATGGAACGCTTAAGAAATCAAACTATCAAAGAAAATAAATTTTACTGCCGATAACGTGTTTAATTCATCGCAATTAACTTCATGTATCTGTATTTGATATTTCAGAACGGGACACAAACATAAAACAAAAAGTCGCTACATACATAGCGACTTTTTTAAGTTATTTTTCTTCAAATTTTAAATATGATAACACTAGCTACGAACAAGTTTAGTCAAATAATAATATAGCCGATTCTTTATTAGAGAAAAATAACATGTTATTGTATAAGTAAGCGTTTGGTTGCTGTTCCTTCGTTAGAAATGATTTTTACCATGTATAACGCTCTTGATAATTCTGAAACGTCAAATGTTTTTCCAGCAGTAAATCCACCTTCAAATGATTTAATTTGTTTTCCTGTGATATCGTAAATTAAAACTTCTTCTACATTTTTGTTTAGTTTAAAACTGTCCGAAGCAGGATTTGGATATAGTGAAATTTCATTCGTTGTATTTAAAAAATCTGGTGTGCTCAACGTTGTTTGTTGATTCCCGAAAATTCTAAATTGTCCCGCAGGAATCGATATTGGATCTGCCGTGTTTGTTACGTTTAGAGTTGTCGTTCCTGTTTCGTCCATTAAATCGTACCAAGTTCCTGTGTATGGAAAATCGGGAACAATTGTTAAATCTGCTACAGAAAAATTACACAAAACAACTACATTTTTTAACGATGTTGACGGCATTGTATCATCCCAAATGTAAATACGTTGTCTGATATCATTGATATACGGACTGATTGAGTAGTTTCCTTCAAAAACAGGTTCATTAACTTTTAAGTTGATAATTCGTGCCCAATCGTTGTAAATTTTCGCTCTGTTTGCATCGGCTAACCAATTGTTTGTCCATTGTGGTTGTGGTTTTGTATCTAATTTACAATCGCCAGGTGTTGGATCACTTGGTAAGTTTACCGTACCGTTGTTACATGTAAAGATGGAATTTTCCATTCCTAATGCTCCAAAATGCCAAATCATTTTTGGCCCTGGAATCGTCAATGAAGCGGCTCCTAAAGCAGACATTCTTGATAATGCAGTATTTAAATCTTGTACATTGTGAGATGATAAAGCAGTATTTCCAAATTGTAGGTTTCTATACATTAATCGTTCTTCATCATGACTTTCTGCATATCCCATTAAACGTGGTCCATTAAACCCTCTACTAGTGTGTCCCATTCTGGAAATATCTGCATTAGATGCAAATCCCATCGTTAGTTGGTTGTATTGATCTGTCATTTTTCCCCACATCATAATTCCTTTTCCTTCACCTAAGCGGTAATCTGCCCATTCTTTTTCCTCATTGTCTTGACCTAAGTGTTCAAAAATTACATAATGATCATCGTCAATACTCCATGAATAATCTGCATATTGTTTTAAGACTGCCACACGGTCATTTCTGTATCCGTTGGTACATCCTTCATCACTTGCAGTACATTCTTGCGTGAATCCTTTTGTTAAATCCCAACGGAAACCATCAATATTGTATTCTTCAATCCAATGTTTTACAACACGTTGTGTATAGTATTGTGTTCTTGCTTGTTGATGATTAAAATCAGAACCTACACTGTAACTGTGTGTTGCTACTTGGTTAAAATAAGGGTTTTCAGAACTTGGTTCTCCCCAACCATCATTGTCTGCATCATTCATCCACATACGTACCATTGGGTTTCTTCCAAATGCATGGTTTAGAGCGACATCTAAAATAACTGCAATTCCATTTTGATGACATACATCAACAAATTCTTTGAATTTTTCTGGAGTTCCGTAATATTTGTCTAATGCTAAGTGGAAAGATGTGTTGTATCCCCAACTTTCGTTTCCTTCAAATTCCATGATTGGCATTAACTGAATTGCGTTTACATTTAAGTTTTTAAAGTAATCAATACGATCAATTAAGTTTTGATAGTTTTTATCTGCATCAAAATCACGAATTAATACTTCATACACAATTAAGTCTTCCTTTTTAGGTTTTGCAAAATTGGTTACTTGCCAATTGTATGGTGTTTGTCCTGTTTGTAATACCGTTACTTCACGTTCTTGTCCCGCAGGATATGTTGGAAGATTTGGATAAGTTGAAGCAGGAATAAAAGGATCATCAAAAGGAGATAATACTAATGTTGAATACGGATCTGCCGTTTTTACTAACGACGGAGAGTTTGCTATTGGTGTTTCATCAACTACCCAATATTGATAGCTGTAGTTTTGACCAGCTGTTAGTCCGTTTATTTCTAACCAGAATTTACCTGTAGTACCATCTTTTTTCATTGCATACGTTCCGTCTGGTTGCCAGTTATTGAAACTTCCTGCAACATATACAAAGTCTTTGTTTGGCGCATCTAAAACCAACGTTGCTTTTGATGTGTCTGCATCATAGTTTATTCCATCTTCCATACCCGCTGGCATTGCTTGCGTTGCAGCTCCTGGATTGATGATGACGCTAAAGTTTTTCGTAATTGTTGTGCCACTTAGTGTAACGTCTAATTCGTAATTTTTGTTTGTAGTGATGTTCATATCCGTATATGAATATGATGAACCACTGTTGGAGTTTATAGTTGCTCCATTTGCTTTTAGCACGTACGATGCTGAGCCACCAGTATTGTTTGCTGTAATAGCTAGGTTTGATCCTGAAGCTAAAATGGTAGTACTTCCATCTGTTGGCGTTACTAATGTTGATTGAAATGCTCCTACATCAAAAAAGAAGTCATTGCAACCACTATCTTTAAATTCTTGAGTTCCAGTTTCGTTTCTGAAAACCATTCCCATTTTTGTGATGGTTGCTGCTTGTGCAGTAGTTAATCCGTAATGTGTTTCAGGCACAATTTGAATTTGCCATAGTCCACCACCAAGATCTGTCATTTCTCCAACGCCATCATCTTGTCCCCAATTTCCTGTAACATATGTCCAAGGATTGCTATCAGTTCCAACTCCTGAGTGCATATACACTTTGTTAGGATTGGTAATTCCATCACAATCAGTTGCTGTACTATTGACATCAACTGTAATGGTAATCATTTGACTTACTTCAAAAGGTGTAGGCGTTATGGTTACTTGACCAAATGCAATACCCGTAAGTAGTAGAAATAGTATGTGTAATTTTTTTTTCATCTGTTTTTTTTGTTTTAGTCAGATGGAACTCGTTATACTTTATTAGTACAACTCATTTCATAGCGATTACTTTTGTATATTCTTTAATACTTGAAGATAAAAAAGGCTGTAATTATTTGTATTACAGCCTTTTTGAGTGATCTTTAGCAAAAGGCAAATTCTATGATAATTGATATAATATATGCTAGAGATTAACTTTGCTATCAAGGTATTAAACCTGAGATCCCGTTTTTCAACGGGATTAGTTCAACTTATAATTTTGAGTTTGTCTTAGATACTAAATCAAGTTTAATAAAAGCACCTCAAAATCGACTTTCACTAAATTAATTAAGTGTCAGTGTGTATGTGTAAGCTCTAGGATTACTAAAGTCTAACACTACTGTATAGTTTCCTGCTGCTGGTACTGCAATGTTGTCTCCTCCATTGTCTAATCCTCCGTCAGCTCCTGTATCTCCGTAGTTCCAATCCCAACCGTCATTTGCTCTAAATTTGATTTCATCAGCCGTTAAGTCGATGGTAATTGAAAATGTTTGTGTTGCAGCGTCATACGTCATATCGTTATCACTGTCCCAACCTGTTGGTGTTCCTGATCCGATAAGTCCCCAGTTTGAATACTGAGAAGCACTGTATGTTAAGTTTTCAGTATCTACTTGTACGTAGTAGTATCCTGGAGTTGTTTGTACATTAGATTCTCCATCTTCTGTTAATATTCCAGAGAAACTTCCATCATCTCCCCAATCTGTATTTCCCCATGCGAAGTTTCCTGTTTCATCTGGAGCAACAAATTTGTATTCAGTTTCTAACCAAATATATCCTTCATAATCAGAAGCTCCAAATTCAGAAGATGCTAATCTTGGTGCTGTTGCAGGATCCCATCCTTGGTGATCACCTGGCACTGCTATTTTAGGTAATGAAGTTGTATATGGTGTAATGTTTAACGTTACAATGTTAGAAATTTGTTGTTGCGCATCTTGTGTTCCTATGGAAGATATTACACGAATATCTAAATCTCCAGCTACAAACGGACTTAATCCTGCTGCAATTGATACATCGTTTAATTGTTGGTTTGTCCAAGAGATGAATCTTTCATTTGTAGAACCACCTTCAATTGGTGCTGCGAAATCTGTTCCTGCTAATGCAATTTGTACATTATAGCTAATTGCTGTTTGCGCATTGTAATCTGCATCATTCCACACAAGTGTTGTTGCTACGTTTTCTTCGTTTGCAGCACTTAAAGCAATTGATGTTCCTGATGCTGGTGTCACTAATTCTGGACCTCCTTCTGGAGACGCAATGATTAAGTTATCATCTTCACTACATGCGTTGAATCCAACGAATGCAACTACTGCTAAAAAGCCTACTGCTATTTTATTTAATTTTTTCATTTTGATTTTTTTTAGTAACCTGAGTTTTGAGTTAAATTAGGGTTTGCTGTGATATCTGTAGACGGAATTGGGAATAAATCTCTAAATGATTCCGTTGTAGTTCCGTTTGCTACATTTCCTTTCCAAGGCCAAATACCTTGATCTGAGAATTGTCCGAAACGGATAAGGTCAGTTCTTCTGTGTGCTTCCCAATGTAATTCTTTTGAGCGTTCTGACAATAAGAATTCATCTGTAATATCTCCGAAACCACCAATTGGCGTAGCGTTAGAACGTTGTCTTACTAAGTTTACATATTGTACCGCCAATCCTTGATCTCCTGTTCCACTTCTTTTTACAGCTTCAGCATACATTAAGTATGCATCTGCTAATCTGAATACTGGGAAATCTGTATCAATAAAGTCTCCTGAAGTATCTGATCCAGCAACTCCATTGCTTGTAACATTTTTGAATTTTTCTACTGCATATCCATCATTAAAGTTGAATACATCTGCAATTTCTAATTCTTGACCATCTGTAAAGAAGTTTGCTCTTTGATCTGTAATTAATTCTGATGCTGAGAATTTGTTCACAAACGCGCTCGTTGTTCTAATTCCGCCCCAACCTCCGTTGATACCGAAGTCAGCCGCACTCATGTTTCCTCCAACTGGTGCATGCACTAAGAAAGTCATTGCTCCAAATCCTTGTGTATTTAAACCATCAGAATTGAATGTAAAGATAAATTCATTTTGTGCTCCATTGGTATCATTGTCAGCTAAGAATAATTCGTCATAATTATCATGAAGCATATATCCTGCTCCAATAATGTTTTCTAAATACGGAATTGCTTGTGCACTTTGATCTGTTCCTGTGTATACTTCCGCATTTAAGTGTAATTTTGCCAATAACATCCAAACAGCTGCTTTGTCTGCTCTTCCGTATACATTTTGACGTGCATCAATCATTGTTGATTCAATTGCTGTTAATTCAGCAACAATAAAGTCAAATACTTCTTGTCTGCTTCCTTGTGTTGGTAAAAATGCTCCAATTGGGTCTGCATCTGTTACAAAAGGAACGTTTCCAAACATGTCAATTGCATGCCAGTAACTTAATGCTCTTAAGAAACGTACCTCAGCTTTGTATTCCGCTGGTAAGAATTCTGATTCTGGCACATCTGCTGTTGCTCTTAAAAACTCGTTAGAGATGGCAATTTGAAAATAAATTCTATTATACATTGCTGTAATGAATTCATTTGCAGGCGTCCATACTTGCCAGTTTAAATCGTGGATTGTTCCATCATTCCAAGCAATTAATGCTTCATCAGTAGTTAATTCTTGGTGTTTCCAATATTGTCTCAAATAGTTTGAGAATCCTTCATCAATTCCCGTAATATCAGGATTTCCCGCTGGACCTTGTTGTCCGCTTACTACAAATCCTGCGTATATTCTTGCAAGAAATTGTTCATACGCTTCAAGATCGTCAAATACGTTCGCTGCCGTCTGCTCTATTACTGGCTCAAGGTCTAATTCGTTTTCACATGAAGTGAATCCGAAGCTTGCTATGAGTAGTAATAGTACAATACCTATACGGTTTGATTGTTTTCTAAGTGTTTTCATCATTGTGTGTATTTGGTATTACTTTATTATAAATTCAAGTTAAGTCCCATTAATATATTTCGGGATCTTGGATAGAAATTGTTGTCAATTCCGCCGTCAATTTCAGGATCTAATCCATCATAATCTGTAATTGTGAATAGATTTTGTCCTGCTACATATACTCGCATTCTGGCATCTTTAAATAGATTATCGATTGTATACCCAAATGTAATGTTATCTAATTTCAAAAATGATGCATCTTGCACATAGTAATCAGAGAATAGTTGCTGATTTTGAAAACCAGTATCTAAAATTGATGCATTTACATTATTAATAGAGTTTGCTCCAAATAATGATTGTACGTTTCCTGTGTTTGAAGCTACGTTGTTGTATGCATAGTTTCCAAGACTCGCTCTCATTGTAAAAGCAAAGTCGAAGTTTCCGTATTGCATGTTAGATGAAAACCCTATTACTGCATCTGCATTTGGACTCTTGTATCTGTATCTATCATCAGTATCAACAGTACCATCACCATTAATATCAACATATGCTCCTTCTATTGGCGCACCTTGTGCATCATATATTTGTTTAAATACGTAGAAAGAGTTTACTTCATGACCTACAGAGTTAATTTGGATTGTGTTTCCAACTCCACCTGCAATTCCTCCAGTTAATACACCTGGCGAATCTGTGTTGTCTGTTAAAAATAACTTTGTAATTTCATTATCAAAGAAAGAAACATTTACGTTTGTATTCCAAGAGAAATTGTCATTTTGAACAATTGCAGCATTTAAACTTACTTCCAAACCTCTATTTTCTAAGTTACCAACATTTGTTAGTAATGCGTTAGAAAGGTTTGTTCCTGCTGGAACTGGAATAAAGTTTAATAAGTCTTCCACTTTACGCTCATATACTTCTACAGAACCTGTAAGACGATCGTTAAAGAATCCGAAATCTAAACCAAGGTTGATCGATTTTGAACGTTCCCAACGTAAGTTTTCATCATATTCTTCTGGACGAAGTGTTGTAACAAAACGTGGTGAACCGTCAGTGTTATACCCAAATTGATACTGTACTCTAGCATCTCCTGTTGTATAACGAGGAAGATATCCGTAATCTTGTCCAACTTCTTGCTGACCAGTTTCTCCGTATGCTACTCTTAGTTTTAATTGAGAGAATACTTTTGAATCTTTCATAAAGTTTTCATCAATAATATTCCAACCTACAGAAACTCCACCGAAGATATCAGAACGATCATCTGGATTTAAACGAGATGAAATATCATTTCTAATATTTAACGTTAATAAGTATTTACTATCATAATCAACATTCACTCTACCAAAATACGATTCTAAAGCGTTTTCTCCAATACTTTTAAATTGATTCGTAACACCTAATCCCGTAGTTGACTCAGATATGTTTGATCTGTAAAAACGTTGGAACGAATGTCCTACAGTAGCATCTACAGTCGTTTTAATGTCTTCAAATGTTTTTCTGTAGTTTGCATACACATCTAACAACCTGTTTCTGTTTAGTGTTTCATAAAATCCTGTAACTCCCTGTTGGTTAAAGTTTGAAGCCGCTTCCGCTGGAATAAATGTGTTTCCTTCTACTTCATTATAGTCATAACCTCCAAGTGCCGTTAACTTAATATCTCTAAAAAATGGTAATGTATAGTCAATTTTTAAACTTCCTGTACTTCTTCTTGTATTAGCAATATTGCTATTCTGCTCTAATAAACCAACTGGGTTACGTACCGCAATTGTATTGATAGTTCCGTCTGCATTTACATTTTCAGTATACCCGCCAAATTGACTTGTTGGATCGAATACAGATTGTGTAGGATCAAAAGAAACTGCCGCTCCAATTGCTCCTGTGTTTGCGAAGGTATCTTCTAATAAAGATCCTAATAAATTTGCTTCAATTTTTAAATCGTCATCTAATAAACGTTGGATAAACTTTACAGAACCTGTCCAACGGTCTACTTCAGAACCTTGTAATGTTCCTTCTTGTTTTACATAACCAACAGACGCTCTGTAGTTAGAATTTCCAAAACCTCCAGAAACTGTTACGTTTGTATCAGAAGTAAGTGATCCTCTATAAATTTCATCTTGCCAGTCTGTACTTGTGCTTCCTAATTGTGCAATTTGATTTGGATTTCCGTTTGCTGTAACTAAGTTTCTAAATTGAGTTGACGATAAAACATTTACTTCATTAAAGTTATCTCCAACCGCTGTATAATGATTTACACTAATATTAAATGGTTGTCCTGATTTTCCTGTTTTAGTTGTAATTAAGATAACTCCACCTGTTGCTCTCGATCCGTAGATAGAAGCTGCAGAAGCATCTTTTAATACCGTAAACGATTCAATATCATTTGCATTAATATAGTTCAATCCTGCACTTGCAGGATCTAATGGAACTCCATCTACAACAATTAAAGGGTTTGAGTTTGCCGCCAATGAAGAAACTCCACCTCTAATTTTAATTGACGAACTAGATCCTGGCGCTCCACTTGGTGGCGTTACCTGAACTCCGGCAGTTTTACCAGCAATTAATTGTTCTGGAGAAACGATTGCTCCGCCATTGAAATCATCAGCATTTACAGATTCAACCGATCCTGTAACATCCTTTTTAACAGCAGATCCATATCCTACTACGACAACTTCATCAAGTTTGGACGCATCTTCTTCTAGTGCAACATTTACGCTAGTCTGTCCTGTAAATAAGACTTCTTGAGTCTTAAAGCCTACATAGGAAAATACGATGGTTTGTCCGTCACGAACTGTAACTTGATAATTTCCATCAAAGTCAGTTGTGGTTCCGTTTGTTGTTCCTTTAACGATCACATTCACTCCTAGTAATGGAGTTCCTGTCCCTTTTTCAGTAACAACACCCGTCACTTTTGTTTGGGCAAGCATTCCTAGTGGAATTAAAAAAGCCAAAAACAAAATAAATTTTTGCATTTTCTTCATTTGTTTAGTTTTTTGTTTTCAAATTGTCGTAAAATAATCACGTGTTTTTAATAAACATTTCTGAACAAACTGTCCTTAATATACGTAATTTTTTTAGTTTAAATACTATATATTTTTACCTCTCGATGTTAAAACTATGTAAAATTTAAGTAAATCAAAATATAGGCATAACTTTTGAAGCTACGCAAACGTTTTCGTGTTGAAAACTTTTATAAACATTGGGTTTTATCCAATTAAAACAGCGTATTTTTAACAAAAAAATAAAAATTCGTAGCTATAATTATTGATCTTATAATAAACCCTTATGAAACGAAAAGTAACTCTCAAACAAATAGCCAAAGAATTAGACGTTTCTGTATCAACTGTTTCCAAAGCATTAAGAAATAGTAAAGAGATAAGTTTGGACACCAGAAGTAAAGTTCAGGCATTTGCAAAACTGTATAATTACCGTCCAAATAATATCGCGTTAAGCTTAAAAAATAAACGGACAAAAACAATTGGAGTTATTATTCCTGAAATTGTACATCATTTTTTCTCGAAAGTCATTAGCGGAATTGAAAAAGAAGCAAATAGTAGAGGCTATAATGTTATTATCGGATTGTCTAACGAGTCGTTTGATAAAGAAGTGATTAACATTGAAATGCTTGCCAACGGAAGTATTGACGGTTTTATACTTTCGGTAGCTAAAGAAACGTTGCTTTTACAAGATTATCATCACTTTTATGAAACTATCAACCAAGGAATGCCAATTGTAATGTTTGATAGAGTTGTGAATGAAATTGCTTGTGATAAAGTTGTTGTTGATGACAAATCGGGTTCTAAAAAAGCAGTTTCTAAGTTGATAGAAACAGGTTGTAAAAACATTGCATTAATCACTACAAAAGATTATGTAAATGTGGGCAAACTCAGAACACAAGGCTATTTGCAAGCGCTGGAAGAACACAAAGTTGAGCCAAAATCTTCACTTATTATTAAGGTTGAAGAAAATAAAGACAAAGAAATTGAGATTGAAACCTTAGAAAAAGAAATTTCTGCATTGCTTGACAAAGAAAAAGAAATTGATGGTATTTTTGCTGTAAATGAATTGTATGCAATTACAGCCATGAAAGTTGCCATTAACAAAGGCTACAAAATTCCGGAAGACATTTCTGTTATCGGATTTACTGACGGTGTATTGTCTAAACATTCCATTCCTTCTTTAAGCACCATCAGTCAGCATGCGGTTGAAATGGGCGAAAGATCAGCAACCATGTTAATTGACAAATTAGAAGAAATTGTAGAAGAAGAAAAATACAACACAGAAGTCATCAACACTACATTAATAGAACGTGACACCACACGATAATTAGGTGATTTGCAGTCATAAAATTATTAAATTTTGAAAGGATTATTCGTCAGATTCTAAATTTAACAATGACTGTTTCAAAAAAACTCCTATATTTACAGCATTAAAATCAAGACTTATATTTTTATCTCTCAAATTAAAAGTAAGTTTTGATAAGTCTTAGCGCTTATCGTAGTATTAACTAATTACTATACGATAATGGAAAAGCGTAAGTTAAGTTTCTGGGAAATTTGGAACATGAGTTTCGGGTTTTTAGGAATACAAATGGGTTTTGCACTCCAAAATGCCAACGTCAGCCGAATTTTTCAAACATTAGGAGCCGAAATAGATGATATTCCGATTCTTTGGGTTGCTGCACCACTAACTGGTTTAATAGTACAACCAATTATTGGATATTTTAGCGATCGTACTTGGCATCCAAAACTTGGAAGACGAAGACCGTATTTCTTAGTTGGTGCTATTTTAGCGTCTTTAGCGTTAATCATAATGCCAAACTCCCCAATGCTATGGTTCGCCGCAGGAATGCTGTGGATTATGGATGCATCTATCAATGTATCTATGGAACCATTTAGAGCTTTTGTGGGTGACAATCTTTCTGATGAGCAAACAACAAAAGGATTTGCAATGCAAAGTTTCTTTATTGGAATTGGTGCATATGTAGCTTCAAAACTTCCAAACATGCTTACGTATCTCGGTGTCGCTAACACAGCGCCCGAAGGTATCATTCCCGATTCTGTAAAGTATTCTTTTTACATCGGTGGAGCCGCTTTTTTTATTGCCGTTTTATGGACAGTTATCTTCTCAAAAGAATATACGCCCGAAGAAATGAAGGTTTTTGAAGAAGCCGAAAACAATGACTTTAGCAAAGAAAAACATTCTCCTGAATGGTTTACTGCCAATGGAAAATCGCACCTAAAAAAAGGACTTATTGCTATTATTGTAGGATTACTAACTACGTTTCTAATTTATCACTTCGAACTTAAAAAAGATTTATACGTACTAACGCTAGGTTTAATAACGTTAGCCGGAATTGCACTTTTAATTTCTGGATTAATGCAACGAAACAACAACGTTGACAATGGTTTTATTACCATCATTAACGATTTTCAGTCCATGCCAAAAATGATGAAGCAACTCGCTTGGGTACAATTTTTCTCGTGGTTTGCTTTATTCTCTATGTGGATTTACATGACGCCAGCGCTCACAGAACATATTTATGGTACAACAGATGCTACTTCAGAAGCGTATAATACTGGTGCAAACCAAGTAGGAGAAATGTTTGCCAACTACAACATTATTGCAGCATTAGTTGCCTTCTTATTGCCTGTTTTAGCAAAAGCAACCAGTAGAAAATTTACACACTTTTTAGCACTAGTAGCAGGTGGTTTTGGATTAATGTCTATTTATTTCATCTCCGAACCTACTACATTTATGATTGAATGGTTACCAATGATTGGTGTTGGTATTGCATGGGCAAGTATCTTATCCATTCCATACGCCATGCTTTCAGGGTCTTTGCCAGCTTCCAAAATGGGGTATTACATGGGCGTTTTTAACTTCTTTATCGTAATTCCACAACTAGTCGCAGCTTCCATACTCGGATTTATGGTTTCGTATTTCTTTGATAATCAACCCATCTACGCATTATTAGTTGGTGGCGCTTCTATGATCTTAGCAGGAATTATATCACTAACTATAAACGATACAGTAACAACATAATTAATGAATAAAAAAGGATTTATATTTGATTTAGATGGTGTCATCGTTGATACTGCAAAATATCATTACCTATCGTGGAAACAATTGGCAAACGAGCTAGGTTTTGACATCACGCTAGCACAAAACGAACAACTCAAAGGCGTAAGTAGAGTACGTTCTTTAGAAATTATATTAGGTTGGGGAAACAAAACACTCTCTGAAGAAGCGTTCATTAAATACATGGCAGAGAAAAATGATAACTATTTAGCACACATTGCACAAATGGATGCAGGAGAAATTCTTCCCGACATTCCAAAAACACTAAACTATTTACAAGAAACACAGCAAGGAATTGCACTTGGATCTGCTAGTAAAAACGCTCGTAAAATTCTACAAAAAGTAGGCTTATTCGAAACGTTTCAAGCTATTGTTGACGGAAATGATGTCAGCAAAGCAAAACCCGATCCCGAAGTATTTCTTATTGCTGCAAAACAACTCAACAAAGTACCAACGGATTGTATTGTATTTGAAGACTCTGTTGCTGGCGTAACTGCCGCAAATACTGCCGAAATGATTTCTATCGGAATTGGTTCCGAAGAAACACTCGGTCACGCAGACTATGTGTTCAAAGATTTTACCGAAATACAAACCAGTTTTATAGACGAATTAATAAATAGATAATAAATAACCTGATTACGCTTAGAAAAAAATCTAAAAGCGTAGCGATCTAGAATCTATTATCTAACATCTTAAAAAAGAAATGAATCAGAATTATATACAGCCAGATAACTGGTCCATCATCGAAGAAGGATTTGACACCGAAAGTGTAAAATCTTCCGAAAGTCTCTTCAGCATCGGAAACGGCGCTATGGGACAACGAGCTAATTTTGAAGAATACTACTCTGGACCAACGTTTCAGGGAAGTTACATTGCAGGAGTATATTATCCTGATAAAACAAAAGTTGGATGGTGGAAAAACGGCTATCCAGAATACTTTGCAAAAGTACTCAACGCTCCAAATTGGATTGGAATAAATGTGTCCATCAACGATGAAATGCTTGACTTATTCAACTGTAAAAAAGTAGCAAACTTCCGTCGCGAACTCAACATGAAAGAAGGTTGGTACGAACGCTCATTTACAGCAACGTTGCAAAATGACATTCAAATAGAAGTAATCGCAAAACGATTCTTAAGTTTAGACATTGACGAAGTTGGTGCCATTGCATACAGCATCAAACCAATTTCAAATGATGTAACCATAAAATATACGCCTTACTTAGATGCCGGAATCAAAAATGAAGATGCCAACTGGGAAGAAAAATTCTGGGAAACCATTCAAGTAAAAGCAGCAAACAACCAAGCGTTTATTGTTGCAAAAACACTAAAAACCGACTTCTACGCATGTACCTTCATGCAAACAGAACTCAAACTAGACGACAAAACACTAGACTTACCAACGAATGTGTCTGAAAAATCAACAGAAATTTCGTTTCACTATACACAACAAGTAAAAGCAAATCAAACCTTTACCATACACAAATATGGAGGTTATACGGTTTGCACAAATCACGACAAATACAACCTTGTTGATGCCGCTAAAAAAGCATTGCAAAATGCCGCTTCTCTAGGGTTTAATACTCTATTAGAAAAGCAAAAAGATGCATGGGCAAAAATTTGGAAAATGGCAGACATTACCATAGAAGGTGATGTAAAAGCGCAACAAGGAATTCGTTTCAACATCTTTCAACTCAACCAAACGTATTTAGGAAAAGATTCACGTCTCAACATTGGTCCAAAAGGATTCACAGGCGAAAAATATGGCGGAAGTACGTATTGGGATACGGAAGCCTATTGCATTCCTTTCTATATGACGACGAAAGATCAGCAAGTAGCACGTAACCTATTACAATACCGTTACAATCATTTGGAAAAAGCTATTGAAAATGCCCAAAAACTTGGGTTCAACAATGGCGCAGCATTATATCCAATGGTCACCATGAATGGAGAAGAATGCCACAATGAGTGGGAAATTACTTTTGAGGAAATTCATCGAAACGGCGCTATTGCATTTGCCATTTACAACTACACACGGTACACAGGCGATTATAGTTACATTCCAGAAATGGGCTTAGAAGTCATGATCGGAATTGCACGTTTTTGGCATCAAAGAGCTACGTTTTCAACAGCAAAAGACAAATATGTAATTCTTGGAGTTACAGGTCCAAACGAATATGAAAACAACGTAAACAACAATTGGTACACAAACTACATTGCACAATGGTGTATAAAATTTGCACAAGAACACATTCAAAAAGTAAAACAAGAATATACAGACGATTACGATCGTATCATGCAAAAAGTACGTCTTTCGGAGCAAGAAATATCTTCTTGGATGGAAGTTGCCGAAAACATGTACTATCCATACAGTGAACAATACGGCGTGTACTTACAACAAGATGGCTTCCTAGACAAAGACTTAGTAAGCGTTGCCGATTTAGACCAAACACAACGTCCAATCAATCAAAAATGGAGTTGGGACCGCATCTTACGTTCGCCATACATCAAACAAGCCGATACCTTACAAGGTTTCTACTTCTTTGAAGATCATTTCACCAAACAAGCACTCGAAAAACATTTCGATTTCTACGAGCCATATACAGTGCACGAATCGTCACTTTCACCATGCGTTCACAGTATTCAAGCGGCAAAACTGGACAAAATGGACATGGCATACACATTCTACTTACGAACATCTCGTTTAGATTTGGACGATTACAATAAAGAAGTGGAAGAAGGTTTACACATCACATCCATGGCAGGAACGTGGATGAGTATTGTGGAAGGATTTGGCGGCATGCGTATGAAAAATGACACACTATCGTTTGAACCGCGAATTCCATGGCAATGGAAAGGCTATTCATTCAAAGTAAACTATAGAAATCACATACTCAAAATAAACGTTACACACAACGGAACTTCGTTCGAACTCGAAAAAGGTGGCGATTTAGTCATTCTTGTCGATGGAAAAAAAGTAGCCGTTTCACCAAACGATTTGGTCACTGTGTCATAAATAAAAAGAATTTGGAGCTATTTCCTGCTTTCCGCTGTATCTTTTTTTGCCATATAGCAAAGCAAAAAAAGGATGCCGCTGTAATCAGGACTAGGACTCTGGAAATAGTATTGAGTATTGAGGTATAAAATAAATCTCTATACAAAAAATGCTGTCACATTTTCCACTCGATCTGACGATGCAAAAACGTCACTTCGAGTGAAATTTTGAAAAAATTTTGTATCGAGAAGTACTTTAAAGCCAAGTACTTCTTGATTTTCTAACTGTTTACTAATAGTGATGTCATTCCTACGCAGGCAGGAATCTACAGAAAACAAAGTGGATTCCGCATCAAGTGCGGAATGACAACAAAAAAACAATCAGATGAAAAAAATAATCATAGCTACACTACTTACGTTTTTCTTCTCTTGCAATACAAAAGAAGAAAAAACGAATATTGATACGACTAACATTTCATCAACAGAAGTAACAGAAACCGCAAACGAAATCAACCGAATAGAACCTCCATATTGGTGGACAGGTTTCAAAAACACCAAACTACAACTACTCGTAAAACATCCTGAAATTGCCAAAACAACACCCGAAATCTCATATGCAGGAATCAAAATAGAAAATTCAAAAAAAGGCGAAAGTCCAAACTATCTATTCATTAATCTAGACATCTCAAAAAATACCAAACCCGGAAAATTCAACATTACATTCAAATCCGAAAACGGCACAAAACTTACGCAAACCTACGAACTCAAACAACGTGAAAAACCAGCGGAAGACTATATAGGTTTTGATAGCTCGGACGTTTTATATCTTATCACACCTGACCGATTTGCCAATGGAGACACATCAAACGACATTCCACTAAAAAAATCAGGAATGACAGAAACAGGTGAAAAAGTTACGCTTCTCAAAGAAGCAACCATCAACCGAAAAGACGATTATGCACGGCATGGTGGCGATATCAGAGGAATTACACAACATTTAAACTATATTAACGATTTAGGTTTTACGGCAATTTGGTCGTGTCCGTTACTCACAAACGACATGCCTAAATCTTCATATCACGGATACGCAATTACAGATTATTACGAAGTTGATCCACGTTTTGGAACCTTTGCCGAATACCGAGAATTGGCAGATGAAGCTAGAAAGAAAGGCATGAAACTCGTTATGGATCAAGTGGCAAATCATTGCGGATTAGAACATTGGTGGATGAAAGACTTACCGTTTAACGATTGGGTAAACTATCAAACAGCATTTGAAAACGGTGAAAAAACAATACATTCAAATCATAGAAGAACTTCCAATCAAGATTTGTATGCTTCTAAAGGTGATAAAGAAGGTATGGCAAATGGCTGGTTTGTAAGCGCAATGCCCGATCTAAATCAGCGAAATCCATACATGGCAACATACATCATTCAAAACAGTATTTGGTGGATTGAAGCTCTAGGACTTGGCGGAATTCGTCAAGATACGTATCCATATCCTGACAAAGAATTTATGAGCAAATGGGCAGGTGCGATTATGACAGAATATCCAAACTTTTCTATTGTTGGTGAAGAATGGAGTTCCAATCCATTACTCATTGGTTACTGGCAAACTGGCGCAAACAATAAAGATGGATATGAAAGTAATTTAAAATCGACAATGGATTTTGCCATGCAAGGGAAAACGGTTGAAGCTTTCAACGAAGAAGAATCTTGGGACAAAGGCTTGGTAAAAATATATGAAGGTTTGGCAAATGATTTTCACTATACCAATCCAAAAGACATCATGATATTTCCAGACAATCACGATATGAGTCGCATCTTTACACAACTCAATGGAGATATTCCAAACACAAAAATGGCGTTGAGTTATCAATTGGTGTTGCCACGAATTCCACAAATTTATTACGGAACCGAAATATTAATGAACGACTTTGAAAAACCTGGCGATCACGGTTTAATACGAACTGATTTTCCTGGCGGTTGGAAAGGCGATACTGCAAATGCATTTACGGGTGAAGGATTATCTGTTCAGCAAAAAGACATGCAAAGCTATCTCAAAAAACTATTAAATTTCCGTAAAACTAGTAAAGCCATTCACGATGGAAAAACAACACATTTTGCACCTTTTATGGGAACCTATTTCTTATTCAGAACCTTAGGTGACGAAACGGTTGTACATATCATCAACAAAAATAAAAAACCTATTACTATTGATCTCAAACGGTATGCAGAAATGAATTTGACAGGGAAAACGTTAAAAAATGTAATTACAGGAGAAACATTTATATGGAATGACGATATTGAGTTGACGAAGAAAGGAAGTATTATTTTGACAACGAAGTAATTTTAAATGTATCTCGACTGCGCTCGATATGACAAATAAGATAAAGCCTGTCATTCCTACGTAGACAGGAATCCAAAAAACAAAACATGAAAACAAAACTAGTCATACTCATACTCTCTTTATGTTGCTTTTCATGTAAAGGACAACAAAAAGAAGATCGAACTGATGGAAAAAAATCTGTCACAATAATTGTGGACGATTTGCCAACTAATCATGATTATTCAAAAGACATCTATATTTCTGGTGATTTTGAAGGTTGGTCTGGCGGAAGATCGGAATTAAAACTAGATAAAAAAGACAAAACATACAGCATTACGCTTCCAAATCATAAAGAAACCATTCTTTATAAATTTACGCTCGGAACTTGGGAAAGTGTTGAATTGGATGCAAAAGGTAAAAATTTAGAAAATAGAACATATTCTTTCAAGGAAAATCCTGAAACAATTAACATTTCTATTGGCGCTTGGGCAAACGGAAATGCTAACGAAACACTTTCTACCAAACAACCCAATGTAGAAACGTTTGCAGAAGCAGTTGAAATTCCACAACTAAACACAACACGAAAAATTCAAGTATATCTGCCACCAAACTATGCGCAATCAACAACATCATATCCAGTAGTATACATACATGATGGACAAAATGTATTTGACAAGGCGACTTCGTATTCGGGCGAATGGGAAGTTGATGAAACATTGAACAGGTTGCATCAAATTAATGGTTTGGATATCATTGTGGTTGCTATTGACAATAGCGAAAAACGCATGCAAGAATACACACCTTGGAAACATGAAAAACACGGTAAACCTAAAGGAAAACAATATATTGATTTTATTGCATACACCTTAAAACCTGCTATTGACGCAAAGTACAGAACAAAACCAGAAGCCAAAAACACAGGAATCATGGGAAGTTCCATGGGCGGATTAATATCGCATTATGCCGCTTTTAAATATCCTAATGTGTTTGGAAAAGCTGGTATTTTTTCGCCTTCGTTTTGGTTTTCTGATGAAATAATTCCGTTTACAAAAGAACATCTGGCAGAAGCCAAAAATTCCAAACTTTACTACGTAATGGGCGAAAAAGAAGGTGGAAACATGGTCAAAGATTTAGGAAATGTTGTAGACGCCATGCAAACAAACGGTTTTCCAAAAGCTAATTTCTATGTACAAATCACGCCAAGTGGAACACATAGTGAAGCTTTTTGGCGAAGCGAATTTAAAAAAGCAATACTTTGGCTATTTGCCGATCATGTAAAAATTCAGCCAACTACTAAAAAACCAATTGCTACTGAAGTAAAAACAGCAACATTAGCTGGTGGAAAACTCATGCGTGTAGCAGACTTTCCTTCGGAATATATACGTCCAAGAAATGTAGATGTTTGGTTGCCCGAAAATTATTCAACAGACAAAAAATATGCTGTTTTATACATGCACGATGGACAAAATTTGTTCGACGGAAACACCACTTGGAACAAGCAAGAATGGCAAGTAGACGAAGTAGCTTCAAAATTAATGAATGAAGCAACAGTAATCGATTTTATTGTGGTTGCTCCATACAATATTCCTGCAATTCGTTGGCAAGATTATTTCCCGCAAAAAGCATTCGATTATTTAAATGTGGAAACACAAAAGAACATTCGCGCCAAAGCGGAAGCAAATAATTTTAGCTTAGTATTCAACGCAGATAATTATTTAAAATTCTTGACCAAAGAACTGAAACCGTACATTGACAACACGTATGCAACCAAAACCGATCGTGAACATACATTTGTTGCGGGTTCAAGTATGGGCGGATTAATTTCGATGTATGCCATGTGCGAATATCCTGAAATTTTTAGTGCCGCAGCGTGTATTTCGACACATTGGGTTGGTATAATGCCCATGGAAGATAATCCAATTCCAGATACATTTTTTGCGTATATGAGTGACCATGTACCTTCACCAAAAACACATCGTTTTTATTTTGATTACGGAAACAAAACCTTAGATCAATACTATCCGCAATATGCAGAAACGGTGGATGCAATTTTTAAGAAAAAAGGATATACAGATAGCAATTATAAAAATGTATTCTTTGAAGGCACCGATCATTCGGAAATTTCTTGGCAAAAACGATTGCACATTCCGTTTACATTTTTGCTAAAAGACCCTAAATGGGCAGTTGACACTGATTAAAAAAATTATTTGTAAAAGAACTAACCGATGAAACTATTAAAAATACTATTCATATCATGTGTGTGTTGGCAATTTTCAGTTGCACAAAACTACAAACGTCAAGTTTCTGTTACTGCATACGATGAAACGAATGCTTCATTAACTGTAACTGTTACGGACGGAACGTATCATATAAAAGCCTATTCGGATGAAATTATTGAAACGACGTTTATCCCGAAAGGAGAAACTACACAAAATGATTCGCATGCGGTTGTAATGAAACCTACCATACCAAAGACTGAATTTTGGGAAGATAAACAGCAAATTGTATTTAAAACAGAAGGAATTTCGGCTGTAATTACCGTGTTACCATTTCAAATTAATTACGAATATCAAGGAAAACTCATCATTTCTGAGAAAAACGGCTATCAAAAAGTGGATGGTGGCGAAGCTATTGATTTCAATGTAACAAAAGATGAAATTCTCATGGGCGGCGGCGCACGAGCATTAGGCATGAACCGTCGTGGAAATCGCCTGAAACTCTACAACAGAGCGCATTATGGATATGAAACACGTTCCGAATTGATGAATTTTACCTTGCCAATTGTGATGTCTTCTAATGTGTATATCATTCATTTTGACAATGCACCAATTGGTTATTTAGATTTAGACAGTAAAAAAGATAATACACTTACGTACGAAACCATTTCGGGACGTAAAACGTATCAAGTAATTACGGGCAATTCTTGGATTGATGTGATTGATAATTATACAGATTTGACAGGAAAACAACCGTTGCCTCCACGTTGGGCATTTGGAAACTTTTCGAGTCGATTTGGCTATCATTCGCAAGCAGAAACTGAAGCTACGATTAAAGCATTTAAAGATGAAAAAATTCCTGTAGATGCTGTGATTTTAGATTTGTATTGGTTTGGAAAAGACATCAAAGGAACGATGGGAAATTTACAAGTGTACAAAGATTCGTTTCCTGATGCGAAGCAAATGATTAAAGATTTTAATGATCAAGGTGTGAAAACAATTTTTATTACAGAACCGTTTGTGCTAACAACTTCAAAACGTTGGTATGAAGCGTCAAACTTGGGCGTTTTAGCCAAAGATTCTGTGGGAAAACCCTATAAATTCGATTTCTATTTTGGAAATACGGGCTTGATTGATATTTACAATCCGAAAGGAGAAAAATGGTTTTGGGGAATTTATAAAGAACTCGCAGAACTAGGTGTTGCAGGTATTTGGGGCGATTTAGGAGAACCAGAAGTGCATCCTGAAAAGTTATTACACCATACCGGAACAGCCAACGAAAAACACAATAGTTACGGACACGATTGGGCACGATTAATTTATGAAGGCTATGCAAAGGATTTTCCGAATGTGCGCCCGTTTATTTTGATGCGTGCAGGCTATTCGGGTTCGCAACGATACGGACTCATTCCTTGGTCGGGCGACGTAAATAGAACTTGGGGCGGATTGCAATCGCAACCAGAAATTGCGCTTCAAATGGGCATGCAAGGTTTAGGCTATATGCATTCTGATTTGGGTGGTTTTGCTGGCGCTAATTTGAACGATAATTTATACACGCGTTGGTTGCAATACGGCGTTTTTCAACCAATTTACAGACCACATGCACAAGAAGAAGTTCCGAGTGAACCTGTATTTCGTTCCGCAAGAGCGAAAGAATTAGCCAAACAAGCCATTGAATTGCGTTATCAATTATTGCCGTATAATTATACGATTGCTTTTGAAAATAATCAAAAAGGAACGCCGTTAATGCGTCCATTATTTTTTGAAGATGATGATAATAAAGCATTGTACACTAATGTTTCTACATATTTATGGGGCAACGATTTTTTAGTCACACCAATTGTAAAAGATAGTGTGCAAACGAAAGAAGTTTATTTTCCGAAAGATGCCGTTTGGTTTGACTTTGAGACAGATGAAAAGGTACTTGGTGGACAAACGAAAATGGTGACTACGCAAGAAAATTTAATTCCTGTGTATGTTCGGGCTGGTGCTTTTATTCCAATAGCAACACGGATGCAAAGCACAGCAGATTATAATCCAAATGTGTTTAGTCTTCATTATTATCACGATAAAAGTAGTGCCAAAAGTGAACGTGAAATGTATATTGATGATGGTGAAACTAAAAATGCTTTCGAAAAAGGAATGTATGAATTGTTGGAGTTTGAAAGTGAGTTTGAGAAAGATCAATTAGAAATTGAATTGGAAGCAGAAACTGGTAAAAATTATGCAACTAGTACGAAAGAAATTCAAGTAGTTATTCATAACATCAACAAAAAACCTAGAAAGATAAAATTTCGCGGAAGACGTGTCAAATTTGATTGGAATAAAAACAATCAAACCGTTACATTCAACATTCGTTGGAACACTAAAAAAGAACGAGAAATTGTTATTAAACTATAAAACCAAACTTATTTTACATATCATTTATAAACTAACATAGAATGAAAAAACTAACTTTATTTTTAATCACAACGCTGTTATTTATTTCGTGTAAAACGGAAAAAAAAGAAGCTGAAAAAACACCTGAAACGAAAGAAAAAGCAATTGCCACAGTTTCAAGTGACATGATGGAAAACGCTGTTATTTACGAAGCAAATATTAGGCAATATTCAAAAGAAGGTTCGTTTGATGCGTTCACAAAAGATATTCCACAGTTACGACAATTAGGTGTAAAAATTATTTGGCTGATGCCTGTTTTTCCTATTTCAGAAACCAAACGTAAAGCTACAGGCGGCGATTTTGCAAGTAAAATTGAAGATCCTGAAGAACGCAAGAAATACTTAGGAAGTTACTATGCAGTTTCTGATTTTACTAAGATTAATCCTGAATTTGGAACGATTGACGATTTTAGAAAATTAGTCAAAACTGCACATGAAAATGATATGTATGTGATTTTGGATTGGGTTCCAAATCATACCGGTTGGGATCATACGTGGTTAAAGACAAATCCTGAATTTTATACAAAAAATGCTAAAGGAGAAATTACAGATCCGTTGAATGAAGATGGAATTCCTGTTGGCTGGGCAGATGTTGCCGATTTGAATTATGACAATGCAGCATTGCGCAAAGCCATGATTAAAGACATGAAATATTGGCTTACAGACGAAGGCATTGATGGTTTCCGTTGTGATGTTGCAGGTTCCGTACCGACTGATTTTTGGGAAGAAGCCATTCCACAATTACGCGCTACCAAAGATATTTTTATGTTAGCAGAAGCTTGGGAACCAGCATTATTGAAAGGTAATTTATTTGATATGGCATATGGCTGGGACACACATCACCGAATGAATCATATAGCTAAAGGAGAAGAAACGGTTGCAGATTGGGACAAACGTATGCAACAGATTGATTCATTGTATGAAGAAGATGATATTTTAATGAATTTTGTAACGAATCACGATGAGAATTCTTGGAATGGAACTATTGAAGAACGCATGGGTAAAGCTGGAGAAGCGTTTACAGCGTTGATTTATGTAGCTCCAGGAATGCCGTTAATTTATTCTGGACAGGAATATGATATGAAACATCGTTTGAAGTTTTTTGAGAAAGATGAAATTCCAAAAACAAAAGGAGCTATGTGGCCATTGTTAGACAAGTTGGGAAGTTTGAAAAACACACATGTTGCATTGCATGGTGGAAAAAATGCAGCCTCATACACTAAACTTTCTACAAGCCTAGAGGATAAAGTATTAGCTTTTAAACGTGAGAAAGATGGAAAAGCTATCTATTATATTGCAAATCTTTCTAATGAAGCTGTAATTACTAAAATTGAACTTACAGGAAGTTTTTCAAACTATATAAATGGTGATACTGTTATATTTAAAGAAGGACAAGATATTACATTACAACCTTGGCAGTATTTTGTTTTAGTAAATTAGACCGTTTCACTATTAGATTTTAGACCGCTTCGCTGTTAGAAGTTAGATTATTTGTGGTCATTGAGAAACATAAACGTTATAGCTTTTATGGGCTCAGATACTGAAGTCAAAAAGAAAAAAGTTACAATGATATCTTACGTCTGTCCGAAGAAATAATGAAGAAGCAAGCGGAAGTGCGGCGCGATAGCGCAACGCATGTAGCTTAGCGATTGAATGGTGCGCAGCAATTTCCTGCGGGCGGAATTGATTTTTTGTTTCTTTTGTATCAAGACAAAAGATAGTAAAACGAAAAAACTAACGGGAAAATATATTGAGATTCCCCTTTACAGGGGAATTAATTCAACTACACTTATGAATGCGCTTTCGCAAGCTTTTCAGAAATTACGTTGTTATAATGAATTTTGAAGTTATGGGGAATTAGCAAAATGTTTTAGCAGATTCCGCTCTACAGCGGAATTAATTCAACTACACTTTTGAATGCGCTTTCGCAAGCTTTTCAGAAATTACGTTGTTATAATGAATTTTGAAGTTATAGGAAATTAGCAAAATGTTTTAGCAGATTCCGCTCTACAGCGGAATTAATTCAACTACACTTTTGAATGCGCTTTCGCAAGCTTTTCAGAAATTACGTTGTTATAATGAACTTTGAAGTTATGGGGAATTAACAAAATGTTTTAGCAGATTCCGCTCTACAGCGGAATTAATTCAACTACACTTTTGAATGCGCTTTCGCAAGCTTTTCAGAAATTACGTTGTTATAATGAATTTTGAAGTTATGGGGAATTAGCAAAATGTTTTAGCAGATTCCGCTCTACAGCGGAATTAATTCAACTACACTTTTGAATGCGCTTTCGCAAGCTTTTCAAAAGCTAGTTTCATTAATCAAAAAGAGCCTCCTTACGGAAGCTCTTTTCTTTTACCAAAAATTGGTTATTCTTATTTGGGGTCTTAGGGTAATAAGGGAAATAATTTATAACCAATAAATTACTTTAACCATGAAAAAAAGTTAAGTTCAAATATACTATTCTCAGACATATAAAACCCTATATATTAGACAATAACCATCAAACCTTCGATGAATGAATACTTTTTATAGATGAATGTAGAGAAAATTGACAAAGTTGTGACAAGACTCTTGGTTTTGTTAGTCTTATACTACAAAAAACAACATTATTTTGTGACAATTTTGACAGTGTTTTTGTGTATCATTTGTATAGAGATGTAAAGTTAAGTTTTGTAACGTATTTCGACTAATTGTGATAAATGAGTTTAGTTGCATGATATTATTTCATGTGTTTTATGAGTATCTTTGTACTGCTCTAAAAGAATAGTATTATACATTTATGGAAGGTAAAAATATACAAACAGCAACAATTGGTGGCGGATGTTTTTGGTGTACTGAAGCCGTTTTTCAGGAAGTAAAAGGTGTAAAAACCGTCATTTCTGGCTATAGTGGCGGAACAGTTCCAGGGAAACCTACATATAGAGAGATTTGTTCAGGACTTACTGGACATGCGGAAGTGATTCAGTTAACGTTTGATGCGAATGTTGTTTCGTTTGAAGAAATTCTGATTATGTTTATGGCAACACACGATCCTACAACATTAAATAGACAAGGAGCTGATGTGGGAACACAGTATCGTTCTGTAATTTTTTATCATACTGAAGAACAACGTACGATTGCCGAAGCTGTATTGCAACAAATGGCAGATTATTATGAGGAACCAATTGTAACGGAAGTTACTGCCTTAGAACCTTTTTATGAAGCCGAAGCTGAACATCAAGATTATTATAGATCAAATCCACAACAAGGTTATTGCAGTTATGTGATTACGCCTAAATTAACGAAGTTACGACAGTTGTTTGGGGAGAAGTTGAAGTAGATTTTGTTTTCTTTGTTTAGACATTAAAACTTATTATAATAACCAATTTGATAACGTTCATTTTTGCACTTCATGCTTGAAGCTACGCTTCGCAATTCCACTTTTCACTCATTATTTCTTAAGATCGTCGCACTGACAAACATTTAACATTTTAGAATTCCATTACTCCAAAAAGAAAGCGCGTTCCGTTGGCGTGAGCAATCTGCATTGTGCTACTTTCCCCATGATTTTGTATCTGTATTTTGCGATTATATCATAAAATACATTACTTATAAACGATGGAATGATGGTAAAATACCCTACAAATCGATATGGACTTTCTACATGTGTTAGAATGCCTAAAAATGCTTTTGCCTTTTGGCGAACGATTCCTTTTTCAATTAAGATGATGGTATCTAAGTTTATTTCTAGATTAAATTTTGCCATGATTTGTTGTCCCGTTTCAGATTGAAATGATACAAATCGTAGTTCGTTTGAAGGTTTTTGATCTAGAATGAATTGAATCGAAGCATCACAAAATCCGCAAACACCATCGTAAATTACAATGTGGTGATGTTCGATCAATTCATCTAATTTTTTAGTAGTCATAACTTAGTTTTTTTAAGAAGTATGATCCAGTAAATAATCCTGCGGTTAGTATTGCCATGATTCCTGTGTAACTCACTGATGTGTGTACCGCGCCAAAGTAATCTGTTACCGAAACCAAGTTGATGTTGCTATAGATGAGGAAGAAAAACACGATTTCGAATAGTTTTTTTGATTTTGTCAGTGTTCCAAAAAATACAGAGAGTAAGATGATAAATATCGCGCCAAGCGTAATATTTAGTAAGGTATGAAAGTCTAATTCTACCATGTATCGTACTAATAACGGCATTGCAATAAATAGTGCAATACATACACCTGCAATGATTCTTGAGATGAATAAACGTTGTACAGGTTGGTATGATGATGCAGTAAAGTAGTGTGTTCTGAATGCGATGTCTTTTGTTACTAAATCTGACCAAACACCAACTTGTAAAAACCATAGCAATGGCAACATGTAGTGATGTGCAAATGTGAGTGGAACAAATACCATTGCAACCATTAAACAGAACGACATTCCCCAAAGCCATTTTGGACTTTTACGAATGAGCATGAGCATTTCTGCACCAATTAATGGTGATAGATGTGAAGAAAATTCAGGAACTGATGTGATGTTTCCAAGTTGGAAATCGGCACTTCTTCCGTTTGACTTTTCTTGTGGTTTTGTTTGTGTTGTTAATCGTTCTTTGATGTTGAATCTGTGAAAGAATAACGAACTTATTATTGCTACTATAAAAGCAAATCCTATCCAAAATAATCGTCCAAATATGTACGATTGTGTAAATGAGATACTTTCTACAGTTACAACTTTGTCTATGTTTCTTCCTCCAGAAATAAATCCGATAGCAAGCGCTGTATCTTGTCCTGTATGCAATGCTTGGATTTGATCACTTATAATTGTTGTTGGATATTGCAATCCGAATACATCATATATGCCTTGATTTTCTGATGAGGAAGCAAAAAGTACTGTAAAGAATCCTACTAAGAATATTCCGTATTGTAAGATTGTTTTTTTAGGAAATATAATTTCTAGTAGTAACGAAAAACTAGCTACTACAAATAGTGTTGGTATGGTAATAATTGTATACGGCAATACAAAATCTAACAGCTGAAAACTTTGTCCATTCCCGTAAAGGAATGATAATATAACGCTTACTATACATACTATAATTAGTATTGAAAATAGTATTAAAAAGTTACTCAATAATTTTGTAATGATGTACGCCGTATTCGATATGCGTGTAGTACCAATAATGTGTCCAATTCGTGTTTCAATATCTTTTCGGATGCTTCCATTGATTAAGAAAAAACCAACTAATGATAGAATTGTACTAGACATGATTGCCGTCACAAAACCAATCCAAGCTGTGTTGTAATCTCCTGTAAATGAACCTAACCGAATAGTTGTGTAATTTGCTTCTGGTGAAGGCACAAAGCTAAACGCAATGTATACACTGAGTGCTACAGTAATAAGAAACGAATAACTTCGTACATACTGTAAATAATTTCCTTTGATGATATTTTTGAATTGAAACATGGCAGTATTGGTATTAGTTTTTGGTTAAATAGATGTATGCATCTTCTAAGGTTGCTGTTACATTTTCTGCGTCAATATTTGGATTTTCAGAAATGTATCGTACTCTAAAACTATCTTGCATTCTGTATGAACTTACCACTGTATGATAGCTTTTAAAGTTGTTGATGTTTGATTTGCTCACCGTCGTTTCATAAACTTTTCCTTCGGCTAGTTGAATGATGTCTTCTTGCGAATCTTTTACAATGAGTGAACCTTGTTTCATAATGGCAACCTCATCGGCAATGGTTTCAATGTCTGATACGATATGTGATGATAAGATGATGATTCTGTCATTTGCCAAATCTGAAATTAAATCTCTGAATCGTAACCGTTCTTCTGGATCTAAACCAACAGTTGGTTCATCAAAAATGATCACTTTCGGATCGTTTAGCAATGCTTGTGCAATTCCGATGCGTTGAATCATTCCGCCAGAATAGGTTCCTAGTTGATTGTTTGCCGATTCTATAAGATTTACTTCCATTAATAGTTTTTCTATTCGTTCGCGCAATCCTCGTCCACCAACACCTTTCATTGCTGCCATGTACGACAGAAATTCAAAAGCATTTAGGTTTGGATATATACCAAAATCTTGTGGAAGATATCCTAACATTTTACGAATGTAGTTTGGCGATTTTAGAATATCATTTCCATTAAGAGAAATACTTCCTTGAGTTGGTTTACTGATAGAAGAAATCATTTTGATAAGCGTTGATTTCCCTGCGCCATTTGGACCTAATAAACCTAAGATTCCGGAAGATATATTGATTGAATAGTCACTCAATCCTAACTTTTTTGAGCCGTACTTTTTTGTTAAATTATTGATAGCTAATTCCATGTTGTTGTGTATTAAAGTGAATATTCAGTGTTGTTCTATTTTTTTATTTTATTTTCCTTTTAAAATCATGCGTTGGAAGTTCTCTTTTTTAGCAAATACTTCTGCTAAGGTGATTGCTTTTTTTGAAGTGATTTTTTCTTTTACTTCTGCTAGTTTCTTTTCGAAAACTTCTTTGCTTTCATATCCAATTGTAGTTGCATTTACAGATTCAAAGTAGTTGTCAGATTCTAATACCAATCCTGGTAATCCGTAAAATACATATGGTCCGCCACTTACTGGAATTTCTGGAGAGAACCAAACATAGATTGCTGGGTTTTTTTCTAGGTGTGCTTTTTTACACTGATATCCGTTGATTTCTTTTTGCTCATCTGTAATTTTCCAATTTAATTCACTTACTTTTCCTTCGAAATTGATTTTTTTACCCATAAAGATTTCTTTTCCTTGTAGTTTTCCGTCTGCATTTCTGTAGGTGTAGTACGTATATCCCGTAGTTCCTAAGTTTTCTACTTCGCTGATAGAATCAATGATGAAGAAAGATTCTTTTGTTTTGATATTTTGATAGAAGCTACTGTGAATTTTATATGCTTCCATTTTTGTTAGCATTTTAGAAAGTTCGCTTGGATCTTGTACTTGTTTTTTTAACATTCCTACTAGGAAATCAGATACACATCCTGTTGTGTAGTTTACTTTCAAGATGTTTTTGTCTTTCGTTTGTGCGTTAACATTTACTGTGATACTTACGAAGAAGATTGCGATTAAAATTTGAATTGTTTTCATGATATTGAGTTTTTAAATGGTTATATTAAAGTTTGAATTTGATTCCTAATATGATATAGTTTAATGATTGGTTGTTTACGATAGTATTAGTAATACCATTGCTTATGATGAATTGAGAATTGTATGCATCATTTTCAAAAAATGATAACAATTCGCCAATATGTCTAGCTTCCATACTGAAAACCATGTTGTTTTTTGTGTATGATACACCTAGATTTAAGTTCTTTCTTGAATAGGTTACATTGTTAATGTGGTTGTTGTCATATAAGAATGTAATGTTCCCGTTCCATTTTTTGTTTTTTACTAGTACTGCAAAGCTGTTTCTAGTGTAAGTAGCATCGTAGGTTGTGTTGGCAACTTCGTCGCTACTGAAAGAAATTCTTGAAGAGAATTCAAAATTGAAAAAATTATCCGTAATTGTTTGTAATCGTAAACTTGGAGAAAAAACTTTTGTCAAAACATCTACTTCTTGTTGCGCAATAATTGATGGATATTCTATTTGATTGTAACTTGCTGATACTACAATTTTTGTTGGATAACTTAGCGGTGCTAGTGTTTTAGAATAGTATGATGATACTTTAAATGTGTTTGTTTTATCCGCTAAGAATAAATTGAATTCTGAGATTCCATTTTCTTGTGCTATAAAGTTTCTTTGTAATGTATTTTTTTCTGTTCCGTATGAAGCTGTTACTGAAAAAGCTTCTCCATCAAAAATATTGTTGTAGTTATAACTTGCATCTACCAAGCTCGAAGAGTTAAATTCTAGCGGAAGCATATTGTTTCCATTCCAAATACTATTAAATGGTTGAATGGTAGTAATTCCGGAAAAGATGTTGTTAAAATCTCTGAATCGCTCATAACCAACATGATATCTGTTTAACTTATTTTCATAACTCATAGATGCATCAACATGAACAAAAGTGTCACTTTTATCTATAGTATTAGTTACAAGTGTGTTTGTGAATGAATTGAACCCAATGGTAAAATCATAATCTAGTCCTTTTACAATTCCATCACCAGTAACTTCTAAATTTACGTGATAACTATCTCGTTCTCTTCTAATTAACAACGAATTATTTAAGTTTCTATCTTTTAATTCTTCTTGTGTTCTGTAATAGTTTGCAGTTATTGTTGGTATAAAAGCATCTGAATATTTGTACTTTAATCCTATTGTTGCTTGTGCCTGATTTTTATCAAATTTATAGTTTTGAACAGCGTCTGTAATTGACATATTCTGTTGAATAGAATAGTTGTTTAATAACTTTGTGCCTTCACTAAAATAAGCTCCTTTTGCTTCTAAGATTATATTTTTTTGCAACTTTCTGGTATATCCCAATTGATGGTATGCTGAAAATATATTGTTATTGTTGTTTGAAAATGTAGTGTTAACGCCATTCGGATTTCCGTTGTCGAACAATTCATTTTGAATGGTACTTTTGTTTTTATTATTTACATAATCAATATTTAAGTTATAGCTAAGTATTGATTTGTTTGATAGTTTATACGCAATAGAAATTGCACTAAGAAATGATTGTGTTTTTGCTTTGTTTTCGTCAATTGTGTTTAACAAAGAAATATTATCTAATGTGCTAGCACTCTGAACAATACTATTAACTCTGTTGGGAGCAATGTAGTAAAATATACCCGCAGTTTTTAAACGTTGTGTCTGATTTCTTAGTGTAAGATTTGTACTTGTGAAGAAGTCTTTTTGTAAGTTTTCATTTGTTGAAAAAAGCTTTCCTACCAATACGCCTTCTTGATATTCTGATATTGGCAATCCATCTTTAAAAATACTTTTAATTTCGTTAGACGTAATGGTGGTTTTACCAATATTGTTTGTATTATTTGTTAAGAATGCGTTTAAGTTTTTAGAGAATAAAAACCCTTTTGCTTTGAACTCATATTTATCTTGATATCCTGCTTTTCCTTCAAGTGAGCCATTTAAGATATTTTTAAAATCTTCTTTTGTATCAATATTTAATACGGTTTCTTCATTTTCATCAAAATCTAATGTAAATTCATCATTGTAATTATTGATTACACTAATACCGTCAATAATGTTTTTTTCAATACTTTCTAACGCAATACTATTTTGATTTTCAAATGAAGGTTTTTTATTCACTAAGATTTTATCAATATTCTTTCCTTTATAAATAATAGTTCCGTCATCACTTAATCTGAAGTTTGGTATTTTTTCTAAAATTTCTTGCAGTTTTGCATCTTCGTATAATTTTAATTTGTCTAAATCTAACCGAACGGTATCTTTTACTTCATTACTTGAAATAATAATTACTTCATCTAAAGAAGCTTTGTTTTCTTCTAAAATAACATCTATTACTATTGGTGATTGTAAGATGTCGTTTGCTGTAATTGTTTTTGATTGTTTTAGGTATGAAATATGTGTGATTTCTAAAATATAGTTTTCTTGTACGTCACCTTCCAAAGTATATGCTCCAAATTCATTTGTTACCGTATATGTTATGATACTCTTTTTAGTGTCATATAATACAACCGCAGCTCCGTCAATAGCTATCTTTTGCGTATCCATCACCTTACCCTGGATACTCTTGGATTGTGCTAAGCACAATCCTGAGAGCATCATGAGAAATAAGAGGGTAATATGTTTGATTTTTATTGGTAACATTTTTGCTTTGCTTTTTATTTTGATTAACAATGTGATGTTTTATACTACTTACCTTGCATTACTATGTAATAGGGTAAAAAAAGTTAATCTTCTTTTTTCTTTCGAGTGATTTTTAATATTAATGTAATTATAATATACAGTACTAATGCGCTAAAAAACATTACTGGAATAAACCAGTTTCCTAGTACTTCTGTTACATTTTCATCAGTAGTGCGTACTCTTCCTAAGGCTAAAAATTTTCCATTTTCGAAAAACAAACCAGTTTCTGCTGGATTTATAATTTTAAAAATCATTAAGATTCCAAAACCAAATAGAAATATGTACAAAATTGCAAATACTGTATAAATGATTCCACTTTTTATATTCAAGAATATGGCTTGAAATATATGCATTGGATTGAACGTGCGTGTAGCTTGATTTAATTTTTTTTCCGCTACCAAAGATTTTAAAACCTCTTCCGGATCTCCTAAACTTTGTGTTATTTTTAGTAATTTTTCTACTTCTTCTCCTTCATGTATATTTTGAATGCCTTCGTATATGTGACTGTTAAACTCCATCAATACATCTTCTCTATCACTTTTTCCGAGTACAGAAATGGTTCTACGAATTCTTCTGATATAACTATCGTATATTTTTTGTGCCGACTTATCTGTGAATTCAATATTTTTCATTTCGTTAGCTTTTGAATTGATGTTTCCAAACGACTCCAATACACTCTCATTTCTGTTAAAGTCTCAGTTCCCGTTTCTGTAAGTTGATAATACTTTCTTGGAATTCCTGATTCTTGCTCTACCCATTTTGAAGTTACTAAACCTTCTTTCTTTAATCGATTCATTAAAGGATATAAAGTACCTTCTGCAATTTCTATGGTGGTAAATTTTCGGACTTGCTCCATTAATTCGTATCCATAAAACTCGTTGTCTTTTAATACATTTAAAAGAATAAATGCTAAGGTTCCTTTTTTAACCTGTGACTGCCATTTTTGAACAAATTCAGAATTCATATGTCAAATATACATAAAATACATAGTAATACAATGTACTTTGTATAAAATTAAGCCAACTTCTTTTCTTTTAGCAATAAACCATTGATCCTAAACATTTTAGCAATCGACTTCCAATTAATATAGTGACCAAATGCTACAATATTTAATAAAATCATTATCATGCCAAAGGTGTAAAACTGCATTATAATTGCAATACCAATATGCAAGAAGAATATTTTTATCAAAAACCATTTTCTTACTTTAGGCATAAAAATAAGCAGTGGATATACCAATTCTAACAATACTGCCCAAGACAAAACTTGAAATACAATTGGATACTCTATAAAGTTCAACATTGTATCTACAGATTCTGGCATAAATGAATTTAATACATACCACATAGCGTTTCCATCGAGCCAATCGGTTCCTAAAATTTTTCCAAAACCAGCAAAGAAATAAACGATGCATAAATGAAGTTGCATAAATCGAACAATAAACGAATACAATGCATTTCCTTTATCTTCTTGTATAACCGTACTAATATTTAAAAAGATGTTAAAGAACAATAAGAATGAGATAAAATAATCAGCTCCATATGAAAATAAATAACTAGAGTTTACAAGCGTTATGTGAATAAACCAAGCAATTATTGAAAATAGCACTGGTTTGTATTTAGATAATACGGACATTAACGATACTAGATAGAATGCCAATATTGCCAAAATGACTGCTTTTTCTGGAATTCCAATATGCATCAATGGATTTGTAAACCATGCTAAACGCGGCTGATAAAACGTAAGGAAGCTGTTGTTAATAGAAGCATCTACCAAACCATCAGAAGCAAATATTTCATAAATATCTGGGGAAATGATCAATAAATTAATGATACAAAAAACGCCAATTACTATAATTATATTATTTCTATTCAGAAACTTCTCATTACTCTTAAAGAAGAAATTGTCTATAATTGTTTTCATGATTCTTTTTGTTTAAGTTCTTTTTTAGAAATTGTAAAACCTAAAAGCTTTTGATGCTTTACTTTGTACCCAGTTGTTCTTACTTTTGTTAGATTGTCAAATTGATACATATCTAAATACACATCTATTTTTTCTATAGCTGGATTACTTGCGAAATACCATTTTGAAAATGATTTTAAAATATCTGTTCTCACTTTTTTATATCTAAAATTTGATTCGAAGAAATAACTTGCTGTTTCAAATTTTAAAACGGATTCTTGTGTATTAAGCGGCATACTCATTTCTTGTCCATCAACAATAAAAACTAATTTCATATTGAAACGAGATACATTTGGTGAGAAAAATGAATATCCTCTATTTGTTCCTGTAAATGTAGATTGAAAATGTATAATGTCTTTTACAAAATCTGGTTGATGCGCTGATGCATCTATATTTTGAGCTACAAATCTTCCAAATGGATTGAGTCGGTGCGCATATTCTTCATTATCAAACTGAGTATATCCTGAAAAATTGATTGTTAATGAAGTGTATAAATGAAATACTAAGTATGCTAATAACCCTATTTTTAAAGCTTTCATAATATTTTGTTTTAGTAGTTAGAAAGCTTGGTAAAGAAATTTTTGATTGGTAAATCATCTATTTCGCAACCAAGGACACATATACAAACGATAAGGTGTTTGTATTAAAAGTCAAAAAAAGGAGACAAAGGCTAACCTTGTCCCCTTTTTTTATAAATACTAGTTAGCAGTACTAGGTGAAGCTGGCTCAGCTGGTGCTTCAGAAACAGTTCTTCTCCATACCCACTCGCTAGATACTAATTCCCAATCTTTGTCTACTAATAATGCGTCAACATCAGCAACTTCGATTACTTGTAAATCGTCCATAGTTACTTCTTGTGCGTTTGAAGTTGAAATTGCAGATCCTGCAAAAAACGCTACTAATGCTAATGCTCCTGTTAATTTTACTAATTTTTTCATAATGTTAAAGTTTATAAAGTTTTGATTTCCTACTCTATTTAAGGTTTTTCGGATTTCACCTGATTGAGAGTGGTTGTTGCAACAAATTCTCACTGGCTAAATAATGATGTAATTTTCACATTTTCAAATGGTTAGTTTTGGTATTTATAAATCCAAGCATGAGATTTATAAATACCACCTTTCTAAATTTCTCCTAAACCCACATAAAGACTTGAATGACAAAGAAGTGTCATTATTCTTTCAAAATTTGATATCTTTATAGTATAAATAAGCACTAAAAGTGAATTTTTATACTTATTGAATCAAAACTGTATTTATTAACCTACTTTTTTAGATTGTATTTTTTTACATAAAAGACATTTAAGGGAATGTTTTTTCATTTCTAAAAAAAAAATTGAGAAAAAGTGATGATTTTTTGCATATACAAACCAATTTTTTTAAGATTTATAAGACCTACTCGTACAAAAACTCCAATGGTAATGCTATTTTTTAGCATTATTTTCTTCGTTTTTGGTATATCGAGCTCGTTTTCTCAAGAAAATAACTTCGAAAAAGTTAATTCAGATTTCATTTCTAAGCCTGAGAATTCAGAAAAAAACCTACTTACAGTCAAATCATACCTCAAAAAAGCAAAAAAAGACAACGATTTACTCAAAATAGTAGAAGGTTATGAGTTGTTAATTACACATTATAGTCATACAAAAACAGCAATTTCGTATTCGGATAGTATTATTTTATTGTCTAAAAATGCAAAACTTGACGGTTATCCAGGCAAAGGATACTTATTAAAAGGAATTCAATTATACTACAATTCAAAATATAATGAAGCGCTGGACAATTTTGCTATAGCAAACGATTTAGCAATTACATCTAAAAATATTGCACAACAGGTTTCCATTAAACATTATATAGGATTATTAAAGAATGTAAGTGATGAAAAAGAAGAAGCCTTAACCATTTTTCAAGAGAATTTAGATTTTATTACAAAAAACGATTATCATAAAAGAGATAAACAACAATACCTAAAATCGGTATTCGCATTAGCAGATTCGTATAATAAGAATAGACTTTTAGATTCTGCCGAAGTAGTTCATCAACGTGGAATTGTTGCCAGTTTAGAAGACCCAGATAAATACTTATATCCTTGGTTTTTGCTATCGCATGGAATTACTTCCTACCTAAAAGAAGATTATACCAAAGGAAAAGATAGCTTACAAAAAGCAGCTACGTTTTTTGAAACTAATGAAAAAGCCTTATCGTCTACTTATTTATACATATATAAATGTTTAGAGAAACAGCATAAAAACAACGAATCGTTACCCTACTTATATAAGATAGACTCCATTTATCAACAACATCCTAAAGTTGTTTTTCAAGCCAGAGAAGCTTATGAACTTTTAAACGCAGCACACAAAATTTCTGGTGATGATGCGGCACGATTGACTGCCATTGAAAAATTATTAGCTGTAGATGATATTATTTCGAAAGATTATCAAAACTTAGGAAAAAAGATTGTGACCAAATATGAAACGCCCTTATTGATTTCTGAGAAAGAAGCATTGTTAAGTAAAAAAGAAGAGTTGATTACAAAATTGGAAGATTCTAACTTCTTATCACGAAAAACAATTCTGGTTCTTATTATTATATCAGTATTACTTTTGGGAGCTATTTTTTACTTTTCTCGCAGAAATGCAGTGTATAAAAAACGTTTTGATGCACTTATGTTACAATATGAGCATAAGCATAAAGAGGAAAAAGAAGAAGTGGTTAAGAAATTGCCTGTAGCCGCAAAAAATGCTGTAGGAATTCCGAAAGAAATTATAGATGCCGTTTTAATAAAACTAGATAAGTTTGAAAAGAATCATAGGTTTGCCAAAAAGAGTTATACACTTACCAAACTTGCAAAAGAGTTAGACACAAATAGTACATACCTTTCAAAAATCATTAACATGACTAAAGGAATGAACTTTGCTAATTATATGAATGAAATTAGAATTGATTATGCCATCGTACAATTAAAAGAAAATAAAGTGTTTAGATCGTACACAATAAAAGCAATTGCTATTGATGTTGGGTTTAACAACGCACAATCATTTTCGGTGGCTTTTCATAAAAAAACAGGAATTCATCCATCGTATTTCTTAAAACAACTTGAAAATCAGGAGTTGAAGGAAACAGCATAATACTTCATACCACTAGCACTGAAAACTTTTATACAAGACCGTTTAGATACTAGGCAAGTTGAAAAAGTAGTAGCTTTGCGTAAAATTAAAAAAAGTAGCACGTGTTAAACTCTGAGTTAAAAATCATTTTTGAAATTGAAGAAAACGAAACGACTACAATTCAGAAAAAATTAATTCACAATAAGAACTCTAGGAGAAATAAAATCAAGTTGCGTAAGGAAGACTATGAAGAAACTATACTAAAGTGGTGTTTATTCGAATATATTCAGCCTGTAGAAGACAATCCTTACGATACAGCATTTTTCCCGCTTACTTCCTCTGAAGCATTAAACAATGGTTTATCTGCAAACTCTATAATTAACTATCTCAACTCAAATTTAGTTTTTGATTTTTATCAACCGAAAGAAAATGATAAACTAACTATACGAATGGAATATAAGTTTCCTAAAATGTATAGAAAATCAAGACCGTATATTGGCGATTTCATTTCATTACTATTTAATACAGAATGGAAAATAAATAGAAATTTTGATGATATCTATGCTTCATACAAAGAAGTAAAACATGGGAAACTTAGTATAATTGAAAATAAGTAGACCTAACAGAGTTATTTTAATCTCTATATAAAATTCTTCAAACCCTGTATTAAAAAAAGATAATTCACGTTTCTTTTAGATTAAAAAAGCATCTAAAATTAACTGTACATTTCAACCCAAAAAGTCCTTTTTTTATCATTTAACACAAAAAAATAAGCCTTTTTAGCTCAAATTTGTTAAAGCAACGTTAAAATCAATAATTCAAAACAACAAGTTGATATACAATTAGTTACAATCTAATTTTTAGAATGATATTTATAAATACCACGAAAAGGTGTTAAAATAGGGTGCTTTTTTGCTATACATTTACTTCATAATCGCAAAACAAAAACACCATGAAAACTTTAAAAAACTTTACTCAAAAATTAAACCTTAATAGTTCTAAAATTGCAAACCTTTCACACATGCGTACTATAAAAGGAGGAATTATTCCTCAATCTGGTACCTGTGCAAATGCCAATAGTAGACCAACAAATACATTTACAGTTTTGTGTGGAAACGATACTGTAGACACACAATAAATAAATACAATTCTTTTTTTTCATTATAAAATGCTATCTCGAAAACTGTGTAAAACTTCGATTTAGCATTTTATGTTTTTAACAACCAACCCTAAAAAGCTCAATGAAACTCAAGTTTCTTTTTTCTCCTAATTATAATGAGTATCGTATGTACAAGCTGTATAAATTTCAACTTACAAAAACCAATATTCGCGCTCAGAAACGATTTATGATTTAAAAACATCAACTGATCATGTCGCAAATATTTTATGCTTTAGAGCTGGAATAATAGGAAAAGAAGTAGAAATGTTCAATTATTTTCAGTCGAGCTGGAATGGACAAAAATAGCGATCAGTTTTACCAAAACAATAAAGAAATTTCACCGGTTGGTCCAAACAATACTGATTTGTGGATTGAAACTGAAAGCTAGATTTACACATAGAAGCAACTATCGTTATCATCATGAAATAAGCGCTTTTAAGAAAGGGAATCTTTCTCCAGCTAAAACTTATAAGGAAATTGAAAATAGTGATATAGAAGTGATTGAAATTCCTTTTCATAACGGTACAAAAGTTCCTTTATCTATCATTTACAAAAAAGAATGGGAAAAGATGGTAAAAATAGAATGTTACTCAACGAATATGATTCACTCCAAAATTGTACTAAACAGTCAAAATAATATAAAGAAACTTGGAATCTAAAAAAATTAAACAAAAAAAGAGCGCTATTGCTAGCACTCTTTTTTATCATTTATAAGTTTCGGAATCTTACATTCCTGTTACTTTTACATCGTCAATGTGGTATCTTGTTTCAGCTCCACCTGCAGCACCTAAGTACTTAAATCCAATATATACATCTCCATCTAAACAAGAAATATTTACATCAGATGGTACAAAGCTACCAAATCCGCTTCCTCCAACTGGAATGTTAGCATCTAGTAATGACCATTCTGCTGTTGTTGGATCTCCAGTAAAGTCTGTTGAAACATATACTTCTAAAACTGTTCCTGTTTCAAAGTTAGCAGAAACATTAAAAGTTAATTCTTCTTGAGTTGTTCCGTCTAAGTTGATTGCTGGCGTTACTAACCAAGCTTCTAAAGGATCTTCTCCTGTACCAAAAGCAGATATTACCATGTATCTATCTCCACTAAATGAACCGTCTTCAAAACGCTCAGAACCTCCTGAAACGTTTACGTTTGTCCACCCTAAAGCATCTAATTGTGCTTCGTTAGTAATAGTTTCAAAATCTTGCTCAAAAACTGTTGTAGCTGAAGAAGTTGGTCCTTGACAGTTTAATACATCTGGATCACAACGTGTTGTTTCCGTAAAGTCGATGTCTGCTAGTGTATTTATAACTAATACATTTGTGTCATCTCCAAAGTCTCTTGTAAAAACTCCTTGAATGCTTCCTTTTTTCTCATCAATTGTTAATGATTTGAAATCAGCAAATGTACTTGTTTGTAATGCAATTGATCCACCAGCAGCACATTCTTGAATAGTTCTGAATCCGTCAAAACTATCAGAAGCTTCTCCTGCGTATGATAATCCTAATTGGTTTAATTGGAATTGTGCATCTTGTAATTGAATGAATGTATTTTCATCCGCTTCCGTTAATTCACCAACTGTTGTAAGCTTTGGTGTAATTTGAGCTACTTCAGTTCCACGAACTACGAAATCATTTAATTCAAATGGTTGAATTTGATCGATATCATTCCCGTTAGGTTTTCCAATAGCGTATACTCCATTCTCTAATCCGATAGCTAAACCGTTCATTTTGATATAAACTTTTCTACCAAATTCGTAGGTATTAAATAAAGCAGATTGATTGATATCTACACGGAATCCTAATCTTGGATCTGCGTCAGATGAAGATCCATCTTTTTTGTTTTGGATTACTAATTCTTCAAAGAAGTTTCCAGCTTTATCATTAGATACTACATATCCTTCAATAATAATTTCATTTTCATCAAGCGCAATTGTAGCGATATCATCACCACTTGCTACTGCTTGTTGGTATCTTGCTACCATATTGTTAAAAGTAGCGTTTGCCGTTAATCCTGGATCAACTGTAGTTGTTCCTGTTGGAATTGCAAATTCATCGTCTTGAACACAAGAAGTAATAACTAATCCCATAATTCCTAAGGTAGCTATTAAACTAAAAATTTTATTTGCTTTCATTTGTTTGAATTTATATTGTTTTGTGCACAACTTAAAGTTACGCAATCTTTAATTTATGTTTTATTAAAATCTAAAATATAGGTTTAAGAAATATGTTCTTCCTCTACCATACCAGTATCTGTTACCAAATACTCTTGTTTCTAGTGCCGAATCGTCTCTTAATTCTCTGAAGTTAGCATTTCTTCCTTGTTCAAATCCTCCAGTTTTGTATTCTTTGTCAAATACATTGTTGATACTTGCAAAGAAACCTACAAAGTAATCTCCTAGTTTCCAAGATTTTCCTCCTACTAGGTTTACAAGCATGTAATCATCAAATTGTTCTTGTCTTAATAACTCACGTGCTACTTCTGGATCATAATCATTGAATACTTGACCATCAGAAAAATCAGTATAGAAGTTACTACTTCTTTGTAATGGGCTTATGTCGATGTAAGCATTAGAAAAGAAATTTGTTGTAGCTCCAAACCACCAATAATCAGGATCTCTGTATTCAAATCCTGCTGAGAACGCTCTTTGCGGTCCACCAGCAACTCTATAGTTTTCTAAATTGGTTTCTCCTAAAGGAAGAACTCCTTCACCTGCTCCAAGATTAACTCCTCCGAAGTTTTCAGAAGATATATATAAATCAGGATTGTTGTCATATGTATATTGACCTAAAGACGCTACACCTTTTAATTTAATGGTTGAAGTAGCTTGTACTTCAATTCCAAGTTCTCCACCAATGTGTCTTTTGTCAACACCTTGTAAAATTTCTTGAATAAAAGCCTGTCCATTAGTATTTGTGTTTACTGTCTCACCGTCAACACTTGCAAAAATTCCATCTGCATAGAAGAAAGAAATTTCGTTTGCATCTTGTATTTTAGTATAATATCCTGTTAAACGTGCTTTTACAATTGGAGATCTGTAAATATAACTTGCATCAAATGACGTAATTTTTTCTTCCGTAATGTTTGGTACAATGTTATGGTTTTCTCTTGAGTTAGAGTACGTGTTACGAATTGATGGTGCTTTTGTAATGTATCCACCATTGAAGTCAAATACGTGACGACCTGTTAGTTTATAGGTAAATCCTGCTTTTGCTCCTATACCTGTAAATGATATTTTTTCACCTTCTCCAAAAGAGTTGTTGACAAAACTACCATTTTGATATAAACCTGTACGTTGGTATGTTGTGTTTTTTACACTAGCAGCTACAAAGAAATCTACTTTTTTGTATTTGAATTGTGCTTGTGCAAATCCTCCAATTGTATTTGATTGAATTTCGAAATTGTAACGAAAACGATCTCCTTCAGTTACCACTCTGTTTGGGTTTCTTAAATCATTTTGTACCGCATTTGGTTCAAATATGTTTGGTGTAGAAAGATCATCAACAAATTGGCTTGCAAAACCATCAACATCTAAAAATCCTCTTCCACCTAATAAATCTGTAACTTCTGCAAAGTTTTCTGATGTTAATGAAGTAAATGTTGCACCAGCATTTAATGTAATATTATCATTAATAGCTGTATTAAAAATTGTATTTGCAGTTAGTTGTTTATCATCACTTCTATCTTCAAATAGAATGTTTACTGCATTTCCACTAAGATTGTTTTGATTTGCTCTGTATAAAGCTACCCAGTCAATTTGTCCACCTTCTATAAATGCTTGTTGCGCTCCAAATTCTAATGCAGGATCTCCTGGGAAGTTTCTAGCAAAATAACTTGGTAATTTTTGGTAATACGTTGGACTTGGGTTTAAACCGCTTCCAATTGGAAATCCACTCACATCTAAATCAGTTCCTCCAAAGTCTAAACGACTTCTTCCTTGCTCTCCAAATTGGTAGGCAATATTTGTGTTTAATCGTGTTTTTTCTGAAATGTCCCAAGTATGATTTAACATTAAGATTGGCTCATCAACTCTACGCACTCTTGAGTTACGCTTTTCTCCATCTTGATATCCCCAAAAATCGTTATATCGAATTCCTTTAAGATCGAATACTTCTTGCGTATTTGCAGAGGATTGTCCTCTTCTGTTAGGTGCATAGATTCCTGTGAAGTTAATGCTGTGTTTGTCGTTTATTTTCTTTTCAACCGAAATTAATAAAGAATTTGCGTCGTAGAAAGTACCGTCGTTAAAACCTTCATCTCCCCATCTTCTTCCTGCTGAAATCGTATACGCCCATCCACTTTCAAGTAAACCAGAAGAATATGATGCCATAATTCTATTGGTGTAACTTCTATCAGATGATGAGTATGTTACTCTACCACCTTCTCTGTATTGAGAAGCTCTTGTGTTAATGTTTGTTGTTCCTAAAATTCCTCCGAAAGTATAATCGTTAGCACTTAGTCCATTTGTAAGTTCTTGATTTCTTACGACATCATTTAATCCTCCCCAGTTACTCCATTGTGGTCTTCCATTGAACTGTTTGTTCATTTCAATACCATTGATAAGTACTGTTCCATTCTCAGAATCTAGTCCTCTTACTCTAAAGAAAGTAGCGCCAAATTCAAAAGCTGCAGTTCTTAAGTAAATATCTCTTGACGATTGTAGTAATCCTGAGATGTTGTCTGCTGCTGTAGAATCATCATTTAATTCATCATCAGTTAAAGATATTAGTGTAACATCTTCTTGAACGAATCTTTTTAACAAAATTGTACCTAAGTCAATTGCCTGACCATCGATAACGGTTACTGGCATTCTTAAAATTGAATAGCCATCTTTGGTGAATACTACATCCACTTCGCCCGCTGCAATATCTGTTAACTTAAAGACTCCAGATGCATCCGTAGTAACTTCTTTGTTGTTGTTACGTGCAACTGAAACCAAAACATTTTGGACAGCGTCATCTGTGTTGGCGTCAATTACTTTACCTGTAATTATGTTTTGTCCACTGACAAACCAAACTGATAGCAATCCAAATAAAAAAATAAGTTTTTTCATACTGTAATTTGCAATTAATTATTATTTAAGTTTAAAAATCTTTAATAACGACGCGCAAATGTACATTTTTTATAATTAATAACTACTTTTGGTCTAGCTTTTGCAAAGATTGTTTAAGATAACATAACATTTATTAAATGAAAAACCTTAAGTCCATAGTAATTCTTGCTTTTTTATTAGCGTTTACCCACGGTTGGGCACAGAAAAAAAAGCAATTTAAAGTACAAACGATTGCATTTTATAATGTAGAAAATTTGTTTGATACTATTAATGACCCATTGAAAGACGACGAGAAGAGTCCAATGATGGAAATTCAAAGAGATCGTTCAAAGATTTATCAAGATAAGATTTCAAAACTTGCACGTGTTATTTCTGATATTGGCTATGATGTTGCTAAAACATCACCTGCTATTTTAGGCGTAGCCGAAGTTGAGAATAAGAAAGTTTTGGAAGACTTGGTAAATGATCCTCAGTTGAAAGATTCCGATTATGGAATTATTCATTTCGATTCGCCAGACAAACGTGGAATTGACGTAGGCTTGTTGTATAAGCAAGACGTTTTTCAACCACATAGCTTTTCAAAACATCCATTGTTTATATATAATGGTGATAAAAGAGTTTATACCCGTGATCAATTATTGGTTTCAGGAGTACTAGACGGTGAAGAAATACATATTATTGTTAATCACTGGCCATCACGTAGTGGTGGAGAAGCTAGAAGTAGACCAAAACGTGTGAAAGCCGCCGAATTGAATAAACGCATTATTGATTCGTTGCAAGATGTTGATAAGCATGCAAAGATTTTTACTTTGGGCGATATGAACGATGATCCTTTTAACGCAAGTATGAAAGATGTACTGAAAACTAAAGATGATCGTGAAGAAGCAAACGGAAAAGATTTGTTTAACCCAATGGGAGGAATGGCAAAGAGCGGAAATGGAACCTTGGCATATAGAGATGGTTGGAATTTGTTTGATCAGATTATATTTACAGCGCCATTGTTAGAAAAAGATTATTCAGAGTACAGATATTATAAAGCTGGAATTTACAATAAAACATATTTATCTAACAAGCGTGGACGCTATAAAGGCTATCCTTTTAGAAGTTTTTCTAGCGGAAGTTATACAGGTGGGTATAGTGACCATTTTCCTGTGTATGTACATTTGATTAAAGAAGTAAAGTAATTTTTAAACATGAGACCGCTTCGCTATTAGATGTTAGATTGCTTCGCAGTTAGAAGCAGTACTAATTCTTTCTAATACAAAGTCTATTGTAAAATTAAATAGATTTCTGCTTTTGCAGAAATGACAAAAAAAATCCTTATCGTACTTAATAAGGGTTTTTTTTGTGCTTAGATTGAATGTTGTTGTACTGAAATTTTATTTGTGTGGCTTTTTAGTCCTGATTGCAGTGGCATCCTTTTTTTGCTTTGCTATATGGCAAAAAAAGATATAACGAAAAGCAGGGAATAACTTCAAAAGATATAAGACCGCTTCGCTGTTAGAATATAGATGTAAGACTTGTTTCGTTTTATGTTTCGACTTCGTTAATGTTTATTCGGAGTAATTTGTAAACCAAAAAAATCCTCATCGTGATTGATGAGGATTTTTGTGTGTTATATGGTTTTGTATTTTATAATCCTAACCACTGATTCCAAGGCAATCTGGATAGTATTAATAGCAATCCTAAACCGTAAAAGAAAGCGATTTTACCAAAAGCTCTTTTATCTGTTTGTTGTTTTTTATGTTTAGACCAACCTATTGTGATAAAGATGATAGCAAGAATTCCGACAAAAGGATGTTCTAACGCCAGTAAACGTTCTGCAGCACTCATACCACCCATTCCACGATTGGAAATCATACTCATACCAAATGGTGATGTGAAATAGAGAATTAACCCTATTAGTAATTGTAAATGTGTAAAGATGAGCGCAAATAACGAAATGCGTAAATCTTTGGAGACGAATTTTTTACCTGAAGCAAACCCTATAATTGCGTTAGCTACCGCTACAATTAGTATTAGAAGGACAAAGTATGCCCAATAAGAATGCAACATTTTTATAGTACTGTACATAAGTTTATTTTTAGTTGATATACAAAGGTACTTATTTTTATGAAACAAAAAGCCCTGCTGAGTTAGTTCAGCAGGGCTTTTGTATTTATATATTTTCTAATTGCTTAGAAGTTGTAACGTACACTAAAGTTCCACGTTCTTCCAAATCCGAAGAATACTTTGTTACTTACGTTAACGCCATCATAATTATTTGCAGGATCTGAGTCAGCAGGATCATTTGTCGCTGATTCAGCAATGTATTCTGTATCAAATAAGTTATTGATGTTCAATCGGAAGTTGATTGAGTTACTTTTTTCTTTTCCAACTAACATTTTGAAAGATACTCCAGCATCAAATAAGTTATAAGCTGGCAATTCTAATTGTGTTCCTCCATTATCAGCAACTGTAATGTTATCATCTTCTGTATCAGCAAATTCATCCGCGTTAAAGTTTGCGTATAAGTTGTCAGCTCTAAACCAAGCAACATCAAATTTTAAACGCTCAACTGGCTCAACAATTACTGCTAATCTAGAGGTCATTTGTGCAGCATCACCAACTTTAACTCCATCTAAAACTAATTCTGTTTGTCCAAGTAAGTTTTGGTTGTCATCAAATGCGTTTCCAGAAGGATTTCCTTTGTATTCCCAGTTTCCAAAAGAAGTCATTCCTCTGAATGTTAAGTATGATGTAGGCTTGTAAGTAGCTTCAAATTCAACTCCCATGTGTACTTGCTCAACACCACTAATGTTTGCTGTTCCTTGTACATCATCATCTTCGTTATTATCAGTATTGTCTCCACCTAAACCATCACCTTGTGTATCAAATGTTTTTGCTACAGTAATGAATCTATCATTCCAAGAAGTTCTGTATATGTTTACACTTACGTTTAAGTTTTCGTTTTTGAAACCGTATCCTAATTCAGCTCCGAATACTTTTTCGTTTCTGTAATCAGTGTTTAATTCATTTCGGAAATTAACATAAACTGCATCAAATAATGGCTGCTTAGAGTAGTATCCAACGTTACCATAAACGTTATGATTTTCGTCAATGTTATAGTTTAATCCACCTTTAATGTTTCCACCTAAGATGTTTTCCCAATCTGTAACTTGATTTGGATCTGAATTTAAGTAGTTAAAGAAATCTTCTCTTTTGAACCCTTGGTTAGATGCTCCAAACTGAACAAAAGCAGAGATTGCTTCTTTTTTATATTCTAATTGTCCAAATACTCCTGCCCAACGTACTAAACCTGTGTTGTAGTAGTCAATTTTATTTTCATCATCAATGTCTTTAAATACATTTACGATTGAAGAAAAACTAGAACTGTATGTAGTTGATTGAATAATGAACGGATTGTTTACATCTGCATTATCTCTATATCCGTCAGCACCTAATAAATTGTCTAATCTTCTGTAGTGGAATCCTTTGTAACTTCTTAAATCAAGACCAACATCTAACGTTAAGGTTTCGTTTAATTCAGTGTTAAGGTTTGCCAATACTCCATACCAGTTATGAGAGTTTATAGAAGCTCTTCTTACAAATCCGTTTCTTCTTTGAACACCAGGTAAATCACTTGTACTGATGTTTGGATTGTTAACGATTTGAGTTCCTGTTTGGAAATCTGGTTGTGCTGCAAAAGGAGCGTCCGTACCAAATGTTGTTGGCGTTCCTGAGTTTGAAGCTATGATTTTATCCCATAACACAACTCCTGTATTTGGATCTCTGAATTTACTAGAACTAGCGAAACTTCCATTTAGTCTACCTAAATCTCCTGTTCCTCCTCCACGTCCCCATGAAGCATATAATGATGTAGATAATTTAGTTTTTTCAGAAATATTCCAATCCCAGTTTAAAGATACTACTGGTTTGTGATAGAAGTTCTTTCTCCATCCAAAGTCTTCACCATTTAATGTACCGTGGTTGTAGTTATATTTTTTACCATATTGTAAGTAGTCGCCAAGTGTTGCCATGTTAAAGAAACTTGTTGTTCTTTGGTCATGCTCTTGTGGTGCTCCAGTTACACTAAACTGAATATCGTGTTTTCTATTTTCATCAGTCCATCCAAATCCTAAGAAATAGTTGTATCCTGTAAAAGATGTTCCGTTAATGTATCCGTCTCCAGCAGTTCTACTAAATAATCCAGTGAATGCAAATCCGTTGTCCATTCTTCCTGTCGAGTAAGAAGCAATGGTTTTTAAGTAGTTATCGTTACCTAATGTAGTTCCAACAAATCCACCTTCGTTTCTTTCTGTGGTTTTTGTTACAATGTTTAATGTACCACCAACAGATGAGATCGCTAATTTAGAAGAACCTAAACCTCTTTGTACTTGAATTGCAGAAGCAACATCAGCCAAACCAGTCCAGTTACTCCAGAAAACAGCTCCGTTTTCCATGTCGTTTACAGGAACACCATTAATCAATACCGCAGTATTTCTTTGGTCAAATCCACGAATGTTGATTCTTGAATCTCCAAATCCACCACCAGATTTTGTAGCATATACAGAAGGTGTAGCGTTTAATAATTCAGGAAGTTCTTGGTTACCTAATCTTTCAACAATTTCTTCAGCTTTAATCGTAGAAACTGCAACAGGAGTTTCACGCTCTTTCGCGATATCAACTACACCAACAATTACTACCTCATCTAATGAATTGTCTGAAACTAACGTAATAGTTCCTAGATCTTTTGTTCCACCAGTTACGTTGAATGTAACAGTTTTAGTTCCAAACCCTACGTATGATACTTCAATTGTACCCGTAGCTGTTGTTACGTTTAATTTAAATTTCCCATCAAAGTCGGTTGATGCTCCATTTTTTGTTCCTTTCACAACTACACTTGCACCTGGTAATGGACCAAGGTCTCCATCTACTACTGTACCTGTAATTGTTCCTTGAGAAAAAGCAGTTGATGTTGCAAAGAACATCGCCACTACTAGAAACAAATTGTAAATTGTTTTCATAAGTTTTATTAGTTTATTTAATGCCGCAAAAATCGTATTTATTGTGCATGCATACATTAAGCGAATGTTAAATATTTTAACATTTCTTCAAAAATACACTTTTAACTTATTTGATTGTTTTGTGGTAAATTAAGATATAAACTAAATTATTAACACTTATTTTCTCTTTTCTTTAAAGAATCTCAAAAGATTTGAAGTTGAACTGTCGTGTTCCGTAATTTCAGGACTCTTAATGTCAGTTAAAATTTTAGTTGCGAGTTGTTTTCCAAGCTCAACTCCCCATTGATCGTAACTAAATATATTCCAAATAACACCTTGTACAAATATTTTGTGTTCATATAGTGCAATTAATGCACCTAAACTTTCAGGTGTTAGTTTGTCTATTAAGATGGTGTTTGTAGGTTTGTTTCCTTCAAATATTTTATATGGAAGTAATTTTTCTATCTCAGAAGCTTGCATACCTTTTGCGGTAAGCTCAGCATTAACTTCTTCTTTAGTTTTTCCGTTTAGTAATGCTTCTGTTTGTGCAAAGAAGTTAGCCATTAATTTTTCATGATGGTCTACATTCGTTTTTAATGAATGTACATAGCCAATGAAATCCGCAGGAATCAATTTTGTACCTTGATGAATGAGTTGAAAAAATGCATGTTGCGAATTTGTCCCAGGTTCACCCCAAATAAGTGTTCCTGTTTCGTAATTGACACGATTTCCTTTTCTGTCTACACTTTTACCATTACTTTCCATGATTCCTTGTTGCAAGTATGCCGCAAAACGATGTAAGTATTGTGTATATGGAATGATGGCTTCACTTTCGGCTCCATAAAAATTGTTATACCATATACTTAGCAATGCTAAAACTACAGGAATATTTTCATCAAACGAAGCTGTTTTAAAATGTTCGTCCATATCATGCGCGCCTGCTAATAGTTTGTCAAAGTTGTCATAACCTGTTGCCAAACTAATAGATAAACCAACGGCGCTCCATAATGAAAAACGTCCGCCAACCCAATTCCACATAGGAAATACGTTTTCAGAAGCAATTCCGAATTCGTTTATTTTTTCCAAATTTGTAGATACTGCCACAAAGTGTTTTGCTACTGCTTCTTCAGACGCATGCGATAGAAACCATTTTCTGATCGTCATTGCATTTGTCAACGTTTCTTGTGTAGTAAATGTTTTAGAAACAATGACAAATAAAGTAGTTTCTGGGTTTAAATTTTTAATTACTTCTTGTACATGATCGCCATCTACATTGGATACAAAATGTACATTTAAATGATTTTTGTAGTGCAGTAATGCTTCTGTTACCATTGCCGGACCTAAATCTGAACCACCAATACCAATGTTTACAACATCTGTAAAAGCTTTTCCTGTGTGTCCTTTTTTGCTTCCAGAAATGACTGCTTCTGAGAATTGTTTTATTTTTTCTTTTACTTCATATATTTCAGGAATGATATTTTTTCCGTCTACATCAACTTTAGCATTTTCTTTTTCGCGCAAAGCGGTATGTAACACAGCTCTTCCTTCTGTTTCATTAATACTATCGCCATCGAAGTATTTTTGAATGTTTTCTTTTAAATTTACTTCATCAGCTAATTCTAACAATAAATCCATCGTTTCTTGTGAGATTCGATTTTTAGAATAATCTACGTAGAAATCTTTCCATTGAATTGAAAAACGATTGGCTCTTTCGGTATCAGTTTTAAAATATTCTTTTAACGCAAACGATTTCGTTGCATAGAAATGCTCCTGAAGTTTATTCCAAACTTCAGTTTCTGTGGGATTTATGTTTGTTAACATGAGTTTTAGTTTATAGCAGTTATTGGTGCTTGTTCTATAATATCTTGTGGTGGAAGCGGTACTTCTTCAATGCCGTCAATTTGAGTTTTTAACGGTTTAATGTGTTCTAAATAGGATGCTTTTAGTGTTGCATCAATAGGATCGGCGTCGGGTAGTTTTTGTTTGAATGGATCTACTTGTTTTCCATTTTTCCAGAAACGATAACATACATGCGGACCAGAAGTGTTTCCTGTCATTCCAACCCAACCAATTACGTCTCCTTGTTTTACAAAGTCGCCTACTTTTACTTTACGCTTTTTCATGTGTAAGTATTGTGTTGTGTAGGTACTGTTGTGTTTTACTTTTACGTAGTTTCCGTTTCCGCCTCTACGCGCAGATTCAACCACAACGCCATTGGCTGTGGAAATAATTGGTGTTCCGCGTGGTGCGGCAAAGTCTGTTCCTTTGTGCGCTCTAATTCTGTTTCCGTATAGTTTGATGCGTCTTCGTAAGTTGTATCGTGATGTGATACGGATATTTTTAAAAATTAAAGGTGCTTTTAGGAATGCACGACGTAAGTTTTTAGCATTTTCATCATAGTAATCTACAATTTGTTTTACGCTATCGGTTTCAAATTCAAAGGCATAAAATGGTTCGTCGTTGTGTTTGAAGTATGCCGCTTTTATTTTTTCAATTCCCACGAAAGTGGTATCATTTATATATTTTTCGGTATAAATAAGCTTGTATTGATCTCCTTTTTGCAAACGAAAGAAATCAATTGTCCATGCATAAATATCAGACATTTCACCTACTAATTTTTGACTTAAGCCAGCTTCGTCAATTGCACCCGATAACGAACTTGTAATAACACCTGATGTTTCTTTTTCTACTATTTTGACAGGTTTACTTTCCGTATACGCATTGATTGAGTCTTTAAATTTTATCACCACATAATCAATACTATTTGGTTGGTATATGAAACATTCTGGTCGTTGAAGCGAATCATCTTTTGTACATAATAGTGTATATGGTTTTCCAGCAGTAATTCTACTGATATCAAATGTGTCTTTTGTTTGTTCTACAATATTGAAAACAGTTCCGTAGCCAATGTTGTTTTTTTCAAGAATTTTCCCAAAGCTATCTCCATTTCGCACCGTATCTTTTACAACAACGTAGTCATTTAAGTGAAATCCGAATTCCATCGGGTCAGGAGCTGGCGCTTCTATCTGTACCGTTTCTTTTGGTTCCTCTTTGGTTTCTTTACATGCGTTGAAACCTATTAACAGTAGTGTAAGCAGTAAAATTTTCCCTATTCTCATTGTTTCCTTTCTGTATTGAAGATATGGTCTACCCATTCTTTTCCCCAGTCATTTTTTTCATTTTCGCTCCAAATTTCTGGAAAAAAGATGACTTTCTGAAAACTTGGCGGTAAATATTCTCTCCAATTTGTTCCACCAGTTGCTTCAATAGTCTTTTTTTCACGTCTTAAGTAGCGATATGCTGATCCCATATGCATTAATGGCCAATTGACATTTGCGTTTAAATCTAGACTTTTTAATGCTGAAATTAAATTTTTGTTTTGTTTTACTTCTGAAGGCAACGCTAAATAACGGTGATATATTGTGCTCATTTTAACTTCATTGGCAATTCGCATGAAACGTGGCGTATATCTGTATTCAAATTGTTTTAACGTAAGTGTTTTTTCTCCTGTTTCACTATCTGTTGCACCTTTTTTCCAATAGATGTTTTCGTATAAATCGTCTAAGGTGTTTTCTACTGAAAATTGATCTCGTACTGAATAATGCACTAAGTTTTCTAGTGGTGTTGCATACAATTCAATCATTCTGTATTGTGCGGATTGAAACCCGCTAGCTGGCAACAACGACATTCGATAGTTTAAGAATTGTTCTTTTTCCATACCATTAATCATGATTTCGAAAGAAGATATTAATGCTTTGAAATAATTGTTGATTCGATGAATGCGTTGTGTAAAAAATGCTGCCGTTTGGTGTTTGTCATCAATGAGTTGCTTTTGCTCATGAATGATGAGTTTGAAGTATAATTCAGTGATTTGATGATACATAATGAAGATTTCTTCATCAGGAAAAAACGTGCGTGGTATTTGTAAACTGAGTAAGGTATCTAAGTGAATGTATTCCCAATAGGTTAAATATCGTTGATGCAATAAGCCGTCAAGATATGAGCCTAAGTCTTGCCCAGAATTTGTGTATTTCTTGTCTAATTTTTCAATTCGTTCCGCAATTTCTGGTGGAATTTCCATATTTCTTTAATCTACTATTATTTTGAAAGGATGCTTTAATCCTTTGAATGCATCTAAATCTGCTTTTAATGAACCTACAGCAAGTTTCGCTTTGATACGAATTGGAATTTTGTTTTCATCATTAGAAACCCATAATGTTAAACTTTCATTTTCCTTAAAAACACGTCCAGCTTGTACGTACGGTCTAAATTTTAGACAAGCAACTTTTCCAAATTTGGTACGCATTACTTCTTCTCCTAAGTATTTTAGCTTGAATTTGAAGTTTTCTTTGTCAAAAAACATATTCAACACAATTTCTTCTCCTACTTTAATGTCTGAAACATCATAATTGTTTCGCAAGTAATAAAACGCCGAAACCATGTCTTGCACATCTTTTTCTATGTTGTACTCCTTTTTTGTGTTGTGTTTTTTGTTGTTAACTACAGCTTTTTGCTTGTTGTAATTGAAGTCAATTTCAATATCTTTTGTGTGTCCGCCTTCATCAATTTTTCTGATGAATTTGTATGGCGTGCCAGTTTCTTTGTCAAAGTAGCTTTCGTAATTGTCGTCTACTTTGAAAAACCAACTTGCAAATCCTGTCGTTTTTCCTTTTCCAACGACATGAAATACACTTTTCCCATTAAGATATTCGTCTTTAACTTCTAGTGTGGCATAACTCGCGTTTATGATTCCGTAGTGGATTCTAAATTTGAACCATTCGCCAGATTTGAATGCATTATTTTTTTGTTGCGCTTGTGATGCAATGCATACCAGCAAGCATAGTATAGTAAATGTACGTTTCATGTTTGATGTAAAGGTTTGTAAAAATAATAAAATACTTGTTACTTTTTGTTAATTTATTGTTGTAACGCAATTACTATTCCAAAAAAAAGCGTAGAAATTAATATTTACTATAAAATGACCTGTCTTTTTTACTGTTTTCACCTTTGTACATCATCAGAATTTTAAAATCCTTGATTTTCATACGACAAGCTGTAAACTATAAAAAAAATAACAGTTAACAAATATATGATTCAAGAATATATTGTATATTTCTGATTACTTTATGAGCCGACTTCTTACAAACCTATGTTATGATTACAAGCATTTATTGCACACTACCAACGATTCGAGTTCAGGCATTATACATTAGTATACTGAGTGCTTTTACATTTTTTTCTTACAGCGCAACAGCACAAGAGTCTAACCAAAAACCAAATGTCTCAATTTCTCAAGCGATGCAATTGTTTATTTCGGAATCTGACTCTATAGATGCGATTGAAGAGTTGATTGTAGATACTTTCCAAGAGAAAAAAGATACTATTTTGGGCTTGGCTTACTGCAATTCTTATTTACAAAGAGGGAAAAAAGAAAACGATTATGAAATTCAATATTTTTCTAGTTTTCAAATGACGTATATGTATTATTTAAAATCTGATTATAATGAAGCTATACGCTATGGAAGTTTGTCTGTAAAACTGGCAACTAAATTACAAGATACGCTTCAAGGAATTTCTAGTTATTCACTATTAGGAAGCTCTTTGTATGTCATAGGAAATTACGATGAAGCTCTTGAATCGTATTTGTCTGCAAAAAGATTATCAAACCTTATAGAAGATTCTCCTTATGAGATATTATGCCTGACAAATATTGCAAATACACGTTTAAAATTACGTCGGTTTGAAGATGCCTTAAAAGATTTTAATAACGTGTTAACAATTATGAAAGAGGAAGATAGCACTACTTTTTCACAATATGATGAAACGTATTTGAGTGCCACTTTAGGGAAAGGATTAGCACTTTCTGAATTGAACAGACTTGAAGAAGCCGAACAAATTAATAACGAAGGAATTCGGTTTAGTAAAGAGAAAAAAGATGAAAAGCACGAAGCTTATTTCAATATTAACTTGGGTCATATTTATTATAAAAAAGGACGCTACGATAAATCACTCGGTTTTTTGAAAGATGGAAAGTATATGTTGCGTGATTTTAGTGATTTGGAGAATAATAAATTTATTGCGAATTATTTTATCGCCAAAAATTATGATAAACTAGAAAGATACGATGAAGCGCTGGCGCTGTTAGATAGTAATTTTGAACGTATTGGCAATCAAACAAATACTGACAAGACCGTAGAAATGTATGAATTGGCTATTGATATTTCCAAAATTTTAGGAGATAAAGAAAAGCAAATATTTTATTTACATAAACAAAAAGAAGTTAGTGACGCAAAGAATAAGCGAAAATCATTAGCCAAAGAAATTTTGTTTGAAGATGATATGAATGAACAGAAAATGAAAAATGAGAAGTTAGAAAATGAAAAAACGCAAAGCTTAGTGGACAAACGAATTATTTTGTTCATTTCGGCCATCTTGTTATTGATTGTGCTTTTCGTTTTTTTATCATATCACAAAAAAACCAAGTTAAACGAACAAAAGTTTTTAGCCATTATTGAAGACATTTCAAAGGATAAAGCGTCGAAAAAGTCTAAAGAAGTATCGCAAGTTTCAAAAATTAAAGATGAAAAAGCCAAACTCATTCTCGAAAAATTACACGATTTAGAAGAAACACAATTTTTCCTTTCGCAAGATGCTACATTACACAATACAGCAAAATTATTAAACACAAATACAACCTATTTGTCACAAGCGTTAAATGCGGTTGAAAAACAATCATTTAGTCAATACTTAAATAAACTCAGAATTGACTATGTTTTGGTAAAGCTTAAAGAAGATGCTGTCTTTCGATCGTATACAATTCATGCAATTTCTACAGAAATAGGATATAAAAGTGCCACCACCTTTATTAAGGAGTTTAAAAACAAAACTGGGCTAAATCCTTCGTATTATGTTAAAAAAATTAAGAATTAACGTACTTATTTTGTTTAAATTTATAAATATGAACAGTTACCCTTTGTAGCGAACATTTAAATATTCATACTTTACTAGAGTATAATCAAAAAACTCGATTGTTATGAAATTAAAAATTTACACACTTACCACATTCTGTTTATTTTTTATGATAAAAATAAACGCACAAGACATGTACTCATTTGCGGAAGTTGAAAATCAAATTGATTTGACACTTACGATTGAAGATGGTCCGTCAGGGCAAACATTTGAATTACTTACTGAAGATAATCACAATATAGATTACAGGCATGACTTTATTAATTACAATATTAGTCTGGAGTATAAATCAGATCTCCATAGTGATGGATTTTTCTGGTTGAGCTGTTATTTTTTACCAATAGGTTCTAATGCACCTATTACACTTCCAGACCCACTGCTGGGTGCAACTGCTCCAGTCATTATTCCGCCAGTGAGAAAGAAAAAGGGGGAAGTTTCCAAACTTTTTTCGTCAAATGACTATCCTCACGTAGCGAAAGTAGTCTACTATATGCGTCCAACTGTTTATCAGGTTACCATTGAATTATTAAGGTATAAAACTCGACAAGATTATCTTGAAGGAAATGAGGATAACTCAGTTCATTTTAAGAAAATAATATTTGTAAACGCTGCTCATCCTGCGCCAAGTGGCAGAAATGCTGCTGTGACAACGTATCCAAATCCAAGCGTTAATTATTTGACAATTGAATTTACCGAAAATGGAACAGAAAATCCATCTGCACCAACTATGCCATTACAAGTAGCTATTTTTAATGACAAAGGATTGAAAGTTAGCGAACATAGCTTGACTAATTTTACAAAGAATGCAAATAAAACACGTTACAACTTAGATACTTCTAATTTGCCGAAAGGAATGTACTTCTGTACAATACAACAAGGAACATTTACGCAAGTCAAAACTATTATTAAAGAATAAAACAATACACTTCAAAAAACGAAACCATCTGTGTGCTAAACGCAGATGGTTTTTTTGTGTGTGAAGATTGCATTTACACAAATTTATAAATCTGAAAATACTTCGTTTGTTTTCAGAAATAGTGCTACATAACTTTGAGTTGTCTTGATCGAGATAGGTAGCATCCGAAAAGCCTTAACAAAGTAGGAATCAATTCAAAAAAAATAAATATCTATGAAAAAACTAATTTTTAAAGCTCGCTATTTTGTGCTCGTCCTTTCCATGATTGTAGGATCATTATATCTTATTGGTTGTCAAACAGAGGAATTAACATCCGAACCAGAAGAAACGGTTACTGCTAGTAAAAGTATTGAAGGAAGAATTCCATACACTCCAGATTTTAGTCCGCCAAACATTCCAAATAGAAACATAGACGATCATTGTGTGGTACGACTTGCGTATTTATCATACTTAGAACGTTGTCCAGAAAATGCAAGTGTTGTGAGTTATTGGATTAATATCAGAAGAACACAAGGTTTTGAAGGACTGGCGGCAGGATTCATCACTTCTGCAGAAGCAAATCAACGATGGAACTCTCGGTATCTATCTTTTTTAAGCAGAAATAATATTACAAGCAACCAAATAAAGAAGAAAGTATATATCGCTTACAGAGGTTTGTTATTACGAGAACCTGACGTAGCTGGAGGAATTTACTGGACCACTATTTTAAATGCAAGAGGTATTGTTGATGTTGCCAAAGGTATTGGGAATTCTCCAGAATTTAATAGACGATTGTCACGTATTGCTACCGAATGTAACAACGCCGCAAATCAATGTACTTTTTAAAAAATAGCCAACAATTGAATCATCAAATATTAAAAAAAGTAACTATCACAATTAGATACCATTTATAATTTTTTTCTCATCAATCAAAATTACGAACAGTTGCCTTTTTACATAGCGGAATCTGAAAAGCTTATAGAGTAGGAATCAATTCAAAAATTTATTAATCATGAAAAAACAAAAATTTCAAAAGTTGGGAATTAAAAAGTCTACTATTTCTCAATTAACACAAGATCAACTCAATGGAGGAGGAACAATTACATGTCACGGAAACTCGTGTTGTCCAACAGAAGCGGCTACTTGTGCAAATACGTGTGCCAATACGTGTGGTAATACATGCCAGTTTACATGTGGAACAATATCTCCGACAGATATCTGTCCAGAAACAAGATATTGTCCAGCGTAATGTTAGGTAATTTTATTAAATATAAAAAAGCAATTAAGACTACCCTGTAGTTTTAACTATGTCAATTTTTTATTTCAATCAAACACATCAAATTACGAACAGTTGCTTTTTTACATAGCGGAATCCGAAAAGCTTATAGAGTAGGAATTATTTCAAAATTTTATGAATCATGAAAAAACAAAAATTTCAAAAGTTAGAAATTAGAAAATCTACTATTTCTCAACTAACACAAGATCAACTTAATGGAGGAGGAACAATTACATGTCACGGAAACTCGTGTTGCCCAACAGAAGCGGCTACATGTGCAAATACGTGTGCAAATACATGTGCTGGTTGTGGCCCAACAAATAATGGCTGTGGATCTGGCCCAACTAGATTTTGTCCAACAATACAATTGCCAGTTTAATAGTATTAACGATTGAATGATTGTAAAAGGCTGTCAATATATTTTTGACAGTCTTTTTTTTGGTGGTCGTAAATACAGAGCAAAAAAAAACTCGATCCGAAGATCGAGTTCTTTTTTTATTAACCAACCAAAACTTTAAATTATGAAAATCTCTCTTTTTAAAGTCGCAAAAGGAAACCACTCGCTTTTGCACTGCAAATATAGAACGACATTTATGTTATGCAAGCATAGTAATTTACTTTAACAGTATTTTTACACTCACAACTGTAGTTCATCTCTATTTTGTAGCAAATTCTCAACAAAACGTGAATTTTATTACAAAGTATTCAATATCATATCAATTTTCGGCAAAACAACCAATAAAAAAAGCCCGATCATAGGATCGAGCTTTTCTTTATTTATTAACCAACCAAAACTTTAAATTATGAAAAATTTCTTTTCTTAAAGTCGCAAAAGGAAACCACTCGCTTTTGCACTGCAAATATAAAACGACATTTATATTATGCAAGCATAGTATTTGACTTTAACAGAATTTTTACATTCATAACAGTATTTCGTCGATGCTTATTGATGAATATTCAATGAATTTTTCGTTTTATTAAAGAATATTCAACATTTTGACGTTTTTCACATTCGTGATTTTGGCTATTGTATCGTTTTGTAACCTTCTAAATTGGTGATTCCCCAATTTTTTAGCTCTTCTTCACTCCATAATTCTGGAAAAAAGATTCTTTTTTGATATTTTGGATGCATATACTTTTGCCAATCGCTTCCACCAGTAGCTGCTGCGTTTCCTTTATCAGAGTTTATATATTTTCCAGCCGCATCGTAATGGTGCATTACCCAACTAATATTTACCGTATGATCATAATGACGCATTGCGTTTATTAATGCTTTGTCATTTTGATAGTTTCTTGGCAATTGCTTAAATTTTGTCCATAAATTGATTGTGTTGTATTCTTTCATCCAACCAATGAGTTCTTTTTTGTATTTCTCATCAAAGTTAACCATCAATTTACTGCGTTTTCCAGTTTTATGATCATTTCCAGCAACTTGCCAATACATATTGTTGTATGCGTGTAAGTATGGTGTTTCACGATCAATTGTAGTTCTAAATCTGTAATCTATTAAATTGATCAATTCTGTAGAAGCAATTTCAATTTTACGATATTGTGCCGATTGAAAACCGCTTGCAGGCGTTAACGTATCACGGAATTTCATGTATTGTTCTACTTCCATTCCTTCGCCCATAATATCAAACGAGTTGGAAAGCATATCAAAATAACGACTAATACGCATGAGATGCATGACAAATTTTTCAGGTTCAATATTTTCTGTGTGTGCTATTTGTTGCATTTCCCACAGAATCATTTTAAACACCAATTCATTGATTTGATGATACATGATAAAAACCATTTCATCGGGCAATTGTGTACGTTGCGTTTGTAATCCTAAAAGTGCATCTAATTGAACGTAATCCCAGTATTTCATAGGTTCCGCATGTAATAATCCTGAAAGATGCACATCAGGATCTTGTCCCATATCCAAGTATTTTTTGTCTATGGCGGCTAGTAATTCTTCTCTAGTCATGTTGTATTTTTTTGGAGAGAATGATTCTTGTTTCAATTCAGATTGTCATTTGGAGCGCAGTCGAGAACTCAAAAAACTATCCGTTTTATAAGCATTTCTAAAGTTTCACTTGCTACCTTCAATCAAAATATATTTTGATTGAAGGTAATGCTCAATGTGACATTATTATTTTATGATTGACAGATTGCTTCTCTCGCATCGAGTACGAGATCGCAATGACGAATCATATTCACTGTATAATTATAAAGTTCCGCGAGCTGCTTGTTCTCTTTCAATTGCTTCAAATAATGCTTTGAAGTTTCCGACTCCAAATGATTGCGCGCCTTTACGTTGAATGACTTCAAAGAACATTGTTGGTCTGTCTACAATGGTTTTTGTAAATATTTGCAATAAATACCCTTCTTCGTCTCTATCAATTAGAATTCCGTGTTTTCTGAGTTCTTCTACATCTTCGTCAATATCACCAACTCTTTCTAGTAAATCGTCATAATACGTTTCCGGAACATATAAGAATTCAACGCCTCTTTCGCGCATTTGCGAAACTGTTTCTATAATATTATCGGTAGCAACTGCAATGTGTTGTACACCTGGACCATTGTAAAAGTCTAAGTATTCTTCTATTTGCGATTTCTTTTTTCCTTCTGCTGGTTCGTTGATTGGAAATTTGATTCTACCGTTTCCATTACTCATTACTTTACTCATCAACGCCGTAAAATCTGTAGAAATGTCATCATCCGTAAACGAGATAATTTGCGCAAAGCCCATTACTTTTGCATAGAATTCGCACCAATCTTTCATTTCTCCCCAACCTACATTTCCTACCATGTGGTCAATAAATTTTAGTCCAACTGGCGCAGGATTATAGTGAGATTCCCACTTTTTATAGCCTGGCAAGAACAAACCATTGTAGTTTTTACGTTCTACAAATATGTGAACCGTTTCTCCGTAGGTGTAAATTCCTGAACGCATTACATATCCGTTTTCATCTTCTTCTTTGGTAGGTTCTAGGTATGGTTTCGCTCCTCTTTTCGTAGTTTCTTCAAATGCTTTTGTGGCATCATCTACCCAAAGTGCTACTACTTTTACACCATCACCATGTAAATCAATGTGTTCGTTGATTTCTCCACCTTTTCCAAGTGGTGTTGTTAAAACCAATCGAATTTTATCTTGCTTTAATACATACGAAACTCTGTCCGTTAATCCTGTTTCTAAACCTGCATAGGCTTCTGATTGAAAACCAAATGCCGTTTTGTAGAAGTGCGCTGATTGTTTTGCGTTTCCAACATATAATTCTACATAGTCAGTTCCTAGTAACGGAAGAAAGTCTTCCGCATCTTCAAATAATTTTTTGAGTCCGTATTCTGTATTTTGTAAATCTTTTAAGTTTTTTATTTCTGCTGCCATCTTTTTATTTTTTAGTGCATTCGCAATTTGTATTTTAAGCCTTGTAGTTTGTTAGTCGCGTGAGTCGTTCTTAATCTGAACATTCAATTATTCTTGATACAATTTTTTCCAAAAATCACTCGAATTGACGCTACTTGATTCCTTGTAAACTCACATTGAGTATATCATATTTACCACATTGCTCGTACATGCGTTGCAATTTTAGTTGTGTGTGTCATCAGTGTTTTCCGTTTTCTAACCAAGATTTGTAATAATCTTCATCAGCAATTTTCATGGCTTCTTCCGTTACTTGCAATGGTTTGAATGTGTCTACCATTACTGCCAATTCTTCCGTTTCTGTTTTTCCAATACTTCGTTCTACAGCACCAGGATGTGGTCCGTGTGGAATTCCTGCCGGATGCAACGAAATGTGTCCTGCTTCAATATCGTTTCTGCTCATAAAATCGCCATCAACATAGTATAACACCTCATCACTATCAATATTACTATGATTGTATGGTGCAGGAATACTTTCTGGATGATAATCGTATAATCTAGGTACAAACGAACAGACTACAAACGCATCCGTTTCAAAGGTTTGATGTACTGGTGGCGGTTGGTGAATTCGTCCTGTAATCGGTTCAAAGTCGTGAATTGAAAACGCGTACGGATAGTTGTAACCATCATATCCAACAACATCAAAAGGATGTGTTGCATACACCATTTCGAAAATATCTCCTTGCTTTTTTACTTTGATTAAGAAGTCGCCTTTTTCGTTGTGAGTTTCTAACTCTTCAGGTCTTCTAAGATCGCGCTCACAAAATGGTGAATGTTCTAAGAGTTGACCAAACCAGTTTCTGTACCGTTTTGGTGTGTATATTGGTCGATACGATTCAACAATGAATAATCTGTTATCATCTGTATCAAAATCTAGTTTATAAATAATTCCGCGTGGAACTAATAGATAATCTCCATATTTGAAATCAAGATTTCCGAGCATTGTGCGCAGTTTTCCTGTTCCTTTGTGAATGAAGATGAGTTCGTCAGCATCTGTATTTTTGTAGAAATACTCACGAGTAGATTCTTTCGGAGCCGCTAAAATGATGTTGCAATCACTGTTTGTTAAGACTATTTTCCTACTGTCTAAATAATCTTGTTCGGGCGCCACTTGAAATCCGCGCAAGCGATACGATTGTATGTTATTTGCTTTCGCAATTTTTGGTGCAACGCTGTATTGTTTTCGAATTTCTTTTACTTGCGTTGGTCGGTGTTCGTGGTAACTATTGGTGGACATTCCGTCAAAACCGATGGTTCCAAAGAGTTGTTCGTAATATAAATCGCCGTTTGGCTTTCTGAATATCGTGTGTCTTTTAGGTGGAATATTTCCTAATTTATGATAAAAAGGCATAGTGTTATTTTTTTGTAATCGTAAAAAATGATGTGATAAGATATAGAAAAATGTGAAGAAATGATGTCACATTTAGCAAAAAAACAACGCTGTCTTATTCAGGATTTCGCTTGATAAGATAGTGTAAATGCGCTAGTAAGTCGTTCCAAAAAGGTTTCACTTGTGTAATTTTAGTAGCTGATTTTTTATCAGTTGTACACAAATATCGGAATTATTTGGAGATTTTTAATGATTGAAGTCATGTTTGGCTTTAATTTTGAGGATTTTATACAGTATTTTATCAACTTCGTATTGAAAAATGGGCCGTTTCACTAAATTATTATAATGAAGTATGTACTTGCATTCATACTATTTTTATTCACTTTTACAGCTTTTGCACAAGTAAAGCAGGATACACTTTTTATTCATCAGAAAAATATTATTAGTAAGATTGATACACTTTTTGATATACGAACAAAACCAACTATTGAAAAACGCTATTTTCATCTGAGAGAAAACAATCCTTTAAACGGATTTTACAAAATCAGTACAGGAAAAGAAACTTATTTTGTTACGCAGTATACGAATGGATTTGAAGATAATTCAGTGTTTAATTATATAAAGTATTATGATAATGGACAGTTACACACGATAAAAATTAAAGGAAACACAATGTTTGGTAGTCATTTTTTATATGTTCCTAAATATAGTTGTGAACAGAGGAAATTTACTGGTTTTTATGTTGATTTAGTGAATGAAGAACTCAAAAAACAAGTTCGGATAAAGCAAAAGTTTAGAAATAAATATGTGCTTTGGAAAGTAATTTTTGAAGATGGAAATGTACATCGAGTTCAGTTGAATCGTGCTGTTTTAAATGATTGTTATGACTAGGTATTTACTTGTTTTGCTAAGTATTCTTCTTTTTTCGCGTAAATCCAAACAGCTTTTGGAGCCGCCACCTGTAATTGTTTATAAAGATATTCAACACATTGAAGATGAAGAGAAATCTATTGAAAATAAAAGCTATTTATATTGTAAAATTACTGACATACAAGGAAATCCATTAGTATTGGTTGCATCACAATTGGTTGTTGCTGAGGAATCTTGTTATAGTGCCTATTCAGATTTTGATGGTTTTTTGCAACTTCGTTATGATAAAACCAAGATTACTCCAAACAGTTATTTGGAAATTGTATACAAAGGATTTAGCAAAAAAGTTATTCCATTCGCAAATCTTGAAAAAGAAAAAGGAAAGGAGATACAGTTAGAAACAGGAGATTCGGTTGTTACAAAAGAAATGTGCAAATGTTATTATACTCAAATTCGAAATTGCAGGTATTACATATTCACTTGCAGTCTTAAAACCAAAATCCAAAACTAAAGTACAATTGATCTTTCTGTACATCTGGTGTCCATGCATATTTTATTTGTACTGGACCAAAAAATGTTTCTAAACCATATCCAATTCCATATCCATTAAAATCAGGAATACTAAACCATTCGCCACTCCTAAATATATTGTTACCCACATTGGCGTAGTTTGCCGTAAGGTTCAAGTGATGTTTGGATGAGAAATTATAATCGAGCGTGATACTTCCTTTTACAAAGCTATTTCCTGCAAAACTTAAAAAATCGTACCCTAAAAATGGTGTGTAATTGTTGATAAAGTTGTTTCCAAATCCTCCTAAAGCAAAGTCTAACGAATTTACTTGTGTATCACCGAGCTTGAATCCGCCTTCTGACGAAATGTTTAGCGATATATTATGAAATAATGGTGTTGCATAACCAATTTTTGCTTTCGCGATAGAGAATAAGTCAAAGTTTTTATTGTAATCTGACGAATATAAATACCAATGAAAATCTCCAGCAAAAAACAGTCCTTCAGATGGAAAGTACTTTTTGTTATACGTGTCTAATTTTAAGAACCCAAATGTACTTAAGAAGTCACTTTTTTCAAATGTCGTTTCATTATTGTTTCCTTGCACAATGGTTTCCGAATCAATTTTTAAGCGTTTGTGTTCTGCGCCAATTCCAAATACAAATTCTTCTCTTATTACGGTTTGCACATACAGTTGATTGGTGAAATCTGATACTGAAACATCAATTCTATTTAAATCAGGATTTGTATTATCATCACTTATCAAATCATAATTTATTCCTTTTTCAAACGTATTTAATCTTGATTTTAATCCAATACTCCAATAATAGCCTTTGTCAATATAGTATTCAAAGTTGTACCGAATGTTGTCACCAATGATAAAATCGAACGAAGCTACATCATTGTTAAATAGTATTTTTTTCTTTGTCACATTAATTAATCCTGCCGTTTTGTAGACATCATCATAATGTGCCGCCAATCGTAAAAACATGGTACTTGGTGTTTCTCGTAAGTTGAGAATAATATCTTCTGAGCCATCTTCATTTTTCCACGTTTTGTAACGAATTCCTGAGAAGTTTCCAGTTGCCGCCAAGTTGCTAATTCCTTCCGTGAATTTTTTAAAAGGAATTGTATCTGGTGTTTTAAATCGAAGTTTTCCACGCACATATGAGCGTGTGTATTTGTTATTTCCACGTAAGTGAATGTAATTAATTTTTATTGAATCTTGAACTACGACAGGTTTTCTATTAGGTTTTTCAAGTTGCTTGTCTGCAATTTCTTGTAATGCTTTTATATTAGCTCTTCCGGCTTCTTCTCCACGCTCAATAAGATCGGCGCCTCTATCAAAAGAAATGACACTGAATCCTTTTATATTTGGACGAATGTAAACATCGGTTTGTTTACTTTTCCTCTTCATATCGTAGATCGTTCGAAAGTTATTAATTTGCGATAGAATGCCCATTGCAGATTTTAACTTTTCGCGTCCAGCCAAACCATCTTGCACATCAATTCCAATGATGATGTCTGGGTTTTTCGCTTTGATTTCGTCAATTGGATAGTTGTTTGTAACACCACCATCAATAAGCAAACGATCGCCCATTTCAATAGGTTCAAATAGTGATGGAAATGCGCCACTTGCCGTAATTGCATCTGGCAAATAACCATTGTCTAAAACAACTGCTTCCCCTTTTTCAATGTCTGAAGCAATACAGAGAAACGGAATTGGTAAGTTATTAAAATCGTTGATATCTTTTACATGCAATAGTAGTTGCGCAAGTTTGTTGTAAACATTTTGTCCTTTTGAAATAGCTGATGGAAAGGCAACTTTAAATTTTTCAAACGGTAAGGTAATTGCATAACGTTCCGCATCTTCCTTTTCGTAAAATGTTTTTACAGATCGAGGTAATTGATCTTGAATTAAGACTTCAAAATCCGTTTCTCGAAAGATAGAATCTATCTGCTTTCCAGAATATCCTGAAGCGTATAACGAGCCAATGATTGCGCCCATACTTGTTCCGCCAATATAGTCTACTCGAATGCCTAAACTATCAATAATTTTAAGCGTTCCAATATGTGCCAATCCTTTTGCGCCACCACCGCTTAAGACTAAACCTACGGTGTAGTCTTGTTTCTTTTTTACAGCTTCTTGAGCCGAAATGAAAGCAATGTTTAGTAATACTATGCAGATGTATATCCACTTTTTCATGGCAGGCAATTTATTTTTTATGAAAGTTATCGTATATTTTTTTAGCTCTGCTATCACCAATTACAGCGGCAATTTCTTCGCGAGAAGCAGCGGCAATTCGTTTGACAGATTTAAATTTCTTTAGCAATTCTACTATTGTTTTTTCGCCAATTCCAGCAATGGTTTCCAGTTCTGAATTTAACGCAGTATTACTTCTTTTGTTTCTATGAAACGTTATTCCAAATCGGTGTGCTTCATTTCGTAACTGTTGTATTATTTTGAGCGATTCACTTTTTTTGTCTAAATATAGTGGAATTGAATCACCTGGGTAATATATTTCTTCCAATCGCTTTGCAATTCCGATGATTGCAATTTTTCCACGTAAATTTAATACATCTAAACTTTTTAACGCCGAAGATAGTTGTCCTTTTCCACCATCAATAACAATTAATTGTGGTAAAGGTTGCTTTTCTTCTACTAATCTTTTGTATCTGCGATACACAACTTCTTCCATAGAAGCAAAATCGTCTGGTCCTTCCACTGTTTTTATGTTGAAATGACGGTATTCTTTTTTGCTTGGTTTTCCGTTTCTGAATACGACACAAGCCGCTACAGGATGTGTTCCTTGTATGTTGGAGTTGTCAAAACATTCAATGTGTCTTGGTTCTGACGAAAGACGCAAATCTTTTTGCATTTGCATCATGATTCGATTTACGTGTTTGTCTGGATCTGTTAGTTTTATTTGTTTGAAACGCTCCATTCTGTAATATTTAGCATTTCGCAACGATAGCTCTAAGATTCGTTTTTTGTCGCCTAATTTTGGAATTGTGATTTTGAATTTTTCTCCTAATTCTACTTTGAAAGGAACGTATAACTCTTTGGAATTTGTTTCAAATCGTTGGTGAATTTCCGTGATTGCGAGTTCTAATAATTCTTTATCCGTTTCGTCTAGTTTCTTTTTGATTTCTAGCGTATGCGAACGCACAATAGAACCTAACGAAAGTTGTAGGTAGTTGATGTATCCAAAACTTTCATCCGACACAATAGAAAATACATCTACATTGTTGATTTTAGGGTTTACAATCGTTGATTTTGCTTGATAATTTTCTAAGATTTCTACTTTTTCTTTTACTTTTTGCGCATCTTCAAATTCCATTGCTAGTGCGTGTTCCTTCATTTGCTCTTTAAATTGTACTAAAGAATCTTTGAAGTTTCCTTTTAAGATTTCACGAATCGCTTTGATTTCTTCATCGTAGTTTTGAATTGTTTGATAACCTTCACATGGACCTTTGCAGTTTCCTAAGTGATATTCTAAACAGACTTTGTATTTGCCTGCGTTTATTTTTTCATGAGATAAATCGTAATTACATGTTCGCAACGGATATAATCCTTTTATTAAGTCTAATAAGGTTCTGACTGTTTTTACACTTGTGTATGGACCAAAGTATTCAGAACCATCTTTGATCATTCTGCGAGTTTGAAATACTCTTGGGAAACGTTCATTTTTGATGCAAATCCACGGATACGATTTGTCATCTTTTAACAATACATTGTAACGTGGTTGGTATTTTTTGATGAGATTGTTTTCCAATAACAACGCATCCGTTTCCGTAGCAACCACAATGTGTTTGATGGACGCGATTTTTTTAACCAATACTTTCGTTTTCCCATAGTCATGATTTTTATTGAAATAGGAAGACACGCGTTTTTTGAGGTTTTTTGCTTTTCCAACATACAGAATTTTTCCATCTTTATCATAGTATTGATAAACACCAGGATTGGTTGGAAGTGTTTTGAGTTGTAATGCGAGTGCTTCGGTCATGTATCTAGTATTGTGTACTGAGATTTTAGTATTGAGTTTAAAAAGGAAAATGGCTTTCCACAAATTTAACAGCAATTATTCCAAAAACAAAGCAATACCATTTCTACATTTTTTATTTTAGTGAAATTTAACTTTGAAAAGCTTATAAAAGCGAATTCAAAGTTATTTTTTGAACTAACTCCTTAGCAGAACGGAGTCTTTTACTAGTAAACGTTTGTCTGTTACATTGCTATCTTTGTATTTTTACTGCAAATTTTTTAGAATGTCAAAATCTGTCTTACGAAAGCAATATAAAGCGTTACGAAATGTACTAACTCCTGAACAGGTAGACGATTTTAGTTTGGCTATCGCTAATAATTTATTGAAACTTCCAATTTGGGAGAAACGATATTATCAGTTGTTTTTGACGATTGCCGAACAGAAAGAGGTTGATACCGAGTTTATTTTGAATATTTTGGCAGGAAAAGATAAAGATATCATTTTGTCTAAGAGTGATTTTGAAGACAATTCTTTGACACATTTTTTATTGACAGATAACACCGTTATTAAAAAGAACGCCTATAATATTCCTGAACCTGTAGACGGAATTGAAGTACCTTCCAACAAAATTGATGTGGTTTTTGTGCCTTTGTTAGCGTACGACACCAAAGGAAATAGAATTGGGTATGGAAAAGGATTTTACGATCGTTTTTTAGCAGATTGCAAACCTGATGTCATGAAAGTTGGCTTGTCGTTCTTCCCTCCTGAAACTACTGTTTTTGCTGTTGATGCAACTGATATTGGTTTGGATTTTTGTGTAACGCCTGAAGAGGTTTTTGAGTTTTAGAATGTTTCTCGTTATAATTTTTATGTGTTGACGGTTATAAAACATAAAAATCACTCGAAATGACGATTTGTATAGAATTAGGAAGTTAAGTCTATGCTTCTTCCGGAGTCACTTTAACAACTTCTTTTAAGACTTCTCTTTTTCTTTGTTCTACTTCTTTCTTAGGAAATGCTCTTTTGTTAAAGATTAACAATAATAATACGCCAATGGTAATTGCTGAATCTGCAACGTTGAATACAGGATCAAAGAAGCTAAAACGATCGCCACCAAGCCACGGCATCCATTCTGGCCAAGTAGTATCAACCATTGGAAAGTAGAGCATGTCTACTACGTGTCCGTGAAATACAGATGCATAACCGCCAGCTTCGGGCATAAATGTTGCCAATCCGCTACCAGGTGAACTTTCACTGAATAATATTCCGTAAAACACTGAGTCAATGATGTTTCCAAAAGCGCCCGCAAAGATTAACGCGATTGCAACAATTAGAATTCGAGAGCTTTTCTTTTTTACCGAATCATACAACCAATAACCAATTGCAGAGATTGCAAATAAGCGAAATAAGGTAAGGAATAATTTTCCGTAATTACCTGGTAATTCAACGCCCCAAGCCATTCCTCTGTTTTCTACAAAGAGAATTTTGAACCAGCCAAAAACATTTACTGATTCGCCTAATACAAAGTTTGTTTTGATGTATATTTTACTGATTTGATCAATAAGTAAGACCAAAACAATGATTCCAATAGCTTTTTTTAATGACATATGTCGTACAATTTCCGTTTGAAAATTCTAATAGTTGGCTAAAATAAGAATATTTTATGCTTTATCAGCAGAATATGTAATCTTTCCATTGTTCGCTTTTAATTCTATTTTCTTTCCTTTTTTATAGAATATTGCATGCTGATTTGTATGTGTTTCCAACGTAGGCATGTTTTTGTTGATGTATAGAATGTTTCCTTTTTTGGTCTGAATTTCCGCCTCGCTTGTAAAATTGGTTAGTGTGAAGTTTCCTGAGATTAAAATTGCTTGGAATCTTTTGTAGTTTCCTTTGATGTGCACTTGCGTTCCGTCACCTTCTAGTTGCACTTTTAGTTTTTTTGGAAGGTAGATATTCATGGTTACCGAAAAGACTTTATGTGCACTTAGTTTGTCGTTAGGAATTTCGAAATTTTCTGCTAATTCACATGAGAGTTGAATTTGCTTGTTTTTTGTTGCTGTAATAATGTTTAGATCGCGAAAGTATTCGCCTTCCATTCTTGTTTCAATTTTTATTACGTTGGCATTGGTACTGATGATATTGAGTTGAAATATTTTATCCGTATTGATTCGGATTTCATCTATTTCGTATATAGAAAGTGTTTGTTGTGTTATTTTTTGGGCAAAACAACAGGTTGTTATAAAAAGAAGGAAAGGCAGTATGTACTTTATTTTAAACATTTTGACTTAATATTTATCGCTTCGCTTCTGTTATTCGTTGATTCGTTGATTTGTGTTTTTTTATCCTGAATCAACTTTGATATTGACTAAATAGTAAAATTAAAAATTCTCACTATAATCACAACGATCTCACTCTTCAGTGGGATTAGTTCAACTTACAATCTTGATTATGTCTTGCAGACGTATCAAGATTGAGTTTCACTAACAAAAAAAGCGCTCATTGAGCGCTTTTCGTAAAGTATATAGCTGTTATTTTTGCATGTTTTTTGCTTCAATGCTTAAGGTAGCATGTGGAACTAGTTTAAGACGCTCAGGATTGATTAATTTCCCTGTAACTCTGCAAATTCCGTACGTTTTGTTTTCTATACGAATTAGAGCATTTTTTAGATCACGGATAAATTTTTCTTGTCGGATAGCCAATTGCATGTTTTTTTCCTTTGACATCGTTTCCGAACCTTCTTCAAATGCTTTGAATGTTGGTGACGTATCGTCTGTACCATTATTATGGTCATTCATATACGCACTTTTTAACAATGTTAAGTCTTTTTGTGCTTGATCAATTTTGTCTTGAATTAAGCCTTTAAATTCTCCAAGTTGCTTGTCTGAGTATCTTATTTTAGTATCTTCCATGATGTGTTACATTTTTTTAATAAACAATATGGTGTTTACGTCATCGAAAGCAATTTCTATTCCATTTTCTAGTTTATCTACAAAGACTAATTCTTTTGTGAGTGTTTCCACTTTTATATATTCTAAATTACTTTGTATAGCATCTACTAAATGTTCATCTTTTTGTAGTGATACATGTATTTTGTCTGTGACTTCAAATCCTGAATCTTTACGCAAGTTTTGAATTCTGTTTACAAGTTCTCTTGCAATTCCTTCTTTACGTAATTCATCCGTAATTGTTACATCTAACGCTACTGTTATTCCTCCCGAATTGGCTACTAACCAACCTTCGATATCTTGAGAAGTTATTTCAACTTCAGTTATGTCTAATGTACTATTTTTTCCGTTAATTACAACGGGGATTTTCCCTGTTTTTTCAATTTCGGCTATTTCTTCTTGTCCAAATTGCATAATTACAGCCGCGGCGGCTTTCATATCTTTTCCAAATTTTGGCCCAAGAACTTTAAAGTTTGGCTTTATTTGCTTTACTAATATTCCAGAAGCATCGTCTAGTAATTCAATTTCTTTGACATTTACTTCAGATTTTATTAATTCGGCTACAGCCAAAATTTCCTCTTTTATTTCCGCATCCAACACCGGAATCATGATTCGTTGTAATGGTTGACGCACTTTGATCTTTTCTTTAGCTCTTAACGATAATACTAAGGAAGATATTGTTTGCGCATTTTCCATTTTTCGTTCTAACGACTTGTCAATGAATGTTTCATCATACGTTGGAAACTTAGCCAAATGTACACTTTCAAAGTTTTCTGTAGTTGTTGCTTCCGTTAAATCTTTGTAAAGTCTGTCCATATAAAAAGGCGCAATTGGCGCGCCTAACTTGGCAACATTTAACATACATGTGTATAATGTTTGGTAAGCAGATATTTTATCGTGCTGATAATCGCCTTTCCAAAATCTTCTTCTACTCAATCGTACAAACCAGTTACTTAAGTTTTCTTGCACAAATTCAGAGATTGCTCTTGCCGCACGTGTTGGTTCGTATTCTGCGTAGAATTGATCTACATTTTTGATTAAGGTATGTAGTTCTGAAAGTATCCAACGATCTATTTCTGGACGATCTGTTAATGCAATTTCTTTTTCGCTATAGCTGAAATTGTCAATGTTTGCGTATAGACAGAAGAACGAATAGGTGTTGTATAACGTTCCGAAGAATTTACGTCGCACTTCTGCAATTCCTTCTAAATCAAATTTTAAGTTATCCCAAGGATTTGCGTTTGAAATCATGTACCAACGCGTTGCATCGGCTCCGTACGTGTCTAATGTTGTGAATGGATCAACTGCATTTCCGAGACGTTTGGACATTTTTTGTCCGTCTTTGTCCAATACTAAACCGTTTGACACTACATTTTTGTAGGCTACCGAATCAAATACCATGGCGCCAATTGCGTGAAGCGTATAGAACCAACCACGAGTTTGATCGACACCTTCGGCTATGAAGTTTGCTGGATAGCTTTCGTTGTTGTCTATGAGTTCTTTGTTTTCAAACGGATAATGCCATTGTGCATACGGCATTGAGCCAGAATCGAACCAAACATCAATTAAGTCACTTTCGCGCTTCATTGGTTGTCCAGAAGGCGAAACTAGCGTGATTTCGTCAACTATATGTTTGTGTAAGTCTACTTTGTCATAGTTTTCTTCAGACATGTTTCCTGCTTCAAAATCGGCGTATACATCTTCAGATGTTACTCCTACAGCAATTGCTTTTTTGATTTCAGATTTTAATTCGGCTAACGAACCAATCATTAGTTCTTCTTTGCCGTCTTCTGTACGCCATATTGGTAGTGGAATTCCCCAGAAACGTGAACGTGATAAGTTCCAATCGTTTGCGCCTGCAATCCAGTTTCCAAAACGTCCTTCACCAGTTGATTTTGGTTTCCAATTGATGGTTTGGTTTAAATCGTACATTTTATCTTTTACATCCGTGATTTTGATAAACCATGAATCTAACGGATAGTATAATATTGGTTTGTCCGTACGCCAGCAATTTGGGTAACTATGGACATATTTTTCTACTTTGAATGCTTTGTTTTCAGTTTTTAGTTTGATGGCCAATTCGACATCAACTGATTTTTCAGGAGCTTCTCCGTCAGCATAGTATTCGTTTTTGACATATTTTCCAGCCAATTCGCCCATTTCGGGTCTAAATTTACCTTGTAAGTCTACTAACGGAACTAAGTTATCGTTTTCATCTTTTACTAATAATGGAGGAACTTCAGGTGTTGCTTGTTTTGCCACCAAAGCATCATCTTGTCCAAATGTTGGCGCTGTGTGTACAATTCCTGTTCCGTCTTCTGTAGTTACGAAATCTCCAGCAATCACTCTGAATGCATTTGCTGCATTTTCATATGGCAACGCATAGTCTAGCAATTGCTCATATTTGATACCTACTAAGTCTTTTCCTTTGTGTTCGGTTGAAACTAAGTATGGTATTTTTTTATCACCTTCTTTGTAAGCTGTTAATTCTTCTTGTGTTTCTACTTTTGCGAATTTTTTACCTGCAAATTGTTTTCCAACAAGTTTTTTTGCCAATACTATATTGATTGGTTCAAATGTGTATTGATTGTATGATTTTACAACAACGTAATCAATTTTTGACCCAACCGTTAATGCTGTGTTTGATGGTAATGTCCACGGTGTTGTTGTCCATGCTAAGAAATGCACATCACCTTTTATGTTTTGTAACGCTTCTGGTAATGTTTCTTTGATGGTTTTAAATTGCGCAACTATGGTTGTATCTGTTACATCTTGATACGTTCCGGGTTGATTTAGTTCGTGCGAACTTAATCCTGTTCCTGCTTTTGGTGAGTAAGGCTGGATTGTGTATCCTTTATACATTAAATCTTTGTCATAGATTTGTTTTAGCAACCACCAAACGCTTTCCATGTATTTTGATTTGTACGTTATGTACGGATCATCCATGTTTACCCAATATCCTGTTCGGCGCGTCATGTTATTCCAGATGTCTGTATAACGCATGACTGCTTTTTTACAAGCTTCGTTGTATTCTTCTATGGTGATTTTTGTACCAATGTCTTCTTTGGTGATTTTCAATTCTTTTTCAACACCTAGTTCTATAGGAAGTCCGTGTGTGTCCCAACCTGCTTTACGTTTTACTTGATATCCTTTTTGTGTTTTGTAGCGACAGAAGATATCTTTTATCGCTCTGGCTAATACGTGGTGAATTCCGGGTAATCCGTTTGCTGACGGTGGTCCTTCGAAAAATACGAATGATTCAGCGCCTTCTCTTGAATTTATACTTTTTTCAAAGATATTGTTGTCTTCCCAATAGTTTAGTATTTCGTCTGCAACTACTGGTAAGTCTAGTCCTTTGTATTCTTTAAATTTATGAGCCATTTTTTCTGCTGTATATTGGATTTGCGAAATTAATGAATTTCATTGAATTGTAATGTGTTAAAAATATAAAAGCTATTTAACTCGATAGAAATTTCTGTAAGATATAAAAGCCTTAGATCTCGCTTTTCAGCAAGATGAGTTCAACTTACAATTTTGAGTGCATCTTCCTGATTTCTCAAAATTGAGTTTTACACAAAAAAAAGACCACTTGAAAATCAAGTGGTCTTTTTTATGAGTTCGTTTCTGTGTTATTGGACGACTAGCTTTTTACTAATTTTTCCTTTTTCAGAATAGATACTTATAATGTAAATACCACTTGCTTTGTCATTAATAGGAATTCGAATTGTGTTTTGATTCATTCCGTCTTTTAATGAAAGTATTTGTTGTCCTAGAATGGTGTGCATATCAATACCTTCTAGTTGAATGTCTGTATTATTTGTAATTACAATTTCTTCCGTTTCTGTATCTGTATACATTGTGATTCCATTTTGAAGAATTTGATCATTGACACTTAGTGTGTTTTCAGGTTGGAAAACCAATGCATAACGATCATTTGTTTCTCCAGCAGGAAGCGTTATGTTAAAGTTGCCTGCTTTTAAATCGTGCGTTGTTCCATTAAGTAAGTCTTTAATGTAAATTTCAAGACTGCTATCAATGTTTTCTAATTGATCAATATTGATGGTACCAGTACCGCCATTTTCTGAAACGAAACCAAGTGCAATTTCTCTGCTGTTATGGAATTTATTTATAGTTTGAATCACATATTCATCATTTTCTAAATACCAATACATATCATCACTGGCAACATAAATAGATTCACCTTCTTCACCTCTTACCACGGCATCTGAAGCTTCTCTATGCGACACTACAACTATTTGTCTGTGAAATCCTTGCGGATTTGTGTATCCTAAACGAATTTTTTCTCTGTAATCTTTTACAATATTGTATTCCTCATAAATATCATCCAGCGTAACTGTATCATCATCTTCTGCACTGACATCAGTATGAGTAGTAGTTCTATTTTCATTTTCTGGAATTACACTTGTTCCTACATCAAGAGAAGGATCATCGTTTGTTCCTCTTACAAATGTTGAAAATTCAAAAATAGAGATGTATTCAGGTATGAATAATCGTTGTGAATTGTTGAACTCTACAGTAGTCGTCACTCCGTTTCCAGCGTTGTTATCACCTTGTACAAAGAAACCTTGTCCAACTGGTATATATCTTTTTGGAGTTTTTTCTCCCGATCCTGCTGCACCTAATGCTGGATGTGACATTGCTGGTGTACCTACACCCATTCCTGGTCCCATTGATGCATATGTTGCATATCCACCTTGATAATCTAATAACGTGTGTGTTCCTCCACCCCAATGTTCCCAGAAGTAAATTGTTCCTTCCATATTTGGGTTATCTTCTATGAATAGATCAGCATCCAACGCACTTGGATACGGGTTTCCTACTAAATATAAGTTTGTATCTCCTAATGGACTTACTGTTATATCTCCATTATTTGGCTTTCCTCTAAATACATAGTTTTGCTCTTCTCTTTCTGCTGCTGTAGCAGATGTACCTTTCATAGTATATCCTTCTCCTGGCGATATTGCTCCTGTATTCCTAACAAATTGCCAAGCGTTGTAATCTTCATCAGCTCCATTTACAAATTTGTATATCCATCGTGTACTCAATGTAATTGGAGGTCCGACAATTCCATTTTCGTCAGCTGTCCATGTAATTGCTGCTGGCGAAGCTGGTGTTGTTCCATCTAAGAACACACCACCAAGTGTAAAGTCTAGATTATTTGAAGTTGTATTAATAACACTTACAGGAGATGACCAATAGTTGTAAGTATATCTACTAGCTGTTCCTTGTTGATCTCTTTCAATGTAACCAGCACTTGAAGTTGCCAAATCACTATGTGTTTGTTGTATAAGTTGACTTTCCCCGTTTAATTTTAATACACCATCTACTTCAGTATACCAACTATTGTGGACTCCAAATCCAGATCCTGCAGTAAAAGCAAAAGGTGAAGGATTTGTAATTACAGGATTTGTACCGTTTACAATTAGTCTATTTCCTGAATCAACAAATAAACCTAAAGTATAGTAACTAGCATTGATGTCTACATCATTGCTTACTCTAACAATTGACCAATTTTGTCTAACACCACCTATATTAATTCCCAATGCAGGTGTATCCCATACTGTTCCGTGTTCCCAAGTAGCATCATCTTCCCAACTTCCGTCAGCAGTTGTAACATATGGTAATGGTGCAGTTTGCGCTTCCAAAGCTGTGATATTTTTCATGAATGCATCATTATCTCCAAGTGGCGATTGATCTTCTATACGGTTTCCTTTAATGTCGGACATGTTATAGTAAGCAACTAACGATGACCAAGGAACGTTTGCATTTGTATCAAAGTCTTCAATGTCTTTAGGGATTTCTGTTCCTCTAACATTGAGACCATTTTGTTGTACTTCTTGATAAATCATTTGGCGCATTTGGTCTTCTGTTAGTACAACATCAAATATTTTTACTTCATCAATAGAACCTCTAAAATAATCGATATTTCCTTGTGTTCCCATTCGGAAAGGATTTGGATTAGGTGTTAATGGATCCACGCTTCCTCCTCCAATGGATACACCATTGAGGTAGAATCTTGCAAAACCTGTTCCCGCATTTACTATTATGGCAAAATGAACCCAATCTCTTATCGTTGGACTCGTTGTGGAAGAGACAGAAACTGTTTGTCCTTCTTGAATTCCAAGTTCTCCTGATTTTAAGAAAAATCTAAATTGATCCGTAACTCCAAGAATTCTTCTACTTGATACCGTTGCTGCTTGTCCTGGGTTTTTTACCCAACCCATTACAGAATAGTCTGATAGTCCTTCAGTAGCTGGTGTTTTATCTTCAACATAATCATCAACACCATCAAAGAACAATGCATTTGAGCCTGTAATTTGTTGTGGTTCAGCTAGTGTAAAGTACTGACCATCGGCCAAATTTACACCTGTAAATGTTAAAATACCTCCAGTATTTGTTCCTGTAAAGTTTTCATAGTTAGTAAAAGCTACATCATCAGCAATGTACAATTCTAAATCGTTAAGATTTGGTATTCCGCTTGCACTCATATCAAACTCTAGTTGCACTGTACCTACATCTGTAATACTTTCACGAGCTGTCCATATTTTGTTTAACATTCCTAAGGTTCGTGCTGGCAAAGTAGTTGTTTGAATACTTTCTGCTAGACCATTATTTCCAACAATTAAATAACTTTGGTTAGATACGAAGCTTCCACTTTCGACTTCCATTGTTAATACATCTGCAGGACTTACATTTACACTACTTGATCTTGTTTGCAACAGTCCTGAGTTATCATCACGTGCTACACCAAATACATTGTACCCGTATCCTGCGTTTACACTACCATCCCAAATTACATTTCCACTGGAATCGATATAATCTTTACTTGTACCTGCATATCCAAAAGGAGAAGAAGTATTGGAAGGAGTATCCCAAAAAGCATCATTTGACCCTAGTGTTATTCCATATTTGATTGCTAAATATGATTCAACCTTTTCAAGTTCAGCAGTAGATAAATCTCTGTCATATATTATTACTTCTGCAATTTCTCCATTGTATCTGTAACCAGAACCAGTATTTCCATTACCGCCTCTACGAGCTCCGATTAACACATCAACACCTGAAGCGTCTCCAGATTGTACTCCGTCATTACGATTTGCCACATCTAATATTCCATTTACATAAGGTGTTAATCTTGTATTAGGATCACCAGTATCAGCAATAACACCTGAAGTCAGTTTTGGTTCGTTTAATGCATAAATAGTTCCCCAACGAACTGCTTGCTGTGTTCCTGAAGCTCCAGATCTACCTAATGTATGGTGCAATACTCGATCCGTACCACCAAACCAAACTTGGTAATTTCTAATACTGTTATTTCCTTTACATAATACTGTACCTGTAGATGTTCCATTGGTAATTACCATGGTAATTATTGTCATTTCATCGGTTAGTGGCTGTAAATCTAACTCTGGTTGATCTCCAACATTAAGAAATTGAGTCCCAGTAAATTGCAATACAGGATTAAAATTTAAGCCATTGGCTACATATTGAGCATCTGCTGATCCTTGAGAAACAGCAGTAAAACCATTCACGGATTGATCTGCCCAACTATCAACATCCGTTCCTGTGAGTGAGGTTCCTGTATCAGCTTTTAACCACAACTGTAAGTTGCTCGATACACTTCCAGGACTTACAAATGGCAAAATTCCGTTTCCAGATATAGCATAAGTGTATAATTGTTCTGATAAATCAGGATCATTATTGTCTATAATTATTTGTGCAGTGGCTGGTCCTGCCAGCGTGGGCGTATAGGTTACTTGAAATGTGGTTGATTCACCTGCGGAGAGCACTAAATCTGAAGGTTGTGATAAAATAGCAAATGCAGGATTACTTCCAACACCTAAACTTACTGGTGGATTTGTTAGCACTAAGTCAGTTGATGATGTACCTATATTTTCTATGGTGAATGTTCGGGTAATTACGTCTGTACTTATTGTTCCGTTACCAAAATCAGTATTATCTGTAGGTGTTGTAGTAAGTGTTCCATCTGCAATTTCGATACTATTTCCACTTACATAAATATCTGGAGGCGTCACTGGTATAACAATATTTACTGTGTAATCTTCTACTTCTCCAAAATTATATGTTCCACAAGGAGTATTTGGTACAGTTCCTGGCGTATTAAAATATTGTAATCGAACACGCATACGCGTATTTCCTGCGGTTGCCGTTAATGGAACTGTAAAGTTCCCTGTTCTGGGAGACACAATACTGGCTCCGTCTGCAAATACAAATTCTCCTGGGTCAGTAAAATCATTATCTTGATTGTAATCGATCCAAACACCAATTCCTTCGTCGTAAATGGTTCCTGTCCAGAATTTTGTTACTGTAACTGAACTTGATACGCCAGCTGTTAAATCAGCAGGAGGTAATCCTGTTAAGTTAGTGTATCCGACACCGGGTGAAGAAGTATCAAAATTTAATGATGTTCCGTTGAGTTGAACTTCACTTATGTATTCGTCAACAACACTATTACCCGAAGAGGTACAATAAGGTTGTGCTTTTACAAAAGCAAAGCATAGCATAAATGCTACTAATAAATAAGCTTTTTTCATTTTAGTAAGGAATTAAGGCGCAATAAATTTACTTTTTTTACAGTAATTTAACTAATATTAGCTCGAATAGATTCAATTAATTTAGATAAAAACACTTAAATAGTCGTTAAATGTTATATTAAATTTCATAAAGTGCTAAAATTAATACTATTTTTCTGTACAACTTTTTTTTAAAAGGAACAGTTTAGTCCTAAAATTAGGTTTCGACCAGGCGCTGTTATACCCGAAGAATACGATCTATAACGCTGATCAGTGATATTTTCTAAAGATGCTGTGAAATTAATTTTTTTAGTGATTTCTATACTCGATCTTGCGTTTAGCGTTAGCCATGAAGGCGCATATGGATTTCCGTTTTCATTTATTGCATATAAGTAGGCTTTGCTGCGTTCGGAAGGTGCTAAGTTTTCAAATGTTATGGATCCATTATAATTGGTAAATACGTCAAATTTTAGTTTGTCGCTTTTGTATATTAAGTGAAAGTTTCCAAATATTGGCGAAACATGTCGTAACGGAACTTTTGTACCATCTGCTTGTTCTTCTTCACCTCTTGGAATTGTTAAGTCGGCAGTAAGTTTAATGTTTTTTGTCATCTTCGCTTTGATTCCAAATTCAAATCCGTACGTAAATACTTTTGAAGCATTTTGAATGGCTTGCACATTACTCAATTCACCATTGTAAACAATTTCTGTTTCTCCATTTAAATTGAAATCTTTACGAATTAATGCATCGTCCAATAATGTATAGAAAGCCGTGAAACTGAAATCAAATTTATCAGTGATCCGTTTTTGAATTCCTATTTCTGCATTGTACGCATATTCGGGCATTAAATCTGGGTTTGGCACCACTACAGAACCAGGTTCAGAGTCAAATACTTTTCCGATGTCATCAATGTTTGGTGCTCTAAATGCTGTTCCTAAGTTTGCTGTTATTTGCCACGTTTCCGGAACCCAACTAAATCCTATACTTCCTGTAAAAGCGCCTGTATTTGTGGTTGCTTCCGTAAATGGAAATGGAAAGAATGTAGTATCAAAATCTGTATCAATTAGTATGTGATTGTAACGCAATCCTGATTGAATGGTAAATTTCGGATGCAGTTTGTATTCCGCACTCATGTATGCCGCCATGGATTGCCATGTTGCGCCATCAGGATAACGAGAAGGCGCATCTGTAATTTCGCCCGTTTCTATGTTTCTATCATGTCCATCAGAATGTACTTTGTTGTATACATATTCTAATCCGTAAAATACTTTTATTTTTGGGTTGAAACGTTTTTCAAAGTCTAAGTTTGATGATATTGCATCTACTCTTTCTTCCGTTGTGTTTAGGATTGCATCTTGAAATAAACGATTGTTTCTACTTTCTTGAAAGTGCTGATACGCATTGGTAAATTTTACATTGTCATAGAATGTATTGTTTCCTTTTTTCTGTGTTTGCAAATTCCCCATGAACCATTTTTGTGGTCCATAAAACCAATCACCGTAACGCAATGTTCCGTTTCGGTATTGAATGAGTCTGTCGTATCTTGGATAGTTTGATGTTTCTGAGTAATGCAATCCGAGATCAAATTCCCAAATATCATCTGGCACAAGCTTTATTTTTTGTGAAAGATTTAGTTGATTGTATCCTGTAAATCGTTGTACTAATGGATCATCATTTGTAATTACGGTATCTTCTCCATTGATTCGAGTTACCAATTCAGGTCTGAGATAACGATCGTTTCCGTTTCGTCCCATGCGTAAATCATCAAAATCAGAATAACTTACACTTGTATGAAACCCCCATTTTTTGATTCCGATATTAAAATCTGCATGACCCGTTTTTTCTGTATTAGCAGATGCATAACGCACACCTGCATTACCAGAGAAAATTGTTTTTTCATTCCATGATAGTTGTGGCGATTTTGTATAGAAATTCATGACACCACCAATAGCATCACTTCCGTAAATTACAGAACCTGGCCCAAGAATTACTTCTGTATTGCTCACATTGAACGGATCAATTGCAATTACATTTTGAATGTTTCCACCTCTAAATATGGCATTATTCATTCGTACACCATCAACTGAAAGTAGCAATCGGTTTGTAGAAAACCCTCTAATCATTGGGCTTCCACCACCAAGTTGACTTTTTTGCACAAATATTTTACCGCTTTTTTCAAGTAAGTCTGCCGCCGTTTGTGGAGCCGCATAGGCAATGTCTTTACTGCTGATACTTACAATTTTTTTGGGTACTTCTTCTTTATCTTGTTCCCACTTGGATACAGAAATGACAATTTTGGACAATTCTTCAGTTCCTTTTACAAGATATACTTTGTTTTTATTTTGAATAATTTCCGCTTTGGTAAACGTAACCGGAAGGTAGGAGATATGCTGAAAAGTAATTTTTTCATTAGCTCCAAAAGAGGATATATCTATTTTCCCTCTAGCATTGGTGATTCCACCTTTAGATTGGTCTGCGTTATACACATCAACACTAGATATATTTCTATCGTTGGTGATATCTTTTACTTGAATTTCTTGACCAAAAATAGCTGTAGAAAAAATAAAAGAAATTAGAAACGCAATACCTTTTATTTTATTTGAATACTTCATGTAACACTTCCATTGATTTTGGTTGCCTAAATCCTTGCAAATGTAATTTAAAATATTGAATGAATATCGCAAGAATTTCATTTCTTCTGTGAGAAGACAACATTATGGTATGTTGTGCATCAAATTTTATGCCCAATAGCTGTTTGAACGATGTTAAAATTTCGCCTGTGATGCATTCATTTAAGGTAAGATTGTCTAAGAATTGTCCTTCTTGTAAATCAAAGTAGTTTTTTTGAATGTTTTCCGTTTCAGGATAAAAGCCAAAGTATTTGGTTAATTGTACCAAGAATACTAAGTGAAAGTTTGCAATTTCATCATGAATATCTAACCACTGCAAAGCATTTTCTATAAATTTGAATAATGCATCATTTTTTTCCTCTTCTTGGATGGAATAGTTAAGTACTTCTGACAAGAATAATACAATTGCACTTTTGGATATGTTGGTATGGATAGATGTGTACGGATATACCGATTTTACATCTTTTATGTATTCTAAACTTCCTTTGTTTTTATGATTTGCAACAATTTCTAACTGCATTAAAGGTTGAAAGTACGCTATTTTAAGTTTTCCTTTTCTTGATTTAAGAATTCCACGAAGCATGTAACTTTTTATGCCATCAGAAGCCGTAAAACATTTTACAATTACACCTGCATCGCCATATTTTATGGTTGAGATTACAATTGCTTTTGTAGTGACTAACATACTGTTTAGCGAACAACCATTACTTTGGTTACTTTCGTTTCTGAACCGTCTTCATTTGCTATTAAAATTAGATAGACTCCTGAAGCAACTTTGTGTCGTCCGAAAGCTGTTAAATCCCAAAGCAATGTTCCTCCTTCTGAAGTAGCTTCATACACTAAGTTTCCTTCAATGTCGGTAATTTTAACAATTGCATTGTTTGTAAGACCTGTTATGGATAGGTTTCCGTTAAATCCTGGTCGTACAGGGTTTGGAAACGCGTATACATTTTCTAGCGTTTCTTTTGGCCCTGTTGCAGTTCCTTGAAAAGATACAATTCCTTTTGTAGTGCCCATGTATACTCTTCCTGATTCAGAATCGATTTCAATATCAGTGATTGTATTACTTGGCAATGGTGAGTTATCTTTTGTAAAATGCGCTAGTGTTTCTGTAGCATCTGGCGACATATAAAACACTCCTGATGAAGATGTTCCAATCCATTTGTTATTAGATCCATCAACTTCAATATCTGTTATTTGCTGTTGAAATAGTAATTCTTTTGGCACACCATCTTCTTCAACAATGATGATGTCGTTGGTTTGCGGATTGCTGTCATTAAAAATATTGTCTGCACCAAAGTATACACGAATTCCTTTGGTTGTTCCAATCCATAAGTTCCCTGTTTTGTCTAATGCTAATGCTCGAACATCTGTCGATGGCAGGTTTCCTTGTTCTTCTTCAACCATTGAAATAAAACGTGAACCTTGACTACGTGTTTCATCAAAAGCTAATACTCCGTGTGACTGTGTTGCGATAAATTTTATACCACCATCTGTAATTTCTAATTTTGACAATCCATTTTCACCACCGAAAAAATCTCCAATAATTTCAGCTACAGAGAATGATTCCCATTGTCCGCTACTTTTTAATACTTTGACTCCGTTTTCAATTTTGGATGTTAATACCCACAAATCACCATTGATGTCATATTTAGTTTCACCAATTCTGATATCAATATATGTTGGCACACCAATATCCAACGATTCTAAATCACTATTTGTAATATTTAATATGTTTACAGGTTCGTTGTCTTCTATTTGAAGTATTCCTGAAAAAAATGAACTTACAAATACTTGACTTGTATTGGACGGATTTACTGTAACATGCACTAAACTTTTTGCATCAAATTCTGGTGTGTATGGAATGTTTACCCACGACATGTCTTGCAAATGGCTAACACCTCTATTGTCCAACGGATACGGATTGTACCCAGTGTTGTAATCTCCATATACAACCCACAATTCGTTTGGTATTGCTTTTAGTGCAAATACATTGTTTAGTAATGGTCCGTCAGGTAGGATTTGATTTATTGCCATTGGCATTGGAAAAGCCGTTTCTAACATTCCTTCTGTTTCCGTACCTAAGTATATATTGTTGTTTAAAATTAAAGCCGAATTGAATTCAATATCTGGATATTCTTCTAGTGTATCTACTTCTAATACTTCTATAAGTTGATTGTCATACACATGAACTTTTGTGTCGTTTACAACTATTAAGTAGGAACCGTTAATCTTGAAATCCTCTAAAGCTGTAGCATATTGAGGTATTTGAACTTGCAACACAAAGGTTGTTCCGTTGTATTTGTATATTCTTCTATTTGCATTTATCGCATATAACTCATCGCCAAAAGTAACAATTCCTACCCAGTTGGAAGCTATGACTAGTTCCCACTGCTCAAAATCAATTAGATTATCGTCATTAATCATTGCTCTGTACATGCCTGAATCTGTAGCCGCATAAATATATTCGCCCAATACTGTTGTTTGCCTAACTTCTATTTGGCTACCATTTGGTCCAATAAAATAGGTGTCGCCAAATTCTAGTGCATCTATATCATATAAAGAAATTCCGAAGTTTGTAGAAATGTATATAATACCATTGTACTCAAGAATATGATTTAATTTTTTTCTGTTTGGTGGAATTGTTGGTTTGTTTACAATATCCACTACTTTTTGCACTTGCTTTGTGTCTTCAAAATATACTTCAATAAGTCCATTTTCATATCCAAGTATATATTTCTGAGCCGATTCACTAAAATATGCTGTACTAATAGTTTCTCCTGAAAGTCCATTAACGGTTGACACTTTACCGATTTCATTTGATTGTAAGTCGTAGGTAAAGAATGCATTTTCAGAAGCTGCATATATTTTTTCAGAACTTATTGAGAGGTCAATTACATTATTATATGAATAATGTCCTTGCCAAGAATTTTCAAAAGATTGTCCATTAACTGTTATATAACAGAACAGTAATAACACATACAAACTTCTTTTCATCTATTGTTTATTTTATTGATTCTGATTAATGAACCGTGATGTAATTTCAACAATATGGTTCATATTTTTAGAATATTTCACCAAATATATTTAATAATAACGTAAATGAATTGCTTATCATATATTATTGTAACAAAAAAGCTTCCTGAAAACAGGAAGCTTTTTATTTTTATTTAGTTTTTTAACGGCACTAATTACATAACTCCTTGCGCAATCATGGCATCAGCTACTTTTACAAAACCTGCAATATTTGCACCTTTTACGTAGTCGATGTATCCGTTTTCATCTGTACCATATTCTTCACATGCTTCGTGAATATCTTTCATAATTTGCTTCAACTTTGCGTCAACTTCTTCACGATTCCAGTTGTAACGTAATGAGTTTTGCGTCATTTCCAAACCTGAAGTAGCAACTCCACCAGCATTTGATGCTTTTCCTGGTGCAAATAATATTTTTGCGTCGTGGAATGCTTCAATAGCTTCAGGTGTAGAAGGCATATTTGCTCCTTCACTTACACACATACATCCATTTTCGATCAATGTTTTTGCTTCATCACCGTTTAGTTCGTTTTGCGTAGCACATGGCAATGCAATATCACATGCAACTCCCCAAGGTCTTTCTCCTTCATGAAATGTTGCAGACGAATATTGATCTACATATTCATGAATTCTTCCTCTTTTTACATTTTTCAATTCCATGATAAACGCTAATTTATCAGCGTCAATTCCGTCAGCATCATGAATATATCCAGAAGAATCGGACATAGTTACTACTTTTCCGCCTAATTCAGTTGCTTTTTCAACTGCATACTGCGCCACATTTCCAGAACCAGAAACGACAACCGTTTTTCCTTCAAAAGAAGTATTTTTCGTTCCTAACATACTTTGTGCAAAGTACACATTTCCGTATCCTGTTGCTTCAGGACGAATTAATGATCCTCCCCAAGTAATGCCTTTTCCCGTCAATACTCCTGTGAATTCATTTCTCAGTTTCTTGTACATTCCAAACATGTATCCAATTTCACGTCCACCAACTCCGATATCTCCCGCAGGAACATCTGTGTTAGGGCCAATATGTCTAAACAACTCCGACATAAAAGCTTGGCAGAAACGCATAATTTCTACATCAGATTTTCCTTTTGGATTAAAATCCGATCCACCTTTTCCACCACCCATAGGTAATGTAGTAAGGCTGTTTTTAAAGACTTGCTCAAAGGCTAAGAATTTAAGAATACTTAAGTTTACACTTGGGTGAAAACGCAATCCTCCTTTGTAAGGTCCGATAGCAGAATTCATTTGAATTCTATATCCGCGATTAACTTGAATTTCTCCTTTATCATCTACCCAAGAAACTCTGAACATAATAACACGCTCAGGCTCTACCATTCTTTCAAGTATTTTAGTCCCGTTATATTTATCTTTTCCTTCAATATAAGGGATTACAGCTTCAGCAACTTCATGAACTGCTTGTAAAAATTCAGGTTCATGACCGTTTGTCTGCTTTACCAAGTCTAAAAAGTCTTTTATTTTTGCTTCCATAAACGAAGTTTGATTAACAAATTTTTATTTAAATCATTATTTGACCATGCAAATATACATTTAAATAAAAAAAAACACTCTTTTTTTTATAATTTGATAATACGAATACGTTTTCGCATTATGAAACGTTATTTAAAGAAACACCCTATAACTTATATTGATAAAGAATAGTTAATACACTTTTTATTTTTTTGTTTTAAGGGTTTTTATATATTTGCTGAGAAGCCTCAAAAATCTTGGTTAGACATGCTTAAAAAAATCTATCCTGTTTTCTTACTTTTAGTGTTGTCATTTGTCAACACTGCCAATGCGCAATTCGGATTTTCTCATGAAATCGGGTTTGTCGTTGGTCCTAATGCTTTCCAATCTGATTATGGAGAGCGTAGTGATTTTGAGACAAATATTGGTAATGTTGGACTCGAATTTGGAATTGTCCATTACTTAAACTTCTCGTATCGTGCTGAATGTAACTGCTTTACAAGATATACCTATTTTAATGATCACTTTAAAGTGAGAAACGAATTAACGTACACAACTGTTGAGTTAGAACATTTTGGTCGTTATGTTGGTGATGATAAAATTTCCTTAGTTGCAGATCAATTACGCGCCATGCACGGAAGTACGCGTGTCCTAAACTTAGGAACACAGCTTGAATTTTTCCCAAGAAGTATTCGTGAATTTGAAAGTGGCGGTTATTTATTAGCGCCATACGTGGCTTTAGGTGTTCAGTATAATTATTTTACGCCAAGTGTAGAATCTGATTTAGGACGACTTACTGATCCTGGTGTTTTGCCTGTGAAGTATCAAAATGCCTATCAGAATGAATCTGGGTCAACTTGGTCAGTTGTAGCAAGTATTGGAACCCGCTATAAGTTTACAGAAACATCCGATTTGTTACTTGATGTACGTTGGAGATATTACTTCTCAAACTGGGTTGATGGATTAAATCCTGATGAAAATTTATACCCTGAAAATAAAGCAAACGATTGGGGATTCATTATTAATGTTGGATACATTTATTATTTGAATTTCTAAAACGAAACTATATACATTACGAAAGCCATTCCGTTAAGAATGGCTTTTTTTATGTTTACACGTATAGTTTTCACATTGATAGTGCTTGTTCTAAATCTGAAATTAAATCGTCAACATCCTCAATGCCAACACTTAATCTAATTAAAGAATCAACAACACCCGTTTTTTCTCGTTCTTCTTTCGGAATACTTGCATGCGTCATACTTGCTGGATGACCTGCCAACGATTCTACGCCACCTAAAGATTCTGCCAACGTGAATACTTTTAGGTTTTGTATAATTTTAATAGCGTGCTCGTAACTGTTTCCTTTGGCTACAAAAGAAATCATTCCACCAAAATCGTCCATTTGTTTTTTTGCAATGTCATGGTTTGGATGTGTTGAGAATCCCGGCCAATACACTTTTTCTACTTTGGGATGTGTTGCTAAATATTCGGCAACAGCTTTTCCGTTTTCACAATGACGCTGCATACGCACATGTAGCGTTTTTATTCCTCTTAATGCTAAAAAACTATCCATGGGTCCGCAAATGGCGCCGCTTGCATTTTGAATGAAATATAATTTAGCTGCAATTTCTTTGTCCTTTACTACCAAAGCGCCCATCACCAAATCACTATGTCCACCAATATATTTTGTAACCGAATGCATTACAATAGCTGCTCCCAAATCTAACGGTCTTTGTAAATAAGGCGTTGCAAATGTATTGTCAACCGCTAATAAGATATTATGTTTTTTAGCAACCGTAGCCATTGCTTCAATATCAATAATATTCATCATCGGATTTGTGGGCGTTTCTACCCAAATTAGCTTTGTATTTTTGTTTATATACGATTCAATATTTGCAGCATTTTCCATTCCGATAAAGTGGAATTTGATCCCAAGATTTTCAAATATTTTGGTGAATAATCGATACGTTCCACCGTATAAATCACTTGTAGATAGTACTTCGTCTCCAGATTTTAATAGTTTAAGAATTGCGTCAATTGCCGCCAAACCTGATCCGAAAGCCAAGCCATAGTTTCCGTTTTCAATACTTGCCAAACCATTTTCCAACGCCGTACGTGTAGGATTGTGCGTTCGGGAATATTCATATCCTTTATGTCCACCAGGCGTACTTTGCGCATAGGTAGATGTTTGGTAAATTGGCGGCATTACAGCTCCGTACGCTTTGTCTGGCTGTTGCCCACCATGTATTGCTTTTGTATTAAATTTCATGTCTTTTTTTCTTTATATCTGATATAAATTTTACGTTGAGCCTGTTGGTTTATCGATTATAAATGTACCTTTATAAATACTTAATTTTTAGTCGAAATGATGCATAAAAATAACATTTTCTTCAAATACCTTCTTATACCGTTTCTATTAATTGGCACACATGTTTTTGCTCAAAATTTTACAAAGCAAGATACGTTACGCGGATCAATTACACCCGAACGTGCTTGGTGGGATTTGACACATTATCATTTGGATATTGAAGTAAACCCCGAAAGTAAAACAATTTCTGGAAGTAATACGATTCAATACAAAGTGATTGCATCTCGCAACAAGACGCTTCAAGTTGATTTGCAAGCACCACTACAATTGACCAAAGCAGTTCAGAATGGTACTGAGTTGGAAGTTACACATGATGGAAATGCGCATTTTATTCATCTCGCGGAAGCGCAAAAATTAGGAAAAATATATAGTGTACAGGTTTTTTATGAAGGAAAGCCTAAAGTTGCCAAACGTCCACCATGGGACGGTGGAATTACCTGGAAAAAAGACAAGAATGGACTTCCGTTTATAGCTTCTTCCTGTCAAGGATTGGGCGCAAGTGTTTGGTGGCCATGCAAAGATCATATGTATGATGAAGTGGATAGCATGAAGATTAGTGTAACTGTTCCGAAGAATTTAATGAATGTGTCTAACGGACGCTTGATTAAAGTGGAAGAACGTAATGAAAACACAAAAACGTATCATTGGAATGTGCAGAATCCGATTAATAATTACGGTGTGAATATTAATATTGGCGATTATGTTTATTTTGGTGAAAAGTATAAAGGTGAAAACGGCATCTTAGATATGGATTATTATGTATTACGTGATAATTTGGACAAAGCAAAAGAACAGTTTAAAGATGCAAAACGCACAATGGAAGCTTTTGAACATTGGTTTGGACCGTATCCGTTTTATGAAGATAGTTATAAGTTGGTAGAAGCGCCTTATTTGGGCATGGAACACCAAAGTTCGGTTACGTACGGAAATGGTTATAAAAACGGTTATAGAGGTTTTGATTTGAGCAGAACTGGTTGGGGAATGAAGTTTGATTTTATCATTGTGCACGAGTCTGGACATGAATGGTTTGCGAATAATATTACCAATATTGATATTGCCGATATGTGGATTCATGAGAGTTTTACAGCATATGCTGAGAATTTGTTTTTGAATTATTTTTATGGAAAGAAAGCAAGTTCTGAATATGTTATTGGAACACGTAGAAGCATTCAAAATGACAGACCTATTATTGGAATTTACAATGTAAATCATGAAGGTTCGGGCGATATGTATTATAAAGGTGCCAATATGCTACATACCATCCGACAACTAATTGATAATGATGAAAAATGGCGAAGTATTTTACGAGGTTTGAACAAAGATTTTTACCATAAAACCGTGACTACAGCACAGATTGAGAATTATATTTCTGAAAAATCAGGTATTAATTTGTCTGCTGTGTTTGATCAGTATTTACGAACTACAGATATTCCTATTTTTTCATATGCTATTGAAGGAAATGTTTTAAAATACCGTTGGCGAAATTGCGCTGACCATTTTGACATGAAAGTTCTGGTTGCTATCAACGGAAAAGAAGTTTGGTTAACGCCGTCAACTTCTTGGCAGACAAAAACTGTAAGCAACGAAATTTCTTCTGTTAAGATTGATGGCGATTTTTATGTAAAAGTTGAAAGTAATTAATTTAGATTGCTAGACATACTTCACTTTTTAAAATGTCATTCCGCACTTGTTGCGGAATCTACTCGATATTGAAAATGGATTCCTGCCTTCGCAGGAATGACAAAATTGAGCTAAAAATTATTTGTGAATTCGCAATAAAAGACACATTTTCAAAAGTACTTCTCGATACTATTTTCTATCGAAAATCACTCGAAGTGACGGTTTTAAATCTCTTTTACAAAATCCTGAAATACTTCTTTATGTTTTTCTAAATCCATGTTAGGCGAAAGTGCTACACGTGCAATATAATCTTTATCGCCTTCCTTAGTAGTTCCTTGTGTTGACGTTGCTGGAATGGTCCAATAACAACCTTGGAGTTGTCCGTAACTCACACAGTATTTGCTTTCGTTTGGAATTTCGGTAATCATTTTATTGATGAGTTTGTGATTCAAGCTGCGTTTGTACGCTTCTCGTTCTTCATCCGTATTTCCTTTTGTCGGAAGATCTAATGAAAAAACAGAAGGTGTAAATCCTTGTGAGGCCAATTCTTCCGAAACAAAATTAATTTTCGCTTCTGGCAACGTTTCATGAATAAAGTTTACAAATTTACGCGTGTTCGTATATGCATCTTGAATACGTTGTTTCATACTTGGCATTTGTTTCGCTAAAATTTCATATTGTAAATCCGTAGCTTCGTTATCGCAAACTGTCAAGTGTAGCTCTATTTTTTCCAACAAATCAACTGCTTTTTCGTTCCCGATACAATATCCTGCTGTACACAATCCGCCACTCGGAAATTTTGAGCCACTTGCATATGAAATCGCTTTTACCGTAGAGAGAATTTTGTGTTCACTTAAAAAGTGAATATTGGGACAAAAGGTTTGATCTAAGATAAATACTGGAGCAATTGCAGTTTTGTCAGATTTGGTTTTTCGTTCTTTCTCTAACGCAGATTTTAATGCGATTAATTCAGGAACTTCCACTCTCGGATTCGTTGGAATTTCCGCAATGATAAACGGAACAGCATCTTGCTGTGCAATTTGGTCTAAAACTGTATTGACACTTTTTACCATATCATTATCTCCATCAACGGGTAAATCTACAATTTCCACATGAGCTAAACATTCTGCTACGCGTCGTGCCTGATCGTTTGTTCCGCCGTAACAGTTTGGCGGTACGATAAATTTGATCGCTTTTCCTGGATGCTTTTCGTTGGCATCATGAATGAGTCCCATCATAATGGCATATTGAATGGAAAGTCCACTAGAACCTACTAAAGCCTTTGTATTTACATTTGTAATTTCTTGAATTGTTTGGGCTACGTTTGCTTTGTCAACAGCTCTGTTGCTTTCTTCATATGGAATTGCCGCTTGATCTACCAATGCTTTTAAAACAAGTAAGCAATTGGCAGGCGTCATAGCAATTGTTTCTCTTCTTCGCACATGCTGAATTGCTGAAATATATATTTTATTTTGTTCGCCATTTACTGTTAAAATACTTCCTAAGTTATCGTGTAGCGTGATGAAAAAGTCAATGTTTGAAGGAATTTCGGTAGCAGCAATTACATTTTCTTGCGAAATGAAAATAGTGCTTCCGTCAAATTTAGGAATAGCTGAACTGTGTGATACTTTTTTTACTTCGAAATGATAACCATAAACTTGCTTGATGACTTCTGCATTAAACATGTTTGGTAATGAATCTGTATAGAAAATTTGCGTCTGTTTTCCATCCAATGAATTTTTTCTTAATATGGCTAAAATCGTTGTAATTTGTGATGAAAAAGAAATTACATTTTCCGTATCAACAGTATACAGTTTCCCAATTCCCCATTCTAACACACACGATAATGGATGTCCTAATCGAATATAATCGTATGCTGTTGGCAATTCATTCAGTGCAGATACTTCCGAAGTATTGTCATTATATAAATTTTCAAATTGTTCTAAAAACTCAACTTTAGCCAATTTTTCAGTATAAATATCTAGTCGATGCGTAGTTAGGTTCAACCAATTTGCTGGCATGTTTTTTAAAACGTCTTTGATATAATTTAGCACGTTAGTGTCTTGCATAATTTCCTCCATTAGATAAGTTGGCAAGGTACATTAATTAGATTTTTTTTGAAAGTGTTGCCAAACGTTTTGTCGTATAAAATTGCAGGTGCTTTCACTGCTTGTTTGTAAATTACAGATCATGAAAAAAGGCAACTTTAGCTAAATAGCTACGTTGCCTTTGATAGTATTTTGAAAAAGAGCACTTTAATTAGTTTGTCGCTAATTCTAGTTTTTCAATTTTATCTAATGCTTCATCTGCTAAAGAATATGTTAAACCTACTGAACCACTAGTTTGTATTAATTTATCTTTTAAATTTTTAGGCAATGCGTTTAACGATTTATCATCGTCAATAATTATAAATTTATCTTTAGAACGTGAATCATCAAACCACTGTATGAGTTCTTCTCTCCTGTTTAGGTGATTTATATTCTTAGGAAGTCTTTTTATATTCTGAACTAATATATCTCTACGATTAAAAATATGATACCATTCACCTAGAGAATATGTGTGCTTGTGAGAAGTCGTCAATACAATATCGGCACATGTTTTGGATATGATTTTATTTAGTGCTGTTATCGCCATAGAACTAAACGCTGGAAAACCATCTTCCAAGATTTCAGGTCTCCTCCAAGAGTTCGCGGGAATCATTACGCCATCTATGTCTAAATACAGTATCATATTGTAAATTTACTTAATTATTTTATAAATTTTATTGATAATTGGAAGACAAATTTTAGTTTGAGTCGCCAACAAAATATTGTCAGACGTATTAATGATTTTTAATATAGATTCTTTGTTCAAATTATTCATTTTCAATTTTACAGATTGTTTCGCAATCGTCAATCCTTCTTCAATTTCTTTACCAACTTCCCAACTGTTAATCCTTGAACTACAATAGAAAATATGACAACAACATAGGTGATCACTAAGAATAAATCACGATACATTTCAGCTGTTAATCCTAACGCAAGTGCAATGGAAATTCCGCCACGCAATCCGCCCCAAGTCATGATGAGATTGGTTTTCGGAACAAAATCGAGTCGTTTTTCAAAGAATTTTATCGGAAATAAAAGTGATATATATCTACATGCTAACACAATCGGAATTGCTAATAATCCGGCAACAATGTATTTTACTTCAAAAGCAATTACGAGCATTTCCATTCCGATCAATACAAACAAAATGGTGTTTAATAAAATATCTATGAGTTCCCAAAATTTGTCTACATAGGTTTCTGTAACTTTGGACATTGCGCTTCCACGTACGGTGTCGTTTCCAACAATCAATCCGGCAGTAACGACAGCTAACGGTGCAGAAACGTGAATTTCATGAGCAATTGCCGTTCCTGCCATAACAGTTGCTAAGGTAATAATGACTTCTATATCGTAATCGTCAATCGATTTTAATAATCTGTAGGTAATCCAACCTAATAATCCTCCTAAAGCAATTCCGCCAATAACTTCCAATCCAAAGAGTTTTGCTACATCTGCTACACTTACATTTCCCGAACCTGAAGAAGCAATTTGAAATATTGTCAAGAAAATAACCACACCAACACCATCATTAAACAATGATTCGCCTACAATTTTTACTTCTAATTTTTTAGGAACACCTGCTTTTTTTAAGATTCCTAAAACCGCTATCGGATCTGTTGGAGAAATTAACGCTCCAAACAGCAAGCAATAGATGAAGTTGACTTCTAATCCTGTGAGCATTAGTATGTAATACATCACAATTCCTACCAAAAATGTAGATGCCAATACGCCTAAAGTTGCAAAGACTAATACTGGCCACCGTTGTACTTTTAGTTGTTCAAAGTTGGTATGCAATGCACCTGCAAAGAGTAAAAAACTCAGCATAATATCGAGCAACACACTTCTAAAATCTATTTGTGTAATGATGTATTTTTCAGCATTTAACAAGGTTGCATCAAAATAACTTAACCCAAATACGGCTAACGTAAAAACAATTGTTATCAACATTAATCCTATTGTATTGGGCAATTTTAAAAAGCGAACATTGATATATCCAAAAGCCGCCGCTAAAGAAACAAGAATTGTAATAATTAAAAAATAGTCCATAGTTTTAAATTGCTTTTCTGAGTGCTAATATATATCCTAAATGTATACCTTCGTGAAAATTATTGAATTCAATTGCTTCTGGCACATTGGTCAATGTCGTTCCTAAACTTACCGTATATTCATTGTACGTTTTAAAAATATCAGCTTCTATATCTTTTTCAGTTTGAACGAGTAAACTTTCTAACAAATCATAAATTTCATCTACTTCTGCTTGTGTAACATCACCTTCAGGCGTTGTTTTGTTTCTATATTTTGATACCATTTCTTCCGAAACATGCATTGGCAAACCTGATAATTTATATATCAATAATTGTTGTGTCACTACAACATGCGCAATATTCCAAATGATATTGTTGGAAAATCCTTCTGGAATTTTATTTAAATCGGCTAAAGGTATTTCTTTTAAAAATCGTTTTAAGATGATTCTATTTTTATATGTAATGGTTCTTGTAAAATTCATTTGGTATATTTTTCTTAAAAGTATTAATTTTTAGTTGAAATGAATTTTCTTTGTAGCAATTTTACGACTCATTCGTATAATCTTTTTTAAAATTTTAAACCTGTGAAGAAAATATATCATTTAAAGACGTGTAATACGTGTCAGCGAATCATTAAAGAAATTCAACCAACTCCCGATTTTGTACTTCAAGGAATTAAGGAAGAAGAAATTACAGTAAAGCAATTGGAAGAAATGCATGCGCTTTCGGGTAGTTACGAAGCATTGTTTAGCAAACGCGCTCAGTTGTACAAAAAAATGGACTTAAAGAATCAAAATTTAAGTGAAGAAGATTACAAACAGTATATTTTAGAACATTATACCTTTTTAAAACGTCCTGTCATTATCGTAAATGATCAAATTTTTATTGGAAACGCCGCTAAAACAGTCGCCGCTGCCAAAGAAGCTATTTCGCAATGATGTCAAAAAAAAACCTTGCCTTTGTTGCAGCTTTTATGGTTCAGGTATTTTACGGCGTTACGTTTACGTTTGCCGCGGATGTCATTAAAGGCGGTTACATAAAACCATTCGGATTTATCTTATTACGCGTTGTTGGCGCCGCAATTTTATTCTGGATTTTCAGCATGTTTGCGCCCAAAGAAAAAATTGATCGAAAAGATTTTATCACTTTCTTTTTAGCTTCAATTTTCGGAATTGCGCTCAATATGCTTACCTTTTTTAAAGGACTCGAATATACAACGCCAATTCATGCTTCCGTAATTATGGTCGTTGTACCCATTATTGTACTGATACTTTCTGCAATTTTTCTAAAAGAAAAAATCATCCCAAAAAAAGTCATTGGAATTATATTAGGACTTTCGGGCGCAGTCGTGTTAAGTGTTTATGGAAAATCGGTAGCTGGTTCAAACAATATTCCACTTGGAAATTTTCTTGTATTTATAAACGCGGTTTCGTATAGTATTTACATTATTATTATCAAAAAATTAAGTGTAAAATACCATCCGTTTACATTTATAAAATGGTTATTCTTATTTGGAAGTTTGTTAGTATTACCGTTCGGATTTTCAGAATTAGAATCTGTCGATTGGACAGCTTTTTCACCATATATTATATTTGAAACTTTATTTGTAATTATCGGTGCTACATTTGCGACATACTTACTAAATCCGTTAGCATTGAAACAGCTAAAAGCATCTACCGTAAGTACATTTTTATACATTCAGCCTGTAATTGCAGGAATTTTTGCAATAATTATGGGTAGTGATTCTCTAAATTTCATTAAAATTGTAGCGGCTTCGTTGATTTTTGCAGGAGTCTATCTTGTTTCAATGAACAAAGTCAAGACTATCAAATGAGTATAACAAACGCACTTTTTTTCAATGCCATAAAAGATATTCCACAAGAATATTGGCAACAATTACAGTGTACAAATAACGCATATTACACACCTGAATTTTTGCATGCATACGAAACTGCAAACGATGATATTGTGTGCAGATATATTATAATTGTCAATGAAAACCAAGAAGCAACAGCGTTTGCCATTACACAATTAGTCACGATTCCCGTAGAAACTATTACCCAAAACATTAAAATTTCCGATAACTTCAAAAAACGAATCAATAGCTTGTTTTGCAATAGCACATTGCGAATTATGTTTTGTGGAAACATCTTTTTAAGTGGCGAATACGGAACTTTTATTAAAGAAGGTGAAGACATCAATATAATGTTTCATGCGTTGGCAAATGCGCTGAAAAAGTTGATGAAAGAAACCAAAAAGTTGCAAGCTGTTTTTATAAAAGACTTTAAACAATCATCTTTAAAACTTACCGATCAACTGAAAGAATATAAATATTCGCCCATGAAAGTGGAGCCGAATATGATTATTACGTTGCAACCCGAATGGAAATCGTTTGATGATTATAAAAATGCTTTAAAATCGAAATACAGAGTTAAAGCGAACAAAGCCGATAGCAAAAGTGAAAAGCTAGAAGTAAAACGATTTACCGCGCAAGAAGTAGAACATTATAAAAGTGAATTGCAAGCGTTGTATGAAAATACAATTGCCAACGCAAATTTCAACGCGCAAGTGTTAAATTTAAACACCTATACACATTTAAAAGAAAGTTACGGCGATCAATTTATTGTAAAAGGATATTTCTTAGAAGGTAAATTAGTTGGGTTTTTATCTGCGATGATCAATCAGGAAAACTTTGATGCACATTTTATCGGATTGGATTATTCACTCAATAAAGAATATGCCATTTATCCGCGTATTTTAAATGATTATGTCCGAATCGGAATTGAGCATGGTGCAACACGTATCAATTTAGGAAGAACAGCTTCTGAAATTAAAAGTACACTTGGCGCGAAACCACAAGATTTGACATGCTACATTCGTCACAAAAAACCACTGCTAAATGCGGCAATGCGACCTTTCATCAAAAATATTAAGATAAAATCGTTTAAAGAACATACGCCGTTTAAGCAGTAGACTTTGTTAATTTTAAAACGTCATTACGAGAAAGTATGACGGAATAATATTTTGATTAACAGGTAAATAGCTTCCTTACAATCATTCTTCTCGATACAATTTTTCTTTATTTCATTTCAACTTCGTTCAATGTAACACATTACGAAAAATCACTCGAAGGAAAACAACAGGAACCAAAAAGCACTAAATTTTACATGTAAAATTTAGTGCTTTTTGGTTCTTATAGCTAGCGCAAGTTTGTAACTCGTGCGGAAATAATTCGTGTGAGATGCTCAATCAAGTTCAGCATGACGCTTCACTTAAAGAATATAATCCGTACTCACAAAATTAGAAGCTCTGGCTTGTAACAATTCGGTTAAAATTGCATTGTTATAGTCGTTGTCTTTTGAAGCGACAAAAGTTCTAATTGAAAACGAACGCAACGCATCATGGACGCTTAATGTTGCTACGGCAGAATCTTTTCGTCCCGTAAACGGATACACATCTGGTCCACGTTGACACGAACTGTTTAAGTTTACACGACAAACCAAGTTCACCAACGTATCAATTAAAGGTGCTAATGTGTGAATATCTTTTCCAAACAAACTCACTTGCTGACCGTAATTTGAAGCTGCCATATCGTCCAACGGTTCTTCAATATCTGAAAAAGAAATCACAGGAATTACTGGTCCAAATTGCTCTTCTTCATACACGCGCATATTTTTTGTTACAGGATATAAAACCGCTGGAAATATATAATTCTCAGTCGTTTCACCACCTTTTTTATTGATGATTTTTGCGCCTTTTTCAGTAGCATCATCAATCAATTCTTGAATGTATGCAGGTTTATCTGGTTCAGGCAACGGCGTTAATTTTGCGCCAGCTTCCCAAGGATTTCCAAATTGTAATCCATCTACTTTTTCAGAAAAACGCTTGTTAAATTCATCCACAATATCTTCATGAACATATAATACTTTTAATGCTGTACAACGTTGTCCGTTAAACGAAGTCGTTCCCGCAATACATTCGCTAATCGCTAAATCTAAATCAGCATCTTTCAATACAATTGCAGGATTTTTAGCTTCCAAACCTAGTACCATTCGCAAACGGTTACTTTTTGGATGTACACTTTGTAGCGCATTCGCAGATTTACTATTTCCTATCAACGCCAATACATCTACTCTACCATCTTTCATAATTGGAGAAGCTACTGTTCTTCCACGTCCATAGATAATGTTTACAACGCCTTTTGGAAAACTATTTTGAAATGCTTCCAACAATGGTGATAATAATAAAACTCCAAATTTTGCAGGTTTAAAAATCGTTGTATTTCCCATAATAATAGCAGGAATCAACAATGCAAATGTTTCATTAAGTGGATAGTTATACGGTCCAAGACATAAAACAACACCAAGTGGTCCACGACGAATATGCGCATTTACACCACCATGTTTTTCAAACTTGGCACTATCACGATCCATTTGTGTATAATCTTCAATGGTATCGTAAATATATTCAACGGTTCTGTCAAATTCTTTTTCAGAATCTGCTAAGTTTTTACCAATTTCCCACATTAAAAGTTTTACAATTTCGTCGCGTTTGGTTTTCATTTGTGTGACAAATTTTTCCATGCACGCAATTCGATCAACTACTTTCATTGTTGGCCACAAACCTTGTCCTTTATTGTACGCGTTCACCGCAGAATTTAAGGCTTCTAATGCTTCTGTTTCGCTTAGCGTTGGAATGGTTCCTAGGAGTGTTTTTTGATAGTTTTCTGTGGAAGAAATGGTCGAATATACATTGGATGTTTCACCTGTCCAATGTTTTAATTCTCCAGCTACTAAATATGTGTTTTGAGTTATTGTCTCTTTGATTTGATACTGTTCGGGAATGTTCATAAAGTGTTTTTTTAAACTAAGAATTGAAATAAATCAGGCTTATCATTTAAGTAGTCGCCATAAAAGTTTCTTAATTTCATTTTTGTAATTAATGCTTCTAAATCTTCAGCATTTTTTAATTGCAATCCTACGACTGCCGCACCATTTTCACGATTGGTTTTTTTAGTATATTCAAAATGTGTAATATCATCTGTTGGTCCTAAAATTTCTACTACAAATTCGCGTAAAGCACCAGCACGTTGTGGAAATTTGATGATGAAGTAATGTTTTAAGTTTGCATATAATAAGGCGCGTTCTTTAATTTCGGCAGTTCGTGTAATATCATTATTACTTCCGCTTACAACACACACTACATTTTTTCCTTCGATTTGATCTTTATATTGCGATAATGCACTTATACTTAATGCTCCAGCTGGCTCAACTACAATTGCTTGCTTGTTGTATAAATCTAAAATTGTCTGACAAACTTTGCCTTCATCAACCGTAATCATGTTGTGCAAATTTTCTTTACAGATGGTGTAATTTAGTTCTCCAACACGCTTTACAGCCGCGCCATCAACAAAATTTTCAATGTTTTTTAACGTTGTATTTCTTTCTTTTTGAATAGATGTTGACATCGAAGGTGCGCCTTTTGGCTCCACACCAATAATTTTTGTGTTTGGAGACAACATTTTGAACACAGAAGATAATCCGGCAGATAATCCGCCTCCGCCAACTGGCACAAAAATATAATCAATTAGATTTTCTGTTTGCTTTAAAATTTCTAAGCCAATAGTCGCTTGTCCTTCAATCACTTTTTCATCATTAAACGGATGAATAAATGTTTTGTTTAACCGTTCCGATTGTTCCATTGCCGCATGATACGCATCGTCAAATGCATCACCAATCATTACAACCTCAACATACTCTTCACCAAACATTTTTACTTGTTCAATTTTTTGATTTGGCGTTGGTGTTGGCATAAATATCGTACCTTTTATTTGTAATAATTTACACGACAACGCAACTCCTTGCGCATGATTTCCAGCACTTGCACAAACAATTTCGTTTTCTATTTGTGTTGTTGTTAATGAAGCAATTTTGTTGTACGCGCCACGAATTTTATATGAACGCACTTGTTGTAAATCTTCTCGTTTTAGATAAATATTACACTTGTATTCTTTTGAATAGTACTCATTGTAACTCAAAGGTGTTACCGAAGCAATACCTTTGAGTGTTGTTGCAGCGTTTTTAATTGCCGCTAACGTTGGAGCGTATGTTGTTGCTAATTTCATTTCTAAAGTATACGTTCATTAAAAAAGTTTACGTGACCACCAAAATTGTTGGATTCCTTTTTGCAAAATCACTATATTTTTGCTGTAGCTGTGTTGAAAAATTATTGTTTTCTATACAGATCATTTTTAATTGTGTTGCGCCTTTTATCCAGCTCAATATCGCTTCTCCGCCAGCATCTTTAATTCCACAACCAACCAAACCTATTGATTCAATTGATTTTGGAAGTGACTCCGCTACTAATATTGCACCTTTATCACCAATTTCAACGTTGTAACTCAAGCTTAGTGTTTTTACAGGAATGTGTCCTTTATAGTTTTTGAAAACATTCATAATACACGTAACATCAGCAGTATTTAACCATTTTGCACGCAATGCTAGCGTATCATCAGAAACCGTAAAGTCTTGAATTTGATTTGCTACTGTTTGTAATTTTACAACTTCAGACGTTTTTAATGTACTGATTAAAGAAGTCCAAAAGTCAGGTGTGTTAGACATGCTGAACTACTTGTATTTCTGTTTTGATCGTTTTCATAGCTGTCATTGCAGCTCTAAGTCGTTTCCCAACGGCTTCTATTGGATGATTTCTAATAGCATCATTTACCGCAATTAAGTCTAAATTATCAACTGCGTTTGAGTTCGAAAATGGTTTTCCTACTACAGTTGTATCAACCGTTTGCATGAAATCTGTTAATAAAGGTTTGCATGCGTGATCAAATAAATAGCAACCATATTCTGCTGTATCAGAGATGACTCTGTTCATTTCAAATAACTTTTTACGTGCAATCGTATTTGCAATTAATGGCAATTCGTGTAACGATTCGTAGTATGCAGAATCTTCAATGATTCCGGCACTTACCATTGTTTCAAATGCCAATTCTACACCCGATTTTACAAAAGCAACCAATAATACACCATGGTCAAAATATTCTTGTTCTGAAATATGATCCGTTGTTAACGCCGTTTTTTCAAAAGCAGTTTCGCCAGTTGCCGCACGCCACTGTAGTAAGTTTTTATCATCATTTGCCCAATCTTCCATCATTGTTTCTGAGAAATGACCTGAAATAATATCATCCATATGTTTTTCAAATAGTGGCTTCATGATGGTTTTTAATTCTTCCGAAAGTTCAAAAGCTTTTAATTTTGCAGGATTTGACAAACGATCCATCATGTTGGTAATTCCACCATGTTTCAGTGCTTCCGTGATGGTTTCCCAGCCTAATTGAATTAATTTTGCGGCATAGTTTGCGTCAATTCCGTCAGCGACCATTTTGTCAAAAGCTAAAATTGAACCTGTTTGTAAAACTCCGCAAAGAATGGTTTGTTCGCCCATTAAATCACTTTTTACTTCTGCAATAAACGATGATTCTAATACACCAGCTTTGTGTCCGCCTGTAGCAACTGCATATGCTTTTGCTTGTGCCCAACCTTTATTTTCTGGATCATTTTCTGGATGCACTGCAATTAGTGTTGGCACTCCAAAACCACGTTTGTATTCTTCACGAACTTCCGTTCCTGGGCATTTTGGCGCGACCATAATTACAGTAATATCTTCACGAATTTGAGTTCCTTCTTCCACAATATTGAAACCATGCGAATAGCTCAACGTTGCACCTTCTTTCATCAAAGGCATTACCGATTTTACAACATTTGTATGTTGTTTGTCTGGCGTAAGATTTAGTACTAAATCTGCAGTTGGAATGAGTTGTTTGTAGGTTCCAACTTTAAATCCGTGTGATATTGCATTTTGGTATGAAGTACGTTCTTCATCAATTGCCGCTTGCCGTAATGCGTACGAAATATCGAGTCCAGAATCGCGCATATTTAATCCTTGATTCAGTCCTTGTGCGCCACAACCGACAATTACAATTTTTTTGTCTGTAAGTGCTTTAACGCCATCTTCAAACTCTGAAGCGTTCATAAATCTACATTTTCCTAATTGCGCTAATTGATCTCTTAATGATAGTGTATTAAAGTAATTTGACATGATTTTTAATTTTTAATTTTGGGAAAAAGAACTTAGAAAAAAGAGGCTATATTCAATTAAATAGGCACGCTGTTTTCTGTTTTCTATTCTCTTTTTATTTAATGATTAAATGTTTCTTCTAACATTTTTGATATTTTCATTTCTTCTTTACTGACTGCAATGCGTCCCGAACGTGTAAATTGCATGATTCCAAAAACACTTAATTCTCTGTGTAATAATTCAATTTCTTCTTTGCGTCCTGATTTTTCTATGACAAAAAATTCCTTGTTTACTGTGACGATTCGAGCATTGCTGTCTTTAATGATATTTTGTATTTGGCGTTCATCAAATAGTAAATCAGACTTCATTTTAAAGATGCTTGATTCTTGATAAATGATTTCTTCTTCTGTATGATAATACGCTTTAATGACTTCAACTTGTTTTTCAATTTGACCGATTATTTTTTTCATCTGTTCTTCCGTCAGATTGACTACCAACGTCCATTTTGAAACGTTTTCAATTTCTGAAACTGACGAGTTGATACTTTCAATATTGATATGTCTTCGTTGGAAGATTGCTGAAATTCTGTTCAACAATCCGATGTTATTTTCAGTATATACCGAAACCGTAAATTGTTTGCCTTCTTTTTCCATATGTTTAAAGGATTATCTTTTTTCTAAAACGTCAATTCGAGTGATTTTTTCATACTTTTTTAACTGAAAAATTGTATCGAGAATCGTCTTTACGCTGTCTTTTTTCTTGACTCTTTTTGGCTTTATTAACTCAATCGTACGTCTGAAACCGATGCTCCTGATGGAATCATTGGAAATACGTTATCTTCTTTTTCTACACAAACTTCTAAGAAATATGCTTCTTTGCTCGCCATCATTTCAGCAACAGCTTCCGCTAATTCTTCTCGTTTGGTTACACGTCGTGCATTTATATAATATCCTTTAGCAATGGCTACAAAATCAGGATTTGTCATTTCAGTTGACGCGTAGCGTTTGTCAAAAAACAATTGTTGCCACTGTCGCACCATTCCCAAGAAATCATTGTTTAGTACTACAATTTTTACAGCTGTTTTTTGCTGAAAAATAGTTCCTAATTCCTGAATCGTCATTTGGTAACCACCATCACCCGAAATAGAAACAACTTCACGCTCTGGAGCCGCCATTTTTGCTCCAATTGCAGCTGGCAATCCAAATCCCATAGTGCCTAATCCTCCAGAAGTAATATTACTTTTTGTCTGATTAAATTTTGCATAGCGACACGCAATCATTTGATGTTGTCCAACATCTGAAACTATTGCGGCTTCACCTTTACTTTCTACATTTATTTGATGTAATACTTCGCCCATGGTCAATCCTTCTTTCGTTGGATGTAAATCATGTTTGATAACTTTTTCATATTCAATTGCATATAAATCTTTAAATTTTTGATGCCAATTTGAATGTGAATTCTCTTGAATTAATGGTAAAATTGCTTCCAAATTTGCTTTCGCATCACCTAAAACCGCTACATCAGTTTTTACATTTTTGTCAACTTCCGCAGAATCAATTTCAAAATGAATCACTGTTGCTTGTTTGGCATAAGTTGCTAAGTTTCCAGTCACACGATCGTCAAATCGCATTCCAATCGCAATTAATACATCACATTCGTTTGTTAATACATTTGGTGCATAATTTCCATGCATACCAACCATTCCAACATTTAATGGATGTTCTGTTGGAATTGCAGAAACACCTAAAATTGTCCATGCAGACGGAATTCCAGCTTTTTCAATGAATGCTTTAAATTCTTTTTCGGCTTCACTTAAAATCACGCCTTGTCCCCAAACGACCAATGGCTTTTTTGCGGCATTTATCAAGGCGGCGGCGGCGATTAAATCGTTTTTATCCGTTTTTGGAATTGCTTTATAACTGCGAACATTTGTACATTTTTCATACGAAAAGTCAAACTCTTCAAATTGTGCATCTTTTGTGATGTCAATTAAAACTGGGCCTGGGCGACCACTTTTAGCTATGTAAAATGCTTTTGCTATGACTTCTGGAATTTCAGAAGCTTTCGTAATTTGATGATTCCATTTCGTTACTGGTGTAGAGATTCCGACAATATCCGTTTCCTGAAACGCATCACTTCCTAGTAAGTGTGAAGCCACTTGTCCCGTGATACAAACCATTGGCGTAGAATCAATTTGCGCATCCGCGATTCCTGTGATTAAGTTGGTAGCTCCTGGACCAGAAGTTGCCATTGCCACACCAACTTTTCCAGAGATTCGTGCATATCCTTGTGCCGCATGTGTTGCGCCTTGTTCATGACGTGTTAGTACATGATGAATTTTGTCTTGATATTTGTATAGTTCGTCATATACTGGCATGATGGCGCCGCCAGGATATCCGTAAAGTATATCTACACCTTCTGCTAACAGACATCTTACGATTGCTTCGCTTCCTGAGATGCGTTCCGTTTTTTGAAGTGTTTCTTGTGTTTTTTGTATGGTTTTTGTTTCCATGATTTTTTATAGATTATAGAACAGAGAGAATAGAAAATAGACGTTCTTTTTAGTAACATTTGTCCATTTAATCTTTTTGTCTTTGCTCATTATTCTTTTGTCTTTGCTTTTTGTTTATCTGTGATGAGATTCCCACTTTCGTGGGAATTAAAATTCATCCGTAACGCAACCTTTGGATGCTGATGAAACTGTTTTTGCATATTTGTATAATACACCGCGTTCAAATTTGAGTTCGGGTGCTTTCCATTTTTTTCTACGTTCTTGAAGTTCTTCTTCAAATACTTCTAGTTGAATTGAGTTCGTTTCGGCATCAATTGTAATAATATCACCATCTTTTACTAAAGCTAATGTTCCGCCTTCTTGCGCTTCTGGTGTAATGTGTCCGACAACGAAACCATGTGTTCCGCCTGAAAAGCGTCCGTCAGTTATTAATGCCACATCTTTTCCTAAACCTGCACCCATGATTGCCGCAGTTGGTTTTAGCATTTCTGGCATTCCTGGACCACCTTTTGGACCTTCATATCGAATGACGACAACATCTCCTTTTTCTACTTTTCCATCACGGATTCCGTCATTTGCTTCGTATTCGCCTTCAAATACTTTTGCTTTTCCAGAGAAGGTTAGTCCTTCTTTTCCTGTTATTTTTGCAACACTTCCATCACTTGCTAGGTTTCCGTATAGCATGCGTAAGTGTCCTGATATTTTGATTGGATTTTCAATGGGTTTGATTACATCTTGCCCAGCTTTTAAATCATCAACATCTAATAAGTTTTCTGCAATTGTTTTTCCTGTAACCGTCATACAATCGCCGTGAATTAATCCTTTTTTTAATAGATATTTTAATACAGCAGGAATTCCGCCAACAGCGTGCACATCTTCCATAAGATATTTTCCGCTAGGTTTTAAGTCTGCTAAAAATGGTGTTGTATCGCTTATTTTTTGAAAGTCTTTGAGTGTGAAATCTATTTGTGCGGCTCTGGCAATTGCCAAGAAGTGTAATACTGCATTTGTTGATCCACCAAGAATTGTTACCAAACGAACTGCATTTTCTAGTGATTTTCGTGTGATAATGTCTGATGGTTTAATGTCTTTTTCTAATAGAATTCGCATTGCTTCACCAGCCGCTACCGATTCTTGCTTTTTAGCATCACTTAGTGCAGGATTTGACGAATTGAATGGTAACGTCATTCCCAACGCTTCTATAGCAGAAGCCATAGTGTTTGCCGTGTACATTCCGCCACAAGCACCAGCTCCTGGACACGCTTTTTCAACTATGTTTTGATATTCCGTTTCGCCCATTGTACCAGCAACTTTGCTTCCCCATGCTTCAAAAGCTGAAACGACATCGAGTTTTTTTCCATTGTGACAACCAGAATCTATTGTGCCGCCATAAACTAAGATACTTGGACGATTTAGGCGAATCATTGCCATTAGTGCGCCAGGCATATTTTTGTCACAACCAACAACCGTAATGAGTCCATCATAACTCATAGCTTGCACAACCGTTTCCATAGAATCAGCAATGATATCGCGTGAAGGCAACGAATACCGCATGCCTGGTGTTCCCATTGAGATTCCGTCGCTTACGCCAATGGTATTGAAGATTAAACCAATAATATCTTCGTTTTTTGTTCCTTGTTTTGCCAGTTTTGCCAAGTCGTTTAAATGCATGTTACACGGATTTCCTTCGTAACCCGTACTTGCAATTCCGATGATGGGTTTAAAAAAGTCTTCTTTTGTTAATCCAATCGCGTGCAACATGGCTTGCGCCGCAGGTTGCGTAGGATCTTGTGTGACTGTTTTACTATATTTATTTAGGTTGTTCATATTGCTTTTGATAGTTTTTGAGCGCGTTCACACAATACTTCTTGTTTGTATAGTTTCATGAGTTTGTAACCCAAAGACGCTTCCCACGAAAGTGGAAATTCGTATGTATCTAACGATTGTAAACCAACTACTTCTGCCGCTGTTCCTGTAAAGAATGCGCTATCTGCTTGTTTTAATTCGTCTAGTGTAAATTGTTTTTCTTCCACAGAGAAACCAACTTCTTTACAGATTTCTATAATGGTGGAACGTGTAATTCCAGCCATGATGTGTCCACGTTTTGGTGTGTAGAGTTTTCCATCTTTTTCCATGAATACATTCGCGCCAGAACATTCTGCTACATTTCCGTTCATGTCTAATAGTAACGCTTCATCATAACCTGCATTTTTAGCTTCATTTGTTGATAGGATTGAGTTTGTGTAGTGACCTGTTACTTTTGCTTCTACAAAACATGATTTTGGATTTGGACGTTCAAAACGAGACGTTTTTACTTTTAGAAGTTTGTCGCCCATATATTTTCCCCATTCCCAACATTGAATCGTCAAAAACGAGTCTTCAGCGGTTTGCAAGCTCATATTTGAACCTGTTGTTAATATTGGTCTAATGTATGCGTCTTGTACCTTATTTTTTTCTAGTAGTTTGTATGTAATATCAACGAGTTCTTGAATGGAATAGTTAAACGGAATTCCCATGACCTCAGCGCCATATTTTAGGCGTTTGTAGTGTGCTTCAGCTTTGAAGATTTTTGCACCAAATTTAGTTTTATAAGCTCTGATTCCTTCAAAAACACCATTTCCATAGTGCAATGCTTGACTGTACATGTTTCCTGATGCCTTTTCAGGATGCATGTACGTACCGTTGTGATAGATGATACTTTTGTCTGTGTAATACATTTTCATTCTTATTATGGTTCGAAATTAATTTTATTGTGCTTTTTTGTGTGTTCAGTTTTGATTTTTTCCCTAGAACCAATTGTTAATTTATTGATTTAAATTATTGTTTTTCAGCACTTTAAACTTTTCCAAATACAATGCTCAACGGTTGATATTTTATTGTGACTAGAAACCTATTTTTCGATTTCACCTCTTAATCTTCTTATTGTGAGATCCCGCTCTGCAACGAGATTAGTTCAACTTACAGTTTTATGTCTCATTCAGAGCTCTCAGAATGAGATCCTGATCTTCACATGATGAGATCCCGCTCTGCAGCGGGATTAGTTCAACTTACACCATTGAATGCGTCCTGCGGACTTTTCAATAGTGAGTTTCACTAAAAAAAGCCTGTATCACGGTTGATACAGGCTTTTTGTTTTTATATAGCAAATCGTATCAACTCAGGATGAGTTTATAATGATAATGACGATGACGATAATGCTGATTATTTTATTCATTGTTTTGTTTGTTTGAGATCCCGCTTTGTAGCGGGATTAGTTTAACTTACAGTTGTGTTTGCGCCCTTCGGGCTTCACAAAACTGAGTTTCACTAAAAAAGCCTTCCCGATAAGGAAGGCTTTGTAAATTTTATAGTGAAATTATGTATAGCATTCCTTATCGTTGTGAGCGAATCACAATGACGTTGATAGCAATGATATTTATAATTTGTTTGTTCATTTGTTATATCAAATATTGTAAAAGTTTTTTTGGATTCCTAATTATTGTCTGAAAAATTGTTGTTTTTGTTTCTGTCTTTATAGGGAAGTGAGATTGATTAATTATATAATGACTTTTCTTTTTTACATAGAACAATTAGATGTTTTACAGAAGTATTTGGTAACGCTCATTTTTGTCTTGACACAAAAACGAGCCAAAAAAGTCAAGACGATCTATAGGAAATTGCTGTGCAACATTCGCTCATGCACTTCATGCTTAAAGCTACGCTTTGCAATTACGTTTTTCGCTCACTATTTCTGAAGATCGTCCTTTTAGTACCATTGGAAATAATCAATAACCTCTATCTGAAACTAACTAGACTAAACACGTGGCAAATCACTATCATCCTTCAAGGGCAAATTAGAACTTCCCATTAAGAACGTATCCACATGATGCGCCGCTTGGCGACCTTCCGATATTGCCCAAACGATGAGCGATTGTCCTCTTCGCATGTCACCAGCCGTGAAAATACCTGATACATTTGTCGCATAGTTTTTTGTGGTGGCTTTGATGTTACTTCTGAAATCCATTTCTAGTCCAAATTCGTCTGCGAGTGTTTTTTCTGCTCCTGTGAATCCTAATGCTAGTAATACTAAATCACATTCCCAATGTTTTTCTGTGTTTGGAATTTCTTTGAGTTGTGGACGTTCGCCCTGTTTGAAAATCCACTCAACTTCTACCGTTTTTAAACCTGTTAGACTCCCTTTTTTATCTTTGATGAATTCTTTTGTTGAGATGCTAAAGAAACGTTCCACACCTTCTTGATGTGATGATGTTTCTTTGAGTTTCATTGGCCAATATGGCCACGGTTGATGTGCAGGACGACCAGTTGTTGGTTTGTTTAAGATTTCAAAGTTTGTGACCGATTTTGCGCCGTGACGATTGCTTGTTCCAATACAATCTGAGCCTGTATCACCACCGCCAATAACAATTACGTTTTTATTTTTTGCTGAAATTATTTGATCAAAATCAACCAAACCATCTACATATTGATTGTTTTGTTTTAGGAAATCCATTGCTTGGTGCACACCTTTTGCTTCTATTCCAGCAATTGGAATTGTGCGTCGTATGGTTGCACCTCCGCATAGAACGATAGCGTCAAAATCTTGTTTTAGTTGATTCGCATCTACATTTACACCAACATGCGCGTTCGTTTTAAACGTGATTCCTTCTTCTTCTAACACCTTTACACGTCTGTCAATCACATTTTTTTCCATCTTAAAATCAGGAATTCCATAGCGTAACAAACCACCAACTTTTTCATCACGTTCATACACAGTTACTATATGACCTGCGCGATTTAGTTGTTGCGCAGTTGCTAAACCTGCTGGACCAGAACCGATTACTGCAACTGTTCTTCCCGTTCTTACTTTTGGTGGTTTTGCTATAATCCAACCTTCTGCGAAAGCTGTTTCTATTATATTTTTTTCTATATTTTCAATACTTACCGGAGCTGAATTGATTCCTAATACACAGGCTTCTTCACACGGCGCAGGACATAAACGACCTGTAAATTCTGGAAAGTTATTAGTTGCATGTAATATTTCCGCAGCTTCTTTCCATTTTCCTCTGTACACTTTGTCGTTGAAATCTGGAATTAGATTTCCAAGCGGACAACCACTGTGACAGAATGGAATTCCGCAATCCATACAACGCGCACCTTGATTTTGAAGTTTCTCGGTTTCAAGCGCAATTGTAAATTCTTTGTAATTTTTTATACGCTCCGCTGGAACTTGATATCCTTCATCTTCACGTTTGTGTTCTAAAAATCCTGTTATCTTTCCCATGTTTACGCTGTTTGAAGTTGTTCTTTTTCTAATCGTACTAGTGCTTGTCTGTATTCTTCTGGAAGTATTTTTATGAATTTCGGAAGATAGATATCCCAGCTTTCTAAGATTCGTTTTCCTAACGGACTTGATGTTGCTTTGTAATGATTTTCTATCAATTGTTTTAATTCCGCTATGTCTTCTTCTAGTTCAATTGCGCCAATGTTTAAGTTTTCTGAATTACAGTTTTGCAGAAACGTATTGTTTTTGTCTAACACGTAGGCAATTCCGCCACTCATTCCTGCTCCAAAGTTTCGTCCAACTTCACCAAGAATTACGGCAATTCCACCAGTCATGTATTCACATCCGTGATCTCCAATTCCTTCTACAACCGCTTTTGCACCTGAGTTTCGCACACAAAAACGCTCTCCAGCTTTTCCATTGATATAGACTTCTCCAGAAGTTGCGCCATATAAGGTTACATTTCCTGTGATGATATTGTCTTCAGGAATAAACGTAGATACTGCTGGCACTTTGATAATGAGCTTTGCGCCAGAGAGTCCTTTTCCTAGATAATCGTTGGTGTTTCCGTGAACCGTCATGCTGATTCCTTTCGTGGCAAACGCACCAAAACTTTGTCCTGCCGAACCATTGAAATCTATGTTAATTGTATCTTCTGGCAAGCCTTCTGCACCGTATATTTTTGAAATTTCGTTACTTACAATCGCGCCAACAGCTCTGTCAATATTGGTAATATTAAGTTTTAAATCTGTTTTTTGTCTTCTAAATAATGCTTGGTGCGCTTGCTTTATAATTTTGAAATCTAAGTGTGTTTCTAAGTTGTGATCTTGTTGTTCCGTATTGTAGAATTTTACATCGTCGGCAACTTTAACTTTGTGTAGAATAGGCGTTAAGTCTATTCCTGAAGTTTTGTAATGTTCAATGGCTTTGTTTCTGTTTAATTTTTGCACTTGACCTACCATTTCATTCACCGTTTTGAATCCGAGTTTTGCCATGATTTCTCGTAATTCTTGCGCTACGAAATACATGTAATTGACAACATGTTCAGGCTTTCCTTTGAATTTTTTACGCAATTCTGGATTCTGCGTTGCAATACCAACCGGACACGTATTTAAGTGACAAACTCGCATCATGATACAGCCTGAAGCTACTAATGGCGCTGTTGCAAAGCCAAATTCTTCTGCGCCCAACAAACATGCAATGGCAACATCACGACCCGTTTTTAATTGTCCGTCACATTCTAAGACAATTCTATTTCTTAAATCATTCATGACTAAGGTTTGTTGCGCTTCGGCAATTCCTAATTCCCAAGGCAAACCTGCATGTTTTTGCGAAGTTAACGGAGTTGCTCCTGTTCCGCCATCGAAACCAGCGATTAAAATTACATCTGCTTTTGCTTTGGCAACTCCAGCCGCAATAGTTCCTACGCCAATTTCTGATACTAGTTTCACATTGATTCGTGCTTCACGATTTGCAGATTTTACATCATATATAAGTTGCGATAAATCTTCTATGGAATAGATATCGTGATGCGGCGGCGGCGATATTAATCCAACATATGGAGTTGAGTTTCTTGTTTTTGCTATTTGCGGATTGACTTTTGCGCCTGGCAATTGTCCGCCTTCACCTGGTTTTGCTCCTTGTGCTATTTTTATTTGAATTTCATTCGCGCTTGTTAGATAGTTTGAAGTCACGCCAAAACGACCTGAAGCCACTTGTTTGATGGCTGAATTTTTCCAATCGCCTTGCGAACTTTTGTAAAATCGTTCTTGATCTTCTCCACCTTCACCAGAGTTTGATTTTCCACCAATTCTGTTCATTGCAATTGCTAAATTTTCGTGTGCTTCTTTACTGATAGAACCGTACGACATAGCGCCCGTTTTGAAGCGTTTTACGATTTCCGTCCACGGTTCAACTTCTTCAATTGGAATTGGATCGTATTGATCAAATTCGAATAAACCTCGTATTGTCATCAAATTTTTTGATTGATTGTTGACTAGTTCTGAATATTCTTTGAAGGTTGATGCTTTATTGGTTCGAACCGATTCTTGCAGTTTTGCTACCGTTAACGGATTGAACATGTGTTTTTCTTGTCCGCGTCTCCATCTGTATTCGCCACCAACTTCAATAGCTGCATTGACTTCATTTACTTGAAATGCTTTTTTGTGACGTTTTACTATTTCGTGTTCTATTTCGCGTAAGCCAATACCTTGAATACGAGTTGGCGTGTTTGGAAAGTATTTTTTGACTGTCGTTGAGTTGATTCCGATACATTCAAATAGTTGCGAACCACGATAAGAGTTTAGCGTAGAGATTCCTATTTTGTTCATTACTTTTAGAATACCTTTTCCAACAGCTTTGTTGTAGTTTTTGATTGCCGCTAAGTATTCTAACTCCGTAATATCACCATTGAGCACTTGCTTTTCTACGATTTCATTTACGATATACGGATTTACCGCACTTGCTCCAAAACCAAATAGTAATGCAAAATGATGTACTTCTCTTGGTTCTGCTGATTCAATTATTAAGCTAATTCTTGATCGCTTTTTTAGTTTGTGCAACGCATGATTTACATAGGAACATGCTAATAATGCTGGAATTGGCGCATGGTTTTCATCTACATATCTATCTGATAGAATTATAATATTGGCGCCATTATTTATTGCTTTGGAAGCTTTGTGCATTAGGTTTTCTAACGCAACTTCAAGTTCATTTAATCCTCTGTTTACTTCATACAACATTGAAATAGAAGCTACTTTGAAGTTGGGATTTGTATCATAGTTTCTAATTTTATCTAAATCATGTTTTGAGATGACAGGATTTTGAATTTTAAGCTTTTTACAGTGTGCTGCGTTGATGTCAAATAAATTTACATCGCTTCCTAATGTTAGACTGATGTCTGTGATTAATTCCTCGCGAACACCATCTAATGGTGGATTTGTTACTTGTGCAAATAGTTGTTTGAAGTAGTTGTAAATTAGTTGCGGTCTTTCAGAAAGAATTGCAATTGGCGTATCGCTTCCCATCGATCCAATAGGTTCTTTAGCCAATTGTGCCATTGGACGAATGATTGTGTTTAAGTCTTCTTGTGTGTATCCAAAAACAACTTCTCGCTTTTTTAATTCAATTTCATCATATATAATAGGTCCTTTTTTTGCTGAGATATCTCGCAGATGCACTAAATTTTCAGTGAGCCATTTTCTGTACGGATATTTGGACGCTATTTCTTCTTTGAGTTCTTCATCGTTTACAATTCGACCTTCATTCATGTTTACTAAAAACATTTTTCCAGGTTCTAAACGACCGTGAAATTCAACATTTTCAGGTTTTATATCTACAACTCCTGTTTCGGACGACATGATTACGTTTCCGTTTTTGGTAACTGTATATCGCGAAGGACGCAATCCGTTTCTGTCTAAAACTGCTCCAATAAAGTTACCATCAGTAAATGGAATTGACGCTGGTCCGTCCCAAGGTTCCATGAGGCAAGCATTGTATTCGTAGAACGCTTTTTTGGCATCCGACATGTTTGGATTTTTCTCCCAAGCTTCTGGCACCAACATCATCATTGCTTCTGGTAATGAACGACCTGTCATGAGTAATAATTCGACCACCATATCTAAAGTTGCAGAATCTGATTTTCCTTTTAAGATGGTTGGAATTATTTTTTTGATGTCTTCTCCAAATAATGGGCTTTTCATAATTTCTTCTCGCGAAAACATACGAGAAACATTTCCTCTTAATGTATTTATTTCTCCGTTATGACAGATGTATCTGAATGGTTGTGCCAAATCCCATGTTGGAAATGTATTGGTTGAAAATCGTTGATGCACTAATGCCAAACGTGTGTCTAAAACTGAATCGAATAAATCAAGATAGTATTCATTAATATGTTCTGGCTTTAGCAACCCTTTGAAAATGATGATTTTCGTTGACAAGCTTGGTACATAGAAAAATTTTGATTCTGACAATTTAGAATCATATATAATATGTTCTGTTATTTTACGAGCGGCAAATAATTTTAGATTGAAATCTTTATCTGATTGTTTTTTATCTGACTTTCCTATGAATAGTTGTTTTACGAAAGGTTCGGTTTCTTTTGCAATTTCCCCTAATACTTTACTATTTACGGGAACATCTCGCCAACCTATAAGTATTAGTCCTTGATTTGCGATTTCTTTTTCAAAAACATCAATACAAAATTCACGTTGATTGTCTTTTTTAGGAAGAAATACATTACTCACAGCATATTCTCCAGCATTGGGTAATTTAAAGTTACAGAATTTCTCAAAAAATTTATGAGGAATATCAATTAGAATTCCTGCACCATCACCTGTAACACCATCCGAACTTACGGCTCCACGATGTTCTAATTTTACTAAAATTTCAAGTGCTTTATGAATAATATCGTTCGAACGTTTTCCTGTTAAACTGCATATAAATCCTGCTCCGCAATTATCGTGTTCAAATTCTGGCAAATAGAGTCCTTGTTTCTTTAACATCATCGAATAATTTGAAGGTTTTTTACACCTTATTTATTGACTAATATAGAAGCAAGAATTTTATAATAAAAAAAGTAGAAACACTTTTCCTAAATCGATAATTAAAGACATTTTAAATGAATTATCAGCAATTTTCAACGCATATTTTACAGAAATCGCAATTAAAATAATACTACAATTAAATGCTAATTATTACGAAAACGTTTGCGAAAAATTGATTTTTTTAAACAATTCATATTTATTTAACTAAAATGATGGTTATTTTTCAAAATTGCAATTATCAATTTAGTAAAAAATCAACTTAAAAAAGTTTAACCCTAAAAAAAATAGGGTATAAATTAACATTATAACAAAAATTACATTTTTACCCCTATTTTTTTAAGGGTATATATAAAGTTTATATAGTTTTGAAAACGACTAATCAACAATTTTGAACTTTATGAAACATTTATTTACACTAACATTACTTTTAACAGCTTTTGTTTTAAATGCTCAAGAAAAAACAGATGCTCCTGAAAAAAAATTCACCTTCGGAGGAAGCTTAGATGCTTATTACAGAACAAACTTTACGGCACCAAATGATGACAATCAGATTGCGCCTTCAACTTCGTTTGCAGATACCGCTGGTTTTTCACTAGGTATGGGAAATATTATTGCTGCTTATGAAAAAGGAAAAGTAGGAGCTGTTGCCGATTTGGTTTTTGGACCTAGAGGTGAAGCAGCTAGCGCTACCGTATTAAATCAATTGTATGCGTATTATAATATAAGCGAAAGCACAAAACTTACCATTGGAAAGTTTAACACCTTTTTAGGCTACGAAGTGATTTCTCCAACTGGAAATTTTAACTACAGTACATCTTATTTATTCTCTAATGGTCCATTTTCACATACTGGATTGAAAGCAGATTTTACGCTTTCGGAAGATTTCAGTTTAATGCTCGGTGTGTTTAATCAAACGGACGTTACTGAATTTAATCCTGATGGAAGTTATGCAATCGGATCGCAATTAGGCTACAAAGGTCAATTTTTAAACTTGTTGTATGACAAAGCTGGATTAGGTTTTGAAATAGATTATACTGGAGGTTTTGATGCTACAGAAGATTTCTTTATTGGAATTAATGCCGCGTACGCAGATAATGAAGGTGAAGGATTTTACGGAATAGATATTTACCCTCAATATAAAACAACTGAAGCGTTAACTATCGGCTTAAGAGGTGAATATTTTCAAACACAAAGTGATGCTATAAGTGACGATCCAAGTGTTTTTTCGGTAACACTTACAGGAAGTTATGTTGTTGATGAAGACTTAATCATCAAACCTGAATTTAGACTTGATAGTGGTTCAGAAGACATATTTATTGACACTGATTTAATGCCAACTAAAAGCTTAGGCTCTTTCGTTTTAGCCGCTATTTATAAATTTTAATTAACTATTAATATATACTGATGATGGATAATTTTTTAACAATTTTACCAAATCTAATTACCATACAAGATGTTGTACCAACTACAACTAAAGATATTGAAGAAGCAATAACTGCAATTAATACAGACATGGGAATGTTATGGATGCTACTTTCGGGTATCTTAGTATTCTTTATGCAAGCAGGTTTTACACTTGTTGAGACAGGAATGACACGTTCTAAAAACGCCGCGAATATAGCAATGAAAAACTTGCTTGATATTTGTGTAGGTTCATTAACATACTGGCTCGTTGGATATTCTTTAATGTATGGAGACACTACTAACGGATGGTTTTTCTGGAGCGGTTTAATGCAAGGTGAAGGTGCCGATTTATTCTTTCAAACTATGTTTGCCGCTACTGCCGCTACTATTGTTTCTGGAGCTATTGCTGGACGAACTAAATATTCAACATACGCTATATTTTCTATTGTAATGACCGCTTTAATTTATCCAATTGCTGGTGGATGGCAATGGCAAGGTTCGGGTTGGCTTACAGAACTAGGATTTATTGACTTTGCAGGATCATCAATTGTGCACTCTGTTGGTGGATGGGCTGCGCTTGTAGCCGCATTTATGGTAGGTCCAAGAATTGGAAAATTTGTAGATGGAAAAGTAATTCCGATTCCTGGTCACAATCAAATTTTAGCAACTTTAGGTGTATTTATACTTTGGTTAGGATGGTTTGGTTTTAATGGCGGATCGCAACTTGCCTGGGGCGGAGCTGATGCTGTTGGAGCTTCTAATGTCGTTTTAATTACAAACTTAGCCGCGGCGGCAGGTGGTTTGGGTGCATTAATAACTACTTGGATTTGGTACGGAAAACCAAATTTACCACAAACATTAAATGGTGCATTAGCCGGATTGGTAAGTATTACTGCCGGATGTGGTAATATGTCAGCAATTGGTGCCGCCGTTGCTGGACTTATAGGTGGTATTATCGTGGTATTTTCTATAGAATTTATTGAAAAGAAACTTAAAATTGATGACGCTATTGGTGCTGCTTCAGTACATGGTGTTGCTGGTGCTTGGGGAACACTCGTAATTGGTTTATGGGGAATTAATGGAGAAGAAGGAATAGGGGTTTTTAATGGTGGAGGATTTGGTCAATTAGGTTCGCAAGCAATTGGTGTTTTAGCGTATGTTGTTTGGTCAATTGTATTATCATACATCATTTTAAAAATTCTGAAATCTACCATGGGATTACGTGTTACCGAAGAAGAAGAAACCGTTGGTTTAGACCTTTCTGAACACGGAGAAATTGCGTATCCAGGAAAACGAGACAGAGGATAATATACCTAAAACATAATTTTATACATATATTAATTGTTTATAAAACCTTCGGAACTATTGTTTCGGAGGTTTTATATTTAACACTAGCATCCGAAACGTTGATATAAGATCGTTTCAAAGCTAGAACAAAAGCAATAAATAACTTGAAAATCAACATTTTAACATGCTCATTTTTGACATAGTATAGTCCCATTTTAGAAATTACCTCTTTCATAAAAATGGAGTTTTTTATACAAAATCTATAATCTACAAATAACCACATAGTCTATATTTTTAAATCTAAAAGTATAACGATCTTTGGTCAGACTTTCGGATACTAATGATATTTAATGTAATGATTTTAAAATGGCATTAAATTTGTACTTTTAAACACATATTATAATTTCTTGATTATGAAAAAATTTACTTGTGCTTTTGTATTATTACTTTTTTGTATGGCTTTTGGAAATGCCCAAACATGGCGACAACTTCGTGGTGGCGGACAAGGAACAGCTATTTATAATGACAATGGAACTATTTGGGTTATTGGCATGCGCAATAGTGTTTTTTCATTTAATGGACGTAGATGGCAAGAATATCCTGGTCGTGGAAAAGCACAAGATATTACCGTACACAAAGGAACACCTTATATTATTGGATTGAATAACGGAATTTGGAAAGGAACTGGCTCTGGCTGGGTTCCCATGCCTGGGAATGGACTCGGAAAGCGAATTTATAGTGATAACGGTCAACTGTGGCTTATTGGCGTAAATAATAATGTATTTTCATTTGATGGCAGAAACTGGAATTTATATCCAGGCTATGGAAAAGCAGTTGATATTGCCGCACATCGTGGTGTTCCTTATATTATTGCAGAAGACGGAAGTATTTGGCGTGGAAACGGAATGGGTTGGATACAACTTCGTGGACAAGGAATTGGGCAAAAAATAGCCTGTGATCAAGATGGAACCGTTTGGGTTATAGGAATTAATAATGGAATTTTTTCATACCGATACAATCGATGGGTTGAATATCGCGGCGGCGGAAAAGGATTGGATATTTCTGTACATCGTGGTGTTCCTTTTATTATTGGGCTCAGAAATTCTATTTGGAAAGGATAATATAGCTGTTGTCATTGCGAATGAAGTGAAGCAATCCGTGAACTGTAAGTTATGAATTCACAGATTACTTCGAAATCAAAAATTTCTCATAATGACGTTGTTATAATTTTAAAAAAGTCATTTTTATTTTATATGGACTATTTTTTACGTCCAAGCATTGACAATTCCGCCCATAATGGCAAATGTAACTATCCAATAACCGACATTGATCATCATATATTTGAATGATTTTTGCTCAAATAAAGCATTGGTTACCAACGCTGGCATTACTACAAATAAAGCAACCATAACTCCATGAGCGGCACCATGCCCGAATGTTAAGAATTTTTCTTGTCCGTGAGGATCACCGGGTTCTCCTCCGCTGTATACAGAAACAATGTAGATAAAAAATACAGCAAAGAAAGCGAGTATAACACTCAAGCCAAATCGTAATGGCATCCCTTTTTGTGCTTGTTCTTCAGTAATGCCCGTTTCTTTCATCCAAGCTTTCCCGAATAATGGTCCGTACCATAAAAATCCAATTACTAGTGTAGATAAAGCAGCTACAACGAGTGCAATCCAATTAATATTTTCCATAATTTTTGATGTTAGTTAATAAAGGTTGTTTTAAATGTACTTCTTTTTAACTAACAATCAAATGGTTAACATGTATTCTGTTTGAAATTTTAGAAATAACTTTTATATTATCTATTAATCACCAAAATCTCACTTTTTATTTTCGTTTTCTTTGCTTTCCCAAAGAATACTAAATCAAGTTCAGCACAGGCTTCACAAAAGAAAGGGAATTTTTAGTTCATGCATTCTTATTTATATTTTGGCATTTCATGAATGCAAAGCATTTCCAGAGGTGTTTTTAGTTTTTCTATCGAAAACTAAAACCGCAATTACTTTTCTAAATTTTTTCCAAGTCTTCAAAAATTTTTAACGGAAAACAATTACTACACCGCGGAAAAAAGAACGCTATCAAGAGAATTATGAGTTCTTATTTTTTTAATCAAGCTCTAAATTCTCAGGCTTTTTACCAAAGCGACGAGTGTCTTCTTTGGTTAATATTTTGAAGTTTTTAGCACGAGGTACATCGCGAAAAGCAGTATTAAATTCTTCTGGTAAGTCTATTAATTGGCGTGTTTTTAAATCGATCCAAGCGCCCATCATTTCACAACTAGCAAAGTTTTTTCCGTTTACATCATAAAAATTATGAAGAAATTCGAAAAACATTCCATCTTCACTTAATCCTCCAACTTCTAACGATACTTTTACAGGTTTCCCCAGAAACGCTTCTTTGAAATAATACATATGTTCATAAAACACAACGGGTCCAATGTTGTGCTTGGCTAATTCTCTTTGTGTAAAACCGTTTTCAATAAGAAATCCCATGCGTGTGTGACTCATGAAATTTATGTATGCTGAGTTTGCTAAATGTCGATTTGCATCTAAATCACTCCAACGAATATCAAATTCTTTAAAATACATTGTATATTTATTTTTTATTTATCAAAAATAACATGCCAATATTAAATACGTATTACGATCCACCACTTATTTTTAAAAACGGTCATATTTCAACTGTATATTCAGGTTTGTTTCGAACTGGCGCAAAAATTGAACAAAAAAGAGAACGGATTACGTTAAGTGATAATGATTTTATAGATTTAGATTGGAGTTTCGCCAAGAAAAAAACCAACAAGCTTATTATTTTATTACACGGTTTGGAAGGCAATGCACAACGCGCTTATATTACCCGATCGGCAAAGTTGTTTAATGAACATAGTTATGATGCTATTGCCATGAATTTTAGAAGCTGTAGCGGCGAATCGAACCGTTTGTATCGTTCGTATAATGCTGGTGCAACCGAAGATTTACGAGAAGTTATTACACACGTATTGACCAATCATGCTACCTATGATCATATTATTATTAAAGGATTTAGTTTGGGTGGAAATATGCTATTGAAGTATTTAGGCGAACCTATTCGGGTACCGAAAGAAGTAAAAGCCGCTATTGCTATTTCGGTTCCGTGTTCTTTATATGGTTCGTTACAACAGATGAATAAACTTGAAAATCGTTTGTATAGCAATCGTTTTATTAAACATTTACAAGGAAAGTTGATGGAAAAACAGCGTTCGTTTCCGTCATTGTTATCGTTAGAAGCTATTAAGAAAGCAGATACTTTATTCAAAATTGACGATTTGTATTCTTCCAAAGCACATGGTTATAAAGACGCTATGGATTATTATACAAAGTGTTCTTCTTTACAGTTTTTAAGGTATATTAAAACGCCAACATTGATTATTAATGCACTGAACGATTCGTTTTTGTCTGAAGATTGTTTTCCAATTAAAGAAGCACAAGCCAATGATGATTTGTATTTAGAAATGCCAAAGTATGGCGGACATGTTGGTTTTTTTGAGTTTGGTCAAATTTACCATTCGGAAGCGCAAGCGTTGAGTTTTGCTACTTCGGTTTAAAGTGTGAATTTTGTTGATGAATCCGAATGGCTTTTTGCGATAATAGCAATCCAACAGCCAATGATAAAAACGCACCAATAGAAATTCCTGGAATGTAATTGATGAATAAGAAGAAGTCGTAAACTCCGTGAAAACAGGTTGCTAATGCCAATCCTATGAGGTTAAATTTTACTCTGTTTCGAGAGAATTTGGCTTTTCCCATATAATATCCCATGATAATTCCGAATGTTGCATGTGCCGGAACTGCTGTAAACGCTCTGTACAACGCAACTTCAACTCCACCTTGAAACGCGTATGCTAAGTTTTCCGTCACCGCAAAACCCATAGAAACCATTACTGCATACATAATACCATCGTACGGTTCGTCAAACTCTTTGTGTTGTTGTGCAAAATAGCGTACAAATATGTATTTACTAAATTCTTCAACCAACGCAACAACGATGAATGCTTTGCAAAATTGCATCCAAATAATTGGTCTTTCAATGTCAGGATAGTACTGTGAAACAAACAAATGCGAAAGCGAAGCAATTAAGATACTACCGATTGCGCCCAACAAAAAACAGATAAATAACAAGTGCTTTGGTTCCTTATCATATTTATCGCTGTAATAAATATAAATTATAATCAAAAGCGCTGGTGCAATGGATAATAATATTAAAGGCATTAGGTAGTTTTGTCAAAAATAAAAAACGAAATCTAAAATAAAGGATTTCTTTTAGTTTAACTTGATTTCAACACCTATTTCGGTTTTTTATTTTCGTTTTCTTTGCTCGCCCAAAGAATACTGAATCAAGTTCAGCACAGGCTTCAACAAAAGAAATGGTGCTTTTAGTTCATGCACACTTATTTTATATTAAGGGATTCATGAATGTAAACATTTCCAGCGGTGTTTTTAGCTTTGGCTAAAATCGCAATTATTTTCCTAAATTTTCTCCAAGGCTTCAAAAATTCTTAACGAAAAATTACTACTACACTTCGGAAAAGACAAAACCACATTAGTTTGTCACTCAAATGATCTATGAAATATTCTGCGAAAGCGTAAAAATCTTTAGATGAAACTCCTGAAAACATTTAGAATAGCTTTTGATAAACTTAAGCAATGTCAGTAAATTTACTATTTTTGCGGTATGATAAAGTCTATGACCGGTTTCGGAAAGTCTGTAGAACAACTTCCGTCTAAAAAAATTACAATTGAATTAAAATCATTGAATAGTAAGAGTTTGGATTTGAACGCTCGAATTCCTTCTTATTATAGAGAAAAAGAATTGTCAATGCGAAAACTAATCGCAGCTTCTTTGTTGAGAGGAAAGATTGATTTTTCATTATATGTAGAAGTGACTGCGGAAGAAACCTCAACGGTTATTAACAAAGCTGTTGTGACAGAATATATGAACCAGTTGCGCCAAGTAGAACAAAGTGCAAACGACATTGAGTTGTTAAAAATGGCTGTAAGAATGCCCGATGCATTAAAAACTGAACGTGAAGAGATTGATGAAAGTGAATATGAAGTGATTCTGACTGCATTAAAACATGCAATTAAAGAATTGAACGAATACAGACTTGCCGAAGGAAAAGTGTTAGAAGAAGACTTTTTGTTAAGAATTACTAATATTTCAGACTTGTTGAATGCTGTAATCGGAATTGACGACGAGCGCATGGCTTCTGTAAAAGATAGACTTCGTAAAGCGTTGGATGATTTAAAAGAGCAAGTTGATGAAAATCGTTTTGAACAAGAATTGATTTATTATTTAGAGAAATTTGACATTACGGAAGAAAAAGTTCGTTTGGCAAATCACTTAGATTATTTTTCAAAATCATTGCATTCAAAAGATTCTAACGGAAAAAAATTAGGTTTCATTACTCAAGAAATTGGACGTGAAATTAATACTATTGGTTCAAAATCTAACTACGCACCAATGCAACAATTGGTGGTTCAGATGAAGGACGAATTGGAAAAAATAAAGGAGCAACTTTTAAACGTTCTGTAAATGAAAAGAGGTAAGTTAATTGTGTTTGCAGCGCCTTCTGGAGCAGGAAAAACTACTATTGTACATCATTTATTAGGAATTCCTGAATTGAATTTAGAATTTTCTATTTCAGCGGCTTCACGCGAAAAACGTGGAACGGAAGAAGAAGGAAAAGATTATTATTTTTTGACGGTTCCACAGTTTAAAGAGAAGATTCGAAATAAAGAATTTGTAGAATGGGAAGAAGTATATCCTGAAAATTATTACGGAACGCTAAAAACCGAAGTTGATCGTATTTGTGACGCTGGAAAGAACGTTATTTTTGATATTGATGTCGTTGGCGGATTGCGTATTAAACGAAAATTTCCAGAGGAAACATTAACTGTTTTTGTAGAGCCACCAAGTATTAATGAATTGATTAAACGCTTGAAAAACAGAAAAACTGAAAGTGAAGAAAAGATAAACATGCGTGTTTCTAAAGCCGCTGTGGAAATGGCAACAGCACCGCAATTTGATGTTATTATCATGAATGATGATTTGGATAATGCAAAAGCTGAAGCTGAAAGAATTGTAGGCGAGTTTATCGGAATTCAAAAAAAGTAATTGCATGAAATGAGCCTCCAAATCTGGTTAATATTAACTAGAACGGAGTTGGTGAATTACATCTGACCGAATTAATAAAATAAAAGTATACAGATGAAAATTGGTTTGTATTTTGGCACGTTTAATCCTATTCACGTTGGACATTTGGCAATTGCCAACCATATGGCAGAATACAGCGATTTAGACGCCATTTGGATGGTTGTAACGCCTCACAATCCATTTAAGAAGAAAAGTTCCCTGCTTGATAATCATCATCGGTATGAAATGGTGAATATTGCTACCGAAGAATATCCAAAGATTAAACCAAGTAATATTGAGTTTAAGTTACCACAACCAAATTACACCGTACATACGTTAGCGCATTTAAAAGAAAAATATCCAACACATGAGTTCTGCCTTATTATGGGCGAAGACAATTTGAAAAGTTTACACAAGTGGAAAAACTACAACGTAATTTTAGAACATTATGATGTGTATGTATATCCACGAATTTCATTAGGAACGGCAGCGCATCAGTTCGAAAATCATCCAAAAATACACAAGGTTAATGCGCCTATTATGGAGATTTCTTCTACATTTATTAGAAAAGCCATTAAAGAAAAGAAGAATATAAGACCTTTGTTACCTGAAAATGTTTGGAAATATATTGATTTGATGAATTTTTATAAGAAGTAATTATTAGTTTAACACTTTATCATAAAAGTATTCTTCACCTTTTTTCGTATCGCCCAAGACTAAAATATCTTCATTGTTTTCATCATCAATACCTTTTAATTCGTAATAATCTGAGGTATCGCCATTTTCATCTGACATTTCAAGAAACAACGAACGATCTTCACTATTTTTATCATACGTAGCAGAAATATGATATGCACATTGTTTGTATTCTTTGCCTACATAGTAATATTTACAAATACCATTTTTAGAAAATTCTATTCTATAATCAGGGTCTGTTTGCGAAACCCATGTTCCTACAATTTCCGTCTTTGGCTTTTTAAAAGAGGTAATTCCAACCAATATTAAAAGTATAAAAGAAAGTGGTAATATGATTAATGCGCGTCTGCTTCTCATGATATTCACTATTTGATACAGCAATATTATGTGATTTTAGCAGTACGGAACAAGGGGACTTTTCCCCTTTTTTGTAGGTTTTTAACTTTAAAACATAAAAAACTCCTCAAATTTGAGGAGTTTTTTGTGCTTTTTCTATTTGTCTAGTGCTGGAATTCGTAATACTTGTCCTGGATATATCAAATTAGGATCTTTTAACATTGGTTTGTTTGCTTCAAATATTGTTGGATACTTCATTGCGTTTCCATAATATTGTTTCGCAATTTTTCCAAGTGTATCACCTTTGGCAACTGTATGAAATTGTGCTTCAGGTTCTTTGTGTTCCACGTCCATTCTGTCATCAACCATTGCAATTCCTTGCGTATTTCCAACAACTAAAACTACTTTTTCTTTTGTTGCCTGATCGTGTGCTTTTCCAGATATAATAGCCATATCACCTTCTAGTGAAACTTCTAAGTTTTCTACATGCAAATCCAAATCGCTAATTGTTTCTTTAATAGATGCTTCTGCATTTGCTTTTGCAATTGCGGCAGCTTCCGCATGTGCAGCGGCTTTTTCAGCGGCAACTTCGGCAGCTTCTTCTGCTGTTGTTTTTCCGCCAAATATTTTAGCGCCAGCATCTTTGATAAATGAAAATAATCCCATAATTCTTTTTGTTTTTATTGTTATTAATTGAGGTTTTTTTATTGTGTTGTCAAAGTACGAATAATCGTGCGGTTTACAAAGATTCGTTACTATTTATACAACTTTACGACGTATTGCAAAAAGTATCTGTAACGTGTAAAATGAGCTGGTTTTATTCTGATTTTTTAATTATTTATGCGAAGTATCAAATCAAACATTGATGAAATTAAATTACATTTTGATAAAAATACTCAACCAACCATCAAGATTCAATTAAAACATTGATTTTGCTTAGACTTTCGACTCCATTCAAAATTTACACATAGTTGATTTTAAATATTCTACCTTTCAAGTTAACGAATTTCAAACTAAAATCACATTAATTTGATTACAATTATTTAAAGAATTATCTTATTTTTGAATAAATGTCATACTTAAAATAATAAATGATGAAAAAAACAAAACTCTTTATCATGGTTGCCCTGTTTTTAGCAATCATAATAGCCTGTGATCGCACAGATAAAAATTCTAACGGTACAAAAGATCCAGATACTACAACTGTATTGACAAATAAGAATGACTTCACATTACAGCAAGGATTATCAATTATTCTTTCCTTGTTAGATACTGAAAATAAAATAGATTCGCTTAGTATAAATTGTGAAAACTGCAAGGCGAAATTTGTAAAAAGTACGGAGTTAGGTAAATACGTTAATATGGATTTACAAAAAATTGATCGAAAAATCATTCAAAAAATACTTGAAACAGATGAGCAGAAAATTTTAATTATAGAAGGAATAAAATATGCTAAACAGGAAAAGTCAATTACATATGCTTTTCTTCCGTTTCCCAAAGATGTCCAGTCTAAACTTGGAGATAAGAATGGAATAATACTTGGTAATGGGAGTGATGAATGTGATTATTTTAGCTCTTATGGAAGCTTTGGAACCAATGAAGCATGCCTCTGTTTTTGGCTATCAAAAACCTGTAATCCAAATTTTTGTGGCGTATGTGGTTTCAATGGAAATCTTGATACTAATATCGATTTATTTAATTTTGATTTTTTCATTGAAAAATTTGACCTTATCAATCTTGAAGAACTAAATCCGCTACTGAATAAACCAATAAAGGATATACGAATAAATGAAATTAAGTAAATTTAAACCTTCCTGCGAATTAGGCACTAACCCACTTCACTTTTATGGTTGAGTGGGTTTTTTACTTATGATTATTCTACATCAAAAAATCTTTAACATCTATAAACTTTGTAACACTAGTTCGTACATATAGCATTTCCATTGTTTCGGCACTTGTTACTACTGCACTTGCCCTCTGAGAGAAAGAAGATGTGTATACAGTAATATAAGCGTTTATTACTTGTTCATCTTTAGTTTTGAAGTTTTCATGAAAAGATGTATTAATATCTGAGATTTCAATTCCTTTTTTGTCTAATAATTCTTTTACTTTTTTGCTAAGTAGTTCTTCTTTTTCTTTGATTTTTTGTCTTTCTTCTGTAGAAAGATTATTTACATAATCCATGGTTTCCATAGCTTTCTTATGTAATTTTTCAAATAATTTATCTATATCCATAAGGTTTATTTTAAAGTTAATTTGGTTACATCTATTCCGTTAGCTATACATTCAAAATAATAGTCTTCATAAAAATAATTGATACTTGCATCTATTTCTCTTTGTGTCCATCTTAATTCTCCATGTTTTTTCAACCAATTTTCTTGCTCTTCTAATACTCTTTCTAATACATATTTTTCTCTTAAATAAGATCTGATTAACTCGTCTCTTTTGGAAACCTCAATAAACTCACCTGTTTTTAGTTTCCTAGTAGCATCTCTTATATAATTTTCTTTGCCTCTTCTTAAAAAGTCTTTAAAGTGCATAGTTTCATGAAATATAAGTAAATCTGTTGCATCTCTTGGAATCCATATAGTTGGTGGAATATCATTTGGTAAGAAAGCGGCATCAAACCCTTCTTTTCTTTGTTAGAGATATTACGTTTATTTTTCCTTTTTAAACTATAAATAATTTAACCCTGAGTTTTGAACTTACACACTTTTTAGGACAGTGTCGAAAAATATTTTATGAAATCTTCTATTTTGAGAATAAAATTAATTAATTGATCATTGTTTAACTTATTCAGTTCTTTATTTCATATTATAAACATGTAGTTTGATAATAAAATCAAAACAATTTTAACTATGATTTTTACTTTAAATCTATTAATATTAAACTTCATTTATTTGTCTTTCGGATAGTCATAATAACGAGTTATGCTTTCAGGATTAACAATTTTATTGACATTGACATATTCATAGATTTCTTGGATATCACCTTTAGTTAATGAAGTATTGAACTCAATATATTTTTCTTTTAAAGCAAAAATCTCTTTTAATTCTGGAATATACTTAAACAGTAGTTTAAATTCTTTATGTATTTCTTCGAAATCTTCAGGATCCATAAAATCTTCATAAAGAAGATATTTTTCTAAATTGATACCAGGTGTGTGAAACTTAGGGTCAATCCAATTTAATAAATTTAGAATGCTAACATAGAGTATTTCTTCTTCTATTTTTTCAAAAGCTTTTTTGATATATATATCTGTTTCAGTAGATTTTCTATTTGCTTTATATGTTATCATTTCTTGTAACAGTGTTTCTATTTTTGAATTCATAAATTTTTACTTTTAATAATGTTTATATATATGACTTATCATTGCCTCTACGGAAGAAAAATCTGGATTTAAATTACCCGCAATTTGAAATTCTCGCTCTGCAATTCTTGCTCTTAATTCTATAACCTGGTTTCTTGTCATTTTTTTTACATAGCCTTCCATTGGTATTTTATCATGTGTGATTTCACTTGTTAGCTTCCTCAGTGTTGCTTCGTTTTCTTTTAACATAAGTCCAGCTAAATCATCCATCGCGTGTTGACCTTCGTGCACGATTTCTCCAAAGGCCTTATCTAGCGGAGAATCATTTCTAAGATAAATTATATTTTCTTTTTGAGAAGCTCTTACTTTCTTTAAATCTTCAATTTTTTCATATGGTTCTTTAATCGCTTTATAAAAATCATCTTCATCAAGTTTTATGATTTTTATTTTATTTTTTTTGATATGTCTAGAAACCTTTGTAGAGGTATCAGTTATATTGTGAAGTTGTTCATAAATAATTTTTTTAGGAATATCCCCTATTGTATTTTCATTTTTAATATTCCTAGCAATAAAATTATCTATTTTATGTCTAAATTTAGATAATTGATTAATTTCGCCAATAAACTTTCCCTTCTCAGCTTTAGTAATGATTTTCTTCTTAACTAACTTATCGAGTGTTTCTTTTAGCTTCTTTGATTTAGCTACGTTTCTTGCACTTGCACGTACTGATTTTATGGCATCAAAGCCTGCTTTGGCTAATTCGGCTACATCAGGTATTAAAGTTAACATTTCTACCCAAAACATAAAGCTATTCAATGCTTTTCCAAACTCAGTATCTTCAATATCAGCCATCTTGATTACAATATTCATCAAGTCAAGAGAAATTTCTACTCGTGTTTTGAATTCATCAAAAGCGCTATATATATGTACTACTTTTTTAAGTTTTCTACTTTTATTTATTTTTAAAGCATTTTTTACAAGACGATTCAGGTGTCTGAATTTTGCTAAATTCCCCACTCCAGAAACGGTTGAAATCACATCTAATCCATAATCAATAGTAAGCGCAACATTCTCCCAAAAAGCTATTTCCTCATTAGCCTTTAAAAGCATCATAGGAGAAAATTTTTGAACATTTACAGCATTTTTGTTAGAAACATCTGCCAAGAAAATAGGTTGTAGTGGATGGTATTCTGCTATCCAATCATCTTCTGCAAACTGTTCTACAATATAGCCTAATGCAGGATTTATAGTTTTTGCAATATTGTCTAGCCAACTTTCATCAGGTGTTACTACAATGTTTCCTTTTTCATTAAAACTCATGTTCATATTACTGGTGTAGAAACCAATAATTTTACTTGTTTCATAAGGAAATACAATTCGAGAAGCATAATCATTATATTGATCATTAATATATGGAGTTGTATCAGCATATAATTTATGATTCGGATTGGTATACGAACTTTGAATCCAGGCTTTGTAAATAAATAGGTTGTATGTTACAAAATCATTTCCATTGAATTTTCCATAAAGTAACTGTAAAAAACTCTCCCCATCTACCTTTCGTTTCATAAGGTTTTCAAGAATATAGTCACCTTGCTGTTTTCTAGGAACTTCTTTTTCTTCCTGCATTTTTAATAATACCTCTAATAAATAGAGAATAATATCATATGTTCTTTGCAGTATTATTTCACCTGACCCAATAGTTAGCGTTTGTGCAAGTTTCTGGAAATGAGTTCCATTTTTTTCTGTAAGTTTTAAATTTCCTTGGACTTCAAAAATATTACCAATTGCTTCCCATATGATAGTTGCCTCAAATCCTTGACTAGCAACTCCGTATTCTTTATACAAATCCTGATCTTTAATGTAAAAATCACCAGGAATGTATTGCAAATATGTTAATAGTTTTCCAGGGTCATGAGTAGATCTTTTAATTAGATGTCTAGCTCTGTTAGCATAATCTCTAAAAAAGTTAACTCTTCTTAAACTACTTCCAGTGTTATCTTCCTTATCTTTCCAAATTTGTAAAGGGCTAATGCCATTGGAGAAATAAACAGCCATCATGTATACGAGAAAAGCTTCATTACTATTAAATTCTAGCTTTATTGCTTCTGTATTCCCGAGAAATTGGGCATCAATAGAACTTTCATCTAGAGTAGGCTTGTATTCATAAATTAACGTAATTTTATTAGAAGAAATTCCTTTGATTTTTGGATAAACATATATTTTATTATTGATTGGATTTAGCGTTAATTTTACATTGTAACTTGGGCGCTCTTCTCCATCATGTAATCCTATAGGGTTCAACTTTGCATCTGTTACTCTACGCAACATTGATATCATATTCATGCTAATCAATCGGTCATCGTGTTGAATTTCGTAAATACCGTTACTTAGTCCATTTAAATCTTTTGGGTTATAATTAATAGATTTAAGACCTTGAATAGAAATGGTTGGATGTTCTATAAAGAGAGTAAATAATTTTTTTTCAAATACATCATAATACAGAATATCATTTAATAATATCTCAGTCAAAGAAGAAACATTTAGCTCATCAAAGAAAACATAGTCGCTTTCTTGTCTTCCAGGTCTTTTAAAGTCGTGAAGACTTATATACTTAATTATTTCATCTTCAACTCTTTTAAAATAAAAAGAGATGATTCCCTCATCATTTATGGTGGCATATAGATCATAGGAGGTTATAATCATTTGATATCTATCGCTATATGACCTATATGCAGGAAGTGAGTTAAAACGCATTGTTTTAACTTTACCTGATAAAAAGTCTTGTTCAGAGTCGATATAATCTTCATCTAAAATTGTTAGATGATACCAATATTGATGACTGCTTTCTGCTTCTTTCTTTCTGGGATTTAAATAATCGATTAATATATTTATATCGCTCATAATTTATTGTTTGAATATTTGTAAATAGCTCAGATAATAAATTGAGAAGCTGTATAAATATAGGTTGGATTTAGTGAATAAATAACGGTGACTTTCATTACAGGAACTTCAATTTCAATATCTGAAATTTGTTCTTTGTGCCTGTAAATTCATAGTAATCACAGCGAGCGTTAGAGAGTGCAAATACGCACTTTTTTGTCAAATAACACTTGTGTTATCCGAGTAGCTCCAGTAGTTGCAGTAAAAGGTTTTTTGAAGCCTCAAATTCAATTAGATATCTTTAATAGTAGGATGTAAAAGATTTAGATATTGAAAAATGAACGCTTATTATTTTGTATATTTAAAAGAATAATTTAATATGAATCCTTAAAATTTCAATCATGAAAAAACGTAGCATAGAAGAAATCAAAAACGAAGAAAGTATTCAAGTCGTTCATCAAACAAAATTGATAAAAGGTGGAAGTATGGCCGGAATGACTTCTGAAACAGAAGTTGTAGAATAGATTTTTAAGAATCGTATTTCAAAAGTATAGAAAGTTGTTAGGTAGTTACTTGACAACTTTTTTCATTTTCATCTTTCCTTTTAACATATTGCTATTAAGCTTCTTTTGAAAAGGTTTTACACCTTCATGCTCAGGATGATGTTTTATTTCAGGATTTGCACATTTTTCACACATAATACTAATAATTAATTTTCAGTTGTTGGTGTCGTTTCTTGTTCGTCTTCTTCTTGTTGTTCTGTTTCTTTCAAAACATACGCAAACACAAATCCACCAATCTCTTTTACAGGTTCATACAAAATAGAATCATCAATTTTTTCCTTTGCAACAAACTCCATCGTGTTATTTGTTCTATCAAAGAAAACCAATACAGCACCTAACATTACGGCAACTTTCAATCCGCCAAAAACACCACCAAGTAACTTATTCAAAATACCTAACGATGCAAAATCGGCAATCTTTGTCAACAGCTTTCCAAACAGTGTAATTGCTACTAAAATTACCACAAACGTAATTGCAAATGCGGCTAAATTGATATATTTTTCATTCCAAGTTTCAAACTGATCACTCAAAAAATCACCTGCATAATACGAAAAGTGAATTGCTCCATAAACGCCTGCAATCAAAGCAACCAACGAAGCTACTTCTACAAAAAGTCCTTTCATGAGTCCGCGCACAAATCCAAACAAAAGAAGTCCGCCCAAAATGATGTCAATAAAGTTCATGTAAATCGAGTTTTAACAAATATAAAGTTTCTCTAAATAAAAACCTTTTTTAAATAACGAACAAATACATATCATTCGTATGAAACTAAGTACCTTTGCAACTGAAAAAGAGTAAAACAATGGCAAGAGACGAACAATTAAAGGAACGATGGAACAATGTGGTTGATAAATTAACGCATCAATTTGCAGAAGGTGATACGTTAGATTTAGATGCAATTATCTATTTAATTGGTGTTCAAGAATTGGGTCAAATACACAAAACGTTCAAAAAAGACGAAAAAGTAAACTTGATGCATATTGCTATTTGTCGCTTGTTAGAACCGTATGGTTATTACGAATTTGATTATTTTGATGATGACGGTTGGCCACATTACAAATTCAAAGAAGCTTTACCCGTATTAAAAGCTGGAGAACAAACCGTTTTAATGAAAGAAGCCATTGTCAACTATTTTTTAGAAAAGGAATACATTCAATAAACATCAAAATTTCTCGTAAGTAGCTTTTTTTTCCGCAGTATAGCGATTGTTTTCCGTTAAGAATTTTTGAAACCTTGGAAAAAATTTAGGAAAATGATTGCGGTTTTAGTTTTCGGTAGAAAAACTAAAAATACCTCTGGAAATGCTTTGCATTCATGAATACCAAAGTATAAAATAAGAATGCATGAACTAAAAATTCCCTTTCTTTTGTGAAGCCTGTACTGAACTTGATTCAGTATTCTTTGGGAAAGTAAAGAAAACGAAAATAATAAAAACTGAACACCAGTAGTTTATGTTACATTTTGCTAAATAATTAAAAAAATATTTAAAACTTACATTAGTTTATTTTAAATGATTATTAGTATGTGCTAGTTTTTCCTAAATTTGCAAGCTAAATCAAGAATATCGTCATGATAGATAAGATCAAGGAACATATTTCGGAGATCGAAAAGTTTTCGACACAAGCAAAAGAAGATATTGAAAACTTCAGAATTAAATACTTAGGTAAAAAAGGATTGTTGAATGAATTTTTTGCTGAGTTTAAGAATGTTCCGAATGAACAAAAGAAAGAATTTGGACAAACGATAAACAAACTAAAAACGGTTGCCCAAGACAAAGTAAATGCCTTAAAAGAAGTATTGGAAAACAATGCGGAAGAAAAAGGTGTATATGGCGATTTAACACGTCCGGCTGAACCGATTGAAATTGGTGCGCGTCACCCGATTTCATTAGTAAAGAATCAAATTACAGATATATTTGCACGTATAGGATTCAATGTTTCAGAAGGCCCAGAAATTGAAGACGATTGGCACAACTTTACAGCCTTGAACCTTCCTGAATATCATCCAGCACGCGATATGCAGGATACGTTTTTCATTCAAACAAATCCAGATATATTATTACGAACGCACACAAGCTCAGTGCAAGTTCGATACATGGAAAACAACCAACCGCCAATTCGTACAATATCTCCAGGAAGAGTATATCGTAATGAAGCGATTTCGGCACGTTCTCACTGCTTTTTTCATCAAATTGAAGGATTGTATATTGACAAAGAAGTAAGTTTTGCAGACTTAAAGCAAACACTACAATATTTCACAAAAGAAATGTTCGGAAAATCTAAAATTAGATTGCGTCCGTCGTATTTTCCGTTTACAGAACCAAGCGCAGAAATTGATGTGTATTGGGGATTGGAAACAGAAACCGATTACAAAATCACCAAAGGAACGGGTTGGCTGGAAATTGGTGGTTGCGGAATGGTAGATCCGAATGTGTTGACAAATTGCGGAATTGACCCAACAGAATATTCAGGATTTGCATTTGGTGTCGGAATTGATCGTATTGCAATGTTACTACACCAAATTTCAGACATTCGTTTGTTAAGCGAAAATGATGTGCGTTTCTTATCGCAATTCAAATCTGCTTTATAACAATATAACGTCATTACAAGGAGTTTGCGACGAAGTAATCTGCTATCATAAAACAGATTGCCACAACTTTTATCAAAGTCTCGCAATGACGGAGTTTAAGAACTTTATCAGTAATTAAATATGAAAAAAGATATTGAAATTCCAAAGGTAGAAGGCGTGTATATGGCTATTGTACAAGAGTACAACGAAATCTACAAAACTGAAGATTGGAATGCCTATATCATCAATGAAAAAGATGTTGATTTAGACATGATATTGATTGTTACTCGTGGATATGATGCGGAAAGAGAAACTTCCGTAATGCGTCATAAATTGGACAAATTACCTGCAAAATCATACGCAAAAGCAGAATGGTTGCAAGAAGATGTTTTTGCATTAAACAATGAATTCAGCGTTACTTTTTTTGAAGATGGAAAAATGTACGATAAAAAGTACCTTTTTAGAAAAAATACCATCAATAAAAATGCATTTCAACCAATTCCATTAATGAACACCAAAGGAATTTTAGTAAAGTAATTTAGAGACGCTTGGCTTTGGTATCGCTTTGCTCTTAGTATTTTAGTAGGTTAGTTTTTTGTAAGTAGTAATCTTTCAATCTAGATTTCAACATACTTGTCATTGATACATTTTCAAATCATCAAATTGACACATTAAAATCAATCCAACTTATCCGTTAATTTATTAAATACTTTTTTCGGATCTTTATTCTGATATAAAATCGCGTAAACTGCATCAATAATTGGCATGTTTGTTTTTTTATCATTCTTCTGATTCAACAAATACGCACTATTGGTAGCATAATAACCTTCAGCAACCATATTCATCTCCATTTGTGCAGATTTTACCGTGTAGCCTTTTCCAACCATATTACCGAACATTCGATTTCTAGAAAAAACAGAATATCCAGTTACCAATAAATCGCCCAAATAAGCAGAATTATTAATGTTACGTTTCATCTTATGTACTTTTTTAATGAAGCGTTTCATTTCGCGAATAGCATTACTCATCAACACACTTTGGAAATTATCGCCATAACCCAATCCGTGTGCAATTCCGGCAGCAATAGCATAAATATTTTTCAACATTACAGCATATTCCGTACCTATAACATCATCACTAATTTTTGTTTTGATATAACTACTTGATAATTGATTGGCAATAGCTTGTGCTTTTGCTTCATCTGCACACGAAATTGTTAAATATGATAACCGTTCCAAAGCCACTTCCTCTGCATGACATGGTCCGGCAATGACTGCAATATTTTCAAATGGAATTTTATACTCATCATGAAGATGTTCGCCAACCAACAATCCAGTTTCTGGAATAATTCCTTTTACAGCAGAAACCACCGTTTTTTCTGAAATATCTACTGTAAGTTTTTGCAATTCTCCATAAATAAAAGCAGATGGAATTACAAAAATTAAAACGTCTGCATAATTGGCAATTTCATTAATATCATTGCTAAGTTTTAGCTTATCAATATTAAACTCAACCGAACTCAAATAACTAGGATTGTGCTGTTCTTTTAGCAAATGCTCTTTTGTATAAACGCTTCGCATGTACCAACCAACTTCATCTAGATTTTCACACAACATTTTTACAATTGCGGTTGCCCAACTTCCAGCACCAAAAACAGCATATTTTAATTCTTTGTCCATAAAATAAATATTCTATAAATCAAAAATACGTAAAATATTACTCTTAGCGTATGTCTGAAAATCAGGAGCTTACTATTTTGGCACATGTTTTGAAAGTAGTTTTATATCAACATTAAAACGATTGGCTTATGAAGACGCTAAAACTACTCTTATCGATTACACTATTTAGTACACTACTTAGTTCATGTTATACTGAAGTATTAGTAGAAGATTCTATCATAGACGAACCAGGCATTAGTTTGGCTCAACTGTTAGATTCATACGAACTTTGGTATGTAAACATTAATGAAACTACAGGAAATGGAGAAGTTCCTTTTTTAGAACGTGCATTTACAGTTTCATTCAGAAATGGAATATTTTATGCAAATAACAACATCTCAGGAATTGGAAACAACGGAAATGGTTACGGAATTGATGTTGGTGCGTACGGAACAGATTTTACTTATGTAGATATTGATCACGATATTGATGGCTATTATCCATTACGTGTAGATCAATTAGGAACTAATAGAATTCGCTTGGTTGATACGTCAACAAATACGAGTTATTACCTAACAGGTTACCAACGTTCAAATTTTGATTACGATTTCGTATTCTATGATAACATTCATTACTTCTTACAAGAATTTACAGCTTGGAAAAAAGTATTTACCAGTCAGGCTGGAATGTTAAATGCTTTTGATGAAGAAAATTTCTTAACGTTTTTAGCAGGTGGAAATGATGACACATTCCTATCGTCTAGAGATACGGTTGATACACCAATTGCAAACTTAGTGTATGACTACGAAGGAATTTATACCATATACGACGTACAAGACGATCCGTATTTAAAAGTTTTAACATTAGATTATGATTACCTAGACAATGAATATTTTGAATTGAGCGTTATAGATGACGGAACCATACAATTGTTTCACCCAGATTCTGGAACAACCTATGAATTTGAAGGAAGAGTATACATTCAGTATTTACGTCCATCTACAGATGGAAGCTCAACAAAGTTGAAGCAAACAGACAAAAAACGTAAAAGAATAAAAAATAAAGTGTTCAATAAGGACGACTTTAAAAAGTAATAAAATACAAAGACTTTGGTTGGTTATTTAGTTTAGAAACAGTTTTTACATTCGTGTAGAAACTGTTTCTTTTTTAATGAAACTTACTATTGTGAAGTCCAAAGGATGAACATAATAGTGCTAGTTGAATTAATTTTGATGTAGAATAATCATAAGTAAAAAACCCACTCAACCATAACAAGTGAAGTGGGTTTTTATATGTCTGTATATTATTCTTAATGAACCGTATCTTCTACGTTAGCTTTAATCCATTTTAAACATTTTTCAAACGATTTGAAACAATCTTCTTCCGGAATTAAATCTGGAATAATGTCAATACGTTCCATCATGTATTTTGGCTGTTTCGGAATGTTCACAAATAATACTTTGCGTCCATCACTTTTTAAATCGATCAAAATATCTTCCAAAGCATACAATCCTGATTGATCAATATATTGCATTCTTCCCATACGAATAATCACGGTACGAGCAGTTTCTGGCAATTGTTTGGCTAACGCCTGAATTTCACTTGTAGATCCAAAAAATAATGGTCCTTTTATGTGTTTGATAAAGACTTCTTCTTTTAAATTTTCAGGGAAATCAATTTCATCATCCCAAACTTCTTCCCGCAAGCTTTTAATGTCTGAACCTCTTGCGGTAATATCTCCAATTTTTTTCATAAACATTAAAGAAGCAATTACCAATCCAATTCCTACGGCATAGATTAAATCCCAGAAAGTAGAAAGTCCAAGAACAATCAACATTATCAATACTTCCGAACTTAATTTTAAAGGTCCTAATTTGATATCTTTTGGCAAACTTGGAATCGCTTTCAAGCCTTTATAATCCATTACACCAATACCAACGGTAATTAAAATTCCTGCTAATACTGCGGCTGGAATTTGTGATGCAACTGGCCCTAATGCTAATAAAATAATTAATAACAAAACACCTGCAATCATTCCTGAAAGCTTTGTTTTTCCTCCAGAATTTATATTTACCACAGTTCTAATTGTTGCACCTGCACCTGGAATTCCTCCAAATATAGCGGCAATAGAGTTTCCAATTCCTTGTCCTATTAATTCTTTATTCGGTTTGTGTTTTGTTTTGGTCATATTATCCGCCACAACACTTGTTAACAAAGAATCAATTGCGCCTAAAAGAGCTAAAGTTAACGCAGTAAATATGTATGGTGTAATGCTTCCGAGACTAAAACTTGTAAAGATTTCCATATTTGGTAAAGGAAAATCGCCAGTAATTTTTTCGATGGATCGATAATCTAACCCGAAACCAAACGCTATTCCCGACATGACGACGAGTGCCACCAGCGTACTTGGGACGATTTTTGTAATCCGTTTAAAACCGTAAATGATAAAAATGGTTCCTAAAGCAAGTAATACTTCCAACCAATTGATATTTTTAAGCGCACGTGGCAATACTTTTAAAGCGCCTATAACGCCTGAAGCATTGTTTTTAGCTAGTGTTTTTGATTCTTTTAAAATATCATCCTGGGAGATTTGCTTTGCTCTTTCAATGGTTTCTTTGAAATCTTCCAATACAAGAATTCCTTTGTTTTGCTCGTCTCGTAAAATTCCTTCTAGTATAACTTCTTCCGCTTGTGGTTTAAATTTATTCACATAATCCATATCTTCTTTTGGGTAATATCCGATAGAAGGTAGAATTTGCGTAATTAATATGATGACACCAATAGCCGTCATAAAGCCTGAAACCACGGGATACGGAATGTATTTTATGTATTTTCCCAAACCTAATGCTCCCAAACCAACTTGGAATAATCCTGCTAAGAGGAAAACGGTTAAAATTGCTGGAAGTGCTTTTTCAATGTCACCTTCGTTTGTGGCAACAATTCCTGCAATAACAACCATACTTACAGCGGTCATTGGCGCAGTTGGACCCGAAATTTGTGTATTGGTTCCGCCAAATAAAGCGGCAAAGAATCCAATAAAAATAGCACCATATAATCCAGCACTTGGACCTAATCCTGAAGAAACTCCAAACGCTAAAGCTAACGGTAAAGCAACAATTCCGGCAGTAATTCCTCCAAAAGCATCGCCTTTGAGATTAGAAAATAAATTTTTCATGTGTTAGTTTCAGTTGTTACACACTTGATATTTTAAGTATGTATTTTTTTTAATGGGATATTTATAATGCTAAAAAGTTAGCACATTTTTTTTTATAATTCATTGACATCTTCGGCAATAATCCAACCAATTTTTCCATCAATCAAACGTATTTTTTTCCAATCGCCTACCGTATCAAGCACTTGTACTTTTGTTCCTTCATGTAGTGTAAATACAGCGTCACTGCGTAAATTTGGTTCTGCTTTTACTGTAGTTTCTGTTGCAAATATTATAGCTGGACGATCTTGTTGTGCTTTTTCATATTGTTGATACGCAACGGCAACAGTTCCAAACATAAAAATCAATGTAATAAAACTGATTAGGAAATAGATTCGCTTTTGCAAACTTCGATATGCAAATTGATATAATAAAAAAGAAAGTACACAAAGAAACCCAAATAGTACCGCAATCCAAGCCCATTGATCGTATGAAAATTTTTCGGTAATGTTTCCAACGAATTTTGAGAGCTGTGTTTTTGGTAATGGTTCAATGGCATCAATCGTCATATTTCTAGCAAAACTCAAATTATTTAGAATATCGTCATCATTCGGCGAAAGCTGTAATGCTTTTTCAAAATAGTAAATACTTGGACCAATTACGTTGGTTTTGTAGTATGCATTTGCCAAATTGTAATAAACCTCAGCAGAATATTCACCTGAATCTAAAATCGATTTGTATTGTGTAATGGCTTCCTCATAATTTCCTTTGTTATACGCTTCGTTTGCCGAATTGAATACCGCAGAATTTTCTTGTCCAAATGCTAGTGTTAAACTAGAAATGAACACGAGAAGTATGTATGTTAGCTTGGTTTTCATCTCTTTCTAGTTACTTTATTTGTTTATCAATTTGCGAAATTGTTAATACTGCTTTTTCGTAATCTTTGTTAATGGTTACGTTAGAAGCTGGTGTGTATCGTGCAAATTCACAACTTTCTAAAAGCGTGATAAAATCGCCAATTGTTTCTTCTTTCACACTACGTTGTGTAAGTAATTGATTTATTTTTTCTTTACTAAATTCAGAAGTTTCTATGCTGAGTTTGGCACGTAAATAGTTATGCAATGCACGTTCTAGTACTTCATAAAATGCTTCTTTTTCGCCCAAACGTTTTTTAGCTTCTGATAGATATTTCTTTGCCAAACGATTTGCCGTTCGTGTTTTGTTTCCTTGAATATCATTGTCAAACGCTCTCTTCTTTCTTCGCACTAATAATATGATTGGAATGAATAGAAAAGGTCCAAAAAGCAATCCGTAGAATAAGTTCGATTTAAAGAAATCGGTTGCTTTGCCAGAAACTAATTTTGTATTTGTTTTCAAGAATCGGAATCGTGCACCATTTGACGTAACTAACTGTTTCTGTGTTGTATTTTGAGTTGTATCAGTTGAAGCTGTAGCTGTATTTACAGGACCTCCAATTACATCAATGACAATTTCGTCAGAGTTGAGTGTCTTGTACTTTTTTGCTTTCGGATCAAAATATGAGAAGGAAATACTCGGAATTGGATATTTTCCTTTGTATTGTGGTACAACCGTGTAACTATCGGAAATTCTACCTTGCATTCCGCTAATTCGTGTAGAAACTTTTTCAGTAAATTCAGGATCATATACTTCTAACGAACTCGGCAAGTTTAGTTTTGGCAATTCAAATAGTTTTAAATTCCCTTTTCCAGAAACTTCTACTGTTGCTTGCAATGATTCGGTAGCGTTTAATGACGTTTTACTTGTCGTTACTGCAAAATCAAAATCACCAACTGCGCCACCAAAATCTGCTGGTTTTCCTGCTTCTGGTAATGCTTGTACATTTACTGTTCGGCGTGAGGATGAAACTGTTTTATGCACTGTTTCATATTGTCTTCCAAATACCGATCTTCTTTTGGTTGGTACAGAAACTTGCACATCAATAGAGAAGGGTTCAATAACTTGTTTTCCTGTTTTTTGTGGATATAATACAAATCGCTTTAATATTACATATGAATATTGTTCGCCTTTATACGTTCCTCTTTCTGCTTTGATTCGTGTTTCAATATTTTGACTCCAAAAGTTGTTGAATGTTGGTTTTCCAAGTTCTCTGTAATCACTTACGTTGATACCTGGTTTTACGTATAATTTATACGAAACCGTTACAGGTTCGTTTAGGTAAGGTTTACTGTTAGATATTTCTGTGACCAAGTGCAATCCTTCAGAAATTACATAGTCCGAATTGTTTCCATCTTTATCTTTGGCAACTGCTTTTGTAACTTGAATTACTACTGGTTGCGTTTTATAAATTTGCCCATCAATTTCTATTTTTGCTTGTTTGATGGTAAATTTTCCTTCGTCAGTTGGTTGTAAAAAATATGTGTATGTTTTTGAAAATGATTTCTGCCCATTGTTCCAAACATGATTCATAGATTGTATGGGGCCAGCAGTAATACGAAATCCATTGAATTTTGGTGCCGTAAAGTTGTCACCATCTTGATCCATTTCAAAGTCTACACGTAAGCGCTCGTTAACGCCTAGCTTCTTTTTACTCACTTTGGTTTCAAACGTAACCTGAGCCGACAAGAAACTTGCGAATAGCAAGTATATGAATGTAACTATGTATGTTTTTGTTTTCATGTATTGTAACGAACTTTTTTCGTTTTTATAATATGTAAATGATTACCAATCTTTTTCAGCCTTCACTTTGATAGCTTTTCCTTTTTTCTCATTGAGTTTGTCCTGCGTTTTCTTTTCGGCATTGTTCATAGCTTGCAGCAAACTCTTTATTTGTTGCGGCGACAACTGATTTGGCTTTGGTTGCTGTTGTTGTTTTTTATCATCTTTCTGATCAGCATTTTCCGTATCGTTTTTATTGTCTTTTTTGTTCTTCTCTTTTTCCTTATCGCCTTCTCCGTCTTTGTCTTTATCGTCTTTTCCGCCTTTATCTTTCTCCTTATCGCCTTCGTCTTTGTTTTTATCCTTATTATCTTTCTTGTCTTCGTTATCCTTTTTGTCTTCGTCTTCCTTCTTTTGGTCTTTCTTGTCTTTGTCTTCTTTATCTTGATCGTCTTTCGGCGGATTTTTCTCTAACATGTCTTTGGCTAAAGCCAGATTGTACCGAGTTTCATCGTCCGTTGGATTGTTTCGAAGTGCATTTTTGTATGCCGCAACCGCTTTTTCGTATTCTTTGTTTTTCATGAAAATATTTCCCATGTTATGATATGCGCTGTGTTTTTCAGCTTTCGTCAACGCAACTTCAGAAGCTTGCTTATACCTTTTAAATGCTTCCGTATAGCTTTCATTTGTATAGTATGCATTTCCTAAATTGTACTTTGCTGCTGCGTTTTCGCCATCTTTTGAGATTGCTTTTCGGTATTCCGCTTCCGCATCCGAAAAACTATTTTCCTTCAATGCCTGATTGGCTTTGTATGTAAACCGATTCGATTCTTGCTTTATCTGCTCCGCTTCTTTGTTTTGCGCAAACGCAATCGAAACTGTACATAGTAATATAAATATGTGTTTTACTTGTTTCATGATTCTTTTTCATTAAATAAATTCAACTTTTGCAACCACGCTGTTTTTCTTTCTAATAGAAATATATCTAACAGTAATAAAAAGATTCCCAACCCAAGAAACCATTGAAATTGGTCTTGGTATTCAGAAAACTTTTTTGCTTCAAATTCTGTTTTGTCCATAGCGTTTAATCGGTTTGTAATAAACTCAACTGCCGCTTCTGTATTTGCTCCATCAATATATTCGCCATTTCCTTCCGATGCAATGTCTTGCAATGTTTTTTCGTTCAGTTTTGTAATGACAACTTCACCTTGTAAATCGCGCTTATATGATTCTGTAATTCCTCTTCTTTTTATTGGAATTGGCCCACCTTTTACGGTTCCAACACCAATTGTATAGGTTTTAATTCCTTCTTTGGTTGCTTCTTCTGCAATTTTTCCTGCACCACCTGTATGATCTTCTCCATCTGAAATAATAACCAATACTCTATTGGTTTGTTCCACATCGTCATAGTATGTTTTTGCCAAACGAATGGCATCATCAATTGCTGTTCCTTGTGAGGAAAGCATGTTTGTGTTTAGGTTTGATAAGAACATTTTTGCCGCTGAAAAATCAGTTGTAATTGGCAATTGTGGCACTGCTCTTCCCGCATACGCGATAATTCCGATACGATCGCTTCCAAGCTTGTTGATAATTTCAGAAACAATACGTTTCGATTTGTCCAATCGGCTTGGTGATATGTCTTCTGCCAACATACTTTTAGATACATCTACGGCAAATACAATATCAACTCCTTCACGTTTTATCGTTTCAAGTTTTGTTCCAATTTTCGGATTTACCAATGCAACCGTTAGTGAAGCTATTGCCAAACACCAAATTGTCAGTTTTAAGATTGGCTTGAAAATAGATTTTTCTGGACTCAATCGTTCTAACAATTGTTTATCGGCAAATTTACGCTGCGCGCTTCGTTTCCAAAGTTGCAGGAGTAGAAATACCAATACCACAATTGGTATGATAATGAGTACGTAAAAATATTTTTTTTCTTCTAGCATGTTATTTCTGCTTCAATTGATTTGCAAAGTTTGTGATGCTTTGCTGTACTTCTTCTGTTATTTTTTTATCTTCAATCCATGTATGAATATGTCCTTTATAATTCATACCTAAATAGTTGGCACTTTCTATAAAAGGCATTTCAAAACCTTGTTTTTTGTTGCAATGCTGTAGCTATGAAATGTGTGTTTCCATTACTTCTAGCACTTGCTACAATGATGATTCCTTTTGTTTCCATATTTAGATAAAACTTCTAAAAATGGTTTTTCTCAATATCATTTCTAACAATAATAAGAGTCCTGCAAATAGTACAAATATTCTATATTTTTCATCATAATTTGTATATCTAAATTCTTCTATTTCTGTTTTTTCGAGCTTGTTGATTTCTTCATAAATCTGTGCCAATTTTTTACTGTTGGTTGCTCTAAAATATTTTCCGCCTGTGGTCGCTGCAATTTGTTTTAGTAACTCTTCATCAATAGTTACTTGCATGTTTCTAAACATTAGAGTTCCATCAGGGTTGATTCTTATAGGAGTTGGCGCCATTCCGTTGGTTCCAATTCCAATCGTATATACTTTTATGCCGTATTCTACTGCCAATTCGGAAGCAATTTGCGGTTCAATAAAACCTGCATTGTTCACTCCGTCTGTCAATAATATAATGACTTTGCTTTTGGTGTCGCTATCTTTTAAACGGTTTACCGCTGTTGCCAATCCCATACCAATGGCAGTTCCACCAACCAATTCACCATATTCGTATTTAATACCTCTTAACGCGGTTTGAATGATGTTTTTATCTGTCGTAATAGGTGTTTTTGTAAAACTTTCTCCTGCATATACCACTAACCCGATACGATCACTTGGTCGTCCATCAATGAATTCTGATGCTACTTCTTTCAATGCTGTTAATCGATTTGGTTTTAAATCTTTCGATAACATACTTGCCGAAACATCAATTGCCATGACAATGTCAATTCCGTTATTGGTTTTGACACGCGTGGATACTTCTTTTATTTGTGGTCGTGCAATAGCAACGATTAATGAAATTATTGCTAGTAAACGCAATCCAAATAGTATTGGTTTCAATTTTGGCAATATACTTGGTGTGGCTTTGAAACCTTGCAAACTTGACATTTTTACAGATGCCATTTGTTTTGGTTTTTTCCATATATACCAAGCAATTGCTAATGGTAATGCCAATAACAACCAAAAGAATTGTGGATGTGCAAAAGTGTAATTTTCTAACATCATTTTTGTTCTTCTATTTGTGTTATTGAGTTGAGGATTCTATCCAATACTTTTTTTCCTTCTTCGTCATTTTCTGCATACATGATACGTAGAATTTGAATACCAATACCTTCTTCAAAAATGTATACTTCATACGCTCTTCTTTGCGATGTTCCTAACGGATTTTGCACATCATTAAATGTTGCTGCTCCATACATTCTGAGACCTTTTATACCACGTGGCGATTCGTATTCGTCCCGTTTTACAACAATTTCAGTTGTTCCTGCTTGTTCGTATTGTTTTAGAATTTGTTCCACAATTTGATCAGCCGTGATATCTATTTGTTTTGTAAATGTCAACGTTTCCAAGTTGATTGCAAGTGGTGCTAAATAGCTTTGATATTGAAATATTTCTGAGTTAACAGGCGATTTTATAGTGTCTGATTTTTGTATTGGACTGACACGTTCTAACACTTGCGGTGTTGCAATGGTAAATCCTGATATACCATATTCACTTGTAACCCAATCGCCATTTATTAAATCGTCCATTGAATGACCGATGTATGTGTTTTCTTTTACATAAGATAATGTTGCATACCCAATTAGTCCTCCAAAAGTGATAATCATAGCAACAATTCCAATGGCTGCATTTCTGAAACGTCTTTTTTTACGCTGTTCTTCTAACAGTCGTAATTTATATTCTTCGTCTTTTCTGAGTTCTTCTTCTGAAATTTCTGGAACCGCTTCTTTGGTTTCCACAACAATGTGTTCTACCAAATTACGATCGGCTTGTACGACAGCATCATCTGGTTTTGATTTTGCAAATTTTACCAAATCGGCAGTTTGCAATACATTTTTTAGATTTTTAATTGTTTCTTCTTTTAAATCTAAATAACCAGCTTGTTTTTGTGCTTCAATTTTACGGATGAGTTCTTCCGTTGTACTTTCCAAGGCATCAATTCGTACTTCTTCTTCTATATATTGACGTACAATATTTGTGAGTTCAGAATAGTAATCTTTGTATTCCGATTTTAGTAATAATGTAGAGTTATCCAATTCGTTTAATTGTAATAAAGCTCTATCGTAAGGTGGAATTTCTTTCTTCTTTTTCTTCTTCTTTTTCGCTTTAAGCTGAAATACAAAATAGTAAAAGTACAATCCAAATATTGCCAAAATTCCTAAAATTCCTAAAAACCATTTCCACCAATTGCTACTTCCTTTTTCAACCGAAACCAATTCTTTAATTTCATACATTTTCTGCTTCAATGTATCTACAGCAACATCTGCCACAGCAATTCGAATTGAATCTGTATAGAATGGTTTTTCGTTGATAAGTATTTTTTGCTTTGGAATGTAATAGTTGCCAGAATCGAACTGCGTGAGTCCGTATTTTCTTGTCAGATTGTATTTGGTATCTTTTTTTAAAGTATCTACTTTATAAGCTTCTAACAATTCTAACGGAAGAAATTCATTTGCTTCTTGCGGAAATACCACACTTGCCGTTGAATCTGCTTCTACTATAATTGAAAGCTTTATTTCTTCTCCAATTTTAAGCTGTGTAGAGTCTACAACTGCTACCACTTTTTGTGCTTGAACAACGAGTGAAAAAAGAACTGCGCACACAAAGAAGCATGTCTTCAATTTTTCAATCGAAAACACCACAGTACATCTTTTTAATTTAGTATTCATCATTCGCTTATCCTCTTCGTTTAAAATATCCTAATAATTTTTTTACGTAACTTTCATCAACACGTGTATTTATAACACCTGCACCACTTTTTGAAAACTGTTCTTTGAAGTTTTTCACTTTTTCTTGATAGAAGTTAGTATAGTTTCTACGAACCGTTTTTGAACCCGTATTTACCAACATACTTTCGCCTGTTTCGCTGTCTTGCATTTGCACAATTCCCAAGTTTGGAATTTCTTCTTCGCGTTTATCGTAAATTCTAATTCCCGTAAGATCATGCTTTTTAGCCGATATTTTCAGTGTTTGTTCGTAATCATCTGATATAAAATCAGACAACATAAAAACAATCGCCTTTTTCTTCATTACACTTGATAAAAATCGTAATGCTTGCGAAATATCAGTTTTTGTACTTTTTGGTGTAAATTCTAACAACTCACGAATAATTCGCAATACATGCGATTTTCCTTTTTTAGGCGGAATAAATAATTCAATTTCATCTGAAAATAGAATCAAACCGACTTTATCATTGTTTTGCATGGCTGAAAATGCCAACGTTGCCGAAATTTCTGTGATCGTTTCGTTTTTGAATTGTGTATTTGTTCCAAATAATTCAGATCCTGAAATATCTACCAGCAACATCATCGTCAGTTCGCGTTCTTCTTCAAACACCTTAATATATGGTTCGTTGTAGCGCGCGGTTACATTCCAATCAATATTCCGAACATCATCACCAAACTGATACTGGCGCACTTCGCTAAACGTCATACCTCTTCCTTTGAAAGTAGAATGATATTCTCCTCCAAAAATATGATCGCTCAAACGGCGCGTTTTAATTTCTATTTTTCGTACTTTTTTAAGTAACTCTTTTGTATCCATTGTTCAGCTTGCTGGACATTTCGCACTTGATGCGAAATCTTTTTTAAGTATCCAATTTAGTTAATTAGTAGATTTCTGTCTTCGCAGGAATGACAAAGTCAACTCATTTACGGTACTTCAATTTCGTTTACAATATCATTGATGATGCCTTCAGAAGTAATATTTTCTGCTTCTGCTTCGTACGTAATTCCAATTCTGTGACGTAAAACGTCATGAACTACCGCACGCACATCTTCAGGAATTACATATCCTCTTCGTTTGATGAATGCATAACATTTTGCAGCGGTTGCCAAGTTAATACTTCCACGTGGCGAAGCTCCAAAACTGATTAATGGTTTTAAGTTTCCTAGTTTGTATTTTTCTGGGTAACGCGTTGCAAAGATGATATCCAAGATGTATTTTTCAATCTTTTCATCCATATACACATCACGAACTGCTTCTTGCGCTCTTAGGATTTGTTCAACAGAAACGACAGCATTTACTTTTTCAAAGCTTCCTTTTAAGTTGGCACGCATAATCAATTGTTCTTCATCCATTTTTGGATAATCAATTACGGTTTTCAACATAAAACGATCCACTTGTGCTTCTGGTAACGGATACGTTCCTTCTTGCTCAACAGGGTTTTGCGTTGCCATTACTAAGAAAGGTTTGTCTAAAGTAAACGTTGTATCACCAATGGTAACTTGCTTTTCCTGCATTGCTTCTAACAATGCCGATTGTACTTTGGCTGGCGCACGGTTGATTTCATCCGCAAGTACGAAATTTGCAAAGATTGGTCCTTTTTTAATAGAAAAATCGTTGTCTTTCATATTATAAATCAACGTTCCTACAACATCTGCCGGAAGTAAATCGGGCGTAAATTGTATTCTACTAAAACTTCCTTGAACAGCTTTACTCAGCGTATTGATAGCCAATGTTTTTGCCAAACCAGGAACACCTTCTAATAAAATATGTCCTTGTCCTAACAAGCCTATCAATAAACGTTCAACCATGTGTCTTTGTCCTACAATTACTTTGTTCATTTCCAACATAAGTAGATCGACAAATGCACTTTCTCTTTCTATTTTTTCATTAATAGCTCTAATATCAATTGTTTCTTCCATTTAGGTACTTTTTTGTGGCGTGAATTTACTAATCACATTTTAACGATGCAAATTGTTAAAATTATTCCTTTATTGCTGTTAATAATTGGTTAAAATATTTAGGATAATTTATATATTGAAGCCTTTAAAACTCAAAACTTAAATTGAAATCTAACGATCTCATTTTTTTGTTGATAACTTAAAAGCGCATGTTTCGCAATAATACGAATTGCATTGCCTTTTTTTAAATCTTTTTTATGGAATTATCAGGATTGGATTATAGCCTTATTTTTGGATTTTTTGCCATTGTTTTAGGAATTGGAATTTATGTGTCTAAAACTTCAGGGAAAAATACGTCTGAATATTTTTTATCAGGACGAAATATGCCGTGGTGGATTTTAGGAGTTTCTATGGTGGCAACTACGTTTTCAACCGACACTCCAAATTTTGTAACGGATATTGTTCGAAAAGATGGTGTTTCGTCCAACTGGATGTGGTGGGCTTTTTTAATTACAGGTTTATTAACCGTTTTTGTCTATGCAAAACTCTGGCGAAAATCAAATGTTTCCACAGATATTGAATTTTATGAATTGCGCTATGGCGGAAAACCCGCCAAATTTCTAAGAGGATTTCGTGCCATGTACTTAGGTGTCATTTTTAATGTATTTGCCATGGCTGGAGTAACGCTAGCCGCGATAAAAATTGGCGGTGTAATGCTCGGTTTGCAACCGTGGGAAACAGTTGTATATGCTGGCGTAATTACAGTAATTTTTAGTGCTATTGGCGGATTTAAAGGTGTTGTGTACACAGATTTTATATTGTTTTTTGTCGCAATGGCTGGTGCAATTGGAGCCGCGTATTACTGTGTTAATCTTCCTGAAGTTGGTGGAATTGAAAACTTAATTACACATGAAAATGTAGCAAATAAACTCAATATTTTTCCAGATTTTAATAATAAAGAAATCCTCATCACACTAATTATAATTCCATTAGCGGTACAATGGTGGAGTTCGTGGTTTCCAGGCGCAGAACCTGGCGGTGGTGGTTATATTGCACAACGAATGTTAGCCGCAAAAGATGAAAACCATGCCATTGGCGCCACATTTTTCTTCAACATTATGCACTATGCGTTACGTCCGTGGCCGTGGATTTTAGTAGCATTGGCTTCGTTGGTAGTTTTTCCAGATTTAGAAAGTATTCGCGAAGCATTTCCTAACATCACCGATGACAAATTAGGACACGATGTTGCCTATTCTGCCATGTTAACAAAATTACCAAGCGGATTGTTAGGCTTGGTCTTAGCTTCGTTAGTTGCGGCATACATGTCAACCATTTCAACACATTTAAATTGGGGATCATCCTATATTGTAAATGATTTTTACAAACAAACCATTAATAAGGAAGCTTCTGAGAGAGAATTGGTGAATGTTGGACGAATTTCTACCGTTATTTTAATGGTGTTAAGTGCATTTTTTGCATTGCGTTTACAAAATGCAAGTCAGCTTTTTGACATCATTATTATGTTTGGTGCCGGAACTGGGTTGATTTTTATTTTACGATGGTTTTGGTGGCGAATTAACGCGTGGAGTGAAATTTCGGCAATGGTATCTTCTGGTATCATTTCTTATTTGTTTAAATTGACTATTGTTGGGAAAATTCTATTCACACATAAAGACGTAAGCGGAATAACTATAGAAGGTTGGATGCCAAGTTATGCGCAGTTTCCACTAGTAGTATTCATTACAACGATTATTTGGCTCACAGTTACCTTCATGACACAACCTGAAACCAACAAAACTTTATTCAATTTTTACAAAAAAATACAACCTGGCGGACCTGGCTGGAACAAAACTATTGCTGATGCCAAAGAAGCTGATGTGGAAATTGTAACCGACACACAACCATGGAATGTTCCTTCAGGTATTTTAGCTATGATCGTTGCCATGATTTTTATTTACAGTATCATGTTTGCGACAGGCTACTGGATTTATGGCGATTACACTTATGCAATAACCTTAACAATAGTTGTCATTGCTTCTGGTTTTATTCTTACACGACTTTGGAAAAAGATTAGAGCAAGTGTTTTTTAAAAATAGTATTTTCATTCCTGCGAAGGCAGGAATTTTTTTGAATATTGGAAGCGCTTCGCTTTTTGGGCTTTCTTAGATTTGCTAAATTGTTAGTTGAAAATTCGTCAAGCTGAACTTGATTCAGCTTCTCATAGCAGTAAGTGTTGAATCGTATGGAATTCCGAGTCAAGTTCGGAATGACTCAGAATACCAAAATCAAGAAAAAATAATCGTGAATTCGTGGCAAAAAAAAGTACAGTCTAAACTTCTACTCCGCTCAGTTTTCTTCTTAAAGAAATTCGTATTTTTACCATAAAATAACAACACTTTGAAATCAAATTATTCAAGAATTATAGCAGGCACCATGACTTGGGGACGTTGGGGAAAACAATTGTCAACTTCACAAATGGTTGATTTAATGCATCATTGCAGAAATATAGGAGTTACCACGTTTGATCATGCTGATATTTATGGTGGTTATACAACCGAAGCTGATTTCGGAAACGCGTTCGTACAAAGCAAAATTGATCGCGAAAGCATCGAAATTATTTCAAAATGCGGTATTCAATACCAAGCGGAAACACGTCAAAACACCATTAAACATTATGATTATGCAGCGGATTATATTATTTGGTCTGCCGAAACATCATTACAACATTTACAAACGGAGTATTTAGATTTGTTATTGCTACACAGACCAAGTCCGTTGATGCATCCTGACGAAATTGCCAAAGCAGTTGAGCAACTGAAAACACAAGGGAAAATTAAGGAGTTTGGTGTGTCTAACTTTACGCCTTCGCAAATGACGATGGTAAATACTAAAAATACAATTACAACGAATCAGATTCAGTTTTCATTGACAGATTTTGATGCCATGCATGATGGAACTCTTGATTATATGATCACAAATTCTATCATTCCAATGGCTTGGCAACCGCTAGGAAGTGTGTTTAGAGAACAAAATGAACAAACGGAAAGAATTCACAAGGTTTTAGACAATTTAACAGAAAAATATAACGCTACGAAAGATCAATTGGTCTTAGCTTGGATTTTAAAACATCCTTCAGGAATTCATCCTGTGATTGGGACAACAACGCCCCAACGTATTACGAATGCTGCGAAAGCAACAGTTATTGACTTATCACTGGAAGATTGGTTTACCTTATTGGTGGAAAGTCAAGGACATAAAGTTCCGTAGGTTTGCAGTAGAGAGCTATTAGTATTGAGATGTTAGAATTGAGAATAGATTTTTGAGTTTTAAAATAGTATTTGTTTAACTTAAATAGATTCCCACTTTCGTGGGAAATAAATATGAAAAAAACAGCTTTTATAACAGGTGCAACAAGCGGAATTGGTCGTGAGATTGCACGCGAATTTGCAAAACATAATATACGTTTGATTCTTTGTGGACGCCGACAAGAACGTTTGAACGAATTACAAGCGGAATTAAGTTTGCATACGGAAGTTCACACCTTAAATTTTGATGTGCGCGATAAAGAAAACGTTGCAAAAGCAGTGGAATCCTTGCCAGAAAATTTCAAAACGATTGATATTTTGATCAATAATGCAGGAAATGCACATGGTTTAGATCCAATTCAGAGTGGAAATTTGGACGATTGGGACGCCATGTTAGACATTAATGTAAAAGGACTTTTATATGTAAGCAATGCCATTATTCCACAAATGGTGGAACGAAAAAATGGTCATATTTTAAATATTGGTTCTACGGCTGGAAAGGAAGTATATCCAAACGGAAATGTGTATTGTGCTAGTAAACACGCGGTCGATGCACTGAATCAAGGAATGCGAATTGACTTAAATGCACACGGAATTCGCGTCGGCGCAATTAATCCTGGATTGGTAGAAACAGAGTTTAGCGATGTTCGTTTTAAAGGCGACGAAGACAGAGCTGAGAAGGTATATCAAGGATATCAACCCTTGAAACCACAAGATATTGCCGAAATTGCCTATTTTATTGTATCACGCCCTGCGCATGTAAATGTTGCCGATTTGATGGTGATGTGTACGGCACAAGCTTCGAGTACGATTGTAAAGAAATCATAAATAAAATAAAAAAGCTTCTCAAATTTTGAGAAGCTTTGTATATCTTTCACTTAATTACGTTTCTATAAAAGAAAGAGGCTTTATTAAGCATTACTAGACAAAAATAGTGAATTTATCTGTCATGACAAAATATATTAAGATTTGGAATATTTAAAATTAGAGAGATTTTAAATGTCAATAATTTATAATTAGGTTTTAAAAATCATAATGCACAACAGACTCTATACTTCTTGGAGAAATCTTTTATCTACATATACCGATGATACTTTATTTATAGAATATCATTGGGAAGAAATTAGAGATACGTATAGTGAACAAAAACGTCAGTATCACAACTTGAATCATATTAGTCATATGTTACATTTTGCGGAGAACGATCAAGCTGATTTGGTAGATTATGATATGCTACAATTTGCCATTTGGTATCATGATATTGTATACAAAGCAACCAAAAGTAACAACGAGTTGAAAAGTGCAAAATTTGCCGAAAAACAACTAAAATGTCTTCAAATTGATCCAAAACGCATAGAAAATTGCGCAAATTTGATCATTTCCACCAAAAAACATGAAATCTTAAATACTCAAAATCAAGATAATGCCTATCTTTTGGACTTCGATTTGGCAATTTTAGGAACAACTTGGGAAACGTATGAAGCATACACGCAAAAAATTCGCAAGGAATATTCCATGTTTCCAAATTTCATGTATAAAAAAGGAAGAAAGAAAGTATTGCAGCATTTTCTAGAACGTCCACGAATTTATTACACTGAAAAATACCACGATTTGTGGGAAACAAACGCTAGAAAAAACATTCAAAGAGAACTCACAATATTATGATCAATAAACGCCTTTTGATTAAAAATTTACTCGCTCACAACGACGAGAATAGTTTTTACGATAAAAAGCGAAAGTTGAATATTGGCGAAAAAGAAGGAAAAGCAAAGTTTCTAAAACACATTTGCGCACTTTCTAACAGCAACCCGAAAAACAACTCGTTTATCGTAATTGGCGTGGAAGATGAAGAAAATCAAATTGTTGGTGTTGATTTTTTTGACGATAGCAAAATTCAAAATTTGGTCAATGCCTATTTGGCAAATCCGCCGATTGTTCAGTATGAAAACATCTATTTTCCGCATTTACCAAAAGGCAAAGTAGTTGGTTTGGTCACCATTCGGTCAAATGCTAAAATTACGTCGCTTCGCAAGAACATTTGGAAGTATTATGGCGGTTCTATTTTTATGCGTGATGGCAGTATTTCCATGCCAAAAACATTTGATATTGAGATTAAAGATGTGAATTCAGAACTAGTGCAAACCATAGAAAAAAGTGCACGAAACAACATAAAATTGACATTAGATAGCGTGATTAATTTTATTACGAATGAACACAAAAATTTAGAAACACATTACCAAGTGTTTAAGGAACAATTTGTGGTGTGTTGGGCAGGAATTAAGCAAAAAAAGAAAGACAAAGTTTTTTATTCTAGAGTTGATATTGAAATGATTAACGAGCAAGTAAAGTTGTTTTATTCTGCGTTGGATCAGGTTGAAATTACCTATACTGATGATGAATTTACCATTATTGAATATGTTCCGTTAGGATTGCAAGACACCTACAAGTATTATCCGTTGGAAAAAAAGACGATTACATTTCAGCCAAACGGAATGTATGTAATTGATAGCAAGTTGATTTTTGAAGCGCCACAATTTGACAAAAAAACCTTGCATCATATTTACAATAGTAATAATGTAATTCTTGAAAAACTGAGCAAAAAAATTCCGATCAACCAAAGTGAAGATCACGATTTACGAAATCTTCCAGCAACCTATATGATTTGTTATTTGAATGGTTTTCACGAAGCGAAAGAAAAATTAGATTCGGCTAAACCATACTTAAAAAACTATGATAAAGATATTTATGAATTGTACAAAGCCACCATTCGAATTTTGCGGAAAATAAAGTATAGTTAATTAAGCTGTGTTTTCTCAATGTTATGTTTCTGTAAACATGAATAATCCATCAATTTTTATACTATTTTAGACCAAAATTTAAATCAATGAGAACACTTGCTATTGGAGATATTCACGGAGGATTTAAAGCATTAGTACAAGTGCTAAAACGCGCTAATGTTACGACTTCAGATACGCTTATTTTTATGGGCGATTATGTTGATGGCTGGAGCGAATCTGCAGAATTGGTAGAATTCTTAATCGATTTAAACACAAAACAAAACTGTATTTTCATTCGTGGAAATCATGATGTTTGGTGTCATGAATGGCTCATGGACGGACACATTAATGATGCATGGTATCGTCATGGTGGAAAAGAAACCATTGAAAGTTACGAGCGTATTTCCTTTGATAAAGAACAACATATTGAATTCTATGATAATTTAGAAAACTACAGCTTAGATGCTAAAAATCGATTGTTTTTACATGCAGGTTTTACGTCCATGTTAGGTGTGGAAAAAGAATTTTATCCAAAGAATTTTTATTTTGATAGAACACTGATAGAAACCGCCGTTTTGGTAGAAGAAATTGGGCTTGAAAACATTAAAAAAGAACAACACGGACCAAGAAGATTGTCATTGTACACTGAAATTTACATCGGTCATACACCAACGATTCGCTACGGAACTTCAACACCTATGAAAGCTCATAATTTGTGGGATATTGATACAGGTGCCGCTTTTACAGGAAAACTATCTATTTTAGATGTAGATACGAAAGAATTTTGGCAAAGTGATCCGCTTCCTGAGTTGTACCCTAATGAAACTGGTCGTAATAAATAATAGCTATTTTACTAAGTAATAGAAAACTATTGACCGCTAAAGGTGTTAATTCTTTAAAATCCTCGCTTAAAGTAGATATTTAGTGGTACTTTTGTCAAATTATTAAACAACCATCATGTCAATAAAAAATATACGTTTAGAAGTCATGCAAACGATCGAAAAAGAAATCGATGGTTACATGGATAAATATCTAATTCCGCCCGAAAAAATATGGCAACCCACAGATTTTTTGCCAAATTCTCAAGAAGATACATTTTTTGATGAAGTGCATCAAATTAGAGAAGAAGCAAAAGAGCTAGGATACGACTTTTGGGTTGTATTAGTTGGAGATACTATTACGGAAGAAGCATTGCCAACCTACGAATCGTGGTTAATGGATGTTGAAGGAATCAATCAACATGGAGAAAATGGCAGAGACAATGGTTGGGCAAAATGGATTCGTCATTGGACAGGAGAAGAAAATCGTCATGGAGATGTGTTGAGTAAATATTTATACTTATCTGGTCGTGTAAACATGCGTGAAGTAGAAATTACCACACAGCATTTAATTAACGACGGATTTGATATTGGAACAGCAAATGATCCTTATAGAAACTTTGTATACACAAGTTTTCAAGAGTTAGCAACCAATGTTTCTCATAAAAGAGTTGGGCAGTTAGCTAAAAAACAAGGAAATGTGTTGCTTGGAAAAATGTGTAATATTATTGCAGGTGACGAAATGAGACACCATTTGGCATATAGAGAGTTTGTGAAAACAATTTTCAATTATGATCCAAGTGAAATGATGTTGGCTTTTGAAGATATGATGCGTAAAAAAATCGTCATGCCAGCACAATTTGTGCGTGAATCTGGAGAAACTATCGGAACAGCATTTGAAAACTTTTCCAATGCTGCACAACGTTTAGGTGTATACACAACGCATGATTATGTTGATATTTTAAGAAAGCTGAATGTTTATTGGGAAATTGATAAATTAACCGAATTAACAGATAGAGCTAAAAAAGCGAGAGATTACGTAATGAAATTACCAGATCGTATGGCGCGTATTGCTGATCGTGTTGCAATTCCTGAAGATATTACAAAATTTAAATGGGTAGAAGCAAACGGAATGCTTTAATTTAGAACGCTGCGCTGTTAGATCGCTTTGCTGTTAGAGCGGCTTCGCCTTTTAGACCGCTACGCTTTTAGATTCTTTACTCAAACTCGAAATGTTTTGAACTAACGAATCTAGCATCAAGTTAAGCTTGATTCAGTTTCACAGAAAATAGCATGCAAAACATATGAGATTCCGAATCAAGTTCGGAATGACGAATATTTCAACAGTATAGTAATTTGAAAATGTAATAATAACTTTAGATTGAAAAAGTATACATTGTAAATCAAAGCGTCATTTCGAATAAAATTCTGAAAGAATTTAGTATCTAGAAATACTAGAAAGCTCAAGATTTCAACCTTTCAATAAAAAACATAAAAAAATCCGCTTCGTTTGAAGCGGATTTTTTCTATATATATTTCTTATCGTAAACTACAAATCAAACTTAATTCCTTGCGCTAATGGCAATTCAGTTGTGTAGTTGATGGTATTTGTTTGTCTACGCATGTACACTTTCCAAGCATCAGATCCAGACTCACGTCCGCCACCTGTATCTTTTTCTCCACCGAAAGCACCACCGATTTCTGCTCCAGAAGTTCCAATGTTTACGTTTGCAATTCCACAATCAGATCCTTGTACAGATAAGAAATGTTCTGCTTCACGTAAGTTGTTAGTCATTATTGCAGAAGACAATCCTTGTGCAACTCCGTTTTGTGCATCTAACGCATTTGTTACATCACCCGAATATTTTAATAAGTATAATACGGGCGCAAATGTTTCGTGCTGTACAATTTCAAATGAATTGTCTGCTTCTGCAATTGCAGGTTTTACATAACAACCACTTTCATAACCTTCTCCAGATAAAACACCACCTTCAACAACAATGTTTCCACCTTCAGCAACTACTTTTTCTAAAGCCGCTTGGTATCCTTTTACAGCATCTTTATCGATCACTGGTCCAACATGGTTGTTTTCGTCTAATGGATTTCCGATACGCAATTGTCCGTACGCGGCAACTACTGCATCTTTTACTTTATCATAAATAGAATCGTGGATAATTAATCTACGAGTGGATGTACAACGTTGTCCGGCTGTTCCAACGGCTCCAAAAACGGCTCCAATTACGGTCATTTTTATATCTGCATCAGGTGTTACAATGATGGCATTGTTTCCTCCTAATTCCAATAAAGATTTTCCTAAACGTCCTGCAACTTCTTTGGCAACAATTTTCCCCATACGTGTTGATCCTGTAGCCGAAACTAATGGAATACGTGTGTCTTTAGAAAGGTATTCTCCAACTTTATAATCACCATTTATTAAACAGCAAATTCCTTCTGGCAAGTTATTTTCGGCAAAAACCTCAGCGGCAATATTTTGACACGCTACACCACACATTGGTGTTTTTTCAGATGGTTTCCACACACAAACATCACCACAAATCCAAGCTAATGCTGTATTCCAAGCCCAAACCGCCACTGGAAAGTTAAATGCAGAAATAATTCCTACAACTCCAAGTGGATGATATTGCTCATACATTCTGTGTCCAGGACGCTCCGAATGCATTGTTAATCCGTGAAGCTGACGTGATAATCCAACTGCGAAATCACAGATATCAATCATTTCTTGAACTTCTCCTAAACCTTCTTGGTATGATTTCCCCATTTCATACGAAACCAATTTTCCTAAAGCTTCTTTTTTCTCTCTTAATTTTTCTCCAAACTGACGCACAATTTCTCCACGTTGTGGCGCTGGCATTGTTCTCCACGTTTTAAAAGCTGAAGTAGCAGCTTCCATCACTTTTTCGTAGTCTTCTTTTGTTGAAGATTTTACTTTTCCGATCAATTTTCCATCTACTGGAGAATATGATTCAATCAATTCTCCATTTGAAAAATTAGTTGAACCTGTTGATGTTCCTTCGTTGATATCTTTTAAGCCTAGCGTTGCTAAAGCTTCTTTGATTCCAAAATCAGTAGTTACTGCTCCCATTTATTTATAACTTTTTTTGATTCTTTTGTTAAATTTTTGCGAAGATAGCACAATTCTAGCAATCTTCATCTTTGATAATTTTGTTTCTTATTTCAATTCTAAAATACTATAATAATAATGTGCACGAAGGTATTTTTGATTCCTAGTACTATCAATCATATAACTTTTTCGCTCTTTGTGTAAACGCAATCCGGTTTTTGTTTCCTGCGCTATATTTTTTAATTGGCTGTATGTTGCTCCATGTTTGACTACGTTTTCTTTTAATATAAATGTTTTGACATCAAAATAATACCACCAAACCGTTTCACTTTCAGGATACGTAGCTTTTATTTTATATGCCTCATTTCCATCATCTAACGTAACTTTTCCTTCTAATTTTAAGGAAACATCATCCGCTAACAATTTATACGGTTGCCATAATACATATTGCGCACCCAGAATTTCTTTGTGAGCAACGTTTACTTTTTCATCATCAGTTACTTGAAAACCATTAATAAATACAAAAGTTTGTTCACCATCAAAGACAATTCGTTTTTCTTCATCATCTATTTTCCATATTGCTTTTGAGGTAAATTTAGGTTGTAATGTATTGTAGAATTTTTGCTTTTTTTCAAGTTCTATTTTTCCAAAACGATCATACAGCGTAGTTGTTTTTTCGTAAATTAGAATTTTATACGTTTCCCATTGCGCTTTTCCACCATGTGCTTCTTCCAACGATTTTTTAACAATAGCTTCCGCTGATAGTTTTGGTTCGCATGAAAATGAAAAAATTCCTAAAACGATTATTAAAAAAACAATGTTACTCTTCATCTGCGGTAAATCGCTTATCAACTGGCATAACGTGTCCACAATTGTCGCAAGTAAGTAATTCTTTAGAAGCATAGAAATCTTTAAAATGTCCTAAAAAATCTTTTTCAACATCTAACAACGGAAACTTTACTTCATGTAATTTATGATTGCAATTGTCACAATACCATTGCAAACCATCCATAAAATTGGTTCCTTTTCGCTTTCGCTCGATGACAAGTCCGATAGAATTCTCAAAACGAACTGGTGAATGTGGCACATTTGCTGGATGCAAATACATATCGCCAGGCCCAAGTTTCATGGTTTTTTTCTGACCATCTTCTTGAATATGTACTTCTATATTTCCTTCTAACTGATAAAACAATTCTTCAGTTTCATTGTAATGATAATCTTTTCGAGCGTTTGGCCCGCCCACAATCATTACAATATAATCACCCGCTTCTTTGTATAAGTTTTTATTGGCTACAGGTGGTTTTAATAAGTCTCTATTTTCTTCAATCCATTGATTGAGATTAAACGGTTTTTGTATTCCCATTATCCTTAGAATTTTAGATTTTAAAATTACGGATTTTTTAGTGATCCTTTATCATTTTCATACAGATAGTACAGTAATTGACTGACGTACAAGTGTTAAGTAAGGTGAAACCGTACTTTACTCACTGTATTATTCTATATCTTTTTTTTGTTAACCAAAATATTTAAATCATGAAAAAAAAGAAATTTAGTAAAAAACTCGATTTAGGAAAGAAACAAATCTCAAATCTAGGAAATGTAAAAGGTGGTTTGGCGCTGTCGCATCACACTTGTTTTTGTGAAACAGAGAATATATTCAACTGTACATGGATAAGTGAATTGCGCACGCAATGTGAATGTGTTCCAACACAAAATATTAATTGTCCTTCTTGGGGAATTATTTGCCCAGTGCCATCAAAAGATGTTTGTGACGCTTAAATTAAATAGTCATGAAAAAAAAGAAAATTAGCAAGAAGTTATCTTTAATGAGAGCGAAAGTTTCAAAACTTTCGACTATTAATGGAGGCCTAATCCCTATAAGATACAAAACAAATGACACTAGATGTTTTAGTAGAGTAGATACTTGTTTGTGTATGACTGAACTAGTATGTAATTCTTCACAAACAGCTTGTCCTGTGTAAATAAAATTAAAAGTAAACGATCATGAAAAAAAAGAAACTCAAAGCTTTATCGCTTAAAAAAGCATCAATTTCTAGTTTGAATGGTGGTGAGATTGCACTACCTAATACTACAATTACAATACCTATTCCAGTAACTCGCATTGCATATCAATGTTATATAACTTGGAATGTATATCAATGTACCGGGACTGGCCCGAGTGAATTATTAACAGCATGTGACTGCTTAACCAGATGGGAAAACACTTGTAATTTTGACTAGCCTACTAGTGTTTCCAAATAATATTATCACAAAATTATTAAATCATGAAAAAAAAGAAACTAAAAACTTTATCACTAAAAAAAGCATCAATATCCAACCTAAATGGTGGGATAGCAGCTCCAAGTCCAGGACCATTATTAACCATAGATATCAGAGACTGCCTATTTACGTATGACATTCGCCAATGTACTTGGTATAGCGAGTTGAACACAGCTTGTGAATGTGATCCTTCTTGGGATTTAAATTGTAATTCGAACGCTCCTGTAGGATGCGCGGATTCTGTTAGAATTTGTTTGTTATAATCTTTAATTAAAAACCATGAAAAAAAAGAAATTAAAAGCATTATCGCTTAAAAAAGCATCAATATCCAACCTAAATGGTGGTCAAGTTCCTATCCTTTTAACTAGAAACTTACAACAATGCGCACTTACAATAGATATTATTAACTGTACAACAAGTACGTGGTATAGTGAATTATATACAGCTTGTGAATGCGAACCAACTTGGGATTTTAACTGTAATTCTCAGTATAATGCCTGTAGAAAGTCCGTTGACATTCCTTGTGAAGCATAAATATTAATTAAAATTTAAATTATCATGAAAAAAAAGAAGTTAAAAAACTTATCACTAAAAAAATCATCCGTTTCTAAGCTAAACGGAGGCGCAGTAGCTCCTGCTCCAGTATCACTTGCTTTTATTTGTGCTCCGACACAAGATTTATTCAATTGTACTTGGGTCAGTGAATTATATACGGCTTGTAATTGTGATCCTTCTTGGCAAGGTGGATGTGAATCTATACAATTTCCATGTCCAATAACAATAGACTTGGCGTGTGGAGTAAAATCAGTACGTATTTGCGTTGCTTAAATTAATTAAAAAGAAATATTCATGAAAAAAAAGAAGTTATCTCAAAAGTTAAATATTAACAAGTCTAAAATTGCATCATTTGATCAAAGAAATAGGATCATAGGTGGAACAGCAAGATCAAACCCTTGCGATTCTTTCGAATCCATGCAATGTACTGCAGGTTGCCCAACTAATGGGTGTCCTCCAGGGACAAATGGTTGCGCTACGGCAAATTGCCCACCGCAAACTGTTGGTTGTCCTTCGGCAAACACCAACTGTTTCTGTGATTCATTCATTACAATGGCAGGAATTACAGGCTGTTAATTTTTGAGAAATTATCCAATAAAAGCTTCAAAAGTGTATTCTTTTGAAGCTTTTTTAGTTTATATAATTATTTGAAAAACCAACACTTTTCCATTTGAAATTGTGTAATTTTAAGCCACTAATCAATTTTTACCGATGAAAAAATCAACTCTTATTTTAATTCTATTTGCTTTTCTACTAAACAGTTGCGCAGATACCTCTTCACAAAAAGAAACACCTAAAACAGATGAAACTCCAAAAAATAGTTTTGGATTGGTAATTCATGGTGGCGCAGGAACTATTTTAAAAAAGAACTTAACTCCAGAACTTGAAGCGCAGTATAAAGAAACCCTAGAAAAAGCCGCCAAAAAAGGATATGAAATCTTAAATAATGGTGGTACAAGTTTAGATGCTGTAGAGCAGACCATTCATATTTTAGAAAACTCACCATTATTTAATGCAGGAAAAGGAGCTGTGTTTGCAAACAATGGAAAGAATGAATTGGATGCTTCTATTATGGAAGGAAAAACATTAAATGCAGGCGCTGTTGCTGGTGTTACAAATTTGAAAAATCCAATTTCTGCAGCACGAAAAGTCATGGAAAACTCAGATCATGTATTATTGGCTAGAAAAGGCGCAGAAGAATTTGCCGCATCACAAGGCTTAGAAACTGTTGACACAAGTTACTTCTTCACAGAAAAAAGATACAATTCACTACTAAAAGCAAAAAATAAAGATATAAAAGACAAAGCCGCATCTATTGATCCGTTTATCAAAGATTACAAATACGGAACGGTTGGTTGTGTTGCATTAGATAAAAACGGAAACTTAGCCGCAGGAACTTCTACTGGAGGAATGACAAATAAAAAATGGAGTCGTATTGGCGATTCTCCAATTATTGGTGCCGGAACATACGCCAACAACAAAACGTGTGCAGTTTCAGGAACTGGACACGGAGAATATTTCATAAGAGCAAACGTTGCATATGATATTTCAGCGTTAATGGAATACAAAGGTTTATCATTGCAAGAAGCTGCAAAAGAAGTCATTCAGAATAAATTGAAAAATATGGGCGGCGATGGCGGAATTATTGCCATTGATACCAAAGGAAACTTAGTTGCAGAGTTTAATACGGCTGGAATGTACAGAGCCATGGTTGACGAAAACGGAACAGTTACTATCGGAATTTACAAAGAGTAAACACATAAATTGGTTATTCTTTTACGAATACTAGTTATATACCAACGAATACTAATTAAGCACTATTTTAATGAAAAAGTCTGTCTATTTTACAAAAAAAATCACCATGCGCACTTCAACTATTTTCATCGTTTTATTTGTATTTATTGGTTTATACTCTTGCAAAAAAACAGCTCCAGAAACCGATAATATTTTTGAGTTTAAAGATTATATTTATCAAACAACTGCAGGAACTATTTCTGCAAAAGAATCGATTATTGTTGGACTTCAAAAAGAAGTAACCGATTGGCAAGCAAACCAAGAAGTACCAAGCAATTTAATTTCAATTACACCCAAAATACAAGGGAAATTAACGGTTGAGAATAACAAAACATTACGTTTTACACCTGAAACTTCCTTACAGCCAGACACCGAATATACAGTACAAGTACATTTGGACAAAATTTACGAAGCTGTGCCAGCTACGTTCGAACACTATACATTTGCTTTTAAAACCATTACACCAAACTTTCTTATCGTAACCAACGATTTACAATCATATTCTAAAGAATGGCAATATTTAAATGGTGTATTAAAATCTGCAGATGCCATACCTAAAGAAAAACTTTCAGAGTTAATTTCGGCAACGCAAAACGGTAAAGAATTAGCCATTAAATGGAATGAAAATATTTTTAACAATTACGCATACGAATTTACAATTGATAGTATTAACAGACCTATTGACGATTCTGAAATAACAATTGCATGGACAGGTAAACCTATTGTTGCAAAATCTTCTGGGAAAAGAAAATATACAATTCCAGGGCAAAACAACTTCTCTGTTATTGAAGTAAATATTTCTCAAAGTCCTGAACAAAAATTCAGCATTAACTTTTCTGATCCTTTATTAAAAAATCAAAACTTTGACGGATTGGTTTCGGTTCAAAATCAATCAGCACTTACCTATGCCGTTGATGGAAATATTTTACACGTATATCCTGAAAATAGAGTTACTGGAAATGTGCAACTTGAAATCTTTCCTGGAATTAAAAACAAAGAAAATTTCAAACTGAAAAAACCGTATTCAAAACGTGTTTCATTTGAACAACAAAAACCTGCATTGCGTGCTGTAAGTACTGGTGTGATTTTGCCAAACTCAAAAGACTTAACATATAACTTCCAAGCAATCAATTTAAAATCAGTTGATGTTCGCGTTATTAAAATATATCAAGATAATGTATTGCAGTTTTTACAAGGTAATGATCTTAGCAATGTAGATCGATATAGCATTCGTACAGTTGGACGCCGTGTTGCCAAAAAAACCATCAATCTATTTGAAAACGAAAATGACAATGACGGACAATGGAGAACGTATGGAATTGATTTATCAACATTATTCAAAGCGTCACCTGGTGCAATTTATCAAATAGAAATTGGTTTCAAACGCGCATATGGGTTGTACACTTGTGATGACAATACCGCAAAAGAGGAAGCTGAAAGTAGCTATTATCAAAATCGTGAGGAGGAAGACGAAAATGAAGAAGAATATTGGGACAATCGCATGTACAATTTCAGAGATTATCGATACAATTGGAGCGATCGTGATAATCCGTGTACAGATTCGTACTATTTAGAAAGACGTTTTTTAACGGCAAATGTGCTCGCTTCTGATTTAGGTGTTATTGTAAAAAGAGGCGAAAACAAATCGTACTATTTTGCGGTAAGTGATATCATTTCTACCAATCCTGTCGGAAGTGCAAAAGTGACACTTTACAATTATCAACAACAAGAAATTGCTTCCAAACGTACCGATTCAGAAGGGTTAACGCTTATTGACGCTGATAAAAATGCATACTTTGCTACGGTTTCAAAAAACAATCAAGTTACCTATGTAAAGCTCAATGACGGAAACGCGCTTTCCATGAGTAAATTTGATGTTTCTGGAAAAAAAATTAACAAAGGGCTAAAAGGATATATTTATGGCGAACGCGGCGTTTGGCGACCTGGCGATTCATTACACTTAGCTTTTGTATTAAATGATATTGGAAATCCGCTTCCTAAAAATCATCCTGTAAAAATGGAAGTTACAGATGCGCAAGGCAAATTGGTTTATAAAAATATTGCAACACAAGGTGTACATCAGTTTTACAAATTTACAGTTCCTACAGCAAAAGAAGCGCCTACAGGCAATTGGAATGCTACTGTATCAGTTGGTGGTGTCCGATTTACTAAAAATTTAAAAATAGAAACGGTAAAGCCAAATCGTTTAAAAATTAATATTGATTTTGAGGATGAAATTCTTGCCAGTTCGCGTCCAATTGAAGGCGAACTCAAAGCCGCTTGGCTACATGGCGCACCTGCTAAAAACTTACGTGCGGAAGTGAGTATAAAATTAAGTAGTACCAATACTTCGTTTGAAAAGTTTCCAAACTATGAATTTAACGATCCAACAAGAAAGTTCAATACGGAAGAATTTACCATGTTTGAAGGTTCGTTAAATGCAGATGGAATTACCAATATTTCTAAAAAAATAAACGTTACCAACAAAGCACCAGGTATGTTGCGTGCGTCGTTCTTAACACGTGTATTTGAAAATGGTGGCGATTATTCTATTGATGCCTTTTCAAAAGATTTTGCACCGTATATTTCTTTTGTCGGAATGCGCGCGCCCGAACCAAAACGATATGGCTCATACTATACAGATGAAGAGCAAACTTTTGAAGTAGCTACGGTTGACGATAAAGGAAATCCAATCAAACGTAACGGATTGGAAGTGAAAATTTATCAAATTCATTGGCGTTGGTGGTGGAGTTCTTCCTACGAAGACCTTTCTTCTTATGCTGGAAGCGACTATCATTCGCACTATAAAACTTTTAAAATCAATACGAATACAAACGGTAAAGCAACGTTTAAGTTAAACATTCCTGATGAAGATCGCGGACGTTATTTAATTCGTATCTACGATCCGAAAAGTGGTCATGCTTCTGGAAAAACAATGTATTTCTACAAAAATTGGTGGCGTGCAAATACCAATGGAAATTCTGAAATGGCAAAAATGCTGATCTTTTCTGCGGATAAAACAACATACAACGTTGGTGAAACGGCAACAATTACATTTCCATCAGGAAAAGGTGGAAGAGCATTGGTAAGTGTTGAAAACGGTACGGAAGTATTAAGCACCAAGTGGGTAAAAACTGAAAAAGAACAAACCACAACTACAATCCCGATTACAGCAGAAATGGCGCCAAATGTATTTGTAAATATTTCATTGGTTCAAAAACATGATAATGTAACTAACGATTTGCCAATTCGCCTGTACGGAGTTATTCCTATACTGGTTGAAAATCCTGCAACGATTCTAAAACCAAAAATTTCAATGCCTAAAACGCTTCGTCCAGAACAATCATTCACTGTAAAAGTGAGCGAAACGGACAAAAAAGCAATGACATATACATTAGCAATTGTAGATGAAGGCTTACTAGATTTAACCCGATTTAAAACACCAAATCCTTGGGATGCATTTTACCAACGACAAGCGCTTGGCGTACGCACATGGGATATTTATGATGATATTATTGGCGCATTTAGCGGTAGTATTGATCAAGTATTTGCAATTGGTGGTGGCGACGGCGGAAATGGCGCTAAAAACAAAAAAGCAAACCGTTTTAAACCTGTTGTCAAATATTTAGGACCTTTCAATCTGAAAGCGGGTGAAACGAAATCGCACAAAATTGACATGCCAAATTATATTGGCGCAGTTCGTACGATGGTTGTTGCCGGAGATCCTAAAACAGAAGCATACGGAAATGCTGAGCAATCATCACAAGTAAAAAAACCATTAATGGTGTTGGCAACAGCTCCAAGAAAATTGAGTCCAGGTGAAAAAGTAACGCTTCCAGTTACGGTTTTTGCTATGGAAAATAAGGTGAAAAATGTTTCGCTTCAGCTAAAGTTACAAAACGGAATCTCAGTTATTGGCAATTCAACACAATCACTTACGTTTGATAGACCAGATGAAAAAATGGTGTATTTTGATTTAGATGTGAGTCAGGCAAAAGGCATACAAACTATTGAAGTAATTGCTACTGGAAATGGTGAAAAAGCATCGTATAAAGTGGAAATTGATGTAGAAAACCCGAATCCGATCAGTACAAAAATTCATGAGCTTACGCTTGAAGGAAAAACAACAGAAACACTCAATTTTGATACGTTTGGAGTTATAGGAACCAATGAAGCAACTGTAGAGTTTTCTACGTTGCCGCCAATGGATTTTACAGCACGCATGGAATATTTAATTCGATATCCACATGGATGTGTTGAGCAAACTACGTCAAGTGTATTTCCACAATTATATTTAGCAGATATTTTTGATTTATCATCTGCAAAAGAAAATCAAATTCAAGATAATATTAAAAAAGGAATCAAACGTTTATCACATTTTCAACGTCCAAATGGCGGTATGAGCTATTGGATTGGGGAAAGTGAAGCAAATGATTGGGGAACGAGTTATTCGGGTCATTTTATGATTGAAGCTGAAAAGAAAGGATACAGATTGCCGCTTACATTTATGAGTCAATGGCTTAAATATCAGAAAAATAAAGCACGTTCTTGGCGTTCGTCAGATGGAAGAGGTTACTATAATTCTGAATTAGCACAAGCATACCGATTGTACACATTGGCATTGGCTGGACATCCAGATTTAGCTTCTATGAACCGTTTGCGTGAATCGAAAGAATTATCGAACAGCGGAAAATGGCGATTGGCCGCAGCGTACGCATTGGCTTCACAAAAAGAAGCGGCAGAACGCATCATTAAATCGGCTACGACAGACTTTGTAGAAACCAAAAATTATAATAGTTATTCGTATGGTTCAATGTATAGAAACAAAGCAATGGCAATGGAAACGATGGTTATTTTAGATGATAAAAGAACTGTTACTCTTGCAAAAAATATTGCACAACGATTATCTTCAAGTCGTTGGATGAGCACACAAACAACCGCTTATTGTTTACTTTCAATGGGTAAAATGGTGACAAAAAACGGTGGAAAAGATATCAATATCGCATTCCATTTAAATGGAAAAAACAATGAAAACATAAAAACATCCAAAGCAATTGCACAACGTAGTTTAAAAATTACCAAAGGCGCAAATAGTTTACAAGTTGAAAATAAAGATGATAATACACTATTTGTACGTGTATTGAATGCTGGAAAATTACCATTGGGTGAAGAATTGGCTGAAAAACGTAACTTCACAATTCGAGTAGCATATAAAGACAAAAAAGGAAATCCTGTTAATGTAACTAAACTTACGCAAGGAACTGATTTTATGGCTTCTGTGACCATTACAAATGATCAATCGAGTACTGTAAAAGATATTGCTTTAACGGAAATATTTCCTTCAGGTTGGGAAATTGTAAATACACGTTTTACAGATTATGGCAATGTTACATCAAGCGAAGCAAGACATATAGATATTAGAGATGATCGTGTTAATTTCTATTTTGATTTAGGCTACAAACGATCTAAAACATTCAATGTATTACTCAACGCATCCTATTTAGGAAAATATTACTTACCAGGTATTCAGGCGGAAGCTATGTACGACAACGAATATTTTATTCGTACCAAAGGAAAATGGGTTGAAATTGTAAAATAATATAAGAACAATAAATATAAAAAAGCTTTTAGTACCTTTATATCAGGTAAACAGGTTGGGGCATGCATAAAACAAAAGTATTTCTAATAGGTGTACTCGGAGTATTATCACTATCGATAAGTTCCAATCGCAACACAAATTCAGCAGAAACATCTGAAGCAATGATGATGGATCCGATTGAGTATGTGATTTGTGATGATGATGGATTTTCAGAATTGAATATTTTAGACATTCAAAATGATATTCTATCGAATTATGATGGTGTTACTATTGAAGAAGCTGTTGTTATTTGTACATCTTCAGGACATATTATTCAATTAAACGATTTATCTGGAACCATTACAACAACTGTTATTTGCGACATGCCAAATTCGCTTTCAGATATTGCCGTGGATGAAAATAGTGTTATTTATGCAACTGATTTCAATACTATTTTTGAACTCGATCAAACGAATTGTACAACACTTCCATTACCAAACTTAGGCTCCATTCCTGCTACAAATTCGTTATCATTTGACACACAAGGAAATTTATATTTTGGTGGGTTTAATAGCGGTTCTGTATACAGATATGATAGTGACGAATTAAGTCCGGCGTATGTTTGGCACAATTTCGGATCTGGCGCACCAAGTGGTGATTTTGTAGTATTAGATGGAAAAATGTACATCAGTTGGGATTTATCTGGAAGTATCCGATTGTATGAAGTTACTATTGATAGTGACTTCAATTATGTTTCACACGTTGATTTAGGTCAAATTCCTGGCGGAACTTTTGGACTTGCAAGTGAATTGGGTACTTTATACGGTGTTTCAACAAGTGAATTATACGAAATTAACTTAGACACATTTACATTTACAACCGTTATAAATAACGATTTCCTTTATGGTTCTTGGTACGGAGCCGCAGGATTGCATGAAGCTTTTGACTATGAAGTTTCTTCATATATAACGAGTGATGATGCTACCAACAGCACAAATCCATTGCCAGATACATGGACAAATACTCAACAAGGCGGACAAACTATTTACATTAGAGTTGAAAATACGCTTACAGGAACTTTTGAAATTATTGAAGTAAACATTGTCATTTATGATAATATTCCAGATTTGACAATACCAACCAATCTTGCCGAATGTGAAAGTAATGGAAATCCGATGTTTAACTTAACAGCTGTAGAAACGGAGTTGCTTCAAAATGTGGCACATTCGGTGACAGTTACGTATCATACTTCACAAGCAAATGCTGATGACAATGTAAATCCGATTAGCACAATGTATGAACTAACCACAACACAAGAAACAATATTTGTGCGTGTTCAAAATGATGATAACGAATGTTTTTCTGTAGCACAGTTTAATGTGTTGCTTAGTTCAAGTCCAACTATTGAAACCCCAAGCGATTTGTTTCAATGTATAGACCAAGGAAGTGATACATTTACACTAACCGATGTAGAAACGGAATTGCTTCAAAACAATACAAATCTGGTGACGGTTTCGTATCATATTTTATTGGCGGATGCCGAAATGGACGCAAATCCTATAAATACCAATTATCAAATTTCTCCTGGACAAGAAACAATTTATGTACGTGTTCAAAATAATGATAACAACTGTTTTGAAACGACACAATTTAACATCAATCTTGGCGAAAGCCTACAAATAAATACACCAAATAATATTATACAATGTCAAGGTGTAAACAACGACGTTTTCAATCTCACGGAAGTGGAAACAACCGTACTAGCAAGCACAACGCAAACTGTAACGGTAAGTTATTATACGAGTTTAGCAAATGCAACAGCAAGCACAAACGCAATTAGCACAAACTATTCGCCAAGTTCAAATCAAGAAACTATTTTTGTGCGTGTAGATGATACGAATAATGATTGTTTTGCAATTACAGATTTTGAAATCACCATCAATCAAGGATTGAGCATTACAACACCAAGCGATTTGACTGCATGTGAAAATGGAAGTACTAACATGTTCAATTTAACTTTGGTAGAAGATGAAGTATTGCAAAATGTAACGCAAACTACGGTTGTAAGCTATCATGTTTCATTAGGTGATGCGACTGGTAATACAAGTCCTATTGATTCAAATTATACCTTAACAACCAATCAGGCTACGATTTACGTGCGTGTAGAAGATACTTCAAATGGTTGTTTTGAAACGACACAATTTACGGTTCAAATTATTGCAAATCCTGAAGTGCCATCCTATGTAAATACGCCAAGTGCGCGGATGCTAACCGATTGTTATCTGGACAATAGTACCACTGGATATTTTGACTTAAATGATAGTTATTCTGAAGTCGTTTTAGACGGAAATACAACGTATTCATTAGCATTTTACTTAACTGAAAATAATGCGGAAGCGAATGTTGGAGCCATCAACCCAATTTTCTATGCAACTAGTGGCGTACAAGAAATTTTTGTAGCTGTTACCAATGCTATTGGCTGTAGAAGTATCAGTAATTTTTATGTTAATCCTGATTGTTATGATACTATTGTAGATATTTCTAACATTTATTTTCCACAGTTTTTTACACCAAACAACGACTTGGCAAATGACACATGGAATGTTCGCGGAATTTCTGTAGCTGTGCAACAATCGGCAATCATGTATATATTTGACAGGTACGGAAAACTCATCTTTTATTTTAGACCAGGACAAACCGAAGGTTGGGACGGAACATACCGAGGAAAACAAATGCCAAGTAATGACTATTGGTACAAAATGGAAATGGCAGACGGTTTTGCCTTTAAAGGAAGTTTTACATTGGTTCGATAAGATTACAAGTACACACAAAAACTATGAATTCAGAATTTACGCCGTATTACGCGGTGATCTTTACTTCTGTTCAAACAGAAACGACAGCAGGATATGCCGAAATGGCGGAACAAATGGAAACTTTAGCCAAGCAACAAAAAGGATTCATCGGAATTGACAGCGCACGAAATGCGGTCGGAATTACGGTGAGCTATTGGAAAAATTTAGAAGTCATTCAGCAATGGAAACAACATACAGATCATTTAATTGCACAACAAAAAGGCATTAAAAACTGGTATGCGCACTACAATGTAAAAATTTGCAAAGTAGAGCGTGAGTATAGTTTTGTAAAAAAATAATACGCTTATAAACTTTTTGCAACGCTTGTATAAAAATTATAAAATCACATAAAAAAATTACGAACTTTGCAACAAACTATTAAAACCGATATATGAAAAAAACAACATTATTTTTAATAGCATTATTTTTTACTTCATTTTTAGTTGCTCAAGAAACACCTGTTTCTTCGGCAAATGAAAGTACAGGAAGTACTGGTAGTGTTAGCTATTCTGTGGGTTTACTTACCGTAAAAACACTTGAAAGTACAGAAGGAAGTGTGAGTCAAGGTGCGCAAATTCCCTTAGAAGTTACTCAATTACTAAGTACAAATGATCCTTCTTTCAACGATGTAGCTGTACGCGTATTTCCAAATCCGACTGCAAATGTATTGAGATTAAAAACTGGAAAACACACCAATTTAAGTTATCAATTATTTGACTTAAATGGAAAATCAATCAAAAACGAAAAAAAGATTTCTTCTGAAACTATTTCCATCGGAACTTTAAAAAGTGGAACCTATCTTTTAAAAATTCTTCAAGAAACTAAAGAAATCAAAACATTCAAAATCATCAAAAAATAACACTAATGAAAAAAAATTTACTCTATATATTAACTCTTTTTATTACAGTTACAACTTTTGCGCAAGCGCCAGATTTAATCAATTACCAAGCGATTATTAGAAATGATCAAGGAAATCTAATACAGGATTCAAATATTGGAATGCGTGTGAGTATTTTACAAACTAATGCAACAGGAACGGCTGTTTATACAGAAACACATATTGCTTCTACAAACACAAATGGTTTGATAACAATTCAAATTGGTGGCGGATCAACTTCTGATGATTTTTCTACAATTGATTGGAGTTCAGGACCGTATTTTATCAAAACTGAAACAGACGTTTTAGGCGGAACTAACTATACCATTACTGGAACAAGTCAGTTACTAAGTGTTCCATATGCATTGTATGCTAAAACTGCTGGAAGTGTTGAAGGCGGAAGTCCTGGAGGAAACAATCAAACCAATCCTTTAAATAACAATACAAATACTAGTTTTGCATTTGATTCAAGAGATGATAATACTATAAACGCCTGGAGCAATGGTAATAGTTGGTCATCAGTAACATATGCTGACACCTATAGCGGTGCTGGAGAAATTATTTCTTCGAATGGAAACTTTGCTTTCAATTCTAGAGATGATAATAAAATTTTTGCATGGAGCTATATAAACTATGCATGGACAGATGTAAGTTATGCTGACACCTATAGTGGTGCTGGAGCAATCATTTCTTCGGACGGAAATTTTGCCTTTGACTCTAGAGATGATAACCAAATTTTTGCATGGAGCGCTATTAACGGTTCTTGGTCTTCAGTTACATATGCAGACACTTACAGTGGTGCAGGAACAATCATTTCTTCAGAAGGAAACTTCGCTTTTAACTCTCGAGATGATAATAAAATTTTTGCATGGAATGCAACTAATGGCACATGGTCTTCGGTTACATATACTGATACTTATAGTGGAGCAGGAGCAATTACAACTTCTAATGGGAACTTTATATTTGACGCACGAGACGATAACATGATTTATGTTTGGAATGCACAAACAGGAATATGGGTTTCTACACCGTATACTGATACTTATAGTGGTCCTGGAACCATCATAACATCTCCACATAACAACGGAAATTAATACTTTTTAAACACTATATGATAACCAGCATAATACAGAAGATTAAACAACACAAAATCAAAACTATTATTCTGGTTATTTTAGTAATAGCGTACTATTTTTGTTTGCCAAAAACACTATTCAACGTACCAACTTCAACGGTAATTGAAAGTAATGAAGGTGTTTTGCTTGGCGCGAAAATTGCCGATGACGGTCAATGGCGTTTTCCACAATTAGATTCCGTTCCCGAGAAATTCAAAATTTGCATCGTTCAGTTTGAGGATGAATACTTTTACAACCATCCTGGATTCAACCCAATCTCCATCGCGAAAGCGTTATGGCAAAATATAGAATCAGGCAGTGTAAAACGTGGCGGAAGTACACTCACACAACAAGTAATTCGATTGTCTAGAAAAGGACAAAGACGCACCTATCTTGAAAAACTAAAAGAACTTGTTCTTGCCACACGTTTAGAATTTAGATATTCTAAAGACGATATTTTAAAATTTTATGCTTCGCATGCGCCTTTCGGCGGAAATGTTGTCGGATTAGACGCTGCTTCTTGGCGTTATTTTGGAAGAAGACCACAAGAACTTTCGTGGGCAGAAAATGCTACGTTAGCCGTGTTGCCAAATGCACCAAGTTTAATATTCCCTGGGAAAAATCAAGCACGATTAAAAGAAAAACGAAATCGGTTACTCAAAAAATTACACGATCAAGAAATTATAGATCAACTTACCTACGAGTTGGCAATTGAAGAACCACTTCCGCAAAAACCGTACGCATTACCGCAAACTGCCAAACATTTGCTCAATAAAATAACCGAAACACACAAAGGAAAACGTGTACAAACTTCTGTAGCATCGTACATACAACAAGAAGCAAACGCCATTGTTGCCAAACATTACAAGGAACTAAAACAGAATCAAGTGTATAATGCGGCTGTTTTGGTTTTAGATGTAAAAACACGTAAAGTATTGGCGTATGTTGGAAACACACCAACCGATAATGCACATCAAAAAGATGTAAATGTTATTCATAAACCTAGAAGTACAGGAAGCATTATGAAACCGTTTCTGTACACCGCAATTTTAGATGCAGGCGATTTATTACCAAACACATTAGTAATTGATGTTCCTACGAAAATTGGGAATTACAATCCGAAAAACTTTAACGAATCCTACGATGGCGCTGTGACAGCAAAACGAGCGTTGGCGCGTTCGTTAAATGTTCCGGCAGTACGAATGTTGCAACAATTTGGGTTGGACAGATTTCATTATCACCTCAAACAATTACAACTAAAAGATATATCGTATAATGCCGATCATTATGGACTTTCATTAATACTTGGCGGTGCAGAAAGTAACTTATGGGATTTATGCAAAACCTATGCGGCTTTCTCTTCTACGCTGAATCATTTTGGAGATAACTCTAGTCAATATTACACAAATGAATTTTGCGAACCTTCATTTTTATTAGATGAAAACGTAGATTTTGGAAGTCTTACGACAGAAAAAACAATTTTTGATGCAGGATCTATTTATCTAACATATGATTCCTTAAAAGAAGTGAACCGACCAGAAGGTGAAGAAAACTGGGAATTCTTCGATTCGAGTAAAGAAATTGCTTGGAAAACAGGAACCAGTTTTGGTTTTAGAGATGCGTGGGCAATTGGTTCTACCAAAGATTATATTGTGGGAGTTTGGGTTGGAAATGCCGATGGCGAAGGTCGTCCAGGATTAATTGGAACAACAACAGCGGCACCAATTTTGTTTGATGTGTTTAGCATATTGCCCAAAAGTGATTGGTTTGATGTTCCGTATGATGAATTGGAAGAAGTTTCCATCTGTACAAAAAGTGGCTACAGAGCTTCAGAATTATGTGAAGAAACGGAACTTCAATTTATTCCAAGAAGCGGATTAAAAACGAAACCATGTCCGTATCACATTTGGGTTCATGTAGATAAAGACGAGCGTTTTCAGGTAAACTCGTCCTGTCAGCCATTGAGTCAAATGACACACAAAAGCTGGTTTGTGTTGCCACCATTAATGGAATATTATTATCAAAGTAAAAATCCGTTGTATAAAACCTTGCCGCCATTTCGAAACGATTGTACTGCGGAAGGACAAAAAAGTATGGATTTTATCTATCCAGCGGAAGCTGTAAAAGTGTTTCTTCCGAAAGATTTTGACGGTGAAAAAAATCCGTTAGTCTTACGATTGGCACATTCAATGCCTGAAACAAAAGTGTTTTGGTATGTAGATGAAGCTTTTATTGGTACTACGCAAACCATACACGAAATGGAAATACTACCACAAAAAGGAATTCATAAAATTACGGTTGTAGACGAATTTGGCAACGAAGCCACACGAACTGTTGAAATTCAAGAGTAATTTTGTTCGTATTCGGGATAGAATTTAGTATTTTCATACTTTGTAGAATTCCCCCAAAACATAATACCTCATCACATATGAAATTGCCTTTTTTCATAACCTGTTTCCTATTGGTTAGTTGCAATGCTATGCTTGCGCAAACAGACTCGTTAACGACAAAATCTTTTGAAGAATTAGAAAAGCAGTTTTTAGCTTCGTACACAATTCCTGTAAAGGCAAAAAAATATGTGGATGCCTTATACATTGTTGCCCAAAATGGAACTGACAAACAACGTATTGCAAAAGCCTTGTATCGGAAAGGATATATCTACAACGCTTTAGGAAAACTAGAGGAAGCACTGGGTTTTTCAGAAGCTTCAAGTATAATGGCGGAGGAATTAACCACTAAAACATTAGTGTTTCAAAACGATGTGTTAAAAGGAAATATATACTTAGCAAAAGGCGATTATACAAAAACTATTGATTTTTATTTGAAAGCAAAATTGCTCGCAGAAGAACGTGGAAATTTAAGAGACATTTTAACAATGTCACACAATATTGGTTTGGTTAAAAAACAAATTGGTGATTACGAAGGCGCGTTGGAATCATTTAAACAAAATCTACAAAAAGTAAGCTTGTTGCCTTCTGAAAGTCAAGATCGGGCAAAAATTATTAATTATTCAGGAATAGCTGATACCTTTTTACGTATGCAAAAACCCGATTCGGCGTATGTGTATATGAAGCAAGGATTACAAAAAACATCATTGGAAAAGTATCCTTCACTTCATACCGATTTATTGTTGATAGAAATAATAATATATTTTCAAAAAAAGCAATACCAACAAAGCCTTAACATGGCAATTGCTATTGATACTATTATTAAAAATATAGGACAACCTACAAAGTTTAGAACTTCTTATCTATACCAAGCAAGAAATTATAATGCTTTAAAAATGTATGACAAAGCAATTATACAATATGAAAAGATTAAAAAATTAGCTACTCAGGAGAATTTTTCATTTCAAGAATTGGAAGAAGTATATTATCAATTAGCTACACTCTATTTTGAACAGGGAAAAGTGAAAAGTGCAACTATTAATTTTAAGCTATTCAAACAATTAAACCAACAAAATAATAGTACAAATACACTTATTTATCACAACATAAAAGATCATGATATTTCTCAACTCGAAAAGAAACTTAAGGTTGCAAATGACAAAAACTTACAACAGAAAAAAACAGTAAATTATTTATATGTGATTTCGGGCATTTTGGTTGCTTGTGCTATTTTCTTTTGGATATTATATAAACGAAATAAAAAAGTACACAAAAAACGTTTCAATACATTGATGATTCAAATTAAAGAACTAGAATCAAATAAAAAGAAACCAAAATTAAGTACGCACAAAACAGATTTAGCAATTAATGATGAAGGTGTTGAACAAATATTGAAAGACTTAGAAAAATTTGAAACAAAACAACAGTTTTTACATGTTGATTGCACATTGGCATATGTAGCAAAAAAGTTAAAGACAAATACCGCGTATCTTTCGCATGTAATTAACACCTATAAAGGAAAAAAGTTTACTGCTTATTTAAACGAATTACGAATTAATACAGCTTTGGTAGCTTTAAAAAATGATCGGAAAATTAGGCTGTATTCTATGAAAGCAATTGCTAATGAATTTGGATATAAGCGTAGAGAAACCTTTTCAAAAGTCTTTAAAAGCACTACTGGAATGGATCCTACTTCCTACATTAAAGAGTTGGATTTAGAGGATAAAAATAGTAGTGATAATTCATAAATTGTCTCCATCACCTTCTTTCTTTCCGTCAAAAAAGTATAATCTTTGATGTAATATTAATTAAAACCCAGAAATTATGAAACGTTTTGCATTAAATAAAATTAGCATCGCTAAACTAGCCAATCTTCAAACTATTAGAGGTGGCTTAGCTACTCCTAACAGAACTTCTGTAGCTATTTTAGAATGTGCTCAACCAACAGCGACTGACTGTGTAACAGATGATTGTGCAACTGGAGGCACAATGCCATGCACACTTACATCTTCTGCAAGTGAACTTACGTCAGACCCAGTAGGATCTGATACTACTTCTTTATAGTGATTAAAATATACGAATAAGATGGAGGTTGTCTAAAAAGTCATCATTACAAATCAAATGAAGCTATCTGTAAAAATAGAAGTCATTGATTAACTGATTGCTTCGAAATTAAATATTCCTCGTACTAATAGTATTAGTAGCTTTTTAGACAACCTCTTTTTTTATATGTTTTGCTTGAATAATTAAAAGTTATCAATTCTTACTACTTTTTATTACTACATGTAATAATCTGACATTCTGGATGATTTCCCATAGTACATACAGATGATTGACAATCAATGCATGAATGTGCAAAACATGTATGCTGCGAATAATCGCCTTTTCCTTTAATTTGATCTTCTAAATTTGAAATAGATTTTTTGTTTAAAGACAAACTTCTTGTTTCCTTTTTTTTCATAATTCTTTGATTTTAAGATTAATTATGAAGCTAATTAAAAGCATGTTAGCGTTAAAAAAAAGGAAGATTCGTGGCCATTTATAAATTGATAATGCCACTATTTATAAATTATCACGCCTACATTTTACTAAAAATAAAGTGTGTGTTTTGAAAGTTTTAGTGCAAAAAAAAGAGGTTGATGAACAACCTCTTTCTTCTTTATTTTAAAAATATACACAGCCACAGCCTGTTTCCCATGGTTGACAAACTCGTTTTGGTTCATTGCAACCACCACCTGGGTTTCCTCCGCCATCGTCATTTGTATAGCAAACATCTCCTATACACGTTGATCCTGGAGGACAGTTGCCATACATATCACATAGGGCAATAGGGCCAGCTCCATTGATGTGTGTTTGTTCTTTTTTTGTAAGCTCAATAGCTCCTTGTACTTTTAGAATTTTTCTTTTCATGATTTAGTAAAATTTTGGTTTATAAACCAATATACTAAAAACGAAAAAATACAATGTAGCCTTTTGCGGTAAAAAAAGTAGGCTTTAACACTCTTTTTAGTTGTTGTTTATTTTTTCTTATTATCAAAAAATGTAACCTCAGCTTCTACCGTTTTACCATTTCTATTCACTTTTACGGTCGTTTTATTTCCGTTTTCAAATTTTGATAAAGCACGCATGTAACTTTTCATATCAGTTACTTCATGTTCTCCTAATTGAATGACAATGTCACCCTTTTGTAATCCTGCCTTTTGTGCTGGACGATTTTCACTAATACCATCAATTCGCATGCCTTTTCCATCAAATAAATAATCAGGAATGACACCTAATGTGACTTTAAATCGTGGAACATCATCAGATTCGTTTACAGTTTTTGTAAACGCGATTTTTCCTTGTGAATTTACTGCAGCTATAATTCTGAAAATATAATTCGAAATTTGAAGCATTCCATCATAATTCAACTTTTCAAAATCGTCTGTAGGTTTATGATAGTCTACATGCTGTCCTGTAAATAGATGCAACACAGGAATATCTTGTAAGTAAAAAGATGTATGATCCGATGGTCCAACACCTGAAGTATTTGTCTTTAAATCAAATGTATGCTTGCTGTTTGCTTTTTCAATGGTTTCTTGCCAAATTGGTGATGTTCCTATTCCGTAAATGGCTAAAGTTTTGTTTTTCTTTAAGCGACCAACCATGTCCATATTAATCATGTAATTTACTTTTGTAATATCGATTGTTGGATTTTTCACAAAGTAATTAGAACCTAATAAGCCCATTTCTTCTCCCGAAAAAGCAATAAATAAGTAGTTGTTATTTGTATTTCCTTCCAATAATTTATCAGCCAAATATAACATTACAGCAACGCCACTTGCGTTGTCATCTGCACCATTGTGTACCATTGGTTCACCTCTGTGTAATGAACCTTCGTCACCCATTCCTAAATGATCATAATGTGCGCCAATAACAATTGTATTTTCGGCATTGTTATCTATAAAACCTACTACATTTCTTCCTGTTAAACTTTTTTTACTATCATTTTCACCATACTGAATTTCCGCATGTGGATCTGTTTTTGGTGTAAATGTAAATGTCTGAATATACTCGTTTGTTCCTTTGGGTGCTATTCCTAAATCTTTAAATCGATTTGCAATATGTGATGCCGCCAAAATTTCACCTTCCGTTCCTGTAGATCTTCCTTTTAATTTATCATCTGCTAAGACTTCAATATCTTCTTTGATTCTATTTTCTATAGTACGTTCTGTTTTACAAGAAGATAACAACACTAAAAAAAGAATTCCAAATAATGGTTTGTTGCGCATAAGAAAGTTATTTTTGTGTAAAATTATCAAAATATTACCACTCAATGACACGTATTTTTGTTTTAATCATACTTTGTACTGTTTTTTCATGTAAAGTAAACCCAAAAGAAAAAACGACTACTACTCCTGAACCTAAAAAAGAAGTAACAGCGGCTTCTGATAATCCTTTAATTTATCCTGAAGAAAAATATTTCAAAAACATGCGTCAAGTTACGTTTGGCGGTGATAATGCAGAAGCGTATTGGAGTTTTGATGACAAGCAATTAATTTTTCAATCGAATAATACAAAATGGAATGTTTCCTGTGATCAAATGTTTTTAATGAATATTGATGAAACGTTTAAAGACAATATTCCACCAATGATAAGTACAGGAAAAGGACGTACAACCTGTTCCTATTTTTTACCTGATAACAAACATATTATTTATTCGTCTACACATTTGGTAGATGATAACTGTCCGGAAGTTCCGTTGCGTAAAAACGGAAAATATATTTGGCCAGTTTACGATTCGTTTGACATTTTTGTAGCAGATTTGGACGGAAATATTGTAAAGCAATTGACAAACGAAAAAGGATATGATGCAGAACCAACAGTTTCTCCGAAAGGTGATAAAATTGTATTTACCTCAACACGTAGTGGCGATTTAGAATTGTATACCATGAATATTGATGGTTCGGATGTAAAGCAAATTACAAACGAATTGGGTTATGATGGTGGTGCTTTTTTCTCACCCGACGGAACAAAATTGATCTTCCGTTCATCTCGTCCAAGAACAAAGGAAGAAATTAAAGAATACAAAGATTTATTGGCAGAAGGTTTGGTACAACCAACACAAATGGAGTTATACATTTGCAACGCGGACGGAAGCGATTTACGTCAGTTAACAGATTTAGGAAACGCCAATTGGAGTCCGTTTTTTCATCCTTCTGGAGAAAAAATCATTTTCTCTTCCAATCATGAAAGTGAACGTGGATTTCCATTCAATTTATATATGATTAATATTGATGGAACTGGTTTAGAACGAATTACACATGGAGAAACATTTGATGCGTTTCCTGTATTTTCAAATGATGGAAAAAAATTAGCATTTTCTTCAAACCGAAATAATGGTGGCGGACGTGATACCAATTTGTTTATTGCAGAATGGCAAGAGTAGTTTTTTTGATTGAATAATTCAAAAATTAAAAGATTAAATAATTTATAGTTTGCTCTATTTACATAAGAGTGACGTTTACTATATCATAATTTATAAATCAAGAGAAACACTCTTTTGATTTCTTACACTTTTATTATTTCTTTGAGTTGCTTGTATGTTGCAAGTGGCTAGAATCTTGACTAGCGATAAAGGTTCAAGAACTAATCAAAACTCATTAAATTATAAGATTATGAAAAAAAGTGTTAAAAAAATGCAGTTAAAAAAGCGTTCAATTTCTGTATTAAACGCTCACGAAGTAAAAGGTGGATTGACAACTACATCTATAATTTCTGTGCTATGTGTAACTAAAATTCATGTTGGAGAAGACATTTGTTTTACGCAACCACAACAACGTTAAGAATGTATCTGGAAGGAAACGAGAAGGTCTCCTTCCAGATAGTTTTACTTTTTAAAAACTTGCACAGGATTTCCGCGTTGCAACTGTTTGTGTTGCATCCACTTTTGTTGTTGTATCACTTTTTGCTCTTTTTGATTTTGAGCCTTTATAGCAATATCCAGCCGTGCCAATGCCAGTTTTTTGTTTAAAAATTGCGAGCGTTCTTCACTTGCTTGTACCACAATTCCTGTTGGAATATGTGTAATACTTACTGCCGTTTCTACTTTATTTACATGCTGTCCACCTGCGCCTGAACTTCGTGTCGTTTTTACTTGAATTTCTTTTGGAGACCAAGAAACGTGTTTCGGTTCGGCATATACTGCTACGTTTACAAACCAGTTTTTACGTTGGTGATGTACACGATACGGGCTTCTGAAAATAAATTGAATACTTCCTTGCCAATTGTTTTTAAAATCGCCAGCATCACCAATAACTCGCAACCAAACTGATGTGTAGTTTTGGTATTTTGTAGCTACTAATTCGATGACATTGCATGTATAGTTTGGCAATCGTGTCAACTTTTCCGTTAAGTTTTTTACGGCGAGGCAACATTCTTCAGGACCTGAACCTGAGGAAATCTGCACCCAAAATTGATTGTCCATAATTTCTATTTTTTTAGTCTAACATCGTATTGAATGTGAGGTTAGTTCTGATTTTTTTTACTTTTTTCTTTTTAATTGCCTTTTTCTCTTCTTTCAATTTTTCGTTTACACGATGTAATTGATTGTCGATAAAATATCTATGCTCGCCGTTCAATGCTAACTGTTTTGATTTCTTTAACCATTTTTTGGCGTCTTTAAATTGCTCTTGCTTTTCCAAAAGAATTGCTTTTACATAATTCAAACGTGCTTTGTCTGTTTGTGGCAATGTAAATCCAACTTCTAAAACGTGCAATGCTTCCTTATAATCACAGATATCAATTAATAAGAACGGATAATAGTAATAGGTTTCTACGTATTCATGATCAATACATAATGCACGATGATAATATTCGCGCGCATTTTTATAATCGTGTAATTGCTCATGATAAATTCTTCCCATTAAATTATTGGCTCCAGCATGATCGTTTCCTCCAAGAACATATTGTAACTTTTCTACACATTGTTCCAAATCATACGAATAGCTGTCTAATGCCTGAATGAATAATATATCGTTTGTATATGTTGCCATTTTGTTTTCTTGTTTAGTCATTACAAGTGCAACGAAATAATCTTTTACTCAGTAACAGATTGTTGCGAATTTTTCTCAAAATTCTCGTAATGACGTTTATTATTTTATTTTTTGTGTCTTTTTTTAAATACTAGAGAAACCTTGAGAACCTTAGTTTCCCTAGTATTTTAGTGAAGACGCAACTCTGCTTCTAACGCTATATAGAAGTATTCCCATTTTTGCATTAAAGATTGAACGATCTGTCTGAGCTCTTTTGATGGATTCCTGCCTACGCAGGAATGACAAATAATTCTATTTATCCATGCGAACAATTTTTGGTGTAAAACTTCCGACAACTTCTACCAATTCGGTTTGGTTTGCCATGACATGATGAATGTTTTTGTATGCCATTGGCGCTTCGTCAATTCCACCACCAATCAAGGTGACTCCGTGATCTTTTAATTGCTTTTTAATATCACTTTGCGTGATAGTTTGCTTTGCTTTTCGTCTTGATAATTGACGTCCTGCACCATGCGAAGCCGATTGCAACGAATGCACATTTCCCGTTCCACGAACGATGAATCCTGGCGCTGTCATCGATCCTGGAATAATTCCTAATACGCCCTTTTGTGCTGGTGTAGCACCTTTTCGATGTACAATTAATTCTTCTCCATTTACGATTTCTTTCCAAGCGAAATTGTGATGATTTTCAACCATTGCTAGCGGTCTTGCACCTAACGCTTTCCCTAAACGCTTATGAATATCGTGGTGACACGCCGAGGCGTAATCGCCTGCTAAATTCATTGCCAACCAATATTCTTGTCCATCGTGTGTATTCAAATCGAGCCACGCTAGGTTTTTCGCTTCTCCTGGTAATGGTGTTTGTTGTATTGCTAATTTTGTATAATGTTTTGCAATATTGGCACCTAAACCACGCGATCCACTATGTGACAGCACTCCTAAATACTTCCCGATAGGAACATTGAATTCGTTATTTACATCCGAAACGTCTACAATTCCAAATTCTACAAAATGATTTCCACCACCTGAAGATCCTAATTGTCGATACGCCTTTTTAAATAATTTTTTCACCGTTGGAATATCTTTAAATTCCGTTCGTTCAAAAATTTCATGATCATTGATACGTTTGTGTGTTTCATATCCACCAAATTTGGTGTGTTCTTGCAACATATTCACATATTTATCTTTGTGACCATCCAAGTACGAAGCTGGAATATCATAGATAGACAAACACATTCTGCAACCGATATCGACACCAACTCCATACGGAATTACGGAATCTTTTGTTGCCAATACACCGCCAATTGGCAAGCCATAACCTGCATGCCCGTCAGGCATTAATGCGCCTGCTTTTGCCACAGGTAATTTTAACGCTGTGTATAGTTGATGTTTTGCTTCTTCTTGAATTCCGTTTTCGCCAAATATGGTAAACGGCGCTCGTTTCGTTTCTAATTGTTTTGCTTCAATATGTACAGGAGTTGTCAATTCTTCGGCGATTTTACCAAAAATTCCATCTCCTAAATATTTTTCAGGATTCTTAAGTACCGTTTGTAAACGCTGTACTACTTTGTCTTTTCGTTCGCGTTTGTAATGTTTCAACATCGCATCAATTGCGATACTAATTACTTTTCCCTTTTGCGGGTATCCTATTGCGATGAGGTCTTTCCCTCGTAATTTTAATTTTGCCATAACTTACATTTTAAAGCCATTTCCCGATGTTTAAATCGTGGTGCGTTGCCCAATCTTTCATGATTTTTTTGGCTACTGCCGAAATTGGCTTGTTATATCGTGCTTTTGCTTGCACTATAGTTTTTGATCGTAAATCCACTTCAATCGTTGCTAAGGTTTCTTCTGTTTTTAAGAAGCTTGCGCATCGTAATGTGAAAATACTTGTTACTTTTACACAGCATGAACGTGCATATGAAGCCACACAGTGATTCATTTTTCTACCTTCAGCAATCAATTCTTTTGAAGAACAGAGTTCGAATAAGCGATAGCGTTTGACATTTGTTTTTTCCTTCGTTTTTGCAATTAATGAACTGCTTATAGAAGGTTCCCACGTATACAATTCTCTTGTATTTACTTCATGAATTGCTTGTGCTACATGCCATTCGTCTGATTGTCGTGTAAGCGAAGTAATGGTTCTTCCTTTGATAGTGTATTCGCGATCTTGTTGAATGCTAAAGGTTAAATAATCTATGATTTCGCCCATTTTATTAAAATCTAACATGCTCTGTCTCATAAAAAACTGAATTACAGTTTCCCAAAATCCTTCATTGGCAAAGTTGTTTCTACTCAACGCTGAACATGCAATACGATCTGCTACGATTTCATCTGTTCCAAAAGCTAATGCTTGTGCCCTACGCAATGCCATTTCAATAGTGTAATTTGCTGGAGCTTGTAAAAAATAATGCGCACCTTTTTTTGTTAATCGAACAGGAACTTTTGAAAGATTTTTGACACTTAAACCGCATCCTAAATCTATAAACCACATCATGTATTTACGATTGCTGTCTGACCACGCTTCGAACATAAATGCTGGAACGTCGTATTTTGCAAAGCAATGTCGCGCCAAATCCTTGAGTTGTTTGTCCGGATTATGACTGTTTCGTTTCCAAGTTTTTATATCTCTTACGTAGGATGAACAGAACCAAACAATGTTATAAATTGCATGTAAATATTCATGATTTCGCAATAGTTTTGTACAACGTTGTTTGTATAAATGGTCTAAGATTTCCTTGAATGCCGTACGTCTTCTTGATTGTCTTTTTTTGTTTAATGACCTAAACAGATCGTCTAAAGTGTATGCTAATGTATTGAACTCAAAATGTAGCTGTTTTTTGCCTTCATATATCGTTTCCACCATTTTTGGAAACAATAATTTTTTAGCTTTATTATGTGCTTTTAAGCTTTTTTGTATTGCTACTTCTTTGGCTTTCGCTTCAAGCTTTTCCTTTAATCTTCTGGACTTCGACTTGTGTTTTTTGTGTATGTGTGATGTTTCCATGACTGTCGCTGTTGAATGTTATTTTCAGTAAAAATTTTCAATACTTGTGTTTGTTGTTGCATTTCTATTTTTTTTAATGCGTTAAAAAATTCTTTTTTTGGTACTGAAAACACACTCCCGAGTTTACAGTCGTTCCATTTGTTTGATTAAATTCATCTTTCTTCTTTTTGTATTGCTACACGATTTCTAGGTTTTGTTGTGTTGTGTTGTTATTTTCTAATTCTAATTTTTTACATCTTTTCAGGCTTCTCAAAACTATCCTCTGGAATTGAAAACTATATATTTATTTACCTTTTCTTAAATTTTCAACAGATCCCAATTTTCATTGGGATTAGTTCAACTTACAGTTTTGTGTGCGCCTTTCAGGCTTCTCAAAACTGAGTTTCACTAAAAAAGCCCGATTCTTAGGTAGAACCGAGCTTTTATACTGCTGTATATATATTCTTTATTCCAAAGAATAATTTGGTTCTAATCCGAACAATAGCTTGGTATTCCCAAGTGTTGTTACAATATGTTTTTGTCCTGTTTTGATCATATGTTGAAAATAATGCATAAAAAAACCCGAGCCTTTTATGGACTCGGGTTTGTTTTATGTGATATCTATGTTATGTAAAGATACAACTGGTAAAACCCAAGTCGTATGTCGGAATATTTCCGGCACCATTTCGATATGTAAGTTTTACGTTTTGCACTTTATATTTTTTTGTTAATACTTGTTTTTTTGTTTCGTTTTGATGGTTGCAAATATAGAAGATCATTATTCTAATTTCCAAATTTATTTTTTCTCAACGTCATTTTTCAGGTACATTTTCAACATAGAATGATCCGATTTCCATGTTGCAATTTTTTCCGTTTTTAGAATTTCTAAATCTGGAGAAACCCAGATATGATCTAACGAGAGCAACGGAATATTCCAAAACCAAGTTTCCCGAAATCCGTTTCCTTTTTCGGTAAATGCATGCTTATATTTTTTTTTGAAATTTTTAAAAAATAACGACTCATATGGCGTGTTAAAATCACCTAAAATGATGGTTTTGTCATCCATTTTTATTCTGGAAAGGATATTTTTCAGCATTGGTTTTCTAAAAAATTTCACATTTGCGTAGACATCAACTGCATAAAAATCGATCTCATTTGTGTTAAAATGAACCATCGTTACATGTTCTTTTGTCGCACTCGAATAAATTTTTAATGGTGTTTTTGAGAAAATTCCAATTGCATGATCATTAAAATAGAAATGGTAATTTGGGAACGCTTTTTTAGCTTTTTCAAATTTGTCAATGTCACTTTCAATTAAAACCATTACATCCGGAATCGTTTTGTTTTCTTGAAATGCTTCTTCAAAATTTTGTATTCGATAGGCGTTCCATAATACAATTTCAAGCGCATTTGATGTTTCAACTTTTGATGTGTATAGGTAACTATTTTTTACCCAAATTATAGACAAAACAACAATTAGTATTACATAGTACTTTCTGGCGGAAGCCTTTATAAATAGTAGCATAAACAACAATCCGAGGACAAGTAACGGAAGCGGTGTTGCATAAAATAGTAACGACGATATGTAGAAGGTATCTTTGAGTGTAAAGTGAATTACAATTGCAATAAGCAACAGCAATTGCAACAGTTTTTTCATGTATAATAAAATTTTAATTTTCAAGCAGTTATGATGTTAATTCTAAGTAGTTTTTAAAGAAATTTTCAAACCATACCAAATCGTCTCGTAAGTGATTACTTTTAAATCCTTCTATGCTTATGATCGTAATTTTATTTCCTTCTTTATCTATCAAAAAGACAGTTCCCGTTAAAATATTGTCTCCATGAATTTTAATAGTATTTTTTATGGTTGCTACATTTTCAGCGTTATAGGTTGTCTCCTTTGTTTTGGTTTCGATTGTTAATTTTCTATTGAAAAGAATTTTTGAAGCATGATTTTCTTTTTTCTTTTTTCGAATACGATGCAAGCTAGCATACGCAAAACCAATTAATGCGAAACCACTTAGAAAAGCCAATCCATACACTATTCGAATTTTAGGAAGATATATGCCATAGAAAATGATAAATAACAAAATTCCTATTGTAATACCAACACCTAAAATTAACGGAATTGTGAAGTATATAAGTAATTGTTGCACATCAATACTCGCTTTTTTTATAATAATACGCTCGTCTTGTTTTGTGAAATTAATTTTGTGCCGTTTTAATTTCTGCTCAAATAGACTGATTTGACTTTTTAGGTTCAATATTTATTTTTTAGAATTATTGATACTATTTACGAACGACATCTAACGCAACGGAAATCCTTTTGCCGCCCACCAAGGATGGATTTCAATTTCCAATCGGCCAGCTTTTACCATCGGATCAGAATTTGCCAAGCTGTCTGCCATTTCAATTGTTGGCACATTGTAAATTGTAACGCCTCTAATATCGCCCAAATCGCCGAAAGGTCCTGAAATATCCGCGTATCCAAGATTATACATTTTTCCTAAATGATCCAAATGCAAACGTTGCAAACTATCTGCTACATGTTTTGGTTGTGTACGGTTTTTTCCTTTTTTCAAGAAAGCCATAAAGTATTGTTGCATTAACACCGTGTCCTTTGTGTTTTGATCTACATAATCAATAATTTTGAAGCCTTTGGCTACTAATTCTCTTTTAACTTGTAGCGTTGGTTTTTTTATAGTTGTAGTTTCCTTGTCTTGTGTGTTTTCTTGTGTCTGATTGCATGAAAAACAAAAGATTGCAATAAAAAATATACAGATATATTTATTCATGATGCCAGGTTTTATAAGGTTTTTTACTGAGTTGAGAGTTGTAATATTTCGTTTGGCCTGTAACTTCTTTAGCAAGCCACGTTGGTGTTTCAAATACTTCGTTTTCATGCTGTAATTCTACTTCCGCAACAATTAACCCTTCGTTTTCACCAAAAAATTCATCTACTTCAAATACATGATTTCCCTTTGGAATATTGTATCTAATTTTTTCAATGATTCCTTCTTCACAGAGTGCTAATAATTGTTTTGCTTCCGCGATAGAAATTGCTTTTTCCCATTCAAAACGACTTGTGCCACTTTCGTTCGATTTTCCTTTGATGGTTAAAAATCCTTCCTCACCTTTGATACGAACTCGCACCGTACGTTCGGCGTGCGTATTCAGAAAACCTTGTGCTATTTCGAAGGAATTAACGGCTTCTTCTTTAAATTGTACGCTGTTTACGAGAAACTTTCGTTCTATTTCTTGCATGAATACTAATAGATTAACGTATTGTTAGATATAACTTTTTCAGTTTGTTATTTTCGTTTTCTTTGCTTTCCCAAAGAAACAAAAGAAAGGGAATTTTCCCAGAGATGTTTTTAGCTGAAAAAGCTAAAATCGTAATTATTTTTCTAATTTTTTTCCAAGGCTTTAAAAATTTTCAACGAAAAATAGTTACTACACTTCGGAAAAAGAACGCTAAACATTTTACTTTTATATTAAACTCGCGTTATTTTATGCTAAAGATATTATAATTTTGAATATGGACTTCGATTTCCCTTTACGAAAAATTATTCATGTGGATATGGACGCTTTTTACGCGTCTGTGGAGCAGTTAGATAATCCTGAATTGAAAGGGAAACCATTGGCTGTCGGCGGCGGATCGAAACGCGGTGTTGTAAGTGCGGCAAGTTACGAAGCTCGAAAGTTTGGTGTGCGAAGTGCTATTAGTGGTTTTTTGGCTAGGAAACGTTGTCCTGATTTAATTTTTGTGCCACCACGATTTGATCGTTATAAAGAAATTTCTAAGCAGGTTCGCGCAATTTTTTATGAATATACTGATTTGGTAGAGCCGTTGTCACTTGACGAAGCGTATTTGGACGTTACGCAGAATAAAAAAGGAAATCCGAGTGCGTCAATGATTGCTGAGGAAATTAGAGCTAAAATTTTGAAAGATGTGGGTTTAACAGCTTCCGCTGGAATTTCCATTAATAAGTTTATTGCCAAAGTTGCCAGTGATTATAACAAGCCAAACGGACAAAAAACCGTTCCGCCTGAGGAAGTGTTGACCTTTTTGGAAGCTTTAGATATTCGGAAGTTTTACGGTGTTGGAAAAGTGACCGCTGAACGCATGTATCAACTTGGAATTTTTACTGGAAAAGATTTAAAAACGAAAGATGTTGACTTCTTAACGGAACATTTTGGCAAATCGGGAAGTTTCTATTACAATGTGGTGAGAGGAATTCACTTAAGTGAAGTAAAACCAAATAGAATTGCAAAGTCAGTTGCCGCAGAACGTACGTTTTCAGACAATTTGACAAGTGAAATTTTTATGCTGGAAAAGCTTGAAAATATTGCTAATGAACTCGAAAGACGCTTAAAAAAGTATACAATTTCTGGAAAAACAGTCACGTTAAAAATAAAGTACAGCGATTTTACCACACAAACACGAAGCAAAACAATTCCTTATTTTATTTCAGATAAAAGCTTGATTTTAGAAACTGTAAAAAATTTGTTATATCAAGAAAAATTGAAAGATTCCGTACGCTTGTTAGGAATTTCGTTGAGCAATTTAAACACTGACAAAAAAGACAAGAAAAAAGAAAAACCTGAACAGAAAAAGAGTATTTCTGTACAGTTAAAGTTTGAGTTTTGATGTTTAGATTCGATTCGCTTTTAGTAAGGATTTAAATACCAAGAATTTTCCTTGTAATAGTTCTTGAAAAATTCAAAAAAATATATCACTTTTCCGAGAAAAAGAAACAATTAATATTCGATTGTTTATTTACTGAGGTAATCTCTTCAAGATCAATTTTATTTGACCTTGATGACAGAGTTCATCATGAATAATGTGTCTAAGCTCGTAGTGATGATTCACTAAAATCTGTTGATTAGATAAGACGATCTTTTTTTCTAACCATTGATCACTTAGTTTTTTCATTTCATTTAGCGTGTTGCTTCTAACTTCCTTCAACGTATCTAAATAATATTCTAAGGGATTACTATCAACAAGCCTTTCATCCATATTAAAAGGAAAGGCTCCTCCGAATTTTTTGATTTCTTTTTCAGAAAAAGATCTGTCAAAAAAATAATCCAATTGAAATTTGAGTTCTAAGGCGGCAATGTGAAGAAGCAAAGTACCGATACTATTACTTTGATCATCAAAATTATAATCTAGAGATTTAACAGATAAATCTTTAGCTAATCGAAAAGTTTCATTTCTTATTGATATCATTTCTGAGACTATATATCCTAAATGAGGACTATAATCTTTATGAGAGTTTATTTCGTTATTGATCATAACTGTTTTCGTTAAAATGATTTGTTTTCTAAAATAGCAGCATTATTTTCCACTACTATAAGGTAATTTTGATTAAATTCTTAAATCTTAACGAGGTGAATCATTAGAATTCGTATGATAAGACCATCCACATTGCCCTGAAAGATCTGACTTAAAGCAAATCCAATCAGAGTAAGGACATGTAGGATCTTCTGAAATAGGTAGACCTAGATGATTTTGACCTCCTACGATTTTCTTTTCGTTCAATTTGGAAACAACTTGCTTGTTTAAGTTTAGTTTAAAATTGTTTTTACTCATAATTTAAATAATTTTTAAGTTAATAATAATACATAATTTTAAGTTCAAATCATGTAAAAGGTTCTTTAGATTTATGATTTTTTTGTTTATAAAAAGGGGGAAATTTAATCATTCTTTTTTACTAATTCTTGCATTCCATAATACTCGATCGCTTTTTGCTTTAATGGGTTTTCACTCCATTCTTCCCATTCATTAGTATAAGGACTATAACCACATTTTAAAGGTTTAGAATAGTTGTCTTTTGGGTTTTCAACATAAGCGCGACAATCTGTACAAATATGTCTAAACTCACAATCTTGACATACCTTTATATCATCTTTTTTAATGTTCCAAAACTTCTTAAAATTGGGATGATTAAGTGCTTCTTCTAACTTAGTATTCTTAATATTACCATAGCTTTGAGGCATTGATGGACAATTTTTAATACTACCCTGTTTATCAACTGAAATTTTTCGATTAAGACAAGTATTAAATTGTTGAGATTCGGTAAAAAGTTTAATATTAGAATAAAAATAATCCTCGTTTATAATACCACAGTGTTTTTCATTTAATATATTTTTAGTGACGTAAATTAAATACCCCATTTCTCTTCTAATTGGATCGAAATTTTTATTCTCTAAAGCATTATATATAATAATTGAATGTATTCTTGGGTTTTGTTTTAAAAGATCTTCTAATTCTAATTTAGTAAACTTTACGCTTGAAGGCATTATAAAATTTACAGACGCTATTCTTGATTTTTGCTCCTTTATAAACTGAGCCATTCGTGAAACATTTTCTATGGTCGTTTCTTTAAAAAAACGTATTTGTAAATAGGAACATTTAAGTTTTTCTAACTGTAAAATTATAGACTCAAAATCATGGTTTATTGTGTCATAATCTATAACCATATTAGTGATTTGAGATGGAGAATCCCATTTTAAATTCATTCTAGGAAAAAATTCAGGATTTTCATCAAAGAAAATAAAATTATTTAAAGTAAGAAAGTTAAAATACTCATCTATAATACCATTATATTTATTCTTAAACTCTTGCTTAATAAAGTCAATAGACTTACCATTATAGTTTTCTAAAATATCACATAATCCATTTGGTATAAAGAAATATTTATTGTTTTGAAGGTCACACAAAGTGCTTCTGCTTGCACCTTTTACAGGTATTATATTTGAAAAAAGAATGAAGTTTTTTTTGTTCAATTTTAGAAAATTTTTGTAATAGGTTTAACAAATGGCTTCGAAAGGTTTGATGAGTTTTTATAAGCTTTCATTGCTACTAAATGTGATGGAATGGATTGTTCTTTAGGCTTAGAACTTTCATGCTTAAATTTTAAACCATTATATATATTTACTGGGTCTTTATGCTTCATTTTGTAATAGGTTTGCTAATTTGTTTTCTATGTAATAATTACAAGCATTATTAAAAAAACTAACTTGTCCTGTAGGGTTTATTTCTAAAAAATAGAAATCACCATTTTTATACATTAAGTCTGCTGAACCATAGTTTAAATTGAATTTTTCAAATACTTTTTCTAGTTTATTCTCTATGTCTGTTGGCAGTTTGAAAGATGTTGTTCGTATGTTTTTCAAAGAGCCAAATTTTGTTCTATAATCAATTTCGTTGTCAAACGTGTGTATACTCATGGCATAAAAAAAACCTTTAATATATACAACTCTAATCTCAAAATCTGCTACTATTTTCTCTTGAAATAAAGAGATTGCGAATTGATTAGGTATTTTATCTAAAATTTCTGAGTCAATTGAAAACGTTAAGTTAAAATCGTACCAAAAGTCATCTGTTTCATAAATATATTGGTCTGTTATTCTTTTACTAATAATGCCATTTTTAGTAATATGCTTGTTATAAAATGTTAATAATGTGTTTTTGTTTCCTGTTATTAGTGTTTCAGGAACTTTAAAACCTTGTTTTTTTGCTTCTAGTGGCACATCTAGTTTATTAACTTCAAAATCACTTCTTAACCGTCCTATTTTAAGCCCAGTTTTGTAGTTTACAAAAGAATCTATAACCATAGATAAACAACTATTTTCATAACTACTACCAACAGTGTTAGCAAAACCACCGTTAAACCAAATAGACGTTACAGTATCAAAGTCTGTTGCTTTAAAATAGGTATTGCTAACATTAAGTTCGTTTTGTGATTTGTTTATACTAAAATCTTCAATTACAAGGGCATCATTTTCGCCTCCTATTCTTATAAAATTTGTATGTAAACAGTCTATTACCTGATTTACAAAATCGTCTATATCTTTACTATATATTAAAATCATATTTTTTTAATCATCCTCAATCCAATCGTCAGTTACTTTTTTCACAAAATTAAAACGTTCTTCAAAAAACTTTAAATCCTCTTTTTCATTAGCTTTGCTATATCCTAAAGCTACAAATTTGCCTTCATCTACAAGAAACCCATGTTTATTATTAAAGCTAAAATCAATTAGCATTAATTGTTTTTTAATTAAAAAACCGGTATGGTAGAATACCATAACCAGTTTTTATTGCTAAACTTCTACTTGTATTAGATTGATGGACATGAAGGTCCGTCCATATATGTTCTATTATGGTAGGTAATTACTCCACCACCTCTATTAGAATCATAACCATAAGTATAATGACCTCTAGGGTCACCTGCATCAGCTCTACATCCGCCAGGAGTTACGGTTCCAACTTGTGCTTTCCCTCCATTTAATTTAGACATCACTCCTTTTTTAAGTGCATCATTTTTAAATTTGTTTAATTCTAAACTTTCTAATTTCATAATATTAAATTATTTAATTAATAGTACCTACTCTATTTTAAAGGCTTTTCGGATTCCGCCTAAAATCGTTGTGGACGTTCTTTCATAAATTCACAAAATTGATCTTACGAGAAAAACAATCCAAAGCATCTCTATCTTATCAAAAAAGATAAGCACATGAATATTGAGCGTATATTTTCAATGCTCACAATAAATTAGTCTTTTTCTAAAGTTTCAGATGCTATTGCGAATTTGGTCCAGACCAAGGACATTGATAATCAGCTGAAGGACAGTTATTGTCAGCTGAAAAACATTTATCTGTTTTAATGCAAATCAAGTCAGACCATAGGCATGTTTCAATTTCTGAAATATCTTGACGACCTCCTATGATTTTTCTTTCGTTCAATTTGGAAACAACTTGCTTCTTTAAGTTTAGTTTGAAATTGTTTTTTCTCATAATAATGTTTTTATAAATTAATAATTGCAAGACAAAACAATTGCAAAAAAAAATATTTTAAAAACATTGTAAGCCGTAATTATCGAATTGAGGGTTCTTAAAACTTATAAATCCAGCGTAATTTAATTTCTTTGAAGCTCTTTATAAAACTGGATATTGTTTCATAAATTCATTAATTACTTTCAAATGCAGAATTAGAAAGTTAGACTTTAGAAACCTTTGATAATACATACAACATTTCAGTTCCGATTTGTTTGCAACGTTCGTCATATTTTGCGGCTTCTTGTGATGTTCCATCAAATGCTTTTGGATCGTCAAAAGGCAACGCAATTCTAAAATCTGTTCCTGGAACAAAAGGACAGCCTTCATCTGCTTCCGAACATACCATGATGGCTGCAAATGCTTCTGTAGGGTTTGGATTGTCTTCAAATCGTTTTGAAAATGCTTGATAGGCTTCTTGTCCTGAATGCCATTGAATATGATATACAGGATTTTTAGCCTGCTCCGCAATGTTTGCTTTGAAGCCAATTCGCCGTACGGCAGCAATTGCATTTGGATGAAAAGCTGTTGCTTCGGTTCCGCCTGAAAATGTTTCTAGTTTCGGCAATTGATAGTAATCTGCAGCAGCGGCAAGCCATAATTGTCCTAAGTGACTTCTCCTAGAGTTATGTGTACAGATAACAATGAGTTTTGGCGTTTCTCCGTCTGCATATTTTTGTTGAATGTATCCAGATAGTTGTTCTAGTTGTAACTTTCTATCTCCTGAAATTGTGTCAAACTGTTGTGTCTGTTTTTCAATATTTTGTAATAATTCTTGAAAGATCATGATTGTTTTTTTAAGTATTCTTTATAAAAAATATGCTTCAATACGTGTTGTGTATTGAAGCATATAGTATCTATTTTTCTGAAAGTTTCAAGATTATTCTATCAACGAAACACGCAACGTGTTTACCATTCCTTTGTCGGTAATTGGCATGGCTGCTAAGTTGATTAACATGTCATTTTTCTTTACAAATCCTTTCGCTTTTGCAATTCGGTTGACATCTTCAACAGTATCATCAGTACTTACAAATTTGTCATAGAAGAATGCTTTTACGCCCCAAAGTAGGTTTAATTGTGAAAGGATTCTATAGTTTGATGTAAATACTAAAATGTGCGAATCTGGTCGCCAAGCCGAAATTTGAAATGCTGTATATCCACTATTGGTGAGTGTACAGATAGCTTTTGCTTTGATTTCGTTTGCCATGTGTGAAGCGTGGTAACATATCGATTTTGTAATGTAACGTTTGGTACGAATGTGTGGTGGCGAATGTGGCACATTAATTAGTGGCGAGTCTTCAACACTTTTAATGATTTTCGTCATTTGCTCAATTACTTGTACTGGATATTTACCAACCGAAGTTTCTCCTGATAGCATTACGGCATCAGCTCCATCCATTACAGAATTTGCAACATCATTTACTTCAGCTCTTGTTGGCGTTAAACTTGTAATCATTGTTTCCATCATTTGGGTAGCAATAATTACAGGAATTCTAGCTTTTTTGGCACGTAATACCAATTGTTTTTGAATTAAAGGTACTTCTTGTGCAGGAACTTCAACACCTAAATCACCACGCGCAACCATTAAACCATCACAATAGGCAACAATTTTGTCTATATTTTCAACGGCTTCAGGTTTTTCAATTTTTGCAATAATTGGAATTTTATGTTCTGAATGCTCATTGATAATTGCTTGTAAATCCATTAAATCTTGACTGTGACGAACAAACGATAAAGCCAACCAATCTACTTCTTGTCCGATAGCAAAAATGGCATCATTAATATCTTTTTCTGTCAATGCAGGCAATGAAATATTTGTATTTGGAAGATTGACTCCTTTTTTAGATTTTAAAGGTCCACCTTGAATTACTTTTGTTTTTACTTCTTGTTTTCCATCGGTATCCACAACTTCAAACATGAGTTTTCCGTCATCTAACAAAATACGTTCTCCTGCTTTTACATCTCTAGGAAAGTTTGCGTAATTCATGTACACCTTTTTAGAGGTTCCTTTGAATTCTTTTCCTGTACAGAATGTAATTTCGTCTCCTGGCTCTACAATGACATCTTCCGACATGACTCCAACTCTCAGTTTTGGACCTTGTAAATCGGCTAATATTGATGTATTGTATCCGTATTCTTCACTTAATTCGCGAATCATTTTAATACGCTCTTGTACGTCGTCATAATTGGCATGCGAAAAGTTGATGCGAAATACATCTACTCCTTGCTCAATCATTTTTTTAAGGATTTCCTTCGAACTTGTTGCAGGTCCTAACGTAGCTACTATTTTCGTCTTTTTTCTTTTTGGCATTACTCAAAAATTAAATTGTTTTTAGATTTTAGTTGATTGGGGTTTATCGTATATGCAGTAATTACTTCTGCAATAGCATTTACTTTTGACACTGTAAGTTTGGAAGATTTTAAGTAGTTATCACTTTCAATTTTAATGAAATAATCTACTTGTTTTCGTTCAGAAATCAAATATTTAGAAACCAGTTGTTTTCCTTGTTGATCTGAAAATAATGATCCTGCACTTGCTACACGTTCTACTTCTTTTTTACTTGTATTTGCAACCAAACTCCATTTGATGCAATTTTCTTCATCGTTCCATTCGTAAATTGAGAAAGAAGCTTCCATGTAATTATAATCTAAATCTTCCGATTTTCGTGCTAATTTCAGATTTAAGTTTGTATTTAAAAGATACGCCAATCGATAATCTTCTGTTGAGCAATGAATTGCTATCAGCGTGTATTTATCTTCTTCAAAATCATCCTCAAAGAGTTTATGAATTGCCATAAATCTTACAATTAACAAATGTAAATATATAATTTAATGATAAGATAGAAGTTAATTTTAGGTAATGTTTATAAAGATTTCACAACGAAAACGTTATAGCTAGTGCATTCTTTTTTTGAAATCTTAGAAATAGGCATAAATTATTGTAAAATTTATGAAAACGGGATTGCTTTTTTAGTAGAATTTAGGTAGAAATTTGCTTTTGAAAAGCAAAATAAGCACGTTTTGAAGCTTTTTCTTCTGCTTTCTTTTTAGAAGTTGCGCGTGCTTTTCCTGCAACTCTATTGTCTATAAAAAGCTTTACAGCAAAGTGTTTTAATTCGTCATTTCCAGTATCTTCATATACGTCAAATTTGAAGTTTTTCTTCTCTTTCTGACACCATTCAATAAGTAAACTTTTGTAGCTGATTACTTTTCCTTCCAAACGTTCAATATCTACATATGGAGAAATAACACGGTAATGAATAAATCGTTCGCAATATTTGTACCCTTTGTCTAAAAATATGGCACCAACTAACGCTTCAAATAAGTTTCCGTGAATATTTTCGCCAAAATTATCTTTTGGAATACGTGATAGTACGAGTTCTATTAATTTTAAATCGCGTCCAAGTTCATTTAAATGTTCGCGACTTACAATTTTTGAACGCATTTTGGTTAAGTATCCTTCGTTTCCAGATGGAACTTCTGTAAATAGATATGCAGAAATAACACTACTCAACATAGCATCACCTAAAAACTCAAGTCGTTCGTAATTTACCGAATTTCCTTTCGCATCTTTCTGATTCATCGAACGATGTGTAAAGGCTTTCTTATAAAATTTCTTTCTGCGGGTTTTAAATCCTATAATATCTTCGAGTTCAACAAAAAAATTCCCGTCTTTATTAGATCGGGAATTTAATATTTTTCGAACGAAGTTCATTGAGTTTGATTTAGTCTAATTTTTTAAACAATACACAAGCATTGTGTCCTCCAAAGCCAAATGTGTTACTCATGGCAACTTGTACATCTCGTTTTTGAGGTTCGTTTAGTGTTAGGTTCAAACTCGGATCTATATTTTCATCTACTGTAGAATGATTTATTGTTGGCGGTACAATTCCGTGTTCTATGGAAAGTATGGATGCTATTGCTTCAATGGCTCCAGCCGCTCCCAACAAATGTCCTGTCATAGACTTCGTAGAGTTTATGTTTATGTTTTTAGCATGCGTTCCAAAAACTTCAGTAATCGCTTTCAGCTCTGCTACATCTCCTAAAGGAGTTGATGTTCCGTGTGTATTGATATGATGTACGTCTTCTGGTTGCATTCCTGCATTTTCAAGACAGTTTTTCATAACGGCTACAACACCTATTCCTTCCGGATGTGGCGCTGTCATGTGATAAGCATCTGAAGATAATCCTCCTCCAACAACTTCTGCATATATTTTTGCGCCTCTTGCTTTTGCATGTTCGTATTCTTCAAGAACAATAGCGCCAGCACCTTCTCCAAGTACAAAACCATCTCTGGTTGCGTCAAATGGTCTTGAGGCACTTTGCGGATCGTCATTGCGAGTTGACATGGCATGCATGGCGTTAAATCCGCCCATTCCAGCAATAGTAACAGCAGCTTCACTTCCACCAGTTACAATAACATCACAATGTCCTAATCGAATATTGTTTAGAGCATCAATCATAGCGTTTGCTGATGATGCACAAGCAGATACAGTTGTATAGTTTGGTCCCATAAATCCATATTTAATGGAAATATTACCAGGCGCAATATCTGCAATCATTTTTGGAATAAAGAAAGGATTAAATTTTGGAGTTCCGTCACCGTTAGCAAAATTGATAACTTCTTCTTGGAATGTTTCTAAACCTCCAATTCCGGCTCCCCAAATAACTCCTACTCTAAGCTTATTAATACGATCTAGATCAAGTTTTGAATCTGCAATTGCTTCATCAGAAGCTACCATTGCATATTGCGAAAACTTGTCCATTTTTCTGGCACTCTTTCTATCAATGAAATCTGTAACCGTAAAGTTCTTTACCTCACAAGCGAATTTTGTTTTAAATTTTTCGGCATCAAAATGTGTAACTGGAGCGGCTCCGCTTTTACCTGCAAGAAGCGCATTCCAATATTCATCTATAGTATTTCCGATTGGAGTCAATGCTCCCAAACCTGTAACTACAACTCGCTTTAATTCCATCTTTAATAAGTTAGTTTAAAAATTAAGAAGAAATCTCTTTAACAAAACATTAGAATGCAAAATATGCATTCTAATGTCTTTTAAATATGAAATTTTATTCTTTCCTTACTTTTTTGCTTCTTCAATGTAAGAGATAGCTTGACCAACAGTAGCAATGTTTTCTGCTTGATCATCCGGAATTTGAATATCAAATTCTTTTTCGAATTCCATAATCAATTCTACTGTGTCTAGTGAATCTGCTCCTAAGTCGTTAGTAAAGCTTCCTTCTGGAACTACTTCGTTCTCATCTACACCTAATTTGTCTACGATAATCGCTTTTACTCTTGATGCAATGTCTGACATAATCTTATAGTTTTTAAAATTTAATTGTTGGCAAAAATAAAAAACTTTAATTTAAAACAACATTTTGTTTGAAAAATGTGATCTAATTTACTAAAATTTTAGAATAAGTAATTTGCTTTTACCTTCATTTTGTTAATAATTATTCTTTTTTTTGTCGAAACAACAGTCACTAAAATTCCATTCTTTTTATGAAGCGTATTGCAATTTTTGCTTCGGGTTCCGGAACTAATGCAGAAAATATTATTCAATATTTTCAAGAACGAAATAACGCTTCCGTTGTTCAAGTTCTGACTAACAATCAGCATGCCAAAGTTTTAGACCGAGCTAAAAAACTGAAAATCAGCGCTTTTAGCTTTAACAGAACTGCGCTATATCACAGTAATGATGTGCTAAATCTATTGCAAAGTGCACATATTGATTTAATTGTCCTTGCTGGGTTTCTATGGAAATTTCCTGAACATATCCTTGCTGCATTCCCCAATAGAGTCGTTAATATCCATCCAGCCTTACTACCAAAATATGGAGGAAAAGGAATGTACGGATCACATGTACATGATGCTGTCGTTGCAAATAAAGAAAAAGAAAGTGGCATTACCATACATTTTGTCAATGAAAATTATGATGAAGGTGCTATTATTTTTCAAGCGAAGACCAATTTAAACGAAATTGACACACCAGAAACCGTTGCGAAAAAGGTGCATCAGCTAGAATATAAACACTTTCCAGCTATCATTGAAAAGGTGTTAACTTCAAATTTAAATGCTGAATAATGGCAGACGTACATATATATACAGACGGTTCTTCTAGAGGAAACCCAGGACCTGGCGGCTACGGAATTGTAATGGAATGGGTTGGAAAACCATACCGAAAAGAATTTTCTGAAGGTTATAGAATGACAACCAACAATCGAATGGAATTGCTAGCCGTTATTGTAGCCTTAGAAAAACTAAAATACATGCATACCGACGCAAAAGTATTTACCGATTCTAAATATGTTGTAGATTCTGTGGAGAAAAAATGGGTTTTTGGTTGGGAGAAAAAAGGATTTTCTGGAAAGAAAAATACAGATTTATGGATTCGTTTCCTTAAAATATACCGAAGACATATTGTAAGTTTCCAATGGATTAAAGGACACAACAACCATATGCAAAACGAACGTTGCGACTTTTTGGCTGTAGATGCTTCCAAAAAAGAAAAGTTGAAAATTGATTCGTTTTTTGAAAATGAACGCAATAAATTATTATAAATAGCTTTTTTGGTACCATATTTGTATTTTTGCATTATAATTCCCTCAAAATCAAACATGAAAATCTACATTGCTATTTTTAGCTTCTTATTTTTTACACCACTTTTTGCCCAAAAAGAATGGTCGCTAAAAAAAGATAAAGATGATATACAGATTTACACAAAATCTATAGATTCTAGCAAGATAAAAGCATATAAAGTTGAAATGGTTGTCGAAACCTCTTTAGATAAAGTAAAAAGTATTATTACTGACGGCGATCAACTACATGTATGGAATTACAAAGCTATTGACAGCAAACTTCTTAAAAAAACTTCGGAAAGTGAATATCTTATTTGGATGGCACTCGATCTTCCTTGGCCTTTACGCAACAGAGATGTTGTAATTTCGCTTTCACTACATAGAATTTCTAAAGATGTGCTGCGTATTGATATTATAGCAGCTTCTGATCAGTATGAAATTCAAGAAGATTATTTACGCATTACCACTTTTGAAGGCTATTGGTTGCTTGAACAAAAAGATACGATGGTAAAAATTACACACCAAATGCATGGCGACCCTAGCGGAAACTTACCTAGTTGGTTTATAAATAGTACCATAGCAAAAGCACCTTACAACAACTTTGTTGCCTTACGCGAGCGTCTACAATAGCATTCTATTTCAATGTGTTAGACTAAAAAAAACTCGAAAACTCATATCTGCTTCTTTACACTATTTTCTTGGGAAAATTTTATGTAAGTTTGCAAAAATTTTAATTAGAGAAATGAGCAAATTATTAATTGTTGGAACGGTTGCTTTTGATGCTATTGAAACACCATTTGGAAAAACAGATAAAATCTTAGGTGGCGCGGCTACTTATATTGGACTATCTGCTGCAAATTTTGATGTAGATGCAGCTATTGTTTCTGTTGTTGGAGAAGATTTTCCACAAGAATACTTAGACATGTTAGCCGCTAGAAATATTGATATTTCAGGAATAGAAATTGTAAAAGGAGGAAAAACATTCTTTTGGAGTGGAAAATATCACAATGATATGAATTCAAGAGATACGTTGGCTACAGAGTTAAATGTATTGGCAGATTTCAATCCAGTTGTTCCAGAAAATTATAAAGATGCCGAAATTGTAATGTTAGGAAACTTACATCCTGGTGTTCAAATGAGCGTAATTAATCAAATGACAACGAAACCAAAATTAATTGTATTGGATACAATGAACTTTTGGATGGATTGCGCATGGGACGACTTATTAGCCGTTATCAAAAAAGTAGACGTTATTACAATTAATGATGAAGAAGCGCGTCAATTATCTGGCGAATACTCTTTGGTAAAAGCTGCACAGAAGATTCATGAAATGGGTCCTAAATATGTAGTGATTAAAAAAGGAGAGCACGGTGCTTTAATTTTTAATGATGGAGACATCTTCTTTGCTCCAGCATTACCACTAGAAGAAGTTTTTGATCCTACTGGAGCTGGAGATACATTTGCAGGAGGTTTTTCGGGCTACATTGCTAAACACGAAGATATTTCGTTTGAAAGTATGAAGAACGCCATTATATATGGTTCAAACTTAGCTTCCTTTTGCGTAGAAAAATTTGGAACACAACGAATGGAATCGCTCACCAAAAAAGAAATCACAGAACGCCTGAAGCAGTTTAAACAACTGACTCAGTTTGAAATAGAAGTAAACTAAAAAAACGCGCTCATAACTGAGCGCTTTTTTTTGTTACAATACGAAACAACAACACAACAAACTACAACAATGAGTGACGCTTTGAAACACGAGTGCGGTATTGCACTTTTAAGGCTGTTAAAGCCATTAGAGTACTATAAAGAAAAATATGGTACAGCATTTTATGGAATTAATAAAATGTATTTACTAATGGAAAAACAACACAATAGAGGGCAAGATGGTGCTGGATTGGCAACAATAAAGCTCGATATGAACCCAGGAGAACGCTACATTAGTAGAGTACGCTCTAACCAACAACAACCAATTCAAGATATTTTTGCACAAGTAAACGAACGCATCAACGATATTTTAGAGGAAAAACCTGAATTAAATGATGATGTTGCACGTCAAAAAGCAGAATTGCCATATGTTGGCGAATTGTTTTTAGGACATGTACGCTATGGTACTTTTGGTAAAAATAGTATTGAAAGTGTACATCCGTTTTTAAGACAAAACAATTGGATGCATCGTAATTTGATTGTTGCCGGAAACTTCAACATGACCAACGTAAATGAGCTTTTTGACAACCTAATCAAAATTGGGCAACACCCAAAAGAAAAAGCCGATACCATTACTATTATGGAAAAAATTGGTCACTTTTTAGATGATGCTGTTGCAAAATTATACAAAAAACTAAAAGAAGAAGGTTACAACAAACAAGAAGCTTCTCCACAAATTGCGGCACGATTAAATATTGCGAAAATTTTAAGAAAATCTGCTAAAAATTGGGATGGTGGTTATGCAATGGCAGGATTGTTAGGTCATGGAGATTCGTTTGTATTAAGAGATCCAGCAGGAATTCGTCCAGCATATTACTATCAAGATGATGAAATTGTTGTAGTAACTTCGGAACGTCCTGTGATTCAAACCGTTTTTAATGTGGAATTTGATGATGTTAAAGAAATTGATCCTGGAAATGCATTAATTATCAAAAAAGATGGAACGGTTCAAACCAAAGAAATTTTAGCACCTTTAGAACGCAAAGCTTGCTCTTTTGAACGTATTTATTTTTCGCGCGGAAGCGACGCAGAAATTTATAAAGAGCGAAAAATGTTAGGAAAATTATTGTTGCCAAATGTGTTAAAAGCAATTGATGACGATATAAGAAATACTGTATTCTCGTTTATTCCAAACACAGCCGAGACGTCCTTTTTTGGCCTTACAGAAGCTGTAGAAGAATATTTAAACGAGCGAAAAACCAACGAAATCTTAAATGGACAACGTTCGTTATCTGCAGAAAAAGTACGTGAAATTCTTTCGGAACGACCAAGAGTTGAAAAAATTGCGATTAAAGATGTAAAACTTCGAACATTTATTACCGAAGATAGCAGTCGTGATGATTTGGTTGCACACGTATACGATGTAACGTATGGTGTGATACAACCTGAAGATAACTTAGTTATTATTGATGATAGTATTGTGCGCGGAACAACACTTAAGAAAAGTATCATTAAAATGATGGATCGTTTGCATCCAAAGAAAATTGTTGTCGTGTCTTCTGCGCCACAAATACGCTATCCGGATTGTTACGGTATTGATATGGCTCGAATGGAAGATTTGATTGCCTTTAGAGCTACCTTATCACTTTTAAAAGACCAAAACAAGTATGACTTGGTCGAAGAAGTTTATAAAAAGTGTAAAGCACAAGAAAATTTAAAAGATATTGATGTGAAAAACTTTGTGAAAGAGATTTATGATCCTTTTACAGATGAAGAAATTTCAGAAAAAATAAGTGAACTGATCAAAACAGATGTTGTAAATGCAGAAGTAAACGTGATTTTCCAAAATGTTGCCAATCTCAATAAAGCATGCCCAAATAATTTAGGTGATTGGTACTTTACAGGAAACTATCCAACGGATGGAGGAAATCGTGTTGTAAATCGTGCTTTTATTAATTTTTATGAAGGAAATAAAGAGCGTGCATATTAAGCTTTTTAAACCCAATAAAAAAAGATGGTTTTTGTGTAAGAAATTTTATCTTACTGATTATTAAATCATAAATAAAAGTTAAAATACACACTTGGTCTAAAAAAGAGGTATTTGGTCTGATTTATTAGGTAAGATTTAACGACTCTACTTACATTAGCAATGCCATAGCATAAGTAGGTTAAGTTCATGGTAAGATTTGGGGCAAAAAAAGGTGGTTTATTCCACCTTTTTTTATGCGCAATAGTTTTTTAAATAAATCGCTTTGCTGTTAGACCGCTACGCAGTTAGAAGCTATCTTATTCATTAAAAAGTTTAAATTGTGAAGTTTAAATTAGTTCTCACTCTTGAGGGAAACTGAACTTGATTCAGTTTGAAACACTCTAAATTTCTACCTCTGCAAAAATGACATCGGAAAAACTTCCTGATTCCTAATTCTAAAAATCTTGACTCTTTCGTAAGATTCTGTTCTGCAACGGGATAGTTTCATAATTTTTTTTCATAAAATTATAAAACTAAAAAAGACGAACATTCCTGTTCGCCTTTCGTGTTGTATCGTATAAAAGAAATAAATTCTTCTTATTTGCTAGCCGCGTAACGCTTTTCAACTTCATTCCAGTTAATTACATTAAAAAATGCATTAATATAATCAGGACGTCTGTTTTGATAGTTTAAGTAGTATGCGTGTTCCCAAACATCCAATCCTAAAATTGGTGTTCCTCCACAACCAACGCCTGGCATTAATGGATTGTCTTGATTTGGCGTAGAACATACTTCTACTTTTCCACCTTTATGAACACATAACCAAGCCCAACCTGAACCAAACTGTGTTGCTGCTGCCTTACTGAATGCTTCCATAAAAGCATCTTTTGAACCAAAAGCCGCTTCAATAGCATCTTTTAATTCTCCTGAAAGATAACCTCTATCTTCTGGATTCATTACTTCCCAAAAAAGACTGTGATTGTAAAATCCGCCTCCGTTATTACGAACTCCAGCATTGCTCATGTCAAGATTTGTAAGAATATCTTCAATTGATTTTCCTTCTAAATCTGTTCCTTCAATTGCTGTATTTAATTTTGTAGTATATCCATTGTGATGCTTTGAATGGTGGATTTCCATTGTTCTTGCGTCAATATTTGGTTCTAAAGCATCGTATGCGTATGATAATTTTGGTAATTCAAAAGCCATTATATCTGTATTTATTGATTAAACATTGTTTTATTTCCCCAAAAATAACCATCTATTGCCACATAATGAAACGATTAAAACAGATTCTGATAATATTCATATAAAATTAATCTATGCTAAAAACAGATCATCCATATTTTCTGATTGTAAAATCTTCAATGAAAAGCTATTACTGGTCTATTATATTTTGATAACCTTACGTTTGAGAAAATAAAAATACTACAAAAACCTCGTGTTTTATTAAATAGTTTTTGTTTCTTTATAACTGAGTGTCAATTTAACCACTTGATATTATTACACATATATTAAACAAAACTTTTTAAACCATGAAAAAAAAGAATCTAAACAAAAAATTACAATTAAAAAAAGCACAAATCTCTAATCTTTCCACAAATAAAATTATTGGAGGATTAAATGATACACAACCCATACTAACAGCAAGATGTACAGAATTCAGAACTTGTAATGAAATTACAATTGCCACGTGTCTTACTGACGAATGCATAACAAGAACGTGTAGTGATAGATGCTCGAACGTATGTACTTTTATTTGCCATATAGATTAATTAAGGAAATATTAGTGGAACATAATTAATAAAAAATCCAGCTTTGTCATGAAGCTGGGTTTTTGTTTTATAGTGTTATTTGTTTTATTAAACCTATACATTGAATTATAAAAATACTACAAATTACATTATATCCTTTCAAAAACCTTTCCGTTTCTTTATCATAGGGTAACAATTTAATCACCTGATACTCTATTATATATAATGTTTAATCAAAACTTTTTAAATCATGAAAAAAAAGAATTTTATCAAAAAATTACAATTGAAGAAAACACAAGTTTCTAACTTAGGAAAAGACCTAGTTGTTGGTGGTGGATCTAGATTTTTCTGCGAGCCAATTGACTTATCATTATTAGAAACTTGCTATGCAGGTTGTGGACTTACAGAAAACTGTACACAATTCAGAACATGTAATAACGTTTCGTTCAATAATTGTACAGTAAACAATTGCGGAACTGGAGGCACAGGAGGAACTGGAGGAACTGATCCTTCTGGTGGAATTTCTTGCCCAGGATATGTGTGCTAAGCATACAATGAAATTGTAAAAAAATCCAGCTTTGTCATGAAGCTGGATTTTTGTTTTGTAGCCACTTTGTTTTTAAACTATATTTGTAAGCATCACTAAACTTCTTTCTGTGTCTACACCATTCATCATTTACAATGCTTCCGCCGGATCAGGAAAAACATATACACTTGTCAAAGATTATTTGCGCATCTTACTTTCTTCTGTACAAAAAGATACGTACAAACAAATTTTGGCTGTTACGTTTACCAATAAGGCTGTTGCCGAAATGAAAGCACGTATTATTGAAAACTTAAATGCATTTGCCTTTGATGCAGAAAGCGTGAATGCGCCAATGTTTGTGGAATTGGTGAACGATTTAAAATTGCATCCTGCTCAACTACAACAAAAAGCAAAAGAAGTACTGAAAAGTATTTTGCACAATTATGCCTTTTTTGAAGTTGCAACGATTGATAAATTTACGCACAGTGTCATCCGAACATTTGCATACGACTTGAAACTTCCGTTAAATTTTGAAGTTGAACTCGACACAGATTCTTTACTAAATGAAGCCGTTGATCAGTTAATTTCAAAAGCTGGTGAAGACAAACTGATTTCTGAGGTTTTAATAGCTTATGCATTGGAAAAAGCGGATGATGATAAAAGTTGGGACATTGCATTCGATTTAAATAAAATTGCAAAGCTGTTGCTGAATGAAAACGAAAAACCACACCTTTACAGGCTAAAACATAAAACGCTCGAAGATTTTAGCGAACTCAAAAAACTACTCAAAACCAAAATAAAAGCAACTTCTGAAGAATTATCCAACGCTGGAAATGCTGTGTTGGAATTGATTCAAAGTGCAGGATTGGAGTTTAATGACTTTTTACGCAAAACGTTACCAAATCATTTTCAGAAAATTGCAGCTAAGGATTTTGATGAAAAACGATTGTACGGAAACAAACTTGCCGAAGATTTAGAAAATGGAAGTATTTATAAAAAAGCATTAGATGCTACAAAAGCCGCAACAATTGATGCGTTATTGCCACAACTTACTGAAGTGTATCACAGTTGTAAAGCAAACATTTATGAATTGAGTTTTCTGAAAAATTTCTATAAAAATGCAACACCACTTTCTGTACTTAACGCGATTCAAAACGAATTGGAAATCATAAAAGAAGAACAGAATTTATTGCTAATTTCTGAATTCAATACCTTAATCAGTGAAACAATAAAAGATGAACCTGCGCCATTTATTTATGAGCGGTTGGGTGAAAAATACAAACATTACTTCATTGACGAATTTCAAGATACGTCCATTATGCAATGGGAAAACTTGATTCCGTTAATTTCTAACAAATTACAAACGGAAACGTCTGACAACAAAAGTGGTTCGTTAACCATTGTTGGTGATGCAAAACAATCTATCTATCGTTGGCGTGGTGGAAAAGCGGAACAATTTATAGGATTGAACAAAGAAGTAAATCCGTTTTTTGTAGAAAAAGATCCGCAAAATTTGCCTAGAAACTATCGTAGTTACGACGAAATCATCAACTTTAACAATAGTTTCTTTCAACACATTGCAAAATTCTTTCATCAAGAGGAATTTGCGGCTATCTACAAAAATGGAAGTACACAATTGACAAACGATAAAAAAGGTGGTTTTATATCGTTCAATTTTATAGAGGCCAAAACAGTCGAAGAAGAATTTGAGATTATTCCTGAAAAAATCATTGAAAAAATCCGTGATCTACAAACAAAAGGATTTGCATACAGAGATATTTGTGTGCTCACGCGAAGAAAATCGGAAGGAATTGCCATTGCAGATATTTTATCAACGCATCAAATACCAATCATTTCATCGGAAACTTTACTCATAAAACGTTCGCGAGAAGTTCAATTTATCATTGATATACTTCGCTTGGCAATTCAACCTAAAAACAATGAAGTAAAACTGCATCTATTAAATTACCTGGCAACAGAAAAACTCGAAATTGAAAATACGCATGAGTTCCTAAAAAAACATGTCGCGCTTGACGCAGAAATTCTATTTTCAAGTTTAAAACAATTCAATTTTGACTTTACGTATTTCTTGCAATTATCATTATACGAAGCCGCAGAATATTGTATCAGAGCGTTTAATTTAACAAACAAATCAGATGCATATTTACAATTTTTCTTAGATTTTGTATTGGAATACACACAAAAGAAACAACTTGGTTTTGCTGGTTTTTTAGAACATTGGGAAAAGAAAAAAAATCATTTAAGCATTGTAGCTTCAGGTTCGGAAAATGCGGTTCAGATTATGACCATTCACAAATCAAAAGGTTTGGAATTTCCTGTGGTATTGTTTCCGTTTGCCAACACAGATATTTACAAAGAAATTGAACCAAAACTCTGGTTTCCTATTGCAAAAGATGATTTTAATGGTTTTGAAGAAGCGTATCTCAATTTTAACAGTACCATTCAAGAATATGGAGATTTGGGTGAGCAATTGTATCAAAACCGTCAATCGCAATTGGAATTAGACAACTTCAACATTTTATACGTAGCATTTACGCGCGCCGTGCAACAATTGCACATCATTACGAAAAAAGAAGTAGATCGCAACGGAAATGAGCGTTTACAGACGTTTTCGGGCATATTTATCAATTACTTAAAAGAAAATCAACATTGGAATGATGAATTAACAACCTATACATTTGGTGCGTCTGAGGAAAATCTAGCGAAAGCGAACACATCTGAGGAAATAAATACCATATTACAAAAACAATTTATAAGCACAGCAAAGGAAGATCACAACTTGCATTTACTCACAAAACAAGGTTTATTGTGGGATACAACGCAAGAACAAGCCATTGAAAAAGGAAACTTAATTCATGATGTGTTGGCACAAATAAAATATCCGTCAGACATTGAATTTGTGTTAGACGAATATATTTCTAAAGGAATTATTGATGCGCAACAGCGCGAAAAACTATCGGAAAGTATTCATCAAGTAGTGCATCATCCTGAAATATCACACTATTTTAATCAAGATGCTACTATTTACAATGAAAAAGACATCATTTCAAAATCGGGTAAAATATTGCGTCCAGATAGAATTATAGTCAATCCAAACAACGAAACAACTATAATTGATTACAAAACAGGAATGCACAATCCGTTTTATACAGAACAAGTATATGAATATGCGGATACGTTGGTAGAAATGGATTTCAATGTTACACATAAAATTTTGCTATATATCAACGAGGAAATCGTTGTGAAATATATATAATACTGAATGTTTTTTTGAATTTATGCTAAAAAGTAAAGATGAAAAAGGTGTTTTATTGCAGTAAATTCAAAAGATTAATGGTATAACTCAAAAATCGTAACTATTTTTGTCAAAAATTAAACAACCATGTACGGAAGTATACAACAACACTTAGAAAAAGAACTTCAAGAAATTAAAGATGCCGGACTTTACAAAAAAGAACGCATCATTACTTCAGCGCAAGGTGCTGAAATTACTATAAATACAGGCGAATCTGTTATCAATTTTTGTGCAAACAATTACTTAGGGTTATCATCACATCCAGATGTAATTCAGGCGGCAAAAGATACAATGGACACGCATGGTTTTGGAATGTCGTCAGTTCGTTTTATTTGCGGAACACAGGATATTCACAAAAAACTAGAACAAAAAATAGCGGATTATTACGGAACAGAAGATACCATACTATATGCCGCAGCTTTTGACGCCAATGGTGGTGTTTTTGAGCCATTACTAACAAAAGAAGATGCAATAATCTCAGATTCGTTAAACCATGCTTCTATAATTGATGGTGTTCGTTTGTGTAAAGCGGCGCGTTATCGTTATCAAAATAATGACATGGCCGATTTGGAAAAGCAGTTGCAACAAGCAAATGCTGATGGAGCACGTTTCAAAATTGTTGTTACGGACGGAGTTTTCTCTATGGACGGATTGGTGGCGCCATTAGATGAAATTGCTATCTTAGCGGAAAAATATGACGCTATGATAATGATTGATGAATGTCATGCAACAGGTTTTATTGGTGAAACGGGTCGTGGAACGCTTGAAGAAAAAAATGTAATGGGGAAAATTGATATCATTACAGGAACGCTTGGAAAAGCTATGGGTGGCGCTATGGGCGGATATACAACTGGTAAAAAAGAAATCATTGAAATATTACGTCAACGCTCAAGACCATATTTATTTTCTAACTCATTAGCGCCTGCAATAGTTGGTGCTTCTATCAAGGTATTTGAAATGTTAGACAGTGATACAACCTTACGAGACAAACTAGCCGCTAACACTGAATATTTCAAAAAAGGAATCAAAGATGCTGGATTTGATATTGTTGATGGAGATTCTGCAATTGTACCAGTAATGTTATATGATGCAAAGCTTTCGCAAATAATGGCGGACAAATTATTAGAAAAAGGAATCTATGTAATAGGGTTCTTTTTCCCAGTAGTTCCAAGAGGAAAAGCAAGAATTAGAGTGCAATTATCAGCCGCGCATACCAAAGCACATTTGGACAAAGCAATTGCCGCTTTTACAGAAATTGGGAAAGAGTTAAAAGTAATTTAAATATTTAAAATCGATTTAAATGTTAACGATTTTAAAAAAATTAATATATTTGTCTTTGTTAATAAGTATTAACAACTTACATTTGTCCTTTAATTAACACTTAAAATTAAATAATTAAAACATGAAACATCTTAGCAGATTTTTAGTTGCTTTGTTGCTTGTAGTAGGATTCAGCAACGTAAAAGCGCAAGACAGTAATAACCCTTGGCAGATCAATGTCGGTATTAATGCTGTAGATTTCTTTCCTACAAACGATATGGAAGCTGCAGGGCTTACAGGGAAATGGTTTGATGAATACTTCAATGTAAATCATTACAACATTTTACCTACATTATCAACAATTAGCGTTTCTAAATATGTAGGTGACGGATTCTCAGTAGGAGTTAGAGGGTCAGTTAACAAGATCGAAAATTATGGAGATCAGTCGAGAGATGATTTAACATACTACGGATTCGATGGAACGATTAAGTATAACCTTAATGAACTTTACAACATGGGGAATTTTGACCCGTATTTAGAAGTTGGTGGTGGTTACACTTGGATTGATGATATCGGAGCTGGAACATTAAATGGTGGAATTGGTTTTAACTACTGGTTTACCGATAATTTAGCTTTAAACGTACAATCTACGTATAAGCACGCTTTCGAAGATTACTTAAATCCACATTTCCAACATTCAGTTGGAGTTGCTATCAAGTTTGGTGGAAAAGATACTGATGAAGATGGAATTTTTGACAAAGACGACGCTTGTCCAGATGTTAAAGGTTTACCAGAATTCAACGGATGTCCTGATACTGACGGTGACGGAATCGAAGACAGTAAAGATGACTGTCCTGATACTGCAGGTTTAGCTGCATTAAACGGATGTCCTGATACTGACGGTGACGGAATCGCTGATGCAAAGGATGATTGTCCAACTGTTGCAGGTTCTGCTGCAATGAACGGATGCCCTGATACTGACGGTGACGGAATCACTGATGCTAAAGATAACTGCCCAACAGAAGCTGGCCCATCTGCAAACAAAGGATGCCCATGGACTGATAGAGACGGTGACGGAGTATTAGACAAAGATGATAGATGTCCAGACGTAGCAGGTGTTGCTGAAAACCAAGGATGTCCTCCAATAGCTAGAATGACTGTTACTGAAATTACAGAATTAGACAACTTAGCTAGAACTGTATACTTCAACTCAGGAAAAGATTCTTTCAAAGCTGAAACGTATGCTATCTTAGATAGAATTGCTAATTTAATCAAAGGTTTCCCGAAAGAAGAATTTACAATCGGTGGTCATACTGATAGTGTTGGTTCTGACGCTTTAAACCAAAAATTATCTGAAGCTAGAGCTAATGCAGTTGTAACTTACCTAAGAAGTAAAGTAGGTAACAAGTTTACAGCTACAGGATACGGAGAAGATAAGCCTATCGCTTCTAACAGAACAAGAAAAGGTAGAGCACAAAACAGAAGAGTAGAAATTAAATTAGTTAGATAATTAATTTAAGTTCAAAAAAATAACTTCATAGAAAACGCCTCGATATATCGAGGCGTTTTTTTATTTTTACAACATGAAGTCATTCCTTTCGCATGTTGTTAGTTACATTTTAGAAAATAATACCAACATTAGCAATCTTACCTTGGTATTACCTAGCAAAAGAGCAGGTGTCTTCCTAAAACACGAACTCTCACAACAAATTAAAAAAACCTCTTTTGCTCCCGAAATTCTTAGTATTGAAGAATTAGTAGAAGAAATTTCAGGATATACTTCCGTAAGTAATACCGAATTACTTTTTGAATTTTACACGGTATACAAAGAACTTACACCAAAAGATGCGCAAGAGCCTTTTGATTCTTTTTCCAAATGGGCACAAATACTATTACAAGATTTTAATGAAATTGATCGGTATTTAATTCCGCAAAAGGATATCTTCAATTATTTAGGTGCGATTCAAGAAATTAATCATTGGTCGTTAGAAAAAGAACCCACAACTCTAGTCAAAAACTATTTAACTTTTTGGAACAAGCTCCAAGAATATTATGATGGCTTAACCGAAAAAATAACTCAAAAAGGAATTGCCTATCAAGGTTTGGTATACCGAGAAGCAGTTGATAGTTTAGAATTTTATCTACAGAAAAACGAAAACAAAAAACACTATTTCATTGGTTTCAATGCACTGAATACTGCCGAAGAAAAAATTATTCAAGAATTTTTAGAAGTTGGTTTAGCAGAAATTTTATGGGATACTGATCATATCTTTTTTGAAGATCCTGAACACGATGCAAGCTTGTTTTTACGACGTCATCGATACGATTGGAATTATTTTAAGAAAAATGCTTTCTCTTGGATTGCCAATAATTTTTCTAATAAAAAGAATATTGAAATCATTGGTGCGCCGAAAAATGTAACACAAGCGAAACACATTGGCGAAATTCTTCAAAAAATACAACAACATGATGAAAATTTACAAGATGTTGCAGTCGTTTTAGGGGACGAACAATTACTAATTCCATGTTTAAATTCGTTGCCAAAGGAAATAGAAAAACTCAATATTACGATGGGTTTTCCGCTAAAAGACATCCCGTTAGCAACTACGTTCAATAATTTATACATCTTACAAGAACATCATCGAAATAATGCTTTTTACTATAAAAGTGTCATTAATGTACTTTCAGATACCAACTTGCGCCCTTTATTTCAGCAAAAAAATAAAAATGTAGCAACAGATATCATTCATTATATTCAATCAAATAATATTATTTATGTACCTACGGAAACAGTTGTAGAACGCTTTCCGAAAGATATTCAAGATGTTGCATCAATTTTATTTACCTATTGGAATAACAAGCCAAAAACTGCAATTCAAAACTGTATTACGCTTATTAGACGATTAAAAACTAGCCTAATTGATGAACGCGAAAAACATTTACTCGCGCTAGAATATTTATATCGTTTTAATGAAGTATTCAATCAATTGCAATTATTGACCAAACAACACAATTACATCACAGACATCAAGTCGTTATTGGCGTTGTATAAAGAAGTAATTAGCACAGAAACACTTGATTTTAAAGGTGAACCGCTTCAAGGTTTGCAATTAATGGGAATGTTAGAAACACGTGTGCTCGATTTCAAAACCGTGATTCTTTCATCCGTAAATGAAGGAATTCTTCCATCAGGAAAAAGCAACAATTCGTTTATTCCGTTCGATCTAAAAAAACAATTCAATCTCCCAACATACAAAGAAAAAGACGCAATTTACACCTATCACTTCTACCGTCTATTGCACAGAGCTGAAAACGTCTATTTACTATACAATACAGAAGCTGACGGCTTAAATGGTGGCGAAAAAAGTCGTTTTTTAATGCAATTAGAAACCTATGCAATGCCAAATCATACGATTTCGCAACATGTAGTTATTCCAAATGTGCCAAAAATTACACCTAAACTTCAAATAGTTCAAAAAGAAGCACACATTCTAAAACGTATCAAAGACATTGCAAACAAAGGATTTTCGCCTTCTGCGTTAACTTCATACATTCGAAATCCGATAGACTTTTACTATCAAAAAATTCTTGGAATTCAAGAATACGAAGCTGTAGAAGAAACCGTTGCCGCAAACACACTTGGAACGGTTGTGCATGATACTTTAGAGCTTTTATACAAACCGTTTGAAGGCAAAATTATAGTTGTGGAAGACATCAAAGCAATGTTTGCAAGCGTTGAACAATTGGTTTCGGATAACTTTAAAAAAACCTATGGTGAAGGAAATATTCATCGGGGAAAAAACCTCATCATTTTTAATGTTGCCAAACGCTATGTAACCAACTTTTTAAATCAAGAATTACAAACTTTAAAAACAGGCAAAACTTTACGGATTCTACAAATAGAGCAAACATTACAAGCTAAAATTGACATTCCAGAACTTGATTTTCCAGTATATATTGGTGGAAAAGTAGATCGTGTGGACGAACTCGATGGCGTGTTGCGCATTATTGATTACAAAACTGGAAAAGTATCGCAAAGTGATGTGGAAATTGTTGATTGGGATTTGCTTACGCAAGATTACAAATTCAGCAAAAGTTTTCAAGTTTTAGCATATGCGTACATGATTTATCAAAAACAGGCATTTCAGCAAGATACGGAAGCAGGAATCATCTCGTTTAAAAATTTACAAAGCGGATTTCTAAAATTTGGGACCAAAGACAAACCTGGAAGTCGCACCAAAAATCAATTGGTAACTTCGGAAACGTTGGACGATTTTATAGTAGAACTCAAACGACTGATTTTTGAAATTTGCAATCAAACCATTCCATTTACCGAAAAAGAAGTCTAAACATGATACAAAAGCTCAAAAACAACGTTTTAACGCGTGAACATGAAAAAGATATACTTGTCGATTACTTTTTTAAGAAAGACAACACACAAAAGCCTATTGTTGTTTTTTGTCATGGTTATAAAGGTTTTAAAGATTGGGGCGCTTGGGATTTAGTTGCAGAAACATTTGCAGCAGCTGGATACTTTTTTGTAAAATTCAACTTCTCACACAATGGCGGAACGATGGAACAACCAATTGATTTTCCAGATTTAAAAGCGTTTGGTGAAAACAATTATACCAAAGAATTAATCGATTTAGAAGATATCATTTTACATTTATCAAAAGATGATTTCCACTTTCGTGGAGAATGTACACTGCACAATATTTCGCTTATTGGACATTCACGTGGCGGCGGAATTGCTACAATAAAAGCAGAAGAATCTTCTAAAATAAGCAACGTCATATCTTGGGCTGGCGTTTCAGATTACGCATCACGTTTCCCGAAAGGGGAAAAATTAGACGATTGGAAAAACTCAGGAGTGTATTATGTAATTAATGGACGAACGAAGCAAGAAATGCCGCATTATTATCAGTTTTTTGAAGACTTTCAAGCAAATAAAACACGTTTAGATATAGAGCGAGCAACAAAAAATGTAAAAATTCCGCACTTAATCATTCATGGAACAACTGATCCTGCGGTTTCCGTAGAAGAAGCAAAACTTGTACATCAATGGAGTCCGAATAGTAAATTGTATCTTATTGAACATGCCGATCATGTTTTTGGTGCGCGACATCCTTGGGAACATGCAACATTACCAAAAGATTTGCAGGAAGTTGTACAAACTACTATCAACTTTATTTCAAACTAAAAAAGCATAAAAAAGTTCTCTAAAAAGCTTTAAAAGCGTCATTCTGGACTTGATCCAGAATCTCATACAATTGATTTTCAATGATAATGAGAAACCGAATCAAGTTCGGTTTGACGAAAATTTAATTTCTTAGAGAACCTATTTCCAAGTTTACAAAATAATAATATATTCTACCGTAGTGAGTCCGCCACTAATCTCATTAGTGTGCTGAACTTCATATTGTGTTAATTTTTCTAGCATAATAAAAGAGTTTAATTAATACTTTAGCGTTCTTGTTCTTGTGGATTACACGTTTCTGGGTGACATGTATATACCATTGCTGTATCACCGCTACAATCGGGATTGTCCGAACCTCTTCTCAGTTGCCCTTTTACAGTTTCAACCTTTAGATTACTGATGACTTTTTTGTTTAAGTGTAAACTCTTTAGTGTTCTTTTTTTCATAATAAAGTATTTTAGTTACAATCTAAAAATACAAAATTATTAATGGAAGTTATACGGTATTCCCATAATATCAGATATTACAAAAAAAGCCATTCAACTGATGCTGAATGACTTTATATATTGAATACAATCGTTTTTCTAGTTTGTTCCTTTTAAAACTAACAAAGGCAAACGACTTTCAAAATCTATTTTCTTTATAGAACTTTGTTCCCACAATTTCTTGAAAAATCCACGTTTACGTCTAAAAACACAAATTAAATCAGGATTATTTTCATTCAAATGCTCTAAAACACCTTGAAACAACGTTGCATTTTCAGAACTCTTGTAACTTGAAGTTATTGCGGCTAATTCAGAGTGAAACTCTAAATCTTCTGGTAAAAATTCGAGTGTTTTAATTTGCAACAAACGCATTTTAGCATCAAAAGCAACTAAGATTTTTTCTAAAGGCACCAAAATATCTTTGTGTTTTATCACTCCAGATTTTATTGCTGTCAATACTCTTTTAATTGGTCTAAAAACATACCCTTCTGGCACAACCAACACCGAAATATTCGTTTTCTTTATAATACTTCCTGTAGTACTTCCTAAAAATACTTCTTCTTTAATAGAATTGCTTCGAGGACCAACAATAATCAAATCAATTCCCAATTCTTTATCAATAGAATTGATGCTATCAACTACGTTTCCTTTTGCAGAAATAATAGAAACATCTACATTTTTCAAATCAACACTTGCTACAACTTCCTTTACATTACTTGCCGTTTCACGTCCGACAATTTCATCAACATTCAAAATTGTTCCTGCTTTCGAAAGCACTTTAAAGGCTCTAAACACAAATACTTTTGCGTCAATAGCTGTTGCAAAATCAATTGCATACTGCAATGTATTCTTCGCATTGCTAGAATCTCCGATAGGAACTAATATATTTTTCATTATCTTAAATTTCTGCAAAAATAATCATTTTTTAATTCAAAGGTCGTTTTTCATTATTTTAAAATATCTTTAAAAACTACAAATTACATCACAAACTGCTATGAGCTTACAAATTCGCACAGCAACTTTAACTGATATTGACGCATTACTCAACATTACCAAAGCATGCGCAAAACACATGATTAAGAATAATATATTTCAATGGAATGAAAACTATCCCAATTGTGCCGCTTTTGAAAATGATATTCATAGAAACGAATTATATGTGTTAGTGTATATCAATGAAATTGTCGGTTGTGTGGTGATTTCCAATCTAATGGACGAAGAATATAAAACTGTTAATTGGCTTTCGCCAGATGGTACAAACCTATACATTCATCGGTTGGCAGTTGATCCAAAACACCAAGGAAAAGGATACGCGCAATGCTTAATGGACTTTGCAGAAAACTATGCCATAGAAAATAATTATCGTTCCATAAGATTAGATACGTTTAGTAAGAACCATAGAAATCAAAAGTTTTACGAACTTCGCGGTTATAAAAAATTAGAGAATATATACTTTCCAAAACAAAGTGTATATCCTTTTTACTGTTACGAACGCATCCTTTGAAAACACAGATAACCAACTCAGACATTAATAAACTCGCCGTTCCTGCACTCATTGCCGGAATTGCCGAACCTTTGTTATCAATTACCGACACCGCTATTGTTGGAAATATTGACGTAAATGCTACCGAAGCCTTAAGTGCTGTCGGAATTGCAGGTGCATTTATTTCGATGTTAGTGTGGGTTTTTGGACAAACACGAAGTGCAATTTCTGCGTTAATTTCACAATATTTAGGTGCCAACAAGCTAGACGAAATCAAAACGTTGCCAGCACAAGCTATTGCTATCATTTTAGCTATTAGTTTTATATTAATACTTATTACCTATCCGTTTGCGGAACACATTCTCAACTTTTACAACGCAAAAGGCATCATTTTAGAGTACAGTAGTTCGTATTACCGAATTCGAATTTTTGGATTGCCGTTTACACTCTTAACCTTTGCCATTTTTGGTATATTTAGAGGTTTGCAAAACACACTTATACCAATGATAATTGCCATTACTGGCGCATTACTAAATGTTGTGTTAGACATTGCATTTGTATATGGTGTAAAAGGTTACATTCCGGCTATGTATGTTGATGGTGCGGCCTATGCGAGTTTACTTTCGCAACTAATTATGGCAATATTAGCGGTTATATTTCTGTTGAAAAAAACACAAATTCCACTAAAAATACACTTACCATTACACAAAGAATTACCCAAAATGGCAATCATGATTCTGAATCTAATTATCAGAACTATTGCACTCAATGTTGCTTTATACTTTGGAACTTCGTTTGCGGCGGCCTATGGTGCAAAATATAGTGCGGCATATACAATACTGTTAAATATTTGGTTCTTTGGTGCGTTTTTTATTGACGGATATTCCAGTGCTGGAAACATTTTATCTGGAAAACTTTATGGAGAAAAAAACTATGAAGAACTCGTAAAACTCAGTACAAAGTTGACCAAATATGCCATTATTGTTGGTGTTGGAATGCTAATTATTGGCGGAATATTATATTATCCTATTGGACGATTATTTACAAAAGAACAAGCCGTTTTAGATGAATTTTATACCATTTTTGGTTTAATTCTTGCCATGCAACCACTTTGTGCAATCGCTTTTGTATTTGACGGAATCTTCAAAGGGTTGGGGAAAATGGCAACCTTACGGAACGTATTATTAGTAGCTACATTTCTGGTGTTTATTCCAACCATTCTTATTCTTGACTATTTAAATTTAAAACTCTACGCAGTTTGGATTGCCTTCACACTTTGGATTGTAGCACGCGGATTTCCTTTAATATTTGTATTCCGAAAAGAATTCATTCCTAAGATTAGAAAATAAACTTATTTAGACTGTTAGGTCTACTTTCTCAAAATGTACTTTGAAACCTATCCTTTTCCGAAGTATAACAATTATTTTTCGTTAAGAATTTTTGAAGCCTTGGAAAAAATTTAGAAAAATAGTTGTGGTTTTAGCCTTTTCGGCTAAAAATACCTCTGAAAAAGGCGCACTTTCTTTTGTTTCGTTTTCTTTGTGCGAGCAAAGAAAATGAAAATTAGAAGTAAAAAAATTATCTTCTTTATCAAAAACTTGCTTAAGAATTTCAAGAATACTCTTTGAAATTATTTTTATAAAAAAATGAACAAATAGCCTACTTTTGTAGCACACAAAACCTCATCATCATGACCACAACCAGAACCAACGGAAGTCTCTACACAAATATTCAAAACAATATTGCAACGATAGAATTTGGACATCCTGCAAGTAATTCTTTTCCAAGCGAACTCTTAGATCGATTAACGAAAGAGTTGCATTCTTTAGCAGAAAATGATACTGTTAATGTAATTATTCTTAAAAGTGAAGGCGATCGTGCATTTTGTGCTGGCGCTTCTTTTGATGAATTGGTCGCTATTGATAACTTGGAAGATGGAAAAACATTTTTCAGTGGTTTTGCCAACGTAATCAACGCCATGCGGACATGCGGAAAGTTAATTGTTGGTCGTGTACAAGGAAAAGCTGTTGGTGGCGGTGTTGGGTTAATTTCTGCCTGTGATTACGCTTTTGCAACAGAAGCGGCTTCTATAAAACTTTCAGAATTAACTATTGGAATTGGTCCGTTTGTCATTGCGCCTGCGGTTCAAAACCGAATTGGAAAAGCTGGTTTCTCAGAGTTAAGTCTCGCGCCAAGCGAATGGAAAACTGCCTATTGGGCAAAAGAAAAAGGGTTGTTTGCCAAAGTATTTGAAACCCAACAAGAACTCGACAAAGAACTCGAAATTTTTGCAGCAAAACTCGCTTCGTACAATCCGGATGCATTGGCTGGCATGAAAAAAATATTGTGGGAAGACACCGAAAACTGGGACAAACTTTTAGCCGAACGTGCTGAACTTTCAGGAACACTCGTTTTATCAGACTTTACTAAAAAGGCATTAGCGAAGTTTAAAAATTAGATTCGTTAGACTTCTTGGACTAACTTAGATTGTTAGCGTATTGAATTTGTTATTCAAAACTTCAGAAAAACATTCCTGAATTCATGACAAAATCCTTCAATCTTTCAATTTTTCAATACCAAACACACATTATGTTCAACGAAATTTAATGTTTAATTAAACAGAAAAGCCTAATTTTTAGATTTTTAAGACAAGATTGTAGATTCCTGCCTACACAGGAATTAAAAAAGCTAAAATACCCTATCTTTGCGCATTAATTGAAAATGAAAATGAGCAAAATTCGCATCACAAAGCAATTTAATTTTGAAACTGGTCATGCTTTATATGGCTATGACGGGAAATGTAAAAACGTACACGGACACAGTTATAAACTTTCGGTAACCGTAATTGGAACACCTATTACAGACAATACCAATGTAAAATGGGGAATGGTAATTGACTTTAGCGATCTGAAAAAGATTGTAAAAGAAGAAGTTGTTGATGTATTTGATCATGCCATTGTATTTAACCAAAATACGCCACACAAATCGTTAGCTTTAGTAATGCGTAGTGAAGGACACAATGTAATATTAGCAGATTATCAACCAACGAGCGAAAATATGGTGATTGATTTTGCGGCAAAAATAAAAAATAGACTTCCAGAAAATATTCAACTATTTTCATTGCGTTTACAAGAAACCGATTCGTCTTGCGCAGAATGGTTTGCAAGTGATAACTAGCGCAACGAAGTATTGAACTTGATTGAGTATCTCACATTGACACTAATATTTATTGAAAAGCATAAAAACAGCGAACCAAGGTTCGCTGTTTTACTATAATTTATAGTTCTGGTCCACAAACCAAAGGATATGTTGGACATGCCCAAAGATTTGAGTGACACCAGTATTCGTCAGTATTGCAAGGCACTCCAAATGTAACATATGGAAGTCCACCTTTTACATTGGATAAAGAAAGGTTAGAAACAGACTTTTTGTTCAGCTTTAGCGATTTTAAATTTCTTTTTTTCATGATATAAAATATTTTGTTTAAATAAGAAATTATAAAAACTAATCCTCAACTGTTTACGGTAATACCTTAATTAACATTTAAACGATAGAAAACTGCTATTTTATTCCATTTGATACATGGTCTATTTTTCATCAAACTAAATTTTAATTTGAATAATGCTGAATGTGAATTGCAAGAATAACAGAATTCTTATATTTACACCATGAACATTCCCGAAGGAAAAAAAATATACTTCTCTTCTGACAATCACTTAGGCGCGCCAACGGCGGAAACTAGTTTTCCAAGAGAAAAAAAATTTGTTGCTTGGCTAAATGAAATTGAGCATGATGCAGCCGCTATTTTCCTTCTTGGAGATTTGTTTGATTTTTGGTTTGAATACAAAACGGTTGTTCCAAAAGGATTTGTGCGTACGCTTGGGAAACTTGCAGAATTGCGCGATAAAGGCATTCCAATTTATTTTTTTGTGGGAAATCACGATTTATGGATGGATGATTATTTTGAGAAAGAACTTAACATTCCTGTTTATCACAAACCAAAAGAATTCACATTTAACAATACTACTTTTTTTATTGGTCACGGTGACGGATTAGGTCCTGGAGACAAAGGTTACAAACGCATGAAAAAAGTGTTTACCAATCCTTTCTTCAAATGGTGTTTTCGTTGGTTGCATCCTGATATTGGTGTGCGAATTGCACAATATTTATCTGTCAAAAACAAACTAATTTCTGGTGATGATGATGCCACATTTTTAGGAGAAGAAAACGAGTGGTTGGTACAATATTGCAAACGAAAGCTAGAAACCAAACACTACAATTATTTTATATTTGGACATCGTCACTTACCGTTAGAAATTGACCTCAATGAGCAAAGTAAATATGTAAACTTAGGAGATTGGATTCAGTATTACACGTATGCTGAATTTGACGGAAAAACGCTTTCGCTGAAGAAATATGAATTGGATTTTTAGACTTCTTAGATTGCTTTGCTATTAGATTCGGCTTTGCCTTTTAGAACTTTTTTTTATACTTAAGGTTAACGCTGTTTCTCAAACCGTCACAGCAAGCAAAGTGAAGCTATTCACCTTCAAACTAGAAGATTACTTCATCATATTTCCTCGTAATGACGTATTAAAGAGTCAATAGTTAACATCATAAGAAAAGTTCTAAAAACCGAAGAAGTCCAACAAATTAATTCCGACATACATCATTCAAATAATCATCGAGTTTTATTTGAAATAATGTTCCTTTCATCAAATCAGAAATAGTTTCTAATTCCTTTTCGGAAACGGCTAAATCGACGGTTTTTGCAGGCGTTTTTAATAGAATAGAACGGCAATTGTTTTTTGCTTTGCAATCCTTACAACAACCACGATTGACAGCTTGTGTTACAAACTTGGAAAATTTTTCAATCTCTTCAATTGTCAAATAAAAGCCTGTATCTCTAAAAATAACTTGAAACTTCGGATTGTTTTTTTGTACATCTTGCTTCCACTGAAAAGAAATTCCAATATCGTTGTGATAAATTTTATGTATATCGCTCATGATTTTTGCATTTGAAAAATCAAATATACAATTATTTATAATTAGTCTAAATAAATTTAGATTGAATTTATGTTAAGATTCTTCTTGATGCGCTTCCACATCTTTTGTTAAATCTAAGTTTCTAAATGACGGTGAAACCAATCCAGTTGTAATCACAGTTATTAACGTCATTGTTCCGCCAAAAACCACTGCGGTAACTGTTCCCATGAGTTTTGCTGTTAAACCGCTTTCAAACGCACCCAATTCGTTGGACGAACCTACAAACATTGAGTTTACCGAAGCAACACGTCCACGCATTTCATCAGGTGTTTTTAGTTGTAAAATAGTTTGACGGATAACCATGGAAACACCATCAAATACACCACTAAAGAAGAGCGCAACTAATGAAACCCAGAATATTGTTGAGAGTCCAAAGATGATGATACAAATTCCAAATCCGAAAATCGCACCTAATAACTTGAGTCCAGCTTTTTTACTAATGGGAATATATGCCGTAATCAACATTGTTAATACCGCTCCAACTGCTGGCGCGGCACGCAACATTCCAAAACCTTCTGACCCGACTTTTAAGATATCTTGTGCAAATATTGGTAATAAAGCTACTGCGCCACCAAACAAAACGGCAATCATATCTAGCGTAAGCGCACCCAAAACAGCTTTTTCATTGCGTACAAAATCAATTCCTTCTCCTAAACTTTTCCATACATTTTCTCCAATTTTTGGATTCAATATTGGTTTCTTCGGAATTAAGAAAAGGATCATAAACGATAAGGTAACCAATGCAAAAATGATACATAACGACCAATGAACGCCAATCCAATTGATGGTAAATCCAGCGAAAGCTGGCCCTAAAATCGTAGCCGTTTGCCATGTTGAACTACTCCAGGTAGCCGCATTAGGATATATTTTTTTCGGAACAATTAACGCGATCAGTGAAAAGATGGTTGGTCCAAAAAACGAACGTAAAAAACCACCAAAAAAGACCAGCGCATAAATACTGTACAAGACAGAATTTTGTGACCATTCGGCAGTAATTTCAGGTGATGTTAATAGAAATAATGCAAAACTAATTATTGAGAAAAATGCAATACAGGTTGATAGCAACGTTCGTTTTTCACGCTGATCTACAATGTGTCCTGCAAATAATGCCATGGAAACTGCTGGAATGACTTCCATTAAACCAATTAAACCCAAAGACCAAGGATCTTTGGTAATGGAATATACTTCCCATTCGATCACAATAAACTGCATAGACCATGCAAATACTAGAAAAAATCTGACTAATAAAAAGATGTTGAATTCTTTAAATCGCAATGCGGCGTATGGATCTTGTTTTTGCACGTAGTTTAATTTCCTTTCAAAAATAAGCTATAAAAAACAATCCTTCACACGAATGTAAAGTATTCTATGTTTTGTAAATTTATTTTTTGATAAAACTGATTGCTGTTCCGCCACCAGCGGCAAGTTTTAATTTTACTGTGTTTTCGGAAGTTACTTCCATCGTTTCAATAGTAATTGCCGTCGGATTATCATTCCAATGTGCGTCTGCAGCATCTTTATAAATGGTTGCTGTGTAGGTTGTATTTGGTGCTAGAAAATCTAACGAAACGTTTAATTCACGTGAATTTTCATCCGTAATGCTTCCTAAAAACCAGTTTCCTGTATTGCGTTCTTCACGAGCAATCGTAACAAAATCACCAACTTCACCATTCAATACTTTCGTCTGTTTCCAATCGACACCAACATCTTTGATGAATTGCAATGCAGGATTTCCTTCATAATTTTCTATCAAATCTGCCGCCATTTGTATTGGACTGTAAATCACCACGTATAATGCTAATTGTTGCGAAATGGTTGTATTTACTTGATTGTTCTCTTTGTACGGAGTCAATTTTATATTAAAAATTCCTGGTGTATAATCTACCGGGCCAGCTAACATTCGGGTAAATGCTACAATTGGTAAGTGTTCTGATGGATTTCCGCCATCGGCCGCCCAAGCATTAAATTCTTGTCCACGCAAACCTTCACGCGAAATAATATTTGGATACGTTCTGCGCAAACCTGTTGCTTTAATTGGCTCATGCGCATTCACGGCAACTTCATAATCAACTGCTTTCATAACTGCATTGTTGTAATGGTTTACCATCCATTGTCCGTGATGATATTCTCCTTTCGGGATAATTTTTCCAACATAGCCCGATTTTACCGAATGAATTCCTAAATCTTGCATGAGTTTGTATGCTTTATCCATTTGTTTATCATACGTTCCAATTGCCGCAGAAGTTTCGTGATGCATAATAATTTCTACACCTTTTTCGTTGGCATAACGCACAACTTCTTCTAAATCATAATCGTCGTATGGAGTGATAAAATCAAAAACTCCTTCACGATCTTCAAATCCAATCCAATGTTCCCAACCTGTATTCCAACCTTCAATCAACACGCCGCCGATATTGTTTTTAGCTGAAAAGTCTATGAATGCTTTTGCGTTTTCGGTAGTTGCTCCATGTTTCCCAGCCGCTTTGTCCCAAGAGGATTTTCCTAAGTGCATTTCCCACCAAATCCCTGTGTATTTCATTGGTTTGAACCAAGAAATATCCTCAATTTTAGAAGGTTCATTTAAGTTTACAATTAGTTTAGAATCAATTAATTCTGTTGCTTTTTCTGTAATTTGAATCGTTCGCCAAGGAGTTGTAAATGGCGTGGTTCGTTTTACTTTATATGTTGTACGTTCCGAACCTACCAATTCGCTTTGTAATGATAAGTTTTCTGTATCTACTTTTAACGTCATACCTGAATAATCGAGCAATGCCGCTTCATGAATACTGATGTGCAAACCGTCTGCTGTTCGCATGGTAAATGGTGTGTTTACAGCATTTTCAGGAATATAGGTTTGTGCTAAACTTCCATGATTTGCTTTGCTTAACGCATCAATTTTAGAAATTTTTGATGTTGTATATAAGTGTTCATAAATATCCCAATCGCCAGGAATCCACCAAGAAGTATGATCGCCAGTCAATTGAAATTCAGTGTTTTCATCGGTAATGATTACTTCTTTTAAGTGTTCTTGTTCAGGAAATTCATAGCGAAACCCAATTCCATCATCATATACTTTAAAGACAAGATTCAACTTTCGTTGTAATGCCTCTTTTTCTTGAAGTTCAATTTTGAGTTCGTTATACTGATTTCGTACATTTTCTTGTTCGCCCCAAGGCATATTCCACGTTTCATCAACCGAATTTGTAGTTGTTTTTAGTATTTTAAAATTTCTATCTAACGGAGAAACAGCTTTCAATTCGAAACCTAAAGTAGAAGTATCAATGACGGTTTTGGTATTGTGAAGCACTTTGTAACATGGAGTTCCATCGTGTAATAAGAAAAAAGCAACATTCAGTTCTTCATTTGGAGAAGAAATAGTAACATTTTTCACTTCTTTTGCACAAGAATATACACAACAAATTCCTACTAAAAGGAACATTTTAAAAACGGTTTTCATGGTTATTACGATTGATTTCTTTTTAAAAGTACTGTTTTCAGTGTAAAAAAAATTACGAAACCGTTTTCGTGTTGATAAGTTATAGCCTAGTTTAAATTTTAGCTATAAATGAAGAAGTTAAAAATATATTATTGTGAACTTAATTTGAATTCTACGCGTCTGTTTTTCTTTCGTTGCGCTTCGGTATCATTTGGCATTAGCGGTTTTGTACTTCCAAAGCCGAACCAATTGATTCGCGAAACGTTTAACCCTTTTAAAACTAGATAGTCAGCTACTGCTTTTGCACGTTCAAAAGACAGTTCTTTATTTCTTTTTAAAGTTCCGATAGCGTCTGTATGTCCGTAAATTTCGACGGTTAACAATGGTCTTTTTTCTAAATATGCATAGAGTTCATCAAGTTCTTTAACTGATGTTTCTACTAAAATTGCTTTGTCAAATTCGAAAAGTACATTTTTGAATGTGTAAATTTCAGCTTCTTCAAGTGTTTCTTCAATTGCTATATCTACTTCATTTTCAGCTTCTTCCTGTATTATTTTTTTCTCTAACGATTCAATAGAAATATCATCTATGTAGTAATAGGCAAACTCGTATTCTTGTGCGCGTTGCATTTGTATTTTATTCGTTTTCCAATTTGAATTGAAGTTTCCAATCGAAAAATAATTTTCAAAACCTGAAGCTTCATACACAAAGGTGATTTCTGTCCAACCAAGTTTTTCCTGATAGTAACGTTCGGTGTTAATTTCAACTTTCTTGTACTTTTTATCGGTTGCTTTTTTAGGTCTAATTTGTTTCTCACAATAGTTGTAACGATAACATTTTATCAGTTTTTCTTCTGTAAATAGAATGTTTATATCTGTAGTGGCTTTTGTAGATTTTTCAGCTAAACTCACATAAAAAGTAACCGTGTATTTCTTCCCTTTTTCAAGTGTTTGTTTTAGTGTTCCTTGAACGTATTCTCGATAATTTTTATCTGTAAACACATAAATTCCCGCATGCGCAATTCCCGTTCGTGATTTCTGATAACCGTTGTAATGATTGTAGCTTTTTTTGCCTTTATAATTGAAATAATCTGTTGTTCCGCCATTTGGCGTACTCCAATTGGTTACATTTTTGTCAAATTGTCCCATCGATCGTTCGCAATGTGAACAGTCTTCAAAACTTGGATTCAGCACTAAATTTTGTGAAAACAGGATTGATGATGCAAGAAGAATAAACAGTTGGACGATGGTTTTCATTTCAATTAAACGTTGTTAAAATGAACTTAGTATTTATCGCCTTAAACTTGATTCAGGGTTTCACCATACGTAATTGAGATTCTGAATCAAGTTCAGAATGACTACGAAAGCGCAAGAGATTGTTAGAAGATAATTATATACTACTTAATATCTCTAAGTCGCAATTGTAAGGTTACATTTCCGTTCCATATATTTTCATCTACAGAATACACAGCATCAAAAAGCTGTTTGTTTTGAATCATTGGAAGTTTGTCTCCTAAATTGAATCCGATTCCAGCAATTGGTTTTGAGCGTTTTTGAACAGCATTCAAGCGTATATGATCTTTTTCAGCGCCGACACATTTTGCCCAACCTGTGTCCTTTAATTGTGTACTCATAAAAATTGGGCTCATGTTTTGCGGACCAAATGGTGAAAACTGCTTTAAGATTCTATAGAATTTTGGGGTGATTTCTTTGAGGGTGATTTCTTTATCGATTAGAATTTCTGGCGTCAACAAATTTTTATCAATGGTACTTTTTACTACTTCTTCAAACGCATCTTTAAATGCTTGATAGTTTTCTTCTTTCAACGTTAATCCTGCTGCATATTTATGTCCGCCAAATTGCGTAATATGTTCTTTGCATTGTTCTAAAGCATTGTACACATCAAAACCTTTTACAGATCGCGCAGAAGCGGCTAGTTTTTCGCCACTTTTGGTAAATACCAACGTTGGACGATAATAGGTTTCTATCAATCGGGAAGCGACAATTCCAATAACGCCTTTGTGCCACTTTTCATCGTACACAACCGTTGTAAAACGTTCTTGCTCTTCTAATTTTTCTATTTGTTGAAATGCTTCTTTGGTAATTTCTTGATCCAATTCACGGCGTTCCATGTTGAACGCTTCAATGGAAGCCGCATATTGTGTGGCAATGTCTAAGTTTTCTTCCGTCAATAATTCAACAGCATGCAATCCTTGACTGATTCTTCCAGCTGCATTTATTCGTGGTGCAATGACAAAAACGACATCTGTAATGGTTAATACATCTTTTTTTAGTTGATTGATGATCGCTTTGATTCCAGCTCTTGGTGCCGAGTTGATGACTTGCATTCCAAAATGTGCCAAGGTTCTATTTTCTCCTGTTACTGGAACAATATCTGCCGCAATTGCCGTCGCCACTAAATCTAAATATGGAAATAAATCTGTTACTGTTTGACCTCTTTTGGAACTTAATGCTTGAATTAATTTGAAACCAACTCCGCAACCGCACAATTCGTCATATGGATAGTTGCAATCATTTCGTTTCGGATCTAAAACCGCGACTGCTTTTGGCAATTCGTTTCCAGGTCGGTGATGATCGCAAATGATGATGTCTATTTGTTTTTCGGAAGCATATTCAACTTTATCAATGGCTTTTATTCCACAATCGAGCGTAATTATTAATGAAATATCATTGTCTTCCGCATAATCAATTCCTTGAAATGACAATCCATATCCTTCTTCATATCGATCTGGAATGTAGGTTGCTACGTTTGGGTAAATCGTTTTTAGATACGAAGAAACCAACGCCACCGAAGTTGTTCCGTCCACATCATAATCGCCATACACCATAATATTTTCATCATTGGTGATTGCTTTGTCAATTCGCGCGACAGCGAGCTCCATATCTTTCATTAAAAACGGATCGTGAATATCTTTTAATGAAGGACGAAAAAAGGTTTTGGCGTCTTCATAGGTTTCTATTCCACGTTGCAATAAAAGTGTTGCTACTACTTCATTTACTTGCAACACTTCCATTAAGTGTTTTATTTTGTGTGCTTCTGGTTTTGGTTTTAATGTCCAACGCATGGTGTGTATAATTAACTGGTTACTTCTTTAGTGTTTATTAAGTTTCAAGAAGTATTATTCCTTACATTTCGGCTTCGCTCAATGTGCGAGAATCAAAATGTGTGATGTTTTTTCTAAACTAACTGAGGAAAATTATACTACGAATTAAGAACTGTGAAAATACGTATTGGTTTCCACTTTTGCAAAACGACGGAACATTTCCATCACACCACAATATTTCTCAACAGATAAATCTACTGCTTTTTGAATCTTTTTTTCTTCTAAATCGTTACCATAAAAATGATATTCAACCGTTACAGTATGGTAATATTTTGGATGTTCGTCTGTGAGTTCGCCAGCAACTTCCATTTTAAATTCGTCAACTGTAACTTTCATTTTATTCATAATAGAAACCACATCCAAACCAGAACAACCAGCCAACGACGATAACATCATTGCTTTTGGACCTAATCCTTCGTTATTTCCACCATTTTCAGGTGAAGTGTCCATTAAGAGTGTTTGTCCAGTTGGATTGTCCGATTCGAACAACATATTTCCTTTCCATTGTGTCGTTATTTTATGTGCCATATTTGAAGGTTTTTTAGTGAAACTCAATTTTGAGAAGCTTTTGCTGAACTTGATTCAGTATCTAAAGTGCATTCAAAATTGTACGTTGAACTAATCCTGCTGAAAAGCGGAATCTTTAGTTTATTTACTATTTTTATTTGCTTAAATTCGTATGCTGTAATTAAAAACGATTACAGAATTCAAAAATACAAGTAATTAATTTAAAAATATACGATTATGCCATTAGTAACGCCATTGAATCCTGATCATGATTCGGAAACCAAAGAATTAGCAGAATTTTTTAATGAAACACTTGGGTTTTGCCCAAACTCTGTTTTGACAATGCAACGCAGACCCGCCATTTCAAAAGCATTTATCAACTTAAATAAAGCCGTAATGGCAAATGAAGGTCGTGTAACGTCTGCTTTAAAACGAATGATTGCTTGGGTAAGTAGTAACGCAACAGGTTGTCGTTATTGCCAAGCACACGCTATTAGAGCCGCCGAACGTTATGGAGCAGAGCAAGAACAGTTAGATAATATTTGGGAATATAAAACACATCCTGCATTTTCGGATGCTGAACGTGCCGCATTAGATTTTTCATTAGCAGCTTCTATCATTCCTAATGCTGTGAATGAAGACATTAAAGCAGAATTATACAAACACTGGAACGAAGGTGAAATTGTAGAAATGTTAGGTGTTATTTCATTGTTTGGATACTTAAACCGTTGGAACGACAGTATGGGAACTTCTATTGAAGAAGGCGCTGTAGAAAGTGGAGATCAATATTTAGGAAAACACGGTTGGGAAAAAGGAAAACACGTGTAAGTTTTTATGAAATCTGTATTGAAAATTATCATCCTAGTTGTTTTGTGCATACCCAATTTGTATGCACAAAAACAATTGGACAGTCTTCAAAATGAACTACAACAAACCACTGTTGATACGTTAAAAATAGCGTTGCTTCAGAAGATTATGGTGCAATACAGACGCAGTAGTGCCGAACAACATTTTAAGTATATTTCGCAAGGACTTACATTGTCTGAGAAACTAGCTAGACCTCAAAATCAAGGGATTTTTTTTAAAGAATTAGGGTTGTATTATAAGAATAAAGGAAACTTAGATTCTGCGCTCTTTTATTATGAAAAATCACGCACGCTTTTTTTATCAATTCAAGATTCTATCAATTTTCATGGTGTTTCTTATAGTATGGGAAACCTGAAAAAAGCGCAAGGTAGTTATGAAAACGCCATACAGTTTTTTGTAGATGGAATTGCTTTTTATGAAAAGCGAAAATCTCCAAGAATGCAGTTAAATGCTATTGTTGGAAAAATAAATTTGGGCGCATTATACACGTCTATTAAAGAATATGAGAAAGGAATTACTATTTACAGACAGGTTTTAAACGATTCGTTATCATATAAAAATAAAAGTATTGTAAATGCGGCTTATACCAACTTGTCTGCTTCTTACACGAAAATTAAAAAACTAGATTCTGCACTTTTTTATGCTGAAAAATCAGAGAAGTTTCTAAAAGGGTCGAACAGAAAAAGTAGTTTGGCAAATACCTATATTAATATTGGTGCTTTGCACGAACAAAACAACGATTTTACCAAAGCAAAAGCATATTTCACAAAAGCATTGCAATTATTTGAAGCATTAAAAAAACCATCAGGTATTATTAAAAGTCATAATAATATCGGAAATGTTTTTACCAAACTAGGAAATTTTACACAAGCAGAATATCATTTATTGAAAGCGAATGCGTTGCTTCAATCTACAAAAAATAGCTATTCGTTAGAACATAATTATAGCATGCTTTCTGAACTTTATGTACAATCGAATCGGTTTGAAAAAGCGTTTGAAGTTTCTAAAAAATTACACCGTTTAAAAGACAGTATTCTTGGATTGGAACAACAGAAAGCAGTTTCTGAAATCGAAGTAAAGTATGAAGTTGAAAAAAACGAATTGCGCACTAAAAATGCACTAAAAGAAAAAGAAATTGCGCAGATTAATGCTGCAACAAACAAAAACTATCTTTTTTATGGAATTACGATTGCAGGTTTAATTCTGGTTTCTTTAAGTTTATATATTATCTTCTTTAAAGCGAAAAAGAAACAACAGATTATTGCCTTAGAATTGCATCAAGCAAACAAAAAGTTGGAGTTAGAAAAGTTGTATCGCAATAGTGAATTAAAAGCGTTAAAAGCACAAATGAATCCTCATTTTATGTTTAATGCTATGAATTCTATTCAATCATTAATTTTAAAAGGAGATCGAGATGAAGCGTATTCATATCTCACAAAATTTGCTGCACTTATTCGAGAAAACTTAAATATGAGCGAAAAGAATTTTGTGTATTTTGATCAAGAATTGCAATTGCTTGACACTTATTTACAACTGGAAGAGCTTCGGTTTAGTGCAGATTTTACGTATGAGATTTTGGGCGCAGAAAACATTGAAGATATTAAAATTCCGGCTATGATTATTCAGCCATTTGTCGAGAATGCTATTAAACACGGACTCATGCATTCAACAGGAGCAAAAAAGTTAATCATTCGTTTTGAACAAAGCACACTTTTAACGTGTATTGTAGAAGATAATGGTATTGGACGCAAAGCTTCCGAAGAACTAAAATCGAAGCACACTTCGCACAAATCTTTTGCCACAAGCGCCATTGCAAAACGATTTGAGTTGTTTAAAGAATATTATAAAATGGATTTGGGTTTTGTGTATGAAGATATTCTGAATGACACTACTGTAGAAGGCACTCGCGTTATTATAAAAATTCCGTTTCTCGATGAATAAACAAGCTACTATAATACGCGCAATTATTGTAGATGATGAGTTGAGCGCACATGAAAATTTGCGGTATTTACTACAACAATATTGTCCAACTGTACAAATTGTTGGGGAAGCATTTCATGTAGATGAAGCTGTTATTTTAATTGAAGAAACAACGCCAGAACTCGTGTTTTTAGACATAGAAATGCCCTATAAATCAGGGTTTGAATTGTTTAATTCTTTCGAAACAGTTTCTTTTCACACTATTTTTGTAACTGCATATGATCAGCATGCCATTCGAGCTTTTTCGGTTTCGGCAATTGATTATTTATTAAAACCAATCGCAATTGATTTGTTAAAAAGTGCCGTAGAAAAAGTTGCTTTAAAACAAGAAGCACAGCATTTTATGGAACGAATTAGCGTTTTTCAAGAAAACAATTCGCATCCAGCAATTCGGAAATTATCTATTCCGTATAAAAGTGATTATATCATTATCAATATTGAAGATGTTTTATACATTGAAGCGGATCGTATGTACAGTATTATTCACATTAAAAGTGATAAACCTCAAAAAACATTTTTGTACGCTAAAAAACTGAGCTATTTTGAAGAATTGCTAATTGTTAACGAAAACTTTTGCAGAACACATCGTTCTTGGATTGTAAACCTAGATTATGTTGTTTCGTATTCTAAAAAAGAACATCAACTATCTGTAGATACGAACACGCAACTTCCAGTAAGTAAGAGTTATAAAGAAATTGTAGAACGCAAACTTGGTTTCTCTTCTTAAAAAATTCATTCGGAAATAAATTTACAGCACTCGGAAACAATTTAGCACTCGTTTTATACACTTCCACTTCTTTTACCATCATAAACCTTAAACACATTTATGATGAAAACAAAATACTTTATCCTGCTTTTATTTCTCTTTGCGATACAAGCAAAAGCGCAATGGGCATTGGACAACGCAACACAATTGGAATCTGATTTACAAATTACAATTAAAGATTCTGAAACCGATATCTCTGGAAACATCTACGTTACAGGCGAATTTAGAGGAACTGTCGATTTTGATCCGAGCACTACAAATACCGTAAATAACGTGAGTTCGACTTAACTTATTCCAATATTTGGGAGCATATTAGTAATTTTGATAGATGGTTTTTTAGGTATAAAACTATATGCTATTAATCCACAGACCAAGTTTGATATAAAATTATCTACCGACCTATGTCTTGTATGCTCAATATAACATACATTTTTTAAGATGTCATTTACAGATTCAATTACAGCTCTTTTTCTTAATAGTACTTTATCCATAAAATCCATTGCTTTTTTCTTCATATTCTTTCTCACTTTTGTTATTAAATGAATTCCATCTACAAATAATTTTTCAAATAAATCTTTTCCGAGATAGCCTTTGTCTCCATAAATTTTACCAAATATTTTATCATTGAATGATTTGTTTCTAAGAGGTTTTCTATCATCCACATTCCCTGGAGTAAGCATAAACTCGACTAGTTCACCTTTATCGTTACAGACAAGATGTAATTTAAATCCATAAAACCAACCTAAGGTTCCGTAACTTTTTTGAGCTAAACCAGCAAACACTTTATGTTGCTTTTCTCTTTTATAGTGACAGGATTTCAACGTAGTAGAATCTATAAATGAAATGCCAGTACAACTACCCAAACAATGCATTTTCATAAATACTCCTAGTGGTTGAACTACTTTTTTTTGAAGTTCAACAAAACGATTGTATGAAACACAATCGGGGAACTCATTACGCATATGTTTACACACATGATTTATATAGAAGTGCTTCAGATTTCGGTAAGATTTGAAATGAAAAATAACTAAAATAGTCATTACTTCTGCATCAGACATTTTACGCTTTCTTTTGCGTATTTTCTTTTTATTTGGGTCAAGAAGACTGTTTTTGGTAACCAAATCGTTATATTCTTTACTAAAATCGTCTAAAAGACAAAATATTTCAATAATTTTATTGTCAGTAATCATAGAGAAGTTCTTATTATTAGCTTGTTATTCAGAATATTAAGTTAATGATTCCTTCTCTATTTTACAAACAATTAAAACATCTTCTTAAGTCGAACTCACGTTAAATATAACCGCAAGTGATGGAAGTGGTAATAATCTCAATCAAGCTTTTATCGCTAAATATGATAGTAATTTAAATTTACTTTGGGCAAAAGAAGTGCAAACTGTTTACAATAATTTTTCTGCTGTTACGGTTCGAAAGTTATCGGTAAATGATGCTGGAAACCTCGTGATAACTGCCTTTTCAGGAAACGTTAAATTGGTGTTTTATTACACCACAAACGGAACATTACAATGGAGTTATAACGGACGTTTTATAGCTAATGGAAACGATCTTACACTGCAAGGTGCTATTTTAGACAATACCGATTCAATTTACATGTTTGGAGAGTTGAATGCTTCATCTAGTAGCAATCTTGGATATCAAATATTGGATGCTTCTGGAAATTTGCTGACATTTTACAATGAAACAAGACCTGCAGGAAGACAACCATTTGTATGGAAGTTTGACACCAATTACAATCGGTTAGCATACACCTTTGAAAATGATGCTATTGTCATTAGAGATTTAAAAATCTATAACAATGACATCTATATTGTAGGACAAGCATTAAATTATTGGATGACCAATGTATACGGACTAGAAGTTAGACATCCTGATAATTTAAATTTTAATAGTGCGTATGGGTTTTTAATGAAAATGAATAGCTCACTTTCAGGAGTTTGGGTACGATCTATAGGTTCTGAAGAGATGGATGAAGGACTTACCAATATTTTTATTGACGCAAATGGAATTTACATTTCTGGGTTTTCAGGAAATCATTTTGCACCAACAGCATCAGGTTCTGCATTTTATATTCGTATTAGAGGACAATCTTTCGCATTAGGTGCGTTTTACAAATCGACAAAAACATTTTTAATGAAATTTGACTTATCTGGAACGATACAATGGGGACGATTAATTTATGGAAATTCTCGATATACTTCTGCATATGCAAGTAACATAGCCGTTGATCAAAACAATATTTACCTTTCAGGAAGCTATAATGACACCTTTGAATTCAACTCCACCAGCGGTAGTGATACGCGAACAACCAGCGGAGATTTAGATGGTTATTTTGTTCATTACCTGCAAGATGGAACTTACGAAAACACCTATACATTTGGCAACAGTACCACAGACAGAATGTCGTCTGTTCTTATTTCGGGTACAAATCTGTACTTTACAGGAGATTTCTCTGGAACAATTGACGCAGATGTTTCGTCCACTACACAAAACATTGTTTCGAGCAATCGGAGTTCATTCATCACTAAAAATTCACTAAACACATTGGACATAGAAGACGTATTCTTGTCAGAAAAGAGCTTATCGGTAGTGCCCAATCCAACTAAAAACAGCTTCACTATTCAAACTGAAATTCAAATCAACCATGTTGAAGTATATGATGTAAATGCTCGAAAGGTCATGGAATATGCCCATCAAAAAACGATTGATATTTCAAATTTGCCATCAGGAATGTATTATGTAACAATTAACACCGCACAAGGGAACATTCACAAAAAAATAATCAAAATTTAAAATCATAGTTTAAGGTTTATATACTATGAATTTATTGCCCTTAAGGTATTTATATTTTAAGGGTTTTTTTAAAGTATCATACTTATAGGCTATGAGTAAGAATAATGAAAACTCGTAAAAAAAAGAACTACTATTCAGAAATCGTATTGCTAATTATGTACATCGTGTTTGTAGCATTATTTTATTTTGTTACCTAAAAATGATTTTCCTCAAACCAAAACCCTTACTCCTTTCTAGTAAGGGTTTTTTATTTTTTACAACGTGCTTTTAAAGTAAAAACACTAAAAATGAAAAATCTCTCGTCTACACTTTTTTGCATTTCGTCTACACTTATACTTCGTTAAACTGCATTCAACTTTAAATGGTTTTTTATGGAGTAAAATTGTAATATAATTGCTCAAACTAAGAAAATGAAAAATTCATTAAAAGTATTATTAATCGAAGATAACATGATCGAAATCATGAAGATGAATCGTACGGTTTCGTTACTAAAAGTGAAGCATCAAATTACGGAAGCTAAAAATGCCGAAGAAGCACTTGCTATTTTAGAAACTAAAGAAAACTTGCCCGATATCATCTTGCTCGATTTAAATATGCCAAAAATTAATGGTATCGAATTTTTATCGATCTTAAAAAATGATCCCGAATTACGACATATTCCAACAATTATATTAACAACTTCTGACAATCGAAAAGATGTGTTAGAATGTTACCGAATTGGAATTTCTGGCTACATTTTAAAACCATTAAAATATGAAGACTATGTTTCTAAAATAGAAATTGCACTTTCATACTGGTCTATTAATGAATTGAAAAGTGCTTAATATTTAAAAAAACTAGTTATCTTCTCGAGCGCAGTCGAGAGATCATTAGATACGAATTGCAAAAAAAGGTCTCGACTGCGCTCGACCTGACAATATCTCATGAAAGGAATCATCTTTACAGAATTTTTAGACTTGGTAGAAGATAAATTTGGATTGGAAATGGTAGATCAAATCATTACACAATCAAAATTAGAATCAGAAGGCATATATACTGCCATTGGAACGTATCGTTTTTCAGAAATGCTACAATTACTCCAAAACTTAAGCGCCAATACCGACATTTCTATTGATGATTTATTGTTAACGTATGCAGAACACTTTTTTAGCGTTATCGAAAACAGTTATCCTGGATTATTAGCAACCTACAAAGATCCGATTGAAATGATTGCTTCTATTGAAAATCACATTCATGTAGAAGTTAGAAAAATATATCCTGACGCCGAATTGCCCACATTTGTGGTTGTAGAAAAAACAGCAAATTCATTAACAATGATCTACAAATCAAGCAGAGCAATGCATCATTTTGGTTTGGGTTTAATGAATAAAACGTTTGAACACTTTAATAGTTCGGCCGAAATTGTATTGAAAAAAATAAAAGAAGACGGAACAGAAGTAAAGTTTATCATTCATAAAAATTAATGAGCCAAGAGCAGATAGACATACTACAACGTGCGCTAAAGCGAGAAAAAGCTGCCCGAAGAGCCGCCGAAAAAATTCTGGAAGACAAATCTAGAGAGTTGTATTCGCTATCTGAAGAATTAAAAATTTCCAACGCAAAACTAGAAGATATTGTCAATGAGAAATCATCGCAGCTAGCAGGTGTTTTTGAAAATATTATTGATGCTTATATGGTAATGGATTTAGCTGGAAACGTTTTAAAAATGAACGATGCCGCGTCTGATCTTTTTGGATATGACATTGCCCATGAAGCCCTAAATGTTAACAGTTTAATATATCCGGAAGATACTGCTTACGCATTTGAATCGTTTAGCGAATTAATTGCAAAAGGTTCATTTTCCAACTATACAGCGCGTGTATATCGTAAAAATAAAGAAGTTCGTTGGGTTCAAATTAACGCTAGTTTAATTTACGATAAAAGCAAAAAACCCATTGCCGCACAAGGAATCATTAGAAACATTACTGAGCTAAAATCGTTAGAAGAGCAAAAAGAAAAAATACGCAATGCGCTAGAAAAAAGCAATAGTGAACTTTATGAATATGCGCATGTTGTTTCGCACGATTTAAAATCACCTTTGCGCAGTATTGATGCGTTGATTTCATGGATAAAAATGGACAACGAAGGAAAATTAGACGAACCTACTTTGCAAAATTTCAAACTTATTGAAGAAACTTTGGAAACGATGGAAAACCTAATTTCCAACATTTTAGCATATTCTAGTGCTGGCTCAGAAACCAACATATCACAAGAAGTAAATTTAAACGAAACGATGGAAGATTTGCATCGTTTGTTATTTATTCCTGAGCATATTTCGATCAATGTGTTGAAAAAAATGCCAACAATTAAAGGCGATCCTACAAAACTTCAACAATTATTTCAAAACCTACTCAGCAACGCTATTAAATTTAGCAACAAAGACAAAGGAATTGTAGAAATTGATGTTGTAGAAGAAGCTTCTTTCTATCAATTTTCAATAAAAGACAACGGAATTGGTATTGAAAAAAAGTTTCATGACCGCATTTTCAAAATCTTTCATTCCTTAAACAAAAGCAAAGAATCAACAGGTATTGGACTTTCTATCGTAAAAAAAATTGTTGATTTATACGAAGGAACCATTTGGCTTGAAAGTGAACTTGGAAAAGGCACAACCTTCTTCTTCACCATAAAAAAATAAACATGAAAACGGTACAACTAAGAAAAGCAGTAAATTCCGATTGGGAATATATTAGTGAACAAATTTCGCTTGAAAAACCGTTAGTTTTTGTTTTTGGAAACAGATATTTACTAGAAAATAAAGCGATACTCACAGAAGTAAAATTGCTATTCCCAAATGGAGAATTTGTATTTGGTTCAACAGCTGGAGATATAACATCTCAATATGTAGACGATGAAAGCATTACGATTACTGCTATTGAGTTTGAAAAAAGTAAGTTTGTCATTAAAACTGCAAATGTATTGGCAAACAATTCAGAAATTAATAGTTACGAAACTGGAAAAAAACTCATTGAACAATTTGATACTAAAGGCTTAAAACATGTATTTATTGTGTCGGAAGGAAGCTTCATTAACGGAAGTCAACTCACGTTAGGCATGAACTCAGGAACGGAAGATAAATTACTCATTACAGGCGCATTATGTGGTGATGCGGCACGATTTGAAAAAACAATTGCTTCCTATAATGAAGTGCCAAAAGCCGGCGAAATCATTGCAATTGGTTTATATGGTGAAACCTTGGACATAAGTTTTTCTATAAATGGCGGTTGGACACCTTTTGGACCTGAACGCATTGTGACAAAATCCAACGCAAATGTATTGTACGAATTGGACAATAAGCCTGCATTAGACTTGTATAAAAAATATTTGGGTGAAAAATCTAAAGAATTGCCTGCCGCGGCTTTATTATATCCACTAAAAGTAAAATCGACCAATGAAAAACAATCGATTGTGCGCACCATTTTAAACATCAATGAAGAAGAAAATTCTATGATTTTAGCTGGCGATATCCTCGAAAATTCACGTGTACAATTAATGATGACTAATGTTGATACTATTGTAGATGCTTCTGAACAAGCGGCTTTGCAAGCTTTAGAAAACAGAACTAAAAAACCTGAATTGGCAATTTTAGTAAGTTGTATTGGACGTAAACTAGTGTTAGATCAACGTGTTGAAGAAGAAGTTGAAGAAGTACTCGAAGTTGTTGGAAAAAATACTACTATTTGCGGACTGTACTCATATGGAGAAATTGCGCCTTTTAGAGGTGAACAAAACTGCCAATTACACAATCAAACGATGACAATTACGCTAATAAGCGAATAGATGAATCCATTATTAAAAAGACAATTACGAAAATATATAAGTCCTGAATTACAGGCAAACCCTGAAATGGAACGCTTTTTAGATGCCATAAATCGTTCATACAATACTTCCAACGAGCAATTTGCAATGTTGCAACGCGCAACGGCAATTAGTTCAGAAGAACTTTTTGAAGCAAACCAACAGCTTCGCGTAGAATCCAATTCGCAAAAAGAAGTTATTGAAAAGCTAAAAAACGTTATTGATACGCTAAATTCATATGAATTAAACGAGCATGAAAATCAAGAAAACTTAGATTTAGATTCGTTGACATTGGTTGATTTAATTGACAATCAAACCAAAGAAATTTTAAAAATAAACCAACAACGAGACAAATTAGTTACAAGTTTAGAACGTCAGAATCAAGAATTGAACGATTATGCACACTTGGTTTCTCACGATTTAAAATCGCCTTTGCAAAGTATTGATGCATTAACTACATGGTTGCAAAACGATTATAATGAACTTTTGGGCGAAAATGGAAAGGAAACCATCAAGCTGATTCGTAGTAATGTTGAAAAAATGGACACTTTAGTAAAAGGAATTTTAAAATATTCGTCTATCGGAAGTGTGAAAAAAGACTTCTACAAAGTTGACACCAATCAAATCATAAAAAAAGTAGTCGATTTCATTAAAATTCCTGAACATATTACGGTTTCCATTCCAGAAAAATTACCAACAGTAACTGGTGATCATTTTCGATTGGAAGAATTGTTTCGAAACGTACTCAAAAATGCTATAAAATTCAATGACAAACCAACAGGTAAAATTACAATTGGATATACGGACGCAGATGATTTTTGGGAGTTTTACATACAAGACAATGGAAAAGGAATTGAAGAAAAATACTTTGAAAAAATATTTGTAGCGTTTCAAAAATTGGAAAATAATTACAAATCTACAGGTATTGGACTTTCAATCGTAAAAAAAATTATCGACCTTTATGAAGGTGACATATGGATTGAATCTACGCCAACACAAGGATCAACCTTTTATTTTACTCTAAAAAAATAAAAAATGGAACAGCCAAACTTAACCTATATTGAACAACTTGCACGTGGCGATGCTGCTATAAGACAGACACTTATTGACGTTATTAAAACGGAATTTCCTGATGAAAAACAAGATTACCATGATAGTTTAGACAAAAAAGATTACAAAAAAATTGAGGAAAATGTGCACAGACTTAAGCACAAAATTAGTATTTTAGGGCTGGAACAAAGTTATGAATTGGCAAATACATACGAACACAATTTGCGTGAAAAAAAGATGGATGGTGTTGAAGAATTTGAACAAATTTTAACTACAATTACGGAGTATATAAAAACTATTTAATGTTATGAATTGTATTATTATTGATGATGAAAAATTGGCAAGAACGATTATCAAAACACTTTGTGATGAAATTGATTCTTTACATGTTTTAGAAGAATTTCCTAATGCAATGCAAGCTATTAAATATTTAAATGAAAATGAAGTTGACCTCATCTTTTTAGACATTCATATGCCCGATTTTACAGGATTTGACTTTGTAAAAACCTTAAAAAATCCGCCAAGTATTGTACTGACAACTTCCGATCCGAAATTTGCAATTGAAGCATTTCAATATGACTGTATTGTAGATTATTTATTAAAACCTGTTGCCACTGATCGTTTTAAAATGGCGATTGAAAAAGCTAAAAAACAACAATTAATTGCGACCAAAACAGAAGAAAAAAAGGCAGAAACTACGCCTGAAAATGATTTCTACATCAACATTGATCGTCGTTTAATAAAAATTGACATTCCAAGTATTTATTTGGTTGAAGCAAAAGGCGATTACATTCATATTAAAACGGAAGACAAAAACTACACAGTACATTCTACCTTAAAAAAAATAGAAGAAAAACTGCCTGATACGTTATTCTTAAAAATTCACCGTTCATACATTATCAATCTCAAAAAAATCATTGATATTGAAGACAATAGTGTATTAATCAAAAAAGACGTGATTCCGGTAAGTCGTTCTAAACGCCCTGAACTTATGAAACGACTCGATTTACTGTAAATTAGATCGCGTTGCTTTAAGACCGCTGACGCTGTTGGATTTTAGATCGCTTCGCTGTTAGAAGCTTCTTATCATTGCGAGGAAGAATGACCAAGTAATCTGTTTCAATATTAACAAATAGCTTTTATACATTGAAGTAATGGAAATACGTCAAAATAACTAACATTCCAAAAACAAAGCACGTCCAAAACTCTAACAATCTATCGCTCCAAAAAAAGTTAATCTAAAGCAAATTGCATTTCGTCTACACATAAACTGATCGCGCCGTCGATTAAGTTTTTAGCAGTTCTCAGTTGCTAGTTTTGTGATATAAATAAATAATATCATGAAGAAAATACTACTACTTTTAAGCATATTTACAGCAATTTGCAGCAACGCTCAAGACGATCCTTTCAACTGTGTCTACGATGCATATTTGTTTCAGTACAATGATGTATACTCAATAGATTTAGCTTCTGGAAACTCGTATTTAGTTGCCGAAAACATTACACCAGGAAGCATCAATGCGGCGGCATACAATCCTGCAGATGGTTTTATTTGGGGATCGTTAAATTCGCCAGCAAAAACAATTGTTCGTATTGGACAAGATTTTCAAACAACTTCTTTTTATGTAGACGAATTGCCATCTTCTAACAGATATGTTGGTGATGTAAGCGCAAACGGCGTATACCATTTAAAAGGTAGCGGAACAACCTATTATAAAATTGATATAAATCCTGATTCTGATACATATACAGAACATTTAGGAACTGAAACTTTATCGCAAAACATCAACATTCATGATTGGGCGTTTAATGCTGTCGATAATAAATTATATACCATTGAAAAAAATTCTAATCGATTATATCGAATTGACCCAACAACGAATGCTGTACAATCATTAGGAGTTGTGCCAATCTTGTCAGGACTAAGCTATACGTATGGCGCTGTATATTTTGATCTTTCAGGACGTTTTTACGTATCAGCCAATGAAACAGGAACAATTTATGTAATACAGGCGGTTCAAGATTTGAATGGTAGTAATGGAATGATTTCTAACTTATTTGCATTTGGACCTTCAAGCGCAAGTAATGATGGAGCGCGTTGTCCTACGGCGCCCGTTTTGCAAGAAATTTGTGATAACGGAATTGATGATGACGGTGATGGTTTAATAGATTGTCAAGATCCTTCATGTTCTGGTTATGGCGAATGTGATGTAATTGAACCTGAAACTTCTGGAGGAAACGAAGGCGGTTTAGAAAGTAATGGACGATTGTCAGATGCAATTAACAAACGTAATTACAACAGAGCAAAAACAAGTTTCACTTTTGATAAAAACAATGCACCACGTGTAACAAAATCACAGTTTTATGCCGAAACGAGCGAAAATGATTTCACATTACAAGATTTTATTCCGTTAGATATCATCAACGAAGACCAAGCTATAGAATCGACACCAGCAGATTTAGTTGCAATTACAAACGCAACAGAAATTTACTCGGTGGATTATATGAGAAATAATACTGCTATTGCTTCAATCATTGCTTTAAAAACAGAAAATGGTGTATATGAGCATACAAAATATATTTGTGATCGTTTGTTGGGCGCGGAATTAATTTCAGTATCAACCATTGATATCAACGGACAACAATTTATAAAATCATTAATCAGAAATACAGATAATACCGTAGAATTTGTGTTAAGCCTTTCGGCGAAAGTTGTTAATAACGAAGCAAATTTTGAAGTAGAAAGTCACTGGAATTTAGACAGGTACGAAAGTGATGTTACTTTTTACAACTTTCAAATTTGGTCAAACTCACTAGATGATTTATATCTCTTAGGAAAAGAAGTATTGAATTTAATAAACGTTCAAAAACCAATTTCAGACTATGATTTATCAACGCCACCAACCGTTTTTGTAAGAAAAGGAAAATATGAAAACGGCGCGTTAGATTTACAAATAGTAAACACAAATGCTACAGAAAACATAAGTTTTGATGCAGGTTTTAGAACGACAGAAACAGGTGATTTTGACAATACAACAGCAACATTAGACATAAGCGGAAACTATATTACCAACTTACAAGTACCAACAGGGAACTTATTTGATATCGGATTCAGAATTGGAGACGGAATTGCAACGCCTGACGATTTATTTATGTCTGATGGACCTTGGGGAATTGACGATTCGCAAGCAAGTACAACAGTATTAGATTACACAGTTTCTCCAAATGACTACTACTTTGATGCAGCTGTATTTCCAATAGAAAGAAACGTTTCTCTACATGTAACCACAAGTACATATGTTGCCGCGTACAGAGCGTTAACACCACGATTTAAAGCTGTTGATGTAACTGGTTATGAAACATTTAACTTAACAGCAAGTGGAACAGGAAACGTAGAAATCACATTCGTAAAAGCAAGCATTTCTGATTGGGAAGCGCAACACAAAACTACCATTTCATTAACAGATACAGCGCAAGAATTCAACATTCCATTAGCAAGTTTTACTTCAACAACTGGTGAAGACATCGAACTAAATGATGTGGTAACAATTGTATTCACAATGGCTTCTGAAAATGGTCAAATGGTTAGCAAAACAATGGATATATCACAAGTATTTTTCTCTACAGAAGGTACATTAAGCATCACAAATTTTGAAAATGAAATACAACACACTTCGGCAATTCCAAATCCGATGACGACACATACAAACATTCACTTTACAGCAACGCAATCCGAGAACGCACAGTTACTTGTTTTTGACCAAGTAGGTAAAATAGTTTACAAGGCAATGATTACAACTGAAAACGGTCAGAACAAAATCCCCCTAAACCGAAATAACCTGCGTTCCGGATTGTATTTCTGTAAAATAACAGGTTCTAAACAAACCTATAAAACCATAAAATTAATAGTTCAATAGAGTGAGGTAGTTTTTCATAATAATTATTTTGGTTAATTAGAAAAGGCAAAAGGAGCGATTCTTTTGTCTTTTTGTTGTTAAAAGCTAAAGTAACTTCTATAGCAACGAATGTAAATAGTCCGCAGAATTATTCAATCCATTTTTTCTTAGATTATCTAAAACTTCAAATTCATCTAAATCAGGGATTCTTCTATTTAATACCAATTTCAGAAAAGCTTCTTTAGCTTTGCCATGATTCAAGTCAATAATGTCGGCTATAAAATCATCGGCAGATTTGGCAACCAAACCAAAAGTAGCCAAATATGGTGTTGGAAAATCTTTGAGGTTGTTAGTCACAATTACATTTGCATTCGTTTTAATTACCGCCGCAAGTACATGACGATCTTTTTCATCAGGTAATGTTAAACCCGAAATCAACGATTCATAGTTATGAACTAGAGCATCTGGAAAAGCTAAATTGGCAATATTCGTTCTTCTTTTAATTTCTGATGGAATGACTTCTTTTCGTTTCATAACACTTTCCCATTCATCAAAAATATGCGCACTCCATTTAGGCGTAAACAAGTCTAAATGTGCAAACCAAAATAATAAATCTCTTATTTCTATTGGGTATATAATATTGGTGTCAAGAACTGCGGTATAACGAACACTATGAACCATACAAACCTAATTCTTCATCAGACTTCATCATATCAATAAGAAGTTGTTCTTGTTGTTGTTTCATTGCTTTCTTATAGTTCATAACATCTTCAAACTTCACTCTCCGATGTCTGCCAATTTTTGTAAATGGAATTTCACCTGTTTCAAGAAGTTTTACTATATGTGGACGTGAACAACCTAGCAATTCAGCCGCCGCTTGTGTAGTCATTTCAGTTGCTATAGGAACAACAGAAATTGGTTTTCCTTGACTTGTTGCTTTTAATATTTGCGCTAGAAGTTTAAGCGCTTTTAAAGGTATTTTAATTTTTTCGGTAGTTTCTTCTATTTCTATCTCTGGATTTTCTGAATGTAGTTCTTCCAAAGTAGCAGCTAACGCATTATAGGATTCCATTGCGGCAATCTGCTCTTTTTTTGAAGGCTTTCGTATGTCGTGTAGATATTCCATAGTAATTTGTATTGTTGTACAGTACAAATATAAACGAAATAAACGAAACGATATTATAAGAAAATACTAATTTCCTGTCTTCAAAACATTTTTCCCTCCAAACCACCACTTAACCCTTACACCAACTTCCGTAAACGTAAATCCGGCGGCAGTTGCAGAAGCAATATTACTGCGTGTTCCAAAAACATTGACCAAACAACGATCGGAGAATTTATACCCTAATTTCCCCTGAAAACGGTACGTACTTTGACGTTCCTGGTCTTCAATATATTGTAAACCTGTCGCAGCCGTGAGTTCGTAAAACCATTCGGTTGGCTTTGTAACAGCTTCATCTTTAATCAAGTTTAAGAATACTTCGCCAGCGTTGAATTTCTCTGGACTGAAATAAATACTAGGCACTTGCTTTTCAAACGTAATGTATTGGTAGTTTACGCCTACTTTTAAAGATGGTTTGCTCAAAATATTATAATACAAAGACGTAAACAATAAATGTCTAGAATTGTCATCATTCTGAGCTGTATAAAAATACTGTGTAAACCAACCCAAATTGAAATTTGTACTCACATTATAATTTGCATACAAGTTGTTTTGCACAATTTCACGATCTAATAAAGCAGCATTGAAACTCTGAATTTCACGTTTATAACCAATATCCAAGGTTTGTAGTTTGAATGGTTTTATATTCAACGACAAATCTGTCAACAACTGTGTAAAATCGTTGGTTTCAGCTTTAGCAGACGTAATTCCAACAGTTCCTTTAAACGTTACTGTTGGCAATAATTGATATTCCAAACCAGCAGAAAAATCGTTGGAAGTCGCTTTGTTATTGGTTACGGTATTATTGGTAGTTCGGTAATTGTAGTTTCCGAGTAGTTTCAAACGTGTTGAAAGTGGAAATTCTACGCTATTTTGAACCGAAAACGCTTCGTTATCACCATTATCAAATGTGTACGACGCTTTTCCTTCATAAAAAGGCGTAAACTTCATTTGCAATTGCTTGATAAAGTTTGTTGCATCTTTCTGATTATTGTAAAATTTCAGTGTATTAGCTGCGGAAGTGAATGCTTCATCATACTTTCCTAACGCTTTTAAAACATTGGCTTTTCCTAAGTTTCCATCAAACGAAGTAGAGTCATTCGCTAAAATCTGATTGTAATCTGCCAGACTCTTTTTAAAATTACTTTTATACACATTCAATGTTGCACGTAATGCCAAAACCCAGTTTTCGTTCGGTTGTTTTTTCATTAATTCATCAATCAAACCTGTTGCTTTGCTATATTTTTTATTCCAAATTAATGCCTGAATATAACGTTCTGTCGTTTGTTGCGTAACAGAAGCGCCAGTTGCATCGTTCAAACTATCAAAAGCTAATTGACTCGTTTTTAGTGCTTCTTTTTCTTTTCCTTTTAAATGTGAAACCAACGACCAACCGTTCAAAACAATCACTTTATCTTCAGTGTTTTTTGAACTTTCAAGCAATGTATCATAGGTTGCTTTTGCTTTGTCCAATTCATTCATAATTAAATATAAATTTGCCAAATTCAACAATGCGTCTTTATCATTCGCGAAAAGCGATAGACATTTTTGCAACAACTTTTCAGCTTCAGTATATTGTTGCGACTGCTGTTTTTGATACGCATATCCTAAATAGATATACTTTTTAGACGTTAGTGCGTTTGGGTTTCCAGGAGAAACGTCCAATGCTTTATTCACATACACCAATGCTTTTTCATATTCTTTTAAGTTCGACAACGTATTTGCAAAACCTAATAATGCAGGAAAACTTTTGGCGTTTTCTATCACTAATTTTTGGTAATACGCTTTCGCGAGATTAAACTCGTTGTTCCATAATAACGATTCTCCGTAATTCAACTTCACTTCAAAATCGTTTGGAAAATCTTGTACTAAGCTTGAAAATATTTTTTTCGCTTCTACCGAATTGCCATTCAGTCCAACCGCACGACCATAACACAAACGTGCTGTTTTATTATTTGGATATTCTTTTAAGACAGTTTTAAAGAAATTTTCGGCTTGCTGATACTTTCCTGTTTCCAAATATGTAAATCCTTCTTTCATATTCTGAGAGAAGCAAAAAAGAGATATAAATAGAAACGAAAAAAGTAATAAATATTTTGTGTTCATGATCTTGATTTTAGACAATTGTAAGGTAAGCATAAGCTACCGATCATTCATCGTAAGTAAATTGAATTTCACCGACAACACGCCTATTTTCATAGCATTTCAAAGATATTTGTATCAATATTAATCACAAAAACAATTAAAAATGGCTTTACAAATCACACAACAAAACGGAACTTTTTTAGTAGATGGACAATTAAATTCGGCTACAACAACATCATTTATGAATCACTTCAAATACATCATTGAACAACAGCAAAATGTAGTATTAAATATTGATGGCGTAACCGAAATAGATTATGATGGCTTAGCAGGAATTAAAACGTTAACAGCAATTGCTCTTAGAAATCATAAAATGTTTTCTGTAATCGGAAATGGTTGCAAAGACATTTACCAAGATTTTAACTGCTCACAAGTTGCTTAATAAGTATTGAGAATTGAGATTTTAGTATTGAGATACTTTCAAACTAAAATATGTTATTAATTTATCTAAAATGTCACATCGAGCGCAGTCGAGATGCAAATGAAACACAAAAACATGATCGCAATCACAAAAAAAATAAAGAGTAACCTTACTACAGCACATATCTTTATGCTAAGTGGAATAGTAGTGAATGGCGGAAACTATGTCTACAATTTACTATTAGGTCGATTTTTAGGACCTGAAAAGTTTGCAGATGCCGCCGTTTTGGTTACTTTTTTATTGGTATTATCGTTTGTTGCTATGACATTTCAATTGGTAACGGCTAAATTTTCAGTAGTGTTTGAAGCGAGTATTTTCAAAGCTTTTGCTACAAACATGTACAAAAAATCTATCATTACAGGAATCATTTTAGGAATCTTGATTGTCCTTTTTGCAAGCGAATTGCAAACATTTTTCAAAACCTCAACTTCAAGTATGTTTGTCGCGTTCGGAGTTGGAATTCCATTGTATTTTATTATGAGTATCAACAGAGGAATTTTTCAAGGGAAACAACAATTAGTGTCACTTTCTGTAACCTATCAAGCCGAAATGGTAAGTAGATTATTGATAACGTTAGCACTATTGTATTTCCTCAAAATTGAATCTTCTCTAATTATTTCTTTGGGAATTTTAGCTTCTTTTCTGTGCGGATTGATTCCTTTTGATTTGAAGAATATTTCATGGAAATCAGTAAACGTACTAAGTAAAACACAACGTACATTGGTTCGTAATTTCTTTATCATTACTGCTTTTTACGAACTCACACAAATCATCATTAACAACAGTGATATTCTATTAGTAAAACACTATTTTGAATCGTATGACGCAGGTTTATATGCTTCATTGGCTCTAATCGGGCGTGTTGTATATTTTGTTGCTTGGATGTTTGTAATGTTATTACTTCCAACTGTGGTAAAACTGCAAAAAGAAGGAAAAGATACGGTTCCTATTTTACTAAAATATGTAGGTTACATTGGAGGAATTGCCGCAACAATTATTATAAGTTGTGTACTCTTCCCAACACAAATTGTATACATTTTATTCGGCGAAAGTTATTTAGAAATTACGCCATTATTATGGAAATATGCGTTGGCAACTGGAATCTTCGCCATCTCAAATATCTTTGCCTATTACTATTTATCCTTAGACAAATACATTCCTGTAGTGCTTTCTGGTAGCTGCGGAATGCTTCAAGTTGTATTGGTCGTTTTCTTTCATGAAAGCTTGGCACAAGTAGTTCATGTACAAATCATCGCCATGGTTTTATTATTGCTTGTACAGTTGACTTTTTTCTTCTTTGAAAATAAAAATAGATCGCTTCGCTTTTAGACGCTTTTTATCGTGTTAAATTCTAAATGTTGAATTTTAAATTGTTTTCGCTCTCTTGTGTGATATTCTATTTCGACTTCGCTCAGTAATAAACTATTGTATTATAAAACCGTCAGATCGAGTGATTTTCGATAGAAAATTGTATCGAGATCTACTTTGAAAATTCATGGATTCCTGCCTCCGCAGGAATGACATCAGAAAAAACCCTGAATCCTGATTCTAAAAATCTTTAATCTCCAAAAAAACCAAATCTAAACACTCTTTCCTTTCACCGAAACCTAATTGCATTTCAACACAACTCGTCTATTTTTCACAGGTTTAAAATGCAAATTTGTACTATAATTAAAAACAAGCACATCATGAAACTAGCAATTGTAACAGCATATCCACCAAGTAAAGTAACCTTAAACGAATACGCATATCACTTAGTAAAGAGCTTTCGCCAGAAGGAAAACATTACGGAAATCATTTTGTTAACAGATGCAACACCAGAAGCAAAAGATTTGAACTTCTCAGAAAACGGTTGTAAAATTACAGTAAAAGAATGCTGGAAATTTAACAGTTACAAAAACATCTTTTCAGTCACCAAAACAATCAATCAGACAAAACCTGATGCGGTTTTATTCAACTTGCAATTCATGAAATTTGGCGACAAAAAAATTGCGGCCGCTTTAGGTTTGATGCTTCCTTGGATTTGTTCCCTAAAAAACATTCCAAACATTGTGTTATTGCACAATATCTTAGAAGAAGTTGATTTAGGAAGTGCCGGATTCACCTCAAATAAAATCTTACAAAAAGCATATAATTTCATCGGAACAAGCTTAACAAAATTATTGTTAAAAGCAGACACAGTTGCAGTAACCATGCAAAAATATGTAGCTGTATTACAAGAAAAATATGTAGCCGATAATGTAAAAATGATTCCGCACGGAACGTTTGAAATTCCAGAGAATCCAACTTACAAATTACCGAAAGGACCATTAAAAATAATGACATTTGGAAAGTTTGGAACATATAAAAAAGTAGAAGCTATGATTGAAGCTGTGGAAAAAGTTCGCAAAACTTCAGGTTTAGATTTAGAAATTGTCATTGCAGGAACCGATAACCCTAATGTGCCAGGCTATTTGGCTAACGTACAAGAACAATACAAGCACGTTTCACAATTGACATTTACAGGGTATGTGGAAGAAGCTGATGTCGCACCATTATTCCAAGAAAGTGCGGTTGTAGTATTTCCGTATACGTCTACAACGGGAAGTTCGGGCGTTTTGCACCAAGCGGGAAGTTACGGAAAAGCAGTTGTGATGCCAGATTTAGGCGATTTAGCGTTGCTTGTTAAAGATGAAGGTTACAGAGGTGAATTTTTCGAACCTACAAGTGTAAACAGTTTAGCAAATGCCATTGAAGCAATTGTAACAAACGAAACGTATAGAATTTCGCTCGGAAACGCCAATTACAAAGCTGCTACTGCATTTCCTATGGAACGCATTACGGATATGTATTTGCAGGAATTTGAAGCGATTATTGAAGGAAAGCTTTTAAATTGCTCTGCTGTTAGCTGTTAGACTTGTTCTTTTTTATTCTAAATGTTAGATGTTGAATTTTAAATTGTTTTCTCACTCTTATCTGATACTGTACTTCGACAAGTTCTGTACACAGTTTAGTACGACGAAGGTTTATTAATCATCCTGATAGTTAAATCGAATCGTCTTTGTCATTCCGCACTTGATGCGAAATCCACTTTGAAGTACTATGGATTCCTGCCTTCGCAGGAATGACAACAGAAAATCAAAATCACTTCTGCAACGTAATCACCAATTTATGTTGCTGTTGTTCAATCACAACCTTATATCCCGATTTGAAACTTAATCTCTGGTACAATCGTATTGTTATTCCAAGCTCTTAACTGAAACTTGTTGTGTATTTTTAAAATTCTATGCTTCTTCATATTTTTGTCGTATAATTAGTTGACATTTGTTTTTGTGAATAAAGAAGAATTAAAAAAGAAAATTGGTCAACGTATTGTTGAATTACGAAGTCAGAAAGGTTGGAATCAATCTGATTTGGCGCGCGCTTGTAATAAAGACAGACAAGCGATTGAAAAACTAGAGAATGGAAAAGTGAACCCAACTATTTATTCCTTGTTAGAAATTGCCAATGCTTTGGAAGTTTCTTTGAAGGAGTTGGTGGATTTTAATGCTTTTTAAGGATTTCAATTAATTTATCATTAATATAAATTTTTTCTCTACCTATTTTCTTAGAAGTTACAATTCCTATTTTCTCTAACTTATTTAAATATCTCGATGCTGCTTTTCTTTCAACATTTAGTTTTTTCACTACGTATTCAATTTTTGAATATGGTTGCTCAAATAGTAATTCAATAAGTTCTTTTTTGTATGTTTTCGGTAATTTTATTTGTACTATTCTTATAGTTTCAAAAAGTAATTCATTAATAGTACTTATTTTGTTTATCGTCCTATTCGCCGTTACCTCAATTGCTTTTAGGATATATAAAATATATTCTTCCCATTCATCCGTTTTGTTTACCTTATTTAGAAGTCGGTAATAATCAGTTTTATTTTCGTTGATGTACGAACTTAAATATAAAATTGGGATATCTAGAAGATCATTAATTATCAAATACAAAATATTAAGTATGCGGCCTGTTCGTCCATTTCCGTCATAGAAAGGATGAATGCTTTCAAATTGATAATGCAATATTGCTAAATTTATTAATGGAGGGAAATCTTCTTGTTTCAAATTAAAATATTCCAAGAAATTACCTAATAAATCTAATATTTGTTCTTTGTCTTGTGGAGGCATGTATACTACTTCGCCAGTTTTATCATTCTTTAAAACAGTTCCTGGAATATTTCTAATTCCTGCATTGTTTTCAATAATTGTTTTCTGTAAAAATTCAATATCCTTTAATCTCAAAAAACCTTGTTTACTTAATAAAGTATATCCTAAAAAAATTGCTTTTCTATAATTTATAACTTCTTTTACTTCTGGTACTTGTTTTTCAGTAGTTGTTAATGCTTTATATAATTCGTCTTGTGTAGTAATTATATTTTCAATTTCAGAACTATCTTTTGCTTCTTGAAGCACAACAGCATTTATAAGCATTTCTTGATTAGGTATCGTTTGGGCAATTCCTTTTAATTCTCCTAAAGATTTTGATGATTTACTTAATTGCCTAAAAATTTTTAACGTCTCTACTTTCTCGCTTTTTGGTGGTAACTTATCAAGGCTTTTTACTTGGTGCATTTTGTCTCGTATCTGCGTTATATGTACCAAAAATACAAAATAAAGTACATGTTTTTTTGTTATGAGACTTTTTATTACATAAATTAGTAGTTTTTGAAAGTATAAATATCACTCCATCAAAATCTCAAAAGCCTTCTTCCGCTTCCCATCTTTATCAATGATCCCAAACTTTTTCTGTGGATTCGTTCGCCAAGGACGATTCCCAACAACCGAACTCGGAATGTCTTCAAAATCATACAATGTCCAAGCCAAATACGAAATATTTTGCACTTTCAGCACTTGCTGCATTTCTTTGTAATACGTTGCTTGCTTCTTTTCTGATCCCGCAAAAGGTTTCCAAAATCCGCCATACGACGAAAGTCCATATTCACCTAAAACGATTTGTTTGTTGGGAACTTTTGCTTTTAAATCTATATACGATTGCTCAAAATTAGCTTTATCTTCGTAGTAATGAAAAGACACAAAATCGAGCTTATCTTGTAGCAAATGTGCGCTTTCCGTGTTGGACCAACCAATAGTTATCAAATGTTTGTCGTCAATTGATTTTACAAGCGTAATCATACTTTCTAACCAAGCCAAAACGTTTTGTTTTCCACGTGATTCAAAGTCTAAATTTGGTTCGTTTTTAATATCCCAAGCCAAAATTGCATCATGGTTTTTAAATCTAGAAACAATCGTTTCTGCATGTCGTTGCGTCAAGGTCCAATCTAATACATCATAGTTTCCGTAGAAATCGAAAAGTGTCAATACAACCTTGAGTTTTTTGGTTTCGGCAACATCTAAAACTTGTTGTAGTTTTTCAAGTTTATCTTGGTTTACATTCGCTTTGCCAAAATCTTCATACTGCACAAAAATTCGAATGGTATTTAAACCAGCATTTTTCATAATATCAAAGTCATTTTTGATAATTTCCATATCAAACTGATCACCAAACATGTCCCAAGGCGTTGCTTGCGGATAGTAATTAATTCCTTTTATATTTAGATTTGAAACTGTTTTCGTTGCTGGAGTTTTATCTTGCGCTTTTACGCTTTCTTTCACCAAATGACGTACGCGCCAAAAACCGTCTTCCAGTAATAAAATAGCTTTATAATTGGCAGTTTCCGTCGTTTCCATCACAAACTTCCCATCTTTATAGACTTGTTTGTATTCCACTACATTTTCATCTTTCAACACAATAAGTTGTCCGTCTTCACTAAAAAATTCAATATTCGGTTCGTGTGAAAGTGTTGTTGCGTCTACAGAAATCTGTTGTTTTTTATTGTCTTCTATAAAAGCAAAAATATTTTTACGCGCGTTATCCGTATAAAAATCATCAATTCCTGTTGTCGAGTTGGTTTTGTACGCCATATTTTTAACATACCAAGCGTCTAGGTAATCGTTTTCAATTTTTGCGAGTGTTTGCGCATCTAGCTTTCTACCTTCATTTCCGTCATCTGTCCAAACCATTTTTGGAAGATATACTTCCGCTTTTTTAACTTCCGTATGCAACATTTTGCTTCTGTCTGCGCCCGTATTTAGGTAACTAAACGAGCTACTAATTAAGAAAATCAGCATAGAAATGATGAATATATATGAAAACACTAAGAGTCCACGCATGATGTTTTTGTCTGCTTTTACCATAGTTTCTTCTTTTTAATTGTTTTTGTAATTCCTGCGGTTAAGATTTCTAGATCGTAATTTCCGTTGCTAAAAATGTTTGGATTCAATTCAAAATTTACAAAACCATCACGCGATTCTTTTAGATAGGTTTTGATCATTTTTCCATTTTGAGAAACGATCAATTTCACTTGCAAACCATCAGGAATGAGTTGATTCATAAAGCTTTTTAACGGACCAACTTCAATGTTTCTGTTGTTTTTTGAGAATGTAATCGTAAAGTCTTCAATCACTTTTTTATACGTGAGCAAAATTGTGTTACTCTCCGAAATTCCAGTTACAAACGCTTTTACGCTCCAGGTTTCTGCATGATCAGGATGCATCATTTTTGCAGTGGCAACACCATCAATAGTCGTTCCTGCAGTTTTTAAAATGTTTCCATCAGTATTTGTGATGAAGAATTCTACATAACTTCCATCGCTGACCACATTATTGTGTTCATCTTTTAAAACCGAAGTCGTAAACGTCGTGATTTGGTTTCCATCTGCGTATTCGTGTGATCGTTTGGCAAAAATTTCAAAATCTGTAGAAATGGCAGGCAAAACGTTTACTGTATATTCTTTAGAATTCAAGCCTAAACATTCGGTTGCTAATAACATTCTTCCACTTTCTGTTGGCGAATATATATTTTGATATGCGATTAGATTTTTCGTCAGAATCGTTTCTTCTTTTTCATCTGACAAAAACTGACGTTGTAAATTCACTTGTGTAGTTGACTTTACAGGATTGTCTAAAGCATCTGTTGGAATCACCACTAACATCGTATAATCTTTGTTTCCAGCCGCAATACTTGGCGGACCAACATAAGTTTCCATAGCAACTGGTATTGCTTGCGAAACAATAGTAAATGTTCCTGAAAGTGAATTGTTAGTGCTTAAAAGCTTCCAGTTGACAATTCCGATTTTGTTACTAATTTGTGTTGGAATCGTATACTGCAATTGATTATTTTCCGCTTTTGGAGAAACCAACGTGGTTCCGTAACTATTGGCGCAATACAACATAATGGAAGCATCTTGCGTTCCCGAAAATGTCAATACAATGGTTTCACCAGCCGTAAATTCGCGTTCGGAAGTTTCTAGCTGAATTGTTTCGGTTGTGCTCGTACTGAATCCGTTCGCGCTTGACGCAAAAAAGAAAAAGCAATATAAAAGGTATTTAAAGTTCATCATTTTGGGTTTCCGATATACGCGTTCATTTCAATTTTCACATAACTGTATATTGGATGCGAAATTTTTTGTAACACGTTGATTTGTTTTCTGTTTGATAGTATTTTGGCAGAAATGTCTTCGTTTGGCAAACCGTTTACATAACAGTTTTCCATGTTTGTACTAATGATTTTTATCGTGTCATTTCCTGCAATTTCATAACGAAACGGTTGTTTCCGTTGTTGACGAATTCCTTTGTCTGAAAACTGATGATCAACCCACAAAAGTTGTTTGTTTTCATCATAATATGTGATTAATAATTGCGGAACCGTAATTTCTTGCAATCCACTATTAAATAAGTTTCCGTCGATTGTTTTTGGGTTAATATTTAAATCGCTCAGTACGATGTTTTTGTACAAATCGGAACCTGAAACATTTCCTGCGGCTTGCAAGTTGAATTTTGTTGGCGTATCAGTTAATTCCACAGGCGTAAATTCGTCTGGATTGAAGGTTTCTGGAATGGAATCTTGTGTTTTGGACCACGCAATTCCTTCAAAGTTTATTCGGAACGATGTCACTTCTTTCGGCATCAATTTATGCTTCATGTGGTATTTTGCGTTGTAGGTTGCCAATTCTACATTTTCGTCGTTGTACAACGTTCCTTTTAGCACCACATCAGCTGGCACATTGTCTATGTTTTGCACTTCGCCTACAATGGCGTAATGTCCGTTATGTTTGACTAATTTTGCCGAAATAATTTCTAAAACAGGTTGTTTCAATACATCTTCATGATAGGTTTGTTCGGTAGTAATGCGTCGTCTTCCATGATTGAAATAGGCAGTTTTATTATTTGAGAACAATTGATCTGGAGGCAAATCGGCTTCTACCATTTCTGCTTCTAAAAACCACTTTCCATCACGTTTTATAACCGTTTTATAAGCTGTTTTTTCAATTTTCTCTAATGGTGTAATCCACTTTGTGCTAACTTTTAGCGTTGCCAAACTATCCGTTTTCGTTTTAATTTCAGTTTCTATCGCGTCTAGTTTTGCGTACGAACTTAACAATCCATCTGTAGACGAAATTTCTAACATGTATTGTGCAATTGTTAGTTTATTTTCTGGATTGATAAAACTGTGTGCGGTTTCAAACTGTTTGAAATCTAAAGCATCGTAATAGGCTTTTACTACATTTTCAGGCGAACGTTGCGCATCATTTTTGATATAGAATTGATAGGTTCCAAACGCTAGAATTCCAATTAAAATTAGTGCCCAAATATGACTCACTTTTACAATGTTGCTAGAAAATTTTGTATAGCTTTTATTGAATTGTAAATAGGCTTCTGAATCATTTCGCTTTCGCTGAATATACCTCAGAAATATGGGTTGAATATTTAATACAAACGCTAAGATTACTGTGAGAAACGGAATGATTCCCCACAACAATTTTTGCCAGGTTGAAATGGCATCTTTCGGCAAAATGGAAGAAAGTGGCGGAACATTCAACTTTTCCCAAACCATAATTCCGTTTTCTAATTGTGGCAACCGTTGCCAACCGCAGAAATAGAGAATTGGATCGTAGAATTTATCATTTGAAAAGATATATTTTAGATTGTATTTTTCGGGAGTTGTTAAGAATTGTTGTAACGAACCAATTCCGGCAACGCCTTTAAATTTTGAGTTTTCCAAACGTTCTATTGGTCGTGTGGTGAGTTCTGGCAAACGTCGTGCAGAATGATAGTTTCCGTCAACCGTCAGTGCGTTTGTTTGTGCCGATAACCAAGCCATTTGATCGCCAAAACCAAGCGTTAAATATCGCCATTGATCGTGATCATCTTGGTTTAAGAAATTCACAATGGGTAACATGTTTATTTTTTGCGGTTGCGAAGGTCTGAAATAACCCAAACTCATTGTAAAAATCGTCATGAAGACAAATAACGTTGCCAATCCGCCACCTATAATTCTATGGTATACAGCGCCAAATTTTTCTTGTAAAAATGTTTTTAAATCGCCTTCCACAAAACGATAACCAAATTCACCAAAAAGCGGTAACGACATGATAGAAGCCCACAAGGTAAATCTGTCTAATGTTAAGATATTGAAAGCGGTTTCGCCCAATAACATTCTCGGAATTGGCGTTGTTCCGCCAGTTCCTAACACAAATAATAGTGTAATTGATAGACCAAAAAACAGGTAACGTTTGCTGTAGTATCTATAGAAAATGTATGGTAATAAGAAGAGTAATATTCCCCAAGGAATTAAAAAGAAAACCAATCCTGAAGAAGTGATTTCTAAGAAGTGATCGCGTGAACCATGCGGAATTGGCACTTGCGTGATTGGATTGTTTTTGGAGTTGATCCAGTATGGTAAAATGCATCCGACAATGATGACTAATGACAACATTCCGAAACTCACAATGCGTTTGAAAAGCTTCCAAAAGTTTCTCCAAAATACGAGCAATGTAACTTCTTTCATTGTGTTTACACGTTCGCGAGAAGCATCCATAATGACCATTCCGATTAATGGAAATATGAAAAAGATCATTCCGAAAATTGGCGTTACATGATGTGAGGTTACCGTCACTGCAATCAGCGAAAGCGATGTTAGTAAGTATTTGTATTTGCCAGTTTTTAGCCAGAGATAAATCTCCGGAAGGGCATGCATTAATACTGAAATTCCAACAATACTTGGCAATTGCCCAAAGATGTGTAAAGTTTCTACAAACGAAGATGAAAATACCGCCAAAATAGCCGCATATCCTGCAACTCTTTTGTTTCCTGTCATTAATAAAGAGAATCGATATACGCCTGTAATGAATAGTATGACTCCAATAATTGCAACCGTAAACATTCCAAATTTTAAGCCGCCAATAAGTGATAACGCACCTATAGATTGATGTACTAATGGCGGATAACTCATTACGGTAAAACCTGTGTACCATTTGTAGTTCCAAGGTTCAAACCAACTGTTTGCATAATGATCGGCAAAGAACAAATGGATTAGTGCATCGTACGTAGTTTCGAGTGTGAAAAAGATAGCTGTACCGTGAAACACAACTCCGAGAAGTAGTGCCAATAGTAATAGTTTGTTTGTGGTCTCTTTCATGAGAGTCTATCCTTTTTATTATAATTAAAAACCGTTGCTAGAAATATAGTCATTTACTTACAGACTCTATAATTCGTAAAAAAGCTTTTTTCGATGAAATAAAGATAAACGGTGTAATTTTTAATTGGACTAAAGCAAATTGCATTTCGTCTAAAGATAGTTCCGTTTAAGGTGTTTCTGTCAAAATTCTCAGCGAATCCAACCTACTTTTGACCTGTAAGTCATTCGAAAAACAATATAAATACGAACGAATGTTACTCAAATAATACGAATCTAATTAAATACATACACGATGAAAATTTTAGCTATTGACGACCAAAAATTAGTTTTGATTCCTTTAGAAAGTAGATTAACCGAATTAGGATATGAAGTAATCACAGAAACAAACGCAATGAAAGGAATGGAATTGTACAATACGTTTCAACCAGATTTAGTAATTGTTGATATGAATATGCCAGCCGTTTCTGGAATGGATATCGTAAAACATATTCGAAAAGACAAAAAAGATAACACACCAGTAATGGTTTTATCGGGAAATACAGATGATGAAATGATTACTGAAGGTTTTGATTTAGGTATTAACGATTATATGAAAAAACCGTTGAGTTTAAACGAAGTTTGTGCTCGTGTGAAACGATTGATTGGTGTTCCAAAAACGGAAACTGTTGCCAATACAAATACCGTAATGATTCAACAACGATGTGTTGGTGTGGTGATTCCTTGTTATAACGAAGCAGCACGTTTATTGAGTACAGAGTTTACAGATTTTGTAGATCGTAACTCAGGATATCGTTTGTGTTTTGTAAATGATGGAAGTAAAGACGCAACGCTAGAGGTTTTGCACAATTTACAAAAAGGTAGAGAAGATTTTATTGCGGTGTATGATTGTGAGAAAAATGGCGGAAAAGCAGAAGCAGTTCGTTTAGGAATGTTACACATGGCACAGCAAGAAGATTTAGATTATATCGGGTTTTTAGATGCTGATTTGTCTACCGATTTGGCTGATTTTGACGAATTGGTTTCTACGATTGAAAATTCAGATTTTAAAATTGTTAGCGGTTCAAGAATTAGTAGAATGGGCGCAAATATTACGAAAGAATCTGCGCGTAAAATTATCAGTTTGACAATCAATTTGATTATCAGAACTATTTTATCGATGAATTTTAAAGACACACAATGTGGTGCGAAGATTTTTCATAAAGATGTAATTAATCTTTCGTTTGACAAGAAGTTTATCACAAAGTGGTTGTTTGATGTAGAAATCTTCATGCGTATGCGTAGACATTTCGGATTGGATAAAGCGAGAGCAATGATGTGTGAGAAACCTTTAAAACGTTGGATTCACGCAGATGGTTCAAAGTTATCAATGAAAGATTCTATCAAAATTATTGGACAGTTAGGACAAATTGCTTGGTCGTACAGAGGTAAAAAAAAAGTTACAGCTAAAAACAACTCAAATGTAGATCTAGAAATCGCATAAACATAAAAAATAACACGTTTCCCCTAGTTCCCCTAAACCTTAAAATAATTGACACGATGAAGATTGGAATTTTAATAGTATTCCGTAATGATGAAAGCGCAATTGAAGTACAACGTTTTATACAGCTGTTTGTTAAAAAAACAAAATTGAATGTTTGCTTTGTAAACAACGGAAGTACAGATGAAACGCTTGATTTATTGAAAGAAATAAAAGAAGAAACAGCAATTCCAATTTCAATTATTGATGTGAAAAAAGATCGTGGTCATCAAGCCGCAATTAAAGCTGGCGTTCGATATTTGACAAGTAAAAATGACTTACCTTATATTTTGTGTTTGAAAAAGTATACTTCAAAAGATATTAAGGTTCTTGAAAGCGTTTTTCAGATTATACAACAAGAAAAAGGTATTGTGATGAACTTGTTTAAAAAAGCCAAGCGAATGCTCCATAAGAATGTGTTTTCGTTGTATGGGATTTTGGAGAAAGCGAGTTGATATTTGGCTGTTAGGTTTTTGGTCGCTTTGCTTTTTGGTGTTGGGTTTTGAATCTTTTACTCAAATTGATAATACATATTTGCTTAGAAAATAAACATCACTTCGAGTGAATTTGTGTAACAAATTTGTATCGAGAAGTGCTTTGAAAGCACTATTTTTCATCAAGCTTCTTGCTTCTTGACTCAATGAGATGCTGAATCAAGTTCAGCTTGACGTAAAATTATCTAACTATTCAAAAACCTTACCTCAATTCTCACTACTAAAACCTCATCGCTATTTTCCCTTTCCCTCAACCACAATCACAATTTCCCCTTTTGGTGGTTTGTTTTGATAGTATGCTAATACTTCTTTTGCGGTTCCGCGAATGTTTTCTTCGTAGAGTTTTGTGAGTTCACGAGAAACAGAAACTTGTCGGTCTTCGCCGAAATATTCACAAAAGTGTCCCAAGGTTTTGACCAATTTGTGTGACGATTCATAAAAAATCATCGTGCGCGTTTCTTCCGCCAAGATGTTAAATCGTGTTTGTCTTCCCTTTTTTACAGGCAAAAACCCTTCAAAGACAAATTTATCATTTGGCAATCCACTATTCACCAACGCAGGCACAAAAGCCGTTGCGCCAGGCAAACATTCTACAGGAATATTATTTGCTATACAAGCACGTGTCAACAAAAACCCAGGGTCAGAAATTGCAGGCGTTCCAGCATCACTTATTAAAGCAAATGTTTCTCCTGCTTGCATACGTTTTATCAACATTTCTGTTGTTTTATGCTCGTTGTGCATGTGATGACTTTGCATGTGTGTACTAATTTCAAAATGTTTTAATAACTTTCCGCTCGTGCGTGTATCTTCTGCAAGAATCAAATCGACATTTTGTAAAACCGTAACGGCTCTAAAGGTCATATCTTGTAAATTTCCGATTGGTGTAGGAACGATGTAAAGTTTCATTAATGCAAAATTTTAGAAATTGAAATTATCAGTAAATTTCGATTCAAAAGTAACTATTAAAAAAATATAAGTCCTATTTACCCTATCTTTATTGTTATATATACGCAACCTTTTATCATTTTGCGTATCATTTATTATATATGAACCGACTTTTTTACCTATTTTTCTTATTAATATCTGCATCATTATGGAGTCAGACTACTGATTTATCAGTAAGTATTGAAGTCGTTGATTCAAACGGAAGTACAATTCCGAATGTTTTTCTATTTCAAGAATTTAGCTATATAACTACCGTAAGTAATTCAGGAAATACCGTAAGTAATGCTACATTTTCACAGCAATTGCATCCTAACGTAGTATTTGTTTCAGTGCAAAGTATCAATCCATTAGGCGGCGCAGATTTAGCGTCAAATTTGGCTTTTGATACTGGTACAGATACCATTACAGGAATACTTCCCAATATGCCTACAAGTTCTAGCGTACAAATTCAAATTAACGTTAGAGCGCCTATTTCTTTGGGAGGAATTTCTACTACTGCCGAAATTTTTCCACCAACAGGAACAACCGATACAATGCCCGATAGTAATATTGCAATTGTTTCAATGGATGTTACTAATATTCCGATCGATTTTTCAGTAGATTATGAGCAAGTTTCGCCGTCATCTGGAACTGGAATTACCGCTTGGGGCGATCAGGTTACTTTTGAAGTTACAATTACAAATAATAGTACTATTGAATATCCTATTAGCGAATTTAGCTTATCGCAATCCATACAATCAGATGCTATTTTCGGAACGGCACTTGTACAATTGATTTCCGTTTCTTGTATTAACACAACAAATGGAGCCGCTTGCCCACCAAGTTTAGGTGTAACTGTAGGGAATCCGTCAGTAGTGATTCCAACACAGGAAATGTATATTTATGAAAACCCGATTATTTTCCCGTCACAATCAAGCGTAACATTTAGTGTAACGTATGCTTATTTTGAAGGAAATTGTGGAGAAATTCCAGACCTTATTGTTGGAAGAAGTTTTGCTAAAATAGGTTTTGAAGATGCATCACTTCCTGATGTTAGTTCAAATATTGAACTAACCGACTTACTGTTTGCTACAATATGTCCGTGTACAGATGTATCTATTTTTACCATTAAAACAGATCCTCCAGGAAGTGCTATTATTTCAGACTATAATCAAACGGTAACCTATGAAACAACGGTAACTAATCATGGCCCTTTAGATACAACCATTCTTTTTTACTTACAAAATCTGGGATACCCTTGGGAAATTATATCTGTAGAATGTATCAGTGCTACTGGCGGACTTAATTGTGGAGATGTTGTATATGATACAATGACATCACAACAGTTTTGGGAAGTACAAAATTTTATGATTCCGTCTGGAGCACAAATTGTAACCCGAACTGTCGTTCGCTATATTGAACCCATTTGCCCAGTAGATTTTATTGTTCCCTCTCCGTATAGAAGTACAGTTAATATGTTAGAGCATATTGATTGTAATCCTGATGATAATAATGAATTTGGAAATGTTTTTCTTCCTGTTGCAACCGGAACTGACCAATGTGTAGATGCTTTAGATTTTACATTGACCAAAACACAAGTAGATCCTGTATTACCGTTAGGCGGTTCTGAAAGTGAGCCAATTCCTTGGGGAAATATTACCTATCATATTACTGCCACAAATGATAACTTAGTAGCAATTCCACTAACAATTAGTGACTTTTACGGAGCGCCTCCAGTACTACAAACCAATAATGTAACGGCTATTTTGCAATCTGTAAATTGTATTGAAACTACAGGAACAGCTGATTGTATTACTGTAACAAATGCTAATATTGGAGTTGCTTATACTACAGAAGACGATGTTTTTTGGGAAATTACTGCCAGTGAAAATTGGGAGTTACCACCTGAAAGTTCTGTTACGTTTGAAGTTGTCATCAACTGGACACCTGAATGTTCAAGCAATGTTACCAGAGTTACCAATAGTGTTACAAGTACTGTGATAGATTTAGATATTACAAAAGAAGCTGCTGCAAACAGTTATTTAACTCCTTGCGTAGATTTAATTATACAAACATTTCCTTCATCGCCAACAGTACCAATCAATACAAATTTTGAATGGATTGTAGATATTACCAACAGCGTTGTAAGTTCTACAGCAACTGATGCGGCATTTAGTACCATTGTTAATAATGCATTTACAATTACAGGAACACCAACATGTACAGTTACGAACGGAAATGCTACGTGTATTAGCACATTTAATGTAAACGGAAATATCATTGATGGAATCATTCCGTTGTTAGATCCAGAAGCAAGAATTCAATTGCGAATTCCTGTAACTGCACCAAATTTTGGAGGTTCATTTAATAATGTAGCCGAAGTACAACCCGATCTTGCAAATAATGGAGAATTTGATCCAAGTACCAACATTTCAATTTCAAGTGTACAAGTAATTTCTCCACAAGTTGAAAAAAGCTTTGCACCTGACGAAATTTTAGAAACGCAAACTTCCTTACTCACATTTACAGTTAGTAACATTCCCGGAAATGCGGCACAATCGGGTATTTCATTTACCGATAATTTACCTAACGGAATTGTCTTAGCAGGCGATCCATATTGGGTAAATAGTAATGGCTGTACTGCTGATTTTGTCGGTTTGATAAATGATGATTTTGTCGGAGTTGCCAATTTGGTATTTCCAAACGGTGTTGCCGAATGTACCTTTGCAGTATTGGTAACTTCTGCTACAAGTGATTTTTACACGAATGAATTTACGAATTTTTCAAACTTAAATAATATTGATGCTACCAACGTTTTTGCTACCTTAAATGTATTACCGCTTCCACCAAGTGCCGATTTGGAAATTTCCTTAACAGCAAACCAAACGGACTATTGTGAAGGTGATGAAATTACATTTACAGTAACTATTACAAACAATGGTCCTGATGATGCAGCTAATAGTTCTATTGAACACTTTTTAAATCCTGTAGGCTTTAGTTATATTTCTGATAATTCAGGCGGAACATACACAAACGCTACTGGAATTTGGGAACTTTCAAACATTTCTATTCCAGCTACAGCTGGAAACAACACATTTTCTGCAGAAGTTGTCGCCACTATTTTAAATGTAGATGCTATTGTGACAAATCAGTATGAAAATACTGCCGAAATTACAGCTACAAACTTACCCGATTTAGATAGTGATGTTGCTACAAGTTTTGATAGTGACGATTTAAATGACGGATTTACCGATGATGATGAAACAACATTGTCAATCAGCGTTTTTGAAATTCATAATGATGTCGATGTAACCATTGATGATGTCGAAATTTGTAACGGAAATGCAACAACATTAATCATCAACAATCCAAACGATTTGTATACGTACAATTGGTACGAACCTTCAAATCCTGATCAAATTATCTTTACAGGAACTTCTTTTGAAACCCCAATTCTTACTACAAATACTTCGTATGAAATTGAAGTCATTAACGAAAATAATTGCCCTGGAATTAGCAGAGCACTTGTGAATATAACTATCGTAAATTGTGTCGATTTAAGCATCGAAAAAACAGTTGATACACCAATGCCTTCTATTGGAGAAACGATTGCATTTACAATTACGATTACAAATAACAGTACAGATGATGCAACGAATATTGTTATAGAAGAATTGCTTCCAAGTGGTTACGAATATGTTTCACATATAACAACTACAGGTTTGTATGATGCTACCACACAATTATGGACAATTGCGACGCTTCCTGCGGGAAATTCGGCTACATTGACGGTAACGGTCACAGTTACCGATATTGACGATTATACAAATATTGTTCAAATTATCAGTCAAGCTGAAATTGACTTAGACATCACAAATAACAGTGCGGAAGCACTTACATTACCTGATTGTTTAGAAATTCCGAGTGGTTTTTCTCCAAATGATGACAACGTGAATGATGTTTGGGAAATTGCTTGTTTGGATCACTTCTCAGACAATGAACTGATCATTTTCAATCGCTGGGGAACTATTATTTACAAAACCCGAAACTACGCAAACGACTGGAATGGAACAGCAAACCAAGGAGCAGTTATCTTCAAGAAAAACCAACAATTACCAGCAGGAACCTATTTTTACATTCTAAAATTACAAGGAAATACCACTGAAAAAACAGGTTGGGTATATATTAATTATTAGATTTTGAGAACATAGAATATAGGCACTTCAACTTTGCTCAGTGTAAAAAAAGTTCTACATGACGGATAGAATAAATATATACACAAAAAGTAAAAGTGACCATCTTCAGAAACAATGAGTGAAAAGCGGAATTGCAAAGCGTAGCTTCAAGCATGCAGCGCATAAACGAATGTTGCATAGCAATTTCCTATAGATTGTCTTGACTTTTTTGGTTCGTTTTTGTGTCAAGACAAAAATGAACGTTGCCAATATAGTTATTGTATAATAAGACGCTGAATGGATACTGAACTTGATTCAGCATCTATTCATGTGAAACTGAATCAAGTTCAGTATTCGCATAACGTTAATTATGCAAACTTTCGTTCAATAATCTCCATAAAACGTGTTTCGTACTCTTCTTTTCCGTCCCAATTGTTATAATCAGGCTTAATCATATTATAAATAAAGTCCTTTGCTTCCGCTTCAGATGCTGTCGTATTTAACTGTGAAATTACTCTATTATAATCTTCTTGATTATCACCAAATAAGTGTTTAGTAAACGCAATACGATCATTCAATCCAATAGAAATTCCTGTATTCAAACGATCATTTAACGATTTTGGTTTCTCTTCACTTTTTACCGTTTCTACTTTTTTGGCAACAACCTCAACTTTTGGAGCAACGGCTTCAACCACTACTTCTTTTGCAATCTCTTTTGCTACTTCTTCACTCTTTACAAAAGTTGGTTGTGGCAACACATCTGCTAAAATATCTTCGAGTGTTTCTTGCTCTTTATCTTCAGGCATTTCGGCAACCATATTTTTAATAGTTTCCATTAAAGGTTCTATCAATTCATCTTGCTCAGGATCTTCAGCAACCAAATGATGACGAATAATGTCATCTTCTGCTGCATTCTTTTCTACCTTATCATGATTGTATACATTTTCCAACGTTTGGAAAAAAGAAGAATCAGCATAATCTGGTACTGAATCTTTAAATTGTTCTTCAAAAAATAGCATTACTGACAATTTTTCAAAAACTTCTTTCGCTTCTTTATGTAAAGCAACTACATCTTCTTTTCCCTTTAACTTTAGGATTCGATGTGCGATACTTATTAAATCTCCTTCTAATTTTTTCTTCATAACTTTTTAAACTAAATGTCGTTGTATAACCTTTGGTTTTTTAGTAAATTTGTTCCACCTTTACAAAAACGAGTATAAATTCGTTTTCGACTTGAAAATTACAAAATGTTTCTCGAAAATACAGTAAATCATAAAGAACAATTTGGTTGGATTGAAGTTATTTGTGGTTCAATGTTCTCTGGAAAAACCGAAGAATTGATCCGCAGACTCAAAAGAGCTCAATTTGCAAAGCAGAAAGTAGAAATTTTTAAACCTGCCGTCGACATTCGATATGATGATGAAAAAGTAGTATCGCATGATGCGAATGAAATCCGCTCTACACCAGTTCCCGCCGCCGCAAACATTCGCTTACTTGCCGATAATTGTGATGTTGTCGGAATAGATGAAGCCCAATTTTTTGATGACGGAATTATTGCCGTATGTAATGATCTTGCCAATAAAGGAATCCGCGTTATTGTTGCTGGACTTGATATGGACTTTAAAGGAAATCCTTTTGGACCCATGCCAGCACTAATGGCAACTGCCGAATATGTGACCAAAGTACATGCTGTATGTACACGTACAGGAAACTTAGCACAATATAGTTTCAGAAAATCTAAAAGCGACGATCTTGTGTTGCTTGGAGAAACTGACGAATACGAACCACTGAGTCGCGCTGCTTACTACAAAGCAATGCTTAAAGAATCTGTGAAAGAGATTGAAGTTGATAATGCTCATGAAATCATTCCCAATGAACAATCAGACAATTAACTACCATAATGTTACACATTCAAGAATCTGTCCTAGAAATTAATTTTAAGGCGTTAGCACACAACTACAAGTTTATAAAATCCATCACAAAAACTGGAACTAAAATTTTAGCCGTCGTCAAAGCATTCGGATACGGAAGCGATGCTATTGAAGTTGCCAAATACCTCCAAGATGAACTTGATGTCGATTATTTTGCCGTTGCATACATCCGAGAAGGTGCGTACTTAAGAGCTGGCGGAATTACCAAACCAATTTTAGTATTGCATCCGCAAGTTGTAAACCTAAAACATGCCATTGCCTACAATTTGGAACCGAGTCTATATAACGATCGGATATTTACCGCTTTCGCGAAAGAAACCGCAAAACAAGGAAAAAAAGAATACCCTGTTCATATAAAATTCAACACAGGTTTAAATAGACTTGGGTTTTTTGAATCTGATGTAAATCATGTAATACAGAAATTAAAAACACTGAAACAATTAAAAGCGATTTCTTTATTTTCACACATGGCGGCTTCGGAAGATCATACCGAAAAAGAATTTACGACAGCTCAAATAAAAACATTCAAGGAAATTAGCGCCACTTTTGAAAAAGAAATGAAGTACAAACCGATGTTGCATATGGTAAATACTTCTGGGATTTTTAACTATCCAGAGGCACATTTTGATATGGTTCGTACAGGAATTGGTTTATATGGTTTTGGAAACGAAGCAAAATTTGACAAACAACTACAACCTGTAACATCTTTAAAATCAGTTATTTCCCAAGTTCATCGTATTGAAAAAGGAGAAAGCGTTGGCTATAACAGAGCTTTTGTTTCTGATGATTATAAAACCATTGCTACACTTCCTATAGGACATGCGGACGGAATTAGCCGACAATTTGGAAATGGTGTTGGAAGTGTGGTCATTAACGGAAAACTAGCACCAATTATTGGAAATGTTTGTATGGATATGATTATGGTTGACATCACAGGAATTCGTTGCAATGAAGGTGATGAAGTCATTATTTTTGGTGAAGGACAAACCGCTGAAGAACTCGCCGCCAAAATAAACACAATCTCCTATGAATTGCTTACAGCAGTTTCTCAACGAGTAAAACGTGTATTTCTTCGATAAGTATTATATTCTTCATAATAGCAAATGTTAAAGTTGCACTATTTTTCACTAAATTTAGATTCAAATACAAACTAACAATCAAATATTATGTTGAAAGAATTTAAAGAATTTATTATGACAGGTAATGTCATAGAGCTTGCAGTCGCAGTAATTATGGCAGGTGCTATTGGTGGTGTGGTAAAAGGATTTGTAAGCAATATTGTAATGCCTATTGTTGGGTATTTTTCTGGTGGAGCCGATTTTGCCGACAAAAAAATAATTTTGAGTGAAGCTGTAGTTGATGCTACAGGAAAAGTTACCACTCCAGAAAATGCCATCATGTGGGGAAGTTGGATAAACACAATTGTAAATTTAATAATTGTAGGTTTGGTAATGTTTCTTATCATAAAAGCTTATAACAAAACAAAAAAGAAACAAGAAGAAGCGGCGCCAGCACCTCCAGCAGGACCAACACAAGAAGAACTATTAGCAGAAATTAGAGATTTATTGAAAAAGTAAAAAAATTCAAAATACTATATAAAAAGCCACTCTTTACGGAGTGGCTTTTGTGTTATATATAACTTTTTGTGAAAAATTTGATATTTCTAATTTTTTATTGAAACCGCGCTGTAATTATTCCTAATTTTGTTTACCACAAATAAATAAAGTGAAGCATTCAATTATAAAAATGTTTTTATAAATGTTTCATACAGTAGATAAAAAGACACAAAAAACAAACTCATGAAAGTAGCAGTCGTTGGCGCAACAGGAATGGTAGGAACTGTGATGTTAAAAGTATTAGCAGAACAAAAATTTCCTGTCTCCACATTAATTCCAGTAGCTTCTGAAAGATCCATTGGAAAAGAAATCACATATCAAGGAAATGCATATCCTATTGTAAACATGCAAGACGCCATAAATGCCAAACCAGATATTGCATTATTTTCTGCAGGTGGAAATACTTCTTTAGAATGGGCACCAAAATTTGAAGCAGTTGGCACAACAGTCATCGATAATTCTTCTGCATGGCGAATGGATGAAACTAAAAAATTAGTCGTTCCAGAAATTAATGCAAAAGAATTAACAACAACAGACAAAATTATTGCAAATCCTAACTGTTCTACCATTCAAATGGTAGTTGCATTAGCGCCTTTACATGCTACATATAAAATAAAACGTATTGTAGTTTCAACCTATCAATCCATTACAGGAACTGGTGTAAAAGCAGTTCAACAGTTGGAAAGTGAATACGCTGGTGAAAAAGGAGAAATGGCATATCCATATCCAATTCATAAAAATGCATTGCCACATTGTGATGTATTTGAAGAAAATGGATACACAAAAGAAGAAATGAAATTAGTACGCGAAACGCAGAAAATTTTAAATGATAAAACCATTGCAATTACGGCAACAGCTATTCGTATTCCTGTTGTTGGCGGACATTCGGAAAGTGTAAATGTTGAGTTTGAAAATGATTTCGACGTTGCAGAAGTTCGTAAACTATTGCACAAATCTCCAGGGATTATTGTTCAAGATAATCCAGATACAAATGTATATCCGATGCCAATTTATGCAGAAGGAAAAGATGAAGTATTTGTGGGAAGAATTCGCCGTGATGGTTCGCAACCAAACACATTAAATATGTGGATTGTTGCTGATAACTTACGTAAAGGTGCCGCAACAAATGCGGTTCAAATTGCACAACATTTGATAGACCATAATTTAGTCTAACATAAAAATACATTAGTTAGGACACTGAGCGGAGTCGAAGTGTCCTTTTTCTTTTCAATTTACTACAAATCAACATCTTATTACAAAGTAATAAACCTTCCTATTATCGAAATAGTTAGTGATTTTTCGATCTTTTTCATACCTTAAGAGTAACTAACTTAAAAAACCTCATGTATGAATTCGAATTTTACTAAAATTATCCGTTTCGTATTAGGATTAATTCTTATTGTATTCGGCGCCAACAAACTCGTCATGATCATTAATGAAACTGGTTTTATGCCGCAACCTTCATTACCCGAAAATGCAAGTAACTTTATGACTTCTTTAGGCGCAACAGGATATATTTTACCTGTTGTTGGCGCGTTGGAAGTGTATATAGGAATATTGCTCATATTAAAAAAATGGGTGCCTTTTGCGTTAATCTTACTTGCGCCAATTTCTGTAAATATTTTATTATTTCACTTTTTTCTCGATTTATCAGGTGGAATGATTGGTGCTATTATTGTAGCCTTGCTAAACGGAATTTTAATTTACAAACATTGGCCACAATTTAAACCACTATTTTATTGATAAAAAATCTTAGTATTTTGTTAAAACCACTTTCAATTGTATCAAGTGGTTTTTTTTAAAGTAAATTTGAAGTAAACCAGTCCTATTGACACATCAAAAAACTAAAACCATTTCCTAATGAAACAATTGTTAAAAATTAGTTGTCTCGCAGTACTTTTCTTCTCTTGCGAACAAGAACCCAAAAAAACAGAAATTATAGTGACATATCCTGAAACGCAGCAAAAAGAAGTTGTAGATACGTATTTTGATACAGAAATAAAAGATCCATATCGCTGGCTAGAAGACGATACATCCGAAGAAACAGAAGCTTGGGTAAAAGATCAAAACAAAACAACATTTGGATACTTAGACAAAATTCCTTTTCGTGACGCTCTTAAAAAACGGTACACACAATTAATGAATTATGAAAAAATTAGCGCACCAAGAAAAGAAGGTGAGTATAGTTATTTTTACAAAAATGATGGTCTACAAAATCAATATGTGATTTACAGACAAAAAGGAGACGAAGAGTTAGAAGTCTTTTTAGATCCTAATAAATTTTCAGAAGATGGAACTGTATCACTTGGTGGTGGATTGAGTTTTTCAAAGGACAAGAAAACAGTTGCATATCCAATATCAGAAGGTGGAAGCGATTGGCGAAAAGTAATTATCATGGATGTTGCTTCAAAACAAGTAGTTGAAGATACTTTGGTAGATATTAAATTCTCTGGAATTTCTTGGAAAGAAAACGACGGATTTTACTACTCAAGTTACGACAAACCAAAAGGAAGTGAACTTTCTGCAAAGACAGATCAACATAAATTATACTATCACAAACTAGGAACTAAGCAAAATGAAGACATCTTAGTATATGGCGGAACACCTGAAGAAAAGCATCGGTATGTAAGTGGTAGCGTTACGGAAGATGGAAACTATTTATTTATCTATCCTAAAATTTCAACCTCTGGAAATAAAATGTTGATGAAAGATTTATCAAAACCAGATAGCGAAATTATTACCATTATTGATCATGCTAATACAGATTCATTTGTTATAGAAAGTAATGGCTCTAAGCTATACATTATGACAAATATGGACGCACCAAACCAAAAAGTAGTAACGGTTGATGCATCAAATCCTGCTCCAGAAAACTGGGTAGATTTTATTCCTGAAACAGAAAACGTATTAAGTCCAGGTACAGGTTCAGGCTATTTCTTTGCAACTTATATGGTAGATGCCGTTTCTAAAGTATTACAATATGATTACGATGGAAAACTAGTTCGCGAAGTAAAATTACCAGGCGTTGGAACTGCTGGCGGATTTGGTGGAGACAAAGAAGATGAAATATTATACTATTCATTCTCAAACTACAAAACACCAGGAACCACTTATACATACAATCCAAAAGACGGAACGTCTAAAGTGTATAGAAAACCTGGTATTGACTTCAATCCAGATGAATACGAAAGCAAGCAAGTTTTTTATACTTCAAAAGATGGAACAAAAGTTCCTATGATTATTACACACAAAAAAGGAATTAAGTTAGACGGAAAAAACCCTACAATTTTATACGGTTACGGTGGATTCAACATTTCGTTACGACCTTCATTTAGTGTTGCCAATGTTGTTTGGATGGAACAAGGCGGAATTTACGCAGTACCAAACCTTCGTGGTGGTGGAGAATACGGTAAAAAATGGCACAATGCAGGAACAAAAATGCAAAAGCAAAATGTATTTGATGATTTTATCGCTGCTGCAGAATATTTAATTGCTAAAAAATATACATCGAGCGATTTCTTAGCCATTCGTGGTGGCTCAAATGGTGGCTTGTTAGTAGGTGCAACCATGACACAACGTCCAGATTTGATGAAAGTTGCACTACCAGCCGTTGGCGTTTTAGACATGTTACGTTACCACACATTTACTTCGGGCGCAGGTTGGGCATATGATTATGGAACTTCGGAAGACAGTAAAGAAATGTTTGATTACTTAAAAGGATATTCGCCAGTACACAACGTAAAAGAAGGTGTAGCATATCCAGCAACAATGGTAACTACAGGAGATCATGATGATAGAGTTGTACCAGCACACAGTTTCAAATTTGCTGCAGAATTGCAAGCAAAACAATCTGGAAACAATCCTACATTAATTCGTATAGAAACAGATGCAGGACACGGAGCAGGAACGCCAATTTCGAAAACTATTGAACAATATGCTGATATGTATGGTTTTACACTATACAATATGGGCTTCAAAGAATTGCCAAACAAAGCAATCTTAGAAAAATTTAAAGACTAATTAATTTTTAAACGTCATTTCTAGTCAATTTGTGAAACAAATTTGTATCGAGAAATACTTAGAAATCTATTTCTAATAACACACAAACCGCCAAATTGAAATTCAGTTTGGCGGTTTCTTTATAACTGTTTTTATATTCCTGCGAAGGCAGAAATTTAATTCACTTCAAAGATTAAAAGATTGAATAATTAAAAACACTTCTGTATTCTTTTAAAAATAACAAATCAAACTTATAAGATGCTGAATCAGCATTTATAAAATTACTATCTTTAAGTATAAAGCTTTTACTATGGATTTACAGTTAGAGAAATACAAATTAATGGAGTGGTTAATGAGTCTGAAAGATGAATCCATTATTCATAAATTGAAAGAACTCAAAAAAGACGCTGACTCAAACTATGATGTTTCAGAAACAGAAAAGCTTTTCATTGATGCTGGGTTAAAAGATATTGAAGAAGGAAATACGTTTACGCATCAAGAAGTTATGGAAGAAATCAATAAAACCTATGGAATTTAGTAAAATGGAAATCATTTGGACTAAACTTGCAAGGATTACATATCTAAAAATTCTTGAAAACCTTAACCGAAGATGGACTAAAAAAAGAAATTAAGAGTTTCAATAACTTGACTAATGATTTGCTTAAAAAAGTTAAAAAAAAAGGAAGTTACCTATCCACTAATTAATCATACATATAATATTCATAAGGCTTTCATTCATAAAAATGTTTCTTTATTCTACAAAGAGGATACACAACATAACAAAATCTATCTTATTACTTTTTTTAACAATAGAATGAATCCTGAAATTCTAAAAGAATTACTCAACAAATAACAATCATATAAAAGCTTTGATGCTAAAAACATCACAAATTTACGCACTGTCATTCCTGCTTAGACAGGAATCCACAAACTCATTAATATACAAATAGTATTTGAAATTATCTCCGTATTTTTGTAGCTCTAAACAACACATATGCTTCGCGTTCAAAACGTTTCCTTTTCCTATCTTAAAAACACACCAACTTTAAAAGATATTTCTTTTGAAATTCAGGAAGGAACACACATATCAATCATTGGTGAAAGTGGTTGCGGAAAAAGCACGTTACTCAAACTTATATACGGTTTACACGATCTAGAAAAAGGCGAAATCTTTTGGAAAGACGAACAGGTTTTAGGTCCAGCGTACAACTTAGTGCCAGGTCATGATCGGATGAAATATCTCGCGCAAAATTTTGGCTTAATGCCATACATTACCGTTGCTGAAAATGTGGGAAGTTATTTGTCTAATTTCTATCCTGAAGAAAAACAAGCACGTATTGCCGAATTGTTAGACATGGTAGAAATGACTGCGTTTGCGAATGTAAAAGCAAAATTGCTCAGTGGCGGACAACAACAACGTGTCGCGTTGGCGAAAGCAATTGCCCACGAACCTGAAGTGTTATTATTAGACGAACCGTTTAGTCATATTGATAACTTCCGAAAGAATAAACTACGCAGAAATCTGTTCAACTATCTCAAAAAAGAAAACATTACCTGTATTGTAGCTACACACGATAAAACAGATGCACTTTCGTTTGCCGATACAACTATTGTATTGCAACAGGGAAAGCTCATTTCACAAAGCAATTCTAAGGAATTGTATCAAAATCCGCCAAACACATATGTAGCATCACTATTTGGTGAAGTCAATGAATTGCCTGCGAGTTTATTTCCAGAAGTTCAAACAAAAAGCGAAACAATTTTGGTCTATCCGCATCAATTAAAAGTGGACGAAACTGCTGCTTTTAAAGTTACTGTACAGCAAAGTTATTTTAAAGGAAGTCATTATTTGGTTGTAGCAAAACATGAAGAAATTAGTGTGTTTTTTGAGAGTTTGGAAGTGCTGGAAAATGGTGTTTTGGTTGGGTTAGTTTTTTGATTTATAATACTTATTTTTTCTAAAAGCTTGATACCTCATTTTAGCCTTTGAATGATATTGATAGTTATTGGCATTAGTTACATCTATAAAGTTTTCAGCTTAGATTCAACATAGTTCTTTTAACTCGTACGCTTGTTTCATTCTTAAAAACCCTTTGTAATCTTTAGGTACTACTATGCCAACAACATCTGCTAGGTTTTCATAATTGAGTTTAAAATATTTCTTGAAATTTCAGAATTAGTAAAATTACTACAAAATCAGTATTCATAAAAAATAACTCCATCCAAAAGATAGGATAAAAGGAAGTTGAGTTGTTTTATAATATAAGTAACTCACTAATAATCAAATATTACATGTAATATTTTTGTTATATTAGTGCTCTAACTAAACTAAAACATGATCAAAAAACTACGTAAAATTGCTATACTAGCAGTGATTACTGCTATCTTATTTTCTTGTTCAGACGACAACGATCCTACGAATCCACCAACTTCTGTGGATGACGATTATATCCCAATTCCGACTTCGCCAGTAGTATTAGATGCAGATAATTTTCCATTTGATAACTTATCAGATTACAACTTTTTTGATGGAGAAATGAAAGACCAAACACCTGTACTTGGTGTTATTCCATACGAACCAATTTCTGCTTTATTTACAGATTATGCTAAAAAGAAACGTTTCATTTGGATGCCAAGTGACGTACAAGCAACATATGCCGCTGATACTGAATTGATAGATATGCCCGTAGGTACATTTTTAATAAAAACATTCTATTATGAAAATGTGCAACCTAGCAACGCACCACGTATTGTAGAAACACGCTTAATGTTAAAGAAAAGTAGCGGCTGGGAATTTGCCGACTACGTTTGGAATGACGAGCAAACAGAAGCAACATTTAGCTTAGATGGTTCATTTACAAACATCGATTTCATGCAAAACGGTACGCCAAAAAATACTAACTACAGAATTCCATCAGATGTGGAGTGCCTTACATGTCACAAAAGTCAAAACAATCCTATTCCTATTGGTGTAAAACCACAAAACCTCAACAGCATGTATGATTATGTAGATGGCACAAAAAACCAACTACAAAAACTAATTGATGAAGGCTATTTAGAAGACAACTTACCAACTACGATTAACACAGTAGTAAACTGGAGCGATGAAACACAACCTATTGATGTACGTGTTCGTTCGTATATTGATATTAACTGTGCGCATTGTCATCAAGAATTATCGCATTGTGATTACAGACCTGTGCGTTTTGCGTTTGATGAATCTGCTGACGATACCAACTTAGGTATTTGCGTAGATCCAGATACTGAAATTCCTGGAATGATAAACATTGTAACTCCTACTTTAAAAGAACGTTCTGTAATGTATTACAGATTAAATACAGAAGCGGAAGAATTTAGAATGCCATTATTAGGAAGAAGCATCATTCATGAAGAAGCTGTAGAGCTTATCGGACAATGGATTGATGGACTCACAAACGAGTGTGATTAAAACTAAACCAAATTGATACCGTGAATTTAGCAAGCTAAGTTCACACATACATACAAACCCAAGCCTATGAAAAAAATTACCTTACTAATAAGTTTGATAGCTTCCTGCTTTTTTGGCATGGCACAAACTACCGTCGATTGTTCCTTAGGAGCTGTAAATACAACCTATTGTTATGTAAATAATGATACTACAAGTTTTGTTTTTGTAAGTTCTGATGGTTCTGATTTAAGTGTTACGTTTAATGCTGGACAAGTAGAAGATACTTGGGATCAATTAATTGTACTAGATACCGACGGAACCGAACTATACAACGGCTATGGAAATACTGGAGACTTAACAGGTCTTACATTCCTGTCAAGTGGAGATACAATTACAGTTTCTGTAAACTCAGATATTGCTGTAAATTGTTCAGGTAACGGATTCGTGCCGTGGGATTTTAATGTAAACTGTGCAACTTGTACAAACGCAACTGCTACGTATACTGTAGTTGATGATTGTGCAACAAGTGGAGGTTTCTTTGTAGATGTTAACGTATCTGACCTTGGATCGGCAACATCAGTAACCGTTTCAGACAATCAAGCAAGTGCAACACAATCATTATCGATGGCAGGAAACCTGCAATTTGGCCCATATGCAAATGCTACAGATGTTATAATATCTATTCAAAATGATCAAGATGCAAACTGTATCGTTAGTAGTGGTTCAATAACACAAAGTAATTGTCCGCCACCGCCACCTGTTGGTGTAACTTGTGGTTCGGGCGCATCAACGTTTATCTTTACAGAAGAATTTGATACCGTTTCTGGATGGACAGGAAATTTAAACAACGGAAATGGTTCTTGGGAAATACCTAACGAATCCACCTCTAATAATACTGGTCCAGATACTGCTTTTAGTGGTGCAAACTTTATGAACTATGAAGCCTCTGGAGATACAACAGTAACAGGCTCTGCCGTAAGTCCAGCAATCGACTTATCAACAGCTACAGATAGCGCAGAACTCTCATTCTATTTACATGCGTATGGAGCTGATATGGGAACATTAAACGTAAAAATTGGTACAAGTGCCTCAGGACCTTTTACAACTGTATTTACACAAATTGGAGAATTACAAACAAGCGGATCAGAAGCTTGGGTTCCTGTTGGTGTCAACTTAGATAGTTACCTAGGACAAATAATTTATGTAGAATTTAGTCACACTGGAACTGGAACAGGTTTCTCAGGAGATATGTCTATCGATTTAGTTCGTGTAGAAACATGCGGGTCATTTTGTATTGCGCCTTCTAGCCTAACCGCTACTGCAATTACACAAACCTCAGCAACAGTTTCTTGGATAGCTAACAACGGAGAAACTGCTTGGGAATATGTAATACAACCTGCAGGAACAGGAACACCTACAGGCTCAGGAACTGCTTCAAGCACAACAAGTGTAAACCTAACTGCTTTAAATGCAGGAACAAGTTACGAAGTATATGTACGTGCTATTTGCGGGTTAGACACTAGTATTTGGAGTGCACCATTAACATTTCAAACCTTAGCGCCGCCGCCGCCAGCTGACTTTACAACATCTACTGTTGCTACAAGTGGAACGCAAAGAGCCGCCGTTGATATGAATGGAGACTTTTTAGACGATGTAGTTTCTATTGGAACAACAAATGTCAATATATTTTACCAACAAATGCTTGGCGGATTAAGTGCTACTGGAACAAATATTACAACAACTAGCGCAGATAATTCACCTTCTTGGAGTTTGGCCGCTGCAGATTTTGATAGAAACGGATTTACCGATTTATTATACGGTGGACAAAATGGTGTTACATTTATGAGAGCAAATGCAACAGGAACAGGATTTACAGAAATTTCTGGACCTGAATATGTATTCTCACAACGTTCAAATTTTGTCGATTTAAACCAAGATGGAAACTTAGATGCTTTTGTTTGTCATGATGTTGATCCAAATGTATATTATATGAATGATGGAAGCGGAAATCTCGTATTTAATCAAGGTGGACTTGGAGATATTGCAGGTGGAGGAAACTATGGTTCTGTCTGGATTGATTATGATAATGATAGAGATATGGATATGTTTATTGCAAAATGTCGTGGAGGTTCTAGTACAATTAATATAAACGAATTACACGAAAATGACGGAACAGGAAACTTTACAGAAGTTGCTTCTACCGCAGGTTTAGCAGATCCATTACAAACATGGTCTTCCGCTTGGGGAGATTTTGACAACGATGGAGATATGGACGTTTTTGTTGGTGCAAGTTCTACAGCTGATGGTACACACAAATTAATGCGAAATAATGGAAATAGTACATTTACAAATGTAACGGCTGCTTCAGGAATATTACCAGCATTAACCAACTTAGGTATCGAAAATGCTACATATGACTTTGATAATGATGGAAACTTAGATATTGCTTCTAATGGTAGTATATTATTTGGAAATGGTGACTTAACATTTACCGTTTACGACAATATACTAGCTGGAAATAATGGCTCTTTCGGCGATTTAAACAATGACGGATTTATTGATGCTATTTCAGGAACTACGCTATATACAAACACAACAAACAGTAATAATTGGATAAAAATTACAACAACTGGAGTTGCAAGTAACATTAACGGAATTGGTGCTAGAGTAGAAATATATACAGCTTCTGGAGTTCAAATACGTGATGTACGTAGTGGAGAAGGTTTCCGTTTTATGAGTTCGCTTAATGTACACTTTGGAATCGGAACGGATACTGCTGTGACAAACATTCTTATTTATTGGCCATCTGGAACTATTGATAATATTGTAAATCCGGCAATCAATACGCATCATATCATTACTGAAGGGCAAGCGTTAAGTGTTCAAGATGAAACGTTATTTGAAAGTATTGTAATTCATCCAAATCCTGTTGGAAATGTAATGAATATCAACAGTCCAGTTAATTTAATTGGGAAAATTGCAACCATCTTCAATATTGAAGGAAAACGTGTAATGAACTTAAAATTAGAAGAACATAACATTGATGTATCAAACTTACGCCAAGGAAACTATATTTTACGATTAGAATCTGAAGGAAAAGTATTTACTCAGAAATTCATCAAACAATAACAAAAAAACATTCAAACTATAAAACTCCAATGCTTTAAAAGTGTTGGAGTTTTGTCATTTGGATAAACTTTATATCACGTCATTGCCAACAACGTGAAGCTATCTGTCATTTGAGAAACAAAATTATCATTTGCATCTCGACTGCGCTCGATGTGACAACTAAAATTCATAGCAAGTCTAAAAAATATCTTTAATAACAAATGATTGATTCCGAAATGAAATAGGATCGCCTACTTTTTTACCAAGCAATAACTTTCCAATCGGCGTATTAGTCGCAATAGCGTAGAATTTTTCATTTTTTATAGTAATTTCGCCAACACTTACAGCGATAAAATAATTGGCTTGTGTTGTATACACAATACTGCCTAAACAACCTTGTTTTGCAATTGAAGTAGCATCTATTTTGAGCAAAATTTCTTTTACTTTCTGAATTTCCGCAAGTTGATTGCCCAACTTTTCACGTTCCAACTGCAACATGGCTCTGCCTGTTTCATGCTTATCGCCTGCCGAACTTTTGGTTTCGGACAACATTGCTTCTTGAATACTTGAAAAATTTTTTTGAATATTCGCTTGGCGTTCGTTAACACTATCCAAACACAATTTGTGTAATGTTTTCTTTAAACTCATATCAATTGTGCTAATTCTTTTCCTACCAAACTACCAATAGCAACGCCCATTCCGCCTAAGCGAACGCCACAATATACATGGTTAGAAATTGGTTTTACAATGGCTTTTTTCTGTGATCCAACACCCATAATTCCGCTCCAACGATGTTCAATTTCAAAAGAAGTATTTGGTAAAATAGTTGTTTTCAATAAAGAATCTAACTTATCTTGAATCAACTCGGTTAGTTTAAATTCTGTCGTTTCTTCACCTTCAAAATCAAGGTTTCGTCCACCGCCTAATAAAATTCGATTTTCGATATTTCTAAAATAATAATAACCTTTATCTAAATGAAACGTTCCTTTAATATGCAAATTAGGAATTGGCTCCGTAATCAACACTTGCGCACGTGCAGGTTTTACATTTTCGTCTAATAACTGTGACGCAAATCCGTTAGTGGCAACTAATAATTTCTTGGTATAAAAATTAGCATGATTCGTTTCAACATGTACCAAATTTCCGCTTTCTTCAAAATGTTGAACCAAAATCGAATTTAAAATCTGAACGTTGCTCGCCAATACTTTTTGTAACAACGCATTCATCATTTTTCCTGTATCGAGTTGTCCTTCAAACTGATTGAAAATATAATTTTTCTGAATGTTTTCAAACTGAAACGAATTTGAAACTTCACTAAATACAGCATCTTTAAAAATTGGTTGCAACAAGTCGTTGATCTTTTCTTTCTGTGTCAAACACGATTCGTACAACTCCGTATCTTCTTCTGTAAATAATTCGTAACCGCCCAATTGTTGAAAATCTATGGTAGCATCACCTAAAGTTGAACGAAGCAACTGCAAACCTTCACAACGTCTTTTAACGAGCTCTATTACTTCTTGCTCAGAATGTGTCTGCAAATCGTCTAAAATCTCGGAGAGACTACCAAAACAGGCAAAACCAGCATTTTTTGTACTTGCGCCGTGTGGCAAGATTCCTTTTTCGAGAATGATTATTTTTGCTGTCGGATATTGCTCGCGAAGTTGCAACGCACAACTAAGTCCGACAATACCGCTTCCGACAATCGTAAAATCGACATTTGTCAACCATGTTTTGTATTCCCAATAGCTAAGGTTCATATGTTTATTTTAAAATTTTATGATAGAAAAATTACAGTCTAGTTTTCCATCATAAAAAAAGCTCCTTACAAATGTAAAGAGCTTTTTTATATTTTTTTGGTTGAAATTTACTCTGCTTCTGGTTGCATTTCAAAATCTTCCATAAATTTCGTTGTATAATTTCCAGCCACATAATCAGGATGATCCATTAATTGTCTGTGGAAAGGAATTGTCGTTTTAATGCCTTCAATTACGAACTCATCTAACGCACGTTTCATTTTGTTGATTGCTTCTTCACGTGTTTGCGCAGTTGTAATCAACTTTGCAATCATTGAATCGTAGTTTGGCGGAATTGAATATCCAGCATATACATGCGTATCTAAACGAACTCCGTGTCCGCCTGGTGCGTGTAATACTGTAATTTTTCCTGGAGAAGGTCTGAAGTTGTTAAACGGGTCTTCTGCGTTAATTCTACATTCAATTGAGTGTAAGTTTGGCGTATAGTTTTTCCCAGAAATTGGCACGCCAGCCGCTACTAAGATTTGCTCTCTAATCAAATCAAAATCAATTACTTGCTCCGTAATTGGATGTTCTACTTGGATACGCGTATTCATTTCCATAAAATAGAAGTTTCTATGCTTATCTACTAAGAATTCAACCGTTCCAGCACCTTCATATTTAATGTATTCGGCAGCTTTTACAGCAGCTTCTCCCATACGTGCACGCAAATCGTCTGTCATGAATGGAGAAGGTACTTCTTCTGTTAATTTTTGGTGACGACGTTGTACAGAACAATCACGCTCTGACAAGTGACATGCTTTCCCTGAAGAATCTCCAACCACTTGAATTTCGATGTGTCTTGGTTCTTCAATTAATTTTTCCATGTACATGTCATCATTTCCAAAAGCCGCTTTCGATTCTTGTCGAGCAGAATCCCAAGCGTCTCTTAAATCTTCTGGTTTCCAAACGGCACGCATTCCTTTTCCACCACCACCAGCAGTTGCTTTAAGCATGACAGGATATCCTGTTTCTACGGCTAGTTTTTCACATTCTTCAAAATCTTCAATGATTCCTTCACTTCCTGGAACACATGGAACGCCTGCAGCTTTCATAGTAGATTTTGCAGAAGCTTTGTCTCCCATTCTATCAATCATTTCTGGAGAAGCACCAATAAATTTGATATTATGTTCTCCACAAATTTTAGAGAATTTGGCATTTTCTGATAAGAATCCGTATCCTGGATGAATGGCGTCTGCATTTGTAATTTCTGCAGCAGCAATAATATTTGCCATTTTTAAATACGATTCACTACTTGGAGCTGGTCCAATGCAAACCGCTTCATCAGCAAATCGAACATGTAAGCTATCAATGTCAGCTGTAGAATATACTGCAACTGTTTTGATACCCATTTCTTTGCAGGTTCTAATAACTCTAAGTGCTATTTCCCCTCTATTTGCAACTAATATTTTTTTGAACATCTTTTGAAATTTTAAATTTTGAAATTAAAATCTGTAACTTTTTGAATTGTACAACAAGTGTTTTTTGTACTTCAAGTGCTATCTAAAATTTCTTATGATGGATCTACCAAGAATAATGGTTGATCAAATTCTACTGGTGAAGAGTCATCTACTAAGACTTTCACTACTTTTCCTGAAACTTCTGATTCAATTTCGTTGAAAAGTTTCATTGCTTCAATCACACACAATACGTCTCCTTCAGAAATTGATTGTCCAACTTCAACAAAAACGGGTTTGTCTGGAGATGGTTTTCTATAGAAAGTACCAATAATTGGTGATTTTATAGTAATATATTTAGCATTATCGTCAGCGGCGGCAGGTGTAGCAGGTGCTTCAGTGTTTGTAGGTGCTTGTGGCGCAACTGGAGCTGGTGCTTGTTGCGGAATTCCGGCCATCGGAATTTGTTGCACTACAGTTGTCATTTCGCCTTTAGCTTCTCCAGTTTTAATGGTGATTTTTACGTCGTCCATTTCAAGTTTTACTTCACTTGCTCCAGATTTGGCTACGAATTTAATTAAGTTTTGTATTTCTTTTAAATCCATGAGATAGGTTTTAGTCGTTTTCTAGTTTGAATTATATGCCCATTTTAGGTAGATAGCTCCCCAAGTAAAACCGCCTCCAAAAGCGGCAAAAACAAGGTTATCTCCTTTTTTGAGTTGTTTTTCATAGTCATGTAAACACAGGGGAAGCGTTCCAGAGGTTGTATTTCCGTAACGCTGGATATTTACCATTACTTTACTTTCATCTACGCCCATTCGCCTTGCAGTGGCATCAATGATACGTTTGTTAGCTTGATGTGGCACTAACCATTGTACGTCTTCATTCGTCAGGTTGTTATCTTCCATTATTTTGGCACTCACATCTGCCATGTTAGATACTGCGAATTTAAAAACTGTTTTTCCGTCTTGAAATACAGTGTGTTGATTGTTTTCTAATGTTGTTGTTGATGCTGGTAATATTGATCCACCAGCGTCTATTTTTAGGAATTCTCTTCCGACTCCGTCACTTCTCAAATATTCGTCTTGCAATCCAAGTCCTTCTTCATTTGGCTCAAATAATACTGCGCCAGCTCCATCACCAAAGATAATACATGTTGCTCTATCTTTATAATCAATTATTGAAGACATTTTATCAGCACCTATTAAAAGTACTTTTTTATAGCGTCCAGATTGTATATAACTTGCCGCTGTAGACATTCCGTATAAGAAACTAGAGCATGCCGCTTGTAAGTCGAAAGCAAATGCATTTGTTGCTCCTATTTTACTAGCTGTATATACAGCAGTCGAAGCTACGGGCATATCGGGTGTTGCTGTAGCTACAATGACTAAGTCTATTTCTTTAGGATCTAAATTTTTTTTGGCAAGTAAGTCTTCTGCGGCTTTGATAGCCAAGTATGAGGTTCCTTCTCCTTCTTTTTTAAGAATTCGGCGTTCTTTGATACCTGTTCGAGTGGTAATCCACTCATCGTTAGTATCAACCATTGTTTCAAGTATCTTGTTGGTTAATACATATTCAGGAACATAAGCTCCTACAGCTGTTATTGCTGCTGTAATTTTGGTCATACCTTAACGTTGGTTTTTTTTGTTTTTTAACAAAAATTCATTCAAAATTAAACGAAATTACTAAAATTCTCTGATAATCTTGGCAAAATATGTCGTTTTTACATTTTTAACAAAAAAATGAACAAATAAAAAACTCTCACAAAAGTGAGAGCTTTTATCACTATAGCATTTTATAAAATTATGCTACGTTTTCTTCTACAGTATTGTCAATCAATACTTTTCCTCTGTAATATAGTTTTCCTTCGTGCCAGTGAGCTCTGTGGTATAAGTGTGCTTCACCAGTAGTTGGGCACGTAGCGATTTGAGGAACTGATGCTTTGTAATGTGTTCTTCTCTTATCTCTTCTTGTTTTCGAGATTTTTCTCTTAGGATGTGCCATTTTCTATTTTATTTATTATCCGTTAATAGTTTTTTTAATGTATTCCAACGAGGATCTATTTCCTCTTCAGTTTCTTTTTTATCTGTACCAGGTTGTAATTCTTCTAGCTTTTCTAGTATGTCCGACTCTAATGTTCCGTCTTCAATACCTGGATGAATTCTTTTTGAAGGTACTGCCAACACAATCATTTCATATATATATTGTGCAACATTAATTTCATACTCTCCATGTGGTATGATGAGAATTTCTTCATTTTCATCATTGTATTCGTTTCCGAACTTCACTAGTAAGTCTAAATCACTTTCAATTGGCTGCTCAAACGGCTCGTTTGTCAAATCACAATTTATAGTTACAGTTCCAGTTGCATTGAACGTTAATTCAAGCATGGTTGCTTTTTTGTGAAATGCTAACGTTGCACGAATTGCAGTTGCATTGAATTCATCATAATCAAAAAGTTTAAAGAACGAATTATCAATTTGATATTCGAACTGGTGCTTTCCTTCTTTTAATCCTATAAAAGGAATGTTAAAGTCCTTTAGTTCCATCATCTTAAACATCAGTTTCGAGCGTGCAAAGATATAAATTTTTTTGTATCAACGTTAAGTTGTTAACATTTTTTTGTTTATATCTTGGCAGGTTGCTTTTTTAGTGGATTTTTTGCAATTTGTTGGTAGTCAGTTCTGCTTTTAAAAATCTGTATTCCAGTGAATACCGCTTCTTTGAAAGAGTTGTGATCTGCCTTGTTTTTTCCTGCTATTTCATAGGCTGTTCCATGATCTGGAGATGTACGAACTCTGTTAAGTCCTGCCGTAAAATTAACTCCTTGTCCAAATGATAGCGTTTTAAACGGAATTAATCCCTGATCGTGATAGGCCGCCAAAATAGCATCAAAGTTTTTGTAATTGCTAGATGCGAAGAAACTATCTGCCGCATATGGTCCAAAGACTAGCTTGCCTGAGTTTTTAATTTTTTCCAACGTTGGCTTCATCACCTCATCATCTTCTACGCCAATAACTCCATTGTCTCCAACATGTGGGTTGATGCCCAAAATTGCAATTTTAGGTTTGCTAATTCCGAAGTCTTGTTTTAACGTATTGTATATAATGTTTACCTTTTTTTCTATAAGTTCTGGTGTAATTGTTTCAGAAACATCTTTTACAGCCACATGATCTGTGAGTAAGCCAACACGCAATGAACCATTTACCATTAACATTAAACTATCACCTTCTAGGTTTTCGCCTAAATAGTCTGTGTGTCCTGGAAACTTAAAATCTTCCGATTGTACATTGTGTTTATTTATAGGTGCTGTTACCAATACGTCTATGGCACCTTCTTTTAACGCTTTGGTTCCTTCCACAAATGACTTGATAGCAAACTGCCCAACCGTTTCCGATGAAACTCCATACGCTATGTTTACAATTTCTTTTGAAATGTTGACCACATTTATTTTTCCATGCTGTGCTTTGTCAGCAGTTGGAATTCCAAAAAAGTTTGTAGCTATATTGAAATGTTTCTTTTGAAATGATAAAATTTTAGTGGAGCCAAAAATAATAGGCGTACACAACTCTAACATTCTATTGTCTTCGAATGTCTTCAGAATTACCTCAGTTCCGATACCATTTAAATCTCCAACCGAAATTCCTACTTTTATTTTTTCCTCTTTCTTCATTTAAGTATTCAGACTTTTATTTCTTAATTTTACATGCAAATTTAACTAAATAAATAGATGTTTACAGGGATTATTGAAGAATTAGGTGTGATTACGCATCTTGAAAAAGAAAAAGAAAACCTTCACATTACAGTTCAGAGCAGTTTAACGCCTGAATTAAAAATTGATCAAAGCGTTGCCCACAACGGTGTTTGCTTGACTGTTGTTGATAGAAATCTTGAGGAAAACACATATGTTGTTACGGCTATTCAGGAAACCTTAGATAAGACAAATTTAAATACTTGGCGTCTGAATGATCGTGTTAATTTGGAACGTGCCATGAAATTAGGTGATCGTTTAGACGGTCATATTGTACAAGGTCATGTAGACCAAATAGGAAAGTGTACTGCTATTGAAGAAAGTGATGGAAGTTGGTATTTTACTTTTGAATACGATTCCTCATTAAATAATATTACCATCGAAAAAGGTTCTATTACTATAAATGGAACCAGTCTTACAGTAGTTAATTCTGAAAGAAATGCATTCTCAGTAGCAATCATACCATATACGTATGATCATACAACGTTTCAATTTTTCAACGTTGGATCACAAGTAAATTTGGAATTTGATGTGATAGGGAAGTATGTCGCAAGACTTCAGGGGCTATAGAAGTTAATTACTTTTTACTTTTTTCCGTATACCATACAAAAGTCCAGCCGCAAGAACGCCAACAATACCTGCATCAATCGGGAATCCCGGTGGTAGTGGTGGTCCTGGCGGTGGAGGTGTGATTTGGGCGTGTGTTTCTGTTAAAAAAGCAATTGCAATTAGAACAAAACACAACAGGGTCTTTTTGTTTATTCGTGCCATAACGGTGTAAAAGTAAAAAATTATAAGATTCAACAAAACATTTTACGTTATATCATTCATAAATAATCTATAAAACGACGAAAATCATCGATCAAGCAAGCATTTTCATGTTTTTCTGTTGCCTTCTCTTAATAAAAAACCAATTTAAAAACTATATTTAACACTACAAAAGAGTTTTTATACTCCTGATAGTTTCTTAACGCAATTTTTACATGGTTCTTGTGTGTTATACTGAAGTTATCTTCAAAAAATGTTCCAAAATAGAACCATATATACGTACGAAGTAAATTTTATTAAGGTTTTTTTAAGAGTTTTAAAGTAAACTATTGGATAGATTTGTAGTCTAACCATCTAAAATAATTCCACCAAATGCGAAATATTGTACTTTCGATCATTGGAGCATTGCTTATTGTTGTTGCCATTTTTCTCGGAAAAGAGATTTCTAATAGTAAAAAGAAGCAACGACCTGTTCCCGAAAAAGTAGTCAAAACTGTGTTTACTGAAACTGTTCAGAATACAACAATTCCTATTATTATTCCTGCAAATGGAAACCTTGTGGCAAAACGCCGTGTGGAGTTATTTTCAGAAGTGCAAGGTATTTTTAAATCTGGCAGAAAATTATTTAAACCTGGACAAACATTTCGCCGTGGAGAAACGTTAATTCGTATTGATGCCGCCGAATATTACGCTGGTGTTCAATCTTCTAAAAGTAATTTATACAATTCTATTGCGGCAATTATGCCCGATTTGCGATTAGATTTTCCAGAAATTTATCAAAAATGGCAAACTTATCTGAATAATTTCGATTTAAATAAAACAACACCAAAGTTGCCTGAAATGACAACTGAGAAAGAAAAATACTTTATTACAGGACGAACTATTGTGACCAATTATTATAATGTTAAGAATTTAGAACAACGTTTGGCTAAGTACACCATCAGCGCTCCGTTTTCAGGAATTTTGACAGAAACATTGGTTACGGAAGGTTCTTTGGTTAGAAACGGACAAAAATTGGGTGAGTTTATTGACACATCTATTTATGAAATGGAAGTTGCTTTGAGTAAAAAGTATGCTAGTTTGTTGAAAATAGGTGAAAAAGTAGTCTTAAATAATCTTGAAAAAACACAAACATTTTCAGGTGTCGTTTCTCGAATTAATGGAAATATTGATCAAACTACACAAACCATCACAGCTTTTATTGAAGTTAAAGACGCTTCGTTGCGAGAAGGCATGTATTTGGAAGCAAATTTAAATGCAAAAGAAGAAGCAAATGCCATAGAGATTAATAGAAGTTTAGTGCTTGATAATGATCAAATTTTTATTGTTCGTGATAGTATTTTAGATGTCATTGATGCTAAACCTATCTATTTTTCAGCAACAAAAGCTGTCTTAAAAGATATTCCTAACGGAACTGTAATTTTATCAAAACCTGTTCCTGGCGCGTATGCCGGAATGTTGGTAAAACCTTTTCAACCCAGTAAATAAAAGTAAGTCATGAGAAAACTAATTGCTTACTTTATAAAGCATAGTGTTGCCGTAAATGTTGTTGTAATAACATTTGTAATTTTTGGATTTTATGGAGCGTACACATTAAAATCTTCGTTTTTTCCGTTGGTCGATTCTAAAAATGTTACCGTTAACATTACCTATCCTGGTGCGTCTCCACAAGAAATTGAAGAAGGAATTGTACTTAAAATAGAAGACAATTTAAAAGGATTAAATGGTATTGAACGTGTAACCTCAACTTCTAGGGAAAACAGTGGTTCTATTAATATTGAGATAGAAAAAGGCAAAGATATTGACTTTATGTTGTTGGAAATAAAGAACGCCGTCGATCGTGTTCCGTCGTTTCCAACAGGTATGGAACCGTTGGTTGTTGCCAAAAGAGAAGCCGTACGAGAAACCATTTCGTTTGCCATAAGTGGTGATAAAATTCCGTTAGCAACCTTAAAACAAATTGGTCGACAGGTTGAAAATGATTTGCGTGGTATTGATGGAATTTCGCAAATAGAAATTTCTGGATATCCAGATGAAGAAATAGAAATTGCCATTAACGAAACCAATTTGTTAGCTTATAACTTATCGTTTGCGGAAGTTTCACAAGTTATCAATCAAGCAAGTTTAATTACTACAGGTGGAACCATAAAAACGAATGCGGAAGAATACTTAATTCGCGCCAACGCACGTTCATATTATGCTGACGAATTATCTAATTTGATTGTAAAATCGGATGCTTCAGGTAGAATTATTCGTTTAAAAGATGTTGCCATCGTACGCGATCGATTTTCAGAAACACCAAACGCAAATTATTTTGACGGCAATCTTTCTATCAATATAAGTATTACCAGTACCAACTCGGAAGATTTAATTTCTTCGGCAGATACTGTAAAAGAATACATTGCAGATTTCAATCAAAAATATAACAATGTACAATTAAATGTCGTTGGCGATCGATCTACAACATTAGTACAACGGACTGCGCTGCTTACCGAAAACGCGATTATCGGAATGATTCTCGTGCTTATATTTTTATCATTATTTCTAAACACACGTTTGGCTTTTTGGGTAGCATTTGGATTGCCTGTAGCATTCTTAGGAATGTTTATGTTTGCGAGCTACTTTAATGTAACTATAAATGTATTGTCCCTTTTCGGGATGATTATTGTAATTGGTATTTTAGTGGATGATGGAATTGTAATTGCCGAAAACATCTATCAACAATACGAAAAGGGGAAATCGCCAGAACAAGCTGCTATTGATGGTGTTATGGAAGTATTGCCTGCTATTATTTCAGCAATAACAACTACTATTTTAGCGTTTAGTATTTTCCTATTTTTAGATGGAAGAATTGGTGAGTTATTTGGTGAAGTTTCTGTGGTAGTTATGCTTACATTAATTGTTTCACTTATTGAAGCTCTAATCATATTACCTGCGCATTTGGCGCATTCCAAAGCATTGCGCGCGCAAAAGAAAGAACCAACAGGGTTTTTCCCAAGAATGTTTTCAAAACTACGATACGTCAATACATTTGGTGATTTTATCATGAGTTGGTTGCGTGATAAAGTATACAGTCCTGTATTACGATTTGCTTTAAAGTATAAATTCTTAATGCTTTCGTTCTTCATTGTATTTATGATACTAACCAAATCAAGTTTTGATGCAGGAATCATTAGAGGTGCGTTTTTCCCAAGAATTGCCAGCGATAGAGTAACCATTGCACTCAATATGCCCAATGGAACTAATGAAAAAGTAACGGATAGTATTATTTCATTCATTGAAAACAAAGCAATTGAAGTTACAAAAGCCATTAATGATGAATACATTGGTGAAGATGCAGATATATATTTGGTTGAAAACATGATAAAAAAAGTTGGCCCAGGTTCGTCAACAGCATCTTTAGAAATCAACTTATTACCAGGAGAAGAACGTCCAAATGAAATTACGTCCAATATCGTTTCAAACCGAATCAAAAAAGCAGTTGGACCTGTAATTGGTGTCGAAAGTTTAGTATATGGTGGTGGTGGAAACTTTGGTGGACTTCCCGTATCGGTTTCTTTATTAGGAAATAATATTGCCGAATTAAAAGCGGTAAAAGCTGAATTAAAGCAAGTATTAGAAAACAATATTTTACTAAAAGATGTTACTGATACAGATCCGGCAGGAATAAAAGAAATACGTTTAAAACTCAATGAAGGTGCGTATGCGCTCGGTTTAAATTTACGTGATGTCATGTCGCAAGTACGTTCCGCATTTTTTGGAGTACAAGCACAACGTTTTCAACGTGGACAAGATGAAATTCGGGTTTGGGTTCGGTATGATAAACCAAATCGATCGTCTATCAACAACTTAGACAACATGCGTATTGTAACACCAAATGGACAACGTGTTCCGTTAAAAGAAATTGCGAGTTATACCATTGAACGTGGTGATGTAGCAATCAATCATTTGGAAGGAAGAAGAGAAATTCAAGTTTCGGCTGATATTAAAGATGCGAAAAAGACAAGTCCTACAGATATTATGGCAGAAATTAGAACTGAAATTATGCCTGAAATTTTATCCCGATATCCAACGGTAACTCCTTCCTACGAAGGACAAAACCGAGAACGTGTAAAATTGATAAACTCGTTAGGACCTGTTGGAATTACCGTTTTAATTTTTATTTACATCGTTATTGCATTTACCTTCAGAAGTTACAGTCAGCCATTACTTTTATTATTATTAATTCCGTTGAGTTTGCCAGCCGTAGCTTGGGGACATTGGATTCACGATTTCCCATTGAATATCTTATCCATGTTAGGAATTATTGCCTTAATAGGAATTATGGTGAATGACGGACTCGTCTTAATTGGGAAATTTAATAACAATTTACGAGAAGGAATGCTGTTTGATGAAGCCTTATACGAAGCTGGTCGTTCGCGTTTTAGAGCTATTTTCTTAACTTCCTTAACAACTGTAGCTGGTTTGGCACCTTTAATTTTTGAAGAAAGTAGACAGGCACAGTTTTTAATTCCAATGGCAGTTTCTATTGCATACGGAATTGGGTTTGCAACAATATTAACCTTAATTGTATTGCCTATTTTCTTATCATTTAGTAACTATATAAAGAAAAATGGAATGTGGTTAGTAACTGGTAGAAATATTACCAAAGAAGAAGTAGAACGTGTTGTAAAAGAACAAAAACATGAAGCAGCACAACAACGCCTTTTGGATGAAAAAGAAGATACACTACACATAGAAGATGAAAAAATAGTATCGCTAAAAGAACAAAACGAAACAGATGAACATTAGAAATTACCTAACATACAGTTTAGTTTTCTTCGCAATCTTCGCGAATGCACAACAAATACTGACTCCTGAAGAAGCAATTCAATTGACGTTATCACACAATTACGGAATCAAAATTGCCAATAATACAGTAAAAGTTGCCGAGAATAATACAAGTATTTTAAATTCTGGTTACTTACCAACTTTAACAGGAAATGCTGGTGCAACGTATAATTTAGATAATACAGAAGCGGAATTTTCTAATGGAAATTCAACTGTTTTAAATGGTGCCGAAAGTTCGCGTTACAATGCATCTGTAAACTTAAATTATACTTTATTTGATGGCTTAGGCCGATTATACAATTATAGAAGACTAAAAGAGCAATATCAACTTTCAGAATTGGAAGCGCGTGAAACGATTGAAAATACACTCTTACAATTATTTTCAGTGTATTATTCGGTTGCACAACTTTCGGAAAACACCGACGCTATTGAAGAAACGTTTGAAATTTCAAAAGATCGATTGACACGTGCATCATACCAATTTGAATATGGACAGAATACAAAATTAGAAGTATTAAACGCGCAAGTTGATATCAATAACGATAGCATAGCGATTGTAAATACAGAGCAACAATTAAAAAACACAAAACGTGACCTCAACGTAATTTTGGGGAATAACTTGTCGGAAGAATTTAGTGTAAATACAGATATTTCTTTTCTGTTAGAAATTTCCAAAGAAGAATTGTGGGCAAAAACGAAAGCCAATAATGTTTCTGTATTACAAATTGAAAAAAACATTAGCATTAGTTCGTTAGATGTAAAATCGAATCGATCGCAATATTTACCAACAATTGGTTTAACGGGAAGTTATGGTTGGAACCGAAATAATAATAATGCTGCGGCTTTCGTAGCTGTTTCAACCAATACGGGACTTTCTGGAGGCATCAATTTATCTTGGAATCTATTTGATGGTGGAGGCACGATAACACGCGTAAAAAATGCCAAAATTGCACTTGAAAATCAACAGCTTCAAAAAGAGCAAGTAATGATCGATTTGGAACGTAATTTTAACAATGCTTGGGACGATTATCAAAATAAACTTGTCATTTTTCAATTGCAAGAGAAAAATATTGCAACCGCTACCAATAATTTTGATCGAACAAAAGAAAAATTCAAAATAGGACAAGTAAACTCTATTGAATTTCGTCAAGCACAATTAAACTTACTAAATGCGGAACTTAGCAGAAATCAAGCAAAATACAACGCAAAATTAGCTGAACTTACGGTTTTGCAATTAAGTGGCGAGTTGTTAAATGTGAAGTTTTAGACTTGTTCCCGCGTAGACGGGAATCTCTTAGATCGCTTCGCTTTTGGTCTTTTATCCAAGCAATATTACGAGAAGTTTGCAACAAAATAATCTGTAACTATTGAAACAGATAGCTTCACTTTGTTCGCTATAGCGTAACAATTTTATAATTCTTCCTTATTCTAATGGGAAGTTAGTTGAATCAAATTCAACTTGACAAAATACTTACTTAATAATTAAATTACAGCTATTTGCTATCATATTTATCTAACTTTTTAACACTCTAAAAGCTGTAGTACATCTAAAAATATATGAGATAGTTTTGAATAAAATTATTATGATTTTAGTTATACTTTAAAACTAAAAGTAAACCTATCTGTTTACTTTTTTTACATTTTGTCAACACATGTGTTTACTTTTATATATATTTGTAAACACTTAAGTTTACAAAATATGAGAAATAAGCGAAAACTTTTAATTGAACAGTTAGACCAAAAGCTACAACCATTCTCTGAAACTAAAAAGATTTTGATTCCAGAACTCGGATGGATACATACCATTAGAACAACACTTAATATGACAATGGCTCAACTTGGTGCCAAACTAAATATTACTAGACAAGGTGTAAAAAGAATTGAGGAAAGTGAAGCTAATGGCACCATAACACTTAATTCTTTAAAGCATGCCGCCAATGTTATGGACTTAAAATTAGTGTATGCTTTGGTTCCAAAAAATGGAACTATTGACGATTTAATACAAATAAAAGCAGAAAAGCTTGCCCAAAAAATAGTATTACGAACCAATCAAAATATGAAATTAGAAGACCAAGGAATTGGAGATGAAAAGATCGCTAAAACCATCAAGGAACTTGCTTATGAAATAAAACGAGAGATGAAAAAATCACTATGGGATTAGAATTCAATTACAAAAACGGTCAAACACCATTAGATGAAGAAGAAAAAGAAGGTCTCAAAATAAAGTCAGTTACTACTCAAGGAGAATTGGATGAATTTGAGCAATTAAACATTGAAAAAGCAGTCGAATGGACTATGCATGCAAAATTGAAAACTAAAACTATTTTGACAGAAAAGTTTATTAAAAATTTACACAAAAGAATGTATGGTGATGTATGGAAATGGGCAGGTGTATATAGAAAAACTGAAAAAAATATCGGAATTCCTTGGACACAGATTGGAATTGAAACAAGGAATTTATTGGATGATACAAAGTATTGGATTGAAAATAAAACGTATTCACATGAAGAAATTGCTATTCGTTTTAAACATCGAATCGTATCAATTCATTGTTTTCCTAATGGAAATGGAAGGCATTCAAGATTGATGGCGGATATAATTATTGAATCAATATTTGGGAAAGAAATATTCTCGTGGCATCAATCAAACATGGTGAAAGCCAATGAAATTAGAAAAGAATATATCAACGCCTTGAAAAAAGCCGATAATGGAGATCCTGAAGCATTAATTAAATTTGCGAAAAAATAAAGTAATAAATCTAAACTTCCAACTTATACCCAACACCATGTACATTGGTCAATTTGATGTCTTGATCTTCTTTTAGTTTTTTGCGAATTTTGGAAATGTAGGTATCTAAACTTCTTCCGACAATTACACCGTTGTCTTCCCAAACTTTTTTGGTTAATTCGTCACGTGTGACAATTTGATTTGGGTTTGCGATAAAAATTTTCAACAATTCACATTCTTTCTTGGATAAACTGATCTCGGTAGCTTCTTTTATCAATTTATTTTGACTTGGATAAAATTGAAAACTTCCCAATTGTGCGTAGCTTTCGTTACTTTCTTGAGAATGTTCAACTTGTTTTTTCTTGAAAAAGAACAATTCCATCACAATGATAATCAACAGAATAAGACCATATAAAAAAGTAGATATATTAATGTAAGCTGTTTTAATTTCTGTAAATCGGACTTCAATAGTATAACAGTTTTTAGGCAACCAACGTCCGGCACATGGAATAATGGTGCTTTCTTCATGTTTTGTCATTTGAAAACTATATGCAACTTGCGCATCGGTACATTGGATAACCTCAACAAGATATGCAGATGGCAATTGTGATCTTGTGAAACTATTTTTCATGATAGAAACCATCATATTTGGTTCAAATTCGAGCGCGTTTTGAAAAGACAATTCAAATTTCGCTCTGGAAATTTCTTTTACAGGCAAAATTAACGACGTACTATCTTTTTCAGACAACAGTAACTTGTTTCCAACATCACGCAATGCGATTTTTACTTTTTCAGAAAATTCCGTTGCTGCCTGATTCGGTTTTGAAAATTGCCAAATTAATACTCCAATCAGTATCAATATACTGTATAGGTAAATCCGTTTTTTGTTCATAAGGTAAACCAGTTGCTTTAGGATAAGACCACAAGATATTTTTATAGAATTCAAGATAACAAACAGAGACATGCCAAAGCACTAAAATCTCAATTATCGAGTAAATAACATACAATTTCATGACATTTTACAACTGTTGACACTTCTTTTACACTTTTTTGACATTTTTTAGCATGTGTTCGATCTAGTTTTACTTCAAAATCAAAACATTCGAAAAATGAACAAAATTCTAATCCTCATGTTTGCTCTTTTTAGCATAGGCAATCATACAAATGATGAATTCACAACAAAAAGTAATTTTCCTTTACAGAAAGAAATCATCAAAAAAGAAGAACCGTACGACATTACATTTAAGGTTGAAAAGTTAAAAAACAATACCTACAATTTTATCATTAGTATGGAATTGGAGAAAGATGCGCATTATGTGTCTCCAAATTCAAAAGGTTCGTATTTGGGTCAATTTACCATGATTATGGATAAGAATACAAAGCTTCGTATGAATGAAGCATTTACAGAAATTCCATTGTCAAAAGAAAGTATTGATCCTTGGAATGGCGGTCCTGTAAACTTTGTAAGAGAGCACACAACCTACACAAAACAGTTTACGATTTCCGATACAAATGACTTTGAAGTTGCTGGCTTGGTTCAGTTTGTAATTGAACCGCGTTGTACACTAGAAAAAATACATTTTAAAATTACAAATACATCAGGAAACATAGAAATTAAACAACAAAACACGAACAATTAATTATGAAAAAATATATCTTATTACTTGCCTTTTTTACAATTTGCATTGCAACAACAAATGCACAAGATTTATTGACAATAAACACGTCTAAAAGTGACATAAAATGGTCGTGTGATTATAGTTTTTACTTTAGTGGTCATTATGGAATTGTAAAATTTAAAGAAGGTTATTTTATCAAAACCAACGATAAAATTACGGGTGGAAGTTTTATCATTGATTTAAATACCATTATGGCGCAAGACATGGAAAAAGATGGAAATGAAGGTTTGACAAACCATTTGAAAGATCCTGATTTTTTTGAGGTAAACAAATATCCAACGGCAACTTTAGTAATTACAAGTGTTTCCTATCATGATGCGACACATTTTGAAGCAAAAGCCGATATGACAATTAAAGGAATTACACAAGCTGTAAAATTTCAGGCTACGCTTGATTTTGAGCAAAAAACGATGAAAACGAAGTTTAAAATTGATCGTACGCGTTGGGGAATTGTGTATAATAGTAAACTAAAAGACCAAGCTATTTCAGATGCTATTGGCTTTGACGTAACATTAAGTTTGTAATTTGTAACTATGAAACATATACTATTTTTAATTGTATTTTTTTGCACATTTACGGTATTTGGACAAGAAAAGTCTGAAGTCAATTTATTAACTTCAGATGCTTCTTGGGGAAAAGAAATCATTAGGATGCCATTACATTTTGCACCTGAAATTCCGTATAAAGGAGTGGAAGAGTTACGTTTTTCTCCAGATTGGTCCAAACAAGATAAAGATGGTTATTGGACATACGCGTTTGTTTGGGACGTTGATTTGGATAAAAAACTAACAGCAACCCATTTAGAAACCGATTTGCAGTATTATTTTGATGGTTTGATGGACGGCGTAAATAAAGATAAAGGCAAGGTTTTACCAAAAACGATCGCGTTTATTCTCAAAAAAGAAACTCCTACTGAAAATGCAGATTTTGTAGGGAAACTTCAAGTATACAATTCGTTTCACACGAGAGACATTATGATTTTATATTGTACCGTAAAACAATATTACTGTAAAGAAAAGCAACGATCAATGGTGCTATTTCGTTTCTCACCAAAACCATTTGAACACACTATTTGGAAGGAATTGAACGCTATAAGACTAAAGAAGAAACCTTGTGAGGATTCTTAATCTTTTATAATTCGTTTAAATAAATAATTATTTGCAATTCGCGATTCGCGAATTGCAAATAATTATTTGTATTTTTGAAAATATTCAAAAGAATTGTTTTATGAAAAAACACAATGGTATGCGTCCTCACGACATTGCTATTCTTCTTAAAATTGCAAGTAAAGGAAACGAAAAATGGTACATGAAAGACTTAGCTCATGAACTTAGTATAAGTCCAAGTGAAATAAGTGAAAGTATATATCGCTCTGTAATTGGAGGCTTAATTAGTAGCGATAAGAGATCACTCAAAAAACTAGCGCTTTTAGACTTTTTAAAATCAGGATTGAAATATGTATATCCACAACAACCTGGCGCAATGGTTAGAGGTATTGGGACTTCAATTTCTGCAAGCCCGTTAAATAAGGAGATTGTCAGTATTGATCGATTTGTATGGGCTTTTGGAGAAGGAAATATGAGAGGACAAGTAATAGAACCTCTTCATCCTAAAACGCCAGAAGCTTGTCTCAAGGATAAAAAGTATTACGAATTAATGGCATTGACGGATGCTATTAGAATTGGAAAAGTACGAGAACAAAATATTGCTTTTGATATGTTGAGAGAAAAAATTGAGTATGCTTAAAAACCAAACAATAAATTTAGGGGTCATAGAAAAAGTTGCTTCTGCTTTGGAGGAAATTAATGAAGACGTAATTTATGTTGGTGGCGCGGTAGTCAGTCTATATGTTACTGATGAAGGTGCCGAATTACCAAGACCAACAAAAGACATTGATATTTCTGTTCAGATAAGCACATATGCTGAAATGGAAGAATTACGAGAAAAATTAGCTTCTAAAAAAATCTATCCAGCATCTTATGAAACAGTCATATATCGATATACTTATGAAGATGTCCTAATTGATTTCATTCCCTATGAGCAAACTCCTCTTGGTCCAACAAATAGTTGGCTAAAACCAGGTTTTGAAAAAGCGTATCCAGTAGAAATTGGCAGTACCGAGATTGACATTTTACCCGTTAGCTTATTTTTAGCAACTAAGTGGGAAGCATTCCAAAATAGAGGTAACGATCCAAGAATGAGTCATGATTTTGAAGACATTATTTATGTAATTGATAATAATATCGGTCTTATAGAAGATGTTAAAAGCGCTGAAGATGATGTGAAATTATTTTTAAAAAATATGTGTAAAACTATTTTATCACACTCCTCACGTGATGAAATTATAGAATGTCATATAAACCCTTTTACATCGGAAATACGCAAAGAATTAATAATTGGTAAGCTTAAAAAAATACTAGAATTGGAATAAAATGTTATGAATAATCTTTATAAAAATAAGTTGACAACCGTAATCAAAACAAAAAGCCTCTCAGTTTCCTGAAAGGCTTTCGTTTTAATAGGTGGTCCCACTTGGGCTCGAACCAAGGACCCTCTGATTATGAGTCAGATGCTCTAACCAGCTGAGCTATGGGACCAATGCGGGTGCAATATTACTATTTTTTTTAATTCCGAAAAAATATAACTGCATTAAATTATTTCTTGACACAACTCTATAAGCGTACCATTGGTAGATTTTGGATGTAAAAATACAACTAATTTGTTATCTGCTCCTTTTTTTGGTGTTTTGTTTAGCACGATAAAACCCTCATTTTTAAGTCGTTCTACTTCTGCATAAATGTCCGTTACATCAAATGCAATGTGATGAACACCTTCACCTTTTTTAGCAATAAATTTTGCAATTGGGCTATCATCGCGAGTAGCTTCTAATAATTCTATTTTGCTTTCGCCTAACTGGAAAAAAGAGGTTTTCACGCCTTCGCTAGCAACTTCTTCCATTTTATAATGTTCCTTGTTGAACAACTTTGCAAATAATTTGTTGGATGCTTCAATATCCTTGACCGCAATTCCAATATGTTCTATTTTATTCACGTATTTCTCTAATTTACTTGTCAACTACCTTTTTAAGTAAGCTCTAAAAACGTGAAAAAAATGTATAAATATCATTTTAACACAAGCATCAGAGCATTTAAATCTCAATTATTGAGCAAAGTTATTGTAATTCAGTAGTAAAGTCAACGTTTTGTGGTCTTAATATTTTATTTTTGCAGCATTATGAGTGATATAGAAAGTAACAGACAGAAAAAAATAGCAGGTGTTTTACAAAAAGATTTGGTAGACATTTTGCAAGGCGCTGCACGTGGTGGCGGATTAACAAACATTATTATTTCGGTAACGAAAGTGAACGTTACGGTAGATCTTTCCGTAGCAAAAGTATATTTGAGTATTTTTCCACATAACAAAGGAAAAGAGTTATTAGAAGGAATTCAATCGAATGCTCCCTTAATTAAACACGAATTGGCGCAACGCGTAAAACATCAGTTGCGTAAAGTACCTAGTTTAACGTTTTTTGTAGACGATTCATTAGAGTATATTGAAAACATTGAAAAATCGCTTAAACGCGAAGAAAACCCTATTAAAGATCCTAATTTATTAGAAAAAAGAAAGAAATCGTAATTGAAATTTCCTTTTTACATAGCCAAGCGGTATTTGTTTTCTAAAAGTTCTCAAAACGCTATCAACATCATTAACATTGTCACAAGTGTGGTCGTTGTTATTGGTGCGTTGGCTTTGTTTATTGTACTTTCTGGCTTTGCAGGATTGAAAACATTTAGCCTATCTTTTAGCAATGATTTTGATCCTGATATCAAGATTGAAGCGGCTACTGGAAAGACATTTCGCGTAAGCGAAACACAACTAAAATCGTTAGAAGAAATTCCTGAAATTACTTCCTTTTCGCAAGTGGTGGAAGAACGTGTTGTATTGAGTTTAAACAACAAACACCATATTGCCAACATAAAAGGTGTTGATGCTTCTTTTGTAAATGTCAACGCTATTGATAGCATTATGTATGTTGGAAATTGGGTGAATCCGGAAGTGTTTGACGAAGCTGTTGTTGGTACCGGAACGGCTAATCTTTTAGGTGTTGTTGCACAAGATTATAGCAATTTGTTAGAAATTATTGTACCAAAACCTGGAACAAAAAGCATCACAAGTAGTTCTAAAAGTCCGTATGAAAAAATTAAAGTAATTACGAAAGGTGTTTATCGGATTAATGAAGATTTAGATAGTAAATATGTGTTTACAAATTTAGAATTGGCGCAAGAATTATTAGATTTAAACGCGAATGAAATTACACATATAGAGTTTAAATTAAAGCCTGAAGCGGATCAAACTAGTGTAAAAGAAAAGATTGCGGCTATTTTTGATAATGAAGTATTGGTTAAAAGTAGAATTGAGCTAAATGATGCTTTGTACAAAATGCTAAATACGGAAAACATAGCTATTTACTTAATTTTTACACTCGTTTTAATTCTTGCTTTGTTTAATGTAGTTGGTGCTATTGTGATGATGATTTTGGACAAGCGCAACAATATGAAAACCCTGTTTAGTATGGGAACAACCATCCGAGAAATCAAACAAATTTTCTTCTTTCAAGGAATAATTATTACCGTTTTAGGTGGTTTATTAGGAATTACACTTGGCGTGATTGTAATTTTCTGCCAATTACAATTTAAGTTATTTTACATTACACCAAGCTTGCCATATCCTGTAGAATTGAACTTTATAAATTGTGTAACAGTATTTTTAACCATTACAATTTTAGGAATATTTGCTTCTTTCCTTGCAAGTAATCGCATTAATAGAAATTTTATTGCGAACTCTTGATTTTGGACCGCTTCGCTTTTAGACTCGCCGTGCTCTTGGTATTTTGGTATGTGAATTAATAAGTTTTAAACTGAAATTTGCGTCAAGCTGAACTTGATTCAGCTTCTCATAATCATAGATTTTTGTACATTGAACGGAATCGAAATGTACTGAAATTACACAAATTGATGATCACCAAATTTCTCATACACCTCATCAAACACTTGAAAAACACCCGCAGAATCGTCTGTAGTAACCATGCGTTGTCTATATTCTTTAAAATGTGGAATTCCTTTAAAATAGTTGGTATAATGTCTTCTGGTTTCAAAAACACCTAAACGTTCACCTTTCCAATCAATAGACATTTGCAAATGACGTCTAGCTGCGTCAACTCGTTCATCCATTGTAGGTTTTGCCATGTGTTCACCCGTTTCAAAAAAGTGCTTTACTTCTCTAAAAAACCAAGGATAACCAATACTTGCACGACCAATCATTGCGCCATCTAAGCCAAATTTGTCACGCATTAACAATGCTTTTTCAGGAGAATTTACATCGCCATTTCCAAATACAGGAATGTGCATTCTTGGATTGTTTTTTACCGCAGCAATCGGATGCCAATCTGCTTCACCTTTGTACATTTGCGCACGCGTACGTCCGTGAATGGCAATAGCGGCACAACCAACATCTTGCAAACGTTCGGCAACTTCAACAATTTTTATCGTATCATGATCCCAACCTAAACGTGTTTTTACCGTCACAGGTAATTTGGTATGTTCTACCATGGCTTTTGTTAAGGAAACCATTAAATCAATATCTTTTAAAATTCCTGCGCCAGCACCTTTACTTACTACTTTTTTTACAGGACAACCAAAATTGATATCAATAATATCTGGCCCTGATTTTTCAACAATCTCGACCGATTGCAACATTGAATCAAGATTTGCCCCAAATATTTGAATTCCAACTGGACGTTCTTTTTCGTAGATATCTAGCTTCATGGTGCTTTTTGCGGCATCACGAATGAGTCCTTCAGAAGAAATAAATTCTGTATATACTACATCTGCACCTTGTTCTTTGCATAACGCTCGGAATGGCGGATCACTTACATCTTCCATTGGTGCTAAAAGCAACGGGAAGTCTGGTAACTCTATGTCTCCTATTTTGACCACAATATGTTATTCTTAAAAGATTTTGCAAAGATACATGAAAAATTGTAACGTGGTAAACACTACTCTTTTAAACGTTCTTGCTCTGCGGAAGATTTTGTGCGCTGATTGGTGCTTAATTTGGTGTTTCCGAAGTTATAACGGAATCCTACACGGATACTTCGTGTATCAAAATCTGAAGTATATGCACTATTTTGATTGACAAATTGTGTTGTTTTTGTAAATTTTTGACCGTTTAAAATATCATTTAAAGCTAATGATACGGTAGCTTTCTTATTCCATATTGTTTTACGAAATGAAAGACTTATTAAGTTTCTGTCTGAAATATTAGATAATCCTTGAATGTTGGACGATATATATAAAAACGACAAATTAGCTGTTAAGCTTTGATCTTTTAAAAACGTAAAATTATTATCAATAGATGTGTAATTTGACCATTTTTTTTGTGAAACACTTACATCATCTAATGTATAAGTATCTTCAAGGTTAAACATAGAGGTGACCACAGAAACATCCCATGTATCTAATACAGAAAAATAGGTTACAAAATCTAAACCATAGTTTACGTTATTTTCTACATTTGAAGCAACATATTGTAATACATCATTTTCATTGTCTTGAAGCGTCAATTCATAAATAGCGCCTTTGTCATACGTATAATAGGCTTCTATAAAGAACTTGTCATTGATTTCTGCTCCTATTTTATAGTTGTTTACAATAGATGGTTGTAATTTCGGGTTTCCTGTCACAAATGAAAAATCAGTAAAATTATATCGAAACGGATTTAAATTGTCAAAACTTGGACGCGTAATTCTTCGGCTAAAGTCTGCATAAATATTGAATTTATCCGATACCTTATGACTTATGTAAGCACTTGGAAACAATTCAAAGTAGTTTTGCGTGTTTACTTGATTTGTACTTATAGAGTTTCCTTTGATTTCCGTTTGCTCACCTCTAAACCCAACTTTTAAACTCCACTTTTCCCAACTCTTTGCATAACTTACATAGCCTGCATAGATAGCTTCATCATATTGAAACGTATCAGAATTGGTAACATCTAATACCGAAACACCATTTTCAATATTAAACTGCCATAAATTACTATCAGTTTCAATAGATGCCGCTTTAATTCCCGTTTCTAAAGTAGCCGATTCACTTATTGGCAATTCATAATCAACTTGTCCACTTACAATATTTGTTGTTTGATTGGCATGTGTTGTAAATGCAGTTGTAAAATCTGGACTTGAAACGACATCATAATTTGTAAATACATGCTGGTCGTTAGCTTTGTCATAATCTGTATAATGTACATTTACCGAAAGCTTCTCTCCTTCTTTTGCAAAATAATGTGCGTAATCTAAATTTAAACCTAAGTTGTGTTTGTCTTGATTGGAATTGTTGATTGCCGCCAACGAAAAATCTTCATTTGCAGCAGTTTGATCGTCTACAATTGAATTCGTTAACGTTCTGCGTTTCCAATATGGATTGTATAACAAGTTTCCTGAAAAACTCAATATATTTTTTGCATCAAACTCATAATCAAGATTCAAATTAACATTGTGTCTTTTTTCTCTTGTATTTCTGTTACTTTCAGAATTCCAAATTGATGTTGTAGCTGCATTGTCTAAATAGTTAATACGCTCATCATTGTCTCTGTTAATTTTTGTATTTGTATAACTATAACTTCCAAATATATTTAACTTATCACGCTTATAAAAGTGATTCATTCCGGCATTGTAACGTGGAAAAATTCCTTGTGTAAAGTTCCCATAAATACTTCCGTTGTAGCCTAAAGCTAAGTTCTTAGTCATTACAATATTCAAAATTGTGCCACCTTGTGCGTCATATCGTGCGGGCGGATTCGTGATGACCTCAACAGATTTTACATTTTGTGCTGGTGTACCTTCTAATAATTGATAAATTTCGCTTGCCGAAAGATGTACTTTCCGATCATTAATATACACAGTTGGAGTACTATTTTTAACAGATAACGTATTATTAACTACAATAACACCAGGTGTTCTGCGCAATACTTCCCACGTGTTATCTTCTGTCAATGCAGTTCCTGCTACCGTAAATACCAAACGATCAATTTCGCGCTTTAGCGTAGGTTTTTTTGAAGAAATAACAACACCATCAAGTGATTCTGTATCTTTCTGAAGAATAAGAGTTCCTAAATTTTTAGTGCCTTTAATTTCAATTACCTGTGTATATGTTTTATACCCTAAAAAACTAATGTTTAGTGTGTACTTTCCTGCAGAAACATCGGGAATTAAAAATACACCTGAACCATCTGAAGAACTTCCTTTTACGACATTGCCATCGTGCAACAATACAGCATTCGCAAATGCTATTGCAGTTTCCGAGTCGGAAGCAATTAATGTACCCGAGACTTGATAGGTTTTCTGCCCGAATACGGTAAAAATTGTAAAAAGCACAAATAAACTTGTGATTTTCAGGTTCATGGTTATGGTTTGGTTACTTGGCTGCAAATATATTGATTTTTATTTAATGTAGAAAAAAAGCTACACAAATAATTAAAAAATCTTTGTATATGCAATTAAAACATGAGGTTTTACCTAGTAAAAAGCTATATTTGCAAATTATTAGCGATAGAATTAGATGAAGCACATAAGAAACTTTTGCATTATTGCACATATCGATCATGGAAAGAGCACATTAGCTGACAGATTGTTAGATTTTACAGGCTCTGTAACTGAACGAGAAAAGCAAGATCAATTATTAGATAGTATGGATTTAGAACGTGAACGTGGAATCACGATTAAATCGCATGCCATTCAAATGGAATATACACATGAAGGTCAAGAATATATCTTGAATTTGATTGATACGCCTGGACATGTCGATTTTTCCTATGAAGTTTCACGATCTATTGCCGCTTGTGAAGGTGCTTTGCTTATTGTAGATGCCGCGCAAAGTATTCAAGCACAGACAATTTCTAATCTATATCTAGCTTTAGAGAACGATTTAGAAATTATTCCCGTATTAAATAAAGTAGATTTACCAAGTGCCAATCCTGAAGAAGTAACCGATGATATTGTTGATTTATTAGGTTGCGATCCCGAAGAGGTAATTCACGCAAGTGGAAAAACAGGTTTTGGTGTTGACAATATTTTAGCCGCAGTTATTGATCGTATTCCTGCACCAACAGGTATATATGACGAACCGTTACAAGCATTAATTTTCGATTCTGTTTACAATCCGTTTAGAGGTGTTGAAACGTATTTTAGAGTAATGAATGGTTCTATTAAAAAAGGACAACGTATTAAGTTTGTAGCAACAAATAACGAATACAATGCTGACGAAGTTGGAACGTTAAAGTTGAATCAGGTTGTTAAGAAAGAAATTAAAACTGGTGATGTTGGATACTTAATTACGGGTATTAAAGATGCCCGTGAAGTAAAAGTTGGTGATACAATTACAGACGCCAAAACTCCAACAACAAATCCTATTGGTGGATTTGAAGATGTAAAACCAATGGTTTTTGCCGGAATTTACCCTGTTGATACTGAAGATTATGAAGAACTTCGTAATTCAATGGAAAAACTACAGCTAAATGATGCTTCGTTGGTATTTACACCAGAAAGTTCAGCCGCTTTAGGTTTCGGTTTCCGTTGTGGATTCTTAGGAATGTTGCACATGGAAATTATTCAGGAACGTTTGGAACGTGAGTTCAATATGACCGTAATTACAACAGTTCCTAACGTGTCGTATCATTCGTTTACAAAGAAAAATCCGGAGGAAATTGTTATTGTAAATAATCCTTCTGATTTACCAGATCCATCAAGTTTGGATCGTGTAGAAGAGCCGTATATCAAAGCAACGATCATTACAAAATCTGACTTTGTCGGAAACGTAATGTCACTTTGTATTGAAAAAAGAGGACAAATTACCAATCAAACATATTTGACTACAGAACGTGTTGAATTGTCGTTTGATATGCCATTGGCAGAAATTGTATTTGATTTTTATGATCGATTAAAAACGGTTTCCAAAGGATATGCTTCGTTTGACTATTCGCCAATTGGAATGCGCAAGTCGAAATTGGTTCGTGTAGATATTTTATTGAATGCACAATCGGTTGATGCGCTTTCTGCGTTAATTCATGCAGACAATGCGTATAACATTGGTAAAAAGATGTGTGAAAAGTTGAAAGAATTGATTCCAAGACAACAGTTTGATATTCCGATTCAAGCGGCAATTGGTGCAAAAATAATTTCGCGTGAAACCATCAAAGCACTTCGTAAAGATGTAACTGCAAAATGTTACGGAGGAGATATTTCGCGTAAGCGTAAACTACTGGAAAAACAGAAAAAAGGTAAAAAACGTATGCGTCAAGTTGGTAATGTAGAAATACCACAACAAGCGTTTATGGCAGTGTTGAAGTTGAATGATTAAGTTCTAGATTTTTGGATTGTTAGATCTTTATATCATTAGAAAACTTTTTTCATACACTTGATTCAATGTGATTCAGCTTCATGTAATAGTGAAGAATTCCTGTGTGTTTTTAAACCAGCGGATCTTTTAAATCCTCTAAAATTACAGGTTCCCAAGTTTCTTTTAGTGAGTTTCTACAAGCTCTCGCTAAATCGTAAGAAGCATTTTTGAGTTCAGAAAAATCATTTGATTCGCTTCCTTCCAAATATTTGAGTTTATTTTCAAATTGAATCATGGCATCATACACCTGTTGGTCTTCAATCATGGAAAGTTTCCCCCAATAATATTGCCGAAATTCAACAATTTCTTCTGGTGTTTTTTCTAAATTTTCGGTAACTGCAATTTTTGAAGCTAATTCCAACACGCGTTCGTAGTTTTCGTAGCGTTTCTGCCAAAATTCTTTTTTAAATTCTTCTTTCTTGGTTTGTGAAAACTTGATAATTCCGAAAATTGCTGTGGTTACCGCAATTAAAACTCCCGCCACAGCTTCCCAATGTAATGATAAATATTTTATTGCGTCGTTCATGTAAAATTATTTTCAATACAAGTTACGAATTTATAAAACTCCTGAATGAAGAAAAAACTGCCCTAAAATACTACAATTTATAACTCGTGCGCAACACGAAATTAAGCTGTTTCCGTAGTTTCTACATCAAACGGCTTTCCTAAGTATACAAGTTGCCAATCTTCACCAACAACATCAATATCCATATTGTATGATGAAATGATTTTAAGTTCTCCTTTTGAATCTTTTATAAACAACGGAATAATATCTTTATCGTTGTTGGTAATTTCAATTAGGTTTTTATAATGTGCTGTGTCATTAATAGTAATTTCTTGAATTGAAGGATATTTTAGCGTAACTTCTGTTAATGAGTTGTAATCATCTGTATGCGAAAATAAACCTTCTTTTGGATTGTCATTTTCGTCTAACATTTCTTCTTTTGTCACCAATCGGAACGAACCATTTTCACCAAATTCTGTGCTAAACTTATCAATAGCGTATTTATTAATTCCAGAGCTTCCAGTAAGTGCCATTAAATATCCAACATCATTCAATTCTATATTATCCGTAAGTGTATTTGAATAAATATCTGTACTAATAGCTTCTAAACCAAGTTCTTTTGCTTTCGCGATATTATTCAGATTGCTATCAATTAATACTACATGTCGTCCATGCGATTCTAAATAATGACCTAGTAAACGTGAAACTTTTGAAGCGCCAACAATTAAAATTCCGTTCGATTTTTTCAAAAATACACCTACCAATTTCGCAAACAATCGTGCGGTTGTTGCATTTAATAAAACTGTTCCTAAAACAATCATGAATACTAATGGTGTAATGTATTCAGCACCTGGAACTTCTTGTTTTACCAGTTTACTTCCAAATAATGAAGCAATTCCTGCCGCCACAATACCACGCGGTCCAACCCAACTAATGAAGAGTTTTTCATTTAATTTTAGTTTCGATTTCGATGTACTCAAGAAAACACCAAGCGGTCGTATGACAAATACCACAACGATGAATAATACGGCTGTTTTCCAGTTATACAACAACATTAAATCTTCTATATTAATGTTTGCGGCAAGCAGAATAAAAAGTATCGAAATTAGCAATACGCTTAATGATTCTTTAAAGTATAAGAGTTCTTTTATGTTTTCTAGTTTTCCGTTTCCTAACACCATTCCCATGACAACAACAGCTAATAAACCGGATTCATGTGCAAATATTTCAGACTCAACAAACACCAATAACACCACAGATAGTGAAACTACATTTAATAGATAATGCGGAATGAATTTTTTATTTATCGCGAAAGCTAAAGCATGTGCAAACGTAAATCCGAAGGTGGTTCCGAATAAGATAATCTTTCCAAACTCGATCAACGCTGTTTTTGTAAAACCACTATCGCCTTCTACGCTGATAAATTCAAAAACCAAAACGGCAACCAACGCACCAATTGGATCAATTAGAATTCCTTCCCACTTTAATACTGTAGATATGTCTTTTTTCAGTGGAATGTTTCGAAGAATCGGCGTAATTACGGTTGGCCCGGTTACAATAATTAACCCTGAAAATAGAAATGATAAATCAAGGCTTAATCCAAAAATAAAATGTGCTGCAATTCCTGCTCCAAAAAATGTAATGGTTGAACCTAACGTAATTAATTTTGTAATGACAGGGCCTACATTTTTAATTTCAGCACGTTTTAGGGTTAATCCACCTTCAAACAGAATGATACTGATGGCCAAAGACACAAAATAGTACAAACTTTCTCCTGGAAACAGTCCTTTTTCTTTTTCGTTATCCCAAATTGGTTCAATCCACTTTGTTCCATCTTCTGATAAAAATTCTGCGGCGATAGGTCCAACAAGCAAACCGATAAGAATTAATGGTAAAATTGCTGGAATTTTAAATTTCCAAGCAACCCATTGTGCCAATATTCCTAAGATGATAATTCCCGCTAATTCGAGCATATACTTTTTTTTGAATTGAATCGTAAATTTAACAATTATAATATGAAAGTAAGTTAGATATATTCATATTAAAAAAACTGTTTTTTGGAAATTAGTGAATCTTCGATTTCCAGAGGTATTTTTTATTTGTCAATTTCTTCTTTTGAGTTTTTAGAATCCAAAAAAATGCGGCTGAACTTCCATCTCCATAGTAGTGACATTATTCTAATTTTATTTTTTTTGAATAAAAATCAATTGAACTTTCATGATTTTCTGAAAACATATGGATTCCACATAGTTCTTTTATAGTCATCTATCGGATTTTCTTAAATTATATACAATGTTATTGTTCACTCAATGCATCTATAATTTTCAATTTGAGTTCTTCATTAAAATCATCTTCTATCAATATAGAACTAATTATTTCTTGTAATAAATGTTTGTCAATTTTATTGTCAGCAACATATACTGAAATGTTTTCCATTTCTATAATGAACTTATCAATACAGTATTCAATTCCATTTACTTCTAAAAAATATGCTCCAAGAGCGATTGAAGTTCTCTTGTTTCCATCATTAAACGCATGGAATTTATTAACTGAAAAAACAAGATGCGTTAGTTTCTCTTCAAATTCAGGATAATAAAGATCGTTTTTTATATGCTCTAAAACACTTTCTATTTTCCCAATTTCTATTATTCCAGAATTTCCTCCAGAATTTTCAATTATAAAACTGTGTGTACGAATAGCGTGTTGTATATCAAAATAAATATATGTTTCCATTATCTATTTTTTAATCTTTTAAAAACATCAATGTTTTTTAGAATTCTATCTTCTAAATCCATACTTTTTTCTCCAAGAAATTTATCAAATTCTTCTACTGTAAGATGTGTAATATAATTTTTGAGTTTTTCATGTAGAGCGTCTCTAAATGCCATATCTCTACTAGCCATTATTCCTCGGGCTTTCTCCCTTAAGGGTTCATATATTAAATTAGTCAAGTTTTCAAACCTGTCAAATAAAGCATTAGTTTCTGAAAGGCGAAGTTTTCGTCCTTCTTTTTCTGAATGTTTTTTTAAAAAATCTGCAAATCCATTTTCATAACTAGAAATCAAATCTAGTACTTCTGAGTACATTGTAGAGCGAACACTTTCTTTGTTTTTCAATTTAAGTATTTGACGATATTCTTTAGCATCTTCTTTGAATACGCTTTTGTAAACTTTATTGGTTAATTGGGCATATTTAAATTTATTAGACTCCACATAATTATCTAGTGCGTTTGTAAATTCTTCTCTATAATTGTGTTCTCTTAAAGCACTTGAAAGAAATTCTTCTTCTCTTTGGTTTATATATTTGGTATTCCCTCCTAGTTTTTGATTTATTGAATCTAAAACAATATCTAATATAAAAGCTCTTAGCAATTTCGCTTTTTCACTTTCAGTTAAAAGCATTCCAATATTTAAAAATGCACGAAAAGTAAGAACACCCAATACAGATGTCTTTTTTAAAGATTCATCTATGGTAGCGACATTTGTGTCGTTACCATATGCTAATTTGAAGTTTTTCAAGCGGTTTCCAGTTAAAATTTCATACCCAGATTCTTCAAATTCTGTTTTATTACTTTCAATATACCTATCAACAGTTCTATTGTCAATTTCAAAAAATTCAGCAACTTGCTTTTTAGTAAATCTGAATTTGTTTTCAAACATTACACCTGGAAAAGAAACCTCTGAATAGATTATTTCTAAAGCATAGTTATTATTCAGAATATTCTTTCTATGTAAATCAGATGTCGTTAAATCTTTGTTCATTTTGTAAAGGTAAGATTTTAGTTTTTTCGTAATGTTGGGTAACGTATATATAACAGGAATTCCTATTATTTCTATATGTAAATTTAGTTAAAAATTAAAGCTAAAAGAATATCATATAAAATCAAATTAAAAAGTACGTTTTTTAATTTACTAAATCAAGTTCCATTTTTTGGAAACTACTTTTCTTCGCTATACTTTACCAACATACGAAGTTCGTTATACGAAAAATTAGCACCTGCAATTTCTTTCAGTTCGTTTAAGCCTTCAAACGTATTCTTTTTGATGATTTCTAACCCTTTTTTCACCTTTTCTTCTGGTAGTATTTCGGTAATTTCCAACACACCTTCGCTAACATAATGTCCTAAATGCCCTAGAATTGTGGAAGCTGCCAACGCTCTTTTTGTTGCAATTTCTTCAATAGACAAACCTTCTTTAAAAAAATCTAATGAAATCTCTTTTGTATTTTTCTTTTCAACCTCAATCACCACTTCTTCCTGCTTTGGTAAAAGATTATTTTGGGTAACATAATCATCAATAATTTCTAAAATTTCTTCACCATATTTTTCTACACGTACTTTTCCCATACCATGTACTTTTCGAAGCTGTTTTGCTGTCGTTGGTAATAGTTCGCACATTTCAAACAATGACTTTTGAGTAAATATTTGAAACGGCGGAACGTTATCAGAATTAGAAACACTCAATCTAAACAATCGTAAGTTTTCAAATAATTCTTCATGCGTTGTAGAAGTCGCTATTTGTCTTTTTACAACCTTAATTTCTGAAACTTCTAAGATTGAATTTGCACGTATTTTTAAATAGCTTTCCGTTGAAAAATGATCCGACAAGGCTTCTAAAATCTTCGTTTTAATTGCCAATTTGTCTTCTAGGTCTTTTAGTTGTTTTTCAAAATCTTTCAATATAGCTTGGTTATCGGTTGCAAACGTTAACGTGTTTAAAATGGTTGCTATGTTTTTGTTTGTATGTTCTTTAAAATAAGTAATTGCTTTTTTAAAACGCTCTTGAATTGCGGTATCTTGTTCTGGGTTTTCAACAGTTTCCGCTAACGATTCTAATTGTTTTTTGAACGAATTATTAATCTTCAATAAAGGTATAATTCCAGTATCTTTTATAGTTTCAAGCGGTTGCAAAATAGTTCCAGTAAGCGTATTTTTATGTTTATGAAATATATCTATCAATCGATTTATTGGATACATAAACGGATGATAATCAAATATTTCACTCATTAAATTTAGCTGAAAAGATTTTTTTGAAGCTTTCAAATCAGCTTCGTTAGGTTCGTTTTCTTCTAAATGCTTTGTAAACGTATTAATGGTGGCGTCACTAATGATACTCGCCGCTTTTATCGGTGTTTTTAATACAATACCTTCCAACGTTTTACACCTACTCAACGCTACATACGTTTGTCCGTGCGCAAAGGAAGCTTCGGCATCAATAATAGCTTTATCAAACGTTAAACCTTGACTTTTATGAATGGTTATTGCCCATGCCAATCGTAACGGAATTTGCGTATATGTTCCTTCAACAGTATTAGAAATTTCTTTGGTTTCCTTATTGAGTGTATATTTTATATTTTCCCAAGTTTCGTGCGTTGTTTCAATGATATCATCTTCTGAACATTTTACTGTTACCGTATCTTCGTCTAAATGAATTACTGTGCCAATTTTACCATTGTAATACCGCTTTTCCAGTGAACTATCATTTTTAATAAACATAACTTGTGCTCCTTCTTTAAGCACTAAATTTTCTCTGTTTGGATATGTTTTTTCATTGAAATCGCCTGAAACATTAGCAACATATGCTCTTTTTTTAGTGTCTAAATTGTCTAGCTCTTTTTGATTGATAGCGTCCGCACGATTGTTATGCGTCGTAAGTGTGATGTAACCATCTTCTTTTTTCGGATTGAAATCTGGTTGATATTGTTTATTTAAAATTTCAGCAGAAGCTGTAGAGAGTTTATTGTTGCGAATTTCATTTAGAATAGCAATGAACGCTTGGTTTTGCTGACGGTAAATATATTTTAACTCAATAGGTAAAATAGCGGCTTTTTGATACGCAATACTACTAAAAAAGTACGCTGTTTGGTAATAGTTTTTTAACAACTGCCATTCGTTTGGACGCACCACTGGCGAGAGTTGTTGTAAATCACCAATGAGTAATAATTGTACGCCACCAAAAGGCATTGCGTTATTTTTGTACCTACGCAATACTTCATCTATGCCATCTAAAACATCGGCACGCACCATACTAATTTCATCAATAATTACAAGGTCTAATGATTTTATAATATTGATTTTAGTTTTACTAAACTTACGTTGAATTGTCGTATTTTTTCCAGTACTACTCGGAATAAAAGGTTCAAAAGGTAATTGAAAAAACGAGTGAATTGTAACTCCTTTTGCATTAATTGCGGCAACACCTGTAGGTGCTACAACGACTAATCTTTTTAAAGATTCTGATTTTATTTTGTGCAAAAAAGTAGTTTTACCAGTACCTGCTTTCCCAGTTAAAAATAAATTTCTATTCGTTTTTTCTATAAAATTAAATGCTAAGTCTAGCTCTTTGTTAATTGCCATCGGATATTTCTTGCCTTAAAGGTAAAATAAATAGATAATTTAAATTTATTTTCAACTATTTTTTTGTTTTAAGAAGCGGCATATTGTTTCTCCTATCAATCATCTATCAAAAATACAAAAGCTTTTAAGGTATTAAATGGTTATACAATTGTGTTGGCAATACTACACGATTTTAAAAACCATGATTTTGACAATTAACCTATGTTATTTTCAAAAAAATACTATCTTTCAAATCGAATTCAGAAAATAACCTTTTTTGCAACAAAAACCTTTTCATATTATTGGAATTGGAGTCGCTTTTTCTCCAAATCTAAAAGCTAATATTAACGAATCTGCACGACTTTCTTTGCTTTTTCAAGCAAAATTAGTCCTCATTCATGTTGGTGAAAATTCTACAGAAAAAACAAAAGAAATTGAAGAAATTTTAAAACCGTTTAGTGCGCAAAATCTTGCATATGAACTTGTGTTTAAAACAGGTGATCCTGTAGATGTGATTTTATCTACCAGTAAAGAAAAAAGTGTTGACCTGCTTATTTTAGGTGCGTTACAGCGTGAAAACTTTTTAAAATATTATGTGGGTTCCATTGCTAGAAAAATTACGCGTAAAGCAAATTGTTCTATTTTATTAATGATAAAACCAGCTATAGAACGCATTCCGTGTGAACATATCGTAGTGAATGGTTTGCAAGATCAAAAAACGAAAAAAGCCATTTCATCTGCGTTTTATGTTGGTCATCAATTAGGTGCTGAAAAAATTACCATTGTAGAAGAAATTAGACAACAAGAAGTTGCTGTAAATGTAGATGACGACAAATCGTTGCGAAAAGCAACTTTAAGAAAAGAACGTATTAGAAATCGGGAAGAAAGCAGAATTAAAAAGATTGTGACTGAAATTCCGAAAGAATATATTGAAGATATTACCATAAATTCACAACCTATTTTTGGAAAACGAGGTTATTCTATTGGTCATTATGCACAAATTGTGCGTGCTGACTTGTTAGTGATGAATGCCACAACAAAGATGACATTTTGGGATCGTTTGTTTCCACATGACATCGAACATATTTTAACCGAGCTACCAACCGACGTACTAATTATTCAATGAGTCCCAAAAAGAATACTTTTAAAGATTTCCTAAAAACATTGCCTAAAAATATATTTTCTGGTTTTGTGGTAAGTCTTATTGCATTGCCGCTAGGTTTAGGACTTGCTATGACAAGTGGCGCGCCACCAATTGCAGGAATTATTGCCGCAGTTGTCGGCGGAATTGTTGTATCGCTTTTAGGTGGAAGTTACGTTACTATTACAGGTCCAGGAAACGGCTTGGTTGGTGTTTTATTAATTGCCATTAGCACACTCGGAATTAGTGATGCCTATGGCGCTATTATTTGTTCGGGAATTTTATTACTCATCTTAGGGTTTTTACGATTAGGAAAGTTGGCAGACTTTTTTCCATCATCAGCCATTCAGGGAATGTTGGCGGCAATTGGTTTAATTATCTTGGCAAAGTCTACACACATTATGTTGGCAAATCAAGGTTATCAAGGTGTTTCTATGAGTATTGGTTCGTTTTCATTATTTGAAAAAGGAAGTGTTTTAGCCTTGCTTTTTGGAATTCCGAAAACAATTATTGGGCTGTTTTCTTATGAAAATTCTGGTCAAACATATGCGGCTTTAGCAGGAATTTTTAGTTTGATTATTATGGTATTCTATCCAAAAATCAGAAATAAATATTTACAATTGATTCCTGCACCAATGTGGATTGTTATCATTTCAATTGCCTTTAGTTATTACTATGAAATGGTGTTACAATTGCCAAATCCGATTGCGAAAAGTGCTATGATTCCTGCAATTCCAAGTTTTAATGAAGTTATTACTGATTTGCCTGAAATAAGTTTTGGTAAAATTGGTCAATTCGGATTTTGGTCAAGTGTATTGGCATTGACATTAATTGCAAGTATTGAATCGTTACTAAGCATCAAAGCTGTTGACAAATTAGATCCTGAAAAAAGACGATCAAACGTAAATAAAGATTTAAAAGCACTTGGTTTAGCTACTATTGGAAGTGGATTTTTAGGCGGATTAAACGTCGTTACGGTAATTGCCAGAAGTTCTGTAAACGTAAACAATGGTGGAAGCAACCGGTCGGCAAACTTTTTTCATGCGTTCTTTTTAATTCTATTCATTCTATTATTCAGCACACAACTCACCCGAATTCCATTGCCAGCATTGATGGCAATTTTAGTGTATACAGGTTACAAATTAGCATCTCCAAACATTGTAAATAAGATATTTTCTATCGGAAAAGAACAATTAATCATCTTTTTTGTCACGTTACTAACAACATTAAGCGTTGGACTAATTGAAGGAATTGCAATTGGTGTGCTTACTACTTTTCTCATTCATATTTTTATCAATAAAAGCTTTTCATTATTCTTTAGAAATCTATTAAAACCTAATGTGTTAATGTTTAAAGAACAAGACACGAGCAATGATTATTTCTTAAGTGTAAAGCATTTTTGTAGCTTTTTAAACTATTACAAATTAAAAGATAAGTTAGACGCTATTCCTGAAGATAAAGATGTTATTGTTGATTTTTCTATGTGTGAATTTGTAGATCATACCGTAATGGAAAACCTCAACAATTACCAAGAATTGTTTGCAAAACGTGGTGGACATTTTGAAGTTATTGGTCTTGACATGCACGGAACCGATTCGAAACATCCGTTTGCTTTGCGACGTATTTTACCAATTCCTAATTTGCTATCAAAAAACCTAACCAAACGACAAAAAACGATTGAAGAATTGGCGGTAGATTATTGTTTAAGTTACGAATCAAACAAGAACAAAGAAATTCACTTCTTAGAAAATTTCCTTTTCTTTCGAACCAAACAAATCAATCATACCTACAATCAGCTTTCAGATGAACACAATTCTATTCGTTTGTTCGATTTAGAATTTTCAGAAGGAGAATTTATTGCCAAAGAAGTTGTTCGTACCACAATGATGTATGTGAGTTTACAGGAAGAAATTCCAGAATTTACACTTGATAGAGAAGGGTTTTTAGAAAAAGTATATGCCTTTGCAGGATTTGAAGACATTCCAATTGATAACCATACCGATTTCTCAAATCGTTTCTACTTATTAGGTGAAGATGTACAAGCCATTCAATCATTTTTTAACGATGATTTGGTACATTTCTTTGAAAGCAATCTGTATTATCATGTAGAATCGAACGGGAAAGCCTTGTTGATTTTTGGGAAAGAACGCTTGGCAAACATCAAGGAAATTAAAGTAATTTATGATTTTGGAAAACGTTTAAAAAATGTACTTCAAAAATAAAATCTTCACTTTTTAATTATCTACTTGTTGGGAAATACCAACGTTAATTTAATTATATATCATAATGATGGGAAATACCAACATCACTACATTCTCTATTTAACTAATTTTTCATATCTTTGAGTTAGAAAATACCAACATAAACTATCATTTTATACAATAAAGATGGGAAATACTAACATAAACTGGTTTTCTTTAAGCGATAAAGCTATCATTTCTATGATAGGCAGCTATGTAAAGCAGCAGCGTTTACTGCAAAATAAAACACAAGCAAAAGTTGCTGAGTTGGCAGGAATCAATCGATGGACTATGAGTCAAATTGAAAACGGAGAACCTATATCTTTAAACTCATTGATACAAATTTTAAGAGCGCTCAATTTACTTGATATACTTGACATATTTAAAGCTGAAAAAGTAATCAGCCCTTTAGAACTTGCAAAATTAGAAAAACAGAAAAGGCAAAGAGCTAGCAAAGACCAAAATGATAACACACAAATTGAAAGCGAATGGTAACCACAACAACAGCATTTGTTAAAATTTGGGGTACAATTGTTGGCGCAGTCGCTTGGGATGAAAATCAACAACTTGCCAGTTTTGAATATGATCCAAAATTCAAATCGCAAAACATAGATTTAGCTCCAATAAAAATGCCCATTCAATCACGTCAAAGTATCTTTTCATTTCCAGAATTACGAGCTTCAAAAAATAGTCAATACGATACTTTTAAAGGACTTCCGGGTTTGCTTGCAGATGTACTTCCAGATAAATATGGAAATCAATTAATCAACATTTGGTTAGCACAAAATGGACGCCCACAAGATAGTATGAATCCTATAGAACAATTATGCTTTATTGGTACTAGAGGTATGGGAGCTTTGGAATTTGAACCCACGCAAATAAAATCTGCTAAAAAAACATTTCAAGTAGAAATTGATAGCTTAGTTACTATAGCGCAACGAATGCTCCACAAAAGAGAAGAGTTTGAAACAAATTTAAATGAAGATGAAGAGCAGGCAATGATGGAAATCTTAAAAATTGGTACTTCTGCTGGTGGTGCTAGACCTAAAGCTATTATTGCCTATAATAAAAAAACTGGGCAAGTTCGTTCTGGACAAACAAATGCTCCAAAAGGATTTGAACATTGGCTTATAAAACTCGATGGTGTTAGTGATGCTCAATTTGGGGAAAGTAAAGGCTATGGCCGAATTGAAATGGCATATTATCATATGGCAAAAGATTGTGGCATACAAATGATGGAATCCGAATTGATGGAAGAAAATGGAAGAGCGCATTTTATGACGAAAAGATTTGACAGAGATCAAGGAGCAACGAAATATCATATGCAAACATTTTGCGCTATGCAACATTATGATTTCAATGAAGTTAGAAGTTTTAGTTACGAACAACTATTTCAAACCATGAGATTGCTGCGCTTGCCATATCCTGAAGCCGAGCAAATGTATCGCAGAATGGTGTTTAATATAATTGCAAGAAACTGTGACGATCATACAAAAAACTTTGCGTTTCGACTCAAAGAAGGCGATCGGTGGGAATTAGCTCCTGGGTACGATATTTGTCATGCTTACAGACCTGATAGTATTTGGGTAAGTCAACACGCTCTAAGTATTAACGGGAAAAGAATAGGTATTCAAAAACAAGATTTACTACATTTTGCAAAACAAATTAACATAAAAAAACCAGAGACTATCATCAACGAAATAAATGAAAAAGTACAAAACTGGAATGATTATGCAGATGCAGTATATGTAAATCATAAACTTAGAGATTCCATAAAAAAAACACTTCTGAATTTAAAATAGTCGCAAAAATCAGAAATATAGTATTGGTTTTCTTAATAAAAACTTAACAAACACACATTTTTGTTGTGGTTTTGTTAATTTGCGAAACCAAAACCTAACTTTCGTATGAAACTTTATCCCATAGCGGCTGGAAATTTCAAATTAGATGGTGGCGCTATGTTTGGCGTAGTTCCAAAATCATTATGGCAACGCACCAATCCTGCAGACGCAAACAACATGATTGATATTGCCGCACGTTGTTTACTCATTGAAGATGGAAACCGATTAATTTTGGTTGATACAGGAATGGGAAACAAGCAAACAGACAAGTTTTACGGCTATTACCATCTTTGGGGCAATGATTCTATTGAAAAATCATTAAAAGCACATGGTTTTCACAAAGATGATATTACAGATGTATTTATGACACACTTACATTTTGATCACTGTGGTGGAAGTATTCAATGGAATAAAGATAAAACTGGATACGAACCAGCTTTTAAAAACGCAAAATTTTGGAGCAATGAAAATCATTGGCAATGGGCAACCGTTCCTAACCGACGTGAAAAAGCTTCCTTTTTAAAAGAAAATATCATTCCAATGCAAGAAAGCGGTCATCTCAACTTTATTGCACAACCGCAAGATGACATTTTAACTAAATCAGCGTTAGGTTTTGATGTGTTTTTTGCAAATGGACATACTGAAAAACAAATGATTCCAATGATTCATTACAAAGGAAAAACAATTTGTTTTATGGCAGATTTATTACCAACGGTTGGTCATTTACCAATTCCTTTTGTTATGGGTTATGACACGCGCCCTTTACTAAGCTTGGATGAAAAAGAAACGTTTTTAAACATGGCCGCAGATAATAACTATTACCTATTTTTAGAACACGATGCACATCACGAAATTATTACCGTAAAACACACAGAAAAAGGTGTAAGACTCAATGAAGTATTTACCTGTAAAGACATTTTTTAAACATATTAAATACAAATTCACGAATAAAAATTTTCCTCATGAAACTATTAAAATCCTCATTTTATATTGCTTCTGCACTTGTTATAGCTAGTTGTGGAAGTACAGCTCCTATTTTATCAACGCCTATAGCGAATATTGATACAACACCTTTAAAAGAAACGCCGCTTTCTGAAAAAGAATTACACACTTGGGGACACAAAGATTTAATTACAGATACAATTCCTGGAATGAGTGTTGACAAAGCATATGCAGAAATCATCAAAGGGAAAAAAGGAAAAAAAGTAATTGTTGCTGTATTAGATTCTGGAATCGATATTGATCATGAAGACTTGGACGATGTAATCTGGACCAACAAAAAAGAAATTCCAAATAATGGAAAAGACGATGATAAAAACGGATATGTTGATGATATCCACGGTTGGAACTTCTTAGGTGATTCGTACAATGAAAACATGGAAAAAACACGTATCGCAAAAAAAGGACCAAGTCATCCTGATTATGAAGCGGCACAAGCAGAAATTGATGCTGAGTACAAAAAGTATAGCGGTATTAAAACACGTTTAGATCAAACGGCGGCAAGAATTAAAAGCTCAGATGATGCATTAAAAGCATATTTCAAAAAAGATAATTACACATTTGAGGAAGTAAAAGCGATCAAAACAACTAATGAGGAATTGCAACAACATATTGGACTTGCAAAACAAATATTGGCAAGTGGTAGGTACAAAAATTTAGGTGAGGTTTTAGAGGCAATTAATGGTGACATGGAAAGTGTAACCGATTTTCTAAACTATTACTTAAACAAAAATTTCAATGGAAGAACTCCTGTTGGTGACGATCCGTACGATATTACAGATACCAACTACGGTAACGGAAATGTAAAACACATTAAAAAAAGTGAATTACACGGAACACATGTTGCTGGAATTATTGCGGCCGAACGTAACAATGGCAAGGGTGTAAATGGTGTAGCAAACAACGTTGAAATCATGGCTGTACGTACAGTTCCAAATGGAGACGAATATGATAAAGATGTTGCTTTGGCAATTCGTTATGCAGTTAACAATGGTGCGCGAGTTATCAACACAAGTTTTGGTAAATATTTCTCTCAAAACTCTGAATGGGTTCGTGATGCAATCGCTTACGCTGGAAAAAACAATGTATTAATTGTTAATGCAGCTGGAAATGAAAACCTAGACTTAGATACAAAACCAGTTTATCCAAACGATCAAACTAAAACAGGAACAGAAGTATCTGATACATTTTTAACTGTAGGCGCGCTTTCAAACAAATATGGTTCTCAAATGGTTGCAAGATATTCTAACTACGGACAAACAAACGTAGATGTATTTGCACCAGGATCTCAAATTTACTCTACATTCCCTGAAAACGAATATGAAGCTATTAGCGGAACCTCTATGGCGGCACCAGGAGTTGCAGGAGTTGCAGCATTAATATTGTCACAATATCCAAAATTAACGGCGGCTCAAGTAAAACAAATCATCATGCAATCTGGTCTTCCAATCAACAGAGATGTTGTTGTTGATCAATCTAAAGATGCAATGCCGTTCTCAAAATCATCACGTTCAGGTAAAATTGTAAATGCATATAATGCACTTATCTTAGCAGATAAAGTAAATAGAGGACAAGTAAAATTGTAAAATAAAACCAAATTCCATGAAAATTTTTAGTAAAATAAGTATGCTCGTTCTTTTGGTATTTGTGGCTTGCGCGTCGCAAAAATCTACTACCAAAAGTAACAATAACACAAATTCATCTTCAGGCTATTGGCAACAACATGTTGATTACACCATGGATATTGACATGAATGTGAACAATTACCAATATCAAGGAACTCAGAAGTTGGTATATACAAACAATTCGCCAGACGTATTAGACAAAGTATATTACCACTTATACTTCAATGCGTTTCAACCTGGAAGTGAAATGGACGTACGTTCTAGAACAATAGCAGATCCAAGCCCGAAAATTGGAAGCAGAATTAGTAAACTATCCGATTCAGAAATTGGATACATAAAAGTACTATCGCTTACGCAAAATGGACAAAAAATAACGCATACGACAGAAGATACTATTTTAGAAGTAACGCTCGCAAAACCTATTCAACCAGGCGCATCTACTACATTTGATATGACATTTAAAGGACAAGTTCCTGTGCAAATTCGTCGTTCAGGTCGTAACAACAAAGAAGGTATTGCTTTATCAATGACACAATGGTATCCAAAAATGGCAGAATACGACTTTGAAGGTTGGCATACACCATCATACATTGGACGTGAATTTCATGGTGTTTGGGGAGATTTTGATGTGAAAATTACCATTGATAAAAACTATATTTTAGGTGGAACTGGATATTTACAAAATCCTAATAAAATAGGATACGGATACGAAACCGGAACTGTAAAGCGTCCTGAAGGAAATACACTTACTTGGCATTTTAAAGCGCCAAATGTTCACGATTTTACTTGGGCCGCTGACCCAGATTATATACATGATACTTACAAAGGAGCTAATGGTGTTACATTGCACTTTTTATACAAAAATGATCCTAGCATCAAAGAAAACTGGAAAAAACTACAACCAAGAACAGCAGAAATGCTTGACTATTTTAATACACATATTGGACAATATCCATACAAACAATACTCTGTAATTCAAGGTGGAGACGGCGGAATGGAATACGCAATGTGTACATTAATTACTGGAAAGCGAAAATTTGGAAGCTTAGTTGGCGTTACAGCACATGAGTTAGCACATACGTGGTTTCAGTTCTTATTAGCAACAAACGAATCAAAGCACGAATGGATGGATGAAGGATTCACTTCTTATATTTCTGGTAGATACATGAATGAAAAGATGGGCAAAAACGTAGAAAACCCATATAAAGGTTCATACAGCGCATATTTTAGACTTGTAAAATCTGGAAGAGAACAGCCATTGACAACACATGCTGATCGTTACGAGTACAACAGAGCGTACGGAACCTCAGCATACAGCAAAGGACAAATCTTTTTAGCACAATTAGAATATGTAATTGGAAAAGATAACGTAGAAAAGACACTTAGAAAGTATTTTGACGATTTTAGTTTCAAACATCCAACACCAAATGATATCAAAAGAAGTGCTGAAAAAGTTTCAGGAATTCACTTAGATTGGTATTTAACTGATTGGGCGCAAACAACCAATACTATTGATTATGGTGTAAAAGAAATTAACGGAGATACTGTTGTTTTAGAACGTATTGGATTAATGCCAATGCCTATAGATATTACTGTAAATTACACAGATGGAACTAGTGAAAACTTTTACATTCCGTTACGTATGATGCGTGGTGAAAAGCCAACAAAAGCTACTATAAAAGACGATTGGGCTTGGGCGTATCCGTATTATTCTTTAAAAACAAATAAAGGTATTAAAAGCGTAGAAATAGATCCATCACAATTGATGGCTGATATTGACAGAGATAACAATGTTGCTCGAAAATAATTGGGCACTCTTATATACTTTAAAAGCGAGTTCATAATTAATTATGAACTCGCTTTTTCTTTTCTGATCTTTCCCAATAAAGTATATATGAAAAGAAATTTAATAGCAATTTCCACAGGTTTCAAGTGGATCACAACTTAAGCCAGGCCAAGAAACTAATGGAGAAGTTGGCTTCGTTGTCCAACCTCCTTTTAAGTTTTCATTTTCAAGTTTAGAAATAGATTCTTTGTTTAAGTTTAAGGTTTTTAGATTCTTTTTTTTCATGATATAATATAATTTTTTTTGGTTCTCTGAAAACTATAAAAATTATATCCCAGCGACTTACGGCATTGCCGTAAAATTTTAAAAGTGCTATAGTGTAAAAAAGAAAATCGCCTAAAATTTACTTTTAGACGATCTCAGAAGTTTATTTATAAATGATTAATTCTTTCGTTGTAGTGCGTTTTCGAGCAATACAATTTTACTTTCCAAATCGTGAAGTCTGTCGTACACATCAACAGGTTCGGGCATTTGTTTGGATGCAAACATCGTTACATACCATATTTCCATAATTTCTTCTGCATTAATAGTATATGTTGGATAGTTTCCATCTTTATTATCAGATTTCAAAATCAGTTTTCCGCGTTCTTCTATTCTATTAATAACACGTTTCAACACAATTCCGTCATTACGGCTCACTATTACATACACGCGTCCGTCTTTTACGTCGCTTAAATCCTCCACATACTTTCCAAACACCAAATCGCCATCAAAAAACGTACGTACCATTGAATTTCCTTGTACTTCAAAACAACGAAATGTTCCGTTGGTTAAATGTGGCATGCTAAAAGAAGGCAACGTTTCTATATATCCTGCATCTCCATAACCGTCTAAATAACCAGCTCTTGCTTTAATGGGAACATACACTACGTTTTCTTCTCCATCTTGATTGACGGCTACTACTTGTGGAATTCCAGCATATGTTTGAAATTCTTTTTTATCAGATTTAAACATTTGTGAGCTTTTTCCAAATAAATAATCTGGATTGATCTCAAATTCGTTGATAATACTCGTTAATAAATCGTACCCTGGTTTTGTTCTTTTTCGTGTTCCGTCGGACTGTGGCCTACCATTGGTAATGCTATCTATAGTGGTGCTAGTCACTCCTATTCGTTTGGAAAATGAATTATTATTAAGGTGAAAATTATCTATAATCTCTTTTATTTTTTCATGTATACCTTCCATATCTCGCTCACTAAAAGTTAAACATTTTACAAAAAATTCTGTTTTTTGTTTTATTTATTCTGTAATTTGTTTTATATTTGCATTGTAATTTGTTGCTAAGATATGAATTTTTATTGAAAATCAAACATTTGTGGATATAAATGTCGGTTTTATTCTTCATAAATACAATATAGGTGACAAAATATAGACTGACGGTTACGTATTGAAAATCACTTTTTGAATACGATTTTGGAAACATAAAACATATAAAATACACGATACATTTAACAGTTATGAAATGTGCCATAATAACTAGTTACAACCTAATAATTAGACTTGTTGGCAAATTCCATCTGACAGAATTAATTAAATAAAAAAATACAGATGAAACGAAGTAAAGAGCTTTTAGGCAAACGAAAACAATTTGTGCAGAACTATGTAAAAGATAATTCTGCCAAACAAATGAAAGTAATAATTAACGAGTTAGTAGAACAGTTATTCATCTCAGAAAAAACCATATACAATATTTTAAAACAGTAATTAGCTAGTCACTCATACGCATTTAAAATATGTATATCTGAAAGCTCCTTTGTAAAGGTAAAGGAGCTTTCTTACTTGTGTAAGTATATTCTTTAATTTATTCGTAAGTTGAAGTATTCAAAACAGAACAAATTATTAGTAAAAACCTATAATACTATTTATCATGAAACAAACAATTGAAACACTAAAATCTTATTTTGAAACAGGAGATAAACCTACAGAAAGTCAATTTTCAGACTTAATTGACAGCTTAGCAATGCCTATGGTTGGCGAAATAAAAACTGTTGGTTTTGCCACTGTACCTGATGGTTGGGCAAAATGTGATGGACAACTATTAAATATTTCCGATTATGGAATTTTATTTAGTTTACTTGGAACCACATATGGCGGAGATGGAATCACAACTTTTGCTTTGCCTGACTTAAGAGACAAAGTAATGGTTCATAAAAGTGAAACTAAAGACCTGGGACAAAATGGAGGTACAGAACAAAATACATTGTCTGAAAGTCAATTGCCATCACACAGTCACGATGTTGGAAGCTTGGCGGCTTCACATACATTGAGTGGAACAGTTAGGGCTAAAGAAGATGAAGGATTCTCTGATGAAGCATCAGGTAATGATTTTGTGTCGGGAATACCAAAGAGTTACACTGATACTCCAACTGATATGGGATTAATGGCGACTGGAAATGTAGTTATTTCTGGAAACATTTCACTCTCTGGAAGTACAGCTACTGCAGGAAGCGCAATACCTGTAAATAATATGCAACCATATTTAGTTATAAATACCATTATTGCGTTAGAGGGAATTAATCCTTTAGCAAGTTAAAACTCATTAAATAGCGAATATTCAAAAAATCTCTTTAGCAGATAAAGTTGCTTTTTAGTCAATTCTGATAATTTGTAGTCTTATTCCTTAATATATTTGTATATTGAAAGTATTACACTTCTTTTGTTGAAGAAATTTATTAATACTAATATTATATACCATGAAACAATCACTACAAACTTTGAAATCTTATTTCCAAGGAATGGAAGTTGAATATATGAATTTACTAGATAGCTTGGCAATGCCAATGATTGGCGAAATAAAAACTGTAAGCTTTGCTGCTGTTCCAAGTGGCTGGGCTAAATGTGATGGACAATTACTTCAAATTTCTAGTAACTCTATTTTATATGGTTTAATTGGTACAACCTATGGTGGCGATGGAATTACAACTTTTGCCTTACCTGATTTAAGAGATAGAGTCACGTTGCATAATGGTCAAACTACAAATCTTGGTCAAATAGGTGGGGAAGCACAAAATACACTTTCAGAAAGTCAATTACCTTCACATAGCCATGCTGTTGGAAATTTAGCTACCTCTAACACATTAACAGGAACCGTTATGGCAAATGAAGATGATGGAGAGTCTAATGAACCAGCGGGAAAGAATTTTGGTTTAATAGATAGTAGTAGTTCTGTTAATATCGATACTTTGTCTTATAATTCAGTATCAAATGATAGATTAATGGCAGCAGACAATGTACAAATCAATGGAAATGTAACATTATCTGGAAATACGGCTACTACTGGAAGTGCAACTCCTGTAAATAACATGCAACCGTATTTAGTTGTCAATACTATTATTGCATTGGAAGGTATTGATCCTTTAGCAAGTTAATTTAATAACCAATATCAGATTATTACTTAAAAATCCCTTTCATGACGAAAGGGATTTTTTATGCCAATTATTCACATAAGTTAACATTTTCCAACAAAAAACAGAAAAACATATAATTATGTTGTAATATGTTTGTTTTATAGTGTAATATGTTTTATATTTGTACTCGCTTTTCTAATGAACGGTACAACTTTTTTGTACGATTCATATCAAAAATACTGTTGAGAAGAACCATAACACACATGCAAAAGCCTTATTCTGGTTAAGAAAATATAAAAATCACTGTTGCATATAATTAGTTACTTTTTCTTCTCAAATTCAATTCCAACATTTTCATGAATATATAAATCATGCGCTGTTACAAACAGTTGCACGATATAGTACCTATGAACATTATTCAGGCAATAGTTATTGTCGTTAAATCTAAAAAAGTTAAAGCTATGAGCTTAATTCAACAAGCATTATCACAATATGGTGTTAAAGAAGTTAGTGGAAAATCTAACAATCCTCAAATCGTTAGATACTTTGAAATAGTAGGATACGACGGTAATAAATTGCATGATGAAACCGCTTGGTGTAGTGCATTTGTGAATTGGGTTACCAAAACACAAAATTACCCTTTTAGCGGAAAATTAAATGCACGAAGTTGGCTAAATATTGGAGAATCAACAGCAATACCTGCGCTTGGAGACCTTGTCATTTTATGGCGCGAATCTCCTAGTAGCTGGAAAGGACACGTTGGCTTTTTTATAAAACAAACGAAACGCTATGTATATGTTTTGGGCGGAAACCAAAACAATAGTGTTTGTATAAAAGCCTATCCAAAAAATAGAATATTAGATTATAAAAAACTATATAAAAATGGAGAAAATTAAATTATATGTGTTTTGGTTGTTGGCTTTAGTTTCGCCAATAGCCACCATAATGTTCACTATAATTTTCCTAATTGTTGTTGATTTTATTACAGGAGCATACGCTGCTTTTAAAAGCAATATTCCAATTAGCAGTGAACGTATTGGAAATACGATCTCTAAATTTTTCATCTATAACCTGGTGATATTATCCGCCTTTTTATTAGAAAAATATATTGTAAAAGAAATTCCTTTTCAAAGAATTATTACTGGGTTTATAGCCATTGCTGAAGTGAAATCTATTTTGGAAAACTTCAACAAAATATATGGCATCAATCCATTTAAAGCATTAATCAATTTAATTAAGAAAAAGTCTCTAAAAGAATTAGAAGAAACAATAGACATTCTTGTAAATGATAAAGAGCAAAATCATAAAATTCAAAAAAAATGAAACAATCATTAGAAACATTAAAATCTTATTTCGAAACAGGAGATAAGCCTACACAAGCTGAATATGCAGATGTATTTGACAGTCTTGTTCATAAAGATGATATACAAATTGAAAATACGGTATTTGTAGATGTAGAAAGTGGAGACGATACTACAGCAGAAATAGATAATATGGGCAAGCCATATAAAACTATTGATGCGGCAATTGCTACTTTTGAAACAAAAAAACCACGCCAAGGAGATTTAACAAGTTTAGAACATCCTTTTTTAAATGTTGAAGTACTCACAGATGATACGTATGAAATAAATTCAGTATTACCACAACGAAATATTCAGTTCAAATCTGAAAAAGCCTGTACCATTGACTTTTCAAATAATACCAATGAGTATTTCCACGATAGAGTTGAAGATGTTTACAATAAATATGTGTTTTCGTTACCAAAAGGAAGATTACTAAATAACTCTGAAAACAAATTTTTAGGAGGTACTTTATATTTTGAAGGAGAATTTGATACCATTGAAACCTATGGAGCTGCATATAGTGTTTTTGGTAAAGGATTTATTTCTGTAAGACAAGCTAATGTTTCCTACAATTTACTTAAAGGAAGTGGAATTGCCTTTAGTACATTAAGTACAAGTAGTGTAAACAGTTTTAAAGGGAATGTTGAAAGTGTTGGAGCTGATTTCATGGTTAATAATGAAGGAAGCGGAACCAACTATTTTGATTTTGATCTTGCAGAAGGAACACATAAAGTAATGCTACTAAAAGCAGGACTTTCGTACTCAGTATATGTTAACTTTGGTATGCATAAACCTAATGTTGCTGGCGAAATTATAAAAGCTGCTTCTACAGGAGGAAAAGTATATGTTAACTTTAAAAATAATGCTGAAGTATACGGTAACTTTAATGCTGCCGAAACTTATTTTACAGGAAATAAAGTAAAATTGAATACTGCTGTAGCAAGATTACAAAACAAGTTATTCTTTGAAAATATTCTTGTAGAATCTACAGGATCAATATGTACGTACATTGGTGGTGGCGCACAAGTTTTTATAAAAAACTCTTACATTGAAGTTCCTGCTGGTTTAGTTGCTCTTGAAACAAATACGAACTTCACTACAGATTCACTTGTTTTTAAAGGACACAATACAATTTATCAAACAACAACGCCTGGTTCAGACATAGTAACGAAGTACGCTACTGCAAATCCTACAAATTTTAGCTCTAAAGTAGAACTTCAAAATTCATTAGTTACCAATGGTGTTTTAAATACTACAATTGTTGGAAATACAAATTCAACAGCAACCGTAACTATTGGAAGTACCAATACCTACTAAACATAATTATTAATAGTACTAACCTAAGAGCCTTTGATAATCAAAGGCTCTTTTTATCTCAAAAAATCATGGATGCAAAACATATATCTACAGACCGTATATTGCTTGTTGTCATTATTGGTTTCTTATGGTATAACATGTTGTTAAAGTCGTGCGAAAGTGATGTTAATATCAGTCCACAACCAACAATTACAATTGTAAAAGATACCATTTGGCAAACGAAAATTGATACGTTACATGTTGAAACAACAAAGTTTGAATATGTGTACATTCCCGTTAAGGGAACAAAAGAAGAACAGAAAAATTTTAAAAAAGAAATTACCACTGCAGAAACAGCATTATTTAAGCAAGGAAAGCTGTATAAAGATACCTTACGTACCGACGACATTGATATTTTTACACACAATTTAGTGGACGGAACTTTAATTGACAGCAAATTTTCATATAAACTGAAAGTTCCTAGAGAAATTACCATCACAAAAACCATTGAACATCCAAAAACGTATAAAAGTGGATTGTATGTTTTTGGTGAAATTGGTGGAAATAAAACTCAATTTGATAATCTAAGTCTTGGGCTGCAATATCAAAATAAAGGAAAATGGTTTGCTTCTTACAGAGTAAATCTCAATCAAATACAATCAACCACGCACAATATTGGTGTTGGTGTTCGGTTATGGTAAACTACTCTATTTATCAAGTAAAAAAGCATCTCTGTTGAGATGTTTTTTTACTATAAACGTGTAATGATTACAATAATAATTCCTATCAACACAAGCATTAATAAAAGCTCAATAGTATATGGTTTATTGTGCTTTTTAGACGTTAGCCTATTTGTTTCTTCTGCTTCTACTTCTTTCAATTTTTCATTAATGATTTCTACCAAAACAATATCATTTTTATGAAAAAAATACTCTGAAAACTTAGAATCTGGAATTTCACGCTTCACAAACTTAATGTGTTGCTGTTTCAATGCCGAATCAAAGAAATTTTCAGCTTCTTCATTGGTGAATAATTTAAAATATCGTTCTAAATCTGTTTCCTTCATTTGCAGTCCGTGTACAATAAAGATAGTAAATACAATCTTATTTTCTATTTTTACCGAGATTCAATATATTTTCATGAATTATAGCTTTCCAAAAGAAGAAAAATTAAAAAGCAAAAAATGCATTGATCAACTTTTTAGTGAAGGAAAATCAGTTTCAAAATTTCCGCTAAAACTTATTTACACAGCAACTGAATTGCCAAAAAATGTACCTATTCAAGCTGGAGTTTCTGTCACAAAAAGAAGATTTAAAAAAGCAGTCACGCGAAATCGAATTAAAAGATTATTGCGAGAAGCCTACCGATTGCACAAAAATGACGTTTTTAACACAATATCAACATCTTATGCTTTTATGTTTTTGTATATTGGAAGACGAGAACCTACTTTTGAGGAAATTGAAACCTCAATGGTTCGTTTGTTGGAGAAATTTTTAGAAAAAACATCTATAACAAACACACCCGAAAAATAATGTTATTCCTGCTATCTTTCTAGCTATTAATGATATAAAAAGATGAAAAAAATATTTAAAAGAAGAATTGTAATTCCAGTTTTAGCTATCGTATTTCTACTTGGAACTGTAAGTTTTAAAAGTGACTTTTTCGAAATCGCGAAGCAAATTGAAATATTTACAACCATGTTTAAGCAATTAAATATGAACTATGTAGATGAAACCAATCCTGCTGAGTTAATGGACGATGCAATAAAGGAAATGCTCAACGATTTAGATCCGTATACAAAGTTTTACAACGAACAAGATGTAGAAGCGGCCAAAATTAGAAACGCTGGAGAATATTCTGGAATTGGTGCTTCTGTTCGAAGAAACAATAAAAAAATAACCATCATTGAGCCGTATAAAGATTATCCTGCTGACAAAGCCGGACTAAAAGCTGGTGATGAAATTATTCAAATTGATGATATCGTCATTGCAAACTTTAAAGAAGACACCGGAGAATTGCTCAAAGGTGCTGCAAATAGTACCATAAACATTGTCTACAAACGTCAAGGGAAAGAATACAAAACTAAGCTTACACGTAGCAAAATAGAAGTAGATGCAGTTCCGTTTTTTGATATGATTGACGACAAAACTGGATACATTGTATTGGCAAAATTCAACAAAAAAGCAAGTGCACAAACCAAAGATGCGTTGGAAAAACTAAAAGAAGATGGCGCAGAACGTATTGTATTAGATTTACGTAGTAATCCTGGTGGATTGCTTCGCGAATCAATTGCTATTGTAAATCTATTTGTACCAAAAGGAGAAGTGATTGTAACAACAAAATCGAAGGTTAAAAAATATAACAGAACCTACAAAACCAGAAAAAAACCTGTAGATACTGAAATTCCGTTGGTTGTGTTGGTAAATGGTAGAAGCGCTTCTGCCAGCGAAATTGTTTCTGGAGCTTTGCAAGATTTAGACAGAGCCGTTGTAATTGGCGCACGTAGTTTTGGAAAAGGTTTGGTACAACAACCTAAAAAATTAACGTACGGAACGCAATTAAAAGTAACTATTTCAAGATATTATACACCTTCTGGACGTTGCATTCAAGCATTAGATTACTGGAATAGAGACGAAGATGGAAATGCTGTTAGAACAAACGCAAACGATTATACAGCGTTTAAAACGAAAAAAGGAAGAACGGTTTATGATGGTGGTGGAATTAATCCAGATATTGAAATTGCTTCTCAAAAAACTAGTGATTTTACAAGATCATTACTAGGGAATTTAGTCATCTTTGATTATGCAACAGAATTCTACAACAAAAATTCATTTGCAGACATAAATGCGTTCAGTTTTGATGACTCTGAGTACAATACTTTCAAGCAAAATATCGCTTCCGCTGGATTGGATTTTTATGAAACTGAAACCGAAAAAGCATTAAAAAAAGCAATGAACACGAAAGAAGCTAAAAACTTTGGACAAGATGTTTCTAAAGAATATGACGAATTGTTAGCGTCTATAAAACAAAGCAAATTAGATGCGCTTGATACCTACAAGGATGAAATTATGAAAGAGCTTGAAAGTGAAATTTTAAAGCGCTATTTCTACCGAGAAGGTTTATTTTCGTATCAATTAACAAATGATAAAGCTATTAAAAAAGCGACAGAAATTTTAGCAAATAAAAACAACTACGATAAAATTTTAAACTAAAAATTATACGTTCCAATTAAGGTTTAACGCATCACAATTGGCACATGAAGTATATTCAAGAATGTTAAGTTGATATGCACAACGATTACATTTTTTGTGTTCTATATTGATGTGAGTCATCACAAATTTTGCGTTTCTAAGCGTTATTCTATGCAACTTTCGCATTTCTTTAATTGCTTCCAAGCCAGAAACGTTTAGTGCTTCCAATAACAATTTCTTTTCAGCTAAAGAGAAATTAGGAATTTCAAACACTTCATTTGGACTACATTTTCTACAACTAATTTTCATAATCAACCGTTTATAACCATTGCAATATGCGGAATTCCATCTTCCAAATACTCCTCACCTATTTGTGAAAAACCATGCGATTCGTAAAATTTTTTCAAATACGTTTGTGCAGAAATTTTAATGTTTTTAGTATTATAATGTCTGTCAATAGCCACTATAGAAGCTTTTATAATGGTATGGCCATACCCAAAGGCACGCGCATATTCTGAAACCACTACTCTACCAATACTTGCAGCATCGAAATAATCGCCTGCATCAAAAAGTCGAGTGTACGCAACAACTTTTCCAGCGGCATCACTTCCAATTACATGCAGTGCTTTTTTATCTTTTCCGTCCAAATCTTGGTACACACAATCTTGTTCTACTACAAATACTTCACTTCGCAATTGTAGTACATCATACAATTCATCAATTGTAAACTCATTAAAAGTCTTTACGCTTACTGTCAACATCTTATAAAAAATATTCGAACATTTTACAAAATAAATTGTAATATGTTTTGATTAATATGTAATATGTTTTATATTTGCTTCGTTATTTATTCATAAAAGCTATAAAACAATACAAGTATAGCTGAAAAATATGGATTATTTAATTTCTATGAGAAAATATTCAAACATTTGATTGAATATTGAAAGGAATGACAATAAGTTTTAATCGTACAGAAAAGAAGTGCTGTTATTAGAAAAGCGGAAACAGTTTATTCAAAATATATCCAAACGATTAAAATTTAAAAGATGAAACAAAACATCAAAAACACATTGTACCGATTTGTGACAATGCGAGCTCCAAAACTTATTGGAGACGAAGAAAAAGAAGTAGGATTTGTTCAGTATCCTGATTTTGCACCAAGTGCTTTTATTGCTCCTGCTTCTCAGGCAACAACAGAGACGGAACGCAAACAAGCCATTGCAACTGCAGTTGATTCATATGGTGTACACTTTAATACCGTTGAGGAATTAAAAACAGATTTGGCTGCCTTTTATGAATTTGTAAAATGGTTAAGTGCAAACAAAAAAACGTTGACGGTAGCAGCAGCTGATGCTAAAATTGCAACTGGCCCTTTTACTTATGATATTATTGAAATTTGGGACGATTTACATTATAACATCCTTACCAACGGTGATCCGTATTTACGAGACTTATTACTTTCATTTATAGTTGCTAGTTCTTTTATCAATACTGCAGCTAACGTAGATGCTACTGATGAAATGTATAGAAAGTTAGCAAACGCAAAAGTAATTATAGATAAATCTTTATTTACAAATGAAGTTGCTACTGCTGCTACAGACAAATATGTACCTATTTCTGAAAATAGTTTAAAAAGAGAAATGGATGCATTTATGGCTCAAGATCGTATCAAAGAGCTTAAAAAAATTGGTGGAGAAATAGAAAAAGCATCAAAAAAATTCAAAAGAGAAAATCAAGTAGCAAAAGATGCATATCAAAAAACATATGATAAAGATGTTAAAGATGCATACGATGCTGCAACCATTGTAGAGCGTGTCGTTACAGATCCTGACTCTGGTGAAACTTCTGTAGTGAAAGAATATAGTGGGTTAGTTATTCCTACCTATGCTTTTCCTAAAGTAGATCAGTTAGATAAAAATATTTTAGCTAGTAGATTAAGTGGTGAAGTTGTTAATTATATCACAGCTGTTGAAACAGAACATGGAATTACCACCTTAGATGAGGTAAGCGCTGTTATTTCTGATGAAATTCAAACAAATACAGCAACGGCTTTTAATAATATTGATTTTGGAAGCACGCAAGTAGTTACAGGTGGTGTTTCTGTCCCAGTTTCTAACCCTTCATCAAATCCTTTTAACTTTAGAGTTTGTTCACGTCCTATAGCGGGAAGTACTAACTATGCTGTGGCAATGATGTTAAGTATGCCAAATGCATCGTATAGTGTTGCAAGTATGATCTATAATATAGAATTTGCGAATGCATCAAACAACACAAACGGATACTTTGAAGAAACTAAAACAGCAAATTCAATTATGTTGAGCTTGTACAATGGCGGAATCAACTTAGACAATCCTACCACTGAATTTTCTGGAACAATTACATTTACAAATGGAGATTCATACGATTTTATCATTACAAATTTTGTAAAAGAAAAATGCTTTACAGGAAAAATTACGCCTTCTAGTGTTGGCGGTGGCACAACTACAGAACCACCTGTAGCATACGGTATTCAACGTTTAGGAATTGCCGATTACCGTAAAATAGAGCAAGAAGTTTGTTGTTATGTGCCTGGAGAAGTTTCTCATATTGAAAACATCATGGCACGTGAGCACAAATTGAAAAGTGTAACACGTACACGTCGTCAGGAAACTACAGATACTTTTTCTAGCGAAAGCGAACGAGAAAACCTTACAGAAACTACCTCAACAGATCGTTTTGAAATGAATCAGGAAATTGCTTCTATGAATTCTCAAGATCAATCTGTAAATGCAAGTGCTGGAGTTCGTTGGGGAGGTGATAATTTTGGTGGAAATGCTAATGCTAGTTTTGCAAATAACACATCTTCTGAAGATTCAGAAAACCAAGCAATTTCACATGCAAAAGAATTAACCGAAAGAGCATTGGATAGAGTTGTTCAAAAAGTACGTGAAGAGCGTGTGACAAAAGTTGTTGAAGAATACGAAGAAAATACGTCTCACGGATTCGATAACCGTAAAGGAGACAAACATATTTCGGGTGTGTATCGTTGGGTAGATAAAGTGTACAGAAATCAAATTCTAAACTACGGAAAACGATTGATGTATGAATTCATGGTTCCTGAACCTGCTTCTTTCCACGACTTAGCCATTCAATTAAAAAATGACACGGAAATCTTAATAAAACCAGTAGATCCAAGAACAGCTTCTGGTAGCTTAAATATGAAAGATTACACAGAAGTTGATGAATATACTTATAAACACTGGGCAGCAATTTACAATGCCGAAGTAAATGCAATGCCATCAAACAGTATCTCTGTATCAAAATCTCACAGTAAAGATGATATGGCTATCAATGATGGAAGATGGGCACATGCTGGACATGAAAGTGTGGAAATTCCAGAAAATTATTACGCTTTCAAATATAGCGGATATTTCTCTGCGGAACATGGATACCATGATGGTTCTACGTATATGAGAGCAGATGTCACTGTTGGTGGTAATAAACATACATTAGCCACTGGAAATGATATTACTGTGACTGGAACTTACGTAGCAAATACAATTATAAACTCTTTAGATTTTGCGGTAACTTCTTGGGATATGGGAGCCTATGCTTTTAACTTACGTGTAGACTGTAAATTAATGCCTGAAGTAAAACAAGCATGGCAAATAGAAACGTTTAATACTATTATTGAAGCTTACGAACAACGTTTAGCTGAGTTTGAAGAAAAGTATGCTGCACAAAAAGAACAGCAAACGAAGTTCTTAGAGATAAACCCAGGATTCTACAGAGAAATCGAAAGAACTGTATTGCGTAAAAACTGTATTTCATACTTACTAGGACAAGAAAATGTTGGACAAGATTTGGTAGATAACAGAGGTACGCTTTCTGCTATCATTCCTCAATATACAAATGCCGCTTTAAACAGTTATGCCGCAAAAGTAAAATTCTTTGAGCAAGCTTTTGAATGGGATATTATGAGTTATAATTTCTATCCGTTCTATTGGGCAACTAAAGAAAAATGGGAAGATTTATACCAAGTTCAAAACAATGATCCATTATTCAAAGCTTTTTTACAAAGTGGAATGGCGCGTGTAATTATTACCGTTCGTCCAGGATTTGAAAAAATGGTTAATTGGTATATAGCAACAGGACAAGTTTGGAATGGTGGGCAAGTACCAACACTTAACGATGATGAGTTTGTATCAATTATACAAGAATTAGATAATCCGGAAAGTATTGTTGAAGAAACGTGGGAATCACGTGTACCAACTTCATTAACCGTAATTCAGGCAGGTGCTATTGGTTTAGATGTAGAAGGATTGCCATGTGATACGGATTGTGACGATTGGTTACAATTTAATTCTGACGGAGATCCTGTATTAGATGATGATGGAAACCAAGTATCTACCAACCCAATTGTTCCAAATGAAGATCTTATTGGTGGTGGCGAAGGTGTTGGAAGCGAAACGGTGAATCCAATCATAGTACAATAGCCTTTAATTAATCATAGATTTTTATTGAAAAAGTGAGTCCCGAACTAGGTTCGGGACAACTTTTCTAGTGTCAAATTTTGACAGGAATCTAAATACAAATATTTAAAAAAATAAAATCATGTATGCATACGAATACGGATTAAAGAATTTTAATGAGATATACAGACCTTATGATCGTATTACGCTTTTTAATGATGATATTAAAATTGAAGATGATACTATAGGAGGAGTTGAAGGAGTAGGAATATATGTAAAAGTAAAGCTTGATGACAATATAACTACTGCTTCAGTAGTATATGGTGAAAACTATCAACAATATTCAACTAGTTTTTTTGAAGAATATCTTGCAAAAATTAATGGAGTAACGATTACTGAACATACTCGAACTATCAATGGATTACCAAATCAAATAGATAGACCAATAGCTATTTACAATGAAGAATATTATGCACATATTTTAGATGCTGATGAGCTTCAACCAGTAGTATTTACCATTAATAAACCTCAAAAAATTACACCTTTTGAAGAAACTAGAAAAAAAGTTTTAGCACCTATTCTTTTCGATTTAGATGAATTATTAGCGGAGGAAAATATTTCTATCATTATTATGATATCAAATGATGGTTTCAAATTAGAACAAGCGTTTAATAAATTACACACACCTTTAGAAAATGAAATTGTCATTTTTATAGAAAATAACTTAGGTTCAAATCTCTTTGGAACAGTATTTAGAGCTCGTTTTGGAAATAATATACAAGTTGAAAAACTAAAACATGATCATTACAGTACTTTGACATACTTATGCAAACTTTATAGTGTGTCTATCACTACCAAACAATTTGAAGAAGTAATTGCAGAAAGCTTTGAAGATAGAAACTACTACCATGTTAATAAACAACTTGGGGTTTTTAGTAGAATACCTGAATGGTCAATGGATTTAACAGCTCAAGGACTTGATAAACTTACACAATTAATTCATGTAAATCTAAGATCTAATGATATTAACACATGGAAAGCACATGATAATATGGGGAAAGAAAATCCAAATTTTGATCCTTTCCTATACGGTTATGATGAGATTAAAAGGATGGAAGCCACTAATGAAAAAGCTTTAAAAGATCTCACAGCTGATATCATGTTGAGTAAATTCAATGAAGACATAACAAAACTAGAGTTAGAATTAGATAATTGTATTGATAAACTTCAAATTAAACAATTAAAATCAAAAGCTAAGGCTAAGTTAAAAGGTGTTTATGATTCATTAACTCAAACAAAAATTCATGTAAAAGAAGTAACTGAAACTGCTTTAAACAAATTAAAAGATAAATACATACTAGTAGCAGTTGTAAAAAAAATATATCTGCATTTAAACGCATATATCATTGGATTACATAATAGCCTTGTAGATTTTGTTACTGGAATTATACAACTAATAAGCATGTTATTAAAAGGGATGGCTGCATATGAAAGGGTAAAAAGAAGTTTAAAAAACAATACTTCTCAAACATTTAGTATGTTTTTTGAATTATATGAAAACTTTTTAGAAGTAGTATACAATTTATTCTCTTTAAAAAATATAACAGCTTTTATTGCATGGAGTAACAAACAAGCTCTTACAGTTATTGCTAATATTTTATATCCTGAAAAAGTAAAAAACAAAACCAAATCTTATTTAACTAGTATTTCCGTAGAGCAATACGGATATGCAACTGGATATTTAACAGGTTTTATTATTAGTGAAGTTTTATTTACACTGGTAACAGGTGGTGCTAGTACCATTCAAACAGCAACTCGTGCAACATTTAAAGGGTATTATGATTTATTACGAGGTATAATAAAAGCTCCAGTTACTGTAACAAAAGGAATTATTAAAGTTGGTAAATTTTCTATTAATCTTATTACGAGATTATTTAAAAATCTAAAAAAGGTAGCCAAACAACTTCCTGAATTACTTAAAAAACTAGACAATTGGATTGATGACCTTTTAAAAGCTGCTAATAAATACATTGATACTGCTTTTGAAAAACTATTCCCAAGTAAAGCAGCTAGAGATAAAATTACCAATGCAGGACTCAAACCTACAAAAGTAAATGATGCTGGAAATGCCATCACCTTTTGCCCAATAAAATAACATACAATGAGAAAACTATTAAAAATTCTCATGTATGCATGGGAAAAAAGAAGAAAGAAAAGAAAAGAACTGAAGGAATTATTAAATCAAGCTGGTTTAAAGTTGGTAAAAGCTAAAAATACTTCTATCACTTTAGCATGTATAATTCCAATATCTGATAAACAAGGAAAATATAAAATTGTTGATGAAGCAGATAATAGTATTGTATATAATACAGGACTTACTGAAGATGAAGCTGCTGAACAAATGGCTAGATATATGAATGATGCTACTGAAAGATATCCAAAATTATCTGGTGATGAAGCTTTGAATAAGTATATGGATAATGTAGGTAAATTAAATACATCAAGAAATAAAATTAAGTTAAAATATCCTGAAAAATTAGGAACAATACCAAAAAATGGAGGTGTTACAAAATTAGAACTGATAGACGATTCTGGTACTGTTATTGGTAAAATAATAAGATCAAATAAAAATAGAAAAATAGAATATCGTCTTTTTTATAAAAATAAAAAAATAAATATTTATAGTGAAGTTTCTCTTGCTAATAAGCAATTTGGAAAGACTTACAAATTACCTATAAAAGATGGAGAAGATTTATTATATGTTGATTTTGCTATTCCAAAATCTATTACAGATGAACTTTCAGGTTTAGGTAAAATAATGCTAGATGATGCATTAGCTTTCTTTAAGAAAAATAAAAAATTTGGTAATGTAGACGGTACTATTGATCTTTATATAAAAGATTCAAGATTGTATAAAAATTATGGAGGTGAATCTATTCTATTAAAGCAATTTTGGAAAGCAATGAAACAAAATGGAGGAGATATAGAAAAGTCTGCTTTTTCCACCTTTGGAGGAAAATGGGCTAAAGAAAATGGGTTTACCAAAGTAGTAGTAGAAAATGTAAAACAACAAATTACTCCAGATGAAGTAATAATTAAATTTTTAAAAGAATCTCAATGAAAGCAATAAGTATAAGTAATATAAAAACAGAAAAATTGACACCTTTAGACTTTTATAATAATGTAAAATATAAAATGTTTGGTATTAGTGAAAGTTACAGTACCTTGGTTCCTCTTTATCAAGAATTACTTCGTGAAATATTAGGTTCAAAAGTAGATGAATTGTTTCATGATCATATTTTAACAAATGCAGAAATTTCAAGCATAAAATTTATTTTTGAGCGTGAATTTAATAAAAAACTTATTAAGTATAAATCTTCAGAAAAACCTGCACATAAAGATATTATATGGCAAAATAAAACATATTCATTAGATCTTAGATTTACTAACCCTGAACATAGGTTAATAAATGATTATTTTTTAATTATAAGTATTTGTAAAGAATGTATTTCTGAAAATAAACCAATGTATTTATCAATAGAATAATATTTTTTATATCTCTAAATCTTATAATTATGAACATCTAAAATTTAACTACTTTTAGCTATTCAGAAAGTATATAAGTATGATAAAATAAAGTATTTCAATAAATTACCTAAATTTCTAAAAGAGTTTTTATATGAATATGGAGACTTAATGGTACAAACTACTGATTCAGATAAAACCTTTACAGGAACATTGAATCTAAAAGAAATTTCAAAAAAAAGACTCAAAATAAAATCATATTTAGAAAAACCATCACTTAAAAACAATGTATTAACTTTTCCTATTGGATTTTACCATAATTCTGATGACAACGGAACAATTGAATGCGATCAAAATGGAACAATATATTTGATGGGGGAATTTCCAATTATAGTTTCTAAAGATTTTAAAAATGGAATTGAAAAAATAATCATGGAAGATTATTCAGATACTTTTGAATGGAATCCAATTGATAAAATCTGGGATAAAAAGGAGAATTAGTAAACTATGAAATTAATACATAATAATACTGAAAAATTATATGATGGTTTAGGAGATCCATTATATAAAGAAAAAAAAGAATTTACTATAAAAGGATATCACAAAACATTTAAAATATGGGATTTAGTTAAAAATAAATTTAAAAATTTAAAGGATATATTTTCTGAAGAAGAATTCAATCAAATAGTAATTACTTCATCTAATACGTATAGATCTAAAGAATCAAACTTAGGATTGTATTATATTTTAGATGACAATTATCTCCTAATATTTTCACATGGTGAAAAACAACCTGCTAGATATCAACTATTTCTTGAAGCTGTATACACTTTAGATGAATAACTTTTAACCAAAAACCCCAACTCTAAACAAGTTGGGGTTTTAATATTTTTAAATCTCACAACCTAAACAAATCGAAAAACATTTTGGAACTAAATTACATTGGATTGATAGAAACAGTCAAGAATTTGCAGAATTATATAAAAAATGGTATGATAATCCAATTTTTGCAGTTTTTCACAAGGCTACTTTTAAAAACTCTAGATATAAAATAGTACTTGATGGACCTGCAATCTATTTTTTTCAAGGAATTCATAAATTCGGCGGAAAAATAAAAATTACTGCTTATACAATACAACATGAACTAATACATTTAAAACTATGGTATCAAATGACTAAGGAATTTCCTGAATTAGCTTCTGTTTATAAAAAAATACCAAGGGTGTTAGATGAATTAAATGTTGTAGGTGAAATATTGAAACAAAATGCTCAAAAGGTTGGAAAGTGGAGTATTGATGATATAATGAATGATATTGATGTAATTAATTCTTACAGTCATTAGAAACCTTATTTAAGAAAGTTTTTTGGTAAAGATAATGTTGAAATTAAAGATTTATAAAATGAAACATACAAAAGAAAAAATTAATGAAACCATTAAAAAATTAATGGACGATTTACAAAGGGAATATTATACTTATAAACCAATTACTATTGAATTTATAAGAAATAAAAAAATCTATAATCCAGGTAAACTAATAGAAAATTGTTGGTTAGTAAACGTACCTGTCAATGATGATCAATTTGCAGGAGAATTAGCTTCTATAATTATCTATATTGATGATGATACACTGAAAATAGAAGCTTACTTAGACTGTTCTATGGGAAGACCTATACCATTAAAAGCTATAATAAATGGTAATGGTATTTATGAATTAAAAGAACTTTAACCAAAAACCCCAACTCTAAACAAGTTGGGTTTTTAATATTTTTAAATCTCACAACCTAAACAAACTATGAAATATTTTGGTTTTATAAAAGAACATGAAAATCAACGCTATGCAAAAAGTATTAGTGAATTAATAAGTTCTAATACGCAAGAAAATGCACACAGAAAAGACGTTATCAACTATCTAAAAAAAGGAAAATTATGTGTTCCTTTGATGGGTTTTGTAGAAGATGCTAATGATCCATATTATGATACAGATGATTATAACGATGATGACTTTATAGGGTATCTTTCTATATATACAGATGGGAAATGGTTTTGGCCACAATACATTATAGCCTATATAGAAAAATATCCAACTATCAATATTGATACTAAATTTTTAAATCATGTATTAACTAATATAAGTAAAGATATTAAGTTGTCGGAAGAAGAAATTTTAAAATTAGAAAATACATTTATAAAAAAAGCAGGGTTTAAAAAAATAAAATAATTAAATATTCATAACCTAAAAAAACGCCAACTCTAAACAAGTTGGGTTTTTAATATAAATATCTCTAAATCTTATAGTTATTTAGTTATTAACATTAACTACAAGCAATCTTCGTTACTCTTCGTTGGTGACGTCCACCTTCAAATGCTGTTTCCAGAAAAGTATCCACCATAGCAATAGCTTGTGGAATTGACGTAAAACGTGCAGGAATACTCAAAATATTTGCATCATTATGTTCCCTAGCTAAAGCAACAATCTCTTTGGTCCAACAAAGTGCCGCACGTACCTTTTGATACTTATTAGCCGTCATTGCAGCTCCATTTCCGCTTCCACAAATAATAATTCCAAATTTCACTTTTCCACTTTCCACATCTGAAGCAACTGGATGCACAAAATCTGGGTAATCTACACTATCATTTGTATCTGTTCCATAGTTTTTAACACTATATCCTTTCGCTTCCAAATGTGCTACAATAGCATTTTTATAGTCGGTTCCGGCATGATCATTACCGATGACAATATTTTTCATGTGTTTGTTATTTATTTATTTTTAAAAGGTCACATATATTCGCTATTAATCATTTATTAAATGATAATATTTTTAACATGCTCGTTTCATAAAATAAAGTTGTTGTGTTTGTTGAAAACAAAGGTATGAATAGACTTGTGAACAACCGAAAAAAGTTGTTGTTAATTTCATTTTACAATAACTTAACAGTGAGGTAATTATAACCTAACATCAATTGTTGATATCTAGTAGCTAAAAACTAAGAACAAAATTTTGTTGCTTCAAATAATTTTACAATACAAACGAAAAACTGAGGAAACCTATTTAGTTAGCATTTCTTTTTTGGAAACTTATTAAGAATCGTTTTCTTGATTGTTAACAATAATTCACCAACTTTTTATCAAAAAAAAGCTGTGTATAAACGTTGTTAATAACTGTTGATAACCTAGCTAATGAATCTTACTATGAACACATTACCCTTTTCATAAGTTGTTCATCAAATTCGATAAAAAACAAATCCTATCAAAATCTAAAAAAGTTTTGCTACCTATTCACACGCTATAATAACCATCATTATTTTTTTTAAATTTATAAAAGAAAGAAATATATATATTATTAATGTTTATAACATTTGTATAAAAGTGATCTTTTAAAATTGAAAATAGTGAGGTAAAAACTCAATTTGGTTTGTTATAAAATAGAGCGCTTTCGCAAAAAAAAAAGAAGGTAATCAGTCAATACTATTTGAAACTACTCAGAAAGAAAACATACAAAACGTTCCTAGTACACAAAGTAGCATCCTAAATCCCAATTGGTGAATCAATTTGCTTGTCTATGTATCAAATAGTGCTGAACTACGCTTACAACGCTTCTTTTAATCATTAAATCATTCAACAATTACACAATTCGTAAATGTGATTGTTTGCTTTCAAAATCTTCTAAAATTTGTTGTGTAATTTCAACATCATTTTTATGAACTTTCAACGAAATTCCACCAATAGCATTTGAATAAAAAGGAAAAACACTCAACATCAATTCATTTTCAAACACATACGTAATTCCTTTCTGATCTAACACAATTCGTAAAATTGCATACTCAAAAGGATAGGTAAAAGTCGCTACGGTTACAAAATTGATCATAAAACAAAAAATAAACTATCGCATGGAAAATTTACTCAACTCAAAAATAATAACATCGAGAATCAAGTAATAACTTAAAAGTAAGAAAACTAGTTTAAATAATACGTATCTATAGACGCGTTTTTCAAGGAATCTTTCTGAATATCAACAGCTCGTGTATCTTGTTCCTTCTTTAGTGAAGAGTTAATATAACTACCAAACGAGAAAATACCGATCAAGAAGATCGCTATAAATAATAAAATAACTTTATACACTCGTTTCATAAATAGTAGTTAAAAAATTAACAGTACTTTCTATATAGACGTGATAAAAACAGAAATGTTACATTTTTTTTAAGATTTTTTTAACTTTTTTTAAGAAAATAGATTTTAGGAAGTTAAAATTTTTAAAAAAAAGAACACTTTTTTCTAAGATTCAATTGTCATATCGAGCGCATTCGAGATATCTAAGGAACCACAAACCGCAAAGCGCCTGGTAAAATTGCAGCGGTAAATCCGCCAGTTCCAATCAATTCGCCATCTGCTTGTACAAACACATCCGTTTCTAAAGTTTCAATCGTAACTGTATCTGTTTTAAATGTTTCTACCAACGGATGTTTGGTAATAGATCCGTTAAACAAACCAACTACATTTCGTATCAACTTAAACAACGAAAAATGTTTAGCAACCGAAACATCAAACAAGCCATCAGTAGAATCAACTTCTTTAGTCAACTGCATGCCGCCACCAGAAAACTGACAAATGCCAACAATTGTTAACAATGACTTTGTAGTTATTTTTTTTGCAACACTTTCAATACTAAACTCAGTAGTCTTATAACTTGCCAAACTCAACACGGTAGAAACTAAAAAAGAAACACCGCCTAAAAATTTCAAACGTTCATTTCGTTTCACTACATAGCCATCAAATCCTAGACCGGCTACATTATTAAAAAATACTTTTGTATCCGAATTTAACAATGAAATTATTCCAATATCTTGTAAAACAGTATGTTCAGCTTTAATAATTGCAACTGCTTTTTTAATCTTCTTTGGAATTTTATACGTTTTTACCCAATCGTTTCCAGTTCCTGAAGGAATAACAGCAAGTTTCAATTCATCTTTCGAAACTATTTTTTGTTGCATCAATCCATTTACAATATGATGCAAAGTGCCATCACCACCAACACTTACAAATTTTCGAAAACCTTTTTCCAACGCTTCAATTACCAACTCGTATTCATGTTGAGGTTTGGTGGTAAATTCAAACTCAAACGGAATGTTCTCAGCTTCAAAAGTTGTCGCAATTTGCTTCCATTTTCGCTTTCCAGAAAAACTTCCAGAAGCAGGATTTACAATCAAAAACCATGTATCTTTACACATAAATAACATCAATTTAAAGTGTTGCAAAATACGAATTGAAAAATAGTATTATATTTGCATCAGAATTATTAATACTTCTCTCCTACTCGTTGGTGTTTAAAAAGAAATCGTTAATTTCTAAAAACAGCAACATTCCTGACAGAATTAATTTGTACTTTTCCGAAAGTTAAATCTCGATTATCGAGTAAAATTCCATAAAAAAGCAATTTCGGTATGCTTTTTTCATAACAATAAATAATAATAACAAAAAACCGAAAATATACACGAAATCGTGTAAAATAGAATGATATAATGACAAGAAAGAAAAAAAAGAAATCGCACAATATTCCAAACTTAACAGATGCGATCCTTCAAATATTTAAAAAATCTTCCAACAAAATATTTAATTACAAACAAATAGCTTCTAAGCTTAATATTAATGATACAAGCGGAAGAAATCAAATTATAAAAACGCTTAAAAAATTACAAGCAAAACAGAAAATTGAAGAAATTGAACGTGGAAAATACAAAGTAGTTGGATCTACTGAATATTACACGGGAATTCTTGATATGACCACACGCGGACAAGGTTATATAATTTGTGAAGAATTTGAAGAAGATATTTTTGTACCAAACAACAAACTAAACAGAGCGTTAGATGGTGATGAAGTAGAAATATATGTGTACAAACGTCGAAAAAACAATCGACCAGAAGGTGAAATTACAAACATCATAAAACGTAAAAAAACAGAATTTGTTGGTGTCTTGCAAATGCAGAAGAATTTTGCGTTTGTGGTAGTTTCCAATCAAAAAATGTACACAGACATCTTTGTTCCAAAAAATAAAATAAACAATGCACAAAATGGTGATAAAGTAGTAGTGGAAATTGAAGATTGGCCAGCACGCGCTGATTCTCCTTTCGGAAACATTACACAAGTACTTGGAAAACCAGGAGAACACAATACGGAAATTCATTCCATCTTAGCAGAATACGGATTACCATACAAATTTCCTGAAGAAGTAGAACACTTTGCAAACAAACTAGATATTTCAATTCAAGCAGAAGAAATTAAAAAACGTAGAGACATGCGCGACATTCTTACGTTTACAATTGATCCAAAAGATGCCAAAGATTTTGATGATGCATTATCGTTTCAAATACTCGAAAACGGAAACTACGAAATAGGAATTCATATTGCAGATGTTTCACACTATGTAAAACCCGGAAGCATCTTAGATGAAGAAGCATACGAACGTGCAACTTCTGTATACTTAGTAGACAGAGTAGTACCAATGTTACCAGAAAGACTATCAAATGGTGCGTGTTCATTGCGTCCAAATGAAGAAAAATACACATTCTCAGCTGTCTTTGAAATCAACAAAAAAGCAGTAGTTATAAACGAATGGTTTGGACGTACAGTTACGTATTCAGACAAACGATTTGCGTATGAAGAAGCACAAGTAATCATTGAAACAAAAGGTGATGAAATTCCTGCAGATATTTCACTTACTGGAAAAACATACAAAGTAGACAAAGCAATAGTAGAAGCTACATTAAAACTAGATGAACTTGCAAAAATCATGCGTGGAAAACGTATGCAACAAGGAGCCATATCGTTTGACAAAGTAGAAGTTCGTTTCAACTTAGATGAAAACAGCAATCCGGAAGGTGTATATTTCAAAACCCAAAAAGATGCCAACAAGCTCATTGAAGAATTCATGTTACTAGCAAACAGAAAAGTTGCGGCGTTTATTGGAAAACAAGAACCTACAAAAACATTTATATATCGTATTCACGATGAACCAGACACAGAAAAACTGGGAAATCTGCAAAATATAATCTCTCGATTTGGATATTCATTAAATCTAAAATCAAGAAAAACAACGACAAATTCTTTAAACAAATTATTAGAAGATGTCAAAGGAAAAGGTGAGCAAAATATGATCGATACGCTTGCCATTCGAAGCATGAGCAAAGCAAAATATACCACAAACAACATTGGTCATTATGGTTTAGCATTTGATTACTATTCGCACTTTACATCACCAATTCGTCGTTATCCAGACGTGATGGTTCACAGATTATTACAACACTATTTAGATGGTGGAAAATCGGCAAATGCAGAAGAATACGAAGTAAAATGTGAACATTCGTCAAGTATGGAAGGTTTAGCCGCAAGTGCAGAACGTGATTCTACAAAATACATGCAAATAAAATTTATGCAAGATCATAAAGATGAAGAATTTGTAGGTGTCATTTCGGGTGTAACCGAATGGGGAATTTACGTTGAAATTATTTCCAACAAATGTGAAGGAATGGTCCGTATTCGCGAAATAAAAGACGATTATTACAACTTTGACGAAAAGCAATATGCGTTGGTTGGTGAAGTTACCAAAAACATATATCAACTTGGAGATGAAGTAGTTGTAAAAGTAAAAAATACAGACTTAGTCAAACGTCACCTAGATTTCGATCTTATCGGAAAACGTGTTGAGGTAGAAGCTTAGTATTTGTGCGTTCCCTCCAAAAAAAATGGAGGTCAGGCTTTCGGTAGTCGCTTTTTTAAAAAAGAGCTCCGACAAAACCTCAATCCTTAACGCGAAAAACAGTATTGAGAAGTTAGTATTGTGTATTGAGAATATCAATTACACCAAACGTCATTTCGAGTGAATTTGTATCACAAATTTGTATCGAGAAATGCTATAAAACACAAAAAGTTCATTTCAATTTCCGAAGTGAACTTTTTTTATGCGTAACATTTATCAAAAAATGATACTAACTAAATAGAAACATAAAAGTCATACTAAAAACACAACCATTATGCTATTTACAACAACAGATAATTTTCAAAATAAAGAAATAACCGAATACTTAGGTTTAGTTACTGGAATGACCTACAATGTAAACTACAGTTACAAAGGTGTATCATTTAAAGACATGTTTAACATGAAAAAATACTATGCTCAAATAGAACTTGCTATTGAAGCGGTAAAAGAAGCAACTTTTCAAAAACTAAGCGACAATGCCGAAAAATTAAACGCAGATGCGGTTGTAGGAATTAACGTTGATATGGAAATAAGTGCAGGTGGCGCTGTATTGGTAAGTATCACGGGAACGGCAGTAAAAACGCAGTCTAAGCGCAATTCTTAAAATTTAAAAAGTAAGGTAAAACCATAAATAATATTGTAAGAATTATTTTATAATTGTATTCTTAAAGTAAGAAATACTATTTATGAGGACAATTTTTAAATTTTTTTATATCTTTTTTTTACTATTATCCTGTAATAATGATGATCTTAATAATACAAAAGATATTATAGCAGAACTGCCACAAAAAGTGTAAATCAAAAAAGGGAATGAAGTTTCTAAAGCTGCTATTGATTATATCAAGCTAAAAACCAATAATACGTTTACCATAACAAATCGAAAAAATACAGTAAAACTAGCTACCGATTCGTTTTTTTCTAAAAATACAGCATTAGGAATCATTGATACAAATAAAGAAATAGCAGTCATCAATGAAAACAATACAAAACATACATTCAAAATAATTGACCCAAATGATGCCAACTCAGTCATCAATTTGATTATTGTAGAAACTGAAGACACAGTTTATGAATATTTTCTAAAATATACATTAAGTACTGGAGTTTCTATGTACAATTCAGAAGGAAATATAGACTTTTCACAATTTAATGGACGCATTGAAACCTTCAATAGTGCAGGAAATTTAATTGGTGACGTATTCATTGGTGACGGAAATATTACCAACCAAATGGGACAACTAGCACCATGTCCTGATGATCCTGTAGATGATCCCACTAATACCAACGATGCGCCTACAAATGATAACACTACAAGTAGTTCAAGTACTAGTGCAGGAGTTCCTGGTAGTGATACTAGTGGTACAAATGCTCCAAATGATAACACGGGAAACGGTGGTTTCTTTGCAAGTTCAGATACTGATGACTGCGGTTTAAGATGGAGTTATGCGCAATGTGGTTGTGGTGGAACAGCCAACGGACATTCTCCTTCAGGTCCAAGTTGTTGTGAAGGAAGTCCATTAACAATAACAGATTGTAATGGAAATGTCCTAGCACAACGGAATAATTCAGATGTCACTACAATGCTAAAAAGAAATCCTATAGATCCATGCGATGATGGTGATGTTGGTGTGATTTTAAAAGATGATGATTGTGATACATCAAAAGAAGACTTAAAAAAAGTATTTCCAAACATGTCAGATGCTGATGCAAAGCTATTAGCTAAACTTATCAATGAAAAAGGCACAGATTTTGGTATTGATACCAAAGAAAAACTATGGCATTTCTTAGCACAAGCTGGGCATGAAACAGGCGGGTTTAATAATGGAATAGGAAGAGAAGAAAGTTTACATTACACAACAAAAAGCAGACTAATAAAGGTCTTTACAAGTTCTTTTTCAAATACTGATAGTATAACTAGAAGAATTCCTGATAGTACATATTTAGGTAATTCATCAAAAGTAGCAAATTATGTATATGCCGATAAATTAGGAAATGGAAATGAAGCAAGTGGTGAAGGTTATAAGTATAGAGGTAGAGGCATTTTTCAATTGACAGGAAAATACAATTACAATAAATTTAAAACTTGGTATAATGATAAATATGATCCAGATAAAGATTTTGTTACGAATCCAGAATTACTAAAAAGTAATGATACAATGGCAGTTTTAAGTGCAATGTGGTATTATAAAAAAAGAGTTCTTGATAAAATAACTATAGATTCAACAACGACTGTAAAAAAAATAACAAAAAAGATAAATGGCAGAGGACTTGCAGGTATAAAAGATCGAAGAAAAAGATTTAAAAAAGCAAAAGATTCCATAACTTGTATAGAATAAAAATTATGAAAAATATAATAATATTATTTACTCTAGTACTTACACTAGGATGTAAAGCACAACAAGCACAACCAAATATTCACACGGAAATAATAAGCACTTGGGTTTCAGAAGAAGACCCAAAAATTAAATTAGTTTTTAATACTAATGGGCAATGTGTGGAATACTATGATTCGGTTCTATCAGGAACTTTTAGTTATACTATTTCTCATGAATGTGGAGAAGAATCAAATACAAATACTTGGTTTTTAAAGATGATAGATAGTGAAGACTTAGATACGTATTGTTATGAACTATATGGAGCAAATTATGATAATAATAATACACTTTCTATGAGATTTATGGGGAATGGAAAAATATTTGTCTACAACAAAGTAAACTAGTAGCGTTTTGAAACATCTAAAACCAATACTATTTACCATCTTTTTCTTTTCATGTGTATATGCATGCAAAGGACAAACACCATTACAATTACAACAAACTTATAATATAGAAGTTATAGGCACTTGGGAATCAGAAGGTGAATCAGGTCATAAATTGGAATTTTTATCTAATGGGAGATTAAAAATCTATTCTGATAATGAATCAATTGATACAATTAACTATTCAGTTGTAATTTCTTGTAACGGAAATATGTTTTTAAGATTTGAAGATGAGGATAGTGATATAGGGTGTGATATTATTAATGCTATAAATAATGAAAATAGTAATATTTTGCCAATTACTACCGAACAAGGTAAATTGCAAGGTTACACCAAAGTAAATTAACTATTCATGATAAAATATATATTTTTAATACTGTTTTCACTAACATCTACGTACGTCTCTAGTCAAAAACTAGAAACGTTGCCAAAGGATGAAAAAACAGTCTACATATACTTTTCGTCAAATGATAACCATACGAGAAAAACAAAAACATCTAGTGCTAAAGGTAAAATGAAGCAGACAATGTATTACTATAGTTTTAGTAATATTCCTGAAACAGATTGTAATCGAAGGCAATCAGATTTCTGGATTACAACTAGTAATTACAAGAATTTTGATGCTATGTTTGCAAACAAAAAAATGCCTACTTTTGAAGTAAATGAACAATTTTTACAAGAGAATAAAAATAGTATTATTGACAGAGCGTATATGGATCGTGTAGGTCCTAAAAAAACGCTAGAATTATTAAGAAAATCACAACATATTTTTATAATTGATGAAAACGAAAAACTTGGAAATAGATATATAGCAAACCAAGGAATTGTTGGTTTTATATATGAAGAATAATATAAAAAGTATTGACAAATTAATTATAAAGCCCAATTTTTTAATTATTAGGGCTTTTTTTACGGCCATTATTTTTTAAAATCATATAGAATTCAGTAAAATCTCAATAAAAACTGTAACAAAACGTTTTCTTCATACTCTTTATCTACAAACACTAAAATCATTGATTATGAAAAATATATTCACAGTCGTTCTTTGTCTGCTAACATTTACAGCCTTTGCGCAAAAACCATTAGAAAAACAAGTTGGCGACTTCAACGAAGTAAAAGTTTTTGATCTCATAGAAATCAATCTCATCAAATCTGACGAAAACAAAGTAATCATTACAGGAGCCGATGTAGATGATGTAGAAATCGTCAACAAAAAAGGAAAACTAAAAATACGTATGAAATTTGATCGTATTTTTGATGGAAACCAAACATTTGTAGAAGTATACTATACAAACATCAGTACCATTGATGCAAATGAAGGTGCTGAAATAGTATCAAACGAAACCATGACAATTCCGTTTCTAAAACTAAGAGCACAAGAAGGTGGAAAAATTAGAGTTGGTTTAGAAGTTGACAACCTAGAAGTAAAATCAGTTTCTGGCGGAATCATTGAAACTTCTGGGAAAGTAAAACTTCAAGAAATTACTCTAAATACAGGAGGAATTTACGAAGGAAAAAAACTCATAACGGAGCAAACCAAAGTAAAAGTTAGTGCTGGAGGAGAAGCCTATGTTTCTGCTTCTGTGTTAGCAGATGCCAAAGTAAGAGCTGGTGGATACATAGAAATTCATGGAGATCCAAAAACAGTTAAAAAAGACAAACTCTTCGGAGGAAAAATAAAAGTGAAGTAAACTATCTCAACGCAATCGCACAAAATATTTATAAGAAATTCACATAAAAACTCGATAATCTCGAAATTAAAAGTCACCCTGATAAATTTGTTTATCAGGGTGATTAGAATAAGTCATTTACACATCTGAAGGACACAAATGATCACAAATAGCAGCACTAGTAGGACAGTGAAAACTACCTGTATTATTACACGCATCACCAGAGCCACAACCTAGCCAATCTGTAAGGTCTACTTGGCTACATTGCCCAAAAAGGTTAGACTGGCAACCATCGGTTCCACCGCCATAAACATTGTTTTTAAATCCAGAAATTATCTTTTTATTCAAAGACAGTCCTTTTAAATTTCTTTTTTTCATGGTTAAAAAATTTTAGATTATTAATCTAAACTTAAGTATTAAAAGAGAGAAGTAATCTAAAATAAAACTCAAAAAAATTAAATTTCACCCAAAATATATAAAGTAGTATCCTATTACTTTTAGTACTTTTGCTTTATGTTCGACGGATTACCATATGCAGTACTTTACGGATTCATACTCGCTTTTGCAGTTGGTCCTGTGTTCTTTATTATTATAGAAACAAGTATTACCAAAGGTTTCAGAAGTGCGCTTACATTTGACTTAGGTGCTATTTTCGCAGACATTATCTTTATCATTTTTGCTTACTATAGTACAAGTAAAATCCTTGAAAAAATAAAAGATGATCCCAACCTAATCATCTTTGGAGGACTCATTCTCTGTGTTTTCGGAATAATATCGTACATAAAAACATCAAAATCATTCCGCCAAATAGTTCGTGAGCATTACAATGTATATCCAAAAAAAAACCTCTTAGGACTCTTCGTAAAAGGCTTTGTGCTAAACTTTATCAACTTCGGTGTCCTCGCAGGTTGGATTGGTGTAATTGTGATGGCAAATGCACTTACAACAACGCCACAAGGTGTCATAGTATTTTTGGCGACTGTTTTGATAAGTATGTTGGTAACAGATATTGCAAAAATATTGCTTGCGAAAAAACTAAAAAGTAAAATGACACCACGTTTTATCTTCAAAACGAAAAAATGGGTTAGTATATTAATCATTGTTTTCGGATCGGTAATGATACTTCAAGGCGCATTTCCAAAAGAATTAACAAAACTAAAAGAAGAACTAATTCAATTATTTACAGCTTAAAACTAAAAAAACCTTCTGAATATCAGAAGGTTTAGTTTTTTGTAGAGGCGTCGAGCGGATTCGAACCGCTGTACAAGGTTTTGCAGACCTCTGCCTAGCCACTCGGCCACGACGCCATTATTGATGCAAATTTAACCAAATTTCCATTTTATGCAACAAAAAAGAAACATTAAATAGCCTTAATGTTACATATGAAAATCTTACGTTTATTATTTATCTCTTTTTCTATACCTTAGAAAAAGTAATTAACGTCGTTGCAACATCTCTATCGTCACCATTTCTACATTGCCACCAATTGGCGGATTTATCTTAGAAACAGCTACGGTTGCTTCTTCAGCAATTGTAATCTCAACAAAAATTCGATCTAAAATACGCTTGGCAACATGTTCTAACAATTCAGAACGAATCGCCATTTCTTCTTTTATAATCTTATTCACATGAACATAATCAACAGTTTCAAGCAAATTATCACTCTTTGCAGAAGGTTGTAAATCAGCTTTCACAGAAACATCAACGCTGTATTCACTTCCTATTTTGCTCTCTTCTACCAAACACCCATGGTAAGCATATACTTTACAATTAGTAACACGAACAATTCCCATATCTTAAATTATAAATGATTAAAGCGGCAAAAATACAGTATTACAACTAAACATTAATTCGTAAACAAATCAAAAATATTACTAATAGCACTTGTTTTAGCTTTATAAAACTCGGTATACGAACAACGTTCGCACGAAACAGAAGTAAACTTTGCGCTTTGTACATCAAAAATTTTAGACCAACGCCCGCCAGTAGCGCGCATCTCTCCTACTACATAGGTTCTGTTAGTACATTTTGGACAAGAATAATTTGAATGTTGCATACTAATTTTGGTTTTTTGATTCATAAAATCAGTAGCAACAAACAAAGTTTTGTTACAAATTAATTCGCTAATTTTACCGTTTTATATGTTGAAGCAAAAATTCTCATGACAGAAGAAACAAAACCACTCAATTTTATTGAGCATATTATAGAAGAAGATTTGGCAAACGGAATGTCAAAAGACAAACTCCGTTTTCGTTTTCCACCAGAGCCAAATGGATATTTACACATTGGGCATACCAAAGCTATTGGAATTAGTTTTGGTTTGGGTGAAAAATACAACGCGCCAGTAAACCTTCGTTTTGACGATACCAATCCTGCAAAAGAAGAACAAGAATATGTAGATGCCATCAAACGCGATATTGCTTGGCTTGGCTATCAATGGGCAAACGAATGTTACTCTTCTGACTATTTTCAAAAATTATACGATTGGACGATTCAATTAATAAAAGATGGAAAAGCCTATGTAGATTCGCAATCTTCGGAAGCAATGGCGGCACAAAAAGGAACACCAACGCAGGTTGGAACCAATAGTCCGTACAGAGATAGAAGCGTTGCAGAAAACTTGGAATTATTTCAAGGGATGAAAGATGGAAAATTTGAAGCCGGAACACATGTATTACGTGCCAAAATTGACATGGAAGATCCAAACATGCTCATGCGCGATCCTATCATGTATCGTATTCTGTTTGCACACCATCATCGTACAGGTGACGAGTGGTGTATATATCCAATGTACGATTGGACACATGGAGAAAGTGATTATATCGAACAAATATCACATTCCTTGTGTTCACTAGAATTTAAACCACATCGTAAACTCTATGACTGGTTCAAAGAACACGTATACGAATATGGTAAAGAAGCATATCCGTTACAACCAAAACAACGCGAATTTGCACGGTTGAACCTAAGTTATACCATCATGAGTAAACGTAAATTGCTCAAATTGGTAGAAGAAAACATCGTTTCTGGTTGGGACGATCCACGTATGCCAACAATATCTGGCTTACGCCGAAGAGGTTATACACCAAATGCGATCAAAAAATTTGTTGATACAGTTGGTGTCGCTAAGCGCGAAAATGTAATTGATGTTTCGTTGTTAGAATTCTGTATCAGAGAAGACTTAAACAAAACTGCCAATCGTGTAATGGCGGTTTTAGATCCTGTAAAATTGGTCATTACCAACTATCCTGATGGAAAAGAAGAATGGTTAGAAGCAGAAAACAATCCGGAAGATGCAAATGCTGGAAGTCATAAAGTACCGTTTTCAAAAGAACTCTACATTGAACGTGAAGATTTCAAAGAAGATGCAGGAAGCAAATACTTTAGACTCACACTTGGAAAGGAAGTACGGCTAAAAAATGCATACATCATCAAAGGAGAAAACATCGTCAAAGATGCGGATGGAAACATTACAGAAATTCACTGTACATATGACGCAAACAGTTTAAGCGGAAGCGGTACAGAAGCTAGTGTACGCAAAGTAAAAGGAACCTTACATTGGGTTTCTATTGCGCATGCTATACAAGCTGAGGTTCGTGTATATGATCGTTTATTTTCTGATGAAGCGCCAGACAGTCACAAAGACAAAGACTATATGGAGTTTGTAAATCCAAACTCTTTAAAAATTGTAAAAGCCTATGTTGAGCCGTATCTAAAAGAAGCAAAAATTGAAGATCGTTTTCAGTTTCAACGCTTAGGATATTTCAATGTTGACAAAGATACGACTAGCGAAAAACTAGTATTCAATAAAACGGTTGGTTTGCGTGATACGTGGGCAAAACAAAAGCCAAAAGTTCAACAGAATCAGCCAAAACAGCAAAAGCAACAACACCAACGTCCGCCAATTGAAGAAATAAAACAATTGGGTAAAAAGTACACAAATCTTCCTGAAGAAAAACAACAAATTGCCAAAGGAAAGATTCAGGCATTAGCCGAAAAAGTTGCATATGAAGACGTAGAACCATTATTTGCAACAGCGGCTAAAAAAGCGGGAACACGCATTGCCGCAATGCTAACGCTTGGTGTTTTACTTAAAAATGGACAAGAAAGAAATGGAAAAATTGCCGAATTCATTGAAAAAGCATTAGAAGATAAAAACGAATTGTTAGTCGCGGAAGCGAAACAAGTATAAAAATAAAAGCTATTCAATAGAGTGAAAAGGACGTACAAATTGTGCGTCCTTTTTTTTGATTTTATTTAAAATTGTATATTGTCTTTGTTAACAAAAACCGAATGAAAAACTTCTTTTACCACATCACCATTATAGCTTTTATATGTTCATTAAATAGTTGTTCTTTTCTGGAAGATGACAATCTCACTCCTATTGAAAAAGAACGATTAGAGTTGGAAGAAAGTGTATATTCATACAAAGTATTATTTTGGAAATACATGAAAATGACGTTCAAGGCTAAAGATATAAACGAAGATAATCATCCTGAATTATTGCCTGTAAAAGAAAAGCTCGGAAACATCCAAAATGTTTATGACATGTACGATAAAAAGATAGAAAATGATGAACTATCTCCTTTAGATTATATAACTGTTTATAAGGATTTTACAGAAATAAAAGATTACATAAAAGAAACAGACGAAGACATTTTACCTTCAATTTTTAAAGGCGGCACACCTGAAAAAAAACTTACACCCGAAGAAGAAATAAAGCTAAGAAAATCAACTGAACATTTAGTTCTTTCAGTGGTTTCAATGTTTTCTAGAGATTTAGGAAAAGAAATTGCATTGTATGAAATTACGAAAGTAGATGTAGAAAATGCTCCAGAAAGTGAAGAAAAATGCGTGTTTCGATTGTTTAGAGCCATGTTATTTTTTGAAAAAGGAATGACCTATTTAGCAGCAGCAGACTTGACACAAAACATCAACTACATTGAAAAAAGTAGAACTGCGGACTTTTTAGACTACTATTGGTATTTATATGGTAAAAACATATCAAGACAAAATGCACAAGACCTTAGTTTAGGTATAAATTACCTACTACGCGGAATAGATCGGTTACGAATTGGTGGTGAAAAAGAGCAAGGTGCTTTGGAAGATTTTCAAGCATTTCTAAACATCATGAATCATTTAGGTGTGCAAACAGAATTAACACTCGCAATTGAAACCTATTTGCATCTCAAAAAGGAAGATTCGGAAAAAGCAATTACATCATTGCTAAAGTTACGACAGAGCAAAATGCTTACGGACAAAGAGAAAAAATCAATTGATGAAGCGGTTGGTTACCTAAAAAATAGAGAATCAGGTAAAGTATTAAACACTGTATATGACAAATACTTTCTAAGTAAAATTGTGATGAAATATACTTGGAATACAGTAAAGGAGTTGAATTGGAGACGTCTTATGAAAGAAAAAGGATTTAATAATACGGATGCTGTTTTTGAAAAAATAGATGCAACTACAGAATTTATTAAAAACCTAGAAAAACTCACTACTGAAGACGGAATCAATGAAGCTGGAAAAGAACTCAAAGAAGGTAGTGAAGAACTTTGGGACAAAGCAAAAGATTTTTGGAATGAAAATTAAATACCAAAATCCATTATAAAAATCTTATATAATCTATAACAAAAGAGTTTTCATCCTCAAAAAACGTAACATTTTTTTGCAAACTTATTAGTATATTAGCAAGCTAATTACTTTTTTAGCAATCTCTTAGAAATTAATTCCTATTTTTTTAAGATTGTTTAAAATGGTAATACTAAAAACATATGTTTTTTAAAACCTATTAACTTAATAAAAATTGTCATGAAAAAAATTACCCTTGTAAAGAACGTGCTAGGTTCTTTCATTCCTTTATTAATGGCTGCAATTTTCTTAAATTGTTCTGTAGTAAAGGCACAAAATACTGTGTATTTTCAGGATGAAGTCATTACGATGCCAAACAATATTGCATCATTCAACTGGAATTCTATGCCAGAATCGGCAAAATTTAATGAAGGATACTTCGGTTGGATTCGTTTCAATCAAACACCGACTCAAGTAATTCAAGATGACTTTGCATCTAGAGACCTCAAACTTATTGAGTATTTCCCTGATCAAACATATCTTTTCTACTTCCCAAAAAACACACAAGTATCATTTTTACAACAATCAGGAGCAATCTCTATAATTCCTGTAGAAAACAACTTCAAAAAGTCTTCTCAAATTAAATTTAACAACATTGATAGCTATGCAATGCAAGGAAACAATGTGTTAATTACTTTAGAACACTATGATTTTATCAACAAACAATACGTATTTGAAGAATTGCAAAAAGTTGGTTCGGTAACCATTTTAGAAAATTACAAAGGATATAGCATGCTTCAAATTGCTGTTCCATATGCAAAAATTGATCAAATTGCTGCAAAACCATTTGTAAAATGGTTAGAATTAATTCCACCACCACCAGTAAAAGAAGATACAAGAGGAAGAGGCTTACATAGATCTTCTAACCTTGATACACAAACACCAAGTGGTAGACATTATACTGGATCTGGAGTTGGAGTAATGGTTCGTGACGATGGAATTGTAGGACCACACATTGACTTCCAAGGAAGAATTGATAACTCTTTTGCCTCAGGAACTGGACAAACCCATGGTGATAGAGTTGCTGGAGTATTATCAGGAGCAGCAAACTTAGACCCTACAAAAAAAGGAATGGCAGCTGGCGCTGACACATATATTATAAATTACGTAGGATCTTTTTTAGATGCTGCAACAACTGATTTAATTAATAATGGTTCTGTTCAAATTACAAACTCATCTTATGGTGATGGATGTAATGCAGGATATTCAACAACATCTCGTACAGTAGATACGCAAACAAACACAATACCAACACTACTTCACGTTTTTTCAGCAGGGAACTCAGGAACGAGTAACTGTGGATACGGAGCTGGAGCAGGTTGGGGAAATATTACAGGTGGACACAAACAAGGAAAGAATGTAATAGCAACTGCAAATACATTCTTCGATGGACAAAGAGCCACTTCTAGTAGTCGTGGACCTGCGGCAGATGGTCGTATCAAACCAGACATAACTGCGTATGGTAGTAATGTTTCAACAACACTTGAAAATAATACGTATACGACGGCTACTTCAGGAACTTCGTTTTCAGCACCTGCAATTGCAGGAGTTTCTGCTCAGTTATACGAAGCATATGCAGGATTAAATGGTGGCGCTTTCCCAGAATCAGCATTAATTAAAGCAACACTACTAAATACAGCTAACGACTACGGAAATGTAGGACCTGATTTTAGTTTTGGATGGGGAATAGTAAATGGACTTAGAGCGGCTATGCTTATTGAAGACGGACGTTACTTAGACGCAACTGTAGCTCAAGGAGCAAACAATAACCACTCAATTACAGTACCAGCAAACACAACGCAAGTTCGTTTTATGGTATACTGGAGTGATACACCTGCAGCGCCAGGAGCTTCTCCAGCATTGGTAAACGACTTAGACTTAGTTGTAACAGATCCAGCAAGTACAACACACCAACCATGGGTGTTAAATACAACACCAAATGCTTCTTTATTAAACTTACCAGCAGGTAGAGGAGTTGATCGTTTAAATAATGTAGAGCAAGTATCTATAGACAATCCTGTGGCTGGAACTTACAACATTAATATTGCTGGATTCAACGTTCCTGTTGGACCTCAAAAATATTATGTAGTATATGAAATTATCTCTGACGGATTAACATTAACATATCCAATTGGTGGAGAAAGATTTGTACCAGCAACACAAGAAATAATCCACTGGGATGCTATCAATGCAACAAGTTCAACTGTTTTAGAATACTCTGTAGATAACGGAACTAGCTGGATTCCAATGGCAACATTGCCATCAACTAACAGAAATTATACTTGGACAGTACCAGGCAATGTTTCAGGTCAGTGTATAGTTAGAATAACTAATGGTAGTTTAACGGATCAAAGTCCAGAAAACTTCTCAATTGCGCAACGTGTAACTGGAGTTGTAATTCAGTCGGTTTGTCCAACAGAAGCAACAATTACATGGAATGCCGTTACAGGTGCAACGTCATACGATGTATATATATTGGGAGAAAAATTCATGGAAGTAATTGGAAACTCAACAACAACATCACATACATTCCCAATCGCTGATCCAGCTGACCCAATTTGGTTTGCTGTAAGCGCAAAAGGAGGAAATGGATGGTCTGGTTTACGTACCAATGCTAGAAATTTTTTAGGCGGAGGATTATTTAACTGTACGTTAGCAAAAGATTTATCAGTAACAACCATCAATAATACAGCTTCTGATTTTGAAACAATATGTAGTACAGACCCAATTATTGTATCTGTAGAAGTACAAAATGGTGGTACAGATCCACAAACAAACTTTATGGTTACTTATCAAGTTGGGAGTGAACCTGTAGTACAAGAAATGTATTCAGGAACATTAATGACAGGAATGTCAAATACTTTTAACTTTTCTACGCCAGTAACACTATCTGGAAATGGAGCAAGTACATTAAAAGTGTGGACATCATTATCTGGAGACGAATATGTAATTAATGATGAAAAATCACTTGATTTCTTTGCACAAGTAAGTGGAACTACTGTTGATTTTATAGAATCGTTTGAAGTAAACCCTGTAGTACCAGAAAGTTGGATATTAGATAACCCAGATGCAGCAAGAACATGGGAATCACAATCAAATGTTGTTGGTATTGATGGAAACCCAACAATAGCAGCTTTTGTTGATGGTGCAAACTACACAACAAGAGGAGCAGAAGATGCTTTCACAACAGAATATTTTGACTTAAACTTTAACGGAACTGCCGAATTAAAATTTGATCTTGCGAAAGCACAATGGTCAAATGCTTATAACGACGCTTTACGTGTTGAAGTTTCTACTGATTGTGGAGCTACTTTTACAGAAATCTATTTTAAAGATGCGTTAGATTTAGCAACTGTACCATATGTAAATGCTGCTTGGGCACCAAACAGTGCTGCAAACTGGAGAACAGAAATAATTGATTTAACACCATATGTTGGAAATAACATCTTAGTAAGATTTGTAAACATTAACGATTACAGTAATAGTACATTTGTAGATAATATCTCAATTGAAAGTACATTATCTGTTGGAGAAAATGTATTAGATAGCGCAATTTCAATGTATCCAAACCCAGCAAAAAGCAACGTTAATATTAGTATCAATACAACAATTGGAAACACATACGAAATTGAATTACTAAACAGCTTAGGACAATCAATTTCTAAAATACAAGAAACACGTTTTAATGCAAATGCACAGCAAAGCTTAGATGTTTCTAAATACGGAACAGGATTATACTTTGTAAAAATCAAAGTAGGTGATCAGTCTGTGACGAAAAAATTAATCGTCAACTAAAAAATAATACCAATCCAACCAAACTCTAAAAATCCTGAGAATGTTACATTCTCGGGATTTTTTTTATTCAGAAATCAACGATAGAGAATGTTTATATTTATAGAAAAAGGAATTGAAAATAGGTATTGAAATTGACTGCAAATAAAGCTGTTTAACGCTAAATAAAGCAATTTAAAACTACGTTGTTTGCTTTTACACAAAACGCACTAAAAACAGCGTTAAAACGACAAAAAGCTTTTATAAAATAAACTTTTATGAACGTATACTTACGAATTCAAAATGTTGTGTAAAACATCTTTTTTTAAACGTACGCTGATTGGAATTTTATAATTTTCTATCAAAATTTGACTTCCTTCAATTTCCGATATATGTTTTTTTGAAATGATATACGATTTATGTGTTTGAATAAATACCTGATCTGACAAATATTCGTGAAGTTGTTTCAAAGTAGTATGCGTAATTATCGTTTCAGTAGTTGTGATAATTTTCACATAATTCTGCATTGCTTCCAAAAATAAAATCTCATCAATTTTAATCTTCTTTAACGATTTATCACTCTTTACAAAAAAGACGTTATCTTCCTTTGTAGTTTTTGTCAAGCGATAGGCTTTGTTAACCGCTTGTAAAAAACGATCAAACGAAATTGGTTTCACCAAATAATCAATAACTTCATACGAAAAACTTTCCAAGGCATATTGTGGATACGCAGTAGTCATGACAACAAGAGGAGAAGAAGTCAACGTTTTTAACCAATGTAAACCTGTCATAATTGGCATATTAATATCTAAAAAAATCAAATCTATAGCATGCTCGTGTAAAATATCATTTGCCTGAAGTGCATTTTTACAAACACCAACAACATTCAAAAAAGAAATATCGTCACAATACGTAACCAATCCTTTGCGTGCTAGCGGTTCATCATCAATAATAATACAATTCAATACATTCATGAAATATCAATAATTAGATGCACTTTGTAAAAACCATTTTCCTCTGTTTGTGTAAGTGTATGTTTATTTGGGTATAACAAATCTAATCTTCGTTTTACATTTGCCAAACCAACACCGCCAAACGGTTGTTGCTGTGAAACAATATCTGTTGAATTATTTACATAAAGCGTTAATTTTTGTTCTTCTTCTTGTATTTTTATTTCAATACTATTTTTTTCGCTTTCATCATAATGACTGTTATGTTTAAAAGCATTTTCAACAAATGGAGTTAACAGTAAAGGTGCAATTTTTAATGAAGAACTTTCAAAATTAATATCGTACGTAAGTGAAATATCATCTCCTTTCCGGATGGCTTCCAAACGGATATACTGTGATACATATTCCAATTCTTTGTCAAGATTGATAAACGCTTCATTACTTTCATACAATTGATAACGCAACAAATCGGAAAACTGCAACAAGGTATCTTTTGCTAATTTATTATTGTTTCCAATCAAGTGATACACACTATTAATTCCATTAAATAGAAAATGTGGATTAAGTTGTGCTTTTAAATATTTTAATTCTGTTTGATGTGTTTCTTTTAGCAATTCTTGTTTTGCACGTTCAGCATTTCTGTAGGCGAATAAAAAATGATAGAAAAAGCCAAAAATACTATAGAAAACATGAAAAATCAGATTTTGAATAAACACAGAAGCACCAATAAGCAATTTAGAAACATGCACATTAATAATTTCAAAATGTAAGAGCGTTTGAATATCCAAATAGGTTTCAAAAAATGTAATAACGAATAAAAGTAATAACGAATATAACCAAAATGTAAGTTTTTTGTGTTTAATAAAAAAAGCAGGAACTAGCCAAAATACTTGTATATAACATAAAAATGCATTGAAAAACATTCCATAACCGTACGCAATACCAAGTGAACCAGAATTGTTATCAAAACCCATCCAAGTCAAGTTCCCATTTGTAATATACAAATAGTTCAATGCCCAAAAAAGCAGGTGAATGAAAACAAGAATATATAGTTTACGTTTCGACATTTACAGTGTTTTCATCAAAGAAAAACATAATTTATCAATCTTCTGCGCATGTGGACCAAAAGCGGAAACATTTGATAAAACCAATGCCGCTTTTTTACTTTTCTTATCAATAACCATGCACGACAAATAACCGCCTGTTCCACCATTGTGAAATAAAAATGTACGATTGCCTTGTGAAATAATATGCCAACCGAGTCCAACTGTGGTAGTTTCATTTATTTTTATAGTAGATTGCTGTGGCAAATTATACACAACATCATTTTCAAAGTTTTTCCGAATAAATTTTTCCATATCAACTACATTCGATTTTATTCCGCCTGCGCCAACTAACGCATCAGAAAAGTCCCAATTAGCGGTTTTACTTCCATCAGGATCAAGTCCGGAAACGAGTTGTAAAGTATCTACAGTAGCCAAAAGTGTAGTACTATGTTCCATTGCCAACGGTTTTAAAATATACTTTTGTAGCAATGCTTCGTAGGACTGATTCGATTTTTTTGTCAACACATATCCTAAAATTCCAACACCTAAATTTGAATATGTACTTGTTGTACCTGGCGTATTTTCTAGTACAATTTCATTGTTGAGGTAACTATCTAAAAGTTTCGTTGAATATTCTTTATACGGATTTCGCATGTTTTTTTCCAACAAAGGATATATATTTTGTGGAAGTCTCGGTAAGCCAGAAGCATGATTTGCGAGCATTTGCAAAGTAATTTTGGAAGCTTCAACAGGTGCTTTAGTTGGAATAATATTTAACGTCTCAAAAAGCTTATCGGTAGCTTTAAGTTTTCCAGCATTGATAAAATTTGAAAATAGGAGTGAAGTAAATACTTTCGTAATAGATCCTATTTCAAAAATAGCTTCTTTATTATCTATAGTTTGAAGTGAATCATTATTACGTATAACACCAATATATTTTGTAGAATTTCCATCAATAAGTGCAATAGAAAGTTGTGTGTTATTTGGAAAAAAATCACTGTTAGCTGTTATAATAGTTGCAATGGATGCATCAATAGTGACCAGATTGTTTTGTGCTTTTTTTACTTCTTGTGAAAGTACTGAATGTACACAAAGAAAAATAATAATTAAATAAATGATTGTTCGTCTCATGATAAGAATTGTTTACAATCTCAAAAGAACAAACTATTTATGTAGATGTAAAATTTGTTTGACGAACGTAAAAAAGATTTTGATGAACGTTAGTGAAACTCAATTTTGAGAAGTCTGCAAGACGCGCTCAAAATTGTAAGTTGAACTAATCTCGCTGTAGTGCGCGATCTTATCCTATTAAATCTGTGTAAAGTTAGAAAATTCTATTTTTTCAATAAAATTAAAACTAGAGAAGTCTGCAAGACGCGCTCAAAATTGTAAGTTGAACTAATCTCGCTGTAGTGCGCGATCTTGATCAATTAAACTTATTGAAAAACATAAATCCTACTTTTCAGCAGGATTTAGTTTCAACACTATTTATTCTTTAATATCTTCCATCTTCATTGTATTCTCCGGAATATTTAAAGAGGTTTTAAAATCTGGAAAATAAGCAATAATAGTACCTGCTGGTTTCATTTCTTTCGCTTCAACAAATGTCCACTTCTTAGTAGTTTCATTATAAAAACCTAGCATATAACTTGTAGAAATAATACGCTTACCGTTCATTTTCATTTGATTGTAATTTTCTACATAACAACGATATTCTCCTTGCTCTTTTACAATATCAGATACAGCTTTTGTTTTTGCTATTTCATACGAAAAACCGTTAGCTTTCATTTGTGTAAAAGTAGTTTTTAAGTATTCTTCCATGATATCAGCGCCGCCAGCAGCTTTCAAAATATTTGGATGTGTATACGTAAGTAATGTTTTAAAATCTTCTTTTAAGGTAGCTTCACAAGCTGCTTGTGCATCACGCATAGCGCTAGCTTTCATCGCTTTTGTATCTTGTGCATACAACGTTGAGGTTGCACAAAATATAAATAGGAGGAAAGTGATTTTTTTAATCATAATAAAATATATTTAATTGAATTATTAGACATGAAAAACCCGAAGCATTTCGTTTCGGGTTTTAACTATTAATTTAGGAATTATTGTTCTTTTTTATTGTTTTTAGAATTTTTCATGGCTTCACCAATTTGATTACTTGCTGTAAAACTAGCAACCATATCATTAAGCATATTGCTTCCTGCTTGTGGTGAGTTTGGTAACAAAATTAAGTTACTATTTGTTTCCTGACCAATTGCTTGTAAGGTATCATAATGCTGTGTTACTACAATTAAGGCAGAAGCTTCTTGCGAGTTGATACCAACTTTGTTTAATACTTCTACTGATTCTTCCAAACCACGTGCAATTTCACGACGCTGATCAGCAATACCTTGTCCTTGTAAACGCTTACTTTCTGCTTCCGCTTTTGCTTTTTCAACGATTAAAATACGTTGTGCATCTCCTTCATATTGTGCAGCAGTTTTTTCTCTATCTGCAGCATTAATTCGGTTCATTGCCGCCTTTACTTGTGCATCCGGATCAATGTCTGTTACTAAGGTTTTAATAATGTCATAACCATATTCCATCATGGCGTCATTCAATTCTGTTTTTACAGCAATTGCGATATCATCTTTACGTAAGAATACATCATCCAAAATCATCTTTGGAACTTCGGCACGAACCACATCAAATACATATGATGTAATTTGATCATGTGGATAATCTAACTTATAAAAAGCATCTTCAACTTTTAGTTTAATTACTTTGTATTGAACAGAAACTTTTAAACGAACAAATACATCATCTTTCGTTTTCGTCTCTACGATAACGTCTAATTGTTGAATTTTTAAACTTAATTTTCCTGCAATTCTATCTACTAAAGGAATTTTTAGCTGTAAACCAGACTGACGAATGCTATGAAAACGTCCGAAACGTTCAATAATAGCCGCAGTTTGTTGCTTAACAATAAAGAATGAAAAAAATAGTATAATGACTGCAATAACAATCAAGACTACTACAATGGGATTAAATGGCATAACTTGTATATTTAAAATGTTAGTGTGATTAAAAATAATTTTTTTTTGTGTAAAAATGGATACTTTTGGCAACTTTAATCAAAAGTACGCCCAAAATGAACAAAACCTATTTTCTACTATTAGTAGCAACAACCCTACTTTTTGTTACAAAATCTTTTTCACAAAGTCGTTACAACGACTACAATCGCCTCGGAATTACCGCAGGAATTCATCAATTTGATATTACGACAAACGATCTTGTAACGACCAAAGGAACAGGCTTTCACGGAGGTTTGTCTACACGCGGAACGGTTGGGAAACATTTTGATATGGTGTACTTTTTACATTTAAACAGACACGAAATCAATATGTTAGGAAGAGAGAATACTATATTGACAACTACAGTTGAAGAAATTCCAATGAAATTGTTAGCCGCCAAACTTGGAGTTTTAGGAAGTTACAAATTGGGCGGAAATCATTTTAGTATAGAATTTGGACCAGTTTTGCAATTATCTGACAAATTTGAGCTAGAAAGTACTTTTGAAGACTATATTTTGGAAGGATACGATACATTTACAGCAAAAGATGCACGTAAAACATCAAACATAAATGTGAACGGAATTATCGGTTTTAGTGCCGGATTTGAGACATTTAAAATCTCTGTTCAATACGAATATGGATTTACAAACGTTTTAAGTAAGTTAACAGTTGACAATAAAACACTAAAAGGAAATACGACACAGTTGAGTGGTTCGGCCACTTTTTATTTGTAATTTAGTGAAACTCAGTTTTGTGAAGCTTGCAAAGTACACAGAAAACTGTAGGTTGAACTAATCTCGCTGTAGAGCGAGATCTTAACACGAAAAAGAGCGCCAATTGGCGCTCTTTATATATTTTGTATTTCGTCATGCTAAAACCTGATTTAGCATCTTATTCTAATTTTTAATAATAAGGATTTCGATTCTTCGGTTCATTTTTCGTCCTTCTTTAGTTTTATTGGAAGCCAAAGGTCTTGTTTCTCCATAGCCTATAGCTTTTAATTGAGACGATTTACAACCTTCAGCAATTAAAAGTTCTCGTACTATTTTTGCTCTTTTTTGTGATAACTCAAGATTTAATTCTTTTTTACCAACCGAATCTGTATGACCAGAAATTTCAAAAGTATATTCATCAGTAATCTTTTTAATAATTTCACTAATAGCTATAATTTCTGTAGAATAATTTTCAGTAAATTCATCTGTACCACTTTTAAAAATTATTTTTTCCGTGTATTTCCAAAAAGGATTTAGTTCGTCTGAAATAACTTCTTGATTTTTCCTTTCTAAAATGACACTTTGATTCGTTTTACACGAAATAGAAAAAATAAAAATGATGAACAGTATTTTCCTCATCCTACAACATCTCAATAACCTTCTGAATACGCTTGATGGTTTCCTGTTTTCCAATCATGTACATAATTTGAAACAAATCGGGTCCGCTTAATGCGCCAGCCAGTGCAAAACGCAAGGGTTGCATTACTTTTCCAAAACCAATTTCATTACTAGTAATCCAACCTTTTATATCAGTTTGAAGGCTTTCTACGCTATAATCTTCTACAGCTTCGATAATGGTTACCAATTTCTTCAAAATGTCTTCTGTACCTTCTTTTAAGGCTTTTTTACGGGCTTTTTCATCAAATTCTTGAGGTGCTACAAAGAAAAAGTGACTTAAATTCCATAATTCGTTTGTAAAACCTGCTCTTTCTTTAATCAATCCGACAACCATTGCAATATAATCAATATCAATATCTGCCAATTCAGCTTGACTTTCTTTAAAAGCGACGGCTAAACTTTCGTTCGATTTTTGCTGCATGTATTGTTGGTTGAACCATCTCATTTTTTCAATATCAAATCGTGCACCAGCTTTATTTACACGTTCCAATTCAAATGCTTGAATCAATTCTTCTAAGTTGAACATTTCTTGTTCCGTTCCTGGATTCCACCCTAAAAAGGCTAAAAAGTTTACCAAGGCATCTTCAAAATATCCTTCTTCACGAAAACCTTTGTACATTTCTCCCGATTTTGTATCATCCCATTCCAATGGAAATACTGGGAAACCAAATTTTGCGCCATCACGCTTGCTTAGTTTTCCTTTTCCTGTTGGTTTTAAAATTAATGGTAAATGCGCAAATATTGGCGCGTCCCATCCAAACGATCGGTATAATAAATAGTGCAATGCTAACGAAGGCAACCATTCTTCACCACGAATTACATGTGTGATTTCCATTAAATGATCATCTACAATATTTGCCAAGTGATAGGTTGGCATTCCGTCACTTTTAAATAAAATTTTATCGTCTAAAATGTTGGTGTCAATTTGAATATCTCCACGAACAACATCTTGCAACTGCAACGTTTCATCTTGTGGCGATTTGAAACGAATTACATACGCTTCACCAGCATTTATCTTAGCTGAAACTTCTTCCGCGGAAAGCGATAAAGAATTCGTCAACTTTAAACGATTGTGCCAATTATAGATAAATGTTTTTCCTTTTGCTTCATGATCTTTACGATGTCCGTCTAACGTTTCAGCAGTATCAAATGCGTAGTATGCATGTCCTTTTGCAATCAATTGGTCTGCATATTTTTTATATAAATGCTTGCGCTCACTTTGTCTGTATGGACCAAATCCGCCATCTTTGTCAACACCTTCATCATACGGAATTCCACACCATTCTAAGGCTTCTGTAATGTATGCTTCCGCACCTTCTACAAATCGGTTTTGATCTGTATCTTCAATACGTAACACAAAATCTCCACCATGTTTTTTGGCGAATAAATAGTTAAATAAGGCAGTTCTAACGCCTCCAATATGTAATGGTCCTGTTGGACTTGGTGCAAAACGAACACGAACTTTTTTTGACATGAATTTTAGTATATGGTTATAAAGTACAAATGTAAAAATAATACAATTGTAAAAGTGAAACCCTCAACGTTTTAATTTTGAGGGTTTCGAAAATCAGCAAGTCTGAGAAAAAATGCTATTTTCTACATGAATTAATGACAATTCTTGAAATTCATTACTTTTTGATAAATTTTTCTGTGTGACTGATGCCTGAAGCTGTTGTTACTGTAACAAAGTACATGTTTGCGCTTAGTTGCGATACATCAATCTCTGAAACCTCGATTGCTTTGTTTTGTACCAACTTTCCTGTAATATCTGTTATCTTGTACGATACTATTGTTTCGTCTGTATTAAATTGTAACACATCTGCCGTTGGATTTGGAAACATGGTAAAGTTGATAAGATCAGTTTCTTCTCTTCCTAATGTTCCGTTATTCGTTTCTCCCATGACAAATAATGATTTCAAATGCGCTTTTACTTCTGGCGTAAATACATTCATTGCTGGCGGCGTATCACTTTCTGTACTTAGCGTAATTTGGTACGACCAAGCTTCATCATAACAACTCTCGCAACAGCTTGGAACATACATTCCGATAACGTACAATTTGTTGTGTTCAAATACGTAATTAGGAAAATTTGTTGTCAATGCCCATGCAGGATTTGCCGAAGTTGGTAATTGATCGTTGAATCCACCAAGGTTGCTTGACCACGCAAAAGTATTCGGTGCCATATTAACAAAATCAACAGGTTGTGTTATTGGGTAATTCGCCAATTCATACACAAACCAATAATACTGATTTCCATCATTTTGTTCTGCACATGTATCTTCAACAAGTAATGTATCATCTGTAGTATCAATACTATTAATAGAACCTGTTAATTGTTGCGGATTTCCTTGATGCAATACGCTAATATTTAGGTTTTGATCAAGTTTCGCTTGCAATGAAATATCATCAATTGCTAAGTCATTTCCATCGCCTAAACCATCTTCTTTTAAGTGAATTTTGATATCTAAAACATCTTGATTTCCTTCAAAACATTCTGAAATTTGTTGCCAATCACACGGGTCATCACTATTGGTATCAATTGTAATCCAATCGTATAATTGACCATTTACTTCCAAACGAATTTCTGGCTTAATGTTGAATGTACATTGTGGAATGTCTTTGAAGTTTGCACAGAATTTGTATGTTTTTTCAAAGTCAATTTGTACAGTTTGTTGCCAAATAACACTTGAAGTTCCTGCTGGTTGTGTTGTGCGTCCATTGATTAACAAAAAATCTTTATTATCAGCATATTGTTCAGGATCAGCACATGCAGAATGGTCTGTGATGGTTGCTCCAAAAATGCTTGCATCATCAGAAACGTTAAATGCTCCTGGATATACACTTCCATCTTCTGTATAATCACTTGTAAATCCGTTAGTACCGTTTTCAAAGTTTCCGTTTGCTACTAAGTTATCACCTTCACAACAAAAAGCACCTTCATTAGTAGGTTCGCCACCTTGAATGTCACAATCTTGAATACAAATATTGTCATAACCGTATTCTTCTGTTGGACTTGACGTTAGGTCTAAGTAAAAACGAATTCCGTCAATGTTGCTTATTAAGTTATTCCAATCAGAACAATCAGAACCAGGTGCCATTACCCATTCTCCGTTAGCATTTGAAGGCAAACCTGTTCCTTCACAGGTTTCAATTGGCGCACATACATGCACCCAACCGCCACCTTCAGTAGTTTGCACACTCGCTACAAAAGTTGCCGAAGCTGTCGGACTTGTTGGTGATCCACTATAAATAATTAATCTTGGAGATAATGGTTCGCCAAATCCTCCATCTTCAATTACTTGAAAATCCCAGCAAAGACATTGTCCATCATATTCGCGCCAATCGCCACCATAATCTACGTCGTTGTAAATGTATGATGAACCCGATGCATCATATGAATGTAAAAAGAAGTCATCTGCGTTTCCGCTAGGTCCAAAAGGATCTGCAGTATTTGCGCCTGCTGCAACGCCATTCCAATTTGATACGTCTTGATCGTTAAAATCTTCGCAAAATTGACCAAAGCTTACTCCGTAAACGAAGAGTAAACATAAAGTAAAAATGTTTCTCATAATGTAAAATGTTTAAGTTTCTATTGTTTTGTTTCAAGGCAAAGATGCGCCAGTATCAAAACATAGAGTAGAAGCAAAGCACTAAGAATGTAGACGTGTTTTGCCTTCAGAAGAAAGTATAGAAAAACCGTAAACGATACAGGAAAAACACTTAGGAATTCATTTCACTTGGTATGCGTTTATTCATCACTTTAAACCACAAAGGCGGAAGTAAGGCTAGCACCATTGAAGTTGGATAGCCGAAAGGCATTTGAGGGCTTTTTTCATGACAATCAAGAAGTTGGTACTTTTTTGAAGCCTTGTAATGATGATCACTATGGCGTGTGAGTTCGTACAACACAATACGTCCAATGACATGATTGGAATTCCAAGAATGAATTTCACGAACACGCTCATACCGACCCGAAGCCAACTTTTTACGTTGTAATCCGTAATGTTCTATGTAGTTAATTGTTTCTAATAATAGGAAACTCACAACAGCACTTGCGAGTATAAAAACCAAGAGTAAAGTTCCAAAGAAATAGAAAATAGTAGCTACATAGGTAAGTTGTAATACGGTAAACCAAAACATATTATTCTTAAAAGAGAAAAACGAAATATTTCCGCGTTGCCGCAAGTTTTTCTGAATTTTCCAAGCGTTTATATATTGACGAATTGTTGAGGTAAACCAAAATGAATACACAATTTGATTGTATCGTGCCGTTGCCGGATCTTCTTTGGTTGCTGCATGCAAGTGATGTCCAAAATTGTGTTCAACAAAAAAGTGCATGTATAATGATGGCAATAATAAAAGTTTTGCCATAATTTGCTCAACTTGTGTTTGTCTGTGACCCAATTCGTGTGCAACATTGATTCCGTTTGAGCCTAAAACAATTCCTGTAGAAAAGATCAACCCGACAAGTTCGTAGGTTTCGTATGTTCCGTTATGAATACTTAGTATAGTTGCAATCAATAGTCCGTAGACAATAGGAATGTTCAAATATAATAACCAATCAAAAATACGATTCGTTGATTTTTCTTCAACTTCAACTTCTGATAAGTTTGTGGTACTTTGTGAAAAGATTAATTCCATCATCGGAATCATTCCAAAAGCATACATTGGCGTTAAAAATGTATAATAGCCACTTAAGTATAAAGCGATTACAGCTACTAGTGGAGTAGAAAAAGCTGCTAAATATTTCAAATCTCTCATAGTCTAATGCTTCAATTCAAGGTCATTAAAAATACTACTTTTTTTATTGAAATGAAATAGCTTATAAATTTAGAGCGTTTTGCCAAAGTTTGAAGTTATAAGATGTCTATAAATTTCCTAGTGGAGTTGTTCTTTTCCGAAGTGTAGTATATGTTATTCGTTAAGAATTTTTGAAGCCTTGGAGAAAACTAAAAACACCTCTGGAAATCAAAGATTCATGAGTTCATTAATTTAAAATAGAAAACTTACGAACTAAAAGCGTCATTTCTTTTGTTTCGTTTTCTTTGAACGAGCAAAGAAAATAAAATGCAAAAATGTAAATTTATCTAAAACGTATGATACACACCAACCGTCAAAGCAGCTTGTTTGGCAACATTATTTCCAGAAAATGCACCGCCAAAACTCAACATACCACCAAATGATTTGTTGATTTCTCCAATTGCTTTTAAACCAACAGCAGTATATTCTTGATTGTTTACATACAAAGCTGTTCCTAAATTGCTTATGGGTACATTTACATCACCATCATTAAAAGAATGTACAATATCTAAGAAACCAATCAACCAAATTTTGGAATGTACTTTCGTTCCAATTTCGCCGCCAATTTTGAAGTTATTACTATAATTATTCGTTTTGAAGTCAATTCCTGTAAAGGCTTGCACATAAAATGTATCAAAACTACGTCCAATATTAATGGTTGGTGTAAATGTCCAAGCGTCTTGCCCAGTACGAATTCCAGAAGAAATTTCAAACTTACCTGTATTCGCTTCCACGCTTAATTGCCCAGAGATTAACCATTTTTTCTTGTAAAATTGATGTTTTACACCAAAAGTAACATTTCCGAAAGATGAAATCGTTTCTTCTATCGTGAAAGGATTTTGAGTAACAGCATCTCCACTATTGATGAATTTTAAAGGTACATTTAGTAACAAAGTCGTTTTTGAAGTCAAACCGTATTCGCCATACAACTGCAAGGTATTATCTGTAATTTCACGATCTGTATTATACTCAGGATCTCCAAAAACTTCATCATAATTTGAAATCGTACTAAACGAAAGTTGTGTGTAAAATTTCCCTTTTTCTTGTGTCCAAGGACTTTGTGCAAACAAAAAACTGGTACTAAAAAGAGCGATAACGATATATAAATTTCTCATAATTGGCTTGTTTATGAACACTTAGTAGTTGCTTTTGCAGAAATCTTACAGAATGTTTAACAACTAGAATATACTAATACTAGCTTAAATATGTTATTTTTATCAGTTATATGATGAATGCATACGAGCAAATACAAAAGAAACTAGGGCAATTTGTAACCAAATACTATACAAATGAGCTCATCAAAGGTGCGATCTTATTTTTTAGTATCGGACTGCTATATTTTATTATCACTTTATTGGTAGAACATTTTTTATGGTTAAACACTGCTGCAAGAACCGCCTTATTCTGGGTTTTTATTGCTGTTGAAGTTGCGCTTTTCGCGAAATTTATTGTGTTTCCATTAACGAAACTCTTCAAACTACAACAAGGAATCAGTTTCAAAGAAGCCTCCAAAATCATTGGAAACCACTTTCCAGAAGTGAATGATAAATTATTGAACGTGCTACAATTATCAGAAACATCGTCTGAATCTGAATTATTATTGGCAAGTATTGAACAAAAATCAACAGAATTACAACCAATTCCGTTTCAAGTAGCAATCAATTTCAAGAAAAATGTGAAATATATAAAATATGCATTGTTGCCTTTAGCAATTGTATTATTTGTATGGATTTCTGGAAATAGCTCACTATTTAGCAACAGTTACGAACGTGTGGTTAACTATCAAACGGCATACGAACCACCAGCGCCATTTCAGTTTTTAGTGGTAAATGATTCGTTGCAAGCTATTGAAAATCAATCGTATAAGTTAAAAGTGCAAACATTGGGAGATGTGACTCCTGAGGAAGTTCAAATTACTTTAGGTGACGAAACCTACTTTCTTCAAAACAAAGGAATTGGAAACTTTGAATATACATTTTCACAACCAAAAGAAGCAACAACATTTACACTAACGGCAAATGAAGTAACGTCAAAACCATATACACTAAACGTCGTAAAAGTGCCTTCATTGGTAAATTTTCAAATGATATTGGATTATCCTGCGTACACAAAACGAAAAGATGAGGTTTTAAAAAGTACAGGAAATGCAACCATTCCTGAAGGAACTAAAATTACCTGGGAAGCAAAAGCAAAACAAACCAATCAATTGGAATTAATTTCCAGCGATAGCACATACATTTTTAACAAAGAAGCGAACGAATTTAAGCTTGAAAGAAGAATTTATCAAAAACTTGATTATCAAATAAGTACGAGTAATGATGAACTTAAAAACTATGAAAATTTAGGATTTAATTTAAGTGTGATAAAAGACGAATATCCAAAGATGGATTTGCAATCAAAACGCGATTCTATTGAGCAGCGTACGATGTATTTCCTTGGGCAAGTTTCAGATGATTATGGTTTGAAACGTTTGCAATTGGTGTATTATCCAACAGAAAGTCAAGATAAAAAAGTAAAAGAAAACATCGCGATAAGCAAATCAAATATTGATCAATTTCAATATACATTTCCTGGAAATCTACAATTAACAAAAGGTGTCAACTATGAATTCTATTTTGAATTAACAGATAATGACGGCATTCGTGGTGGAAAGAAAGTAAAAAGTGAAGTGTTCAACTACCGTAAACTAACAGACACGGAGTTAGAAACGGAACAATTAGAACAACAACAGGAAACAATTCAAGATTTAGACAAATCCTTAGAAAAGCTAAAAAAGCAACAAGAAGAACTCAAAAAGATTTCTAAAACTCAAAAGGAGAAAAGCGAACTCAACTTCAATGATCGTAAAAAGCTAAAAAACTTCTTAGAACGCCAAGAGCGTAACGATCAAATGATGGAAAAGTTCTCGAAGCAATTAGAAAAGAATTTAGAAGAATTTCAGCAAGAAGACACCAAAAATGATGAAGATAAAGAGTTGCTAAAAGAACGTTTAGAACGTCAACAAAAAGAATTAGAGAAGAATGAAAAGTTGATGGAAGAACTCAAAAAACTAGCTGAAAAAATTAGTGAAGATGAACTTCAAGAAAAGTTAGAAGAACTTGGTAAAAAACAACAAAATAATAAAAAGAACTTACAGCAAATAGTTGAACTTACGAAACGTTATTATGTAACGAAGAAAGCTGAGAAAATTCAAAAAGAACTTGCCGAATTAGCAAAAGAACAAGAAGCACTATCCAAAAAAGAAGGTGAAGAAAACACCAAAGAAAAGCAAGAAGAACTCAATAAGAAGTTTGAAGACTTGCAAAAACAAATGGATGATCTTGACAAAGAAAATAGTGAATTGCGCAAACCGATGGATTTAGAACGCAAAAAAGATGAAGAAGAAGATGTCAAGCAAGAACAACAAGATGCCACGGACGATTTAGAAAAAAGTGAAGAATCGCCAAGCGAACAACAAAAGCAAGAACAACAACAAAGCGCAAAACAAAAGCAGAAAAAAGCGGCTCAGAAAATGCAACGTATGAGTAAAGCAATGCAGTCTGCTATGCAAATGAGCGGCCAACAAAGTATTCAAGAAGACGCTGAAATGTTACGCCAAATACTGGATAATTTGGTTATCTTCTCTTTCGAGGAAGAAACATTGATGGAAGGTTTTGAGGAAATTGACAATACAAATGCGAGCTATGCTTCCAAGCTAAAACGTCAAAATGAACTGCGAAAAATGTTTCAACATGTGGACGATAGTTTATTTGCAATGTCGTTGCGACAGCCAAAAATCTCGGAAACGATCAACAAAGAAATCACCGATATCTATTTTAATATTGACAAATCTCTTGAATTATTAGCCGAAAATAATGTGTACAGAGGCGTTTCTGCTCAACAATATGCATTAACAGCTACCAACAAATTAGCTGACTTTTTAAGTGGTGTACTCGACAATTTGAACCAAAGTATGGGACAAGGGCAAGGACAAGGATCTTCAGGAGTTGGGCAAAGTGGACAAAATCAAGGTCAAGGAAAAGGATTTCAGTTGCCAGATATTATTCAATCCCAAGAAGAATTGAATAAGCAAATGGAAAAAGGAATGAAGCAAGAAGGTCAAGGAAAAGATGGAAAAGGTGGCAAAGAAGGCGGCAAGGAAGAAGGCGAAAAAGGAAAAGGTGGCAAAGATGGTAAGCAAGGAGAAAATGGTCAGCAAGGTGGCGGATCGGGTAGTGGAGACGAAAATGAATCAGGAAAACTATACGACATTTACAAACAACAACAACAATTGCGTCAACAATTTGAACAGCAACTAAAAGACAAATACGGAGACAAAATAAAGAACTCACTCGCCAATGAATTGCTCAAGCAAATGGAGCAAGTAGAAACGGAATTGTTAGAAAGAGGTTTCAATAATGAAACCATGAAAAAGATGATTGAGCTTAAATATCAACTTCAAAAACTAGACAAAGCCGCTTTCGAGCAAAAGCAAGAAAGTAGAAGAGAAGCAACTTCAAATCGCAAAGATTTCACCAATACTACAAACGAAAAAATGCCTGATGTGCGACAGTATTTCAATCAAATTGAAATATTAAACAGACAAGTATTACCTTTGCGCAATAATTACAAAAAGAAAGTGCAAGCGTATTTCAAAAACAAAGATGATTAGTTTTCATTACGAAACCCAATTTGAACTTCCAAATGGAGCGCAAATTGAACAATGGATTAGCAACGTTATAAACTCGGAAGACAAGCGTGAAGGTGACATCAATTACATATTTTGTGATGATGCGTATCTTCATAAACTAAATGTTGAATTCCTGAATCATGATACGCTAACAGACATTATAAGCTTCGATAATTCAGTGGGAAACGAACTACACGGAGATATATTTATTTCTGTGGAACGAGTTGCTGATAATGCCAAAGATTTTAAAGTTTCCTTTGAAGAAGAACTCAAAAGAGTGATGGTCCATGGTGTATTACATTACTGTGGATACAAAGATAAAACGGAAGCAGATCAAGATATAATGACGGAAAAAGAAAACGAAAAACTTAAAATGTTCCACGTGGAACAATCTTAAAATACCAAGCTCAGTATTTTCAAAATTGTAAACAAAAAAAATTCAATCGTTAAGATATGTTTAATACGGAATATGATGTAATAGTTGTTGGTGCTGGTCACGCTGGTTCAGAAGCTGCCGCTGCCGCTGCCAATATGGGAAGCAAAACATTGCTCGTTACGATGAACTTACAAAACATTGCACAAATGTCTTGCAATCCTGCTATGGGCGGAATTGCCAAAGGACAAATTGTGCGTGAAATTGATGCACTTGGCGGATATAGCGGAATTGTTACTGACAACTCTGCAATCCAGTTTAAGATGCTCAACAAATCAAAAGGTCCTGCAATGTGGTCGCCAAGAGCACAAAGTGACCGCATGCGATTTGCAGAAGAATGGCGTTTAATGTTAGAACGAACCGAAAACCTAGATTTTTATCAAGAAATGGTTCGTGGTTTAATTATAGAAGGTGGAAAAATAAAAGGTGTAAAAACTTCTTTAGGGTTAGAAATACGATCGAAAACGGTTGTATTAACTAATGGAACATTCTTAAACGGATTGATTCATATTGGAGATAAAAACTTTGGTGGTGGAAGAGCAGGAGAAAGAGCTGCAACCGGAATTACTGAAGAATTAGTTGCACTTGGTTTTGAATCGGGTCGAATGAAAACAGGAACGCCACCACGCGTTGATGGTCGTTCATTAGATTATTCTAAAATGATCATACAGCCTGGAGATGAAATTCCAGATAAATTTTCATACCTAAAATCTACAAAACCTTTAGAAAATCAACGTGCATGTCACATGACCTATACGTCACCAGAAGTACACAATTTACTCAAAGAAGGATTTGACAGATCGCCAATGTTCAATGGAAGAATACAATCTATTGGGCCAAGATATTGTCCATCAATTGAAGATAAAATAAATCGGTTTGCAGACAAGGATCGTCATCAATTATTCGTAGAACCTGAAGGTTGGAATACTTGTGAAGTATATGTAAATGGATTTTCAACGTCATTACCAGAAGATGTTCAGTTTAAAGCATTGCGTTCAGTAGTAGGTTTTGAAAATGTAAAATTCTTTAGACCTGGCTATGCAATCGAATATGATTATTTTCCACCAACACAATTAAAGCACACGCTGGAAACAAAAATTGTAGATGGACTGTTTTTTGCTGGACAAATTAACGGAACAACAGGTTATGAAGAAGCGGCTTCGCAAGGATTAATGGCAGGAATAAATGCAGCTTTGCAAGTGCAAGAACGTGATGAATTTATTCTAAAAAGAAACGAAGCATATATTGGTGTTTTAGTAGATGATTTGATCACAAAAGGAACAGAAGAACCTTATAGAATGTTTACTTCGCGTGCAGAATACAGAACCTTGCTACGTCAGGATAATGCAGATTTTAGACTCACACCTGTTGGTCATGAACTTGGTTTGGCGAGTGAAGAACGACTGAAAGCGATGGAAAAGAAGAAGACAAATTCTGATGCTTTTATCCAATTCTTTAAAGATACTAGTGTAAAACCTGAAGAAATAAATCCTGTTTTGGAAGCCAAAGATTCGGCACAAGTTAGACAGCAGGACAAGATGTTTAAAATATTTGCGCGTCCAAATATTAGCATGGATGATATGAAACAAGTGGCTTCAGTTTCACAATTTATTGAAGACAATAATCTTGATAAAGATGTGCTGGAACAGACCGAAGTTCAGATTAAATATGCTGGCTATATTAACAAAGAAAAAAGCAATGCTGACAAATTAAATAATTTAGAACGTGTAAAAATCCCAGCTGATTTTGTATATGATGGATTGACAAATTTATCAATGGAAGCACGACAAAAGCTGAGTAAAATTCGTCCTGTAAACTTATCACAAGCATCACGAATTAGTGGAGTTTCTCCAAGTGATATTAGTGTAATGTTAGTCTACTTAAATAGATAAAACGATTAGTGTTCCACGTGGAACATTTTATGTCATGGAAATAAAATCATTAGAATATACGCCAATTGAAGAGATCATTTCAACCTTGAATTTGGCGTTTTCTGATTACATCATTCCGATCAATTTTACCATAGATTATGTAAATGAACGCTGGACAGCTTCTGGCGTAGATTACAGTTTATCCTTTGGTGTTTTTGATCATAAGAAACTCGTCGGATTCATTATTCATGCAATCAATATATATGGAGAAACCAACGTTGCGTATAACGCTTCTACAGGAATCATTCCAGCATATCGTAGAAAAGGTTTGCTCACGAAATTGTATGATACAGGAATTGCAAAGCTTCAAGAAAACGGAATTCAAAAAAGCACATTGGAATGTATTACAAAAAATGAGCGTGCCATTTTAGCGTATCAAAAAGTAGGTTTCAATATAGATCGTCAATATCATTTATATAAGTTTGAGTGGAAACAAAAAACAATTCAAACTGAATATAAAATTGTAGTTGCTGCCGAATTTAATTTTTCAGATTTTAACCAGTTACAAAATTATTTTCCATCTATTGAAAACCAAAATCATTGTTTAAAAAAGTATCAAAATAATTTGATGTCAATTTCTGTTTTTGATGAGAATGAAATTGTAGCATATTTACTTTTTCATAAAACTTCAAAACGAATTCATAAATTAGGAGTACAGCAAAATGATTGGAATAAATTTGGAGAAATTCTATTTTCAGGATTAGAAACAGGAAATTATAATATTATTAATATTGATACAGCAAATAAAAATATACACGCTTTTTTCAAAAAGATGAATTTTAATAATTATATCGACCAATACGATATGAGTTTTCATTTCGGTTCTATAAATTAACTATAGCAATTGAAACTTTCGAAGTAGAAACGAAAAAAACAAAATGTTCCACGTGGAACAATACGATAAAAATAGAAGTGCAAAAAAATGAACAACGTAACGGTAAAAGATTATTCAGTTTCAGGTGAAGAATTTCAATTGGTTTTTGATGCCGTGTTGGAAATGTACAAAACCGAGCCACAACCAAGTTTGGAAAAATTACCTTCCTACTATCAAAGTGAAGATTATATCTCGCATACCGATACAAAAAGAAACTTATTTGAAAATGTATATCATTGGGTTCGTTCATATATGTTGTCTAAAAAAATGGCATTGGTAACCCAACATACAAAAACTGGTTCGCAACAAGTGTTGGATATTGGTTGTGGAACAGGCGACTTTTTAAAAATGGCACAAGAATACAAATGGAATGTTGCCGGCGTGGAACCTGATGCACAAGCACGAAAAATTGCAAGTGAAAAAACAGGAATCCAAATTGAAAATAACGATTGGCTAGCAGAAGTTCCTGATGAAAGTTTTGATGCAATTACGATGTGGCATGTGTTGGAACATGTTCCAGATTTGCAAGCACAAATAGCAACGCTAAAAAGAATTGTAAAACCTAACGGAACTATTTTTATTGCCGTTCCAAATTTTAAAAGTCACGATGCAAATCACTACAAAGAAAGTTGGGCAGCTTTTGATGTACCAAGACACCTTTGGCATTTCTCACAAAAATCCATCAAACAACTTTTTGGAAAGCAAGATATGAAAGTAGTAAAAATCTTACCAATGAAGTTTGATGCGTATTATGTGAGTTTACTTTCTGAAAAACACAAAACAGGAAAAATGAATCCTATTAAAGCGTTTTACAGAGGATTTGTATCAAACTTCAAAGCGATTACAACTTCAGAGTATTCTTCGTTGATTTACGTTATTAAAAACAACTAAAAACACATTGTAAGCTGTTTTAAGCGCATTTTACGTTTCTACCAGTAAAATATATTGAATCTTTTCAGAAATCAGTTAAAAAGCAATGATAAATCATTCACTTTTAATCAATTTCACTTATTATACATAAATTTATTATAGATTATTCTTATACATGTAGTTTTCATGAAAAATCATTCAAAGTTCACAATTTGTTATGTAAACTTTATTTCTATTTTTGCGGCAACGAAAAATGATAAAAAACGGAATGATGCGTTTTATCAAATTTCAAAAAGTAAATAGGTAAAAAACTAAAAATTTATACAAATGAAAAAATTAATCGTTTTAGCAGTTGTTGCTTTCGGATTGTATTCTTGTCAAGAATCGGCAAAAATTGCTTTTGTTGACAATTCTGAATTGGTAAATGAATACCAAGAGAAAAAAGATTTGGAAGCAAAAATAAAAGGGAAAATTGAAAATTTCCAAAAATATAATGACAGTATTGGGCGCGCTTTTCAATTGGAAGTTCAAACTGCACAAATGAAAGCGGCAAAAATGTCAAAGGCGAAACAAGATGAGTTGATGGGACAATTGCAACAAAAGCAAGGAATGTTGCAACAGCAATATCAAATTTCTGAAAAAGCAATTTCTGAAGAAAGTCAAGCATTAAACGACTCTTTACTAAATAAAGTAAAAGACTTCGTTGCCGAATACGGAAAAACAAACGGATACGATTACATTCTTGGTAAAAACGAATACGTTGGAACAGTTTATTACGGAAAAGAAGAAAGTGATATTACAAAAATTCTCTTAGACAAGCTAAACGAAAAGTACGCCGCTGAAAAGAAATAATTTCAACATACATACAAGATTCAAACTAGAAAGACTTTCAGAAATGAAGGTCTTTTTTTTGTGATATACTTTTGATAAAATATGTCATTCCACACTTGTTGCGGAATCTATTTAGGGAAGAATGGATTCCTGCCTTCGCAGGAATGACAATAATGAACTTAAAATTTTCTCAACAGCCATTTTCAAATTACTACATTATTCACTCCGAATCATATTCAAAAAATCCGTGCGCTTATTCCTGGAAACTGGCAACTTATAATTGTCTTGCAAAACCACATAACCTTCATTTAAATACTTTAAAATATAATTGATATTGATTAGATGCGATTTGTGAATGAGGTAAAAATCTTTATGCTTTAAAAGCTTAAAAAAATGCCCAATACTGTACGAACTCATAATTGGTTTATCATTTTGAAAATAAATTTTGGTATAACCATCGGTTCCTTGACAGTGAATAATATCTTCAATTTTTACAAACTCTAAACCATCTTGCGAAGGAATCACAACTTTCTTTTGTTGAAATGATTGAATGCCTAAATTTTCAATCAACTGCTTGTTCTTTTGCAAGGCTGTTTTATCCGAAATATTCTGCGTAGCAACTGCAACTGCCTGAATTAAATCTTGGCTGTCAATTGGTTTTACAATGTAGCCAATAGCACAATGTTTAATGGCTTCAATTCCATACTTATCAAAAGCGGTTACAAAAATGACTTCAAATTGTGGTTGTGAAATTTTTTGCAACACTTCAAAACCATTCATGCCTGGCATGGCAATATCTAAAAAGACCAATTGAGGATTTAATTGTTCGATCAATTCAATGGCTTCTTCCGGATCTTGCGTTTCTCCGATAACATTCACATTTGGGCACAAACGCTCCAGTTTGTTTTTTAAAATTGCTAACGATTTGTATTCATCGTCAATAAGAATTGCAGTTACAGTCATGCTAGTTTGGTAGTTTAAAAATTAGGGTAACAAGTGTTCCTTGTTCATTGCCAAATTCGGAACGATCTTTAATGGTATATTCCACATGCCAATTATCAATTTGTTCTAATAATTTTAGACGTTCGTCCAACACTTCAGAAGAATGAGAATCATGATTTTTAATTATGTTTTTAGCTAATTTTTTAGATTGTTTAATGCCAATACCATCATCTTTCACTACTACACAAAACGTATCTTCTGAAAGTTGCGAAAATGTAATGGTCACTTTTCCAGCAGTTTTTTTATGAAAAATGCCATGATTTACCGCATTTTCTACAATTGGTTGCAATACCATGGATGGAATGGAAGCTTCTTTGTCTACTGTTTCGTCACAAATAATTTCATACGAAAGTTTGTCTTCAAAGCGTAATTTTTCAAGTGATAAATAATTAGAAATCAAGTCTATTTCTTCTTCAATACTGATTAATTGCTTGCGCGAATAGTCAAAAAACTGACGCACCAATTTTGAAAAACGTGTCAAATAATTCTCAGATTGATCAATATCGTTGAGTTGAATATAATATTGAATCGCGTTGAGCGAATTATGTACAAAATGCGGATTCATCTGCGATCGTAACGCGTGCAATTCTAGCTCAATCATTTTCTTTTCATAACTATTAATAGACATTGCTTTATCCGTTAATAATTTATTCTTACGTGTAATGAATACGTAAAATAGAATTACAACAGCTACTGCAATTAACAAGGCAGTGCCTGATAGTAAAAAGAAAATTTCTTCTACAGTATAAAACTCTCCTATATCTTCTTTTTCAGGCATATAAAACTTTTAAGGTAACAACTATATAAAACGGCATTTAATACCGTAATGACTGTTTCGTAAAAATATCCTTCATAGCTCAAGTAACTATGAAATAATAATAGTGGAAGTAATCCTATATAAAAAGAAAACAATCCAGTAACAATCCAGAATTTTTGTGAGCTAGCAAAAGTTGTGATAGCATCTTTATTTAGTAATTCTACAAAGTAACTTATGGTTAAGACTAAAATGCAAAAAGCGCCAATAATGATTGGATTCAAATACAAATAATCAAAAGGGTTTATGTTAACAATATCATTTAAAAATGCAATGGCAAAAGCAGTTGATAATACATACACTAACCATTTACGTTTCTGTAGAATTTTATAAAACCAGCAGCAGTAAAATGGAAAAGAAACCAATGTGAAAATATTGTAAAGTATATCATTATTATTATCAAATACTCGTTGGTATAGAAGTCCTAAAACTTCATGACTAACTACATATATCAAAAACCACAAAAAATAACGCTGTGTTGTATCTTTATAAGAATGCCAATACCAAATAGCTGCGACTAAAGCAGCTATTTGAAAGCATAAAAAAAAGATAAGAATCATATTTTATTTAGGTTAGTTTTAATGAGCATGAACATTTTGCTCTATAATTGGACAACGTTGTCCTGGATCTGGGTTATATGGGTTATTTGGCGGCCTTCTTGAACCTCCATAATTTAAAGCAGGAATTTCATATATATTTTTATAATCATTAGCATCTTCCGATTCTCCTTTTATAGTTGCAACAAAAAACACTGTTGAATAAGCTTCTTCTTCAGAACCAATAGATTTAAGTTTTCCTTTGACGAAAGACTCTTCTTTTTTTGCAGCAAAATAAACTCTAAACCCTAGCTCTTCTTCCGAAATACCTCTTTTTTCAGCTTGTGCCGTTAGGTAGTTTAAATTACTTTCCATCTGCTCATGTGTAAATGAAATAATTCTATTATCATGGTTTGGATTCTTGTCAAAACCTTTAAGCATCACATAGTTTTTTTCCATTGTAATAGCATCATCTATACACAAAGCAGTTTCTGGGATAACATCATCACATGAATAGATTACTAAAAGTAAGAATAAAATTGTTAAATATGTAATATTTGTTTTCATAATCGTATTATTATGTTCCGCCTGCGCAAACAAGCGGAACGTTTTTTTAAAATTTATAATTAACTCTTTATTAGTGTAATAGGAAACAGTGTTTTTCCCGTATTGTCTTGATTAATTTCTATTTGATCAATACAATATTCCACATGAATTTCATAATCTCGTGCTACTGCATTTTGAATGGATAAGTATAAGGCCTGACTTGCACATGCGCATCCGCACAAATCTCCAAAGCGAATCAAACGATTTGGAATCAACTGAATTGTGTTGTGTGCCTCAGAAATAGATGTTGCTTTCTCCTTTTCAATTACATCACGTACAGGTGTAATTACAATACCAGGAGTTGATATGGTGCCACCATGATTTCCAGGGTTAAAAACTTTTCTTTTAGCCACAATAGTAACTTTTGTAATTGTCAATCCTCTAAAGCGTAAATTTCCATATGGATTACATGCTGTGATGTACAATACTTCTTGGTCACGTGTTCCCATTTGATCTTGTGGTCCATCGCCCCAATGCAAGTAGAAGCAAGGTTCTAAGGTTGGTAAATCGAGTGTAGAACAAGCGATACTAGCATATGGCGTTTTACATCTTTTTGTATTGTTTTCTTTTCCTTTTATCACAAAAGTTTTACGTAATGCTTCTGCTTTCAGTACTTTTTGCTCCTCACTAATTGTTTCTTCACAAACGGAACAACAGCAGTCATCTTTACATTCACAATCCAAATCGCAATTATAACATTCTTCTCTAAACAATTCCTTTACAGGAAATCTAAAAATTAAAAACTCATCATGATTAAATCCTGAAAATGGTGCATTTGTTCCCGAACTTTTTTTCGAATCGAACCAAATAAAATGCGCCTTATCCGCAATATTCGGATAATCTCTAAAAATAGTCGCATCGTTGTTCGGTCCTTCCGTAACAGCTTTCCATTTTTTACAAGTTGCTTTTTTCAATTGTTCATTTACAATTGCTTCTGAAGGTCTTGTTGCTTCAGTATCGAAATCAATTCCTGTTGGATACACTTCCCATTTTGAATGTGCGCCCGAAAGTACTTTATTGGATCCGTGTAATTCAGCTAATAACCCATTTAAACCAGCATCATCACTCCAACACACAAAGTATAAGTAGCCGTTACAGCTTGCTTTTGCTTCAAAATCTACAGATGCTAATGTGCTACTTTTTGCTATTTTTTTATGAACACCGTTACAGTCTCCAACATATACATCTGAAAAATTATCACAAGAATACGTTCCTTTTATAAGTCTTGTTTGATTACAGTTTTTTGTATTTTCCATAATTATTTACTTTAATAATTTCCTACTCTTTTATAAAAAGGCTTTTCGGTTTCCGCCTTTGATGGTTGTATCATTACGTAATTATGGTAACAAAGATGAAATACAAGTGATTAATTATATAGAGTAGTTTTAGGAACGGTTTAGTTCATTCGATAATCGGTAACCTTGATTTTATAATACTTTAGTTAAAAAAAAGTTTATAAACTACATCCTACGCTTTGAGAAGTTTATTTTTGTGACTTAAAAATTTGTTAATCGTGCAACCTTTTATTTTATCAGTTGTCAATAGCTGTAGAATATCAATCAGAAAATATATAAAAACAATGAAAAACAGTGTTATCTGGATTTGTCTTTTAATGAGTACATTTCTCTTTGCGCAAGAAAAATTTAGCGTAAGCGGAACCATTAAAGACAAAAAAAACGGGGAAACCTTGCTTGGTGCTACCGTATATTTAAAAGGAACAACCAACGGAGCTGTAACCAATGAATACGGTTTCTATTCGTTAACTGCACCAAAAGGAACCTACACGTTAGTAATTTCGTTTATTGGATACAAAACCATTACGAAAGAAGTTAACTTAACGGTGGATCAAACAGTAAATTTAGAAATCAATGAAGCATCAACGTCTTTAGACGCAGTAGTTATTGAAGCGGAAGAATCTGAACGTGTCAACATTAGAAAACCACAAATGAGTGTTTCTAAACTAAATGCGGCAACCATAAAACAAATGCCAGTCGTTTTAGGTGAAGTAGATGTAATTAAATCCATTCAGATGTTGCCAGGTGTTACCAATGCTGGAGAAGGAACTGGCGGATTCAACGTTCGTGGTGGTGCGGCCGATCAAAATTTGGTGTTGTTAGATGAAGCAATTATCTACAATACATCACACTTTTTTGGTTTTTTCTCGGTGTTTAATGCTGATGCGATAAAAGATATTAAACTATATAAAGGCGATATTCCTGCAAAATTTGGAGGACGAATTTCTTCCGTGTTAGATGTACGCCAGAAAGACGGAAACAGTAAAAACTTAGAAGTTAATGGTGGTGTCGGGATCATATCAAGTCGTTTGGCGGTTGAAGGTCCAATGTTTAATAAAAAAGGATCTTTCTTAGTTGCCGGACGAACGTCGTATGCACACTTGTTTATGCCATTGATTGAAGAAATAAAAGACGATAAAATTTCGTTTTACGATTTAAACCTAAAAACGAATTACGAAATCAATGAAAACAATCGAATCTATCTTTCTGGATACTTTGGAAGAGATATTTTTGACATTTCAAAATTCATCAAAAACAGATACGGAAACACATCGGCCAACTTGCGTTGGAATCATGTATTCAATGAAAAACTCTTCTCAAACTTATCATTAATCTACAGTAAATACGATTATGAAATTATTCTCGATTTTATAAAGTTAGATTGGGTTGCAGATATTGAAAACTTTAACGTAAAGTATGATTTACGCTATTATGCAAGTGATAAATTAAAGCTTGATTTTGGTGTAAGCGGAATTTCATACAACTTCAATCCGGGAGAAGTACGACCTTCAGATCCAAGTTCGTCAATTAACTTTAGAAAACTTGATCAAAAAAGAGCGTTTGAAGCGGCGGCTTACATTAGTGCCGAACATGAATTGACAGACAAATTAACAGCACAATACGGTTTGCGTTTCAGTACTTTTAGTCGTTTGGGCGGACAAGCATTGGCTAACTACGCAAATGATTTGCCTGTTGTATACAACAATGAAATCGGTATTTATGAAGAAGGCGAAGAAATAAGCACTACAGATTATAAAAAGAGCGAAAGCATCAAAACATTTGCAAACCTTGAACCAAGACTTGGACTTTCATACCAACTCAATGACGAATCTTCGGTAAAGGCAAGTTACACACGATCGGTTCAATATGTACATTTATTATCTAACACGGTTTCGGTAACGCCATTAGATGTTTGGGCGCCAAGTGGACGGTACATTAAACCACAAAAATCGAATCAATTTGCGGTTGGATATTATAAAAATTTCAACGACAAAAAATACTCGTTAGAGTTAGAAACGTATTATAAAAATGTAGACAATCGAATTGATTATATTGATGGTTCTGACCTCATTGGAACTAATAATATTGAAACTGAAATTTTAAACGGAGAAGCAAGAGCGTATGGTTTAGAAGTATTATTCAGAAAAAACAAAGGAAAATTCAAAGGTTGGTTTGCCTATACACTATCAAAATCTGAGCAAAGAGCGCTTGGTGGAAATGCTGGCGGACCAGGAATTAACCGTGGAAACTGGTACAATACACCATATGACAGAACGCACGATATTTCTATAACAGGAAGTTACGATTTTAATGAAAAATGGCGTTTTAGCGCAAACTTTGTGTATCAAACTGGTCGTCCTGTAACGTATCCAAACGGACAATACGAATATGAAGGTATTTCCATTGCTAGTTTTGACGAACGAAATGCCAATCGTTTACCTGCATATCACAGACTTGATTTATCAGCAACGTTTACACCAAGTAAAAACAAAAACAGACGCTGGCAAAGCGAATGGGTTTTTGGTGTGTATAATGCATATGCGAGAAGAAACGCGGCATCAATTTCATTTACACAAGATTTTGATACAGGTGTAAACGAAGCACGAAGACTCTCAATTTTTGGAAGTTTTATTCCATCGATAACGTATAATTTTAAATTTTAAGCACATGAAAAAATATATAAAATTAACAGCAATCTTAGCACTATTCATCACATTTGTAGCATGTGATGACAAAGTTGATGTTGATGTTCCTGAAGCGGCACCACGTTTGGTGATTGAAGCTTCTTTAGATTGGGAAAAAGGAACAACAGGGAACAATCAAACTATAAAATTAAGTACATCAACACCGTTTTTTGATACTACACAAAACACAAGCGTTATTGGTGCTTCTGTAAAAGTGACAAACAACAACTCAACTGCAGTGTACAATTTTACAGATCAGAATGATGGAACATATACCATAAACAATTTCGTTCCTGTATTAAATGATTCATACACGTTAGAGGTAATTCATGATGGAGAAACCTACACAGCAACGGAGCAATTAATGTCTGTAACGCCTATAAACAGTGTTGAACAATCGTTAGAAGGCGGATTTGACGATGAAGTATTAGATGTTACGATATACTTTAATGATCCGGCAGATGTTGATAACTATTACTTGTTTCGAAACAAAGAAGATGTTGATTTATTTGCAGAATTAGAAACACAATCAGACGAATTTACCAACGGAAATGAGCAAGAAGAATTCTTTGAAAAAGAAAGAGATGATGAAGATCCTGAAGCAGAATACAATCCAGGTGATACTGTAAGCATACAACTATACGGAATTTCGCAACGTTACTACAATTATGTATCATTACTTGTAGAACAATACGATTCTGGCGGTGATCCATTTTCGGTAACGCCCGCAGAAATTAGAGGAAATTGCGTCAACACAACCAATGAAGCTAATTATGCTTTTGGGTATTTTAGAGTTACAGAATTTGATCAAGTTACCTATACATTTCAATAAAAAAACTCTTAATTAGTTTATTTAATTCGAATGTATTTGCATTCAACCAAAAGCGTAATTTCAGTATAAATTGCGCTTTTTTATGTTTAAAAACATAGAGAACTATATACCACAAAAAACCTCTAAGAAGTATTAGTTTCTTAGAGGTTTTTTTATAAAATTTTAAAAGAACTTTTAAATCTTATGATGGAAATGTTCTTAAAAATATAGCAGGTTTGCCATTAGAAATTACGGTTAAATCAGTTCTTGAAATTAATTCACCACTATCAGTTCGTCCACTAATAATAATTCGTTTCATTCCTGGCGCAAATTTACCAACTAGTTCACCATTGTCTACTTCAACACCCATAAGATGTGGAGTTCCAATTCTAGTTCCAATAATATTCCCTGTTCCGTGTTCAATTAAAGTTCGTTGTCCAATAGCTGGTGGTGGAAATAATTGACTTACTGTAATATCGTGTAATGGCGTAAGTTTAATATAATCTGATTGATCTACAATAGCTGGTGTAGCTGTATCGTTTGCGTCATCAGAATGGAATAAGCTGATTGTACGACCAAATTTTGGTGTATCTGAATTGTCTAAACAGAACATCCATACGGTTGTAATAGATTTTTTACTTCCTTCATATTCAAATGTAGCATAATATCTGCCATGTACCTGTAATGGATTTACACGTTTTCCGTCGTCATTTAAGTCTAAGTTATAAAATATGTTAGTTGTTAAGGTTCCTACAGTATAAGTTCCTGTAGCGCCTTCAATTACTAGTTCTTGTAAAGGTTCTGTTGGGTTAAAATATGCATATATATTTACATTTTTAACTGGTACTGGTATTCCTTGCATGATTATATGGTTTTATAAGGTTTGAATATGAGTAATATGAGCATCTCCTTCAAGAGGTGCATAAATGCTTACAATAGCCGCGCCATTTAATGGCATAATAGTAGCGGCTTGTGTGTTACAGAAAAATTTGTAGTTTACTCCTGAAACGATCTGTGTTGAAACGGCAACTGGCATGTAACGTACACCAACAATTCCTTTCATTGCTTGTGCAAAAGCTTTTTCAGCTGCTGCTGCAATTTTACATGTGTATGGAGAATAAGCTCCTGGTAGGTTTGACATGGTAGGTAATTTTTAAATTAGTTCTTACTCTTTTTGTGAAGGCTTTTCAGATTCGACCTTTAACAATCAAAAAAAGGAATGTAGCTACTAAATAATTATACTCTTAATGATTGCATTACAAATATCTTACGATAGCTGAAGAATTTTCAGCGTATAATTACTTGATTTAAAAAATGGTTAAATTACCTAATCGTATAAAAATCAGGAAGAAAGAATAAAAAAACACGTCTTAGAAGCTACGAAAAGACTGTTTTTGCTAAAAAAGAAAAATTATTTATCAAAATATGCAACCTTTGTCAAAGACTGTTGTCTTTAGTAAAAGAAACAAATCATAACCGCATACCATATTTTATATCATAGTGAACAACGCTATACTATTTACACATAAAGATCTTGTAGAAAAAAGCAAGCTTGGCGATCGTAAAATGCAGTACAAACTGTATTCACTATACGTAGATGCTATGTTTAATGTAAGTATTCGGATTGTAAAGGTAAAAGAAGATGCGGAAGATGTGGTTCAAGATAGTTTTATCGATGCGTTTAAAAACCTAGCGTCGTTTAAGTACGAAAGTACATTTGGTTCGTGGTTAAAGCGAATTGTCATCAATAAAAGTATCAATTACTTAAAAGTAAAACGAATTCCATTAGTTGCCATTGAAGCACAAGAATATTGGATTCCAGAAAAAGTAGAAGACATAAGCACAGAAAATTTAGACATCAGTAACATAAAAAAAGCCATTCAACAATTGCCAAACGGCTATCAAACCATAATTAATTTATACCTCATAGAAGGTTATGACCATAAAGAAATAGGAGACATTTTAGAAATCAGTGTATCAACTTCAAAATCGCAATATCACAGAGCCAAAAAGAAGTTAATCCAATTAATTAATTGATCATGAAAGACGAATTAAAAAACTACATACAATCCCACAGAAATGAGTTTGATGATCATTCCATAGACGAAGTTGACAAACTAAAACTTTGGGGAAAAATTAGTGAGCAATTGCCCGAAACACCAAAAAAAGTAATTCCATTATGGAAAAAAGCTTCTTTTAGAGTTGCAGCGGCAGTGGTATTATTATTTGGTTGCATGTTTGTGTATTTTTCTGAAAATCAGTTAGATGGAGAATATGACATGGTGAGTGAAGAATTCCGTCAAATAGATACGCATTACAAATCGTTGGTGGAAAATCAAATTCAATTGGTAAAAAGCAGTACCAACTTATCCAAAGTAGCGCAAGAAGAATTTTTAAGCTACATAGACGAATTAGACCAAGAATACCTCAATCTCAAAAAAGAACTCAGACAAGGCGTCAACAATCAAATAATCATAGAAGCAATCATAAACAACTATAGAAAAAAAATACAACTCATGGAAGATCTCTTACGCAGATCATATCCAACTCAAAACACCTTAGACGATGGCGAGCTCATTCTATAAAACATTCCTTTGTGGAGTCTTATGCTTACTGTCTTATCAACATGTGTTAGGACAACATAAACTCAATAAAGAAATTCGGGAAACCCATACATTTACCGATGAAAATAAACTGTACTTAGAAAATTTGTATGGCAATATTTTCCTTACGGGATGGGACAAAAACACCATTGAAATTGTAGTAAACATAGAAGCAGAAGGCAAAAATGAAGACAAAGCCCAAAAACTGCTCGATAGAGTAAAAACAGACATTACGGTAACCAATGCTGAGGTAAAAATTATTTCGAAAATTGAAAAAAAGGAAGGTGGACTTTTAGGACGATACATTAGTAAAATTGATCCGTTCAAAAACGAAAAAACAACCATAAACTATACTATATATCTTCCTAAAAAAGCAACCATAGAAGTATACAACAAATATGGTGACATTACCATATCTGGTTGGAATGGAAATCTAAAAACGGTTCTGGAGCATGGCGATTTGCGTATTTCAGACGAATTAAAAAATGCAAATATAACAGTAAAACATGCTAGCCTAAATGTTGTAGAGCTTCATGAATCATTCATTACATCAAAGGATGCTAGTTTAGAAATTTACAATGGTACCAACTTAAAAATTGATTCTGATGGTTCAGAAATGATCTTGAGCAACATTAAAAACTTACAACTCAATTCAAACAAAGATAATATCAATATTGTAAAAATTGACAGTATTTCAGGAAACATAAAACATTCAAAAACGGTTTTCAAAACGGTAGGAGGAAAAGTAAAACTCGATCTCAATTACGGAGAACTTCGAATTTTAAAACACCTACAAAATGAGCCTAATTTAGAGATCAATCAAACAGAAGCGGAAGTATATATAAATATTTCGGAAACAGCATTCAATTTTAAAGCTAAGCTTGAGCAAGGCGTTTTACGTATTCCAAAAACAATGGAGAACATAGAAAGCGAAATTATAGACAGAAAAGACAAAATAAGACGCATTAGCGCTTCATATGGCGCAAAAAACACTGGAACCATTACATGTACAGGTTACAAAGGCGTGATCATATTAAAAGAATTATAAATACGAAACAAACGAAACAATCATACAAAATGAAAAAGTTAGTAACTGCAGTATTCATACTATTCATTTTCAATACACTCACAGCACAAACTGATGAAACCAACGATTACTTCGAATTTGACGATCGGACCAACATTGTACACGGAGTTTATTTAGGATTTACACCACAATTTGGAAGAATATCTGGTGAAGAAGCAGGTTTTGTAAATCTAAAGTTGGCGTATGTAGCCAATCGAAAATTTGAAATAGGACTCTCTGGAAGTTTATTTTTTAGCAAACAACCCAACAATACCGATGTATATGAAGGTGATGAGGTACTTTTGGTTGGTGGATATGGAGGCTTGCACTTAGAACCCATACTATTTGGAAACCGCTTTATAAGTGTGTCATTTCCATTAATGATTGGTGGCGGAGGCGTTACCATACTTGAGAAAAAAGCAAATGGTGATTTTGATGAAACGCCGTTAGAAAACGACACCTACGATTACGATTCATTCTTTATAGTAGAACCTGGAGTAAACATATTGTACAACGTTTCACGCTTTGTACAAATAGAAACAGGAATTCGATATCGAATCTCAGAATCATTCCGATTGCCTTTTTATGGACGCGATAACATCAAAGGATTTTCTGTTGGCTTAGGGCTAAAAATAGGAATCTTCAATATGGGAAGAAAGAAAAAAATAAAAGATAAATTTTAGTAATTCGTTCACTTTAAAGCGAAAAAAACCTCGATAAATTTAGAATTACCGAGGGAAGAAAAACTAGTAAATAGGTTTGAGATGTATTTTCTTTTTCCCGAATTTCTTAAAAACAACTATTCGGAGTTGTTATTTGTTTTTCATAGCAATCTTTTCCCAACCTCTTATGTGTATTATATAGTTAAAAAAAGGGCAACAAAGACTTTAGCCTCGATCTCAATAGCTTTGCTGCCACTTATTTTCAACTAATAAAAAACCGACTTAATTGAACTTCATTAGTTTTAAAATCTTTAATATCTCAAAGAGATAACAAAATTTTGATTTTAACTTAACTTGCTAATAAAACAGGCTATCTGGAAAATACCCTACCATAATTTTAAAAAAAAATTAAATAATTTTAATATTAAATGTTAAAATCATCAAGAATTGGTGGTGAATACCCTGTTTTTATTAAGGATAGCTGCGTTTTATAAAAATTAAAAATAATTTACGTTTTCTTGAAATTTCTACAAATACGTTCTAAATAATTTGAAAAAACTTAAAAAATCAATCATTTCTTTAAATGAATTTTAATGCGTTAATCACATAAAAATTACCTAAAAATAAAATTGCGTAGTTTTGGAAAAAAACTAATTCTTAGAAATTAATGGCTACAGAGGAAAAATCTGTTTGTGAATCAAAACACTTCGAAACCATATTCAATACCAATGCTGAAACACTTCGCAACTTTGTATACTACAAATGTGGAAGTGAACAACAAGCGGAAGATATTGTGCAAGAAGCTTTCATAAAACTCTGGAAAAATTGTGCGAAAGTAATTTTTACAAAAGCCAAATCATATCTATACACAGTAGCCAACAACATGTTCTTAAATGAAGTTGCACATGAAAAAGTAGTATTAAAATACAAACAACAACATACAGGCAAAGTTTCTAACGAAACGCCCGAATTTGTCTTAAGAGAAAAAGAATTTCAAGAAAAACTGCAACGTACCATTGCAAAATTACCAGACGGACAACGAGAGGTTTTTTTACTCAACCGAATTGATAAAAAAACGTACAATGAAATAGCAGAAATTATAGGACTTTCTGTAAAAGCGGTAGAAAAAAGAATGCACAAAGCATTAATAACATTAAGAAAAGAAATAGGAAATATATAAAAAAGGTAGGGTATTCTTAAAGAAAACTGTTCTATTACCGAATCAAGTAGAAATGATGAAAGATAAATATGACGATACATTTTTAGCAAGATGGCTAAATGGTGATATTTCAGAGGCGGAAAAAACGCGTTTTGAAAACACTGATGAATATCAAGATTACATGAAAATTATTGAAGGAACTAATAAGTTTGAAGCACCTTCTTTTGATAAGCAACGCCTATTGTCTAAAATTCAAGATACAAAAGAAACAAAAACAAGAAAACTTGTTCCTTCTTGGATGTATGCAGCTGCCGCAGTAATACTGCTAGTAGTAGGATTTGCGTATGTATACACAACTGCCGGAGAAACATTTGAAACAGGTTATGGAGATCAAATGGTTGTTGCTTTACCAGACGGTTCAGAAGCAATATTAAATGCAAAATCAAGTGTTACGTTTGATAAAGATTCTTGGGAAAACAACAGAACTGTTTCACTTTCTGGAGAAGCATATTTCAAAGTAAAAAAAGGAGAAAAATTCACGGTTACTACAAATTCTGGAATTGTTGAAGTGCTTGGAACACAATTTAATGTGAAAACAGCAACTAACTTATTTGAAGTAAAATGTACAGAAGGAAAAGTAAAAGTTGAAACTTCAAATGATGAAACAGCAATTTTAACAGTTGGAAAAGCATTTTCTCAATTGGAAGGCAACACATCAAATTGGGACTTCAACATCAAAGACGAAACATGGAGAGAAGGCGAAAGCAATTTCCGTGTAATCCCTTTAAAACATGTGATTGATGCCATTCAGAATCAATACGAAATAACATTCATACACGACAACATAGATATAACACAACGCTTTACAGGAAGTTTTTCTCATAAAAATTTGAAACTTGCATTGCGTACGGTCTTTGTTCCTATGGAAATTTCATATACTTTTAAGGACGAAAATACAGTTATCCTTAAAAAGGCGAATTAGCCCAACTTTTTTAATACCAAAAAAAGCATTTGCCTATTAGAGACTTACCATAACGTAATATGAGAAGAATTATAAGTGTTGTTCTACTATTCATCACAAATACATTGTTTGCCCAAAGCAATGTAGATCTCTCATTTACAAATGAACCGCTTCAAGAAGTCCTTACCACCATTGAAAAAGCATACGATATAAAATTTTCATATCGTGCAGAATTGGCTAAAGACAAAGTAATAACCCTTAGGCTGAAAGATGCAACGCTAAACACTGTTTTTCAACGATTGCAAGCACAAGCACCTATTGTTTTTGAAAAAGTAAACGATCGCTATTACATCATCAGAGATCCATCACAAGAAGGAAAAATACGAATATGTGGCGTATTGGTTGATGCCGAAAATGAGTTGCCAATTAATGATGCTTCTATTGTCAATAAAACACAATCCAAAGGAACAGTTTCCAACTCAAAAGGCTACTTTGAGCTCTTTTTAGCATTTCCATCAGACACTATAGAAGTTCGGTATTTAGGATACAAACCAACACAAATTCTTGCCAAAGAACTACAAGAAATACCATGCGCAAAAATTCCATTAATTGCAGAAAAATTTAGTTTAAAAGAAGTACTTATAAGTAACTATCTAACTTCTGGAATTAACAAACAAAACAATGGTGCATTAACAATTTCCCCATCAAAACTCGGAATTCTTCCAGGACTTACTGAACCTGACGTACTGCAAAGTATTCAACTATTGCCAGGCATTCAAAGTCCAAACGAAACCGCTTCAGGACTATTTATTCGTGGTGGAACTCCAGATCAAAACTTAATACTTTGGGATGGAATAAAAATGTATCATTCTGGACACTTTTTTGGTTTAATATCTGCGTTCAACCCATATGTAATAGAAGAAGTTTCCATTTACAAAAGCGGAACAGAAACACGGTACGGAGATCGAATTTCAGGCGTCATTGATATTCAGACAGACACCAAAGTTCCTGAAAAATTATCTGGCGGATTCGGATTCAATATGACACATGCCGATGCGTACTTAAAAGTTCCAATCAGCAAAAAAATTGGTGTTACCGTATCAGCTCGTAGGGCATTTACAGATGTGTTGGAAACATTTACATACGACAATTTCTCAGAACGTGTATTTCAAAATACCAAAATTACAAAAGGTACTGAAGTTGCTGAGAATATCTTTTCTGAAACAAATAACAGGTTCTTTTTTACAGATTATACCGTAAAACTTATTGGAAAAATTTCTGATAAAGATGAAATTATGGTGAGTAATTTAATGACAAAAAACGAACTTGATTTTGGTTCAAAAGTTGAATTCTTTGAAGAAACATCACGCGATCAATTAAGCATTAAAAACTCCGGATTGAGTGCATTTTGGAAACGACAATGGAATGAAAAATTTTCGCATAAACTGAATGTATATCATTCAAAATTTGACTTTGATTATTTAGGTAGATTTCAAGGAGATATTATTCAATTAGTAGAAGAAGATCAAAAACGAAATACAATCAAAGATATTGGGTTTTCGTATGATACTTTTTGGAAAATCAATAAAAAAAACGAAGTCCAATCAGGATATCAATTCTCATCCAATGATGTATCATTTAGCTTCTCAGGTTTTAGTGCCGATGAAGAAGGTGTTACTAGGTATTTAGCGGCTGAAGAAAGTATAAACAATTCGCATGCACTATATACTTCATACAAATTTAACGATCAAAAAACACTAATTATAAATGCAGGTTTACGTGCAAACTATTTCAGTACTACAAAAAAACTATTTCTTGAACCGCGTTTACACATTGAAAAAAAGCTTAACAAAAACTTTAGCACAACACTTTCTGCCGAATTAAAACACCAAGCGGTAAGTCAGATTATAGAATTTAATACGGCAAATTTAGGTTTGGAAAATCAAGTTTGGGCAATTGCAAATGGTGATGAATTCCCAGTCTTAAAAAGTCAGCAAATATCTACTGGTTTCTTATTTAATAAAAACGGTTGGCGTGTTGATATTGATGGATATTACAAAATAATAAAAGGACTAACGTCATTCAACAGAAGTTTTGGAAGTACAAGCGTTATTGAAATTTTTACTGAAGGAAGAAGTAAAATACATGGTGTTGATTTATTAGTAGAAAAGAAAATTGACAACTATCAAACTTGGGTGAGTTACTCATACACCGACAACCAATTTGAGTTTTCGCGTATAAACAATGGTGTTGCATTTCCTGGGAATTATGACATTCGCCATTATTTTCGTTGGGCACATTCGTACACTATGGGGAATTTTAAATTCTCACTTGGCTGGAATTACCGCACAGGAACGCCATACACGCCTGTAACGGCAGAAACGCAATCAAACGGAGACTTGTTTGTTTTTATTGGAGATACGAACACAGCGCGTATTTCTGACTATCACCGACTTGATTTTTCAGGCACGTATACTTTTAACTTTGACGAAAAGAAAAGTTGGAAAGGAAAAATAGGTTTTTCACTACTCAACATATACAATCGTAAAAACTTGCTGGAACGTTATTACGAAATTAGACCTTTCCTAAATGCGGATGACAACATACAATTTCGCTTACAAACGGTTGATAACTTCTCATTGGGCTTAACGCCGAATTTGGTATTTAGAGTGGATTTTTAGAGAAACCTAATTTTAAAAAACTTATGAAAGCGTACTTAAAATTATAAGTTGAACCAACTCTGCTGACAAATGGAGTCTAATTTGATATATTGATTTTTTTTAGAGTTTTCCAAATACTGCTTCGAAATGGGATTTTCCAAATTATTAAAAAACGTATAACAATTTCGATTTAAGGTGGTTTTTTCTTACATTATGGAAAATATAAATCATAAATTTATGATTTATACGAAAAAATTAAATGTTAAAAAAGATAAGTTATATTATTGATTTTATAGGCTCTATACTAGATTATTTACACGGTATTTCAGAAAAAGAACCTTCTAATAAAACTTTAATAATTGTATCTAATTATTGGGGCATGTATTGCCGAGTATATTTATTATATATCAAGTAATGAAGGATATTTTTTAACAATAATATTTGTAGCAATAATTGGAGCTTTATTTGGTTTAGTCGTTTATCACTATTTGAGAATGATTCCTTCTTTCTTCGCAATAGGAATTGTTTGTGCGGCTATAATTTGGACACTAATAGCTATAATAAAAGTTATTGAATTTTTGAGTGAAATACAGCTTTGGTGAAAATCAAAAATCTACAACGTCTGATCCTTCCGATGCAACAATCGTGTCAATTTAATAGATAAATCGGTCAATACAATCTTGGAATTTCCGTTGCGTTCAATGTGATATATCGCATCTTGTAACTCTTTAGAAATATCCAAAATATTATTTCCATGCACAAAAGGTGCGAATTTTTCCAAGAAAAACCCTTTGGTATGCGGTTCAAAAAACACCAAATCGGTTGCCGTATAATTTTGCAATAATGCTTGTCTGAAAAGATTCAAACAAAAACCTAAAAACTTCTTCTGCGTTTCACGTCCAGTTTTGGCAACTTCTTCACTCCAAGCAATCAAATCGCGAATAGCTGTTTTATTTCCTTTTGCTTTAAAAGCAGATCGAACCCAAGCAACAAACCATGTTTCAAACATCAAATCTTCCGAATCTTGATGCACTAAATCAACCGCTTTGTTATAATTTCCATTAGATTGATGCGCAATTTTAGTAGCTTCTGCTTCCGAAACATTCAATTTTGCCATCAACGATTCCTTGATTGCCTGTTCGCCCAAAGGCGGAAAATGTAACAACTGACAACGTGAACGAATTGTATTAATAATCTGTTCTTCGTCTTCAGCAATCAAAATAAATAACGTCTTATTTGGTGGTTCTTCAATCAACTTCAACAACTTATTTGCCGCCGCCGTATTCATGCGTTCAGCCATCCAAATAATCATCACTTTATAGCCACCTTCATACGATTTTAGCGCAAGTGATTTTACAACATCAAGCGCTTCATCAACACCAATCTGACCTTGTTTATTATCAATACCAAGCAATTTATACCAATCGAATAAATTTCCGTACGGTTGCTCTTGGAGAAACTCTCGCCATTCTTCCAAAAAATGTTTTGATACAGGATGACTTTTTACTTTATGATTGCCCGCTACAGGAAACGCAAAATGCAAATCGGGATGCGAAATATTAGTAAACTTCAAATTACACGATTCGTTTCCGCCCAAATTTTCACTCTCCGTATTCTGGCACAACACATATTGCGCGTACGCAACTGCCATCGGAAGCGTTCCGCAACCTTCCGGACCTACAAAAAGTTGCGCATGCGGAATTCGTCCTGCATCAGCACTCAAGGTAAGATGTTTTTTAATATGTGTTAAACCTAAAATATCTTGGAAAAGCATGTGACAAATATAGTTGTAACAGTTGAATTTTACACTATCATTGATGGAGGTTTTCCACAGAAGTACGGTATGGTTTTCTGGAAAATAAAAACCGACACACGATTCTGTCACATTGATCGTTGTTGAGATACTTTTAAACAATAAAAAATGAAAACGTGCATTACTTTTCCAAGGAATTGTCAATAATTACGACAAAGCTTATAAATCCTTTATCTTTACAAGATATCGAACCAAAACACACACAATATGGCGGAAAAAGCATTACTTTTTATTCCTGACATCTCTGGTTTTACCGAATTTGTGCAGCATACGGCAATTCAGCACAGTCGTCATATTATTTCAGAACTCTTAGAATTATTGATTGATAATAATACTACAGGTTTGCAATTGGCTGAAATTGAAGGTGATGCGTTATTTTTCTATAAAATGGAAGCGACAACAAACATCAAGCAAATTCGAGAACAAGTCAAGCGCATGTATTTGGCTTTTCACACATACTTAAAGCGGTATGAGTACGAGAAAATTTGTCATTGTGGCGCGTGTTCATCGGTATACAATCTCTGCTTAAAATTTATCATTCACCACGGTGAAATTGAATTTATATCAATCAAAGACACCAACAAACCCTATGGAAGCAATGTTATAAAAGTGCATCGTTTGCTTAAAAATGAAGTGCCTATTTCAGAATATGTTTTATTTACAGAAGAAGTACACATGACCACAGAAAATCAACTGCAGTCAGACTATGATTTCGGAACTATAACATATGCATTCGAAGCGTTGGGAAATTACAAAACAGAACTTCCTGAAATTTCACCAATTCCTGATAATGTTCCCAAACACAACCTATACAGTGAAGAAGCGGTGATCAATATGCCTATTTTAGAACTCTATGAAGTGATTAGTAACTTTGATCATCGATTATTATGGGACAAACGCATATCGAAAGTTGAATATGAAAAAAATAGGGTGAATCGTTTAGGAGAAAAACACAAATGTTTAATCAATAAAACGACTTACAATCCGACGACAGTGACGAAAAAAGCAAAAGAAACACAATTGGTTTATGGCGAATCGGCGACCAAAATACCAATGGTTAAAAAACTGAATATCTACTTTGTACTAGAAGCTGTAAATGCTGAAAAAACAAACCTTCAAATAGAAGTATTTGTCGATTTTAAACCGTTTGGAATTTTAATAAAACCGTTCATGAAAAAAAACTTCCAAAAAGTCATTCCCAAAATCATAAAAGAACTTATATTGCTTGCTGATTCAGGATTTAAAACACATCAATAACCCGAAAAAACCAAGAAAAGTGAAAACGCTCAATGATTTTAACTTTAAAGATAAAAAAGCACTCATTCGTGTCGATTTTAATGTACCATTAAACGATCAATTTGAAGTAACAGATGATACGCGAATTCGTGCCGCAAAACCAACAATCATCAAAATACTAGAAGATGGTGGAAGTTGCGTATTAATGTCGCATTTAGGAAGACCAAAAGGATTTCAAGAAGAATATTCATTACGTCACATCATCGAAAAAGTTTCACAAATAATTGGTGTACAAGTAAAATTTGCAGGAAATTGTGTTGGTGAGGAAGCTGAAAAAGCAGTTGCAGGTTTAGAAGAAGGAGAAGTATTATTACTCGAAAATTTACGTTTTCACGAAGAAGAAAAAAGCGGTGATGAAGCATTTGCGGCGCAACTTGCCAAATTGGGAGATATTTATGTAAATGACGCTTTCGGAACGGCTCACAGAGCGCACGCATCTACAGCAGTAATTGCGCAGAACTTTACAGACAAAAAATGTTTTGGTTTGTTACTGGCGAAAGAAATAGAAAGTATTACCAAAGTAATGCAAACAGGTGAAAAGCCAGTTACAGCAGTTTTGGGAGGTGCAAAAGTATCTTCAAAAATTACAATAATAGATAATATTTTAGACAAAATAGATCACCTAATTATTGGTGGCGGAATGACATTTACGTTCATCAAAGCACAAGGTGGAAGCATTGGGAATTCTTTGGTAGAAGATGACAAATTAGAATTGGCAAAAGAAATAATGAAGCAAGCCGAAGCTAAAAATGTGACCATTCACTTACCTGTAGATTCTGTAATTGCAGATGCATTTGCCAATGATGCAACAACAAAAATAATAGATGTAACTAAAATCCCAGATGGTTGGATGGGCTTAGATGCCGGACCAGCTACACAAGCCAAATTTGCGGCTGTTATTGCACAATCAAAAACTATACTTTGGAACGGACCCTTAGGTGTTTTTGAAATGCCAAACTTTGCAAAAGGAACCATCGCTTTGGGTGATGCCATTGCGGAGGCAACCAAAAATGGAGCATTTTCACTTGTTGGTGGTGGCGATTCTGTAGCGGCTGTAAAACAATTTGGTTTTGAACCAAAAGTAAGCTACGTAAGTACAGGTGGAGGCGCCATGTTAGAAAGTTTAGAAGGAAAAACATTGCCTGGAATTGCGGCGATTTTAGCATAAAAAATAAAATAAAACGATATTTTGAAAAAGTCTAATTCTAATAATTAGGCTTTTTTCATTTGCAAGAATTTCAAAATTCGAAGAAAAAACACGAATTTAGCACCAATCACGTTTCTATACATACAAACATTGTATAAAACGCTAAAATATTCACAGTAGATGAAATACCTATTTTCCATACTTTTTCTATGCATTGCGCTTATCGGACATGCACAAGTAGCTAATAAAAAGCTCGAAAAAGTAAAAGAAACGCCAAAACCTACGTTCAAAATCATCAAAGACACCATTATTTTAGATGGTAAAAAAACGGTGATGATTGATACGATTTATGTTGATACCAAAAACGAAATCAAACGTGATACAAATGATATTCTTCCTGAAATAGACAGTGTATCTATGATGCTTGATGGAAGAAAAGAGTTGTCAAGAATTGAAGAAAAATACGAGCTACAAGACAACAAATTTGCCGCTAAAATTGATAGTCTGTGGTTGCGCGAACTTGGTGGAGCAGAATTATTTGATACCATTCATAAAGAAATTACAGAGCTAAAATACGATCCTGTTGTGTATCAAGAATTACCAACAGATACGCTAAAAGCACGTTTGGAACGACTCAACGCAAAAACACCATTCAACATAGCATACAATCCTTCACTAGAAAGTGTCATTCGTAGATTTTTAAAACGAAGAAAAAAATCAATGGAACGTTTAATGAAAGTAAGTCAATACTACTTTCCAATGTTTGAACAAGAACTTGATAACTACGATATTCCATTAGAAGTAAAATACTTAGCCATTGTAGAATCTGCTTTAAATCCAAGAGCTCGTTCGCGCGTTGGTGCAACAGGTTTATGGCAATTTATGTACAGAACTGGAAAAGAATACGATTTAAATGTAAGTTCCTATGTTGACGAACGTAGCGATCCTGAAAAATCAACAATAGCGGCGTGTAAATATTTAGCCAGTTTATACAGAATTTTTGGCGATTGGGATTTAGCGTTGGCCGCCTACAATTCAGGACCTGGAAACGTTTCCAAAGCCATTAGACGTTCTGGTGGATACGAAAACTACTGGAATATTCGTAAAAACTTACCACGTGAAACCGCAGGATATTTGCCAGCATTTTTAGCAACGATGTACATTTTTGAATATGCGGATGAACACGGTTTTCAGGTAGAAAAAATAGAAGTTCCACATTTTGCAACGGATACGATTCGTGTAAAAGAAATACTTACATTTGATCAAATATCTGAAGTGTTAAATGTAAAAGTAGAAGACTTACAATTTTTCAATCCTTCATACAAATTAGACATTATTCCAAATGTAAAAGGAAGAAATTATACCTTGCGTTTGCCGATACAAGAAGTTGGAAAATTTGTAAACAACGAAGATGCCATTTACGCCTTAGCGAAAGAAGAATTAGCAAAACGCGAAAAACCATTGCCACAATTATTTGAAATGGACAAACGGACACGCTATCGTGTTAGAAATGGTGATTATTTGGGGAAAATTGCACGACGTTTTGGTGTACGTGTTAGCGACTTAAAACGTTGGAATGGACTCCGATCTAATAAACTACGAATTGGACAACGCTTAACGGTTTATCCTAAAAAACCTGGATTTACCGCTAAAAAGTCGAACAAGAAGAAAAAAAATACAAAAAATGGAAAAACCTATGTTGTTAAGTCTGGCGACTCTTTGTGGAGCATAGCACAAAAATTTCCAGGAGTTTCTGTGACGAATATTAAAAAATGGAATGATATTAGTGGTAATAAACTAAAACCTGGAATGACCTTGCAGGTTTCTAAATAATAAAAAGAACTCATAAAAATAATACCTCGTGAAAAAATTATACGTATTCATCATTGCTTTGGCACTATTCACTTCTTGCGAAGACAGGAAAAATAGTGAAAATGCAGCACAGTTTTTACCAGAGTCCTACGGAAAAGTAAACTTACTTACGGTTGTTGTAGATGACGAATTATGGCAAGGAAAAGTTGGCGACAGCATTAGAAGTATCTACGCCGCACCAACAGATGGTTTGCCAATGGAAGAACCATTATTTTCACTAAAACAGATTAATCCGCAAGTATTTGACGGAATACTTACGAAATGTAGAAGTGTTCTTTTTGTGAAATCGTCAGACAAAAAACAATTCAAAATTAAGGAAAACATATATGCTAGGCCACAAAAAATAGTCTATGTTACGGGAACGGATGATGAAATTATTTCTCAACTTAAAAATAACGAGAAAGAATCTGTTACGACATTAAAGTTAAACGAATTGCGTTCTAAGCAAAAATTCATTCAAGGTTCATTAAGTAGAGATACAACACTAGAAGAAACGTTTGGGTTTTCGCTAAATATTCCATCTGCCTACAAAATGGTAAAAAATGAAGAAAACTTTGTATGGTTTGAACGTGAAGTTCCAAAAGGAACTATGAATATTATAGCATATACATTGCCATTTGGAAGCATTCCAAAAGACGACACGACTGTTGATGCCATTATTGCCATGCGCGATTCTATTGGAAAAGCTTATGTGCCAGGAAGAGATCCTAAAAAAATGCACATGATTACTGAAAAGGCTTATGCTCCTTACGTATATGATGCCATTGTAGACAACAAATCTGCTTTGGAAACTAAAGGAATGTGGGAAATGAAAAACTTTCATATGGCAGGACCATTTATCAACTACATTGTAGAGGACAAACAACACGATCGATTGGTTGTAGTAGAAGGTTTAACTTTTGCACCATCGGAAGATAAAAGAGACTTTATGTTTGAAATAGAAGCCATTCTAAAATCGTTAAAAATCAAAGAATAATACCAATTTAGATTTAAAATTATGTTTTGGATACGAAGTTGCTTTGTCAGTATAGGACGCCGTGAATGCTTTGCATAGCCTTAGCTACGGAAAGTATTCGCAAGGAACTAGATTGCCAAATGAACGAGTTTATAAACACTACTTTATGTGTAAATTGGTATAACACATACATTAAAACCGACAAAAGCACAGAAGTTTTCTAAATTTCTGTGCTTTTTTTAGTGAAACTCAATTTTGAAAAATCTATAAGACGGATTCAAAATTGTCAGTTGAACTAATCCTGTTGAAAAACAAGATCTCATAAAAGCTTTCACTAAAATATACTTAAAACAAGTTGATAATGTTTTATATGATAAGTAAAAAGGCTTTAACTACTGTTTAATTAATGTATAATTTCCGAACGGAATTCTAGGTTCTAAATTGGTTCCTTCGGGAGCAAGTCGTAAATCTTCTAAACGTATATTTGCTTGTATTTTTTCTGTTCCATTAGCATTAATATGCCGTATTACTAACCCTTGTGACAAATATTTTCTTAATGGATCAGAAAAATATAGCTCTATCCGCCTTTCCATATGACTACAATTATCACAATCTACAACTTGAAATGGATAAATAATTCTATTGCCTTTTATATAGTGCTGTGCATTATTAACAGTCGGATCGTTCATTCTACTTAAATAATTCATGATAACCACACCATTTTGTATATATTTATAATCACCTATAAGTTTATCCGCATACCATTTTCCATTGTAATACTGGAGTATTTTCCGAAACGTAATGGTGAGTGACGTAGTTCCATTGGTATATTTCCAAGTACCTACATACTTATCCAAATCGCCATCAATATCTTTATAGTAAATGCCGTTAGGAATTCCGTAAGTTCTAGTTTCATGTAGCCCAACTATTGGATCTTGTGCTTTGCAATTTATAGTTATTATGAATAGTGCAAGTATTATTATATATTTCATGCTACACATCAATATCGTTATTGTTTCACTAATGTATAATTTCCAAACGGAACTCTAGGTTCTAAATTGGTTCCTTCGGGAGCAAGTCGTAAATCTTCAAGTCTTAAGTTGACTTGTATTTTTTGAATATTGTTGACAATTATATGTCTTACAATCATCGCTTGTGATAAATACCTTTGCTCAGGATCTGAAAAAAAGAGTTCAAAACGCCTTTCCATATGGGTACAACCGTCACAATCAACATCTTGGTAGGGATAAATAATCCGATTTCCATAAATATAATGTTGCCCATTATTTACAGTTGGATCATTTACTCTGTTTAAATAATCCATTATAACAACACCATTTTTTACATACTTATAATCCCCTACTAATAAATCGTCATACCATTTACCATTAAAGGATTGAATCACTTTCCGAAAGGTAATTGTAAAAGATGTTGTGCCATTGGTATATTTCCATGTCCCAACATATTTATCCAAATCTCCATCAATATCTTTATAATAAATACCATCAGGAATACTTCCTTTTTTTTGTGTAAGCCCCACTACAGGGTTCTGCGCTTTGCAACTAAAACTCATACAAAAAACAACAACTATGATGACAAAATACCGCATGGTTATTGTTTAATTAATGTGTAGTTCCCATATGGAATTCTAGTATCAAGAGGAGCATTTGGAGGCACAGTTCCTATATCGGTTACTCTAAGATTAGCTTGTATTTTTTCTACATTATTAATATTTAAATAACGGATGACTAAGGCAAAATCTAAATGTCTTCTTTCAGGATCATCAAAAAATAAATCAATACGGCGTTCCATATGGGTACAACCGTCACAATCAACATCTTGGTAGGGATAAATAATCCGATTTCCATAAATATAATGTTGCCCATTATTTACAGTAAGGTCATTAATTCTGCTTAAATAATCCATCACAACCACACCATTTTTCACATATTTATAGTCTCCAACTAATAAATCGTCATACCATTTACCATTAAAAGATTGAATCACTTTCCGAAACGTAATGGTAAACGAAGTAGTTTCATTGGCATATATCCAAGTCCCAACATATTTATCCAAATCGCCATCAATATCTTTATAATAAATATTGTCAGGAATACTTCCTTTTTTTTGTGTAAGCCCTACTACAGGGTTCTGTGCTTTGCAACTAAAACTCATACAAAAAACAACAACTATGATGACAAAATACCGCATGGTTATTGTTTAATTAATGTGTAGTTCCCATATGGAATTCTAGTATCAAGAGGAGCATTTGGAGGCACAGTTCCTATATCGGTTACTCTAAGATTAGCTTGTATTTTTTCTACATTATTAATATTTAAATAACGGATGACAAAGGCAAAATCTAAATGTCTTCTTTCAGGATCATCAAAAAATAAATCAATACGACGTTCCATATGGGTACAACCGTCACAATCAACATCTTGGTAGGGATAAATAATTCTATTTCCGTCGATATAGTGCTGTACATCATTAACAGTTGGGTCATTAATTCTGTGAAGGTAATCCATGATTACTACGCCATTTTTTACATATTTGTAATCGCCAACAAGTTTGTCTGCATACCATTTTCCATTATAATATTGAATCACTTTCCGAAACGTAATGGTAAACGAAGTAGTTCCATTGGCATATATCCAAGTCCCAACATATTTATCCAAATCGCCATCAATATCTTTATAATAAATACCCTCTGGAATACTTCCTTTTTTTTGTGTAAGTCCCACTACAGGGTTCTGTGCTTTGCAACTGATCGTAAATATCAGTAGTAAAATAGTTGTTATGTATTTCATGATCTATATTTTATTGTTTTATTATTCTGGACATGGATTTTCTTCTTTTACGATACTATCATCTCCTGTACCTTCCAATGAAAGTTTTAACCATTCGGGTTTTTCAGTACTTGTAGTAGGCTCTTTTAGTTTGTATAAAGATACACCTAAATCATATTCTTCGGTAATAAACCGTAAAAAGGCTTTTTGAAATGTCTTTGAACCTTTGAAATCGCCATTATTATCATAAGTACTGTCAAACAGAGTGTTATAAGCGTCTTTAAATTCTTTGAATTCATCTCTATCATCTTCATTAATATCTCCTTCATCTGCAAAGATTGCAGTTAATTGTTGTAATTTACTTAAATCCTCAATTTTGATGGCATATGTAAATTGATAGGTTACAATTACATGAACAAATAAAGAAGGTTCTACAGGAGTGCCACTATTGTAAAGCTGGGTAAAATCTAATAATGCCTTTACATCTTTTTCAGAAAACATCGGAAATTTTTTATCATCATCTGGATGTGTATGTAAACCTCCAAACACGTTAGGATGTTGCGCATAGACTACTTTATCTCCTTGTCTATCAGCATTTACAGCATAGGTATTTCCTGCAGAATTTTTTTTAAGTGAATAACCAAATTCACCTTCATCATCAAGAGTTAATTTTAAATCTCTTATAGCATCATCAGTATATTTGGTATTTGCAGGTTTTGCATACGTAGCATTATCTGTTAATTTTTTGAGTTCATCACAATTTTGTTGGTGCGCTTCTTCTACACTAACAAGTACGCCAACAATTCCTGCACATGGGTTGTTAATGGTGTCACTACCTTCTGGGTTTGGCGCGGAGTTATTTCTAGCCAATACATTTCCGTTGCAATCTCGCACGGTTAAAATACCAGCACCATTGTTAGTACCGCTACACAAATCTCCAGCACTATTAATCGTCGTAGGATCATGATTGCCGCCGTATCCATTAGAACATATATACGTATAGTTAAGTCCGCACGGTCCATCACCTTGTATCCAACCACCGCCATCACTTGCGTCGTTTGTACCATTTTGATTGCCGTTAGTAGTAGTATTGCTATTGCCACCTTCTCCAGGAATTCCTGCACTGTTAGAGGAACCGTCTGTATCATTTGTGTTAGGAGGAGTTGTATCCGTTGGCGTTACTTCATCTGGGCACGGACTCGTTTGACCATTCACTTGTATTACATCTCCATCTTCTATATCCATAGAACCTGTAAGATTGCCTTCACTGGTAAAGGTTTCTATTGTTCCTGTAAATCGAGATACAGTTAACGTATTAGTTGTATAATCATACGGAATACTTCCTTCAAATGTGTACTTAATAAAATATTCATACGTAAGAGTTGCTGTTTCCACTACTATAATATTCACAATGACATTGTCATATTGGCTAACGTTGTCAACCTTAAACGTATGTTTTGTGTTATGCTCGTTTATGACTACAATTTCTGAATCGGTATTGATGGTACCAAAGGTTGCATTTTCGGCAGTGTTATTGTTTTTTTGAAGTGAGACACCCGTTTTATCATAGCTTACATGAAGCGAGTTATTTGTTTTATGGTGCAAATAGGTAATCATTTCTTTAGAAACCGCATTGCCCGTTTTTATTTGTATGCACAATTCGTTTTTTGGAATGAAAACTACAATTTCATCTGGTTTCGCTACATCATCTTGCTCACAATTAAATAGTATCAAGACAATTGCAAGTAGTTGTATAAAAAGCAGAGTATTTTTACCAATATATTTTGACATGAAAGATAGCGTATAGCGTAAATTCTTTAATAAATGACATGATTTTTCGTAAACATACAATAAAAAAATCGCATATTCTTACGGATTTCTGCAAAATGACGACAATATTCATTAAAATCGACTTTTGTCTACAGTTCTTGTATTCGTATATAGCTTTGTAAAAAAGTGTCACTTCAACACAAAAAATACTAAATTGCAACTTTAAAAAAAGATTGTTATTTCAATCATTGAATCCTTCAATTTTTAATTCAAAGAACACCTTCATGACCGAACTTCAATACATACAATCACACGTTTCAATCCCTGAAAAAAGTATTCTCAAAACAATTCAATTACTGAATGAAGAGTGTACAATTCCATTTATTTCACGTTATCGAAAAGAAATGACAGGAAACTTAGATGAAGTTCAAATTGGTCAAATAGTAAAACTAAAAACTGCTTACGAAGAACTAGAAAAACGACGAGAAGCCATTCTGAAAGCAATTACAGAACAAGATGCACTCACGCCACAATTACAGGAAAAAATTGCGCAAGCAAAAACGGTACTAACGTTAGAAGATATTTATTTACCCTATAAGAAAAAACGTAAAACAAAAGCTTCTATTGCTAAAGAAAACGGGTTAGAACCATTGGCAAAAATTATCATGAAACAACAACATGAAGATGTAAACTACGCCGCAAATCGTTTTGTAAAAGGAGAAGTTGCTTCTACTGAAAAAGCATTAGAAGGCGCACGACACATTATTGCGGAATGGATTAACGAAAACGAATACGTCAGAAACAAAATAAGACGTCTTTACCAACGGAAAGCAACGATTGCAACCAAAGTAGTCAAAACGAAAAAAGAAGACGATAGCGCGCAGAAATACACCCAGTATTTCGATTGGAGCGAATTGCTTCACAAAACACCTTCACATCGATTATTGGCGATGTTGCGTGCCGAAAATGAAGGTTTCATTAAAGTAAAAGTTGCTGTTGCCAAAGAAGAAGCACTAGACATGATTGACGGTTTAATTATTAAAACAGACGTAAAATCGTGTACAGATCAAGTATTCACAGCTATTGAAGATGCGTACAAACGTTTGTTGTCGCCTGCAATTGTAAATGAAGTCATGAACGAAGCCAAAGCCAAAGCAGACGGAACGGCAATTTCAGTTTTTGCAGACAATTTAAAGCAATTATTATTGGGCGCGCCATTAGGTCAAAAACGTGTGTTAGCGCTCGATCCTGGTTTTAAATCGGGTTGTAAAGTGGTATGTTTGGATGAAAAAGGTGATTTGTTACACAATGAAAATATTTATCCGCATCCGCCACAGCGAAAAATTTCAGAAGCAGGTAAAAAGATAAAATCATTGGTAAACGCGTATAAAATTCAAGCCATTGCTATCGGAAACGGAACGGCTTCGCGCGAAACAGAATTCTTTATTAAAAAGATTCAATTTGATCGCGATTTGCAAGTGTTTATCGTAAATGAAGCAGGCGCATCTGTGTATTCTGCATCAAAAATTGCACGTGCTGAGTTTCCAAATTACGATGTAACGGTTCGTGGTGCGGTTTCTATTGGAAGACGTTTGACAGATCCGTTAGCGGAGCTCGTTAAGATTGATCCGAAAGCCATTGGTGTTGGACAATATCAGCACGATGTTGATCAAACAAAACTAAAAGAAGAACTCGATACGGTTGTGATGAGTTGTGTAAACGCGGTTGGTGTAAATGTAAATACCGCAAGTAGCGCATTGCTAAGTTATGTGTCTGGAATTGGCGCAAATTTGGCAGAAAATGTAGTAAAGTTTAGAACCGAAAACGGAAAAATTGATTCACGTTCAAGCTTAAAAAATGTACCTCGTTTGGGTCCAAAAGCATTTCAACAAGCCGCCGCTTTTTTACGAATTACTGATGCCAAACATCCGTTGGATAATTCTACCGTACATCCAGAAAGTTATCATATTGTAGAAAAAATGGCAAAAGATGCAAAGATTTCGGTTGATGAATTAATAGGGAATAAAGCTATTTTAAGCAACATCAAACTTGAAAACTATTGTACAGAAACTATCGGATTGCCTACGCTTTCAGACATTATAAAAGAATTGGAAAAACCTGGTGTTGATCCGCGAAAAGCGGCAAAACTCTTTGAATTTGACAAGCATGTAAAAAAGATTTCAGATGTAAAAGTAGGTATGTCGTTACCCGGAATTGTCAATAATATTACCAACTTCGGCTGTTTTGTCGATATCGGAATCAAAGAAAGTGGTTTGGTTCATATTTCAAAATTGGCAAACGAATTTATCAGTGATGTCAATTCGGTGGTAAAATTACATCAACACGTAACAGTTACCGTTGTTGAGGTTGACGAAAGTAGAAAACGAATTCAATTGTCTATGATTGATTAATTTTTGAAAACTACAATGTCACGGTTTAAATTTCTAAAGGTTATAGCTATACAAAGAAGTCAAAACGATTTCTGATAACTAAAACCGTTTATAATATGAAAAAAGGAAATTCAAATTCGTTAACACTTAAAAAAGTGATCATTAGTAATTTTTTGATTGGAGGAACGTACCGACTTTCAGATCATGCATGTGCGTCTGCGATTACATGTGAATCAGCATGTTATTGCATACTTCCTACCGAGACTTGCAATTGTGAACAGCAGGCACCAGAGAAAACTGCCTACTGTGATGGACCAACAGGATAATTTTGACGGAGATTAATTAATAAAAGGTTAACGAATTTCGGTTCGTTAATCTTTTTCTTTTTCAACAATATATTTTGATAATTAACGTGCATTCAAGATCAAAAAACGATACTATTCCTAGGAGATACACTTTAAATTTGAATACTAATTATTTTGAACTCAGGTTTGTAAATTTCCACCAAGAACAGCACAATATCAGATGCTTCATTTATTTTTCAAACTAAAATTAATCAAACTTATCACAACTTCTAAGCATGATAAATTGTTTTTGACCTTTGAATTCGCCAATATCTTTCCATGATTTTGCATATGCTTCTAACACCAAAAAACCTTCTTCCCATTGTTCACTGTTAAGCGAACATTCTATGGAAATTTCGCCTGTTGGTTGTCTTCCAATATAAAGTTTTAGCGCGTTAAATTTATGATCAAGTGGCGCGTTTTTCAAGTTGTTTTTTATCAAATCAAACAAACTTGTATCTCTTTTAGTTTCTTCCCACGTTCCTTGAAAAGCATTTTCGCTCATGTTTGGATGCCATAAAATTTCTTTTCCATCACGAAGGGTAGAAAAATCAAGCGCTTCGTCGTGTGTTTCTTTAAAACTTTCTTTAAATGTGTTGAAAATATTGGTGATATAATCATCAATTAAGGAAGAAACTTTTTCTGGTGGAGAATCGCCAATACCTGTTAAATTGGTAACAATTCCGTTAGGGAAATAGGTCGGATGAATGGTAATTATAAGAGCAGGAAGCATCAATGGATGAAAATCGCCAGGCATAATTGCGGTGGCAATTTCAAATTCTGAATCTACTTCAATTGCAGCATATTTTGTGGAAAACTCTGTCGTATGTCCTAAGGTTTCTAAATATTTTTTTAGCGCCTGCAACAGAAACGTATTCATGTCAATTTCCTCTTCTTCTTGTTTTTTCTTCTTTGGTTTTAAAAAGTCAAAAAATCCCATACGGCTTGCAAAATTTCATGTTAGTATCTACTAATTCTTTATTTTTTCAGTAATATATGAATAAATTTCCATCATATAATACCCACCAGAATCTATAAAATACATTCTATTTTCTTCTACAAATAAGGCGTTTGGCGATTTGCTAACATATGTCCATAAACCTACATTTTTTTTGGACTCCATCAATATGTTAAAAGCTGTTTTTGCGCTTTCAGGAGTATTAAAAATATATTCTTCAATGGTAACTCTCGGATAGGTAGTTCCGTTTGGTCGCATTGGTTTTGTTCCTTTTAAAAAGGATGTTCGAACTTCATGAATATTACTTTTAATTTTGGTAAGATCAGCAATTGTAGCCAAACTATCTTTAAGCGTTAACGCATGTTGTAAACGCCATAAAAGTACTGTTTTTTCAGGCAAAACAACGTCTATACTTTTCACTTGATAGTGATGTTCTAACGTTGCCAATCGTGTTATTTTTTCTTCTAATTTTGACGTAAGGTCAATACTTTTTGGCGTTTCACTTTCGTGAGAATTAACTTTTTCTTGATTAATATTTGGTGTTGATTTTGGTACAGTTTCTTTTTCTTGTTTGCACGCAACAAACGAGAATAGTATGGTAATTAAAAAGAAAGTAGCAAGTGATTTCATCCTGTGAATTTATGAAATAACACTAAAAATAAGTTACTTCTTTACAGGAAATTTATGTTTTAAGAAATTAAACACCAATTCAAAATGCTTTAATGAATCTCCATGCGAACCAACAATAGCAACGTGTTCTGTATAATATTGAAAATTCTGTTGCTTCAATCTAGCAATCATTTTGTTACACATAGGCGTTGTTGGTGCAACTTCATCTTCAGTTGCAGAAATTAATAAAATAGGTCCTTTTATGTTTTCAACTTTAATCAATGCGTTTTGTTCTGCTACTGTATCTTGCAACATAGCAGAAAAAGCACCGCGTAAATCACGTTTCATAATAAACGGCACGGACGCATCATTTACAGGAATAAACGGCAATTCAGCACCATTATACGTCCAAGTAGAAGTGGTAAAATGATTGGTATTCCCTGGGAAAACTGCATGACTTGCTACGAGTCCGACAACACAATCAATATCATCGTAATAACTTGCAACTAACAATCCTAAATCTGCGCCACGCGAACCACCAATAATAGCAATTCGTTCAGCATCAACTTGTTTGTTTTCGGTTGCTTTTAGAATAGCGTTATGCACATCTTCAATGGCTATTTTTTCTAAAAGTTTAGGTGTGTTTGTTGCATTAAAATACCCAATAGCTAAAAATGCATAGCCTTTTTCAAGAAATTGATCTCTTGTTTTTTTCCAATAATCACTTGTCCAAGCGTTTCCACCTTCCGAGCCGCCGAGTCCGACAATTAAAGGTTGTTTTTCACCGTTTCCAAGATATAAAACAGTTTCTGTGTTTTTAGTAGCAAGTGTTTCTTGCGCATCAATTGTTGTGGCAAAAATTAAGAAAAATAGGAAGCATACAAATTGTAATTTTTTTGATGAGATCATAGTTATTTATTTTTATACAAAGTAAGTTGATTATACGTTCTAAACTTTTGACCTAGATCAAATAATCATTTTTCAGCGCGAATTCTGCTCAATGTTTCTTGCGTGATGCCAATATAGGAAGCCACCATTCCTAACGGAATACGATGGTAAATATCATGATAGGTTTCGCAAAAATGAGTGTATTTTTCTTTGGCAGAAGCAAAGCGCATTGAGGTAATACGTTCCATTAAATGCCCAAAAATAGTTCCCATAGAAAGTCGTGAATAACGCTCCATTTCTGGGAAATTGTCAAACAAATACACCAAATCATTTACATGTAACGAAAATGCTTCCGTCGTTTCAATGGCGTCAATATAATAGATGTCTGTTTTGCGCAGCATGAAGCTTTTTGGCGAGTTTATCCACTCATCTTTACTGCAAAAGTATTCACTTACTTCTTTTCCATCTTTTAAAAAGTAGGTGCGAAGCATGCCTTTTCTGATAAAATAACTTTTTGTAGAAACTTGATTTGCATCTAAAACGAGTTCTCCTTTTTTAAACGTAACAACATGCAATCTATCTTTTAATTCGGCTTTGAGCTGATCAGAAAGTTTGATATACTGTTTAAAATGATCAAATATGTTTTCGGTTGTTTCGATATAATTTTATAAAATCAAGTTTACTTATATTTTCTAAAGATAAGTAGTATTCACCAATAAACAGCACGAAATGAATATAGCATTCCAGCTAATAGGTAATTATACTACAGAAATCAAAATAGATATGTATGTAAACTAGTTTTTACAGACTTAATGAACTCAAGAATGTTTCATTTTGAATATCATCCGGATTCAGCATATATTGCGTTAAGCCAGTTTCGCCTATTAATATGAGCAAGTTATTTTGAATAATAACATCAAAACTATCCGCATCAATTGCGTGTACTAATTGCATGTTTTCAGGGTCAGAAATATCAAATATTTTAACTTGATCATCACATACAAATAGATAATCGTTTTGATAAAATCCTAAACCTATAGGTTCAATCATATTGCGTTGCGATAGTAAGATAGGATTTTCCGCATCTGTAACATCGTAAACTTCCAAAATATTCAAATCTTCTCCACATAAATTTCCACCTTTCAAGGTTACAAAAGCATGAGAATCATTTGCAATTACGGGATCGCAAGCTGTAAAATGCTGTACGGATGACAATAGTTGAGGAGTTTCTAGTTGTGAAGCGTTGTAAATAAACATTCCGTTTCGTGAACCTATGTATAAGTAGTCTTTGTATGAAGACAATGTTTCAATATTGAAACCTACATTTATCGTATTTACCAACACAGGATTTTCTGTATTGCTAATATTGAACACGTTTAAGTTTTGATAATCTACGGTGTACAAATAATTTTCCAACGTTACAAAACGTGCTAAAGATCCTGATTGTCCATCTTGTCCAAATTCATTTGTTGTGTTTGCTATATCTGAACTATCTGAGTCACAAGAAGTATGTATAATTCCAACGCAAACTAATAAAATAAATATTTTTAGTGTATTCATATCTTTAATTTTGAGTCCAGTTAATAACAATTTCATTTGGTGCTACATTAGGGAAAAATCCATCAGGAGATAATAATTGTGGAAATATATTTTCAACGCGTTGTGTTTCAATAATTCCGTCCAAAGAAGCATTAAATTTTAGCGCAACAAGATCAACCGCTTGGTTAATGTAGAATGAATCATTCTTAAAAATAAGATCAGTTGCGCCAGGCGTTACAAGAAATTTTTCCACAATTGGATTAGACGGATCGGAGTTGTTTACAATGTGAAATCCTTCGTATGGCTCATTAATAAACAAGTATTGTTCTTTTACATAAATTTTTCCTGTTTCGGCAATTGGTTTTGCTTCTTGAAGTACTATTGATGTTTCTAGTTCTGAACGCAATAGTGTTGTTGCTTCAAAAGACGATGCTGGTGGTTCAACAGTTGGTATTACATTGTCATCATTATAGAAACACGAAGTGAAAATAAGTGCAATGAATACGATTAAGTGGTTGGCTTTCATTCTATTGTTTTTACAATAGATACATAAAATGCAATTTGGTTGCGTTAAGAATAATAAAATTTATAATATTATCATTTCTTCTTTCTAAAAAGAAGCATGATATCAGTTATAAAATACGCAGAAACAATGATCATTCCTGCAATTGCATAAACGTATTTTTGGCTAGGAAAAAAATAAAAAACACTAGCATATAACGTCATCAAACCTAAAGGATAGGTAAATATTCGAATAAAAATACTGAACAATGACGCTTCTTTTATGGTATTCTCTTCCGTAACTTCAATATCTAATTTTTCTAAAATATCTTTTTTCTGAATTCTCTTTTCACTTTCATACACTACTTTACAAAAAACAACATAAATAATTAAAAAGATAACTTTAATACACGTAAAAATCCAAAAATTGTCTTGTTGATAGGAAGCAATATCTTTTGGAATAAAAAAGAAAACTAATGCAACAAAAATTCCATAAAAGAAAACTTTTCCAAAAATATTGAGTTCCGTTTTAATATCAGTTAAATGTTGTTGTGCATTAAATGTAAAGGTGAAAACGGCATACAAACTCATCGTCCAACTATTGCGTTGCCAAAGTTGAATTTCTTTAGAAGAAACATAGCCTGTTACAAAATGATTATTCCCTAGCATTCCACTAAAGTGCGACCAAAAGGTGTTCTTTTCCTCAAGCTGTATAAGTTGATCAACTTCTTTTTTTGTAATTTCCAATATGATACAGTTTAAATATAATTGTTAATTATAGGTGTGTTTTTACCATGCAATTGTTACAAAAAAAAAAAAAAAATCCACACGAAGTTCGTGTGGATTTTTACTATTTTATATAAAAAAGAAAACTATTCTTTCTCTACTTTCTTCGCTTCATCATCTTTAGTAGCATCCTTAAATTCTTTAATTCCGCTACCTAATCCACGCATTAATTCTGGAATTTTTCTTCCTCCGAACAAAAGTAATACAACAACTACAATTAAAATAATTGAAGTTCCTCCTGGAATTGCTAAAAACATGTTTAAAGACATCATAATGATTAAATTTAAGCTACAAAGGTAAAAATAAATATACATACCACGACAAAGAAGGATAAAAAAACACAGCAATACAATATTATTCCTAATATTTTTCTTTTAAGTTTGTAGTGTATAATTGAGCTATGGCGAAAGACAATCAGAAAAAACAACGACTTAAAAAGAAGCTTTTACACAAGTATCGTTTGGTCATTCTGAACGAAGATACTTTTGAAGAACGTGTTTCCTTTAAACTTACACGTCTAAATGTCTTTGTATTGACTACCTTTTCGATACTGTTACTTATTGTACTAACTACGTTTCTTATAGCGTTTACATCACTACGTGAATACATTCCAGGCTATTCATCAACGGAATTAAAAACAAAAGCCATTGAACTCAACGAAAAAATAGATTCATTACAACAGGTACGCGTGCGCGATTCTATATATATGGCTTCCATTAGAAATGTCCTTACGGGAGAAATAAAAAGCGAAAGCATTAATAAAGATTCTTTATATGAATCATTTAAGGTCGATTCTGAAGAACTCAACTTAACAGCTAACAAACAAGATTCGTTACTACGCGAAGAAGTAGCGGAAGAAGACAAATACAATCTATTTGAAACGGCAACATCCAAAGTAAACTATGTATTGTTTCCACCCATAAAAGGAGACATTACACAAGAATACAATCCGAAAGAAAAACACTTTGCAATTGACATTGTTGCGCCAAAAGATACACCTGTAAAAGCAACTGCTGACGGAACAGTCATATTCTCAGAATGGACAGTTTCTACTGGATATGTGTTAATTATTGAACATCCAAATAACTTAATTTCAGTATACAAACACAATGCTACACTAACCAAACAACAAGGCGATTTGGTCACCGCAGGAGAAGTAGTAGCAACTGTTGGAAATACAGGCGAATTGACCACAGGACCACATTTGCATTTCGAATTGTGGAGTGAAGGCTATTCTGTAAACCCAACATCATACATTGACTTTAAATTATAAAAAATTACATCTGATCAAATTTAAAAAACAAACAAACAGATGAAATCTTTAAAAGCTTTACTTGCCAAACCTTTTGCCAAACACATTCGAAAGAACGTGTATAAATGGGCAAAAAAACCTATCAAAACGCAAGAAAAAGTATTCAAACAACTTATAAAGCAAGCAAAAAATACGGCTTTCGGGAAAGATCATGATTTTGAAAATATTCATTCCTATGAAGATTTTGTAAAACGCGTTCCCATTCGTGATTATGAAAGTTTAAAACCTTATGTAGAACGTGTTGTTGCTGGAGAATCGGATATTCTCTGGAAAGGAAAACCGTTATACTTTGCAAAAACATCCGGAACCACTTCAGGTGCAAAATACATTCCAATTACGAAAGAATCAATGCCAACACATGTGGAAGCGGCTCGAAATGCAATTCTACTATACATTGCCGAAACAGGAAACACTGATTTTGTAAATGGAAAAATGATCTTTTTACAAGGAAGTCCAATCCTAAAAGAAGAAAACGGCGTAAAATTGGGGCGACTTTCCGGAATTGTAGCACATTACGTACCTGGATATTTACAAAAAAACAGAATGCCAAGCTGGGAAACCAATTGTATTGAAGATTGGGAAACCAAAGTAGAAGCTATTGTTGATGAAACATTGCCTGAAAAAATGGCGATTATTAGCGGAATTCCTTCGTGGGTTCAAATGTACTTTGAACGCATTCAAGAACGAACAGGGAAAAAAATTGGCGAAGTCTTTCCAGATTTCAAACTATTCATCTTTGGCGGTGTCAATTATGAACCTTATCGAAATAAATTTGAAAACCTAATTGGTAGAAAAGTGGATAGCATAGAATTGTATCCTGCAAGTGAAGGATTTTTTGCCTTTCAAAACCAACAAGATGATAAAGGCATGTTGTTACAGTTGAAATCGGGTATTTTTTATGAATTCATCGAAGCAAACACCTTTTTTGACGAAAACCCAACTAGGGTTGCTCTAAAAGATGTAAAACTTGGTGTAAATTACGTGATGATTATTTCAACCAATGCCGGACTTTGGGGTTACAATATTGGCGATACCGTAGAGTTTACATCTCTAAAACCATATAAAGTAATCGTTTCAGGTAGAATAAAACATTTTATTTCAGCATTTGGAGAACATGTCATTGGAAAAGAAGTAGAACATGCATTAAATGACGCATTGCAAAATTCTGGCGCAAGCATTAATGAATTTACGGTAGCACCAAAAATACATACGGAAGATGAATTGCCCTATCATGAATGGTTTATAGAATTTGAAAAAGAACCAAAACACATGGACGCTTTTGCAGCAACAATTGATGCTTCACTGCAACAACAAAACAGTTATTACCTTGATCTTATCAAAGGGAAAGTTTTGCAGCCGTTAAAAATTACAAAAATCCAAAAAGATGGTTTTCAAAACTACATGAAATCAATTGGTAAATTGGGTGGACAAAATAAAATTCCAAGGTTATCTAACGATAGAAAAATCGCGGAAATGCTAACGAATCAGAAAAAAGCATAGAAATATCAAATTAACTTGTATTTTTGTGCGGAAAAATCATATATGAGTAACATTAAAATACACAAAAGAACTAGAGCACAAGAGTCATCAGGAGCAATTGAGCGTTTGTACATTACCATGAGACATTTATTTAATCGTGGATTTTACAAACCGATGGGCGTTTCTGGAGATACATTGCGTCAGGCTTTGTTACAGTTACGCCCCGAAATATATGGCTCTGTTGCAGAAGAAAAGGCAGAAATTAATGGACTTTTATATGTCATTGATCGGTTGCCAATAGGTATTGAAGAATGTCGTTTTATCAACCTAACTTCTGATGAAGGCTACAAAAATTCGCACTTTAAAGTTATAATTCCACCAAAAAGAAGAAGAAACTGTTATCGTATTGACGAAGAACAGATGAACATTGAAATTACGCGTGGACGTTCTGAAATCTATGATATCTTAACGCATTTGACGTTTTTATTTATAGAATCGCACAAAATTTGCAATCGTGTTCTCATTGGAGAAGAGGGCGAAACAACTCGCGATTGGGAAAAACTAGAAGCGGCTGTTTGCAAAAAGAAAAAATTAACCTTGGCAGAAAGAGAAGTTGCCATCACACATACTGCAAATATTCTTGGACGAACATTTAAGGAAATATTAGATGCGCACAAAACATTTTCTACCAAAGAAAACCCTGAACGCTTTTTAAATATCATTTATTGGTTAGGAAAATTAGCTATCAAAGAAGTTAGTATTGGAGAAAAAAGAACAATTACCTTCAGTCCTGTGTTGCGCGAGCGTTTAGGACATCATATTCATGGTGAAGTTTGGGCAAACAATATAAAGAAAGTACTAAAGGAAAACGATTTATTACACAGGCCTATCCATATCATTAGTGCAAACATGCACAGTGTAATGAACTCGATATTTGCGCCAAAATTATTACAAAAACAACTCAAAACTACGAATGAGTTTGATATTTTTGAAGAATTGAGTACGTCAGGGAATGATGTGCTTCGAAATAAAGTAGAAAAAGAAGCGTTGAAAAGAGGAATGATTTACATAAAAGATGAATCAGGAACCAACATCAATGTGCAAATATTTGATACGGCAAAAATTGATTACAGCAAAACATCGTACACTTGTTGTGCAGAAACAGATGCTGAAAAACCCGTATTATTTGTAATGGATTATGCGTTTGGAGAGCAAGCCTATGAAACCATAGATGAGTTTTTAAAACCATACATAAACGGAAACAAAAAGCACAAAGAATACCTAAATGTTGCTTCAATCTCTATTATGGGGAAAGCAGGAATATTAGAAGGAGGAAAAGGAGATATTATGATTCCGTCAGCACACATATTTGAAGGAACTGCGGACAACTATCCTTTTGAAAACGAATTGAAAAAAGAGGCCTTAGAAGGTCACGGATTACAAGTATTTGAAGGTTCAATGATTACAGTTTTAGGTACATCGTTGCAAAACAAAGACATTTTAAAATTCTTTCACAACTCTACTTGGAATGTGATTGGTTTAGAAATGGAAGGTGCGCATTATCAAAAAGCCATTCAATCTGCTTCAAAAATTAGAAGTAGTATATCGGAAAATGTAAAAGTACGTTATGCGTATTATGCTTCTGATAATCCATTAGAAACTGGAAGCACGTTAGCTTCAGGCGGATTAGGTACAACAGGTGTAAAGCCAACATACTTAATTACAAGAAAAATATTAGAACAACTATTAAACAACAAATAAAAAAGGATATGAGCGAGAATGTTCAAAACACACCTGAAACATCATCAAAATCTAACAAAGACAAAGAGATAGATTTAGGAGATTTATTTACCATTATTGGAAATATTTTCAATAAAATATTTTCTTTTATCAAGAATGTATTACTGCTAATATTTGATTTATTAATAAAAGTATTAATCATAATTAGAGTTCACATTTTGAAGTTTGCAATTGTTGGGGTTTTAAGTCTTGTTATAGGATGGTTCATTGACTCCAGACAAGAAACGGTATACAGATCCAATATCATTGTAAATGCAAACTATGGAAGTGCAAGACAATTATATTCCAACATTAGTTATTACAATAACTTAGCAAAAGAAAAAGACAGTGTTATGTTGGCTACAATATTTGGTATTGATCCATCTGATGCAAATAAAATAGCAGGATTTTATATTGAGCCACACGTAACAGAAAATGATATTATAATAGCATACGATGACTTTATGAAGTCTACAGATACTACTATTATCAAAAATTATATAGACTTCGGAAAGTTTAAAAGTAGTATTGATCCTTTAGAATATAAAAGACACAAAATAAGTGTAGCGTCTTTTCAACAAGGTATTTTTAGTGCTCTGCAAGAAGAATTAGTTAGCTATAAGATAGAGAACAATTTCATAAAAAAGTCGAAAGATATTCGTTTACGTACTCTTACTGAAGAGCAAAAAGGACTCGAAAAACAACTTCAATCTATTGATACTTTACGTGAAGTCTACAATAAATCTATTTTAAGTGAAGCTGGTAAAACAAGTTCTGCACAGACAAACATTCAAATGTCTGCTAGTACGATAAAAACGAACGAAATTGAACTTTTTGCACTTAATGAAAAAATCTCAAAAGAAATTTTAAAACTGAAAGCAGAAAAAGATTTTGGAGGAGAAACCATAGAAGTATTAAATGACTTCTCTCCAGGGTCAGAAATAAAAAGCTTTTTTGATAGCTTCCTTTTCAAAATTCCAATAATCACGCTCATACTATTATTACTATTTATATTTTTAAGAGAGTTAAACAGCTTCTTAAATACATACGAAGAAAACAAACGATTAGATGCCTAAAAATGCCGTACTTATAACAGGAGGAGCAGGTTTTATAGGATCAAACTATATTCCGTATTTCTTGGAACAACACCAAGATACACTAGTTGTGAACCTTGATAAACTTACCTATGCAGGTGATGAGCAAAACCTAGTAGAAGTACAAAATAACGCAAATTATACGTTTGTAGAAGGTGATATTTGTAACAGGGCTTTACTAGAAAAATTGTTTGCGAAATACGATTTTACAGCGGTCATTCACTTTGCCGCAGAATCGCATGTAGACAACTCTATCAAAAATCCAGATGCGTTTATTCAAACCAATATATTAGGAACATTTAACGTGTTAGATGTTGCTAAAAAACAGTGGATGAATGGGCCAAATCAAGTGAAAGAAGGCTGCGAAAACTGCCGCTTTCATCACATATCAACAGACGAAGTATACGGAACATTAGGAGAAACTGGTTTGTTTACCGAAAGTACTTCATACGCGCCAAACAGTCCGTATAGTGCTTCCAAAGCATCATCTGATTTTATAGTACGTAGTTATTTCCATACGTATGGAATGAATGTCGTAACAACAAACTGTTCCAACAATTACGGACCAAAACAACACGATGAAAAATTAATTCCAACCATCATTAGAAAAGCAATCTTTGGTGAAAACATTCCAATCTATGGTGATGGAACAAACATTCGTGATTGGTTGTACGTATTAGATCATTGCAAAGGAATTCATCTAGTTTATCAAACAGGAAAATCAGGTGAAACCTACAACATTGGTGGACGAAATGAGCGCAACAATGTGTATATTGCAACTACAATATGTGAATTATTAGACAAATTACAGCCTAAAACTGCTTCCTACAAAGAGCAAATCACATTTGTAAAAGACAGACCTGGACATGATTTTAGATACGCTATTGATGCAACTAAAATAGAAAATGAACTCGGTTGGAAAGCCGCAGAAAACTTTGAATCGGGCATTTTAAAAACAATTGAATGGTATTTAGCTAAATACACAACAAAATAAAAAATGAAGGGAATAGTATTAGCAGGAGGATCAGGAACACGATTGCATCCACTTACGTTAGCCGTAAGCAAGCAATTAATGCCTGTATATGACAAACCTATGATATACTATCCTGTTTCTACCTTAATAAGTGCAGGAATTCGTGAAATACTTATCATTTCCACACCACAAGATTTGCCATTATTTCAAAAACTACTAGGCGATGGAAAAAACTTTGGTTGCGAATTTCATTACGAAATACAAGAAAATCCAAACGGTTTAGCAGAAGCGTTTATTATTGGTGAGAAATTCATCGGAAACGATAAAGTTGCTTTAATCTTAGGAGACAACATATTTTACGGATCTGGTTTGGCGTCTCTATTACAAGCCAACAACGATCCAAATGGAGGAATTATTTATGCATACCACGTACACGATCCAGAACGGTACGGAGTTGTAGAATTTGACGCTGACGGAAATGCTATTTCCATAGAAGAAAAGCCATTAAAACCAAAATCAAACTATGCAGTTCCAGGGATCTATTTCTATGACAATGACGTTGTAGAAATTGCCAAAAACATAAAACCCAGCAAACGTGGCGAACTCGAAATTACGGATGTAAATCGTGTATATCTCGAAAAAGGAAAACTAAGTGTCAGCATTCTCGATAAAGGAACAGCTTGGTTAGACACAGGAACATTTAACTCATTAATGCAAGCTTCACAATTTGTACAAGTCATTGAAGAACGTCAAGGACTCAAAATTGGTGCTATTGAAGAAGCCGCGTACAGAATGGGATTCATCACCAAAAAACAACTAGATGAACTTGCAAAACCATTATTAAAAAGTGGTTACGGAAAACATCTTTTAGAAATACAATAAAAACAACGTCTTGAATATTACACACACACCATTAGCAGGCTGTTTTGTTATAGAACCTCAAGTATTTGGGGATTCTAGAGGAAACTTTATGGAAAGTTACAACCAAGAAAAATTTCCTGCTAAAGTACAGTTTGTACAAGACAACCAATCCACATCTCAAAAAGGAGTATTGCGTGGATTACATTTCCAAAAAGGAGAACATGCACAAGCAAAACTCGTACGTGTCATTCGCGGAGAAGTATTAGATATTGCGGTGGATATAAGACCAAATTCTGAAACATTTGGACAACATTTCTCCATCGTTTTAAACGATACAAACAACAAACAACTATTTGTACCACGCGGTTTTGCACATGGTTTTGCCGTTTTAGAAGACGATACCATATTTGCCTATAAATGTGATAACTTCTGGAACAAAGAATCAGAATCAGGGATTATGTACAACGATCCAGATATTGCCATAGATTGGATGCTTTCAGAAGATGAAATAGTACTTTCTGACAAAGATAAAATATTGCCCACTTTGAAATCTATAACACTATGAAAACGGTTTTAGTTACAGGTGCTAACGGTCAATTAGGACAATGTATTCAAAAAATCCGACATCAGTTTACTGATATTTCATTTCAATTCAAATCGTCAAGCGAATTAGACATTACAAATGCAAAAGCTATACATGACTATTTTGAAAATAATACAATTGATTACTGTGTCAATTGTGCCGCGTACACAAACGTAGAATTAGCAGAAAGTGAAGAAGAAAAGGCGTATTTGGTAAATGCAGCAGCAGCAAAACTATTGGCGGAAACATGCAAAAAGCATCATACAACACTCATTCATATCTCTACAGATTATGTGTTTGATGGTAAAAAACAAACACCATACGTAGAAACAGATATTACAAATCCGATAAGTGTATACGGAGCTTCCAAACTAAAAGGCGAACAGTATATTCAAGAAACGTTTCAAAACTATTTCATCATTCGTACGTCTTGGCTCTATGCCGAATTTGGCAACAACTTCTACAAAACAATGTTGCGAAAAGTTGCAGAAAAAGCAAACTTGACAATTACTACCGAACAAAAAGGAACGCCAACCAATGCAAACGATTTAGCGGAATTAGTTGTAGCAATCATCAAAACAGATACCAAAGATTTTGGAGTTTACCATTTCAGTAATGAAGGCGAAGCCACTTGGTACGATTTCACGAAGGAAATCATTCAAAATCTGAATCTAGCAGAAGCTGAAAAACCTTCACTAAGAAGCATTGATAGTTACAAAACAAAAGCTGCACGTCCAGATAATAGTGTATTAGACAAAACGAAAGTTCGTAACCTTATCAAAACCATTTCATGGCAGGAAAGTCTACGGAATCTCATGAAAAATCATTCCTAATTTGGTACAATCTCATCTATACAACGCCATTGAAGCTGCAGTGCATGCAGGTTCAATCATTATGGATATCTATGAAAATGAAAACTTCGAAATAGAAATAAAACCAGACGATTCTCCTGTAACAATTGCCGACAAAAAAGCAAGTGAATATATCGAACAGGCACTCAAATCAACAAACATTCCTGTAATCAGTGAAGAAGGAGAGCATAGCAGTTACGAAATTCGTAAACACTGGTCGCAATGTTGGTGTGTAGATCCATTAGACGGAACAAGAGAATTTATCAAACGAAATGGCGAATTTACTGTAAACATTGCTCTAATTGATAACGACAAACCAATCCTAGGAATCATATACATTCCAGTAACGAAAACACTCTATTTTGCAATAACTGCAGAAAAAAAAGCGTTCAAACTAGAGTTGGAAACACATCAAATAACAACGGAAATAGTACAGAATGCTACTGAAATTTTTCCAGAAGAAAAAAATGATGTTGTTAAAATAACATCGAGCAGATCGTACACCAATGCACAAGTATATGATCTCATTGCCCGACTCAAAGCGGAACATAAAAAAGTAACGCTTGTAAAAGCAGGAAGTTCCATAAAATTTTGCTTAATAGCAGAAGGAAAAGCAACTTCCTATCCGCGATACGCACCAACAATGGAGTGGGACACAGCGGCAGGACAAGCTATTTGTAACGCTGTTGGTATAGAAGTGTATTCGCTAGAAACAGATAAACCACTAAAATACAACAAGAAAAACCTACTAAATCCGTGGTTTATTGTTCGAAAAATAGGATAAAACAAAAGGGGATAAAAACCCTTATAAAAAAGGGTATTTCCCCTTAAAATTCATTTATTTTCTAGTGTAAAATTTTATGGCTAGTTTTGCACCCAATAATTGCACTATGTACCAAAAAGTATATCATCAAGGAAGCCTCGAAAACTATCGTTTTTTAATTACAGGTGGCGCAGGATTTATAGGAGCTAACTTAGTTGAATACCTACTAAAACACAACGCTAAAAAAGTTCGTGTATTGGACAATTTAGCAACAGGTTTTAAACACAACATTGCAGCATTTGAATCGAATCCGAATTTTGAATTTATTCTAGGAGATATCAGAGACTTGGAAACCTGTAAAAACGCAGTAGATTCAATGGATTTTGTATTGCATCAAGCGGCATTAGGTTCTGTGCCTCGCTCGTTTAACGATCCAATTTCTGCGAATGCAGTAAATGTTTCAGGTTTTTTAAACATGATGATCGCTTCGCGTGATGCTGGTGTAAAACGAATGATATATGCGGCTTCTTCAAGTACGTACGGAGACAGCAAAGCATTGCCAAAAAAGGAAGAAGTCATTGGAAAACCATTATCTCCGTATGCAATTACGAAATATGTAAATGAATTATACGCAGAAAATATCTCAAAGCATTTTGATTTTCACACAGTAGGATTGCGTTATTTTAACGTTTTTGGGCCGAAACAAAATGTAAAAGGTGCGTATGCGGCGGTAATTCCGCTGTTTTTCAACGCAGGAATACATAACACAAAAGTAACAATCAATGGTGATGGAAATCAAACCAGAGACTTTACATTTGTCGAAAATGTAGTGCAAGCAAATATGAAATCGTTATTTGCTGAAATACAGCAACATGAAGTAATTAATGTAGCCGTTGGAGATCGTATTAGCGTGAACGATTTGTGGAATTATATCAAAAACATTTCTAACAGTACTGTTGAAGCATCTTATGGTGAAAGCAGAATTGGAGATGTACGCGATTCATTAGCAGATATTTCAAAAGCACAACAACTAATAGGGTACAAACCAGCCTATACCGTACGTGACGGATTAGCAATTACATACGATTTCTTTAAAAAACAAGCTGTAAAAAATGAACAATAAGGTAATTTCCATAATAGGATTAGGATATGTTGGGTTGCCTTTAGCTGTTGAATTTAGCAAAAAAGGATTCCAAGTCATCGGATATGATATCAATGAAGCACGAATTCAAGAACTGCAACAAGGAAAAGATCATACACTTGAAGTAAGTACTGAAGAGTTGCAACAAGCAACAACATTGCAATACACTAACAAGGCGGAAGCTATTGCCAAAGCAACGGTGTACATAGTTACGGTTCCGACACCAATAACTGTTCATAAATTTCCAGACTTATCTCCACTAGAAGCGGCTTCAAAATTAGTTGGTTCCGTACTAAGTAAAGATGATATCGTAATTTATGAATCTACGGTATTTCCGGGTTGTACAGAAGAAGTTTGTGTGCCAATTCTGGAAGAAAAAAGCGGTTTAACGTTTAATAAAGATTTCTTTTGTGGCTATTCGCCAGAACGGATAAACCCAGGAGACAAAAAGCATAGAGTTAACAATATTGTCAAAGTAACTTCGGGTAGCACGCCTGAAATTGCAAATTTGGTTGATGAATTATACGGAAGTATAATCACTGTAGGAACATTCAAAGCTTCCTCTATAAAAGTTGCCGAAGCTGCAAAAGTGATTGAAAACTCACAACGAGATATCAACATTGCGTTTGTAAACGAATTGGCATTAATTTTTGGAAAACTAGGTATTGATACACATGAAGTATTACAAGCTGCAGGAACAAAGTGGAACTTTTTACCATTTACACCAGGATTAGTTGGCGGACATTGCATTGGCGTTGATCCGTATTACCTAACATACAAGGCAGAAAGTGTAGGATACAATCCGCAAGTTATCTTAGCAGGAAGAAAAATAAACGATAACATGGGTAAATACATTGCGGAACGCGTTGTAAAACTCATTATAAAACAAGGAAAACTAGTCAAAGGTGCAAAAGTGACCATTTTGGGAATCACTTTTAAAGAAAATTGTCCTGACATTAGAAACACAAGAGTCATTGATATTGTACGTGAACTTACAGAATACGGAATTAACGTTGAGGTATTTGATGACAATGTAAATGCTTCAGAAGTTAAAACGACATATGATATAGAGTTGGTTTCGTCGATTTCTAAAGACACATCAGCGATTATCTTGGCAGTTGCACATAAAAGTTTCAATAAAATTGATGTAACGCCCTTTTTTAAAGAAGGATGTATTATTTTTGACGCGAAAAATTTCCTCCCAAAATCAATTGTAACAGAAAGATTATAATCGTTTTAACGATAAAAATAGTAGAGAATAAATGAAAAAAAATCTAATTGTATTTGGTACACGACCAGAAGCCATCAAAATGGCACCATTGGTAAAGGAGTTTTTAAAACACCAAGATACTTTTGAAACAAAAGTGTGTATCACTGCACAACATAGAGAAATGCTAGATCAAGTACTTTCATTCTTTGAAATTACACCAGATTACGATTTAGATTTAATGAAGCCAAACCAGAATTTATATGGACTAACTTCGGATATTATCATGAATTTAAAACCTGTGTTGGAAGAATTTCAACCAGATTACGTATATGTTCATGGAGATACAACTACGACAATGGCAACAAGTATTGCCGCTTTTTACTCAGGTGCAAAAGTATGTCATGTAGAAGCAGGATTGCGTACTTTCAACAAAAGATCACCTTTTCCAGAAGAAATTAACAGATGTGTTACAGGAAGTATTTGTGACTATCACTTTTCTCCAACAGAAACATCAAAACAAAATCTGCTAAACGAAAATGTAGCAGATGAAAACATACTTATTACTGGAAATACGGTAATTGACGCGTTACACTTTAGCGCAAACAAAGTAAAATCGGACGGATTTGAAGATCAAGAAATAGAAGATTTAAAAAGTGTGCTTGATACCTCAAAACGATTAATTTTAGTAACAGGACATCGTAGAGAAAATCACGGACAAGGATTTATCAATATTTGTAGTGCTTTAAAACAAATAGCGGTAAACCATCCTGACACACAAATTATTTATCCTGTTCACTTAAATCCAAACGTACAAAAACCTGTATACGAATTATTAGCAGACATTGACAATGTAAACCTAATAAATCCGTTATCATATCCGGCTTTTGTTTGGTTAATGGACAAATCGAGTTTAATAATTACGGATAGTGGTGGTGTTCAAGAAGAAGCGCCAAGTTTAGGAAAGCCAGTTTTGGTAATGAGAGACACCACAGAACGCCCAGAAGCTGTAGATGCAGGAACGGTTTTATTAGTAGGAACAAATACGGATAAAATTATTACTGAAGCTACAAAATTACTAACAGACGAATCAGCATATCACAAAATGAGCAAGCTTCATAATCCTTACGGAGACGGAACAGCGTGTGATAAAATTGTAAAATACATGTCAAAATTATAATACATCATGGCAAACAAACCAAGTGTTGTTATGGTAGGTCTAGGATATATTGGACTTCCTACCGCAGCGTTAATCGCTAGTAAAGAAATTAAAGTAACAGGAGTTGATATTCACCAAAGCGTAGTTGATACGATTAATAAAGGTGAAATTCACATTGTAGAGCCAGATTTAGATGGTTTGGTACACAAAGTAGTAAAAGATGGATACTTACAAGCAAGTACATCACCTGTTGAAGCAGACGTGTACTTAATTGCGGTTCCAACACCATTTAAAGGTGATCATGAACCAGATATTTCGTATGTAGAAGCGGCAACAAGAGCATTATTGCCAACCTTACGAGAAGGCGCATTGGTCATTGTAGAATCTACAAGTCCTGTAGGAACTACCGAAAAAATGCAAGCTATTATCAATGCAGAACGTCCAGAATTGAAAGGGAAACTATTCATGGCATACTGTCCAGAACGTGTATTGCCAGGAAACGTAATATACGAACTAGAGCATAATGACAGAGCTATTGGTGGAATTGATGAAGCATCTACGGAAAGAGCCGTAAAATTCTACAGACATTTTGTAAAAGGAGAATTGCACAAAACCAATTCGAAAACAGCAGAAATGTGTAAATTGGTTGAAAACTCATCAAGAGATGTTCAAATTGCCTTTGCAAACGAACTTTCAATGATTTGTGATGAAGCAGGAATTAATGTTTGGGAACTCATCAACTTAGCAAATAAACATCCAAGAGTAAACATTTTACAGCCTGGAACTGGAGTTGGAGGACATTGTATCGCAGTAGATCCTTGGTTTATTGTTTCTGAATTTCCTAAGAAAGCGAAAATTATTCGTGCGGCAAGAGAAATTAACAACTACAAAACTGAGTGGGCAATTGAAAAAACAAAAAGCACTGCATTACAGTTTAAACTAGATAACGGACGTGATGCCAAAATTGCTTGTATGGGATTGGCATTTAAACCAAATATTGACGATTTACGTGAATCACCAGCGTTATTAGTTACCAATACACTCATTGAAGAAGGATTTGACGTAATGGCTGTAGAGCCAAATATAAAATCGCATGACGACTTTACAATATACGAAGTAGAAGAAGCGTTAACTGCTGCAGATATTATTGTATATTTGGTAGCACACAAAGAATTTACAAGATTAGAAAAAACGAATAACACACTCGATTTTTGTGGTGTTTTTAAATAAAATAAATAAACCGAATTATGAAAAAAATAATTGTAATACTTTCATTAGTAACCTTATGTTTTAGTTGTGGATCTGACAAAAAGGAAAAAAAAGAAACAGATGTTGTTAAAAAAGAAGAAGTAAAAAAAGAAGAGCCAAAATATAATTTCGCGAAAGCAGAAGTAAATTTACTTGAAGATCCAAGTTTAATTAACTTGTCTGCTGTTCCTCATTCCTTTGAAGATGATATTGTATTTGAAGAAATTAATGTATTAAAAACAGCTGAAAACACGCATACACTCGTTTTTGTAATCAATGACAAAATGACAAACTTTGATAAGTTGAAAGAGTGGAAAATAGGAATGTATTTCTTTGCAAAAGATCCAACAAAGTTTGAAAATGCAAGCGATGCAAAAAAAGGATACAAAACAACAGGTACATTGGCTGATCCGAAAATGATGGGCGATGAAGTTGTTGTGGTTTTAGAAGGATTTAAAATTATTCCTAAAGAAATTTCATTATTAAGATTGTACCTATATAACAACAATAATGATATGAATAAGAATTACTATAACACTAAAGATGTTGTATTGCCTTAATTCATATATTAACAGCATAAAAAAGAAACACTTACATAAAATCAGCGTAAGTGTTTTCTTTTTATTACTAGTATTTGTTTTTGGATGTACAAAAGAAAGAACAATACAAAATACAGCTTCAGAAATAGCAAAAATCAAAAGTCAGTTACCTGATATACAATTTTCAAAAAGAGTGTATACAGTTCCTCAACGCATTACTACTAACGCACATGCTTTTTCATCTGAAATAGCTTTTAAAGAAGTGTATGTGTATAAGAACGATAAAAATAACACGTATACATTTGTATGGATTGTGGATGCGGTACATACAAACTTTGACGAACTTTCTAAATGGAAAATAGGAATGATTCTGAAACCTAAGAATAAAGCTGATTTTCAGGATGAAATATTACAAAAAAAAGGAATTAAAACCATGGGCGTCTTAACAACTCCTTTTTTATTAGCGGATGAAATTTGTGTTGTATTGCGTGATTTTAAGTTTGAACCAAAAGAAATAGCCTACTCAAAATTTTATCTCTACAACGAAGAGGGAAAGGCAAACTTGCGTTATTGGATTATCGAGAATGTGAGTTTAAAATAGTACAGCGTAAATGAAAAGTATACTCAATCGAATAAATGAACAACGATACCTGATTAGTAGTACACTATTTGGTATTCTATTTATGTTTCCAATTATGAGAAACGCGGTTCAGTCTATTTCATTAATGACGTTTTTGGGCGTGTCAGTATTATTTTATCATAAAACATTCTTAGTACGTATCAAAGATCGAAAACTTTGGAAAATATATGGAATACTAACAGGATTCTTCTGGTTTTCCGTATTGACATTTTTATGGACAACAGACAAAGTATTTTTCTTTAACGAACTAAGACCTTCTATTGCCATTGCTTTGGTGCCGTTTGTGATTTTATTTTTTCATCCAACATTAACTCAAAAAAGAAAGCAATTAGCAATCATCCTATTTTTAGTTTCTTTAATTATTTATGCGTTTCTATGGTTTTTCCATCATGTAGAAGGAATTAGTATTTATCAAGAAATCATTGCAAAAGAATCTCCGTTGCGCGACGAATCATTCATACAACAACTAATTTATTTTAAGGACAACTCATTTAAAGTCTGGATTGGCGGTGTTTCCGAGCGTGGTTATGAATTATTAGGGAAAAACTCATTCTTCTCACATAGCAATTACATTTCGTCATACTATTTATTCGGATACATTTTAGCAATATATACGCTCATAAAATCGCGCAAAATACTTTACAACGTAATTGCGGTAATTGCGCTACTTTTCAGTCTTTTATTTTTATTCTATTTGGCTTCCAAGCTAAACGTATTTCTATTTGTTGTTTTTTCATTTGGAATAGCTTTTTATCTATTAAAAACAACCAAATTTCGTTTGGCATTTATAGCACTTATTATAGCGATTGGAATTTTCAATAAGTCAAAAATTATGACTACTTACGCTGAAATAAAGCAATGGGAACTTATAGAAAAAACAGATAATAATCTTGATGAGAAAATATTCATGGATTACAAGCGCACAAAAATTTATACCTGCGCTTTGGAAAAATTACGTACAAACTATTGGTTTGGAGTTGGACTTGGAGATATTCAAAATTATTTGGATGATTGTTTAATGACACAAAACCACAACAACCCAAACTTTGATGTTACTATTGAATACAACTCACATTCACAATTTTTACACTTTGCTTTAGTTGGTGGAATTCTGAACTTTTTGCTATTTCTCGGGTTTTTTATATACTTATTTTACTCGAGTTACCTCCAAAAAAATAAACTACTTTTCATCTTTACATTTCTTATATTTGCAAGCTGTTTTTTTGAAAATTACCTTAGCAGAATATACGGAGTTTTATTTTTTATACTATTTATTACGATGCTGCCAAACTGGTCTCTAATTTCAACCGAAGAATCAATAAACAAACAATGAAGCTGTCGTCGTTATACAAAAACAAGTTGTCAAAGCACTTACTAGTAAGTCTCATTATTCAGGGTATTTACACGATAGTAACGCCGCTTTCCATGATATTGCTTGCACGGTTTTTAGGACCTGATAATTTTGGTCATTTTGCTTTTGCCGTGTCGTTTGCTACAGTACTTTCTATTTTTTCCAACTTGGGATTGCCAACAGCAGTGACACGTTTTGGAGCCATTTATTACATCAATGAAAATTGGAAACGACTCAAGGGAATATTACAATTCAGCAACAAAAATGTTACCATATGCGGACTCGTTTTTATAGCGGTATCTATATTTTTATTATTGACAGATATAGTAGAAATACCTTCAAAACCTTATGTTTTGGTTGCGTTGCCAATTATCTTGTTTTTAGCACTATCAATGATTCGAACGGGAGTTCTGACGGCTATTGAAAAAGTAAATCTTTCGCAGTTGCCAGAAATGATTATTCGCCCAATTTTGTTTTTCATCGTCATACTCGTCTTATACTATTCAGGCGTGTTGAACGCTTACAGTTCTATAATTTCCTATACCATTATCAACGGAATCATCTTTTTAGTTGGTGCATACATGGTAAAAAGGTTTACAGATAAAAAAATGGCCAACCTTGAGCCTGATTATGAAAAATCAGCTTGGAAAAGATCTGCCATGCCATTGTTTCTGCTTGGAAGTATTCAAATACTTGGAGCACAGGCAGATATATTTCTACTAGGCTTTTTGGCAGACAGTGAAGAAGTCGGTATTTTTAAATCAATGTATCAGATCAGCTTATTAATTATCTTTTCATTGTCAGCAATCAACGCTGTGGCATCTCCTTATATTGTACGTAGTTTTGAAGAAAATAATTTTGCGAAGCTCAAAAAGCTGTTATTTACATTTTGTGGAATCAATTTAGTGTTTGCGCTAGTAATAGCTTTTCCTTTTCTGTTTTTTGGCGAATTTTTTATAGAATTGCTTTACGGCGAAGAATTTGTAGTAGGAATCACTTGTTTACAAATATTAATATTTGGTAGAATTATAAATTCTATCTTTGGCATTTCTAATCAGTTCCTCAAAATGATGGGAGAAGAACGAAAAGCAACAAAAGGAATTTTTATAGGTGCTGTTGTTGGAATAATTTTAAACTTTGTACTGATTCCTCAATATGGTATCATTGGAGCTGCAATTGCCTCCTCAAGTGCCTTAATAATTTGGAATTTGTATTTGTTTGCCATCACAGTAAAAAAAGTCTGGTCAATACCAACTGAATAAATGAAGTTAATTGTATTTATAAATATTATTCTCATTGGAGGACTCTTATTTTACAAGAAAAATGGAGAGTTCATGGATGATATGTGGATATTTTATGTGACACATTACGTGTCACTATTTATCTTCGTAATGCGATTTTTAATGAAAGAAACTAGAAATATCTACATGATATTTTCTCCAATTCTCTTCTCATTTTTATATTTAGGACTTTCCTTCACATTAGGCTCCATATTTATTCCTCTCAATTATGGTTGGTCTAAAGAGGTTTATGAAAACATAATATACATTGACAAACTCAATATTTATACTATATATTTCTTCATAGTAGATTTAATACTACTTCACTATTGGGTAAAAATAATTAGAAAAAACAAGAAACTGATCCCAAAACGTAAAGACGTTATATGGCCAGATTTCATACCTGTAATTTTCTTCTCGTTTTTCGTTTTTCTAATACTAATTAGTTATGTGCCCGTATTTAAAAACCTCTTATTAGGATTTGAATATCCGTTTAAACTAGTACTAATTATCTATTTAGTACTGCAGTCTTTCAACTTTTCTAGAGGACTAAGAATACTATTATATACTATTCTTATCGGAATAATTTTTTCTCAACATTATTCAAGTAAGCGTGAAGTAATTCTCGTAGTATTCATCTTTATGTTTCTAGAATCTGTAAAAAGCGGTTTTGAAATAAAAGTAAAGTTTAAGTTTATACTCATGATGCTTTCTGTTGCTTTTTTAGGTGTGTATCTTATTTTTGCAGCTTCTATTATGAGAGGTTACGGAGGTTACCAATTAGACAGTAAATTAGATGCCTTTTTGAAAGTGCCTGACTATGTGAGTCAACCCTATTTTAAACATATTTTTGTAGAAAACTTTGAGGTAAACACTGTATTAGGAAACACCATGATTTGTATGGACTTTGTAGAAAAAGAAAAGTTGCCTTTACAATATGGAGGAACCTATGTAAAAATATTTCTGACTCCTATTCCGCGTTCCATCTGGAAAAACAAACCAGAAGGAATGATTTTAAAATATACCTACACGCTAAATCCCGAACATAAAAAAAACGGACAAAGTTTACCTGTGGTGCATTACGCAGAAGGTTTTGCAAACTTTTATTGGTTTGGAATGATTGCTGTCGTATTCATATTGGTGTCATTTGAAAAAATATTCTGGTATGTTATAAAACAGCGAAAAATTAAAATCCTCAACGGAAAACTCATCTTTTCCATTTACATAGTATGCATACTATTTCAATACATACGAGGTTCAGGGTTTGATTTATTTATGTTATACACCTTAGCACCTTTGCCGCTAATACTTATTATATCTCTAATGCCAAAAAAACAAAAAAATGTCAGTGACTAAAAAAAAAGTACTCCTAATCGGGATTGACGGACTGACGCACTATAGAGTTGAAATGTTCAATCTTCTTTGCGATCAGTACGATTTTACTGTAGCACATACCAATGACCCGATTGATGGAGCAAAATTTGCTCAACTGAAAGTAACAGCTCAAAAAAGAGGTCCTTTTTTTACTATAAAAAACGAACCTGACTATTCTAAATTTGATACGGTTATATGTTCGTTTAACATTAGAATTTTAAATCTTTACAAATTACTATTCAAAAAAAGAAACTTCAAAGTATTAGTATTTGGAATAGGAGTTTCAGCTTCCTATAGCAATAATTATGATTCAAAAAAACGATTGGATTTTCTTCGAAAATATGTCATAAAAAAATCAGACGGCGCAATATTTTACGAACACTATCCACTTATAAAATATCAATCTTACGGAATTGATTCTAACAAACTACATGTAGCTTATAACACGGTAATTCCGCCCAAAGCGTTTGACTTCTCAGAAAAAACATTTGAAAGTTTTATGTTTATCGGAACTCTATACAAACAAAAGAAAATATACGAACTGCTAACGGCTTACCAACAGTTACACACTGAATTAAAAGAAAAAACACCTGTGTTAGAAATTGTTGGAAACGGGGAAGAATATGATAACATTGTTACTTGGATCGCCAATAACGGATTTCAAGAAAAAGTAATACTGCACGGAAAACTAACCGAAGAACATGAATTACTTCCAATATTCAAAAGGTCTTTAGCATGTATTTCGCCAGGACAAGCAGGTTTATCAGTGCAAAAGTGCTTTTCATATGGAACACCGTTTATTACAACAAAAAATGCAATTACGGGTGGAGAATTATTTTGTATCATAAATAAAACAAACGGTTTCATATATGACGGTTCCGTTAAAGCGTTGGCGAATGTTATGAAAAACATAGCAGATAGAACACACAATATTGAAGAAATTTCAGAAAAGGCATATACATTTTACTATAACTTCAGAACACCAGAAGTTTGGAAAAATGCTTTCATAAATGCAATAGCATAACACGATTAAAAATGGAAACAATGAAAAAAAACATACTAATTACCGGAGGAGCCGGTTTTATTGGTTCACACGTAGTAAGACGATTTGTAAAAAAATATCCAGAATATCACATATTCAATTTGGACGTGTTAACCTATGCGGGAAATTTGGAAAACCTGAAAGACATTGAAAACGAAGATAATTATACCTTTTTAAAAGGCGATATTACAGACGAAAATTACATCAATGAAATTTTTGATACATATAAATTTTCAAGCATCATTCACTTGGCAGCTGAAAGTCATGTAGATCGATCTATAAGCGATCCGTTGGCGTTTGCCAAAACAAATATCTTAGGAACGATGATTTTGTTAAATGCCGCAAAAAATACATGGAATAATGATTTTCAAAACAAAGTTTTCTACCATGTAAGTACAGATGAAGTATATGGAACATTAGGCGAAACAGGGTTATTTACAGAAAATACATCTTACGATCCTAACTCTCCGTATTCTGCATCCAAAGCAAGCTCCGATCATTTTGTGAGAGCTTATGGTGAAACATATGACTTACCGTATAAAATTAGTAACTGTTCCAACAATTATGGTTCCTTTCAATTTCCAGAAAAACTAATTCCATTGTTCATAAATAACATCATTACTGAAAAGCCGCTTCCAGTTTACGGAGACGGAAACTACACACGCGATTGGTTATATGTAGAAGACCATGCAATAGCAATTGATGCTGTATTTCATAAAGGTGTCATGAAAGAAACCTATAACATTGGCGGTTTTAATGAGTGGAAGAACATTAATTTAGTACATTTGCTATGTGAAATTATGGATGAAAAGTTGGGCAGATCGTCTGAAAATTCATCAAAAAGTCTAATAACGTATGTAAAAGACAGACCCGGACACGATTTGCGCTATGCAATTGATGCAAGCAAAATAGAAAATGAACTTGGTTGGTATCCGTCGGTCACATTCGAACAAGGACTTGAAAAAACAATAGATTGGTATCTGAACAACAAAGAGTGGTTATCAAACGTCATCTCGGGTGAATATCAAGAATATTACAACAACCAATATAATAAATAATACACATGAAAGGAATTATACTCGCTGGAGGTTCAGGAACACGACTGCATCCCGTAACAAAAGTGGTTTCAAAACAGCTATTGCCCGTTTACGATAAGCCAATGATATACTATCCGCTATCTGTATTAATGTTATCTGGAATCAAGGACATTCTAATTATCTCCACACCACAAGATTTGCCAAACTTCATACGATTACTTGATGATGGAAGTCAGCTTGGTTTAAATATATCTTATGCAGAACAACCTTCTCCAGACGGTTTGGCGCAAGCATTTATAATAGGAGAAGAATTTATAGGAGACGATAATGTTTGCCTCATACTCGGAGACAACCTGTTTTATGGTGCTGGACTTCAAAAAATGCTGGCAAAAACAGTCTCTGTTGTAGAAGAGGAAAACAAAGCCGTAGTATTTGGTTATTATGTGGAAGATCCGGAAAGATATGGTGTTGTTGAGTTTAACAAACAAAACGAAGTCATATCCATAGAAGAAAAACCTAAAGTGCCAAAATCAAATCATGCGGTTGTAGGATTGTATTATTATCCTAATGAAGTTATAGAAATTGCTAAAAATGTAAAACCTTCCCATAGAGGTGAACTTGAAATTACGTCGGTAAATCAAAGCTTTTTGGAAAAAGGAAATCTGTCGGTAGAACTAATGAGTAGAGGTTTTGCTTGGCTTGATACTGGAACACACGAAAGTCTTACAGAAGCAACCGAATTTGTAAAAGCTGTTGAAAAACGAACAAGTCTTAAAATTGCTTGTATTGAAGAAATAGCTTACAGAATGGGTTTCATTTCTCGTGACAGATTGTTGGCGTTTTCAGAAGAATACAAAAAAAATGATTATGGTAAATACTTAAAAGGTATTTACGATCACACCGAGGACTAATTTTTTTGCAAACGTATGGAACTCTATAAACTAGATTGGGATAGCAACTTTTTCGGTTACGAAATAGCAAAATGCGTCGTTTCAAACAAAGAAAATTTTGAAGTACCATTATTTCATAAACTTGCGGAAAATTTCAAACTGATATACGTATTTTCAGAAGCACCATTAGCAACAGAAACTTTAAAATTGGTAGATGAAAAAATTGTGTATCATCAAGAAATAAAACAACAACAAACAACTAAAATACCCGAAATAAAAGTATTTGACAAAGCACAGCATTCATACGATCAATTAGTAAATTTGGCATATGCAAGCGGAATTCACTCAAGGTTCAGAACGGATGAAGAGTTCAAAAATGACGAATTTCGCAAACTCTATAAAAAATGGATTGATAATAGCATTTCACAAAAAGAAAAACATGAAGTTTTAATTTATGAAAAACACAATGAATTGCTAGGATTAATTACGTACAATATTGACAATCAACAAAACAGCACCATTGGTTTACTCGCAGTTCACAGCAATGCAAGAGGATTAGGTGTTGCCAGCAAATTAATTGCAGACGCAATGTTACGAATATCTGAACAAGGAATACCTAGTGTAGAAGTAGCAACGCAACTCAATAACATTCCAGCCAATGCACTTTACAAAAAGTGTGGGTTTACGAAAAAATATATAAATTACATCTATCATTATTGGAACATATGATACCATTTAATAAACCTTTCCTCATTGGAAAAGAATTACAATACATTGAAGAATCAGTACATTCTGGTAAAATTTCTGGAAATGGCATGTTTACCAAAAAATGCCAATCGTACTTCGAGACCAACTTGGGAGTTGAAAAGACGTTACTGACAACTTCTTGTACAGACGCATTGGAAATGTGCTCTATGTTAATTGATACAGCGCCAGGCGATGAAGTAATTGTTCCTTCATACACATTTGTGTCAACGGCACTAGCTTTTGTAAGACAAGGAGCAAAAATTGTTTTTGCTGACAGTAGAACTGATCATCCAGGTATTGATGAAGACAAAATAGAAAGCCTCATAACACCAAAAACCAAAGCCATTGTCGTAGTACATTATGCAGGTGTAGCGTGTGATATGGATAAAATTATGGAGTTGGCTGACAAGTACAATCTCTATGTGATTGAAGATGCAGCACAGGCAATTGATTCCTATTACAAAGGAAAACCATTGGGAACTATTGGGCATTTGGGCGCTTTTTCTTTTCATGAAACAAAAAATATCATATGTGGAGAAGGTGGCTTACTTACCATAAATGACAAAAAATTTGCAGACAGAGCAGAAATATTATGGGAAAAAGGAACCAACCGATCTGCTTTCTTCAAAGGAGAAGTAAACAAATACGGATGGGTTGATACAGGTAGCTCATTTTTACCATCAGAATTAATCGCGGCCTTCCTTTACGCACAGCTTGAAAATCTTGAAATGATTCAGAAAAAGCGAAAAGAAATCTGGTCTGTATACAAAAGAGAACTCAACGAGCTTGAAGAAAAAAATATCCTTAAATTGGCTTCCATTCCAGATTTTGCAACGAACAATGCTCATATGTTCTATGTAATAACAAAAGATCAGGAAGAACGAAGCAAACTCATTGCATTTTTAAAAGAAAAAAATGTACACGCTGTATTTCATTACTTATGCTTACACAAAAGTGAATATTACAGTAAAATAGAAACACCTCTAGAATTGGAAAACGCTCAGAAGTATGATCAATGCTTGCTTAGACTTCCATTCTTTTATGAACTCAAAGAAGATGAGATAAAACACATAACCGATTCGGTTAAAATGTTTTACGCACAATAAACATGAATGTATTACTAATTACAAATTCTAATATTTCATCGGGAGCAGGCGTTATTGCTAAAGATTTCAGAGATGCTTTCCAAAAACACCAAGTTGATGCCAAAATTATGGTAAATCAATATAGTGGTGAGTTGGACTATGTATACAATATACAATCAGAAGCACAATCGAAAAAAATAGCTCGACTCCGAAATTTTGTAAAGCATAAGATTTTTAAAAAACTTGCTACGGGCGCGATCAGAATTTTGGCAAATACATTCAATATTTCCAATGGTTTGGTTTTTAGGTCTTTAAATCAAAATAAATATTTCGTTCAAGATATCAATCAAACCAAAAATATTCACGCCTCTGAAGAATTACATGAAAAAGCATCAAATTTCAAACCTGATGCCATTATCGTTCTTTTCATGCAGAATTTTATCACCTACCAAAACATACACGAACTCAGTCAAAAATGGGGAAACATTCCTGTATTTGTCACAGTTTTAGATATGGCACCTATTACTGGTGGCTGTCACTATACCTGGGATTGTTTAGGATATCAAAATAGTTGTACAGACTGTCCAGCAGTTTCGAAAAACTATAAAAAGTTCCCAGAAAAAAACCTGAAATTTAAACAACATTACGCGCAAAAAGGAAACTTTAACTTTGTGTACAGTTCAGATTATCAAAAAGAAGTACTGAGTAAAGCACAAATTTCGGGACAAAACAAACAATACAAAATACCATTACCAACCAACGAAGATTACTATTTTAACAATCCTGAAGCTCGCATGAAGTTTCGCAATGCGCTAGGATTTAGTGACGCTGATATTGTAGTATTTTTTGGTGCTATGGATTTAGCTAATCCGCGCAAAGGAGGAAAATACCTCAAGGAAATGGTAAAAAAAATAAGCAACGATTCCGATTTGCCCAATCTCAAATTCCTTATCATAGGAAGCAATCATACGGAGTTTGAAACCATCATTCCTAAAGACAAGCTGAAAACATTAGACGTCATTTCTCCGAGAGAATTGCCCAACTATTACAATGCAGCTGACATCTTTTTGTCGCCTTCGGTTGAAGATGCCGGACCAATGATGGTAAATCAAAGTTTAATGTGTGGTACGCGCGTATGTGCTTTTGAAATAGGCGTTGCCATTGATATGGTAAAATCAAACAATGATTGCGGTAAATGCGCCGAGGCAATCAGTACGGAAGATTTATACAAAACGCTCAAAGAAGAAATACGCTTTCAGAGTGCTAGCAACCGATCAGTGCTCAGGGAAAAATGTGCTGAAAAAGCCTTTTTTATGACGAGTAAATCGGAAGTCTCTAAAAAGTGGATCGATATAATAAATGATGCAAGAAATAACAAATAGATATGCTAAAAAATAAAACATTACTCATCACAGGTGGAACAGGTTCCTTTGGAAATGCAGTATTAAACAGATTTTTAGATACAGATCACTTTAGTGAAATACGAGTATTCTCTAGAGATGAAAAAAAGCAAGAAGATCAAAGAAGACGATTATCACATCCAAAAGTAAAATTTTACATAGGTGATGTTAGAGATCCACAATCGGTAGAAACTGCCGTAAGAGGCGTAGATTACATATTTCATGCAGCCGCATTAAAGCAAGTGCCTTCTTGTGAGTTTTTCCCTGTGGAAGCTGTTAAAACAAACGTATTAGGTACAGAAAACGTTTTGGAAGCCGCCATTAGAAACGGCGTGAAAAATGTTGTGGTATTAAGTACGGACAAAGCCGTATATCCAATCAACGCTATGGGAATTTCCAAAGCAATGATGGAAAAAGTACTAGTTGCTAAATCAAGAAATGCAGGAAACACCGTAATTTCAGGAACGCGTTACGGAAACGTAATGGCATCAAGAGGTTCCGTAATTCCTTTATTTGTAGATCAAATCAAATCAAAACAAGATTTAACATTGACTGATCCTAGCATGACACGTTTCATGATGACGTTGGAAGATGCAGTTGATTTGGTATTATTTGCGTTTGAACATGCAAATGCAGGAGATATGTTTGTGCAAAAAGCACCAGCGGCAACTGTTGAGGTACTGGCAAAAGCATTGTTAGAAATGTATAAAAGTGATAGCGAAATCAAAGTAATAGGAACGCGTCACGGAGAAAAACTATACGAATCGTTACTAACACGAGAAGAAAAAATAAAGGCGGAAGACATGGGCGATTATTACCGAATTCCAGCTGATAACAGAGACTTAAACTATGCTAACTATTTCTCTGAAGGAGAAGTAGATATGAGTACAATTGAAGACTATCATTCACACAATACAGAACGTTTAGATATTGAAGGAATGAAAAAATTATTACTAAAGCTAGCGTTCATTCGCGAAGACATAAAGTAAGCATTCATATGGGTAAATTACTACCAAAAATCATTTCTGGCGGAAACTATACAGATGATCGTGGACAACTCGAATTCTTCAATGAATTTGATATGTCACCCATAAAACGTGTATACTTTACCACACATTTTGATACGGATGTTATCAGAGCTTGGCAAGGACATACTATTGAAAGTCGTTGGTTTATCTGTGTCAACGGAAGTTTTACGGTAAAATTGGTTGAAATTGATGATTGGGAACATCCATCGGATGATTTAAAAGTATACGAATACGAATTATCTGCTGAAAAGCAGGAAATACTATACATTCCGAATGGTTTTGTAAATGGTTTCAAGGCGTTAGAAGCAAATGCGAAACTTATGATACTATCAAACTACGGATTCAACGAAATAGAAAACGATCAAATACGATTTGATCAAAACAAATGGACCAAATGGGACAAAAACTAACAGTAGGAATTACAGGTCAAGCTGGTTTTATGGGAAGTCATGTATACAACTTCTTAGGTACAAAAACAGAAGAAATAGAACGCATCAGCTTTGAAAGAAACTACTTTGAAAACGAAGCTAAACTTCAAAATTTCGTAAAATCATGTGATGTTATTGTGCACATTGCGGCAATGAATCGTCATGAAGATCAGCAAGTTATATATGATACTAATGTTGGTTTGGTACACAAACTAGTAAGTGCTTGTGAAGCCACCAATTCCACTCCAAAAATTATTTTTTCATCTTCTACACAAGAAGAAAGAGACAATCTGTACGGAAAATCAAAACGTGACGGAAGACAACATTTGGAAAATTGGGCAAATGCAAACGGCGGAAAAGTTGCTTCGTTAATCATTCCAAACGTATTTGGACCTTTTGGAAAACCATTCTACAATTCGTTTATTGCAACGTTTTCACATCAAATTGTAGCTGGAGAACAACCAACAGTTATCAATGATAGTACCGTAAACTTAATCTACATCAACGAGCTTTCAGAAGCTTTCTATAACGAAATTGTAAAGCAAGATGCTGAAAAGATACAATCGTATGTAGTTCCGCATACATCATCACGAAAAGTATCAGAAATTTTAGGATTACTAAAAGAATTCAAAACGCAATACGTAGACAACGGACAAGTGCCAAAAGTAGATTTAAACTCATTCGAACTAGATTTATTCAATACGTTTACGAGTTTTATTCCTAAAGATTATTTTCCAAGAAAATTTACAAAACATTCGGATAATCGCGGTGCATTTGTAGAAATTATGCGTGCAGGTTCGGCAGGACAATCATCGTATTCAACTACAGTTCCAGGGATTACACGTGGAAATCATTATCACACACGAAAAGTAGAACGCTTTGCTGTTATTAGTGGAAAAGCGTCTATTCAACTTCGAAAAATTGACTCAGACGAAGTTTTTGAATACATCTTAGACGGAGAAAATCCGGCGTATGTAGACATGCCAATTTGGTATACACACAATATTAAAAATATTGGAAATACGGAATTAATAACATTATTCTGGATAAATGAACCTTACAATTCAGAAGACGCCGACACATATTTTGTGGAGGTATAATTTAAATTAATGTAGAATGTTATTTAATTCATTAGACTTTGCAGTTTTCTTTCCAATAGTTTTTCTATTGTACTGGGTTTTTTCTAAAAAACTTACACAACGAAATATGTTTATACTAATTGTTAGTTACATATTTTATGGATGGTGGGATTGGAAGTTTTTATCACTAATAATTATCAGTTCGTTTGTTGATTTTTACATAGGAAAAAGGTTAGGCGCAGAAGAAAATGTAAAAAAAAGGAAGTACTTATTGTATGTAAGTTTGTTGGTTAACTTAGGTTTTTTAATCTATTTTAAATATTTTAACTTCTTCATAGAGAGCTTTGTAGATGCATTTAGTCTATTTGGTCAGGAACTACAAATAAATACGTTAAACATTATATTGCCAGTAGGAATTAGTTTTTACACGTTCCAAACGCTTAGTTATACGGTAGACATATATAAAGGCAAGATGAAACCAACAAACGATATCGTTTCATTCTTTGCATTTGTGTCGTTCTTTCCACAATTAGTTGCAGGACCCATAGAAAGAGCTTCTCATTTATTACCACAATTTAACAAACTATATAAGTTTAATTATCAACAAGTTAAAAGTGGTCTCTTATTGATGTTGTGGGGACTTTTCAAAAAAATGGTCATTGCAGATAGACTTGCTATTTTTGTAAACGAAACTTACAATAATGTTGGCGACTATTATGGAATGGAATTTATTATTGCTACTGTTTTCTTTGCATTCCAGATTTATTGTGATTTCTCAGGATACTCTGATATTGCCATAGGAATTGCACGAACTATGGGATTTGATTTAATGAAAAACTTTGATAGTCCTTATTTCTCTAAATCGATTACTGAATTTTGGCGACGTTGGCATATATCGCTTTCCACTTGGTTTAGAGATTATGTATACATTCCATTAGGCGGAAGTAGAGGCGGAAAGTATAGAACATATCTCAACCTATTTTTAGTGTTTTTTATAAGTGGAATATGGCATGGAGCCGCCATGACGTTTGTAATTTGGGGAGCGATTCACGGAATTATTATAGTATTAGAAAAAGCCACGCAAGATTTGAGAAAAAGAACTTTTGCAAAAATCCATCTAAACAAAAAAACGTTTTTTGGAAACATATTTTTTACACTAACTACTTTTACTATTGTTTGTATTGCTTGGATTTTCTTTAGAGCAAATTCATTGAAAGATGGATTTGCAATCATCAAAAAAATCTTTACATTCAATACTGGTGACAAAAGCGTTTATTCAGAAATAGGGCTTGATGCGCCTAACTTTATTGCAGTATTAATTTTTATAGTGCTTATGTTATTATTTGAAATGACGCACAAACGTTACAATATGGTAAAATTTATAAACAACCTACCACTTTTAGGACGTTGGTCTTTTTACGTTGTTAGTGCCATTGTTTTAATTGTCTTTGGAGTTTACGGTAGTCATAATCAATCACAGTTTATATACTTTCAATTTTAATTATGGGAAAGCTGATACTAAAAATGATCATTTTTATTGGTATAATAGCAGTTATACTAAGTATGACGAGTAATCTCTTTACCAAAAAAGAGGGCGCAATTAAAAATTGGCATGAGCTATACAACACTACCAAAATCAACCATGATGTGCTCATTGTGGGAAGTTCCATAGCCTATTCATCTTTCAAACCAAATCTTATCAGTGCAAAACTTGGTGTAAGTTCGTTCAATTTATCTAGTGCTACACTAAATGTAGAACAACTATATTTTAATATAAAAGAAGCACTAAAATACCACACGCCAGAATTGTTAATCATGGAGGCACATTCACTTGATATACCAAGTTCCAACGAAGGAAAAGCATTGAATTTTGCTTATGAAAACATTGACGGTCAGAAAAACTCTTTAAATAAATTGCAAAGCGTAGCAAACGTTTTTGAACCAAAATATTGGCTTGATGCAATATTTCCAGTCGTTAGAAATCATCATGAATGGGCTAATTTTGATCTAATAGAGAAAAATTTAGAGTTTGAATTCGTACTAGATGAAAAAATGGGGTATAAACCATTGAAAGTTGACAATAGTGCCAAAAGAATAACGCAAACGGCAGACGTAATTCCATCAAGTTATGAAATTCCAGAAGAGAATTACTACTACTTAGAAAAAATTACAAAACTCTGCAAAGACAAGAATATCAAGTTTCTCTTGGTGCGATCTCCTCAAATACAATACCAACCAAACAGGAAGTTTTGCGAAGAAATATATAACACCACTGCACAAATAAGTAAAGATTTGGGAATTGAGTATATAGACTATAATTACCAGTATAATGATACAGGTTTTGCACAATCAGATTTCTATGATGCCCTGCATTTAAATGAAAATGGAGCGGAGAAACTTACTCAAGATTTGGCGGTGAGCATATCAAAAAAATATGATCTAAAAGAAAACAAAAATCTTATACATAGAGAAGCTGAATACTATCTGGAAAACAATCGGTTTTTAAATTCGCGACGGTTGCTAACAGAAACGTTCATTCCCAAAGAAGGAATTCATATTGATCAGATATTCATTCAAAAAACCATCGAAGACGAATACTGTTTCTTCATTGGATTTAATCCAAATACGAATGTTGAAGAACTAAACAAATATAATATTGCCATACAGCTTGTACCTATTGCATCAGAAAAAGTGCTTTTAGAAACTAAAATGGATAAAGATAGAGAAATGATCAGTTTTGGAAACTATCCATATCCATTAGAAAGTAAAGACGATTATTTAGTAAGAGCAATCGGTTTTAGAAGAATTGTCCCAAAAAATTTCAAAACGTTTCGACTATATTTGTACAACAAAGATGGAGCTAGTGAAAAAGTAGTGATTTCTAATTTTAACATAGACGCTACTAACGAATCAATAAAAAACAACGCGGTTACAAAGCTCGAAAACACAAATACAAAAGAAAACAATACCAGTGAAGAAGTACGTACAGAAACAGATACTAAAAGTACTGAAAAAATAACACCAGAAATTGAAAAAACAGCAACAACTCTAACAAGCACAGCACACGCATTTAAAGAAAATTTAGTTTTCAAAAATGTTAATATTGTTGAAACAAGTGCTAATACGTACACGCTGACTATAGAAATTGACAAAAATAAAACGGACATAGAAGAATTGAAACTATGGAAATTGGCAATGCAAGTATTTCCAGAAGAACCAAAAGAACTTGAAAATTTCAAAAATGATGGGAAAAATTTTAAATCCAACGGTTTTTTAATTCAGCCTATACAAGAAGGTGATAAAACACTATTGACGTATAAAAATATAAAATTAAACCCAACCAAAATAAAACTATTGCGTTTCTATCTCTACCGCAAAAACAATGAGATGATTAAAAATTATTATGATACAAGAGATATAGAACTTCCTAAAAAATAAATTTTTTATGAAAAAACTAAAAGTAGTAACGGTCGTAGGAACACGACCAGAAATTATACGATTATCGTGTACCTTACTTGCATTAGACAACAGTGATGCTATAGAGCATGTTTTAGTACACACAGGACAAAACTATGACTATGAACTCAACGAAATATTCTTTGAAGATTTAGGACTTCGAAAACCAGATCATTTCTTAGAAGCTGCAGGAAAAAATGCTACGGAAACCGTTGGAAATATTTTAATAAAAATTGATCCAATTTTAGAGCAAGAAAATCCAGATGCTTTCTTAGTATTAGGAGATACAAACTCTTGTTTATGTGCCATTCCAGCCAAAAAACGTAAAATTCCTGTATTCCATATGGAAGCTGGAAACCGTTGTTTTGATCAGCGTGTGCCCGAAGAAACAAACCGTAAAATAGTAGATCACGTTTCAGACATCAATCTTACCTACAGTAGCATTGCACGTGAATATCTATTACGCGAAGGTTTATCACCAGATAGAGTGATTAAAACAGGAAGTCCAATGTATGAAGTGCTTCACAAATTTTTACCAAAAATTGAAGCTTCTGATGTATTAGAAAAATTAGGCTTAGAAAAACACAAATTCTTTGTAGTATCATCACACAGAGAAGAAAACATAAGCAATCCGAAAAATTTTAAAGGACTCATTGATTCCTTAAATCAGATTGCAGAAACATACGATTATCCAATCATTGTTTCTACACATCCAAGAACGCGAAACATGTTAAACAACAAAGACATGAAAACGCACAAAAATATTCAATTTCTAAAACCACTTGGTTTCTCAGACTACAATGCATTACAAATGTATTCGTTTGCGGTACTATCGGATTCAGGAACAATTTCGGAAGAATCGTCTATCTTAAACTTTCATGCACTAAACATTCGTGAAGCACACGAACGTCCAGAAGCCATGGAAGAAGCCTCTGTAATGATGGTAGGACTAAATCCTGAACGTATAATGCAAGGACTAGCGGCATTAAACGCGCAAGAAAGAAGTCCAAAAAGGAACTTTAGAGAAGTATATGACTACTCTATGCCAAATGTGAGTGAGAAAATGGTGCGAATTATACTTTCATATACAGATTATGTCAACAGAGTCGTTTGGAGTAAATACTAAAAAACACATATGGCTAGTATCGGAACTATTCTATCCAGAAACTATTTCTACTGGATACATTATGACCGAAATAGCAACATCTTTGACCAAAGACTACCAAGTTTCGGTAGTCTGCGGTCCTGAATTCTATGAAGAAAAAGGTGAAAAAGTTACCGTAAAACCGTTGCCAAACATCAACATTCACAGAATTCAATCCAAAGGATACAACAAAAACAGTTTCATATCGCGCATTATAGGTCATCTAAAAGTAACCTACAAAATGTTGCGACTCATGAAGAAAAAAATACCAAAAGATGCGGAAGTATTAATGGTAACAAATCCTGTACTATTATTAGTTCTAACGAGCTTTGCCGCAAAACGAAGAAAGTGGAAAATAAATGTATTGGTTCACGATGTATTTCCAGAAAACTTAGTCGTATCAGGATTTCTAAAATCGAAAACGTCTTTTGTATTTGGAATCATGAAACGGATTTTCAACAGTGCGTTTACGAAAATGGACACATTAATTGTGCTTGGACGCGATATGCAAAAACTCTTTGAACAGAAAAAAAATAGCAAAGAAGGAATCACAATTATTGAAAACTGGGCAGATACAGAAAATATAACTCCACGACCAATTCCGGAAACAGCTACAAAAAAACTACTCTTTGCCGGAAACATGGGACGTTTGCAAGGATTAGAAATACTGTTGGAAGCCTTAAAAAAGACGGAAAACGAAGCATACACATTCACGTTTATTGGAAGTGGCGCGTTGGAAAATCATATTGAAACATTTATGACAACCAACAGCACAACACATATTGAAAAACACGGTTGGATTCCACGAGAAGAGCAAGACAAGTTCATGGCTGATGCTACAATTGGTGTGGTAACGCTCAAAAAAGATATGTATGGTTTAGGAGTTCCATCCAAATTTTACAATCTATTAGCGGCTGGAAAACCAATTTTTTACATTGGAGACGTAAACTCGGAAGTACATTTGGTATTACAGGCACATGAAATTGGTTGGTTTGCGGAAGCAGGAAATTTAGAAGAAATAGCGGCAACGCTTACCAAAATTGCGAACGCAGACATTTCCGAAATCAAAAAACGTTCGGAAAATGCCAGAGCGTTAGCAGCAAACGAATACAGTAAAGAAATCATATTGAATAAATTCAATACTATATTCAAAAACTAACGGAAGAAAACATCTTCAATACAAAACACAATGAAAGTATTAGTTACTGGAGCTTCAGGATTTTTAGGAAAACACGTCATCCAAGAATTGGAACGTTTGCAGTACGATATTGATACCATTGGTAGAGGTGACACAGCAACTATTACAACGAACATTTCTAAAGAAGTACCAATACTTTCAACAGCATACGATTTGGTTATTCATGTGGCGGGAAAAGCGCATGTAGTTCCAAAAACGGAAGCTGAAAAGAAAGAATTCTACGATGTAAATCTAACAGGAACTCAAAACGTATTAGAAGCGTTACAAAATGCTCCAGCCTACTTTGTATTTATCAGTACGGTTTCGGTATACGGACTCGATTTTGGTGATAATATTTCAGAAGATGCACCATTAAATGCTGTTGAACCGTATGGGAAAAGCAAAATAATGGCAGAAAAAATGGTGACAGAATGGGGAAAAGCTCACAACACAACCACTACCATTTTGCGTTTACCATTGCTATTTGGAATCAATCCGCCAGGAAATTTAAAATCGATGATCAATGCAATTCAAAAAAAGTATTATTTTAACATCGGAAAAGGAGATGTGAGAAAATCGATGGTATTTGCCAGTGATGTTGCGGCATTTATTCCAGAAATCATGAAAAAAGGCGGAATCTATAACCTTACAGACGGTTATCATCCTTCTTTCAAAGAATTATCGGACAGAATTGCAGCTTTTCACAAACTCAAAAAGCCCATATCCATTCCACATTTCATAGTTTGGTGTATGGCAATTGCAGGTGAAGTCATTCAAAAAGTAACACGAAAAAAAATGCCAATCAACAAAAGGCAATTTACTAAAATGACCAAACCATTGACATTTAATGACAAAAAAGCACGTTCTTTGGGCTGGAATCCGAAAAGTATAATTAACCACCCAAAGGATTGGTTAAATTTATAATAATAAATGACGCAAGTAGAAAATAAAAAACAACTAATTCACCATATTCTATATGGAGTTTTTTTGGTTTTATTTTTATTAGAACCACTTGTAAAAATCTTTTATGATCCTAACTCAAATATTAGGGTAAAAGCCATTCTAAAACTCACATTACTAGCAATACTTGTAGGCTATACAATCTTCTTAAAAATTAAAAAAGAAGTATTAATTTTTCTAATAATACTCGGATTATCTTTCTTAATTGGACAATACGTACTTATAGAAAAACACTCCATATTTGGAAGCAATTTACTAAAAGAAGCACAAGGAGGCGACATTTACATCTTTATAAAATACATGTACATCCTGTTTTTTGTAGGTGTATATGAAAAAATAACCACAAACGAAAATCTTACAGAACGCTTAGTGAATCTATTCAACGGATTCATGATTATCAACACAATTTTTATTGGAATAGGATTAATTACAAAATGGGAGCTCTTCAAATCATATCCGTACACTACCAGATTTGGCTATCAGGGACTCATTGAATTGGCAGGTGAATCCATTCATTTGTATACAATTGCCATTTCTTTGGCATACATTAAATATGTAAAAACTAAAAAATATGGATTGCTAGTATTCTTCTTGTTAGGAGGACTTATGCTGGGAAAAAAAGCTATATTTCTCTACTTATTACTACTAGTGATAGTGCATTTATGCTACCTAAAAAAGAAAAAGATATTATATGGAATGGGTTTCTTAACAATTTTGGCGATTGTGTTTCATAAATTTGTGATTGCTATATTTATCAAAATATTTCCATTTTGGCAAAACTTATATGAATCGGATGGTTTAGTGACGGTTATTTTTTCCAAAAGAAACATCTTATTTGAAGAAAGTCTTCACTATATTCAAACCAATTGGAATCCGATCAATTATATCTTTGGAGGCATTGATTTTGCAAGTTACCGAAGTGAATTTGGTTTCTTTGATTTATTTCTTGCAGTAGGAATTTTAGGAATAGCGCTCTACTTTTGGTTTATTTACAAATACTTTCTCTCAAAACAAGCAACACTAGTCAAAACAGTATTTATAATCATATTCATCACGGAAGCCTTTTCAGGAGGATTAATTATTAACATAATTCCAATGATATTTTTATATTTAATAGCAAAACATCTAGAAAGAAATTATACGACAACAACATAATGGAAAACTTAAAAACATACTTAACGGTAACCGCACATCCCGATGATGAAGCTTTAGGATTTGGCGCAAGTTCCTATGTATTATCTCAAAAAGGACACAAAATATACAACTGTATCCTATCAGGAAAAGTAGATGCAAGAAGGCACAGACCAGATGAAGAAGAACTCAAAGAACATACTGCAAACGCTCAAAAATTTATGGGAGCCGAAGCGCCTATTCTTGGACATTTTCCGAACATAAAATTCAACACAGTTCCGCATTTAGAATTGGTGCAATACATTGAAGGAATTATTGAGCAAGTGCAACCAGATGTAATCATTACACATCATCCGTACGACTTAAATAACGATCATTATCATACCTCTAAAGCGTGTCAGGCTGCTGCCAGATTATACCAAAGAAAACCCTGCAAACCCTTAACAGGATTATATTTCATGGAAATTCCATCTTCAACCGATTGGGCATTTCCTGTAGACGGACAAAACTTTACAGCAGATACATTTATAGAAGTTGGAGAAAAAGGAGTAGCACAAAAACTAAAAGCATTATATGCCTATGAAGGTGTCATGCGCCCGTATCCACATCCAAGAAGTGACGAAGCTATCAAAGCACTAGCAACCTTACGAGGTTCGCAAGTTGGGCGACACTATTGTGAAGCATTTCAAACTGCTATGAACATCATTGAACCTTAAACAAAAACAATGTTTTTACTATTTAAAAGATTAATAGACATACTTGTAGCAATAGGCTTAATTATTGTATTAATTCCTATCTACTTTATCATAGCGTTAATCATCTTTTTACAAGATTTCGGAACACCTATTTTCAAGCAAATGCGTGTTGGAAAAGGCGGAAAAGAATTCATGTTCTATAAATTTAGAAGCATGCCTTTAAAAACGCCAAATGTAGAATCGCATCAAAAAGACAAGCTAAAAATTACACCTTTCGGAAAATTTATTAGAAGAACAAACTTGGACGAATTGCCACAGTTTTTCAATGTCTTAAAAGGCGATATGAGTTTCATAGGACCGCGACCACCAATTCCTTCGCAAGAAAACCTAATTGCTATGCGTAGAGAAAACAAATCATTATTCTTAAAACCTGGACTCACAGGTTGGGCACAAGTAAACTCATATGACAACATGCCCGAAGATGTAAAAGCCAACTTTGATGGCGAATATGCAGACAGAATATCGTTAAAAATGGACATACTCATTCTTTTTAAAACCGTCATATATTTTACTAAAAAACCACCAGCATACTAATATGAAACGAATATTAACAAATATTAAAAAGACGTTCACAAAAGAGAATGTTTAAAGTTTTTAATGTGAGAGCGTAGCGTTTGCACACGTTCTCAATTTTATAAATACCGTATTAATAATTACTAAAATTTAAACGTGTGAAATTTGCCTTTGTTACCTGTGTTCAAATAGGATTAAGTTGTATGGAAGCCATTTATGACGTAAATGGTTCCTTAGATTTAATTATCTCTATTCCTGATGAAAAAGCCAAAAAGAAATCGGGAAGAATCTACGTAGACGATTTTGCTGAAAAGCATAACATTCCAGTTGTAAAATCGAATCATGTAAATGATGCTGTTGTGGTAGAAGCTATCAAAGCACATAATATAGATTGGTTGTTTATCATTGGCTGGTCGCAAATAGCTTCGGAAGAAGTTATTGAAACCCCAAATATTGGTGCCATTGGCGCGCATCCAACACTATTGCCAGTAGGAAGAGGAAGAGCTGCCATTCCTTGGGCAATCATCAAAGGATTAGACAAAACAGGTGTTTCCTTTTTTAAAATGGACGTAGGTGTTGATACAGGACTAATTCTCAGACAAGAAGAAGTGCCAATTCAACCAACAGAAACGGCGTTAACGTTGTACAACAAAGTAAATACTGCGCACGAAACGTTGATAAAAAAGTTATTCATTGACTTACAAAACAACAATGTAGAAGGAAAAGTACAAGACGAATCGAAAGCAACCTATTGGGAAGGAAGAAAACCAAAAGATGGTGAGCTATCGGAAACAATGTCTGTAAATCAGGTAGATCGATTAGTGAGAGCAACAACGAAACCCTATCCAGGAGCGTTCATCATACGAGGTGACAAAAAAATAATTATTTGGAAAGGAAACATGTCGCAAGAAAAAATAGAAAGCAATGTTTATCATGAAATCATATTAAATGATGGTTTTTTCTATGCAACCAACTATGAAGTTACGGATGCAACTCCTGCAAAATAAAATACTTTGACAAACGCAGAAAAAAATATAAAAAGAGTATTTGATGTTTTTTTCGCATGCGCTGGATTGTTACTTTTAGGATGGTTTATTCTATTAACAGCAATTATTTCAAAAATTTTTATTGGCGGAAACGGATTTTTCAAGCAACAACGCGTTGGTCAATACGGAAAGCTATTTACGATCTATAAAATTGAAACCATTCATCCGAAAGAAGCCGTCAAAAAAACGCCGCATATCTCAGGATTGGGACAATTAATAAGACACTATAAAATAGACGAATTTCCGCAATTTTGGAATGTACTCGAAGGAACAATGAGTTTTGTAGGACCAAGACCCGATCTTCCAGGATTTGCAGATAAATTAGAAGGAGAAGCAACAATAATACTAAGTGTAAAGCCAGGAATTACAGGACCTGCAACCTTGCATTTTCGAAATGAAGAAACACTATTAAAAACACAAAATAACCCAGAAATCTATAACAAAGAAATCATCTGGCCACAAAAAATAGCAATCAACATACAATATGTTAAGGAATATCGTTTTATCAAAGACATTCGGTATATACTCAAAACATTTTTTTCATAACTATGTCAAAAATAGCACTCTCTACATCACATCTTAGCGGTCACGAACTGCCATACATTCAAGCGGCACTTGAAAGCAATCAAGTATCTGTATATGGAGATAATTTGACAGGTTTTGAAAACGATCTTGAAAGTTATCTTCAAAAAGAGGTAAAAATTGCATGTACAATCTCAGGAACGGCGGCAATTCATTTAGCATTAATACTTGCTGGAATTTCACGTGATGATGAGGTTTTATGTCAAAGCATGACGTATTCTGCTTCTGTAAATCCAATCATATATCAAGGAGCAATTCCTGTATTTATAGGAAGCGAAAAAGAAACTTGGAACATGTGCCCTGAAGCATTAGAAACTGCCATAAAAGATCGTATTTCCAAAGGAAAAACACCCAAAGCAATCATTGTAGTACATTCATACGGAATGCCTGCTAAAATGGACGAAATAGTTGCCATAGCCAATCAATACAAAATTACACTTATTGAAGATGCCGCAGAATCATTAGGATCTACCTACAAAGGACAACATTGCGGAACATTTGGTGACTTCGCCGCATTATCATTTAATGGGAACAAAATAATTACAACTTCTGGCGGTGGCGCTATTATTTGTAAAACGACAGCAATAAAAAACAAAGCAATCTTCTTAGCAACGCAAGCAAGAGACAAAACACCGCACTACCAACATTCTGAAATTGGATACAACTATCGCATGAGCAATATAATTGCAGGAATTGGGAGAGGACAAATGAAAGTTTTGGAAAAACATGTGGCTTTGCGCAGAGAAGTAAACCAATTCTATAAAAACATTTTTAAAGATGTGGAAGGAGTTACGGTATTTCAAGAGCATGCAAGTTATTGTAAATCAAATTATTGGCTTACATGTATTACTATTGATGAAACCAAAGTAGCATTCAATCGTGAAGATATACGCTTGGCATTGCAAAAAGAAAATATAGAAACGCGACCACTTTGGAAACCTATGCATTTACAACCTATATTTGCAAAGTATACGTATTATGGTACAAATTTTTGTGAAAACCTGTTCAATTCAGGATTGTGTTTGCCTTCGGGATCAAATTTGACAACACAAGAAAAACAAAGAATTGTAGAAGTAATGGCGAGTTTTCTAGCATAGAAACAAATAAATTAAGTAATTTGTATGCTAAAATTTAAGAATCTGTTTTTGAGAAGATGAAGGTATTGAATTTGATAAGAATAAGAGAAGCTTTAAAACAAGTTTTAAAATCAAGTAAAAAACGTATTGATTTTAAAAACATAGGGTATTTACCAAGATGGCTAATTTTATGTTTTGATATGTTTATTTGTTGTGTTGCACTATTGCTTACAAGTGCTATTGTAAATAATATCAATATCAGCGATCTAAATGCGCATGCATCAGAAACGTTTTTAGGATTAGCACCACGAGCAGGTCTAATTTTAATAACCAACTTACTGTTCTTTATCTTTTTTAGAACGTATGCAGGTCTTATTCGTCACTCAACATTCATAGATGCCATTAAGTTTTTCTTAGCTTCACTGGCAACACTCATCACATTACTCGTAGTAAACTATTCACATTTAATCATAAATGGCGATCCGTTATTTCTAACGCCAAAACTATTTATCTACTTTGTAATGTCGTTCTCGTTTCTATTGCTCTTTAGAGTATTAGTAAAACAAGTATTTGAAGCATACTTTGACTATGCAACCAAAGAAGAACGCATCAGTGTCATGATTTACGGAATTGATGCCAATGCAATTGCCATATCAAATGCGCTAAAAGTAGAACGTCCTGTACGTTACAAACTCATTGGTTTTATTGACAAAAAAGGAAAAAACCAAAGTAAAGAAATCTTAGGATTACCAATTATTCATTACAAACGAAAACTATCTGTAATCTTACGTGCGTATGGTGCCAATGCGATCATCTTAGCCGATCAATCTATAACGCAAGAAGAACGTATCAAAATTGTTGATGAATGTTTAGAACATAACCTAAAAGTATTACGTGCGCCTATTGTCTCAGACATGGAAGACAAAGAAAATGTCAACCTTGCACAACAAATACAAAATGTTCAAATTGAAGACTTACTCGAAAGAGAACCAATTGTACTAAACAATAAACTAATTGCAAAAGAATTATACAACAGACGTATATTAGTAACTGGTGGCGCAGGATCAATTGGAAGTGAAATTGCACGACAAGTTGCCAACTACAAACCACAAAAACTCATCATTGTTGATCAGGCAGAAACTCCGTTGTATCAAATACAAATGGAAATAAAATCTAAATTTCCAGAGTTAGACTTTGAAGCGGTTATTGCAGATGTACGCGATAAAGAAAAACTAGGCAATATCTTTGGGTTATACAAGCCGCAAGTAGTCTATCATGCGGCGGCATACAAACATGTTCCGTTAATGGAAGACAATCCGTCTCAGGCTATTTTTACAAATGTAATGGGAACCAAAAATGTTGCGGATACAGCTTTAGAGCATAAAGTTGAAAAATTTGTTTTAGTATCAACAGACAAAGCGGTAAACCCAAGTAATGTTATGGGAGCTTCCAAACGAATTGCCGAAATATATGTGCAAACGTTGCAAGAAACGTTCAAAAGTGACACACGTTATACCACAAATTACGTTACTACACGTTTTGGAAATGTATTAGGTTCAAACGGTTCGGTAGTACCTTTATTTAAAAAGCAAATTGCAGAAGGTGGCCCACTAACCATTACGCATCCAGATATCATTCGGTACTTTATGACGATTCCAGAAGCGTGTCAATTAGTTTTAGAAGCTGGCGCGATGGGACATGGTGGAGAAATTTACATCTTCGATATGGGAGAAGCTGTAAAAATCATTGATCTTGCCAAAAAAATCATCAAATTAGCTGGGTTTATTCCTAACAAAGACATTGATATCAAAATTATTGGGCTGCGTCCAGGGGAAAAACTATATGAAGAGTTGTTAAATGATAAATCTACAACATTACCAACGTATAACGAGAAAATTATGATTGCTCGTGGCGAAATGTATGATTATGAAATTATCAACAAAAACATTGCTGAATTAATTGATTCTGCATCACTTTTTGACAAAGTTGAGGTCGTAAAACGAATGAAAGCACTCGTTCCTGAGTACAAGAGTATGAACTCTTCCTATGAAGAATTAGACCGTAAAGAAAAAGATGTTCCTGTAAAAAAATTAGTAGATAAAAAATCAAGCTAAAAAGGAGCAAAAGAATACAATAAAATATCAAATTGTAATGGTGACTTCTCTAAAAAGCACTATTAAATTGCAACATAAAAAAGAAATAGATGAAAATAACTGTTGTAGGAACAGGATATGTAGGACTAGTGACGGGAACGTGCCTAGCTGAAACAGGAAATGACGTACTTTGTGTAGATATTGACAAACATAAAGTGGAACGTATGCAAAACGGAGAAGTTCCGATATACGAACCACATTTAGACATACTTTTTGAACGAAACATAAACGCAGGCCGTTTAAAATTTACCACTTCACTTGAAGAAGGATTAGCACACGGACAAATTATATTTTTAGCATTGCCAACGCCAGAAGACGAAGACGGATCTGCTGATTTATCATATGTACTAGGTGTTGCAAAAAACATTGGTAAACTAATGACAACATACCGTGTTATTGTAGATAAAAGTACAGTGCCTGTTGGTACTGCCGAAAAAGTAACCGCAGTCATAGCAGAACATGCAACAGTGGATTTTGACGTAGTTTCAAATCCAGAATTCTTACGAGAAGGTTTTGCAGTGGACGATTTTATGAAACCCGAACGTATTGTCATTGGTTCAAGCTCAGAAAGAGCAACAGCATTAATGCAGCGTTTATATAAACCTTTTGTACGCTCAGGGAATCCAATACTCATCATGGATGAAAAGTCTGCAGAACTAACAAAATATGCTTCCAACTCATTCCTAGCGGCTAAAATTACATTTATGAACGAGATTGCAAACTTTTGTGAAAAAGTAGGCGCAGACGTTGATAAAGTGCGCATTGGTATGGGAACAGATTCTCGTATTGGAAAACGTTTCCTATTTCCAGGAATTGGATATGGAGGTTCGTGCTTTCCAAAAGATGTAAAAGCCTTGCACAAATCGGGAAAAGACAACAATTACAATTTCCAAATACTAGATGCAGTTATCAATGTAAATGACAAGCAAAAAACGGCGTTAATTCCGAAAGTAGTTTCACATTTAGGGGACGACTTATCAGGAAAAACAATTGCCTTATGGGGATTGGCATTTAAGCCAGAAACGGACGATATTCGTGAAGCTCCATCATTATATATTATTGATGAATTATTAGCCAGAGGCGCAAAAATAAAAGCATTTGATCCAGAAGCAATGGACAATGTAAAAGCAAAACTTGGTGACAAACTGGAATATGCAGACAGTATGTACGGCGCAATTGCAAACACTGACGCGTTGATTATTTGTACAGAATGGAGCATCTTTAGAACACCAAATTTTAGTAAATTAAGAGCGCATTTAAATCAACCAATTATTTTTGACGGAAGAAACTTATATGACGTAGCAGACATGGAAAAAGAAGGATTCACCTATTTTTCTATTGGTCGAAAAGAAGTTATATAATTCCAAAACAACCAACAACACAATGAAACGAATTCTAATTACGGGCGCAGCCGGATTTATTGGTTCACACTTATGTGATCGCTTCATAAACGAAGGATATCACGTTATAGGAATGGACAATTTGATTACGGGTGACATTCGTAACATAGAACATTTATTCCATCTAAAAGAATTTCAGTTTTACCATCACGATGTAACAAAATTTGTACACGTACCTGAAAAATTAGATTATATTTTACACTTTGCATCGCCAGCAAGTCCAATAGATTATCTTAAAATTCCGATTCAAACCTTAAAAGTAGGATCGTTAGGAACACACAATTTATTAGGCTTAGCCAAAGAAAAAAATGCACGTATTTTAATAGCTTCTACATCGGAAGTGTATGGAGATCCGTTAGTGCATCCGCAACATGAAGAATATTACGGAAACGTAAACACTATTGGCCCACGTGGTGTGTATGACGAAGCAAAACGTTTTCAAGAATCCATCACCATGGCGTATCATAGGTTTCACGGTTTGGAAACTCGCATTGTTCGTATATTTAATACCTACGGACCACGAATGCGATTGAATGATGGACGTGTAATTCCTGCATTTATTGGTCAGGCGTTGCGTGGAGAAGATTTAACCGTTTTTGGAGACGGAACACAAACACGTTCATTTTGTTACATAACCGATCAAGTAGAAGGAATTTTTAGGCTATTAATGAGCGATTATGTAGAGCCAATTAATATTGGAAATCCGCATGAAATAACCATTGGTGATTTTGCAGAAGAAATCATAAAACTTACGGGAACAACCCAAAAAGTAATCTACAAAGAATTACCTGTAGACGATCCGTTACAACGAAAACCAGACATTCGTAAAGCAAAAGAAATCTTAGATTGGGAACCAAAAGTAAATCGTAGTGAAGGAATGAAAAAAACCTACGATCACTTCAAAGCACTACCAGAAAAAGAGCTTTTCAAAAAAGAGCATAAAGATTTTTCAACCTATACAAGAATGTAAAGCATGCATATTAGAGGAAGATATTCGTGGCTATTAAGACCCTTTTTTGTGGTCTTTGATTTGTGTGTCATTAATATCTTTGTGTTTTTATTTTTCGATTTTAACGATCAAAACTTATACTTTTTCGATTCGTCATTTTGGAACAATAAACACTTACTTTTCATCTTATATACGATTGTTTTTTGGCCATTATCAACCTTCTTTTTAAAATTTTATAATGTATACCGATTCACGTCGGTTCTGCATATTTTATCCTTACTCATTAAACAATTATTGGCGTATACATTAATTATATACGCGTTTATTGGAATCTTTAGAAGTATTGATGTTCAGGCATTTGTAACATTTAAATACCTAATGACAAGCTTTGGAATTATTGGTTTGGTCAAAATAATTGGGTATTATGGTTTAAAAAAATTCAGAGCAGTTTTAGATGGAAACATTCGACGTGTTATCATTATTGGAGGAAATTCGGGCGCGCAAGAATTAGAACGATTATTCAGAAACAACAAAGAACTTGGATACAAATTACTAGCATTATTCAGTAATAAAAAAGAAGAAGGAATTACAGGAACAATAGAAGACAGTTTTAAATATATTGAAGAAGAAGAAGGAATTGACGAAATATATTGCGCTATTGACGAACTTACCGAAAAAGATGTAAATGATTATGTAAAATACGCAAGTATGAACAGAATCAACATTAAATTTATACCAAATACAAAAAAGCTATTTTCAAAACGCCTCAAAACGGATTACTATAATTACTTGCCTGTACTTTCCATTCAGGAAGTGGCACTTAACAACAATTTAAATCGAGGTATTAAACGTGCATTTGACATTGTATTTTCGTTGTTAATCATCATTTTTCTTCTTTGGTGGTTTATTCCACTCATGGCAATACTCATAAAGCTAGAATCTAGAGGACCAATTTTTTACAAGCACATTCGTAATGGAATCAATTACAAGGAATTTACCTGTTACAAGTTTCGTTCGTTGACGCACAATACCAAAGGTTCAGATTATGAGCATGTAAAAAAAGAAGATTCGCGGGTGACAAAAATTGGTCGTTTCATCCGTAAAACGAGTATTGACGAATTGCCACAATTTTTCAATGTACTAAAAGGCGATATGTCTGTAGTTGGACCAAGACCACACATGATTCCATATACAAAAGCATATGCTAAAAAGATTGATAAATATAACTTTGTATTTCGCCACAGTGTAAAACCAGGTATCTCAGGATTGGCACAAGTAAAAGGATATAGAGGCGAAATTAGAAACGATGAAGACATTATCAATCGTATTAAATATGATATTTTTTATATTGAAAATTGGTCGTTATTCTTAGACATTAAAATTATCTTTGAAACAATCGTTAACATTCTCAAAGGAGAAAAAAAGGCATACTAATTATGCAGCAACCGTTAGTTTCTGTCATTACACCAACCTATAATGCCGAATTGTTTGTTGCAGCAACAATACAGTCAGTGCGCGCGCAAACGTATGCAAACTGGGAATTGGTTATTGTAGATGATGCATCTTCAGATAAAACGGTAGAAATTCTTAAAAAATATACTGAATTAGACAATAGAATTAAGTTTTCTGTATTAGAAACGAATTCAGGTGCCGCTGTAGCGCGAAATACCGCTATAGAAAAAGCTTCTGGAAGGTATATTGCATTTTTAGATGCAGATGATTTATGGATGCCTGAAAAGCTTTCCAAACAAATTGCTTTTATGCAAAAGGAAAACATTCAAGTATGTTTTTCAAGCTATGAATTAATGGATGAAGCAGGAAAATCATTGGGAAAAATGGTAAAAGCGTTGCCAAAAGTAAATTTCTCTAAAATGCTCAAAAGCAACTATGTTGGCAACCTTACGGGAATTTACAATGCGGAAACATTGGGCAAAGTATACATGCCAAATATTCGCAAACGCCAAGATTGGGCATTGTGGCTACTATTAATTAAAAAAGTAGGATTTGCGTACAGTATTGCAGAACCGTTGGCAAAATATCGGGTACGCGAAAATTCAATTTCGTCCAATAAACTAAATTTATTAAAATACAATTATACTATTTACAGAAAGGCGCTTAAATTTGGGGCTTTCAAATCGAGTTTATATTTACTTCGATTTTTAATAGAACATTTCTTTATAAAACCACAACAAACAACACAACTATGAACATTCTTGTTTTAGGATCAGGCGGAAGAGAACATACATTAACATGGAAACTAGCGCAAAGTCCATTACTAAACAATCTTTTCGTTGCACCAGGAAATGCAGGAACAGCCTCCATTGCTAAAAATGTAGCAATGAGCGTAAACGATTTTGACGCAATTGGCGCATTTTCAAAAGAAAACAATATAGACATTGTAGTTGTTGGTCCAGAAGATCCATTGGTAAACGGAATTCACGATTATTTCTTGAACGATGAAGTACTGAAAGGTATTCATGTAATTGGCCCGCAAAAAGAAGCGGCAGAGTTAGAAGGAAGTAAAGAATTTGCCAAAAAATTTATGATGCGTCACAACATTCCAACGGCGGCATATGAAAGTTTTAGCAAAGAAACGGTAGAAGCTGGTTGCGAATTTTTAACAACGTTAAAATCGCCATATGTACTAAAAGCAGATGGTTTGGCGGCTGGAAAAGGTGTATTAATCATAAAAGACTTAGCAGAAGCGCAAAATTCGCTTAGAGAAATGTTAGTAGATGCAAAATTTGGTGAAGCAAGTACCAAAGTTGTCATTGAAGAATTTTTAGACGGAATTGAATTGAGTTGTTTTGTACTTACAGATGGAAAAAACTATGTAACGCTTCCCACAGCCAAAGATTACAAACGTATTGGCGAAGGTGATACTGGATTAAATACAGGTGGAATGGGCGCAATATCGCCAGTTCCGTTTGCAGATGCGGAATTTATGGAAAAAATAGAAACTCGCATCATACAACCAACGATTGACGGTTTTCAAAAAGACAACTTGCCATACAAAGGATTTGTTTTTATTGGATTGATCAAAGTTGGAAACGATCCGTTTGTGATAGAATACAACGTGCGAATGGGCGATCCGGAAACGGAAGTTGTTATTCCTAGATTGGAAAACGACTTGGTTGAATTATTCAAAGCAGTGGGAAATCAAAAACTAGATGAAGTTTCATTACAAATAAAGGAAGAAGCGGCAACGACCATAATGGTTGTTTCTGGCGGATATCCGGAAGCATATGAAAAAGGAAAAGAAATAACAGGCATAGAAACTATTGAAGATTCTATTGTATTTCATGCAGGAACAAAACTTGTTGATGGAAACGTAGTCACCAATGGAGGAAGAGTGATTGCAATTACGTCACAGGCAAATACGTACGAAGAAGCCATAAAAAAATCTTATCAAAACATACACAAGTTACATTTTGATAAGATGTATTATAGAAAAGATATCGGTTTTGACTTATAAATAAGAATGTGCCGATACGTCTTTACGTTCCTCGTTATTATCGTTGAATTTCTTTAATTGTAAAACCCAGTATGTCATAGCTGCAGCTCCAATTAACATAAAAATCCAATTCAGTGTATTTGCAGTTGCCCAACTTTCTAATTCCAGTGCACGTAAAGATTCAAATGGAGCTAAAAGTGTGTTTTCAGAAAAGCTAGCAATTCCTTCAAAAAAGTTTTTCATGGATAAATCGTATTATATTTACACTACAAAAATATAAAAACCTAAAATGATAACAAGCGTTTTTGGGAAATCTAAACCAATAAATTTTATTCTCTGTTCGGGAATCGTCTTAATATACTTTGTAATCTACTTATTTTCAGGTGGTAAGGAGTTTAGTTTGGACATGTTAACTTTACAAGTTCCGATCGTATTTCTAGTACTATTTTCTTTATTTATGGTAGATTTTATCGTAAAGAAGAACGATCTCACACAACAAAACGATTATGCACTACTAATTGTCACACTTTTTATAGGTTTTTTTCCAACAATATTTGAACACTTACTTATCGTTTGTATCCATGTATTTTTACTACTTGCGTTTAGAAGAATTATAAGTTTACGATCTTTACACAGTGTGAAGCAGAAACTATTTGATGCTTCTATGTACATCACAATAGCATTGCTATTTGATTCTTGGATTGTTGTGTACCTTTTTATTATATACATAGCTATCTTGGTTTATGTGTCTAGTGATTATAGAAATTGGTTAGTGCCGTTTGTTGGATTTTTTAGTATCATAACTATATATCTGTCTTATGTATATTTTACAGACCAACATATACTGACAAATCCGCTTTTCCAATTTGACATAAAAATTGAGTATCCATTAGAGAATTACAAGCGAATAGGGTTGCATTTGCTAATAACTTTACTATTTTGCGTCAGTATTGTAATCTTTTTTCTAAAAATTAAAACGTATTCTTCTCAAAAAAGAAATTCTTTTTTATTAACTAATATGCTGTTTTTTATAGGTATTACGTATGTTTTATTTGCTAAAAACGATACTGACAATACTGAGTTATTACTCCTATTTCCATTAGCCATTTCTACGGCAAATGTTCTTGAAAATATAGAAAACAAAAGGGTAAGCAATATTTTACTAGTTTTACTAATGATTGTTAGTTTTGGATTTAATTTTTATCTGAAATAAACTGGTAAACCGTAAAATGAATACGGTTTTTGCTTACAAAGTCGTAGGAAAAATATTTCTTATCATGCTTTTTCTCGATTTTAATGACGTTTTATCTAAAAGAAAACCCGTTGTCTGTTTTTTAGAATTATTCCAAATATTTTTGTGTTCGAGAATTAAGCCGCTCACCCCAAACTTATTATTAATTTTTCCTATTTATATAAAATGGTCATATATAAATAGTAACTAAACAGCAAATCAATGAAGACTAAAATTACTCTTTTGGTCCTAACCGCCTTATTAGGACTGACAAATGTTTTCGCGAACTCAATGCCCTCAAGCGAAAATGTTGTCGAGAATGAAATTATGACTACTGGTGATAACTCCGTTATCATTTCAGCAGGAAAAAGAATTTACACGCTCGACATGAACACGTACCAAGCTACGTTGTTGGCAACATCACCTTATGTAAACGAAATTAACTCCATCGCTAGTGATAACACTACAGGATGGATTTTTTACGTTTCTAACCATATCTCTAGATACAACTGGACGATATATGGTTACAATGTGTACACAAATACACACAAAAATTTTGGATCTGTTAGACATTACTTTACGTATACAGGTCATGCAAATTCTTCTAGAGGTCTAGCTTCTGGTGGCGCAACTTTCTACAACGGGAAATTATATTTCGCAATGGAATATCCTACAAATTGTTACTACCATAGAGGTAACAGTTCTGGAAATACAAACCCGAAAGATGAATTGCCAAACAATCTGAGATCGGCGGGAACAGCGTCTAACTTAACGCTTGTTTATGGACCAGTTGTACGAAACTCATCTACTGCGGAATCTGACGAAACTGACAATGGAGGAAGAAGCGGAAATGGAGAAACTGCTGCAGATTTCGAAATTATTGACGATCTAGCGGGAAATACAGAAAGTGAGTTACTTAGTGACTACATTCCTGAAGAAGACTTACCTGCTGATGCTACAGCTGATGACACGTTACAGCAAAGAGGAACCTCAAATGCTGAGCACAGTTCTTATAACTACTACAACAGTAGTTACAACAACAGAATGTACTTATTAGAAATCTCTTTTAATGGATTATCTGATGCTTCAGGACAGACATCTTCTGTATCTAACGGAACACCAGTATATGACAATTGGGGATATTCTAGTTTCTTATACAGAGGAGAACTTGGAGATATCGCAGTTGATGACAACGGTCAATTATACGCGGCTACTTCTTATCAAGTACAAGCTTACAACTTCAATAGCAAGAGATATGACTGGGCTAACAATGAAGATGTATACGCTCAAATGGCAAAAGATAAGCACAGCGCACTTCAATTATTAAAAAACAAAAGACAGTGTAATACTTCCTATTACTATGGATGCCCACATACATCTTGTACAACAAAAAGTTTTGTGCAAAGTTATACGGCTCCATCAAATTTAAGAACATACAACAGCATTCAATTAGGGTCACTAAATGAAATTACTGGATTAAACAGTTATGATGTTGGTAAAATTACAGATGCTTCTGATTATATTAGATTAACGCCTCCTGTATCTTATAAGATTGAAGGTTTTGTTTTTGATGATAACAACGAAAACGGAAACTTTAACGGTGGACAAGGAGAAACTAAATTAGATGGTATTACAGTAACATTATATGCTGATAACAATGCAGATGGTGTTTTAGATGCTGGAGATACTGTAATTGGAAGTCAAAATACAGATGCTACAGGAAACTATGTTTTCAATAACGTTCAAGTAGCAAACACTTTAGTACAAGTAACTGTTCCAAATGATACAAACACAACAACATATACATCAACAACTTCTGAAATTGTATCTGTAACAGGATCAACAAACGATGTAACAGTTAAGTTTGGAATTAACGAAGAGCAAATCTTAGTAAACTATGATATTTTCGGAACTGTTTATGATGACGACAACGAAAATGCAACTTTAGAAAACGGTGAAGCAGGATTAGACAATGTTACAGTAACATTATATGCTGATAACAATGCTGATGGCGTTTTAGATAACGGAGATTCAGTAATTACGACTACAACTTCTGGAACAGACGGATCATACAGCTTTATTCATGTATGTATTCAAAACACACTTGTTGCGGTAACAGTACCAACAAATACTGGAAACTTTACATACACATTAACAACGCCAGGAACACAAGCTATTGATTCAATCAATACGAATGTAACAGGAGTTGATTTTGGAATCAACCAAGTACAAGTTATTGACTACAACGTTTCAGGAACTGTATTTGATGATGACAATGCAAACGGAGTAAACGATACAGAAGCTGGTTTAGATGCAGTAACTGTAACATTATATGCAGATAACAACAACGATGGTGCTTTAGATGGTGGAGATACAGTAATATCTTCAACAAACACAGGCGTTGCTGGAACATATAGTTTCTCAAACGTTACTACAGAAAACACATTAGTAGCTGTAACAGTACCAACTGATACAGGAGACTTCACATACACATTAACAACTGCAGGAACGTTAGCAGCTAGCTCAACAACTACAGACGTAAACGGACTAGACTTCGGAATCAATAAAGTACAAGTTATTGATTACAATATCTCAGGAAATGTATACGATGATAATGACGAAAGTGGAGCACAAGATGCTGGAGAAGATGACTTAGATGCTATCACAGTAACATTATATGCTGATGCAAATGCAAACGGAATTGTTGATGCAGGAGATACAGTAATCTCTAGTGCTGTATCTGCAGTAGACGGAACATATAGCTTCCCAAGCGTTACTGTAGAAAACACAGTAGTAGCAGTAACAGTACCAACAAACAATGGAGTATTTACATACACATTAACAACTGCAGGAGAGTTAAACACTAGCTCAACAACAACAGATGTAACAGGAATCAACTTTGGAATCAACGAAGTACAAGTTATTGACTACAACATTTCAGGAACTGTATTTGATGATGACAATGCAAACGGAGTAAACGATACAGAAGCTGGTTTAGATGCAGTAACTGTAACATTATATGCAGATAACAACAACGATGGTGCTTTAGATGGTGGAGATACAGTAATATCTTCAACAAACACAGGCGTTGCTGGAACATATAGTTTCTCAAACGTTACTACAGAAAACACATTAGTAGCTGTAACAGTACCAACTGATACAGGAGACTTCACATACACATTAACAACTGCAGGAACGTTAGCAGCTAGCTCAACAACTACAGACGTAAACGGATTAGATTTCGGAATCAATAAAGTACAAGTTATTGATTACAATATCTCAGGAAATGTATACGATGATAATGACGAAAGTGGAGCACAAGATGCTGGAGAAGATGACTTAGATGCCATCACAGTAACATTATATGCTGATGCAAACGCAAACGGAATTGTTGATGCAGGAGATACAGTAATCTCTAGTGCTGTATCCGCAGTAGACGGAACATATAGCTTCCCAGGCGTTACTGTAGAAAACACAGTAGTAGCAGTAACAGTACCAACAAACAATGGAGTATTTACATACACATTAACAACTGCAGGAGAGTTAAACACTAGCTCAACAACAACAGATGTAACAGGAATCAACTTTGGAATCAACGAAGTACAAGTTATTGACTATAACATTTCAGGAACTGTATTTGATGATGATAACGAAAACGGAACACTAGATGCTGGAGAAGGTCTTTTAGACGGAATCAACATTACATTATATGCTGATAACAATGCAGATGGTGTTTTAGATGTTGCGGATACAACATTAGTATCAACTTCAACTGGAGTAAATGGAACATATAGCTTCTCAAACATTACAAATGAAAATGTGCTTGCAGTAGTTACTACTCCAGGAAACACAGCTACATTCACATATGTGTTAACAACATCTAACACGCAAGCAGCTACGTCTACAATTAATGATGTAACTGGATTAGATTTTGGAATTAACGAAATCAAAGTAGTTAACTACAATATCTCAGGAACTGTATTTGATGATAACAACGGAGACGGTATAAAAGGAATGGGAGAAGGATCTATAGGAGCTGTAACACTTACATTATATACTGACAACAATAACGATGGTGTTATTGATGCTGGAGATACTGTAATCGGAACAACTGTAACAAACTCAATGAGTGGAAACTATAGCTTCTTAAATGTAACAGTAGAAAACACTATAGTTGCTGTAACAGTGCCAACAAACACGGGAACATTTACATATGTGCTTACAACTCCTGGATCACAAGATACTACATCAGTTATTACAGACGTAACTGGAGTTAATTTTGGAATTGACAAAGCTCAAGTAATCAACTATAACATTACTGGAACTGTATTTGATGACGATAATACAAACGGAACAATCGATGCAGGTGAAGGCTTCTTAAGAAGTGTAACACTTACATTATATGCTGATACTGATGACAACGGAAGAGTTGGAGCAGGTGATACAGTAATTGGAACAACAACAAGTGCAAGTGACGGAACATACAGCTTTACTGCTGTGACAGAACGTAACACATTAGTTGAGGTAACTGTACCAGCAGATAATGCATCATTCACATATGTATTAACAACTGCAGATGTATTAGTAACAGGTTCTACAAACACTAATGTAACAGGAGTTAACTTCGGTATCAACCGTGAATTAACAATCAACTACAATATTTCTGGAACTGTATTTGATGACGACAATACAAACGGAGCAATTGATGCAGGTGAAGGCTTCTTAAGAAGTGTAACAATTACATTATATGCTGATAACAATAACGACGGAAGAGTTGGAGCAGGTGATACAGCAATTGGATCAACTACAAGTGCAAGTGACGGAACATACAGTTTCACAAATGTAACTGTAGCTTCTACACTAGTTCAAGTAACTGTACCAGCAAATACAAGTAGTTTCGTATATGCATTAACAACTGCAGATGTAATAATAACAAACTCAGTAAATACAGATGTAACTGGTGTTGACTTTGGTATCAACCAGCAAACCGCTACCTATTCAATTGCAGGAAATGTATTTGATGATGATAACGAAAATGGTCTTAAAGATTCTGAAGGAGGAATATCTAACATTACAGTTAGTTTATACAATGACTTAAACCAAAATGGAAGAGTTGATAGAGGTGAGCCTTTATTATTACAAACTGTAAGTGACAGAGATGGAAACTACCAGTTCGTAGGTTTAACTGATATATTTGTAGTAATACAAGCAACAGTTCCACCAAGAACAGCAACGTTCCAATACACGCCTACAACACCAGTAAGTGTAGGGTTAAGTTCAGGTGTATCAACAACTGTTAACTTTGGAATTAATAGAGAACTAGTAATTCTTTACAGTATTAGCGGATTAGTTTGGGATGATGACAATGCAAACCAAATTAAAGATTCATCAGAGTTAGTATTAAGCAATGTGAACGTAACACTTTATACTGACTTAAATGGAAATGGAGTTATTGATTTACTAGATCTTCCAATCGCTACAGTACCAACATCTTCTACAGGAGCTTACACATTCACAGGAGTAAATGTATTAAATGTTATTGTACAACCTGTATTACCATCAAACGGAACATACACTACACCAGGATCAATAGCTATTTCAAGTGTAAACAATAACATTACAAATGCAAACTTCGGAATTAACATCACGTCAAACCTATTCCTAGTAACAGGTGTTGTATTTGATGATGATAACAGAAACGGTGTTGCTGATCCAGGAGAAGGATCAATAGACGGTTTAGCAGTAGAAATCTATATTGATACTGACGGGTCTGGAACATTTGATGCTAACTTAGATGCATTAATTGCCTTTACAGTTACATCTAACGGATTATTTGATTTTGCAAATCCTAACTATTCTATAAGTGATGTACCAGATGATGAACTAGTATTTATTAGAGTTGTAATTCCAGCTGGAAATCCACCACTATTAACATACACAGCAACATACGATCCAGATACAGGAACTGCAAATCCTGATGGAGTATATCCAACAACAATAACAGGTGATACTTATGGTGTAAACTTCGGTATTGACGAAATTGACTTTATCGGAACACCAAGAAATGGAGTAGCAACAAACACAGGATTAATCACTAATGGAGAAAACATTCAAGCAGCTACTGCAGCGCCAGTAGATGTATCTTCAAGATTAAGATTATATCCAAACCCAACTGTAAGAGAAATTGCTATCAATGCAGATGAGTTTAGTGGAGATGTTACTGTTGAAATATACAATGACAGAGGATACAAAGTAATGAATACTACAGCTACCTCATTTGGAGGAGAGTTGAAAGTAGACGTACAAAGATTACGACCAGGAATGTACTATGTAAAATTCGGGTCAAGAAATAAAGTTGCAAGTAAGAAATTTGTAAAAAGATAACAAACTGCAATCCCCAACCTCAAAGAAAAGCCGCTGTAAAGCGGCTTTTTTTGTTAGTGAAACTCAATTTTAAGAAGTCTGCAAGACGCACTTAAAATTGCAAGTTGAACTAATCCTGCTAGATAGCAGGATTTTTTCTTCGAAACTAGAATTTGTTTGAAAGTCCTATTTTTATTAATAAGCTGAATTCATAAGAAGTCTGCAAGACGCACTTAAAATTGCAAGTTGAACTAACCCTGCTGGATAGCAGGATTTTTTCTTCGAAACTAGAATTTGTTTAGAAATCCTATTTTTCTTGAAAATCTGAATTCATAAGAAGTCTGCAAGACGCACTTAAAATTGCAAGTTGAACTAATCCTGCTAGATAGCAGGATTTTTTCTTCGAAACTAGAATTTGTTTGAAAGTCCTATTTTTATTAATAAGCTGAATTTATAAGAAGTCTGCAAGACGCACTTAAAATTGCAAGTTGAACTAATGCTGCTGGATAGCAGGATTTTTTCTTTGAAACTAGAATTTGTTTGAAAATCCTATTTTTATTAATAAGCTGAATTCATAAGAAGTCTGCAAGACGCACTTAAAATTGCAAGTTGAACTAATGCTGCTGGATAGCAGGATTTTTTCTTTGAAACTAGAATTTGTTTAGAAATCCTATTTTTCTTGAAAATCTGAATTCATAAGAAGTCTTCAAGACGCACTTAAAATTGCAAGTTGAACTAATGCTGCTGGATAGCAGGATTTTTTCGTTAAAAATTTTTGAAACCTTGGAAATCAAAAATTCATGAACTCATTAATTTGAAATAGAAAAATTCGTGCGGTTTTAGTTTTTCACAAAAAGAAAAACTAAAAATACCTCTGGAAATGTTTATATTCATGAATACCAAAATTGAAAATAAGAATGTATGAGCTAAAAGCGCACTTTGTTTTGTTGAAGCCTGTGCTGAACTTGATTCAGTATTCTTTGTGCAAACAAAGAAAACGAAAGTAAATATTTGAAAATCATATTATTATATTAAAATTCTCAATAATCCTTAAATTTTAATTTTGTAAAAGTTATATCGAACTCACGTTAAATTACAGATTATTCCGAGATGAAGAATTTCTCGTAATGATATTATTGGTAGCATTTACTAACACTCAATTGCTATCTAATCCGTAGCACTTGCTTAATTTTAACGTGTAACACTTGCTATAAGATGCATCATTCATATTTCATGTGCTAAATCAAATATTAGCGTATATTTGCATCAAAATACACGAATTATGTTTAGTAATCTGGCAAATAAAATATTCCAAGAAAGCATTGAAAAATATCACGTTGTTGATGATGTTAATCAACCGTTTGAAAACCCATATGCAAAAGATAAAATAGAGCATCTATTGTACAGAAAAAATTGGATTGATACAGTTCAGTGGCATTATGAAGATATAATTAGAGATCCAAACATTGATCCTGTTGCCGCATTAAAACTAAAGCGTGACATTGATGCTTCAAACCAAGACAGAACAGATACTGTTGAGTATATTGACAGTTACTTTCTTCAAAAATATAATGATGTAAGTGTAAAAGAAAATGCTACAATCAACTCTGAAAGTCCAGCTTGGGCATTAGACAGATTATCAATTCTTGCCTTAAAAATATACCACATGCAAGAAGAAGCGGAACGTACAGATGCTTCTGATGCACACAGAGCAAAATGCCAAACAAAATTAAACATCTTACTAGAACAACGTGTTGATCTTTCTACAGCAATTGATCAACTAATTGCTGACGTCGAAAATGGTGACAAATACATGAAAGTCTACAAACAGATGAAAATGTACAACGACGATGATCTAAATCCAGTACTTTACAACAAAAACAAATAACATACGTCTCAAAGAAACAAAGCATCACATGATGACTTCAACATCTTCGAAACACATTCTAGTCATACGTCTCTCGGCAATGGGAGACGTTGCTATGACTGTACCAGTTATCAAAGCAATCATTCGCGAAAACCCAACTATAAAAATAACGATTGTATCCAGAGCGTTTCTAAAACCTATATTTGAAAACATTCCAAATGTATCTTTTTATACCGCGGATGTAAAAGGAAAGCACAAAGGCGCTTTAGGTCTTTACAAACTCTACAAAGAATTAAAAATATTACAAATTGATGTTGTTGCAGATTTGCACAATGTATTGCGATCTAAACTTTTAGGAATCTATTTCAAAATAGGTGGTTTCAAAGTTTGTAAAATAGACAAAGGAAGAGCAGACAAAAAAGCACTAACTCGTACAAAAGACAAGCAGTTTAAACAACTAAAGACTACACACGAGCGTTATGCGGATGTTTTCAAAGAAATTGGATATAGTGTAACATTAACTAAAGAAGATGTATTAGCACAACGAGAATTAACCAAAAAAATAACAGTATTTACGGGGCAAGATCAAAAAAAATGGATTGGAATTGCACCTTTTGCCGCTTTTCAAGGTAAAACGTATCCTTTTGAATTGATGAAAAAAGTTATAGCGAAGCTAAGCGAAACCAATCAATACAAAATAATTCTATTTGGTGGACCTTCGGATAAAAAGCAATTAATGACACTTAGCAATACATATAAAAACGTTATCAATTGTGCCGGATTATTCACGTTTCAAGAAGAATTAACGCTTATTTCTAACTTAGATGTTATGCTTTCTATGGATTCTGGAAATGCACACTTAGCGGCAATGTTTGGTCGAAAAGTAATCACCATTTGGGGAATAACACATCCATACGCAGGATTTTATCCATTTGGGCAACCAAAAGAAAATGCATTACTAGCCGACAACAAAAAATATCCGTTATTGCCAACATCAATCTACGGAAATAAATACCCTGAAGGATACGAAAACGTCATGGAAACCATTACACCAAAAACAGTTTTTGATAAAATTGTGGAAGTGGTTGATAAATAATTATGCTGCAAGATTCAATCTAGTGAGTTCCTATGATTGTTTAGAATTGTAGCGCATTTCTTGATACACTTTTCTGTCTATTTCGACTGCGCTCAATATGACAGAAAACCTCACTGTCTACTACTCGTATCTCAAGCTTATTTTTTATTTCATAGTACTTCTCGATACAATTTTTTTCAAAAATCACTCGAAGTGACGTTTTAGTTTTTAAATTCCATCTAACATCTAACATCTAACATCTAACATCTAACATCTAACATCTAACATCTAACATCTAACATCTAACATCTAACATCTAACATCTAACATCTAACATCTAACATCTAACATCTAACATCGCCTAAATATCATCAAAATCAACTGCAATCGTAGCGGTAGTTGGATGTGCCTGACAGGCTAAAATCATTCCTTCTTCCAACTCACTATCGGTTAAAATCTGGTTCTTCTCCATAATTGCCTTTCCTTCAGTAACTCTGCAAATACAACTGCTGCAAATTCCTCCTTGACATGAATACGGTGCGTCAATTTTTTGCTTCAAAGCGGCATCCAAAATAGTTTCGCTTGCGTCCATTTCAAATGTAAAATCCTCATCATCAACCAAAATAGAAATTTTTGTCTTTCCAGTTACAGCTTCAGCGGCTTCGTTGGTTTCAGCAGAAGACGTAAACAACTCAAAGTGAATTGTATCTTCAGCAACACCATTACTTTTCAAAGTATCTGAAACCGTATGAATCATTTCTTCTGGTCCGCAAATATAATACTGACTAAAATCAACGTCTTTCATTTGATTCTTAACAACATAATTCACGGAAGCACCATCAATTCGTCCTGCCAAGGCGTTCTCTTCACGTGTTTGACTAAATGCAAATTTCAAATAAAAATTAGGATACTTTTCTGTCAAAGCAATCAATTCATCATAAAAAATAGTTTCTGCTATAGACTTATTTCCGTACAAAAGCGCAACTGTATTTCCATAATCCAAAGCAGTTTTCAAAATGCTCATAACTGGTGTAATTCCACTACCAGCGGCAAACAAAGCCAAAGCTCCTTTATGAGAAGAAGGTGTATATAAAAACTTTCCTTCTGGCGGATGCACTTCCAAAACAGTTCCTACGGTTAACTCTCGGTTGGCATATGTAGAAAACGTTCCATCAGTTACTTCTTTAATGGCAACTTTTACGCTATTCTCTTTTGGCGTAGAACACAATGAATATGCTCTGCGAATTTCTTCACCATCAAAGGTTTTTTTAATCGTAATATATTGTCCTGATTTAAAAGAAAACTCAGGTTCTAAAGCGGCTGGAATGGTAAATTCAACACTTACAGCGCTTGGTGTTTCTCTATGAATATGACGTACTTCTAACTGACGAAAATCTGACATTGTGTAATCTATTTTAATAAAAATGATCGCAATTTGCGAATAATTCTGCAAAAATAAACAAACAAACAAGGCTTTTAAAGGGAATTGACAACAAATTATACCTAAAAAACTTATGCATAAGAAAATTATGTATATATTTGAATAAGAAATAAAACCATGGGAAACTCAAAACTCTACAAAGGAAGCCTGCATACAATCATTTTAAAACTCTTGGAAGAGAACGGAAAAATGTATGGATATGAAATTACGCAAAAGGTAAAAGAAATCACCAATGGAGAACTCAACATTACGGAAGGTGCGTTATATCCAGCATTACACAAACTTGAAGCGGAAGAATTGCTTGATGTTGAAGTTGCCAAAGTAGACAATCGCTTGCGCAAATATTACAAGCTTACCGAAAAAGGAAGCAAAGAAACGGTGAGCAAATTGAAAGAATTAGAAGATTACATCCGAAACATGCACACGTTGGTAAATGCCAAATGGAGTATAGAATAATTGAAAAAGTAATTAGATACTAGTATTGAGTATTGAGAAATAGGTTGTTTTACAAACAACTGTCACATTGAGCGCAGTCGAAATCAACAAATCAACAAAGTCAATTATAAATGGTAAATGTTGAATTTTAAATAAAAAAGTACAAATAAATCCAAAACCGAAACAACGGAACACAATAGAAAACATGAAACTTACAAAAGACGAAATACAAACCATTGATGAATATTTACAACGAAGTGGTGTAAGCTATTGGGACGTTCGTATTGAGCTTTTGGATCACTTTATTGAAGCCATTGAAGAAAAAATAGCGACAACCGAACTTTCTTTTGATGAAGCATTAATGGAAGTAACAGTTGCTTTTGGAAATGATATTCAAGAACGTCATTTATTAAATAGAGATAAAACAGTAGTACTTTTTTCTGGAATATTTTCAAACAACAAAGGTTTTAAAGAATTAGAAGAAGAAAAACGTAGACAAAACCGAAAGCAATATGTACAGTTATTAATAAAAAAACTAAAAGAAAACTTCTTTTCGTTACGTTTTTATACTGAATACCTATGTTTTATACTCATGACATACGTAGTTTTTCAATACGATACAAAATGGGGTTTAGTTGCGGCAGGAATATGGTTAACCATAGAAATTTTTAAAACACTCATGACTACAAAAAAGCACAAAAAATTTGCACAAGATTCGTTGCGTGGAGAAATGAGCTCAAAGGTAATATCAGTATTTTTTGGAATCAGTATCCATACATTTGCATTTATCTTTACAACTCCTGGGTTGGAATCCAAGAATATATTTTGGTTTCTATTACCAATGTTGCTGTTTTATCCTATCATAAAAGCTAGTTTATCAATTCACAAAAAAATATACACTCAATACAAAAAGTACAAAGAGCTAATTTCGGTATAAAACCAGAGCAAAAAATCTATGAAATTAACGCAACAACGAATACAATACATTGATGATTACTTGCGAAAAAGTGGCGTCCAATTTTGGGATGTTCGCTTAGAAATATTGGATCATGTTGCTACGGGCGTAGAAGAAAAAATGACGCATGAATCCATGAGTTTTGAAGCCGCGTTGGAAGCAATTACGATCTCTTTTGGAAATGAAATTCGCCAAGGATATATCTTAAACAAAGATAATACAAAATGGATTAAATCTACAAAGTATGCAACAGGTGAAGGTTTTGAAAAACTACAACGCGAAAAGCAAAAACAAATAAGTAAAAAGCATGCGAAAGCATACTGGAAACAATTTATAAACTTATTTACATCGGTGCAATTTTATATAGAATTTGCCCTCATGATTCTGTCAATTTTTGTGATTTCAAAATATTCTGAAAAATGGGCGTTAACCGTTGGGTTTGTCTATCTTTTTTATCCGTTTATATCAATCATCTATAAATCAATAAAAGGGCAAATTCCTAAAAAATCATTACACATTAATATGTCTATGGTTGGTGTTTTTATGTGGATAAATATTTTCAGTCTAGTGCCTAATATTTACAAAAGTTATTATGATGAAAAGATGGAATTTCAACTATTTGCATGGATGCTTATTCTATTATTTCCACTTATCAAAGCAAGTTTTATTAGATATGATAATGTCTGTAAAGAATATAAAAAATACTATGACTTAATATCAAATTAACTCCTAAAACTGAATTGCACAAAGAACATGAAACTCACAGCAACACACATAGCAGAACTATACAAATTCACACGTGAACACTACGTAGAATATTACGATTTGCAAACCGAATTGGTCGATCATTTGGCAAACGGAATTGAAAAACGTTGGGAACACAATCCACAACTTTCTTTTGATGATGCGCTCAATTTAGAATTCAAAGAATTTGGAATTTTCGGATTCAATGATATCATCGAAAAGTATAGTGAAAGCATGTCAAAAAGATACATAAAATTTATATTTCGTTTCATGCGAGAATACATCAAGTTGCCAAAAATAATAGGAACGCTTTGTGCTATATTAGCATTATTCTGCATGATTCGGTACAGCGCTGTCAGCACATGGATTGCTGGAATTTTATTTATCATGGTGTGTTTTTCTTTTTTCTTTCAAGTGTACAACAACGATTCCAGCTATAAAAAAAGACGAATAGAAACAGGGAAACGATGGAAATTAGAAGAAATGATCCACAAAACTGGTCATAGCGGTTTTTATGTACTAAACTTTTACCACTTGATACACTTTTCGGATATTATAAAAACGGATTATATTGTAATGCAATTACTCATAGCAATTTTTCTAGTATTTATTTCCTTATTCACATATATTAGTACCAATGTATTGCCGCAAAAAGCAGAAGAACTGCTGCGTGAAACCTATCCAGAATACGAACTTGTTGATTAAGGTGTAACAAATTTGAAAAATTGACACTAACTACATGTAAACCCAATCCAAAAAAAACAAAATGGTCAAAAAATTTCTAAGCTTACAGTGGAAAGAATTTGTAAGATCTTCCGCTTTTCAAAAAGGAATCGCCATCAAAATACTATTAGTACTAGCCGCTTTATACTTTGGAGGTTGTGCTTTGGTATTAGGAATTGGACTCTTTTTTATTGTAAAAAAAACAGTTCCAGATATCGATCCAATCATAGTAGTGAACAACTTCATCATTTATTGGTTTCTAATAGATTTATTATTTCGATACTTCATGCAGCAAATGCCTGTAATGAACATTAAACCATTAATGATAATTCCAATCAAAAAGAAAACCATCATTCACTTCTTACTTGGAAAAACAACGGTTTCCTTTTTCAACATCTTACCACTATTCATATTTATACCATTTAGTATTGTATTGCTATTTAATGGATATTCGGCACTGAATGTAATTCTGTGGTTTATTTCTATAGTAGCCATTACACAAGCACTAAATTTTTTAAACATTTTAGTAAACAAAAGCAATACGGTATTTTACATCACCGTAGCATTGTTAGCTGCTTTTGTCGCTTTGGAATATTTCCAAATCTATGCAATATCTGAATTCTTCGGAATGCTGTTCAACGGACTATACAATCATCCGTACTTAGCAATCATTCCAATTGCGTTGGCATGTTCTCTATACTATTTAAACTATAACTATCTATACAAACGTTTCTATTTAGACGGCGCCATTTCTAAAGAAGTAAAAGAAGTAAAAACATCTGATCTTTCTTGGTTAGATCGTTTTGGAACATTGGCAACATTCTTAAAAAATGATGTACGAATGATTTGGAGAAATAAACGACCAAAACAAGTACTATTCATGTCATGCATGTTTCTGTTTTACGGATTAATATTTTTCACACAAGATGTATATCGCGAAATGCCAGCAATGTTAGCATTTGCATCACTATTCATAACGGCAGGATTTCTATTCTCGTTTGGGCAAATGGTGCCTTCTTGGGATAGTGAATATTACAAAATGATGATGAGTCAAAATATTCCATACCGACAATACTTAGAATCAAAATGGTACCTAATGGTCTTAGCAGTATTAGTTTCATTCATACTTAGTACGCCATACATTTACTTTGGTTGGGATATTTTTGGAATGATTGCCGCAGGCGCATCTTTCAACATCGGAATCAACTCGTTTGTAACACTATTTGGTGGCGCACTCAACAGAGTTCCTGTCGAATTAAATGCCAAAGCAAAAGCATTCAGCAACACACAAGGATTCAATCCTACGCAATTACTAATTGCATTACCAAAAATGTTATTACCTGTATTATTACTCTACATTCCTTACTTCTTTTTTGGATTAACAACAGGAATTATTTGCTTAGGAGTAAGCGGAATAATTGGACTATTATTCAGAAACTTTTTCCTAAACAAAATTGAACAAGTATATCAAAAAGGAAAATACAAAACCATTGCAGCTTTCGGCGAAAAAAAATAATCTACTAAAACAACGACAATGATTTCAATACAAAATATATCAAAAACATACGGAGAAAATACCGTACTCAAAATAAACTCATTAGACATTCCAAAAGGACAAAGTTTCGGATTGGTCGGAAACAATGGAGCTGGAAAAACAACCTTATTCAGCTTGTTATTGGACCTAATTGAACCTTCAAGCGGATACATCAGTAATAAAAACATAAGAGTGCACGAAAGTGAAGCCTGGAAACCATTTACATCATCATTTATAGACGAAAGTTTCCTAATTGGATACCTAACTGCAGAAGAATATTTCTACTTCATTGGAGAACTCAGAGGAAAAAATAAATCGGATGTTGATGCGTTGTTAGCACAATTTGAAGACTTTTTCCACGGAGAAATTCTAAACCAGAAAAAATACTTGCGTGACTTAAGTAAAGGAAACCAAAAAAAGGCAGGAATTGTTGCTTCTTTCATTGGCGATCCTGAAGTTATCATCTTAGATGAACCTTTTGCAAACCTAGATCCTACAACGCAAATTCGTTTAAAAGGAATCATCAAAAAACTTGCAGAAGACAAACATGTAACGGTTTTGGTTTCCAGTCACGATTTAATGCACGTCACGGAAGTTTCGGATCGAATTGTAGTACTAAACAAAGGTGAAGTTGTAAAAGACATTCAAAAATCAGAAGCAACCCTAAAAGAATTAGAAGCCTTCTTTGCAGGATCAGCCGGAGAAACTTTAGAAGCCTAATAATTTGGGCGTTCCCACACTAAAAAAATGCACACCTAAATAGTGTGCATTTTTTTAGTGTGGTCAGGCTATCCGCTTTTCCTCTGAAAACTCTAAAAAACCATTCAGCTGATTTATAGTTATTTACAATTCATGGAGTTAATTACGAACAGGTAATCGTATTCGTTTGTGTATTCTTATTTTATTAAAAAATACTTTTCAAATTTAAACAAAATCATTCTAATTCTTTTTAGAAAACTAAAATTATATCTCTAAGTAGTTAGCTTTCCTCTAAATAGTTATTCTTTAAATTTGGTTTAAGATTTCCAAATCATTGTAACGTTACTATCTCTTTCTACACTAATTCAATAAGGAAAACCGTAAGATTTAATAAAGAATTATTTTTTTCTTTATAGGCTATTTCAAATATAACAGCAATCAATAAAAATAACAGTCACTATTAATGCAAAAAATCAATGATTACGAAATAATTGACCAAATAACTTCTTATGGAGAAAACCTAAAACTGTGGCTTACGGAAGATAACTCTGGTTCAGAATTTGAAATCTTCACAATACAATTGAAATCTGAATATAAAAAAACGATAGATCGAATATTTAAAAATGAAATAAATCCATTTATCAATGAAAATATATTTGGAGTTCAGAAAGTCATTGAAACAGGATTTGATAAAGTAAACAACAAATACTATATCGTTTATGAGAATAGTCAAGAAGACTTTTTCCAAATAGAAGATTTCAACAAAAGGAATTTTTTAAATCTTGTAAAGACATTAAATCTTCTCAAAAGTAAAAACAGATACGGGTTTGTATTGAATGATGAAACGGTATTATTAAATAATAATGATGAAGTACTCATAAAATACATTGGATTATTTGAAATTTTCAAGCTTTACCACGCACTTGACGAAGGTTTTTTATCTCCCGAAATTATAGCGAATCAAAAACCGAAAATACAAGACGATATCTTCGCGATAGCGACTCTATATCAAGAGTATTTAGCTAACAAAGCCAATATAATTCCCAAGAGTTTAGCGAAAGAACGAATAGATCGGTACAAGAAATATTCAGAACTTATAGATGATATAAATGAAATTAAAGAGTCATTAAATATTTCAGATACAAGAAATACTATCAAAATCAAATCAAATGTTTCAGATGATGACTTTGAGCCAATAATAAAAGAAATGAATGAAGTCTGTTATTGGACTATTGAAACTGAAAAATCTAAACAAGGTCAAATTATGGGGCAGTTTAGTACAGAAAATTATTCAGGACGTTATTATGTTGATCCGCAGAACTATCTATTTATTCCTTATATAAATGATCGTTATGAAAAAACAATAAAGATTGGTTCAATTGCAAATTTCAGTTTCGCATTAGATTACACAAGTTTTGATTGTTTTGAATTCTTTCAAGATAAATATGATGAGAAAAATAAATTGGCTAGTCAATATAAAAGTCACACAAATACTTTAGAAGAGTGGCAAGCACTTCCTAAAGAAGAAAAAAAGTTCATAGAAGAAAAAGCTTTTAAAGCAAACTATGTTGAAAGAGTTGAAACGAGAGATAATCAACAAAATATACGATTTAACTTAACGGAAGATTTTATTGATTGGGATGAAATTAGAAAACTCAAAAAGGAGAAAGTTGTTTTATATATCGACGATTCTGAGATTGGAACAATTCTCGACTTTGATTCATCAGATCAATCATTAATTTTAAAAGACACGAAAGTTGATCTTGAAGAAATTCCAGCTAAAGGAAAACTTATACAAGATGTAACACAAGAAATAAGTCAATACAAGAAACAACTTGAAGCTTGTAAGCAATTCAAAGAAAGAACTATTGAAAATCCAGAGATTATCGGAATTTTGACAACTCCCGAAAAAACTCCAACATTCAATCGTATTGATTTTGATTATGATGATTTTGAAGAAAATCTTAAATCGGATAAATTAAAAAATGATGAAAGTCAAAAGGAAGCCGTTTTAGAAGCTTTACATAGAAAACCAGTATTCCTTATACAAGGACCTCCAGGAGCAGGAAAAACGACTGTTATTGTAGAATTAGTAGAGCAATTGGTAGCTAAAAATTCTAATTGTAAAATATTAATTACTTCCCAATCAAATTTAGCAGTTGACAATGTATTGGAAAGACTTCCCAAAGAAATTTTATTTATGCGATTGGCAAGTAATGAAGTTGTAGAAAATGATAGTATACAGCAAGATGTCAAAGCACATTTGTTTGAAAACAAGTTGAACCATTGGATTCAGCAAACACAATCAAAATCTATTGAGAACCTGAATAGCAAAATTGGAGCAAGATCAAAAAATAAAGCACTAATCAAATTTTATTCATTTTACAGCAGAATACAAAAAAGCAATGAAAAGGAAGTCTTGAACGAATTTTTCAAAAGATTGAGAACTAGTCCAAGCTATATTAAGAAGCTATTCAAAGATGTAAATACAAAGAAATCTATTGAAAATATTTTCAAAAAAGAACTAGGAACAACTAATCTAAAATTATTACAACTACAAAAAGAATGGTTTGCTTTTATTTCTAATGCAACAACAGAAGGGAAATCAGTGTTAAATAATGGAAGTACAACCATAGATTTAGGAACAGCGTATGCAATGTCCATGAATGTTTTTGGAGCGACTTGTATTCATATCGCAAGTTCAAAGTACCGAAAAATCAATTTAAAATTTGATTATGTTATCATGGATGAAGCTAGTAAAGCTTCACCTGCGGAAACACTTGTACCAATAAGTATGGGGCGCAATATTATTATGATTGGTGATCACAAACAATTACCACCTGTAATCACGAGAGAAGAATTAATAAAAGATAAAGTTAAAAAACAGCTTGATGATAATGGATTAGACTTTGAAAAGACATTTGGGAAAAGTTTATTTGAAAAATTGATTACTTCATTTGAACAAAATCCAAGCTTGGAACCATACATAAAGATGTTAGATATTCAATATCGAATGCCAAGACATATAGGAAATTTAATTTCAAATCATTTTTATGATAAAAAACTAAAGAATCCTAATGTAGAAATTGATATCTTAAATACCTATGATGATGATAAGTCACATGGGTTAAACTTAAAGAAACCTTTAGTTCAAATAATAGAAAATCAAAAAGCAATAGAAGTTCCCAATTCCATAATATTTATAGCTACTTCAAATAAAAATAAACCAAACGATAATGGAAATAAGTTCGATAGGAAAAATTATTGTAACGCAAGAGTTATTGAAGAAACTCTTCAAAAATTGAATGAACTTTATCACGGAAACTTAGATAAGGATAAACCTTTCAATATTGGTGTTATTGCAGGTTACAGAGGGCAAGTTAATTTATTAAGGAATCAAATAAAACATGAGAAATATTCAAACTTCAATATCAAAAAGGATAATAATTCTAAATCATTAATTGAAATAAATACAGTAGATAAATTTCAGGGATCGGAGCGAGACATAATTATTTATGATATTGTGAGAAGTGACAGTAATAAAAGTATATTAGGTTTCCTTCAAGATTATCGTAGAATAAATGTAGCGCTTTCAAGAGCAAAACGCTTGTTAATCATTGTTGGAGATAGTGAATATATTTTGAAAAGAGCTATGTTATATAAAGATGATAGATTCAATGATTTCAAGCTTAAAAATATTATCAAAGAAATAGAGGAACAAGGATTGATTTATAACTCATTAAAAGAAGCTTTAAATGGATAAGAAATTTCAAGAGAAAATATTTAATAAGTTTAAAGATCATAAAACAACAGAGGATTTCGCGTTAAAGACTATCAAAGAAATGTTTATTCCGTTTTGGCAGTGCAAACAGAAAATTGTTGTTGAAAAAAATGTTGAAATTGATCGATTCAGTAAAATTATTTTAGAATTAATTAATAATGATGTTTCATCACACAAAGCGATCTGTGATTTTTTAGGAATTAAGGATACTGATTTTGCGATCATGCAATTTCATTATTTATTAAAAAATGAATTGATGACTGAAAGTATTCAGAATGATGAAATAATTTATAAAGTTACACACATCGGAAATGAATTTTTAAGAAATAAAACTAAAATTCAGAATTTAGAAACAATTGATTTTGAATACTATTATAGCGATCTAACACAAGATTTTTTTGATATAAATAAAAGAATAGATAAAGGAGTTTCGCAAAAGAGCAAAAGATTTTTAGGATATAAAATATTTCAAACTCATAAATTGAATAATAGCGTCGAAGAGTTTCTGACACATAAAAATAGACCAACTTTAAACGTAGTGAAACAGAATGATTTTGTTTCTTTTTTTAACAACCAAAAAAAGGATAGTACTTTTTATGACTTTGAAGACAACACGATTGAATCACATAAAAGTTCAATTAAATTTCTATTGCTAGAATACGAGAATGATGAAGATAGTCAGAAAGAATATGAAATAAGACATTCTAAAAATAGTGTGTGCCAATTTGAAGGATATACATTAGAATCTAAATTGTCTTCAGCTGTAACTAAATATTATCAATATTAAAATAACGACACACTTAATATAGTTTAACAATCACAATAACTAGGTTTTTTCATACTTTAGCCAAAACTTTATATTTAGGATAATTGACTGTAATTTTTAATAAATTTAAGCTGTGAATTCAAAATTGATATTTTCTGGACATGAAACATTCCACTGCAAAAATTTGTGGTTGAAAAAAGGATTTGACTTTGTGAATAACAATGGAAAATTTACAGATGAAGCTTGTATTGATTTAGGAGTTGGTAGAAACATGGTAAACTCAATTCGTTTTTGGTTAAAAGCATTTAACGTAATTGATTTAGAAAATGAGAAAAACACGGAAATAGCTGACTTCATATTTAATGAAGAAAGTGGAAAAGATAAGTATCTAGAAAATGAAACAACATTATGGTTACTTCATTATTTATTAGTGTCACAAGAGTATTCATCCATTTACTCCATTATCTTCAATCATTTTAGAAAGATAAAACCTGAATTTGATAAAGACAACTTTGTTTCGTACATGTTGAGTGAAAATTCTAAAATAAATAAAAATACATTAGGTAAAGATTTTTCAATCTTTCTAAGAACCTATTATTCAAAAGATATCAAAAATATTGAAGATAGTTTTTATGGATTACTATCTGATTTATCCTTAGTTCACGAAATTAAAAAAGATACTAGCTTAAAATTTTACATTCAAAATGCTACTGAAAATAGTATTCCATTGGATTTAGTTTTGTTTGTGATATTAGAAAATCAAAACTATGGGCAATCCATAAGTTTTAAACAATTATTCAATGATTTCAATAGTGTAGGTAATATTTTTGCTTTTACCCAAGAACAATTGGAAAAGAAATTAATTCAAATTTCTGAAAAATATTCAAGTATCTTATACACAAATGATGCAGGCGTTAAAGAATTACAGTTTAAAGGTAATAAACCTAATTCTTTAAAAATATTAGAAAAATGCTATGAGTAAAAATCAATATATATCTTCTACTAATATTATTAGAGATGAGAATAGAGAAGTAAATTATATACCGACAAGGAATACGAATTCAGTTGCTAGATTGATTCTTGATGAGTTCAATAATGGCACACATTCTTTTAGCATTATTGGTTCTTATGGAACAGGAAAATCTTCTTTTCTTTGGGCATTTAATAAAAGTTTATCAAAAAATGATACGACTAACTATTTCGACTTCCCGCAAAGTGATATAAAATTTGTAAAAACTATAAATATTGTCGGAGAGTATAATTCTCTAATAAGTTATTTTGAATCTCATTTTTCTCTAAAGAATAATCTTAAGGGGAATCAGAAAATATTTGACGCTTTATATCAAGAGTATGAAGTAATCAAGAAAAAGAAAGGAATTTTATTAATATGTATTGATGAATTTGGAAAATTTTTAGAGTTCGCTTCAAAAAATAATCCTGAAAGAGAAATGTATTTCATTCAGCAATTGGCAGAATTTGTAAATGATCCTGACAGAAATATTATTCTTTTAACAACGGTACATCAAGCAATAGATTCATATTCCTATAACTTAACAGATGTTCAAAAAAATGAATGGGCAAAAGTAAAAGGAAGATTAAAAGAAATTACATTTAATGAGCCTGTTGAGCAATTGCTATATATGGCTTCTGAATATTTTGCTTCAATTTATGGGAGTAAAAAAAGGAATGAAAAGTATCTCAATAAATTAATTCAGATTAATGAAAATCATAATTGCTTTAAAATCACAAATTCTTATTTAGAAGATATTGTCAACAAACTATATCCGTTAGATTTATTTTCAGCAATTGTATTGACACTTTCGCTTCAGCGTTATGGTCAGAATGAACGATCTTTATTTTCATTCTTACAAACCACGGATCATTTAGGCTTAGAAGAATTAAAGTCGGATGAATTATTTGATTTGACTAAAGTTTATGACTATTTGTTAGTAAACCTATATGCTACACTTGTTAGCAAATTGAATCCTGATTATGCCTCTTGGGCATTAATTAAAGAATCTATTGAGAAAGCAGAAGCAAAAGTAGATACAGATCAAAATATAGCTTTAGATTTAATTAAAAGTATTGGGTTACTCAATTTATTCTCTAGCAAAGGCGCTTCTTTAGATGAAAAATTATTTGGAAACTATTTTTCAGTAAAGTATGGTGTTAAAAAAGTAAAAACATCATTAAAGCAATTAGTGAGTTTAAAAATCATTAGATACAACACATTCAATAATTCCTATAAACTATACGGTGGAACTGATTTAGATATTGAACAAGAGATGTTAAATGTATCTAATCGAGTGAATACGGAAATAGATGTTGTTAGCAAATTAAGTGAAGCATTTAGTTTTTCAGTTCTAGTAGCTAAAGAATTTTTATATAAAACAGGAACTCCAAGATTATTTCAATTTAGAATTAGCGAATTACCTATAAAAGACAATCCAATCAACGAAATTGATGGTTTTATAAATCTAATCTTTAATGAGAATTTAACTGATGATGAGCTAATTTCTTTCACTAAAGAAAATGAGGAAGTAATATTATACGGTTTATACAGAAATACTGCTACAATCAAAAAAACATTGATAGACATTGCGAAAACTGAAAAAGTGTTGAGTGAAGTTGATACTGATGATAAATTTGCAATTAAAGAGTTGAAAAGTATTCGAAAAAGTCAGAAAGCATTGTTGAATCATTATGTATTAGATTCTTTGTATTCTGATAAAATTGATTGGTTCTTTAATGGAGAAAAAGTTGAATTTAGTAATAAGCATACATTCAATAAATTTCTATCTGAAATATGCTTCAAAATCTATCAAAACACTCCAAGTATCAACATGGAGTTGATAAATAAACATAAAGTTTCAGGTTCAATTAATTCAGCTCGCAAACAGTATTTTTTCAGATTAGTTAATCATTGGCAGGAAAAAGATTTAGGATATCCTGAAAGTAAATTTCCTGCTGACAAAACAATATACTGGAGTCTAATAAAGAATACGGGGATTCATAGAAAACAAGATCAAGGCTATGTGCTAACCAAACCAAATTCGAGTGATGAAAATTTCAATAAAGTTTGGGATAAGTGTGAAACATTTCTTTTGAATGCTAAAAACGAACCAAAACAAATAACGGAACTAATAAATACATTAAAATCTAAACCTTATAAACTAAAACAAGGTGTCATAGATTTTCTTATTCCTACGTTTCTATTCACAAAAAGAGGAGACTATGCACTTTATAACGTAGATAGTGGATATATTCCATATTTAGATGAGTCTAACTTGTATTTAATTACAAGAAATCCTTTTGAATATTCGATCAAGTCTTTTGAATTAAGCGATTTAAGATTGACACTTTTTAATAAATATAGAAGATATCTAAATCAAAACTCAGAAGACAAACTATCTAATGAATCATTTGTAGAAAGTATAAAACCATTTTTAGTGCTCTATAAAAGTCTTGAGCCGTATTCTCAAAACACCAAGAAGCTTTCTAAGGAAGCATTAAGTCTAAAGGAAGCTATTGCAAACGCTAAAGATCCTGAGAAAGTCTTTTTTGAGCAATTTCCTCAAGCAATAGGATATGATGTAAAAGAATTAGTCGTTAATGAAAAACTTTTTGATGAATACATTCTGAAATTTCAAAAAACGATCATAGAAGTTAAAGATTCCTATGCAGAACTTCTAACTAGATTTGAAAAATACATTACGGGTGAAATTTTAGGATATAAGGCTCGCTTTCCAAAGTATAAAACATTGCTGCAAAAAAGATTTGCATCCATCAAAGAACATCAAGTATTACCATCGCAAAAAACATTTTTGCTTCGTGTAAATTCTGAATTAGACGATAGAGATAGTTGGTTAAATTCTATTTGTTTCTCATTAATCTCAAAGCCTTTCAATAAAATTTCAGATAAAGATGAGATTTTATTAAAAGAGAAACTTAATTTTATTGTTAAAGAATTAGACAACCTTTGTGAAATAAAAAACCTTAACTTTGATGAAGCCACTGAAGATATATATAAAATTGATTTCACATCTACTTCAAGTGGTTTAAAAAATCATTTAGTTAGAGTTTCCAAAAAGCAGAAACAAGAGATAGAAAAGAATATAGCTTCTTTGTCAGACAATCTAACGGATGATAAGCAACTAAGAATTGCAGTATTGAGTGAACTATTAAAAAGAGAATTGGATGAGTAAGCTACAACATGTAATGGGAATTTCGGGAGGAAAAGATAGTGCGGCTTTAGCAATTTATCTAAAAGATAACTACCCGAGTTTTGATTTTAAATATTATTTTACTGATACAGGAAAAGAACTTGATGAAACCTATCAATTAATAGATAATCTTGAAAGTTATTTAGGCATTAAAATCAATCGTTTAGAAGACAAAAAGATCCTAAGTACAGGAGAAGATCCTTTTGATTTTCATTTCAAGTCTTTTCGAGGATATCTTCCTTCTCCGCAATCAAGATGGTGTACGGCTTTAATGAAATTGAAACCTTTTGAAAAATTTGTAAAAGGAAAACCAACGGTTTCTTATGTTGGAATAAGAGGCGATGAACAAAGAGAAGGTTATATATCTAAAGAATCCAATATTCAATCAATTTTTCCTTTCAGAAAAAATATTTGGAGTCAAGATGTTTTAAGAAAGATTTTTGACCCAAAAAACCAAGAGCAAATGCTTGAATATTTTGGAGAATATTTTAATGGGAATAAACTTGATAAGATAAATGATATATTCTCTAAACCTATTTCGTTTGATAGAAATTACAGACTAGAAGCAGAGCGAATTATTAGAGATAAACTTGATGCGTTACTACCATTTGGAATTATTGAATACAATAAATCAATTTTTAAATATCTAAAAACGACCAAATATCCCCTTTCTATTGAGGAAGACTATCCGTTATTAGAAAATGAAGACAATCTCGTCAGAGACGATATTTTTAGAATTTTAAGAGAAAGCGGCGTTGGAGTTCCTGCCTATTACAATAAAGTTGAATACGAAATAGATGGACAAATTGGGGAATATGCAAGAAGTCGATCAGGTTGTTACTTTTGCTTTTTCCAGCAAAAAATTGAGTGGATATGGTTGTACGAGCAACATCCTGAAAAATTTAAAGAAGCAATGAAATATGAAAATGAAAAAGAAATGTTTACGTGGGTTGCCAACGAATCTTTAAAAGAATTAATTCAACCTGAAAGAATAAGAGAAATAAAATTAAGTAACCTAAAGCGTGCAAATAAAGAAAAATCAAAAGACTCTAAGCTATTGTTAGATAAATTGATTGATGCAGAAGATGGCGCTTGTACAGCTTGTTTCATATAGCGTCTAGCGTATCATAAACAGTATCTTCACTAATATTTAATTTTGAAGCATAGCCTTCTTGAACTTTTACTAATTCATTTTCGGTTAGTAATTCTTTATCATATAAGTAAATTAATAAAAGTCTAGTGATTACTGAATTGTTCATTATCATTTTATTCTCGATATGATTCCACATTATACCACGCCAAGGAGTGTTATTCAATGTAAAATCAATTGAATCAAATTTTTCAATAATTTCTTCGAGTTCTAGATTATTTTCTCTTTCTTTTATAACTAATATTGCACTTATTAAAGGTAATAGTCCAACAGGTCTGAAAATTAAATTTCCACCAGTATTATTCCTATAATTCATTGCCATATTAGTATCTGTATTAGTGTATTCTTGCACGACAGAAAGTTTATTCTCAAAAGAAGTCCAAAAATTAACTATATAGGATTTAAAATCTCTTATTACTTCAACTTGAGGTCGAAACTTCAGAAACTCTTCATTGAAATTTTTCTTTGTTGGCTTCTTATCAAACTTTTGTTGGAAATAAAATTTCGCAAGTAAAATATTTGCTTGGTATAATGTAATAATTGAAGTTATCGCATCAGTATTTGTTCTTGGTATAGCTTTGTTTTTTATATCTACAATTCTACGACCTTTGAATAATTCAAAATTCTCTAAGAGACTTCTTGTGATAATAGCAACGGTATCATCTTCATCTAAAGCTATTATGTCTCTCAAAGAAACTGGTTTTGCATATCTATTTAGAGTTGTAAATAGTCGTCTTGTCTTTTCTTTATTGTTATTATCATGTCCAATAAAAATAACACTAATTTTATTTATTCCTAATTCAGGGTTTTCTTCTAATGCGGCTTTGATTCCTTCTACTCTATGTTGCCCATCAACAGGAAATATTTTATGTAGTCCAGGGAAACTAAGAAGCCCTATACTATTATATTCATCTTCCTCGTAACTTACTTTTATTTCTTCCCAATTAGGATAATTATCATAAACTGCTAATACTAGAGAACTGAAAAACATATTTGGTTGATTCAATATGTAGTTCTTAATACTTACGTAATTCTCAGTTATACTTCTTTGAATTAAATCTCTTAATGTTTCAGAAGTATGAAGTTGGTCATCAATTGGAGAAACAAAGTCTCTAATCTGATTAAATGTAAGTGTGGTTACATAATATGTAAGTTCTCCAATTTTTGATCTTAGTGCTGGTATTTTCATTTCATCAATTTAAAAAGCCGCAACTGCTTGCCTTATTTCTACATCAGGTATTTCACTATTAAAAGGAAGTAACAAAGAATTAATAATCTTCTTTTCTAAGTCAACTATTTCAATATTTTCGTCAATCGTGATAAAACTCAAATATAACTCATTTCCCCAATACTTCAACATTTTAGTGATTAAGGGTCGTTCATCACTTCTTAGATATTTAGTAAAATACTCTCTACATCTCTTTCGCAAGTTTTGATTAGCGGTATATTGCGCTCTACCAATGTATACAGGATATTCAGTAAGTTTATTTATAACAGAACATTTTATTGTAAAAAGATACAATCCACCACAATTATTGGGTACTGTATTAATTTCATCACTAAAACTTGAACAATCATTATTAAGATACTTAATTGTTGTCCAGTTTTCATAATTCAAATCTAAAGGAGAAAAGTCATATTTCCTCCATAAATCTTGATGTAGCTTATAGGGTAAAGTTTTGCTTAATATTTCTTCCCCAAGTTGAAACGCGCTTGTAATCATAAATTTTATATCATTTTTTATTTAATCTGCCAAACCTTGCATCATTTCTTCCATTCCACCATAATTAAGAATAAATGTGGAATAGTAATTGTCAAATAAGTCTTTAAGATAGTCAGCTAAGTCTACTTCTTCAAATTTTTCCTGCCCTTCTTTTTTCTGTGTTACTTCGTAGCCTTTATTTTTTGTAATTGTATATAAAAATAAAGTGTGAAAATACACAGCGGTATAATATTTTCTATTTGAAAGTTCTATTTGTTCCTCATTCGGGTTTTTGTGTTTAGATTTAAAGTTTTTAAGAACGGTACTATCCATGTTTACAAAAATTCGGTTCAAATTAGCTCCTTCAGCTTCAGGAATCATTACAGTAGCATAATCCATTGTAATGCTTGTCGCTGCCTCAACATCTTCCCATGAGACTACATCATCTCCTTTTTCTTCTTTATTTTGATAAGCAAATACTAAACTAGGCAATCCTAAAGGCTCATTGTCATCTTCATCTTTTGATATTGCTTCTTTCTTCTTTTCAGGATCAGAAATCTTAACCCAAAATATCTCATCAAAATCACCATTTGGAGAAGTTAAAGTGGTTTTAATTTGTACTGAATCTCCAACTTTTAAGTCATCCTTTGGATTTAGATTAATTCGAATTGTACCTTTATTGGGACTGCTTTTATTCACATTAAAATACTCACTTATTTCTTTCGGTTCTCCAATATCATTTCCGCCTTCTGCCTCATTTGGTTTAACACTTAAAATTGCTATTTTCAATTCTCCAGGATCATCAGTTCTATCAAAATATTCATCTTCACAATCTGTACTGAATCTAATCGTTTTTTCTCCGTTTATTGGGATTTTAGCAACTTCGGTATCTCCTTTAACTTTTGAATTAATTTTAAATTGTGTTGGATATCGCTGTGGATTAAATGAAATGTCTTCTTTCTGTTGATTGGGTTTCTTAGACTTATTAGGGTTCTTTTTTTCTTTTTGAGCGTCTAATTTAAAAGTATCTCCTAAAAGCTTCATCAAATCAGAGTTAAACGGTAAACTTCTTGTGAAATTTTTAAGTAGTTGATTTGTGTTAGAAGATGTATCAATATCAACAGCTTGCTTCCTTAACTTTTGAATTTCATTTAAACGTCCATCTTTTGAACTCAGTTTTGCAGCTAGATAATGTCTTAATTGTTGTGTTTCATCTCCATCTTTTAATCTATCACGAGAAGCCATAAAAAGTTCCTTACGAAACTCATATTTCATATTTGTACAATCGACATGAATCAATAAATGATTTTTAAGAAGATTAAATTTTAACGAACGAGAAATAAATTCTGAAGTATAAAAACCATGAACCTGACCGTTCATTGAAAACATCACTCGCATATTATTCTTGAAATATCTTTTCTGTATTACCTCTTTAGACTTCTTTAAATCATATTCTCTGACTTTAGTTTTAAAAACGTAACAAGAAACTTTCATTCTGTCAAACAACTCGTCCTTGTAATTTTCAGAAAAACTATCAGAAATGTAAATATCCTTTTCTTCTGTAAGACGTCTTTTCAAACCAAATAAATCCTTAGATAGCACTTTATTATTAGGATATCTTTTTTCAGTATCCTTTGTCAGCATCGGTAATGCAGGACTAAATAAAAATTCATTAACACTTTGGTTTAAATCTTGGGCAAAGCCAGAATATCCTTTAGGAAACTGATAAGAATACATTTTGATAATAGTTCCCGTTTCAAATTTTCTATTTTCTAAACCTAAATCTAAATTATCAATAGGGAAAGAGGGTATTTTTCCATCAATCAGAAGATATTCATACCAAGTTTCTTTTGAGCGATCACTTTCTGTTTTTGGATGCTCCCTTATAAGTGTAAACCCGAAATCCCCTTTATTATCATATCTTTTGGAAGCAATCAACTGATACCTTTTTTTGCCACAGAAGACTATCGCGCCACTGCCACCCATATTATACTTTCCTTGAACAAAATGGACATCGTTCTTATTTCCTCTTAATAAAGAGAGAAACGTAGTTTCAAAATCTTGAGGATGCTGACCTTCTCCATTATCATAAATAATTACGGAAGTTGGGTATTGATTTTTTTTATTTTTTGGACCATTTCCATCAGCAATAATCTGAATTTCTTCAGCTTGCTTTTTTCTAAAAGATTGTATGTCCCAATTATTTTTGGGATAGAATTTAGTTATTGCTTCCTCCATTGATTTTGGAGCTTTATCAGATTTAGGATTAATACCTAATTCTAAACATCTTTTTGTTAAAATAGCATCAATTGAGTTCGTAGTCTTTTCTATTAAAGCAGCAACAGGATTAGATTGTTGATTTTTTACAACTCCATAATTGCTGTCGATATCCCCAAGGGGCTTCCAGTTTTCGTTTTTAAATAGATCTTCATTTTTTTCAATGAATGAATGCAGTTCGGATTCGTCTTTTGAATTAAAAATACTTAAAAAAAGGGCGTTCAAATTTAATTGGTGCATAGTCTACTATTAGTTGAAAACAAATGTACCAAAAAAAAGTAAAATGAAAATTTAATCCTAGTGTTCTTGTGAGATTTTATTTCTTATTGTTTTCCTTTATGATGTCTTTTTTATCATAAAGAAATGCGTTTCCTTTTTTAACAAATTTAATTTTTCCATCTTGACGTAGGTGCATTAATTCACATGAAGAAATTTTTAATTCTTTCATGGTTTCCTTGCTATTCAAAAAAAGTTCTTGATCGCTCATAATTGTTTTCAATAAAGTTTAAAGTTATTATTTTTCTCTTAGCAATCATAATTGAATTTTAGTGCGCATATCAATAATCTCATCCAATTAAGGAAAACCGTAAGGAAATTATTTTTATTTTACACAATCCACTTCAAGACTTAAACCATAGATATTTTACGGTTTTACTATATTCTTTAGAATGTCTTAATTCTAACTTTGTAATTGGTGATTATTTGACTTAAAAATTAGTGAAATAATAGTTTTAAAATACTGAAATTTAATGATTTGAGATTATAAATACTTCGCGATTATTATTACTTTACAAGTAAGTAATAATTAATCTAAAAAGTATTAACATGAAAAAATTATCATTATTAGTATTAGGACTTTTATTTATGAATTTGACAAGTTGTAATCCCGAAGCTTTAAACGAAGAAGATAACAACACAATTGAAGCCATTGACAAAAAAGATATTCAACATCCAGACGACAGGTAGTAAATTATTAGTTTTAATCATTTTGATTGGTGCTGTAATTGGTTTCACAGCACCTTTCATTCACATTTTTTTAGATAAAAAATCAGAAGTTGAAGTTTTCGGTTACTACAATGCACGAATGTTTTTCTACGCAATTGGTGTCCCAATTACTTTATTTATAAGTAGCGTTGCTACCTATTTCTCATCATTATTTATCCATATAGCCTTGTTTAGAAAAATAATGATATTTATTTCATTTATGCTGATGTCAATATCAATTTATTATATTACTTGGTCGTTATGGGCAAGAAATGATTTTGATGAATTTTACTATTACACATCAATTATCATTCTATCACTTTTGATAAGCTATTTATTTATACTTTTCATTAAAAGAACAACAAAAAATGCAGTAAGGCTATCCAACATCGCTAGAAATATTAAAGTATTACAAGATGATTCTAAAAGAATTAGCGATATAGCTTCAATAATGCCAGCGAAAGAAGAAACAATAACTTACAAAGCTTTAATTGATATAACAGGAGAAGATATAAATGTCACTATTCAAGAAATTGTTAATGAAATTAATAAAGATTAAATTTCTGTCTTGTAATGAACGATGATGAACTGGAAAATATCAAAAATGAGCTTCTCAAAAAGTTAGAATCTGAATTCAAAGAGTCTGAAACGCTTCAATGGTTTATTGAGGTGGAGATAAAAAGATTGACTACCAAAGAAACCAACTATGAAGAAGTTAAAAAAATTGCACGTTTGGCTTCCTCAATTTTAAAAAACAAGAAAAAGTAAACTTTAACTTTTATCTTCTGTATTTTTAATTTCATTTTTTTCTAAACTTTCCGAAGCATCTGTGTTGTTTAATTTATCTAAGGATTTGGTTGTAATAAAGTCGTTTATCTCTTTGCCTATTATCAATTTCAAAGCTTTTCTGATTTTTTCATCATTTACCAATGCGTTTAATAAAGATAAGCTAAAATCACTTACCTGTTCAATATCATTAGTTTCATTTCTATTATCAGTATACATATTTCCCTTACCTGTAAGAAGCCAAGTAGGATTGATTTCTTCGTAAGTATTGAGATATTTTTCGATATTCAATTCAGTTAAGCCTGTTTTTTTATCTAAAACACCATTTGAAATACCAGTTTCAATATAAAATTGACGCTTGCTAATTCCTTTATCCTCAATGTGTTTAAGTATTCTTGATTTTATTTTAGAGTAAAATCGCTCCATATTTTGTAATTATTGAGATAAATATCTATATTTGTATAGGTATTTATATATTTATAAGGCTGTGATGGGTACATTCTTTGCTTTTCATGTTAATACCTAAAGAGTTGTTCATTCACAGTCTTAAAATTTCATAAATATTTAATTAGTATTAGCCTAGCAAGATACTAAAATTTAAAGATTGTGTTTACTTATTATAATTTTAAAAAAGGGAATAATCCCCTCCAAAAAAGGGGAAGAATACTCTTACCTAAATGCAATTTTCATTTTTTTTCATAGTTATAGTTTTATGGTTGTAAATAGTGAAATTCCTCCTAATTCTCAAAAAATTGTGTTGCAGTAATTTATGGGAATGCCGAAAACCATTTCAAAGAGTAGGCAATTAATTTAATTATTTACAAAATGAAAAAATTATTTTCAGCATCTTTGGTGCTATTATTGATGTTTTCTACGATGAGTTTTAGTGCTTCATTATTAGAAGAAGAAATTATTGAAGTTGAAACTTCTGAGGAGTGTGAAGATAGAGCGTATATCGTCATGCACCAATCACTTAATGCAGGGTATTCAATTGAAGCAGCTACATTTCACATGAATGCAGCTTACGCATTATGTGAAGGTTACACAATGCAAGAAATATTGGATGCTAATTAAACAAAATGAAAAGGCTACCTTTAATGGTAGCCTTGTATTAAAAATAACTATGATGAAAAAAATATATTTGTTACTTATTATTTGTTGCTTATTTAATTCTGTTCTCTATTCCCAATCTAATGAAAATGTTGCTGGTCACATAGTATATAAGTTTATTCAAAATCAAAGAGATTCAACAAAGAAAAAAAATGAATTTGATAAGCTTAACGATGAACTTATGCGACAATCCAAAGGCATAACATTTAATTTAAAGTTTAAGGGTAAAAAATCATATTTTTATATAGATGAAGTTTTAGAAAATGATGTGTCTCCTATGGGACACAGCCACGCAAAAATTGTTGTTGGAGGTGGCAATTATTTAACGGATCTTCAAAATAAGACTGTTTTTAGACAAACGGACTCTTTTGGAGAACGATTTTTAGTTACCTCAAATACTCTCTCTTCATCGGATTGGACACTTACCAAAGAGAGTAAAATGATTGGTAAATACAAATGTTACAAGGCATATAAAACAAAAACAATCATTAATCCTGCTAAAAAATTTACATTCAATATTGTTGCTTGGTATGCACCCCAAATTCCTGTAAATTTTGGAATTAAAGACTTTAATAATTTACCAGGTTTAATATTAGAACTGCAAGATTCACATTTCACTTTTTATGTCTATAAAATAAATTTTTTAAGTGAAGATGAAGTTGAAATTCCTATTCTAAAAGGTGAAAAAATCACAGAAGAGGAATACAAAAGACAAATTGAAAAAATGAATGGTATTATAATATCAGATAAAAAAAACTAATTAATGTTTAAAAAGTATTCAATTGTTTATTTGATAATACTTTTAGGATTCTTTCAGAATGTTTTGTGTCAGAATATAAAATTGTCGGGAACAATAAAGGAAGATACTACTAATATATTATTGTCAAATGCGAACATCATAGCAGAACCGCAAGGCGATAGTGCAATGAAGTTTTCAATATCCAACGATAAAGGATATTTTGAGTTGAAGCTTGAAAAGGATGAAACGTATAAAATAACTATTAGCTATCTTGGCTATGTTCCACAGGAGATCACTTACAAAGCTGCTGAATCTAAAACGATAGCTGTTTCATTAAAAAAAGATACCGAGTCTTTAGGAGAAGTAACACTAAATTATACACCGCCTGTGGTTATAAAAAAAGATACAATGTCTTTTAAAGTGGACGCTTTTAAAACAGGAGACGAACGCAAGTTGAGAGACATTTTAAAGAACTTGCCAACTGTTGAAGTTGACAAACAGGGAAATGTAACTATAAAAGGTAAAAAGGTTTCTCGTGTACTTGTTGAGAATAAACAATTTTTTACAGGCGATAGTAAGCTTGCAGTGAACAATATTCCTGCTGATGTAGTTGATAAAATTGAAGTGCTTGACAATTATTCAGATGTTGCCTTTTTAAAAGGCTTAGAAGATAGTGATGAAATGGTTATGAATGTCAAGCTGAAAGAGGACAAAAAAAAGTTTGTTTTTGGAGATATCGAAACCGCTACGGGTATTAAAGAACGTTATATTTTGAATCCTAAGATTTACTATTACAGTCCTAAAACATCACTAAACATGATAACGGACTTTAACAATACAGGAAAGAAGTCGTTTACATTCAAAGACTACTTAGATTTCAATGGTGGAATTAGCAAACTCTTTTCTGATACCGAATCCTATTTGTCATTATTTGATAATGACTTTACAAGATTTTTGGATAATCAAAACTTTATAGAAAATACCAATCAATTTAACGCATTAAATATTTCCCATGATTTCAACGAAAAATTATCTTTAACAGGATATAGTATTTTATCAAACGACAAGCTTCAAACACTAACTACAACTACTAATAACTATATAGCGAGTGACAATCTTATTGAAAATAGAAGAAATGAATTTGACAACACAAATAAGTTTGGAATTGGGAAATTTGCGTTTAGTTACGCTCCAGATGAAAACACGGAGTTACTTTTTGAAACAAACATAAAAGCATCAAAAAATACAATACAGGGAAATATTTTAACGGAATCAAATTTTATAAATTCTTCGATCAATCAAAACGAACGTATTGACGATTTTTCATTCCGTGAAAGTGTAGAACTTCACAAACAATTCAATCAAAAAAATACAATTAGTGTTATTTTAAATTATAACTTCAATAGATCACAACCTAAAACCAATTGGCAAACTGATCAATCATTTTTAAACGGTTTACTTCCGATTGAAGATGAAACTATTTTAGACATCAACAGTAATAAACTCCGCAAAACACAATCTTTTAAAGTTGTTGGGAAATACTACTACGTTTTAAATAAATTGAACCATTTATATTTCACTACGGGTGCAAATGTGGTAAATGATAACTATTCTACTTTTGATTTCCAACGGTTGCAAGATGGTACAATAAACGATTTTACAGATAGTAATTTCGGGAATCAATCAAGGGTAAATTTCAATGATATTTATTTTGGTGTCGATTATAAATTCAAAAGCGGAATCGTAACCATAAAACCAAGCTTAACATATCATAATTTCTTTTGGGGTATTGAGCAGTTTACAGTACGTAACAATAAATCAAAGGGAGTTTTGCTTCCAAAATTTACTACAAAAGTTGAATTTAACAGTTCAAAGATATTAAGCTTCAATTATAGCTTACAAACACGTTTTCCTACTATTACGCAATTTGCAAATCGTTTTACGCTTACAAACTTCAATAACATATACAGAGGAGACGAGACGCTTGAAAATGAATTATATCACAACGCACGTATTAGTTATTATCGTTTTAGTATGTTTAAAAACATACAATATAATTTGTCTGTTAATTATCGTAAGAGTACCCGAAATTTGAAAACGGCAAATGTGATACAAGGAATTGATAATATTTTAACGCCAATACTACTGGATGCGGTTGATGAATCTGTAAATGTTAGAGGTTCGCTGAAAAAAGGGTATGGAAAGATAAAACTATCAGCAAAAACAAATCTTTCATTTTCTAATTTCTTTACGTCCGTAAATGATGAATTGATAGAAAATACCTCAAACAATTATACCATTAGTGGCGGAATAAGTACGCGATTTAAAGACTACCCAAATATTAGTATTGGTTACAATAAAACATTTTCAAGTTATAAAGCGAATACAAATGCAAAGTTTGAAAATGATGTATTCAATATCAATCTTAGTTATGATTTTCTGAATGACTTTATTTTCAAAGTTGATTACAAACGTGAAGAATTTCAAAATACGACTTTGAACAATACAAATACTTTTGATGTAGCTAACAGTTCTTTATTCTACCAAAAAGATAACAGCGCGTGGGGTTTTGAAATATCAGCGTCAAATTTATTTGGTGTAGACTTTAGACAACGAAACTCATTTAGTAACATCGTAGTATCAGACGAAAGAACGTTCATTCAACCTAGAATATTATTATTAAAAATCTCATATAAACTTTAAAAGATATGATGATGGATTATATACTTGGAATAGTAGAAACAGTTTTTTATATGTTAGGAATAATAACATTTTGCATATCAATTTTTTGGTTGTTCCCTTACATAAAAAAATATGTGACTCGTTTTAATGACGAATAAAAACTAAAATTAATACGTCAAGAATAATATCATTTTTTCAATTTAAGTATCTACTAAAAAGCACTTATACAACTTTAGTGCTAGTTACTCTTGACGTATTATTAACGAAGTTTTCATTGAACTTTGTTGTTTAGTGCAAGGCGATATACGAGAGGCTTAATACTCATCGCCTTGCTACTTTAACAAATTTAAACAAATAATGTCTTTAAAAAAATTAGAACGTTTCAGATGGTTTATAATTGGGTTTTGCTCATGTGCTTGTTTTGTAGTACTAATTACCATTATTGGATTCTACATTTACTATAGATAAACAGAATAATTACCTAGAAACCCTAAATTATCGTAAAACTAGAATTATTCTTTTACCCGAAAGCTTCAATTGTAATGATTGAAGCTTTTTTGATCGTATTACTGTTTAAAAATTATGTTCAGCATAGGCATTCATAAAATTTCTGGAGGCATAAACGAATCCATAAATATTTACACCTATAAAAAATCATTTATGTAATTGGATGCTTCAAAATTTTCAATACATCTTTTCAAACAGGTTCAATGTCGAGTGTATTCAAAATAGAGTAAAGAAAACCTTAAAGTAATACTTTAAGTAGAGTGAAAACTGGCACGCATTTTTGAAAGACTAGATTTCAAGGAAAATTAGTAAATCATAACATCATTTTTTTTGGAAGAATACATCTAATTTTCTACACTAAAGTTTATAGCTTAATAATATATTTCACTTTTTGATGAAACATTTAGAAAAATGTGAATAAATTATTTTTAACAATATTTTTTTTGAAAAAATGTTTTTTTTAATGTTTATTTTTTGCTTTTATTTTTTCGGTTTATTTTTAAAAATAACTAAAACACTGATATATAAATAATTAATAAATAAAAAGTCAAAGTGGTTTTACTTTTTATTATAAAAGTCAATCCACTTTGACTTTTTGTGAAAAATGAATTTTTTCTTTAATTTTTATCTTTTTTTTCTAAAAAGGCACAATTTTTTTTAAAAAAAGCAACTTCAATTTATTTTTTAAATAAAAGATGTTGCCGTGCGAATCTTTAAGAAAATTAAGTTCAAGAAATTGATACATAAAATAAGAAATAATAATTGTATTTTTAAAATACAAGTTACCTGTTAAAGCTGTTTTTCGCATCCCGTACAGCTTTCACTAATCCGCTAAAGGCACTTACATAATATTTTGAAACTCTTAAAAATCCGTAAACAACAATTCCTGTAATGATAATTTTAGTAGCTGGATGCTTTAAAATTTCTTTTGTGTTTATGATGGGGTTTATTTCTGATTTTATCGAATCTAAATCGAGTTTCTCTTTTATTGAATTTTATTTTCATGGAATAAAACTTTTTAATTAACGTAAGTTCGACGTAAGAAAGTTAGTTTTTTGTGCAATAAAAAAGTAGAAATTCATTATATTTAAGTATCTGACATTTAAATATTTAAACAAATTTCTACTTATGATTTCTAATGATAAAATTACTGAAATTTTCTGTACCGTTGATGATTTTTGCAAGGAAATAAAGCAAATATTGGATGACAACTCCCTTGAAAGTGACTCTTCCTTGAAAAAACGTAAGCGAAAATGCAAATTAAGCGATAGCGAAGTCATATCCATTATGGTTTTTTTTCATCTTAAAGGTTACCGTTGCCTAAAACATTTTTACGTTCACTACGTGCAGAAACACATGCAATCTGAGTTTCCAGAAACAGTATCATACAATAGGTTTGTTGAGTTACAGAGTAAATCCATTCTGCCCATGGTCGTATTCCTGCAGACTTGCTGTTTGGGCAAATGTTCGGGAATCTCATTTCTGGATTCTACCGTAATAAGAGCTTGCCATTATAAACGAGAAAAACAAAATAAAGTGTTCAAGGGCATAGCTGCAAAAGGACGTGGTACAATGGGCTGGTTCTTTGGATTTAAACTACATATCATCATTAATGAACGAGGTGAGATTATAGACTTTTTAATAACACAGGGTAATGTAGATGACAGACAACCTCTTAAAAACAAGACTTTTCACGATAAGGTTTTTGGCAAAATATTCGCAGACAGAGGCTATATTGGTAAGGATTTATTTGAAAAACTATTCGTGGACGGTATACATCTAGTAACCAAAATTAAAAAGAATATGAAAAATGCCCTCATCATATTTATGATAAGATACTATTGAGAAAAAGAGCTGTTGTAGAGAGCGTTAACGATATCCTTAAAAACCAGTGCCAAATAGAACATACCAGACACAGAAGTTTTGACAACTTTATAACAAATCTTATTTCTGGACTTATCGCATATGCTTTTTACCCAACTAAACCTAATATAAATATTGATAGATTACAAAGAATTCGATAATGCTTATATCGAACTCACGTTATTTAGGAGTTTTAACAGTATTCGCAATAGTGATGTTGACATTTCCTTACTATTCAAGTATCTTTTATCCAAATTCAGAGAAACAAATTGATATTGTGGATAAATCCAATATCAAAACAACAGAATATAAAATAAGTGGAATGACCTGTGCCAGTTGTGAAGTACACGTTAACCACGAAGTAAATAAACTCAATGGAATTGTAAACTCAAAAACATCATACGAAAATGGTAACGCAATCATTGAGTTTGACGAAACTAAAACTAATGAATTAGAAATTGAGAAAGCAATAAACCCAAGAGGTTATAATGTAACTGAAAAAAGATAAAATTAATGTAAACTATATTAAAATCGGAAATCACTTGCCCAAACTGCGGACATAAAAAAATAGAAGAAATGCTTACAAACGCTTGTCAATTCTTCTACGAATGTGACAACTGCAAAAAAGTTTTCAAACCTAGTGAAGGCGACGTATTTACAGAATTCTTTTTAATGTCTATTGCCACAATAGGTGCATTCATTATTGGCGAATATCCCGAAGGTGTTGCTGTGATGCTATTTTATGCAGTAGGCGAATTATTTCAAGGTGCAGCAGTGAATAGAGCAAAAGGAAATATTAAAGCATTGCTAGACGTTCGTCCGAAAGAAGTAAATGTTTTTCGAAACGGTGACTATAAAAGCATTTTCCCTGAAAGCGTTAGTATAGGTGAAAAAATTCAAGTAAGGGTTGGGGAGAAAATTCCCTTAGATGGTATATTATTATCCGAAAAAGCATCTCTAAACACCGCAGCGTTAACAGGCGAAAGCAAACCAGATAGCATTCAGAAAGAAGCAAAGGTTTACGCAGGTAGTATTAATTTGGAAAGCGTTATTGAAGTTGAGGTAACCAACAAATTTGAAGATAGTTCTATTACCAGAATATTAGACTTAGTGCAAAATGCAACAGCTCGTAAGTCGAAAACAGAATTATTTATTAGACAGTTTGCTCGTATCTACACACCAATCGTTGTATTCTTAGCTATTGGTGTTACTTTTATACCTTACTTTTTGGTAGAAGATTATGTGTTTAGAGATTGGTTATACAGAGCATTAATTTTCTTGGTAATTTCCTGTCCTTGTGCGTTAGTGATTTCAATTCCATTAGGTTATTTTGGTGGATTGGGTGCAGCTTCAAAAAACGGTATTTTATTTAAAGGCGCTTCGTTTTTAGATGCAATGACCAAGATAAATACATTGGTAATGGACAAAACAGGAACGGTTACCAAAGGAGTTTTCAAAATTAAAGAAGTAAAAGCAATTGATTGGAAAGAAACCGAATTTATGCAATATTTAATGGCGATGGAAGGGCAATCAAGGCATCCAATTGCCAAAGCAATTTTAGAGTATAAAGCAGAAGGAAAAGGTTTTGAAGCTACCGAAGTTTCAGAAATTGCAGGTAAAGGATTAAAAGGCATTGTAAATGGAAAAACAGTTTTAGTAGGTAACAAAGCCTTAATGACTACCAATAGTATTGATGTTCCAACGGAAACGGAATCTATTGTAGAATCGATAGTATTAGTCGCAATCGATAACCAATTTGCAGGTTATGTAGTCATAGCAGATGAATTAAAAGAAGATGCAAAAGACACTATTACATCACTACACAAAGTAGGCATTAAAAACATTATAATGCTTTCAGGCGATAAAGATTCCATAACACAACAAATTGCAAAAGAATTAAATGTTGAAAAAGCAAAAGGCGGTTTATTACCAGAAGATAAATTGAACGAAGTAGAAACCTTAAAACAAAATCCAGAAAATAAAGTTGCCTTTATTGGTAATGGTATTAATGATGCACCTGTTTTAGCCACTAGTAATGTTGGTATAGCAATGGGCGGTCTAGGAAGTGATGTTGCTATTGAAACCGCAGATGTAATTATTCAAACAGATCAACCCTCAAAGGTTATCACTGCTATAAAAATTAGTTGTTCCACAAGACGAATAGTATTGCAAAATATTGTTTTAGCATTTGGTATAAAAGTAATCGTACTTATATTGGGTGCAGGTGGTTTAGCTACCATGTGGGAAGCAGTTTTTGCAGATGTTGGTGTAGCTTTATTAGCAATATTTAATGCAGTCAGACTACAACGAATGAATTGGAAATAGATCATCTACTAAATTAAACTGCTTTAAAAAACTAAAATTTGCTAAAATTTTGTAACTTGCTACACTTATGAAGAACTTTTTCCATAATATAATGTCTTTGGCAATGACTTTTGTAGTGTTATTTTCTACGATGTCATTCACAATTAATATGCATTATTGTGGAGAAATTTTAGTGGAAACTGCAATATTTCACAAAGCAAAAGGTTGTGGAATGGAAATGGAAAAGCCTTCAAGTGAAGCATGTTCTATTACCAAGAAAAATTGTTGTGATGATGAACAATTAGTAATTGAAGGTCAAGACGAACTACAATTACACGTTGATAAAATTACGTTTGAGCAACAATTATTTCTAGTTTCATTTGTTTACACTTACATTAATCTCTTTGAAGGCTTAGACAATAATTTATCTGCTTATGAAGAATATAAACCGCCACTGGTCATAAGGCACATCTACAAGCTTGACGAGACCTATTTAATTTGATTTTTAAACAATAGACTTTTTTTATCCTATGACTGCAATGTTGTAAGGATACCTTTCTGTATTCGGTGTTTTCTAAACACTATTATCTAATTGTTTAATTATCAAAGCCAATGCTAAACAAAAGTATCAAATTTTTAATAGAAAATAAACTTGTTGCAGTTCTGCTACTCGCCCTTTTTGTGGCTTGGGGAACAGTAAATGCACCTTTTAATTGGGACACAGGTTTCTTACCTAGTAATCCTGTTGCTGTTGACGCCATACCTGATATAGGTGAAAATCAACAAATTGTATTCACCAAATGGGATGGTCGTTCTCCACAAGATATAGAAGATCAAATTACCTATCCACTTACAACATCACTACTCGGTATTCCAGGAGTAAAAACCATTCGTAGTTCCTCTATGTTCGGCTTTTCAAGTATCTATATCATTTTTGAGGAAGACATAGAATTTTACTGGAGTAGAAGCCGTATTCTCGAAAAACTAAATTCCTTACCAAGTGGTTTATTACCTGAAGGTGTTAATCCTGCTTTGGGTCCAGATGCGACAGGTTTAGGACAAATATTTTGGTACACTCTTGAAGGTCGTGACGAAAACGGAAACGTAACGGGTGGTTGGGATTTACAAGAGTTACGCAGTATTCAAGATTACTACGTAAAATATGCCTTATCCTCTGCAAGTGGCGTTTCGGAAGTTGCTTCGATAGGTGGATATGTTCAAGAATACCAAGTGGATGTTAATCCAGAACTGATGCGTCAATATAATATTGGATTGCATCACGTTGTAAAAGCGGTTAAAAAAAGTAACAAAGAAATTGGTGCACAGACTTTGGAAATTAACCAAGCTGAATATTTAGTACGTGGTTTAGGTTACATAAAATCCATTTCAGACATCGAAAATGCAGTAGTCACTTCCGAAGATTACGCTTCAATTAAGATAAAGGATATTGGAAAAGTCTCATTAGGTCCAGCAACAAGACGTGGTTTATTGGATAAAGAAGGTGCTGAAGTTGTTGGTGCTGTTGTGGTGGCTCGTTATGGTGCAAACCCAATGGAAGTTATCAATAACGTAAAGGAGAAAATTAATGAATTAAGTGCAGGTCTACCTTCAAAAGTATTAGCGGATGGAAGAACATCACAAGTTACCATAGTTCCTTTTTATGACAGAACAGAACTAATACAAGAAACTTTAGGTACACTCAATGAGGCATTGACTTTAGAAATACTTATAACCATTCTGGTCATAATCATTATGGTGTTTAATCTTCGAGCTTCAGTATTAATTTCTGGACTACTGCCAGTAGCAGTTTTAATGGTATTTATAGCGATGAAGCTCTTTGGTGTCGATGCCAATATAGTCGCTTTATCAGGTATTGCTATTGCTATTGGAACGATGGTCGATGTTGGTGTCATACTTTCAGAAAATATCATTCGGCATTTAGAAGAAGATGATGGAACACAATCCATTAATACCGTAGTTTACAACGCAACCGCTGAAGTATCTGGTGCAATCGTTACCGCAGTAATGACCACTATTATTAGTTTCATTCCAGTATTCACGATGATTGGATCGGAAGGAAAGCTGTTTAGACCATTAGCATTCACAAAAACTTTTGCATTAACAGCATCCATTATTGTAGCGTTATTTTTGATTCCACCGTTTGCTGCATTCTTATTCCGAAAGAAAAGCATTAAAAACACTTTGAAATATGTTTTAAATGGTGTTTTAATAGCGTTAGGTATCGCTGCAATTATCTATGGGTATTGGTTAGGGTTGATATTAATAGCTTTTGGAATTACAGCACTTCTCAATCTTCAAAATAAGATAACAGACAAACAAGCTAACCTTATTAATATTATTATTTCAGCATCAGCAATAGTATTCTTGTTAGCCGAATATTGGAGACCATTAGGCGTTGATAAAAGTATTTTCTGGAATCTCATTTTCGTTAGTGTTATTTGCTTTGGTTTATTAGGTGTTTTCTCTTTATTCATAAAATACTATACACGTATTTTAAAGTGGTGTTTAGATAATAAGTTGCTCTTTTTGTCAGTCCCAACTGCAATTGTTATTGCAGGTTTTTTCATTATGAAAAATACAGGGAAAGAGTTTATGCCATCATTAAATGAAGGCTCATTTTTACTAATGCCAACCTCAATGCCTCATTCTGGTGTAGAAGAAAATAAAAGGGTTTTACAACAATTGGATATGGCAGTAGCCAGTATTCCAGAGATTGAAACCGTAGTTGGTAAAGCAGGTAGAACAGAATCAGCTTTAGACCCAGCACCTTTATCAATGTACGAAAATATCATTCAGTACAAACCAGAATATATGTTGAATGAAAACAGAGAACGCCAACGCTATAAAGTGAATGATGATGGTTTATTTGAGTTAAAAGATGGTCGATTTATTGCAAACCCAAATAATTCCGAAAATGTCACTTTAAGCAGGGTGAAAAGGTCTGAATTGATAAAAGATAACAATGGTGAGTTCTACCGTAACTGGCGACCAGGAATAGAATCACCAGACGATATTTGGAATGAAATTGTAAAAGTTACCAAACTACCTGGTGTCACTTCTGCACCAAAACTACAACCTATTGAAACCCGATTGGTAATGCTGCAAACAGGAATGCGTGCGCCAATGGGAATCAAAGTAAAAGGTCAAGATTTAAAGCAGATTGAAGCATTTGGTGTCCAATTGGAAGACATTTTAAAACAAGCTGAAGGTGTAAAAGATGAAGCTGTTTTTGCAGACCGTATTGTTGGTAAGCCTTACCTGCTCATTGATATTGATAGAGAAAAAATTGCACGTTATGGAATATCCATTGATGATGTACAAAATGTATTAAAAGTTGCAGTTGGTGGAATGGTATTAACCCAAACCGTTGAAGGTCGTGAACGTTATGGTGTGCGTGTACGCTATCCGAGAGAGTTACGAGCAAACCCAACCGATTTAAAACAAATTTACGTACCAGTTGAAAAAGGGAGTCCTGTGCCTTTAAGCGAATTGGCATCCATTCGATACGAACAAGGGCCACAAGTCATTAAAAGTGAAGATACCTTTTTAGTTGGCTATGTATTGTTCGATAAAATAGATGGTTATGCAGAAGTCAATGTAGTTGAAAATGCACAAGCCTTAATTCAAGAAAAGATAGATAGTGGAGAATTAGTAGTACCAAAAGGTATTAACTACCAATTTACAGGAACTTACGAAAATCAGTTGCGAGCAGAAAAAACCTTATCGGTTGTTGTGCCTTTAGCATTGGCGATTATTTTCTTGATTTTGTATTTCCAGTTCCGTTCGGTTGGTACTTCCTTAATGGTATTTACAGGAATTGCAGTAGCATTTGCAGGTGGTTTTGTAATGATATGGCTTTATGGTCAAGGATGGTTTTTAAACTTCAATTTCTTTGGTGAAAATCTACGAGACTTATTCCAAATGCATCCAATTAATTTAAGTGTTGCAGTTTGGGTTGGGTTTATTGCACTCTTCGGAATTGCAACCGATGATGGTGTAGTAATGGCAACTTATTTAACCCAAACATTCGATAGAAACACACCAGAGAATAAAAAGGAAATTAGAGCATCAGTTGTTGAAGCAGGTGAAAAACGAATCAGACCCTGTTTAATGACTACAGCTACTACAATTTTGGCATTATTACCAGTATTAACCTCTACAGGTCGAGGAAGCGATATAATGATACCTATGGCAATACCAAGTTTTGGTGGAATGCTTATAGCCTTAATCACTTTGTTTGTTGTACCAGTATTGTATAGCTGGAAAGCAGAAGTTCAACTTAAAAGAACATCAAAATGAAATATAAATCAATACAAATAAAAATCGTCTTGGCTCTTGGCTCTTGTTTCTTGAGTCTTTTTGCGAACGCTCAACAATTAGAAATACTTATCGATGAAGCCTTAACAAACAATCCAGAAATTCAAAAGTTTGAGTTACAATACAAAAGAGCTTCCGAAAAGGTAAACGAGGTCAACACCATTCCTAATACCGAATTTGGTGTTGGTTATTTTGTGAGTGAGCCAGAAACACGAACAGGTGCACAACGCTTTAAAGTATCTGCTAAACAAATGTTACCGTGGTTTGGGACTATTACTTCGAGAGAAAATTACGTGAGTTCATTGGCAGATGCTAAATACGAAGACATTGTCATCGCAAAGAGAAAACTAATGGCTTCGGTATCACAATCCTATTATAATCTATACGCTAACAAAGCAAAGCAAGAGGTTTTAACTGAAAACATCAAACTATTAGAAACTTATGAAACGTTGGCATTAACTTCTGTAGAGGTTGGTAAAGCATCCGCAGTAGATGTGTTGCGATTGCAAATGCGTCAGAACGAAATGCAACAATTAAAAGATGTATTGCAACAACAGTTTTTAGCAGAACAAACTAACTTCAATAATCTATTGAATAGAGATAATGATGTTACCGTGAATGTGGTAGATAGTTTAATGATACCTTCAGAAGACTTTGATATTACTTTTGAAAAATTAGTATTACATCCTGAATTACTAAAATTTGATAAACTCTATCAATCCATAGAGCAATCAGAATTATTGAATCAAAAAGAAAGCAGTCCAATGATTGGTTTTGGATTAGATTATATCAATGTTGCTGAAAGACCAAATATGGATTTCAGCGATAACGGAAAGGATATTGTAATGCCAATGGTTTCGGTATCTATCCCAATTTTCAATAAGAAATATAAATCCCAAACCAAACAAAATGATTTGCAACAGCAGGAAATTACTGCTCAAAAACAGGAACGTTTAAATGCATTGGAAACGCTTTTAGACAAAGCGAATAACGAACGCATTTCTGCAAGAATAAGTTATGCTACCCAAACCAAAAACCTACAGCAAGCCAAAGATGCAGAAGACATTTTAATCAAAAGCTATGAAACAGGAACGATTGATTTTAATGATGTTTTGGATATTCAAGAACTACAACTAAAGTTTCAAATGAACCAAATAGAATCTGTGAAGACCTACTATGTGCAAAGTACAATTATTAATTATTTAATTCAATAAACAATGAAAACATTTAACACAATATTTCTCTTGTTCCTAACTTCAATGGCATTTGCCCAAGTTGGGACAAATGGTGAAGATAGAAAAGAAGAAGGTCGAAACATAAAAGAGTATAACCTTACTATAGAAGAAAATGAAATAACCCTTGCAGGTGTAACCGCAAACGGAATGACCATTAATGGTGGAATTCCAGGTCCTACGCTAGAATTTAATGAAGGCGACCTTGCTATTATTAATGTAACCAATAAAATGGATGAAGAAACCTCTGTACATTGGCACGGTTTAATACTTCCTAATTTTTATGATGGTGTTCCTTATTTGACAACACCACCTATAAAACCAAATACTACATTTCAATATAGAATACCTATCAACCAATCTGGTACATATTGGTATCATTCCCATACGATGTTGCAAGAGCAAAAAGGAGTTTATGGCTCAATAGTTATTCATCCTAAAGAAAAGACGTTAGAATATGATAAGGATTTAGTTATAGTTCTTTCTGATTGGACAAATGAAAAACCAATGAATGTACTGCGAAACCTTAAACGAGGAAACGAATGGTATCAGGTTAAAAAAGGGACAGCAGTACCATTAAGCAGAGTTATAAAAGAAGGTGCATTAGGCGCACAATTCAAATTTTGGCGCGATAGAATGGAAGGCGCTGATATTGCAGACATCTACTATCCTGCGTTTTTAGCCAATGGTAAAAAACTTGCAGAATATCCAAAGTTTAAAACAGGTGAAAAAGTACGACTACGTTTTATCAACGCATCTGCTTCATCTTATTATTGGGTGGATTTTGGTGGTGGTAACCCGATGATAGTTGCGAGTGATGGTGTGGATGTAATACCAGAATATAAAAACCGATTTCTTTTTGCAATTGCCGAAACCTATGATGTGATTGTAACCATTCCAGAAGGTACATTAGAAATTACCGCAACAGCCCAAGATGGTTCTGGTAATACGTCCATTCACTTGGGTAGCGGAAAATTGTATCCAGCAACTGTAATAGACAGACCAGATAAAGTGGCTATGATGAAGCAAATGGCAAAAATGGATATGAAGATGGGTGCACCTGCTTTAGTGGGAAATAAAAATAGAAATACCCCCAAAGCCCTAATGCAGAAATATGGAATGAAGATGAATATGGATATGAAAGACGGACAGATGAAGATGGAGAATGAAATGAATATGGAAATGAAAAAGGATGCGACGCCAATGAATCATAAGATGTCTACGATGCAAAAGGACACCGCTTCATTTAATTATGATACACGTAAAACCTATTTCAACTATGATTTTTTAAAGGCAAAAGAAAACACGACTTATAAGGCAGACATACCTGTATCCGACCTTTTACTTAACCTAACAGGTAATATGCAACGTTATGTTTGGAGTTTGAATGGCGTACCACTTTCTGAAACAGATAAGATTAAAATCAAAGGTGGAGAGGTTACAAGGATTACCCTAAATAATCTGACAATGATGCACCACCCAATGCACTTGCACGGTCATTATTTTAGGGTGATTAATGAAAATGGAGAGCGTTCACCATTAAAGCACACGGTTAACGTACCACCGATGCAAAAAGTGGTCATCGAATTTTATAACGAAGAATATGGTGATTGGTTCTTTCATTGTCACGTACTATATCATATGATGGGTGGTATGGCAAGAGTATTTAGCTATGATACACCACGAGATGAAAGGATGAAACCTTATCCAGTTCAAAAACTAATTGATGAAACTGACCATTATTACTCTTGGGGAGCTGCACGTGTAGGTTCAAACTTTAATGAACTTTTATTGATGTCGAGCAACATTCGTAACGAATTTGGACTACGTGCCGAGTTTGATTATAACCAAAATGCCGAGATAGAAGTAAATTATAACAGATATCTCAATGATTGGGTACGCGTGTATGCAGGCGTAAATACTGAAACTTCAACACCAGATTCTTATGATACATTCAATACTGTGGGATTGGTTGGAGTTAAATATTTCACGCCTTACAGATTTAATGTGGATGTGAGTATGGATAATCAACTGCGCCCAAGAATACGTTTGGACAGAGAACTATTGATTTTTCCTAGAATTTTTCTCGAAGGAGAATACGAGTACAGAGCAGATTTTGGATGGGTTAATGAGTTAGAAAACAACAAATCTTATGAAGGTGAAACTCAATGGTTAGTTGGAGCGTCGTACATCTTATCTCGAAATTTTTCAATTCAAGGTAATTATAACAACCGATATGGTTGGGGTGGTGGACTTTTAGCCAGATTTTAAATAATAATTAATACATAATAATCTTTAAAACCGAAATTTATGAAAACAGTACAAAGAATAATAGGTACAATGGCACTTGCTGCCACAATGATGCTAACAATTTCCTGTAAAGATGGAAATAAAAATGAATCTGTTACAAATGATAATAATCAGGTAAATCAAGAATCTGTAGATGACAAGGACGATATGGCAATGATAGACAATCAAGACACAAGAGCAGAAGCAATTTTAAAAGATTATTTCAACTTAAAAGATGCCCTCGTAGGCGATGATAATGATAAGGCAAAGGAATTGGGAGGCACATTGGTTAAATCTCTTAAATCTTTTGATGCATCAAAATATTCTGAAAGTGAAAAATCAGAATTGAATGACATTATCGAAGATGCTACGGAACACGCAGAGCATATTTCAGAAAGTGACATCAAGCATCAGCGTGAGCATTTCAAAGTATTGAGTAAAGATGTTATAGATATGGTTGCCATTACGGGAACAGGGATGAAGCTTTATGAGCAATTCTGCCCAATGTATGATAACAATAAAGGTGGTGCTTGGTTAAGTATGAACGAAGAAATTAGAAACCCTTATTTCGGTGACCAAATGTTGAAATGTGGTAAAGTGCAAAGAGAAATTAACTAAATGAGAATTGTAAAAATCATAGCAATAGTATTGTTGGTGGCGTTTGTGGGTATTCAATTTATACCCACAACACGCAATCAAAGTGAAGTTGTTCCAAAAACCGACTTTATGTTGATAAATGATGTCCCAAATGATATCAAGAACAAATTGCGAGTCTCTTGCTATGATTGCCACAGTAACAATACAATATATCCTTGGTACAATAAGGTGCAACCGGTAGCCTGGTTTCTTGAAGACCATATCAAAGAAGGTAAGGCAGAATTAAATTTTAATGAATGGGATGATTATTCAAATAGAAGGAAAAACAGTAAACTAAAATCCATCATTAATCAAATTGAAAATGGCGAAATGCCTTTGGATTCCTATACATTAATTCACGGAAACGCAAAATTGTCTGAAAGCGAAAAGAAATTACTCATAAAGTATATGTCAGATTTAAAAGAAAATTTAAATAATTAAAAGTCAAACATCAAAATATTCGATTATGAAACCACCCATATTTGTCTTATTACTCACGATTTTAATTGTGAGTTGTAAAGAAAGTAAACAACAAGATACAACTATCGAAACTCAAAAAGAGGTCGTTGTTGACAACACAAATGAAAAAGAGGAAGTGTTGAAAATTATGAAGTCTTATAAAGATGCCATTCAAAACTTAACAACCGAAGGCACTTTTCAACTCTTTACGCAAGATGCCACAGTTTTTGAGCAAGGTAAAGTAGAAGGAACTTATAAAGATTATATAGATGGTCATTTAGGTCCAGAACTTGGGCATTTTAAAAGTTTTACATTTTCAGATTATGAGATTGATGTAAATATAAGTTTGCCCTATGCATATACAACTGAAAATTATTTGTATACAATAGTTTTAAAGGCAGATGAAGCTAAAGGAACAAAAGAACGAACCATTGAAAGTAAAGGCGTAGCAACTTCAATTTTAAAAAAAATAGATGGAGATTGGAAGATTATTCATTCACATACTTCATTTAAAAAATTGAATTAAAAAGAGATGAATCAGATTCTTCATATAAAAAATATGGTCTGTAATCGCTGTAAAATGACGATTATAAATCTGTTGGATGATGAAGGCTATGAATTGGAATCTATACAATTGGGTAAAATTGTTGTTAAAGAACAGTCTAGTAATGATTATGCTCGGCTAGAAACACAGTTGAATGCTTTAGGATTTGAAGTAATTAAGGATTCTACAAAGGCATTGGTTGAAAAAATAAAAATTAATCTTATTCAACACATTGAAAAAAATGATACAGATGAAATTCTTGGTAAACTTGAGAATGAAATAGGCAAAAGTTATTCTACATTGAGTAAAACGTTTAGTAAATCAGAAGGGATAACACTTGAAAAGTATTTTATCAACCTAAAAGTAGAAAAAGTAAAGGAATACATCCAGTTACAAGAGCTTAATTTTTCAGAAATAGCATATAGTCTTAATTATAAAAACAGTAGCCACTTGGCAAAACAATTTAAACAGATAACAGGGATGTCAATGTCAAATTATAAGAATTTATATAATCACAAGAGAAAAGGTTTAGACAAAATTGTATAAGTATTAACCATAATTAGGAAAACTGAAAATTGCTTGATGAATTAATTTTATGGGTTAACTATAAATTTTAAGAAAATGAAACACAAATATCAAATACAAGGAATGACTTGCAAAGGTTGTTTGAGAACAGTAAAAAATGCATTGTCAGATGTTTCAGGCGTAATCGATGTGGATATTGATTTTGAAAATCAAACAGCCAATATCGAAATGGAACAACATATTGAAATTGAAAAATTTGAACAAGCGGTTCAAGAAAAAAAGAGTAAATATCATGTGCATCCATTCAAGTCCAATGACATAAAAACACGGAAATTTCCTATCAATGGGATGACGTGCAACGGTTGTAGGTCTCACGTTGAAAAAATAATTGCTGAAGTTGATGGTGTTATAGATGTTGCAGTCAATTTAGATAAAGCCGAGGCAGTTATTGATATGAAAACCATCATTTCTTTTGAGACGTTTCAAGAAGCCTTAAAAAAGGATGGTAACACTTATACCATTTACAAAGCTGGACAACGTCCAGATGCTGAAATTGAAAAGCAAAAATCACAACCCAACAGTAATGACACAGGCACATTTTATTGCCCAATGCATTGTGAGAGAGAAAAAACGTATAACAAACCTGTTGATTGTCCAGTCTGTGGTATGGATTTAGTGGAAGAACAAAATTTATCAACTACAAATTCAGAACAATGGACCTGTCCAATGCATCCAGAAATTGTCAAAGATGAAGCAGGTTCGTGTCCTATTTGCGGAATGGATTTAGTTCCTTTGGAAGCAGATAGTTCAGCAGAAGAAAAAACGTATAAGAAGCTATTAAAGAAATTTTGGATAGCATCTGTATTCACATTACCTATTTTCTTAATTGCTATGAGCGAAATGCTTAATAACAATCCATTGTATGATATAATGGAACAGAAAAATTGGAACTGGATTCAGTTTGTTTTATCCATTCCAGTTGTCTTTTACGCTACGTGGATGTTCTTTGAGCGTGCTTATAGAAGCATAAAAACGTGGAATCTCAATATGTTTACACTCATTGGAATCGGTGCAGGTGTGGCTTGGTTATTTAGTGTATTTGGGATGTTGTTTCCAGATTTATTTCCTGAACAATTTAAAACTGAATTAGGCGCAGTTCACGTCTATTTTGAAGCAGCAACAGTAATTCTAACGTTAGTGCTTTTAGGTCAATTGTTAGAAGCTCGTGCGCATAGTAAAACCAATTCGGCAGTAAAAGAGTTACTAAAGTTAGCACCTAATAAAGCCATAAAAATAGTAGATGGTGAAGAAGTTGAGGTCAGTATTGACGAGATAGAATTAAATGATATTCTAAAAGTGAAACCAGGCGATAAAATTCCTGTGGATGGTGTGATAACTGAAGGCGAAACAACTATTGACGAATCTATGATTACAGGAGAACCTATTCCTGTAAACAAATCTCAAGAAGATAAAGTAAGTAGCGGAACAATAAATGGCAATCAATCCTTTTTAATGAAAGCTGAAAAGGTAGGTAGTGACACTTTATTATCACAAATCATTCATATGGTTAATGATGCCAGTAGAAGTCGTGCACCTATTCAAAATTTAGCGGATAGAGTTTCGGGTTACTTCGTGCCAGTTGTAGTAATCATTTCGATAATCACATTTATAGTATGGTCTATTTGGGGACCAGAACCAGTTTATGTGTATGCGTTTGTGAATGCAATTGCAGTACTAATCATTGCGTGTCCTTGTGCTTTAGGTTTAGCAACACCAATGTCTGTAATGGTTGGTGTAGGTAAAGGTGCTCAAAATGGTGTATTGATTAAAAATGCTGAAGCTCTTGAAAAAATGGATAAGGTGAATACGCTTATCGTTGATAAAACAGGCACAATTACCGAAGGAAAACCAACAGTTGAAACCGTTGGTGCTTTTAATGAGGCTTTAAGCGAAAAAGAAGTGTTACAATACATCGTTTCATTAAATACCAATAGCGAACATCCTTTAGCAGAAGCAACTGTTAAATATGGCAAAGAACACAACGCAGAAATTTTAAAGTCCGAAGATTTTAGTGCAGTCACAGGAAAAGGTGTTGAAGCGACCATAAAAGATAAAAAAGTAGCATTAGGTAATCCTAAAATGATGGAATATGCTAAAGCGGATATTACTTCTAAAATGAAAGACGAAGCTAAATCTTACCAAGAGCAGGGTAAAACAGTTTCTTATTTGTCAATAGATGAAACCGTCGTTGGATATGTAGTTATAGGCGATAAGATAAAAGAAACAAGTGCTAAAGCCATTAAAGCACTTCAGGATAAAGGGATTGATGTTATAATGCTTACAGGTGATAATCACGATACAGCACAAGCAGTAGCATCAGAACTAAATCTTGCAGATTTTAAAGCCAGTATGTTACCAGAGGACAAACTCAAAGAAGTAGAAAAATTACAAGAAAACGGAAAAGTAGTTGCTATGGCAGGTGATGGTATTAACGATGCACCAGCATTGGCTAAAAGTGATGTCGGTATTGCTATGGGAACTGGAACAGACGTAGCGATAGAAAGTGCTATGATAACTTTAGTAAAAGGCGATTTACACGGTATTGTAAAAGCAAAAAATTTGAGTAATGCTGTAATGAAGAACATTAAGCAAAACCTATTTTTTGCACTTATCTACAACACTTTAGGTGTACCTATTGCAGCAGGTGTGTTGTTTCCATTCTTCGGAATACTACTCTCGCCAATGATAGCAGCTTTAGCAATGAGTTTTAGTTCGGTTTCGGTAATAGGTAACGCACTACGATTAAGAACAAAAAACATTTAATTATATGCAGAAAACAGTTTTCAAAATATCAAAAATGGATTGTCCTTCTGAAGAAAATCTAATTAAGATGAAGCTATCTGATATAGATGGTATCAAACAACTTGATTTTAATTTAGAAGAAAGAATCTTAACACTATATCATAATTCAAATGTAAATGAAATTGGTAATGCCTTAAATGAATTAAAATTAAATGAAAGTTTAATCAGTTCAGAAGATACAGACACAATTATTACTGAATCTACAAGGAGTCAATCCAAACTGTTGTGGACAGTTCTAATCATCAATTTTGCATTTTTTATTATCGAAATGAGTACAGGACTTATTTCAAAATCAATGGGATTAGTTGCTGATAGTTTAGATATGTTGGCAGATTCATTTGTTTACGGATTGAGTTTAATAGCGGTTGGTGGTACAGTTTTAAAAAAGAAACGGATTGCAAAATATGCAGGCTATTTTCAGATAACACTTGCAATTATCGGAATCGTTGAGGTATTACGTAGATTTTTAGGCTATGAAGCTTTACCTGTATTTTCAACAATGATTATAGTTTCAGTATTTGCTTTGATTGCAAATGGCATTTGCTTGTACCTCTTACAAAAATCTAAAAGTCAAGAAGCACATATGCGTGCCAGTATGATTTTTACCTCTAACGATATTATAATAAATCTTGGCGTAATTACAGCAGGCGTTTTAGTCAATTGGCTGCATTCTGGTATTCCAGATTTAATTATAGGAATCATTGTATTTGGATTGGTGATACAAGGTGCATTCAGGATATTAAAATTAAGTAAGTAAAAAGTTTAACTATAAAATCAAAAATTATGGAAAATTCAAAAAAACACTCAAACAAAGGAAATTACAAAACCTTCTTTATAATGTTGGCTTGCTCATTTGTAGCAATGTACATCACAATGTATTTAAACACCTATTCCATAGACCACGTATGGTTTAGTTTAACACGATTCTATATGACGTGTTTAGGGATTTCAACAATGGCAGTAATAATGTGGTTTTTTATGCGAAAAATGTATAATGATAAAAAGAAGAATATCGCAATACTCGCAAGTAGTCTCATTCTGTTTGTTGGTGCATTAGGGTTGGTAAGAACACAAGCACCCATTATTGGTGATGTCCTTTGGATGAAAGCAATGATACCACATCATTCTATCGCTATTTTAACAAGTGAGAGAGCAGATATTCAAGACCCAGAAGTTAAAAAATTAGCAGAAGACATTATACAAGCACAACGTAAAGAAATAGAAGAAATGAAAGCAATGATAAAACGATTAGAGAATGAAAAATAATAAAATAGTCATATATATTGGCATACTCGTAGTAGGTGTGTTATTGGGTTGGTTGCTTTTTGGTGGCTCATCAAATGAAGAAATAGACCATAATCACGATGCGGTTGCAGCAACCAATCAAATGTGGACGTGTTCTATGCATCCACAGATTATGCAACCAGAGCCAGGCGACTGCCCCATTTGTGGTATGGATTTAATTCCTGCTGAAAATAGTGCAGATGGCCTGTTAGCAGACCAATTCAAGCTCACAGAAAACGCAATGGCTTTAGCCAATATCCAAACAACCGTCGTGGGTAAAGGCAATGCAGAAGGCAATACCATAAAACTATCTGGTAAAATTGCTGAAAATGAAGAAGCCAATGCAGTACAAGTCAGTTATTTTTCTGGTAGAATTGAACGTTTAAATGTGAGTTTTACTGGCGAAGAAGTTCGTAAAGGTCAGCTTTTGGCAACTATTTATTCACCAGAATTGTATGCAGCACAACAAGAACTCATTACAGCAGCATCTTTAAAAGAATCACAACCTGCTTTATACAAAGCAGTTCGTAATAAACTGAAATTATGGAAGCTGTCTGAAAATCAAATCAATCAGATTGAGGAAACCCAAAAAGTGAAAGAAAACTTTCCTGTGTATGCAACAGTTTCAGGAACTGTCGCAGAAAAACTGGTAGAGCAAGGTGATTATATTAAACAAGGTCAACCTTTATTAAAAATTGCCAATCTAAACACAGTTTGGGGAAATTTTGATGTCTATGAAAATCAGATAGATTTGTTTAAAAAAGGACAGGAAGTAATGATTACAACCAATGCCTATTCTAATAAAGAATTCAACGGTAAAGTTGATTTTATAGACCCCGTTTTAAACACAAAAACAAGAACAGTAACCTTGCGCGTGGTTCTAAACAACAAGGATGATGTATTTAAACCAGGAATGTTTGTAACCGCAAATATTAATGGTGTTAAGAATAAAAATAAAGAAGCTTTATCTATTCCAGCATCTGCTGTGTTATGGACAGGTGAGCGTTCTGTGGTATATTTAAAAACAAATCCAGACCAACCAGTTTTTGAAATGCGTGAAGTAACGTTAGGTAATCAAATTGGTAATGAATATCAAGTTTTAGAAGGCTTGTTTTCTGGAAATGAAATAGTAACTAACGGAGCCTTTACGGTTGATGCAGCAGCACAATTACAAGGCAAAAAGTCGATGATGAATAAGGATGGTAAAGTAATGACTGGTCACGAAGGTCATTTAGGTATGGATAACAATTCATCCAACAAAGAAACAGACCACACCAATATGAATGAACGTTTGGAAGTGTCTGAGAAATTTCAACAACAGTTAAATAGTATTTACAATGAGTATATCAATTTAAAAGATGCTTTAGTAAAAGAAGATTCAAAAAGTATTTCAACAAGCACATCAACTTTACTAAACAATTTAACCAAAGTAGATATGAAATTGTTATCAGATAATAAAGCGCATAACCATTGGATGTCATTAGAAAAGGAAATAAAATCTTCAGTGACCTCAATTTCTGAAACGTCCGATATAAAAGCTCAAAGAGACCATTTCAAGTATTTGTCATCACATCTAATCAATGCTGTTCAACTATTTGGTGTAAATGAAAAAGTCTACTTAGAATTTTGTCCAATGGCAGATAATAACAAGGGTGCGTTTTGGTTGAGCAAAGAAGAAAAAGTAATCAATCCATATTTTGGTGATGCAATGCTAACCTGTGGAGAAGTAAAACAAGTAATAGAGTAATAACAATTAAATTTTAAACAATGAAAAAAGTAATTTTAAGTGTAGCTGTAATAGCAGCATTAGGTTTAACAAGTTGTAAAAACGAAACCAAAAAAGAAACGGAAACAACAACTACTGAGATGACTAAAGATATGGCAATGAAAGACCTGTCTTTTGGTGTAAGAGGAAATTGCGGAATGTGTAAAAACACCATCGAGAAAGCAGTAAATGGTTTAGAAGGTGTTGCAAGCGCCAATTGGGACGTTGATAAAAAGAAAATAGATGTTTCTTTTGATGACACAAAAACCGATGTAATGGCAATCCATAAAGCAATCGCAGCTTCAGGTTACGATACCGAAAAAGTAGCTGGTAATGAAGAAGCATATAAAAAACTACCTGGTTGTTGTCAGTATGATCATAAAATGAAGATGAATAAATAAGTTGCAATAAAATGATTGCATAAATAATTCATTATAGGTTTACTTCTTATCTATTAAATTTAATAGATAAGAAGTAATTTATTTTTTTATAATAGAAATAGATATTTAAAGTTGTTTTAGACTCAGACAAAACCTATTTAGGTTATTTGAGTATTCCTTAAAAAATTATTATAATTCATGGAAAAACATACACTTTAAATATGTTATAAGAGTACCGTTTCAGAGTACCGAAAAGCATGAAAATCGGATGTGTAAATTAAACTCTGTCTGCTGCTTCACTGGCATTGGTGGTACCACCAATGCCAGTGGTGTTTAAATCCAGTAGTATTCTATTCTCAAATTTAATGTATAATTGCTGTACGACCAAACTCCAATGGAACACTGGAGAAGTCCATTTCTTTTCTATATTTCTGGTGGCTAAATATACAAGTTTTAACAATGCCATATCATTAGGAAAAGCTCCTTTGGTTTTGGTCACTTTCCTAACCTGACGATGGAAGCCTTCAACGGTGTTAGTGGTGTATATCAGCTTACGGATAGGCTCAGAATATTGAAAATATTGCGATAACTCTTCCCAATTTCGTTGCCAAGATTCGATGACAATAGGGTATTTTTCGCCCCATTTCTCTTCCAGATTTAGCAGCTGATCTTCTGCTACGGATTTATTAACAGCTCTGTAAACCTTCTTTAAATCAACCAAGAACGCCTTCTGATCTTTGGAAGATACGTATTTTAGTGAGTTGCGTATTTGATGCACTATACAAAGCTGTACCTGTGTTTTTGGGAAGATACTTAAGATGGCTTGTGTAAAGCCTTTTAAGTTATCAGTACAAGCAATTAAAATATCTTCTACGCCTCGATGCTGAAGATCCGTTAGTGCTTGTAACCAAAAGTTAGCACCTTCACTCTCGGAGATATACATGCCTAACACGCTCTTTTTACCTTCTTTATTGATACCTAATATGTTGTATAAAGCACGATGTTGTATTTTACCATTGACTTTTACTTTGTAGTGCATCGCATCTAGCCATACAATGCAATATAGCGCTTCTAATGGACGTGATTGCCATGCCTTTACATCAGGAATGATCTTATCGGTAATTTGGCTTAATACCGTATGAGAGATATCGGTATCGTACATCTCTTTGATATGAGAAGCGATATCACGGTAACTCATACCCAATCCATACAAACCGATGATTTTATCCGATAAATTTTCTGCTAAAATTGTTTGACGCTTTTTGACCAGTTCTGGTTCAAAGCTACTGGATCTATCGGTAGGTGTTTCAATATCAAAACTACCTACGCTGCTTTTTATGGTCTTTTTGCCTTTGCCGTTACGTTTGTTACCGTTCTTACGTTCAGAATCGCTTAAATGCTCTTCCATCTCTGCCTCTAAGGCTTTTTCTATGAAGTTCTTTAGCATCGGTGCAAATGCACCATCTTTACCAAATAAACTCTTCCCTGACATAAATTGTTCCAGGGCTTTCTTCTCTAAATTCTGTTGCTCTTGTTTTGTCATTTTCTATCTAAGTTAAATTATTTTTTTAATTCTACTTAGACAGAGTTCAGTTTACACTCTCTGAAAATCAACCCTTTTTCGGACTCCTTATTTTTTAAACTTCTGAAAATCAGATATGTAAAAATTGACCAACTGTTTGTAGCTGACCTTTTGTATTGCTTGAATTCTTGATTTAATTTTTCCCTAAATTCGATAAGTTTTTCAAATAATGTATTCTTATTATTGATAGGAACAAGTTTATTTTTTCTAATACCAACATCAAATTTTGTGTCTACGAGTTTTGTTTTTTTTGCTGTAAATTTTTCTTTCTGAGTTCTTTTTCGATTAGTTTTCCAGAACAAATTTAGTTCCAATATAAGCTCTTTATCTTCTTTTTCAATACTAAAGATAACCCTGCTACTAAAGTCAAAATCTGGTTGAAAACTCATTGATAAATGTGATGTTTTTAAATGTTACTATTATTGTTAGCAGGCTGTTTCTTTTCTTTCCACCAAGAGTTTAATTTGTCCCTAAATATTTTGCATTTTTGGATAGATAATTTTTCATTTTCAACTTCAAATTCATCTCTATCATCTGCAATGAAATTTATCAAATCTACTTCTTGACAGTAAATCGGTTTCTTTACTCTTAAATATGGTTTAAAATATCCACCTTCGCTTCTTTCAGTTCCGTCAGCCTCAAACCAATTGCTTTCTTCAATATATCTTTCAGCAGTTCCAAAATGTACAGGTGTTAATATTGTTCCTTTTCCCTTAGTCCAATAATATACTCTTCCATAGTACATTGTATGTAAATATCTTTCAAAAAGTCTAGGTCTAAAATCTTCCGCCCCTAATTTTTCTTCTAATGGAACAATCCATAAAATATAACCACCACGCATCGTATATTAGTCAGTTCTGTGTATGATTTCCTTTATTGATAGAGAACTAGCTTGAACTTCAATGATAACGCCTTTATCTCCAATTCTTTCGCTTATATCAGGTCTTACTTTCTTAAATCCCTTTTCTTCATCTTTTTTAAATGTTTCTCTTTCTTCTTCCTATTTTCCCTTAGGGAATTTATTTTGCAAAATCGTACAAATCTCTTTCTTATAATCTTTGTGCAAACCACTTTCTTTATTTCCAACTAGACTTTGCCTTACTTTATATGCAAAGTGATCTCTTTTTTCAGTACACTTTCTAACTATTAGCTCTTCAAATGTTTCTGGGCAATAGAATGGACCGTCTGTTTTAGTTACAGCATTTGCATGAACAAGGCTATTATCTTCCACTTTTCGAGCGGTCAATTTAATGCTTGAGTTTTCTTCATGCTCATCGTAAACGTTCATGTTTATTGCTTTTTATTTTTTGCTTACTGGCAACTTACGTATAGCGGTAGTTCCTATTAGTTCTATTATAACCAAATCTTTTATTCGTTATAAGATTTAGTCTACATAAATCTACAATAATCTCATTCAAAGTCAAAGACAACCAAAAGATTTTTATTATTCTAATATTCATTTTGTGATATATCGAGGGCTTCCGATTTTTTGTGTCTTAATATGTAATTTTCATTCCTCTTGTTGTCCAACAGCAATTTTAAGCTGTTCAATTATAATTTCTATCAAAGGGATTTGATTTGCTTTAAAATGCTCCCAATGTTTATCTAAAGAACCAACTACGTTAGCTAAATGTGGTTGGTTTTCTTTTGTGGGTGTGTTGTATGATGGATTTTGCTTTCTTCCTTCGATAAGTACAATCATTTTTTTCTGTTTCGAGTTGATATCTTTCGAGAGAATAAAATTGTCTAGGTTGATAATATCGCGAACGCAGTAGTACTTATACAACCAATTTAAAAAACCTCGATAGTATTTAATTCTTCCTTCTTCATCAAAAATGATATGTCCATCTAAAACGATGATAGCTTTCCCTTCGTCTTTCAGATTTAATAGCGCTAGTGCTATGATGTATGCCTTTTGTCTAAGGTAATGAGTTAGGAAATGTCCGTTTTCAATGTACTTATCAATAATGTCGTCTTTTTGGTTTGCCGTTATGTTTGATTCTATGCTTGGTGGATTGCATAAGACTGCATCAAACGATTTGTGTATTTCTTTAGGTGTCGGTTCTAATGGATTGCAGCTAGTAATATTCTTAAAACGTAAAAAACCCAGCGAAGTTCGTTTTAGTTCTGATACTTCGTTAGCGTGAACTTTTTTTGTTTTTAGTCCGACCAATAAATGACCACTTCCTGCTGTTGGATCATAAATCGAAGTGACTTTATTAGATTGAATGTATTTGCCTATCATCATCGCAATTGGTAAAGGCAGTATACGACTATGTTCATATTGCTCTTTATCACTGGCAAAGCTTCTTTGGTATTGTAAGTTTCTCCAAAATGGCTTATTGCGCCAATCAAAAGTTCTTCTCTCAAAGCATGATACCAACCTCTAAAATAGTTAATAGCACTTAGTTCTATAGATTCTTGTAATACTTCATCGTTGGGTACGTGACACTTTTTACTAAAATCCTCTATTTGTGCTTCGGTTGGTTTTTTGTACTTGCTGTAGATCAAGGATAGACCTGCTACAAAACTATCTCGATTAAACTCTGGTATGTCCAATTCAGCATATTCATTATCAGAATCCACAAAGTCTTTTTCATCGAGTTGTTTTGAAAGCGATTGTTGGATATAGTTTTCAATCACTTCTTTTGATATAAAAAGCGATGCAATGTCCTTTTCAATAGCTTTTCTTTCAGAAACGTTCTCTTCATAGGGCATATTAATTAGACTTTCTCCTCTTTTGAGTTCGGTAAGCTGTTCCGATAATTCATTTATCTGCTCATTTATAATATCAATCCCAAAAGATAGATCAGAAATTGGACGATAGTTTTGAAGTAGGTACAACCAATTACATAATTTGTTGTCTTTTACTAAAATTTCTTCGAGTGTGAGTATGTGAATATATTTATGAAATAAACTAACGTAAGGATATTGTTTATCAATAGGATAGCCTATTATATTAAATAACTTACTACTATTGTCTTGCCAATAATTATTCAATCGGATTCTTGAGATATTTATGCCATTTTCTACATGGTCTTCCAACTGTGATAATTCAAAAAGCCTAAATGCTGAAAGCTTACTGAATGTCGAATTACTAGCTTCAAATAAATACGGGAACTTTGGTTTAAGTGTTGGTATTTGTTCTTTGGGAATAATTCCATTGTGAAATGCTTCTTGCACATAAATCGGAACAAGAACGTTTGGAATTTTATGCGTTTCAAAATGTAAACTCACAACACATGATTTGAAACTCAATTTTTCATTCACAATCTCCAATAAAGGTCGCATAGCAATTGCAACACTTGTTTTACAGCTACTATCAAGATCATTAAACCAATCTTTGTATAAACGAATGATTTGGGATATTTTTTCAAGACGAAGAACATTAGCGTCAATCATTGAAGCTTCTCCTAATTCAGTCGTTAGGTTTTGAATAATATCTTGACAATTACATTTGGAATCTATTTCAATAGAAGCTAATTTGTCAATAACTTCCAACAGTAACAGCTTTTGAAAATCAGCTTCATTTTCTAAAATTCCAGATGCAACAAATTTAGAAGCTTCATTATTAATAGAAACGCTTTCAAAACCATTAGGCACTTTATTTTTGGAAACTTCTTCAGCTATTTTAGACAAAGAATCCGAAAGCTGAAAAGGAACAAAATTTCCTTTTTCATCTACTTCAATGACTTTACTTTGACTCAATAACTTTTGCGCTCTAGTTTTATAATTTCTTGGTAGAATCACAATTGAATCAACATAATGACCAAAGGTTTCTTTGGCAAAGCGTTCGGCAATAATTGTGACAACTCGCTTATAATTCTCAAAAATGAGATATTCACCCATAATGACAGTATCATCTTTTTTGACGTTAATCTCTGCAATACAAAATTTCAAATTATCTACATTGTCATAAGTTGATTTAAAAGTAGTATGCAAGGGTATTGATTTCCAATCGTATTACTTTCAAGCCTACTTTTTAGGCTATTAGCAAACTTTACATACGGCGGATGAAAATCGGCATACCATTTCAGTTTATTATTAAAAGCGTGCTTAAAGCCTAGCTTTTGAAGAAGCAAAAAGAGTTCATTTTCTATTGGTTTTGAAAACAACATTTCAATTCCGTTTTTAGTTGTATTGTGTGTTATCTGTACATTCATAATAATATCAATTAATGTTTAAAAACACTAAGCTAAAAAGCATATTTCAAAAATCATTTGTCAACTTTTGTCACTCGGACAATAAGTATCATTATATTTAAAAAATGATAAGTAAATATTCAATTCATTATATGTAAGTCATAGAAAAAATACTTTTTTCTTCTTAGTGTTGAAAACACTAAGCTACGAAGGGAAATTGGAAAAACATTTGTAAAAAATTGTGTAGTACACAAAGTTTGTAGGAATAAATTGAGAGAAATATTAGAGATAACTCCTAAATAACGTGAGTTCGATATAAGCATTATCGAATTCTTTGTAATCTATCAATATTTATATTAGGTTTAGTTGGGTAAAAAGCATATGCGATAAGTCCAGAAATAAGATTTGTTATAAAGTTGTCAAAACTTCTGTGTCTGGTATGTTCTATTTGGCACTGGTTTTTAAGGATATCGTTAACGCTCTCTACAACAGCTCTTTTTCTCAATAGTATCTTATCATAAATATGATGAGGGCATTTTTCATATTCTTTTTAATTTTGGTTACTAGATGTATACCGTCCACGAATAGTTTTTCAAATAAATCCTTACCAATATAGCCTCTGTCTGCGAATATTTTGCCAAAAACCTTATCGTGAAAAGTCTTGTTTTTAAGAGGTTGTCTGTCATCTACATTACCCTGTGTTATTAAAAAGTCTATAATCTCACCTCGTTCATTAATGATGATATGTAGTTTAAATCCAAAGAACCAGCCCATTGTACCACGTCCTTTTGCAGCTATGCCCTTGAACACTTTATTTTGTTTTTCTCGTTTATAATGGCAAGCTCTTATTACGGTAGAATCCAGAAATGAGATTCCCGAACATTTGCCCAAACAGCAAGTCTGCAGGAATACGACCATGGGCAGAATGGATTTACTCTGTAACTCAACAAACCTATTGTATGATACTGTTTCTGGAAACTCAGATTGCATGTGTTTCTGCACGTAGTGAACGTAAAAATGTTTTAGGCAACGGTAACCTTTAAGATGAAAAAAAACCATAATGGATATGACTTCGCTATCGCTTAATTTGCATTTTCGCTTACGTTTTTTCAAGGAAGAGTCACTTTCAAGGGAGTTGTCATCCAATATTTGCTTTATTTCCTTGCAAAAATCATCAACGGTACAGAAAATTTCAGTAATTTTATCATTAGAAATCATAAGTAGAAATTTGTTTAAATATTTAAATGTCAGATACTTAAATATAATGAATTTCTACTTTTTTATTGCACAAAAAACTAACTTTCTTACGTCGAACTCACGTTAATTAAAAAATAATTTAAGGAGATCAAAGCGTTATACTTTGAATGCTGTAATTATTCAGAATCTCTAAATTCCGTTATGAAGCAAAGATGAATAGAAGCTGTTAAAAATCATTTGTTCGCTTTTGTAACCTGAACAATTTGAAAGGAGTCAAAAATATCCAATTACAAATTTAGGATATAAGCTTTAGAAGATTTTTACAATATCAATGATGAGTTCAAAGGTTTTTGAATAAAAAGTGATTCACCAAATTTGTTTATCAAATCGCAAGTGTGTAAAACTCTAATAATCAATAATTTGAATTTAAAAAAGTGTTTTTAAGTCAATTTCAGGTCACTTATTGGGCATTCTTTGGTCAAACATTGGTCACTTCTGAGTCACTCTTTGGGAACTTACAAGTAACTCTCAAGTAACTTCTAGGTCATTTATTAGTCATTTTTAGGCTTTGAAATTTCATAAAAACTCTTTCGACTATAAACTATTCAGAGATGAAGACAGCCTTATTTTTTTCATTTAAAACTGCTGTGTAAAATTGATGAAGCAATACAGGTTTTCCAAGTTGTCTAATTCGTTTTTCACAATCTCTAAATAATAGTAAACGTGGCTTTTGATTTGCAGTTTCTTTTTGCTCATTAGTTAAGAAACGACGAATTTGCGCATGAGTAATTAATTTTAATCGTGTTTTTTGCTTGCTACGCATATAATTTTCATACCAAACTTTAGTTCCTGTAAAACCATGTTTATTTTCTGGATCAAAATATAGATGTGGTAATTGAACGAATCTATTTTCGGAATCTTTGGCAAGATACTTCTGGACTAATTCAATACGTTTTATGTAGACATTGTGAACTTTATCTAAATGTTGTTTTTTTAAAGGCTGATACCATAAATACAATAACTCTTTGGTCTTTTTCTCCACATTTTCAGTCAAGCAAACCTCTTTGTATAATTTCTTTTTAGCGAGTTCCCACAAAGTATCAACATACGAATTAAGAAAGGGAATCCCCGAAGCTTCAAGCCTTGAATCTATGTCTTTTGCCTGTGTTTTAACTTCAGGGAGTTCTCCTTCCTTCTCTACATCGTTAGTACGCTTAAAATTTCGCGCACCTGGTGTGCCCTGTATAAGTTGCTTTTTTATTTTTTTATTGCCTTCCTTCTCTACGTATCCTGTAAAATTGTTACCAGCCAAAGCTTCAACTTTGGAAGACCTATAACTTAAGCTACGATCAATGTTCATTTTGTTATCAACTGCTATTAATATATTATTTATGTAACTATTGTTACTAGCGTCTGTTTGGGGACAAGTTGTCCAATAATATTTTTTAAAAAACTGATTATCAGTTTTTTTTAGTTTTTCATTTTCTTTTTGATTTGGTTGCTTATTGACAGCTTTTTCACTGTTTATCAACAGTATTTTAGGGTTTAAATAAAGTTCATAATTTGCCTTACGACCATAATTAATTTTCTCGATGATAACATTGGCTTTTAAAAGCTTTTTAAGATGTCTTTTAATAGTTCTGGTACTTGTGTGAGAAATCTTCGCCAACTGTACGTTATTTGTTGCTAAGGGAGGAATAGAAGCAGTATCAAAACTAGCTTTTTTACTAGCTTTAAATAATGAAGCACCATAAATTCTAATAATCTCTCTAGCTGTTGCAATCACAGGTTGACGCAAACGACTTGAAAGATCATCAGAAAAAGCATTGTGTTTTTCTACAAAAACATCAAGCGCTTTAAAAACAGTTGAAAAATGAATGATGCTCATTATTATTTATTAAAAGTATTGACTAACAAATCATCCATTGCCGAAGCCACAGAGATGAGTTTTTCTTTTTTTCTTTTGCGTTTTACGACAGAAACTTTAGGTAAGTCAAGCATAGCATATAATCTCAGCTTTTCTTCTGAGTTTAATGCTTGAATGACGTTATATACTGTTTCTGCTTTCAATTAAATTATTACATTATTTGTGTAGAATTAATGAGCAGCGATTTCTATAATTTTGGACAAAAGAATCCTAGGTCGCTCAAAAAGGCAACTTCGCATTTTTAAAATATGTCTGAGATACTTATATCTAAGATTAATCAGCTAGATATATCTGATTGAATATTGGTAACTTCTTTATGTCTTCTATGGAATGCTGACTATTTTTTTACAATCAATATGATTGTTCGGTTCTACAATTTTGTTTCTTTACGACTTCTTTTTCTTTTTAAAAGGTTTATAAAACGAGTTCTGAACTATGAGCATTTAATCTCTAAATCAAATCGCCATAGAATGATACGTATATCATTTTTGATGTGTAGTAAATCTAATTAATTTTTCTTTTAAAAACTAGCGTAGCATTTGAAAAACAAAGACTTTTTAAAAATGTAACTCGCTTATTTACTGAAAGTTGCAAAAAATTTTATGTAAGTTTTGTTAAAATTTTCATTAAAGTTTGATAAAACTTTGGTCATAGTTTGGACAAAGTTTTGGATACTTTTGGTGTACTTTTTACCCTTTTTTAGTTACGCTTTTTTTTAAATTCATTTAAACGATTAAAAATCAACACCTTATATTTAAGAAAATAAAAATAAAAATCCAAAAGACTATTTTTTGACTCCTAAACGATGATTTTTAGAATAAAACCCTTCAAAAAAACAGAAGAATTTTAATTTTTTTTTTTAAAAAGTTTTGATGTGCATCAAAAAAACAATGAATAACAATCTTTTTCTGATGTTTTTCGTTGTGAATTAGTATGTGAAAAAAGCACAAAACGCGAGTTTGAGAAAATTAGATTTAAAAACTGAATAGTTATTGAAGAATCTGTAATTGCTAAAAAAGACATTGATTTTCCTTCAATTTAGCATAAATAAAAATAACTCATCATTAAATGATAAGTTGCTTTAGAAAACTTACTGCTAAGTGATGAGTTGATTAAAACAAAAAAAAGAACGCCATGCTTTTAAAAGTAATGACAACCATAGTTATGATTTCTTTTGAACGTTCTTTTATTTCTTGGATTTAAAAGTCAATCGTGTATTTATTGGAATAGTCTTTAGCCAAAGATGCGCCAATACCTCTTAAATATTTACGAAGCTGTGATTTGGTTTTATGCCTTGTAAAACTCATAAGTTCGGTAAGCACTTGTTCATCTGCTTTTCCCTCAGAAGCCAAAGATTTGTATAAATTTGATGCCGCAGTATGTTTAAAAGAATACAAGGTTTGATCTTCATCGAGTTTCAAAGCTTCTTTCATATCAGCATACCTGCGATAAAAATAATATGTTTTTGCTTTTTCCGTTGTGCTCCATTGTCCACATTGTTCTTTATTGGTAAAGACAAAATCATTCGGCTCATATTTATGAAGTTCCATTTGCTCAATCACCTTAGCAAGATTACCAATAATAGGAACTACTTCTTGTGCTTCTGTTTTGGTTTGAACATACAATCTTCTATTTTTAAGATCAATGTCTTTTACTCTGAGTCTACATACTTCTACATTTCTTAAAAAAGCATAAGCAATGAATTGTGTAAACTTTCTCAAATATGGATCGTTTTCATCCATGTACTCTCGCATTTGTGTAACTTGTTGATCTGTATACGCTTTATGCGTTTTAGGTCGTTCTTTAAGTTTCTGAATAGCCTTTACGGGATTATACTCCAAGATGTCATCACTTACCAATTGATTGAATAGAAGTGATAAAGAAGTTCGATAGCTATTCCTTGTTTTAGCACTTACGGGTTCATCCGTTAATTCTCGTTGCTTATTATATTTCTTTAAAGAATTTAGAAAAACAGCAATTTCACGACGTTTTAAGTCTTTAATGTCGATAGTATCTAAATCATTTTCTTTTAACCATTTTGCAAATCTCTTGTAATGTCCGTTAATAGTAATTTTAGCGCGGTCAGACCAATAGGATTCTTTTTGCTCAACAGCAAATTCCAATGCTTCAATAGTTGTATAGTTAGTTGCCTTGAAAGCTGGATTATTTTCTTTAGATAATCGTTTCTCTTCTTTCTCTATTTTAGCATCAGTCACTTTAAAGTTTTCATAAGGACTGTATCCTTTAGAAAGTAATTTCTTCAAAGCTTGTTTATACGCCATGAGTATCTCATAACGTTCTGCTTTAGTTTTAAAGCGATTAGCACCTTTGTAGATTGGTGGTTGTCTTTTCAACTTGTTAGTTTTGGGATCACGATAGGAATAATAAACGTACCAACGTTTGTTTAAATCTCCTCCTGCATCATAAATTTTCGGTTCTGAATAATCTTTCTTTCCTTTCAAACTGTATTCGATAACGTATTCGTTTTGTAAAATATCATTAAAATTATACATAAAATTTGTGTTTTCAAAATAAGAAAAACACTTACGAATACTGGGATTGAAGCCATTTTCATACATTTAACTCAAAAAGTCAATAGGTATAGCTATCCGCACTCGCTTTTTCCTTTGTATTTCCTGCGTAGGCAGGAATCCAAACCAAAAAGAGCTTAAACAAATGCTGCTATCCTTAACGCAAATAAAATATACTTTTTAACCAACAAACAAAGCCAATCATAAATGGTAAATGTTGAATTTTAAATATAAAAGAACAAATTAACCCAAAACCTAACGCTCAAAACCGAGCACTCAAAACCCCAAAACCCACTTTTTACACGCCTTTTTATCAATTTTTTCAAAAAGAAATGTATTTTTACCCTTCTCTATACTAAATGATTAAAAATTTAGTTTAAGAAATACTAAATTGATTCACCTTGAAGAAAACACTTTATATATCGGTAACACTATCAGTATTAGGGATTTTACTATTTAGCTGTTCTACCAAAAAAGATACATTCATCAACAGAAACTTCCATTCTGTCACAACCAAATACAATGTATTATTCAACGGAAAAGTAGCTTTTGAAGAAGGTCGCGAAGCCTTAATGAATGCCTATGTAGATAACTATTGGGAAATTCTTCCTGTAGAACGTATGGAAATCCTAGACGAATTAACGCTTCCAGGACAAGGTGGAAAAAATCCAAACTTCCAAAAAGCAGAAGAAAAAGCAGTAAAAGCCATTCAAAAGCATTCCATGGAAATTGGTGGTACGCAACGAAATCCGCAAATGGATGAAGCGTATTTGCTATTAGGTGAAGCACGGTATTTTGACCAACGTTTTATTCCAGCATTAGAAGCATTTAACTATATCTTAGGTAAATATCCGGATAGTGATAAAATAAATGAAGCACGCATTTGGCGCGAAAAAACACACTTGCGTTTAGAAAATGATGAATATGCTATTGCAAATCTGAAAAGAATACTGCGTTTTGAAAAACTAGAAGATCAAGAATATGCGGATGCAAATGCGGTATTAGGTCAGGCATACATCAATCTAAAACACAAAGACAGTGCTGTACAAGTATTAAAACTTGCCGCGGCGTCTACAGAAAAACGCGAAGAAGAAGGTCGTTACAACTATATTATTGGACAATTATTTAATGAACTCGGTTACAAAGACAGTGCAAACATTGCGTTTGATAAAGTAATTGAGCTCAACAGAAAATCGCCAAGAGTGTACATGATCAATGCGCATGTTGAAAAAGCTAAAAACTTTGAAATAACAGAAGAAAACAAAGAAGAATTCTTCGAAATGTTGACGGATTTAGCAGAAGATCGTGAAAACAGACCTTTTTTAGATAGAATTTACCGTCAATTGGCAACCTATCATTTAGGAAACGATTCGTTATCACTTGCGGAAGAATTTTTCAACAAATCAATCAAAAAAGCAACAACAGACAAATACTTGAAAGCGTTAGATTATGAAAATATTGCCGCATTGCGTTTTGATGATGCAAAATATAAAGATGCAGGAAAGTATTTTGACAGTACGCTATTAAATCTTAAAAAGAATACAAAGAAATTTAGACGTATTGAAAAAAAGAGAGCAAACCTAGATGATGTTATCAAATATGAAGACATTGCATTTGTAAACGATAGTATTCTTACGTTAGTAAACCTATCAGAAGCGGAACGAGCAAGCTATTTTCAAAAACATATAGACGAACTAAAAGCCGCTGAAGCTGCAAAACTTGAAGCTGAAAAGCAAAAAGAAAACTTTGCATCAAACGAATTTGCAAACAGTAGAAACAATGTAAGAACTAGAAATGGAAATGGAAGTGATGAATTTTACTTTTACAACCAAACTACGGCTGCGTATGGTAAAAATGAATTCAGAAAAAAATGGGGAGATCGTCCATTAGAAGATAATTGGAGACTATCAAACAAGCAAACAATTGTAAAAGCAAATACGCGTGGCGAAAGTCAGAATGCAGGAAGTAGTACAGAAGCAAAAGACATTTACTCAGTAGCATTTTATACAGATAGAATTCCGTCAGACGAAAAAATAATTGACAGTATTGGTAAAGAAAGAAACTTTGCATACTACCAATTAGGATTGATCTACAAGGAAAAATTTAAAGAATATGAATTGGCGGCAAATCGTTTAGAGCAATTATTAGAAAACGATCCGGAAAAAAAATTAATTCTACCATCAAAATATAACTTATACAAAATATACACGCTTTTAGAATCAAACAAAGCAAATGATTATAAAAACGATATTTTAAGCAATCACAGTGAAAGTCGTTATGCGCAAATACTAAGAAATCCGCAAGATGTAATTGCATCAGACGAAAACAGCCCGGAAAGTCTCTATGCTACTACTTACAAAAAATTTACAAATCAAGATTTCAAAGGCGCATTAGCCGATTCGGAAAAGTACATTACACAATTTACAGGAGAAGAAATTGTACCGAAATTTGAAATGCTAAAAGCAATCACAATTGCACGATTAGACGGATATCAAGCATACAAAAAAGCACTCAACTTTGTGGCATTAAACTATCCAAATGATGAAGAAGGAAAGCGTGCGCAAGAAATCATAAAAAGCTCATTGCCAAAATTACAAAACAACAAATTGGTAAATGACGAAAAATCAAGACACTTTAAAATTATCTACAAATTCAATTCGGGAGAAGCTGAAGCGATTGAAGCGCTAGATAAAAAAATAAAAGAAGCATTAGACGAATTCGGATACCGATCTTTATCTGTAACGCAAGATGTGTATAATAGAAACGAACTATTTGTTGTCGTGCATGGATTCAATACCAAATTAAGAGCCGTGAGTTTTGAAGACATGTTACGTACAAATCCTAGATATCTTATAGTAAATGATTATATAGTGCTATCATCTGAGAATTATCAAATTGTGCAAATTCACAAAAACTTAAATGAAGTAAACTAACAGTCATAAAAAACAATCAATCCCTCAAACGTTAAAAATCATGTTTTCAGAATCTAAAAAAAAGCGCGCTACAGTTGAAACGCGTGGACAATCGAACCGAATTGGGAAATCGACAAACATCAAAGGTGATGTCGTCTCAAAAGCTGATTTTAGAATAGATGGAAAACTTGAAGGAAGTGTAGAAACTTCGGGTAAAATAGTCATTGGAACTAGTGGTATAATTACAGGAAAAGTAATTTGTGCCAATGCAGATATTGAAGGAAAATTTAATGGAGAATTAATCGTATCCAACTTACTAACACTAAAAAATACTGCTGTCATAGAAGGCGAAGTTACAGTAAGCAAACTTTCTATAGATCCTGGTGCAACTTTTAACGCCACTTGTGCCATGAAAACAGGAATTAAAGAACTCAACGCAGGTGAAGGAAAAAAAGCCGACAAAACCGCTTAATAAAGCATTACGACTAAGTGGCGCAGGATTGCAAATGGGTTTAACTATTTATGCCTGTAATTACTTAGGAAATTGGCTTGATACTAAATATGATCAAACATTTTTAGAAACAAGTCTTACGCTTTTTGGAATTTTTATTTCTATGTATCTCATCATTAAGCAAGTATTAAAAATCACCGATGATGGGTAAAGAAATCTTAGTATACATGCTAGTATTTGGGATGGTGTTTTTCCTAGGCGATTTCATTCACAATTATTACATTCAAAATCAAGAAATATCACTTGGGTTTTCATTGCGAAATATGTATGCATTCCACGCGTTTTTTTCGTTGCAACTCTGCATTATATTTGCACTATTATCTAACAACAAAAAAATAAACCCACAGTTGGGATTCATATACTTAGCTTCATTTGTATTAAAAATAATAGCTTTCTGTGCTATATTTTACAATCCTTTATTTACCGTTGAAAAACTATCAAGCATACAGCGAATTTCATTGCTAATTCCGATGTTTATTTTTCTAATAATAGAAGTCTATTTTATCATCAAAATCATAAACAGAAATCATTCTCTGAAATAAAGTTGAAAAAAAGAGTGTATTTCTAATTAATTGTTTAATTTTGCGCAGAATTTACGAAGGGTAATTTTTGAATAAATCAATTATGAAGATAGTACAAAAATCTATCAAGTTTCTTACAGTATTAGCAATAGCACTATGTTCTTTTCATGGTTTTGCTAGTGATACAGACAAAAAACACGACGATCAGAATGATGGCGGTATGATCAATACCAAAGAAGAAGTAGAAGCATACATTCTACATCACATTCAAGATTCGCACGATTTTAATCTTTTCTCTTATACAAATGACGCAGGCGAAAGAAAACACTTTGGTTTTCCGTTACCAGTTATTGTAAGTACAAGTGAAGGAATAAAAACATTTATGTCTTCAGAGTTTCATCACAATGATGATGGAACGTATGTTGTAACAAAGGGAAATGTGAAACTGGTAAAATTTCATGGTAAAATTTACGAAATTGAAGCAGGTGACAAAGTTGAATTTGTTGATCATCACCCAACAAACGCACACAAAGTATTAGACTTTTCAATCACTAAAAGTGTCATGGGAGTTTTATTAGTTGGATTGCTATTATTATGGTGGTTCTCATCTTTGGCGCGTCAATACAAAAAGAGACAAGTGCCAACAGGATTTGGTAGAGTGTTAGAACCTCTAGTATTATATGTTAGAGACGAAATTGCACGCCCAAACATTGGTGAAAAACATTACAGAAGATTTACAGGATACTTAATGACGGTATTTTTCTTCATCTGGATATTAAACTTACTAGGATTAACACCACTCGGATTTAACGTAACAGGTCAGTTAGCAGTAACAGCATGTTTGGCAATCTTTACCTTAGTTATATACACCGTAAGTGGAAACAAGCACTATTGGGGACACATCTTATGGATGCCAGGTGTGCCAGTATTAATACGTCCAGTATTAGCAATTATAGAATTAGCAGGAGCATTGGTAATTAAGCCGTTCTCGTTACTAGTTCGTTTATTTGCAAACATATCAGCAGGGCACATTGTAGTAATGAGCTTAATTGCAATTATGTTTACACTAAAACAATCATTAGGAGTTGTTGGCGCAACCGGATTGTCTTTAGTATTATCATTTTTTATAACATTAATAGAAGTGTTAGTTGCCTTCTTACAAGCATATATTTTTACAATGTTATCGGCATTGTTTATCGGTATGGCAGTAGAAGAAGCACATCACTAAATAAAGAGTTTGTTTAATTATATTTTAAATCAATTATTATGGAACCAGTAACTTACAATTTAATTGGAGCAGGTTTAATCGTTATCGGAGCAGGAATTGGTCTTGGTCAAATTGGTGGAAAAGCAATGGAAGGAATTGCTCGTCAGCCAGAAGCAACAGGAAAAATCCAAACGGCAATGATTATTATCGCTGCACTTTTAGAAGGTTTAGCATTCGGTGCTTTATTCTTAGGAAAATAAGAATCGAACAAAAAATTAAGTATTCTCCTGCAACGGTTGGTTGCAGGAAATACTTACCAATTAAACAAAACAATAACACTATAATTACATAACATAATGGATAAGTTATTAACTGATTTTTCGCCAGGATTGTTTCTTGTACAAACGGTATTATTATTACTATTAATTTTCTTAATGGTAAGATTTGCTTGGAAACCTATCTTAAATTCATTAAATGAAAGAGAAGAAGGAATTCAAGGTGCTTTAGATGCAGCTGAAAATGCTAAGAAAGAAATGCAAAATCTTCAATCTGATAACGAAAAACTTTTAAAAGAAGCTCGTGCAGAAAGAGAAGGAATGTTAAAAGAAGCGCGTGAAATCAAAGAAAAAATGATTGCAGACGCTAAAGGAGAAGCACAAGAGCAAGCAAGCAAAATGATTGCTCAAGCGCAAGAAAGCATCCGTAGCGAAAAGCACGCGGCATTAGCAGAATTAAAAAACCAAGTAGCAAACATATCTGTGGAAATTGCAGAAAAAGTGGTACGTGGTGAATTAGCAGATAAAGACAAGCAACTATCTTTAGTAGATAAAATGCTTGGAGACGTTACACTAAACTAATAACAATACTATGGCAGGTTCTAGAGCAGCAATACGCTATGCAAAAGCTATCTTAGCATTGGCACAAGATCAAAAAGCAGGAGAAGTTGTAGCGAAGGATATGGATGGAATCGTAAAAACAGTTGCAAATAGCAAAGAATTACGATTAATGTTAAACAGTCCTATCGTAAAAGCTGAAGTTAAAAAAACAGCTTTGCAAGAAATCTTTACAGGAACTCATGCAATATCTGAAGGATTAATAGACGTTTTAGTAGCTAACAAACGTGTTAATTTATTAGGCAATGTGGCAGCAGAATATGCTGTTTTATTTGATGAATCACAAGGGAAACAAGTTGCAGTGGTAACAACGGCAGTTCCGTTAACAGATACATTAAAAAGTAAAGTGCTAGCAAAGATTAAAGGTCTTACTAGTAATGAAGTAATCATAGAAAACAAAATCGACGAAAGTATCATAGGTGGGTTTATCTTGCGTTTAGGTGATATGCAATACAATGCAAGCATCGCAAACCAATTAAACAATCTAAAACGATCTTTCTCTCAAAATTAAATACTAAATAGAATGGCAGAAGTTAAAGCTGCTGAGGTATCAGCAATATTAAAAAAGCAACTTTCAGGATTTGAAGCTACAGCTTCACTTGACGAAGTTGGAACTGTACTACAAGTAGGTGATGGTATCGCTCGTGTTTACGGATTAGCTAACGCTCAATACGGAGAATTAGTTGAATTTGACAGCGGACTTGAAGGAATTGTATTAAACCTTGAAGAAGATAATGTTGGTGTAGTTTTATTAGGATCTTCACAAAATATCAAAGAAGGTGGAATTGTAAAACGTACACAACGTATCGCATCTATCCAAGTGGGAGAAGGTATTGTTGGACGTGTTGTAAATACTTTAGGAAGTCCAATTGATGGAAAAGGTCCTATTGAAGGAACAACATACGAAATGCCTTTAGAGCGTAAAGCACCTGGAGTTATCTATCGTGAACCAGTTACAGAACCATTACAAACAGGAATTAAAGCAATTGATGCAATGATTCCAGTAGGTAGAGGACAACGTGAATTGGTAATTGGAGATAGACAAACTGGAAAAACTGCAGTGTGTATTGACGCAATTCTAAATCAAAAAGAATTTTACGATGCAGGTGAGCCTGTATATTGTATATATGTTGCCGTTGGACAAAAAGCTTCAACTGTAGCACTTATTGCAAAAACGCTGGAAGAAAAAGGAGCATTAGCATACACAACAATAGTAGCTGCAAACGCATCTGATCCTGCTGCAATGCAAGTATATGCGCCATTTACTGGAGCATCTATTGGAGAATACTTTAGAGATACTGGTAGACCAGCATTAATTGTATATGATGATTTATCTAAACAAGCTGTTGCATACCGTGAAGTATCTTTATTATTACGTCGTCCACCAGGACGTGAAGCGTATCCTGGAGATGTATTCTACCTTCACTCTCGTTTATTAGAGCGTTCTGCAAAAGTGATCAATAACGATGCTATTGCGAAGGAAATGAATGATCTTCCAGATTCATTAAAACCGCTTGTAAAAGGTGGTGGATCGTTAACAGCATTACCAATCATTGAAACACAAGCAGGAGATGTATCTGCCTATATTCCAACAAACGTAATTTCTATTACTGATGGGCAAATTTTCTTAGATGGTGATTTATTTAACTCTGGTGTTCGTCCAGCAATTAACGTAGGTATTTCAGTATCTCGTGTTGGAGGAAATGCACAGATTAAATCAATGAAAAAAGTATCTGGTACGTTAAAACTAGATCAAGCACAGTTCCGTGAATTAGAAGCATTCGCTAAATTTGGTTCTGACTTAGATGCAGTTACATTAAACGTAATTAACAAAGGTAAACGTAACGTGGAAATTTTAAAGCAAGGGCAAAATGAGCCATTTGCAGTAGAAGACCAAGTAGCAATTATCTATGCTGGATCTAAAAACTTATTAAAAGACGTTCCTGTAAATAAAGTAAAAGAATTCGAAAGAGATTTCATTGAATTCTTAAACGCGAAACACAGAGGTGTTTTAGATACATTAAAAGCAGGGAAACTAACAGACGAAGTTACAGACACATTAACAACTGTTTGTAAAGAAATGTCTGCGAAATATAACTAGTAATTAGTATTGAGTACAAAGTATTTAGCAATTAGATACTTTGTACTTTCAACATAAAAATTAGTATCCGTATTGGTCTCATGACTAATAACTCAATACTCAATACTAACAACAAATGGCAAACTTAAAAGAAATACGTAATAGAATTAGTTCTGTAAAATCAACAATGCAGATCACGAGTGCTATGAAAATGGTATCGGCGGCAAAGTTGAAAAAAGCACAAGACGCCATCACTGCGATGCGTCCGTATGCTAACAAACTTACAGAATTATTACAAAGCTTAAGTGCAACGCTTGATGCTGATAGTGGAAGTAAATACTCGACACAGCGTGAAGTAAACAAAGTACTTATTGTTGCTATTACATCTAATAGAGGATTATGTGGAGCATTCAACTCTAACATTATCAAACATTCAAATCATTTAATTACTGAAACATATGCAGGAAAGCAAGTTGATGTATTATCGATTGGAAAAAAAGGAAATGACATCTTATCTAAAACAAACACGATCATTGAAAATCGTAGTGATGTTTTTGATGCATTAACGTTTGATAATGTGGCTGAAATTGCTGAAAAGCTTATGGAATTATTTGTAGATGGATCATACGATAAAATCGAGATCGTTTACAACAAATTCAAAAATGCGGCAACACAAATCGTAATGACGGAACAATTTTTACCAATTGTACCAATGGAAGCTGATTCAAACGTTCAATTAGACTATGTTTTTGAGCCATCAAAAGCGGAAATCGTTGAAGAATTAATTCCAAAGTCATTAAAAACACAATTGTACAAAGGAATCAGAGATTCTTTCGCAAGTGAGCACGGTGCGCGTATGACAGCGATGCACAAAGCAACGGATAATGCAGGAGAATTAAGAGACTCGTTAACATTAACGTACAACAAAGCACGACAAGCTGCTATTACAAACGAAATCCTTGAGATCGTTGGTGGAGCGGAAGCGTTGAATAACTAAAATACCGTACATTTCGACTCCGCTCAGTGTACTCACATTATAGAATTAAAAAAACCTCATGGAAACATGAGGTTTTGTGTTTTATAAAAGTTATGAGAAACGCTAGTAATTTACTGCTTCGCTATAAGCCCTAAGAAAAGTGCGCCAACAATAATAACATAGCCTAAATACAAATACCAAGGATGCTTCGCATCATCAGTAATGGCTTCAATTCTATCTTGTGTGCGTCTTGGAAATACTGCGATATTAGATTCAACACGTTTGCAAGAAGAACAGTCTACATAAATTTCTCGATTCATAGCGAAAGGTAAAATCTTTAGCATAAAGAATTTTGAATACACTTTTACCGTTAATGAATCTTCTGCATTACACTTATCACAAGCAGTTCTTTTTACAGTTTCATCTGCAATCAATCGTTTTCCGATTCCAATCATAACTATGAATTTTAGAGAATTAATAAGAAAGCAAAAATATGTAAAAAAGACAACTTAAATCATCAAATGCGGGTTGTTTTTAAACTCTTAGTAAACCTAGATAAAATGCTGAATTTTAAATTATAAAAGTATTTCTTATAGAGAATAGAGAATAGAGAACAGAGAACAGAGAACAGAGAACAGAGAACAGAGAATAGAGAATAGAGAATAGAGAATAGAGAATAGAGAACAGAGAATAGAGAATAGAGAACAAAGAACAAGTTATAAGTTTACTAGTTTATTGTTTTGAATCTTAAAGGTTTGAAAACAACTTACCCAAAACCCAATACTCCAACAGTAAAGAGGGCTAACATCTAACAGCGTAAGCGTTCTAAATTCTTTTTTCTTTTTTTTGTAACATTTCTATACAAACTGCATCTAAAGGGAAAATCAAAACAAAAAACAAACAGATGAATACCTTACAAAAACTCACAATAGTACTATGTATGTTTATTTCCTTTGCAGGAATTGCGCAAGAAAAATCATTCCAAGTAGAAATCGTAGGAAAAGGAAATCCAATATTATTATTTCCTGGATTTAGTTGTACAGGAGACGTTTGGGACGAAACCGTAAAAGAACTCTCAAAAAACTATGAATGTCATATATTCACCTTTGCGGGATTTGGAACAGTTGCACCAATAGAAACTCCTTGGTTAGAAACCATCAAAAATGATGTTTCAACATATGTGGCTCGTAAAAAATTACAAAAACCAACAATTATCGGGCATAGCATGGGCGGATCGTTGGCATTATGGTTAGCTTCTACAAATGAAAACACTTATAAAAAACTCATCATTGTAGATGGTTTGCCAAGTATTGGCGCATTAATGATTCCTAACTTTACACCTGAAAGCGTGAGTTATGACAATCCATTCTCAAAACAACAATTAGAAATGGACGACAAAGCGTTTAAGCAAATGGCAACGCAAATGGCGGCAGGAATGACACTCAACAAAGAAAAGCAACCGCTAATAGCTTCTTGGATGATACAAGCAGATAGAAAAATATATGTATATGGGTATGTAGATTTATTAAAATTGGATCTCAGAGAAACGATTAAAAACATAAAAATACCTGTAACGGTTATGGCGGCAGTAAGTATCTATCCAAAAAAGCAAGTGGAAGAATTATATACAAAACAATATCAAAAATTGGCTAAAAAAGACATCATCTATGTGGACAATTCTGCTCACTTTATTATGTTTGACAAACAAGATTGGTTTATAAAAGAAATTCAAAACCAATTATAATAGTTCAAAAGGTTCAAATGACGATCTTCAGAAATAGTAAGCGAAAAGTGAAATTGCAAAGCACAGCTTTAAGCATGAAACGTATGAGCGAACATTGCGCAGCAATTTCCTATAGATCGTCTTGACTTTTTTGGTTCAGCCTGTGCTGAACTTGATTCAGTATTTTTGTGTCAAGACAAAAATGAACGTTACTAAAAAAGTTGTTATATACCTTTGATTTTTATCAAACTCATAAAAAACAAAAAACCATTGTCACAACATTTCACACAAATATATCAAGGACATTACAACAAAGTGCACAGACTTTGTCTAGGCTATGTAAATGGTGATGAAGCTTTGGCGAAAGATTTAGCGCAAGATGTTTTCATAAAAGTTTGGGAACATTTGGATGAATTCCAGCAAAAATCGAGCATTGGAACCTGGATTTACAGAATTACAGTAAATGTCTGTTTACTATTTATTCGAAAAAATAAAAAAAAGAAGCAAATCAGTTTTACTGAATTTAAAAGCGACAACAACATTCAAGCAGCAAATGAAGATCAAAGCCGTGTAAAAAAAATGTACGCTTGCATACACAAGTTGAAAGAAACGGAACGAATCATCATCTTGCTAGTGCTAGAAGGGTTACCGCAAAAAGAAATAGCGGAAGTTACAGGACATTCTCATCAAAACATTCGTGTACTAGTGCATAGAATAAAAGAAAAACTAACAAAATGCGTATCCAATGGAATTTAAAGATATAGAAAATACTTGGCAGCAACACACAACATCAGAAGCAACAACGCTTCCCGACTTTGAGCCTGCAAAACAACAACTAAACTACCTTCGCAAAAAACAACAACTAACACAGCTAATCTTAGGAAGCACAATAGCAATTCTCATTGCATTCTTCTTTTACATTGCGGCATACAAATACAGTGGTCCATTAATAGGAATGTCATTGCTAATTGGCGTTGTTTTGGTGCGTGTTTTCATTGAAATAAGAAGTCAGCAAAAGCTGAAAAAAATAAACGTTTTATTATCATTTGTAGCATTCAAAGCGCAACTAATAGCGTATTATAAAAAACGAAAAACACTCGCTTTCAGAATCATTCCTGCATTATTAATTATATACAACATAGGTTTTGCAATTATGACGTATTACTTCTATCAATATCTGTCAAGAGGTTTTTTCTATTACATTGTAATATCCTATATCGTATCTTTTATCATATTATTTATCTTCATACGAAAGCAAGTATTAAAAGAACTTCAAATCTTAAAAACACTTCAAGAATCTTAAAAAATTCAGTTAATGAGTTATGATATATGAGTATTGAGATTTATTTGGCTAACTTGGAACGTTTGTTAATAGCAAATCAACAAAAAGTAGCTAAACGAATAACGAACCGATGATTAAATTCTTTAGAACAATTCGGCAAAAAATGATAACTGAAAACAAATTCAGCAAATATCTAATATATGCTATTGGAGAAATTATTCTTGTCGTTATTGGAATTTTAATTGCACTTCAAATTAACAGTTGGAAACAATTAAGTATCGAAAATGAATTGGAAAAAAAATATCTTAAAAATTTAATTATCGAGTTAAAACAAGATTCTATCGGTCTAACAACCAATTATCTTAAACTACACAATCAAGCCAGAACTAAAAATATTCTCTTAGATATGATAAAGGGAGAAATTCAAGGAGATTCTATTATAGAATACTTTGAATATCAATGGAGACCAATACAGCCTTACGTTCCCATTAAATCCACATATATAGAAATGACGAATAATTCTCACTTGAGAATTATTAAAAATGATATACTTCGAGAGAAAACCATCAAATTTTACAATGTTTATGAAGCTTTAGAAAAAGAAGAGATATTTTTTACGCAAACATCCACAGCGAATGTAATCAGCATGATCTCAGAAAAATTGCCCGATATGTCTAATTATAGTATTGATGATATTATGTCTTTAAAATCGGAGCGACATTTATTGAATACAATTCAATTAAACGGTGCGTATACGAGACGAAATAATTACAAAAAAATAATTACGGAATGTTCTGATTTGATTAAGAGCATTGAAAAATATCAACCAACATTAAATTAATTTAGTCTGAGCCAACGAAACACGATCAAACACCTCAAAAAAATACTACCAATACTTTTGATAATCGGTTTTACAAACTGTTCCACATCACAAAAAACAACCATGACAGTGCAAGAAAAAATTCCGTTCGTACTCACAAATGATGAAGCTGTAATCAGTTATTCAGAAAATGGAAAACTCAACAATTACAAGCTAAAAGGCATCATCAACAAACTATCAATTTTCTATCCAAATACACCAGAAAACAAACAATAACGATTCTAGATTAAGCTGTGAAGTATGAGTAAACAAATTCCTTTTGGGAAAGCCCGCAGAAATCAATACTTTTGAAAAGTAAACAATCTCGGCACAAGTCCGCGAAGTCTACGTGAAAAGTTCAAATAAAAACAACGAGGAAAACCTCAGAGCATTTAAATCTCGATTATCGAGTAAACAAAACACTCCTTGAGCGCACTAAAAAAGTTCTTTAAAGACACCATTATCTATGGAATTGCGGCAATATTGCCACGCGCAATTAATATAGGATTAGTAAAACTACACACAGCAGCTTTTGGAACAGAAAAATATGCAGTAAATACGGAATACTATGTATATGCCGCGTACTTAAATGCACTCTTAACGTACGGAATGGAAACGGCGTTCTTCCGATTTTTTAGTAAAGAACAAGAAAAAGGAAAAATCATTTCTACGTCTTTCATCACTTTACTTTTTACCACAATCATATTTCTAATTCTCGGGTTAAGCTTTGCACCAGAAATCACGCAAGTCTTTGGTTTTGAAAAAGAAATGTATGTCAAAATCTTAGTGTGGACGGTATTTTTAGATACGATTGTCGTCATACCATTTGCGTATTTACGTGTGACGAACAGACCTATTCGTTTTGCAGGAATCAAAATAGCAAACATTCTATTCCTTACGGTATTAAATCTAATCTTCTTGTGGGCAATTCCAAGCGGAATCTTGTCAGATACCATCTTACCAGAATCACTCAACTTTTATGTAAAAGGCGAACCACAAGTAATTTATATATTCTTGGCGAATGTATTTGCAAGTGTATTCACATTACTACTTCTATTTCCAAACATTCTAAAAATAAAATGGTCGTTTGATGCGGCTATTCTGAAAAAACTACTAATCTACGGATTGCCTATCATGATTGGAAGTTTGGCATATGTAACCAACGAAAACATTGACAAACTCTTCTTAGGCGATATCATCGGTGATGCCGAAATGGGCAAATATGCAGGATGTTACAAACTTGGTGTATTCATGACGCTTTACATTACGGCTTTCCGTTTAGGTGCGGAGCCATTTTTCTTCAATCATGCCAAAGAAAAAAATGCCAAAAACAACTATGCTACAATTCTTAAATGGTTTACAATCTTGGGTGCAATATTCATGTTAATTGTGGTTTCATACATTGATCTATTTGCAAATATACTCATCAGTAAAAAGGAATACCTAGATGCGCTGGCAATAGTTCCCATCATTCTACTAGCAAACTTATGTTTAGGAATCTATAACAATCTATCCATTTGGTACAAACTCACCGACAAAACAAGTTACGGAATGTACATTTCTATATTTGGAGCCATCATCACCATTGTGTTCAACTTAATCATGATAAAACACATCGGATTCATGGCGTCAGCTTGGGCAACATTAATTGCGTACGGAAGTATGATGGTAATTTCATATCTATTAGGAAAAAAATACTATCCAGTACCATACGATCTAAAAAAAATAGCGATATACGTGTTCATAGCGGCAACATTTTCGGCAATAGCTTTCTATGATACGTTTCGAGGAAATTATATCATCACAACTGCGTTAGTTTTAGTATTTTTGGGAATAATTTATCTATCAGAACGAAAAGAACTAAAACGACTACTTGGTAAACAATAGTGAGATGTTAGTATTGAGTACTGAGAATCCAAAATGATACCCTAACGTCACTTCGAGTGAAATTTCTCAGAAATTTTATATCGAGAAGTGCTTAAAAAATGAAATGTAAATTATAAACATAAAGTATTTTTGAATAACGAATAACGAATAACAAAATTATAAATGTTGAATGCTAAATTTTAAATAAAAAAAGTACTTTTCAACACACAACAAAAAAAGATATCAGTAGTGAAAATTGAGTAATTAGATTTTTTTCAATCATTCAATTTTTCAATCATTTAATTCGAACAGGCATGAACATAAAAATCATCAACAAATCACAGCACGCACTACCGCATTATGAAACGTTGGCTTCCGCCGGAATGGACTTACGAGCAAACCTATCGGAACCAATTACCTTGGAATCAATGGACAGAGCCATCATAAAAACGGGATTGTTTATTGAATTGCCTATCGGATTTGAAGCGCAAGTGCGTCCAAGAAGCGGTTTAGCCGCGAAAAAAGGAATTACAGTACTCAATGCGCCAGGAACAGTTGATGCAGATTACAGAGGTGAAATTGGCGTGATTCTTGTCAATCTATCCAAAGAAGCATTTACCATTGAAAATGGCGAACGTATTGCGCAACTAGTCATTGCAAAACACGAACGAGCAGAATGGCAACAAGTAACTGAACTTTCAGAAACTGACAGAGGCGCTGGCGGATTTGGAAGTACAGGAGTAAAGTAATTATGAATTCAGAATGATGAATTATAAATATTGAATGCTAAATTTTAAATAAAAAAAGTACTTTTCAACACACAACACACAACACACAACACACAACCGAATAACAAATAAAAAAAATATAGAAACAACAACATCATGAAAATAATTGTACCAATGGCAGGAAGAGGTTCAAGACTTCGTCCACACTCACTAACAGTTCCAAAACCACTAATTCCAGTTGCAGGAAAACCTATTGTACACAGGTTGGTTTCTGACATTGCCAAAGTATTAGGCGAACCTATTGAAGAAATTGCATTTGTATTAGGCGATCCAGCTTTCTTTGGAAATGATGTTGTAGAAAGTTTAACGGAATTAGCAGAAAGCTTAGGTGCAAAAGCAAGTATCTACCGTCAAGATCAACCATTAGGAACAGGCCATGCAATTATGTGTGCAAAAGATTCACTAACTGGTCCTGCGGTAATTGCGTATGCAGATACGTTAATTCGTGCAGATTTCAACCTTGATAAAGATGCAGATGCGGCTATTTGGGTAAAACAAGTAGACAAGCCTGAAGCCTATGGAGTTGTAAAACTTAATGACAACAACGAAATTGTAGAATTGGTAGAAAAACCAGCCGAATTTGTGTCAGATTTAGCCGTTATCGGAATCTACTACTTCAAAGATGTTGCGGTATTAAAAGAAGAATTACAATACGTACTAGACAACAATATCATTCATGGTGGCGAATACCAAATAAATGACGGAATCAAAGGAATGATGGCAAAAGGACGTCGTTTTGTAACTGGAAAAGTTGATGAATGGATGGACTGTGGAAACAAAAATGTTACCTTGGAAACCAACGGAAAAATGTTAGGGTTTTTACATGCTGATAATGAAAAACTAATAGCTGATTCTGCCAAAATTACCGACTCAGAAATCATTGAACCGTGTTACATTGGTGAAAACGTTATCATTGAAAACTCAACGGTTGGTCCAAATGTTTCTATTGGCGATAATTCGCGATTAAAAAACGTAACTCTTAAAAATAGCTTAATACAAACCAATACTACGGTAAAAAACGCTAATTTAGAGGAAGCAATGATAGGAAACCACGCAAAATTTGATGGAAATTTCACAAAAATAAGCATTGGCGACTATTCAGCGCTAGAAGCATAACACACAAAAAGATCTCATTTCGATGAAAAAATACATGTACATATTCATACTCTCAGGAATACTATTCACAATTCCTGAGTATGTGCATGCGCAAGAAGAAGAAAGTGCCGAAATATCGTTAGAAGAAAATATTGACGAATTTCAAGAACACTTCTTTGAAGCACTCAAACAACGTGGTATAGAAAACTATGACAGAGCTATTGACGAATTGTTAAAATGTAAAAAAATTGACGACAACGCAAGCATTGCTTTCGAACTAGGAAAAAATTACTATTCGCAAAAAGACTACGGGAACGCAAAAGAATCTTTTCAAAATGCAGTCAATAAAAAGCCGCAAAATCAATGGTTTCTTCTAGGATTATTCAATACGCAACTCAAACTAAATGAACTTGACAATGCTTTAAGTACAGGAAAAAAAATCATTCATCTCAATCCAAAATTTAGAGAAGACGTTGCAAAAGTTCATATCAACAGGCAAGACTATAAAAAAGCATTAAAGCAACTAGAAAAACTTCAAAAAGAAGGCGGTTTAACTCCAACAGCAAGACGAATGAAAGAAATGTTGGAAAAAAGAATGCAAAGACAGCAACCTTCTGATAAAGTTGCAGACGTTATCAAGCAAACTCCAAAACCAAGAGAAGATGCAAATAGTAAAATTATAGAGCAAATAGAAGAAGCGCTTGAAACCCAAGCCTATTCTGATGCAAGACGATTGGCAATGATTGGTTTAAGCGATTTTCCATCGCAACCAAAACTCTATCTATACAATGCAAAGGCATTAAATGCGTTAAAAGAATATAAGAAAGCGATAGAAATGCTCGAAATTGGTTTAGATTACATCATTGATGATACACCATTAGAAAAAGAATTCTATCAAGCATTTATAGTTGCTTACAAAAAAATGGGCAACTCAAAAAAAGAAAAATATTATCTAAAAAAAGTACAATAACGTATTCACGCACATTAAATTCATGCACTTGAAAAACGGAATTCAAATAGCTATTGTAGGCATGCTCATACTATTTTTAGTTGGATGTAAATCTACTAAAACAGTTGCTTCTACGGGTAAAGTAGCCAATTTATCTACCAAAAATATCATCAAAAATCATTACAGAAACGAATTGAACTTCAAAACGATTCGTGGTAAAATGAGAGTCAAATTTGACAATGGTAAAACGGAAGAAAGCTTCACGTTAAGCTTACGCATGAAAAAAGATGAAGCCATTTGGTTAAGCGCTACGTTATCTTTAGTAAAAGTATACATTACGCCAACAAAAGTGAGTTTTTATAATAAACTAGACAATACGTATTTTGAAGGCGATTTTACATTATTAAGTAACTTTTTAGGAACAGAGCTCGACTTCCAAAAAGTGCAAAATCTATTAATAGGAAACGCGTTGTATGATTTGAAAAAAGAACGTTTTGAATCTAAAATACAAGACAAAACATACGCGTTAACTCCAAAACGTGACTTTGAATTATTCAAGCGATTATTTACACTAGATGCCTTTCATTTCAAAGTAAAAGAACAACGATTAGAACAAACTGCGGAGCAACGTTTACTCACAATTCAATATCCAGAATATCAAGAAATAACAGGACAACCATTTCCAAAAAATGTACAAATAAAAGCAGAAGAAATCAACAAGGAAACGACAATTCAAGTTGAATATAAAAAAATAACATTCAACGAAAGTGTACGTTTTCCATTTAAAATCCCAAGCGGATACAAAGAAATAAAAATTTAGTGAAGTCCCTATTTAGCATACAAAACCCAAAAAAAATCATTGTACTCTTACTATTATTAGTAAGCAGTATGAGTTTTGCGCAAGACAAAAAAAAGGAGTTGGAAGCAACACGTTTACGACTCATGAAAGAAATAAGTCTGATCAATAAATTAATTCGAAAAACAAACTCGAAAACAAAATTTATTGTAGATGATGTGCAAAGTATCAATCATAAAATTCGTGTCAAAATAGATTTAATCAAAGTGATGAATCAACAAACAAACTTGTTGACAAATCAAATTAATGACAACATCAAAAAAATAGGGCAATTACGAAGCGATTTAACGAAACTAAAAGCCGATTATGCTGAAATGATTCGCAAATCATACAAAAGTAAATCTGAGCAAAGTAGACTCATGTTTTTACTTTCGTCAGAAAGCTTTCTGCAAGCATACAAACGTGTGCAATACATGAAACAATACACGGACTATCGTAAAAAACAAGGTGAAGCCATTGCCGAACGCACACAAGAATTACAAAAATTGAACACAACATTTGCGGCACAAAAAAAGGAAAAAGAAGTACTTATTGCCGATAATAGAAAAATTCAAAAAGAACTAGAAGGCGAGAAAAAAACACAAAGTGAAATGTTGGCTGTCTTGCGAAAAGACAAAGACAAATATGCAAATCAAGTCAAAAAGAAGCAACAACAAGCGGATGAAATTGATCGAAAAATAGAAAAACTCATTCGTGATGCCATTGCTAAATCGAACAAAAAAGCAGGGAATAAATCATCTAGCAAAACCTTTGCTTTAACGCCAGAAGCCAAAGCTATTGGAAATAGTTTTGCGGCAAACAAAGGAAAACACATTTGGCCAGTTTCGGAAGGAACAAAAACGGTTGGTTACGGAAAACACCGTGACATCTTAAATCCGAACGTAACTCGAGAAAACAATGGTGTTGTGTTGGCAACTAATAAAAATGCCAAAGCACGCGCTGTATACAAAGGAAAAGTAACGCACATATTTGGTGTAAAAGGTGGAAACAAAGGCGTAATGATTTCGCATGGTAGTTACATTACGGCGTATTACAATCTTAAAAATGTAAGTGTAAGTGTTGGTGATGCGGTAATTATTAAACAAAACATTGGAACGGTTGATACTGACGAAAGTACTGGAAAAACCGAACTCAAATTCTTCGTTTTTAAAAATACAAAACGTTTAAATCCAGAAACGTGGTTGTATAGAATGTGATGCGCTTTGTGCATCATCTTGAACTTGTGTTTCAGGATCTTTTCTATGTTAACTAAAAGATACTTTTGTCATTTTTACCTATGCAGGAATCCAAATTTTGGAAAAATGATGTGAATTATAAAAAAATAAATTCTACAGGAAGTACGTCATAACAACAAAAGCGTAAATTCACCCCAAAAAAAAGCAACTTGAATCTTAAAGAATCAAATTGCTTTTGTTTAAATTTTATAGATTTCTGCCTTACTGAATCAAGTTCAGCATGACGTCTTAAAGCGTAAGCGATCCAGGAGATTCTCGCTTACGTGGGAACGAGTCTAACTAAACAAGGCTTTCAGCTCTGTAGCTTCGGAAGGTTTCATCTTTCCGGCAAGTACCAAACTTAGTTGTCGTCTGCGCAAAGCACCTTCAAAACGTTCTTTCTCTAACTTCGTTTCAGGAATTAATTCAGGAATTTGTACAGGTCTTCCTGTATCGTCAACAGCAACAAACGTATAAATAGCTTCGTTTGCTTTATCGCGCATTCCTGACTCACGATCTTCAATCCAAACATCAATATAAATCTCCATAGAAGATTTAAAAGCTCGTGAAATATTTGCTTCAACAGTGACTACACTTCCCACAGGAATAGAACGATTAAAGGCAACATGATTCACAGAAGCTGTCACTACAATTCTTCGGGAATGTCTACGTGCGGCAATACTTGCGGCTCTGTCCATTCGTGCTAACAATTCGCCTCCGAATAAATTATTTAACGGATTTGTTTCACTTGGCAATACCAAGTCGGTCATAATTGTTGTCGATGATTTTGGGTGTTTTGCTTCCATCAATAATTTTTTTGCAAAGGTACATAGATTCGTTTTCTAGGATGCTAAAAAATAGGATTAATTACAGAAATAATGCAGGAATCACAAAAGAATTCATATTTGTTTTATCTCGCGTAAGCGCATAAAAAAGACCGCCAAAAAGCAGTCTTTCATATTATATTGTACTAAATTTTTATTCTGTAACTAACAACCAAGCTTCAGGTGCTTCGGTTTGTTTAATTTTAATCAAAGCTTCACTAGCTTCTTCACGCGTTGCAAAACTTGCATACGATACTTGGTGTAAACCATATCTGTTTTTCCCTAATAATGCTGCGTCAAAACCAGTTGCTTTCAACTGAGAAACTTTGGTATGTGCATTTTCTTCAATTCGAAAAGCGCCAGCAACAACATGATAGTTTTTAATTTCCTTCGCAACTTGCAACGTAATAGAAGGCAACTCTACAGGATTGTTTCCAAAAAATGTAGCTTGCTGAATGTATTCATTGATAGATTCTTGCGCTTTACTTTGTTCTACAACTTGTTGGTTAGACTGATATTCTCTAAAACCAAATACGCTTGCACTAAAAATGATAGCGGCTGCAGCGGCATATTTCCAAGGAAAACGGAATCCACTACGTTCTTCTTTAGTTGTAACTAAAGGAATTACAGGCGTTTCTTCTTCAACGGCAACTAATTCTGGAATTTCTTCAGATGTTGGAGTAACTCTACTAATTTCAGAAGAAACAAACGAAGCAAGTCCAAAAGATGAGGTCAAATAGTTTACATGATACGAAGGTTCAAACTGAATATTTCCTTCTGTGTTTATTGACAAATCACCAATGTTTTCAAGTGAAACAATTGTTGTGTTGTCTAAATCTTGTTTCCAAGAAGCAACTTCTTTTTGTACTTTTTGCAATACATTTTCGTATTCTTTTCCAGTAACATCAGCAATATATTTAACGAGCAATCCATCATTAGAGGAAAGTTGTGCATTAAAAGATAATACTTTTGACGGCGGATAAAATGCATTGGTTGTTTGGTGTACTTGCGCTCCTTTTCGTTGCGTTAAAAAAGCTCCGAATTCAGGAATAATTACACACTCATATCTATATAAAAGGTCGCTTATGTAGTTGTCTAATCTCATTAAAACAAAGTTAGAAAAAATACAAAGCGAATGAAATATCTGCGTAACTTTTTATTAACAACCTTCGTAAATACAATAAACACTATAAATTTTCATATGGAATTACTTTTTCCAAAGTATAGCAAGTGTTTCCCGTTAAAGATTTTAGAGGAATAATTACGGTTTTAGTTTTCGATAGAAAAACTAAAAACACCTCTGGGAAAATTATCTTTCTTTTGTGAAGCCTGTGCTGAACTTGATTCAGTATTTTTTGGGAAGGCAAAGAAAACGAAAATCAAAAATTGACGATTAAATTTTTAACTTACTTTTTTGTGAGAGAGTTAAAAAAGTTAATTAGAAAATTATATTGAAAGGACCATAACATTAAAAATTACTGTAACTTTAGTTTTGAAAATCAAAAATATATGAATTCTGAGCAGGAATTAGTATACACATTAGCACTTCAAAAAACAGCAAATATTGGTGATATTATTGCGAAAAAACTCATTAAATATTGTGGAAGTGCGGAAGCTGTACTGAAAGAAAAGAAACAAAATTTACTCAAAATAGACGGAATTGGAACGCATGTATTGTCAAATTTACATAATACAACGAATCTAAAATTGGCTGAAGCCGAATTACAATTCATTCAAAAAGAAAATATACAAACACATTCTTTCTTAGACGAAAGTTACCCAAAACGGTTGCAACATTGCGCGGATGGACCAATTTTGTTATTTCAAAAAGGAAATGCAGCTTTGAATGCTTCCAAAATGATTAGTATTGTAGGAACCCGCAAAGCAACAACTTACGGAGCTAAATTTTGCGAACAATTAATTGAAGAATTAGCCATTTTGCAACCTACAATTGTTTCGGGTTTTGCCTACGGAATTGATATTGTAGCGCAACGTGCGGCCGTTAAAAATAACATTCCAACTATTGGTTGTTTGGCACATGGATTAAATCAAATATATCCAAAAGTACACGAACGTTTTATGCCTTCTGTAGAAGAAAATGGTGGTTTTGTAACTGATTTTTGGAGTACGTCTAATCCTGATCGGGAAAATTTCTTAAAACGAAATCGTTTAATTGCCGGAATGACACAAGCAACTCTTGTGATTGAATCTGCTGAAAAAGGTGGAAGTTTGGTGACGGCGCATATTGCAAATTCATACAATAGAGACGTATTTGCCGTTCCAGGTAGAGTAGGCGATTTGCAAAGTATAGGTTGTAATAATTTGATAAAACAACAACGCGCTCACATTCTCACATCTGCCGCTGATATTGTGTATTTATTAGGTTGGGATTTGGATGAAATGGTTCAAAAACCTGTACAAAAACAATTATTTATTGAGTTAAATACGGAAGAACAATCTATCTATTCACATTTGCAAGCACAAGGACAAACCATGTTGGATAGTATTGCGTTAGCGTGTAAATTACCAATTCATAAAGTAGCGCCTATTTTATTACAAATGGAAATGAAAGGTGTTGTAAAACCATTACCAGGAAAAGTGTTTGAAGCTGTTTGAAATGGTTAACAACTTGATAATTAGACAATAAATACTATCTTTAATATTCGAATAATCAATAAACACCTATGAAATCACTTTCTTTCTGTATACTTTTTTTAAGTTTTAATTGTCTTTGGAGTCAAATCCGACTTGAAAACTCTGATAAATTATGGAGTAAAAGCACCATTCATATCAGCGCACAAACACCTGTAAAAAGTCAAGGAAACGGAAATACATGCAGTGCATTTGGAATTGCCGCCGCTTTGGAAACATTGCCAAATATGCCCAAAGATATTAGCGAAAACTTTTTATACTCGGCACAAAAATACGAGCAACTAAATGCCAAAACGGGAGTTACTAGAGGTAATTTTTTAAAAACCTACATCATGTCTTTGCAAAAATATGGGATACTTACCGAAGCACAATTGCCATATCCCGAAATTGTCGCAGGTACATGGAATGAGAGCGATCCTGAAATTTTAAAAGCGCTTAGAGAATCCACCACTGGACCTGTTACTTTTCTTGCCAAATACAAATCGAAGGCAAAATTACTTCACTTAGATTCGTATCAGTATTTACCAATGCTTGAGAGTAAAAATGTAAAATACATCAAACAACAATTGGATAATGGTGTCAAAGCAATTCCTGTTTCTTATGAATTATATATACCAGCTTGGAAAAGTTTTCAGTCTACAAAATATACGACAATTATACCTGATGTCGGTTATGGTATTTTATTACAAAATGGAAGCATTGCAAATTACTCTGCTATCAAAGAAAAGTATCCAGATGTGAATGCCAAAGTGAACGCACGGCAATTTACACTAGCAAAAACAGACAAGCGTACAGATGTGAAAGTGTACAGTGCGCACGTGGTAACTATTGTTGGGTATGATTCGGAAGGATTTATCATTAAAAACTCATGGGGAACCGATTGGCGTTACTACGGGTATGAACGCGTTAGCTACGATTTTCACGAACTTTTTGCATACGAAGCGTTGATTTTAAAAAAAGTGAGTTATAAAAAATAAGCTAGCAATTGCGTTTACGATGCATCACAAAAAAAGCCGAATATTTCTTAAAATAAAAAACATTCGACTATTTATAAATTTACAAGTAAAGCAGTCTAAAATATAAAATTAAAAGATTTTAATATCCTACCTTTTTACGAACTCTTGCTAATACCTCATTAGCAACGTTATGTGCTTTTTTAGTACCAATTGCTAACGCTTCCTCTATTTCATTTTTGTTTTCTATGTAATGATTAAAACGTTCACGTTGTGTAGCAAATTGTTCAACAATCAATTCATATAAGGCTTGTTTTGCATGTCCATATCCGTAATTTCCACCTGTATAATTTGCGCGCATTGTTACAATTTGATCTTCGCTTGCAAACAATTTATATAACGCAAAAATAGTATCAGTATCTGGATCTTTCGGATCTTCCATGGGCGTACTATCCGTTTGAATTCCCATGATTTGCTTGCGCAATTTTTTATCGGTCTGAAAAATATCAATGACGTTATTTTTACTCTTGCTCATTTTTGAACCATCAGTTCCAAGAATTAACTTTGTGTTTTCTTGAATACGTGCTGTAGGCAATACAAAGGTTTCGCCTAACTTTTCATGAAAGCGTGAAGCTACATCACGTGTGATTTCTAAATGTTGTTCTTGATCTTTTCCAACAGGAACAATTTCTGCATCATACAATAAAATATCTGCCGCCATCAACATTGGATACGTAAACAAACCAGCATTTACATCTTCTAAACGAGCTGCTTTGTCTTTAAAACTATGTGCTAATTTTAAACGATTGTACGGAAAAAAACAATTTAAATACCAACTCAATTCTGTTACTTGTGGCACATCACTTTGACGGTAAAACACGGTTTTATTAATATCCAAACCAAATGCCAACCAAGTAGCTGCCGTTCTGTAGGTGTTTTCGCGCAATGTTTCTCCATCTTTTATCTGCGTAAGCGAATGCATATCTGCAATAAAAAGAAAAGATTCATTTGCTGGATCTTGCGCCATTTCAATTGCAGGTACAATTGCACCCAAAATATTTCCTAAATGTGGTGTTCCTGTGCTTTGAATTCCTGTAAGTATACGTGCCATTGGTAATCGTAATTATTGAATTTTAGCAAATGTACTTCTTTTGAAATCACCATTGAAAATTTCATAAAAATAATTTTTAAACACATTTTCGAAACTTTAATGTATTTTTGGCGCAGATGATTACTTTCATACGGAATATAGGAATACTATTGTGGCGCATTTGGTTTTACTTTTTGGTGCTATTTCCTATACTTATATTTTTCCCTTTCTTACTATTATTTACAACAAGTGAAAAGTTTTATCCACAGTTTTTTTGGCTGGCAAGAAACCTTTGGGCACGACCTATTTTATACGGAATGGGCTTTTTTCCAAAGTTTAAAAGAGAAGAAGAAATTGTAAAAGGAAAAAGTTACATGTTGATTGCAAATCATACGAGTATGACAGATATTATGCTCATGTTAGTGGCATCAAAAAATCCGTTTGTTTTTGTGGGTAAAAAAGAACTCGTAAAGATTCCAATTTTTGGTTTTTTCTACAAACGCACCTGTATTTTGGTTGATAGAGGAAGCGCAAGAAGCCGAAAAGGAGTATATGATAGTGCTCAAAAACGATTAAATCAAGGAATGAGTATTTGTATTTTCCCGGAAGGAAAAGTACCCGAAGAACATATTTTATTAGACGAATTTAAAGATGGCGCATTTCGTTTGGCAATTGAACATCAAATACCAATAGTTCCCATGTCATTTGCCGATAACAAGAAACGCTTTTCCTATACATTTTTTAGTGGTTCACCAGGAAGAATGCGCGTAACAATTCATAAATTTTTACCGACAGCAGGTTTAAAAGTAGAAGATAAAAAAGAAATGAGTAAAACGGCTAGAGAAATCATTTTTACCGAACTCACAGCTTATGAAAATGAAAAACCGCTTTCTAATTGAAAGCGGTTTTTCTGGCAAACATCACTGCTTTTAAGGTATCCGTATATACCTAACCAACTAAAAAACTAAAATCTAAAACTGACGCCTGTATATACACCTACTGAATAGGGTTTAAAGTTGCCAGTATTTCCTGAAAACGTGTTGAGCTGATATTTTAGCATCGGCTCTAAATTGAACTCTAATTGGTCGGAAAGCTTATAGTCAATTCCGATACCAATATTTGTGCTAAAACTCAAGTCGTTTATATTTGTTGCTTCTCCCAACTCTGTCGTAAGTGCTGGAGAATCTAAGAGTAAACTATTTTCCGTTAAGAGCAATGTACTCACACCGCCAATAACATTTATACCTATTTTTTTATCAATCACAGCATATTTCAATTCAATAGGAACTTCAATAAAGCTCATGCGTTGATTTAAGTTTCCTTCAATTTGTGCTTGACGAATAGAAGATTCTAAAATGGTTGGTGTAAACTCACCGTTAATTACTGCTTGTTTGTCTCTAAGACTAAAAGTTGATGCATTTTGCGTGTAAGCAATAGTAGTAATATCATCTGAAATACTATTTGTTACAAAACCATTATTAGCTGTTATTGTACCTGGCCCAGTACTAATAGATGGAACAAGCGCAACATCTTGTGTGCTATAACTATAATCAACTTTATGAATTCCTGCGCGTACTGTCAATCGCTTTGAAACATCATACCCAACATTGACACCAAAACTTAAATTTACCTCACCAGATTTGGTATTATCTGCAAAAGTTTCAGCAATTGGCGAACCACCTGAAAGACTGTTATAATATACAGGAGAAGCATTTGGCGAAATTGTCCATCTTCTTGGATTTGCTTCTGCAACAACAGTAGAATCTTTTTCTAATGCGTGTAAATCATTAATCACATCTAAAAGCGATTTCTTAATATCTTCCTTCGTTTCAGTAGTTGTAGCTACGGCTTCTTTTGTAGTATCTAACTCAGTAGCTGATGTTGTAGTACTTGAAGAAGTTTTTGTTGCATCATTTTCTGAATTCGCAGTTTTAGTTGCGTTCGTTGTTTCTTGTTGTGCAACTGCATTTGTCTGTACAGTTTTCTGAGTATTTTTTGTGTCGGCTGTAGCCGAACTATTTACACCTTTTTTAATGCCATTTTCTGTATTTACGGCAACCGTATTGCTAAATGTATCCGTTTTAGTATGTGAATTATTCTGAGTTGTATTGGCATTTGTATTGTTGCCATTTACAGCTGTAGAATTATTGCTTGTTGTATTGTTTGATGAATTTGAACGTGTATTTGCAACCGCATTTTCTTGTGAAATTGCTGTATTTGTTTTGATACGATTTGAAGAATTCACACCATTTGTACTATTTGGAGATTGTTGCGTATTCGTATTCGTATTTGAATTTGTTCCGTTGTCTTGTGTTACTACTGCATTTTGAAGCGCATTTCCTTTTTGTACACTTTTTTCAACATCTTTATTAGTACCTGTATTGTCTTTTATATCATTTAAATTTTGCTCGTTGGCAATACGTTCTTTTTGATCAATTTGATCAAGTAGATTGTTTTGAGAATTGTTGGCGTTTTGTAAATGTTCTTCTTTTGTAGTAGTTTCGTTTCCAGTTACTTGTGCGTCTGTAGTAGTTCTATTAGTAACGTTATTATCATTCGTAGAAGAATTATTATCTGTTTTCTCGTTAGTTGTAGAAGTTGTCTGATTTTCAGAATCTATCACATTATTTCCATTGTCAAAAAACTGACTTCCTATAGTAAATAAAAGAAGTAAAGCTGCGGCAATACCTGCAATTTTATAAAACCAAGGTAAAAACACTATACCTTCTTTTTTCTTGCGTGTTTCAGGCGCTTTTTCATCTAATTGAGATGAAATTTTGTCCCATAACGCAGGATCGGGCGTAGCTTCAAAGTCTTTGAAGGCTTTCCGAAATACATTATCTATATTTTTTTGATCACTCATTTATGGCGATTTTTTTTTTATACGCTTCTACTTTATTCTTTAAAATCATTCGAGCTCTTGCCAAGTTCGATTTTGAGGTTCCTACAGAAATACCCATCAAATCGGCAATCTCTTGATGTGAATAGTCATCAAGTACATACAAGTTAAATACCAATCGATACCGATCAGGTAATTCTTGTACAATTCCTAGTAGGTAATCTATGGAAACATCTTCTTCATAAACCGTTACTGGTCTTTCTTCCAGCACGTTTTCATTTATAACTTCAAAAACACCTTTACTTCTATATTTTTGAAGTACGGTGTTTACGGTAATCCTTCTAAGCCAACCTTCAAAAGAGCCTTTAAAATTATATTGCCCAATTTTTTCAAAAATAACCATGAAACTATCTTGCAGATTATCTTCCGCTTCAAGTTTGTTCCGAGAGTATTTTAAGCTTGTAGCAAATAGCTTTTGGGAATATAAGCTGTACAAATGTGCTTGTGCCTCGCGGTCATTATTCTTACAATTATGTATGAGTTGTTCTAAACTCACTAGGTTTGTTGGTTTTAGTAGCTAAGTTTCTAATTATTCACAGGGATTTCATATACCAAGTACATGTCTTCACCACTTTCATCTTTTCCTTGCCAAAATTTAAATGTATATGGATTTGTATCCAATACATTAAAATTGAAAGTTTGTGTCTGTATATTGTCTACAAGTGCAACGCAGTCTGCTTCAGTACTAAAAAGGTTTACTACAGCAACGGTTCGTACATTGCTAGACTCGGCGATATATTCAAAATTACTGAATGAATGACAGTCTGTTGGGCGTTTGTAGGTAACGGAAATAGTATACGTTTCCCCTAAGTTAAATTCTGAAGGAATTACTACGGATTCAATAGGAATTGCTTCAAATTGAACGACAACTGCACCGTCGTCTACCGAACATGATGTAACTATGGTAAAACAAGTAAATAAGGCTAAAAATAATATCTTTTTCATAATTCAAAAATATGACTACTTTTCAAGTAGATGTGAAATTCATAAAAAGGTTGCGTCTAAAAATAAAAAAAATCCCGAGAAGGGATTTTTTTTGTCTAACTATTTGCAATAGCGTCTTTAATTTTTACTTCGAGTTCTTCAAGCAACTCGGGATTATCTTGCAGTAATGTTTTTACTGCGTCACGTCCTTGACCAAGTTTGGAATCACCATAACTAAACCAAGATCCGCTCTTTTTTATAATTTCATAATTGACACCGATGTCTAAAATTTCTCCTACTTTGGAAACGCCTTCACCATACATGATGTCAAATTCTACCATTTTAAATGGTGGCGCAACTTTGTTTTTAACAACTTTTACACGTGTTTTGTTTCCTTTTACATCACCATCAGCTCCTTTTATTTGTGTAGAACGTCTAATATCTAAACGAACAGAAGCATAAAACTTTAAGGCATTACCACCTGTAGTTGTTTCAGGATTTCCGAACATTACCCCAATTTTTTCACGCAATTGGTTAATAAAAATTACGGTACATTGTGTTTTGCTAATAGAAGCCGTTAATTTACGAAGTGCTTGTGACATTAAACGTGCATGTAGCCCCATTTTGGAATCTCCCATTTCACCTTCAATTTCACTTTTTGGTGTTAAGGCAGCAACCGAGTCAATTACTACAATATCAATTGCGCCTGAGCGAATTAAATTATCTGCAATTTCCAATGCTTGTTCTCCATGATCGGGTTGTGAAATAATTAAATTGTCAATATCAACACCTAAATTTTCAGCATAAAAACGGTCAAAAGCGTGTTCTGCATCAATAAAAGCGGCAATTCCGCCTTTCTTTTGCGCTTCTGCCATTGCATGAAGTGTTAAAGTTGTTTTACCAGAAGATTCAGGTCCGTAAATTTCAATAACTCTTCCGCGTGGATATCCACCAACTCCTAAAGCGATGTCCAAACCAAGTGAACCAGAAGAAATAGTATCTACTTCTTGCACAACGGAATCACCAAGTTTCATTACAGCGCCTTTACCATATGTTTTGTCTAACTTATCTAATGTAAGCTTTAAGGCTTTTAATTTTGCTTCTTTTTCTGAACTCATTATATCAAATTTCTAGTATTTCTTACGTTGCTAAATTACTATTTCTTTTCGCTGAAAACAATTCGCCACAATCGATTTTAATTTTTTATGTTAATTTTCTTCTACATCGGACGCAACCTTTTTGAAGTATTGACATCTACTTAACAAACAATGTCCATGTTTTAATGAGAATTTTAAGCAAAATAATATTTCAAAAAAGGCATACAGCAGCAGTCGCTTTCTACGGCAACTGCAAGCTTGACGGTGGCTAGCTTCATTGTTAATTCTATTTTTTAATAGAGGAATTTAATATTAACAATGAATTAGCTATTAGAAGTGCTTTCTTAAAAAAGGAAGCACTTTTATTTTTCTGTAGTTGCAGTAAAAAGTATTTTTTACAATTCGAAAAACACCTTTTTGACGTTTATTTTCTTCTTTTTCCGATCTTAAAATCTTCCAAAATCAACATAGTTTCAACTGCAATTGTTTTCTTCTTAAAAAATTCCAATACTAAAGTATGTTATCTATTTCAATACTATAGCATAAATTGTATAAGCGTATCAAATTTTATACAAGCGTTGCTTTTTTGCCTTAAAAATCGATAATTACACTAAAAAATGTATTTTTGCCACGAAAAATATACACTTTAACCTTAAATAATTGATATAGCATGCAACTGTACAATAAATTAAGTGCTAGAGAAAGAGCCGAACTTATCGAAAAAGCTGGTAAGGATCGTATGACAATATCTTTCTACAAGTACGCCAACATTGGAAATCCTGAAATTTTACGAAATCACTTATTCATCAACTGGGACAAAATAGACGTTTTGGGTAGAATTTATGTTTCCTACGAAGGAATAAATGCACAACTTTCGGTTCCTGCCGAAAATTTTAACACATTCAAAACACATTTAGACACTATAACATTTCTTGAAAATGTACGCCTTAATGTTGCTATAGAACAAGATAACATGTCTTTCTTAAAGCTAAAAGTGAAAGTAAGAGACAAAATTGTGGCTGACGGATTAGAAGATGATAGTTTTGATGTAACTGCAAAAGGTGTACATGTTGGTGCCGAAAAATTTAATGAACTATTAGACGATCAAAATACGGTTTTGGTAGATATGCGCAATCACTACGAAAGTGAAATAGGGCATTTCAAAGGCGCTATAACTCCAGATGTTGATACGTTTAGAGAATCGTTGCCAATTATTGAAGACGATTTATCAGATCATAAAGAAGATAAAAACCTTGTGATGTATTGTACAGGTGGAATTAGATGCGAAAAAGCGAGTGCGTATTTCAAACACAAAGGTTTCAAAAAAGTATATCAGTTAGAAGGCGGAATTATCAACTATGCCCGACAAGTAGAAGCACAAAACCTAGAAAACAAATTCATTGGTAAAAACTTCGTATTCGATCACAGAAGAGGAGAACGTATTTCTGAAGACATTATTGCCAATTGCCATCAATGTGGAAACCCGTGTGATGAACATGTAAACTGCGCCAATGAAGCATGCCACTTACTCTTTATTCAGTGTACATCGTGTGCCGAAAAAATGGACGAATGTTGTTCTGTTGAATGCAAAGAAGTACACAATTTGCCACTTGAAAAACAAAAAGAATTACGAAAAGGAAAAGAAGTAAGCAACAAAATCTTTAAAAAAGGAAGATCGGAAGTACTTAAGTATAAAAAGTAGATTTTCGATGCTACAGAAATAATCCTATCTTTACATCTTTAGAGAAAATTATGAACCCCATATCTGCATGCCCGAATATATGCAGATTCTATATATAAAAATATGAGTTGTAACAGTTGTTCAACTGGTAAAGATGGTCAACCAAGAGGCTGCAAGAACAATGGTACTTGCGGAACTGATAGCTGTAACAAGCTAACAGTATTCAATTGGTTATCAAACATGTCGTTACCTAGCAATCAAAAACCATTTGATTGTGTAGAAGTACGCTTCAAAAATAGTAGAAAACATTTTTATAGAAATACAGAAAACTTATCACTAAGCATTGGAGACATTGTAGCTACAGAAGCTTCTCCAGGACATGATGTCGGAATTGTAACACTTACCGGAGAATTGGTAAGAGTGCAAATGAAAAAGAAAAAAGTTGCTCTAGACAGTGAAGATGTACGAAAAATATACCGAAAAGCTTCTCAAAAAGATATCGATGTTTGGTCAAAATCAAGAGACAGAGAAGAAGAAATAAAAAAACGTTCAAGAGAGTTAGCCATTGCACTTGGGCTACAAATGAAAATCTCAGATGTAGAATTTCAAGGTGATGCTTCCAAAGCAACATTTTATTACACTGCAGAAGAACGTGTTGACTTTCGTCAATTAATCAAAGACATGGCAAAAGCATTTAGTATTCGTATTGAAATGCGTCAAATTGGTTTCCGACAAGAAGCGGCTCGTTTAGGCGGAATTGGCTCATGCGGACGCGAATTGTGCTGTTCTACATGGTTAACAGACTTTAGATCTGTAAATACGGCTGCAGCCAGATATCAGCAATTATCATTAAATCCGCAAAAACTAGCCGGACAATGTGGAAAGCTAAAATGCTGTCTTAACTTTGAACTAGATGCGTATTTAGAAGCATTACAGCAATTTCCAAAAAGTGATGTAAAACTATATACGGAAAAAGGAACGGCAGTTTGCCAAAAAACAGATATCTTTAAAGGACATATTTGGTACGCGTACGAAGGCGAATGGATGAATTGGCACAAACTAACCACCGATCAAGCCAATGAAATCATTGAACTAAACAAGAAAAAAGAAAAAGTAATTAGTTTAGAAGAATACGCTTTAGAATTAATTGAAGAAGATACTAAAACAGACTTTGAAAACGTTGTAGGGCAAGACAGTCTTACACGATTCGATAAGAAACCCACTCGAAACAGAAAAAAAAGAGGCGCTCAAAACAAGAAAAAGCGTAGAAACAACAATGGCAACAAAGCTACAGTGAATGCTAGAGGAAATGCTAAAAAGAGTAATGACCAAAATGCTAAGAAAAGCAACAATCCGAGAGCAAAAAGTAGTACCAATAGTACCAATGTCAAGAGTAGTAACAAAAATAATAACAGACGCAAAAAACCGAACAAAAATGCAAATTCAAAATAAGATCGCATTTTTTATCTGTATTATCAGTACATTTCTACTAGTTTCTTGTGACGGCAATCGTGTTTTTGACGAATATGCTTCCGTAGGAAAATCTTGGGACAAAGACACCGCGCTCACTTTCAAATTTCAACAGCCAGACAGCACAAGCAGTTACAACATGTTTGTGAATGTGAGAAACACAAACGAATATGAATTTCGAAACCTATTTCTCATTGTCAACATGAACTTTCCAAATGGAAATGTCGTTTCAGATACCTTAGAGTATGAAATGGCGAAACCAACTGGAGAATGGCTTGGTACAGGTATAAGTGTCAAAGAAAGTAAGCTTTGGTACAAAGAAGGCAAACGTTTTCCGTTTAAAGGAATATACGAAGTCACTATACAACAAGCTATGCGGAAAATTAATGAACCAAACGGAATCCAAAGCTTAAAGGGAATCTCAGAGGTTGGCTTTAGAATCGAAAAAAAATAGTACAAACAACGTATTGAAATGGCAAAAAAGCAAGTCAAAAACAAACAAGAAAAACCTACTTCTTTCAGAAAAGTAATCAAGTGGTTTTGGATCATTTTCGCAGGCGGAATTGCAAGTATATTCCTTTTATTCTTACTCGCTTCTTGGGGCGCATTGGGTGAAATGCCTTCTTTTGAAATCTTAGAAAATCCGCAAACAAACTTAGCGAGTCAAGTATTATCATCTGACGGAAAAATATTGGGAAAATATTACCTTCGCGACAATAGAACGCCTGTCGGATACAAAGAATTACCAAAAGATTTAGTAAATGCATTAGTTGCTACAGAAGATGCACGTTTTTACGATCATGCAGGAATAGATGTACGCGGAACTATTAGAGCATTTGCTTTTTTGGGAAGTAAAGGTGGTGCAAGTACCATATCGCAACAGCTTTCAAGACAGTTATTTGTGGGTGAAGGATCAAAAAATCTTCCTGAACGACTCATTCAAAAAATAAAAGAATGGGTAATTGCAACCCGTTTAGAACGTCAATACACCAAAGAAGAAATCATTGCTATGTATTTCAATATCTATGATTTTGGAAATAATGCAGATGGAATTCGCTCGGCGGCGAGAATTTATTTTGGGAAAGAACCAAAAGCACTCAAAATAGAAGAATCTGCTATGTTGGTAGGAATGTTTAAAAACTCATCCTATTTCAATCCTAGAAGAAGACCCGAAAAAGTAAAAACAAGAAGAGATGTTGTATTAGCACAAATGTATAAATACGATTACATTTCAGAAAAAATAAAAGATTCACTTCAAAAATTACCATTAAAAATAAACTACAATCCCGAATCGCACAATGCAGGATTAGGTACATACTTTAGAGAACACCTAAAAAAGTTCATGAAAAAGTGGGTTCGAGAAAATCCAAAAGATGATGGAACACGTTACAATATCAACTTTGACGGATTAAAAATATACACTACCATTGATTCGCGCATGCAAAAATATGCAGAAGAAGCAATGGAAGAACACATGGCAAAATTGCAAGCAGAATTCTTTCATCAAAACACAAAAAAGCGTAACAAAAATGCACCATTTGCACGTGATGTGGAAAAAAAATCAATTGAATACGTAATTGAAAGATCCATACGACAATCTGAACGTTGGCGTGTTTTGAAAAACAATGGAAAATCTGAAAAAGAAATCATTGCGTCGTTTGACAAAAAAATACCAATGACACTCTTTACCTGGAAAGGTGAAAAAGATACTATCATGACGCCGCGTGATTCACTTATCTATACAAAATACTACTTGCGAGCAAGTTTTATGTCGTTAGAGCCACAAACTGGCCAAGTAAAAGCTTGGGTTGGTGGTATCAATCATAAATATTTCAAATACGACATGGTAAAGCAAGGAAAACGCCAAATAGGTTCTACCTTCAAACCATTTGTATATGCTACCGCAATTGATCAGTTACACTTATCTCCATGTGATTCTATGCCAAACGGACCTTTCTGTATTGAAACAGGAAAATACGGATTGTTAGAACCTTGGTGTCCTAGAAACTCTGATGGTAAATACGAAGGTATGCGTACATTAAAAGGTGCGTTAGCTAACTCCGTAAACACGGTTACAGCACGTTTAATGGATAGAGTTGGGCCAGCTAATGTTCGATCTTTAGCACAACGATTAGGCGTAGAGTCTGAAATACCAGAAGCACCATCTATTGCCTTAGGAACACCAGATATATCACTATATGAAATGCTTGGTGCATACGGAACATTTGTAAATCAAGGTGTATATGTAAAACCTGTAGTTGTAAGCAGAATAGAAGATAAAAACGGAACTGTACTGTACGAATTTGTTCCAGAAACAAAAGATGTATTAAGTGAAGATGTTGCCTACACGGTTTTAAACCTAATGGAAGGAGTGACGCAAAGTGGTTCTGGGCAACGATTACGACATAATTGGGCAAGTAAAGTAGCTGTTTATAAAGATATAATTACTGGATATCCATACGAATTCAAAAATCCAATTGCAGGAAAAACAGGAACTACACAAAACAATAGTGATGGTTGGTTTATAGGAATGGTGCCAAATTTAATTTCAGGTGCTTGGGTTGGTGGCGAAGATCGTCAAGTACGTTTCTCAAGTACTACTTATGGTCAAGGAGCATCCATGGCATTACCAATTTGGGGATTGTTCATGAAAAAATGTTACGCTGATCCAAGTTTAGGTGTTTCCAAAGGAAATTTCCCAAAACCAGAAGACTTAACCATTAATGTAGACTGTTCTAAAGTGAACAAAAAAGATGATGAAGGACAAAAAGATCCTGATGATAATAAAAGTAATGATGGAATCGATTTTTAACGAATGTTAAATTATTCTTGAAAAAAGGAAACATCTTTTGAAATTTTCGTAATTTTCAGTCAAAATACTGATTGATGATTAACAAAAAAATAAATACTGTACAACAAGCCGTTGAAGGTGTCAAAGACGGAATGACCTTGATGCTTGGCGGCTTTGGTTTGTGCGGAATTCCTGAAAATGCCATTGCCGAATTGGTAAAACTTGGCGTAAAAAACCTAACCTGTATTTCAAACAACGCAGGTGTAGACGAATTTGGTTTGGGCTTGTTACTACAACAGCGTCAAATTAAAAAAATGATCTCATCCTATGTTGGTGAAAATGACGAATTTGAACGTCAAATGCTTTCAGGTGAATTGGAAGTAGAACTTACACCACAAGGAACACTAGCCGAAAAATGCAGAGCAGCACAAGCAGGGTTTCCAGCTTTCTACACGCCAGCAGGGTACGGAACTGAAGTAGCAGAAGGAAAAGAATCTAGAGAATTTAATGGTAAAATGCACATCTTAGAAAAAGCATACGAAGCAGACTTTGCTTTTGTAAAAGCTTGGAAAGGTGACGAAGCTGGAAACCTAATCTTTAAAGGAACTGCCCGAAACTTCAATCCATGTATGTGTGGTGCCGCAAAAATAACAGTTGTTGAGGTTGAAGAATTAGTGCCAGCGGGCGAGCTCGATCCTAATCAAATACACATTCCAGGAATCTTTGTACAAAGAATCTTTCAAGGCGAGAAATATGAGAAGCGTATAGAACAAAGAACCGTAAGAAAAAGAAGTTAATTATGTTGGATAAAAATGGAATCGCGAAAAGAATCGCAAGAGAAGTAAAAGACGGTTACTACGTAAACTTAGGAATCGGAATACCAACACTAGTGGCCAACTTTGTTAGAGACGATATAGAAGTAGAATTTCAAAGTGAAAATGGCGTACTAGGAATGGGACCTTTTCCATTTGAAGGCGAAGAAGATGCAGACATCATTAATGCAGGAAAACAAACAATTACGACATTGCCAGGCGCAAGTTTCTTCGATTCAGCTTTGAGTTTTTCAATGATACGAGGAAAACATGTAGATCTTACCATTCTGGGTGCTATGGAAGTTTCGGAAAATGGAGATATTGCCAATTGGAAAATTCCAGGGAAAATGGTGAAAGGAATGGGCGGCGCTATGGATTTAGTTGCTTCCGCAGAAAATATAATTGTAGCAATGATGCATACCAACAAGCGTGGAGCATCAAAAATACTTAAAAAATGCTCTTTACCCTTAACAGGAGTTGGTTGCGTAAAAAAAATTGTTACCAATATGGCAGTTTTAGAAGTAACTCCTGAAGGTTTCAAACTATTAGAAAGAGCACCAGGTGTTTCTGTTGATGAAATTATTACTGCTACGGAAGGTAATTTACTAATTGAAGGTGATATTCCTGAAATGAAACTTACGTAGAATCAAAATACAGACATAACAATCATACAAATAAGCTAAAAGCATCATATTGAAATACATATGATGCTTTTTTTAGTTTTTAACTTAAAATATAGCATACTACAAAACTACTAAACTTAATGGGTAATGAGTTGGAAAACAATATCTTAAAATGTGAATATATGTAATAAGTTTCGAAAATTTTCGTGCATTTCATCGAAAAAAATAACTTTTTATCGCATAATCCGTAAAAATTTAACATATTTGGCATGTTTTTAACATTTAATTAAGAACAAGACTAATAAAAAATTAACTTAAACTAATCTCGTATGAAAAAAATTACATTATTACTACTAAGTTTTTTCTGTTTCGGAATGATGTTCGCGCAAGAGCGTGAATGTTCTACAATGGAAAATTTGGAGTACAGAAAACAATTAGATCCACAATTGGAGGCTCGCATGCAGCAAATTGAAGACTACACGAGAACAAGAATTGAACAAGGAGGCATGGAAAGTGTTAGTGGAAACATTATCACTATTCCTGTTGTTATTCATGTATTATATACAAATGGCACAAACAATATTAGTGACGCACAAATTCAGTCACAATTAGATGTGTTAAACGAAGACTTTAGAAGAACCAATGCGGATGCAAATAATACATGGTCGCAAGCTTCAGATACGGAAATTCAATTCTGTATTGCAACAGTAGACCCAAATGGCAATGCAACAACTGGGATTACCAGAAAATCTGTCACTAGAACAGATTGGGGAACAAACGATGATATGAAAAGATCTTCTTCAGGAGGAGTAAATCCTTGGAATACTGCTGAATATTTAAATATGTGGATCGTTCCTCAAATGACAAGTGGAGGACGAACAATTTTAGGATACGCACAATTCCCTGGAGGAGCTGCAGCTACGGATGGTGTTGTTATGGCTTATAACTATTTTGGTAGAGTTGGAAATGTATCAGCTCCATTTGATGGAGGACGAACTACAACACATGAAGTAGGTCACTACTTAAACTTACGTCACATTTGGGGTGATGGAGCATGTGGTGCTGACGATTTTGTATCAGATACACCAGCTTCTGATGGAGCAAACTACGGATGTGACCCAACACATGTTTCATGTGGAAGTACTGATATGGTTCAAAACTATATGGACTACTCAGATGATGCATGTATGAACTTATTTACTGCTGGACAAAAAGCACGTATGCGCGCAGTATTAGATGCTGGAGGTGTTAGAAGAAGCTTAGCATTATCAGATAAATGTAGTGCTACACCGCCACCGCCACCAACATGTAATGATGGCATCCAAAACGGAGACGAAACAGGAGTAGATTGTGGTGGATCGTCATGTGCACCATGTCAGTCTGGATGTTCAGAAAATGAAGTTACGTTATCAATTACATTTGATAATTACCCAGAAGAAACTTCTTGGTCTATTGTAACTGATGGTGGAACTACAATTGGTTCTGATAGCTACACAACTTCAAATGCAGATGGATCTACAGTAACACAAACATTATGCTTACCAGACGATTGCTATACATTTACAATTAATGATGCATACGGAGACGGAATTTGCTGTACGTACGGAAGTGGTACGTATTCATTAGTAGGTCCTAATGGATTAATTGTATCTGGAGGAAGCTTTACAAACTCTGAAGCTACAGACTTCTGCTTAGGAAGCACACCACCACCGCCACCAACTTGTGACGATGGAATCCAAAATGGAGACGAAACAGGAATCGACTGTGGAGGTTCATCATGTGCGCCATGTCAAACTGGAGGAAATACTGTATTACACGAAGGATATTTCGAATCAGGATTAGACGGATGGACTGACGGTGGAAGCGATTGTTTCCGTTACAACGGATCACGCTCTTACGAAGGAAGCTATTCTATTCGTTTACGTGATAACTCAGGAACTGCTTCGGCAATGACATCTGAAACATTTAATCTTACACCATATCAAAGTGTAGAATTTACATTCTATTTCTATCCAAACTCAATGGAAAATGGAGAAGATTTCTGGGTACGCTATTACAATGGTTCATCTTGGAGTACAGTAGCAACTTATGCTAGCGGAAGTAGCTTTACAAATGGAAGTTTCTACTCTGCAACGGTAACTTTAGATAGTTCTCAAGTTAACTTTGCAACTAACTCACGCTTTAGAGTTCAGTGTGATGCAAGTGCAAATGCAGATCAAGTTTACATTGACCAAGTAACAATTACGGGTATCAATGGTGGTGCACGAATGGAATCTGGAAATAGAATCCAACAATTACGTTCAGGTCCACAAGGATCGGTTAGTGGAGATTTCTTAATGACACCAACAGTAACACGTGGAGACATTACGATCAACTTAGCTAGCTATAACGTTAATTCATCATACAGAGTATTGAATCTATTAGGTCAGACTGTGAAAACAGGAACATTGAAAGATGGAAGATTGAATGTAGCTGAATTAAAATCTGGAGTTTACTTATTAGAAGTAAGCGACGAAGAAGAGAAAATTATTGAGAAGTTTGTGAAGCAATAAGCAAGCACTTCAATATAATTATATACAACTGAAAACTCCCAAGTGTAAAAGCTTGGGAGTTTTTTTATTATTAAATCTGTTTCGTCCTGAAATATCGTTACTACAGAAATTTTTATTCTATTTATTTAACATTGTTCACTAGCACAATTGGTCGACAGACCCAGTTAAGCAGTCGTTGCAGTTCGTTATATGTAATGTTCTTTGCAGAGGACAATCAATCTGTGTTTCTCCAGGCGCACAAATAACAACGGTATTGCAAGTATACTCAAATGTGATATCTTCTTTACCGCCAAAAATACCATTAAGGTTAGAAACAGATTCCTTTTTTAATGCTAGGTAATTTATATTCTTTTTCTTCATAATTATATATTTTTAATTTAATAATGATTCAAATATATAGGTGTTCTATGTCAATATGAAGAAGTACAAACCGTAATTATCGAATTATAGGTTAAATGTAAGGGTTGTGTTTTTGGTTTTAAAAAAGAAAAGCGAACCGAAGTTCGCTTGAAACTCAACATTTGATTATGCAACGACTTCACAATCATAAGTTTTTTCATGACAATAATTAACAGATTCCAAAATAGTTTTTGGAATAGTTAGTGTTAAAATAGATGAATCTGCACCTCCATTAATCTGGTAAGGATTAATTGTGGCAATTGTTTGTTTTTTTACTTGAAGCTTTTCTAATCTTCTTTTTTTCATAATAATCAGTATTAAATTACTAAAAGCCATTCTGACTTTTTTCTACAGTTATAACTAATAGAAAATTAAAACGTGACATTTTATTTTAGCACTAATGATTATTAATGTATTTTGAACTAACAATTTTACGAAGCTTACAATCTAATTCTGTTGTTTTAAAAAGCCAGAAACCGTATCGCCTGTTCTTTTCTGAAACGCTTTTGAAAAAGAATTTACAGATCCAAAGCCAGCTTCTTTTGCCATGGCTTTCACGGTATATTTTTTATACTCAGAGTTGCTTTTTAGTTCTTCTATGCTATACTGAATGCGTAAATCGTTGATGTAATTTCGAAACGATGTAAGCTTGTGTGTATTTATTACTTTGGATAGATATTTTGTATTGGTTTGAATTTTTTTGGCAAACTCATGCAATGTAATTTTAGAAATTAAAAAGCCTCTTTCCTTTTCAAATTGTTGCAACTCAAATAGAATAGTGTTTACAATTGCTGGGTCAATATCTAATTGATTGTCGTTTGTTTCAGAATTTTGTTCGGCATTGCGTTGTTGACTTTCCAATAAGGTCATAATTTTTTGCAATCGTGTATCACCTTTTTTATTAAAAAAACATAGCAATCCAAACAGTAAAACCAATATTACTATAATGGTTGCTAGTATGTATATGCGTGTTTCAAACACCTGCTGTTTTTCTAGTAAATCATTAATTAATTGTTGTGTTTCCTGCGTTTGTGTAGTACTTGCAAACCCATAATTGGGCATACAACAGCATACTAGCACTAGAATTATATAGGTAACTTTCATTGTGTTTTTAATTTAAAAAAATTAATAATGCAGAGTTCAATAGCTAAGATTTTCGCTTCTATTTTAACTCATAACTCATAACTCATAACTCATTCAACTCTTTCTCAACTTCCTCATCTACTTCATTTTTCAGTGTTGGTTTTTGTTTTAGTTTACAAAACAGTCTTACAAATACGAGTACGACAATGACGATGAGTATGCTTTCAACTATAATTATCAGTAGTAAAAGTGTGGTGTTATTTGGTTTCATTGTATTGATTTTTATTAGTGTTACTGGCTACCAATACAATCAATTTTAGTTTAAAAAAGCCATGCGTATAGCAGGCTATGCTATAGTACAAGCATGGCTTTTAAGGGTACTTATGAAAAAAAAAATTAGTGAAACTCAGGCTTGCGAAGCCAACGGCGAACGCAAGCATGCTAGTTGAAGGAACACCGTTGCATAACAGTGTCTGTTTCTTATTTATATAAAGTTACAAGTCATCTTGTAGCTTTTGCAACTTCGCTTTATTCAATGCTGTTTGCGAGTTCATGAGTTTAAAAAGTTTTAATACTAACTTTATACCAAGTACAATGACTATAATTAAAAGAGCAATGATTACAATTTGATATATGGTTATAAAAATTCCGAATGTACTGAAAGAGTCATTTATAGTTGTTTCCATGATTAGTTTTGTGTATTGTTTTATATTTATTTTAAGACTGTTGTTGTTTTAAGTTGTAATATTATATTGAAACCAACCTATATAATATAAAAGATCAAGGGATATGAAAAAGAAATAAAAGTCTGCATATGCTAAAAGAGTAGAAACTCCGATAATTATAATATCTTTTAATTTTAGTTTCGGTAGTATGTATTTTATCAATATGTAAATAGTGCTAAGAAAAAGAACCCATAAAATTATTAGATAAGCTAATGTCATATTTTTTTCATCTTCACAATATTTAGAAGTTCCCATAAAAACGGATAAGAATAAATATGTATTCACAAACGTAATACTGAGCCTTTGAATAAGTTTAGGAATACTAGTAAACTTATGAGCTAACAATAAACTTATTGAAAGACTAATCATCAAAGGAAATAGATAAAATAGTGGACTTAATATTGTTACTTCAAGAAAGCTATTATTAAATACAATATACTTTTGAGTAATCCAATAAGTCAATGTAACTATACTTATTATTACTAGTATTTGTGCTATTGCGAATACATATTTTTTCACATGAATTTAGTTTAATAAGTTTTTTATCTCGCCTATATTTTTATTCTTATACTGGCTAGTTGTATTAATAAGTTCTGTCATTATATTTTTATATAAATCACTATCAGAATTATCTGTTGACACCTGAGCGACTTCGATTATTGAATTATACAATTCTTCTGTTAATACAAAATCACGATCATCATTGATAAAAGCTTGAACAAAATTACCTATTTCTGGTGAAGCAGTAGATATTTTGTATAAAACCTCAATATCTATAGACGATTTGAAATGTCGAGAAATAGCATAATATGCTTCAACATAAAATTTACCTTTTGAGTTAGTATTCAATAAATCTCTTAAAGAATATAGTTTATTATTTGGTAAGCTATTGTTAAAAATATCATATTCAACAATCATATTATTATTTGTCATTGCTCTAGCAGAAGATTCTTTAGAACAGATATCTGGCTCTTCTTGACATCCTTGAGCAAATGGTTGGCAGTTAGTCATAACATCATTACCATTTTGACAATGATGTGTTAAACCACAAGGTTTAGTATTTCCACCTGGGTCAAAACTTGGAGGAAATCTGCCTTCGTTGTCGTATCCGTAACGAGAAGCAAAATTTAATAATGCCACATCATTATATTTACTATTAGATGTTATTGTTTGCATTTCCTCAATTCCTAAGGCTTCTATATCATGGTCAGGAAATAGTGTTTTTGCAATAAACAAAATATTATCTAGAGTGTAATTATCAACTTTTTTTGCTGGAAATTCAACTAAATTATATATATCTAGGTCTTCATCTTTATCAAAAATTTCTATTTTCATATTATTGTCTGAATCTAGATAATGAATAATAATTCCGTTAACAATATTATTTCCATTTTTTGCTAGCGTGATAGTGACAATGTCAAACGAACTTGGAAAAGAAGAGATAATACTATTAAGGTTTTCTTCATCTACCTTAGTAAAAGAAACTAGTATTGAAGATAAATCATCACTATTCTCTTTAGTAGTAATTTTCGAAACATTTAGAAAAGTCTTACTCTCTTTCGAATAATATACATAATCTTCCGATTTTTGAAATCCTCTTTCATTACTCAATAAATTATAATTATTTGTATCAAAACTAATTGAGTTTATGCTTGAAAGATTTTGTAAATCTTCATCAGTATCATCATCATGTAAGCAAGAATAAAGCATAAAAAATGAAGTTAATAATAGTAGTGTAATTTTAGTTACTTTTTTAATTGTTTTCATTAGTATTGGTTTTTTTAAATACACCTACTCATTCGTTTTTCGGCATCCACGACTGTTGTTAGTAGTACTGAGTTTTTAGTAGTGAGTAGTGAGACTTAAAAATGGTCTCACTACTAACACCTCATTTCTCTATACTACCGAAGGAATAGCATCCTTCTAAAAACATTTGCCGTGATGTGTATTAAAAAAATACCTATCTTTGATTTGCAGATCGTAGGCAAATGTTTATTTGTTTACATGAGCTCCCGTGAAAGCGGGAGTCTTTTTTTTTATATATTCTTCACGTTGGTTTATCATTAATTACGGTTCATTACTATTTCAAAGCGGTTGTTTACTAGTTGTTAGCCCTCTCGGAACTATTTTGATGCGGTTATGTACCATTTATATGTGGTTACTTACCGTTTTTATTAGGTGCTGTAAGGGGTGTACCCCCCAAGCGAACCCCTTTTTTTGGGTTCCGAACCCTTTATATTCGTTACTGAACCGCTTTGTACCTATGCGGAACCGCTTTTTACCTTTACAGAACCACAAATAACTTGTAAACAACCTTAATGATTGTACAAATAACCTAAATGAACCTATCTTATAACCGTATTTATATGGTTTAGAACCTCATATTTTGGACAATGAACCATAAAGAAAGCTTTAAGTATCATCCATATCTAGTAATTCATTTTTTAGAGCTTCTCGTTTTTCACTTTTTTCAATAGTTTGGGTAAAAAGTTCTAAAATGGCATTTTCAATTTTCACATTTTCATTGAGTCCGTTAAATACATTCCGAATCATGGATGTACCGTAGGGCTTACCTCTATTGCTAGTTATTTTCTTTTGTTTTAAAATTTTTAAAACACCAGCTGTATAATGATATCCTAGTACTTCCTTTAGTTTTTTGCCTTGTTTTTTGTGTATCATACTTTATCTTTAATGGATGATGCAAAAAATACTTTTATCACAACTTTTCTTTCTTTTTAAAATATATCCTTTATTTTAGTTGTCAGATTTTTTTGATGGTGTAAAACTAATAAAGATTCAGGTAACAATACAAGTAGAACAAGTCTTGGTTTATAAATAAAGACTGTTGGTTTATAAACAAAGAGTCATATACCAAATATTAATTATGAAAATTTCTGTTTTGTGCTTAAAACTATATTTTTTGTGTTTATGGGTATTTCCTGTGAATGCTCAGGACTCATTAAGCACTTATAATTTTGAGATGTTATCAGACAAAATTAATGCTACTGATAATATAGATTTAAGATTCTTATATATAGATGAGTTTATTGAAAAGGCAAAAATGGAAAATAATCTACTTAATTTAAAAGCTGGGTTTTATTATAGGTTTAATTATTCAGAAAATGATAGTATTAAATTACAGAGTCTAGATAGTATTATCAAAATATCCGAAAAAAACCCTGACCCAGTCTTTACATCAATATCCTATATTAGTAAGGCATCATTATATAGAGAAAAAAGAGATTTTAAGAAAGCATTAAATACTTTCTTAAAAGCAAATAAGTACGCAAAAAAACATGATGATAAATATTGTTTTTTTCAAAGCAATTTACAAATAGGTATTCTTAAAGATAGAATTGGAAACTATAATGAAGCACTGAAAATACATAAAGAAAATATCAATTTTGTAAAAAAAAATAGTGATGTAATTAGTCAAAAGGACTATTTAAGTTCTGTTTTTGCTTTGGCTTTTACATATAAGAACCTAAGACAATTAGACTCTGCGGGATATTATAATGACTATGGTTTAGAGAAATCAAAAAATAATAATTTTAATGATCTGTATCACCACTTTCTATTGAATAAAGGCATCATTCAATTTTCAAAAAAAGAGTTTTTAGAAGCTGAAATAAACTTGCATGATGCCAAAGATTTCTTTGAAGAACAAGAAAATCTACCAAATACTGCCGAAGCATATTTTTATTTAGGAAAAATTAAATTCGAATTAAAAAATAAAAATAAAGGTGTTTTTCATCTTAAAAGAGTAGACTCAATATTTAATATAATGAATGATTTAATTCCTGAGATTAGAGAAACTTATTATATTTTGAGTGAGTATTATGAAAAAAAGAAAGACATTAGGAATCAGTTAAGATATACTCAAAAATTAATACGTGCAGATAGTATTTTAAATAGTAATTATATCTACATAAACGAGAATTTAAAATATAAGTATGACATACCTAAATATACTGCTGTAAAAGAAGAATTGATAAAAAGCTTAGAAAATAAAAATAAATCAATATATTATTACTCATTATTAGCATTGTTTTTAGCTTCAAGTATTATAATTTATTTAATAGTAAGACAGGTAATTCTAAAAAAGAGGTTCAATTTATTGATAAAAAATGAGTCTGTTAAAGATAAAAAAGAGATTGAAAACACTTTTGATAGTCAAGAATTAGATATTCCTGAAGAAATTTTAAACAACATAATTAGATTAATTAAAAATTTTGAAGCAGATAATAAGTTTATTGATTCAAAAATAACTTTAACTTCACTAGCAAAAGATTTTAACACCAATACTACGTATTTGTCAAGAGCCATAAACCATCTTAAAAATAAAAACATTAATGTGTACCTTAATGAATTACGTATAGATTTTGCTATCGAGAAAATAAAAATAGATAGCAAGTTCCGCAAGTATACTATAAAAGCAATAGCTAAAGAAGTTGGGTTTAAAAGTTCTGAAACTTTTTCTAAGACTTTTTTTAAAAAAACAGGATTAAAACCGTCTTATTTCATAAAACAAGTTGTAAAGTCAAACGAGTTTAATAATTAGTTAAAGCACTTATAATCAAACACATAAAACAGATCGTTTATAAATCAAGACTTACTTATTATCCTTGCCATAAAAACTAGTGATATTTATATTTAAATTTGCTCAATATAAAATTTAAATTAATTTAAGTTATGAAGAAACAACAAGAGAAAAACCTTTTATCTTTAACAAAACGAAAAATTGCTAGTTTAAATCATGTCTATGGAATATACGGAGGCACAGGTCAAGGCGCAGGAGATTTTCCTACAGGAGGTGAAACAACAAAACCAAATGTACCTGTTCCTGACACCTATGTTTTAGCTTGTATTGAGACCTCTGAAAGATATGTGCTTAAAAAGAAAGGAAAAGGACCTGTTGTAGATGGTTAAATAAATTACCCTGAGGGTGAGCCTCGAGGTCAAGTGGAAGAAAATCTTATTTTTTCAAACTTCCCTCTTGACCTCGAGGAATTCTTTAGATTAATAATTAAAATGTTATCATATTGTTTAGTTTTTATAAAAGTAAGACTCTAATTATTTTTTGCATAATATCGTTTATTACAAGTTGTGCAAATAAGAAAGAGTTAATTAGTTCAGTTAAAAAACCATTGATTAAAAAGTTTCCTAAAAAAGAAGTTAACTTTTGGTATTTTAAAGATATTTATACAGATTCTTTGGCAGGAATAAGTTTAGATTTGGCACAACAGGAATTGCTTAGAGATAAACAAGGAAAGCAAACTATTATTGCTATACTAGACACTCCTATAAATATAAATCATGAATATATAGAAAATGCTATTTGGACTAATAAAAATGAGATTCGAAATAACGGAATTGATGATGATAGAAATGGGTACATTGATGATATTCACGGATGGAATTTTCTAGGCAACCAAAGTGGGCAAAATATTTCATTCATGAAAATGGAATATACTCGTATTATAAAAAAATATGACTCCTTATTCATTGATAAAAACTACGATGATATTAAGCCAAAAGATACAGATAATTATGAATTGTATTTGAAAGCAAAAAAATATTATTCAGACATGCTAAAACAATCTAAAGAATACGAAAAATATTACAGCATGGTTTTTAATGCGTACCATAAGGCAAAAAAACAATTATCACCTTACCTGAAAAATGATTTTTCAAAATCAAAGCTTGACAGTCTAAAAAAGAAACATCTTGATAACAAGAGTGTCCAAGATGCAATTTTTAACATAAATACTTTTACTAGTTATACGTCTGAGGAAGAAATAAATCTTGGTTATCTAATATATACAAATCATATAAAAGTTTTATTAAATATTGATTATGATGAAAGGGCAACAATGGCAGATAATCCTGATAATTTAAATGACAAATATTATGGCAATAATATAGTTAATCATAATTTAGATGTTCTAACACATGGGACTCGTATTATCTCTCCCATAATTAACTCTCAAACACAAAATGATTCAATAAGAGGAATTTCCTCATATAATAAAATTATGCCTATTTGTATTTCTGGTTATGGCGATGAACATGATAAGGATATTGCTTTAGGTATAAGATATGCTGTTGACAATGGTGCTAAAGTAATCAATATAAGCTTTGGTAAAGAATTATCTTTATATAAACAATGGGTTTTTGACGCTTTCAAGTATGCTGAAAAAAATAATGTTTTAATTGTTTCATCATCTGGAAATAATAGTTTAAATCTCAATGAAATTAATGATTATTATCCCAATGACAATATTAATAACGGTCAAGAAGTTTCAAAAAACTTTTTATTAGTCGGTGCATCTTCATATATAATGAATGACAATTTAGTTTGTAATTTTTCAAATTATGGTAATATTGATGTTGATATATTTGCTCCTGGCGATATGATACGTACAACAATTACTAATAATAATTATATTGATGAAAAAGGAACATCTATGGCATCAGCAATTACCTCTGGAATTGCTGGATTAATATTTTCATACTACCCAAACCTAACCGCTTCCGAAGTAAAACAAATTATCATGGAATCAGGCACTTCATATGATATTATGGTAAACAAACCATCTTTAAGTAAAGAAAAAGAATTAGTTCCCTTCAGTTCCCTATCCAAATCAGGAAAAATAGTAAATGCCTATAATGCGTTGCTCATGGCAGAAGAAGTTTCTAAAAAGAAGAAACGTAAAAAATAAAACACATGTACATCATTTGGTCACTCATTAATGCAGCTTTTGTCATTCTCTTTTTCGCATTGGTATTGTCGTTATTTACAAAAGGAAAAAAGCTGTTCAATAACAGATATGGTAATCCTATTATTATAGTATTAGTATTAGGTGTTTTGGGCATTATTAATGCAAAGGATAAAGAACTTGACAACACATACGTACTTAATGGTACTGTAACGCAAAGTGATGTTACTAAAGAAATTAATACCAAATTGGAAGAAAATTTGTCATTGACATTTCATCTTTCAGTTCGGTTTACGAAAGATGCAAAAGGTGAATTTGTTCCCGTTTCTAGCCAAAGTAGATTAGATGGATTTATAAGCGGTTTTCAATGGGAATATAAAAATATTGTCATTAATAAAAACACGGATGGTTCTTTTTCATATGAAGCCTATGGATTACTACATTGGGGTTTATTGGGAATAGAGTTGTACACTCAAAATAAAGATTTTGAAGGTACATTTCAACTTGAAGAATATTAGATACGATATTGTTATATTTACTTCGTAAAAACTACCACTTTTGAAATTATTAAAACTAGTTACACTATTTTCAATTTGCTCTTGTATTATATCTTGTGCTTCTGTGAAATCTCCAAAAGCAGTTACATTTGCTATTTCCAAAAAACAACCACTTACCGAAAAAGAAAAGAAAGACTGGTATTTTAAAGATATCTATACAGATTCAATACCCGGAATTAGTTTACATAAAACCTATGATTTTTTAAACAACAAAAAAGCAGCTACAATTATTGTCGCCGTTATTGATTCAGAAATTGATATAAATCATGAAGATTTAAAAAACCAAATTTGGGTAAACAAAGATGAAATTCCAAACAATAATATTGATGATGACAATAATGGTTATGTAGATGATATTTATGGTTGGAATTTTTTAGGAACTACAGTCAACGATTCTCTATCCTCTACGACACATGAAACAGTAAGAATTGTAAGGAAGTATAAAGATTTTTTTCATGATAAAGATTCATTAGCAGTTAGAGAAAAAAATAAAATATTATATCAAAACTATTCAAATGCTAGTGTTGAACTTGAAACTAGACTATTAGAAGCAATAGAAAATTATGACTACTTTGTTGGGTTTACAAGTAGATATGAAAAGTTAAAAGATACATTAAGCTCAGTTCTTAAATCAAATCAGATTACTTTACAAAAACTAGATTCTTTAAAAGAAGTTTCAAACGATTCAACGATTCTAAAAAAAATTAAGAGCATGCAATATTGTATGCAAAATGACATCGATGAAGATTGGTTAAAGGATGTAACCTTTATGCATAAAATTAATAAGGATAAAGTATATAATATAAATTACTATAAAGATAGATTAACAAAAGATGACCCTTTGAATCTTAAAGATTCAATTTATGGTAATAATAATATTGAAGGAACTTACAAGCTTGATCATGCAACAGAAGTAGCAAGTCTTATACTTTCTGTATTTGATGATAGAATAAAGCATAATATCAAAATTATGCCAGTTGTAATATCTACTTATGGAAGCGAATATGATAAAGATATTGCACTAGCCATACGATATGCAGTTGATAATGGTGCTAAAGTCATCAATATGAGCATTGGAAAAGCATTTACTTTAAATGAAGAATGGATTATAAAATCTATTCAATATGCGGAATCTAAAGATGTATTGATTGTTTCTGCGGCAGGGAATGAGGCTTTAGACCTTGATAATCCTGATATTTATTATTATCCAAATGATATGGATCAAAATAAAAATGAAATAACAAATAATTTTATTGTGATTGGTTCTTCAAATCAAACAAATAACTTAGTTTCAGTATATTCTAACTATGGAGAGAAAACGGTTGATATATTTGCTCCAGGAGAAGAAATAAAGGTATTAACTAGAGATGAAAGCATTAATGATTCAGGTACATCACTATCTACTGCAATTGTTTCAAATATTGCTGCTTTAATTCGATCTCGTTACCCAAAATTATCCGCTTCCGAAGTAAAGCAAATCATCATGGAATCGGGTGTTTCATATGACATTATGGTTAATAAACCATCTTTGGAAGGAAAAGAAGAAAAAGTCCCATTCAGTTCCCTGTCCAAATCAGGAAAAATAGTAAATGCCTATAATGCGTTGCTTATGGCAGAAGAAGTTTCTAAAAAGAAAAAAAAGCGTAAAAAATAAAACACATGTACATCATTTGGTCACTCATTAATGCAGCTTTTGTGATTTTCTTTTTTGCATTGGTATTGTCGTTATTTACAAAAGGTAAAAAGCTGTTCAATAACAAATACGGTAATCCTATTATTATAGTATTAGTTTTAGGTGTTTTGGGCATTATTAATGCAAAGGATAAAGAACTTGACAACACATACGTACTTAATGGTACTGTAACGCAAAGTGATGTTACTAAAGAAATTAACACCAAATTGGAAGAAAATTTGTCATTGACATTTCATCTCTCAGTTCGGTTTACAAAAGATGCAAAAGGTGAATTTGTTCCCGTTTCTAGCCAAAGTAGATTAGATGGATTTATAAGCGGTTTTCAATGGGAATATAAAAATATTGTCATTAATAAAAACACGGATGGTTCTTTTTCATATGAAGCCTATGGATTACTACATTGGGGTTTATTAGGAATAGAGTTGTACACTCAAAATAAAGATTTTGAAGGTACATTTCAACTTGAAGAATATTAGATACGATATTATTATATTTACTTCGTAAAAACTACCACTTTTGAAATTATTAAAACTAGTTACACTATTTTCAATTTGCTATTGTATCATATCTTGCGCTTCTGTAAAATCTCCAAAAGCAGTTACATTTGCTATTTCCAAGAAACAACTACTTACCGAAGAAGAAAAGAAAGACTGGTATTTTAAAGATATCTATACAGATTCAATACCCGGAATTAGTTTACACAAAACCTATGATTTTTTAAACAACAAAAAAGGCGATACAATTATTGTTGCTGTCATCGATACTGAGCTAGATATAAATCACAAAGAATTAAAAAGTCAAATTTGGATCAATAATAATGAAATACCTAAGAACGGTATCGATGATGACAACAATGACTATGTAGATGATATTCATGGTTGGAACTATGTAGGGAGTACAGAAAAAGATAGTGTTCCTTACGGATTTTATGAATATGTGAGAATTATTAATCGCTTTGATTCAATTTATAAGGATGTCATTTCTTTAAATGATATTGATAAATCTAAAAGACAGGATTTTAAAAAATATCAAGAAGCTTACGAAGCTTATCATTTTAACCTAGCGTTAACAAAAAAAAATATAGAAAGATACAAGGCAGGAAAACAACGCTATCTAAAAGCAAAAAAAATAACAAATGAATACATAGGAGATGTTACTAATGTTAGTCTAACTCAACTTGATTCTTTAGGAAATGCAGTTTCAAATGAAGATCATAAAAAAGAAATACAACGATTTGGTCGTTTTAAAAAACAAAGGATATCTGAGAAATTTATTGATAATAGGATAAAATTTTATAAAAATGTCATTAATTCTAAATTTAATTTTGATTATGAAGAACGTTATCTGATTACTGATGATTCCAATGACCTTACGGATTTTCCTTATGGGAATAATGATGTTCAAGGGACAAAAGAACTAAGTCACTCTACGAAAGTTTCTTCCATCATTGCAGCGACAAGAAATAATACATTAGCTGAAGGAATCAATGATAAAGTGAAAATAATGCCTTTGAGTATTTCAGTATCTGCCAGTGAACATGATAAAGATATTGCATTAGCGATACGTTACGCTGTAGATAATGGAGCCAGAGTTATTAATATGAGCATAGGTAAAAATTTTTCATTATATCCCGAATGGGTATATGATGCGTTAGAATATGCAGAAAAACATGGTGTTTTAGTAGTAACATCATCAGGGAATGATGGCTATAACCTTGATAAAAAGAATAACTATCCAAATGATGCTATAAATGGAAAGGAGTTTTTAAAAAACTTCATAAAAGTAGGTAACACTTCCTATAAAGTAGACTCTATGTTTGTTGATAATAGTTCTAACTATGGAAAAACAGAAGTAGACATATTTGCACCTGGCACACAAATTTCTTGTTTAAACAGATGGAGAATGACTACTGACACAGGGACTTCGTTGTCATCTGCAGTTGTGAGCGGTGTTGCAAGCTTACTGTTTTCCTACTATCCCGATTTGACAGCCAAAGAGGTAAAACAAATTATCATGGAATCTGGAGTACCTTATGATATTATGGTTTTAAAACCTTATCCAAATGGAGAAAAACGCGATCCAAATAAAGTCCCATTCAGTTCCTTATCCAAATCAGGAAAAATAGTAAATGCCTATAATGCGTTGCTCATGGCAGAAAAGGTTTCAAAGGAAAAGAAGAAGAAACGCAACTAATTACACACTTCATTTATAAAAAGTATAGGTGTAAATTCATGAATATGGACTAGCTATTATTTTTTGATGCTAGAATATTTACGTTATTTGAATGTAAATCATTTCTACTCAATGAAAATAAATAAATCCATACAACTTTTTACAACCGTATTTATATACCTATTTCCGTTGCTTTCTTTTTCTCAAGAAAGTGATTTTTCTATTTCCGATTCTCTCAAAAATACAACATATAAAGCGCTTATAGCAAAGTTTACGGATGCTACGAATACGAAAGAAAAAACGATCTATTACGCCAAGAAAATAGATTCCTATTTTGAAGCAAATAAACTACCAAGCAAAGAAGTGAGAAGCGCTTATGAACTATTAATTGAAAACAGCAAAGAACAAAAAAATATAGACATGCAATTACTTTTTACCAAAAAACTATTGTATGTAGATAGCGTACTCCAACATGAGTATAAAACTAAAAATACAGCACTGAGTGAAAAATATGATGTACCTAAACTTATTAAAGAAAAGGAAGAAATTGTTTATAAACTTAATAAACAAAATCTAAATTCTTTTCTTAAGTTAGGAATTATGGGGATGCTATTGTTTTTACTAGGAGTGTTGGTTTGGTATAATTACAGAAGGAAACAAGTATACAAAAAACGATTTGAGAAACTAATTAATGAAACGAAACAACTGGAAAGTGAAAACGTGAAACAAGAAAATAAAGCTATCAACATAGATGAAAAAATTCAAACAAAAATTCTGGACGCATTAAAAAACTTTGAAGAAAACGAAGACTTTATAGCGCGCAAAATAACTTTAGCTTCGCTTGCAAAAGATTTTGAAACAAATCCTAAATACTTATCACGTATCGTAAATGAATATAAAAATAAGAGCTTCTCAACGTATATAAGTGATCTGAGAATTCATCATACAATAGTAAGATTAAAAACAGATGAAACCTTTAGAAAATATACCATAAATGCCATTGCTTCTGATGTCGGATTCAGTAATTCCAAATCGTTTTCAAATGCTTTCTACAAACAAGCGGGAATCTATCCTTCGTATTTCATAAAGAAAATAAACGAATCAAAAAACGAATTTGAATAACGTACAGCACAGGTTAAAAATTTCCAAAAAAAACACACATATAAAGAATCAAAATAAAACTGTCACATTGTGTGGTTTTTTGTAAAAAACTTGATGTTTTCAAAACTATAATTTCATATAAATGGACACCTATTTTAAAGGATTATTTATTAACTTACGGTTAACCAAATTTTTAATACATAAAACCATGAAAAAACTTTACTTACTTTTTTTACTAACAACCACGGTCTGTTTTTCTCAAGAAATTCATAACATACCTCAATTATATCAATATCATTATTACGGAGCTATTACTCGTACTACGATTTCTGATAGTAATATTCTTTCAAGAGTTAACACAATTATTGCTAATCTTGACGGAAATGACCCAGCAACTGATGGATTTCATTTGAATAATTTAGGTGTAAACAGTGTATATTTTTCAAAAAGAGTTTTAGCACACATCCAACTGTATTACTATTACATGGATCAAGGAAATTCAGGAAGTGCAAATATTGAAAAGACTAGCCTAGATTACTATTTTAAATTGTTATTAGACGAGCAATGTATTAGCTACAATACAAACAGCGCGTTAGAATGTACTGATCATGGTGGTTTTCCAGCCAACTATGGAAATGATGAATTGTCACCGGATTGGACCGCAAACCCATTACCTACAGCATTAGCATTAAAAACCTTTGTTGAGGTACGAAACTTTTATGATGGTTTAGGGCAGCAGGTACCTTTTATTTCTTGTGATGAATTTGAAGATAGAGTATACCAAGCAAAGCATGCACTATATACTTACCAGCAAATTAACTATCAATATATTAATATGATGGGTTTTATACAAATTGCAGCAACGAGTATGCATGAATTGTATGATGATGCTTGGAGTATGGATTTTTTGATAGAAAAATTAACGGAGTTGTATAATAAAACAGGACCATTACGACCTTTTGAAGGCGGCGATCCAGACTGGCAACGAATGTGGGAAGAAGGACAGCAAGCAGACGGATCATGGAAAGATTATGGAGCTATATATGTTATTGGTAATAATTATATCGATAATAGTGGTAACCAGGCTTCTCTAAATGAATGTCAAAAATGGCATGACTCCGAATTAGACTATCATTCCGTTATTACAGAAGGACTTGCTTATTCATATCATACATTAGAAGCTGGAGCACTAAAAGATAGTACCAGAGCACATTTGCTAAGGTCTATCAATCATATAATTGATTACAATGGAGAAACTGAGTACCTTGAACATCCTTTTAATGAACTTGTAATAGAAGATGCAGACACTGATTTAAATGATGACTATGCACAAACGAGACTTCACCGTACAGGACGTGTCACAAAATATCATAGAGAATTAAGTTCTACTGAATGTGTTGCTGATCCTGATGGCGATGGAGATATAGATTATCAATATGACAAAAAACTTTTTGGAATTGGATTGATAAGAAGTTTAATTTTTGCTAAAAACTACCTAGATAACTTAACTATTGAAGATGCTAAAAAATTAGATGCAATAATTTCTGTACTAACCGAGCACCTAGTAAATGATGGTGGTGCAGATAGTTCTCTTCCAGCCGATCAATTATATGATCTCACACTATTTTTAAACAGGAATAATTTAAATAGTATTCAAAAAAATATATCCAAAGATAAGGCGATTGCCGCTTTTAAAGTCGATAGCTCAAATACAGCAACAATAGTTTCTCATAAAGAAAATGCAGCAATTACGTTGGATTTTAATGAAGATTTTTACTCGCACAACCAAGAAGCTGTTGATATGCTTTCGGGCGATTTTAATGGAAATGGAAGTGATGAACTTATCATAGCATTTGATGGAGGAAATACATATAGATACAGAGAAAATAGCTTAGGACTCATGGATAATCCAATAATAGTATACTCAACAGATGGAGGAACTATAAAATCAGAAAAATTAGCCGCAGGCGATTTTGACGGTGACGGTGTTGATGAATTAATTGTCTCTTTTAGCGACAGGAAAATAAAAAAGTACAGTGAAAACAGTGCTGGTACTCTTACAGAAGATGTAATAACGCCATCAGGTAGTACATCATATATAAACCCTATTACACATCTTGCAGTAGGTGATTTTAATGGTGATAGTATTGATGAACTTATACTAGTACGCACATCTACTTTCTACAGTTCTGTAGAGAGATATTATGAAGATGAAAATGGATACATGGTACAAGACGATATAATATATACAAACACTACTGGTGTGTATCCAATTGGCATCCAAGTAGGAAATTTTAATGAAGATAGTAATGACGAATTAATTATTGCACTGAGCGATGGTAATATGAACAGATACAAAGAAAATGATACGGGCAATTTAGTAACTGATGCCAACGAAAACTTCTATCAAAATAGTAGCATCTTACCAATTCATTTAGAAGCAGGAGATTTTAACTTAGACGGAAAAGACGAATTAGTTGTAGCATTTAACAATAAACATATTTCTATATATGAAGAAGATGAAACTACAGCGTACATGACTTTAGAACAAAACTTTTACAATGGAAATCAATTATGTAGAGGATTAAGTGCTGGAGATTTTGATGGTGATGGTGTTGATGAATTATTAGTAGGATTTAATACTAGAGTATACCGCTGTATTAAAAATAGCGTAGGCGTAATGCAACTTCGATCTAATTTTAGCCATAATAGTGGAGGTATTGATGATGATGTAAATCTTATAACGACGTTACGAAGAAATAGAATTCACTGTCCAGGCGGAACAAGCTCAAGAGCTGTAAATACTACGCTAAATACTTTCATTGAAACGCCTCAGTTTAATGCAATGCTTGTAACTGCTAAAGACAACTTGCAATTATCAACAACAAACCAAAAAACTGAAAACTCTAGCTTAGAAGTATATGACATAACGGGACGATTACTATTGAAGGAGAAATTTGAACAAACCATTCAAATTGATAGATCAAAACTCACAAATGGATTGTACATCTTCATCGTTAGAAATGGATTAGATAAAAAAATCATAAAAATGATCAATTAAATAGTGCTAGAAATTCTAATATAAAAAGTACCAAAACAGCAACTTACTTCTAATGGAAATAAGTTGCTTTTTTATATAATGAAATTAGGACTAATCGTAGAAATTTGATCATTTGAAAAACGATATAAATGTGCCAGATCAATAGCAATGCTTGCTTTGTTACTAGCAAACGTAGTTTCAAAAAAGGAGAATAATAAATGTTAATTGTGAAATAAAAAAACAAAAGAAAACCGAAAAATAATTAATTACCTCATTTTAAGTTCATTAACTTTTTAGGGTTGAAACTGGAATTATCAGAAAAATAATTGTGTTTATTTAAATGAAAATCACAAGATGCAGTTTGTAGAATGTTTATTTAATTACTATTGAATCAAATTAATACTAACCGTAGAAATTTGATCACTTGGGAAACGATACGAATGTGTCGGATCAATCGTAATTCCAGCTTTAGCAATTGCATCTAAAAACACATCCAATTCCACAATATACTGATCGGAAAAACCATGTGTAACATCATATGCCGTACAAGGTGTTTTGCCTAAATTTAATGAAACTACATTTGGCGAAACCGTATGCAACTCAATAAACAATAGTCCGTGATGTTGAATATATGGCTTCCATTTCTGAAAATGCTCTATCAAGCTTTGGGCAACATCACTATTGTGCAACAATGTTCCACGATGTGCAAATGCACCTGTAGATAACAAACTATCTGTATAACTTCCAATTGGCGTGTTAAACGGACGATTGTGATCTAAAAACGAACGTACATTAAGCAGCTCTTCCAACTTTACATTGTATAACTCTTGTAACTTTCTGTCAATCTCTGCAGGATTTCCAATATCGCCCCAAACAACTTCTGCCCAAACATTGGCTTTCTCTAAATTTCGTTTGGTACTCAACAACGCTTCCTTATTATAATCAGCGCCTACAAGAATTAACTTATTAGCACCCAAATCATCTCTACGTTGGGTCTGATTCCAAATTAAATCAAAAATATGTTCCAATAATGCGCCATTTCCACAACCAACATCAATAATTCCTTTTGGTTGTTTGGCAAGTGGTTTGTTAAAAATGTCAACCAAAACAGCATCAAATTTATTAAAATATGTTGCATGACTTCCGCCACTTCCCCAAACATTAATACCTCTAAAAACATGTTGCTCATTTCCTAAATGATCTTGCTGAAAGAAAGGTAAAAAATCACCTGTCAAATAGGTTTCCATATGTCGCATAATTGGTGTGTACGAAACGGTGACACCATACGCATAGCTTTTAGTAAACAGAAAATTACCTTTTTGTGTCAACGAATTTCCATCATGCAATTCAAGCAAACTAAACAATTTCAAAATGGAAGCATCTGCTAAAAAAGTAGTAATATCCAAGCTTTCTAAATCGGCATTATATCCTAAATATACCAGCAAAGGCGCCAACAAAACACCTTCTAAATGTGTAGCAATCTCTACTTGAAAATACGCGTCAGTACTCAGTACACTCCGAGCGTTTGTTAAATAAGAAGCCAACTCATACAGTTTATGAGGATTTGCTAACGGAAACTGAAATGGCTGTTGAAACAATTCGTAATAATAGGTGAATAATTGATCAAACTTTACGTAATGTGTACTATGCCGTTGAAATGCTGTAAACTTTGAAGTAACTTCAATACGAACTTCCTCTTGTGTAACTTCATACGTTAAAATGCCTTGTGAAGCCAAACTACGCAAAGCAACATTTAAATAACCTGCATGAAATTGTGGAAACTTTTCAAGAATAGTAGCAACGGAAGTTGTTTTATGTGTAGCCAAAAAATCAAAAATGGCGTGGCGTTCTAAAGTGGCAATAATTGCCGTAATAGCAATTCCATCTTGATGTTTAAACAATAACGATCGTAATATTCTTTTTTCTTCTCTAGTTAAGCTCATATCTTTTAAAGATACATATTTTTAGTATGTAGAAAAAAAGAAAAAGTGAGCTTTAACTCACTTTTAATACATTTTTCTTCTGTTTATATAAATCTTATATATTAAAAAATTGGACAATCTTGAAACTTACTATCACATACTGGAATATAAGAAGTTGGTTCAGGTTGTGGTTCTGGTTCTGGACAATACGTCAACAAAGAAAGTACCGTATTAATACATTTCATAGATGATATCGTAATACTTTGTTCTCCACCTCTAACATGGTTTAATTGATTCAAGTCAGAAATGACTCTTTTTTTGAGATTCAAATTTGAAATTGTTTTCTTTTTCATACTGTTTGATTTTTAATGATTAGTATTTTCATAATTACATTTATATAGACGCTTAAAACACTTAAAAAGTTCCTGTTCGCTAAAAAAATAAGGCTGTCTAAAAAAGGATTACTTTTTGGACAGCCTCGTTAATTTTTCAATGAAGTTATTTAAATAATTGGACACTGTTCCCATCTTCCGCTACAAATAGCTGGATCAGAAGCAGGAGTTGGGTCTGGCTTAGATGAAGATGGAGTAGGACATACTTGACAAGTTGTCGGTCCATCTGAGGCCGCTTGTACACCACCTTTAATATCCATTTCTAAAATTAATTTAGAAATCGTCTTTTTATTTAATGATAAGTTATTCAGTGCTTTCTTTTTCATGAGAGTTAAATTTTAATGATTATTATTTTCATTACTAAAACTACTCAAAGGAAACACAGGTTGCTTTTAAAAACTTCTGAATCAATTGTTTAAGCTTCTAAGGCGTTCGTAGGTATAATATTACCACATCGGGCACGGATTATATTTACTATGACAACGAGGAAACCAAGAAGCTGGTACTTCCGGCGGACACGACTTTACTGTTAATGGAGTTGCAACAGTATCTGCTCCACCTTTCAATTCAGAAATTACTTTTTTGTTTAATGATAAACTTTTTAATGTTTGTTTTTTCATAATGATTAAATTTTAATGATTACTATTTTCATTACTAAAACTACTCAAAGGAAATACAGATTACTTTCAAAAATTTCTGAATCAATTGTTTAAGCTTCTAAAACGATCGTTATAAGTATATATAACAAATACGTATCATATTACCATAGTGGGCAAATCACATACTTGCTATGACAACGAGGTACAAAACTAGCTGGTATCGGATCAGGATTTTGTGGTTTAATAGGTGTAGTTGTATTAGTCGCACCACCTTTTAACTGTGTTAATACGTCTAAGTTTGAAACTGTTTTCTTGTTCAATGACAAAGTGTTTAATGTTTGTTTTTTCATGATTTTCTATTTTTTGTTTGGTGCAAAGATGTACCAATAGAAAAAATATTTTTACAGTATAAACACTATTTTAAAGAAGGAAATACATGGAGATTAAATCCCCTTTGGAATGGCGTCAATTAAGGTTTTTGTGTAGTTTGATGTTGGATGTGCATAAATAGCGTCAGCTTCACCCAACTCTTCAATCTGTCCTGCATTCATCACTAATAACTGATCAGAAATATACTTTACAACCGCCAAATCGTGCGAAATAAAAATATAGGTAAATCCAAAATTATCTTTCAATTCATTCAGCAAATTTAACACTTGTGCCTGAACCGAAATATCCAACGCTGAAACCGATTCGTCACAAATAATCAACTTTGGTTGCAAGGCAATTGTACGTGCAATTCCAATACGTTGGCGTTGTCCACCAGAAAACTCATGCGGATACCTACTGTAATACGAAGCGTCAAGTCCAACACGTTCCAATAACGCCAACACTTTTTCTTTTCGTTCGGCGTCATTTGCATACAAACCATGTACTTTCATTGGTTCTAAAATGGCGTTTCCAATAGGAATTCGCGGATTTAACGACGCAAAAGGATCTTGAAAAATAATCTGAATCTCTTTTCGTAAACTTCTAATTGCAGATTTTGACAACTTGGTAATATCTTGTCCTTTATATAAAATTTGTCCTTCGGTGGCTTTGTGCAATTGCAAAATAGTATTTCCTAAAGTAGATTTTCCACAACCCGATTCGCCAACCAAACCAAGTGTTTCGCCTTCATACAATGAAAAACTAACGTCGTTTACAGCTTTCACTTCCGTAGATTTGCCAAAAAGACCTGCATTGCTAAAAAATGACTTTGATACATTTTTCACCTCTAATAATGGCGCTTTCGCGTAGATAGACTTGTGGTGTTTGGCGCGTTCTGTAACACTTACCACCGTATCCGAAACCGTGCCTGCCAAGACATCTTGAATGGTAGGAAGCCTTTTTAACCGAACTGCCAACGATGGTTTTGACTTCAATAATGCTTTGGTATATTCGTGTGTTGGGTTTGAAAATAAAGTGCGTGTTTTTCCACGCTCAACAATAGCACCTTTATACATGACAATAATTTCATCGGCAATTTCACTTACCAATGACAAATCATGCGAAATAAAAACAATGCCCATTTGGGTTTCTTGTTGCAGTTCCTTCAACAACAAAATAATCTCTTTCTGAACCGTAACATCTAATGCAGTAGTAGGCTCGTCAGCAATCAAAATTTTTGGTTTGCACGCAATAGCCATTGCAATCATAACACGTTGCTTTTGTCCGCCACTCAATTGATGCGGATACGAACTATACATGTCAGCAACTCTGGGCAACTTTACCTTCTCAAATAAAGACAAAACAGCTGCTTTCACTACTTTCTTAGTAGATTGTTTGTGTTGTAGTAACACTTCTTCAACTTGTTTGCCACAGGTCATAGAAGGATTTAACGAACTCATCGGTTCTTGAAAAATCATTGAAATTTCATTTCCGCGTATGCGTTGAAACTCTTTATTATCTAAAGAAATTAAATTCTGATTATCATACAATATTTCTCCTGTAATCGTTGTATGTTTTTTAGGTAACAAACCTAAAATAGCCAACGAAGAAACCGATTTTCCACTACCAGATTCACCAACAATTCCTAAAATTTCATTCGCGGAAAGCGTATAAGAAATTCCATGAATCACTTCATTTCCTTTAAAAGAAATACTTAAATTTTTAATAGCTAACAAGCTGCTCATAATTCAAAAATACACAAACGAATTGAACTACGCTGTTGTATAATAGTGTCTTTTTGAAAATTCACTTTCGTATACTTCATAAAATTTGCGTGAAGCTGAAAAAATGTACACAATGTTACCTGTTTTGAGGAGTTTTTAGTAAAAAAAAGAAAAACCATAGATACTCTATCAATTTAGTAGAAAATAGCTCAAAATCAAGTCTTTAACTTTATATTGGTAATTTGTGATATATAGAAATTTCATAAAAAAACGTGTAATTCATCGAAAAAATAGATAATTTCATAGAATATTAACTAAAATTTAACACTTTTGCTGAGAATTAGTAAAAATAAAAAATGGCGAGTATACACCCTTGATGCATTTTAGCTACGAAATTTTAAAACCTTATTCGTACAAACTTTACATCTTGACTCTTCCTTTATGTTTGCTAAGTGTTTTAAATTAACCAATAACCTATTACCAATGAAAAACAAGTACTTCTCAATAGGGCTACTAGCTCTAGGAATGTTCTTTGCTCAAACTTCATTTGCACAAACAGTTGCGGAAAAGCAGCAAATTGTAAGTCAGTATGATGTGCAAAAGTTAGGAACATTACAAAACAAATTCACAACTACACAAGTGCAAGAAAAGCAAAAAGCGATTCGAATGGCGCAACAAAATGGTTGGGACATTAGAAAAACATTGCCAGATGGAACTTTAATTGAACTACAAAAAGTAACGGCTGATGGAAGACCTATATACTACACTACATTTAATGTAGATGCGGCACGTTCTACTAGAACAGATCATTTAAATAATGGTGGTTCTCTCGGATTAAATTTGATGGGACAAAACATGACGGCGTATGTTTGGGATGGTGGAGTTGCCAGAGCAACACACCAAGAATATGATGGAGCAGGAGGAAACAATCGTTTCTCTACAGGAGATTCAGGTGCCTTAAACTATCACTCAGCACACGTTACTGGAACCATTATGGCTTCTGGAGTTGTAGCCAATGCAAAAGGAATGGCACCACATGCAAGCGCTATTGGGTACGACTGGAATAGTGATAAAGCAGAAGCAACTACAGCGGCTTCTAATGGAATGCTAGTTTCAAACCATTCTTATGGATTTGCTACTAGAAACCAATTTGGTCAAGTACAATTGCCACAAAACTATTTTGGTGGATACATTGACGAATCACGTGATTGGGATGAAATATTATTCAACGCACCAAACTACCTAATGGTTGTTGCTGCTGGAAATGATGGAAACGACAACACTGCAAACACTAATCCTACTGGTGGATCAGGATTTGATAAATTAACAGGACATTCTACTGCTAAAAACAACTTAGTAGTTGCCAATGCACAAGATGCAAATATTGACAGTAGTGGAAACTTAGTTTCTGTATCAATCAATAGCTCTAGTAGTGAAGGTCCAACAGATGATTTCCGTATTAAACCAGATATTACAGGAAACGGTACAGACGTATATTCTACATATCAAAATAGTGATACAGCATACAATTCTATTACAGGAACTTCAATGGCTTCGCCAAATGTAGCAGGTTCTGTATTATTATTACAACAACATTACAACAATACCAACGGTTCTTTTGCAAGAGCAGCGACAATAAAAGGGATAGTTTTACATACTGCAGATGATGCTGGAGCTTCAGGACCTGATGCTGTTTTTGGTTGGGGATTAATGAACTCAAAACGTGCCGCTGAGGTAATTACTGAAAATGGTAGTGAGTCTAAAGTTGAACAATTAACATTAACTTCTGGGCAAACATACAGTATTACAGTTGATTCTGATGGAACTAGTCCATTATTAGCATCTATTTCGTGGACAGATCGTGCAGGAACAGCAAATTCAACGGTAAACTCTACAACACCAGTATTAGTAAACGATTTAGATATAAGAGTTACAAAGGGTGGAACAAGTTATTTACCATATGAGTTAACAGGAGCAACTACAAATGCACAACGCGACAACGATGTTGATCCTTACGAAAGAGTAGATGTTTCTGGAGCTTCAGGAACATACACAATTACAGTAACACACAAAGGTTCATTAGTTGGCGGAAGTCAAAACTTCTCGCTAATTGTAACTGGATTAACAGGAACACCAGTAGTTTGTACGGCAACAACTCCAACGGGAGTTTCAACTGCAGCAATTACAACTTCTGGAGCAGATGTTAGCTGGAGTGCAGTAACTGCAGCAACATATGATGTTCGTTACAGAGCAACAGGAAGTTCTTCTTGGACAACAAATGCAGTTACTTCTACATCTACAACATTAAGCGGATTAGCAGCATCTACACAATACGAAGTACAAGTTCGTAGTAAATGTACTAGTGGAAACTCATCATACAGTGCTTCTGTAAACTTTACAACAGCGGCAGTACCATCATTTTGTTCAGCTACAATAACATCGTTCCCGTATAGTGAAGGATTTGAAGTAAATGATGGTTGGACACAACTCACAGGAGACGACGGTAACTGGGTACGAACAAGTGGAAGTACACCATCTTCTGGAACTGGACCAACTTCGGCTGGAGAAGGATCTAACTATTTATTCCTTGAAGCTTCTACAAATGGAAGTACAGGACAAATTGGAAATAACGGAACTGCAATCTTAGAAAGTAATTGTTTTGATCTTGCAGGAAAATCTACAGCTACATTTACTTTTAAAAACCATATGTATGGTACTGATGTAGGATCAATAACTGTTCAAGGTTCCACTGACGGAACTTCTTGGGCAAACTTATGGACAGATTCAGGAAACAAAGGAAATCAATGGAATGATACTTCAGTAAATCTAAGTGCATACTTAGGACAAAAAGTAAAACTAAGAATTGTTGGAGTTACAGGCGGCGGATGGTCTAGTGACATTGCCGTTGACGATTTATCTGTAACAGCAGTAGGTGCATCAGCAGATACAACAGCACCAGTAATTACATTAACTGGCGCGGCTACAATTACTTTAACAGTTGGAGATTCTTTCACAGATCCAGGCGCAACAGCAACGGATAATATTGACGGAAACTTAACGTCAAGTATTGTAGTAACAGGTACTGTAAATACTTCTGTAGAAGGAACGTATACACTAAACTATAATGTAAGTGATGCAGCTGGAAATGCAGCAACTCAAGTGTCAAGAACAGTAAATGTAAATGCCGCGAGTACAGGAAGCTGTACAGGTCAAGTAACATCATTCCCATATAGTGAAGGATTTGAAAATACCTTAGGCGGATGGACGCAGTCTACAGCAGATGATATTGATTGGACAGTTGACGCTTCTGGAACGCCTTCTGGTAGTACAGGACCATCTAGTGCTTCTGAAGGAACATATTATGTATATGTTGAAGCATCAGGAAACGGAACAGGATATCCTACAAAACAAGCAATTTTGAATTCTCCATGTTTTGATTTAAGTGGAGAAACACAAGCTACATTTGACTTTAGCTATCATATGTATGGAGCAACTGACATGGGAAGTATTTCATTAGAAGCAAGTGATGATGATGGAGCTACATGGACTTCTTTATGGAGCGAAACAGGAAATCAAGGAAACTCTTGGTTGTCTGCTAGTGTAAATTTATCTGCATATGTTGGTGGAAATGTACAGTTAAGATTTAACAGAATTACAGGATCTACATGGCAAGCAGATATTGCAATAGATGATGTAAGTCTTACAACAGGTGGCGGAAGTGGACCATCATGCTCTAATGTTTCATTATCAATTACTTTTGATGATTATCCAGAAGAAACAAGCTGGCAAATTACAAATAGTGGAGGAACAGTAGTCGCTTCTGGAGGAACGTATGCTTCTCAAGCTGACGGATCAACATTAAATATTGATGTTGGATGCTTAGATGATGGATGTTATGATTTCACTATTACAGATGCATATGGTGATGGAATTTGCTGTTCTTTTGGTAATGGTTCATTTACATTAACAAACAATGATAGTGGAGCAACATTAGCTTCAGGAGGATCATTTACTACATCAGATACTACAAATTTCTGCTTAACAGCTGCTGCAACAACTGCAACAAATAATTATGTAACTACAACGGACGATACTGCTACAGCTTCGTTTGATGTGAAAATTTATCCAAATCCTGTAAAAGGATCAACGTTACATGTAACAACTACGCAGGATAACGCAAGTTATACTATTACCAATATGATGGGACAACAAGTAGCTAAAGGAAAAGTTGCTTCTGGAACTATTAATGTTGAAAGATTACAAACAGGTGTATATATGATTCAAATTGAAGCTGGATTGAAATCAGTAACAAAAAGATTTATAAAACAATAATAACCTACCCAATAACTAGTAAATAGAGTGCTTAAAAGCCCAAACCATTATAGGTTTGGGCTTTTTGTATTTAAGTAAAAATGTCATTCCCATGTAAATGGAAATCCACTCTGAAGTACTAATTGTGGATTTCTACCTTTACTTTACTGAACACTGTAATCATACAACAATAATACATTTACTGCGTATTCATAAATAGTGAATCATAAGTTTTTAAAGTATTTTTTAAAAGACTATAAAAACGCATCCGCAGTTCCATCAATTGATCTGCAAATCCAAAACCTGAATGCATAGTCGTTTTGTACATATCATATTCTTCTATTGGGCTAATGTAGAGAAAAAAGTTTGCCCCTTTTGATTCTGTAATTTTTCACAGAATAGCGTTGCAATAGTTAAAAGCTTCGCTATAAAAACCTTCAAGGGTTTTCTATTAAATTAGTATTCACTAAATTGAAGGCTTTTAAAATGCCCAACAATGTCAACAACTCTTAATGAAAATTAAAATTACCAACTCTTATAAAATGAAATTACCCATTAATATTCTATACATTTTTATTTTGTTATTATCTGTACAATCATTTGCAGGTCAGCAAGAGAATTTTAATATTCCAAAAGAAAAGGAACCTTTAGAGGTTTCTGTTAAACTACGGATTAATAAAATTTACAATATCAATTCGGTACATGAAACGTATCAAATTGATGGTTATTTTGTGTACTCGTGGAAAAATGAACACGCCATATCTTACCTTAAAGATTCCACAGCTAATACAGTGGTTTTTGAAAATGATAAGGCACGAAAACTCATGAATAGCGAACTATGGGTTCCTGCATTTGAACTTATAAATGTTCAAGGCAGTCGAGAAAGATCTAATATTAGCATTGAAATCTATTCAGATGGCACTATTGAATATGAAGAACGTTTCTTTGCCACATGTAGCACAAATATGGACTTCACTAAGTTTCCTTTTGATTCACAAAGTTACAAAGTAATCATTGAGTCGTTTTCTTATGGGAATGAAAAAATTGTTTTAAAAAATCCTAAGTTATTCCTAGAAGAAGATGAGAACGACTATCTTGGAGAGGATTGGAAATTTATAAATAGTGATGCTCATGTTGTAACAAAGGAATATAAATATATGGATGAGAAAGTGAATTCTAAAAAGAATTTATACTCCAGAGTCATTTTTGAAGTCAAAGCAAAAAGATTGTCCGGATATTACAAGTGGCAAGTATTATTTCCATTGCTGATAATCATCTTAGCATCATTCTCTATTTTTTGGATAAAAGAGTTTGGATCGCAAATTGGTGTCGGATTTACGTTAATGTTGACAGTTGTAGCATTTAATTTCTATTCCGCATCCATACTTCCAAGACTTCCGTACAATACCTTTATCGAATACGTAATTATTGTAGGGTATGTTTTTATATTTTTAGGAATATTGGCCGTAATTATAAATCATCGAATTAACGGTATAGAAGATGAAGGAGATAAACTTCCATTATTAAAATACTTTAGATATGGGTTTCCAATTGCATATACTATAATAATGATTGTGCTTTATATTTCATTAATAATGTAGTAGTGCAAGCTATATTAAAAAAATAATAAAGCCCTTTTTTGAAAACTTTATTACTTTTTTAATCTTATAACCATTCAAGAAGTCTAAAAATCCAAGAGTGAGGCAACCCAAAATCTAATACCCAATTCTACACATGTAACACTTCATCATCCATCAATAAATCTTCATTTCGAAGTCTGAGTAAAATCTGTGCGACAGCAATGACATCTTTTTCACAATACACAATAATACGATCAATGTTATTTTCTTCATAAAACACATTTCGCACTTGGCTTCCATCAATATCATCTTTCGGAGATGGAATGCCCAATACTTTTGTCATCAATTTTAAAGAAGTATAATGTTTATAATCGCCAAATTTCCACAATTCAAGTGTATCCAAATGTGCAATTTCCCAAGGTTTTTTTCCGAAAAGATTCAACTTAAAAGGCAATGTCATTCCGTTAATAATCATTCTTCTGGCGATATAAGGAAAATCAAATTCTTTTCCGTTATGTGCACATAACAAATGATGAGGTCTGCTAAAATGTGTTTCTAAAAGTGTTCGAAACTCTTGCAATAAGTGCGTTTCTTCTCCATAAAAAGAAGTTGTTCTAAAATTTCGGACATCACCTTTATCGGCAAAATAACCTACAGAAATACAAATAATTTTACCAAATTCTGCCCAAATTCCTGCTCTGTCGTAGAATTCTTCAGCTGTAAATTCGTCTTTACGTTGGTACGTAGTTTTTTGTTCCCAAAGTGCTTTTTCATCAGCATCTAATTGATCATAAGATGGATGCTCTGGAACGGTTTCAATATCTAAAAACAAGATGTGTTCTAGATTAATTTTATGTAACATAGTCTTTACTTTAGTACGTTAAAAAGGGTAAAATAGTTGTATATAAAGTTAAGACGAAGCTCTATTTTTAAGCTTTTCTTTGTAGAATTGCTTTTCAGCAATATATAAGATTTTGATGACTTCTGCAAAAACGATTTTTTCCGTATTCACCAAATACGTTGTTTTTTCAATTGTAATTTCCTGTTCGTTTTGCACACGTTTTTTAATGGCTTCAATTTCGCTATCTGTAAATTTAAACTCACAAACTAACGCTTGTTTTGCAGGACGTTTGTAATTTATCGTAGCTGATTTGTCCCAAATGACATAGTCTTCACCTAAAATTTGCATGAGTTGAATCATGTAAATTGGATCGGTTGCGGCAAACATACTTCCGCCAAAAATAGCACCGACATAATTTTTGTTTTTATAGCTTAATGGAATTTTAATCTTCACTTCTTTTAAATCGTCTGTAATATGAGTAACGCGTGCTGTTGTGCGACGATACATTGGTGATAAATTGAATCCATGTTTGAAAATTGCTGAAGTTGACATGAATTTTTTAAGAATGTTGGTAGCGGTTTTGTACATAATATTTAATAATCTGATTTTGATGTAATGTGTATCAAAGCTCTAAGTTAATTAATACTTAAATGAACTAAAAAAGAATTCTTTTTCAACCATTAATTTTCATTTTCTTTGTTAGCCCAAAGAAAACTGAATCAAGTGCAGTACAGGCTTCACAAAAGAAAGAGCACTTTTTTGGCAGGTATTTTTAGTTTTCTCGCCGGAAAACTAAAACCGAAAAACCGTTGTTCTAGTAAATTTACATTAAAATAACGATTGTTGCTTTACAGGATTTTCATGAGCTAATAACCATTTTTTACGCCACAATCCGCCAGCATAGCCTGTTAACGAGCCATCACTTCCAATAACTCTATGGCAAGGTGTTACAATCCATAGTGGGTTTTTGCCATTTGCCGCCGCTACAGCACGAATGGCTTTTACATCACCCAAACGTTTGGAAAGTTCTAAATAGGAACATGTTTTTCCGTAAGGAATTTCGTTTAGGGCTTTCCATACTTTTTGTTGAAAAACGGTTCCTTTTGGTGCAAATGGTAATTGAAATTCGGTTCGCGTTCCTTCAAAATATTCGTGTAATTGCTTTACACAATCTTGAAGCGATTCTGGTATAAATTCCGTCAGAAAAATATCAGAAACATCATCTAAAACAGAAATTTCTGTAATACCATTTTCTTCCGAAACAAGTCGTGTAATTCCTAAAGGTGTTTTTATGTATGCCGTATGTGTATTCATCGAAACTAAACGTATGATTCATCGATAAAACTACTATAAATGCAGATGAAATGCGTTTTTTTTATAGATTTGTTATGCCCAAAATGTTACTATAAACTTAACTAGTATCTATTCCTATTTGCTAGAAAAACTAAGTTTATCACATATCAGCATTAAGATAGTTGTTAGTAGTTGGTAATTAAAAAAGCCAATGACAAATTACCCAGTAGATTTATTCTTCTGGGTTATTTTTTTCAATCAATCCAAGCTTTTTCGCACGTTTTTCCCAGCTCTTTCTAGCTAGTTGTTGTAAGTCTGCCACATTATCACTTTCGTCCATAATTTCCAAACCTAATAAGGTTTCAATTACATCTTCCTGACTTACCAAACCGCTTACCGAACCGTATTCGTCCACCACTAAAGCAATGTGTTCACGGTGTTCAATAAGTTTTTCAAACAATTCTGGAATTGGTAAATTACGATCAGTCACCAACAATTCTCGCTTGATAGATTCCAACGGTTCTTCACCTTTACCATGAATAATGGCTTCCATCAATTTATCTTTCAAAAAATATCCAATAATATCATCTTCTTTTTCTCCATGAATTGGAATTCTTGAAAACTTCAAATTAGGGTTTTCATCAAAAAATTCTTGAATCGTTTTAGTTGAAGCATCAATCTTTAATACAGATCGCGGCGTCATTACATCTTTTACTAAAATATCTTTAAACCCTAATAAATTACGAATCACTTTACTTTCCGACTCTTGAAATACGCCTTTATCTGTTGCAATTTCTGCCATTGCACCAAAATCTTCCCGACTCAGCACGCTTTCACCATGTCCTTTACTTCCAATAATCTTGGTAAATAATTGTAAAACCCACAGAATTCCTGTGTATTTTAAAATTGTGACCATAATTCCAAGTGTTTTTGTGGTAAAATTTGCCAATTGTCTCCAATACTTAGCACCAATGGTTTTTGGAATAATTTCAGAAGCTACTAAAATTAAAATGGTCATAATAACAGAAATAATAAATACACCATAACTATCGCCATCTCCATATAGTTTTTTTGCTTCTGTTCCTACTAAAATAGCGCCAACAGTATGTGCTATAGTATTTAAAGTAAGAATAGCAATTAGAGGCTTGTCAACATCTTGTTTTAATGCTTTTAAAGCATTTGCAAAGGGTTTTCCTTCTTTCTTTTTAATATTTACAAACGTTGGCGTAACGCTTAATAAAACTGCTTCCAAGATGGAACATAGGAACGAAAAGAAAATAGAGATAACTCCGTAAAATATTAATAGTGTCATGGTTGTTTAAAAATTGTGTATAGCGAATTTAGAGAATATTTTAATCAATAGTTCAGATATTGACGCGAATCGACAAAGTTTCTGTTTTCGTGGTTTATTTATTCGATGTATTGTTTGCGCTTTTGTTACAAAAATAGTGCTGATATTTTATAAAACATAACCCAATCCTTTATAAAAGGTAAGTATATGTAGTTGTTTTGATGAGTTTTGGAGTTTAAGTTTGTTTCATAATTAAATCAAAACTTTATTAAAATGAAAAAAAAGAATGTAAGTTTAGACAAGTTGAATATTAAAAAATCAACAATAGCAGAAGCAAGTGGAGGAAGACCGCCTTACAAACCAGCTGAGCCAGTAGGTCCAGAACCAGTAAGATGTCTTTCAAGACCACAAGTTTCATGTATTTTAGACTGGTGGCCATAGGATTATAAAAAATAGAAGCTGTTTTGAAACGTAAAACTTCAAAACAGCTTTTACTTTAAAAAGTATTCAATTTTATACTCTACCAACCACGATACTTCGGTGGTTTTACATCATTTAAATTTAAATATACAATAAGTTGTCCTCTATGATGTGTGACGTGATCTTGTAATAAATTCAAGATTTGCAACTTTGTTTTTGGACCTGCAAAAAATTCTACAATTTCTTTCAATTCTTCTGGAGTTGCTGTTTTAATAATGGTAGTTGTATTATCAAATGCTTCTTTTAGTGCCTTGATCACTTCTGCTTTTGTAGTATACGTTTGTTTTTTAGTATCTTTTTTATCCTTTGCAAAGTACGTTGTGCTCAACCAATCCATATTTCCTTTAATATGTAACAATTGCTCTTTAAACGTTTTCTGGCGCTCTGTAGGTTTAAAGTCATATGCATCTTCTGGCATTGCTGCCGCCATTTCAACCAAATAATTTTTAGAATTCTCCCATTTTTCCAAAAAAGCAGTAATTGGCGTGTCTTGTGCTTTCGCGAATGCACTCACGAAAATGATAATAAGAAAGATGTATTTTTTCATAAAAAGTTAGTTAGTGTAGTGTAATATAGTTTGAATATCTTCATCAGACAAATTTGAAAATAAAGTACATTTATAACCTCTTTCGTCAGTATATTTTATTGTGCTTGAAAAATCATTTCGTATAAATTTAATAATATCTTCTGTTGTAAAACGCTCGTTTATATTTCGTAAATACGGACCTGTAGATTACTTGTCTAGTTTATGACAAGCGGCACAATTTGCATAAAATAACTGTTTTCCAACTTTTGCTTCTTCACTCAATGGCGGAGAAACTGTACCACAGAAAAGTACAGGAACATCCATATTACACTCTGTATATTCAGTTTGATTGGTCAAAGAAAAATAGAGCAAACCTGTTCCAGCCAAAATAATAAAAGCAAATATGGAACAGACAATTTTCATAGGTTACGACAATAATTTAATAACATCTTTCGCAAAATAACTCGCAATTATAGCTGCACCAGCACGTTTAAATGCCATAATCGATTCTAGCATCACTTGATCATGATTCAGCCAACCTTTTTCAGCCGCTGCTTTAATCATTGCATATTCGCCACTCACTTGATACACCGCAACAGGAACATCAAATTCGTTCTTAACATCACGAACAATATCTAAATACGCCATACCAGGTTTTACCATCACAATATCTGCGCCTTCGTCAATGTCCATTTCGGTTTCGCGCATGGCTTCATGACGATTTGCAGGATCCATTTGATAGGTTTTTTTATCACCAAATCCAGGAGCAGAGTCGAGTGCATCACGGAACGGTCCGTAAAATGCAGACGCGTATTTTGCACTGTAACTCATAATGCCAACATCGACAAAACCTTCATCTTCCAACGCTTCTCGGATGCTTAAAATACGTCCGTCCATCATATCACTTGGTGCAACAATATTAGCACCAGCTTCCGCATGGGAAACGCTCATTGCTGCCAACACTTCTACGGTAGCATCATTGACAATTTTTCCTTCTTCTACAATGCCATCATGACCAAAAGAAGAATATGGATCAAGCGCAACATCTGTCATAACAATCATATCCGGACAGGTATTTTTAACGGTTTTAATCGCACGTTGCATCAAACCATCAGGGCTTAACGCTTCTGTACCTTTATTATCCTTTAAATTATCAGGCACTTTTACAAAAAGCAATACTGAGCGTAATCCTAAACTCCAAAGTAGTTTTACTTCATCAACCAACGTATCTAAACTGTGTCGGTAATAATTTGGCATGGATGCAATTTCTTCTTTCACACCGTTGCCTTCAACCACAAAAAGTGGCACTAAAAAATCATTTGGAGTAATTATATTTTCTCTTACCAAACCACGAATAGCGGCATTGGTACGTAAACGTCTATTTCTTCGAAGTGGAAACATATATTGTTATTTATAAAAAAATCAAGATGTCTAAAATATCTTTTCTATTTTAGACATCACAAAGATAATGAACTCATCTTGACTTTTTATTTTTAACCGAAAATGAGTTGAAATTTGTTCAGATAAAGATATTTTTAAAAGGCATAGCATCGCTACGCACAAGAAAATACCTGAAGTATGAGCGAATTTCAGCCATTTTTTAGGAAGCAGAAAATTCAAGATGAGTTCAAAAAATAATACACCGAATATACCAAAAGTCATATCAAGTACGCCATTTGAATCGTTACAATTTCAGTTTTCTTGGCGAAATTATCAAGAGAAGTTTCTGAAGCATTTCAATTTGCATTTGAATGACAATCATTTGCATGTGGTGGCACCGCCAGGTTCTGGAAAAACGATTTTAGGTATTGAAATGCTCCGTAGAGTGCAAAAGAAAACGATTGTGTTTGCACCAACGTTAACGATTCGGAATCAATGGAAAGATCGATTGCTTTCTTTTTTTACGAAAGATAGTACGTTTACAGACTATTCTTTTGACATTAAACAACCCGAAATGTTAACGTTTGTGACGTATCAGGCATTGCATACGTTTTACAAATCATTTGATACAAAAGAAGCATTTTTAGCATATTTTGAATCGTACGGAATTGAAGCCATTGTGTTAGATGAAGCGCATCATTTAAAAAATGAATGGTGGAAATGTTTGTTTGCGTTGAAAGATGATCGCAAGTTAACAACGATTGCCTTAACGGCAACACCGCCGATTGATAGTACAGATCAAGAATTATCACGGTATTTTGAATTATGCGGTCCGATTGATGAAGAAATTGCTGTACCCGATTTGGTGAAAGAAGGCGATTTGTGTCCGCATCAAGATTTTATACATTTCTCTATACCTAATGAAGCGCAAATTAAAGCCATTGTTGATTACAGAGAAAAAGTAGCTTCATTTGTTAGTGATTTACAACAGCATGAAACGTTTATTTCGACCTTAACAACGCATCGTTTTTTGAATGTTACGGATGAAATTCTAGAAGAAATCTACAAAGAACCAAGTTACTTTTCGAGCATTTTAATCTTTCTAAAATCAATTGGTCTAGAAATCAATCCATTTCTGTTAGAAGTTTTAGGTTTTGAAGAAAACAAAAAAGTCAGTTTGCCAATTTTAGATTATGATTGGATCGAAATTTTATTGCAAAACCTTGTATTTTCTGATCGTGAGCAATTGTTTATACATGAAGAGTTTCTGCAAAAACTAGAAAATCGCTTGCGCAGAAACGGAATGCTCAATAAAAAGCGTGTACGTATTTTTGGCGATGAAGATTTGTATAAAACACTAGCAAATAGTCCAAGCAAACTCAGAAGTATTGTTGATATCTTATACAACGAACATGAAAATCTACAAACACAATTACGTGCAGTTATTTTAACAGATTATATTCGGAAGGAATTTTTGACGTATCAAGATATTGCAGCTGTAAATTTATTAGGTGTATTGCCCATTTTTCAACATGTGCGTACATCGTTAGTAGATATTTCAAGCTTGGCAGTACTTTCAGGAACGATGGTAATTATTCCAAAAGCATGTTTGGAAATTCTGGCAACAATTAATCCTGAAAAGGAATACAAATATTCATTGTTAGATTGCGATGACAGATTTGTAAATATTAAAATAAGTACAAAAGTAAAATCTGATTTGGTAGCTGATATTACCAAATTATTTGAACTTGGACACATTACCATTTTGGTAGGAACCAAGTCGTTATTGGGCGAAGGTTGGGATTCTCCAGCCATCAATACGCTCATTTTAGCATCTTTTGTTGGGTCGTATGTTTCTTCAAATCAAATGCGTGGACGCGCCATTCGATCACAACAAGGAAATCCTGAAAAAGTAAGCACTATTTGGCATTTAGCTTGTATTGATCCAACTTTAAAAAATGCTGGAAGTGATTTGGCAAAACTAGAACGTCGCTTTCATGCGTTTGTTGGAGTTTCAAATACAAAACCGATTTACATCAGTACAGGAATTGGCAGATTAAAGCTACCATCAACATTTGAAACGGAACACATTGAAAATTTAAACGAGCGTACATTCGCGTTAGCAAAAAATAGAACACAGATTCGAAGTGCTTGGCAAACGGCGATTAAAAAAGGAAATTCGTTAACGACCGAAATACAATATTTTAACGAAAATAGAAGTAGTGGCGTACGTAGAAAAGAAATTTATCATCGCGATTTAGCAACATATATTTCTGCCGAACTTTCTATTGGCGTTGCAATTATATTGATACAATTTTATTTTTATGAAGCTTTTATGAACATGGAAATGGGCGTTTTGTATGGAATATATGGTATACTTTCTGTACTAGGAATTTTCCTAGCATTTAAAATATTTACGAGAATTCGTGTCTATGTACAATCGCGATTTGTACATAAAAATATGATTGTTATTGGTGAAACCGTTTTACAAACCTTGAATGAACTTGGATATTTTACCACCAATCTCGACGAAATTGATATTCGATCAGAACATTTATACGGCGGCGATACAGTTTGTAATATGTATGGTGCTACACGTGTAGAAAGTGCGTTGTTTGTAAAAGCAATGCAAGAAGTGTTGAATCCGATAGAAAATCCACGATATATACTTGAAAAAACAAGCATTTTTGGTTCAAAATCTGATTGGCAAAATTATTTTTCAGTTCCTGCTATTTGTAGTTCCAATAAGAAAGATGCGTTGGTTTTTTTAGACAATTGGAATCGATATATTGGTGATGCAAAATTGCATTTCACACGAACCCTTGTTGGTCGAAAATTATTGATTAAAGCACGTTTGTTTCATGTAACCAATGTGTTGAAAAAGGCAACTAAAAAAGAAGTGATTTGGAAGTAATGGTATTGTTTTTGATTCACATATTTGTTTAAGCAGTAAAATTTTTCTTATTGATTTTCGTTAAGAAATAACTAGCTTCAAACATTCATACACATTAAAACCGACGAATTATGAAAAGTAAATTTCTAAAGCTTAACAAAGCATGTAGCGAACAATGGGACAACATGAAACCCAATGAAAAAGGGAGTTTTTGTAATGTTTGTTCAAAAAATGTGATCGATTTTACGAAGTTGAGTCAATTAGAAATCTCAGAAAAAATCAAAAATTCAAGAGGCGAAATTTGTGCTAGACTTACCAAAAAGCAATTAGAAACGCCATTAATTGATTTTGAAATTCAAAAAAAATACAGTTTACCATATTCCAATATTGCCGCGAGTTTACTACTTGCATCAACTTTAGCTGTTGGCCAAACTGCATATGCACAAAACCAAAAAGCATCAACTGAGTTTGTACAAACAACAAATTTATCTTCAAAATCAAATATCAAACGAAATCAATCAAATCCTAAAATATCTTCATCCGATGATTTTATCACTTTTAAAGGAAAAGTGAGCACACAAAAAAGCGGAAAGCCAGTTAAGAATGCTAAAATCATTTTTGTAACGGTTCAAAAAATACTCTCAGCATATAGCTCAGAAGACGGATCTTTTTCTTTAGAAATTCCAGTTGAATTGATTGACAATGATAATGTAATCAGAGTTTCGTATGAGGAAGTTGAAACTGAATCTGGAAAAACAACTCAAATGATGTATGATGACAAAGATTTTATTCTATCCAAAAAACAACTTAATTCGGAATATGTTATAGACGCGTATCCATTAATTTTGATTATGGGAGGAATAGGTCACTATGTTAAAAAGAATCCAATAGTTATTCAAAACCATAAAAGAATTGACTATAAAGACTTTATAAATGCGCGACACGGAAAGAAAAGTAGCTGTAATTTGGAGAATAAAGATTTTCTTTATTTTGAATCGGAAGCAGCGATAGCTATTTATGGAAAAGAAGCTGAAGCTGGTTTGTATATTTTGGTAGATAAACCTAAAAAGTAGTTTTTGACACTATTAAATGTATAAATAATGGCGATTGATTTGTGTTTGTTAGCAGTACCAAAAGAAGTAGAATATATTTTAAAAAAGGCAACGAAAAATAGAGATTCTGAATACTGTGATGCAGTTTTTTCTCTTCCTCATGCTTTCGAAAATGATTGTACAGATTTTGGGCATTCAGACTGGATTGAGTTTCATAAAGATGCGCAAGATTTAGTAAAGTATTATCCAGAAAGTACATTTCATTCCAAATTCTACCTTGACACCAATAGAACATATAAAATCTTCGATTATTTATTGGCTAAAAATGAAAACGCAACCAAAAATTTTAGAGATGTAACTCCCTTTTTCTATGATGGAATTAAACATGATGTTTGTGAATCGGGTCAAGGATTTCCTTTGGTGTATTGGACTATAAATATGTTACGGAACAAGAAAAAAGTGCTTGATTCAGTTTCTTTTGAAGATTTATACAAGCTGTATGATTATAAAAATATGGTTGATGAAGGAGTTTATAAAATTGAACAATTACATGAGAAAACAGACGAATTATTAAAAATATTTAATGAAACTAAAATGTTTTTAGAAAATGCTCTTGCAGTAAACGGTTCTGTTTTAGTGATAAAATATTGAGAATAATAAATGCAATTTGATTAAAACAGTCTCAGTTCATTAGTAAAGAAAAACTAGAAATATCCCTGAAAAAGCGCCATTTCTTTGGTGAAGCCTGTGCTGAACTTGATTCAGTAGTCTTTGGGCGAATATAAACATCGAAGATTCACGAATTCTTACTAAGAAAACAGAAACTGCTTGAGCTAAAACGAAAGTAAAAACCAAAAATTTAGTATTTTAAAACTGGTTTAGTAGCTGTTTTTAAGATTTTATTTAAAAGAAATCTATGTCGAATTTATATTAAATATATTTTCAAGAAATAAAATTACTCAACCACGTATACACCACCATCATTCCTAAAATAATTCCGCCAAGCAACATAATATCTCCTGTAAAAAAGATTCCAAAAAGTCCTACGCAAATCATAGCAATTCCATAGAAAAGACCAATCATGCGTGTGCGTTTTTTTTCTCGTAAAAACGATCCTGGTAATGGTAGCAATGCACAGAAAAATCCAAATCCCCATAACATGAAAAGCGGATTTCCAAGTATAAAATAAACAATTACTGAGGCAAATCCTGCAAAAATCAATCCGCCAAAAGCGTACCCACTATACTTTTCATTGTCTGTTAAAAGGTATTTTCCATAAGAATCTGCCAATAATATCGTGTTTGATAACGATTCCATAATCCATCCGCCAAGTACAAAAACTAAGTATACTACAACCAACGGAATGATTAAAAAGGTCAAATCAGATGCTTCTAACAATCCAATTCCCAATCGGTAAACAACATACAAACCAATGATAAAAATCCATTGATTTCTGGACGATTGTTTGCTCATCCAAAAGGCATATTTTAAATACCATTTGTACAAGAAATTCTTCGATTTTAACGCCGTTGACATTCCTTCACGCGCATATTGCATGTTCGGATTTAGTTGCAACGCTTGTTTAAAATGATGCAATGCCTTTTTTGTATCGCCATTTTCCAGCGCAACCCAACCAACATTTGCATGCGCGTAATCATCTTCAGGATTGTCAAATAATAAATGTTCAACCGTTTCGTCTGCTTCTTCTTTTCGATTTAATTTTGTCAATAAACGTGCGCGTAAATTAAGACAAGCGTTATTTTTAGGATTCAGTTGTAAGCCTTCATTTACAGTATGTAACGCTTCTTCAAACTTTTTACTTCCCATTAATAACATGCCTTTAAAACCAAAATAATCAGCTTCATACGGATTTAGTTCAATGCTTTGATTGACCAAGTTTAATGCTTCCGTAGCTTTATCTAATTGTGCCGCAATTTGACTTTTTAAGAAAAATAAATTGCCTTCATTTGGTGTTTCGCTCAATAATTCATCAATAATTTTTGACGATTTATCAAAGGCTTCAATATTGAAAAAACACAATGCCAAATAATATTTACTTGCGTAATTGTATACACTTTCCGTGATGGCTTGACTGAGATATGGAATGGCTTCGTTGAAACGTCCTAACTCAAATAACTGAACGCCACGTTGATGATTTTTTGATTCGATCATTTCTTAATTTTTAAATATGCTAAAATGTCATCGTACAATCCGCTATCATTTGCATACAATGCATAGTTTTTTGAAGATACAAACCATTCTTTTGTGCTTGGTTTTACTTTTTTGATAGCTTTTAATATATCTTTTGTGGTCAATGGTTTTGGAATGCCATCTGTAAACGAAGCTTCTAGTTTTTGCTCAATAGCAACATCAATTGCGGCTTGAATATCAGCTCCGGAAAATTCCTTTGCCGCTTTTGCCAACGCCATATAATCAATGGTTTCTGTTGGTTTTTCTTTAAGATGAATGTTAAAAATTGACGCTTTAGCTTCCACGTCTGGCGGCGATACAAATATGATACGATCAAAACGTCCTGGACGACGAAAAGCCGGATCTAAATGCCAAGGCGCGTTGGTTGCACCTAACACTAAAATTCCGTCGTTGTCAGCGTCAATTCCGTCCAATTCGGCTAAAAACTGATTGATGACCGATCTGCCTGAAGTTTTGTTCACGTCGTTTCTATTCGCGCCAAGCGCATCAATTTCATCAATAAAAACCACACACGGTTTGTTTGCTCTGGCAACTTCAAATATTTCGTGCAGATTTTTCTCAGAATTTCCAATCCACATGTCTAAAATATCATTGATTCCGATGTTGATAAAGTTTGCGTTAATTTCTCCTGCCGTTGCACGTGCAATATGTGTTTTTCCACAACCTGGCGGACCGTATAAAAGAATTCCACCACCAATTTTTTTGCCGTAGGCTTTGTACAAATCTTGATGTTCTAACGGTTTTATAATTTTAAGATCAATTTCTTTTTTGATATCATCCATACCACCAATACTTGCAAAATTGGTACTGGGCTTTTTGAGGAATGATAAACCATCTTCATCAATAAATTCGGGGTCGCGCGTTGTATTTACTTTTAATACATTGTCAAAATCTTCGTTTTCATAAGAAGGATCAAGATTCAGTAATTCTTTATAGGTTTCTTGCGCGTCACTATGATTTTCTTGATTTATTTGGCAATAGCACAACAATTCTAAATACTTCTGATGCGTATTTACTTTGATAATTTCTTCCAATAGCACTTCAGCTGCTGTAATTTTTTGCTGTTTGTAAAAACAACTTGCCAATTCGTATTTTGCTTCTATATGATTATTGTCTAAATCAATAATTTCAATCAATTGTTGTTCCGCTTCGGTAAAACTAGCTTGTTGCATGTATAGTTTTGCAACTTGAAGTTTGAGTGGAATATTGTTGGGAGAAAATTGTAATGCTTCTAATAAACTTTCTAACATTCGGTTTGTTTTTTAATCAAGATAATTACTTTTATTTATATCCAATATCTTCTGTTAATGGAATTCTACTTTTTGCAAAATTTCCTGTTCCAAAGGCAATTTCTCGTCCTTTTTCATCCACCAAACTACTTTCGGCAACAAATAGACTTCGCGATTTGAATTTGAGCTTTCCAGTTGCAGTAATGGTTCCGCTACTTACAGGTCGAGTAATGTTGATATTGAATGAAGTTGTCAAGACAAAGGCATCTTTTACAATAGAATTTACCGCAAAAAAAGCAGCATCATCCAAGAGTTTGAAATATACCGAACCATGAATTGCGCCAAGCGCATGAAAATACTTGGAATCAATTGTTAATTTGATTTCGGCAACTTCATCATCAATCTTAATTTCAGTAGTTTCATAGAGTTGTGTATTCATATTTGAATCCAAATACATGCGCTCTAACTTTCGGTAATGTTCCATGGTTTAAAATTAGTGATTTTTTAAGTGTCTTTATTTAATTTTATACTATAGTTGGAAAGTTTATATTTGAATTTCAAGATAAAATTATTTGTTTCTAATCTTTTCTTTTAATTCTTCAAGAGAAAGCGTAACATCTCGCTTTTTATGAATCATTCTGTGACAGTTTGCACACACTACAGCTAAATCTTTTTCAGGGTCGGTGAAGACTTCTAATCCTTTATTTTCTGATAATGGTTGCGTATGGTGAACTTCAATAAAACCTTTACCCCAACTTCCATAAAATTCTTCAAAATTAAATCCACATACAGAACAATTAACTCCATGAATTTTCTTAGCCTCATTACTTAATGAAGGTTGTCTTTCATATCTAATTGATGTGAAAACTTTTTTTCCACCTTCATTTTTACTTGTATTATATTTAGACTCACTCTCTTGAAAACTAATAAGATTATCAAATTCATTTTTATATATAGAAGCGTCTAAATCAGAATGTTTTTTTATCCTCTTCCAGATATCTTCTTCTGATTTATTGATTAAATTATCATATACTTTCTGAGCTTCTTTAGATAGTGGATTAGGTTTTTTGTTGTCTGATAGCCAGCCAATTCTTGTAGAGCTAGATAGATGACTATCAAAGTAATCGCGGGCATTTTTTAAACTACGTTGAAATGTTAAAACTGTTCTACCTTCATTTAATTTCTCATAAAAAATTTGATAAGCTTCATTCCATTTGCCAACACCTAAGCGAATTGGTGGATATAGGTTCTTTTTTCCATCATTAATTGATCCAAATTTTGATAAGTAAAAAGCTACTTCAAGGAATTCTTTACTTCTTTTTTTCATATTATCTCTAATTCTCAATTATGTTCAATCCTTTAGAAATTATTATATCCATTCTTTCGGATGTTTTAGCACTTCAATCAGTTTTGCTTCTTCGCTTCCTTCTTCCGGATGGTGATTGTATTTCCATTGAACCGTTGGTGGCAAACTCATTAAAATACTTTCAATACGTCCGTTGGTTTTGAGTCCGAACAATGTTCCTCTGTCATGCACCAAATTGAATTCTACATACCGACCACGACGTACTTCTTGCCAATCTTTATGTGTTTGTGTGTATTCCATGTGTTTGCGACGTTCCACAATAGGAACATAACTTTCAAGAAAACTGTTTCCAACTTCTGTGACAAAGTCAAAACGATCTTGCATAGAGAATTCGTCAGTCTTTTTTAGGTAATCAAAAAACAATCCGCCAACGCCACGCGCTTCGTTTCTGTGTGTATTCCAAAAATAATGATCACAGGTTTTTTTATGTGTTGGATAAAACTCAGGATGATGTTTATCACAAGCCGTTTTACAAGTTGAATGAAAGTGCTTGGCATCTTCATCAAACAAATAATACGGCGTTAAATCTTGTCCGCCGCCAAACCATTGTGTCACAATATTTCCTTCCTTATCATACATTTCAAAATAACGCCAATTGGCATGAACTGTTGGGATAAACGGATTTTTTGGATGTAACACCAAGCTCAATCCGCAAGCGAAAAAATCACCTTGCTCAACGTTGAAGTTTTTACGTAACGCTTCTGGCAATTCACCATGAACAGCCGAAATGTTTACGCCACCTTTTTCAAAAATTGCTCCATTTTCAATAATACGCGTACGTCCGCCGCCGCCTTCTGGACGTTTCCACAAGTCTTCTTGAAACGTTGCTTTTCCGTCAATTTTTTCTATGGTAGCCGTAATCGTATCTTGTAATTGGTGAATATAGTTTAGAAAAAGGTCTTTCATGAATTTCAGTTTTTCGCAATTGCTATACAACGTGATGGTGTATAATTTTTTACAAATTTACAGGATTTTAAACGATTTACACAGTCTATAGGTTAGTGCCTTTTTTAAAAAATAGATAATTTAGATTCTGTAGTAAATTCTTCAAGAAACCTCATTCCTTTATACGAATTTCCTTTTTCGTTTAATTTAGGACTCCAAACGGCTATTGCATATTGTTTTGGGTGAACGGCTATAATTCCTCCACCAACACCACTTTTACCTGGAAGTCCTACTTTAAAAGCAAATTCTCCAGATTCATCATAAAATCCACAGGTTTGCATTAGTGCATTTATCCTTTTTGTTTGACTTCTTGTGAGTATTTGTTCGTTATCTGCCAAAGTAAAACCGTCATTAGCTAAAAATAAGAATAAATTTGAAAGTTCTTTGCAGCTCATTTCAAGTGAACAAAGGTTAAAGTAGAAGTCAAGAACTTCGGAAGGTTTGTTTTCAATATTACCGAAAGACTTTATAAAATTACAAAGTGCGGCATTTCGATATCCTACACTTTTTTCTGAGGTTGCTATTTTTTCTGAATAGCATATTTCTTTACTGTTTGAAAGAGTTTTGACAAAGTTTAGAAAATCTTCTTTAGGATTATCCAAGTTACTTAAAAGGACATCGGCAATAACAATAGCGCCTGCATTTATAAATGGATTTCGAGGTATTCCATTTTCAACTTCAAGTTGCACAAGAGAATTAAATGCAGTTCCAGAAGGTTCTACCTTTACTCGTTTCCATAATTTTTCGCCAAGTATATTATATGCCATCGTTAGTGTAAGTACTTTAGCAATACTTTGAATAGAAAATTTATCATGATAATTACCAACTCCAAAATTCAAGGTGTCTATTGTTGAAATATGCACACCAAAACATGCTGAATTCACATTTTCTAATTCAGGAATATACGATGCTAAATTTCCTTTATCATCAATATCTTTAATTTTATGGTATGCATTCTGAATGACTTCTTTGATATTCACATTTCTGGTTTTAATTGTTCAAAACGATCTTTAAACGACTTTTGGTACACTCAAATTTGAGGAATTATTAGTTATGTTTTGCAAACTACTACATTATTTTTAGTGTAGTTTTTGCGTGTGCGAATTGCACATTCATTAAAACTGACGGTTGTTATAAGCGATTTTCTTTCGTCTTTTCATCATGTAACGCTTTGAGTGTTTCTGTGGTAGAAGCCACAACCGATAATGGCAATACAATCAAAATTCCAATAAATGGAATTAATAAAATGAACATAAAAACGATTCCATTTCCAATGGCAATTCCTCTATTTTTTCGGACAAAAGCAACACTTTCTCTATATGAAAAGTAGCGTTCTAAGGTGTAATCCATGTTTCCAAAACCTGCATAATAGGCTTGAATTAAGAAGATAAAGATTAGAAAAACAAATCCAATAAGCGGAATGAAACTGAAGATGAATAACGGGATAATCCAGAGTATTTCTACAATTAAATTACGAAGATTGAGTCGTATTCCTCTTGCCAATGCAGAGGTTTGTGCTTTTATTCCTGTTCCTTTGTTAGCTATGTTTCCTGTAAGATGTTGTTCTATTTTTTCAGAAATTGGACTCATAAATGGAGCAATGATTGCCATTAGCACATGCTTAAATATGACAATTCCCAACGCAAGAATAATTAATCCCGCAATGAAATAACTGATACTCGTAACCGTTTCTTTTCCCCACGCAAATCCCCAAATACTAGAAATATAACTTCCAAGATTATCCGATAGCCCATACGCTGAAAAAAGTATAAAGATGCCAAGTACAAAACCGATGATGATAGGAACTGCAAAATAACGCCACAACTTGAGTTTGTTTAACAATGAAACTGCTGAAAAATACGCCTGAATTCCGTTAAATATTTGCTTTATCATAGTGTTCGTTCAAAATGTAAAACGTCCATTATATTTCCGTGAAAATCTTCATGTCCGTCTTTAATTCGTTGTGTAAGTATAAAGGTATGCTTTTCTGCAATACGAAGACTTCCAGGATTGTCTTCTCCAATTCTGAGAATGGCTTTTTGAAGTTGTAATTCTTCTTTACAATAAGTAATTAATTGTCCAATTCCTTCCGAAGTAATTCCTTTTCCTTCCTGATTTTCGTCAATAAAATAGGCAAGTTCACAGATTTTTTGTGTCCAATCAATTTTTTTGATGATGAGTAAGCCAATTGGAAGTTGAGAAGCTATATTTACAATTTTGAAGGTGTAATTTTCCTTTCGAGAAACTTCTCGCATTTTCTTGTATACATAATTTTCTGTTGCAATAAGCGAACTGTTTTCTTTTGCTGTAATCGGAAAGTATTGATGCAATCGTTTTGCATTCGCTTGAATTAGTTCAAAAAGAGGAACGACGTCTTTTGGAGTTAGTAAAGATATTGTATATGTTGTAGACCTATTCATGAGGCAATGCGTTAGTGATGGAAGCATTTACAAATGGTGAATCAAATTTACCATAAGTTTTAATATACCAGTGCTTTCTTCACTCGTTAGTTATTCTTTCGCATTAAAAATAGAGAGAAATATTGAGTTAAGATTCCTTATTCTATGATTATTTTTTTAGAAAATTTTTCTCCTAATTCAGTCTGTAAACGAAAAATATAAGTACCACTCGGTAAGTTTCCAATATTTATTTTTTCATTAAATTTTGAATTTCCTCTTTGTGTAATTCTACCAATCAAATCAACAATTTCGTAATTGAAGTTGGTGAAAGTATGTAACGAGTGTTGTATAGTTACATAATCGCGAGAAGGATTCGGAGAAACTGCTACCGTAAAAAGGTCTTCATTAAAATCATCCAATCCTAGTGTAGCACCGTTAAATCTGGCCAAATAGGAATGTGCGCCATGTGTAGCACTATACCCAGAATATGCTATGATGAATGTACCATTATTCATATCAAATAATCTGTTGACATGATCGGCTCTCATTGAAGAATCTGGAGGCGTTGTATCAAATATATGATAGCCACTACTTGAAGATGTATAATCTAAACTTCCATCTGAATTGAATCGCATCACAAATAATTGTGTGTTAATACTCGGACTCGCTGAAAAATTACTCACACTTCCTACAACTAACATTTTTGAATCAGAAAGTACCGTAATATGTTGAAGGTTAAGATTTGGAGCGTTTGTAAAACTGTATTGCGAAGTCATGCCATTATTTGCAAACGCAGTATTTAAAGCACCATTTGAGATCTGTATTTGAGATAAAAAGATTCTATCTCTAACTTGGTTAGAATTGTCATATTGATGTAAAAGAAGAATTGAATTGTCAGCATATTCAAATTTTAAATCTTTAATGGTGGAATACTCAGTATTAGACATAATTAACTCTCCATTGGTTCCGAAACTGAGATCAGCAGAGCCATCTTGTAATTTTCGTGTCAAAAAAGATTCCTTTAGGTCAGTTGACGGATTAATTTTTGCTCCTACAAGTATAAATTTCCCATCATTTTGCAGGAACATTTTATTCAAAATTTTGTTAGTATTGGAGTCATAAATATTATAGCTATGCAAATATACTGCTCCTCCGCTACCAAAGTTAGTATCAATAGTACCAGTGGTATTCAACTTTACTACATAGTAATCCGAGCTATGTTTGGCATAAATGTAACTATTTCCAGAATTGTCAATTACAAAATCTAAAGCATCGTCGTGACTGGAACCGTAAGAGAAAAGCGTTTGTCCATTGGTTCCAAAAGTCGTATCGATAGCTCCATTTAAATCAAACCGTACAATCATTAAATTACGATTGTTGTAAGGATAAGTTGAATAGGATCCAATAAAATATAAGTGATTGTTATGGTAAACTAATTTTTTAAATTCTATAGCGCCGTCAGTACTTATTCCACCATTGTAAGAAGTATCAATAACTCCGTTAGCGTCAATTTTCTTAAAACGTAATGTCCAACCAACAGAAGTAACATTTACGTAGCTTGTGATAAATTCACCAGTTGGTAAAAGGACTGTATCTGACAAATCATTTACAGATTGAATAGTAAAAGAAGTGTATCCATCATCTCCAAAAGATGGATCTAAAGCTATATTTTGAGAATAGCCAATACGAACAGTTACTAGCAAAATTAGTAACAAAAAATATCTCATGCTTATTGAGTTTTTTTCACAAATTTAAGATGCTTTATACTCTTTCACCGCATCAATAAATGCTTTTGCATTGTCTAGTGGAATGTCTGGTAAAATACCGTGCCCGAGATTGACAATGTATTTATCTTTTCCAAATTCATCAATCATTTGGTGTACCATTTTCTTGATTTCCGCTGGCGGCGAATACAATCGTGTTGGATCAAAATTACCTTGAAGCGTGATATTTCCACCTGTTAAGTAACGCGCATTTCGTGCCGAGCATGTCCAATCAATTCCCAAAGCCGAAGCGTTAGATTGTGCCATTTCTTGCAAAGCAAACCAACAACCTTTTCCAAAGGCAATTACGGGCGCATCATCTTTTAACGCTTCAATGATTTGATTGATATATTTCCAAGAGAATTCTTGATAATCCGTTGGTGATAACATGCCGCCCCAAGAATCAAATACTTGTACAGCATTTACGCCTGCTTTTACTTTTTCTTTTAGATATGCAATGGTAGTATCTGTGATTTTTTGCAATAATTGATGTGCCGCCACAGGATTTGTGAAGCAGAATTTTTTTGCTTTATCAAAGTTTTTACTTCCTTGACCTTGTACGCAGTAACATAAAATTGTCCATGGCGAACCTGCAAAACCAATTAATGGAATTTCATCATTTAACAATTCTTTCGTTGCTTTGATGGCTTTGTAAACATAGTCTAGTTCAACAGTTACATTAGGAACAATAACATTGTCAACATCTTTTTGTGTTCGTACCGGATTTGGCAAATAGGGACCAAAGTTAGGTTTCATTTGCACTTCAATATTCATGGCTTGCGGAATTACCAGAATGTCGCAAAATAAAATTGCAGCGTCCATTCCGTAACGACGAATTGGTTGAACTGTAATTTCACTTGCCAATTCTGGTGTACGGCAACGTGTAAAGAAGTCGTACTTCTTTTTTATTTCCATGAATTCAGGTAAATATCTTCCTGCTTGGCGCATCATCCAAACTGGCGGACGTTCTACCACTTCTCCTTTTAAAGCTCTTAAAAATAAATCGTTTTTTAGCATGTTTTTAGTATTGAGTTTTTAGTATTGAGTATTGAGAGAACTTAATCCTAATATTGCTCTTTATTTTATCGTTTGTCATTCCTGCGCAGGCAGGAATCTATTTTGTTTTTTTAGTATTGAGTTGTTCGTATTTAGTATTGAGAAAAATCTCATTACTCACTACTTATATCTCAAGTCTATTTCTATTTCAAAGTACTTCTCGATACAAAATTCTTTCAGAAGTTCACTCGAAGTGACGTTTTGGTTGTTTTAGAGTTGAGCATTTTCTTTGATAGATCTCATTACTCAATACTAATATCTCACAACTAACCAGCGTAATGCTCATTCACCAATTCAATCACACTTTCCACTGTTGGCACTTTTGCAATTCGGACATCTTCAAAATGTTGTTTTGCTTCTTTTGCCGTAGTTTCACCAATACAAAATGCAATTCCTTTTGCTTTGTTTGCAGATACATAACTTTGTACCGTTGATGGACTGTAAAACATGATACCTTCTACACTTTCTTGCAATTTTTCAGCGTCTAACATGGTTTTGTAAGCGTGTACTTCTGTAACTTCTATGTTGTTTTCTTCTAGAATTGTTGGCAATGCATCTAAGCGAATGTCGCTACAGAAATACGTTACTGATGTTCCTTCAATATATTCTACTAAATATGCTGCTAGTTGTTTTGAATTCCGAGCCGATTTTACAACTGGACCAATTTTTTGCTCAATGAGTTTTTTGGTACGTCGTCCAACACAGTATATGTTTGTAAATTGCAATTCGGCAGGTGAGAAGTTGTTTACCAACGCTTCAACAGCATTTTTACTTGTAATTACTACATTTTTTATCGGTTTGCGAACGACTTGTGGCTTAATTCTGTTTAAGCTTATTTTAATGAAATCACTACTTTCTACAGTCGTTTTTTCATTGAATAATTGTCGTTGTGCTTCCGTTAGTAATTTTGTAGAATATACATTGGTTTGCTTTCCAGATTGTTTAATATCGTCCATTAAGCGTTTCCCACCACGTTCAATGATAAAGTCTGAACAGTATTTTGCCAATTCGTGATGTTCCCCTAGTTTTTCGTAACGTGTAACGTAAATTCGTTTCGTTCCGTCAGTACTTAGTAAGACGCCTTCAAGCGTTACCACTTCTTCTTTTATGTATGCAATGGCGCCAATTGGCGCTGTACAACCACCTTCTAGTAAATTTAGAAATTTACGCTCAATAGATGTACAAATCTCCGTTTCTTCATGATTAATTTCGGCACAGATTTCTCGTATTGCTGAATCTTCTTCTAGTGCTGTAATCATAATAGCACCTTGTGCGGGCGCAGGAATCATCCATTCAAGATTTACAGAATCTTCAGGTCGCAACCCAATTCTTCCCAATCCAGCGGCAGCGAAAATTGCACCATTCCAGTGCTTGGTGTTTTCTAATTTTTCTAAACGTGTGTTTACATTTCCACGTAAATCTTCAATTGTATGTGTCGGATATCTGTGGAGCCATTGTGCTTTTCGGCGCAAGCTTCCTGTTGCAATAACAGCGTCACGTTGCGATAAAAATTCTTCATTTTTCTTAAAAACCAACGTATCACGAACGTTACCACGTTTTAAAACTGCGGCTTGTACAATACCTTTTGGCAACATAGTTGGAACATCTTTTAACGAATGCACTGCAATATCAATGTCGTTGTTAAGCATTGCAATATCAAGCGTTCGTGTAAAAATTCCTGTGATACCGAGTTCGTATAAAGGTTTGTCTAAAACTAAATCTCCAGTAGCTTTTACGGGAACTAATACCGTTTTGTGACCAAGATGCTCTAACATATCTTGTACTACTTTAGCTTGCCACAATGCGAGTTCACTATCTCTAGTCCCGATTCTGATGAGTTTACTCATATTGAGTTATTTTCCAATTGAAATACTTTTTGTATAAAAGCTACACTTTCTTCTGAAGTTGTGTTTTCATCTTTTAGATGATTGGCGAATTGTGTAGTTATTTTTTGAATGATTCTATTTGTGATGATTTCAGCTTGAGATTCGTCGAAATCATTTATTTTTCTGCGTTGAAAATCAATTTCAGCATTTTTCATTGCCGTTAGTTTTTGCTTCAACGCTTTGATGGTTGGTGCAAATTTTCGTGTTTCTAACCACGCAGTAAATTCTAATTTTACTTCGTTAATGATTGCTTCTGCTTTTGGGATGTGTGCTTTTCTTCTTTCTAGTGTTTCATCGGTAACTTGCGATAAAGCGTCTAAATGAACAAGTGAAACATTTTCCAATTCAGTAATATCTCTTGAAACGTTTTCAGGAATTGATAAATCTAAAACAAGCAATTCTTTGTTGGTATGAATATCATCTTTCGAAACCGTTGGCAATTGTGCGCCTGTAGCTACAATTAATACATCTGTTTTTTGAATTTCTGAAGTAAGATTTTCATAATTTTTCACAGTCAAATTGAACTTTCCAGCAATCTTTTCAGCTTTATCTTTCGTTCTATTGATTAATGTGATGTGATGATTTTTCGTGTGCTTGACAAGATTTTCACAAGTATTTCTTCCAATTTTTCCTGTTCCAAATAACAAGATATTTTTCTGAGAAATATTTTCAACATTTCTTAAGATATATTGTACAGAAGCAAAAGCAACAGATGTTGCTCCAGAAGATATTTCGGTTTCCGTTTTGATACGTTTGCTAGCCGTAATAACAGCGTTTACCATACGTTCCATAAAACCGTTGATCAATCCTGCTTTTTGAGAAGCCTTGAATCCTTTTCTTAATTGTGATATGATTTCGAAATCTCCTAAAATTTGACTGTCCAATCCGGTTCCTACTTTAAACAAATGCGAAATGGCATCTTTGTTTTTATGAATGTAAGCAACGTCTTGAAATTCTTCAGCAGTTCCGTTAGAGTAATCGCAAAGTAATTTGATAAATTGACACGGATGTTGTGCAAAACCGTAAATTTCTGTTCGGTTACATGTAGATATGATGAGCGCGCCGTCGCCAATGTTGTCAACCTTTATAGTTTCTAGGATGGAAGCTTTAGCAGTATCAGGCAAACTAAATTTTCCACGAATGTGTGCTTCTGCTTTTTTGTAGCTCAACCCTACACAGTAGAAAGAATTATGTTTTGATATATTGTATTGCTTCATGAAATTTCTAAATTCGTTAACAAAAGTATCATTAGCGGTTTAATAAAAATAACGCTCAAAGGACTTTTTATATCGCTATAAGTTTTTTAGATGCGTTTCCTCTAAAAAACTTGCGAAATGTTGTAAATTTACTGCAAAATAAGCCTTTTTAAGGCACTTAACATAGAATCATTCTAAATAAAGTAAAAACACGTATTTCTACTTATGGAAGAAAAAAATATCGCTCAAGGAACTTTACAAGAGACTCAAATTGAAGATGGCTTTTATATTTTAAAGCTTCAAAATGATAGTAATGATACTCAACAACTTATCCGAGAAATTGACAGTAGTTTTATACAATTTCACTTTGCTGTAAAAGGTGAATGTAAGTTCAATTTTAATAATGGACGTTATTCTTTTGATGTGTTAGATGAACATGCGCTGTTGTTATACAATCCACAAACCGATTTGCCTATTAATGTAGATTTGAAACCGAAAACATGGTTAATTTCTATGTTGATTCCTATTAAAAAGTTTCATGCATTGTTTTCGTTGGAAGCAGATTTTATACATTTTTTGAATGCTGATAAGAAGGATAAAAAGTATTACGATAATAAAAAAATAACGCCGATGATGGCAGTTGTGTTGAATCAGATGATTAATTACAACATGCACGAATCTATTAAAAAGCTATATTTAAAAGGAAAAGCATACGAGTTACTAAGCTTGTATTTTAATCGAAGTGAAGATGCAGATATTGAACAATGTCCGTTTTTGGTTGATGAAGAAAATGTATTGAAAATTCGCCGTGCAAAAGATATTGTGATTGCAAATATGGCGGAACCACCAAGTTTGCAAGAATTGGCAAACCAAGTTGGTTTGAATATTAAGAAGTTAAAAGAAGGTTTCAAGCAAATTTATGGCGATTCGGTATTTAGCTTTTTGTTTGATTATAAAATGGAATACGCACGCAAGCTTTTAGAATCTGGAAGTTATAATGTAAACGAAGTTGGTTTAAAAGTTGGTTACAGTACGGCAAGTCATTTTATTTCAGCTTTTAAAAAGAAATATGGCACAACGCCTAAAAAATATACACAGGCGAGTGTGAGTTAGTTAAAGTTCTTTATTCAGCTTTGCATAAATATTCTTTAAAACTCTTACTAGTGGAAGATCTCGATACAAAATCTTTTCAAAATTTTACTCGATCTGACATGTAGTAATTTATATAGTATAGCAATTTTAAAACCGCCACTTTGAGTAATTTTCTTAAGAAAATTGTATCGAGAAGTACTTTGAAAATAGATATGTTTTTTTAAAAACTAAAGGATTGAAAAACTCAACAATACTTTTTCAATTCTGTATTTTAATAGTGCTTCACTTTTTCAAAACACGTAGTATCTGCAATTCTTACGTAGTATCCGCAATGACATTTTCCGTAGTTATGGGCTGTTTTAGTGACTCATTTCAACCCAAATTTGTGTTTTAATTACAAGGTGATATCTGAAAAACCTTAAACGAGTAAGAAACACAATTTAATACCTAACCTATGAAAACTAGTGCAATTCAAAAGGAAATGCTTGAGCTATTGGAAAAGCTCAATCAAAAATCATTAATTACCAACGAACTATATACGTCACTTACACACGATTGCCAGCAGACTTTACATTCCGAAACGCCTGTTGAATGGTCAGACGTTCGGAAGTTATTTTTTGATATAGGTGTAGATCCTAAATTTGAGGTGGAACCCATGAACTCAGCAAATCTATGTCCAACGTTTGTATCAGTGCTTTATAAAATTAACGAACTACGTTTTCAATTCAATGCAGATATTTCAATGCAATCAAGACAAGAGCGGTATAGACTTATTTTAGAAGCAATACGAAAAGTAATTGCACTGCATGTTGGTGCTGTGTCTGACTCAGATGCTAAAAATATTGCATTGGTTCGCAATACGAGTGAAGCCAATAATCAACTTTCAAAAGGATATAAACTTTGGGAAGGAAATACAGTGCTGTTATGGGACGAAAATCATCCTACAAATTATAATGTTTGGAAATCGAGAGCAACCGAAACGAAAAAAGTTGAAACATTCTCACTTGACAAAATTGATTTTATACATGGAAAAGATGAAGATATTGTAAAAGGAATTTGCAAAATCATTTTAGATAAAATTGATGAAATCAGAGATAGAAATGAAAGAACGGTTTTGTTAAGTTTCTCTGAAGTGTCTAATATTTCAGGTATTTGTATGCCTACAAAAGAAATTATTGAAAAAGTACGTGCTACGTATCCTGACATTCATATTCATGTTGACGGAGCCGTAAGTTGGGGCGGATTGGAAATAAACTTGATAGCGAAAAATGGTGTTAAAGGTGTAAACTGTGACAGTTTTGCTTCAAGTTCGCATAAATGGTTAATGGGACCTTTTGAAACAGGTATTTTTTATATGAAACCTGAACGCGCTAAGAATTTTGACATTAGTATTCATGCGTATGATGGTAAAATTGGCTTTGAAGACAAACTACCAGAAGATACATCACGATTTGAATTACTTGGACAACGAGATGAAGCCAATATTTATGCACTTGGACAAACGATTTTAGAACATGATAAAATAAACGGGAACAATCCGAAACGCATTGAAACAAGAGTTAAATGTCTTCAAGATGATTTAAGAAGAAAATTAAATTTTATGGCTAGTAGTTTGGGTGTCGAAATTGTACATGTTACACCTACTTCAGAAAAATTCTCTAATGGTGTAACCGTTTTTAGATTTATTTCGCCAAGAACAACAATTAACCATAAAGAGTTGTATGACTATTTATATGGTGAAAAAGGGAAAGGTTATCGTTTTGCAGTTGGTTTTATTCCTGAAAAGAAAACGGAACATAAAACACGTCCTGAAGCACTTAGAATTTGTCCTCATATTATGAATTTGCCAACTCAAATTTCTTTAGTAGTCATTAGAATCGCAAATTTTATTTTAAAAGAACACAACATAACTTTAGAAAAATTGAATGCTATCACTGAAAAAGAGTATGAGTTTTAAACTAAACACACAAGCATTTCGTAAAATCAATAGTTGATTGGTTACGGAATGCTTGTATTTAAAATTTGATATTTTTCATTGTCATGCTGAACTATTTTGTGTGATTCCGAATCAAGTTCGGAATGACGAGAAATTGTTTTGCCACGAACTCAATAATTTACAGTTCGATGGCTAAGCTAAGTGTTTTCAATCAAGAAACAGTTTAATTTTAACAACCCAATAACCTAATACCTAGTCCGTCCACTAATTCGTTTACGGTTTTTATAAGTTACCAATTCTACAGCTTTTTCATAGATTTCATCTTCAATTTCGTCTCCGAAAATTTTTGTTCCACTATAGGTTTTAGAAGTAAAATAAGGTTTAGTGTTCAGTGTTTCTTGATCTAAAAATGCAATGTAATATAATTTCGTGCTTTTGTCATATGTACTTTCTTTTGTGATTTTAAAAAAGTAAATAGTAATTTTTCCATCTTCGTTTTCCACTTGTTTTGTGGTTACAAACGAAACTTCGTCTTTTTCTTCATTAAAACTAACTTGATTAATCAATCGGGTTTCTGCGTATCGTTTTTGTGTTTTTAACGAATCGGGAATAACAGCTAGTAAATCTTTTTTAGCCAATTTGTATAATGTATAGGAAAGCGCTTTTTGGTCTTCAATTGTTTTTTCTTTTAACGCTTTTGAAATTGGTTCTTGCTGTTCAGCTAATAATACAAAATAGGTTGTCAAAGCACTTTTTGCATCACTTTTGACCAATTTGTTAAAGAAATCTTGGATTTTTTTATCTTTTCGAAACGGAAATAAAAGTTTCACATATCTGTTTAACGCGCTATTGCTATTGCCATTGTAGGATGATTTTCCTAAGTTTCGTTTGATTTCTATTTTAGCATCATTCAACAATTGATTTTTATACTTTTTATAGCTTTTTGGTTTAATGAGACTACTATCGCTTAATTGCGTTAATAATGAATAAATAGGCGTTTTGTATTCTTGAATGCTGGAATAATTCAACAATTCCGGAAATAACATTTTCTTTAATGCCAAGCTATTTTTTCCAGTTTTAAACAATCGGCTTGTACCTCTGGAATCTAACGGAAAATCTTTTTCTAATAAGGAAAGTACCAATTTATAGGAAGTAGCTTCTTTTTGTAATAACAACGATTTTAAAATGGCAGTTTGCGTTTTAGGCTTGTCATATGCATTTACATATAAATCTCTAAAAAACGGATGAATTCGGTCATTGTTCAGCTTTCCTAACGATCTGATTAAGTAGTTTTTAATGTTTTCTCTGTCTTCAGGAAAATCGTGTTGCTGTAAGATAGAAATTATCGTATTGGCATGCTTATCTGTAAACTTAATTTTTTCGTACGACTTCAATACAATGCTGTCATTATTTTTAATACCATCAAAGAAAATAGCTGTTTTATCGGTGAAAATATCTTTCCCGAGTAAGGTATCTAATGGCTGAAAAGTTTCGTAAAAATTAGAAACAAACTCAGAAGGTTCGGCAATGGAATCTTCTAGCGTAAGCAAACCATACAAAACACCTTTCTTTAAAATATTTTTCATGTAAATACGCTTGGCACTTGCGGTATCTTTTAAACGATAAGTGCTGTAAAATGTATCGCCATTTTGTGACGTTTGCTTGTCTTCAATTTCCAAATCGTACTGATAGCTTTTCTCTAACGAACTCCAAACGCTATCAACATTATGAAACATTTGTAAATCGTGATATTTTAGGCGTTTTACATACACACGTTCATTACTTTTTGATGTGTAAATAATGTACTTTTTATCTTCATCATATGATTTTTTCTTTGATTTGTAACGTCCGTACGCCGCGCTAGTTTCTGGCTGTTTCGCACTTGTTAATACTGAAAAATGCAGGGAAGTATCAATTACTTTTTTAAACTTTTTGTAGCTTGGTTTTTCTAACTTGAACGAATTGAAATACGTGCGCGCTTTTTCTTTCGTTTTTCCAATATAACCCAACAAATAGTAGCTTTCGTCTTTTATAATGGTTTTCAAGTAAATATGATCTTGTTTCACACTATCTATCAATGCAGAAGATTCATAACTTTTATATCCAAAATTGACAAATTCGCCTTTTTCTTTCGTTAAATCGAGTTCGTTGTAAAAGTTATCATGAATGTATTTTGCTTCAAACGCATCTTCTTCAATATATGACAAATCGCTATTCATTACTTCTTTAAAGAAATAATACTGATCATCTATTTCAGCTTGTAATAACTTGTTTCCAACGTTTTTTGTATTGTCTGAAATGTAATTCGCAGGAAACAAAAAACTATATTTGTTGTATGCAGAAGTATAGGTTTTTAGCTCGTTTGAAGGTGAACGAAACGAAATAGAATCAAAGATTTCTTTTTCGTATTGCAACACAAAATCCTTCTTTCCAGCAAACTTGATAATAATTACTTCCAACGGCGTTTTGTAAATATGATACTTTTGGTAATCGCCCTTTTTAGTTTTATTCACAATACTAAATCCAGGAAATGGACTTGTTAATTCCTTTTTGGAGATAATATCGCCAGGAATATCTTCATATAATAACGGATCAATTTCGTCTAGTGTAATTTTTTCCTCGTTCGGAAAATGATCATACGTATTTAAGCGTGTAATAGTTAAATACGCACCATTTGTCATATCAGGCGCTAAATAAAATTTTTGCTCTTTATATACAAATTCACGAAGTTCGTCAAAGGTTTTTATGGTAATAAAACCATCTGGCGTGCTATACGAATTTAAATATGGTTGCACATGCAAATCTTCCAATTCGGCTTTTGCTTTCAATGCAAAATCTGTTTGTTTGGAAGTTAGTGGTTTTACGGTATAACCTCTATCTTCTAGCATTTGCAACATGCCTTTTTCGCCCGCTAAATGTGCGGCACCAACACCTGCAAAAACCGTTTTATGTTGCATTAATGAATCCATTACAATGACCATATTTTCATTGCGTTTATACAACATGTGTTCACGATAAAACTCTGTATTTGTAGCAGATCCGATAGAATCTAACAAATCAATATTTCGATCTCTATATACATCTTCTTGTAAAGTGTATTTGTTTTCTTTCTTAAACTTTTTCTGAAGCCATTCATCTGGTTTTTTCTTCAATCTATTAAAAGCGGCGCGTGAAGTTAAGTAGCGCGATTCGGAAATATCTTCCAAGCTAATAATAGGTTTGTTATTCTTTTTTCCAGCTTGATAAATAAACATGTCTAAATATGTTTCTTCTTCAAAATCATCTGCGCCAGCTTGCTTTCGGTATAAATATCCGTTGATAATTCTGTTATCAAACCGAATAATACGTCGTACAATTTCTTTCTTTGAAAACTGCGGATTAAAACTGCTTGTATAAAAATTGCTTCCACCTAAACTTCGTGGAGAAGCCGTTGTCATTCGTTCATAATTATGCGCCAACCATGTTGTTGGGTCAGACTCTAAAGCAACTGATTCAGCTTCGTTTAATGCTTTAAAAAACACATCATCCAAACGAAATGCTACTTTTTTACTCACGTGCATCGTGCCGTACAAATAGGAAGGTTTTTCCATGCCGTTTCCAGAAACTTCCCAAAGAAGACTCTGTTTCGTTTGTTGTGAAAAAAGGATAGATGTAAAAAACAGGGATAAAATAGATATATAAACTCTCATAAAAATCGTGTGCAATATTAAAGCCGATCTGTACAATCGGGAATTTGGTAACAATGTACTAAAGATAACGATTCTTTCCTGTTAACAGAATCATAATACCATTTCTATTTTGAAATCGACATAAAGAAAAAAGGATAGGTTATTATATTGATTTCAATGTAGAGATGGTATATACGTAAAAATAGCTTTTAAATGAGTGTATAAAGATTTCCTATGATTGCATATTCATTTATTGAATATAGAATCGTAATTTTGGAGTTCCTTAAAAAAACTTGAAAAGAAGAACATATGAAAGGTGTATTACTGATTAATTTAGGGTCTCCCGACAGTCCAAATCCTAAAGATGTAAAAAGATACTTAGGTGAATTTTTAATGGACGAACGTGTAATTGACGTTCCTTATCTGCTTCGTGCATTTTTAGTAAAAGGAATTATTTTAAACACACGACCAAAAAAATCGGCAAAAGCATATAAAAAAATCTGGTGGGAAGAAGGTTCGCCATTGATTATAATTTCTGAACGTTTTCACGAAAAAGTACAAACACGTGCCAAAGTTCCTGTAGCATTAGGAATGCGTTATGGCTCAATGAGCATCAAAAAAGGATTGCAAGAACTGCATGACAAAGGTGTTGATGATGTCTTAGTTGTGCCGTTATATCCGCATTATGCAATGTCTTCAACGGAAACAGTCATTGAAAAAACTAAAGAAGATCAGGCGAAGCATTTTCCAAACATGGAACTCACAATTTTGCCTTCTTTTTACAAGCATCCAGATTACATTCGTGTAATGTCTGAAAACATAAAATCGCACCTAGAAGGTATTGATTACGATCATATCTTATTCTCATATCACGGAATTCCAGAACGCCATATTCGCAAAAGCGATCCCACAAAATCACACTGCAAAATTGACGGAAGCTGTTGTAATACGCCATCAAAAGCACATGAATATTGTTACAGACATCAATGTTTTGAAACCACAAAAGAAATTGCAAAATACTTAAGCTTGCCAGAAGGAAAATATAGTAACTCTTTCCAATCACGTTTAGGTGGCGATCCTTGGTTAAAACCATATACAGATTATGAATTTGAACGTTTCCCAAAAGAAGGCAAAAAGAACTTAGTTGTCATTACGCCTGCATTTGTGGCAGATTGTTTAGAAACACTAGAAGAAATTGCCATGGAAGGTAAAGAAGAATTTATAGAAGCTGGCGGAGAACACTACAAACACATTCCATGCTTAAATGATGATGATAATTGGGTAAAAGTAATGACACGCTGGATTAATGAATGGAGCGTAACGTCTAAAAAGGAAGTAACTGCTTAATGGCAAATAAAGCTTCTACCGAACTCGGTAATGAACCAATAGGTAAATTACTAATTGCGCAAGCACTTCCTGCTTCCATAGGAATCCTTGTCATGTCCTTAAACATGGTTGTTGATACCATATTTGTTGGGCAATGGATTGGTCCTATGGCAATTGCCGCAATAACGGTAGTAGTTCCGCTTACTTTTTTAATAGCTTCCATTGGAATGGCAATTGGAGTTGGTGGTGCGTCCATAATTTCCAGAGCATTAGGTGCAGATAATCACGACAAAGCACAACGTACGTTCGGAAATCAAATAGTGATGTCGTTAGGTTTGTCCGTTTTCTTTGTAATTGTCGGACTCATCTTTAAAGAAGAAGCATTGGCATTATTTGGTGCGAATGGTAAAATTTTCGGTCCAGCCGAAATATACTATCAAATCATCATGTATTGCATTCCGTTTTTAGCTTTGTGTATGACCGGAAACCCTGTGGTTCGTGCAGAAGGAAAACCAAAATTTGCAATGGTTGCTTTGATTCTTCCTGCCATCGGGAATATTCTCTTTGATTATATTTTTATCAATGTATTAGATATGGGAATGGCTGGTGCCGCTTGGGCAACATCAATCTCTTACTTTATCTGTTTCGTGTTTATCTATTGGTTTTTCTTTTCAAAACATAGCGAACTCAAAATACGTTTAAAATGTTTCAAACTAGAAAAAGCGATTGTTCGTGAAATTACAGAACTTGGCGGTGTCACGTTGGCACGACAAGGAATGGTAAGTATCTTATCTATCATTCTAAATCATACATTATATACGTATGGAGGCGAAACTTCGGTAACAATTTACGGAATCATTAGCCGAATGCTCATGTTTGCGTTATTTCCAGTCATGGGAATCTCACAAGGCTTTTTACCAATTGCAGGCTTCAATTACGGAGCAAAAAAGCTAGAACGCGTACGCGAAAGTATCAATATCTCTATCAAATACGGAACAGGATTGGCGTTAGTTATCTTTGCTATAATTATGTTTTTTCCAGAGCAAATTACGGCAGTTTTTACCAATGATGCAGTTGTCATTAGAGACACGCCAAATGCATTGCGTTGGGTTTTCTTAGTTACACCATTAATTGCGGTACAAATGATTGGTTCTGGGTACTTTCAAGCTATCGGAAAAGCAATTCCAGCACTACTATTAACACTCACAAAACAAGGTTTTTTCCTCATTCCGTTAATTCTCATCTTACCAAAATACTACGGAATATTTGGTGTTTGGGTAGCATTTCCTATTGCCGATTTGCTATCAACAATTCTTACAGGTTGGTATCTCAACAAAGAAATTCGACGAACGTTGAAAACAGCATCTTAAAATTTTAAATGTAAAAAAGATACTTTTTAAAACCCAAGACCCAAGACCCAAGACCCAAGACCCAAAACCCAAAACCCAAAACCTAAAAAAGATTCCCGATTACGCTCAAACCGACAACTCACAACCGAAAATAAGAGTAGTCCAACACCCTAAATAAATCACAAAAAACCCTAAACCCAACATCATAAAAAGAATAATCCGTATTTTTAGTAACTGAAAACCAAACCAACCTAAAAATGCGATTTTTATCCTTACTCACCGTGCTACTCCTTACGGTAGGAAGTTCTCTTGAACTACAAGCACAAACCTTTGACGAAACTTATTATAAAAATGTAGAATACCGATTGGTCGGACCTTTTCGTGGTGGACGAAGTGCCGCAGTTACAGGAGTTCCGAACAAACCAAATCTATTCTATTTTGGCGCTACAGGTGGTGGCGTTTGGAAAACAACCAATGGCGGACGCAATTGGGAAAATATCTCAGACGGCTATTTTGGCGGAAGTGTCGGCTCAATAACGGTTTCACAAAGTGATCCAAATGTACTATATGTTGGTGGTGGCGAAAAAACGGTTCGTGGTAATGTATCTTCAGGATATGGCGTATGGAAAAGTGTTGATGCAGGAAAAACATGGACAGCTTCAGGATTAAAAAATTCACGGCACATTCCAAGAATGGCAGTACATCCAACAAACTCAGATATTGTATATGCTGGCGTTATGGGGAATTTGTACAAACCAACGCAAGAAAGAGGTGTTTACAAAAGTACCGATGGTGGAAAAACCTGGCGCAAAACACTATTTGCAAATGCAGATGCTGGTGTTGTCGATTTACGCATCGATCCAACAAATCCAAGAATACTATATGCGTCTACATGGCGAATTCGTAGAACGCCGTACAGTTTAAGTTCTGGTGGAGAAGGTTCAGCATTATGGAAAAGTACGGATAGTGGTGAAACGTGGACGGAAATCTCAACGAAAAAAGGATTTCCAACAGGAACTTTAGGAATTATTGGAGTAACGGTTTCTCCATTAAACAATCAACGTGTTTGGGCAATCGTAGAAAACAAAGAAAAAGGTGGTTTATACCGAAGTGAAGATGGTGGCGAAACATGGAAGCAAGTCAATAGCGAACGCAAATTGCGTCAACGTGCTTGGTATTACACACGTTTATATGCAGATACTGAAAATGTAGATGTTGTATACGTTTTAAATGTTCGTTATCATAAAAGTACAGATGGCGGAAAAACATTTAGTACGTACAATGCGCCACATGGCGATCATCACGATTTATGGATTGCACCCGAAAATCCAAAACGCATGATTATTGGTGACGATGGTGGCGCGCAAGTTACTTATGATGGTGGCGAAACGTGGAGTACCTATCACAACCAACCAACATCACAATTTTATAGAGTAACAACGGACAATAGTTTCCCATACAGAATTTATGTAGCACAACAAGACAATTCTACCATTCGAATTCCGCATAGAACTGACGGACGTTCAATTTCGGATGATGATTGGGAACGTACAGCTGGTGGCGAATCGGCACATATTGCTGTCGATCCAAAAGATAATGACATTGTATATGGTGGAAGTTATGATGGTTTTCTAACCAGAAAAAATCACAGAACAGGAACGGTAAGAGCCATCAATGTTTGGCCAGATAATCCGATGGGACATGGCGCAGAAGGCATGAAATATCGTTTTCAGTGGAACTTTCCAATTATCTTTTCAAAACACAATCCAAACCGATTATATACATTTTCAAACCGTGTACATGTAACGGAGAATGAAGGACAATCGTGGGATATTATCAGTCCAGATTTAACTCGAAACGATCCAGAAAAACTAAAATCTTCTGGTGGACCAATTACACAAGATAACACATCCGTAGAATATTATTGCACCATATTTGCTGCGCAAGAATCACCTTTAAAAGAAGGTTTATTGTGGGTTGGAAGTGATGACGGATTAATCAATATCACACAAGATGGTGGAAAAACCTGGAGCAACGTTACGCCAAAAGGAATGCCAGAATGGATGATGATTAACAGCATTGAACCAAGTGCCTTTGATGCGGGAACATGCTATGTAGCTGGAACAAAATACAAAACGGGCGATTTTGCTCCGTATCTATATAAAACAACAGATTACGGGAAATCGTGGACGAAAATTACCAACGGAATCAACAATGAACACTTTACAAGAGTTGTTCGTGAAGATCCAAAACGCAAAGGATTACTCTATGCAGGAACAGAAACGGGCATGTATATTTCGTTCAATGATGGAAAAAATTGGCAATCATTTCAGTTGAATCTTCCAATCGTTCCAATTACAGATTTAACCATAAAAAACAATAATTTAATTGTTGCCACACAAGGTAGAAGTTTATGGATGATTGACGATTTAACAGTAATTCATCAACAATACAACATTGCAAAAAACGCAAACATTTTATACACGCCAAAAGATACGTATAGAATGCGCGGCGGTTCACGAAAAGGAAGTAAAACGGAAGGAACAAATCATCCAAATGGTGTGATGACGTATTTCTATCTAAATAATTTTGATGAAACAGCTGAGGTTTCATTAACGTATATGGAAGCAAATGGTGATGTGATTAAAAAGTTTAGCACAAAAAACAAAAAGAAAGACAAGTTAGCAGTAAAAGAAGGAGCCAATCAGTTTGTATGGAATATGGGTTACAAAGGAACGGAAAAGCTCAAAGGAATGATTTTATGGTGGGCAAGCTTAAACGGCCCAAAAGCAGTTCCAGGAACGTACAAAGTACAATTAACGGTCAAAAAAGAAGGTTCGGACGCAGTTGAAATTACAAAGCCATTTACCATTTTAGCAGATCCAAGAGCAGAAAGTACGTTGGCAGACATGCAAAAGCAATTCGATTTTATCAAAGATGTAAATGCAACGATGGACAATGCGCACAAATCGATCAAAAAAATACGTAAGATTAATGCAAAATTGACTTCTTTTGCAGCGCAATATAAAGATGATGAGAATGTGAAAGATTTGGTAGAAAAAGCCAAAGAACTAAAGAAAAAATTCACGTCAATTGAAGAAGCGTTGTATCAAACTAAAAACCGAAGCGGACAAGATCCGTTAAATTTCCCAATTCGTCTCACCAACAAATTAGGACATTTAAATTCATTGGTAAGTATGGGCGATTTTGCGCCAACAGCACAAGATATTGCAGTGAAAAATGAATTATCGCAAAAAATAAATGCAGAATTAAACACATTTAACAACTTGGTTGATACCGAAATTAAAACGTTTAATGAAGCGTTCAATGCAAAAAAACTAAACTATCTGTTCATAGAAGATTAAATGGGATATTATTACGACTACATAAAATCACTACACTTAATATTTGTAGTGACATGGTTTGCAGGATTATTTTACATTCCACGTTTATTTGTGTATCAAATAGAAGCGTTTCACAAACCGTCTCCTGAAAAGGAAATTTTAGGAAAACAACTCAAACTCATGGCAAAACGCTTGTGGTTTATCATTACATGGCCATCTGCAATATTGGCAACTATTTTTGCAATTTGGTTGCTCATTTTAAGACCAGTTTGGCTGGAATTTGGTTGGATGCACGTAAAACTAGGATTTGTAGTATTGTTATTTTTATATCAATTAAAAACACATCAAATGTTCAAGCAATTGCAACGTGATGAGGTAAAATACACGTCTAATTTTATGCGATTGTGGAATGAAGGCGCAACATTTATATTGTTTGCTGTTGTCTTTTTGGTGATCTTAAAAAACTCGATTAATTGGATTTTTGGTGTCATCGGAATTTTAGTATTAGGAATACTACTCATGTTAGGATTTAAGCTATACAAACGCATTCGCGAGAAAAACCCAAACGCGTAACCTTGGCTTGGTTATTGTGCATATTGGTCAAGAAAAATAAACATTCATGAAACCAGCAAGACTTTCATTACGTTCCCGAATATTTGCGTACATGATTCTACTGATACTTGTAGCATCTATCTTAATTGCTTTGGTCAGTATTTATCAATACAATGAACAATCAAACGATTATCATGAAAAACGTTTGGAACGTAAAGAAGATCAAATACGATCACATGTAAATTATGTTATTAATAAGGAAACTACGTATGTTGTAAGTGAAGAAAATTTACATTTAATTTTTAAAGATGCAATTTATAAAATAGCGGATATCCATAATGTTGATTTCAATTTATACGATTTGGGCGGAACGCTTATCAACACATCTGATACGTCTATTGGTCAAGAAGAAATACCAAACTGCTTATCTGCGGAAATTTTAAACAATTTAAACACGCTTGCAGACAAACGTTATTTAGAAGAAATTACAATTAAAAACGGACAATACCAATCTTCATACAGTATCATTACAGATTCGAAATCGAAACCATTAGGAATCCTAAATCTTCAATACGAACGTGATGATTCGTTTAGTAATAATGAATTGAAAGAATTCTTTAGACGTTTGGGCTATGCCTACATTGTAATGTTGTTGGTTGCTATTGTTTTTGCATATTTTATCTCAAGATATATAACGCGTTCGCTGAAAAGTATTGGTGCAAAATTAGATCAAACTCGATTTAATAAGCGTAATGAAAAAATTATAGTAGAAAATGCTGGAGAAGAAATTTTCAACTTAATTACTGCCTACAACGGAATGATTGATGAATTGGAAGAAAGTGCTGTAAAACTTGCTGTGAGCGAACGTGAACAAGCTTGGCGCGAAATGGCAAAACAAGTAGCGCACGAAATTAAAAATCCATTAACACCAATGCGTTTAAGTGTGCAAAGTTTCCAACGAAAGTTTGATCCGAATGATCCGCAAATTCATCAAAAAGTAGATGAATACACAAAAACACTCATTCAACAAATTGATACCATGAGTAGTATTGCATCGGCTTTTTCTAACTTTGCAAAAATGCCAGCACAACAAAATGAAATGTTGAATGTGGTAGGAATTACACGTTTGGCAATGGATATTTTTAATGAGGAATACATTCAGGTACATTATGAGCAAGAAGAAATTATCATAAAATTTGATCGTACACAACTTATTCGTGTAATTACGAACTTGGTAAAAAATGCTATTCAAGCCATTTCAAGCGATCGAAAACCATTAATTGATGTACGTGTATTTGAGCAAAATGGAAATGCAATTATTACGGTTGAAGATAACGGAATCGGAATTACAAAAGAAAACACACCAAAAATATTTGAACCAAAATTCACCACAAAAACCAGCGGAATGGGACTTGGATTGGGAATGGTAAAAAATATTGTGGAAACTTATAACGGAAGTATTACTTTTACATCAGAAGAAAATAGAGGAACAACATTTACAGTGAAAATTCCAAAAAACTAAACAACATGAATTACGAAAATATACTAGTACAGCAAGACAATGGAATTGCAACCATTACCATCAATCGTCCAAAAAAATTAAACGCGTTAAACCGCGATACAATTCAGGAACTACACGATGCTTTTGAAGCATTAGATACAGACTCGGATGCAAAAGTAATTGTACTTACAGGAAGTGGCGAAAAAGCATTTGTTGCAGGTGCTGATATTAGCGAATTTGCACACTTTTCAGTAGATGAAGGAGGAAAGCTAGCTGCAAAAGGACAAGAATTATTATTCAATTTTGTAGAAAATTTAGGAACACCAGTTATTGCGGCTGTAAACGGTTTTGCGCTCGGTGGCGGATTAGAATTGGCAATGGCTTCACATTTCAGAATTGCGAGTGACAATGCAAAAATGGGCTTGCCAGAAGTTTCGCTTGGCGTTATTCCAGGATATGGCGGAACACAACGTTTGCCACAACTAGTTGGAAAAGGAAAAGCCATGGAAATGGTAATGACTGCCGGAATGATTGGCGCAGTTGAAGCACACCAATGCGGATTGGTAAATCATGTTACAACACAAGAAGAGTTACTGCCTTTAGCGTACAAACTCGCAAGTAAAATAATGCGAAACTCCTTAGTTGCCATTAGCGGCGCAATTAAAGCGATTAATGCAAACTATGAAGATGGCGTAAATGGTTATGAAACAGAAATTACAGCATTTGGAAACTGTTTTGGAACGGAAGATTTTAAAGAAGGTACCACAGCTTTCTTAGAAAAACGCAAAGCTGCTTTTCCTGGTAAGTAGAAAGCAACGACTCGTTATATCGATTCATAATCATTCCATTGAATACTTCTTCAGACACTATAAACGTAAGTTCACTTAAAAATGGCGTATACTTTTTGAAAATAACGGATGCTCAAAACCGTACTGCAGTTCGAAAATTTATTAAAAAGTAGACTATAAAATATACAAATCAAAAATCCTGTTTTCGTAAAGCAGGATTTTTTTATTCCCGTAGTTGCACCTTAAAAAGATATATATCTGCGTAATTCACTTTCGTGAGAATTATTTTTGAGAAAATAAATGGCAAACTTGAACAAATCAGGGAACATAAAAGGCAGAGGCGCACAAAAAAATGTACACAATCGTTTTTTACAAGACGCGCATGAAACACGTGCCGATTTTTTAGAATATTGCCGAAAAGAAGGTGAAGAAGCTGATAAAAACAAAACAACCTATATCAATACGTTTCCAAAAACCATTGTGAACAAAGTAAAAAGTCCGGATGTTGGTATGGAATATTCCTTAAATCCGTATCAAGGTTGCGAACATGGTTGTATTTATTGTTATGCGCGTGTAACGCACGAATATTGGGGATTTAGCGCAGGTTTGGATTTTGAACGAAAAATATTGATCAAACGAAATGCCGCCGAATTGTTGGAAGAAAAAATAAAAAAGAAAAGTTGGAAAGCATGCCCAATTATACTTTCAGGAAATACAGATTGTTACCAACCTGCGGAAAAGGAATTTGAAATCACTAGAAATCTGTTAAAGGTGTTTTTAAAATACAAACATCCTGTCGGAATCATTACCAAAAATGCTTTAATTCTACGTGATTTAGACATTTTAAAAGAACTCGCAAAAGACAACTTAGTTAATGTCAATATTTCCATTACTTCCTTGTCGGAAGAAACGCGCCGTGTGCTAGAACCACGAACGGCAACCATTAAAAAACGATTGGAAACTGTACAAACGTTGGCAGAAAACGGAATTCCTGTTAATGTGATGTTGGCACCAATAATTCCATCAATAAACAGTCATGAAATATTACCAATGGCAAAAAAAGTAGCCGAATTAGGCGCAAGTTCAATTGCCTTTACCATTGTACGATTGAATGGCGCTATTGGCGAAATATTCTCTGATTGGATTCACAAAACGATGCCAGACAAAGCTGAAAAAGTATTGCATCAAATTGAAAGTTGTCATGGCGGAAGTTTGGGCGACAGTCGTTACGGAAACCGAATGCGCGGTGAAGGAAAAATAGCAGAACAAATTCGAAATCTAATCAAATTGGCACGGTTAAAATATTTTAAAGATAAAAACATGCCAAGACTCAATCGAATATTGCACGAAAAGTATAAAAACGGGCAATATTCACTGTTTTAGTTAGTTACCACAAGGCAAGTTCCCGAAGTATATAAAAGGAATTCACATAAAATATTGAGGAAAGTTTAAAAACACTTTAAATTTCGAATATCGAACAACGCTTATAAAAAAGATACGACGCTTATAAAATACATAAGATTTTTCATTCATTATTGTGATACATTTAGTCTAAAGTAATCAAGATTGATTGCTTAGAATAGGTAACAATTTAAAATAATAACAATGAAAAAAGTACTTTTATGTATGATAGCTTTAATTATGTTATCGTGCTCGTCAGATGATGAAAATATCCCTTTACAAACTTTTATAAGCTTTAATTTGGATGGAGTAAATTATTTTTTGACAGAATATCAGGTAACATTACATCCTTTGGATGAAAATTTCAGAATGATAGAAGCTTCTTTTGATAACAATTCAAAAACCATCCGTTTTTTTGTATTACTTGAAGAAACCAATCAAATTGATGAATTTATTTTTATAAATAATGATAGATATTATACATCTGATGTCAATTTCGGAGACCGAGAAACTTCTATCACCACACATACAGATTCAAATATGGAAGGCACATTTAGAGTTACTACAGATGCTATTTCTGATAAGCCAGTATTTACATTTACAAACGGAATGATCAATATTGAATATTAAAATAGCAATAAAAAAAGCGTTTAGTGTTTGCAAAAGTTTAATAGAAGTGAGCGCTTTTCAGCTAAAAACACCTCTGGAAATGTTTACATTTATGAATACCTTGATGCAGGAATCTTTGGGCAAACAAAGAAAATGAAAAAAACAATCTGAATTTAGTAGTTTTAGTAAATATGATATGAGTGATAACGTATACTAAAGTGTGTATTTATATGAGCTTATAGTAAAAAAGCGTAGCATTTTATACAAATAAAATAACTACGCTTTCAAGTTGGTTGAATCACTATTACGGTCTAAAATCTAATTTCCTCAGTAAACTCTCTTTCGTGTGTTGTAAATACAATTGTATATTTTCCTTTTCTCTCTTTTGAAAGTTCATAAATTCGAGAAATAATCTTTGTGTTTTCAATATCTTCGGAAAGTAATAAAGCAGTATTGTCGCCAATGACTTCTCTATAATAAATTTCAACTTTCATAGGTTGCGATTCTAGCGAAAGCCTGGAAATACACAACTTATCATCTACAACGCGTATGGTTGGTTTGTAAATAGTCTTTTCTTTTTCTTTGTCAAAGGTTACTTTATTTGCAACTACTGCAAAAGGGATTGTTAAAATTTCTACATCTTTTTCCAGTTCAAAATAGTACGAACCGTCAGGTAAACTTGTTAAATCAAATCCTTTAGAATAGTTTCCGTTTTGTGCAATTGCTTCTCTGTAAAGGACTAAAAAATTAGTATCTTTAATAAGTAGCTGATGTCCTTTCTTCACATTTGCTAATGTCAAAACAGTACTTCCTTTTCTAGTGTGTAAAGTATAGTCACTGTTTGCGTAACTCGTTATACTAACTATCATAAGTAGTATACATACAATGTTTTTAATGCTTTTTTTCATGACTTTTATTTTAAATAGTTCACATAGCAAAACTAAGTCAGATTTGGTTCTTGAAAAACAGCTATTTTGATGAATTTGTGTGTTATTTTAACCATTAAATAATTGTAAATTTTTATTAGAGTTAAAATAGCACATAATTTAGGTAAAAGAACATATAATTTGAATAGCATAAATGGTAACTTTGTAACACGAATTTTTACAAATGAAGCACACGAAGCCTACCTACGAAAAGATAACACCCGAATTTGGAAATTCTATTTTGGTTGCGCAGAATACGAAGAAGCGAAAACGCGGATTGGCGTTTTGGCATTTTCATCCTGAAGTAGAATTGGTGTACGTAAACAAAGGAAATGGTAAATGCCATATTGGAAATCATTTGTCATATTTCAATAACAGTCAATTAATTTTAATTGGTTCCAACTTGCCACATAACGGATTTGCAGATCGTTTAACTTCTAAAGGAAAAGAAACACTTATTCAATTTAAAACAGATTTTTTAGGGAAAGAATTCTACAACTTACCAGAAATGCAAGACATTTCATTGTTATTAGAAAAAGCAAAAAAAGGCATCCGTTTTCGACCAGAAACTAAAAAAATAGTAGGCCCGAAAATTGAAAAATTACCAAAATATGAAGGTTTTAAAAGAGTTATAAAACTGCTAGAAATTTTAAATATGCTGGCTCTGGCAACAGATTATGAGTTGCTCAATGCTGACGGATTTGCTTTTGAAACACAACCGCAAGACAGCGTAAAGATTGATACGATATTTAAATATATCAATAATAATTTTCAACGACACATAACTTTAGACGAAATTGCCAATGAAGTAAATATGACGGTTCCAGCTTTTTGTCGTTATTTTAAAAAGGTAACAGGAAAAACATTTACGAAATTGGTAAACGAATATAGAGTTGTATTTGCAACCAAATTACTCTTGGAAAGTCAAAGTAGTATTGCAGATATTTGTTATGAAAGTGGGTTTAATAATTTTTCGCATTTCAATAAACTCTTTAAAGAAATTACAGGAAAAAGTGCTTCAAAATATAGAAGCGAAATGAAGTTGATGATTCAGTAAGTTTAAAAAGATTCAAGATGGTTTTAAGTGAGATTTTAGCTTTATGTTTTTCAAACAATAAGCTTATTTGTTTTAAACACTTTGATTGCGTTATGCTGAGCTTGACTCAGAATCTCATAAACTAGCTCATTTAGGTGCGATGCTGAATCGAGTTTAGCATGAACAATATGTACACAAACAAATTCGCAATTTTTGAAAAAAGTCAATAAACATGGTAACTTTCATGTAGAAGTTATCTTTCCCCATTCCATTCACCATAAAACTGATCGAGAAACTGTTCCATATACGCATGACGTTGTTCCGCAATTTTTCGTCCGGTTGTAGTGTTCATTTTATCTCTCAATAATAACAATTTTTCGTAGAAATGATTAATTGTCGGCGTAGTAGATTTTTTGTACTGTTCCTTCGTCATGTTCATATTTACAGGAATTGCCGGATCGTATAATTTACGATTTTTAAATCCACCATAATTAAAACAACGCGCAATTCCGATAGCGCCAATAGCATCCAAACGATCTGCATCTTGAATGACATCTAACTCAGGAGACGTGAACTTTTGATTAAAATTTCCACCTTTAAAAGAAATATTAGAAATGATATTTTCAACGTGTACAATCACATTTTCGGAAACGTGTACATTTTCAAGAAACTCACGCGCTACTTTTGGGCCAACTGTTTCGTCTCCATTGTGAAATTTTGCATCAGCAATATCATGTAACAACGCGCCTAAACTTACAATAAATTCATCTACGGTTTCTTCTTTCGCAATCAACAATGCATTTTTATATACACGTTCAATGTGAAACCAATCGTGTCCGCCTTCTGCGTTTTTGAGTGTTTCTTTCACAAAAGAAATAGTTTGCGTTATGATTTCTACTTCTTTTGAATTCATGTACATATATTTTTTGATTGTAAATACATAGCTTAGCTATCGAGATGCATATTTTTAGTCTACAACAATATGTTCTGTTACAACTTTTTCAATGTGTTCAAGCAATTCGGCACGTTTGTTTTTTGGATAGTCGCTAAGTTGAATTGGTTTATGAACATCCACTGTAATTTTTGAGCCTAATCCGTACGGAAACTTTCCATATTTGGTCGTTTTCCACGAATTATTAATCGTTACAGGAACAATTTGTGCATTCGGAATATACTTAAACAATACGTCTAATCCTTTTGTTTTAAACGGTCTTGGCACACCATCTTTGCTACGTGTTCCTTCAGGAAAAATAACTGCTGCTTGTGTGTTTTCATGAATTCGTTTCGCAAAATTGATGATTTCAGTAATGGCTTGTTTCGGATCATTTCTATCGATTAGAGCTGCACCACCATGACGTAAATTGAAAGAAATACTTGGAATTCCTTTTCCGAGTTCTTTCTTGCTGATAAATTTTGGATAATGCTTTTTAAACGTCCAAATCAGCGGAGAAATGTCATTCATACTTTGATGATTAGACACAATAATTAAAGGCTGATTGGTATTTAATTTCTGCGGATTTCTCAGAATGTAACGTGTTCCTAAAATATTTTGGCAGCGCATTAAGCTAAATTGTAGCATATTTACGCTCCAATTGTGCCATTTTTGCCCACCTAATTTTAAACAAACCCATTGAACTCCATGAAAAATAACTAATGACAAGCCGAAAAACAGCATGTAAATAGAAGATAATATATACGATAAGAATTTCACTACTTAGTACTTTATAATGTGGTAAAAGTATAAAAACAAAACCACGTAAAAACGTGGTTTTATAGTATTTTTTTCGGTAAGAATGTATTAGCAATTCTCGTTATAGGCATCTTTTAAGTTTTCAGCAATCATTTCAGCTGGTCTACCTTCAATATGATGACGTTCTAACATATGTACTAATTGTCCATCTTTAAACAAAGCCATGCTTGGTGAAGATGGAGGAAAAGGAATCATATAACCTCTTGCTTTGTTAGTAGCTTCTCTATCAACTCCAGCAAAAACAGTAACTAAGTTATCTGGTTTTTTATCATTATCTAAAGACATTCTTGCGCCAGGTCTTGCATTGGCAGCTGCACAACCACAAACAGAATTTACAACTACTAATGTTGTTCCTTCTTTTGCTATTGCAGTATCAACAGCTTCTACCGTATGTAATTCTTCAAAACCAACTGCGGTTAAATCTTCGCGCATTGGTTTTACCAATTCTGGTGGATACATAATCTTTCTAAATTAATTCATTAATAATGGTGCAAAGATACGGATTAAATTAGTGAAACTCAATTTTGAGAACGCTTTATGGTAAACGCATAACCACAACTTTACATTGGATTGAGAAAACAGAAAACCTTGTTGATACTTTTCCAAACATACACTGTAAAAATTTCAATACTTAGTTAGTATATAGTTTGATAAAATAAAAACAAGGTTCTTTATATGCACTATTGCTTTTTCAGCTGTTATGCACAACAAACATTTACTGAATCGCAGTACGTACCTGAAACATCACGTGCTTGTTTACGAATTCCACCTGCACTTTTCTGAGCTTGTAAATGAGTAATGGTTTTTTTGTTAAGTTTTAACGATGTAAGACTTCTTTTTTTCATGATATATAATTTTTAAAATTAGTACAGAAAACTACGGAAAATAAATAAAAAGAAGGTGAAAAATAATGTTAAAAATGTAATTTTAATACTTCTATTCATTAATGTTAAAATTGAATTTAGGTGATGATGTTCATTTTATAATGATCTTTTTTAATCACTTGTCGAATGCATGCTGCAACTAATTCCATGAACCAACCGTTGCTCCAAAAGCCTTTGTTTATAGCTTCTTTTGAAACACTTTATTCAATAAAAACAGCTACTTTATATTTCTCAGCGATAACGAAGTTGTCTCAATAGGAAACAATTTTTGAATTGAAGACACATTATGGGAAATAAAATCGGATATACTTTGTTGTGATACGCCTAAAAGATCAAATACATAAAGCATGTAATTTTTATAAATATTTCCGTCATAGAAATACTTTTTAAAATAGGCAATAGACTTCGTAAATACTTTCTTCTCAATGCTATGAATATCAAAGTTTGAGTAAAAATAGGCAGTTGATAAATATACTACTATTTTGATTAGGAGGCTTTTAGTAACAATTCAATAGTTCAACTACCTATTTCTTTTTTAAAAAACGTTTCAATAACACAGTTATATAAATTAATACCAAACCATTAATAATTCCTAAAACTAAAATCATTACAAATATTCCAAATGCACTAGTGCTGAATATTCCTAAATGAGATGTATTATTGCCAATAATTATATCTGAAAAAAAAATGCTTAAGGCTGTTATAGAAAATAAATCTATAAGAAAAAGGACGACAGTAATGCTGATGAATGTTGACTCTTTTTCAAAATATTTTTGCTTTTTAATTTTGTTTTCTGTTTCGCCATTTTCTTTTTTTTCCTCTATGACTGCCTTTTGTTTCTTTTTACCCATGCTTTTTTAAGTCTTGTAATACGTATTAAGTAGAAAATTACGTCACACATGACGTAAAAGTAAAAAATATAAGTTGAATACGTCATGTATGACGTAAATTATTGCGCTCTGAATTGAGAATTTTAACCTTTATGAGCGCATTAGAAAAAGATGAGATGCTAAAAAAAATTGGTAAACGAATTAAAGACCTAAGAGTAACTGCTGGATATAAAAGTCATGAACAATTTGCATTTGACAATAATATTCAACCAAAACAAATGTGGCGTTGGGAATCAGGTTATGATTTTAAAGTGTCTAGCTTAATACGTATTACTAATATTCACAGCATCACACTGGAAGAATTTTTTAAAGATTTTGAATAGCTATTAAATCTTTTAATTTAATAACCTTCTTAGCGGAAAATTTAATAAGAATATAGAAATTATCTTTAAGATTTAGATTGACAGAAAACAGTCAATGCATACAGTGTGCCATAATATGAATCATAATGTCACCTTCATATGATATTTTGATATTTTTTTCTTGGGAAAATGTATCTTTGATAAAAATCAAACAGAAACGAAACTTATGAGTGGATTTGCAAGCTGGATTGGAGGCGCGTTAGGCTGGACACTTGGTGGACCTATTGGTGCCGCTATTGGATTTGCTATTGGAACTGCAGTAGACAAAGCAACTTCTAAAGGATTATTATTAGAACCACCAAAGCGAAAAAAAGGAAGTCGCCAACGACGACAAGATCCAGTATATGAAAAACGTAGGCGTGTCAAGCCTTCTCAAAAGCGTGAACAAACAAAATCGGGAGATTTTGAAGTAAGTTTGCTCGTGCTTTCCGCAATTGTAATGAAAGCGGATGGCGAAGTTTCAGAATCTGAACTAAACTATGTACGAAGCTATTTTGTGAAAATGTACGGAAAAGAACGTGCCAATCAAGCATTTCAGTTGTTCAATAGTGTGTTGAAAAAAGAAGACATTTCTACACGTGAAATATGTCAGCAGATTCAATCGCACATGGATCATTCATCTCGTTTGCAATTATTACATTACTTATTTGGTGTCACAAAAGCGGATAATCACGTAAGTGAAGAAGAAGTAACACTCATTGAAAAAATTGCAGGATATCTCTATATCAACAATCGTGATTTTGAATCGATCAAAGCCATGTTTTACAATGCAACAGATAATGCTTACAAAATCTTAGAAATTGACAAATCGGTTTCGGATAATGAAGTGAAAAAAGCCTATCGTAAAATGGTGAAAAAATACCATCCAGACAAAGTACAGCATTTAGGTGAAGAGCATATAAAAGGTGCAAAAGAAAAGTTTCAACAAGTACAAAAAGCGTACGAGCAACTGCAAAAAGAGCGCCGTTTTTAACATAAAAAATGTAAATTTGATATACAAACCCCAAACTTAAAAATGAAATCTTATGATGAATGATTTTCTGATCTATTTCAAACTAGGACTCAATCACGTACTAGATTTAAACGGATACGATCATGTTTTATTTCTAATTGTGCTCACAGTAGCCTACACTTTTAAAGAATGGAAACGTGTCTTTTGGCTCGTAACTGTTTTTACTATCGGACATACAATTTCATTACTCTTATCAACCTATGGTGTTATTTCTGTAAAAGCAAATTTAGCCGAATTGTTAGTCTATATAACCATTCTAGCGACAGCGTTATTCAACATATTTACGGCTGGAAAAAGTAGCGATAAAACAAAATTAGTATTGCTATTAGTTGCAGCTTTATTTTTTGGATTAATTCATGGTTTGGCGTTTTCAAACTACTTCAAAACCATCACTACTGGCGTAAGCGGAAAATTGTTGCCAATGTTAGAATTTGCCTTAGGTGTAGAAGCGGCTCAAATCATCATTGTACTAGTTGTATTGGCGCTTTCATTTGTGTTTCAAACCATTTTCCGATTCTCAAAAAGAGATTGGGTTATGGTTATTTCGGCAATTGTATTAGGAATTGCCATTCATATTGTAGATGTGAATTTTTTGTAAGCTAATAAGCTTTCTCTAGTTTAGAAATTAATATGAACTATAAAAACAAATAAGTATGAAAAAAAGATCAATGTCTAAACTAAGTTTAAATAAAAAACAAATCTCATCACTAACTTTTCACGATTTACGTGGAGGAAGAGTAGGTGCTGGAGAAACTGATTGTGAAGGAACATGTACTTGTAACTGTACAGAAGTAAACACTTGCGACTGTGATACAGAAGAAACAGACTGTAAACCTTGTTACTCTGAGTTAGCACCATAATTATTTTGGTAAAAAATTAACAACAAAGCTGTTGTGATTCCAGAATAAACCTAATATCTTCGTTACGGAAGACAAAAGCAACTGTAATAAGTTGCTTTTTTTAGCTGTAAAAACTTTACATTTGGTCATGCCAAAACAAAAACAAGCAAAATACGATCACGCCTATTTACGCATGGCAAAAGAATGGGGAAAACTCTCTTATTGTAAGCGAAAACAAGTCGGCGCGATTGTTGTAAAAGATAGAATGATCATCTCCGATGGTTACAACGGAACACCATCAGGATTTGAAAATTTCTGCGAAGATGAAGAAGGATACACAAAATGGTATGTATTGCACGCAGAAGCAAACGCCATATTAAAAGTTGCCGCTTCTACACAATCATGTGTGGATGCAACATTGTACATTACCATGTCACCATGCAAAGAATGTAGCAAGCTTATTCATCAATCTGGAATTAAAAGAGTTGTCTATGTAGATGCATACAAAGACGATTCGGGCATACAATTTTTACAAAAAGCTGGCGTTGAAGTAGAACACATTCCTGTAATAAACGCTTCTTAAAAATAAAAAACTTTGAATAAAACAACACAATACTTACTTCCTGTTATAATTGCCGCGGCAGTTGCTGTAGGAGTAGTTATTGGCGGAAAACTAAGCTTTAGTGCTTCGCCTGAAAAGCTGTTTTCTTCAAACACAAGCAAAGACAAACTCAACAAACTTATTGATTATATCGATTACGAATATGTTGATGATATTGATGTAGATAGTATTGTAGATGCTACCGTGAAAAATATCATGGAAAACTTAGATCCACATTCCGTATACATTCCTTCGGAAGAAGAAAAACGTGTTGCAGAAAATATGCAAGGCGATTTTGTAGGTCTAGGAATTCGGTTTGATATGGTAAATGACACCTTAACCGTTATTAGAACCTTAGATGGCGGTCCTAGTGTAGCGGCAGGAATTCAAGCTGGCGATCGTATTTTAACCGCAGATAAAGACACACTATACGGGAAAAAATTAGCCAACACACAAATTATCTCAAAACTGAAAGATGTTGAAGGTGCTTCTGTAAAACTTAAAATATATCGTAAGAAAACAAATGAACACGTTACAATTAATCTAAAACGTGCTAAAGTACCAATCAAAAGTGTCGTTGCAAATTATATGTTGGCGGACGATTTAGGCTATATAAAAATCAATCGTTTTGCAGAAACTACGTATGATGAATTTAAAGTTGCACTAAAAGATTTGCAGCAAAAAGGCGCTACAAACTTAGCATTAGATTTGCGCAATAATCCTGGTGGAATATTAGATGTTACACGACAAATTGCGGATGAATTCTTAAAAGCTAAAAAGCTAATTCTCTTTACAAAAGATAAAAAAGGTGATATTGAAAATTACTATGCAACCGATGAAGGCGAATTTGAAGAAGGCGAAATATATGTGTTAATTAATGAAAAATCAGCTTCAGCAAGCGAAATTATAGCAGGTGCATTGCAAGACAATGACAAAGGTGTTATTGTTGGAAGACGTTCGTTTGGAAAAGGCTTGGTGCAACGTCCAATGCCGCTTGGTGATGGCTCTATGGTACGACTAACCATTTCACGCTATTATACACCAACTGGAAGATCTATTCAACGTTCGTACAAAAAAGGAAATGAAGACTATTTTGATGAGTATTACAAACGATTCAGCTCGGGTGAACTCAAATCAATGGATAGTATCAAAGTTGCAGATTCACTCAAATTTGAAACACCAAAAGGTAAAATTGTATATGGCGGCGGCGGAATCATTCCAGATGTGTTTGTGCCTATTTCATATACGCCAGAAGAATTATCACTAGAAAGAGGATTGCGTGCAAAACTTATCGGATATATTGAAGACTTCGTATTTAATAAATTGGAAAGTGATAGGGCTTTTTATAGCAATATGTCGATTTCAGAATTTATGAATGATTTCGAAATTGATGACAAAATAGTAAAAGAATATACAGATTACTTAAGTGAAAAACGCGGACAACGAATCTACATAGAAAAGTACGCGAAACAAATAAAACGACACATCAAAGCCGTTTTTATAGAACAACTATTTGGTGGAAACGGATATCAGCAACAGTTGAATAAAGATGATAAGATGCTTGAGAAAGTGATTAAATTGCACGAGAATTAATAGAATCGCTTTTACATCCGAATTTTCAAAGTATTAAATTTATGTTTTGTCGATTCAAACAACTTCCTAAAGAAAAATATTCGATGTATTTATAATGTAACTGAAACAATACATTTAACAACTCTTTTTTGTAAAGATGAATGAGTGAATTAGTAAAAAAATGTAAAATATTCAAAAACAATGGGTAATGTTTTATTATATGTTGACACATATTTATAAATCTTGGCAAGGATTAAAAAAAATAAAACTACATTATATATAAAAGAACAATTTTATGAAAATATACTTTGCATACAGAACAGCATATAAATCGAACTTACGGTATTTAAAAGAGTTTAATTCAAATTCAATATATGATTGGTTTATTGAAAATTGGGATTCTCTATGTAGTGATAAATACTCAGAAATTTTAGGAACGGATGTTTATGGATTTCCTATCAATATAGATGCTAAAGAAATAGTGGTTGAGAAGCGCCCATTTTTTAGTAAATTATTTGATAGAAAAGATGAGACTGAAGATATGGACAATTCTAGTAGTTTAAAACCTAAAGATTTTCAAGACTTACTCAATTTATTACAAGAAGGTCTTTATCTAAATGAAATTGAAGGAGAAGAAGATTATATAAAAGTTGGTACTGATAATGATGAAATTGGATTGTGTTGGTACATTTTTACAGAAGAGTATAAAAATAAAAATGAAGATAAAGTAGCGATTTGGTTTAATGATATTTTGCCAACTTCTTTTGGTTTACATGGAATAGTTTTGGAAGAAGATATAAATGTATTAGAGGTAAAAGGTTCTGGTGAAGGATGTACTTATTTTATTTCTGTTCCTATCTATGATAGATTTAATATTGAAGATATGACAGTTGTAACAATTGAAGGTGTTAGAATGAATACTTTATTGGACTTTTTAAAAGCTAATGAACTAGAGGAGTTGGATGATGTTTTATATGCAGTTGATGAATTAAACTATATAAAATATATTGCTGCACAGTTAGAAACGAATGACTTACAAACTGTTTTAAAAATATTTGCTGATCATCCAATAACTGAGCTTCAAGAAATAGAGATAGATGAGCATAAATTATCTGAGATTATTAAAATGAAACTAGATAATATTCCAGAAAAAAATAGAGTTATTATCAATGAACATTCAGCAGAACTTTCCGTGAGTACACTAGGCGAATATTATAATTATTACTTAATTATAGATGATTTATGGATAGAGAAAAATGAGACTTTGGCTAAATCGATAATGTGTTTTACGTGAGTTCGATCTTTTAGTTGAGCTACAAAAAAAAGTAGTTCAACCAATAGGAGTATATCTGAAAAATGCATTGTTTGGGTAAATGCACAAGCATTTCATTTATAGATTCTACGACTTTAAAATCTTTTCATTACAAAAGAGAAAAACAATATAAATTGTTAGTAAGGAAAAGAGTAATAATTGATTCGATTTTTCAATTATACCTTATCATGAATCTTAGTATGATTTCCATCATTCCAAAGCGTCAAAATATCCGTAGCAACTTGCGCGCCGCTTCCAGCTGCAATAGCAAATTGACTTCGCCAACCCGCAATGGTTCCACAAGCATACATGCCTTCTTTTACCAAATGATCTTCGTTTTTTAAGTAGATTCTATCTTTTTTAGCGGCTGCTCTTGGATGTGGCGCAATAAATTCGTCCAAACCATCAATTGTAAACGGTTTTGCATAATTCAAGGCAATCACAACTAACTTTGTATAATATGTGTTTTTATTGGTAACAACCTGAAAATTGCCTGCTTCACCTGTAATTTCACATACTTTTTCATTCGCAATTTGTTGTACATGCGGATATACTTTTTGTAAGTGTGCTTTTCCTTCTTCTAAAATTGTAGCTCCAGTTTTTCCTTCGGGCAAACCGAGCACATTATTAAACAATGCATTTTGTAAATGTGAAGATTTTTGATGCATAATAACACCAATGTTCCTATCCGAAGCAAAAGGTTTATTCTTCGCCGAACCTAACACAAGTGCGCATTGCATTCCTGAAACGCCACCACCAATTACCAGAACATCAAACATTACTTATTGTCATTAACTTTATCTTCAATCTTCTTTGAAGTCATAAAAATTAATAAAATAAGTATCGCACACATAGAGGCAACAATACTAATTAAGGCAACCAAACTATCACCTTGTAATAGGTTTGAAAAATCTAGTTTTGTAGCGTTGTAAATACAAAGTAGTGTTGCAATTGCAATAAATATATAGGTGAATATTTTCATTTTATATGAGTTTAGATAGAATATATAGTTGCGCATATAAATTTACTCGAAATTGATATACGCAACGACACTTTTCTTACTGCAAAATTAAGCAAATATTTTTTGAACTCCCGTAGTAAATATTTTAACTGCAATTGCTAATAAAATTACACCAAATACTTTTCTCAAAATACGGATACCATTTTGCCCTAACAATCGTTCAATTCTTGCTGAAGCCTTCAATACAACGTACATAATAATCATATTGATTAAAATTGCAATTACAATATTCATTGCATCAAATTCTGCACGAAGCGATAAAATTGACGTTAAACTTCCAGGTCCGGCAACTAAAGGAAAGGCAATAGGGAATACTGAAGCATCACTCATAGGACTTTCTTCATCTTCCTTAAACAGTGTAATTCCTAAAATCATTTCCAACGCCAAGAAAAATAACACAAACGAACCAGCAATGGCAAACTGACTTACGGTGATTCCTATCAAATTAAGCAAACTTTGCCCAACAAATAAAAACACAGTCAAAATTACACCTGCAATAATAGTCGCTTTTCCAGATTGAATATGTCCAGTTTTGCGTCGTAAATCTATAATAATCGGAATATTTCCTACGATGTCAATTACAGCAAATAACAACATACTTGCCGTTAAAATATGTTTAAAATTTAACTCCATTTCGTTACATTTTTAAATTCGCGGCAAAAGTACACTATTCAACTAATTATAATAGTAAAAGCATGTGTTTTTTAGTTTAAATTAAAGTGAATTTAACATGTTCAAAAAAAAGTGAATAGTACACTAAATAGAATTTGTATAAAAAGTATCTTTGTAGCATGTTTCAATTAGGGAAAACCATCATTTCAGAAGATATCCTCGAAAAGGATTTTGTATGTAATCTTAGCGCGTGTAAAGGAATTTGTTGTGTAGCAGGAGACGCTGGCGCACCTTTAGAGCAAAATGAAATTAAAAAACTTGATGAAATTTACGATACAGTAAAACCATTTTTACGAAAAGAAGGAATACATGCCATTGAAAAACAAGGAACATATATTGTAAGAGACAATGGCGATTTGGAAACACCGTTGGTAAATGATGCCGAATGTGCGTATGTTACTTTTGATGAAAACCAAACCGCTATGTGCGGAATTGAGCAAGCATATAATAAAGGACTTGTAGATTGGAAAAAACCAATTTCTTGCCATTTATATCCAGTTCGAATAGAAGAATACAGTGATTTTGCGGCTGTTAACTATCACAAATGGCAAATATGTGATGATGCATGTACATTGGGGAAAGAATTGCAAGTACCAGTGTACAAATTTGTAAAAGATGCATTGGTTCGAAAATTTGGAGAAGATTGGTATTCCGAATTAGAAAAAACTGCGCAAAAACTAGGTCGTTAAATTATTAAAATTTCTTTTTCTCATTTTTTTTTAGAATCGCCCGTTTTATAGCACTTTACAAAGAATTAATTCTTGTAAGTAATTGATAATCAGTAAAAAATGCCGTTTTGAAAATATGTTAAAAAGTAGGAAAAAACTGTACTGTTGTTAAAAACTCACTAACTTTGTGAATAAGTTAGGCTTTCATTTCCGCATACATTTTTCAATCTTTGTTATTCCCAAATCAAACAATAGTCTTTTACCAAATTTTACATTAAAAACTCGATAATTTTATGTCATCAGCAATAGAACCCATCTTACAAGAAAACAAAGACAGATTTGTGATTTTTCCAATCAAACATGCAGATATTTGGGAATGGTATAAGAAATCTGAAGCTAGTTTTTGGACAGCGGAAGAAATAGACCTTCACCAAGATTTGACAGATTGGACCACAAAATTGAATGATGACGAACGTTATTTTATCAAACATATCTTAGCATTTTTTGCAGCATCTGATGGAATTGTAAATGAAAACTTAGCAGAAAACTTCGTAAATGAAGTGCAATATTCTGAAGCTAAATTTTTCTACGGATTCCAAATTATGATGGAAAATATTCATTCAGAAACATACTCTCTATTAATTGATACGTATGTAAAAGATGAAAAAGAAAAAGATATGCTGTTTAAGGCAATCGATAATTTCCCTGCAATCAAAAAGAAAGCAGACTGGGCTTTACAATGGATTGAATCGCCAAGTTTTGCAGAACGTTTAATTGCGTTTGCAGCTGTAGAAGGTATATTCTTTTCAGGAGCTTTCTGTTCTATTTATTGGTTAAAGAAAAGAGGAATTATGCCAGGATTAACGTTTTCAAACGAGTTAATCTCTCGTGATGAAGGTGTACATTGTGATTTTGCAGTGCATTTACACAATAATCACCTAGTAAACAAAGTTCCTAAAGAACGTATCCGCGGAATTATTGTGGATGCATTGAATATTGAACGTGAGTTTATCACAGAATCATTACCAGTAAGTCTTATTGGAATGAACGCTAAATTAATGACACAATACTTGGAGTTTGTTACCGACAGACTTTTACAAGAATTGGGTTGTGAAAAAGAGTATAATGTAACAAATCCATTCGATTTTATGGATATGATATCCCTTCAAGGTAAAACAAACTTTTTCGAGAAAAGAGTATCTGAATATCAAAAAGCAGGTGTCTTAAATAAAGAAGAAGAGTCAGACAAATTTAGCTTTGACGCTGATTTCTAGTTAAAAAAACCCCAAGTTTTAATTGCTTGCAGTTGAAACTTAAAATACATAACAAAATACCTAGAATGCCAATTTTTTCGCCGAAAAATTGGTAAAATAACTAACCCCTTTTCTGAACGAAATTCAGAAGAACTTAAAAAATAGACGAGCATATGTTTGTAGTAAAAAGAGACGGAAGAAAAGAGCTAATAATGTTTGACAAGATCACTTCACGAGTGAGAAAGTTATGTTATGGCTTAAACGATTTGGTAGATCCTGTAAAAGTTGCCATGCGTGTAATTGAAGGATTATACGATGGAGTAACTACTTCAGAATTAGATAACTTGGCCGCAGAAATTGCCGCCACAATGACGACTACGCATCCAGATTATGCTCGATTGGCTGCACGTATTTCTGTATCTAACTTGCATAAAAACACCAAAAAATCGTTTTCTGAAACGATGATAGATTTATATGAATATGTAAACCCTAGAACAGGTAAAAAAGCACCATTATTATCCGATGAGGTATATAATGTAATTATGGAAAATGCAGATCGTTTAGACTCTACCATTATCTACAACCGCGATTTTGGATACGATTATTTCGGATTTAAAACATTAGAGCGTTCATATTTATTAAAATTGAATGGAAAAATTGCAGAACGTCCACAACATATGTTAATGCGTGTTTCTGTCGGAATCCATTTAAATGATTTGGATGCGGCGCTTGAAACGTATGAGTTAATGTCTAAAAAATTCTTTACACATGCAACACCAACGTTATTCAATTCTGGGACACCAAAACCGCAAATGTCATCATGCTTCTTATTAGCAATGAAAGATGATAGTATTGACGGAATTTACGATACATTAAAACAAACGGCGAAAATATCACAATCAGCAGGAGGAATTGGTTTGTCTATCCACAATGTTCGTGCTACAGGATCATATATTGCAGGAACCAACGGAACAAGTAACGGAATTGTACCAATGTTACAGGTATACAATGATACAGCTCGTTATGTAGATCAAGGTGGAGGAAAACGTAAAGGTTCGTTTGCAATATACATTGAACCTTGGCATGCAGATATTTTTGACTTCTTAGACTTAAAGAAAAACCACGGTAAAGAAGAAATGCGTGCGCGTGATTTATTCTATGCAATGTGGATTCCGGATTTGTTTATGAAACGTGTAGAAGAAAATGGTTCTTGGACGTTAATGTGTCCAAACGAATGTCCAAACTTATTTAATGTACATAGTGATGAGTTTGATGAAATGTACTTAAAATACGAAGCAGCAGGAAAAGGAAGAAAAACAATCAAAGCGCGTGAGTTGTGGGAGAAAATCCTAGAATCGCAAATTGAAACAGGAACGCCATATATGTTGTATAAAGATGCAGCAAACCGCAAATCGAACCAAAAGAATTTAGGTACGATCCGTTCTTCAAACTTATGTACGGAAATTATGGAGTACACATCTCCTGATGAAGTAGCCGTTTGTAACTTGGCTTCTATTGCGTTGCCAATGTTTGTTAAAGGAAACGAATTTGATCACAAAGAATTATTCAGAGTTACAAAACGTGTAACAAAGAACTTAAACGTGGTAATTGATCGTAATTACTATCCTGTAAAAGAAGCAGAAAATTCTAACTTCCGTCACCGTCCAATTGGATTAGGTGTGCAAGGATTGGCAGATACATTCATTAAATTACGTATGCCATTTACATCGGATGAAGCTAAAAAATTGAACCAAGAAATATTTGAAACATTATATTTTGCGGCAGTTACAGCTTCTATGGAATTGGCAAAAGTTGAAGGTCCATACCAAACGTATGAAGGTTCACCAATATCACAAGGAGAATTTCAACATAATTTATGGGGAATTAAAGATGAAGAATTAAGCGGTCGTTGGGACTGGGCAAAACTGCGCAAGCAAGTTGCTAAAAACGGTGTGCGTAACTCATTATTAGTTGCACCAATGCCAACAGCTTCTACCTCGCAAATTCTTGGAAACAACGAATGTTTTGAACCATATACATCAAATATTTATACACGTAGAGTGCTTTCGGGAGAATTTATTGTGGTAAATAAGCATTTACTAGAAGATTTGGTAAACTTAGGATTGTGGACAGAAGATTTAAAGCAAGAGTTGATGCGCGCGAATGGATCTATCCAACACATTGAAGAAATTCCACAAGACATTAAAGACTTGTACAAAACAGTTTGGGAATTGAGCATGAAAGATATCATTGATATGTCGCGTCACAGAGGATATTTCATTGATCAATCACAATCATTAAACTTGTTTATGGAAGGTGCAACGATGGCGAAATTAACCTCTATGCACTTCTACGCTTGGAAATCAGGATTGAAAACAGGAATGTACTACTTACGAACAAAATCGGCAGTAGATGCAATTAAATTTACAGTGAGTAAAGCGGCAAAGAAAGAGCCTGTAGCGGTTGAAGCGGCAACAGCAATAGCTGTAGAAACTGTAGGAGCAAAGCCAGCACCAATTGCTGTAGAGCCATTGACACCTCAGGAAATGAAGGAAATGATTGCAAGATCGAAAGGAGATCAAGATGATGACTGCTTAATGTGTGGTTCTTAATTTATAGATAAAAAATTGACAATACGAAAAAGGGAACGTTTACTAGCGTTCCCTTTTTTTGTTTTGGATATATCTTGAACGTTATTGCGAGCGATAACGAAGCAATCTGTAGCTTGAAAAAACAAAAACATTTTATAATAAACAGATTATTTCACTATCGCTTGTAATAACGAATCGGAAGTTAATAATCTGGATAGGTTTAAACGCAAAGCGATCTGTTTATAAAGTTATAGATTATTAAGATGCGTCACTTCGAGTAATTTTCGCTAGAAAATTGTATCGAGAAGTACTTAGAAGTATCATTTTTTAAATAGGGAAACGAATTAAAATTTTTCATGATATGTGATGCTGCATCACATTTAAACTTAGCTCAATGTAAAAGTGCAACATGATATAGTTAAATTCAAAAACCCAAAAGCGAAGCGACCTATTTTCCCAGAATATCTGTTCCTAAATATCCATCGTCTTTGTTGTAATACCACGCACGTTTTTTTGGCATTTTAATATCGTTAATTACAGCTTCTTCCGTTAATAAAATGTATTCGCCATCATTTTTAGATTCATCCTTAAAAAACTGATATACTTCCATTGCATACGTTTTTGGGTCAAAATAAAAGTACCATGTATCTTTCCCAACATTTTTATCATACGTAGCTTTTAGGACCAAATATGCTTTTCCTTTGAATGTTTTCTTCATTACTTTCGGATCAATAATAGTTCCGTTATCTTTCAGCTTCATTGGCAAACCATACAAATAAGTATAATAATTTTTGTATAAGTTGGCACGTTCACAACTTAAATTGTTTTCTTTTAAAACAGCATCAGAAAGATCCGTTTTTCCATTAAAAGCAATCATACACGTATCTTTTTTAACCGTATATGCTGTTGTTGTGTCACCACGTGTTGCTTTTACATAAAAATATTCTGTTGGTAAATTGATTTTAATCGTACTAAGACGCGCAGGATTTTTTGGCGTTTCCATAGTTACAGTTAATGTTCCGTTGAACGTTTCCCAATTTCCGTTAGGATCGTGATATTGAATGGCTTTTTCTAGTAACTGTTGTCCTGTAAGTTCTTGACTTGTGGCCGTTGTTACATAAATAAAACAACATAAAAGGCTAAGAAAAAATGATTTGTTCATGAGTGTAGTTTTAAATTGGTGTGTCTAAGATAGAAATTTTGAATCAGATCAAAACAAAAAAACACAACCGTTACGATTGTGTTTTTGTATATAAAATGATACTCTAAATTATTCTGAATCTTCTGAATCTTCTGAAGTATCTGGTTCTGAGCCTTTAGTTTTTGTATTTGTAGTATCTGTTATTTTATCTTTTATAATAGTAATAGTTGCAGGCTCTACTGAATCATCATGTGCAATGTGATATTCTTCTAAAAGATTCATTGTTGCTTTTAACAAATCTTTAGTCTCTAATAATAAGCTAAAATACAATGTGGTATTCTTAGGACTCGATTCTTCCGTACGTGTACGTGCAACCTGCGTTTGAATTTTTTCATAGACCAATTCAAAAATAACTTCTTTGCTTGCTAAAACACTTCCAATTTCTTCAAACGAACGAGAATCAAAAGCTTGTTTTGTTTTGTTGAATAGCATTTCTAATGCTTCATCAACCTGCTTCAATTCTTTAATTTGATTGAATTTTAATTTCTTGTGATTGTTATTAACGTGCTTTAAACTCGCTTTAGAAATGTATTCTAATGATTGCGTTATATCCTGCAAATAGCCTAAAATATTAATGTAGAAATTACTCGCACCAATACTAGTTTCATCTAAATTTTTAATAAAATAGAAAATATTGTCACGTAACTCATCAATCTCATTGGAAAGCTTCGTGATATTTTTTCGGTTCTTTTTAAGCATATGTAAATCTTGCTTAGCCAAACCATTAATAGCGCTTGTATAAATTTTATTTCCACGTTTTACAACATTGGCAATATTGTCTGCACTTTCGTGAATAACGCCTTGTACAGAACTGCTTTCTGCTTTCTTTAAGCTATCTTCTACTTTCGCTTCTTTTGCTTTTTTATTATGCACAACATAATTACGAATCAACAAAAATGCCGCTAAACTCAGTAATACGGCTAGCATACTTGGCAAATGTATATTTAATAAGAAGGCAATTAATCCTGCGGCTAAAAAGGCAACGATGGCTGTAAAAAACCAACCGCCAATTACATTTAATACACCAGCAACTCTATATACGGCGCTTTCTGCTCCCCAAGCTCTATCGGCTAAAGATGTTCCCATAGCAACCATAAATGTTACGTAGGTTGTAGATAAAGGATATCCTTTGGAAGTAGCAATGGAAATTAATACACCAGCAACCATTAAATTAACAGCGGCTCTAACCATATCAAAAGCAGGAATATCTTCTTTGTTTTTATATACGGCTACTGGTGGAACTTCAAACTGTTTGTCAATTTTTATTTGCCACGATTCAGGTGTAATTTTATTAATTCCTTGAGAAACTCCAATAGCTATACGAACTAAACCTCTTGATAAGAAATTTGGCTTGAAACGTTCTTTTGTTTGTTCTTGACTCGATAAATCGAGTGATGTTTTTACAACGGCTTTTGCTTTGCTTGAAAACCAAAGTGTTACCACCATAACAAGTCCTGCAATTACTAAAAACATAGTTGGTGTTGCTACCGTTTTTCCAAGAAAGCCCATAGAAAATTCTGTAGCAGGTAAACCATTAACGTTTATTGCCGGATTCATAAAAGCATCGTACGATTGCCAACCTGCAATAGGAACTCCAATAAAGTTTACCAAGTCATTTCCTGCAAAAGCCAATGCCAATGCAAAAGTTCCTACAATGATGATTAATTTGTAAATATTTGTATTTAATAATGATATGATTAAATACGAGACAATTGACCATACTACTAAACTTATAGAAACAATTGATAATACATGTATTTCTAGGAATTCTTTTAATGTTAATGATGAAGCTTTGTCAACAATCATTGAAGAATAATCAGTTCCTTTAATTCCTTTAACAAAAATAAAATAGGTAATTGCAGTTAGGGCAATTCCACCAAATGATGCGCCTACCCAACTTGCTTTTTCTTGAAAATTATACGACAAAAGCAAACGTGTAATCCATTGGACGAATGCTCCAATGGAAAAGGCGACGACGACGGAAAGCAAAATTCCAATAATAATTCCCGTTGCTTGTGTGGTATTAATGTATTGAAGTAATGTGTCATAATTATCACCTTGATTGCTAATTCTAATCAATGCTACGGCTACAGCGGCTCCTAACAATTCAAAAACAATAGAAACTGTAGTAGATGTAGGCATTCCAATACTATTAAAAAAGTCAAGTAAAAGAATATCGGTTATCATGACGGCCATGAAAATGATCATGATTTCATGAAACACAAAATTTTCAGGTTTAAAAATTCCCTTCCGGGCGACTTCCATTAATCCACTAGAAAAAATAGCGCCGACGGCTACACCAACACTAGCAACAATCATAATTGTTTTAAACGAAATGGCTTTAGAGCCAATAGCTGAATTTAAAAAATTTACTGCGTCATTACTAACTCCTACGACTAAATCGGCAACAGCCAATACAATCAGGGCAATGATCATTACTAAGTAAATATTGTCCATATGTGGTTTTATAAATAATTTACAAATATCAACAGTGTTGTGAAATGTAATGTTACCATAAGGTTATATCTTGTAGTATTCAAGACGATACAACAGCTGTGTGTGCTAAATATAGTAAATAACTCAATTTTGTAAGTAAATGTCGTTCTTTTTTCCTCAAAAACAGGAATATACGCCTCAGAAAGCCTCAAGGTTGGCATTTCAATTATTTATGTAGTATATTGCAAGGAAAAATGCTATTTACTAATGAATTGGGAACAATTACTCTCGTTAAAGCGTTACGGGGATACCCATAAGCGACTTCGAAAAGAACAAGATGAAACCAGATTGGGATTTGAAGTAGATTATGATAGAATCATATTTTCTTCTGCTTTTCGTAGTTTACAAGACAAAACGCAAGTTGTTCCATTATCTAAAACAGATTTCGTTCACACGCGATTGACACACAGTTTAGAAGTGTCTGTTGTTGGAAGAAGTTTAGGAAGAAGTGTTGGAAAGAAACTGCTAGAAAAGTATCCACATCTTAAAGAAGTTCACGGATTTCAGTTTAATGATTTTGGTGCCATTGTTGCCGCGGCGGCTTTAGCACATGATATTGGAAATCCGCCTTTTGGACACTCAGGAGAGAAAGCAATTGGAGAATATTTTAAGATTGGAAAAGGAACACAGTTTCAATCGCAATTGACACCTAAAGAATATCAAGATTTATGTGATTTTGAAGGAAATGCGAATGGTTTTAAAATTTTAACCGAAAATCGCAAAGGAGTTGACGGAAGTTTACGTTTAAGTTATGCAACGCTTGGCGCGTTTATGAAATATCCGAAACAATCGTTACCAAAAAAGCCAACAAAACACATTTCAGATAAAAAGTACGGTATCTTTCAATCTGAAAAAACTGCATTTAGAGATGTAGCCAATGAATTAGGATTAAAAACCTATGGAGAAGCTGATGACATTCGTTATGCACGGCATCCATTAACTTTTTTGGTGGAAGCGGCTGACGATATTTGTTACACAATCATTGATTTTGAAGATGGAATCAATCTTGGGCTCATTCAAGAAGAATATGCATTAGAATATTTAATCAATTTAGTTAGAGATAATATTCAGACGGAAAAGTATAACTCATTACAATATCGCGAAGATCGTTTGAGTTATCTAAGAGCACTATCAATCAATACGCTCATCAATGATGCAGCTCGAATCTTTTTAGAAAACGAAGAAGCAATCCGTAAAGGTGATTTTTTCGTAAGTATTATGGATAAGAGTAAATATAAAGCACAAATTGATGATATCATTAAAATCAGTATTGAAAAGATATATCAAAGTGATGAAGTTATAGAAAAAGAAATTACAGGTTATCATGTATTGCAACATTTGCTTGATACATTTATCACAGCAACAACAAATTACCATAACGATTCCCTTTCAAACTATGACAAATTAATTTTGAAAGTTTTACCTGAAACTGTAGACTACTCTACAGATCATTTATACAAAAGGCTGATGAATATCACCAACTTTATATCCAGATTATCTGATAGTAAAGCGGTATTCTTGTTTAACAAGATAACAGCCAAAACATTATAAAAAATTATTAATTTAGTTATTTAACCCAATTATTATCTATGTATACAAATTACATTAAAACTGGAATTATGCTTTTTTGTGCTATGTTTATCTTACAAACAAACGCACAAGACCAAGCAGTATCTGTGAACAAATACTTGAAGTTCACTAAAGATGTCTCTCCGGCACAAGCTCAGAGTGAATTCTTAAGAAATTTTAAATTAGACGAAAACAACACATTCCAATCTATAGTTGTAAATCAAGATAGAAAAGGAATGAAGCATGAAAAAATGCAACAATATTACAAAGGAATCAAAGTAGAATTTGGTACGCTAATCGTTCACTCTAAAAATAATACTGTAAAAAGTATCAATGGAGAAGTATATGACGGAATTGGTATCAACCTTGCTCCTTCATTATCTGCACAAGAAGCTTTTAACAAGGCAACAGCGCACATTGGAGCACAACAATATTTGTGGTCTAATCCTGCGGAAGCTGCGGCAATGAACTATGCAAAACCAACAGGAGAATTGGTATTACTTCCTGAAATGAATACCTATTCAGGCTTACTAAACCTAGCATACAAATTTGATATCTACGCTACACAACCTGTAAGTAGAGGAGAAGTATATGTAGATGCTGTTACTGGAGAAATTTTATTCTACAACAAAATTATTAAACATCACAACAATGAAGGTCGTGAAATGCTGAACAATCCGGCAAACTTAATTACGGTTAAAAAAGAAGAAACAGCAATGTTTGTCTTAGGAGCAGCAAACACACGTTACAGTGGATTGCGTGACATTGAGACACGTTTAGAAACAACAGGTGAGTTTACACTAAATGACGACACTAGAAGCGTATTTACAAGAGATGCTCAAAACATACCTTTTGGTGGTGGTTATATAAATAACTTTGCAGAATTTTCAGATTCAGACAACATTTGGTCTTACAATAACATAGATAATGCGGCATTAGATGCACATTGGGGAGCAATGGAATCATACGATTATTGGTTAAATGTACATGGAAGAGAAGGAATTGATGGTAACGGGTTTTCTATGAGAAGTTATGTACATGTTGGTACTAACTGGACAAATGCTGCTTGGAATGGCTCAGTAATGTCATACGGAGATGGGAATGGAGGAAATAGAGATGCTTTTACATGTTTAGATATCGTTGCTCACGAAATTGGACACGGAGTTACACAATTTGCAAACAACTTAGTATATGCTAGAGAATCTGGAGCACTAAACGAAGGATACTCTGATTTATGGGGAGCTGCAATTGAATTTCGTTCAAAAGGTAATGGAGATAATTTAAATCCAAATATTGAAACATGGCAAATTGGTGAAGATATTACACCAGGAAATGGAATCAGAAGTATGAGCAATCCAAATACTTTTGGTGATCCTGATACATACTTAGGTGCAAACTGGAGACCAACAAATACAGCAGGTTGTCCAACACCAAGCAATGCAAATGACCAATGTGGAGTACATAGTAATAGTGGAGTATTAAATTACTGGTTTTACTTATTAGTGCAAGGTGGATCTGGAACAAATGACGTATTTGATGCGTTTAATGTAACAGGAATAGGAATGCAAAAAGCGGAGGAAATAGCATACTTAATACTGAGAGACTATTTAACACCAAATAGTACATTTTTAGATACGAGAAATGCAGGAGTAGAAGTTGCAATCAGTCTTTACGGATCAAACAGTCCAGAAGCAATTGCAACACAAGATGCTTTCTATGCAGTCAATGTTGGACCACAATATGTTGCTTTAGACACTGATGCTCGTTTAGCTTCTGTAACTGATCCTGCAATTAACTGTGGTTTAAATACATTCAGTCCAAGACTAACTGTTGAAAATTCTGGAGTAACAAATACAATAACTTCAGTTGAAGTAAGCTACACTATTGATGGTGGCGCTGCAAATACAGCGATGTACAATGTTAACATTCCTGTTGGTACTACAGGTGATATTGATATTCCTGCAATAACAATGACAAGAGGTTTCCACGCGATTAATTTTATAATTGATACACCAAACGATCAAGATGCCACAAACAACACGGAAGGTTTTGCAATTCGTATCAACGAAATTGGAACACCACAAGTAGTAAATGATTTTGAAAGCACTGCTGATGAATTAAACACATATGCTGACGGAATTCCACAACTATGGAGTAGAGGTACATACGCACAAGCTGGAAGTGTATTTCAATCTACTGTATTGGAAGGAGACGTATATGCAACAAACCTTAACGGAAACCACTTTCAAAGTACTAGAAGTTACCTATTGTCAGAATGTTATGATTTAACTCAAATTACAAATCCACAAATTGTATTTGACTTAGCATACGACTTAGAAGAAAATTTTGACATTCTTTTTGTAGAATATTCTACTGATGGAGGCGATAGTTGGAACGTTCTAGGATCTGCAAGTGCGCCTAACTGGTATAATAGTGACAGGACAGCTGCTTCATCTGGAAACACTGATTGTTTCAATTGCCCAGGAGCGCAATGGACAGGAACAAACACAATAATGCAAGAATATAGCTATAACTTAAGTGCCTTAAGTACTGAAACAAGTATTGTATTCAGATTTGCAATGGTTGCCGATACAAATACAAACCAAGCAGGTCCAATAATTGATAACTTAGCTGTTAACTCAAGCTTAAGTGTTGATGATGTGGCAAATAACAATGGTTTCTCAGTATATCCAAATCCATCAAAAGGAAGCTTTAACATTCAGGCTAAGAAAAACTTAGGTGATGTTTCAGTCAATATATTTGATATCAATGGAAGAAGTATTTACACAAAAGATGTTACTTTAACAGGAACGGTAAACTTTAACTTAGATAGCTTACAATCAGGATTATACATCTTAAGAGTTGAAGGAGATGATTTTATCGAATCAAGAAAAATTATCATTGAGTAATACATAACAAGTAAACTCATTCACAAACACAAAATATCCTTCTCTTGGAAAATCGATCTATACATATGGACAGAAAAAAAAAGAGAAGGATATTTTATATACTACTATTTTTAGCCATCGTTGGATATATGCTAAGTAGTAAGTCCAAAAAAGAAACGAAAGAAAAAGTTCCTGAAAAAAACATACAAGAAACGCATGCCTATCACTTAGAAAATAGTCCGTTTCAAGCTTCTAAAAACACATCTCGCCAAGAGCGAAAATTACAAGGATTGCCACCAAACGCGTATTTTGAACAACAATGGGAACTCACTATGAATCCCAGTTTAGGAAGACCAACTCCAGAAGTCTTAGTTCGTGTGCAACAACAATTAGCTACCCAAAACGCACAAGAACGTTCTCCAGGAGACACTTTTGATAACGCTTGGGAAGAAAGAGGACCAAATAACATTGGAGGACGCACACGTGCCATCCTATTTGATCCTAATGATACAAACAATGCAAACCCATCAGATGATTACACACGTGTTTTTGCAGGAAGTGTCTCAGGAGGATTATGGGTAAATAACGATATCACAGACGCAAACTCATCTTGGCAATTGGTTACGGGTTTACCAGATAATATCTCTGTTTCGGTAATTATTGCAGATCCAAATAATACGAATACATTATATCTAGGTTCTGGCGAATCGTACGTGTCAGGTGATGCTGTTGGAAATGGAATTTACAAATCTACAGATGGCGGAACTACATGGCAACAACTATTTGGCGGAAACTACGGAACTTCATCAGTTGATGGAGCTTCCTACTATGTTGATGGTATATTTTATATCAATGATTTAGTAGCACGAAACAACAACGGAACTACTGAACTATATGCTTCAGTAGCAAGCGCCGTATACAGAAATGCGGCTTCTCCGTTCAATATATTAGGATACAACCAACGTGGATTATACAAATCAGACGATGGCGGAACCAATTGGTCACGCTTTCCAATTCAGTACACAAGCGGATTATACAGAAACCCAAACGACATCGAAATTGATCTTAACAATGATATTTGGTTAACAACTACAGGAGATTTCTTTAACAACTTTGGTGGACAAATATATACATCATCTGACGGAATCACGTTTCAACAAAAATATGCAGTTTCAGGAGCAAAACGTACAGAAATAGAACCTTCATCAACAACACCAGGAACGTTCTGGATATTGGCAGAAATCAACAGTCAAGCAGATATATTCTTCACAAATGACAATTTTGATACTGTAAATGCAATTGTAGAGCCAAACGATGCGGATAGTGGAATTCCTGCTACAGATTTCACCCGAAATCAAGCATTTTATGACTTAGTTGTAGAAGCCGATGAAAACGATAATCTATATGTTGGCGGAATTGATTTATTCAAATACAACACAACAAACAGCAATTGGGATCAAATCTCAAAGTGGAAAAACGATAGCGGTTTGCAAAACATTACGGCTTCGCTAGTACATCCTGATCAACATGCAATTGTTTTTAGACCAAACAATAACAACGAAGCAGTCATTGGAAACGATGGTGGCGTGTACTTCAGCGATAACATTTCTACAGCAGTAAACGATGCAACGGCAATTCAAAAACGAGTAAAAAATTACAACGTAACACAATTTTACACAGGTGCTATTGCACAAAATGATATTTTAGATGGTGATGATATCGCTGGCGGAACGCAAGACAATGGAAGCTTGGCAGCAATTGATGCAAATGTAGGAATCAACAGTTTTGCTGCAATCATTTCAGGTGATGGCGGTTACATAGAAATTGATGAGGTTGACGGATACGCGATCATTTCATTTCCATTTCAAAATCATGCACATGTTCCGTATCCTTCGTTTGATGTGAATGTTGGATATTTCATTGCGTTCGAATCAAATCCGTTTAGCTTTCGCGAAGGCGAATTCCTAAATGCTGCGGCATTAGACAAAACATTAGACATTCTATATACAAATGCTTCAACGTCTACTGGAACCTACCAAATTGGACAATATTCCAATGTAAATGGAGGAAACGGGAACGTAACCACTTTTCAACTTACAGATCCATTACTAAACAATCCGCCAACAGCATTAAAAATTTCGGCAGACGGACAAACATTATACGCTGGATTAAAAAATGGTAGATTGTTAAAAATTGAAAACGCACATACGCAAACACCAACATTTACAAACATAAGTGATGGTAATTTTGTGGGAAGCATCTCTGATATTGAATTTGGTTTAATTGAAAACGAACTACTTGTTACGTTCCATAACTATGGCGTGAATAATGTGTGGTTTTCTGAAAACAATGGTGTTTCTTGGGAAAACAAAGAAGGAAATCTTCCTGACATACCTGTAAAATCTATTCTGATGAATCCGATACTAACGGCTGGATCAGAAGCAATCATTGGAACAGACTTAGGTGTGTGGCGATCGCAAAATTTTGACACCAATTCTCCAACGTGGACACAATCAGACAATGGAATGCGCGCAGTTTCTGTCTTAGATTTAGACTTACGAACTTCGGACAATACGGTATTAGCATCAACCTATGGAAGAGGTCAATTTACAGGTGCATTCTTATCTGGAACTCTAAATACTGCGGAAATTAAACCAATTAACAACTTCAAAATATATCCTACTATTTCGGATGGAAACATAACGCTTAGCGCGAATGAAAACGGAAAAACTATCATTCAAGTATATTCACTATCAGGTCAAAACGTTTACAGTAAAACGCTGAATCTCACAAAAAACGCACTAACAAACTTAAATCTATCTCAATTATCTTCAGGAGTTTACATCTTAAAAATTCAACAGAATAGGAACATTCAAACACAAAAAATAGTGATTCAATAATTTGAAAATATATTTCAAAATGCTTTCGCCTGCCAGAAGAAATAATGAATGCGCAATCGGAAGTGCTACGCATAATGTAACATATATAGATTAGCGAGAGAATGTTGTACAACACTTTCCACATAAGTTCTTTTTTAAACCAAACCTATTTCAGGTTCAAATTCAAATTCTTCTCTCAAAATATTTCAATTCCTACACCATTCATCCGCCAAAAACCATTAAATTTGCGCTTTTAAAAACGCATATACATGTACAGATCACATAGTTGTGGTGAATTAAGAACATCACACATTACACAAGAAGTTACCTTATCAGGTTGGGTGCAAAAGTCTAGAGACAAAGGATTTATGATTTGGGTCGATCTTCGCGATCGTTACGGAATCACACAATTAATCTTTGATGAAGAACGCACTCCAAAAGAAGTTTTTGAAAAAGCGAAAACGCTTGGTAGAGAATTTGTGATCCAAGTAAAAGGAGACGTAATTGAGCGTGTTTCTAAAAATCCAAACATGCCTACGGGAGATATTGAGATTTTAGTAACCGAATTGACATTGTTAAATGCTTCGTTATTACCACCTTTCACAATTGAAGATGAAACGGACGGAGGAGAAGATATCCGAATGAAATATCGCTACTTAGACATTCGTCGAAACCCTGTAAAAGACAGCTTAATATTTCGTCATAAAGTAACAATGGAAGTTCGTAAATACTTGTCAGAGCAAGAATTTATAGAAGTTGAAACACCATACTTAATCAAATCTACGCCAGAAGGCGCACGTGATTTTGTAGTGCCTTCTCGTATGAATGAAGGTCAATTTTACGCCTTACCACAATCGCCACAAACCTTCAAACAATTATTGATGGTTGGTGGAATGGACAAATATTTTCAGATTGTAAAATGCTTCCGTGATGAAGATTTACGTGCCGACAGACAGCCAGAATTTACGCAAATTGACTGCGAAATGGCGTTTGTAGAACAAGAAGATATTTTAAATGTATTTGAAGGATTAACGCGTCACTTACTAAAAGAAATTAAAGGAATTGAAATTGAAAAATTCCCAAGAATGACGTACGATCACGCAATGAAAACGTACGGAAACGACAAACCAGACATTCGTTTTGGTATGGAATTCGGTGAGCTAAATGAAGTAGCACAACACAAAGAATTTAACGTATTCAATTCTGCCGAATTGGTTGTCGGAATTGCAGTGCCTGGAGGCGCAAGTTATACTCGTAAAGAAATTGACAAACTGATTGATTGGGTACGACGTCCACAAGTTGGTGCGTTAGGAATGGTATATGTAAAATGCAATGAAGACGGAAGTTTCAAATCGTCAGTAGACAAATTCTACGATCAAGAAGATTTAGCAAAATGGGCAGCAATTACTGGTGCAAAACCTGGTGATTTAATCTGTGTATTATCAGGAAACACCAACAAAGTACGTGCACAACTAAGTGCTTTACGTATGGAAATGGCAACACGTTTGGACTTGCGTAACTCAGAAGAATTTGCTCCGTTATGGGTGATGGATTTCCCTTTACTAGAATTGGATGAAGAAACTGGACATTACCACGCAATGCACCATCCATTTACATCACCAAAACCAGGTCAGTTAGAATTGTTAGACACACATCCTGGTGATGTAAAAGCAAACGCATACGATTTAGTCTTAAATGGAAATGAAATTGGTGGTGGATCTATTCGTATTCACGATAAAGAAATGCAAGCCATCATGTTTAAGCATTTAGGATTTACAGAAGAAGAAGCAAAAGCACAGTTTGGTTTCCTAATGGACGCTTTCCAATATGGAGCGCCGCCACACGGTGGATTGGCTTTTGGTTTGGACAGACTGGTTGCTATTTTAGGTGGACAAGAAACCATTCGTGATTTTATTGCCTTCCCAAAAAACAATTCTGGTCGTGATGTTATGATTGATGCTCCTGCACCAATTGATAATGAACAATTAAAAGAATTAAGCATTAAACTTGACATGTAGTTTTTACAATTACATTCGTATTTATAAATAAAAAAACCTGCATTTTGCAGGTTTTTTTATTGAATATCTTTTTAAACTGACATTAAATTCTTCTCGTAAGAATCTAGTTAGAGATTAAACCCAAAAAAAGAAATCAGTAAAGTTACAAGTATCGATACAGATACTACGATAAGTTTTATTTTGCGCTTCTTTTGTGTCTCTTTTTTTAAAGAATTTACGAGTATAAAAGTAGTTATCACAAAAATAACTGCTAATGAATACATTTTATATTCAAAAGTATCTTGATAAAAATTCTTAAAGAATAGAATGTGAATCAAAATAAGAAGTATCGGTATAAATCTGGTTATTTTTTTCATAATCATTCAAATATATTAAAAATCTATATAAATTTGTAAGAAATAATTTATTTTTCAGCGAAAATACTCTATTTATTTAAGCTAAACACTATAATGTAGTTCATACCATTAGTAAAGAAGTTCATATAACTATCAAGGTCGTACATATAAAACATCTAGTAAACTTTCTTTATTTTCATTAGATTTATAAGATAAAACCAACGAATGAAAATCTTCAAAATAATAATGGCTATTGTAGGTGTTTCAATCTTAGCTTTTGCAGGATTTCTAGCTTATTCCTATTACACCTATACAGCAGCTTTTGATACAGAAAACAAACCTTATAAACATTACGTAGGGTATATAGATTTTAAAAAAGCATTGCTAAATGATGCGTATGAACTTTGCGACGAAGGCAGAATTTACAACACGTACAGTAGCGCAGGTTTAAAAGCATATAAAGGTTCAAAAAAGCGTTTCCGCGATCATATAAATGAAAATTTTAACAACAATGCATTTACAGATGCTGGGTATGTAAATTTTCGCTTTCTCGTAAATTGTGAAGGAAATGCAGGTTGGTTTGAAATTATTCAAATGAATTTAGATTTAAAAGAAACAACGCTAAATAAAACAATGGTAGATTCACTTTTTACCCTAACATCTAATCCTGAAAACTGGGAAATTATTGAATATTACGAAGCACCAAGAAATTATTACATGTACGTATCATACCGAATAGAAAATGGAAAAGTTACTGAAATTATCCCTTAGTATTTGTTGTCTATGTTTGCTGTTTTCTTGTGAAGATGATGCAAAAAGTAAAAGACAACGCGCGGAAAAACGCTACAAAGAAGCGATCCAATTTACACAAGGTTCAATACCTTTTCAAAATGGAATTGCAGAAGCCGTTACAATTGATTCTACCTATGAAGATGCTGTATACGAACTTTCTGTAGCGCACTTAAAACGCGGAATGCCACACAAATGGTTGCCACAATACAACAAAGCACTTGCAATGAACCCTGCATATCGATATCCGTGGCGCGGCTATTTATATTTATGGTTTTACCGAGATTACAAAAAAGCAATTGCTGACTTCAATGCTTCTGATTCGTTGACACCAAATTTCATTGATGCACCACAAGGTCACAGTGTCGATTTTTGGCGCGGAATAGCCTATTTGGGTTTAAAAGATCATAAAAATTCGATCGCCTATTTTGACAAGCACATTCAAAAAGAAACGGAAGAAACTGGCGAAGATTGGGTTGAACATGAAGCGTTCTTATATCGTGGAATTGCACATTATGAAGTCGAAAAAGACAAAGAATATCTAAGCAAGATAGACAAACATAAGTATGAACTCGCGCTAAAAGATTTCAATACCTTATTAAAATACAACTCCGATTTTGCGGATGCGAAATACTACAAAGCGTTGATTTTATTTGATGAATGCCAATCACTACAACGTCGTATTGCCTTTGAAAATCAGACACGTAGCAACAATAGTTTAGCAAAAATCCTTGTGCAACAACAGCATGAAAAACAACAACAAGCGTTAAAAATCATTGACGAAGCCATTGATAACTTTAACAATGGATACTCAAATCAACGTCCATATGTGGAAACATTGCGACAATTATATTGGCAAGATTATATAAACCTAAAGCTGAAATTGGAATCGTTGCATTAGATTTGTACTTTTAAAGATATACGAATCAATACATATGCCAACGCAGAAAAAATCATTATTCAGACGTTTCTTAATTTGGAGATATAAACACATTTCCAACAAAAATTTCGTTTTTATACTAAGCGTATTAGTCGGTTTAGGCTCAGGATTGGTTGCGGTTACAATTAAAAATATTACATTTTGGATTCAGACATTATTAGAAAACGGAATCATCTTTTCTAAAAATCAACTCTACTTCGTTTTGCCGGTTGTCGGTTTATTTTTGGTATACGTATTGGTAAAATTTGTTTTTAAAAGACAACCCGAACACGCTATTTCGTCCATATTATACGCGCTATCCAAACGCACAGGAATCATTCCAAATTACAAAATATATGTTCCGTTAATTACGGCACCATTAACGGTTGGTTTTGGTGGTTCGGTAGGATTACTTGGACCAGCAGTTGCTTCTGGTTCAGCAATAAGTTCTAATATTAGCAAGCTATTTCACATCAACAGTAAAACACGAATGTTACTAATTGGTTGTGCGGCGGCTGGTGCAATTTCTTCTATATTTAAATCGCCCATTGCGGCTATTATTTTCGCCATAGAAGTCTTTAGTTTAGACTTAACCTTAACTTCCTTAATTCCGTTATTACTAGCGTCAGTTTCGGCAGTTGTGACTTCGTATTTTTTTCTTGGGAATGAAAACTTATTCAACTTTACACTTTCAGAACAATTTAAATTAAGTGACATTCCTTTGTATGTTTTCTTAGGTATCGGAACTGCGTTTGCGTCTATCTACTTTACTAAAATGCACTTTGCCATTACGAAGTTTTTTGATCGATTTAAAAACAAACTCTCAAAACTCATTATTGGTGGTTTGGCAATTGGTGTGATGCTGTATTTTATTCCACCATTGTATGGAGAAGGTTTTGGATTCATTACCAATTTGCTCGATGGAAATCATATGGAAGCACTCGGAAAAACACCGTTGGACAATTACACGGAAAACATCTGGATTGTTATTTTATTATTGATAGGAATCACCATTTTTAAAGCAATTGCCATGACAACAACGTTTGCGGCTGGCGGATCTGGCGGAATTTTTATTCCAACAATGGTGATGGGAAGCGCCTTGGGAAATATTGTCGCCAAAGTAATCAATCAATTTGGATTTAATGTGTCGGAAGCAAATTTCACACTTGTTGGCATGGCAGGGTTAATTGCAGGAGTTCTGCATGCGCCACTAACAGCAATTTTCTTGATTGCAGAAATTACAGGCGGTTACGACTTGTTTGTTCCGTTGATGTTAACCTGTGCGATTTCGTTTTTAATCACAAAAAATTTATTAAACTATACCATTTACACACGTGAACTTTCTTCTACAGGCGAATTGCTCACGCACAATAAAGATGAAACGGTACTGACATTAATGGCATTGGATAGCGTAATTGAGCAAAATTTTAGTAAAATTCAGCCTAAAATGACGTTGGGCGAAATGTTGCATACTGCTGTTGCGAAATCGAAACGAAACCTGTTTCCTGTGGTGGATGAAGATAATATTTTAGTGGGAATAATTGTATTAGATGATATTCGTGAGTTTATGTTTGATACGTCTCTGTACAATTCACTTCACGTGGATGATATCATGCACAATGCGCCCGATTACATCATTTATGAACAAGACAATATGAAATCTGTGATGAAAAAATTTCAAGATAGTAGTGCTTGGAATTTGCCTGTTTTAAAAGAAGGAAAATATTACGGATTCGTCTCAAAATCTAAAATGTTAACCGCATATAGAAGAAAGTTAATTACTTTTACACGATAGTTTTTCAACTAAAAAATAATCGCATGAAATACATTCTTATCATACTTTTAATAGCTTTAGTAGGTGTTGGAGCTTTTGCACATTACTACAAATTTCAAGAAGAAAACTTTGATCAAAAAGTAATCGGATTGTGTATTTTGACCTTTTCTTTTATTTGGATGCCACTATTTATTTACTATCGATATAAAGACAAAAAGAAAGAAGACTTTATACTTTCGAACGAAAATTTGAAGGAAATGAACGACTTTGCTCGAAAAAAATAACACAAAAAACAATATTTATTTATGTTAATTATGCTTTAAAAATATTAACTTAGGTACTTATTAATTTTATTTTTTATCACAAATGACTGGTACAGTTAAATTTTTCAACGAAGACAAAGGCTTTGGATTCATTACCAATGAAGACACAGGAAGAGACATTTTTGTCCACATCTCTAACTTGAATGGCTTAGTTTTAAACGAAGGCGACAACGTTTCATACGAAGAAGCAGATGGACGAAAAGGTGTGGTTGCTGCAGATGTTCAAATTATTGAATAATTGTTTTTTCAACCAACGCTAAAACGACAATGCGCGCAATCAAAATTGCGCGTTTTTTTATACACTTACATTTCGAAATAAAAAGTGAGAAACTTAATTCAAATTTCGTTTTTGACTAAAGAATTGTTTTAATAAACTGGAAGCTTGTTCCGCCATAATTCCACCTTTCATAACAGTTTTTGGATGTAATTTTGTGTTTAAGTGAATACAGCCACGTTCTTCATCACGAGCGCCGTAAACAATATTTGAAATTTGACTCCAATACAACGCGCCTGCACACATTTGGCAAGGTTCTAACGTAACATACAAGGTGCATCTTTTTAAATATTTCCCACCTAAAAAGTTTGCCGCCGCTGTAATTGCTTGCATTTCTGCATGCGCTGTAACATCGTTTAAAGTTTCTGTTAAGTTGTGTCCGCGCGCAATGACTCTATTGTCAATTACAATGACCGCGCCCACAGGAACTTCTCCTTTTTCGAACGCCATTTCAGCTTCTTGTAGCGCTTTTTTCATAAAATATGCGTCGTCGTAAATGTCTTGTAGATTCATAGAAATAGATTCTACAGTAAAACTACTAAGTTTTTAGCGAACCAACTTCAAAAATCGTAGTTTTGTAATCATTAATGCATACATGAAAAATTTACTTTCACATATAAATTCACCTATAGATTTACGAAAAATTTCCAAAGAGGAATTGCCACAAATTGCAAAAGAATTACGTGAATTTATAATTGATATTGTTGCTACGAAAGAAGGACATTTAGGTGCAAGTTTGGGTGTTGTTGAATTAACAATTGCCTTGCATTACGTGTTTGACACGCCAAATGATTTACTCGTTTGGGATGTTGGGCATCAAGCGTATGGACATAAAATTTTAACAGAGCGCAGAGACGTTTTTCATACAAATAGAAGACGTAACGGGATTTCTGGCTTTCCTAAACGTGACGAAAGTGACTATGATACATTTGGTGTTGGACATTCATCTACGGCGATTTCTGCGGCTTTAGGAATGGCAATTGCATCCAAGTTACAAAAGAATTTTTCCAAACAACATATTGCCGTTGTCGGTGATGCTTCCATTGCAAGTGGAATGGCATTTGAAGCCATGAATCATGCTGGCGTAACGGATACGAATATATTGATTATCCTGAATGACAACGCTATCGGAATTGACCCAAGTGTTGGCGCGTTGAAACAGTATTTAACAAATGTTAAGAAAGGTGCAGAGAAGCAAGATAATATTTTTGAAGCGTTAAATTTTGACTATTCTGGACCAATTGACGGGCATGATGTTTTTAGTGTTATTGCCGAATTGGAACGTTTGAAAACCGTAAAAGGTCCAAAGTTTTTACATGTAATTACTACCAAAGGAAAAGGATTGCAGAAAGCTGAAGAAGATCAAGTAAAGTATCATGCGCCAGGAAAGTTTGATAAAATTACTGGCGAATTAACACCAAAAAACACCTCGCATTTACCACCAAAGTTTCAAGATGTTTTTGGACATACAATTGTAGAACTTGCTAAAAAGAATGAAAACATTGTTGGAATTACACCAGCCATGCCTACAGGAAGTTCGTTAAAGTATATGATGGAAGCAATTCCTGATCGTGCTTTTGATGTTGGAATTGCCGAACAACACGCCGTAACTTTAGCCGCCGGAATGGCAACACAAGGTTTAATTCCGTTTTGCAATGTATATTCTACGTTTTTACAACGTGCATATGACCAAGTAATTCACGATGTAGCTTTGCAGAATTTACCCGTAATTTTTTGTTTAGACAGAGCCGGATTGGTTGGAGAAGATGGTGCAACACATCATGGAGTGTTCGATTTGGCATATTTACGTTGTATTCCAAATCTTATCATTTTTGCACCTTTAAATGAAGTCGCATTACGAAATATAATGTATACAGCTCAACTTGGCTTGAAACATCCAATTGCGATTCGATATCCAAGAGGTCGCGGCGTTCTACACGATTGGAAACAACCGTTTTCTGCTATTGAAATTGGTAAAGGAATTTGCATTCAAGAAGGTTCTGAGGTTGCTATTTTGAGTATAGGAGCTATCGGAAATACTGTTATTGATGTTTTGAAAGAAGTTGATTTTTCTGAAAAAGTAGCACAGTATGATATGCAGTTTGTAAAACCGTTGGACGAAATATTATTACATCATATTTTCAAAAAATTCAAAACGATAATTACGGTTGAAGACGGAACAATAAAAGGCGGTTTTGGAAGTGCTATTACTGAATTTGCTTCGCGATATAATTATACAAATACGCTACGTGTACTTGGCATTCCAGATCGTTTTATAGAACATGGAACAGTTGAAGAGTTGCATGCAACATGTGGTATTTCTAAAGATACAATTAAAGAGTTGTTGGCTTCTTTATTATAAATTAGTATTGAATTTCTTAAAAAGAGAAAAGAAGTAAAAACGCTCCACAACAATTGCAAAGCGTTTTAGTATGGTTAAAGTTGTATTAATTAAAGACAGTTTCTAATGCTTGATTTGTTTGCCCTTTGCGTTTTGCCATTTCCTGACTTTCTTTAGCTGCGATTACATATAGGTTGAAATCATAATTTTCCAACTCTGGAGTAGATACGTTTCCTTGTACTTTGTATACTGGAATTAAGAATCGTTGTAAGTCTGAAGGACTCGCCGCGTAGTATCCGAGACTTACATCTGTAATTTCGCCTGAGCTCTTCCCTTGTTCTTTAATGACTGCAAATCTAAAGTTGTCAAACACTTGTTGCACTGCTTCTTCGGGTAAAATTACTTCCGCTTTTCCTTCCTGTTTTGGAATTCTGTTAAAGTGCACAAATTGAACCAATTGGTCATTGTTTACAAATGATATTTGTGTTTTTGCACCCGATCCGAATATTGGAAAACCTTCCAATTCGTGTGTAAAGTTTACATTTACACTTGTTGGAAATTCTTTAGTAGCTGTATCTTTTGGTGATTCGCTTGTTGCGGCAAATGAGTTTGAAACTGAATGTACTTTCATCGTACTTTCATCAATTTTAAGTTGCTCTAAAAGTTTTTTTGCACTGCGAATGGCTTCTTGTTCAGAAGGTAAATTTTTAGAAAGTTCTCTGTTTTCACTATACGCGTTTTCACGATCTGTCCACCAAAATGAGTCACTTCCAGTGTATATCTCTAAGGCTTCTTTATCGTTTCTAATCAGTAATTGATCTCCTAAATCTCTTAATTCTCCTTCAGTTTTGAAGTTTGAACGTAAAAATTCTGTGCGTTTTGCAATATAATTTGCATATTCTTTGTTTTTAGCCGAGGCAGTATCAAAGTGAAATGTTTTATACATTGGTACCTGTCCAACGTGTTTTGGTAATTTTGTATTGAATTTGAATAATGAATCTTTCATTTTATATTATTTTTTTGATGATTTTGAATGTTAACAACTTCCTTTTGCATACGCTAATTGCGTAGGATTATCAGGATCGGCACTTACAGAACCCTTTCCATGCCAATGATCGCTAAATGTGTTGATACTTCCTTCGTTTGCGCGCAAATATGCCCATTCTGTTGCTACAGGCTCAGTTTCTACACAGGCTTTTATCCATGATTCGCGAACCGTCCAAGAGTCATTTAAACGTTTTGCAAACTTTTCTCCACGATCACTGCGGTCATAACAAATAGTAGCAAAACCTAATATAAAATGCAATCCTTTAAAAACTCCCCAACCCCAACGATTAAAAACATCGTTAGAATCTAAGGCGTTACAGCCATCAAAAACGATCCATTCCAAGTCTTTGTCACCAAGTTCCATTTCAGTATTTCGAGCTTTCCCATCGTCTAAATCGTTTCTTCCAAACAATAAGTAACTTCTTGATCCATGACCAGAAAAGAAGGCAATATCTACATTGTCGGCATAAGTTGTATCGGTTCCTGACGATGGAGAACCTTTTCCTGATTCTTCAAAATCTCGATCCCAAGCTAAGTTATCTCCGTAATCAAATTGTTTTACACCAGCTAATGTGTTGTAAAAACCTCTTGCATTATCGTCATTGTTACTAAGGTCAGATGCATTTCCGTTGTATTGATTTACCCATTCAATTCCAATTGCTCCCATAAATAGTAGTTTTAATTTTTTTAATCTAGTTTTTCCCAAAACTAGATTGTTCTGTCAACGATTTCAGCCATGTATATCCTAAATACTACTAGGTGTTTTCACCCTTTTTTATGTAAGAAGGATATATGTGTTAATATTTAAGTTGTTGAAAATTAGCTTGTTAAAGCTTCAATGTTAATTTAATGTTACGTAAATGTTGTTTAAAAGTAAAAAAATAGTTAAGTTTGTAACGTAATTATTAATAAGCCCAAGTCATTTAAAAATATATAGATATGAAAAAGTTACTTATAATAGCAGTGTTCTTCCTTTCAGGAACAGTTGCATTCGCACAAAACAACAAGCCAACATTAGAGAAAAAAGGAGATGTAATTGAAGCTACTTATTTTCATAATAATGGAGCTGTTGCACAAACAGGATTTTTCAACAAAGAAGGAAAGTTACAAGGAGAATGGAAGTCGTATGATACAAACGGAAAGAAAGTTGCCGTTGGAAATTACGAAAATGGAAAGAAAGTTGGAAAATGGTTTTTCTGGAGTGCAAATAGTTTAAGCGAAGTAGATTATTCTAATAGTAGAATTGTTGGCGTTAATAACTGGAAAAATACAAATCCGGTTGTGAGCAATAAATAAAAAAATTACGATCATACAAAATCCCCAAGTCTCAATGAGATTTGGGGATTTTTTTGTTTTCTATTTGTATATCTTTTTCCTTAACGTAAATCTAAGAAGTGGTTTTGCATTTAATGAAATAACTCACAGGCTAAATGTTAAAGGGGAATTTTCCTTATTGTTTATTTCGTAATTATTTTCGTTCTTTAATTCTGTAAATATTAAATCATTAAACATCAACAAAAAATCCATTGTTAATTTTAAAAGAAAATAAAATTTTAGGCGGCGCATCGTCAGACGTTCGTTCGTATAGCAGCTAGTCGATCTTGTTATCGCCCAAATACGATATAAACGATAGTAATTAGCAAGGAGTGAGTATTAACTATGAGTAATTAGCGAACTTCTGTTTGCTTTTCATTTTAGTGTACTGTTCTATATAGTTTCCAAAACTAATACTTTTTGATTTGCTAGTTGTTTTTATGCTCAAATTTAACGAACTATAGGAAGCTTGACGTAAACTTTGCTACATAAAAAAACTCCGCCTTTTGAGCAGAGTTTTCATGTATTACTTTATGATTTTATACCGTTTCTATTGGCAAATCAATTTCGTTGATATCTAAGTCTTCATCTCCGTTTTCATTATTGTCTTCAACGTTATTTTTAGTTTCAACAACTTCATCTGTGATAGGTCGTTTACTTTTGAATAACCAGAATTTGAATTTCGTGATTAGGAAAAATAGTATTGGAACAATAATTAACGTAAGGAATGTCGCAATAATTAATCCATAGATTACTGTCCATGCTAATGGTCCCCAGAAAATTACGTTGTCTCCACCAATATATATTTTCGGATCAAAATCGCTGAATAGTGAGAAGAAGTCAATATTGAATCCAATTGCCAACGGAATTAATCCTAATACGGTTGTAATTGCGGTTAGCAATACTGGACGCAAACGTGCTTTTCCACTTCGTACAACAGTATTGAATACTTCGTCAATAGGTAAATATTTGTCTTCAGGAATTTCAAGTTCTTCTTTTTTACGATCAATGAGTAATTGATTGTAGTCGAGTAAAACTACACCATTGTTTACCACAATTCCCGCCAAGGAAATAATTCCCATCATTGTCATCATAATTACAAATGGCGCACCTGTAATTAATATTCCACCAAAAACACCAATTAAACTTAAGAAAATAGCAATCATAATGATTGTTGGTTTTGAGATGGAACTAAATTGGAAAATTAAGATTAACATAATTAAACCTAAACCAGCAAAGAATGCGCTTCCTAAGAATGCCTGTTGCTTGTTTTGTTCTTCAATTTGTCCTGTATAATCAATTTCTACTCCGTCAGGTTTAAAATCTGCCATTGCTGCCTGAATTTGCGCTACAATGGCACCAGCATCCGTAAACCCGGGAGACATCCCTGAATACACTGTTACCACACGTTTTTTCTGTTTGTGTTTTATGGCACTAAAACCAGACGTATTGTTTCGTTTTACAACCGCAGACACAGGAATTTCTTTTAACTGCCCCATTTGATTTCTGAAAATCATTTTTTGGTTGAACAACGAGCTTATGTTGTATCTGTTATCTTTATTGAAACGAACGTAGATATCATAATCTTCTCCATCTTCTTTGTAAACTGCTGCTTTGACACCAAATAACGAATTTCGTAATTGTTGCCCAACTTGCCCAGCCGAAACACCTAATTCTCCAGCTTTTTCTCTGTCTATAACAACTTGCATTGCTGGTTTTCCTTTGTTTACGTCAATTTTTAATTCTTCAATACCTGCAATATTTTTAGTATTGATAATATCACGCATACGTTCTGCTTCTGCAATAAGTTGTGTATAATCTTCACCTTCCAATTCAATATTAATCGGATAACCTGTTGGCGGACCAACGGCATCTTTTTCTACCGAAATAGCAACTCCAGGATAAATTCCTTTTAAAGCTTCGGTTACTTTTTGGCGTAATATTTCGCTATCTTCTCCTTTACGGAATTTGTATTCGCGCATGGAAGCTGTGATTTTTGCTTTGTGTGGCATTTCTGCCGCCGAACCACCATCGGTTTGCGGATTTCCAGCACCTTCACCAACTTGTGAAACGGCAGATTCTACCAAGAAGTTTTTGCCATTATCCATGTATTCTTCACCATTTAACACTTCGTATACACGCGCTTCAATTTCTTGGGTAATATTGTTCGTTTTTTCAATAGCTGTTCCTTGCGGATATTCAATGTAAACAATAATTTGATTTGGTTTATTGTCTGGAAAAAATTCTACTTTGGTACGTTTGCTCGCCATAGATGCCCCAAAAAATCCAAATGCTAAAAACAGTAATATAAATGTTCCTATAGTAAATAAATACGGTCTCCAACCACCAAGAGCAAATCGTAAGAAACGTTCGTACGCACGTTCTAACGCCGCTAAAATTCTGTTTTGAAAGAAACGCGCCATCGGTTTTAAGATGTATTTATAAACCCAAAACATGATGGCAATAAATATGAGTAATGTTCCTAAACCTTTTGCCGCTCCACCAATGATTAGGCATAAAATTCCAAGAAATCCAAGAACGATACTTATAATAATGAGTTGACGTATTTTTAGTTTGCGCTCGCCAACTTCCATAAATTGAGACACCATTAACGAGTTGATAAATATGGCAACAAATAGGGAAGAACCTAATACGACAGAAAGCGTAATTGGGAAATAAATCATGAATTGTCCCATAGTTCCAGGCCACATTCCAAGCGGAACAAAGGCGGCAACTGTTGTTAAGGTAGATATGATAATTGGAAAAGCAATTTCGCCAATACCTTTTTTTGCAGCTTCAATTCGGCTCATGCCTTCTTCATCCATTAAACGATATACGTTTTCAACGACTACAATTCCATTATCTACCAGCATTCCAAGTCCCATAATTAAGGCGAACAGAATCATGGTATTCATGGTGTATCCAAATAAATCTAGAATGACAAACGACATAAACATTGACATTGGAATTGCCAATCCCACGAATAATGCATTTCTAAATCCTAAGAAGAACATCAATACAAAAACCACTAGAATGATTCCGAAAATAATGTTGTTTACCAAGTCATTTACTTGATTGATTGTTTTTTCAGATTGATCATTTGTTACAGAAACATCTAAGTCTTTGTGATCTTCTTTGAAATCTTTAATGATGTCACTAATTTGTTCTGCGGCGGCAACCATGTTTTCTCCTGCACGTTTTTTTACATCTAGCATGACTACATCACGTGCAATGATATCTTTATCTTCTGAGAATTTACGTGCGTATGTAGTTTTGTCCTCTTCTTTAAAACGTACTTCGGCAATATCTCTAAGATATACAGGACCATCAATTGATTTTACTACAAAATCATTAAGTTGTTTTGGATTTTCAATTTCACCAATAATTCTAATCGTACGTCGTTGTCCTGAGGAAATCATGTTTCCTGCAGAAATTGTCATATTTCCGTTTGCAATAGCGCCTCTAACATCATCAAAGTTTACTTGTGCCGCCATCATTTTGTATACATCAACAGCAACTTCTACTTCTTTTTCTTGCGCACCACGAATATCAACTTGTTTAATTTCGATTAAATCTTCGATATCATCTTCTAGTACTTCGGCAAACTCTTTTAGTTTATCTACCGGGTAGTTTCCTGAAATGTTGATGTTTAAAATAGGTTGTTCTTCCGAAAGATTTAGATTGAATACCGTTGGCTCTACTTTTGCGCCATTGAATGTTGGCCAATCTTCGCCACCTTTTTCCGCATCAACTTCATCTTTTACTTTGAGTTTTGCTGATTCGACGCTTATTTTTTCATCAAATTCAACAATAATAATTCCGTAATCTTCTTGTGATGTAGAGGTAACTTCTACAACGCCACTTACGTTTTTGAGTCGATCTTCTAACGGATCCACAATTAGTTTTTCAATATCTTCCGCAGTATTTCCAGGATATATGGTACTTACGTAAATTTTTGTTTCAATCACTTCTGGGAAATTTTCTCGCGGCATACTGAAGTACGCTGAGATTCCCAAGACGAGAATTAAGCTCATTACGATGTAGATAATTGTTTTATTATCAATCGCCCAAGAGGATAAAATGAACTCTTTATTTGTTTTTTTGTTAGCCATTTGGTAGAGATTAGTTGGTTGTTATGATCTTAATTTCTTGATCATCTTTTACACTTCGCGCACCTTCTTTAATGACTGCGTCGCCATCTTTTAATCCGCTTGTAATTTCAATGAAATCACCTTGTGTTTTACCTGTTTCTATGATAACACGTTTTGCTTTTGCAGTTTTGTCGTTAATATCATTAGCAACAAATACATATTGTTGACCTTCAGCATTTTCTGAGATTACACTTTGTGGAATTAGAATTGCTTTTTCGCTTGTATAATCGTTAATTTTTAGTTTCGCAGTTAAGTTTGGTTTGATTTTCCCATCTTTGTTGGATACACCAATTTCAATTTTGTACGTACGATTGTTTGGATTGATAAAATCTGCCGCTTGGCGAATTTTTTCTTTTGAGGTTGTTCCTAATACTGGAAAATACACTTCTACATCAACACCTTCTACAACGCTTGTAAGATATTTTTCAGGGATGACAGCTTCAATATACATATCACGTAAGTTTACAATGCGCATAATTTGCGATTGTCCGGCACCAACGACAGAACCTTGTTCTGTAATAACATCATCAATAACACCAGAAAAAGGAGCACGGATTGCTGTTTTAGCAATTTGAATTTTTAACTGATCAACTGCTTTTTGTTGTCCTTCATATGCCGATTTTGTTTGTAAAAACTCAATTTCAGAACCAATTTTTTGATCCCATAATCTTTTTTGACGTTCGTATGTTGTTTTTGCAAAGTCAGTTTGAATTTGCAATTGTGCCAATTGTTGACTTAATCCGTTATCATCAACTCTTGCTAAAATTTGACCTTTTGAAACACGTTGTCCTTCTTTTACAAAAACCTGTTTTAAAATTCCAGACATTTCAGGTGTTATGACAATATTCTTCTTCGTGTCAACACTTCCTTGTAACTCTAAAAAGTGATTAAAAATGGTATCTTTTGCTACAATTGTAGTAACCAACGGAAGCTTTTTCGTAGGATTTATTGCTTCCATTGCATCCGAAAGCTTTTGAATTTTAGCGTCAAGCTCCATTTTTTCAGCTTTCAATGCATCTCTTTTTTCAGCAATTGCCTCTATGTTTTTTTCTGAAATTAATGTATCTACATCTTTCTCAGCTCCGCCACCGCATGAAGCCAATATGAGTACAATAGGAATGAGTAGTATATTTATTTTTTTCATTATGATTGATATTTTATAGTTGATGTGTGTTAGTTGATGAGTTTAAAAGTTTATTCGTTTAATTGTGATTTTCGTAATGTGTTTAACATTCTACTAATTTTTCAAATGAGAATACTTTCACTGTTATTTTTTGTTTATAGGTTGATTAGTTTTATAAAGTATTTTAAATAAACTTTTTAACTAACAATTTTATACTTTTTGGCTGTAAGTTGATTCATTGTGTTTTTCATAAACTCTTAAACTTATAAACCATTACACGATACGACTAGTTCGTTTGATTTAAAATTGTTTCTAATTCGGCCTTTTTGTTAATTACATCTAACATAGATTGTAAATATTCTTGTTGTGCACTATATAATTGTGTTTGTGCTTGGCGTAATTGAAAACTGGTTCCGACACCTTCAAAAAATTTCACTTGATTTTTTTTCTCAATACGTTCTGAAAGGCGTAAATTTTTCTTTGCAGTTTCATACTCTTCTATCGATAATTGATAATCACTTTTTGCAGATGCTATTTGTAATTTTAATTGCTGCTCAATTTCTAACAAATCATTTTGTGCAATATCTAAATTAATTTTTGCGCGTTGTGTAGAAGCACTTCGTTGTAGTGAACTAAAAATTGGAATATTTAAACTAAATCCAAAAGCAGCCGATCCAAACCATTGTTGTTCTCTCTGGAAAAAATTAAAAGAGTTTCCATTTCCGTTGTAACCTGCCGTTACAAACCCTGAAAGTGATGGTAAAGCTTTGCTTTTTTCTAATTTCATTAACAATTCTTTTGAACGTGTATCGTTAGCGGCAATTCTGTAATCTACAATGTTGGTAACATCATCGTCTACAGTTAAAATTGTAGGAATGATGTTTTCCAATGTCAATGCTTCAAGTGTATCTGTTAAAGTCGTTTCATTGTTTAAATCAATACCCAAAGTAATGTTTAGCATTTTGTATGATAAATCGCGCAAACGCTTCATGTTACGTAAATTACTTTCTATGCTAGAGAGTGTAATTTCCAATTGTTCTACATTTTCTTCTTCTGTCAATCCATTTTCATAGATTTTTTTCGTTTCGTTCAGGTTTTTTTCAAGTGTAATTTTATTTCGTTCTAAAATGGCAACACTTTCTTCTGAAAGTAATACATTTCCATATGCATTGATTACTGCTTTACGAACTTGTAAATCTGTTTTCTCCTTTGCATTTTCTGAAATTTCTAAAAATACTTTGGCAGATTGTAATCCTACTAAATACGAACCATCAAAAATTAATTGATTCAATGTAATATTAGCATTTGCAGTTTGCTCTGTTCCAAAAATTGCAGGAAATTGGTCATTTATACTTAATCCTAAATCCATTCGATCTTGTTCAGATAAAATTGAAGCTGGAAGCAATGAAACCTGTTGTTTTATATTGTTTATATAATCAATATTGGCATTAATTTGTGGAAGTCCTGTTGCGGTAGTTTCCCATTTTTGCTTCTTTGCAGCTTCAATGTTGTTCACTGCATTTTTAGCATTTCTATTGTTTTCAAGTGCAAAAGTGATAGCTTCATCCAAAGAGAAGCTCTTGGGCACTTCTTGATTTTCTTGTGAAAATCCTAAGCTTAGAAAACATAAACTAAACATATATATTAGTCTGTTTCGCATGTTATAATGATTGATTGGTTGTTATAAATTTATGTAATGTTTCAAGTCCTTTTGGTGTGCAAATTCCACGTATATGATATTCTAAAAAATATTCCATTAACGTATTCATAGAGAATTCTTTTAATGGAAATAATTCATTGTCTTTAATACCAATGATACCGTTAAAATATATTCGTGCAATAAATTCAATATCAATAGTATCTCTATACACACCTGAATTAACACCGCGTGTTAAGTTGTCTTTGACACAATCTTGCATGACGTCAAACTGTTTTTTCTTTAACGTTACATAGATTTTTGGATAATATTTCTGTAATTGATATTGTGGTGAAGATTTTTCATCTTTCAAATGTTCCATAACGAAGCGTTTGATTTCATACAACTCTTCAATAGAATTTTTTTCGGTAGCACAAATCATATCTATACCTTCACTAATTAAGCAAAACAACGAATTAGTTACTTCGTTCACTAAAGTTGTTTTGTTATTATAATGTGTATAAATGGTCTTTTTGGAAATCCCCATTTCATTGGCAATATCGTCCATCGTTACACTCTTAAACCCTAAGTTTAAGAATAATTCTGTTGCTGTTATTTTAATTTTCTCTTTCATAAGTAGGCTGCAAATGTAAACAGGAAACTTTAAAAACCAAAAAAGTTTCCTAAGTTTTTACAATTATTTAACAATTGATTTTTCTTTTACATACTATGTAAATATGGTATTTTAGCTGAAATTTTTATTGCATGACACATATTGCTCACTATCGAGAGACTTTCCTAGCATATTTAGAAGAAAAGATAGTATTAACAGAACCCAAAAATTTATACGAACCTATTGTATATATTCTTCAATTAGGTGGAAAACGATTGCGACCAATATTGACGTTAATGACAACCGAAATTTTTGGAACTTCCCATGAAAAAGCATTAGATGCGGCATTAGCTGTTGAGGTTTTTCATAACTTTTCGTTGGTACATGATGATATTATGGACGACGCACCTTTGCGAAGAGGAAAAGAAACGGTACATGAAAAATGGGACATTAATACGGGAATTTTGTCGGGTGATGCCATGTTAATTTTGGCATATCAACTTTTTGAAAACTATGAAGATGGTATTTTTAGAAAACTAGCACAACTATTTAGCAAAACTGCTATGGAAGTATGTGAAGGACAACAATACGATATTGATTTTGAAACTCGTAACAATGTTACCATTCCTGAATATTTGAAAATGATCGAATATAAAACGGCAGTTTTGGTTGGTGCCGCTATGAAAATGGGTGCTATTGTAGCAGGAGTAAGCGAAAAAGATGCGAACGCTATTTACGATTTTGGTCGAAATTTAGGTTTGGCATTTCAATTACAAGATGATTATTTAGATGCGTATGGCGATCCCGAAACTTTTGGAAAGCAAGTTGGTGGCGATATTATTGAGAATAAAAAAACATATTTATACCTAAAAGCACTGGCAAATAGTACACAAGAAAATCAACAAAGCTTACAGCATTTATTTTCAATTCAGCCAGAAGATGCAACAGAAAAAGTGGAAGCTGTGATGAAAATTTTTAACGAAAGCAAAGCGCCTGAAGCTATTAAAGAAGCTATTGAAGTGTACACTGAAAAAGCATTTCAAGTGCTTGAAACATTGCATATTGAACCTAAACAAAAGCAAGTATTAAAAGCATTTGGAGAACAATTAATGAACAGAACTGTCTAAAATAGAATTGAGTATTGAGAGGTTCGTAGTGAGTTTTCACTATGTTGTAAAACATTTTGATCCGTCCTAAAATAAGTAGATAAGGAAAATAATTAATGTAATAACTCGTTCTAACAAAAGTGTTTGCCCAAAATAATATGAAGAAAATAATCTTAACTTTAATACTCATCAGCATATTTAGCTGTAAGGAGCGCAATACCAATGAAAGCTCAGAAGCTAATTCAACTACACAAATAGGAAATTTTAGACTTTCAACGAGCAAAATAAAACCTGAAATAAATTACGATTTAAAATATGAAGGATTAGCAGAACGAGTAGAAGGAACCATTGAGTATATTACAAATTTTGAACCTAAAAAAGTTGATTTGAACTTTAAAGATAATCAAGCCTCTTTTATCGTACCCAAAGGAACCGAAGCAGTTTATTTTAGTCTCAAAGAAGATGGAGAGAGAGATTTTAATGATGGCAAAGGTCACTTTCTACCAGTATACATCGAAGATGAAGTCTCAAAACAATTTGGTTCATTAACAGCTATGTATCTATTGAAATCACCATATATGGGTTTTGAAAAGAATCCGAAAGCATTTTTGGAAACTATTAATGAAGAAAAAAAACATATAAAATCTCCATCATTAGCATTTAATTTTCATCAAATGATGGCCGCAAAAAAGGCAAATGATGTAGCAAACTTAGATGAACTTCAAGAAAATTTTATTAAATCATATGAAAGCGAGGCATTAAAAAATGAACAATCACTTCGTTACTACATCAGTGTTCTTAAAGACAAAAATGAGTTAGAAAAAGCCAATGAAATGACTCAGAAGGCTTACACGCTATTTCCGAGTGGAGAAATTAGAAAACAATATTTTTTGAAAAAATTTGAAAACGAAACTGATCCTAAAAAAGAGGATTTAATTTTAGATTCCATAAATAATTTTATTAAAAATGACTTTGAAAGCTTAGATTACGCTTTATATGATAAAGTATCACTTGCATACAGAAAGGGTGATAAAAAACGGTTAGTACAATTAGCTCAAGCAATGAGATCTCCTATAGAAGAAGCTAAATTATACAATAGTTTAGCTGAGACTGAATTTAAGAAGGATAGTCTTTCTGATGATGGTATGAATTATATCGAAAAAGCATACAGTCTAATCCAAAATAGGGATTTAATTTTGAAAAATAAAGCTAAGTACTTAACTATAAATGAAACCAATAATATAGCCGATTACTATAAAGATCAAATAATCTCAAGTTTAGCAGCTACCAAGGCTAGAGCAGGAAGTTTTGATGAAGCGATAACGCTTCAACAACTATTAATTGATGAAGGTAAAAATGATGAGATTAATGAAAAGCTCATTGGTTATATGATGAATAATAAACAGTACGAAAAAGTCATTGAGAAAGCTTCATACTTTTACGAAACAGGTCACATTACAAGTAAAACTATCAAAGATTTAGAAAATGCACTATTACAATCGGGAAAATCAGAGTCGGAATCTCGAACCTTACTTGACAACTTAAATAAAAAATATGTATCTCATAAAACACAAATAATTAATGAAGGTCTAGTGCACTATAAAGCACCCAATTTTAAGTTTAAAAACTTAGAAGGCGAAACTGTATCATTAAGCGATTATAAAGGAAAAATAGTAATTCTAGATTTCTGGGCAACTTGGTGTGGACCTTGTAAAGCTGCTTTTCCTGGTATGCAGAAAGCTCTTAGTTTTTACAAAAAAGAAGACAATGTCCAATTTTTATTTATAAATACTATGGAGTTTAGAATGAGTGATGAAGCAAAAAGAAAAGAAGTCATCTCGTCTTATATCAAAGAAAAAGGTTACACATTTAATGTCTTATTTGATATGAAAGCTAAGGACAACAAAAATGAATACACGGCATTTAAAGACTATAAATTACAATCCTTACCAACAAAAATTTTTATAGATCAAAATGGCTTTGTAAGATATATACCTAAACAGAATAGTGTTGACACAGATATAATATTTGATGAAGTAAAACTAATAGTAGAAACGATTGAAAAAAACCCTATTTAAAAAAACGTTTTAAAGCACTGTATAAAATTAATTGCTTGCTACTAGTCTGCTAACTAAAATCTACGCGGTTTTTCTATTCGGTTTGTATTTGCTAAATTCATTGCTTAAGCACGCAACTGATCTTATGCGAGACCGATGTGATATGGAATCAAATTCAGTGTGACGACGAAAAACAAATAAACAAAAGAACAAAGAAAACTAAAGATCAGTTCCAAACTTCAATCCAATAAACACCGTTCTTGGTTGTGACGGTCCATAAATGTAATTTGGATCTCTATCTACAGTTTGATCAAAATCATCTTGGTATGCATTAAAAATATTTTTAACTCCACCATTAATTTCAAATTGATACTTGTCTGAAACGCTAAAAATTCTGCTTGTATTAAAACCAATTTCTAACAAATTTGGCGTTTCTTCTAAAACTGTTTCTGGAATAAATCCGGCAACATGCGGCACAAACATTCTTCCTGTATACACACCATTCAAATTAAAACTCCATCGTTCATTCGGTGTAAAATTAATCATCATATTTCCATAGATATTTGGTGTACGCGTAATTTTATTCGTTACAATTCCTTCTTCTGGCTCATACGCTTTCTCAAAATAACTATTCTGAAAAGTTCCTCCGAGTTGAAATAAAAACTTTTGATTTGGGCTAAAACGCGCTTCTAAATTAAAACCATTTACAATTGCATTATCACCATTTATTTTTTCTTTAATCTCCAAACCGTCAACTTCACCGCGCGCTTCATATACAAACGGATCGTTAATTGTAGTGTAAAAGCCTTCAAACGTTAGCACCAATTGATGGTCTTCATGTTGATGCGAATATTCCAACGAACCAATAAAACTATGCGACAATTCTTCCTTTAAATCGGCTGCTAAACGCACACGGCGAACTTCTCCCGTAATAATTTCCGAATGTACATCTTCCGAATAAAACTGTGGCGCTCTAAATCCTTGCGAATATCCAGTTCTAAAGCTAATTGTTTCGGTAATGTTGTATAAAACACTAACTCTTGGATTCACAATAAAAAGCGATTTTTCATTTAAATTAGATGCGAACAATTCTCCACGAACACCAGTTAATAACTTTAAATTATCTAAAATTTTCCAATCTAATTGAGTGTAAATACCAAGCGTATTGGTGTTTTGTGTGATAGGATTTATCAAAGGATTTTCGCGGCGTTCTGTAATTCTATTAAATCGATGTTCCACACCAGAAGTCAAATCCATACTTCCTTTGATGAAATTTTCAAATTGTGCCGTATGTTGCACACCAGAAAGAACGGTAAAATCTTTCGTCACACCAAAACCATTTAAATCTTGATTGGTTCCATAATAATTGTCAGATCGTGTATTTTGAAGATTTCCATATACTGAAAACTTCTGCAAATAATCTTCTGAAAAATAATCAAATGTAAGTCCACCACCAATCACATTACTTGTAATTTCTTCAGCAATATTGGCAAATATTGGCGATTTGTCAATGAAATCTCCACCGCGTCTATATTCGTGTGAATTGTTGAACTCTAGCGTTAATTTTCGTCTAAAATCAAACTTATAAAATGATTTGAAGCCGAAATTTAAATTACGCAATTTGGTCATTTCGGTAAAACCGTCATCATTATTATCATACCCTTCACGATCGCGATGCATTCCAAAAAAAGTAATCCCTTTATTCAAATCTTCTGAAACAAACGTCGTATTAAATGTCGTCACAGCATCTGTACTTTCGCCATCAATCAAACCAATTTTGGAAGCTACTTGAAACTGATTTTCAATAGGATCTTTGGTAATAATATTAATAGTTCCTGCAATTGCATTTGAACCAAAAATAGCAGATCCGCCACCACGAGTTACTTCAATTTGCTTAATCATATTGGTTGGAATTTGTTCCAAACCGTAAATTCCATTCAATGAACCAAAAACTGGGCGACTATTGACTAAAATTTGCGAATAGGCGCCATCCAATCCATTGATACGAATCTGTGAAAAACCACAATTCTGACAATTTACTTCCGTACGCAATCCAGGTTGAAAATTTAAACCTTCAAATAACGTCGCCGCTTGTACATTTTTTAACGATGCTGCATTGGTAACCGTTACTAAAACAGGCGCTTCACGTCGGTTGAGTTCGGTTTTTGTTGCAGAAACCACTACTTGATCTAATCCTAGCAAATCTTCTTTCAAACTAAAATTTAATATCAATGTAGAATTCCCAACAGAAATATCCTTTTCAATCGTTTTAAAACCGAGTGCTTGGACAACTAAAACATAGTTTCCTTGTGCAATTTTTAAGGAATACAATCCTTTATCATTGGTAATTGTTCCCTGATTACCATTTTTTATATATACGTTTACATATCCTTCAGGACGACTTCCGTGAGAGATAATTCCTTTTATTTCAGTAGTTTGAGAGAAGACTGCTGAGAAAATAAATAGAAAAAATAAACAAAATTTTAATTTCATTAAAAATAATTTTCAGCAAATATATAATTAATTTTTAGTCTTGTCTAAAAAAATAAAAGACATATAAGTAAAAATTGTATATTTGTGCTGTTAATTAAATGATTATGATGACACTTTCGGAAGAAAACTATTTAAAAGCTATTTATCATATTAGTGATACCTGTGAAGGTGGCATTAGTACGAATGCAATTGCTGAAAAAATGAACACCAAAGCTTCTTCTGTAACAGATATGATTAAAAAACTATCTGAAAAAGGCTTGGTACATTACAAACGTTACAAAGGTTCCGAATTAACACCAGAAGGAAAGTTAATTGCCGCAAGTGTTATTCGAAAACATCGACTTTGGGAAGTGTTTTTGGTAGAAAAACTAAATTTTACGTGGGATGAAGTGCATGATGTTGCCGAACAATTAGAACATATAAAATCTGAAAAGCTCATCAATCAATTGGATGAATTTCTAGGTTTTCCAAAGCGTGATCCGCATGGAGATCCTATTCCTGATAAAGACGGAAACATGTCTGACCATTCAGATGTGTTGTTAGTTACTTTAGCTAAAGATGAAAAAGGAATTATTGTAGGTGTAAAAGATTCTTCATCATCATTTCTAAAATATTTAGACAAACAAGGAATTGCGTTAGGTAAAAAAATAAAAGTGATTGATAAAGAGCCATTTGACAACTCTATGAAAATTCGCATTAAAAAAGAAGAATTTATGATTTCGCAACAAATCGCGAATAATATCTATATCAAAAAATAAAAATGAAAAAACACATATATATTTCTTGCCGTGATTGCCATAACAAGCTGTAAAACAGAAGTGAAAGAGCGTGACGGAAAACTTAAAATTGTAACCACAACAACCATGATTACGGATATGGTCAAAAATATTGGTGGCGATAAAGTAAATGTAAAAGGATTAATGGGAAGTGGCGTTGATCCGCATTTATACAAAGCAAGTGAAGGTGATGTAAGCAAACTTTTCAATGCAGATGTTATAATTTATAGCGGATTGCATTTAGAAGGAAAACTGGAAGATATTTTCGAAAAAATGCGCACGCAACAAAAGAAAACTATTGCAGTTTCGGATGCAATTGATAAAAGTGGTTTAATAGGTTCCGAATATTTTGCTTCTAGCTACGATCCGCACATATGGTTTCATATTGGATATTGGAAGCAAGCCACACAATTTGTGGTTTCGGAATTGAAAAAATTAGATCCAGAAAATGCTGATTCCTTTGAAATTAACGGACAAGCATACATTGCAAAACTTGATGCTTTAGCAAAGGAAATACACGCTATAATTGAAACATTGCCCGTAGAAAAACGCATTTTAGTAACAGCGCATGATGCATTTAACTATTTTGGAAAACTACATAACTTTGAAGTGGTTGGATTACAAGGACTCTCAACAGCAACGGAAGCTGGCGTGCAAGATGTGCAAAAACTAGCAAACTTTATCATTGAAAAAAATATCAAAGCAATATTTGTAGAAAGTTCGGTGCCAAAACGTACCATTGAAGCGTTACAAGCCGCGGTAAAATCAAAAGATCATGAAGTTGCTATTGGTGGAACACTATATTCGGATGCGCTTGGTGATGCAGGAACAGTAGAAGGAACATATATTGGAATGTACAAATACAATGTACAAACCATTGTAAATGCGCTGAAATAATTCAGAATTTCAAGACGTCACTTCGAGCGGCGAATCTATGATTCGTTGTATCAAGAAGTATTTCGAATTTCATAGTGCTTCTCGATACAAAATTTTAAAAAAAAATCACTCAAAGTGATGATTAAGTTAAAAATTTATCAACAAATCAATACATTGCACGAAGTCGAAATGAACAAACAAAAACCCTAAAAACGAAGCGATCCAACATCTAAAAAAACAAAAATGGAACAAAAATACGCAATCACAGTAGATGACCTTACGGTTGCATACGATTACAAACCAGTACTTTGGGATATTGATTTAGCAATTCCGGAAAGTGTTTTGATGTGTATTGTTGGGCCAAATGGCGCGGGAAAATCTACGTTGATCAAAGCCATTTTAGGAATCATTAAACCCATTGCGGGAACAATTTCTGTTTACGGAAAACCATATGAAAAACAGCGCCGTTTAGTGGCATATGTTCCACAAAAAGGAAGTGTTGATTGGGATTTTCCAACAACAGCGTTAGATGTTGTCATGATGGGAACGTACGGAAGTCTCGGTTGGATTAAACGTCCTGGGCAAAAACAAAAGAAAGCCGCTTTAGAAGCTTTGGAAAAAGTAGGAATGTTGCCTTTTAAAAACCGTCAAATAAGTCAACTTTCGGGCGGACAACAGCAACGAATTTTCTTGGCAAGAGCATTGGTACAAAATGCTTCAATTTACTTCATGGACGAACCGTTTCAAGGAGTTGATGCAACCACCGAAAAAGCAATTATCAACATATTAAAAGAACTCCGTAAAGCTGGGAAGACAGTAATTGTAGTACATCACGATTTACAAACCGTTCCTGAATATTTTGATTGGGTAACATTTTTAAACGTAAAAAAAATTGCAACTGGTCCCGTAAAAGATATCTTCAATGATGATAATTTGACCAAAACTTACGGAATTAACTATAAGGTAAGTGTTCAAGAATAGAAGAAGAAATATATGAAAACAAAAACGTTCTTTCTGGGATTCTTTCTAAGCTTATATTCACTTTCAATGTTTGCCCAAACAGACATGAAAGTAGCAGAAGAAAAAGTGCTTGCAGTATTGAAAAAATTACGTTCTAAAGATCCAGCTATTGATAGAGCTGCAGTAGCGATTCAATTTGAAAAAACCTTAAAAAAAGTACTTTCTAGCAAAGAAAGTTGGGCATATACATTTCCAGAACTTCGTAAATATATCAACATTGAAACCTCAAAAGATAACAAAATACGAAGCTTTAGTTGGGACACGCTCACGGGCGGAAGTTGGCATGCAATAAATAGCTTACTTCAATTTGAATCGGATACAGAAATACATGTAGTTTCAATTCAGGATGAAAAACCAATTGATGACGAAGAAGAAGGAAATGATATGTTTGCAGACGCTGTCATTTTGGGAATATATCCTTTTTATAAAGGCTACTTATTTGAAGGTTACGGAACCTACGGAAGCGGTCATCATCATAAAATCCTAACTTATTTTGAATTGATTAATGAAAAATTAGTGCGAAAGACCATTTTTGAAAACGATGAATCAATCTATGTTTTTAAAATTCCGAGACGCTATAAATTTGACTTACATGTAAATATTAAAACAAAAACGGTTACACATAGCGAGTTTATGATGGATAATGATACTGGCTTTTTTAAACCTACAGGAAAAAAAGTGCTTTTAACCTTTGATGGAAATAAATTTGTAAAACAAGTTAAAAACGAGAAACCATAGACATTCAAGAATACATATCGCTTGTTTTTGAAGATTACACTTTACGAACCATAACGCTCGGAACAGCAATTTTAGGAGCAATTTGTGGAATGTTAGGAAGTTTTGCCGTTTTGCGAAAACAAAGTTTACTAGGTGATGCCATTTCGCATGCCGCCTTGCCAGGAATTGCCATTGCGTTCCTAATTATGGGCGCAAAAGACACATATATTTTACTAATTGGCGCGTTGATAAGTGGATTAATTGGAACGTTTTGGATTCGTGGAATTACGAAAAAAACACATTTAAAATCAGATACAGCGTTGGGTTTAACCCTTTCCTTATTCTTTGGTTTTGGAATGTTATTATTGACGTTTATTCAAAAACAACCAAACGCCAATCAGGCAGGTTTGGACAAATATTTATTTGGTCAAGCTGCAACGTTGTTGGAAAAAGATGTTTGGTTGATGGCAATTGTAGCAGGAATTTGTTTGATTATATTACTCGTATTCTGGAAAGAATTCAAAATCTTACTATTTGATGCTGATTATGCAAAAACACTCGGTTTCAACACACGATTCATCGATATTTTAATCACAACATTTATTGTAATTACAATTGTTTTAGGATTGCAAACAGTTGGTGTTGTATTAATGAGCGCAATGTTATTAGCACCAGCCGCCGCCGCACGACAATGGACAAACAGTTTGGGTATTATGGTGACTTTAGCGGCAATTTTTGGAGCATTTTCAGGAGTTGTCGGAACAGGAATTAGCGCAAGTCAAAGTAACTTGCCAACTGGTCCAGTTATCGTTTTGGTAGCCGCAAGTTTGGTATTAATTTCGTTTGTGTTTTCGCCAAGTAGAGGATTATTGTTCAGGCAAATTCGTTTCATGAAAAATAGAAACAATATTAAAATGCACAAAACACTAGCGTTTATGTACGGAATTGCCAAAGATCATAGCAATATAGCACATCCGCATTCGATTAAAATATTAAATGGTTTTCAAGGATTTTCAAAACGATCTTTACAAGAACTCGTCGATTTAAATTATGTGCAAATTTCTGGACAACAATGGTCTATGACACAAAAAGGATATAAAACGGCGGAAAATTTATACGATCAACAAGTAAAAGATACACATGAATAGCGCACAAATTACCATACAAATTATTGTTGCGCTCGTTGCAGTCGCTTGTGCCATTCCTGGGACATTTTTAGTATTGCGAAAAATGTCGCTAATAAGTGATGCCATCAGTCATTCTATATTATTAGGAATTGTTATTGGGTTTTTTATTGTTGGCGATACAGCTTCTCCTTTATTAATTGTATTGGCGGCTTTGGCAGGAATTGTGACAGTTTTCTTAGTCGAATTTATTCAAAAAACAGGCTTAGTAAAAGAAGATACAGCAATTGGTTTGGTGTTTCCTGCATTGTTTAGTATTGGTGTTATTTTGATTGCGAAAAATGCCAACGACGTGCATTTAGATATAGATTCAGTCATGGTTGGTGACTTAAGTTTAGCTCCTTTTGATCCGTTACTCATTAATTGTACGGAAGGAATTGCCGATTCGTGCATCAATCTTGGACCGAAAGCAATTTGGGTTATTGGAATAATTTTATTGATAACGTTGGTGTTATTATTTATGTTTTTTAAAGAACTCAAAGTAAGCACGTTTGATCCTGGATTAGCCGCCGCACTTGGGTTTTCGCCAATTATCATGCATTACGGATTGATGACGGTTTCGTCTGTAACCATTGTTGGAGCGTTTGATGCAGTTGGTCCAATATTAGTTGTTGCACTTATGATTGCGCCTGCGGCAACTGCATATCTGTTCACAAAAGATTTAAAGAAAATGTTAGTGCTCGCGTGCTTTTTTGGCGTTTTCTCTGCAATTTCAGGATATTGGTTAGCACATTTGTTAGATGCTTCCATTTCTGGATCAATGACAACGGTTTTAGCTATTTTATTCTTGTTAGTGTACGAACCAATCATTACATCAATTGTAGTAAGTTTGGCAACAGGAATAGGTGTTACATTTCATCAATATTATCAAACTTTAGTACTAAATGAACCTGGTTTTACACAATTCGCGCTAAGTGATAAAATAAAAATGGTTTTTGAACAATTCATCTTTTCTGATTATATAATCATTATTGGAGCTGGAGCCGTTATGACAGCTTTGTTAATTTACATTTTACCCAAAAGAGGCGTTATTTACGGATATTACAAAGTTCGTCAACAGAAAACGGAAATTATGTTATTGGTGTTTTTACTTCACATTCGAAATCATACAGAAGAAAGTGAACGTCATGTAAAACATTTAAACGAACATATTAATTGGCAACGCTTGCGATCTAAATCTATTGTAGAATTGGCATTGAAAAACAATATGATTACGGTTGAAGAACATATTATTTCTTTAACAGAGAAAGGAGAGGAGTTTACGGAAAAAGCTATTGATTATATCATCACAAATAAAGATACCGAAATTGAAGAAATGAAAGATGATTTCTTTTTATTTAGAGGATAATTTATACAAATTTTTGTTCTTTGTAAGAATAATGCTAACGCTTATTAGTTGTTTGTTTATCAGTAAGTTAACATAATTTTAAGTTTTTCAATTTACCGTTCATCTATAGAATTGCTATGTTTATCGACCAACTTTGCTAGTTAATCTAATTATATTCTAAATTATTAATAATCAAACTACATTCGTATTGAGTAATTTTAAAAATAGTCTTTATTGATTTGTTTAAGGTACAAATCAACTATATGACACAAAAAAAGAGCGTGCGGCTTAACACGCTCTTTTTTTTATGCTTTTATTTTTTTGCTACAACGAGAATTTTATTCAGAATGATAGTATAATAAAAACGGCAATTTGCAGTATGATGTACATAATTCCAACATCAAACACTACTCTTTCCAGCACTGCAAATACAAAGATTCCCAATCAATAAAATTGAAGCATAAAAAAGAGGCTCTAATAGTACTATCATTCCTATAGTTTACGATATTTTTCAATATCTAAATAAAATTCAAGATTTAATTCATCTTACGGATATGCCATGAGTGATAATTTCTTTTTTTGGAGTACGACCAAGATTTACGTTAATGTTACATAAAAACTTTAGGCTAGAAACAGCTATTCGTGTTTTGGGATATTGACTAGAAACATCAGCGAATGAAATGAATGCCACCAAAGGTGTTTTAACAGTTTTGAATTTTCTTTAAATTTAGCTGCTTTGTTTTTCGAATTGAGTTACTATCTTTATGATAAAGATGAAATTAACAACCGCAACCGTCTTTTCCACAAGTTTTTGTGGTTTTCTTTTTCCAGAAAAATTTCTTGATAATGAAACCGATCGCAATAAAAAACGTGATGCCTACTATTATTTCTTGAATCATCTTTTGTTGGTTTATTTTAAAAATTGATACGCTAGTAATCCTGCAAGATATGCAATGGCCGACATTCCAAATAACTGAACCATTGGCCATTTCCAACCATTTGTTTCCCGTTTTACAATGGCTAATGTACTCATACATTGCATGGCAAACGCATAAAACAATAACAATGATATGCCAGAAGCAAACGTAAATACTTTCTTTCCAGAATCGGCATGCACTTCCGATTCCATTTTGGCAGTAATTGTATTTCCAGTTTCATCATCACCTTCGCTTCCAACACTGTAAATAGTAGCTAAGGTTCCTATAAATACTTCTCGTGCCGCAAACGAACTTACCAATGCAATTCCAATTTTCCAATCGTAACCTAGTGGTTTTATTGCAGGTTCAATAGCTTTTCCGATGGTTCCTAAGGCTGAATTTTCAAGTTTTAAAGCGGCAATTTCATCATCAATAACTGCTTGTCTAAAATCAGGCGTTTTTTCAGCTATAGCTGCATTAATATCTTGTGCTGTCAACGTTTTATTAGCTTCCTTCGCTTCTTCTTTTAAGCGTTTTTCAAAACGCATCATTTTATTTTGTAACGAAACTTCTTGAATCTCATTGAAACCATTTTCAGTAACAGAAGTTTGTACTATTTTGTCTGCATTCGTAAACGTATCATTTACACCAACCGAAGCTAAAACCCATAGAATAATAGAAATTGCTAAGATGATTTTTCCAGCTTCAAACACAAACGTTTTTGTTTTTTCTATAACTGTTAATGCTACATTTTTAAATAACGGAACTTTATATTTTGGCATTTCTACAACGAAATACGATTTGCTTTCAATTTTTAAGGTTTTGTGTAAAATATACGCTGAAAGTAGTGCAATGGCAAAACCAATAATATACAACGCCATTAGGGTAATTCCTTGCCAATTAAAAATCCAAAATACGCGTTCACTCGGAATGACCAATGCAATTAAAATAGCGTACACAGGCAAACGTGCAGAACAAGTAATAAATGGAGTTACCAAAATAGTAATGAGTCGTTCTTTCCAACTTTCAATATTTCGGGTTGCCATAATTGCAGGAATTGCGCATGCGGCTCCCGAAATTAGCGGAACAACACTTTTTCCACTCAATCCAAAACGGCGCATTATTTTATCCATTAAAAAGACAACACGACTCATGTAGCCGCTTTCTTCTAAGATGGCAATAAACAGAAATAGAAAAGCAATTTGTGGTATAAAAATCACAATTCCGCCCAAGCCAGCAATGATTCCTTCGGCTAATAAGTTGGTAAACATTCCTTCTGGCAAGGTTGCTTTTGTCCAATCGGCCAACGAGCCAAATGTGCTATCAATAAAGTCCATTGGAACAGAACTCCATTCAAAAATGACTTGAAATATTAATAATAATAATACTCCAAAAATTACGTATCCAAAGATTTTATGTGTAAAAATTCGATCTAACTTGGTTTGCAAATCAGACGCTTTTTCTTTGTCAATTGTATATGATTTTTTTAGTGTATTATTGATGAATTGATACCGAATTACCGTTTCGTGATGTTGCGTTTTTTTAAGTGCGGCTTCTGATAACGATGTTAACAATTCAGGATTTTTGATCGTATTTTGTTTGAAACGTTCCGCAGGAATACACGCTTCTTTTGAAATTGATTTGTAATGTACGATGGCTTCTTTTAACTCAGAAATTCCAGTTTGAAGCTTTGAACTTATGACTACAATTTTGGTTTTTAAATCAGCTTCTAATTGTGGAATATTAAGTGTAATTCCTTTCATTTTCATTCTATCAGCCATATTAATGACTAAAATTGCAGGAATGTTTAAATCTTTTACTTGTGTGTAAATAAGCAAGTTACGCTTTAGTTCTTCTACATCAGTAACCACAACGGCAACATCTGGATGGTATTCGTTTTCGGGATCATTTAAAACATCAATGGCAATTTTTTCATCGGCAGAAGACGCATTTAAGCTATACGTTCCGGGCAAATCTAAAATGGTAGCTTTTTGTGTTTTGGAAAGTTTGCACGTTCCTGTTTTTTTATCAACCGTAATCCCTGGATAGTTTCCAACTTTCTGATTCAATCCAGTTAAATGATTGAATAATGATGTTTTTCCTGTATTTGGATTTCCTATTAATGCTACTTGTATCATTGAATCACTCATGCGCGCATAGGATTATATTTTTTCTATTAGAATTTGCTTGGCAGTATCTTTTCGCACTGCAATATTACTTCCATTAATCGTTAAAAATAAAGGACCATTAAAAAGAGTGGTTTGTACCAATGCAACTTCGTTTCCGGGAAGGCAACCCATTTCTATGAGTTTTAGCGGAATTGTATCAACAGAGAAATCAAGAATGATTGCTTTTTCTCCTTTTTTTAAATCTGCTACAGTTTGCATTCTTTATTTAGATTAAATTTAAAGAAGCAAAAATAAGTTAAAAAGTTAAGTTAGAAAACTTCCGTGTAGAAAAACGTTTATTTGTATGATTTTTTTAAGATTTCAATGTCTTCTAGTAGCTTTTCAATGTCTTCTTTTTTAGTACCATCATAAAAACCACGAATGCGACGTTCTTTATCAATGAGCATAAAATTTTCCGTATGCACCATTCCGTAATCATTATCTCCTTGCGATTTTACGGCTAAATATGATTTACGTGCCAAGTCATAAATTTGTTTTTTATCACCTGTAACCAAATTCCATTTTTTATCATTGACTCCTTTTTCAATAGCATAGCGTTTTAGTTGCGCTACCGTATCAATTTCGGGAGTTACGGAGTGTGACAATAACATAATATCTTCATCATCCATGATTTCTTTTTGAATGTCTGCCATGTTTTTTGTCATAATAGGACAAATGGTTGCACAAGTAGTAAAAAAGAAATCGGCAACGTAAATTTTACCGTTATACGTCTGTTGTGTAACAGTTTCACCGTTCTGATTCGTTAAAGAAAAATCATTTATTTTATGATATTTACTTATATGTTGTATGGAATTGTCAACTAATTCGACATTTACATTAGTAGGTTGATATATAGGAAGTGTGTTTTTTCGTTTAAGTGCTGTGTAGAAAAGTATAATGATAATTGCTGATAGACAAAGCATTACAATAGCAAAAAGTCTGTATTTGCTGAAAAATGATAACATAGAAGTCCGTTTAACGTAAAAAATTACTGTTCATCGATTTATTTTGGGGTATTCATCGAAAAAACCCTGTGCAAATTTACGATTTTTATTTATCACTGGAAAAAATTCCTATATTGTCTGTCCCAAATCTAACTTACTACTATGAAGAACACCATTTTAGCCATTGGTTTCTTATGTACTTTTATCGTTAGCGCACAATCAGGAGCAGAATTAATTGACGTGGTAAAAGGAGAACATAACAAAGCAGCACAGTTGCAACAGTTTGAAGCAAACGAACATACAGCTTCGTACGACTTAGTATACCACAAGCTTCAATTAGAAGTAGATCCAGCAAAACATTATATTAAAGGACAGGTAACCTCCGAGTTTAGAGCGTTGGAAAATACAGATACAATAGTTTTTGATTTATCGGATAACTTAGAAGTATTTTCCGTAACTACTGCAACAGAAGAGTTGGCTTTCACACATGAAAACAATGAATTAATTATTACATTTAAAAATGGACTTTGTGAAAACGCTACAGAAAAAGTAACCATTATTTACGAAGGAATACCAAACAAAAATGCTGATGGTGACGGATTCGTAACAACTACACACAACAATACACCTGCTTTATACACATTATCAGAACCTTTCGGATCAAGAGATTGGTGGCCATGTAAGCAAGATTTAAATGATAAAATTGATCAGATAGATGTTATTATTACTGCGCCAAAAGCATACAAAGCTGTTTCAAATGGAATGATTATTTCAGAGCAAACTACTGGCGATTTAGTAACTACACATTGGCAACATAATTACCCAATTCCTTCGTATTTAATAGGAATAGCGGTAACAAACTACGAAGTGTTTTCGCAGACAATTGAAAATGACGGGTCAAGTTTTGATATCGTAAATTATGTATATCCAGAATCAAGAGAGAAAGCAGAAGAATACACCAAAGTAACGGTTGAGATTATGAATTTATTTCAAGATTTATTAGGAGATTATCCTTATAAAGATGAAAAATATGGTCATGCCGAATTTTCATATGGTGGCGGAATGGAGCATTCTACAATTTCTTTTATGGGGAATTTTAGTAGATCGTTAATTGCACATGAATTAGCACACCAATGGTTTGGGAATAAAGTTACGTGTGACTCATGGAATAATATTTGGTTAAATGAAGGTTTTGCAACGTATTTATCTGGTTTGGTAGAAAATCATTTAGATGGAGAAGAAGATTTTATCAACTGGAAACGTGGAAAAGTTGCTAACATTACAACATCTAGAAATGGATCAGTATATGTAAAAGATGAAAAACTAGACAATGTTGGACGTATTTTTAGTTCACGCTTGACGTATAACAAAGGCGCTATGGTAATTCATATGTTACGTACTAAGTTGGGTGATGCGACATTTTTCAAAGGAATTAGAAATTATTTAAATGATGAAGAATTAGCATACGGATATGCAAATACTGATCATTTAAAAACACATTTAGAAAACACAAGTGGAGAAGATTTAACAGAGTTCTTCAACGATTGGATTTACGGAGAAGGATATCCTTCATATGATGTAGCTTGGTATCAATCTGAAAAAGATGGACTTAGTATCAAAGTAAATCAAGAACAATCAAACAGAAAAGTTGATTATTTTGAAATGAACGTACCTTTTTTAATAGTTGGAACACAAGGAGAAGAAAAATTGATCACTTTAGACAATACTTTCAACGGTCAGGAATATACACTAACTATTGGTTTTGAAATTGCAACTATTATTTTAGATCCTAAATTTGATTTAATATCAAAAAACAATACTATTGGTGTTGATATTGAGGCAGTTGCAGATTTTGAAATTAAGCCAACATTAGAAGATACAACACGCAAAACTACGGCAGTTTCATTTGAAAAATAGGTCACTAGTATTCACTATTTCCATTTTAAATATTTCAAAAAACACATATAGGTAGGTTTCACCCTTTTTTAAGTTATCATAAAAGCTTACTTTTGTGCGTTCTATAAACATTTTATACCTAAATGGGAGTATTTATTCAGATTACATCGTTTATTCTAATCATATCAATTCTTGTCATTCTTCATGAATTGGGGCATTTTATACCAGCAAAGCTTTTTAAAACTAAAGTAGAGAAATTCTACTTATTTTTTGATCCTTGGTTTTCTTTAGTGAAAAAGAAAGTTGGAGATACAGTGTATGGTATTGGATGGCTTCCACTTGGAGGATATGTCAAAATTGCTGGAATGATTGATGAAAGCATGGATAAAGAACAAATGGAAAAACCACCAGAACCGTGGGAATTCCGTTCAAAACCAGCTTGGCAACGACTAATCATCATGTTAGGTGGTGTTATTGTGAATTTCTTACTTGCCTGGTTTATCTACATTGCATTATTTACATATTACGGTGAAAATTACATTCCTGTAAACAAAATAGAACACGGATTGTATTTTGACAGCGTCAGTGAAAAAATTGGTTTAAAAACAGGAGACAATATTGTTGCCATAGATGGAAAAGCTGTTGAAAAGCTAGATAAGTACCTAAATATGGACTTATTACTTGGTGATGAAGTTACGGTAATGCGTAACGGAAAAGAAATTACAGTACCATTAAGTGATGAAGGAAAAAAAGCAGCATTAGAACGCCGAGGACAACAAATAATTATTCCGCGATACAATTCACTAGTTATTGGTGAAGTCATCGATAGCACTAATGCAAAAGAAGCTGGGATTTTAGCTGGCGATGAAGTAATTACAGCCAATAATGTATCACTAGAATTTTGGGATGAATTCACAGAAGAAATAGAAAAAAGCGCAGGAAATACAATTACGTTAAAAGTTAAAAGACAAAATCAAGTAATTGATATTACTGCAAGCCTTTCAGATAGTTTAGGATTAGGTGTTAGACAAAATATGTCATTGGCAGAGCAAAAACTATTTATTACAAAGGAATATGGCTTTTTCGAAGCGGTCCCTAGAGGATTTGAAGAAACGATTAATGTATTAGTTCGTCAAGTAAAACAATTCAAACTAATCTTTAACCCAGTAATTCAAGGATACAAAAAAGTAAAAGGACCAATTGGAATTGTAGAAATTATGCCTACAACTTGGAATTGGCAATTCTTTTGGAGTTTCATGGCAATGTTTTCTGTATGGTTAGCCTTTTTAAACATTCTTCCAATACCAGCTTTAGATGGCGGACACGTAATGTTTTTACTATATGAAATGATTGTGGGAAAAGCACCATCTCAAAAAGTGATGGAAATTGGTCAAATTATAGGTTTTGTGCTCATTATGAGTTTAATGGTGGTCATCTTTGGAAATGATATATGGAATTTAATTAAATAATTTCCCCATACTTTTCTCTGAAAAAGCATAGGGAAATAATATTTCTATGCGCACAGATCAGTATCACAATACCAACAGGTTTTATCTGTTTGACACAATGTTGTTTCACCACATAAAGCAGAGCAATTAGCTGTGCCGCAATATTTCGAGAGAAATATAGTAAACACTGTAACACTTTCAGCATTTCCTCCACTTAACTTGTCGTTAAGATTGGAGATAGTTTTTTTCTTTAAAAGAAGTTTTGAGTTTAATTTTTTCATTTTCTAAAATTTAATTAAGACAAAATATTACTAAATAAAGAGCGAAATTATTACTTTTTTTGATAAGAAAAAATTTTCATTTTGCTTTTGAGATATTAAAAAAATACCACATAGAAAGGTGATGAAAATATAGAAAATTGTGAATTTTATAATCATTAATTTACTTAATAGTCTTAATTTTTAGAAATGATATTTGGAACCTAATTAAAGGAACTCCATAAATAGAGTAAAAAACTTTTAAAAATTTAAATAAAATATTTGTTCGAAATAAAAAATAGCATATATTTGCAACCGCAAAAAGCAATAACACTCCTCCTTAGCTCAGTTGGTTAGAGCATCTGACTGTTAATCAGAGGGTCCAAAGTTCGAGTCTTTGAGGAGGAGCAAAGCTTTTAAAAGCCACTAGAAATAGTGGCTTTTTTTATGGCGATACTTTTATAAAATAAAGAACTCTTTAAGTTATTTGAGCAATTTTATGATGACTTACAACTTTCCTTAATGACAAGAAAAGTACACAAATTTATCGCCATATTCTTATGTTGCTAACAACGTTGTCAATGCAATTGATCCTGATGGCAGATTAATAATATTCGTTGGAGGATTAAGAAGCCCTATCCTTGGAAATGACCAACAATTCTGGGGACGAACAGGATGGCATAAGACTCAATACGGTTTATATGGTAAAAAAGGATATTGGTCGACCAATAAAAACTCATTTGGTAAACCAACAAATCTAATTAACACTTTTGCTTCAATGCATAATGATAATAATCATTTATTTACAAGTGGTTCAGCAGGGAATTGGAGTAGTGCTAATGGAAGAATGCGTCAAGGGAGAAGAAATGCAAGACAATTTTATAGAAGATATAAAAAAGGAAAAGTTAACCTTCAAGATGGAGAAGCTATAAGAATAGTATCTCACAGTCAAGGTGGTGCACATGCAGCAGGATTTGCAGACCAACTAAGAACCTATAAAGATGCAGATGGAAATTCTTTATTTAATATAGAAGTTATTTACTATATAACACCACATCAAGGAAAGAACATAACTACGCCAGAAGGAATCCAATCCTTTCAATTTAGTCATCCAAGTGATGCAATATCTGGAGAAGGGTTTGGGGTAATTAATTTATTTAACGGAGGTAAGCATTTCGGGCGAATTAGGAATGTAAGTTATTTTTCTAATAGAGATATTATGGGAGGTGAAGGACAACCAAAAGCAGGAGGTCCATTAGGTAATTTTGGTGGTCATAAATCAACAGACAATCAAGAACATATAATTTCTGTTTTAAACAATTTTTGTAAAAATAATCCGGGCAAGTGTAAGGAAATTAGTCTTGACCCTTCAAAAGCTAAAAAAGAATGAAAGTATTAAAAACAAAAAAAGAAGCTTTATTAATGATTTTGCTATTAATATTTACATCTTGTAAGGTGTATAAACTTGATCATAGTGATTATGATTGGCAACCTTATAAAAAAGGGGATATCTTAATTTTTGAAAATTCTAATGGCAAAATTGATACAATTAATGTTAGAGAGAGTAATACTCGAAATGCTAAAGAAATAACCCCTTATAAATTCTTTTCAGAAAAACATCAAATTAATAGTTCAAGAGGAGAATTAAATAATGATGCACCAACAATAGTTCAATCTAAACCAATATTATTTAAAAGAAACATTAGCTTAGTTTATATAGGCAGAGAGAATGATAGTGCCTATATAGGTTTTTCAGAATATAAGCCACCAGCTAATTATAATATTTTTGTTCCTATAAAAAAAATGGAAGATTTTATATATGAAGATAATTTATTAGGTAAATGTTATAAAGTAAATAATATTGATAATTACTATAATGGTTTTAATAATCCATTAAATTCTTTATTCTTCTCTAAGAAATATGGCTATTTAAGGTTTAATTTTAAAGATGGAAATTTTGTTCAATTAAGGAAGTTTATACGTAATGGGGTAAATATTTTACCTAACAATGGTAATGGTGTAAATTAGAGCATAGCTTTAATTTGAAATATAAAAAACTGAAAGACAGCGATTAACTTAAATGTTGATTGCCGTCTTTCTTCGTTATTTGGTGTAAGTGATTGATATACAATTATTTGTGATGCAATGCAACCTCCGAGATAGTTTCACAATAAACTGTCCCAATTATGGGAATTACTTAGAAATAAACAACTTAGAGTTTTGATATTCAAACTCTAAAATAAAGCTAAAAATGGGAAGTCTTGAAAAAGTCTTCCGTGCAATCTCTACGCCTATTTTAAAATAATATGTTCCTTATAAGGGATCGTACTAGAAATGAAATAGTTATGAGATTTGAATAAAAATTAAAAATTTGGGTAATGGTACAGATTAGTTGCTAAACTAATTTTCAATCATAAATATTTGTAAAACAGCAATTAAATTAAGTTTTAGTTGCTGTTTTATTTTCTAACAATTGTTCAGATAAAAGATCAGTATTTATCAAATTAAACAAGAAGAAATCTTGAAAAATCAAACCCTAACTTTCAGACTTTTTAAAACGTTGATGTAGATATAAATAAGTCAACGGAATAAAATACAAACTTATAAATGTTCCAATGATCATTCCGCCAATAACGGTCAATGCTAATGGTTTTTGCAAAGTAGCTCCTAAGCCGCTCATAAAAAGAAAAGGAAGCAACGCCAAAATAGTGGTCAACGAAGTCATTACAATAGGTTTAATACGTAATTTTCCACCTTTTTTAATAGCGTCTTCAGTAGAGAAACCTTGTTTCTGTAACAAATTTATCGTGTGAATTTTTAAAATACTATCATTAATAATCACACCACACATCACAATCATTCCAATAACAGCCATCATATTAATCGATTCGCCAAATAGCCAAAGTAGGAGTAAAGCGCCGCCAATATCAATAGGAATTTCAAGTATAATAATCAATGGTTGCCATAACGATTCAAACTGTGCAACCATAATAAAATACAACAACAAAACCGCAACTAAAATAACGAGTAACAACTCTTCTTGTAACTCTTGAAGAGAAAACCAACTACCAGAAAAACGGACATTAAAATTTGGATGATTTTTAACATTGGCTTGTACGTTTTGGATTGTAGTTTCTATTGTAGTTTCAGGTTGCATTGGAAAACCAATATATTCACCATTTCTGTTGGCAGTAATCGTTTTGTATTGTTGAATTTGTTTTAGTTTGATTAAATTTTTAATAGGAATATAAACACCATTATCATTTCTCACAAACAACCGATTGATCACATTTTCCACGTTAGCAACGTTGTAATTTAACTTGATAGGAATAAACTTTTTTGCCGTTTTTAAATCATCAATAAACTTTTGACTAAACGTAGTTTTGAGTTCATCAATCAATCTGTTATAATTCACTTCGTACAACGCTAAGTTTTCATGCATAACTTCAATAGAAACGGTCTGTTGTAATGGAATTTTAGTAATAGATTTTTGATTTAAAATTTTCTGAATTTCGTTGAGGTTTTCCTCTTTTGGAACTTCAAGTCTATCTTTTGAAAACACTTCCGCAACAAGCATATGACTTTCTGTATTAAAAATATATTCAAAAATGGTTTTTGGTTTGTCAAAACGAAAAGCAACATTTTTGTAGTTCGCTTTCAGCTTTTGCTGTAATTGTTTTTTGATGCGAATAATTTCTTTGGCAGAAGTTGCTTTAAGATAAATAGAAGCTTCCGAAAGGCTTTTTACATTATTTTGTTGTACTAAAAATTGTTGTTCACCAACCTGAGAAAAAACGGTTGTTGCTGTAGGAATATCTTCAAAAAGAGTTTGAATCCGACGTTGATTTTCATGCACATTAATTTGTGAATTCCAATCAATAGTGACAACCGTTTCATTAGCTGCAATTTCAGGCAATTGTTCATATTTCATGATAGTAAATAATACAAAAGCAATACAAATACTTCCAATGGAAATTCCATACACCATCCATTTTTTTGCAAAGAAAAAACGATATCCTTTTTCATACCAAGTATCTACATGTTGTGTTTGAAAACGAAAAGTGGTTTTTAATTGTATGTTTTTACTTTTTAATTGCTTATAAATTGGAGGAATTAGAAAAATAGAAACCAACAACGATGTACCCAATCCGATAGAAACAGCCAACGCTTGGTCAAAGAATAAAGCGCCTGTAATTCCACTTAAAAAAAGTAATGGTAAAAACACCGAACACGTTGTCAATACGGAACTTATTAATGGTGTTATTATTTCATTTGTTCCTTCAACACAAGCTTCAAGCAACGTATAATTAGCCTCTAATTTTTGCGTAATATTATCAATAACAATGATCGAATTGTCAATCATCATTCCAACACCAAGAATCAATCCCGAAAGTGAAATAATATTGATAGAACGTCCAAAAAGATATAAAAAAAGTACACTTATTAGTATAGAAGTTGGAATACTAACAGCAATAATTAATGGCGATTTTACATCTTTCAAAAAGAAAAATAGAATCAAAATTGCCAAAACACTACCAATCCATAAACTCGATTTTAAGTTGTCAATTGATAATTGTAGCAGTTTTGTTTGATCTTGATTTGTTGCAAAATCTAGCTCAGGATAATCACTTTCAAAAGCTTGAATCAGCGTTTCTAACGACGTTTTTAAATCGTACATTCTGGCATCGGCCTGTTTTATAATTGCCAACACAATAACACGTTTTCCGTTGTAATACGTTAATCCACGCGCTTGTTGTGATTTGATGGAAACGCTTGCTAATTCTTTTAATTGAAAAATTTTACCATGAATATTCAAGTAAATAGTTTCAATGTCTTTTTGCGTACGTAAAGGATTTTTAAAGATAAAATTGTATTGATAAATTCCATTCTGAATCGTTAAATTTCCTAGCTCAAAATTATTACGTTGAATTGCATTCACAAGCACTTCATTCGTCATTCCTAAGCTGTTCAGTTTGTCTTGATATGGTGTAATAATAATTTCAGGTTGTGCTTGTCCATTCATATCAGCCAAAGCAATATCGGGAAGCTGTTCAATTCGTTTTTTGATGATGGTTTCTGTAAATTCACTAAGTTCTAAGAAACGTTCGTCTGAGTAGTTTTCCGCTAGGGAAACCGTCAAATTTACAATAGGAATATCGGTTGCAGAAGCTTTTAAAACCCTTGGTCGTTCTAAATCGCGCGGCAATTGATTGAGCGCCGCGTCTACTTTTTCATTGGTTTCAATAAACGCATAATCTGTATTAGTGCCGTATGCAAAACGAAGTTTTAGAGTAGCAATTCCGTCTCTGGATTGTGTTTCAATATCGGTTAAATTGGCAACTTGCAACAACTGATTTCGCAATGGTCTGACAATATTGGTTTCCAATAGGCGCGCCGTGTTATTTGGATAGGAAAGTTGTACGGTAATTTCAGGAATATCGATGTCGGGTAATAAAGAAGTTGGAATGCGTTGTGAAGCAACAATTCCTAAAAGTAGCAACGCAAATGTTACCATAAAAACAGCAATGGGTTTTTGTATTAAAAACCGAACCATTAGCGTAAATTTTCTTCTTTTTTCGATCTGAAAACAGGCGAAATTTTAGCATCGTGCGATAAATTCATATTTCCTGCAACAATAATTGTATCACCATATTTCAGTCCTTTTTGCAACGCATAACTTTTACTGTTTTCGTCTAAAATTTCGACATAATTCCACTTGGCTTTGCCATTTTTTGAAGTAAACACAATTTCTTTATCTTCACGAAACACAACAGCTTCTCGTGGAATCACTAAAAAATTATTTAATGGTTTGTAAATGAGTATTTTAACATGCATTCCGTCAAACAAAGAAGTGTCTGATTTTTGAATAGTTCCTTTTACTTTTACAAGCCCATTTTTATCAACTAACGGATTAATTTCCGTGATCATTCCTTCATAGTTCATCTCATCATTTACAAAAGAAGTTACCGCAATTTTCTGATCAATTTCCAGAAAAGGAATTTCGTTTTCTAACACAGAAAAAGAAACTTCCAATTGTTTTCTATTGATGATTGTACAAAAAATATCTCCAGAAGTCACAAAATCGCCAGTTTTACTTTCCAAGTTAGCAATAACGCCGCTAAAAGGAGCTTTTAATAAAGTTTGATTGTAGCGAATTTGAGCACTTTCTAGCGTGTTTTTAGCTTCTGTATAGCCGCTTCGTAAGTACATATATTTGAGTTTTACAGGATCAATTTTATCATTTTCAACTCCTGCAAAACCATAATTTATTTTCTCTTCAATAAAATTTCGTTTTGCTTTTTCTAAGTCAATTTGAGCTTTTTCCAATAGATTTTTTAAGACTTCATTGTCTAAGCTTGCTAGCAAAGTTCCTTTGTGCACAAAGGCTCCATTTTTGATACGAATATTTGCAATACGCTCACTTATTTTAAATCGAAGTTCGCTTTTTTGCAATGCTTCAACAATGCCGTTCGCTATAATTTGTTTTTGAAAAATAGCGCTATCAATTTTTACAGTTTCAACAGTCAATCGTGCAACTGTTCGTATTGTTTCTTGTCCTTTTTCATCAAAAGAAGTCGTTTCGGTTTGCTTTGCACATGAGATACAAAGTAAACATACAATCGTATATAGCAATGCTTTATTCATGGTGTTTTTCTAAATATATTTTTGCGTCTTCAACTTCCAAATCTGTAATTTCTTCGTAATAGTAGCAGTTTTTTTTATCAATATGAATTAGCAAAGGTTTCCCAAAATCTGTTTCATACGAATAGATATTTCGATCGATGTCTTCTACATAATTGTGTTGTTTTTTCAAAGTTGCTGCTTCATCATTGTATTGTTGCATTTCTGAAATTCCTACAAAAATAATAAGCAATGAATCACTTTTTGGGATGGAAGCCAACATTTCCAAGTTGGAAGCTACACAAGGTTCACAACCGCTGAGTGGCATTAAATAATAAATAGTAGCGGGTTTTTTAGCAATTTCAATACGGTGTTCATTCTTCATATAGAACGCAAAACCTTCATAGAATTCACAAGTAGTTTCTTTGGAAGCACAGCCAATGAGAAAAATACATAAACACGATATGAATATATATTTGCTCATAATTTTTCAATTTTATATTTTCTCGTGTAAATCAATTGATCTTCGTAGTTCCAATATTCTTCATTTGGAGCAATGAGGTAACCATCGGGCAACGGAATCGATTTATAAACACCAAGTGAACCGTTTTCAAATAACGTTTCGCCAACGATATTAAATTCTGAATCCATCAAGATAATTGAAGAAGTTCTTTTGCTTCCATTGTTGAGTTTTCCATTGCTCATTTTTAAAGCTTGCTCATGATGAGTAATACGTGAATACAATCCAATAGCTTCATGATAATTTATATTATCGTAAAAAGGCATTGTTATTCTATAATTCCAGTTTTTTTGCTGAACCTTATAAGCTTCTTTCTTCATAGGTGCTGGAATTTCAGAAATGTACTTACTGGTTATTTTTTTACGAAAAAGGAATTTTCCCGAAAGATCAAAAATTTCAATAGTATCATCATACGGATACGAAACTAGAATGTTCGTATTTGTAACGGTCAGATTTGGCTCCATCACATCGTCAGGATAATTGTAACCTTTTGACAACGCGGCGCTTTTTGCGGTTGGAATGATAAAATCGGTCACTTTTTCAGATGCTAAATTTAATACACCAATTCGGTTACTGTTTTTATATTCCCAAGGTTGTACCAAATACGCGTAATGCAACACTGGAAAATATACATTTTGTTGACTTTCTTGAAGTCTAATTTGTGGAAGTATTGAAATGATCTGACTATTTTCGGGAAGTATTGAATTTTCTGTGATGTCATATTTTTTTAAGACTTCTCCTTTATCATTTATCAAAAGAAAAGAAGTTTCAGCATCAGTGACTAAAATACTGTCTTTGGTAATCACATGAATTGATGATAATTTTGAAGTTATATAAAAGTCAGGAATTTTAATTTTACCCGCTATTTTTTTTGCTTTGATATCTACTTTGATAATTTCATTTTTTTGTAATCCATATAGAATAGCATCTTTAAAATCATTTTTAAAAAATGAAATACCTACAGATGCTGGCATTCGAATATCTAATGAGTCTTCAATAACGATTGTATGTGTATAATTTTTGGTGTGTGAAGTGTTGTCTTTTTTGCAGGAAAATGATAGTAATAGGATAGAAAGTATTAGAAAGCTATTGAATTTTTTTTTCATGTAATAAAAGTGTAAAGAATTAGTAGATCAAAATTTACAGCATAGCTAAACAGCTAAAGAAATTACCCTTTCTTTAGCTGTTGTGAATTTTCATATAGTATATATATGATGAAAATAAATTAATTGTTAACTGGTGTAGCTGGCCCTGCGTCAACAACTTTAATTTCTCTGGTATCACCAACTAAACATTCATCAGTGTAGTGTTGGAAACATTCTTCTTTGTATGGCTCGCTTCCGCCACCGTAAAGTTTAATCCATTTTCCTAGTCTGTCTTGAGCTTGTGCATCTGTAGAAGTTTGTGCATCTGCACTTTCAACTTGAAATAATAACGCTCCTGAAAACAGGAAAGCTGCTACGAAAGCAACTGTGAAAATTCTTTTTTTCATAATTGTTGGTTTTTAAAATAATTAGTTTGGTTATACTTCCAATGTAGTTTATTTTTTTACACAAAAAGAATAAATGACCTTTTAATAAGTAAGGTATTTCTATAAAAATATATTATATAGTATTGATATACAGTTAATAGTGTAATTTTTATGCTTTAAGGCGACTTGTAGTCTTAGGATGTCAATAAATTCTATATCTTGTAGTAAAAGTACTTGTGACATGGTTTTACGTTGTAAAATTTGCTTGCACAGTATGTAAAAGATGAAGATTTCTTCCTTTAAAATACAAGTCATATTTTTGATACTAACTGTTGTTGGTCTGTTTTTGTTGCCAAAAATAGGATTGCAATTGTATCCAAATTCAAAACTTCCGTCAATTACAGTCAATTACTCGTTAGCAACTGCCACTGCATATACATTGGAACGCGACGTTTCCTCCGTTTTGGAAGCTGGTTTTGCGAGATTAGAAGGAGTTTCAGCTATCGCATCTAAAAGTGCCGAAAATCATGGCTACATCACCTTAAACTTTGACAAACACACGGATATTGATGTCGCCCGATTTGAAACTGCAACCATGATTCGGCAATTGTACAAGCAACTTCCTATACAAACTTCCTATCCTACCATTCGGATCAATACACCAAATGATGAACAACAACGCGCTTTTGTTAGCTATAGTATCAATGCGTTGCAACGTACGGAAGTCATTCAACAAGTTGTAAACTCACAAATAATTCCTACGCTTGGCGCTATTAAAAATATAGATCAGGTACAGTTATATGGCGCAACACCTTTAGAATATCAAATTGTATATGACAACGAGTTGCTTCAACTCCTAAAACTTACCAAACAAGATTTAATTTTCGCTTTGCAACAATACTTCACCAAAGAATCGTTAGGAAATGTACACTATCAAGATGCGTTTAGTACCTTAACCATTCAACCCAAAATAGCAACTACAGATTGGCATATTCCGATACAAAAAGTAACAGCTAAAATTATCTATTTGGATGATGTTGCTCAGATTCGGAAAACACCACAAGAACACCAAAATTATTATCGTGTCAACGGAAAAGACGCCATTACACTTGCTATGTATGCTACTAAAAATGCAAATACCATAGCATTGGCTAAAGAAGTGCAAACCAAGCTAAAAACACTCGAAAAACAGTTGCCAACCGATTATGAAATTGTAAAAACATACGATAGTACAACGTATTTACAACAAGAACTCAACAAAGTATACGAACGAACATTGTACACAATATTTATTCTATTCGTTTTCATTTTATTGGTCAGTAGAAGTTTCAAATATCTCTTTATTACTTTACTTTCAATTATCGCAAATATCAGCGTTGCATTTATACTCTATTATGCGTTTCGTATTCAATTGCAATTGTACTCACTTGCAGGAATTACGATTTCGTTAGGACTTATTATTGATAATAGCATTGTGATGATGAATCACATTCGAAACAAACATCATAAAAGTGTGTTTTTGCCTATTCTTGCATCTACACTAACCACTATTGGCGCGTTGTCGGTTATTTATTTTTTGGAAGATCATCATAAAGTAAATTTAATCGATTTTGCATATGTAATCATCATTAATTTAGGAGTTTCGCTACTCGTTGCGTTGTTCTTAATTCCTGCTTTGTTGGAAAAAATCTGCTTAACAATAACTGATGAAAAAAATCCGCGAGTTCTTTTGCACAATACATTTTATACGTTGTATTACAAACTGATTTTAGTGTTAATTCGGTTTAAAAAAACGGTCATTATCATCATCATTTTAGTATTTGGAATTCCTTTTTTTATGTTGCCACAGCAATTGGAAAAGAATGATACTTGGTATGAAAAAGCATATAATTCTTCTATTGGAAACGATTGGTACAAAGAAAATTTGCGTCCGTATGTCGATCGGTATTTGGGCGGATCGTTCCGATTGTTTTCTCACTATGTATTTGATGCTTCTTTTTATGAAGAAAATGAAGAAACCAAGCTTTTTGTGCATGCAGCTATGGAAAAAGGCGCTACTGTGCATCAAATGAATGAGGTATTTTTAATGCTTGAAAACGATTTGCAGGCGTACAAAGAGTTACAACAATTTACAACTTCTGTGTACAATCCTGACAATGCGTTTATAGAAATCACATTTAAAGAAGCGTATAAAGAAACAGATTTTCCGTTCATTTTAAAATCTAGACTCATTGCTAAAACAAAGAATTTTGGTGGAATTTCGTGGAATATTTACGGAGTTGGAAATGGATTTCGAGCAGGAAATAGTACTACAACGCTCATAGATTTTTCACTAAAAGGAAAAGGATACAACTATGATATGTTGAATAGTTGGGCAGATACGCTCAAAATAATGCTTGAAAAAAATACGCGAATCAAAAATGTGCAAGTGCGCGAAAATAGTCGTAGAAGCAAAAATATTTCCTATGAATATCTTTTTACACTCAACAAAGAGCAACTAGCACGCGCCAATGTTACACCTTCACAAGTATTCTCGGGATTACAAGCGTTGACACTTTCCAAAAGACACGATCTATTTTTAAATATTGAAGGTGAATATACGCCAATTCGATTTGTGTCTAAAACCTCAAAAAACGCGCAACGTTGGCATATTGAAAACACAATAATTAATGCGGAAAACGTTCCAATAGTCTTAAAAAATACGGCGACAATCCAGAAACAGCGTGAAGCAGAAAGTATCTATAAAGAAAACCAAGAATATGTCCGATTGGTTGAATTTCAGTATGTTGGCGCTTCAAAATTTGGATCACAATTGGTCTATGACAAACTGAAAGAACTCAACAAAAAGTTACCACTTGGATACACATTTGATTTTTCAGATCAGAATTGGTATAATAATCCAAAAGACACCACAAATTACGTTTACTTGTTACTCTTGATCATGGGAATTATCTATCTTATTTGCACCGTTTTATTTGAAAGTTTTACACAACCATTTATCATTTTAAGCATCATTCCTGTATCATTTATTGGTGTGTTTTTAACCTTTTATCTCTTCGAATTTAACTTTGATCAAGGTGGCATGGCAAGTTTTATCTTATTAAGTGGAATTACGGTAAATGCTTCTATTTTTATTGTAAATGGATTTAATATCTTAAAAAAACAATTTCCAAATCGTGATCGAATGTTGTTGTATGTAGAAGCGTTTCAGCAAAAAATAATTCCAATACTTTTCACCATTATTTCCACTATATTAGGATTCATTCCATTTATAAAAGATGGACAAAGCGAAGTATTTTGGTTTGCTTTAGGAATCGGAACTATTGGTGGATTACTCTTTTCTTTACTTGGAATTCTATTGTATTTGCCTGTTTTTACGTTAAGAAAAAGATGATTTTTTTAAAGAAGTACCATTACCATTTTTCCTTGAATATAACGTTCAGGAATAAATCCGTACATGCGAGAATCAATAGAGTTATGACGATTATCACCTACTGCAAAATAATAATTTTGTTTAAAAGTATATGTTGCTTCATTTTGATTGGAAAGCACGTTTTCTTCATTTTCAAAATCACGAATACAAGCTTGATACAAGGCAATATTTTCTTTGGTTAGCGTAATAGTCAACCCTTTTTTGGGAATTACAATTGCACCATAATTATCAACAGTCCATTCGCCTTTTTTAGAAGCTGGAAATATCGTTTCTGATTTGAAAACTTTGCCATACACAACTTTTTGCAATGTATTTTTTTCGGTAGTCGAAATGGAATCGAACTCTCTATTTGATAGTATAGAAAACAATCCTTTATGATCTACATAACGGTAGCAAAAAAGCGGAAGTTCAGGCACTAGTTTTTCATTGATAAAAACTGTAGTATTTTTAATTTGTAACGTATCACCAGGCATGCCGATCAATCGCTTAATTAGCAACGTGTTTTTCTTCTCTTCCACCGATTTAAACACAACAATATCGTTTCTTTTTAAGTCTTTAAACGCCTTTAATTGCCTATATCTATTGTGTTTTACAGGAGTATATGATGGATTTAAAAGTGAACCCACCACAGGAATATCTCCAAAATTGGCAGGTATTTTTGTACCATAGGTTATTTTGTTGACCAACACATAATTGCCAGGCAATAAGGTTTTTTCCATAGAACTTGATGGAACGTAATATATATCGAAGAAAAAGGTACGTACAAACGTAATTACGATTACAAATAAAAGTATGCTGTACACATATGTTAAAACTTGATAAACTCCTGAAGGAATCTTCTTTTTGATGAAGTTAGCTAGAATTTTTAACGTAACTGAATCCAGTAAAAAGAGTAATACTATAGAAATTAAAATAAGTGATGACCACACTAAAAATAGCAGGATGAGAATACATCCTATACTAAAAAATAGTTTTTTGTATGATCTTTTTTTTAAACTCATAAAGAGCGAATTGTATTATTTTTGATAATCAGGACAACCATAACATCTTTTCGTTTCTGAGTCAAATTGATACGTTAATGAAAGTTCATATACACCGCCAGTTCGTCCAATTCTTGAAGTATTAAAGTCATACGAAACTCCAAAACGGAAGTTTGTGTATTGCAAACCTGTAAACACATTTACAGACGTTAATAAATGACTATTTCCACTATTTTTTGAAGGATTGGTCACTAATGTCGATCCTAAAAATAAACGACCAACCGAAAGCGAAGTTCCTAAGTCAAAACGATTAAAACGACCTTGATGCATGTAGTTTCCTGTAATCATCAAACGCGTTTCAAATGGTAAAAAACGCACATCGATAAAATCGGTTACTAAAAATTCGTATCCAGCACTTATGGAGAAAAACGTTTCTAACGGAACATTTCCAGTTAATGTCAACGAAATATTTGGTCTGTTCAAGTGTTTCGCCGAAATACCAATCCAAGCTTGTTCTGTATTAAACAATAATCCCGCAGAAATATCCCAAAAACCGATAGCACCATCATTTAAAGATAACAAATCAATTGAAGTAGCACTAATTACGTTTGTTTGTATGTTAATTTGATCTTCTAATAACAGTCCTTGAAACCCAAGATTTTTCCAACCGCGACCAACTTCCAAACCAGGTCTAAAATACCAATCGTCACTCAATTGGACTTGGTAGGCATAATTTACATTAAACTGAGAAAACACATATCCACTTTGACTTTCGCGTTGATTTAAAAAGCTAATTCCTACGCCACTATTTGCTGCTGCAAACCATGTACTCGCAAATGCATAATTGGTGTCAATTCGTAAGCCTAATGCTGGCCATTGTGTTCTGTGAACAATACCCATATGTGTGGTTTCTAAAAACCCTGCAAACCCAGGATTGATAGTTTGTGGCACTAAAAAGTATTGTGAAAATATAGGGTCTTGCGCTTGCATTTTAGGAATGAAGCATAGACCAATAATAAAGAGGCATATTTTTAATTTCATAGTGCGATTATAATATTAACGTAAGTGGTCCATTTTCGCGAACAACAGATCCAAAAAATGTTTTAGCAGTAAATGTGTAATAGTAATTTCCGTTTTCGACAAGTTCGCCTTTAACTTTTCCGTCCCAACCTTGAATGTCGTCACCAGTTTCCGAATAAATTAAGCTTCCCCAAGTATCATAAACGTCCAATTGCATGTTGTCTAATCCAATAAAAACAGGTCGAAAGAAATCATTTAAACCATCATCATTTGGTGTAAAAGCGGTTGGCATAATGAGTTTGTATCCTTTTTCTATGAGTAATGTAATTACACGTTCGTACACACAATCTCCAGGGAAAGTTACCGTTTGAATTACCGTATAGGAGCCAGGCGAAGCATAGGTATGTAATGGATTTTCTTCATTTGAAAAATTGCCATCACCAAAATTCCAAGAAACGTTTGTAAAGTCGCCAGTTGTTGTATTGGTAAATTGTATTGGATCTTGTTGAGAGTAAATTCCATAAGTGTCAAATGCTATTGAAGATAGATCAAAATCTGGATTGCTTAATTCAGGAATATCAACTTCAAATGTATAATTATTTACACAACCAAGTGCATCCGTAGCTTCTAAAATGACCAAGCCATTTTGCGAAGTTGTCATCATTTCATCATTAGCGCCTGTAACTATTCCGCTAGACCAGTTTAGTGTATACGGAGGTACACCGCCAGATACTTGCGCTGTAAAAACTTGATTTACCGTAAAAGTAGTACAGTTTACATTGGTTTCAGTATCTACATCTACCACAATTGGCGAAGGTCGCACAACTGTGTACGTGTCAGAAACATCACAACCATTAGCGTCAACAACCGTTACGACGTAATCGCCTGGTGGAATTGCATCTAAATCTTCTGTGTTTGCTCCGTTTGACCAATTCACCGTAAAAGGAGCTGTTCCGCCAGTAATTAATAGGTTGATTGCCCCAGAATTAGGATCGTCACAATCAAGCGCATTCGTAATGTTTGCAGCAATTGAAAGTTCGGCAGGTTCAAGAATGATAAACGTTTCCGTGATGGTACACGGAACAGCATCTACAATATTTATAGTGTATGTTCCGGGTCCGAGATTGTTTCGTTCTACACCAGCATTTGGATCATCTGCCCAAGCAAAATCAATAGGAGCTTGTCCACCTTGAAAGTTTAACATGATACTACCATCATTCGCACCAAAACAAGAAATCTGCGTCACCACAGGTACAATTGTAAAAATTGGTGGTGAAGGAATTGTAACTGTTACCGAAGCTGTACAATTGTTTGAATCTGTTACCGTAATTGTATAATCGCCAGCAGATAAATTTGTCTGACTCATTCCTTCGCCAAAATTACTCCATTCAATTGTATACGTTCCTGATCCGCCTGTAATATTTGTAATCGTGATAGACGCATCATTATCGCCAAAACATAAAATTTCTGTATTCGTTGTTGTAATTACAATTTCGTCAGGTTGTATTAGCGTAACGCTCAATGTATCATCACAACCATTTGCATCTGTTACCGTTACATTGTAGGTTCCGCCTTCAAGCGCAGTTAAGTTTTGTGAAGCACTTGTAAAACCATTTGGACCTGTCCATGCGTATGTGTATTCAAAAACGCCAGGCGAAGTTTCGGTTGGTGTTCCGCCTGTAGCGTTAATTTCGATAGCTCCAGAATTATCTCCAAAACACGTTAAATTCATTTGACTGACTAATGAAGTTGTTAGCTCATTCGGTTCTGTTATAGTAAATGATTGTACAATTGGACCACAATTATTCGCGTCAGAAACTGTTAATTCATAGGTTCCTGCGGTTAAGCTTGAAATATCTTCATTGGTAGAAAAAGGCACGCCATTTCTTGTCCAGCTGTATGTGTAATTTGGAGTTCCGCCAGAAACAGTAATCGCAATTTCACCGTCATTTGCTCCAAAACAACTAATAGGAGTTTCAGTATCGACGGTAAGTATTAATTCGTTTGGTGCTGTAATTGTGTAGGTTTCTGAAAAAGGACAACCGCCTTCATCTTGAACCGTTAAGGTATAATTGCCAGGTTCAAGATTTGAAATTGTAGCGTCACTTGAGGTAAAACCATTTGGGCCTGTCCAAGATATAATGTAGGGTGTTCCTGTGGTAAAAGGTACGCCACCAGTAATATTTGTTGTAATTTCTCCTTCATCATCACTAAAACATTCAATATTGGTAATCATTACATTAGCTGAAATAGCAGGATTTACAGTTACTTCTATTGTAAATGTATTTCCATCACAAATTCCTGCAGTTGGCGTTACCGTATACGTTACCGTTGCAGGAGAACTCGTTGTATTTGTTAATACCTGACTAATGTTGGTTTGCGGAGTAGTTTCAGCAGAAGCACCAGTAATACTTCCGACAGGTGAAATAGATGGAGCTGTCCATGTATACATTGTATTCATTGGAACAATATCACCGCTAGAAGTATCAGGTGCAATTGTAAAGCTATTTCCACTACAAATGGTTGCTGTAAAGTTGCTAATTACAGGAGTTTCATTTACAATTATTTCTGCTGTATCTGTAATAATTTCAGAACATCCGCCAGAAGAAAATGTAATGATACAGTAGTAATAGTTAGTGCCAACTGCGGATACATCTGGCGTGTATGAATCCGTGGTTTGTCCGGCAATTGCAGTTCCTGAAGTTACATCATCAACTGTATTGGAATACCATTGATACGTTGGCGTTCCAACACCATTTGTAAAACTTACGGTAAGTGTGTTTACAGTAGCTCCTAAACATAAATTCTGCGATTGTGGTTGCGTATTGATTGCAGGTCCTGCATTTACATTTACTTCCGAGGTTGTACTTATAGCCGAACAACTATCACTTGCCGCTTGCGAAACTATACAATAATAGTATAATGTACCAACTGTATTTGTTGATGGTGTAAATGTTGCATTGGTTGCGCCCGCAATTGCCGTTCCGCCTGTGTTGCTATTTACAGTATTGCTAAACCATTGGTATGAAAATGTTCCCAAACCACCAGAAGCTTGTACTTCTAAGTCTTGAGGAATACTATTTTGACATAATGTTTGTGTAGTTATTGGTTGTACATCTATTACAGGCGTTTCCACAACTTCAATTTCTGCAACATCACTTGATACATTGCTACAACCACTTCCTGCAAAAGACAATTCCACATAGTAATAAAAGTTTCCTGTCATTGTAAATACTGGTGGCGTATAGCTAGAATTTGTTGCGCCTGTAATTGCTGTTCCGCCTATATTGCTATTAGTTGTATTGCTAAACCATTGATAGGAAACTGTTCCTGTTCCATCAGTAAAACTTACTGTTAATGGACTTGTAATTGTACTTCCAACACACAAACTTTGCGTTGGTGTTGGTTGTGTAGTAATGGTTGCATTTGCAGTAACAGTTACACTTGCAATTTGTGAGTTTATTGTAGAACAACCGCCCGAAGCAAACATAATTTCACAATAGTAAAAGATTTCTCCAACTGTATCCGTTGGTGGAATATAATCAGAATTGGTTGCTCCAGCTATTGGAGTTCCGCCTGTTGTACTATTAGTCGTATTGCTATACCATTGGTATTGTGGTGAAGTTCCTGAAGTTGCTACACTTAACGTATTTGGAGTTCCATTTTGACAAACTGTACTCGATTGTGGTTGTGTTGAAATTTCTGGTGCTGGATTTACCGTAATCACAAAATCTACAGGTGTTCCTGTACAGTTTCCAATAGATGGTGTTACCGTATACGTTACTGTTCCAGAAGAAGTACTTGAGGTTGTAATTATTTGTGCTGGAATGGTTGTTGAATTTCCAACAGGTGTAAAACCACTAATTCCACCAGTTGCTGTTGCTGTCCAATCGAAAGTAGTTCCTGCAACAGTTGAAGTTAAATTGATTGCCGCACTTGAAGTTCCTGAACAAATTTCTTGTGTGAGGTCAGTGTTTGTAATTACGGGAACTTCTTCAATTGTAAATGTTTCTGAAATTATACTGGAAACACCACAATCATTGGTCACTTGAAGTGTAAATGTGTATGTTCCTGCTGTTCCATAATCAATAGTTCCTGGCGATTGCATGTTAGAACTTGCTGGCGTTGCTCCAGGAAATTGCCAATCGTATGTAACGGAACTTGCGTCATCCGTACATGTTTCAATTACTGCTGTTGGTGTGATAGACGTTGTATTACAAATAATTCCAACAGGATCAATCGTTGCTGTTGGTGGTTGCTTTACAATAATTTGTTGCGAATTTGTCGTTTCTCCACAAGCATTAGAACCTGCCAATTGAATTGTATACGTTCCAGGTGTTACAAAATTAAAAGATGGACTTGCCGAAGTGGCAGTTGTTCCGTTGGTAAAACTCCAATCTTCAGGAGTTGTGCCACAAAAGTCGGAAGCATATGTTACTTGCCATTCGTATGTTGGTGGTTCACAACTAGTGGTTTCATCTGTAGTATTTGTAGTGGTGACAGCTAATGGTGTACAGCCAGTTACAGCACTTAAATTAAATTGTGGATTTACGGGTGCTTCTACACAAATAGTTTCCGAAAGTACATCAACACCACATCTATTTCCAACAGTTTGTGTAATGGTGTATGTTCCGGGTTGTGTAAAGTTTACACAAAGAATTTCAGAACCAGATTGCCAAACATCAGGATCGGTTAATCCAAAATCATTACCTACGTCGCCACTTGTAACGGTAAACGTATTTGGTGAAATTGACCATATTACATTTGGGTTTGTACTACAATTCGAATCACTTCCATTGGTAGCGTTTCCTATAGATAAATCTTCAAAACATACTTGTGTATTGATACAAGACGGTTCCGTAGGAAAGGTAAAATCGGCTTCTGGAATAGAAGAAACATAAATAGGTACCACTCCAACCGAAGAAGAACTACATGGATTTGATGCTACGATATTTGCCGAAAATGAATTTGCATAGGAATTACTTCCGTCAGAACTTGTAGTATTACAAGATGAGGTTGCAAATGTATGTGTAATACTTACGGGTGGCGGATGATTAAAAACTTGTGGTGGTGATCCGTCATTAAAAGTAATCGTATAGGTTGTTCCAGGTGGGTTATTATCAGTTCCTGTAATTGGAAACGTTAATGCTTCCGTATTACAAATATCTGTATTACCAGGGTTTCCTAGAGAAACCGCAGGATTTGATCCCACAAAAACCGCATATTCTTGTACCGTAGTACATCCATTATTTCCTTGAATTGTATAAGTTAAGGTATAAATTCCAACATTATAATCGTGCATAATGGCAGAACTAAAGGAAGTAGCATTAAAGTTTGCACTTCCATCTCCCCAGTCAATCGTATAATTTTGATTTAATGAAGACGCCGTACTTGATGTATTTGTAAAATTGAAGGTAGAAGCCATGTTATCACAAATTCGAAATACAGGTTGTCCGTCAAAAATTGCGGCACCTGTTCCACCAAGACTAGCATCTGGTCCTTCGGTAACCGTAATTGTCACGTTTCCAGTAGCAGGATTCGAAACTCCTGTAGCATCTTGCACTTGCGTAATATCATACACAAAAGTACCATCAGTATCAGTAGGAACTTCTAGCGTAGCCGTGTTTCCTGTTGAGGTAATAAGTTGCGGCGTACCAGCATTTATAGTGTATGTAAATGTATACGGAGCAGTTCCTGCCGAACCTGTAAAAGTGATGACTGGCGAATCATTATATTGACAAACCGTTGCAATATCTACACTTATGGTAGCATCTGGCATTAACAACGAATGCGCATTTTCAGAATCTCGGGACGAAGCATTATGTAGCTGTAGCGAAAAACAAACTAAGAATAATGCTAAAATGTATTTTTTTATCATACAGAGGTTATCTAATTGAACAACATATTTAAATTACAAATGTTAAAATTTTAACAGATTAAAAGTACTAATATCTTTTTGTTTACGTAAGAAATAGGTTAAAAAAATTATAGAACTATTTCATTTTCAAAATAATTCAATAAAACGCATTTATTTTTGTGGATTTCCGTATTTCTGATACAATTCACTATTTCTTAATACGATTTGTGTATTTGTTACTGCTAAATTAATACAACAATTGGTGTCTGAAAACCTCAGTATAGATGATTTTTTTCTAATGATTTCTAAGGAAGATACAATTCAATGACTATTTACGACAATTCAACAGAAAGTACGCTTGTATATGAAGTAACTATTGCATTTTTGAAGCATCAATCAAAACGAACAACTTTAAAAATCAACACCTTATGTCACCATCAGAAGTTTTTTCAATCGTCGGTATGTTAGCCATGTCCATGTGGATTTTAATGGTATTTCTACCAAAATGGAACGTCACACGATTCTTTATCGATTACAAAATTATTCCAATCGTATTATCAATTGTCTATGTAATTTACATCATTCAAGCCATGCAAATTGGTGGCGGAATGGACTTTGGAAGCTTACAATCTGTGATGACATTATTTACAGAAGAACACGCCGTCTTAGCAGGTTGGGTTCACTATTTAGCTTTCGATTTGTTAATTGGAATGTGGATTCTCAATCAAAATGAAACTGTAAAAATTCATCATTTACTAATCATTCCATGCTTATTTGCCACCTTCATGTTAGGACCTGTAGGATTCTTACTTTTTATCATAATGAAAGCTATTAAACTTAAAAAAGCCTAACGATGAATTTCCTTAAAAATAGTATTCGCACCGTAAAAACAGCAAGTCCAATATTGTTTACCATTGTCATAATTCACGTACTTGGTGCCATTGTTTGTATTGGCGGATTGTTTATAGACGATAGAACATTAGCAGGCGTAAATGTTTGGGTAAAACCTTTAAAATTCTGCATTTCTGGTGCTATTTATATCTTTACGGTAGGTTTTTTAATGACCAAATACCCGTATTCGACACGAAAGAAAAACATACTCAATAACATTGTTTCGTGGACACTTTTATTAGAAATCGGAATCATATTCTATCAAGCTTCACGTGGCGTTCGATCGCATTACAATCAAGATTCATTGTTTGATGGATTGCTGTTTGCAGCCATGGGAATTTTAATCGCAATCAATGTATTGGTAATGATTTTATTTGCTTTTGATGCCGCTCGATTAAAAATGAACGTTGCAAAACCTATTCAAGTTGCCATCTTTTTAGGTTGGATTGTTATCATTGTCGGAAGTTGGGTTGGCGGACAAATGATTAGTCAACTAGCACACAATGTCGGCGTAGCTGATGGAGGCGAAGGTTTGCCACTCGTAAATTGGAGTACAGTTGCAGGCGATTTGCGCATTGCACATTTCTTCGGATTGCATGGTATTCAAATAATTCCGTTATTCGCATTGGTACTTTCTAAAAAGTGGAAAACATCCAACAGAAATAAAGTAATAGCAACAATAATCTTCGGATTGGTATATGCCGCTTGGATTGCACACCTATTTTATCAAGCAAAACAAGGATTGCCATTACTAAAATTATAATCGTACACAAATGCTCTTAAACAAGGAAAAACGTCTAAAATATATAGGTTTCAACGATATTTGGTTTGTTGTAATCGGGATTATTGTACTTAGTTTTGTGACAGATTATTTATTCAGCAATTCGTTTATGCGCTATCCGTTTTGGGAAGCTGTCATTAATTGGAGTGTTTCGCTAATGTTTTCAATTACGAATTGGTTTGTGATGCGTTTCAACTTTATTTTCCTACGAAAAAAGTTTACAAGCGTAGAAGATGTTGGCAAAAGAGCGTTGTTACTATTCGTTTCAATCGTTATTTCAGTAACGTTAATTGATGCCCTTGGCGGTGTAATTTTAGGCTATATTTTTGACCAAACCTATTATTTTTCAGAACGATACCGCGTGTTATTACCAATCATCATTATCAGTGTAATGGTAATGGCAATTTACGAAGCGATTTACTTTTACATTCAACTCAAAAAATCAATTCGAGAAGAAGAGCAAGCCAAACAAGTAGTTGTTTTGGCACAATTAGATGCGTTACGAAACCAGGCACAACCGCATTTTTTCTTCAATAGTTTAAATACATTGCGCGATATCATTGATCAAAATTCAAAAGATGATGCCAAAAAATTTGTAGATAAATTATCTGATGTATACCGATTTATCTTAGATTCTGGTGATGCAAATGTAATTCCGCTGCGTGACGAACTCAAATTTGCACGTGCATACATTCACATTCAAACGGAACGTTTTGGCGATAATTTGAAGCTTCATTGGAATATTTCTGAAGTTGAATTGGATAAAATGATTGTTCCGATGAGTTTGCAATTATTACTCGAAAATGCTATCAAACACAATGTCATTTCCCGATCAAAACCACTCACAATTAATGTTGGAATTAAAGATGATTTTATATTTGTAAAGAACAAAATTCAAGCAAAATCAACACAATTACCATCTACCAAACTGGGATTAATCAATATTGAAAAAAGACAAGCATTAATCTCTAACAGACTTCCAATAATTGTCAACAATGGCGAAGAATTTACAGTGGCAATACCATTATTAACGGCATCAGACATAAAAGCATAATTATGAATATACTTATTATAGAAGATGAATTTCGCGCGGCAAATCAGTTGCAAAACATGCTCAAAACCTGTGATTTTACATATAATTTGCTAGATATTATTGATACGGTTGAAGATGCTGTTACTTGGTTTCAAACCAACAAAATGCCCAATTTGGTATTTATGGATATTCAATTGGCAGATGGTTTAAGTTTTGAAATCTTTCAAAAAGTTGAGGTCGAAGCGCCAATTATATTTACAACGGCATTTGATCAATATGCAATTCAGGCATTCAAAGTAAATAGTGTCGATTATTTACTAAAACCAATTCAACACGAAGATGTACAAAAAGCATTAGATAAATTCAACAAATCAAGCAAGCCAGAAACTATTGATGCAACTGTTTTAAAACAATTACTAAGCAGTATTCAAACGCAAACAGAAATCAAAAATGCTAAAAAACGAAGCGGTTTATTGGTCAAAGAAGGAAGTGGTTTTGTGCAAATAAAAATTAAAGATTTGTTATATGTGTATTCAGAAGATAGTGTAACATTTGGCGTGACAAATGGCAAACGGTATGTGATTGATGAAACTATTGATCAGTTGTTCAATTCATTTGATGTTGATCAATTTTACAAAATCAATCGTGGACAAATTGTTGCCAAAAACGCTATTCAAAAAATAAATCCATACTTTAATCATCGGGTAAAACTATCCGTTTCTCATGAACGTGATCAGGAATTCATCGTCAGCAGACAAAAAACAAGTGATTTTAAAGCGTGGATGAATCAATAGTGAATTAAATCAGACACAATGGAGATATTATAAACTCTAGCAAAGAATCTAAAAATATATACATATTTTTACCAAAACTAAAACTGTGAAGGTTAGTAACAAACAACGTAACATTTTCATCGGAATGCTATTCCTACTTACCTTTGTTGCAGTACTTCGAAAACCAACAATTTACTTCCCAGATTCTACAGGATATCTCAATATGATGATCAATCGTACGCCTGGTTATCCAATCTTTTTAAAACTCATCACCTCTATTTTTGGAAGCAATTTTGATGTTGCATTGCGTTTTATACAAACCGCAATTGGTTGTTTTTCAGTATACATTTTTATTCGTAAAATACGACAGGTACGACTCTTAAATAACTTTTATACTAGTTGTTTTTCGGTGGTATTATTACTTCCGTTTTTAGTCGGTGTGCGTATTGGAAACAGTATCTTGTCGGAAGCACTTTCGTATGCTTTGTATATAATTGTGATAGGATATTACCTAGCTTTTTTCATTTCAAAAAACAAAAAAGAACTCTATTATGCATTGCCAATTTTAGGAATATTACTCATTACACGTTATCAATTTATCTATCTAATTCCTGTAGCATTTTTGATGATTTTCTGGATTAATCTCAAAGAAAAACAATGGAAAACCTACAGAATAGCAATGGTGTTATTGTTCTGTTTGCCAATTGCAACTTCGCTGGTTGATAGAACTTATCACAAAGTCGTTCACAATCGTTTTATAAGTACGCCGTGGACAGGAATGAACATCATTACAGCGGCATTTTATGTGTCAGATGTGGAAGATGAAGCTATTTTTGAAGATGCACAAGAAAAAGAATTCTTTCAAAACACCTACAAAGGATTGGTTGAAAAAAACCTAAACATTCATCATTTAGAAGCAAGAAAAAATGCTGATAAAACGATGGTATACATTCAAGAATTTGCAAATATTACGATGGGACCAATATTCAAAAACGGAAATGCCGTGTTAGCTCAATCACTTTCTGAAGATGAAAAATACATTGCGCTTGAAAAAATGACGAAACGCATGTCAAAACCATTGATTCTTGATAATTTTTCAGAATGGACAAAACTCTACATTGGAAATTTAATCTATGGTTTTGGTGGCATCAAACAAATGGTTTTATACCTATTTATTTTGCTCTGTAGTTTCGTAGGAATCATCAAATACAACACAAAAACCTACAAAATACTACTCTTACTTTCGGTACTTTTAATTGGTAACCTTTTAATAGTTTCTATTGGAATGCACGCGATTATACGATTTACATTTTATAATGATTGGGTTCTCTTTCTAACCATTTTTATTTTACTAAATTCGCTTAACAAAAAATTATATGAGTCCTGAATTATCAATAGTGATGCCTTGTCTTAATGAAGCGGAAACAGTAGGAATCTGTATACAAAAAGCACAATCTTTTTTTGAAAAGCACAACGTAAACGGAGAAATTGTCATTGCCGATAACGGCAGTACAGATGGTTCGCAAGCTATTGCTGAAAAACTAAATGCACGTGTTGTTCCTGTGCTGGAAAAAGGATACGGAAGTGCCTTGCGTGGCGGCATCAACGCGGCTTTAGGAACGTATATAATTATGGGTGATGCGGACGATAGTTACGACTTTGAAGCTTTAGAATTATTTCTTGAAAAACTACGTGAAGGAAACGATTTGGTCATGGGAAATCGTTTCAAAGGTGGCGTTAAAAAAGGAGCCATGCCGTTTTTGCACAAATACTTAGGAAATCCAGTATTATCATTTATTGGACGACTCTTTTTCAATATAAAAATTGGCGATTTTCATTGTGGATTGCGCGGTTTTTCCAAAGAAGCTTTTGGTAAAATGAACCTGAACACAACCGGAATGGAATTTGCTTCGGAAATGATTGTAAAATCGAAATTAAACAAACTTTCCATTGTGGAAGTTTCCACAATACTACATCCAGATGGACGTACGCGTCCGCCACATTTAAACACTTGGCGCGATGGTTGGCGACACTTGCGTTTTCTGCTTTTGTACAGTCCAAGATGGTTATTTTTATATCCAGCAATCATTATGATTATTGTCGGAATGATATTATCAACCATTTTAATCATACAACCAATCACGTTTGCAGGAATCGTTTTTGACGTACATACACTTTTATACACAGCAAGTTCGGTTGTTGTCGGATTTCAATTCTTAGCTTTCTATGCATTGACAAAAATATTTGCGGTAGAAAATGGATTGCTACCCAAAAGTGATCGGTATGACAACCTTTTCAAATACTTCAACTTAGAAAAAGGACTCATTGCAGGATTTCTAATTCTTGCATTGGGAATTTACTTAAGTGTAGACGGATTATTAGCTTGGAAAGCTACAAGTTTTAGTGATTTAAAACCTGCGGAAACGCTACGAACAATAGTTCCGGCAGTTTTTACAGTGATGTTAGGGTTGCAAATTGTGTTGTTTAGTTTCTTCTTTAGTATTTTGGGTTTGAAGCGAAATATTAAACTGAAAAAGAAAGACTAGAAGTTAGAAAATCTTGTTTTTTCCGCAGTATAGGAATTGTTTTCCGTTAAGAATTTTTGAAGTCTTGGAGAAAATTTAGGAAAATAATTACGGTTTTAGTTTTCGATAGAAAAACTAAAAATACCTCTGGAAAAATTCCCTTTCTTTTGTTTCTTTTCTTTGGGAAAGCAAAGAAAACGAAAATTAGAACTCAAAATAAATTTAAAAAAATTATGCTGTCTTAATCACACTCACAAACTGATATTTTCCTTTAAAAATATACTTTACCAACGGAATATGATTGTACAAATACACAGGACATTGTTGTTTGCGTTCTGTTAATTGATGCTTTTTCAATAACTCTTGAAATCGTTTTTTAGTAAAATAACGCTTTGGGATAGAAACACCATAGCCGTAATTTCCAACAATATCTGCCAATTGTAACAGCGTTCGGGAGAAAAAACCATATTCAAAATGATCTTTAATGATGATAAAATTTGCAACGCGTTTGGCTTCTTTCAATAACTGATCTATATTTTCAGCATCATGATGTAAAACGTCGCTAAAAAGCACAATAGCAAAGCTTTTGTCTTCAAACGGAAGTGTTTTTCCATCAAAAGCGACATAATTTTTCCAGTTTTGCGTATTTGGGTAAATATCAACGCCTGTAGCTTCTAATTGTTGATGTTGTTCCGATAGAATTTTAGTGATTTTCATATCTCCACAACCGATGTCTAACAATGAAATCGATTCGTTTTCAATATGCAATTCGTTAATTTCTTGTGTAAATAATGTGCTCAAAATAGCAATCCGATTGCTGTGTGAAGCATTCTTATGGAATCGAATTAAGAGTTTGTCAAAGAAACTTTTTTTATCTTTTGCTAACGGAGAACTCATATATGGTTTTGATATGAAGCGGTAAAGATAGGAATTATAATAGATTGAAGGATTTTTCAATTGAAAAATAGATCGCTGTCGCTTTTGGATTATTAATTTGTGTGATTTCACAGTACTTCTCGATACAATTTTCTGCGAAAAATCACTCCTTTAGATTAGTATGTAATTAATTGTTAACTTAAAAATGGAAAAGATACACTACCAAAAAGTCTTGACTCAATATTCTGGGTTCTTGCTTCTTTTTACATACCAATTACATATTAAAATAAAGTTAATGTAAGCGCTAAATCAAATTCTTTTTAGAACTTTAGACGTAAAATTAATTTGAATGAATTCATCTGAAACGAAAACATATTGGTCAAATCGGTACAAAGACAAACGTACAGGTTGGGATATTGGCGAGCCATCAACGCCTTTGAAGAAATATATTGATCAATTGACGGATAAAAATGTCAAGATTTTAATTCCTGGTGCTGGAAATGCCTATGAAGCTACCTATTTATACAAACATGGTTTTACGAATGTGCATATTTTAGATATTTCTGAAATTCCCTTGCAAGAATTCAAAAAACGAAATCCTAAGTTTTCCGCTGAAAATTTACGGTGCGATGACTTTTTTACACATAAAAACACGTATGATTTAATTATAGAACAAACGTTTTTTTGTTCATTTCCACCATTGCCAGAAACTCGAAAAAAATATGCAAAACAGATGGCAAATTTGCTTGGCACGAATGGAAAACTAATCGGTTTATGGTTTGATTTTCCATTAACCAACGATGTAGAAAAACGTCCATTTGGCGGAAGTAAAGATGAATATTTGAACTATTTTAAACCGTATTTTACCGTAAAAACATTTGAAAAAGCATACAACTCCATTTTACCACGCGCGGGAAATGAACTTTTTGGAATCTTTGAGAAATTATAAAATAAAAATAGTAACGAAATAGCGAATGCATAACTTAAAAGATTTAAACATTGAGAAAGAATTGTTGCCAGTATTCGATTATTCTCTGAATACGTTTGCGAAAAGGAAAATTGGAGAAATTTTAAACAGACCTTTACAATCGACAGAAGCAATTATGCAACGTCAAAACATCTTCAAAGGATTTACTGCAAATCAGAGAGTTTTAAAAGACTATTCATATACCGTTTTATATCTAAATGAAGTTCATTTTTTTCTAACGAATGAAAAAATAGAAGATTTATCGCAAAAGAAATTGAAGTACAGATTGTTTGCTTCAAAGCAAGAAAAAATTCGTTACATAAGCCGATTCAATCAATTAATATTGTTCTTCCATCGTTTAGAATCAAGGTATTTTACCAGATTAATTATAAATGAATTTCCAGAAGCATATCGTTCAAATATAAAACAAATTCTCACCTTTTTTTCAAATTTCGAGCTGTATAAATACGAATATATTGTTAGAGAAAAAAGATTAAAAGATACACATATTATTGCTTTAACAGAGAAAATTAATGAACTCAGAAGTAATGGATCGGTGCTTTCTTTTTGGGAAAATTTATTTCAATTTGAAGCATATCTATCTATACATACAGCTATTTTAAGAAACAATTTTACCTTTCCAAGTTTTACAGAAAAACAGATTTCACTCACTGAATTTTATCATCCATTGATCAAAAATGCTGTAAAAAATAACTTTGAAACTTCTAGTAATGTAATTGTGTTAAACGGACCGAATATGTCTGGGAAATCTACTTTTTTAAAAGCGGTTGGGTTGTGCGTTTATTTTGGACATTTGGGGATAGGAGTTCCTGCAACTTCAGGCGCAATTCCTTTTTTTACTAATTTTTCTATTGAAATCAACAGAAGAGACGATATTTTAAATGGCTACAGTCATTTTATGACAGAAATAATGAATCTTAAAAATGTAGTTGAAAATGCTTCCAACGGAAACCAATGTTTTGCAATTTTTGACGAACTTTTCAGCGGAACTAATGTAGAAGATGCTTTTGAAATTTGTAAAACAACGATCAACGGATTGAGTACATATAAAAACTCACTATTTTTAATTTCAACACACATTCAAGAACTAAAAAACGTTTCCAACGCAGATATTTCCAACTATTATATAGATTGTGAATTGATTCACAACAAACCAACATTTACCTACAAATTGAAAAAAGGCTGGTCAGACATTAAAGTAGGAAGAATTTTATTTGAAAAAGAAGGATTGAATGAATTGCTGAAGTAATTGAGCCGCTTCACTTCAACTTCGCTCAGTGTGAACGCTACTAGATATTAGCTCGCTTACGCTTTTAGATTGTTAGGTACTATCTTCTTCATAAATTTGAAAATAACAATCTTGATTCTATATTATTGATTCTTTTATCTCTTTAAAAAGTTAATCAGTTGGTTTATTAATTTGTGTGATTTCACAGTACTTCTCGGTACAATTTTCCACGAAAAATTACTCGAAGTGACGTTTAGAACTTTTGAAAAATAATTCGTGGATTCGTGACAGAAAACCATTTTGTCGTTTCGTTTCAAACAACAAACCTGTTAAATTCTGTTAAAATTAGAAAGGTGCTATAAATAATACGACAAAGCTTAGAACCAAATTTGAAGACCAAAGACAGTTTTAATGAAACAAACTCAATTATTGCTAGCTTTTCTGTTCATTATTAGCTTTATAGCTTGTGATACAAAAGGAAAACCTACTTCTACTACTGAAACAACAACTGCTGTTGCCGAAACTACACAAACAGCAACGACTAAAACGGTAGACAAAGCCACTCAACTTACACAACAAACTATTCAGGCACATGGTGGAGAATTGTACGATCAGGCGAAGTATGAATTTGTGTTTCGTGATAAAAAATATCGTTTCAAAAATGATGGAAATGCATATGTATATGAAGTTGAAAGTACAAAAGATGGAAATACGACACGAGACGTTTTAGACAATGGAAAATTTTCAAGAACGATTAACAATAAACCTGTTGAATTGTCCGAAAAGAAAATAACAAGTGCTATAGGTGCTGTGAATTCTGTCATCTATTTTGCTACACTTCCACACAAACTTAACGATGCGGCTGTAAACAAAACGTTTGTAGAAGAAACTACGATAAAAGGTGAAAAATATGATGTGTTAAAAGTAACGTTTAGTCAAGAAGGTGGCGGTGAAGATTTTGATGACGAATATCATTATTGGATCAATAAAGCGACAAAAAAAATAGATTATTTAGCGTATAATTATCAAGTAAATGGCGGTGGCGTTCGTTTTAGAAGTGCGTATAATACACGTGTAGTTGATGGAATTACGTTTCAAGATTATATCAATTACAAAGCCTCAGTTGGAACAGCTTTAAAAGAGTTGCCAGCATTGTATGAAAAAAATGAATTAAAAGAATTATCAAAAATAGAAACCCAGAATATAATTAACTTAAAAAACTAGACATGAAAAAAATTATGATGATGCTTGCATTTTTTGCAGCAGTAAGTACTGTAAACGCACAAGATTTCCCGAAAGCAGATAAAAGTCCAACAGATATTGCGCATTATCCAACAAACGCAGCGAAAAGAGCGTTTGCAAAAACAGATGCTCAGAAAAAGGCTTTAGCACCAAAAATCAGAGTTATTTATGGGCGTCCATTTAAAAAAGGAAGAGAAGTTTTTGGAAACTTATTAAAGTTTGGAAAAGCTTGGAGAGTTGGCGCTAACGAATCTACGGAATTGTTATTTATGACAGATGTAATGGTTGGTGACTCAAAAGTAAAAGCAGGTCGTTACTCAGTTATTATTATTCCAAACAAAGATTCTTGGACGTTAAAAATTAACACTGATAATGACGGTTGGGGAAATTACTCATATGACGCTTCAAAAGATGTTGCGAGTATCACAGTTCCTACACAAAAAAGCGAAAAAGAAATAGAGCAATTATCGGTTGTTTTATATGAGAAAAGTAAAAATGTTGTGCATTTAAAAATTGGATGGGACACAACAGTTGCCGAATTTCCAATTACATTAAAATAATAAGTTCAATTATTTAGTTTAGATTTTCAATTGAATGTAAAAGCGCTTGTACTTTGTATGAGCGCTTTTTTTGTTTAGAATTATTTATTTAGAAGTCTTCGTATACGTATTCAACGTCAATCCAATGACAATTAAAACGATTCCTAAAACGCTCCAAAGTGTGTACAATTCGTGAAACCAGCTGAGTCCGATAAGCATGGTGAAAATAACTTCAATATATTTTAAAGGTGCGGCTTTGTTGGTTTCGGCAAGTTGCAATGCTTTCGTCATATACAACTGACCAACATAACCAAAAATTCCTAAACTGAGCAACAAAGCCCATTCCCAACCTATGGGTGTTTTCCAATACGGAATGCACATAATTCCACCAGTCAATACGGCAATCATCATAAAGTAATTGACGACTACCACAGGATGGTCGCTTGAACCAATTTTTCGAATTACAATGAAAACCAATCCACTAAAAAATGCAGAAGCAAGTGCGAGTATCAAACCTGTAGTGCCAATTTGTGTATCAAATCCTTTCAAAACAAGTACGCCACAAAAGGCAATTAGGAAAAATAACCATTGAATATGTTTTATTTTTTCTTTCAGAAAAATTAACGCAAAAACGGCTGCAAAAAGAGGCGCAGTATATCGTAAAGAAACGGCTGATCCCATGGATAAATATTTGAGCGATATAAAAAATAAGGTCATGGTAATCACACCAAAAACTCCACGAAGAATCAGTAATAGTTTTTTATTTCCAAGGATGGAAATTTTATTTTTAAGTAAAAATGGAATCGTAAAAACCAACGTTCCAATCGATCTAAAAAATACTATTTGATACGCATTAAAATCACCTAAATACTTTACGATAGCATTCAAAAAAGCAAACGCTACTGCGCTAATAACCATAAATTGAATTGCCTTTTTGAGCATGTTTTTCTTTTAAGAATACATGCAAAAGTAGACTAATTTAGAATAAAAAAAGTGATCGTTTTAAAGATTTTTATACCAATTTTAATTATGCGTTTACACCATTAATGACTCTTTCCCAATCAAATGCAGGGCCAATATCCCATTTTCCTGAAGTTCTATAATTAATGTGTGACGTAATTCCTCTGAAATTAGGTAATTCGTCTATTGTTCCTGTAATATATCTTTTGTTTTCTGGTAAAAACATTCTTGGAATATCATACTCGGCTGTTAAATAGCGAAGCAAACTTATCAAGCTATCATATTGTTTTTCTGAAAATGTAGCATAATATTCTTGTCCTCTAAAAGGTGGCTCTAATTTCGTATGATAATACTCTTCTTCAAGCTCACAATAATCATCTTTATCACTATATACAGTTACTAATTGATCTCCTATTTTCTTTAAATATCCAATATTAGAAATTTCAATAGCAATAGTTCTTTTGCAACCATTTTTGTTTCCTCCAATTGCTCCTGAACCTAAATGATATGACCAAAATGCAGACGACCACATATTTAAAATTGTTCCGTTTCTAGCAATGATAAAAGGTGTTGATACATGATTATTAGGTTTTGTTAATGCGGAAACATCTCCTTTTAAATAACCAGCCGTAAAATGCAGCACAATTTGAGTTTTGGTGTTTTTTTCTTCGTAGTAAAATGACTTATCTCCATTTTTCAATCTACAATTCGTATACTCCATTACCTCGTTTGTTCCTTTGATGGGAACAGACATTTCGGTTAGATTAAATTCTTTTCCGTCGGAATCTTTTCCAGTTTTAAAAAAACTACTTTCGTGACTTGATATACTTGTTGCTTGCATGTTGGTTGGTTTTAGTAATTATAGTATGTTTTGAATATTAATTTGCGGCTATACCGCCAGCAGCTCCTCCAGCTCCACCAGGACCTGGACCAGGACCAGGACCATTTTGACGACGTCTTACTGCTGCTAATGCTTGTTGGTCATACTTTTTTTGTCTCTTCTTTGGTCTAGCTTTTGCTTTTTTTCCATGCGGTTTTCCACCTCCATGTTTTCCTTGCATACGAAGCATTTTTCCTTCAGGAGATTGCGGACAAGGTCCGTTTTTGTGATGTTTATGACCTGCGTCACAAGTTAACTGAGCTACTGATGCATTTCGTGATGTTTCAGATTTTGCTTTCATTTGCGTTGCTCCACTACAATTAGAACATCCACACGCTTTCCCATGTGCTTTTACCATAAGTTGTGTAGCAGTTGTACTAGCTCTATTATCTTCTAAACTAAAACCCTTACTTTCTGTGGCTTGTCCTTGTACTGTAGACGCCGCAGTTTTAGTCTGTTCTTTATTTTTTTGAAGTTGTGTTAGCATAATAGTGTCTTTAGTTAGATTTTATTTTCCTTTTTTAGCAGCTTCTGCTGCTCTTTTTGCTGCTAATCTTTCGTTTCTTTCTTGCCTTTTAGCTTCTCGCTTTGCATCTTTTTTAGCTCTTTTTTTAGCATGTTGTTTACTTTTTACATTTCCATGTCCAGGGTCTTTACGTGCCATTCCTGTCCCTGATGCCTTTTTAGGATGTGGATCCATGAGTTGAGTTACTTCTTGAAGTTGTGTCGTTTCATTAGAAATTACTTTTCGTTGCAACGCTTTTGCGCCCATTACATCCGCTTCTTTTTCTAAACCTACATTATCATTAATGGCAACACCATTTTTTTTGATGGTTGGTTTTACACGACCTTGTTTTTGTTGCACTACATGCCATGCTTCATGCGGCAAATGCTTTTCTTGTCCGGAAGCCACATGAATATTGGTGCCTTGTGCATACGCATGTGCGTTGAGTTGTGCAGGTTTTGAAGAGTTGTAATGTACTTTTACATCATCTAGTGCATGTCCGGAAATGTTTTCCATTCCTGATTTTAAATTATCAGGCAAACCAGTGTTGTTTTTCTTTTTTTGAATCGTAGTTTCACGATTCATTTTATCCACTTTTTTTTGTTGTATGATTGATGATTCACGATTATCTTTTAACGATATTGTTTCCCCTTTTTGATCAGAAACAGTATGTGCAACACTTTTTTGTTGTATGGTTTTTTTCGCTTCTTTTTGATACATAACTTATACGATATTCGTTAGTTTTTTCTTTTTACTGCAACAAGTACTGGGCTTTTTCCGCCTAAATAATCTAAAGCAGAACAGTAATTATAGTCATGAATGTAATCTTTCCATCGGGCTAAATGTGGATCATAATAGGATAAGTTTATTGACCTTCCCATGATGAGTTCGTAGATGTACCTATCTTCAAAAGGATATTCTGTAAAGATATATGCATATGAAGCAGTTTTTAAAGAGTTTACACCTTCATAGTTTTTATACTTATTTTTTCTTTGTTGATATTCTTCAATTCCAAAAGCAACTTGGCGGAAAAAGTTATTGAGCGTTTCTTCAATTTTTATATTTCTACTAAAACCTATTAAAAATAGACATTGATGTTTTATTAAATAACCCATGACAAGCAATTCTTCACTTTCTACAGATTGATTTAGTGCAGCTGCCACAATCATATTTCGTGAAGCTTCAGGAATTTCGTTACTCCAAGCATTCATTACAAATACTCTGGAGAATTCTCCTGTGTTTATAAGATATTGTTTTTTCATTGTATAATTACAATAATGCCATTGTTTTATTTAATTTTTTAAATTCTCTTCGAATTCCTTCAAGTAGTTCCTGTTTTTGTACTACTGTATCGTTTCGTTGAATTGCCGCCAACGCACAATACCGAAGTACATTGATAATAGCACCACCAGCCAATTCATATTTTTCTGCAATTTGTCGTATGTCAATATCTGGAGCTAAGGTACACGTGTCTGAAAATGCTTTTTCCCAAAGTTTTACACGTTCATCTACAGATGGTATTTTGAAATTAATAATAGATTGAAATCTTCTTGAAAACGCTTCATCCATATTTGCTTTTAGGTTAGAAGCTAAGATGATGAATCCTGGAAAATCTTCAATGCGTTGTAATAAATAGGAAGTTTGTTGATTGGCATGACGATCATTAGATGAGTTTGCTTGTGTACGTTTTCCAAATAAGGCATCTGCTTCATCAAAAAACAGAATCCAGTTTTGGTGTGCTGCATTATCAAATATGCGTGATAGATTTTTTTCGGTTTCTCCAATGTATTTGGAAACAATCATGGAAAGATCTACACGATAGACATCCATTCCTAAATTTTTCCCCAAGAGGGAAACGGTTAAAGTTTTTCCTGTACCTGGTGGTCCGTAAAATAATGCTCTGTAGCCAGGTTTTAATCGTTTGGAAAGTCCCCAATTTTGCATGAGCGTATCTTTGTGTGTCAACCACGTTTGCAATTCTGCAATTTGATCCATAATACTCGGGTTCAACACAACATCTTCCCATTCTAAATTGGTTGTTATTTGTTGCGCAGGAAACGTAACACTGTGTTGCAATGCTGGTTTATTTCCTGTCATGAAAAAGTGCAACCATCTATAATTAATACTTATTATTCCATTGAGTTTTGGTAAGTAACTTTCAGTACTTTCAACATGTATTATTTGTTCTTTTTGGAATATATGATCGTTGTTAAAAAATGAAAGCACATCCACATGCCATTCTGGATTTAGTGTTGCTATTAAGAATAGTAGCGTTTGTCCTGTTGGCAAAAAACCACTATGACTTTTATCGATAACACCGCCAAATTCTGTAAATCCACGATTGTATATTTTATTCTGACCGAAAAAAATATCTAACACTTCTGGACGAATATGTGGTGTAATGACTAGTGCAAGCGCTAATCGTTCGAGTGTATTTAAATTCCAATCACGAATACTGTTTGTGTATGGAGTATCTACATCTTCAATGTTAGGAATTTCCAATTCTGTCCAATGTGCGTCTGCGCCTTCATGTTGTAAATAATTCCCTATGACTTGATTTATGACGTTTTGGAGCCAATCAATTTCTTGATGAATTGCAAGAATATATTCATTAGTTTCCATAGTTTGAGAATAGTTTTTCTACATCATCAAGGTTCGTATTTGTCCATGAAAAGTATTGCAATGCTGTATTTGGATTGAGTTGATTAGCCTGCAACATGTCTAGTACGGAAGCTTGCGCATTTGCAGTAACTGGTGGCGGAAATGGAGCATCATGATAAAAATCATATTCATAAAAAGTGGCTGCCCACGGCGCAATTCCTGTCCTGTCAGTGATTAGCTGACTGATAAAAACTTCTAGTTTCTGCGGTTGTACAATGAGTTTTTTTGCTTTAAAAAAATTAGGTTTCTTTTTATCTTCTCTATGATAAAATTCAATATCTCTTGCTTGAATTGTTTTAGCATCTGAATGACCAAAAATATCTACTAATCCAAAATTTTCAGATTCCGTAGCAATTTCTAATTCGGCTTTGTCTGAACCTGCAATAGCTAGTGTCCAATTTTCAGCTACAGCTGTTTCCGTAACAATATATACTTCTCGAAACGAATACAGTACTTGTGTCATTTTGATAATAAGCTCTTGCTGAAAGTCGCTCCAATTAGCAAATTTCACGGATTCGGGAGTTTCACTTTTAAAAAAGAAACTTCCAAATCCGTCAAATGTTAGTAGTTGTTTGCTAAACTCAAAATCTCCTTCAATAGGATTGTGTCCAGTATCTCTGCCTGAATAGGCCTTGGATACACCTTCGCTAAAGTTCCAACTTGCGGGATTGAGTTTTATTCCATTATCAAATATAGCGTCTTCTACATTGATGATAGCGTTTCTAAAAATATTTCCTAAAACAATGATTTCTCCGTTTTTTATCTGGAAAAAATCGCCTGGATACATATGTTGATTTAGTGGTTTTGCTGGAATAAAACCACTAGTTCTAGCATAAAAACTTTTATAGAATTTTTTAAATACATTATCCATAGTTCACTTGTTTTAAGGTGATTATATATTTCTAAGATACAAAATTTATGATGCTAATGCTGCGGCATTTGCTGCGGCTAATCCTGATTGTAAAGAAGCTAGTTTTATTTGTGCATTGCTTAATGATGCCGTTGCACTATTCAATTGACTTGAAGTATCATTTACAGCCGCTAATAATTCATTGTACATTGCTTCCGTAATTATATATGCTTCGTATAAATAACTTTTGATAGCATTATTTTTTATCTCTGTTGCTGGAGTAGAACCATCAGTTGTACTCGTTTGACTTAGTGTCATATCTCCATCAGTAAGCAAGCTGTAAAGTGTATTTACTTGTTCTTCTTCTAATTCTGCAGCTGCTGCAGATTCTAGAGTTGTTGCTTGCGATGTAAATACGGATTCTAAAGCTACTAATGTTAAAGCAACAGCGTTGTTAGCATCTGCTTGTGCTTGCGTTACTAGTGTAATTAGTTCGTCAGAAATTAACGGGTTTGTTGCTTTTTTACGAATGACTAAATTTGCCAGCTTGTTTACAATTTCAGAAGCATAGATTAGCTTATTGATTAACGAATTTGTTTGCACAGCAGTATCTTTAATGTTTCCACTAGCATTTGTAATTTCAGTAACGACAATTTTAGAGTTCTTTAATAGATTTTTTGCATTGTCTACTACAGTATCTACAGCATTTTTATTACTTAATGCTTGATCTTTGTTCGTTTTTGCCGAAGCAAGTTGTGTTTGAAGCTTTGTCAATTTCTGTGTTAAAGAATTTACAATTGCTTCATATTCTTCAACAGATCCTTGTGCATTAAGCACTTCTTGTGTTAAGCGATCAAGTTCTTGTTTCTTTTTTTCGGTAACTCCGTATCGTACGCTTACCGATTGTGCATATAGTGTATCTAAATTCATGAGTTCTATTTTTTACATTTTTTTTCTTGGCTGTCTACTAACGTATTTACAGCTTCGTAAGAGTTGTTTTGGTTTTCCGTATGGTATGTGAAACTTGCTGTTTTGGCAAAGTCAGAAAGCGCATTTGTATATTCTTTTTGCTCACTTTCTGGAACTGTACTTAATACTAATACTGCAGGTATGTATAAATTATCAGCAATTAAACGATTTCCAAAGTTATCAGTCGTTTCAGGAGCTAAGTCCATATGTACACTATATGCCTTGTATCCTTTTATGATCTTATCAAAATCATCTTGTAAAGCTTTGTTGTCTTTCAGTAACGTTTTTACCTTTTTCTCAACTTTAACGATATCTTTTAAGATCTTTTTATAATCTTCAAATAGTACAATTATAGATTTTCCTGTAAAGAAATCCTTGATTAATTTTTTGATATCATCATTCAGTTTTTTCAATTCAGAATCTTTTAAATCTTTAAAAACCGTAGGATACTTGTTTAGTAAATATTCGGCAATAGAAATTTCTTTTGTATCACCATTTGTATAGCTTCCAGCCGGAATTTGTTCAGCAATCGTTAAGTTAAAGAAGAAACCAGGTTTAGCTATGTATTTATCCTGTTTTATTTTAGTATTAACTTTAGTTAATTTCTCATTAAGGGCTTCAATTTCTTTATTGGCTTCCTTAATTTTATTGTCAATAGCAGTAGTATCAACATCTTTAGCACCTGTGTCAGCTGATTTTTTACCTTTTAAGTATTCAACTTTATTTTGTAAATCGTTGATTTCATATGTATATGTTGCTTTCAATTCATCCTCTAGAATACCTTTTTCTGTATGAAACAAATCAGAAGCAGTCATTAATCCGTCAATTAATTCAGAGTTATCAGGTAAAAATATACAACGATAGTCTACTCCATCTGTCTGTTGTAATATGTTAAATTTTAACTCTTGTGGAGCCTTATCAGCTGATGTAACACCTAAGTCTCCACTTTCTGGTGCTGATAGTTTGTGTGTCATCGTAAACATTTTGGATGCCGCTGATAAATAGTCGTCAAATGTGTTGATCGATTTTTTGTATTTGTTTGTAAATACAGTCAATATAAATAGTACGTAATCTTCCCCTAGTTTAAATTCATTTCCATCTGTATCATGTAATACAGAACTTGTATCATCAGACTGTTCAGAAGTATAGATAACTTTTGAAATTTTACCGTTATTGGCTTCTGAAGGAGCTATTTCTACATACGATTTTTTATTTTCATTAGTTACAAGCGTTTCTGCAGTACTAATTGAAAATGTTTGCCTTTTGCTTTCTTTCACAAGCATTACATAATATTTATCTACAGGATTTACCGTTGCATCATTATTGTTTCCATCCGTTTTTTCAGCCTTTGGCGGCATAAAAGGATTACTATACACATTAAATACAGCCGTAAATTTTTGATGATTAGGACTTGGAAGTACTCTCAAGCCTAAGTTTAATTGCCTATTACTCAAGCTGTAAGCATACGCAGTTGATCTGAGTGAAACACTTAAATCTTCTAACTGACCTTCAGCTTTTTTCTCGGCTGTACTTGAGCTAGATACTTCCGAAGTTTCCGCTTGTACTAAACCGTTAGTAGCTTCAAGTTCTGTAGATACTACCGTCAATAAATCTTTGATAGAAGTATCTGTCACAGTAGCTTTGTCAACCAATGTTTTTGTGCTTACTTCTGAAATACTTGCTGAAGATTCCATACTTTTTTGCGAAGCTACTTCAGCTACATACGCTGTATTATCCATTAGTATTGCAGCATTTTTTGCTTGGTCATAAATTTCTGTACCGAAATCACCAGCACTCACAATACTTAAAATACTTCCGGTATTGCTACTTAGTTTTACAATAGCATTTGTTGCTATTTGTAAGTTTGCTGCAGCTACAGATGTATTCGTTACTGATTTGTCCGTATACGTTTTTGCATTTTTAGCAGATGCTAATACATTGGTAGAAATGTCACTATCTACAATTGCTTGTCCGTTTACTTGTTGTTGAAAATCATACTTTTCAGACGTAACTTCTAGTTTTTCTGAAGCCGTAATTCGTGCACCTTGTGCGTAGTAAAGTGAAAACATAGACGCATCTTGTTTCGACTTTACTTGTTGTAATTCTAATTCTTGTGTGTTTAATGAGGAAACAACACTAGAATGTAGATTGTCATTGTAAGAACTCATAAATTTTATTTTTTGGTTTATTAATAATTTTAACCTCAATGTGGTTATGCTATTTACTTCTATTCATCTTTGTAGCGCTAACTACTATCTATTTTAAGTGTAACTGTATATTTTTTCATGGTTGTTAGGTTTTTAATACGGCCAAGTAACGTGTAGTGGTTTTGGCATCCACGGTAATTTTATGATTGAAAATGAAAATGGTGATTTTGTAAGCAAAATATCATACGCTCTTTTTTCTACGGTCAATTCCCAACGTTCTTCGGTTTCTCTCAAAATTCCTTCACGAACGAGCCAGTTTCCACGAAATCCGTTAATGGAAGTTTCGCCGATAGCGTCCCAATATCCGATAGCTGCTTTAATCAATCCGTCAATTAATTCTTTTTGATCATCTGTCATGTCAATGGAATTTTTTACTGGCGCATTGGGCGAAAGCCCTGATAATATTTTGTTTAATACCAATAAAGATTCTTCTGTTTGAGTCAATCCCGTTACGATATATTGGAAATAATGCACAGCGTTTTGTTGATCTTCCTCAGTTTTGAATTCGTTGTTTTCAAGAATTCCCAAACGATTCATAAGCATTAAAAAGTAATTGTTTAGCAATACCAATCCAGCGTTTGGAATTGCAATTCCTTCATCGGGAAGTGAAGTTTTTGGTGTATCCATAGATTTCTTTTTTTGAGTTTTATTTTGTGTTGTTGTTAGTTCTAATGCTTTTTTCTTGTTAGGAAACATGCTTGTAAATGTTACTTGAAGTGCACTCGGTAAACTTGTTTTAATCGATTGAATCGCTTTTACAAAATCATGTGTTTTCATGTTTTTTTTACCGCAAGTTTCCCATAAAAGTTCATTCCAAATATTTGTTTGTGTTAGTAAAGACCAATTTGAAATTTGCCACGCTTTCCACACTTTTTTACTAAGTACATCTTGTATTTCTTTTGTGGAAATTCCAGCAACCGCTATCGTTGCAATACATTTATACAATTTTAAAAGATCGGCAAGTTGTTTTTGCTGTAGTGGATATAGTTTTTGTAGCACTTCAATCAAGATTGAAAAACGAACCGTTTTGGCAAGTTTTGTCAATTGTGCGTCAGATATTTCCGAACGTCTACTCGTTTTTAAAACGAGTAGTGGTTGTTCCGAAACTAATGTGTTTACTAACGTTTCGTAGGTGTACGATTCCGTATGTTGAAACCATGCAGGAATTGCAAATTGCGTCATGAGATGTATGCTCAATGCTTCAATTTTTCCGTTTGCAACACAGTTTTCAATGGCTTTAGAAAGTGAAATTGTAACGTTTGTACCTGCAATTGCTTCAAAAATAGTATGATGCGAAATCAGTGCCGTTTTTAACACATTCGGAACCGACAATCGGTTGCGTTGTATATATTTTACAATGGTTAAAAGGTCTAATGTATCAACATTTGAAAGTTCATCAAAAGTTGTTTTTAATAACTTTTTAAGTTGTGTTTGTGTTGTTGATTGTGATTGAATACTTGCAATCGTTTCTTTCCAAAATAAGCTAGTTAAAGATGTAATAATTTGTGTGTTTCCAAAATGTTTTGCAATTACAAATAGCATATGAAACGCTTTGTAAATTTCTGTAGCAACGCTTGATAATCCTTTCGGAATTAATACAATAAAATCTTCAAACGTGATGGCGTTTTGCAATTGTTCACGCTGTTTTTTCGTATGAACAGTTTGTTGTAGAATACTTCTTATTTTCGCTGGAGAAGTTTCTAAACCAAGTGCAAATACTTCTGAAAATGTATAGGTTTTTTTACCAATAACAACAGTTGTGTTTCCTTCTTGGACTTCTTTTTGAATAATTTTAAATAGTGTAGCAGCTGTTATTTTTATTGGAGTTTCTAATGTAATTGTATTCGTTTCAGAAGGTTGAATCAATTCTGTTTTTACTGCTTTCAATGTTGAAAATGCTTGTGTTACAGTTGTTTCAAATAAGATGCTAAATCGTTGTGTATTTCCTTTGTACGAATGATAAGAAATTAAGGTTTTCCAGAAACAATCGTCTACTAATTTGTGTATTTCGGTATTGTTTAGATTTGGTTTTTCTTTCGAAATTTTTGCTAAAAAATTCGCAATCAATTCTTTACGCAAAGTCACTCCATTAGAAAGTAAATAACTAATAATTTTGTTTGCATGATTTTGATAATTAGAAAGTTGTATTTTTTTAGCGTGAATAATTTCAACTAATAATTCCACAACTTTTGCTGCTTTTTCATGTTGTTGAATGGCTTCTAAAACGATTTCTAAGGTTACTTCAACAGTTAAATTTTCTTGTCGGGCAGCTTTTTTTGCAACGTCTCTACTAGTTAATAAAGTCGTTTTTGCAGCTTCTTTTTGCGTTTTTTCAAGTGTATTAAATACACTTTTTTCAATCTGTATTTCTGAAAATACAACAGCAATATTTGCTTCAAATAATGCGCGGAATTTTTGCTCATTTCGGTTGTATGAATCGTAAATAACTAAAGTTTGCCAAAAACAATTTTCTATGATTGTTTGTATTTCAGTGTTGGAAAAGTTTGACTTCGCTTTGACAATTTCTTTTAAATATTTTGCAATCAACTCTTTGTATAATTGTATTCCTGTAGGAAGCAAATATGCAATAATTGTTTTCGTATGTTTTTGATAGTCTGAATGGTGTATTTTTTTAGTTCGAATGATTTCAGTTAACAATTCTGCAACTTTTTGTTGCTGATTACTTTCTTGTGTAGTTTCCAAAATGGTCTCTAAAACAGTTTTTTGAGAAAGTATCTTGTATTGTTGTTGAATCACCACAAATTCCTGCCTTGAAAATCCAATCGTTTTCATGTTTGGATGTTTCAATAACAACTGAATTGCTTCTTGAATTGCAGCACTATTTTGTGTCGTTTTTTCTTGTTGAATGTGTACAAGCAACTTCACAAAAAAGCGATCGATATTTTGTATATTTTCTTTCCAAATAACTGTAAAACTGGTTTCAAATAATACACGATTGATAGCACGAAGTGTATGTGCATGTTTTGGATTTTTAGTAATAATATCCAAAAGAATTTGTTGTGTTTTTTGTAAAAAAGTTGCAATGGTTGGATGTGTTTCTTTGAGAAAACGTTGCGTTCCGTACGTAGCAATTAAGGTGCTAATATGTGTAGTAACACGCGTTGTTTTTGATACTTTTATAATGGTATTCCAAAATTCTTTTGGTGCAATAATAATCCACTGTAAAACTTTGTTTTCAAGTGTATCTATTTCATTTTTAGAAAGTTGATTTGTGTTTAATGCTTCTGTATAACGCTCAATAATAGTTGTTAATTTTTCAAGATTGACTGTTTTTGAAGTTGTAACTTCTTGCTGAAATAAACTTTTTAACTTATTGTATAACGGAATAAATGCCGCTTTTTTAGTTGCTGTTTGCGTTGTAGCTGTTCCTAAGAAATGTGTTAGAATTGTAAATTTTGATTGGTGTTGTTTTTTGGCAATTTTTTCAATCACAAATGTTAGGAAATCGTGTGATGAAACAGCAATATTTTGATGCGTTACACAAAATTCAATTCCGAATGTATACAATTTTAAAGGTGTAATTTTTGCGCTTACTTCCGTTTTTAAATTTGTTAAAAAGTCAATTTGAGTCAATACATTTTTTGCTTGCGAAGGCGATAAGGCAATGAATAAATTTTCAATAGCCGCCGGAATCAAATCTTTTAATATTGCTTCCCAATGTGTTGGTTTTTGTTCAACATTTAATAGAATTTTTTGAAAACGCGCCGCATCTAATTTTGATAGGTTTATCACGAGTTCATTAAATTCATTTTTTTGTACCGAGTTACTTCTCGCGGAAGCGTTATTAAAATACGCATGTACTTTTCTCCAAAAATTTTCTTGCTGTTTTTGAGTTTTTACTTCTGTATATGATTTGTGATGCAATTCGTCAGATAATAATCTTAAAATTGCGATAAAGTCATTATTTATAATTGAATACTGTTTGTTTTTGTTGATAGCAGTTTCAATAAGCTCTACTAATATATCGTACGAAATATTGAAATGATTGGCAATTTGCACAATCGTACTACGTACAAAAGCAATTTTATTAAAAATGGTTCCTCTATCAACAAATAAATAGTTTAAAATCCATAACCATACGTTTTTCTTGAACGCTTGTGTACTTGTTTTGAGCACGTTTTCCTTTTCCTGAATTTTGACAAATTCTTCTGAAAAACTGATAATTTGCTGATGATTGTTAGGCTCTAATCCTGTGATAATTTTTTTGATCGTCTGTTCATCAAATTGCCATGCAATTCGCTTGCGAACGTCTAATTTTATTCCAATTTCTTGAATTAATTGGACAACTTCCAATCGATTGCTCATCAATTGTAAACTCATAATATGATTTGCAGAACCGTAACTTTCTTGATAATTCCAAGGCAATATTCCTTCCAAAAGAAACACCTTCAAAATGTTTAATTGCGCCATTGATGCATTCACTACTTCCAACATTTCATCACCGCTTTTCGGATACATTATCAATGAATACAACGCTTCGTATAAAGCATCTTTGAGACGAATTGGAAGTTCGCGTTCCATGTTTTCATATGTAATTGCACCAAGATCAATAGACAGTTTTTTAATCTTCATTGTTTGATCTGTTGGGCAAAAACGATCAAAAACTGTGTTGATAATGCGTTGCATTTTATACGTGCTCCATTTGCTAATGTACGTTTGCAATGCCGTAGCAAGTTGCTTGGAATCAAAAGCTGTTTTCCATTCACAACGCGTGACGATATGTGTTCCAGAACTATACATTGGCATACATTTTATACAGTTTATTTAGGTGAGAAGTAAGCTGTCCGGCAGTTGTTGTTGCTAATGTTGTATCATATTTTTTAGTTGTTCCATTGTACAAAAGTGCATTATGCCAATTTGAAAATAATGGAATTAAATCGTTCATGTCAATCGCGTTTATATAACTCGAATGTGTTGTAATGTGTAATGGCAATTGACTTTCCAGGAAATAGGAGAGACGTTGCTTGTATGTTGTTGCGTTGATTGATTCAATGAAATCGGGGAAATAGAATAATAGTGTATTGTCAAAAATTGAATTGTGAATTGTAGTACTAAATTCAGTTCCCCATGAAATTTGAACCGTATAAGTGTAGTTTGAAGTTCCAAGTGCATCAAATGTATCATTATCTAGCGTTGGCATATCAAAACTAGTTGACCAAACTGAAGCATCACTTATTAACGTGTTTACGTCATCAGAAGTCATGGTGCTCAATGCTGTTGTTTGCACAATAAACGCTACATAGGATAATGGATTTGTAGTGCTATAATATTCGGATCTACCATCTAAAGGATCAATTTCTTTTTTGATGTATATTTCAAAACTTGCCGATTGTAGTAAGATATTTGCCTCAATAGAAATCAAGCCTTTTCGTTCTGAAATTAGCCATAAAGCAATACTTTTTTGTAAACTTTCAACAGCTGTTAGATGTAAACTTTGTAAATAAAATCCTCTATCATAATAAAAATCAAAACTTTTATATGTTTGTAAATAATTGGTATAGTGTTGATTCAGTGCTAGAAGCAACTGTAACTTTAGAATAATTGTTGTATAATCAATACAATTTTGTGTAGTTATCTTTTGAGAAGTATCAATGTAACTACAGTTAAAAATAGTTTCACGATCGTTTGATTTTAGTATAATTTCTCTAAATAGTTGCAATGCTTTTGAAAGCGTTTTTGGGTTAACTTCTCCAATAACATCATTAATAGTTTCATCCGTAATTTCAGTAAGTTCGCCGTTCATAATTGCACTACCGATATAGTTGTATGCTTTGGCTTTGTTGTATGATAAAATGTCTAAATTTTGTAGATATACACTTTTAATAATCACACGATCTTTTAGGACATCACCAGAATATATTGTTCCGTAAATGATGGTATCAATTACCATTGGCGATTCGCCATGACGTGCCAACAAATGATTTAGCAAATCGTTTCTGCGGTTCAAATTTACCGTGTCTTCTTCTATGGCAACCAACAATCCGTACATATATGTGTTGTATGGATCTTCTTGGTATAACGTCCATTTTTTCTTCTCTAATTCATCTTCAGATTCGAATACAGGACCAAAATTAAACGTTGTATAATCTAACAATAACGGTTCAATATTTGGTACACTTCCATATAATGATTGATAAAAATATGTTGGAGAAAATACTTTAAATGGTGCTGGATATTTAGGATTTGCTTTTTGTTCTTTCGTTTTTGTTGCGTTGTAATTTTCTAAATCTGCTGGACTTCCCGTGGTTGAATTTTTGAACGAAAATAACTTGTCAATATTTGCCAATTGTGCAAATTGATTGCTCAACATTTGATCAAATACATTTAAAAATCCTTTCAATTGACGCGATTGTGCAATTTGGTACGCTGGTGTGTTTTTATTTACAGCATTTAAACCAACTCTATACGCTTCTGGAAATGTATGTTGAATTGCATAATAATTGGTAATATCTCTAAATTTACCTTTTGGCAACTTAGGCTCAATTACGACAGAAGTTACTTGGTTTACATTAGAAGAAAGCGGTTGCATATTGCCAAAATCGTCTACAAATGAATTGTTTACGTTTGAAAGAACTTGTACTTGATTTGCACTAATTAACGATGTTGTAGCGAATACTAAAATTTCATTTTCGTTACACGTTGCTGTATCTTCCTTCGTGCTATTATAATAAAAAGTAATGTTAGAAATTGATTGTACACCTTCAATATCATGAATCAATTTTGTAATTTCAAACGGTTGAATAGACTTTCTTTTTGGTTGTATACTTTCTGCAGGAATCCAGCCATTTTTTAAAATTGGACCATTAAAAATGTCGTTGGTACTTTCGTCTTCTTTTCGCAATGCATCATATCCTTTTTGGATAACATCAGGAAAAATATATTGGTTAATTTTTTGTGTAATTTCTGATAAAATATCTTGAGCACGATAACCCGATTCCAATTCTAAATCTCCCGTAATGGAATATGTTTTTTTGACTAAAATTGTGGGCATTAAAAACAATTCGCTTACGTTTCTAATGCTATTCAACACTGAAAATGTATCAAAAATTACTTCTACTTCAAAAGTTGATTTGTCATACACAGTAGGATCTTCATACTTTTCATCTAACAATAGATATACTTCATAAATTCCTTGTACAAACGAAAATGAAGTTGAAATTGGTTTAAAAACAATATTTTTTACGCCAGGAATTTGATCAATCACAACTTGTGTATAATCGTTAATTGTGATTGGTGCAGTTGTTAAAATATCTTTTGGTGCGTAAAACTGATTTTCTACCTGAAGCGTTCCATCTTTTTGCGTTAAAATGTCCTTCATTGGAAAATTTGCACAATACCCAAGTTCTGTAAATGCATAACACAATTGTTCCAAAATAGTCACACCAGGATCGCTCGGATTCAAATTTGTCCAAGCAGTACTACTGTGTTTTTGGATGTAGGCAAGTCCTTCCGCCTTTAGCGACTTGAAATCAAGTTCTAACGGAAGTTGCGAGTCTACTATGTGATTTTCTTCAATCATAAATGATAACTATAGGTAATAGTACTTTCGTTGGTTATATTGTTTAATGACGGAACAATTAACGCTCCGCTTGCTGGTGTAAATTCTTGTTTTGGTTCTTGATCTTCGCCATAACTAATAGTGCCTTTGGTAAAATTTTTTGAGCCAATTAGAAACGAAATTTTTGTCACTTCTATCACAGCATCAAAACTGTTGATAAATGCAGCTATTTGTGCTGTATTGACACCTTTATCAATAGTAATTTGCGCTTGCGCACTTGTAATCCAAGGTGATAAAAAGATATTAATGCCATCGTTTATTTCTTTGCGTACTGTTGTAATTTCATAGTTTGAATCAATAGTAATAGCCGCCGAAATTTTTACATATTGAAGTGTAAAATTTGAAACAACACTAGTTGTAAAAGCACTTATTCTAGTTTTTATATACTCTTGAATAGCGAGTTCGGTACATTCGCTTAGCAATGGTTCAAAAGCACTTGCAACAGTAGCATCTGAAACACGTTTTACGAGATATGTGATGACTTCTTTTGCCGTTTGATCGTAGCTAGTTTTAGAATAATATACTTCAGGAAATTCCAAACGAATTACATTGAAATAGTCTTCTGCCGTAACCAATCGGTCTTTGGTTTTTAATCGTGTGCTCACACGCGAATTCATCTGTTGTGTAGTTTCAGACGCTTTACCGCCAAATGATGGAAACGGTTGTACTGTTGCCGAAATTTCAGGAATAGCCGTAGCTGGACTCGAAATTATATTCGCTTTGAGTTGCGGTGCTTTTTCAGAAACATCCGAAGTATTTATAATTCTTTTAAGTGTAATTCCGTTGGTTTTTAAAAATGTTGTTTTTGCAAAACCATCCGGATTATTTGTTGTACCAATAGCAATCCAACTGTTGGAGCCTGGCATATTTTCATGTTTTGTTGTACAATCTTCTGGAATATTTACCGTAATAATTCCTGAACAGGAAAAATTATTTGTTCCGTTAGAAACAATCGGTAACACGTTCCAACCTGTGGTACTTAGGTATGAAAAAGTTACTATTTTTTCATCTAATGTGTGTTCGGTATATGTGCGCGCCAATTCAAAATAAAAAGATAGCTGCGCAGGCGCGATTACATTTTCAAGTTCTAAAAATAATTGCCCTTGCGAGGTGAAATTTGGTATCAACGGCAATGCTGTTAACGTTACTAAAGTTCCGTCTGCATGGCGTAATGGTGAGTTGCCAATTGTGGTGTCTTTTGCTGAAATTCCAGTTTCTGTATCATACACCTTATAGTTTAAGAATGGTGTGTAATAAAAACATTCCAACGGATATGCATTTTCACTATTTGAAAAATCACACGTTGCAGCAGCACTATAATTTCCTGTAATTTTATTTATGATTGGTGTAAAAGGTATATTTGGCGGATTTACCAATGCTTTATCACTTTTATGCGCAATCAAGTTTCCATTATACAACGCAATAGCGCCTACAACTTTTGCGTACAACGCTGTGCCAAATCCGTACGTTGGTTTAATCAATTGCATTTTTAAAAATCCAGTTTCGCTAGTGTCTGTAAGTTGTAATAGTGTTTTTTGAAGTGTTGGATCAACTTCTTCAATAGGAATATCTAATCCTGAAAAAGTGAAAGTTCTCGTAGGTGGAATTGCCGTATTTGTATCTTCAGAAGGGAAAAATAAATTTGCCGGATCAGAAGAAAGTATAGCATATTTTGTATTATTTTCTCCAATTTCGTCATGTGTAAAAACTTGCCACAAACCATTTTGTAATTCTGTGAAGTTTACACTAAAAGATGCATTTGAATATTGAAAAGGAGTAAGAATAATTATCTTTTTATCACCTTTTTTAAACAGGTTTTCAACTTTTTCTCCAATTTCAACAAACCACGATTTTTTCGTTGAAACGTCTTTTGAAGCCACCGTATTTTTTAAGGCGTTTAACTTTGTCGTTATCGTATTTTTTGCTTTGTCAACTTTTCTAAGTGCCGTATTTTTTGTACTTGTAATTTTCTCTGAATCCAAGGTTCCATTTTCAAAATTCATCAAAAGTTCCTCTAAAATCTTTTCAAGGTCTTCAATAAGTGCTTCAAAAATGCTTTTCATGTCTTTAAAAATGGTGCTTTCCGCTTCAATTAATTCGAGTATATCTTTAATTTTTGTATCAATAATTTTTTTTACTAAGGCAATTTCATTCGTTAATAAACCTTTAATAAGTGTTGTTTCTTTTTGCAGTAACTTCTTATAAAATGACTCTTGTGCAGTTAGTATTCTTTCAAATGTTGAAACAATAATTTTTAGAATTTCTGTTATTATTTTTTCTAAATATTTTTCATCAACAGGAAGCGTAGCATATTTATTTGTTAAATAATCATTATACTCTTTGTAATAAGAACCAAAGTCAAAACCAGCAGAAAATGGACTCCAAGTCAGTGTTAAGGATAGTGAACTGAATGGTTTACTGAAAACTTCATTGCTTCCCACCATAAAATTTTCGTTCACATTTGGTGATGGACCCAAAAACTGAAAAGGTTTTGTTGCATCTAACGCTCCAAAATCATTATACAATTGGAAATTTTGCAATTCTACTACATCAACATTAATTTTTATAGATGAAATTGTTGGTGCTGCAGCGGTTGTTTCATATGCTGAAAACGACATTTTAAACAATGGCCAATTGGAAGTATACTTATCAGGGTTTTTGGTAAACGCTGTAATTACAGGATCTGTATTCGCTAATGTAATTGTTAGTGTTGCAACATTATTTTCTATGCTAATTGTTCTTTTAGGAGTGAGAACTTTAAACCATGCATCAGCTGTACTCAAGTAAAAATCAGTATTGTTTTGTATAATGTCCGAATACGCATCGTTTGAAAGTGTTATTATTAGTGTTATTGTTCTGGTTTTCGCTTCCGCGAGATATAACAAAGGCGAACCAAATGCAAAACTCATATTTTGTGCTGTGCCTTTTGGTGTTTGTTGCGAGCCGAATGTATGCCATTGTTGTACAATGCCCGATTCGTCTTTGGTAACCACATTTACAGGTGGTAACTTGTCCAAATAAAGTTGTGTATTTGAAACATCATTTTTTCCAGTAGTTAATGTATATGCAGTTACAATTTTAGCAGGATTTAGCGAAGTTGCGTTTGTTGTTTCAAATAGAATTGGTTGTTTGTTTGCATCAACTCCTGCGGCAAATGCGATGTTTTTTTGAAGTCTGTAGGTATTTATTTTTTTTGTCAATTCGCAAGAAGCAAAAACGGTATCTGCAACCATACTTTTGGGGGTTTGCAATAAAATATCACGATAGTAAAAGTTTAAATGTGATGTTGCTAGTGAATTGAATTGTGTCTGATAAATTTTAAGCAAACTTGTAAATGTGCGCAGTAATAAGGTGTCTGGAAAATGTCCTGGAATTTCTTTGATGTTTTCCAATTCCGTATCTGCATACGAAATGCAATTGCTATAAAAAGAAAATACTTTTTTTCCTGTGTATTGTAATGCTGTAAAAACATCGTCAGCCGTTATGTTAGAAATATAAAAACATTTTTGAGTACTATTCGGATCGTCATCTTCACATGGAAATGTTGGCAATCCTAAAACGTTCCAATACGGCGTTTTTCCTTTGCTTTGTTTCCAAATTTTTTGATCATAGTTTTCAAAAGCAAACGTATTTACAGGCAATACATACGGAATAATAGTTTCTTTTGTCAATGCTTGCTGAAACTCCAATAATGACCAAAGTAACAAGCTGTATGTTTCTTTTACATTGTTAATAACATACGTTTTGAGATTGTATTCATAACTTGAATTCTTCATGAAATTCGTCCAACCTTCAATAGTTTGAAAAACGTTTGTAAGCTGTTCAAATAATTGATTAAATACATTAGAAAGAACGCTAGCTTCAACTGTTTTTTTCAGTAGTTGCTGTAATTGAATACAGGTATTTACAAACAATGTATATGCTTTTTTAAAAGATGTTTTTGCAATTGAAGCAACTAAAAAAACGGGATCTTTCAATAAAAAAGGTGACCAATTTCCATTAATCGTATTGTCTTGTTCATAAAAGTTAAACAACGAAGCAAAATCAACCAACATACGCAACTGATCCTTCTCTGATCGTCCGTCAATCAGATTGGATTTTGGAACTAGCGCTTGTTCTAGCGATAGCATTGCGTTATTTTGATCAATTGTACTCATTTATTTTTTTAAATTGGTTCCTTCTTTTATATAAAAAGGATACACATAATTGTGTCTTGTATTTGTTTTGTTGTACATGTAGTGAATGGTAATTTCTATGAGTCCAGTTTGCAAATCGCTAAACTCAACAACTACATCTACTACTTTAATTCTAGGTTCATTATCTAATAATGCCGATTTTACAGCGTCGCGTATTTCTCCTTGTAATGTTGGACGCATTTCTTTAAAGAAAAATCGTTGCAATCCGGCTCCAAATTGTGGTTCAAATGGACGTTCGCCAAATGTGGTTTGCATGATCAAATTGATCATTTCGTTGATGTTTTCTTCATATTTTGAAAGCTGTAGTTGGTAACTTCCTGATGAAAATTTCACCGGAAACGACCAACCTGAGCCTAAAAACTCTTTTTGTATGATTGTTTGTTTATCCACCGATCATTACTGTAAAACATCCTAAAACTATTGATCCGCCATGTGCGGTTGAATCGCCTATTCGAGCTGCTGGCATTCCGCCAATCATTACGGTTGCTGAACCTTTTACGATAGAATCTGGCGGGCCAACACAAGTAAGCATGTCTCCAACACGTGCGGCTGGTAGTTTACCAATTAATACAGTTGGTTCTCCAGGTCCGATAATGGGTCCGCCAACATGCGGAATAGGAGGAACTGCAGGCGTTTGCATTGGGCATTCGTGAAAATCGGTTAATCGTGCTGCTGGTGGCATAGTTTTTAATTTTTTAGTATTGAGGTGTTAGTAATTGGTATTGAGAAAAACACATACTGCTAACATTTATATTTATTATTTCATAGTGCTTCTCGATACAAAATTCTTTCATTTAGCTACGCTAAGTATTTTCAATCAAAATATATTTTGATATCATTAATACTCAAAGTGACGTTTGTTTTGTTTTTTTAGTATTGACTTGTTGGTATTGAGAATGGTCTCATATCTCATTACTCATTTCTAATATCTACTTTCTAATTAATCATCACCATTGCGCCTTTTATGGTAGTTTGTGTTCCGCCTTGTAAGGAAGCTGTCATGCTACCATTTGCGGAATATTCCATTTGTGCTGTTTCTTTTATATTCAGCCCTTTTATTTGTACATCGCCACCAGAAGATTCAATGTTTACACCTTGATTTCCTTTTAGGTTTAAATTCTGCGTTGCTTCAATAGTGATGTCTTTAGGACTTTTTATGGTAATTCCACTATCAGACATTACAATACTGTTACTGTTTTGATCTTTAATGGTAATACTTTTGTCTTCATCACTAAAAATCGCTGTGTTTTTGCCAGGTGTTTCTAGTGTTAGTATTTTTTTATCATCATCAAATTGAATATTGATTCCCGATTTTGATACAATCGCTTTGATGGTGTTTTTTTCATTCGGATCTAATCCTTCAAATGGCTTGTTGTTTGATGAACTGTACATACTTCCCAAAATGATCGGATATCTAGGATCTTCATTTAAAAACCCAACGACAACTTCGTCACCAACTTCAGGCATAAAAAATGCACCTGCGCCAGCTGTGGAGTAAAAATTGGTTAAACGCGCCCATAATCCTTCACCACTCGGATCAAATAATGGAATGTCTACCAATATTCTGTATTGACTATCTGGATCTTCATACATTTTTTTTACCGTTGCATTGAATAATCCTTGCGCTCCTGGCAACAATCCTGAAGCTGGCGGTGCCATGACATCAGGTTCTTCCGTAAACCAAACAGGCGATAAGCCAACTGAAACTTCTGTGATCCAGTTTCCATGTGCAATGACATGATGTACATTTGAAATGATGTGATCGCCATTGAAACGATCGCCCAAGCCAGCAAGCGTAATGTATTTTGCAGGATCAACTAAGTTGCTTCCTTGAAATTTTACATTCCCCTGAATTTTAGAATAGGCACTTTTTACCAACGCCGCTTTTGACCAATTTGTTAAGTCGGCACTTTGAATTGGCGCTGTACTTTGCAAGTCATAATCCGATAAGCCAACAACTTCCGAGAGCTTTTTAGAAGATAAATTTCCTGGACCTGCATAACTACTTTGCGCTTCTCCTGAGGCTGTTTTTTGTTGTGTATAATCCCAAGAAGTTGCTTTTGCCGATCCTAATTGTGTCACGGCATTTAATGCGGCATTAAATTCTAATAAGTTGTCTCCATACGTAATTGTTAATACAGACGATGTTTCCGCATCTGGTTCTGCCACTGCTACTTTCCCATTTAGCGCCGTCACAATCATTCCGTTAGTTTCCGCACGCGCCAATAGAAAATCCCAGTCTGTTGTATAGTATTGTACTTGTTCTGGCCATTCTGTTGTGGTTGCGGTAACACTTGCGGATAAACCACTATAATTTCCAATAATGGTACTCATGATGTCGCTATCTTTCTTTTTTGCGTAGGTAATACTTTTGCGTCCTACAACCATTTTTATTGCTTCATCACGACATTCTACAACTAATACAGAACCTTCTGCACCGTGAATTCGGATACTTTGTTTGGTAACAATTCCTTCAAAAATAGTTTCGTTTGTTGAATCGTATCCAGCTTCAATAGTAATTTTAGCACCAGGCACAAAAGTAGCAGACGAACTTGCTTCAAACGTTTCTGTTGCGGGACTTCCATCAATGATTGTAATTGTAGCTATTGGAATTCGGTTGACACCTTTTTCCACTTCAATAGATTGTACTTCCATGGTGTCAGGAATGGCACTTCCCGCAGCTTTAATTGTAAATGTGACCAATCCGCCACTTGTAATTTGTGTTGAACTCATTTATGTTGGCTTTATGATTGGAGGAAATAATAATTGTTGTCCTCCTTTTAACTGTCTAAACTTGTTTAAATCATTGTATTGTGCTACTTGCACATAATAGTAAGGTGTGTTCCAGACTTTTTCGGATAGTTGTGGCAAGCTTTCGCCGTCTACAACTTCTACCATGTGTGTGATGTCTGGAGAACTTTCGCTGTCTTCTTTTGTTCTTTTGTCAGCAGAGATATATTTTCCAAAACTCAAGGAAATTTTAGCTCTTAGCGGACTTCCATCAGGTTTGAATAGTGTATACGTAGTGTCGAATGATTTGAGAACACTGTAAAATACAAGATCACTTCCCCATTGGATTTTTACAAAATTTGGTCTATGAATTTCGCCGTTATAGGTATAAACAATGTCTTCTAAAGTTTGAATCTCTTTTGATAAATCGGTTCGTTTATTGTCTACAACTCCAGTACAATCAATTACAATATCAAAACTGAGATTGTCACTTGGTGTACTTTTGTATTTTTGAGACGTTGAACTCGTATCTATCGGTTGTTGTTCATTGTATTCAATGGTACGATTCCACTTTATAGATTCTGGATTAATCATTAGATTATATGGATCACCAGAGACAGGTTTTTTAAAATCCTCATCTTGGTAACCAGTTATTTTCATATATTCTAAAGCCATAATCGTAATTTATCGTTTATACTTTTCTTTTTTGTGACTTTCAGAAATCATACGTTTACAAGTTTCTAGCAATTCATTTTTTAATTGTGATAAATCTTGTTTTTGATGACTTGCTGTTGCACTTCTTGTTACAGATTGAATTTCTGTTTTGATCACTAATTCTCTAATTTCTATCGGCATAAATTCTTTGTTTATAAACCTGTTTGACGTAATAATTAATCGACAAAATGCTCAATAACTTTTCGATACTTAATTTAAATACCTGAAAATCAAATTTTTATTTTCTTTTTCTTTGCTCGCACAAAGAATACTGAATCAAGTTCAGCACAGGCTTCACAAAAGAAAGTGCACTTTTAGTTCGTAAGCTTTCTATTTTAAATTAATAAACTCATGAATCTTTGATTTCCAAGGCTTCAAAAATTTTTAACGAAAACCTCTTACTGTACTGCGGAAAAGATTCAACTCACTTTTTACATCAAACTATAGTTATTTATGTACTTGAACCGACATCGAAATAGTTGTATGCTAGTTCAATGGTTTCGATTAGAATTTCACTTTCTTGTGATTTTAAATCAGAAACCGCATATTTTACTGGATATGCGTTGTAAAACGTCCATTTTTTTAGCACTTTTCCTTCGTTGTCAAGTAAATCAACTGAAACATCTTTTGTTTGAATTGCTGTTGCTAAACCGTCATCAATAGTGCTTGAACACCATGTTATTAGTTTTGATCCTGTTGGAATAATGGCTCTTTTGAGCACTAAATTTTGGCTCGAGCTTACGTTGGGCAATCGATATTTGAATCGATTTTCACCGCCACTAGTAATTTCTTCTATGCCAAGATCTTTACTGATTCCAGATACTTCTTTGAATGCGGCATCTTCACCTTCAAACGAAAGTGAAAAGTAAAATCCAACAGGATAATCAGTATTAGCCATTCGTAATGATTAGTTGTTCGTGTGCTATTTCTAACGTGTCTACTGCAACTTCATTTCCATCAGATTTTAAGTCGGTACTTGTAATTTTTGTTGGCCAGGCATTGTTTAGTTGCCATTGCATGGTTACTTTTCCGCTTTCATCTAATAGTTTGATAAGTACAGTTCTTCTTTTGATAGTGTTCATTGAAATTTCTGCATGCCAATCCCAAAAGGTATTATCATTTACAAAGACACCACGTTTCATCGTTATGTTTCCATATTTTACAATACCGGGCATTTTTTCGGTAGAGAATAATGGGCTATTACTTTTTCGGTATTCAATGATTTGATTTTCTACGTCCATTCCAGATACTTCTTGAAATGCAACTCCTTTAAGTTCAGTTCCTAAATCTACTTCAAATCGGAACTTTGGCATGGGCCATGTTGCGCCTTCCTTGCTTCCATCGTCAGCCATAATGTTATATTTTTAGTTTTGTTAATTATTTTTTTACTCGATCATCGAGATTTTAATACTCTGACGCTTGTGTCAAAATATTTTATATGAATTTCTTATGTGTATTCTCAACTTTTAGCTTGATGTAGCTTGTTGTTGTTGGAATGTAAGTACAATGAATTCTGCAGGACGTACAACTGCTACTTTAATGGTAACATTCATAAATCCGTTTAAAATATCGTCAGAAGTCATCGTTGATCCTAGACCACATTCAACAGAGAAAGCACTTGCAGCGGTAGCTCCTTGTAATCCTCCTTGTTTCCAAATACCTGTTAAGAAACTTCCAATCATTGCTTTTACACCTTCCCATGTATTTTTATCGTTTGGCGCAAATACATATGCTTGTGCCGCTAGTTTACATGATTGTTCTAAAAAGTTCATGGTTCTTCTTACTGATAGGTAACGCCAATCTTGACTGTTTCCGTCTAAGGTTCTTGCTCCCCAAATTAGAATTCCCAATCCATTGAAAAAACGAATTGCATTGATTGATTTACCAGAAACTGCATCTACATTTAAGTCAGCTTGTTGTGATTCTGATAGTTTTATAGGAAGTGAAGAAGCGCCTACCATTGAGGTGTTTGCTGGTGCTTGCCACGGTCCAACTTCATTGTCAGTCACTGTAATAACTCCAGCCATTCCACCACTTGGAGGAAGCATATTAGCATCACTTAATACATGATTAATGATGGTGCTATATGTTTTGCTAGCTGCAATTAATGAGTTGTTGTACTGACTTGTTGTTAATGGCGTTCCTGGTGGATTTTCAATATTTGATAGAATTGTTTCCACCGTAGGATTTGGGTCAGAAGCAGGACTCAGTAATGGTTGTAGTTGCTTCACATCACCTGCAAATAAGTTTGTGTAGTCAATGTCAGAACTTTGCATAATGGTTGTTCCGACAAATGGATAATAGGCAGTTCCATAGTCCAATCCGTTAGCTCCTGTATTGTCTCGGAATGCTTCAATGTCATTCATCCACATGATTGGATCAGGATTTCTTCCTCCAATGATGTCTAAAATAGCAACTGAAGTTTGCATCGTTTCTGCTTGTAAAAGCATAGACGCCATGAGTGTTCCATTGTTTGCTACAGAAAGTAATGTTGCTTCTGGGCAGATATACATGGTTGGCTCTTGTTCGTTTTTTAACAAAGCTAGTCCGTCTGTAAGATCGCCGAGTTGTACATTCGGATTTACAATTTGATCGCCTGGTGTCATTCCAGCTCCTGATCCTTCGCCATAGCTTCCTACGGAAACAATGTACGCGTCTCCTCCGCCATTTTCATAGAATAAGCGAATACTGTTATACAAATAGTATACGGTATTCGGATCTGGAACAATGGAGTAGTAGGTGCCAGCAATAAGCATGTAATCGCCTTTTTCTGGTTGACTTTTTTCGGCTACTAAATAGTACTGCGGATTGTATTGCTTTGCAGGATCTGCTGGTGGAGCAGGATCTGGGTTACAAAAAATTGCCTGAAAATCACTAAATGACGTGATTTTTGTAGGTACATTAGTATACGATTTCCCTTCGTACATGGCCTGTGGCGTGTATCCAATGAAAGCAGGAACGGCAGTTGCTACTGGAACAACTGAGTTTCCAAACCCGTTTATTTCATTGATATAAACCCCTGGAGATTTAATGGTTGATAAATTCATAAAACATTGATATTAATTCGTATTAATTTTTATGGTTGTTATATATAGACATACATTGATGATGCAATGGTGTTGTCTTCTAATATTTTTAAATTTGATGCGTCTGGTATGGGCAATCCTTTGAATATGGTTTCCTGTCTATCGCCTGCTATGGTTTGTTTTGTATTTATGATATCAAACTTATATTGTGCTGTATTTTTTAAAGGAATTAGCGTTTTTCCAGAAGAAAATAGTATGGCTTCTTGTCCGTTTTCTAATGTAGTTTCTCCTTTATTCGAGAACTGTATTTCATCAGTATTACTCTGAATTGCTATTTTGGTATAGTTTTGATTGGAATTGTTGATGATGTTATACTGCCATTGCGTTTCACGTGCATGCAACTGAATTTGAAAAGCTAGATTTGTATTGTTTTTATTTGCATGGATGATATCTTCAAACTTTATTTTTATTTGAAGTATGTCGCTGGTATCACTTTGTGGAATAAACGTTTTTTCTAACGTTATTGGAGTGTTTGTTTGACCGTTATTTTTATACGAAAGTATCCCAATTTCATTTAAAGGAACTTCTGCTGTATAGTTGTAAAAGTTTTGATCGGTAGCTGTTGCGTTAAACTCGAAAGTATCAGTTTGAGTTACCTGCTGTATATAGTTTAAATAGTCTTCAATGGATTGATTGGTTGATGCATATAACTCAAAACCATTAGACATTCTTCTGATAATTAAACCATACGAATCCATAATTTTTTTGGTACCAATACTCGGATTGTGTATTAACCCTTCACAACTACCCGATGCAAAGTAGGTGTGCAAAATAGAGATGCCAAATAATGATGTATAGTTCGTATTCATGATGTTGGATTTGCGGTATTACTGATTGTGTTAACTTTAGTTTCAAATCCTTCTATTTCGTCAGAAGCAATGGTAATCATTCGTATTTTGTAAATGATTGACGGCTGGTATTTTGCACCAAGTGCTGTCCAAAGGTTTTGCATTTGCATGTATCCATCACCTTTTTGGAATTCATATTCTAGCCTTTCTATTGCAGTTGGAATGCTGGCATATTTGGTAGCATCAATGAGTTCATTTGTTTGAAAAAACTGCATCGTTACACTTAAAAATTTTAGTGCTTCATTGTAATCATCAAAGTTTGGTGTGACTAACATGAATAGGTTGAAACGATTTGAAATAGGTTTTTTTACATAATTACCATCAGCTACTGAAGTGACACGATTGTAAAATTGTTTCGAAGTTTCTTCTTCTACATGAATTAGAGAAAGTACGATGTGGTTTTTGTTTTTTTCTGGAATTTTACCATTTTGCTCTATAATTCTATTAATAATTACGGCATCATCTTCCAATCCAAATTTGTTTTTGATGTATTGGTTAAGTGTTTGTGCGGTAAATTGAAATGCTTTTTCAATCATAATTAGTGGTTGGTTAGAAAATTGAGCATGCTAAAATTAGTGATATCACTTTGTAAATGTATCGATTGCGCGTATACCATTTATGTACATTTTAACACTACATACATACTACCGTAGACAAAACGTAGACAAATGCTTTTTGTACATCAGAAACCATTTACACATCGGATAATGTGCATCAATTTTGTGATTATTATTATTTAATTTGTGTTTACTGAAGATAGCAATACTTCACACAGAAGAAAGGTACAAAAATAGGAGCGGACGTGTTAGGAAGAATGTAAAAAGGAGCAACATCATTGACGTTACTCCTTTTTGGATAAGAATGTAGTATGAAAGGTTGCTTACTTTTTCATAATTGTTTTAGTAAATGTACTTTTTGCGGTAATAACTTTTACAAAATAGAAACCAGCTTCATATTTAGAAATGTCTACTTTTTCAGCATTGTTTTTGTCTATATTTTCTGCAAATATTTTATTTCCATTGATATTATAAACTTCTACAAGATATGTTTTAGAAACTATATTTTGAATTTGTATTTCGAAGATACCATTTGAAGGATTTGGATGGATGATAAGTTTTTCCTTTGTGTAGCTATCGTCTATAAGTTGTGTGTTTGTGATAGACGTATTTTGTCGTTTTACAAATTCGCCAGTACAATCTTCAATGTACGCTCTAAATACGGAACCTTTTAATGCATCAAAGTCTTTTTTGATTAGTACTTCTTCTCCAGCATGGTATATAGCTTCAGCATCATCAAATACAGTATTTGTAAGTATGATTTGCTTTTCTGCTTCTTGATTGTCTACAGTTCCGCTATCTACATTTGTATCAATATTCAAGATTTCTACACAGCCATCTGTATCACATTCGCTAAGGCAGTCTGCCGTATTAATAACAGCTCTGATGACATCACCTGGTTGATCTCCAAAACCTAAGCTAAAGTTTACAGTACCAGAACCACTAGTGTCACAATAACTCATAATAGTACCTCCGTTAGCTGGAATGGTTTCATTTTCTGCACAATTATTTGAAGCACAACCATCAATGGCTGTATTGTTTCCATTCCAAGCACATTGATGTGTGTGAACAGAACCTAAATTATGTCCCATTTCATGAGCGGCTACTTTTACTTGCCTTGAATATGTTGGGAATACTTGAAAGTTAGGAACCATTCTTGTAAAGGCATGTGCAGAAAGATTTGTGGTTGATGAGCATAAACCTCCTATACCATTAGCAATTCCAAAGGCGTCTAATGGTGGCGGTTCTTCTACTTCACTTGTCAACATGTGTGCAATGTCGCCATTAAAAGTTGGTCTTCCAAGTACAAAATCTTCGAGTCCTGCCGAAAGCCAAGGACTGTATCCTTCATCTGTTTCCCATATAAATATTTCAGAAATTACAAGTGTAATATCTTCTAGTTCATAAATAGCCGCTATTTGATTGAAAAGTCCTGTAACAAAGTCTTCTACATCAGTGGTATTTTGATTGAAGTGATTGTAGAGTCCGAAATCGGTTTCAAAATAGACACGAACACAATCGCCTTCACTTCTTGTTGTCACTCTGTCTCCGATACTTTTATAAATTTCTTTGAGCTTATCACTCATTATTTCAGAATCTGTAGCACAATTGATGGCAGCTGGATTTCTTATATCTCCGTCATTATACACAATATGTACATCATCTTTGGGTAATTTTCCAATGTTAATATTTCCTCTATTTCCAAGAGAAATGACGCCCATAAATTGCTTTTTGAAGATACTAATAGCTACAATACTATTTTCTTTTTGTCCTTTTACAATTCCTCTAAAATGTCGTTGTTCTGTTTTTCCAAAGGATGTTTTTCCAGTGCTTGTTTTTACTTGATAGTCATAAAAACTATCAGAAACTTCAATAAGATCTACTGTTATTGTACTGTTTTCATTTGGAAGTGATACACGCATGGTAACATGCTTTGTAGTTCTGTTATTTATAAGGTTTTCAGCTATTTTTTCATTGTATGTTAAAAAGTTCGCGGCATTTAGTTCTTTCGAAATTTTATCATTTCGGTAATTTTTGTTCAAAGTGAAAATATTGCTGATGTCAACAAAATTTTGCCCTTGATTTCGTGCATTATCAATTTGAGTTGAAATGCTAGTATCTGATTGGGCAGCGACTACAATAGAAAATAAAAGTATCAGCCCAAAAAAGAAATGTTTTTTTGGTTTCATAGTTTTATTTTTTTGTGTTGTTAGCTGTTTCTATTTGATTTAATAATTTTTCACAAAGCGCTTCAAGTTTTTCTATTCTTTTATTTTGATCTATAATGTAGAGTGTGAGTTCTTCAATTTTCTCTTGTTGTATTTTTGTCATTTCTCCAACATTAATTCCTTCAGCTTCTACAACTTCTGCCGAAGGAACATTTGGAAGATGTCCATTGGTTTCAATGAAGTTTTCAACTTCTACAAGTGGAATTAATGTATAGCCTTCATCAAATACATAATCTGCCCAACCTGTACGAACTCTTAGTTCATCAGTTAAAATACCACGTTCTACAAAAAGGCTATAGCTACTAACATCTGCTCCGCCAACATTGGTTGGAACATTTGTATAACCGCCGCTACCAATGGCAAGTTTTCCATGAATTTCTACAATTTTTTCAGCGCCTCCACCGATACCAGGCCATATTAATAAACGATCATTTCCATAGTTGTCTGCTATGATATGTCTTCTTCCCAATGGACCATTCCAAGTAATTTGGTTGGACCATCCTGAGCCAGATTCAGTATATAAATCGAGTCCTTTTCCTCCGATAGTACCATTGACATCAAGTTCTAACCATGAAAATTTAGGTGTTGTTCTGTCAATAATTACATTATCCGTTGTATACAAATTGCTTCCAGCATTTGTCCATTGTGCAAATGACAGCAGTGGAATAAAGAATAGTATTAAAATTTTGATTGTGGTTAACTTTTTCATTTTTTGGTTATTTACAAAGATTGTTCTTACTCTTTTTTGGCTTTTCAGAATCCGCCATATGATGAATTAATTCATATAAAAGTGTAATTACTAGGGTTTTGTTACCTTACTTTATAAATAAAAATTTCCAATACGTTGTTTGAAAGCGATTTTACTTTCTGTAAATAGAGAAAAGATGTAAGTGAGTTGTTTGTGAAGTTGATTTGATAAGTGATGTATGCTTAACTAGCATACGATTGAATGTACATTCTGAGGTCTTGTTCTTTGTTTAATACCATTTTCTTTTTTAGCCGATATTTATGTGTGCGCACACTTTCTTGATTGATACCAAGAATAAAACGAATGTCTTCATTAGACATGTTCATTTTTAAATAGCAACAGTATTTTAAGTCTTTAGCCGTTAAACAAGGAAATTGCGTTGTAAGTCGTTTTAGGAAGTTAGGATTTATGTTTTCAAAATAGAGTTTGAAATCGTCCCAATGTTTTTGATTGTTGCGTGTCATTTTGATGGTATTTACAATAGACATCAACTTTGTTTTGGTGGTCGCATCCACATTTGAATAGAGTTCTTTGATGCGTTCTTTTATTTTATGAAGCATTTGTTTTTTTTGATCTAATTCTAATGTGTATCGTGTCAAATTGGTATTGCTTGTATGTGCTAGCGTCGTGGTTTTTTGGTGCTTTTGTGTTTGTGTAAGATTTAAAAGTTTTATGATTCCTTTTATGTTGTTACTTAAATTACTGCGTTCAACGCTATCTTCAAAGGAATAGATAAAAGCAATTGTCTGTTCTTTTACTTGTAAGTTATAGTATTCATTTCTTTTTTGAAGACATACTAAAGGAATGGTAAATTCAGGAAAATACGATTGAAGCGAATTGATTACGTGTTGATTGTTTCGAAAACTTAAAACAATTAATAGTGGTTGCAACGATTTAGAAATTTGTACAATGTCTGATACGCGCGTAGCCGTAATAAAACTGTATTGATTTACTTCTTGCAAGCTCTTTATAATAGCTGCTAAAGACGAAGAAGTATCGCTCCCAATAAGTATATTTTTATGCGTAGTCATCACTTTAATATAGTTACATCAATGCATTAGTATATTGTTTTAGGGAACATAATCTAAATAGATATTTCAAATGTAGTTCAAAATTCTTTGCTATAACACGGTAGAAATACTTGGTTTTGACGCTTTAGTGTTAATTTTTGGGCGTATAAGAGTTAAAAATATAAAAAGCCTGTAATTTTTACATTACAGGCTTTTTATAGTTAGTTAAGTTTGTTGTACTTAATCTTTACTTACAATTATAAAGTCAGAACGACGGTTTTGTTGGTGTTCATCATCTGTACATTTCGTACAGTCAATTAACGGAGAAGATTCTCCTTTTCCTTCACTACTTAAGCGTGAAGCGTCAATTCCTCTTGAAATGATATATTGAACCGTTGATTTAGCTCTTCTATCAGATAATTTTTGGTTGTAAGAAGCAGGACCTCTAATATCGGTATGTGTTTCCACCTTAATCACCATATTAGGATACTTTGTCATTACATTTACTACTTTATCTAATTCAAAAGCGGCATCTTGTCTGATGTTGTGCTTATCAAAATCAAAATAGATAGGGTTTAGTACAATTACATCTTCAATGATTTCTTCAATTGGAGCTAAAGCAATATCAACTCTTCTTTCAGGATTGTCACCACTATTTACATCTAACTTTTGAGGAACATATCCTTGAATTGTTGCTTCAATGATAGAAGATTTGTCACATTCTACTTTGAATGTTACTTTTCCTTCTGAATCTGTCATTTTTGAACCAACACTATTTCCTTGATCGTCAGCTAATACAACTTTTGCACCACTTAATACAGTTCCAGTTTCTTTGTCAGTAACTGTAATTACGTAATCAACATCACAAATTGGATTAATGAGTGTTGTTTCATATATATCATCACTTCCTTTTCCACCATCACGATTTGAAGCTACAAAACCTTTTTTAGCTTCTTCATCAAATGTAAATGAGAAATCGTCAGAATTACTATTTAATGGCGTTCCTAAGTTACGAACTGCGCCGTAAGAAGATCCATTCACTTTTGAAGCAAATACATCCAATCCTCCAATACCTAAGTGTCCGTCAGACGAAAAGTAAAGTGTGCCGTTGCTACTTATGAATGGGAAAAATTCTCTTCCTTCTGTATTAATAGCAGCTCCTAAATTTTCTGGTTCTCCGAAAGATCCATCATCATTAATAGCAACTTTATAAATATCAGATTGACCAAGTCCGCCTGGCATATCCGAAGCAAAGTATAACGTTTTACCGTCTGCACTTACTGTTGGATGTCCTACAGAATACTCGTCATTATTAAATGGAAGTGGCTCTACATTTGACCATTCTCCATCTGACATTGTAGATTTGTATAAGTTTAATGTTCCAATACCTTCTTCATTTTTCTTAAACTTTCCTTCAAAATAGTTTTCACGTGTAAAGTACATCGTCTTTTTATCTGGAGAGAAAGCTAATGTTCCTTCATGAAATTTAGTATTGATGTCTTTTGATAATGGTTGTGCGTTAGATAAGTTACCGTCTCCATCATACGAAGCCATGTATATATCTAAAAATGGCTGATCATTCCAACCATATTTTTTTCCACCATCACGTGTAGAAGTAAAGTATACAATACCGCCAGAATTAACGGCTCCAAAATCAGAGTTTTTTGTATTGATTTCAGAATTCTTCACTTCAAACTTCGTTACTTTCGCAAGAATTTGAGGAATATAATTTGGATTTTTATTGAACGCAATTGCTCTTTTGTCTCTTGGTTTTGCGGCTGCAAATTTTGACATGTATACATTGTGTTCTTTATACTTTCCGTTAGCTTTTAGCATTTGTGCATATTTGAAATATACATCAGCGCTTTTGCTTCCTTCATTTATAGCTTGTAAATACCAACGTTCTGCATCTTTTGTTTGAAATAAATTGTAATAACAATTTGCAAGTTGTTCGTATACATAAGCATCCGCATCGTCAATAGCGATTTCAAGATATTTTTCTGCTGCTTTCACATAAGAAAATCTCTCGTAGAGCTTATCAGCTTTTTTGGTTCTGTCGTTCTGCGCAAAAACATTTGATGTCGCTAGAACTAGAATTAATATTAGTATTTTTTTCATTGTTTTGGCGTATTAGGTTAGAAATATCTAGGCGAACGAGAAATTTTTCTTGGGAAGTATAAATCAAATAATAAGAATACTTCATGAGAAGAACTAGCAACAGAAGAAATTTCTGAAGTTACTGCGTCATAGGCGTACCCTATACGTAATCTCGGATTAATCGCAAAGTTGACCATTCCACTAAAAGAGTCATCTAAACGATAGGAAGCTCCAATTTCAAACTTTTCATAGAATAAAGCATTGGCGTTGATGTCAAACGATGTTGGCGCATCAAATGCAGACTTTACTAAGAAAGACGGTTTAATTTTAGTGTTTGGACTTACTTGGAAAACATAACCACCTGTTAGGAAGTAATGTGATACTTCAGAACCAAAAGCTCTACCATTTACATCTAAGTGTTTTCCTTTTAAAAAGTTCGGCACTGATAATGCTAGGTAGTAATTGTCTGTGTAGTAAAATAAACCAGCTCCTAAATTGAATGTTGTTTTACTCACATCACTAGAAAATGCTTCATCACCTTGATCAATTAGTGTTGGGTTTACTTCCGATAACAATCCGATATCGTGGAATGTTAATCCTCCTTTTAATCCAAAAGCTAATTTGTGAGCGCCTCCTAGTTTTAATGTGTATGCAAAATCAGTATAAACATTAGTTTCTTTTACTGGGCCTATTTGATCTGAGATTAATGATAATCCAAGACCAACGTTTTTACCGACAGGCGAGTGCCCAAAAAACGTAAGTGTTTTTGGGGCACCGTCAAATCCGGTCCATTGATTTCTGTATAATGCACCTAAAGATATTCCCTCTTTAGAACCTGCATATGCAGGATTTATAACTGCCATATTGTACATATACTGAGTATATTGTGGATCTTGTTGTGCAAAAGATGGCAGTGTAAAAAGTAATATAAATAGCGCGATATATATGTGTTTCATGATATGATATTATTTATAGTATAGAATTTTATTTTTTACGTATGCGGATTTTACTTATTTAAATATACCCATCCATTTTTAGATTGTCCATTTTCAAGTTTTAACACGTAAAAATAAGTTCCTACAGGTAAATCATCATTGTCATTAGTTTGACCATACCATTCGTCTACATATTTTACTTTCTTATATAAAGAACGACCATGTGAACTAAAGATTTCTAGTTCTTGAACTCTAAATGCAGCCAAGTTCCATCTGTCGTTTAATCCGTCGCCATTTGGTGAAATTCCTTTAGGGAATGAACACATAGAATTTACTACACTAAATGATTTCATGCTTACACATCCGTCAGGAGTTGTAATAGAAACAGTGTATTCTCCATCGTCTGTAGCAATGAATTGTGAATCTGTATTATTCGTTGAAGAACCTCCAGACCATTCGTATGTTACCATAGCAGGATCATACGAACTATTTAACGGCGCTACTGTAATTGTATATTCGTCGTCAATACATTCTCCTTCAATAGCAATATTAGCTGGATCAATAATATCAAGTACTACAATATCAAATGGACCTGTTGTGAAACATCCTGTTGCATCATCTTGTATACGTAAGTATAATGTTTGTGCATTAGGTGTTGTGTTTGTATATGTTGTAGCATCAGCAAGCATTCCTGTTCCTGCATCAGCATCAGCAAGTGTTTCGTAGTACGTAACTGTAACACCAGTTTGTGTTCCTATTACGCTTGCATCTTCTAGTGTAAGATCAAACTCTGTAATTCCATCATAATCATCATCACAAGACTCTAATACTATAGTATCTACAATTTCAGGGTTTGTCTGAACAGTTACAACTACATCATCAGTTAGTGTTACTATGGAACCATCTGCTAAAGCATAGGTAATAGATGCCGTATAGGTTGTTGTTTCTGTTGGCGATACAGTAATGTCAGTATTGTTACTGATAACGTTTCCATCTTCATCTAACCACTCAAAAGTATAGTTAGGGTTGCCATCTGGAACAAATCTCCATAATTCTTGATCTGTAACTGTCCATACTCCTGTATTTCTTCCAGGAGGTGCATAACCTACTGCTCCTACATCATTCTGAATCCCTAAAGTAGCCAACCCTTGATTCCAATTTGGACAAACAGGTTTTTCAATGATAATAACATCTATAACATTCGAAGATTCATATAAAATAATCTGTTGCGTTGTTAATAAAGCGTTACAAGAGAACTGAGGAATTTGAAAGAAAGTCACTTTGAATTGTCTTGAAGGAGCAGTACCAACAGTTGTATATTCAATATAATGATTTCCAGCTACACTAGGATCAATATCATGATATGCACCATGAATTGCATTCAAAGGAAGGGTTGGTGAAGGTATTATATCTACCGCACCATTTATATTCCATTCATTGAAAGTTCCCGCTTGCCCTGTATTAAATGAAACAAGTCCATTTGCTCCAATTACTACATCAGTATAAGGATCTCCAAAATAATCAAAGTTAAAACCTAACGGAATAACTGATGACCATCTATCATCTAATGTAATAGAAGTAGGTTCACCTGTTAAGTTATCAGGTGGACATTGTAAGTCACTAATTGTATATGTACTTGTATCAGACGTTATAGAACTTGCCATAAATGTAGCAGATAAGTCTGTTGAAGTATCATTACATGTTTGTAATTGGTCATAACCAGCATTGATAATACCACACGCTTGGTCTGGACAAAATGCTTGTGTTTTAGGATCACTTATTAATACACAGTTTGTATCATCAGTATCAGCTACTGTAAATACTACAGGTGTAGCATTTGGATAAGGTCCAAATGTGTATACTCCTACAGCAGTTACTACTTGTGGAGCACTACCAAAATCATCAGAAATTGTGATAGATGCGGCATCTCCAGTATCAGTAATTTCTACATCTACTAAGAATTGTTCTCCCATTGAACAGTCTTCAACAACGGTATAGGAAGCAGTTGGTTTGAAACATGTTAAACATTGAGCCGTCCATTCCCATGGAACTCCTGTTCCGGAAGCACAACTTGTAAATCCATCACTTATAACTTCCATGTATAAGTTTCCTCCTGGAGAATCAATAACAAGTCCTGCAAGATCACCAGCGTTGTTTCCTGAGAATAATACAGGGAATGTGTTGTCCGAACCTGCATAGATAATGATAATGTCATCATCATCTAAAATTGTTCCTGCTGTAAACGTTAATTGTACAGGGAAACCTGTATCAGAAGTAAATAAGAATGTATTATCATCATTGTTTGTGTAACAGTGATTTACTGTAATAGCTCCGTCCGCACACACTAAGTTGAATACTTGGTTTGGATCAGGGCGTGTAGTGAAGCTTTCTTCAATACATCCAGAAGCCAATCCATTTCCATTGTAAGGAAGAATTGTAACATAATAGGTTGTACTGTACATTAAGTCTCCTAAAGAAAAGTTTGTTACGTTTCCAACGTCTGTTCCGTTAACAATATCAGTTCCTCCTGGCGTAGTTCCTACAAAAAGAATGTATCCACCTGGCGATCCAATTGCAGTTCCCCAAGAAATGTCACCTCCAATAATATCAATTGCTGTAGCTCCATCAGCTGGACTAATTAAGTTTACACATGTTGGTGGTGCCGTTGGGTCAACACACGTTACTGTGAAATCCCAAGGAGTTTGAGCTCCAGAAGCACAACTATTACTACCATCGGCTGTAATTTGGAAAATTAATTTATCACTAGTAGATTCAAAAGTAAATCCTGCTAAATCACCTCCATTTCCATATCCGTTGTATAATTCAGTAACTCCATCAGCAGCATAAATAATAAGTTCATCCCATGTATTCTCTACAGTACCAGAATTAAATGAAAGTGCTAGTGTAGATGCTGGGTCAGAAGCCATATAATAAAAGAATGTTGTATCATTATTTGAATAACAATAGGTGCCAGATATTCCTGTACCTGTACAATCTACCATAATAAATGGATCAGGTCGTGTGGTAAAACTTTCTTCAGCACAACCAATAGCATTTCCGTTTACGTTATATGGTACTATAGTTACATAATGTGTAGTGTTGAAGGCTAATGTTCCTGGGTCATATGTATTAACAAGACCTACATCCGTTGGCGCCAATACATCCGTTCCTCCAGGTGTAGTTCCGATAGATATAGTATATCCTGTAGGGTTACCTCCAGCAGTTGTCCAAGAAATATCAGCTTCTTCAAGTACATCAACAGCTCCATCAGCAGGAGATATTAACGAAACACATGCAGGTGGAGCAGAAGCATCCACACATGATACTGTATAATCCCATGGCTGTATATTAGTACTACTTAAACAGCTAATAGAACCATCAGAAGTAACAGTAAGGCTTAATGAAGGACCAGTTGATTCAAAAATAAGTCCAGCTAGGTCACCGCCATTTCCATATCCATTGTATAATTCAGTAACTCCATCAGAGTCATAAATAATTAATTCATCCCAGTTATTTTCTACATTACCAGAATTGAATATAATTTGTAACGTAGAACCGTCAGAACTTGCAAAGTTGAATGCATCAGTGTTATTGTTATCATAACAGAAACCTGTTACATTAACAGGAGTACCTGAAGCACAATCAACAACTACATTTGGGTCATCAAGCGTAGTAAAACTAGATTCAGTACATCCAGTAGCATTTCCGTTTGCGTTGTAAGATGTAATTGTTACATAAAAAGTAGTAGCATACGCCAATGTTCCTGGGTCATAAGTATTTACAAGTCCAGCGTCAAATGCATTTAAAACATCTGTTCCTCCTGGCGTAGTTCCTATAGATACTAGATATCCTGTAGGACCGCCTGTAGCATTTCCCCAGCTAATATCTTCATCTTCGTCTACGTCAACTGAACCATCAGCTGGTGAAGTAACAACAACGCAAGAAGGTGGTTGTGTAGTATCCACACAAGTAACTGTAAAGTCCCAAGGAGTGTAGCCTTGTGACTGACAACCAAAAACTCCATCAGAATCAATTTCGATTGTAATAGTGTCTCCGGTAGATTCAAAGGAAAGACCAGTTAAATCTCCTCCAGCTCCATATCCATTGTAAATTTCTGTTCCGTCAGAATTGGTAACGATGAGTTCGTCCCAGTTGTTTTCTACTTGTCCGGCGTTGAAAGTGACTGCCAGTGGAGATCCATCATTACTTGTATAAACGAAGGAAGTTGTATCATTATTTCCATAGCAGAATCCAGTATTATTTACGGGTCCTACCGTACAGTCAACTGTGGTCTGTGAATATGATAACGCACTGAAAAATGTCACCATGATCAACAAGGTAATTTTTTTCATAAAAAAGTTGGTTAATAGTTAGTAGCCCTAAAAATAGTAAAAAAAAGTAAACTTAACTTTACTTTAACACTTAAGTTGTAAAAAATGAGGCTTAATCATTAAATTTTAATTTTACGTATACTGGGAAGTGATCACTATAACCGCCTAAATATTTTCTGCCTGCGTAAGTTCTAAAAGGAGTTCCTTCATATCGTCCTTTCCAATTGGTTAAAAAGTGCTCGTCAAAAATAGCTGCAGAAGCAAAACTGTGTGTTCCTTTTTTGTAGTTGAAGAAGTTTGTTGAAAATATAATCTGATCAAATAGGTTCCATTCACCTTTGTAATTAAGACTACCTTTATATATAGTGAGTAGTTTTTCCATCGGATTGTACAAATCAGCACTCATTAAATGCTTATTGATACTCTCGTCGGTAGGATTGTCATTAAAATCGCCCATCACAATAATATGCGGATCAAACTCAGTATTTTGAATGGTTTCTATTTTTTCTCGAACAACTTGTGCCGCTATAATACGCTTATGTGCCGTTTCGCCAGCACCATCTCTTCGTGACGGCCAATGGTTTACAAATATATGTACGTTTTCACCGTGTAATACACCTTTTACATATAAGGTATCTCTTGTATAATCGCGAATGCCTTCTTCATTATATAATAAGATAGGTATCGATTCTGAATGCATAACTTCAAAATGCTCCTTTTGGTACACTAAACCTACATCAATACCTCTTTCATCTGGCGAGTTGTAATGAACAAAATCATATGCAAACTTTTGCAACTTTTCGGAAGTGACCAAATCAGTAAGTACTTTTTTATTTTCAACTTCAGCAACACCTATTAATATAGGTGCGTTTTCAGTTTCATCAAACCCTAAACTAGAAATAGCGGAACTAAGTTTGTAAAGTTTCTTTTCATATCGTTTTGGAGTCCAGTTACGAGCTGCTTCTGGTAAAAAATCATTATCCAATATGTTTTCATCATCAATAGTATCGAATAAGTTTTCAAGATTGTAAAATGCAACCGTATGATAGGAATGTTTCGTTGTCTTTTTCTCCATATTATATGTAAAAGTCTTTATATAAGATATAAATGTACTAAAATCAATAAAGGAATTGTGTAACTTTGTTTTTTAATTTGATTTATGATAGAAAAGAAAACCATTGCCTACGAGCGCACCGTACTAATAGGAGTCATTACAAAAGCACAAGACGAAGCCAAATCTAAAGAATACTTGGATGAGCTTGAGTTTTTAACCTATACTGCTGGTGGTGAAGTCGTAAAGCGATTTACACAGAAAATAGAAATTCCGAATCCAAAAACATTTATTGGTACAGGAAAAATGGAAGAAGTTGAGCAGTTTGTAAATGCACACGATATTGGTTCTGTAATTTTTGATGATGAATTATCGCCAGGACAACAACGAAATATTGAACGTTTGTTGAAATGTAAGATTATTGATAGAACAGGATTAATTCTGGATATTTTTGCACAACGCGCACAAACAAGCTATGCACGTACCCAAGTAGAATTGGCACAATACCAATACTTATTACCACGATTAACAGGTTTGTGGACTCACTTGGAGCGTCAACGAGGTGGAATTGGAATGCGTGGACCTGGAGAAACTGAAATTGAAACGGATAGACGTATTGTGCGTGACAAAATTGTTTTATTGAAAAATAAAATGAAAACTATTGACAAGCAAATGGCTGTTCAACGTGGAAACAGAGGTGCACTAATTCGTGTTGCATTGGTAGGATATACCAACGTGGGAAAATCTACCTTGATGAATGTGGTGAGTAAAAGTGACGTGTTTGCCGAAAACAAACTCTTTGCAACTTTAGATACTACAGTGCGTAAAGTTGTTATCGGAAACCTGCCATTTTTGTTAAGTGATACGGTAGGATTTATACGAAAACTGCCAACGCAATTGGTAGATTCATTCAAAAGTACATTGGATGAGGTACGTGAAGCAGACTTGTTATTACATGTGGTAGATATTTCGCATCCTAACTTTGAAGATCATATTGCTTCGGTAAATCAAATATTAGGAGAAATAAAAAGTGCTGACAAACCTACTGTAATGGTATTTAATAAAATTGATGCCTATACGCATGAAACCATTGATAGTGACGATTTGATTACAGAAAAAACCAAAGCACATTACACCTTAAACGATTGGAAACGTACGTGGATGAATGCCATGGGCGAAAATGCATTGTTTATTTCTGCGCTTAATAAAGAAAACCTGAACGAGTTTAAACGTAAAGTATACAACGTAGTACGCGAAATACATGTAACACGTTTTCCATATAACAATTTCTTGTATCCCGATTATGAGGAATTAGAGTAGTCATAATGACTTCAATACAATAAAAAAATAGCGGATAGTTCATACTATCCGCTATTTTTTTTAAATTAGTGTCAGATTCTACCAGTGAGAATCTAAAAACTTCCCCTTTATATTTTAAAACGATTGCGCTAAAATGTGTTTTTATTACAAAAACGACATTGTAGCTTTCATACGTGGTATCCGAAAAACGCAAGAGTAGGAATTAATTAAGAAAACTTAGTAACATGAAAAAAAGTCTAAAAAAACTAACCTTAAACAAAAAATCGGTTTCTGACTTATCACAAAAAGTAAAAGGAGGATTCAAACAAGAAAACAAAACACTAGATACTATCCTTACTACAGATACTGGACCTACTGCATTAACAATGTGCTATATATGTCCGCCTGATACTTTATAATGGTATGCACAAAACGTGGTATCCGAAAAACGTAAGAGTAGGAGCAATAACCAAAAACTTAGTAGTATGAAAAAAAGTCTAAAAAAATTATCCTTAGGGAAAAAATCGGTTTCAAATCTATCTGTAAAAATTAAAGGTGGATTTAAAAAACCAGATGATACATTTGATACTCAAACAACAGGACCAACTGGCCCAACTGCAATGACAAGGTGTTTTATTTGTCCGCCAGACCTATAGTATAATTGTCTCATACGTGGTATTAAAAAAACGTAAGAGCATAAAATACAGGTGTGCAACTGATGTGTACAGATTTTACATAGAGGATAGTATGTAATCGCTGTTCGCGAAAACAAGAATGTTAACATCTAATATAAATAAGGAGACTGTCTAGAAAGTTACTACTAATGTCATTACAAGAAATTTTTAATTTCGAAGTACGCTGTAAATCAATAATTTAAATTTCACAGATTGCTTCATTTCATTCGAAATGACAACTTTTTAGACAGCCTCTTTTAAATTCTACTACTAGCAAATTAATCTACTGAACAGCATCGAAAAAGTGGTGCATGTATATTCGTTCACACTTACTCTAGGTCCTGCGGAATCTTTTGGACAACCATTTGTAAATTGTGGATTACTATTACATAGATCACAATTAGTTCTACGTTCTGATGCTTCAGTTCCTCCTTTTATTTTAAAATTAGAAACGGTAATCTTGTTCAGTTTTAAATTTTTTAACTTTCTTTTTTTCATGGTTTAATAAATTTAGGATTTAAAAATAGTTGTGTACGGAATGAATATAATACCTGTAAAAAAAGAGCAGTAGCTTACGCTTTATAAAACATCACAAGGATTTAATCATAGAAAATAAGAAACAACAAAAATGCCCCAAAGGTTGCTATACTGTTAAGCTACAGTGCATTTGCAGCTATGTTCGTAGTTGTCGCTACTATAGATGTTAGAGCAAACATCGGTTTCATTTGGACATGCTGCTAAAGAAATTCCTACTTCAATTCCTTTTTTTGATAATGATGATATTTAAAGTGTACATGAAAGTAGCTAACAGGTGTACGAATAGGAAGAAAAACACACCGATGTTTATGAATCAGGAGCACAGACGAATTACTAATGATGCGGTCGTAATAACAAATCAAACAGTAAAAAGGTAACTGCGTGACACATAAAAACTATGATTAGAAATTTAATTGAAGAACAATAAAAGGATTTGACAGAATACTTGATTTAATAAAATTTGGCGCTGATAGCCAAATACAAATTGAACATAATTGCCAAGATATTTATATCAATTTATCTCAAGGAGAAACCAGCTAATTAATAGGAGGAACTTGATATACTAATTAATCTGGAGTAAAAATAAAAGCTTCCCAGAGGAAGCTTTTAAAATAACTATATTATATACAATCACGGCAAGTTTGAAACTCAGTTTGCGGAATGCAAGAGCCATTCTTTATACTTATATTTTTACCTCCAAATAGAATATTGGAATTTAAATTAGAGACATTTTTCTTACTTAATAATAAATTTTTTAGATTCTTTTTTTTCATGATTAAATGATTTTTAAGTTAATAATGACTCAAAATAACATAATGAATATGAGAATAAAAAGGAGAGGAATATCCATTTTATAAAACGAACTGTTTGATTTATAAAGTGAACAACATAAAACAGTAAATATCGTAATATGACGCTGTCAAGAGAAGCGTAATTTCGGGTTTGCCCCTAAAGTTGTTGATTTAAAACTGTGTATTCTTAGCTTTCTTGTTGTTTTAAAAAGCCAGAAACCGTATCGCCTGTTCTTTTCTGAAACGCTTTTGAAAAAGAATTTACAGATCCAAAGCCAGCTTCTTTTGCCATGGCTTTCACGGTATATTTTTTATACTCAGAGTTGCTTTTTAGTTCTTCTATGCTATACTGAATGCGTAAATCGTTGATGTAATTTCGAAACGATGTAAGCTTGTGTGTATTTATTACTTTGGATAGATATTTTGTATTAGTTTGAATTTTTTTGGCAAACTCATGCAATGTAATTTTAGAAATTAAAAAGCCTCTTTCCTTTTCAAATTGTTGCAACTCAAATAGAATAGTGTTTACAATTGCTGGGTCAATATCTAATTGATTGTCGTTTGTTTCAGAATTTTGTTCGGCATTGCGTTGTTGATTTTCCAACAAGGTCATAATTTTTTGCAATCGTGTATCACCTTTTTTATTAAAAAAACATAGCAATCCAAACAGTAAAACCAATATTACTATAATGGTTGCTAGTATATATGTCCGTGTTTCAAACACCTGTTGTTTTTCCAGTAAATCATTAATTAATTGTTGTGTTTCCTGCGTTTGTGTAGTACTTGCAAACCCATAATTGGGCATACAACAGCATACTAGCACTAGAATTATATAGGTAACTTTCATTGTGTTTTTAATTTAAAAAAATTAATAATGCAGAGTTCAATAGCTAAGATTTTCGCTTCTATTTTTAACTCACAACTCATTCAACTCTTTTTCAAGTTCTTCGTCTACTTCATTTTTCAGTGTTGGTTTTTGTTTTAGTTTGCAAAACAGTCTTACAAACACGAGTACGACAATGACGATGAGTATGCTTTCAACTATAATTATCAGTAGTAAAAGCGTGGTGTTATTTGGTTTCATTGTATTGGTTTTTATTAGTATTACTGGCTACCAATACAATCAATTTTAGTTTAAAAAAGCCATGCGTATAGCAGGCTATGCTATAGTACAAGCATGGCTTTTTCGGGTACTTATGAAAAAAAAATTAGTGAAACTCAGGCTTGCGAAGCCAACGGCGAACGCAAGCATGCTAGTTGAAGGAACACCGTTGCATAACAGTGTCTGTTTCTTATTTATATAAAGTTACAAGTCATCTTGTAGCTTTTGTAACTTCGCTTTATTGAGTTGTGTATGTGAGTCCATTAGTTTAAATAGTTTTAGGATGCATTTGATTCCTAATACGAGTATTAAAATCAAAATGATTATCGGGACTAGTTGAACAACGCCCATTAACAAACTGAAATCATATAATGTTTTTTCCATTGTCTAGTTTTGTTTCTTTTTAGTAGAATCTTTTACTTTTTGCTTCATACCTAAAAGAGTATCAATTTTTCTTTCTAAACCTCCTTCAGTCATGAATTTCTTAAACTTGCTAAGATCATTAAACCCTATATGTTTTGCATTTTTTCTTCTGTCTAATTCAAACGGATTTTTTTGATTTGGAAATAAACTATCTAATTGCAGTATTACTAGAAATTCTCCTTGAGTATAACTTTTTAATACAAAAGAATCAATACGTCTTTCGATTAAACTAGACTTTACATTCCCTTTAATTGCATTTGATATCGCATACAAAGCAGAATCATTTTTTTTAAGAACATCATATTCTTTAGTTGATAAATTTATCTTCTTTTTGATTAATGCTACATTTGTCTTTTTATCTTTTTTATTAGTAAATGGTTTATAAGATTTACATGCAATTACCAGCAGTAAAAATAATGTTAGGAATGTAAATTTAGTTTTCATTATTATATATTATTAATTAATCAGTAAAAAACCAATGTGTGTAATGACTATCTATTTGAGCAGTTATATAGTTGTAGTATATTGATATAGTTATTAAATCTCTAGCTTTAAATGGATTTCCTTTAAATTTAAAACCTACTTGCATTTCTCCTTCGACTTCGGCTACTATGGCTGTTGAGTTAGTTCTTACTTCCATTGAAGGACCATCGCTATCTGAGGGATCTTCTGAATCAAATTGAGTCCAATCAAAGTATGTATTATTCCCTTGTAATGTTGTTCTAATATTTTTAAAATCACTAATTGCTAAATGATCGCCTTGTGCGGGAGGAGTTAATTTCACAGTAATAACAATTTTAGCTTGTGGAAAACTACTAAAATGTAAACTATGTACATCTCTTCTCGTATTTTCTTGACCTAATTCCATCTCTGATGATTCAGTGACTGAATTCTCGTTCAATAAATTCTGTAAGAACACTTCTAATTCTTCAATCGATTCAAAATTTGGCGCATCATCAGGTACATTTTCATCTGTTTCCCAGTTATCTTCACCAAAAACTTCATCTAGTTGATCAGATAATTCTCGAAATTCCTGCTTTGTCAACGGTGTGGTTACAATTTCATCATCATTGTTGTTAGGACTGTTAGGATTACTTGGCGTTGTTGTTCCGCCACTACTTGTATTGTTTGATGGGTCGCCAGAAGTATTCGGATTGCCAGTCGTTGTGGTGGTTCCAGTAGTACCAGTACTCGTGCCTGGAGGGCACAAAATATTCATTACATTATATACTTCGCACTCGGTTTCTCCAGAATCAGGATCTATTTCATGTTGACACTGACTGTTTGTACCATACAGAAACGTTTCTCCTGTATCTGGTGTAATATGATAGGTAGTTATCTGTATTGTACACGGAAGTGTGTTGCTCTCAGCCAATAAGTTGGAAAAATCTCCCTCAATTGGCGTTACGGTAGTTTCACTATGTGTACTTACATGTCCTGTTTGTAACAATTCTTGTAATTGAGTTGCAGTATAATGATATTTTATAAGCACTGTGCTTAACTCTTGTGTATCAGTGTTTACTGAGAGTACCAAGTTTTCTAGTTCCGAGCCTACCACACCGTCACGGCTAATGGCAAAGGTGTATGAATACCCGCTACCATCACTTTTTTCTACATAGTTGGCTACGTCAGGATCTACCGTAAATCCGTTAGTGTCACTTTCAAAACTAGCATTATTTCGGTTTTGTGTTATTCCTCTTAATTTTGAACTAATGATGGTATTGCGTTCAATTTCGGTGGTATATACCAAGCGTGATGAAAATGGCGCTTGTTTGGCAACGGTTAATACTTCGTCTTGCGTTTCCAAAGCGGTATCATTTTCACAGTTTACAAATAGCGTTGTTGTAAGAAACAATAACATAAGTTTAAAGGTAATTAATTTAATTGTTTTCATTAGTATTGGTTTTTTTTAAATACACCTACTCATTCGTTTTTCGGCATCCACGACTGTTGTTAGTAGTACTGAGTTTTTAGTAGTGAGTAGTGAGACTTAAAAATAGTCTCACTACTAACACCTCATTTCTCTATACTACCGAAGGAATAGCATCCTTCTAAAAACATTTGCCGTGATGTGTATTAAAAAAATACCTATCTTTGATTTGCAGATCGTAGGCAAATGTTTATTTGTTTACATAAGCTCCCGTGAAAACGGGAGTCTTTTTTTTTATATATTCTTCACGTTGGTTTATCATTAATTACGGTTCATTACTATTTCAAAGCGGTTGTTTACTAGTTGTTAGCCCTCTCGGAACTATTTTGATGCGGTTATGTACCATTTATATGCGGTTACTTACCGCTTTTATTAGGTGCTATAAGGGGTGTACCCCCTAAACGAACCCCTTTTTTTGGGTTCGGAACCCTTTATATTCGTTACTGAACCGCTTTTTACCTTTACAGAACCACAAATAACTTGTAAACAACCTTAATGATTGTACAAATAACCTAAATGAACCTATCTTATAACCGTATTTATATGGTTTAGAACCTCATATTTTGGACAATGAACCATAAAGAAAGCTTTAAGTATCATCCATATCTAGTAATTCATTTTTTAGAGCTTCTCGTTTTTCACTTTTTTCAATAGTTTGGGTAAAAAGTTCTAATATGGCATTTTCAATTTTTACATTTTCATTCAGTCCGTTAAATACATTCCGAATCATGGATGTACCGTAGGGCTTACCTCTATTGCTAGTTATTTTCTTTTGTTTTAAAATTTTTAAAACACCAGCTGTATAATGGTATCCTAGTACTTCCTTTAGTTTTTTGCCTTGTTTTTTGTGTATCATACTTTATCTTTAATGGATGATGCAAAAAATACTTTTATCACAACTTTTCTTTCTTTTTAAAATATATCCTTTATTTTAGTTGTCAGATTTTTTTGATGGTGTAAATGTATATTGTAGAATCTATCAAAGCAAAATACATTTAATCATTTTTGGGAATTTCTCATTTTTAGTTTCATCATTTTTAGTGAAATCAATTGATACGACTAGCTTTTATTCGATAATGAAATATTTAATTGTAAAACATATTTTCGGGAATTCCTTTATTATCATGCTCTTCTCAGTAAATTTATATTGTCAGAAGAATATAAATAATGAGTCTGAATATAAAAATATTGCTAAAACTTATTATAAGTTTGAGGGAAAGGACTCTATAATGGCAAAAAAATATGCCTATACTTATCTTAATAAAGCTAAGAAGGAACAAGACTCTATAAAACGAGCAAATGGATATTATTTTCTTTCAAGACTTTATTTTAAACAGAATATACCACTTTGCTTAAAGTTTGCTGATAGTGCTATTATTTTTAGTAAAAAAAATAGCACTGAACACTTACCATACCTTGCATATATTAATAAAGCTAGCTATAATTATATACATGGAAATTTAGAAAACTCTTTAGAAAACTATGTCTATGCTAATGAGGCAGCTATTAAAGTCAACAATATAGAGGCTCAACATAATGTAAAATACTATATAAGTGTTTTAAAAAATAGATTAGGTGATTACAGAGAATCAATTGAACTTTCAAAAGGTGTTATGTTGTATTTTGAGAAACAGAATAGAAAAACAGGTTACTTAGATGTTATATTCAGTTTAGCTTCTTCTTACAGTAAATTTAAATTAAGTGATTCTTCTACTTATTTTAATAAGCTAGGTTACAAAAAGTCTATTGAGTTTAAAGATACTTTAATGCAAAACTATTTTATATTAAATGAAGGCATAAACCAGATATCTAAAAATAACTATAAAGTGGCTTTGGATAGTATATTGAAATCTACTCCAAAAATTACCGAGGCTAATGATATAGCCAATATAATTATTTCTAAATATTATACTGGTTTAGCTTACAACAAGTTAGGTAACATAGATAAGAGTATTATTTACTTAAAAGAAATGGATAGCTTGCTAGTAAATTCGGGAGAAATTATACAAGAGGCTAGGAATGGCTACGAGATTTTAATTGATTATTACAAGTCTGAAAATAAAATTGATGATCAATTATTTTATATTGATAGACTTATAAAATTTGATAGTATTAATTATGATAGTTACAGGAAATTAAGTACCGTTATATCAAAAAAATATGATACAAGATTATTAATTCAAGAAAAAAATGAACTAAAAGAAAAATTAGACTTAGCGAGTACTAATGAGAAATCATATAAATGGAAAATACTCCTTTTAATAATTGTTATTATTATTTGTTGTTTTCTAGTTTATCATAATTATCAAAAACGGTTAGTATATGAGAGACGCTTTGAAGAATTGATAAATAATAGTCAAGTTGAACAACAATCAATTCAAAATACAGAAATAACAAAACCTCCTTTGACAATACCCGATGAAATCATTAAATCTATTTTAGCAAAATTAGATGTTTTTGAAAGTGACCATAAATATTTAGAAAAAGAGATAAATAGAGAAACACTAGCTAACAAATTTGGAACAAACACTAAATACATTTCTAAAATTATTAATCACTATAAAAATAAAAGTTTTCGTGATTATATAAATGATTTAAGAGTACAATATGCTGTAAAAACCTTAAAAGAAAATAAAAATTTAAGAAAATATACAATAAAGTCAATTGCTGATGAATTGGGTTATAAGAGTGTAGACTCTTTTTCAAAAGCTTTTAGAAAGAATACAGGAATGCAAGTATCTTATTTTATTAAAAAACTTAATGTTACAGAAGGTAATTTATAGAAATTCGGGAATTTAGTTTTTTACACATTAATTTTAAATATATTTTTTATAGAATTCGTTTAGTTTTGGAAATATGAATTTCAAAGCTCTATTGCTAATTACGATTATAATCTTTTTCGTGCTTAATTATTCAAAAAAAAACTCATTAATTGATCATTCAGAAAAAAAAATATTCTTTTCAATTAAAGAATCAATAGATTCTAAAAAGTATTGGTATTTAAAAGATATGACTCTTGATTCTTTAGCAGGAATAAGTTTTGAAAAAGCATCTAAACATCTTCGTGACAAAAAAATCCTAGACACAATTATTGTAGCTGTAATTGATACGGAAATAAACGTTAATCATAGTTATTTTAAAAATGATATATGGATCAATAAAGGTGAAATTTCCAATAATGGTATTGATGACGATAATGATGGGTATATTGATGATATTAATGGGTGGAGTTTTATTTCAAATACTAATGGTAAGTATACGTCATTTTATAATTTTGAAGCCACACGAGTTTTAAAACACTTTAATTCTTTATTAAATAAAGATTCTGACACATTAAAAATGCTTGGTATAAATAATGATACATATTACAGAGCAAAGAGAATTTACAATCTTCAATTTCAACAAGCTAAAGGTAGAGAGCGTCATGGAAATTATTTAATAAATAATTACGAGAAGGCTTTTAATGTAGTTAAAGAGTATTATCCAGATGCAGGTGGAAATTATGATACGAAAAAGCTTGATAGCCTTTATTTAAAGTTGAAAGATTCAAATAAAGAAAAAGCAAACTTAGTATATTATGTATCAGACTATATAAAGTATAATCTATCAAAAGAATGGATTGAAAATTTCAAATCTAATACTGATAATATTTTACAAAAGTGCCTTAATTTTAATTATGACGAACGTGCAATTATTGGAGATAGTCCAAACATCAATGATTCAATATATGGTAGTCCAAAATTATACCATGATATAAACCTTGCTTATCATTCTACTCAAGTAACAGGTATTATAACAAACCACAACGAGAAACAATTTTTAAAAGTAATGCCTATTGTAGTTTCTGCTCATGGAGATGAAAATGATAAGGATATTGCTCTAGCTATCAAATACGCAGTAAATAATGGTGCTAGAGTTATAAATATAAGCTTTGGTAAAGAGGTTTCACTAAATTATCAATGGGTACAAAATGCTATAGAATATGCATCAAAAAAAGATGTTTTGATTGTGTATGCTGCTGGAAACGAAGCAAAGAATGTTGATAATATTGAAAACAAATATTATCCAAATGATTTAAATAACTTTGGTAAAGAGATTTTCAATAATTTTATGTCTGTTGGTGCAAGCACAAAAAGTTTAGATGAAAATTTAGTAGCTAACTTTTCTAATTTTAATAAAAAGCATGTAGATATATTTGCTCCTGGAGATAGTATATATGTTTATTCTCCCGATGGAAATGATTACTACAATAGAGGTACATCTTTAGCCGCGCCAATGGTGTCTAAAACTGCCGCATTAATACTTGCATACTACCCAAACCTAACCGCTTCCGAAGTAAAACAAATCATCATGGAATCAGGCACTTCATATGATATTATGGTAAACAAACCATCTTTAAGTAAAGAAAAAGAATTAGTTCCCTTCAGTTCCCTATCCAAATCAGGAAAAATAGTAAATGCCTATAATGCGTTGCTCATGGCAGAAGAAGTTTCTAAAAAGAAGAAACGTAAAAAATAAAACACATGTACATCATTTGGTCACTCATTAATGCAGCTTTTGTGATTCTCTTTTTTGCATTGGTATTGTCGTTATTTACAAAAGGTAAAAAGCTATTCAATAACAGATATGGTAATCCTATTATTATAGTATTAGTTTTAGGTGTTTTGGGCATTATTAATGCAAAGGATAAAGAACTTGACAACACATACGTACTTAATGGTACTGTAACGCAAAGTGATGTTACTAAAGAAATTAACACCAAATTGGAAGAAAATTTATCATTGACATTTCATCTCTCAGTTCGGTTTACGAAAGATGCAAAAGGTGAATTTGTTCCCGTTTCTAGCCAAAGTAGATTAGATGGGTTTATAAGCGGTTTTCAATGGGAATATAAAAATATTGTCATTAATAAAAACACGGATGGTTCTTTTTCATATGAAGCCTATGGATTACTACATTGGGGTTTATTAGGAATAGAGTTGTACACTCAAAATAAAGATTTTGAAGGTACATTTCAACTTGAAGAATATTAGATACGATATTGTTATATTTACTTCGTAAAAACTACCACTTTTGAAATTATTAAAACTAGTTACACTATTTTCAATTTGCTATTGTATTATATCTTGTGCTTCTGTGAAATCTCCAAAAGCAGTTACATTTGCTATTTCCAAAAAACAACCACTTACCGAAGAAGAAAAGAAAGACTGGTATTTTAAAGATATCTATAAAGATTCAATACCCGGAATTAGTTTACACAAAGCCTATGATTTTTTAAACAACAAAAAAGGCGATACAATTATTGTTGCTGTCATCGATACTGAACTAGATATTGCTCAAGAAGATTTAAAAAATCAAATTTGGATTAACAAAGATGAAATTCCAAATAATAATATTGATGATGACAATAACGGATATGTAGATGATATTCATGGCTGGAATTTTTTAGGAACAACAGAAAAAACTCCAATAATACATCATAAAAGCACAGCAGTAAGAATTCTGAATAAATATAATAAATATAAAAACGTAAAAGAATCTGAAGTGAAATCTTCAGACCTAGAGAGTTTTAAACTTTATAAGAGGGCTTTAAATTATCAAAAAGAAAAAATCGATGAGGCAAAACTTAATTTAAAATATTTTCAAGGTTTTAAGGAAAGGTTTTTGAGTCTTAGAGACACTATGAAAACACTATTTAATAAAGAAAAGTTCACTGTAAAAGAATTAGATTCTTTATCTAAAAAAAGTAATGATTCTATTATTAAAGTCAAGATATCAAGTACTAAATATTTAATTCAAAATGGGATAGATGAAAAAAGAGTTAATCAAATTATTAGTATTCATAAAAATAATCTAGATATGACGTATAATTTAGAGCATGATGATAGACTTACGGATGACGATTTAGATGATATTAATGATTCTATATATGGAAATAATAATGTTAGAGGAACTGCAAAAATGGATCACGGGACTAAGGTAGCTGGTGTAATAGCAGGAAATAGGTTTAATGAATACGGAGTAATAGGGATTACAAATAAGGTAAGAATTATGCCAGTTGTAATATCTAGTTTTGGAAATGAAAATGATAAAGATATAGCATTGGCAATACGATATGCAGTTAATAATGGTGCGAAAGTTATTAATATGAGTATTGGTAAAGAGTTCTCAATAAATGAAAAATGGATTAGAGAGGCTATTATATATGCTGATAAAAAAGATGTTCTTATAATATCAGCAGCAGGAAATGAAGGGTTGAATTTAGATACCAAAGATATCTTTTATTATCCTAACGATATGGATAAAGATAAAAATGAGTTTTCAAATAATTTTATTGCTGTTGGTTCCTCTAACTATACTGAAAATATTGTTTCTAATTTTTCAAATTATGGACAAACAACAGTAGATGTTTTTGCTCCTGGAGAAGAAATAAAAGTTTTAACAAATGATGGAGTTGGGGAAGACTCGGGAAGCTCTCTTTCTTGCGCTGTTGTTTCAGGAATAGCGTCACTTATTCGCTCATATTACCCAGCCTTAACAGCTAAAGAAGTAAAAGAGCTGATACTGAAATCTGGGATTTCTGTAGACACTGATGTTTATGCTCCAGTTTCTGAAGGACAAAAAAGAAACCCAAATAAAGTCCCATTCAGTTCCCTGTCCAAATCAGGAAAAATAGTAAATGCCTATAATGCGTTGCTCATGGCAGAAGAAGTTTCTAAAAAGAAAAAAAGGCGTAAAAAATAAAACACATGTACATCATTTGGTCACTCATTAATGCAGCTTTTGTGATTCTCTTTTTCGCATTGCTATTGTCGTTATTTACAAAAGGAAAAAAGCTATTCAATAACAAATACGGTAATCCTATTATTATAGTATTAGTTTTAGGTGTTTTGGGCATTATTAATGCAAAGGATAAAGAACTTGACAACACATACGTACTTAATGGTACTGTAACGCAAAGTGATGTTACTAAAGAAGTTAACACCAAATTGGAAGAAAATTTGTCATTGACATTTCATCTCTCAGTTCGGTTCACGAAAGATGCAAAAGGTGAATTTGTTCCCGTTTCTAGCCAAAGTAGATTAGATGGATTTATAAGCGGTTTTCAATGGGAATATAAAAATATTGTCATTAATAAAAATACGGATGGTTCTTTTTCATATGAAGCCTATGGATTACTACATTGGGGTTTATTGGGAATAGAGTTATACACTCAAAATAAAGATTTTGAAGGTACATTTCAACTTGAAGAATATTAGATACGATATTGTTATATTTACTTTGTAAAAACTACCACTTTTGAAATTATTAAAACTAGTTACACTATTTTCAATTTGCTATTGTATTATATCTTGTGCTTCTGTGAAATCTCCAAAAGCAGTTACATTTGCTATTTCCAATAAACAACCACTTACCGAAAAAGAAAAGAAAGACTGGTATTTTAAAGATATCTATAAAGATTCAATACCCGGAATTAGTTTACACAAAGCCTATGATTTTTTAAACAACAAAAAAGGCGATACAATTATTGTTGCCACGATTGATTTAGAAGTCAATATAAGTCATAAAGATTTACAAAGTAATATTTGGGTAAATACGAATGAAATACCAGAGAATGGAGTAGATGATGACGATAACGGGTATATAGATGATATTCATGGATGGAATTTTTTAGGAACAACTGAAAAAGACTCTGTATTGTATCAACATTCTGAATCTGTTCGAATCATTAAAAAATATGAGAAACTTTTTGAAGCCAAAAAAATTAGTGATATTGATAGCAGTCAAATTACAAAGTTTAGGCTTTATGAAAGAGCTACTTTAGAGTTAAATAATCAAGTTTCTCAAGCGGAAGAAAATATAATCTACTTTAAAGGTTTTAAAGAACGTTATTTTAAACTGATTGATACAATGCATGTTTTATTTAACACTAAAGAATTTACGCTCGAAAAATTAGATTCTTTAGATAGAGTGAGTACAGATTCAATTGTAAAAACAAAAATAAGCTCAACAAAATATTGTTTAGAGAGAGGGATCGATGAAAAATGGATCAACAAAGTTATAAACCTTCACAGCAATAGAAAGTTTAAAATTTATAACCTTAAACACAAAGATAGATTAACTACAGATAATCCTTTTAATCTAGCAGAAGTAGGTTACGGTAATAACAAAGTTAGGGGTACTAGAAAAATGAGTCACGGTAGTAAAGTAGCAGGTGTTATAGCTGCAATTAGAAATAATAATTATGGGGTAAATGGAATCAATGATGAAGCGAAAATTATGCCTATAATTGTTTCTACCAACGGTAATGAATACGATAAAGATATAGCATTAGGAATTCGATATGCAGTTGATAATGGTGCAAAAATTATCAACATGAGTATAGGAAAAGAGTTTTCTATGAATGAAGAATGGATAATAGATGCAATTAAATATGCTGAATTAAATGATGTTCTTTTAATTTCGTCCGCAGGTAATGAATCTTTAAATTTAGATAAAAAAGATGTTTTCTATTACCCGAATGATATGAATAAAGATAAAAACGAAATTTCAAATAACTTCATAGTTGTTGGTTCTTCTAATTATAAAAAGGGTATTGTTTCTGATTATTCAAATTATGGTAAAACAACTGTAGATATTTTTGCTCCTGGAGAAAATATAAGAGTAATTACACGAAAAAGTTATACTACTGATTCGGGTACTTCTATATCTTGTGCTATTGTTTCTGGTATTGCCTCGTTAATTCGTTCCTATTATCCAAATTTAACAGCTAAAGAAGTAAAAGATATAATATTAAGTTCAGGAACTTTAGTTGATGCAAATGTATATTTACCATTCACTGAAGGAGAAGAGCGTAACCCTGAAAAAGTCCCATTCAGTTCCCTGTCCAAATCAGGCAAAATAGTAAATGCATACAACGCTTTATTAATGGCTGAAGAAGTTTCTAAAAAGAAAAAAAAACGAAAATAGCATGTGCATCATTTGGTCACTCATTAATGCAGCTTTTGTGATTCTCTTTTTTGCATTGCTATTGTCGTTATTTACAAAAGGAAAAAAGCTATTCAATAACAAATACGGTAATCCTATTATTATAATATTAGTATTAGGTGTTTTGGGTATTATTAATGCAAAGGATAAAGAACTTGACAACACATACGTACTTAATGGTACTGTAACGCAAAGTGATGTTACTAAAGAAATAAATACCAGACTGGAAGAAAATTTGTCATTGACATTTCATCTCTCAGTTCGGTTTACGAAAGATGCAAAAGGTGAATTTGTTCCCGTTTCTAGCCAAAGTAGATTAGATGGATTTATAAGCGGTTTTCAATGGGAATATAAAAATATTGTCATTAATAAAAACACGGATGGTGCTTTTTCATATGAAGCCTATGGATTACTACATTAGGGTTTATTAGGAATAGAGTTATACACTCAAAATAAAGATTTTGAAGGTACATTTCAACTTGAAGAATATTAGATACGATATTATTATATTTACTTCGTAAAAACTACCACTTTTGAAATTATTAAAACTAGTTACACTATTTTCAATTTGCTATTGTATTATATCTTGCGCTTCTGTGAAATCTCCAAAAGCAGTTACGTTTGCTATTTCCAATAAACAACCACTTACCGAAAAAGAAAAGAAAGACTGGTATTTTAAAGATATCTATACAGATTCAATACCCGGAATTAGTTTACACAAAGCCTATGATTTTTTAAACAACAAAAAAGGCGATACAATTATTGTTGCTGTCATCGATACTGAACTAGATATTGACCAAGAAGAATTAAAAAGTCAAATTTGGGTAAACAAAGATGAAATTCCAAACAATAATATTGATGATGACAATAACGGATATGTAGATGATATTCATGGCTGGAATTATGTAGGGAGCACAGAAGGAAGTCCTAGATCTAAATATTATGGTCATTTTGAATATGTGCGAATTATAAAAAAATACGATCCACTATTTAAAAATATTGTTTCTGTAAAAGAAGTTTCCGAGAACAGAAAAAGAGAATTTGCACTGTATCAAAAAGCATACATTTTATATAATAAAAAACTAAAAAAAGCTCAGACAGGTCTTGATGATTATACCGTTGCTAAAAACCGTTTTATTTCTGGAGAAGAAATACTTGCTAAATATCTGCCTGAAAGTGAAGAACCATACAACGTATCTCAGCTAGATTCTTTAAAACAAACGTTGAAAGGTGAAGAAGAGATTAAAAAATTAGAGCGACTAATACATTATAAAAAATATAAGAATACTTTGAGATCGATTAGTAATCAAATAAGATTCTATAAAGAAACAATTGATTATCAATTGAATTTCGATTTTGATGAGCGCTCCTTAACTAGTGATAATACGGACGACCTAAATGATGTTCCTTATGGGAATAATAAAGTTCAAGGTTTCCGAAAGTTTAGTCACTCTACAGAAATGTCTTCAGTTATTGCTGCAACCAGAAATGATACTTTAGTAGAAGGAATCAACGATAAAGTCAAGATAATGCCTTTAAGCATTTCTGTAGCAGGAAATGAGCATGATAAAGATATTGCTTTGGCAATTCGCTATGCTGTAGATAATGATGCAAAAGTGATTAATATGAGTATTGGTAAAGATTTTTCTTTGCATCCAGAATTGGTTTATGATGCTTTAAGGTATGCAGATGAACGTGAAGTATTAGTAGTGACCTCGGCAGGGAATGATAGTTATAATTTGGATGACATTGAAAACTATCCTAATGATGCTAAAAATGACGGAGTTGAATTTGTCAATAATTTTATAAAAGTTGGGAATACATCTTATAATTTAAATACCAAGCTAGTACAGAGAGCTTCTAACTATGGAAAAAGAGAAGTAGATATATTTGCTCCAGGTACACGAATTTCGTGCTTAAATAGATGGCAGATGGCTACTGATACAGGAACTTCATTGTCGTGCGCTGTTGTGAGCGGTGTAGCAAGTTTGCTTTTTTCCTACTATCCCGATTTGACAGCCAAAGAAGTAAAACAAATCATCATGGAATCAGGCACTTCATATGATATTATGGTAAACAAACCATCTTTAAGTAAAGAAAAAGAATTAGTCCCATTCAGTTCCCTATCTAAATCAGGAAAAATAGTAAATGCCTATAATGCGTTGCTACTAGCAGAACAGGTTTCAAAGGAAAAGAAGAAGAAACGAAAATACTAAAAACAACAAAACCCTTTATCAATACATACTGATAAAGGGTTTTATGTTTGTATATAAAATTGTTGCTAAATTAATCTTCATGAATCCAAGTACCAATAATTCCGTTTTTTCCTAAACTATAACCAAGTCGGTAACTTCCCGCTTTTTTCATTTCAATATACTTCCCTGGCGCAGGAATAATGCCGTTGTCGCGCAAAATAGCATTATAGCTTGCTACTTTATCAGTAGATAATGTAATTCCGTTCTGAACTACCGAATCGCCATTAATTAATATCTTAACAGCTTCATCCTTTGAAGCTATGTAGTTTTTAGCATATAAATCGTTAAAGAACTTCTTTATTTTAGCATTTAACCCAATAACAACAATATGATTTCCTTTTTTATAAAACGAAAAATCAGCGCTTTGATGAATGCCTGCATCTATAAATATTTTTCGGTATATTTCATTTTGGCGTTCAGACAATTGTGTGCCATTTACATATAGTTGATCTCTTTCCGAAGTTAAAGTAATTTCATCATCCGATGTAATAAGTCCGTCAGCTTTTAGCTTACTTAATAGCTGTGTTTGAACTGCTGGCCAAATCCAGTTTAACGAACTTCCCGAAGTTGCAGTATATATAGTTTTTGAATCGTTTAGTAATTGTTTAATGTGTGTGCCAACACCACCTTTATGACGCGCTCGCTCTTCAAAGCGTTTTGCTTCTCTGTCCAAACGTTTTGCTTCCATTTCTATACGTTTTGCATCTCGCTCTATGCGTTTTTTGGTGCGTCTGGCTTCAAGTTCAGCACGTTTTGCATCTCGTTTTAGTTGTTGTTCCAATCGTTTTGCTTCAAGTTGCATACGATCAGCTTCATGACGCATACGATCAGCTTCTCGCTGCATTCTGTCTTTTTCAGCCGCCGCTGAACTACCTGAAACAATTATTTTTACATTCTTACCCAAAGCTTCAAATTTCTCAGTTAATTCAGGTGATGCTACATTTAAATCTAATGAAATTCGAAGACTTTTTTCAGTCAGCTTTACGTAATATACTTTTTCGTCATTACTCCATTTAGAATATCCTTTGCCAATGTCCATGTTTTTTCCGCCAAGCTCATTCTGAATAAGCTCTTTTAGTTTTTCATATCTATTTTTAGGAAAACGTGCTCGCAATTTATAATCATCTTCTGTATGACTTATTGAAATGGAAGTGCTTTCCGTTTGTGTTGAACTTGTTGATGGTGGCGTCGGCGTATTTTGCGCATTGCTTAAAGTGTATGCAAATACGATGTATATAATTGTTATAAAATAAGTTTTCATTTGTTTGTTTTTTATTGTTTTTCAATGGTCAAATGTGTTCGCATCATAAAGATTTCAATTTGTTTGAAATTCTTGTGGTTGATGCTCGTTTCATTTGTTCGTTTTTATTGTTTTTCAATGGTCAAATGTGTTCGCACCATAAAGATTTCCATTCGTTTGAAATTCTTGTGGTTGATGCTCGTTTCATTTGTTCGTTTTTTATTGTTTTTCAATGGTCAAATGTGTTCGCACCATAAAGATTTCCATTCGTTTGAAATTCTTGTGGTAGATGCTCGTTTCATTTGTTCGTTTTTATTGTTTTTTAATGGTCAAATGTGTTCGCATCATAAAGATTTCCATTCGTTTGAAATTCTTGTGGTAGATGCTCGTTTCATTTGTTCGTTTTTATTGTTTTTTAATGGTCAAATGTGTTCGCATTAGTTTGTTTTTAAGTTAAAATTACGTCAGATCGAGTTAAATTCTTGCACATTGAGCGAAGTCGAAATGGAAAGAATTTTATATCGAGATTAAGCAATTCTCTTACGTAAAACACATGTAATTAAGTTCGTTTTTTTATGTTACTTACTAATTTTAAAAGTTAATCCAACACCGCGTGTACTTTCAATAGCGATAGTGGCATCTTGCTTAAAATATTTCCGAAGTCTGCTAATAAAAACATCCATGCTTCTTCCGGAAAAGAAATCGTCATTTCCCCAAACATTTTCGAGAACGTCTTCCCGCTTTACCATTTGGTTTTTATTGTCATAGAAATACTGAATAAGTTGCGCTTCTTTCTCAGTAATTCGTTGGGTTTCTCCATTGAGTTTCAATTGATAGTTTACAGTGTCAAAAACATACTTCCCAATCGAATATTCGTGTTCGTTTTTTGATGAAACATTCGTCTTTTGTGATCGTTTCAATATGTTTTGTAAGCGTAAAACTAAAATATCTGCCTCAAATGGTTTAACGATATAATCGTCAGCTCCGAGTTTTAATCCTCGTATTTTATCTTCCTTCATCTTCTTGGCAGTCAAAAAGATAAAAGGAATTTCTGAGTTCAATTGTAGTACCTTTTCAGCCAATGAAAAACCATCCAATTTTGGCATCATTACATCAAACACACAAATATCAAATGCATTGGTTTCTTGGTGTTCGGTTGCGGTAAAAAAGGTTAATGCTTCTTTGCCATCTTTTGCCCAAACGACTTCAAAATTATGAATTGCCAAGTATTGTTTTAAAATACTTCCGAAATCGTAATCGTCTTCTGCGAGTAAAACTTTGGTCTTTTGCATTAGTTAATTGGTATTATGATGGTAAATGTTGTTCCTTTTGTAAGCTCACTTTGTACAGTAATTTTTCCTTGATGTGCCTGTACAATTTGATAGGTATAATATAAGCCCAAACCAAGTCCTTTTACATTGTGAACGTTTCCGTGACTAACTCTGTAAAATTTATCGAAAATTTGAGCCTGATCTTTCTCAGAAATTCCCGAACCATTATCACTAATCTGAATCACGTATTTGTTGTTTTTTAATTGTGTTTTTAACTGAATTTCTGTTTCATCGTTTCCATACTTAACAGCATTTTCTAAAACGTTTAATAGCGCAGTTGTAAAGTGAAATGTATCAATTCGTAAAATGACATCTTCTTTATATATATTGTTGATTAATTTTAATGATTTTTGCTGTGTAGATAGTTTAAAATCGTCTACCAAATCTTTAAAATAAGTCGTATCAACTACAGCATCTTTTGACAATACAATGTCTTCCGAACTCAAACTATTGGTCAATACCTGATCAATCAATTTTTGCAAACGTGTATTCTGTCTGTCAACAATATGCAAGGTATTTTCAAATGCTTCTGGCGAATTCTGAATTTCGGTATTCATCAAACTTTTTGAAGCGACACTTAAAGTAGCTAACGGCGTTTTTAATTCGTGCGTAATATTATTGATAAAGTCCGTTTTGATTTCAGTAATTTTCTTCTGATTGATTAAATTTTTAATCGAATAATACAGCAATCCAACCACGAATAAGAATAGCAATAAAGAGAAAATCAACAAAATTGCCATACGACGAAACACAATACTTTTCCAGTCGGTAATTACAATAACGTCTCTTGCTTTTAGCTCTACATCAAATGTATTGGTAAATACACTATCGTTTTCCCTCGTAATAAAATCAAACTCCGTAAACATGCGTGAACTCTTGACAACATGCGAATCTTCATCTTTAAAATTTTCTCCAAAAACGGTTAATTGCTTCTGTTTTGGTATTGGGAAAATTGTATCATTTTCTTGTCCGTTAAAAATAACAATGCTTGTAATTTCACGTTTATAACGAATTTTATATCCTAAATTAATTCTATTCAATTCTTTCGTATATCGTTCCATATACGGAGTATTGACGCTATCTCCTTTAATTCGTAACCTGCGAATAACCTCAGCTTTGGAAAGTCGGTCATTTTCATAATCACCTAAATTTGTACGTAAATCGTCTCCAACAATATCTGCCAACGAATCCAATTCTGGATGATTGTCAATATTGGATATTGCATCATCGGTTTCTTGTATAAAAGATTTCTTTTTAAGCTGATATGCATTCTCAATTAAATAGCCTTGAATGCCCGATAAAGCAATAAGCGTAGCAATAGAAGCAATGATTAGTATGGTTATTTTGTTTTTCATTCAGTTGGTGATGGTTATGCGATCTTTTTTCAGATTCAACAATTCAAAAGTAGCAATAACACAAATGCTAGCCATACAAAAGCGGATCGTTAACCGATCATTAACGTTAAAAACACTCGGAATCACTGTTTTTACAGGTGTTTCAAGCTTATGTTAATACATTTTCTTTTTCGCTGTTAGCAGCCATTAACCGCACGTTAACTCGTGCTTAACCTGTTTATCCGTGTGACTTCTTCACATTTGCAGCATTCAAAAATCAATCATCATGAAACCATTCATCTATCAAAAACAATATGTTTTAGTTTTCTTATTTCTTTTAATTGGCTTAAAAAACCATGCACAGAAAACCATTAAAGCACATAAAATTACAACCAAAATTTCCATTGACGGCGTTGCCAACGAAGCCGATTGGAAACAACATGCAATTGCCGGAAACTTTATTCAAACACGACCTGACAACGGAAAAACGTCTGTTCGGAACACGGAAATTGCAGTGTTATATGATGATAGTTATATATACGTTTTAGGAATTATGCATGTGGACACAAAAGCCGAAATTAACAGTCAATTGACAGCGCGAGACGATACGGGAAATGCAGATGTTTTTGCCATACAAATTGATCCGTTTGGCGAAACGCGTGAAGGATATGACTTTACGGTAACGGCGGCTGGCGTGCAAACAGACATAAAACTGAGTCAGAATGATAGTTATGGAAACTTTAATGTGGTTTGGGAAAGTGCTGTAAAATTGTACGATGACAAATGGATTGCCGAATTGAAAATTCCGTTTAATAGCATTCGTTTTCCGAAAGAAAATATGAATAACTTCAAAATCAACTTTCAACGAATTGCTTCAAAACTCAATGAAGAATCGTATTGGAGTCCAATAAAACCAGAAGTTGATGGCTATTTAAATCAATTTGGAAGCTTAGAAGATTTGCCAAAAATAACGCCACCGCTAAACTTATCGTTTTATCCGTTTGTGTCTGTTGTGAATGAAAAAAGCCCAGACGGAACCAGCAAAACAACTTTAAATGGCGGTTTGGACGTAAAATATGTGCATGACAATTCGTACACTTTGGATGTTTCGTTAATTCCAGATTTTAGCCAAGCATTGTCGGACAATCAAATATTTAACTTATCTCCGTTTGAAGTTCGTTTCAATGAAAACAGGCAATTTTTTATTGAAGGAACAGAAATTTTTGACAAAGGAGGTTATTTGTATACGCGCAGAATTGGTGGCGTTCCAATCAATATCAATAATATTTCTTTGGGAGAAGATGAAGAAATTGTAGAAAACCCAATAGCTTCTAATATTTTAAATTTGGTAAAAGTTACAGGAAAATCATCCAAAGGATTTTCTATTGGTGTGCTAAACGGAATTACGGCTAGGAGTGAAGCTACCATTCGGAATACAACCACAAATGAATTTCGAAATGTGCAAACCAATCCATTTACAAATTACAATGCTTTGGTGTTAGATCAGACGTTGAAAAACAATTCGTCAATTACGTTTTTAAACAATTCTGTTTGGCGAAGTGGAAAAGACTATGATAGCAATTTGTCTGCACTTTTATTTCGTGGCTATACCAAAGAACGAACGTATTCATTGTATGTGAAAAAAGCAGTTTCACAAAAATATTTTTCAGATCAGAAAGATGAATTTGGACATCAGTATTATGCATATTTGTCAAAAGTAAGTGGAAATTGGACAGGCGGAATTTCGGCAAATCTATACGATGAAAAATTTGATAATAATGACTTCGGGTTTTTAACGCGAAACAATCAATTTAACCTGCGTGCAAATATAAATTACAGGAATAACAATCCTAAAAAATGGTTCAATCAGTATTCTATTGGAATTGATCACGGACAGCGTTATTATTACAGTTTGTTTGAAAAAGAGTTTGTGTATTACAAATTACAAGGTGATGCTACATTTAAGAATAACAGTGTATTTTTTGGTTCGTTTGCGTATATAGAAAAGCGTCAAGATTTTTTTGAACCACGTACCAAAGATCGAAATTTTAATAAACCTGCACAGTTAGAATATTTTGCGGAGTATCAAACCAATCGGAATAAAAACTTATCGTTTGCAGGCTATGCAGTGTATGTACAAACCTTGAATTCGGATATTTTTTCAGATGAATTTATTGCAGGTTATGGCGTTCGCGCGCAATTGGGACAACATGTTTCCTTGTATTTTAGTCAAGATTTGACAAACATTCCAAGCAATTCCGGATTTGTTACGCGTGAAAATGACGCGCTGATTTTTGGAAAACGAAGCGTTAAAGAACTGACGAATACCATTGAAGCAAGTTATGCTATCTATTCAAAACTGAGCATGAATGTACGCGTGCGTCATTACTGGATTCAGGTTGATTATGATGATCAATTTACGTTGAACAATCAAGGCAATTTAGACCGAAATACATATATGATTGATCCAGATATTTTTGATGATAATTTCAATTCATTTACGATTGATTACATAGCACGATGGCAATTTGCGCCAGCGAGCGAATTGAGTTTTAACTATAAATTAGGTGCAAATTTGTTTAACAATCAAATTAATTCAAGTTATGGAACCAATTTAAAAAATACTTTACAACAAGATAATAGCAATACCATTTCGCTAAAAATGACGTATTTCTTGGATTATAATAAGATTAGGAAGTTGTGAGTCTTGTCATTGCGAAGAATTTTGACGAAGTAATCTTTGTTTTTAGCAACAGATAGCTTCATTTTATTCGCTATAACATTTCTTTAGTCGAGCTACACTTAATTCAGTTTCACATAACAATAGAAAACAAAAAAGCGTCCCAATTGGAACGCTTTTGATATATTATTAAATGAATGTTTCTTATAAATTGTAGCTTAAACCTAGTGTCCAGTACGATTGTAATTTGTTGTCTACATTGTCAAACGTAGTTGTTGCATTTCCTTGTGCAAGATTGAAGTTTACAGCTTCTTGTTTGTTTTGACGTAAACCAAAATCGAAACCAACACCAATCATTTTCCATAACGTATAGCTAAATGAGTTTGTCCATGTCCAGTTTGAGTAATCGCTACTTTTGTAGCTTTGAAACATAGATAAGTTCGTTTTGAAGTTGATAGCTCCAATATTTCTTGTATAGTCTGCAACAATTTTTGCACCTAATGAAGATTCAAAAACAGTATCGTTGTCACTAAATACAAAGTTGTAGTTTAACGGATGAATTACCACAATTAAGTTTTTAATTGGTGTCCATGTAGCACCAACACCAACATCTAAATATCCAGGATCGTTGAAGTTGCTTAATATTGTTGTTCTGTATTCTGCTAAACCAGAGATAGCAAACTTTTCAGTTATTTTACGTCCGTATAAAGAGCTAATGTTAAATACATCTGTAGCTTCTTTAAACTTTTTATCATCAGTTGGATCGTCTTTATCATCAAACTTAACCCAAGCTAAGTTTACATTAGCACTGTTGTTCCAGAAAAACTTCTCTTGATTTAAGTTTGCAAATGCATTTACAGTAAATCCTATATTTCCTGATGAAACGTTAGGTGTTCCTTGTCCGTACCAATTGCTGAATTCTGAAAGACTTCCACCAATAGTTCCAAATGCTCCTTTTTTCCATCCTGGTAAAGCATCAATTTGTGCTTGTATAGCATTAGCTTCTCCTTGCAAAGCATCAGCTGCAGCTTGTTTTTCTGCTTTTTGAGCTTTTAATTCTTCTTTTGTTTGTGCATTCATAGAAGTAAATGCCAAACATAATGCGATTGCAAATACGATTTTTTTCATGTGTATTTATTTTAGGTTTTTGCGACGGCAAATATAGTAGTTGCTCGTTATAACACAAAAATATCATAAAAAATTTAAACTTTTGATTACCAGTAACTTGAAAGTTTTTCTTGAGGATTATCGCTTTTTGTATAGCGGAACAGATGAGCATGCTTCGCCATACATAACGCTTTTTGCAACGTTGTGGAGTTTTGCAGTCATCATTGCGTATGCATTGTCTGGTATGGGTTTGTTAGCACAACCTTTTATAATTACAGGTTTGTCTTTATAATCAGAAACATCTAAGTCAGCAATGATTTCTTGATAAATTGAGGTTTCCAATTGATCGAGTGTGCCAATTATCGTTTTTTCGACAAAAGGTGTCAAATGTACGCTTATTAGCATATATGCCCATGCAGGAACAATGGCGTCTGTTGAGCAAATTAAGGAAACATATTGTCCTTGATGTTGCGACCAGTCGTAATCGGAAACGTGTTTACGGAATTCTTTTTCGCGTAAAATAAGTCCTTCCATCAACCAATCAGAAATATCAAAAAGCACACGTTCTCCAGCAGGATAATAATCCTCTAAATCGAAAGTAACTAATTTGCTTTGCGCAACTCTATTGATAATTTCTTCTGCCATTTGTTTATAGTAAACCTAGTTCAAGTTTTGCTTCTTCACTCATTAAATCTTTGGTCCACTCAGGATCAAAGGTAATTTCAACTGTAGAGTTGTTGACTTCTTTTAATGATTTTACTTTTTCTTCAATCTCTAATGGAAGCGTTTCTGCTACCGGACAGTTTGGAGAGGTAAGTGTCATGAGTATTTTTACATCGGAGTTTTCGTTTACAAAAACATCATAAATTAATCCTAATTCGTAGATATCTACTGGAATTTCAGGATCGTATATTGTTTTTAAAACTCTAACTATTTTTTCGCCTAAAGCGTCTATATCTATTGTTGTTGACATTTTTTTAATTTAATTGTGTTTGATATGCAACTGCATATAACTTTAATTGTTTAATCATGCTTACCAATCCATTTGCTCTTGTGGGTGATAAATGCTCTTTGAGTCCAATTTTATCAATAAAGTCTGTATTGGCTTCAATAATTGCTGTAGGATGTTGGTTGGAAAATGCTCTGATCAAAATAGCAATAATTCCTTTGGTGATGATAGCATCACTAGCTGCAGTAAATACAATTTTATTGTCAATTAAATCACCATGAACCCACACTTTACTTTGACAACCTTTGATGAGGTTTTCATCTATTTTAAGGTCTTCATCAATAAGTGGAAGTGATTTTCCAAGATCAATCATGTATTCGTAGCGTTGCATCCAATCATCAAACATGGCAAATTCGTCTACTATTTCTTCTTGTATCTCTTGTATCGTCATTTTATCTTCGTTTACACGATTCTGTATTTAGACGCAAAAATACAACAACTATTACGGTTTATCAACTGCTTTTACCATTGCTTGAATTTTATTCATCAAAGGCACTAATGTTTCAGGCGGATTTCCGTGTGTTAATGTGATGCTTTTCACTGTATCATCTTTGTATTTTATAGCTAATGTAGCAGGAATTACAGCATCTCGCCCAACATCATCAGTGTTTGTATAATTATCTTTGAGTTTTTCGGAGTCTATTTTGTCTAATAAGGTAACAAGTTCATTCCAATCTTCGGAAGACATATCTTGTTCAACGGAAACTTTTCCATTTCTAATTTTGGTGACTGATAGTTTTTCTTTCGAGATATTTATTTTTTCATAAAAACCACGTGTAGAAGCTTCGTACACAATAGATATTTCATCTTGTGCGCCTTTTATTGTTTCAGTTTCTGAAGCTTTATCATTACAGCCGTCAGTAAATACAAATACAGAGAATAAATAGAATAAGTATTTCATGATTGTTGTTTTTTTATAGTATAATGATACAAAAAAAAGACACCAATATTGGTGTCTTTTATATTAATTTAGCACTTTAATTATAGATTAATTCACTAAACTTGCTCTTGCTCCGCCCGATACTAATACACCACGCATTCTGCTTTTTTGTCCTTCGCTAAACATATTCATACAAGCATCATCCGTATAGTCCATGTAGTTCATCGTCATATCCGTTGAACGACAGTTTGTCGTTGGGAATGAAGGACAACCATAGTTTGGTGCATCAGAAGTTGGCGTATCAGAAACAAAATCATCTCTGTTACATCTTCCGTCTCCCCAAATGTGGCGTAAATTTAAGTAGTGACCAACTTCGTGAGTTGTTGTTCTTCCTCCGTCAAATGGTGAAGCTACATAACCTGTTGTTCCAAAATATTGAGGTCCAACTACGACACCATCCGTAGAAGAATTTCCTCCAGGGAATTGCGCATACCCTAAGATTCCACCACCAATGTTACAAACCCAAATATTCATGTGAGTTGAAGGTGTTACTGGTGGATACGTTGATTTTACTAAATCATTTGTTCCCCAAGAAGTTCTTGAGTTTGAATGTCTAAATGTTCCAGCTAAAGTAAACTGAATTTCAGTATCCGAAGCTACTCCAGAAAATAAAGAAGGAGTTTGGTTTGCATCGTTATTATTTCTTCTAAAATCGTCATTTAATACTGCAATTTGAGAGTTAATTTGCGTGCTACTAATGTTTTCATTACTATTGCTATACACAACATGTACATATACAGGAATAGTGACTACACCTAAGTTATCTGTTGGTGGTTCCGGATCACCGCCACCGCCATTGTTATTTCCGTTTCCATTTCCATTTCCTGGTTTCTTCGCAAGTGTATTTTGTCTGTACTTTTTTTCTAAATCATACATTTTTTCATACAATTGTGGGTCTTTTTCTAGTTGCATATTTAATTTTTGCATACTAAAACATCCACCAGTAGCTTTTTCTTCATTGTCAGTATATAGGTAGAAATCACTCATGTCTACTTTTGCTACTTCAGGTATTTCATTTGTAGCATCAGTTTGATCATCACTACACGATACGGTAATTGCTGCAAGAGCAATCATACCTAGAAAAATTTTTCTCATAATTCTTATTTTTAAGTTAATTCGGGTTAAAATCGGTCAAATGTATGTTTTTTTGTGAATATTTTAACAAAATGCTTAATTTTTTAGATAAATGACAAAATTAAAGCAACTTTGTTGCAAATAAAACATTTTGACATTTGTGGTTACAAGTGAGAAATACTGTACTTATCGATGAAATACATGTTATTTTTAATTAGTTGTTGTAAACAAAAAAATCGACCAATTGGTCGATTTTGTAGTTAAGTAGTATTTTTTTACTTTTTATTATGAAAGCATCATTTTTGCTTTTTTAATAGCTTCAATAAATGTATCAATTTCTTCTTTGGTGTTGTAAAATGAAAACGAAGCTCTAACTGTTCCAGGAATTTTATAGAAATCCATAATTGGTTGCGCACAATGATGTCCTGTACGAACGGCAATTCCTAATTTGTCTATAATCGTTCCAATATCATATGGATGAATGTCTCCAATGTTGAATGAAATTACGGCTACTTTATTTTCCGTTCCGTAAATGGTAACATCACCAACAGCTAACAGTTTTTTAGTAGCATATGTTAACAGTTCATGCTCATATGTTGCAATAGCTTCAAAACCAATGGTATTCATATAATCTAAAGCGGCTCCAAATGCAATAACTCCACAAATATTTGGCGTTCCTGCTTCAAATTTGTGTGGCAAACCTGCATAGGTAGTTTTTTCAAATGTAACTTGGTCAATCATTTCGCCGCCACCTTTATATGGAGGCAATTTGTTGAGCCAAGCTTCTTTTCCATATAACAATCCAACACCAGTTGGACCGCAAATTTTGTGTGCAGAAGCTACATAAAAATCTACATCTAACGCTTGTACATCTGCTTTTATATGTGGCGAAGCTTGTGCGCCGTCAATTAATACAGCGGCGTCAACTTCATGTGCTTTATCTATGATAAATTTTATCGGATTGATACTTCCCAAAGCATTGGACACATGATTACAGAAGACCAATTTTGTGTTTTCATTTAATAGCGAAACATAGGCGTTCATGTCAAGTTTTCCATCTTCAAACATTGGAATTACTTTTAAAATTGCGCATGTATGCTCACATAGCATTTGCCAAGGAACAATGTTTGAATGGTGTTCCAACGCCGAAACAATGATTTCATCACCTTTTTGTAGAAGCGAAGCAAATCCGTTGGCAATTAAGTTGATACTTTCTGTAGTTCCTGAAGTAAGAATCATTTCATATGGTTTTGCCGCGTTGAAATGTTTCTGAATTTTAATGCGCGCTTCTTCATACGCATCTGTTGCTTCTTGACTCAATGTGTGCACACCTCTGTGAATGTTTGCATTGTAGCGTGAATAATAATCTACAATACAATCAATTACTTGTTGTGGCGTTTGTGAAGTTGCCGCGTTGTCGAAATATATTAAGGGTTTTCCATTTACTTCTCTTTTGAGAATTGGAAAGTCTTTTCGTATTTTTTGAATATCTAACATAGTCTGAATTCTATCTATGCAAAGATACTAACTATTCATAGAATGCGTTGTCACTTTTTAGATGAAATCAGTTGTAATTGTAACAGAATTAAACGCTTCTTTTTACCTTTTATCGTAAATATGATTTTCTTTCTGGAAGTGATATAAATTATTTTGAGATTTTTCTCGTATTTTGCTTTTCAAATTATTGATAGCTTTCAGCGATTTAAACTTGCCAATATGAAAACCAAAAAAGCCGCCAACATTAATACTAGTGATGATACTACTAATATGATTGCTAAAATATTATTTGTATTGTACTTACTCACAGCTTTCATGCCTTTGCTTGGCGCTATGGATTATGATGCGCCTGAATGGTTGTATGTGTCAGTTTTGAATATAATTTCGTTGGTTTTCATTTATAAAAATAAAGAAACATTTACACCTTTTGCATTTCCAAAACATGTACAACAGTATTTTTTATTGTTTATTGGCTTTTTTGTAGTTGGCTGTTTGTCTATGCTAACGGCAATTAACGTAAGTGAAAGTTTAGTACACTTGGCACGTTTGGCTACGATATTGGTTGCATTGTATTGTTTGTATGTTTTTGTAAAACAAAACCCAACATCATTTTTTGAGTTTATGTGTCGTATTGCTACATTGATAGTTATTTACTTTTCATGGCGATCAATACGTTATTTTATCGGGAATGCATCAAGTCCACGAATTTCTGAGTTTGTCATAGCATTTCCGCATAATTTTTCAAATGCAAATATTTATACAGCGTTTTTAATAGTGCAACTTCCTTTTGTAATGTATGCATTTGTGTATTTTAAAAAGGTATGGAAATATTTAGCTGGTGTTGCAATTTTTATGGCAATACTTGCATTATTGTTTTCAGGATCAAGAACGGCGGCGTTGTCATTAGCTATTATATTGTTTGCATTACTAGCGTTTATAATATATGGTATTGTAAAACATAAAGCTACTATAAAGAAAGAAGTAATCATAGTAGCTTTGATGCCAATTGTAAGCACTATTTTGGTATTAAATGTGAATAGAGTCGATAAAATGTCAATGAATAGTTTAACAACTATTTTTCAGCCACAAGCGATTGATTTTTACGAAGGTGATATAGCTGTTGAACGAAATACGAGCAATGCAAAAGATTTACTGCCGAATGCTATAAATCTTGATAATTCAAAAGGAAGCGATTCCGGACGTTTTTCATTGTGGAATTTGGCATTTACGAACTTTAAAGAAAACCCGTTTTTAGGCGTTGGTTATGGAAACTACAAAGCTGTCGCAAAAAAACAACACCTTATTAACCATATAAGTAGCAAAGGAAGTTATGCAAATCCAAGAAGAGCGCATAGTGATTTTCTGGAAAAATTAGCAGAAACTGGAATTATTGGATTTTTACTCTACGTATCTCTATTTATCTTTCCGCTATGGTTATTTTTTAAATTGATGCGAAAAGAAAAGAGCTTTTTGAAACAGTTTTTGTTTTTTACGATCTTTTTGTCTGCATTGGCATATACGTTTGATGCTTTGTTAAATTTTCCATTGGAAAGAGCGCCGATACAACTCTATTTCTTATTAGCTGTTATCTTTATTTTGACATTTACACAAACAGAAGCTCCAAAAGAAGCTAGCTCAAGCAAACGTTCAATGTTGTTATTCGGAATCATCTTTTTGACAAGTTTTGCAAGTGTTGCTTCAAACTATTTAGTGCTAAAATCATATCAATTGCAACGCACAATGCGACAAGATTTAAGTGGAAAAACACTATTCACAAATCAAAAGTTGAACAATTCATATGAAAGCATCAAAAAGCAATGGTCTAACTATCCACAATTGAGCTATGTAGGAACTGTAAATAATGTGTACTTAGCCAATTACGCAATCAAAGCAAAAAAATATGATGAAGCTTTAGAAATATTAAACAAATCTCAAAACTATAATAAAGATGCCTTTTTGGTAAAAGCTTTCAAAGCAGAAATCTACTATCATGTGTATCATAATCTAGACAGCGCAACGTATTATTCGGAAGCAATATTTGACAATTATCCTTCTTTTAAAACAAATTACAGACTCTTAAAAGGAATTTACAATAAGCAAAACGATACTGTAAATTTAGCGCGCGTTATGAACAGATATACAAAGCTAAATTGGGTAGATGTACATGAATGGAAAGTAAAAGCCAATACCATATACAATAGAACTAAAAACAGTGAACTTATGCTGAAAGTATTGGATACTGGTCTCACATACAATACCAATAGTAATATATTATTAAAAGCTAAAAAGGAAGTGCTTGATAAGCTGAAGTTTAAGTCGTATTTAAGTAATGAAGAAGTAAAGGCAAAACATCAAATTGCGTTTACCTTTTTTAGGCAACAAAAATATGAAGATGCCAAAGGTGTTTTTCAAGAAATTCTAAAAACCAATCCTAAAGATTATTTATCTGTTCAAAATATTGGAATTATAGATTTAGTTCAGAAAAATTATGAAAAAGCCATCAAAAACTTAAGTGTTGTAATTACAGCTGATGCCTTTAGTGACGGAAAAGCAGAATATAGCAGAGGATATTGCTACGAACAATTAGGACAAATGGACAAAGCAAGAGCAGATTATACGGTAAGTCGTGCTAAAAAATACCCGCAAGCTATGTCACTTCCTGAAACAAAATATAATAAATAAAAAAGAAGTCGCTCTTTACAGCGACTTCATACATTTTAATACTTCTTACAACTAAAAAGTTGTTGGGCATCCGCCAGCTATTGATGGACATGCTCCAAAAGTTGGGCAACCTCCAAACGTTGGACAGTTAAAAAGTGTTGGACAATTAAATTTTGTTGGACAAAATCGTGTTGGACAAAAAATTGTAACTGGGCATGGTGACGTAAGAATGGTACCTCCACTAACTTGCTCTCTTTCTAAATTTGACACTACTTTTTTATTAAGTGTTAGTTTCTTTAAACTTTTCTTATTTTTTTTCATGGTTGTAATGTGTTAAATATTAATAAATGAAGTAGAAGCTACTTTTACAGTAGCTTCTAACAATGTTATTTGTAAAATTTGCTACAAAAACTAGCAAATGAAATCAGAAGGACAACCTAGTTGAGAGCAAACTCTCGTAATAAGACAATCTGGACTGATGGTTTTAACACATTGAATTTGTAGTGTTTCGCAAACCAACGTCACTATAGGACAATTGAATCTTGTCTCAATTGGACAAATAAATACGGAGACATTTGTACCACCGCTAATTTGGTTGTTTTCTAAATTAGATACTACATTTTTGTTTAATGATAGTTTTTTTAAACTTTTCTTGTTTTTTTTCATGGTTGTAATATGTTAATAAATGAAGCAGAAGCTACTTGTTACAGTAACTTCCGCATAATAATGTTAATTAAAGGCAAATACGATCCGTTGGACATCCTGCTAAAGAACAATCTGCTGTTAGAATTGGACACGCAGGTGTTAGTATTGGACAAATTAATGTATCTGGGCACGCTGGTGTTAATATTGGACAATTGAATCTAGTTATAATTGGACAAATAACTACACTAACTGGCGCTCCACCATTAATTCTACCATTTTCTAAATTTGAAATTACATCTTTGTTTAATGATAATTTCTTTAGACTCTTTTTGTTTTTTTTCATGGTTTTGTTTTTAAAAGGTTAATAATTTTTTACCGTTACGTAACAGTTTGACAAAGGTTAGTAGATTTAATTTATTGGTGCGCAGGTATATAGATAAAATAGCTAGGTGTTTTTCCTATTTCTTACAAAGGGAAAACACTACGATATATGTCGCTACTAAATTTCATTTTAATATATTTGAGTATCAAAAATGATTCATCATGAAGAAAGCATTAAAAATACTTGTTGTACTAGTTGTTATTTTAGGAATTGTAATAGCGTTTAACTATTCTCGTTTAAACATTATTTCTGGTTATTCCGCAAAAAGTATGAGTTCTTCCGTTTTTGTAGCTGGAAGAAGTGTTGAATTCACGGATACTACAGACAACAACTTCAGTCCTATCAACATTGCAGACGATGTTGTTGATGCAAGTAAAAAAATAGCATCAGCTTCTGTTTTTGGTTTGATGACGCGTAAAGCGGTGTACCGAAAAGGGTTGGGAAGTGTATTAATTACAGATGATTACGACTTTTCACAAGAAACACCTGTTCCACATAGAAGTGCTATCACGCGTATGACTGCATATCCATATGGTGGTATGAAGCAAAAAGACACCGTATTTACAAATGTAAATTACGATCAAATAAATAATGCAGTTACGTATGCTTTCGCGAAAGTGGACGATGAAGATATCAAAAAAACACGTGCTGTTTTAGTCATATACAAAGATCAAATACTAGCGGAACAATATGCAGAAGGTTTTGATAAAGACTCTAAAATACTAGGTTGGTCCATGACAAAAAGCTTGATAAGTACCATGTACGGAATTTTGCAATATCAAGGAAAAATAAATGTTTGGGACAAAGCACCAATTGAAGAATGGAAAAATGACGAACGAAAAGACATTACCATTCATAACCTATTACAAATGAATAGTGGTTTGGAATGGGAAGAAGATTACAGTAAAATATCGGATGTAACAGAAATGTTATTTCTAAAAAAAGATATGACCAAACCACAAGCTGAAAAACCACTAGTTGGAAAGCCTAACGAAACGTGGTACTACTCTTCAGGAACGTCTAACTTACTATCAGGAATCTTGCGAAAGCAATTTGACACGCATCAAGGGTATTTAGACTTCCCGTATGATGAATTTATTGATAAAATAGGCATGCATTCCATGTTAATAGAAGCTGATATGGAAGGAAACTATGTTGGTTCTTCATATGCTTGGGCAAAACCGCGCGATTGGGCAAAATTTGGATTGCTATACTTACACAGAGGAAACTGGAATGGCGAACAACTATTTGATGAATCTTGGGTAGATTACATCACAAAACCTACACCAACATCTGATGGACGTTACGGAGCACACTTTTGGCTCAATGCAGGTGGTTTTCATCCAGATGTACCAAAAGATATGTATTCGGCAAACGGTTATCAAGGACAACGCGTATACATCATTCCATCTAAAAACTTAGTCGTAGTTCGTTTTGGATTGGCAGGAAGTGACGGAATGGATTTCAATAAATTTCTTAGTGAAATCACAACTGCGATAGAATAATACAAACAACTTATTTACTGCAACTACAACATATGTTTTACATCTAATAAACATATGTTGGTGCTTTTCTATACTTTCGTTTTTCTTTTATCATAGTAATCTGTAAAATTCTTCAAAACTACAGATACAAACATTATTTATCTTCTAATCATGTTATTTTGAAACATATTACAAAATAATCACATATCATAACAAATATTTATTGTAATATGTTTGTTGTATTACAACATATGTTTTACATTTGCACTGTAATTCTTTCGAAAGAGTATAATTTTAAGCTTAAAATGATGTGGAAATTATTCGCGATACTTTTCACAACCGAAGGAGAAAGCCGAAAAGCCTTAAAAAAAGAGTAGGTTAAAAATTTTAATTATTACAATTATGCCAGTAAATCCAAATGAAATAGCTAACATTAACTTTAGTGCAATGTTAGGTAGACCATTAACAGCTGTTATTGATGCGCAAGCAGCAGCAGCTTTATCCACAGTTGATTTTATCAATGAAGTTGGTTTAAATGACGATGGGACTGTTAAAAACGTTTCTTTTCAATATTTAAAAGATGTTGATGGAACAGCTTCTTTAGTAACATTGACAACACCTTTATTAACAATTGTTCCAATTCCTTTCTTACGTGTTGCAGACACAACTATTGATTTTAATGCAAAAATCTCTAGTGTAACTGAATACGAAACATCAACAGCACACAAATTAGATTTAAGTGTTGACTTGAAGTTACGTTGGGGATTTGGAAGATTAAATTTCAAAGGAAGTTATTCGTACCAAAAGAAATCTCGTTACTCTGATGAATCTTCTCGTTCATATAGTATGAACATTAAAATTCATGCAGTACAGGATGAAATTCCAGCGGGAATGAGTAGAGTTTTAGATATGCTTGAGCAATCTATCACAGAAAACTAAACGTATTTCATTAAACAAACTAAGGAAGCCTCTTCGGAGGTTTCCTTAACCTAAAACAAACAAAATCATGATTACATTAAAAGACTATATAGGCAAGATTTACAAAGAAATTACAAATGCAAAAGTGCAGTCAGATATTGAAACATTGGCAATTGCAGAAGAATATGTAAACAATCCTATGTTAAAGCATTTTTCTGTCCCAAATATTCGTATCAAAAATGTTGAACTAACCATTCCTGTTGCTGTAGATAATACACAAGCTACCTCAAGAAATTATACCGAAAGAGAAATTCAGGATGTGTATGAACAAGCTTTTGAAAAAGTATATTTAAGTTTTTACCCTTTTAAAACAACGTATGTAGCAAGTGTAAAATCACAATTATCGGTAAAATCACAAGAGCTAGTTTCCAACACAGCAAACGACTTAAGTATAGCAAACGAAACGGTAAATCAAACAGTACAACCAACTACTGAATCATCTTTTAAAACAACGGATGATGCACAAGCGGTTAGAGCAACTTCTGTATCAGAATCTACACAAAATAATTATACAGTTGTATCCAATAATGCAGCTGTTAAATTTGCAGAGTTATCGTATCCCTTTGTGAGTTCTGAGATACCGCAAGATGAATTTTTTGCAAAAATTGTTCCTGAAATTGAAAGCAATTTGCAACCAAAACCTTATGAAATTGATTCACTTCCAGTAATTGTAGAAACGCAAAAGCTAAAAGAAATTAACGATCCAGCAAGCATGATAAGCATCAAAGTAAATATTATGGATGATGCTATGGAATGGACAACCGACGTTGATGCAGATGGAAATGCAACACCAGTATTGAATTACGAATAAGCCAATTCGTATAATTTGAAACCAAAGAAAACATGAAATGAGTCATAATAATTTGTTGATAATGCCTTATATGATTATTGACGAAATCATAGATTCACGCATTCATTCGTATAAAAATATCAGTTAGATGCGTAATTCCATCTGACAGAATTAATAAATTAATAAAATAAACAGATGAAAACAAGTACCATAGAAAAACATACCTTTTTTGAAACCTCTATTTTTAAAGTTGGGTTAATTTCTGAACTGCTTCGCTCCAAATCTTCCCGCTTTTTTGCAGAGATTGAGCGTTGGTTGTCAGAAAACGAACAAGTGTTGAAACAATTTGGATTGGCAGAAGCGAGCCGAATAAGTATTTTACGCAATCAATTATTTGTAGCACAACAAAGAGATATTCCGCAAAAACGAAAACATCAATTTATGGTTTCGGCAGATTGCTTGGAAGTTGCACATACTGTATTGACAAATTTACATGAGCCTATCAAAAGTAAAATTTCTCAGGCAAGAGAAACCATTCAGCAAGTATTGGTTTTAGTAAAAGGTCAACCAGAATACCAAAAAAGAGACAGAGACAGTTTCAATAAATATATCAAAATTGTGTGGGCAAAACTGAAAGCAGATCCTCAATTTAGTTCAGTTGCTTTACAATTACAAACACTACTTCCAGAGGTTGATATATTTAGAATTATTGCGGAAGAAGTAACTTTATAAAGTTCGCAATAAAAAAATCCCAAGGCATTTGCTTCGGGATTTTTACTTTTTATTTTAATAAAATATCTTATAAATCGAATCCTAAATTAACGCCTAATTTTTGAGCAATCAATTTATTAATTCGTGTTTTAATTGCGTTTATTTTTACACTTTCCAACACATTGTTAGCAAAAGCATACGTTAATAAAGCTTTGGCTTCTTTTGTTGGAATTCCACGTGAACGCATATAAAATAATGCATCTTTATCCAACTGACCAATGGTACAACCATGTGAACATTTTACATCATCTGCAAAAATTTCAAGCTGCGGTTTTGTGTTAATTGTTGCTTTATCATCTACCAAAATATTATTGTTGGCTTGAAAAGCATTTGTCTTTTGTGCTTCTTTTTCAACAACAACTTTTCCATTGAAAACTCCTGTAGATCTGTCTGCAAAAATACCCTTGTAGTCTTGGTGACTTTCACAATTTGGTTCAATATGATGTACCAACGTGTTGTGATCTACGTGTTGTTTATCACCAATAATGGTAATTCCTTTCATGGTAGAATCAATATACTCTCCTTTTTGGAAGAATTGTAAATTATTTCGAATTAACTTTCCACCAAATGAAAACGTATGTACAGAAGCATGACTGCTTTGTTTTTGTGAAATATACGTATTGTCAATTAAGGAAGCATCTTGGTTATCATTTTGAATCTTATAATAATCAATAATAGCACGTTTGTTTGCAAAAATTTCCGTTACCGAATTTGTCAATACCACATTTGATGTTAAACTTTGGTGGCGTTCAATAATTTGCACATGTGAATTTTCACCAACCACAATTAAATTACGTGGTTGTGATAGTAAAGAAGCTTCATTTCCAGTAGAAAAATGCACAATTTGAATTGGCTTTTCAACTACTTTATTTTTTGGAATATGAATGTATGCACCTTCAGAAGCAAACGCTGTGTTTAGTGACGTTAAACTATGATCCGACTTTGCAGCTTTGTTGTAATATGAATCAATAATGATTTTATACTTTGGTTTATTCAATGCAGAACTCATCAGGCAAACATCAATGCCGTCGTGTGTTGTTTCTGAAAGGAACGAACTATATTTTCCATCAATAAAGACAATTTTGTAGGTGTCAATGTCGTGAATGAAATATTTTTTTACATCCTTAAATTCTACAGCAGTTTCTTGTTGTGGAGAAATGCAATAATCATGTTTCAATACTGAATTTAGTGATGTATATTTCCAATCTTCATCTCTTTTAGAAGGAAATCCTTTTTCTTCAAAGGTTTTTATGGCCGAATTTCTGATATCATTTAAGCCTTTTGACTGATCATTGATACGATCTTCAAAAACCATAAAGGATGACAATAATTTATCTTTTAACTCCATGTGTCTCGTTTTATAATCGCGTCTTAAACCGTTGCTTCTTGTTTAATCCAATCGTATCCTTTTTCCTCTAATTCTAGGGCTAATTCTTTTGTTCCTGATTTCACAATTTTTCCATTGTGTAATACGTGTACAAAATCTGGAACGATATATTCTAACAAACGTTGGTAGTGTGTAATTACAATAACAGCGTTGTCTTTGCTACGTAATTTGTTTACACCATTGGCAACAATTCGTAAGGCATCAATATCCAAACCAGAATCAGTTTCATCTAAGATGGCTAATTTTGGCTCTAACATTGCCATTTGAAAAATTTCGTTGCGTTTCTTTTCTCCACCAGAAAATCCTTCGTTTAACGAACGTGATAAAAATTTACGATCAATTTCTAATAATTCCGCTTTTTCACGAATTTTTTTCAACATTTCGCTTGCAGGCATTTCTTCTTCACCTTTTGCTTTGCGTGTTTCGTTGATAGCAGTTTTTACGAAGTTTGTTACAGAAACTCCTGGGATTTCCACAGGATATTGAAATGATAAAAATACACCTTCATGTGCACGTTCTTCAGCAGAAAGCTCTTCAATGTTTTCTCCATTTAAAAAGATTTCTCCGTCGGTAACTTCATATTCTTCTTTTCCTGCAATTACAGAAGACAAAGTGCTTTTTCCTGATCCGTTTGGTCCCATGATTGCATGTACTTCTCCTGCTTTTACTTCTAAATTAATTCCGTTTAGAATTGCTTTATCTTCGACACTTGCGTGTAAATTTTTTACGTGTAACATTTTACTGCGTGTTATATTTTTTTAAATCGAATTATTGATTACTATTGATAATAATGGTGCCATTTTGGTTTTCACTTGGCTTTTGTACAGAAAGAATCTCTTTTACTTCAATCACTTCTTTCCATGCATTTTCAACAGGATTTGGTTTTTTAACGCCCTTAATAACAACAGGAACCATATCGTGTTCTTTTACTTTATATTTTTTGCACTGTTCGTTAAGTGCTAACATTTGATCGTCTATAACAACTCCGTATATACTGCTTCCAGCGGCTTGAAATACGGCGGCTTTTTCACTTTCTAAGTATAAAAAAATTCCAGAAAATGTTTCAAGCTGATTGCCATCAGTTACAGTTTCGGAAGTGCTGTTTTCATTTGATTTAGGGTCGTTTTTACAACTTACAATTGTCAAGATGCATACTGCGAATATGAAATAGATTTTTTTCATGTTTGCTAAGGTTTTTTAATAATTGATTATCCTACAGAACCTTCTAACGAAATTTCTAGTAATTTTTGTGCTTCTACTGCAAACTCCATTGGCAATTTGTTCAATACATCTTTACTGAAACCATTTACAATTAAAGCAATTGCTTTTTCGGTATCGATTCCGCGTTGGTTGCAGTAAAATATTTGATCTTCTCCAATTTTACTTGTCGTAGCTTCATGTTCTATTTGTGCAGATTTGTTTTTTGCTTCTATGTACGGAAATGTATGTGCGCCACATTGATTCCCCATTAAGAGTGAATCACATTGCGAAAAGTTACGCGCATTTTCGGCTTTAGCGGCAATTTGAACCAAACCTCTATAACTGTTTTGTGATTTTCCAGCAGAAATTCCTTTAGATATAATTGTACTCTTGGTATTTTTTCCAAGATGAATCATTTTTGTTCCTGTATCTGCTTGTTGGTAATTATTGGTTACAGCAATTGAATAAAATTCTCCAACCGAATTGTTTCCTTTTAAGATACAACTTGGATATTTCCATGTGACAGCCGAACCAGTTTCTACTTGTGTCCAAGAAATTTTTGCATTTTTCTCACACAAACCTCTTTTGGTTACGAAATTGTAAACTCCGCCTTTTCCTTCAGCAGTTCCTGGAAACCAATTTTGAACAGTTGAATATTTTATTTCTGCATCATCCATTGCAATTAATTCTACAACTGCGGCATGCAATTGGTTTTCATCACGTGATGGCGCGGTACAACCTTCTAAGTAACTTACATAACTTCCTTCGTCAGCAATTACTAACGTACGCTCAAACTGACCTGTTCCTGCCTGATTGATTCTAAAATATGTTGATAATTCCATTGGACAACGAACGCCTTTTGGAATGTAACAGAATGAACCATCTGTAAAAACAGCCGAATTTAAAGCGGCATAGAAGTTATCTTTGGTAGGAACAATAGTTCCCATATATTTTTTTACCAATTCAGGGTGTTCCTGAATGGCTTCTGAAATAGGGCAGAAGATAATGCCTTTTTCAGCAAGTGTTTTTTTGAAGGTAGTTGCAACCGAAACGGAATCTACTACAATATCAATGGCAATACCTTGTAATTTTTTTTGTTCGTCGATAGAAATTCCAAGTTTTTTATACATTTCCAATAACTCAGGATCTACATCGTCCATTGTTTTGTTTGGATCTGCTTTTTTTGGAGCAGAATAGTACGATATTGCTTGAAAATCTGGTTTTTCATATTGTACATTTGCCCATTCTGGCTCTTCCATTTCCGACCAAACCCTAAACGCTTCAATACGCCAATCAGTCATCCATTGTGGTTCGTTTTTCTTTTTAGAAATTGCTCTTACAATATCTTCATTCAGTCCAACGGGAAATGTATCACTTTCAATGTCTGTATAAAATCCGTACTCGTATTCTTTTGTTTCGAGTTCTTTTTGTAATTCTTCTTCGGTATATTTACTCATTCTTTCGATATGATTAAAAGATTAAATAATTTAAAAATTGAATGATTCAAAAAATTTAAATTACCTAATCTCACTTTTTTCTAAATACTTTATAAAGTTTGACAATTGTTTCGAAATGTCAATAGCTTCTATTTTTAATTTATTGTAAAGCTCATCTGAAATCTGATTTAGCTTATTTGCAACAGCAAGTATATTTCTACATTCTCCACAGGAGCCTTTTGATATGTATAGAAATTTTACTAACTGTTTATTTGACTGTAATTCAAAACCTTCAGAAATATTATTTTAAATAGATAAAGAAGCTCTTTCGAGTTGATTGGCAATATTTCTATTAACAGTATTATTTTTTGTTAGTTTAAATACTTCAATCGTAAAATCAAATGCTTTTTTATAAACTTCTAAATCCTCAAAGGTTTTCATTTAATAATCTTTCAATCTTTTAATTTTTGAATCATTCAATTCGCTATAGCGAAAACGATTCCCCACAACCACACGTACGTTGTGCGTTAGGATTGTTAAACACGAATCCTTTTCCGTTTAATCCGCCTGAATATTCTAATGTGGTTCCTACGAGGTATAAAAAGCTTTTTTTATCTACAATAATTTTCACACCATTGTCTTCAAATATTTTATCTTCTTCCGCAAGACTTTTGTCAAATGTTAAATCATACGATAGTCCGGAACATCCGCCACTTTTAACACCAACACGAACATAATCGTTGATAGCGTCAAAACCGTCGTCTGTCATAAGCTCGACTACTTTTTTACGGGCTGTTTCTGAAACTGTTATCATTTTTTTTATTTACGTTTATTCTGTATCTGCAAAGATACGGTATTTGCCGCTTTTTTTGTGAAAACCTAACATTTATATAATAAATGATGTGATAGAATTTTTTGATGGTGGTTTTTTTGAACGATTTGCGCAAAGGATAGCAGTGAAAATCCCGCAATGAAATGAGGAATTGTAGCGAATAGCCTGACGCCATTTTTTTTGGCGATGCGCCCAAATTGAAATTAAAACTCAGAGAAACGCTGATCGAAGATGAAATCAGCATCCGTAAAGGTTTTTAGGAAATCGATGATGCGTGCTTTTTCTTCATCAGTCATCGGAATTCCGAGTGTTCCATCTGGTTGACGCAATGAATTATCTAAGTTTTCAGTATCTGTAATTCCACTTCTGTAATGTTCTAAAACTTGTTCTAAATTTTGAAAACGTCCGTCGTGCATGTATGGAAATGTAACTTCAATGTTGCGCAGATTTGGCACTTTAAATTTGTAATTATCTTCTGGAAGTCCCGTTACGCGAGCGCGTCCAATATCATTGTATTCTGGGTCAATTGCCAAACCATTGTTACGATAGGATTGATCTGTAAACAATTCGCCAGCATGACAAGAAGCACATTTTTGATTGAATAACTCCATTCCTTGCATTTCGTTTTCCGTTAACGTTACATTTCCTTCATTGCGACGAAATTTGTCGTATTTGCTATTGGAAGTCACCATCATTATCATAAATTGTGACAGTGCTTTTAAGATATTTTCAGAGTTAATTTCACCATTTTCAAAGGCTTCACGAAACAATCGTGGATAATCTGGATGTGCTTCTAGTTTCGCGATTACATTCGCAAACGTTTCGTTCATTTCCACTTCATTTGTAATTGGAATGATTGGTTGTAAATCTAAATGAATTGCCGCGCCGTCCCACGTAAATTCGTTTTGAAATGCCAAGTTGTGTAGCGGTTGTGCATTTCTGCTTCCCAAAGCGCCATCAACTCCATGACTGATAATATGTGTGTGATGTGTAAAGGCAAATTCTTGAATGTGGCAAAACCCGCAAGCAACAACGCCGTCAGAAGCCAATCGGCCTTCGTAGAATAAACGTCTTCCGAGCTCAAAACCTGTTTCCGTTGGCGGATTTCCTTCAATATCATAAGTTAAAGGTGGAAAATTGGATGGAACTGTAAAATCAAGACGCACATCACTAAACGCGCCACTTTCTGCAGTTGGAACATCTTCATACGGTTCGTTTTTGCAGGAAGTAAACACGCATATCAGTAAAATGAATGCGATTTTGTTAAAATTCATAGCTTTTGCTAAGATATCAAATGTGCGAGAATGATACAAGAAACTTAACTTTTTAGATAGTTTTACGTGAATTTGAATACTTTTTTGAAAGAATCATGCATTTTGTACGATTTGAAGCGTCTTTGTTTGTACTAGTTTTGGAATGAATCAAAATATAAATATTATGAAAAAACAAAATTTTAAAACAGGATTGAATTTGAAGAAGCAATTGGTTTCTAATTTAACAACAGACCAAATTATAGGTGGAGTTGTAGGTAGCACTATTGGTGGGCCAAGTTGTAAAAGAACTTGTGGAAGATCATGTCCAGGTGTGTGTGGAACTTTTGAAACATTAACGCAATGTGCAGGATGTAACTCTTTTGCTTGCTAGAAGTTTAGCAATTAAATCATTTAAACAAAACAAAAAAAATTATTATGAAAAAACAGAATTTAAAAAACAGGGAAGAAAGTAATTTCTAATTTAGAACAAGATAAAGTTTTAGGAGGGCGTGCTAGAGAAAAGACTTCTGCATATAGCTGTCCGCGAACAACTTGTGGGGCATAGAACTGAGCCTATCTTAAGTTAAATAACTCACAGTTTTTGGAGTAAGATTTCAAGAATTCTTAACTATTAACTGTGAGTTTTTAAATCATCTTCTTTTCATTTGCCAATTGAATGGCTTCCGCTTTCGAGTTTACATGTAGTTTTTGATAAATATTCCGAATGTGCGTACGAACGGTTGTTTTTGAAATGAACAACTCTTCCGCAATAGTACTATAGGTTTTTCCTTTTGCGAGAAGCGTCAATACTTCTTTTTCACGTTTGGATAAGGTATGATCTTCATGATTTAACTGAAACGATTCTACGACCATTTTTGCAATTTTATTACTCATAGGTGCGCCACCTTTTTCCAAATCTTCTAATGCTTTTTTGAGTTCGGGCAATCCTAAACTTTTAGTTAAGTATCCGCATGCGCCAGCTTTTAAGGCTTCAAAAACCATATTGCTGTCTTCAAAAACGGTAACAATAATAAGTTCTGTTTTTGGGAATAATTGTTTGATAATTTTTGTGCCTTCTATGCCATTTTTACCAGGCAAGCCAATGTCCATTAATACAATATCAGGATGATTTCCCGATTTGAAATCTGCCAGTGCCGTTTCAAAACAACCATACGTTCCAAGTAAAAAATAATTGGGAAGTTGCTGTAAATACGCGGCTAAATTTTCTCTGAAAATTACATTATCTTCTATGATGGAAATATATTTTTTTGCCATGATATTATTCGTTTTGATCAATTAGTTCTTCTTTTAAGTCTAGTGTAAATGTGTAAAATACGCCGTCTTCTTTTTTGATTTGCATATTGGCTTTGATCATCTCCATACGTTTTTTTATGTTTTTGAGCCCGTTTCCTTGTGATGAGTTAATTTCGTCAAAACCAATTCCGTTATCTTGAATTTGAACCGTAAATAAATGATCTTCTAAATATGCTTTTAAGGTTACCGTATTTGCTTGTGAATGCTTAATGATGTTTGCTAAAATTTCTTTGTACGCCAAAATGATATTTCTACTTTTTACATAGGAAATATCAATAGGAATAATGTCAATTTCAAGATATAGAAAGTCAATTTCATCAAAGAGATAGAAGAAATTTTCACCGTAATCTCTTAAGTATTTGCACAAACTTTCAATGTTGTTATTTTTTGGATTTAAAGACCAAACAAAGTCTTTTGCCGTATGATAAATTTCTTTTGATAGCTCAGATATTTTATCAATTTTAGGCGATTTTACTTTTTCGCTATGTTTCAAGTTGTTAGATAAACCAATGACAGACGCAATTTTATTTCCGATTTCATCGTGGAAATCACGGGCAATTTCTTCACGAAGATTTTCTACTTTGTGTTCGAGAAAAATACGTTTGTTAATTTCATTGGATAAGGTTTCATTTCTGCGTTTGATCATGCGCAAGCGAAACCATAAAAACCCGAGTAATATGATGGTAATTAGTCCAAAAATAAAGATTTTAATCACCGTAATTTGATACCATTTTGGCGAAATTTTGAATTGAAATATTTTAGGAGTCGACCATTCACTGTTGATCCGTTTTCCGCGAAATGCAACAGCATAGGTTCCTGGCTTTAAATTGCTCATTTCCAATTGATAATCTTGTAGTTTTTTCCATTCGGAATCATTTACTTTGTATTCAAAAAGCATAGCTTTGGTAAAATGAAGCGCGCTACTTTTGATAGCAATTGAAACATCATCATCCTGTATAATTTTTTTATGAATTTCAATTTTTGGAGGAATGGTAACATCTAATAATTCGGGATTAAATTCCATGATTCCATTTCCAGAAATGATCCAAATAATTCCTTTTGAATCTTGATAAAACGAGTAAATATTGTCTGAATTTGTTCCGTTTTTAGTATTGAAATGATAGTTAAAATCATCCGTTAATATCCAAAAACCTTTGTTCGTTCCAAAATAAATACGATTGTTTTTGTCCACAAATGTAGCATTGATATAGATGTTTTCTTGTGTAAAAATTAACGGTGTAACGTTCTTGTTATCATATGTATACGCTTCGTACGGTGTTGTAATTATGAGTTGATTTTTATGCGTAACAATTTTTCGAATCACACGTTGTTTGAAATTTTTTTGCAGTGTAGTATCCAAGGTGCGTTCCCATAAATTTATGTCGTTTCTAATAAATTTTCGGATTCCATTTTGTGTTCCTATATATACTTCATCATTTAATAAAACGCCTGTATTTATTTTTTTGTCTTTTTTGTTATTCTCAATACAGTAGATATTTTCGCGTTCGTTGTTGTAATAACGACTAAACCAATATTTTGAATAAAATAATGTGTCTTTTGCAATAGCGTATAAAAAACCGTCAACTCTAGCACCATTAATTCTTTGAAGCTTTTCATTGTAAAGATGATTGTGAGATGAGAAATACCTTTTGTCTTGTAATTCAAAAATAGAATTCAGTCGAAATGGATTTTTTTGACGAATGAATGTATCTTTTTCTTGAAGCGTATAAGAGATATTTTCAGTTGCAAACACCATGTTTCCTTTCCTGTTTTCATAACTAAATTTTGGAATAGGAATTTGATAGTCAGTTTTGTGATACGATTTAATTAGAGAAGGAAATATTTTGTAAAATCCGTCACCATATACAGATACATAAATGGTTTGTTGATCGACAAAAATATCACTGACACCATTTTTTATGGTTAAGATAGATTCTGTCTTTATGATTTTCGAATACGTTTTGTCAAATGTGAGCAAATACAAACTGTTGTGTTCTTCTCGATGATTTAGTTGTACTAATATTTGTCGTTTGTTATATGGTGTAATTCGTTTTATTTTGTTTGCTTTCTCAAAATTATGTATTGTTTTTTGAGTAGGATTTAATTTAGTCGACCACGCTAAATTTCCTTCTAAATCACCATAAAAGATGAAGCCATCAATACTGTTAATACTTTCTATGATTGTGTTGAGCTGATGAGGAAACTCTTGTAGTTTTTCGCCTTTCCAATTGTATTCAGAAATGATTTTATCTTGACTAATATATATAGACGAATCATCAATTGCGAGTCGTCTCGTTGGGTTATTATCGTTTAAGCTAATTAAAGTGTCAATTTCATATTTTTTCGTAAACGCCAACAGTGTAAATCGTTGATAAGTATTGTAAATCAGGCTTTTATTCTTGTGTTTTAGAATACGATTAATTCGTTGCGGATAGATGGTTTTTAGCTGATTTCCTTCTTTTGCCAAGATGCCGTCTAACCACGAACCAATGTGTAAAATGCTGTCTTTTATATTTAGCAATGAAACCGGATATCGAATTTCTTTTTTGTTAAGAATTTTAAAATTGATTCCGTCAAAAGTAGCCAATCCGCCATCCGTTGCAATGTAGATTTCGTTTTGAAATTTTTCAATAGCAAATGTATAATTGTCTGGCAAGCCATCTTCTACATTAAAATGTTGCTTTGTCCAATATTGTGCATTTAGGACAAAACAACTCCATAAAAAAAGGCTAGATAGTATGATTTTTTTCACGTAAGGAAACGTTAGTTTCCTTAAAAATAGTGATTAAGTAGTATATGTTATACTACAAGATGTAGTATTTAATTTCTCTCGTTTTTTAATATGTAATTTTACATATAAGATTTTAAGGTTTTTCTCGAACGCCTTTTAAAATTTGTGTGTCAATTTGTGTAAAATCTGCATCTTCGTCAACAGTGTGGAGTACAGAAATATCTCCAGTTACTTCTAAAATTACGGCGTGTACTTGACTCAATTTGTAAACATTCGCTTCTCTTAATTTTGCCATTAACTGAGATTTTTCTACACGCGCACTGCTGAGGTTTTCTTCCAGAATTTCAGCACCTTTCATTAATAGTAACGGTTTGTTAGAAATAGCATTACTTAAAGCAGGAATTTTTTTCTGTAAAGTTGAAAATACATAGGTTAATACCAATAAACTTGTAATGGCAATGCTTCCGTGTACAATAGAAGTGCTTGAAGTAAGTATTGAAGAAATAATGCTACCAATAGCGACTGTAAAGGCAAAATCATATGCGGTAAACTTAGCGAAAGATCGTAACCCAATGATTCTCGTCAATACGATGATCACCACAAATATAAGGAGACTTCCGAGTGCAGTTTCTAATAGAGGATCTTTTATGTCGTAAATCCAATCCATAATTTTAGGGTTTGATTAGTTAGTAATTTGCCTAAGATATGGAATTCGTTAGTTTAAATTGACTGTTTCGAATATGTTTTACTGCGCTTGAAAAGCACTTTCTAAGTTTTTGGCAATTTTTGGTGCGTTCACAGGATCAACTTGAATATCGCTTGCATCTTCTAACTTTATTTTATTGGTTGCATCAATAATGTTAGCAACAAAAACATCCACATTTACATCGGCAGTAGTTCCTGTAGCAACTGTAATTGAGTTTCCTAGTGGCAACGTTACAAATTTGTAATTGTCCAAGTTTGTTCCATGACTTCCAACGTGAATGATAAAAGGATTTTCAGAACCACCTTGTGGTGTAAATGTTCCTTCAAATTTGATGAATTTGTAACCAGCTGCCCAATTCCATAACATGCCAGCTTCTTCCGCTTGTGGTACAAAGTTTAGCACGCCACCATCTAACGGATATTTTGATTGATCTACACCAATGCCAAACGCAATTTGTGTGTAATTTCCAACGGGAACTCCAGTTAAATTTACTTGTAAACTACTAGGATCTTCTTCATTGATAACAAAGTATGAATCAGCTTTTGGATATTCAAAAGTAGTTCCGTTTTCTTGAATTAGTGTTATGTTTGAGATGATATATTTTAACTCGTTAGTTACTATAGTTTCATTATTTTGATTGACAAACGTTGACGTGTTTAAGCTTAAATCCTGACTTGCAGAAATTCGGTTGTCAAACGTAAGTTCAATCACAGAAGTTTGATCAGTTGTGTTATCGTCATTACACGATGATGTAATTATTGATAGTACGATTATAAGTGAATAAATAACTTTTTTCATATGTATTTTTTAGTTTAGTAATGCTGTCAAATGGAGTTCATCTTAGTTATTAATCAGTTTATGACAAACTAATTTCGTTGGCATACTTTATGACTATTTTATTTTTATAATTAACGCATCTTTGATGCCTTTATTTGTGCTAATGTCAATATCGTTACTTTGTGTGTTTCCTACTACAACTAGTTTTTTATCGGTAGTTTCTATAATTCCATGAGCAAAATCGAGTTGCGAACCGCCAAAGTTTTTTTCCCAAGTTAGGTTTCCATTGTCACTTATTTTAATTACCCAAAAATCATTTTGACCATGATTAGTACTTACATCTGTATCGTTACTTTTTGAGCTTCCTACAATGGCAAAACCACCATTTTGAATTGCTGTAATTGCACGTGCAGATTCAAAATCTGTTCCGCCATACGTACGTTCCCAAAGTAATGAGCCATCTGTGTCACTTATTTTGATTACCCAAAAATCTGAGGAACCTTTTAGGTTAGCGATATTTCCATCTGAACTTCTTGTATCACCAGCAACAATGTAGTTTCCGTCTGTAGTTTTGGCAATGTCATAGCCAATTTCAATTCCTGAGCCACCATAAGATTGTTGCCAAATAAGATCACCCGTATTGTTTAGTTTTACGACCCAAAAATCATAACTTCCTTGGCTGTTTGTTATATCAAAATCATCACTTTCGGACGAGCCAGCTATGATAAAATTATTATCGTTAGTTTCTAACGCACTGTACGATCTATCATTGTTTGTTCCGCCAAAATAACGACTCCAAACAATTGTTCCCGTAGCATCAAGTTTGTGGCACCAAAACTCGCCAACACCATGTTCAGCATTTAGAATACTTCCTGCGTGCGTGTTTGGTTTGCCAATGTTTCCTTGTCCGCTAGAAGCTGTAATATCTAAAAATCCAGTGGTAAAATAACCGCCATCATTTGTTTGGATAATATCAAATGCTTGATCGCTCCCAGAGAAACCAAACGTTTGTTCCCATTGAATGCTTCCGCTTGCGTCTAATTTTACAATCCATTGGTCATAAAATCCATTGTTTATACTTACATCTTCATCACTGCTTCGGCTATATCCTGTGATGATAAATCCGCCATCAGAAGTTGCTTTGATAGCTTCACCACGATCGTCAGCGCTTCCGCCATAGGTTTTTGACCACAGAATGTTTCCGTCTGTGTCCAATCGGGTTACCCAATAATCATTTTGCTCTGAAGTATGATCTGTAATGTCACCATTGATACTTTTAGTAAATCCAACAACAGCATAACCACCATCGGTAGTCATTGCAATGTCTTGCGCAGTATCTTCTTCCGTTCCGCCAATTGTTTTTAGCCACTCAATTTCACCTAAAAAGCCAACTGGGTTTGGTGTTTCTTCAGGTGTAGTTGTATCATCTGAGGAACAACTTGATACGGCAATTATCGCGAAAGCTAAAAAGCATGTATAGTAAATATGTTGAATGTGTTTTTTCATAAATTAATCTGTGCTTTTTCGAATGATAAATAATCCAGAATTGATATCACTTAAAACGATATTTCCACTTTCAAAGTATGGATATACATTCCATAGACCATTAAAAGTAGCATTATCAGTTGATGGATATGTGTCAAAATAACCAGTTTCTTGAATTTGGTTTGCACCAATGTTTGAAATGTCAAGGATGCGAACTCCAGCTGTATAGTTTGCTAAAAAGAAGGTGTTTCCTTTGATGTAACCATTGTGATCAATAGCTGGTGTTGGACCTGTATATGACATCGAAACTGACGGATTGTCTAAGTCTGATAAGTCAAACACGATACTTCTAGAGTTGAATCCGGAATTAATTTCATCAAGTTCGTCACCTAATATAAAGTACCGTTGATCTTCCGTAAACCAACCTTGATGTGTGTAGCCAATGTCTGCATAATCGATGGTTGCTAATTGAATTGGATTGTTTTTGTTTGTTATATCAACGATGACAACTTCATTGGTGTTGCTTCCAATAAAAATTTCTTTTCCAACATGTTCCGTATCTGGTCCAGAATAAGTAACCACTTGAGCATCGTGTGAATATGCATCATTTGGATATCCGCCAGCGGCAACAGGATTTGTTGGGTTTTGAATGTTTATAAAATGTGGGCCACCATCAAAAGAAAACAGAGAATCGTCAAGTGTCATTGCGCCAACGGCATATGCAAACCCAGTGTCTTCATTGATAACAATATTGTGTGCGCTTCCAAAACCAGTATATAAAGCATCTGCTGTAAATGTTTGTGGTGCATTGGTAACGTTTCGTAAGCGTGTTAAATCGAATACTTGCATTCCGTGACCTGGTGCTTCACTCACGATGAATGCATGATTTTGATATACTTTTATGTCTCTCCAATTACTAGGATTTGTTGCGGTTGGAAGGCTTCCTAAGAAAATAGGATTTATAGGATCAGTAATGTCTACAAAACAAGAGTTTGCGTCTGTTGTTATAAGTGCATATTCTTTTCCTGTTGTTGGATCTGTCCAGCCCCAAGAATCAGCTCCTCTAATTCCGCCGAGTGTAGATAAGTTTATTCTGCTTAGCAGATCGTATCCTTCACAAGGAAATTGACCCGCAAAACCATTTTCGCAAAGTGTAATTCCTGGGAAAATTTCTTCATTAGAAGGTGGTGGTGAACTTACACTGGTAAAAGGATCTTCTGGAGAACAAGCTCCAAACCCTATTGTAAAGATAATTGTGATTATGAATAGTCTAAAATTTTTCACGCGTGTTGGTTTTAATGTTTTGTTACATCGATTCCTCTTTAATTTACGATTAATTTTTGAGAGGTCGCATCGTTTATTTTTACAGCATACATACCTGTAGTTAACTTTGAAACAGGTAGTTGAAATTGAGATTCATTTATGTTTGTGAATTCGAGAATTCTTTCTCCTAATAAATTTAATACTTCAATTTTATGGATCGACATATTTTTTCCAGCTTTTATCAATGTAAAATTTGAAGCAGGATTTGGATACATCATAAAGTCAAAAGCTAGCGTTTCATTTGTATTTAATGTGTTGCTTTCTCTTATGATAAGAAGACCTCTATCCGTATCGCTTACAATAATATTTCCACTGGGAAAGTATGGATATGCAGTCCATGCGCCAAAAAATGTTGTGTCATTAGATTCTGGATGTGTATCAAAAAAACCAGTTTCGGTAACATTTAATGGATTTGAAATATCTAAAACTCGTACGCCAGAAGTATAGTTTGCTTGGTATAATTTATTTCCTTTAGTATAATAATTATGATCAATAGCATTTGAGTTTCCACTAAATGTAGTTAGAAAACTAGGATTGTCTAAATTGGCAAAATCAAAGACCAAACTTCTAGTTGAAAAGCCAAAATCAATTTCATCTGTTTCATCGCCTAAATAAAAATAACGATGATCTTCCGAAAGCCAACCTTGGTGTGTGTAACCAACATCTGTATAATCAACTCTTGCAATTCTGGTGACGGCAGATTTGGTAGAAACATCTAAAATTACAATTTCATTTTCGTTGCTTGCAATCATAATTTCTTTTCCAACATGTTCTGTATCGGGTCCATTATAAATTACAATTTGTGCATCATGTGTGTATCCATCTGTCGAATATCCGCCAGCACTTACTGGATTTGCAGGATTTGCTAAATTTACAAAATGTGGTCCGCCGCTAAAGGTATCACAACCTACCAAGTATGCATAGCCAGTAGCTTCATTAATGGCAATATTATGACAATCTCTTACATCTGTTAAAATGTTGTCGGGCGCAAATGTTTCTGGCGGATTGGACACATTTCGCAAGCGTGTTAAATCAAAAACTTGCATTCCATGATTCCCAACATTATCAGCTACAATATATGCGTAGTTGTTATATACTTTAATATCTCTCCAAAAACTCACACCTGCACTTGTTGGCATGTTTCCTAAGTAAATAGGATTTACAGGATCAGAAACATCTACAAAACAAGTTTTATCTTCAAATGTAATAAGTGCATATTCTTTAGCAGTTGTTGTGTCTGTCCATCCCCAAATATCACTTCCGTCTTCATTACTAAACGTAGATTTTGGTAAATTGGATAGTAAGTCATATCCATCACATGGAAAAGAACCAGCAAATCCTGCTGTACATGGAACTATTTGGGCAATTGAAGGGGAAATAGAAATCAACGCAAAAACAAAGAGTAGGTTTCGTGCAATAGGTGTCATTTTTTTGGCTAATTTTGCGTTTTTAAATAGTCGAGGCTTAAAAACAGTCTACTAAATTACAATTTTTAACTTAATAATTAACACTGCATCATGTTAAAAGACAAAGGAGAACAGCGAACATCATTAGCAAGTTTAGGAGAGTTTGGATTGATTGATCATTTGACAGCAAATTTCAAAGTAACACAAAGTTCTACGATTAAAGGAATTGGTGATGATGCAGCCGTTTTAGATTTTAAATCAAAAAAAGTAGTGGTTTCTACCGATTTGTTAGTCGAAGGTGTCCATTTCGATTTAAGCTATATGCCACTAAAACATTTAGGTTACAAAGCCGTTATTGTAAATCTTTCAGACATTTATGCAATGAATGCTACGGCTACACAAATAACGGTTTCTATTGCTGTTTCCAATCGTTTTCCGTTAGAAGCGTTGGAAGAATTATACAAAGGAATTCAGACAGCCGCCGAAATTTACAATGTTGATGTTGTTGGTGGCGATACAACTTCTTCTACGACAGGATTGTTACTCAGCGTGACCGCGATTGGTGAAATTGAAGAAGAAAAACTTACTTATAGAAACGGTGCAAAAGCAAACGATTTATTAGTCGTTACAGGTGATATTGGTGGCGCGTTTTTAGGATTGAAAGTATTACAGCGTGAAAAATCTGTGTTTGAAGTAAATCCAAACAATCAACCAGATTTAGATATGTACACGTATATTATTGAACGCCAGTTGAAGCCTGAAGCGCGAAAAGATATTTCGAAATTATTACACGATTTAGAAGTACAACCTACGTCTATGATTGATATAAGTGATGGTTTATCTTCAGAAATAATGCATTTGTGCAAACAATCAGATGTTGGATGTAACTTATTTGAAGATAAAATTCCGTTAGATCCGCAAGTGATTTCTACAGCGGAAGAATTTAATATTGATAGTACAATGGTTGCTTTAAGTGGTGGAGAAGACTACGAATTGCTATTTACAGTAAAACAAGAAGATTTTTCAAAAATTAAAGCAAATCCAAACTTTTCTATCATTGGTCACATGACAGAAGCACGTGAAGGAATTCATTTAATTACAAGAGCAAATACTAAAATTCCATTGAAAGCACAAGGCTGGAATGCAATGGATGAATAATTTTGTTAGACATTTTGCGCTTATATTGTTAGATGTAGTTTGTAATGCATGTGCGTCAAGCTGAACTTGATTCAGCTTTTTATAACATAAGAGTGAGTTTTATGTGTGATTCTGAGTCAGTCTAAAAACCTAAAACGCATGATTTTTCTTCTTGTGAAATGAAATCAATGTTTTATTAATGTCTTTAAGTTGAGGTGTCAATGATGTAATTTGTCCTTTATCATCATTTGTAGCTTCACAATTACACAACATGCATTGGTATTCATTAACGTGTGATGTAACTTTTTTGGTAACTCTGTAACGATGACCGAAAATATTGCAATACAATTTTCCGAGTGAAAAGGTAGTTTTAATACTCATGTTAGTATCCATGTTGATAAGTAGGTTAAAATAGTTTTTTTGGGCACAACTAATATAAAAATTGTTATCGTTTATCCGACGAAAAGATCAATTTTTTAGACGAAATACGCTTTTTGGAAAGGTGAATGGTATTTTTCAGAATTAATTCTTTCGTAATTATTTTAAAAATCCTAAATTTTAAAAATGTATTTTCTTACGATGTATAAAAATGAAGTAATAAATACTTACGCTCGAACAAACAAATGAAGCGCATACAGTAATTCTTCTTTATTTTCAATGTGACTCATATGGCCATCAGGTAAAATATCGACAATGACTTCTGAGTTTTTTGTTTGATCAATTAATTCATCAAATTCCAAAATAGGATCATGTTTTCCAATAATCATCATTTTTTTATACGGTGAAAAGTGCAATAAAACCTCACGATCTTCTCTGATTTTCATGCCTTCCAAAGCCGCTACAATTCCTTGTAATGAAATAGTCAACGCTTCTTTTTTAACCATTTTGATAGTTTCTGCAAAGATTTTACGATTTTTTGGTCGGAATAAATTTGTAATTGCAATTCGGATAAATTGCTTGTGATTATACTTTACAGCTTTAATTGCCCTATCACGATTTATTTTGCGTTGCTCACTGTCAGCTCTAGCGGTAGCGTTTATCAAGCACAAAGCTTTTACATAATCTGGGTACATTTCGGCGAAAGCCAACGCCACATAACCGCCCATGGAATGCCCTGCAATATGAATTTTACGCAAACGAAGTGCAGTTAGTACCGCAAAAACAGTTGCTGCCATTTCTTCCATCGTATGAATGTAGCCAATACAATCCGTATTTCCATGACCTAATAAATCTATGGTAATGACTTTGTGCGTTTTCGAAAATTCATTCACATACGCATGCCACATCGTACTTGTTTCTAAAAAACCATGTAAAAGTACCAACGTATTTCCTTCACCAGAAACGGTGTAGGCAATTTCTATATTTTTATAGGTCACAAACTGTTGCATGTCGCAAAAATATGTATCTTTCGTTAGCTATAAAACCTGAAACTAAAAATGTTTACGTCACCATTCAAAAAACTATCAAATGCTTCCGAAAAGAAGTTGTTAATCTTAGCAATTGCTACCTTTTTATTAGCGGCAACCTGCATGATTCAATTTGATGTTTTACTTAAAAATGATTTGGCGCCATTTGGAATAATTTCATTCGAACTAGCAAAAACACTTGATCATTCTGCACAAATTCTCGCTTCGTGGCAAGCAACTGAAGGCGCAATGCAATCTGCAGCATGGAGTTTATGGTTCGATTATGTTTTTATTATTACGTATACATTTTTATTGTGTTTACTAATTCATCGTACCGCAAGAATTGTTTGGACAAATCAAGAAAGTTTAGGATATCGACTTGGAATTGTGTTGTTACGAATGGTCATTTTTGCCGCTTTTTTAGACATGGTTGAAAACTTTGCGTTGCTTCAATTGTTTTATGGCGATTTGCAATCACATTGGTCATCATTGGCATTTGCGACGGCTACTTTAAAATTTATCCAAATCATTTTCGGAATTCTATATGTAATCATCAACTTGATTATTGTTGGAATCAAAAAAATTACTCATGTCAAAAAATAAAGAACTTTTTGTTACTGCTTTTGCACTATTTTCTATGTTTTTCGGAGCGGGAAATTTGTTATTGCCGCCATTATTAGGATATCAAACAACCAATCAATGGCATTGGGTTACGCTCGGATTTATGATTACGGCTGTTGTGATTCCAATCTTTGGAATATTGGCACATGCGCGCTTGCAAGGTTCAATGTATGATTTCGGAAAAAAAGTTTCGCCGCTGTTTAGTAGCGTATTTTGTATAATTATTTATATCATTTCTGTCACAATTCCATCACCACGAACAGCCGCCGCAACACATGAAATTTCTATATTTCCCAACTTTGGAACAAGTGCTTTATTGACAAGTACCATTTACTTTGCGTTGGTATTATTATTTGTGTTAAATCGTTCCAAGATTCTTAATTTCATGGGAAAATTTCTAACACCGTTAATTGTATTGATTCTATTGGCAATTATCAGTATTGGATTGTATATGCCGCATGAAACGGTGTATACTTTATCGGTAGATACGTCTCCGTTAATTACAGGATTAAAAGAAGGATATCAAACTTTTGATGCAATTGGTGCTATCGTAATTGGTGGTGTACTTATTATTTCGTTAAATTTAAAAGGACACGATTCATTTGAAGAAAAGAAAAAACTTATTGCTAAATCTGGTTGGATTGCCGGTTTTGGATTGTTCATTATCTATACAGGATTAATCATTTTGGGTTCGTATTTCAGAGGTGAACTTGACATTGAAGCAACTATGAGTGGCGATATGAAACGCGCAACGTTATTACGTGGTATTAGTTTGGCGACTTTAGGAAATATTGGAACTGCATTTTTAAGCGTACTAGTTGCGTTGGCATGTTTTACAACTGCTGTTGGAATTACAACAGGAGTAGCCGATTACTTCAAAGGATTGTTTAAAGATTCACAAGAAGTATATATAATCACGGCAATTGTAGCTTGTTTGATCGGAATTTTAGTTGGGCAATTAGACTTTCATTATATTATTATTGTGGCAGTTCCTGTGTTAAAATTTGTGTATCCAATAGGAATTGTGTTGATCTTTTTAAATGTAATTTCACAAAAATTGGCAACACCATTAGCTTTCAGAGCAGTTGTGTTGGTGACGTTTATCTTTGGAGTTTTGGACATGTTTGCGCATTTCTTTCCAACAAATATATTTTTAAAAACACTTCGTGAAGTCATTCCACTAGGAGCAATTGATTTTGCTTGGGTTTTACCTTCTTTGCTAACGTTTATTTTGGTGGTTGCTTTTCAGAAGAGTAAATAAGTAAGATTGCTTCGCTGTTAGAACCAAGACCGCTTTGCTTTTAGAGTTAAGATTATTTTGAGAGCGTAAAATAAAATTCTTACAAAATTTACTTAATTTACAAGAGGTTTTTATAAAAACGGAATCGTCTGTGTTCAGAAATAATGAACTAGCAAGCGAAATTGCGAAGCGTAGCTTCAAGCATATAGCTTAGCTAGTGAATGTTGCGTAGCAATTTTCTATACTCAGACTTGATTTTTTGGTTCGTTTTTTATCAAGAAAAAACGAACATTGTTAAAAAAGATTATGTAGACATGAACAAACTCATTATAGCAGGAAACGGTTTTGATTTGGCGCACGGATTGCCAACACATTATAATGATTTTATGGATGCTTTTTGGCGTGATTTGAAAGAAGATCAGAATGATGAAATTATAAAAAAAGTAGTGCATCTAGATCCTGTGTTTCAAGATCATTTTGACGAAGGAGAAATTAAAAACTTTAGAAACTTTGAGGCAAATATTCTTAATTATTTAAAAAATAATTTACGTAGCCATGAATATCAATTAGAAGCATATACATTTTCACAAAGAGGAAGATCTAAGGATTATGGTAATCAGGTTGTTTTATTCAAATTTAAAAATCAATTCTTCGAAGAATTAAACAAAACACAATCTATTCAAAACTGGGTTGATGTTGAGAATGAGTATTATAAAAAACTTAAAGTTATATCTAAACTCAGTTCAATTGATAAACAAGCAAAAAAAGAACAAGTTTTAAAACTTCACAAAGAATTTGAGCAAGTGAAACAGTTGTTAGAAAGATATTTGCAAAGAAATGTGGAGCAGGTTTATGAACTTAGAAGTAATGATGATGCAGAGAAACTCTATGATATATTTCAGCATTATTCTAGATTAAATAAAAATAGAAAAATACTAGATGAATTTTCTGATCCAGATGATTTTCATGAAATTGGAGAAGTTGTAATGGGATCAAATAAATTTTTAGAAATATCTCTATTGGATACTTATGTTTTAAATTTTAATTATACTGATACATTTGAGAAGTATGTAAAGTTAATGAGAGATAAAAAGATTATCTTACATATAAATCACATTCACGGAAAACTCAATGAAAACATCGTCTTCGGCTTCGGAGACGAAATGGACGACGATTATAAATTAATTGAAGATATGGACGATAATGAATATTTACGTCATTTTAAGTCGTTTCAGTATGTGCAAAATTCCAATTATAAAGACGTGTTACGGTATATAGATTCCGAGAAGTTTCAAGTGATTATTATGGGACATTCCTGTGGTTTATCCGATAGAACGTTACTGAATACTATTTTTGAACATGAAAATTGTCGTTCTATTAAAGTGTTTTATCATCAACGTAAAGATGGAAGTGATAATTACACCGAAATCATTCAAAATATTTCCAGGCATTTTAATGATAAGAAACTCATGCGAACCAAAATCGTAGAGAAAACCTTGTGCGAACCGATGCCGCAGATTCAGTTGCCGAAGAAGAAATAGTGCGTCATTCTGAACTTGATGCGGAATCCACTTAGTTACGTAATGGATTCCTGCCTACGCAGGAATGACAAAAGAGAATAGAATTCCTAAGTAGTTCTCGATACAATTTTTCTATGAAAAATCACTCGAACTAACGTTTGAGGTTTATAGCTTTAAATACGTAAATAAACACTACTTTTTACGACCAAAGAAAAAGTTTTATATTACACCAAAGAAACACGCATTCATGGCAGTTCAAGATATTACAAACTACACCTATCAGGATACATTTTCATTGAGTGTTGTGCAATTTGAAAAAGCATGCGTTGTCAATAAACCTGAACAAGTAGATTCGTATACTATTTACTGGATTAAGGAAGGAAAAGGAACGTATCATATCGATTTTGAAGCATATACGTTTGATGGAAATATTATCTTCTTTTTGTCGCCAGGGCAAGTATTTTCAGTCAGTTCCGAGAAAATTAAAGAAGCATATAAGCTTTCATTCAAGCGTGATTTTTATTGCATTCAAACACATGACAAAGAAATTTCATGCAATGGTGTGTTGTTTAATAATGTGTATGATACGCCTTTTGTGACTCCAAAACCGAAAGATGTGCAACGATTAAGTTTTTTACTAGAAGATTTAATTGAAGAATTTAACAATGAAAATTCGGGTCAGTATGATATGTTACAATCATACTTGAAGCAATTTATCATTCATTCGGTTCGTGTGAAGAAGGAAGGTTTTGTTGTCAAAGAAGAAATAGAAACGAAACTCTATAAAGATTTTAGTGTGTTGGTGGAGCAAAATTTCAAGAAAATGCATTCGGTTTCAGCCTACGCAGATCGGTTGGGAATTTCGCCAAAATCTATTTCCAAACATTTTCAAAAATTGGGAACCACTACGCCAAGCGATTTTATTAAGAATAGAATCATCCTAGAAGCCAAACGTCAATTGTTATATTCGGAACAATCTGTAAAAGAAATTGCTTTTGAGTTGGGCTTTAATGATCCAGCATATTTTACACGTTTCTTTACCAAAGCCATTCAGAAATCTCCATTAAACTTTAAAGCTGCATATAAGAAGTAGTTTGGATCGCTTCGCTTTTGGATCGCTTCGCTTTTGGATCGCTTCGCTTTTGGATCGCTTCGCTTTTGGATCGCTTCGCTTTTGGATCGCTTCGCTTTTGGATCGCTTCGCTTTTGGATCGCTTCGCTTTTGGATCGCTTCGCTTTTGGATCGCTTCGCGTTGGTTGTTAATAACTGAATTGTTATTCCTGCGTAGGCAGGAATCCATATTTTAGTATGTATGTGGATTCCGCATCAGCTACGCAATGACAAAATCTAAAAGAAAACGCGTCTAAAAATCTAATAAATCTAGCATAAAACCCTTTTGTCCAATTCTTAGGAACTTTTGTCCATTTCTTGGCATGTCTTTCCGCCGCATCTTTGTACTGTTCAAAAAATACAACGACTAGCTCCGTAATTAGTTATTAAATAAAAGATACATATTTCACATTGAGTGGAGTCGAAATTAAAAACCAAATAGTATGAAAAACACACAAAATACCACATGCCCAAATTGCTGGGGATATCAAGAATACGATGCACAATATCTAGAGAGACAAATCTGCGAATGCAAGAGCTAACATTATTTAAAAACTAAAAATTACAGAAATTATAGAAATTATGAGTACACGAATTGAAACATTAAACCCAGAAACAACAACAGGAACATCAAAAGAATTGTTTGATGCAGTTCAGAAGAAATTAGGATTTATTCCAAACCTTATTAAAGTATTTGGAAATTCTCCAGCAACGTTACAAACGTATTTAAGCTTAGGTGAATTAACCGCTAGCGGAAACTTTAGCAACAAATTCAGAGAGCAATTAGCATTGGCAATTGCAGAAGAAAATTCATGTAATTATTGCTTGTCTGCACACACTGCAATTGGTAAAATGAACGGATTAACGGAAGAACAAACGGAAGCAAGCAGACAAGGATTGGCAACTGATGCGAAAATTCAGGCTGGTTTACAATTCGCGCAAAGCGTTACAAAAAATAGAGGTCAAGTGTCTACAGAAGAATTGGCAACAGCAAAAGCGGCAGGATTTAACGATGGAGATATTTTAGAAATCGTATTGAATGTAGTTTCAAACACCTTGACAAATTATGTAAATCACATTGCAGCAACTGAAGTAGATTTTCCGTCTGTAGAAGCAGGAAAGTTTGCAGTAGCACAATAATTTTCAAATGAAAAAATGAATTTCTTAAATCTTGAATGTGAGAAGACGGAACGCGATTCGAGAATTCATTTCTAACTATTTATTAACAATAAAAAGTAACCAAATTATGGAAAATCAAATAAAAAATAATTTAAAACACGTTCATGAACTTTTAGCAAAAGGAGCATTTATTGAAGCAATGGAAACGTATTTACACGATGAAGTTGAGTTGAGAGAAGCAAATGGAGTAGCAAAAAAAGGCAAGAAGTTTAATGTAGATTTTGAACACGATTTTATCAACAATCAGTTAGAAGAATTTGTAAGATACGATGTAAAAAATCTTGCTGTTAATGGAAATCATTCTTTTTATACTGCAGAAATGGAGTTGAAATTGAAAGATGGAAGTACACTACTTTCTGAGCAAGCAGTTGCTACTGAGTGGAAAGATGGAAAAATTTATAGAGAACGTTATTACCACGCATAAGAGTAAAAATTAAACATAAAATTCAAATTAAATAACAAATAATAAAAAAAGTAAAATGAAAAAATTAATCGCAATTTTAGTGCTATTCATAGGGTTTTCAATAACTACACAAGCACAAAATAAAATGATGAAGAAAGACGTGAAAACGGTTTCTTTACAACAAACAAAAGGAGAGTTTACTCAAAAATCAGTTACACTTTCAGAAGGAACATATGTTTTTGAAATCGAGAATACCAATGTTGGACATGATGTCGGATTTGTATTAGCGCCAAAAGGAAAAACAGATGCCGCAAACCACATTAAAAACGCGTATGTAACGGAAGTTGTAAAAAATAATACGACAGGACATTCAAAAGAAGTAACACTTACCAAAGGTACGTATGTGTATTTTTGCCCGCTAAACCCTACACCGCAATATACTTTAGTAGTAGAGTAAATACTACTTTTTTTTCATGATTGATAGTGAAAAAGCACGCCAATTGGCGTGCTTTTAGTATATAAACAATTTTTTTTTATAGTTTAATTAACTTCTTAGTTGCAGTTTCTCCTTTGTTTGAACGAATATTTACAAAATAAACACCACTAGCCAAATTGTCAATTGCAATTGTATTCACAACTTGATTTTTAAGTGATACAGATTTAATTGCTTTTCCATTGATGTCAACTATTGAAATATTTTCAAGTACAATACCATTTGTAGCTGTAATGTTTACTTCGTTCTGAGCAGGATTTGGATACATAGAAACTAATGAATTCAACTCGGGAAATTCTATCGTAGATAAAACAGTATTTTCATAAATTTTTACATTTCTATAAAATGAAGTTGCATCGTTATAACTTCCACCACCAGGATAATTGTTTCCAGAAGTCCATACTTCAGTAAGTGCATCATTATCTGCTGAAAAGAATAAATACGGTGCATTTCCAGTATATAATTGCCCAATTGGAATTGCATAATGTTTATAGGTATATCTATCGGCGTCTGTATATGTATTAAAATCGTTGTTGTATGTAGCCGAACTTGTTACATTTTGTGTACCGTATAATTTGTAGCCAAGTAAAGCATCGAGTGCCAAATCGTCGTCAATTCCTATGTAATGAATTTCTCCATCAATGGTACTCATAAAATCAAATTCGATAATCGTATTTGGTGTAATTGTATAATTTATTTCAATAGCTTTCCATGCATTTACAGATAAATGCAGTGTAGCACCATTATCATATATTGCAGAAACACCACGATCTTGTGCTACATCATAGGTTAAAATAGTTTCTGTACTAAAATCAATAATCGGAAGCAATGTATCACAAGCGTCATTTTGGTTTGGATTCGAATCTAAGTTTACATCCGGATATCCATTACACAAATCAGCACTATCGCAAACTCCATCACCATCACTATCATTGTTAATATCGTTAGGGCAATCATCACACGCATCCGGGATATTATCACCGTCAGAATCCATTCCAGTAGTACAACCGTATAACGTAGTTAATACATTGTTTACAGACCATAAATTATTTCTTTGTGCTACGGGAGAATTTAGTGCGGCTTCCATGCGTACTTTTTGTCCTTGTGTAAACATGGCGTACGTTGCGCCTGTATAATCCATCATATTGGTTAAGTTATCTACACTTCCACAATTTGATACAGCTCCTTGCCCAGGATAATCATCTAAATCTCTAATTATATTTCCTTTCGTATTTGGAGTATCAAGTACATCATCATCAAAACTACAATATACATCATTCCCATTTCCACCAGCATTTGCCCAAATATGATACACATTTAGCCAATGTCCAACTTCATGTGCTAAGTTATGATACCAAGTTTGCCACATTTGGTCATGTTCTCCAAAAGCCCAAGCAGACATTACATGTCCGTCTAAATATGCGTTTGAAGAATCGTCTACATTTGGTGGAAAAGTTGCAAAACCAGAAGTTCCGCTTCCGTCAATTGCTTGGCGAACTACATAAATATTAAAATAGTTTTCACGCGGCCAATGATAAATTTGACGCATATCATTATTATTTCCTCGTAAGGTGTAAAAACCATCTTGTTGCCTGTCAATTCCGTTTGTTGGATTCCCTTGCGGATCAAACTTTGCTAAAACAAAGCGTAGTTTTTTTGTGTCAAATGCACCTCTAACTGGCAAGAAACTCGGATCAATATTACTATCAAAAGCAGAAGTTCCTGCAAAGAAAACATTTAATGACTCGATGGCTCTTTCTACTGCGGCATCAGAAATATTTTCAACTCCATTGTCATGGATGATGTGTACTACTACAGGAATAATATAATCTGTTCCGATTGTTAATCCGTCAACACCTGTAAAATCTTCACTTGATGATGGACTTGCTTGAAAATTTTCTGTAAAACGTTTCAAATCTTGATACGCTTGATTGTTTTCAGGACGTAACTCAGGATGTGTTGCATACAATTGTTGTTGTACAATCTCTTGTCCGCACTGCTGTTGTGCATAGGATAAAAAAACAAAAGAAAAGAAAGAGAGGAATAGTAATGTTTTTTTCATGGTATGGTAAATAGTTAATACTCACAAAAATAACTTTTTTTGTAAAAAGTAATTGCTAACAGGCGGAAAATCTTTTGGTTAGCATTTATTGAAAATTAGTTAATGTGTAGCTGAATATCAAGTCCGCTTAATTTTTCTTTGATCACATCAATTTTTTCTTGTAATGTTGTCGGATTGACAACTAAGTTTGGAAATATCGTTGCATCAGGTTTTACAGTAATTTTTGTGTAATTTTCTTTTTCGTTGCTTCCGCAGATAGTTCTCGTTTGCGTAACACCTTCTTTAAATAAAAACGCTCCTTTTTGTCCGTTTGAATACGTGAGTAATTTGCACCATTCGGAAGTTGCGTTGATTCGTATAAGACCGATCAATTCACCAAAACCAGCTTCCTGAGCGCTTTTCTTCCAAAGTGGAACAGATTTAGGAATTTTCACCAAAGTAGCTTCTGCCTGTGTAATATCTTCCAAATAATCTTGATACACTTCAAAAGACATTCCTACATTAAATTCAACAGAAAACTCGTCAGTATACAAGTTCACAGTAATCACTGCGCTTTTTTGGTCAATGGCATATTGAATAATTTCTAACGGAAGTGAATCGAGTGTTTTTTCCTTAAAGAGCGTTTTAAAATACAATTTCGGACGCATACGCATGTGCTCGGATGGTTCTATGTGACGAATCATAAATGTTTGTAAATTGATGAAGACTAAATATACTTAAAACTCATAATTAATCAATTGTTAATTAACGTGAGTTCGACTTAACTTATTCCAATATTTGGGAGCATATTAGTAATTTTGATAGATGGTTTTTTAGGTATAAAACTATATGCTATTAATCCACAGACCAAGTTTGATATAAAATTATCTACCGACCTATGTCTTATATGCTCAATATAACATACATTTTTTAAGATGTCATTTACAGATTCAATTACAGCTCTTTTTCTTAATAGTACTTTATCCATAAAATCCATTGCTTTTTTCTTCATATTCTTTCTCACTTTTGTTATTAAATGAATTCCATCTACAAATAATTTTTCAAATAAATCTTTTCCGAGATAGCCTTTGTCTCCATAAATTTTACCAAATATTTTATCATTGAATGATTTGTTTCTAAGAGGTTTTCTATCATCCACATTCCCTGGAGTAAGCATAAACTCGACTAGTTCACCTTTATCGTTACAGACAAGATGTAATTTAAATCCATAAAACCAACCTAAGGTTCCGTAACTTTTTTGAGCTAAACCAGCAAACACTTTATGTTGCTTTTCTCTTTTATAGTGACAGGATTTCAACGTAGTAGAATCTATAAATGAAATGCCAGTACAACTACCCAAACAATGCATTTTCATAAATACTCCTAGTGGTTGAACTACTTTTTTTTGAAGTTCAACAAAACGATTGTATGAAACACAATCGGGGAACTCATTACGCATATGTTTACACACATGATTTATATAGAAGTGCTTCAGATTTCGGTAAGATTTTAAATGAAAAATAACTAAAATAGTCATTACTTCTGCATCAGACATTTTACGCTTTCTTTTGCGTATTTTCTTTTTATTTGGGTCAAGAAGACTGTTTTTGGTAACCAAATCGTTATATTCTTTACTAAAATCGTCTAAAAGACAAAATATTTCAATAATTTTATTGTCAGTAATCATAGAGAAGTTCTTATTATTAGCTTGTTATTCAGAACATTAAGTTAATGATTCCTTCTCTATTTTACAAACAATTAAAACATCTTCTTAAGTCGAACTCACGTTAAATAGTAATGAACCGCTTCAAAACGTGAACATGGTGCTTCGAAAGCATCTTGTATAAGATTACCCCATATCGGCAAGGGGCATTTCAGCTTTAGTTAATCTTGATTCGGTATCTCATCATCAAATGTTTATTAATATAATGATGCCAAATGTGTGTTGAGCTTACTATTTCAACAACAACTTCATAAAATCTGCTTTGTAGGTTTGCCCAATAGGAATTTTAGTGTCGTTAATGATAATTTGATTGCCCGAAACACTATTTAGCTTTTCCAGATTGATTGCGAAGGATTTATGGGTGCGAACAAAGTGCGCCGCTGGTAATTGTCCCAACATATTTGTAAAGGTACTATTAGTCAAAATGAACGTGTTTTCTAGATATATTTTGACATAATCACCCAACGCTTCTAGGTAGATTATCTCTTTCAAATTGACTTTGTGAAGCGTTTTGTTTTCTTTTACATAGATAACTTCATCCGTAATAGTATTTTCAGTCGTTTTTGTAGCATCAAATGCTTTATTGACAGCCGTTAGGAAACGATCAAAAGAAAATGGTTTTAAGAGATAATCTACCGCGTTGACTTCAAAACCGTCAATGGCATATTCGGAATATGCTGTAGTGAAAATTACAGCTGGCGGATTTTTTAATGATTTGTAGAAACTTAATCCTGATATGTTTGGCATATTGATGTCTAAAAACAACAAATCAATGTTTGTATGTTTTTGCAGCGTTTCTAAAGCATCCGTAGCATTGTTGCAAACAGCAATCAAATTTAGAAAAGGTACTTTTTCTATGAAAACTTTTAATACTTTTTGCGACGAAGGTTCATCATCTATGATTAAACAATTTAGGTTCATTTTTCTTCGGTTATGTGGAGTGATACGGTAAATGTTTCGGCAGTTTCTTCAATCTGAAATTGATGCCTTTCAGGATATACAATTTTTAAATTGCTTTGTATATTTTCAAGTCCAACACCTGAATATTCATGGTTGCTTTTTTGTTGTGAACTATTGTTATGATTCACAATTTGAAAGTAAAACTTTGTATTTTCTTGCGAAAGCGATATTTTGATAAAAGGATTGTCTACTTTTTTTTCCATTCCGTGCTTGAACGCGTTTTCTACTAATGGCAATAGCAACATTGGATAGATTTCGAAGTCTTTATTTTGAATATTGATGTCAAACGTAATGTTTTCTAAACCGTGCGTTCTAAATTTTTGAAACGCAATGTAGTTTTTTAGTAATGTAATTTCTTCTTTTAGTTTGATTCGATCCGCATCTGCATCATAGATAATATATCGCAATACATCTGATAATTGCACAATGGCTTCTGGCGTTTCTTCTTTTTTCTCTATCGCTAATGCGTAAATTACATTCAACGAATTGAATAAAAAGTGCGGATTTATTTGCGCGCGCAAGTGTGAGAGTTGGATTTGAATGCGTTGATTTTCTGTTTGCAAGTGTTTGTTTTGTTCGGCATTGAAATACAACCAACTTTCAAAGATTCGTAATAACATGGAAACTATCAACAACAATATAAATTTTGTCATTGCCTGCAAGTTCGATTGATATGAAATGAAGAAGTAATCTGTAAAAATCACATCCAACAATCGTTCAAAATATAGTACATAGAATTGCCAAAAAAGCACTATTAAACCAACAAAAGCGAGTGCAAAAACCAAGTATTTCCCTTTTTGTAATAATCTAGGTACTAAGAAATATGTATTGATCACAATAGAAATTGCCATCACCGCTAAGAAACAGAACGTGTAGATATAATCAATTTTCAAAGGACTTTTCCCTTTTGAAAAGATAAATAGTAAGATACTATAATACAGAAACCACAATGCTATGTTGAACACAACATTGCGTTTCTTTTGAAATATGTATTGCATATTTGTATTAAAGTTTTGCATGTGCTTTTTCTAAAGTAATTTGCTCGGATGATCCCCAAATTTCGTCTTCGTTTGTTGCTTCAAATTTTTCTAAGAATTTATATAATTCTTCCGAAGTTGCTGTGATGACAAACGTTTCGTTTACACCTAATTTTTCATGTTGCAATCGGATTTTATTTTGTTTTTGTAATGCTTTAATTTTAGATTCATCTAACCATTTAAAGCTTAATTTTTTGTTTTCGAGTCGTTCAATTTTTGCAACAGAATGTGTTTTAACTACGTGTTGCGCTAATAATTTGTTTTCGTTTTCCAATCCGATATCAAAAGGCGTAAAATCTATAAAGAGCTTTCCGTTTACCTCAAAAGTAACTGCAATAAACATCGCTTCTTTGCCTTTTTTGGTATAGTTAACAACATACGATTTTTTGTATTTTTCATAGATGATTTTATCATTTTCAGATTGTTTTGGAAATTGATTATTTTCGTTTTCGAAGAGTTTTTTAAAAGATTGAATTTTCCATATTCCATCTTCGGCATCTTTCCATTTTCCTAAGAAATCTTCTTGATAACTAATTGCTTTGGCAATGTAAAAAGGTTGTAATGATTTTAAGATACATGAGTTTAACAGTATCAATGCTGCAAGCATTAAAATGATTCTTGTTTTCATAATATTGTCGTTTTAAGTTTATAGGTCAAAACAAGTGAATTCGCAAATGCGTGACAAAAAATTTCGTCCAACATGGAGCAACTCATGTTATACACTTAAAATGTATGTTGTAAACTTACTTATGAATTTTAAATATAGAGATTTCTTTGCTTTCCAACACATTCGACTTCGTTGAATATAGAAATTCAAGATGATTAATTAGCTTTCATTTTTTTTCTTGTTCTCGACTGCGCTCGAAGTGACAACTCACAAAATACATTACAAACTTGAATACTGAGCGGAGTGGAAGTAAAAAACCACCACACGAAAATCGCTTTCCGCATAGTGGCAAATCAAGCATGAGAATGCTTCTTTGTATTTTTAATGTTTTGTCAGCTTCACAACATACTTCCAGATCGATTGTGATTTTTGATAATAGAACTCAAATTATAAATCTCTTAGAAAGACTCCGCTTTTCAGCGGAGTTAATTCAACTTGCAAAGTTATGTGCTCCTATTCAGGCTTCACAACTTTGAGTTTCATTAAAATAAATCTAGGTTTGGCCAAGATTTAATAGCTTTAATACCATCTTGTAATGCTTTTTTCATAGCGCCAGCTTGTCCTGAACCATTTCCTGTTGAGTTTGTTAGGAATACATAACTGATCCCATTGTCCATTTTTTTGATAAGCGTACTTGTGCCACCCATTCCGCCACCATGCGACCAGTTTCCGCCACTTACCGACCAACCTTTGGCATAGCTTGACACTGATGACTTTGTCGCCATGGTGTTAATGGTGCTACTTTTTAAGATGTCTTTTTTAGAACTGTCTCCATCAACACGTACCATGAATCGCATTAGGTCAACTGAAGAAGCAATCCAACCGCCATGACTGTCCATTCTTCTCATTTGTAAATTGTAAGCGTTCCCACCATTTGCATAGTAAACCACTTCTTTGTATTTACGGTTCTTTTTTTTGTTTGCTCCAATATACATTTGCGAGATTCCGCATTGTTTTAGAATGTTGTTTCGTAAGTAGCTTTCGTAACTTTTTCCCGTTTTCTTTTCAATGATTCTTCCCAATAAGCAGTATCCATAGTTTGAATATTCATAGAATGTCCCTGGTTTGTGACTCGGATTACGATCGTCCAAAACCCACCCGATTAATTTGGATTGACTTAATTTCTTCTTTTGAAACATCGGTGGTCCCCATGTGTCCGTTTCTTTAGGTTCTAAATTGTGATCCCAAGCATTGCCACCAGCAGTGTGTTCAAGTAAATGTTGCACCGTTATTGCTTTTTCGCGACTTCCTAGTGCTTTTGAACCGTAATTACTTCCTAAAATACTGTTGTTTCCAAAAACTTTATCGCTTAGTTTTAGTTTCTTTTGTTCTACCAATTTCATAATTGCCACAGATGTTATTGGTTTTGAAACACTTGCCAATCGTAATAAACTTGTTGCAGACGCAATGGTTTTGTTTTCTTTGTCACCATATCCATATCCTTTTGCATAGACTAGTTTTCCATCTTTTACAATTCCGATCGTTGCCCCAGGAATTTTAAAATCTTTCATTACTTTTTTAATCTTAGCATCTAATTGATTTGTATCGCGACTTTTCCAAGTAGTTACATTTTTAAAAGCGGCGGCATAGCCTGAAGTTTTTCCTGCATCGTGTCCACTTACTGAAATTGGAACAGCTCCTTGATAGTAATGATTGTCAAATTCTAATTGATAGTTTTTCGGATTCATATCATGACGTGCGCTATATCGTCCTGATTTCTTTTCCATAATACAAGCGTAGTATGTTTTTTTGCCTACATCATAACTATCTACTTGTGTTACACGAAAACCTTGATCCCAATATTTCGTTACTGTTTGTTGGTATTGTTTGCTCGACATACCATGGCGTGCTACATATCCTGAAGCGTTTCCTTTTTTCCAAATAGCTGCGTAGTATGCTTTCCCTTTGATTCCGTAACCACTTATGTGTACCAAACGATAGCCATCTTTTTGATTCTTTTTGAATTCGGCAGCATATTGCGCTCCTGTCAATCCGTGACGCGTTCGCAATCCGTTTGTGCTTTGTTTTTCCCAAATGGCAGCATATAGTGCTTTTTTTCCATTAGAATAACCATCAACGTGTAGTAAACGATAGCCATTTCTTTGGTTTTTTTTGAACTCATCTTGGTATTGTTTGGACGTAAGGTTGTGACGTAATATTTGTTTCGATGGATTTCCTTTTACCCATAATCCTGCAAATTTTGTTTTCCCGTTTACGTAATATCCATCTACATAGGTAAGTTTGTAACCTGCTTTGAGATATTTATCAACTTCTTTTTGATATTGTGCAGACGAAAGATTGTGCCGCGCCGCATAACTTTTTAATGTTTTTGGAGCATACAATTTTTCTTCATTGTTAGCGTTTTCACCTTTTTTTGTTCCTGCAAAAGAGAATGAAATTAGTAGCATCATTCCTAATATTGCCAATTTTGTTTTTGTATTCATCATTTTGATTTTTAAAATTAATAACGATGCAAACCTAGTATTGGCAATGGGTTCAAGTGTCCCGTATTGTTGAATTTAAAGGAATTGGGACTCGTATGGGTGTTTTTCCCGAAAGACTGTGGGTGACATGCCCGTGTGTTTTTTGAAGGAATTGTAAAAAGCCGATTTTGAGTTGAAGCCAGCTTCCAATCCAATGGATAATACAGGATATTCTATAAAAGCTGGATGCGATAGTTTGGATTTTATTTCCTTGATTCGGTAACTGTTTACAAAGTCAGAAAAATTGTGTCCGCTTAGTGCATTAATCAATTGTGAAAGGTAATTTGCGCTGATGTTTATTTCTTTGGAAAGTGTTGCTAATTTTATTTCTGGATCTCGGTAGCGTTTTTCTTCTTCCATTAACGTACAAATTTCTTTGTAATAGGAATTATCATTTGTGATACTGATTCCTTTTTTCTGTTGTTGTAGTTGTAGTAGCTTTTTTTCCGTCAGTTTTGCAATGAGTTGAAATAGACATAGATGGTTTTCTGTAAAGAAGTTAGCTTCCGAATGTTCGGAATCTAATACACCTTTTAGCGTTCCTTCTATGTAAATAGGAACCGCCAATTCTGACAAACGTGCTTTGTCATCTATGATGTAACGACTGTCTTTGCGCGTGTCTTTGATAAGTTCGTAGTTTCCCGTTTGGGCAACACTTCCGACAATTCCTTTTCCTACTGAAATTTCTTTAGGCTCATGAATTTCGTATGTATTTTGTGTTTTATTACCAAAAGCGGCTTCTTGATGGAGCATTTGTGTTTTTTCATCTAGTAGATAGAGTACACAATCTTCCAATTGCAGTTTGGAAACACAGTTTTCTAGTATATCCCAAAGCACTTCTTTTGTTTTGTTTTTATCAAATAAAGATGTTGCAAAGTAGCTTAGAATTGCAATGACTTGTGATTGATTTTGCCTTAATACTTGCAATGTTTCCGGCTTAAATAGTTTGTCTAATCCTGAGAGATTGAATGCCGTTTCTTCTTCTGTTCTTTCTTTTTGAATTTTTTGTAAATGCGCGCTACTTTTTATGTAGAATACATAGTAACAAGCCAAATATGCAATCCACAATGGATAGTAATTATCATTTCCACTCACATTTATATTCGTTTTTATGTATAGAAGCGTGAGTAACCAAAAAACGCTGAGTAGAATTAACGTTATGTATATGTTTTTTAACCATTTTGTTTTCCGAATGACTGCCGAATATGACAGTTCGCCTAAGTCTTTTTCGTAGTTTTTAATGATTTTGTAATTCCAAATACCAATAACAAATGTGAATAGTAATGCTAGATTTTCATTCCATTCCGTACGAATGTTACCAACCGTTTCTCGCGATAAAATGGAGTAATCGACAAAGACATTAATTTTCACAATAGTGTAAATGAGAAAGAATACTGCAAACGGAATGAGTAAGTAGTTTTTATATTTTTTGAAAAGTTGTTCTTTTTTAAGATATGCACAGGTAAACGCAGTGAAGATTACAGGCGCTAGAAATTCGAGCGGAACTACCAATAAGGCTAGCGCTTGGTACTTTTGGGTAATTTTTATATCAAACGAAATGTATTGCAGAATTGCAGTTGCTGTTACAATTAGAAACCAATAGAAATAGCGTGTTGCTTTGTCGTTAATTTTTCGTGTACATACATGGTACGCTACTAAACATAAAAGTCCGACAGCGCCAATGAAGATTGTTGTGTTGTATAGGTTCCAGTTTAACATCTTTTGGTAGGTTTGGTTACTTAAAGATAAACGAAAAAGCTATTGATTACCTTGATTTTCTTCTGATTGGTTATGAATTTTGTATCAATTGTAGATTCGCTTTGATTCCTTTTAATAAAAATTTTTGAAATAAGTATACGATCAAACGAAATGGAAGGTGCATTATTTTTCCTAAAATGCCCTGTAGTTTATAGCTACTCGATAGTACTAATTGTGTTACTTTTGGATGTTGACGTAATTCGTGTCCGCCAGTTTGAATTTGAAACGTATTTATAAAATCTTTTTTAAGTTGTAAGATGTTCTTTTACTTGTGCTAGTTTTTATGCGTACTCACAATTCGTGTCATTTGCCATGTTCCATTGTCGTTTTTCCAAATTGTGATAAACTTACTTGGAATCGATTTCGCATTTGGCTCTTGATTGTTGTAGAATTTGTGTTCGCCCATTTGTACCGCGCCATATCCTGGAATTGGATATACTTCAATGGTTCCATCAATTAAAGTTCGTGTCACTTTTCCGCAAATATTGTTTTTCATGGCTTCCATGATTTGTGTTTTGGATGTTGACAATCCGCCTTTGTCATGAAAAAATTCTAAATCTTCTGAGATTAATTCGTCTTGAATTTTTAAATCACAGGTATTGTACGCGTCAAAGAAACGCTTGTCTAAAGCTACAATTGTAGTGTATAAATCTTGATCTACAGGCGTGTATTTTTCTTTGGCAACAATGGTTCGTTTTGATTTTGTTCGGACAGAAATACACGATGTTGTAAAGATTCCTAGTGCTAGAAGTACGACTAATTTTGATTTCATTGGTTTGTTTTTATTGATTGATGATACTTAGTAGACAACGATTTTATAAAATTGTTACACTTCAACTCCGCTCAGTGTAACACACTTCTACAACATTGCATTCAATGAACCTAAAATACTCAGTGTAAAACACTTCTACTAGATTCCGTGGAGTGAACCGAAATGCTTGTGTTGAGCGGAATCAAAATGCCTAATATCATCAATAAATAAATTTACTATTTTACTTCTTTTATAAGTTGATACGTAGCTTCTAATTCTGCTATTGCTATAATGATGTCTTTTTCGGTGGTTTGCCAATTGACAAATGCAGCTCTGAAACACGCTTCTTCTCTATATAAAGAAGGTGTTATGAATATTTTTCTTCTGGAGTTTATTGTTGTTATAAATTCATCTTGTTGTACTTTCGAAAAACCAGCAACTTTAAAACATACTACATTTACGCGTGTTGGAGCAACTAATTGAAAGTTGTTGCTTTTTTCGATATAATTAGTTAATTGTTGCGCCAATTCTATATTTCTAGAAACAATTTCTTGGTATCCTTTTTTCCCATACGCCATCAACGAAAACCAAACTGGTAATGCTCTAAAACGTCTGGAGTTTTCAGGGAGAAAGTTTAAATATGTGAAATTTTCCATTGGTTTTCCTAAATAGGGTGCATTCGAATTTTGATAGGTTTCTATTTGTCTTTTTTGATGTTTTTCTTGCATAAAAAATACCGCGCTATCATACGGAACATTGAACCATTTGTGGCAATCTACCGTAATACTATCTGCCAGTTCCCAACCAGAAATTAACTGTTTTTTATTTTCTATACAAGCGACCATTCCGCCAAAAGCGGCGTCAATATGCCACCAGAAATTATACGTTTCTTTTAATTTTGAAATTGCTTTTAAATCGTCAAAATCTACACTATTTACAGTTCCTGCACTTGATAGTACAATTACTTCTCCTGATGCGTTTTGCTGTAAAAATTCTTCCAATTTATCAACATCAATTGCTTCTCTAGCGTCTAGTAACGGAAGTTTATGAATGTTTGCACTTCCGATTCCTAACATAGACAATCCTTTTACCACAGATGAATGTGCCATTCCTGCGGCAACTTGTATTGGTTTTTGCAATCCTGTTAAGGCAATATCATAGTTTTGATTTTTCCCAATCCATTGTCGTGCAACTCCTAAACAGGTAAAGTTGGACATGGTGGCGCCAGTGACAAATCCGCCAAAAAAAGTAGTTGGCAACTCGAAAAAGTCCAGTAATAACTGAATCGTTTCTTTTTCCATGATTGCAGAAACATCGCCTCTACCTTTTACACTTTGTGTATTTTGATCAAATGTAGTCGCTAACCAATCACCAACTACAGACGCAGGTGTTGCACCACCTGTTACATATCCCCAATATCTTGGTCCAGACGATCCGCACATAATTTGTTGATAATCCGCTTTGAATTTTTCTAATATAGCTTTAGCTCCAAAACCTTCTTCTGGTAGTTTGTATTTTTTTACTGCTTGTGGTTTTGCAGAAGCTGGCATTGTTTCAATTTCTTGAAAATGTTGCATGGCAACATGTTTTACTCCATCAAGTAATGTTTCTATGTTTTCCTTATCGGATGCTAATTGTTTATACATTTTTATAGTTTATTTTGTTTCGTTTCTCCATATATAATTCAGGTCTTTCTGGATTGACAAATCCATGCTTTTCATATAACCAATTGGCAGAACTTGTTAGTAATATCCAAATTCGTAAGCCTTGTAATTCTGGGTGATTCATCATAGTTTCCATCAACCAAGACGACACGTTTTTTTTCTGATAGGCTTCAATTATAAATACATCACACATGTATGCCATCGTGGTTTTATCCGTAATTAAACGTGCAAAACCTATTTGTTTCTTTTCGTGAAAGATTCCAAAGTTTACAGAGTTTTCAATAGATTTTTTCACCATATGTAATGGAATGTGTTTTGCCCAATACGATTCTTTACTTAAGTATTGATGAATCATTTCCATGTCTAATTTTTCAATATCTGTTGTAATTGAATAGATTTCTTTCCCAATTATTTTCTCCTGCATTTTTGCTGTTTTTTGATTGCTGTAAATTTACAAGACATCATCATAATAAAACAGATTCAGTTTTTTACCTTTACACCATATCAGATACACATGAAAGTAGCTAATTTTTTATATGAAGATATTGCAATACATATTGAAGAAGATATTTTAAATGGTGTGTTGCAATTAGGTGCCAAGCTTCCGTCCGTCCGTATGTTTAGCAAACAACACAACGTGAGTGCTTCCACTATTTTTCAAGCATATTATTCACTAGAATCGAAAGGTTTGATTGAAGCGCGACCAAAATCTGGTTATTACGTAATTTATCAACCAAAAAAATATACACCTTCTTTTGATCATTCTAGTTTAGAAACAACTCCAGCCATACATGAATTAACGACTGATGCTATGATTTCACATATGGTAGATTTGTTAAGCGCTAAAACCTATACACATTTGTCAACTGCCAGACCTGATCTTTCGTTGTTACCAACAGCAACTTTACAAAAGAGTGTTAAGTCTGCATTGACAACTTTGGGTTCGTCTATTTTAAATTATGAACATCCGACAGGAAATGTTACGTTACGACAGTTAATTGCTGGACAACAAATAAAACTTGGAAAAACATTTACCGCAGCAGATATTGTCATTACTGCTGGCTGCACAGAAGCTTTAACTTTGTGTTTACAAGCAACAACGCAAAAAGGCGATATTGTAATTTCGGATAGTTTAACGTATTATGGAATTCATCAAATTATTAAGAATTTGGGACTGAAAGTAATTCCTGTTCCAATACATACGACAACAGGTTTGGATGTGAAGTTCTTAAAACGTTCGTTAGAAGAGTTTCCTGTTAAAGCGTGTTTGTTAACGACTAATTTTAATAATCCAACTGGCATGAGTTTAACAACTGATCAGAAGAAAGAGTTGGTAAAATTGATTACAAAACACGAAGTTCCATTGATTGAAGATGATGTGTATGGCGAATTGTATTTTGGAAAACACCGCCCTAGTACATGCAAACAGTTTGATACTAAAGGTTTTGTACTATATTGTTCTTCTTTTTCAAAAACATTAGCGCCTGGTTATCGAATAGGATATGCCATTCCTGGAAAGTTTACTGAAACGGTTACACGATTGAAAAGAATACACTCGTTAGGTTCTAGTACGTTGTCACAACAAGCGCTGGTTTCGTTTTTTTCTAAAGGTAGATATCCGTATCATCTAAAAAAATTACGTCATACATTGCATACCAATATGCTTGCGTATTGCAAACTTATTTATACTTATTTTCCTGAAGATATATATGTGGTTCCACCAACTGGCGGTTATATTTTATGGATTGCTTTTCCAAAAGATTTTGATAGTATTTTTCTTTTTGAAGCTGCCAAGAAACACAAATTGATTATTGCGCCTGGACAGATTTTCTCCATGAACGATTCGCATACGAATTACATTCGTTTGAGTTTTTCAAAACCTTTGACTGAACCTATCGAAAAAGCAATCCAATTGCTTGGCACATTGGCGAAGGAATTGTATGCGTCAAAGAATCGCTTGTCTAACTCCACAATTGTATCGTATAATTCTTGATCAACAGGAACGTATACTTTTTTGGGCGAGCTTGTCTTAAGCAAAGTCGAAAGATTTATCTTGAATAGTATTAAAATCAATAAATCTTTAGGCGGGAAGTCTATTTGAACTTTACTCGATATGACATTTATGCTAAATTTATTTTTACTGCTTATAAATCAACTGGCCTTAATTTATCAATAATTTCTGTGCTCACCCAATACACATTTGATGACTCATCTTCGTTGGATCTATTAAAAAACAAATATTTGCCATCTGGAGTGATACTCGGACAAGATTCGTTAAAATTAGAATTTACTTTATTTCCAAGCGGAATTGGTGTTGTCCATGTCCCGTCTTTTTTCTTAAAGCAGACATAAATATCGTGGTCTTCATTTTCTTTGTTTCGAGCATATACCAGCAAATACTCTTGAGATGGGGAAACAAACCCGTGATGACCAAATTCAAGTTCAACTTCCTGTACTTCGGGAAATTTACCGTTTTTGTTTGGTGCATAGTATATTTTCGCTTTTGAAATACTTGTATAAAAAAGATCTCCGTTTTTAGCTTGATTAATATAAAAAACTATGTCATCATTAATAGGTGAATCAAGTTTTATTGCATCACTCCAAGAATTCTCTAAACGGTTTACGTACCAAATTTTCTCATCCGAAAAAATAGAATCAAAAGCTGTGAAGTAAATCCTTTTGTCATGAAGACTAACGGATGGATATAACTCCTCTTTTTTTCTCCCATTGGTAAAGTTTGCTCTTTTAACGGGAGTCCATTTATCACCTTTAAGTTTTGAGAAATAGATAGATGATGCTTCTTCATCTTTTTCATGAGCTGAAAAATATATTTCATCTAAATCAGGAGAAAACGAAATAGTCGATGCATTCCTTCCATTAATTGAAACAATGCCAGGCGCAAAAATTTCTGGAATTAATTCTGGTGGTTTTTGTCCAAAATATAGCTTTTTTGAGATGGTAGAATCAGTGCCTTTTGGTTTCTGATTTTTTGTAATACAAGCATTTAAAACCATTGCAAATACAAGTATTAGATATATAGAATTGTTATTTTTCATAATTCAAACTATTATATAGATGTCATTTAAGTAAGAAAACAAATATAATTCATTAAGAGGATTGGCTTTAAAAACCCTGAGTCATATTAAGAAAGATATAACTCAGGATTATACTAATTAAAATAAAAAACTACTTTTTAATCTGGAAGTCGATCACGTTGCCCTTTTTTACGATTGAATCTGTATACAAAAGTTAAGCTAATTCGTCTTCCAACTCTTCTAGATTCTGATTCCAAACGGAAGTTTTCGCCAGTCACTACTCTATCTTGAATTCGCGAATCAAATACATTTCTAACATTTAAAGTAAGTGCGCCTTTGTCATTAAAAATATCTTTACTAATGGCAAAATCTGAATGATATTGGGCTTTTTGAAGCCTTTGCCCATTTTGGTTTCTTCCTGTGTAATTAAAACTTGCTTGTACAGAAAGTCCTTTTTTGAAACGCAATCTGGAGTTTATTCTGGTAAACCAAGCTTCATCTTTGGTGTCAAAGTTTTCACCATTGAAATCTCCTTTTTGATCGTATTGAAAGAAGTTGAATTCTCCTGATAATCGCAACCATTTAAACGGATTGTATGTTGTTGATAGTTCAAAACCTAATCGATCTTCCGTATCTAAATTTACAGGAAATGTAACAAAGTTTCCATCTGCAGTTTGTGTGGTTACAAAGTTGAAAAAGTCGGTTGTGTGCTGGTAATACACAGATGGATTGATCGAAAATTTTCCCCAACGTTTTAGAAAGGCTACTTCAAACGAGTTGGTATACATCGGATTCAAATCTGGATTTCCTGTAAATAGATTTCTAAAATCTGTTAATCCACCAAAAGGATTCAATTGCCAAAATTGCGGTCTGTTAATTCGTCGGCTGTAACTTACTTGCACATCTGTTCTGTCTGCAAGTTCATATGAAAAATGCGCCGTAGGAAAGAGATTTGTATATTTTTTAGAATCGTTGAACAATTGTTTTTGATCATCAATTCCAATGTCTGAATGTTCTACACGCAATCCTAGTAAGTAACTAAATTTTCCAATTTTGTCGCCATATTGTGCATATACACCATAAATTCGTTCGTTGTAATCCAATTCATTGTCTAAATCTGGAATTAATTGCGCATCAATATGCACCATATAATCACTTGTAATTCTTCTAATTTCACTTCTAAAACCAGTTTCCAATCGTGATGTTTCTGTTAAAGGCGACACAAAATTAGCTTGAAATAAGAAGTCTTTACTACTTTCTACATCATCACTTCTAATTGTTGTAAAGTCAGTAGTTGCAGGAATTGTACGTTGCTGACGAATGCTTTCTTGCTCATCATCATTCCAAAAATCATATTGTACGTCCATTTCTAACTTTTGCCCTTTTTTGTCAAATGTTTTCACATAATTCATTTCCAATCGATTGAAATTTTGCGGCTCTTTGTAGTTTTCTATTCGTGAAATTGTACTGTCTATAGCGCCTGTTGCATCTAAATAAGAATAATTTAAACGGGTTTCATCCGTGTTTTTTAAGAATCTGTGATAGAAACTAGCTGTCAGTGTATTTTTATCATTTATATAATAATCGCCACCAAAAAATATATTGTGAGCATCGTCATTTCTATCTTGATCGTTATTTTGCAGTAATCCAGATTCTATTCCATTATTCGTTACTGTTTGCCTAATTTTTTCTTCGCCAAAGAAGTTTGAGTTTTGATAGCCAATATTGGTAAATACATTTATTTTGTCTGTTTTATACGCAAGATTTACATTCGCCCTGTAATCTCTTGGCGTTCCTGCGCCCAGTTGAACTGAGCCACTTAGTCCTCCTTTTTTGTTCTTTTTTAGAATAAGATTGATAATTCCTGCCGTTCCTTGTGCTTCATAGCGCGCGGAAGGATTTGTGATAACCTCAACTTTTGCAATGTTTTCCGCAGGAATTTGATCCAATCCATTGTTGGCAATTAATGCAGAAGGTTTCCCGTTGATGAGAATACGAACATTTCCGTTTCCACGCAGGCTAACTCCACCACCAGCGTCCACACTTACGGAAGGTACATTGTCTAAAATATCGTTTACCGTTCCGCCTTGCGAGATTAAATCTTTCCCAACATTGAATACTTTTTTATCAAGTTTTAATTCTACCGTTGATTTTTCAGCAACGATTTCAACTTCGCTTAACGCTTCTAAATCTTCTTCTAAACTGATCGTTCCCAAATTCATGTCTTTTGCAATGACAACATTTTTTGACAGGTATGATTTAAAAGAAATAAATTCAATTTTAATGTTGTACGTACCGTTTCCAATTTCTAAAGAGAAGTTTCCTTTTTCGTTGGTAATTCCACCTTCTAATACTTTATCAGTTTTTGTGTCTAAGATGGTTATCGTAGCATATTCCAATGGTTGTTGTGTTGTTTTGTCCAGTACTTTTCCAGTAATGGTAAATTGCTTGTTTTGTTGAGCACTTGCAAGCGTAACCGCTAAGTACACTAATAGAATGATTATTTTTTTCATGTCCGTTTGTTTTATAATTTGATTGATGCCACAAATATGTTGCTTAATGAGACATCATTTTTTTAAATAGTCGAACATGATTATTTAGTCGTCAAACACGTATTTTTTATGGAAATATGGGTTTCGTCTACTTTTTGATAGTGTTTGGATGCTTTTTTACGCTATTCATCTATCCGTAATTTTTAAAGAAGTGTAATGCGTACTTTTATGAATATTATTAGATTTGATATGTTATGATACAAATTGTGAAAAATATTTTCAGTTATATAAAAAATCGCCGTGTCTTAAAACACGTTGTTTTTTGGATTATTCTATATCTCTTTTTAATTTTTTCTGATGCTTCTTATGATCCTTGGTGGGTAATTGCTATTGCAAGAGCTTCTCACATAATTCCGCAAATTATCATTTCATATTTTCTGGCGTATTGGTTACTTCCTAAATTTTTATATACTAAAAAGTACACACTATTTGCAGTGTATGCGATAGTGAGCGCTTATATTATTTGCAGTTTTTCGCGCATGTTAATGGTGCATGTAGCTGAGCCATTATTTAGAAATGCTCCATTTGAACAAGAGCCTATTTTAGAAATCTTAACGGATTGGGGGAAATTGATCAGTGGTTACTTTTTTACGATTTATTCAATTGCTTTATTCTTTTTATTGATAAAATTGACTTTTGAACGTATAGAAGAACAATCGTTAAAAAAGGAAAAAGCTTCTATTGAGTTAAAGATGTTGAAAGCACAATTGAATCCACATTTTTTGTTTAATACCTTAAATAATATTTACTCGTTATCCATTATAAATTCGCCAAAAACATCTGAGTCTATTGGGAAATTATCTGAAATCTTAGATTATGTTTTATATCGATGCGATCAAAAATATGTGCCCTTGGCGGGAGAAATTACATTGCTTGAAAATTATATCGATTTAGAGAAACTTCGCTATGACGAGCGTTTGGAAGTATCGTTTTCACATCGTACTGCATCACAAACACGAGTTGCACCACTTATTTTACTATCGATGGTTGAAAATGCTTTTAAACATGGTGCTGGCGAAGATTCTGGAAGTCCAAAAATCACCATTGATCTTAGTCAAACAGAAGATACATTGACATTTACCGTGTTTAATACAACTACACTTCAAAAAAACGAAACTTCAAAAAGTGCAATTGGTTTGGAGAATATTCACAAGCAATTGGAATTGTTGTATCCAAATACACATACAATCAATATTGAACAAAAAGAAAACTCCTTTCAAGTGATCATCACGTTAAAAATAGTGCCGTATGAAAGTTAAATGCTTACTCGTTGACGACGAACCGTTGGCTATAAAATTGCTGGAAAATCATATTTCAAAAATTGCTTCTTTTGAAGTTGTTGCAACGTGTAATAATGCTATGAAAGCGTTGGAAATTTTAAATACACAAGAAATTGATTTGTTGTTTTTAGATATTAAAATGCCAACTATTACTGGAATTGAATTTTTAAAATCGTTACGCAATCCACCAAAAACTATTTTTACAACAGCGTATAGAGAATATGCCTTGGAAAGTTACGATTTGGACGTTGCCGATTATTTGTTGAAACCTATTACTTTTGATCGTTTTTTTAGAGCTGTGGAGCGGTTTTTTAGAGATATAAAACCTGTGCAAACGGCAGTTTCAATTCCTCAAAAGGATGTGGAAACTATTATACAAGTCAAGTCTGGAACAAAGTATCATAAAGTTACCGTTTCGGATATTATTTATATTGAAAGCTTAAAAGATTACGTCAAAATTCATACTTTGTCAAAATGTATTGTTTCCAAACAAAAAATTAGCGATTTAGAATCAACTTTAGCCACACATGCGTTTTTACGTGTACATAGATCGTATATTATTAATAGCAAAAAAATAACGGCTTTTACGCCACATGATATCGAACTCAACGATGTAGAAGTTCCTATTGGCGCGAGTTATAAGGAATATGTGTTGGCGGTTTTGAAAGAGTAGATTTATATCTCATCAATCATTTTCACAATAATATCTATCGGTGCGCTTTCTTGCTTTTTAGAAGCTTCAAGCAATGCTTTTGTTGTTTTTATTTCTAGTTCTGAACTTTCTTCAAACTGTTCTAATAGCCATAGTTTTAAACTACACACATTAACGTGTCCTGAAGATAAAAGTTGCGCTTTGTTAATCTCAACCAAAGCATCCGCATAGTGCTTTTCCAACTTTAATACCAAAGCTCTCAAATATGATATTCTATAATCTTGCAATCCTAAATTTTCGCTTTGTTGTAAAGATTCAAATATATTACCTTCCAGTTTTGCATACCTGTTATTGTATTTTATTTTTTTGAGATATATGGCTTTTGCCAGATGCAACTTGGGTTTGTTTGGATATAATTGCAATAATTCTTCCAATCGATTGTATTGTTTTGTGGCTTGCGAAGGAAATCCTTGTGTTGAATCGCCAAAACCTTCTAGTAAGTTGTCAATTTCTAGCGAAACATTTTGATACATTTCTGTCCTGTAAATCTTTGAAAGTAGTAGAAAATAATTTCCATATACGTACGTTTCATAGTAAAATCCATCTTTATTTCTTGGCAGAAAAGAAATTACTTTTTCTATAACCTCTTTTGCTTTTTCATACTTACCTTTTTCATAAAAATGTTGTGCAATTTCATACAATTTATTAAATCCTAAACGCAAAGAATATGGAATTGTATACGAATGGCTTTGTTGATATTCCGTTGATTTTTTAGTCTCTTTTTCATAAAAAAGAAAATGACTTTTTGCTATACATTTTAAGTAATTTACCAAGCGTTCATCTTTCTGAGCTACTCTTAATAGTTGTAGTTTTTGTGATTGAAAATAATCACCATTTCTTGAACTGTATCGTTCATAAAGTAATGGCTTCGTACTATCTTCTTTTGGCGTTACCAAATCTATATATGCTAATGCTTTTTCATAATTTTCCAAAGAATAGTTTTCATCTTTATTGTAATAATATGCTGCAATTGCCAAACATATTGTTTGCTTTAACGCAAACGGTGGATTTTGTTCAAGTGCAGTTAAATAATCCTCTAAAGCATATTCAACATATCCTGTTACATAAAAAAACTGTCCTCTTCTATGATAATAATCCGCTAAAGAAACTTGTTTGCTTCTAACTTTCATTGAGCTATTGTTGGCAATCAAATAATCCAAATCGTCCAAAATATAATATGGGTATGACGCTGCTCTAGATTGAAATTTTTCTATCTCACCTGCTCTTTTATATAAATCAAAATGTGGCTTAAACACAAGGTTTATGCGTTCCCAAACAAGTGACATATCATTTGGATTATTTTGCAATGCAGTTTCAACTTTTTGCAATTGTGCCTTTCGCATCGCCATGAAATCGCCAGGTTGCGCATTGACAATAGCGACATTACCTAAGAAGAAAATTAGATATAAAAATTTCATTACAGCGTATTTTAGGTTCCTAAAATACGATTGTGCTGTTCGTTACAAAAACTAGAATGCGTAAACTGCCTTTTTGAATGAGTAAAGTGTTTCTTATGCTTGATAAAATGCTGTTATTCGTTTTACAGCTTACTAAAATTAGAAGAAGTTTATTATTGCACTTCTAACCAAATCGGGCATTTCTAACGGAATCATATGTCCGCAGTTTTTTAAGAATGTACTTGTTGCTTTTGGCAATTGTTTTTGTGTATGTTGAACATCTTCAATATTGACTAATGCATCTTCTTTAGAAGCAATAATATGAATTCGAGTTTGAATTTTTTGTAGTTTTTGGGTTAAATCAACACGTTGTGAAGTTGCTTTGAGTTGGCGAATTAAAACTTCTTTTCCTAAGTCTGAATCCATGTTTTTAATAACTTGAATCAACACATTATTTTGATGATTTTTAGGATGTAAAAACTGCAATGCTCTTGTGGTAGAAATTCCTTTATAATTGTGTTTTTCTAGAAAATCAATCGTGCTTTTTCGGAGTTGTAATTCTTTCGCACTCAAACTAGTTGCAGAAGCCGCAATCACCATCATTTTTTGAATCCGATCTGGATTGGAAACTGCAAAATGCATTGCTGCATATGCGCCCATGGAAAAAGCAACTACAAATGTGTTTTCTTCTAAAGTTGCATCTAACAAAGTATCTATTTCAGCAAATGAAGTTGCCGAAGTTGTATCGATAAAAATACAATCAAACTGAGTCAATTCTGCACATACAAATTCCCACAATAGTGGTGTACACATCGTGCCTGAAAGAAAATAGAGTGTTGGTTTTTTCATGTTCATCTCAACTGCACTCGATGTGACAAAAAAATGCACACTGAACAAAGTTTAAGTGTACATTTTTATTTAGCAGCATCTTATTTGAGTTATCGTATACATATTTTAGCTTCTTGCGTGATCTTAAATCAAGCTCAGCATACGCAACTAAAAAGTAGCTAATTTATAGATTATTCAATTACTAAATTTGTTGCACCTTTTCCACCATAACCAGAAATTTCAATAGTATAGGTTCCTTTTGGCAAGTAATATGCACCGTTTTTCTTTTTCGGAATGGAAGCGTCTTTGTTTTTATCTATGTATTTTTTACGTCCTTTTTCGGTAATGCTCAAATCGTATGTCCATGTGTTGAATCCTGTATCAGCATTTACTTCATATGTAGTTAATTCTGTATTGTCATTTGTAGAAACAGAAACTTCATAAATACCAGGTTTTTTTGCATAAAAATAGATTTCTTTTTCAGGTACACGCGCTTCTAACCATTTGCTCCACGTTGATCCCCAAAATGAACGGTAACGCACACTTTTCGTATCAAACACATATATATCTTTTGCTTTTATTTCTTCATTAAGCTGTTGTAAAACACCAATATTAGCTTTGTAAATTGAGCGTCCATGCGTTCCTATAAGCAAGTCTTTTGCTTGTTTTTGCACTACAATATCATGTACGGCAACATTTGGCAATCCGTTATGAAAAGGTTGCCACATTTTCCCCATATCTAAAGAAGCATACGCACCATTATCGGTACCAACATATAGTATATTTTCATTTTCTGGATCTTCTCTTATTACGTTTACTGGCGAATCAGGAATTCCGTTTCCAATGTTTTTCCACGTTTGTCCATAATTATCTGACATGTACACATAGCTTGTAAAATCGTCCCAACGATAGCCGTTTAGTGTTGCATATACACGTTCTTTTTTGTGTGCAGAAGCAATTACGCGCGAAACCCATAAATCTTTCGGGAAACCGCTTGAAATATTTTGCCAATCGCCGCCGCCATTTTTCGTTACGTGAATGAATCCGTCATCACTTCCAACATAAATTAATCCAAATTGAAAAGGAGATTCAGAAATACTCGTTAATGTTCCGTATGCAACATTTCCTTTTTTTCCACCTTGTGTTAAATCGCCTGAAATTGCTTCCCAATCGTCACCTTTGTTTAGTGATCTGTGTAATTTGTTTCCACCTAAATATAGAATATCTTGATTGTGAACCGATAAATGAATCGGCGTTTGCCAGTTAAATCGGTATGGAGATTCTCCTAATTCGTGTTTTGGTTGAATGTATTGACGTGCGCCACTTTCAAGATTCAATCTGAAGTAGTTTCCAAACTGATATCCTGTGTATACGATGTTTGGATTTCGATTGTCTACTTGAACTTGCATTCCGTCACCACCCATAATTCGCTTGTATGGATATGCTCCTTCTTCATGCCATTTTACAGATGCTTTGTAACTGTTTGGACCAACCCAAACACCATTATCTTGCAATCCGCCATATACTTTGTAAGGTTTTTGCTCGTCTGCATGAATTGCGTAAAACTGTCCCACAGAAGGCGTATTGCATTTAATCCAATTGTCTCCATTATCATATGAAATATTTACACCACCATCATTTCCATTGATTAAATGATTTGGATTGTTTGGATTTACCCAAAGCGCGTGATGATCGGCATGCACATTTTGTCCATTGATGGATTTGAATGTTTTTCCACCATTTTGCGAACGTAAAATTGGCACACCAGCAATATATATATGATTTTCATTTTTTGGACTTACGCGAATCATTCCAAAGTAATATCCATAAGAATATACCAAATCATCTAAATAATCTTCGTGTGTTTTTTTCCACGATTTTCCACCATTTGTTGTTTTAAAAACTTGCGCTCCAATAACTGGCGTATCAAATAATAGTGAATTCGCATTTTCAAGATATTTTGCTAAATCGACAGGTTTTATCGTTCCGCTTCGGACCAATTGTTTAACATTTTCGGCTCTGTATTTTTCTTGAAAACCGTTTGTTTTTAGATAAGTGTTTAATTTTTTATCGGTAAGATTTAAAAACGTTTGAGAAGACATTGTTTTAAAGTCGTCTTTTGTCAATGCTTTGGAATCACTTTTCTTTTTTCCTGTTGCTTCTCGTCTAAATTGACTGTCATGAAACGCATATACTGTGTTTTCATCGTACACTGCCAATCCAATTCGTCCAACGCCATCACCTTCTGGAAAACCTGCATTTTTGCTTATTTTTTTCCACGTATTTCCTGCATCTGTACTTTTGTAGATTGCTGAATTGATTCCATTTCCAATAAAATCCCACGCTTTACGATCGCGTTCCCATGATGATGCATATTGAATGTTGAAATCGTTTGGTGCAACCGCTACATCTACAATTCCTGTATCATTATTTACAAACAATGTTTTGTTCCACGTTTTTCCACCATCGGTTGTTTTGAAAATTCCGCGTTCGGCATTTGGTGAGTATAAGTGACCTAATATGCCAACTATGACTTCATTTGTGTTGTTTGGATTGATTACGATTCGGCTGATATGATGCGAATCGACTAAGCCCATATTTTCCCAACTTTTTCCGTTATTCGTACTTTTTAGAATTCCAATTCCTGCATATGATGAACGCGAAGAGTTGTTTTCTCCTGTACCAACCCAAATTGTTTTTGAGTTCCAATCGACAGCAATATCACCAATATTTTGCGTTGGCGAACTGTCTAAAACAGGTTCAAATGTTGTTCCGTTATTTTTTGTGTACCACAATCCACCAGAAGCATATGCCACATAAAATTCGGTTGTATTGTTGGGGTTTACAGCCAAATCAACCACACGACCACTCATAATAGTTGGTCCGATGTTGGTAAATTTGATGTTTTTTACAATTGAGCTTTGTGTAAGTTTCGCTTTTTGATTCAATGCTTCTTGCACTTGCGAAGCCGAAGTAGGATTGCTTTGCGCAAAGCTAATTTGCACTAAAAAAAGAGATAATACGAAGAGTAATATATTAGGTTTCATGGTTGGGTTTGGTTTAGACTTTCAAAGTACTCAATGTTGCAAACTTGGCAAAATTTTACTTGATTTTTTAACAGTAGTGATGTTAGAATTTAGCTTTACTATATTTCATTTGTCAAGTTTATGAAAAGCTAAGCAAGTCTAAAAATCTAACAATCTTTTCTTTTCCACGAATTCACGAATGTTTTTTGCTCCCAAAATATTTTAAAAACACCATTGTGCTTATGTTGTTTCCGATACCGTTATCCTTTGTGAATTTATATTTATCTAAATATATCCAAAACTCGAATCTTCTTCTAGAATCTTTCATAATTCTCAAAGTCAATGCGTCATTCTTTGACACGATTTGTACTATTATTTCTTTTTCTTCAGGTCTTGAATGTTCTGGAGTTGCATTTCCAATTTTTTTTAACTCGTTTATGACACGATTTGTATATTCAGAGTCTTGTTCTTCATCATTTATTTTGAGTACTAATCCAGGTTGATTTAACAAATTAATTATTTCTTTTTTAACAAGCGTTTCTAAGCTAAAAGCCAGCGTAAAACTGACCAAAAAATTAAAAGCTAGCATTCCCATAAGGGTAATCCCAATTGTTTTCGTTTTTTTCCTTTGCATAGTTTCATTACTAATGGAATATGTAAAAAAGAAAAAACCAATTATACCTAATAAGAAAGAAGGTACTATAATCCACTTGTGCCAAAATGAAGTTAATACATCTAAAAATTCTGTCATTATTCTATGGTAACCAACTCTTATATTTGGTTCAGGTTAAATTTATATGAATTGCTATCAAAATCAAAGTCATCTCATGATTTTATACTATTTTCATACTGGAATATACTATATAAGTATAAATTTTGGTAGTTTTAGAACTTGAATCTGTAAAATAGCATGCGAACTTATGAACGTTTCTACTGCAAATTTTGAATCGTATTTAAAAACCTATATTCAGGATGATTCTTTGGATGATGATATTCCTGTGATTTTGGAAACATTCAACTATGTACATTTAAAAAAGAATACACTTTTTGTAGAAGAAGGCACTGTTTGCAAGTATTTCTGCTTTATTGAGAGTGGCATTTTACAACATAATATTTTGGTGGAAGGTGAAGAAAAAACAACCTATCTTGCTTTGAAAAATTCCGCCACAGCGGCATTAAAAAGTTTTATGCATCAAATTCCTTCACGAAAAAATATAAAAGCTATTAGTAATTGCGATTTGTTTGTGATCGATCAAAAAAGCTTTCAACATTTACTTAAAAATAACAAAGCGTTTCATCATTTTTATTACAATTTAATAGAAAATCAAATTTATCGCATTGACGATTACCGAATTGATTTGTTGACATTAACACCTGAAGAACGTTATAAAAAACTGCTTTCTAACGAGCCAAAGCTATTGAAAGAAGTTCCACTACATTATTTGGCTTCTTTCTTAGGAATTTCATCACGACATATGAGTCGAATACGGAAGCATGTGAATTAGGTGTTAAGAAGGTTCATTTCTCAGAATAATTCATCACACCAACATCTTTATTAATCGTTATATTTTCAAATCAAAACATTGTTACATTAATTGATACTTTAAAAAAATCCGCCATTTGGCTACTAAATTCTTTTTTTGTTTGATTATTTTTGAGGGAAATCAATTAAAAATTCTAAGATGAAATACCAACCGATAGATCGCAACTTGTTTATTAAGAATAGAAAAAACTTCATGGCTCAGATGAAACCGAGTAGTTTGGCTGTTTTTAATTCGAATGATATTTACCCAATTAGCGCAGATAGCACCATGCCTTTTGAGCAACACAGAGATATTTTTTACTTAAGTGGCGTAGATCAGGAAGAAAGTATTTTGGTATTATTTCCAGATTGTCCAAAGGAGAAACATCGAGAAATTTTATTCTTAAAGGAAACCAATGAACATATTGCAGTTTGGGAAGGTGAAAAATTAACGAAAGAAGCTGCGTTGGCAACTTCAGGAATTAAAACCGTGTATTGGTTGCAAGACATGGAAAAAATCATGTTTGAAATTATGACGCAATGCGATACGGTTTATATAAATACCAACGAACATTACCGTGCAAATGTAGAAACAGAAACACGTGAAGATCGTTTTACAAAATGGTTAAAAGACAAATATCCAGCGCATAGTGTAGCAAAAAGCAATCCTATTTTACAGCGTTTGCGTTCTATAAAAGATCCTATTGAATTGGATTTGATGCAACAAGCCTGTGATATTACAAATAAAGGTTTCCGCAGATTATTAAACTTCGTAAAACCTGGCGTTTGGGAATACGAGATTGAAGCAGAATTGATGCATGAGTTTCTAAGAAATCGTTCCAAGAAATTTGCATACACACCAATTGTTGCTTCTGGAAACAACGCAAACGTATTACATTATATTGAGAACAATCAGCAATGCAAAGCTGGTGATGTAATTCTAATGGATGTTGGAGCCGAATACGCTAATTACGCAAGTGATATGACACGTGCCGTTCCAGTATCAGGTCGTTTTTCAGACAGACAAAAAGCGGTGTACAATGCTGTAAATCGTGTAAAAGATGAAGCGACAAAAATGTTAGTTCCAGGAACTATTTGGGCAGATTATCATGTAGAAGTTGGAAAATTAATGACTTCTGAGTTATTAGGTCTTGGTCTAATTGACAAAGCCGATGTACAAAATGAAGATCCAGAATGGCCAGCGTATAAAAAGTATTTCATGCACGGAACGTCGCATCATATTGGATTGGACACACACGATTACGGAATTTTAACAGAGCCAATGCAAGCAAATATGGTGTTTACGGTTGAACCAGGAATTTACATTCCAGCAGAAGGTTTTGGAATTCGTTTGGAAGACGATGTTGTTATTCAAGAAAGTGGCGAGCCATTTAACTTAATGCGCGACATTCCTATTGAAGTAGACGAAATTGAAGATTTGATGAATTCGTAATTTTCAGATCTCTTTTACAGCTATACAAAGAAGCTGTTTTTCATACTCATATATACTTAAAACTCATAATTAACGTGAGTTCGACTTAAGAAGATGTTTTAATTGTTTGTAAAATAGAGAAGGAATCATTAACTTAATATTCTGAATAACAAGCTAATAATAAGAACTTCTCTATGATTACTGACAATAAAATTATTGAAATATTTTGTCTTTTAGACGATTTTAGTAAAGAATATAACGATTTGGTTACCAAAAACAGTCTTCTTGACCCAAATAAAAAGAAAATACGCAAAAGAAAGCGTAAAATGTCTGATGCAGAAGTAATGACTATTTTAGTTATTTTTCATTTAAAATCTTACCGAAATCTGAAGCACTTCTATATAAATCATGTGTGTAAACATATGCGTAATGAGTTCCCCGATTGTGTTTCATACAATCGTTTTGTTGAACTTCAAAAAAAAGTAGTTCAACCACTAGGAGTATTTATGAAAATGCATTGTTTGGGTAGTTGTACTGGCATTTCATTTATAGATTCTACTACGTTGAAATCCTGTCACTATAAAAGAGAAAAGCAACATAAAGTGTTTGCTGGTTTAGCTCAAAAAAGTTACGGAACCTTAGGTTGGTTTTATGGATTTAAATTACATCTTGTCTGTAACGATAAAGGTGAACTAGTCGAGTTTATGCTTACTCCAGGGAATGTGGATGATAGAAAACCTCTTAGAAACAAATCATTCAATGATAAAATATTTGGTAAAATTTATGGAGACAAAGGCTATCTCGGAAAAGATTTATTTGAAAAATTATTTGTAGATGGAATTCATTTAATAACAAAAGTGAGAAAGAATATGAAGAAAAAAGCAATGGATTTTATGGATAAAGTACTATTAAGAAAAAGAGCTGTAATTGAATCTGTAAATGACATCTTAAAAAATGTATGTTATATTGAGCATACAAGACATAGGTCGGTAGATAATTTTATATCAAACTTGGTCTGTGGATTAATAGCATATAGTTTTATACCTAAAAAACCATCTATCAAAATTACTAATATGCTCCCAAATATTGGAATAAGTTAAGTCGAACTCACGTTATTTAGAAGCATTAGATTAATCCTTCAAAGCCATTGTTTGTCATTTATAAGCGTTAAAATAACCTTTCGAAGCGGTCTTTTAAAGGTTATTATCTATTCAACATACCTTCGATGCGGTTCATTACTGTTTTTACCTGGTTAAACAATCATTAAAAGCGGTTCTTTAAGGGGTCAGACCCCATAAACAACCTCAAAAAGTCGTTCATGAACCCCAACAAACCACTTCCGAACCGCTTTGAACCATTATCACAAGGGCTAAAAGTCTTTAGTGAACCACTTTTAATCATCAAACAACCGCTTTTAGTGATTACTGAACTTTAAAAAGTGTGTTCAGTACAACTAATTGTCATTCCTGCGAAGGCAGGAACCCATTTCGTAAACATATAGATTCCGCATCAAGTGCGGAATGACAGTCGGTTTCATAATGAATATTTATAGTTTTTAAGTAGCTAAAAAAACACCCTTTACGGAAAACCTCATTGTCTAGGTGTAATCTTTGTCTTATTTTTAACGTTGTAGAAAACGATAAAAAAGTATGGACACTTCCCAGGAATTAGTAATTGCAAATTTAGTTTTGCCTATTGTAAAGGATTTAGTATTGCCTAAAATACAATCCATATTTAAAAAATTTAAAATAGAAAGTACTGATAAAAAGAGTGTTGAAGAGCAGTTGTGTGATTATTTAGAAAGACGTTACACCAAGTTTTTAACGATTGACACGTTGGTTTTTCCAAATATGCAAACAGCTTTGGAGATTTTATACCAACCATTAACGGTAAGCTGTCGAGAAGGAATTTCTGGAGATGAGATTAACATAAAAATTGATTGTTATCCCAAAGATTTATTACCCAATTATGCTAGAGTAATTATAGAAGATACGGCAGGAATGGGAAAATCAACCATTACTAAAAAATTGTTTCAGTCTATTATTGAGCAAAAAGCAGGAATTCCTGACGCTACGTCATGCTGAACTTGATTCAGGATCACGATTCGTTTTCCCAACAAACAGCTAACCACAAACTTGAAAAAAGTTCTCGCAAAGACGTTCTCGTAAAGTTTATTAAAAAAGATAAAAGGTTGTTTCAAACGTTTGAGTAAGAAATAGTGAGCGACGAAGTGGAATTGCGAAGCGTAGCTTCAAGCATGTAACTTCAAGTGCGAACGGTGCGCAGCAATTTCCTATCTCAAACTTGATTTTTTTGTTTCGTTTTTTTATCAAGAAAAAAATGAAAATAGTATAAAAAACAGGCGAAATTTTACTTGAAGTTTATTTAAATGTGATTAAAGGTTTTAAGAGATACTGAAACAAGTTGAGCATTGGTAAATAACAAGGTTATTTACCAACATGAAACAGTGCATCACCTTGATTCACAACTGCTTGATTGTTAATGCAAAATACAAAACCATTATACGGCGCTTTAATTTCTTTGCAATACGTGGCAAATGTGTCGGTTACAAAACCGAGGATGGCTCCTTTTTTCATAGAACTTCCATTCAATACCTGCGGGACAAACATACCTGCAGTTGGCGAGCGCAACCATTTATGACTCGTTAACAATGTGCTTCCTTCACGTTCAATCCACATTGGATCAATTGTGTGAATCATACCAGCGTATTTCATCACATTCAAAATACCTTGTATACCTTCACGAATGGCATATTCGTCAAAACGCATACTTTCACCACCTTCATATACAATAATTGGAATCTTTCGGTTATGCGCCGCTTTTCGAAATGATTTACTAATCAACGAAGTCGCAAAATAAAAAGGTGCATTAAACACTTCTGCGAGCGTTTTACTTTCGGGCATTCCTGAAGTATATCGAATCTGTGGATGATTATTTCGTTGTCCGCCACCAGTATGCAAATCAATACCAAAATCTACTTGTGGCAACACTTCATATGTGACTTGATAGGCAATTCTCGCGGCAAGCGAACCATTCTTTACACCAGGAAAACTACGATTCACATCTTTTCCATCAGGCACTTGTCGTGAAAAATGTATAAAGCCAAAAATATTCAACAATGGCAATACAATCACAGCGCCACTTTTAATCTTATAACAACCTTCAAACAACATTCTTCGAATAATTTCCACACCATTAATTTCATCACCATGCAAACCACCTTGTACCAATAATGTTGGGCCAGGTTTTCCAGCATTAAATACATATATTGGAATATCAATCATCGTTCCCGTGGGTAAGCGATCAATAGGAATTTTAATCCATTTATCTTCGCCAGGCTTTACAGTTTCACCGTAAATAGTAATGTTTTTATTTTCCGAATTTTCGAACATTCTTTTCTAAGTATTTAATAATTTCTCCTGCAATATTCACCTTTGTATGCTTTTCAATTCCTTCCAAACCTGCGGACGAATTGGCTTCAATAACCAATGGTCCACGATTGGAACGAATAATATCGACACCACAAACAGGCAAACCTAACACTTTTGCAGTATTAACTGCTATTTTTCGTTCATAGTCTGTTAAAATTACGGATTCCGTTTTTCCGCCACGATGTACATTACTTCTAAAATCCTCATCTGTACTACTTCGCATCATGGAAGCAACAATTTTATTCCCAACAATATACACGCGAATATCTTGTCCGTTGGCTTCTTCAATAAATTCTTGCAGAATAATATTTACGTTCATATTATACAACGATTCAATAATAGATTTTGCCGATTTTTTACTTTCGGCAATCATTACACCCAAACCTTGTGTTCCTTCTTGAAGCTTAATAATAATAGGCGCGCCACCAAGTAACTTTATATGTTCTTTAATGTTAGACGTATCTTTCGCAAACAATGTTTTGGGAATAGGAATGCGTTTTCGAGCCAAAATTTGCATCGTACGAAGTTTGTTTCGAGAACGAATAATTCCTAGTGATTTTGCTGTTGTAAAAGCACCATTCATTTCAAACTGTTTCACAATAGCGGCACCATGTCGCGTAACGGAAGTTCCTATACGAGGAATAATAGCATCAACACCTTGTGTAATGTTTTCAGAACCTACATAAATTTGTGGTTTGGGCGTATCACCAAGAATTACGGCACATTTTGTATGATCTACAACGCGGACAGTATGCCCTTTTTTAACGGCTTCATGGTACAACCTATTCGTGGAATAAATTCGGGAGTTGATTGAAAGAATATAAATATTCATTAGTATAGCATAAAGTAAGATTTTTTAAAAATAAGTAAACTTTCTTACTTTAAAAGTGAACATGCATTAAAAAAACGATAAATAATTGATTTCTAAGATGTTTTTTAGTCAATAGTGAAGTTGTAATCTTGTAAAAGCAATACGAATTTGAATAAAAGGATCGTTATATTCGTTTATAAATTCATATTGATAACATTCATTAAACAAAAAACGGATGAAAAAGTATAGTTGGATTTTTGTGATTTTTGCAGTATTAATTTCATCATGCGCTTCTGATGAAGATTGTTGCACGCCAAACCTAGAATCAAAAAATATGATTATCAAGTTTAAGTTTGATGCAACGCAACAACGATTGAATAATTTAGGACAACCAGCAATAATTTCTGTTGGAAATGCGGCACAATCGCCTGTATTTAGTAAAATGAGTGCTAATTATATTGAATTTGCGTCAAGCGCGAATACACTCTTAGGAAATGGAGAAATTATTTATAAAGGAGCAGAAACTTCGCAAGGTGGCACTATGGCAATTGATTTTCAATCAGCACAATTTGCAGGAAATGACGAAATTTTTATAAGTATTCCTTTGGAAGAAGTTGCACAAGGAACCTATAATTGGGTGCGTGTTTCATTGGCGTATCAAGAAGGAAGCATCAATTTGTTGCAAAATGGAAACGACATCACAGGAACGTTGGCAAGTTTTGTTGGCTACAACAGTTACATTACTAACTTTGATGTAAACGGAAGTACATTCAACATTAATGAAAACAAACTACAAGGATTTTGGGCATTTGAAGCCTTAGGTTTTACCGCACAAGGACAAGCACCAGCAGGAGCAACCACAGTTCCGAATCCGTTATTTTCAACGTCTCCAGTGCCACAAGGTTCGTGTGTAGTTACAGGAAAATTTGAAAATGAATTTACAATTACAGGACAAGAAACGGAAGATGTTGTGGTAACGCTTTCCTTTTCTGTAAACAATAGTTTTGAATGGACAGAAATTAACGCAGACGGAAAATACGAGCCAGCAATTGGCGAACAACCTGTAGATATGGGACTCAGAGGATTAATTCCTTCAGTTTCTAATTAAAAGAATTACAATACGGCTAACAAATGCACCATTTAAAAATCAAAAAAGTAACCATTCAAGAGGCAACTCAATTACAGAAAATTGGACGGGAAACGTTTGTTGAAACCTATGCTTCCATGAATAGTGCAGCAAATTTGAATGCATATGTAGAAGATAACTTTTCTTTAGAAAAATTAAAAACTGAGTTAGCAAGTGAACATTCTGAATTTTATTTTGCACTACTTGATGATATAATTATTGGGTACTTAAAAATTAATTTTAGACAGTCGCCAAGTGAAATCAATAGAGAAAACACACTTGAAATTGAACGGATTTATGTCTATAACGAATTTCATGGAAAAAAAGTGGGACAGGCACTTTGCGAAAAAGCAATAGCGATTTCAACACACAAAAAAGTAGCTTATATATGGTTAGGTGTATGGGAAAAAAATCCTAGAGCAATTCGATTCTATGAAAAAAATGGTTTCAAACAGTTTGATACATATATTTTCGAATTGGGAAATGAGAAACAAACGGACTTTTTGATGAAACGTGAAATTAATTAAAACTCATTCTAAATAAACTTTAAAACAAGGACTAAAATTTGTAGAGCTTCTGTGTGAAGCGTATATTTGTGTAACAAATAATTAATCACAATTATAATGAGCGGAATTTTAAATTCTTCGATTGGAAGAAAGTTTGCAATGGCACTTTCAGCACTCTTCCTAATGTTTTTCCTTTTACAACATTTTGCAATTAACATCCTTTCTGTGTTTAGTGAAAACGCTTTCAATGAAGCGTCGCACTTTATGGGGACGTTTTGGGCGGTACAATTTATTTTACAACCAATCCTAATTATTGGAATTGTATTTCACTTTACAATGGGAATCATTTTAGAGTTGAAAAACCGAAAAGCACGACAAGTTAGTTATGCAAAAAATAACGGAAACGCTAATTCTACTTGGATGAGTAGAAATATGATTTGGACAGGTCTTCTTATTGAAGCTTTTCTTATCGTACACATGTCGCAACTTTGGTGGCATGAAATGATGGTAAAATATATCAACCCACAAATAGAAGATCCGACACGTTACTATCACGAACTTGTAGAACATTTTCAAAGCCCAATAATTGTGGCTGTATATGTTGTTGCGTTTGTGTTTTTAGCACTGCATTTATTACATGGTTTTAATTCAGCATTCCAATCAATTGGAGCTAATAACAAATACACAAAAGCACTAAAAGGTGTAAGCAAAGTATACTCTATAGGAATTCCTGCAGGATTTATTTTTATCGCATTATTCCACCATTTTTCAGGAACTCACTAAAAACTTATCAAAACTATGGCTTTAAATTCAAAAATACCTCAAGGACCACTAGCAGATAAGTGGACAAATCATAAAAACGCAATCAATCTTGTAAACCCAGCAAACAAACGTCTTATTGATGTTATTGTTGTTGGAACAGGACTCGCAGGTGGATCTGCGGCGGCTACATTAGCTGAATTAGGATACAATGTAAAAGCATTTTGCTTTCAAGATTCTCCACGTCGTGCACACTCAATTGCGGCACAAGGAGGAATCAACGCAGCAAAAAACTATCAAGGTGATGGCGATTCAACATACAGACTTTTTTACGATACTGTAAAAGGTGGTGATTACCGCTCTCGTGAATCAAACGTATATCGTTTGGCTGAGGTTTCTGCAAACATCATTGATCAATGTGTAGCACAAGGAGTTCCTTTTGCACGTGATTATGGTGGATTACTTGACAACCGTTCATTTGGTGGAGTATTAGTATCACGTACGTTTTACGCCAAAGGACAAACAGGACAACAATTATTACTTGGAGCATATTCTGCCATGAACCGTCAAATTGGTCGTGGGAAAATCAAAATGTACAACCGTCATGAAATGTTAGACGTTGTTATTGTTGATGGAAAAGCAAGAGGAATTATAGCCCGTAACTTAGTTACAGGAGAAATAGAAAGACACTCAGCGCATGCAGTTGTATTAGGAACTGGTGGATATGGAAACGTATTCTTCCTATCTACAAACGCTATGGGAAGTAATGTAACAGCAGCATGGAAAGCGCACAAACGTGGTGCATACTTTGCAAATCCTTGTTACACACAAATTCACCCAACATGTATTCCAGTATCTGGAGATCACCAGTCTAAACTAACGTTAATGTCAGAATCATTACGTAATGATGGACGAATTTGGGTGCCAAAACATAAAAAAGATGTAGCCGCAATTCGAAACAAATCGTTAAAGCCTACAGATCTAAAAGAAGAAGACAGAGATTACTACTTAGAGCGTCGTTATCCAGCATTTGGAAACCTAGTGCCACGTGATGTTGCCTCTCGTGCGGCAAAAGAACGTTGTGATGCAGGTTTTGGAGTCAATGCAACTGGAGAAGCTGTATACTTAGATTTTGCTTCCGCAATTCAACGTTACGGAAAAGAAGAAGCACAAGTAAAACACTTAGACGCAAATGATGCAGTTTTAGTAAAGAAACTAGGACAAGAAGTTGTTAAAAATAAATACGGAAATCTATTCCAAATGTATGAGAAAATCGTTGACGAAAATCCTTATGAGACGCCAATGATGATTTATCCAGCAGTACATTATACTATGGGAGGAATTTGGGTAGATTACAACTTACAAACTACCGTTCCAGGATTGTTTGCCGTTGGAGAAGCAAACTTCTCTGATCACGGAGCAAACCGTTTAGGGGCTTCTGCACTAATGCAAGGATTGGCAGATGGTTATTTCGTATTGCCATATACAATTGGTGATTTCTTAGCACATGATATTCGTACAGGACCTATTGCTACTGATACGAAAGAATTTGAAGAAGCTGAAAATAAAGTGCGTTCAGAAATTAAACATTTAATAAACAACAATGGTACAAAGCCAGTTGATTATTTCCACAAGAAATTAGGAAAAATTATGTGGAATAAATGTGGAATGGCACGTAACGAAAAAGATTTAAAATCTGCCATTGAAGAAATATCGCAGTTAAGAGCAGATTTCTGGAAAGATGTTCGTGTGCCTGGTGAGGCAAATGAATTCAATGAAGAATTGGCAAAAGCAGGTCGTGTAGCAGATTTCCTTGAATTAGGAGAATTGTTCGCAAAAGATGCATTGCAACGTGAAGAATCGGCTGGTGGACATTTTAGAGATGAATACCAAACTGCGGAAGGTGAAGCAATGCGTCGTAAAGAATTTCAATATGTTTCTGCATGGGAATATAAAGGAGAACCTAAAGATGCTGTATTGCACAAAGAAGAGTTGAAATACGAAAATATAGAAGTAAAAGAAAGAAGTTATAAATAGATGTCAGTATTGAGATATGAGATGTTAGAATGATAACTGCTCAATACTCAATACTCAATACTAAAATCTAAATTTTATGAATTTAACATTAAAAATATGGCGTCAAAAAGGCGCAAATGATAAAGGAAAAATGGTTGATTATCAAATCAGCGACGTTTCTCCTGATATGTCTTTTCTTGAAATGTTAGACGTTTTAAATAGCGAACTAATTACAAAAGGAGACGAACCAGTAGCATTCGACCACGATTGCCGTGAAGGAATCTGCGGAATGTGTTCTTTATATATTAATGGAGAAGCGCATGGACCAGATCGTGGTGTCACAACCTGTCAATTGCACATGCGTAAGTTTAAAGATGGTGATACAATTTACATTGAACCATTTAGAGCAAAAGCATTTCCTGTAATTAAAGATTTAGTCGTAGACAGAAGCGCTTTTGACCGTGTACAACACGCTGGAGGTTTTATCTCTGTGAATACGTCTGGAAATACTATTGACGCCAATGCAATTCCTGTAAACAAACACGATGCAGATACTGCTTTTGATGCTGCAACATGTATTGGTTGTGGAGCCTGTGTAGCAAGTTGTAAAAACTCAAGTGCTATGTTATTTGTTTCAGCAAAAGTATCGCAGTTTGCGTTATTACCGCAAGGACAAGTTGAAGCAACAGATCGTGTTATAAACATGGTCAACCAAATGGACGCTGAAGGATTTGGAAACTGTACAAATACAGGAGCTTGCGAAGTAGAATGTCCGAAAGGAATTTCACTTGAAAATATTGCACGTATGAATCGTGAGTATTTATCGGCATCTTTAAAAGGATAAAATACATTCATATAAAATTATATATATCAAAAATCCCAAGTACTAGTTGCTTGGGATTTTTTAATTATATTCATCAAAAAAAACTATGACACGATCCACAATTATTCTTTCCATATACTTATTGCTAACACTTAGTTGTAAATCGCAAAACGAGTCAAAAGAAGTATCAAAAGTTCAGACTGAAATTCAGTACGATTTTACAACTGCTACACTGCTAAAGCATGTAAAAGAACTCGCTGATGATCGTTATGAAGGACGTGAAACAGGAACAGCAGGCGCCAAAAAAGCTAAAAACTACATCATAACCGAATTCAAAAAATTAGGTATAAAACCATTAGGCAAAACCTTTGTACAAACATTTCCAGTAAAAGAAATACAAGGTGAAAATATTATTGGATTTGTAAAAGGAACTTCAATGCCTAATGAATACATAGTACTATCTGCTCATTACGATCATGAAGGCATCAAGAACGGAAAAATATACAACGGCGCAGATGATGATGCTTCAGGAATAAGTGCTTTAATGGCTTTTGCGGAATATTTTCAAAAATATCCACCAAAGCATTCTGTAATTTTGGCGGCATTTGATGCAGAAGAAAAAGGATTGGTAGGTTCGTTTTACTTTGTTGAAAACTCCATCGTTCCAAAAAATCAACTCAAACTAAACATCAACATGGATATGATTAGTAGAAGTGATAAAAAAGAAGTGTACGCTGTTGGTCCGCAACACTATCCGCAATTAAAACCATTGATTGACAATACACAAACGAGTGGAAATGTAAATTTAAAAATTGGTCATAAAGAATGGACTTTTGCAAGTGATCATGCAGGATTTCATAAAGCTAAGATTCCATTTATCTATTTTGGTGTAGAAGATCATAAAGATTATCACAAACCAACAGATGATTTTGAAAACATTCATCCTACATTCTATATAGATGTAGTGCAAACAATCATCAATTTTTTCAAACAAGTCGATATACAGAAATTGTAAGCCAAATCAATTAAAAATATAAAAGCGAATATCTATCTCAAGGTATTCGCTTTTTTGCTTTATAACAGTAAAAAGTAGTTTAGAACATTATAGACGGCGTTCAGAACATTTGGGAAACGACAAGGTGCTTTTCAAATTATATTTACATCGTTAACCTACTGAAAACACTCAAATCTTATGAAACAAAAACTACTTTACTTGATGCTGCTATCAAGTTTTTACTACGCAAATGCACAAGCCATCTTTCCAGACTCAGGTTGGGAATTTCAAGGAGCACATGCATCTAGAGCCTCAGGATTATTTGCAGACTTAAGTGTCACAGCTCCAGGACCGAATCCTGCTGGATTGGATACCGCAGAAATACCTCTTGGATTGAGTAGATTATTTTCACCAACTTTGGTTGACTTGGATGGTGATGGTGATTTAGATATCGTTTCTGGAGGACAAAGTACCGAAGGAAGAATATTTTATTTTGAAAATACGGGAACAGCTACAAGCCCAAATTGGGTACAGACTGCATTAGCTACTTTAGACGCCATTGCTATAGCTCCAGGAGGTAATAACGAAACGAGATGTCAGCTTGAAGACATTGATGATGATGGTGATTATGATTTATTTGTTACTTCAAGATTGGATGAAAACGGATTTACTTTCAACGATATCCATTACTATGAAAATACAGGAACGGCAACAGTGCCAAACTTTGTGGAATCAACAATTCCTGGAATTGAAAATCAAAACATAGCTAATTTTCCAAGCATTAGTTTTGTTGATTTAGACAATGACATGGATTTAGATATGGTAGGAATGGGAAGTGATTCTGTATCTTACTTACAAAATACAGGAACAAAATTGATGCCTGTTTTTGAACGCAAATATCATTTAGAAAACCCATGGGATTTGGACTCAGGCACATCATTGGTACAAAGAAATTGGCCACATGGTGATGTTTTGGTTACGATTCCTAATTTTATTGACATCGATGCTGACGGTGACTTTGATATGGCTTTTGGTAGAGATGCAGGCTTAGCTTCTTGGATAGAAAATGTGGGAACAGCAAGCGCTCCAGATTATGGAACATATGCACTACAAAACTTTTCAGGAGATTTTGGTGTAGATTTAGGAACATTTCCTACCATAGCATTTGGAGACGTAGATGGAGATAATGTATTGGATGTTATTGCAGGAACGTTCAATCCTGGGTATTTTGCATGGTTTAAAGGAATAAATAGCACATTAACCATAGAAGAAGAAAACCTAGCGGTCCAAATACGAGTAAGTCCAAATCCTGTAAAAGACATCCTTACGATACAATTTGAAAGCAATCAAATTAACAAAACAAACATCACCATGTATACCATTACTGGACAAATGGTATATGGAAGTAACAAGCTCATTCAACAGGATAGAGCTGTAAAAATTGATGTCTCCAAATTACAATCAGGCTTGTACTTTTTAAAAATAAAAAGCGGAGATAGTAAAACTATTGTCAAGAAAATTACGGTAAATTAATACACTAAAAACATATCAGTGTTTAGAGGAAAGAGATATATTTTTTAAAAAGTATATCTCTTTTTGATGTTTAAAAACATATTGTATTTTTACAACATTCCAAACGAACCATCAACAAATTATCTATGGCAATACAACCATTAAGATTTGCTTTTTTACTAACGTTGCTATGTTGTGCCTTGTGCGTAAAAGCACAAAATAATGATGTGCAAAAAAAATACGATAGTATTGCGGTGTTCGTTTCAAAAACGAATCAAAAAGATAGTCTTACTTATTTTTTAAATCTTCAAAAAGAACTTGCAGAAAAAGCAAATAACAAAAAGCTATTAGCAGATGTACACTATAATATTGCTTCAAAAAGTAATTATGGTGAAATGGAATCTGTTGAAAACTTTCAGAAAGCAATCACACTGTACGAAGACCTTGATGATGTCGCTAGTCTTAGCAAAGTGCATGTTACTCTAGGACGAGCGTTTCAAACACAAAGTAAATATAATGCGGCGTTTCAATCTGTAAACAAAGCATTGGAATATGCGGAAGATATTGACGATAAAGAACTCATGATTAATGCGCTTTCATTTCGATCAAATATATATGAAAACTTTTCTCAAACAGACAATGCAATTAAAGATTTAAACGAAGCACAAAAAATTGCATTGCAATACAAAGATGGAGAAAAATTATTGCCAATTCTGCAAGGAAAAAGCTTTTTATACTATTCTAAAGGATACTACGCAGAAAGTGTGGAAGCTGTAAAAGAAATGCTCGCGTACTTTGATCGTACAAATAATAAAAGAAGTATGGTTGTGTGGCGAAATAACTTAGGAATGATTTACGCTAGCTGCAATTGTGTTACAATTAAAGAACAAAAAGACAACATGCATGCTTCAATAGCATTGTCGGATAGTATCAACTTCGGATATGGAAAAGCCTATGCTTCTGTTCACATGGCACGAGCGTTGATGAAGGAACAAAAATACGACAGCGCATATGTGTATCTTTCAAAAGCCAAGAACGAATTACCCGAAAACGTCAATCCAAGTTTCTTAGGATATTTACATCAAACCACTGGTGATTATTGGGCAAATATAAGTAACAAGCCAAATGCTATACAAGCGTTTGAAAAAGCATATAAAATTTGGGATAAACTCAATAAGCTAAAAGACAAGCAATATGTTGCAAAAGGATTGGCTACGCTGTATAAAGACTTAGGAAATAACAACAAAGCGTTTTTCTATTTAGATAATTATTCACGCACAAAAGATTCTTTAGTAAACAAAACAAAAATTGAAAACGAAAAAGAGCTAGAACTTACTTATGCTTTTGAAAAACAACAATACAAAGATAGTATTCAAAATGCAGAAACGTTGGACGTTATGGCGTTGGAACAACAAAATGAAATTCAACGAGAACGACATTTACAGCAAATTCTATTAGGATTATTTTTAGCGGCATTGGCACTTGGCGGATTTGCGTATTATGCATATCAACGTAAAAAGAAAACATCAAAAGTTTTAGACGAGAAAAATAAAATTATTGAAAAAGCGTTGCAGGAAAAACAATTGTTGCTAAAAGAAGTGCATCACAGAGTTAAAAATAACTTCCAAATTGTATCAAGTTTACTTGAATTACAAACCAAAGGTATCGAAGATGAAAAAGCATTGAGTTTGGCAAATGATGGGAAAAACAGAGTGAAATCGATGGCGTTAATTCATCAAAAACTCTATCAAAATGAAACGGGTTTAATTGACTTTGACGAATATATAAACGTATTGGTAAAAGAGTTATCGTACATGTATGCTTCTGACAAAAAAGTAAAAACAAACATCACCACAAAAGCCGTAAAGTTTGATGTTGATACAGCAATTCCATTGGGTTTAATTGTAAATGAATTAATTACGAATGCATACAAATACGCGTTTGATGCCGCAACGGATAACGAACTCACTATTTCTATTGATAAACTAAATACGGAAGAATACAAACTTGTGGTTTCTGACAATGGAAAAGGAATTGACGCTTCAGTCAACTTAGCCAAAGTGAAAAGTTTAGGCTTACGATTGGTAAAACGCCTAACAAAACAATTGCACGGAAACTTCAAACTGACAAACACTGATGGCGCAACGTTTGAAATTATATTTAAAGACACAAATGCAAGAGCATTATTAGACTAATCAACCTATGAGCAAAGTAAAAATATTAGTAGTAGAAGACGAAATCATTATTGCCGATCATATTTGTGATACCCTAGAAGATTTAGGATATGAAGCCTTAGAGCCGGTTATCAATTATACAGAAGCTATTGAAGCGATGGAAACTGAAAAACCTGATATTGCAATTTTAGACATTCAACTATCTGGAAGAAAAACAGGAATTGACTTAGCCGAAAACATTAGAGAAAATTATGATTTTCCATTCATATTTCTCACCTCAAACTCAGATCCGTTAACGGTTTCGGAAGCAAAAAAAGTAATGCCGCCTGCGTATTTGGTAAAACCGTTTACAAAAGATGAATTGTATTCGTCTATCGAAATTGCCTTATATAACTATTCAAAACGTGTAGGAGAAGTAAATGAAGAAGAACTCATTATCAAAGACGCATTTTTTATCAAAGAAAAAAACATATTCATCAAGCTAAAATTTAAAGAAATCTTATTCATTAAAAGCGAACATGTATATGCGGAAATTCAACTAAAAAACAATCAAAAACATGTCATTCGTGGCAACTTAAATAAAATTATTACCAAGCTCAACAAAAAATTTGTGCGTGTACATAGAAGTTATATTGTTAATCTAGAGTATTTGGAGCAAATTGACCAGAATACCATTATCATTCTCGAAACAAGCATTCCTATCGGAAAAAAATACAAAGACGAATTATTAGCCAAAATTAACTTGTTATAACAAAACTCTTATCACATACTGTGCATTCGGAACATTAACTGGAATAAGTTTATCAACCAATAATGCATTTGATTTTTCTAGCCAAAACATTTCAATATCAGCTTCCACACAATACACCATTATGATAGACAAAAATAGTTCACCTTCTAGTTGGGCCATTTCCATTGGATTTGGAAGTCCTTTTGATCCTATTCCAGCCTATACAAATGGCTCCTTAGTTGTTGATGGAGTTGAAGATACGGATTCAGATTGTGAATTTATGGTACATATTGATAATTCTACATTGAGCATAAATGATATAAATACAAACGAAATTGAGTTGTATGTGTACCCAAATCCTGCAACAAATTCAATTCAATTCACTTCTTTAAAACAAGAAGAAAATTATACAATTTTTGATATTTCTGGAAGAAAAATTAGAGCAGGAATTGTAAGCGAAAACAAAGCGATTAACATTCAACAATTGCGCAAAGGAATCTATTTTGTTCAACTAAAAAAGCAAGTGTTGCAGTTTATAAAAAAGTAGATTTTACAACGGTAATTGTTAAACTTTTCTTAGGATGAAATACTAGCGAACCCAAACTTATTTGGTTTGCGTTTTTTTTTGTTTCTTGGCGAGATATTTCTCAGAATACTATCATGCAAGACCCGATTACTTTTTATACCCAACAAAAAGCCAAATTTGAAGCAGCATTAAAAGTGCAACGACGAAAACTCAATCAATCAAGCGTACTTCGTTTGATCGTTTTTTTAAGTATAGCTTTCGCGATTTATCTCTTGTTTGGACAATGGCCGTACGTAATATTGGCAGCAATTGCCGGAATGGCAATCTTTCTATTTTTAGTTTTTCGTCACTCAGATTTAGTCTATCAAAGCAACAAACTAAAAGCGTTGATACAATGCAATCAGCTTGAAATAGATGTCATCAATGGTGATCTTTCCAAATTGCCAACTGGCGAAGAATTTCTGGATGCGTCACACGAGTTTAGTTACGATATTGATCTCTTTGGACATGCATCATTCTTTCAATATCTCAACAGAGCAACCACGCGCGAAGGCAAAAATGAACTTGCCGCTTTATTAGCAAGTAATGATATTGTTGCCATAACGTCACGACAAGAAGCCATACAAGAACTTGCACAAAAAGCAACTTGGCGACAACACTTCTCAGCAATTGCCTTACTCATAAAAGTAGAAACAACGTCCAAAAGTATCACCAATTGGTTGCACGAATACAAAAGCTTTATACCGAAAGCAGTACGATATCTTCCAATGGTGTTTTCAGCACTATCAATTGTAATCATCACCTTATCATTTCTGGAAATCATTCCGTTTTTATACCTGTTAATGTGGATTGGTTTAGGGTTGGGAATTACAGCGAAATTCTTAAAAAACATCAATCAACTATCCATCAATACCAACAAAGCAAAAGACACATTTCAGCAATACGGACACTTATTACAACGTATAGAAACAGAAACATTTACCACAAAACTCTTACAAGAAAAACAACAAAACATTCATAGTAATGTGCAAAAAGCATCTACGTTAGTTCGTGAATTTTCAAAACGAATTGACGCACTAGACAACCGAAATAACATCTTAGTAGCCATCTTCTTAAATGGATTGTTATTATGGGATATCTCAAAATCATATCATATAGAAACTTGGATTGCAAAGCACCAAAACAAAGTTGCACAATGGTTTGAAGTGGTTACATTTTTTGATGCGTATAATAGTTTAGGAAACTTTGCATTCAATCATCCACAATTTAGTTACCCAACTATTACAACAAATGCTTCACACGTAATCAATGCAACACAATTAGGACATCCATTACTGCGAACGGCAAACAGAATAGACAATGATTTCAATATTGGAAACTCAGAATTTTACATTGTTACAGGTGCAAATATGGCGGGAAAAAGCACCTTTTTGCGTACGGTTTCCTTAAGCATAGTAATGTCTAATGTCGGATTGCCTATTTGTGCAAATGAAGCCAGTTATTCGCCAATAAAACTTATTACAAGTATGCGAACAACCGATTCGTTGGCAGAAGGCGCTTCGTATTTCTTTTCAGAATTGCAACGCTTAAAAATGATTGTAGACAAAATAGAAGACGATACCTATTTTATCATATTAGATGAAATCTTAAAAGGAACTAACAGTCATGACAAAGCTATGGGTTCTAAAAAAATAGTTCAAAAATTGGCTTCACAAAACGCCGCAGGAATCATTGCTACACACGATTTAAGCTTGTGCGAATTGGAAAAAGAAATTGATCAGGTAAAAAACTATTTCTTTGATGCTGAGATAATTAATGATGAACTATTTTTTGGCTATTTACTTAAAAAAGGAATCTGTTCCAACATGAATGCTTCGTTCTTATTGAAGAAAATGGAAATTGTGGAGTAATGCTATCGAGCATTCCAACTATCGCTGTGTACGTTTCTTTTATCGTATAATTCGATCTAATAATCTAATTTAACACGCTTTCTATTTATTAATGTATTAACTTTAGTAGAGTTAACATCTATGTCGATGGTTAATACTTTTACTCCCCGTAAAAGTCCCCCTATTCTCTAATTGCATAAATAGTATAGTAAGATGGAACTAAAGTACCTCCACATCAACGAAAAACAACAAAATAAAGAATTGTTAATTTCGCAGAAGCAAGTAACTATGTTGAAAAAATTTCTAAAGGAATTCATATGTAATGAAGTCTTAATCATTAATACGAATTTAGGATTGGAAGTTTACTATCAATCTTCAAATGATTGTACAAAAATAATCAAAGAAGTACTGACCATTATTGTCAGTAAAAAATGTGATACAAATGATAGTTTTCAATTTATCTCTTTTCAAAACGAACACGAAATTCAGCGTTCCATAGATGATGCTATTGAATATGTTGCAGAAACACCACAATTTCTCAGTTACACAGAAAGTATGTTGAGTCAGTTAAAACTTCAATACGAATCTAATAAAAAACTAATAGGAAAACTATCAGGTATTTGGAGTGAAGTGATGCAAAATTTACATATCAGAAATGTAAGTATTCAAAAAATTCAAGCGTTACAAAACAACTTTCAAGACATTTATATTAAGAATGTTAAAGACGAAGTGTTAAAAGAACTCATCATTGAAGCTGTAGATAAGAAACATGTGAATTGATACTTGTGTCTATTAGTTCATGCGAAGTAAAAAAGCGAACAGAATAAAAACAGGTTGTTGTGAAATTATATAGGTTAAAATAGATTTCCCTTATATTAAAATCACATCAAACGATCTAGTTCATTATTTTTCAATATCTTATTGCTTTACTTTCGAGTTGATTCACTACATGGCATTAAAATATCTTCATATCAATGAAAAGCATCATAAAATGCAACTGCTGATTTCGCATCAGCAAGTAATTACATTGAAAAATTTTTTAACAGAATTATTGCGAGATGAAGTGTTAGTCATTAACACCAACTTAGGTTTAGAAATTTACTATGAATCTACGTATGATTGCACACAAATACTCAAAGATACGTTTGCAATTGTTGCTTGTAAAAAATGTAAAACGGAAGATCGTTATCGTTTTTTTTCGTTTCAAAACGAACACGAAATTCAGCAATTTATGAATGCTTCTATGCTAAAATTAGCAGGAATGCCATTATTTAAAAGCTACACTAAAAGTATGTTGCGACAACTTAATTTGCAATTTGAATCGCACAGAAAGCTCATCGGAAAACTACTTCAAATCTGGCATAAAATAAGTCGTACTACCGACTCAAAAGAAACGACTTCAACTAAAATTCAATCGTTCAAAAAAGACTTTCAAGCTATCTATATCAACAATATAGAAAATGAAGCTTTGAAAAGGTTATTTACAGAAATGTTAGAAAAAAAGCATTTAAATTAAAAACTTTAGTTCGAGTAATTTCTAATAGAAAATAATAGCTAGAATCGCGTTTAAAATCATGAGACAAGCATTTTATTTCAATTTTTTTAAAATAAAACTGTAATAAATAAAACATGTCTGTACTAAAAGGGAAATACAAAATCAAAAACGATGAAAATTATCTTATCTATTTTTTTATGTCTCGCTTTCGCGAATATACAAGCACAAGAAAATACACCATCAACAGCTTTTGAAGTTACAGTTCACGGAAAAGGCGATACCATGTTTCTAATTCCGGGCGCATCATGTTCAGGAAATGTTTGGAACGAAACGGTTGCCAAATACAAAGAAAACTATCAAATTCATGTTATTACTTTAGCAGGTTACGGTGGCGCAAAACCAATTGCTTCAGAAACTGTTTTGCAAGAAGTAAAAACACAACTAATCAAATATATTAAAAAGCAAAAAACAGACAATAGCGTGTTAATTGGTCACAGTATTGGCGGATTTACAAGTTTACTCATGGCAATTGATGAAGAAGATATTGTTTCAAAAATTATCATTGTAGACAGTTTACCATTCTTAGCTGGCGCTTCAAATCCTGCAGTAACGGAAGAAATTGTAAAATCTTCTTACGGAATGCTCAAAGAAATGTACATGCCAATGGATAGTGTTACGTTGCGAAATACCTTAAAACAGACCTTAAATAGCATGATGCGCAACAAAGAAAAGCTAGATTTTGTATTGAATGATGCCGCAAAATCTGATAGAAGAACACTTGGCTACACTATGTTTGAAATGATGAGCAACGATTTACGAGACAAAATATCTAACATAAAAACACCAACATTAGTGTTAACCAATTGGAATACAACTATTGCGCAATTTCCTAACTTTACACAGGCTACTAAACTAAAAATGTATCAAGAGCAATACAAAAATTGCAATACTTGTACCGTAAAAATCATAAACAAAGCTGAACATTTTATCATGCTCGACAATCCAACGGAATTTTTCAAAGAAGTTTCAAACTTTATCAAAAAGTAACGTACATCAATGCAAGAAGAATATTTCCAAGAAATCATCACACATCACAAAGACAAAATCTATAGAATTTGTCTTGCCTATCTCTATGAAAAAGAGTTGGTTGATGATCTATATCAAGAAGTATTGATCAACGTTTGGAATGGACTCAAAAATTTCAAAGGAAATTCAAAATTGACCACATGGTTATACCGTGTTACGCTCAATACAACCATAACATTCAACAGACATGCTAAAAAACATGTGCGCTTGTTCAATAGCGAACTGCCAGACACGTTTGAAGAAGTGATTGACACTGAACAGCAAGCCAAAGAAAATCGTGTAAACAAACTCATGCAATGTGTGCAAAAACTCAAAAAAGATGAACGTTTAATTATCAGTTTGGTTTTAGAAGAATTGAGTTACAAGGAAATTGCAGAGATCATCGGAATCGAAGCTAACAATGTTGGTGTTCGTATCAGCAGAATTAAAAAACGACTATTAAAAATATACAACAATGAATGATTTTAACGACATGGTAAACGATTGGAAATCGGTTTCTTCGGGAGAAATTAAAACTACAAATGTAGGCGATTCGTTGTTTGCGAAACTCAAAAAACTACAGCGTAAAATTGTCTTTGGAAACTTGTTAATGAGTCTTTCATTTGCTATTGTATTTGCTGTATTTATTTGGTTGTGGAAAACAAATCCGCTCAAAGGACGATCAGACAGTTTTTACCTAGGACTTACTTTTATGTGTATCCTGCTAACAGTAACTTTAGCAATGATGTGGTATCGTGTATTATTTTGGCGTACACCGAATGATATTTCTGAAAACATGAAAGCGTTTGCTACAAAAATGCTAAAAAAACTGCGCTATTTAAAATGGATAACGAACTTTTTTATGCCAGTTTATCTGCTAATGCTTGCTGTCGGAATGACAATCTACTTTCAAGATGTTTTGTATGGAGCAAGTTGGAAATTCAAATTAATAGCCTACGGACTCACGTACACTTGGGTGCTATTTGTTGGCTTTGTGATAATGCGTAAAAAACAAAAAAAGAACAACAAAGATGTTGATCCAATTATTGAAAACTTAGAAGAAATTTTAAAAACTTTTGAGTAATATGTAAAACATAAAAACACAAGCGAACGCAGGTTCGCTTGTATCAATATTAATTATCTGTTACGTACTGGAGCAGCTGGTTCTCTATCAACTGGAGTAGCAGTTGTTGTATTGTTATTAATTCCTCCACAAATACATGACAATGCAAAAGTATCTCCTGCACAATTTCCTGCTACAGGAAGTGAAACTAAATCAGAATGTACATCACTGTAGTCTCCATGATTTTCATAGTTAGAAGGTAAATGTTGACCTCCATTAACATTATAACTGTTAAAGGCTGAAACTGTTCTTTTGTTTAATGCGATTTTACTTAAATTCTTTTTTTTCATAATGTTTGAGTTTTAGTTTAACATGGTTCAAAGGAATGTCAAAAAAATAGACAAACAAAGACAAGCATATGACCTTTTATAAAATATCAATACGAAAAAAGAAGGATTATTTTGTAATGTAAAAATGACTTTTTTTTACTGTGAATTCAAATTAAATTAATATTTTTTATATATTTAAAACACTTAAAATCAATATATTATAATTTATTTCTTAAATTGACTATTGATTTTTTTGCATAAACTCACATCTGACGTTTTATAAAAACAGTACGTTATATTTCAATAGTGAATCATACTTTTAATTGCTGAAGAAAACGAAATGATAAAAACTGAAAAAGTTTCAAATTAAACTTGAAACTTTCCTTTTTTTTGTAAAAATGTAAAATCTTACTGACACATACCATTGCACGATTCAATACAAGAACGATCGCGTGTTCGATTTGGGCAATTATCAGTTGGACAACCACCTTTTACAGTAGTTATTTCCAAAGTTGAAATACACTTTTTGTTTAGTTTCTACGTTTTTAATTGTTGCTATTTCATGATATGAAAGTTTTGGTTATAATGTAATACTACTCAAATAATTTCAAAAACAAGTACGGTATTGCCGTAATAAGAACAACAATAGCTTACAACAATCTGTTTAAAATTTCAATAGCTAAAAAGTAGTAAATCGCTCTGTATAAGTAATCTGTACTTCTAACTTCGTTTTTACAAACAAACGATTACCGTTACACAATGTCTATTATTTGAAGTGCAATAATGTGGTTCGTGTGTTTGACATGGCGACCCGAACGATAGATACCAAATACCTCCTTGAATATTTTTTAAATCGAGGTTTGAGACAGAATTCTTATTTAATTTTAAGGATTTTAAATTTCTTTTCTTCATGATATAAGTTTTGATTTTCAACATAATATTAGTGAAATGTATTCGGAAGCCGCTACGGTATTCCCGTAATAATTAAATATCAAATGTGTTGCAAAAAGTTTCAAGAAGTATTTTTGGAAACCGTTAAAATTCACGACTTTTAACAAACAGCAACAAAACAACAACATGATCCAACATACATCCAAACTTCCAAACGTAGGAACAACCATTTTTACCGTAATGAGTCAATTAGCGGCAAAGGAAAACGCGATTAATCTTTCGCAAGGATTTCCAAATTTTCCTTCAGATCCGAAACTAATTGAACTTGTTCAGAAAGCGTTGAGCGAAAATTACAATCAATATGCGCCAATGCCAGGCGCAATAGTGTTGCGTGAAGCTATTGCTGAAAAAATGGAATATTTGTACCAACGAAACTACAATCCTGATACTGAAATTGTGGTCACAGCAGGCGCAACACAAGCTATATTTACCATCGTAAGTGCATTTGTACGCCCAAATGATGAAGTTATCATAGTTACACCTGCTTACGATTGTTATGCGCCAGCCGTGGAAGCAAACGGAGGAACAGTAGTGCCAATTCAACTAAAAGGAAAGGAATTTTCAATGGATTGGAATGAAGTTCGCAGTAAAATTAATGACAATACCAAGTTAATGATTATCAACACACCGCACAATCCGAGTGGAACGGTTTTGTCTACAGAAGATATGGCTACGTTGTCATCAATTTTAGAAAACACAAATATCATATTATTGAGTGATGAAGTGTATGAACATATTATTTTTGATGGCGCACAACATCAAAGTGCGGCTTTGTATCCGAAACTAGCCGAACGTGCTTTTATCACAGCTTCTTTCGGGAAAACTTTTCACAATACAGGTTGGAAAATGGGCTATTGTGTGGCGCCAAAAGCATTGATGGACGAATTTAAAAAAGTGCATCAATTCAATGTGTTTTCTGTAAACCATCCGATGCAAATTGGTATTGGAAAGTACCTCAAAAATCCAGCACATTATGAAGCACTTCCGAGTTTTTTTCAGCGAAAGCGAGATTATTTTTTAAATGCCATCAAAGATTCACGTTTTACATGGAAACCATCACAAGGAACGTATTTTCAAGTATTATCTTATGAAAATATTACAGATGAATTGGATACCGAATTTGCCAAGCGCTTAACGCGAGAATACAAAATTGCGTCTATTCCACTTTCTGTGTTTAACACCAATAAAGAAGATCATAAATTGTTGCGATTCTGCTTTGCCAAAACGGAAGAAACAGTACAACAAGCCGCAGAAATTTTGAATCGTATTTAAATAAAGTCAATATTGTCACTTCGAGCGTAGTTGAGAAGAAATAAACAAATAACCAACGGATAATTTCACAAACGATTCTTCTTTATTACTTCGTCATTGCGAGAATTTTATAGAAATTCGAGGCAATCTGTTTCATTGAGTAACAAATTATTTCACGATTGTTCGTAATGAGGCTTTAATGTATCAATTTTGAATCATAAAAAAAGCTCCTGAATAGTTCAAGAGCTTTTACAATTATCTAGTTATACTTACTACTATTTTGCAGCCGTACAAATTCCTGGCGCTCCAGTTTTGTAACACCAGTTGTTGTAAGTAAAGTTGCAAAACTCTGGTTCTACAGAAATAACAGGTGTATATCCTCCTTTAACTGAATTGTTAACTTGAAAAGTTGTCACTTTCTCTTTTGATAATCGTAGGTTTTTTAAATTCTTTTTTTTCATGATTTTACTTTTTAAGGTTAAAAAATTATAATTAATAATTATTGTTCACTACACGTACTTTTTCTATTGTTTTATGAATCGATACGTGATTTTGATTTTGTAAATGTATCATTGAAATAGAGGAATTCAAAAGATTGCTTCCGCAAGAAAATCAAAAATTAAAGCAGTTGAGGTAGCCTAAAAAAATGTGTTGTTTTAAAATTTAGACATAAAAAAATCGGAAGTATTCCTTCCGATTTTTACATGTGAATTCGTAAGTATATATATTAAAAACATTGATTTCCTGCACAAAATGAACCAAGTCCACTTTTTTCTTCATCAAGTGTACGTGTACCACCTTTTAGTTGATGAACAGTAGCTTCATTAATTCTAGCAATCGTCGATTTCTTAAAATATATCTTCTGTAAAGTTTTCACTTTCATAAGTATTTGGTTTTAAAATGAACTTTCTACTAGAAAGATAGTCTATTCATGTAATTTTCGCGCAGTATTGACACCTCAAATTAGTTAATTTGAGTCATTATTTTTAACAGTATCTTCAAGATTTTTAATGTAATACGAAGGATAGATTTTTGTGTGTGCTTTGAAGTATTTTGTGAACGAGTTTGTACTTTTATATCCAATTTCTTCCGCAATATGCTTGATGGAATAGTTCCGAAATTTTGAATCTTCTTTGAGTCGCTTCAACACATATTCAATGCGTAACTCGTTGATGTATTCATAAAATTTCTTTTCTTTATAAGTACTTATTATTTTAGATAAATAGGTTGTATTTGTCTTTACTTTTTTAGCCATATTTTGCAAATTACAATTGCTATTTAGAAAATATAACGATTGTTCTAGCTTTTCTAAACCTTCCAAAATGGCTTCTACTTTTTTATCTTTTATGATAATATTAGTTTTCTTTTCTGGAACTTTTTTAGCTTCTATTTGCAATACTAGTTTTTCAAAAATGATCTTGTTTTGTTTTCGAATCTTAAAAAATTTAAACAAAAAGAGACCGCACAATCCTAAGACAAAAATTATAAATAGAATCGCATATAGTAAACGATTTTCTAATTTAGACGTTAAGGATGATAAGTCATTATTTTGTTTTCGAACGGTTTCATACAACTCTTTTAGTACTTCAATATTTTGAACTTCATTGTACTTGTTGAGCTCAATATATTTTTCTGCATATTGCAAATGTTGTTCATTATTTTGCAATTGTTCATACGAGTTTGCCAACGCACGATACGTACCTAATAATTCTGGCGGATTGAAACTGTTTTTATCTGTAGAATTTTTTGTCGCAACAATAGTTTCTACATTTTTTAGAAATTGAATTGCTTTCTCATACGTTTTCAATTCATAATACGATTTTCCTATGTAATAGTAAATTTCGGTCAATCGTTTTTGATTGTTTAATCCTTTGGTAATTTTTTCAGCTTTGCTCAAATAATTGATCGCAACCTCAAAATCACCTTTTATAAAATATGCAATACCAATATCGATATAAAAATAACTTACACCTTCATCATCATTAATTGCCAAGCTTTTTTGCAATCCAATTTTCGAATACTGCAAGGTAGAATCTGGTTGTTGCAGACGTAAAAATGTACCGCCAATTCCCATGTATGAATTAATGACAATGAGCGGATCTTTAAACGTATGTTTTTCAGCCAAAAGCGCATTGTTTTTATAAATTTCCAACGCTTCTTCGTAAAATTCCATGCGTCTTTTTACTTTGGCAATGTTTGCCTTTGCACGAACAATTAATTCAATTTTTTCTGATGTTGTTCCGATATCGAGCGCTTTCAAATAGTTTGCCAATGCTTCTTTGTTATTTCCTAAATACACAATTGCATTTCCTTTAGCTAGAAAAGCAACTGCTTTTGAAAATTCATCTTTAAATAGATTGGCAGAAACAATTGCCGAATCTGAATATTTAATGGCGAGCGAATAATTACCTTCTATATTGGCAATACGACTTTTTTGAAAGTATGCATTGTAAATTCCTCGTTCGTTATTTTCGTGTTTACTTTTTTCGAGAAGAATTTGCGCATATTTATTGGCTAAATCTGGATTGGAATGTTTTTGCTGAATGATAAAAGTTAGCATTTCTTTAGAAGAAGCATTTTCGGGCATTTCCTGAGCCAAAATGGTTGAAGCTATAAGTACGAAACCAATAAAATTCCAAAATTTTGCCATCTTTCGTATCATAAAACTCTTTTTAATGGAAATACTATATTCTTTTATAAAAGCATATTAAAATGTCGGTGGAATATTTTAGGCATAACTTTTACAGAGAAGCGTAAAGGAGTTAAAAGTAGTAATAATAAAATATATTCATCTTGTTTTGAAGTTTTTCTGCATAAAAAAAGCTTCTCAAACGAGAAGCTTTTATAACTATATATGATGTTGTATGCTATTGACAGTTTGTTTGGTTTCCTGTAAGACACCAAGATCCTGTTTGATGTGTAGTTTCGCCACAATCAAAACATGAGCGAGTTGGTGTTTGCCAAGGCAGTGTTCCTCCTTTTAATGATTGTTGCCCTAATTGACTTACTTGCTTTTTATTTAATGCTAATTTTCTAAGTTGTTTTTTCATGATATTTCTATTTGTTAAGTTTTTAAATAATTGTTTTTTAAAATTTATTCAGGCATACTTCCACCACTGTAAATTCGTGTAGTTAAAAACGGAGGACACGGATCCATGGTACAATTTGTATCGTGACACATATTACCTCCTTTTACCTTGCTAGTACTTGTAGGCGTAATTGCAGAAATCTTTTCTTTTTTAAACACAAGCTTGTCAAAAGTAAATTCTTTGTTTAGGTTCTTTTTCTTCATGAGTATACGTTTTTAAGATTTTGTTAATTATATCAAGATAAATAACAAACACGTATAGTTACAGGAGTATATAAGTAGAAATATAAAAAATTTACGAATTTGCGCACAAAAAAACCAGAAGATAATCTTCTGGTTATGTATTGGTTTTTAGTGTTTTATGTTTGTAAAACTCTTTATTCAGAAATATTGAATTCACAAACCATTTGCCCAGGACAAATTGTAAGGTCTACAGAGTCAAATTTATTACTTCCAGGGCGAGTTCCACCTTTTAGCGCTTCTAATTGGTTCGCTTCCATATTCGCAATTAAACGCTTTCTTAAATACATAGTTTTTAAATTCTTTGTTTTCATAATTAATTATTTAAAGTTTAAGTTTTCGGTTTGAAAATAAACATATTTTAAGTAGTAGGGCACATGTTGTATTTGGAGTGCAACTCAAATTTATAAATTTGAGTGTTCCTTTTTCTCTTTTTCATTTAAATTTTGAATGTAAAATGAAGGATATAATTTGGTATGTGCTTTAAAGTGTTTTGTGAATGAATTGGTACTTTTGTACCCAATTTCTTCAGCGATATTTTTGATAGAATATTTTCGAAACTTAGAATCTTCTTTCAAACGTTTTAATACATATTGAATGCGTAACTCGTTAATATATTCCGTGAATTTCTTCTGCTTATGTACACCAATAATTTTTGATAAATAGCTTGTGTTCGTTTTTATTTTTTTTGCTACATTTTGCAAAGAACAATTACTATTTAAAAAATACAATGATGCTTCAAGTTTGTCCAAACGCGCTAAAATTTCTTGAACTTTTTTATCATGAATGATTACGTCAGTCTTTTTCTTTTGTTGACTTTCGCTTTCAATTTTTTTTAATAATTGTTCAAAAATAATTTTATTCTTCTTGCGCACTTTTATAAATCTCCAGATAAAATAGAAACAACATAATAACACTAATAATGCGGCAATTGAAACAATTTTGACAGTATCTTTCAATCGAGATTCTGAAGTACTCAATTCCTCATTTTCTTTATTCGCATTGTCTAATAAGGTTTCGTATACATTTGTACGATCAATGTCTTTTAGTTTGTCAAGTGTTTTGTAGTGTTCAAAACTTGCATTCGATTTTTCAATTTCACCTTCTTTTTTATACACATCCGCGAGTAATTCATGTGTTTTTAATAAAATATGCGGATTAAATTTTAGTGTATTTTTAGTCGTATTTTCTTGAGAAACGGTCTCTTTTGTCAATTCTAAAAATTCAATTGCTTTTGTATTATTTTTCAATCCAACATACGATTTTCCAATATAATAATACACTTCTACCAACCGTTTTTTGTTCTTTAATTGTAGTGTAATTGCTTCTGCTTTCTTTAAATAAGTATTCGCTTTTTCAAACTCACCTTTCATATAATACGCAATTCCCATATCAATATAAAAGTAACTTTGTCCTTCAACATCATTATTTATGGTCGCATATGTAAGTCCTGATGTTGCATAAAACAGCGTAGAATCTGGTTGTGATAAGGTTAAAAACGTACCTGTCAATCCTAAATAGGTGTTGATTCCTATGGTTTCTTTTTCAAGTCCGTGTTCATGACACAACTTGAAGTTTTTCCGAAACATCTTTAACGCTTCTTCATCAAAATGAACATTGCGTTTTACTTTGGCAATATTACCACGCGCTATAATTTGATTCCGAATGTGTTTGCTTTTTTCAGCATATTTTAACGCTTGTAAATAATATACTAATGAATTTTCATCATCTCCAGTATAGACAAACGTATTTCCTACTGTGATTAGCGCTTTGCTTATAAACACATCATTTTTCATCACTTTCGAAACATCTTCGGCACGTTTTGCATATAACATTCCTGTTTTGTAATCTCCCTGAATATTGGCAATTCGTGCAAGCTGATAATAGGCTTTAAAAATATATTCTAAGTTTTTAGCGGCTTCACTCTTTTGAAGTAATGTTGTTGCATTTTGTTTTGCCGCTTGTGGATCTGAAAATTTTTGTTTTACAATAAAATGATACATTTCCGAAAGGGACGTGTTTTCTGAAAGTTCTTGCGCTTGCGCTGAAAAAGAAAAAGTAACTATAAATACAATGATGGAAATCAAAAATTTAGCAACTATTCGCGTCATAAACCTTTTTTTTAGAAAATGTAGTTCAATATATGTTATGTGTTAAAACTAATAGAAATCGTGGTAGAACAACTTCAGCAATTCGTCATAAAAACGAATGACGTCTAAAATAAGAATAATAAAAATAGCATGTTGTTTTAAAAAGAAAAAGCAACGCTATAATCTCACAAGGAGAAGCGTTGCTTTCAAACAAACTTTGCGTTGATATTTATTATTACTGCAGTTTAGCAAGCATCATTTTAGCATTTTTATCATTTGCATCTAACGCCAATACTTTTTCGTAATTTTCCTTTGCCTTTTTATAATTTTTTGTTTCATAATACGCTTCAGCCAAGCTATCATAACAGTTTTTATCTTTTGGGAATAATTGAATATTCATTTTAAAAACGGTAATCGCTTTTGAAATTTCTTTTGCTTTTGAGCGAAGCAACATATATGCATACGTATTTAATTCTCTTGAATTTTTTAAATACGGCTTTAGTTTGGAAATCACTTTTTCTACGTTTTCTGTAACATAGTTTTCACCTTTCTTCTTGAAAATATTGTCTAGTTCAGTTACAACTTGATAGTTATGTTCGTATGATTTTCTACGACAAATCTTCAACAAATCAGCTTCCATACTTTCCACAGGATGCTCTACAATACGCCCAACTTCTTTGCCTTTTTTAGTATACACAATAAATGTTGGTACACGATGAATGTTCATATCTTTTTCTTCACCATTTGGACCTTGTTTGTAGTGTTCGCGACCGTTATTAAGTCCAACAACACGAATATTATTGGCTGGAAAATTGGCATCTTCTAACACTTTATAAAACTTTGGCACTTCACGTTTGCTGTCGCCACACCAAGTTCCCATAAAAATGGTAATCGTATATTTTTTAAGCTTTCGTTGTAGCTTTGTTATAATTTCCGCATCAGGTTCGTACGCTTCATAATTTGGTGTAAACCACTTGTCAAAAGTATTAGACGTTAATCCTTCTTTCGTAATTTCGCCTAACATTTTTTCGCGTCCTCTAGTATCTTTTGTAACTTGATTTACTTCTTGCGAAAGCAATATTTGACATAAAAAAAGTGTCATTAATGTTGTAAAAAGTCTGTTCATTTTTTGGTTGTTTTAAATTGATATGTCAAAACTCGTTCAACTCAAACAAATACACTAAAAAAGTGTACAGCATGCACAGATACCTTTATAAAAAGCATTTTTGGAAAAGATGTATTTCTTGTGCCAAAAACAGAAGTTTATACAACAAAGCGTGTATTTTGTCCGCTTATATTTGATCATTTCTAGCTTTCTTAGTACTTTGATTGCTTGTAAAAAAACCAACATGAACTTTTTTAGCTATAGAATTTCTAAAATTCTGATTCACATTTTATTCTGGACATTGTTCATTTTTGTTTCTTTATTTTACTTTTCAGATTATTATTGGACAGAAAATCCATTTTTGCAATACTTATCTATTTTAGTGATTATCGTATATGTAAACGATTTTTTATTATTGCCTTTTTTTGAAAAGAAAAAGTGGTATACGTTGTACATTTTACTAATTACATTGATTAGTTTTTTGGCGACACAATTATATTGTAATGTCTTTGCGGAATGTGGTTGTAGTGTGGTAAAATGCTTGTCGGACTATGTTTGGCAAACCATTGTACCCATTATATTTTTCTCTTTTATTTGGATGTTATTTCGGTATTTAAAGAAGAAAGATGAGGTAGAAGCCATTCAGCAAAAACACACTGAAATGGAGTTGAAATTTTTAAAATCGCAGATAAATCCGCATGTATTATTCAACAATTTAAACACTATTTATTCGTATTCGTTAGAAAAACCTGCGCAAGTTCCTGATATGATTTTAATGCTTTCAAATAACCTGAAACATGTGTTGTATGAAAGCAATGCCACGTTTGTTTTGTTGGAAAAAGAACTCACTTTTATAGATAATTATATTAAATTTCAAGAAATTCGGACAGAAGGCATCAAAACGATTCAATATGCAACAGCGATTGATCGTGCGGATTATATGATTGCGCCTTTGTTGTTAATTACAATTATTGAAAACGCCTTTAAACATAGCACAATCGATAGTGTAATTGATTTAAAAATTGAGGTGATAGATGCTGTTTTAGTGTGTAAATGTTCAAATGTGTTTGATCCGACTAGGGAAACAGAAGAAGATAAAATTGGACTACAAAACTTAAAAAAGCGACTGGAATTAATTTATAAAGATAACTATCAGCTTATGATTGATGCCGCTGAAAAATATTGTGTCACTTTGAAACTAAAACTCTCATGAAATGTATCATAATTGAAGATGAAATTCCTGCACAACGCATTCTGAAAAGTTACATAGGTAAAGTGTCATATTTGGAATTGGTTGGAACGTTTAATGCTGCTTTGAAAGCATATGATACGTTACATTCGGAAGCTATTGATGTAATTTTTTTAGATATCAATTTACCAGATATTTCTGGATTGAGTTTTCTGCGAACGCTCAAAAATCCACCAACAATTATCATGACAACTGCATATCCTGATTATGCTGTGGAAAGTTTCGAATTTGAAACAATTATTGATTATTTAGTCAAACCTTTTTCATTGGAACGTTTCCTAAAAGCAATTCAAAAAACACAGCGAAATCAACCAAAAGCAGCGGTGACAGAAACAGTAAAAACACCTTCAGAAACGTTATTTTTAAACGTTGATAAAACCTTTCATAAAATTCAATTTCAAGATATTTATTATGTCGAATCGGAACGAAATTATTTAACATTGGTCAGCAAACAGCAAAAATTATCTTTCATTGCAAGTTTGCGAACGTGGAAAGAAAAATTACCGCAAAATCAATTCATCCAAATTCATAAATCGTTTGTGATAAATGTAAAACATGTAGAGAAAATTACAGGAAACGAAGTATATATTTATGACAAACGTATTCCTGTTGGCAGAACTTTTAAAGCAAGATTATTTGAAGTGTTAGAAATCAACTGAAAATAATAAGTACCTTTATATGTAGAAAGTATTTCTGTGATTTTCGATAGGACATTTTACAAAAGAAAACGTCAATTCGATTGATTTTTATAGCGCGTTTATGCGAAATAGAAAAACTGTATTGAGAATACTTTTTTGAACTATTATATAAATTAGTAAAAGTATCAAATGGAAAGCCAAGAATTAAAAGTAGCTCTTATACAAACCAACCTTGTTTGGGAACATCCAGCGGAAAATAGAAAACAATTAGGTGAAAAGATACATGCTATTTCTGAAGCTGTCGATTTGATTGTGTTGCCCGAAATGTTTACATCAGGTTTTACTATGAATCCAGCACATATTGCCGAAACTATGCTTGGTGAAACGTTAACCTGGTTAAAAAAGCTAGCAAAAGAAAAGAATACCGCAATTACAGGAAGTTTGGTCATTTCGGAACACGGAAATCACTACAACCGATCTGTTTTTGTATTGCCTTCTGGAAACGTAGAAACTTATGATAAACGCCATACATTTACCTTAGCCGGCGAACATGAAGTATACACAGCTGGAACTTCAAAAAATATAATTACATACAAAGGTTGGAAAATTTGTACACTAATTTGTTACGATTTACGCTTTCCTGTTTGGGCTCGAAATGTGGAAAATTATGATATATTGTTGTATGTTGCCAATTGGCCAAAACCGAGAATTAATGCTTGGGACGCGTTACTAAAAGCACGTGCAATTGAAAACATGAGTTATTGCATTGGTGTGAATAGAGTAGGACTCGACGCAAATTCGCATCAATATTCTGGACATTCTGCGGCGTATGATGTGTTGGGTGAAAAATTAACGAATATTGAACCAAACCAAGAAGAAACTGCAATTGTAACACTTACAAAAACTAACATTGAAACGTATAGAAATAAGTTGAAGTTTTTAGATGATAAAGACACTTTCTTATTTGCTTAGTAAATTACTCAATTTGAGTTGGCGTGATTCTGAACTTGATTCAGAATCTCATACTATTTTGCGAATACTTACTTAAAAATAAGCGTTGCATCCCAATCCCAATTAGGGCGAATTTTCATCTTCTCAGGATGATAAATAACACGTTCAGGTTGAATGTTTTTCAAGTAATTTCCCGTATCCCATTTTCCATTTTTATTGGAATCAAGTATCACACGAATAAAAATATTTTGAGGCTCAACGTTTAGAAAATCATAGCTGGGTTTTGGTTCTGTAACATATTCTTCAGCAATGACTTCAAGTTTTTCCGTTACAACCTGAATAATTAAAGGGTATTCTTTAGCATTTTGAAGTATTAATTTAATATTTGCATACTCTTTTGTTTCTTTTGTTGTGAGTCTGTAACTCAACGTGTCATTGGCTTCTTCAAAGAAATCTGTAATTGTTTTTGGCAACATCGTAACCGTATAACGCTGACTTTCTTCCTTCTCAAAAGAAATGTCTAAGCTATTTTTTTCTTCATTAAATTTCGAAGTAAATTCTACTGCAACGGAATCTTTATTTTGAATTGAAATGACACTTTTATCAATAGCAACAATTGGCGTATTGGCACTTATACTAAAATCATCATTCAACGGAATGCTTCCTCTGTGATTTGGTTTCAGTCGTAAAGAATCACCTTTTAAATCCTTCATTTTTACCGTAAACTCTGTCTCATATGCATCATTAGATACTTTAAAAATCAATGAATCTGTTTTAGGTGTTAAATGCTTAAACCAATAACGTAAGGTATCTTTTTCGGGATCTTGCGTAATTTTATATCGGAAACTATCGGATACTTTCGACAGTAAATCAATCTTCATATTTTTATTCTCACCTTCATATCCAAATGCAATCATTTCTTTGGAAATTTGTGCAGGACGTGTCGCTCTAAAAGCAAGAATTTCTTTAAACAACGTAATTGTATATGTAGAATCTGTTGGAACAGTTACTTCTTGTTCAACATATCCAATTTTGTCAGTTTTTGGATTGAATAGATAATTGCTGGCAACATCTTTCATGGCAACTAACTTGTATGTTCCTGCGCGCAAGTTTGAAAGTTTAAAGTCCGAAACACTATCTAAGGTATTTGTAATATACGTTGGCGTTTGTTTGTAAATAGTAGAATCGTTATAGGTAGAATCTATTTCATACAACATTACAGAAACAAACGTTTCAGGATTTTTATTCAATGCATCTTTGATGGCGCCGCCAACTTCTAAGGAATCAATGTATGATCCTGTAGAAAATACATATTTAAAATATTTATATGGATTTTCTTCATTATTATCCACAATACTTTGTCCAAAATTAAAAGAATATGTAGTATTATCTTGAAGTGTATCAAGAATTTGGATATCAATATATTTGCTAGCGCCACTTTGCGGATATACAGTATAACCACCTTCTTTTATAGGTGGCGAGATAATTAATTGCTTGCGAATATCTTTCACTTTAATATATTCATTAAAATAAATTCGAATCCGCTTTTCATCAAAATTAGTAGTAAACTCTTCAGGTTGCGATTTTACCATTTTTGGCGGTTCAGTATCAGGTTCTCCACCTGTAGGAACTCCTCGTTTGGCACAATTTATCAAAGATAAAAAGATGAATGTTGCAATGCTGAAAAATAATAAACGATGTTTCATTAACGATAACTAAAAATAATGTGGTACAAATAAACTAATTATTTTTGGGACATACGAACGATTTAACTTGCTATTGACATAGTTGCAATACTAATTTTAATATTTGGAATTTTTTTGAGCGCATTTGCGCAGGCTTCTAACGTTGCGCCTGTAGTAATAATATCGTCCACAAGAAGAATATGTGCGTTTTCTAATTTTCCAAAATTTTCAATTTCAAAAGAGTGTTGTGCTGTCATCCAACGCGCTGTACGTTTTTTAAATGCTTGTGTTTTTGTATTACTCACTTTTACCAACACATCATCAACATAGGTTGCATTTAAATGTGTTGCCAGCTGTTGTCCAAAAGTTGTAACTTGATTGTAGCCGCGTTTTTGCAATCGTTTTTTGTGTAGTGGAACAGGAATTATATGTGTAATGGTTTCATAGGAAGTTTCACTTTTTAAGTCGTTTCCGAGTAAATTTCCAAGAATAGTGCCAATTTCTTGTTGTCCTTTATACTTAAGTTGATGCAAAAGTTGTTGTACCATTCCATTTTTCTTGTAATGTAGTAATGCCGTTGCATTTTGTAGCAATACACGTCCGTAAAAGCTATTCAGTACAGGATTTTGGGCATGTTTATGATAAGAAGTAAAAGGTAAATTATGGCGACAATGTGTGCAAATATGCTGTTCTTGATGTAATAATTTATCAGAACAACCTAAGCAAATTGCTGGAAAAAAGGCAGAAACAATATAATTTAATATCTTTACCAACTTGAAACGTTAAAATTTTAACATATTTAAACTAAAAGTACTACTTTTTTTATGAGTGGCATCACAAAAGATACAATTCAAAAAATATTACTGATTGCTTTAGCGGCAATGACTGTATCAATGGTGCTAATTTCTGTCTTCAATTATAATGATACTCAAGAAAAGAACAATTATCTTGACAATGAAAAAGTATTGGTTCGTGAAGAATTAATGGACATCATTAAAAATTACGATCATTTAGCCAAAATAAATACAGCAGATCGTTCAATTTTGAAATCTGAAAGGCGAAAGGCAAAAGCATTACTCAAAAAAGTAGAGCAATCTGTTTTAGACTACGATAGTATTATTAGTTATCGAAAACAATTGCTTGCGTTACGAAAAACCAATCGTGAATTACATCGCAAGCATGAAGGGACAATACAAGGCGGAAATTTGAACTCTAGCTACTTTCAGTAGTAATTTTCTTTAGTTACCAATTTTCACATTTAAAAAATGCAAAGAATAGTGCAAAAAAGGCACGATTTTCTGAATATTTTCTTTACTTCGCGTTATATTCAAAAACATTCATCAGTCATACTAAAAATCTCTTCCATTGGATAGATTAAAATTTTTTAGAGAAGCAATACGCGATATCAAAACTTCGGGAACTATTTTCCCAAGTTCACGATTTTTATCGCGCAGAATCGTTAAAAATATTGATTTTTCTACGGTAAAAGTTATTGTAGAATTTGGTCCAGGAAATGGAATCATCACTAAAGAAATTTTAAAAAGAATTCAACCACACACTAAACTAATTACTTTTGAAATTAACGAGAAGTTTATTGAATCTTTAGACAAAATCAAGCATTCTCAATTAGTTATTGAAAAAGTATCAGCGGAAGATGTTGCATCAATTCTAAAAAAACACGGATATGACAAGGCAGATTGTATCATTTCAAGCTTGCCATTAACCAACATTCCAACAGAAATAAGTGACCGCATCCTTGATAATTCTTACAAAATCATGGAAAAAAATAGCTTATTTGTTCAATACCAATACAGTCTTACTTACTACAAAAAACTAAAGGAAGTATTTCATGATAATGTGAAATTATCCTTTGAAGCTTTTAACATTCCGCCAGCTTTTGTATATATCGCGCAAAAATAGCTTGTAGCTAATTCACAAACGTTTTATATTTGCGCCATGGCAAAACAAGACGATCAATTTAAGAAGGTAGTATCGCACGCAAAAGAATACGGTTATATATTTCAATCAAGTGAAATTTATGACGGGTTAAGTGCTGTATACGATTATGCTCAAAATGGAGCAGAGTTAAAGAAAAATATACGCGACTATTGGTGGAAAGCAATGGTGCAAATGAATGAAAATATTGTTGGAATTGATGCCGCAATATTAATGCATCCAACTACGTGGAAAGCTTCTGGGCACGTGGACGCGTTTAATGATCCTTTGATTGATAATAAAGATTCTAAAAAAAGATATCGCGCAGATGTTTTGGTAGAAGATTATTGTGAAAAAATTAGAACAAAAATTGAAAAAGAAGTCAAAAAAGCGGCAAAACGTTTTGGTGATGCTTTCAATAAAGAAGAATTTGTAACTACAAACGGTCGTGTTGTAGGCTATCAAGAAAAAATAAACACAATTCTTGCTCGTTTAGCAAAATCGTTAGAGAATGAAGATTTAGACGACGTAAAAGCATTAATTGAAGAGTTGGGAATTGCAGATCCAGTTTCGGGTTCAAAAAACTGGACAGAAGTGAAGCAATTCAATCTTATGTTTGGAACAAAATTAGGTGCTTCCGCAGATACGGCAATGGACTTATATTTACGTCCTGAAACTGCACAAGGTATTTTTGTAAATTTCTTAAATGTGCAAAAAACTGGAAGAATGAAAATTCCTTTCGGGATAGCACAAACAGGAAAAGCATTCCGTAACGAAATTGTGGCACGTCAGTTTATCTTTAGACAACGTGAATTTGAACAAATGGAAATGCAATTCTTTGTAAAACCAGGAACACAAAAAGAATGGTATGAAGCTTGGAAAGAAAACCGTATGAAGTGGCATTTATCATTAGGAATGGGCGCGGAGAATTACCGTTTTCACGATCATGAAAAATTAGCACATTATGCAGATGCCGCGGCAGATATTGAATTTAAATTCCCATTTGGTTTTAAAGAATTGGAAGGAATTCATTCACGTACCGACTTCGATTTAAAAGCACACGAAAAGCATTCAGGAAAAAAGTTGCAATACTTTGATCATGAAGCAAAAGAAAGCTACGTTCCGTATGTGGTAGAAACATCTATTGGATTGGATCGTATGTTTTTAGCAATCTTTTCAAATTCATTAATAGATGAAACATTGGAAGATGGTTCTGAACGAACGGTTTTACGTTTGCCAGCTGTATTAGCACCAACAAAAGCGGCGGTTTTGCCATTGATAAAAAAAGATGGTTTGCCAGAAATTGCACGTAAAATTATGGATGATTTAAAGTTTGATTTCAATGTAATATACGATGAAAAAGATGCTGTCGGACGTCGTTACAGAAGACAGGATGCGGCAGGAACACCATTTTGTATCACGGTTGATCATGATACGTTGGAAGATAATATGGTAACCATTCGTCATAGAGATACGATGGAACAACAACGTGTAAAAATTGAAGATGTTCGAAGCATTATCATGAAAGAAGTTGACATGCGTGCTTGGCTCATGAAAATGTAGTTCATAGAAATTTATACAACTAAAAGAGGTTTTCTAAAAGTGTTGAAAGTCATGCTGAATTAAGTTCGGTTTGATGAAATTTCAATTTTCTGGAAAACCTCTTTTTTATAGATAATATCATCTGTTTTTAAACACTTAATTTATTGAAAATTAATTATCTATGAAATTATACGATTGATAATATCATCCGTTTTATTTAGAATTTGAATTGAAGAATACAAAATGATGCTTCATATTTGTATGTAAACAAACAAGAGATACTTATATTCACTTGGAAATTCTCGTGAACGGAGTATTTAAAAAATCAACCATGCAAGATCATTCAGAAACTATACAACGACTTACGCGAAAGCTAGAATTGTTGTCAAAAAAGCAACAACAATTTTCCAGAGAAATTAATGATTTGCGTTTTCAAATAGAATCCTTAAAAGCTACAAAATGGTCAGCTATTACAGAAAAACAAGAAGCAAAAGAGGAAAAACCTAAACCAATTATAACTCCTGAAAAAGTAGCCAAAGAAACTGTTGCAACCCCGAAAATAGTTGCAGAAAAGACAATTCTGGCGTTTACCCCTGAACCAAAGAAAGCAGAAGCATCGTTTGCTCAAAAATCAAATCTTGAAAAATTTATTGGAGAAAATCTACTAAACAAAATAGGAATCATCATCACAATTATTGGTGTGGCAATTGGTGTAAAATATTCTATAGAACATGAACTCATTACACCAACAACACGAATAATTTTAGGATATTTATGCGGAATTGGATTGTTAGGTTTTGGTATCAAACTAAAAAAGAAATATGAAAATTACAGCGCAGTTTTAGTCAGTGGAGGCATTGCAGTTTTATATTTCATCACCTATGCCGCGTTTAGTTTTTATGGTTTAATTCCTCAATTACTAGCGTTTATTCTCATGACATTATTTACGGTGTTTGGCGTTTATACTGCGATAAAATATAACCGACAAGTTATTGCGCATATTGGTTTGGTTGGCGCGTATGCAGTTCCGTTTTTAGTAAGTACTAATTCTGGAAATGTGCTGGTTTTATTCTCATACATGACCATTATCAATATTGGAATCTTAACAATTTCATTCAAAAAATATTGGAAACCATTATTGGGTTCATCATTTGGAATTACATGGTTAATCTACCTTACTTGGTTTGTTTCAGATTATAGAATAGACAATCATTTTGGCATAGCATTGACGTTCTTATTTGTGTTTTTTGCAATCTTCTACATTACAATTTTAGCGTATAAGTTGATAAAAAAAGAAGCCTACAATGCAACTGATATCATCTTACTTTTATTCAACACATTTTTAATGTATGGTATTGGATATTTACTATTAAATAGACATTCAATTGGTGCGCAATTTTTGGGTATTTTCACTTTATTAAATGCATTTGTACACTTAATAGTAAGCTACATTTTGTACACTCGAAAAGATTCAGATAGAAGTTTGCTATATCTAGTTTTCGGATTGGTCATTACGTTTGTTACATTGGCCATTCCAGTTCAGCTTGACGGAAATTGGGTTACAATCTTATGGGTTTTTGAAGCTGCCATACTGTTCTGGGTTGGACGTACAAAAGGTATAAAAATCTATGAGAAATTATCATATCCTGTAATGCTGTTAGCCTTTTTAAGTCTTGTACATGATTGGGAAGCTTTGTATGTAAGTTCGTATGATTATTCCGTAGAAACGAGAATATTACCAATTATAAACATGAATTTCTTAGGTTCATTCTTATGCATGCTAGCTTTTGGATATATTACCTATTTATTTTATAAAAAAGAATACACTTCGTCTTTAAAGTTATCTAAAACAATAGCGCAGTTTTTGTCTGTTGTGATTCCTAGTATCTTCTTATTTTCTGTATATTTTTCGTTTCGAGTAGAAATTGCAAACTACTGGAATCAACTACATATCGATTCTGGGTTGGGAAGCAATTTAAATAGACTCAAAAATTCAAATTATAACTTCTTAGAGTTCAAAATAATTTGGGTTATCAACTATTCGTTGTTTTTCTTGGCAGTTCTTTCCTTTGTAAATATCAAAAAGATAAAAAATGAAACATTCGGATATGTTACACTTGCGTTGAATGTGTTTGCTATTTTTATATTTCTTACACAAGGATTATTCGCGCTAAGCGAACTCAGAGATGCATACATGCAGCAATCAATAGATACGGGTATATATGCACTTATAATTCGATATATTTCATACTTATTTGTAATATTATTATTGATGACTACGCGTACATATGTGCGTCAAGAATTTATCAAAAAGAACCTAAAAGTAATTTTTTATGGAATATTTCATATCACTATCTTAAGTATTTTAAGTAGTGAATTAATTCATTGGTTAGACATTGCTTCTAACGCGGCTTCGGATAAACTCGGGTTGAGTATTTTATGGGGAACGTATGCTTTATTTGTGATTGTATTAGGAATTTGGAAACGGAACAAATATTTACGAATTGGCGCCATTGCACTTTTCGGAATAACGCTTGTAAAATTGTTTTTATACGACATTGCACACTTAACAACCATTGCAAAAACAATTGTATTTGTGTCGTTAGGAGTATTATTACTCATCATTTCATTTCTGTATAATAAATACAAAAACAACATATTTGAAGAAGATTCAGAAGAAGAAATTGCTTAAAATAGATAAAAAAATAGCGACTCATAAGTCGCTATTTTTACCTTTTCATATAACTTTTATTGCAATCTAAATTCAATATTAGAATCTATATCCTAATGAAATTCCACCTCTAAAAGTAAACTCAGGCGAATTATCATCCAATCCGATATTTCGTCCACCACCAGCAGAAATCTCTAACATAAATCCTCTTTTGTTTACCCATTTTTTTCCAATGGCAACTCCTAAAGCGGCATCAAAGTAATCGACTTCTTCTTCGACATTATTAAAAAATTCAAAATCGTTTCCAGAAGCAAATTTTGAAAATACTTCTACAAAAAGTCCTTTAGCGCCATAATCTTCTTTATTAAAAAAGTAAAATCTGAAAAATGGTGTGAAAGCAAAATTTTCGTAATAACCACCATCATCACTATCTCTAAAATTTACAAATAGAGAGGCTCCGTAACCGATAGCATTGTCATCTACACGTTCATAACTAAGATCAATTGCGGAAAAAAATGCAGCGTCAAAAACGTCTAAACGGATTTCGTTTTTACGATCGCCAACGTTATACTGGTCATCTTTTTCTTGTGCATGTGATTGAAAACCTACAACGAGTAGGCAAAGAAGCAGTCCGCTTCGTAAGAAATTGTTTTTCATAATAATTGGTTTATAATGTTGTTGTGGCTTATTTAACAAGAACCATACCAATTGTAGATACACGATTTTTATAAAGGTTGCGTTTTATTTAGAATTATTTTAATTAAAAATATGCGCGTAGTTGCACATTTCCTGTATGAATAGTGCGTGAAGTTTCACTTTTTCTACCAAAATAGGAGAGATTTAAATCTAAAAATTTGGTCAATTTCTTTTGAATAATCACATTCCAAGTGAAGTTGGTTCCAGGTTGTAAACCTTCTAACATTTGATATCCAACGGGCGAAAATGCATTTCCTGTAAAATCATTTTGGAAATAACTAAATTCACCGTTCAACGCTACTTTTTGTTGATTGCTATATGCAAAAGAAACACCCATTTTTTGTTGTGTTAACGATTCTGAATCGCCTACTTGATTTTCTTTCTGTTCATACTTATAAAAAACACTAAACCGACTGTTTCTATTAAAAATATACGAAAGTGTTGGTGTCACTTTAAAAAGATCAATTTCGAAGTTTTTATTTAGAAAATTTTCAGAAATACTTTCTGTTTTTCCTGTACTTGTGATCAAATCGGTGAGCCAAAATTTACCAAGTTTATGTGTAAATTGAAGTTGATGTGATGTGTTTATATTTTCCTGTGAACCAATAGAAAGTAAGTTCTTGGCTTTGGCGTTTAAATACGTATAAGAAGTTGTATATTTTTGCTTTCCGCGATTGTAAAAAAGTGCATTTCGAAGACTTTGATTCAAGCCTAATACATTTTCATCTTCGCTATCATCAAAAGGATTAAAGTTAAAATTATTATTCTCTCTAAGAATCTTTCGATCTATTAAAAATGAGGATTGATTGTAAAAATGCGATAAAAACTTTTGGAATCCTTTTTTATTGCTCCATTGTGCAGGATTTAAGGTCACTACCTGACTAAATTTGTTCTGATGCGTTTTGATAAAAATCTGATTCGGAAGTAACACACGTACATAAATTGCTTCATCAGGAAACTGCGCCAATTCAAATTCATCTAACTCTTGAATGCCATTATTATTGTAATCATTCCAAGTGTAAACGCCTTGTCCTTGATCAACTTGTACATAGGTAAACTCTTGTTGCGGTAACGTTCCTGAATTGGTTTCATATACCGTATTTAAAGATACAATCTGATTAAATAATTTCTGCTGATATACCAAACGTGAGTTTAACGATTGTTCGTTTTCAATGCTTTCATCTTCTTGTTTCAAGGTTCTGTAATTAACAAAAAGTGAAAGTTGTGTGTTTTTATTCTGAATTAATTTTGATCGTAAAAAATAGGTGTTAGACGTATTTACTCTTTCTAAATTATTGTTTCGTAAACTATCATTTACACGATAGGTATAGCCAATTTCTGCATGAATTTTTAAACTATCTCCAACACCAACAAAACCTGTATATGCCTTAAAACGTTGGCTTAAAGGCGTAAAGTTATTCGTAGCAATTTCTTGTTGTTCGTTGCTTTCCAAGCTCAATTGTGCGCCAACCCAACTTTTGGTAAAGCTATATGTAGAACGCGCAAACAAGCGTAAAAAATCAGAAGTTGTAGTCACGGTTTCGTTTGTAAGTAAACTTCCGTTAGTTTGTACTTTAAGTTTTCCAAAGGTTAAATCGGACAACAATACATGACGGTTTCCTGTAGCATTATTGGCAAAATCTAAATATTCAAAACTGTAACGAGCTGTTCCGTTTTTATCGTTGGAAAAATCCAATCCTGTTGCCAAAAATTGCTGATTTCCCGCATTAAAAGTATTGTCTAAATTCCAATCACGATTAAATTCAATAGAATACAACCGTTCAATCGTTTGAAATTTTTCATCGATATAATTAAAATTAGCAAAACTGCGAATCTTCCAATCTTTATCTAGCAATTGTTGTTGCACGTTTATTTGTGCCGCCAAACCTTGATTGTCATCATCGTCAATTGACGAGAATAAATTTTGATCGTTATTACTAAAGCCAACTTCAAATTGCACATCTGTTTTTTCATTTGGAGTGTACGCGCCTTTTACCACTGCAACTTGTGTTTTGGTTGGTGAAACCAATTGAATTATAGGTTCGTAATTTCCTTGTAAAACGCCCGAAATTGGTGCAATATATTCATAAATTCTACCGTTGGAAGCCGCATTTGCCAAGACATAATTTCCTTGGTTATCGCCTACAAGTGAAAAACGAACATCAAACAAAGTATCATCCGGATTGTTAGAAAAGACAAAAGTTTCCAAACCGCCAACCACTTCTTTTTTGTACAAAATTCGATTCTCAGTAAATGCTTGTTCCACCGCTGAAGGTGCTGTCATTAGTTGATTGTTATCACCAGCGTCTCTTAAAATAGCAACTTGTTCATCCGATAAATTTTGTTGAATTGGCTGATTTTTAGAATCATTTTCAGAATAAATATATCCTGCAATATTAAATTTTTCTTGTTCATATTTCGCGCCACCATACGCTACAAAACGTGTATAATTGTTATCTGTAAATTGATATTCTACACTAATTCGCATTTCAGAAGTAATAGGATATTTAGATGTAAACGTAATTTCTCCAGCGTTGTAATCAATTACGTAATCGTTGTTTTCTCCACGTTCTACGGGCAATCCATTTACATAAACAGTTTCACTTCCGGAAACAATTAGAATGAATAATTCTTCATTCGGACCTGTTAATTTATACGGACCTTGATTTCCTTCTTGTCCTTGAAATCTACTTTGTGTATAACGACCACGAACCAACGCACCAGAACCAAAAATAGTCGTTTTGCTATTTTCATGTGGCAAGTTGACAACAACGCCAACACCTTGTACTTTTTTCTGAAAACGCATAAAACTTGTTTCTGTATTTTCCAGATTTACGTCTCCTGCACGAATTTTCCAGTTTTTACTTTCCAGTTCAATAAACACTTGGTCAAATTCGTCCAATCGTTGCGAATAACCACTTTCTTGAATCGGAATGTTTGCATCTTGAATTGAAGCACGCAATGTAACATTTTGCGATATTTTTCCAGAAATCTGTAAATCGAGTTCAGAGTTTAAAACTGTATTTTGATTGTTTCCAACAGTTACACCACGTGAAATGCTTCCAGACGTATTCAAACCATCAAAAAGCCGTGTGTCTGAAGCTTCTCGATTCGATTTTAATGAAACAATTTTATCAATATCAATCGGATTTTGAACAATTACATCTTTGTTAAAACCTGTATATTTTTTCGTTAAAAATTTTGGATATTTTGTATAGCTTACGCGAATGGAATCGGTGGTAATTTTTGCCAAATCTAAATATAGAATCGCCTTTTTAAAATCAATTCGATACGAAGTGCTATCTAATTGTTTATTTTTTTTATCGGTCAGCCGAAATTGATACGGATTGATACTTACCGAATCTAACAGAATAGAATCTTTAATTGCTATCTTTTTTGTACGACGGTTGCTTGTTTGTCCCTGTAATGAAACAGAGAAAAACAGGGCAATACAGATACATAACAAAAATGACTTCATCTACAACTAAACTAATTCCGATCAAAAATATTTTAATTTTCGCAGGAAAAGAAGCTTTTTAGTCGAAACAACACATTTCCATTGCCAAACGATGGTTTGAAATTGATTTTTTAAGTCGGTAATTGTTTTTATTGAATCTCGATAGCTTCGTTAGGAATTTTCAATAAAAATATATTTTAATTTCAATAATGCTCGATTTGATATTTTTGTAAATAAAAACAAAATCTAAGACCCATGAGCTTAGCAATCACAATCACAAACTCAATATTCAATTAGCCCAACTCTTTCGCCACAAATTCTTCACAAAACGCTTTAATTTGAATTCTTGCTTTCTTAAAAGCATTGAACGTTTGCTCTTCAGAACCAATTATTTTTGATGGATCAAAGAAGTTTTGGTGAATACGTTTGGCATTTTTGCTTGGAATATACGGACAGTTTTCATGCGCATGATCGCAAACCGTGATGATAAAGTCAAAATCAATATCTAAATATTCAGAAACGTTGTTTGATGTGTTTTGAGAAATATCAACGCCATCTTGTTTCATAATGGCAACAGCTTTCGGATTTACGCCATGCGTTTCAATTCCAGCACTATAAATCGTTGCTTTTTCTTGCGCAAAATGTTTTAAATATCCATGTGCTATTTGGCTTCTGCAAGAGTTTCCTGTGCAAAGTACAAGTATATTTTTCATAATTTTATGGTAGGTTTTTATTGCTGATTGCTAAAAAAATTTGAATAAAACATCAATTTGTTGGGATGTAAAATCTTCAAATATGAATTAGTGATCATCACAAATGTAAGCAGAAGTGTATTTGGAGCATTTACTTTTTGATGAAATAATAATATTTTAACATTACTTTGCTGTAAAATGAATGAATGATTAGTTTTTAGATTGACAATTAACTTGGATTTTTACAAAGAAATCATTGATCGTTCTACGGTATTGATTGAGCAAGTTAGTATCAATAGCATAGAAAATATTTTTCCCTTGATTTTTTTGTTTGAGTAGTTTTATTCTTTTGATTTCGGAAAGATGTTGTGAAACCGTTGGTTGCGCCAATCCAGTAGCTTTTACGAGTTCGTTGCAGTTGCAATATTCGTTTTTACTGATGTATTGTATGATGGAAATTCGTGCAGGATGCCCTAAAACTTTTGTTATAAGTGCCGTTTCATTTTGATAATCATCAAAGATGTGATTTTTTGTAATTCCCATAATATTTGATAAAATGTAATATTACAATAAAGATAAAAAAAAGCTGGAAATTTTTCCAGCTTTTCAATGTTTTATTTTCCGAATAACCGTTGAAAGAAACTTTTTGTCTTTTTGGTTGTTTCTTCAATGGTTTCTTTGGCTTCTTCTGTAAAACCTTCTATACGTTCGCCTGCTTCTTCTGCAAATTCGTTTACTTTTTCTTTGACATCTTCATATGCTTCTTTTACTTCTTCGCTAAATTCGCCTGCTTTTTCCTTTGCAACATCAGCATATTCTCCCAATTTCACTTTCGCTTCACCTGCAAATTCAGTAGCTTTTTCTTTTGCATCATCATAAGCTTCTTTTGCATCTTCTGCTAAGTCAGCCGCTTTTTCTTTTGCCACATGTGAAAAGTCACCAATTTTTTCTTTGGCTTCACCTGCTAATTCGGTAGCTTTTTCTTTTGCATCACCAAATGCTTCTTTCGCGTCTTCTGCAAAGTCAGCTGCTTTTTCTTTTGCTACATCTGAAAAATCACTAATTTTTTCTTTCGCTTCGTTTGCAAATTCAGTAGCTTTTTCTTTTGCATCTGAAAATGCTTCTTTCGCTTCGCTTTTTATTTCATCAATTTTACTTTCAGTAGCTTCTGAAGCTTCATCTTTTATTTCATGCGCTTTTTCTTCTACTGTATCTTTGATGTTTTCGGCTTTTTTTGAAGCTTCATTTACAGTGCCTTCTATTTTTTTGTCTAATTCTTTGTTGTCATCACTCATAATTCAGCTTTTTTTTGATTGAAGTTAAAAATAAAGTTTTTTTTTGAATTTTATGATTCTAGAGTGTTAGTAATCATTGTCTTATTATAATTAGTTTATAATAGGAGCAATTTGTTACATTGTTCAATCAAAATATTTATTCCTTAACTAAGAATTATTTAAAAGCTTTATCTATTGGTTCCCATAATTCTATTTTATTTCCTTCAGGATCAAGTATCCAACCAAATTTACCATATTCATACTCTTCAATATCTCCAACTACAGTGACACCTTCTTCTTTTAAAACGGCTAACAATTCAACTAAATTTTCAACTCTGAAATTCATCATGAATTGTTTTTCACTTGGCTTAAAATAGGTTGTGTCTTTTGCAAACGTACTCCATTGTGTTGAGCAATCGTTTCCTTCTTTATCTTTCCACCAAAATGTGCAACCGTAATCGTCCACAGGCAAGCCTAAGTGTTTTCCATACCAGTTTCTGAGTCCTTTTGGATCTTCTGTTTTAAAGAAAAATCCACCTAATCCTGTTACTCTTTTTTTCATCTGTTTACTTTTTTTTCGTTTTCTAAATGTTAAAGAACACACTTAAATTTTGATCATTTTCTTTGTGTGAATTTGAAATAATGAAAATGTATGTTCGTTTTATCTGTTCGTTATTTTAATTGTTGTTGTTATTCTTTTTTGTGTAAAATTAATGCTGAAAGTAATGAAATGATGACGCCAATTACAAAAACCATCATGGTCATGATAAAAAATACTGTAAATGGATTTCTAAATGCCTCACTTTGTTTTTGAAGTGATAGTTTTTCAAATTTAATTTCATCTAATGATAAATCAGTTCGAGCATCTAACAAATTAAATTCATATGCCAAGTACTGTTCGGCAAATTCAGGATTGATTTTTGTGATATAAATTGCATCCATAAATCCAAAACCAATGGCAGAAAATATAGAGATAAGCGCACCAATTATGAAAGCTGTTTTAAAGCTAATTTCACCATTAAGTTCGTGATTTCGATATTGTTTAATTCCAAAATAGACAAAACTTAAGGAAGCGATCATGGTAGAATATCCAAGAATTTCTTGAGTTTTGAATGCCAATCCTTGTCCAAAGTATAAAGCGATAAAGAATAAAATTGTAGCTGTTAAGAAGCCATACAATCCATATTTGAGTACAGTATTTTTCATGTGATAGAAATTTATTGTTGAATACTTCAAAAGTATAATTCGCTCATGTATTACGGCTCATACGAAAGTACCAATTTGATCATACTAAGGTAGTAATTTTAGGAAATTGGTAGTATTTCCAACTCTTTTGCTTTTTGAATGGCTTGTGTACGACGTTTTACATCGAGTTTTGTGTAGACATTTGAAACGTGTGTTTTTATGGTGCTTTCTGAAACAAATAGGAGAGAAGCTATTTCCTTATTTGTATGTCCTTGTGCCAATTTGCATAAAACTTCATATTCTCGTTTGCTTAAGCCTAATGCTTCAATTTGCGCATGATTAATTGCTACTGCAGTCGGTTTTTGATTTGGATTTTCTTTTCTTCTATTGATGTAGATTCCAATGAATAAAAAAATGATGGCAATCGAGGCTATAATAAATTCTAACGATGAATTTCCTTGCATGATAGAAAATTTACTGAGTTGAAATAACAACAACAAAGCAATAATTAAAGTCGCGAAAATGAAAATGGTTTTTTTCATCGTATTGAAATCTGTTTTTTTCTGAAACTACAATTAATGAAAATATATTTTGAATTTATCTACAATAGTTTGTGCTAGTTTTTCTTTGCTTTCTTTAGTCCAACCTGCCACATGTGGAGTAAGTAATACGTTTTCTGCTTCAATTAAGTATTGAAAAGCGGCTGGCATTTGATCGTCATTGAATAAATTTTCAAATGAACTTTTTTCGTACTCTAATACATCTAATCCTGCACCTAATATTTTTCTAGATGCCAATGCTTTTACCAAATCTTGTGTAACAACACTTTTTCCTCGTGCCGTATTTATAAACCAAAACGGATGCTTGAATGCGTTGATAAATTCTGCATTTACCATCTGTAATGTACGCGAAGTTTGTGGCGTATGTAAACTTAAAACCGTGCTTTTTTCTTGTAATTCGGAAAGTGAAACTTGTGTAGCATTTTCGTCGCCAACAGTATTTTTTATATCGTAACAAAGAACATTTACATCAAAACCACGTAGTTTTTTTGCGAATGCTTTTCCCATGTTTCCATATCCAATAATTCCAACGGTTTGTCCGTCTAGTTCAAAACCTCTGTTTTCTTCTCGCAACCATTTTCCTTCACGAACTTCTTTAGCAGCTTTGTTAAATTTATTAAATAATGAGAGAATCATTCCAAGTGCATGTTCGCCCACGGCATTTCGGTTTCCTTCAGGTGCAGAAATGAGTTTGATACCTTGTGTTGTAGCAAAATCACAATCTATATTTTCTAAACCTGCACCAACTCTACCAATAAATTTTAGGTTGGTTGCTTTTGCTAGAAATTCAGCATCAATCTTGAATCGACTACGAATGATAAACCCATCATATTCATGAATTTTTGCTTCAATTTCAGTTTTAGACGATGAGTAATCTTCATGATTTGTATGTCCTAATTCCGCTAATTGCGAAATGAGTAATGGATGATTTTCATCGAGATGTAATATTTTCACAAGTAATTAAATTTTAGGATATTCAGTTTGCGTTTTTTCATGCTGTACAGTTCCTGTATGCGCTGTAGAAAGCTTTTCGAACAGTAAAATATGCACTTCTTCACCGTTTTTTGTTGCCGGACAATGCTCAACACCTTTTGGTACGACAATAAATTCGCCTTCATTTACTGTAACGGTCTTATCGCGAAATTTCATGTATAATGTTCCTTTAGTAACTTGAAATAATTCGTCTTCATTCTCATGTGAATGCCACACAAATTCGCCTTGAATTTTTGCAAGAATCACTTGCATGTCGTCCACAACAGCTACTTGATGTGGATGCCATTGTTTGTTGACAAGTTGAAATTTTTCTTTGATGTTGATTGCTTTCATGACCCTAAAGTACGAGATTTTTTTTGTATGATTTTAGCGTTTTATAAAAAACTATTTTAGATGTTTATCAACAGGAAGAATGAAAGATTTGGTGTATAAAAACAAGTAACTCTTCAAAATGTTAAGAAAAAATCTCAATTCTTGAAGAGTTTTTAAGCCTGTTACTGTGTAACTTTATTGATCAGCAAATCAATATGTGTAAAACTATTGATTATATGTTGAATGGATTAACTTCCATTGGTTTCTGCGTCTATAACGTCCGTATCTTTTCTATACTTTAAAAGTCCAATTCCTGCAAAGAAGAAAACGATTCCAAGAATAATCATTGGCCATTGTGCATTTCCCATATTTACAGAACCAAAAACTGAAAATACCCCTAAAGCTAATACAATAGCGGCTCCGATTGTTAGTATAAATCCTAGTATTTTTATCATAATATATTATTGTTTAAGGTTGAATGTAAAATTACTCAAATATGTCTTTTTTAATTTACACATATTATTTTTTTTGTTACATAATTATATGATATGTACTTGATAATGCGTAGTTTGACTCCTAGTTGAAGCTGCATCAATAGATTATTGCTGAAATTTGATGGTTTTATAGTACTTTTTTAAAAATGTATATTTTATGAGAAAACTATAAAAATTTACATTGTTTTCATCATAATATTAAAAACAAAGTCTTCTTTTCCAATGCTGAAACTATAGGAATCGTATTTGTGAAAATCATGTCTGTTGTAAAAACCTATGGCGCGTTCGTTGGTGTGTAATACGGAAAGCCATAAACGTTCTACTTCTAGGTTTTGTACTTCTTTGAAAAGTTCGTCTTGTAGTTTTGTGCCAATTTTATGTGCTAAGTAATCTTTTAAAACATAGATTTTTTGTAATTGAGCGGCTTTTTTATACGAACTGTTTGGTACAGGTGATTCTTTTTTAAGTTTTGCATACCCAACAGGCAGTTCATCAGCATAGGCAATCCAAAAAACATTTTCTTCTTTTTGTAAGGATGAAGTCATTTTTGAAAGTGAAAATGTTTTGTCTAAATAAGTACGCAAGTCACTTTTGTCACGAAATAAATTACCGAAGGTTTCAGAAAATGTAATTTTTGCTAATAATGAGATAAATTTTGCATCCGCGGGAACCGCTTTTCTAATTGTATGATTTTCCATTTCGTTTGTAACCTTAAATTCGATAATTATCGGTTTAGTTTTATTTTAAAATATTGATAAACAGAAAGTTGTGTATAACTTAATTGTTAATTAAAAGCTTGATTTTCATGGCTTTAATTCGATAATCACGGTTTGCTTTCCTTTTTTATCTTCAAATTTAGTGTTTCATTTGTTTCATCATTAACGATTTAAAAAATATAATATTATGAAAAAACAAAACAAAGTTTTAAAATTAAAAAAATCTACAATTTCTGAATTAAACATTGAGAAAGCAGGAGAAATTATTGGAGGAAGAACAGGAGCAGGAGCTTTTTGTAAAACTACTCCGTATGACTACAATTGTGTGTTTATTTCTGTAAATGTTGTTTGTGAACCATCAGTAAATGTATGCTAGTTTATTAATAACACATTAATTTATAAATTTAGTATTATGAAAAAACAAAACAAAGGGTTAAAGTTAAACAAATCAGTAGTATCGGAGTTAAGTATTTCAAATGCTGGAGAAGTAAAAGGAGGAAAAACTGGAGCTGGAACATTCTGTAACACAAATCAGCCAGGATGTTTAACAGGTTGGGGATGTCCTATAACTGAATGGGCTTGTCCTCGTACAGCTGATTGCTAGTATTTAATTATTGCAACTAGCATAGCAATTAATTTGTAAAAGTGAACTTCGGTTCACTTTTTTTAATGCTTATGATGAGTTTATCAAATTGAACATATAAGTCGTAGAAATTTTGATAACTTCATCACCAATCTTGTTCAAGAATTTATAGCTTATTCCTTTTATCTAATCAAGCCTAATATTGACATCGATCAACTTCAAAGAATTCAGTAGTCCTTAATCCTAATCTTATGTTAAACGGCGTGCGAATGTTCACAATCATACCAATCTGATCTGAAAATACTGTTGAAAATTCAAAACTCCAAGCTATTTTTGAACTACTAATACGTACTAGTAAAGGCGGATTCCGAAAAGCCAATTATTAAAAAGAGTAGGTACATTAAATTAGATATCATGAAAAAAAATTTAAAATCATTATCATTAAAAAAATCAGTAGTGTCAGAATTAAACGTGCAAAATTCAAATGCTATTAACGGAGGAATGACCGTAAAAACACAGGCTGATACATTGTGTACGTCTAACGCCATTATTTGCCAGCCTTCAGTAAATTTTTCTTGCGAAAGCGTATTTAATTGTTAGATTCGATATGAGTATAACTTTAAAATCAGCGAACTTCGGTTCGCTTTTTTAGGCACCAATAATCATTTTGGCAATAAGAATGTAGAGTAAAATTCCAAAGATATCATTACTTGTAGTGATAAATGGACCTGTTGCAATTGCGGGATCAATGCCGCGTTTGTCTAAGAATAACGGAATGAAAGTTCCGATAATTCCTGCGACGATGATTACTACAAAAAGTGATATAGAGATGGCAATAGCTACATCCATTTGTCCTCTCCAAACCCAAGCAAATACAAATAGTAGTATGGAAAGAATTATTCCGTTTAGCATAGCTAACAGCATTTCTTTAATTAAACGGTTAGAAATACTTCCTTTAAGATCGTCATTAGCTAAACCTTGCACGATAATGGCGCTCGATTGTACACCAACATTTCCTGCCATTGCCGCAATAAGTGGCGTAAACATAAGCAAGGTTGTTTGAGTTTCTAGGTAATCTTCAAAAAACCCCATGATGTACGCCGCACCAGCACCACCAACTAATCCTAAGAAAAGCCAAGGCAAACGTGCGCGTGTGAGTTCCCAAATGCTATCATCGGCTTCTACATCTTGTGTAATACCTGCTGCTAATTGGTAATCTTTTTCAGCTTCTTCTTTAATAACATCTACAATATCATCAATGGTAATACGACCGACTAATCGTTTCATTTCATCAACAACCGGAATGGCTTCTAAATCGTATTTAGACATTACTTTGGCAACATCTTCCGCTTTGTCATCTACATTTACATAATCAACTTTTGGAATGTAAACATCTTTGATATTGGTACGTGTAGAAGTAGTTAATAAATCTTTTAATGACAGTCTTCCTTTTAAAATATCGTCATCATCCACAACATAGATAGAATGTACACGTGTTACTTCTTCTGCTTGTTTTCGCATTTCTTTTACACAGGTAAGTACATTCCAGTTTTCGTTGACTTTTACCAATTCTTTCGCCATTAATCCACCAGCAGAATCTTCATCATATCGAAGCAATTCAACAATTTCTTTGGCGTGTTCCTTGTCTTCTAACTCGGAAATTACTTCTTGTTTTCGTTCATCAGGAAGTTCAGAAATAATATCTGCTGCATCATCCGTATCAAGTTCGTCAATTTCTTCCGCAATTTCTTTAGCAGAAAGGTTTTCAAGAATTTTTTCACGAAGATCATCATCAAGTTCCGTAAGAATATCAGATGTTTTTTCACTATCAAGCAGTTTGATAATGTATGTAGCTTCATCCAGATTTAATTCATCAATAATCTCTGCAACATCCGCATAGTGAACGTCTTCTAGAAGCTCTAGAAGTAGTGTGTCTTTTTTTTCCTCAATGTGCTGTGTTACTTGCGCAATGAGTTCGTCACTGAGTTTAAATGGTATCATTTGCTATCTTGATGGTTAAATCTACGAATCCTTGAACAGGTAATTGTTCCGGACGCAGCCCAAAGATAGCATCTTCTTTTAAATTATTGGAAAGATTGAATGTTTTTAAACTATTACGAAGTGTTTTTCTACGCTGTTGAAACGCTGTTTTTACTACTCTGAAAAATAATTTTTCATCACATGGAAGTGTATAACTTTCTTTTCGTATGAGTCGCATCACGCCTGAGTCTACTTTTGGTGGCGGATTGAATACATCTGGTGGCACTGTAAAGAGATATTCAGCATTGTAAAATGCTTGTGTTAGCACAGATAGAATTCCGTAGGTTTTGTTTCCATGTGGCGCACATATACGTTGTGCAACTTCTTTTTGAAACATACCACTAAATTCTGGAATTTGATTGCGTAACTCTAAGGTTTTAAATACTATTTGTGTTGAAATATTGTATGGAAAGTTCCCAATAATGGCAAACGGTTCTTGCTTAAACGTTTGTGATACATCATATTTGAGGAAATCTTTTTCTAGTATTTTGTTTGAGAGTTGTAAATAGTGTGCTTGCAAGTATGTAACAGATTCAGAATCAATTTCGCACACGTATGTTGTAACAGGTTTTTTTAGTAAATATTTGGTTAATACGCCCATTCCTGGACCAATTTCTAAAATATTTTCATATCCTTGTAAGGTAAGCGTATCTGCAATTTGTTCTGCAACTTCTTCATCCTTTAGAAAATGCTGTCCTAAGTGTTTTTTTGCTCTTACTTTATCTGTCATGCATTTTTTGGATTTAATTCGTTTGCAACTTCTATTTGGCGAAGAATTATAGATTCAATTTCTTTCCGATCTCTTTTAGAAAACCATGAAAGTTCAATGTCAAATTGTTGTTTATCATGAGTAATAATATACGGCTCGCTTCCACCTTTTCCTTTTTGATACAATTTGATTTTCGAAAAATCTCTTTTGAAACGATTGGTGCGAAGTGTTTTATTAGTAAGCGTTATTTGTGGTTTTCCTCTAAGAAGAATTATCGCTATGGAAACGAACGCTATCAATCCGAAAAAGCCATTAATCACATATTCAATAACCACTAAGTTTTTACGTAGTTTTATACTGAACCATTCAGCTATTGCATCTGAAAATGCTGTAATAATGTAGAATGTAACTCCAATTACTACAATTACTAAAATTGCTTTTACAAAGTATGCAAGCTGTGAATAATATTTTTTCTCCTTCATGTGCTAAAATTCGATATGTACGCTTAGAAATCCTTGATTACTTTTAATTCCGTACGGAAAGCGAGCATTTTATCGCCAAACTTTTTTAAGCCTTCTTCTCGTAATTTTGGAGCATCTTCTTTGTAATAAGCTTCTAAAGCGTCTTGCGAAGTTGCTGTGTATTGAACGGCATATGTAGTTCCAATTTCTTCTTTCACCAATACTTGAACGAGTCGTGCATTTGTAAATTTTCCTGTAGCTATTACTTCAGGAATGTGTGTTTCAATCCAAGTTAAAAAGGCTGCATGGATGCTATCGTCTACATTGATGGTAACGTTATAAATGTACATACGTTTGTTTTGTAATTAGAGTGCAAAATTACGGTTTTAAGCTGAATTATGTGTGTAATCTTTACTTAATTCACAGTATCGCCACGCAATTTCCGATAGGCTTTTTGCGCTTCTACATAATGAATGCTATCTTGATGATTGAATATAATTTCTTCAAAGTAATCTTTTGCCGTATCAGGATCATCAAATTGATTGAGATATAATTTTGCCATCGCATAATACGCGTCGTCTACTAAGATATCTTCTTTGAAAAATTGAATGATTTTTTTGTAGTTTAAACGTGCTTTGTCAAATTCGCCTCTTTTTTCATAAAGTTCAGCTTGTTTTAATAAAGCTTCATCTTCAATTTTTTCACCTTTGTGATTTTGCAAAATTTCTTCCAATTTAGCAATAGCTTCTGTTTCTTTTAGTTGATACGCTAATAAATCTGCTTTTGCATATTTTTTTAAAGCAGTTTGAGTAGAATCTTCTAAAGAATTATCCGAAATAATCAATTTGAGCTTTAGAGCATCATTTGCAATTAATTGAGAAACCGAAGATTTTAATACTTTCAATTGCGTTTCTGCCCATTCAAAATCACCTTTGTAATAACTTGTTCGTGCAACTCGGTACCGTGCATCTTGTCCAATAACATCGTTTTTTAATGTAGTTTGTACTTGTGAAAAATATATCAATGCTTGATTGAATTGCTCCTGATATACCAAAATATCACCAAGTGCCAATTTAACCGTTGCCAATTGTCTTTTGTTTAGCGGTTGCTGTATGGTTTCTTTTAAATATGCTATTGCGGCATCAGGCTTATTTTTCTGAAAAGCCATAAAGTTTGCGTAATCGCGTTGTAATAAAACCGTTCGGTAATCGCGTGGATATGCTATAAATAAGTTGTCGAATCGTTGTTGAATTTCATCGTAATTTCCGTCTGTAACAGTTTCAATATCAAGCTGAATTAACAATTGTGATGCACGAATGATGGTTTCGTTTTGATTTGATTTTTCAATAATATACGTCAATACTTCACGTGCAGTTTCGTTGTCATCATCTTCCATACTCATACGCGCCAAGTCGAAAATACGTTGCAAAGAAGCATCACCTTGCATGTAAATTGCTTTTTCTTGTATGAAAGCTCTTTTGTATTGTTTTTGCTGAATGAACAACCAGCTTAAGAGTTCATTCCATAACAAATTAGGCTCTTGTTGATTGCGTTTGAGCAGTATTTTTCGGAATAGAATGTTGTTTTCGTCATTTGGATCATTTCGTAAAAATTGACTAATGATTCGTTGTGCATATCCTTTTTGTTCAACTCTGTTTTTGATTAAATCTAGGTAGCTGGCAAACATTTTTTCAATGTCTCCTTTTTCACCATAAATTCTAGCAATATTATTGAGGAAGTTATAATTAGGATTTGCTGCACGTGCTTGTTGATAAACACGCAAGGCATAATCAAGTAATGATTTTTTTTCAAATGCACGTCCAACAATATAGGAAGCCGAAATTTTAGATTCGGTATATTGAACTGCAGTTTCATAGTATTTTTTTGCGCTAAGCGAATCTAGTTTTAAATCGTAATTAAAGCCAGTTTCTACCAATAGTATCGGATTCGATTTTGGCTTCTGAATAGCTTCAAGCAATAATTTTTCAGCTGTATTAAAATCTTCCATTTGCTGATAACTATTAATCATTCCAATGAAGTAATTGACTTTACGCGGCGATTCTTTATACAGTTTTTCAAAAGCAACAATGGCCTTTTTGTATTCTCCTTTTTCATAATATTGGCGCGCCAACGCATCATTTTGTGCAAATGTAGTTGTGTACATTCCCAAACTGATGAGTAAACATAAAATATAACGCATAGAAAAGCTTTTGTTCAAAGATAACATAAAGTATGTTAAATAAATTGTAATGTTGGTAGAAGTTAGGTAGCAAAGCCGCTAGAGGTTAGACCGCTGGCACTGTTAGATATTGTGAATTTATAAAACATGATAATAACAAAATGCCTGAGCAATCGCTCAGGCATTTCTAGTAGCTATAAATTCCATAGATTAAAAACTATTTAAAACTAGGTTTGGGTGTATAGCATTTTCTGTTTAGCTCTTAATATGATACGTGCTAGCTATTAATCTATGGATTACGTAACATATATTGATTCTGATTTGGATGACAAACATACCTTAATTATCGATTAAAAGCAAAAAAGATCGACAAAATACATTGTCGATCTTTAAAAAAATATAAATTAGTATAAACTTTTTAGCTTAAGATATGATATCAAAACCTGTATATTTACGTAATACTTCAGGAATTTCAATACCATTTTCTGTTTGATAATTTTCTAAAATTCCCGCTAATACTCTTGGCAATGCCAATGCACTTCCATTTAATGTATGTGCTAATTGCTTGTTTCCGTCTTTGTCTTTGATTCTCAGTTTTAAACGATTTGCTTGAAATGCTTCAAAGTTAGAAACTGAACTAATTTCCAACCAACGATCTTGCGCGGTAGAAAACACTTCAAAATCATAAGTTAAAGCGGCTGTAAATCCTAAATCGCCACCACATAAGCGTAAAACTCTATACGGAAGTTTTAATTCTTCTAACAGTTCTTTTATATGTGCAACCATTCCGTCAAGTGCGGCATATGAGTTTTCAGGACGTTCAATACGTACAATTTCTACTTTGTCAAATTGGTGCAAACGATTCAATCCGCGCACATGCGCGCCATAACTTCCAGCTTCACGTCGGAAACAAGGTGTATATCCTGTGCAACAAATTGGTAAGCTTTCTGCTTTAAGCAAATCGCCACGAAAAATATTCGTTATAGGAACTTCTCCAGTCGGAATTAAGTACAAATCATCTTCAGTTACATGATACATTTGCCCTTCTTTATCTGGCAATTGACCAGTTCCAAAACCAGATGCTTCATTGACCAAATGCGGCACTTGATATTCTGTATACCCTGCATCTGTATTTTTATCTAAGAAATACTGAATTAATGCACGTTGCAAACGCGCACCTTTTCCTTTGTATACAGGAAAACCAGCTCCTGTAATTTTATTTCCAAGTTCAAAATTGATGATGTCGTATTTTTTAGCCAATTCCCAGTGTGGTTGCGCGCCTTTATGCAATGTTGGTATGTCACCAGCACTGAAAATTTCTTCATTGTCATCTTCACTATTTCCAGCAGGAACCAAGTCGTTTGGCACATTCGGAATTGTATACAAAAGTTGTGAAACAGCTTCTTCTTTCTCCTTTAAATCATTTTTCAACGTCTCTGAAGTAGCTTTTAATTGTGTGCTTTTTTCACGTAAAATCGCGGCTTTTTTTGGTTCACCACTTTTGAATAATTGCCCAATTTCTTTGGATAATTTATTAGAGGAAGCTAACGTGTTGTCTAACTCAACTTGCAAACTTCTACGTGCTTCGTCTAACGAAACTACTTCGTTTACAATTTCAGTGGCATCAAAATTTCTTTTTTTCAAAGCCGTTATGATGTTGGCCTTGTTGTCTCTAATAAATTGTAATTGTAACATTTTGTTTTATTTTTGGCGTTCCCTTCGGTCAGGCTTTCCGCTATATCTTTTTGATACTGTTATTGCGAGACAAATTTTGAATTTGTTGTGGCAATCCGTTAAAAAGAAACAGATTACTTCGTCGTTTGCTCCTCGTAATGACGTTTTTAAAACAAAAAGGATGTCGCTTCAATCCTTAACGCGCTGATTATTGAAGATGCAAAAATAGTCAAATTAAGATAATTGACGTATTATTTTTTAGCTTAGAATTTTTTACCAGTCAAACTCAAACTTTTTTACTGATATCGTAAATGGTTATCATTGAAAATTAAGTTTTTCATGTGGAGTACTTTTTTTCCACAGTATAGAAATTGTTTTCTGTTTTCCGTTAAAGATTTTTGAAGTCTGTGCTGAACTTGATTCCGTATTCTTTGGGGAAGCAAAGAAAATGAAATGCGAATAATTAGATTTTTATTCTGGATTTTTATCGTATTTACTCTTAAAAGGCAATAACCACGTATGATGAGAAAAGTGTGACCATTCTTCAGCGGCTAAATCTACTTTAGGATCGAAAAGTTGCTGATATGGATGATTGTTTACGCGCATGCGACCAATTGCATAAATTTCAACTTCTTTTCCTTCTTCGGCATATTTCTTTTTAAGAAATTGCACAAATTGCCATAACATATCCGGTTTTACAGCTATTCTTGTTGCTTGTTTGGGTGATGTATACGTTGCTGGATTTACATACGTAACAACTCCGGATTCTTTATCGACAACTTTGAGTTGTAGGTAGCCAGTTTTAGAACGCAACATCATACGCCAACTTAACCGATGTCCTTCTTCCGTTGATAATACATTATCTTGAAATGTCCAATGACGCAACGGCAAGAGGATTTGTGAAATGAAGTATAGTGCAAATATTGGAATTACAATGTTTTTGTATGAAGATACAATCACTTCATTTCCTTTATACACTTCTTTCTTTTTGAGAAAAATGTTTCGAACAGTTTCAGGTTCAAAAAAGAAAACACACAATGCCAATGACATGTACGGAAAGATTCCTATGTGCAATACAAACGAGTTGAATAAATGAAATACTACCGAACAAAAAAAGATAAACACACGTGTACGTTTCCAAAGTAACAGTGGAATTACTAGCAAATCAAAGCCAATTCCGACATAGGTTAGTACGTAATGAACCCAGTTTTGCTGTAAAAATGAACCAACAATAGGAAGTGTTTGTTTGCTAGACATTAAGTTTTTAGCAACTTCGCCACTGAGCCAATCGGGATACATTTTGGCAACAGAAGCATATGTATACACAATGAATAATTGCAAAATGAAAATCCACAGGCACCAATTGGGCATGGAAATCTTTTTAAGCGTAGGATTTCGTTTCACATCTAACGAAAAATAACGATGCGCAGGAACAATCCACATAAAAACGCACAATAATATTAACAGATAGTAATGATTGTTGTACGATGTTTTTTGCATGAGATATACACACGTCCATAATACCGTAAAAACTCCCATGCTCCAACGATATTTGTAGCCTAGCATTACCATAAAACCACAAATTCCCATGATTGCAAAGTAAAAGTAGAAACCAGCGGAATAATCAGCCATGTTGAGTCCGAATACATGAAAATCTAGTAACGGTTGTTTTAGAATTTTATGCATTGGCGATAGTACGCCTTCAAAACCAATAAATGGAAATGTAAAATCTGGTTGAATAAATGTGCGTTTTACCCAGCCTGTGAGAATAGCGCCAAATCCTTCCAAACCAATGAGCAGCCCAAAAAATACTCGAAATACAACGAGGCTGGTATTGTCTATTTGTTTGTAAAGAAATTTAGTAAGCATTGTAAGTTTCAATTAACGCTAAGGATTGTGTTTTGTCTTTTAGCAATTGTTCTTGCAGTTTTTCTACGGACTGAAATTTTCGTTCATCGCGTAAGCGACTTATCAACGATACTTGAATGTTTTTATCGTAGATATTTTCATCAAAATCAAAAAAGTGAACTTCAATTGTTTGCTCAGTTCCTTTAACGGTAGGATTTGTGCCAATATTCATCATACCAAAAACCGTACTATTTTCAATGATGCTTTTTACAACATATACACCTTGTTTTGGAATTAATTTGTAGCTTTCCCTTATGTGAATATTTGCTGTTGGATAGTTGATTGTTTTTCCTAACCCTTTACCAGATTTAACAACTCCTGTTAGCATAAATTCATATCCAAGATAGGCGTTTGCCGTAGCAATATCACCTTCGTTAAGCGCTTTTCTAATTTTGGTAGAACTAATGGTAACGTCGTCAATTTCTTTTGCTTGAATTTCTTCTACTTTAAAATCGAATACAATTCCAAATTCACGCAAGTTATCAATATTAGCGGTTCTGTTTCTTCCAAAACGATGGTCGTATCCAATAATTATTTTCTTTAGATTTAGTTTGTCGATTAGTAAATCGCGCACAAAATCTTTTGCTGTCAATCTTGAAAATTCTTTGCTAAACGGATATACAATTAAGTTGTCTAACCCTGTTTTGTTTAGGAGTTGTATGCGTTCTTCAATTGTATTTATGAGTTTGATGCCTGTATCTTGTTGTAGCACCATTCGCGGATGCGGAAAAAAAGTAAGTAGCATTGTGGAAAGTCCATCAGATTTTTCAATGAGATTTTCAATAATCTTTCTATGTCCTACATGCACACCATCAAACGTTCCGATGGTTATTGCAGCTGGATTTTCAGCTTTGTATGCTTCAAAAAAATCTATGGTATTCACTATTCGTTGCTTTTTTACAAAACTATTTAATTCCGATCACAAAAAATAGTGATTGTTATTTTAATCTTGTAATCTACAAAAAGAATCTTCTCATGGATGAAAATAAATGGTTCACCGCTTCAACTTTTATAAGTATCGAAAAAATAATGAAAAGTTATGATAATGCCTAAAAAAAATGTAATTTTTGAGAAACAATATGATAGTTTTACATCAAACTTCAATCAAAAATTAAATGTGAGTTCAGCTTCCGCTGGAATGTATAAGGTTCGTGTAAATGATGGCGCGCGTGTAAGTGTTAAAAAAATAATTATTCAATAGGAAACCGACAATTTATTGAGTGAACTGAGAAGAGAGACGTGTATTTGCTTCTCTCTTTTTTTTATTTTCCGTTAAAATTATTCATCGTATTTGAAATTCCGGCAGTTCCAAACGATTTTATGAGTTCTACACTTTTTTCGAGTCGCTCAGGAAGTTTATCATTTTCTTCGGTATTCCATTCGCCTAATACATAATTTACTTGTCTACCTTTTCCAAATTCGGCACTAATTCCAAATCGGAATCTTGGATATTTTGTTGTGTTTAAAAGTGCTTGGATACTTTTTAAGCCATTGTGTCCGCCATCACTTCCTTTTGTTTTGACACGAATTGTTCCAAATTCAAGATTCAAATCATCCGTAATAATCAATACATTTTCAACAGGAATTTTTTCTTTCGTCATCCAATAACGGACAGCTTTTCCGCTGAGGTTCATGTACGTGCTTGGTTTTAACAATATAAACGTTCTTCCTTTAAATTTATACGTAGTTACATCACCTAATTTATCAGTTTCAAACTTAATTTCTTCTTTTTTAGCAAAAAAATCTAGTATTTTAAATCCGATATTGTGTCGAGTGTTTTCGTATTCACTTCCAATATTTCCTAAACCTACAACGAGAAATTTTTTCATAGGATCTGTTTCTTCTATAATTAATGATGTTTTTGCACGAGTTGTTGTGCGGAGTAGTTTTCTAAAAAACTGAAACATGTTGTATAAATTTGTGTAAAAGTAAAACCTATTGTGTCTTATGGCAAATTTGAACCTTAAAAATTATTCAAATTCGAATTTTACTAAAACAAAAAAGCATTCCATATTGGAATGCTTTTTCTAGATTAGAATATTACATATTCTTAACTTTTTTCAGCATCTTTTTCAGCTTTTGCAGCGTCTTGAGCAGCTTTCATTGCAGCACGTGAGATTCTTACTTGACACACTACAGTATTATCTGTGTGTAACAATTTGTAGCTTTCGTTTGCTAGCTCAGTAACATATACTTTGTTTCCGATTTCTAATGAAGAAATATCAGCTTCAATAAAATCAGGTAAATTCTTTGGCAATGCTTTTACTCTAAGTTTACGTTTGTTTAAGCGTAAGGCTCCACCAGCAATAACACCTGGAGATTTTCCAATAATTTTTACAGGAATGTCCATTGTCAATTCTTTATCTTCATAAGAACGATAAAAATCTACGTGTAAAATTCTATCACTTACTGGGTGAAATTGAATGTCTTGCAAAATTGCATTGTGTGTAGAACCGTCTTCTAATGCAATCACAACTGTGTGCGCATTTGGAGTATACACTAATTTAGAAAATGATAATTCTTCTGCTGAAAAGTGTAATGGATTGTCTCCTCCGTATAATACGCAAGGAACCTTTCCAGCATTACGTAAGGCTTTTGTTGATACTTTACCTACGCTTTCTCTTTGAGATCCGTTAATTGTAATTGATTTCATTTTTTGTGTTTATATTAATAATTAATTACATTAAAAATTTAGAGCTGATAGAAGTATTGTTATGTACTCTGTGCATTACATCTGCAAACAAATGTGCACAACTTACTACTTTTATCTTGCTTGATTCTTGGCGTAATGGAATAGAATCTGTTACGATTAACTCTTCTAATTTTGAGTTTTCTATTCGTTCATACGCTTGTCCTGATAAAATAGGATGTGTACATATTGCTCGTACCGATAATGCTCCTTTTTCCATCATGACTTCCGCAGCTTTCGTTAATGTTCCGGCAGTGTCTACCATATCATCAACCAATACTACATTTTTTCCTGTTACATCACCAATGAGTTCCATATGTGAAATTACATTGGCTTTTTTACGTTGTTTGTAACAAATAACAACATCGCTTTCTAAAAATTTAGAATAAGCATACGCTCTTTTTGATCCTCCCATATCTGGAGAAGCTACAGTTAGTTTATCTAAATTAAGTTTTCTTAAATATGGCAAAAACACGGTAGATGCAAATAAATGATCTACTGGTTTTTCAAAGAAACCTTGAATTTGATCTGCATGTAAATCCATAGTAATAATGCGTGTTGCTCCGGCTACTTCTAGCATTTTTGCTATTAGTTTTGCGCCTATTGGAACTCTTGGCTTGTCTTTACGATCTTGTCTTGCCCAACCGAAGTAAGGAAGTACAGCTGTAATATGACGAGCGGAAGCTCTTTTAGCGGCATCAAGCATTAAAAGCATTTGCATCAAATGATCTGAGTTTGGAAACGTAGATCCTATGATAAATACTCTTGCTCCACGAACCGATTCTTCAAAAGAAGGTTGAAATTCGCCATCACTATAGGTTGAGAACGTTACTTTTCCTAATTCTGTTCCGTACTGATTTGCAATTTTTTCTGCAAGCTCTTCACTCTGTGTACAGGCAAAAATCTTTGGTTCTGGTACAGTGTAGGACATATTAATATTCTGTTTAGTAGTTAGTTAATTGTTGTGTTGTGTCAAATGAGGTGCAAATTTAGAAATTTATTGCAACTCTAAAAGCTTTTATTTCTTTTTTTAAGTGAGATTTAAAAATATTTTCTAAATTTGCACTCCTTTAAAAGCTCGAGTGGCGGAATTGGTAGACGCGCTGGATTCAAAATCCAGTTCTTTCGGGAGTGTGGGTTCGATTCCCACCTCGAGTACTTCAAACAAAATCCTAGCAGAAATGTTGGGATTTTTTTGTTTTTAAGAACTGTTGTTTTAAATGTTAACGATGGTATTACCGTAAGTTATTCATAATTTGTTTTTATATATTTTATTCTTAATCAAAATATTTTATCATGAAAAAAAAGAATTTAAAGAACTTACAGCTTAACAAGAAAGCTATTTCTCTATTACATAATAGTTCAATTAACGGAGGAGGCTCAAACCAGTGTACTGAATTTGATTTATGTTGGTTAACAACTAAAGGCATTTATTTATGCAATGATTGTTCATAATATTTCATGCTAAGAACGAATTTAGGTTCGCTTTTTTGCAAACAGTTATGATGATGCTATAGCTAAGAATTTGAAATCTTCAACAAAAAAAACGATTTTAGATTCTTTAAGATGTACAGCAAAGGCTTTAACAAAAATGTTAAAGCCTTTTTTAATTCTTACCTAAACATTTTATGAAGCTAGTCAATTGCGTAAAAAAAAGGAGAGACACATTAAATAAACCTTTTGATGTTAGTTTAAAGACATTTATTAAAATAAAAACTACTGAAAACGTATATGATAAAGTTTGAGTTAGAAGCGAACCTTTTTTTTATCTCCCGATCAGCTACGTGGTAAAAACAAATTGATCTATAACTTGCCTGAAACTAGAATAGATTTAAGTGAATGCTCAGTAAACTATAATAATCGAACTGCTGCTGGAATTAAAATTAGCTTTCACGATACAACTTCCGATAAAGGATATAAAATTTATATGTTGAACTTCATAAGGCACCAGAATTCATGGATATTAGTTTCCAGAGAACAATTAAATACTCTTAAAAATGATGCAAACGGAGAATCTTTAGGTTGTTGTTATGACAGTATCAATGCTAATTGTAGTACTGTTTTCAAAAGAAGTGAAGTTGTTTATGTAACCAGTGACATGATGTACCATTTAATTAATGAAAAGTGTTACTGATTCATTAGGTATTTTTCCTGCTGACTAGTCTAAATTAATAAAAAGTCCATTTCACAAAGATTAGTAAATGACTTTTTTAAAGTTTTCAAACACATTCTTTTGGTAAGTACAATTTTAGTGAAAAATAGAAATGATGCACACTTGCTTTATTAGATGAAAGATGTGTGAATTTTTCGTTTCTCACTATTTTTTTAATGAATTCCTATACGGTATTGTTAAAAATCTTATAGTTTAATGAGCTTATTACTTTTTTTGTGCACCATCTTTACACTTTCGATACAATTTCCTTGATTTACAATATTTTAAGGTGTTAGTAATGCTTTTTTTAAATCTATAACACCTTCCAGATTTTCCTGTTTTTATTATCGTGATTCATGAATATCGATTAGCAATTCTTTTATTTTCTATTCTTATTGTCAATATTTGTTATCAGTAATTCTGAGGTATAGTTTTTAGACATGGCATAATTAAATGGTAATAAAAACTACACTTAGTTTATGGTTTAACCATAATAGTATGATTGGCTTAATCTTTACTTTGTGACTAATTATGAGCAAAATAAAAAGTTAAAATACACCTTTTTTTCTATCATAATTATATCTGCAATTATAGTTTAAGCGTAATTGTATTGCATCTTATTAATCATTTGAAAACAAGTGTTTTATCACAAATACATAAATGTAAATTCTATGAATTCAAAACTACTTACAGCTTTACCAATTCTTTTATGTTTTCTCTTAAATGTAAATAAATCAGAAGCTCAAAACATGTACTCTCTAGCTGGCTGGAATGTTGGTACGGGTAATATTACGGACTTCAGTCAATACGGAGCAACCAGTTCCAATATTCGAGAACTAGGATATAATCATATTGGAGACGAAGAAGTATTGTGGAAAGCAATACCAAATCCATCAAGTAATGGTGAAGGCGGTATATACGGCGCGTATAAGAGTATTGATAAAACAAAAACGTATCGATTATCCATATGGATAAAGAAAACAAATTCTGCTGATGGAAGAACATATTTCGGTTGTCATAGTAAAGTTGGCAGTACACATTATACCTTAAATTTAGATGGTACTGCGAATTCAAATCCTTATTTCTGGTATGGAGATCTTCCAAAATTAGATCATTGGTATCTGCTTACAGGATATGTGCATAAGTATAACTATTCGGGACCTATTCTGGGGAAAATATATGATGGAGTTACAGGAGAAGTCGTTGCAAATCTTCAAAAAGAATTTAAATTCTCTTCGGGAGCTACAAATTTAATGTTACGATCATTTCTTTACAACGATCCCAACTTGCAGGACAGACAATATTTATACGATCCGCATTTAGAATTAGTTGATGGAACGGAATCTACGCTAGAGCAATTATTAATGGTAAATCCAAATTCTAAATTATTATTTGTGTACGATAATGCAGGAAATCAAAAACAACGATTCTACTGCGCTTTTGCTAGTTGTACAGTGCCTACTCCTCCAGCAGGAAGAGTAGCATCTGAAGAAGTTGTAGCGATAAAGAAATCAGAAGAAATTGAAGATGATAATATTATAGTTGAAAAAGAACTTTCACTCTACCCAAACCCTACAAGAGGATTGGTTTTGTTAAAATTTAATTCCAATTCAGATGTGTCTCTAGCACACGATATCAACGTATATAACAGTCTAGGTATATTGGTAAAAACCATACCAAGTAATGCTAAAAATGAATTAGAAATAGACTTAGCAAATCTATCTTCAGGAATGTATTTAGTTCATATACATTTAAGTAACAATACAAGTATCACAAAACAAATCATCAAAAAATAAAAAGGGTTGGACATGAATATAAAAAATTACTATATAAGTTTAGTATTACTTTTAATGGGGTTTTCTGGTTTCGCACAAAAAACACCTGAAAATTTAATCAGAGGAACAGAAAGTTCAAAAAACATAACTTCAAAGCCAATTTATAGCGATGATAGAAAAGTAACAATCCAAGATAGATCTAATGATGCTAAGCCAGGTACAGTTTCAGGCGTACAAGGCAAAGCTTCCTCACAAGTTGGAACAACTCCAGCAGATTTTGCTGTATCCTTATCAGGAGGAGCAACCTACAACATTCCTATTGCAACGCCACCTGGTATACGAGACATTAGTCCAGATATAGGGTTAAATTTTAACAGTCAAGCATCCAATGGTTTGGCAGGATGGGGATGGGGATTTTCTGGATTATCTTCTATCAGTCGAGTTTCCGCTACAGAATTTCATGACGGTTTTGTAGATGGAGTTGATTTTGATTCTAGTGATCGTTTCTCATTAGATGGACAACGACTATTGCTCGAATCAGGAACCTACGGAGCCGCTAATTCTACGTATACAACAGAACGATTTTCTAATGTAAAAATTAAAGCATTCGGAAGTTCACCATATGGCTCGTCTTACGGACCATCATATTTTATTGTATATTACCCAGACGGATCAAGAGTTTGGTACGGAAGCGGAAGTACAAACCCAAGAAGCCGTTTAGAATGGTCTATAGGAAGAAAAGTAGATCCGCAAGGAAATTCAATTTTTTATAATTACATATCTGATGGAGAATTAAAACTCATAGATAGAATTACATTTGGAGGAAGTGCAAATCCTAAAGTTGAAATCAAATTTTACTATAAAAACAGAAAAAGACCTGAATTATCATTTGTAAAAGGAATTACGTTTAGAAGAAGTAAAATTTTAGATAGAATCGAAACAAAAGGTGATAATCAATTGTATAGAAAATATGTATTAACTCATAACGAAACATCTTTGGGTTATGAACGACTCACCTCGGTAAATGAGCATAATAAAAATAATCAAAGTCTAACGCCGATAAACTTTAGCTATGATAACTCTTCTACAAATCCAAACCCAGATACGTATGCAGGAACGTTGTATCCAGGCTATAACTATCAAACCGATAATATCCTATCAGGAGAATTCAATGGAGACGGAAAACTAGATTTTATTCTATACAACAAAAATACAAGAAACGAGTTGCATGTGTTTGACAATATTTACGAGTCTTCTTATAACAATACAGAAATAGGACGCTCATACAATGTATCAAATTTTGATGCTGTCATTGGGAACAACATGCTGAATCATCAAGGGAAAAAACTAGCCCAGCAAGGAATTACGCTTATAAAAGAAAATATCAGTGGAAACACATCTTCGGTTCAGTTCAAAAGTTATTATCATGGAGCTGTAGGATTATATTATCACTACACAAAAACATGGAATGCACCAACCTATACATATGAAAGTTCGTGTAATAGCTCTACAAGAAAGAAAATTCCAAAAGAATATATCTCAGGAGATTTTAATGGTGATGGTTTAACAGATGTATTAGCCATAGGAAAACCATATACAAATAGATACTGTTATGAATACGACTGTCCTGGTGGCGGTGGTGGCGTTGATCCTTGGGACAATATACTGCAACCAAAAGATGAAAATGATGAGGATTTTGCTATCAGAAAAGAGAAACTCTTAAAAGAAAAACTAGCGCAAAAAACAACGCAAAACTCTGAACAGAGTGAACGACTTGCTCCAATTGATATAATTGATCCAGGTGATGGAGGTGGCAATTCAGGAACTTGTTGCTCTTGTAGTACGTATACAACCAACTACAAATCGGCATACTTTATTGATTTAGATAGAAATTTAACATCAGGATTTGCTAATTGGGCAGGAAGCTTGCAGCAAGAAATAAAATCTAATGATAGAGTTTTAGGTGCAGATTTTAATGGAGACGGAAAAACAGATTTATTTCACTTTACGGAAGGAAAAGCTTTTGTTTATGAGCTAAATAGCAGCAATCAGCTAACTCTAATTCATACAGAAACAGATAGCTATATCAAAATGAGTCGTCCTATTCTATTAGGAGATTACAATGGAGATGGGAAAACTGACTTTTTAGTACCTACAGCCAATAACAGTAAAAACTGGCGCTTCTTTTTATCAAGAGGTAGTAACATCTTAAAATATACTAAATACTTAGATTTAATCACGTACGTAGAAAGTCAAGTAGTACAATACTACAACTACAATCAAGGACCAACAACGAATGCTCTTGTAGAAGTAAAATTTATTGCGCAAGATGTAAATGGTGATGGAAAAACAGACTTAATAAAACATTGGATTGCGAGTGCATACTCTACAAATCACAACTATTCTGAAGATGTTGTGAATATTCATGTAAACAAACTTGGCGAAAATGATGCAACACCTACTTTTCAACACACGTCAAACTATCTTCAAACAAACACAGGTATAACACGGTTTGGTCAGCCTATATTTTTAGATTCTCATACAAATTCTGATAATATAGAATATGCTTACGTTAGTGCAAATCACTTAGCAGCGTATGAATTTGAAGGCGATCATAGAAAAGATGTCACATTAGAACAAATAAGCAATAATGGTACTTCTCACCTTATAGACTATACAGGTTTAACGAATCAAGGAAATGATTATCAGCAAATTTATACAGGAAGTTATGATGAAGTATATCCATATGTAAACGCAAATATTGCACCTTCTATAAAACTCGTTAGTAAAGTTCGGGAAACAGGTAGCGGATCAACGCGAACCCAAGATTTTAGGTATACTGGAGCTGTATCGCATGCAAAAGGATTAGGGCTGTTAGGCTTCAAACAAATTAAAAAATCAAATATCTATGGAAATGGAGTTCAAACACTTTGGAATATTACAGACTTTGATATTCAAAAAAGAGGTGCTCCAATACAAGATTGGGTATCTACAAGCCTTTCCAGTACGCCAAATAGCTTCATAAGTAAAAATGATTATACGTATCAAACACAACTAACAGCGGATAAAATCTTTATCAATGTACAGTCTCAAATTGTCTCTGAAAACACCTTAACTGGTATAACAAGTACAAAAGCATTTAGTTATGATTCGTATTACAATCCAACAACAATTACAACAACAGTGCCTGGAGGTTCAGAAACTTCTGTGCAACAATATATAAACAATCCGGCTCCTTTTAATCAAACATATACAATTGGAAGACTATCCGAAAAAACGACGACAAATGTTTTAGGGGCAGATTCATTCAGCGCAACTGAAAAATATTTTTACAGTAACAATCTAGTTACACAAGTCAGAAGAAAAGGGAATGGTACGGCTTGGTTATATGAATACTATCAATATGATTCCTTTGGGAATGTGTTGCAAAAGAAAGTTACTGGAGTTGGTATATCGGACAGAATAGAAAACTTTGAGTTTGATACCACAGGTAGGTATATGACAAAATCAATTGATGATGAAGGACTTGAAACGACCTATCAATACAATGCGGCAACAGGAAATCCTACAAGTGTAACCAACGCATATGGCTTGCCAATATTATATCAATATGATGATTGGGGAAGAGTAACTAGAGAAACGGATTATCTAGGAAAACATACTTACACTACCTATGCAAATAGTTCAACCTATGGTGCTGGAGGGATGCTAAAAACCATAAACCATGAAAAAGGTGAAGATGAAAAAATCTATTACAATCCAGTAGGTTGGGTGATGAAAAAAGGAATATTAAGTCTCGATAACAAATGGATATTTAAAAACTTTGAATACGATGTAGCAGGGAAAAAACTAAAAGAAAGTGAACCGTACTTTAGTACAGCAGCTCCTACACAATGGAATCAATATGCTTTTGATCAATATGGCAGACCCATTTCACAACAACTATATACAGGAAAAGTAATAACTACAACGTACAATGGTTTAATGGCAACGGTTGATGATGGTACCAAAACAGTAACATCAACCAAAGATACTTTTGGGAACATAGTTAGTATTCAAGATGATGGTGGAACTGTAAACTATACATATTACGCCAACGGAAAAATGAAATCTACCAACTATGATGGTCATATTGTAAATATCACAATTGATGGTTGGGGAAGAAAAACAGCATTAACAGATCCTTCAGCAGGTACGTTTACGTATCAATACAACATCATAGGAGAAATGTTGCAAGAAACAAGTCCAAAAGGAACCACGAGTTATCAATACAGTCCAATAGGTAAATTAATTCGAAAGGAAACTGTGGGAGATCAAACAAACATAGTTACGGACTATCAGTACGATACAACTACAAAGCTATTAAAGCGAATGTTAGCTACGGACAATGAAAATAGTATAAACTATGACTATAACTATTACTATGATAGCAATAAGCGATTAAACAAAATTACGGAAGACAATGGAACGGCCGATTTTGAAAAACAATTAACATATGATAGTTATGGACAAATTGATAAAGAAACATACATTACAAATGCCGCAGGAGTAAACAATACTGTTGCTGTAAAAAATGTATATGACACGGCAACAGGTGTATTAAGAGAAATACGTGACTTTAATACAAACCTACGTTTATGGCGAATAAATAGCGAAACTGCCAGAGGAAAATCCTTAAGTATAAGTTTAGGAAATGGAATCATCAAAACAAAACAATACGATCAATATGGGTTTTTAACAAATATCTACGATCGTAAACAAGGACTATACATAATAGGAACGCCGCCGCCTACACCTATAGTAGCGCTAAAAATGGACTACAGTTTTAATCATCAACGAGGTATTCTTAACAGTAGAAAAAACTATGCATTCACAAATTGGAATGAAAACTTCTCGTATGATAACTTAGATAGATTAACTCAAATTAGCGGAGCTGTCAACCATCAACAAGAATATGATCAACGAGGGAGAATTGTTGAAAACTCTTTCATAGGTGAATATAACTACAACAATTCAAATGCGTATCGATTAGAAAATGTAGAGTTAAACACGCAAGGAGATTTATACTATCAGCAAAATGAATTGCAACAAATAACGTACAATGCATTCAAAAAACCTGTAAAAATTCTTCAAGAAGACAATGGAATCGTAAACTTTGAATACGGACCGTTCATGAACAGAACACATGCGTATTACGGAGGTTTGCAAGAAGACAAAAACTTGCGTCAATACCATAAACAATACTCAAGTATCATTCCTGTAGAAGTTATTAAAGATAACACTACCGGAACCGTAAAAGTATTTAACTACATTGGAGGTAATGCGTACAGCGCGCCAATAGTTCACATAAAACAACAAGGAAGTAGTCCAATAGATGAATACCATTACTTACACCGTGATTACTTAGGAAGCATTTTAGCAATCTCAAACGAAAGTACAGAAATTGTAGAAAAACGTCAGTTTGGAGCATGGGGAGAAACAAATCAATTTGTAAACCTACAAGGCGACACAGTTTTCAATCATGATTCTTTACTTGGTAGAGGTTTCACAGGACACGAGCATTTCTTTGAAGTATCACTCATTCATATGAATGGTCGTATGTACGATGCAAAACTAGGTCGTTTCCTATCGCCCGATAATTTTATACAAGATCCATACAATACACAGAGTTTTAACCGGTATGGCTATGTATGGAACAATCCGCTATCATTTAGCGATCCAAGTGGTGAAATAATTTGGGCAGCAGTTTTAGTAGGTGTAATCGTTGGTGCAATTTCAGGTGCTGCGGCGTACATTGGTCATGCAATACAGACAGGAAACTGGAGTTGGGGCGGTTTTGGAATGGCTATACTAGGAGGAGCTATCATTGGAGGAATAACCTACGGAATTGCGCCGTCCATGGTCTGGAGTACAGGCTCCTTACTCTCCATTGCGGCAGGAGGTTTTGTCGGTGCTTTTTTACCGTCGTTTAATATTCCCATAGGCGATTGGAACATAAGTATAAGCCCGTCTGTAGCATTTGGGAATGCGTCCGGAATAGGTGCTAGCTTAAGTGTTAGCTATAGTGATGGTAACTGGAGTTTCTCAGCAGGTATTGGATATATGAATTATGGTAACTATAACGGCTTTGGGAATGGAGTTGAAATAAGAAAATCTATCTTAGCCGCGTATGACGATGGAAAAACAGGATTCTCCTATGGAACAAATTGGTGGAGCGGTAAAGGCGGCATGAGTGATTTTAAACAAAGAACAGGTGTTGTAGGATTTAGAAGTGGAGATTTTAAATTGCGATATGAAAATGATGGTTCAATTGGTCCTGCAGGAGATAAAGGAGATAGCTTCAGAACAGCTTCCCTAAATCTATCTATTGGAGATTACTCCGTAGGTTTTCAATTATTCACAGGATTTAGAGATTTAGAGGGAGAAAAAGCACTTCCTGGTGGATATAACGGAATTCCTGGTACCAACTATACAGATTCTTTTGGAAGAAACTTGCCAAACGGAAAAACTATAGAAGGAACACCACATAGACTTGGAGCGTTAACTTTTGGATACAAAGGATATAAAATTGGGGTAAATTCTGAAAAAGTTAGACATGCCATTCAAAACCACGCAATTCATAACTTAAGAATTAGAGCTTTTGGCTTAACTTTATTAGATAAAAGACAGCGAGGATTTGAAAATCAATCGTGGGATTGGAAAGGATATTCACAATACAGAACACCTAATGCATTTTCATCATGGTAAAAAAGATGTTTATACTGAGCTTTTTTGTAATCATTTTTAGTTGTATCACAACTAAAAATGATTATGGAATGGCACGTTTTAAGCCAGCTAAATTCAGTATAAAACCGAATCAAAATAAAGAATACATAAAACATATTGATACGACGGTATTTTATATGGCTGTGTTTTCTGAAGAATTTATTAAAGAATACAATCTTGAAAACTTTAAAAGTGGAATTAAATTTTATGGAGAAGGTAAAGTAGGGCATTTCAAAGGAATCGATCTCAACAAAGCAGCATCATTCAATCCTAAAAAAGCAACCATGGGATATTACAATTACAGTGATGAAGGTTTTTTTGTGGAATACGTATATGAAATTCCTGGTGGCACCTATAAAGTTGCAAAAAATCAAATTATATTACGTGAATCATCTCGTGATACTTTAGTCATAAAAACGTTTCAAAGCGCAACGAGTGCTGAGAAAATAACAAAGTATGTTAAAAAGAAAATTCCAAAAGAAGCGTTACAATACCATTTAGATTGGTAAAATTTGACATCATTTTTATAATGATGCTAAAAATCAATATTTGTATCAAACTCACATAAAACACAAAAAGGTTGTCCAACAAGGACAACCTTTTTTCTTTTCAAAAATCTGCTGCATTTTACAGTAGTTTGTGTTATTACCAATTATAATTTGCTTCCACCATCTTACTTTCGTTTCCGTTGGCATCAATAGCACTGACCATCATTCGGTAACCGTTTCGGTACTTTACCTTCAATTCTCTACTATAACTGTTTGAAGTACGCGTTCTATAATGATACCAACCTGTTTTTCCAGTTTCTTTAATATTATTATAAATACGATAACTTGTTGCGCCTGGTACAGCATTCCATGTCATAGTTAACTCTTCATCGCCATCATGATATGCTTGAATGTTACTAGGAGCAGTTATTCCTAACGGATACAAAGTGTCAACGGCAGTTCGGTCGCCAGTAGAAAGTCCGCTACTCAATGTACACGCGGTTCCACCGTTCATCACAGAATTTGAATCACTTGTTGGTGTGCCAGCAATATGCGTTCCAAACGAAGAGTTTGTATGCGCAAACGTTAAACAATGTCCAATTTCATGAATCATATTGTAAAATCGCAAATTGTTTGAAACAGAACACGCATTAAAACTCAAATTAATACGAATTCTATAGCCTGGCATTCCGTCAGAAGTTGGAAACTCTGCTGCTGCAATAGTATTATTTGGTAATGGATCTGTACCATCATTCATTACCTGAATCTCAGGATTAAACAAAAATCCACCTTGATAAGGCCAATAATAATCTGTTTCATACAAAAAGATAGAACTTCCCGAATTTGCATTCCAATGTGCCATAGCATTTCTAGTAGCTGTAATCCAATTAGATGGTAATGAAGGATCAATACGAACGCCAATAGTATTGTCAGCTACCAAATACGTAGTTCTACGTTGCTTAGCTGTCATATCTTCATCGGCAATTTGTGGTCTTCCAGTTTTAGAAAAAGTAATATCATTTCCCACAAGATAATAAGAACCCATGTCTACAATATCTTTCTCAGAAAACCCAAGACTTAGAATTTCTTTCATAACAAGTTCAGATTGATCTATTTGTACTTCTGAGGCTTGTTCTTCTTCAGTAAAAGCTACATTGTCGGTGCTACAACTGAAAACAATAAAGGACATAAATGTCCAAACTAAAAATTTAATTTTTTTCATGAGTATGATTTTTGTGTTTGCCCAAACCTAGAAAGTTAATCAAGAAGTGAAGTATGGCAAAAGACTAGTTTTGGTATGGTTACAAAAGCATAATATTAAGGTTAAGATAGCTTAATAGAATAGTAGTATTAAGTTTACATTTTGTTGAGTTATTTGTATTATTTTTTAATGTTTTCAAGCCAAAATTAAGCTCATTTTTTTTGGTATATGTTTTGATGCTTTCCACATATAAACCGATTTAAATTGAAACAAATGAAAACAATTACCAAAGTTTTCATTGTCACTTTTACCGCAGCTTTTGTTTTTAAGACAAATGCTCAACAAAAGTGCAATGAAACGCTCTCACTATTCGCAGGAAATGTAAAATCTAAAAACTTTGTAAGCGCCAAGCCTCAACTAGCGTACTTAAGGGAAAACTGTGCAACAATTAATTCCGCAATCTATGCATATGGAGAAACTATGCTAAATTATGAGTTAAAAAATGCTAGCAACAAAAAAGAAGCGGCTGTAGCTTTACTTCAGTTGTACAAAGACAGAATCCAAAATGTTCCTTCAAAAACTAAAAAAGGACTCATGCTATCCAAAATTGGCGCTGTCATGCACGATTATAAAATTGGTACTATAAAAGAGCAATACACTGTATTTGATGAAGCATTTACGACCGATCAAAAAAACTTCAAAAACCCAAGACACATCTACAAATATTTTGAACTCTACCATACAATGTATACTTTAAAAGAAGATGGTGTTTCTCTGGAAAAGTTTATAGAGAAATTTGAAGAAGTCAATGCGAAATTTGACTATGAAAAAAAACGATTGCAAAATATAAAAACGAAGCTCTTAGCTAAACAGGAAAAACAAACGCTTACAACTAAAGAACAAAAAAAAATAGATGGCGCAACAAAAAATATAGCGGCAATTGATCAGTTTACAAAAAACATGGTCATACTGTTAGAAAAAGAAGCTACTTGTAAAACGTTGGTTCCGCTATATCAAAAAAAGTTAGAAATCAATAAAAATGACCTGCAATGGTTGCGCAAAACGGCGAGTCGATTAGATTCAAAAAAATGCAATGAAAGTCCTTTGTTTTTGGAATTGATCATAGCAATAGACAACATAGAACCAACTGCAAATTCAAAATATTATTTACATACAATATACAAGCGAAAAGGAGATGAAGAAAAGGCGAAAGAATATTTTGATCAATACATGGCGTATGAAACTGACGGAAGCAAAAAAGCAAAAATTCTAAACAATCTTGGAAACAAAGCGGTTCAAAAAGGGCAAAAATCAAAGGCACGCACATATTTTTTAAAAGCCATCAAATTTGATCCTACTTCAGGAACTGCTTACATAAACATAGCACGCTTATATGCGTCAAGCGCGAATGAATGCGGAACGGACGAATTCTCAAAAAGAGCCATCTATTGGAAAGCTGCCGAAATGGCAAAAAAAGCACGACAAGTTGATGCTTCTAAAAAAGGAGAAGCAACCGAACTTATAAACTCATACATGCAAGCTGCGCCAAGCAAGACAGATATCTTTAAAAAAGGATACAAAGGTGGAGAAAAAATACAAATGAAATGTTGGGTTGGTGGAAATGTAACTGTTCCGAATCTTTAAAAACGAGATACGAATTTCTTGCTTGTCACATGAAACATAATCAAAATACTATGTTAGGCAAGCAAGGAATTTAATAGCATCAAGCGCTTGTTTTAAAAAGGGTATAACGCTGTTCCAAATCAGCAATATCAGTTGCTAACAAAAAAGAAGCTTTCCCAGTTTTCATCACAATTTCGGCATATTCTTTAAGATTTTCTGTGTGCGAATTGGAAGTGTCAAATTTTAAAATAACAGTCAGTGCTTCCATCAATTTAATAATAATAAAAGGGCTCGTTTTTCCATACTGTCGAATCAAATTAAAAGCGGCTTCCAAAAACCCTTGAAACGAATCGGTAATCAAAAGCACACGTATTTGCTCATCATCATCTTTAATAGTCGAATCTGGAATTTCAGACTGTGCTAGTTTACACAAAATAGAAGTCAAATTATCAATACACACAACAGCCGTATACGGATTGTTAACACTTGGCGACAATGCTTTTGAAGCAATTTCAACAATCTGATGAATGCCAAATTCAATATCTTGAAAAAATGTTTTTTTTGTGGCAATTTTAAACATTTCTTGAAGTGAAAAATCAGAATCTAAATCTTTCTTTTCAGAAGATTGCTGTTGAAAAACTTCAAAAATTGATTGTTCCGAAACAACATAACCACCAGGTTTGTGCAACGCTTTAATAACAACTTCATAATCGCGAGCAATTGCTACCAACGCATCCAAATCAAAATACTGTATGTAGCCACTATGCTTGCAGGAAACACTTTTAATCTTTGTTAAATTGGCTGTAGCATCATCTTTTGCTTCGGAAAAAGGCAAATCTTTTTTTAAATGTCGCGGATAAATAGTTTGAATATTATTCTCAATACGATCACGCAATTCATTAATAATCTTACTTGGCTGAATGCTCATGCTAATACTATGAATAAAAATTACAAGTAAAAACACATTAAATATCGCTAAAAAGATGGCAAAAATGATAGACACATTAGGAATAAAAGCATAACTATCATTATCACGAATTGCGTTAATCACAATAATACAGTACAAAAACACACCAACATATTGTCCTAACACAACTTGATTCAGCCGTTTATACATAAAATTCTGAAGCAATCTCGGTCCAAATTGTGAAGACGCCAATTGCAATACTACAATCGTAATAGAAAACACAGTTCCGGCAATACCAACCATAGAACCTGCAATTACAGTTAAAACATTTCGACCCGATTCAGAATTCTCAGAAAAAATAATCTTAAAAATACCTTCAGGCGTAAAAGGATGCGTTTTATCAACATACAATAAAAAAACAGCGCCCAAAACACTCATGGCTATAATTAATGTAGGAACAAACCAAAAGCTATCTCTAACTTGTTTAAAAAGGTATTTTAGGTTGAGCATTGTAATAAAATTGGTTAATATTTGCTTTCGCGATAGTACTTTAAAGATACTAATAATCAGTAGTTTTTATCATGAAAATTAATTTCATTTACATAAATATAAGAAAGATTGCAAGTAACAATTTGAAAAGCAGTACTATAAAAAGATGGTTTTTTTAAGCGCAATCACTTTTTCTTCCATAGAAAATCAATAACTGTCAATTTGTAAATCAACAACTTATTTTCAGTAAAAATAATCACTAATGTTTCCATAGCGGAAATAATTGCTAAGTTGTAAAACCAAGTTTCAAAACCATATGTTGAGTTCAATAAAATAGAAGTAAAATGCAAAAATATAACAACCAACCATAGCTTGCTTAAAATTGTATTTGTCACAATAATACTTTTATACTTAATGAATGAAACAATAAAAACAATCAATTTTATGACAAAAACTTCTTTAATTGGAAAATGAAAAAAAGCAAAGTCGTGCTCAAATTCAAAATAATTAAACTGTACATAAATACTAATAATAATACTAAAAAATGCTACAATCCAGAATATATAATAGCTAAATGCTTCAAATGGAGTTTTTGGATAATTTCTTTGTAACAAATCAAAAATCAGCATAACAAATAGGATGCTAAAAGCAATTAAATCGTATACGCCCCAAAGTTTTGAAAAGAGTGTGGTTACAAATAAAAGCATAGCAACGAATCGAATGTAAGCTTTTATATTTGCTTGTATGTGAAGCATAAATTTTGCTATCAAAATCTTTGGATGATTCATGAGTGTAAAGTTAAGCAAATTGCGAAATTATATAAGAATTAGTTACCTTCGTTGCATGCTAAAAAAATATGAACACATAGAAGCTTTATTAGTAGATGCCACAAAAGAAGAATTGTATGAAAAACTAATTACACAACTAAACAAAGACTTTACTTTAGCTAACATTGAAGAATCGTTCTCAGCTACAATTTCGCCAGAAACACTCAAAAAAGAGTTGCATGCAACTGTATATCAGTTAATTCAAGAAAAATTTGCGGAATACCTCAATCTATTATACATCATGGATGTGTCGGAAGCTAAAATAAAAGCGCTTGATGGTTCGGATGTTGTAGAACTTTCAGAACAAGTTGCTTTTCTATTGTTGCAACGCGAATGGCAAAAAGTTTGGTTTAAAAATAAACTCTAAAAAACGGTACCAACGCATCTGCATAAATGCTCTTATCATCATCGTGTAGCACATTATACCGAACACCAACGGTAATATTATTTGTAGTATATCCAATACCAAAAAACACGGCTGGCTGCCAATAATTATCATCTATAAAAATTGGATCGTCAAAATCACGACTCACATTCATATACTCAAACTCTGTAGAAAGTTGAATTTCCCGCAAAGGATTATACAAGCCTATAAAACTTCCACCAACAATAGTCGATTTAAAAAAATCATCATCCTTAAAATAGGTGTAACTTAAAGAAACACCAGCGGCAAACTGTGCATCAAAATCATAAATAGCACTCGGAGCTACAGTTGCACTAAAAATATTATTTCCAAAACTCAATCCAACACCGCCACCAAAACGAACATTGCGCCAAAAATCACTTCCTTGTGATGGTACATTTGATTGTCCAAAACATAAACATGAAAACAAACACATAAAAATTACGAATACAATATTTTTAGGGTGGAAAAAATTAGAATCTCTCATTTCTGTTAAAATCTTAAATAATTATCATATAAATATATGTAAAAGATATGATGTGTTTTTTACAAAAGTTGTATTTTTGATAAAATTTTGTCAAAACAAGACAGGAAGAAAAAAACATGGATAGATTTTCCTTTTTAAATGCAGCACATACGGCATACTTTGCTGAATTATACGATCAATATTTACAAAACCCTGATAGCATTGAACCAAGTTGGCGTGCTTTCTTTCAAGGATACGACTTTGGAACAGAAAGTTATGGAGAAGAGCAAGACGCTCCAACTGTAGCGGCTCCGCAAATAGTGGTGCCAGAAAATGTAAAAAAAGAGTTTCAAGTAGTAAAACTTATTGATGCATATCGTACACGTGGTCATTTATTTACAAGAACAAACCCAGTACGGGAACGAAGAAAATACGAGCCTACATTAGCACTGGAAAACTTTGGTTTATCAGACACCGATTTGAATAAATCATTTGAAGCTGGCGAAATATTAGGACTTGGAAAAACAACATTGCAAAACATCGTTTCACACTTAGTTCGTATTTATTGCGAATCAATTGGTGTGGAATATATGTATATCAGAAAGCCAGAGCAAATTGAGTGGATTCAGCAAAAACTGAACGAAAGTGACAATCATCCAAGCTTTTCAGCAGATGAAAAAAAGCACATTCTCAAAAAGCTAAACGAAGCTGTTTCGTTTGAAAGTTTCTTACACACAAAATATGTAGGTCAAAAACGATTCTCACTCGAAGGTGGCGAATCGCTAATTCCTGCATTGGATGCTGTAGTTGAAAAAGCAGCAGAAAAAGGTGTGCAAGATTTCATTTTAGGAATGGCTCACAGAGGTCGTTTAAATGTATTAACAAACCTCTTTGGCAAATCTGCAAAAAATATATTCAGTGAGTTTGACGGAAAAGACTATGCGGAAGCAATCTTTGATGGTGATGTAAAATATCATTTAGGTCTCACTTCTGATCGTGAAACAGATACAGGGAAAAAAATAAGCATGAATATTGCGCCAAATCCTTCACATTTAGAAACTGTTGGTGCAGTAGTAGAAGGAATTGCAAGAGCAAAACAAGATCGTTTTCATGCGGATGACTTCTCAAAAGTATTACCCATTGTAATTCATGGTGATGCGGCAATTGCCGGACAAGGCTTGGTATACGAAATTGTACAAATGTCTCAACTTGATGGTTACAAAACAGGCGGAACTATTCATATAGTCGTAAACAATCAAGTCGGATTTACTACAAACTACTTAGATGCACGTTCGTCAACATACTGTACAGATGTTGGAAAAGTAACACTATCGCCAGTATTACACGTAAATGCAGATGCTCCAGAAGCAGTTGTACATGCAGCTTTGTTTGCACTAGAATACAGAATGACATTTAAGCGTGATGTATTTATTGACTTACTAGGATATCGTCGTTACGGACACAATGAAGGTGACGAACCGCGATTTACACAACCGAAGTTATACAAAGCAATCAAGCATCATAAAAACACACGAGATATTTATGCGGCTAAACTAATTGAGCAAGGGATTATTGATGATTCCTATGTAAAAGGATTAGAAAAAGCATACAAAGACAAATTAGAAGAAAAACTTGAAGATTCTCGTAAAGAAGAAAAAACAGTCATTACACCATTCATGCAAGATACTTGGAGCGGATTTAACCGAGTTGATGAACATGAAATGGCAAAAGATATTGACACTTCATATCCGAAAGAAAAACTAGAAGGAATTGCAAAAGTTGTTTCTAAATTGCCAGAAGATAAAAAGTTCTTGCGAAAAATTGATCGTATTGTTTCTGACCGACATGATATGTTTTTTGAAAAGAATGCAATCGATTGGGGAATGGGAGAAATGCTAGCATACGGATCATTACTACAAGAAGGTTTTGATGTACGTATCTCTGGACAAGATGTAGAAAGAGGAACGTTCTCGCACAGACATGCAGTTGTAAAAGTTGAAGCGTCAGAAGAAGAAATTAAGTTGCTAGACAATGTAGGAGAAAATCAAGGCAATTTTTACATCTACAACTCGTTCTTGTCAGAATATGGTGTCGTAGGATTTGATTACGGATACGCCATGGCAAGTCCAAATACACTAACAATTTGGGAAGCACAATTTGGAGATTTCAGTAATGGAGCGCAAATTATGATTGACCAATACATATCTTCGGCAGAAGATAAATGGAAAACACAAAACGGATTGGTATTACTATTGCCACACGGATACGAAGGACAAGGTGCAGAACATTCATCAGCGCGTATGGAACGGTATTTACAAATGTGTGCAAAAGACAATATGTATATTGCCGATTGTACAACGCCAGCCAACTTCTATCACTTGTTACGTCGTCAGATGAAAGCAAACTTTAGAAAACCATTAATTGTATTTACTCCTAAAAGTTTACTACGTCTTCCAGCGGCAGTATCAACTGTTGACGATTTTGCTAACGGAAGTTTCCAAACGTTAATTGATGATGCTGCAGTAAAAGTTGATAAGGTAAAAACAGTCGTATTCTGTACAGGTAAATTTTATTACGATTTACATAAAGAACGAGAAGATCAAGGTAGAGAAGATGTGGCGCTAGTTCGATTAGAGCAATTATTCCCGTTGCCGAAAACAAAAATAAAAGAAGTAATAGCAAAATATACAAACGCAGACGATATTGTTTGGGCACAAGAAGAACCAAGAAATATGGGCGCGTACAGTCATTTATTAATGCATTTAGACGAAGCTAAAACTTTCAGAGTTGCTTCAAGAAGATTTTATGGCGCGCCAGCGGCTGGAAGTGCAGTGCGTTCAAACCGTCGTCATAAAGAAGTAATTGCATACGTTTTTGATAAAACTAAAGATAATATGCGTTAAGGATAGCATTTCGACTTAGCTCAATGTTCAACTAAAGCAAGTCAGCAATATCCAGTAATATAACAGTGGTCACTGAGCGAAGTCGAAGTGAACGCCCCAATAAAAATAAAATAAAAACTAAAATATAGAACACGATGATTTTAGAAATGAAAGTTCCTTCGCCAGGAGAATCAATCACAGAAGTAGAAATTGCAGAATGGTTAGTACAAGATGGCGATTACGTAGAAAAAGACCAAGCAATTGCTGAGGTTGATTCTGATAAGGCAACCTTAGAATTGCCAGCAGAAGCTAGTGGAACAATCACCTTAAAAGCAGAAGAAGGCGATGCCGTTGAAGTTGGACAAGTAGTTTGTTTAATTGATACAAGTGCTGCTGCTCCAAGTGGAGACGCTCCAAAAGAAGAAAAGAAAGCGGAAGCACCAAAAGCAGAAGCGCCTAAAAAGGAAGAAACGCCAAAAGCTACCGAACCTGCAAAAACATATGCTTCAGGAAGCGCTTCTCCAGCAGCTAAGAAAATACTAGCTGAAAAAGGAATTGCCGCAAATGAAGTAAAAGGAACAGGAAAAGACGGACGTGTTACAAAAGATGACGCCGCAAACGCACAACCAAGTATGGGAACTCCATCTGGTGGAACGCGTGGAAGCGAGCGCAAAAAACTATCAATGTTACGTAGAAAAGTTGCGGAACGTTTGGTAGCTGCTAAAAATGAAACGGCAATGCTAACGACATTCAATGAAGTTAACATGGCGCCAATTTTTGAATTGCGTAAAGAATACAAAGAAACGTTTAAAGCAAAGCATGGTGTAAGTTTAGGATTCATGTCTTTCTTTACTTTAGCTATTGTAAGAGCCTTAAAACTATATCCGGCAGTAAACTCAATGATTGATGGAAAAGAAATGATCAGTTATGATTTCTGTGACATTAGTATTGCAGTTTCTGGACCAAAAGGACTCATGGTTCCTGTAATTAGAAATGCAGAAAACTTATCGTTTAGAGGCGTAGAAGCTGAAGTAAAGCGATTAGCAATCAGAGCGCGTGACGGACAAATTACCGTTGATGAAATGACAGGTGGAACATTTACCATATCAAATGGTGGAGTTTTCGGAAGTATGTTATCAACACCAATTATCAATCCGCCACAATCTGGAATCTTAGGAATGCACAATATTGTAGAAAGACCAATGGCTGTTAATGGACAAGTGGTAATTCTTCCAATTATGTATGTTGCATTGTCATATGATCACAGAATCATTGATGGAAAAGAATCTGTAGGATTCTTAGTAGCTGTAAAAGAAGCACTAGAAAATCCAACGGAATTACTAATGGATAACAATGTAAAAAGAGCATTGGAATTATAATCCAATCAAAAAATATATTCAGAAAGCCGTTGCATCTATTGTAACGGCTTTTTTCTTTAACTCAGTTTTTCGGAAGTTAATATTGATTTTTCTTTAACATAAAACTCACTGATTTTTCGTAAATTGTAATACCAATACCACTTTCTAGCTGTCGCGAATAAAGTACTAAACCAACCGATTATGAAAAACATCTTCTTTATTATTTCACTTTTATTCAGTACCACCATTTTTGCACAATACAACGTTACACTTGATGCATTTGTGTTGGATGCCGAAACCAAAAAACCTATTCCGCATGCAAACATTCATTGTGTTGGCAAGGATATTAAAGGTGTTACTAATTCGCTTGGACAATTTACAATTATATATGATGATGCGTATGTAAATTCAGCAGATACCTTTCAGTTTCAAGCATTAAATTACAATTCCCTTACGGTAGATGTGTCAAAGTTGAGTAACTATCTTTCCAAAACAAACAGCATATATCTATCTCCTAAAAAAGTAGAAAAATTTCAGAATACAATTTCAGGAACCATTTATAATGAAGAAAAACAAACGGTTCAGAATGCTATAGTTCGTGTAAAAAACACCTTTACGGAAACACAAACTAATGTGGATGGAACGTTTATAATTGATGCTGAAATTGGTGATATTTTGCAAGTAGATTTTATTGGGATGAATCCGTATGAGGTTGTAATAAAAAATGAAAACCCAATACACATAAAACTAACTTCAAGTGGCGAATTGCTAGATGCAGTTTTGCTTGAAGGAAAAAAGGAGAAAAAGAAAAAACGCTATGTTGATAGCGGATTTGGGATGGTAGATATTGATTCTTATGGGTTAGGATCTGTAATAAAATCAGAAGATATTGGTTGGCATCGTATCAATATTACAAATGTTTTAAGTGGACGCATTGCTGGATTGCAAATTAATTCGATACAAGGAAATTCTGGCCCGAGTGTTCTTGCGGGAAATAGTTTTGGTGTAGCAAAAAGTAAAACTCCATTACGTGCAGGACAAACAATAATGAGATTAAGAGGAAAAGAAGTGCTTGTTTTTTATGACGGAAATCCATTTTATGGCGATATAAATGATATCAATGTCAATACAGTTGATAATATTGTAGTTGTACGCTCTTTGTCAAGAACTGTTTTGTATGGTGGAAGACCAGCTATGTTGATTACCTCTAAAAACAGATTCATCTCAACGGACGAAAACGGAAGTACAATCAATTCAGTATTAGTAACAGGAAATGATTATAAAGAGTCGATTCCTATGATTTCAGAAAAAGAAACGACTCATTATTTAGCCGAACTTCAAACGGCGAGTACTTACGAAGAAGCTTTGTCAATCTACAATGTACAATCGCGAAAAGCCAAACATCAAAACATACCTTATTATGTAGATGTTTCTGATTATTTCAAAAAATGGAATCCTAAAAAAGCAGTCGAAATTGTCGCAAACATTGAAAAAATTGCAGGAAACAATCCGAAAGCGTTGAAAACATTAGCCTACAAGTTGGAAGAAGCGAATCAGTTTGAAAAAGCAAAACATGTGTATCAGCGAATTGCAACACTTTTGCCAAATTCGGCACAATCGTATCGTGACTTAGCAGTGATATATAAACGAACAGGAAACTATCAAGAATCGTTGAATTTATATGTAAAAATGTTGACAAATTCCTATGAAAATATAAACTTTTCAGGCTTGGATAAGCCGCTTGTAAGCGAAATTCAGCAATTGCTACGCAGACATCGAGTTAATCTTGAGTACGACGAAATACCAACAAACATGCTTACAGCAACCTTTAAATATGATGTGCGAATAGTAATAGAATGGAATGAAGTTGATACCGAATTTGAATTTCAATTCGTAAATCCTAAAAATAAATTTTACAAATGGGAACATTCTGTAGCCGCAAACAAAGAACGAATGCTTGATGAAGTGAAAAATGGCTATCAGATGAAAGAATTTATAATAGACGACGTCAATAATGCAGGCGAATGGGTTGTGAACATAAAAACATTGGAAAATGAAAAACCATTCAATCCTACGTATTTAAAATATACTGTATACAGAAATTATGGTGAGCCAAATGAAGCGTGCTCAGTTAAAGTTGTAAAACTATATAAGCAACAACAAAAAGTAACACTTGATAAAGTTCAATATCAGCCAGTTACAATAGCGCATACGCGTTAACGCAGAAACCCGCGACTAATAAAATAGCTTGGATAATAAATAAAATAATTGTTCGTCTGTTATTTTGAGCTAGGGAATTCATATCAAAACAGGGTTTATATTAGAATGATGTAAAATTCCAAAAAAATAAGTTGCTATTTATACGTGAAATCACCTGTTTTTTTAATGAAACTCAACTTTTCAAAGCCAGAATGGCGCGTGTAAAGTTGTTAGTTGAATTAACTCCGTTGCCGAACGGAGTCTTTTTCAATGTTATCTTTTTAGTTAAAAACTCAACTTTTCAAAGCCAGAATGGTGCGTGTAAAGTTGTTAGTTGAATTAACTCCGTTGCCGAACGGAGTCTTTTTCAATGTCATCTTTTAGTTAAAAACTCAACTTTTCAAAGCCAGAATGGCGCGTGTAAAGTTGTTAGTTGAATTAACTCCGTTGCCGAACGGAGTCTTTTTCAATGTCATCTTCTAGTTAAAAACTCAACTTTTCAAAGCCAGTGTGGCTTAATTCAAAGACTCAAAGATGTTTTTTGTTTGCAGTTTGAATAGTAAAATACAAAGAAGATTCTATTTTCTCTATTCTATGTTCTAACATCAATATTTTTTAGATTGAAAGATTAAAGGATAGCTTTTAGTTCAAAATAGATAGTATTTCACTATAATTAATTCATTTTAACTCACAACTCACAACTCACAACTCACTATTTCAAATACAAACAATTCTTATCATAATCAATCACAGCTTTTCCTTTTCTCAAAATATCAGCACCAATAATTCCGTGTACAGGTTGCGCTTCATGTTGTGTTAAAGCAGTATTTACATGATCTAAATTAAAAAGCACCAACGCAATACGTTGTTTAGACCATTTTCCTAAAGAAACCGTATTCTTTTTAGAAATTTGAGTTTCCATATTAATAGCACCAGCACCAGCGGCTTTAATTTTTGAAGCTTTCGCAATCAAATTAAATGTTTCAACAGCTTCAAAACCAACACATGAAGTAGAAGCACCAGTATCTAAAATAAAACTTCCTTCAATCCCATTAATCTTTGCTTTCACTTCATAATGATTTGTGTTAATTCTATTCAGCTTAATGCGCTGATATCCTTTATCAAGTAAAAACTTTCGCAAACTCTTTTTCATATATAAAAAGTAATATCAATTTGTGCTAAAATACAAATCAAATCCTATGCCTAAACATTATAAATGTTATTATTGTCAGGCAAGAAGTGACAAGCGCTATGAAAATGATAAAAATTTGTCATACTTTTTAAAAAGAAGCTATGCATACTTCCATTGAAATACTATTTTTACGGCATGATAATTACAGATACACATACACACTTATATAGTGAAGCATTTGATGAAGATAGAAATGATATGATGCAACGCGCTATCAATAATGGTGTAACACGATTTTTTGTACCAGCAATAGATTCAGCCTACACGGAACGCATGTTTCAACTTGAAAAAGACTATCCTAATGAAGTATTTCTCATGTCAGGATTGCATCCAACACATGTAAAAGAAAATTACAAAGAAGAATTGGCGCATGTTTCCGAACTATTAGCAAGACGAAAATTCTATGCAATTGGTGAAATTGGAATCGATTTATATTGGGACAAAACATTCTTGCCACAACAACAAGAAGCATTTCAATATCAAATTCAACTAGCTAAAAAATATAAACTTCCAATTGTAATTCACTGTAGAGATGCGTTTGATGAGGTTTTTGAAGTATTAGAAAAAGAAAAAAGTGACGATTTATTCGGAATATTTCATTGCTTTACTGGCACAAAAGAACAGGCAAAACAAGCAATTGGCTACAACATGAAACTAGGAATTGGTGGTGTCGTGACTTTCAAGAATGGTAAAATTGATAAATTTTTAAACGAAATTCCGTTAGAACATATTGTTTTAGAAACCGATTCGCCATATTTAGCGCCAACGCCATACAGAGGCAAACGAAACGAAAGTAGTTATGTAATGAATGTGCTGGAAAAAGTTGCAACCATCTATCAACTAACCAAAACTGAAGTGGCGCGTGTTACTACGGAAAACTCAAAAGCAGTTTTCGGAATCTAACTTAAAATATTTTTGATAACTGATAACTGATAACTGATAACTGATAACTGATACAACCAACTAACCAAACCTATGACACAACCAACTATTTTACTCATATATACAGGTGGAACGATCGGAATGATCAAGGATTTCGAAACGGGAGCTTTGCGTGCTTTTGATTTTGACAAACTCTTAGAGCGTATTCCAGAGCTTTCTCACTTAGATTGTGACATAGAAACGGTCGCTTTTGACAATCCGATAGATTCTTCTAATATGAATACAGGATATTGGATTCAACTAGCAGAAATAATAGAAGAACGCTATGAAGCATTTGATGGTTTTGTGGTATTACACGGAAGTGATACAATGAGTTATACAGCTTCTGCATTGAGTTTTATGTTGGAAAACTTAGCAAAACCTGTAATTTTTACAGGTTCTCAGTTGCCAATTGGTGATTTGCGAACAGATGCCAAAGAAAATCTAATTACGTCTATTCAAATTGCTTCTCTGAGAGATAAAAACGGGAATCCACAAATTACTGAAGTTGGGCTCTATTTTGAATATAAATTGTACAGAGCAAACAGAACTACTAAAATAAATGCGGAACATTTTGAAGCATTTGCCTCTTTAAATTATCCTCCTTTAGCAGAATCTGGCGTACATTTAAAAGTTTTTAAAGAAAATTTATTGCCAAAAACGAGGAAAAAAACCTTTAAAGTTCAAAAAAAGCTAGACGAAAATGTTGCATTAATCAAACTATTTCCAGGCATAACATTACCAAGTTTGGAAGGATTTCTGTCGTCAAATAGTTTAAAAGCGATCATTTTAGAAACTTACGGAGCTGGAAATGCACCAACAGAGCCGTGGTTTTTAGATTTTTTAAGAAAAATCAAAGAAAAAGGCATAATTGTTGTGAATGTAACACAATGTTCTGGAGGAAAAGTGATCATGGGACAATACGAAACGAGTGTTGCATTAAAAAAACTGAGAATAATTAGCGGAAAAGACGTCACAACTGAAGCCGCAGTCACAAAATTAATGTATCTTTTGGGCAGGAAAATAAACCATTCTGTGTTTAAAACTATGTTTGAAACACCAATAAGAGGCGAAATGTCATAAAATAGCAAGATATATTTCAAAAACTAAAATATTTTTTGTTATTTGCTCGACGATAGAGAGAGGTGGCCGAGTGGTCGAAGGCGCACGCCTGGAAAGTGTGTATGCGGCATAACCGTATCGAGGGTTCGAATCCCTTCCTCTCTGCATAAATTTATCGTAAATAATTATAAATTTTTTATATCTTTAACCCGATTAACTAACAAAATTTAAGTTCAAGAGAAATGAAAAAAGGATTTTCTATTATGGCTGTAGCCATGTTAACGATTTTAAATGTAGGTGTTGCAACTGCTCAAGATGCATCTCAAACTGCAGCAGACTCACAAGGTTTTCACCAAATTTTAAAGGATTACTTTATTAAAGGTGGACCAGGATTCATGGGGATTGTATTATTATGTCTTATTTTAGGACTGGCAATATGTATCGAAAGAATCATTTATTTAAATATGGCATCAACAAACAATAAGAAATTATTAGCAAATGTTGAGAACGCTTTAGCAGATGGTGGTGTAGAAGCAGCAAAAGAAGTTGCACGAAACACAAAAGGACCAGTTGCCTCTATCTTCTATCAAGGTTTAGACCGTATGGATGAAGGAGTTGACAATGCTGAAAAAGCTGTTGTAGCTTATGGAGGTGTTCAAATGGGACAATTAGAAAGAAACGTATCGTGGATTTCATTATTCATCGCCATTGCGCCGATGTTAGGATTCATGGGAACGGTAATTGGTATGATTCAAGCCTTTGATAAAATTGCGGCTGTAGGATCATTAGATGCATCGTTAATTGCGAGTTCTATTCAGGTAGCCTTATTAACGACTGTATTCGGTCTTATCGTGGGTATTATCCTTCAAATTTTCTACAACTATATTATTGCTAAGATTGATAGTATTGTAAACGATATGGAAGATTCATCTATTTCTTTAATAGATTTATTGGTTCGTTACAAGAAATAATACTGTCAACTTTATACAATACTATATAATATGAAATCATTAAAATTAATATTAACAATCCTAATCGCAGTCATAGCGTTGATTGGTGCTATTCTGTACATCATGATTCTTACGGGCGATACAGGAAATACTATGATCTTAGCTGGTGAAATACTTGTTATAGTAACAGCAGCAATAGCACTATTTTTTGGACTCAAAAACTTGGCTACTAATCCACAAGCATTAAAGAAGTCAGCGATTTCTTTAGCAGTATTCGCAATCATTGCAATACTATCGTATGTGTCAGCTAGTGAGACTCCATTAGAAGTGGGAGACATCTCAATTACACCTAAAACCTCTAAGTTTGTAGGTATGGGTATATATATGTTTTACTTTTTAGCCGCAATTGCAATATTAGCAATGGTTGGATTTGGAATTAAAAAATCACTTAATAAATAATTATGGGAAGAAGAAATATACCAGAAGTTAATGCAGGTTCTATGGCAGATATCGCATTCTTACTGCTTATCTTTTTCTTAGTAACTACAACTTTTGAAGTGGATTCAGGTATTAACAGAAAGTTACCGCCAATGCCACCTCCAGGAGTAACACCACCAATTATTAAGCAGAAAAATTTATTCACTGTTTTAGTAAACAAGAATAATGATTTGCTAGTTGAAGAGGAAGTAATGGCTTTAGGAGATTTACGTGAAGCCGCTATTAAATTCTTAGATAATGGTGGAGGAACTAACGAAAAAGGAGAGCCTTGTAATTATTGTGAAGGAGATAGAAGAGAAGATTCATCGGATCATCCAAACAAAGCAATTATTTCTGTTAGAAATGATAGAGAAACTGAATACGGTACGTTTATTTCAGTACAAAATGAGCTTGTTGGAGCATACAATTTCTTGCGTAATAGAGAAGCGCAAGACTTGTACAAAATGAACTATACAGCTATGGACTCCATTGCTTCAAATCCACAAACTAGCGAACAGCTAAAATCTGATTTGAAAGCTAAAATGGAAGTTATAAAGGAAATGTTTCCTTTAAAAATATCTGAAGCAGAAACTAATAATTAAAAATGTAGCTACTATGTCTAAATTTAAAAAGAAAAAAAGTGGTGAATTGCCACCAGTATCTACAGCAGCTTTACCAGATATCGTATTTATGTTATTGTTCTTCTTTATGACGGTAACAACCTTTAAGAAAGACGATTACAAGGTAAAACAAGAATTACCATACGCAAATCAAGTACAAACGCTTGATAAGACAGATAAAGTAATTTATATTTATGCTGGAAAACCAAGTTCTAGATACCAAGGAGAATACGGAACACAAGCAAAAATTCAGTTAAATGATAAGTTTGCTGATGTTTCTGAAATCAAAGATTATTGGTTCAATACAATTAATAATGAACTTGGGCAAGAGTATCTAAATGTTGCTATTACTGCTTTAAAAGTAGATAAAGAAACGAATATGGGATTGATAGCAGATATCAAACAACAACTTCGTGAAATTAATGCTTTAAAGATCAATTACACTACTAGAAAAGGTAATGTAAGTCAGAATTAATAATAGAAGATCTTAAATTTTATATCAAAAAGCACTCTGCAAAGAGTGCTTTTTTTGTACTACCTTAGATAAGAATATCCGCAAATTAGCGTTACTCATAAAAGAAATGACAAAACAAATCTGCATAGGAATACTACTCACGTTTTTGGGATTTCAATATGCTACTGCACAAGAAGAAAATGAAAAAGCAGTTGTAATTGATACACTTCCCGATAACAACTATCGTGAAGATCAGTTTTACATTGGTCTTACATACAACATTCTTCAAAATAGACCTAGTGACATTTCTCAAAATAACTTGTCAAATGGATTGCATTTAGGTATCATAAGAGACTTTCCTATCAATAAAAAGCGAAACAAAGCTATCGGAATCGGAATCGGATATTCATACAATTCATACTTTCACAACTTAAAAGCAACAGAAACGGATAACGGAATTACCTATGAAGCAATTGACAGTGATGAAAGTTTCAAGCGAAATAAATTCAGAACACATATTATAGAACTTCCTATTGAATTTCGTTGGCGAACATCAACGGCAACAGACTATGAATTTTGGCGTATTTATGGTGGATTTAAAGTAGGATATATCTTTTCAGGAACGTCTAAATTTGTTGGAAATGATGAAAAATTGAAATTTAACAACGACGATTTAAATAGATTGCAATACGGACTTACCTTAAGCGCAGGCTACAATACATGGAATTTTCATGTGTATTATGGTTTAAATAAACTCTTCAAAGATGATACAAAAACACTTGATGGTGAAGCGTTTGAAATGAGTGTCATAAAAGTTGGTCTGATGTTTTACATCTTATAATTTTTATAGAATACTCTTTTAAGAATTGAGAAAGTAACGAACTATTTTTTTAAAATATTTCTACTATCTCCAGTCTCTTGTAATACACAATGATTAAATCATAAGCAAGATAAATCTCTACTGCAAAATTGTTCGGTACTTAATGCCATATTATTAGATTTTGAACCTTACACCTGTTCTTATATATAAGGTGTTGGAGCTATCTAGTTCAAATATAGTATCTCTATTTTCATTTCTCAACTCTGTATTACTAGAAAGGATATAAGCGGCTCTTGCATAAAACTCAAGATGGTCTATGATATGAAATTCGTATTGCAATCCACTCACTATTAGAGACATATTAATACTTTGCGCGTCTTCTTCTCCGTTAAGCAATGGTACGCCACGTTGCAGATTAGAGGTAAAGCCATCTAATTGGGCAAATAGTTTTAACCTGTGCTTATCAGAAAAACGATATTGTAAATTAGATTTAGGAACCCCAATATTGTAAGACCAATTTGGACTAAATCTTCGATAATAACTTATAAAAGGCAATGGAAAAGGAAATCCTCGATTACCTGAATAGGATACACCTGCAATAAGACGCCAAGGGGTTTTTACAGAGGTATCTTTTGTTTTATCTTTAATAAAGACAATATCAGTAGAAAGGACAATGTCTTCCAAAGTTAAATCATCGGCTTTTAGATTAGAACTTAAACCTGGCGTTAGCCTTACGCCTAATCGCCAATCGTTTTTTAAAGGTTGTGTGTAGCCTATGTTAAGGTCGAGTAACTGATATCCATCTATATCATCATCTACCGCAGCAATACCTCCTGTAGCTTGTAAATTAATATTGCTATAATCTAGCCCTAAAAATAAATATGAACCTTCTTTTTTAAGTTTTATGGGGTAATTAAATAAAACTCTTGTTCTATTATATTCTATAGTTGAATTATTTCTTGGAATAATTGTATAGTCAACACGTGCTAAATCGCTCAATTGTGCAAAACAGAAGTTTGTAACTAATACAGCAATTATAAAATAAGCGTATTTTAAGTTTTTCATTTTTTTTCTTGTATTTATTTATATAATTTCTTTACAACTTTACCAATACTCAAACCTTGCACAATTATTGAGAAAAGCACCGTTATGTAAGTTATATGAAGTATTAAATCTCCTGAAAGTTCTTGAGTTAAGCTTAATGCTAATGCAATAGAAATACCACCACGTAATCCTCCCCAAGTTAAAATAGCAATTGTTTTAATTGGTTTTTTTTCTTCGTGTTTTAATAATGAATATGGTAAAAACACAGAAATAAATCGTGCTAGAAGTACAATTAGAATTGCAAGAATACCTAACAAAATATAGCCTGTACTAAAATCTAATAAATGAATTGCAAGCCCAATAAGTACAAATAAAATTCCATTTAAAACATCATCTAAAATCTCCCAAAATGAATTGAGGGCTTTTTGTAAAGGGTTTTTATCCTCATCAACATGCACTTTGTTTCCTATTAGTAATCCTGCAACAACCATTGCCAATGGTGCAGATATATGTAGCATAAATGCACCTGCCGTACCTCCCATAACTACAGCAAGAGTAATAATTACTGCCAATTGTGGGTTCTCTTTTATGGATTGCATGCATTGAAACCCTATAAAACCAATCACTAATCCATAAAGTAATCCACCTACTGCTTCTTCTAGAAATAGTGTTCCAATTTCTGCTCCAATTTCTAAATTGTTATATTCTCCAGTTGCTGTAGCAATTAACAAAATTCCTGAAAAAACAACAACGCCAATACCATCGTTAAATAAAGATTCGCCTTCTATCTTTATACCCAAACTTTTAGAAATATTAGCCTGTTTTAAAATGGCCATCACAGCAATTGGATCTGTAGGCGAGATTAAAGCACCAAACAAAAGTGCGTGCAGAAAAGGTAAATCTAGACCAATTAATTGTGCTCCAAGAAAGACCAACCCACCAACTATAAAGGTAGAAATGAGCACTCCTAACGTCGCAAATAGAAAAATTGATTTCTTTTCTTTTGCTAGTGCACCCAAGTTAACATGCAATGCACCTGCGAAGAGTAAAAAACTCAATATACCATCGAGCAATAGGGTTTTGAAATCTGCATTAACAATGATATCACAAAAGAATATATATAATTCTGGAAATACAGTTTCACTAAAGGAAATCGGAATGATTAAGATTAAACTCAAAATCATTAAACCAATAGTCGTTGGCAATTTTAACCATTTATAATTGATGTAATTAAAAAACGCTGCAATTGTAAATATAATACTGAAAGATTCGAACATTTTAATTTGATTTTGTGTTAATATATTTTCCGACAAAAACGCCAATAACTATCGCTAAGTAAAATTGTCCTATAACATTCATAACAAGTGTTAAAGATTGTGCAGGAGCTGTTATAGGCGTAATATCTCCATAACCTACAGTGGTAATACTTATGAAACTAAAATAGTAAAAGCTATAGCCAGAATGTCCTTTAGTTAATTGAAAAGAACTTGGTTCTAAAAAATGAATAAACTCAAATAATACACCTCCAATAATACCTAAATAGAGAAAGCCTAAAATTGGCCCTAAAATAAACTGAAGATTAATCTCTTTTATAGCTATAAGTTGCCTAATAAGTATAATGCAAAAACAAGCAAATAATAAAAAAGATAACATCAGTCTGCAAATTAAAATTGATTTGGAATAGTTATTAGAAAATTCTAACCATATTACCAACAACATCAGAAAACCAAGAATATATGTAATAACCTTTGCTCTTTTTATCGTAGCGATTAATGAGCTACTTATAATAACGAGCGTATAGTTTATCACTACAACATACGCAGGATTAAAATCACTGAGAGCAATATGAATAGGTGTTAACAGAAAATTAAAGACGCTTAAAAGAGCAATTAAATATTTATACTCTAAAACTTTCTCCCAATTCAATATTGATTTCATATCCTACTTAATTATTAGCTTATGCGTTCTTAGAAGTGAATTTCTGAAATATAAATTCAAGCAAGAAACAAGCAATTATAATCCCTAAAGCAACACTAACTCCTACTATATTTTGAGAAGATTGCTGAACTATTAGTGTCACAAATGCTAAAACACATAATATGGTGGCAATTAAATGAATGACTTTTTTAGATTTTAATTCTTTATGTTTTTTAAAACCTATATAATTTACAATAGCAAAAATTAGAAGAAATCCAGCACTTCCAGCAGTTGAAATACTTTCCAAATTAAATGAATTGACCAATGCAATAGAAAAGATGGAGGTTACTAAAAAACCTATAGGTTTACCCCAAAATTTATGACAAAAATAGTGTGGTAACTCATTGTCTTTTGCAATGTCATAGTTAACTCTTCCACTTCCTAAAACAGTAGCGTTTATTGCTGAAAACGTAGAAATAAGCGCAGTAATTGTAATAATAGTAAATCCTATTTGACCTAAAGTAGGTTCTGCGGCTTTGGCTAAAACATAATCCTTAGCATCTGCAATTTGTTCAAATGGTAATGCTCCAACGGTAACAATAGCTATCAAAATGTATAAAACTACAACAAAACCTACAGCACCAAAATATGCTTTTTCTGTATTCTTTTCTTTATCCTTTAAATCGCCAATAGAATTCGCGATCAACTCAAAACCTTCATAAGCAACAAAAATTACCATACCTCCTGAAAGTAATAAAATAGGGCTTTCCCAATTTTCAGGCGCTAATTGTTGTAAATTTTCAGGATGCTGAGCAAGCCCATAAAAGCCAACTCCGATAAAAGCAATAAGAATTGTGAGTTTAATTATAACAGAGACAGATTCAATAGAACTTACCAGTTTTACGCTTAAATAATTAATGAGTAAAGCAATAATAAGAATTGCCGTTTGAAATATGTGTACGTCAATGCCTTTATCTCCTGTAATAGAAATTAGTTCTGCGCCATACGAGCCAAACGCCGAAGCATAAAGTGCCAGCATAACAATATAACTTATCCAAAGCAAGTTGTTGATTCCTCCAGCGAAAACACCATTGCCAAATTGGTGATGTACAAATTTTACTGTACCACCATTTTCTGGATACTTTTTAGAGAGTTTAGCATACGAATAAGCTGTTAGTAAAGCAATAATTCCAGCAAATAAAAACGCAACTGGAGTACCACCTTTTGCCAATGAGACAGCAAGTCCCAATACAGCAAAGATTCCTCCACCAACCATACCACCAATACCTATTGAAATAGCATCTCGTAAACTTATTTTTTTAGTCATAATTTATTCTTTATAATCTTTATGTGCCTTTTGTACTGCAATTGCTACTTTGGCTGCAATGTTTTTATTTAGACTTTCTGGAATTATCATTTGTCTATTTGGATGTTTTACACAAGCTGCAATAGCGTAAGCCGCAGCTATTTTCATTTTTGGTGTAATTTGTTTTGCTCTGCAATCTAGAGCACCTCGAAAAATACCAGGAAATACGAGTACATTATTTACTTGGTTAGGATAGTCGCTTCTACCTGTTGCTATTATTGCAGCTCCACCTTTCAATGCTTCTTCTGGGATTATTTCTGGATTTGGATTTGCCAATGCAAAGATAATAGGATCTTTAGCCATTGCTTCAATATCTTCTGCTGCTAAAATATTTGCAACGCTTACACCAATAAAAACATCGGCACCTTTTACAGCGTCTTTTAGATGTCCTTCAATATTTTCTGGATTGGAATAGTTAAGCAATTCCATTTTAGCAGCATTCAAATTTGTTCTGTTTTTATGAATAATACCTTTACTATCACACACTAAAACATGCTTAACAGGCATACAGACATCTGGATCAATGCTTATACATCGTAATAACCGAGAGATAGCTATTCCAGCTGCACCTGCACCATTGATGACGATTTTTAAATCTGAAATATTTTTCCCGAGTACTTTACAACTATTTATGATGCCTGCAAGAACAACAATTGCTGTTCCATGCTGATCATCGTGAAATACAGGTATTCCAATATCTTGAAGTGCAGACTCAATTTCAAAACTTCGAGGTGCTGATATATCTTCCAGATTAATGCCTCCAAAAACTGGCGCAATACGCTTAACCGTTTCAATAATTTCTGAAGAGACTGTCGTATTTAAACAAATGGGAAATGCATCAACATTAGCAAATTTCTTAAAAAGCATGGCTTTTCCTTCCATAACGGGAATTGCTGCTTCTGGACCAATATTACCAAGACCAAGTACCGCTGTTCCGTCTGAAACTACGGCAATGGTATTTCCTTTTATGGTAAGATTATATGCTTCATTTATATCTTCTTTTATTGCTAAACATGGTGCCGCAACTCCTGGCGAATATACTCTGGAAAGGTCATCTGTTGTTGTAACTTCTATTTTTGAAACTACTTCAATTTTACCTTTGTGTTTTCTGTGAAGCTCAAGAGATTCTTGATTAAAATCGTGCTTTGTCATTATGCATTCATTTTAGCCCAAGCTGTATCTGCTAAAGCTCTTAATTCTTCTGGTTTTTTAACCCATTGTCTTTTAGCGTCAATGATTCCGAAGAGTTTTCTAGTAAAAAAGTATAGTTTTCCATCTCTTACTTCCCAACTTTTAGGATTAGGATCTAACTGCTTGCCTTCAGACATTGCAATAGCACAAAATCCGCCGTATTCTGGAGTGTAGGATTCAGGAGATTTGTCAAATGTTTCTTTATTTTTTAATGAAGCAAAAAGATATTTCGCACCATTATAGTTTGAAGCAAAAGTCGCGTCTCCTTTTTCAGGGTTTCCAGTAAAAAATGACACGACATCATATCCTTGTGCGCCTATTCCGTTTTTTAAATTTTGTAACATTTTTATGTGTAATTTTAAATTAAAATATTTTCATTTTTAAAAGCGTTGTGCTTTTACGTTGAATACTTGTATTACTTTTTAAGTAATAATTTGAGCTTGTATATCGAAAGTGCAGAAAGAAGTACTGCGATCACAACGAGCATCATTTCTGGTTTTGGTCTCGCAAAAAATTCCATCGTTAACCCACCAATCATGGTTGCCAATAATAAAAAATAAGCCAATTTCCCTAAATTATTTATGCCTTTGATAGTATAAATAATGAGAAGAATTGCTATTGTAAGTTCCACAATACCTGTAAATACTCTAAAAATAGTTGGATCTATAGGCACTAGAGATTGAAACTGTTCAAATCCTTGAACGCTTTTTTCAACTCCTATCAATTTTGGAATTGAGAAAAATAGCATAAGTCCAGCGGCTATTAAATTACTTACTGTATTAAATGTTTTCATTTTTAGTTTTTTTAAGTTATTAATTATTTTAGTGTTAGATTAAGTTTACATCTGTTATAACCTCCAAAAGTGCAGGTCCGTTATATTCATTCAATTTTTTCATAGCTGGAATTAAATCTTCTAGTTTTTCAACTCGAATTCCTAAGGCGCCACAATTTTCTGCATATTTAGCAAAGCTTGGATTTGTTAGTGACGTTTGCCACACATCAACTTCCGCAGCACGTTGTTCTTTGGAAATTTTCCCTAGTTCAGAATTATTAAGTACAATGTGTTTAATATTCATATTATATTTTACAAGTGTATTTATTTCAGCTAAATACTGACCCAAACCAGCATCTCCAGAAACCGACCAAATAGGTCTTTTATCACCTTCCGCAGCCCACGCACCCATTGCTGCTGGTAAAGCAAAACCAATAGATCCTAAATATCCCGACATTAAAACGGACTGATTTGTGGGTTCAAAATATCTTCCGAAAGAATAAGTGTTATTCCCAACATCAACAGCGATAACCGCATCTTCAGGTACAATCTTGTTCATTGCATCAAATACAGAAATTGAGCTGAGTCCATCACCACAATCTTTTAATCTACTTTCTTTTTCTTCTTTCCAAAGCGACCATCTTTTTTCAATTTCAGCTCGTTGGTTGGTTGACTTATTTTTTGTTTGTGGAATAATCAGTTTGAGTGTTTCTGAAATTTCTCCCCAAAGTGCGACATCAACTTTGTGATGTTTGCTTAACGCCATTGGATCAAAATCAACTTGAATGATTGGTTTTTTTGGTGTGATTCCTGTATGATTAGAGAAAGACGCTCCAAAAACCAACAATACATCACTTTCGTTCATAAACCAAGAAGCTATAGGTGTGCCACTTCTTCCTAGCACGCCACAACCTAATGGATGATTATCTGCGATTAATCCTTTTGCTTTAAATGTTGTAATTACCGGACAGTTTAATATTTCAGCGTAAGCGATAATTGCATCCATTTGAAAACGCGCGCCATGACCTACTATAATAACTGGTCGTTTTGCGGTATTCAATAAATTCAATGCTTCATCAACCATTTCTTTTGGTGGTGAAATATTGAAAGGCGTTAGCCTATTTTCTGGCGTTTGTGCTTTCGCATTTTCTGGTTTTTCAGTAAAAGCAACTTCATCTGGAAAGGTTAAATGAACCACATCTCTTTTTATTAAAGCTGTCTTTATTGCTAGAGACATTAACTCGCTATGGTTAGAGTTTAAATGTACTGCATGATTAAATTGGGTAACACTATCAAAAGCTTTTACTAAATCTACTTCTTGAAAAGCGCCTGTTCCTACAACTTGTGTATTAACCTGTCCTGAAAGTGCTAAAAGTGGAGCTCTGTCTACCTTTGCATCCCACATTCCTGTATACATATTTGTCGCACCTGGACCAGCAATACCAAAGCATGCGGCGGGTTTCCCCGTTAATTTTGCATAACCTGATGCTGCAAATGCGGCGGCACCTTCATGTCTAATGCCAAAAAATTGTAGCTTTCCTTTTTCTTCTTGTCTTTTCATAGCATCTGCTACAGCTAGATTACTGTGTCCTACCATCCCAAAAACGGTATCAATTCCCCAATTAACCATCGTCTCAATCATTACATCCGAGATCGTTTCTTTGTGTGGTGCTTCTTCAGGAATTGCAACATATATGGCGTCGCCTTCTTCCTTTACTTCAAAATTCTTAATTCCATCATCAAAACCTCCAGGTGATTGTCCGTTGCAAGGATCAAAATCCCAACCATGCCAAGGGCAACGCAACATTCCGTTTTCAATAGTACCTTCTCCAAGTGGTCCGCCTTGATGTGGACATTTGTTATCTAATGCTGAAAATTTTCCTTTATAATGCGTTAAACAAATACCTTGATGACCAGCCGTTACCGTTTGTACACGACCTTCTGGAAGCATTTTTCTATTGTCTAAAACCTTATACCATTTTTGATTTTTCATAAATTAATTGATTTAATTAGACCTGTTTTTAAACTGATTTTGATGAATATTCACAGATCTAACGGAATATATAATCAATGAAATAAGCCCAAACGTAGATACAACGATAGCTAGAATTCCTAAATATGTTGAAACGTTGTAAATGTCATTAATACCAGCTATTACTCCTGAAGTGAGTAATAAAGCAATAGCGACATAAAAAAACACCATAGCTTTATTTAATAATTTTAATTGCGCTAGTTTCTGGTTTATAATGGTTTCGTCTTTGCACGTATTAATTAACTTATCAAGTTCATTAGTTAACGCCACCATTAAATTAGATGTCGATAAAATAATGAGTCCAATTCCTGGAATAATCGTTATAGGTAGATACCAATTCTCCATATTATGTAAAGTGTTTTAAATTATAATTATAGAACTCACTAAACTTTAAACTTAGGGTTGATGGTCCTGAACGCACATAGAAGTATTCGTTATTCTGAAATTTAACAAACACAGGACTATTTGACTTAGAAACATCAACACGTAAGATTTGTTCATTTTTGATAGTTACGATTTCATAATGAACAAGACCCAACGTTTTTTCACCTATTTTATCTCTCAATAAATTTGTAAAATGCAGTAATAGCTTGTCATCATTGGCAAATTCGTCTAAAGAAAGACCATGAATACTACTATCATCTGCAACACCAATAAGTAACGTGCCACCCGAAGTATTTAGAAACGCAGCAACAGTTTTTAATGAACTTAATTCAATGTTACTGTCTTTCTTTTTACTCATTATATTGTAGCGAAGAGTAGATTTAAACTCTACAAAATCAGATTCACCTTGTTGGATAATCTCTAACGTGCTAAAATCTGAACGTCTGAGTTTTAGTGAACTGTGTTTTTTTGCTATTACTTTTGTTATTTTGAGTGCTATTTTACTAGGAATTATTTTATCATCGTAAAGTGCCTCTGTATTTAATTCTAAAACGGAACAATTTGTTCTAGATACTGCTGTTCCTAATCTGACAGTATCATTGATAACCGCAATTTCTCCAAAAACATCACCGCGTTTAACAAATATGGTGTAACTGCCTGGTATGGTTAGCGTAACGCTTCCTTTTTCTAAAATATAAACTGAAGCAGCACACTGAGATTCTGAAAATACTACGTCTCCTTTTTTAAACTCTCTTCTTTTTAGAATAGATAGCAGCAAACGCTTTTCAGAATCCTCTAGAATATTGAAAAAAGAGCTAAAATGTAATGTGGTATGTAGTGTCTCTGTTTTCACTTTTATTTAAAATATTGTCTTACTCCATAACTAGCCAAAACGCCTTCTCCCGTAGCCGCAGCCACTTGTGCAATAGCACCTTCACGGCAATCGCCTGCTGCAAAAATGCCTTCAACACTTGTTTCTCCTAATCCTGTTGTTGTGATAAATCCTTGTTTGTTAAGTTCAATGAAACCTTTGATACTATCTGTATTAGGAATTAATCCTATAAAGATAAAAGCACCATCGGCGGTTAATTCTTCCGTTTCTCCTGTGGTTTTATCTTTTACTTCCAAACCTTTAAAATTATCATTTTCATCTTTGATGAATGCTAACGATTCTTTGTTGAGATGTGTTTCTATATTTTTTATGGATGGTAGTTTTTCAATGTAGGTTTCAGAAGCTGAAAACGCTGAACCTCGATTTATAATTGTTACTTTTTTACAAAAACCTGCTAAAAAGATGCCTTCTTCTAAAGCACTGTTTCCGCCTCCAATGACGAGAATTTCTTTGTCTCTGTAAAAAGCACCATCACAGGTTGCACAAAAGTGAATGCCAGCTCCTATTAAGTCTTCTTCATTGGTAATGCCTAATTTTCGATAGGTAGAACCTAATGCCAATACCACAGATTTACTTTGGTATTCGCCCATGTTAGAATCTATTTGAAATAAGTTTCCGTTTTTAGAAATGGATTTTACCTCAACACCAGTTTCAATTGTTGCTCCATATACTTTGGCTTGTTCTGCCATACGTTGCATGAGTTTTGGACCAGAAATTTCTGTAAAGCCAGGATAGTTTTCAATTTTTTGTGTTAGAAATGCATTTCCGCCTATATTCTTTTTTTCAAGAATTAAAGAATTGAAACGATCGCGCTGAATGTAAATTGAAGCGGTTAATCCTGCTGCTCCAGCACCAACAATGATACTATCGTACACTTTTTTCTCAGATTCTTCACCAATGTTTAATACGTCTTTTAGGATAGAGTTATCTGGATTGGTATAACTTTTATCACCAATGAAAATGGTAGGAATTATACGTTTGCCATTATTAATTTCCTCTACTTTTTCGGTAGCCCAAGTGTATTTATCAACTTCTATGTATTGAAAATTGATACTATTATCTTGCAGGTAACTTTTTGCTCGCTGACAATCTGGACACCAGTCGGCGCCATATAGAAGAACGCGCCCTTGCGAATTGATACCTAATACGTTTGCTAAAACACTATTGTCTGGATTGGTATATGATTTTTCGTTGATAAGAATGGTTGGGATAATGCGTTTCCCATTGTTGATGCTTTCTACTCGTGCAGTTGCTTCTTTATCTAAATCTACATCAATGAAATTGAAATCAATATTATTTTCTTTTAAATAGGCTTTTGCTCTTTGGCAATCTGGACACCAATCTGCGCCATATAAATCTATTGTATTCATCTTTTTGGTTGTTTTGTTTTTTGCGTTAAGGATTGAGGCTTTGTTGAAGCTCCTCGCAGAGAGCGACTGCCGAAAGCCTGACCACTTGCACTGAGCTTAGTCGAAGTGTTGTGGTAACGCCCTTATTATTTATCTATTTAACTCCAATTCCTGCGTAATTGATTCCTGTTAAATGATGCATTTCTTTATTAAACGTTGACAAGTCATCGTGATTAAATTTCGAGATATCATCATAACCACATGCACGTGCTACTACTTTAATTAAATCGTTTGTGGCATCGAAAAAGTTGTGCAATTGTTTGGCTGAAGAATTAATTATTATTCTACTGCGTAACGATTCTTTTTGAGTCGCAATTCCGACAGGACAGTTATTCGTACCACAAGCGCGCATTCCTAAACAACCAATTGCTTGCAATGCAGAGTTAGACACTGCAATTGCATCTGCGCCTAACATTAAAGCTTTCGAAAAATCTTCGGCAACACGTAAACCTCCTGTAATTACTAAAGTTACATTTGTTGCGCCAACTTTGTCCATATATTTTCGTGCTCTTGCCAATGCTGGAATTGTTGGAACATTGATATGATCTCTTAGAATGGTTGGTGCAGAACCTGTTCCGCCACCGCGACCATCGAGAATGATATAATCTACACCTACATCGAGTGCAAATTGAATGTCTTTTTCAATATGACTTGCCGCAATTTTGAATCCGATAGGAATTCCTCCTGTGCGTTCTCTTACTTTTTCAGCAAAATCTTTAAAGTCTTGCACGTTATGAAAGTTTGGATTTGCCGCTGGCGAAATTGCCGTTTCACCTTCTTCAATATCTCTTACTTCCGCAATTTCTTTACTTACTTTGTTTCCTGGTAAATGACCGCCTGTTCCAGTTTTTGCGCCTTGTCCACCTTTGAAATGAAAGGCTTGTACATTGTCTAGTTTGTCCCAAGAGAAACCAAATTGAGCTGAAGCTAATTCATAAAAATATTTTGAGTTATTAGCTTGCTCTTCTGGTAACATTCCGCCTTCTCCAGAGCAAATTCCTGTTCCTGCCAGTTCTGCTCCTTTTGACAACGCTATTTTTGCTTCGCGTGATAATGCTCCAAAACTCATATCACTTACAAAAAGTGGTATGTCTAACGCTAAGGGTTTTTTAGCATTTGGACCAATTATCACTTTGGTGGCAACATCAACATCGTCTAATAGTGGTAATGTGGCTAATTGCGCTGGCAAAAATTGAATGTCATTCCACTTAGGAAGCGTATTTCTATCTACACCCATAGAAGCGGAAGCTCCATGATGTCCAAGGTTTTTTAATCCGTTTTTGGCTAGTTCTTTTATATGACCTGTGTACGGCTCAGTATCTTCTGGATTCGTATCTGCATAAGCACCTAAGTATTCATCACGATTAAAAGGCTGTGGATGATTATTTATGTAAGCATCTATTTCAAATGCATCTACAAGTAAATCATCACCTTCGATCTTCGTTGAAAATTTATGAAGTACCTCTGAGTTATTGTATTCAGAAACGCCTGAATCTACCCGATAATCCCATCCGTGAACTCCACAGATTAGATTTTGACCATCTACGTGACCGTCTGACATTAATGCTCCTCTATGATGGCATCTGCCGTATAGAACAGAAATATCTTCGTCAAATTTTACAATGACCAAATCTAATCCGTTTACGAGCGCGTGTTCTGGTTGCTTATTTTCTAGTTTACTTACTTTGAATATTTTAGTTGGTTGTTTCATGTGTTTATACTTATTGTTTTTTTAAGGACACATGCTGTTCGCTATTAATCATTTTCTTGGGTGATAATATTTTTAGCATGCTCGTTTTTATTTGTTTTTATTATTAAAATGCTAGACTTAAAAGTATGTTTAATCTACCGCCTTCATCAGAACTGAAGTATCCGAAGTTGGCTGTGGTAAAGCCAGCAATGTTGAAGAATACTCCACCACCTGGTGATGTGTGCCATTTACTAGAGTTATCGGTATCTAACCAAACGCGACCATAGTCAAACCCACCGTAGAAGCCATATGCTATTGGAATAAAGGCGTTGCGTATTTTTCCGCATAAGAGTCTTACATCCGAATTGTGATAGAATGAACTTTTTCCACTGAAACGTTCTTGTCTAAAACCTCTTAATCCGTTACCATCTCCAATTGATGCTGCTTGATGAAATTCAAACTCATTGCTTAGATTAAAATGTGCCTTAACTTTTGTAGCAAATACTAAAATACCACGCTTGTCTATTTTTTTGGTAAGACGAATTTCAGGGATAATATATGGAAAACTTCTGTCTTCATCAAAATTAGCTTTGTAACCAGCGGTTAGTTTAAACCCAATTCCCGATTTAGGCATTGCTTCATTATCGAAGTTTTTGTATTCGTACGATGCTTCAATTCCAAAGAAATCCTGTCCGTTAAAGACTTCTGGATTTACAGCCGCAGTTTCTATAAATCTGCCTGCGATGTTTTCGGCCTCAATGCTTTCATAGCTTACTCCTACTTTTATTTCGCTTCCATAATAGCCTCTAAATATTAATGATGGTGAAAAGTAGAGTGTTTGTAGTCTCACACGATTAAAATCTAAGTCAAATTCATCTTCCAAGTTTACTGTTTCATTTCCAAAACCAAAGAAGTTATTTGTATAGCTTGAACTTGTGTAGCCAGCATTTATTCCTAAGTTTACTTTTTCGAATATATTTGCGAACTCACCAGAATAGTCAATTTCAACACCAGAAGTTTCCGTAATAAAAACAGCGCTTAAACTATGTTTTGCTGTAAATGGATTGCGATATAATGAGTTTTTTGTATAGTTGAAAACGGCTCCAATTTTTAATCCGTCATCTGGGTTTGAAGCAATGATTGGCAATGTATTTTGTATGTCTCTTCTATTCTTTTTAAAGTAATAAGTATTTAAGTCATAGTCATCTGTAAGTGTTTTGGATACAGCATTTTTAAATGTATTTGGTTTTGATTTCTGGTCAAATACACGAAGGTTTCTTTTGTTGTTAACGATATAAGTATCGTTATTTTGTCCTCCAATTATTTTAATTTTGATGTATTTGTTACTTTCACCATTGACTTCAAAGATATCTTCATCATCCAATCCGTAAATCCACAATTCATTGGTGACCGATTTGTCATAATCTACATCCCAAAATTTAGTGCTCATTTTTCCTTTTTTCATTCTAAAACCTGATACATTCGTAATACCATTTGGTTTTCGTGTGATGACAAAATGATCTTTTTTGTCTGTTCCTGTTATTAAGACACAAGAGCGTAAATATTCGTAGAGATTAACTGCGTTTTCTTCTACTTTAGCTAAACGACCCAACAATGCCTTTCTAGTTCTTTCTACTTTTTTCTGATCTATTTCTTTTGGGAAATTACGAAAAGCTTTGTTTATAACTTCTTCGGTAAGATTTTCTTTGATAAAACGAGCTTCCCGCAACCAATCTTCTTGGGTATGGTTTGTTAAAACTGCTAAATCTACATCATCACCAGCATCATTGAACCATTTTGTAGAATTGTAAGTGCCATCATAACGTTGCATAAAACGCATTGGCGGACTTAAGATTGTTAATGCGCCAAGCATGAAACCATCAAAATCTGAAAAAACCTGATCTCTATCTCTGGGTATTGGTTCGTAAAGGTCTATGCCATTTTTTTGTTCTTGAACTGCCCAACGCCATTGGTCTGCGTGTCTGTCCCAGTCACCAATGATATTGTCAAATAATCTCGATCTTATGTAAAGAGCTTCATTAATTTCAATTTTATCTTTTTTTCTTAACTTTTCTAATAGTTTTGTTGTGCTTTCAATTTTATTTGTGTTACCAAGGCTTGCTACATCTTTGTGACCATCTGTAATACGTTCTTCAATAAAATAAATTTTATCGCCATAATCTTCGTTATGTATTCCCAATGCTTTTTGTTTTGGTATGTAATATAGCTCCGTATTTGCATGATATATATTTAATGCATCAGCCATATCACCTATAGTAAGCGAACCATACGGATTAGCGGTTGTCCAATAATCTTGAAGCAATTGAATAAAATAAGTGTCTTCAACATCAGGTTCTAAATATTCGGTTTTAAAGATAAAGTATTGTATAAATCGTAGGGCACTTTTCTTTGCGGAACGCATGGCAAATTCTCTTCCATCTTTCGTTTCCAAACGTAACGAGTTTGTTTGGTGTCCACCACCTTTTCTCATGATGGAAAGTCCACCATACAGTGTGTCTAATAATGCTGTTTTTATGTGAATAGGTGTTTTGTAATCTTCTCTAAAGTGTTGTCCCCAAAGCATTTTGTAGAAACCTGAACGATCTAACTCTTCCGGTTTATAAATAGAAGCGTTTACATATTGAGGTGTTTTTTCTTCGTTATATTCTGAAATAGTTGCGGTTTCCGCAGGAGCAATCACTTCAGATGCAAATAGAGGCGAACTAAAATTGTTAGATGCACCATAAAAAGCCATCCACATGGAACCATCTTTGTACTCTATTATTTTGGTAAATCCGTTTTCATTAATTGCGGCTTTACTCTTTTTGCCTTTTTTTGCATCTTCTATTTCACCGCCAGCACCACTAATAATTACGGGTATATTTTTATCTACAATAAATTGCATATTTTGCTCATGACCAGAAAGAAAAACAACATTTTTAGATTGTTGAGCAATCGTTAATAAGCGATCGCTATATTCTTTATAGTATTTGTTATTTAATTTTTGAGGATTGATACCAAAAGAAAACGAATTTCCATATTTTCCATACGAAGCAATAGGATGATATACAGCAATTAGAACTGTTTTTCCTTGACTTTTAACAATTTCGTGTTCTACTTCTACATAAAATTCTGTTTTGTTTTTTATGTCGCAATGGTCGTTAATATTAGGAATGTTATCCCAATCTTGTAAAGCCCATTGAGAGTCCAAAATTAATAGATCAACATCATCATTGATTTCTATTTTTTCAATAGGACAACCTTTTTCTGGTTGAAATATATTTTTGTTTTTAAAAACTTTTTCTAAATAATCTTCTTGCGCTTTTAAGCTTTTTAATCCGTTTTGCCAATCGGTATATCCTGGAATTATTACAATTCTATCAGAAAATGATTTTAGCATCGTAGCATAAGAATCAATAGTCCGTTTGCCAATTGCATCATCTTTTGAAAAGCCATTTTTACTAGCATTGTTTCCTAGTAGTAGCAATGTTGAATTGCCATCTTTTTGCATTCCGTTTTTAAGCGCATTGATTACAGTATTGTTTTCATTAGTATTATTAATTCCAAGATTACCTGTCGCATAAAATGTATGCGAGACTTCCTTGTTTGGAAGTGTGTTTGAGTCTTGTTGGGCATGACAAGTGAAAACAAAGAACAGCAAAAGGATTGAGTTAATTACTAGAGTTTTCATTTTTGGTTGGTTTTATAGGTTTTGATAAGAATAATTTTAAGTATAATTAAACTGCTAAAAAGCAGTAAAGAATAGTAACACATTGGTGTGCCAGAAGCTGTTTTTGGACATTCGGCATTTCCCGTAAATTGCATGATTGAAGCAATTAAAGCAATGCTTCCTGCTACTCCTGTAAATAGAAAATATAAGACATTCCATTTGTTTAAGAGATGTGCTATCAGTGGAATGATAAAACAGATTAGGACTACTAAACATATTGGTATGTGCATTATTTTAGGACAACCTTCACCTGTTTTAAATTCTTCAAAAACTAATCCGCCAGCACCAAATAATCCTATAATTAGGATAGTAAGAATGCTGTAGTATGTGATTTTTTTTGACATTTATTTTTAATTTGTACTATTCGTTTTTTATTAAAAAAACAAAAATGTGTTAACCTTCAACATTGTATTCACACTATTTGAAACTGTTTTTAAAGTAGTATGAGGCAAGCTAAACTTTTTTCTAAGAACTAGAAAATACTTAAATTTTGATAGTTACTTTAGACGACACTTTGCTCGTATTTATTAGATTTTTAGATGTTATGTTATAGTCATTTAATTTTGTTGCGTATTTTCTTTAGATATCTCTAAAGTTGTATCGTCTTTCTCAACTGCTGATTTTAAATTAATAATACTATTGATTTTTGGGTTATTAATACTAATCTCTGTATCGTTTGCTAACCATACTTTAATGCTTGAAACCGTAGTTTCTGTACCCAATCCAAATTGAAGCAATGCGGTTTGGTCACTCGCCAATCCTTCTCCAGTTACCAGCCATTCAGTTAGTGTTTTTGTTGGTGTAGTTACGGTTACTTTTGCACCTTGTGCATTGACAGATTCTCCTAAATCTATTTGTAGATAGTTGTTGCTTCCGCCTTTATTTATGTAAGCTAACGAAGGTGTATCAATGTTTACCCAAATCATGTCTAAATAACCGTCTTGATTAAAATCGCTCACTAACGAAGTGATTCCAAAATAAGGATTAACAACTCCACTTTTTTCTTCGGTTGGAGCAAAAGTGCCATCTTCTTTTTGAACTAAGAATCTGCCAGGCAGTCTAAAGAGTTTATTCGGTGCTAAATCCACATAGTTTTCGGCAACCATAAGGTCTTGCAATCCATCATTATTCATATCGGCAAAGGTGCAACCCCAAGAAAACTCGTAGTCTGCAATTTTAGTTTCTTCGGCAGTATCTGTAAATTTAAAGTCTCCATCATTTCTAAAGAGAATCCATTTTTCATTGAATAGAGAAGCATCTTTTATGTCTCCTTTTGCTAAAAAGCGAGGTAAGGTACTTCCTGTGTTTGAGAACATAAAATCGACTAAACCGTCATTATTATAATCGCCAACAGCAATTCCCATTGGATAGGCAAATTTTTTGGTTAATGGGTTCGGTTTCATTGTATAGGTAAGGTCTCCATTGTTTTTATAGGTACGAACTTCTCCTGTGTCGTGCGCCACCACCAAATCTAACCAAGAATCATTATCTATATCTACAAAAATACCTTGAAATGTATTGTGCACATAGTCTAAACCTGCTTGTTTAGTGATGCTTACGAAATTTTCGTTTCCTGTATTTAAAAGCAATTCACTTGTTGACCCATAAGTATAATCTTCAAAAATGGTTTGTCCTTCCATAAGCTCCTTTTTAAGATAGGTTGCCATGAAAATATCTAAATCACCATCTTTATCAATATCACCAACAGTTAGTCCTGCAGGTGTTGGTTTTCGTTTATGGGTGTGTCAATTTTTTTAGGTGTAAATTTTCCATCCGTATTGTAATAAATAGTTAATCCATCTTCTCTACCAAGAAGAATATCCGTAAATCCATTGTTATCAAAATCGGCAGAAACTATACCAACAGTAGTTACTGTGTTTCCTTTTTTAGGCAAATTGACTTCCGAAGAAATATTGACAAATTTATTGTTTCGATAGGCAAAAATTGCATCTTCTTGATTCATTCCACCTCCAAAAAAGACTTCATCTACATGGTCATTATTAATGTCTATTAATGCGGAAGGTGCTAATGGTAATGATTTTTCTCCGTTGTATTGATGCTTAAAATCGAGTGCAATTTCTTCAAATAAAGGAATTTTACTATCATCTATTGTGATGTCGTATTTGTCCGAAACTGAATCTCTCCAAAAGAAACCTAGAACAAAAATGATTAACAGAAGAATGATAACACCGATTACTTTAAGTATTTTTTTAAGCATTTTGATGGTTTTTGGTATAGTTTTTTAACTGAATAAGAGAAAGCGTAAATAAAATGAAATGGGTTACATTCATTAAAATCGGAAGCATATGTTTTCCTAGAGAAGGAATTAGCTTTCCTATAATGACTAATAAAATGAGTATCACAATTGGGCTAAAAATTGCCATCCATTTTTTATAATACGTACCACCTTTTAGAATTGCAATTGCAAATACAACGGATAATGAAGCAATTATTACACGAAGTGCTTTTACCAATATTTCCATGTGATCTGTGTAATGTGTCAATAGATTTTGATACGTTGATGCATTCATGGTGTCTTTTAAATGTACAATATTACCAATTGAAGCGCGTGAGCCAATCCAAATACCACCAACTGTAAATGCAATAAAACCAATTGCCAAAACTAGCTTGGCTAAAGTTTCATTACCAGATTTGAGCATTCTGTATATGTGTATGTATCCAGCATAGTAAAAAGGTACGCCAATAACTGCCAAAAAATGTCCTGTGGTCAAATTGTTTAATGATACAAATTTGAAAAACTCATAATCCTTAGAATGCTCTAAAATTGAGCTTGAATAGTGTAGAAAATACTCACCTAATCCAACAAGAATAGATGCGAAAAGACCTAGATATCCTAAAATTTTAGTTAGTTTCATTTAGCTATTAATTGGTTGGTTTTGTGTTTGTCGAAATATGTTAAAATTACTTTCAAAATAAAATAAAACACTATACCTAAAGGAATTGCGGTTAATATCCAGCCTACAGTCCCACACAGCAATTCATAAGATAATTCTCTTACTGTACTCCAAAAACCTATTTCATAACTTGCTTTTATGGCTTCAAAAGAGAGTAACGTATGTTTTGTACCAAAAACACGTGCTCCTATATTTATAAAAGGAATAAGTGTTATAATTTTTAATGGTTCTATTATATAACTAAAAGCAATCATTATTGGTAAATTAAGTCTAAATGGTAGTGCTATACATGTTAAAGCTATGGTACTTATTCCAAAAATCGGGTAAATAGAAACCAATGCTGAAACTACTAAACTCAATGCTAATTGTTTAGGTGTTAAACCTTGTTTAAATAATACCTTAAATTTCTCCCATATTTTAACAAGTTTAGATTTCATTTGTTCTAAATAAATTTAAAAACACATTCTTATTAAACACTAATAATCAGACTAATAATTCTAACTACGCGTTTAGTTATAGGCGAAAAAATTATAGACTCTTAAATGTATTCTCTATATAGTTTTCTAATTGGGCAGCATCACAAATTTTTGATGCCGATGATAAACCAATCATAGAAATTAATAAATAATCTGCTTGATTTTCTACGAGCGCTGAATCTTTATACTTTTCAAGCATCAGTTTGTTATAAAATAATTGCCTTATTTGATTACGGAAACCTTCAACTTGTGCTACTATTTCAGTATCAGTCTCTATATCCATTTCATTTAAAGTATTCGTAATTAAACAACCTTTACCAAATCCATTTCCAGCCGAAAGTTTTAAAAACTTATAGAAATACTGCTTTATAGCTAAAATTCCAGCCGTAGATGTTTCAAGCTCTTTTGTTATTTCACTTACTTTTTTTCTATAAAATTTCAAACTTTCAATAAAAAGACCTTTTTTACTTCCAAAGCTTGAATAGATAGAAAATTTATTAATTCCCATTTGTTTCTCAAGCATTTGCATTGAAGTATGTTCATAGCCTTTTATCCAAAATACATGCATGGCTTTTTCAACCACATCTTCTTCAATATATTGTTTTTTTCTTGACATTTATGTATTTATAAAAACAAATCTAAACAACGAGTTAGTTAAATCAAAAATTTTTTATCAATTTGTATGATTCTACAAGCTGTTACAGGCTCCTATTTAGTGTTTGAAATAAACTGACCATTATACTCTATAATGCCTTCTTTCCTCATTAAACTTAGTACATTGCTCACTGTTTGTCTTGAAGTATTGGTCAGGTTTGCAATTTCTTTATGTGAAAGTAAGTTTTTAGCGATTGACTTTCCATCTTTGTTTACTTCACCAAATTCTTCTAAATAATCAGTAATAAACTCTTTAATTCTTGTGGAGCTATCTTTATATAACAAATCGTGAAGTCGTCGTTCTAGTTTTTGAATCCGTAGACCGTAAATTTTAAGCACTCCATTTTTAAGGGATTGATGCTTTTCCATTAGTTGTTCCATTTGTTCAGCTTCTATGTAACAGATTATGCAGTCTTCTAATGCATAAGCCGCTTCTTCGGTTGCCGCTTCTTTGTTGTAAAGCGCAAGTTCGCCAAAGATATTACCACGTTTTACAACATATTTTACGGTATCATTTGTAGTGTTTACAATTTTAACGCTCCCTTTTTTTAGAAAGAAAACACTATTCTTATGTTCATCATTGAGTTCAATGGATTTTCCTTTTTCAATGGTATCCATCTCTAGAATCTCACAAATCTTCATCATATTGAACATTCCGAGTTTCTTAAAAAGGTTGAAACCTTCCAAAAACCAGTATTTTGTAATTGCTTTCAATTATACTATCGTTACAGTTAAAATCAAATATATGGAATTTAAGATTTGAATGGTTGTGTTAATTTTTTAATAATTACTTTAGGCGACAGTTTTAAGTTTTAGAATAGGGTTTTATTTCTTCTTAAAAAAGCATCTTTTTTTGAAGTTTATTGGTTTAAAAGAGTGAGAAAAACTGCTTACAAGAAAATGTTTGTCAAGGTATTATCAGACTTTAATAATAATCTTTTTCTTGAATAAGATATACCCAAGCAACATGTAAAACAATACCACAACTAAAGCATACAGCAAGGAAGACATTTCTGGACTTAGAAAAGATTGTGCAAATATGTTTTTAAATAGATATGAATGTATATTTTCATTTTCTCCAACTTTTGTTAGATAGAATACTTTAGAAATAAAGCTAGACAAGAAATAAATGGTAATTGCATTCGTGCCAACGTATTTAAAAATTCCGCCAAATTTTATATTTAATACATCTGTAATAAAATAGACTATTGAGAGTATTAAAACTGCCCAACCACTTGTCACTAATACAAAACTACTACTCCAAAGTGTTTTGTTTATAGGAAACCAATAACTAAAAATATATCCACTAATGAGTAAGCCAATTGCTATTACAAAAAGCATAATTTCTTTTTTATTTTGGTAACTCATCAATACTTTGCCTATCAATATCCCGAATAAGCATGTTATTACCGAAGGAATTGTACTTAAAATACCTTCTGGATCATAATCAGGTTTCCACATATGTTTTCCTAAAATGTTTAGATCGATATAATTAACCCAATTGTTAGGTGCTCTGTCAAAAGTCGGCAATGTACCATCTGGAAAAGGGAAAAAACCTAAAAAGCCCCAATAGAGTAGTAACGTAGCTATTGATAGCCCTAATATAACTTTCCAATTACAATGCAAATATAATATTGCCGAAATGCAAAATACAATACCAATCCGTTGTAAAACCCCAGGGATTCTTAAAGTTTCCATATCTGTAATGAACGGAAAATAGGGTAGAAATAGATTGAGAAATAAGCCTAAACCAATGAGCTTTAAACTTCGTATAAAAACCTTTTTATACGTCTTTGATGTTTTTGTCTTGTTCTTGTAGGCGAATGCTATAGAGATTCCTACAATGAACAAAAAGAAAGGAAAAATTAAGTCAGTAGGTGTTAAACCATGCCATTCCGCATGAAGTAGTGGCGCATATACATTAGACCATGTTCCAGGCGTATTTACTAGAATCATTGCTACAATTGTAATTCCTCTTAAAATGTCTACGGAAGCTATTCTTTCTTTCTTCATGAGACAGCTATATTAAGATTTTTTAAGCCCTACTGTATGTCCAAAAAATGCATAGTATAAAATGATTATGTAACATGGAAGTAATATCCAATATCCGTGCGAAGCTGCTGCTGCTGTGGCAGATATTTCATTGATGCCAGTAGAAATAAGCTGTTCTTTTTTGTTATCAACTAAGACGCCATATAAGAGAGGAAGAATAGCACCACCAGAAATTCCCATGATTAATAATGCTGCGGCAGTTTTTGTAAATTTCCCTAATCCTGTTAAGGCTAAAGGCCAAACTGCTGGCCATACCAATGCATTGGCAAAACCTAAGGCGGCGACAAAAAGAACTGAGGTAAATCCGCTTGTAAAAACAATAGCAAATGATAGTAGAATTCCCAGTATTGCGCTAGCTTTTAAAGCAAATGCTTGACTGATATATTTTGGAATTAAGAAAACTCCTAATGCATATGTAAATACCATAGCCATGAGCGTTAATAATGTAAAGAATTTAGCTTGTTCCGTAGGAATGTCTAAAGCAATACCATACGCAATAATTGTATCACCAGCAATTACTTCCACGCCAACATATACAAACAAAGCCAAGACACCTAACCATAAATGAGGAAATTGAAAAATACTTGTTTTTGATTTCTCTCCATCTTTAGATTCTTCTATTGGTGCTGCTTCTACATGAGGTAGTGGCGCTTTTCTAATTAGCAAGCCAAGTATAACCAATACAATTGCCATGATTACATAAGGCATTACAACACTATCTGCAGTTGTATTTAGTAATTGATCTTTTTCGACCTCACTAATTGTGGTTAATTTTTCTTTTACGTCATCAATTCCAGTTAATAATATAGCTCCAAAAATAACCGAACCCAACGCTCCAGCTACTTTATTGGCAATTCCCATAATAGCAATTCGTTTGGCACCACTTTCTATAGGACCTAGTATAGTTATATATGGATTGGAAGCAGTTTGTAATAAGGTCATGCCAATTCCTTGAATAAAAATAGCAACCAAAAACATCCAATAGGTTCTTGCGCCAGCAGCTGGAACAAAAATCAACGCTCCAATTGCCATGACTAGTAAACCTAGTGACATTCCATTTTTGAATCCTATCTTTTTAATAATATAAGACGCAGGCAAAGCCATGATAACAAATGAGATGTATGAAGCAGAAGCAACCAAATATGATTGTGTATCGGTTAACTCATTAATGGTTTTCATATATGGAATTAAAGCTCCATTAATCCAAGTTACAAAGCCAAAAATAAAGAATAAGCCAGCAATGATTAGAATTGGAATTAATGTTGATTTTTTTAATGTATCGTTCGTTGTAGACATTATAATAAGTTAGTAGTTAGTTAATTTTTGGCATCATCATTAATATTGAAAATACGCTGTTTGGTAATTTTAAGATAGTTTCTACCTATTGGAATTTTTTTGTTTAAAATTTCAACGGTATTGCCTTCTAAAGCAGTTATTTTATTAATAGATATGGTATACGATCGGTGAATTCTTAAAAAACTCGATTGTGGTAATTCTTCAGTAATTGCAGAAAGTGATTTATGAACAACATAATCGCCAAGTGTCGTATTGACTTTAATATAATCTTTAAGACTTTCTATAAATAAAATATCACTGAAATTTACTTTCACTAACTTTTTATTCACCTTTAAAAAAATGTGTGGCTCTTGTTGCAATCCTACATCTGTGGTTGCATTATTCATATACACTTGTTGGTATATTTTATTGATTGTTTTTAAAAATCGGTCAAATGGAATTGGCTTTACTAAATAATCTAATACATTCAATTCAAAGCTTTTTACAGCATATTCACGATAAGCTGTTGTAATAACAATTAGCGGTTTGTAACTCAGATTTTCTATAAACTTAAAGCCAGTCATTTGTGGCATATTGATATCTAAAAATATCACATCAATTTTTTCCTGTTCTAATACAGGGTAGGCCTTTAGCGGATTGTTAAAGGTGGCTACGATTTCAATATGGTCAAAACTCTTTAAGTGATTTTCTATAACCTGAATGGCCAAATGTTCATCATCTATTATAACGCACTTAATTTTCATAGTACTGGAATCTTTAAAAATAAATTGTATGTGTTGTCTTCTATTTTAGTGTTTAGGACAAAATCATTGTCGAACAACAATGTTAACCTTCTTTCGGAATTCATAATTCCAATGCCATGATTTTTTTCTTGGTCTGTATCGTTTGAATTAAAATTGTTAGCTAGTTTAAATTCTAAATAATTGTCGTTGGTAATTTCAAAACAGATATCAATATGTATTTTATCAACACCTTTCAAACCATGTTTAAAACAATTTTCTACAAATGATAGAAAAAGTAAGGGAGGAATTTCGACATCATCTATATCTCCTGTGATATTCATATCAGATTCTATACGATCACTAAATCGCATCTTTTCTATATCTATATAATTATTGATATGATTTATTTCTTTTAATAAGCTCACTTTTGAACCTTTGACTTCGTACAAAGCATACTGCATCATATCTGATAATTTCAAAATAACTCTAGGAGTATCTTCTGATTTATCAATTGCCAAAGCATACAAACTATTTAAAGTATTAAAGAAAAAGTGTGGTTGTATTTGAGATTTTAAAAGGTTCAATTCGGTTCTCATTTGTACTTCCTTTAATCGTTCTGTTCTTTTTCGCTCAAAAATCCAATCAGAAGTCAATTTTAGCATCGTAACGAGTGCCACATCATAAATCCCTATCATAAAAACAACTATGATATGGTTAAAAGAGTATGCATTTTGTGGTGTTTCAGATTCTGGCCAAACATTTTCGTTAATTAGCGCATAAATTAATTCGGTTCGTACCACATAAAAAATACTAAGCGTTATAAAAAAGTATAGTATATAACTCGCGTACTTTTTATTCAAAATGAATTTTGGAAATAAGAAATAAATATTGACGTATACCAACACGGCTCCAATAGTAACGGTTAGTAAGTTTGATTTAAACGAATACCAATAATCCTGATAATAACTTCCCCATCTAATGAAGTTAAGCATAAAGTATCCTACCCAAAAAGCAATATGATATTTTCGTGGTATGGTATGGTATGGTTTGAGCTTTCTTTTAAGATAGATTTAAGCACGTTTGTCAGTTTTTTTAATAATAAATCTTTAATTTATACAGCAATTTTAACGATATAATAATTAATTAACAATAAAATTGATTATTCTTTATTTTCTAAAAATCGTTAGTCTTTAGTTCATTGTCGTCTATGTGTAAAATAATGTTGTTTATATATTTTTTTTCCTAATAAATTTTGATTGAAATACTTTGGCATCATAAAATTGTAAATAACCAACATTATGAAACAAAATTTACGAGTGTTATTTTTGTTTTCTTTTTTCCTATTATTAGCGCAAAATTCATTTGCTCAGGAAACAGAAATTAAAGGTACAGTAACTTCAAAAACGGATAATCTACCTATTCCAGGAGTAAATATCTCAGTAGAAGGAACCACAAAAGGAACACAAACAGATTTCGATGGAAAATATTCTATCTTGGCATCTCCCGGAGATGTGTTGACATTTTCATTCATAGGAATGACTACAAAACAAGTAACTATAGCCGATTTAAATGTCATTAACGTTCAACTTGAAGATAACCAAGAAGCATTAGATGCAGTTATTGTTACTGCTCTAGGGATCAAAAAGGAACGAAAAACACTTACGTACGCTGCTCAAGATGTCAAAGGAGATGATTTAACGACAGTTAAACAAACAAACCCTATTAATAGTTTATCGGGAAAATCGGCAGGATTAACAATTACAAGAAGTTCTTCGGGCGTTGGTGGTTCTACCAAGGTTGTATTAAGAGGAAACTCCTCTACTACAAATAATGATCCTTTATATGTAATAGATGGTGTGCCAATGTTAAACAATGGTAACGGAGCGCAACCTGGAGGTGATATCTTTGGAAGTCAAACAGGAAATAGAGATGGTGGAGACATTACTTCTTTAATAAATCCGGATGACGTAGAAAGTATTTCGATATTAAAAGGCGCGTCTGCCGCTGCATTATATGGTAGTCAGGGAGCCAATGGTGTCATTCTTATTACGACAAAAACAGGAAAAGATGGTAAGATTAAAGTAAACTTTAGCTCAACGCTTACTGTTGATAATGTGGTTTCATTACCAGAATTACAAACTGAATATCAATCATTATCTGTAGGACAACCAATTGCGGAAAACGGTAGAGTTACTGACCCTAAATCTTGGGGAGCAAGAACTGGTGGGCTTTCAAATACTGTTGATGACTTTTTTGATACAGGAATAACTTCTATACAATCAATCTCTTTAAGTGCAGGAAATAAAAAAGCACAAACGTACTTTTCATTTGCAAATACAAATGCTGGTGGAGTAATGCCTGGAAATAGATTTAACAGAAACGTAATTAACGTACGTGAAACTGCAAGTTTCTTAAATGATAAAATTAAAGTTTCAGCCAACATTAACTTATCTGATCAGCGAATTTGGAATAGACCAACTAACGGATTATACTCAAACCCTTTAACAGGTTTATATTTGAATCCAGTAGGGATCGATTTAAATAACTACAAAAATCAATTTGAATATTTCAATACTGCGACAAATATGCTGGATCAGTATGCAACATCATTTGATGAAAACATTCAGCAAAACCCGTATTGGTTAATAAATCGTAACCCTAGTAAAGATATTGCGCAAAGAGTGTTGGCTAGTGTTAGTGTAAAATATCAAGTAAATGATAACTTCTCATTGCAATCTAGAGGGAGTTTTGATAAATCATTTTTCACATTCGATAAAAGATTGTATGCTGGTAGCGACTTAACTTTTGTTCCTGACACTGGAAGATACATTCTTGAAAAAACAGAAAACACACAACAATATGTTGATTTAATAGCGAACTATACAAAACAATTTTCAGAAGACTTTGATTTCGGATTAACCTTAGGAACAAGTCTTACGAAATATTCTATCGGTGACAGAATAACATTAGACTCAGGAACCAATGGTGGATTAAGATTTCCAAACGAATTTACCATTGCAAACTTTGTACAGACGAATAATATATCGCAAAGCGTCACGAATAGAGAAGTACAATCAATATTCGGAGCTGCAAATTTTGGATATAAAGAAATGGTATATGTAGATGTTACTGGTAGAACTGACTGGTCTTCAACGTTAGTAAATACAGCATCAAATTCATTCTTTTATCCATCAGTTGGTGTAACAGGTATACTATCAAAAATGTTTGAATTGCCAGAATCTATTTCTTTTGCAAAAATTAGAGCTTCTTATGCTGAGGTTGGTAAAGACATTCCAGCATATGCAACAGTTCCTTTACGAACAATTGGTAATACCGGATCTGCTGATCAAGCAACATTTGCACCTAGAGAAGGTGAAACGTTGGAACCTGAAAATCAAAAATCTTTTGAAATCGGTACAGAATGGAGATTTTTTGGAAACAGATTAGGAGTAGATTTCACATATTATAGTTCTACTACAGAAAATCAAATATTCTTCATTGCCGCACAACCAAACATACAAGGATATACACAAAACATCGTGAACGCAGGTGAAATTACCAATAAAGGAATTGAATTAATTATCAATGCAAAACCATACGTAAGTGATAACTTTAATTGGAACACAACCATAAACTATGCTTCAAATGAAAACAAAGTTGTATCAGTACATCCATCACTTGATAATGGAGAAGCAATCTTAACAGGACCTGGCGTAAATGGATATGGATATTCGTTAGTTGAAGGAGAAGACTTTGGTAGCATCCGTGGGCGTTCAGTTGTAAGAGATGCCAACGGTTTACCCGTAGTTACTGATGACGGTAGTGGAAACCTAACTATTGAAGCTACTGACTTTGAAACTATAGCACATGCACAACCAGACTTCACTTTAGGATGGAGCAATACGTTTACGTATAAAGCTTTTACCTTAAACTTCTTAATTGATGGTAAATTTGGAGGAGACGTAGTAAGTGTTACGGAAGCTGTAAATGATTTTTACGGAGTATCACAAGCTTCTGCTGATGCTAGAAATAACAATGGAGGTATGATCAATGTTGTAGATACCAACGGAAATCAACTTCAAATGACTGCGCAAGACTATTACACAAAAACAGGTGGTAGAGCTGGTTTATTAGGAGAATATGTATACGATGCTACAAATGTTAACTTAAGAGAATTGTCTTTAAGCTATAAAATTCCTGTAAAGAGTGAATTCATTGAATCTATGAACCTGTCAGTAATTGCAAACAACCTTTTCTTTATATACAAAGATGCTCCATTTGATCCAAATATTGCTTCAAGTACTGGAATAGGATTACAAGGTGTTGATATATATGGTCAACCTTCAACAAGAAGCATCGGTTTAAACATTAATGTAAATTTCTAAGAAAATGAAGAAAATATTTATAAAATACGCACTTGTCATTTTAACGGCAATGAGCCTGTCAAATTGTACTGATGACTTTCAAGACATCAATACTGATCCAAATGGGATTACTGAAGAAAGTTTAACCCAAATGAACAATAACGTAGGGAACGAATTTCAACCGATGTTCTTAAACGTATTTAATGCAACTCCAGCTTGGAACTACCAACTACAACAAGGTCTTATAGGAGATGTGTATTCTGGTTACATGACGCCTCCAACACCATTTGCAGGAAATGTAAATAACATGACCTATGCGTTAGTTGATGGATGGAACGGGTTTCCATGGGCTGATGCATATGAAAATGTGATGCCACAAACACTAAACATAAAAAATGCTGTAGAATTATCAGGAGATGCTAATGCCATAAAGTTTGTGTACTTAGCAAACATCATAAAAGTAACGGCAATGCATCGTGTGTCGGATATATATGGTCCAATACGTTATACCAAATTTGATGATTTTGCAACAACAGGAGAATATGACTCTCAAGAAATAGCATACCAAGCATTCTTTGACGACTTAGGCACTGCTATTGACGGTTTAGAGCCTTATATTGGTGATGTTCAGTTTATCCCTTTTGATAAATCTACATTTGCAGGTGATATTGCAAAGTGGAGACAGTTTGCAAATAGTATGCGTTTACGAATAGCAATGCGTATTTCAAAAGTAAATCCAACACTAGCAAAAACACAAGGAGAATTAGCCTTAGCTAGTAATGCAGGATTATTAGAAACTGAAGACATGGTTGTCAATACTGGTTTTCCACATCCTATTACAGTGATAAGTGGTTCTTGGGGAGATATCAGAATGGGAGCAGAAATGGAATCTATACTAACAGGATACAATGATGGGAGAATAGAAAAATATTTCAATCCATCTGTAGATGAAACTCTTACTGGTGATTACAAAGGAATCCGAATGGGAATCGATATTGAGTCAAAAGCACAATACCTTGATCATGCTTCTATAGGAAGTGTTATAGATGGCGAAACAATCACTTGGATGACCGCATCTGAAGTACACTTCTTAAAAGCAGAAGCAGCTTTAAGAGGTTGGGCTGGAGCAGGTAGCGCACAATCAAATTACGAAGCTGGTGTTACAGCATCATTTACACAGCACGGTGTTTCTGGCATATCAGATTACTTAACGGATAACACAAGTACACCTAACGATTTTGTAGATGCTCTATTCGCTACCAACAATGTTCCTTACGCAAGTGATGTTAAAATAGCATACAATACTGGTGGTACAAATGAAGAACAACTAGAACAAATTATTACGCAAAAATGGATTGCTATGTTTCCTGACGGGCAAGAAGCTTGGAGCGAATTTAGACGTACAGGATATCCAAGAATCTTTCCTGTGGTTGTAAATAACAGTGGTGGAACCATAGATACAAACACTCAAATTAGGAGAATTAATTTTGTAGAAAATGAAAGAAACACCAATAGCGAAAATGTGCAAACTGCAGTAGGACTTTTAAATGGTCCTGATACTGGAGGAACACGTTTATGGTGGGACACTGGAGGACCTAATTTTTAAAAAAACGCTCTCATATATTTCATGTTTAATTAGTTTATACCATATATGGTATTATACAACGAGAATCTAGGTTCTCGTTGTATAACCCTACAAGTTAATTTTAAAAAAAGAAAGGCCATACTAATGGAAGTTGATTTCGCAAATTATAAAAACATTTCGTACACCAAAGCGGGAAAATTTGAAGAAACACGTTTTGAAAAAATTCACAACGTTATTTTTGAAACCTCAAATGAAGCGTCTATTCTTGTTGCACAAGAAATGGCTTCTTTGATAAGAGAAAGAGAACTCTTAAACAAACCCTGTGTTTTAGGATTAGCTACAGGTTCTTCACCTATAAAAGTATATGAAGAATTAGTGCGAATGCACAAAGAGGAAAACCTAAGTTTTGCAAATGTAGTTACATTCAATCTAGACGAATATTATCCTATGGATAAAAGTAATATTCAAAGCTATTATTACTTTATGCATGAACATCTTTTTAATCATGTAGATATTTTACCTGAGAATATTAACATTCCAGATGGCAAAATAAGCACAGAAGATTTATACCAATATTGTATTGATTATGAACTCAAAATAAAAGATATTGGCGGATTGGATTTTCAATTGCTTGGAATTGGTAGAACAGGACATATTGGATTCAACGAACCAGGTTCACACTTAAATTCAGGAACACGAATCATTACCTTAGATCACTTAACACGAGTTGATGCTGCGCCTTCTTTTTTAGGAATTGACAATGTGCCGAGAAAAGCCATTACAATGGGAATTGGAACTGTTTTAAGTGCGAAGAGAATCGTTCTTCTAGCTTGGGGAATTAACAAAAGTGGTATTATTAAAGAAACAATAGAAGGTCAAATAAGTGCCAATGTGCCTGCTACCTACTTACAAAAACACGAAAACACAACATTTATATTAGACAAAGAAGCTTCTGCCGAATTAACACGCGTAAAAACGCCTTGGTTGGTAACTTCGTGTGTTTGGACAGAAAACTTAAAACTAAAAGCCGTTGTTTGGTTAAGTCAACTTTTAGAAAAACCTTTTCTAAAACTAACAGACAAAGATTACAACGACAATGGAATGTCAGGCCTTTTAACAGAAGAAGGTTCTGCTTATGACATGAATATAAAAATGTTTAATAAGTTACAACATACCATTACAGGTTGGCCTGGAGGAAAACCAAATGCAGATGACTCCAAAAGACCAGAACGTGCATTTCCTGCTAAAAAAAGAATCATCATATTTAGTCCACATCCTGACGATGATGTGATTTCTATGGGTGGAACATTTGACCGATTGGTAGAGCAAGGACACGATGTTCATGTTGCGTATCAGACATCTGGAAATATAGCGGTATCTGATGAAGAAGCACTAAAATTTGCTGAAATCGCTAGAAATTTAGAACCAACTTCTTTAAACGTAAATGGTATAATTAACTTTTTAAAGAACAAAAAAGACAATGACCTAATGGATTCATTAGATGTCCGCAAGTTAAAAGGAGCTATTCGAAAAAGTGAATCACTTGCAGCAACCAGATATCTAGGGCTAAAAGATAAAAACGTACACTTTTTAAACCTTCCATTTTATGAAACAGGAACTATAAAGAAAGGTAATCTTACAGAAAATGATATTCAAATAATGAAAGATATCATTGACGAAATAAAACCACATCAAATTTATGCAGCTGGAGATTTAGCAGATCCGCACGGAACGCATAAAATATGTTTAGATGCTCTTTTTATAGCCATAGAGCAATTAAAAACAAATGATTATATGAATGATTGTTGGGTTTGGTTGTATCGTGGTGCTTGGCACGAATGGGAATCGTATGAAATAGAAATGGCTGTTCCGATGAGTCCTGATCAAATACTTAAAAAACGACATGCCATATTTTATCATCAATCACAAAAAGATGGAGTCATGTTTCAAGGTGGCGATTCCAGAGAATTTTGGGTGAGAGCTGAAGATAGAAACAGACTCACTGCTAAAAAATACAATGATTTAGGGTTGGCTGATTATGCGGCAATAGAAGCTTTTAAACGATATCATTTTTAAAAAATGAAGAAAATTACACTTCTTTTTTTACTACTATGCAGTCTTTATAGTTGTGTTGAAAAAGAAGCTTCAACAAATATAGAAGGTACTTGGAAAATGGTGTATGCAGAAACTATAGAAAATGATACTATCAAGCTAAAAGACCTATCGAATACAACGTTTGTAAAGATTATAAATAAAAGTCATTTTGCGTTTTTCAATCAAGAAAATAATAGCAATACAAACTTTTATGGTGGAGCAGGCACGTATACTTTAAAAGGAAAAAACTATACAGAAATATTAAATTTTACAGCTGTTGAAGCACTTAAAAGACAGGAATTCTCTTTTACTATTGAACTTAAAGGAGACACCTTAATCCAAGCTGGAATTGAAAAAGTTGAAGATGCTAATATTGACAGATATATTATAGAAAAATACATCAAACTAAAAAAATGAATAGAATTATTTTCATCATAATAATTGGACTTTTTAGTCAATTAGCAACTTCTCAACATACACTGTCAAAGAAGTATAACTTAATGCCTTGGCCACAAGAAATTCAGGAAAATAATTCTAAATTCAAGATAAAAGAAACTCTTACATTAGTCATTCTTGGAAAAGATTCGGAAGGAAGAGTACAAAAAGCAGCCACTAAGTTCCTAAGAAGACTAGCCGAAAGAACAGGAGTTTTTATAGATACTGGTTTTCCTGTTAAAAACCCAAAAGCTGCTATTAAAATTGACTTTCAAACAGTATCAGACTTAACAATACATCAAGACGAATCGTATAGGTTAAACATTAAAAATGATGAGGTTTTGATACAAGCAAAAACGGATGTTGGTGCTTTAAGGGCTTTGGAAACCTTATTACAACTAGCAATGCATACCAATTCTGAAAACTACTTTCCAGGAGTTACCGTTCAAGATACTCCTAGATTTGTTTGGAGAGGTTTAATGATTGACGTTGCTAGACATTTTCAACCCATAGCAGTAATAAAACGAAATTTGGATGCCATGGCTTCCGTAAAACTAAATGTTTTTCATTGGCATTTAACAGACGATCAGGGATTTAGAGTCGAATCTAATACATATCCAAAACTACAAGAATTAGCATCAGACGGATTGTATTATACACAAGCACAAATAAAAGATATAGTGAAATATGCATCAGATTTAGGCATAAGAGTCATTCCTGAATTTGATGTTCCTGGTCACGCTTCTGCACTATTAACTGCGTATCCTGAATTGGGAAGTAAAGACAATTACAAATATAGCATTGAAAGATATGCGGGAGTTTTTAATCCAACTTTAAATCCAATTAAAGAAGAAACCTATGTGTTCTTGGAAAATCTATTTACCGAAATTGCACCTTTATTCCCAGATGCATATTTTCATATAGGTGGTGATGAAAACGAGGGAAAACATTGGACAGAAAATAAAGAGATTGAAAAATTTAAAAAGCAGCAACAGCTAAAAACAAATCATGATTTACAAACCTTTTTTAATATCAGACTTGAAAAAATCTTGAAAAAGTTAGGTAAAAAGTTGATGGGTTGGGATGAAATTATGACACCAACCATGCCTACAACAGCCGTAATTCATTCTTGGAGAGGAACTAACGAAGGCTTACAAAGTAGTACCTTAATTGAAGCAGCCAAAAAAGGATATAACACAGTACTTTCAAATGGATATTATATTGACCGATTGCTATCTGTAAAACATCATTATACGGTAGATCCAATTGGTGATGCCGTATTAACAAAAGAAGAACGCACACGAATTTTAGGAGCCGAAGCTACGATGTGGAGCGAATTGGTAACTCCGTTGACTATAGATTCAAGAATTTGGCCAAGAACTGCAGCAATTGCAGAACGGTACTGGTCAGCAAAAGAAGTAAACAATATCGATGATATGTTGCGCAGACTTGAAAAAGTAAGCCTATACTTAGAAGAATTAGGAATCACACACATTCGCAACAAAGATGTCATTTTGCGAAACATGACCAAGGGTAAAGACATCAGTTCGTTAACTACCTTATCAAATATTTGCGAACCGTTAAAAGTATATTCACGTAACAAAGGTGGTACAGAATACAAATCTTTTTCTCCTTTTACGCTATTTGCAGATGCTTGCGTAGTAGATGCAAAAGATGCTGTAATTTTTAATAAAAACACAGCAAAATTTACAGACACCAATGACATTAAAAGTTATTCAATAATTAATGCGTATTTAGTAAGATGGACTGAGAATCATGAAGCATTCCTGGAAATCTCAAAAAATCCAATACTACAACCTTTAAAACCATTGTCTAAAAACTTAGCGGCAGTTTCTGAGTTGTTACATACTTCACTTCAAACTAAAAAAATTACGCAAGAAGAAGTTGATCAATGTAAAAATGATATCAAACAACTCACAAAACCTTTTGCTGATACAGAGTTAGTCATTGTTGATGCATTACAAAAGCTATTGTTTTATTGTGAAGCAAAATATCTTATTAAACAATAAAAATGATGTACAACTCAAGTAAAAAACATACAAGTGTTACACTAAAAGATATGGCAACAATCTTAGAGTTGTCAATTTCTACCGTTTCAAAAGCCTTGCACAATAGTCCAGAAATAAGTGATGCTACCAAAGACAAAGTGCATCAAGTAGCAAAGTCTCTGAACTACAAACCTAATATTATTGCGTCTGCGTTACGCAATAGAAAAAGTTTGATATTAGGCGTGATTTTACCAGATTTAAAAGATGCTTTCTTTCTAGACTCTTTGATTGGAATTACGGAAGAATCATCTAAAAACGATTATAAAATTATGGTATACCAATCGTGTAATGATTACAAAAAAGAAATTGCATATATCAAATTATTATCTGAAAGTAATATTATTGACGGATTGATTTTTTCTCCTATCAAAGAAACTGCAACACCTAAAAAAGGAGCACATATTAGAAGCATTACAGAAAAGGGATTGCCAGTAGTGTACATAAAAAATAATATTAAATTTTCTTCAAATGAAGTCCCTAAAAACAATGCTTTTTCGGAGAAAGATGGATTTAAAACAGGGCAAAACTGTGTACAGAAACTATTGAGGAAAATTGAAAATGAGCAATTAAATTTAAGTGCTTAAAACAGCTAAAAGTGGATAACAAAACCAACATATCATATACAAGCCCTTATCATGAATTAATTCGAAAAACTACGTTTTCATCTTCAAAGCGTTATGACAAGTTTCTAAATTGGGTAAGTGGCGAATTTGATTTGTATCTACAAGATGAATCAAATGGATTGCATGTGTTTTTTCCAGAAGGAACGTTTCATATTAAAAACGGAGATGAAAAGGGCAATACCGTTACTGCCGAAATTCATTTAAAAAGTAAAGTGCTTCAAAAAGGGATTGATATGATTGATGAAATCATGTCTGTATACAATCTATTAGCAAAAATTTAAACGTAAAAAATGGTATTAATAGCAGATAGTGGTTCAACAAAATGTGATTGGATAGTATATGAAAACAAGGAAAAACAACCTTTACGAATTAGAACGAAAGGATTAAATCCAGCTATTTTATCAAAAAAGGCACTACAAAAAATTATCACTGAGAACTCAAAACTCTCTAAACATAAAGACAAAATTACTTCAGTTTGCTTCTTTGGCGCTGGTTGTGGTACTAAAAAAAATCAAGATAAAATCAAGCATATTTTAAACGCATTCTTTGAAAACTCTAAATCTATAGTACGGGAAGATATCATGGCAGCAGTCTGGGCAACAACAAACGAACCCGCTGTAGTTTGTATTCTTGGTACAGGTTCAAATTGTTGCTATTTTGATGGCGAAAAAACACACTCAAAAATACCTTCATTAGGATATGTAGTCATGGATGAAGGCAGTGGAAATTACTTTGGAAAAAGGCTTTTAAGAGGTTATTTCTATAAAAAAATGCCTAAAGAATTACGTCTTTCATTTGGTGCAACATTTAACGTAAAAGAAAAAAAAGTAGTTGATAAATTATATAAATCTGCTACGCCCAATAAGTACCTAGCCGAATTTGCAAAATTCATGTTTGAAAACGAAGAACATCCATACATTGCGAAGTTGCTCGCTAAAGGCATGGCAAAATTTATAGAAAATCACGTTTTACAATATCGTGAAGAACTCAAAACAGTACCATTACATTTTGTAGGTTCTATTGCCTATCACGGAAAAGATGTTATAAATAGTGAACTCAGCAAAAAAGGATTGCTAGCAACTAGTTTTGTGAGACGACCTATGGAAAACTTAATTCATCACTTACGTGAAGATAATTTTCATATCGAATTGTAATTTGCCCAAATAGTAAAACATCATTTCTATACCAATTTATTATTTCCTAGTTTTATAGATATCTTAACCAAACCAAAAAACAGTATGAAATCGAGAAGAAATTTCATAAAAAAAATAGCTACCGCTGGAGTAGGTATTTCTATAATTCCTAATATTGCTTTTGGGGCTATACTAAATACAAACAAGCAAAAATTAAAACTAGCCTTTATTGGAGTTGGGCTCAGAGGAACCAATCATTTAAATAACTCTTTACAGCGAAAAGATATTGAAGTGACTGCCATCTGCGATATAGATCCAAAACGAATAGAAATTGCCTTAAAAAATATAGAAGAAGCTGGTTATAAAAAACCAAAGGTATTTGGGAAATCTGATGATGATTATAAACATCTATTAGACTTAAAAGAAATAGATGCAGTGATCATATCAACACCTTGGTTATGGCATACGAAAATGGCTGTTGCTGCGATGAAAGCTGGAAAATATACAGGTTTAGAAGTCTCTGCAGCAAACACACTAGAAGAATGTTGGGATTTAGTAAACACACATGAAGCTACAGGTTCTCATCTCATGATTCTGGAAAATGTAAACTATCGCCGAGATGTAATGGCTGTACTTAATATGGTACGACAAAATGTGTTTGGAGAATTGGTGCATTTTAGATGCGGTTACCAACATGATTTGCGTTTTGTAAAACTAAATGATGGAAAAACGCCGTACGGAAAAGGTGTTGAATTTGGCGAAAAAGGAATCTCAGAATCAAAATGGCGTACACAACATTCTGTACTAAGAAATGGAGATGTATATCCTACGCACGGTGTTGGACCCATTGCAACCATGTGTGATGTAAATAGAGGAAATCGCTTTATATCCTTAACATCCAATGCTTCAAAAGCTATTGGACTTCATAATTATATTGTAAAACATGGAGGAGAAGAGCATCCGAATGCAAAAGTAAAATTTAAGCAAGGTGATGTCATTACCACAACGATAGAAACTGCAAAAGGAGAAACTATTATTGTAACGCACGATTGCAACTTACCAAGACCGTATTCATTAGGTTTTAGAGTGCAAGGTGCAAATGGCTTATGGGAAGTAGATGGAAACAGAATTTACATAGAAGGAAAATCTGATCCGCATCGTTGGGATGCTGCTGACGAATGGCTCAAAAAATATGATCATCCATTATGGCAAAAATACGGAGAATATGCCGCAGGTTCTGGTCATGGCGGCATGGACTTTTTTGTGTTAAATGCTTTTGTAGAATCGGCTAAAGAAAACATTGCGCCACCATTAGATGCGTATGATGCCGCAGCTTGGAGTGCAATTACACCACTTTCTGAAGCTTCGATTGAAAACAATGGCGCTCCGCAAGATTTTCCAGATTTCACAAGGGGAATGTGGGTAAAACGCAAACCATACAATTGGATTAAAAACACGTACTAATGAAAAAAATAATATCATTAGCTTCTGGTAGAACCTGTCTTTTTGGAGATCATCAAGACTATTTAGGTTTGCCAGTTATTGCTTGTGCCATTGATAAATTCATAAAATTAGTAGCGGTAGAAAACTATTCAAGATATTTCAACATATCAAAACCAGATATTGACAAACAAAGAACAATACAAATTGATGCTGTAAATGAAAATACAAATGTTATTGGAGATCATTTTTTGGCGGTTTTAAAAGTTTTAAAAAAGTACAATTGTATTCCAACAAAAGGATACGACATTACCATCACAGGAACAATTCCTATAAACGCGGGACTTTCAAGCTCATCTGCTGTTGTAGTCGCTTGGGTACAGTTTTTACTTGAAGCTTTTGGTTGTGATCAAAAAGTGACGCAAGAATTGATAGCGCAAATCGCGTACGAAGCAGAAGTTGTAGAGCAAAAATCATCTGGTGGAAAAATGGATCAATACAGTATTAGCTTAGGTAATATTATATATCTGGAAACAGACGAAAGTGCAGCATATCAAACCATTCCCAAAAAATTACTAGGACTAATTATTGGTGAATCAGGTATTCCCAAAGACACATTAGGAACGCTCAAAGAATTAAAAGAAAATGCGATACTATCTATTGAAAAGGTAAAAGAATTTGAAGCAAGTTTTACTATAAGAAACGTCAAAAAGAATGATATAGAAACCTATGAAAACTATTTAACGACAGAGTTACAACCGTATTTTCGTACAGCTGTTTTAAATTATTTGATTACTCAAGAAGCATTACTCGAATTTCAAAAAGTAGCATTAGATTATAAAAAAATAGGCGGTTTAATGTATCAGCATCATGAAATATTGAGAGACTTGTTGCATATCACAGTTCCAAGAATTGACAACATGATTGATGCAGCTATGAATGTTGGTGCATTAGGAGCAAAAATTGTAGGGTCAGGAAAAGGTGGAAGCATCGTAGCAATAGCTCCTGAAGGAAAAGAACAAGAAGTAATTGACAGCATCAAAAATGCAGGCGCTGTTAATGCGTATTTAGTATCTATAGATACTGGAGCTAGAATTATATAACGAGCATACAACCAAAAAATGCATACAAACTTAATCATATTGGCAGGAGGCGCTTCTTCACGAATGAAGAAGCAAACCACAGGTAACAACCTAAGTGCACAAGAAATTACTGCAGCAAATCAGCGAAGCAAAAGCCTTATCAGTGTAAATCCTGATGGAAGACCAATACTAGATTATTTATTATACAATGCAAAATCAGCAGGCTATAAAAACATCTATATTGTTGTAGGAACGCAAAGTGAACTGTTCAAAGAATTTTATGGAACTAAAGAAAAAAATAATGACTTTCATGGACTCAATATCTCTTTTGCTACACAACATATTCCAAAAGAAAGAATCAAACCTTTGGGTACTGCAGATGCAGTTTACCAAGCCGTGATGCAATATCCAGCATTGAATTCTGAGTATTACACCGTTTGCAACAGTGATAATTTATATACTGCGGAAGCGTTTTTAGCATTGAGGAAGACAACGAGTGATACTGCCTTTATAGGATATGATAGAGATGCTTTGGAATTTTCTATGGAAAGAGTTGCGCGCTTTGCTTTGGCTAAATTAAATACTAAAAACCAATTAGTAGACATTATAGAAAAACCAGATTTAAAGGAAGTAGAAAATTACAAAGATGCTTCAGGCACACTAAGAGTAAGCATGAACATTTTTAAATTTAAAGGAGAAGTATTTTTAAAATACCTCGAAAATTGCCCTATTCATCCTGTTAGAAATGAAAAAGAACTGCCAACCGCTTTATTAAACATGATTAAAAAGCATCCTAATACAGTTGAAGGCATTCCATTTTCTGAACATGTTCCTGATTTAACAGCGAAAGAAGATATTTCTATTGTAAAAAAATACCTAGCTAAGCATCACAAAACCTTAGACTGGAATGACCGCAATTAATACTAAATAAATCCTCTGAAATGATATTTTTAAAACAACATAAAATCTTTTACTTCGCTATACTTTTTTTCGGTGTTGGTTGTGCTAAAAAAACAGCAGAAAAAAGTGATACATTATTTAGTGTGATCAATAACGATCATACAAACATTCATTTCAAAAATGAAGTACAAGAAAACCTCTATTTTAATTTCCTAAACTACTCTTACATATACAACGGTGGCGGAATTGCCGTCGGAGATATTAACAATGATGGACTGGACGATTTGTATTTTTCCTCCAATCAAGGGAGCAATGCATTGTATATAAACAAAGGAGATTTTAAGTTTGAAGATATTACAAAAAAAGCCAACGTTTCTGATGAAAATGGCTGGACAACCGGCGTAAGTATGATTGATATTAACAATGATGGTTGGTTAGATATCTATGTATGCAAATCTGGATCGTTGAAAAATCATGAACTTCGAAAAAACAAATTATACATCAATCAAAAAGACAATACATTTAAAGAAAATGCGGCTACGTATGGCATTGATCATTTTGGGTTTTCTACACAAGCCTATTTTTTTGACTATGATACGGATGGCGATTTAGATGTATACTTGGTAAATCATCGTTTTGATTTTCAAAACAATACCAATATTGATGCGCGAATTCAACAACAAAAAGAACCGTATAACTCTGATCAATTATTTAGAAATGATGGAAACCATTTTACCAATGTAACACGCGCCGCAGGAATTGAAAACAAAGCTTGGGGATTAAGTGCGTCTATTGGAGATTTTAATAATGATAGTCTTCCTGATATTTACGTAGCAAATGACTTTTTAGAACCTGATTTTCTATACATCAATCAAGGTAACGGAACGTTTAAAGATGAAATCTTAACACGTTTCAAACATATTTCTGCAAACAGTATGGGATCAGATTTTGCAGACATCAACAACGACTTACTACCAGATTTACTAGTATTAGATATGCTAGCGGAAGATCATATCCGAAGCAAAGAAAATATGGCAAACATGAGTACAGAAAACTTCAATGCTGTTGTCAATGCAGGCTATCATCATCAGTATATGTCTAACATGTTGCAACTCAATAATGGTGATGGAACGTATAGTGAAATAGCGCAGTTGTCAGGTATTGCCAAAACCGATTGGAGTTGGGCACCATTAATTGCCGATTTTAACAATGACGGGTACAATGATGTGTTTGTGACCAATGGAATTGAGCACGATCTTTCCAATCAGGATTTTCGAAACAAGATGAAGACCAACATTCAAAATCGAAAGAAAGTATCTTTGCAAGAAGCGATCAATATGATGCCTTCAAACACCTTGAGCAATTATATATTTCAAAATAATAAAGACATAAGTTTTTCTAACAAAACAAAAGATTGGGGATTTACAACGAAGGTCAATTCTAGTGGTGCTGTATATGTTGATCTTGATAATGATGGTGATTTAGACCTTGTGACAAATAACCAAGATGAAGAAGCACAGGTTTACAAAAACTATTCAGAAGGAAACTCCATTACCTTTTCACTTGTCGGAACTGATCAAAATAAAAATGGAATCGGAACCACAATTCATGTGTATGCCAACGGATTGCAACAGGCTAAAACAGTACAACTAAGTAGAGGCTATCAATCTTCAGTAACGAATAAATTACATTTTGGTTTAGGCGAAATTACAAAAGTTGATAGTGTTAAAATCTATTGGCAAGATGGTAAAAAACAATTGCTCTCTAATATAAAAATAAACAAAGCAATTACAATAAATTATAAAAATGCAACACAAGAAAAAGTAGAAAGTTCAAACTCAGTAGCTTTATTTGAAACTATAAATCCTACTGATTTAGGAATTGAATTTACTCAAAAAGAAAATAAATTTAACGATTTTGAATTGCAAGTGCTCTTACCGCAAAAGCAATCTGAAAAAGGAAATCCTTTAGCTGTAGCTGATGTAAACAATGATGGTTTAGATGATTTCTTTGTGGGAAATGCAAAAGGAAGTATTTCAAAATTATACCTTCAAAAAAGTGATGGAACTTTCTCTGAAAACAATCAAAAACTATTTGAAGCTGAAAAAAAATACGAAGATACAAATGCTCAATTTATTGATGTAGACAATGATAAAGATCTAGACTTATATGTAACTTCTGGAGGTTATGAAAATGAAGAAAACAGCTTGCTTTTACAAGATCGATTGTATATAAATGATGGGAAAGGAAACTATACAAAATCCAATCGTTTGCCAAAGATACATATCAATACAAAAGCGATTGCTGCAGCAGATTATGACAACGATGGTGACATTGATATTTTTATTGGAGCAAATACCAAACATGGGAAATATCCATTAGCAGAAACATCATATCTATTAAAAAATGAAAACGGAAAATTTACAAATACAAAGGATGAGGTTATTTCTGAAATCTCAGAATTGAAACTGGTAAATGATGCTATTTTTTCTGATTATGATGCTGATGGCGATTTAGATTTACTAGTTGTTGGTGAATGGATGCCAATTACCATCTTTGAAAACAACAATGGGAAATTTGACAAAAAGAACCTTTCTGAGCTTGCTAACGCAACAGGTTGGTATCAATCTATTAGGGAAGCAGATATAGACAATGACGGTGATAACGATTACATCATAGGAAATTGGGGAACGAACAATAAATTTCATCCAACAGAAGAAAAACCGTTGCATATCTACGCTGGAAATTTAGATCAAAATGCTTCTTTTGATATGGCATTGAGTAAAGTATCAAAAACTGGCCAATTACTTCCTGTACGAGGAAAGCAATGTTCTTCTGAGCAAACCCCAATGTTAAACAGTAAAATAAAAACGTACAAAGATTTTGCAGCATCTACACTACCTGAAATATACGGACAAGAAAATTTAGCAAACGCTACGCATTTCAAAGTCACAAATTTTAAATCTTTTAGTCTAAAAAATAATGGAAACGGGAGTTTTGACATACAAACATTGCCAAATCAAGCACAATTTGGACCAACATTAAGTATTGCTACTCACGACTTCAATACTGATGGTTATACAGACATCTTCGGTGTTGGAAATATCTATGATGCGGAAATAGAAACCATTCGTTATGATGCCTCTAGAGGGTATGTACTATTAGGTAATGAACAAGGAACGTATCAATATCAGAAAGATATTAGCTATTTAAATCACTCAGAAGCAAAAGCCATTCAAAAAATTATGATACGTGGTGTTGCGCACTTCATTATTTTAAATAAAAATGCAGCGCTGAAAATTTTGAAGTTGACGAATTAGTTTAGCTCTAAAATAAATAAACTAACTAGCAACTAAAACCCAATTACCAACCAGCGACCAATAGTTGCGGAATCCAGCCGATAAAAAAACCAAAAATAAGTTCAGGAAATGTATGTGCTTTTAAGAACAAGCGCGAAGTTGCTACCAATCCAATTATAAAAATTAAAATGCTCAAGGCAAATGTGATATTTACCTGATATGTAATACTCAACACAACTAAAAACATCACCAAACCTGAAATCCCCATCATGTGCATGCTCGCTTTTACACGAAAAAACACAAGTGAAAGACAGATAACAGCAGAAATTAAAGTAGCTAAAAAGAAGTCATACAACTCTGCAAAAATTGATTTAGTAATCACTTTCGTGATGATTAAAAACAGAATTAAAACATAAATATATAACGGAATTTTACGTTCCGAAACAGCTTTTAAAAAAATAGAATCAATCATTTTAAAACGTTTCAGCAAAATAAAAATCAACATTGGAATACAAATCGTGAAAATGGTAATTGTAATAGAAACATCAATCTTAAAAACCAATTCGTACATTCTGGGCGTGACTAAAAAATAGCCAATCGTAGCCATAATTGGAATAAAAATAGGGTGGAAGAGGTATGATATTACCTTTAAAAAAGTGCGCATTTATTATATCTTCTTTCGTAAACGAGCAACAGGAATATCAAGTTGTTCTCTATATTTTGCAACCGTTCTACGTGCAATAGGATATCCTTTTTCTTTCAAAATAGAAGCTAATTTTTCGTCCGTTAACGGTTTTTTCTTGCTTTCATCTTCAATAACAGTTTCTAAAATCTTCTTAATTTCTCGTGTTGAAACATCTTCTCCTTGTTCATTTTTCATCGATTCAGAGAAAAATTCCTTAATCAACTTTGTTCCGTAAGGAGTATCTACATATTTACTATTTGCCACACGTGAAACCGTAGAAACATCCATGTTAATCATATCGGCAATGTCCTTTAAAATCATTGGTTTCAACTTGCGTTCATCTCCCGTAAGGAAATATTCCTCTTGATAATGAAGAATTGCGTTCATAGTTACCAAAAGTGTCTGCTGCCGTTGTTTAATAGCGTCTATAAACCATTTTGCGGCATCTAATTTCTGTTTGATAAACATCACAGCATCTTTCTGAGATTTTGTTTTCTGACGTGTATCTTTATACCCTTTCAGCATATCGTTATATTCTCTAGAAACATGCAATTCTGGTGCATTTCGCCCGTTTAAAGTCAATTCTAAAATACCTTCTGTGATGCGAATGGCAAAATCGGGAACAATATGCTCAATAATTTTTGTGTTTCCAGCATACGATCCGCCAGGTTTTGGATTTAAACGTTCAATTTCTAAAATGGCATCGCGTAAATCTTCTTCAACAATATCAAATTTTTGTAATAATTTCTTGTAATGCTTCTTTGTGAAATGCTCAAACGATTTGTCTAAAATTGCAATGGCAAGTTCAATAGATGGTGTTGGTTCTTTTCTGCGCAACTGAATCAATAAACATTCTTGTAAATTCCGCGCGCCAACTCCAGCGGGATCGAGTTCATGTACAATAGTTAGAATTTTTTGCACATTTTCATCCGATGTAAATATGTTTTGTGTAAACGCTAAATCGTCAACAATATCTTCCAAAGGTCTTCGGATATAACCACTTTCGTCCACACTACCAATCAAAAATTCGGCAATTTCTCTATCTTCTTCAGAAAGTCTGAAGGTGTTTAACTGTGTTTTTAAATGCTGATTAAAAGATGTTCCAGAAGCATACGGAACATTTTTTTCTTCATCATCTACACTATAATTATTTGCTTGTAAGCGGTAATTAGGAATTTCATCATCACTCAAATAATCGTCCACATTAATATCTTCAGCGGCAATAGTATCATTTCCGTAATCGTCATCATATTCGTTAGACAAATCAGCATCATACTCGTCAAGTTGTTCCTTTCCGTTATCTAGCGCAGGATTTTCTTCCAATTCTTGTTTCAAACGTTGCTCAAAAGCTTGTGTAGGCAATTGAATCAACTTCATTAACTGAATTTGTTGTGGTGATAATTTTTGGGATAATCTAAAATTTAGTTGTTGTCTTAGCATATTATATTGTGTAAAACACGTTGCGGGTATTTTTTAAATACAGTAAATTTTACTGTTCGTAAATTTTGTAAATTGCTTTTCCGCCACCTATTTGTAATTTCATTTCTCGTTGCCCTTTTATAAATCGTTTGGTTTTTCGATCTATTTCATAAACTCCTGTTGCTACATTACTCTCTAATAAAGTACTTAAAGCGTTAATTTCTACTTTTACATCAAGTATGATTTTATCGGCTGTAATATTGTCAACAGTATAAATATGTTTTATTTTTTGTGTTGGAATTATTGGGTTTTCTGTATTAAATTCCCATGAATACCCAACCGCTAATTTTTCATCAGGAAAAATAATTGGAGCAACTGTATACGATTTTGCAATTTCAGGATCTATATACGTTCCATCTTTAAAAGTAGCTGTTTTTAGTAAATTACCTCTTTTGTCTAAGATAATTGTAAATTCCTTATCTAACGTATTCTTTATTTCATTATAAATCTCTAATTCACTTGCGCTCATTTTGCTTGTGTTATTAATGGCTTTTACTACTTGCGTATCAAAACCTTCTTTTTCACCAAACATATCAGACTTATAAATCATGCGAATTATTTTTCCTGTAAATACAAAAGAACTGTCTTTTGTGACAGTATCTAATTGGAATTGAATTTCTCTTGATTCTTGAAAAGACATGTCTTTAGTAGCACTTGTTTTGGTTTCAACCACTAATGTTTGCGAGAAGCCTTTTTCAAAATTTAGATATGGACTAACTTGATCGGTACTTTTGTTACTACAACTTGTCAAAAATAATACCAGAATGACAGCAAGAAGTGTTTTTTTTATCATGAATTGTCTTTAGTTCTACACAAATATAAAAAACCTCCTATGGTATTGGTATCTCAAAAGGAAAAAATAATAGCGTATTTCACATGAAAATGATTCAAAAAAGTGAAAATCAATACTAAATACGTGTCAACTTCAAATAAAATAGGTGCGCTTTAGAAGATTTTCACTCTTTTATTCTTGGTAAAGTAGGTGTTTTTTAAATTTTAATTATTGTTGGCTAAAAAAAAAGCAGTTAAGGATTTCTTAACTGCTTTTATATGTGGTTTAATTTTCTTAAAACTCTGCATTTAACGGTGTTCTTGGATACGGAATTACGTCTCTAATATTCCCCATTCCTGTTGCAAACATAACCAAACGTTCAAAACCTAATCCGAAACCTGAATGTACAGCCGTTCCGTATTTGCGAAGGTCTAAATACCACCAAAGTTCTTCTTCAGGAATTCCTAAAGCGGCCATTTTTTCTTTCAACACATCCAAACGTTCTTCACGTTGCGATCCACCAACAATTTCTCCAATACCAGGGAATAAAATATCCATGGCACGAACTGTTTTTTCGTCTTCGTTCAATCGCATGTAAAATGCTTTAATATTTGCTGGATAATCAAATAAAATTACAGGACATTTAAAATGCTTTTCTACCAAGAAACGTTCGTGTTCACTTTGTAAATCAGCGCCCCATTCGTTGATTATATATTTAAATTTCTTCTTCTTATTTGGTTTTGAATTACGTAAAATATCAATAGCTTCCGTATAGCTTACACGTTTAAAGTTGTTGTCAATTACAAAACGCAACTTTTCTGTCAACGTCATTTCGCTACGTTCAGCTTGTGGTTTCGACTTGTCTTCTTGAATTAAACGTTGTTCTAAAAAGGCTAAATCATCCGCATTGTGTTCTAATACATACGAAAGCACCGATTTCATAAAATCTTCTGCTAAGTCCATATTTCCACTTAAGTCCATAAATGCAACTTCTGGCTCAATCATCCAAAATTCGGCCAAGTGACGTGATGTATTGGAGTTTTCAGCTCTAAATGTTGGTCCAAACGTATATACTTTTCCTAAAGACATGGCATACGTTTCCGCTTCCAATTGTCCAGAAACTGTTAAGTTGGTTTCCTTTCCAAAGAAATCTTTTGTGTAATCTACATTTCCCTCTTCATCCAATGGTGGATTTTTAGGGTCTAATGTGGTTACTCTAAACATTTCTCCAGCGCCTTCTGCATCACTTCCGGTAACAATTGGTGCGTGCATGTAATAGAAACCGTTATCATTAAAATATTTATGAACTGCAAATGATAATGACGAACGCAAACGCATTACCGCACTAAATGTATTTGTACGTGTACGTAAATGTGCTTGTTCTCTTAATTTTTCTAATGTGTGTCTTTTTTGTTGCAGTATCGTTTTTGATACTTCTTCCGGATCAGCATCTCCCAAAATAGTAATGTCAGTTACAACAACTTCTACTTTTTGTCCTTTACCTTGACTTTCTATTAATTCTCCTTTAATAGAAACTGCGGCACCTGTACTGATGCGTTTTAAAATATCTTCATTGGTATTTTCAAAATCAACAACACATTGAATATTATGAATTGTTGAACCATCATTTAAAGCAATAAATCGATTTGCTCTAAACGTTCGTACCCAACCTTTTACAATAACTTCTTGTACTAATGTTTCTGAGCTTAATAACTCAGCTACTGTGTATGATTTCATTTCAATAATAATTTAGGCGACAAATATAGTTTATTAGTGAAAACTAATGAAAGGAGAGTTGATAAAAATATAGATGTGTTTTGTAAGAAGTGTATGTTCTTTTTGTGGAATAATTCGCAGAAGCGTAAAAATACTTGAAAATAAAAGGGATTTACCCAGCAAAAAGGGGAATTTTCCCCTTGTCTGAACGCTCAAACTTGACATATATTTGTCATGGCTATTAATCAATTGTAATCTTAATTTGTCTTCAATGATTAAGTAAATTAAGGTAGGTTTGGGGGAACCTAATAGAGTCTGAATGCTGTAACAACAGCTTCAGGCTTTATTTTTTTGTATACTTTTCTTTGTGAGATGTAGCTTCATCATCGTCATCTTCATCATTTTTTCGCGTAAGCTCTGATAATTTTCGATTTGCTTTTTCAGGAAGAATTCTGAAGTTAGGTTCTTTTAATACACGTTTGTTTGCAATGCTTCGTTCTAGCGAAAGCAATAAAGAAGGTAATAGTAGTAAGTTTGCTAACATAGCAAAGAGTAGTGTTGCAGAAACCAATCCGCCTAAAGCAACCGTTCCACCAAAACTTGAAATCATAAATACCGAAAATCCAAAGAATAAAACGATGGATGTGTAAAACATACTTACGCCAGTTTCACGTAAGGCTGCATATACCGATTTGCGAATTTTCCAATTGTTGCTTCGTAATTCTTGTCTGTATTTTGCTAAGAAATGTATGGTATCATCCACAGAAATACCAAATGCAATACTAAACACCAAAATGGTTGATGGTTTAATAGGAACGCCCAAAAAACCCATCATTCCAGCTGTAATGAGCAATGGAAGTAAGTTTGGTACTAACGAAATTAAAATCATTCGGAATGAACGGAATAAATACGCCATAAATAACGAAATCAAGAAAATTGCCAGTGATAACGACATGATTAAGTTATCGACTAAATATTTTGTCCCTTTTAGAAAAACAAGTGCTTTTCCTGTCATGGTGACTTTGTACTTTCCTTTAAATATTTTGTCTATTTGTGTTTGTAAATTTTCTTCAATACGCTCCATTTTATCCGTTCCAATGTCTTTCATAAACGTGGTGATACGAGCATATTGACCTGTAGAATCTACAAAACTGTTGAGTAAGTTTGTATTCGATTTTGATTTTACAGCATACGCTGAAATCAACGTGTTTTCGTTAGATGATGGTAAGGTGTAATTTTTAGGCAAACCTCCAAAAAATGCTTGACGTGAATATTTTGCCAAACTTACTATAGACATCGGTTTTGACAATTCGGGAGTTTCTAAGATGATTTCTTCAAGCTTTTCCATGCGTTTTAATGTCGGAAGTTTAGTGACACCATTTTTACGATCGGTATCAATCATAATTTCTAATGGCATAATTCCGTCAAATTCTTTTTCAAAAAAGCGAATGTCTTGAAAAAAGTCTGCACGTTGCGGCATATCTTCAATTAAACTACCAGAAATTCGTATTTGATAAATTCCAATAATACTCAATGCTAATAGGAATACAGAAGTGATATACACTGCAACTCTATGATGACGTACTGTATTTTCCATCCAACCAACAAAACCACTAATCCAACGTTTGTTTAAGTGGTTTAGGTGCTTTTCTTTTGGCAACGCCATAAAACTATAGATAATCGGAATGATTAAGAGTGATAGTATAAAAATGGCGATAATGTTGATAGAAGCGACAATACCAAATTCCTTTAATAACTTACTTTCCGTAATAATAAAAGTTGCAAAACCTGCCGCCGTTGTTACGTTGGTCATTAACGTAGCATTTCCAATTTTAGAAATTACACGTTGTAATGATTTTGCCTGATTACCATGTTTTTTTATTTCTTGCTGGTATTTATTGATAAAAAATATACAGTTTGGAATTCCTATTACGATGATTAACGGAGGAATTAATGCGGTTAACACGGTAATTTCATAATGCAATAATCCTAAGATTCCGAAAGCCCACATGACACCAATAATTACCACGATCATAGATATGAATGTTGCACGGAATGAGCGGAAGAAGAAGAAGAATATTAAACTTGTAATTAGCAATGCAGCACCAATAAACAAGCCAATTTCGTCTACAATGTTTTGCGAATTGAGCGTACGAATGTATGGCATTCCTGAAACGCGCAAATCGAGCCCTGTTTCTTTTTCAAAGTTTTCAATAAGTGGAAGTACTTCGTCATAAATAAAATCTTTCCGAACGATTGTATTTACAATTTCTTTGTCAAGATAAACGGCTGTACGAATGGTTTGTTCATCATTAAATAATAAACTTTTGTAAAATGGAAGATTGTTAAAAAGTTCGTTTTTAATTTCGTCAACTTCGGCTTGTGTTTTTACTTCTCCAGAAACTAAATCTTTTAATGTAAAACTTTGATTTTCATCATCTTTGATCAGTTTTTTAAGATTTTCTGTAGAAATAACTGCTGAAACTTCAGGTTTTGCATTGAATTGTTTACTGAGTCGATTCCAAGCATTAAAATTTTTAGGAGTGAAAAGAGATGAATCTTTTACGGCAAGAATAATAAGGTTTCCTTCTTCACCAAAAATATCAAGAAATTTGTTGTATTCAACATTAACAGGATGATTGTCAGGAAGTAAATTAGCTTCTGTATAGGAAAATCGCATGTTTTCCCATTGCATTGCTAAAAAGATAGTCATGGAAACTATAAGTGTTAAAATAATAATTCTGTTTCTGAGAATTATTCTAGCTACACTTGCCCAAAACTGCGTATTTATCCATTTAATCATTGTATCACCTTTGCTCGTGCAAATTTATGAAAAACGATTGAAGACAGGCTTAAAATCCTAAACTAAAATAATAGGTGAATTTAAATGATAAGTTGTCCTGCAACTCTGGTAAATGATACGCACCATATCTGTACATAAAACTAAGTCCAAAACCAGCAAATAGTTTGTTGATTTCAAAACCAGATTCGGAGTATCCGTGTTTTAACGAATTGAATTCTTGTCCTAAATGACGTTCTATGTTTTCAGCATCACCAATAGCAAAACGCGTAATTAAGGTTAATTCTGGACGGAAACCTTTTGTAATTTTAAATGGTTTAAATTGATGCTTCGCCTGAAACATAGCATATTTGTCAGAGAAAAACTCATTGAAATACATAGTTTCAAAACTGTTTCTTCCAGCAATAGAAAAACGTTGTAACAACACATCTTTGTTAGGATTGTTTGGTGAAGTGTGATATAAATGTGAGATTGGAATGTCTCCAATTCCCAGTCCACCTTTTACTAAAAATGATGTGATCCCTTTATTAATTGGTCTAATTTCGTGAACAATTCTGGCATCAAACTTTGTATAGTCAAAGTCACTACCAAGAAAATTATCAACACTTTGCGTTACTTGAAATGCAAATTGTGGAAATGCCTTTTTGATTTCCGTACGTCCATGACGCGTTTGCATGTATTCGCTAAATGGATTCCATTGTACAGAAAAGATAGCTTCCGTAATATCATACGCGTTAAAAATTTCACCATCATTTACAAAACCATAGTCATACGTAGATTCTATATTGCTTTTAGAAATCATAAAATTTGCATGCGTTTTTGCTGTAATTTGATGTTCTATATTTGCTGTGATACGTTTGGTTTCGTAAAATAAATCAATGTTGAACAAGCGTGGTTCAAATAATGAAAATGCGCGTCTATCTGTAATAAATGTAGAGCTTCCAGTTTCTACTAAATCATCTGTGTACGACATGCCAAACCAAGTGTTTGTTCGTTTGTCCAATCGTGCCGCGCCACCAAAACCAAATTTAAAATCTTTATCACGTGTTCCATACACTCCGTAACCATTCAATCTATATTTGGTAGAAAAATTTGCATTGGTCACACCACCAAGTCCCAAACGGAAAGCTTCGTAGTTGTTGTATTTTAATAAGTAGCGTAAATCTAAATCGACGTATTTTGTTGGATAATATCCTTTAAGTAGTTTTCTGGCTAAGTAAATATCTTTCTCTACACCTTCTTCTGCAACGACACTATCTAAAACGACATAGGTTTCTCTACCACGTTTTGTAATGCTATCCGTTCTGTATTGATTCCAAAATTCTTCGCTTCTGTTGTGTGCAAGTTCATCAATTTCAATTGCCAAACCACGACCACGAATTGATACTTCTTTGTTAATTGCTAAGTCAAAGTTTTTCGTTTTTGAGCTTAGGTATACATAGTCACTTTCATCTTGCTCGTTTGTGCGAACTGTTTTTGTGCTGTCTTGCGGTGTTGTTCCACGTTGTACATTTATAGTTGTTCCTAAAAGGGAAACAGAATCGTCGGTTTTTCCTTTGCGGATATTAATTTCTTTATCACTTGGAAACCACACTTCAAATGTTTGATTGTATTCAAAATTTTGAATCGCTTTAATATCAATTACACCTTTTATTTCTGCAATCGCTTTTTGTAGCGCGAATGATTTTTGATCAACATATAAAATACCTTCCAATCCAGAAGTTTGCCCTTTCTTTTTTGGGCTATAGTAAATCATATATGCATCACGATTGTTATTGGTAACCGTATCTAAAATTTTATAATTATAGGTTGATAGTGCATTGTTTGCTAATGGACCTGCATACGAAGTTCCAAAAAGATCGTATTCATTTTTATAGAATGAAAACGACTGAATTTTTAATCCTAATACTTCATAAATTGGTTCTTTAAAACCAGCCATTCGTGTTGCTAGAATTTTTTCGCGTTTTCCTTTGGATGAACTAAAAGACACTTCACTTACTTTTTCCGTTAAGTAAATGTGGCTTCGTGTCATATCTTTTTTGAAGCTATAATTAGATGAATCAACTTCTTTAAACACAAGTTTTCCATCTTTTTTTGTAAAAATAGAATCTATTTTTCCATTGATGGAATCAGGATTCGCAGTTACTAAAAGCTTATTGTATGAGCTGATTTTGAATGAATTAAGTTTGCGTTCAGGATCGTTTTCTTTTTTGCGTTTGATGGCATCACGAATAATTTGTAATGCAGGATTTTCTTTGTTGTACAACACAACTGCATCCAAAGATTCTTGTGAAGGCTCTAGCGCTATGGTAAGATATGTAGTGTTTTTGGTAATAGGAACTGTAAGCGTTTTATAACCAATATAGGAAACACGAATAGACGTAATTTCTTTTTTTAAATTTAGCACAAACTTTCCTTCTGCATCGGTAATTGTACCTTTAGATTCGGATAGAAGTATATTGGCAAAAGGAAGTGATTCTTTTGTTTTTTTGTCAGTTACAACTCCTGATATTGTTTGTTGTGCAAATGCACCAATAGAAGCGAACAATAAAATAAAAATCAGTAAAGATTTTTTCATCTGTTAAGTTATTTTAGATGTCGGATGGAAACATATTAATTAGTGTGTTAGTAGTTGTAACTTCTTAATTATTACATATTTCCTCAAAGCTTTTAAGTATAACGAATAATATGGCATAATGTTACAAAAAATAAAGCGACCACAGGTCGCTTTATAGTTAGTTTATTATAAGTTTAACGTTTTTTAAACCGTCATAATTTCTTTTTCTTTTAGTGCATATATTTCATCAATCTTTTTGATGTAACTATCTGTTAATGATTGCACATCAATTTCTGCATTTTTCTTAGCATCATCAGAAATATCAAGATTTTTAATTTCTTTATTTGCTTCTTGACGCGCATTTCTAATACCTACTTTTCCATCTTCGGCTTCACCTTTTGATTGTTTTGCCAATTCTCTACGACGTTCTTCCGTTAGTGCTGGTACATTTATAATTACAGATTCACCATTATTCATTGGATTAAATCCAAGATTGGCAATCATTATTCCTTTTTCAATTTCTTGAATCATGCTTTTTTCCCAAGGTTGAATTGTAATTGTGCGCGCATCCGTACTGTTTACATTCGCAACTTGTGATAAAGGCGTTTGTGAACCATAATAATCAACCATTACGCTAGATAGCATTGCAGGAGAAGCTTTTCCAGCTCTAATAGCTAATAATTGTTTGCTTAAATGGGCAATAGCGTTTTCCATTGCTTCTTTTGTGGTATCTATAATAAATTTAATGTCTTCGTTCATACTGTTAAAATTATTAATGAAAGCAGTTGTAATACTTTCTATATCATTACTAATTTAAAATATTTTTTTGTTATTGCTTGTATAAAATCAAAAACTACGCCAGATTTTATCTTACAAGTTCACTTTTGTTCCAATATTTTCACCTGAAACTACTCTGAGTAAATTTCCTTGTGTATTCATATCAAACACAATAATAGGCAATTCGTTTTCTTGACTTAAGGTAAAAGCAGTTGTATCCATTACTTTCAATCCTTGTTTTAAAACTTCATCAAACGAAATATGATCAAATTTTATAGCGGAAGTATTTTTTTCAGGATCTTCATTGTAAATTCCATCTACACGAGTTCCTTTTAAAATTACATCTGCTTGTACTTCAATGGCACGCAATACTGCGGCAGAATCTGTAGTAAAGTATGGATTTCCTGTTCCTGCACCAAAAATAACAACACGTCCTTTTTCTAAATGGCGAATTGCTTTTCGTTTGATATAAGGTTCGGCAACTTCTTTAATTTCTAAAGCGGTTAATAAACGCGTATGAACATCGGCATCTTCCAAAGCACTTTGTAATGCTAACCCATTAATAACAGTTGCTAACATTCCCATATGATCACCTTGTACGCGGTCCATTCCGTTACTAGCGCCGGCAACACCTCTAAAAATATTTCCTCCACCGATAACGATGGCAACTTCAATTCCTAGGTTGACTACTTTTTTAATTTCTTCGGCATATTCAGCTAAGCGTTTCGGATCAATTCCATATTGTCTTTCGCCCATGAGCGCTTCGCCCGATAATTTTAGTAAAATTCTTTTGTATTGCATTGCTTGTTGTGATGAGTTGTGCAAATATAATAAATAAAGAAGTGTGTGAAAATGTTTTTATGAGAGAAGACATATTTTATCAAATGTTGAAATGATTTATAAATGATCTTCAAGTTAAAGTATAAATTCTTTTTATGGATTCTATTAAATCTTTAAATATTTATACGTAATTTCTTATGAAAATATTAACAACTTGTGGGAAAAAGTGTGAATATCTTTGTTTTGTAAAAATTACCAAACACAAACTATCATGAAAAAGAAAAATTTAAAATTAGGATTAAGAAAAATTAATATTTCAAACCTATCTACAGTAAGAGGTGGAAATGGAAGTAATGCAGTTGGATGTAGAGCTACATTGAGTAGAAATTTCATTGACGTTTGTTGTCCAGTATTTGGATCAGATGAATGTCCTAATACACAAGACACTACATGTCATTCAGGACATCCAGGATGTGGTGGTGATCCAACAGGAAATTGTTTGACACACGAAGATACATGTGTTTGTTTTCTTACAGACTAATTATCTTATACTAAATCAATAAAAGTGTGCTAAAAACTTTTTATTGTGAAACATTAGTACTGTAATAAGTTTATACTTTCATATTTCATTCAATTATTGCTATGAAAAAGAAAATAAGTTGAAATATGTAGTCTACTAATAACGACAATTCAGAATAAGAAGTGCTTTTATGTACAAAGGAGAAATAGCTGTATTATATGCAGCTATTTTTTTATTTTATAAGAACAGTTGACACTATTTAGGTTTATAAAACTTACAGAAGTTAAAAAATTAAGAAAAAAATCAACGCCTATGAAGAATGTTCGACGCTTATAAATTCTATAGTGTTTTTAAAAACTGTTTTCAATAGTTTTGGTGTATGAAAAAGGTGCACAATTTTTCAGGGTATTAATCTTTTAAAATTAAAATTATGAAAAAACAAAAATTAAAATTAGGCTTAAACAAGATCAACGTTTCAAATTTATCTACTATTAAAGGCGGAATAGGAGGAATTGCAAATCAAAGTGATGCTAATGGCTGTGTAGCTACAATAAGTAGAAATTTTGTTGATGTTTGTTGTCCAGTATTTGGTACAGGCGAGGTTTGTGAAACAACAAAAAACACAGGTTCAAGACATCCAGGTTGTGACGATGATGGACCAACTTTACATTGTACACTAACAATTACAGTTGTTGGGATTGGATGTTAATCGTGTGGTAAAGTTTTTTAAAACAAAAAGAGGTCATTTTTTCAAATGACCTCTTTATTTTTATCTTCTCGTATAAGATGATTTATCCTAAAGATACACGTTTGAAACCTGTTACTTCAACGTCTCCGTAAGAAGAAACATATTTAGCAACTGTAGACTTTTCATCTTTAATGAAGTCTTGGTCTAATAAACATTTTTCTTTGTCTAATGTAGTATTATCAGAGATAAATCTGTCCATTTTTCCTGGTAAGATACGATCCCAAATTTTCTCAGGCTTTCCTTCTGCAGCTAATTCAGCTTTTGCATCTGCTTCTGCTTGTGCTAAAACTTCTTCACTTAACTGAGACATAGAAATGTACTTAGGAACATTTTTTAATGTTTTTCCTAAACGTCCTAATTCTTCGTTGTCTTTTTCAATAGCGGCAATTCTTGCTTCTGTTTCAGAGGCAACATATGCTGGATCAAAATCTTTGTACGATAAAGTTGTTGCTCCCATAGAAGCAATTTGCATAGCTAAATCTTTCGCTAAAACATCAACGTTTTCAACTTTTGCAGATAAACCTACAACAGCGGCAATCTTATTGATGTGTACATAAGAACCAACATAAGGAGCTTCTATTTTGTCAAAAGCTGTTACGTCAATTTTCTCACCGATTACACCAGTCTGCTCAATTAATTTTTCAGCAACTGTAATTCCACCGAAATCAGCAGTTAAAAATTCTTCTTTTGTATTGAATCCGATAGCCAAGTCTGCAAATTCTTTTGCTAAGGCAACAAAACTTGCGTTTTTACCAACGAAATCAGTTTCACATCCTAAAACAATTGCAACACCAGCAGTATTGTCTGCATTTACTTTAGCAGCGGCAACACCTTCTGAAGATTCACGATCTGCTCTTTTATCAGCGATCTTTTGTCCTTTTTTACGAAGAATATCAATAGCTTTATCGAAGTCACCTTCAGCTTCTACTAATGCTTTTTTGCAGTCCATCATTCCTGCACCTGTAGCTTTTCTTAATTTACCTACTTCTGCGGCTGTAATTTTTGCCATTTTATTTTTGGTTTAATGTTTATACGTTAATGCAACATTTTTAAAAATCAGCAACAAAGTTATTGATCTCCTTTTGGTGAATTAACGTATCAACGTTAAATAATAATTATTTTGTTTCTTCTTTTGCTGGAGCTTCAGTTTTTGCAGGAGCTTCGGCTTTTACTTCAGCTTTCGCCGCTGCTTTTGGAGCAACAACAGCTTCTTTTTCAGCTTTTTTAGCTTCTTTTTCAGCTTTTCTTTCAGATAATCCGTCGATTACTGCATCTGTAACGTGTGTTAAGATATTCTCGATTGATTTAGAAGCATCATCATTTGCAGGAATTACATAATCAACCTCTCTTGGGTCAGAATTTGTATCAACCATTGCAAAAATTGGAATGTTTAATTTTTGAGCTTCTTTAATCGCGATATGTTCACGCTTGATGTCAACTACGAATAATGCACCTGGAAGACGAGTCATGTCAGAGATAGAACCTAAGTTTTTCTCTAATTTAGCTCTTAAACGATCAACTTGTAAACGCTCTTTCTTAGACAACGTTAAGAACGTTCCATCTTTTTTCATTCTATCAATAGAAGCCATTTTTTTAACAGCTTTTCTGATCGTTACAAAGTTTGTTAACATTCCACCTGGCCATCTTTCAGTGATGTACGGCATGTTAGCATTCCCCGCTTTTTCAGCAACAATATCTTTTGCTTGTTTTTTGGTAGCTACGAATAGTATTTTTCTACCAGATGCTGCAATTTTCTTTAAAGCTTCATTCGCTTCACTGATTTTAGCTGCAGTCTTGTATAAGTTTATGATGTGGATTCCATTACGCTCCATGTAGATATACGGCGCCATGTTTGGATCCCATTTTCTTGTCAAGTGACCAAAGTGTACACCTGCATCAAGTAAGTCTTTTACTTCTATGTTATTTGCCATTTTTGTAAATAGTTTACGTTCCGTTGAATTAGCAATAGGTAAGTAGCAATTTTAATTTGTAATTGGTCTTATCTATTTAGATGCTAAACTAATTTTCGCTGTGCGAAACAACGACAACATGTTTTTAATTTCAATATTAAATGAACTATACGTTTTATTAAAAAACGAATAAAAATTAACGTTTCGAGAATTGGAATTTCTTACGAGCTTTCTTCTGTCCAAATTTCTTACGTTCAACCATTCTTGGATCTCTTGTTAGTAATCCTTCTGGTTTAAGTGCTAATCTGTTTTCAGCATCGATCTCACATAATACTCTTGAGATTGCTAAACGAACAGCTTCTGCTTGTCCTGTAGCTCCACCACCATATACATTTACGTTTACATCATACGTGTCAACAGTTTCTGTTAAAGCAAATGGTTGCTTTACTTTGTACTGTAATGTTGGCGTTGGGAAATACGTTTCAAACGCTTTTTTGTTTACGGTAATGTTTCCAGTTCCTGGAGTAACATATACACGAGCAACAGCCGTCTTTCTACGACCAATTTTGTGAATAACTTCCATGTTACATTAAATCATTTAAGTTAATAGTTGTTGGTTTTTGAGCTTCTTGTCCGTGCTCTGTACCAACATAAACTTTTAGGTTACGGAATAAAGCGCTACCTAATTTGTTTTTTGGTAACATTCCTTTCACTGATTTCTCTACTAATTTTGCAGGATCTTTTTCAAAAAGTTCCGAAGCAGTTAGTGATCTTTGACCACCTGGATATCCTGTGTGACGAATATACGATTTGTCCGTCCACTTGTTTCCAGTTAAGTTGATTTTTTCCGCATTGATAATTACGACATTATCTCCGCAATCAGCATGTGGTGTAAAGCTAGGCTTGTACTTACCTCTAAGTATTTTTGCTACCTTAGAAGCCATACGCCCTAGCGTTTGTCCTTCAGCATCAACCAAAACCCACTGCTTATCTGCAGTCGCTTTGTTCGCTGAAATTGTTTTGTAGCTTAATGTGTCCACACTAATTTTTTTTAATAATTAAACATTCCTATCTCTTAAAAAGAGTCTGCAAAGGTAAGATTAATTCTGTAGATAACAAATACAATGAGAAGAATACTGAAAATAGTTAAATGTATTGGTTTTCATCTGCTTACTTTTTATTTCCGTAATTATGTCAGCTGTGTTTTGCTAATAAAATAATGACTGCATGATAACTAGGTTGTAGAAGCGTATTTCAAACTAATAAAAAATGATTAAAAAACATAATTTAAAAACTATCTTTAGCACAGATTTTAGATATGAAATTAGTGACAAAAATAAAGAAGTTTTTTATCAATACCATCATTATCATGTTGGTAACTTTTGTGCTGTTTGAAATTTTGTATCGAAATTCTATTATTGATTTTTATAAAATAGAAACTTCTCATTTGAATTCTGAGACTGACTTGGGAAAACCTTCTGTAGATTTTTTGGTGTTTGGCGATTCGTTTTCTGCTACAGCGAAAGACATTAATTATATAGAAAAAATAAAACAAGCGCATCCAACAGTTTCCATTGTAAATGTGAGTGTGCCAGGTATTGGAATTCGGCAAGTGAATACCTTCGCGAAAGCAAAAATTAAAAAACACCAACCAAAAGCAATTATATATCAAATTTATGTTGGAAACGATTTGACTGATGTTGATCATTTGTGGAGTTTAGAGAAGTTTTCGTTAGTTCGAAATTTGTATTGGGAAACTTCCGATTATTTTATGAGTGTATCGTATCTGAATCATAAAGCAAGTGTTTTTAGTCCGAGTGTAAATAACAGAACGTACACAATGGCAACTGATATTTTTAAACCAGACTATTACGATTTGCGAACGAAACGCTTTTTAAACTTTGATCGAGCATACTTTACGAATACATTGCTATTAAAAAAGCCTTTTAAAGAACGATATGACGCTTGGTTAATATATATGAAGACTTTCCTCGAAACGATTCCAAACGATGTTCCTGTGTACTTGGTTTGGATTCCACATTGTGCACAAGTAAATGATTATTATATGGGCAATTTGAAAGCTTTAGGTGCTACTTTCGATGAGAAAGTTACCATACAACAAGCTGATTATCCATTCTTCGCGCAAGCAAAAAAGGATTTAAAAATGTATACAAATGTTACACAATTAAATCCTTTAAAGACTTTTCAAGCAAATGATAAAAATGATTATCGTTTGTATTTTGCCAACGATCCACATATTAATAATAAAGGGAATGAAGTGTTGAGCGATTTTTTACAGTCTGAAATTCCTTTTTAGTAATTCCTTGTTCCAATTTTAGATTCAATACACGTCAGTTCGAGTAGTTTTTCGAAATGAAATGAAGAAAAATTGTATTGAGAACAACTTGAGTTTTTAAAGCAAATCTCGATACAATTTCCTGTCGAATATCACTCGATTTGGCGGATTTAAATCTAACCCTTTTTATCTTCCGTAGCTTTATCCGTCATTTCTTTCTTTGCCAATAAATTCTTTTGATAACGACCTTGTACAATATCAATAATCACTAAGGTAATGATGACAAAATAAAAAGTTGCTTTACTCATTGGTTCTACTTTGTTTCCAAATAGTTCAAGATGTGCTAAATGCCCGCCTTCTGATAACAGCATGATTCCGACAATGAAAAGAATAAATAATCCGAGCACTTCATACATTTTATTCTTTTGTAAAAAGTTAGATACTTTATCAGCCATCACAATCATTAACAATCCACCTAATATTACGGCAATTGTCATTAAAATTAATTGTGGCGTTTCATCCATTTCATTTGTCAATGCCATTGCGCTCAAAATAGAATCAAATGAAAATACAAGATTCATAATTACAATCCATGTAACAACACTATTGACAGATTTTTTACTTTTTACTTCCTCATTTTCGGCATGTTCTTTCATGAGCATCATGTGCCAGATTTCTTTTATAGCTGTGTAAATGATAAAAACGCCACCAGCCAATACAATTATGCTATGTCCGTTAAAATCAAATTCGAGGAACGAATTGCTATGCATGGAGAAAAAAGGAGATTGGAAATAAGAAATCAATTTTACTAAAACAAATAATAATACAATTCTTAAAATTATCGCCAAGCCAACACCCATTTTTCGAACAAATGATTGTTTGTCTTTTGGAGCTTTTTGCGATTCTAACGAAATATATAATAGGTTGTCAAATCCTAAAACAGCTTGTAAAAGTACAAGCATAAATAAGGTAAAAAGACTATCTAAGGTTAAAAGTTGTTCCATGTTTTTAATATAATTATTTATTGATTTCTGTTAGTTGTTCGGTTTCTGGTATTGTTACAGTTTCTGTTACTTTTGGTGTAAGCAATGGCTTTATATGTGCAAACATTCTGTTGGCAATCAATCGATTTCCAAATTCGCCAGTATGGCAAAAATCGGTATAAATCGTTTTTTCTGCAGTGTCAAAAGCGTCACTAATATCTACAAAAGTTGAATCGTTGATCATTAATGAATCTTTTCGAATCGTTTCATATGACAGTTTGTATAAATTTTCGTAATACTGTTTGTTTTTAAAATAATCTTGTTCTACTGTTGTCAAATTTTTCTTTGAATAAACATTTGGTTGCATAAAATTGAACACTTTAAAACCATAATCATTTTCAAAACTTTTCGAAATTTTAACCAATCCAATATACGTTTCTGCAATATCATATGCCAATGCATCTGGGCGTGAACTGAGTTGTTTGTATGCAGATTTTGTAAAGAGTTTTCGTTGCATGGTTGTTACAAATCGGTATAAATTACTTGAATACACCATTAATGCAATGCGCTTCTTATAACTATGTGCAATTTTAAATTCTTTTCGTCTGTTAAACGCATTTGTTGGTGCGCCAGCTTCATTATTTTGATGTCCAGAAATCACTTCATTTACACCATCATAAAATATAACAATATCCGGAATGTTATTTTTAACGAGTTCTCGCTGTAGCTGAATGTTCTCTGAGGCACGCGTGTATCCGTGGCAACCAAAATTAGTAACTTCTACATTTTGATTGGGAAAATTTGTAGCAATCAATTTTGATAATTCTGAGGGAATTGAGTGTTCGTCACGTGCGCCCGCACTGAATATTGTAGAACCGCCAAAGCAGAATATTTTTAACGCTGTAGCCGAATCTTTCAAACTTGGATTTACTGTTTTTCGGAGTCCATTTTCATAAATCGTATTGTGTTTCCCGTTCATAGGTTTAAAACGATAATGCAAATAAGGTTCCCATATCATATCTTGCAGACGAAGTTCTCTAAAAATTTCTTTGATAGATTCGTCATCGATATCGTCACCTTCATATACGCCAGAAGCAATAATACGTTCAGTGTTTTCATCAACATTACTTTTATCGTAATTATAAAAAATGCCCAAACCAATTTCACACAAAAGAAGAATGATGAGTATATTTCTGAATATTATATATATGTATTTAAGTTTACTTTTCACGAATGGAATAATTTATATAATGTATTTTAATTTCTTGTTGAGTTGAATTAGGAAATAACTCGCAATTCCCGACAATATAATAGTTGCAAAGGTTAAAGGTGTTGATTCTAATTTAAAAAAACTAGTAATCAAAATAATAATTAACGGATGTATTAAATAAAGAGCAATTGAAAAGGATGATAAAACTTTACTATTTATGCTTGAATTGATGGTATATGAAAACGCAGTGATTAATAATATTGGACCTAAAAGTAAAAATGAAAGACTCATGTTAAAAGATGCTTTCGAGTTTATATGGTAGTTTGTCAAACTTTCTGCGACAAGCAATAAAAAGCTCACAACTAAAAATATAATAGCTTGTTTCTTTTGTGTTTTCAAATGAAAATTGGAACGGCGAATGACATAGCCTATACTTAAAAAGGGAAATGCAAAGAATAAAAAATTACGATGTGTTGGTGGAAAATTAAGTAGTTTGTCAATAACACTAGTTCCTTCAAAAAAAGAAATATTTCTGAGTGTTTGAATTGTGTAGCCTATTAAATATAATCCTACTGCAAGTATTAATAAAGTGGTATTTGAAAATTTTCGAAAGGTATAAACTAACAATCCGCCCAGAAAAAGTGCTGCCAAGTACCAAAGATGATTGAACCCAAAAAGTACGATTGGTATAATTTTGATAGGATTTTCATATACAGGAATACTCCAAAAGTAGATAAAAATCAACATCCAAATAAGATATAAAATTCCAACACGTTTTATCCAATTTTTTATCCGATCATTTTGAAAAACGGTATATAAAAAGAAACCATTAATTGTAAAAAAGAACGGAATCGGAATTCGAAATAAACCATTACAAGTTACATGATACGCTATTTTATTGTAGTCAAATAAAAACCCACAATGTACCGAAATGATTAATATAGCAGCTACAATTTTTAGAATATCGAGCAATATGTTTCGCGAAGTTGTTTGCAAATCGGTTATGATTTTTGAAGACTAAAGATATAGTTTTTCTCTTTTAAAACACTTTTTTCTAAAATCAATTCAAACGAAAGTCCGTTTTTAGCGGCTAACTGTTTGATGTGTTCAATTTCACAATCTTCCGATAAAATCATCCATGTATTTGGCGCAATGTGTTTTGGAAGTTGTGAAAATAGCTTTTTAAAATATTCAAAATCTTCACCACAAAACCAAGCACGTTCTTTATCGTTTTGCGGTGCTTTTGGATAGTATGGCGGATTGATAATAATATAGTCAAATTGTTGATCGGAAAGATTTTTAAACAAATCAGAATAGACAACATTCAAAAGAATTTCATTTTTAACAGCAGCTTCTTTTAGTGTATCAATGGCAATTTGGTTAATGTCAGAAGCCGTTACGTTTGCACCTTTAGAAGCGGCAAACAACGAGATGATTCCGGAGCCACAACCGAGTTCTAAAAAGGTTTTATCTGTTAAGTGTAAAGGTTTTATATAGTCTAGTAAAATCTTGGTACTTATTGTAAAATGTGGTGGAAAAATTTCAGCACTAATGTCTACAGTAATATCTTCATACGTGTATTTTCGTTCTTTACGCGAGTACTTATCAAAGAAAAATTTCGCAATTGGAAATAGGTGTTTTTTAAGTTTCTTGACCATATTTCTATGAATTATTCAGAATAGAAACCTTCAATTTCTGGCTGACGGTATTTCCAAATTTTGTGTAAAACCTTAATTTCATACGGAAATTTATACCAACCATATTTAAAGCGATATCCAGAAACTAATTTTAATAATGCTTTTTTATATCCTTTAATTCTGAAATCGGAAGCTGTTGGATAATATCCATTCAATACAGTTTCAAAATTTTGAATTTTATCAATCATATACGGTTTTAACCAAGGTGTCAACGGATTTCTTCGCAAATCGAATTTTTCCCAACTTGGTTCAATCCATTCTTCTAATTTGGAAGGAAACGAAAATCCTGCATCTACAATTTGCTGATACAACTCTGAACCTTCCGTTGGTACAGGACTGTATAAGTAAATAATAATTTCTGCGTCAGCATTGATCGATTTAATTTCGCGAATAAAATTAATATCCCATAAAATCTGCTCGTATACTTTCTTTTCGTCAGGTCCAGGCAAGCCTAAAACAAATGACAATTCAGGAATAATATCAACATCTTTCATGCGTTTCACAAAATCCTTGATCATTTGACCCGATTGTGTTCCACCTTTGTTCATCTGCTTCAACACTTCATCATTTCCAGTTTCAGCACCTAAAAACATCATGCGGCAACCAGCTTTTCGCATATAATGCAATTCTTCGTCCGAATATTTATTTATCGTATCAATGCGTCCTTCGCCCCACCATTCAATATTGTCATCCATAACGAGTTTGGAAAATTCCATCACACGTTTTCTGGATGTAAAAAAGTTATTATCGTGAAACTCTACGGCATCAATTTGATACTTCTCTTTAAAGTATTTTAAATCTTTATAAATAGTGCCAGCAGCTTTTGCTTTCCATTTTGCATTGTAAATTGGCACAACTGCACAAAAAGAACAACTAAACGGACAACCCATACTTGAGTGATACGCAAACGTTCTGCGTCCCATAAAGGTTTTTGCTAAATAATTTTCTAGCGGATAAAACGTATTAAAATATTCGTATGGATATGGTGGCAATGTATCTTGATCGAGCAATGCTTCTTTTACCGTTTGGATAATTTTGCCTTCTTCATTTTTGAAAATTAAGTTGCGAATCAACATAAGTTTTTCATCACTTTTTCCTTCCAAAACAGCTAATAACTTAGGAAAAGTAGTATCGCCAGGTCCGTTAATAATATAATCAACATACCCAGAATTTAAACACACTTTGTACTGGTTTGAAGCAAAATATCCGCCCCAAATATTAATTGCTTCGGGATACATTTCTTTTATTTTTCTCGCGTACGGAATTGCTTGTTTCAATTGCGGTCCGGGCATTACTGTAAGGCAGAAATACTTGTATTCGCCTGTAGCGAAATAACCAGAAATTTTTTCCCAAGGATCGTTTTCCATGTTTCCATCTACAAAAACATAGTCATATTTTCCATGAATAGCCGCACCAACTTGAATGATGGTGTTTGGCAAACGATGTTTTGCATTGGCACTTCTTGGATTGAATATGATAATTTTATTTTCCATTATTTGTAATATCTTATAACAATTTAAATCTAAAAAGCACTACAACAGCGACTGCATGCAGGTAGTAAACCGCCGTTTTTGGAAAGTGTAGAACGGAATTTTGCCAATACGCGCCCATTCCAGATTTGCTTTAGGTTTTCTTCGTACATATTCCCTAATTCTAAATTATAACATCTTCCATGTGCGGGAATTACACTTCCGTCAGATTTAATCATGATATTTGTAAACACGTCATTACACATTGTACCAATCTTTTTTTCAGGTTGATGATAAAATTCGTAAAGCTTTTCTTTTGATGCAATTTCAGGAGAAAAACTCACAGGAAATTTACACTGCTTAGATTTTATCGCAGCAATTTCATCCCAAAGTGCTTCCAAATCAAAGTTATTTATATTTACTTCATCAACATTAGAAGCTGTTGCAGGATACGAATTTGCCCAAACTTCATTATGCATGTCAGCAATGCGCTGTTCCGTAAAATTTGAATGCATAAAACCGATTTGTTGCAACGGATAGTCTTTAAAAAAATCTAAAAACTCTAACAAATACCCAATATTCCACTCTGTAATAACACAAAAAATACCAATCGTAGCATTTGGATTGATGGCAAGAACAGCTTCAATACCTTCTACCGCTTTCTGAAATGATTTTTTGTGTCCTCTAATTTCATTGTGAATATCTTGCGGTCCATCTAACGAGATGTAAATATCGCTATGTGCTACAATTTTAGCCTTTTGTCGTAAGGTAAGTGCGTTTGTTGTTACAGAAGTTTGGATACCTTTTTTAGCGGCATAGGTTAACGAAGCTTCCAAATGTGGATACACCAAAGGTTCTGTAAATGCATATCCTAATTTTGAAGTAGGATAGTGTTCCACCATTTGATCAATAATTTGTTCAATTAACGGTAACGGCATATTAATTGGATGTGTTCCAACTAAATTTTGCGCAAAATTTGTGTCTAAGCTTTTTGTACCCACATCACACATTTTACAATGTAAATTACAGACATTATTAACACCCAAAATGATCCACTCAGGTGGAAACAAATACTTGTTTGGGAGCAATTTTTTATTAATTTTTTTTAATGTAGTAACACTCATGATGTGTTCTTTTTCTAGAATTTTGTAAAGCTACAAATCAAATAGCAAAATTTGTGTTCAAATTTACATTTTAAATTGACAAAATATAATATCTATCTGGAGCAAGTCTAAATAATAGGCATATTCAATATATATAATAGCAATAGTTAACTTTTTTTACGTAAAATTTTCTCCATTTTCCGACCTTTTGCCAACTCGTCTATCAATTTATCCAAGTAGCGTACTTGTCGTGTTAATGTATTGTCAATTTCTTCAATACGATATCCGCAAATAACGCCTGTTATTAGGTGTGCATTTGGATGTAGTTTTGCTTGTTGAAAAAATTCTTCAAACGTAGCTTCATTTCCTATAAACTCTTGTATTTTGGCTTCATCAAAACCTGTGAGCCACGTCATTACTTGGTGTAATTCCTCAACGGTTCTGTCTTTTTTCTCCACTTTGGTAACGTAGTGTGGATATACGGAGCTAAACTTCATGTTTGCGACTCTTTCATTGTGTTTTGCAGTGACTTTCATGATACTGATCTTTTACATATATACATAAATTTAGGTATAAAATTTTATTCGGAGCGAAAGTAAGTCCAAATAGAGGCTATTTTTTCATATTTCATATACAATCTTTTCAGAGAGACTGTATATTTGTTGAAATCACACCAACGACCAAAAGAATTATTTTGCTAAAAAAGTATCTCTTTACACTATTAAAAAACCTGATTATCATTTTCGGGATTACCTTTATTTTGCTTGAAGTCATTTTGGCAATTTATATCAGAACTGCGGAAATTAAAATTGAATTACCAACGTATACGTTTCAAAATACGTTTGGCTTTTGGTATGATTTGAATGAAGATTTTGGTACGTTACACTTGCCCAATGATGAATATCGACAGAAAAAATATTGCTTTGATGTGGTGTATGAATCCAATTCGAAAGGATTTCGTGATGTAGAACGCAAAGAAAACACAACCACCAAACGTGTCGTTGCTTTGGGCGATTCGTTTACGGAAGGTATTGGTGTTCATATGGAAGATCGGTTGACCAATTTACTAGAAAAAGAAACGAATAATCCACATTTGAATTTTGGATTGGCGGGAAATTTTGGGCCAATCCAATATATGACGCTATACAAAAGTATGGCAAGTACATACAGTCATGAAGCCGTGTTGATTGGTATTTTGCCATCGAACGACTTTATTGATGACGATTATGAAATTGGTTTAAAAGTTGGCGGAAATCGGTATAAACCATTCTTAACAGGTACTTATCCAAATTATGAAACGGTATATTATGCAGACCGTATTGAGAAGTCGAAAGCACGCCCGTTTCAACCAAATTTTGTATATAAAGTGCTAAAAAATTTCACGCATTCTTACAACATGTATCGCTATTTAAAAGTGATGCAACATATAAAAACGATTCCTAATGATACATTATTTGATGCATCTAGAATACCAAGTTATTTCAATTTTACACCACAACAATTTAATCAAATGCAATATTGCATAGAAGAAATTAAGCGTTTGGCAGGCGATCGTACTGTGATGGTATACAGTATTCCTATCGAAAAAGAAATCAAAGCGTATCGCGAACACGGGAAAAATCCGTTGGCAAAACAATTGCAAGCAGTTTGTGACAGTATTAATGTGGAATATTTAGATTTATTGCCAAAAACGAATGACTTTACAGAAGCTGAATATGAAGCGTTGTTTTTATCCTGTGATGGACATTGGAGCGAAGCAGGTAACGCTTTCGCGAAAAAACATATTGAATCTTATTTTAGTTATTACAAAAAATGATATCATTTCTCAAAAAATACCAAGACCATTTCGGATTATTAATCTTGTGGTTATTGATCATTTTAATCATTAATCCAATTGGCGATTTCCCATTGAATGACGATTGGTGTTATGGAAAATCTGTCAAAACATTACTGGAAGATGGTTATTTAAAACTCTACAATTGGGGCGAAATGACTTTAGTAGGACATGTATATTGGGGCTATTTCTTTACCAAAATCTTTGGATTTTCCTTTACCGTTTTGCGTTGGTCAACCTTAGTTATGGCATTTGGAACGCTTATCGGAATTTATGAACTCTGTAAACTTGCCAACATTTCACGTTGGGTAACCTTGGTTAGTGTGTTGTTATGTATGATGAATCCGATATTTTTGTCTTTGTCGTTTTCGTTTATGACCGATGTGCCATTTTATTTCGTAACCATTTGGGCTTTTTATTTCTTCGCGAAAGCATTACAAACGGATACATGGAAACCAATTATTTGGGGAATATTCTTTTGTTATTGGGCATTTACAATTCGTCAACTGGCATGGGTTTTTCCAATTGTATATTTAATTACGATGTTGTTGGCGAAAAAACGAACGCGTTCCAATTTCATCAAAGCAATTACACCTTTGTTGGCGTTGCTTGTGTTTTCGATGGTTTTCTCGTATATCATGGAAACGAATGATTTGTTACAAGATCGTTACAATTCGAAATTCAATTTGATGATTGACAATATTCTACATCTTGATAAAGTAATCATTATCAATTCAATTTCGTATTTCTGTCGATCAATGTCGTATTTAGGGTTTTTACTACTACCGATTCATTTGATATATTTCAGTCGCTACAAATTTAAAGGCTATAAAATTTTAGCTATTATTTGGACGGTATTGGTTGCAACATTTCTATTAAAATTAGGAAAACAAATTCCAAGTTTGGATAACATTTGGATAGATTTCGGCGTTGGTCCAACTACGTTGGCGCATCATGCAGGAAACTTTACCACAAGTCCCGATCCTAGAGCACCGAAACTATTTTGGCAAATTATAACAATAATTGGTGTATTTTCAAGTGTAACTTTGGTATTTCATAGTAAAAGATTGGCGGTAGCGGTTTTCAAAAAAACAACCGTTTATCCATTGGTTGTCTTAGCATTTGTATTTTCAGTGGTGTACTTAACACCATTTTTGATTGTTGGTGTGTACGATCGTTATTTATTGCCTTTATTTCCAATCTCGATTATTTTGTTAGGCACAAATGCATCTGTGAAAGTTCCGAAAAAAATCTATCAATATATAGCGTATGGTTGCATCGGATTATTTACGTTGTTTTCTGTGTGTGCTGTACATGATCATTTATCTTGGAATCGGGTGCGTTGGAAAGCAATACAAGAAGCTTTGGATTCAGGAATTCCCAAAAATCATATCAATGGTGGCGTAGAATATGTCACGTGGAATTTCTTTTCGGAAGATAAAGAAAAATGGTGGGAAAGCGTAAAACCCGTGTATTTCTTAGTTTTTAAACCTGCTGACAACCAAAAAGTAATAAAAGAATACACCTATGAACGTTGGTTGCCTGGTGATGGAGTTCTATTTTTTGTAGAGTGATTTTGGCAGGTTGGTTGTTTTTTGAACGTGTATTATATGCGAAGAATTTTATGGTTTAGTAAATAAAAACCGAATAGAAAGTCCGCGAGGATTTTCGTAAGTAGGCAAGAACCTAGCAATTGGCTATATACGCAGTTTGGTACCGTTTTCAAATTCTGACATAATTGCTACTGCAACCTCGTAAAGTACTTTTTCAAATAACCCGGCAATATATTTTGTAACAGTTATTAACCCGTTGTGCATTTTACGATTGAAAATGAGTAAAATTTGTATCGAAAATAAAATTTTTATCCTACACAAGTTCTCGATACAATTTTTCGTACCTCAAAATCACTCCTTTAGATTAGTATGTAATTAATTATTAACTTAAAAATGGAAAAGATACACTACCAAGTCACTCCAAGTTTTAAAACTTATCGTTCGATTTAGATCTTTTTTTTGCTTAGATTCAATATATCTTATCCTATTGTAAGTCGATTGGATATTTTTTAAATGTGGCTTAATTTCGCCTGTATCTGCATAATACTTTTCATCAAGCTTGTCAAAATCTTCTTGAAATTGAGCATGGTCGTTAAATGTGCTGAATAGTATGTTTTCTTGTTTTTTCTGTCTTTATCTTTAAATTTTCAGACAGTATCTTTTTAAGTAATCCACATAATTGGTGTTTAAAAAGTTAAAAATAAAGTAGAATTAAGAAAATTTTCTAGTTAATAAAGTTGTTAGAATCGAGTAGATTCTTGCCTGCGCAGGAATAACAAAGAAGAAAAATAAATAACTTCTACCGTTCCAATACTTTCGGATACGAAACAATAAATGTAGTGCCCAATATACCGTCAGATTCTACTTTAATTTTTCCTTCATGTTTTTCAATAATCTTTTTTACAATGGCAAGTCCCAATCCTGTGCTCTCAAAAGTGTCTTTTCCGTTCAATGTTTGAAATACTTCAAAGATTTTTTGCTGGTATTTAGGAGCGATACCAGGTCCATTATCTTCAAATATTATGTTATAAAAATTAGGTGTTTCTACACTAGAAATTGAAACTTCGCACACTTCTTTGTCATTGTGTTTTATGGCATTGCTAATTATATTTGAAACTACTTGCGACAACTGTATTTTATCTCCAACAAGTACAGGAAGTTTCCCTTTAGTGTTCAATTGAATATTTCCTGAGTTTTGGTAATTTTTAAAATCTGCACGTACCATGGCATTCAAATCAACGGATTCGGGCATAATTTTCCCAATTTTTGAATAATGCAAAATACCATTGATCAAATTTTCTACTCGTTTTACACGTCCTTGTAACGTAGATAAATGACTATATACTTCGGCTGTTTCGCCAGCTTCGAGATCTTCTTTAATAAAAGATGCCAAACTAGATATTCCTCGTAGCGGCGCTTTTAAATCGTGAGAAGTAATGTAGGCAAATTGTTCAAGTTCTTTATTTTTTAATTCTGTGTCGTCCAAGTTTTGATTGAGTTCTTTTAATTTTCGAAAACTATCCAATCCTGTACGAACCACCATAAAAACAAACAATGATCCCATAAAAAAGATAACACCCGAAAGAAACGCAAGTAATTCTGTTTTTCCTAAAATAACAACAACAGCTACCGACAAATATCCAACAAAGAATATCAACATTAATAGCCGCAACTTTTTCCAATTACTTTTTAACTCGCTATTTGGAAGAATGTCGAATATTTTTTTTGTATACCCAGCACTCATCAACAAAATCAAGGCTCCCAAAAGAATAAGAGCTGCTATAATGTAATCAGAGACATGCATACGGTATCGTTGAAAATGGATTTTGAAATTCAGGTTTGTTTTATGGTTGCCAACACATGTGTATGTTAGTAATTCTATCATAAAAATACTACAATATCAATAAAAGTAACACAAACCAAACACTTATGCAATTGGATTTTCTGTAAATGGTTATAAATCTGAGATGAAATGCTTTGTAAGTTTCATTCTTTAGGCGTCATTTTGTAATGTAATTGCAAAAATTGAATACACAATTGCATGCTGTTTGCTAACTTTTATTTTGGCTACTTGTAGTTAGTTCTTGAAAATATGATTATAAATGTCTGAAACTTTTTCCCAATCAGGATCTTTTGTTCCGCTAAATTGTATAAACCGATCTTCTCTATCTTCCAATCGATCTTTCATATCAAAAATACATCCGCCAATAGTTTGCATATCCGCTTCTTTACGGTAAAAGAAAATTTCGAACACTTCACCAGACAGTATTACAACAATACGAATGGTGGCTTCTTCTATAACTTCAGTAATTATTTTTTGAAATAAAGACATTAAAATCTCTTTTTCACGCTCACTAGGAAGTTGTTGTTCATTTCGTTCAAATACTTGAAGACTGACTAACCACATATAATCGAAATCTTCTCATAACAATGCGGCAAGCTTTCGAGAACTTACAGTAGTGTTTCGCAGACCTGCAACTAGCTTTTGTTTCTGTTCGAAAGTGTCTTGCAAACCAGCAATTAACTTTCGAGAAGTACTGAAATGTTACTGTAAACGTGTATAAAATTTTGAAAAAACAGGATGCAATCAGAACACATAAAGGCAAGGAAATTATAGGTTAGTATTTATAAATTGCCACGATATTCCTTTTGTAAATGGTAATTATTCTAATAGTATTGTGCCATTATTAATCTTAAACTCTTACATTTTGAAAAAACAAAATCTTAAAAATTTAAAACTCAACAGACAGCCTGTTTCTAATTTAAATCTAAAAATAACTGGTGGCGGAACAGGTCATGGATCATGTGGATGTGTAACTGATACATGCCACGAAACATTTACATGCAGAGCATATGGATGTCCTCCAGAGAGATAGACACTAGTAACCTGAGTTCGATATAAAAATTAATAGCGGTTTTCCTCTTTTCCGCAGTATAGCAGGGATTTTTCGTTAAAAATTTTTGAAATCTTGGAGAAAATTTAGAAAAATTCGTACGGTTTTAGTTTTTCACAAAAAGAAAGACTAAAAATACCTCTGGAAAAGCGCGCTTTCTTTTGTTGAAGCCTGTGCTGAACCTGATTCAGTATTCTTTATATGAATAAAGAAAATGAAAGTAAATAACTGAAAATCAAATAATTATATTGAAATTTTTAATAATCCTTAAATTTTAATTTTGTAAAAGTTATATCGAACTCACGTTAGTAGTAAACCAGAGAGGTTGTCTAAAAAGTCAATGCTAATGTTATTATGAGAAATTTTCAATTTCGAAGTAATACATTTTTAGATAACCTCTTCTTTTTTCTTAATGTATGTTGAATGGAGTTAATTTAATGAGAAGGCAATACGTTTTCAAATAAAAACCCACCGATAATTTCGTGCGCTTTTGGGTTGATGTGTAAATCTTCATCCCAATATACTTTTTCAGTAGCTTGCGCCAAAGGCGGTTTTAAATTATAATTGACAATGTTTTCTGTATGAAGCCAAGCAATCAAATCATTTGTTAACTCTTCATTAGCTTGCATAGCATCTGCATCAATATCAAATAAAGATTGAATCTTAGATTTAAATGCTGGATTGGTTTCTATTTTGGACGGCAATAATGTAACCACCAATTGAATATTTTCTTGCGCACACAATGCTTTAATTTCTAACAAGTACTTTTTTGCTAGGCGTAAAGCTTTTTCTTTTTCGCTCGGAAACGACTGAAAATACAAAGTTTGTTCAATACCTTGTGAAAATGGAATTGCTTTCTTTTCAGCACTATAAAATTTCTTTTTTAAGCGTGTATAACTATTTCTAAATACATTACCGACACTTGTTCGGTTATCTTCAAAAATAGGAGCTTCTCTAAAATCATTGCCCGTAAATACATTAATTATGTACATATCAGGTTTAAGATATTTGTATTTTTTCAAGAAACCTAAGTAGTTTCGAAATGTATAATAACCAACGCCACCATTGATGCAATTGTAATAGGTAAGACTGTCTGAAGCGTTTAGTTTTTCTTCCCAAATATTAATAAACGATTGCGGATTGTGTTTTAAAACGCCATCTGTATGCGAATCACCTGTAACTAATACTCGGTATTCGTTGGGAAGTTTTTTAACAATATCATTATCTTCCCTAAATCCTAAATTATTGGTTCTGCGTTCGGTAGTAAGCTTTTGTTGCGGTGTTCCCCAATTGTCATAAATCTTTATATCAGGAATATGAACAAACATTGCTAATGAATCTTTTTGAAGATAGGTAACTTGATTTGGACCTGTCATTTCAAAAAACGATTGTATTCTGTTTGCAGCAACAAAATAGCTAATAATGCTTACAAGCAACAACAAGCCAAGTAAAACACATACGTTAATAAGAATCAGTCGCAATCTCTTCATCACTACAATTTGAAACAAATATACAATAAACAAAAAAGTGACTCATGATTTTAATATCAAGAAAATATCCTAAAAAACCCTACGTTTTTAATTGCTTGTTGATATCATGTATCCATTCAAAACTTCCTGTTGTACATACGTTGGAATTAATAAGAAAATCAACTATTTAACGTGAGTTCGATATAGTTAAAAACTATAATTTTATTCGAAATATCTTCTTTTCCGAAGCCTTGGAGAAAATTTAGAAAAATTTGTACGGTTTTAGTTTTTCCCTATAAGAAAAACTAAAAATACCTCTGGAAAAATGCATTTTCTTTTGTGAAGCATATTCTTTCACGTTAATTGAAGCATCATAATCAAATCTGCCAACACTAATTGACAGTGCCTTTTTATCTGTACAAATCCCGCAACAATATTATCTACTTTAGAAAAGCATATTGGCAAAAAACAACGCTCTTCAATAACAATTTGTTGTACTCCAGATTTTTTCAAGAAAGAATTAATATCTGTAAATCAAAAACGATTTTATTTTTATAAGTTAAAGAATAACAATCTGAAAGAAATCAATACTTTTAGAGAAAAAATGACCTTTTATGAATTATCAGACCTTTCAGCCTCATCCAGATTTAGAATCGCTTATTAGTTGTTATTGGACTTTAGAAGTGCCTGCTGATAATGATTCGGGAAAACAGCGGATTGTTCCTGACGGTTGTATTGAAATGGCTTTTATTCTTGGAGACGATATAAAGCGATATACTTCGGAAGACGAATTCATCTTGCAACCTCGTGCAATGATACTTGGACAAACCATTGCCCCATTTTATATAGAACCAACAGGATATGTGAATACGTTTGCAATTCGATTTTATCCATACGGATTTGCCAATTTTGTAGCTGAACCAATTAAAAATTTAGCGAATAAAGAAACACCGTTAGAATTATTGTTTGAAGAAAAAATCGTCCAGGAACTCGAACAAAAAATAATTCAAGCAACAAACGTTGAAGAAAGAATAGAGATTATAGAAAAATTTCTCTTGGAAAAGTTAAACGAAAAATCAACCGTTGAGAATATTGTAAAAACAACTGTTGATGCCCTTTTACTTACAAATGGCAACGCACCGATAAAAACGATTCTTAAAAACGACTTGTCTAAAAGAAGACAACTTGAGAGAAAGTTTGCAAAACAAATTGGTATTAGTCCAAAACAGTTAGGCAAATTAATTCGGCTACAAACCGCATTAAAAATGATACTTAACAAAGAGGGAGAAAGTTTAACTAATATCGCTTACGAAAGTGAATATTATGATCAAGCACACTTCATTAAAGACTTTAAGGAGTTTACAGGAACGAATCCAAAGGAGTTTCTAGGAAATGAAAATATGACTCTATCTGCTCTTTTCTACAAATAGATTGAGTGTCGCATTTTTACAATTTTAACGTTCTCGAATAATCTAATTTCGTATTAATTAATTTAAAGAGAAAAAATGAAAAGAATCCTACTCAGTATTACTGTAATACTTGCTTTTGGCCTAATGGCTTGTAACACTCAAAATAAACCTAATTTAGAAGTACGAAAAGTAGATTCTAGTCAAGAACAAACAACAAATAATATGAAAAGTTTTATTTCCATTTTTGAAATTCCAGCAATGGATATTTCACGAGCAGTCAATTTTTATCAAGCAATTTTGGATGTTAACATAGAGAAAATAGAAATGCCAGAAATGGACATGGGAATATTCCCATACGAAGGACAAATGGTTACAGGAGTTATCATTCAAGCAGAAGGCTACAAACCTTCGGCTAATGGCACAACTATATACTTAAATGGAGGAGATAATCTTCAAATCATTCTTGATAAAGTAGAAAAAAATAGTGGAAAAATAATTGTTCCGAAATCACTTCACGCAGATGAAAGTGGATATTACGCATTATTTCTTGACTCGGAAGGAAATAAAATTGGGTTGCATTCTCCAAACTAACCGTGGGAAAAAGAACGAGCGCACGTCAATGTATATGTGTTAGAGCTAGTTGGTTAAGACTATAGCTTTAATACTTATTTGCGAAATCGCCAAATTTTAAATTTGGCTTTTTGTGTTTACAAGGAAAAATTTAAAAATTTGACTTGTGCTTACCCGAAAAGATAGTATCTTTTTACACGCTATGTTTCATACACCAAACCGTTACCAAAAAAAATAAACGAAAAACTCTAGGTATGATTGAAAAATTCAGGACTGAAAACAGGTAGGGAAAATTATGGAAAAGAACTTTTCTCTAACGGAGTTTTTTATAAAAAATGCGAAGATTGAAGCTAAAGAGTTTCCGAAGTTAGCCCAAATGGAATTACCAATATTGCTAATAAAAAAATGGTGGTAAAATTGATTTTAAAACGCTACTTTTCTTATACACAACCTTGTAAATAATTAACTGGCGCAAACGATAATACTTTTTCTATATGATTCAACTTGAAGAAATAACTTCATTCCCCACTTTTTCTAATCAATTGGAAAATAAGATATTGTACTCTAATCATTCTGATGACATTTCAATATCTTATCAATCTACCTATACAATAAAGTATGTTATCGATGGTGTAAAACAGTACAACTATAATAATCAAGATATAGAAGTTTCAAAAAGTCAATATTTAATTTTAAATAATGATAATCTAATTACCACCGAAGCAAAAAAAGGAACAAAAGGTTTATCATTATTCTTATCTCCAAAATTGATTAATGAAATAGCTCATTTTTACTCAAGAAGCCATTCTTCAATAAAATTTCTTGAAATAATCCAAAGAAGTTCTAATCAAAAAGTCAAAAACTTACTTCATAAAATAGTTTACTTATATGAAAACGATCAAGTCTGTTTGAATCAACAAATGGATGATTTATTCATAACAATTTCTGAACTAATTATTCAAGAACAAGTTTTGGTTGATAATAATTTTAAAAGATTAAAAATAGTTAGACAGAATACTAAAAGAGAGTTATACAAATCAATAACTGAAGCAAAAGAATACCTCAATGATAATTTTAGAGATAAAACTTCACTTGAGATACTTAGCAAAGATATAGGAGTTAGTAAATACTATTTACATAGGCTTTTCAAAGAAATAAATGGGAAGACACCGCTTGAATATTTAACTGATATTCGTTTGGAAAACGCAAAGAATAAACTTCAATACTCAAAGGACTCTATTTACGAAATAGCTATTACATCTGGTTTTGATAATACAGCTTACTTCTCTAATGTATTTAAAAAACACGTTGGATTATCGCCAACACAATTTAGGAAAGCTTTATAAAATCAGCAAGATTTTATAACTGTTCATAAAAAAACGTTTTTACTTTTGGTTTTAGAAAACTAAAGCTAGATGGTAAAAAAAATAGCTCACATCACTGATTTACATCTTGATGAACAATTTCCTTTTGAGGATAAAATATCTGCAAGAAAACGATTTGATAACATCTTAAAAAGTATTAAAGATAATGACATTAACCATATTGTCTGCACAGGTGACATCGGAGAAAATGAAGGCATTCCATATTTCTTTGATCGGCTTAAAAAAATGGATTTATCAATTGCTTTAGGAAACCACGATAATTTTATAAAAATTTCCAAGCATTACAATTTAGGAGCTGATTATAGTTCAAAAAAAATCTATAGAAGTGAACTCAAAAATTATTTCAAGTTTATCTATTTAGATTCTTCTTCAGGCATTTTAGATGCTAAACAACTCAAATGGTTAAACAGCGAACTTATAACATCTAAACCTATTATCATTTTTATCCATCATCCGATTATTGGACTTAATTTGAAAGTAGATGAAATAGGAAAGTTGAAAAACAGAAAAGACCTCATTAAAATATTAGAAAAAGTGCCTAATAAAATTGCTGTTTATTGTGGTCACTATCATATGGAGAGTACTTTAACTCATAAAAACATTACGCAATATATTACACCAGCAGTAGCTTTTCAAATTGAAAAAAACATTTCAAACATAGAAATAAATACTACTATTTCTGGTTACAGAATTATTCAACTTGAAAATAACAAATTATCTTCAGAAGTAAAAGTTATAAATAATGCAAACTAAAAAACAATCCTTTCTTGAAAGCTTGGCGAATGTGACAGTTGGATTTTTAGTCACCATAATTTCATTACACATAATATTTCCGATTTTAGGAGTAGAAAACCACTCTGGTAAAAACACCTTGATAACAATCTATTTAACAGTTTTAAGTATCTTAAGAAACTATATTTTAAGGAGATACTTTAATAAGAAACAAAGCTATGATGAAAAATAATTGGCGTTCTATTTTTAAACAATCAAACCAAAAGTATTTATGAAAAAATTTCGACATCAATTTTTCAACAATAAAAACAATTCTCTAAAGAAAAAGTTATTACTCATAACATTATTGTTCGGTTTTTACAATTTAAATGCGCAAGTAAAATTTAGAATAGAACCTGGATTTCTTTTAAAAACTGAATCCGAAAATTTGGGGCTAATGTTTAATATTGAGCCTAATATCGAAATTTCCAATAATTGCGTTATCGGATTGAGGTTTGGACTTGCATTAAATCCTCAAAAAATTGAAAACAATGATAGTTCTCAATTCTTTATTGATGATGAAAATGATAATGCCGTACTTTCATTTATGCCGACATTCGATTATTACTTGAATGAAAATCATATTCGCCCATATTTAGGATTAGGCTTGGGATATTATTTATTTTCATCAGAAGAAATAGCGATCTCTTCAGGAGATGTAACTGAAGGAAACGTAAATAACCAATTAGGACTTCTATTAAGAGGAGGTTTTGAATGGAGGAAAACAAAAATTGGATTGGAATATAACTTCATTCCAAAAGCTGACATTAAAATACAAAACAACCAAACAATAGGGACCGTTAATAATAGTTATTTCGGAATATCTATTGGATTTTTAATTGGAGGTGGAAAAAGTACAAGATAAATGCAAATTTTAAAATTCGGCTCTGTGCTAATCCGAAAAGTTAGCCTGTTTTTATACACTACGTTTCATATGCCAATCGTTATACTCAGCACTAACAAGTGATTTCTTCTCAAACCTCTTGATTCAGTTTTCTTTGGGAAAGTAAAGAAAACGAAAATAACGAATTAAGAATTAGGATCTATGTTGATATTCTATTGAATAATTGTAAAAGGATACTAAATCCAGACTAAAATCTTTATACAAGAATCTTATATTTTATGTACATTTAGAGCGAAATTCAAGGAAGCCATCAAATGATTTTTGATTACTCAAAGAGGAAAGACACATTCGCTAGTGATATTGCGGCGTATCAAGCAGCATCACCATATCCACACATTATCTTGGACGGTTGTTTGGAAGAAACTGCAGCCGAAAAAGCGCTTCGTGTGTTCCCGAAAATTAAAGATGAAGGCTGGATTCATTATGTACATGTAAATGAAAAAAAGCATGGACTTAATAAACTTGAATTAATTCCTGAATTTATCCGTGATGGAATCATCAAAGAGCTAAATTCACCCGAATTCATACACTATTTAGAACAATTGACAGGAATTCCAAACCTATTACCTGATACTACAATTGAAGGCGGCGGCATTCACCAAAGTGAAAATGGTGGGTATTTAAATATTCATGCAGATTTTACCGTACATCCACACAAAAAAATGTGGCGTCGTCGTGTAAATGTGTTGGTGTATCTCAATAAAGATTGGGAAGCCGATTATGGTGGCGATTTAGAATTATGGGAGAAAGATATGTCGAAATGTGCTGTGAAAATTGCACCTGTTTTTAATAGAATTGTCATATTCAATACGGATGAAGATTCGTATCACGGTTTTCCCGATCCAATAACCTGTCCAGAAGATGTAACGCGAAAGTCAATTGCTTTGTATTATTTTACAGAGGAAAAAACGGGTTCGTTTAAACGACGATCAACTAATTACCGTGCGCGTCCCAATGATGGATTCAAGTCAGTTTTAATTTGGTTAGATAAAAAAATGATTGCAGTTTATACATGGCTCAAAGGAACATTAGGCATCAATGATGATTTTATCAGTAAAGTGTTGAATTTTTTTAGGAGGAAAAAGTAGGGTAGATTTTTAGTCACGCTTTGCTTCGGAATATAGTTTTGTTATTCCTTTGTAGCTAAGAATCCATTCAGAAAGCTACCTATTTTTTAAAGAATGGCTGCCACTCAAGACAATTCCAATAGAACTCCATTCAATAACTCTTCATTGTGCTGAACTTGATGTAGTAGCTCACGCATTTGGACTATTTTAGTTCTCCGTCATTACGAGAAGTTTGCGACGAAGTAAGCTGTTTATCGATAAAAAACTAGCTTCATTTCATTCGTTATGACGTTTAAATCTTAGCTTTGAACGGCTAGTGCAAATTTCTAATTCGTGGCAAAAGCACAATATTTTAATCATTAAATTAGTCACTACGCAAATCGTCTATACATTTTAAATACGAACAATAATACCCATTGTGTAATACAAACACTAAGTAAGACTCCAAAAACTTCATAGGTTTCTATCAGGGAAAGAATCAAGCAGAAACTCACAAAAAAGCCTAAAAAACTGATGTAGATAATAATATGTTCTTGATGGTTTTTCATGAGTTCCATGATGTTTAACGTATAAAAATAACAAGGTAAGGCAATCAATCCGCCAACAATATAATATTCATAACCAAACCCTAATTCCACAAAGTATTCCATGACAAACCAAATGACAAATACACCAAGAGTGGTAAGTGGCAACGAAACAGTATAGAGTTTGTATTTTATTTTTTGGACAACTTCATCCGAAACGCGATATACATGTTTTGTAAATGGAATAGTAATATACGCCGCTAATGCTTGCAACATTAAAAATGCAGTAATTAGTAATTGATATTCTGCTAATTGCGATTTTTCTAAGTACAAATCAACGATGTAAATATCTGTTTTAGAAATTAACCAACCACTCAATCCAAGAATAAAAAAAGGCAATCCAGCTTTGAATTCTTGCAAGGATATTGTTGCAGAAAATGATACTTTCCAAAGACGTAGTTTCAAACTAAGTAGTATAAATTTTACTAAAAAAGAAACCACATACAGTTGTAAAAATGTTTCTAGCTGAAACGTTTCAATATAGAATATACTTCCAAGAATAATTGCAAAACCAATAATTTCCGCTAATAATTGTGCACCAAACTTTTGATGATAAATAACTAAAGTACTCAATGATGTATATGCAAAAGTCAATACGACAAGTGCAACTGCCCAACTAGCAATTACTGTTGGAAAAAATACAAATAGTAGCAAAGAAAAAGGAAGTAGCAAACACCGAGAAAAGAAATTGCTAAAAAAAGCATGATACATTTTTGCAGGTTCTTCACTGTATTTTCGAAGTAAATAATCACGATTTCCCCAACCAAGCATAAATGTTGTAAAGAAAACCCATAACATCACATCAATCAAACTTGCCCAGTCAATTTTCCCGAAGATTTTTACACCTAAAACCACAATCAAAAAGTTGAAAGCAGGAGTGGCAAATCCTTGAATCGTATTAACTCCTATAGTGATCAATTTACGCATGATACAAAGATAAATAAGCGTTTATAGTTTCAGATTCGGTACTTAATGTGATGCGTTTTTTTGGTGTAGCTTCCGCTAAAAGTAATTGTTCACAAGCTTCAATCAGTTCCGTTTTGCGTTCGCCAATGTGCCAATATGAGGCAGTTTCGGCTAATCCGACATTATATGAAACAACCTGCATTCCCGAATACAAGGCTTCCAAAAATACAAAACCAAACGATTCGTAAGCACTTGTGTGAAGTAAGATATTCGATTGTGCCATTTTCTCAAAAACAATCGATCTAGGCAATTGGCCAAGCAAAGTAATCGTATTTTCTAGTTGTAAATTTTTAATCTTGATTTCAAGTTCATTTCGTAATGTACCATCACCAATAATAACAACGCTGAGGTTTGTATGCTTTTTTGCTACAACTGCAACAATATCGATAAAATCTGAATAATTCTTGATCGTATTCAATGAGCCAACTCCTAAAATATCAATCGTATTTTCTTGTAATTTCGGAAATTCAGAAATATCCAAATGCCATGGAATAATGGTAGATTCTAAATGATACGTTTTCAATAATGCTGTTTGATGATTTTTAGAAAGTGTGACCATTTTTACATTAGAACCGATCAAATATTTTGCAAATGAATTCTTAATTGATGCATCTTGTCCCATCACCGTAACCACATGATTGATACTGTGTTTTTCTGAAAATTGTTGTCCAACTTTAGCACATTCGCCAACCCAAAAACTATGAATCGTATCAATTTTACGTTTTTCATGAAGCTTTTCAAGTGTTTTAAAAGCTTTTTTCCACGTCCAAAGTTTCTTCAAGCGTTTGTTTTTTCCGTTAAGCGGAATCACTTCAATACCATGCCAATCGTACACGTTTTTTGTAAACGGAAACTGAAACGTAAGTAGTGTTAATTTGGCATTAGGCAATGCTTTGCGAATACTTTTCAAAAACACTTGCAACGCAGGAATTGTGGTAGAGTCATTCTCAGATTCCGCAAAACCTGGTGTTAAGAATACGATATGTGTGTTTGTCTCTTTCATTTTTCATTCCCGTGAAAATGGAAATCTCTTTGTTTTATATTGTGGATTCCTGCCTACGCAGGAATGACATTTAGTTTATTTTGTCATTCCGCACTTGATTTGGAATTTATTTTATTTATTATTGTCTGGATTCCTGTTTGTGTAGAAATGACAATTTAGTTTTGTTTTGTCATTCCGCACTTGATGCGGAATCCATGTTCATTGACCAATCTGCTGCTAAATCATTCCAATTAGGATTCTTTTCCTCAATTAAGTCTATTTTCCATTGTCGTTTCCACTTCTTTAATCTTTTTTCTCTTTTGATAGCTTCATCAATATGTTGAAATACTTCAAAATACATGAGTTTTGTTAGATCATATTTTTTAGAGAATCCTTTAATTAACTTATTTTTATGCTCAAATATTCTTCTTTCTAAATTGTTAGAAACACCAATATATAATGTTCCGTTCTTTTTACTAGAAAGGATATACACATAATATTGATGAATTGTTTTATACATATTGTTATTTATGGATTCCTGCCTACGCAGGAATGACATTTAGTTTCGTTTGTCATTCCGCACTTGATTTGGAATTTGTTTTATTTATTATTGTTTGGATTCCTGTTTGTGTAGAAATGACAATTTGGTTTTGTTTTGTCATTCCGCACTTGATTTGAAATTTATTTTATTTATTATTGTTTGGATTCCTGTTTGTGTAGAAATGACAATTTAGTTTTGTTTTGTCATTCCGCACTTGATTTGGAATTTATTTTATTTATTATTGTTTGGATTCCTGTTTGTGTAGAAATGACATTTAGTTTTGTTTTGTCATTCTGCACTTGATGCGGAATTTATTTTATTTATTATTGTCTGGATTCCTGTTTGTGTAGAAATGACAATTTGGTTTTGTTTTGTCATTCCGCACTTGATGCGGAATCCATGTTCATTGACCAATCTGCGGCTAAATCATTCCAATTAGGATTCTTTTTCTCAATTAAGTCTATTTTCCATTGTCGTTTCCACTTCTTTAATCTTTTTTCTCTTTTGATAGCTTCATCAATATGTTGAAATACTTCAAAATACATGAGTTTTGTTAGATCATATTTTTTAGAGAATCCTTTAATTAACTTATTTTTATGCTCAAATATTCTTCTTTCTAAATTGTTAGAAACACCAATGTATAATGTTCCGTTCTTTTTACTAGAAAGGATATACACATAATATTGATGAATTGTTTTATACATATTGTTATTTATGGATTCCTGCCTACGCAGGAATGACATTTGGTTTTGTTTTGTCATTCCGCACTTGATTTGGAATTTATTTTATTTATTATTGTTTGGATTCCTGTTTGTGTAGAAATGACAATTTGGTTTTGTTTTGTCATTCCGCACTTGATGCGGAATCCACTTAATTATTCTTAGTTTCTCGTGTCCACTCCACATTTGTAAACACCAAATCCGTTTCCTTAATCAATTCAGGTTTTTGTGCTAAATCGTCAAACGTAATTGCTATTCCATTACTTTTATAAATGTAATTATAGGCTTTTAAATCATCATACAGATTCGCTATTTCTTTACGAATTCGATTTTTATACAATGAAAACCCAAATATGTTTTCCAATCGTATCAATACTTTGTTTAAAAATACAAACGGAATGTTTTTATGATATATATTTTCATTCAAAAAATTATAATGAAAAGAAATATACAATGTTGGATAGTTAACTTTTTCTAACGCTTTTCCAATAGTTGGTAAAATTCTAAATTCGGCGCCTTCCACGTCCATTTTGATAAAATCTACTTTCTGAATGTGTTCTTGGGCTAAAAAATCTGCTAATGAAACTGTTTCCAATTCCAAGGAGTTTTCCGTATCGCGTTTGCGTTCTAAAATACTACTAGACGAAGCGCCATAAGTTTCCCGTGCAGACAAACGCACAGTTTCTTTTTGAGCAGAAATAGCCGTTTTGTACGTTTTTATTTTTTCAGCTACAGCTGGATTCAAGGCAACATTTCTATTCAACTCGCTAAAACACACAGGATCAGGATCGAGCGCATGTACTTCTCTGGCAGTTTTTGCAGCGTATAATGTAAGAACGCCACTCCAAGAACCAACGTCCAATACTACCGAATCTTCATTGATAAATTTGTCAAAAATCGCAAACGTATGCGGTTCCCAATCAATGGAATTGATGTACGTCCAATAGTGTTTATTCTGTCCAGGATCAACCTGAAACGTATGATTTTTAAGCTGAATTTGCATCTAAAATGTGTCTAAATCTGAGTACGTAAATATAAAATCTTTTAAATCGATTTCAGGGTCAAAATCCAAATAACCAACCAACCACGATTCTTTCGGAGCTGTAATGGTTTGTAATTGCGCTGCCATGGTAGAATCCACATCAACTTGAAATAAAAACTCTGTAATGCCTAAGAAAAATGCTTTTCGCTTCAACTTTTTCATGGCTTTTTGTAATGCTTCCGCAGATGGTGCATAAAATTTTCCAACATGAATTATGGCTTGAATCTTTAACCAAAATACACAACCTTCAAGTTCTACACAATGATGACTTTTGAAACTATTTTTATAATTTATAAAGTCGTTTGTGAATTGTATTTGATACTTTTCTGTATGTTCCTTGTTTAATTTTTCAATGGCTTCTTGCGATACTTTTTGCTTAAAAAAAACATCATATAAATGATTCCAACGCAACTTATTCAACACTTTTCCAATAGGAAGCGTGTTTACTTTTACATGAAACCGTTGTAAGTTTTCGTGCTCTTTCCAGCCTAGTTTTTTTGTACTGCGATAGGTATTTGCACTATGAAAAGCGTACACATATTTCATGTCGTTCTCTTTCATGATTTCATAGGCAAATTTTGCTAACGCATTGTGCAAGCCTTTTCGCTGATGACTTGGTAAGGTATACGAATCACAGGCATGTGCTACAAATATTTCACGCTCGTTATTCTTAAATTTTTGTGGAACGGCACCATAAAAAGCCACTGGAATTTTATCACAATACGCAATGCTACAAATGTAGTTGACGCCAACATACGACGTGTTGTATTTGTTTTGTAAATAGTGGAGTGAGACTTTCTTTTTGAAGACTTTCCAGAACAATTCTTTGATAGCGGGAAAATCATTATTATCCACACGTTTGAGACGATAAATTTCTTTGTATAGCATATATTTTCTAAAAGTAAGAACCTTTTAACAAATACGCCAATTGTTGTTCTAAAGATATATACGGATTCATCACAAACCTATTTTTCCATGTGTCGTTTTTGGCATCTTCTTTTATATTGTAATCTACCAATAATAGTCGTTCAAAACCTATTTCCTCACAGTAATCTGCTAATTCCTGATTGTAATAACCAAACGGAAAAGCAAATTCGGTCATTGGTTGTTGGCAAATGATTTCTAGTGTTTCTTTACTGTGTAAAATTTCTTTTTTGGCTTCTTCCAATGGAATATCTACCAAACTGGCATGCGTTTCTCCGTGCGCGCCAATGGTAAACAATGGATGGTTTGCAATTTCTTTGATTTGTTTGGCATTCATGAGTTTCCAATACTCTTCAAAATCCTTTGGAGAAAGGTTTTTCCAATCATCTTTAAAAACATCATAAATCATTTCTAAAACTTCGTATGGCAATGCTTTGGCAACGTTTTTCATGGAAATTCCATTCCAAACAAATTCTTTTTTAGCACTTTTTTGATAGAGATTCCGTTCAAAAATGATTTCTTTTTTGTCAGTATGATACGAAACGAGATCGAGAAAATCTGCCCATAAATATGGTGCTTTATCATGAATCGTAGTAATGTAAAAACAGGCTGGAACGTTGTATTTTTCCAGAATTGGAACTGCATATGTATAATTATTTAAATAACCGTCATCAAATGTAAGTGCAATATTGAGTGTGTCTTTTTTGAATTTCTTCTGATAGAAATCATCCAACGAAATTACATTGTAATGTGTGGTAATATGCTTGATAAATTCTTCAAAAAAAGCTTTAGAGATAAATCGGCTATTGTATTTGGTTTCGCCAACGGCATCAATTCCGTGATAGACTAAAATTCGTTCACCATAACGATCTTTCAATAACAATTTTCCAAAACCGAGTTTAAACAACATCGTTTTGTAGAGTAATCCTAATCGATATCTGATACGCATCCAAAGCATATTTCTTCTTTATTTTTTAGCTTCAATTTGATACAATTTCCATCCTTTCGAATGTGTTTCTAGTACTTTTAATTGATAATTCTGTTCAATAAATTCCCAGTTCAACATTGGGTTTTTATCTTTCCATTGAGTTTGATAGCGCGCAGCATCAAACAAAATTAAATCATTAGCTTGAAACTTCTCATAACGTTCCAAAAACATGTTTTTATAGTCAAAATCCAAACCGCGACCTTGCATTGCTAAATCTACATCAAAACTATATAACGTTTCGCCTTCATACGGTTTTATCATGCTAGCTAGTTCTTTTTCAATAATAGTACGTTCAAAAATTAACTTGAATGTCATGCTGAAAAAGAATATTTGCAATGCTATAAAAAAGATTCCAACTGGAATGAAAATTTGTTTTATGTATTTGAATTCCATTAACTTTCCAAAAGCAGGAAACATTAGAATTAAAATTAACGGAAATACTAAACCTAAAATTCGTGGATTTTGAAACGGAATTCCTGCCAAAAATAAAATATACAACGTACTACAAATCAAAAGTGTTTTTTGATGAAAGCTAAAAAGTGATTTGTGATTTTTCAGAGTGATTAAACTTAGAATACTTCCCAAAAAGATAAATCCGGGATGAAAAAACACATACAATGCATAAATCAAATTTGGAAACGTATAACTTGTCGTGCCATCTTGCGTGGTAAAACTCGATTTAAAATAGTTTCCAACGGACCAATTTTCCAAAAATGGATTCGAAGTTGCTTCAAACAATGCGCCCCATTGAAAAATTAAAAATGGAATTGCTATAATAATACTTCCTAAAGTTGCAACGGCAAGTTGTTGAATTTTTTTTCGTTTCCATACCAAATACAGTGTATATAGTATTATAGGAAACGTGATAAAAATGGAAGCATACCGCGTCATTAATGCACAGGTAGCAAAGATGAAAATAGGAGCGAAGCTTGTATTCTTATAATATGATTTGAAAAAGAAATAGAATGATAACACCACAAAAACCATTGCCAATGCATCAGACATGACAATTAAGCCCATTTTTAAGAGAAACGGACAAAAAACGGCAAAAATCAATACATAAAAAAAGCGAAACGGCGCCGTTGGATATAGTAATCTAATTGTTTTTAAAATGTACACGCAGGCAACAGAGAAACTCACACAACTTAGAAGTTGCAATGTGAGTGAAGTGCCAAAAATAAAACCGAACAAACTACCTAAAGTTGGGTATAAAACTGGCCAAAAATAATTCCCAGGATGAACGTTTTCCGTAACGTAATTTTGAATTGCGTTTGAGTAGCGCAAATATTCATACGAATCTTGTCCATATAAACCATCAAAACCAACAATTCTTAATACAAACAATAAGAGAAACGGAATAAAAAAAACCGTCAAATTCTGGTAAAAAAAAGGAGGTAATTTAGATAATTTCAATGCTGTTTTTGTTTTGCGTATATAAATATAGTTGTTAAATTGTCGATCGTAAAAAAATAGGATTGTTTTTTACATTTTTATGTGCAATTAAGCCAAAAACCATGATCAACTCTAAGAAAGTAATTATTGTACTTCCTGCATATAACGCTTCGGAAACTTTGCAAAAAACGTACGAGGAAATTCCGTTTGATATTGTTGATGAAGTCGTTTTAGTTGATGACAATAGTACAGATGAAACACTTCAAGTAGCAAAAATTTTAGGAATTAAGCATGTTGTAAAGCATGATGAAAATAAAGGGTATGGTGCGAATCAAAAAAGCTGTTATAGAAAAGCATTATCGTTAGGAGGCGATATTGTAGTGATGTTGCATCCTGATTATCAATACACGCCAAAATTGATACATTCCATGGCGTATTTAATTGCAAATAATGTGTATCCTGTTGTAATGGGTTCACGAATTTTAGGAAAAGGCGCGTTGCGTGGCGGAATGCCAATGTATAAATATATTGCGAATCGTTTTTTAACGTTGTTTCAAAATATATTGATCGGTCAAAAATTATCTGAATATCACACCGGATTCAGAGCTTTTTCTGCGGAGGTATTAAATTCTTTAAACTTAGAACACAATTCAGACGATTTTATTTTTGACAATCAAATGTTGTGTCAAATTTTTAATAATGGCTTTGAAATTGCCGAAATTACCTGTCCGACAACATATTCAGAAGAAAGCTCTTCAATCAATTTTCAACGAAGTATGACATATGGAATAGGTGTTTTGAAAGTGTCAATTCAATATTTTTTACATAAAAAGAAAATAAAGTCATTTCAAATATTCAAATAGTCAGTATCTTTATAAAAAAAATAATTATCCGTTTTGAAAAAGCATAAAATTCTCTTATATAACCCAATAGCTGTATTTTTTGATATGCCACTTGCCTTGTTAGCAATTGGTTCAGTTCTCGATCCTGAGCAATATGAAGTTATTATTGTTGATGGTCGTATTGATGAAAAACCACTGGAAACAATTGGGAAACATATTGGTGAAGCGCTATGTTTTGGAACTACTGTGTTAACTGGAAGACCTATAAAAGATGCGTTGGATGTAACGCAAGCTGTAAAAAAGATGCGCAAAGATATTCCTGTAATTTGGGGCGGTTGGCATACATCTTTGTTTCCAAAACAGACGTTGAAAGACGAAATTTGTATTGATGTTACAGCACAAGGACAAGGAGAAGATACGTTTAAGGAATTGGTAGAAGCATATGCAACTACTGGAGATGTTTCGGGCGTAAAAGGAATTTGCTACCGAAATAATGAAGGTGAGATTATCAAAAATCCGCCACGTGTAATTGTTGCAATGGATACATTTTCAGATATCAATTATGAGTTGATTGACGTTGAAAAATATTTTGAAAAGAAAGGAAGAAGACAACTCGATTATATTTCTTCGACAGGTTGTTATTTTAGATGTACATTTTGTGCAGATCCTTTTGTGTATAATAGAAAATGGACAGCAATTTCACCAGAAATTATGGTAAATAAATTAGCTGAACTTCACGAAAAATATAAGTTTACCGATTTAAATTTACAAGATGAAACGTATTTTACATACAGAGATCGTGTGATTGAGATTTCGGAACGAATGATTGAAAAAGGCTTGAATATTACTTGGGCAGCAACGATGCGTGCCGATCAAGGTTCGCGAATGTCTGTTGAAGATTTTAAAATTTGCGCAAAATCTGGATTGCGACGATTGTTAATTGGAGTAGAATCTGGTTCGCAAGAAATGATGAATTGGCTCAAAAAAGACATCAAAATTGAGCAAGTATACATGTGTGCCGAACGTTGTAAAGATTTAGGTATTGCAGTACAATTTCCGTTTATTGTTGGCTTTCCAGAAGAAACAGACAAGAGTATTGAAGAAACGGTTAAAGTTGCACTCGATTTAAATAGTATGCATCCAAACTTTCATACACCAATTTTTTACTTTAAACCGTATCCTGGAACGACAATTACAGATAATGTGGTAAAAGAAGGTTACAAGCTTCCAGAAACAGTACATGAATGGTCAGACTTTGATTTTGTTGGTTCGTCAGGACCTTGGGTAAGTGAAGAAAAGTACGATTTCTTCGAGAAATTTAAGTTCTATCTAAAATTTGCATATTCCAATCAAAAGTTGATTTACAAACCATTACAATTGTTAGCAAGATGGCGTTGTAAGTATAAATATTTTAATGTTCCTGTTGAGAAGAAAATTGTAGATACATTCTTTAAAAAACAGCAATTAGCGTAGTTAGATTAGAGATACTTCGCTTGGTTATTAATACTACTTTACTTGTCACTTCTACGTAGGCAGGAATCCATTTTTTATATGTTTTCAACAACCTAAACGTTACTTCAAGGACTTTTGACGAAGCAATTATTTTCAAAATAAAGAGATAGCTTCATTACATTTACTATGACGTTACAAAAACGTCAGATAGAGACCTATTTTTTCAACAAAGTCTTTAAAGATTGTGAAAGCTGTTTGCCAGTCAATGCTGCACCAGATTCATTGAAGTGAAAATCATCATAAAAAGATTCTGTAGTTTTTGGCAAATCTAACTCAATACACGGAACATTTTCACGTTTGCAAACTGCTTTCAAGCGTTCGTTAAAGGCTTTCATTCCTTTATATAACGCAGGAACACTGTAAAAGGAAGTATTATTCAAAAAACCACTGGTAATCATCAAATCTTGATATTTAGGTTCTAAATCGGGTTTCCACATCGTTGCTTGCGTGGTAAAAATCAACTGAATATTTTTTGCTCTTGCTTGCGCAATTAAATTGAGAATATTTTTTTCATAATGATCCAAACCGCTCGTTAAATCAGGTAGTTCGGTAACTGTTGGCACTTGTTTTTTAATATCTTTAATGCTAGTAACGGCTTGGTTAATATGTCCTTTATACTTAATGTAATACATCATATTATTTTTGGCTCTTGCCAATAATTTATACAAGGTAAGTCGTTTGTAAAAAGGTAAATGCTCGTCGTCTGGCATGTGTTGAAAAGCTATTCTGTTCAACGAAGCTTGCGGATATTCTATATAACTTTCGGGAGAAATTAAATGTGCTACAAAATCATTTACACCTTGCATTATTAAGACGGCTTCTACGTCTTGTAATTCAGGTTTCTTCAAAATATGTTCAAATTGTAATACGTGATGAACACTGTTATTGCCAGGTCGGCCAAAATTTCCAACCCAGTAAGAATCGCCTAGATTTCTCTCCAAATGTGCTGTCCACATTTTTTCTTGTGTCAATGCAAAACAAGCAGTTGTACTTCCACCAAAAGCAACAATTTTATGTGTAGCATCTTCATGATTTGAAATAGAACGCGCGCCCAAATCATCAAATGAAATTTCAGAATCTTGATGAATTCCGATAATATCTTCTGGGTTTATTTCCCAAGTAAATCCTGAGTTTGGTGTGTTTGTGTAATAATCTGATGGGAAAATTTGTAACCATGAAAGTATAATTTCGGCAATAATCAACAATACAAACGTTACCATACCCGAAACGAATAGTTTTTTTAGAAATGATTTTGAGAAGATTTTCATGCAGTTAAAAATTTTAAAAAAATAGTCTTTGAAAGATCACGAATATACTAGAAATTTACTTTAGTTTTTAAATACATACCAAGAAAAAGGCGAATCTTTTTTGCCTAAAATCTTGTGAATTATATTTTGTTTGTATTTGTATAAAGTATCAAAATTGGTAACTAGTTTTTCATTGTGATGAAAATAATTTTCTGCCATTTTAGGAACACCAATTTCTGTATAATATGTTTTGGTACGGTCTTTTGCAGCTGTAATTTCAGAAGTTTTGTAGAAAGGACTATCAATAATGTGAATTTCTCCTTTTGGTTTTAGAAATGACTCCAAAAGCATCATTAATGCTTTGAAATCTTCAAAATATTGAACAGCACCATTGAGTGTAACGATATCAAATTTTCCTTCAAACATATTAGAAACCTCAAAAATATCAGCATATACAAAACGGAGATTATTAGCACGAAAAATTCTAGCGGCTTGTTCCAATTCATCACGATTTACATCTAAACCAATAACATTATTTTCTTTTGAAATTTCTGCAATTTTATTAGAAAACCAACCGTTTCCACAACCAATTTCTAAAATGTCTAATGATGTGTTTTTGTCTGAAACATATTGAATGAAACGTTCTGTAGATTTTTCTCGATATTCCCATTCGTCACGTTTTATATACGGAAGTTGTCGTACATCATAATCAGTTAAAATTCGTTGTTCTTTTTCGCGCACAGCGAGATAATACGTAGAAAATTCTGGGTTTTCAGGTGTTAAATAATAAACGTTTTGTTGTTGTGTAATACGGCTAAAATCCATTATTATTTATATAGTTTCATTCCTGTTCGTGCTAAAACTGATTTTGTTTTTAACTTTAACGAAGTTATAAAACTACGATTTTTTCCTTTTAATACTTCTTTGTTATAATTAACTTCATTTACAATACGACGTACTGCAAAATCATAAAATTTTCGCGAATAGGTTCGTTTGAAATCAATTTCACGATCGGTGGAAGTATCCCATTCGGGCTGCACCGTAATTTTATCTTCAATTTCATTATACAAGGAAGTTCCTTTGATTGGATACGCAACAGTAATAGTAAAATGTGTCGGATTTGCCGCTTTAAGATAATTGATGGTTTCACTAATATCTTCTTCGTTTTCGCCAGGATATCCTACCATAATAAACGTTCCTGTTTCCATACCAAGTGCATTTGTTTTTTGAATGGCTTCTTTTACAACACCAACATCTACACGACGATCCATGGCATCAATAATTTTTTGCGAACCACTTTCGGCGCCGATCCAAATGCGGAAACAACCAGCTTCTTTTAACAATTGTAAAATATGATCGTTTAAGCGTTCGGCACGTGTAATACATTCAAACGGAATAATGGCATCTTGTTTTATAACTTCTTCATGAAATTGTTCAATCCATTTAAAACTCACGCTAAATACATCATCTACAAACCAAATTCCATCCGGATTGTAGGTTTCTTTCAACATTTTTAATTCGGCGGCAACCATACTTGGCGGACGTCTGCGGTAACTCTGTCCGTAAACTGCCGTACTACACCATTTGCATGTGTATGGACAACCACGTTGCGTACTTACTGTCATTGAACTTTGTCCGTGATGCGTTTTCCACGTTTCTAAATATTTTTCTACAGGAATGGCGGCTCTGTTTGGTAAAGGCAATTCTTTGAGGCTTTTCATGCGCATTCGAGGTGGCGTTTTTTTAAGCTCACCGTTTTCTAAATATGCTATTCCGTGAATTTCACTGTAATCTTCAGCTTTTATAATAGCTTCATACAACTCTAACGTTGTTTGTTCGCCTTCGCCAATTATTAGAAAATCGACACCTGTATTTAAATAATTTTCTAAGTTGTATGTGATATCTGGTCCACCTAAAATAATTTTAGGGAAACCATATATTTCGTCTGTTTTTAAAATTTTTACCAACTCAATAACATTAATTTTTGTCATTAAATTGGTGTAAATAGCAATTGCTTTTGGTTGTTTTTCTTTTATAAACTGAAGTTGATCAGTTTTGGAGTAAAATGTAGAATCATACACATGATTTTCCACGTTGTTTTCATTCAAGTATGAAGAAATATAGAGTAAACCCAACGGCGCATACGGACGCATGATGCTTTGTTCTTTCTCATCTTCAAAAAGATAATAGGTATGTGTAAGAATGATACTCATGGCAATTTTTAGCATGTCATTTGACGTTCGCTAAGATACATATTTTCTGTTTCTAGGTAAAACATACAGTTCATAGATTCGCAATGTTTTTGTGTTTTGACAGTCAATTATAGTAGGTATTTTATCTGAATGTTACTTTTAGAAGTAAAGCGTATGAAAACTTGTTGTATTTTGTTGTAATTTGCTTAAAATAAATATGTTTTTTTAATTAGATAATTTTCGAAATTCATCTAATTAAGCACACGTACTAATACATTCTTAATGGCAAGGTTTACAAGAAAAAGTAAAGACGAAATTGGAAGAGCTCCAGACGAATTGTTTTTTAGAGGAGAAAAAAAGGTAGAGAATGTTCGACTGCGTGTGATTGATTTTGACTCAAATCAGTTTGAAGAAGTCAGAATTCTAAAAACGAAAGAAGTCATTAAGTACCGAGAAAAACCGTCTGTAACTTGGTTCAATATTGACGGATTACACAATCAGGAAGCAATGCAAAATATTGCATTGTCGTTTCAGTTGGACAAAATTGTGCTTGCAGATGTTATGGATACGTATGCACGACCAAAAGTTCATGATTATGATAATTGTATTTCGGTATCTATAAAAATGTTGCAAATAGATGATGCAACTGATATGATTTCTGTTGAAAACCTAAGCATTGTATTGACCAAATCTGTTTTGATTTCTTTTCAAGAACGCGATGGTGATGTATTTGACCCTGTACGTGAGCGTATAAAAAATGAAAAGCGAAGAATTAGAAAATCGGGAACAGATTATTTAATGTACGCACTTTTGGATATTGTTATTGACAATTACATATACATTATCAGTGATCTTGGCGAAAAAATTGAAAGTGTGGAAGAAAAGCTACTAGACAATCCAGATAAATGCATTTTAGATCAAATTAATACGTTAAAAAAAGAGCTTAATTTTTTACGTAAAAATATCAATCCTGCGCAAGAAATGATTTTAGCGCTTTCAAAGCTTGATTCAGAATTTATTAATGATGAAAGCCAAGTACATTTTAAAGAACTTGTAGGCAACATAAATCAAGCGGTAGAATCATCAGACAGTTATCGAGAAATATTATCCGATCAATTGAACATTTACCATACGACCATAAGTTCTAAGTTAAATGATGTAATGAAATTTCTCACTGTTTTTTCCGTGGTTTTTATTCCACTAACATTTATTGCTGGAATTTACGGAACCAATTTTGAGTATGTGCCAGAGTTAACATATAAATATAGTTATTTCATCATGTGGACAGTGATGATTGTAGTTGCTATAGGAATGTTGCTGTATTTCAAAAGAAAAAAGTGGTTGTAAAACCGTCACAAATATTCAAAAAAATAGCTGTTTGAAAAAGGATATCTTTCCAAACTGCTATTTTTATATCAGACTTTACAATTATACTTTTTTCAACATCAATATGGTTTTAACACTGACGTAATCAACTTCGCCGTTCGCATCTTTTTCTTCTTCATTTACGTTGGAATACATAATTGCAAACTTTTGTCCAATCATTTCCTTTTTGGTAAGATCGTACAGTTTTTTAATTTCTGGTAAAATTTTATTGAAACTAATAGTACTTTCTTCTCCATCTTGGTCTGTATAGCTAAACACAAAAGTTCCATCTTCAATGCCTGTGTACGTAGCCGTAACATTCAACACTTCCTTTTCATCTTCTTCTTGTGCTGTAGCTGAAAAACAACAACATAAAAATATAATCAAGCACAACGATACTAATTTTACTTTTTTCATAAGTGTAGGTTTTATGATTTGTAGGTTGATTACATATTAAAAATGAGGTCATTATCATTTCATCCTACTATATTCAACTAATTAAAGATACACTAAAATGTGATGCGAAAGTTAAAATAAATAAGGTGTATGATCAATTATCTTTTTTCTAAAATAATTAAAAAATGATCTGCATATTTCGCTAAAGAAGAAGCTGTTAAAACGGAGTCTAATCCTTTAAAAATGTTGAGCATTGGAAATTTAGCAACAAATGATTGTTCTAAATAGGAAGGCGGAATTGTGACACCAATTGGTTTTACTTTTACTGTTGTATAAAAATCGTTTGCTAATGATGCAATATCTTGCGGATTGTAGTACCAAGTTTTTACGCCAACACCATCAACATTTGCTACAACACTTTCATCAGTATTTCTTCTGTTAGCTTTTGTTTTATCACCTTTTAAAGTGAAATAAAATCGTTCCCAGATACAATTTTTAGGCATTAATACAATTGCCATTTTTCCGTTTGGAAGTAGTAAATCAGTTGATTTTTGAAAGAATGTTTTTAACTGTGTTTGTGATAAACAGTTAATTCCACCAAAATCTGAAAAAATAAGATCGAACTTTTTATTGAAACTATCTTTAGTAATGGTATTAATATCCTGAACCTCAAATTTTAGATTTTCAGGATGTTGTTTTGCTTTTGCAACTTCAATCATTCCCGCAGAAATATCAGTAGCAACTACATTGTGGTTCATTTTTGCGAGCTCAATAGCGTCTGCGCCTGTTCCACAATTTAACTCTAAAATAGATAGTTTTTTGTTTTGTTTTATGATCGAATTGATATGTTTGAAAACCAACTTTCGTTGTGCTTTTCCTATGTTAGAATACGTAAAAATATCATCGTATTGTGGTGCGGCTACATCAAAATCACTATGCATTTGTATTTTCCATGTTTTTAAGTTGAAGTTTATCTAAAAAAGCGGCAGGCACATAATAACTCAATAAAATCATCGATCGTAATTCTTTTTTTGTGACGGAAAACGGGTTTTTGAAAAATTTCTTAAAGTTTGCAGCCGCTTGACTTTTTCGATATTCTTTGTGAACGTAGCGTTGTAATTTTCTGTAAAATTGTGTGTTGTATGTTCCTTTAAACATCATAGCCAAGTCGTCAGAATCTGTCCAATTAGCTTTTAATTGTAGATCATCTTTTACCATGTCGTAAAATTTAGTGCCAGGAAGCGGATACGAAACAGAAACGCCAATATTATCAGGGACTAACTCCTTAATCATATCAATAGTTTTCTGAATATCTTCTTTGGTTTCTTCCAAATAACCAAACTGAATAAAGAAGGCGACGCGTACATTTTTTTCTTTCAATAAACGTGTTGCTTCATAAATTTGTTCCACTTTTGTTTCCTTATCCATGGCATCCAAAATGGCTTGCGAACCACTTTCTGCACCAACCCAAACTTCTTCCAAACCACTTTCAGCCAATGCTTCAATAGTGTCTTCTTTCAATAATAAATCAACGCGACTTTGTATGTAATACGAAATAGATAATTTTTCTTTTTTAAGTTCTTTGTTAAAATTCTGAACCCAATTCGGCTTTAAGCCAAAAATATCATCACACATCCAAAAACGATTGACGCCATACGTTTCACTTAAATATTTGATGTGTTTTGTAATATATGCTGGCGAATGTGAGTTGTAACGATTTCCATAAATTGGCTTTGCACACCAATTGCATTTAAACGGACAACCGCGTGTAGTTGCCATATTTAGTGTGAATTCATTTCCACCATTCTTCCAGATTTTTCGATACGGTTCAACGTCAATTAAATCCCAAGCTGGCATTGGCAATTCATCTAAATCACGTAAAACTGGATGTTTTGGATTTTTGATAAATTCACCATTTTTTTCAAAAACCAATCCTTTTATTTTAGAAGTATCTTCATTGTTAGATAAAGCATCTACTAATTCTTTCAATGAAATTTCGCCTTCACCTTGAATTACAAAATCAGCGCCTTTATCTAAATATTTTTCATAATGATCAGTAGAATCTGAACTACAAACAATCACATGGCAATGTAAGTTTTTCGCAATTTTAATCATTTCAAAAGCGGCTTCACGCATGGTAGTTAAGCACATTTTTGTTAGATAATTAAAGCCATCATCGTAAATTACAAATATGGAAGGTTTTTTTTCTTCTAAGTATGGTTGAATTGTTTTTGGATCGTCCAAAAGATTCGCGTCAAACACACCAACAGCATATCCGTTTTTACGTAAATACGAAGCGGCATATAATGTTCCTAAAGGTGGATACGGAGTTTGATTTTTCCATTGTTTGGCATCAAACTTATAATAGTAAGAATGTGAAAAAACAATATCAAGCATGTTCTTCGGGATATTTCAAATTGTACTGTTCTATAACTTCATTGTAACGTTCGCTAAGACGCGTAATTACTTTATTTTGATAATTTTGCGGATGATGTTTAGATACATGTCTTGTAGATTTCATAGCAATATCAAAATCTTCTTTGGCTAAATGGTTGAACTTTTTAATCCACTTTTTAAGTGTTACTTTTTGTAAAAATTGATCTGTTCTAGCACCAAAAGAACCTTTAAAAATTGTCTGAATCATTTTAGATAATCCACTTTTTTCGGTATCTCGTATGGTACTTATTTTTGTAGCAGGTTTATTTGGAAAATATGGTGATGCCCAAGAATTTGCTTCTAAAAAAGCTTCAAAAGTATCTTTTCCGTACAAAGGAATAAGCGTTGCTATTTCGGTAGCTGTAAAAAGATTTTGCTCGGTAATTTCTAATTTATCCGTACTAATGAAATAATTTACACAAAAATACTTTTTAGAATTTAGCAAAAATATCTTTTTGTACAAGACTAAAAGTGTACGCGCAATCCATAATCGATTTGGTTTTGTAATAATAAAAAAGTCAAAATCACCATCATCATCATAAAAACCTTTAGACAATGCACCCGATAAGCAAACACTTTTTACATACGGAAACTTGGCTATCTTTCGCGAAACTTTTACAGCTTTAGGCATAATATTTCGAGCCATTTCATTTCCTTTCAACCTACGTTCTATACGGTCTGAATCGTTTACATCAATATAAAAACCATCAAAATTGAAAATAACGCCTTTGTCTAAAAGCAAATCAATTTCGTTATCAATCGCTTTCTGATCCTTATTATCAGAGAATTGAAAAATTTCTGTTCTCGTTAATGGATACTTAAAAAGGGAAAAATATAATATGGTTTTTAAGGCGCTCACTATTTTTTTGTTTTCCTTCCAAATGTACTTAAAATTATATTTTAGTACGTACGTATATACAATAAAAAAAGAAAGGATTTTTATTTATCTTCTTTCTCAATAAGTGTTAATTTTTTACAATTATAGGCTTGATTTTACAAGGTTTACTATTTTTATAACAATCAACTCATCAAAAAACGACTAATGAAACCATTCCTATTGCTATTTGTAGGATTTTTTTTCTATCCTTTATTGCTATTCTCACAAGAAGCCACAAAAACTATTCCCAAACGAATATATACAACAAGCACTTTTGAAGGTGAAGCGCCAAAAATTGACGGAATATTAGACGATGTTAGTTGGAATTCTGTTACATGGGGAACTGATTTTATAGAAAATCGTCCTGACGAAAATACGCCACCAACCGAACAAACGAAGTTCAAAATTATGTACGATGCTAAGTTTTTATACGTTGCTATACGTGCAATTGATGCAAATCCTGATCAAATTGTAAAACGATTATCACGTAGAGATGGTTTTGATGGTGACTGGGTTGAAATTAATATTGATAGCTACCACGATTTACGCACGGGTTTTTCATTTACCGTAACGGCGGCAGGTGTAAAAGGGGATGAATTTATTTCGAATAACGGAAATAATTGGGATGGAAGCTGGAATCCAATTTGGTACACCAAAACAAATGTAGATAGTGAAGGTTGGACAGCCGAAATGAAAATTCCGTTAAGTCAATTACGCTTTGGAAAAAGTGAAGAACAAATTTGGGGATTGCAAGTGCAACGTCGTTTTTTTAGAAAAGAAGAACGCTCTACTTGGCAACGAATTCCATTAGATGCGCCAGGTTGGGTCAGTGAATTTGGAGAATTGCATGGTTTAAAAAACATTAAACCACAAAAACAAGTAGAAATTCAACCGTATGTTGTCACACAATTAGACACCTATCCTGAAGAAGCTGGAAATCCGTTTCGTGATGGAAATGATTTTAGCCTAAATGGTGGAATTGATGGAAAAATTGGAGTTACAAACGATTTGACACTCGATTTTACAATCAATCCAGATTTTGGACAAGTTGAAGCCGATCCGGCGGCAATTGCATTGGATGGTTTTCAAATTTTCTTTCGAGAACAACGTCCATTTTTTGTAGAAAATAAAAACATATTTGATTATGAATTCGCAAACGGACAAGATAATGTGTTCTATTCACGACGAATTGGACGAAATCCGCAAGGATATCCAAACACAAGTGCTGGCGAATTTGTAGATCAGCCACAAAACTCAACCATTTTAGGTGCCGCAAAATTTAGTGGAAAAACAAAAAATGGTTGGTCTATTGGTGTGTTGGAAAGTGTGACAGGAAAAGAATTTGCCGAAATTGACAACAACGGAACACGCAGAAATGAATTGGTGGAGCCATTGACAAATTACTTTGTCGGACGTTTGCAAAAAGATTTTAATGAGCGAAATACATTTATTGGTGGAATTTTCACAGCGACCAATAGACGGTTGCAAGATAACCTGAATTTTTTACACAGAGCCGCATATACAGGTGGTTTAGATTTTAAACATAATTGGAAAGACAGAACATTTTATTTGGAAGGAAATGTTGTGGCGAGTCATGTAGCGGGAAGCAAAGAAGCTATTAAACTCACACAAGAATCGTTGACGCATTTGTTTCAACGAAGTGATGCAGGACATGTTGATGTAGATCCGAACAAAACATCGTTAACAGGAACAGGAGGAAGGTTTGAATTTGGAAAAGCTGGTGGTGGAACTTGGCGTTATGATGCTGGAATTATATGGCGTTCGCCAGAATTGGAGTTGAACGATGTTGGTTTTTTGCGTCAAGCAGATGAAGTTCGTCAATATGCAAATGTTGGGTATCAAACTACAAAATCTGTTGGGAAGTTTAGAAGAATCTCCGCAAGATTTTCACAATTTACCACATACGATTTCGAAGGTAATTACAATCGAATTCAATACGAATTCAATGGAAATATGCAATTTCTAAATAACTGGTTTATTGATGTTGGTGCCGCACACAAACCACGAATTTTTATCAATACTTTTTTACGTGGCGGACCGCGTTGGCGTTTTTCAGAAGAAAACTTTGGGTATGCCTTTTTTGGAACAGACGAACGTAAAAAACTGCGAACAAGTTGGGGAATGGTGTATTCACAAGCAAAACAAAATAATTTTCAGTTTTTGGAAGTAAGTGGAGATGTAACGTATCAGCCAACAAATGCTTTACGAATTTCTATTGGACCGCAATATAACAGCAATCCGAACAAAACACAATACGTAACGCAAGTTGATGCTAGTGGAAACACACGTTATATTTTAGGAACAATTGACAATCAAACGTTGAGTGCTTCGATTCGATTGAATTACACGATTAATCCGAATTTATCGATTCAATATTACGGACAACCTTTCGTATCAATTGGTCGATATAAAGATTTTAAATATGTAACCAATTCGATTGCAGACAACTTAAATGATCGTTTTTATCAATATCAACCCAACGAGATTACATTTGATTCAACTTCTGATTTATATCAAATTGATGAAGGTGCAGATGGAAACGTAAACTATTCTTTCGGAAATCCTGATTTTTCTTTTGTACAATTCCGTTCGAACTTGGTGTTGCGTTGGGAATACATTCCTGGCTCTGAATTATTCTTGGTTTGGTCGCAAGGAACTACGGGTTTTGGAAACGCAAGAGATCATTTGTTGCAAAGTTTAGACAATCAAATTTTGGGGCAACAACCTGAAAATATCTTCTTGATGAAGTTTACCTATCGCTTTGTGTTGTAGTTTACTTTGCTCGGTTGTTTATTTGTTTTTGGTTCGGTTCGCTTTTTGTTTATTTGTTAATTCGTTTTGCTTGGTTGTTTATAGTTTGTCATTCCTGCGTAGGCAGTAATCTATTTTGTTTATAAGTTTACAATACTGATTCATGATATTTTCTTACATTTAAGAAAAAGTACTACATGACAAAACTACTTCATAATTTACCTATTGAAGACTTAAATAAAGAGAATGATTACTTAGGTGTAATTGACAAAGCAAATTTGATTCAAACCATATTAGAAAGTAATACGGAACAATTCCATGAAATTAAAATGTTCGCTTTGTATGGCGAATGGGGAAGCGGAAAAAGTACCTTAATGAAGTATTTAGAACAAAATCTAAAAGATGATTTTAATACTTTTTTCTTTGACACTTGGCAATTTGAAAAAGACGATAACTTACCACAAACAATGTTAGAATTTTTATTGAAGAAAAGCGAAGACTTGGGAGAAAAAATTAGTGGTGACATTTTAAAGTTTGCAGAAAAACTATTTAGAGGCTTAGGAGAGTCTGTAAAAATCAAAGTTCCTTTATATCCTCAAGGCCCAAGTGTAGATATAAATCCTTCTGAATTCGTAAAGGAATTTGAAAAAGAAAATATTTCTTTTTATGAAGCTTTAGAAAGTTTTAAAACTGAGTTTCTAAGATGGGAAGATGATATTACTAAGAAGAAGCCGCAAAAATATAATATCATTTTCATAGACGATTTAGATCGCTGCGAGCCAGAAAATGTACTCAATTTACTTTCGGCGATTAAATTATTTTTTACGTATGGAGAAAAGACAATCTTCTTTTTTGGAGTAGATAAAAAAGCCGTTCAGCAAGCCATTCAAACTAAATATAAAGATGTTGTAAAGTCAGAAGAATATCTGGAGAAAATTTTTGATATTTCCTTCTCCATGCCAGAACATGACAATGTCTTAAAATTAGTGTCAACTTATTTTGATGATAGAAGTGTTGAAGGAGAAAGGCTAAACGAAAAAATTGCAGACTTTTTCAAACAATTACAGTTTACAAATCCAAGAAGATTAAAAAAAGTATTGAATAAGTATTTATTGTTAGCAAATGCGAGTGAAAATTTACATCATAATCATAAGTACGCTAAATATATAGGAGAAATTTTCACTGAAGAATCATATGGAAATTACTTTGAAACAATTCTATCGCTGTATTTGATTACAGTAAAAGAGTTTTATCCTGAATTATTTAAAACACTTTTTGATTTTAAGTTGAAAGAGAAATATTTAAGAGAAGTAGTTTTTAAAATTGATAATCAACCTATTTCAAATAAATGGGGATCAGTAAGACAAAGCTTAGAAAGTAGTTGTTATAAAACGGAAATAAAAAAAAGTTTTCTCAAAAGATTTTCTACCACATAGAAGTGCAGGTTTCGCACCGTTTACTCTTGTTTTTTGTCCTGAAAATATTATTTCAGCGAATGAAGGTTTTTATCATCAAAAAGAGATTTTCAATTCAATTCACTTAAAGGAAAAAAGAATAGATTACTATTTTCTCAAATATCTGTCTGATAATTTTGAGTTTTTTAACAAATTACCAAACTACTCTGACAAATCCATTTCAGATATTTATCAAGGAATTAAGCAGATTTTGTAGCGAAGAATTATCCCCTTGAGGGGATTTAGGGGGTGAAACTAAGTTGTCAATTCATTTACTCTTTCCTCCAAAGCCAACAAAACACTAAATAGGTGTTGCTTTATTTCATCATTTGTAAACCGAATAAATTGCACACCATATTTTTCAAGTTGTCCTTGTCGTTTGGCATCATACAATTGTTTATTATCATGACTACTTCCATCAATTTCTATGGCTAAACCTATTTCATGACAATAAAAGTCTACAATATAATTCAGCATAGGAACTTGTCTGTGAAACTGAACTCCTAATGCTCTTTTTCTAATTTTTTGCCACAATAAGACTTCACATAATGTACTGTTCTTTCGAAGTTCACGTGCATAGAACTTTAATTCAGGATGGTATGGAATTATTTTGTTTCTCATAGTTTATTTTGGGTGTCATTATGAGTAAAACACCCCTATAATCCCCTAAAGGGGATAATTCTCTTTACGGATGAGATGTTGAATCAATTTCAGCATGACGCTTGGCTAATGCGCTTCTAGCCAGTTTTGTCCAACACCAATTTCAACATCTAACGGAACGTCCATTTTGAAAGCGGTTTCCATTTCCTCTTTAATAATTGGTTTAATGATTTCTAGCTCGTCTTTGTGTGCATCAAAAACCAATTCATCATGTACTTGCAACAACATTTTCGATTTGAAACCTTCTTTTTCAAAACGATTGTAAATATGTATCATGGCAAGTTTTATAATATCTGCCGCGCTTCCTTGAATTGGTGCGTTTACAGCATTTCGTTCAGCGGCTCCACGTACAATTGCGTTTCGTGAATTGATATCTTTTAAATAACGACGTCTTCCTAAAACCGTTTCTACATAACCGTGTTCACGTGCAAACGCAACTTGATTAGACATGTATGCTTTCAATTTTGGATAGGTTTCGTAATACGTATCAATCAATTCCTTAGATTCACTTCTAGATAAATCGGTTTGATTACTTAAACCAAAAGCAGAAACCCCATAAATAATTCCGAAATTCACTGTTTTTGCATTGCTACGTTGTTCACGAGTTACTTCTTCCAACGGAACATTAAATACTTTTGAAGCAGTAGAAGCATGAATATCTGCACCATCTTTAAAAGCTTGCATCATGGTATCTTCTTTACTTAAAGCGGCAATGATTCGAAGTTCAATTTGAGAATAATCGGCGGCAAGCAACACAAAATCTTCATTGCGTGGCACAAACGCTTTTCGAACTTGTCGTCCGCGTTCGGTTCGGATTGGAATATTTTGTAAGTTTGGATTGTTAGAACTCAATCTTCCTGTAGCCGCAACAGCTTGTGCATATACCGTATGAATACGATTTGTTTTCGGATTAATTTCGTTTGGTAGCGCATCTACATACGTACTTTGTAATTTTCTATATTGACGCCATTCTAAAATATCGGTTACAATTTGATGATCTTTTGCCAAGTACGACAACACATCTTCTGCGGTAGAATATTGCCCAGTTTTTGTCTTCTTAGGCTTGTCAACTAACTTTAATTTATCAAACAAAATTGGACCTAATTGTTTTGGAGAAGCCAAGTTAAATTCTTCACCAGCTTGTTCAAAAATAGTCTTCTCTAAACGATCAACATCAATGGTTAATTGTGTTGACAATTCACCTAAAAATTCAGGATCTAAATTAATTCCTTCAATTTCCATTGCCGAAAGTACACTTACCAACGGAACTTCTACATCAGTGAATAATTTTGTCAAATGACCACTTTCCAATTCTTTGATAAAATGTTCTTTTAGTTGATACGTAATATCTGCATCTTCAACAGCATATTCTGTTTGTTGTTCCAATGGAACTTGGCGCATGGACAACTGATTTTTACCTTTTTTACCAATCAATTCTACAATAGAAACGGGTTGGTAATTCAAATACGTTTCAGATAAAATGTCCATATTATGACGCATATCTGGATTGATTAAATAATGCGCAATCATGGTATCAAACACAGGGCCTTTTACAGGCATGTCATAGTTTGATAATACTTTGATATCATATTTTAAATTCTGTCCAACTTTCTCAATCGTCATACTTTCAAAAAACGGACGGAATTCTTCTAAAATCTCTTTCGTTTTAACTTGATCTTCTGGAAAAGCCACATAATATCCTTTTCCTTTTTCCCAAGAAAATGCAACACCAACCAATTCTACTTCAAGTGCTTTTAAACCTGTAGTTTCCGTATCAAAACAGACACTTTGTTGCTTTAGCATTTTTTGAAGCAACATTTTTCGTGACAATGGTGTATTGGCTAATTGATAAAAATGATCTGTTGTTTTGATGGTTTGATAGCCAGAAATTGTAGTTTCTTCAGTAGCATTTCCACCTCCTGGCGCGGCAAATAAATCAAATTGACCTGTGAGCGCGGCTTTTTTAGAAGTACTTTTCGAAGCTGTTTTTGTTTCCGCTGTAGCGGGATTTTCCTCTTGCTTGGTAAATGTTTTGATTAAATTATCGAGCAATCTTCGGAACTCTAATTCGGTAAAAATTTCTTTTACTGCTTCCAAATTTGGTTGCGAAAGCTCAAAATTTTCTTCATGAAAATCTACAGGAACATCTAGCATAATAGTTGCTAATTGTTTTGAAAGTAACCCTAATTCACCATTGGCTTCTACTTTTTCCTTCATTTTTCCTTTCAACTCATGTGTATGGGCAAGCAAACCTTCCATGCTTCCGTATGCTGCTAAAAACTTCTTAGCTGTTTTTTCTCCAACGCCAGGCAGTCCTGGAATATTATCCACAGAATCGCCCATCATTCCTAAGAAATCAATGACTTGTTCTGGACGTTCGACACCAAATTTTTCTTGTATTTCAGGAATTCCCCACGTTTCATAACCACCACCAAATCGCGGACGATACATAAATATATTTTCAGATACTAATTGTGCAAAATCTTTATCGGGTGTAACCATAAAAGTCTTGTAACCTTCTTTTTCAGCTTTTTTAGAAAGTGTTCCAATAATGTCATCAGCTTCATAGCCTTCTTTCACAATAATTGGAATGTGCATGGCTTTCAAAATTGTTTCAATATAAGGAATGGCAAGCCGAATAGCTTCGGGAGTTTCTTGACGATTTGCTTTATATGCAGGAAATGCTTGCACACGATCGACACTTCCACCTTTATCAAAACAAACGGCTAAATGATCTGGTCGTTCACGTTTGATAACATCTAACAAAGAATTTGTAAATCCTAAAATTGCGGAAGTATCTAGTCCTTTAGAGTTGATTCGCGGGTTTTTAATAAACGCGTAATATCCTCTAAAAATAAGCGCGTACGCATCTAATAAAAAAAGTCGTTTTTGAGCTGCCATGTATCGAAAGTTTGATGGAAATTCAAATTTAAGAATATTACTAAGATTCTTGGGTAAAAAAGAAATTATTCACGTGATGTTAAAATTCTGCAACGATATGTGTGTGGTAAATACGTTTCACTTTTAAAGCAATTATTAAGAATATATTTTTTGTTATGTGATCTTTTATAGTAGTGAAGTTTCTTTACTGCTTTTACGAAAAATTGCATTGTTTGTGTGTAATCTTTGTTTTATTTTTACAGAAAGTAACAGGAGCTCGGAAGAGAACTAGTATGCTTTAATTTAATTAGTATTTTAGTTCAATTAAGAACGCAAAAATTTATGTATAATATTTGTAAATCTACATTAAAACGTAGTTTACACTTAACGTTACCCATAATATGCAGAAACCTTTAAAACGTATATTAACACTTGGATTTTTATTTATCGGAACGACACTTTTCGGTCAAGAATTCGAATTTGATATTCAAAATACTTCATTAAATGAATATATAGAAATGGAGAATAATTTGAATAGCGAAAAAACACCAAATATTCGAAATCACGTTTCTTTTGATGGTACTGCTCAGCCAATTAAATTTAAACGAAGTCAAAAAGTGATTTCTGACTTGGTTGCATATTATTATTTTAAGGAAAAAGACTCTGTGATGTCTTACATACTTTATGAATGGGATGAAAGTCTACTAACATTGAAAGTTAATAAAAATAATAAAAAATCAAAGGAATTTCAAAAAGCCTTAATTCTGAAATTCAATGAATTAGAAAAAAAAACTCACAGAACTTTATGGCGAACCAAAATCAACAGGTGATTTGTCTGATTTTAAACAAGCGGAATTAAAAGATGGTTTGAAAAAGAATGTTAAATGGTATCCAAATAAAAATACTGAAATCGAAATGTATATAGTAGTTTCGAACTATTACAAAAAGAATAATATATTAACGATTGTCCCAACGCATAGAATACGATTATATATAAGGAACATTAGTAATAACTAAATAAAAGTTAGCTTAAACGTATTTAGTTTGTTGATATACAGTATTTAAAAGTGTTTGGTTGTAATTTTATATCTGTTTTATTTACTAATTTAGTTGCTGAAATACATAACGAATCATACTCTTAAAATCAAAAAGAAAAGTTAAAACTTTTTATATTTCTAAACGATTGTTTAGTTTTGTTCTGTGATTATAAAAGATGGCAAGAAAAAAAGAATATAGTGAAGATGTGGTTGTGGAAAAAGCGATGCATCTTTTTTGGCGAAATGGATATGCAAACACTTCCATGCAAATGCTTGAAAAAGAAATGGGCATTAACAAGTTTTCCATATATGCTAGCTTTGGGAATAAATACGGTCTATATCTTGAAAGTTTAAAAAGTTACAAAAGAAAAGTAAATTTTATTTTCGAAGAATTTAAAAATTCAAATAACGGTATAGAAGATATTAAAGACTTTTTCTATAATTCAATTAAAATTTGCAATGAAAGTGGAAATCAAAAAGGTTGTTTTATTACAAATACGTACAACGAATTTTCAGAAAGTGAAGATGAACCTATTAATGAGCAGATGAATGTCTTTATGAATAATTTAAAAGAATTATTTATAAAGAAATTAAAAAAGGATCTCAATAAGGATGAAAGTACTATAACAAAGCAAGCTAATTTCTTATTGTTGGCAAAACATGGTTTGGCTGCAGCATCCAGAGTAAATACTCAGAAAGAAATAGAAGACTATATTGAAATGACATTCAAGAACCTATAATATTTTTTTAATTCATATCTAAACAATCGTTTAGATATTTAACAATACTCAATAAAACTATAAAATTTAAAATTATGACAACGTTAAAAGTTCACACTATTGAATCAGCACCAGAAGAAAGTAAAGCATTGCTAGAACAATCTGTAAAATCATTTGGAATGTTACCAGGTTTGCATGGTGTGTTGGCTTCTTCACCAGAAGCATTAGAAGCATACAAAACACTTCATAACTTATTTCAAAACACATCATTTGATGCAGAAGAACTCACTGTAGTTTGGCAAACTATTAATGTAGAGCATGAGTGTCATTATTGTGTGCCTGCGCATACAGCAATTGCTCACATGATGAAAGTAAACCCTGAGTTAACAGAGGCTTTAAGAAATAGAACTGCTATGCCGAATGAAAAATTACAGGTTTTACACGATTTTACTTTAAAAGTGACACGCAATCGTGGACACGTAACACAAGAAGATTTAAACACATTTTATGAAGCAGGTTATGGTGAAAGACAAGTTTTAGATATCATTTTGGGACTATCGCAGAAAGTGATTAGTAACTATACAAATCATATTGCGAACACACCAGTTGATGCGCCATTTCAGAAATTTGCTTGGGAACCAAAAACAGTATAAATAATACTATTAATTAAAAATATAAAAATGAATCTTACTGACCAATTATCAGAGAGAAGAAATAATAGTGCAAAAGTTATTCCTACAGACAAACGTGCAATCATGCAAAAAAGCACGGAAGATCTTAAGTCACAAAATTTGAGTAAAAAAGCATTGACAACAGGTGAAATACTTCCATCATTTACTTTAAAAAATATTGAGGGGAATCCAGTTTCATTAGAAGATTTTCAGTCCCAATATTTAGTTGTAGCATTCTATAGAGGTGGATGGTGTCCATATTGCAATATGGAGTTAAAAGCTTTGCAATCAATCCTTCCAGAATTAACTGAGTTAAACGGTGAATTAGTTGCTATTACGCCAGAAACACCAGATAATTCACTCACAACTTCAGAAAAAAACGAATTAACATTTTCTGTAGTAAGTGATCTTAACAATGCATATGCAAAATCATTAGGATTGGTATTTCAATTACCTAAAAATTTGCAAGGTGTTTACAATGATTTTGGTATTGACGTAGCTAAGCACAACGGAAACAATGATTTTGAATTACCAATGCCTGCAACGTATATTTTGAACAAAGACCGAGAAGTTATTTACAGTTTTGTTCCAGAAGATTATACAGAGCGCTTAGAGCCTGAAACTATTTTAGAAATTATAAAGAAGCAGTAAAATGAAATTGCAGGATTTAAACAATAAAGCACTAGCGATACATTTATTACGCATTTCCTTCGGGATCAACTATTTATTTCATGGAATAGTTAGGTTGCCCAACTTAGACAAATTTGTAGCAGGAATGCAAAATACTTTTCAAGATACGCTATTACCCAATTTTTTAGTAACACCATTGGCGTACACTATTCCTTTTGCTGAAATTATGATTGGACTTTTATTAATCCTCAATAAATTTACAAGGGAAACACTCATAGCCACTTTTGTTCTCATGAATATTTTTGTAATAGGAAGCTCATTTGCCCAAAAATGGGATATTGTCGGATTGCAAGCTACATACATAGGTTTTCTGTTTTTATTGCTGTATTTTATGAATGACAAGCAAACAACAAATCAAAAATAACCACAAAATAAAATAATAAAATGAAGTTTAAAACAATCACAATCATAGTCAGTGCCTTTTTAGTAACTGTCAGCTGTAAAAACACTTCAAAAAAGGAAGTCAAAGAAGAACCTGTTCAAGAAGAAGAAGTTACGATCAATTTTCAGAATAATGGACATGAATTAGTGTATAATTTGGTTGAAAAAGTAGGGAATTATCAAAAACTAAGGTCTAAAAATGATGTTACCTATACGTACACCTACACAACACCAGATGGTAAGGCTGACATATCAACAGAAAAATACATTTTTGATGGAGAACTATCTTATGGCGAATACAAACAACATCAACGTACGTTGCCGCAACTAGAAGGTACAATGGAACAAGGATATGATGGGAAGGAATACTGGATAAAAACAAACGGAAAGTTAATCAACGACACTAAAGCATTAAAAAGAGTCATGTTTAGCAGACCTACGAATTTTTACTGGTTTACGATGTTTCAAAAACTTTTAGATCCGGGATTAAACTATGAATACTTAGGTGAAAAAGAAATAGACAGCAAAAACTATGATATCGTAAAAGTTTCTTTCGAATCTAAAAACGATAAACCTACGGACATTTATCAACTATACATCAACAAAGAAACAGGATTGGTAGATCAGTTTTTATTTACGGTAGCAGATTTTGGTGTGATGGAAGAGCCATTACTAATGCAATTAGAGTATGAAAAAGTAGATGGTTTCTTAATCCCTAGCAAGCGTAAATACAAAAAATCTACTTGGGACGCAGAAGTAACGGATGCACCTTGGATTTTAGTTGATTGGTCTAATATTAAGTTTGATAACAATTTAAAGAGAGAAGAATTTGTAAAATAACGGAGACAACAGCAGTTGTTGAGTAACGATAAAACTTATTTTACAACATGAAATTATTAAAAAAACGACTGTTTTTAATTCTCTCTGTTTTACTTTCATATCATTAATTCAGACTTCGCTACTGACACTCTTTTATGGATGCAATCCTAACTATATTCATTACCTTTTTTAAAATGAATCTTGGTTTTTCTAAATGATCTATTATCAAATAAAGCGCTTATTTGTAAGATGCTTTCATATATAATTATGAATTTAATTACAGTATACTATTACTTAAATTACGATAATATTAAGTTTTTTATGTCATAATATTGGTATGTTAGTTGTTCTATACTGTAATTAACTTTAAAATTTTAAATCATGAAAAAAAGAAATCTTAAATCGTTAAGCCTTAACAAAAAATCCATTTCTAATCTGTCATTCTCTACTATTAAGGGGCAAGGTCCAAATTCAGTAAACTTAACTTGTACTGTTGACTTTACTTACAACGTAGAATGTGTAAACTTCACGGAATTGGTTGGATGTTTCCATTCTCTGGATACTGTCTGCGAAGTAACAGATAAAAATGCAACATGTTCTCCAAACACTAATTTCGTTTGTTTTTATTCTGATCTTGAATGTGGAAATGCTGATACATTAAATTAAAGAAAAGATTCCCAATCTACTTTATCGGTCGTAATTTTTTCTGTTCCTGTTGATTTTATGTATAAATTAGAGCAACATTAACTTTAAAATCACTTACGATGTTAGAAAAATTTAAAAAACTCAACAAAGAACAAATGAACGCTATCAATGGCGGAGCGCAAGAAGTTGCCGATATTGATAGAGTACAACCGAATTAGTAGAAAAAATAGTTTTTTATAAATTCCCTCGAATTCGGGGGAATTATTTTTTATCTACACACAATCAATAAAAGCTACATTACAATAATTTGATATCACTTCTACAATTTTAATGAGGACAATTTTGTAATTTTACGCAATCAAATAAAAAGCGAAATGCAAACGATCTCAATTGCCATTCACGGTGGCGCAGGAACTTTAGTCAAAGGAATGATGACACCGCAATTGGAAGCGGAATACAAAGCCGCTTTGCAAAAAGCATTAGATGCAGGTTACAAGTTGCTAGACGCAGGAAAATCTTCGGTTGAAGCTGTAGAAGAAGCGGTGAAGTTATTAGAAGATTCACACTTGTTCAATGCGGGAAAAGGAAGTGTGTTTACAGCGGAAGGAACACACGAAATGGACGCGGCCATCATGGAAGGAAAGAATTTAAATGCAGGTGCCGTTTCACTAATTACAGGAATCAAAAATCCTGTTTCGTTGGCACGTGACGTAATGGACAAAAGTGAGCATGTATTTATGGCAGGAGAAGGCGCAATGTATTTTGCAAAAATGCACGACTATGAATTAGAAGATCCATCGTATTTTTACGATGAATTACGCTACAATCAATGGCAAGAAATAAAAGGAACAGATAGTTTTCAACTAGATCATTCCCTAAAAAAAGATTCAAAATTTGGAACTGTTGGTGCAGTTGCCTGCGATAAAGATGGAAACATTGCGGCGGCAACTTCTACAGGCGGAATGACCAACAAACGTTTTGGTCGTGTTGGCGATTCTCCAATGATTGGTGCTGGAAACTATGCAAACAACGAAACATGTGCCGTATCGTGTACAGGAAGTGGCGAATACTTTATTCGTGGTGTTGTGGCGTATGATGTTTCAAGTTTAATGGAGTACAAAGAATATTCACTTGAAAAAGCGGCTGATGTTGTTATCAATGAACGCATTTTAAAACTCGGTGGCGACGGTGGATTAATTGCAGTGGACGCCAACGGAAACATTGCAATGCCTTTCAATACCGAAGGAATGTACCGAGCATGTAAATCTTCAAATGGAACGGAAGCGGTTTCTATTTATAAATAGCTTATTGTGAGATGCTGTACTTCAATATACTGAGTAACTAGTTCAGCATGGCATAGAATAGAAAATTCGATAATAGATTCCTGTCTCCATAGGAGTGACAAAAAAATCTATCAACCTAAGAAATTCAACCTTAGCAAGAAAAGGCTAAAAGTGTTCACATTGAGTGAAGTCGAAATAAAACGATCTAATATCTCTTTATATAAAAGGTGCTTCAATCGGTAAAACAGAAACTTTACGATTTTTAATATCAAACTGATCACCATTCGATAGTACATGAATTGTAAGGTTTGCCATTGTCATTGGTGTTCCTTCTTTCAATACTTTTTCGTTATTATGCGTCAACGTAGCTCCATCAAATACAATTACCATTCCCGAACCAATTACCGTACAATCGTTTCCGTTTTTAATAATCATTCCAGTGTCTTCTGCCAATCCAATTCCGATCAAATTAGGAAATTTTGCTACCGCTTCTGATTGTCTTCCAAAACGACCTCTACGAATAAAATGTGTGTCTACAATCAATTCTGGAATCAAGCTTAACCCTTTATACATCGTCACAGCGCCTTTAATAAACGCTTCGGAAGCACTTCCGCCAGCAATCATTTCGTTTGCCATTACCATAGCGCCTGCACTTGTCCCAGCAATTACAAAACCTTCTTCATTTTGGTAACGATCGGCTAAAATAGTATGAATCGTTGTTCCGCCAATTTTATTTGTAATTTTAGATTGATCTCCACCAGAAAACATAATACAATCAGCATTTTTGATCAATTCAATAGACGATTCTTTTTCTGAATCTTCCGTACTTCTAATATCTAAAACGGTAATATCTGTGCATCCTAATTTTTGGAAAGCATCTACATAATTTTCTCCAACTTCAACAGGAATACTAGAAGCCGTTGGAATTACCACAATTTTTGCATCAACACCTCCAGCTTCTTTGACAACGTGAAATAAAATTCCATCATCAATAAACTCTAGCGCGTACATTTCTTCGTCATCATCTCCTTTATCTTCATTTCCACCAATGGGAATTAAAGTTCCTTTAACCTGCAACATGTTCTTGTGATTTTTTTGTGATTGCAAAAGTAAAATAAATTTCTATCTGTTGCCCTATTTTTAGCGTAATCTTAATCTAACCTCATAGAATCTGTAAAAGGACTTAGAAATCTGTGAAATTTTTCTATATTTAGGCTTAACTTGTTATGAATAACAAGAAATAACCAACCAAGCAAACCAAACAACACATGGAAATAAGAAGTATAAATGCAATGCGAGGACCAAATTATTGGTCAGTAAGAAGACATAAGCTTATCGTAATGGTTTTAGACCTGCAAGAAATGGAAGAATCTCCAACGAATAAAGTTGATGGTTTTGGAGATCGGTTAAAAGCTATGTTTCCTTCCATGTATTCACATAGATGTTCTGAAGGTTGCGAAGGTGGATTTTTTATGCGTGTAGACGATGGAACTTGGATGGGACACGTTATTGAGCACATTGCATTAGAAATACAAACCTTGGCGGGAATGGATACGGGTTTTGGAAGAACTCGCGGATATGGTGAAGAAGGTGTTTACAATGTAGTTTTTTCCTATATGGAAGAAAAAGTTGGACGCTATGCCGCAAAAGCCGCCGTTCGTATTTGTGAAGCATTAATTTCTGGAGAAACATATGATTTATCAGAAGACATTCAGGAAATGCGCGAAATTCGTGAAGAAGAACGTCTTGGGCCAAGCACAGGATCTATAGTAGAGGAAGCAGTAAGTAGAGGAATTCCTTGGATTCGCTTAAACAAATATTCACTATGTCAATTAGGATATGGTGCAAATCAAAAACGAATTCAGGCAACTGTAACAAGTGAAACGAGTAATATAGGAGTTGAAATTGCATGCGATAAAGAAGATACAAAATACTTATTAGAACAAGCAGAAGTACAAGTGCCACGTGGCGAAATTATTCGTAGAGAACGCAGTTTAGAAGAAGCCTGTCGTTATGTTGGTTATCCTTTAGTTGTAAAACCTGTTAACGGAAATCACGGAAGAGGAATTACAGTAGATATCAACAATTATGAAGATGCTTTGGTAGCGTTTAAAGCCGCACAAGAAATTTCGCGATCTGTAATTATAGAAAAATATATAACTGGAGACGATTATCGTTTACTAGTAATAAATAATGTATTAGTAGCCGCGGCTAAAAGAACGCCCGCACATGTTGTTGGAGATGGAACATCTACCATTCAAGAATTAGTAGACGAAGTAAATAAAGATCCGCGTCGTGGGTATGGACACGAAGAAGTCTTAACCATGATTAAAATCAACGATCTTTCACTTACACTAATTGCCGCAAAAGGATATACACTTGAAACTGTCTTGGAAAAAGATGAAGTGATGATTTTAAAAGATACGGCAAACCTAAGTACAGGAGGAACTGCCGAAGATGTAACTGATATTGTACATCCTGCAAATGTATTTATGGCAGAACGAATTTCTAAAATTATTGATTTAGATATTTGTGGAATTGATGTCATGACTTCTGATATAAGCAAACCATTATCAGAAACTGGCGGTGCTGTGTTAGAAGTAAATGCTGGACCAGGATTCCGTATGCACTTAGCGCCAACGGAAGGATTGCCAAGAAATGTTGCGGCACCAGTAATTGACAAGTTATTTCCTCCAGGATCAACTTCACGCATTCCAATTATAGCAATCACAGGAACAAACGGTAAAACGACGACAACACGTTTGATTGCGCACATGGCAAAAATGAAAGGATATAAAGTTGGATATACCACAAGTGATGGCGTATACATTCAAAACCGATTGTTAATGACAGGTGATTGTACAGGTCCGTCAAGTACTGAATTTGTACTAAAAGATCCAACAGTAAACTTTGCTGTACTAGAGTGTGCACGTGGCGGATTATTGCGAGCTGGTTTAGGATTTAAAAACTGTGATATTGGTATTGTAACAAATGTTGCCGCAGATCATTTAGGATTAAAAGGAATTCATACTGTAGAACAATTAGCAAAAGTAAAAGGCGTCATTCCAGAAACGGTTTTACCAGATGGAACAACAATTTTGAATGCTGATGATGATTTGGTATATGCAATGCGTAAAAATGTTGACTGCAACGTGGCACTATTCTCGCTTGACGAAAACAATCCAAGAATTAAAGCCATGCAAAAACGTGGTGGTATTTCGGCAATCTATGAAAATGGGTACATTACCTTATGTAGAGGCGAATGGAAAATGCGTGTGATCAAAGCTGTAAATGTTCCATTAACTTTTGGAGGAAAAGCTACATTTATGATTCAGAATGTATTGCCAGCAGTTATAACAGCATATTTAAAAGGATTTACATTGGAAGATATGCGTGCCGCTTTGGAAACGTTTATTCCATCTGCATCACAAACACCAGGACGTTTAAACTTATTCAAATTTAAAAACTTCCAAATCTTAGTTGATTATGCACACAATCCTGCAGGAATGCGCGCATTAAAACAATTTGTAGACAATATAGAAGCTTCTATAAAAATTGGAATTATTGCAGGAATTGGAGATCGAAGAGTTGAAGATAACAACGAAATGGGCGGAATTGCCGCAGAAATGTTTGATGAAGTAATTATTAGACAAGACAAACGCTTGCGCGGAAAAACAGAAGAAGAATTGATCAAAATGTTGGATGACGGAATCAAAATGCACGATCCAAATAAGAAAACAACGATCATTCCATCTGAAAGTGAAGCTATTTTACATGCGGTTAAAAATGCAAAACAAGGTTCACTCATTGTATTGTGTAGTGATGTTGTTCCTGATGCATTAGATTTAGTTAAAAAACTAAAAGAGGAAGAATCTAATGAGTTGTATGATTTCACACCTGACGATATTCCTAATTTACAATAAATTATAGATAGAAAAACTCTCGAAATCATTCGGGAGTTTTTTAATTCATACTATTTCAACACCATGAAGTGTTAAAATTCCTGTAAATCGTAAAATCTATTTACAGATTAAAGGTAAATTTGTTAAAATATTAAAATCTAATGAGATTTATTATCCTCATCGCCATCGTTCTTTTTCTAGAACTATATACATTTTCCTCAGTTCGAACCTTAACAAGCAATAAAATAGTACTTATTGGTTTTTGGATTGTAACGGTTGCCATTTATGGAATATTTTTCTATCAAATGAGCATTACACAACGTGAAGGTCGCTTTAGTTTATCCACAGGATATGCAATTGCTCTAGGACTTACATTTTTAGTCCCGAAACTGTTTATACTCATCATATTATTTATAGAAGATATCTTCCGATTCTTTGCGTCGTTATTCAATTACTTTCAACATAGTGGAATGACCGTTGGAGAAGCAATTCCAGCAAGAAGAAAATTCATAAGTCAACTAGCATTAGGAATTGCCGCGATACCATTTGCAGGATTTTTATATGGAATATTTCAAGGAAGATATAATTACAGAGTGATAAAACACACCATGTTTTTTGATGATTTACCAGATGAATTTGATGGTTATAGGCTTACACAGATTTCAGATATTCATTCAGGAAGCTTTGATAATAAAGAGAAAATTGAATATGCCGTTGACTTAATCAATGAGCAAAAAAGTGATGTTATTCTCTTTACAGGAGATATTGTAAATGCGGTAGCTGAAGAAATGTATCCGTGGATTGACACATTTAAACGCATGGAAGCCAAAGACGGAATGTATTCTATATTAGGAAATCATGATTACGGATATTATGCCTATCGTACACAAGCAGAAATTGATGGCAATCACCAAAAAATAGAAAAAGTTCACAAGGATATAGGTTTCAATCTATTATTGAATGAAAAAAGAACGTTGGAACGTAACGGTCAGAAACTAAACATACTTGGTGTTGAAAATTGGGGAGCTTCACGTCATTTTCCAAAAAGAGGAAGTTTGAAAAAAGCTACGGAAGGCGTTGTTGACGGAGAATTTAATATTTTACTATCGCATGATCCTTCTCATTTTGATTACAAAGAGATGGAAATTCGCGAAAAAGAGAAAAAAGATCCAGCAGTTGTAACGGATGAGACAAATATTCTCGATTTTGAAAAAAAGATACAACTCACATTAGCAGGTCATACACATGGAATGCAGTTTGGAATAGAAATTCCATTCTTGAATATCAAATGGAGTCCTGTAAAATATAGATATCCGCGTTGGGCTGGATTGTATGAAGAAGCTGGAAAATACCTGCATGTAAACCGTGGATTTGGCGTATTGGCGTTTCCTGGGCGTGTTGGAATATGGCCAGAAATTACCGTGATAGAGCTTAAAAAACGCAAGAAAATAGCTTAATTGCTAGAAAATAGTACATTTGTAGTACTGAACTGCTATGTTTTTCGTTAAAAAAATAGCAATTCTATAAAAATAAAAACATTCGCTTATGTCAAAATTTGGTGAATTAATTAGTGCAGATATTCCAATTCTGTTAGATTTTTATACAGAATGGAACGAGCAGTCAAAAGCTATGCATCCCGTATTGAGAGATGTTGCGGCTGCTATTGGCGATAGCGCCAAAGTTATTAAAATAGACGTTGATAAAAATAAGGAATTAGCAGAAGCACTTCGTGTGAAAGGCTTGCCAACACTGATGATTTACAAAGGTGGAGAAATGGTTTGGAGACAAAGTGGAGAGCAAGATGCAAATACACTTATTGGGTTAATTACCGAACACGTCTAAATAGAAATACTGTCAAAAGTATATCCTAAATTGCTAAAGTGAGCCAATACTTTTGGTAACGCATAGCGTATCTTTTCTTGTGCTTTTATGCTATCGTGAAATACAACAATACTTCCTGCTTCAGTATGATCAAGAACATTTGATAAACATTTTTCTGGAGACAATTCTGTGTCAAAATCGCCACTTAACACATTCCACATTATAATACTATATCCAAGTTCTCGAAGTTTTCTTGCGAGATGAGGTGTTATTTTTCCATATGGAGGACGAAATAGTTTTGTAGTCGTTCTTTTTGATGATTTTAAGACAGTTTTAAACGTTTCATCACAATGTATGCTATCAGAAATATATAATTCGTTAGAAACCTTCCAAGCGTTTACATGCTGTTGTGTGTGATTGCCAACTGCATGTCCTTGTTGAATAATATCATTATAAATTTTAGGATATTTTTTCACATTATCACCAATACAGAAAAACGTAGCTTTAGCAGTATACTGTGCGAGTTGTTCTAAAACCCACGGTGTAACTTCAGGAATTGGTCCGTCATCGAAAGTTAGGTAAATAGTTTTTGTAGCAACAGAAAACTCCCAAACTAGTTGTGGAAATAAAGATTTCACTAGTTTGGGAGTTTTTACTGTATATAATTTCATGCTATATAAAGATTATTCAGCATCTTCAGCACCAAAAAGATGTTTGAATTGCTCAACATAATTTTGGAAAAGCATTCGTTCTTTTTCTAATGCTGCTTTTTGATCGTTTGCATCTAAAATACTGACAAGACTTTTATATTTTTCTAAATATTGATAAATGTCTTCAATGTCGTCATATTGTTGGCTCCTTTTTACACTTTTGTAATAATCTAAATATTCAATGTATTTAGTTTTTACTTCATTGTAAACAGCCATTCCTTTTTCTGTTTTGCCTATTTTGAAATAGCCATCAATAAAAGGTTCTGTAAAAATATAATATCCAAAATACTTAATTGGCATTTTTTCTAATGCTAAATCAATGATGGTTTCAGCTTTGTCATTTTTACCTTCTTTGATTAACTGTTCTACTAGTTTTGCCAAATTAGATCGGTATGAAATACTTTGTCTACGTGTTTGTGGATCATGATAAATGTCATCACTATCAGCATTTCCCCAATCCCAAGTCATTACATTTTTATACATTAATTCGCTATTCACACGTCCTAATTCATATTCGCTAGCATTTTTAGTTTTGATAGGAATTAGCTTTAGTACCAATCCGTCAAGCTGTAAATAATCTTTCATCCAAATGTATTCTGCTTTGTCAAAACTTCCACCTGTAAAGTAAATTGGACGTTTCCAATCGTTTTGATTCAAGATGTCTAACATCATTAAATTATTCTTGTACAATGCAGTTTGTGGCAATTCAATATCGATATAATCAACTATTAGATGTCTATCTTTTGGATCTACATATTTTGCGGCATTTTCTTTATTCACAGGAACACGAACTTTATTTACTGGATAATAAATAATATTTCGTTGACTTTGCGGAATATTTTGATCTTCTACTTCATATACTTGATCAATTAAATAGCCGTATTTCGTTTCTTTACGATCGCTTAAAACCCAGTCCATAAATCGATCTAGTTCCCAAACTGTACTATCAGAAACCGCAGGATGACGTTCATAACGAACATAATTACGCGTTCCGTGTTTGTACTTATCATGTGTCATTTCTGAAGGAACTGCTTCACTATCAAATGCTTTTTTCTTCATTTGATCAATGTACCAATCCGTCCCCAGAAGACTTGTGTTTATGGTTCTAACATCTGTTCTGTAACCTTCAACACTTTGTGCGTACCAAAGTGCAAACGAATCGTTGTCTCCAATAGTGAAAACCATAGCGCCAACATCTTCTTCCATAGAATTTAAGTATGCTTTTGCGGTCGATTGTGCTGTATAACGATTTGATCTGTCATGATCATCCCAGTTTTGAGAAGCCATTAATAATGGAACAGCAAATAAAGTAACAATGGTTATAGCTCCAGCGGCAATTTTTCCATCAACATATTCGCGTAACGAATCGAAAAGTGCATAAACTCCATAACCAATCCAAATAGCAAATACATAGAATGAGCCTACCAGTGCATAATCACGTTCTCTTGGTTCAAAAGGTCGTTCACTCAAAAATACTTTTAAAGCTAATCCGGTAAATAGGAAGAATATGAGCAACACCCAAAATTGTTTCGGTGCTCGTAGTAATAAAAATACAAACCCTAAGATTCCTAAAATTAGTGGTAAGAAGAAATATGTATTTCTTGCTTTGTTATTTAAAACATCTGATGGTAAATTGTCTTGTGAAGCGCCTAAATGCATTTCATCAATAAACCCAATTCCGCTAATCCAATTACCATGATTGTCCATTTTTCCTTGAATATCATCTTGTCTACCAGCAAAATTCCACATAAAATAGCGCCAGTACATATAGCCCATTTGATAATTGAGCATGTAATATAAATTTTGCCCAAAAGTTGGTGGTTTTACAATAATATATTCACGAATTCTTTTAATATGTTTTTCAAAATCATCTGCGTAAATCTCACCATTTTTCGCTCTCATTTTGAAATCATTGATAATACTTACAATTTCTTTATCACTGCGATATTTAGACTTTATATCAAAATCTAACAATCCTGTGTATTCCATATAATTCACAGCATGATCAGAACTCCACATTCTTGGTAAAAAACCTCTGTGGTTACTGTCCGAATTCTGTTTTGCCCCTTTCCATGTATTTACAACTACATATTTATCTAAAGCGATATCTTTTTCATAGCGTGGTTTATCATCAACATATGGTTGTTCCGCGTCCAATCCTCCATAAATATCCGTGTACATTGGTCCATAAAGGACATGTGTTTCAGGATATTGTTCTAAATTATAATATGCTAAAAGTAAATGTGCATTAGAAGGTTGGTTTTCGTTTACCACAATGTCAGAGTTTGCACGAATAGGAATCATCAACCATGTTGAGAATCCCATTAAAATGAAAGCCAAACAAAGTGTGATTGTGTTTAACAAGCGGTAATTTTTCTTTTTTGTGTACTTAATAGCAAAGTAGAAAACTGCAATAAATGACAAGCCTGCAAAAATATAACCTGTATTAAAAGGCGCTCCAAACGTATTTACAAAAAATACTTCCATATTCCAGAAAATACTCAATGTTGTTGGTGGAATAAATTTAAACACAAAAAATAAAACGGCTATTGAAATTACATTTGCTAAGATGAATCCTAGAACTGTTACCTTTTCGTAATTCTTGAAATAATAAATCATTCCCAATGCAGGAATTGTTAGTAATCCCATTAAATGTACACCAAACGCCAATCCAATAACTAAAGAAATTAAAACGAGCCAGCGATCGCCTCTTGGTTTATGCATTTCGTCTGCCCAACGTAAAACCATCCAAAATAGAACGGACATTAAGCATGCTGCCATTGCGTATACTTCGGCTTCAACAGCGCTAAACCAGAAACTATCTGAAAACGTAAACGCTAATGAGCCTACTAATCCGCTTCCAAGTACAGCAATTTGTTTTCCAAATGTAAATTCTACTTCTTCATTTTGTCCGTCAGGTTTCTTCAAAGCAACCTTTTTGACCAAATTGGTAATTGACCAAAACATAAATAAAATAGTAAAGGCACTAGAAAACACTGATAAATAGTTGACCATTATGGCAACTTGTTCTGGACCTGAAGCAAAAGTTCCAAATACAGCACCCATCATTTGATAGAATGGTGCTCCTGGTGGATGACCAACTTGAAGCTTTGCGGCAGTACTAATATATTCTGCACAATCCCAGTAACTTGCTGTAGGTTCAACAGTCAGACTAAAAGTTAGTAGCGCAATTAAAAAAACTCCCCATCCTAAGATGGTGTTCCATTTTTTAAAGTTTAAAGAAGTCATGAATATGCATTTAATTAAGACTAACGGCGAATTTAAGAATTTATCATATAACAAGTCTAATTTTTTGGAAAAGCTTAAGAATCATTTTTCTTGAAAATAAATAATTAAAATATTTGCTTGTTTCAAACTTTGTTTTAAATTTGCATCCGCATTACAGCATTGGCCTATGGTGTAACTGGCAACACGTCTGGTTTTGGTCCAGAAGAGTCTAGGTTCGAGCCCTAGTAGGCCAACAGAAAGCTCCTTTCAACTACGAAAGGAGCTTTTTTAGTATGTAATATATTGAGATTTACCAAAGTAGGGCGAGAAGTTTATGTTGAGCTTTCGCCGAAATAAGCCCTAGTAGGCCAACAGAAAGCTCCTTTCAACTACGAAAGGAGCTTTTTTTATATGTAATATATTGAGATTTACCAAAGTAGGACGAGAAGTTTATGTTGAACTTTCTAACTACATTTGCCTTATTGTTTCAATATAAAACGCAATCTAATTTGAAAGTAATTTATTATTCTTAATTTAAATAGTTAAAAATCAAATATTTAAAAGATATTTGATGTAAATCAGTAGCATTTTTGTTTTTTATAGCCTTAATATGTTAAAATTTTACACACTAAAAATTCAATAAGCTATTGTTAATCAATAGCATAAATTATTTTAATGTTAATAATAATACTTTCATATGCTAAGTTAATAGTATTACTATTATATTTGCGTTCGTAAATATTAAGATAGCATGTGGAGAAGAATTTATAACGAGTTTTTCAAAACAAAAATTAACGTTTTTAATATAAAACATGGAAAATAACCAATTATCACCTTGGCAACGTTTTGTTGGCTTACTACAATTAGAGAAAAAAGATATTTTTCAAATATTGTACTATGCCATTTTTGCTGGAATTGTAGCTTTATCATTACCGCTTGGAATTCAATCAATTATCAACTTAATACAAGGAGCGCAAATTTCAACTTCATGGATTGTATTAGTTATCTTGGTAACGTTAGGCGTTGTTTTCTCCGGCGCACTACAATTAATGCAATTGCGAATCATAGAAACCATTCAGCAACGAATTTTTATGCGTGCTTCTTTTGAGTTGAGTTATCGTTTTCCAAAAATTAAGATGAACGAACTGCGTAACTATTACCCACCAGAACTAGCAAATCGATTTTTTGATACCTTAACAATTCAAAAAGGACTCTCAAAAATATTAATTGATGTGCCTTCTGCATTGCTACAAATTCTTTTTGCATTAATTTTATTATCATTCTATCATCCATTTTTTATCATTTTCGGAATTTTATTGATAGTCTTAATCTATGTTGTATTTAAATTCACAGCTCAAAAAGGTTTGCAGACAAGTTTAGACGAGTCAAAACACAAGTATAAAGTTGCACACTGGATTCAGGAAGTAGCACGAACCATGGTAAGTTTCAAATTATCTGGAAATACCAATTTAGCACTCAAAAAAAATGATGTTTTAGTTGAAGAATATTTAAAAGCACGAGAAAGTCATTTCCGAGTATTGGTATTGCAGTTTATACAAATGATCTCGTTTAAAGTATTGGTAACAGCTTCCTTATTATTAATTGGTGGTGCATTGGTATTAAATCAAGAAATGAACATTGGACAATTTGTCGCGGCAGAAATTATCATTCTTTTAGTAATTGCTTCAGTTGAAAAATTAATTGTCGGACTCGAGTCATTCTACGATGTGTTAACTTCTATTGAAAAACTAGGGCAAGTAGTTGATAAAGAGTTAGAGTTACAAGAAGGAGAAGCGCCAGATTTTAAAGCAGGAATGTCCATTGAATTAGAAAATGTTTCCTATGAAGTTTCAAATCGCGAAAAGCCAATTTTGAAAAATATATCACTACTTGTAACACCAAAAAGTAGAATTTTAATTCAAGGTGAAAGTGGTTCTGGAAAATCAAGCTTACTACGATTAATAACGGCAGTTGTAGCGCCAACAGCAGGAAGCATATTTGTGAATAAATTTTCGATGGAAAGCTTGCATCTAAATCATTACAGATCGCATTTAGGATTATCACTTTCAGAAGAAACGCCATTTGAAGGTACCATTAGAGAAAACTTATCTTTTGGAAACGAAAATATTTCTGATGAAACCATATTTTGGGCGCTTGAAAAAGTAGGATTAACACAATTTATAAAAGAACAACCTAAAGGATTAAAAACCGTATTAAATCCGGAAGGAAAACAAATTTCGTATAACATTTCTAAAAAAATAGTACTGGCAAGAGCAATCATTAAAAAGCCAAAAGTACTCGTTCTAGAAGATCCATTAGATCAATTTAATGTTGATGAAAGTAATGAAATCATTGATTTCTTAACAGATCCATCAAACCCGTGGGCATTAATTGTTGTTAGTAGCAACGAACGTTGGAAAACAAGTTGCGGCGGACTATTAACACTAGAAAAAGGAGAAATTAAAAGTCGAAAAGCATGTTAAACATATCTAATAATCAACTCAATAAAAAAGTCGATCTTACCAAATTCAGATCTGGTAAAAAGATTTTTACAAAAGAATATTACAAGCAGTTTAATAAGTTTTTATTAGCGTTTGCAATCATCGGACTTATTGTATTATTCTTGCCGTGGACACAAAATATTTCTGGACAAGGTCAAGTAACAACGTTAACGCCTAGTCAACGTCCGCAAACCATTCAATCGCAAATTCCTGGGCGTATTGAAAAATGGTATGTTCGTGAAGGCGATTCGGTTCGAAAAGGAGATACAATTTTAAAAATATCAGAAATAAAAAGTGATTACTTTGATGATAAATTGGTAGAACGTACTGGCGATCAAATCAAAGCAAAGTCATCTTCGGTAACAGCATACAAAGGAAAAATAGGCGCGTTGGAAAGACAAGTTGCTGCTTTGCAAAATGAGCGAAACTTAAAGTTAAAACAGGCTGGAAACAAACTGTTGCAAGCAAAACTAAAAATAAAAGGTGATAGTATTGATGTAGAAGCGGCACGCATCAATGAAAAAATTGCACAACGTCAATATGATCGTATTGAAACGTTGCAAAAAGAAGGCTTAAAAGCGGTGAAAGATGTAGAAGAAAAACGTTTAAAACTGCAAGAAACACAAGCAAAACTCATTTCTTTAGAGAATAAATACTTGGCAAACAAAAACGAGTTAATCAATGCGAAAATAGAATTATCACGAACAGAAGCAACGTATGCTGATAAAATATCTAAAGCGCAAAGTGATATGTTTACAGCACAATCCAGTCAATATGATACGGAAGCGCAAGTAACGAAATTGGAGAATCAATACACGAATTATAAAGTTCGAAACGGTTTGCTTTACATTTTGGCGCCACAAGACGGTTTTATTAATAAAGCTATAAAAGGCGGAATTGGAGAAACATTTAAAGAAGGTGAAAAACTTGTCGGAATTATGCCAGCTGAATATGAATTGGCAGTAGAAAGTTTTGTGCGTCCAATAGACTTGCCATTACTTCACATTGGTGAAAAAGTACGTGTACAATTTGATGGTTGGCCAGCAATTGTATTCAGCGGATGGCCAAATGTATCGTACGGAACGTATGGAGCAAAAGTAGTTGCCATTGAAAACTTTATCAGTGACAATGGAAAATATAGAATATTGTTAGCGCCAGATGAAAGCGATCACGAATGGCCAAAAGCAATCAGAGTTGGTTCAGGAGCAAGAACAATTGCATTGCTTGATGATGTGCCAATTTGGTTTGAACTTTGGAGACAATTAAACAGTTTTCCACCAAACTTCTATCAACCAGCAGACAAAAAAGAAACAAAAAAGAAATAATATACCATGAGAAATTACTTTTATTTCATTGTATTTCTTTTCAGCGGAACACTATGTTCGCAAAACTCAATAGATTCAATCATGACATTGAACGAATATTTGGGTTATGTAAAAACATACCATCCAATAGTAAAACAAGCCAACTTAGTTATCAACGAAAGTGAAGCAAAACTATTAAAAGCGCGTGGCGCGTTTGATCCGAAATTGGAAGTAGATTACGATCGTAAAAAATTCAAAAACACTGAATATTACGACAAGCTAAATGCTACATTCAAAATTCCAACTTGGTACGGCGTTGAGTTCAAAGCCAATTTTGAAGAAAATACAGGCGAATTTCTAAATCCTGAATTTTCAGTGCCAACTGACGGTTTATACAGCGCAGGAGTTTCAATTTCGTTAGCAAGAGGATTTCTGATTAATGAGCGAATGGCAATGCTAAAACAAGCAAAACTATTTACACAACAAGCAAAAGCAGATCAACAATTATTGGTGAACGAAATACTATACGAAGCTTCATTGACGTATTTTAATTGGTTAAAAGCCTATAGAAACAAAGAAGTATACAGTTCGTTTCTGTCCAATGCAAGCATACGTTTTGAAGGAATAAAAAGAAGCTACCGCGAAGGAGAAAGAGCTGCAATTGATACGTTAGAAGCGCGATTGACGCTAAACACAAGAAAACTTTCGTTAGAAAAAGCACGTATTACATATGTGAAATCAACCTTAGAATTGTCAAATTTTTTATGGTTGAATGATAACACACCTGTAGAAGTAAAGGAAACGATACTGCCAGATGTTGAAACTGTCGCAAGTATTGACGATGTGTTGCAAGTAACTGGGTTTGATAATGAAGATTTTAATGTAGATGCGCATCCAAAATTACGTTCGTTAGACTTTAAATACGAAAGTTTACAGCTCAACAGGCGTTTAAAGCAAAACATGTTATTGCCGCAAATAGATTTGCAATACAACTTTCTATCGCAAACGCCAGACAACATAGGAACGTTCAATTCGGCAAACTATAAAAGTGGTGTAAACATAAGTTTTCCGTTATTCTTACGAAAAGAACGCGGAGATTTACGCTTGGCAAAACTAAAACTACAAGATTTAGAATTTGAAATGTCAACAACACGTGTAACGCTCAAAAACAAAATAGATGCGGTAACGCAAGAAATAGAATCGTACATATTGCAAAATCAACTAACGGAAGAATTGGTTGCAGATTATCAAGTGATGTTACAAGCGGAAGAACGTAAGTTTTTCTTAGGAGAAAGTTCGTTATTCCTTGTCAATTCGCGCGAAGCGAAACTTATAGAAAACACAATAAAAGCAATTGAGTTAGAAAACAAATTCTTCAAAACAAAAGCCAGCTTATTTAATATAATGGCTAACCTTTTATAAGCGTAAAACAATAAAAGTAAATTCATAAAAAATCCCAATCAATTACGATTGGGATTTTTTGTAATACTAAGTCTCTACAAATTTTAACAAACGGTTTGTATTGCCGAATGACACTGATTGTGTTTATTATTTGGTAATGATTTTGGGTATGAAGCTTCACAATTTCTGGATGGTAAAAGTCCACCTTTCAAATGATTTTGATGTGATACTTTGGCAATTTTAGACTTCAATACGTGTAAACGAAAAACTGTTTTTTTAAATTTCATGGTCAAATAAATTTATGGTTCACTCTAAAGCTACTACAAGTTTTAGAAACTGATGTGTTGTTTTTCAGAGTACTAAGTGCAATTTATAAATTGCAATCATTTTGAAAAACATAAAATACTGAATTTTAGTTGTTTATGTTTTTTGTCTGTTTAATAAAATCAGAAGGTTGCATTTTGGTTTTTCGCTTAAAAGCGCGTGCAAAAGATTGCGAATTATTAAAGCCAACTTCCAATGCAATAGCTTTAATAGTGTACAATGAAAAATGTTTGTCATTTTGTATCTTATCAATGGCGTAATCAATTCGTAAATCATTCAAGTACTCTGCAAATTTCTTACTCTTAAACGTGTTTACCACTTTGGATAAATAGGCAGAATTTGTTTGAAAACGTTTCGCAAGATTCGTCAAAGAAATATCAGGTTCAATAAAAGTGAATGTATTTTCAAAAGTATGCAACTTATCCAAAACGCTGTCAATTACCTCTTTTGGTACGCCAATATCTTCTATAAAGTCCGAGTCAATCACTTTGGTTTTTATTGTTGATTTTTCATGATTTTTTACAAACTCCTGAAAATGTTTACGAAGTCGTTTCTGTTTAAAATAAAATCCAATCAATAGCAACATAAAAATTCCAGACAACAGCAAGGCAACAATAACAACGGTATGATACTTTTTGTCTTTCTTCTTCAACTCTTCATTCAGTTCATGTTGCTTTGAAAGCAACTCTCTCCGATCAAATTTTTTCGTTATTTTAGAGCTCAAACTTCTGTAGTCACTTTTACTCTGACTTGAGGCAAACAACGCTTTCTCAATATAAAACGCTTCTTTTGAGGTATCATTCTGTGCTCTGTAATACGTATACAATGCTTCGTAATTTTCCATTACAACACTAGAAATATGGTTCGGATTCATGGAAAAAATAGAATCAACTTTCTTATAATAAAAAATTGCTTTTTCCTTATTTTGAATCGAATCATACGACTTTCCTAAATGAAAATAACCATTAATAACAGGCAACTTATCAGGATATTCACCAATAATATTCATGGTCTTTTCCAAAGTGTCAATTGCAGTTTGATAGGCTTTCTTATGGAAAAAATTAATGCCGCTATTCAATACAAAAAAGTCATACACATCATTATTCTTATAGCGTTTGGCAATGGCAATACCAGCTCTATTATACTTCGTAGCAGAATCAATCTGTTTCATCTCTGTAAAAACATCTGCCAACGCCAAATGCGAACGCATAAAATCTTCCGGATCACGTTCCGGATCATGCAATTCATACTGATAACACTTTCTAAAAATAGTCAACGCTTCCTCGTATAACTCAAGTCGCTTCTTCAAAACGCCTACATTATACGTATTCACATACACCAATTCACGATTGTCATTTTTTTCTGCATAATCATATGCTTTCATATGGTTTTCCAACGCTACTTTGTAATTTCCTTTCAAATAAGAAAGCGCGCCTTTATAAGTGTATAAAATGGCAGGATAACGCTTGTCGTTCAAATCTTTACTAATGGCAATTCCTTTATCATAAAAGGCAAAACGCTTTTCATGATCGCTTTTAAAAATATTGCCCAACAACTCGTATCCGACAGCCATGTTGCGTTTATCTTTTTCTTTTTTGGCTTTCGCCAGATAATACGTTGCATATGATAACTGTTTTAGTGAATCTTTTGACGAATTATCATGTAAGGCACGAATGACTTCATATGATGCATCTTGAAGCGAATCAGAAAGCGTAAAATCAGTACTACTTTGTGAAGAAACAAAACCTGAAATAAGCAGGCTAAACGACAAAAAAAAGAATCGTTTAGTCTGTAAAAAAGCGAGAATATATTTTCCTGTAAAAAACCAATAGTTAGGCATAAAGAAAAAAATAGAAAGTTAGAAAAGCTGTTTAGTTTTCTAAATATAATCTTTTTTCATGGGAAATGGTTGTTGTGTCTGTGCAATTAAAAAATGTAAAAAGGAAGCATCTTGCAATTTATAAATTGATAGATGCAATTCATAAATAGCAAAAACAACTGTTTTTTTGAGGAAATATCTTAGGCTACATTTGAACTGTTGCAACACTTCACGGAATACTAACTAAACAGAAAACAGTATGAAAAAAAAGAAAATCAAACTCCATAAAATGATGTTGAATAAAACACGTATTTCAAATTTTAGTATCACAGGAGGAATGCTAGAAACATCAGTTTCATTCTTTGTAGCATGTCCAGAGCCAGTGCCAACAGGAGTAGCATGTAAGCCATCAAAATGGTGTACTTCATGGCGACCAACACAATGCGATAGAGGTCCGTGTGGTAACTAAGCATTTAAGCCTAAAAAAGGAGAAACCAGAAAATCCTAAAATCAAATAAAAGAGTACGGAAGACCAAAACCAAAATAATATGAAAACAAAACATATAAAAATAACTTTTATAGCAATAGCACTCATGTTTATGACTGCTTGTTCTAATGATGAGGTTGCTGTAGAAGAGCAAAACATTTCATTAGACCAGACAGAAATAGCAAAACAAGCGCCTGAATATGAGGGCTTATTTGAATACGCTCGATTACTCTCAGTAGCAATCGATAAGCACTCAGGAATGAATGAAGTGTTACAAGAAAAGGCGTTACAATTACAACAAACAGGATATTATGAACAAGAATTTTATGCGGGAATGCAAGGAAAGCAAACTGCGCAGGAATTCGGAAATCAATCCATTAACAACATCTTAGAAGAATCTAATACCAAAGCAGGAACCAAAAAAATAAAAGAAATTTTAAAAACAAACCCTGCAATGTCTGTCTTGTTAATTGGAGATAAAAAAACACCAAATTTTTCCAATCGTGTATACGTAGATAACGGTTTTGATGATATGGATCCGATGGAAATCATTTACTATTATAAAAAAGGAATTTTACACTCAGAAATGTTAAGTCAAGAGCCAACTTCTAAAGCGTTCATAGTAAGAAACAGTGAAGTATATGTGCCTGAAAATGAAGAAGCATTAGCAAAGGCAAATGGTAATGAGGTAGTTACTTTATTTTCATATGAAAACGGAAAAGTAATCAAAGTAAGTACAGGATCAGTAAATGCTGAATTGGTGCCAATTGACGACGAAGAGCCAGGCGGAGGATTTCCACCGCCACCACCGCCACCGCCAAGTTGTAACGAACCTTGCGAACGCGATTGCGAAAACGGCACAGAAAATTTATGGCGCTTTAGAACAGAAAACGATTACGATGGAGCTTTTAGAGGGAAAGGTGAATGGTTTTTTGTAATCATTTGGGCAGATGGTGTTAACTACACATTGCAAAATGGTGGAGTTACAGTAACCGGTCCGGCATTGAGCTATTTGCGTACGGGTCAAATAAATAATGTGCGTGGCGATAACTCATGGCATTATCCTAATTTCAGCTCCATCATTTGGAATAGAGAACCATCACCAGGAAATCCAGTTGGAGATGGTAACAGAATGAAAATAGCATGTTTTGAATCTGATGGCGGAAGTACAAAAACGATTTCTTTTACACTTACATACAGTCTTAAAACACAAAGTGCAGGAACATTTGGGTTTAACTTCCCTGTAAGTTTTACTATCAACAATGGAGATGATTTTATTGGAGAATATCTGGTGGAATATTGTCATGATATTGGTTACAACGGATTCATCTATCATCCAGCAGGAGAAGTAGATTTCCAACATAACGAACGATAAAAAAAGTAAATTCATGAAAAATCCCAATCAATTATGATTGGGATTTTTTATATATAAATCGTTCAATCTTCATTAAATTTTAAACGTAATCACAGGTCGCATTGCATGATTTACCAAATCTTCACTAATACTTCCGTTAAAAAAATGTGCCAAACCTTGTCTTCCGTGTGTGCTCATTCCGATCAAATCGGCATCAATAGACTTTGAAAAATTCAAAATTCCATGTTCAATAGTATCATCATTATAAATATGCTTTTCAAAATTTGGAATCTCAAAATCAGCAATAAAATCGTTCATCTTCTTTTCGGCTTTTGCTGTACTTACAAAACGATTTGGAGTATTTACATATAATAAATATAGTTTCGCATTAAAGCTGTTTGCAAAATCTAACGCTTGTTCAAACACGAGTTTTTGATCGTCTGAAAAATTAGAAGCAAACACAAAGCTATCTACATTAAAATTCTCAATATCATTTTTAATAACCAACACAGGCGCATCCGAAGTACGAACCACTTTTTCCGTATTAGAACCGATAAACATTTCCTTCAATCCTGAAGCGCCACTAGAACCCATAACAACCAAATCAATATCATATTGATTAATAGCTTCCGTGATTCCGTCAAACGCTTTTTGCGATTCTACCGTAACATGCACGTTAATATCTTTCATATACGCTTTCTCCATCGTTTTCTCAAAGCGTTCGTTGGCAATCTTCATAAACAACAATTGTTCAGGGACATTTAAATTAGTGTCTCCAGACAATAAATGTGACGGAAGTTCGAGCATATGCATCAAGTGAATTTCGGCATTATTTTGCTTAGCCAAAGAAGCGGCAACTTTTAAAGCATATGTAGCTTGTTCGGAAAAATCAGTGGGAAGAAGGATTTTTTTCATAATTGAGGTGAAATTTTAATATATGTACTAAAGTTACAAATAAAATCCTTTGTTCGAATAGTTTTTAAAATTCGAAAAAATATGTATATTTGCACCGTTGTACGAAGAAAAGAATAAAAATGAGGGGACTTTAAGTCCCCTCTTTTCATACTAAAAAATGTTCAAAGAGAAGGTTAATAATTTATTGCAAGAGGTGCTCTCAGAAGAGCCGTCTTTATTCTTGATTTCAAAAGAAATTAAAGCAGGAAACAAAATCACTGTTGTGATAGATGGAGATAATGGAGTTACATTAAGTGACTGCATGAAGGTAAGTCGTCACATTGAACACAACTTAGATAGAGAAGAAGAAGATTTTTCATTAGAAGTATATTCTTCAGGTGTTTCGGAAGGATTAACACACATCCGTCAGTACAAAAAAAATGTAAATAGAAAATTGGAAGTAGTCATGGCTAACGACAAAAAGGTAGAAGGTACTTTGGTAGAAGCTGATGATGAAAAAATTAAACTGCAATGGAAAGCGCGCGAGCCAAAACCCATTGGAAAAGGTAAAATAACGGTTCAAAAAGAACAAGAAATACCTTATAAAGATATAGTAAAAGCAAAAGTTATGGTAACATTTTAATTAAAGACATGTCATGGAGAATCTAGCATTGATTGAGTCGTTTTCAGAATTTAAGGACGACAAGCTAATAGATCGTGTAACGCTAATGGCGATTTTAGAAGATGTTTTTAGAAATGCATTAAAAAAGAAATTTGGGTCAGATGATAATTTTGATATCATTATAAACCCTGATAAAGGTGATTTAGAAATTTGGAGAAACAGAATTGTTGTTGCAGATGGAGAAGTAGAAGATCCGAATCAGGAAATTGAACTTACAGAGGCAAGAAAAATTGAACCAGATTTTGAAGTAGATGAAGATGTGTCGGAAGAAGTAAAATTAATTGACCTTGGAAGAAGAGCAATCTTAGCATTACGTCAAAACTTAATTTCTAAAATACACGAACACGATAACACAACAATCTATAAGCAATTTAAAGATTTAGTAGGTGATATTTACACAGCAGAAGTGCATCACATCAGGCACAGAGCTGTAATACTATTAGATGACGAAGGAAATGAAATTGTGTTGCCAAAAGAAAACCAAATTCCATCTGATTTCTTCCGTAAAGGAGAAAATGTAAGAGGAATTATTGATAGAGTAGACTTAAAAGGAAATAAGCCTATGATTATCATGTCGAGAACAGCACCAGAATTCTTGGAAAAATTATTTGAACAAGAAATTCCAGAAGTTTTTGACGGACTAATAACAGTGAAAAAAGTAGTAAGAATACCAGGTGAAAAAGCAAAAGTAGCCGTTGATTCTTATGATGATAGGATCGATCCTGTTGGAGCATGTGTGGGAATGAAAGGTTCTCGTATCCATGGAATCGTGAGAGAGTTAGGGAACGAAAATATAGATGTAATCAATTACACAACAAACTTACAACTATACATAACACGTGCCTTAAGTCCAGCAAGAGTGAGTTCATTAAAAATTAATGAAGAAACAAAGCGTGTTGAAGTATTCTTAAAACCAGAAGAAGTTTCAAAAGCAATTGGAAAAGGTGGATTTAACATCAGATTGGCAGGACAACTTACAGGATATGAAATAGATGTATATCGTGAAGGTGTTGAAGAAGATGTTGAATTAACTGAATTCTCAGATGAAATTGAAGCTTGGGTAATTGAAGAATTTAAGAAAATTGGTTTAGACACCGCAAAAAGTGTTCTAGACCAAGAATTAGACTTCCTTGTAAAGCAAACTGATTTAGAGGAAGAAACCGTAGGGGAAGTAATTAGAATTCTAAAAGAAGAATTCGAAGATTAATGAAATAGAAAAAGCAATTTTTTTATTTTAAAAGAGGGTAAAAATTTAAAATAGCTTATGGCTGAACAGAACAAAATAAGGCTAAGTAAAGTACTACGCGAATTGAATATTTCAATCGATAGAGCTGTGGATTTCTTGTCGCAGAATGGACATTCTGTGGAAAAAAGACCGACCACAAAAATATCGCAGGAAGTATACAACGTGTTGCTTGATGGTTTTCAAACCGACAAAAGCAAAAAAGTAGCTTCTAAGGAATTAGGAGAAGAGAAAAGGAAGGAGAAAGAAGCGTTGAGAGAACAACTTGTAAAAGAACAAGAAGAAGCACAACGTAGAAAAATGCAGCGTGAAGAAGTGGTGCGTGCAAAAGCAAATCTTTCTGGACCAAAAACGATTGGAAAAATAGATCTAAACCCTCAAAAAGAAAAATCGAAGCCGGTACAGAAAAAAGCTGAAGAAGCACCTAAAGCTACTCCTGCGAAGGAAGTTCAAGCACAGCCAAAGCAACAAGAACAACCAAAAGCAGTAGAAAAGAAAGAAGCTCCTAAAAAAGAAGCACCTGTAGTAAAAGCTCCAAAAGTTGTGCCAGCTCAAAAACCTGCAAAGGTTGAGGTTAAGCAAACTAAAAAAGTTGAGCCAAAAGCAAAAGCAACGGAAAAGCCTGCCCAAGCACCTGCTAAAACTGAGGAAACTTCAACCGAGCCAGAAAAGAAAGTAATTACTACAAAATATCAAAAACTTTCAGGTCCTAAAATGACAGGTCAAAAAATTGACTTGACACAATTTAACAAGGCCAAAAAGAAAAAAGACGATAACAAAAAAGAATCCGAAGCTGACAAAAGAAAGAAACGTAAGCGTATTTCTAAATCAGGTCCAGGAGGAAATAATAACCGTTCAGGCGGAAACAATAACAACCGCGGTGGAAATCGTGGAGGTAATCGTGGAGGAAACCGTCGTGGAGGACAAGTACGTAAAGCTCCTGTGGCTAAAGTTGAGCCAACAGAAGAAGAAGTACAAAAACAAGTACGTGAAACGCTTGAAAAGCTGCAAGGGAAAAGTAACAAGTCCAGAGGAGCAAAATATCGTAAAGATAAGCGTGATGTACGTAGACAGAAAAACGAAGAAACGCTAGAGCAACAAGAAGCAGAAAGCAAAGTATTAAAAGCAACAGAATTTGTAACTGTTGGTGAACTTGCAACAATGATGGATGTTGGAATCAACGAAATCATTTCTAAATGTATGATGCTTGGAATCATGGTAACCATGAACCAACGTCTTGATGCGGATACGCTATCAATAGTTGCCGAAGAATTCGGATTTAGTGTAGACTTCGTTGCGGCTGATATTGAAGAAGCAATTCAAGAAGAAGAAGATGCGCCTGAAGATTTATCACCAAGAGCACCAATTGTAACAGTAATGGGACATGTTGATCACGGTAAAACTTCCTTATTAGATCATATTCGTAAAGAAAATGTAATTGCAGGTGAATCAGGTGGAATAACACAACATATCGGAGCATATGGTGTAACACTTGAAAGTGGTCAACGAATAACATTCTTAGATACACCAGGTCACGAAGCCTTTACAGCAATGCGTGCACGTGGTGCGCAAGTAACCGATATTGCAATTATTGTAATTGCAGCGGATGATGATGTAATGCCTCAAACAAAAGAAGCAATCAGTCACGCACAAGCGGCAGGTGTTCCTATCATATTTGCGATAAACAAAATTGATAGACCAACAGCAAATCCAGAAAAAATTAAAGAGAAATTAGCATCCATGAATCTTCTTGTAGAAGATTGGGGAGGAAAAATTCAATCGCATGATATCTCTGCAAAAACTGGATTAGGGGTTGATGAATTACTAGAAAAAGTATTGCTTGAAGCAGAATTACTTGAGTTAAAAGCAAACCCAGATAAAAACGCAGTAGGAACTGTAGTAGAAGCATTCCTTGACAAAGGTCGTGGATATGTATCAACAATTCTTATCCAAAACGGTACATTAAAAATTGGTGATTACTTACTTGCTGGAAAGCACAGTGGTAAAATCAAAGCAATGTTTGATGAACGTGGTAAAAAAGTGAAAACTGCAAATCCTTCAACACCAGTTTCAATTCTTGGTTTAGATGGAGCGCCACAAGCAGGTGACAAGTTCAATGTATTTGAGGACGAAAAAGATGCAAAACAAATTGCAGCAAAGCGTACGCAATTACTAAGAGAACAATCTGTAAGAACGCAAAGAAGAACAACATTAACAGATATAGGTCGAAGAATAAAAATTGGAGATTTCCAAGAATTAAATATCATTCTAAAAGGTGATGTGGATGGTTCTGTGGAAGCGTTAACCGATTCATTCCAGAAACTATCTACGGAAGAAATTGAAGTAAAAATCATTCACAAAGGAGTTGGAGCCATCACAGAGAGTGATGTGTTATTGGCAAGTGCTTCTGATGCGATTATTATCGGATTTAATGTGCGACCTGCAGGAAATGCAAGAATGGTTGCAGATAAGGAAGAAATTGATATCCGAGCATACTCAATCATCTACGATGCTATCAACGATGTAAAAGATGCAATGGAAGGATTATTATCTCCTGAAATGAAAGAGGAAATTACTGGGAATGCTGAAATTAGAGAAACATTCAAAATCTCTAAAATCGGAACAATTGCTGGTTGTATGGTAACAGATGGTAAAATTTATAGAAACGCTGGTATCCGATTAATTCGTGATGGTGTTGTAATTTATACAGGTGAATTAGCTTCGTTAAAACGTTTCAAAGACGACGTAAAAGAAGTTAGTAAAGGATATGACTGTGGATTACAAGTTAAAAACTACAACGACATCAAGGAAGGTGATATTGTAGAATGTTTCCAAGAAATAGAAGTGAAAAAGAAATTGAAATAAATCATCAATTCAAACGCATAAAAAAAGGATCGCAATTGCGATCCTTTTTTTATATACAAAATATTAAAAACATTTAATTTTTCTTCTTTGGTGGTATAAATGCAAAAGCATTTGGAAACGTTTTCTTCACTTCTTCCAAATAACGATCAGCTTCCAAACTTGTTCTAAAATTACCAACCCAAACTTTATAATTTGGAGTTTCAAACTTCATTTTTGCCTGCATGTCTCTATGGTTTATTTCAAATTTCGACTTTGCTCTTTCGGCATTCTTGCGATTTCCGTTAAAAATTTGAATCTTATAACGGTTGTCATTATCCGTTTCTTGGTTAATTTCTGTCTTATATGTAAGTAATTTATCTATTTTAGGGTTTTTAGACAAGTTAATCTGTCCTTCCTGTGCGCTGGTAATTCCTGTATAAAAAAACGCGCTTAATGCAATAATGGTTATCTTTTTCATTGTTAAAAATCTCATAATGAATACAATTTAGTGCAAATGTAAAATATACTAACGAACTTTAGTAGAGAAATCTTATTTAGAATTACTATAAATTACAAATTAAGAGTTCTCTAACATTTCTCAAATTAAACGCTATTTGTATTTTTGCTCAAATTTGGAAAATGCATGAACATCTAAGTTTATAATAAACTCTGAAAAAACCATGCCAAATTAAGAAGACTTTAAAATATGAAAAAGGTGAATCACCGTAATTCAATTTCAAGAATTTTAGGAATCGCGCTAGCGCTAATGCTGGCATTTTCAACTTCTCTCTTTGCACAAGATGAGGCTGCAGTTAAAGCGGGTAAAGGTTTATTTAATGCAAACTGTGCTGCTTGTCATAAGTTAGATAAAGCTTCAACGGGTCCAATGTTGAGAAATATTGAGCAACGTTTAGCTGATGAAGAAGGTTTAGACAGAGAATGGTTGTACAGTTGGATTAAGAACAGTAGTGCAATGATTAAGTCTGGAGATGCATATGCGGTTAAAGTATATGAAGCTAACGGAAAGAAAGCCATGACTGCTTTTCCACAACTGAAAAATGAGGATATTGACAATATTCTTGCGTATACAGCTGCTGAGCCGCCAGTTAAGTCAGGCGATGATAAAAAGTCTGTTCAGGTAGTTGAGTCAGGCTTCTCAAATCAAATGGTACTTTGGGCATTAATCGTATTATTCGGTTTATTAGCTTTAGGTTTATTCTTAGTGAACAAGACACTTCGTAAATTTGCGGTTGCAAACGGAACATTAAATCTTGAAGAAGAAACAAAAGGAACGCCAATCTGGAAAGCATTTGCGCAAAACCAGTTCTTGGTAATTATAACAACAATCTTCTTCCTATTAGGATCTGCATACTTTGCATACGGATACTTAATGCAAGTTGGAGTAGATCAAGGATATCAACCAATTCAGCCAATTCACTTCTCGCACAAAATCCACGCAGGAGATAACAAAATAGAATGTAAATACTGTCACTCTTCTGCAAGAGTAAGTAAACATTCAGGAATTCCATCACTAAACATTTGTATGAACTGTCACATGAATATCGGTGAATACAACGGTGAAACTTCAGCTAAATATTCAAAAGATTTCTATGATAAAGAAATTCAGAAAATATATGAAGCTACAGGATGGGATCCAGCAGAACAAGCATACGTAAATGAGCCGAAACCAGTAAAATGGGTTCGTATTCACAACCTTCCAGATTTCGTATATTTTAATCACTCACAACACGTTTCTGTAGCAGGAGTTGATTGTCAAAAATGTCACGGAGAGATTGAAGCAATGGAAATAGTAGAGCAACATGCTCCATTAACAATGGGATGGTGTATCAACTGTCACAGAGATACAGATGTGAATGTAAAAGGAAATGCTTATTACGAAAAAATTCATGAGCAGTTAAAAGAGAAATATGGTGTTGAATCATTCAAAGCGTCTCAAATGGGAGCGTTAGAATGTGGAAAATGTCACTATTAATATTAATTAAGAAGCTAATTTTATATATATAATATGGCATCAAACAAGAAATACTGGAAAAGTGTTGAGGAGTTAAATGAGAATAGCTCCATTGTTGAGACGCTTAGACAGAATGAGTTTGTAGAAGAAGTTCCTGTAGATGAATTCTTAGGGGATAAAGAGACGTTAGAGTCTTCTTCAACTTCTCGTAGAGACTTTCTTAAATATGTTGGTTTTAGCACAGCCGCCGCTACATTGGCAGCGTGTGAAGGCCCCGTAATTAAATCTATTCCTTATGTAGTGCAACCAGAAACAATTATTCCTGGTGTTGCTGACTACTATGCAACAACAATTGCAGATGGATACGATTTTGCAAGTATCTTAATTAAAACAAGAGAAGGTCGTCCAATCAAAGTTGAAAACAATAAAGAAGCAGCTGTAAAAGGAAGCGCAAATGCTAGAATTCAAGCATCTGTGTTATCCTTGTATGATAGCATGAGAGTAAAGCAACCAAAAATTGCTGGCGAAGATGCTTCTTGGGAACAATTAGACACGGAAATAGGACAAAAGTTAACTCAGTTAAATGCCGCTGGAAAACCAGTTGTATTGCTAACACAAACTTTTGCAAGTCCTTCAACGGCTAAATTGGTTGGAGAATTCAAAGCTAAATATCCAAATGTTCGTCATGTAATATATGATGCAATATCTGAATCTACTGCGTTAGATGCTTACGAAGCAAAATACGGAGAAAGAGGTTTAGCTGATTACGATTTTTCTAAAGCAACACTAATTGTATCTGTCGGAGCTGATATCTTAGGAGATTGGCAAGGTGGTGGGTATGATGATGGGTATGCCAAAGGAAGAATTCCTACTGGGAAAAATGGTAATGCAAAAATGTCAAGACACATTCAATTTGAATCAAACATGACATTGTCTGGTGCAAATGCCGACAAGCGTGTGCCATTATCACCAGCTGATCAAAAAGTAGCTCTAGCTAAAATTTATGCAGGAATTACAGGGAATAGTGTTTCTGGAAGAAAACTCTCTGACAAAGCTGAAGATGCGATTGCAAAAGCAGTTGGTCAAATCAAACAAGCAAAAACAAAAGCGGTTGTCGTATCTGGAATCAATGATGTAGATGCGCAAAGCTTAGTGTTAGCAATTAATGAGTATATCAATAGTGAAGTAATTGATACAGATGCACCTCGCAAAATAAGACAAGGTAAAGATAGCGCTGTCGAGAGAGTAGTTTCAGATGCTAAAAACGGAACTATTGGCGGAATCATCATGGCTGGTGTAAATCCAGTATACACATTAGCCAACGGAGACGAGTTTGCTGAAAGTTTGCAAAAACTAGAATTAGCGGTAACGTTTACACTAAAAGAAGACGAAACAGCTCTAAATACAAAATACATTGCTCCGGCTCCACATTACTTAGAATCTTGGGGAGACGTAGAAATGAAAAAAGGTCATTACAGTCTAATGCAACCTACAATTCGTCCATTATTTGATACAAGACAATTTCAAGATGCTTTATTAAAATGGACTGGAAATGAAAAAACATACTATGAGTACATCAAGGATACGTGGTCTACAGGTATACTAAGTCTTGGTACTTCTTGGAACAAAGCAGTACATGATGGTGTTTACAAAACTAGTATGACTATCGGTTTAGCTGATGAAGCTACAGATGCAATTGAAGAAGCTGACGCTGGACAAGGAGAAGGAGAAGGAGAAACTGAAGAAGTTGCTACTCAAAGTACAGACGCTTCTGCACAGGCTAGAAAATTAGCTGGAACAAAAGCCGCTACCGGAATGGAGTTAGTATTATATGCTAAAACAGGAATGGGAGACGGACAGCAAGCAAACAATCCTTGGTTGCAAGAATTTCCTGATCCAATTACAAGAGCTTCTTGGGACAACTACTTGACAATATCTCAGGCAGATGCAAAAGCAAAAGAGTTAGAAAACTGGAATGTTGCTAATGGCGGATTAAATGGTCATTATGTAAATATTACTGTGAATAATGAGGTTATTGAAAATGTACCTGTAATTATTCAGCCAGGACAAGCGCCAGGAACTGTTGGTTTGGCAGTAGGATATGGTAAAGAAGCTGGAATCAAAGAAGACATGCAAACAGGTGTAAACGCTTATAGAGTTTACAATAATTTCAATACAGTTCAGGCAGTATCAATTGATCCTGTTGCTGGCGAGCACAAATTTGCTTGTGTGCAGCTGCATAATACCTTAATGGGTAGAGGTGATATCGTAAAGGAAACAACGTTAGAAATTTTCAATACGTACGATAAAGAAGATAAAAAACATGGGTGGAATGTAATGCCACACGTGTCTAAAGATCATGAAATGATCGCTGCAACTTCACCAGAGGCTGATTTATGGGATGAATTTGATCGTTCTGTCGGACATCACTTCAACTTGTCAATTGACTTAAACGCTTGTACAGGATGTGGAGCATGTGTAATTGCATGTCACGCAGAAAACAACGTGCCAGTTGTTGGTAAAACGGAAGTAAGAAGAAGTAGAGATATGCATTGGTTGCGTATTGATAGATACTATTCTTCTGAAGAAACATTTGAAGGAGATGATGACAGGAAAGAAAACTTTAGTGGATTATTTGGAGAAAATGGTTCATTAGATGGCTTCTTAGGATTAGAAGATCCAGCAGAAAACCCACAAGTAGCTTTCCAACCAGTAATGTGTCAGCACTGTAACCATGCTCCATGTGAGACGGTTTGTCCTGTTGCGGCAACATCGCACGGTCGTCAAGGTCAAAACCATATGGCATACAACCGCTGTGTGGGAACACGTTACTGTGCAAACAACTGTCCTTATAAAGTGCGTCGATTCAACTGGTTCTTATACAATAAGAATGACGAATTTGATTATCATATGAATGACGATTTAGGTCGTATGGTATTAAATCCAGATGTAGTAGTACGTTCTCGTGGAGTTATGGAAAAATGTTCTATGTGTATTCAAATGACACAAAAAACAATTCTTGATGCAAAACGTGATGGACGTGAAATTAAAGATGGAGAATTCCAAACGGCTTGTTCAGCAGCATGTAGTTCTGGTGCAATGGTATTTGGAGATATCAACGACAAAGAAAGCAAAGTAGCTGAATTACTAGAAGACGATCGTATGTATCATTTACTAGAGCACGTAGGAACGAAGCCAAACGTACAATATCACGTGAAGGTTAGGAATACAAAAGAAGCATAAAAAAAGAATTAATAAGAAACAATTATAAACGGATTATGGCGTCGCATTACGAAGCACCTATAAGAAAACCCTTAGTAACTGGGGACAAATCATATCACGATGTAACTCTTGATATTGTTGCTCCTGTAGAAGGAAAAGCCAACAAGCAATGGTGGATAGTATTCTCTATTGCATTAGTAGCATTCCTTTGGGGAATTGGATGTATTATTTACACAATATCTACTGGTATTGGAGTTTGGGGTCTTAACAAAACTGTCGGTTGGGCTTGGGATATCACAAACTTCGTTTGGTGGGTTGGTATTGGTCACGCAGGAACACTGATTTCTGCCGTACTGTTACTTTTCCGTCAAAAATGGAGAATGGCAATTAACCGTTCTGCGGAAGCAATGACCATTTTCTCAGTAGTACAAGCAGGATTATTCCCAATTATTCACATGGGACGTCCTTGGTTGGCATATTGGGTATTACCAATTCCAAATCAATTTGGATCACTATGGGTAAACTTTAACTCACCATTACTTTGGGATGTATTTGCAATCTCTACATATTTATCTGTATCATTAGTATTCTGGTGGACAGGTTTATTGCCAGATTTTGCAATGATTAGAGATAGAGCTGTAAAGCCTTTCCAAAAGAAAATATACAGTTTAGTAAGTTTTGGATGGAGTGGACGTGCTAAAGATTGGCAACGTTTTGAAGAAGTGTCATTGGTATTAGCTGGATTGGCAACACCATTAGTACTTTCTGTACATACCATTGTATCGTTTGACTTCGCAACGTCTGTAATACCAGGATGGCATACAACAATCTTTCCTCCATACTTTGTGGCAGGAGCGATTTTCTCAGGATTTGCAATGGTAAATACGCTATTGATTATTATGAGAAAAGTATGTAATATGGAAGACTATATTACAGTACAACACATCGAATTAATGAACATTGTAATTATGATTACGGGTTCTATAGTTGGTTGTGCATACATCACAGAATTATTCATCGCATGGTATTCAGGAGTTGAATACGAACAATATGCATTCTTAAACAGAGCAACTGGTCCTTACTGGTGGGCATATTGGGCAATGATGACATGTAATGTATTTTCTCCACAATTTATGTGGTCTAAAAAACTGAGAACAAGTATTGTATTCTCTTTTATAATTTCTATTGTCGTAAACATTGGAATGTGGTTTGAGCGTTTCGTAATTATCGTAACATCATTACACAGAGATTACCTTCCATCATCATGGACAATGTTTTCACCAACGTTTGTAGATATAGGAATATTTATAGGTACGATTGGATTCTTCTTTGTATTGTTCTTACTATATTCAAGAACATTCCCTGTAATTGCTCAGGCGGAAGTAAAATCAATCTTAAAATCATCAGGAGAAAAATATAAAAAACTAAGAGACGGTAACCATGAGTAGTAAAGTAATACAAGCAATGTATACCGATGACGATGTGCTAATGTCAGCAGTGAAAAAAGTACGTCAAGAAAATCATCATATCGAAGAAGTGTATACGCCATTTCCTGTACATGGACTAGACAAAGCTATGGGACTTGAGCCTACGCGACTTGCAATCACAGCATTCATGTATGGATGTGTTGGATTAGCGGTTGCATCAACAATGATGTATTATATCATGATTGTTGATTGGCCACAAAACATTGGTGGAAAACCAAGTTTTAGTTTCTTAGAAAACATGCCAGCATTCGTGCCAATTATGTTTGAAATGACAGTATTTTTTGCGGCACATTTAATGGTAATCACATTTTACATGAGAAGTAAATTATGGCCATTTAAACAAGCTGAAAATCCTGATCCACGAACAACAGATGATCATTTCTTAATGGAAGTAGCTGTTCATGGAGGAAATGAAGATAAGTTAACAGCATTGTTGGAAGCAACAGGTGCTACAGAAATTAAAGTCACTGAAAAAAAGCATTAATAAGATGATAAAGAACCTTATAAAAATAGGAGTCGTTTTTGGAGCAGCATTGCTGATGACTTCATGCTTTAATAAATCACAGCCAAACTACCAGTATTTTCCAAATATGTATGCGCCTGTAGGATACGAAGCTTATCAAGAAGTTGATGGTGTTCCTTTTGGAGGATTTGAAGGAAAAATGGAAGCACAACTTCCAGCAGAAGGAAGTGTAAAAAGAGGTTGGATGCCTTATGAGTATGAAAATACCAACGAAGGATACGACGCGGCAAAAGCAGAATTGAGATCTCCATTACTAACCACTGAAGAAAATATGGCAACAGGTAAAGAACTTTACGGTATTTACTGTGCTGTGTGTCATGGAAACAAAGGAGACGGAAACGGAATTTTAGCACAACGTGAAAAATTCTTAGGAATTCCAAAATACAATGATCCTGCAAGAGCCATTACAGAAGGAAGTATTTACCACGTAATTATGTATGGTAAAAACAACATGGGATCACATGCTAGTCAATTAGACACGCAAGAGCGTTGGCAAGTTGTTCAACATGTATTAAAGTTGAAGGCAGATTTAAAATAAGATCAATAAAGACATAGAATTATATACAATGTATACGTTTTCAAATAGATTAAGACTTTTCGCAATAATTTCCATGTTACTTGGACTTGTCTTGGTAGGAATTAGTTTTGCTACTACACCAGGTTCTGTAGAAGAAATGAAAGCTCATGAAGCTTCACATGGTCATGGTGGACATGGAGAAGAAGCAAGTCATGACGATGGAAAAACAGCACATCATGACGATCACAAAACGGATGCTCATGCAACAAATGATCATCATGGAGAAGCGTCTCAAGACGATGCGCATGCTTCGGAAGAACATCATGGAGCAGAAGCTGGTCACCATGATTCAGCAAAGCACGATGAGCACAAACTAACACAATTACAAAACAAGCCTTGGGCTGCCATATATATTGCGGCATTCTTCTTTATGATGATATCATTAGGAGTATTGGCTTTTTATGCAATACAACGTGCCGCACAAGCAGGATGGTCGCCAGTACTATTTAGAGTAATGGAAGGAATCACAGCATACATTATTCCTGGAACAATTGTAATGATTATATTAATTGCTTGTTCTGTAATGCATTGGAATCACTTATTCCATTGGATGGATCCAGAATTAGTAAATCCAGATAGCCCACATTTTGATAAGTTAACTGCTGGTAAACAAGGATGGTTAAATGGACCTTGGTTCATCATCAGAGCTATAATTTACAGTAGTATTTGGATAGCATATCGTCAAATTTCTAGACGCTTTTCTTTACGTCAAGATGAATCGAACGATAACAGTAACTTCAAGAAAAACTTTCGATTAGCGGCTGTATTCTTAGTATCATTCCTAATCTCAGAATCAATGATGTCTTGGGATTGGATTATGTCTTTCGATCACCACTGGTTTAGTACACTATTTGGATGGTATGTATTCGCAAGTATGTTTGTGTCAGGAATTACAGTAATTGCACTAATCACAATATATCTTAAATCAAAAGGACTATTGCCATATGTAAATGATAGTCACTTACACGATTTAGCAAAATTTATGTTTGGAATTAGTATTTTCTGGACATACTTATGGTTCTCTCAATTCATGTTAATCTGGTATTCAAACATTCCAGAAGAAGTAACATACTTCATCACACGTATTGAAGACTATAACTTGCCATTCTTTGGAATGATTGCACTGAACTTAATATTCCCATTATTAATCTTAATGAATAGTGACTTTAAGAGACTTAATTGGATTATAGTAATTGCAGGTATTGTAATCTTATTTGGTCACTACATAGATGTATTCAATATGGTAATGCCAGCTACAGTTGGTCCAAATTGGTCATTAGGAATACCAGAAATAGGAGGAATATTGTTCTTCTTAGGATTATTCATACTTGTAGTATTTACTACATTGACAAAAGCACCATTATTGGCAAAACGAAATCCGTTTATTGAAGAAAGTAAACAATTTCATTATTAATTAATCTCAAAACAGTATAAAATAAGATGACTACTGGTTTACTAACGTTTATAGTAATTATCCTCATTGCAATCGCAATTTGGCAGCTGACGAAGATTTTCGATTTATCTCAAGCAAAAGCAGATAATTCTCAGGTAGCGAACGACAAGGATAACAATATCAATGGATACCTTATGATGGGATTCTTGATGTTCATATACATTATCACCATAATATGTTTCGTAAAATGGGGTGATTTACCATTAATTGGAAATGCCGCATCTGAACACGGAGCAACTGTTGATACATTAATGATCATATCGATGGTATTGATCTTTTTTGTGCAAACACTTACACAAGCATTATTACACTACTTCGCATTCAAATACAGAGGAAAAGAAGGTAGAAAAGCATTGTACTATGCTGATAATGATAAACTAGAATTTATTTGGACAATCATTCCAGTAATAACATTAGCAGGTTTAATTCTTTACGGATTATTTACGTGGAATGAAATCATGGATGTAAACATGGAAGATGATCCAATTGTAGTGGAGCTATATGCACAACAGTTCAACTGGAAAGCACGATACGCAGGTGAAGACAATGTATTAGGAAAAGCTAATGTTCGCTTAATCGATTTAGGTCCTGCGGCAAACATCTTAGGTTTAGATACGGAAGATCCGTATGCACAAGATGATATCGTTGTTCAAGAACTACACTTGCCTGTCAATAGAAAAGTAGTTTTCAAAATGCGTTCGCAAGATGTACTTCACTCAGCGTATATGCCACACTTTAGAATGCAAATGAACTGTGTTCCGGGGCAAACTACAGAATTTGCTATGACGCCATCAATGACGACTGAGGAAATGCGCGAAACAGCAAAAATTACAAACAAAGTAAGACGTATAAATGACATCAGAGCGGCTAAAAGTGAAAAACTATTAGCAGAAGGTGAAGATGCATTAGAAGCATACGAATTCGATTTCCTTTTATTATGTAATAAAATTTGTGGTGAATCGCACTACAACATGCAAATGAAAGTAATCGTAGAAAGTCAAGAAGATTACGATAAGTGGATCGCAACACAAGAAACTTTCGGAAAATAGAAATAATTAAAAGAATCATTAAAAGATATAATATATAGATATGTCAGCAACAGCAGTACACGCAGAAGATCACGGACACGACGATCACGGACATCATCATAAAGAGACATTCATCACTAAATATATATTTAGTCAAGATCATAAAATGATTGCCAAGCAGTATCTAATTACAGGTACAATCATGGGAGTTATTGGTATCATGATGTCTATATTTTTCCGTATGCAAATTGCATGGCCAAAGGAATCATTTACAATCTTTGAAGTATTTTTAGGGAATTGGGCACCAGGCGGTGTATTAAGTGCAGACAAATACTTAGCCTTAGTTACTATTCACGGTACTATCATGGTATTCTTTGTATTAACGGCTGGGTTAAGTGGTACATTCAGTAACTTACTAATTCCATTGCAAATTGGAGCACGAGATATGGCTTCAGGATTCTTAAACATGGTATCGTACTGGTTATTCTTCATTTCAAGTGTAATCATGGTATTATCTTTATTTGTTGAAGGTGGAGCGGCATCAGCAGGTTGGACAATCTATCCACCATTAAGTGCCTTACCAGAAGCAATTCCAGGATCAGGATTAGGAATGACGTTATGGCTAGTATCAATGGCAATATTCATTGCATCTTCATTGCTAGGTTCATTAAACTATATCGTAACGGTAATCAACCTTCGTACAAAAGGAATGTCTATGACAAGATTACCACTAACAATTTGGGCGTTCTTTGTAACGGCTATCATTGGTGTGGTTTCGTTCCCAGTATTATTATCAGCGGCATTATTATTAATATTTGATAGAAGTTTCGGAACATCGTTCTATCTATCCGATATATTCATACAAGGAGAAGTATTGCACTATCAAGGAGGTTCGCCAGTACTGTTCGAACACTTATTCTGGTTCTTAGGACATCCAGAAGTATACATTGTATTACTTCCTGCATTAGGTATCACCTCAGAAGTTATTGCCACCAACTCTCGAAAACCGATTTTTGGATATCGAGCCATGGTAGCATCCATCTTAGCAATTGCATTCTTATCAACAATTGTTTGGGGACATCACATGTTTATCTCAGGAATGAATCCGTTCCTAGGATCTGTATTTACATTCACAACATTATTAATTGCAATACCATCAGCGGTAAAAGCATTTAACTATATCACAACACTCTGGAAAGGGAATTTGCAGATGAATCCAGCAATGCTATTCTCTATCGGATTAGTATCAACATTCATCACCGGAGGATTAACAGGAATTATTTTAGGAGACAGTACATTAGATATCAACGTTCACGATACATACTTTGTTGTAGCACACTTTCACTTAGTAATGGGAATATCTGCACTATACGGAATGTTTGCGGGAGTATATCACTGGTTCCCAAGAATGTTTGGTAGAATGATGAACAAAAACTTAGGGTATGTTCACTTCTGGGTAACAGCTATCTGTGCGTACGGAGTATTCTTCCCAATGCACTTTATAGGAATGGCTGGTTTACCAAGACGTTACTACACAAACTCTGAATTCCCATTATTTGATGATTTAGCAAACGTAAATGTAGTAATTACATTATTTGCTATCATTGGTGGAGCATTCCAATTAGTATTCCTATACAACTTCTTCGGAAGTATGTTCTTTGGAAAGAAAGCACCGCAAAACCCATGGAGATCAAACACATTAGAATGGACAGCACCAGTAGAGCATATGCACGGAAACTGGCCAGGAGAAATTCCTCATGTACACCGTTGGGCATATGATTACAGTAAGCCAGGACATGATGATGACTTCGTTCCTCAGAATACACCAATGAAAGATGGTGAAGAAGAGTTACATCACTAACATCTCCGTGAAAATGGAGATCTCATGAAAAAGAAAATCCCGTAAAGACGAAAAAATACTATACAAAAAGAGTCGCTTTAACTGTTAAAGTGACTCTTTTTTTTGTTTTAAAATAAGTTACAGCGCATGACAAAATTGCCCTTGCTTTGGATCACTACTAAATAAACAATAATCATTAAAAGGAGGACTTGCGCAATGGCAACCATTCGGGCAAAAAACTTGGCAAAGGTTTCGAGGATTAATACCTCCACCGCTAATTTCTGCTTGTACTTTCTTCGGTAAAGACGTTGCGCCTTCTAACTGTAAAATGTTTTTTAACATAATTAAATAATTTTTGGTTATACGTGCTGTAATATTATTACTTTTTTGGTTGAAATAAAAAACTTACATCAATGTATTTGTAAATATTGTGATATAACTTGATGCTGAAATAACAAAAACAACGTTGCTCAAATCATGACGCTATGGCGTTTTTCTCTTATCTTTGTTATGAAGCTGTTGCATGTTGAAGAAGAAAAGTAGTGGCTTACATCTGAATTCAAATCTTTATGAACGAAAACTTAAATCCCAATAGCGACAACTACTCGCCAGAAGAATTAGACGTTGAAAAAGCATTAAGACCATTATCCTTTGAAGACTTTACAGGGCAAGATCAAGTACTAGAAAACCTAAAAGTCTTTGTGCAAGCTGCAAACTTAAGAGAAGAAGCATTAGATCATACTTTATTTCATGGTCCTCCAGGATTAGGGAAAACGACACTAGCACACATCCTAGCAAACGAACTCGAAGTAAGCATAAAAGTTACTTCTGGTCCAGTATTAGATAAGCCAGGTGATTTAGCAGGACTACTTACTAATTTAGATGAACGTGATGTACTATTTATAGATGAAATTCATCGATTAAGTCCAATTGTAGAAGAATATCTTTATTCTGCAATGGAAGACTACAAAATCGATATCATGATTGAATCTGGTCCAAATGCCCGAACGGTTCAAATCAATCTAAATCCATTTACACTAGTAGGCGCAACCACGCGTTCCGGATTGTTAACAGCGCCAATGCGTGCGCGTTTCGGAATTGCAAGCAGACTGCAATACTATTCTACCGAACTATTATCAACTATAGTGCAAAGAAGCGCGCAAATACTCAATGTTCCTATCACAATGGAAGCGGCTATAGAAATAGCAGGAAGAAGTCGTGGAACACCGCGTATCGCAAATGCATTATTACGTAGAGTTCGCGATTTTGCTCAAATAAAAGGAAATGGTAGTATTGATATAGAAATTGCTCGTTACAGTCTAAAAGCACTCAATGTAGATACCTATGGTTTGGATGAAATGGACAATCGAATTCTATCAACTATCATCGACAAGTTCAAAGGTGGTCCAGTCGGAATCACAACGCTGGCAACGGCAGTTTCTGAAAGTGGTGAAACCATTGAAGAAGTATACGAACCATTTCTCATACAGCAAGGATTCATCATCCGAACACCAAGAGGAAGAGAAGTAACCGAATTAGCATACAAACACTTAGGAAGAATAAAAGGTGCAACGCAAGGCGGATTGTTTTAGGAATGATAAATGCTAAATCTGTAATTGTGTGTTAATTTCGCCATTACAAGGAGTTAACGACGAAGTAATCTTATTTTAAAATTTTAAACCAAACAGATTGCTTCAATTTTTTTCAAAATTTCGCAAAAACGTTTCATAGTTTTCATAACAAAACCCAAAACCAAAATCCAAGCGAACCAACACCAAACACTCGAAAATGTACAAATACCCAAATAAAATTCCTTTCTTAAATCTGTTGTTGAGATCATCCTCCATAACACGAAACCCGATTCCGTTTCACAAAGAAGGTTTTGACAAACATGGTGATTCGTTTGCAATAAAAGCACCATTTGCTAAAACGGTAATGTTGACGCGTGATGCAGAAATTACAAAACACATTCTGCGAAAAAATCATCGAAACTATAACAAATCGAAAATTCAAACGAAATTCCTATCCAAATACGTTGGAAAAGGATTGTTGACGGCTAGTGGCGATTATTGGTTAAAACAACGTAGACTCATTCAACCTGCATTTCACAAAGAAAAACTACAAAAGCTAGTTTCTATCATGGAAGGCGAAATTGAAAAACAACTGCAAACGATTCAAGAAGGTGAAAAAGTGGCGCTATATCCAATCATGAATCAATTGGCGTTTCATGTGGTAGCAAAATCATTATTCAACTATTCTTCAGACGATCATACGATGTATCGTTTACAAGAAATCATTGAAAAACTACAAGACTTTATCATTCGCGAAATTCGTCAACCACACAAAAAATGGTGGTACAAAGCAAGTGGTTTGGTCAAAAAACATATGGTTTTAGTTCAAGAAAGTCGCGATATCATTAACAAAGTTATTGATGAACGTCGTTTGTCAGACAGAGCACATGACGATTTGTTAGATATGCTATTAGAAGCAAAATATGAAGATGATGGAACGTCCATGACCAACGAACAATTAATAGACGAAATCTTAATTTTCTTTGTGGCAGGACACGAAACAACTGCAAATGCACTAACATTTACATTTCACTTACTCGCAAAAAATCCACAAATACTAAAAAAAGCAGTTGCTGAAGTGGATACGGTTGACGACGCTTTACCGCATATGGAAAAGTTGAGCAAACTAAACTATGTCAAAAATTGTATAGAAGAATCCATGCGATTATATCCGCCAGCGTGGATTACAGATAGAGTTGCGATTGAAGATGATTCTTTTGCAACATTTAACATTGAAAAAGGAACAATGATAGGTATTTCATTTTACGAATTGCACCGAAACAAAAAATATTGGGACAATCCAGATGATTTTATTCCAGAACGTTTCTCAGATGAAAATCGTAAAAAAACAGCCGGACATTACTTTCCATTTGGCGCAGGTCCGCGAATGTGTATCGGAAATGGTTTTGCACTCTATGAAATGATGTTATCGGTAAATTCAGTATTAAAAAAATATCATATCGAAACAGATCAAAAGCCAATAGAAATTGCGCCATTAATCACACTAAAACCAATTGATTTACAACTAAAATTTATAAAACGTACTTCTTGAATGTAAAAGAAAGACATACAAAACAGATTAAAGAAGCTGCAAAACGACTTGGGTTTCTATCCTGTGGAATCTCAAAAGCAGCATTTTTGGAAGAAGAAGCACCACGATTAGAAGCTTGGCTCAATAAAAACATGCATGGCGAAATGCAATACATGGAAAATCACTTTGACAAGCGATTAGATCCAACAAAATTGGTTGACGATTCCAAATCGGTAGTTTCATTATTGCTAAATTACCATCCGTCAGAAACACAAAAAGATTCTGAAGCGCCAAAACTCTCAAAATACGCATACGGAACGGATTATCATTTCGTCATCAAAGACAAGCTAAAGCACTTACTCAACTTTATTCAAGAAGAAATTGGCGAAGTTTCAGGACGTGCATTTGTTGACTCTGCACCTGTATTAGACAAAGCTTGGGCAGCAAAAAGTGGTTTGGGTTGGATAGGGAAACATAGCAACTTACTCACGCAAAAAGTAGGTTCGTTCTATTTTATTGCAGAATTAATCATTGATTTAGAATTAGATTACGATTCTCCAATTACAGATCATTGTGGAAGCTGTACTGCCTGTATTGACGCATGTCCTACGCAAGCCATTGTAGATCCGTATGTGGTTGATGGAAGCAAATGTATCTCGTATTTTACCATCGAACTAAAAAATGAAATTCCAACGCATGTACAAGGACAATTTGACAATTGGATGTTTGGTTGCGATATCTGCCAAGATGTTTGCCCGTGGAATCGGTTCTCAAAACCACACAATGAACCATTATTTAATCCGCATCCAGAATTATTGTCTATGACAAAAAAAGAGTGGGAAGAAATCACGCAAGAAGTATTCAGTGAAATCTTTAAAAAATCTGCTGTAAAGCGAACAAAATATACGGGTTTGGTACGAAATATCAATTTTTTGAAAACAAAATAATAAGTTCATATACAGACTTTCCGTTAAATAATACCAAAGAAATCATATTAAATTTTTTCCTTTAAACTCAGACATTTAAATTTGCAAATTCATATTGCCAGCAATTGACAAACTAGCCAAAGGCGATGAAACCCATTCATATGAGTAATACAGAACGTAAAAGGAGAGAAGCACTTATATATCATGCGAAACCACAGCCAGGAAAAATCAAAGTGGTTCCTACCAAAAGATATTCTACCCAACGCGATTTATCATTAGCGTATTCACCAGGTGTTGCAGAACCTTGTTTAGAAATAGCAAAAGACAAAGCAAACGTTTACAAATACACCACAAAAGGAAACTTAGTAGCTGTAATATCTAACGGAACGGCTGTATTAGGTTTGGGCGATATTGGCCCAGAAGCCTCAAAACCTGTAATGGAAGGTAAAGGATTACTCTTCAAAATATTTGCGGATATTGATGTATTCGATATTGAAGTAGATACGAAAGATGTTGACAAATTCATAGAAACAGTAAAAAATATAGCACCAACGTTTGGAGGAATCAATTTAGAAGATATTGCAGCTCCAGAAGCATTTGAAATAGAACGCAGACTCATAGAAGAATTAGATATTCCCGTAATGCATGACGATCAACATGGAACGGCCATCATATCTTCTGCGGCATTAATCAATGCCTTAGAATTGGCAGATAAAAAAATTGAAAATGTACGTTTTGCAGTTTCTGGAGCAGGATCGGCGGCAGTTTCATGTATGAATTTATATGTGGCGCTTGGCGCGAAACTGGAAAACATTGCCATGTTTGATGCGGATGGTTTATTACACAAGGGCAGAACCGACTTGTCGCCAATGCAAGCGCGTTTCAGAACAGACAAACACTTTGATTCTTTAGCAGATGCAATGAAAGGAGCCGATGTTTTCTTAGGACTTTCTGTTGGAGACATCGTTTCACAAGACATGTTACGGGCAATGGCGGCAAATCCAATTGTATTTGCAATGGCAAATCCGACACCCGAAATTTCATATGCAGCAGCGATCGCTTCGCGTGAAGATATCATCATGGCTACAGGACGCTCCGATCATCCAAATCAGGTAAACAATGTACTTGGTTTTCCATTCATATTTCGTGGTGCTTTAGATGTGAGAGCAACCAAAATTAACGAAGCAATGAAAATGGCGGCTGTAAAAGCGTTAGCTGAACTAGCAAAAGAACCAGTGCCAGAACAAGTAAACATTGCTTACGGAGAAACAAATCTCAACTTTGGAACAGAATACATCATTCCAAAACCATTTGATCCACGACTTATTGCTAAAATTCCACCAGCTGTTGCAAAAGCGGCAATGGATTCTGGTGTAGCTACAGAACCAATTGAAGATTGGGTAAAGTACGAAGAAGAACTCTTACAGCGTTTAGGAGCCGACAATAAAATCATTCGCTTATTACACAAAAGAGCACGTACAAATCCGAAACGAATTGTATTTGCAGAAGCAGATCATTTAGATGTGTTAAAAGCCGCGCAATATGTATATGATGAAGGAATAGCGATTCCGATTCTTCTTGGAAACGAAAAAATTATCCGTGAACTTTGTGAAGAACTAGAATTTGATGGGAAAGTACAAATCATCGATCCTAAAAAAAACGAGCAAAGAGAAAAAAGAAAACACTACGCTGAAATCTATTGGAAATCGAGAAAGCGAAAAGGAGTTTCTATGCTTGACGCGAAAAGTAAAATGCGCGAGCGTAACTATTTTGCTGCAATGATGGTGAATGAAGGAGATGCTGATGGATTAATTTCAGGGTATTCTAGAAGTTATCCAACAGTTGTAAAACCAATGCTAGAACTTATAGGAACAGCAAAAGGTGTTAAAAAAGTAGCTACCACAAACTTAATGATCACGGAACGTGGCCCTATATTCTTGTCAGATACATCTATTAATATTGATCCGTCTGCGCGCGAATTGGCAAAAATTGCTCAAATGACAGCGTTAACGGTAAAAATGTTCGGACTCGAACCTAATATTGCCATGTTATCGTATTCAAACTTTGGCTCATCAGATCATGAAAAAGCGAAAAAAGTAGGCGAAGCCGTTGATTATTTGCACAGATATTATCCTGATATCAATGTAGATGGCGCAGTACAATCAGATTTTGCATTAAACAAAGAAATGTTAGCCGAGAAATTTCCATTTTCAAAATTAGCAGGAAAAGAAGTCAATACGCTTGTATTTCCAAACTTAGATGCGGCAAACATTACCTACAAACTCATGAAAGAGCTAAACAAAGCCGATTCTATTGGTCCTATAATGTTAGGAATGAGCAAGCCTGTTCATATATTGCAATTGGGCGCAAGTGTAGATGAAATCATCAATATGGCGGCTGTTGTAGTAGTAGATGCACAGGAAAAAGAAAAATGGCAATTACGAAAAGAAGAATCTTAAAAACGATTAGTATACCAAAATCATATATTAAAGCCAAAAATCGTTAAGTAAATGTGAATAAATTTATTACATTTGGAACTTTAACTAGTTGCAGATAAATGATTACTCACATACAAGGGAAGCTCGTAGAGAAAAATCCAACGGATGTCGTGATAGAATGTAATGGAGTAGGATATTTCATCAATATCTCTCTGACGACGTACTCTCAAATCCCGAATCAAGAAAATATAAAACTATTTACACATCATTATGTACGTGAAGATGTACAAGCACTCTATGGATTTTTTCAAAAGAGTGAACGCGCTGTTTTCCGTTTATTAATCTCTGTTTCAGGAATTGGGACAAATACAGCACGTACAATGTTGTCTTCGTTAACTTCCGAAAAAATATGTGAAGCTATTGGTGCGGCTGATGTGGCAACCATTCAAAGTGTAAAAGGAATTGGAGCCAAAACAGCACAGCGTGTCATCATAGAATTAAAAGATAAAGTCTTAAAATTATACGATCTTGAAGAAGTTTCAATGTCTCAAAGCAATACAAACAAAGAAGAAACGTTATCTGCTTTGGAAGTATTAGGTTTTGCTCGAAAACAATCTGAAAGAATCCTCGATAAAATAATTAAAGAAATGCCAAATGGAAGTGTAGAAGAATTGATCAAATTGGCATTAAAAAACTTATAAGTACCTTGAAAAATATTACCAACCTAATAACAAAAACCGCAAAAAGCACGCTTGTCGTGTTTACTTTGTTATTTACAACGATACTTGTGGCGCAAGAACCGACAACGACGCCACCAGATTCAACAGCTACGCAAACAGGATATGCTTTGGGTAAAATAAAACTCAAAGATCCGTCCAGTATTGTATTAAAATACACGTACGATCCTAAAATTGACAGATACATCTACACTGAATCTGTTGCAAATTTTGATATCAGATATCCTTTAATCTTAACACCAAAACAATATCGTGATTTGTTGTTAAAGGAAAGTATGAAAGGGTACTTCAAAGAAAAACTAGATGCAATTTCAGGTAAAAAAGACGGTTCTGAAGATGCACAAAAAAACTTATTACCTATATTTCCAATCAACTCCAAATTCTTCGAAAGTATATTTGGAGGAAATACCATAGAAGTAATTCCACAAGGTTCGGTAGCAATGGATTTGGGAGTTCGTTTCCAAAAAAATGACAATCCAGCATTATCACCAAGAAACCGAAGCAATTTAAGTTTCGACTTCGATCAACGCATCAGTTTAAGTTTATTGGGTAAAGTTGGGGAACGATTAAAAGTAACCGCTAACTACGATACAGAATCTACGTTTGACTTCCAAAATCAAATCAAATTAGAATACTCACCAACGGAAGATGATATTCTTCAAAAAATTGAAGTTGGTAACGTGAGTATGCCATTAAACAGTTCCTTAATTACGGGAGCGCAAAGTTTATTTGGTGTAAAAACAGAATTAAAATTTGGAAATACACGTGTTACAGGAGTTTTCTCTGAGCAGCGTTCGCAAACCAGAACAATTACAGCCCAAGGTGGAGGAACCATTGAAGAATTTGAACTTTTTGCATTAGACTATGATGAAGATCGTCACTTTTTCCTAGCACAATACTTTAGAGATCGATACGATGTAGCTTTAGAAAACTATCCATTTGAAAACACTCCTGTAGAAATTACAAGAGTTGAAGTTTGGGTAACAAACAGGTCTGCACGAACTGAAAATGTTAGAAATATTGTTGGTTTACAAGATTTAGGAGAAGCCAATCCTGATAAAACAAAAATAATCCAATCGGCACCATTTCCAGGGCAAGGCGTATTTTTTAACTCAGCAAACCCTGACGCATTTCCCGATAATGAAAACAATGATTACAACCCAGAAGCAATAGGTACAGGTTCTGTTTTAACAGATCAGATAAGAGACATTGCAACCATTCAGCAAGGATTTGGAATTTTATCAAACAATGTGCAAGAAGGATTTGACTATGTATATCTTGAAAATGCTCGAAAACTTAACGAAAACGAATACCAAATCAGTACAAAACTTGGTTATATTTCTTTAAATCAACGTTTAAGTAATGATGAAGTATTAGCCGTTGCCTTCCAATATACTGCTAATGGGCAAGTATATCAAGTAGGTGAATTTGCCAATGGAGGAATAGATGCTACACAGGTAACAAATACAGACGTAAACGGAAATCCAACACAAATAGAAAATCAAAACTTAGTTGTAAAACTATTAAAAAGTAGTGTTACGGAAGTAGATGATCCTATTTGGGACTTAATGATGAAAAATATCTACGCAACCAATGCATATCAACTAAGTCCAGATGATTTCAGATTAAACATCCTATATACAGATCCATCACCAGTAAACTACATTACAGCAGTAGAAGGTGGACCAGCACTTCCTGCAGATGTTCAGGATGAAATATTATTAAAAGTATTCAATTTAGATCGATTAGATATCTATCAAAACCCACAAGCTGGTGGAGATGGTTTCTTTGATTACTATCCAGGAATTACGGTTGATCAAGAGTTTGGACGAATCATCTTTACGAAAGTAGAGCCGTTTGGAGAATACCTATTCGAAAAATTACGTAATGCAGTTGCGGAAGATTATGACGATCCTAATGATTACAACGCAAACCAAACGAAATATGTATACCGATCAATGTATGCAGAAACAAAAGCGGGAGCGTTAGACGATGCTGAACTCAACAAATTCCAGTTAAAAGGTAGATACAAATCTGAAGGTGGAGACGGAATCCCATTAGGAGCATTCAATGTACCAAGAGGTTCGGTTGTGGTAACAGCAGGTGGAAGAGTATTACAAGAAGGAATTGACTATACTGTAAACTATCAATTAGGAAGAGTTCAAATATTAGATGAAGCACTAAAAGCCTCAAACACGCCAATTGATGTTTCGGTAGAAAACAACTCTTTATTCGGACAACAAACAAAACGATTTACAGGAATAAATGTTGAACATCAATTCAATAAAAATTTCTTAGTTGGCGCAACATTCTTAAACTTAAATGAGCGACCAATAACACAAAAAGCTAATTACGGAGCAGAACCTGTAAACAATTCCATTTTTGGATTTAACGCAAACTACTCAACAGAAGTACCATTCTTAACACGATTGGTAAATAAATTGCCAAACATTGATACTGATGTTGTTTCAAATGTATCTGTTCGTGGAGAATTTGCATACCTGTCACCTGGAAGTCCAAAAAATGCTGACTTCGCAGGAGAATCAACTGCATATGTTGATGATTTTGAAGGAGCACAATCTACCATTGATATCAAATCTCCGTTAGGTTGGTTCTTAGCAAGTGCGCCAGGAACTCCTGGGAATACCTTAGGTGATAACTTAGGAGGACAATTTGCCAACGATCAAATACAAGTTGGTTATCAACGTGCAAAAATGGCGTGGTATACTATTGATCCTGTGTTTTACGGAAATCAAGCACCAGGAGAAATAAATGATAGTGATTTATCATCAAATGAAACACGTAGAGTATTTGTAGACGAAATATTCCCGCAAACGGATATTGCTATCGGGCAAACCACGTTACAAACCACGTTAGACTTAGCATTCTATCCAGAAGAAAGAGGGCCATATAATAACAATCCGAACTTCGACACGCAACTGCCAGAAGATAACTTTGGGGGAATTATGCGACCAGTAACTACGACAAACTTTGAACAAGCAAATGTAGAATTCATACAATTTTGGGTGATGGATCCAACATACAATGAAGATGGTTCAATTAACAATATCAGTGGAGAATTAGTATTTAATATTGGTAATATATCTGAAGATGTTTTAAAAGATGGTCGCAAACAATATGAAAATGGATTGCCAGAAGCTGGTGCCTTAAATCCACTAGTAACAGAAACTTCTTGGGGAGTAGTGCCACAAACACAATCGTTAGTTTATGCGTTTGATGCTGATGATGGAAACAGACAAGTACAAGATGTTGGTTTAGATGGATTGGATGATACAGGAGAAGCAACAAAATATGATAACTACGCAGGAGAAGCGGATCCGGCGGCAGATAACTATCAATACTTTTTAAATGCGAGCGGAAATGTATTAGAACGTTATAAAAACTTCAATGGTACTCAAGGAAACTCGCCAATTGCAGTATCTGACACCAATAGAGGATCAACAACGGTTCCAGATGTGGAAGACATCAACCGAGATCAAACAATGAATACAATTGATAACTATTATCAATTCAGAATTCCAATCAATTCTACTGTCAACACATCCGTACCTTATGTAATTAATGAACTTGTAACGAGTACAGAAACGCCAGATCAAGGCGTTGTACAATCGCGTTGGTTACAAGTGAAAATTCCAATTGCAGACTTTAACAGATCTGCGGATGCAACAGTTACGCCAGATGAAAAAATTCCATTAAACGATTTACGTTCTATTCGTTTCATTCGTATGTATATGACTGGGTTTGATGATCCTGTAGTATTACGTTTTGCAACATTAGACTTAATTCGTGGAGATTGGAGACGTTACAACTTAACGTTACAAGAAAATGGTGACGATCCACAAACTGGTGGAGACGAATTAACGCAGTTTGATGTAAATACTGTAAACATTGAAGAAAACTCGAACAAGGATCCAATTGGGTATGTAACGCCTCCAGGAGTTGTTCGTGAGCAATTAAACAACAACAATACGGTATTACGTCAAAATGAACAATCGTTAGCAATGTCAATATGCGACTTGGAATCAGGAGATTCCCGTGGTGTATTCAAAAACATTGATATTGATTTACGACAGTATAAAAAATTAAAAATGTTTGTCCATGCAGAATCTTTGGTTGGGCAATCAAACCAATTGGGAGATCAACAAGCAGTTGCTTTTCTAAGAATTGGTAACGATTTTACACAAAACTATTATCAAATAGAAATTCCACTAAATGTTACATTAGACAATGAATCTTCACCTGAAGATGTGTGGAAAAATGAATTTGACATTCCATTGGCATTGCTTACGCGAATAAAAGCGGCAAACTTTAACAATGCATTAGGTGCTACGCAAGCGGCATACTACAATGAAAATGCCGAACCAATTACCAATCAATTTGCAGACTATTCACCAGATGAGCGTATGAGAATTGCCATTATTGGTAATCCGACAATTGGCCGTGTACGTTCTATGATGGTTGGTGTAAAAAATGCAACGGCACAAAGTTTAGATGCAACGGATACACCTGTTGGTGGATTTCCAATTTGTGGAGAATTTTGGTTTAACGAATTACGTTTAGCAGAATTAGAAAATGAAGGTGGTTGGGCAGCTGTTGGTTCTTTAGATGCAAACATTGCTGACTTTGCAAGTGTATCTGCAACAGGTAGAATAAGTACCGTTGGTTTCGGAACATTAGAACAAACCCCAAATGAGCGTAGTAGAGAAGATGTAAAACAATACGATATTGTAACCAATGTAAATGTTGGACAATTATTGCCGAAAAAATGGGGCGTAAAAATTCCATTCAATTACAGTATTGGAGAAGAAATAATAACGCCAGAATTTGATCCATTCTATCAAGATATTCGCTTAGAAGATCGATTAGACTTAGCGGAAACTCAGGAGGAGAAAGACAGAATCACAGAAGAAGCAATAAGCTACACAAAACGAAAAAGTATCAACTTTATTGGGGTTCGAAAAGAAAGAGGTGCGGAGCAAAAACCACGTTTCTACGATGTTGAAAACTTTACATTATCATACTCATACAACGAAATTGAACATCATGATTATGAAATAAAATCATTACGCGACCAAAATGTGCGTGCTGGTTTTGATTACAACTACAACTTTCAACCAACATCTATTGAACCATTCAAAAAATCAGATTCTCTATTCACAGGAAGATACTGGAAATGGTTAAAAGACTTAAATTTCAATCCATTACCAACAAGTATTTCATTAAACTCAAATATTACAAGAAGTTTCAATGATCAAGTATATAGAGATCCTTTATTGCCAGATGCTGAATTGGAAAACTTACCACGATTACAACAACGTAATTTTCTATTCGATTGGTCATATGCAATCAACTATAACCTAACCAACTCATTACGTTTCAATTTTACAGCCGCAAATAACAACATCGTGAACAACTATTTTGATGAAAATGGTGATATTGATGTAGATTACGGAATTTGGGACGGATTTTGGGATGTTGGTGATCCAAATACACATACGCAATCATTGCAATTAACATATGAATTGCCGCTAAACAAAATTCCAACATTCAGTTTCATAAATGCTACTTATACATATACAGGTGACTTTAACTGGCAACGTGGTTCGGATGTATTACAAGAAGTTTCGGGAGAACGTTTAAATACAATTCAAAACGCAAACACACACAACATAAATGCGTCACTTGATATGACCAAATTCTATAAGTACATAGGATTGGAAAGAAAACGCAAAGGAAACCGTAAAACAAACTTAAGAGGCGGAAACAGATCGCAACCTGGATCTCCAGCAAATGCCACCGCTGATCAAAAGAATAACAGTTCTAAAAGTAGTGTAGGAGCAAAAATATTCAATACGGCTGTTGACATCTTAGGAAGTGTAAAAAGAATAAATATAAGTTACTCTGAAAATAATGGTAAAGTTTTACCAGGATATACACCATCTATCGGGTTCATTGGTACTTTAAAACCTTCTGTCGGATTCGTGTTTGGTAGTCAGGCTGATGTTCGATATGAGGCAGCTCGTAGAGGTTATCTAACAGAATTTACAGAATTTAACCAGCAATTTACACAAGTTCACAATAAAAATTTAGACATTACTGCAACTGTTGAACCTTTAAGAGATCTTAAAATTGACGTAGTTGCAAATCGTAACTTCTCTGAAAACTTCTCTGAACAGTTCAATGTGCAAAATGGTGAATACATTTCATTATCGCCAAATGGTGCAGGAAACACATTTGGAAACTTTGGAATTTCAACCTTATTAATAAAAACGGCGTTTCAACAAAGTGATGCAGACAACTCAGAAACATTCTCTCAATTTGAAGACAATAGGGAAATTATTGCAAGACGTTTGGCAATTGCCAACGGGCAACCGCTAACAGATACAGATGGTGATGGTTTTCCTGATGGATATGGAAAAACAAATCAAGCAGTATTATTACCAGCTTTCTTAGCGGCGTATACAGGAAAAGATGCAAATGATGTAAAATTAAAAGCATTTAGAGATGTGCCAATTCCAAACTGGACCATAAAGTATACAGGTTTAATGCGATTAAAATGGTTTAAAAAACGTTTCAAGCGTTTCTCATTATCACACGGATATCGTTCAAGCTATACAATCAATTCATTTAGAAATAACTTAGATTATGATGCGGCCAATCCGTTTGCAGCTTCAAATGTAGATCAAGGAGGGAATTTTCACAATCAAAACATATTCTCTAATATCAACTTAGTGGAGCAATTTAATCCATTAATTAGAATTGATTTTGAAATGAAAAACTCTGTCAAAATCTTAGCAGAAGTAAAACGAGACAGAGCATTATCATTAAGTTTTGACAACAACTTGCTCACAGAAGTTGCCGGAAACGAATACATTATGGGATTAGGATATCGTTTCAAAGATGTTCGAATAGATACCCGAATTGCAGGAAAGAAAACAACTTTAAAAGGAGATTTAAACTTAAAAGCAGATTTATCATTGCGTGATAACATTACAATTATCAGAAGTTTAGATTTGTTCAGTAATCAAGTTACCGCGGGACAAACACTATGGTCACTAAAATTTACAGCAGATTATGCACTTAGTAAAAACCTAACAGCATTATTCTATTACGATCATACATTCTCTAAATTTGCAGTATCTACTGCGTTTCCACAAACAACAATACGATCAGGTTTTACACTTCGTTACAATTTTGGAAATTAACAATAATTGGAGTTGATAACTTAAAGAGAAAGAATTACATTTGCTTATACGATAACAAAATATACATAGTAAAAATGAACATACCAGCAGATTTAAAATATACAAAAGACCACGAATGGGTGAAAATTGAAGGTGATACAGCTACCGTTGGAATTACTGACTTTGCACAAGGTGAATTGGGAGATATTGTATATGTTGATATTGATACATTAGATGAAGAAGTTGCCAAAGATGATGTTTTTGGAACTGTTGAAGCAGTAAAAACTGTTTCTGACTTATACATGCCATTATCTGGTGAAGTTGCTGAATTTAATGAAGAACTTGAAGAAGATCCAGAATTAGTCAATACAGATCCTTATGGAAAAGGTTGGATGATAAAAATCAAAATCAGTGACACGTCACAAATAGACGATTTGCTTGATGCTGAAGGCTATAAAGAAGTTGTAGGTGCGTAAGTACCTAGTATCAACTCTGGCAATCGTTTGGACGCTATTAATTACATTTTTAAGTTTAGTGTCTCTTGAAGATGGGCCAAAATTACCATTCTCTTTTGCGGATAAAATAATACATGGAGTCATCTATTTCACATTCGCAATAAGTTGGTTTGTAGCATTTACAAAAGGAAAAACAACTTCTTTTTTGTCAAAAAATGCATTGCTACTAAGTGTATTATTTGCAGTGTTTTATGGTGTTCTTATAGAAATCATGCAAGAAACACTCGTAGAAAATAGGCAAGGAGATTGGCAAGATGCACTTGCAAATACTATAGGAGCAATTGTGGCAGGAATTTTGATAAAGTATTACTCAATAAGCATTATAAAGTTAAAAACGAAAAATTAATTGTTTTTTTTGCTAATAAATAATTAAATTAGCAAACATTAAAACTAATATTATTATGGAAGCAAAGAAGAATCCAGATGTTGATTTAAGAAATAGTAGCTTTTTTTACCTTGCTTTAGGACTCGCGTTAGTGACGTTTCTAATATGGCAAGGTATAGAATGGACCGCATATGACAAGGTAGCAGAACAAGAAGCTGCGCAAATGCTTGAAGACGATGAGGAAGAAATGATCATGACACAACAGTTACAACAACCGCCACCGCCACCGCCGCCACCAGCTCCAGAAATTATTGAAGTTGTGGAAGATGAGGAAGAAGTGGAAGAAACTGTAATTGAATCTACAGAAACTACGCAAGAAGAAGTAATTCAAGAAGTAGAAACGGTAGAAATTGAAGAAGAAGAAGAAGTAATTGAAGACGTACCATTCTCAATTATTGAAGATGCACCAATATTTCCAGGATGTGAGAAATATTCAAGTAAGGCAGAAAGAAAAAAATGTATGTCTGAAAAAGTGCAAAAACACGTAAACAGAAAATTTAATACAGAACTTGCTTCTGACTTAGATTTAGAAGGTATACAGAAAATATATGTAGTATTTACAATTGACAAACAAGGAAATATTACAGGTGTACGTTCAAGAGCTCCACACCCAAGATTAGCTAAAGAAGCTGAAAAGGTAGTAAAGAGTTTACCTAGAATGAAGCCAGGAAAACAACGAGGTAAAACTGTAAAAGTAACATACAACTTACCAATAGTTTTCAAAGTACAGTAACAACATACACACACAAAACATAAAAAGTCTGAGCATTTGCTCGGACTTTTTTTGTTTTGGTATGCTTCTTGTGATTAACACAACATTAACATTAAAACCGATGTATTATGAACAAAGTTAATCACAACAAAGATGTGAGCGGAAAAGGTGTACGCGAAAGTCACCTAGCAAAAAAGGACGATCTCCGCATTCAAAAAAATCCTTTTTTAAGATTCTCTATCAGCCTCATGCTGAGTTTATTTTTAGTCTACACAGTATTTCAAGTCCAAACAGCTGTTGCACAAGAAGAAGTTGCCGACGCAACTCCAATTCAAGATCCAGACACGTATGTGATGGAAGATTTTAGAGTGGAACAAAAAGTTGTTAAGGAAATCAAAGAACCAGAACCAAAAGTGGAATCTAAAATTATCTATGATAAAGTTGAGTCTGTAGATGATGATACGAAGCTGAAAGATGTGGTAATCAATACAAAAGAAGATCCTATTGAAGTAACGGAGCCGTTCGATCCAAACTCTGTAATTGTGGATGAAGGACCAGAGGAAACCCCAGTTGTTCCTTTTGTAATGATTGAAGATGCACCTGTATTTCCAGGGTGTGAAAAGTATAAATCTTCAAAGGCAAAACTTAAAAAATGTATGTCTGAAAAAATTCAGAAACATGTCAACAGAAAATTTAATACAAATTTAGTTGACGAGTTAGATCTTGGAGAAGGTAGAAAAAGAATCACGGTATTATTTACAATTGACGAAAATGGAGTTGTATCTGAAATTAAATCTCGTGGACCACATCCAAAACTTGAAAAAGAAGCAGAACGAGTAGTAAAGTTGCTTCCTAAAATGGAGCCTGGCAAACAAAGAAAACAAAATGTAAAAGTGAAATATACACTACCTATTAACTTCATTGTGAATTAATCACAACATTACATAGTATACTAAAAAAAGGAAAACCGAGTTATTAACTCGGTTTTTTAGGTATACTCTCTGTGACATATCATTACATTAACATTAAAACCGATTATTATGAAAAATGTCAACTTAAAGCCTTTTGTAAATGTTACCAAGACTTACAAAGGTCATTTAATCAAAAAGTATATTACAAAAGTACAAAAAACTAACGTACACAGCTTTTTAAACAGCTAATTTCTGCATATTATCGTTATATGGTTGCTTTTTTCTGCCTGATTCTGTGGATTTTACTGTTTTTTAAGCTCTCATTATCTCTAAAAATCATTTCTTTTCCATCTTTACTACATCATAAATAAAATCAATAGATTAGTTTTTACCAAAATATACTATCTTTCGGACTCATAAAACCTCAAATATGTACCGACTTAAAACGGCTCTCTCTCTACTTGTTTTTTTTGGAATTCAAATTGCTTTCGGACAAACATCTACTAGTGATTATGAAAAATATCCTGTATTTCCAGCATGTGAAAATGAAGACATTGAAAACTTAGCAAATTGTTTCAATACAACGTTGCAATCATACATCGATAAAAATTTCAAACTTCCAGAAATTATAACGAAAGATAATTATACGGGAGAAATGGTGTTTCTGTTTGAAGTTACACAAAAAGGAAAATTTAAAGTTCTATATGTTGAAGCTACTTACAACGAACTCAAAGAAGAAATAAAGCGCGTTTTTGACATGCTACCAAAAGTGAAACCTGCAACCTATAGTGGTAGAGAAACATACATGCAATTTACAATGCAACTAAACATTCCGATGGAAAGTAAAGATGCAATTGAAGTCGTTAAAACACAAGAAGAAAAAGAAAATGAACTCTTGGTTGCCGCCAAAAAAGAATTTGAGAATGTAAATGATTCCTTAGAAACATACAAAGACGAATTATACAATAGCAACTTAAACATTCCTTTTTCTCATGACATGTATGCGTATTTTGATCAAGAAATTAACATGGTTGGCACAAACAGTCATACGGCTTCAAAACCATACTTATATAATACGGTCGCTTCGTATTACGATTTCAATGCACAACAATCCAAACTAAAAAAAAATAAATCTACTTGGGTTGGTCGAAAACTTTGGAATGAACATATGGTTACTGTCAAGGGAAAAGACTACTGGTTTGTAATCGATCCTATTTTAGATTTACAACTTGGTAAAAACACAGATGGTGAAGTAGATTATACATACAACAACACGAGAGGAGTTCAAGTGCAAGGTGGTTTAGGGAAAAACTTAAACTTTTCAGCTACTGTATTTGAAAGTCAAGGACGATTTGCTGATTACTTTAACAGATATGCAGAAAGTATAAAGCCTGCTGGAGGAAACCCTGCAATCATTCCAGGGCGTGGTATCGCAAAAGAATTTAAAACAGATTCGTATGACTATCCAGTTGCAGAAGGATATATATCGTATGCACCAAGCAAAATGTTTAATGTTCAATTAGGACATGGAAAAAACTTTATTGGTGACGGATATCGCTCCTTATTTGTAAGTGATGCCACAAGTCCGTATCCGTTTTTCAAGCTAAATACATCTTTCTGGAAAATAAAATACACAAACACTTGGATGTGGTTGCGTGATGTGCGCCCAGAAGTTACGGAAGATGGTGCATTCTTAACCAAATACATTGCAAATCATTACCTAAGTTGGAATGTTTCCAAAAAATTAAACATAGGTTTATTTGAATCTGTAATTTGGAAAAATGACAACAATCGCGGATTTGACTTTAACTACATAAATCCAGTCATATTTTACAGAGCTATAGAATTTTCTACAGGTTCCAGAGCTGGAAATGCAATCGTAGGATTGAGCTCAAAATACAAATGGAATGACAATGTAAATTTCTATGGGCAATTTATTTTGGATGAGTTTTCATTAAATGATATCAAATCAGGAAATCAAAGTTGGAAAAATAAATACGGTTTTCAGCTTGGCGCGAAATATTACAACGCATTTAAAGTAGACAATTTACTCTTACAATTTGAATACAATCAAGTGCGTCCGTATACGTATTCGCATAATGAAGTAGCTACAAATTATGGTCATAACAATCAATCTCTAGCGCATTTATGGGGCGCAAACTTTAGAGAAGTTATCGGAATTGCACGTTACAACTACAATCGTTGGTACGGAAGTGCTAAAATGATTTACGGACAACGTGGATTAGACTTCGACCCTGCAACAGATGCGGCAAGTTATGGAGGGAATATATTTATTGATAATGATGAAAGAGTGGGCGATACAGGAATTGAATTGCTACAAGGAAATAAAACCAATGTATTTTTGGCAGACTTACATGCGGGTTATATTATCAACCCAAAAACAAACCTGAAAATCTTTGCAAATCTCACCTACAGAAGCTTTAATCCGGAAGCAAATACGCTTGTAGATTTCAAAGAAAATACAACATGGCTTTCCTTAGGAATCCGAACTGATATTTTTAATTGGTATTTAGATTTTTAATATGGAAGTTTTCAAAATTTTTCTTAGATTTGTGAAGATAGCCTCGATGAAATACTAAAATTCACAAGATACATTCTTGTGTGCCTGCCAAACCTATTTTAAAAAATGATCAAATTTATTGTTATTTTTGTGATGGTTGTACCATTTATTTATCTCGGGTACAAGTCACTAGATGTCTCAGTATATAAAAAACAAAGAAGTTCAAGTTACATTGTAAAAGAATATCCAGTATTTCTACTTAGTTGTATGTTTTTTGGAATAGCTGGGCTAATTATGGTAAACTTTAAAAATTTACTTGCTCTTTTGTAAACTACGATAGAAAGTTTTTCTTAAAACTTCTCCAGTAATAAACCAATCACCGTACTTTAAATCATCGTACTTTTTTGTGAGTGAAGTGTTTTTAGTGACGTCTTCTTCAGATTTACCAGCTTTAATTTCTGCAAGAATATTTGTTTCAATCTCTTGAAGCATTTCTACATATGTTTGCAAAGCCATTTTGTCTGAAACATTTCTGTGTCCAGGAATAATCTTCGTATCTTCATTTATCAACAATAATGCTTTTTTAATAGCGGCAATATATCCTTGTGTGCTTCCGCCAGAATTCAAATCAATAAAAGGATACTTTCCTTGAAAATACGTGTCGCCCATGTGCAATACATTACTTTTTGTAAAATATACCATAGCGTCACCATCTGTATGCGCTTCATGAACATGAAAAATAAAAATATCTTCATCATTAAAATGAAATGAAACATCTTTTGAAAACGTAATCACGGGCAATGCTTCTTTTGGTGAAGCAGGAGTTGTTCTATTTCGTTCTTTATTAAACTGATCAACACTCATGCGTTTTCTAACATTTTCATGGGCTACAATAACAGCACCTTCTTTTTGCATATTTTCATTTCCACCAGTATGATCGCCGTGCCAATGTGTATTAATCAAAAACTTTACAGGTTTGTCAGTGACACTTTTAATAGCGGCTAAAATTTTGGGTGTTAAGGGCGCAAACTGATCATCAATCATAAAAACACCATCTGCTCCAACGGAAATAGCAATATTTCCACCTTGTCCAACAAGCATATAAATACTATCGCTCACTTTAGTTACTTTAATCTGTACTTCTTTCTTTTGAGAAAACCCAGAAAATGAAAACAATAAAAAGGCAAAAACAAGTGTAATTTTTTGAAATTTCATAACGTATAAATTTTAAGCAATAGTCGTTAAAAAATCGACATCCTTTCCAAAGATAAAAATAGAATTACAATATCTATTTAGAAAAGCTGTAAAACTGTTTGAAAATCATTGCATACAAAGGATTTCTAGTTTATCTTTGCAGGAATTTAGAAAGGTTGATGAAAACGGCATTGAATACAATCAAAAAAACATACTCATTCACTTCGATCCTTGAAGATTTTAAACAGCTTACAAAAGTAGGACTAGCTATAAGCGTTGTTTTTTCTTCCTTGGCGGGATATTTGCTTGGTGTTGGCGCTACTGGTGTTGACTTCAAAGTACTAGCTTTACTAGCAATTGGAGGTTATTTTATGGTAGGTGCATCCAATGCATTCAATCAAATCATTGAACGTGATTTAGATGCGTTAATGGATCGTACCAAAGACAGGCCTATTCCTTCAGGACGCATGTCTGTCAATGTTGCTTTTACCATTGCCGCAATTCTTACCGTATTGGGAATAGCAACGTTATATGTTGTTAATCCTAAAACAGCAATGTTTGGAGCTATTTCCATTTTTTTATACACATGTGTATATACGCCACTAAAAACAAAAACACCATTAGCTGTATTTATTGGCGCGTTGCCTGGAGCAATACCATTTATGTTAGGATGGGTTGCCGCAACTGATGATTTCGGAATAGAGCCAGGAACATTATTTATGATTCAGTTCTTTTGGCAATTTCCACACTTTTGGGCAATTGGATGGTTTCTTTTTGAAGATTATAAAAAAGGAGGCTTCTTTATGTTGCCAACCGGAAAGAAAAACAAAGCAACAGCTTTACAAATACTAATGTATACCATTTGGTTGATACTCGTTTCTATATTTCCAGCTACAGGACTTACAGGAGCATTAACTTTGTCAATTCCAGCGGCAATCATTGTATTTAGTATCGGAATCGGATTATTGTATTATGGCGTGAAGCTATATCAGAATATGGATGATAAATCGGCAAAAGCATTAATGTTAGCAAGTGTTGCATACATTACATTAATACAGATAGTATTTGTAGTAGATAAATTTATATAATAACAAATGGATTTAACGCAAGGAACATTTCAAGAAAAGCAAGCACGATCAAAAAAAATGATGTTGTGGTTTGCTATGGTAAGTATGTTTATGATGTTTGGAGGTCTGACAAGTGCTTATATTGTAAGTAAAGAACGTCCAGATTGGTTAAATGACTTTTCAATTCCAAATGCATTTTACATTAGTACCATTGCTATTTTAATAAGTAGTGTTACATTTCATTTGGCAAAAAGGGCAATTCAAAAAGGATTACATCAAACAACAAGTATATATCTTTTAGTAACATTAGCGCTCGGAATTGTGTTTGTAATTTCGCAATTTGCAGGATTCGCACAAATTATTGAAAGTGGATATCATTTTACAGGAAAAGGGAGTACGGTAACAACATCTTTCCTTTACATTGTAACAGTTACACACCTAGCACACGTACTAGCTGGGATTTTAGTACTATTGGTTGTAATTTATAATCATTTTAAACAAAAGTATAAACAAGGGCAAACACTTGGTTTAGAACTAGGTGCAATGTTTTGGCATTTCCTAGATTTTCTGTGGGTCTACTTGTTTTTATTTTTATATTTCTTTAGATAAGAAAAAAACGTAAATTTGAACAATTTTTTAAAAATGCATACTTTTTATGGAAGCTACTGTTTCAAATACAGGTACAGAAGGTAAAGTCTGGGGAGGCGGAAACAAACCGCTCAACGCCAGCTATGGAAAAATGATGATGTGGTTCTTTCTGTTATCAGATGCCCTAACATTCTCAGGATTTTTAGCTGCATACGGATTCTCAAGATTCAAATTCATTGATTCTTGGCCAATTGCGGATGAAGTTTACAATCACTTTCCAGGTTCACATGGAGACAACCCGATGTACTTCGTAGCCTTAATGACATTTATATTAATTGCTTCTTCTGTAACAATGGTATTAGCCGTAGATGCTGGTCACCACATGAACAAGAAGAAAGTAACTTTTTATATGTTCTTAACAATCATTGGAGGAGGAATATTCTTAGGTTCACAAGCTTGGGAATGGACAAACTTTATTCAAGGTTCTTATGGAGCTTTAGAAACTAAAGGTGGTCAAATTCTTCAATTTGTAGATACACATTTAGAAGAAGGCGATGAAAAAATGCATCGAGTTTCTGTAGATGATTTTGTAACAGCTTCTCATAAAGAAAGAGTGCAGCACGAAAGTAAATCAGGATTATGGTTTACATCTGAGGCTACATTACCAGAATACTCTGTACAAGATGTAATCACTGGATTTAATCATGAAAAACATTTAGCAGTTAGAACGCAGGAGTTAATGCCAAACATTGCGAAATTAAAAGCTTCTGAAAACCCAGCTGATGTGGCAAAAGCCGCTCGTTTTGAATCTTTATATGTAAATGCAGACAAAACAGGACAAAAAGGAGTATTGACAAGAGCTGAATCTGAAAAAGCATTGAAAAATGCAGTTGTATATGTAAAAGGTGCAAACCTTATTCATAACGAATACGGAAACAGACTCTTTGGAGATTTCTTCTTCTTTATTACAGGATTTCACGGATTTCACGTATTCTCAGGAGTATTAATCAATATTATTATTTTCTTCAACGTAATCTTAGGAACATACGACAGAAGAAAAAATAACTACGAAATGGTAGAAAAAGTTGGACTTTACTGGCACTTTGTAGATTTAGTTTGGGTATTTGTATTTACATTCTTCTACCTAGTTTAATTTTTAAAAGTAAGAGCATCATACTATATCATGGGACACGATAACACACATAAATTAGCAATATTCAGAGGAACGCTAAAGTTCAAGTCAAACATCCAGAAAATTTGGGGTGTACTTATCTTCTTATCTATCATTACAATAATAGAAGTAGTATTAGGTATATGGAAGCCAGCAGCTTTAACGGAGAGCTATATTCTTGGAATGAAAACATTAAACTGGATATTCATCATTCTTACCTTAGTAAAAGCATATTACATTGCTTGGGACTTTATGCACTTGCGTGATGAAAAAAGTTCATTTAGAAGAGCTATTGTTTGGACAGGAATATTCTTAGTTGCCTATTTAATATTCATCTTATTACAAGAAGGCTCCTATATTGAAGGCGTTAAAACAAACGGTTTCATAAAGTGGAATTTCTAAAGACAGAAAAATATATCATAAAAAAAGACGGTTTTACACCGTCTTTTTTTATACCCAATACCTACGAATTCAGTTCTTTTATTGAAGACGTAAAGTTAAGTTGTTAATTCTTTTGCGAAAGCTATCAAAAAGTAAAAAAAACGAGAAAATATAGCGCATAATCGCAAACCGATTTTTATTTTTGCAGTATCAAAAAAATAGTGTGTAAATTCAATAAGGAACTGTTGTATTTCAAACTATTTATAACATTCAAGAAGATGAAAAAGAAGATCATATTAGCCATTTTATTTCTATTGCCAGTAGCTATTGTACTCCTTCTTCTTTTTACTACACATAATTACGATCCGCTACCTGTAATAGGTAAACATGAAGTAGCAGAATTAGTCAATTATAAATCTATCGAAAAAAATAATGCTATTCAATTTGATGGAAAAATCACAATCCTTGGATTTCTTGGTTCTAATGTAAAAGATAGAAAGATAAATGTCTTAAACTTAAATCAAAAAATATACAAGCGATTTAGTGGATTCAAACATTTTCAATTGGTAATGTTAGTATTGCCAGGGCAAGAAGAAGAAATAAAGGGTTTAAAGTATGAAATGAGTCGTTTTGCAGATGAACTAAAATCTTGGAACTTTGTTGAAGTAGATGAAAAAGAACTCAGGCGAATATTTGACGAATTGGAATCTCCGTTAGTCTTGGATGGATACAATAGTTCTGATTACGTATACATCATAGACAAAGATCGTAACATGCGCGGGCGTTTTGATGATAGGTCTACTGCTGAAATTAAAGAAGAAAAAGATCCGTACATGCTTTATGGGTACAATACGATTATGATTTCTGAACTTTCAGGAAAAATGACTGATGATATCCGAATTCTATTTGAAGAATATCGAGGGAAATCTAAAAAAGAACAATCGCAAAATAGAAGAGAAGAAGTTATAAAGTCAGACAAAAAAGAATAAGATGAAAAAAAATTATTCATACATAGGAATTGCGGCTATAATCTTAGTTTTTGGAATCATATTTATCCCAAAAATTGTAGATAGAGTGCAAAGTGAAAGCATTGTTGAAAAAGATAGAATGAATATTGAAGGAACAGAGCGAAATACAAAATTAAGCTATCTAAAAATTGATGGAAAAGCACGTAGTGTTCCAGATTTTCTATTCACGAATCAAGATAACTTAGAAATTTCAAATGAAGATTTTAAAGGAAAAGTTACCGTAATGGAATTTTTCTTTACAACCTGTCCTACCATTTGTCCTGTAATGAACAGCAACATGCGCGTATTGGATGAAGAATTTCACAAAAGAGACGACTTTGCCATTGCTTCATTTACGATAGATCCTGAAACTGATACGCCAAAAGTATTAAAAGAATATGCAGAACGGTATGGTGTACAATCACTCAATTGGCATTTTCTAACAGGCGATATGGAAGACATTCATCAGCTATCAAACACAGGATTCAATATCTTTACAGGAATCAATCCAGAAGTTGCTGGCGGATTTGAGCATCAAGGCTTCTTTGCTTTAATTGACAAAAACGGCTTCATTCGTTCACGACAAGATAATCATGGAAATCCGAAAGTATATTACCAAGGAACGGACGAAGCAGAAATAAAAATGCTGCAGCAAGACATTCAAAATTTATTAGACGAAGAATAAAAAGAATAAAATTGTATGGAAACAACGAATGATGTAGAAAAGAAATACAAACTATGGATAATACTATTATCCATTGCAATTCCATTGGTAGTGGCTATTCTATTTCGTGTAAAAATTGAAGGCGCAACGCCATTAATGTTTTTACCACCAATTTATGCAACAATCAACGGAATTACAGCAGTTTTATTAATAGCCGCTGTAATTGCAATCAAAAACAAAAAAGTTAAGTTGCACGAAAACTTAATGAAAACCTGTATTGGACTTTCTGTTGCATTCTTAGGAATGTATGTAGCATATCACATGACTTCAGAATCTACTAGTTTTGGTGGTGAAGGAATCATTAAAAGTATTTATTTATTTATTCTAATAACACACATTGTATTAAGTATTGCTATCATTCCGTTGGTCTTAATTACCTATGTAAAAGCATTGGCAAAGCGTTTTGACAAGCATAAAAAAATTGCAAAAATTACGTTTCCAATTTGGCTATATGTAGCAATTACAGGTGTAGTGGTATATGTAATGATTTCTCCATACTATGCGTAATACGAAACTAATATATCTCATACTTACACTATTTCTGCTAAGTGTTATTCCGCTTGAAGCACAATGTGCCATGTGTAGAGCTGTCTTAGAATCTGGGTCAGACCAATCACAAGCAAAAGGAGTCAATAATGGAATCGTATATCTTATGGCGATTCCGTATATACTAGTTGCAATACTCGGAATTTACATCTACAAAACATACAATAAAAAAGCAGGCGCAAAAAAAAACTAATTTTTTTGTAACGAAATCATTTTTGAGTAGTCTTATAACAAAATAAGATTAACACAATATTAATAACAGTTATAATGACAAATATGTAATATTGTGAAAAACTAAACCACCCAATCATGATTCAAATTGATGAATTACACAAATCCTATCGTATGGGAAGCAATGAACTTCACGTACTCAAAGGAATCAATCTTGATATAAAAGAAGGAGAATTTGTTTCAATAATGGGTTCTTCCGGATCTGGAAAATCTACATTGCTAAACATTATCGGAATGCTCGATTTACTGGATAAAGGTTCATATAAATTAGATAATGTTCCGATCAAAAATTTAAGTGAAAAAAAGGCGGCTGTATACCGTAACAAATTCTTAGGATTTATATTTCAATCATTCAACTTAATCAATTATAAAAATGCCGCTGAAAACGTTGCATTACCATTATACTACCAAGGAATTCCCAGAAAAATTAGAAAAGAAAAATCACTATACTATCTTGAAAAAGTAGGACTAGCCGATTGGGCACATCACTTACCAAGTGAGCTTTCCGGAGGTCAAAAGCAACGTGTCGCAATTGCGCGCGCACTTGCTTCAGAGCCAAAAGTATTACTAGCTGATGAGCCAACAGGAGCTTTAGACACAACAACATCATACGAAGTAATGGACTTTCTTCAAAGTATCAACGATGAAGGAAAAACGATTTTGGTGGTAACGCACGAACCAGATATTGCAGATATGACAAAAAGAATTGTGATGCTGAAAGATGGTAAAATCTTAGAAGATAAAAAGGTAGAACAAGTAAGAGCTTCACAATATGTTTGATTTAGATCGTTGGCGAGAAATATTCCAAACCATCAACAAAAACAAGCTAAGAACGCTCTTGGCAGGTTTTACAGTTACGCTTGGAATTTTGATATTTACAGTATTATTCGGAATGGGGAATGGACTCAAAAATACATTCTACAAATTCTTTCAGGATGATGCGCAAAATACACTATTCATATACCCAGGAGTTGCCACAAAACCATTCAAAGGTTTCAAAGAAAACCGAAGAATTGAGTTTGAAAATGAAGACTTAGCACTTATCAAAGAAAAATTTGGTGATCGTATTGAATACACAACAGCGCGTGTTTACAAAGGCGTTACAGCAAAATATAAAAGTGAATACGGTTCGTACAATGTAAGAGCAGTACATCCAGATCACAAATACCTAGAAAAAACAATCATAGACAAAGGACGATACATCAATGAATACGACATTAAAAATGATGCACGTATAGCTGTTATTGGTCGCTTGGTAGAAAAAGATTTATTTGGAAAAGAAAATGCAGTCGGGAAATTTATCTCCCTAAACAAAATCATTTACCGTGTTGTCGGAGTCTTTAGTGATGCTGGAGGCGATAGAGAAGAACGAAATATTTACATGCCAGTAAGTACTATACAACTGATTTATAAAAATACAGAAGTAATTGATCAAATCAACTTGTCGTATAACATGGAATTAGGTGCTTCTGGAGCTAGAAGACTTTCAAAAGATATTGAAAAATTCCTAAAAAACAAACACAATATAGCACCGAGTGATCAAAACGGAATTTATATTGGTAGTGTAATTGAAGACTTAGAACAAAACTTAGCAATTGCCAATGTATTACAAATTATAGTAACGGTTATCGGAATAGGAACGCTTCTTGCGGGAGTTATCGGAATCAGTAACATTATGGTGTACATTGTAAAAGAAAGGACCAAAGAACTCGGAATTCGGAAAGCGTTAGGCGCTACACCAGCTTCCGTAATTGGAATGATATTACAAGAAACATTAATCATAACAATGCTATTTGGTTACTTAGGAATTTTACTAGGAAACTATATTTTAAATTCCATGGGAACCGAACTGGAAGATTGGTTTATAACCAATCCAAACGTAAGTCAAGGAACCATTATTTGGGCAACAGTTATCTTAATCATTTCAGGGTTAATAGCAGGATACATTCCAGCGAGGAGAGCTGCAAAAGTAAAACCAATTGTAGCGTTAAGAGACGAATAACACGAAAATGAAAAGACAACACAGATGAAATTTATATTCACACGAGATACTTGGCAAGAAATATTCGGAGCTATTCGCAAAAACAAATTACGAACGGCTATTACGATAATCGGTGTATTATGGGGAATTTTTCTCTTCATCGTATTACAAGGAGCCGCAAAAGGAATGGAAAATGGTTTTGATGATGCTTTCAAAGGCATGGCAACCAATAGTATATTTCTTTGGGGACAACAAACAGGAATGCCCTATGGAGGATTCAATAGAAATAGAGGTATACGATTAGAATTAAGCGATACCTACAGAATTGCAAATCAAATAGAAGGTGTTGATTTTGTTGCACCACGTAATGCAAGAGGAGTTTTTGGAGCAGCAGCACCATTAGTTGTTAATAATACAAAATCAGGCAGTTATAAAGTTTTTGGAGATTATCCAATTATAGATAAAATAGCCAGAAAAAAAATAAGAAAAGGACGTTTCCTAAATCAAAAAGATATTGATGACAATCGAAAAATATGTGTCATAGGTGAACGTATCTTAACGGAGTTATTTGATAAAAACGAAGATCCGATAGGACAATACATAAAAATTAGTAATGTGTACTTTCAAGTAGTTGGAGTGTACAAAGAAAATACAACCGACTTCTTTGAAGGAGATGATTCAATTTTTATTCCATTTACAACATTCAAAAAAGTATACAACTCAGGAGATCGTATCAGTTGGATGGTTATTGCTGGATATCCAGATGAAGACATTGTAAAAGTTGAAGCAAATGTAAAGGCATTACTAAAACGAAGATATACAGTACATCCTGATGATGAAAGAGCTTTTGGTTCTGCCAACTTTGGAGAAATGTTTGGTAAAATCACAGGGTTTGTAAAAGGATTAAAATTTACAGCACTCATTGTAGGAATTGCAACCATACTAGCAGGAGTTATTGCTATTGGAAACATCCTACTAATTACAGTAAAAGAACGAACCAAAGAAATCGGAATTCGAAGAGCTTTGGGTGCAACACCTGGAGAAATTCGTGGGCAAATTATATTAGAATCTGTGTTTCTAACTTTATTGGCAGGAACATTAGGAATCACTGCAGGAGGTGTTTCTTTAAGAGGAATTAATGCGCTCGCAAAGAATATAGAAGATTTCCCATTCCTCAATCCTACAGTAAGTTTGGAATACATAGGAATGGCATTACTAATCATGATTACACTCGGATCGCTCATTGGGCTCATACCCGCACAAAGAGCAGTTAGTGTAAGACCCATTGAAGCATTACGAGAAGAATAACCATAACATCAATCAATATCAAATTATAATTTAAGAACCAAAAAAATGAAAAAATTTTTATTAATACTATTCCTATTCCTATTTGTTGTAGCAATAGTTGCCGCTGCAGGTTACTTTATTTCATCAAACAAAACAAATGTTGAAGTATTTGAAACAGAAAAACCGTTTAGATCTTCAGTCGTTAGAAAAACGGTAGCCGCTGGAACAGTAATTCCAGAAGACGAAGTAGAAATTAAACCTCAGATTTCTGGAATCATTGAAAAAATATTTGTTGAAGAAGGTGACAAAATCAAAACAGGAGATTTAATTGCAAGAATCAAAGTAGTGCCAAATGAGCAATCATTAAACAGTGCAAAAAATGGAATCAAGAATTTGCGAATTGTACTTGATAATTCAAAAATTCTTTTTGACAGAAACAAAACACTATTTGATAAAGGAATTATATCTTCACAAGAATTTGAAAATGCACAGCTATCATACAACCAAGCAAAACAGAACTTAAGAAATGCGCAAAGTGATTTGCAAATTATCAAAAAAGGTTCGGTTGGAGGATCATCAGCCAATACAAACATTAGAGCTACTGTATCTGGTACAATATTGGTAATTCCTGTAAAAGAAGGAGATCAAGTAATTGAAAGTAACACGTTCAACGCAGGAACAAGTATTGCTACAATTGCCGATCTTGGAAAAATGATCTTTGAAGGAAAAGTTGATGAAGCCGAAGTTGGAAAACTAAAACCTAACTCTGAATTAAAAGTGAGTTTAGGAGCTATTGAAAACAAAGAATTCAATGCAAAACTTACATTTGTAGCACCAAAAGGTGTAGAAGAAAGTGGCGCAGTTCAATTCAAAATAAAAGCAGATGTTTCACTTGATGATGAATTTTTTATCAGAGCAGGATACAGTGCAAATGCTTCTATTGAGTTGGAGAAAAAAGAAGATGTTTTAGTAATAGACGAAGCGTTATTACGTTTTGATTCTAGAAACGATGACAAACCCTATGTAGAAATCAAAACTGGTGATCAGACATTTGAGAAAAAATACATAGAACTTGGAATCTCTGATGGAAAAAACATCGAAATTCTTTCAGGAATAGAGGAAGGTGATGAAATAAAAGTTTGGAACGTAAAAGCGATCAAAAAAGAAGATGAGGAGAAAGAAAATGACGAAAGCGAAGACGATGAAACTAACGATTAACACAAAAAAAATACATTAACGAGAACAACATGAAAAGAGTTTTAATATATATATTACTAATCACAGGATCTATTACTGCGGTAAATGCGCAAAAAAAATGGACCTTAAAAGAATGTGTAGATTACGCATTAGAAAATAATATCTCAATAAAGCTAGTACAGCTAGATAGACAAAATACGGAAATTGATAAAAGTGATGCAAAAGGCGCATTTTTACCTACCATTAATTCGTCAATTTCGCACTCTTGGAACATTGGTTTGAACCCAAACCCAGTTACTGGACAAAACGTTACAGCAACAACTCAGAGTTCCAGTGGATCATTAAATGCAAACATTACTATTTATAATGGATTGCAAAACATCAACCGTTTGCACAGAGCAAATTTGGCTTTATTGGCAAATCAATATCAAATTGATGATATTAAAGACAATACTTCGTTGCAAGTTGTACAAGCATTTTTACAAATATTATTCAATAAAGAATCTTTAAAAGTAAACAAAGCACAATATGCTGTAACGCAAGAACAACTAAGTCGCACACAAGAATTAGTGAAAGAAGGAGTTGTTGCCAAAGGTGATTTATTTGAAATAGAAGCAACTTCAGCAACGCAAGAACAGCAAATTATAAATGCTGAAAATGCATTGCGTATCTCTAGAATATCGTTGGCGCAATTATTATTAATTACAGATTATGAAAATTTTGATATTGCTGATGGAGATTACATGATTCCGACAACAACCATCATGAATAACACACCAAGACAAATTTTTGAAAGATCATTGGAAGTGCGTAATGATGTAAAAATTGCAGAATCAAGTATTGAATTGGCTGAATACGACTTAAAAATTGCCAAAGGAGCAAGATACCCAAGTCTCTCAGGATTTTACGGATTTAATACCAGATACTTTAACTCAGAATTATTTAATCCACCACCATTTTTTGATCAGTTATCGGATAACAAAGGTCACTCATTTGGGTTAAGTTTAAATATTCCAATTTTGAACGGATTTAGAGCACGAAACAATGTGCGACGAAATCAAGTTGGTATTGAAAGAGCTAAATTTAATTTAGAGCAGACGAAAATCAATTTAGAAACAACGGTAAACCAAGCATACAATGATGCAAAAGGTGCTTTAAAAGCTTATGAAGCTTCTGAAAAAACACTAACGTCGCGTAGAGAAGCACACAGAAACTCAACAGAACGCTTTAGTGAAGGAATGATGAATTCGTTCGACTTTAGTCAATCACAACAACGTTTGGAAGCTGCTGAATCTGATGTTGTCAGAACAAAATTTGACTATATTTTCAGATTAAAAATACTAGAATTCTATTTTGGACTTCCATTAACGAAAATCTAAACGATAGAATAAATTACACAAAAAAGCATCAATCTTTTCAAAAAGGTTGATGCTTTTTTATTTTAATGAAACTCAATAGTATGATTTTTTAAGTCCTTAGTTTGTTATACGATACAATACACTTTACTTTTGCACAAAATAGTTAAAATCATATGGCATTACGATTGTATATAGAAACGGCAACTACAAACTGTTCAGTTTGCATTGCAGATGATGATGAAATTTTATATTTCAAGGAAGAAAATGATAAAAACTATTCGCATTCGGAAAAACTTCATGTATTTATCAAAGAAGCTTGCCAAACAGCTAAAATAACGCCAAACGATTTAGCGGCTATAGTAGTTGGAAAAGGTCCAGGATCATATACAGGATTGCGTATTGGTGTTTCTACAGCAAAAGGATTGTGCTTTGCTTCTGACATATCATTAATTGCCATTGAAACGCTTGAAATTTTAGCGCAATCAATAAAAATTACGGATGGTGTAATTGTCTCATTACTTGATGCGCGTCGTATGGAAGTCTATGCTTCGGTATTTGATACAACATACAAACAAATTAGAGCAACGAAAGCAACAATCATTACGGAAGATGCATTTGCTGACTATTTAGCGAAAGGAAAAGTACACTTTATTGGTAATGGAGCAGAAAAATGTAAAGATATTATTATACATGAAAATGCAGTTTTTTATGATGAAGTTTACTTTCCATCTGCCAAACATATGATTCCATTAGGAATGGAAAGACACGCTAAAAACGAAGTTGAAGATGTTGCCTATTTTGAACCGTATTACCTAAAAGATTTTGTCGTAACAAAACCAAAACCTAAGAAAAAATAAAACAAAGCAAAAAAGCCTGATACAATTAAATATCAGGCTTTTGTTTATATATATTATTCTGAAACAAACGTTTGTTTTATCCTTGTTTCTGAATTTCAACACTGTGTGGATAAGGAATTTCAATTCCAGCAGCGTCTAATTGAATTTTAGCATCTTCTAAAACTTTAAAATACACATCCCAATAATCAGCGGCATTTACCCAAGGACGTACTGCAAAATTCACAGAACTATCAGCAAGTTCAGATACATTAACTGTTGGCGCAGGATCTTTTAAAACCTGTGTATTTGCTGTTAATACTTTCATCAAAACATCTTTGGTTTGTTTAATGTCAGCATCATATGAAACACCAATTACGTGATCAACTCTCAAAACACCTTCCGCAGTATAATTGATAATATTTCCGTTAGACAATGCTCCGTTAGGAATAATTGCCAACTTGTTTCCTGGTGTATTTAATTTTGTTGTGAAAATTTGAATTTCCTTTACAACTCCAAGAACTCCTTGCGCTTCAATAAGATCCCCAATTTTATACGGTTTGAAAATCATGATTAAAACACCACCTGCAAAATTTGCTAATGAACCTTGTAATGCAAGTCCAATTGCCAAACCAGCGGCTCCAATAACAGCGGCGAATGAAGTTGTTTCTACACCTAATTTTGAAGCTACAACAACAAATAATAAAATCTTTAATGTCCAGCTAAGTAAATTGCCTAAAAACTTTTGTAAAGTAGCATCAATGCCACGTTTTTTCATAATACGTTTTATCAATCGTATGATGATATTTATAACGAAAAGACCAATAATTAAAATAACCAAAGCGGCTACTATTTTTGGCGCATATTCTATCATGGAATCTTTAAATTGAGTAAGCCAATCTTTATTATCAGCTGTTTCGGGAGCATTAATTTGCATAATTTTTTTAGATTTTAATTTTAAACAAAAATAGAGAATCAAATACTTTTAGGTTCATGTAACAATATAAAAAGAATTAGTTTCTATAAACTACATGAAAAATCGATTAATTAACAAAACAGCAAGTGTTATAAATGCTGGCGTTCCTTGTACGATTAAAATACGATTACTTTTTGTAGAATATGCGCCATACAAAGCGGCAACACATACACAAATGATGAAAAATAGGCTTACAGTAGTATCACCTGTATATAGCGACCAGAATAATCCGGCGGCTAAAAAACCATTGTACAATCCTTGATTCGCGGCAAGTGTTTTAGTTTCTTCTGCAAATTCTTTCGATTTCAACCCAAATGTCTTCATGCCTTTTGGCTTGGTCCATAAAAACATTTCAATGTATAAAATGTAGACGTGTTCTATCGCGACAAGCGCAATTAAAATAGTTTGAATAGTTTTCATATGTTGAAGGTATGGAAAAATATATAAGTATTAAAAAAGCGTTGCCAACTATTGACAACGCTTTTCTATATGATAGGCATTATATGTTTTATTTTACTTCAAATGTAAGTTTAAGGTTTACACGATATTCAACTACCGCTCCGTCAGCTACAATAGCACTTTGTTCTTGTACGTATACAGACTTAATGTTTTTTATAGATTTAGACGCCTGTTTTACAGCTTTTGCTGTTGCATCTTCCCAACTTTTCTTTGAATTCGAAAGAACTTCTATTACTTTCAATACTGCCATAATACTATTATTTAAAGGTTACATACTAATTAAGTGCTATAAAATTACGGTAATTCTTTCAATTATAAAAGTTGTAATTTACCCGTTAATAGCAACTACTTCATTTACTTGGTCTTTTAACAAGCTTTTTAGTGTGTTTTCAATACCACTTTTTAACGTCATTGTTGATGATGGACAACCGCTACAAGCACCTTGCAATACCACTTTTACGATTTTAGAATTTGGATCGTACGAATCAAACATAATATTTCCACCATCACTTGCTACAGCAGGTTTGATGTATTCTTCTAAAATATTTACAATTTCTTTTGAAATATCGTCCAACGCTTCAAAACTTTCTTCGGACAATTCAATTTGTTCTTTCTGTGCTACAGGAATATCTTTTGAAACAACTTCTTTCCCTTCTTGAATATAATTGCGGATAAACTCACGAATTTCCATTACAATATCATTCCATTCAACCATGTCATACTTTGTGATTGAGATGTAATTTTTATCAAGAAAAATTTCTTTTATAAATGGAAAATGAAATAACGCTTGTGCTAATGGTGCATATTTTGTTTCGTCAATGCTTTTAAATTCAAGCATACGATCAATAATTTTCTTATTGGCAACAAACTTCATTACTGTCGGATTTGGTGTGCTTTCCGCATATACCGTAACAGGAACTACTTTTTTAGGCGTAGCAGATTCGCTAATGACCTCTTTTCCTTCATTAATATAAGTTTCAATTTGTGTTGCAACTTCTGTTTGTACATCTTCCCAAGCGACAATATTATAACGTTCAATTGCTATAAAATTTCCAGAAATAAAAATTGTTTTTACAAATGGAAGGTAAAATAATTGCTGTGCTAATGGAGAGTCTTTTGCGTCGTCTATATTTTTAAACTCGTAACTGCTATGTCTTGTTAAAAACGAACTAGCTTCAAACTTTATAATTGCTGGATTACTTGTTTTTTCTATACTTATCGTAATACCACTCATGGTTTTATTTTTTTACAAAAGTAACTATTATCAATGTATTGTGTAACTGTATCAACGGAATTTATGCAGGTTTGTAGTTCACTTTGCAATAAATTTATTTTTTATGTTAAAATAATTAAGAAATAAATGCGTTTTTAATAAATTGGTGCCTTAAAAATGCTAGCTAAAGAAAATCGTTTTGTTAAAAAGAGAATCTTAGTGCTAACAATGAGTAATAAATTGAAATAAGAATTACATTCTTATCAAATAATTTATATATTTGACCAAATGTGTAACATTTTACTTTGTAAAAACTCCTATTTCATAGTAGTATTGCATATAACTAACTGAAACACAATATTTAAAGGCCTCGTTATCAAATAATAAGTTGCATTGAATGCATGATGTGCGGAAGTATGTCATACATTTATTACACAAAAAGATAAACACTAATGAATTTTAAAAAATACTTAGCTATTGTTGCCATCGCATTTGGAATGCAATGTTCTTTTTCTCAAGATGGTATTCCTGTTTATTCAGATTACCTTTCAGATAATCTATATTTAATTCATCCTTCGATGGCCGGAGCTTCTTCAGCTGCTAAATTGAGGTTAACAGCAAGACAACAATGGTTTGATGTTGAAGATGCACCTTCTTTACAAACATTGAGTTTTAATACAAGAGTTGGAGATAAAGTTGGTTTTGGAGCTATTGTGTACAATGATGCCAATGGTAACTTTTCACAGCAAGGCGCATACTTAACATTTGCATATCACTTATTATTATCAAGAAATAGAGTAGATTTAAATCAATTATCTTTTGGTATTAGTACAGGATTTACACAAGGTACGTTAGACGAAACAGGTTTTGATATTATCAACAATCCAGATCCAATAATTTCAGGTACACAACAAAATGCAACGTATTTTAATGTAGACTTTGGAGCGTCTTACTATTTCTTAGATTTTTATGCGCATTTAACAATTAAAAATGCATTGCCAACAAAAAGAGATTTATTTTCAGAGCAATTTGAATCGCAAAATCAACGTCGTTATTTAGCATCTACAGGATATGTATTTGGTGGATATGACAGCGATTGGAAATATGAACCTTCTGTAATGTTTCAATATACAGACGAAACACAAGAATCTTCTATTGATGCAAATATGAAAGTTTACAAAGATGTAGACTTCGGAACTATTTGGGGAGGATTATCATACAGAAGAAGTTTAGATGGAGCTGAATTTGTAAACGGAACACAAGTAGACAATCAAAAATTACAATACATTACGCCATTTGTTGGTGTAAACTACAAGAAATTTATGTTTGCATATACATATTCATACCAAGCAAACTCGTTAGTATTATCTAATGGCGGTTTTCACCAGATTACCTTAGGATATGACTTTGGAGACAGAAGAGATCCTTACGATTGTAACTGTCCTGCAATTAACTAAGACTTACACAAAACAGTATATAAAAACGGCTTGCAAATTATTGCAAGCCGTTTTCTTTTTAAACTTATTTATATAGTTTCTAGATTTTAAAAACCTAGTGATTCAACATCTAAGAGTAAAGCGGTCTAAAAAACTACCAAACATAACCTTTACGAGCTGCTTGTGTTTTAATAGCTTTGATAATAGCGCTTTCTAAATCTGACTTCTTAGAATCATCCTTCTTTTGAAGCTTGATATATGATTTACGCTTTGCATCTAATTCACGTATTTTACCTTGAATCTCTTTTCGAGCTTCACTTTGCTTTTTTACATATGCAGTAATCTCTTCTTTTGATTTGTTTTTTAATTCTTTTGGTAGTTCAGCTTTGCTCAATTCTTCGATTTTTACTTTATCATTTTCAACAGCATCTACTAAATCCCAAGATGAATTTTGATATAATGACGAACTTTTAGAAACAGCACGTTCTACTGCAATCTCTTCATCAACCGAAATTGCATTCACATCTTGCGCAGATTGACGTATTGTATTCACTGTTCCTAGATTGCCATAACCAACATATGTTTTATTCAGTTTTGTATTGTATTGCATAATTTGTTGATCGTACGGTGTTTTTACATGTACAATGTTTTGTGTATGTGCAATGGTCATATAATCGCCTTTTCCTATGACGGCGCCATCTTTCCACATTCCTGAAATTCCTTGTTCATAACCACCACAAAAAATAGTGTTTACTACAACGTCTTTTTCAAGCGCGTTTGTAATAGCATCTTTATAATTGATGCGTCCTTGTGTAAAAGGCTCGTTTCCTGCAATAAAAAGTAACTTTAAATCTTTGTCATTATCGCCCCAATTTAATTGATCCATGGATGTTTGAATTACATGCCCGCAAAACTCACTTCCACCGCGTGTGGTCAACGAAAATAATTTCTCGGATATTTCATCCAAATCGCTACTAAAGGCCAATACCTGTCGTATAAAACCCTCTTCAGAAGATAAATTGTCATTTCCGTATTCATACAAGGCAATTTCTAAATTTGGTTTTTCATTATCACACTTTGCGTATGACAACTCGTTTACAATTTCCCACAATTGTGCTTTCGCTTGATGAATTAAACCATCCATACTATTGCTTGTATCTAATAATAAAGCAACTTTAATTGTATTTGTTGTTTTGGTCTCTAAAACTGTAGTTTCAATAACCGTTTTCGGTACCGCATCTTCCAATAATGCAGTGTCGTTTTTTGAATTTCCTTTACAAGACATTGTCAATAACAATGCACTTGCCAGGAATAAATTTAGTTTTTTCATGTCTTATTGTTTTTTAATTTTTTAATTCAAATCTGGTTATAACAGTGGCGGTTATGCGTACTACTAATTCTTAGTATTCAATTCTTTTACGTCAATTTTTCCATCAGGCGAAATCACATAATATTTATGTTCTGTCTTTATTTCTGTTTTCGGCTGTTGTTTTTGCTCTTTTGGCTTTGGAGAATACACCAACTTTATTTGCATTCCAACTTGTACAACAGGTTCTAAAATGGCAGGATTCATCACAATATCATAGTTTTCATATGAAATTGGTTGGTAGTAATACGAAGTTTGTTTCTTAGCTTTGGTAACACCTTTATTTTTCTTTAATGCTTCAAAAGAAATACTATTAAATGCTTGATAGCTTTTGTAAAAATCTTTTGGAAAATAACAATACTTATCATCTGCCATCACTACATTATAGTCTGTAAGGTCAAAACCCAAAAGCTTGTAATATTCTTTTTTCTCCTGAATCAATTTTATTAATTCATCTTGTAATTTTTTATACACTTGTTTTATATTTTCGATGAAATAATCAACCTTAACCAAATTGTAAATTTCGTTAGAAGCGCAAGCCGCTAATATTTTTTCAAATTGTTGTGTGTTTTTAAATTGAATATGAATGTTCTGTTGCAGTTCAAAACCTTTTGGAACTTCATTGTATTTAGTGCTAAACAGCTTTTTGGTTACTTCAATTTCATACACAGGAATAAACGAAATCACATCAATAGCAATATCTGTTTCTTTAATTCCAATAGTCAATAATTCTTTTTTAATATTCGTAATACGCTCGTTCATCAAAGTACTTGCAGCATCCGCAGAAGGACCAATTTGTGCAACATTAAAAATTGCGGTATAGGAACTTGCTTTGGCATTAAAAAGCGCATGAACATCTATGGTAATTGCTGAATTTGGATGCACATTTCTTGCAGGATTAGTGGTTTGTGGTCCATGAACCCGTGCATTCCCATAAGCTGATGAAAGTACATTTTGTCTTGAAATTTGTGTATTTTGATTATAATTTCCTTTGTGTTGTGCAAGTATAAATTGTGTGACTAGCAAACAGAGAACTAAACTTATTTTTTTCATGATGATTTTTTAATTTGAGCTAAAATACTGGCAACAAAAACCGAAAAAAACAAGCAATGAGTCAACGAGCAATTTGAATGAGTGTACTTAACAGATTGTTGAGAGAAGTAATGAAAAATACAGTGAAAATTAGTTAAAATCACCGTTTTTACGAAGCTTGCATTTTAGTATATCATTGAAAGTACGTAAGTTTATCATTCTTAAGCATAAAAATGAAGCATCTTAAATACATACTTTTACTCGTATTCCTTTTTTCTTTCCATGAATTTTCTGCGCAAAATACATCTGAGGATAAAATGGAAAATACAGTATTTACAGTAAGAGGTGAAGTAAGAGGCTACGAAAAAAGAACACCAATACCGAATGCTGTTGTTCGCATTATTGGAGGTGAAGAAACGAAAACCAACAAATATGGACACTTTTCCATACGCACAAAAGTTGGCGATCAACTCATTATAGAACATCCAAGTTTTGGAAAAGAATTTCACACCATTACGAATGATGAAAAAATTGAAGTCGTCGTTGAAGGATACGATCAAGAAGTAAAAAAAAGAACTGGAAGACGTAAAGAATTTATTGCATCACACCGTGTATTATTGGATTCTGCAGTGATGTTCAAGAAAAAAGATATTGATAAAAGTATTCAGTATGTAGAAAAATCTTTAGAGAACTTATATGATAGCACAGACGATAAAAAACTATCAGATTCATACGCAGTTTTAGGTGATATTTATGTGTATTGGAAACAATACGATTTGGCAATCAGTAATTATCGAATTGCTCTAAATACATATAGAACAACACGTTTATGGATTGCAATTGGAACAACACAATTGTTAAATAAGGAATATAATGAAGCTATTGTTTCGTTTGAAACTATTCTGCGAAATAATTTATCTCGCTATCAACAAACTATCATATATGAAGGTTTGGGAGATGCGTATAAAGCATTGAAGCAATATGATAAAGCTTTAGAAAATTACAACAAAGGATTGGCTATAGCACAAGCAGATTTAATTACGCCAAAAATTACAGATTTAAATTCAAAAATTGCTGAAAATTATGCAGCTAAAGGTGATGTTAAGACGGCAAATGGGTTGTTTTTAAATTCATTAAGACTTGCCAAAAAACAAAATGAAAGCAGAGCTATTGTTGAACAAAATAGAGTAGCTGATTTTTATAACACGACAAATTCTTTTGATAAAGAAATAGAATTGCGAAAGCAAAATTTAGAAGATTTAGAAAAATCTGGATTTGAAAATAAATCACTTACAAACTCCATAAAAGATTCTACATTAATTACTTCTCAAAAAATTAATTACAAAATTGGAAACGCCTTCTTACTACAAGAAAAATATGATGAAGCCATTCCGTATTTTGAAAAAAGTATTTCGGAAGCAGGGAAGAAGGAGGATTTAATCATTAAAAAAGATGCAACGCGGAAATTATCTGAAAGTTTAGAAAATATCGGCGATTTTGATCAAGCAAAAAAAGTATTTGAAGACTATGTAGATGTTGTGAATGAATTGGTATTGCGTAGAGAGCAAGAAATTTCGCAAGCAAGTCGATTTGGAAAACGAATTCAAGATAATCAATTGCGCATCCGAAGTTTAGAAGCTGATCGTGAGTTGCGCGAGGCGCGAATTAAAAATAATATCATTCAAAAAGAATATGCACAAGAAAGTAATACGCGTCAGAAATACACAATTTATTCACTAATTTTTGCAATGTCGTTGCTGGTTTTCACCATTTACTTATTATACAGAAACAGCAAACAGCAGAAATTGGCAAACAACTTATTGGCGCTAAAATCGTTACGAACACAAATGAATCCGCACTTTATTTTCAATGCATTAAATTCTGTAAACAATTACATTGCAATAAATGACGAACGAAACGCGAATCGCTATTTATCTGAGTTTTCAACTTTAATGCGTTCTGTTTTAGAAAATTCTGATGAAGATTTCATTCCGCTTTCCAAAGAATTAGAATTATTAGAATTGTATGTACGGTTAGAGCACATGCGCTTTCAAGATAAATTTGAATACATAATTCATGTAGATGAAACCGTAAAAGTTTCAGACTTTCAAATTCCGCCAATGTTATTGCAACCGTACATTGAAAATGCTATTTGGCACGGATTGCGTTACAAAGAAGAAAAAGGAATGCTACACATTTCAATTGCTAAAAAAGATGATGAAACGCTTCAAATTACTATTGAAGACAACGGAATTGGAAGATTGCGTTCTATGGAATTAAAAACGAAAAATCAATTGCGTCAAAAGTCAAAAGGAATGGGGAATATTAAAAAACGTATTGCCATTTTAAACGATATGTACAAAGATAAAGTAGACGTAACGATCTCTGATGTGTTGGAAGATGGACAAGGAACAAAAGTAATATTAACACTTAAAAAAGACTAAATGCAACTCCAAACAATTATTGTTGAAGACGAAGAAATTAGCAGAGAAATTCTGAAAAAATATGTTGGGAAATATTGCCCAAATGTTCAAATTATCGGCGAAGCTTCAAACATTGAAGATGCATTGGTGTTGATTCGAAATAATGAATTAGACTTGGTTTTTTTAGATGTAGAAATGCCGTTTGGGAACGCTTTTGATTTGTTAGAGAAAGTAGGCGACCGCACGTTCGAAACCATATTTGTCACGGCGTATGATCATTATGCAATAGAAGCGCTAAACAGTCATGCTTCTTATTATTTATTAAAACCAATTTCGATTGACGAATTAATTAAAGCGGTAGATCATGTAATAGCAATTAAAACGAAAGAAGATAGTTTGTCTGACGCTGTACTTTCTCCAAAAATTGAGACCATTAACGGAAAAATTACCATTCCGCAACAAGACGGTTTTGAAGTGTTGAATGTTGCCGAAATTATATATTGTAAAGCGGATGATAATTATACAGAAATTTACATTAATAATTCAAAAATTGTGGTCAGTAAAACATTAAAATACTTTGAAGATGCTTTAAGTGAGTATCCTTTTGCGCGCGTGCACAAATCGTATTTAGTAAATGTAAATGAAGTTGTAAAATACAAAAAAGGAAAAGGAGGAAGCGTTGTACTATCTACTGGAAAAGAAGTGATGGTTTCCTCAACCAAAAAAGCAAATTTGTTGTCGTATTTTAAATAGCGCTTCGGCTCCGCTCAGCGTAAACAAAATAACGAATTCACAAAAAAACAAATCAACAGACAAGGAGCAAAGCGACTTAAAGAAACCCAAAACCCAAAACCCAAAACCCCATGATCATAAAACCTGTAAACGGAAAACATCCACAAATTGGAAACGATTGTTTCATTGCTGAGAACGCTACCATTGTCGGCGAAGTAAGTATGGGAAATCAATGTAGTATTTGGTTCAATTCGGTATTGCGTGGTGATGTTCATTTTATTAAAATGGGTGATAAGGTAAACGTACAAGATGGTGCTGTCATTCATGCAACGTATCAAAAATCACCGACAACGATTGGAAATAATGTTTCTATTGGACACAATGCTATTGTACACGGTTGTACCATTCATGATAATGTATTGATTGGAATGGGAAGTATTGTCATGGACGATTGCGTAATTGAAAGCAACAGTATTATTGCGGCTGGCGCTGTCGTTACCAAAAACACACATGTAACTTCTGGAAGTATTTATGCGGGCGTTCCGGCTAAAAAAGTAAAAGATATTAGTGACGAATTAATTTCAGGAGAAATCAACCGAATTGCAGATAATTATGTGGAATATTCAAGTTGGTTTAAAGAAGATTAAAACTTCAGTTTAGTTGCCGGGAATTCATATTGAATAATATCATTTAAAATGTCAATATTTCCATTGCTATAAAAAGTACACGTTCCTAATTCCTGCGAAGTATTAAGTAATTCATATTGATTTAAAACGGCTTCAGTTTGCCGTGCAACCGCAATGCCCGAATCTATAATTTGTATATGTTTTGGTAAGAAGGTTTTCAACTTCGGAATCAAATATGGATAATGACTACAGCCTAACACCAAATAATCTATTTCTGCGGCTAGCATTGGTTGCAGGTATTTTTCTAATAATTTATCCATTTCTGGAGATTCAATTTGTCCGTTTTCAATCAGTGGAACTAAACCTTCACCAACTTGTTCAATAATTTTTACGCCATTAGCATACAAATCAGACGTTTTGTGAAACAACTCACTAGATAAGGTGCCTATGGTTGCCAAAATGCCAATCGTGTTGGATTTCGTCTGTAAAGCGGCAGGTTTTATAGCTGGTTCAATTCCGATAAATGGAACGTTATAGTTTTCTCTTAAATATTGTATCGAATTTGTTGTTGCCGTATTGCAAGCCACCACAATAAGTTTACAGCCTTTTTTGAGTAGTAATTCTGTATTTTTTATACTGAGTTCTGTAATTCTTTCTTTTCCTTTTGGTCCATACGGCGCGTTTTGACTATCTGCTAAATATACAGTGTCTTCATGTGGCAGCAATTGGTGGATTTCTTTCCAGATGGAAGTGCCGCCAACGCCAGAATCAAAAATACCTATTGGAGAATTACTCATAGTTGTAAAAATAAGTAAAAAAAATAGGCGCTCTATAAGATTTGATACGAGAGTCGTAATTTTTGATGAAATCCTACATATTGTAGGAATTTACTAATGATTGTGCACTGTATATTTGAGTAAATTAATTTGAAAATAAGCATTATGAAAAAAAAGAAATTAAGTAGAAAACTCCTTTTAGGCAAAACAAACGTTTCAAATTTAGGAGAAATTAAAGGTGGTTATATTACATTTTATTGCGCAACTAGAAATTGTGGTACTAATAATTGCGGAACCAACAATTGTGGAACTGCCGCATGCGGAACTAATAATTGTTTAACTAATAATCATCCATTAAGTGATCCTTTACATTGTCGTACGTGTAATGGCGGTTGCTAATGAGAGATGTAGGTTTTAGGTAAAAAAACAAAAAAGCTTCCAATTTGGAAGCTTTTTTATATAATGAGGTATGTATAATTTACTGTGTAATACCTAATTCTTTTTTTACTGCAGACATTAAGTTTGTTCCGTCAGCAAGTAATAATCCAGAACCTGGAGTTTCGTCAAGTACATATGCATATCCTTGTGCTCTTGCAACTTTTTGAATAGCTGCTAGTGCTTTCTCTTGAATAGGCTTTGTTAAGTCAATATACTTTTGTTCAGCAGTTTTTTGTGCAGCAGTTTGTGCTTCTTGAATTCTACCTTCTAACTCAGCTAATTCCTTTTTTCTACTGTCGTTTTCAGCGTCAGTTTTTGTTGGTGCTTCGTTTGTATACTGTGTTAATTTATTTCTGTACTCTGTAACTGAAGCTTGAATATCTGCTCCTAGCGACTGTTGTAATTTGTCAAATTCAGCTTTTGCATTTTTCATCTCAGGCATAGCGCTAATCAATTGTTGCGTGTTTATATGAGCAACTTTAGTTTGAGCATTTGTAAGACTTACTACTCCAAAAAATAAGACTGCAATAGCTATTAGCTTTTTCATTTGTTTCATGATTTTCAATTATTTACTTTACGTGTTATTTATATTTAAGTTATTATTTTCCGTTTCCAGCGCCACCGCCTTCATTTTCTTCTTGTTCTTCTTCTTTTCCGTTTTTCTTTTCTTCCTGCTTCTTTTTCTTTTCTTCCGCTCGTTTTTTGCGTTTTTCTTCTGCGGCTTTCTTTTTCGCTTCTCGGTCAGCAATTAGTTTTTTACGCTTTTCTTCGTATGCTTTCTTTTTTGCTTCACGCTCTTCTAAACGCTTTTGTTTGCGTTCTTCCAACACTTTTTCACGTTCAGATCTCTTTTCTGCAGCAGCTTGTTTTTTTGCTTCTATTTCAGGATTTACTTCTTTTTCAGTATCATCAAACTTCGTTTTTTCACTAGCTTCTTTCAACTTCGCGGCTCTTCCTTTTCGTTTTACGTCTCTATTAATTGTTCTTAAAACAAGATCACTAATGTCAAATTTCTGTGCCGAATATAACATTACAACATCTGCTGATTTGTCAAATACGAAATCGTATCTTCTTTTCTTTGCAATATCTTGCACAGCAGTTAATACTTGATCTTGAATCGGCTTAACTAAATTTTGACGTTGAATCATTAAGCTTCCATTAGGACCAAAACGATCTTGTTGATATTTAGTTAATTCTCCTTCTAATATTTGTATTTCTTCTTCACGTTCATCAACCAATTCTTTTGTTAGTAATACACGTTCGGCACTGAGATTTTTTTTCATTTGTTCAATCTCACCTTGCTTTTTTTGCATCTCTGTTTTCCAGCGATTTGCTTTTGCTTCTAATTGTGTATTAGCTTCTTGATACGCAGTTACATTTTCTAAAATGTATTCCATATCTATGTAACCAACTCTTGCTCCATTTACACGTTGTGCATTGATGGTTGATAGCGTGAGAAGCATTGTTAATAATAAAAGAACTTTAGTTTTCATACTGTGTCGGTTTGTTAATAGAAAATATCGTGCCAAAATTAAAATGACTTAAAATTGTTGTCCGATTATGAAATGTGTTTCCCATCCATTTCGTTGTGTTGTTCCTGGAATTGGATCAAATCCATATCCAAAATCAATACCCAATAATCCGAACGCTGGCATAAATATACGTAATCCTGCACCAGCTGAGCGATTTAATTCAAACGGGCTGTATTCTTTAAACGAATTAAATGATCCACCAGCTTCTAAAAATGTCAACGCATAAATAGATGCTGTTTGTTTCAAAGTAATCGGATAACGTAACTCTAACGAAAATTTATTGTAAATAGTACCTCCATCTATATCAGAAAGTGATTGATTTGGATATCCACGTAGTGCAATTGCCTCTCTACCATCTAAACTAAACGTTCCTAAACCGTCTCCACCAACGAAGAATCGCTCAAAAGGAATGATTCCTCTATCGTTGTCATACGCTCCTAAGAAACCAAAGTTTGCTTCTGTTTTTAAGACTAATTTGTCAACAATTTTTTGATACCAAGCACCTTTGAATTTGATTTTATAGAATTCGAGCCATTTAAATTTTTCTTGATCTACTTTTCCTCTGTCTACCACTGATACTTCTCCTTCGTCTAAGGTTGGACCTAAGTTTGCAGGTTCGCCAGGTTGACCAGCATTTCCGTTTAAGAAGTTTCCATTGGCGTCTCGTAATTGATATTCTTCTTCATTTTCAAGATTTCCATAATCTATGTTATTGAATAATGAATACGGCAATGAAAGTTTAGCACTAATTGAGAAATCAGATCCAGACATTGGATATATTGGGTTTGGACCTGAAGAATTTCTACTCAACGCAGCTGTGTATGAGAAGTTGTTTGAGAATCCATCACCAAATGTAAATAATCCAGTATTATAATTTTTTAAGTTGTAATGTTGAAAACTTAATGCTTGTGATAATACAAAGAAATCATCTGGTTCTGCTAATCTTTTTGCCAATCCTACAGATAATCCTGTAATTAAGAAACGTCTGTCTTTATCAGCATTGTTTGTTTGCGGATTGAATAAGAATTGAACTGTATGTGATAATGATGTTGTAAACTGTACAGGTTTTTTTCCTCCTAACCATGGTTCAGTAAATGAGAAACTGAATGTTTGGAAAAATCTACTTGCTTGCGCACGCAATGCTAGTTTTTGTCCGTCTCCAGTAGGAAGTGGTTTGTATGCGTCACCATTGAATAAGTTTCGAATAGAGAAGTTATTGAATGATAAACCTAAAGTTCCGATGAAACCTCCACCACCATAACCACCTTGTAGTTCTATTTGGCTTCCTCCACGTTCTGCAACTGAGAATTCTACATCAACAGTTCCACTGTTTGGATCTGGGTTTTTGATTTCTGGCTTTATTTGTTCTGCATCGAAGAAACCTAGTTGTCCCAATTCACGAATGGTACGAATGATTTTATCTTTACTGTATAATTCTCCTGGTTTTGTTCTGATTTCACGATAGATTACGTGATCGTTTGTTTTTTCGTTTCCTTTAACGGTAATGTTATTGAAATAGGCAGGTTTTCCTTCAATGATACGAATTTCAAAGTCAATGGTGTCATTTTTCGCAGAAACCTCAACAGGGTTAATGTTAGAGAATAAATATCCGTTGTTTTGATATTTGTTTGTCAAATCGTCTGCATCAGGATTCGTTTCGTCTGCAATACGTCTTTCCAACAAAACGCCATTATAGGTGTCACCTTTATTAATTCCTAATAATCTTCTTAATTCATCATCAGTATATACTGAGTTTCCTAAGAATGTAATATCTCCAAAGTAATATTTTCTACCTTCTTCAAGAGCGATATCAATATTAATGGTATTATCTTCATTCCAACTGATCGAGTCTTTGGTAACTCTGGCATCACGGAATCCATTTTCTTTATATTTTTCTATAATAGAAGCTAAATCTTCTTTGTAGTCTTCAGGAATAAATTTAGACGCTTTAAAGATACGTAATGGGAATTTTTGCTTCGTATTACGCATGGTTTTACGCAACTTTCCGTCTTTAAATTGTGTGTTTCCTTCAAAGCGAATTTTCTTCACTTTTACTTTTTTACCACGATCAACATTTACGATGATTTTCATGGCATTTTTAGACTCAGTATTTGTTGAATCAGCAATGGTAGTGATGTTTACTTTTGTGCTGTAATACCCTTGTTTCTTGTACTTGTTTTGAATATAGTTTTTCGTATTCGCTAAGAAACTTTCTGTAATCTTTTTACCTCTTTTAAGTTCGGTTTCTTTGATTACAGTAGCGGCTTTGCTCTCTTTTAAACCTCTAACTTCTACCTCAGAAAGTGTTGGTAATTCTTGAATGTTTAGTTCTAAAAAGATTTTGTCGCCTTCTATACGTTCTATATAGAAATTGATATCACTAAAAAGTTCTAATCCCCAAAGTTTTTTGATGACAGCACTAATTTCTTCTCCAGGGACTAAAATTTCTTGCCCTACACGCAATTGTGTATAGGTTACAACGGTTTGTTCGTTGTAACTTTTTAGCCCTGTAACTTTAATTCCGCCAATGATATATTTTTCTCCTTTATCAAAAGTAGTCTCCTGCGCATGTGTCGCGATACTGCAAAACAGTAATGATACTAGTAAAAATAATTTTAGGTACTTTTTTTGCATTAAAATTCTAATTAATTTGTTCGCTTGTTTTTCCAAATCTTCGTTCTCTATTTTGATAATTAATCAACGCTTCATATAAGTGTTCTTTGCTAAAATCTGGCCATAATACATCTGTGAAATAAAGTTCAGCATATGCTATTTGCCATAACAAAAAATTACTTATACGATGCTCACCACTGGTGCGTATAAGTAAATCTACATCAGGTAAATTTTGCGTGTAAAGATGCTGATTAATAATTGATTCATCAATAGTTTCTAAAGAAATTATATTATTTTTAACTTTATGACATATTTCTTTAACAGCATTTTTTATTTCTTCTCTTGAACCATAGCTAAGTGCTAGTGTGAGCGTCATGCGCGTGTTATTTTTGGTTTTTTCAACGACCTCAAATAACTCTTTTTTAGCCTTCTCAGGAAGCGAATCTAAGTTCCCGATAGCTTGTAATTTTATGTTGTTCTTAACAAGTTGTTTTAATTCTTTTCGTAATGAAGAGACCAATAATCGCATCAAAGCTTCTACTTCTAACCTTGGACGATTCCAATTTTCGGTAGAGAATGCGTATAGCGTTAAGTTTGCTATGCCAAGTTCACCACAAGTTTCGATGGTGCGACGTACTGCTTTTGATCCATTTTCATGTCCAAATACACGAAGTTTGCCTTTTTGTTTTGCCCAACGCCCATTTCCGTCCATGATAATGGCTAAATGCTTTGGTAAAAAGTCTTTTTGTATTTGATCTGCTAAATTCATTTCTATAGTTGCATGCTTTGCTAGTAGCAGAAGCAGGGCTTTTTTCCAAAAGTATAAGTTAGGGTAACTCCCATAAACATATACCAATCATTACTGTTTATATTTCCAAACTTTAAATCTTCAAAGTCTTTTTTGTCTTTTACTGGGTTACTTCCATCCAAATCATCGGTAAACGTATAACGTGCGCCAACTTCAATACCTAAAATCATACTAGGAGAAATTGTCATTTTGTATCCTAAAACCATCGGAATGGCAAATGTGTTATCATTTCCGTAAGGAACAATATTTCCATCGTCCAAAAATAGTGTATCGTAGCTAAAGTAAGAAATTCCAGAATATAAATACGGAGTTCCTTGCGGATCAAGGTCATGGAGGTTAAATTCCCAAAAGGTAAATTCTAACCCTACAGACAACTCTGTAATTGTATTTGTAAATTGTAATCCTCTTGCTTGTCTAGCTGGATCATCTGAATTGATATCTTTTCCTTCAAGCAGTGTTCTTGTTATAGAAGCTCTAAACGAGTGTCGTTCACTTCTATTCCATTTGTAAATAGCTCCATACGCCAAATGGTTTGGGTTGATGTAGTTTGTGGAACCAACATCACCAATAAAATTACTGTACCCAACATACGCTCCAATTTCATGGAGTTGTGCATTTGCTGTGTGGGTTAAAGTAAAAACAACCAATAGTAAGACGAGTCTCTTCATAGTATCAAAAGTTTGCAAATATAGTATTCTCTTTTGTTATAGGCAATTGTAATAATCAACCTATGGGATTTAAACATAATTTGCTGGATTTTATTGCTTTTAATTTCGTTTATCTTCTCCCCAAAGGAGCTTTTTTCGCAGCGTTTTTAAGAAACTCTGTCCTTGAAGTTCTACAAGTTTAATGGTAAATGGTGCTTTTTTTACAGTAATTATGGTGTTTATATCTACTGTAGCTATTCGCGAATCTAATGAAATTAGGTGTTTGTCTTCACGTCCTGAAACCTCTAATTGTATGGTTGTATGATCTGGAATTATTAATGGACGTGCATTTAAATTGTGTGGTGCAATTGGTGTTAGTACAAAATTATTGTTATTTGGTGTAATAACTGGTCCGCCACAACTTAATGAATATCCTGTTGAACCTGTCGGAGTTGCTACAATAAGTCCGTCTGCCCAGTAGGAATTTAAATATTCATCATTCAAATGTGTTTTTACAGTAATCATTGATGTGGTATCTTTTCGAGCTACTGTAACTTCATTTAAAGCAAAGTTCATGTTTTTAATGTCTTCGTTTTCTGGAGAAGTTTCTACAGCTAATACACTTCGTTCAATAACTTCAAACTCTTTTCCAATAATTTTAGAAATAGCATCTTTTATTTCTTCCTTTTGAATTGTTGCTAAAAATCCAAGTCTACCTGTATTGATTCCCAAAATGGGAATATTTAAATCTTGCACAAGTGTAATGGTTCTTAAAATAGTTCCATCACCACCTAAACTCAAAAATAAATCATATGAATTGTCTAAGTCTTCATACGAAGAAAAAGTTTTGTAGATTTCGGTTATGTTTAATTTGGAAGAAAAAATTTCATAAAAACGTTTTTCAATATAAATTTCTATACCAAATTGATGCAACGCCTTCAGTAAATATAGTATATACTCACCTGAATCTTTATTATAAAATTGCCCGTAAATACCAACTTTCATAATTTCCTATACTATATATTAAGGTATTTGTCTAAATAGTCCGAACGTTCTTTTAAATTTTGCATATATGAATCTTCTGCAAATTCTGACACAATATTATAACTGTATCTTCTGAACGATTGTACAATTTCGTTTAATCCAGCATTGTTCAATTTGATGGTAACTTGCACAACGTCGTTTTCAGTTTTCGAAATAAAAGCACCTAACAAACGTGCATTATTCGATTCTACTATTTGGCTAATTTCACTAAACGAATAATCTTTCATGCCTTTTTCAACCACTAAAACACTTCCAAGTTCGTGTAAAAAAGGGGTATCATTAAAAATATTTATAATATCATTTAGCTCGTAATAACCAACATAATCATTCTTTTCATTCAAAATGGGCATCACATTCGTAGAATTCTGAGCGAATGCTTCCAACACATCAATCCAATTCGTTTGAGTTCTTACAAAAAACTGTTCCAATGCATAGCGGTATTCATCTATAGTTTTCGCCGCATCAAAACAATGTGAATCTGTCTCAGATAAACAGCCCAAATACACGCCTTCTTGCATAATTGGAATGTGCGAAAATGTAAGTTGATTAAATACCAATTGCGCCTCTTTTACCTTGTCATTAACAGTTAAAGGAGTAACATCATTTAAAATGTAGTGTGCAATATTCATAGAACAAAAGGTTTGTGGGCGCAAATTAATTAAAAATAACTACTTCTAAGCATGCTAACTTTGTATTTTTGCACTCAGTTATAAAATTAAAACGCAATGATGACAAAACTTAGTGTAAACATAAATAAAATTGCTACGTTACGAAATGCCAGAGGTGGCGATGTGCCTAACTTAGTGAAGTTTGCCAAAGATGTGCAAAATTTTGGAGCACAAGGAATCACAATTCACCCAAGACCAGACCAACGACATATACGCTATCAAGACGCTAGAGATTTAAAACCGATAGTACATACTGAATATAATATTGAAGGCAATCCGATTAAAAAATTTATGGATTTAGTGTTGGAAGTACAGCCTACACAAGTAACTTTAGTACCTGACGCGGTTGATGCCATTACTTCAAATGCAGGTTGGGATACGATAAAACACAAAGACTTTTTAACAGAAGTCATTACGGAATTTAAAAATCACGGAATTCGTACCTCTATCTTCGTAGATCCTGTTATCGAAATGATTGACGGCGCAAAGGAAGTTGGAACGGATCGTATAGAATTGTACACGGAAGAATTTGCACATCAGTATAGTTTAGGCAATGAAAAAGCAATTCAGCCTTATATTAATTGTGCCAATCGTGCAAACGAACTAGGAATTGGAATCAATGCCGGACACGATTTAAGTCTGGAAAACATAGCATTCTTCGCAAAAAAAATTCCAAACCTATTGGAAGTGTCTATTGGACATGCGCTAATTGCTGAATCTATATATTTAGGAGTAGATAATGTTGTTAATATGTATTTAAACAAACTAAAATAATGATTTTACATTCAAACATTATTGGAGAAACAGGAAAACCATTATTAATATTACATGGTTTCTTGGGAATGTCTGATAACTGGAAAACACTTGGAAAGAAATTTGCACGTGAAGGATATCAAGTACACTTAATAGATCAACGAAATCATGGACGTAGTTTTCATTCGGATGAATTTAACTATGAATTGCTTTCGGACGATTTGAAACACTATTGTAAGCATCACAAACTAGCATCAATTTCGCTAATTGGCCATTCTATGGGCGGAAAAACGGCAATGGTATTTGCAATGGATCATAAAGAAATGCTTGAAAAACTAGTCATTGTAGATATTGGGCCAAAATTTTACCCAACACATCACGAACAAATACTAGCAGGATTATCAGCACTTGATGCTGAAATGTTAGCAAGTAGAAGTGATGCAGAAGACATCATGAAAAAATATGTTCCAGAAGCAGGTACGCGTCAATTTTTGCTAAAAAACCTATACTGGAAAGTAGATAAAACACTAGGGCTTCGAATCAATTTAAAAGCATTAATTAATAATGTAGAAGAAATAGGAGAAGCACTTCCTGGAAACAATACGTATGAAAAAGCAACGTTATTTCTAAAAGGAGACAAATCGGAATACATACAAATAGGAGATGAAAAATTAATTCATCAATATTTCCCAAAAGCTACGATTGAAGAAGTTTCAAATTCGGGTCATTGGTTGCATGCGGAAAATCCTACACAGTTTCTGAAAAAAGCACTATCTTTTTTGAATTCTTAAAAATCGGTCTAAATTTACTATGAATGCATAATAATTTCCCTTAAATCTTGTGTTTATAATAATTTGTGCTATTTTTGAGCCGATAATTTTACAAAAATTTAACCTTAAATCAACAATTTTTACAATTATGAAAAAACTTTTATTGGTATTGACCATCGCGTTTTCGGCTTCGGTAATGTACGCTGGAGGATATAGAGTCGGAGTTCAGGGTCATAAGCAATTAGCTATGGGACATACAGGAGTTGCTGTGGTAACAAGTGCAGAATCAGCATTTTTCAATCCTGCTGGACTTGTATACTTGGATGGAAAGCTAAATGTATCTTTAGGAGCGGCGGCTGTATTATCAAACACATCATATCAAAATAGAGAGTTCGGATACAAAGCAGAAGCTGACAATCCAGTAGGAACGCCTTTTTATGTATATGGATCATATAAAATAACAGACTGGTTATCTGCTGGTTTAGCAGTATATACACCTTACGGAAGTAGAGTAGAATGGCCAACTGATTGGGAAGGTTCGCATTTAGTTAATAACATTGAATTGTCTGCAATCTTTATTCAGCCTACAATTGCTATTAAAATAAGTGAAAAACTAAGTATTGGTGGTGGACCAATATATGTTTCAGGCGCTGTAAACTTCAACAGAAACTTATCTAGAAGTTTAACAGATGAAACTGGAGCACGTGCTAACGTAACCATTGATGCATCAGGAATTAACGCTTGGGGATATACTGTAGGAGCAATGTTTCGTCCAACAAAAGATTTTAACATCGGATTCAACTATCGTTCAAAAATTGACATGAATGTTGAAAGAGGAGATGGAACAGCAGACTTTGAAAACTTACCAGGAGCATTAGCAGCAGGTTTTCCTGATGGAGACTTTACAGCATCTTTACCATTGCCAGCAGAATTAACATTAGGAGCTTCTTTCAAGCCATCTGATAAATGGTTGTTAGCTTTTGATTACACAAGAACATTTTGGGATGCATACGAATCATTAGATGTTCAGTTTTTCAATTCTGCAGGTTTATCAAGAAACCCAAGAGCCTATAAAAACTCTTCTATATACAAAATTGGAGCACAATATGAAGCAACTCAAAAAGTAACTGTAAGAGCAGGTTTCTACTTTGATGAGTCGCCAATTAGAGATGGATTCTTCGCACCAGAAACGCCAAGACCAGATTCAGTAAACTTTACAGCAGGATTTTCATATAACTTAAACAGTAAGTGGGCTATTGATGCTTCTGTATTATATGTACATTCTAATGAAATTCAAAACTCTTATGATTACTTCACAGAAGCAGGACAACCTTTGTCTTTTGGAGGAGAATATAAGTCGAATGCTTTAGTAGCAGGAATCGGAGTTTCATACAAATTATAATATTAAAGAGCAGAAAAAGATGAAAAACAATATAAAATATATAGCAATACTAGCTTTAGGATTAGTTGCCTGTGAACCAGAATTTGACAATCCAATTGACGAAAGCGGAGCATACACAAGTGGGACAGCAGACTTTTCAACATATGTAGCTGTTGGAAACTCATTAACGGCTGGTTACATGGACGGAACTGTATTTAGAAGTGGGCAACAAAACTCATTTCCAAACATTATGGCAGAGAAATTTGCATTTGCAGGCGGTGGAACATTTACACAACCATCTTTTGAAGATGATGTAAATGATGCTGGTGGATTCTTATTAGGAGGAAATCCATTACCAGGATTCGGAACTCGTTTGGTAATTGATGCAAGTGAAGGCGGACCAGAACCATTAAACGTGACTCCAACTTCTGAAGTTTCAAACTTACAAGCAACTGCATATAACAACATGGGAGTTCCTGGAGCAAAATCATTCCATTTAGGATTTCCAGGATATGGAAACATAACGAACTTGGCTTTAGGAGCTGCAAATCCTTACTTTGTAAGACATGCAACATCTCCGAACGCAACAGTAATTGACGATGCTGTATCATTAGGACCTACATTCTTTTCTTTATGGATTGGGAACAATGATATTTTATCATACGCTACTTCTGGTGGATCAGGAGTTGACCAAACAGGAAACTTAAATGTATTATCATACGGATTTAATGATATTACCGATCCTGCAGTATTCGCATTAACATATCAAGGTATTGTAGATGCATTAACAGCAAACGGAGCAAAAGGAGTTGTAGCTACATTACCAGATGTAACGTCTATTCCTTACTTTACAACAGTACCTTACAATCCAATTCCAATGGACGCACAAACTGCTGCATTTGCAAGTGGAGCTTATGCACAATACAATGGAGGATTGCAATTAGCAGCAGCTAATGGGTTAATTACGACTGGAGAAGTTGCACAACGTACCATTCAATTCTCAGCAGGTCAAAATGCTGTTGTAATTGTTGATGAAGATTTAACAAACCTTTCTGTATTAGGATTGCCTAACTTAAGAATGGCAACTGTAAATGACTTATTAATTTTACCATCTTCTGGAATTATCGGAACATTAGCAGATCCAACAAACCCTGGAAGTGTAAACGGAGTTGGAGTGCCTTTAGCTGATAACTGGGTGTTAACGGCTACAGAAATTCAATTGGTAAGAAATGCAAGAACTGCATACAACAATGCAATTATTGCAATTGCAACAGAGAAAGACTTAGCAATTGCTGACATGGCAACAACACTTGAAGTATTAGTTTCTGGTTTACGTACAACTGACGGGCAAATTTATACAAACAACTACTTTGACGGTTCTTCGGATGCGATTTCTACAGCAGTATTCTCTTTAGATGGTGTACATCCAAACTCAAGAGGTTATGCAATTGTGGCTGATCAATTTATAAAAGTAATCAACGAAAAATATGGTTCTGATGTACCTGGAGTTACTGCCGGATATTATCCTGGTGTAACTGTAGTTCCTACGAACTAAGAAATATCATAAATACACATCATTAAAAAGCACTGAGAAATCAGTGCTTTTTTTGTTAGTGAAACTCAATCTTGCGAAGTCCGATAGGACGCGTGCAAGATTGTAAGTTGAACTAATCCCGCAATACAGCGGGATCTGCTACTTTATTTTTTGCAATACGGTAAAGAATGACTATTTCTACATGCGAAGTCCGATAGGACGCGTGTAAGATTGTAAGTTGAACTAATCCCGCAGTACAGCGGGATCTGCTACTTTATTTTTTGCAATACGGTAAAGAATGACTATTTCTATATGCGAAGTCCGATAGGACGCGTGCAATATTGTAAGTTGAACTAATCCCGCAATACAGCGGGATCTGCTACTTTATTTTTTGCAATACGGTAAAGAATGACTATTTCTATGTGCGAAGTCCGATAGGACGCACGGAAGATTGTAAGTTGAACTAATCCCGCAATACAGCGGGATCTGCTACTTTATTTTTTGCAATACGGTAAAGAATGACTATTTCTATGTGCGAAGTCCGATAGGACGCACGGAAGATTGTAAGTTGAAAAAAAGATCTAAAAAGTTCTGAGAAGCGTCATTCTGGACTTGATCCAGAATCTCATCAAACTAGTATTAATTCTTTTAAGATACCGAATCAAATTCGTTTTTGACGTTTCCAGATGAATCCGAACAGTTGAATTTTTCTACTTAAAGTAGTATATTATGAGTGCTCAATCACGATAAAAATTTAGATTTTAGGTATTGATCGTTTCTCAAACATATACGAAATCTAAAATTAATATTTCTTCAACAATTTTATTAAGTATTTCTATCCAACCAAACATGCATTTACAATACTTAGCAGACTTACTTTCATAAAATTATACAAGAGTTTGTTCTTCATAATATAAGTTTCGTTCCAAAGAAACTAAAGTTCAAGGATTTTTTTTCAGCTCTAGCAGATTTTTTTTTCAATTTCATGTCATAATCAAAAATAAACAGTTCGATTGAGTAGCTACACGAATTTGTTTTTGATTTGATAGGCGGAATCTGAAAAGCCTCTTTTAAATAGAGTAAGAAATATATTAAATAGGGAAATATTTAATCAACCAAAAAAACAAGAACACATGAAAAATTACAAAATCAACCGAAAACAATCTATAAATCCGACACTGAAGGCAAAACGCTCATTCGTGTTTTTATGCACACTGATCGCAACATTTTTTTGTATCAACACAACAATAGCACAAACTTGGAGTGGGCAAGGAGCTGGAACATATTTAGATCGATGGACAATTAACGATGATAATTCAAATCACTGGTCACAGTTGAGACTTCAAGTAGGAACAGCACATTCTTGGAATATGGTAAACCAAGGAACATTTTTATGGTTCGGATATGGTACGAATAGTAATCATGGAGACGCAGGTGTTAACAAAATGGCGCTTACCAATGATGCAAAACTGGGACTAGGAATTGTGCCTACTGAAAGTTTACATATTAAGGGGTCAGGTAATCCTGTTATATTCTTAGAGCCTAATGAATGGGACTCCGTAGGCGATTATGGTGAGATTAGATTTGGAGATACCAATCACTATATAAGAGGAGAATACTCTGTGGGAATGAAATTTTATGATGTAGATGGTTTCAATTTCAGTACAGGTGGTTTAAATCAAATGACTCTTGCCAATAATGGAAACTTTGGACTCGGTATGCTAGACCCACAAATAGATTTAGCTATTGGTGATAATGATACTGGGATTAGTCAAAATGGAGATGGAGAACTTGGTGTATACACAAACAATGTGGAAAGAATACGAATTGATAATAGTGGAAATGTAGGTGTCGGAACAATTGATCCAACGAGTAAGCTTCATGTTTCTGGAGATATACGAGTACAAGGAGATGTTAACTTAGAGCATAATAAAAGTTTAAAATCTGAAGGTTTTATTAATATTCAAGCTGATAATGACAATAGTGGAGATGGTGTCATAGTTTTTAAAGCTGCGCATGAGATAAGAATGACTATGTTAGATAATGGAAATTTTGGTATTGGTATTGCAAGCCCTACAGACAAATTACACGTAAATGGAACGATTAGAGCATTATCAATTGTTTCGTCTGCGGCGAGTTTTCCTGATTATGTATTTGCAGATGATTATGAAATTTTACCATTAAATGAAGTAGAAGTTTATGTGAAAAAGAACAAGCATTTGCCAAATATGCCAGCAGAAGCAGAAATTGTTGAAAACGGATTAAATGTATCTGACATTCTTACACGTTCCGTAGAAAATATAGAGACCTTATACTTGCATTTAATTGAGTTAAAAAAAGAAATTCAACTATTGAAAGAAGACAACGCGTCTTTAAAAAGCGAATTAAGACGAAGTAAAAAATAAAAGTCTTACAGCAATACAATGTCATACAATAAATTTTAACTCATAAAATCATGAAAAAAATATATACACTAAAAATACTAATAATCATAAGTATATTTTGGGCACCTTGGTTGATGCTAGGACAAAATATACAAGGCTTACAATCCTCTATGTTGCCCGAAGGTGCGGAAGTGAAAGGATTGTGCCAAATACAAGGAGATACTGACTCAGGAAAGTACCTTAAAGAGCAAAATGATGTACTAACACTTGCGCCAATGGTAAAAAATGATGAAAGCTTTTACTTTTGGATTGTTGAAAATGTTAAAAACAATACGTTTCAACTATACAGTGCAAAACACAAGGGAAAGTTAGTCGCTATTGATGCCGCTGGAACCGCTAAAATGATTGCTGATCGTACACTTAAAACAACCGAACTTGTATTTAGAATACGGAGCAAAGGTCCTGAGCGTACCAATGCAAATAGCAAAGTGGTAGCCATGGGCTATATCTCAACACTAAAAGTAGCAAAGTATGCACTTTCAGATTGTCAATGCAATAAAATAGTAGAAGGAAATGGTCGTTTTAAAGTGCTCAAAACAGAATTTGACGCAACCGACTATACAACCAATATTTTTCAAGTAGACACTACGTTAGAAGCCGTTACAAATGCTCAAGAAAAACTAGAAAAAGTACCAACAGCTACAGCCTTAGGACTAAGTATTTATCCCAATCCGGTAAGTACTATTGTTAACTTTAGATTTAATACACAAGATAAAGGACAAGCAAATATAGTTTTGCACGATATTACAGGAAAGCAAGTAAGAGCAGTTGCGAAAATGTTGAATGGTAAAGACATGGTGCAAGGTCAGATAAATATAGAGCAACTTCCTGTAGGTATTTATATTTTAAAGCTTCAATTGCCAAATGGAACTTCTTTAAATAAAAAAATAATTAAAAAATAGTGACAATTTCAATACTGCTTTTCATCAAAAGTATTGGTAATTGATAGAGTGAAAAATAGAGACTATCATACAAGTAAGATAGTCTCTATTCTATTTTTCAACAGGAACAAAGTCAATTTAAAAATAATATACATTATAATTTCAGTAATTGCAGTAAAAATAAACTGATACACAAATACTTAAATAACTTGATTCGCTTCTAAAAATAATGTACTTTTGCAAGCCAATTTTTATATCATAATAAAAGAGATGAATATAACAAGAGAAAATATAGATACGCTTAATGCGGTTGTTACTGTTGAGATTGCGAAAGAAGATTACAGCGAAAAAGTAACTAAAATTTTAACGGACTACAGAAAAACAGCAAATATCCCAGGATTTAGAAAAGGTCATGTACCAATGGGATTGGTAAAAAAGCAGTACGGAAAAGCAGTACTTGTTGATGAGGTAAACAAATTGTTACAAGAATCATTAAACAAATATTTAGTAGAAGAAAAACTAGACATTCTTGGAAATCCATTACCAAGAATGCAAGAAGAATTCAACTGGGACGCTGAAAATTTCTCTTTTGAATTTGAATTAGGATTAGCTCCTGAGTTTAAAGTTGACTTAAAAGCAAAACCAATTACACAATATGATATTGTTGCAGATGACAAAATGATCGACGGTCAAGTTGAAAACATCAGAAAACAATACGGAAAACTAATCAGTCAAGATGAAGTTTCTGAAGAATCTGAAGTAACAGGAGTTTTCTCAAATGAAGAAGCAGGAATTGAAAACAATGCAACAGTTGGTTTAGATAAAATCAAAGGAAAAAGAAACCTTAACAAGTTTGTTGGTGCAAAAGTTGGAGATACACTTACATTAAAAACAAAAGGATTATTCAATAATGATCACGATTTAGTGAACTTTCTAAAAGTTGAACACGATGTTGCTTACGATTTAGATATTGAAGTTTCTTTCAAAATTAATGAAATAAATACAAGAGAATTAGCAGAACTTAACCAAGAATTATTCGACAAATTATTTGGTGAAGGAAATGTAAATACATTAGAAGAAGTAAAAGCGAAGATTAAAGAAGATGCTGAAAAGCAATTTGTACAACAATCTGATCAGCGTTTACTAAATGATGTAACGGAAGAACTCATTGAAAACACAAAATTTGATTTACCAGCTGACTTCTTGAAAAAGTGGATTCAATCTGCAGGTGAGCAAGAATTAACTGTTGAACAAGCAGCAGAAGAATACGGAAAATCTGAAAAAGGATTACGTTACCAACTAATTCAAGACAAATTAGTAAAGGAAAACGAAGTTCAAGTTCAGTTTGAAGATTTAAAAGAATTTGCCAAGCAAATGATCAAAGTACAAATGGCGCAATTTGGACAAATGAACCCTAGCGATCAAGAGTTAGAAGACATTGCGGCAAGAATTTTATCGAACCAAGAAGAGGTACGTAGATTAACAGATCAATTGTTAAGTCAAAAACTATTAGAACTTTTCAAAGAAAAAGCAAACCTTAAAAAGAAAGAAGTGACTTACGAAAACTTCGTTAAAGAAGTATACGGAGACAGTCAGTAAGAAATAAAATACTTATATTTAAGGCGTTAAAATCAACATTTTAACGCCTTTTTTAATCAAAAAATAGAAAGACACAAAATGAATTATAAAAAAGAATTTCATAAATATGCGACTAAACATCACGGTATCAGTAACATGTACTATGATAAAATCGTAAGTCGCATGTCACCTTCTGCATTTTCAAACCCAGTAGGAATGACACCTTATATTATTGAAGAACGTCAAATGAATGTTGCTCAAATGGATGTATTCTCACGTTTAATGATGGATAGAATCATTTTCTTAGGAACAGGAATTGACGATCAAATAGCAAATATTGTACAAGCACAACTCTTATTTATGGAAAGTGTAGATTCGTCTAAAGACATTCAAATCTACATCAACTCTCCAGGTGGTGGCGTGTATGCAGGTTTAGGAATCTATGATACCATGCAGTTTATCAAACCAGATGTAGCAACTATCTGTACAGGAATGGCGGCTTCTATGGGAGCAGTATTGCTATGTGCTGGACATCCTGGAAAACGTTCTGGATTAACACATTCAAGAGTTATGATTCACCAACCACTTGGTGGCGCACAAGGACAAGCAAGTGATATTGAAATTACGGCTAGAGAAATAATGACATTGAAAAAAGAATTATACGATATCATTTCAAAGCATTCTGGACAAGAATACGACAAAGTTTACAACGATTCTGATAGAGATTATTGGATGAAAGCTGACAAAGCAAAAGCTTACGGAATGATTGATGAAATACTTGTAAGAGAATAAACTAAAAATCTCTACAAGTAAATAACAACAAATAATGGCGAAAGAAGAATTAGAATGTTCATTCTGTGGTAGAAAAAAACCAGAAACAAATCTGTTAATCGCAGGTTTAGATGCACATATCTGTGACAGATGTATTGAACAAGCGCATGGAATTGTCTTAGAAGAGTCAAAACAAGCTAATACCGATGAATTATCATCAGAATTGGTATTGCGCAAACCAAAACAAATTAAAGAATTCTTAGACGAATTCATTATCGGGCAAGGCGCTACAAAAAAAGTAATGTCAGTTGCCGTATACAATCATTACAAACGATTGTTACAACCACCAACAAATGATAATATTGAAATACAAAAAAGTAATATCATCATGGTGGGTGAAACAGGAACTGGAAAAACATTAATGGCAAAAACAATTGCCAAAATGTTAAACGTTCCGTTGGCAATTGTAGATGCAACTGTATTAACAGAAGCTGGATATGTTGGAGAAGATGTAGAAAGTATCTTAACGCGCTTATTACAAGCGGCTGATTACAACTTGGAAAAAGCAGAACGTGGAATTGTTTTCATTGATGAAATTGATAAAATTGCACGTAAAAGTGACAATCCATCAATTACACGTGATGTATCTGGAGAAGGTGTACAACAAGCATTGTTAAAATTACTAGAAGGAACTGTGGTAAATGTTCCGCCAAAAGGTGGAAGAAAACATCCCGATCAAAAATTCATTGAAGTAAATACAGAAAACATCTTATTCATTGCAGGTGGTGCTTTTGACGGAATCAAAAGAGTTATCACCAAACGTTTAAACATGCAAGCGGTTGGTTACAGTGCTTCCAAAGGAGAGGAAATCATTGACAAAGAAAATATTTTGCAATACATCATTCCAAAAGATTTAAAAGATTTTGGTCTAATTCCTGAAATTATTGGTCGTTTACCTGTACTAACACACATGAATCCGTTAGATGCAAATACATTACGTGCTATCTTAACTGAGCCAAAAAATGCAATCATCAAACAATACAAAAAATTATTCTCAATGGATAATATTGAGTTTGAAATTACAGAAGGTGCGTTAGAATTTATTGTTGAAAAAGCAATTGAATACAAACTTGGAGCTCGTGGATTACGTTCATTATGTGAAACCATCTTAACAGATGCCATGTTCGAATTGCCAGGATCTGACGAAAAAGAATTAAAAATCAGTAAAATATATGCTGAGAAAAAGCTATCAAAAGTAGCCATCAAAAAATTAAAAGCAGTATCCTAAACAATATCTAGTAGATAATGCAAATAAAAAATTTTTACATCCAATCAATAAAGAAACAATTATTGATTGGATTTTTTATTGGGTTTTGGTTATTTCTATTTTTCTTCTATGTAGAACCTTTCGATATGTATCAACTCCCAAAAGAAGAACGAATACTTGCTACATTTGGATATTCAATAGTAGGTATACTAACCTATTTCACCACAATTCCAATACAAAAATTACTCTACAAGTTTTCAGGAAAATGGACCATTCTGCAAGAAGGGTTGTTTATTCTGTCAATGCTTTTAATTTCGGGCGTAATAGGATACATATTCTTCAAATTTATTTTGCTTGAAAATGATCCGTATGCACACGATTTTTGGTTTTTCTTCACACAACGCGTCATACCAACTGTATTTCTCATTCTTCCAGTAATGATATTTTTACGTTGGGTTTTTGGTGATAAAACAATGGTGGAAACAATTTCGGTTGCCCCGAAAGAAAAAACCATTGTCATCAAAGGAGAAAACAAAGCAGAAGTATTACACTTAACAGCGTCCGAATTAGTTTTTATTGAATCGGCAAACAACTACGTAAAAGTTCATTACTTATTACAAGGCGAATTGAAAAATGAACTCTTTCGAAACAAAATATCTGTCTTGCAAGAAGAATTTCCATTCTTACTAAAAACACATCGTTCCTTCTTAATAAATCCAACACACTTTTTAGAATGGAAACGTGAATCTTCTCAAACCATCTTACTGTTAAAACCAAACGTAACAGAAATTCCAGTTTCAAAAACATACAAAAAAGCATTGGTAGAGAAATTCATTAATCCCGCAGAATAAACTGTTCGCCAAAGCGGAAAAATTCTACCACTCAAATCATTCCATTCGCCACAAATAGTTGCAAACACTCGTGTAAAGTCGGAATATTGAACTGTCAAACAATAAAAACAATTCGTTATGAAAAAGTCAATATTCAAAGTATTCGCCCTTACACTCATCGTACTTACCGCAATCTATTGCGAAAGTTGCACAATGGTTTATAGAACTGTTCGTCACGGACAAGCCGATATAACCGACAATGAATGGCAACCAAATGTTACAGTAAAAAAAGGGACAGAAGATTTCATGTTTGCAGCAAAAACTGATGCAGCATTGGCTTCATTTTTAGATGAAACATTACAAGGTACAAACACAAACGCCTTTATGGTAATCAAAAACGATACAATTATCTATGAAAAATATTTCAATGAATACAATGAAAACTCATTACTAACTTCGTTCTCGGTAGCAAAATCATTTGTATCTGCTTTAATCGGAATTGCACAAGGCGAAGGTTTATTAGACGAAAACGCACCAATTACAACGTACTTACCAGAATTATTACGCCAAGATAAAGATTTTGAGAAAATTACAGTAAAGCACTTGCTAAACATGCAAAGCGGAATCAAATTTGACGAATATCCAAGATTAAATCCATTTACAGGAATGGCACGTTTATATTATGGAACCAACATTCGCGGAAAAATTACCAACGGAATGTCAATTGCAGAAGCGCCAGGTCGTTTCAACTACAGAAGTATTGATACGCAAGTATTAGGTGTCATTTTAGAGCGTGTAACGAAAATGCCTTTAGAAGAATACCTGTCACAAAAAATATGGAAACCATTAGGAATGAAATCTGATGCTACTTGGACGGTTGATAGCGAACGTAACAAAATGGTAAAAGCATTCTGTTGTCTAAACGCAACTGCGGAAGACTTTGCGAAATTTGGACGTTTATACTTAAACAACGGAAAATATAATGGAGTTCAGATTGTGCCAGAAGCTTGGGTTGCTAAAACAAACAGTGGTAAAAAAATAAATGCGCACTCTGGATACAAAAACAAATGGTGGACAAGTTCACATTACGACGTATTTGATACGGAAGCAGAAGGTGAAGCCTATGCTAAAGCGAATAATAAGCAGTTTTTAAAGACGAAAAAGCTAAAAAGCGGTAGATATGTTTCTTACTTCCAAGGAGACGATTACAACGCGTTAGGAATCCTTGGGCAACATGTTTATGTAAATCCGACAGAAAACCTTGTTATCGTTCGTTTGGGCGATTCATGGAGACATAACAAGTTCTACTTGTCTGAATTGATTTATACATATGTTGGAAATGGACGTTATAAAAAGATGTTGAAGAAGGAAACGAATAGCAAATAATAGAAAAATAATCATCATATATAACAGTCAAAAGTAGTTAGTTCGCTAGTTATTTTTGGCTGTTTGTTTTTGATGGTATTCTAAAATACTACGGTATCGAAAATAGATTCTATTATGTCACATCGAGCACAGTTGAGGTGCTTTCTCAGATAAATCATTAATAAACACATAATAGTTTTCCGGTTTTCCGTAATAATTATAGTATACGGTATGATACTTTAGTGAAGTAATTTAAAATATAATAGATGAATAAATTAGTGATAGGTGTTTTAGGGCATAGAAATTCAGGAAAATCAAAAACTTGGTATTCTCTTTTTGGTAATGATAAGATTAAAACAGGAAAAAAAATGAGAAAACTGTATTTGAATCAATCTGAGTACGTAAATGTTTTTTTAGTTAGCGGAAGTCCTGAAGAACGGAATAAATACGTAGGTGAAATTATAACCGTACATGAACCATCAATTGTATTATGCGCTATGCAATATCGAAAAGATGTAACTCAAACAATTGATTATTTTAGTGATAGAGATTATCAGATATATTGTCATTGGTTAAATCCGGGTTATAAAGATGATAATCAGCATTTTGCTCCTGATATACTAGGAATTTTTAAATATTTAATTGATCTAAACGCTTCTGTTGCAATTAGAAATGGAAAAATTGATGTTAACCCTAGAGTTCAAGAATTACGAGAATATCTATATGGTTGGGCAAAATATAGAAACTTAATAATAGTAGATTAGTTGTTACAAATTAAGAAATAAAAAAAGCGCTCATTTTCATAAGCGCTTTTGGCAATATATCAGTTTATTACTAAGTACTACTCAACAATAACAAACTCGATTCTGCGGTTTGTTTCATGCTGGGTTTCTGAACAGTTAGCACCACACTTTTCAATTGGTTGTGTTTCACCGTATCCTTTTGAAACTAAACGACTCGCGTTAATTCCATTTTCGATTAAATATTTCATAGCAGAAGCGGCTCTTTTATCTGATAACTTGTAGTTATAGCCAGCTTTACCTCTTGTATCTGTATGTGCATTGATTTCAATAACCATGTTTGGATTATCGTTTAATACATCAATTACCTTGTTTAAAGCTAATGTAGACTCATCTTTCAGTGTCCATTTTCCATAATCGAAATAAATATTTTCTATTTTGATCATTAATTTTTCTTCAACTTCTACGATTTCAGCTTTCGTTTGTGGTAACTTAATAGTTAACTCATGCGTGAAATCATCACCTCTAAACGATTCGAAATCTTCGTCAGTTTCAATGAAACCATCTTTAGAAGCGTGTAATGTATATGAGTTGTAAGGAATCACGTTTGTTGTGAAAGCTCCTTTATCATCTGTTTTGATTTTATCAACAATACGACCATATGCATCAATTACAGTTACAGTAGCATTTGGCAATACCATGTTTGTTTTGTAATCTACAATTGTTCCTTGTAATAATTGTAATGTCTTTTCTCTCTTGAAATAATAAATATCATTTCCACCTTTTCCACCAGCTCTGTTTGATGTAAAGAATCCAGAGTTTGACTGATCCATTAAAAATCCAAAATCATCTTCAGGACTATTTAAAGAACTTCCCATGTTTACAGGGAAATTGAATTTTCCGTTAATTACTTTACTTTCAAAGATGTCTAAACCTCCTAAGTTGTAATGTCCGTTAGATGAAAAGTATAAAGCACTATTGTCTCCCATGATGTACGGGAATCTTTCGTCTTTGTGTGTATTAATTTCACTACCTAAGTTTTTAGGAGCGTCATATGTTCCGTCTTCGTTAATAGTTACGGAAAATAAATCGTATCCACCTTTTGAACCTGGAATGTTTGCAGAAAAATAAATTGTTTTATCATCTGGAGATAACACAGGGTTTTCAATTGAATATCCTTCTACATTAAATGGCAACATTTCAAAATTTGTCCATTCGTAATTAAGCATTTCTGCTCTGAATATTTTTAAATTGTGTTCTCCATTCTCCTCAACACTTCTTGTAAAGAAAACAACATCTTGTGCATTAGATAATGCTACAGAACCTTCATGGTGTTCTCTGGTATTGATTGCTCTTGAAAAATTTACTAAGTTTTTAATATCTCCTTTTTGATTCAAATCTCCACAATATAAATTGTAAAAACCATCTTTCTTACTTGTCAAAGCTCCAATTCGCTTTGCAGAAGATACAATTACTTTATCTCTGAAAAATGCAGTTGCATGTTCTGAATAAGGTGTATTAATGTTTAGATTTTCGAATTCATACATAAATCCGTTTGGATCTAACGCTTTGATAGCTTTGTTCTCGAATTCTTCCGTGTTGTTCGTTTCTGTGTAGAAATTACTGTTCTCAATCGCTTCTGCCGTTGGCCCTTGTGCAGTTGCGAAAGTTACAGTAAATGTCGCCGCAAATAGCAACATCGTAGGTGTAAACTTTCTCATTTTAAAATTTGGTATTGTACTTTGTTAATAATCTGATAACGTAAAGATAAAACTGCGCCCGAGATCCTTACAGTTTTTTAGACTAATTACCTGAAAAACCGATAAGGTGTATGAAATGTTAAAAAAGTAATATGAAAACCAAGTAGTTATACCTATAAAAAACCTAATTTATTGAAAAACAAGGTATTATTGTAAAGAGTTCATCCGAAGTAATTCGTCTAAATATGTACGTTGATTAGACAATCTTGGTATTTTATGCTGTCCGCCAAGCTTGTCATTTTTCTTTAACCAATCGTAAAATAATTGTGGGCGCGCCACATGAAGTTTCAAGCTATTTAATGTTAAATTATTAAACCGTTTTGCTTCATAATCCGAATTGATATTTTGCAAAGCTTCATCCAATAAAAAAGCAAATTCGCTCATGTTTTTTGGCATTTTTTTGAATTCAACAATCCATTCGTGTGCGCCTTTCTCTTTATGCTCCATAAAAATTGGGCCAGCAGTGTACTCTACAATCTCAGAATTTGTAGTAACACACACACGTTTTAATGCAGCTTCAGCATTTTCAATAATCAACTCTTCACCAAATACATTGATGTGATGTTTGGTTCGTCCGGTAACTTTAATTCGATGTGGATTTGTAGAGGTAAACCGAACTGTATCACCAATCATATAACGCCATAAACCTGCATTTGTAGTAATAACAATTGCATAATTTTTACCAATTTCAACATCTGATAATGGAATTGTTTCTGGGTTTACTGTATGAAATGTTTCCATTGGAATAAACTCGTAAAAAATACCGTAATCAAGCATTAATAAGAGTTCGTCAGAGTTATTTCGATCTTGAATTGCAAAGAAACCTTCAGAAGCATTGTAAATTTCATAATATTTAAATTCCGACTTTGGCAATAAGTTGCGATATTGTTCTTCGTACGGAACAAAACTTACGCCACCATGAAAATAAACTTCTAAGTTTTCCCAAACTTCAAATAAATGTTCTTTTTTCGTTTGCACAATAACTTCATTCAGCAACACCAACATCCATGAAGGAACGCCTGCCAAACTTGTTACATTTTCCTTTAATGTTTCAGCAATAATGGCGTCAATTTTCACTTCCCAATCGCCCATTAGGGAAACTTTATTGCTTGGCGTGCTACTAAATTCTGCCCAAAGCGGTAAATTATCAATCAAAATAGCAGATAAATCACCGAAAAATGTTCCGTTTTGCTCGTACAATTCTTTACTTCCGCCCAAGCGTAAACTTTTTCCATTAAACAATTGTGAACCTTCATTATTGTTCAAATACATACACAACAAATCTTTGCTGGCGGCATAATGACACAATTCTAACGAATCATCACTTACGGGAATAAATTTACTTTTAGCATCTGTAGTCCCGCTCGATTTTGCAAACCAACGAATCGGTTTTGGCCAAAAAATATTGTTTTCACCTCTACGTGAACGTTCAATCATTGGCTGCATTTCCTCATAGGAAGTTACAGGGATTCGTTCGGTAAAGGTTTTATAATTGGTAATCGTAGGAAAATCATATTGCTTGCCGATTTCTGTTTTCTTCGCAGTTGTAATTAACGACATTAGTAATTCTAATTGTACTTCATGCGGGTTTTTCAAAAAAAGCTCTATTTGATAGATGCGTTTTTTCAAAAACCAAGAAGCGATAGAATTTACTAATGGTATCGGCATTATGTATACGTTATTCGGTTGTTTTTTAGTTGATAAAATATGGTTGCTAGTGAAAAGTTTTTTACTTTCGTCAACGATCTGCTTTTACAGCAATCACACTTTAAGTGAATAAAAATAGCAAAAAACTTTAATGATGTATCAAGGTGTTTTAACAAAAATGCAAACTGAGTTCGGAAAACCTATTCAATATTACCTAAATTTTGAAGATGATTTCTTGAATATGAACCAATTACTTACTAAAACACTCACATTAAATTTTGAGAAATTTGAATGTTTAAATTGTCATTTAAATAAACAAATTTACCGTCAAGGATTCTGTAAAAGCTGTTTTTTTGAAATTCCAACGGCTGGCGATTGGATTATGCGACCAGAATTGAGCACAGCACATTTGGATGTAGAAGATCGTGATTTGGTCTACGAGAAAAAAGTACAATTGCAACCACATATTGTCTATTTAGCTTTGTCAAGTGAAATAAAAGTTGGAGTTACACGTAAAGGACAAGTACCAACACGTTGGATAGACCAAGGAGCTGTAAAAGCGGTAGAAATTGTAGAAGTTCCAAACAGATATTTAGCAGGAATTACGGAAGTTGCACTTAAATCATTTGTATCCGATAAAACAAATTGGCGAAAAATGCTTCAAAACTTAAATGAAGATGCCGATTTGCTAGCTAAAAAAGAAGAGTTACAACAATTTATTCCAGAAGAAGCAAAACCGTATTATTTGCCAAATAGGGAAGTGGTAGAGTTAGATTTTCCTGTACTTTCATATCCTGAAAAAGTAAAAAGTTTGAACCTTTCCAAAACGCCAAATTATACAGGAGTTTTAAAAGGAATTAAAGGGCAATACTTAATTTTTGAAGACAATACTGTTTTCAACGTTCGCGGAAATGAAGGTTTGGTGGTGAATCTTGCAATTCATTAAAAATTTAATAATTAAAGAATTATGCATACGTGTTAGTTTTAAAATATATTTTAATCCGTTGTGCATTTTACGATTGAAAATGAGTAAAATTTGTATCGAGAATAGAATTTTTATCCTAAGTAAGTTCTCGATACAATTTTTCGTACTTCAAAACCATTCAAACTGACGCTTGTTTATACTTTTGAACTCAAAATGCACAACGAGTATCTTATAATAATCTCAAACCTCAATACTAAAGTCTCAATATTAACTTATTACTACTCAAATCTGTGTTTACCCCAATATATATTTCAACACCTGAACACAACCAATTACAAGCAACAATACGCCAATTACTCTATTGATTATTGCGGCAATATTTTGTACTCTGTTCTTAATCAAAATACTGAACCTACTGTAGCCGTAAAGTGTTAGTAATTTCCCTAAATATACACCTGAGAAAAATACAAACAGAATTGTTAATGACGTATTCATATTTAGTTGGAAAGCGTTTTTATTTAAATATGTAATTATAAAAATCCAATAAACTAATACGGGCGGATTTAGCAATCCTAAAAACAAACCTGTTATATAGTTGGATGTTTTACGTTTTTTCTCGACAGTTTCTTCTTTCTTTTTCTTAAAAAATAAAATTCCACCGAGTAAGAATAATATAAAAGCAATAGCAATTTGAATCCATTGATGCATATCAATAAAATCGGCAACAACCATGCTACAGTGTAAAGCGTAAAACGAAATGATAATTTCAGCAATACCGGCAGTTAGCGCAATTTTCATTGCATTTCGTGCGTCAACACGCAACGTTGTATTGATCACCGAAATATTAACCGTTCCTAGAGGAATTGCGCCTAAAAACGTAACAAAAACACCAACGATAAAGTATAAAAGAAATTCCATGAGGTATTGGTAGTAAACTTTTTTAAATCATTACAAAACATTGAAAATGAATTTAAAATCGGAAGAAGAAACTACACATACACAAATCAACGAATAGTAATAGTTTACAAAGCAATTCTCGATACAGTTTTCTGTTTGTTTCGCATTTGCTCATCAAACAAAAAACCACTTCAATAGACGTTTTAGAAGTTGAAATTGAAAGAATAGATTGAAAATCAACGAACTAAAAACTCAAAAAATTTTCACATTAATTAACCGAATCTTTCTTTTTTTCTTCGGCTTCTTTCTTCTTTTTACGGTTTCCAAATAAACTTCCAAGCACACTTTTCACCTTATCTCCTGTAGAATTTGGAGTGGTAACGGTAGTATCTTTTTCAGTTTTATTTCCTTTAATCAAACCTCCTAAAATACCATCAACTGTTTCATTTCCTGTGTTGATATTTCCAAGTGCTTCTTGTGCTTTTACTTTGACTAATTTCGTAACCAAATCTTTCGTGGCACTTGCAATATTTGTTGAGAAATTTGGACTTGTAAAGTTTCCAGTAATTTTTGTAGAAACAGGAACAGTAATCTTTTTTGCTTCATCAGATTTAATTTCAGATAATAGTTTTGTCACTTCCGAACCTAAGTACGAAGCAGGAATTTCAAATGTAGCATTGTAATTTAACGATTGATCAAATCCGTGACTTCCATCAACGGTAATGTTAATATCTTTGTAGTTGAATGAAAACGGTTTTACACCTACTTTTCCATCTTCAAAAGATAATTTTGTTTTGATGTCTTCAATATTAATTTTATTGAGATCGATAAAAGAAAGTTTGTCATTAATAGTATTGAAAAAATCAATGTTTTGAGATTTCAATGTAGTCGTTAACAATTCCGCGAAAGCGTTTCCAGAAATCGTGGTTAAATTTGGTGTGTAACTTTCCGTTAAATCACCTTTTAGAGAAATTGTAGTATTCAGTTTTCCGTTTAATGCTTTGGCAATCGGCGCAATAGTTTGCAGCAACTCTAAACCATTAAATGATTTGGAAATATCAAACTCGTCCATGTTTAAATCCATTGCAAACGTTGGCGTGTCTGTTTTGGTAGAAATTAATCCAGACATTTTAATTTTTCCGTCAAATACTTCTGAACTTAAATCATTTAAAATAGCGTCTCCATCTTCTAATGATAAGTTTCCTTTTACATTATTTAACGTAATATTATCGTAATATACCTTGTTTGAATTTACATAAATATTACAGTCTAAAAATGCAGGAATTTTTAACGCTTCACCTTTAACAACTTCTGTGTTTTCGTTTTCGCTTCCTTCGGTACTTGCAACCATAAAATCACTAACATAAAAGTTATCTGAGTTTACATTGAAGTTACCTTTTAGTTTCCCTTCATTAAACAGAAAACCCAATAAATTTTCAATTGTTCCAGTTGCCTTAAAATCACTTTTTCCGCTTTTTGCATCAAACTTATTTAAGGAAATTTTTCCAGGCACAAAATCAATTTTTGCTTCCGAAATCGCCAAAGGATTTACCACATCTTTCGAAGAGAATAAAAAATCTGAAATTTGTAAGTTTCCATTGTTTTTAATACGTCCATATTGTTCGTTTTCAATGGCGTTCATGTCAAAATTTGTTGTCAAATTTGCATCTAAAATTCCGCTCAGTTCTTTGTTCAGTTCAATTGGATATGCTTTCGAAATATTTTCTAAATTCAGTTTCCCAACAATGGTTGCATTCACTTTCGGATTTGTGGTTAATTGTGAAATTGTTCCGTTTCCACGAAATGAATCTTCGTCAATTTTAAACGCTAAGTTGCCAATTTTGAAATAGGTATCTTCCGTTTTTCCAGTCGTATTTTTTAATTGAGCGTCAATGTTGATATTCTGAACACTTTTTGGTAAATCTGGATATTTAAAAGAAGCGTTTGTTGACACTACTTTGATGTCTATGTTAGGAATGGTAGTTTCGGTTACAATTCCTTTGATTTCTCCTGAAACTTCAAAATTTCCAGATGTTTGTACAGTTTCAATATTCTTCGCATATGCTTTCGGAATGACGCCTAAAAAGTTTTTAAAGTCCGAAGAAGGTGTTTGTAATGTAAGATTAACTTCTTGTGAGTCTGGATTTACTTTTATAAAACCATCAAATTTTAATGGTAACTGATTTATCAATGCTTCATTTTCCAGAAATGTATATGTTGCATTTGCCAAATCCATTTCAATCAATGCTTCTAGTGCAATTTGTTGTTGTTCAATATAATTCATGCCATCAATTCCAAAAGAAACTTGTGCATCTGTTGTTGTATTGAGTTCAGATTTTTCCAATGAAAAGTCGCCAAAACCTTCATGTTGTAAGTTGTTAACAAGTAGCTTTGTTTTGCTTTTTGCATCGTAATAATTAATATCAGTATTTAAAATATGATAATTGTCTATTTTGAATTTGAAATCGGATGTTTGCGTAACATTTTCAGGCGTTTGTGTTGTTTCAGTTGGTTTTGCAATGTCGTAGTTTGCATTTCCGTCTTCATTGACAAGAATGTTCAATTTTGCATTGTCTACTGTAAAACTATAAATTTGAATAGCTTCGTTTGAACCTTTAAAAAGTTCACTAATTGCTGTTGTAACGGAAACTTCTTTTCCATAAAAAAGCGTATCGTTATCAAAAGGTGCATTATTAATTACTGAAATATCTTCTAAGACAATAGACGCTTTTGGAAAGTTTCGAAAAAAACTAACATCTGCATCAGCAAAATCAACTTTTGCATTTACATTTTCATTGATGCTTTCTTTTACCATTGCAATAATTTTTCCTTTAAATAGAAAAGGAGCAGCGGCTAATGCAATGATGCAAACTAGTAAGGTTATTCCGGTTATTTTTAAAACTTTTTTCACTTTCATACATTCAATTTTTTTCTGATACTAATAAAGTGAAATTTTAAAAAACCTTTGTTAACAAGATGATAAATTTTTGAAATAGAATCATATGAGTTAATGTGCCAATTGAATGAGTTAACTTAGAGCCTTTGTTGAATCAAAACGTTCCTAAATTTTACTACAAAGCGAATTAATGATAATTGCAACACACGAATAAAATGCACTTATTGTTCGGTGTACGAATCCAAGTCGATTTCCTCACCAATTTCTAAATTAAACCGTTTTCTAAACGCATATACTATTAAATATAAAAATGGCGTATCTATAAAAGCGACTAAAACTTTAAAGATAAATCCGCTAACAAGTAATCCTAAATACAAGCTCCAAGGTAATATTTTGAACAAGCACAAGAGTGTTATTACAGAAAAAGTGTCTACAAATTGTGATGTGAAGGTGGAAAAGTTATTTCGCAACCATAAGTGTTTTCCTTTGGTCAAATTTTTCCAAAAATGATACAATTGAATGTCTATAAATTGTGCAAATAAATAGGAAAGCATTGACGCAAAAACCGCTAAAGGTGCGTTTCCGAATACTTGTGTAAACATTTTATCACTCACAGGCGAACTTGGTAATGCGGGAACACTTTTCGAGATATAAATTATTCCTAATGAGAAAAACGATGCAAAAATTCCAGCGATTACAATCTGATTAGCTTTCTTTTTTCCATAAACCTCAGAAATGGCATCTGTAATTAAAAATGTAATTGGATACGGCAATAATCCTACTGAAATTTTAAACAAACTTTCTCCAAATATTTCAATGTCAAATGGATACCAATAAAAGAATTTCTGAAAAATTAGATTCGAAACAACTAAGGAAGTAATGAAGAGTGCCGCTAAATATAAATATATTTTAGAAGCTAATTTTTTGTCTGCTGCGGTCATATTTGTAAAGATACTAAACTTTCTTTTTGTAGAATTTGTCTTCCCACAAAATACCAACTACGAATTCATAAATACGGAGTTGAAATTTATAAATACCAAGAGTGTTCTCTTTTTTAGGTAATTGATGATGAGTAGTTTAGCATCATCAAAACAAACCATTTAACAACAAACTTAAAATATTACATTATGAGAAAACAAAAATTATCAGGACTGAATTTAAACAAAAAATCAATTTCTAACTTAAATAGTGAAGCAATCAACGGCGGCGGATTTTCCGACGGATGTACAGATGGATGTACGCCAGCACAAACTTGGTTAAATTGTACACGCGCCAATTGTACAGATGATTGTCACGGTGGCGTATCTAGAATTTGTTACACATTGGAAGCACCAGATGACGCACTTTAAAAATCAACTCTTTTTATAAAATTATACAAACCAATTAAAACTTATTACCATGAAGAAAAAAGCAATAAAAGGACTGAATTTAAACAAAAACTCAATTTCTAATTTAAATAGTGACGCTATTAACGGAGGAAGAGGATTTACAGCAGGTTGTTCTGATGGATGCTCACCTTTCCAAACAGCTTTAAATTGTACACGTGCAAATTGTACAGATGATTGCGCAGGAGGAATTTCAATACTTTGTCCTATGGGGCAAGATGATGGAATATAATTTAAAAAATTACCACACTAAATCTATTTATTCTAAAAAGCGTATGAGGCTAGTTTTCATGCGCTTTTTGGAATTAAAATATTGGCTCGGGATTCATAAATATCGAGAAGGAAAACTTTTTCTACGGTTTTCAGTTGTTTAGATTTGAGCATCATTATTAACAAACTTATAACTCAAAATCATGAAGAAAAAAGAATTAAAAGGACTCGCATTAAACAAGAAATCAGTTTCAAATTTGAATCCAGATGCAATTTATGGTGGAGGATTCACTAATGGATGTACTGATGGATGTACGCCTTTACAAACAGCTTGGAATTGTTCAAGAGGAAATTGTACAAACGATTGTGGTGGTGGAGCATCTTATATTTGCACAACCGCACCAAAAGATGATCTTCAAGCTCCAGATTAATTGCTTAAAGTTGTTATAAGCGTAAATTATAGTGTTTAACATTCAATTTACGTTGTAATAAAATATCAAAATAGAAGCCTTTTCAAGAAATTGAAAGGGCTTTTTTTGTAAAATATACGTTAATTGTCGTTATATATAAATGACGACTCGTTATTTATAAATAGTAGATTGTAAGTGTTTTGAAGCTGCTTTTCTGAGTTGTAAGTTTGTTTCAATATTAATCACAAAAATTTTATTATTATGAAAAAACGAACATTAAAATCATTAGTATTAAACAAAAGGAAAGTGTCTAGTTTAGTTGATAAACAATTAGTAGGTGGTACGTCACTTCCAATTACATTTCTTTGTACGTATGTAAGTGTAACCTGTACAGCAGACACTCAACCAAAACCTACAGATGATGCATGTAATAAAAAGTAAGTTTTTACCAAGGTAATACATTATTGCATAGTAGAGGTTGTCTATATTTTTAGGCAACCTCTTTTTAATTTGGTAAAGCGTCTGCAAAGCGGATTTAAACTGGCAATTTTTTTGTCTTAAACCTTCCTTTCTTTCAATAAATTCATCAGTTTATCATGAAGGAAGTTCATGTGAACGTATCGTGTTTTGTGCAGAAAGACTTTTTATAATATACATTGTCGCCATATATAAATCACGAGTCGTTATTTATAAATAGCTGATTGTAAGTGTTTTGATTTGGTTATTTCTGAGTGTAGATTTGCTTCAATATTAATCACAAAAATAGAATATTATGAAAAAAAGAGGAATGAAAAATTTATCGTTAAACAAGAAATCTGTGTCTAATTTAAACTCAGAATCTGTAACAGGTGGTAGATTTGTATCAATGGCGTGTTCGGCAGGAGAAACATGTACAGGACAACAAACTTGTGGAAATTGTACAGTTGGAACTAGTGGAACTTTAGCAGAATGCGAGCTACCTAGTATGTGGGGAATGCATTGTTCAAATGAATTATAGTATTTGAGCGTTTTTAGTTAATCTAAAATACTTGAAAAGGTAAAGCATTTTTAATTTGAAAATTTACGATCATGAAAAAAAAGGAAATCAAAGGTTTATCATTAAACAAGAAATCAATCTCTAATTTTAATAAAGAATTAATTTCTGGAGGAACAGGTCAGTCTGTAAATGCAACCTGTACAGGATGGGAATCATGTGCTAATTGTACTGCCGCAGATTGTCAAACTGGTCCATGGGAAAGTATTCAGTTTTGTTGGGATACTAGAGGTATTAGTTGTGAAAACCAAAAATAGAAGTTGTTACATGTAAAGATATTTCTTTTGAGATAGCAATAGATTATACTAAAAACAAAAGCCTTTCCAGTAAAATGGAAAGGCTTTTTTAGTGATTAATAACTAACAAAATTATTTAATCTCTATTTCGTATGGTAATAATAATTGTGGACCTTCTAGTTGTGTCATTTTCTTCATTTTTTGCAATAGCATGTAATTTTCATCACCTAATTCTTCTCTTAGAATTGCTTCTTTAGATTGAATAAATCCACCAGTGTATTGATCTAAAATACTTTGAAAATCTTTTTTATAAACAGGCAATTCTTTAATGCGATAGTCTTCTATGTCAGCCGCATTTGCCGCCGCTTGTATTGCCATATCCAAACCGCCAATTTCGTCTACCAGTCCAATTTTTATGGCGTCACTTCCTGTCCAAACACGTCCTTGTGCAATAGCATCTACTGCAACTTGCGTCATGCTTCGTCCGTCAGCAACACGTTGTGTAAATAAATCATAGATATCTTCAATTCCTTCTTTTATCAACGCGCGTTGTTCGTCTGTCATTGGTTCAAAAACGCTATAATCAATGGCATTTTTGTTCGTGCCAACTTGTTCTGCATTAATTCCTAAGTCTTCTGCCAATTTGTGCATGTTTGGAACTGTACCATAAACTCCAATACTTCCTGTAATTGTGTTTGGTTCAGCAAAAATTTTATCAGCGTTGCAAGCAATATAATATCCGCCAGAAGCGGCTAAATCTCCCATAGAAACAATTACAGGTTTTACTTTTTTCGTGATTTCAATTTCTCTCCAAATCAATTCACTTGCCAAAGCACTTCCACCAGGAGAGTTGACACGCAATACAATTGCTTTTACATTTTCATCTTCTCGTGCCTTAATTAACGCGTCGTTAATAACACCTTGTCCGATAATAGTTTCATCTCCTTGTCCATACATAATTTCTCCTTGTGCATAAATAACCGCAATACGATTTTTACTAGTTGAAGATTTCGGTTTTTTACCTGCATATTCAGCATAATCGTAAATTTCAATTCTGTTTACATCACTATTTTGTCCCATAGCTTTTTGAATTCCTGCTTCATACTCATCTTCATACCCAACTTTATCTATCAATTTTGAAGCCAACGCAAGTTTTGGGTTTCTTCCAGCTAATTCATCGGCTAACGTATTTAATTCGTCAGAAGATATATTTCTACTTTCCCCAATTTCTTTTCTCATTTCATCCCAAATAGATTGCAAAAACACAGAGATTTGTTCTCTGTTAGCTTCACTCATTTCTTGGTTTAAATAACCTTCAACAGCACTTTTGTATTTTCCGTGACGGATTACCTCCATTTTTACACCATATTTCTCTTGAAAATCTTTATAATACATACGTTCCATTGCCAAACCTTTAAAGTCTAAAGCACCAACAGGATTTACATAAATAGTATCTGCAACAGAATTTAAGTAATAATCTTTTTGCGAAATATAATCTCCGTACGCAACAATGAATTTCCCAGATTCTTTAAAATCAACCAATGCATCACGGATGGCTTTTGTTTGTGTCATTCCTGCACGAATGCTATTGTTTTTGATAGAAATACCTTTGATTTTAGCATCGTTTTTAGCATACTGAATCGCATCAATAATATTGAATAATCCATCATAACTTGGTTCATTTGGAAAAAATGTTAATTCTCCATAATCAAACGTTCCTGCATAATCATTTATAGGGCGATCTAAATTTAATTCTAAGACTGTATTGCTTTTAACAACAACCATATCCGAATCAGATCCTCCTGACAAGGAAATTAAAAGTATGAGCATAAAGAAGCAAATAACAAAGAAAATTCCAATTCCAACGATTGTTGAAAGTACACGCTTTATAAAATTCATAGTGTTTGTATTTTGTATATTTTCGACAAAAATATTGATTAATCGAATACTTATGAAGTAAGTATGTACTTATAACAAATTGTTACACTTTTTGTGAAATTAATCTTGATTAAATTTTCGAACAAAAAAAGAAGCTGATTTTAATCTTTTCTACAACAATGAAAAAGATGTGTAATCGTAGGTTTTTCATAATTCGATCCATATATTTTAATTATATTTGGCGGATCAATTTTGAGCGCATAACATCTTTAATAATTTCATCTACATTTGTTACACACTACATATATATCTATTGGAAGTAATGTTGGCGATAGACGCGCACATTTGCAAAATGCTGTACAAAAACTTGCTGCGGAAATTGGTCGTGTTTTAAAAGTTTCGGCTATTTACGAAACACCTTCTTGGGGTTTTGAAGGTGGCGATTTTTACAATGCGTGCTTGTGTTTAAGTACCAACTTGTCTCCCGTAGCAGTGATGACAAAAATTTTGGAAGTAGAAGTGTCGCTCGGACGTGTTAGAAGTGACAAAAAAGGCTATCAAGATCGAATTATTGATATAGATATTATTTTTTATGAAAATATAATTATTGAGTCAGATTTGGTCAAATTGCCGCATCCGCTAGCACACGAACGAAAATTTGTCATGCAACCTTTGTGTGATATTGCACCGAGTAAAATTCATCCAACGTATAAAAAAACGGTTTTACAACTCAATGAAGCACTAGTTTTAGACGGAATTGAAAAAAGTGACGAAACTTTGCAAAATCCTGATGAGAAGAAAGATTTTTCTCGATTTAATTATGTTGCCATAGAAGGAAATATTGGTGCCGGAAAAACGTCGTTGGCAACAAAAATTGCAGAAGATTTTAATGGAAAATTGATTTTAGAACGTTTTGCAGACAATCCGTTTTTACCAAAATTTTATGAAGATAATGGTCGCTATGCGTTTCCGTTAGAAATGTCGTTTTTGGCAGACAGATATCAGCAAATTTCGGACGATTTATCACAGTTAGATTTGTTTAAAGATTTTATAGTATCTGATTACGACATCTTTAAATCGTTGATTTTCGCAAAAGTAACTTTGCAACAAGACGAATTTAAATTGTATAGAAAGTTGTTTGATATCATGTATAAGGAAATTCCAAAACCAGATTTGTATGTGTATCTCTATCAAAATACAGAACGTTTGTTGCGAAACATTAAAAAACGTGGACGCGATTACGAACAAAAAATTCCTTCTGAATATTTAGATAAAATCAACAATGGCTATTTAGAATTTATCCGAACGCACAAAGACTTAAACGTAAAAATTATTGACGTTTCCGATTTAGATTTCGTAGCAAATGCAAATGATTATCAGAAGATTATTTCGGAGATTCATAAAGCGTAATTTGGGTATCTTCGCTTCGACTCCGCTCAGTCTGCTTTTGGCTCGTTTTCACTTCAGCAAGCTTAGTGCAAGCGCTTTGAGTTGGTTCTAAATATCTTGTCATTCCTGCGTAGGCAGGAATCTACAGTTACTTATGAGTGGATTCCGCATCAGGTGCGGAATGACAAATTCTTGTATTGAGAAATACTTTGAAACAAGCAAATCTAACGGTCTAAAAATCTAACAATCCAAGAGCAAAACAGATCTAAGTAAGTCCAATAAATCTAAGTAGTCTAAAGATCCAATTTAGAAAACACATCCCAAATGACAACACCTACACTTACCGAAATATTTAACGAATGTTTGGTGCCAAACTGTGGAATTTCTAGCACATAATCGCTTGCAGAAACGACTTCTTGTTGCACGCCTTTTACTTCGTTTCCGAATATGAGTGCATATGTATTTGATTTCTCAGGATGAAATTTGTTTAGCAAAATAGCTTCATCGGCTTGTTCAACAGAAGCTACTTTTACGCCGTTTTCTTGGAGTTCTTTTACCAACTCTAAAGTATCTTCACGATATTCCCAAGCAACGGAATCTGTAGCGCCTAAAGCTGTTCGGTGAATATCTTTATGTGGTGGTTTTGCCGTAATTCCGCATAAATATACTTTCTCAATCAAAAAAGCATCACTTGTTCTAAACACCGAGCCAATATTGTTTAAACTTCGAATATTATCCAAAATAACAATAATAGGAGTTTTGTCTGATGATTTAAATTCATCAACACTCAATCGGTTTAGTTCACTATTTTTAAGTTTTCTCATAGGTAATTCGTGAGATTTCCTTGAATTTATTTAAATTCGCAATTCAACAATTGCTGCAAAAATAACACTAAAAAAACCAAACATTGGCAAAAAGCACCGCGAAAAAAGTAACTCCTTTAATGAAGCAGTACAACGGCATCAAAACAAAATATCCTGATGCGTTGTTATTATTTAGAGTGGGCGATTTTTATGAAACTTTTGGACAAGATGCTGTAAAGACAGCCAATATCTTAGGAATTGTACTCACACATCGAAATAATGGAGGTGAAAATATTGAGCTTGCAGGATTTCCACATCATTCGTTAAATACATATCTGCCAAAGCTTGTAAAAGCAGGTGAACGTGTTGCCATTTGCGATCAGTTAGAAGATCCAAAACAAACTAAAAAGATTGTAAAACGAGGTGTTACCGAATTGGTTACGCCTGGAGTTGCCTTTAATGATGAGGTTTTACAAGCAAAAACGAACAACTTTTTGTGTGCCATTCATTATGGAAAAAAAAGCTTGGGAATTTCTTTTTTAGATGTTTCTACTGGAGAATTTATGACTACGCAAGGTTCGGAAGAATACATTGATAAGTTGTTGCAAAACTTCAAACCGAGCGAAATTTTAATTCCAAAACAGAAAAAATTAGCGTTTGCGGATACATTTGGCACCAATCATCATGTATTTTATTTAGAAGATTGGGTTTTTAAAGATGATTTTGCACACGAAAAACTCATCACACATTTTGAGGTAAGTTCATTAAAAGGTTTTGGAATTGAAGATTTAAATCAAGGAATTATAGCTTCTGGAGCTGTTTTGTATTATCTATCAGAAACACGTCATAACAAACTCCAACATATCACATCTATTGCACGAATTGCGGAAGATGAATATGTATGGATGGATCGTTTTACGGTTAGAAACTTAGAATTATACGCTTCTACTTCTTTCAATGCAATTACCCTAATTAACGTGATTGATAAAACCATTTCGCCAATGGGTGGACGTTTATTGAAACGTTGGTTGGCATTGCCGTTGAAGAACAGTCAAAAAATAAAGCAACGTCATGAAGTCGTGAATCATTTGTTGCATCAAGATGAAGAATTGGAAAAAATTCAGCATCATATTCGCAGGATTAGCGATATTGAACGTTTAATTTCTAAAGTTGCCACGAGTAAAGTTTCTCCAAGAGAAGTCATTCAACTTAAAAACTCGTTGGAAGCCATTGTTCCCATCAAACAAATTACAAGTAAAAGTACCAATGAAGCAATAAAAGTAATTGGAGATACCATTCATGAATGTGAATTATTACGATCTAAAATAAAGGAAACTTTAAACGAAGACGCGCCTGTAAATATCTTAAAAGGAAATACCATTGCAAGCGGCTATTCTGATAAGTTAGATGAATTAAGAGGAATTGCCTTTTCAGGAAAAGATTACTTGGATAAAATGCTACAGCGCGAATGTGAAGCAACGGGTATTCCATCGTTAAAAATAGCTTCAAACAATGTATTCGGATATTATATAGAAGTCCGAAATACGCACAAAGCAAAAGTGCCAGAAGCCTGGACGCGAAAACAAACGTTGGTAAATGCAGAGCGTTACATCACGGAAGAACTTAAAGAATATGAAACCAAGATTTTAGGCGCGGAAGAAAAAATAATGCAAATAGAGCAGGAGTTATTTGCAGCTTTAGTCGTTTGGATCAATCAATACATAAAAGCAGTTCAGCAGAATGCAAACATTATTGCCAAGCTTGATTGCTTGTGCGGATTTGCAACGTTGGCGAAAGCAAACACGTACATTTATCCTGAAATTGACGATTCTTTTGACTTGGATATTAAAAACGGTCGTCATCCAGTCATTGAACAACAATTGCCAATTGGCGAAAGTTATATTGCCAATGATGTGTATTTGGATAGAGATGGACAACAAATTATCATGATTACAGGGCCAAATATGAGTGGTAAGTCTGCTATATTACGTCAAACCGCGTTGATTGTACTCTTGGCTCAAATGGGAAGTTTTGTGCCCGCAGAAGCCGCTAGAATCGGTTTGGTAGATAAAATATTTACACGTGTTGGTGCAAGTGATAATATTTCGATGGGCGAATCGACGTTTATGGTTGAAATGAACGAAACGGCTTCTATTTTGAATAATATTTCCGAGCGTAGTTTGGTATTGTTGGATGAAATTGGTCGTGGAACAAGTACGTACGATGGAATTTCGATTGCGTGGGCGATTTCAGAATATTTACACGAACATCCATCGCGCGCAAAGACGTTATTTGCCACACATTATCATGAATTGAATGAAATGACCGAAATTTTTGATCGTATCAAGAATTACAATGTTTCCGTGAAAGAATTGAAAGATAATGTTTTATTTTTACGTAAATTAGTCAAAGGTGGAAGCGAACATAGTTTTGGAATTCATGTGGCAAAAATGGCTGGAATGCCGCAACAAGTCATTCACAAAGCTAATAAAATTTTAAAACGTTTAGAAAAATCGCATTCAAGTGAAGAATTGGCAGCCGATTTAAAAAGTGTAGAAAACGATATGCAATTGAGTTTTTTCAATATGGACGACCCATTATTGGAAGAAATAAAGCAAGAAATTCTCATGACTGACATTGATACGTTAACGCCAGTAGAAGCATTAATGAAGCTCAACGAGATAAAACGCATGTTGCAGCGTACAAAAAAGTAGTTGATTACGAGTGGATTAAAAAATAATTTATTCTTTTTCATCAAATCGTTTTGGTATTTAAAGAAATGTTTTAAATTTGCATCCGCAATACAGTAGTAGTATTGCTACGATCTTTAACACAATGCGAAAATAGCTCAGCTGGTAGAGCGTAACCTTGCCAAGGTTGAGGTCGCGGGTTCGAGCCCCGTTTTTCGCTCAATATAAAATCCACGCTCGAGTGGTGGAATTGGTAGACACGTTGGACTTAAAATCCAATGGCCTTTGGGCCGTGCGGGTTCAAGTCCCGCCTCGAGTACGAAAGCCCTTCTTAATCTTTTTGATTTTGAAGGGTTTTTTTATGGGTTTATTTTTTTGTTGGGTAAAACATAGGTAAAACAAATCACGTATAAAACTGTTTCAATTTTCTAAAACAGCTTCTAAAAAAGTCATTTTGATATTTTTAGTTTATTTTAAATTTGTATCCTTCTCTTTTTAAATCTTTTAATGTGCGTTGGTCATTTATTTGTATTAAAACTTTCCATAATTCTTTGGCGATTTCATCAGCCTTTTTCTTTCGTCCTAGACCTTTTAAACATCCTATTTTATGATATATCATTCGAATTAGAACAATATTGTTTTTCAGTTGTTTTGATTTTTCAATTCCCACATTTATATAAAATAAACCATTTTCATATTCTTTAAGATGTTTGTAGATTGCTCCAATACTATTTAAACAAAAAAGAGAGATTGTATTATCTTTTAGTAATTCTGATTTTTCTAGTGCTTTTAATAAATTGAGAAGAGCTTTCTTATATTCTTTTTTATCGAGGAATTCCATTCCATTTGAATAAAGAGTCTTAATTAAGTTTTTATTGCTATCTAATCGATAAGGATGTCTTAAATCAAAATGATAACTTAGTATTTTTTCCTCTTTCTCGTAAGATTTAATTGCTTTCTCGTAGATTTTTAATGAATCATAAGATATTCCAAGATTATGATAGTTAAATGCGGTTTTTATATGCTTATTTCCTAGATTTACAGAGTCTGTAGCCAAAGCCTTTTTGTAATTATTGATGGCTTTGTCGTACTCTCCTTTTGAATGATATGCTTTTCCTAGGTTACGATATGTAGTTGCAATTTTGGGATGTTTTTTAGGTAGAAAGATTAGATTTATTCCAATTGATTTTTTATATAAATCGATTGCTTTATTATATTCCTTTTTCAATCTGTATGCCCCTGCTAAATTATTATAAATTGTAGCTATATTTGGGTTTCTCAAACCAAAATTTATAGAATCAATTTTAAAGGCTTTTTTATAATATATGATAGCACTATCATATTCCTCTTTTGCATGAAATGCAGTACCTAAGTTGTTAAAATTAGTAGAAACTTTAGGGTGCCGATTTCCGTGAACTAATAAATTTATTATCAAGGCTCTTTTATGATATTGTATTGATTTTTTATAAAATTCTTGAGCTTTTGGATATTGTCTGGTGTTATCTCCTTTAGCTTTCAAAGCCAGACCAAGATTATTATAAACTGTTGCAATTCTTGGGCTATGTATTCCAAAATTTATAGAATCAATTTTAAAAGATTTATTGTAATATTGTATTGCTTTATCATATTTACCCTTAAAGTCCCAAACTACACCAATATTGTTATATATTTTTGAGATTTTAGGGTTGTTTATACCAAAATTTGTAGAGTCTATTTTTAGTGTTTTTTTATAATACATTAATGCCTTGTCATAGTTTCCTTTAGCAGTCCATATTCCTCCAATATTATTATACTCTGAAGCAACACTTGGATGCCATTCGCCTAAGCTTATTAAATCTATTTTTAGAGCTTTTTCAAAATATTTTAAGGCATTATCATATTCAAATTTCTTTTCTAAACTTCCAGCTAAATTATTGAATAAGACAGATTTGTTTTTACTTTCATTATAGAGAGAATCAATTTTTAAAGCTATTTTATAGTGCTTAATTGCGTTATCATATCTCGCTATTTTATGTTCAACTCTTGTATAGGATAAATAATATTCAACATTTTTTTCATCCATTTCAATGGCATCTTGATAACCTAGTGATGCTTCTTCATAATTAAAGGTCAGCTCTTTAGTTTTTCCAAAAATATATCCTTTGTATGCCTGTCTCTTTTTTGAAGCATAATAATCAGATTCAATAAGTTGTACCGCCTCATCTAATTTTCCTTGTTCGAGTAAAGCATCTGCTTCTTTATAAATATTTTCTTTATTTTTATATGTATCAAGTTCTAACTTTAATTCCTTATATTTTTTTACTTGTTCAATTATTACTGTTTCAAAATTGATAAAGTCAATTTTATATTGTTCTAGCTCCTTTGCTAAAGCCCTTAGTATTTTTGGTGAAACCCCATACCAAATAGTAACATTGCCTTTGGCTACAACTGCTGGGCTATTATAACCAGAAGTTGATAAGTAATAGTTCGTAGCAAATAAATCCCATTCTAGGGCATTAACAATTTTGGGGGAATTGGTAACACCAATTTTTTGAAGTGAAGTTTTAGAAAGTTGTTGATTTTTTTTAAGCTTTTCGGGTGTTTGAGAATATTCTCTTAAAATTTGTTCTGTAGCTTTTGCTCTGCTGTTTGAGTCGTATCCTTTATCTTTATATATCTGAAGAATGACTTCAATAGCATCCGTTCGCACCCCATATGTGACAGAAAAGCTTTTTGCTACAACAGCAGGACTATTGTCACCTTCTGTTTTAACATTTGTTGTTTGTGCTAGGTTAGTATTGAAGCTAATAAAAATGAATACTATTGATGCTAGGTGTTTCTTTTCTATAAGACAACTGAGAGTATTAAAAATCATAACCTTCTAATTTTAGCTTTTTCAATAAATAATTTTGATTTTTTTGAACACATTCGTGCCATAATAATTCAGCTATTTTATTTGCTTCAACTTTTTTATTTAGACGTTTAAGAAAAATTATTTTGTAATATTTGATGAGTCTAATTGTTGATTCTGAGTATTTAATTGTTCTATCTTTATTAATTCTAGTATTAAAATATATAAGTCCTTTTTTATAACCTTGTAGATGTATATAAGTCGATCCGATATTTTTAATGGAAGTAAAAATTGATTTTTCATGTTTTATTATCTCACTTTTATATAAAGCTTTGTCAAAATATAAGAGAGCTTTTTCATGTTGCTTTAGAGAATTCCATGCACTTCCTAAGTCATTATAATTGCCAATTATAATTTGGTCTCTATTGAATGAATGAATTAAATTTATTTTAAGAGCTTTTTCATAGAAATGTATACTTTTATTATACATTCTTTTTAAATAAAAAGCAACTCCTAAATTATTGTAAATACTTGCAAAACTGAGATGATGATTCTCTGAGGTATTTATATCTAATTTAAGAGCTTTTTCTAAATATAAAATAGCCTTATCAGGCACTCTTTTCAACAACCATATTGCGCCAACATCAATATATAAACTACAAACGTTATCGTGTTTTTTGTCAAAAACTTTTAAATTTATTTTAAGAGCTTTTTCAAGTAATTCAAGAGCTTTTTCATTATTCCCAAGCGATTTCCAAGAATGTCCTGAATTACGGTAATATACTCCTAGGTTTGGATGTTCATCACCTAAGTTTTCTAGAGTTATTTCAATCGCTTTTTCAAATAAATCAATGCCCTTTTCATTATCCCCTAATGAATTCCAGACTAGCCCTAAATTATTGTACAAACTAGCTGTGAGGTTCTGTTTATCTGTAATCAATTTGAGAGCTTTTTCAAAATATCTAATAGCTTTGTAAGGTTTTAATTTTGAGTTCCATGCTAATCCTAGATGATTATAAGTAGTTGCCATATTTGGATGTTCTTTACCAAAAATAGCAAACTCTATTTCAAGTGCTTTTTCATGATGTTCTATTGCTTTGTTAGGTTTTGATTTTAAGTTCCAAGCTCCTCCTAAATTATTATAGGTAGTTGCTATATTTAGATGTTTTTTACCGAATAAAGCTAAATTTATTTTTAAAGCTTTTTCATAATATTCGATTGCTTTATCATTATCTCCTTTAATTTGGAAGATAGTTCCCATATCGTTATATGTAATCGCTACAGTAGTATGATTTTTCCCAAAAAAGAATAAGCTTATTTCAAGAGCTTTTTCATAGAATTTTAAAGCTTTGTTATATTCACCTTTAAGATTCCATAATGAACCCAAATTACCATATGTATAAGCAACATTTGGATTATTGGAATTTGTCAAATAAATCTCCAATGTTTTTTCAAAAAAAAATAGAGCTTTTTCTAAATCTCCTTTTGTTTGGTATATAAGACCTAAGTTATTGTATGTAGATGCAATATCTAGATTATTCTTGTCAGGAAATGACAATTGGATTTCTAATGCTTTTTTACAAGTTTCAATCGCTTTTTCATAATCTCCTTTTAAATTAAAGACTAGGCTTAAACTATTGTATTGTATAGCGATGTCTGGGTGATCTTTGCCTTGAACTATTAAATCTATTTCAATCGCTTTTTTAATGTAGAATATAGACTTATCAAGTATCCCTTTTTGTCCCCATGTAACACCAATATTATGATATAAAATAGCAATCTTATGATGTTGGTCTCCATTTTTTTTTATATAATTTTCTAGAGCAATATTATAGTGTGAAATAGCATCATCATATTTTGCAAGTATTAACATAATATTTGCATAATATAAATGATATTCAGGGTTTTCCTCATCATTGTTTATAGCTGTTTTAAACCCTTTTGACGCTTCTTCATATTTGAAAAGTAGCTCCTTAGTTTTTCCATAAATAAAACCTTTATATGCTAGACGCTTAACGGAGGCATAAAAATCAGATTCTATGAGTTGTTCAGCTTCCTCTAGCTTACCTTGATCAAGCAATATTTCTGCCTTTCCATATATTTTTTCTTTATTTCCGTATGTCTGTAATTCTATCTTTAACTCTTCATATATTTTTACCTGCTTAGCCAATTTTGTTTCAAATTCTGTAACCTCAGTTTTATCTTGCTCTAATTTGTTTACTAAAGCCATTAATGCTTTAGGGGGAATCCCATACCAAATAGTAACATCTCCTTTGGCTACAACTGCTGGGCTATTGTGACCAGAAGTTGATAAATAGTAATTGTTAGCAAACAAATCCCATTCTAATACATTAGCTATTTTGGGAATATTTAAGATTCCCATTTTTTTAAGTGATGTTTGTGAAAGCTTATTTTTTTTCTGAAGCTTTTCTGGAGTTTTAGAGTATTCTTTCAAAATTTGCTCTAAAGCTCTTTTTCTTCGATTGGTGTCATAACCCTCAGCTTCATATATCCAAAGAATCGCTTTAATAGCATCTGCTCGTACTCCATAGGTTATAGATAGTTTTTTTGCTATTACTGCTGGGCTCTTATCACCTTCTGTATTAATATTGGTTGTTTGACTTAAAACTAATGAAAAGCTAAAAGTACAAAATAGCAAAAGCTTGTATAATTTCATTTATCTTTTTTTGTTTTAGTAGAATCTTCAGAGATTTTATAATCATGATAATTGATATTAACATCTCCATCATCATTAATAATCGCAGGACTTATGTCACCTGAGGTATTTGCATGTTTTAAAGTTTTGTATTTATTATTTTCTTGTTCTTTATCTTCTTTTTTTTGAAAAAAATCTTTAATGCTAAATCCTGAGATTCCAGCTAGCCCTGCTAAAAAGGCAACAGTTGCTATAAAAATAGCAGAGTATCTTTTCCATTTAGATTTTGAAATTTTAAATAAAAATGACTGTTTGCTGTTATGAAAATAATCATCAGGTAAGTGATCTATAACCTGTTTTAAGGCTTTTTTTATTTTTATAATTTCAAGCTGATATTCTTGAGAGGCGGTAGGTGTATCTTCAATAGCTTCTATGCGCTTTGATTGTAGAGATAATACCTGGAGAAGTTGCTGGTTTTTGTTTTCTTCTCCTAATGAAGATAATTTATTTATTACTTCTTTAAAATTACCCTTTTTAAGTAAACTAAGAAGTTTCTTTTTTGTTTCCATAAACTAAAAAATATTAAGTAATATAATTACTATTATATTACTTAAATGTAAGAATTAATCTCCTATGTAATTAATTATAAGAGTGTTATTTTACTTATTATTTTGACTTCTATAATTTATTATTAAATACAAGTAAATGATTTTTTCATTCTTTTTTTTACGGATTTCCTCAATTACTTTAGTTTTTAACAAGATTGCAAGTTCCTACAAATTTTCATTTCATTACAATTTTCTGAACTTGCGATCTTGCCAAAGGAGACCTTTGGAATCCCTAAATTTTCTGTTTAAAAGATTTTAAGCCGTTAGTTAATGCATTATTTGAGTTTTATGAAAACTAGTTAGTATTTTTAGAAAATCTACAGTTTGGTTTCTAAATATGTTTTTGGGTTGTCAACTGCTATTAATTTAAATAGTCCTTCTCCTAGATAACTTCTTAATGTTTGGTACAAGTCTTTATCTAAACCTTTTTGTGACACGACATAATAATCAGTTCCAAATAATATACGATGTTTTACTTTTTGATCGTTTAACAAATATTTTAATAAAGGGAACAATTCTTCATTATAAAGTATAAAGCTGACATCTGAATAGACATTTTCATATTTTACTATCAGATCATATATAATACAAAGCCAACTAGCATTCCACCATATAGTCCTAGCATTTCCAAAGGTTAAGGTGTTTTTGTATTTACTTTCCAAATATTCGTCTCTACTTACAGGAGAAATTCTATTGTTATAGTTATTGAAAGCGTCTTTCCTGTATTTTTCCCATTCTTCTGTACCGCCAAAATGAGCAAGGCATATTTTAAGTTTACTTAAATCTATATCCCTTCCTATATATTCTGAAAGTATTTCTGGATTTAAAAGACATTCATAATTTAATGGATGAGTGAAGTTTGAAGTAAATTCATAGTTCTTTTTTTGAGGTAATGGAATGACTTTTCTCTTTTTTCCTTTTGCTGGGTATTTTAAAATCTCATGCTCATTCCATTTCTGATCTTTTTTCCCTCTAAAAAAGACTGTTCCTTTAATACAATGAGACATGATTGGAATTTCCATCTCTTGGGCAAATTCATATAGTTTAATTAATTCTTTATCAAAAGGGTAATATCCGAGTGCTGGATATAACTTAATTCCTGAAAAATGTTTTTTACTCAAATAATACTTCATGTAATTAAAATAATTAGAATTTTGAGTCAACTCTTTGGTGTCCTTAATTCTCTTAGGATGAGCAAAAACAAAAGGTAAGAGGTCTTTATTATTTCGTCCAAGTTGTCTAAGTTCTTCTATTTGTTCCATGTATGAAACTTTAGGACTGCCTGCATCCATAGAGCTTTTGTCCATATCCATACTAAGAATAATATGCTTAGTTTTAGGAGGATAATTTTTTTTTAAGAAATTATATATTTGTTTTTGTGACTTATAACGTGTCGAATATCTTGCGAGAGTAAGATATCTATAATATAACTCTATAGATTCCTTTGAGAATAAAACATCTATTTTTAGAAAATTAGAAATTATATTGAATATAAGCTTAAATAGGTATTTTATAATGCTGTAAAGAATCCATAAAATCCATGTAGATTTTAATAATTCGTATATTGAGAATTTAAGATTTCTAAGTTTATGTTTAAATGATCTATACTTTTGATTTCCTCTTTCAGTTAAATTGTTGTAAAACCATTTCACTACTTTTATTGTTAGAATTAGATGTAATGGAAAGGGTAGGATTCGCTTACCAAACTTATTAGGTACATGATCAATTATAAATATATGTGAGTGACAATTATAAATAACATTTTTATTAACGTCCTCTACGGAATCTGAGATATTATTTGATTTAGAGCTAATATTATTATCTGTCTCTTTTCCTATTATTTTTCTCATAAAACTCTATTTAATAGTTGATTAAAATCAATATAATATACAAATAATGTAAAACATAGACTTCTTTAAAGTTAAATATTTGCTTACATTTTTAATTGTGTATCTATTTAAGTTATAGGATTTTGTAATTTAAAGCTTAAAAAATTAACTTATTCTATCGCACCAATTCGCGATTGATATTCTTGTCTTTATTTTTTTTTAGACTTTCTAATCGTTCTTGTTCTTTCGTAAGTTTTTTAAGATGTTCCTTTCCGACTCCAAGTGTGGATAGTCGAAACTTTTTATTCCCATACCAAACGCCAGTTAACTTTCCGTATCGGTAATATGGTTCTATATTTTGATCGACTAATTTAGTATGAAGTTCCGTAAAGTTTTTACATTTCTTTGCAATTTTGGTTACGTGAATAGCTAGTTGCTCTTTTTTAGAAACAATGCCACGTGATTGTTTCATGAGTTGCTCTTTCTGCGATAGCTTGAGGTTTAAACTTTTTTTTTCGAATGCTCAACAATAGAATGGGAGAGTTGAGGATATTTTTCTTGTTGGTATTCTTGTAACTTAATTTTAAACTCTTTGAATTGCTTTTGAGAAATTCTCGTTGCTTTTCCATCTATGCCAACACCAGAAATAATAAAATGGATATGGATGGCTTCATCATAATGAACACCACACACTCCCATAGATGTTGGAGAACGGTGTTTTAAGTAGTATTTGCCAAAATCTTTTAAGATATCACGAGTTAACAACTTGTTGTCTTGTGGAGCAAAGGAAATGATTTCATGCCTGAGTACGGTTCGTTTGCTATGACTAAAACCCCGTTTGTTGTCATTCTCGATGAATTGGTCTGTCCATTTGTTAATGTCATAACTGCGAATATATTTTTTAACGGTGAGTGATTTTCTTCCAAGATGGTCGTGTTCCATCTTCTGCTTATCAAATACGTAACGAATCAATTTCTCTATATTTTCTCGCTTGGTTGAAGTATGTGAAATGGTTTTTACGATCATGGTATACGTTCATAGATGGTTGTTATGCGGTGTAATAATTCAGTTATTGAAACTGACTCGTCCTCATGTATTGCTTCTTCAAGTGTATCAATAATGTTCAGAAGTGATTCCTTGATGATTCCTTTTTCATCAAAAGTTAGTTGCTGTTTTAAAGCACGTTGTTTGATGAGTGCAGTAGGTTTGCTGTTTTGTTGTTGAGCAATTCTTTTCAACTCTTTATATTCTTGTTTTTCAATTCTAAACGTTACTTGTACATACCGTTCCCGATACTGTTTACGGTATCGGGATTGATATATTTTACGATATTCCGCCTTAGCTTTTGTAACCATTTCAGGTGTAACATGATTAATGGTTGAAAAGCGATGTTCCCAATACGCTTGCAGATTTTCAAAAGGTTTTTGTGATTTTTGTATCATCGTTCACGTATTTGTTTTTTATCAAGTCTATGAATTGTATTAAGTTCAATCAATCGTTGTTTCTTTCGTTCAATGATGTATTTAATGTGTTCAAAGTCATGTAAGGTGTCGTGTTCTTTCGCAATTTCCTGTAACTCTTTTTGATGTGTTTTTTTCTGTACCTTTTTGACTTTCCTCCTTGTAATGAACTTTTCAGTTTTTTTAATCGACTTAGAAAGAACAGTCTCCACATCCTTGATAATCTTAGTGTAATTACCATGTATGACGTCTTTAAAAACACTTCCAAAACCTTCAATAGATTTAGAAATTATCTTTTGATTCATTGCAATAAAGCGATCTATGGATTTACGTACTTTCATTATTCTTCGGTATCATTTTGTTTAGCATCCAATGGTAAATACTGCGCTTGATACTGTGCTTTCATAATGGGGATATCTTCTTCGGGTAATTCCGTATTAAGAAAACGCATATACTTTCCATTCTTGTAGAACGGCTTTACTTTGCAGTAGAGTGGAAGCAATCCCCCATTCGGTATAACAATGACACGATCCTTTGGCATCGTTCGGATTTCGTTGCTCGTCATAAGTGATCGTGTACGCATTACTTTTTTATCTTTATCCGTATAGTACTCATATTCACCAAGTGCCTTGGAAATGCGATCGCACTCATCATTTAACCCTGTCATATAAACGCGACAAGCATTGTTAAGAATGGTTTTCGCATTGTACTCGCCATAGTTTTGATACAATTGATTTTCACTTTGTAAAATTCCTAAGATGGAAAAGTATTTCCTCGCATTTGCAATCACTTTTGAAAGGCTAGGAATTGGAATGGAAGAAAGTTCATCAATTAATAAGAATAGATGATTATCAGAAGCTTTCGGAATGGAACGGAACAATTCAGTAAATAGTTGCTCAAAGAATAAACCAAGTAACGGACTGTAATATTCCATTTCTGCCGTTCCACAGTTCAAAAATAGTACGGTCTTTTGCTTCGCCATATTTGAAAAATCGAATGTATCTACTGATGTGAGATTGCATAAATTTGGGTCGTTTCCGATGAATGATAAATTTCCAATTGCGGAACTGATGATACTGGCTTTCGTGTTTTCACTATTAGCAATTAATGCTTTGAATTGTCGCCATTGTTTTTCGGTACTTTTCTCTGCAAATAAACCGCTTACCACATCTTCATCCCCTGCTAGATTTTCAAGGAGATAATATACGTTTGCAATATTTTGATACACTTTCGATGTGTGTTCTAAGAGAAAACTAATAATGAGGCTGATCACTTCAATAGATTTCAATTGCCAATAATCTTGTGTTTCTTTACTACTTTTAGTGACTAACAATGTAGCCACTTTAGTAATATCTGACGCGTTCCGAATACGATGAAGTGGATTGTAATAAATAGAATGCTCGGGATCATTTGGGTCAAAACGATACACTTTATATCCTTTACTAATAAGGAAATTCATCATTTTTAGATTCTCTTTCGATGGATCGTTAATAATCATACTAGAATCAATTCCGTTTTTAGATTGTGAAATGTTTAAGGCACTAGGTACCATACAAACAGTCGATTTCCCCAATCCTGTGGGGCCGAAGAACAAAAGGTGTTCTTTTGATTTTTCAATACTTAAAAATTTTGTTCCTGTAACGGACAAACCATCATGACGTGACGAGAGAAGTGACGATTCTTTACCAAATTTTGCGGATAAAGAAGTGTCTTTTTGGATCATACTTTCGATACCATCAAACAGGAAGTTGAAACCTCCTGTGATGACATCGCTGATTGTATTTAGTAATAGTTGTATCATTTTTGTAACTGTTTAATTCAACATTTTTTCTGTGAGCTTACTGAATAATCCACCAATGGCTTCAATCAGTTTACTTGCAATAAAGACTGCAAGTAGGAACAGTTTCCACAACGCTTTAACAATACTTCCAAGCGCATTAAAAAAGATGTGTCCTTTAGTTTTCATGGCTCAATGATATTTGCTTGTCCATGCCAATACGTATCTTCAAACCAGTATCTTTAAATACCGATTTATAGATTTTACAGAAATCAGAAAAACGTTGATTTTCAATTGGCGTAGTAGGATAGTAGTTTATGTAGAGTGTAATACCACGATAGCTTGTTGACGGTAATTGTGAACGAAACAAATCAACAATTGCTTCAATATTTTGTTTTTGCGAGTTCTTGTATCCGTTATAGAAAGTTGAATACTCAACAAGATCAGAATATAACAGTATAACCTTTTCCGTTGCGCCAGATTGTTGCAATGTTTCTAGTTGCTGCACAAGCGGAACGAAAATGTGTGAGCGATTATATTCATATTGTATTGCTTGCTGTCTATGAAAGAGCTTATCAATAGCATTAAAAAATCTACTTACTTTAGATTTTCGTTTTAACGTATTTTCAAACATTGAATAGGGCGGAAGCGACAATGTATGTCGCTTGTTGATATCCGTATTGCTGATGATTTGATATGAAAATGTTACAGCAGTCGTTGCTTCTTTTCCGTTTTCAAGAACTTGGTAGATATCTTGAATGGTTGGCGCAGACATATTATCTGATGTCTTGTCTGCCAAAACTGAAATGTATGTGGACTTCTCTGTTTCCTGTTTGCAAGAAACTAATGAAAATCCAATGTAGAGGTATATTAAAATCTTTTTCATGATTGCGTTGTGTTTTCGTTATTGTTTTGGTAATTCAATTTTAGTGCAGGAACATCTTCTGCATCGGTAGAAAAAAGATTAGCACATTTCCCATTGCTGAGAAGGTGTAATTCACTTTTAAATTCGTGAAAGCACGCAAGCATACGTGTTGAAATATCTTGTTCAATCTGCTGTCCAAGTAGCTGTAGATTATGATAATCCAGTAGCTTCTGCCGTAGCTTCGGTTCTAAACTATTTTTTTCAGTTAAGTAAGTGTCGCGTTTCTGTTGTGCTTCTTCAATGCTTTTAAGATCATCACAGTATTTACTGTACGCATTTTTGACAGCGACATTTGGACGATATTCAAAAACAAGATACGTAGCGATCAGGTAGGCAAAAAAGTTTATCAATGTTGGTACAATCGGATTGCTACTGTAGACATCTTGCATTTCGGGAGATAATGCCAGCAGATACATAACTCGCATAGCGCTGAAAAGATAGAATATCACAAAAATTGGAATCGACATCAGCGAAAAGATGCCAAGTTGTTTTCTCCAATTTGAGTCACCGAAACGGTGAATCAATTTCGCTGTAAGGTGTGCCCACCAGAACACAACAATACCGCTGATAATGGCGATAGAGATTGACGCTAGAATACCACCACCTAGCATATTGTAAATTTCCATGTTTGCCAGTAGCTCAAATCCAGCCAAGAAATACAATATCCATAATACTCTATGCCATCTTCGTATGGTTGATTTATGTTTCTTCGCATCTGCATCAAACTTTGCGTTTAAAATGTTCAGTTCGTTTTGCGTTTCATCAACTTTTCGATCAAGTTCTTCTGCTTCTGCTTCCATGTCTGCGGTATCAGACTTCCCTTTTGCTTGATGGAGTACACCATTTAAACGTTGGTCGGTGTAATCAACTAATTTCTGGAAGTCCATTACAAGTCCTGTAATGTAATCGGTAATACGTGCCGTTTTTGGTAGCTCGTTGAATTTCAATACACTTAATTTCTGTGCGTGTTTCTGATATTTATTGTGATATTCGATTTCTTTCGTGTCGATGTATTCTGAAAGTTCACGATCTACAATAGTGGTAATCTTAGCTGAATTATCAGTTTTTTTGTTAAATAGTTTCATTTGTTTTTTTTAAATGTGAAAATGAAATGAAAAGCACATGACTAGAAATAGCCATGTGCTTATGTTGTTATTGTACCTTCTGCATAAAGAATGATTCAGCATCCTTTAAAGAAGTTGTGTAATGTAAATGACCAGTTGCAGCATTAAATACTGCATGTCTGTCAGTTGTAGGATCGAATAATAATTGGAATTGCTCTTTGGATTCAAGGAGTTGCATCTCCTTGATTGAAGAATTAATGATACTTTTTCTGTTGTTGTGAAAAGCACATTTGAAGTTGTTCTGAGTTTTTTTTGATTTCACGATTTTGAAAATGTTAACTGTTAGTAACTAGTTTTTCAAAACCACTTTGAAGATGCTTGACCAACATAAACCAAAATGGTATATGTATGTCGATTCGATTGAAAAGTCGTAATCTTTACAATTGAATAAGTCGAGATGTCAAAAGCGGTTTTTTGCTTCTCGGCGATTTTATGGCTCATCTGTTGGCGCAGATGGGCTTTTTTCGCCTTTGAAAACAAAGGACATGAGGTAATTTTAGGACAATGGAGTCAATTTTTGGGTCAATGACTTTTTTGTATCTTCACATTATAAATATGAATGTTTAAATACTTAAAATGAATTTATTAGAATATCCACTATCAAAGGGAAAGGATACTTTTGAGCTTCTAAAATCTGCTTATAAAAATTTCTACAGAGATAATCAAGAAAAACTTACTTATCTGGATATTGTAAAAAACAAGAAGTCGAAAAGGCATAAATTCTATAACATAGTAGGTTTAGATGCTACCGAGTATATAAATGAACTTTCATATAGAGGTTCAAGCCTCTATAATTTTTTTCATGGGGAAAAAATAAAGCGTGAATTTGACCCACAAAAAATCGAATATCTGAACAGGCTAATAGATTACTACAATTCTAATCGTGATTTAGGTAAAGAGCAGAAAGTCATTAAAGAAGAACACCTTTTAAAACTTGAATTAACGTTTAAAAAAGAAAAAATCGAACCTTATTCTTTTAAGAACATCAATAGAATCACTGAAGATGCCCTTTTACTATTATTATTGGATCGTTTTCCCATTGGCGTATGGGGGCGTTCATTAGCAATGTCCTCGCAGGATTATGGAAACAAAGACCCTGGAAGTATTACTGTTAGTCTATGGGTGATGGATCTTTTGGACAAATTGGGAAAATCCAACTTTGACGTATTTTTTCACGATTTTAAAATCTATCTGATAGAACGTAGGTCTGCAAAAGGGGGGGTTGGGATGAAAAAAGATATAGGTTCTGCGTTAATTCCAGAGACAGATATAAGAGTGCATCCTCGTCATACTGCTACTGGAGCATTATTTCTTTTAAAATATGGTAAATCTTGGAATTTAGCTTTGCAGAGTATAGTATATGTTATTGGACGAAAAACGGATGCGTGGTCTTGGACAACAATTCGACCAAATATTGACAAAAACGCTGACCCATTAACTACTGCATATATCTTAAATGCAATAAAATCTTTCGAAATATTAGGCTTTCTTGAAAATCTTGAATTTAATGAAAAACAGGTTTTTCTTAATAATTACTGGGAACTAGGGATAGAGTGGTTATATAAAAAATTGATTGCTAATTCAAATTGGTGGTTCATCCCTAACAGTGAACATAGGAAATATTGTTTTACGGTAGATATCCTCGACGGCTTATTGGAACATTATCAAGCGAATGAGAAATTAGATAAAATCATAAGGCTTTTAGTACCAAAGCTCATAAAAATATGGCAAGATAACGGAAATGGAATTCCGCTTGGAAATAACCAATCTGTCGATTTAAGAACTTCAGTTCAGTTTTGCATCGTTTGCTACAGGATAAAAGATATTTATCCTGAATACCATAAGAAAGTCGAAACTCTTTTATCTAATAACATTGACTTTCTTATGAATCTTGATAAGTCTGATTCTGCAGGTTGGTGTTTCCTAATCGATTATATCCTTATGAATAATGATGGTTTTGATAATACTATTATAGAAACTGCAAAAACTAAGTCCAATCTTATTGAGAAATCCCTTGTAGATTACGGTATTCCAATAAGAGAGATTGTCGATGTTCTTGATAGTGATTTTCTAAAGAAAAATATTAAACATCAACTTGAGATATTTGATATTGAAGCTAAATAATTAATAAAAGATGAAATAGTTTTAGTGAGTTACTTTTATAATTTCCTCAAGGAAATTATCCACTCCAATAAACAATTTAAAACATAGAAATTAAGAAAATAGATTACCTTATATTCCTTGAAAATGAGTTTTAGTTTTCTCTCTCATTAACTCAATGAGTCTTCCAAGTGCATGGTTAATTTTTTTCTGCATTTCTTTTTTACTATCATTAAGATTTATATAAACGGAATGATTGTCTCTAGCTATTACAGACTCAATTTCTTGTAACTCATCTTGAATCCTGATAACAGGAATATCCAAAGATCTAGCAGAAAAATATTCAGAGTCAAGCCACCTTAAGTCCGCTTTGTTAGAAAAATTTATAAAAAATTGAATCATTCCATCGCAATCCTTCAGTTCAGAGATAACTTTATTAGTTGTTTCTGAAATATTTTCTTGAACAAACACAAAGCAATCTTTAGGAAGAGCATATTTTTCTCCAATTTTTTTAAGCATATTAATAAATTGCTTCCTAAAGAAAAAACTGCTAACAATTGATACAAATATTTTATAATTATTAATTGGGAATACTGAAACTTTACTATTATTTTTTTTCAGTAAAAATTGCAATTTTTTTTCTAAAGAATCTGTTGAAATAAGATTTTCATCTAATTTAACTATCATTTCTATCATACCTTCTTCATTATATTTTTTGTATCCTAAAATCTTATTTGTTACGTTCTGTATGTTAATATTTTCAGAACTTATACCTTTAGCAATTTTAGCGATCAAGCCTTTACAATTATCTTCCTTTCCTTTTATTTTATAATTTATTATTATTTTTTTATAGCTAGGTAAGTCGCTAGCTCGAACTATTGAAATTCTTAATCTAGAAGCATTAGTATGTACGTTTACGAAACCAAGTGTAACGGGAGATTCTTTACATAGTCCTACTTTTTTTTTGATTTTATTTGACAATTCAGAATCAAACAGAATTTTATTATTTTTTATTTTAGTATCAAAAGGTATTCTTTCGTTATGCTTATCTCTATCCTTTTTCACTTCCCAATAATGGTAAGGTAATGTTTTCGCTTTGACAATAGTAATTCGTTTTTTCTTATCCTGTCTATCTTTTTCACTATTGAAATCAAATAAAACTTCTTTACATTTTTCAGTTATTATTATTTTTAATTCTTTAATTTTTTTAGATATGACTTTATTGATTATTTTTTCAAGACGCTCATATTTACTCATGTTAGCTTCTTTTTTAAAATCTCCTGTTTTATTACATGCTTCTCTAGAATAAAGTTTCTTTCTGTAATATGAAGTACTTATCTCATTAAACTCAACAATAAGCGACCAAACCATATATCTATGCCCAGCTTTATGGGCGTCTGAGATCAAAATATTAATCCCCTCTTCTTCTAGCACATTAGCAATAGAAGCTAAAGTGCCAATGTCTTCCTTAGCTCTAATAGTCATTCTTCCTAGAAATGGCCATAGATCAAAAGGTATGGGACTAAAAATAAAATCATGAGTAATATTTTCTACAAATTCTTTATCTTTATAGTATCTTGGTGTTGGATAATACAAACCTGTCAATCTACTTGAGTCAACTAGATTTAGCGGGTGTAAAAGATGTTTAGGAACTCTTACATAATTTGTGTGAACATAAGCGACTTCTCCTCTGTGCATAAGTAAATATTTAGAAAAATATAGAACCCAATCATTAATGAGATCAGTACTCCATAAAAAGTTATAATTGTTTTAGAAAAAAATACTACCCAAAATGAAAATTTGCCTTTTGAATAAAGATTAATTCTCATTTCAAAAGCCTTTAAATTGAACTCATTATCATTAATTAAATCGTTGTACAATCCTCTGAATTTTCTTTCTTGCATTAAGTAGTAAGAATCCAGAAACCAAAAAAGCACCAATGGTACAAGCGATACTAAAATAAATTCAACTTTCTTTTCAGTAACATACACAGCAAGTAAAGCGGATAGAATTGTTATCGCCATACCTTTTATCTGAAATGAATTCGTGTTCATTCGTGTAATAATATTTTGAATGAATTCTAGATGCTTTATGTTACTTTCTTTCATTACTATTAGTGTTAAAAAATTAAGAGGTTAATGAAAATTGCTTAATCACCAGATATATTATTGATTTTTAAATTTTATATAAAAGTGATAATAAAAAATAACGATACATTACGGATTTCCGTAATGTATCGTTATTTTTTATATTTAATTTTGATGTTATTAGATTGTATGGTGTTGGTTTTCATTATTTTATGGAAAAGTGAAATTATGGTTGTTCAACAGAATTAATTAATACAGTTGACAGTAATATATACTGAAATAACACTTAACTAAAATATTTTAAATTATGGAAACATTCGAAATGACGACAAATTCTTCAGTCAATTTATCTGTTGGTATTAGCTCAGACGCTAATGTCGGGTCTAATGTTAATTTGAATGATAAGCTAATTAAAAAGAGTAGGCAATACTCTTTTAAATCTGATATTGGAAACAGTAATGATATTCATAATGGTATGTTATCAGTTGTTTCAAACTTTTTTGTGAATGATAATAATATAGATATTATAATGAACAATACTACTGTAAAGTATTTACTTAAAGATAGTATGAATACAAAAAATTATGAATGTAAGAAAGTCAAGATAAATAATAATTTATTTATGGCTTATATAGTAATTAAATTATTAGGAAACTAAATCAATTTATGATGAAAAAAATAATAATAGCTTTATTAATTTGTAACATTCAATTTGGATTGAAAGCTCAAACAGATAAAGTAGATATTAGCCAATATAAAATGTCTAATAATACAAGTCCTGCATTCTTGCTAATTGATGAATCTCCTACATCAATATATACTACCAATAACATTAAGGCTCTATCTCTACATGTATTAGATAATTTTGGAGAGAGTCTATCGATTGAAGTCGCACCATATTTCTTTATTAATAAAAACAGCTCAAATCGAACATATTACAAATATATAGGTGTTGAAAAAAATATGCGAACTGGTAATTTGGATCAAAATGTTTTTAGTGGCATAAATAATACTACTATTTCAGTTGCTTATGTTGATAAAGAATTTGAAGGAATAGGAGCGAAACGAAAAGTATATTCTTTAGGTGTTAAAATTCCGTTTTTTCGATGGTATAGTGATACTGACTTAAATAGAACTTATCAAAACGCTGAATCTATGGCGAACTTATTGGCTGCGATATCTCCGCCGAATAGTATCTTATTACAAGGACGCGAGGCTATCAAAGAATATTACAATTCTCAATCATTGCCATTTCAAAAAACATATAAACCAACTTTTAGGCTTGATGGGGCTATAGCATATAGTGCTTTATTTAAAGAAAACACGACTAATTCTGCAACTGTGAATAGATTAGGAAGCTGGATTACAGGAGAATTAAGTATTCTACTAAACTCAAATAGTAACTCTTCTTCTAATTCTTATTTTAATTTACTCTTTACAGGGCGTTATATAGAGGATGAATTTAATATAAATGAAAATGGTATTTATTCTACTAATTACTATAGAGATTTAGGAGGTAAAGTTGAATTTGAATTCAATGATTTTGCTTTTTCTTACGAATACATTTCTAGAAATGGAACAGTTGAAAGTGAAAGATCGGTAGGTAATGTAAAATATACCATTAATAAAAACTTAAGTATTACCGGAGGCTTTGGAAAAGACTTTGCAATAAGTGATGAAAATCTTCTAACTATTTTTGGTATTAATTGGGGAGTGAATTTTGGTGACTCAAATATGAAAATAAAATAATTAGATAATACTTTATTTATCTAAATTTTTAAATGAAAAGTAACAATACAAATATAATTTACAACGAAAATTCTGATAAGATAATGGTAAATTATGTAGGAAGAAATATATAATTATATCTATTAAAAGTTATATTTACAGTGTAATAGCTTAATGAAAGGAAAAAGATTACTGGACTTAAGTTTTATATACTATTTTACTTATTTTTTGTAAAGTAGTTAAATTAACTAATTAATATGATTGGTATAGAAATTTTTGCAGGAGCTGGTGGTATGGCAACAGGAGCATCTCAAGCTGGTATAGATATAAGATTGGCTGTTGAAAATAACCCTTATGCTGCACAAACATATTTAGCAAATCACAAGGATACAACTGTTATTATTGATGAGATTCAGAACATAAAGGAATTCAATTTTGAAAGAAAAAATCAACAAGTTGTTTTATTCGGAGGACCTCCTTGTCAGGGTTACTCATACTCAAATAGAAAGACTAGATCTAATAAAAATCCAAAGAATTGGTTATTTAAAGAATTCATAAGATCTATAAATCTTATAAATCCTGATTGGATTGTAATCGAAAATGTCCCAGGGTTAAAAAAAATGGAAAACGGTTTTTTTTTAAAAACTATTTGTAAAGATTTACAAGATTTAGGGTACACTCCGAATGCTAAAATACTCAATGCTTCAAATTTTGGAGTTCCTCAAAACAGAGAGCGCATATTTATAGTAGCTTCAAAATATGGTATTGCATTTGAATTTCCAACAGGAAATTATATAGAATCACCTGTAACAGTAGGTGATGCTTTATCAGATTTACCTAAATTAATTAATGGATCTAAAGAAAATAAACTAAAATATAAGTCTAGAGCTAAATCTGATTATGCAAAAGAAATGCGACAAAAAAAGAGAATTGTTACACAAAATTTTGTTTCCAAAAATTCGCATGTTGTAGTAGAAAGATACAAACATATTCAACAGGGAAATAATTGGAAAGAAATACCTTCAAGTCTTATGATGAATTATAAAGATCATTCTAGATGCCATAGTAACATATACAGAAGATTATCAGAAAGTGAGCCTTCGGTTATAATAACTAATTATAGAAAAAGTATGTTGATACATCCAACAGAGGATAGAGGGTTATCTGTAAGGGAAGCAGCAAGATTACAATCGTTTCCTGATGATTATCAATTTTATGGCTCTCTAGATCAAAAGCAACAACAAGTAGGGAATGCTGTCCCACCTTTACTTGCTAAAGCAATATTTGAACAAATTTTAGAACTAAAGTAAATTACAAATGTGGAATACGTTACCATTTGAGACTGCAATGTTAATAAATCTAGAAAAAGATTTAGGACAAGAAAAAGGAAAAACATATTATACACGATATACCAGTGCAAGAGATACGCTTATAACAGATAATTTTTTTGATAATATTACTGGTTCAGAGCCAAATCTAACTGATCATGGTGCCAAGCACATAGCTAATGTGTTGAACAATGTACACAAATTATTAGGTGATGATATAGATAAATTGTCTGGAATTAATCTTTATTGCTTAGGTTTGATAGTTTTATTTCACGATGTTGGAAATATAAATGGAAGGATAGATCATAATAAAAACATATCAGATGTATACAATTTCGTAAGAAAAAAAGTTCCTAAATACAATCGAGAAAAATCTATTATTGTAAAAGCTGGAGAAGCCCATTGTGGATTATCAAAAGATGGAACTAGGGATACATTGAAAGATTTAGATAGTTCTGATCACCTTGATGGAGAAAAAGTTTTATTACGAGACCTAGCTGCTATTTTAAGATTTGCAGATGAATTAGCTGAAGGGCCCCAAAGAACTTCTCAATTTATGATGGAAAGACATAAATATGATGAAAATAGTCAAATTTACCATCAATATGCAAGTATAACGCATATCTTTATTGATAGAGAGTTAGGTAGAATTTCATTGACTTACGAAATAGATTTAGATCTTGATGAAATTGATAAAATTAAATTTTTAGAATTATTAGAATTTACGTTTAAAAGAATTATCAAAATCGATGAAGAAAGAAGATATACAAAACACTATTGTAATTTATTAATTCCCTTTAAGATGACATCAGTAAAATATAATTTTTATATTAATGGTTCTTCTGCTAATTTAGAAATTGATAAATTAGAAATTACAGATAGATTCCCTATTCCTGGTGAAAAAGAAATAACATTTAATGATTTCATGAAAAATGGGAATGATATTAGTATTGACCCTAATAACTTATGGGAACAAATGATAAGTTTAAAACAAAAAAATAGTGTGGAATGAATCAACAAAGAAACCCTTTTGAGTTTGAAGCTGCCAATAACCTATCGCATGAAGAAATTTTAGACTATTATATTGATGATTATAATTACTCAAGATTTATAAATACAAAAAGAAACATTTTTTTACAAGGAGCTAGAGGAACTGGAAAGACTATGGCATTATTATATAATTCATTTCGAATTCAATATAAAAAAATGAAAACTAATGTTAACTTCGATAAAATAGGAGTGTATATTCCTTGCAATACCCCTTTATTCCATAAAAAAGAACACTTATTACTACAAGATAATTTTAAAGCATCTTTAATAACAGAACATTTCTTAGTCCTCTCAATAGTTAATGCAATATGTATGACATTAATTGATATAGAGGAAATTCAAGATTTAAGTAATGAAATTAATAATTCATTAAAATCAGATATGGAATATATATTGGGTGTAGAGCTTATAAAAGATAGATCTTTTCTTCAAGCAATGTCAATGTTTTCTGAGAAAGAATCTAGAAATACTCAAAGAATTATAAATACACAAAAAGAAGATGAATTTTATCAAGATTCTTTAACTTTTTCTTCATTAGTAATGCCATTTTTTAATTGCTTATCTAAAATTAATTGTTTTAAAGATTCACATTTTCTACTTCTTATAGATGATGCTCATGATCTTAATTCTTATCAGAAAAAAACGATTAACTCATGGATTGCTTATCGTGATCATTCACAGTTTAGTTTCAAAGTTGCCACAGCTGAGTCGCAGCCAGATTTTTCTACTTCTACTGGAGGAATGATACTAGAGGGACATGATTTTGTATCTGTTGATATGTTAAAGCCTTATCAGAACAGGACTTCCGAATTTAGTAATTTAGCTAATAAGATAGTTCAAAAAAGATTAAATAAATATGGGATTAGTAAAGACATTAAAGATTTTTTCCCTGTTAGTCCCTCATTTGAGAGCGATATAAATGATGCAAGAGAAATTGCAAGAGAAAAAGCGCGAAAAAAATATGACGGAGGTACCGGAACTCAAATATCAGATTATATAGCTAAATATACTAGGGCAGAATATTTTAGATCCAGGCACTCAAGAGCAAATTTACCTCCATATTCAGGTTTTGAAACAATTGTTGATATATCTACAGGAGTAATCAGGAATTTATTAGACCCATGTTATTGGATGTACGATGCTGAACTATCTAATTCAGAAGGCAAAGCAGTTGAATTTATTCCACATGGTACCCAACAAAGCGTTTTGGTTACTAGAAGTAATAAACTTTGGGAAAGATTAGAAGGATTAGACAAAACGGATGTTGATTGTAATAGAGATCAAGCTGTATTTTTATTTAATCTTTTTGAGAATTTGATGATTCATTTCAAAGAACGTCTAATGTCCGAATTATCTGAACCAAGAACTGTGACATTCGTTATTACAGTTAGAAATCCTCAAATGATGGAAAAAGTTGATCCCATTTTGAATATTGCACAAAAGGCTCAACTTTTATATACAAGACCTGGTAAAGATAAAAGAACAGGAAAAAGAGTAATAGTATATGTGCCTAATAGATTATTACTAATAAATAAAGGATTAGATCCTCACGGACAATATGCTTCTGCATCGATTAAGGCTATTGATATTGTTAATGCTGCATATGATAATAAAAAAATTCCTCTGCCAGTGCCAAGAAATAAAGATAGTGATGATAATGAGGATACAATTCAATTTGATCTTTTTGATAATTAAATGCTATGGAAAAAAAATATGAAACTCTTATTGGTGTTCTTGGATGGGAAGATAGATTCCATGATGGAATAAAACTAGATATTGAATCTTATAATTTTGAAAAAATAACTTTAATTAGATACACTGAATATAATCGTTTGACATTAAGTTCTAGAAAGAAAGTAGAGCAAATATGTGAAAACGAAAATATTACCCTTAGTTATATAGATATTAGTGTTAGTGATACAGTTTTAAAATGGAAACAGCTGGAAGAATATTTTTTAAACAATGATTATTGTTTGAAAAATATCTTATTAGAGATTTCAACTATGCCAAGAGATACCACATGGGCACTATTGTATTTTTTAAATTCAAAAGAATGTAATATCGATTATGTTTATCATCAACCAAATAAATACAATCCTAATTGGCTCTCTAAAGAGCCGGGGAAGCCTCGACTACTTTTTAAGCATTCAGGCATTTCTAAATTAGGGGCTCAAACAGCTTTAATAATTATAACAGGTTTCGAGGTTGAACGAGCTAAACAATTAGTATATTTTTTTGAACCAAAAATCACATATTTAGGACTTCAAAAAGGGGAACAATTTAATAACAAAGAAAGAAACGTTAAAATGCATGATTCTATAAAAGGATTTACAGAAGTTGTAGAATTTAGCATTGATGCTTACGGTGAAGGTAGTGGTTACTTAGAAATTAAAGAACAAATAGAAAAAATATATAATGAATATAATGTGATTATAACTTCTCTTGGTCCTAAATTAACTTCTATGTCAATATATAAGATATATTTAGAATTTCCTGAAATTGCTCTTTCTTATGTTCCTAGCAAAGAGTTTAATACAGAATATTCAATAGGAATTGGAGAAAAATATTATGGTAGTTTCAATTAAAAAAAGTCATTTCTATAATTCAGAAATGACTTTTTTATTAATCCATTAAAGAAAGCTTTTCATAATTTCCTCAAGGAAATTATCCACTCTAAAAAATAAATTATATCCAGCGATCTCTTTGAACTTGTTTATGCTGTTCCATGTCTAGTATTTCTTTAATTCTTCTTTGGTCCGGATTTGCATTTTCTGCGTTGTAATTTTGTAAAAAAGTTTCTTTTGTAGTCCGCAATTCTTGCGGTTTGTTTTGGTCATTTTTTTCGGTCTGGAGTGCAATTTTTTCAAGGTTATCCACTACAATGGAGTAGTATACTCGTTTCGCTTTTTTACGCTCTACAGGGTTTGTGAGTGAGTTTCCTACGTAATCTGTTGCGGTAATGAGCCTGTTTCGGAGTAGTTCTTCAATGGCACTTGTCACACTTCTATTAGATAAGCCAACTTTTTCAAACTGAGAATGCGCAATCCAATCACGCCCTTTAATGCGTCCACTTGGATCACGCCAACCAATGGTATTACGAACAATTTTTAAATACACCCGAATTGCAGAACCACTCAATTGACTCATTTGTAAATCAAAAAACACATTCGGAACTGCGGTAGTATTATTAAGCTTCATGATCAGTAAATTCAATTACTGGTAATGTTTCATTATGATTTGGGAAGATCATAAACTCGGTATGAGGTTGATGATACATTTGTAAAAACCAACCACCATTTTTGGTGATTTTTACTGTTCCTATTTTGTGATAAATAGCTTTTTCTGTGCTATTAGGAATTACTTTCTTAACGACTACATTATAAAATTTTGACATTTTAAATTAAATTTTAACGTACCAGTAACCTTAGGGTATTCATCCAAAATAACAGTAGGACAACAAGTGGAAGTGTTACAAAAAAATGTCGTAAAACTCTTGACTTTTGTCGTACAAGGTGTGTTGTGCGACGTTAATATGATAAATTTTTATACCCTATTATGGGGTATATGATGTAATACTATTTTCTTTGGAACGGTGTAACTTAAAAATAAAGTATTAAACTTTATAAAAAACCACTTCGTCCAGACTGTTATTTTCATAGTTAAAGGTACTTACCGTTAGTATAGCCTCTGATAATACAAAAAGCAACCGTTTCTATCGAGTTGCTTTTTTGTATTTAGGATGCCTGTAATAAAAGTTCCTTCAGCTTTATTGCTTCAATAAGTGAATCGTCAAGTTTGAAGATACTTTGTTGTGGGTGCTGTTCAGGTACAGTATGCTCTTCAATTTTAGTTCTATTGATGAACTTCCCTGCCAATTTCTGGTGACGTTCCACACATAAATGAGTATAAGCAAAGGATGATTCAGGATTTACGTGACGTAAAATAACTGATACATCACGCATAGTGCCTCCCTGTTCCAAAATTTCGTTTGCTTTACCGTGACGGAAACTATGTGGCGTATAATTCTTGTCAATTTGTGCTTCTTCTAATAAGGTTTTCATCCATCGCTGCACACTACGTGGCGTAAATGGTTTTTTTGTTTTGGAATTGATCAAAAGCTCATCGTGGCTGGTTTCCATAGAAAGACGAATACCTAAATAGATATTAAGAATTGCATTGGTTTCCTTACTCCAGACTACCTGATTGTACCTCATACTTTTTCGTGTTCTAACTTTAGCTGAGCGAAGTCCACTAGTTCCTTGTTTGCTTATGTGAGATAATTTTAAGTCCAAAAGTTCACTAATACGCATTCCTGTATCCCATAACAAATTAATAACTAGTTTCTTTTGAATATCTGCTAATGTTTTTGTTGTTAATAAGGCATCTAATATTTCAAAATCTTCTCTGTCGATAATGTCCTTATCTGCATTTACAAAAGCTATCGGAATGATTTCTTTTGGACTAAAACTCACATGTCCACGTCCATGCCAAAACCAAAAGAAGTTACGTAAGATACGTGCCGAATACGCAATGGTCGCTCGGCTATAACCTGCTGTTTCCATTGCCTCATGATAGTTTACAATGTCATCGCCATTGATTGTTTCTAACGTAGACTTGTTTGTTGTAATTTTTAGGAATTCGGTAAATTGATCTAATCGTATTTTGTAGCGTTTGTGGGCGATAATCCTATGAGACTTCTTCCATTTTAAATAGATCTCTATTGATTTTTGAATCTTCATATATAAAAGACCCGCCAAAGGAAATCTGGCGGGTCTTTTATATAACCTAGCCGTAAGAGAATCACTAAAATAAAAATTCTAGCGGTAGCCTTTGGTTTGGTAATATAAATAAACACGCGCTGTTTCCTTAGTCTATTCAAAAATGAATAGACGACCCTTTCGGGCAACGGGGTTTCTTTATTTTTAAGTTACGGTTAATAGTGTATTTCATAAATGATTTTTTTGCAAGGACTGTATGCTCCCCCTACAGATTTTAGCTGAGGACTTTGTTGCATTCCAAATATGGTATAATAGGTATAAGTTAGCACGCAAAAAAGCCCTTCAAGCATTTCTAAAAATTACCATAGCATTAAAAAAAAGCAAGTAGTTCCTTTTTTTGTCCATGAAAATTGACAAATACAACTCAATATCCTTATCCACTTACTAGCCATAAAGCCATGTTCTTTTTCAATAATCTGAATGACATCAGCTATTTCGCACGGACTAATTTTAGAAATGATGGAAAGTTATTTGGCATTAAACAAGCAGATAGAATGCTTCATTTTTACTGCTTTGGAAAAAGCGGAAGTGGTAAAACGACACTCTTAAAAACACTCATGATGCAAGATGCAGAAGCTATGCGTGGATTTGCATTCTTAGATTTACATGGCGATGCTTCAACTGAAATTGTCGCCAATATTCAAGATCGTTTTCCAGATCGTAAACTCATCTATTTTGATGTGACTGATCCTGAAATTCCTTTTGGATATAATCCCTTACGGAGAGTCAGTTCTGCAAAACGATCACTGGTTGCTTCCAATATTTTGGAAATATTTCAACGTAATTGGAAATCTGCTTGGGGAATGAAAATGGAACACATTCTACGAATGGTTTTGTTATCGCTTCTTGAACAGCCACAAGCAAATCTATCTGATATTTTAAGAATCATGCACGATACGTCATATCGTAATTCATGTCTTGAACATATAACATCGGAAGAGATTCTTCTCTTTTGGCAGAAAGAATTTCCAAAGTACAAGTCAAATGATCTGCTTCCAATCATGAATAAGATTGGCGCATTATTATCGCATCGAATCATCAAAAAAATTCTTGTCGAAAATGATGAACAGATTTCACTCAGAAAAATTATTGATAGCAATCAAATCTTGATTATTAACCTTGCTAAAGGACAAGTCGGGAGTGATGTCGCCAATATTCTTGGTGGATTACTTCTGACTTCCCTTGCGTCGGCATGTTTCTCTCGAATAGATATTCCAGAGCAGGAGCGAGTTCCCTATTTTCTGTATATCGATGAGTTTCAAATTCTATCGAGTACCGAACTTATCGCCGAAATGTTGGCTCAGATCCGAAAATTCAAAGTTGGACTTATCCTAGCCAATCAATTTTTACATCAACTCAATATTGAAGTGCGTAATAGTGTGCTCGGAAATGTGGGTACGATTGTATGCTTTCGACTCGGAATTACTGATGCCAACTTAATGGCAAAAGAATTCTATCCTGTCTTTAATACTACTGACTTCACTTCCCTTGCCAACTATTCTATATACCTGCGATTAATGATTGATGGAAAACCTTCAGTTCCCTTTAGCGCAGATACCATTTTGTAATCCATAAAACAATTCCATATATGAAATTAAACAGTTTACCATCTACGGTAGTACTTAGTAGTGCTATCGTGGGAGTTGTCTATAAACGGCAAGCCTTTAATAATATGTTTACCATCAAGAAATCAAAAGATGCCAGCGATTATTTACGCTCCGTTATTGATGCTGATACTCTTGATCTTCAAGAACACTTTTGGGCGATTTATTTAACCAATGCAAATCGTGTACTTGCTTTTGCAGAAATTGCCAAAGGAGGTGTTACCTCAGTAACCGTAGATAAAAAGAATATTTTTCAATTAGCCCTTTTGGTGAATGCGACTGCTATTATCGTAGCTCACAATCATCCATCAGGAACACTCAAAGTTTCAGGTGCGGACAAAGCAATTACTAAAAAATTGTGTTCTGCTGGAGAAATTATGGATATCAAAGTTCTTGATCATATCATTATCACATCAGAAGACTATGTGTCACTTGCTGACGAAAACTTGATGTAGTTCCCTTTTATTCGCCCATTCCTTTCAACCTTTATGAAAACCCCAATATCGTATTATGGTGGCAAGATCACCTTACTTCATAAAATCCTTCCATTAATTCCAGAACACAAAATATACACTGAAAGTTTCTTCGGTGGTGGTGCAGTCTTCTTTGCTAAAGAGCCAACAGAATCAGAAATCATTAATGATACCAATAACATGGTGATTAACTTCTTTGAAGTGTGTAAAACTGATTTTGACAATCTCAAAATAAAGATTGAAGCAACACTCTTTTCACGAGCTACCTACACCGTAGCACATACGATATACCGAATGCCACACTTGTTTAATAAACTTCAGCAGGCATGGGCATTCTATATCGCTACGAACATGGGCTTTGCGTGCAAGATTGGAAGTTGGGGATTTGATAAGTATGGGAAGCGATTAAAAACAGTTCGGAATAAAAAACTTCGATTTGATGAAACTATTTCCAAACGTTTGGAGCATACTCAAATTGAAAATAACGATGCTTGTAAAGTGATTGAAACGTATGATACCCATGATGCATTCCACTATGTTGATCCACCGTATTACAACGCTGACATGGGACATTATGATGGTTACAGTAAAGCTGATTACGTCAAACTTCTTGATACGCTTTCAGCTATCAAGGGAAAATTTCTACTCAGTTCCTATCCATCTGAAACATTAGAAGAATACAGTAAAAAGCATGGTTGGCATACAATTATGGTTGATAAGCCACTTGTTGCCAGTAATGGCGCAAATGAAAAAAAGCGTAAGCGAAAGATAGAGGTACTAACTGCAAACTATCCAATTTAAAACAACAAACACAAACCTTTAAAATTTAATACTTATGAATATCACAGCACAAACAGTCGTGAAACATTTTCTCATGCGATTAGGTGAAGGACAGCAATTCCATACAGGGATACATCCGTTCTTTAAAAACTTCTTTACCAAGCAAGAACTTATTGACATTACAAGCTACATTTTCAACGAACATGAACTAAGCGAAGTTGATTTGAAACTACTGACTCATGATGAGTTGTTAGACATTATTGATGATGATATGAGCATTCTACGCTTTTATCTGAATCAATGGGAACAACAGCTCATATTACATGAATCTCATAGCACACAGGAGGTAAACGATACGCTTGAACAACTATCGAATCACAACCATTATTTACGTAACAAAATGCCAGAGGATTGGGATAAGTATGATCGCAGTAATTTCCGATCAATGCAACTCAAGGCAGGTAAGATCATTAAGGTTTATGGTATTTACGACATCAGCGTCACTCAAGACCAAGCAACGGATGTTGATACGCCACCAAAACGTTTTTATGAAACCCAAGAACAGGCTACAGAAGTGATGACTACCATGATTTCTGAGAATGATTCTGAAGATGGATACTTACATGTTCTGTATCTCTACAAAGCTGTTTAAGATATGAAACTCATTACCGATGAACTCAAAAAGCGATTTGAAGAAGTAGGAGACCAACATGATGTTGAAGACCCTATCATTATTACTCGATTCTTTGATCCTGGAGGGACTATCAGATGGTACGTCGTTGAATATTATCCAGACAATAATACATGCTATGCATACTTCACCGGCATGCCTTAGGGAAACTCAGGTGATTTCTTTGAAGATTGGGATTATTTTTTCATAGACGAATTAGAAACTTGGAAGCGTCCTTTTCTTCTTACCATCGAACGAGATCGAGGATTCAAAGAAATACGATTTAATGAATTACGAAACAATAACTTTAAAATTAAATACACATGAACAACAAAGGTATTTTTGATGTTTTATTACAAAACATCACCGAGGATCAAAAACTGCTCAAAGAAGCAGATGAAAAAATTGATCAAGCAAAAGAAGATAAGCAAGCAATTACTGATCGTATTAAAGGCTATCGTAAAGATGCTACTGCAATGATTAAGTATGCGAGTGATGAACAAATTGAAAAGATTAAAGCGCTAGATTTAGACCTTTCAGAATCTAAACAAGGACTGAATTCAGTTGCAACTACTGCATTTGATATCATGATGAATACCAAGAAAAAATCATTGACCAACGAAGAGTTATATCAAACGTATATTGATAGTTTGGATGATAAAGAAAAAGCGGTAAAATATACGGAGTTTAATATCAAGTGTCGTCCATTATTTAACAATCAGCGATTGATCCGAACCAAAGGGAGTGATCCGAAGTCATCACGTACTGATATTATTACCTTGAACGGTAGTTCTAAAGCTGTGATTAAAAAAGAATAACTAACTAAAATTAAGAACATTCACTTATGTGAATGTTTTTGTAATTAAATGAATTCCCAATCACAAGACGTATATTTACAGGTCTACTTATTATTTTGAAAACTATTTTAACTCTTCGATTTCTATAATTTGACTTTCCTGCTCTTACATATTCTACTCTAGAAAATTACATATTTAATAGTAAAATTCGTATTTTTATTTAAAATTCAATAAAAATGAAAATAAGTTTACCTACTCTATTCATTTGTTTTTTCGTGTTTTCTAAAGCACTCTCTCAAGTCAAAATTAAGGGATGCTACCAACCTCCTATTTTACCAATAGAAATATGTGTAGATGATAACGGTAATGTGAGTACTCATGCTAGTAGTTCATTTGTAACGCCACTAGGTGTTTTTAAATTAAAAGCAGGAACTAATATTTATGAAAATGGGGGAAAAGAACTTCAATATGAATCTCAAATTAATAATGTAGTACAAGAAAATTCAGAAATAAGATATGTTACTACTGAAAAAATTGTAGAGATTCCTAAATTCCAATATAAATTATATTTGAAATATAACGATGAGATACATGTATATCAAATTAAGAGTTCAAATGAATTAAGAATCGAAACATCTTCTGGATTCAAAGGAAAGTTTTCACCCAGTATTATTGAAATAGAACTTTCTGACGATAAGGATACAAGAATATATTTTAATAGTATTGATGTTAACAAAATCAATACAGATAATGCTGATTACCCAATCAAAAAAAAAGTAACTAAAAAGAGATCTGATTATGAGGTGTTTCAAAATGGTTTTATGCGGTCTATAGGTTCAGGCTATGATAACCTAGTTGAACTTCCCAGAGATAAATACTTTTCTAAAGTAGAAACTATTAGTTTAACTAAAAATCCAATGGGAGAACCTACTAGTACTCGTAAAGATTTCTATATGATAAGCGATCAAGATTTAAAAAATAGAAAAGTATTTTCTATATGGTCTGAGTTTAAGGGAAATAATAAATACAAAGATGTTTATAGGATCGAACTATATTACAATAAGTCAACATATAATCTAACTTCTTATGATAGAAATGAAACATCATATATAAATTTTTTGGGAACTAATATTTATGAACTTTTAAATTATTTATTGGAACAAGGAATACAACTTGAGGAAGATCAATTAAAAGATTTGAATAGTAAAGAATTATACCCTGGGTTTTCTACAACTTATAAATCTGACAAATGGCGTATAGGTCTTTATTCTAGATTCAATAACGATATTACAGATATGATTGCAATTTTCACTAATGAGTGTGATCAGAATAATTTTTTTCGAGGAATGAATAATGATTTTGAAAATAGCACTTCACGTTTTGATAATCATCTTAAAGATAGTTATGGCACAAAAAAATTTATTGAATACTTATCTATGTTAGAAAAAGCAGGAGCGTTTGAAAGTGCACATAATTACATAGAACGAAAAATGAGTGAAAATCATCGAAGATATTTCAAATGGAAAAAAAAGTGGTTTGTCTTAAATTTTGCTATAGGTAATGTATTCTTAAATGATATGGAAGATGGTGTTTTTGTAGTATATGATAAAGAAGATATGAAAATTAAGATATTATTTTATGACAGTATGAAGAATTTATACAGAGAGTTGTTTGATAATATTCAAATAGAGAATTGGTTAACGAATAATGAATATTATTTTAATGCATCATTTGATACACAAGTTTTTATACTTAATGATCGTTTATATAATCGTTCAAAAGACCCTAGCTTATTTAGTGAAAATATTTATGTAGCAATCGGAAAATTTTCAAAAATTAAAAATATAGCTATATCTCCAGGGAATAGTTTTACAGTTGAGAAGGGATCATTTGAATGCCTCAAAAATGTCCAATCGATCTGCTTTGATACGGACAATTTTTATAATTGTAAAGAATGTATAACATATGATAAGAAAAGAGATAAAATGATTATTTTTTATTCACAATCTTTTGCGGATTAAATTTTCTATTTTCTAGAAATATAGCTATTTAAAATGTCTCGAATATCATTACTCTTAGGACTCGGAGCATTTTTATGAATCAGCTGACCATCTGTGTCAAAAATTAAATACCTCGGAATACTCTTTAATTGTAAGTCTTTAAAAAATGTAGCTTTTGGATAGTTTATCGCTAATTGGCTGTGTCTGTAATATAAAATGTTTTCATCTTTAGCAGCTTTTTTCCAACTCTTGAAATTGGTATCAATCGAAATAAATAAGAATACAATATTTTTATTTTCATACTCCTGTATCAACTTCTTAGAATCTGGCATTACTTCCCTACAAGGAACACACCAACTTGCCCAAAAATCAACATATATAATTTTTCCTTTATGGCTTTGAATAATTTCATTCAATGTTTTTCTCTCCTTTGAGATATTTATCAAATTAACATCAGCAGTTTCGGTTTTAAGTGAAGAAAAATCGAGTAAAAAATCTTCTAAAATTCTATTTACTAATACTGTGTCTTTAACCTCCTGTTTGAACTTATCAAAATACTTCGTAATCTTAGATTGATCGTAATTCTTTATGATACTTCTTGTAGTATTGTAGAGTAGGTAGTTTTTAATTTTAGTTGAGAATAATACACTTTTTTCTATGGAATCATACAGCGTCAAATAATCAGGTAAATTTTGATATCCTTTTTGGGAATATGAAATATCAAAATGTTTAAAGGTGAAGTTGTTTAAGAAGTGTTGGTAGCTCTGAATAAAAAGTAATGAATCATTTTTTAATTCAGTTTGATCAGCACTATAATTAGAATGAATGATTTTATTCTTGTAGTGAATCGTTGTCTTTAGGAAAGAATAGTAATCGCTTGAAAGTTTCTTTAAATCGTATAGAGAATCAAGTGTTTTCTCTTTTTCAATAATATTCTCTTTTAAAACATTTCTATATACTGTTTTTTCTTTCTCTGTTCTAAATCGTTTATTATTCTCATTATAAAATTCTACAGCTCCTTTATAAACAGCGTGGGATAAATTATAATCTACTTCAACATTGTAATCATTCTTTTCTGTATTGTTCAAAACAGAAACATGAGGAGCATCGTTTGGATAATCAAAAATTATCGTATCACCAACATTAAACTTATATGATGAATCATAATAGAAATGGTATCGATGATTAACTACAATGGAAATATCTGTTTTGATTTTAACAGTATCCGTTTTACTAATGTTATTAGGTTCTAAGAATATCTTCTCGTACGTTTTCCCATTAGTATAAAAAATTGGCTTATCTCTTTTTACGGTATATGAACCGTCATCAGCACGCAAGGTGTCTTTTGTGTATGACCTCTTGTTAAAGATCATTACTATTTCGTTAGGCTTCTTATCTTCTTCAATTTTCTTTTTTGGAGTAACTTCTTCCTTGCAAGAAAGAAACAATATGCATATTAATAGAACAACCGTAATATTTTTCATTCTTATTTTTTAAATGTAGAGAGGGAAAATATTCCCCTCTCCGTAATTTCATTTTGTTAATGCATCCAGCTAGCTGTCGAACATCCTTCACAACACCAACGTCCTCCATTAGCAACAAATGCTTTTGCTTCCTTTTTAGAAACATTGTGAGTGTACTGTCCGCCACCACAAGAATCATCATGGTCTCCAGGAATCGTACAAGGAATGAATGCTGAACATGTTCCTGTCCCAGTTCCTGCAATAACAGTATTTTGTTCTGCCTTTGTTAAAATAGTAATTCCTTCTAAATTTAAAATGTTTTGTAACATAATTTATGTTTTAATTATTAAAATAGTATTCTTGAACATTTAGAGACACTCAAGATGTATGTCTTTTTAGCAATACTATTTTTATTTAAATACCACTCATGAAGAAATAAGAGTAAATGTTGCTCTATTCACGAGTAAGTTAAAATTGCTTTAACTTATAATTTGGCTATGTATAAAGGAAGGTTCTTTTGGGATTGAATTGAATGTTAATTCTTATTCAAATATAAGTAATAAACTTACATATTTGTAAGATATTGTATTAACATTGAAAAAAATGTATAAGCGTTACATTTAGAGGTGAAATTTAATATCTATCTGATAAAAATATCAAAATCTATTGATTTTTGATCTTCATTTTGTCGAGCCTTCCTGTAGTTGCAATAATTAGTTTTAACGTTTCATTATCTTAAAGATCTTACTTCCTTCTTTAGTTTTTAATTTGAGAATATAGAGTCCATTAGCGACATTTCGCATATCAATATTATTGTTTGAAAATTCACTCTTTATTATTTGACCTTGAAGATTATAGAGTTCTGTTTTTGTAATAACATGATTTGATTCAATGGTAACAATATCAGATGTTGGATTTGGATATATCTTAATGTTTGCAGTAACTTCCTCTGGACTTTCTAAACTTAATGGAATATCACTCGTGTTATTCCAAATGGTAAAAGGAAACTTATTATTTGAACTAATAACATCAATATCGCCATCACCATCAAGATCATCAGAAAGAAGAAGATTTGAAGTAATATAATTTGCGTTCATAACCGTGCGGGTAAATGTTTGACTTCCATCATTTACCCAAAAAGATAATTGCTCTGAATTAAAATCATTGGTCGGACATGATACAAAGTCAATATCTCCATCACCATCAAAATCTTGTATGGTAAAGATATCGCCACTATTGATTGTGTTCCCTGTTTGAATTTGTTGTTCAGTAAAACTGCCGTTTCCATCATTTTCAAACCATGAAATGATGTTGCTAGAATTTGCGAAATCATAATTACTTCCAAGAATATCAAGATCACCATCACGATCAATGTCAAAAAGTTTCCCTTCAGTTGGAAGTAATACTTGTGTGAAATTTAAGTTCCCATCATTTTGATAATAGAATGCTCCGTTTGTAGCGATGTCGTTAATACCATCGTTATTAATATCTACAAAATCAGTACACACTTTAAATTCAGGAATGTTGTTTACAAATTGCTGTTGATAGTTCCCGTTCCCATCATTGAGATAGTAAAATATTTGCCCGTTACTGCCAGCAGGTCGAGTAATAATAATATCAATATGACCATCATTATTGATGTCTGTTGTAAAAGCTCTTTCTACTCCTGTAACACTTAAAAAAGTAGATTTGGTAAAGTTTAAATTACCATCATTGGTGTATAACAAAACTTCTCCTTCATTAAAGCCATAAGTTGATACAAGAATATCCTTGTGACCATCGCCGTCAATATCATCAATATGAGCATAACTGATAAGTGGTTCAGTAGTATCAATGACTATTTTGGTAAAATTAAACGCTCCTGTGTTGTGCCATAATACTAATTCATGTTCACTACTTGAGGTACTGACAATGTCTTTCAATCCATCATTATCAATATCATCTGTATAAAAGCTTGTTGGTGATACAAAAGAATCATCAAGAGTCGTAAGATTGAAACTTCCGCTTCCAATATTTTCATAGAGTCGTGGATCATCAAATGCCGAAGAAGTTATGAGAAAATCCATCATTCCATCAGTATTATAATCCAAGCTTTGAATGCGTTCTCCTTTATCTAGAGTTTCTAAGGTGTTTAAAATAAAGTTTCCGCTTCCATCATTCACATAGAAGCCAAAAGAATCGATGATATTAGATGCAGAAAACACAACAGATATATCTAAATCGCCATCATTATCAAAGTCAACAATGTGCATTGAATCCATATTTGCGTCATTGGTTAATTGGGTTTCTGTAAAATTGAGGTTTCCATCATTGCTAAATAGAACTACACAACAATTCCCTTGTTTTACCACCAAATCTTTATCTCCATCAGTATCATAATCTAGTATTTGAAGATGTTCATTTGGTAGTGTGTAATTAATGACTTGTTCAATAAAATTTGCATTTCCATCATTGAGATAACAAAGAATATGATTTCCCATCCAAAAACCAGATGATACTGACATAACAAGATCAAGATCACCATCGTTATCAATATCATTTACTAATATATCTCCAGTAGAAATTTGCACATTAGTTACGGTGCTTTGTTGAAATCCAATATTGAGAATGTTTTTCCAAAATTTCAGCGATCCGTTTTGCCCTCTGCTCGTAGTGATAAAATCAATATATCCATCTGCGTCAAAATCTCCTGCAACGATATTTGATGACAATGAACTTCCATTAATATAGGTAGGAACAAAGTTTTGATTTCCATCGTTATAATAAATTTCAATAGAACCTTGTTCTGATACGAGAATGTCTAAATCAGAATCTCCATCAATATCATAAACATCAAAGTGATTCCAACTTTTGGATGTTTCGTCTATGATAATCTTTGTGTAGTTAAATGTAGCATCTTTTTTCCACCACGCTACATTTCCGTCTCTACTGACAGAAACCAAATCATCAAGACCATCATTGTCTAAATCTATAATTTTTGGTTGTACCCAGTTATTCGCATCAGCAATAATTGTTTCATTAAAACTTTGTGAAAAGGTCATTAATGGAAATAGTAAAAGAAGTATTAGTTTTTTCATTTGTTTTAGTTTTAGTTACCCTTTGGCTTCTAAGGGTGTTCATATAGAGTCGTTTATGTGTCAAATATAGATTTTATTTTTCAAAATACTACTTATAAGTATGAATTTATTAGTGGTAACAAATTAATATGAATTGATAGTAATTTGTTGCATGGCTAAAAAGGATGAATACACTGAAAAGCAACTCACCAATCTAGGCGAGAAACTACGCAGTTTACGTATGGAGAAAGGTTTTTCTAACTACGAGCAATTTGCTTTTGAACATAACTTGCCAAGAGCGCAATATGGTAGGTATGAGCAAGGTCAAGATTTACGTTTCTCTTCCCTGCTTAAAGTTCTTAAGGCATTGGATATATCGCTTGAAGAGTTTTTTAAAGATGGTTTTGAATAATATCATTTGTGTAAAATGGAAAACATGAATGAACAAAAAAACCAGAAATATTTCATTCTGGTTTTTAAGTGAGGTTACACCTATAAGATTATTCTTTAATAACTTTAAATTCTTTCGATTTCATTGTGTCGGTTTTAATTTTGAAAAAATAAATACCACTAGAAAGTAAACTAGTATTAATTGTCAAAATCTGTTTTGTCTCAAACTCTAAAGTATTTATTCTTTGCCCAACAATATTGTATATCTCTAGATTTACTTTTGAATAAGTTCTACCTAAGTTAATTGTTAAAATATCTTGTGCCGGATTAGGATAAATTTTAATTTTCTCTTTGTTGATCTCTTCTGTGCTTAATGTAGAAATCATTACACATTCTGATATTTCAGTACAATTTCCATACGTAATTTCTACAGCATATTCTCCATTTGATGTTGGAGTAAATGTTTCATCAGTTTCATTAGCAATAGGTGTATTAGAACTATTACTGCAATCTAACCATTGATAAGTAGCATCACTTTGGTTAGATGTTAAAATGCCACCATTATTAGTAACTGTTGTATCCAGAGTTAAATTTTCACCAATAGTAAACGTTTGTTCAAATGTACAACCAGATATATCTGTTACTGTTAGGGTATAGTCTCCAGCAGTAGTTATATTAATTAAGTCTCTATCTGATGTCCCATTTGACCAAGAGTATGTATATGTTGGAAAACCATTCTGCATAGTTATTTCAATTTTACCTTGATTTATACAATCTATATCAGTAATACTTTGAGATGACAAACTCATTTTAATTGACTCATCTAAAAACTCACATGGTCGAGCTTCTTGAACGAATTCAAAAACTTCTGGACCCACATTAATGTGACCAGTTCGTGGAAACGGGTATGGGTTTTGTTGAAAAAATGCAAGAATGTATTCTGTACCTGTTTCGGATGAATTATTTGGTGATGTTATCCAATCTTCAACACTATCAACAATATATGTACAGTCATCTTCAGTTCTAACTAGAAATAGATCTTCCAATGTGTCATCATACGCAACAGTAGGTATCTCATTATCAAAGTTATAATAACAATCAACAGATGTAAATTCAATAGGAACAAAATCAATATTATTTGTTCTATCGGTTTCAATAAAATCTCCACCTTCATCAATCGCAGCGAATAAATATTTTATTCCTGTTGAATTTATTGGGTCAGATGTACTACCGTTATCACTAAGCGTATATGCTGTCATACTAATATTAATAGAACTTCCAGCACTAATATCTTGATTTATTACTAACAACCCATTGTCGGTTAGTTGGTGATCATTAAATACTCCACTTCCACCATCTCCATGAAAAATTTGGTCATCAGATAAAAATAGCTCCACATCAATATTATCTGTAACATCTACACTACCTAAATTAGAAACAATCATATCAACAGTTATGTAATCTCCTAATGCAGAAGCATAAGGAGTATAGTTTGTAATCTCGATAGCTAAATCTGGATAATCTGAATTATTACAGTTGTTCAATGTAATAGGAAATGCCCTAACGTTGTTTTGCTCATTAATTTCAGCAATTTCTTGATCTTCGTCAGCGATTAATAAAAGGTAGTAATCTCCAGGAGAAACACCTTCCCAATTGTTATTATCATCTCTTTCAAAAACTTGTCCTACATCATGAGAACCTGCATTTATGTTACTAGAATCAAAAAAGATATCAGAACCGTCAAAAAACTCATCTTGAGATATATAAACTTTATGTGAAACCTGAAATCCTCCAGAAACGTCTAAACTACCAATGTTTGTGATTTCCCAATACACTCGATATTCTTCGTTAAGACAAAGATTTTGAGGACTAACTTGTGTCGTTGTTCCATTAATTTCCCATTTAACAAAATCACAGATAATATCAGGTCCAGCAGGAGTAATAGTGGATATACCTACTGTTCGACTTTTATCATTATTATCTTCGTCTGTTTCATTTATTTCATTGTTATAATCAGCAATTGCAATCACTTTATAACTTCCAATAGAAGGGATTCCAGATGGCAAAAACATATCTCTATCTCTTACGCGATCATCACCTGCATCAATTTCTCCAAAACTTGCTAGACGCATAAACTCGTTAACATCATATTCTTCATCTCCATCAATATCTAAAAAATAAAGAACATCAAAATTATCAGCATCTTGATTTCCGTCATTATCAATTTCTAATTCAATATTAATTTCTTGATTTGGTGCTAATCCAGAATTTGCAATTACCGTCATACCTGTAATATCTAAATCTGGTCCATTTTGGTTAACTTGACCAATTTGTATTGGGAAAAAATCTAGATTATTATTTTCATTGCTTTCATTTATAAATCCAATATTATCTACTGCTGAAACTAGATAGTATTGACCATCAGAAATATTAGGTAAATCAACTAAAATGTCCCCATTAACTGTTTGATTGATTGATATTGTTTGTAGAATTGCTTCAGAATTTAAAAAATCATCACTATTTGTCAAATTTTGGTTGCTAGATAGATAAAAACTAATAGTAGGTAAGGTACTTGTTGATGTATCTCCTATATTTTTCACACTATAATTAATAGAAATTTGATCTCCTGCATCTGGGTTATTATCATTTACATTGGTAATATTACTTATTAAATCTATCCCAGTTCCACTACTTGAATTGTCATGAGTTACACAAATATTAAACCCACCTTGTCCGATAGGAGGTTCTATATTTCCAAAATCATAAACACGTATCCAATATCTTCCTCCTATCGTAAAATTATTATTTGTTAATATTGTAGTTACTCCATTACCTCCGGGAGTATCCTCACAGTCCCATGGATTTATTATCGGGCAGAAACTTCCACGATATACACTAACTACCGCATCAAGTGTTCCTGTTGGGTCTACAGTTATAGTATGAGTGTTACTTACAGCAATAAATGAATAAAAAACTCCAAAGCCATTCGGATTTTGATGAGAATCACAAGGAGGGGTAGGAATAGTTACCTCTCTTGTTGCGAAGTCTACACTTCCATAAACACTATTACAACTCGTACTACTTATTAAACTAATCGCATCATTACAATTATCATTAGTTGGTTCATTTCCTCCACCAGAACTATTATTAACAATTACTGTTACTTGATCGGTATCACTACATCCATTTTCTGTTACAGTTAATGTATATGTCGTTGTTTGAGATGGTGTAGCAATTGGATTCCAAATATTTGGGTTGTTTAACCCAGTCGTTGGTGACCAAGAAAATATTGAACCACCAGTACCTTGTAGTTGAATACTTTCTCCGTTCTGTATAGTAACATCTAAGCCTGCATTAGCTGTAACTTGACAATCGTCAAGATTATTAATTTTATGGGTTCTGTCTTCACCTGTTAATCCATTATCAAATGTAATTCCTTGACCTAAACCCGAACCTTGAATCACATGATTGTTTAAATTAGCAATATTTTCACCTTTAAGTAATTCATTATTATTTGTATCTAAACCTGTAAAAATTAAATCTCTTTGAATAGTTGTACCAGAATATACTAAATCAATATCCCACTGAGTTTTACTGATATTTGGTGTTAAAGAAAAAACTGTAGATATACCATCTACTTGGAGATTTAATGATTCTAGAGGTTCACTACTAAAAACTCTAACATGAAATTCATCACCGTTTTCAAAAATTGCACCACCATTGGAACCATTTAATTGCATGGAATTCCCATCTCTTTCCCACCGTTTATGATAGACATCCAGTAGTGAATAAATTACTAATACTCTTTCAACATAGGGATAGAAATTATCAATAATAAATGGTTCTGAAACAGAAGATTGAAATGGTCCAATATTACTGTAGAAAAAAGGGTTTCTTTCCTCAACAGGTTCTAAAACAGCTTTCATTCTATACAAACCATCTCCATAAAGGGATTCATTATTTATTTCTGCCATCCCATTATTATCTATATCTTGAATATTTGGATTTATAGCTCTACTATTAAAGTCTGTTAATGCTAAATAATAATCATCATAAAGACCATAATTATTAGTTGTGCCACTCCAATAGGCAGTTGGAGTTATTTTCCACTCATTTGGTACTTCCGAAACATCTTCCATTTCCTCTGGGTAAAAACCATTCGATTTGGAGCCAAAATCAAATTCAATAAAATTACCATCACTTTTTTTCATTTTTAAAAATGAATCTTCATTGTATCGGCTTATTTTTAATGAAATATTTTGAACATCAAACATTCCATTTTCATATCTCTTTATTAGTCCAGTTCTATGTTCCTCAGGTACTTCTGTTCTTATTTTCACATAAGAATTTTGATTTAAGCTAGAGAAATCAGTCATAATTACATTATAAGCAATACCAGTATAATTAAAATCATAAAGAGGATTAAAGGTGTTGCTATCGTCATTAAAGGTCATAACCTCGTTGATATTATCGATATTTGTAGTTGTATTGCCTGCACTATTTTTTAATTCTTTAACTGACTGTACATGTAGATGAGCAGCAAAACCAACAGAGTTACCAATTGGCGCTATAAGTTGAAATTGATTGAATGTATTACTCGTAGTAAAAGTTTCGTTAGATTCTATTATGCCATTATTATTGAGATCGTAACTAACTGTGTCTCCATTAGCTGTACTAATAGCTTTTATAGGATTAGCTTTTAAATTTATTATTGTTAAAGTTCCTTCATTTGTTGTTTTCATTACAAACCCACCTGATTCTTGAATTCCTGAGCTTCCACCTTCAAAAATATGTCTATACACAACATATTCATTGTTTGAATATTTAACTAAAATATTTTTAACGCCTGAATCATCAATAAAAACAACTTCACCATTCAAAGGTGTAACTATAGCGTCGCCTAGAATACTAGGGTTTGTAGAATCATCCTTACCAATATCAATACCACCATGAAAATCATAACCACTCTTTGGTCTTGGTCCATAATCTTCTGAAATTGCTCTCGAAGTAAATAATTGTGGGCTCGAATATGTTTCTGTACTATTATTCCAGTCAGCATATAAATGTTGTATTTGACCATAGCTACTTATTGAAAAAGCAATGAACAAATATGAAATTATTTTTTTCATTTATAAAGAATGTTTTTGAAAATTATTAGTTACATCTTTTATGTTATCTTTATTAAGATTGTTAACTGTGTAGATTTTTATTTCTTCGTTATTTCTTACGGCTGTAATATGTTGCCCTGTATCTCTATTTCCTAAATAATAACTACCTGCTTTTATATCTATAATGCTTACTATGGATTTTTTAGTTGTAATAAATAAATTATTTTCATTAAAAGAACCGTGAGCTAAATCTAAATTCAAATCGTTATTGTTAATCTGAATTTTTGTATTTGTTTGTAAGTCAAAAAAATCAATTTTATTTTCATTAATCAAACGATAATTTTCAGTTTCATCCTCATAAATAGAAGAATAAACAGCCAGATACTTTCCATTTGGTGAAATGCTTGGTAACATATAATTTTTATCATATAAAACATCCGAATCGAAGATCACATCACCAAACTGATTATAAACTTTGATAACAGAACTACTATAATTAAAATCTGAACTTTTTGCGGTATAAGTAACTCCGATATGGTTTGGGATTTTATCATTAAAAGTTGTCCGGTAAGCTATATTTCTATCAAGATGTGTTTGGGAAAAAGCAAGCTCAGCGTTGTTAACTTGAAAAGGATTTATTTGTCTATTTCCTAGCTTATATTGTAAATAAGGGTTCTCGGTAAATAAATTTATACTACCTATTTTTTCTTTTTCTTCGTTGTAAACTTCAATTTCTGAATAAATAAGTTTATGAGAAATTGGGTCTTTATTTTTTTTTAATTTAACTGTTAAGGTGTTCTTCTTTTGTTTGTTAACTTCTTGTGGAATTAGTTTATCATTTTTCCCTATTTCAACTTTATTTTGATTTGTAAAATCTTTGGAAGGGTTTATTGCAAAAGAGCCTCCAATAAAGAGAAATAAAAGAGCTCCAATAATTAATAAATATTTTTTCTTCATAATAAAATAATTTTAGCATGACAAAAGGTTACTTGTCAACATTTAAAATAAAAGTATGAAGCTTATTCAGTGTTTTCTAATAAGAATGAAAATCACCTGTTTTTCAATGAAAATCATTTATTCTTAATTGTATCTGTTGTAATGTAGAAGTGTGCGATGCGTTTTTCAACTTCAACTTTATATGTATCGGAAACCTCTAATACTTGGTCTGCAATTTTAATGCGCTTTCCATTGATTCTACCTTGTAAAGCAAATTCATTATCTAGATTAACAATGCAATCATCACTAATACGAACAAAGTGGTGTGGTATTTTTTTCAGAATAGAAGACAAATTATTAGGTACGATATATGATTTTTTTAGCCATGTATATACGCGAGCGTTATTTTTTTCTAATTTTATGTAAGTAGTCTTATTACGTTCTTTGGTTTTGACTTCATCTACTTTTTCGGTATTGGTAGTAAAATAAGCTATTTCTTTAAATGGTATTGGAACTTGTGAAATGGTTTCATTACCTAAATCTTTAGTGCTTTGAACATAATCTACATACGCCAATATGGAATCTTTATTGATTGATTTTTGTTGTGCTTTATTTTGCTCCAAAACTGTTTGTATAGAACGAATTAATCGTTTTTCATCTAAATGTGGTTTGGTTTGAATAACGATTGGTTCTTCTTCGGTAAGATTAATATCTTTTTTAGAAACAAAATCACCATGTTTTGTTTTAAGACTATTATAAAACGTTTGATCATCATCAAGGTCGGTAACATAAATAAATGGAATGTTGTATTCTTTTTGTAATAAACCACCAAGATAGATGCCATTATGTTCACCTTGTAAATCGATATCAAGTAGCACTAGGTCTGGTCGCTTTTTGTTAATGTTAGCAATTGCTTTTTCTACACTTGGCGTATAAGAATCCACAGAATAATAATGCTCTTTAAGAATCATTTTTAGTCTCTTATAGATAAGTGACTTGTCTTCAACAACGAGTATGTGTGCTTTTGCTTTCATTTATGCCGCAGTTTTAGGTAATGTTATATCCATAGTTACCCCATCAGAACCATCAATTGTAAACGTTCCCATATATTCTTTTGTTAAGAGTTGTATAGTTTCCATTCCAAAAGAGTCTAAATCTTCAATATTAAAACCTGTTGGTAAGCCTTTACCGTTATCTTTTAAGGATAAATGATAGTTGGAAGTATCCGACGTTAATTCAATATTGATAGCTCCTTGTTCGTTGTCATCAAATGCGTATTTATAGGAGTTAGTTACAAATTCATTTACAATAAGTCCAACAGGAAACGATGTATCAGCTAATATAGTTTCTTTGGAGTCAGTTGTATTGACAATGGTAACATTATTCTTTGCATAGGCTTCTTTAACGTTTTGAGTCAAAGTATCAATGTAACTTTTTGCTTGTACAGATGTTACATCATCTTTTTTAAAGAGTTGTTTGTGTACCTCAAACATGCTACGCATTCTATTTTGCAATTCATTCAACTTGGTTTGGTATGCCTGATTAGGAAATCGTCCTTTAGCAAGATTGATGAACAAATCGATAAATGAAAGATTATTTTTCATTCTGTGATGTAACTCTTTTTGAAGAGTTTCTACCATGTTTTTCTGCTGTTCTATTTCATCTTTTTGTTTACTAATAATCTGTTTTCCTTTGGCTTCGGATTTGTAGCGCCTCCAAATGAAAAAAGCTGAAATACCTAGTGTGATTAAGCCAAGTATAAGTAGCCAATTTCGAGTATTGGCTTTTTGGGTTAAAAGTTCTTGTTCTACATTATCTGCTTTTAGTTGGAGGTTTTCTTTTTCTTTAAGCTCATTATTATATTTAGCGTCTATTTCAGAAACTTCTTTTAGTTTTTGGGCAGAGGCTAGAGAGTCATCAAGGTTTTTGAATTTTTTATGATAATTTAAACTAGTTTTAAAATTATTATTTCGATCATATAAATTTGATAAATTCTGGTAAATGACTTTTTCTAATTTCTTTGGTAAGATTACTTCATCTAATGTGTCGTTTAAAATTTGTAATAATATATTTTCACCTTCGATTAATTGATTGGTTTCAATATATGCCCTTGATAAATTAATAATTCCATAATTCTCTATCTGCTTATATTTTAATTTTTGTGCTTTAGAAATAAGTTTTTTGAAATATGGTATTGATTTTTTGTATTGTTTACTTCTTAAATAATTAGCACCAATAGTATTAGCAACATCTGCAGCGAGTATAAGATTATCAGTTTCTTCAAGACATTTAAGAGCTTTTTGATTATAGTTGTTTCCTTCAACAAGATTTCCCAGTTTTGAATAATTTAATCCAATGAATCTATAAATGTCACATTCTTGTTCCTTCTTAGGATTGTCAATAATTTTAATTCTTCTTTCAGCATCTTTTAAATACTCGAGTGATTTAGAATAATTCTCATTTGATATATATATCCAACTTAGACCGATTAAAGATATTATTTGTAAATATTCAAAATTGTAATCCGTTGCAATAACTAAACATTTTTGTTGTGTTTTTATAGCTTCGGTATAATTCCCCATATTTGTATGAAGAGAAGCGAGTCCATTATAGGCATAACCTAAAGGTCTGTATTGTTCTGATTTTTCACCTAAACTAATTGCTTTACTATAATAAACAAATGAGCTGTCTTTTTGATTAAAAAATCTAAGCACTTTAGCTTTTTGATTAAAATTAACAATTCTAATAGAATCACTAAATTTATTTTCAGTATTATTTATTGTATTATTTATTGTTTTTATTGCATTGTCGTAATCTCCAATTCTTTGATACTTATCTGATAATAATATATTTCCAAAAGAAATATATTTCTTTTCATTTTGAATTTTAGCTTCTTCTATTAAATAATCAATATATAACCTAAAATCTTCTATCTTACTTTTATCTTTTTCTGAATTGCAAAAATCATATATAGTAACTAATTTCTTTTCTGTATGATTAATTACTTGTTTTAAACTATCAATTTTACTTTGCTGTCCAAAAAGAAAAAAAGAAAGAAGACTAAAAAAAAAGAAAAGGTATAACTGCTTCATATATGATGAATTAGATCTTAAATATAGATGTTAAAACTTTGTTAAACAATAGTTTAACTTACAATTAACAACATGAATATTCTCACTGAGAAATTCACTATTCTCACTTATATTGATAGTATTTTCATTTTAAATGTTGTAGAAAAGTAATTCGAATTACATCAGTTACATAAATATTATTCCCTAAAATGTTAATCTTGAATGAATTTGGCTTATCAAATAGGAGGGGTGCTTCAATTTGTAAAGTATAATTTAGTCATACTAATACAGTTGTGATAACCATTTTAGACACTGCCTAGGCTTTTGAAATAGCGGTTTTCAGACCTTGGTTGAACGACTAACGCTCCAAGCCTCTATCTTTCGATTTCTTGTTCTGCATGGTGTTAAGTTCATTTAGTCGTGATTGACTGCATTCTTGCTCAAACATGCGCTTCCCGTCTTGTAATCCTATGAAGTAATCGTTACGTGATTCGCTCTTGAGAAGATTTTCAAGAAGTTGAGGTTGATGTTCCGCTAGAAGATAAGCATGATTCACACCTTTGACGTATCGTTGTTTGTTTGCTATCTCCATTAGAATGTTGATTTACGATGAGTTTCTAAATAGGACATAATGGAATCGTAATCATACAAGATGATTTTCTTCTGTGGTTGGGAATATGAGATTGCTCCTGTATCACGAAGTTTCTGAATAGTGGTTCTACTTTTAACATTAAGAATTTCCATTGCACGTTCTTGTGACACCCATTTTTCTTTTGGGAGCTTATGCTTTTCTTTCATACGCTCAACAACTTGCTCAACAAGTTCATAAAAAGCTTCATCATGTAGACATATTACTTCCATGAACTAAAGGTATGAAATATTTAGAAGTCCAATACCTTATTCAAAGCTTCATCTTCTTCTTTATGCGTAAAGTTAGATTGATAGTTAATCGTTGTAGTAATTGAAGAGTGACGATACAATTTCTGTAAGGTTTGAATTGGAATCTTGTCACCCGATATATTGCCAAAGGTATGGCGAGCAATGTGCATCGTTAACTTCTTGTCAATTTCACATTTAGTTGCGATAGAGGCGAGGTACTTATTGAACTTCTTGGTAGCAGTTTTTGTTTTGGCTAAAATGTCTTTAGGAGATTTTAGATTTGCTTTCTTCATTTCGGGAAAGATAAAGTCATCATTTTCTTGTCTTGAGTCTTTGTAGTGTGAAATGATATCAATAGCTTTTTCGGGTAGTTGTAACGATAGTAATTTACTATTCTTGTTCATGCGATAGTGGAGGCGACCATCATAGATATCACCCCACTTGATCTTTAATACATCACCAACTCGCATACCTGCTAGATAGAAGCTAAAGAGCCATACATTACGTGCGTGTTGTTCTGCGGTACTAAGTTCTTCATTATTTGCAATCGCTTGAACTTCTTCAATAGAGAGTCCAACTTTTTTTGATTCGGGAAACTTGATTTTGATCTTGTCTCTTCCAAAAGGATAGTACTTCTGTTCAACGATTCCACTTCTGATTGCTCGATTAAATAATGTTCTTATTACTACTAGATTGTTAATGATTGATCGCTGACTAACTCCTTTTTCAATTTTTAGATACGACATAAATCGTCTGAGAAAGGTTTCATCAATCTCACGGAAGCTAAGTGAGGTTGATTTAGAAAAATTAATGACGTGGTTTACTCTAACTCTGTCAGCATAGAATTGATTGAGTTTTTTATTTGATTCAAGTTCGTTGAGGTATTCCTTTGAAAGATCATTGAAATTCTTATCACTCATTGGATTCTTAATCTCTTTCTTAATTTGCTGAGAACTTATTTCCATATCATTGGATTGTAGTTCAATGAGTGTTTTATTTGCTTCAGCAAGTTTAGCAGCAATGAGATTATTCAGTCGTGCAGAATTTGGATGTGATTTTCGTACCTTACGCTCATCTTCGTTCCAATACTTTTTGTCAATGTAATGACCAATATATATGTACGAAGGCTTACGATTTTTAATGATTCTCACAACCAATGGGTAGAGTCCCTCTTTGTTAGCTTTATTTCGTAAAAGCACTTTTACACTTGTTGCCATGTTTCTATCTTTTATCTAAGTTACGAAATTTGGGTAAAACATAGGTAAAACATTTAGTATTTTTTCATGGTTTTTTCTGAACAATGAATTTATTAAAATGCTGGTAATCAATTGATTTTTAGCGTATATACGTTCAAATGAGTTCAAAAGGAGTTGGACTTAAAATCCAATGGCCTTTGGGCCGTGCGGGTTCAAGTCCCGCCTCGAGTACTGAAACCCTTCTTAATCATTTGATTTTGAAGGGTTTTTATATTTTATGATGTTTGTTTTGTACGATTGTTGTACGGTCAATGTTGTTTTTGGTGTTTTTGACTTCAAAAGACTTCTTGTGTTGCTTACGTTAGTTAGTCCGTAATCATAACTTCAACTTTTAGCTTTTTTTAGCTGTTTTCCACAATTTGTATTTCATCTTCGGTAAGTCCGTAGAGTTCGTATACCATTTGATCTATTTCGTTTTCTAACTTACTTGTGTCTGCTTGTGGGTTGTCTTTTTTTACAGATAAGATTTGGTTAGTCTTAAATACAAAATCATCTTGATTTTCTGTTAAGGCTATTGGAAATTTATACAGATCGCTATTTTTAAGCTGTGGGGTACTATCTATATTTGTAACTAATTCATTCAAGTACATAAAATTTAATAATTTCGAATTCATTAATGATAATAAAAATAAAGGATTGATACTATCATTGACCTCATAAATAAAATATAGTGATTGTTCGGGAAATACTCCAGTCAAATCAATGGTACAAATCAATGGTATTCCTGTTTTTCTTAATAAAATTTTTGGAATATAACCCAACTTGTAAGTATCTCTAGTTCTTCCTGTCACATTAGTATCATTAAATTCAAAGTATAAGGTTTCTAATGTTTTAAATCTTCCTATAGATTTACCTTTTAATATTTTTATTTGATTAGAATTAATCTTTTCGTTTGTTATTAACTTTGATTTCCCACCAAATCCAGAAGTAGCTGATGCAATAGATTTTAACTTTGGAAAAGTGTTAAGTTTATCTATTAAAGAAAAAATATGACTGTTTTTATAACTCTTGAAGTCAAAATTGCTATTTGTCAAATATGTTTTATTTGATATTTCTATATTCTGTGCTTTAGGGTTATATTTCACGCTGATTTGATAATCTTCTTTAAGGCTCTTTTTAAGTAAAAAAGTCATTGTATCTGTTATTATATCAGGGAAATCCCACCTGTAAGTAACTTCAATTAAAATTGTTTTAGTTAAAATATATTCCCTCAAATAATTAAGAGATTCATTTGAGCCTAATCGGTCAGGAACAATTTGACAATTGTAACCATCATTATGCAATAATTCTATACTTCTTTTCACAAAATACTCATATAAATTAGGCATGTATGTATTTTCGGGGAAACTTTTTTTGTAAAATTTCAATAATGATTCATCCTTAATTGAACTATGTTTTCCCATTAAAGAAACCCAAGGCGGATTTCCTATAATCACATCAAAACCAATATAGCTACCATCATCTTCGAGTACTTCGGGAAATTCAAAACGCCACTCAAAGGCATTGCGGTATATGGCATTATTTACAATTTCTTCTTTTTCAAAATAGGTTTTTTCAGCTTTTACTTTCAGTTTTTTGAGTTTGTCTCTATCTACTTTGGTTATTTTTTCTTCAAAGGCTTTGAGGTTTTTTTGTCGTTCCTGCTCGTTTATAAGTTTCCCTTGTGCCTTTTGAAATTTGTCTATAAAGGCATTGTCTAGCGTGCTTTTAAAGTTGTTTTTAACCTCGTCAATTATTTCTAATACTTCGCGCTTGCGTTCTTTGCTATTGGTTTCTTTGTACTCTGCAACTGCATTTTTGTAATCTATGAAACTGTGTGCAACTTCTTTGCCTTTAAAAGCGTCTTTTAAGTCATCATCTAAAGTAAACCTACTTATTAGAGAGTTTCCGCACTTTATATTTATGTCAATATTTGGAAGTGTTTGCAGTCGGTTATCGCTGTTATAATAGGCGTTTTTTAGTAACTCAATCCACAGACGCAAACGGCATATTTTTACTGAATTTGGGTTAATGTCTACACCAAATAAACAGTTTTCTATCAATGTTTGTTTTTCGTGAAATAAGGTGTGTTGTATGCGCACACTTTCTTTGTCATTTGGGTTGTATTCAAATAATGCACCTCTATCATCTAATACATATAATTCGTCGTTTACGATTTCAATATCACAGCGAAGCGGTAAGCCTTTGGCATCAACTAAAATTCGTAGTTCGTTTTTTATGGCTATTAATTCATTTAAGGCACTTACTAAGAAGTGACCAGAACCCACCGCAGGATCACAAATACGCAAACTGTTGACAATTGCATTAAATCGTTTTAAATCATCTATTCTAAATTTCTTCAGACAGTATGACTGTAAGTCTTCAAAGGTTTCTATTTCGTCGTCTTCATGTTCCTTAAATTTCTGTATTACAGCACGTCTAAGCGTTTCTTTACACATATACATGGTTATGTATGCAGGCGTGTAAAATGAGCCTTCTTTGTAGCCGTTTATCTTTTCAAATATTAACCCTAATACAGAAGCATTTATTAACGATTTGGATTCTTGTCCGTCTTCAATTCCTTCATTTCCATCTGTGGCAAAGTCAAACGCATCTAAGAATTTAAACAGGTAATCTAACGTAGAAAGTTTTCCTTTTAGCCTTTTTCCGTTTGCATCTTTTAAAACAGTACTGCTATAAATTACAATTTCGTCATTGTTTAACGCTGAAATTTCAAAAGCTTCGGATTCTAAAGTATTTCGCTCAAATAAAGAACTGTTTAAGTACGGAATATCTTTGTACTTTTCTTTGTATTTTGGGTGTCTTTCTTCTTCTTGCTTTGCTAATGCGGAAAAGAATAAGTCATTCAATTCATCATAATCATGTACAAAATTTGATTGTAGAAACTTATATTTTGCATCCTTATGATAGGTTACTAATTGCGATTCTAAAAGCTTTAAAAATAAAATACGGTTAACCCAAGTCAAACACAATTCTAAGCCTACGTTAAAGGCTTTGTCTGCTCCATTGTCTACACTTTTTACATTGGTTAAGTAATCTCTATCTTCGAGTAATACAATTGCATTTTCTAGTAAAGACGCATAGTCTCTATCTTTTTGATCTTTGCGATTTATGATTTTTTTTCCTTTGTCTTTTATTTCTTCTAATCCAATGATATGCAGTAATTCATTGTAAAAAGCTTTGTTTAGTTGGTTACTATCATTGCCAAACGAATGCCCTAACAAATGGACATCTGAAAATATTTTGAAAAGTGTATTTAGGTGTGCATCACTTAATTTATTGAAATCTGTTTTTGAAAAATCTAAGTGAACATAAGGCAAACTCTGCTCAACCTCTGCAATATATTTTTTTGCAATTTCATTGTAGAAAAGTTCATTTTTTGAGGTGTCTTTGAGTCCATCTCTAAAGGCTTTATATTCTTTTAGTAAAGCTTTGTTTTTATAGAAATAATCATAAAAATCGGATGCGTTGAACAAATACCATTCATAGCCATTTGTAGCAATCAAATGTTTAATATTATTATTTTCATTGTCTACACGTTCCCGTAAATAATATAAAAGAAGTTCCTGTAATGCTTTCCGATTAAGGTTTTTAGTAGTTAGAAACTCTGCTTTGTTACTTGGTTTCTTTGCTTCAATAATAACACCTACATCGGATTTTACAGTATTATCCAAGTAGATTGCCAAATCAATTCTATCTTTAGTATTTATGTAGTTATCCGCATAGAACGTAGACTTAAAAAACTTTATAAAATGTGCTTTTATATGTTCTTCGTATTCTCCATTACTATCACTTAACTTTACAGCGTCAATACAGTTTTGTAATTGTGTAGTAAAATTGGTTACGTCTTTACGTAGTGGTTTATGTTTTCGATAAGCTGGATTAAGTGCCTTTCTAGTATTTATTTTATTCATAGTTTTTAGTAAAGAATATTTTCATTTACAAATCTTAGCAGTATTACTATACTGTTTTACTGAAAATGTAAGAATTTAAAAATAGTGACTTCTTTTAAAACTAGCTTACGGAATTGCGTATTTTTTTAAATTGGCTATGATGTTGAGGTATTCAAGCAAAAAAGAACTACTCGAAATCTTCTTCTTTTGGAAAGCTTTTACTATCTCCGTAACTAAAATACTCTTTATCTTCACATATTATAATGTGATCGAGTAACAAAATATTTAGAATTTTTGCGCCTTGTAGTAGTTTGTATGTTAGTTTTTGAACGCTTTTAGTAGGTTTTAAGTTCCCGCTTGGGCGATTATGACAAATAATGATTTTTGTACACTTTTTTGATACTGCAAAGCTGAATACGTCTACGGGTTCTATGTTGTCTACGCTTAACGTGCCAATTGAAACGAGTTCGATATACTCAATGTCATTTGCGGTATTTAAACCAATTGCCCAAAAGTATTCCTTTTTACGGTGTAATCTATTTTGACGTAATAGTATTTTACGCATGATGCGTGCAACGTCTTCGCCATTGGCAATATTTATGTCTTCGTCTTTTGGTAAGCGTAAATTCATTGGTTAATTTTTTAATGATTGTAGTATAGAAAAATACGAGATTGAAATCACTTGGTTTGCTGTTTAAATATATTTAGCAAGCGTTACACTCATAGGCGTTACAAATACCGTTACAGTTGCTTAAAAAGGGTTAAGCGTGGACTAAAAGCGGTGCGCAACGTATTGCATTACATGGAATTTTAGTTTACAGTACCTTTTTACGATTTTCTTTACTTCCTATTGAAAACGTCCAATAATTCCAAACCGTTTTTAAAGTTCTCTTTTATTTCGTTCATGTCAATAACTGATCCCATTGAAGCCATATTTAAAATGTAAACTTTCATAGACTTTTTTAATGCGTCTTCTAGTAAAGATATTGCTTCGCTGTTTGGGTTTTCTGCTTTGACTACTTTTAAGGCTTTTACGATACTATCTATGTTGTCCTGCATTGGTTTTACGTTTTGAGTTACACAAATATAGTATTTTAATAAAAAGACTACATTATTATTTTAGTGTGGGTGTGCTAATCGTTGCTTTTTCTCTTACTAATACTTACCTCATCATAAAAGCGTAACGTTTTACGTGTTTATCACATAGCGTAAAGCGTTACGCTTTTATTTTGGGTGTTGTGTAAAGATTGATTTGTATTTATAGTGTTTTCTATGCTTAAATCTTTAAACTTATCTTTTATCATTTGCAGAATTTTTTCTTGGGTTCTGGTAGTGCTAAATTGATTTTTCAACTGTTGAAACCTTTTTTTTGCCCTAAAACGTTGTGATCTATTAATTTTTTCCCAATGTGTAGGATCGCATAAAGTAAGCCATTTTATATGTTGTTGATTCGTCATTTTGTCAAATTGCATTTTGTCAGAATGAAAGATCGTATTTTGCCAAAAATCTATTAGTTCCGCTTTTAAGCTATTCAGATTATCAATATTTAAAATGTCCGCTAATACTTCAATATTATGCTTTCTTAAATACTTTCTACTTTTAGCAGCAAATTCGATTCTTAGTAGATTTTTATGTGCTTTGTTAATCATTAATCCTTTATCATATATTTTATATCTGTATTCCTGTCTGTAAATTTCTTTGCCATTGAATTTACCTTTAGGTGTTGGGTGTGTAAAAATATCATTTTGATATGCTATAAGTCCGCTTAAAATGGAATCTATATTTTTATCTAGCGATATATTCACGCCTATTTCTAAATGCTGTATAATGGCTGTTTTGTGGTTTATATTAAACTTTTCGCAAAGTTCATTTATTGTCTGCTTTAGCATATCGAAATCATAATCAAAGGCATTATCTTTCCCGTTATTATAATATTGTGCTATTGAGCCACGTATTATCAAGTTAAAGCCTTTTGATTTTAATTTCGGTTTAACGATAAAAGATAAGCCTTTGTAAGTGGCAAATTTCTTTTTGCTTATTTCTGCTGTATCTTCGTTTAGCGTGCTTTTAAATTTTATTAATGGGTTATTTTCCCATTGTTCGAGAGTAGTGCCAACGCATATTATTTTTACACCGTCCACGATTTTGGTAAGAATTAAGTATTTTTGAAAATAGTTTTGAATGCGTTGCCGTATTTGAAACGGATATTTGAACAAAAAAAGAGAGTTTTGAAAGGCTCTCTTTTCTTATTTCAATGAAGTAATAAGCAAGCCTTTTTTATTGTGATGCTTACTTTTGTTTGAGTTCAATTAAAGCGTTTTCGATTTGCTTTCTTTTGTAGTACACACGCCCCGAAATTTGATAAGCTGTTATAATCCCTTTTTTAGTCCAATTATGAACACTTGACAGGTCTATTGATAGCATTTCAGCTACTTCATTTCGTGTTAAGTATTCAGTAGGTTCTTTCGGTTGCCAATTCTTTTTAAGTTCGTCTAATTGAGTTTTTACGCTTTTTGCAATAGCTTCAGCGATTTCGTCCGGTGTTGTTTGAAATATTGAAATGTTGCTCATGGATAAATATTTTTAATTTTGGTGCAATATCTATCTGTTTCAATTCCGATTTTCGGGCGTTTTTTCCGATTCTTTATTTTTCGGGTTCTATTTCTTGAATAACGTTGTAGTAATTGTTTTGTCTTTGTTCGCTAAAAGATTTATTTAGTGTTTCCAAATTGCCTTTTTTTAAAAAAATATCATACTGTATTTCATTGATATAATTTTCTTGATGTAGCCAATTATACCATATTTTATGAGTTCGTTTGTGAACACGATTTTCATGTTTCATTTTAGCAATGAGAAAACTATAATCTTTGTAGGTATTTAGAATATACTTTTTAGAAAAGAGGTTGAAAATTTGAAAATTTATGTTTTTTTCTCCCTTGAAAAAATCGGGAAATATTTTTTCATCTTTTGATTTAACAGTCTTTTTTTCGGAATTGAAAACAACGTCTTTAAACTGCTTTGTGAGTTCATCTGAATTAGGGAGTAATATTTTTGGTTGAGGTCTTAATTTAATATCTATTTCTTTGTAAAAGTCCAGGAAATCATTTGTTTCATCTTTATCAAAATCATTTTCTTGTTTTTCCTTTTCAAAATTGGTTTTAATGCTGTTTAGTCTTTTGCAGTAATACGTGTAATCAACTATTTTTGTTTCAGTCATTTTAACGGTTTGAATTTCGGTTAAAATGTCCGCAATTACCTCATCTATGTCGTGTATTGAAATTTTTAAAAAAGTTTGCAAAGCTTCATTTCCTTTTTTCTTTTCAATCTCAAAATCATGCTTGTATTTTTTAACTAGGAATTTTAGTCTATCCAATTTGTTGTTAAATATGGGCGTAATGTTTTCATAACTCATAGCGGTAAAGATTAAATAGAGTTATTTTAATTTTGATTTGAAGCTTTTTTACTAACTACCTTTAGATTTGATTCTTTTTGCTTTTTTAAGGCTTGTATCGTGTAGAAATCGGCTATTTGTCGTGCGTAGTCGAGTGAGTTTTTGCCGATGTAATTAAGTAGCATCTTTTCTGATGAATGCCCCGTTATTTGCATAATTAGTGGTGTTGGTAATTCCCCGTACTGATTGGTTGCAAATGATCTACGGCACACATGGCTAGACATCAATTCCCATTTTTGATATGTACCCTCAATTTTTCGCTTTTGTGTGTTGCCGTTTCCTAGTTCGATAACAGTTATTTTACTGTCTTGTATCATTTCATCAATCCCAGCCAATTTGCAAACCTCTTTAATGTATTTATTGAATTTTTGAATTGATATTTTATGAGGTAAACCGCTTTCGAGAATTTTTTTTGTTGTTTCTAAAACAGGAATCGTTATATTTTTTCCTGTTTTTTGTTGTTGCAATTCAATAACCTCTAATTCATCCCTTGTAACAAAGTTGTCTTTAGTAAGTTCTAATAAGTCGCCACCTCTTTGACCTAAATCACACCCTAGTAAAAGCCATTTACGAGCGTTTTTATGCGCTTCATTCAGTAAAACTGTATTTTCTATGGCTTCGAGTTCGTTAGTTGTTAAATACAGTATGTTTTCATTCTTTGGCTTGGTGCTTTCTATTTTGTTGTATTGAATATTTGTTTCGATTCCGTTCAATTCAGCATTACGACAAACAGTTTTTAAATCTGTGATTTTTTTAAGCGCATAGCTTTTTTGATAGTTTTTAGTATTCAATAGGTAATTGAGAAAATCATTAGAAAACCTTACGTTAATATCTTTTACTTTGAATTTTTTCGGTTTTTGGTATTCTGCAATCATTCGTTTTAAAGACTTGTAAGAGTTTATTCGACTTTTAGATAACCCAATACCGCCCTTTGCATTTTTTTTCGTTGGTGCTTCATCTATTATGCTTTGTATAGCATCCGTTAAAAGTTCGCTTTGTTGTTTTTCTTGTATTGGGTTGTAGAATAGGTGTATTTGATCTTTTAGCCATTCCTTATCAACGTTTTTTTCATTTTCATTGATAAAGGCATCGCGTACAAAGTTTTCAATCTCAATTAAATGCGCTTTTACCTCAACTTGTTTGTTTTTGATGTTAGCGTCTTTCGTTCTTTTGTTGTGAAGTTTCCAGTATTCAGTATCTACAAAATATTGAGTTTTAGCGTCAATCGCATGATCTTTGCTTTGGGTATCTCTAAATAATAAACGAAGTGTTAAAGCGGCTCTTTTACGTGTAGAGCGATATAAGAAATTTACCGTTGCCATTTTTGAAAGTATTTATTTGAACAATACAAATGTAGCTAATAAAAAATGTTTTTTGTACGGCTTGTACGATTTTTGTACGGTAAAATTCCCTTTCGTTAGATTTTATTCAATTAGAATAGATTTTTATAAGTGCTTAATGTTGCTTTTAAAGTGTCGATTTTGTTGAGGTTTTTAGCTTTCTTTAATGTTTTTCAGAAAGTATCAAATTGAATGGTTTCAAGTCCCGCCTCGAGTACGAAAGCCCTTCTTAATCTTTTTGATTTTGAAGGGTTTTTTTATGGGTTGAAGTTTTTCTGGATAAACATTTTGCGTTTTATCTAGTCATCATGCAAGCAACGCACCAAACAATTCAATTTTTCATCAAGTAGTTTATATTAAAAATAATATAAAAAGCATTTAATTTTTTTAGATTTGTTCTCCAATGAATAATAGATAAAATGTTTTTGAATTTGGTACATTGCCACTTTTGAATGTACAGTGTCTTACTAATTCAATAATCGTTTGATAATTAAGAATAATTTGATGGAAGCTACTTTAAAAGTAGCTAGTAAGAATACAGATAAAAGCTTTATTAGATTCAATTTGATGAATTATATAGAAAATTTGTTGGAGAAAAAGTAAAATCAATATATGGAATTTACATTAGGAGAATTGTTTTCAGGACCAGGCGGATTGTCGCATGGCGCAATGAACGTTAATTTTAATCATAACAATGAACAATTTAATATTCGTCATGGTTGGGCAAACGATTTTCATAAAGATAGTTGTGAAACTTACAAGCAAAATATTGACGGAGCGAATGATGATAATGTATTTTTCGGTGATGTTAAAGAGTTAAATATTGATGCACTTCCTTTTATAGATGCCTTTGCATACGGTTTTCCGTGTAATGATTTTAGCTTGGTTGGAGAACAGTTGGGTTTTAATGGAAAATTTGGACCTTTATATTCTTATGGAATTAACGTTATCAATAGGTTCAATCCACATTTTTTTGTTGCAGAGAACGTTGGAGGTATTACTTCTGCAAATGAAGGTAAATCTTTCAAGAAAATATTACATGACTTAGAAAATTCGGGAGAGAATGGTTACAATCTTACAATTAACTTATACCGAAGTGAAAAATACGGAATTCCGCAAACAAGACACAGAATAATTATTGTAGGGATAAGAAAAGATCATGATTTACTTTTTCAAGTTCCTGCGCCTACTACTCCAAACCAAGAAAATTATAGAACCTCAAGAGAAGCATTAGAAATACCACCGATACCTTTAAATGCACTGAATAATGAAAGGACTCGGCAAAGTGCAAAAGTAATTGAAAGGCTATCATATATTAATCCAGGAGAAAACGTTTGGAAAGAAGGTTTACCCAAGCACTTGCAATTAAATGTTAAAGGCGCTAAACTAAGTCAAATTTATAAAAAATTGCATCCAGATAAGCCTTCTTACACAATCACAGGAAGTGGTGGTGGTGGAACACACGGCTATCATTACGCAGAAAATAGAGCATTAACGAATAGAGAAAGAGCAAGAATTCAAACTTTTCCAGATGATTATCTTTTTTTAGGCTCAAAAGAAAGCGTAAGAAAACAAATAGGAATGGCTGTTCCTCCTGTGTTATCTAAAATAGTTTTTGAATCTATTTTGAGAACTTTTGCAGGGATTAATTATGCACATGTAGAACCTAGCTATGCCTATGAGAATAGATAATTTATACGAAAATGTTCTTATTAAACCAGCAAGAGTAGAAGAATCTAGTGAATTATACATAGTAAGCGGTTATGCATCTGCTACATTTTTACGACGACATATTACAGATTTAGTTTCGCATGGTATAAATTTTAAAATCAATTTAATAGTAGGTATGCCGTCTAAGAAAAGTGATCACGAAGCTTTTTTGCAATTATATGATGAATATCCTCAGATATTTATGGGACATTACTATAATGGTTCAGTTTCTGTACATAGCAAAGTATATTCTTGGTTTACTAATGGTAAACCTGATCTAGGATTCGCAGGTTCTGCAAATTACAGTCAATATGGTTTTTTTTCGAATAAACAGATAAATCAAATCAGTGATGAAGAGCCTCAAACAATTAAAGATTTCTATGACTCTTTAATTCCAAACTCGCAACTAATGACTGCTATTGAAGTTGAAGAAAGCGTTTCAGAAGAAATGCCTAATGTTGAAGGAACTATAGCGCCTGGTAAAATACAATGGATAGTACCTAATAAATCTGTCCGAATAAGTTTTTTACAAAAAGATGGAACTTTACCCGAAAAATCAGGATTAAATTGGGGACAAAGAAAAGCTAAAAGTACAAACCCAAGAACAGGAGTAGTTAAATATTCCTCTAGAAATCCCGATCAAGCTTATTTAAGTATCAAAAAAACGGCTCGTAAAGAAGGTTTTCTTCCAGAAAGAGGCTTTACTTTTACGATGCTTACAGATGATAATGTTGTTCTGGATTGTGTTGTAGCTCAAGGTGGAAGAAAAGGAGTTCAAACAACAAATGATAATAGTGAGTTGGGACGATATATTCGTAATAGACTAAATTTAGCAAATGGTACCTTCTTAACAGCTGACCATTTAATAGCATATGGAAGAACAGACTTTACGTTAGTCAAAATTAATGACGAAACTTTTTTATTCGATTTTTCGGTAAACGATTTAAATATTTAGAATAGTTTTATCTTTAGTTTTGGATTTTGAAGTTATTACTTATGAATATCTTTTAACAAGTTCGAAAACGCATTGATACATTCATGCTTAAGCTGTTTGCCATGAAGTTCTTTAGAAAGTTGAATGCATTGAATTGGCAAATTGTGTTTTCTGCCAGAAGTTTCACTGAGTAAACAGTTAGACGATACTACAATGGCACCGTCAACACTACCATCACTAATATTTTTCATACATTCTTGTTCGCGTTTACGTTCTTCAAAAGATTGAAACAACATAATGCGATAACCATATTTTGAAGCTACTTTTTCAATATTGTGCAAAAAGCAACTATAAAAAGTTGTATTGATTTGTGGAACAATAATGGCAATCGCTTTCGTTTGTTTTTTACGCAAAGCAACCGCATAATTATTGGGTACATAATTATGCTTAGACGCAATTTTTTGAATGGCTTTTCGTGTTGTAAGACTAATGTCAAATTTATTATTCAACGCTTTAGAAACCGTTGAAACTGAAAAGCCAGATAACTGCGATAACTCTTTTAATGTGATTGCTGATTGCGAAAAATTCATTTTTTTACTTCTTTTATAATCTGGATAGCTTCCTTTGTGAGTGCTTCAATTTTTTCTAAATCGAAGTCTCCATTTTCTTTTTTTGCCATCAATTTTGAACCCATTCCCACACAGGTTGCACCTGCGTTAAACCAACCTTCTAAGTTTTCACGAGTAGGAGCAACGCCACCAGTAGGCATAACACTTGTCCAAGGTTGTGGACCTTTTATTGCTTTGATAAAATTAGAGCCATAAATTCCGCCAGGGAATAATTTTACAATTTCACAACCCAATTCTTCTGCTCTTGCTATTTCTGTCAACGATCCGCAACCTGGCGACCATAATACTTTGCGTCGGTTACACACAATTGCAATGTCTTCTCGTAATACAGGTGTTACAATAAAATTCGCGCCAAGCGACATATATAACGAAGCGGCGGCGGCATCAGTAACTGAGCCAACTCCCATAATCATTCCGGGTAATGTTGCAATTGCATATTTGGTTAATTCGCCAAAAACTTCATGCGCAAAATCGCCACGAGCAGTAAATTCTAGTAGGCGAGCACCTCCGTCATAACAAGCTTTTAGCACTTTTTTGCTAACTTCTATATCGTTATTAAAAAATAGCGGAACCATTCCGGTTTCTTTCATTACCTGCGCTACTTCGAGTCTTGAATATTGTGCCATTCTAAATTTATTTTTGTTGAATTTGTATTATCTCGCAACTCTTCCAGATGCGTCACCACCCATTAATTTTTCTACTTCGGCGATTGTTGATAAATTTGCATCTCCTTTGATTGTGTGTTTCAAGCATGAAGCCGCTACTGCAAAATCTAATGCATTTTGATCATCTTCAGGATATTTTAATAATCCATAAATTAATCCACCCATAAATGAATCGCCACCACCAACTCTATCTACAATATCTGTAATTTGATATTGGCGTGTTTCATACATTTTTGAACCATCATATAATACACCAGCCCATGTGTTGTGAGAAGCTGATATTGAACCTCTTAATGTTGTAATTACTTTTTTAGCTCTTGGGAATTTTTCCATCATTTGTTTACAAACTGATAAAAATGCTTCTGCTTTTACATCGTGTCCATGTTTGTGCACATCTAATCCTTCGGGATGAATACCAAAGTGTTTTTCTGCATCTTCTTCATTTCCTAAAATGATATCACAATACGACGTTAGTTCGGTCATTATTGCTTCACGATCGCCACCATATTTCCAAAGTTTTGCTCTGTAATTTAGATCTGTAGAAATTGTAATTCCTTTGGCACTTGCAGCTTTTACGGCTTCTAAACAAACATCTGCTGCTCCTTGCGATATTGCAGGTGTAATTCCTGTCCAATGAAACCATTCAACACCATCAAATACTGAATCCCAGTCAATCATGCCTGATGTTACTTCAGCTATAGCTGAATGTGCTCTGTCATATACAACTTTACTTCCTCTACTTACGGCACCAGTTTCTAAGAAGTAAATTCCCAAACGGTCTCCGCCCCAAACAATTTTGTTAACGCCAACACCACGTTTCCTCATTTCCATCATGGCACAGTGTCCAATATCATTGTTTGGTAATCGTGTTACAAAATCAACATCAACACCATAATTAGCTAAAGAAACAGCTACATTAGATTCACCTCCACCATATACAACGTCGAAGCTATTTGTTTGTGAAAATCTCAAAAAACCAGGAGGTGCTAAACGAAGCATAATTTCTCCAAAAGTAACTACTTTACTCATCTTTATATCGTCTTAAATTGTTAAAATATCTTTTTTGGTTAAACGTTTAAGCAAATCGTTAAAAATAAATCAAAACTGAGATGGTTTTGATTATTAGCTATAAAAAGCTACTTTTGCTTAAACGTTTAAGCAAATATATAAAAACTAAGTGAAAAAAAAAAGAACTACGATAAAAGACATTGCGAATATGCTGAATATTTCGCCTGCGGCTGTTTCGAAAGCACTTCATGACGATTCTAGAATAAGTGCAAAAACCAAAGACGCCGTAAAACGTGTTGCTAAAGAATTAAATTATCAACCCAATCATTTAGCCAGCGCGTTGCGAAAAGGGAAAAGTAATTTAGTAGGTGTTATTGTCCCAAAAACTAGTAGTAACTTTTTTTCATCTGTTATTCAAAATATAGAAGAAGTACTGAATAAGGAAGGTTATAATATTATCATTACGCAGTCTAACGAGTCTTTTAAGAAGGAATGCAGTAATATAGATACGTTACTTTTTACACAAGTTGATGGCATTATCGCTTCTATGGCAAATGAAACTGTTGATTTGTCATATTATGAAAAAATAAAGTCGAAAGGAATTCCATTGATATTATTTGATAGAGGAGAGAATGATTTGAATGTTGATTATATTGGAATTAATGATTATGATAGTAGTTATATGATTGTTGAACACCTTATTTCAAAAGGCTGTAAGCGTATTGCACATATTGGCGGTTTTAGACATACACGAATTTTTAATAATAGAATTAGAGGGTATATTGACGCTATACATACATATAATTTACCGCATGAAGATGATTTACTGATGGAAAGTAGCTTAACACTTGAAGATGGAAAGTTGAAAATGCAAGCATTATTGGAACTAGAAAATCCACCAGATGCTGTGTATATTGCCGGAGATTATGCCGCTTTGGGCGCATTGCAATTATTGAAAGAAAAAAATATTAGTGTCCCAAATGATATTTGCTTAGTTGGTTTCGGGAACGAACCTTTTACTTCATTGGTCACACCAACAATTACGAGCATTAATCAACATAGTGCACAAATAGGGCAGTTGGCCGCTGAAACTTTTTTGAAACGTGTTAAAATGGATACCGTTATGCAAACCCTTAATAAAATTATTTTGGATGCTGAATTGATTGAACGCGATTCGTCTGAAAAACAATAAGCGCTATTGTTAAAAAACAATAACGCTTATGCTGAGAATAAAATTTATTTCTTTGTATTAGATTCCTAATGCTTGTCCACCACCTATTTGGATTGTTTCGGCAGTTATGAATGCAGCATCTTTGCTTGCTAAAAACGAAATAACACCAGCTACATCGTCTGGTTGACCTAATCGTCCAAGCATAATATTATTTGCCCAAGAAGCAAAAACTTCTGGCTTTGTTGATTTTATTTGAGCATGAAATGGTGTATCAATAGTACCTGGTGATACTGCATTTGATCGAATACCGTATTCAGCTAAATCTTTTGCTAATGCTCTTGTAATTGCATGTACACCTGCTTTTGAGGTTCCGTAAATTCCTGCACCTGGTCCACCAGCTGTCCATCCTGCATTTGATGTGTAGTTTATGATAGAAGGATGTTCTCCTTTTTTAAGGAATGGTATCGCGGCTCTTGAAGCAAAAAATACAGAATCAAGATTTAGTGCCATGACAAATCTGTAAAAATCTGTAGTCATTTCTTCAAATCGAGAACGTCCACCTAATCCACCAGCATTGTTTACTAGCACATCAATTTTACCATATTTTTCTCCTATTTTGGTAATATTTTCTGTTACTTGATCTTCTTTCGTAACATCAAAACCGTAATATTCAGCAGTAATTCCTGCGTCTGTAAGTTGTTTTAATTTTTCAGCTCCAGCAGCGTCATCTATACCATTTAGAATGACAGTGTATCCGTCTTCGCCTAATCTTTTTGCTACTGCGAAACCAATGCCGCCTGTAGCTCCTGTAACTATTGCAATTTTTCCTTTATTTTTACTCATAGTAAGTATGATTATTTTATAATTTACTTTTTCGTTTTTATGCTTCTATTGTTTTTCTAACTGGACCAATATTTTTGATTAGAACAAATACTGCTATAACTCCTAAGATTACGGAAACACATATGGCAATAAATGCAGGAATATATGATCCTCCAGCAGTGATTTGACCGATAAACCAATTCATGATCATTGGAGATACTGCGGCTACTGTACCTGCTAATCCAGCTAACGTACCAACTGATGGGCCTCTAAATAAATCACTAGATATGGTTTGAATGTTTCCAATTGCAAACTGAAATCCAAATAATGCAAGTCCTGCAAAATATATGAATGTCATAAAGTTATTTTCTTTTACCAATGTAATGATGCATACAAAAGCTATCAAGACTAACAAACCTCCTAAAGCTATCGTTGCTTTTCTCGATATATCAACTGTATATTTTTTTATTAATTCTTTTACAAACATTCCGCCTAAGATACTTCCGGCTGCAGCCATAAGATACGATATCCACATAGTACCAGCTATTTGTTCAATACTCAATCCGAATTTATCATTTAAATAGATTGGCATCCATCCTGCAAAAAACCACCAAATTGGTTCTATGAAAAATCGACAGGTTAATACACCCCAAGATTCTTTATAGCTAAGTATTTTACCAACACTTAAACTTTTTGCTTTTACTTCTGTATTCTCCTCCACTTTATCAATTCTACTTGAAAGGATTAAATTTCTTTCTTTTTCGGTTACCCAAGGATGTTTTTCTGGAGTAGATTTGTTTAAAAATAACCATGGAATTACCCATAGTATTCCAACAACTCCTAAAATAACATAGGTGGTTTGCCATCCAAATTTTGTGTAAAGAAATACTATAATAAAAGGCGCTATTACATTTCCTATGGACGCACCAGCATTGAATATACCTTGTGCAATTGCTCGCTCTTTTACAGGAAACCATTCTCCATTACTTTTTACTGCACCAGGCCAATTTCCAGCTTCTCCTAAGCCGAGAAGACCTCTAAAGATGGATAATGTTATCAACCCTCTTGCAAATGCATGAAATGCAGAGGCTACCGACCAAACAATAATAGAAACGGTAAATCCTAAACGAGTTCCGATGGTATCATATAGTTTTCCAGACGCAAATTTACCAACGGCATAACAGGCTAAAAATACATTAAGCATTGTTGCATAATCTGATTTGTCCATGCCTAAATCTTCGCCCATTTGAGGCCAGAGTAGTGCAAAAGCAGTTCTGTCAATATAGTTTATAACTGTAGCTATAAAGATTAACCCTATAATCCACCAGCGTAATCCTTTTATTTTCATATTTAGTGTATGGTATACACGAATCCTTGTACGACAAGCATTTGTATATTAGTTGTTTGAGCAAATTTGCTCAGTTATATGGTGTGTAATTTGTTTTGAGAAGAAATTGCAATACGATTTCTACATATAAAATTACGTTCCCTCCAGTATGTTGTTTCAGTATTGAAGTCGTGCATCTTCAATAATGAGTTTATGTTTTTTTAAATATTATAACAGTATTGATATAATACTTCAAAATGTTCTTTCATTTTTTGTTTTGCTAGTTGCGGATTTTGATTTTTAATTGCATTAAATATACTTTGATGTTCTAAAATTCCGGATTCCGCTAATCCTTTGTCACAAAAGTGATATTTTTCAAAATTGGTAATGATTTCTGGTGTAATAATTAGCATGAATGTATTCATGGTACTATTACCAGAAGCTTTTGCAATGGCTAAATGAAATAGTAAATCTTCTTGAACAGCGTCTTCGCCATTATTTACTTTTTCGGAATAAGCATCTAACGCTTCTTTCATTTTAATTAAATCTTCATCAGTTCTTCGTAAGGCGGCTAAACGAGCCGTTTTGAGTTCTAATAGAATACGAGTTTCGACCAATGATTTAAAATCTGGTTCTTCTAAACGAAGAATATCTTCAATCATTCCGTTCATCGCGGTTACGCCAATATTTGCGACAAACGTTCCACTTTGCGGAATTGATTTTAGTAATCCATAGAATTCAAGTTTTTGAATAGCTTCTCTAACATTACTACGTGTGACTTCAAACTTTTCAGATAACATACGTTCTGATGGAAGTTTGTCACCTGGCTCTAAATTCTTTATGTTGATTAAATCTCGTATTTTGGAGATAATCGTTTTTTGAAGATCGAGGGTTTCTGTCTTTGTTACTGTATCTAATTTCATACTTTGAATTCTGTAATTGGTTAACCAGAGTTGTATGTTTAAATTTATAAAATTAATAAAGAATACGTGTAAACTTCTTGAAAAAAATCTTTACTTGAATCTTACTGACCTACTTTAGATCAGTAAAATTCAATGAAAAGCATCTATTCAAACTAAATTAACTTTTTTATTAATGCGTTACTTCTAAACTATAATAACGAACTTTTGCAAAAGCCCCTTCTTCACGTGACTGAAAATAGTTTCCTGCTTTGAAGTAATTTTCAAAGATTCCCCATTTTTTCATGTGAATGTTTTCATAGGTTTTGAATTCATTATTGTTTAGAACGATTGTCATTTTTCCTTCACTTATGCGTACTTCGAGTCTAAATTTTTTGAAGCCTACTTTTTGTTTAAATGTAAATCCTTCATCATCTCCCCAAGCATCTTCATGTAGTATTTCTTCACCGGAAGCGCTCAAGTTTTTTAAGACTTTTGTTTTGACACGAATTTTTCCATCTTTCCAATATATTTTCAACATTGGTGGCGCATTGTTGTCTTTTTGACCAATAAGATCACGCTGTTCATTAGTTAAACGGCCATGAATTTGCATGATGATTACTTTATGATATTTACCATTTTTATCACGAGAAACCGCATCCATTGCCAGTTTACCTTTCATTTTACCACCTTGCTTAAATGTCCAATTGACATTGTTGTTGCCAGGCTCCATTTGCTCTCGTAATTCTGAACGTGAATATTTGGTATTTGCTGTTGTGGCTTTACTTGGATATGCATAAAAAACCAAAGCACCACGTACAGAATCGTTGTACATATAAGGCAATAAGTCTTTGTTGGTAGCATAGTCCAATATTTCTGGTGGTGACACTTCCTGCGGTTTTTTTCCATTGCCCGCAGGCGTTGTCACTTTCCAATGCGATAAATCAATTTTAGGTAATTTGTACTTTTTCCTTTTCTTTTTTCTCTTTTTTTCCTTTTTAACGTTATCAGTTTTTTCAGTATCGTTAGACTGAGCAAAACCAATTGTTAGGCTAAAAGCAAAGAAGAGAATAAATAGGGTTCTAAAGGTCATATTTATATATTAGTTATTAGCTGTAATAGTTACGGAGTCAGCTCTTATTTCTTCATCTCCACTAGTATATCCGTAATTACCAACACTACTATCGCCTCCTAAGCCTCTGATGAATAGGGCAACACTATCATTAGCACCTGCATTAAATGTATATGTGTAAGTGAAATAATCGTCATCATCAGGATTAGTTATGGTTTCTACCATTAAATTATTTGCGGCATCTTCTACTTGCGGAAGAGTAGTGTAGCCATACCCTGAACTTGGAAAATCTGTAGCGGCTGTATAATAAGTTGGTGTGTAACCAGCTACATAACCAGCTCCGGCTAAAATTCTTAATTCAAGCATACTACCAGGGTAAGTACCAGGCGTACTAGCTATAGTTTTGTGCGATACTATTATTGATATTGTATAATCTGCGTTTGGAGTTACTGCAAACTCTTGGTATACGTGATCTGGTTCGTTATTGTCAAATTTTACTACATTATCAGAACCTCCATTACCAGAACTAGATTCTCCTTGTTCTCCAATGTCATCATTATCCCATCCTGAGCAAGAACAGTCACTTGAAGCACCATTGTTTTTCGGTAATTTATCAAAATCAGCATTGATTAAAATAGGATCCGGAACTGCTGGAGCTTCTGGCTCAATTACTTCTACAGTTTGTGTAGATGTACTTACAACACCTAATGCATCTGAAGCTGTTAGCGTAACAGTATATACGCCTTCTCCTGAATACGTGTTTGCGCCATCTATTTCTGTTGATGTATTTCCGTCTCCATAATCCCAACTATAAGTAGTGGCACTTGTTGATAGGTTTGCGAACGTATAGTTTTTCCACTCTTCATCTGGACCAGCTCCTTGTGTAAAGGTGAAGTCAGCTTCAGGTGGTGTAAGGTCTGCAATTGATCCTTCTTCTGGAAGATCAAATTTTTCGAAATCACTACAAGACTGGAATGCAAACGCCAATACAATTGCTGTAGTAAACCCAATTATTTTTTTGATTTGTTTTTTCATTATCTTTTATATTAATTAGTAACCAGGGTTTTGTGTTAATACACCGTTACTTAAGTTGATTTCTCTTTGTGGAATTGGTAATAATAAATCAGTTGCAGTATAGTTGTACCCGTTTGCTGTTGAAAATGCAGAAAGTACATTTTGTGCTTCACCGAAACGAACTAAATCGAATAAACGATGATTTTCAAACGCTAATTCTACACGTCTTTCATCTAACAATTCTTGTTTTGTAATGTTTGTTACCAATGTAGTTAGACTTGCACGGTTGCGAACAAGTTGAAATGAGTTCAATGCGGCAGGTACAGCAGTACTGTTTCCTCCAGCCATGATCGCTTCAACATGCATTAGTAATACATCAGCATAACGCAATACAATCCAGTCATTACCAGCTAGTGTTGGATCTGATATTAAGAAATCGTCACCAGCATAGGCATCAACTTCTCCATTTGGAATGTATTTACGAACTTGATTTTGTGTTGGTTGCGAAATATCTACACGGTATGAAACATCTAAACCTCTATTTCCACCTATGGCATCTAAAGCGGCTTTTGCATCATTGGTAACATAATTTACTCCACTTGTTCTTCCTACGGCATTAAGCCATTCTGCAGAAAAGTTTTGACTATCTACACCTGCGGGATTGTATCCTATTGCAAATATAACTTCATTGTTTTGCTCATTGTAAAAAACATCTTCAAAGTTTGTTTCTAAAGAAAACCCACTTCCCATTACAGCCTCACATAGTATTTGTGCATCTAAGTAGTTTGTACCTTGTGTTAGGTATACTTTTGCTAGTAATGCTTGAGCGGCAGCCTTTGAAGCTCTTGTTCTGAACGTATTGTCTAAACCGTCAATAGCAGTTAGTAAATCATCTATAATTAGTGCATATACTTCTGTTGAAGCTACTCTTGTAAACGAGATTTCTGTATCACTGTTTCCAATTACTCTATCTACCAATGGAATATCTCCATATAGTCGTACTAAGTTAAAATATGCATATGCTCTTACAAATTTTGCTTCTGCTTCAAATTTTGCTCTGTTCGCATCAGATGCTACAGCCAAGTTTTCTAATACTACATTTGCTCTAAATATTACATTGTAAAAACTTCTGTAATAATCGGCAACAATACCATTGTTTGGTGAAATGGTATAGTTTTCAAATTGTGCAGCTTCTCCTTCGGAAGCTTTTGTTCTTGTATTATCACTACGCATTTCAGTAAGATAAAATTCTACTTGTATTGAGTGATAATCATTTGCAGATGTTGAGTTTACACCTTGAATACCGTCATACATGTTAATTGCCGCAGTTTCAAGTTGTGCTTCTGTTGTATAGTAGATTTCTGCATTTACTAATGATTCTAATTCAGGTGATAAGAAATCTTTCTCACAAGAAAACACAGTAACTAGCAATACTAACAATGCTACAATTTTTGTTTGTTTCATATTATTTTTCATTTTAGTTATGTGTTAGATTAAAATTCAACGTTTAAACCAACAGTTATTGTTCTATTTATAGGCGATCCTGCTCTTTGATATCCGTACGTTGTAGGTGATGTATCATTGATTGATTCTGGATTGAATCCTGTATAATCACTTGCCGTAAAGTATAATAAGTTTTGACCAGTTGCATATATTCTTGCTTTCGTTAAGAATATTTTAGATAGTAAGCTTTTTGGAAAGTTAAATCCAATGTTTACGGTACGTAATGCTACATAAGACGCATCTTGAATGATATCACTTGTAAAGATCTTTTCTTTGATAAATTCTTGATCAGGAGTTGATGAAATGAAATCCTGAGAACTGTTGAAATGGTTAAATAAATACTGATCTCCCATGTTTCTGATTTCTGCTCCGTGACTTCCTTGGAACATAAAACTTACGTCAAAATTTCCAATTCTAAAATCATTTGTAATACTCCAAACTAAGTCTGGATATGGATTTCCTAAGATTGTTTTATCATCATCATCAATCACTCCATCACCATTTAAATCTTTCACATATACATCTTGTGCTTCTCCACCAACTGGATGATATGGATCTGTAATGAATTCTAAAGGAATATCACGATCTACAACCCAACCATAAAATGATGAAATAGGGTTTCCTACTAAGTTAATCCATTCTGCCGCTCTTTTACTATCAACATTTTGAATTTGTCCGTTAGAGTCTGCAAAGTCTACCAATTCGTTTTTGTTACGAGATGCCAACATTGTTGTAGACCAGCGGAAGTTTTCTCTGGTAATGTTACGTGTACGTAATTCTATTTCGAAACCAGAGTTTTCAACTTCTCCAATATTTACCAATCCACTATCAAATCCTGTAGTTACAGAAACTGGATTGTCAATTAATAATTGATCACTTGTTCTTTTATAGTATTCAACAGAACCTGTTACAATATTGTTAAATAATCCAAAGTCAATTCCTGGGTTAATTTCTATAGAACGTTCCCACTTTAAATCTGGATTAGCCAAGTTAATTGGGTTAAATCCTGGTGCAGATGTTCCATCAACTATTGCTGTAGAAGATTCTAAAAGTGATAAGTATGGAAATTTGTCTACCAATACATTTCCTGTATTGAAGAATGGATTTCCAGTAACACCATAACTTACTCTTAATTTTAAGTTGTTAATGACTTCACTTTCGTTTAAAAAGTCTTCGTTAGAAGCTATCCAACCTACAGAAGCTGCTGGGAAATTACCATATTTGTTGTTTTCTCCAAAAGCTGAATAACCATCACGACGTATACTTAGTGATACTAAATATTTATCATCGTACGCATAATTAACTCTTCCTAAGTAAGATAATAAGCGTTCTGGGAATTTGTATGAATTACCTAGTACTGTAGTAGGATCAGCTCCAGCAATAGTTTGTACTAAATCAGAATCATATCCACCTCCAGTAATGGTTTCAAAAGTAGTGTCCCACTTTTCTGCTGAGAAACCTACAATAGCACTTATTTCATGTTTGTCAATTACTTTATTGAATGATAAAATATTGTCAGTTACAATGTGAATTCTATTTTGTGTAGAGATATCTAATTGTGTTGCCGCAGAACCATTTCTACTTGATAGGACACCTTGCCAACGATCTCTTCGTGTATTTTGGTAATCTCCAGATAGTGTAGTTCTGAATGCTAAATCATCTGTAATTTTGTAATTTCCGTAAAAACTACCTGCCAATTTAAATTTGTAATCATTACGATCACGTTCCAATACTTTTGCCGCTGGGTTTGTGTTAGATGTATTACTAATACTTGTTCCTCCAGAAGCAACAGGTTGCATTGTATTTAAATCATAATTATCAAACATTCGTTGTTCGGCATAATCTCCAATTTGCACATCTGCATATGCACCACCATCTCTCAATCTGTTTATAAATTGAATGTTGCTTTCATCAACATATAATGGTAACCAAGGTGTTTGACGTAAAATATCGTGTGTAGAACCATCAAAACGTCTTCTGTTTGTATACGATGGTGTTAAGTTAGCTCCAATAGTAAGTCTGTCACTTATTTTAGAATCTACCTTCAATCGCATTGAATATCTTTTGTAATCATCTGTTAGTAAAACTCCTTCATCATGAATATATCCTAAAGAAGCTGTAAATTTTGTCTTTTTGTTTCCACCTCGCATGTTAAATGAATGACTTGTAATTGTTCCGCCATCAAAAATAACATCTTGCCAATCTCTATCAACACCAATTAATTGTTTGTAACGAGTTCTATCAGAAAGTGTTCCTGTTGCCGCTAATTCAGCCGCTGCAGTTTCTGCAACTGTAAAGTAATAATCATCACTTTGTCTCGCTTCTTTGAATCCCATAAACGAGTTGTATGAGAATTTTGTTTTTCCTTCTTTTCCTTGTTTTGTTGTAATTAAAATTACACCATTTGCACCTCTTGATCCGTAGATTGAGGCAGAAGCAGCATCTTTTAATACTTCAAACGATTCAATATCATTCATATCAAATGAACCTAAGAAATCACTATCAACTACCAATCCGTCAACTACAATGGCAGGATCGGAACTACCAGAAATAGAACCTGTACCACGAATACGAATTGTTGGTGCAGAACCAGCTTCACCTTCAGTTGCTTGTATATTTACACCAGAAACCTGACCTACTAATGCTTCATCCACACGTGGAACAGCAATTTGATCAAGATCCTCATTTTTTACTTTTGAAATCGCTCCTGTTAAGTGACTTTTCTTTTGTGTACCATAACCAATAACAACAACTTCATCAAGTTGAGAAGCGTCTTCTACTAGTATGATATTTAGTGTTTTTTGAGCGTCAATAATTACAGTTTGTGTTACGAATCCTACATATGAAAACTGAAGTACATCACCTTTAGTGGCTTTAATTTCATAGTTTCCATCAAAATTTGTAGTTGTTCCTTTTGATGTTTTTACATTAAGCACATTTACACCAGGCACAGGTTGGTTGTCAGCTTTGGCAACAACAGTTCCTTTGATAGTAAAGGCTTCCTGAGCATACATTGAAACGCAAAAGAGGAGCATTACAATATAGGTTAGCTTAGTTTTTAAATTCATAATTAGTTTTTTTAATTAGTTAGTATTCAACTAATCACTTAAAGACACATTTCTAGCGTTAAAATTCATTTTTTTTGTATTTTAGCGATATGCATGTTACGATAAGTAATTATGTGTAATCTTACTTCCCTCCAAAGAAGTAAATTTCCTAAAGGATAGGCGTGCACCTGTCCTTTTTTTGTAACCTGAAATCTGGTTAACCAGATTGGTTTACCAAATATATATTAAATTTTTGTTAAATAAAAATAATTCTTACTTATTCCATAAAGTCTTCACGGATAGGACTAAAGACATCAATAAGTACACCGCTTTCACGACATATTGCTCCGTGCATTATATGTGGCGGAATGTAGAAAGAATCGCCACCAACAAGTGTTTTTGTCTCACCATCAATGGTAACGTCAAACGCGCCGCTTTCCACATAGGTAACTTGTGAGTGATAATGTTCATGCATAATTCCGACTGCGCCAACTTCAAAATGTACCTTTACAAGCATGATTTTGTCATCATAGCCCATAATTTTTCGTTTTAAACCTTCTCCAACAACTTCCCAGTCTAAGGTATCGCCAAAAATAAATTCGTTACTTGCTCCAAATGTTTTCATAATGTTAATTGATTTTTTGTAATGTATGAGTTCCTTTCCAAGTGTAGTTTTTTTCGTTAATTGACAGCGTATGCGTCGTTTCCTTGGAATTGGTATTGTTTGATATGATAAATAATTTCGTAGTGTTTTCTGTTGTCTCAATTATAATTGCCGTATACTTAGCATCATCATACACAACTTCAATATGTTTGACGTTGCTATACGCGTTTACCGCGAATTCAGAAACAGGACTGTATGTTCCGTGCGATTCTATAACAGAAGCAAAGACCGCATTTTTTGTATTTTTCTTTCTGATAATGATTGCCGGTTCTTTTCGTAAGTTGAATTCAGGATCATTTGCACCAATGCGTGCTAAAAAGATTTCATCGTTTGCCGAAGTTGTTGTCGTTACCGAATAAAATTTATTATTCAACAACCAATTCAATTTAGCATTTTCTCCGTTTGACGTTGCTTCCGCTTCTTTGTATAAATGCTGATAACCGTTTTTTGTTCCTAATTCTGTTGGCGGATTTGTAACTTCGTAGGTGAAGTTTGTTTGAATCAATTGTCCTAAGTAATAAAAAGGAAGATCGTATTGGTTTGCTTTTGCTGAGGTTACTTTCATGATGTCTAGCACAATAGGTTTGCTAAAAAATGGATCATTTAATAACACCATTGTTCGTTGTAAATCTGTTCCTGGATATGCGTTAGTTTCTTTAGCACTTGCTATCTGTAGATTTTCATCAGACACATCAAAAATGTATTTTTCTGAATGGTTTTTACTTCCAATTTTATATTTTCCTTGAAAGTGAGACGTTTCATTTTGTGTAATTGTATTGTGCGCAATGGTTTGTTTTGCCCACGTTTTGTTTTCTTTGAGGTAGTTTCCACCACCTTTTTGCTCAATGTTTACATATCTGGCTAGACCGTAATCTTGAATGATTTCAGTACCATTTTCATAAAGTGAAAACGATAATTTGTCATAATGCCCATGACTTAATCCTTGTGCGGCGTATTTAAAAACGATTTCCATTGGATCGCTTCGCAAAATTCCAACAGCGCCTTCATCACCGTTTGCTCCATCACGTAGTTCAATAGATTTTTTGATATACGGTTTTGCTTTTCCTTTTTTAATTCCTAAAGCAATTGCCAAACCAGTATCATCCAACACCACTTTTTGTTGTTTTTCGGCAATACTTAGTAATTCAGGATTTTCTCCACCATATTTGTATGCAATATCAACCGCCGTTACCAATTCTCTTGAATAGTACGACATTCCTTTTTGTCCATCATTTAATGGAAAGAATTCGCCATCTGCATCGGATAAATTTATAAGTGCATCAACAGCTTTTAGCAATACACCATCTTTGTATTCAAATATTTTTTGTTCGGGTTTTACATTTTGTAACGCTTGCGCGAAGATTAAAAACGGATACATTGCATACCGTTGATAGTATGGACCTTCTGTGTAATATCCGTCAGGCGAAAACGGTTCGTCTAAGTTTGCTAAGAAACCTACTTTTTGACCTTCCGTTTTAATGAATCCACCATCATTGTCTTTTGCGTCTGCAGGCAAGTTGTCTACTTCTAAACCATGTAAGGCACGATTCAGTAATTCGTCATCATTCATTACCAACGCAATCATTCCGACAGCAACATTTCCCCACGTACTGTGGTTGTGTACACGATTGAAAAATTGTGGGTTTCCTTTCGAAATATAATCAGCAAATGGTCTGAATAAATCATTTTCTAACGTTTCGCGTTCTTCTTTTGAAAGCCAATCATAGACGCAATCATATGCCTGACTTGTGTATACTAGCCAATTGGAATCATTTAAACATTGCCAGAATATTTTTCCACGTGCATACGATCTTGTTTGTGGATGAACTGGTAGCGTTGGGTACATTTTGGCGTACGCCATTAACACATCACGCACATATTTGGCATATTTTTCATCATCTAAAATTTGATATAATACACCAGCTTTTTGTAAGACAAGAAAGTTTTTTTTGTGACGTGCATGCGTGTAACCACCCGATAAGTCTTTCGGAATTGGCACATGAATTCCTGAAGCAATTTCAGCATCAATTTCCGCTTTTGTTTTGGCAAGCGTTTCATCAAATAACGGAATAGTTCCGAGTTGTGCTCTGATGTCTGAAACGCCTTGTTTTGTAAGAATCAACTTTGGATGCGACGAGCTTGTATCGTTTTCAGTCGTAGTTGTTGTCGTTTCTTTTTTACAAGATGTTAGGATAAATACAAGCGCGAATAGGAAGCTAAAATTTAGTTTCATAGGACTATTATTCTAGTACATTAATTTTTGTTTCAAATTCTGCTCTACTCTAATTTCACCTGAATTTACAAGCGTATTGTTAGCATGTGAATTGTTTTTTGCGCCCCAAAGTAGTGCAACAAGCTTCACCGAATTGTTTTTGAAAGTATTATCAGAAATATCCACATTAATAATTCCGCGTGTGTTTATCAGAATTCCATTTTCTTCTTTTTTGCCACAATTGGTAAACGTACTATTTGTTAGAAATAGATTTCCGCCAATAGTTGATTCGTCATAACCACCACGATAATAATCAATAACATTTTTTTGTACGTTGTCAAATGTACAATTGTTCACCGTCAAGTATTCAGAGTTATAATCGCCTTTGTCATTTGTTTCTTCCGATAATTCCAGTCCGTTTGCGCAATTTGTAATGTTTGTACCTTCAAAAGTAATGCGTTCTGCAAACGATTCTTTATAAACTTTAAGTACGTAGTTGAAGTTCTGAATGTCACAATTTTTCACGGTTAAGCCGAAATGTGTAAACATATTTTTTTGCAAGCTCGCAAAGGCTAATTGCGTATCGTTTCCTTTTAAAACTACATTTTCTAAAGTTAGTTTTCCTTTTGGATGCAACTCAAATAAAGGTGTGTTTTCGTTTCCTGAAAAAGTAATTGTTGCCTTTTCACTTGCCGATTGAATCGTAATTGTTTTATTAATGATTAATGATGCATCAATTGTATAGTTTCCTGCAGCCAACGAAATGATATCACCATTTGCTGCTGCTGCTATTTTAGATTGTAGACTTCCTTTTTCTGTTGTAGCTGTTGCTATTGTTGGATCTTTTGCTTCTATTTCGTTAGAATACCAAGTTGTTCCGTATTTTGATTTGTCTAAAATAGCTGGCGCAGTCGTTTCCGTTTTTGTAACTGCTCCAATGGTTGTTGTATTTTCTCTTGAATTTCCAAAAAGATCTTTTGAAATGGATTCAAACCCAAATCCTTGATATGCTTCTACAGTAGGAATTTCTGTAGGAACCCAAATATTATCGGAAAGTTGTTTTATGTTGAAGTCAGCCGTTTGTAAACCATCATAGTTTTTAAAAGCTACATTTTGATTGTTGATTACATTACTTTTAAACGTAACACCGTCTGCTTTGTCATGTTCAATAATTGGAGAATTATCTCCTTTTTCATTGTAAATAATATTGTTTGCCACTAACATTCGTAACGGACGTGCCGAACGAATTTCAGAAGCTGGCAATACATCTTTTTGATCAATGTTGGTACCAACTCCAAATTGCCAAGGCGATTTTGAATTGATGTATGTATTGTACGCAACCACAACATCGGTTACTTGATTGTATCTGTTTAGTGGCGATTTTGGAATTCCGTTCATTACTGCCAACGGACTGCGAAAGTTTTCACCAATAAGATTGTAGAAATAATTGTTGGTAACCCAATGTCCTGTGTTTATAATGCGAATACCGCCAATGTTTTTGTTTACACCATCACCAATAAAATAGTTTCCATCAATGGTACAGTAATTTCCGTGTCGTGTTACCAATGAACCTTCACTTTTATAGAATACGTTGTTTCTAAATTCGTTGAAATTTGTTTTACTTGAAATGATTTCAACTTCACCATTACATTCTTCAAATAAGTTTCCTGAAACCATTGTGTAACTTGGTGACATAGATGAATAACTATCTCCAATTTGAATTGTTTCGCCACTTGGACCACCTTTTGAAGGTTTTGGACCAAAATGATTATTGATAATTTGATGATAGTTATTAATATGTTCATTTCCTTTTAAATCTACACGAACTGTTGGTCCACGATTTGTTTTTCCAGCAATGTAGCAGTTTTCTAGTGTGTTGTGTTGTCCCCAAAATTGTACCCAACGATCTGAATCATCACGTTTCATTTTGTTGAAATCTTCAATGACAGAATTTTTAAACGAACAATAATTTGCAATTGTTTTTTTATCTACTCTAAACGCTACAACTGCATCATCTGGTGCATGCCCGTTTTTGAAATGTAATCCTTCAGCAATGAGATGTTTTCCTCCAAATTTTAAATCAGAAACACCTTCAATTGTTACTTTTCCAGGTGTTTCAGCTTTGAGTATAATAGGATTGTCTTTTGTTCCTTCTGCAATGAATTCAATTTGAATATCTTTCCATACACCATTAGCCATGACAATGTGATCGCCTGGTTTTGCATTCTTTATAGCGGTCTGTAACTCGTTTGCATCTGTTACTGTTACAGCATCTGTAATTTTTGTTTTACCACATCCAATTAATAGAATGAGTAGACAAAGTATGGAAGTTATTTTTTTCATAAACAGTTAAATATAGTATGGTTTGTAAACACAAAAAAGCCTGTATTTATAATACGGCTTTTTTATGTTTTTATGTGTAAGTTATTTAATGATAATCTTTTTTGTTAAGCTACTAGTGTTGGCATAAATTTTTACAAAATAGACACCAGATTTTAGTTCAGAAACATTTACAGTAGTACTCGTATTTGTGAAGTTGCTTTGCTTCATCACATTTTTTCCTAAAATATCATAAATTTCAATTCCTGAGACATTAACATCTCCTGACTGAATCGTGATAACATCTGTAGCTGGATTTGGATATAATTTAAAATCTAAAACTGTATTTTCAGTTACTCCTAAAGTTGCATCGGATACTTCTACTTCATTTGAATAGTTGAAAGCTTTGTCCACTGCATAAATCTTATAAAAATTCCCTGCTGCATAAATGTCTGTAAAACTTGTATCTGTACCAATATAAGCTACAGTTCCTGCAAGACTTCCTGTTCCGTTAGTAATGGTGTTTCCAAATTGATAGATTCCATTTTGACTTGGATCATTATCTGCATTAGTCATTGAGGTATATTTAACAACAACATAACCACCATTGTCAACACCACCAGAAGGCGCTGTCCAACCAATTGTAGCGATACCAGAATTATTAGCATACGTGCCAGCAGTTGGATCGTTTGGTGCTGTGTCATCATAAGCTCCTGCATACACTACAAAATCATCTACTCTAACTGCTGTTAAATTGCTACCGCTCATTCTGGCAACAGCCCAATGTGAGTCATTAATAGCGCCACCTGTTGTTACTGTACCGTACGTTTTAGTCCACGTATTAGCGACAAAAGGTGTTACATCTGTTTTATTGGTTGTATTACTTCCTGATGTGTTGTTTAAATAAATACCTGGATCTAAATCATTTCCAAGATCTGCACTCGCACTGTAAAAAAACTGTATTGTGTATTGTGTATTGATTTGTAATTGATTTGGAGCAACAGTTGAAGGGCTTTGTAATCTTAAATTACTATTACCCGATGAAATTTGAAATGCCGCTGAAAAATCTCCTGATCTAGCTAAAGCTGCATTATCTGTCATATCTCTAACTGCTGCATTACCCGTTGAAGAAACTGTCCATTCTGTTTGAGCAGTACCAGATTGACCGCTTCCCGCAGAACTCATCATATTATTTGCAGTTTGACTTTCCATTCCACCATCCATAATGGGAAATTCTCCAATAACTTGACCTGTAGTTGCTGATGTAGTTGCACCGCTATAAACAATTTGTGTATTTACACGTTGTGATTTTCTACTCGTTAATGTTGTTGGTGCAGCTGAAGAACCTGCTCTGTAATTAAGAGATTGGTGCGCTGTATTGTCCCAACGCCAATTTAATGAGCCGTTACCGGAAAATAATGCATTAGGTTGTCCGGCATCAGCTGGAACTAAAGCAGCACAATCCCAATCTACAGCAATTTCTAAAGTATCGCCAGTGTAATTGAAAGGTGTTGCTAAAACAAAACTTACATAGCCTGTGGCACCAGGAAAGTTATTTGATGTATTAAATGTATAGGTTCCAACAATAGTAGCTCCATTTATTGCATCTGACCAATCACCACCACTAGCAATTACTTCTGTAGCGTTAGAATTTTTCATGTAAATTGTCATGGTAGCATCACCTGAAGCTGTAATAATATTTGAAGAACCTAAATCAAAATTTACTTGCGATATTGTTGCTGAAGGTGTTAAGTCTGCCAATTCCGTTGCAGTATACACCATACTAGCACGAGAATATACAGAACTTGAACCGCTATCCGAACGTTGAAAAGGACCTCTAGTTGCTGAAGAAGATGTTCCTGTACCTATCGTAAGCGTTGTTTGTGAATGCGCAAAACTTACAAAAAGTATTGCTATTAAGAGTAATTTTGTTTTCATAGAATATATTTTTAATGAGTTAGATATAAATTATAATATTTTACATAAGAAAAAGCGTTTGCATCAGTAGTAATCAAATAATTTCCTGCCTTGAAATAGTTTTCATAAGGCCATTTGTCCAGGCTTACATCTTCGTATATATAAGGAGTTTCATTGTTGAGTTGAACGCTCAATCTTGCATCTGATGCAATAATTTCAAAATCGAAAGCATCATACCCAACATACCCAAGATTCTGTTTGATATCTGTCCAAGTACTGCTTGAAGTATCTAATAAATCATCACCGTTAGTAGTCTCATCTACCAGTGATTTTTTGTGCGACCAAACATAACCGTCTTTCCAATAAATTTTTAATAGTGGCGGACCATTGTTCGATGAAAAACCATGCGTTGTCATGTCTTCTTCCGAAATAATTCCGTGAATTTGCATAAAAATGACTCTGTGAAATTCATTGCTAGATGTATTATCTTCTGATGTAGAAGCTATTTTTAAACGTCCTTTCATAGTTCCACCTTCAAGTAAAGTCCAGTTTTCTCTAGAGTTTGAAGTATTGATTAATTCTCGCAATTCGGTACGAGAATACGAACTATTTGTTGTTGATACTTCTGGATACGCATAAAAAACTAACGATTCGTCTTCTGTGTCATCATACATAAATGGTTGAACAGGCGCTAACGTTTGATATCCGAAATTGATCAAATCGGCTGGTTGATATTCGTCAGGCTTTCCATTACTATTTTCATCAACAGGAAGCGTTACTTTCCAGTTTGAAAAATTAATAGCTGCATAATTTACAACTGGTGGCGTTGTTGGTTCAGTTGGAGTTGTCGGGTTTGTTGGTGTTGTAGGCGTTACTGTAGAAGTTGGTCTGTCCAAATCTTCATCATTTGAACAATTTGTAAAAACAATGAATAAAAGCGAAAGTATAATTCCTTTTTTTATAGTACTAAAAGTCTGTTTTATAGAATGCATTTTCAAATTGGTTAACCAGATTGGTTTACCAAAAATATAGATATTTTTTGAATATGCAAGTTATTCGTTGATTTTTTCAGTGTATTTAAAGTGGAATTTGAGTGTATTTTTAGTACAAATCATGGAAATAGTATCTTAATTTTTTTTAATATGGAAAGATATTACATCTGATTTTTTTAAACTTTCCACAAGATAAATTGTACAATTTTGAAAAGAAAAATAATTTTTGAATGTGTTAAAACTTACAAATTTTCAAAAAGCATTAGTTGCTATTGGTGTAGTTAAGAATTAGGTTGTTTTAAATGTAACTATTTGATTGTAAATATTTTAATTTATTTTTTTGTACAAGTATTTAAATAAATACGACTACAATTTCTTTCGTTTCATGACTTTGTTCTCTAGGTTTGGATATGTTTAATTTTAAAATCACATTATAATGAAAAAAAGGAATCTTAAAAATTTAAAACTTAACAAGAGATCAATTTCTAATTTAGAGAAAAGTAATGCTGTAGGTGGTCAAGAAGCAATTTCACTTTTAATTTTAGATTGTTGGTCAGTAGTTGGTTGTCCGACTATAGGATGTACGCAACAAGGTTGTGATATTTCAGTTCCAATGACTGATTGTATTTCGTTACCAGTTATATTTCATCCTTGTCGAGCAGATATTCGACAAGAGTAAATGTATTTTTTTAAGAATTGTCAAGACTTTATATTTTGGCAATTCTTAATTTAAAAAGCGATTACTTCAAATTTTCTTGATATAATCTATTAATTTTCTATCGAAACATAGTATTTTTAATAATTATGAAAATATTACGTTTTATACTTTTTTCTTTATTGTTCCCCTTTTTTACGAATGCTCAGAATGAAACAAAAATAACACAAAACTCTCTGAGGAATTTGTCTTCAGATTCTTTGAAAATCTTAGCGGAAACTAATAGGTATACAAACCCTTTAGATGCAAAAGTATATGGATTGGCGTATTATAAAAGAGCCGTACAAGAAAAAAATAACGAAGATATATACCATGCCACATATATAAATGCTTTGATTTATAGCGTGCTAGAGCAAAAGGATAGCGCGCATTATTTTATTGATACTTCTATAAAGGAATCGAAAAAACAGAAGAATCAGCAACAGTATATAAATAGCTTGTATTTGAAAGGTTCTATTTTTTATGATTCTGATATGTATGATCAAGCAAGTCAGTTATATGCAACAGTTTATGAGTTGATAAAGGAAGGAGATAATATTGCAAAATTAGCAGAAGTTAGACACAGCATTGCGTTGGTTAAAAATCAAATTGGTCTTCCAAAACAAGCTGTTGCAATGGTAAAAATGAATCTCAATTTATATAATGAAAGAGTTTTAACTATTGAAAAGTATCCAATAGAATATTTGAACACGCTTTTAAATTTAAGTAATACATACACAAATTTAGCAGATAGTTTTCCTGAAGATAAAGTACAGTATTTAGATTCAGCCCAATTTTACAATTCAAAAGGCTTGCTGAAAAGTGAAGTGTTGCATGATTTAGAAGGAAATTCTATTTTCCTAACATTACAAGCTATAATTCAACAGAAAAAAGGAAATTTTGAGCAGGCGCTTCTCAATTTTAAATCGGCTGAAAAACAGATTAATGAGTTAGGTTTTCAGAATCAATTATCAGTATTATACTTGTATGAAGGCAAAAATTATTTTTTGCAAGAAGATTATGACAATGCGATTACCTATTTATTGAAAGTGGTTGAAATTGAGGCTCAAAAGGAAACAAATTCGCCGTCAGTTCAAGAAACCTATATTTTATTAGCGAAGTGTTATGAAAAGAAAAATAATACAGAAAAAGCGTTGAAGTATCTTAAACTGTTTGAAGAGAAAGATGCGCAGAATGATATTTTAATTCGGAATGTATCTGAGAATATATACAAACAATATGATATTCCCTCTTTTAAAAATAAAATTGAAAAACTTCGAAATGAATCGCAACGCGAGCAATTAAAATCTAGAAGATTAGCCTATGTATGTTTATTTCTATCCATACTTTCAGTTTTTGGTTTTTACTATTATAAAAAACGCGAACAAACACAGAAAAAACGTTTTGAAGCCGTATTAGAAGAATTGAAAATAATGGAAGAAACACAAAATGCTATTCCAGAAAAAAATAAACAAGCGTATATTATAACGGATGACAATGTACAGAAAATTTTAAAAGGCTTAGAGAAGTTTGAACAAAAGAAATTATTTCTCCATAAAAAATGTACGTTGAATTATGTGGCGAAAAGAATTCATACAAATAGCACGTATTTATCAAAAACATTACAATCGCACAAGCAGAAAAAATTTGTTCAGTACATTACAGATCTCAGGCTTAATTATGCACTAAAAGAGCTGAAAAATGATTCTAAATTCAGAACTTATGATATAAAATCTATTGCTTCGGAATTAGGATTCAATACGTCTGAATCCTTTTCGAAAGCATTTAAAAAAAAGACAGGAATTTATCCATCTTACTACATTAAAAATCTTGATATATTGGAAGAAGAGAAGAATATATAATTTACTTACATATAATGAATGCTATTCTTTTCTGAGCCAAAAAAATCTAACTTAAATTTTACTATAATGAAAAAACAACGAAAACTAGCACTAAGAAAATTGAATATTACAAAACTGAATAATTGTACAACTATTAAAGCAGGAGGTCTTAATGATCATGATGCGAGTCTAGAATCCATAAAATGCAATCCAACAGTAAAAACAAGAACAATTGTGAATGAATGTAATGAACATTCTATCATAGGTGGACTATGTTAACTCTTATGCAATGTAATTTACTTACTTCTTTCTGGAAACACATTTATACGTCAACACCAATAGAAAAAGTGTCATAAGAACAAAAGTAGACGTGCATTTTAAGTGATTTTGAAAGATATTCTATGGATCAGATTTTTTGTGAATAGTAATTTTAATGTAAGATTACCAGTTTTTCCTTTTTTTAATACCGTGAAAATCCCCTAGCAATTCCAGTGAATAGCTTTCCTTTTTCTGTGATTCCTAAAGCTAGATTTGCCCTATCGAAACATTAAAAATAGAAATCATGAAAAAAAAGAATTTAAAAAGCTTAAGCTTAAACAAGAAATTAGTTTCTAATCTTACAGATGAAGTTACAGGAGGATTGGCTAGTGGTAACATGCTATGTGTAACAAATGGTTGTCCAACAAACACATTAAATGCTGGTTGTTCTAACCATATGTGCGATTCTCGTTTAGGAGGTTGCCCTTCTTATTACTATTGTCCACCGGCGCATCAAGCACCAATGGAGCCAGCAGCTTTAGAAGCTCCACTTCAAATGGATTTATAGTATAGAAGCTAAAAAAAGTACGATCAATAACACTTTTTATTAAGCGAGCTCTCATGCTCGCTTTTTTATTTTCATGTAATTACGGTTTAACCGTAATCTAGAATTTTAAAATTGATTAAATTAGACATGTTTGCTAACAAAACACAGCATATTTCTTTAAATACTCCAAAAAACAAGCTTTTTAAGTAAGTGTAAACGGTTAGTAATTAGTATTTTGAAGTTTTATAACTGTAAAACTTATTATAATTACGGTTTTACCGTAACATAAGTATTGTTTATATATATCATGCTTTTTGGATATATCTTAATTTAGCATCAAACATATTGAGGTTTAGGGGAATCTCATTATAATAGTATTATTCTATTAGATAAAAGGGAGATCATTCTTGTGACTACTCCCTTTTTTTTAGTGTTGCTGAGGAAACTTAGAGAAATATAAAAGTTAGTTATGTATTAAATTGAGAAATTAGGGGGTCTCATTTAGTAGTTAAAATAACTTCCTTAAACCTAAAATGGGATTTCCCAAACTTTTAAAGTTTTGAAAATCCTCCTAAAAATTTTCTGCACAAAAAAATGTACGGCTTTTATTTAGATTAAATTTAAATAATTATATTTGCATCCGAAATATATAACAGTTGTTTATGTCTTTGTTAATTGATTTAGAGCCAATTCAGAAAAAATCGAAAAAGCACGCTAGTAAGCCCGTTAAAAATTGTAAAAGCAAATGCTGTAAAAAATACAAAAAGGGCAAACGCTGTAAACGTTGCCCTTTGTTTGATTTATTAAAAAAAGCTTCTTAACAGCTTTTTAGTTTTTATTTAAAAGCATTTAATCCAGTAACATCAAGTCCTGTAATTAGTAAGTGAATATCATGTGTTCCTTCATAGGTAATTACACTTTCCAAGTTCATCATATGTCTCATAATTGAATATTCGCCACTAATTCCCATACCACCTAACATTTGACGTGCTTCACGCGCAATTTTTAACGCCATATCTACATTATTTCGCTTTGCCATAGATATTTGAGCAGAAGTTGCCGTACCATTTTCACGCATCACTCCTAAACGCCAAGCTAATAATTGTGCCTTTGTGATTTCAGTAATCATTTCTGCTAATTTCTTTTGTTGTAATTGAAACTGACCAATAGGTTTTCCAAACTGAATACGTTCTTTACTGTAACGCAATGCTGTATCGTAGCAATCCATTGCAGCTCCAATAGCTCCCCAAGCAATCCCAAAACGTGCTGAGTCTAAACATCCAAGTGGCGCTCCAAGACCAGATTTGTTTGGTAATAAATTTTCTTTAGGAACTTTTACATTATCAAAAATAAGCTCTCCAGTTGCAGAAGCTCTTAATGACCATTTGTTGTGTGTTTCAGGTGTTGAAAAACCTTCCATACCACGTTCAACAATCAACCCGTGAATTCTTCCTTCTTCATTTTTTGCCCAAACAACTGCTACTTGACAAAATGGAGAATTTGAAATCCACATTTTTGCACCGTTTAACAAATAATGATCACCTTTATCTTTAAAATTTGTTGTCATTCCACCAGGATTACTTCCGTGGTCAGGCTCTGTAAGACCAAATGATCCCATCCATTCACCAGAAGCTAATTTTGGTAAATATTTTTGACGTTGTTCTTCATTTCCATATTTCCAAATAGGATACATTACCAAAGAAGATTGTACAGAAGCTGTAGAACGAACGCCAGAATCTCCGCGTTCAATTTCTTGCATAATTAATCCGTAACTAATTTGATCCAATCCAGCACCACCATATTCTTCAGGAATATACGGTCCGAAAGCACCAATTCCTGCTAAACCATCAACAATTTGTTTTGGAAATTCCGCACGCTGTGCATATTCTTCAATAATTGGCGAAACGTCTCTTTTTACCCATTCGCGGGCGGCGTCTCTTACTAATTTATGTTCTTCTGTTAAAAGCTCATCTAAGTTGTAGTAATCTGGAGCTTGGAATAAATCTGGTTTCATTGATTGTATTTTAATAGCATTTTTTAGACCTATAATTTACGTAAAGTTCGTAAATAGTGATAACAAAAGTAACCAATGAAATCTCACAAAACAAAGACAAATTGTTATAATTTTAAATAAAAGTCTTTGGTCAAGGAAATATAAGCATTTGTATATTGATGTCTTTTGGTTTCAATGATTAATTCCGTTATAATATTTTCAGTTTTTTTAAATGAAAATGATAACAAACTGCGCTTAAAATCAGCTTCAGGATTTCCTTTTACATGACATGTTTTCTGTGGAAATAATCCATTAGCTTCCGCCAGATTGATAAAATGCGCATGTTCTTTAAACGGAATGATTGTGCAGAAAGTTCCTGTAGGTTCTAGTAATTTTGAAACACCTTCCACTAATTCCTCAAACGGAAGCGAATCTGTAAAACGAGCCGTATCACGTTGAATACTTTCTGTTTTATACTTCTCAGTATAAAAAGGCGGATTTGAAACAATTAAATCGTACGTATCTTCAATTTCAGCTACAAACTCATCTAAACCAGCATGGTAGCAAAATAAACGATCACTCCACGGAGAATTTTCAAAATTATCAACAGCCTGTTCATACGCATTGTCTTCAATTTCAATAGCATCAATCACTTCCGAATGACAACGTTGTGCTAACTGTAAAGCAATCAAACCTGTGCCAGCGCCAATATCCAAAATTGCAAATGGATTATTTTCTACGGAAGTCCAAGCACCAAGTAACACGCCATCGGTACCAACTTTCATCGCAGTTTTATCTTGATGAATTGTAAATTCTTTAAATCGAAAAGGTTTGCTCATAAAGTGGACGACTTACGTTTTGCATCAAAGATATTACATCATTTGGAGAGTACTTAGAAAATAATTCTAAATTATTAGATGCTAATTGAATCTTACTATACTTACTTGTTTCTATTTATAAATTTTTTGAATTCATCAAAGCTATTAATGCTAAAAAAACACTACGTTCTTAGCTTCTAATCAATTACTTACTTTAAATTTTTTGAAAGAATAATCTGTATTAAATTGAGTAATATTTTAAGTAAAATAAATGTAAAAAAAATTAAATAATAAGTTTTAACCTTACATAGTGTAAGTTTATGCTTTAAAATAACTCAGATTATTTACTCTATATTTGATAAAATATAACTTGCTTTTATGGAGTCGAATGTTAAAACAAAACCATTTTCAGTAGAATGGTGGGAGAATTTTAAAAATAATACTGGAAATATGTCCTTTCCTGTCATCAGAAAAAGAATTTTTAATAATGATATTGATGAATTAAGAGAATCAATTTTTGAAATGTTTCAAAATTTAAAACACGAAAAAGAAGCATTGGCTTGGCGTGTTTGGCTTGATGGAGAAATTAATCCTGATTTGGAAAAGCAAATTGTTGCAGATCCAATGAAGAGTGAAGCTGATTTTTCACCATGGTGTCAGCGAAATTTTGGAGATAAAAAGTTTGGGATCATTTTAAATGACGGACAACGATACAGTAAAAAAACAAGAGATTTGGTCTCTAAATACTTTGAGCCAATTCTTGAAAAAAAACCTCCACTTGGAGGAATCAACTTCTCAATATTTGTAGGTAATTATGGGTGGACACCAATAGGAATTCACCAAGATCATACAGGCTCTTTTGTAATGCATTTACACTTGGGGCCTGGAACTAAGGAAATGTTTATGTGGGAACAAAAACATTATAAAAATACGCTCAATGGTAGGGAAAATGAAATGGAAATAGAGCAATATTTACCATTTACGAGTTATGATTATTCATTTGAAAGTGGAGATATCTTCTTCATGCCATGGAATTTTTACCATGTAGGACGTTCGGAAGAAATTTCTATCGGACTTACGGTTTGGTTTAATTATACAACAGTAGACGGGCTTTTTAATGGGATTTACAGTAGTGGTATCAAAGAAATCATTAGTGACATTGAAGACCCTACTTTAAATGAGATTGTACAATTGAAAAACTATAAAGATTGTGAACTTGATGCACAAATAGAAAATCTTTTGCAAAGTGTTGATGAAGACGTACTAAACAGCACGTTTTCAGAATTTATGGAAGATCAAATTCAAGATTATACAAATGCATTAATAAGTAATGATTGGTATGATAGAGGTGCCATTAAGGAAAAATTGGAATTGGCATATGACCTTCCGGATGATCAAAAAGTATCACTTATTATATCACCAATGCGCTATGTAAAACACAATGATGTTTTGAAAATATTTCACCGTGCAGATAAAATTGACCTTGCTTATCATGAAGATGTTGTATCGCTTATAGAGCGAATCAACGAACGGAAAATTGATACTGTGGAAAACCTTATTCAGGGACTTTTTTCTGATTGGCCAGAAGGAATTGGAAAACGTATAGTAGAGATTTTTGTAGAAAATTGTGTATTACAAATGGAAAATAAGTAGAAAATGAAAAATCAAGTTCAAAATAACGTCTTAGAACGTAAAGATGCTTTCACTTGGGATGAGATCATCGATAAGTCTAACAATTTGCAAAACTCAACTGTTTTTCAACTGTCAACGAGCACACCATCTTATGCTGCTCTAAAAAATAATTCGCTTTCAGCAATTGAAGAATTTGTCAATAAGCCAAACAATACCGTTGAAGTAAAAATTTATATTGACGGTGAAATTATTTCAGACGCACTCCGATACTTAACTGATCATCCAAAGGATATCTCAGAAACTTTGAAAACTTGGAAAAATCGAATTTTGCCAAATAGATCATTAGTTATTAGGTTGGGTGCGAGTACGATACCAACTAATGAACTACATTCTTCTCTGCATAATTTTTTACTTCCTTTATTAGAATCAAGTGGTATTCCACTAGGAGGTATTGCCGTATCATTTGAGTTTGGAGATCACGAATGGTCACCTTATGGCTTGGAAGAAGATGTAACTCCCAAAAATAAACTAATGATAAACATTGGGGAGACCAAACAAGTAGTATACGAGTGGACACCAAAAAAGAAGGAAGAACTTGGCGGATTGATAATGAAGAAAGGCAAAATGCAAAACTTCATGGATTATTTGGATAATTACTCAGAAAAAAATGAAATAGCTGAGGATGAAATGGCAGTAATTTCAAACCAAGGAATGTATATAGCTAAATATGAAGGGTTTTATCACCGAATACAAATTCGTTTAGGAGATATGACTAAAGAAGAACTACTGCATGAGATGTTATTGGGTTTAGCATCTGCAACAATGTCTGTTGAAGTCCATGGAAAAGAAGCCAATATTTTACCTGTATATGATACAAATAAACACGACGAGTTTACACAAGAAATGCTAAAAAACTTAAAATATACTGGCAATGATTTAAGCCTTTCAATGCGTGACTTATTGAAGAAAAGTTTTAAAGACATTTCTTATGTACGAAGAAGTAACGGCGGTTTCGTTGGATCTGTTAAATACATAGAAGACAAAGCGGTAGATACAGCATTTAGAACTATTTCGGACAATGCTAAAATAAAATTAAAGAAGAGCGAATTAAAAATTGAATATTATTCGCTAGATGATAAAACATATTTGTTCATGCGAGGACAAAAAACAGTAGTTAAGCAATCTAATTTCATAAATGAGATGATTGATAAACTAAATCAAGGGAACAGCATCGCTTGGAAAACGTTAACTGAATCAGATAATTGGCAATTATCAGGAATTCAAAAACTAATTAAACTCGCATACAAATTCAGGGCTGTAGAAATTACAAACCTGCAATAATTAGATAATTATAGCTATTAATTATATTTTCATTATTAACCATTAAAAAACAAAATTATGAGTAAAAAAAGTTTTGACAAGTTTTTAGGAAAAAAAACAAAGTCACCGTTAAACACAGACATCATCTACGGAGGTGCAGCAGCTAAAAATGTTGTTACTGTCGTTGTAGTTGTAAAAGTAGTAGTAGTAGTAGTAGTAAGAGTAGTAAGAGTATTAAACTAATTTTTATATTCTCTCCTATTACATATTATATTAGGAGAGAATTCTTTTTATTATTAACCTATAGCTTCTAAAATAGAAATACTTTAACTAATAATTCTTTGGAGATAAGCTAAATTTCACAATTTTAAATGAATCAATCCATTAAATGTATTCTCCCATTTATTTTAATTACGTTGCTAAGTTACAATCATTTATATGCTCAATCCAATACTTTTACGACAAGTAAATTAAAAGGAAAGATTAAGATCGATGGAAAACTTGATGAAACAGCTTGGGATTTAAAAGAATATTATCTTACACAAACAGTACCAGATAACGGTGAACCTAGCAAAAGTCCTATACAACTCTCCATTAAATATGACGAAATATACTTGTATTTAGCTGCAAAAGTACACGTAAATAGTGCCGAAGAAATAAACAATACAATGACGTTTCGAGATGCTTTGAATAATACAGACTATTTCGGGTTAACGTTAGATCCTTTTGGATTAGCTACCGAAGGTTACAGCTTTATTTTAACTCCAAGTGGTGTACAATACGATAGTAAATACGGAGGCGACGGATCTGAATATTCCGAATGGAATGCCGTTTGGTATAGCGAAACTATAATTACAGAAACTGGATGGAGCGTAGAAATGAAAATTCCTTTCAATTTTTTAAGATTTGATAAAGATAATTTAGACAACTTCAAGTTTAACATTGTAACCTTTAGAAGTAATGTTAACGAGCAAGCATGGTGGTCTCCAATTGATGCAACGCAACCAGGATTTCTAAATCAGTTTGGAAACCTAAAAGGAATCAAAGATATTGCACCACCAATTAACTTAACATTCTTACCATTTGCCAATCTACTCATCGATAAAAACAATATAGAAAACACAACAGAATTAGATTTTGCTGGCGGATTAGACATTAAGTATGTTTACAAAAATGCTTTTACGGTGGATGCTTCCATCATTCCAGACTTTAGTCAAACCACTTTTGACAATGCTGTATTAAACCTTTCTGCATTTGAAATTCGTTTTGACGAAAACAGGCAATTTTTCACAGAAGGAACAGAAATTTTAAATAAAAGTAACTTTTTCTATTCCAGAAGAATAGGAGAAAGTCCTTACTTTTTTGCTCCATTTATTGAAGGCGATGAACTTGTGGAAGATCCAGGATCTGCACAAATTTTAAATTTGGTAAAACTGACGGCAAAAACAAAAAACGGATTTGGACTAAGTCTACTAAACGGATTTGTAAACAGAGAATTTGCAAAATATGCTTCTGGTCGTGAAGAATTGGTAAATCCATACACAAACTACAATTCCATTGCAATGGAACAAGTACTAAAAAATAATTCCTTTATCTATTTTGCAAACAGTTCGGTCATACGTGAAGGAGATGTCGCTGATTTCAATCTATCCGAACTGCGTTACAGACAATTTACAAAAGAACAAAAATATACATTTGATGCAGATGTTTCTCTCTCACAAAACTATGCAGCAGACGATACAACATTAGGATATTTCTACAGAGTTACAGCAAGTAAATCGAGTGGTTCATACAGAGCCAGTATTTCACATGAGGCTTACGATGAAAAATTTAACCCAAACGACTTTGGATTTCTTACCAGGAATAATTTAAGTAACTATAACGGATCAGTCAGTTATACAAAATTTAATCCATTTTGGATACTGAACCGATTTTCAGTTTCACTCTCTTACAGTCAAAATTACTACAAATCGTTAGGAATACGTGAAGCTTCAATTGGTCAAATAAATTTTGAAGCCGTGACTAAAAAAAATCATACATTTAACATAGGATCAAACTTTCGGTTAGAAGGAAAAGATTTTTTTGAACCTAGAGTTGTGGACAGATTTTCCAGAATTTCACCTTTTATAGAACCGTATATAGAATTTATTTCCAACACAAATAAAGATTTTTTTGCACAGCTATACGGTTTTTATAAGAACTATTCTGATGATCCATATAATCATGAAATTAGACTGGGATATCAATTAAACAAAGTTTTTGGAACGCGACTTACCGTAAACTTGAATCAAGATTTAAGTTTCTTAGATTCCAACATGGGTGTAATTTTTTTAAACGGAAGTCCTATAAATGATGACAATAGTATTAACTATGTTCAAAGAGATATTTACAACTTAACGACAAATATCAATACAAACTATCTCATTACAAATACTATGGGATTATCATTAAAATTAAGACATTTTTGGGCGTATGTTGAAAATAAAAACTTATTTTTAGTAGATGAACGCGGTAATTATGAGCCTAATTCATTGGAAGTTGATTTAGCAAGCAGTCAAATTAATTATAACTTATTCAATTTGGATTTTCTCTTTCGTTGGCAATTTACACCAGGAAGTGAACTCTCTATCAATTGGCAAAAATCGATTACAGGAAATGATACAATGCTTGAAACTAATTTTGGACGAAACATAAAAAGTACATTTAATAACAGAGGAATAGATACATTTTCATTTAAAATTGTTTACTTTTTAGATTATAATACGATAAAGAAAACTTTATGATCAATAGGTTTCCAATATACATACAATCTGAAGCTAAAGACTGCGGGCCATCTTGTGTAAAAATCGTTTCACAATTCTATAAAAAGAAAGTAAGTATAGAATTATTGCGATCTTTAGGCGAAACTACGCGTTCGGGAACATCGTTAACGGGACTTATATTGGCTGCCGAAAAAATTGGATTCAGAGCAGTTGCCGCACAAGAAAACTTTACTCTATTACAAGAAGAAATTCCGTTGCCGTGTATCGCACATTGGAATCAAGAACATTTTGTGGTTGTATATAAAATCACAAAAAAACGTGTATACGTATCTGATCCAGAATTAGGAAGAGTAAACTATACCATTGAAAACTTCCTAAAAGGTTGGCTTGATAATGAAGAAGCTTCCATTGATGGAGAAGGTATTATATTAGCACTTGAACCTAGCCCAGATTTTAAGGAAATTATCTTTGAAGAAAGAAAAACAAATAAAGTAGTTACGTTTCTAAAAAATCACTTATTTAGTTACAAATTTACATTTCTAAAAATCATCCTTTTATTTGTGTGTACAAGTGCATTAGAACTTGTGTTTCCATACATCACACAGCAAATCATCGATTCAGGTGTACAAAACAAAGACATCAATTTTGTATACATGGCATGTGGTGCGTATGCAGTATTATTCTTAGGGTTTAAGCTAGCGCAAATTGTCAGAAACTGGATCATTTTGAAGTTGAGTATGAAGTTTAATATCAAACTAATATCAAACTTTATAAAAAAACTAATTTCATTACCGATTTCATATTTCGATTCGCGCCTTACGGGAGATTTATTTCAAAGAGTTGGCGATCATGATTTATTAGAACGCTTCTTAACTTCAGGTTCCATAGGTGCTTTATTTTCGTTTTTTAATGTGATTCTTTTCAGTGGATTATTCTTTTGGTACGATCAACAATTATTCTTCATTTTCTTCGTAGGAACCATCATTCATATCTCTTGGACTATGCTCTTTTTTGACAAAAGAAAAGTGTTAGATTTTAAATATTTTTCATTAAAAAGTAAAGAAAATAGCAAGTTGATCGAATTGATTAATGGAATGCAAGACATTAAATTAAATGATTATAGTGGCAATAAAGTGGAAGAATGGGAAACCATTAAAACCAAGCTTTTTCAAAGAGATATGAGTAGCTTAAAGGTGGAGCAAATGCAACTTGATGGCGCTTCTATCATCAGTCAACTAAAAAACTTATTACTAATACTATCTGCTTCATTAATGGTTATTGACGGAAGTATTACTTTCGGAACATTACTTGCAATTTCTTATATTATTGGGCATTTAAATGCTCCAATTGAACGAATCGTAACTTTTGCAAACGATATTCAAGATGTGAAATTAGCACTACGTAGAATATCTGAAATTCACCATAAAGATGACGAATCTGAAAACATGGTATCAGCTAATCACGACTTAACAGGCGATATTGTTTTTGATAATGTTTCTTTTAAATACAGCGGAACTTCCAAAAACGTATTATCAAATCTTTGTTTTAAAATTCCATACAAAAAAATAACGGCGTTGGTTGGGCCAAGTGGTTGCGGAAAAACAACGATTCTTAAAACCATTTTAAAATTCTATGATGTTACCGATGGAACTATTTCTGTAGGCAATGCCAAGTTCAATAGTATAAGACATGATGATTGGCGAAAAAAATGTGGAGTTGTTTTACAAGAAGGCTTTATCTTCAATGACAGTATTGAAAAAAATATTGTACTAGCGGAAGAGCTTGATGAAGAAAGATTAGAATATGCCGCTAAAATGGCAATGATTTACGATTTCATTGCTGGATGCCCGATGAAATTTCAAACAAAAATTGGAAACGAAGGTGTTGAGGTCAGTACTGGTCAGAAACAACGAATACTTTTGGCGAGAGCAATTTACCGAAATCCTGAATATATTTTCTTTGATGAAGCAACTTCTGCACTAGATGCAAAAAACGAGAAAGCCATTTCAAACAATTTAAACCAATTCTTTTCCGAACGAACAGTAATGCTCATTGCACATCGATTAAGTACGGTAAGAAATGCTGATCAAATCATTGTATTATCTGAAACAGGAGAAATAAAAGAAATCGGTACGCATGACGAATTAATTGAATCGAAAGGCAATTACTTTGAACTCGTCAAAAATCAGCTAGAATTAGACGCGATTAACTAAATAGTGGCATTATTTTTATGGTTAAACCATATTCAATCATGATATAAATATCTTACTTTTAAGTAAAGTAATTAATCATGAAATACCTGCTATTAATATTAGTTCTATCACTAAATCTACAGACTATGGAAGCTCAAAGACATTCACAATCTACTACATTTTCAGAAAAAGATTCATCTACAATCATAAATAAAGATGACAAACAAACGAAAAAATCAGCAAATACGGTAAGCGCTAAATATGAAAGTGATATTGCTGTAGATGATTATAAAAAAGTGTTTTCAATCATTGAGAAAAAATTAGGAAAACCATCGAAAGGCAAAAAAGATATGATGACATGGGAAAGTGATGCTGAAGCAAAAGATCACTACGTAATATCTCTAAAAGAAAATGCTATTAAAATTGATTATTCTGGAACTAAAAAGAAATCAGAAAGCAGAAAGAAAATACTAAAGTTAATAGTAAAGATTACGAAGTTGAATCAAAAATAAAAAACGTTGTACTATATAGTTAGCCTACTTTTTATAAAAGTTCACTTCTATAATTATTTCCATGTTAATAAGCTATGTAAATCGAAAACTATGTCTATAAAAACCACATACAAAAATCATAAATATACCTTATTAAACAATAAAGGATTCACATTACCTCCTTATGTTGATATTAGAAAGGTGAAAAAGAATTCAAAAAAATAAACATTGACACATCCATAAAACTAGTAAACTCTTATAAAATTTTCTTCTATGAGGAAAACGATAATCTTACAATGTTTATAAGAGGAGAAAAATTTAGAATGCAAACAAACACGAATGTGATCGCTTTCATAAATCATCTCAATGATGGAAATGTATCTACTGTCAAAGAAATAAAAGAGGATTTCCTTATCGATTGGAATGACGATGCAACTTTCAAACTTCTATATGCTTTATATAAACGTAAAGGAATTGAAATCTCAGATTAATCAGCGAAACATACATTGCATACGTTGCGTGTTCAAAAAAGTTTTTGAAATAGAAAACGTGTGGTTATTCCAAATACAAATCAATCAAACCTTCAGGTGCTTCAACATGAATGGTTTTATTGGCGCGATCTACCTTTTTAATAATCGCATCATTAATCGGAATCAAAATTTCAATCGATTCGCGTTCAATCTCAAACAATGGTTGTGAAGTGGTATCATTAACACCTGTAATTTTTCCAACGGCTCCAAAAGAAGCATCTTCTACTGTAAAACCTATAATTTCATGGTAATAAAACTTGTTACCTTCTAACTTTGGCAAAAATTCTAATGGTAAATATAACTCGCATTTCAGTAATTGATCAGCTTCTTCTTCTGTCTGAATATCTTCAAACTTCAATCGCAACAAATCAGACTTGTGTAATGACGATTTTTCAATAAAAAACGGCAAAAACTCGCGTCCAAGCTTAATAAAAACGGCATCTAAATCGTCGTACAAATCTGGCTGATCTGTATCTAACTTTGCTAACAATTCACCTTTAAAACTGTACTTCTTAACAATTTTCCCTAAATAAAAACAATCTTCAATTCGCATATCAATATCATAAAAAAAGCCTAGCAAATTTAGTATTTACTAGGCTAAAAATTATATATAATTATAATTTATTCTTCTTCACTTGCAGGAGTTTCTCCAGCATCTTCAACTGCATCTTCTACAACAGGAGCGTTTGCGGCAATACGAGCTTCGTTTACAGCTTTTTCTGCTTCAAAAGCTTTTGCTTCTGCAGCAGCTTGTGCTTCTGCTAAACTCTGTACTTTACCTTGTACTTGTCCTTCTTTTTGTGCAACCCAAGCGTTGAATTTTTCATCAGCTTGTTCCTGAGTTAAAGCACCTTTACGAATACCACCAATCAAATGATTCTTGTACATTGCACCTTTATAAGAAAGAATTGCACGTGCAGTATCAGTTGGTTGTGCACCGTTTTGTAACCAATCTACAGCACCATCAAGGTTCAACTCAATAGTTGCAGGATTCGTGTTTGGATTGTAAACACCTAATTTTTCTAAGTATCTACCATCTCTTTTTGCACGCACATCAGCGGCAACAATCCAGTAAAAAGGTTTTCCTTTTTTACCGTGTCTCTGTAATCTAATTTTAACAGGCATAAATAATTAATTTGTGAGGTTCTCGACCTCTGTTATTAATGAGCTTGCAAAAATACTATTATTTCTGAAACACAACTACTTAAAACTACTTTTTTTGGTATTTCCCCACAAAAAAGTGCGGTCGTGCCTTCGCTAGTCGCTTTTTTAGTAAAACGCAATTGGTTAATAACTTCACAATTTTTGCTAGCTAGTTTTACTAAAAAGAGCTCCAACACGCCGCTCAGTCACTAATACGGGTTTTGTGCTATGTTGATAACTCAGTACTAAAAACAGAAAAGAAATTCGTAATTTTATGCTTTCAAACTTCGCTACACAAAAGTAACATATGTACTTAATATTTGATACCGAAACTACGGGATTACCAAAACGATGGGACGCACCTATTTCAGACACTGATAACTGGCCTAGATGTATACAAATTGCTTGGCAATTGCACGACGAACTAGGAAACCTACTCGAACATCAAGATTATTTGGTACAACCCGATGGTTTTAATATTCCATATGATGCCGAAAAAATTCACGGAATTTCAACCGAACTTGCCGCTGAGCAAGGAATTTCATTAGCAGAAGTTCTTGAAAAATTCAACATTGCACTTTCCAAAACAAAATTCATTGTTGGACAAAATGTTGGTTTTGATGTCAATATTATGGGCGCGGAATTCTACCGTGAGGATGTTGCTAATAAATTACAAGAATTACCAGTTTTAGATACCTGTACGGAAGCTACCGCGAGTTTATGTCAATTGCCAGGTGGACGATTTGGGAAATTTAAACTACCAACACTAACCGAATTACATCAATATCTATTTGGAGTTGGTTTTGGTGAAGCGCACAACGCAACTGCCGATGTGGAAGCAACAACACGTTGTTTCTTAGAATTGATTCGAAGAAAAGAATACACAATTGAGAAGCTAGATGTTGCGCCAGATTATTTTGAGCGTTTCTCAGAAAACAATCCGCAACCGATTGAAATGATCGGGTTGAAACACATCAACCTAAAAAAAGCATCTGAAAAAATTCGCAAACGCTTAGAAAAAGAACAAGGCGGAAGCGGAATATCCAAAGAAGAAATTGCAGAAAACCTTCAAGCGTTGCAAAATGCTGAATTTGCACATTTACACAATCATTCACAATTTTCTGTATTACAATCAACATCCAGCATTCCCGATTTAGTAAAAGCGGCGAGCAAGTATAACATGCAAGCAGTTTCTATTACAGATCATGCAAACATGATGGGCGCGTTTCACTTTGTGCAAGCTGTTGGTAATCATAATAAAGGTGTTAAGGCACGTATCGCGGAAGCAGCAGAAAAAGGAGAAACAACTACTGAAAACATTTTAAAACCTATCATCGGTTGTGAATTTTTTGTTTGCGAAGATCATTTAGACAAAACAAGAAAAGACAACGGATACCAAATTGTACTCTTAGCCAAAAATAAAAACGGGTATCACAATTTGGCAAAAATGTCTTCCATAGGATATACAAAAGGATTCTATTATGTCCCAAGAATTGATAAAAAAGTAATAGAACAATACAAAGACGACTTAATTGTACTTACAGGAAATCTCTACGGAGAAGTTCCAAATAAAGTATTAAACATTGGAGAAGCACAAGCCGAAGAAGCATTACTTTGGTGGAAAGAAACTTTTCAAGATGATCTCTATGTAGAAATCATGCGTCACAATCAAGAAGATGAAAATCGTGTAAATGATGTCTTGGTAAAGTTGGCAAAAAAGCACGAAATTCAACTAGTTGCTACAAATAATACCTATTACATTGCACAAGAAGATGCAAATGCACATGATATTTTATTATGTGTAAAAGATGGTGAAAAACAAGCAACACCAATTGGTCGTGGTCGTGGATATCGCTACGGTTTGCCAAATCAGGAATACTATTTCAAGTCGCCTGATGACATGAAAACCTTGTTCAAAGATTTGCCAAGTGCCATTCTTTCCATTCAAGATATAATAGACAAAGTTGAACCTTTTCAATTGGCACGTGATGTATTACTACCTGCGTTTGATATTCCAGAAGAGTTTCAATTTGAAGAAGATAAAATTGATGGCGGAAAACGTGGAGAAAACAAATACTTACGTCATTTAACATACGAAGGCGCAAAAAAACGATACGGAGAAATTACGCCAGAAATTGAAGAACGACTCGATTTTGAGTTGGCAACTATTGAAAATACAGGATATCCTGGGTATTTCTTAATTGTAGAAGATTTCATTCGCGAAGCCAGAAATATGGACGTTTCGGTTGGTCCAGGACGTGGATCTGCCGCAGGTTCGGTAGTTGCGTACTGTTTGTGGATTACAAATATTGATCCGATGTTGTACGATCTACTTTTTGAGCGTTTCTTAAATCCAGATCGTGTATCCATGCCCGATATTGATATTGATTTTGATGATGAAGGACGTGGTCGTGTAATGCAATATGTAATTGATAAATATGGTGAAAATCAGGTAGCACAAATTATTACCTATGGAACCATGGCGGCAAAATCGTCTATTCGTGATACTGCACGTGTGTTAGATTTACCATTAAGTGACGCAGACAGAATTGCCAAGTTGATTCCGAATGCAAAATTGGCGAAGATTTTTGGAAAATCAGAAGCAGAACTCAAGCAAAAATTCCGTTCAGAAGAAGTATTATTAATCAACGAATTAGTTAATATTTCGGAAGAAGATGGTTTGGAAGCAGAAACTGTAAACATGGCGCGCGTGTTAGAAGGTTCAGTTCGAAATACCGGAATTCACGCTTGTGGAGTCATCATTACACCAGACGATATTACGAAATTCGTTCCTGTAGCCTTGGCAAAAGATTCAGAAATGTATTGTACACAATTTGATAACTCGGTTGTGGAAGATGCTGGTCTGCTAAAAATGGATTTCTTAGGACTCAAAACCCTAACCTTAATAAAAGATACGGTAAAGCTTGTAAAATATAAGCATGATGTTGATATCGATATTGACAATATTTCGTTGGAAGATGAAGAAACCTATGCATTATTCCAGCGTGGAGAAACCGTAGGTGTGTTCCAATACGAATCGCCCGGAATGCAAAAACACATGAAATCGCTCAAACCAACAACGTTTGCCGATTTAATTGCAATGAACGCATTGTATCGTCCAGGTCCAATGGAATATATTCCGAGTTTCATTCGAAGAAAACATGGAGAAGAAGATATTGAATACGATTTAGATGCGTGTGAAGAATATTTAGAAGAAACATACGGAATTACAGTATATCAGGAGCAAGTGATGTTGCTTTCGCAGAAATTGGCAGATTTTACCAAAGGTGAAGCCGATGTTTTGCGTAAAGCGATGGGGAAAAAGCAGAAAGCTGTACTAGATAAGATGAAGCCAAAATTCATCAAGCAAGCTTCTGAAAAAGGACATGCGGAAGATAAATTAGAAAAAATTTGGAAAGATTGGGAAGCATTTGCGGCGTATGCCTTCAACAAATCGCACTCAACTTGTTATGCTTGGATTGCGTATCAAACTGCCTATTTAAAAGCACATTATCCTGCGGAATATATGGCGGCTGTACTTTCCAACAACATGAATGACATTAAAACGGTTACTTTCTTTATGGAAGAATGTAAACGGATGAAATTAGACGTTTTGGGTCCAGATGTGAACGAATCGTTCTATAAATTTACTGTAAACGATAAAGGAGCTGTACGTTTCGGAATGGGCGCAATTAAAGGTGTTGGTCATGGCGCTGTAAAAACGATTGTAAAAGAACGTTCGGAAGGAAAATACAAATCTGTGTTCGATCTTGCAAAACGAATTGATTTGCGTGCCGCGAACAAAAAAGCCTTTGAAAATTTAGCCTTAGCTGGCGGATTTGATTCGTTTGGAGATACACATCGTGCACAATACTTTCACACTGAAAATGATACCATTACCTTTTTAGAAAAAGCAGTAAAATACGGTGCTAAGTTTCAAGAAAATCAAAACTCTGCACAAGTAAGTTTGTTTGGAGAAGCAAGCGAAGTACAGATTGAAGAACCAAAAGTGCCACCATGTGAAGAATGGGGAACGATGGAAAAACTAGCACGTGAAAAAGAAGTAGTAGGAATCTATATTTCTGGGCATCCATTGGACGATTTTAAAGCGGAAATGGATTATTTCTGTAATGGAACGTTGTCACATTTTTCACAAATGGAAACCTACGTAAATCGTGAAATTTCTTTTGGCGGCGTTGTCACAGATGTACAACACAGAGTTTCTAAAAACGGAAAAGGTTGGGCATTATTTACGGTAGAAGATTACTCAGAATCGCACGAATTTAGAATTTTCGGAGAAGAATATTTAAAGTTCAGGCATTTCTTTGTGCCGAATTCATTTGTGTACATTAAAGCATTCATTAAAGAAGGTTGGGTAAACCGTGATACAGGTAAAAAAGGCGATCCAAGGTTGCAATTCAATTCTATGCAATTGTTGCAAGATGTCATGGGAACTGCCGCTCGAAAACTAACGATTCAGTTAGATGTCAATAAATTAGAAGAGAAAACACTCGATTTTATAAATGAAATTTTAGAAACGCACAAAGGTGATAAGTCATTACATTTTACGTTGTACGAAGTCAAAGAAAAAATAAAACTACAATCGCCAAGTAAAAAGCGAAAAGTAAATATTACACAAGAATTACTAGATGCGTTAGCCGCTGAAGATGTGAAGTATAAGATTAATTAGTGAAACTAGATTTTGAGAAGCCAGTACGACGAACTCAAATTGTAAGTTGAACTAATCCAGCTGTAGCGCGGGATCTTGGATTTTTAGTATTGAGGTTTTGTAGTGAGTATTTAGGTGTTTGAGATTTCGATACAATTTTTCTTTGTTTTACTTTGAAAAATCACGATCGATCTGACATTTGGAGATTTATAATTGAATTCGTGTCAATTTTTAAATTGTATAGCAACCGAAAAACCATTTGTGAATTCGTGCTAACTTTTTTATTTAGAATACAGATTTACAAAATAACCTATGAAAAAAGAAAATCTCCTCGTTTTTGATATTGACGGAACCTTGCTCGATAGTGAAAACGTACATCAAACAGGATTTGTAAATGCATTACATGCAATAGGTGTTGAATTTGTAAATACTGATTGGGAAAATTATACACATTTAACGGATAGTTATATCGCTAAAGAAAACTATGAAAGTGATGTAAATCGTGGGTTTTCAAAAGAAATGTTGCTACAGTTTGAAGCTGCATTTATGAAGTTAATTCGTGATTGTAACGTAACACAAATTGCAGGTGCAAATGCTTTTTTACAAAAAATTAGTACAGAAACTAATTATGCAGTTTGCTTTGCTACAGGTTCTATGTTATTGCCTGCAAAGTTAAAACTAACGCGTGCAGGAATTGAGTACAATCAAAAAGTGTTGGAAGCTTCAAACAATTATTTTACACGAGAAGAAATTGTCAATTCCGCCATCGCGAAAGCAAAAAACTATTTCAACGTAAACCATTTTAAACGAATCATTTCAATAGGTGATGGAATTTGGGATGTAAAAACTGCTAATAATTTAGGATTAGAGTTCATCGGAATTGGAGTCAATAATAAAGAAAAACTAAAAAATGTTGGCGCTCAACATCACTTTGAAAATTTTCTCGAATTTGATGAAACGATTCTGTAAGTATTCCAAAAAGTAATCACGAATTTTTACTATCTAAATAATCGCCTAAATTGTCTAGTGAATCATCCCAGAATTGTTCGTAAAATTTCAACCATTTGGTAACTTCTTGCAATGGCTTTGCATCCGCATTGCAAAAACGCTCGCGGCCTTTACTTTCAATATATACCAAACCAGCTTCTTCAAGTGTTTTAATATGTTTCGTAACTCCTTGTCGCGTAATTTCAAATTGATTGCAAATTTGTGAAATTGATAACGCCGAACTTGCAATGACCAAAGCGTGAAAAATATCACGCCTTGTCGGATCTGCAATCGCTTTAAATAAACGTGTAATTTTATGCTGCATGGACATTTTCTTTTAAATAGGATAATAACTGATTGATGCAATTGTCCCAGCCGCCATTAAAACTTTCAAACATAGCAATAGCATTTTCGCCTTCATATGTAGAAATTCCTGAATGTTCTAAGTATAATTTTGTGCCTTCCGCTACAGTTTCTAATCTCCAACTTACAGTAGTTTCAACTTTTGTGCCTTCTACAATCCAAGTATATACAAGTGTATAGGGATTAGCGCTTTTCACTTCTCCAGTTATCGGCACACAATCGTCTTTATCGGATGTAAATGTGTATTGATAACCAGCCTCAGGTTTAAAATCTGCTTTTATAAACCAAGTTGAGAGTTCGGCTCCATTGGAAATAGCATTCCATACCACATTGATTGGATGTTTGAATAGTTTTTCTTTTTTAATAACGTCTTTCATAATATTAATTTTTAATCATAATGCAACTAATTGGTTGCTAAATTAATACTTATTTTTCAATAAGCAACTTTTTAGTTGCATATTTTTAACAAAATTATGAAGCAGAAATTCACTATTTTTATATACATTTTGTTTTTATTCAGTTGAAATTGAAAAAAATAGGGTATTCACTCATTCAAAATGAATGTTCACTCAATTAAGGTTTACTACTACTATTTATAACAATAGATTTGATATTATAAAATATTTGAAATTATGAAAGCACAGTTAAAATTGACTCGAAAGTTATGGTATACTACCTTGTTAGTATTTGCCATTTTTGCATTTAATCCAATGTTTGGACAATCAAATGCAACTTCTCAAAAGGGAAAAACCATTAAAGGAATTATTAGTAACGAAAACGGCCCTATAAATGGAGCAAATGTGATATTAAAAGATTCGGCAACAGGCGTTGTAACGAATGAAAAAGGAGAATTTACATTTCCTGTAGCATTGAGTACCGGTGACGTTTTGATAATTAGTTACATTGGTTACAAAACTAGAGAAGTAAAAATCAAAGAAAACACGACATTTATCAAGTTAACTATTTATGAAGAAGTATTTGAATTTACGGGCGCGCCAAATTCAAATAAGCGCTACAAATCCAAGCGTTCCAATTAGTTGATGATGATAGTTCACTTACTTTAATGAAAATACAAACGTATATTTTTCTATTCATTTTTGTATTTCAGTCCAATGCGCAAATAGTTGATTTCGAAACTGTTAAATTTGAAAAAGCAGATAAAATTGCACTGAAATACAAAGGTGAAAATCTTTCCAATTTACCTCAATTGTCCTATAAACTTACTCATGAGCTAACAACCGATGTTGAACGTTTTAGAGCTATTTTTAAATGGGTTTGCAGTAATATTGCTAATGATTACGACATGTATTCAAGAAACATGCGAAAGCGCAAACGCTATAAAGATGATACTATAAAATTTGCGGAATGGAATGATAAATTCAAGAAAATAGCGTTTCAAAAACTCCTAAAAAAAAATAGAACTGTTTGCACAGGTTACGCATATCTCATTAAAGAATTGGCAAACTTAGCCAGTATTGAATGTGAAATTGTAAACGGAAATGCGCGTACAAGTACGATAAATATTGAAAACTTAACTGTTGATGCGCCAAATCATTCGTGGAATGCGGTAAAGCTAAACGACAAATGGTATCTCTGCGATCCAACTTGGGCGAGCGGAATTCCTAATCCAATTACATATCGATTTCAATTTGAATTTAATGATGGATTCTTCTTATCCGATCCAAATATGTTTTCTATAAATCATCATCCTGTAGATGAAAAATGGTTTCTGTTACATACTGAAAAACCGACTTTTGACATGTTTTTAGAAGCGCCAGTTATTTATGGAAAAGCCTATGAATATTTCGGGAATCACATACAGCCTAAAAAATTAGACAATACTATAAAACAAGGTGATACGGTTATATTTAGGTTTCAATTATTACATCCTATCAATAAAAAAGACATTCGTTTTGTGTTTGAAAAAAATGATAATGAAAAGGAAATTCAGCCAAAATTAATTACAATTACGAAACAACAATTGGTAATAAATCATACATTTGAATCCAGAGGACATTATGATGTTCATTTATATATCAAAGACGATTTAATTTCTACGTACTCTTTTAACGTGAAAAAATAAAACGCAACTTGCATTATTTCTGTACTGTTGAATGATCGTATTAAAAATTATAATAAAAAAAAACAATTGTTGTATAATCAAAACATATACTTGCTTTGTAAGTTTTAGCAGAATATTTGACTAATATTGCATATAAACAAAAAAATAATTAAAAATTAAAACACATATATTATGGCTTTAGAAATCACAGATGCTAACTTTGAAGAAATAGTAATGAATAGCGACAAACCAGTAATGGTTGACTTTTGGGCAGTTTGGTGTGGACCATGCAAAATGTTAGGTCCTGTAGTAAATCAGATTGCTGATGAATATGAAGGAAAAGCTGTTGTTGGAAAGTTAGATGTTGATGCTAACCAACAATATGCTGCTCAATTTGGAGTACGTAACATTCCAACAGTATTAATTTTCCAAAACGGAGAATTAGTAGGACGTCAAGTAGGAGTTGCTCCAAAAAGTGCATACACAGACGCTATTGACAAGTTATTAGCATAAGAGATAAATTATTTGATATAATTATAAAAAAGGTTTGGCTATATGTCAAACCTTTTGTGTTTGGTAACTTTTTACTTTAACGTAAAGTGTTGTCATGAAACACTAAAAATCAGTATATTTCATAAAAATATACATTATTAAAGAAAACGCTTGTGAACTTACAACAAGAATTCAATAAAACTTCAGGATTTAAAAATTTAGAATTGCTTGCACAACAAGTAGTTGAAGGTTTTATTTCGGGAATGCATAAAAGTCCATTTCACGGGTTTTCTGCAGAATTTGCAGAACATAAAATTTACAATGCTGGCGAAAGTACCAAACATATTGATTGGAAGCTTTTTGCTAAAACGGACAAATTATATACAAAAAAATACGAAGAAGAAACCAACTTGCGATGTCATATCATTCTAGATAATTCTTCTTCCATGCACTATCCGGAAGTAACTTCGCCATCAATTGAGAATTTAAATAAAATAGGCTTTTCTGTCTTGGCAACTGCTTCATTGATGAATATTCTTAAAAAACAACGTGATGCAATTGGCTTAAGTATTTATTCGGATAATTACGATTTTTACGCACCTGAAAAAGGAAGTGAACGTCATCATCAATTGTTATTGAATGCACTTGATAAAACGGTCATTACAAAGCGAATTAACAAAAAAACGGACACATATACCTATCTGCATCAAATTGCGGAAAAAATACACCGTAGAAGCCTTATTTTTCTATTTACAGATATGTTTCAAGATGGAGTAGAAGACGAAAAACTATTTGAAGCGCTTCAACATTTAAAATATAACAAGCATGAAGTTATTTTATTTCATGTTTTTGATTCCGAAAAAGAGTTAAATTTTGATTTTGACAACAAGCCAAAACGATTTATTGATGTAGAATCTGGAGAACATATCGATTTATATGCTGATTCAATTCAAGAAAATTATCAAAAAGCTGTTTCTGATTATTTTTCACAATTAAAAATGAAATGCGCACAATACAAAATCAAGTATGTTGCAGCAGATATTACGAAAAATTTTGAAAAAATTTTACTCACGTATTTAGTTGAAAGACAAAAGTTTGCATAGTTTTATGAAAAAAAGTTTAATTTTTTATCAAAATATGTTTGCATAAATAGAATTGTGGTGTATATTTGCAACCGCAATAAAGCAACGGTTTGGTAGTTCAGCTGGTTAGAATACATGCCTGTCACGCATGGGGTCGCGGGTTCGAATCCCGTCCAGACCGCTAAAATTGCAAAAAGCTTCTCCTAAAGTGGGAAGCTTTTTTTGGCAAAATGATTTAGTTGTGTTGTTTAAGGTAAGTCCTTGATTTACCTTTGGTTTAGTAGTTAAACCAATGAAAAGCTTTCCTTTTTTCTTTCAAAGAAGATTGGGATGCTTTTTTATTTTAGTTCAACTCAATATGAGTTAAACTGGATCTTACGAATGTTTCCCAAAAGTTATTTTATTCTTCATAATCTTAAGAACTTCACATTTAAAATCTGAAGAATGTATTAGATTTAATTGAAATATTTGTTTTCTAAAGTTTCTCGATTGCGCTCGAAGTAACATATTGATTTCTTACAGTAAACTCACTTCATACGAATTCCAAAAACTTACCTGCGAATTCTCTATTACACTTTATTGTTTCTCTGTTTCCAAATACTTTTACGGCTATTAATTTTAAACACTAATACCATGAAAAACAAAAAGAAGCCATTAGGGAAATTGCTATTACAAAAAAACGTGATCTCAAGTCTTAATAATATCAAAGGAGGAGAAGTAGCAACTAACTGTAGTACTGGTGCTATAGTATATCCGCCAGAAACTTTTCCCTACGTCGGAAATTGTATCGACCCGTTTTCTGAAAATGGACAGTGTATATCATTGGATGGTTTAGCAGACTGTAATAGTATGAACGCAGATTATGCTTGTGCTAAAGATACAGGAGCTATAAAAGTGAATCCGCCAAATAATATTGATATTTATCCTGGATAAATTTTATGCAGAAAGAAACGAAAGTCGATTTAAAAAATCGGCTTTTTTTCGTTGTGAAACAGCTACTTTTGAACCATCTTTTAAAATAATATCGCCACCTTTTCCTTTTACATATTCTTTTACATAACTCAAATTGATGAGGTGACTTTGATGCACTCTGCAAAAATTTGACATGCATAATTGTTTTTCAAAATCGGCTAATGGTTTGGTGACAACAAATTGCTTTTTATTTTCTAAAAAAATGATGGTGTAATTATTAGTAGATTCACATCGGACAATTTCAGGAATAGCTAATCGTTGGTAACCACGTGAAGTTGGAATATCAATAAAATCGTTAGCAATTGTTTTTTGTTGTATTTGATTTATTTTAGACAATAAAACTTTTTGAACCGTATTTACAAATTCAAGCTCGTTAATAGGTTTTAAAAGATAATCTTCTGCATTGTGTTTAATGGCTTCAATACCATATTGGTCATACGCGGTAACATAAATTTTTGCGGCGTTAGAACGTTTTAAAAACTGTGATTGGAAAACAGTTTTATTCTTCAATTGAATATCTAAAAACAATACGTCAACCGAATACTTTTTCAAAGCAATATCAACATCTAATACAGAAGCCGCTTCAAAAATGATATCAATTTGTGGAAATTCATTTTTTAACAGCAACGATATAAATTCGCGTCCGTTGGCTTCATCGTCTACAATTCCAGCTTTAAATCGCATGTGTATGGTTTATTTTTAGTTGAACTTTGGTGCCTTTTTGGTGTTGTTCTTTCATGTCAATAAGCGAAAGTGTACTAAAGATATTGAAAATTTGACGATACAATTCCATGCGCCTACGAATTAAATCAATTCCTTTTGATTGCTTTTTTTGTGTTGATTTTGAAAGATTTTCAATTCCGATTCCATCATCTTTAATGGTGATTTCAATAGTTTCATCCGTGTGTACTTGAAAATGAATGCGAATTGTCCCTTTTTGAGAAGGCATTTCTACAAAAGCATGTTTGATTGCATTTTCGACAAAAGGTTGCACTAAAAATGATGGAATTTTAAGATTTTCAATTGTTGAATCGTGTGTAATTATATAATCGAATAGTTCTCCAAAGCGTAATTTTTCTAATTCTAAGTAATCGTTCAAATATGTAATTTCATCTTTAATTTTCACAAATGTATTGTTGGAATACATCAAATTGAAACGCAACATTCTGTTAAAACGATCAATATATAGTTGTGAATTGGCATAATCTTTTTTGTAATTTAATAACTTGATAGAATTCAAACAATTTGAAATAAAATGCGGATTCATTTGTGATTTTATTACTTCCACTTCTAATTCGGTAAGCTTTTTTTTAGTTTGAATTTTCTCCTGTATGCGTTTTTTTCTATTGATATAGATACGTATCAGAATTGTATAAATTAACGTAATCAATACCGCAAAAGCAACCATTTTGAACCATAAAGTTTGCCAAAATAGCGGAATCACATCTATGGAAATGATCAAATTATCTTTGCTAGCAGTATAACTACTGTTGAGTCCGTAAATAGACAAGGTGTGTTTTCCAGGCTGTAACGAAGACAAAATTATATCAGAAGCTTTCGTCACCGAATAGTGTTCTTGATTGTCAAGTTTATACTTCAATGACGTGTTTCCGTACGAATTATAATCAGGATAGCTCACATTTATGGTTATCGAATTTTTGGTATACGGAATTTTTATTTGTGTGTTTTTGAAAATAGAATCTTGGTATTGAATATGATTTAAAACAAGTTTTGTGTTTTCCTCTAGTTGTTTTTGTACTAATAAATCCGTTGTTTTAAAAATCTCCAATCCTTTTGAAGTTGCGAGATACATAAAACCATTGTACAGGTAAAAATCGTTTAATGTAGCTAGCGGAATTCCGTCAGCTTCTGTAAAAGAGTCAATTGTGTATGTTTTATAATTATCTTTAAATGCAATTCGGTTGATTCCTCTATTTCCTATTGCCCAAAGTACCGTTGGCGATTCAAAAATTACTTTGGTGATTGAATTACTCAACAAGCCATTATCTTTTGTCAATCGTTGTTGCTCATTATTGTGTAAAATAAAAATTCCTCCAGCATTTGTGCCAAAAGCATAACAATTGTCTGAGGCTTTGCTACCACTAAAAAATAGATACTCAGAAATTAGTGATGTATACTCGCAATTGTTAATGTTTATTTTAAACAAGCCTTTCGCGGAACAGATAAAAGCATGATTTTCGTCAATTGGGATTGCATCGTATGATCTTTCTGAAAAAATGGGTGTGATGCTAAGTGTTTTTTTGTGCAATAAATTTGCAGATCCAGAAGCAGTGATAATAAGATATTCTGTGTCAAATTCTGATATATTTTTTAAAGCACCAGCGATCTTTATTTTATCAATAAAATTGAATTGATTATCGTACGTGTCTATGGTACCTATCGTTGCGAAAAATAATTGATTCTTTGACGCATGTACACGTATGATTCCGTCTAACGCGATAAATTTGTATTGCAACTTGTTGAGTATCTTTCCAACTTTTGAAGCATTCATTCCAAAATAAATACTGTCTTTTCGCCCATCAATACTTTGAATATTTTCACCTTCTGTCGTTGTTATACTTTTTTTTAGAAAACGTTGAAACTTGGATTTACTCCAAAAAAACAATCCATGATTTCTTGTGGAAAACCATACATTTTGATCTTTATCTTTAAAAAAATCGTTAATAATGAAATCGCTAAAAACCTCCTTTTCTTTTTTAGAATCAATGTTATAACATGTAATGCCTCCGATATGGTTTGTCAACCAAATTTCATTATCATTTAGAAAATAGATGTTTTTAATGATTTTTGATGTTTTTTTATGATCAAGAAATACCAAAGATGAATCGTTTTGTATTTTATAGATCGCCATTTCATTTCCCAACGCAAAAGCCACATTTTTTTCACCAAAAGAAACAATTTCTGAAGCTGAATTCGGTTTTACGGGAGTTGCTACTTTTGTACGTGTATTATTTTTTAAGTTAAGCTTGATAATATCATTTTCGGAATTAAAAAAACATACAATATCATCATGATAGTTAATTATTTTTACAGAATCTGTAAAGTGCCTTTTTTCAATAATTCCTTTTTCGTACGTATATATATGTTTCGTATTATGGCTTTTAAACAGTGCTACTTTATTAGAAATAGTATCATGTATAATGCCTGAAATGCCATTAACTAGAATTTTTCTTAATTCAGGATTTTCTTTTTTAGTAATAAATTTTCCATCTTTTAAATAGGCATAGTTTTCATTCAAAGTCATGACAAATATTTCATCATCTATTGAAAAATTGGTTAATATTTCTGTGTCTTTTAGTGCTGAACTTCCGTCATATGGTTCAAATGTTTTACCATCAAAAGCATACAATCCGTTATCAGTTCCTATCCAAATAATTCCATTTGCATCTTGCGCCAAATTGTACACAGTTTTGCAAAATAGTCCTTCATCATGATAATAATTTTTTACACCAGATAATTGCGCACAAAGGCTTAATGGAAGAAGTAAAAAAAGAAGTTTACGAAGCATATTGGTAATACAATGAAATTTAATGTAAGAAGATACAACTCTTTTGTTAATTGTAAATGTAGTGTGCAAATTCTCAGTAAAGTGAAGCGAATTCTCTTTTTAGCTTGTTTTTGAAAGTGTAGTGAATGAATTTCATAGCACTAAACCTTTAAAAACAATCAATACCATGAAGAAAAAAAACCTGACACTAAAAAAACTGAGTCTACGCAAAAAGAATATTGCAAATTTAGATAGCGTTAAAGGTGGAATTTGGGCAACGCATACTTGCGGAACAACGTGTTTGCCTGTTAATGCAAGCATTAATCCGTTTGATCCTAAAGAAACCATTAGGCAGTTAAGCATGCCCGAAGGATTTGCCGATTGTAATTATTCTAGAGATTGCAGCGATTCATGCGCATCTGTAGTTTTATACAATACGTGTGCGTATGGCGATGAACCAAGCGGAATGTATCACGGACAAGGATAATATAATAGTACATATTTAGTTTTTACGTTAAAGTCAATGACCTTATGGTTGTTGGCTTTTATTTTTATAAGCTAAGATTTAAAAAATAACACTCTTATATTCCCAGAAATCACGCATAAAAAATCCTAAGTAAATAATTGCTACAATAAACTTCAATAACGTAGAGAATAAGAAGCCTAAGAAAGAACCAAAAGCGGCTTTTAAGGCGCTATCAGCATCTTTATCTGCAAATGCCAACTCACCAATCAAAGCGCCCAGAAACGGACCAATAATAATTCCGAAAGGCCCCATAAATATCAAGCCTATGATCAAGCCAATTGTGGTTCCGTAAATTCCGTACTTACTTCCGCCAAAACGTTTAGTTCCTATTGCTGGTATGATATAATCCATCACAAAAACAATAATTGCGATTGCAAATGTAATTCCTAAAAATGTCCAATTATTTGGAACAGCATCAGTAAGATATAAAAATAGCAATCCGAACCAACTCGTAACGGGTCCAGGGATGATAGGTAAGAAGCTACCAATAATTCCCAAAAGCATTAAAAAGAAGCCAATAACGGTAAATAAAATATCCATTGCTATTTTTTTTGTAAGACGCAAGCAATTGGAAAATGTTACAATTTTATAACTAATAAATTAGTTTAAACTAAAATTTTAGTTATATTTGTTCCGTAGAACTAAGAGTTTAGTTGAAAAAACACAGTTGAAAAATGAAGCAATTAACGAAGGCAGAAGAAGAGATTATGCAAATTCTGTGGAAACTAGAAAAGGCAAATGTAAAAACCATCATAGAAAACTTTAAAGGCTCAAAACCTGCATATAATACGGTTTCTACAATTGTACGGATTTTAGAAAGTAAAGGATTTGTAGGCTATGAAAAAGTTGGAAAAGGACATGTGTATTTTCCATTGCTTGCACAATCGGAATATAGCAACCAATCCATTTCAAAGTTGGTCAATGGTTATTTTCAAGGATCGTTTAAAAGTATGGTTTCGTTTTTTATGGAAAAAAATGATATCAGTACTTCCGAATTAGAGGATATTCTCAAAGAAGTTGAAAAAAATAACAAGAAATCATGATACAATATCTCATACAAGTTGTTGCGTTTCAGTTGCTATTTTTAGTGGCCTACGATTTATTTCTTAAGAAAGAAACCTTTTTTCAATGGAACAGGATGTACTTAATTTTTTCTTCATTGATTTCTTTTTTATTGCCTTTTGTTAAAATTGAAAGCTTTCAAAATGCTGTTCCGCAAGAATATATCATTCTATTACCAGAAATTGTGTTAACTCCTGAAAAAGCGGTTGAAGTTATTGCACCATCTTGGAATTGGTATTTAATTATAGGAATTGCAGTGAGTAGTACATTGTTTATTTATAAAATAGTACAATTAATTCGATTAAAATTAAAAGGAATTATTGTGCACCAAGGAAATTATAAAATTATCAAAATTCCGAATAGTAGCGCGGCATTTTCAATTTTCAAATATGTATTTATTGGAAATGACATTAACGAAGAAAAACTACAAGATATTCTTTCGCACGAATTGGTTCACATTCGTGAAAAACATTCTCTTGACTTATTATATTTTGAACTTTTACGCATTCTGTGTTGGTTCAATCCGTTAGTATATATCTATCAAAAACGAATTTCAGAAGTGCATGAATATATTGCTGATGCTTCTGTAGCAAACGAAAATAACAACTCCGATTATTATGAAAAATTGTTGGCTGAAGTTTTTCAAACACAACATTTTTCGTTTACCAATCAATTCTTTAAACATTCATTAATTAAAAAACGAATCATTATGTTAACAAAACAAAAATCCCGTCAAATTTTAAAACTAAAGTATTTAATTTTAGTACCAGTACTAGTCCTTTCACTGCTTTATACGTCTTGTGAAGATACTACCATTGTCGATTCTGAAGATAAAACGGAAGCCGTAAGTGAACTTGGTAAGGAGAAGCAGTTTAAAATCATTATGGATAAAATAAGCGCCATTCATGAAGAAAAGAAACCAAATGGGATATTGACAGAAGATCAATTTAATAGACAATCAGCGTTGTATGAAGAAGCTTCAAAATTATTTGATCAGAATAAAGAAAGTAAGATTGTCCAACAATCTTATGAGGATTATGTAGCTTCGGTAAAGAAAAGTAAAGAAGAAGTAATAGCTATGGGCGAACTGGAAAAAGAAGCTGTAGATTTTAAAATGCTTGATACATCTCCAGTGTATCCAGGCTGTGAAAATTCGGGAACATTTGAAGACTCAAAAAATTGTTTCAACCTAAATGTGCAAAAACATGTGAATAAAAACTTTAATACAAAGTTGGCGGTAGATTTAAAACTTACTGGTGTCAATAAAATTTACGCAAAATTTATCATTGATCAAAATGGTAACGTATCAGAAGTTTTGGTAAGAGCACCACATCCAGATTTGGAAAAAGAAACAACACGTGTACTTAGATTGTTACCGCAAGTTACTCCAGGAGAGAAAGATGGAAGTCCTGTAAGTATAAAATATATGTTACCAATCGTATTTAAAGTACAATAAGTTTACACTATGAATAGAGTACTTATTATATTCATCACATGTATAATAACAAGCAAAGTCGGAGCGCAATCTTCGACTTTGTCTGTATCGGTAGCTGATAGTTTGTATCGTGTTGGAAATTATTCAAAAGCAATAAAAGTCTACGAGCAATCAAACAATAAAGTGTATGCAACCATACAAATTGCAAAAGCGTATAAAGCGTTAGGAAATAGTAAAAAAGCAATTGAAAATTATGAAAAATCATTGCATACTGATTCGTTAAACACACTTGTATTGTACGATTATGGAAAATTACTTTTTACAACGAGTAAGTACGAACAATCGTTAACAATTTTTGAAAAATTAAAAGCTAAAGATACGCTCAATCCTAATTTTCATTATCAAATTGGTTTGTCAAAAGAAGCTCTTAATATTGATGATTATGTTGATTCGTATAAAACGGCTTTTCAACTCGATTCACAACATCAAAAAAGTATTTATAAATTGATTGTATATCATTTACAGCAAAAAGATTTTGAAAAAGTTGAAGATATTATCAATGTTGGTTTAAAAAATAATTCGGAAGATTTAAAAATTATAGGGTTTAATGCACAATTGTATTACGCATTAAAAAAATATAAGAAAGCGTTATTTTGGTTTGAAAAAATTATCAAGCGCAATAAAGCAACTCAATATGTATATGAAAAAGCTGCTTTTGCGGCGTACAGAGTTAGAAAAATTTTAAAAGCAATTGCTTATTATAATGAAGCATTAAAGCGTGATCCTGGCAACTATTTTCATCATTCGCAATTGGCAAAGTTATACTATCAAGATGGTGTTATTAAAAAGGCTGCACATCACGCATCACAAGCAATTGCGGCAAAAATGTTAGATACGTCTGGCGATTATTATATTTTAGGTTTGGTAGCTTTTGATGAGAAAGATCATAAATCAGCGATGAAGTATTTTAAAATAGCTTTAAAAGAAAATCCAGATTACGATGCGGCACAATTTCAGATGGCTTTATGTGCAGATAATTTGTATTCGGATTTAAAAGAAAAACTTAAAATGTATGAACGTTTTTTAAAGAAGTTTCCCAACGCAAAAACAGACATGATCAAAATTGTAAAGACTCGAATTCGTGAGTTGAAGGAGGAAATTCACTTAAAATCAGAATAATCCAATAGAAAATTATTGCAAAATATCTAAAAGTTGTATTTTTCATGATATTTGTACGAATGAAAAACCTTTGGAAATATTGTCTACTGTTGTTTGTGTGTGTTTCATGTGAATACATCAATGGTTCTATTGTAAAAGAAGAAACTATTGTAGCAGAAGAAAAGAAGAGTATCAATTTGGATACTGTTGATGAATTCCCTTCGTTTGAAAGTTGTGATTATTTAGAGAAAGAAGCACAGAAAAACTGTTTTTTTCAAACACTTACAGATCAAATTTACGAGCGTTTATCTACAAATGATTTAGTAGTTTCCAAAACTATTCGTGATACAATTCAAGTTTCTTTATATATTGATACATTAGGAATTATTAAAATTGAAGCTATTCAAAAAAATAAATTGACTTCTGCACAATTACCGTTGTTAGATAGTTTGCTTCATGCAAGTATTAACAGTTTGCCAAAAGCTTCTCCCGCTAATAAACGCGGCATTCCTGTAGCAACAAAGTTTATGTTGCCAATTATTTTAAATGTTGAAGAGTAATTTTTTTAGAATCGAATTGCAAGTTTTCGCAACAAGCGTAATACTTCTACATACAACCAAATAATCGTCACTAACAATCCCCAAGTTGCAAACCATTCATATGATTTGTGTGCTTTTCCCATGTAACGATTTATATAATCAAAATCGAGCAGTAAGCTCAACGCGGCAAAAATTGCGGCAACAATATTAAATGCAATTGCAAACCAAGATGTATTGTATATAAACGAAATTTGAATTCCAAAAAAGGTTAAAATAAACGATACAATGTAAATAATGAAAATTGTTGTGGTAACTGTAATGACAACACTTCTAAACTTTTGAGTAACTTTTATAATTTTAGAGACAAAAAGTAACAACATCGTTATAAATGTGACGAAGGTAATTATGATAGCCTGTATTGGTAAATTTGGATAGCTCTTGTGCATATAAGCACTAAATCCACCAATAAATAGTCCTTTTGCGAAGGCATATATAATTGTAAGCCAAGCAATCCATTTACGGCGCACAGAAATTAAAATACTACAGATAATTGCAACAATAATTCCGCCAGTAGTATACCATTTAATATCGACACCAGAAAAATAGAGTTTCCAAGTAATGGCGGCAGCTCCGGAAACAAGTAGTAAACAAAATACAGACTTCAATACAACACCAATAAGCGTCATTTTTCCTTGAGTTTTTTTCGTTTCGGAATTATTCCAGAAATAACCTGTAAAAGCAGGATTTGAAGTAGATAGCCCAAATAAACTCATATGTTAATTTTGTTAAAAATAATAAAAAAATGTAGCAAATGGCGACACTCCGAAAAAATATTCGTAAATTTACGTATACTTATAGGTAAAATAACTCAAAATATGGAAGCGCTAACCTTAACTAGCTATATAAATAATAGAAATGATTCCCCGCAAAATAAGCTAAAAATCATTCATGCAACACGCACAGGCGTTACGCGTTCACAATTAAAAAAATTTAGCTTGCGAGTCGCTTTACCTTTGACAAAGATATCAGAAATAGTTCCTGCTTCGTACTCAACATTATCTAAAAAAAATAGTTATGACAAAGAAGTTAGCGAACGTTTATTTGAAATTGCCGAAGTATATTCAAAAGGATTTGAAGTTTTTGGTGATGAAAAAAAATTTACACGATGGCTCAATAAAAAAAGCAAAGTTTTAGGCAGTCAAACACCTTTTTCATTACTCGATACAAGTTACGGTGTAAAATTAGTTATTGACGAAATTAGACGTATTGATTACGGAATTTTTGCCTAATGATTGTATACAGAATAGACAGAGCAAAGCGTAAAAATGATTTGCTTTCAGGAATTGGCGCAGAAAAAATTGGCGGTCGATGGAATGAAATCGGAACGCGCGCCATATATACTTCACAACACATTTCCCTTTCCTATTTAGAAGTTGTAATGCACTTAGACATTACTGAAGATTTACCAAGTGATCGAATTTTAGTTCATGTAGAAATACCAGATGAAATTTCGGTGTATGAATTAAAAAAACTACCCAAAAACTGGAATACCTTTCCTTATAACAGTAAAACGCAAGAAATTTTCACAAAGTTTGTTGAAGAAAATAACCATGCAGTTTTAAAAGTTCCTTCCGCAATTGTTAGAGATGAATGTAATTATATTTTGAATCCAAGACATATTGATTTTCATCAGATTAAAGTGATAAAGGTTCAAAAATTCACATTTGATTCACGCTTATATCATGATGGATAACACTTTTATCGATTGTATGGATGTTCGTTAATCCAATGAAAACCTCTGTTCATTAACTTAAACTTTTTCAAATCAAATTGTTTTGCTTCAATAAGAAGTGTGTCATTTAAATGTGTTCCTTTTAGTGTAAGAATACTATCTTTTAATGTATATGTGAAATTATAAATATCTGTAGAATCCTCACGTTTTTCAAAATTCATTGTATTAGTTAAAGTATCTAATTTTAGTTTAAATCGAGTACGTTTATCTTTAAAATTATAGATTGAAATGTAATTAGCTCTTTGTATCAAAATTCTCTTCCACAAATTCTCATCAGTAACGAGTAATGGAATTGTATCCTGATTTTTTACAATAGTATTTACATTATATATTCCATATAGAGCTGTTTTTTTGGCATATGGTCCACGAGCTTTGTTTCGTATGATTGCACTTGAAATATTTGAATATAAAAAGAAGGCGATAACAAGAAATTTAATCACGATAGCTGCAATATTAAATTCGGGCTTTTCAAAATAACTAGGAAAACTTTTAGGTGGAACTGAAGAAGCCGTAAAGAAAACACTAAACAGGCGTTTCCAGTCTTGCATAAAAATGAAAAACGCAAATAACATTAAGTGAAAAGAGAAGATTTTTACAGGAATATCATAACACATATTCATCATAAAAATATTGAGCATGACACCAAAACAAACCAATCCGCCAAGTGTTCGTGTACGTCTAAAGATTAACAATAAACCTGCAATAATTTCGGAAAGTCCAGAGAAAAATGTGTACGCTTTGGAAGCGCCCATAAAGGTCCAAGCAATTCCCATAGGAGATGATTCTCCGTAAGGTTGAATTAATCGTGCCAAATATGGATCTGGAAATTGAAGTTTATACACCTTAATAAATCCGTAGGTAAACATGATAAATATCAAGTAATAGGCTATAAATATGATGAAAAATTGAAGTAATCGACTGTAATTTTTTCGTTTTCGATCAAGAATAGACCAAATTACTGTTATTAAAACCGAGATTATTACAAAACAAAATAGTTGAATATAATTATAAGTTGTGTCGCCACTTCCGCGCGGCATTGCTAAGCTATCAAACGGAATATTAAAGACGTTTTCACTGACTAGAGAAACAATTTTTTTCCAGGTAACATCATCGTAAAATAGTGTGATATCTGATAAAAAATCAAACGTGTTTAGTGGAAAAGGAAGTATAAATAGTAAGCAGTAAACAAAGAACAGTCTAAAGCCAATTTTTTCTATAAAAGACCAAGTGGTAGTAGTTTGCATGTGGTAAATTGATTGGTTATTACTTTAAAAATAATATGTTTTTTGTAAAGATCGGTAGGGTATTGCTGTTTTTATGTAGAATTAACTTTTTTAGGTTACATCGTAAACTCTCTATTTTTCCAAGTGTATGACTTGAATAGCGAATTGAAGAATATGAATACAGTAAAAAACGGATATATGATTGTGCTTACTATAAAATAATGAAGACGAAATTTTTGTTCAGTAAATTGAAAAGTTTGATATAGTAAAATACCATCAATAATAAATTTTGAAAGCACTACGAATACGATTAATTTCCAAGAAATAGTTGTGAGAAACAATAAAATAGGAAGCAAACAAAACACAACATTCATCAACATTACGATAACTCCAACAAACTTTCCTCGCACCAAATTATATTTGGCACTTTTGGAAGCCCAACGAACACGTTGCGCAACTAATTCTTGAAACGAACTTACAGGAAACGTGTGAATGATAGCGTCTTTAGATTTTAAATAATGTACTCTATTAGGCCATTTTTTGATAAATTTTTCAAATAAAAAAATATCATCACCACTTGCTATTGTGTCGTTTCCGGCAAACCCTTGTACTTCTAAAAAAGCTTCTTTTTGATACGCTAAATTGGCTCCATTGCACATAAAAGGCGTTCGCAAACCATAACTTCCAATAGTTGCACCTTGTAAACTTAAAAAATCAAGTAATTGAAAATATGTAAAAAATGATGTAATATTTGTATATGTAACAGGCGCCGCAATCATTCTTGGACGTTTTAAAAATATCTCTTGATTGAATAGTTGCAACCAATTTGGTGGAAACAAACAATCTGCATCTGTAGTAATAATCCAATGACTTTTAATTTCTTTAATTGCTGTACGAATTGCATCTTTTTTTGGAGAACTTGAAACGCGTTTATTTTTTAGAATTGTAATCGTAATGCTTGGATGTTGTTCGCTAAATTGTTGAATAATTTCACTTGAGTTATCTTCTGAATCATCATCAATAAACCAAAAAGAAACCTTCGTTTTAGGATACTGTAATTGTGTTATTGAATTTAACAATGTTGGCAAATATGTTGCTTCATTCCGAAAAGGAATAATCACTGAGAAATCTACAACTGGATTTATATGTTGTTGTTGTTTAATAGTTGGTTGCTTCCAAAAACCAAATACAAAACTACCAATCATAATTATGTATAGCGTGATAATAGTACACAAAAAAATATCTATCATACTGATGCTACATTATCTTCTTTTTTCGAAGGATTAAAACTCAATACAAAATAACTTCCAACGATACTTGGAATCACAAAATTTAAAACCCACATCAATGCTACAACACTTAAAGTATGTAATTCGGGAATTTGTAAATAGCCAAATAGCCAAACGGCAACACTTCCTTTTACAATGACATCAAAAATAAAAAGCATTGGAATAATCGAAGTAATCAAATACATAGCAATAATTGCGCTCATCATAGTTACATAAGAAATTTCAGTTCCAAAAAGGAGTACTAAAAAGTAAAATTGATGCGAAAAAATTAAATATCTAAGTATGGAAAAACTAAGGTTTTTAAGATGAATACTTGTTGAAATATTTTGAACAAAATTCTTCAAGTTTTTCCAAGAATATCCTTTTATTTGAAAACGCTTCTGTTTTGTGACCAAGAAAAATAAGAGTCCAAATATTCCTAAAAATCCACTCATGCGAGCAATTTTAGTCCAAGGCAATTCAATATGAAATTGATACACAAAAAAAGAAAATCCAAGCACACCAAAAAGTAATGTAGTAATGAGTTGGGCTGTATTTCCAAGAAAATTTAACCCAACAATATATTTGCGTTCAGATTTTTTAAAATACAATGCTTTAGCGCCATATTCGCCAACTCTATTGGGTGTCAAAAGTGAAGCGGTAAGTCCGCCCAACGATTGTGCGGTACTTTCCCAAATAGAAATTTGTTTGCAATGAGAAACAAGTGTTTTCCATTTTAAAATTTCTAAAAACCAATTGCAAAATGTTGCTAAAAAAAGTGTCAAAATAACAAGTATATTAGTAAGTTTTATGGCTTTCAGTTGCGCAACAAACGTCTCAAAATCTAATTGTTCGTTATAATTCAACTTATTATATATAAAATAAGCTGCTCCAATAACAATAGCGAGTTTTATGACCAAAGCTAAGAATTGCTTAGATTTGTGAGATACCGTGGTGCGCATGCTACAAAGAAAAGCATTTCGTTACATAAATTTACATAATCGTTAACTTTTGCTATGCAATATAGAAAGCAGGGTAAAACTAATAAAATTGTAAGAAAAATAATTAAAATTTATTAAAAATATTCTAAAAAACGTAATTGAAGACAGAAAAAATCATATTAGGAATTGATCCAGGAACAACAATTATGGGTTTTGGGTTGATAAAAATAGTAGGGAAGAAGATGGAGTTTTTACAACTAAATGAACTTCAATTACAAAAATACAGCGATCATTATTTAAAGTTAAAATTAATTTTTGAACGCACAATTGAATTGATTGATACGTATCATCCTGACGAAATAGCAATTGAAGCACCTTTTTTTGGAAAAAACGTACAATCGATGTTAAAGCTTGGTCGAGCACAAGGAGTTGCAATGGCGGCTGGTTTATCTCGCGAAGTACCAATTACAGAATATTCCCCTAAAAAAATAAAAATGGCAATCACAGGTAATGGAAATGCTAGCAAAGAGCAAGTTGCCAAAATGTTACAAAGTTTACTTGGCTTAAAAACACTTCCAAAAAATTTAGACTCTACAGATGGTTTGGCAGCGGCTGTTTGTCACTTTTACAATCAAGGAAGAGTAGAAATAGGGAAAAATTATTCTGGCTGGGCAAGTTTTGTAAAACAAAATGAAAAAAGAGTAAAAAAGTAAATTGAAATTTTGATAAATATTGAATGATTTTGATATTTTCGCTAAACAACCAAATTAAAACTGTATGAGTTACCAATTAGAATTCTGTAAAAAATGTGTAAACAAATCCTTTTCCTCTTCTGAAGGTATTGTATGTGGATTAACAAATCAAAAACCGACATTCTTGAGTCAATGCCCTGATTTTGTTAAAGATGAAAAAGAAGAACAAAAAATGATTCAGCGGCAAGCCGTATTAGATGAAGGTGATTATGTAGATGAAAATGGAAACTCAGTTTCTGGATGGCGAATAGCCGGTAGTGTAATTATATTTATACTCGTCATTGTACGTTTAGCAGTTCGTTGCTCAAACAATTAGAATTTCTCAAATGGATACAACGACTTCGTCTGATATATGTAAAAATTGCAATACTCCACTAACTGGAAATTATTGCGCTACATGCGGACAGAAGTCAACAGTTTCAAAGATTACTATAAAAGAGACGTTTCAAGAAATTCTAGATATGTTCTTTTCTATAAATGCGCCTTTGATGGTAACATTGAAATATTTATGTATTAATCCAAGGAAAGTATTTAGAGAGTTTATTGAAGGAAAGCGGAAAAGGTATTACAAACCTGTTTCCTTTTTTATCTTAATGACGGTTTTGTATGTAGTAATAAGTTCAATTCTCAATTCTGACCCTATAAAGGATGAAACATTCAAAAGTGTTTCTGAAAGTGCGCAAAGTATGGCGTACCAAGCTGGAGAATTTATGCGAAGTAACATTACAAACTTTCTATTCTTCTTTGTGTTTTCCATTGGTATTTCATTAAAATTAGTCTTTAGAAAGCGACATACGTTAGCAGAATATTTTGCAATTGCATTTTACTTAGTTGGAATCTATACATTTATGGTTTCATGCTTCATGTATTTCATCAATAAACTTCCATTAAATATGCGCTCCATTCCGCTTTTATTAATGTTGATTTATTTTATGTATGCAATTATGTCACTATTTCAAAAAGTGACTTTCAAAACCGTTCTCAAAGGAATTATTGCATACTTTCTAGCTGTATTCTTATATATACTTTGTAGTTTCGGGCTATCAATGTTAATTGTTTCTTTTAATAGCTAATGGCTGGAATTTACATACATATACCATTTTGCAAACAAGCATGTCATTATTGTGACTTTCATTTTTCAACCTCGTTAGCGAAAAAAGAGAATATGCTTAAAGCGATTCATAAAGAATTACAACTTCGTAAAACTGAATTGAATAATATTACGGTTGAAACCATCTATTTCGGTGGTGGAACGCCAAGTTTACTATCGTTGGCCGAATTAAATAAAATTCTAGAGGTTATTCAAGAAAACTATACGGTTTCAGCAACTCCAGAAATTACGCTTGAAGCAAACCCAGATGATTTATCAGAAGAAAAAATAAAAGAATTGGCGGCTTCTCCAATCAATCGGTTAAGTATCGGAATACAATCATTTTTTGATACTGATTTAAAACTCATGAATCGTGCACATGCTGCTGTCGAAGCCAACAAGTCTTTAACAATTGCAACACAATATTTTGATAACATCACAATCGATCTCATTTACGGGGTTCCTACCATGAGCATGCAACAATGGAAAGAAAACCTTAAAATTGCATTCGATTTTGGCATCAAACATATTTCAAGTTATGCACTTACAGTAGAACCAAAAACGGCATTGGAAAAATTCATCCGACAAGGAACGTATCCAAATGTTTCAGAAGAAGAAGCGTTGGCACATTTTAATGTATTGGTGGAAGAAACTTCCAAACAAGGTTTTGTACACTATGAAATTTCAAACTTTGGAAAACCTGATTATTTCTCAAAACACAACACATCGTATTGGAAAGGCGCAACATATATTGGAATTGGTCCAAGTGCGCATTCGTTTAACAAAACCACAAGAAGTTGGAATATTGCTAACAATGCAATCTATATCAAAAACATTCAAGAAGAAAAATTGCCATCTACGACAGAAACACTTTCGTTAAACGATCAATACAACGAATATGTGATGACAGGTTTGCGAACCATTTGGGGAATTTCTATGGCGTATATTCAAAAAGAATTTGGAGAAACATATAAAGTCCACACTTTAAAATTGGCAAAAACACATCTTACACAGCAAACGCTCGAACAGAATGCAGACATTATAAAAACGACACAAAAAGGAAAATTTCTATGTGACGGAATTGCTTCAGATTTTTTTAAGGTATAATCTAACTTTTTAGCGTAATTTTGGGTGAGAAACCAAAGCCTGTAAAAAATGATCTGTACCATTCAACGAAAAACGACAAAGCATCAAATTGATTTATCAAAACCGTTAGACATTTCAATTCCGCTACGCGCTTCAAAAGAAAATGTAAATGCTTGGTATGTTGAAGAACCTAAAATTTTTCCAGTTCGTACGGATGAATGGGTTGGAAACGTAAAAGAAGGTGGTGATGTAAACTTTAACAACATACATTTCAATCCGCATGCGCATGGAACACATACAGAATGTGTTGGACATATTACAGAAGAAATACATTCTATAAATGAAAACTTAAAACGTTTTTTCTTTTATGCTGAGGTAATTACGGTAGTTCCTGAAAAACAAGATAAAGATTATATTATTTCAAAAAAGCAATTACAATTTGCTATCGGAAACAAAAAACGAGAAGCAATTGTTATTAGAACACTTCCAAACTTTACAGACAAAAAAAGCATGCAATATTCGCACACGAATCCGCCTTATCTTACGGAAGACGCTGCTATATATCTTAGAGAAAAAGGAATTGATCATTTATTAATAGATCTTCCAAGTGTGGATAAAGAAAAAGATGATGGCGAATTATTGGCGCACAATGCTTTTTGGAATACAAACGGAAACATCCGATTAAACGCAACAATTACTGAGTTTATATATGTTGCAAATCGTATAGAAGATGGTGCATATTATCTAAACTTACAAATTGCACCTTTTGAAAATGATGCAACTCCAAGTAAACCAATTTTATACAAAATTAAAAAGTAATATATAACTAGTTTTTTTTCAAATTCTTTTGAATCTCTTTACGAATTTGTTCTAAAGTTGGGAAGTTATCAAGCTTATCATTGAACTCTTTAAACTGTTTTTCAACAATACGTTTGATTTTATTTTCGATAATTTCATCTATAGAATTGCCATATTCAAGAGGTGGTTCATCTGTCATTTTCTTTGGATCAATAGCCATATCGCCTTCGCCAGTTAAGAGCCAAAGCGGACTCAAATCGGGATATTGGTCAATAATTTTTTCTAACACATCACTTCCAACGGAAGCTTTTGTTTTTGCTTGTTTACTTGTATATCCATTGCCAACGCCAATTGAAATATCAAATGCACGCATGCTTAGATTTTTGTATTTTATGAATTTTACGATTCGATCAATTATTTTCATGATAGAGAAATTAAGTCATAGAGAAATCCATTTTTATAGAAAATAAGATTTAATATATGCTATAGGTTATGCGTACTGACAGTAAATCAGCACAAGTTTAACAATTCGTAAATATACATAATTCGTTTTGATATTTACAAAGGTGCCCAATTTTATACTGTAGTTGCAGTTTTTTACGTATAATTAAGGCAGTTTTTTGAAGATAGAAAATAGGTTATTTTCCTTTTAAATTCTTCTGAATTTCTTTACTAATTTGATCAAGTGTTGGAAAATTTTCCAATTTGTCACTAAAATCTTTTAGTTGTTCTCTTACGATACGTTTAATTTTACTTTCTAAAATTTCGTCAATAGATTTTCCATAATCTGGAAGTGGTTCTTCAGAAGTCTCCACAGTAAGAATCATAGGTTCTTTTCCAGTTACCAGCCAAAGTGGACTCAAGTCTGGATACACATCGATTATTCTCTCCAAAACATCGCTACCGACAGAAGCGCCTGACTTCGATTGCTTGCTAGTGTATCCGTTTCCCACGCCTATAGACATATCAAACGCACGCATACTCAAGTTTTTATGCTTTATAAAGAGGATTATTCTGTCGATTATTTTCATAATAATTAGAAATTATGCTACAAAATGTTTAGTTTTATAGAAAATAGTTTGTAATAGTATACTGTCAATTGCAAAAAGCGTCATAAAATCAATACTAAATCAGTAGCAAACTAACAATTAGTAAATATATGGATAAATTCAAGAACCCAAAATGATAAACGAAGAACAAAGAAGAAAACTCAAAGAAGTTTTGGGATATCACTATACAGATGGTGTCTTAAAAATCTTAAAAGAAAAGAAAATTACAAGTAGAAATGGAAAAGCATATGGTTCTTCCATGATTCGAAATGTTTTTAACGGACTTAATGAAAACGAAGATATTGAAAATGCAATAATACAACTCTTTGTTAGGACACAAGAAGAAGAAAAAGAAATCAACGAAGCACGAAATAGAATTTTAGGAATTCAATAATGAATCCTAATTTTGCTGCAAAACACAACATTTCTTACAATTGCTTAAAATTAATGTAAATTTGTATTCCAATAATTAAGGTATAATTATTGTAAATGCTGATATTGTATGGATATATTTTTAGCACTATTGCTTGGAGGTGTTGCCTCGTATTTTGTGTATAGCTACTTAGGAAAGAAACAAAAAGAACAGTTGACAATACGTCAATCACATTTATTATTAGACAAAATAAAAAGTGTTTGTAAGCTTACTACTGTCGAAGGTGATTTTAGTGAAATTTATCACTATGAAGATAGATCAGAGCATTTTTTAAGATTAATTTCTAGCAAAAAACGAGCGCTTGTTGTAATAAAAGCGAAAGCAAGTGTTGGTTACGATTTAAAAAAACTTCGCTTGAAAGCTGATAAAGAAAAAAAGCAAGTCCGAATTTTACATTTTCCACAACCTGAAATTTTAACGGTAGAAACAGATTTTACCTATTACGACAAAAAAGATGGTTTGTTAAACAAATTTGGAGCAGGCGATTTAACAGTACTCAACAAAGCGGCAAAACAACATATTGTAGATAAAGTTCCGCAAAGTGGACTTATTCAAACAGCAAAAAAGGAAGCGTTAGATGCGATATTAATCATTGAAAAAATTGTAGAAACAATTGGTTGGGAATTAGACTATTCCGAATTAAAACTTCCAGATGATGATATTTCATATCTAAAAAAACATTAATCCACAATTTAAAACACACATTTTACGCATATTTTATGTTGATTTAAAGCTAGGATAACCTACAAATTAAGAATCTAGCTGTATATTTGCAACAAATAATAAAAGAATGCAAAAGATGCCTCTAATTGATAAAGTAGTTTACTATCTAAATGATGTTCTTGTAAGTTTAGATATTGCGCCAGTTCATAGAATTGAAGCAAAGTCTAAATCAAAAAATAAAAATAATACCACTACAAAGTCAGATATAAATATCCAGTAATTTCTATAAAATACGGTATTCAACAGTTTTTTATATCTTGTGTAAAATTTAATTGTATGAATATTGAATTACTTCATCAATACTGTATTTCAAAACCTGCTGTTACTGAAGAATTTCCTTTTGATCAAGACACACTAGTATTTAAAGTTTTGGGAAAAATGTTTGCATTAACTTCTTTAAAAAAGTGGGAACAAGGATTGGCGGCAGTAAATCTTAAATGCGATCCTAAAAAATCAATAGAACTTCGCGAAACATATGAAAGTATTACGCCAGGATTTCATATGAGTAAAAAACATTGGAATACCATAGAACTATTTCAACACGAACTTTCCAACGAATTTGTACAAAATTTAATAGATCATTCCTACGAATTGGTAGTAAAAGGCATGACTAAAAGGCAACAAGCCGAACTCAAAAATTACTAATACGTCAAAAGAAACTATGTTAGAAATAAGACCAAATTGCGAACATTGCAATAAAGACTTACCTTTTGATGCTACAAATGCACTTATTTGTACATTTGAATGTACCTATTGTGAAGAATGTGTAACAACAATTCTGAAAAACACATGCCCAAATTGTGGCGGAAATTTCACAAAACGACCAATTCGCCCTAAACGACTTTTAGCAAAATACCCGCCAAGTGCAAAACGTGTTTATAATCCTACAAATTTGGAAAGACATTATGAGAACATCATTAAAAACAATGCATAATCGACAAAAAGCACATAATTCCAAAAACCATTAGTCTAACTTAAAAGACCATTCAACCTATTTTAAATTGAGTTTAATCGAAAGATGTTTTTTATCTAACATATAAATAAGAAATTTACGTTGTGATTGGAGATATAACATTAACGCCAATGGTAGAAAATCTTTCGTTTTTATTTATCGAGGATGATGAGATTGAAGTAATGAAGTTTAAAAGGTCTTTAAAAAAACTAGGATTTAAACATCGTATACTTGAAGCTAAGAATGGAGAAGAAGCACTTGCTATTTTGAAAAAAAAGGAAGAGCTTCCAAATGTCATCTTACTCGATTTAAATATGCCAAAAATGAACGGACTTGAATTCTTAAAAGAACTCAAGGAGGACGAACATTTGCGTTATATTCCTGCAATTATCGTAACAACTTCTAACAATCATAAAGATATGTTGGAAAGTTACAAGTTAGGAATTGCTGGTTACATCATAAAACCATTACGATACGAAGATTATATTCTTAAAATTCAACGTGTTATCGATTATTGGATGGTAAATGAAGTGATTACTTTCTAAACCATAATTCTTTTTCCTATACATTTTATCTCATAGTACACGGTATACAAACTGTGTAGATCGTCGGTTAATTAGGTTAAACGTCTGTAATTTATGCGGAATTTAGTATATTCAACGCAAAATACGAATCAATTTAGATTTGCGTTTAAATGAAAGACCCAATTCAGACCCTAAAACTAGCGCTACAAAACGAAAAAAAAGCCCGCGAAAAAGCAGAAGCACTTTTGCTACATCGCACTAGCGAGCTTCTAGAAGTAAAAGAAGCACTTCAGAAAAAAACGATCGAATTTGATGGTGTTTTTCAAAACATTCTCGACTCTTTTGTTTTGATGGATATCATGGGAAATGTCATCAAAATGAATGATGCAGCTGTAAAGCTTTTTGGATACGATATCAAAAAAGAAGACTTGAATGTAGTAAACATTATTTACAAAGAAGACTTTGAATATGCAATGAATTCTTTTGCAAAATTGATTGAAGATGGTTCTTTTGAAAACTACGAAGCCAGAGTTTACACAAAAACAAAAGAAGTAAAATGGGTTCAGATCAATTCGAGTCTAATTTATAATGAAGAAGGACGAATTATTGCAGCACAAGGAATTGTACGCGATATCACACAGTCGAAAAAAGACACCACTATTTTTGATGAGCAACAAGAACAACTAGCCGCTATTGTAGACAATTCATTAGCCGGAATTGTACTAGCGGAAGATAGAAATATCATAAAAACGAACCAAGCATTTCAAAAATTCACACAATATTCTGAAGAAGAATTACTCGGCGTTCCGGTAGAAAACTTATCTTATCAAGAAGCACACGAAGAATCTCAGATGTATTATGATCAAATGGTGGCTGGCGAAATAGATAGGTACGATCTTACCGAACGCTACAAGCGGAAAGATGGAACTTACTTTCTATCAGAAACAAATGTTACAGCAATTAGAGACAGCTCAGGAGCGGTGAAATATCAGTTGGCATTTGTACAAGACGTTACAGAAAAACATAAAAGACATTTAATGTTGAGCACACTCAACAACTTAACACGTTCATTTATTGGAAAACTAAATATTCATGACATTGCTTGGGAAATTGCCAACGTAATTGCTCGTGATTTAGAGTTTGAAGATTGCGTCGTATATCTTGTAAATAATGAAAATAAAGTACTGGAACAAATAGCAGGTTACGGTGCAAAAGTTGATGAGAACAAAGAAATTATTGACAAAATATTTATTCCATTTGGAAGAGGAATTGTTGGAAATATAGCCGAAACAGGAAAAGCAGCGTTGATTCATGACACAAGCAAAGATGAACGCTATGTTGTAGATGATAAAAGAAGATATTCGGAAATTACAGTTCCAATTATTGTTGATGGAAATGTAATTGGTGTGATAGATTCAGAAAACTCAGCAAAAAGTTTTTTCACGAAAGAACACTTGCGTTTACTAAAAAATGTTGCAGATTTAGTGTCGATTCAATTAACAAACGCCGCAAACTTAGAACGTACTATTGAAGCGGAAAGTCAAAACAAAGAATTACTTGATAATTTACAACGAAGTAACAAAGAACTTCATGATTTTGCACATATAGTTTCGCACGATTTAAAATCTCCTTTGCGAAGCATAAATGCATTAATATCTTGGTTTCAAGAGGATTATGAAGAAGTGCTGGATGACAATGCCACAGAAACTTTTGACAAGCTCAATAATAAGTTAGAACAAATGGATGCGCTTATTGATGGTATCTTGCGTTATTCTAGCGTAAGCGATAAAAATATCATTACCGTACAAAATGTTGGCATAAAGGATATTTTAGAAGATATTCAAACAATTTTATACATTCCAGATCATATCAAATTCGTATATCCAGAAAACTTGCCAGTAATACAAGCAGATAAAACACGCATCAAGCAAGTATTTCAAAACCTAATTAGTAATGCCATTAATTATGTTGATAAGAAGGATGGGAAAATAGAAGTGACGTTTGAAGAACAGGAAAAGTTTTGGAAATTTTCAGTTGAAGATAATGGAGTTGGTATTGCCAAAAATTACCATGATAAAATATTCAAAATATTCCAAACACTTAATGAAAAGGGCAAATCAACAGGAATTGGATTATCTATCGTAAAAAAAATTATAGAACTCTACAATGGGGAAATTTACGTAGAATCAGAAGAGAACATAGGAACTAAATTCTTTTTCACAATACGGAAATAATATGCAATTAGACACTCCAAATTTATCATACATACACATGCTTTCTGATGGTGACAAAGCGTTTGAAGCAAGCATGATTTCGATCTTAAAAAGAGAACTTCCTACCGAAAAAGAAGCTTTTGTACAAAGCATACTTGATAAAAACTATCAAAATTCCGCTGAACTCGTGCATAAAATTAAACATAAAATTAGTATTTTGGGACTTGAAAAAAGCTATGAGTTTGCCGCTTCCTTTGAAGAAGCGCTAAGAAAAGACGATTCAAGTGGATATAATATGTTTATGAGGATTTTGCAAAACATGGAAGAATTTTTAACCAAAATTTAAGCCTACCTACTTATGAAGTGTATAATTGTTGACGATGAAGCAACAGCAAGAGCAATTACGAGACAGCTCTGTAAAAAAATAGAAGAACTTGTTATTGAAGAAGAGTTCGATAATGCAATTGATGCTATAAAATACTTAAACTCAGATACAGTTGATCTTATTTTTTTAGACATACATATGCCAACATTTTCTGGGTTTGATTTTATTCAAACGTTGAAAAATCCGCCACAAATTATATTAACTACTTCTGATAAAAACTTTGCCTTAGATGCTTTTGAGTACGATTGTGTTGTTGATTATTTGGTAAAACCAATCACGCCAGAACGCTTTGGAAAAGCTGTTGGTCGTATGAAAGATAGAAATGCGTCAGCAAAAGCAGAAGAACCTGTACTTACATCTTCTGATGATACGGCTAGCGTAGGAAATGATTTGTATGTAAATATTGATCGTCGTCTGGTAAAAATAAACATTCCAGATATTTGTGTTATAGAAGCCAAAGGTGATTACATTAAAATAAAGGCAGAAGACAAAAACTATATTGTACATTCTACACTTAAAAAAATAGAAGAAAAGTTGCCAAGCTCTTTATTCTTAAAAGTGCATCGTTCTTACATTATAAATACCACAAAAATTGTAGATATTGAAGATAATAGTGTGTTGATAAAACAAGATGTAATTCCAGTAAGTAGAGCCAACAAGAAGGAACTTATGCAACGACTCAATCTTTTATGATAGAGAACATTCTACATCAGTTTCATGACTACTATATTCACTTTCAGAACATTTAACGTCAGTAACTGAGATTGTTTGCAATATATTTCTTATTTTTTATTCTTTAAAAAAAGGGACTACTTAAAAAATGAGATGGAAAGGAGATAAAAAATTTAAGGAAGTCATCACAGATGATGGCTATCATTTAAAAGCAGAATATATTCAAGACAGCAAATATTGGTGGATAGTTTACAAAAACGGTGAAGTTTTATACCGTGCAATTGCAGAAAGTGAATTTGCCACAAGTCTACAAATTGCACAAGCCAAAGCACAACAACGAATGATTAAACATTTAAAAAGTCTTACAAACTAACAAGTTAAGTTAGAACTGTTTCTTCTGTAAATTAAAGAAAGCATCTGCTTGTAATTTCATCAATTCACGGGCTTTTTTGCGTTTGTGCGTGTACAATTCTTCTTCTTCAGCAATATCTGCGTATACTTTATTATTTAGAGCAACATCCGTATCCAATAAGGTTTTTCGCTGATGTACTTTTTGTGCAACCCACGTTTTCACTGCATCTTCGGCATCTTGTAATTTTACATCATATTCACCTTTTGAAGTAAATAATTTTGCAAAAATTGGAGATGTTTCTACGGCTAAGAACAATAAAAAGATAAAAAAGGAAGGAAGCCAAGGCAATTCTCCCAATGCATTTACGCGTGCCATCAATCCGTCAAAACCATCAATAATAGGTTGTGTATTAGTTTCTTGTGTTTTTTGTTTTTCAACTAAATCTGTAATAGCGAGTTCTTTTACCGCTAATTTATCACTGGTTTCAGCTCGTAAAGATTGTAACTCTTGCAACGCGGCATCATGTTTTTCTCTTTTCTCTTTATACACTGGACCTTTACCAACAAGTTCAGTTCCTTTACGTCCTTCAGCTTCAGCAATAAAGGTTTCATATAAATCGTTTACTTCTTTTTCTTTCGTAACGACATCATTTTTTAGCTGTGTAATTTCACTCTTAATTTGTTCAATTTCAGGCGTAAACTGTTGTGCAATTTGTGTTTTGTTTTCAAGTGTAAGCTCATTCTTTTGCTCTAATAAAACCTGATTGATTTCTTTTTCAAATATCTTTAATTCCAAGGGTTTGGAAATAACAACGGCAATAATTACAGCTAAAATAATACGAGGTGTTGCTTGTAAAATTTCATCAAATTTATTCTCTCTTTTTCGAAGTGTAGAAACGATAAAGCGATCTAAATTAAAAATTAGCAATCCCCAAATAAGTCCAAAACCAACTGCGGCAAATGGATTATCAAAAACGGTATATAAAGCATAACTACTTGCTATAAAAGCCATGAGAGCAGTAAAAAATACGGTAGCGCCAATTCCAGCATATTTGGTTTGTTCGCCATCGCTACAGTCGCGGACCAAGTTGAGGTCAACGCCCGAACAAACGAGGAAAAATTGTTTTAACATAAAAAAGTCTTTTGAATGATGATGATACTATAAGAACGCAGGATTCCTGTAAATGTTACAAAAATTCACGAAGTTTCTCCATTTGACTAGGTCGTGGCGCATTATTAGTGACCAAATTACCTGTTGCATCAATAATTAAATATTGAGGAATCGTAATGTAACCATCTGCTAAGGAATGGTTTGTTTCGAAGTCTACAAAAAATTTCTTACTAGCTAATAAATGTAAACCACTTAAGTCGAAATACTTGATGTCTTGTTTCCACTTTGCACGTTGTTCAGGTTTGTCTAACGAAATGTAAAGTTTTTTATACCCTTTTTCTTTAAGCAAAATATTCAATTCATCATTGTGTTTAAATTCTCGTTTACAAGGACTACACCAAGTTGCCCAAAGATCAACATAATATTTTTCACCTTTTAAATCTGATAATAAATCGTTCAAACTTGCAATATTTTCATTTTCATAGAATTTTACACTAGCTGGCATTTCTCCAGAAATTTTCACATAATATTCACGAATTTCATCAATATCTGGTGTTAAGTATGATTCGTATATACTATTTGGAAAGTCTTTTTGAAATTGTTCATATACTGAAATCAAGCTTTTTTCAAATTTACGCTGTTTTGCTTCACTAATAATATATGTTGCCGCCGCTTTTTCTGCAACTTCTTTGTTTTCATACGAACTTATCATGTTGTAATAAAACGGATGTAATGCGTCTCTTTTATAGAAACTTGATAATGTATCTTTTGTAATAGTTCCTTCAGTTAATACATCATACGTTCTTTTTTCTTTTAAAATTGTCTCTGCATACATACTCCAAGTACTCGTTTTATAACTAGTTTCTAGAGGATATTTTTGTACAGTTTCATCAATTAACAAAATTAAATCAGCAGCAATTGGAGTTTTTCCATATTGTTTTACGGTAACAATTTGTGAAGTTCGTAAAGCATAAAAATAATCAATTTCTTGTTTGAGAATTTTTTCAAATTCGGCATCAATTTCCTGATCTTTTACCAGTTTCTGAAGCTTTTTCAATTCAGCTACTTTTAAAGTTTCCATCTTTTTGGTCACTTGAACTGCAGTAGTATCATTTTTATATTTATTAGATTCGGACATATAAAAATTGGGTCTCTCTACATCATTTAAAAATTGCATTCCTGCCTTGTTTGTTCCTTCAAAAACATAAGTAGAATCAAGTGAAGTAATTTTCACTTTTTTTCCAGGTAGTAAAATTGAGTTCAAGCGTGTATCGCCAATTTTAATACTCACAAATTCAGGTATTTTAATATCTTTTGTAAATAAAAATTCATTTTTTTCATTCGGATAAATCGTATCTGTTTTATGATCCCAAAGTGTAATTCCATCAATCGAATTCCGAATTTCTATAAACGCTACTGCGTCTGTTTTGACTTCCATTGAAGCAAGTTTTTCTTCTTCTTTCACACATGAAATACAAAGGAATAAGAGTAGTAAAAAAAGTAATTGTTTCATGATATGATTGTTATTTGATGGATGTTTTAAAGATATATAAAAGAAAAGTTCCTAGACAAGATTTTAACTTAAATCGAGTGTAAGAACTTTTATTATAGGGTTTGTATCTAGAAAGTTATGATTCTGAAAGCTTTACAAAAGCGCTGCTATTTTCAGTTTCAATTTGTGAATATACATGCAAGTTTTTATTTTTTCGTACCATACGCAACGCTTCTCTATACGTGATCCGTTTTTCATTAAAATAAAACACAGCATTATGTCTGTTCATTACTTTTATGTGCGAAACAATATTTCCTGCATTTACTGTTGGAAACGATATTGTTGTAGCATTTTTATCAGGAACATGTTTTGTACCTACCAAGCGAGTTCTATTACTTTTTTTGGTATTTTTTTTAGCCTCATCTTTCTTTTTTGGCGGTGGTGGCGGCAATTCTTTTCCATTTTTATCTACAGGTCTGCCAAAACGATTGTATATTAATTTCTGTCCGTTTTTAGTTGTGTAATAAAAGGTTTCACCATTAATGTTGATGTACCCAGTTTGCTTTTCTTCTTCTGAAAAATAGGCTACATCTTTCCATTCAGATGATTTTTTAGATGCTTCCCCAACTTTTTTGCCTTCTTTTTTTATTGGCGGCGGTGGCGGTAATCTTTTCCCGTTTTCATCTACCAATTGACTTTCTTCATTGTAAATGAATTTTATACCATTTTTGACAACATAATAATGCTTTTTACCATTAATAATCATTGTCTTAACGTTTTGCCCTTTGATATTTTGATGCATCTTACTGATAGCTTTTGCGCGTTCTTCAGTTACATTTGGATAGGCAGTTTCTTTCACTTCAATAACCGCTGGTTTTTTAGGTTCTGGCACTTCAATTTCTATCACTTCAACAGCTACTGGCTTCTTTGGTTTAGGTGGGTTGACTTCTTCGACCTCTATTATCACGGGCTTTTTAGGCACTGGTGGTGGCGGTGGCGGTGGCGGAACATCTTTAGAACTCATAAGGTCAATGTTGCGAATTTTAAGGTCTTTTAATGCTTTTTCAGCAGCAGCAATAGCAGCAGTAAGTTTGTCTTTTACATAACCATCATAAATAATTAAACCAGTTCTTGCTCTTTTGTGTTGAATTTTGGCAAGTTCTAACTTTATGAATGTATTGAGTTCTTCCAAATCGCAGCTATGTTCATAATTGACAAGAAATTTTCCATTTTTATTAATATGAATTATAATATCTTTTCTTCCTTGATTTGCCTTTTCTGTAGGCAAGTCAGTTTCATTAGGACCATTATTTTCATTAATATAATTCACAGGCACTTCATTCGCTACTGCAAGTTCCTCTTTTGCTGTTAACTTTTCAGTTGTAGTACTTACTTTTTTACCAACTCGCTTTCCGTGTTTCCCTTTTTTGATATGTAAAATAGCACTTTTTGATAATGGACTTGCTAATTCTTTTTTCAATCCTTCAAAACCACTAGCTGTATATAAATGCATTTGGTATAATTGTGGAAAACGTTTGCTTCGTGCATTTTTGTGAATAAAACTTCCTGTGTAATGAACAATGTCATAGTTAGAAATTGTATTGTTTTCAATCACTTTTCCATCAAGCCAAATGGCAAAACCTTTTTTGTCTTTCCAGTCGTTCAATAGTTTTGCTGTCGGACGTTTTGCAACAGGCGTTTTTGGTGCAGGTGTCAACATTGCTTTTTCCTCAATAGTGAGTTCTGCGTACGTTTTTTTGACCTTATTTCCGTTTTCATCTTCAAAAATGAAGGTTGCGTTTTGGTAATAATATTTCTTCGGATCTTGATCTTCTTCAATGATCATATCTGTTGCTGGAATTTCTATGATTTCAGCAGTTGTTTCATGAGCAATTACTTTTGTGCTAAACAAAAATAGCGCGCCTATAAAAATAGGAATCGTGAATGAGGCAAAAAGCCAAACACGAATTTTAGATGTATGTTTTGTCATCATTTGTAGTCTTTTTTTAGTTACAGAAAAATTTAAATTACTGGCTAAATATAAGTTGTGGTTCCAACTGGCGTTATCAAGTAATAATTGTTGATAGGTTGGAATTTGAATATTCGATTTTAATACAGCATCATCAGCTAAAAATTCATGATTGAGCTGAATTGCTTTTTTGTAAAAAATAAGTAGTGGATTGAACCAAAATACAATCTGAATCAATTCAATTAATATAATATCTATCGTATGCTTTTGTGTCACGTGTGCGAGTTCATGTGTGTACAATTCTTCTGCAATATTCTCAGTTTCATACGCTTCTTTTTCAATAAATATATAGTGTAAAAATGTATGTGGAAGAATATTTTCTTTTAATAAAACCAACGAAGCTTTTTTATAGAAAGCTTTTGCGTTTCGCGTGATTTTATAAAAAATTTGATAAATATTATTCATAAAACGAAAGAAGAACACCAAATATCCAATCACATACAAACTCACTAAAACAAGTATCCAAACAGGAATACCTGTCGTAATTTCTGGAGTTTCAGTTGCCAAAGGAATGGTTTCTGCAAAATTTGCATCTTCAAAATTGATCACATTTGTACTTTCAGTAACAGGAATTTCAACAGTTACTTCCATAGTAATAAATGGTACAATTAACGCAAAACACAACCCGAATAGTAAATAATATCGATTAAATTTGTACATGCGTTCACGTTCCAAAAGTACTTTGTATACCAAAAGTATTAACGCTAAACACAATCCTGATTTTATGATATAACTAATCATTACTTACTTCTTTTTAATTTCATTATCGATAAGCTTACGTAAATCTTCAAGCTCCTTTTTTGTTAAATTTGTTTTCTTCGTAAAGAAAGAAGCAAATTGAGAAGCACTATCGTTAAAAAAGTTTTTGATCAATCCATTTACATGTTTAGAAAAATAATCTTCCTTTTTAATTAATGGATAATATTCTCTTGATTTTCCAAACGTTGCATATGAAACATATCCTTTATCTGTCATACGTTTCAGTAAAGTTGCAATTGTTGTTGTTGCAGGTTTTGGATCGTTGTATTGTTCCAAAATATCTTTCATGAATGCTTTTTCAAGTTTCCATAAATGCTGCATCAATTGTTCTTCTGTTTTTGATAATTTCATTTGTTAGGTTTGTTTTTTTGATTCTATAGAGGAATGAATAGTTATCTTTTTGGTCGACTTCAAAAGGATACATACGCATAGTACACAAGAATCATTGTAATATTACTCTACAAATGTAGAATATAATATTTAATTCTACAAGTGTAGAGGTAAAATAATTTCAAAACCGCGTTAAGGATTGCAGTGAAAAGCCCGGAACGATAGTGAGGACTTGTAGCGGAAAGCCTGACCGTAAAAGTACACTGAACATTGAGCGAAGCCGAAATGCGAAGTGAACTTTTACGGTAACGCCCCAAAGTAAAGTATGAGATATTGAAACAAGTTTAGTATAAAATAAAAAATCCGCACGAAGCGGATTTTAAAGTTGTTGTATTTTTTATTACTTAGAAAGCTCTGTAAAATATTTATAGAATAGTGGAATGGTTTCAATTCCTTTAAGATAATTGAAAATTCCAAAGTGTTCATTTGGAGAGTGAATTGCATCACTATTTAAGCCAAATCCCATTAAAATGGTTTTGCTTTTGAGCTCTTTTTCGAATAAAGAAACAATTGGAATGCTTCCTCCAGAGCGTTGTGGAATTGCTGGAACACCAAATGTATCTTCATAGGCTTTGCTTGCCGCTTTGTAGCCAATATTATCAATTGGCGTTACGTAGCCTTGTCCACCATGATGTGGCGTTACTTTAACCGTGGTGCCTTTTGGCGCTAAACTTTCAAAATGGGTTTTGAATAATTCTGTGATTTCACGCCAATCTTGATTTGGCACTAAACGCATTGAAATTTTAGCGTACGCTTTACTTGCGATTACGGTTTTTGCACCTTCGCCAGTGTATCCGCCCCAAATTCCGTTAACATCTAATGTTGGACGAATAGAGTTGCGTTCGTTGGTTGTATAACCAGCTTCACCATACACATCGTCAATATCTAATGCATTTTTATAGTCTTCAAGAGAGAACGGCGCTTTTGCCATTTCGGCGCGTTCTTGTGTTGATAATTCTTCAACGTTATCGTAAAAACCTGGAATTGTAATATGATTATTTTCATCATGTAACGAAGCAATCATTTTTGTTAAGATATTAATTGGATTCGCAACAGCGCCACCATACAATCCAGAATGTAAATCACGATTTGGACCTGTAACTTCAACTTCTACATAACTTAATCCACGTAAACCAGTTGTGATAGAAGGTTGCGTGTTACTGATCATTCCTGTATCAGAAATTAAAATAACATCATTGGCTAGTTTTTCTTGGTTGCGTTCTACAAACCAAGCCAAACTTTCCGAACCAACTTCTTCTTCGCCTTCAATCATAAATTTTACATTACAAGGCAATTGATTGGTTTCGTTCATTAATTCCAATGCTTTAACGTGCATGTACATTTGACCTTTGTCATCACATGAACCACGTGCAAAGATGGCACCTTCTGGGTGAATCTTTGTTTTCTTAATAACAGGTTCAAATGGTCCACTTTCCCACAAGTCTAATGGATCTGGTGGTTGTACATCATAATGTCCATATACTAAAACGGTTGGCAAGTCGTCAGAAATGTGTTTGTGTCCGTATACAATTGGGTATCCTGGTGTTTCACAAATTTCGACATGATCGCAACCAGCTTTTTCTAAACTAGTTTTAATAGCGGTTGACGTATCAATCACATCTTGCGTGTACGCTGGATCTGCGCTTATTGAGGGAATTTTTAAAAGTTCGATGAGTTCATCGATGAAACGGGTTTTATGCGCTTCAACATAGGATTTTATAGTATTCATGTAATGTATTGAATTTATCTAGATACTCAAAAGTACTAAAAAAAGAGGTAAAAATAGTTGTGACTTCCTTTGAATATTGAAAATCTTCTTTATATTTGCACCCACATTTGCGGGTGTGGTGAAATTGGTAGACACGCTAGACTTAGGATCTAGTGCCTCACGGTGTGAAGGTTCGAGTCCTTTCACCCGCACAGAAACAGAAAGCTGAGATTGAAAAATCTCGGCTTTTTTTATTCATCATAACTTCTAAAATTTCTTTTGCTGTTTCTGCAATATTTCTGCGATTATTTTTGTCATTAATGAAACAATATGAATTAATAAAATACTGATTATTAAGGGTTTAATTTTACGGTTATACCGTAATTATGTTTAGATTTTTGAGATTAACTTTAAAACATAATTAACCATATATATTCAAATTATGAAAAAAATTACTTTAATTTTTGCATTATTTTTTACTACTCTTTGTTTTTCTCAAATTGTAGCGCAACCTATTCCTCGGAATCAATCCTTTGATCCTGTACAATCAACAATCAACAATCCAATACCACAACAATTTGGTACAGGAGAAATATTTAGATTCAGACCTGGTTTGGTTACACAATTAGATTCAGGCAATGATTTTGGTTTTACCAACAGTAGATGGTTTTCTATCGGAAGACTAAATACAGGAAGCCAAAATGTGTATGGCTTACGTTTTCAATTGCCAAACAAAGCATTAACGATGGGATATCAAGACTTAAGTGATATAAACCCAAGAATTCAATGGGTAAGCTCTGGTACTTCTTCGGCAAGTGATTTTGAATTTAGAGCCGCAAATAGTTTTACATCAACAAATTCGACGCTAGTAGCAACAATGACAAATAATGGTAGGACACTTTTTGGAGATCCACTAGGTGCATTTGATACAAAAGTTGGTATCAATTATTCTGAAGTGAGTGGAACTTCTTCACGTGTAGGTTTGTCTTTAGAAAACGAGGCCAATCAAAGTGGTGCTTTTATGACATCCATAAGATCTATAAATAATGCTGGAGGCTTTAATAAAACAGGTATAGATATTGAAAGTGTCAATGGTTCTATCTTCGAAAATGTAGGTATTAATGTGCGTTTAGATGGAGGAAGTCGTAATACTGGAGTCAGAGCACTTGTAACTGATAATGGTAGTGATGGTCCAACGTATGGTATTTTTGGATCAGTAGCTAGTACTGCTGATGTAAAATCTCCTGCTTTTGGAGCCGCTATTTATGGAACATCATCAACGGACTCAAATCGATTTGCAGGTTATTTTAATGGAAATGTCTTTGTGACTGGAACATTTACAGCTTCTGACAAAAAATTAAAAGACAATGTTAAGGACGAAAGTAATGTTTTAGAAAAATTAGCGAAGTTAAATGCTATAACGTACACATTTAAACCAAACGAGCAACTACATCTGTCAAGTGACTTGCAGCACGGATTTTTAGCGCAAAACATTGAAGAAGTATATCCTGAATTGGTTACAACTATTAGAAAGCCTATTATTGATAAAGACAACAAAGAGGCTGGAATATATGAGTACAAAGCGGTAAACTACACGGGGCTTATTTCAATCTTAACATCAAGTATCAAAGAATTAAATGAAAAAGCAACTACAAGTATTGAAGAATTAAATGAAAAAATAACATCTTTAGAAAGTCAGTTAGAAGACATGAAAAGAGAAGTTGACTCTAACGGAGAAACTAAATTAGATGGTCAAAATAATATAGGAGATGTAGGATTTTCTATGGAACAAAATAAACCAAATCCATTTACCAATCAAACAGTTGTAAACTATACATTGCCAAGAAATACAAAGGCAACAATTTCGGTTGTAGATTTATCAGGGAAGTTTATCAAAGAATATAATTTATCAACAGAAAAAGGGCAAGTAATTATCAATTCAAGTGATATTGGAAAAGGTATATTTATATATGCTTTAATTTCGGATAATGAAGTAGTTATCTCCAAAAAGATGATTGTAAGGTAATTTCGTGTCATTTTTATATAATTCCAAAACGAAAACGAAGGCCGAAGTTCTAAATTTCGGCTTTTTTGTTTTAATGGTGTATAGCTTTCAATTACTAGACATAGGAATTTCATAAGAGTTTACATACTTTTTAAATTCTATCAAGAACATCTGATTCATTGATTAATACATGTTTTCTAGCACACTTTATAGGTTATCTCTTCTTGTTTGAAATGTGTAAAAAAGTTGTAAATATCTGAAACAGAGTACATTTTATGGTTTTACCGTAATTTTGTTTAACTTTTTATAAATATCTTTAAACAAAATCAACTAAAAATATATAACCATGAAAAAAATTACTTTCTTATTAGCAGTATTTTTTGCCGCAACAGCTTTTGGGCAAAATCAATCGTCTGGATCCGTTTTTTCTTCAATTTTCAATCCGATTCCACAACAATTTAGTGGACAAGAAATTTTTAGATTTCAACCAGGCTTGATCACACAATTAGATGCAGGAACAGCTTTTGACTTCAATACGAGTCAATGGTTTTCTATTGGTAAACTAAATACAGGTAGTCAGAATGTATTTGGGCTGCGCTTTCAATTAAAAAATAGAGCGTTAACAATGGGATATCAAGATACTGGCGATATAAATCCAAGAGTACAATGGGTTGGTGATTCTTTCGCTTCAGGAACCGACTTAGAATTTAGAGTATCGAATAGTTTTACATCTACAGTTTCTAGATTGGTTACTACCATGACAAATGATGGTAAAACCTTTTTTGGAATTCCATTAACAGCTCCTGATGCAACTGTTGGAGTAGATTTTAGTAGCTTCGGTTCAAATCGTACAGGGGTAACTACGCAAAACACTACAGGTTCCAGTGGAACTGTTACTGGAGTTAAAGCAATTAATACTGCATCTTGTTACATAAAAACGGGTGTGCAAGTTCAAAGTAGTGGAGGTGGTTATGCAGATACAGGTATAAGTGTCCGTGTTTCTGATGCATTTCAGAGTACAGGTGTAACAGCATTTGTAACTGGAAGTAGTAATGGTAGTACATATGGTGTTCGTGGATCAATTACAGGTCCTAGCGGTGTTACACCGACTGGTTTTGGAGCTGGAATTTATGGTAGTTCTCCAGCAAGCACAAACCGATATGCAGGGTATTTTAATGGTAATGTGGTTGTTACAGGAACATTTACAGCATCTGACAAAAAACTAAAAAATGATGTAAAAAGTGAAGAAAATGTATTAGACAAAATATCACAGTTAGATGCAGTTACCTATACTTTTAAAGAAAATGATCAATTAAACTTACCAAGTGAATTACAACATGGATTCTTAGCACAAAACATTGAAGAAGTTTTTCCTGAATTAGTAACAACTGTTAGAAAGCCAATTTTAGACAAAGACAACAAAGAAGTTGATGCATACGAATATAAAGTAGTAAACTACACGGGACTCATTTCGGTTTTAACATCAAGCCTTAACGAATTGAATGATAAAGTTTCTGCCTTAGAAAGTGAATTAGAAGATGTTAAAAGAGAAAACTCTAATAGTAAATCTGGCTTCAATAAGCAAGATCGAAAAGAACTCAATTTCTCAATGGAGCAAAACAGACCAAATCCTTTCACAAACCAAACAGTTATAAATTATACATTGCCAAGTAACACAAGAGCAACAATCTCAGTTTTTGATCTATCAGGAAAATTTATAAGAGACTACAGTTTAACAAATAATAAAGGTCAAGTTACAATCAATTCAAGTGATATAGGAAAAGGAATGTTCTTATATAGTTTAATTTCTGATAGTAAAATCATAATCACTAAAAAGATGATTGTAAAGTAATCTGATACAACTTAAAACTTTAGATCACATATTAACTTTAATAAACCAAAATCATGAAAAAAAGAGAAATCAAAAAAATCGCATTCAAAAAAAGCATCGTATCTAACTTAACTTCGGATGCTTTAAAAGGAGGAACAAGAACTTCAAACCTTTGTTCGGTAATATGTACAGGGCAATGTCCACCTATGAGCGAGGGCTGCTTTACACTAAATAATGCAAGTGCATGTAAATGCAAATAAAAGTGAAAAATAGGGAGTAAAACCCTAGCATGAAAAGCATCTTCAACACTGGAGATGCTTTTTTATTTCTAAAAATTTAACAGTCAATGAAACGTTAAATACGGTAAATCCGTAACTCACTCAAACTAAAGTTTTTTAATTTCATTAAGAATCAAAACTTTTACATCATGAAAAAAAAGAGTATCAAAAATTTTGTACTAAACAAAAAATCAATTTCTAACTTGCATGCAAGTCAAGGAATAGGAGGAGGAAAAGAAAATTCAATCAACTTCTGTATTCTAACCTTAGTTGATCAAAATGGAAACAATATCTGTTTACGAACAGTATTCAATTGTGACCGTACATGGCAACGTGGTTGTGTAAATACAAATGAAATAGACCCAAACACACTTCCAATTTGTTAACAATAAGGAATAAAAAAAAGCTTCTCCATTTTGGAGAAGCTTTTTAGTTTTAGAATCAAAAAAGATATATTATTTCTTAGTGACCTGAAGCTTTTTCTTTAGCATCGTTAGCCGCTTTCTTAGTATCTTCAACAGCTTTGTTAGCCGCTTCTTTTGTGTCTTCTACAGCTTTCTTAGCGCCTTCTTTTAAATCATTTGCTGCATCTTTCGTTTCATCAACAGCATCGTTAACTGCATCTTTTACATCTTTAGCAGTTTCTTTCACGGCTTCTTTAGTCGCTTCAGCCGCTTCCTTTACTTCCTCTTTTACATCTTTAGCCACTTCTTCAGTTTTTTCAGCGGCATCATCTGTCTTCTTCTTTACTTCTTCACATGAAGTTACGCCAAATACCAATGCAACGGCAAGTGCAACCTTTAAAATTACTTTTTTCATCTCTATTCTATTTATTGTTAAATTGTTGCGCAATGTTAAGACTTCTTTCACGGATAAACAAAGAATATTTTAACATCTTCTTAACACTCTTTGAAATTGTCACTTTTGTAGATAAAAGGTAAATTTTTGCGAAAAAATTAAAATTTGGAAAGATATTCCATAATAATGTTACTTGCATTTCCATGCGAATGCACATAGTTACGGTTAATGTCACCAACTTGCTTTCTAAAGTCAATATCCGTTAACAAGCGTGTCATTATTGTATCAAATTCAGTTTGAAGCTGTATAGAAAGAACTCCTTTTAGTTTTACCAACTCTTCGGCTTCTTTAAATCCTTTATAATGTTTGCCAATTACGACGGGAATTCCAAAAACAGCAGGTTCTAAGGTATTGTGCAAACCAGTAGTTCCCATGCCGCCACCAACATATGCAATAGTTGCATACCTATATATTTTGGTCAAAATTCCAATTGTATCCACAATAAAAACATCAAACTGATTTAAATTTTCATGTTGATCCATTTCTGAAAACAAAACTGTCTTCTTAGTAATATGATGTTGAAGTTTCTGAATTTCTTGCGATTTAATATTATGTGGCGCAATAATATATTTACAAGCTTCTGTTGACGAATTGATAAAAGGAACAAAAATGCTTTCATCTTCTTGCCAGCTACTTCCAATAACAACACACATTGAATCGCCTTTAAAATCAGCAATAAATGGTAATGAATTATCACGATCCAAAATTTCTAAAACTCTATCAAAACGTGTATCTCCACTAACAGTAACGTTTGTATATTGAATAGAATTTAACAACTTCTCAGACGCTTCATCTTGTACAAAAATATGATCAAACGCATGCAATGATTTTCGCATCCAACCTCCATACGACTTAAAAAACACTTGCGAATCTCTAAAAATAGTAGAAATAGAAATCGTATGAACAGATCGTTTTTTTAATTCTGCTAAATAATTCGGCCAAAATTCATACTTCACAAAAACAACTAATTCAGGCTTTACAATATCTAAAAAACGCTTTGCATTTGCTTTTGTGTCTAACGGTAAATAGGTAATAACATCTGCTACGCCACTATCTTTCTTAACCTCATAACCCGAAGGCGAGAAAAAAGTTAATACAAATTTGTGTGTCGGATATTGCTTTTTCAGTGCTTCTAACACAGGTAAACCTTGTTCGTATTCGCCCAAAGAAGCTGTGTGAAACCAAATAACGTTGTCTGTAGATTGAATTTTATTGGTTAACGTTTCAAAAACGGTCTTTCTACCTGCAACAAAAAGTCCAAGTTTCTTATGAAATAGTGCGACTATTTTTAAGAAGAAACCAGTAATGTATATCAATATGTTATAGATAAAATACAAAAGCAAAAAGTTTGATGCTAAAATACATTCTTTCAGGTAAATTCATTGGGTATCGTTGTACAATTTTGTAATATTGTTAGAACAAAAGAAAGATACGAATGAAGAAAATCCAAATGGTCGACCTCAAAGGTCAATACGCAAAAATAAAAGACCAAGTTGATCAATCCGTATTAGATGTAATTGCATCATCTGCATTCATAAACGGACCTGAAGTACATGCATTTCAAAAAGAATTAGAAGAATATTTAGACGTAAAACATGTAATTCCATGTGCTAATGGAACGGATGCATTACAAATTGCAATGATGGGACTTGGATTAAAACCAGGTGATGAAGTCATTACTGCAGATTTTACATTTGCGGCAACTGTTGAGGTAATTGCGTTACTGCAATTAACACCTGTATTAGTTGATGTAGAAAAAGATTCTTTCAATATAGATCCAGAAGCTATTCGCAAAGCAATCACGCCAAAAACAAAAGCAATTGTACCTGTACATTTATTTGGACAATGTGCTAACATGGACGCGATTCAAGAAATTGCTAAACAACATAATCTATTCGTAATTGAAGACAATGCACAAGCCATTGGCGCAAGCTATACATTTGAAGACGGAAGCGTTAAAAAAGCTGGCGGAATTGGGCATGTAGCGTCAACTTCGTTCTTTCCATCAAAAAACTTAGGTTGCTACGGAGATGGTGGTGCTATCTTTACAAATGACGACGATTTAGCACATACAATCCGAGGAATCGTAAATCACGGAATGTACAAACGATATCATCATGATGTTGTTGGTGTAAACTCTCGATTGGATTCCATTCAAGCAACCATATTACGTGCAAAACTTCCAAATTTAGACACCTACAATGCCGCACGTCAAAATGCAGCTAAAAAATACAACGCGGCTTTTGCTGGAAATGAAAACATCATTACGCCACAAATATCAAAAGTTTGTGAAAATCCAATCTGTGCAGGTTGCAACTGTCATGTATTTCATCAATACACATTACGAATTGTAAATGTTGATAGAGATGCGCTCGTACAACACTTAAACGACAACGGAATTCCTTGTGGTGTATATTATCCAATTCCGTTACACTTGCAAAAAGCATACAAAGACGATCGTTACAACGAAGCAGATTTCCCTGTAACGAATCAATTGGTCAAAGAAGTAATTTCATTGCCAATGCATACCGAATTAGAAGATGATCAAATAGAATTTATCACTAAAACGGTATTAGAATTTGTTACTAGATAAATAAAAAAGATACTCGTTAGGAACGAACCTAATACCAAAACCCAACATCCAAATTAGAAAAGTTTGAAAAAAATAGTTGTTACTGGCGGATTAGGTTACATTGGCTCTCATACAGTTGTAGAGTTGCAACAAGCAGGATTTGAAGTTGTAATTATTGATAACTTGTCAAACACTTCCATAGCTGTTTTAAACGGAATAGAAAGTATCACAGGAATTCGTCCAACGTTTGAAGAATTAGACTTGCGTGACAAACAAGCAACGGTTTCATTCTTTCAAAAACATGAAAACATTCAAGGAATCATTCACTTTGCGGCAAGTAAAGCGGTTGGCGAAAGTGTTGAAAATCCATTGTTATACTATGAAAATAATGTTTCAACGTTAGTTACGGTATTACAACAAATTCAATACAACGAAAACATAGCGTTTATCTTTAGTTCTTCATGCACGGTGTACGGTCAAGCCGAAACAATGCCGATTTCGGAAAATGCACCCATACAACAAGCGTTTTCTCCGTACGGAAACACCAAGCAAATTGGAGAAGAAATTTTACAAGATACTGCCAAAATTGCCAAAGGATTACAAGTAATATCATTGCGATATTTCAACCCAATTGGCGCACATGCAAGCACAGCAATAGGAGAATTGCCTGATGGTGTTCCGCAAAATTTAGTGCCTTTCATCACACAAACGGCTATTGGTTTGCGAAAACAATTGGCTGTTTTTGGAAACGATTATCCTACGAAAGATGGAACCTGTATTCGTGATTATATTCACGTGGTCGATCTCGCGAAAGCGCATGTAATTGCCTTAAAACGATTGCTAAACAAACAGCATGAAACGTATTTTGAAGTATTCAATATAGGAACAGGAACAGGAAGTTCTGTACTAGAAGTCATTCAAAGTTTTGAACGTGTAAGCAAACAATCACTTAACTATAAAATAGTAAATAGAAGAGAAGGCGATGTAATTTCTGCGTATGCAGATACGACTAAAGCAAATACTATTTTAGGTTGGAAAGCAACGTCTAGTTTAGATGAAGCAATGCTTTCAGCGTGGCAATGGGAACAAAAAATAAGAAAAACCAACTAATTAACCATAAACGAATCAAATGAAAAAACTACTCATATTATTCCTTGGAATACTTTGTTCTACAGTTGCTTTGGCACAAGAAACATATATTCATTGTGGAAAAATCATTGACACAGAAAGCGGAAAAGTACTCACAGAAAAAACAATTGTTGTTTCTGGAAACAAAATAACAAGTATTTCAGATGGTTATCTACAACCTAAAAAAGCAAACATTACAATGATCGACTTAAAGTCGAAAACGGTAATGCCAGGTTTGATAGACATGCACGTTCATATTGAAAGTGAAACCAATCCGAAAGCATATTTAGAAAAATATACACTAAATGATGCAGATGTAGCTTTTCGTTCGGTTGGTTTTGCAGCTGTAACACTAAAAGCAGGATTTACAACAGTTCGAGATTTAGGTGGAACAGGTGTAAATATTTCATTACGAAACGCTATAAATCAAGGAAGAGTTGCTGGTCCACGAATTTTTACCGCAGGAAAATCACTAGCAACAACTGGTGGACATGCCGATCCTACAAACGGAAATCGCAAAGAAATCATTGGTGATCCAGGACCAAAAGAAGGTGTCGTAAACAATATAAACGATGCGAAAAAAGCAGTGCGTCAACGGTATAAAAATGGTGCAGATGTCATTAAAATTACGGCAACTGGTGGTGTATTAAGTGTGGCAAAAAGTGGAAGTAATCCGCAATTTACGGTTGAAGAAATAAAAGTTATCTGTGAAACTGCAAAAGATTACGGAATGCACGTAGCGGCACACGCACATGGTGATGAAGGAATGCAACGCGCTATTATTGGAGGTGTAAAAACCATTGAGCATGGAACATATATGAGTGACGAAACAATGGAACTCATGAAAAAATACGATGCGTACTTAGTACCAACAATAACAGCAGGAAAAGAAGTAGAAGCAAAAGCTAAAATAAAAGGATACTATCCAGATATCATTGTGCCGAAAGCATTGGCTGTTGGACCAAAAATTCAAGGAACATTTGCCAAAGCTTATAAAAAAGGTGTTGGAATTGCCTTCGGAACTGACGCAGGTGTATATGAACACGGACTCAACGGAAAGGAGTTTGGTTTTATGGTAGAAGCTGGAATGCCAGCGATGGAAGCCATTCAATCGGCTACCATTACCAACGCAATGATTTTAGGAATGAAAAATGAATTAGGACAATTGAAAGCAGGTTTCTTAGCAGATATCGTAGCAGTTAATGATGATCCTACAGAAAACATTACTACGATGGAAAATGTAGTGTTTGTAATGAAAGACGGAAAAATATACAAGCAATAAACAGCTTAACTAAAATATATACAAAGAGGAGCGATTTTTTCGCTCCTCTTTTTTATCTTCAAACCTTTCTTTTACCAAGAAGTGTTACAGGTCCAAGGAAGGTCAGTAGGACAAAACCAAGCTGACGGACAATTGTCTATAACTGATGTACATGTGTACGTAAGTCTAGCACCTCCTTTTAGTTGACTGTTTTCCAAGTTAGAAATTGAGTTTTTACGAAGTTTTAATGACTTTACATCTCTTTTTTTCATGGTTTTATAATTTTTTAGGTTGTCTATATCTGTAAAATATAAAAAACACATAAAAATAGTTTACGGTATAGCCGTACTTAACACTTCAATCCTCTTTCTGTATAAAAATCTTAATATGGAAAAGGACACGTTTTTGGATCTACCGTTGGCGGACACCATGCTGTTGGACATGCATCAATAAACGATGTACATCCACCTACAGTAATTTTAATTGGTGGAGTTGGTTGTGGAAAAGTTCCTGAAATTCCTCCTTTTACATGCTGATCTCCTAATTTTGAAATTGAACTTTTACGAAGTCTCAACGATTTTACGTTTCTTTTTTTCATGACTTAAAAATTTATAGGTTAATAACTTGCATTAAATTATAAAAATCATTTTTGAATACTTTACGGTAAAGCCGTAGTTATTAATAGGTTCTTCATGGAAAGAAAAAGAACAAATAGACTTACTATTTAGTATCTAATGAAATTGTTTACTTAGGACATTCTACCAATGATTGGCATACGTAATTAAATGTTTGACATGTATTGTTTAATGTCTGGCAATTTTGAAGAAATGTACAGCCAAGCGCAGACGGGCAAGCGTCAATTTGTGAGCCGCAGATATTAAATTTTGTGATTTGCACAAGTCCTCCATTTATTTGATCAAGGTTTAAATGAGAAATTGAATTTTTACGAAGTTTTAATAATTTTACGTTTCTTTTTTTCATGACTTTAAAGTTTATAGGTTAATAGCTGACTTTTAAAATATGAAAATCATGGAGAAACAATTTACGGTTTAGCCGTAGTTAACATTTAAAAATTTAGTTACTATTTAACTTAAAATTGGGGAAGTAGCTATAATAGTTAATTGTTAAATAATATTAAAATCAATAATTAGCACTATATAATTAAGGCTTTAGGAACAATTTTTGTATTTTTATTAGCGTTAATCAATAAAGTAAATGATATAATGAGTCAGCGCGTAGATAGAAAAAAGGCAATTGGTAAGATGAAAAGTATTTCAAAGCGCCAACAAGGAAGAAGTAAATCTTCTTCTTATTTTGTTACTCTTGAAAAATTGGAAGATGCTGATAATTTGAGCTTTTTAGACAAAGTAACTGCACAAGGTACGCGTGTTGCTCATCAAAAGGCTACAGAAACATTTGATGAAATAGTATATGTAATTGATGGAGAAGTAATTCGGGAAACTAAAGGAGAAAAAAGAGAGGTTATTCAAGTTTTAAAACCTCGCAAAGTCACGAGAGGTGCTACACTTACCATTAGTAGAAAGGCTACTTAATGTTTAGTAAGCGATTACGGATGTTTGCAGGACCTAATGGATCTGGTAAAAGCACTGTTTACGATGTTTTGAAAAATAAGTTTGACGTCGGTGTTTATGTAAATGCTGATGAAATAGAGAAAAAATTAGCTGACTCCAAAATATTTTCTCTTACTGATTATGGATTAAGCAATCAAATTACAAGTGAATATTTTACAGCATTTATTGAAAATCATACTTTATATAAAAAAGTAACTGCCGCTGGTTTTGTAATAGATCTTCAATTTCAAAATGGTAAAATTTTGAATCCAAATCTTAAAACTCATTCATACGAAGCCTCAATTTTGGCAGATTTTATACGTAATGAACTCATAGAAAATGGTAAGAAACTAACTTTTGAGACGGTAATGTCTCATTCTTCTAAGTTAGAAACTTTAAGAAATTCAAAGGCGAAAGGCTATAAAAATTATTTATACTTTATATCTACAGAGAATGTTGAGATCAACAAACAAAGAGTTGACGAGCGCGTCATAAATGGCGGTCACCCTGTTCCTGAGGATAAGATTGAAAAACGGTATTATAGAAGTCTAACCTATTTATCTGAAGCCATTCAACACACTCATAGAACATTTATTTTTGATAATAGTGGAGATAATTCTGTGTTAGTTTTAGATGTTTTTAAAGGTGAGAAAATAACATTTCACTCAGATTCAATTCCGGTTTGGATGGATACTTATTTTTTAGAAAATTTATAATTATCACGATAGGTATTTGTGATTTTTTTAAGAATATTAAATTGGATTCTTTTTTTTAAGAAAAAAGGAATTTTGGTAAACTCAACAGTTTTGTTAGCTATCATTTTATTGATACTATGAACTTATCTATTTAAAATTGAATATTTCCAGCAGTCCAAACGAACCTTTCAGAAAGTAGTTTTCATAACACTTAGTATTCTTTACTAGTTTAGGAGTAAATAATTAGTAATCATAACACTATAACTATGAAAAAAAGACATTTAAAAAACTTGTCATTAAACAAAAAATCAATTTCTAACTTAGCTATCAAAGGTGGATTGCCAGGATATACTTGGTTTTGCCCAAGAGAACCGTTAACAGAAGCATTTGATTGTCGTGTACACCAACCACATACATCAAGAGATACGAATGGTGCGCTTCCAAGTGAATGTGAAAGTACTCCACTATAGTACAACGAAACAAAAAGTAGAAGTCAAAAGAAAGAGGTTGTCTAAAAAGACGTCATTGCGAAAGAAATGAAGCAATCTGTAAAATTTAAGTTATTAATTTACAGATTGCTTCGAAATTAAAAATTTCTCGTAATGACATAATTATTAGCTTTTTAGACAGCCTCTTTTTATTAGTTATGATATGGAAAATTCTTTTCGTTTGATAAAGGAAAAAATCAATAATCCTGTTCCTAACATCACAGAAACATCTGCCATATTGAAAATTCCAGTTTTAAAAACGCCACCTAAATCAATATGCATAAAATCGGTTACAGAACTGTATAAAATCCGATCATACAAATTCCCGATTCCACCACCAATAATACAGCACAATCCGAAAATCATATACTTATCTAAGTCTGTATTAACAATAATCATTCGTAAAATAAAGAACAATACTGCAATTGGTAGTAAAATTAAAAGAATAGCTTTCAATATTGGGTTTTCTAATGTAGATAAAAATCCTAGAAATGCGCCTTTATTTTCAGTTTTCATTAAAACTAAATATTCTCCTATCACATAAATTTGTTCCTTTGCATCAATGTGAGTTCGCGCCACTGATTTAGAAACTTGGTCACAACCAACGTTCATTAAAATCAGTCCGAAAATCAACAACATTCGAAACGTTCTAGAAATTTTCATAGCAATTGTATAAATTTATTCTTCTCCAAAAGTAGCACTTTGTGCGGCTACAGAACGATCAATTTTACGTAATAATCCCTGCAACACTTTTCCTGGGCCAACTTCTGTAAATGAAGTCGCTCCATCTGTAATCATTTGCTGTATTGATTGTGTCCACTTTACAGGAGCTGTTAATTGCGAAATTAGATTCTTTTTAATTTCAGTAGCATCGATTATTGCAGTTGTTGTCACATTTTGATAAATAGGACAATTTGGATTGACAAATGTTGTATTTTCAATAGCTGCGGCTAATTCTTCTCGTGCAGGCTCCATAAGAGGTGAATGAAAAGCGCCACCAACAGGTAATACCAAAGCTCTTCTAGCGCCAGCTTCTTTTAACGTTTCGCAAGCAGTATTGATGGCATCAATTTCTCCTGAAATCACAATTTGACCTGGACAGTTGTAATTTGCCGCAACCACAATTCCTGGAGTTTCACTACATATTTTTTCAACAACTTCATTATCTAAACCTAAAACGGCCGCCATTGTACTTTGTTGTGCTTCACAAGCTTTTTGCATGGCTAAAGCACGTTGTGAAACAAGTTTTAAGCCATCTTCAAAAGTTAATGCTCCATTGGCAACTAAGGCAGAAAGTTCTCCTAAAGAATGTCCTGCAACCATTTCTGGCTGAAATGTATCACCTAATACTTTACTTAAAATAACAGAATGTAAAAAGATAGCAGGTTGCGTAACTTTCGTTTGTTTTAAATCTTCCGGAGTACCTTCAAACATGATATCTGTAATATGAAATCCTAAAATATCATTGGCATCTTCAAAAAGACCTTGTGCAATATCTGATTTTTCATAAAGGTCTAATCCCATTCCTGTAAATTGAGCGCCTTGCCCTGGAAATATATATGCTTTCATGTGTATGTCTTATTTTTTCTTCAACTGTTTTAAATAGTCGAAAAAAGCGATTGTTTTTAAATTAGTTGATGCAAAAATAAAGAATTTTAAGGGAATATATATTTAGATTCTTTCATATGTAATAAAAGAGAATTCATAATCGTGTTTGGCATCTTTTGTATGAAGAGTGTTGGCAATTTCTTTCCATTCTTTTAAATCAATTTCTGGGAAAAAAGCATCACCTTCAAATTCGTGGTGTACACGTGTCAATTCAATTTTTGTAGCAAATGGAAGTGCTTGCCTGTATATTTCGCCACCACCAATTACAAATGGTTGCGCATCGTTTGTTGTTGCAATATGTACTGCATCTTGAATAGAATTTACAACAATGACACCTTTAGGTACTTGGTAGTCTTTTTGACGTGTTATGACAATATGTGTTCTATTTGGTAATGGTTTTGGGAAGCTTTCAAATGTTTTGCGTCCCATAATAATATGGTGTCCTGAAGTTAATTCTTTAAAACGTTTTAAATCATTACTCAAATGCCAAATTAATTCATTGTCTTTGCCAATGATATTGTTTTCAGCCGCCGCCACAATTATAGATAACGAACTTCTTGCTGGAATTGGTTGTGGTGTATTAATAATTTCATCCATTGCTTGTGTTTTAGCAATTTCAGTTTCTTGTTTTAAAAATTTTTGTTTTAGTTTTTCGATGCGAAATTCTTGCTTGGCAACTAATTTTTCCAATTGTTTTGCTTCCCAATCTTTTCCTAAGAATTTTTTGGTGATAAATACATCAAATGCATGAAATAAGAATACAAATAACCAAGCCAATACAGCCCAAACAAACCATTGAGTTTGAAACAGTGTAAAGTCTTCTCCAAATCCTAAAACTACATTTAAGAGGACTAAAAAAGCAGAACCAATAATAAAAATGACTAAATGATAATACAGTCGCTTTTTTTGCTTGATGCGTTTTTGCGCTGTTTCAATAAGTTCAAGTTGTTCTTGATCGATTTGCGTGGTAGGTTTATTTTTTTTGCCGAACATGTGACTTTAGTTTTTATTCCGCAGCATTTCTCAATAATAAATCAGCTTGAAACCAATAAGAAAAAGATGTGTTTACAGCTTTTCCTTGATGTGTCCCTTTTGAGAAACGAGGTAAAGTAGCTACAATTCTTTTAATTTCAGCTTTCATTTGCTCATTGCTTACACGTACACCTATATTTTCTATAGCTCCTTGTTTGTTTACAATGAAACGAACATATACATTATTATCAACAATATTTCTTTTTGCGGAAATTGACTTTGCAGTGTTTTTATCAAAGCTTTTTTGAAGGTACGCTTGAACTTTATTCTCAGTACATTTATTCTGTTGTTTTGTAGTGCCAGCATTCTCACATCCTGCAAATAATGGCGCGTTGTCCATTTGAGAATAATGAATAGTTCCATTAGGGCCTACTTTTATGGTTGACATATTTGTTGCTTTTTGAGCAAATCCAATATGAGCTATCAAACAAAATAAAACGGGAATAATTATTTTTTTCATCACTGTGTAATTTTTTTAATGATATAAAGATACTTTTCTTTTTTGAATACTGCATTCTGTTGATGCGAAAAGATGAAATTTCACTATGAAATGCAATTTATTTAGATGAATGTATTCTATAATTTGTCTGCGATATTTATATTTTACGCAATCGATATCGTTGAGAATCAGGTGAAAACCCTTTAAAATCGTATTGATAATCTGTTAATTAAAGGTGTGTTTTTTTTCATTCTTTTTGAATTTAATTGGAGTTTATTAGCAAAATCATAATTCTTTCATTTTTGTGAACTCATTCATTTGTTTGCGGAAAATTCTTCTATACATTTGACGATAACAAACACTTGAAATTATGGCAATTAAAAAGCAATATTTAAAAAGCAAACCTATATGTAAAGTAACATTTAGTGTTGCGGCAAAAGAAGCAGAAGCGGTTTCTGTAGTCGGAAATTTTAATGAATGGAATACAGAAGCAACGAGCTTAAAAAAGTTAAAAAATGGAACCTTTAAAGGTACTGTCGATTTAGAAAAAGACAACGAATACGAATTTAGATACGTAGTTGATGGTTTATACGCAAATGATGAACAAGCTGACGCATATAAGTGGAATGATTTCGCAGCTGCTGAAAACGGCGTATTAAGCTTGTAATTTTATATAACAATCACAAAAACGAGGCTGTCTGAAAAAATAGTCATTGCGAATGAAGTGAAGCAATCTGTGAAATTTAAATTATTGATTTACAGATTGCTTCGTTTTATAGTTTTTTAGCCAGCTCTTTTTTAATACCGCTAAACCACTCATATTTTAAAATACTTAGTACAATACTGTCTCGTCTACCAGTTGGTGAAGCGCAATTGCTCCGCAAAACACCTTCTTCTTTACAGCCAATACTTTTCATAGCCGCAATGCTACGTTTATTCGTATGATCTGCTCTAAACTCTACACGTTGAACTTTCATATGTTCGAATGCAAACTGAAGCAGTAAAAATTTACAATTCTTATTCAGTCCAGTACCTTGAAATTCTTTTCCATACCATGTATAACCTAAAGAAACTGCTTGATGTAGTTGCTGAAAATCATAAAAACGTGTACAACCTGCATAGGTGTTGAAACGCTTATCATATACAATAAAAGGATATGCTTTTTTTTCAATTCGTGCTTGAATTGCCGTTTGCATGTACTTTCTTAAATTTTCTTCTCCATCTGCTGGTGTTAAGGAATATTTCCATAATTCAGGTTCCTTCATAGAAAAAGGAAGAAGATGCTCAAAATCGTCCATGGTTAACGGGCGCAATTGGACAAAACCATTGTCTAAAATGTAGTTTTTATTAAAATCTAATAAAATCATATCTGATTAATTCGCTTCTATTATTTTTTTGCAGACTAATACTGCAATTTTTTCTTTCCGATACATTTCATGCGATTCATCATCAAAATGAGTAATGTTTTCACTGCTGAATTGATTACACCAATTATCAGATGGTTTGTGTGCATCATTCATTCCAAAATATAATTGAACAGGAATTTTAAGAATACTAGTTTCATGACGCAATCGTGTTGCAGAAATTGTATTTAATGATAATAAAGGTAATCCAAGTAATGCTGCTTTCCAAGCAATTATACCTCCAATACTAAAAGATAGTACGTGAATAGAATTCTTTTCTAACTGAAGTAATTGTTTTACAGCATTTTCAATTCCGAAAGAAACAAATTGTTGGTGTAAATGTTCTTGTGTGTATGTTGAAGTTTCGATTTTTCCTAATTCACAACAATCATAATACTGTATGTTAAATACAGGACTTAGTTTTTCTATATAGAATTGAATCCACGCCGATTTTTGCTTTCCCCATAAATCAGATAAAATAATTAGTCGTGGTTTCATGTGAATTAAATTGCCACAGCACCTTTAATACCTGGATGATGTTGGTAGTTTTCCAATTTAAAATCTTCAAACTTGAAATCGAAAATACTATTGATTTCAGGATTTATTTTCATGGTTGGTAATGGAAACGGCTCACGTGTTAATTGTAATTCCACTTGCTCAAAATGATTGCTGTAAATATGTGCATCACCAAAAGTGTGTATAAAGTCGCCATATTCATATCCACATACTTTTGCCATCATCATTGTTAACAACGCATACGAAGCAATATTAAACGGAACGCCTAAAAACACATCTGCGCTTCGTTGGTAGAGTTGACATGATAATTTCCCGTCTGCTACATAAAACTGAAAAAACGCATGACATGGAGGCAAGGCGGCTTTTCCGTTGGCAACATTTTCACTGAATGAAATTTTAGTATTTGGCAATACACTTGGATTCCAAGCAGAAACCATCATGCGTCTGCTATTAGGATTATTTTTTAACGTTTCAATTACTTCTGATAATTGATCAATACTTTCGCTATTCCAATTACGCCATTGATGTCCGTACACTGGTCCTAAATCACCATTTTCATCTGCCCATTCATTCCAAATACGCACGCCATTTTCTTGTAAATATTTTACATTTGTATCACCTTTTATAAACCATAAAAGCTCATGAACAATCGATTTTAAATGTAACTTTTTAGTAGTTACCATTGGAAAACCTTCATTCAGATCGAAACGCATTTGATATCCAAATACACTTTTTGTTCCCGTTCCTGTACGATCTCCTTTTTCATTTCCGTGCTCAAGTACATGTTTAACGAGGTCTAAATACTGTCTCATGGTGTTTTCTTTTAATAGTATAGCAATACAATTTATAGTTCGTAAAAATAAAAAAAACGCCTTGATTTTGAACTAAAGTGTTTGGATTTTATCAATAGGTTATTAACCATAATTAATTACGCCATAATTACTTCCTGAATAGTTTTCCTTCCATCGGAAACGTCATTGAATTTACTATAGTTACTTCGTTAAAATCTTTATGCATCGGATTGATTAAATAATTAAAACAAGAAGAAATCATAGCGGAAGGAACTTTCATAATTAAATGCTCTTTCTTTTCTATAAAAAAATCACCAAACCTTTGTGTAATTGCCAATTGATCAATCCATACTTTATCTTCAAAAAATGCTTCATCAATTAATAAATGATCTTCATCTGGTATTTCAATTTTAAGTAACGAATAATCTACTGGAATAAATGAAGGCGGAAGATATTGATGAATTTCTACAGCACACAAAGCTGGACTATCAGAAGTATACAACATTGGCGTTCCAAAAGAATTCCAACGATTATTTTTTTGTTTTCGTGAACTTTCTCCCGAAATATTAGTTGCGTATTTAGAACTGCAAACTCTGTAAACAATCATACGAAATTACCTGTATCAATTTTAAATAATTGCTCGCGGAGCATACTAATGCCTTGAAAAGTATCTACATATTCAATAGGAGCTTTACTTTGTAAAGCTGGAGATTTATAGTTGAGCCATTCTTCAACATTTTTTTCGTTTCCGAGAACATCTAATGCATATTCAATTAAGGTTAAAAAAGACAATAGTTTTTCAGATTTATTCTGATCAAGATTTCTTTTTTCTTTAAGAATACTTTGCATGGTGCGTTCGCTAATTCCAATAATTTCAGCCCATTTCCCATTGGATAATTTCAATAAATCATACACTTCTTTAAAATCATTGAATTCAATTCCATTTCGTGCAGATGCAATAGTGTCAATATCAGAATATAAAAAACGTCTTTGAAAATGTTCTTGTTTTTTATTTTTGGTTGCATCAAGTGCGATAGTTCTCGCGCTCATAAACACACTTTTTGCAGTATTTGTAGAATTTTGATACATAATACCTTGTTCTCCAACTTGTGCGTTTTTGGTTTGAATTTTTGGAACAGGAATAAAATTATCAACAGTAGGCTGAATGATTTTATCTAATATTTTGAAGAAATCAGTAGTTGATTTTTGATCTTTTGTATGTGTTGTTGCATTTTCCATAAATAAATTTACGAATTTTTTCGTTTTTAAACGACAATTTACAATTTTTATTAGTTTTTAAAGTTGATTTTATTTTTTGACAAAAGCAAAAGTGCATTTTATCCATAAGTATACTAGATAAAATGCACTTTGTATGTTTAATTTTATGAAGTGAGCTTGAATGATTATCCAATCAACATTCCTGCAATTGTAGCAGAAATCAGAGAAGCAATTGTTCCACCAATTAATGCTTTAATACCAAATTCTGATAATGTTTTACGTTGTCCTGGCGCAAGTGAACCAATTCCACCAATTTGAATTCCAATAGATGCAAAGTTGGCAAATCCACATAACATATAGGTTGCCATAATTATAGATTTGTTGTATGTTAAGTGCGTTGCGTTCGCTACGTTTTTCAATTCTGCTAATTGTATGTATCCAATAAATTCGCTTGCCGCTAGTTTAATTCCTAATAATTGTCCCATAAGTGACATATCTTGACTGTCAACGCCAATTAACCACATTAAAGGAGCAAAAAGATACCCTAATATAAATTCAAGCGATAATGAGTCATATGGAGTATTTGCGGCAATAATTTCATTAAGAGATGTAAAATGCCAATCAATATTTAAGGAAGTAATAGTGAACCCGTCAAAACCAGCAAGACCTCCCAAAATACCATTGAACATTGCAATAAACGCTACAAAAACGAGTAGCATTGCACCAACATTAACAGCAAGTTTTAAACCTTCTGTAGTTCCGTTTGCAATGGCGTCTAAAATGTTAGAACCTATTTTTTCTTGTGAAACTTCAATGTTGTTGTCAATTTTTTCTTGTTGTGGATATAATATTTTTGAGATAACAATCGCACCTGGTGCTGCCATTACAGAAGCCGCTAATAAGTGTTTTGCATATACCAATTGTAAATCAGGATCATCACCACCTAAAAACCCAATGTACGCTGCTAATACAGCTCCGGCAACTGTAGCCATTCCGCCAATCATGACCAGCAAAATTTCGGAACGTGTCATTCTTTCTAAATAGGCTTTTATTAATAATGGTGCTTCTGTTTGACCTAAAAAGATATTTCCAGCTACGGATAAGCTTTCTGCACCAGAAATTCCTAAAATTTTTGTCAAAACCCAAGCCATTCCTTTTACCAACCTTTGAATTAATCCTAAATAAAATAAAACGGAAGTTAATGCAGAGAAAAAGATGATGGTTGGTAATACTTGAAACGCAAATATGAATCCGAACGATTCCACATTCATCATGCCTCCAAACAGAAATTCACTTCCAGCTTTTGTGTAATTGAGGATGTTAATAAATACTTGTCCAATTCCTTCAAATACATTTTTTACAGCATCAATTTTTAATACTCCGATAGCAATAATTAACTGAAAGGCAAGTCCCAATCCGACAGTTTTCCAGTTAATAGCTTTCCGATTACTACTACATAAAAAAGCGATTACCAGAAGTACAAACATTCCTAAAATTCCTCTGATTAAACTTTTAGTGCTAAATCCTTCACTTGGTATAATTTGAGAGACCTCTGAATTTGTAGTTGCTGTAACTTGTGCTTCTTTTTCTTGTTTTTTTGTAAAATGATACGAAACACCTTTTTCATTAAACACCAAGGTAGAATCCGTTAATGAAGTAATTTTGTATTTACGAATTGTATCTGTTGGCTGGTTGTAGTAAAAAACTAATAAATTATTTTGATAGATATAATCTCCGCTAGCTTTTAAATTGTTTTTAGCCGCAAGTTGATATTGAAACTCTCCTGTTTTAAGCGTAAGTTTATCATTTTTAGCAATAGGAATGATGTTTTCACCAATCGAATTTTGAATGTTGCTAAAGTTCCATGTTCCGTCAATTTCTTGTGCATTTACACTAAAAAGCACACAAAAAACTGTAAGAATACTTGCTATAAATTTTCGCATATAAAATGGATTTTATTTTTTATTTTCTCTGTTAGAAATTTCATCTCGGAGTCTGGCAGCTTTTTCATAATCTTCATCTGCTACTGCACCATCTAACATATTGTATAATTCTTGAAGTGAAAGCGTTTTGAATCCGTTATCAGGATTATTTTCAACAACTTCAGTTTCTTCTTCTGTGAACAATTCGTCCACCACAATACTTTCTTTTTCGGCGGCTTCTTCCTCTTCTTGTGAAGTTAGCTTTAGAAAGATTCCTGCTTTGTCTAAAATTGTTTTGTATGTAAAAATAGGTGCGTCAAAGCGCAACGCTAACGCAATAGCGTCAGAAGTACGCGCATCTATGATTTCTTCAATTTTATCACGTTCGCAAATAATACTTGAATAAAAAACGCCATCCACTAATTTGTGAATTATAACTTGTTTGACAACAATATCAAATCGATCTGCAAAGTTTCTGAAAAGATCGTGCGTTAATGGTCGCGGTGGTTTTATTTCTTTTTCTAGCGCAATAGCAATTGATTGGGCTTCGAAGGCGCCAATGACAATAGGTAGTTTTCGGTCTCCATCAACTTCGTTCAAAATAAGCGCATAGGCTCCATTTTGTGTTTGGCTGTATGAAATTCCCTTAATATTTAGTTTTACTAAACTCATCTGTTTGTGAATGCATGAACATAAAAAAAGGCTGTCTAAAAAAAGGGATTAACCATTTTAGACAGCCCTTAGTTGGGCACAATTTAAAAAAAATTATGCGTTATTCGCTTTAAATTCTTTCAATTTTTCGATTAGTGCTGGTACTACTTCAAAAGCATCTCCAACAACACCGTAATCAGCCGCTTTGAAGAAAGGAGCTTCAGGGTCTGTATTGATGACTACTTTTACTTTAGAAGCATTGATTCCAGCTAAATGTTGAATGGCTCCAGAAATTCCAATTGCAATGTATAAATTAGAAGCTACTGGTTTTCCAGTTTGTCCAACGTGTTCTGCATGTGGCCTCCATCCTAAATCGGAAACTGGTTTTGAACAAGCCGTTGCAGCACCTAAAACGTCTGCTAGCTCTTCAACCATTCCCCAGTTTTCTGGACCTTTTAATCCTCTACCTGCTGAAACAACAACATCTGCATCTGCAATGGTAACTTTTCCAGTTACTTTGTCTACGCTTTCAACTTTTACTCCAAATAATGAGTCATCTAAATTTGGCGAGAACGATTCCGTAGTAGCGGCACCATTGTTTTCAACCAATCCAAAAGCATTGTTAGAAACTCCAACAATTTTCACATCAGAATTAATTTCTGTAAAGTTGAATGCTTTGTTTGTAAACGCTGTTCTTTTTACTGTAAAAGGACTTATGCTCGTTGGCGCGGCTACTACATTAGAAGCGTAACCAGCTTGTAACGCTACAGCTAAGCCTGGTGCTAATGTTTTACTGTCTGCGCTTGAGCTTACAATAACTACTTTTGCACCTTCTTGTTGTGCTGCTTGTTGTACAACTGAAGCGTACGCTTTAGCGTTAAAGTCTTTTAAGTTGTCTGCAACTACATTTAATACTTTATCAACACCGTATGTTCCTAATTCGGCAGTATCTTCTGCATTTATAGTTACTGCTGTAACTGTTGTTCCTAATTGGTTAGCAACTTCTTTTGCGTATGAAGCAACTTCAAAAGCTGCTTTTTTAAGTTTTCCTTGATCTGATTCTGTATATACTAAAACTGACATAAATTTTTCTTTTAAAATTTATCCTGAACTTGATTCAGGATCTGATTAACCATATTATTTGATTAGTTCAAAAGATTCCGAAATGAATTCGGAATGATTTAGTCTTACGACTTAAATCACTTTTGCTTCATTGTGAAGTAAATTAATTAATTCATCAATATTAGCTGCATCAACTAGCTTTACAGCTCCTTTTGGCGCAGGTTTCTCAAATTTTACAGCAGTAGTTTCTTTTCCAGCATCTGTAGCATCTACAACTGTTAAAGGTTTTTTACGTGCCATCATAATTCCTCTCATATTCGGAATACGCAAGTCACTTTCTTCAACCAATCCTTTTTGTCCACCAATTACTAATGGTAAAGATGTATTTGAAGTTTCTTTTCCTCCGTCAATTTCACGAACAGCTTTTGCTGTAGTTCCGTCAACTTCTAAGCTGATACAGTTGTTTACAAAATTAGCATCAATTAATTCAGCTAACATTCCAGGAACCATTCCTCCATTATAATCAATAGATTCTCTTCCTGCAATTACCAAATCATACCCACCATTTTTTGCAACTGCCGCTAATTGTTTAGCAACAAAAAATCCGTCTGTTGCTTCTGCATTCACACGGATAGCGCCATCAGCTCCAATAGCTAATGCTTTGCGTAATGTTGGTTCAGTTTCAGCTCCACCTACATTTACAACATCTACAGATGCTCCTTGCTTTTCTTTGAACCACATTGCACGCGTTAATCCAAACTCATCATTTGGGTTAATTACAAATTGTACACCATTGGTATCAAATTTAGTATCTCCTTCTGTAAAATTAATTTTTGAAGTAGTGTCAGGAACATGACTAATACATACTAATATCTTCATTGGGATTATATATTTTTAGTGTTTTTTGAAATTTTTTACGAAGATACAGATAATTTCTCTAAAAATGCTATGCATGCATAGTAAATTTCAATTATTTTTTGTTTTTAGACTAAATTTTTTAATTATCTGCAATATATATGTCGTTTTAAAGCTAATTCAGCATATTTTTATAATAATAAACTTAGCGTTTTCTTTTTAATTTGATTGACATTTCTTAAAATCAATCGTATTTCAAAATAATTTTCTTCACATACACTATTTAATTGCAATACTAAGCATTATAATTTTTGTTATTGTTTTAGATAAGAAATAGTTGCGACTATTTTTTATAGAAGTTTATTTCAGTTATAAGTTCAAAGAAATTAGGATGATTTTTTTATTTTGAAGCTAACGAAGATTCCGTAAAGATTTATCATTTTTATTAAAGTTATCACAAAAACACATGACTTTGAGAAATGTTTGATTTAGGAACTCTCATTTTTGGAATTAATTGTTATTTTTGTTTTTCACTTTTTTAAAATAACATCAATTGTATGAGAACAATACAGTTTAGAGAAGCGGTAGCCGAAGCTATGAGCGAAGAAATGCGAACAGATGACAGCATTTACTTAATGGGAGAAGAAGTTGCCGAATATAATGGAGCCTATAAAGCTTCAAAAGGTATGCTTGATGAGTTTGGAGCTGACAGAGTTATTGACACACCAATTGCAGAGTTAGGTTTTGCAGGAATTGGAGTTGGTTCTGCTATGGGCGGAAACAGACCTATTATTGAGTTTATGACGTTTAACTTTGCATTGGTTGGAATTGACCAAATCATCAACAACGCCGCAAAAATGCGTCAAATGTCTGGTGGACAATTAAATATTCCTATTGTATTTCGTGGGCCAACAGCTTCTGCAGGACAATTAGCGGCAACGCATTCACAAGCTTTTGAAAGCTGGTTTGCAAACTGTCCAGGTTTAAAAGTAGTTGTTCCTTCTAATGTATATGATGCAAAAGGATTGTTAAAAACTGCGATTAGAGATGACGATCCTGTTATTTTTATGGAATCTGAGCAAATGTATGGTGATAAAGGAGAAGTTCCTGAAGGAGAATATACAATTCCGTTAGGAGTTGCCGATATTAAACGTGAAGGAACAGACGTAACAATTGTTTCTTTTGGGAAAATTATCAAAGAAGCATACGTAGCTGCGGATGAGTTAGCTGAAGAAGGTATTTCTTGTGAAGTTATTGATTTACGAACAATTCGCCCAATGGATAGTGCGGCAATTATAACGTCCGTAAAGAAAACAAATAGATTGGTTATTTTAGAAGAAGCGTGGCCGTTTGGAAATGTTTCTACCGAAATTGTGTATCAAGTACAAGCACAAGCATTTGATTATTTAGATGCGCCAATTCAAAAAATAAATACAGCTGATACACCAGCTCCATATTCTCCAGTATTGTTGGAAGAATGGTTGCCTAATAAAAATGATGTTATCAAGGCTGTAAAAAAAGTTATGTACAAGTAAGATAGTATTTTAACATAAAAAAAGCTTCATCGGCATGTTTGTTGATGAAGTTTTTGTTTTTTAAAACATAAAAATTTGAAGACTACATTATATTGTTTTTTAGCCCTATTATTTTGTTATACAAGTTATTCACAGACGAAAGTAAGTGGATTAATTAAAGATGAGTCAGGCGAACCTGTACCTTTTGCCAATGTTGTGTTTAAAAACTCGATTGAAGGGACAATTAGTAATGAAGATGGACGTTTCTATTTAGAATCTGATAAAACATATGATATTGTTGTTATCTCTTTTATAGGATTTACCACAAAAGAAATTAAACTTACAAAACGTGTAAATTACAAAATGGAAGTTGTTCTTGAAGAAGGACAAAAACTAAAAGCCGTTGTTGTAGTTTCCGGAAAACAACCCAAAAAGAACAATCCGGCAATAGATATTTTACGAAAAATATGGAAACGAAAGCGTTTCAATGGTATAAATCAATTTAAACAATACGCGTATGACAAATACGAAAAGGTTGAGTTTGATTTGAATACGATTGATAGTGCTATGATGAAAAGCAGACTGTTTCGTGGAATGGAATTTATTTTTAATGAAATTGATACATCGAGCGTTACGGGAAAAACATATTTGCCAATTTTTATTAATGAAGCCGTTTCAAAAGTATATGGGGATAACGTAAAAAATAAATTCAAAGAAGATTTAATCGGAAACAAAAATTCAGGATTTAGTAGCAATGAAACAATTACTGCTTTTATCAAAGATTTGTATGCAGATTATGATATTTACGATAATTATTTGAAGTTTTTTGACAAAAGTTTCACGAGTCCGTTATCGCGTACAGGAATCAATACGTATAACTATGTATTAGCAGATACAGCATATATAGATAACAAATATTGCTACAATATAATATTTTATCCAAGACGCAAAAACGAATTGACTTTTAAAGGTGATTTTTGGGTAAATGATTCAACATTTGCCATCAAAAAAATTAATCTTCAAGCAAGTAAAAGTGCCAATATTAACTGGGTAAAAGAAATTTACATAGAACAAGAGTTTGATGTTGTAAATGATTCAGTCTTCTTGTTGAAACGTGATTACATGTTGTCCGATTTTGCTTTAAAGAAAAAAGAAAATTCAAAAGGTGTGTATGGAAAACGTACGACTTTGTATGATAATTACGTGTTCGATCAAGAAAAACCTTCTGAATTCTACAGTCAAGAAATTAATCCATTTGATGAAGAAATTTACCAACGAGATGATGCCTTTTGGGATGCCAATCGTTTGGAAAAATTAAACAAAGATGAAAAAGGTGTCTACAAAATGTTAGATACATTAAAAACGGTTCCAAAGTTTAAACGTTTGTATAGCTTGGCGTCCATACTAGCTTCTGGTTATGTAGAATTTGATAAATACAATCTTGATTACGGACCAATTTTTTCCACATTCGGATTTAATGATGTAGAAGGAATTCGTTTGCGAGCAGGTGGAAGAACGTATTTTGGGCCAAATGATAAATGGCGTATTGAAGGATATGGAGCTTATGGTTTTAAAGATAACAGATTTAAATATGGAATTTCTGGAAAATGGTTATTAAACCCAAAAAATCGTTTGATAATTTCAGCAGGAAATCGACGTGATGTTGAACAAACAGGTGTAAGTTTAACAGTTAATGATAATGTTTTAGGAAGAAGTTTTGCTTCCTCCGCTTTATTTGCAAGTGGAAATAGTGACCGATTGACAAATATAAATTTATCAACATTAGCTATTCAAATGGAGCCTTGGAAAAACATAACCATGCGTTTGGGAAGTTCCTACAAAACCATGCGATCAGCTTCGCCAACAACGTTTAGTTTATCATACATTGATCCGCAAGCACCAAATGGTGTTAACGATCGATTGGTACAATCGGAAGTGAATTTTTCTGTTGATATGACGCCTGGAAGAAAAACCATTCGTCACGGTGTTGAACGAAAAGTGGTAAATGACAATTTTCCAAGAATTTATCTAAATTATAGTAGAGGAGTAGAAGGATTGTTTAACAGTGATTTTAATTATTCGAGAGTGCAATTATTCTACAGGCAACCATTTCAAATTGGTGGTTTTGGACGCACATACACAACTTTAGAAGCTGGAAAAACATTCGGAACAGTTCCGTTAAGTTTACTAAATGTAGTGCCTGGAAACCAAGCGTATTTCTCTATTCATAACACATTTTCACAATTAAACTTTTATGAATTTGTGACAGACACATATACTTCATTGCACATAGAACACAATTTTAACGGACGTATTTTTTCAAGAATTCCGTTTTTACGAAAATTAAATTTACGTGAAATCGTAGGAATTAGAGGAGTTTGGGGACGAATTTCAGAAGAAAACGTTGCTATGAATACGCCAGCATTTCAAAGTTTACCGTTTCGTAGCATTACACCAAAAGGAATTGCACCAAACGATCAAATATATTGGGAATACTCATTAGGAATCGGAAACATCTTTAAAGTCTTTAGAATCGATTTTAACTTCCGTGGAAATTACAAAAACAACATCGATGCACGACAATTTGGAGTTACAGGTGCATTTGGTTTTCATTTCTAACGAAAAATATTATTAGCTAAAATATATAAGCTACCATCATTGATTGTGGCTTTTTTTACCTAATTGTAAATCTTTGTGTTAGATGCGCTTTTGCGTACATTAAAACGATCCTTTTTTAGCTTTTATTTTTTTAATATAATAGGACGGAAGCAATCCTGTTTTCTTTTTAAAAGCTTTTGTAAATGTTCCGGTAGATTTAAAACCTAATTCGGTCGCTATAGCACTAATTGTATATGATTGTAATGTTTTATCCTCTTGTAGTTGTTGTAAAGCATATTCAATTCGTAATGTGGTAATATATTGAATGAATTTTTGTTGTTTCTCTTCATGAATGACTTTTGATAAGTACGCTTTGTTCGTTTTTACTTTCTTGGCAACAAATGCTAAATCACAGTTTATATTTAAAAACTGTTTCTTTTCTTCAAACGCATCAAGTGCTTTTAGAATTTTAGTGACTTTCTCGTCATTCACCGTAATAGAAGTAGCTTTGGTAATAACAGTAGTTTCTTGTTTTTTTACGGACTTTAATTCCTGCATTAATTGATGAAAAAGAAGCTGATTTTTTCGTTTCTTTTTTCTCTGATAAAATACTAAAATGATAAAAAGGAATACAATTGTAATGATGGACACAATAGATAGTTGCAACCAATTTTGTTTTTTCTCTATTTCTTCAGACAAGACATTAATTCGATCTTTTAGTACATTGATGTCATAAAGTTCATGTATTTTTTCGATGGTAGCATTGGCAATTGCTGAACTTTCATTTTTGCTTTCAATTAATAACTTTAAGTATTTGTTAGCGGCTGAAATGTCTTTTTTCTCAATATATATGTTTGCAAGCGAAGCATACATACTTGCTTTTATAAATGCACTTTTACCTTCAGTATCAGTTATTGAATCTAGTTGTTTAAAATAGGCGATTGCGTTTTCAAAATCATTCAATCTCTCATAGCTTTTACCGATAGCTAAATAGATGCTTGGAATCATTTGGTTTTGTGGAATCTCTATTGCCCTTTTAAGTGCTTCTTTATATTTTTTAATAGCTTCGGTATCGTTTTTATGAAGATATAAACTTCTTCCTTTTGCATACACGAAGTAGTTGTAGGTATCCCTTTTATCATAAAAAATACTTTTTTCAAATCCGATGCTGTTGTAATAATTTGCAGAGTCAATAAGTATATTTTTCTTCTTAGGATCCTTTTCCTTTTCGGCAGTATTTATATACGCTATGTTTAATAAAACAAGTGTACTTAAATACAGTGTAGGATGAAAGTTTGTCTTTTCTATTTCTTCTTTTTCTTTTAGAAAATTATAATTCTCTTTTAAAAGTTGAATTGCTTCTTCATAGTGTTCTAATTGACTTTTTATGATTGCAATATTGTGGTTAATGTCTCTGTCAAAGCTAGTTTCATTAATGCTTTTTTTGTATCGCTGTACAATGTCAAAATATTCCAAAGCATGTATATAATCTCCTTTTTCATAATGAAGATTTCCTTTGAAAAAAAGGTATTCGTGTTCTTTGTTTTTATCGCCAATCTTTTCTTTTACAATGGTAATGGCACTATCTATTAGTTGAAGAGCATTTTCAAAACGATTAAATTTAGCTTCCATCATGCCAATACGTACGAGTGCATTGGCAATTCGTTCATCATTTTTGTCTATTTGTGCTTTCCGCAAGGATATTTCGGCATACTTTTTTGAGAGCCCTGGATTTGGAAAATAATTTTTTCTGGCAAGACTGTCTAATGTTTTATAGCTATACAGATGAATAGAGTCTTTTTTGAGACTAGTATTTTGCGCAAAAATAGAAGAGGTAAAAAATAAAAATAAAGCGCAGAAAAAGCGTTTTAATCGCTTCAAATAAATTTTGGTAGGCATACGATCGGTTCTTGTCTAAACTAATAACGTAAAACTAAGAAAATAGTATCGTCAATGGTTTTTTTTGAGAATAACTTTGCAAAATGTGTACAAAAAAAGCGCATAAACTAAGTTTATGCGCTTTTAATATTTGTTACATTCTAACGTTTAAAGTTGAGAATCTATTTCGTTACCACATCGATGTGTACAAGCATCACTTTGTGCTCTTGTTTGAGTTGTTGTAGCACATGTAGTATACAATTCTGTATCACAATAGCGCTCGGTGACACATTCTGAATGGTAGGTGTCACAATTATTACAAGTTTGTACTCCAGCTACAGAATCTACTCCTCCAATAATTGAATGAGTATTGTTGATTCCTGCAATTTTGATCTTTCCTAAATTTAATTTTTTTTGCTTTTTCACGGGGATGTGTTTTTTAAATTATTATTTATCAAATCTACAGACGAAGCTTATAAAAACAAAAAATAGTAGCCTGTAATTCGATAATTATGGTTTTAAATTAGCTTTCGGAAGTGTTGATTTTATTGATATTTTTAATATAATACGACGGGTAAATTCCAGTTTTGTTTTTAAAGGCTCTAGAGAAAGAATCTGGTGACTTAAAACCTAATTCGGAAGCAATTGATTTAATATCATACGAACGGAAAAGCTTATCTTCTTTCAATTTTTCTAATGCATAATTAATTCTAAGATTGGTAATGTATTGAATGAATTTTTGCTGTTTTTCTGAATGAATTACTTTGGATAAATAGGCTTTGTTAGTCTTTACTTTTTTGGCAACAAAAGCCAAATCACAATTGAGATCTAAAAACTGTTTTTTCTGTTCAAACTTATCTAGTTCAGATAGAATTTTTTGTATTTTTTCTTCATCAATAGTTAAGGTTGATTTTGATTTTTGCTTCTCAACAGGAAGTATTTGTTTTTTTGTTTCTAACTCTCTTAGGAGTTTGTCAAATTTTATTTGGTTTTGAAGTTGTTTATTCTTATTGTAAAAGAAATAAGCTAGGAAAAGCAAAACTAGTGTAATGATTATTATCAATGCAGTATTATAATTTGCTTTTTTTGAAGAAATTAATTTTTCAATTAATGCCTCTAATTCTTTTATATCATATTCTCTGTGAATAGCATCTTTAACACTTTTTGATACATGTTCATTGATTTTATTATTCTCTTCAAATAAATGCCAATATTTCAAGGCGTTTTCATTATCTCCTTTTTTATTATAAAGATTTATAAGTGAATGATATGTTCTATCAAGTAATGGATAGTTAATTGCATTTTTTAAAGATACTGAATCAACTTTTCTAAAAAATTTGATTGCATTTTCATCATCATTATTGTTTTTAAAACTATTACCCATATAGTAATATATACTAGGGTATAAATTCTTGTTTTTTTCTGAAATGGCTCTTGTTTCAGCTATAGCTAATGTTGAAATTGCTTTCTGTTGATTACCTCTTTCATGAGCTAGAATCCCTTGCTCTGTTAAAAAAAAAGTATAACCAGCATCATTATTAATTCGTTCTGTTTCTTTTAAACCTTTATTTATATATACTTCTGCAGAATCTAACAAACTGTTTTTTAAGTTTTTTTCTTTTATAGCATATTTAAGATATGTGTCAGAAATTGCTCCCAATATATTTGAATAAGAAAAACGATCAAAGTGAGTATTTGTATCTTGAATGGAAGCTAAATAAGCATCGTGGATTTTTAAAAAAATCTTTAAAGCTCCTTTTTGATCTCCTAAAACATTTTTTACCAATGCTATATTATGAGAAGTCATTTGGGCCATGTATTTATTATTAGCGTTGTAAAAATCATAAGCTTCCGTGTAGTGCTCAAAGGCTTCTTCATATTTTCCATAATCATACGAGAATTTTCCCATCAAAAAAATACAAAGTGTTTCGAGATGCTGATTTTTTAACTTTTCAGTAGCAATAGTTTTAGAAATGTGTAAATAATCAAGAGCTTTTTCATAATTCCCTTTTTTATTTTCTAGAACTGCATATCGTTTGTTAGCATTAAATAAATCTGAAAAATCACCACTTTTCTGAGCATTTCTGAAAAGCTGTTCAGCATATATTTCTGCTTTATTCGATTCGTCATATAAATGTTCAAGGTAAAGCTCATCTAACTCTTCATAAGAGTATTTCGCCAACGAATCTCTTTCCTGCGTATAGCTGGTTAGTGTAGAAAATAAAACAAAAAAGCATAAAATATTTTTTAAAAATGCTGAAGGGAATGCATGAAACATAAAAAGGGCTTGATTTTATATACGAATGAGGTAAATATACTCATTATAATAAGTAGTGATTTTTCTAAAATGTTACGTAAAAAGATGTGTAAAAGTAAATATACTATTGATAATGGATATCACGAACAATTGAAAAGGCAAAAAACCTTTACAAATCTAACAAAATCTAATAGAATCATATTTTTTTTGAAACAGACTTTCTTTATAAATAGACCTACTTACAAATAATAGATGGTATAAAATAGTTGATTATTACAGTAATAATCATACAAAGCTAACAAAATATTAATGTTAGTCAATTGGTCAGTCAATAGGTTTTACGTAAATTTGCACCCGATTTTAGAAAAACGAATACGAAAAGAAGATATGACAGCTAAAGAGAAAATTACTTTTGACGCACTAATTGAGATTCCAAAAGGAAGTAGAAATAAATATGAATATGACTTCGATTTAAAGAAAATTCGATTCGATCGAATGTTGTTCTCATCAATGATGTATCCTGGAGATTACGGATTTATCCCAGAAACACTAGCACTTGACGGTGATCCATTAGATGTATTAGTTTTAGGAACAGAACCTACATTTCCAATGTGTGTAATGGAAGTAAAACCAATAGGGGTTTTCCATATGGCAGACGAAAAAGGACCCGATGAAAAAATAGTTTGTGTTCCTGTAAGTGATCCAATTTGGAATAGTTATAACGATATTGATGATTTAAATCCACACAGAATCAAAGAAATCACACATTTTTTCCAAGTATATAAAGATTTAGAAAAGAAAAAAGTTGATGTTGGCGGATGGGGAAATGCACAAGAAGCCTACGAAATTGTCGATAAATGTATCGAACGTTACGAATCTAGTGAACACAAGAAAAACGGCAACTTCACAATATAAAGAAAACAATACCTTACAAATTTTCAACAAAAGCCTTCTAAATCGATTTAGAAGGTTTTTTATTCTACTTGATTTTGTTACATTTACGCCGCTAAATAACAAATCAAACAAAAAAATATGGAATCAATGATGATTTATTTGCCAATAGTTGCAGCTGCACTAGGCTTAATCTACATGCTTATAAAAAAATCTTGGGTAATGAAACAAGATGCCGGTGACGGTAAAATGAAAGAGATCTCAGATCATATATATGAAGGTGCGTTGGCATTCTTAAATGCAGAGTACCGCTTGCTAGCAATATTCGTAGTAATTGTGAGTATCGCATTATTTGTTGTTTCTATTGTGGTAGATACAACACACTGGCTAATTGTAATTGCATTTATATTTGGAGCAGTGTTTTCTGCATACGCAGGAAATGTAGGTATGAAAATAGCAACCAAAACAAATGTACGTACAACACAAGCCGCACGAACAAGCTTGCCAAATGCCTTAAAAATATCTTTTGGTGGTGGAACGGTAATGGGACTAGGAGTTGCTGGTTTAGCCGTTTTAGGATTAACTGCGTTCTTTATTATATTCTATCGATACTTTATGGGAGGTGTTTGGACATCTACAGACGATATGACAATTGTATTAGAAACACTAGCAGGATTCTCTTTAGGAGCTGAATCAATTGCATTGTTTGCACGTGTTGGTGGAGGAATCTACACAAAAGCGGCAGATGTTGGAGCAGATTTAGTAGGAAAGGTAGAAGCGGGAATTCCAGAAGATGATCCTCGTAATCCGGCTACAATTGCAGATAACGTAGGAGACAATGTTGGTGATGTTGCCGGAATGGGAGCAGATTTATTTGGTTCGTACGTTGCAACCGTATTAGCCGCAATGGTATTAGGAAACTATATCATTAAAGATATGGGCGGAAATATTACAACAGAAGGTTTCGGAGGAATTGGTCCGGTATTATTACCAATGGCAATAGCTGGAGCAGGAATTATTATTTCTGTAATCGGAACAATGTTAGTGAAAATTAAAAATAACGAAGCCAAAGAAAAGCAAGTTATGGGAGCTTTAAATGTTGGAAACTGGACATCAATTGCTTTAGTTGCTGCAGCTTGTTTCGGTTTATGCACATACATGCTACCAGAAACAATGACAATGGAATTCTTCGGAGAAGGAAAAGTTCAAATATCTGCAATGCGCGTATTCTATGCTACATTAGTTGGATTGTTTGTTGGTGGCGTTATTTCTTCAGTAACAGAATACTATACAGGATTAGGTAAAAAACCAATCTTAGAAATTGTACAAAAATCAAGCACAGGAGCTGGAACAAATATTATTGCAGGTTTAGCAACAGGAATGATTTCAACATTCCCATCAGTTCTATTATTTGCAGGTGCTATTTGGTCATCATATGCATTAGCAGGATTCTACGGAGTAGCATTAGCGGCTTCAGCAATGATGGCAACAACAGCAATGCAATTAGCAATTGATGCTTTCGGACCTATCGCGGATAACGCAGGAGGAATTGCAGAAATGAGTGAACAAGATCCAATCGTACGTGAACGTACAGATATCCTAGATTCAGTAGGAAATACAACAGCGGCAACAGGTAAAGGATTTGCCATTGCTTCTGCGGCTTTAACATCATTAGCATTATTTGCGGCATATGTAACATTTACAGGAATTGAAGGAATCAACATTTTCAAAGCGCCAGTATTAGCAATGTTATTTGTTGGAGGAATGATTCCAGTAGTATTTTCTGCTTTAGCAATGAATGCTGTTGGAAAAGCGGCCATGGAAATGGTATACGAAGTACGTCGTCAGTTTAAAGAAATTCCAGGAATTATGGAAGGTACTGGAAAACCAGAATACGACAAATGTGTGGCTATATCAACGAAAGCATCGTTAAAAGAAATGATGTTACCAGGATTATTAACAATTGGGTTTCCATTAGCAATTGCTTTTGTTCCTATGATTTTTGGAATGGATAATTTAGCAATCGCTGAAATGTTAGGTGGATATATGGCTGGAGTTACCGTAAGTGGTGTACTTTGGGCAATCTTCCAAAACAATGCTGGTGGAGCTTGGGATAACGCTAAAAAATCTTTTGAAGCTGGTGTAGAAATCAACGGAGAAATGACTTACAAAGGTTCTGATGCACACAAAGCCGCTGTAACTGGAGATACTGTTGGAGATCCTTTTAAAGACACGTCTGGACCATCAATGAACATCTTAATTAAACTAACATGTTTAATTGGATTGGTAATTGCGCCAATTTTAGGAGGTCATTCAGATGATACAGCAACAGCAGAAGAAGTAAACAAAAATGTAATTCAAGTACAAGTTGAAGAAGCTACTAAAACCAATGTAGCAATCAATGCAGTTACGTTAGAAGAAGAAAATATTTAAGTAGCAAACACTTATACTCTCAAAAGCCGCAATCGTTACGATTGCGGCTTTTTTATTTTCAAATTATTTTTTTTGATATACATAAAATGTAAATACAATTGCTTTACTAGAGATAAAATTAATCACTCTATCAGCTTCCCAAGCAGGAATATCAAAATCATGAGTTATAATTCGTGCGCCAACAGGCAATTCGTTTTCCAATTTCAACGAAAGTTGACCTAACGTATTTCTAGTCAAATATAAAATGAGCGCGTCTGCGTTGGAGATATCTGCATCTAAAAAATCTTCTTCTTTAATTTCGATACAATCAGACATATGTTCTTTTGCGATATTTTCAGAAGCCGCTTCCAACGCTTTTGGCAAAGCTTCATATCCAATGCATGTAACATTTGCGAGTTTTTTAGCGGCAATTAAACTCCGTGCATCTCCACAACCTAAATCAATAAGTAATTCTCCATCTTTCAAGTTTAAAAGACGTAATTTTTCATCAATAACCTCATGTGGTGTGCGTTCATACGGTTCTGGGAAATGTACAAGGGAAGATTTTAAAGTCATACAGTTTTATAGGGAATTCAATTGTTTTTTTAAGTTTTCGAAAGTATCAGATAAGTAGAAAGAACACATATTTTTCAAACGGATAATTAATTCTTGATGCACAAATGCACCTTGTTCGTCAGTTCGTGCTAAAAAGGCTTCTACGCCATATTGAGAAATAATATGATGATCCTGTTCAAAACCATGTGTGCTAACTAATAACCCTTTTACAGCGGCTTTTAAATCATCACAAAACAATAACGCAACTTTATCAGCCACAATTTCCATCAATCTGGATGTAATTAATAAATTTTGTGAATCATTTGCTTGCGATTTTTCTTTACTAAAAGGATTCAATTTAAATTTTTCACCTACTTCTACAATGCCTTGTCCTTTTTCGGCAACATTGGCAACTTGCTCTACACGACTTATAATTTTACCGTATTTTTCAACATTGGCAACATTCCCGAAAATTTTACCAATATTTCCAACAAATGGCAATACAGTTAGCAACATACTTACAACGGTAAATCCTTTATCTGCCGCGCCGCGCCAAACATCTGTTGAGGTAATTTTTGAATGTTCAAAGTACATATGTGCCAATTCAATAGCAATTAAAAAAGTAAGTGCATTCACTTCCAAATAACGAATATTTTCAGCATCCAAAAAGTCAATTCCAATCATTAAAAAGGAAGGTTTGCCTTCAACACCAATTACAGCAGTTGCATACGTGCCGCGTCCAATATAACATTCAGGAACGTTCATTTGTAACGCATAACAAATGGCTGTAATGCGTTCCATAATTTCAGGATGATTGTGCGTGTTTAGTCGATCTGAAAAAGAAATCACCGATTCATAATCTGGCGGATTTAACGCCGCAATAAAATTATTTAACGAATCAAAAAAACCTTTTGCATTTTTAAAACAACTAGGCACAACTTCTTTTAAAACTTCTTTCTTTTCCAAGCGTTCATACTGATTGGAATGTTCAATAGTTGCAGTTGTCAAGGTTTTTGCTTGCAAAACTTCTTGTATAATTTTTGCTTTCTGCTGTTGTTTTTTATGTGTAAGTAACGCTTCAATACGCGCTCGTTTCAAAGGTTGCAATTCCGCGAGTTGCTGTACGGTTTCAGAAATATCTTCTTCAAGTTGTTTTTGAATGTTTAAAATTGATTCTAAAATGGTGATTTTTAATTGTTGTCCGCCTTCACCTTCCAGCAAATTTGTGGTGTCTGCAGGCAATAAATCTGTAATGCTATCATCAGGAAGCGTTTCATAAATCGTTCTGTACAGTGCAATTGCTTCTGGAAAACGTTCTGCATTATTCAGGTGTTTTGCATAGTTTAAATTGAATTCAAATATGACTTCATCCTTTTTTTCTTTCGCGCTAAATAATTGATAAAAATGATCGTGAAATTTAATTGTATGCGTAGCTGTTTGCTTTTTCTGAAATGGTTGTAATAAGTTCAATAACTTTTTTTGTTCATCATACGAAAGTGTCCAATTATTCACAATAGCGACCAAATTTTCGCCAAAAATGTCATGTGTTTGTATATGTTTTTCAAAAACAGTTGCAATTGCTTCTTGTTGTTCTTCTGTAACTTTTAATCGTTTTAAATGTAGAATTAAATCACTTTTCAATTCGTTACCTAATAAATCTGAAGTTGTACTTTGCAATTGAAATAGGCGTGAAGCTATTGCCAAATGTGCTTCTTTTTTATGGTATTTTTTGACTAAGATATCTCCAAAAAGTCCAATACGATTTCCTGTATTTTCAATAACTGGTAACAATTCATTATACAAATAATCGTTCAAGAATTCTGTATAAAAAATTAAAGAATCTGTCGTTACTTTATCTTTTCCAGTTTTACCTTCAATATGAAAGCTTTCGCTAGATATATCAATGATACTCATTTCGTTATCAGGTGATTTTCCAACAATAAACGTTCTCACGGAAGTGACGACAAGATGCCAAAATGTACCTTTTGGATAGCTATTATTTTCATCTTTCGGAGTTAATTCGCTGATTCCTAAAATACTCAATACATATTCTTTGGTCAGCAGTTGATGAAATATGAAATTCTTCGTGGTTAAATCGAGCGTGGTTACAAATGAAATTCCTGTAGCATTATTTAGCGCATATAAATCATCATTTTGTACGGCTAATAAATACTCTTGTAGTTGTATGAAAAATGTTTGAGTTTGCAAGTCAAAATTTGCTGCTTCTTTGTGTTCTTCATACGTTGCAGGATTTATTTCTAAAGTTTCGGCAGTAACATATACAACAGTTTCGTTTTGCAATAATTGCAATCGAGATGCTGTAATTACACCTTTTTTGTCATTGGTTTCCCTTGAATAATCTACCCAAAAACCATTATGAACTTCTTTAAATGTGGCATCTGTAATGGCTGAGTTTTCAAAAAAAGTTACTAAAGGCGATTTTAAATCTTGTATTGAAAAGGCATTGGCAACATACAATTTTGCAATCGTTTTCGTGTTTTTATCTTTTGATCCTTTAAAAAAGTTGAGCATACGTGTAAAATGACTTTTAAGCATAGAAAATTAAACAATTTTGAGCAGAACTAATATTTTTTCGTGTATACACGTACAAAAACTATGGTTAAATGCTAGTAGTCAGAGAGATAAGATTGTATTTTATAAGTGCTTATTAACCATTATAAAATATATATCATGAAAAAAAAGAAATTAACAACGAAATTATCATTAGGAAAAAATCGAGTTTCTAACTTAGAATCCATTAACGGAGGTTATGTAACGGCTCCTGTTTTGTGCGGAACAGGCAATTGTGGAACAGGCAATTGCGGAACAGGAAATTGCGGGACCAACAATTGTGGAACTAATAATTGTTACACAGATAATCATCCAGCGAGTGACCCAATTCACTGTAGAGGTTGTGTTGTAGAAACAAACTGGTGTTAAAAATAAGTCACAAAAAAAGCCATTCTTTTACGGAATGGCTTTGGTATTATATATCAAAATTATTATTCAAATAATCCGTGTATTTCTGCATCAATTTTGTTGATAACGCTTCCTAAATCTTCTGGATTGTCTACAAAATCTAAATTATCAACATCAATAACTAATAATTTTCCTTTATCATATTTTGAAATCCAAGCTTCGTAGCGTTCGTTCAATCTACTTAAATAATCAATACTTATTGAGTTTTCATAATCGCGTCCACGCTTGTGAATTTGCGCAACTAAGGTAGAAATATCCGCACGTAAATAAATTAATAAATCTGGTGCGTCTACGAGTTTTTGCATCAATTCAAAAAGTGATTGGTAATTTTCATAATCACGATTTGTCATTAATCCCATTGCATGAAGGTTGGGTGCAAAAATGTGTGCATCTTCATAAATGGTACGATCTTGAATGATCTTTTTTCCGCTTTCGCGAATTTGTAAAACTTGTCTAAAACGACTATTTAAGAAATAAATTTGAAGGTTAAAACTCCAACGTTCCATTTGTGTGTAAAAATCATCCAAATACGGATTGTCTACCACATCTTCAAAATGAGGTTCCCATTTGTAATGTTTTGCCAATAGTTTCGTTAAAGTTGTTTTACCAGCGCCAATATTTCCTGCAATTGCAACGTGCATGTGTTTCTGTAATTAGGTGTTTGCTTTAAAATCAGACTATTGGATTTTACAATCGATTTTAAAAATATTCGTTCTATTTATTCTTTTGTTGGTTTTTTGAGTTGAAATTGATACAATACAATTCCGTCGTAAATATACAAGATATCATCGTGAAGCGAAAACTGTTTTATAGCAATTCTGTCAGAAGGTAAATTTATAAGATAAACGTCTTCTTCAAAGGTGTAATAAAGTCGTTGGTCTTTTACAAAAATAACTTCCGTGTTTGTCATGGAAAAGTCTGTAACACCTGTCAACTCTTGTTGTGTCAATAAACTTCCGTAAATATTATAAGTGTACAAGGTAGTTTCGGTAAGAACTCTACAATAATTGTAATTACTTTTTTGTGTGATAAATTTTTCTGGAATTGGTAAATTTTGAATCGGAGTTTTTTCTTGAACATAATTAAATACTTCCAATTGTTGCGTATTGGTATCAAAAACCCACAAGTTTCGATCGGTTGCTGTTGTAGCCGCTGCAAGATTTTTAAAAGAACCGATAATATTAAAATCAATACGTTTAATTTCGTTTAGTGTGTTATCTAAAATGATAACCGTATTAAAATCTCCGTAAAATAATGTGATTTTCAATGGGTTGAGAATATCTACAGAAGTAATTGTTCCCATCTGAAAATTATTGTATTGCCACTTTTTATTGTCTTTCTTCTTTATCAGAATATTATCCTGAATTACGTAGGAAGCACCAAAATTGTCCATTGCTACAAATTGGTCAACAGACAAACTATCTTGCTGTTGCAACGTAGCCGAAATTGTTTTCTGTCCGAATGAAAATAGTGAACAACACAAGAATAGACAAAGAATCAGATATTTCATGACTGGCAAATTACAAAAAATGAGCCATACTTTGATGAAGCAATGTATTAATGTGAAAATAGATCAATATATTGATATTGATTTGGTGTCAATTTTAAAAAACCTCAATACTCAACACTAACTTCTCAATACTATTTTAACAGATTAATTTATACCCAAAACCTCGTATGTTTACAATTTGAATGGAAGTGTCATTTTTTAGTTTTTTACGAAGTTTCGTAATAAAAACGTCCATACTTCGTGCGTTGAAAAAATCATCATCTCCCCAAAGTTTGTTGAGAATAAACGTTCTGTCTAACACATTATTTCTTTTTTCTGATAGATAGAAAAGTAGTTCAGATTCACGATGTGTCAATTGTATAAATTCTTCATTGTGAGATAATTGCTGTTTGGTGTGATTAAAAGTATATGCTCCAATTGGAATTTGTGCATGATCTTGTTTAATATGAATTCGATCTAACAACGCATGAATACGAACAATGAGTTCTTCCATGCTAAATGGTTTTTTTAAATAATCATTTCCGCCATGTTGAAAACCTTCCACAACATCTTTCACTTGCGATTTTGCAGTTAAGAAAATAATTGGAATACTCGGATTTTCTTGTCGAATTTCTTGTGCCAACGTAAAGCCATCTTTTTTTGGCATCATCACATCTAACACTAAAATTTCGGGCGTTACTTTTTGATACGTTTCATATGCTATTTGACCATTTTCACATAGAAACACTTCAAAATTACGCGATTCCAAACTTTCCTTTACAATTTGTCCCAACGCAGGTTCGTCTTCGGCAAGCAATAATTTTACAGTGTTTTTCTTCATGCGTGGAGTGTTATTTTAAAAATAGTATGTTTTGCATTCGAAAGCAACTGAATGGTTCCGTTGTGTTTTTCTATAATTTTTTTGGTGTAATACAAGCCAATTCCAAAACCTTTTACATCGTGTGTATTTCCTTTTGGAATTCGGTAAAACTTATCAAAAATCTTTTCACGTTGCGATTTTTCAATAAAAGCGCCATTATCTGCAACTGAAATTTCGACAGTTTCTAACACTTTTGCAATGTTTATTTCAATTGTGTCGCCACCATATTTTAAAGCGTTATCAATTAAATTGGTAATGGCGTTTTCAAAGTGAAAAGGATCCAAATCTAATAAGAGCTCTTCAGTATTATTTCTAAAAACAATTTTCTTATCGGAATCAAGTGTTTGGTGTTTCTCCGTGATTTTTTCTACAAAATCTACCACATTTAAACGTTCTTTCTTCAACAATAACTTTTCACTATCCAACGTTGCTGTTTCTAACAACTTTTCTACCATTACGTGTAACTTTTTTAACTGTTTGTCAGAAATAGATAAATATTTTTGTGCTTTCTCAGGATTTTTCAAGGCATCAAAATGTTGAATTGCTTCCAAAGCTGTAGAAATCGTTGTGATTGGCGTTTTAAATTCGTGTGTAATATTACTAATCAAATCGTTCTTAATTTCTGCTAACTGTTTTTGACGTTTAATAACATTCAATAAATATACTAAAGAACTTATAATTGCCAAGGAAAGTAACGTGGATAACAAAATGCCTACGGAACTCTTTTGCAACACTACTTTTGAAATATTTGCATACTGTAACTCCAGCTTTTCGTGTGGTTTCAAATACGTAGATTTAGCATATGTCTTTAAAAAATGCTCCGGAAGCACAGCTACATTTAGTTCATCAATAATAGCATCATGATAGTATTGTTTTAGTTGATATGGAACTGTAATTTGTTTTCTATCTAATTCCATGTCTAAAAACGTTTGTAGCTTTTTAAAATTTAGTGAATCTTCAGAAATAGAAAAATATAAAGAGGAAACCTCGTTGAATAAGCGAATGCTATCTTTATATTTTTGATTGTTTTTGCTCAACTCTGCAAGTTTCGTTCTGATTGTTGATTCGGTTGAGTTTATTAACGAATCAATAGTTTTTTGAGGATATTTAGTAAGTCCTTTTCCGCTAGCATCAATAATAATTGTATCAGGAAGGTTATCACCCTTAGGTATGATAGCATTAAAATTTATATTTTTAATTTTTTTTAATTGATCAATATCTTCAAAATTTGTAGCATTCATGGATATAAACATGAACTTATCTTTCTTGGCAATGTCAGCATAATAAGCTTCTACGGCGTTATCCAAACTAATCTGAACCTGATTGATAAATTGCTGTTTGTTTACTTGATAATTTTTATAGTTCCAATATACTTGTACAACAACCGTAATTGCAATAGTTGCAATAATAAAATATAAAACCCAAGAAGATTGTTGTTGCTTCATTTTGATTTGTTTATCAGGTCAAATGTAAGAAGTTATTTAGGATAACAAACAATTGGTTAACACTCGTTAACAAAAAATAACTTTTGTAAAATGACGATTAAATGACAGAAAAAATAAATTAAAGTGTAGGTAAATTATATTAAAAAATATTTTATATTAGATTGTTTTTTATTAATTTATAACAATACAGTTTATGAGAAAATCAATTTTATACGTATTTGTACTGCAATTTTTACTCTTAGGTTGCAATCAAGAAGAAGTGTGTTACAGTTGTGATGAAAGTGTAGATGCTTTCGTAAAAGAAAACTTGAAAGCGATTCAACAAATGGATCGAGCGGAAATAATCACCTATTCCAATGAGCAACAGCGTGCAATGTACAGATCATTGACATCTGACAGAAAAAAAGAAATCTGGAAAGATAAATTCGCACAAATAAATTCCTTAGATTTGAACGAAGGCGAACGTGCATTGCTAAAGAAATTTGAAGATTTTGTTAATAAAAGTGATTTTTCTGTTTCCATCACTCAAAAAGAAAAAAAGTATTTAAACGGTTTGCGTGATGAAGGAATTCAGGAATTCAATTGGTCACAACGTTTTGTTGTCAGTGCATTTGGTTATTTAGAAGATATAGACAAAAACGGAATCAGTACACAAAACACAAATATGGCAGAAGATGCTTTTGATCCAGGTAAACAAGATTGTGACTGCGATTGGGGATTTGGTTGTCTAGATGGACCTTGTGACAAAAGAAAAGATGCTTGTGACGTAACAAAAGATAATTGTGGTTGGTTTTTTAAAGAACCATGTATAGGTTTATGTAGACCAGATTTAGGATAGATTATGAACAAAGAAACACGAAAAAAGTATTTAAAATACATATTGAATTCCTTATTGGGAATGTTTATTTATTTGTTTTATGGAGTAATTTTTAATGGGAATCATCCCAAAATGTTTCCAGCCACCTGTATTTCGTTTTTTTTAGTTAGCTATTGGATGACAGGCAAAAGACCATCTAAATCAAAAGATATTAGTATTTCACTCTTAAATACAATAATCTTTATCACTTTGATACTATTGCCTATGCGTTTAGCGACTACTGCTGGTACAGTAATTTACATTATTATGATGCCAATAAGTGAATTGATGGGAAGTTGGGCAAGAAAGCATAAATTACAGTTTGCATATTTCCCGATATTATTAGTATTTGTGTGTGTGTTGGTGCGACCTAATGCAATTCACTATTTTAGAAATACAGACGCGTTTCAAAACAAAAAACTTCCCAATATTGCTTTTGAGTCATTGAATCAAGAAAAAATAAACTTTGATACAGAAGTCACAGTTATCGATTTGTGGTCAACAACGTGCGGTGTGTGTTTTGAAGAATTTCCAATATTTGAAAAACTAAAACAAGAGTTTGAAGGGAATTCCAAAGTAAAGTTCTACAGTGCAAATGTTCCACTAAAACGTGATACACACGAAAAAACACTAAATATTATAGAAGAACTAGATTACGATTACGAAACGGTGTTTGCAGAAAAATTTGAAATGATTCGTGATAGTTTAGAAATCAACGGATTTCCACATTTACTTATTGTAAAGAATGATACCATTCGATATTTAGGCGATATGGAAACTGACCGTAAAATTGTCCTAACCAATACTAGAAATGTCCTAAAAAATATATTGAAATAAGATGTAAAATATCTTTACTTTCAAAAAGAGATTGCCTAAAAAGGTTTGAAAAATATCATTGCAGAATCTCAAAATGTTAATTTTCAAAAATTATGTGAAACTGAATCAAGTTTAGTTTGACGTACTTATACTTTTTAAACAACTTCTTTTTGTATAGTTAACACTCGTTAACGTTCGTTAACCAAAAAAAGCGATTTTCTAATTCATCTTTGTAACATCAAAAAGCAAAAAGAACGTAATAAATTATGAAAAACCACGCACAATCAATCATTGTATTTGTCTTTATTCTGGTAAGTACCTTAGTAAACGGACAGGAGTTTCAAGGAGAAGCCACCTATAAAACAAGTCGTAAAATGGATTTCAAAATCGACAAAACAAGCGAAAAAAATGGGATAGATGCTGACATGCAAAAAAAGATGAGTGAAATGATACAAAAACAATTTCAAAAAGAATACAAACTAACGTTTGACACCTCTGAATCTATTTACAGAGAAGAAGGAAAACTTGCGGCACCACAACCAAATAGTGATGGAATGCAAATTATGGTTATGGGAAATAGTGAATCTAACATGTTATATAAAAATATGAAGGAAAAACGCTATACGAATCAAGAAGATATCTTTGGGAAAGTCTTTCTAATAAAAGATTCGCTAGAAAACAAAAAATGGACACTAAGCACAGAAACAAAATTTATAGGACAATACCAGTGTTTCAAAGCTACACGTACCATAGAAGTAGACAAAATAGCATTTTTTTCTCTTAACGATGGTAAAGAAGAATCAAAGTTAACCAAAGAAAAAGTTACAGTAACTGCTTGGTATACACCCGAAATTCCAGTAAATGCTGGTCCGGCAATGTATTGGGGATTGCCAGGTTTAATACTAGAAGTAAATGATGGTTCGGAAACGATTATATGTAGTAAAATAATATTAAATCCTAAAAATAAAATAACGATTAAAGAACCGACAAAAGGTAAAAAAGTAAACCAAGATAAGTTCAAATCAATCATGGAAAAAAAATCCAAAGAAATGATGGATCGCTATCGTGGAAATGCAAGAGAAGGAGGACAGATGACAATTCAAATTGGAGGATAAAAACTGTTGAAATCATGAAATTGAATTTAAAAAAATATAGCGTAGTTTCACTTTTTTGTTTGTTAATTTGTGTGTCAACTGTACAAGCGCAAGTAGCCACAATTCCTTTTGAAAATGATAACTTGATGTTCATTAAAGTAAAGGTAAATGATCATTCGGAACTCTTAAATTTTGTATTTGACACTGGTGCATCAACAATTGTGTTAGATGAAGCTGTTGCCCAAAAACTAGGGGTAACATCTGATTATCAGCAATCAACAGAAGGTGCGGCAGGATCAGAAACGTATAATATTGCCTTATCACAAAAGCTGCACATTCAAGATATTACATTAGCGAATGCACATATGGTTTTAGTTGACTTGTCTAGATTATCTAAAAGAGGAAATCAAAAAATTGACGGAATTGTAGGTGCAAATATTATGCAACAATTTGTCACACGACTCAACTTTGACGACAATGCAATTGAACTCTATAAAAGTATAAATGACATTGCAAATGTGAACGAATATAAAGCATTGCCAGCTTTGTTAGACTTTGCTAATATTCCACAAATACAATTGGAATTTACGCTTGAAAATGATCAAAAGTTTAGTGGAAATTTTTTATTTGATTCTGGTGCGAATATGACATTTCTATTAAACACACCTTTTGTCAATAAACAAAAAATAGAAAGTATTATCGGAAAAACGATTGAAAACAAGGCAGAAAGTTTAACGACTTCTTCAACATTCAAAATAGGAAAAGTAACCAATGTAAAACTAGCTAAATTTGAATTTGGAGAAATGCCAATAGACTTATCAAAAAGTGAATCAGGTGTGATGGCTTCAGATGAATATGCAGGAATTTTAGGTGTGAAAATAATCAACAGATTCAATACAATCTTAGACTATAAAAACAAAAAGATTTATTTCAAACCAAACAACACGTATACAAATGAATTTGAATTTCCATTAAGTGGAATTTCGATTGAAAAAGAAGCTAAAAAAATTCAAATTTCAAATGTTATCAAAGATACGGAAGCATTTGCAAAAGGAATTCGTAAAGGTGATGAGTTGGTATCAATTGATGGCAAGAAAATGTCAAATATAAAAGCGTATCGAGAGCTATTAAAACAAAAAAACAAGAAAATTGAACTCGTGTTAAAAGATAAAAACGGAAGTGCTAAAACAGTCATTATTACGCTGAAACGGCTTATATAAGGAACGTTCATGTGAAAATTATGAAAAATTTAACGAAACGTGATTAAACTCTCATCAAAATGTTAGGTCTAAATGATGTTAAAAGTGTAACTTTTCACCTAGTTACGTACTAACATCAAAAAAAATTTAAAAAAATAAACACCTAACAATAATGAGACGTATTTTAATTTGGAGCTTACTTTTATGTACAACAAGCATGTTTGCTCAAGGTTTTCAAGGAAAAGCATATTATCAGTCAAAAACAACAATGGACGATAGCTGGGGCGGACGACAAATGTCAGAAGAGCAGAAAAAACGACTTACTGAACGTATGAAAGGCTTTCTAGAAAAAGTATACATATTAGATTTTAGTAGATCAGCATCAACATACAAAGAAGAAGAACGAATTGAAGCGCCAGGACAAGGCGGTGGACGTGGTTTTGGACGTATGATGATGGGAAGTTTTTCTCCTGGAAAACAATACAAAAACGTTAAAGATGGTGTCATGATTGAATCGAAAGAATTTTTTGGAAAAGAATTCTTAATCAAAGACAATTTGCCAAAACTTGCATGGAAAATGGAAGGTGAAACCAAACAAATAGGAAAATATCTTTGTTTCAAAGCAACTGCCTTAAAAAGGGTTGATGAACTTGATTTTAGCAGCATGCGAAGACGACGTAACAATGATGATGATAAAACTGCAGAACAGAAAAAACAAGATTCTATCAAAGCAATAAATGATCCGATGAGTCAAGTTGAAGTGCCAAAAGAAATATTGGTAACTGCTTGGTATACATTAGACATTCCTGTAAATCAAGGACCTGGAGAATATTGGGGATTACCAGGTTTAATCTTAGAAATAAGCGCTGACAAAACAACAATTCTATGTTCAAAAATTGTGATGAACCCTGATGACAAAGATCCAATTGAAGAACCAACAAAAGGAAAAGAAGTTACACGTGCTGAATACAATGACATTGTAAAAAAGAAAATGCAAGAAATGCAAGACAACCGTGGACGTGGTGGACGTGGAGGACGCGGCGGACGTGGCGGTAGAGGATAAAATACTACCAAGCTTGTAGCTAACCAGAAGAAACAAAATCAATGAAAAAAATAGTAATTGTTTTGCTATGCTTAGGCATGGTTCAGGCTACCTATGCCCAAATTACACTTGATGGTATCGTGAAAGATACACTTGGAAATCCATTAGAATTAGCAAATGTAATTGCATTAAATAAAAAAACAAACACATTAGATTCCTACGGAATTACAAATCATGAAGGACGTTTTCGGCTTTCATTAAAAAAGAATACAAACTATACTATCAAAGTAAGTTTCATAGGACTTGCTACTATCAATGATTCACTCACAACAAAAGAAGCTGATATCAAAAAAGACTTTGTTATGAAAACGGATAACAGTTTGCAAGCTGTAGAACTTACCTATGAAATGCCCGTAACCATCAAAGGAGATACGATTGTATACAATGCGGATTCCTTTAAAAATGGTTCTGAAAAAAAACTGGGTGATGTCTTGAAAAAACTACCTGGCGTTGAAGTTACTGATGATGGAGAAATAGAAGTAGAAGGGAAAACCGTTTCAAAAGTAATGGTGGAAGGAAAAGAGTTTTTTGATGGCGATAGTAAATTGGCAACCAAAAACATTCCTGCGGATGCTATTGACAAAGTTGAAGTGTTAAAAAATCACAACGATGTTTCTCAAATGCGCGGACTTGGGAACGATCAAGATAATGTGGCAATTAACATCAAACTAAAAGAAGGGAAAAAGAATTTTTGGTTTGGAGAAGTAACAGCAGGAGCAGGTCCAGAAGAACGTTACATTGCAAATCCGAGGATGTTTTATTACAGTCCGAAATACAGTCTAAACATCATTACAGATTTCAATAATATAGGTTCAATCCCGTTTACACGAAGAGACTTTTTCAATTTTTCAGGCGGATTCAGAAATACATCTCGTAATACTGGAACGAATTTCAATGTAGCTACAAGCGATATCGGATTTCTAACGTTACGAAACAACAGAGCGCAAGCAATTGACTCTAAATTTGGTGCGGCAAACTTTAGTTATGCTGTAAAGAAAACTTGGGATATTACTGGTTTTGCCATCTATTCAGGTTCTCGAACGGAAATTAGCGAAAACAGTATCAATAATTATTTGGATGAAAATATTCCTGATGAAAGCACAATTACAAATACACGTCAAAAAAGTGATTTAGGATTGTTCAAGTTGAGTACAACGTACAAGCCAAACTCAAACAATCAGTTAGATTATGATGCGTTTGTAAAAGTGTCGAATCAAGGTGAACGTACAGATTTCTTTTCTTCTTTATTAGGTGATATTGATGAAAATCAAACACAAAACCCGTACAGTATCAATCAAAATTTCAACTACTATTATACTGCAAACGAAAAAAACATCTTTGCTTTTGAAGCACAACATTTATTACAAGATGAAGATCCTTTTTACAACGCTCGATTAGCGCAAAGTGAACAATTTCGGTTTACAGATATATTAGGCTTAAATACAACACAATCTGGTTTAAACATTGGACAGGACAAACGTGTAAAGACAAATAAATTAGATGCACGATTGGATTATTGGTATGTGTTAAACCATAAAAGTAATATCAACATTACTGTGGGAACAACACTAAGTACACAACGATTTGATTCTGAAATTTTTCAGGTTTTAGATGATGGAAGTATATTTCCTTTGACAAACTCAATGCAGGAAGTAACCAATGATGTAAAATACAATTTTAGTGATACATATCTAGGAATGCATTATAAAATAAAAACGGGGAAATTTACATTTACGCCAGGAATTACGGCACATGCATATAGTGTGAAGAATACACAATTTGATTCAGAATTTAAAGATACTTTTACACGATTTTTGCCAGATGTAGACATTCGATTACAATTGAAAAATTCTGAAAACATCAATTTTAGATATCAAATGCAAACCGATTTTACAGATGTAAACAATTTGGCTACAGGTTTAATTTTTAACAATTACAATTCATTATTTAGAGGAAATAGAACCTTAGAAAATGCATTATCGCACAACTTGAATTTAAGTTACTTTAGTTTCAATATGTTTAATTATACAAATATATTTGCCTTCGTAAATTACAACAAACGTGTAGATCCAATCAGAAATCGTTCGCAATTCTTAACCATTCCTGGAACAAATCCAGGTGATCCAGATGTGTTAAGTACAAACAGTGTTTCATCACCTTTCAACTCTAGCTTTGCAGACGAAACCTTTAGCGCAAATGGACGTTTTGAGCGTACATTTGGAAAACTAAAAGCGTCAGTTGGTGGAAGTTATTCGCTATCGAAATTTACACAAGAAATCAACGGAAATAGAAATGTGAATGAATCGTTTACACAATCATATCAAACACGTTTGAGTACAAACTTTAGAAACGCTCCAAATATTGAAGTTGGATATAATTTATCAATCAACAAATACGATCAAGGTAACATTACCAACACATTTACCACAAATAGTCCGTTTGTAAATGTAGATGCGTATTTCTTAAAAAGCTTCGTGTTTACCGCAGACTATTCGTATTTCAATTACAAAAGTGAAGAACGCACGATTAATAGTTACAGTTTCCTAAAAGCAGATTTAGCCTACCAAAAGAAAGATAGTAAATGGGAATATACCCTAAGTGGGACAAACTTATTAAACACAAAATCATTGAACCAAGACAATTCAAATAACTTCTCAACAAGTACAAGTGAATATTTTATTCAGCCACGCTACTTAATTTTAAGCGTAAAATATAATTTATAACTGCGAATTAGTTTATAAAAAGCGAAGCCTTTCTGTGTTCGAGCAGAAAGGCTTCTTCATGAAATAAAAACTTTAAAAACTATAATAATTATGCTCATCTTGCAAAAAACGAAGCTCTAATGACAGTATGATTTCTTTAATAATAGAAAGAATTTTTCTCAAATTCTAAAATCATAATCATTTCACTTTGGCATAATTAGCAGCTTTTAATAATAGATCCTTAAAATAAGAAAAGGTTGTGTTGTGTGTTAAGAAAACACCGTAAACAAGCAAGCTTAGCCTTTCGTTATAATTTGCTCCATATAAACATAAGGTCCATCTGGAGCTTTCTGAGCAATTCGAGCACAGTACCAATCTGAACCGAACTCAATACCTGAATTCCAACCACCAACTGGACTGTTAGATTCTGCCCATGTCCAAGCAGTAGCTTCAGAATCAGGATTGTGTGGCCATTTTCCTTTATAGACTTCAATCTTATCTTTTTGCGCTCTAAAAGGTGCGTCAGTTCTCCACTCTAGCCATAATTTACCTTGTTTTTCAAATGTAACTAATTCCCAAGAATACGTTTTTTTGGCAGCTTGACGTCTTGAAATTTTTTCTTCATTTCCCATAATAAATTAAATTTTGAATAAATGCTTACTCTATAAAAGGGTTTTCAGCTTCGCCCTGTTTGATTGTTTGATGTTTCAAAATTCATCATAACACAGAAAAAATAATAGACTGTAAGTACTGAAATTACACTTCCGTAGATTCCCGTGATTAATAGTGGTTTTTACGTGTTTATACCTTTTTTACTAGAAACGACGTGGTTTTTTGTCTAGTTTTATATCATATTGAAAAAAAGAAAGCACTACCAAATTAGTATTAATCACATAAACTATTTTATCATGAAAAACGAGAGTACGCATACAAAGACAAAAGATTATTCAGACGAAATTGAACGATGGGAAGAAGAAAATGTATTACAACTAGCGCATCATTTTCATAAATTAAATACAGGGAAAGGTCAGTTTGAACGAACGAGCAATTTTAGTATGAACAAAACTGATGCTGTAGTTAATTTTAATGAAATTAAACAATCAATCAAAAAACTCAGAATTTACATGGCGTTGAATGCTCAAGATAAATCAGAGTTCACCTTTTTTCCTGTATTACAAGTACTAGATGTTGATGATAAAAAACATTTTTTCAAGCTAAATTCCATTATTGCAAAGCGACCTAATCATGGGAAATCTGAAGTAGTGCCAGAATTATTTAAAAATATAATCTGTAAAAATTGGGATACGATTGACATTAATTTAATTGATGATTTATTTACAGCACGTACAAAAAGTGATATTGGATTTGAAGCTACGGTACGTGTAAAGTATTATGAAATTTGTGATGAAATTATTGAGAAAGTAATCAAAAAACTAGATGTTATTAATGGAATAACTCTATATTCTGGAATAGACATGAACAAGTTTTCTGATAAATATCAAATATCTTTTACACCAGTTTTAGGATTTGAATATGAAAATAAAGATACAGATAACGAAACATTTGGACTAAAAGGTATTTTAGAATTTAGTAAAGGAAAAGAAGTATTTATTGAATATACAAGTCCTTGCCCACCAACATGTTAAATAGAACGCAATGAGTAGAGAACTCTTTGGAAATCTTCGATTACTATCGTCATTAACAATAGTACTTCCGTTACTTATAGGAATATGGAAGTACTATCGTTTGTCGCGAATGCAACAAAAATTAATGTATTTAATCGTTTTATTTTCCATTACAGAGCTCATTGCAAACATTTTATGGTATCAAAAACTCAATAACTTACCAGTATATCACATTTATACCATTATTGAATTTCTATGTATTATATACATTTACAAAGATGCGTTGCATACACTATTTCCCCAACGTGTTTTTACAATTATAGCGGTAGTATTTACGGCATTTTGCATCATAAACACGTTTTATTTTCAGAGCATTTTCACATTCAACTCAAACGCAACCACAATGTTAGGTGTTTTAGTTATCTTTCTGTCAATCAGTTATTTTTACACATTACTCAAAGAAATTAAATACACTTCGTTGGAACGCAATCCAATGTTTTGGGGCAATGCAGGCTTTTTAATATATTTTTCAAGTAACTTGCTCTTATTCTTTATTAGTAATAGCATATCTACTGAAGCAGCTGAAGTTAACTTTTTAGTTTGGGGATTGCATGCTATTGTCAACATTGTATTAGTCATATTTTTCATAATTGCTATATGGGTGAATCCGAATCAACACTAACGTTACAAGTCATAATCATCGGAATGGTTATGTTTTTTGTACTTGCTTTAGCGGTAATTTTATTTTTTATTGTATATCAAAAGCGACTGCTAGCACAACAAAAAAGTCATCAGAAAATGGAAGCAGCTTACCAACGAGAATTACTAGCTGTTGCCATTGAAAGTGAAGAAAAAGAACGGACCCGAATTGGCAAAGAATTGCACGACGATGTTGGCGCTTTGTTAACGACAACAAAATTGTACTTAGGTCAAATTTCTCCAGAACTTTCTCCAGAAGAATTGACAAAAACGACAGTTAAAATGCGTTCACTTTTTGATACCATGATTCAAGGTGTTCGAAATATTTCTCAGGATTTACGACCTGTAATTCTAGAAAAATTAGGACTATTAGAAGCGGTTGATACTTTGGTGCAAACTGTAAATGATGCGGGTAAATTGGAAGCAATTTTTGTAGATGTTACTACGAGTCCTATCGCGAAAGCACACGAATTAAATCTGTACAGAATTATACAGGAATTAATCAATAACACCTTAAAACATGCAATGGCATCAAACCTGTCAATCACTGTTGGAAATGAAGGAAATACCTTGAAAATTGTATATGAAGATGATGGAATTGGTTTACAACAAGAATATTTAAACCAAAAAGGAATTGGACTCAGAAATATAGAAAGTAGATTGTCCGTAGTAGAAGGAACAATACATTTTAATGCGCAAAAATCGGGGATGAAAGCAACTATAAAAATACCAATGAACTCATGACTGAAAAAAGTATAAAATTAGGTTTAGTAGACGATCACAACTTATTTAGAGAAGGTATAAAATCATTACTTGATAAAATTTCAGACGTAACACTTGTATTGGAAGCTGTCAACGGAAAAGATATGTTTACCAAGTTGAAAAATGACGTGCCAGACGTGATATTGTTAGATTTGGAAATGGAAGAAATGAATGGTGTTGATGCTACTTTAAAGCTTCAAGAAACCTATCCTGATGTAAAAATTTTGATTCTAACCATGCACAAAGAAGAACGTATGATTTCGTACTTAATGGAAATTGGCGCGAATGGTTATTTACTAAAAGATACAACGCGTGAAGAGTTGGAAGAAGCCATCAAAACAGTTGTAAAAAGTGGATTTTACTTTAATGAATTTGTATCACAAGCATTATTAAAAGGATTAAAAAACAAATCAGGAAAACCGTTGAAAATCGGGAAAGATTACCATTTAACAGCACGTGAATTAGAAGTGTTAGAATTGATTGCGCAAGAGTTTACCACAGCCGAAATTGCCGAAAAACTATTCCTAAGTGTGCGTACTATTGAAGGTCATCGTAAAAACTTAATTAGCAAATTGGGCGTAAAAAATACCGCAGGTTTGTTGATCAAAGCCATCAAAGAAAAGTTGATTGTGATTTAAGCTGTTTTAGGTTTATCAACCAATTTCTGAATCGTTTGCGAAATAAAAATACTCAGCATCACAAATCCTAAAAAGAAGAAGAAACCATTTTGAAGCTCCGATTTATTGGTGGTTAAAATGTCTAAACTTTCAATGCCGTTTTCCAATTGTCCTAGTTGGCTCGAGATAATTCCCGTAAAACCAATATACGACATAAAAATTGCGACAACTAATACATCTGCCATTGACCATTTTCCACTTTTAAATACTAAAAAACGAATAACTTTGTTGTCTTTTAGCGAACGTTTAAAAAGTAGCGAAATACTTGAAATTAACTTTGAAACAGGAAAAATGACACTAAATAATGCTACCAAAACGCCAACAAGCATTACTTTGATTTCTCCTTGCGAAAGCATCACTTTTGAAACTTCCATGATGCTTTTACTCTTATAATATAATACTTGATTTGTGAACGAAATTGGTTCGCCCATCAATTGTAATTCCATCGAAGAAATTCGTGCATCAATTGCAATCATTGGAAGAAAAACACCTAAAACTAACAAATGTAACGCGGCTACAATGTATACTGTAATTTTAAATTTTGACTGATTTTTCTCAAAGAGAATGATCAACAAAATACACAAAAACGCAATTAGTAAAACAGAATTTATTATATTTTGTTTGTCGTTGATGGTTTTCAACTGAATAGAAATAAGTGCTTTACAATTATTTTCGGTTGTAACATTGTATTTTGAAATAATACGGTTATAGGTTGTATAATCAATCTTTTGAAAAGTACCATCTGTATACGAATTGATTTGCTCCAGAATGTACTTTTTTATGTTATCACGATTTTCATCATTTTCCAGAAAATCAATAATATCTTCCGTAATGACAGGCACATGTTGTTTCAATTCGCCAAAAATTTTAAAAAAGTCAGCTCCGAAATTCTTTAATGAAAATCCATAACCTGCTTTCCGATCATTTTCGGCTTTATAAGTCGTTTCAAACTTATCAATGGATTTATATAAAAACGCCTGAATTTTAATGCGCGCTTCTTTCCGATCGTTCCCAGTAAGTTTTAATTCTTTTAGTTTTTTCGTGATAATTTCAGCAAACTGTTCTTCCCATTGATCAATATTAAACATACCGTATTTAATATCCGAAAGTTCAATTAGATCCGCTTTTTTGGTTCTTTTCTCAGTTTCAAATGAATGTGTAGTAAAAGCCGCAATACTTATGATTACTAAGAGAATGACAAGAAATATGTTGGAAAGTTGGTTGGTTTTCATAATTATTTTAAAACTCGTTGTCAACTACTAGACGAATTATAGGTTGATTTGTTTCAAACAAATTGTAAGAGAGACGAACTATCTTTCTGAACGTGTTTAATTATATGTTGAATAATTGTTATTGAATGACTACATGTAGGTCAAACCAATTTCAGATTTTACACGATCAATAATTTGAATTAATTGTTCGCTAAATGCCAACGGTAATTTTGAACTTTCAGTTTTTCCATCACGAATACAGGCGTTTACTTCTTCAATTTCATGAAAATAGCCGTTTCCAGTAAATGGAAGTTCAATGACAGTTTCTTGATCATTTTTGTAAAGTGTAATTGCAGTTGGCTGATGGAATTGACGATGAATTTTTAGAGTACCTTTTGTTCCATGAATATAAGCTTCTGTTGGTGTATTTGCCTCAAAAGAAGATTCTAAAATTGCTTTTTCTCCATTTTCATAATCGAATAACATGGCACAAAAACGATCAACATTTGTAGGTGTCATTCGTGCCATTGCGTTTATATTTGTTGGAATTCCCAATACGACTAAACTTAAGAAAATAGGGTAGATGCCAATGTCTAATAATGTGCCGCCGCCAAGTGCTTTATTGAACAAACGACTTTCTGCATTGAATTCACTTCGAAAGCCGAAATCAGCCCGAATACTGGTAATTTCACCAATTACTTTTTTATCAATTAGTTCCATTACTTTTTCAATAGCAGGCATAAATCGTGTCCAAACGGCTTCCATTAAAAACAGCTTTTTGGTTGTTGCTTCTGCAATCATTTTTTTCACTTGCGTGGAATTGATTCCCATAGGTTTTTCACATAAAACAGCTTTGTTATTTCGTAAACATAACATGGTATTTTCAAAATGGAATGTATGTGGTGTTGCAATATAAATGACATCAATTTCTGAATCATGTACAAGTGCTTCATACGAATTAAATGTTTTTTTTGCATTGTATTTTGTAGCAAATTCGGTTGCTTTTTCCAAAGATCGAGAAGCAACTCCATACAATGTTGAAGTTTCAGAAAGTTGTAAATCTGCGGCAAATTTGTTAGCAATTTTTCCTAAACCGATAATTCCCCAATTCGTTTTTTTAGTCATAAAAGTATTTCTTTTTTAGCTTTTTAAAATTCCTAAATACGCATTCCAAGGCCCAACTTCAGTAGCATATTGTTTTGCCATAACTCTTGCTATTTGTGCAATATGTCCCAAATCATGAACTGTCCAAGTGGCTAACAATTGTTTTAAATTGATTTCGCCCAATTCTGGATGTATGCCAGTTTTCAGGAAATCATTTTCGGTGATTTGTAGCTGTGCTAATATTTCTAAATTTTGCTTTCGAAGTTGTGTAAATTCTGCTAACAATTCTTGAACGGTTTTTCCGTTGTTTTCCTGTTCTTGCGCAAATCTGTCAAACGATTCAAAAATTTTAGATTCGTCATCAGACAAAATAATTTTAGTTCGAACAATCCAATCTGTTTTTTCGCCATGAATCAAATGACCTATAATATCATATGGACTCCACGTGTTTTCGCCTTCATTAGTGAGCAACCAATCGTCAGACAAACTATTTAATAATGTATGCAGCGTTTTAGGCGTATTACTTAATACTGCTATGGACTTCTTTAAATTGAATTTCATGGATATAGCTTGAATGTAATGATTTCTAAAATACGATTTTTAACACAAATCAAATCTACGCAAAACATCGTATGTTTTTGCGCAATTATCTTTCGTAATTTTAACTAATCCTAATTAGAAACCTATGAAAAAGAGTTTCATTCTAAAATTTATATGCACAAGTTGTATTGTTCTTTTGTTAAATTTTTCATGGAAAGTTACTGCACAAAATTTAACAGTTGAACAACAAGACTTTATCATTTTAAAAAACAAAGACACGATTTATGGTGAGAAAATAAAAAACATCAGATGGTTCTACAAACTAGGTCGGATTACTGTAGTGAAAGAGAATGAAGAAAAATTGACGTATGGTTTTAACGAAGTATATCAACTACATAAATTTAATAGAAAAGGTAAAAAAAGCGTTTACGAACTTGTAAAAGAATTTAAGCAGGACGAAAATTCATATGAAATCATGGATATGAGTATCAACCAAGGAAAAGTAAAACTCTATTATAATGATTCTGGTCAATGGGCAGATCGTCCATTTGTAGTAAGCGACATTTTTTATGGTTACGCTTATAAACGTAGCTATAAAAAATTCTTGAAGCAACTTGATAAGTGTAAAGCTTTTCGAGAGAAATTCAACAACAACAAACAACGTCGTAAAAAACATATTGAAAAATTAATTCAATTTTATAATACAAATTGTGAGTAAAATCTTGAGTAATTACCGCGTCATTCTCAAAATAATAGTAATAACAAGCATATTCTTTTTAATATGCGCGTGTGCTACAACGTTAAATACTCAAGAACAAAATACCTTTGAAAATAGTTTTGTGATCCTAAAAAACAAAGACACAATTTATGGCAAAAAGATCCGACTTTCGAGAGGATTCAATAAAATAGGAAACATAAAAGTAGTAAAAGCCAATGGCGAAAAATTAACGTACGGATATGATGAAGCATATCAAGTACATCGTTATCGAAAAAACGGAAGTTTTTATGTGGAAGAATTAGTCATGTTAACTCCTGATAACCCTATATCATACACATTGATGGATATTATAATAAATACTGGAAAGGTAAAATTATACCATCATAATCCTACACGAATGCCAAACATTCCGTTTGTTGTGAGCGATTCTTTTCATGGATATGTTCGAAACCAAAGCGATTTCACAAGATTATTAAATGAATTGGATAAGTGTGATGCTTTCCGTGAAAAATTCTCAGAAAAAGTACAACGAAGTAGAATGAATCTTTCGGACTTGCTAGCATTTTATAATGCGAATTGCGAGTAGTATGTAATTTCTTATTCCATATATTTTTGATTTAATGCCTCAAAACCATCACTTCATTTCATTTTTTTCATATCAAACCTACTTATTCTTCAACTTTGAATTGTCAATAAGAAATACATTAATTCAGTAGCTACACTATTCTTTTTGACAAAGGCGATATCCGAAAAGCCCGTATTGAATAGAGTAGGAAAGAAAAAATTAGAAATTATGCCAACAGTAAGTATAACTAGCGCAAGCATATACAATGCAGCAGTAAAAGTAACAGGAGTTTTAACAGGGAGTAGTGGAGTGCCAATTACGGCTTACACTGTAGAAGTAATTCCACCAAGTGGTACGCCAATTAGAATTGCAACAAATGTACAGTCTTCAGGGGGAAATTTTGAATATTGTGGAACAACTACAAATAATGAACCAATTCCAGATGCTTCTTCAATCCGAGTAATTACAAATAGACAAGCTCAAGATCAAAAATCAGCAACACAGCCAAGTAGTCCAACTATTGGATTTCTACCTTTAGGCAGTTATCAACAAACGTGTAGAAATATAACGGTAACACTTGCTTGCGACGCTCAAGATGGAAATGGAAGTAATAACGCTACAACCTTGAATCTTACAAACCTTGTAAATCCAGATGTATGGAATAATACTGGGAATTTAGAAATAGCTGCAGGCTATCAACCTCAAGATGGTTTTCAACCTGGCGGAAGTTGGAAATTAACTAGCTCTAATATTACAGTTACACTTAATTGTGAAGCACAAAAAATTGATGGGTCATGGGTTTCAGCATCATTTGATTTAACAAATGTAACTACGGCTAACTTATGGAATGATAATGGAGTTTTGAAAGGATAATTTTAATTTAAAATACGCTACAAAAAAACCGCTTCCATAAGCTGAAAGCGGTTTTCTAAATATATAACTACTCTTAGAATCTTACAATCCGAAAGCTGATTTTACATTGTCTACGTAATCTAATTTTTCCCAAGTAAATAACTCAACGTCTAACGTTTTGCTTTCTCCATTTGGTGTAACGAATGTTTTTGTAACAATTTCGTTTTTACGTCCCATATGTCCGTAAGCCGCCGTTTCACTATACATTGGTGTACGTAACTTTAAACGACTTTCAATTGCTGCAGGACGCATATCAAATACTTCAGAAACAATTTTTGCAATCTCTCCATCAGTCTTGTTTACTTTTGCAGTTCCATACGTATCAACAAAAATCCCCATTGGTTCTACAACTCCAATTGCATACGAAACTTGCACTAAAATTTCATCAGCAACGCCAGCCGCAACTAAGTTTTTCGCTACGTGACGTGTTGCATACGCGGCACTTCTATCTACCTTACTAGGGTCTTTTCCTGAGAAAGCTCCACCACCGTGTGCACCTTTTCCACCGTAGGTATCCACAATAATTTTTCTTCCTGTTAAACCTGTATCTCCATGTGGTCCACCGATAACAAATTTTCCTGTTGGATTGATGTGATATTTAATATCATCACCAAATAAAGCTTGAATTTCTGGAGTTAATTTTGACTTCACTCTAGGAATTAAAATCTCAACAATATCTTTACGAATCTTTGCTAACATTGTTTCATCATCAGCAAAATCATCATGTTGAGTAGAAATAACAATCGCTTCTACTCGTGAAGGAACATTATTATTATCATACTCAATTGTTACCTGACTCTTCGCATCTGGACGTAAATACGTAATATCTTTATTTTCTCTACGCAACGCCGCCAATTCAATCAACATTAAATGTGATAAATCCAACGCCAAAGGCATTAAGTTAGCAGTTTCTTTCGTAGCATAACCAAACATCATTCCCTGATCACCAGCTCCTTGCTCTTCTTTCGTAGCTCTGTCAACACCTCTATTAATGTCGTCAGATTGCTCATGAATTGCAGATAAAACACCACAAGAATTTCCATCAAACATGTATTCACTTTTCGTATAGCCAATTCTGTTAACTACTTCTCTTGCAATCTTTTGAACGTCTAAATAAGTGTTCGATTTAACTTCACCAGCTAAGATAACTTGACCAGTTGTTACCAACGTTTCACAAGCTACTTTTGACTCAGGATCGAATGCTAAAAAATTATCAATTAAAGCATCAGAAATTTGATCTGCTACTTTGTCTGGATGTCCTTCTGAAACAGACTCAGAGGTAAAAAAATATGACATAATAAATCTTCTTTTTAAAAATTATAAAGTTGGAAAACTAAAAAGTGATTGCTTGGTCGGCTAAAGAAGTAGAAAATTACTGCTTTAGCATTTTTTAATATTCTGAATTTACTTCAGAATCTAGTCTATAAATTATAAACTAGGTACTGAAACAAGTTCAGCACATGAGGTTGCAATCAGTTCAAATTTTTCCTCAAAATCAGGTGCAAATGTATGAAAATCTACTTACATACGAACAACAAAAAAATATAAATTAATATTTGACGGTAAAAGTGTTAAAAAACAATTTTTTTTTGAAAAACATTTGGATATTAAATAATAATCACTTTACCTTTGTACCAAACAAAGACGAGAAATGTTCACTAAAGTTTCAGATATGATGTGTTGTATGATGTGTAGCAGAAATGCCGCAGAGACACCATTGTAGTACGTTAAACTTTATAAAAGTAACATCCACAATATAAGCCTCTGCAATTGCAGAGGCTTTTTTCATGATTATATTTTAAGTTAATTTTTTTTTCAAAAAACCAAATGAATAGAATTTTTCAAATAGCGGAAATCAAAACAACAATGACAATGTGTTGTATGATGACTATGTGCATGATGTGCTGTAGTCAACTTCGCTATTATCGAAAAGTTCCTGATAGATACTAACCCATTTATCGTTTTTAGAAAAAAAAGGTCCTTTTGGTAATACACTTCCAAAGGGACCTTTTTATTTGGTTGAAAAACAGGAATCAAACAAATCATCAAATCAACAAAAAGCAAATCATCAAATCAACAAACTAAAAGCCAATAGCTAAAAAGAAAATAAAACATAAAAACAGAAAAAATGAGCACACAAAAATTCGCAACAAAAGCATTACATTCAGGACACGACACAACTCAGAACGGAGGAACAAGAGCAGTCCCAATTTATCAATCTACAGCATATGTATTCAACAACTCGGATCATGCATCAAATTTATTTTCATTAGCGGAACCTGGAAATATTTACACCAGAATCAACAATCCAACAAATGATATTTTAGAACAACGTTTAGCGGCTTTGGAAGGTGGAATAGCCGCCGTAGTTACCGCTTCAGGAACTGCCGCCATTGCAACAACGCTTCTAACATTACTAAGAGCAGGCGATCATATTGTAGCATCAAATAGTTTATATGGCGGAACGTACAACTTACTCAATGTAACCTTACCAAGACTCGGAATCACTACTACTTTTGTTGATCCGAATGAAGAAAATAGTTTCAATGATGCTGTAAAAGAAAACACAAGAGCTGTTTTTATTGAATCATTAGGAAATCCAAAACTAGATGTTTTAGACATCGAAGCAATTTCGGCACAAGCCAAAGCAAATAAACTTCCACTTATTGTTGACAACACAATTGCCACACCATATTTACTAAATCCTATCAAGTACGGCGCAAACATTGTTATTCACTCACTCACAAAATACATTAACGGAAACGGAACTGCTTTAGGTGGTGCTATTATTGACGCAGGAACGTTTGATTGGACCAATGGAAAATTCCCAGAATTTACAGAACCATCAGCAGGTTATCATGGTTTAGTTTATAGCGAAGCCCTAAAAGAAGCGGCTTTTATTGCCAAAGTTCGTATTGAAGGATTGCGTGATTTTGGTTCAGCATTAAGCCCTTTCAACGCGTTTCAAATTATTCAAGGATTAGAAACATTGCCAATTCGTATCAAACAACATAGTGAAAATGCCTTAGAATTAGCAAAATGGTTGCAAACACAAAAAGCAGTTGCGTGGGTAAATTATCCAGGATTAGAAACAAGTAATTACAAAGCTTTAGCTGAAAAATATTTATCAAAAGGACAAAGCGGAATTGTCACTTTCGGAATCAAAGCCGGATTCGAAGCCGCAAAACGAATTGCAGATGAAACGAAAGTCTTTTCACTTTTAGCAAATATTGGTGATACAAAATCATTAATCATTCATCCAGCAAGCACAACACATCAACAACTAACAGCAGAACAACAAACGTCTACAGGTGTAACACAAGATTTAATTCGTTTATCAGTTGGTTTGGAAGATGTAGAAGACTTAAAAGCCGATTTACAAACTGTATTTGAAAACATAACAGCAGGAATTTCAGCATCATAAATAAGCCATGGGAAAAAGTATTGCACATATTACCATTACAGATTTTTTCACGGAAAGTGGCGCGTACTATCCGAGCTTACAGCTGAGTTATCAGTTTTTTGGAACGGATAATCCAGACGCACCTATTGTATTGGTGAATCATGCGCTCACTGGAAACTCAGAAGTTACAGGTGAAAATGGTTGGTGGAAAACTTTAATTGGTCCAGAAAAATGTATCGATACAAATCATTTTCGTGTAGTAAGTTTTGATATTCCTGGAAATGGATTTTTGAAAGAATCGGAGCTCATTAAAAATTATAAAGATTTTGTTGCGAGAGATATTGCAAAAATCTTCATCAGAGGTTTAGAACATTTAAAAATCAATACACTTTTTGCCGCAATTGGCGGATCGTTAGGTGGCGGAATTGCATGGGAAATTGCAATATTAGAACCGAATTTGATACAAAATTTAATTCCGATTGCTTCCGACTGGAAGTCTTCTGATTGGTTAATTGCAAATTGTTTCTTGCAAGAACGAATTTTAGAAAACTCCAATCAGCCAATTCAAGATGCACGAATTCATGCCATGTTGTGTTACCGAACGCCTTTTTCCTTAAAGACAAAATTTCAGCGGACGCGAAATACTGAAAAAAATATCTTTAATACAGAAAGTTGGTTGTTGCATCATGGGGAAAAGTTACAAACGCGTTTTCAATTAGCAGCTTACAAATTAATGAATCGACTATTGAAAACTATTGATATTACAAGAGGACGCGAGCCTTTAGAAAAAGTAGTGCCAACTATTTCATCAACAATTCACATCATTAGTATTACGACAGATGTATTTTTTACAGCAGATGAAAATAGAGAAACGTATGAACGTTTGAAGCACATTAAATCAAATATTTATTATGATGAAATTGATTCCATTCACGGACACGATGCTTTTTTAATAGAATACGAACAACTAAGTTTATTACTAAAAAATATATTCAGCGTACCAATCATATCAAAGGTGTAAAGAAAAAGAAAGAAAAAGAAAAGACATGAAAATTTTAAAATTTGGTGGAAAATCACTTGCGAACGGAAAAGGGATTAAAACCGCAATTCAAATCATAAAAGACAAAGCAATACAGCAAGAAGATATTGCTGTAGTATTATCGGCGCGTGGAAATGCTACGGATGAATTGTTAGAAATGTTAGAAAAAGCATCACGAAAAGAATCGTACCACGAACAATTGTCTGCGTTTACGTCTTATCAAAGTCAAATAGATAGATCGTTAGATTTTTTAGAAGAATTTACAACCTTAGAAAATCTATTTCAAGGCGTTTCTTTACTCGGTGATTATAGTGAGAAAATAAAAGATCAAGTGTTGTCGCAAGGTGAAATTATAGCAGCAAAATTAGTAACAAGTTTACTGAAAAAAGAAGGCGTTAATGCACATTTTACAGATACACGCAAATTAATTAAAACGGACAATGCGTTTGGAAATGCGCGTCTTTTAGATGTAATATCAAGAAAGAATATTATCAATCATTTTAAATCACACAATGGAACTACTGTCAATATTGTAACGGGATTTATTGGCTCCAACCAAAAAAATGAAACAACAACTTTAGGTAGAAATGGAAGTAATTACACTGCAGCTTTATTAGCGAATTTTTTAGATGCAGAAGAATTACAAAATTACACGCATGTAGACGGAATTTTTACAGCGAACCCTGAATTGGTTTCAGATGCCAAAAAAATAGAAGCTTTATCGTTCAATGAAGCTAACGAATTGGCAAACTTTGGCGCTAATATTTTGCATGCAAAGACAATAGTTCCATTAATTGAAAAGAACATTCCATTACGAATTTTGAACACATTTAATAGTTCAGATAATGGAACAATTATCACTCAAAAAGTTACTAGAAAAGGTATCAAATCAATTTCAGTAATGGACAATGTAGCGTTGGTCAATTTAGAAGGAAGAGGTTTGCTCGGTAGAGTTGGAGTTGATGCACGAATTTTTAAAACCTTAGGCGAAAACAACATTAACGTAAGTATAATTTCGCAAGGTTCATCCGAACGTGGAATTGGAGTTGTCATTAATGTAGACGAAGCTTCCAAAGCAGTTGTAGCTTTGGAGCGAGAGTTTGAAAATGATTTTTACACGAAAGATGTCAACAAAATATCTATCATTGATGATGTCGCTGTCATTTCAATAGTTGGGCAAGATTTAAGCGAATTTCACAAACCATACACAGCGTTAATCAAAAATCAAATTATTCCAATTCTGTTCAATAATACAGTTTCAGGAAAAAATGTGAGTTTAGTTGTCAAAAAATCACAGCTACACAAAGCCGCAAATGTAATTCACGGTCAGGTTTTCGGAATTTCAAAAAAAGTAAACATTGCCGTTTTTGGGAAAGGTTTGGTTGGTGGAACATTATTAGATCAAATTATCAAAAGCAAGCAGGCTATTTTAGACAAAAATAATATCAAGTTAAATGTATTTGCTGTGGCAGATTCAAAACATGTATATTTAGATAAAAGCGGAATTGCTGACGACTGGAAAACCGCATTTCAGCATGAAAAAATAGCGTATACATTACAACAAATTATAGCGTACGCAAAAGCACATCACTTGGAAAATCTCATTGCAGTTGATGCAACGGCAAGTAAAGAGTTTGTACATAATTATATACCTTTAGTTAATAATGGCTTTGATTTGGTTTCGGCAAATAAAATTGCAAATACGGTTGCCTATTCATTCTATGAAGAATTGCGTACGCAACTGAAAAAACATCAAAAAAACTATTTGTACGAAACCAATGTAGGAGCAGGTTTACCATTAATTGATACTATAAAATTATTGCACAAGTCTGGCGAAAATATTAAGAAAATTCGCGGTGTATTTTCAGGATCGTTAAGTTATTTGTTTAATACGTTTTCGGTGGAAGAAATTCCGTTTAGTGCAGTATTACAACAAGCAGAAGAAAAAGGATTTACAGAACCTGATGCACGCGAAGATTTATCAGGAAATGACGTAGCACGAAAGCTATTAATCCTTGCCAGAGAACTCGATTTAAAACATGAACTATCAGACATTACAATTCAAAACTTATTGCCAAACGATTTGCAACACATTTCGTTGGAAGCATTTAAAAAGAAAGTAACCGAATTGGACAAAACCTATAAACTCATCAAAGCAAATCAGGAAGAAAATCATGTCTTACGTTATGTTGGCGACTTATCAACAGCAACAGGAATCTTAGAAGTAAAATTGATTTCTGTACCACAAAATAGCGCATTAGGACAAATAAAAGGTTCGGATTCTATCTTTGAAATTTACACAGAAGCGTATGCAACACAACCATTGGTAATTCAAGGTGCAGGCGCAGGAGCAGTAGTAACAGCAAGAGGTGTTTTTGGAGATATTTTACGATTAACGGAAAAATTATGATATCAAATTATAACTGCTAGAAAGTTTATGAGTTGATAAGTTTACTAGTTTAAAAAAAATAGAAAGCAAATCAACAAAACACAAATCAACAAAATTAGAAGTTTAGGAATTTAAGTATTGAAATTAAAAGCAGTATAAACAACTTAACAAGTAAGAGTCACATCGAGTGCAGTCGAGATAATGCAAACAAATCAACAGAAAACAAGCAACAAGTAGTAAAAAAAAATGAACTCACAATATACAGAACATATAGAAACACAGGCAATTAGAACGCAACTTGAACGCTCTGCCTTTTTAGAACACTCAAGTCCACTATACCTAACCTCAAGTTTTATATTTGAAGACGCAGAAGATATGCGTGCTTCCTTTGCGGAAGAAAAAGAACGTAACATTTACAGCCGATTTACAAATCCGAACACGTCTGAATTTGTTTCTAAAATTTGCAAAATGGAAGGTGCGGAAGACGGTCACGCATTCGCAACAGGAATGTCAGCGGTATTTTCAACCTTTGCGGCATTACTCAATAGTGGAGATCATATTGTGTCATCAAGATCAATTTTTGGTTCAACCAATAGTTTATTCACGAAGTTTTTACCAAAATGGAATATCGAAACAAGTTATTTCAAAGTAAACGAAGTAGACAAAATTGAATCATTAATTCAGCCAAATACAAAAGTATTATATGCAGAATCGCCTACAAATCCGGCAGTTGATATTTTAGATTTAGAAATTTTAGGTGCAATTGCCAAAAAGCACAATCTAATCTTCATTGTAGACAATTGTTTTGCAACACCATATTTACAACAACCAATACAATTTGGAGCAGATTTAGTAATTCATTCTGCCACTAAACTCATTGACGGACAAGGTCGTGTATTAGGAGGCGTTACGGTAGGAAGAGCAGCTTTAATCAGAGAAATCTATCTATTTGCTAGAAATACTGGTCCAGCATTATCACCTTTCAATGCGTGGATGCTATCCAAAAGTTTAGAGACTCTAGCTGTTCGTGTTGACAAACATTGTGAAAATGCATTAAAAGTTGCAGAATTCTTAGAAAATAATTCAAAAGTAAATTGGGTAAAATATCCTTTTCTAACATCGCATCCACAATATAAAATCGCAAAAAAGCAAATGAAATTAGGAGGAAATGTAGTTGCGTTTGAAGTAAAAGGCGGTATCAATGCAGGAAGAAAATTTCTAAACAGCATCCAAATGTGTTCACTATCGGCAAACTTAGGAGATACGCGTAGTATTGTAACGCATCCAGCATCTACAACACATAGCAAACTTTCTGAAGAAGACAGATTGGAAACAAGTATTACGGATGGTTTAATCCGTATTTCTGTAGGATTGGAAAATGTGCATGATATTATAGAAGATGTAAAGCAAGCACTAGAAAATTAATTACTGTAATAACAAAACTAAAGAAACATAATATTTTTTGAAAAAAGGTAGTGTTGAGAATAAAAAACAAATATATTTGTCAAATAATCTACTAAGTCTATAGGCTAATAGTATTTTAATAAAAAGATAAAATGATTTTTAACCAAATAATTAGAAACAAAAGCGATTATAAAACAGATGTAAATTCTGAAAAACCGTTGCGAAGTTTAGTGAAATCAATTAGTTGGAGATTAATAGGTACGCTAGATACTGTATTAATTTCTTGGCTGATTACAGGTACACTAACTGTGGCTTTTGCAATTGGTTCGGTAGAAATGGTTACAAAAATGATACTGTATTTTTTTCATGAGAGAATTTGGAATAGTATAAAATGGGGTAAATAAAAATGGAGCAAGACATTCAAGAAATAAACAAAGCGTTACGTGAAAAAACGCCTAAAGAAATCATATTGTGGGCGTTAGCACAAGGAGAAAAAGCGGTTGTAACAACAAACTTTAGACCGTATGAAGGTGCAATTTTACATGCCTGTACACAAGTGAAATCAGATATAGAAGTTATTTGGTGCGATACAGGTTACAATACGCCAAACACCTATAAACATGCAGAAACGTTAATAAAACAACTTGCATTACAAATAGATTTATACGTGCCGAAACAAACTTCGGCTCACCGAGATATAGTACTAGGAATTCCTGATGTCACTGATGAAAAACATCAACTATTTACGGAACAAGTAAAATTAGAACCTTTTAAGCGTGCGATGGAATTTCACAAACCAAATATTTGGTTTACAAACCTACGAAAAGGACAAACAGCTTTTAGAGATTCAATAGATATTGTATCATACGGAAAAGATGGCGTTTTAAAAGTAAGTCCATTCTATCATTGGTCAGATGTTGAATTAGACAACTATTTAGAATTGTACCAAATTCCAAACGAATTTAACTATTTCGACCCAACAAAAGTATTAGAAAACAGAGAATGTGGATTACATTCATAAGATAAAAAACATGAGTACGAAAGTATTACAAACAAACATATTAGAAAGCGAAGCGATACATATTTTCAGAGAAGTGGTTGCACAATTTGAAAAACCTGTATTGTTATTTTCTGGAGGAAAAGATTCCATTACGTTGGTCAGATTGGCTCAAAAAGCATTTTTTCCAGCAAAAATTCCGTTTCCGTTAATGCATATTGATACAGGTCACAACTTCCCTGAAACGATTGAATTTCGTGACAAATTAGTTCAAGAATTAGGGCTAAAACTAATTGTGCGAAATGTGCAAGACAATATTGATGCAGGAAAAGTAACGGAAGAAACAGGGAAATATGCAAGTCGAAATATGTTACAAACAGAAACCTTATTAGATGCAATAGAAGAATTCGGTTTTGATGCATGTATTGGTGGCGCTAGAAGAGATGAAGAAAAAGCAAGAGCCAAAGAACGAATCTTCTCTGTACGAGACGATTTTGGACAATGGGATGAAAAAAATCAACGACCAGAAGTATTTGATATGCTAAATGGTAAAATCAATCTAGGTCAAAATGTACGTGTATTTCCAATATCAAATTGGACGGAACTAGATGTGTGGAGTTACATTGAAAAAGAACGCATCGAAATTCCTTCTATCTATTTTGCACACACAAGAGCAACGTTTCTTAGAGATGGTTTAATATGGTCTGCAAATGATGAGGTCGTTTACAGAGAAGAATATGAAAAAACAGAAGAACGTGTCATTCGATTCAGAACTGTTGGCGACATGAGTTGTACGGCGGCAGTACTATCAAGTGCGTATGACATTGCTTCGGTAGTGCAAGAAATTAGACAATCGACCATATCAGAACGTGGCGCACGAATAGATGACAAACGTTCGGAAGCCGCAATGGAAAAAAGAAAACAACAAGGATATTTTTAACCCAAGACCCAACACCGAATACAAAAAAAATGGAAGTACTAAAAATAGCAACTGCAGGAAGTGTAGATGACGGTAAAAGTACCTTAATAGGAAGAATTTTATACGACACAAAATCGTTGACAGATGACAAACTCGAAGCGATAGAACGCAATAGCAAGCAAAAAGGATTTGATTACTTAGATTTTTCCTTAGCAACTGACGGATTAGTCGCTGAACGTGAACAAGGAATTACAATAGACGTAGCACACATCTATTTTTCTACTGCAAACAGAAGTTACATCATAGCAGATACGCCAGGACATGTAGAATATACCAGAAACATGGTAACTGGAGCCTCTACTTCACAAGTAGCAATTATTTTAATTGATGCCAGAAAAGGTGTCATTGAACAAACGTCGCGTCACTTTTACATCAACAATTTATTGCGAACGAAAGACATCATAATTGCAGTAAATAAAATGGATTTAGTCGATTTCTCAGAAGAAAAATACAATGCTGTACAAGAGGAAATTCAAACACTAATCTCAAAAACAACGTATAAAGAACAAAACATTACTTGTATTCCTGTAAGTGCATTGCAAGGTGATAATGTTGTAAAAAAGTCTCAAAATATGCCGTGGTACACAGGAAAAACATTGGTAGAACATTTAGAAGAAATACAAGCGCAAGATGTATATGAAGAAGCACAAACACGTTTCCCTGTACAAACAGTCATCAGGCCAAAAACTGAAAAATATCATGATTTTAGAGGATATGCAGGAAAACTCTATGGAGGAGATTTATCGGTAGGGGATGAAATAGTGGTGTTGCCTTCTGGAACAAAATCGAAAGTAAAAGAAATCTATTTCTATACTGAAAAATTTGAAAAAGCCGAAAGAGGAAGTTCTATAACACTCACATTAGAAGATGACGTAAATGTAAGTAGAGGTGACATGATTGTAAAAATTGATGAAAAACCAACGATAGAAAAAGAATTAGAAGCTACCATTTGCTGGATGGACAAAAAGCCGCTGACTACAGCTTCAAAATACAGTTTGCAACATGGTGTACGCAATGTATTGGCAAAAATTGTTGATGTTGATACCATAGAAGAAACCAATTTCTCAGGAAAAACAACAACAACAGCTCAATTGCAATTGAATGAAATTGGCAAGATTCAACTCAAACTAAACAAACCATTATTCTTTGATAGTTATCAAAAAAACAAACACAATGGCGGATTTATACTAATCGATTTACAAACAAATACCACAGCTGGAGTTGGATTTATTAACTAAAAACTAAGAAGTAAACTTAATTCAGTATCTATTGAGCGAGCAAAGAAAATAAAAATTGAATATGTAATGAGATAGCATACTGACTATCTAAAAATTTTAATTGAAAAAAAGTATATCAAAAAAATAGTAACTAAAAACAATATGATGAATCATTCCATAAAATATTCAACTCAATGCATGTGTATGTGTTGCGATAACATCTTTCTAAAAACAAAAGGAATATGACGTGAAAATCATATACATATTTTTAATAAAAGTCCTTTTGAAACATAGCTCAAAAGGACTTTTTTAATACTTGAAAATCAAACAAATGCAAAGCTTTAGAACAGAAATAGAAAACCCAATTGTCGAAAAAGACATCATCGAATTAGAACAAAAAATTCGTGAATTCAAAGAAGGGAAAGTTGACGAAGAAAAATTTAGAAGTCTACGATTGGCGCGTGGTGTGTACGGACAACGACAACATGGCGTACAAATGATTCGCATCAAACTTCCGTATGGAAAAGTAACGAGTGCGCAACTGCACAGAATAGCGGATGTTGCTGATGAATATTCCACAGGACGATTGCACATTACAACGCGTCAAGACATTCAAATTCATCACGTAAGTTTGGACAGAACACCTGAACTTTGGGCGCAACTTGAAAAAGATGACATCACATTACGAGAAGCCTGCGGAAATACGGTTCGGAATATAACAGCAAGTGAAACGGCAGGAATTGATGTTGATGAACCGTTTGATGTATCTGCATATGCAGACGCCATGTTTTCGTTTTTCTTGCGAAATCCAATCTCACAAGAAATGGGCAGAAAATTTAAAATCTCCTTTTCGGCAACCGATGAAGATACGGCACTTGCTTACATACACGATTTGGGATTTATTGCTAAAGTTGAAAACGGAATTCGTGGTTTCAAAGTATTATTAGGTGGCGGATTAGGTTCGCAACCAAGACATGCTGATGTGTTATACAAATTTATAGCTTCGGACGAAATCATTCCGTTAACGGAAAGTGTATTGCGAATATTTGATCGTCATGGAGAACGCGCAAAAAGAGGAAAAGCTCGAATGAAATTCTTAATCAAAGATCTAGGTTTAGAAGCGTTTACACAATTGATAGATGCAGAACGAAAAGCATTGTCGCAAACCAAAGTTCATATTGAAACGGAAGCATTTGAAGTAGCGCCAAAATTTCAAAATAATACTATTGAAACAGTAAAAGTTGAAGATGAAACTGCGTACGAAGCTTGGAAAGAAACCAACGTAATTCCTCAAAAACAAAAAGGACTGTTTGCGATTGGAATTCGTGTGCCTTTGGGCGATTTCTATACGGATAAAGCTCGATTGTTAGCAGATTTAATCAAAAAATATGCGGCTGATGAATTGCGATTCACATTGCGTCAAAACATTCTCATTCGTCATGTTAGAGAAGGATTGCTACCAGTATTTTATCAAGAATTAAAAAAGCTAGGATTTGCTAAAACAGGGTACAATAAACTCATAGACATTACTGCGTGTCCAGGTACGGATACGTGCAACTTAGGAATAGCAAGTAGTACAGGAATTGCGCGTGAATTAGAAAAAGTAATCGCTACCGAATATCATGAATTTATCACAACAAAAGACATTACGATAAAAATAAGTGGTTGTATGAATGCTTGTGGACAACACAACATGGCGGAAATAGGTTTTCAAGGAATGACCATAAAATCAGGAAAACTAGTTGCGCCAGCATTACAAGTACTTTTAGGTGGTGGCGTATTAGGAAATGGAGAAGGTCGTTTTGCAGACAAAGTATTAAAAATACCGAGTAAACGTGGGCCAATTGCGTTGCGTCAAATTTTAAACGATTTCAAAACGAATAGTAAACAGGATGAATCTTTTCTAGCATATTACGAACGAAAAGAAAAACTGTATTTCTATAACTTACTAAAGGGATTGTCGGACAGTGAAAATCTTTCGGAAGATGATTTTATAGATTGGGGAAATGAAAAACCATATGTAAAAGCAGTAGGAATTGGCGAATGTGCAGGTGTTGTTATCGATTTAATCGAAACATTACTCTTAGAAAGTCATGAAAAAATAGAAAATGCTTCCGCGGCATTACGGAATCAATTATACAGTGACAGTATCTATCATTCGTACGCCGCCATTATAAATTCAGCGAAAGCGTTATTACTTTCAGCACAACAGAAAACAAACTCGCATGCGACAATTATCAATCAATTTGATGCGGTATTTATAGACACACAAAAAATAAAATTACCAGAAACGTTCGCAACTTTCATCTATCAAATACAAAAAAATCAACCAAGTGAAGCCTTTGCCAAAAGTTATTTGCAAGACGCAATTTGGTTTTTACAACAACTAAAAACATTCAGAAAGGAGGAACTAGCTCATGCATAAACCAAAACTAACCGTCTTAGGTGCTGGACCAGGCGATCCGGAATTAATTACACTAAAAGGTGTAAAAACATTGGCAACAGCAATTGTAGTATTATATGATGCTTTGGTAAACAGAGAATTACTGAAGTACGCACCAAATGCAACTCATATTTTTGTGGGAAAACGTAAAGGATTTCACAAATACAGTCAAGATGAAATTAATGCGCTTATTGTTGAAAAAGCACATGCGTATGGACATGTAGTTCGATTAAAAGGTGGCGATCCATTTATATTTGGTCGTGGCGCAGAAGAAATTGAATATGCAAAACAACACGGACTAGAAACGGCTATCGTATCTGGAATAACGTCAGCAATTGCGGTTCCTGCACATTTAGGTGTGCCATTGACAAAACGAGGTGTTTCGGAAAGTTTTTGGGTAATTACAGGAACAACTTCAGAACGAAAACTATCGTTAGATGTTGCACTAGCGGCACAATCTACAGCAACAGTAGTCATTCTCATGGGAATGGGGAAACTAGAAGAAATAGTAACATTATTCAAAATAGAAGGAAAACATAAAACGCCCGTTGGAATCATTCAAAACGGAACGACAGATAATGAAAAATCAGTTTTTGGAACTGTAAATTCTATTGTTAAAAAAGTAAAAGATAACAACATTGTTGCGCCAGCTATTATTGTAATTGGCGAAGTTGTAAATGACGCTACTCAGCAAATAAACAGTCTAAAACGAATCAATAAAAACTCTTTTCCTTTGAGAGAAGTTGTATAAGATCATGGAAAAAAATGAACTCTATCCAATATTTTTAAAAGTACATCAACTTCAAGTTTTAATTGTTGGTGGTGGCAATGTCGGACTCGAAAAACTAAGTTTTTTACTCAAATCGAGTCCAAATGCAAACGTATCATTGGTGGCACCTTTTATAAAGGCAGGAGTCAGAATATTAGCGGCGGCGCATCCGACAGTAACGCTCATAGAAGATATATATGCTAAAGAATATCTAAACGAAAAACACATTGTAATTGCCGCAACAGACAATCAAAAAGTAAACTTAGACATCTACTTAGAAGCAAAGCAACGGAATTTACTAGTAAATCTAGCAGATCAACCAAAATACTGCGATTTCTATTTAGGTGGAATTGTTACGAAAGGAAATGTGAAAATTGCTATTTCGACCAATGGAAAATCACCAACTACGGCAAAACGTTTGCGTCAATTTTTTGAGCAAGTCATTCCTGAAAACATAAATGAACTCGTGCAAAATTTACATACGTATCGTAAAAGGCTCAAAGGTGACTTTGAAGAAAAGGTAGACATTCTAAATGATCTCACAGAAACATTACTAAACAAAAAATAATCTCAATACTCAATACGAACATCTCAATACTAATATTAAAATGATACAAACAGATATATTAATCATCGGAGCAGGACCAACAGGACTTTTTACTGTTTTTGAAGCTGGATTATTAAAATTAAAAACACACCTAATAGATGCGTTGCCACAACCAGGTGGGCAATGTTCAGAAATTTATCCAAAAAAACCAATCTATGATATTCCTGGATTTCCAGAAATACTTGCAGGCGATTTGGTGAAAAACTTACTCAAACAAATAGAATCTTTTGAACCAGGATTTACCTTAGGAGAACGCGCAGAAACGTTGGAACGTTTGGAAGATGATACATTTGTTGTAACCACAAACAAAGGCACAAAACATTATGCGCCAGTTGTTGTTATTGCAGGCGGATTGGGTTCTTTTGAACCAAGAAAGCCGCCAATTGTTGGTATTGAAAATTACGAAGATAAAGGTGTTGAATATATCATTCGTGATCCAGAAATATACCGTAACAAAAAAGTAGTCATTGCTGGTGGCGGAGATTCTGCTTTAGATTGGTCTATTTTCTTAGCAAATGTTGCTTCAGAAGTAACATTGGTGCATAGAAGAAATGAATTTCGTGGCGCTTTAGATTCTGTAGAAAAAGTACAAGAGCTGAAAAATATTGGGAAAATTAATCTCATTACACCTGCAGAAATCAAAGGTTTACATGGAGAAGGTAAACTCACTGCGGTAACGATTGCAAAAAAAGGAGAAGAGTCAAGACTCTTAGAAGTAGATCATTTTATTCCTTTATTTGGATTATCTCCAAAACTAGGACCTTTAGGAAATTGGGGACTCGAAATAGAAAAAAACGCCATTAAAGTAGACAACTCATACGATTATCAAACGAATCTTCCAGGTGTGTATGCTATTGGTGATGTAAACACTTATAAAGGGAAATTGAAACTTATTCTATCAGGATTTCATGAAGCAGCAATTATGTGTCAAAGTGCGTATCAGCGCATCAATCCAGGTAAAAAATATGTAATGAAATACACGACAGTTTCAGGTGTAGAAGGATTTGACGGATCTAAAAAGGAAGCAAAAAAGGAAATTGTACAAACGATATACTAATGTGGATTAATTTAGAAATTCACGCAAGTAAAATTAAAAGATGATGTACTACTGAGTGTTTTCAATAAATAATATTGAAATTAAATGTTTGTACTAAGATGAGTTGAAATGTTAAGTAAGGTATTCCCGTAATTTGTGTGAAAAAATAAATAGTAATTTCATGCTTATTAATCTTAAAACATTTAAAATCATGAAGAAAAAACATTTAAAAAGCCTAGCACTTAACAGAAAAACAATCTCTAACCTTGATGCAACGAATAGTAAAGGTGGAGCACCAAATTCTTATATAGAATGTATTCGAACATTTGTAAATGCGAATGGTATAAACATTTGCCTTGAAACTGCGAAGTGTGTTATAACTGACGGTTGTGCAAGTGTTTTGATTACTTGTATTACACAAACAGAATTCCCTACATGTAGAGATTGTGAATAATCTTAAAATTCATAAAAATATCATAATTATTCTAATGATATAAATCAACCAAAAAAGCGAGCTCAAAAGGCTCGCTTTACTTTTAGTTCCCAGTTTTAAAAAAAACATTGTTATAAACATTTCTATAGTAATTTCTTTATAATTATGGTAAAATTGTAAAAAATAAAAATACACACAAAGCCTTGTTGCTGCAATGAAGTAAGGTTTCTGTTATTTATAGAAGTTATTTAAATTGTCAGTAAAAGAAACGAAACAAAACAGATAGAAATACGGGTTGCTAAATTGAAAAGGTTCGCTTACTTTTATACCAAATCAAACAAACAAGTATGCTAAGTAATACCATCAAAAAACTCTCAACTGCAATCATTGACAATCAATCAAATCCTTCAAAAGCGAAAGAACTAATTGATGAAATACACAAGCACTTTCTCGAAATAACAAACATTGCTGACATGGGAGAAGGTTTGCAAAACTTAGCGGCTGTACCAACTGCAAGTGGTGCGGCAATATCACTCAATCATGCAGCAGCTTGTTTATTAGATTACCGAAGAACCACAAAATTTTTAGATGCAATGGTATCGCTTATTCGCGAAAAACAACAACAACATCCAAACGAAATCATCAACATATTCTATGCTGGTTGTGGACCATATGCTCCATTTATAACTTTAATTGCTCCATTATTCAATTCAAAAGAAGTGCAATTTTCAATACTCGAAATAAATACGGCTTCCATTCAAGTAGCAAAAAATCTAATCAAAGAACTAAATCTATCTGAGTACGTTTCAGAATATTATACAGCTGATGCCGTAACGTTTCAAATTCCGGATGCCAAAAAATACCACATTCTATTCAGTGAAACACTCGATGCGCTACTCTACAGAGAATCGTATGTACCAATTCTTTGGAACATGCTACCACAACTCTCAGAAAACTGCGCGGTAATTCCAAACAATGTGATAGTGGAAGCAAGTATGACATTTCCAAAACAAGAAGGAGAAGACACTAAAAAAGAAAAACAAGTTGGTGTAATCTTAAATGTTCGCGAAGCTGTAAAAGCAAATGACGGAAGCAAAACACTACCAGAATCGTTCGAGCCAATAACAATAAATCTAAGCGGCGAAGAAAAATACAGTACAATGATTGTTGATACCAAAGTACACATACACAAGGATATTTGGTTGTACAGAAACGAATCGTCACTAAGCATTCCACTCGAAATGGAAATAGTATATCCACTCGAAGCGCCAAACGTAACCTTCTTCTATCAGCTAAAACCATCTGTTGAGCTCAAACTAAGTAACTAAACAAACCTCGAAAACGTTATCGTTTAAAAATCATTACAAAATATTTGCATCTTCCTTTTGGAAGCCGTTAATTTGTGTAAAATAGTTCATACCTATACTGTCGTTATCAAGAAAGGCCGAGGGATTAGACCCGATGAAGCCTTAGCAACCCTTTACATTTAAAGAAGGTGCTACGTTCTACTGTACTTACATACAGATAGATAACAAAAGAGAAATTCTCGTTATTTCCTCACACTTTTTTGATACACAATATTTATTTGGGCGTTACCCTAACGGGTCAGGCTATTCGTTATATTTTTTAAAAAGATAACGTCTTTGCGAGAATTTGTAAAAATTCGTGGCAATCTGTGCATTCAAAAAGCAGATTACTTCGTCGTATCTCCTCGCAATGACATATCAAAATTTTAAAAAATATAAGTCTGTATTGAGTGTAGTCAAAGTGCTACTATCCTTAACGCTACGTAAAAAAGGTATTAAAGAAGTAAAAAACAAAGCTCGCTGAGCAAAATCGAAGCGAAGAAAAAAGAATACAAGGAAAAATGAAAAACATCCGGAACGAAATAGAAAAACGAATCCTAGTCTTAGATGGCGCAATGGGAACCATGCTACAAGCATACAAATTTACGGAAGCCGATTTCCGTAGCGAACGTTTCAAAAACTATCCAACACCATTACAAGGAAACAACGATTTACTATCCATAACACAACCACATGCCATTAAAGAAGTACATGCAAAATACTTTGCGGCTGGTGCAGACATTGTAGAAACCAACACATTCTCAGGGACTACAATCGCAATGGCTGACTACCAAATGGAAGATTTGGTGTACGAACTCAACTTCGAATCGGCAAAAATAGCAAAAGAAGTTGCAGACGAATTCACTGAAAAAGAACCACACAAACCACGTTTTGTAGCAGGTTCTATTGGCCCAACAAACCGAACGGCGAGTATGTCACCAGACGTAAACGATCCTGGCTACAGAGCTGTAACCTTCAACGAATTACGCATTGCCTACAAACAACAAGTAGAAGCACTAATAGATGGTGGCGTAGATTTATTACTCGTAGAAACGGTCTTCGATACGCTCAATGCAAAAGCGGCACTATTTGCCATTGAAGAAGTAAAAGAGGAAAGAAGCATCACAATTCCTATCATGTTAAGCGGAACCATAACCGATGCAAGCGGACGTACACTATCAGGACAAACAGCGGAAGCATTCCTAATCTCTGTATCGCACATTCCATTACTATCTGTCGGGTTCAACTGTGCATTAGGTGCAAACCTATTGCAACCACACTTAGAAGCCATTGCCAACAAAACGGACTTTGCAATCTCTGCACATCCAAATGCAGGATTGCCAAACGCTTTTGGTGAATATGACGAATCACCTTCAGAAATGGCAGGACAAATAGAAGAATACCTAAAAAAGAATCTCATCAATATTATTGGTGGTTGCTGCGGAACAACACCTGATCATATCACAGCAATTGCAAACGTAGCCGCAAAGTACAAACCGCGTCAAATAACAGTAAACGCTTAAGAAAAATTAAAAATGAAACTGTGTTTTAAGAGTTGAAAACGAATTGGTTAGTGCTACTTTGAGTGAAATTTTAATATAAAATTTAGTATCGAGAAGTACTGTGAAAACCAAATAATTATATCAACAAATAGACGAATCAACAAAAAACAAATATCAGAGTACAGCGACATCAGTAAAAAAGAGAAAAGAAGATGCAAGATAAAGATACAACACCAAATACCGAACAGCAAAAACCCATCAGCCAAACAAAATTCATGCAACTTTCAGGGTTAGAACCTTTAGTTTTAAACGAAAACAGCAACTTTATAAATGTAGGAGAACGAACGAATGTAGCAGGTTCACGTAAATTTTTGAGACTCGTCAAAGAAGAAAAATTTGATGAAGCGTTGGCAATTGCCAGAGATCAAGTTGATGGCGGTGCACAAATTATCGATATTAATATGGACGATGGTTTAATAGACGGAAAAGAAGCCATGGTAAAGTTTCTAAACCTTATTGCCGCCGAACCAGACATTTGCCGCGTGCCAATTATGATTGACAGCTCTAAGTGGGAAATCATTGAAGCAGGATTGCAAGTAGTACAAGGAAAAAGTGTTGTAAACTCAATCTCACTCAAAGAAGGTGAAGAAAAATTTATTTGGGAAGCCACACAAATCAAACGTTATGGAGCCGCTGTAATTGTTATGGCTTTTGATGAGGTTGGACAAGCAGACAACTACGAACGTCGTTTAGAAATTGTAAAACGTTCGTACGATGTATTGGTGAATAAAGTAGGATTTCCAGAAGAAGACATCATCTTTGATTTAAACATATTTCCTGTTGCTACAGGAATGGACGAACATCGTAAAAATGCTATCGACTTCATTGAAGCTACACGTTGGACACGCGAAACCTATCCAAACGTAAGTGTAAGTGGTGGCGTAAGTAATGTATCGTTTTCATTCAGAGGAAACAATGTCGTTCGTGAAGCCATGCACTCTGTATTTCTATATCATGCCATTCAAGCAGGAATGAACATGGGAATCGTAAATCCTACCATGTTAGAAGTGTATGACGATATTCCAAAAGACTTGCTAGAACATGTTGAAGATGTAATGTTTGATCGTAAAGAAGATGCTACAGAACGCTTGCTTGATCTGGCGGAAGCCTTCAAAGGAACAAAAAAAGCAGATGTAGAAACAATACAAGAATGGCGTAGTTATAAATTGCAAGAACGCATCACACATTCGCTCGTAAAAGGAATAGACAAATACATTGTAGAAGATGTAGAAGAAGCACGCCAAAAAGCCGAAAAACCTATTGAAGTCATTGAAGGAAACCTAATGATTGGAATGAATGTCGTGGGCGATTTATTTGGTTCAGGGAAAATGTTTTTACCACAAGTGGTAAAATCGGCACGCGTCATGAAAAAAGCAGTTGCGTATCTAAACCCTTTTATAGAAGCTGAAAAAGACGATCATCATGGGGCAATTGGAAAAGTACTCATGGCAACAGTAAAAGGAGATGTACACGATATCGGAAAAAATATAGTAAGTGTCGTTTTAGGCTGTAACAACTACGAAATTGTAGATCTTGGTGTGATGGTTCCGCCAGAAAAAATAATTGAAACTGCAAAAGCCGAAAATGTAGACATCATTGGTTTATCTGGTTTAATAACGCCTTCGTTAGATGAAATGGTATATCTGGCAAAAGAAATGGAACGTCAAAACTTTAGTGTGCCTTTACTAATTGGTGGCGCAACAACATCCAAAGCGCATACGGCTGTAAAAATTGATCCAGAATATAAAAATGCAGTAGTTCATGTCAATGATGCATCCAGAGCGGTAACGGTTGTTGGAGATTTACTTAACAAGAAAAAATCAAAGGAATATCGTGATAAACTAAAACAAGATTATGATGAATTTCGCGAAAAATTCTTAAAACGTAAAAAAGAAAAATCATATATTTCATTGGCAAATGCCAGAAAGAAAAAGTACAAAATTGATTGGGAAACAAGCAACATTATAAAACCCAAAGAACTCGGAATTCAAAAACTAACACAATTGAGTTTAAAAGAATTAGTTCCATATATCGATTGGAGTCCATTCTTCAGGTCGTGGGATTTACACGGGCATTATCCAGCAATTTTGAAAGATAAAATTGTGGGTGAACAAGCCACACAATTATACAAAGATGCACAAGAAATGATTCAAGAAATCATTGTAAAACAATCGCTAAAAGCAAAAGGAATTTTTGGACTGTTTGAAGCAAATACAATCAATGATGATGATATTTCTATTCAGAAAAACGGAAAAGAAATTGCAGTTTTCAGAACGCTTCGCCAACAATTAGAAAAACGTGCGGAAGTTCCAAACATTGCACTTTCTGACTTTATAGCACCAAAAGAAACTGGAAAACAAGACTACATGGGAACGTTTTGTACAGCTATATTTGGAGCTGATGAATTGGCAAACAGTTACAAAGAAAAACAAGACGATTATAACGCAATTATGGCACAAGCAATTGCAGACAGGTTTGCGGAAGCATTCGCAGAATATTTACACAAACAAGTTAGAACGAAACATTGGGGTTATGGAGTCAGTGAAGAGTTAACTAATGAAGATTTGATCAAGGAAAATTACAAAGGAATTCGCCCAGCACCAGGCTATCCAGCATGTCCAGATCATTTGGAAAAAGAAACAATTTGGGAATTACTAGATGTCGAAAAAGTAATTGGTGTTTCACTAACGGAAAGTTTAGCTATGTGGCCAGCAGCGGCAGTTTCTGGATATTACTTTGGAAACGAAGAAGCAAAATACTTTGGTTTGGGGAAAATAAAAAATGATCAAGTTGAAGATTTTGCAAACAGAAAAGGAATTACCATTGAAAAAGCACAAAAATGGTTGCATCCAACGTTGGCGGATTAACCCGCATTTCGACTGCGCTCAGTACAGGTTTATCCTTTTTTTACGCTGCATTCTTCATTACGAGGAATTTGCGACGAAGTAATCGGTTTCTTAAGGAGCAGATTGTCACAACAAATTAATAAAATGTCTCGCAATGACAGAAAGAGGAAAATAAATAGATTCCTGTATGCATCTCGACTGCACTCGATGTGATGCAGGAATGATAAAATTATAGAAAAGAAAATAGAAGAGCTGAGTAAGCAAGTCTCAATACTAATTACTCAAAACTCAATACAAGAAAAACATGAAAGTAACAGATCATATAGAAAAAGCAAACGGAGAAACCTTATTTTCCTTTGAAATTTTACCACCATTAAAAGGACAAGACATCAAATCGATTTTTGACAACATTGATCCGTTAATGGAATACAAACCGCCATTTATTGACGTAACATATCATAGAGAAGAATACACGTTTAAAGAACTTGAAAATGGTTTGCTAAAAAAACAAGTCGTAAAAAAACGTCCCGGGACGGTTGGAATTTGTGCTGCAATTCAGAATAAATATCAAGTAGACGCCATTCCGCATATTTTGTGTGGTGGATTTACAAAAGAAGATACCGAAAATTTCTTAATCGATTTAGATTTCTTAGGAATTGATAATGTAGTAGCATTGCGTGGTGATGCCGTAAAAAGTGAAACCTATTTCAAGGCAGAAAAAGATGGACACCGATATGCTTCCGAATTGGTACATCAAATACAAGACTTAAATAACGGAAAATATTTGGATGAAGAACTGCTAAACTCGTCCAAAACAGATTTTTGTATTGGCGTTGCAGGTTATCCAGAAAAACACATGGAAGCGCCAAGTTTAGATTCGGACATACATTTCTTAAAGAAAAAGATAAAAGCGGGCGCAGCATATATTGTGACACAAATGTTTTTTGACAATCAAAAATATTTTGAATTTGTAGAGAAATGTAGAAGTGAAGGTATTACGGTGCCAATTATTCCAGGATTGAAACCGATTGCGACACGCAAACAATTGAACTTGATTCCACATCGTTTCAAAGTAGATTTGCCAGACGATTTGATTATGAATGTTGTGCGTTGCAAAGATAACAAAGCAGTACGCCAAGTAGGAATTGAGTGGTGTACGCAACAAAGTAAAGAATTGATTGAAGCTGGCGTACCAATTTTACACTATTATTCTATGGGAAGATCGAGCAATATAGAAGCAATTGCTAAAGCAGTTTTCTAAATGATACTATAAACGAAGCGGAAGAATCACTTAAAAATTCTTCCGCTTTTACTAAACTACAAATTAAATTGTTAAAAATCATTTGTTGGATCAAATATTCCGCAGTTTCTATTTCCATTACATCTAGTGTAATCTCTGGTTTCACACCAGTTTACAGACTCACATAAATACACAGATTGCCAAGTTCCTCCTTGTACACTATTTGCATTTAACGTAGAAATAGCATCTTTTTTTAGTGCTAACTTTTTAATTGACTTTTTTTTCATGATTTTGTTTTTTGTTTGTTATTAAATATAAAGGCGGAAAAATACCCTCCATCCTTCCACCTTTACAAATTTCAACTTGTTATTACTAACAATTTACTGTATTCGGATCGAATAATCCGCAATTTAAATTTCCATAACATCTTGTTACATTTACAGTTTGGCAGAAATTGTTTACCGATTGACATATATGAAATGAATCTCCAAAACCACCTTTAACTGCATTTTCGTTTAAATTAGATACAGATGCTTTCTTTAATTTTAATTTAAGAATTGACTTTTTTTTCATGGTCTATTCTTTAAAAATCTTGAGTAGTTGTAAATTGATATAACTGACAGTTATATTCTCCTCTACATCTTGTGTAGTCAATAGTTTCGCAAAAATCTCTAGATTCACATACAATTTGAGAAAGCGCAGTTCCTCCTTTTATAGTATTTGCATTTAAAGTAGAAATAGAAGCTTTGTTTAGGCTAAGTTTTTGAATTGATTTTTTTTTCATGATAAAGATTTGATTAAAATTTGTATTTAATTAGCGTTGTGGATACGGATAAATTTGGCAATAAAACTCTCCGTTACATGCTGTATAATCTATAGTTTCACAGAAATTTTGAGAAAAACAGAATAGCGTATTTGTGTCTGTTCCACCTGATAATGCGTTGGCAGTTAATGTAGAAACAGCATTCTTATTTAATTTTAATTTTTGAATTGATTTTTTTTTCATGATTTACTTTTTTTAGGTTAAAATTAATTTAAGAACTATCGTTCGTTTCTATCGTACAATTGACAATAAAACTCTCCGTTACATCTAGTGTAATCAATAGTTTCGCAAATATTAACAGATTGGCAAAACAAGGTGCCACCAATAGTTCCACCTGTCAATGCTTCAGCATTTAAAGTAGAAATAGAAGCTTTCTTTAACTTTAATTTTTTAATAGATTTTTTTTTCATGATCTAAGTTTTTTCATTTAGGCTAAATATATAAAAACGAAACAGTTGACTGTAGCGGTTTTCCATTACTACAAGTACGTGTTCCCAATAGTATTTTTATTAAAGGAATAGAAAAAACAAATAAAAAAAGAGATTACCTTTTTAGATAATCTCTTTTTTAAAATTATAAAATCATCTTTATGAAAATCATGATTTTATGTGTATTTCTCGATGTGAGTTGTGTAATTGATTGTTTTACAGTAGCTTAGAATGTTTCTTGGATATGGTTATCGTATTAAATTTGAAAGCTGTAGGTTTAACAGTAAACAATCATTTAAAACAACTACAGTTGCTTAACTTCTTTGAGGTCTATAAACTTGACATTGATTTTCTCCAAAGCACTGAGAAAAATCTTTAGTTTCGCAAAAATTAACAGACACACAGTATATGTCTACATTACTTGGCTCGTTTCCCCCAGTAACTGTTTTTGCGCTCAACATAGCAATTGATGATTTTTTTAATTTTAACGTGTTCATTGATTTTTTTTTCATGGTTTAAAAAATTTGGGTTTAAAATAAGTAGGTATATTCAGTACAAATATATGAAATAAAACCCTCAATATTAAAGTTTTAACCGCACTTTGTGTAAGTTTTAACTTATATTAACACAATTTAACATAATTATTTTAACATTTTCCAATTATGTTAGAATTTGACAAGATGTGAAAAAATTCAATGAAAAAAACTACATTTGTCATCCCTATGAAAAATATAGTTTTCCTCTTGTTACTTTCTGTCACCACTATGATTGCACAAGTAGAAACGCCAAAAGCGGCTTCTATTGATGTAAACTATTTTACAGGAAACATCGTACGTCACAATGATGACATTCTACATTTAATTACGGGACATCCAGAAGGTTTTATTGTAAGTTACAACCAGAAAACTTTTGGCTATGATAATTGGTCACAATACTTCAATTACCCAGATTATGGTGTTTCATTGAGCTATCAAAATCTTAATAATGAATATTTAGGAAAGAATGTTGCCTTGTATGCACATTACAATTTTTACTTCTTAAAGCGAAATTTAATGTTGCGTTTTGGACAAGGATTGGCATATACCAGCAATCCGTACGATAAAAAAGACAACTTCCGAAACATTGCATTTGGCTCACGTTTTATGAGTAGCACGTATTTAATGTTCAATTACAAAAAAGAAAACCTTTTCAAACGTTTGGGAGTACAAGCAGGTTTGTCATTCATTCATTATTCCAATGCGAATGTAAAAGCGCCAAACACAAGTATTAACACATTGGCTTTTAATATTGGTGTAAATTATAATTTAGAAGATACTTCACTCATTGAATATCAAAAAAATGAAGTCGCACAAAACTTTGCCGAACCTATAAAATTCAACTTTGTATTACGTGCAGGAATCAACGAAAGTGATGCCATAGGAAGTGGACAATATGGTTTCTATATCCTTTCAGCGTATGCCGATAAACGATTAGGACGCAAAAGTGCTATTCAATTAGGAACAGAAGTGTTTTTCTCTAACTTTTTAGAAGAATGGATTCGATACAGATCGATTGCATTTCCTAATGGGGAAGTAAAAGGTGATGAAGATTACAAGCGTGTTGGTGTATTTGCTGGACACGAATTATTTATCAATAAACTTTCTATCATAACACAATTGGGATATTATGTCTACTATCCTGTTGATTTTGAAGGACGAACGTACATACGTATCGGAATGAAACGCTATTTCGGAAAAAAATGGTTTGCGGCAGTTACGCTCAAATCACATGCCGCCAAAGCAGAAGCTGTTGAATTTGGTGTCGGAATCCGATTGTAAAACCTTAGACTGTAACATTCTGACTTTCAGTTGCTCTTTACAATACCAATCAAAAAGCAACGACATGAAAAAAAGAACATATTTAGTATTTCTACTACTAATGGCATTTCAATTTGGAATAGCACAAATAGCTCCAGAAGAAGAAGTTGATAAAAATACGACCGAAACTTTTGAAAAAACTCCTCGTTTAAAAGGATTACTTTTAGGAATTCATGGAGCAAGAGAAACTATGTTTGAAATTGGGTATTTTGATTATCTCTGGGTAAATGAAGATGGCAAAATTCCTGCGATTGGCGGATTTGGTTATTCGTTAACAACCGAACATTATATAAATCAGAATTATATTATTGCACCAAAAGTCGCTTTATGGGCAAATGCTATTTTCTTAAATATAGGAATGAGCTTTCCATGGTATTTTGATATGGAAAAAAATAATAGTTTCCGCCTGCGACCAGAAATAGGACTTGCTTCAGGAAGCTTTAAAATTACTTTTGCTACCAATATGGCAATCACAAATAAAGACATGCCAAACGTTAGCAAATATATGGCATCTGTTATTTGCTTCTTAAATTTCAATAAAAAGGCAAATGGGATAAAAGAAAAAATAAATTTTCTAGGAATGTAACACTTCCTAAAGTTGAAAGTATCCGTTGTCTGTTAATTACACTAAAAATTTAAATAAAAAGCAAAATAGGAATACATAGTTTTAAATTGAAAATAATAAGTTAGTTTTGAAAACTGAAAACTGAAAACTGAAAACTGAAAACTGAATGTTGAAAAAATACTATTTAATATGTTTGCTTGCGATGCTTGTTTCTTGTGATAAGGAAAACGCAAACGACTGTTTTCAAACATCAGGAAATATTATTACTGAAGAAATTCGTGTAAGCAATTTTACAAAAATAGAAGTAAATGAAGGTATCACTTTAGTCGTAAAAGAAGGGTTGAGTCAAGAAATTTTGGTAGAAACTGGCGCAAATCTCATCAATGATGTAGAAGTGAAAGTAGTAGGCGAGACGTTGTTTTTATCGGATGCTAACGATTGTAATTATGTACGTGATTACGGACTTACAATAATATATGTGACGGCTTCAAACATTACAGAAATTAATAGCAAAACACAATTTGAAGTTCGATCGGAAGGTGTACTGACATTTCCAAAACTTACTTTACTATCTGAAAACTTTACCAATGACAGTGCGGCTTCCGGAAATTTTAAATTAGAAGTTGAAAATGAGGAATTGAATTTTGTGTTTAATAACTTATCAAACCTGTTCATATCAGGTTCAACCGAACTTTTTGATATTAACTTTCCAGGTGGGAATTCAAGAGTTGAAGCAGCAAATTTTGCAGCAGCTGTAGTAACTATCTTTTCACGCGGAAGCAATGATATCATCATAAACCCAAAATTAGAACTTTTAGGAAATATATACGGAACAGGTGATGTTATTGCTGTAAATCGTCCACCAATTGTAACACTAACAACGCATTATACAGGAAGTCTTATTTTTAATTAATGTTAATTTTACAGGCATATGTTGCTATTTTTTTTGTCATTTCGAACGCAGTCGAGAAACTTTAGAAAATAATTGCTTCTACCAAAATTCAAAGAAATCAAACCTACAACAACACAATCTTCTCATACTTTTCAACCTTTTGATTGGTTGCCGCAGATTTTACAATAAGTTTGTACACATACACACCTTTTCCTAGTTTATCTCCAAAATCGTCGCGTCCGTCCCAAGTAATATCGCGCGAAAGCGAACTAAAATCTTTACTACTAGAGCCTGAATTGGCTTTTCCAAAAAGTGTACGTACTACTTTTCCAGAAATTGTAAAAACTTGTACCGTAATATCCAATTCACTTGAACTGTTATGATTGAACCAAAATTCAGTATGACTCACAAACGGATTCGGGTAATTTAATACATTGGTAACTGTCAACGAATTATTTTCATTAAAAACCGTAAACTGTATTTCAACGGTTGTCGAATTGTTATATACATCCCACGCTTTTAAACTTAATGTATGTGTTCCTTCCGAAAGATCGCGAAAAGGAAACTTTACAATTCCTTTGGTATAATCGTTTAATTCCGTTTCGTAATAATCGTTCAGAACAACCGGATTTGACTCATCACCATCTAAAATGGCGACAATATCATGTCCAATTCCGCTTGCCGTATTAATTCCGTTGTCGTCGGCTAATTTTGCAAGTAAAAAAGGGGATTCGTTAGTAATTCCACCAGACATAAAACTTTCATCATTCATAAACAAATTTACTTCTGGACCTTGATTGTCTTGCGGCGCATCTTCATTGAGTTCTCCAATTTTCAAGTTTTCACTTGCGCCTGTATGATCTTCCAAAGTGCCTTCTCTTTCCGCATAAAAACTAATTCGACCATTTCCAACAGGAATTGCAATATCACGTGGAACTACAAATTCAAAAGAAAACGTTCCGTCTGTAACAACCGCTTTTCCTCTAAAAATAATTTCGCCCAATGTGGTAAAATCCATTATTGTTTGATAATTATTTGCCAATGTTTGACGTTGAACTTGTTTATCATAAATGGTAGAAAAAACAGTTCCGTCATAGTTTGAAAGTAAATTGCCAGCTTCATCGGTAATATTTCCTGAAATTTTAACCTTGCTCAATGCTTTTAAGGTATCAGTTTCTTGTGTAATTGGCACATCATTAATAGCTGTTAAATTTATTCTAGATTTCGGAATGGCAATGACAAGTGCAGGATCGCCAATATAAAAAGCGACATGTTTGTTGGGACTATTTTCTGAATTTTTGGCCAATCGGAACGCCTCAGAAACTGGTATATACGTGTTTGAATCGTAGGAAAATAAATGTTCTGATAAATAACGATTTAGATTAAGTCCAACTTGTTTAAAAATGAGTCGAGTTGTTGATACTAAGGAAATTGCACCGCCTTTTTCATTCCAATACATAAATTCGCCAGCAGTTTGACGCAGCGGATTGTCAAATCGAGTATACTCACAAGTAATTGTGATTAATAATGGCAATCGACATTCATTGCGTAATGCTTGCGATTCGGTTTTTTCAAAAATTCGTTCACCAGCCCAGCCGTCTTCTCCACCATGACCAAAGTAGTTTACAACCAACGAACCTAGAGCAATATTATTTTTAATAGCAGTATTTACTTCGGGATAACGATCTCCACCAGCCGATGTTTGTTGCTCATATGAATCTGAATGTATTTTGACAATATTGATAAAAGGTTTGTTTGCAGCAATGACATTTCCCAAAGCATCCAAATCTTCTTGTAAACTAACATCTCCTTGAACATCAGGGTCATCAGATATTATTGTAATATTGTTTCGCCATCTTCCATAGGCTTCTTTTGTATAATATGTCAACGTTTTGTCAACCATCGCTTTTGCTTGACTTTGCGAAGAAACCAACATTCTTCCCATTGCAATATCTAAGCGTTGTGTTATTGGTAAAATATCTAGGTTGCCTTCATGATCGTCCATCAATCCATAAAAATCATCTGTCATAAAGCCTGCCGTTAAGCTAAAACTTTGAAACGCATGAAACACTGGGACAATATTTGTATTTCCTTCAATTCGACCTTTGTAATCAAATGAAGCATCACCAAACATGCATATATATTTTAGCTTGTTTTGATCAGAAATTGCATTGTCATACACATATTTTATAAAATTTCGAATGGCACCGACATCTGGATTTCCTGTGTTAAATTCATTGTAAATACTTTGCAAACCAACAACTTGTACGTTCATGCCTGAATTTGTACGGTGATAATCTGCCAAACGTTCCGCTTCTGATGCAAATGCTTCAGGCGTGATAATCATATAGTCAATATCACCATTGGAAAAGATGGTTCCTTTTAAGTTTTGGTTCGAAACTAAACTGTTCGGTTCTATTGTTGGAATTAATATTTCAGAATTATCCAACACAATATATTCTCTAATTTCTCCTAAAGATGCTTTGAATGAAAAATTAGTAGCGGCAGTTTCGTTTGTGATTTTAGTTACATTCCAAATGTTTGAAACATCCCAAACTTGCGGAATGTTAGAAGCGTTTCCAATAACATATTCGCCAATTCCTGTTGTATTTGCGGCATCTTTATGTCTAAAAAAGAATTGTTCATTGATGCCGACTAAATTTCTTTTGGCTTCTACCGTAATGTAATCTAAATAGGCAATTGATCCAGCAACGCCACCATTATCATAGGTTAAAGTAATGCTTAAGTCTTCTGAATTTAAATTCACTTCTTCTTTTAATAAACCTGCTGTATATTGAGAACCCGAAAGGTTTTGAGTTGCATATGAAGAGTTATTGATAGGCGAAAAACCAAAATTAAAAATAGATTGTCCAGTTGTGTTTTGCGGAACTTGTCCGTTAAGTAATGTAGACATCGTAGTTGAAACATTAGCAATTGCCGCAGGTTTTATTGCGATAGTTACAGGTTCGGAAGTCACAAGGTTTGGAATGGAAAAATCAAAGGTTTTTTCGGTTTCTATATTAAAAATATCACCAAACCATCTTCGTCCTAAACGCACCAAATTTACGTTGTCTACTTCATGAAACTGGTAATCGTCAAAAGTTGTAATCGTTTCATTTGGTGTTCCAGAAGGTTGTACAGCTTCTGGAATTCGTTTTCCATCATCAACACCTTCTATCGTAACGTAATAATAGGTGACATCTGTATAGGCATTAATGTGTGTTTGGCTGTCTTCATTCCATTTATCAGGACCTTCTGCATAAAACAGCATATAATCTGCTGCATCAAACGAACCATCTTCTTCTCCAACAACAGTAATGGCATTTTCAGGAACGCCATAATGTTCATTTTCGGAATTTCGTAAAGGCAACATACGTCCTCCATTTCCATAGATTTTAAGTTTTCTAGGATTGATGTTTGCCGTATTGAGTCCTAATTGATTTAAGAAATTTGCGTCAATTTTATAAATTCCAGATTCCGTTACCGAGAATTTATAAAAGCTTCCTGAGGATAATATTGAATTTTCAATTGTTTCGCTATTGCTGAAATTATTAGCGTTTTGCGAAGTTGTTGTGTAACTAATATCAAAACTCAATACTTTTTTTACACTACCATTTTCGTTTATCAATGGTGAAACGACTAATATATGTTCATGTCTATTTCGTGCTTTTACATTGTAAATACGAGCTTGAATTTCAGTAGGTAATTTCGTTTTGTCAATTCCGCCTAAATCGCTATTGCTGATACTTCCATACGAAACATTATCAATGCGTAACGAAGTTGTATTTGCTTTTTGGTTATTGTCCCATTGCGTTACAAAACTGATTGTCTGATCGTTATTGTAGACAAAATATTCAGTATTGAATGTTGGAAGTTTCGTTGTGGTATTTCCTATGGTAAAATCGGTTGTTGACTCTTTCCATGTTAAATCAAAATGTTTGCTTTGTGCATGAATATTTATAAAGAATAAACTTAGTAGGAAAAATGTGGTGGTTGTTTTCATCGTTCTCTAAACGATAAAACCTGTTTAAATAGTATCAACGTATGCTTTAAAAATCATAAAAATTTCTGAAGTGTAGTTTTTGATTGCTGAAAACTAGATTTTTGTTGTTGGTTTATCTGATGAAAATTGCACACTGAGTGTAGTTGAAGTGTAATTACTCAGTCGTCAACTCTCTAAACAAGCTCTCTAAGTTTTTGTTTTTTTGATTAATTTGCAATGCTTTCAAACTATTGTCATGTGCAAAATCAAATACTGTTGATCGCATATCTTTAGAAGTATTAAACGTAATTTCATATACCAAATCGCGCGTATTGATTACGTGTTCAACATGCGGAATTTGCTCAATCAATACATCTTCAATACGGTAATCAAATTCAACTTCAATTACTTGTTTCTGATCTTTCTTAAGTTTCGCCAAGGTTGTGTCGGCAACAATTTCTCCTTTATTAATAATAATCACACGATCGCAAATAGCTTCCACTTCTTGCATAATATGTGTTGATAAGAAAATAGTTTTTTCCTTTCCAATAGAAGTGATCAAATTACGAATTTCGGTTAACTGATTCGGATCTAAACCAGTTGTAGGTTCATCTAAAATTAACACTTCCGGATCGTGTAACAATGCATTTGCCAATCCAACACGCTGTCGGTATCCTTTTGAAAGTTGCCCAATTTTTTTGCTGGCTTCTGGCGTTAATCCTGTCATTTCTATAACTTCATCGATCCGTGATTTTTCCGTTTTATATACATTCGCGTTAAACGCTAAATACTCACGAACGTGCATATCCAAATACAACGGATTGTGCTCAGGCAAGTAACCAACACTTTTTTGAACGTTTCTTGCATCAGCATTCGTGTCAAACTCATTTACAGTGGCATTTCCAGCTGTGGCTTTTACATATGTAGTCAATATTTTCATCATCGTCGATTTTCCAGCACCATTTGGACCTAAAAAACCAACAATTTCACCTTTTTTTACAGTAAATGAAACACTATCTAATGCTTTTTGTTCACCATAAGTTTTCGTAATATTTTCTACAACTATAGACATATAAAGGAATTAAAGATTCAAAACTACATAAATTTTTATCAGTATTTCACATGTTTAAATTAAATAAAAACAAAAAATAGGACAGTTTATTGATAAAAACGTTTTTCTTTAAAAAATATTGGAAAAGGATTTTGATTATTAAAATTAATCAATACTTTAGCTAACATAAACGAAAACAACATGTTTAGTACAAACTATTTTTGGCAAGGTTATTTTTACTTCTTCTACGGAAAGAAGTTGGAACTCCTTGTTGTATAGTTTATGTAGATAAACACATTATATAAAAAGTAAGTTCCGAAATAATCGGAACTTTTTTTTTGCACAAAAACGAATGAACCATTCATAATTAAAAATTTGAATGCTTGCTGATTAAGGTTATATGAATGCACCCAATAACCAATAAAAGCAATAGAAATGAACATATGAAAAATACAATAGCCATACAAGGAATTCAAGGTTCCAATCATCATAAAGTAGCACAAGCATACTTTGGAAACGACGTACAGTTAGACGAATGTTTGTCTTTTGATACTTTGGTAAACAGCTTGCTACAAGGAAAATGCACGTACGCAATTATGGCGTTGGAAAATACGATTGCAGGATCTATAATTCCAAATTACGCGTTGATTGATGCTAATAATATTCACATCAATGGTGAATATTACCTAAACATTCATCATCACTTAATGGCGTTGCCAAATCAAACAATAGAAGATATTACGGAAGTATGTTCGCATCCGATGGCATTATTACAGTGTAAAGAATTTTTCAAGCGACATCCACATATCAAATTGGTAGAAGATGTTGATACAGCCGCTGTAGCACGAAAAATTCAGAAAAAACAACTAAAAGGAATTGCTGCAATTGCTACAAAAACTGCCGCAGAATTGTTCAAATTAGATATCCTTTCTGGAGAAATTCAAACCATAAAAACCAATGCAACACGTTTTGTAATTCTTCAAAAAGAAAAACCAACAAATGGCATTGATCAAATTGACAAAGCGTCTATTCGTTTTGAACTCGATCATAAAAGAGGAAGTTTGGCCGCTGTTTTAAATGTAATGAGCGATTGCAAACTCAATCTCACCAAAATACAATCCTTACCAATTATTGAAACACCTTGGAAATATGCTTTTTTCGTAGATGTAACTTTTGAAAGTTATGAAAACTATGTCAAAGCAATTTCCATCTTAGAAATAATGACCACAAGTTTAAAAGTATTAGGAACCTACAAAAACCAACGCGACTAATGATTCCTGCAAAACGAATACATACTGTTGAAGAATACTACTTTTCTAAAAAATTACGAGAAGTACGCGGATTAATAGCCGCTGGGAAACCAATTATAAATCTCGGAATTGGAAGTCCAGATTTGCAACCACCAACAGTTGTAGTTGATGCGTTGGAAGCAAGTTTACACGACGAAACGGCGCACAAATACCAAAGCTATCAAGGAATTCCAGAATTGCGAAATGCCATTGCTGATTTCTATCAGAAAAACTACAATGTTTCGCTTAATGCGAATGATGAAATCTTGCCACTCATGGGGAGCAAGGAAGGAATCATGCACATATCAATGGCATATTTAGACGAAGGTGATGCTGTATTAATAGCAAATCCAAGTTATCCAACATATACATCAGTTACAAAACTATTAGGCGCTATTCCTATATATTACGACTTGGATGCCAACAATAATTGGTTGCCAAATTTAGAACAACTTGAAAAGCAAAATTTAAGCAATGTAAAACTTATGTGGGTAAACTATCCACATATGCCAACTGGCGCAAAAGCAACAAAATCATTCTTTGAAAAATTGATCGTTTTCGCAAAAAAGCATCAAATATTACTCATTAATGACAATCCGTATAGTTTTATTCTAAACGATGAGCCGTTGAGTATTTTGGCAATTGAAGGTGCAAAAGAAGTGGCTTTGGAGTTAAATTCGCTCAGTAAATCGTTCAATATGGCAGGTTGGCGTACAGGAATGGTGATGGGAAGAGCAAAACACATTCAACATGTATTAAAAGTAAAAAGTAACATGGATTCAGGAATGTTTTATGGAATCCAAAAAGGAGCAATCCAAGCATTGGCAAGTTCTACAGAATGGTTTGCACAACTAAATACAATTTATGAAAAACGTCGTAAACTCATTTGGGAATTAGCGACAAACTTACACTGTACGTTTGATACAGAAACAGCCGGAATGTTTGTTTGGGCAAAATTACCTGAAAGTAATACGCTCACGTCAGAAGCTTTCATAGACAAATTACTCTATGAAAAAGACGTATTCATTACGCCAGGAAGCATTTTTGGAACACAAGGAGAAGGTTATATTCGTTTCTCATTATGTGTATCTGAAGAAAAAATAAAAGAAGTGATCAAAAGAATCGAAGCATCATGAATGTATACATCATAGGAGTTGGACTTATTGGCGGAAGCATGGCTTTAGATATTAAAGAAAAATATCCGAAGGCAACAATCTATGGAATTGATGCAAACGACGCACATTTGGAAGAAGCACTGCAAAGACAGCTTATTCATGAAAAAACAACACTGCAACATGTAAAAAATGCAGACATCGTCATCATAACGATTCCTGTACACGTATCCATTGAAGTCATTACAGAAGTATTGCATACAATACACGATCAAACTTTAGTCATAGATGCAGGTTCAACAAAAGAAAAAATTTGCAAAAGCATTGAAACGCATCCAAGACGAAGAAATTTTTTAGCGGCGCATCCAATAGCAGGAACCGAATTTTCAGGTCCAAAAGCGGCAATAAAAGGATTGTTCAACGGAAAAACCAATATCATATGTGAAGTTGAAAAAACAGCATTCGTACTGCAAGAAACAGCATTAGAGTTATTCAAAAACTTAGGAATGCGCATTCGGTATATGGACCCGAAATCGCATGACAAACACATTGCATATGTGTCACATTTATCACATATCAGTTCGTTTATGTTGGGGAAAACAGTTATTGAAAAAGAAAGAAACGAACGTGATATCTTTGACTTGGCTGGTAGTGGATTCGCGTCAACAGTGCGTTTGGCAAAAAGTTCGCCAGACATGTGGACACCAATATTTGAACAAAACAAAGCAAATGTAATTGAAACATTACAAGAATATATTGCTAACTTAGAAGAGTTTAAGCAATTAATGTTGCAAGATAACTTTGAAGGAATTTATAAAGAAATGGAAAATACAAATCACATAAAAAAAATATTAAACGGAATTATATAACAACAATTTGGGCGTTACCCTTTGGGTCGGGCTTTCGGCTATATCTTTTTTGATACTGTCATTGCGAGACAAATTTTTAAATTTGTGATGGCAATCTGTTAAGAAGTAGCAGATTACTTCGTCGCAAACTCCTCGTAATGACGAGGCAAAACAAAAAAGGATGCCGTCTCAATCCCTAACGCGGAACTTCCCAATAAAACGAGAAACTTAAAAAGTAATATCTCACGAAAGTGAAAATAGTAAACAAGAACCAAAAACAGTAACAAGATAATCATGGAAAACAAAAAAGAACTTAGAAATTGGCTGAATGCTTTCGGATTGGAACATCCACTAGTAATTGCTGGGCCATGTAGTGCAGAAACTGAAGAACAAGTACTCAAAATAGCACACCAACTCAAAGGTACAGATGCAACTGTATTGCGTGCAGGAATTTGGAAACCACGTACACGTCCTGGAAACTTTGAAGGTGTTGGCGCACTCGGACTAAAATGGTTGCAAAAAGCCAAAGAAGAAACCGGAATGTTGACAGCAACAGAAGTTGCAAACGCAACACACGTTCGTTTAGCATTAGAACACGATATTGATGTGTTGTGGATTGGTGCACGATCTACAGTAAGTCCATTTATTGTACAAGAAATTGCAGATGCGCTAAACGGAACCGACAAAATTGTGTTAATAAAAAACCCTGTAAACCCAGATTTACCTTTGTGGCTAGGAGCTGTAGAGCGTTTATACACGGCAAACATTAAAAACTTAGGAGTGATTCATAGAGGATTTTCAACGTATGAAAAAACACGTTATAGAAACAATCCAGAATGGCAAATTCCGATTGAGTTACAAAATCGTTTTCCAGACTTACCATTAATTCTCGATCCATCGCATATTGCTGGAAGAAGAGATATCATTTTTGACATCTGCCAAACAGGTTTAGATTTAAACTTTGATGGTTTAATGGTAGAAACACATTACGATCCAGACAATGCTTGGAGTGATGCCAAACAGCAAATTACACCTGCCAGACTTGTAGAAGTTATGGAGGATTTAAAAATTAGAAAAGCTACTGATACAGAAGCTGAATACAGAAATGCACTAAACACGTTCCGTACACAAATTGACGTTATTGACCATCAATTAATTGAAATGTTAGGAAAACGTATGAAAGTTGCAGATAAAATTGGCGCTTTAAAGAAAGACAAAAACGTAGCAATATTACAAACAAGACGTTGGAATGAAATCTTAGGAAAAATGATTTTAGAAGGTGAACAAAATCAATTGAGTGAAGAATTTGTATTACGAATCTTCAAAGCAATTCACCAAGAATCAATTAACCATCAAAAGAAAATTGTAAATGCATAAAAACGTTGCATCAAAATTGCCATAAACACAAAAGCGAGCCAATTGGCTCGCTTTTTAATTTAGCAATACCAGCAAAAACTAGGCGCAAGTACAATCTGTATTTGCTATCAGTGTTGCAGGCGAACATTTTAAAATATCCACAGAACTTGGATTATGATTACTTCCGCCTGAAGGATTTCCCGGATTAAATCCACCTCTTATAGAAAGATTAGAAATCGATTTCTTATGCAACGGTAAGTTTTTTAATTTTTGTTTTTTCATAAGTATCTATTTTGTAATTTATAAAAAGATTAATTGCATTGAACGTCAATTGTTCGGCAAAGAATACCGAAGCTTTCTTCACAACCAAAACATCTTGATCTATATCTACTATTCATCGGATTGTGTTGTGTAGGTCCACCTTCCGAAGGATCGCACCAACCTGATAATCCACCTTTTAGTTCAACAGTATTAAAACCAGCAACTGAATTCTTATTTAATTTTAAATTTTTTAATTTTTGTTTTTTCATGAGTATGTATTTTAAATATTAATTAGAAGGAACGTGAATACTTTCACAGTGAAATCCGCAAGTTTCATCTACTGTATATTCACAAGCTGTACGATATTCGCTTTCACAAGAATTGATGCCATCTGACCAACAACCAATAAAATTAGAATTTAATACAGTAATCGTTGGATTTGTTATGGTCGGATTTGTGTCTAAGCGACTTAATCCACCTGTAAGGTTTGATACAGACGCTTTGTTTAATGACAGGCTTTTTAAATTTCGTTTTTTCATAATAAGTATAGTTTTAAAATTAATTTTTTGTTAGATGAAAATTATCTGCAATCTGTGTAGCGACAAGAAGGCATATCATTTCCCGCACATGAAAAGTAGCACGTATGATTTGAATCTGGTCCTGGTAATGGTGCCGTTTGACAAATAACATCATATGTAAAAGCACCACCTTTTACACGGTCATTAAAATTGGAAATTGATTTTTTATTAAGATGTAAGCTCTTTAATTTTTGTTGTTTCATACTAGTTTTAGTTTTAAAATTAATAATGAATCAAAAGAAGAAATTATTTTACCACAAACAAAGAAACACTGTTGAGGGTTCATAAACTGTCAATGAAATCAATTGATGGTTTATGAAAACGCACTAATGACTATAGCATTTGCGCATTTAAAAAACCGAAAGACAAACTTGGAAGAATGCAAATTCAGAACTAATTCAAAATCAAAACAATAAAAAGGGTGTATGTATGTACAAACCTTTTGTTAATTATAAGAATAATCTTGATCTTTGCAGGAATGATAGGAACTGTTTATAAATCTACGGGAAGTTGGTATTTGGTGAAAACCGAAGAAGGAAAAGAATATGAGTGTAGAATAAAAGGTAAATTCAGACTCAAAGGCATCAAAAGTACCAATCCTATTGCGGTTGGCGACAAAGTACACTTTACGTTGGAAGCCAAAAATAATACGGAAACTGGAATTATTGATGAAATTTTTGATCGTAAAAACTACATCATTCGTAAATCGGTCAACCTTTCCAAACAAACACATATCATTGCGGCTAATATTGATCAAGTGTTTTTATTAATTACAATTGACAATCCGCCAACGTTTCCAAGTTTTATTGATCGCTTTTTAGTCACTGCAGAGGCATATTCCATTCCGTGTGTATTGGCATTCAATAAAATTGATTCTTATACAGAAATTGAACGCAGAGCAGAAGTGATGTATCTCAAAGATATTTACGAAAATATTGGATATGAATGTATCGAAATTTCCGCCAAAGAAAAGCACAATATCGAAGCCATTCAAAACCGTATGAAAGGTACCGTAAGTATGTTTGCCGGACATTCAGGTGTTGGGAAATCTACGTTGGTAAATGCTATTGCGCCCGAATTAAACTTGAAAACCAAAGAAATCTCCGATCAACACAAACAAGGACAACATACAACAACTTTTGCCGAAATGTTTGATTTAGAATTTGGCGCAAAAATAATTGATACACCAGGTATTAAAGGTTTTGGAATTGTAGATATGGAAAAAGAAGAAATAGACAACTATTTTCCAGAATTCTTTGCGCTAAAAAACGAATGTAAATTCAACAACTGCATTCACATTGAAGAACCTAAATGCGCTGTAAAAGATGCCGTTGATGAAGGTGAAATAGCTTGGTCGCGCTACAAAAGTTACTTGCAAATAGTAGAAGGTGATGAGAATAACTACCGTGTTGACGAATTCAAAGAACAATAACAATGAAAGTCGTAATACAAAGAGTTTCTGAAGCAAGTGTTACTGTTGATCAAAAAAAAGTAGCAACTATAGGGTATGGAATGCTCATTCTTCTCGGAATTGAAAACGAAGATACACACGAAGATATTACATGGCTTTCTGCCAAAATAGCCAAACTCAGAATCTTCAACGATGAAAATGGCGTGATGAATACTTCATTAGTAGATGTAAAAGGCGAAGCTATTGTCGTAAGTCAATTTACATTGCATGCAAGCACAAAAAAAGGAAATCGTCCAAGCTACATAAAAGCGGCAAAACCTGATATTTCGATTCCATTATACGAAGCATTTGTAACACAATTAGAAAAAGACATACAAATAAAAGTACAAACGGGAATCTTTGGTGCCGATATGAAAGTACAATTGTTAAACGACGGACCAGTTACGATCATTATTGATACAAAAAACAAAGAATAACTGCGTTTATTAACTTTTTTGAACGCTTGTAAAGTTGTTTCTTTAAAAATAATTTTCTTTTCTTATATTCGCACTGTATTTCCCCATCCATTTATAGAAAAAACACACATGTATGCGCATAAAAATACTGCACGCTATTCTCTTTTTATTAAGTGTAAACGCCGTAATTGCTCAAGATAATCTCACGAGTTATTTAACGCTTCCGCAAGAACTTACAAAAAATGCAAATGCTGTTATACGGCTCAATGAAGTGAATATTGAAGTAAAAGCAATCAACGACTTAGAAATTTCGAAAAAACGAATTGTTACGGTTTTAAATGAAAATGGTTTATACAAAATTAGAGCGGCTGTTTGGTATGATAATGACATCAAAGTAAAAGATGTTGAAGTAAAAATTTACGATAAATTTGGAAAGCAAATTAAGCGAATTCGTGAACGTGACTTTAAAGATGTAAGTGCTGTAGAAGGCGAAACACTCTATTCAGATTCTCGTGCAAAATATTTAGATTACACGCCAGTTGCGTATCCATTTACGGCAGTATTTACAAGTACAATACAAACAAAAAATACAGCACTTATACCAAATTTTAATCCAATGGAATACTTCGTTGGCATACAAAAAAGTAGTTACACAATTACCTATCCTTCATCATTTGTAATCCACAAAAAAGAACTCAATTTAGAAGAATTTGGAGTTGTAAAAAGTGAAAGCTTAGGAAAGTTGAATTATACGCTTGAAAACGTTTCAGGAATCAAGCCAGAATCATTAAGTCCACCAGAATCACAAATAAAACCCAGCGTATATTTAGCACTCAATAAATTTAGTTATGATGGAATTTCGGCTACAGTAGATGATTGGTACGATTTCGGAAATTGGATGTACAAAGATTTACTCACCGGACGTTCTGAAGTAGATGCAGAAACCAAAGCGACGATAAAAAAATTAATAGCCAATGCAACTTCTGATGTTGAAAAAGCAAAAATAATTTACGAATACATGCAAAACAAAACACGTTACATTAGCGTGCAAGTCGGGATTGGTGGTTTTCAACCGATTCCAGCAGACGAAGTTGACAAGGTTAGTTATGGTGATTGCAAAGGATTATCAAACTACATGATGGCGTTGTTAAAAATTGCAGGAGTAGAATCGTATTATACACATGTACAAGCAGGAGATGAAATGGTAGATTTTTATGAAGACTTTGCTTCGCTTGAACAAGGAAATCATGTCATTCTAAACATTCCAAATGGAGGTGATGATATTTGGTTAGAATGTACAAGTCAGAAAATGCCTTTTGGTTTTATAGGCGACTTTACAGATAACAGAAATGTGTTGGTCATTACACCTGAAGGTGGAAAAATAAAACGTACCAAAAAATACGAAACCGATGAAAACTACCAAGAAACAACGGGTTCGTATGCATTACATAATGATGGCGGAATTAATGTAGATGTAACGGTCACTACCAAAGGAACTCAGTACAGCAATCGCTATTACTTAGAAGATCGATCTGAATTGGAAAAAGATAAATATTACAAAAAATATTGGCGATACATCAATAACATTTCCATAGATAAAATTGTTCATGAAAATGATAAAGAAAATATTGTATTTACCGAAAAAGTAACATTCAAAGCCGATGGATATGTTGTGCAAACTGGAGATCGAATTTTATTTGCGCCCAATGCATTGAATAAATACAACAGTATTCCTGATCGGTATCGAAATCGAAAATTCCCACTCAAAATTTCTAGAGGCTTCTATGATGTAGATTCCTATGAAATAAAATTGCCAAGCGATTACAAAATAGAAGCAATTCCAAATGATATTGAAGTTGAAGACAAATTTGGAAGCTACGCATTCAGTATCACACAAAAAGATGATCAAACATTAGTATACAAAAGATCGATCAAAATAAAAGATGGACAATACCCGAAAGAAGAATACAAAAACTATCGAAAATTCATCAAAAAAATCGTAAAACTTGATAACTCAAAAATAGTCTTAGTCAAAAAATAATCTATTTACATAAAACTAATTATTATACCATATATAAAGATGAAATCATACATCCTAATCATATTTGTATTGCTAAATAGTAGTATACTAAATGCACAAGACTTTGAATTTGGAAATGTTTCCAAAGCAGAAATAGAAGAAACACAACATCCGAGAGAAGCAGATGCAAACGCTGCCATATTATACAATAATCGAAAAACATTTTTCGAATTCAATAATATAGACGGATGGCGTGTAGTTACAGAAATCACTCGTCGAATAAAAATCTATACAAAAGATGGTGTTAGTTGGGCAACACACGAAGTTCCGTTATACCAAGGAAGTCGTGGAGATGATGAAATATCGGCAATTAAAGGATATACATACAACTTAGTTAATGGTAAAATACAAAAAACAAAGTTAAAAAGGGACGGAATATTTGATGCGGAAATCAATAAGTATTGGAACAAAAAAACGATGACATTTCCAAATGTAAAAGACGGAAGTGTAATAGAATACAAATATCGTTTAGTAGATGCAGGTTGGACGATAAATGATGTGGAAATTCAATACAGTATTCCTGTAAACAAAACCGAGAACAACATTCGAATTCCGAAATATTTTTACTACAAGAGAAACTCTAAAGGTTATTTTCCTGTAAAATTTAATGAAACCAAAAAAAACAGGAATTTAATTTTTCCCTATAAAGCAGGTAGTACAAACGGATATTCACGTATGCAAACTAAAAATGGAACTGTAACGTTTTATGAAAATATATATGAAATCAATACAAATAATGTTCCTGCGGTAAAAGAAGAATCATACATTCATAACATACGAAATTATGCAACTGCCATTGCTTTTGAATTGGCAAGTTTTGAACGATTTGGTGGCGAACGCAAAAATTACAACACTTCTTGGGAAAAAATTGTAGAGCGCATTTACAAGCTTCCAAGCTTTGGAAATGAACTTGATAAAGATAGATATTTCAGAAAAGATTTAGACATATTACTTCAAAATGCAACAAGCGAATCGGAAAAAATTGCCGTCATATTCAACCATGTCAAAACAAAAGTTAAATGGAACGGATACTACGGATATCTTACAGATAAAGGAGTAAAAAATGCTTACAAAGAAGGCATAGGAAATGTAGCTGACATCAACTTAATGTTGACAGCAATGTTTAGACATGCCGGAATTAGTGCAAATCCTGTTTTAGTAAGTACACGTAACAATGGAATTCCATTATTTCCAACGTCAAAAGGATTCAACTATGTTATAAGCGCTGTAGAAATAAACAATGGACTCATCTTATTTGATGCTACAGAAATATACGCAACGCCAAATGTATTGCCTGAAAGAGCCATCAATTGGATTGGTAGAATTGTTCGTAAAGATGGTTCTTCTGCCGAAGTAGATTTAACACCTCAAAAACATGCGGCTAAACTAAGTATGTACAATTTCAAAATTGGCGCAGACGGAGTTGTAGAAGGGCAAGAACGATCTAGCTTTAGCGAAAACAGAGCATTAACATTTAGAAAAAAATATAGCAATATAAGCGAAGATGAATATCTTGAAAAGCTAGAAAATGATATTGAAGGTATCGAAATTGAAGAATATACCATCAAAGATGAAAAGAATCTAGGGAAACCAGTCACGGAATCGTACAAATTCACTTTAGAAGATAGAGTGGAAATCATTGGTGACAAAATTTACTTTTCACCTATGCTATTCTTAGCAACTACTGAAAATCCGTTCAAAGCGGATACGCGAGAATATCCCATAGATTACAATTACTTATGGAGTGATACGTACAGAATTACCATTGAAATTCCTGAAGGATATGAAATAGAATCGATTCCAAAATCGTTGGCAATGGCAATGGAAGACAATTTAGGTGAATTCAAATACATGGTTTCTCAAACCGGTAATCGAATCAATGTAAGTACTTCCGTAAAAATAAATACACTCATTATTCCGTCCATGTATTATGGAAACATAAAAGAATTCTATAAAATGTTGGTTGAAAAAGAACAAGAAAAAGTAGTGCTAAAGAAAATATAATTCCTCTAATAACAAAAACTAAGACAAACTGATGAAACAAAGTGTTTTATTTATACTCACATTATTATGTGTAACATTTACACATGCGCAAGATTTTGAATTTGGTAAAGTATCCGAAGCTGAACTAGCAGAAACAAAACATCCGTTAGAAACTGAAGCAAATGCCGCAATTCTATACAACAAAATCCATACTCAAATACGATACATTCAACGACAAGGATTTTTAGTAGAAACAACAATTTACAGACGTATAAAAATATACAATAAGGACGGATTTGAATGGGCAAATCATGAAATGCGTTTGTACAAACAAAACAGTACACGCGAAAAAATAAATGGACTCAAAGGCTATACATACAATTTAGTTGATGGAAAAGTGAAAAAAACGAAACTGAGAAGTGATGGAATTTTCAAAGAGCACGTTTCTGATAATATTGATATAGAAAAAATAACAATGCCAAACATCAAAGAAGGTAGTGTTATTGAATATGAATACAAATTTATTTCTCCTTTCTTTGGCGACATTAACGAATATAACTTTCAATATACGATTCCATTAAATAAAATAAACCTAATCTTTGAAACGCCAACGTATCATACATTCAAGAAGCATTACAAAGGCTATTACTTACTAAAACCAAAAGAAACTACAATTGGAAAACAAATTGTATTACGATCAAAATCAAGATCGGATAATGGAGGATTTAATGCCACAAGAACAAGCTTTAATGAAAGTAGAATTGATGTAGAATACAACATATCAGAGTTCAACCTAGAAAATGTTCCTGCGTTAAAAGAAGAAAAATATGTAAGCAATATCAACAATTATAGAAGTACAGTAAAATTTGAATTAATTCAGATTGAAATGCCAAACGAACCTGTACAATACAATGCAAGATCGTGGGATGATATTGTGAGAACCATCTACAGAAGTGAAAACTTTGGAGAAGAACTTGCTAAAACTAACTATTTCAAAGATGACATAGATGCGTTGATTACGGGCGAATCAAACGACATGGTAAAAGCGGCAAAAATATATAACTATGTTCAAAACAAAGTAAAATGGAATGGCAACTATGGTAAATATTCAGATGTTGGCGTTCGAAAAGCATACAAAGAAAAAACAGGAAATGTAGCAGACATGAACTTAATGCTAACAGCAATGTTACGATATGCAGGAATATCCGCAAATCCGGTATTACTAAGCACACGCAGACACGGAATTCATATGTTTCCAACCTTAAATGGATTCAACTATGTAATCACTGCTATAGAAATAGAAAATGCGGTTATTCTCCTAGATGCTACCAATTATTTTGGAGAACCAAACGTATTGCCAATGCGCGCACTTAACTGGATTGGTAGACTTATTCGTAAAGATGGAAGCTGGACGCAAATTAGCTTAATGCCAAAAAAAGAAGCGTTAGAAACAACTACTATGAACATAACGCTACATGCTTCGGGTGATATAGAAGGAAAACAACGAACGCAATTCACATCGCACAATGCTTTATCATTCAGAAATGTATACGGACGCGCGGATGAAGCTGATTACTTAGAACGATTGGAAAACTCAATTGGTGACATTGAAATAGAAGACTACAGCGTAAAAAATGTGTCAAGCATTGGAAAACCAATACTAGAATCGTATGCATTCTCAAAAGAAGCACAAGCAGAAGTCATTGGAGACAAACTCTACTTTTCACCATTATTATACCTAGCAACAAGTGAAAACCCGTTCAAAGCTGAAAAAAGAATCTATCCTGTTGATTTTGGATATCCGTGGAAACGAAAAATAATGATGAACATCAACATACCAGAAGGATATGAAATAGAATCATTGCCAGAAATAGAGACAATCCGATTGCCAGATAACTTAGGTTCATACGCATTCAACATAACAAAAACACCAACAGGAATAAGTGTTGTAATGTTAAGAGAAATAAACACAGCGGTAATTCCGTCTGATAAATATCCTTCTCTAAGAGAATTATACCGAATCTTAATTGAAAAAGAAGAAGAAAAAGTAGTATTAAAAAAAATATAATCAACTCAAAAAAGTAGAAAGGTTTCTGCAAAATTGCACGAAATAATTCATTGAAAAGCTATATTTTTACAAGTGACTTTATAACACGTGTTGTAAAGTCACTTTTTTAGTGAAACTCAATTTTAAGAAGCCTAAAAGTCGTACTCAAAATTGTAAGTTGAACGAATCCCGAAGAAAAGCGGGATCTTACAAGAAAAAATAACTCATATGAATCTAAAAGCCGCTCAGTTAGACGTAGATACTTGGATCAAAGAACACGGTGTTCGTTACTTTAATGAGCTTACAAACATGGCGCAACTTACCGAGGAAGTTGGAGAAGTAGCGCGTATCATTGCACGTCGTTATGGCGAACAAAGCGAAAAAGAAAGCGACAAAGACAAAGACTTAGGAGAAGAATTAGCAGATGTTGTTTTTGTTGTTCTATGTTTGGCAAATCAAACAGGAATTGACTTGCAAGAAGCTTTTGATAAAAAAATGGACAAAAAAACCAAACGCGATCACGATCGTCATCACAACAACGAAAAATTAAAATAATAGTTTCGGAATACTTCTCTAAAAAGTTAAAAGTAGGTCATTCTGAACTTGATTCAGAATCACACATTTTGCTATTTCATGAGAATATTTAACAATCAAGAATACACAAATAGCATGAACATAAAGCTTCAAAAATCGTCACTACACAAACAATCTAACCTAGCAATAACAGGTTCCAAAAGCGAATCTAACCGACTGTTATTACTGCAAGCTCTATATTCAAACATATCAATTGCGAACATATCAAACTCGGACGATGCTACCTTAATGCAAAAAGCATTACAATCTTCGGATACTGTAAAAGACATTCACCACGCAGGAACGGCAATGCGTTTTCTAACAGCATATTACGCAACGCAAAACGGACAAGAAATTACATTAACAGGTTCGTCAAGAATGCAAGAACGCCCAATAAAAATACTTGTTGATGCATTGCGACAACTAGGTGCGGAAATTCAATACACAAACAATGAAGGCTATCCGCCTTTGCAAATTAAAGGGCAAAAATTACTAGAGAATCAAGTAACATTGGCGGCAAATGTAAGTAGTCAATACATATCTGCCCTGCTATTAATTGCACCAACTTTAAAAAATGGTTTAACGCTTACGCTAGATGGAAAAATAACATCAGTTCCGTATATAAAAATGACACTTGCTTTATTGGACGAATTAGGTGTAAAAACAAATTTTGAAGGAAACACGATCAATGTAGCACGATTTGAAGCGAAGCAAGAAGCAAGAAAGTTCACGGTAGAATCTGATTGGAGTTCGGCTTCGTATTTTTATAGTTTAATCGCGCTAAGCGAAATAGGAACAACAATAAAACTATCATCTTACAAACAAAATAGTTTACAGGGCGATTCATGCCTAGCAGAAATCTATCAAGAATTTGGTGTAGAAACTACGTTCTCTGAAAACACAATTACGCTTACTAAAAAGCAAGAAGCAACGCAGAAAACCATTCAGCTCGACTTAAAAAACGCGCCAGATATTGCTCAAACTATTGCGGTAACGGCTTTCGGATTGCAATTATCTTGTGAAATGATTGGTTTGCATACGCTTAAAATCAAAGAAACAGATCGGTTAATTGCGTTACAAACGGAATTGGAAAAACTTGGCGGTTCTGTAGACATTACAGATGCGTCTTTGCATTTACACAAAGCAACTACAATTAATGAAAATATAACAATTGCTACCTACAAAGATCATAGAATGGCAATGGCTTTTGCACCGTTGGCATTGCGTGTTCCGTTGGAAGTTGAAAAAGCGGATGTAGTATCAAAATCGTACCCAAATTTTTGGAAAGATTTGGAAAAGATTGGTGTTGTAACAAAAGAAAACTAAAAAAACTCCCTAAATACTTGACAACGCCTATTTTGAGATTGTATATTTGCGGTTCTTAAAAAAATAACTCAAAAGACTTATGGCAAAAAAGCTATCGCATTTCAATTTTGAACTTCCTGAAGATTTATTAGCTGAATACCCTTCTGAACATAGAGATGAAGCACGTTTAATGGTGTTAAATCGTGAAAAACAAACAATCGAGCACAAAAAATTCAAAGACTTAGTAGACTACTTTGAAGAAGATGATGTAATGGTGTTGAACAATACGAAAGTATTTCCTGCAAGATTATTTGGAAACAAAGAAAAAACAGGAGCAAGAATCGAAGTCTTTTTATTAAGAGAGTTAAATGAAGATCAACGTTTGTGGGATGTTTTAGTTGATCCGGCGCGTAAAATCAGAATCGGAAACAAATTATACTTTGGAGAAGATGAAAGTTTAGTGGCTGAGGTTATTGACAACACAACATCAAGAGGTCGTACTTTACGTTTCTTGTATGATGGTTCATACGAAGAATTTAGAACGAAATTAGGTGAACTTGGACAAACGCCACTTCCAAAATACATCAAAAGAGATGTAGAGCCAGAAGATGAAGAGCGTTACCAAACTATCTATGCAAAAGAAGAAGGAGCAGTAGCCGCGCCAACAGCAGGTTTGCATTTCTCAAAGCACTTATTAAAGCGTTTAGAAATTAAAGGAATCGATTTCTCTGAAATCACACTACATGTAGGTTTAGGAACATTTAATCCTGTAGAAGTAGAAGATTTATCGAAGCATAAAATGGATTCAGAAGAGTTAAAAATTGAAACGCCAGCTGTTGTAACTGTTAACCATGCTAAGAAAACGAAAAGAAAAGTGTGCGCAGTAGGAACAACTGTAATGCGTGCTTTAGAAAGTTCAGTGTCATCTGATTTAACACTAAACGAATACGAAGGTTGGACCAACAAATTTATCTTTCCTCCATACGAATTTAGTATTGCAAACTGTATGATTACAAACTTCCATACGCCAAAATCAACACTATTAATGATGGTTTCAGCGTTTGCAGGTCACGATTTTATCCTAAAAGCATACAAAGAAGCAATTAAAGAAGGATACCAATTCTATTCTTACGGAGACGCTATGTTAATTCTGTAAATAGAAAACATATACCATATTTATAAAATCCTGTCTTTGGCAGGATTTTGTTTTTTAGAATTATTAGCGTCTGATAAAATTTTCCCAATTCTTTTTGAAAACGATCGTATGAAAGAGTTTTATACTTTCTTCTTTAAATCTCCGTGGTAAAGAAAAATATATAGCGACAGCCTTATTTTTCCTTTTCCGAAGCGCAACAGAAACTTTTTAAATAGGCAACAATATGTGTAATTGGTTATTTGTACAGAATTACTAACCAAAAACACATGCAAAACTTTTATTGAGTTAGTTTTTGCTACATTTAATATGTTGAGTGTACAATTCGTTAGTAAGCAAAGCGTTGTGTATATTCTTGAAAAAAATAATCACAAACTATTACTTCATGAAAACAAGTATTCTATACACATTCTTTTGTTTATTTATCATTAACAATGCTTTTTCGCAAAATAGAAACACACAAATTTCTGTATTAAAAGTAAAAGCGAATAGTACCGTTTCCTATCAAGGAAATTTAGCTGACGGACAACAAATTTCAGATCTATCATGGGCGGCTAATAGCAGTGTAGCCTGTTTTCCTGCGACTCAAAATCAAAAATTCTCTGGAAATCATGTTTTTTATTCAACAACGATACCAAAGCGTTCTGAAATGTTCATCAAACTCATTCCAAAAAATAAAAATCACAACCTTAGTTTATATGCATATCAAGTTGGTTTATCCAATGAACAATTACCGCCAAATTTGAGTAGTTGTATCACGTGCGAAGCTGACCATAAATGGGATCGAAAATGGCGCGGAAAAACACAAGATCATACTCGAAAAGTTAGAGTGAATGCTATTAATCGTGCCTATAAAATAGTGATTGGTGTTGTAGGCGCAGAAGGTTTAACGGAAGGTGATTTTACGTTAGAAATAAAACTAAATGGCGGTGAAGAAATTCCTATGATGACAGCTAAAGTTGAAGTTATGAAAATAGAAACAACAGGAACAGTCACAACAATAAATGGAAATCTTGAAACAGGTGGTTTAATCAGCGATTTGTCTTGGGCGGCAAATAGTAGTGTAGCTTGTTTTCCTGCAACTCAAAACCAAAAATTCTCTGGAAATCACGTTATATATTCAACAACGATACCGAAATATTCTGAAATGTTTATCAGACTCATTCCTAAAAATAAAAATCAAAACTTTAGTCTGTATGCGTATCAAGTTGGTTTGTCCAATGAACAATTACCACCAAAATTGAGTAGTTGTGTTACGTGCGAAGCTGACCATAAATGGGATCGTAAATGGCGTGGAAAAACACAAGATCATACTCGAAAAGTTAGGGTGAATGCGATTAATCGTTCCTATAAAATAGTGATTGGTGTTGTTGGTGCAGAAGGTTTAACAGAAGGTGATTTTGAGTTAGAGATTAAAATTAAAAAGCGGTAATATGTGAATGTTCTACTTTCAATCGCTTCATATTTAAATTGATTTATGGGTTCGGCAACAAAACCATAAATTCTAACTATTTTTGCAGTATGCAAGCAAGTAAAAAAGACATACGCGCGTTGAACAAAGAACAACTTCGAGATTTCTTTGTAGCACAAGGAGACAAAGCATTCAGAGGAAACCAAGTATATGAATGGCTTTGGCAAAAAGGTGCGCATAAATTTGAAGACATGACCAATGTTTCCAAAGAAACACGTCAAATGTTGGAAGAAAACTTCGTGATCAATCACATTCACGTTGATAAAATGCAACGCAGTAATGATGGAACGATTAAAAATGCGGTACGCTTGCACGATGGTTTAATTGTAGAATCTGTGTTAATTCCAACAAGCACACGAACAACAGCTTGTGTGTCAAGTCAGGTTGGATGTAGTTTAGACTGTAAATTTTGCGCTACATCACGATTAAAACGTATGCGAAATCTAAATCCTGATGAAATATATGATCAGGTAGTTGCTATAGATCGCGAAAGTAGATTATACCATAACAGACCATTATCAAACATTGTATTCATGGGAATGGGCGAACCATTGATGAATTATAATAATGTTATCAAAGCAATTGACAAAATTACGTCAGAAGAAGGTTTAGGAATGTCACCAAAACGAATTACTGTTTCAACTTCGGGTGTTCCAAAAATGATCAAAAAAATGGCGGATGATGAAGTCAAATTCAAATTGGCAGTATCGTTACATTCTGCTATTGATGAAGTTCGAACGGAAATTATGCCGTTTAATGAGCACTTTCCACTTACAGACTTAAAAGAAGCGTTAGCCTATTGGTATGATAAAACCAAAAATAAAATCACGTACGAATATGTAGTTTGGGATGGAATTAACGATCAGCAAAAAGACATCAATGCGTTGGTAAAATTCTGTAAAGACGTGCCAAGTAAAGTCAATCTAATTGAATACAATCCAATTGATGACGGACAATTTCAACAAGCAAGTGACAAAGCAATTGACCGCTATGTAGATTCACTTGAACAAAACGGAATTACAGTTACGGTAAGACGTTCACGTGGAAAAGATATTGATGCGGCTTGCGGACAATTGGCAAATAAAGAGTAGTTTTTTAGTTTTTGAGAAGTTAGTGTTAAGTGTTGAAAATCAGTATGTCATGCTGAGTTTAATGTGGCGTCTCATAAAGTAATCTTTCAATACAACAACGTATTCAATGAGTACAAATCTCATCCAAGTTCCATCAACAAGAATAAAAAACATTCGTGAATTCTTGACAAAGCTCACTATTTAATTTTCAATCAAATACAAAAAACCTTCAAAGTAAATACTTCAAAGGCTTTCTGTTTAGTATAAAAATATACTTCTTATTCTTTAATAACTTTATAAGAACTTACGGTGTCACCTATAGTAACAATTAGTATATAACGTGAGTTCGACTTAACTTATTCCAATATTTGGGAGCATATTAGTAATTTTGATAGATGGTTTTTTAGGTATAAAACTATATGCTATTAATCCACAGACCAAGTTTGATATAAAATTATCTACCGACCTATGTCTTGTATGCTCAATATAACATACATTTTTTAAGATGTCATTTACAGATTCAATTACAGCTCTTTTTCTTAATAGTACTTTATCCATAAAATCCATTGCTTTTTTCTTCATATTCTTTCTCACTTTTGTTATTAAATGAATTCCATCTACAAATAATTTTTCAAATAAATCTTTTCCGAGATAGCCTTTGTCTCCATAAATTTTACCAAATATTTTATCATTGAATGATTTGTTTCTAAGAGGTTTTCTATCATCCACATTCCCTGGAGTAAGCATAAACTCGACTAGTTCACCTTTATCGTTACAGACAAGATGTAATTTAAATCCATAAAACCAACCTAAGGTTCCGTAACTTTTTTGAGCTAAACCAGCAAACACTTTATGTTGCTTTTCTCTTTTATAGTGACAGGATTTCAACGTAGTAGAATCTATAAATGAAATGCCAGTACAACTACCCAAACAATGCATTTTCATAAATACTCCTAGTGGTTGAACTACTTTTTTTTGAAGTTCAACAAAACGATTGTATGAAACACAATCGGGGAACTCATTACGCATATGTTTACACACATGATTTATATAGAAGTGCTTCAGATTTCGGTAAGATTTGAAATGAAAAATAACTAAAATAGTCATTACTTCTGCATCAGACATTTTACGCTTTCTTTTGCGTATTTTCTTTTTATTTGGGTCAAGAAGACTGTTTTTGGTAACCAAATCGTTATATTCTTTACTAAAATCGTCTAAAAGACAAAATATTTCAATAATTTTATTGTCAGTAATCATAGAGAAGTTCTTATTATTAGCTTGTTATTCAGAATATTAAGTTAATGATTCCTTCTCTATTTTACAAACAATTAAAACATCTTCTTAAGTCGAACTCACGTTATATAAGTTCCAGTTTTTAATGAAGAAATGTCTATTTGTTTCGTTGATAAGATATTTTCATTAACGCGTATCACCTCTTGACCAAATAAATTAATAACTTTTAAATTATCAATAGTCAAGTTGCTTTCAAACTGTATCAATCCTTTTGTCGGATTTGGATAATATTTGAAATTAGTCGAATTTACTTCGTCTACAGACAAAGCAGGATCAATTTCTGTTGTAAAACTCCAAATAGGAGAATTCATAGCGTCACCACCAACATTTTTAGCTACAATTTGCCAATAATATAATGTAGAATACTCCATTCCAGTAATATCTACTGTCGTATTTCCAAGCGTTCCTAGCAACGCTAACGTAGTAGGAGAATCTCCTAAATATACATCATACGCAGTTGCAGGATCTCCTGTAGCGGATGCGACCCAAGCAAACGTAACAGAATTATCAGGTGTTCCATCCATATTATCATCTGCAGGATCAATAACGACATTCATTGCCATATCTGCAGGTGTCGGTGTTTCTGCAGGTTCTGGAGCAGATGCATCGGCAATCATGTCTATGTTATCAATAATCCAACGGTCACCATCGTTTTGTTCTAAAACAAAAGCTACGTAAATAGGTTGTCCAATATACGCTGTTAAGTCTACAGTGTGTTGCGCTAAAGGACCACCAGACCAAACATCAGTTTCAGTTTGTGTATCAATAATGGTAAAATCGGCATGTGTAGTTTGACTTGCACCTGTGGACACTCTAATTGTATAGGTTGAACCAAAATCATCTGAAAAACTATCCGATTGATCAAACGAAAGAATGAAATTTGTTGCATCTACAGTAAATTGCGGACTTACCAGCCAATCTTCTGCATTTCCTCCAACAACAGCTTCCCAAGTAACAAACGCAACATTATTTGTTGTTCCGTTGTTTATTTGCCAATTTTGAGTAGTTCCAAGGCCATTTGTCCCTATAAAACTTGCCCATCCAGCAGGTATTGTAGTACCAGATTCAAAATCTTCTGATAATTGAGCATATCCTAATTGATAGAACATGCATAAAAGTAAAAGTGTAATTTTTCTCATATATCGAGGTTTAAGTGTTAGTATTCATAAAGTTATGAAAAAATATAGAACACCAGCATATTGCCTATGTTTTTATTGTAAACACCAATATTTTTATAAATTATATAAAAAATGAGAATGATTATTTTTGATTCACTAAAAGAAACTAAAAATTAAAACAGATTTATTTAATGTCAAAATAGAGTATACTATCTTCAAAATGATGAAAATAAAACAATTAATTACGTTTTGAACTGTTTGAATCTTGTTAAAAACTATAAAATCATAGAATTAGTTGATATCTTTACAGTCGAATGAAAGTAGTTGCGCAGATAAAACAACCCATCGAAAAAGAAATGGAACTCTTTGAAAAAAAGTTTTCCAATTCCATGACTTCCAAAGTCGCGCTATTCAATCGAATCACGCATTATATTGTAAATAGAAAAGGGAAACAAATGCGTCCCATGTTCGTGTTCTTGGTTTCCAAAATGGTTTCTGACGGAACTGTTAATGATAGAACTTATCGTGGAGCTTCCGTTATTGAACTTATTCATACCGCAACCTTAGTACATGATGATGTCGTTGATGATTCCAATAGAAGAAGAGGTTTCTTTTCAATAAATGCTTTGTGGAAAAATAAAATTGCCGTATTAGTTGGTGATTATTTATTATCAAAAGGATTATTACTTTCCATTGATAATGGTGATTTTGACTTGTTAAAAATTATCTCAGTAGCGGTTCGTGAAATGAGTGAAGGCGAATTACTTCAGATTGAAAAAGCACGTAGACTTGATATTACAGAAGATATTTATTACAAAATTATTCGTCAAAAAACAGCAACTTTAATTGCCGCTTGTTGTGCCATGGGCGCACGTTCTGTAGAAGCTTCCGATGAAGAAGTAGAACGCATGCGATTGTTTGGTGAATATATTGGTATGGCGTTTCAGATAAAAGATGACTTATTTGATTATGGCGACACGCAAATTGGAAAGCCAACTGGAATTGATATTAAAGAGCAAAAAATGACGCTTCCGCTGATTTATACCTTAAATCATTGTACCAAAGAAGAGAAAAAATGGGTGATCAATTCGATAAAAAATCATAACAAAGACAAAAAAAGAGTCAAAGAAGTGATTGCCTTTGTAAAAAAAACGGGCGGATTGGAATATGCAACTACACAAATGAAATTGTATCAAGAAAAAGCACTCAACCTACTAAATACCTATCCTCAATCAACATTTAAAGATTCATTAGAACTGATGGTTAACTACGTAATTGACAGAAAAAAATAATTTTTTTTCATACGCAGACAACCATTTATATAAAAATTGCGTCTATGTCAATAGAAAGCAACCTGTACTGTGAAAGTTATTCAATTACATCTACAAGAAACACAACTCATCAAGCGAGCAAAACGCAATGATCGTAAAGCGCAACATGCACTTTATACGCAACATGCACCAAAGATGTTAAGTGTTTGCAGGTATTATATTTCAAATGTTCATGACGCTGAAGAAACAATGCTTTCTGGATTTTTTAAAGTATTTACGCATATCAAAACGTTTAAAAACGAAGGAAGTTTTGAAGGTTGGATTCGAAGAATAATGATTCGTGAATCGATTTCATTTCTCAGAAAAAAGAACCCATTAATTGCTGTTGAAGAAATAGAAAATTATACGGAAGTTGTAGCATGTGAAATGGACGTGAATGCTGGCGTAGCAGAAATTCAAAAAGCAATTGATGTATTGCCACAAGGATATAGAATTGTATTCAATTTGTATGAAATGGAAGGATACAAGCACCAAGAAATTGCAGCAATGCTCAATATTTCCGTAAGTACGTCAAAAACACAATTGTTTAAGGCGAAAAAAACGCTTCAAGCACAACTTCAATCAAAAAAAAACAGAACTAATGAAATTGCATAATATAAAAGACATATTAGAAGAGCGCAGGATAGAAGTTCCTAAAAATTCTTGGGAGCAACTTGCCACTCAATTAGATGCGAATGATCAAAATAAAAAGCGTCGAAAATTATATCCGTATGCCGCTTGTTTAGCGTTATTGGTTGGTTTAATTACGCTTATGGTGAGTAAAAGCGTTGGAGAATCTCAAGTACAAAGCGTAGTTGAAACCGAAGCAATTAAAGTTCAAGAAGAAATAGAAACACCAAAATCCACTATTCTAAAAGAAGAAATTAACGATGAATTATTTAACGCTGCAATTGCAGTACATAAAGATTTATTCTATCTAAAACAATCAGAAATAGTTGAAAAATCACCTAAAAAGGAAGCGTTAATTCCAAACAAACAAAGAGAAATTGTTATTAAATTACAAAAGGAAATTGAAAATACTGTTGTTGTTCAAGAAAACGAAAATTTACCTAAAGAAATAGAAGCAATCATCACACAAAAAGATGTAGTTGTTGATACAAATAAAGATTTAAAAGCATCAATAGCCGCTTTGTCAGTTGCTGAAAATAGTACAATTACGGATGCTGAAATTAATCAAATGCTCAAAGAAGCACAACAATCACTTTCAGAATTAGAGATAACAAAGGAAAAAGACACGATGCGATTCGCAACTGCTGACGAATTGCTAAATGAGGTCGAATACGAATTAGATAGATCATTCAAGCAAAGAGTATTTGATCTCATCAAGAAAAATGTGAAAAAGGGCAAAACCTTACTCGCTGATCGAAATTAATCATAACTAAGAACTTATCATAAGTGAGTTAATTCACTAAAAAAAAAACGAACATGAAAACAATTACTATGTATTTATGCCTGGCATTCCTATGCGTAAACTTTACGATGCAGGCACAACAAAAAGATTCGATTCAACTTAAAAAAGAAAGAACTAAAAAGTATTTGGAAAATCGACTACGCATCATTACAGAAGATGAAAAAATATTGCTAAAAAATACTGTAGAGCTAATTAATTCGGATCTTGAAAAAGGAAAAATCAGCAAAGAAGAAGCAGAAAAACAGAAAAAGAAAGCTGCAATGTTAACAGCTGCAAATATTGAGTATCGTATGGCAAAAGAAAAACGTGAAATGTTACTCGATTACCGAATCCAAGAAAACGGAAGTTTCATTCGGTTTGGAGAAGTGTTTGATTCACGAAAAATTAAAAAGAGACCTTTTCGTTATGACAGACGTACGTATTCTGATTTGGTGTTTGCTTTAGGATTTAACAATGCGCTACAAGATGGAAAATCGCTTGGCGATTCCGATTACCGAATGGCAGGTTCCCGATTTTTTGAATTTGGAATTAGTTGGCGAACACGTCTCTTTAAAAAACATAATTTTGTACGATTCAAGTACGGACTATCGTTACAATACAACAATTTAAAACCAACAGGAAATCGTGTTTTTGTAGACAATGGTAACACAACTACCTTAGAACAATTTCCGAATGATTTACGACGCTCAAAAATTAGAATGACCAATTTGGTAGTGCCAATTTACTTTGAATTTGGTCCTTCAAACAAAAAAGAAACCGATCATTACATTCGTTACAACACACGTAAAAAATTCAAAATCGGAATTGGTGGTTATGCAGGATTTAACATTGCCGTAAAGCAAAAACTAAAATATTCAGAAGATGGTGATCGTGTTGATCAGGAAATTCGTAGAAACTTCAATACAAACACATTTGTCTATGGTTTAGCAGGTTACATCGGTTGGGACGATTTAAGTTTATACTGCAAATATGATTTATCGCCAATATTCAAAAGTCCAAACTTAGAACAACGGAACATTTCCCTTGGTTTACGATTAGATGTATTTTAAAAACAAACAAAGTTCACAAGTATCTGATTGAGTTGCAAATTCCTAATTCGTTATATCTAGTGCAATACCTAGCAAAGTACTTCTCGATCTGACATTTACTAAAATTCAAATCAAAACTACATTTCACAACTTTCCTGTAGAGTTGTGTAGAAAACTAATGCCAAATAACAATGAAAAAAATCTTCTTACTCTTTACTATTTGTGTTGCGCTTTCCGCGAATGGACAAGCATTGCAACAAGAAATTAATAACATAAAAACAGACATAAATTTAGTGTCAACGCAAAAATTAGACACATCTTTAGATGCGCTTGTTGCTCAAATAGGAGACAAGCGTATTGTTGCACTAGGCGAAGATACACACGGAACTAAAGAGTTTTATGAACTTAGAAATGCGATTACGCAAAAGTTGATAAAGGAAAAAGGATTTACGATGGTTATCTTGGAAAATCCATATGAAGATATGGAACTTCTATCGCAAAATTTGCAAACACAATCGTTAGATTCTTTAATGAAAAATCATCTTTTTTCGATCTATCAATCACAAGAAATGAAAAAGTTTTTGACTTGGTTAAAAAAGTACAATCAAACGCATACGACAATTCCATTTAAAGGTTGTGACGATTCATACAGAGAAATTTTACCAGCGTTAATTACACAAGAATTGGATGCACACATGACAGATGAAATCAAAGAAACACTCAAAGAAATCAAGCTACGAGTTGCTTTAGAACCAAATGCATACTACGAGAAGTTCCCAGCTAAAAAACCTGAAAAAGTTGATGAATACGGTTATAATAGAGAAATATATCGATTACTTTTGAAATTGGAAAAAGAAGTTAAAAAAGAGCAAATTGAATCTAAATATTTAGAAGAATTACTAGCCAATGGTAAAAATTCATACATTAATTATGAGCTAATTTTTAAAGGAAACATCAAAACACGCGATATTGTCATGGCTGAACGAGTTGCATATTTTGCTAAAGATCCAACAGCTAAAATCATAGTTTGGGCACACAATGCGCATATTTCAAAAGAAGTTATCATTGATAATGAAATTGGTTTGATGGGAAGAAACCTAAAAAAAGAATTTCCAAACGAATATATTGCCATAGGAATGAGCAGTTTTAGCGGTACATATTCCTATATAAAAAATAGGTTTATAAATGACAATCATAATTTTGATGATGAATTATTTACAAGCGACTATCCGACACCGCCAACAAATACTTTTGAAGAAAAATTAGCGCAAAACAAATCGGAAGCCTATTACTTTCCAATCACTTCAAGAATCAAAGAAATTTGTAAAAAACTAACCAAGCAAAAACTAAAACTATTTGGGTACAGTAAAAATACGGAGAAAGATTATTATGAAGTCAATCCGGCTGTAATGTATGATCTTCTCATCTTTATCAAAAACACAAATCATACGATATCACTAAATAACTAATATGTAAAAAAAGGAGATACCTGTGTAGTATCTCCTTTTAATTTTAATCTAAAAAGTGAAAGTCACTATCTTACGTCTATAATAGTTATAGAAGGACATAATCTTGAAGGACAAAAATTCGAAGGACAGAAATCTGTCGGGCATCCATTAGATGGGCATCCGTTAGACGGGCAAAAATCTGATGGACAGAAATCTGACGGGCAGAAATCTGAATCAGTCACAATAATTGGACCGTCAATAAGAATTCCTCCTCTAACCTGATTGCTACTCAAATTGGAAATTGCTTTTTTGTTCAAAGCCAGTTTGCGTAAACTCATTTTCTTTTTTTTCATGATTTTAGAATTTAAAAGTTAATAGATTGTGTTAATATTGCTGTTTTTTTTATAAAAAAATACAGCGTAACTAATTAATGGTTAACTAAATGTAAAAAATTTTAAATTAATTTTAGTAAGGTAAAACCGTATTTTTAAATATATAAGACTTATGTGTTAGAAAGAAAAGTAGTATATAGTGAGAGGTAAAATAGTAGTTAGTGTTGTGTTTTTTAATATAAAATTAAAAAAGAGTCAGTTCTAGAAGACACTTTTCTTTTTTATCTTAATATTGATGAAAACTTAGTATTTTTGAAATTCATTCCTAAAAATCCCGAAAACCATTGATATCAAAATCAACTATAGATGCAGTTTTTGACATTTCTCGTGTAGAAGAAGTCATTGGCGATTTTGTACAACTCAAAAAATCGGGAAGTAACTTCAAAGGATTAAGTCCATTCTCAGATGAACGCACACCTTCTTTTATGGTGTCGCCAGTAAAACAAATTTGGAAAGATTTCAGTTCGGGAAAAGGTGGAAATGCGGTAGCGTTTTTAATGGAACACGAGCATTTTACATATCCAGAAGCCATAAAATACTTGGCAAACAAATACGGAATTGAAGTTGAAGAAACGGAACGAACCGATGAAGAAAAAGAGTTAGCCAACGAAAAAGAAAGCATGTATTTGGTTTCTGAATATGCTAAAAAATATCATCAAAAAATTCTTTGGGAATCTCCACAGGGAAAAGCAATTGGACTTACATACTTTAAAGAAAGAGGCTTTACAACGGAAACCATCGAAAAATTTGGTTTAGGATATGCGTTAGACGAATGGGAAGCATTTACCAAAGAAGCGTTAAAAGAAGGCTACAATCTAAACTATCTTGCAAAAACTGGATTAACAATTGTAAAAGACGAAAAACGCTTTGATCGCTTTAAAGGAAGAGTCATGTTTCCAATTCATAGTATGAGTGGACGCGTGCTTGGTTTTGGTGGAAGAATCTTAACGAATGATAAAAAAGCAGCTAAATATCTCAATTCGCCAGAAAGTGATATTTACCATAAAAGTAAAGTTTTATACGGTTTATACTATGCAAAACAAGCGATAGCGAAAGAAGATAATTGTTATTTAGTAGAAGGATATACAGATGTAATTCAAATGCATCAAGCCGGAATTCACAATGTAGTTTCATCATCTGGAACTGCATTAACCACTGAGCAAATTCGCTTAATAAATAGACTTACAAAAAACATTACAGTTCTGTATGATGGAGATGCGGCAGGAATTAGAGCGTCGCTTCGTGGAGTTGATTTAATCTTAGAACAAGGAATGAATGTGCGCGTATGTACATTTCCAGAAGGAGAAGATCCTGATAGTTTCACTAAAAACAATGCATTGGAAGATGTATTGGAATATTTTGAAAACAATGTAAAAGATTTTATCAGTTACAAAGCTTCGTTATTAATGGAAGTTGCGAAAAATGATCCAATCAAAAAGGCAGAAGTCATCAATGATATGATGTCTAGTATTTCCAAAGTATCGGATCGGATCAAGCAAGAACTATATTTACGTGAAACGTCTCGTATCATGGACATTTCGGAAGAAGTGTTATTTGCAACCTTAGCACAAATTCAAAATAAAGGAATTAAGGAAGCAAACAAACAAGTTCGGCAAGAAAAAAAGGCTTTTGAAGTTATAAAAACGGAGAAAAAAGCTGAAAAAGTAGATGTTCAATATGTGTTGGAACGAAAACTAATTGAAATCTTATTGTTGTACGGAAACATGGAAACCACTTTTGAAGACTTAATCTTAAAAGAAAACGATGATGGCGAACTAAAAATGGAGCGCGAATTATTTGAAGCACGTGTTTTTGAAAAGCTCTATCTCGATTTACAACAAGATGAAATTGATTTGGCAAATGAAAAATTCAAAGCTATCTATTACAAAGCTATTGAAAAGCTCAATGAAACTGGAAATTTAGAAATAGATACGTTTGTCAACGAAATTGAGCCAGAAATTGCCAGTGAAGTTACGGACATTCTCATGCGAGAAGAACGGTATGAACTGCACAATTGGGAAGCGCAAAACATTTTTGTAAAACCAAAAGAAGAAACTATTGCGCAATTAACAAGTGAAACCATTTTATCATTGCGTTGTTTTTTAATCAATCTTAAAATAGAAGAACTCAAACTTAGTTTGCAAGAAGACACTGCAATAGAGCAATTACAAAATGTATTAGAGGAAATCAAAGATTACATCTTTCTCAAAAAATCACTTTCTGAACAATTGAAAAGAGTGTTGTAACTAGAAACAATCACACATGAAAAAAATAATTACGTGTATATTTTTATTGCAATCATTATTGTTATGTTCGCAAAATCAGGAAGGAATTGATGCTGATTATGAACTTCAAGGATATTTTAAAAACTATCAAGAGTTTAACCTTTATTCTCTAAAGAAGAAAAAATTTAAGCATATTCGCCTTATTAATCCTAGAGAAACAGGAGGTGGTTTCGAATTTGATAGAATGTTAGATAACAATCTAAAACAAGCAATTTATACAATTACTATTGAGCATCCTTTAGGAAGGTATTCAAGATATAAAGAATACAAAATACATGTGTTTTCAAAACGAGATGCGATCATTTGCTTAATTAGTTATGAAGCAAGCACTGGAAATGTAAATTCGTATTATAATGATGAAAAACTATCCGCGCATATTGAGTTACACAATAAACTATACGAAACCAACTATAGAATTTCAGATTTCGTAGCTCAATTAAAAGAAAGGAGAATTTACGGATTTCAATGTAGCTATTCGCCAATAGCAAATGCTCCATTAGTATACGACGATATTTATTTTGACGATATAAGAAACGGAAAACACTTTAGAAAATGGTTAACATCGTTCAATCCTGAATTACAAGCTTACGGAATACATGCATTAGAACGTTTAGAGGAAAAAGAAAAACTACCACTTTCTCCACTAGAAAAGAAACTCATCAAACACATAAAAACACGAAACTCAACATTGCTTATTTGCGGAGGTTGTGTAAGCTTTCCTAGAAAAATTTATGATTAAAAAAATGATGACATATACAAACTCAAACGAGAATTCGTATATATCATCATAAAAATCTTTAACTGTGCAATTACAGTAATTCCAATGCTTTTGCTTGTTGTAGTAGATCAACTAAGTTGTCTACGTTCAACTTTCGCATTAGGCGAGCTTTGTACGTGCTCACAGTTTTTTCGTTTAGGTTTAATTCTTCAGCAACATGTTTGTTACGTTTACCAGAAGCTAAAAGTTTTAATACTTCTACTTCTCTCGTAGACAAACGTCTAAAGAACCTACGGGGTTTGTTTGTGCTCTCGTCAAATGCTAAGCGTTGCGCTAATTCGTTGCTAATATAGATGCCTCCATTGGCAACTTTAATAATAGCGTCCTTAATAACATTTGTAGCGACAGATTTGGATAAGTAACCAGATGCTCCAGCTCTTAGTGTGCTTACTGCGTAAACATCTTCTGAGTGTGAGCTAAACATAATCACTTTAACCTCGGCGAAGTCTTTTTTAAGCCTTCTTAAAGCAGTAATACCATTGACTTCAGGAATATCCATCTCTAATAAAACAACATCTACATGTTCTTGACTAATGAAGTCAAAAAGCTCAGAAGTAGTAGCAGCTTTGCCTACTACGTCAATCTCTGTAGAGTTCTTGAATAAAGATTTTACTCCTTTTCGAACAATGGGATGATTGTCTGCAATTAATACTTTAACCATAATTTAGTTTTTAAAGTTATTATTAAATCAGACCATCACATAAAGAAAGGTTCGGTATTTCATGCTAACACAAAATCGAATCAATTTTTATTTCAGGTTTAGGGGGTCTGTAGCAACAAATTTAAACAAATTTTTATAAAAATGATTAAAAAAGAAGATTTTTTATGTCAGATTTTGCGGTATTTCACAGACTGGAATTGGCGTCATTTTGTGTTTGTTAGCAGAATTAAATCGCTTATAAATACTGAAAACTTCCAGTTCTCTCCCTGAGAAATCTTCTACAGTTTTGCCTGCCGCTTGCATCTGCATAGCCCATTCTAGCTCGTCATAGCTGGCTCCAATCTGATCTTCGTCGCTTCGTGCATCACCAAATAAACCGTCAGAAGGAGCGGCTTTCATAATTGATTCTGGCACTTTTAATTCTTCTCCAAGCATGTATACTTCACTTTTCATTAAATCAGCAATCGGACTCAAATCAACACCGCCATCTCCGTATTTCGTATAAAAACCTACACCAAAATCTTCAACCTTGTTTCCAGTTCCTGCAACCAAACGTCCTAATAATCCTGCATGATAATACAAAGTTGTCATGCGCAAGCGTGCTCTTGTATTCGCTAATGCCATATCAACAGTTGCTTGCTTTCCATCTAAGGAAACTTCTGTTTTAAATTCTTCAAAAACAGGTGTCAAATCTACACGAACATCACTTACATTTTCATAACGTTCTTTTAGTTGTTTTATATGTTCTTGCGCACGATTTACATGGCTTTGTGCTTGATGAATTGGCATTTCTATACACAAAGTTGGCAAGCCAGTTTCGGCACACAAAGTTGAAGTTACCGCAGAATCAATTCCTCCAGAAACTCCTACAACAAATCCGTTTACGTTTGCATTTGTGGCATAATCTTTTAGCCAAGTAACAATATGTTCAATAACCTTATCAGTTTTCATCAGTTTGTTTTTTACTTAATTAATTTTGTCAGATAGAATTCGCCAATAATCATTTCGATTGTTACCAAATGAATTGTTTTGACTCATTTCATGTATTTCAATTTTTTTACAAGATAAAAAAAGTAAATTTGCAGACAAAAATAGGTGTCGTATAAAATTTATAAAAAGTACATGCGTTTACTATATATAATGAGTTAAAAATTATGATGAAAAAAATACTGTGTGCATGTTGTCTTTTAATTGTAGTTGGATGTGCCAAAGAAAAACCGCTAGAAAAAGAAATTGCGGCAATTCCGATAGACCTAAATATTTCAAGATTTGATCAAGTATTTCTTGGAGCAACACCTTCCGATTTGCCAAAACTAAAGGAAGTATATCCAATGTTTTTTCCAAGTTCAATTCCAGATTCTACGTGGATATACACAATGCGCGATCCTTTACAGAAAGAATTAAAACAGGAAATTGATGCTACTTTTAATGATTTCAGCTCCGTGCAACAAGATGTAAAATCTGTATTACAACATATAGTATATTATTTTCCTGAATACGATGCGCCAAATGTTTTTACCGTTACTACGGAAGATTATCGTAAAAAAGTAATTCTACACGAAGATATGATTTTGATTGCCTTAAATACCTATTTGGGTGCTGCTCATAAATATTATGAAGGAATTCAGCAATTTATTGTGCATAACTTCGAAAAAGAAATGATTCCTGTTGATATTGCGAATGAATTTGCATATTCGCAAATAGCAACCACACGTCGCGATCGTACTTTTTTAGGAAAAATTATGTATCATGGAAAAGCACAATATGTAAAATCATTGCTTGTGCCAAATGCTTCAGAGGCATTGCAGTTTGGGTATACGGAAGCGCAAATGACATGGGCAAGAGAAAATGAGGCGCAAATTTGGACGTATTTTATTGAGAAAGAATTATTATTTAGTACAGATAATAAATTGGATGCTAGGTTTATAAACATGGCGCCATTTTCTAAATTTTATTTAGAGTTAGATAATGATTCTCCAGGTGGAATAGGTTGTTATATTGGCTATCAAATTGTGACTGCATATATGAAAAATAATGATGTATCTTTGCAGGAATTATTGTCAAAATCAGGAGAAGAAATCTATAATAACTCAAAGTACAAACCAAAAAAATAATGGCGAATAAACTCAAGTCAGAAATCAAAATTGCAGTAAGCGTTGATGAAAATAATGTTCCAGAAGCAATCAATTGGACGGCTAAAGATGGTGGTGTAAATAATGAAGCTACAAAAGCAGTGATGTTATCCGTTTGGGATCATAAAGCACAAGAAAGTTTGCGTATCGATTTGTGGACAAAAGATATGCCAGTAGATGAAATGAAAGTATTTTATCACCAAACATTGGTGTCAATGGCACGCACGTTTGAGCGTGCAACAAACGATGAAAAAATGAGCGCAACTATGCTCGATTTTTGTGATTATTTTGCAGAAAAACTAGAGATTGTAAAAAAATAGTATGATTTCAAAACTTCTCGACTGCGGTATAAGTGGCAAAAACTAGTTTTAGTCTTTTTCTAAAATCTCAATTTTTGTTTCAACCGAACCGCTTTCTTCAAGTCTGACAATCTTCAATAAAAACTTAATTAAGAATCCTGGATCTGTAACGATTTGCGCTTTTTTAGTTATTTTTTGGTCTCTTGCGGCAATTAATTGCGGCCAGTTCGTTTCTGGTGAAGCGGCTAAAGAAGTTGCGTATTTCCATGCGCCGTCTCTGGCAAGTTTCATGCTAAAATCGATTAAAATAGTATCAAACTTTTCAGTGGCTTTAATAATTTTCTCCAATGTTTTCCAGATGAGTGACAATTCTTTTTCAACATCGTGTACCAATTCGCCCAAAATCAAATTAATCTTATCAAAATCATTTTTCAAATCTTGAATGTTTTTGCCTTTCATTACTGTTGCGGCGGCAATTCCTAAATCTAGATTTATATGTGCATTCATTCCTAATAGTAAATGTTGCAATACAATCAGCCAATAATTATCTGTTTCTTCAAAAGCAACTTGCCATGAATTTGTTGGCGAAATTCCGTTTTTATATTCGGTATAGGCTTGCAAATATCTATTCGCAAAAATAATATCCAAACGTTCCATGCGCGGATTATCATCAAAAAAACCGTTCTCAATTCCTTCCTTTACTTTACAAGTCACTTTCTGATACAATGCCGCGAAATAGCCTATTGTACTTGGTGTTTCTTTGCTTTCTTCAATTATCAGGTCTAGGAACGAAATAACTTCATCAATGGTAGTTGCTTGCATGGTTTTGAGTTTTGATCAACTAAAAATATGAAATTATGTTAAAGTTGAAAAGGAAAACATATTTTATACGACTTATGTTTCAGGAATAGATAGTAGAATTGAGTAATTAGGATTGAGAATTTTTCTAAAATTTACTATGACTTCTTGGATCGAAATCTTAAATTATAAATGTAAAAGTAATTTTACTGACAAACCTAGAATAGAACCAATAAATAATCGAATCAACAAAAAATGAAGTTTAGGTGTTTGTACGTATAATAGTTTAAGTTTTAATTCAAACTGTACAAAAACCAACCTAGTAAAACCCAAAACCTGAAATTGAAAAAACTCATCTTCATATACAACGCGAAATCTGGAACTATAAATGGTTTGCTTGATGTTGCACACAAATTAATCAGTCCGAAAACATATCAATGCAAATTGTGTTCAATTACGCACAATACGTTTTCAGAAAATGAACAATGGAAACGATTTAGAGAAACGACAACGCTTCCGCTAGAATTTTTGCACAGTGATGAATTTGAAGTAACTTATAAGCCAGTAGAAACACAATATCCTGTAATTCTCTTAGCAGAAAATGAAAAACTCACAGAGTGGATTTCGAAACGTGAAATTGAAAAAATAGAAAGTACAGAAGAATTAATCAATTTAATACAAGCAAAAACTAAGAATTTTTCAAATCTTGATTAATCTGCCCAATATAATCCAATACATCATCACGACCGATAGCTTTAGATGAAGAAGTGATAAAATGTTGCGGCATTTCTTCCCAAACGTCTTCCAGTAACTTTTCACGATACGTATTTACATGTTTATCAATTTGCGAAGGACGCAACTTATCCGCTTTGGTGAAAATAATACAAAAAGGAATCTGATTTTCGCCTAACCATTGCATAAATTCTAAATCTACTTTTTGTGGTTCGTGGCGAATATCAACCAATACAAAACCACAAACTAATTGCGGTCGTTTGCTAAAATATTCCGTAATAAATTTTTGAAAAACTCGCTTAGAACTCTTAGAAACACGTGCATATCCATAGCCAGGTAAATCGACCAAAAACCATTCGTCATTAATCTTAAAATGATTAATTAACTGTGTTTTTCCTGGTCTTCCGGATGTTTTTGCTAAACTTTTTCGTTGCGTAAGCATATTAATCAATGAAGATTTCCCAACATTTGATCGTCCAATAAATGCATACTCGGGAATTGGATTTTTTGGACATTTAGCAACGTCCGAATTACTCATTACAAATTCGGCAGATTTTATCTTCATAACAGACTAGAAATTACGTTTTGTCAACCAATCTTGTAAATGTTCGTTGAATTCTTTTGGATGTTCCATCATAGGTGCGTGACCACATTTTTCAATCCAATACAAGTCTGAATCTGGAAGTAATTCATGAAACTCTTCCGCAACATCTGGTGGCGTAACCGTGTCATTTTTTCCCCAAATAATTCCTGTTGGAATGTTCATTTTAGGCAAATCTTTCCCCATATTATGACGAATTGCACTTTTTGCAATCGCTAAAGTTTTAATTAATTTACTACGATCATTTACAGTAGCAAAAACTTCATCGACAATTTCTTTTGTAGCAACTGCGGGATCATAAAAAACATCTTCACTTTTCTTCTTAATGAATTCATAATCACCACGTTTTGGGTATCCGTCGCCCATAGCGCTTTCGTACAATCCAGAACTTCCCGTTATCACCAAACCTTTCACCAATTCAGGATATAGTTTAGTTGCTAACAAACCAATGTGACCACCAAGCGAATTTCCAAGTAAAATAACTTTATCAAGTTCTTTGTGAAGTATAAAACTGCGGACATATTTCGCGAAATTCTTCACGTTAGTCTTCAGAAGTGGCATTGTGTAAATAGGCAATTCAGGAATTAAAATTTTGTATCCTTTTGCTGAAAAGCTCTCGGTAACAGCTTCAAAATTGCTCAATCCGCCCATTAAGCCATGTAAAATAACGATAGGTGTCCCTTCTCCCACTTCGAGATAATTGAATTTACCTTCCTTTTTAAAGCTTTCTTTCATTAACGGCTATCAGTTTTTTAACAAGAGACAAATATAGGCATTTCGTAATTATTAGAGTGCTTTTTTTTAAATGTCTCAAAACATACTAAAAATAGTACAAATAAACGGGATGTGTAAAGGTTTTTACCACTCATCAAAAAGTTGATTTTCAGTTTAGTTATCTCTTTTTTGAGTATAAAAAAGAAAAATTTATTAACAATGTGGTAAAATGTGGTAAAATGTGGTAAAATTTTCAATATATTTGAATCTTAAAGTGTATAAACCACATTTTGAAGTGATAAATTTAATCGGAACATACGAATGCAAGGTAGACGCCAAAGGGCGAATGCTTGTGCCAATTGCTATAAAAAAGCAGTTGTCACCTGTGTTACAAGAAGGTTTTGTGGTAAAGCGAAGTCTGTTTGAAGCATGTTTAGAACTGTATCCGATGGACGAATGGAATGCGGCAATGAAAGATGTAAATAAGCTGAATCGTTTCAAGAAAAAGAATAATGACTTCATCAGAAAGTTCACAGCTGGTGTAAAAATTATTGAAATTGATGCCGCTGGACGTTTATTAATTCCAAAAGATTTGATCGGAATTGCTGGTATCAAAAAAGAAATTGTGTTGTCATCGGCAATCAATATCATAGAAATTTGGGATAAAGAAAAGTATGAAGCGGCAATTGACGATTCCGCAGAAAACATAGCAGATTTAGCAGAAGAAGTAATGGGAAATGACGATGCAGATGGAATATCATAATCCAGTTTTACTAAAAGAAACGGTTGACGGACTCAACATCAAAGCGGCTGGAGTATATGTAGATGTGACTTTTGGTGGCGGTGGACATTCAAAAGAAATTTTGAGTCGATTAGGAGAAAACGGAAAATTGTATGCTTTTGATCAAGATCAAGATGCGTTGAAAAATGCGATTGACGATCCAAGATTTACATTGATCAGTCAAAATTTTAGACACTTAAAAAAGTTTTTACGCTTTTACGGTGTGAAAAAGGTTGATGGAATTTTAGGGGATTTCGGAGTTTCATCACATCAATTTGATGTAGCTGAGCGTGGATTTTCATTGCGATTTGAAGCAGATTTAGATATGCGAATGGATCAAGACAGTGAAATTTCAGCATATCATATCGTAAATGAATACAGCGAAAACGAATTGCGCTCAATTCTATCAGTATATGGTGAAGTTCGAAATGCAAAAGCAATTGCGGCTCAAATTGTAGAAGCAAGAACCGAAACACCTATAAAAACAACAGAAGAATTAAGAATTGTGTTAAAACGATTTTTGCCAAATTATAAAGAACATAAAATATTAGCACAAATCTATCAAGCAATTCGAATAGAAGTCAATCAAGAAATAGAAGTTTTAAAAGAATTTCTATTGCAGACGCAAGAAATGCTAGATGAAGGTGGAAGAGTAAGTTTAATCAGTTACCACTCATTAGAAGATCGCTTGGTAAAACGATTCATCCGAAGCGGATTATTTGAAGGTGAACCTGAAAAAGATTTTTACGGAAGAATAGAAGTTCCATTCAAAAAAGTTGGAAAACTCATCATTCCATCAAAAGAAGAAATAAAAATTAACAACAGAGCGCGAAGTGCAAAACTAAGAATTGCAGAACGTTTATAGATTATGAAAAAAAACATCTATGACATATTAAAAGGTAGATTTCTCATCAATGATGACGCGGTAAAAAACTGGCGATTCATTGTATTTGCTTCCTTCTTAGCATTGATAATGATTGCAAGTTCGCATTGGGCAGACAAAAAAGTACATGAAATAGCCAAGCTCAACGATGAGGTAAAAGAACTGAAAAGTGAATTTGTAGATGCGCGGACCACTTTACAACAATTAAAACTTGAATCGTACATCACAGAAAAAGTAGCCGTAAAAGGATTGGCGCCTTCCGAAAATCCGCCAAAAAAAATTAGAGTAAAGTCACAACAATAAAAGCAAATGCCAGTAACCGACAAGAACATATTAAATCGTTTATATTTTATCGCAGGAGGTATGTTTCTCTTCGCGATAGCGGTTGTGGTGCAATTGGTGAATATTCAATTTGTAGATGGTGACAAGTACAAAGAAATGGCACAAGAGCGCACATTGCGAAATGCTACAATTGCGCCAAGTCGTGGAAATGTATACGCAGACGATGGAAGTTTATTAGCAACATCTGTTCCTAAATATGACATCTTTTTTGATGCAGTTACGGTAAAAGAAAAAACCTTTATTGACAATGTAAAGCCGCTGGCAGATTCATTAGCGATCATGTTTAATAAACCGTCTTCGTATTATGAAAAAATGTTGCGTAAAGCGCGAAAAGACAAAAGCAGGTATTTTCGAATTGCTAGAAAGCTAAGTTACTCAGAATACATTCGAATCAAACAATTTCCAATCTTTGAACACGGTGCAAATCGTGGTGGATTTATAGATAAAGTAAAAACAGTTCGAGAACATCCAATTGGTGGAATTGCAGAACGTACGGTTGGGTACGAGCGTAAAGATGACAAAGGATATTACACGCGTGTTGGACTCGAAGGTGCTTTTGGGGAATACTTACGTGGAAAAGAAGGAAGACGCTTAGAACAAAAAATAGCAAAAGGACAATGGAAACCTGTTTCTGGCGACAATGAATTAGAACCGCAAGATGGTTTTGATATCATATCAACCGTAAATGTAAACATTCAAGACATTGCACATCATGCATTATTGGAACAATTAGAAAAATACAAAGCAGATCACGGTTGTGTGGTAGTGATGGAAGTGGCAACAGGAGAAATCAAAGCCATATCAAACTTAGGAAGAAACAAAGCAGGAAAATATTACGAACGTTTAAACTATGCGGTTGGCGAATCGCATGAGCCAGGTTCAACATTCAAATTGATGGCAATGGTTGCGGCGTTGGAAGACAAAGTAATTGATAGTAATTATGTAGTAGATACAGGAGACGGAAAGTTGAAATTTTACGGAAAAACGGTTCGCGATTCGAATAACAAAGGGTACGGGAAAATTTCTGCGTCGGAAGCTTTTGAAGTATCATCAAATACGGGAGTTGTTAAAATCATCACAGACTTCTACGGTAAAAATCCGGAGAAATTTGTGGACAGACTCTATAATATGGGCTTAAATGATAAGCTTGGTTTGCCAATTACAGGAGAAGGAGCACCAATCATTCCACATCCAAATGATAAAAAAGGATGGTTTGGAACAACATTACCTTGGATGGCTTTTGGGTATGGAGTTTCATTAACACCATTGCAAACTCTTACATTCTACAATGCTATTGCAAATGATGGCGAAATGGTACGTCCGCGATTTGTAAAAGCAGTTCGCGAAAACTGGTATGCGAGTGAAAAAGAATTTGACAAAGAAGTCATCAATCCTTCAATCTGTTCTAAAACAACAGTTGAAAAAGTGAAAAAGATGATGCAAAATGTAGTGGAGAAAAAACATGGAACAGGAAATAGCTTGTATTCTGCTGACTTTTCTATGGCAGGGAAAACGGGAACATGTCAAAAAAACTACATCATAAAAGATAACAAGGAATATATTTCAACGTTCTCTGGATTCTTTCCTGTAGAAAATCCAAAATACTCATGTATTGTAGTAATCCACGAGCCAGACAGAAGTATTGGATACTACGGAGCAGACGTTTCGGGACCAGTATTCAAAAAAATTGCACACAAGATTTACACAGACACACCCATATTTGATGAAGTTGAAAACATTGATGAAGTGCAAGGAGTTGTCGAAAAAGACTTTGAAGATTATTTAGAAAAATCAAGAAAGTACGAAACCATCATTCCTAATGTAGTTGGAATGCCAGCAATGGACGCCATTCCATTACTAGAAAACTTAGGACTACGCGTAGAAATTAACGGAAACGGAAAAGTAACCAAGCAATCATTAGAAGCAGGTAAAAAAATAGGATCACAAAAACGAATTGTACTAGAATTATCGTGAAAACACTAAAAGACATATTATACAAAGTGCAAATCGAAGCCGTCACAGGTGATACGACAATTGCGATACGCGAACTAGTTTTTGATTCGCGCGCAGTACAATTGAATGATCTGTTTGTTGCAATGAAAGGGTATGAAGTTGATGGGCATAGTTACATCAACTCAGCAATAAAATCGGGTGCAATTGCAGTGATTTGTGAAGAAATTCCAGAAGAAATAATCAACGGAGTTACCTATGTTCAAGTAGATAACGGAAGTAGTGCGTTGGCGATAATGGCTTCAAACTATTACGGAAATCCTTCAGAAAACCTACAATTAATTGGTGTAACAGGAACCAACGGAAAAACAACCATTGCAACCTTATTATATCAACTATTCAAAAAAGCAGGGTACAAAGTTGGTTTGTTATCTACAGTGAAAATTTTGGTAGATAATAAAGAATACAAAGCAACACATACAACGCCAGATTCATTGACGATTAATAAATATTTGCAAGAAATGAATCATGAAGGTGTAGAATACTGTTTCATGGAAGTTTCGTCGCATGGAATTCATCAAAAAAGAACTGACGGACTCACGTTTCAAGGTGGGATATTTACAAATCTATCGCATGATCATTTAGACTATCATGATACGTTTGCAGAATACAGAGATGTAAAAAAGAAATTCTTTGACGAATTGCCAAAAGAAGCATTTTGCTTAGTAAATATAGATGATAAAAATGGTTTGGTAATGATGCAAAATACCAAAGCTAAAAAATATACATACGCACTAAAAACCTATGCGGATTATCGTGCGCAAATTCTGGAAAATAGATTAGCAGGATTGCTTCTGAAAATTAATGACAATGAAGTTTGGGCAAAGTTAATAGGAAGTTTCAATGCGTACAATCTATTATCAATTTACGCTACAGCAGAATTATTAGGTTTAGAAGAAATAGAAATATTACGCTTAATCAGTGAACTCGAAAGTGTAAGTGGGCGCTTTGAATATTTCATCTCAAAAAATAAAATTACAACTATTGTTGATTATGCGCACACACCTGATGCGTTAAAAAATGTATTGGAAACAATCAATAGCATTCGTACAGGAAACGAGCAACTTATTACGGTAGTGGGTTGTGGCGGAGATCGTGATACAACAAAACGTCCAAAAATGGGCAACATTGCGTCTGCGCTCAGTACCAAAGCAATATTTACATCTGATAATCCAAGAAGAGAAGATCCAATGGCAATTATTGAAGCCATTGAAAAAGGCGTAGAACCGCAAAACTATAAAAAGACACTTTCAATTACAGATCGTAAGCAAGCCATCAAAACGGCATGTCAAATGGCAACTGAAAATGATATCATTCTCATTGCTGGAAAAGGACACGAAACGTATCAAGAAGTAAATGGAAAACGAACAGATTTTGACGATTATAAAATCGCGAAAGAAATACTAGAAACTCTCAACGAATAACGAGCACAACAACAAACGAAAATATGTTATACTACTTATTTGAATATCTCGAAAAACAATACCAATTCCCTGGTGCATCCTTATTTGGGTACCTGAGTTTCAGGGCAGCTATGGCGGTAATTTTTTCGTTGTTGATTTCTACAATTTACGGAAAAAGAATCATTGCGTATCTACGTACAAAACAAATTGGAGAAACGGTTCGTGACTTAGGATTAGAAGGTCAAAAAGAAAAAGCAGGAACACCAACAATGGGTGGAATTATTATCATTTTGGCAACATTACTTCCTGTATTACTATTCGCGAAACTTGAAAACATATACATCATATTATTGATTGTAACGACAATTTGGATGGGAATTATCGGATTCATAGATGACTACATCAAAAAGTTTAAAAATGATAAAGATGGACTCAAAGGAAAGTTCAAAATTTTAGGACAAGTTGGACTAGGAATCATTGTCGGGACAACCTTGTTTTTTCATCAAGATGTAACTATTCGTGAAGAATTACCTGTAACGCAACAGCAAGAATTGGTTGCTAGTAATGATGCGCCAACAAAGAAGTTCGGTGAAGAAAAGCGTTCAACTAAAACGACAATTCCTTTTGTAAAAGACAATGAGCTAGATTATGCAAAACTAATCACTTGGATGAATCCTGATTATGCAAAATATGCGTGGTTAATTTTCATTCCAATCGTAATAATTATCATCACGGGAGTTTCCAATGGTGCTAACCTTACGGATGGAATTGACGGACTCGCCGCAGGAACTTCGGTCATTATTGTACTCACCTTAGGGATATTTGCGTGGATTTCAGGAAACCTGATTTTCTCCGAATATCTCAATGTCATGTACATTCCAAGAGCGGGAGAAATTACGATATACATTGCCGCATTTGTCGGAGCATTAATTGGATTTCTTTGGTACAATACCTATCCAGCACAAGTATTTATGGGTGATACAGGAAGTCTCACAATTGGAGGAATCATTGCGGTAATTGCAATTGCGATTCGTAAAGAATGGTTAATCCCAATCCTTTGCGGAATTTTCGTAGCAGAAAATCTATCGGTGATCTTGCAAGTAGGGTACTTTAAATACACACGAAAGAAATTTGGAGAAGGAAAAAGAATATTTCTAATGTCACCATTACATCATCACTATCAAAAACTAGGATATCACGAAAGTAAAATTGTAACCCGATTCTGGATTGTCGGAATCTTATTAGCAATTCTAACCATCGTAACACTGAAACTTAGATAAGTGAAAATAGTTGTGAGTTATAAGAATTGAGTATTAAGCAAACGAGTAACTAGAAAACAGATAAAAGATTAAAGAGAGTACAATCCTTGAATTTTGAATCTTTTAATTTTTGAATTAGTAAAATGCAACAACGATTAGTCATATTGGGAGGCGGAGAAAGTGGTGTAGGAACTGCAATCTTAGGAAAGCAAAAAGGCTATGAAGTATTTGTTTCGGATAAAGGAACAATCAAAGCACATTACAAAAACGTTCTGAATCAGTTTGAAATTGAATGGGAAGAGCAACAGCATACGGAAACGAAAATTTTAAATGCGGATGTTGTCATGAAAAGCCCTGGAATTCCAGATACGGTTCCATTAGTAAAACAATTAGTTACTAACGGAATTTTAGTGATTTCTGAAATAGAATTTGCATCAAAATATACAGATGCTACTATAGTTGCAATCACTGGAAGTAATGGAAAAACGACCACCACAATGTTGACGAATCATGTATTAAAGCAAGGTAAACTCAATGTGGGAATGGCTGGAAACATAGGTGACAGTTTTGCAAAGCAAGTTGCGGAAGAAAATTACAATCCATATGTGTTGGAAATAAGCAGTTTCCAGTTGGATGGAATTGTGAAATTCAAGCCACATATTGCTGTCATTACAAACATTACACCTGATCATTTAGATCGATATGAATACAAATTTGAAAACTATATCGCTTCTAAATTCAGAATTGCAATGAATCAAACATCGGATGATTATCTCATTTATGACGCAGATGATGAAGTCATTGTAAGCTGGTTAAAAAAACATCCTGTTCAATCAACATTAATACCATTTTCATTAAAGGAAAAACTTGAAAATGGCGCATACATAGAAGACAAAAATATAATACTAACGATACAAAATAAGACAATAACTATGCCGACGGACTCGCTAGCACTAGAAGGACAACACAATACAAAAAACGCAATGGCAGCATCTGCAGTAGCGCAACTATTAAATATAAGAAAACAAACCATACGTGAAAGTATGTCAGGGTTTCAAGGTGTGGAACATCGTTTGGAAAAAGTACTAAAAATACAAAACGTTCAATACATCAATGATTCCAAAGCAACAAACATCAATGCAACCTATTACGCGTTGGAAAGCATGACAACACAAACAGTTTGGATCGTTGGTGGAGTTGACAAAGGAAATGATTACTCAGACTTATTACCGTTAGTACACGAAAAAGTAAAAGCAATCATTTGTTTAGGAATTGACAACTCAAAAATTATTGAGTCATTTGGAAGAGTAGCTGATTTAATGGTAGAAACAACTTCCATGAGTGAAGCAGTGAAAATTGCACACAAAATTGCGGAAAAGGGAGAAAATGTATTGTTATCGCCAGCATGTGCAAGTTTTGATCTATTCGAAAACTATGAAGACAGAGGAAGACAGTTCAAAAACGCGGTAAGAAGCCTCTAATATTAAATGCTAAATATAAAATTTTAAATGTAAAAGTTTTTCAAACAACAAATCAACGAATAACAAAAAATGAATGCCATCTTTAAAAATATAAAAGGAGATAAAGCGCTTTGGGCAGTAGTTGCCTTACTAGCGTTATTCTCGTTTTTGCCTGTATATAGCGCAAGTAGCAACTTAGCGTATTTATATGGAGATGGTAATACGCTTAAATTCTTAATAAAACATGCATCACATTTATTCCTAGGATTTGCTATTATTTACGGTGTACACAAAATGCCGTATCACTATTTCAAAGGTTTATCCATTATCATGATTCCGATAGTATTCGTTTTTCTAGTATATACGTTAGCGCAAGGGAACACCATTGGTGGTGCAAATGCAAGTCGTTGGATGCGAATTCCGTTTGTAGGCATACGATTTCAAACATCAACATTAGCGAGTGTTGTATTAATGATTTATGTAGCCAGATATCTATCGCGAATCAAAGAAAAAGTAGTCACATTCAAAGAAACAATTTTACCACTCTGGATACCTGTATTCCTAGTTGTTGGTTTGATACTTCCTGCTAACTTTTCCACTGCAGGAATCATCTTTTCAATGGTGCTAATGCTATGTTTTTTAGGTGGTTATCCATGGAAATATCTATTAGGAGTAGTAGGAACTGGTATCGCAGGACTATTATTATTCATCCTTGTTGGTAGAGCAATTCCAGGACCGATACAAGTCAAAATACAAACATGGGAAAATAGAGTTAGTAATTATTGGAACGGAGATAAAAGTAATAAAGAAGCAAACTATCAAATAGAACGTGCTAAAATTGCGATTGCAAGTGGTGGCGTGGTTGGAGTAGGAGCTGGAAAAAGCGTCATGAAAAATCTATTACCACAAAGTTCATCGGATTTTATATATGCAATCATTGTAGAAGAATATGGTCTAATTGGAGCTTTATCGTTGCTCTTTTTATATCTCTTACTACTCTTTCGGATTGTCATTGTTGCGCACAAGGCAGATACGATATTTGGTAAATTACTCGCTATTGGTGTCGGATTGCCCATTGTATTTCAGGCATTAATAAATATGGCAGTTGCGGTAGAATTATTTCCAGTAACAGGACAAACATTACCATTAATTAGTAGTGGAGGAACATCAATTTGGATGACCTGTTTGGCAATAGGAATTGTACTAAGCGTAAGTAAAAAGCGCGAAGAAATACTAGAACAAAAAGAAAAAGAAGAAAATCCATTAGCAGTACTCAGCGAAGTGCTATAGGATTTTAGATATACGGTTGTAGATTTTGATTTAATACAATGAAATAAAAAATAAAAAATAGAACTAAAAAAAATTGCCTCTGATTGTTGGAAGCTGATGAAAGTATGTATTTCTTGGAATTGTTTTCCGAGATAACAGATGAGGAAAAAACGGAAATAAATAGATTACATAATGAAGCTAATGAAATATTGTCAATAATAGTTGCTTCGATAAAAACAATGAGGAGTAGGAAAAAATAAAATCATAAGTCGTAAATCAAAAATCGCAAATCAAAAATCAAAATGACTAACAATTCGTATCGAATCATACTATCCGGAGGCGGAACAGGAGGACATATCTATCCTGCGATTGCGATTGCGAACGAATTAAAAAAACGCTATCCAGAATCAGAGTTTCTATTTGTAGGAGCAAAAGATCGTATGGAAATGGAAAAAGTACCACAAGCAGGTTATAATATAGAAGGTTTGTGGATTTCAGGATTGCAACGAAAGCTAACATTCAAAAACTTAATATTTCCAATAAAGTTGATGAATAGTTTAATAAAATCACGCAAAATCATTAAAAAATTTAAGCCAGATGTCGTTATCGGAACTGGCGGATTTGCAAGTGGTCCATTACTAAAAGTAGCTTCGGGGAAAAAAATACCAGCGTTGATTCAAGAGCAAAATTCCTATGCGGGAATCACAAACAAACTCTTGGCAAAGCAAGTACAAAAAATATGTGTCGCATATGACAACATGGAGCGTTTCTTCCCGAAAGGGAAAATTATAAAAACAGGAAATCCTGTACGACGCGATTTATTAAAAATTGAAGGAAAAAGGAAAGAAGGAATAGCATTTTTTCAATTGCAAGAAGGTGTAAAAACAATCTTGATTATTGGCGGAAGTTTAGGAGCAAGAAGAATCAATCAATTGATAGAAAAAGAATTGAATTTCTTCAAAAAGCAAAATGTACAGCTCATTTGGCAATGTGGAAAAATGTATTATAGAGGATATAAAAAACACAACGAATTGGCACATGTACAAGTGCATCAATTCGTAAACAAAATGGATTTAGCGTATGCTGCGGCAGATATCATTATTTCGCGCGCAGGTGCAAGTTCGGTTTCGGAATTATGCATTGTAGGAAAACCTGTAATTTTTATTCCATCACCAAACGTAGCTGAAGATCATCAAACCAAAAATGCCTTATCTATCACGGAAGAAGGCGCGGGAATGTTGATCAGAGAAAAAGAATTAGACGCCATATTTGAAAGTTGCTTTTCTGAACTCATTCAGTCGGAAAAAATGCAAGCCGATTTCAGTATTGAAATCAAAAAACTAGCCTTGCCAGATGCAACGGCAACCATTGTAGATGAGGTTGAAAAACTATTAAACAAATAATAGATTTGAATTTGAAAAACATACATAACGTTTATTTTGTAGGCATTGGCGGAATCGGCATGTCTGCTTTGGCGCGCTATTTCAAATTCAATAACAAAAATGTAGCGGGTTATGATAAAACGAAAACGGAACTTACAAATGCACTAGAAGCACTTGGAATTCAGGTTTCTACAAATGATAATATAGCTGAAATTCCTGCTGAATATTTACACAAAGAAAACACGATCATCATATATACGCCAGCAATTCCGAGTACACATTCGGAGCTAACGTATTTTAGGCAACATAATTTTAGTATATACAAAAGAGCAGAGATTTTAGGCGTAATTACTGAAGATACCTATTGTCTTGGAGTTGCAGGAACACATGGAAAAACAACGACATCAAGTATTTTAGGACACTTGCTAGCGGAATCTGAAACGAGTGTGACAGCTTTTTTAGGTGGAATTGCTGAAAACTACAATTCGAACCTAATACTAAAAGGAAACGAAATTACAGTAGTTGAAGCTGATGAGTTCGATCGATCGTTTTTACAGCTTTCGCCAGATATTGCTTGCATTACGTCAATGGACGCAGATCATTTAGATATCTATGGTGAAAAAGAAGCATTGCACGATTCGTTTATAGAATTTACACAACGTATCAAACCTAACGGAAAACTATTTGTACAAGAAGATATTCAATTAGATGGAATCACATACGGATTCAAAGAAACATCGGACTATTATGTAAAAAACATAAGCATTAAAAATGGTGCTTATCTATTTGATATTGTAACACCTTTTAAAATCATTGAAGACATACAATTTCATTTACCCGGACGACACAACTTGTTAAACGGTCTAGTAGCTTTTGCGATGGCGGAAACAATAGGAACCCCAACCGACCGCCTCGCTAGAGCTTTGGGAACTTTTAAAGGTGTGCAACGAAGGTTTTCATACCAAATAAAAACGGATGATTTCGTATTCATAGACGATTATGCGCATCATCCAACAGAAATAAACGCATTGCATCAAGCGGTTCGTGAAATGTATCCAGAAAAAAAAGTAACGGCAATATTTCAGCCGCATCTATTTAGCAGAACCAAAGATTTTGCAGCCGAATTTGCGGAAAGTTTAGCACAATTTGATGAAATCATTCTCTTAGAGATATATCCCGCAAGGGAAAAACCAATAGAAGGAATTACATCTAGTTGGTTATTGAATAAAATAAAAAACGATCAAAAACAATTGCTCACTAAAGAAAATTTAATTGATCATATCACTAATATAAAAACAGATGTTTTAGTAACTGTTGGTGCTGGTGATATAGGAGCAGAAGTATTAAAAATTAAAAACAGATTAACAGTTGAACATTAATTGGAATGTCATAAAAGGAATTGCAATCGTTGCAGTATTGATATTTTTGTATGCCTTTTCGGCGAACAGAAATGCAACGCGTGTTGTTGGAAATCCTGATATAAAATTCTTGGATGGAGAGCAATATTTCATCACAAGATCGATGGTTAATAAATTGTTAATACAAAATAACGATAGTGTTACGAACATAAGAAAAGATCAATTAGATTTGGATGTTCTAGAGGAGCGTTTACGTTCGAATGAAATGATTCAAGATGCAGAAGTGTATCTATCTGTAAATGGGACTCTTGGTGCAAAAATAAAACAGCGAACACCAATTGCGCGTATTGCAAACAAAGACTCTTTTTATATAGATTCGGAAGGGAAAGCAATGCCTTTGTCTAAAGTTTCTGCCGCTCGTGTTCCATTTGTGGAAGGAAAAGTAGATAAAAAAGCGTTGAAAAATGTATATGCGTTAGCAAAATATATCGCTGAAGATGATTTTCTGAAAAAGAATATTATCACCATTGTACAAAATGAAAATTTTACATTCAATCTAAAATTAAGAACGAATGATTTCGTTGTATTATTTGGTAAAATTGAAAATATAGAAAAGAAGGTGAATAATTTGAAAGCGTTTTACAAAAAAGCTGTAAAAGATAAAACGTTGAATGATTATACGAAAGTTGATTTAAAATTTGCCAATCAAGTAGTATGCACCAAAAAATAAGTCATGGAAAACAATAACATCGCAGTAGGATTAGACATAGGAACCACAAAAATTGTGGCAATGGTTGGGCGAAAAAATGAATATGGAAAGCTCGAAATTCTTGGAGTTGGAAAATCCAAAAGCTTGGGTGTGCACCGTGGTGTCGTAAATAATATTACACAAACCATTCAATCCATACAACAAGCCGTTCAAGAAGCGGAAAGTGATTCGGATAACAAAATTACGGAAGTCGTGGTTGGAATTGCAGGACAACACATTCGTAGTTTACAACACAGTGATTACATCACGCGTACAAACGCAGATGAAGTGATTGATGAAGATGATATTGAATTGTTAATCAATCAAGTATATAAATTAGTGATGCTTCCAGGTGAAGAAATTATTCATGTGCTTCCGCAAGAATACAAAGTTGACGGGCAAGCCGAAATAAAAGAACCAATAGGAATGTATGGCGGACGATTGGAAGCTAACTTTCATGTGGTTGTTGGGCAAGTATCATCAATTAGAAATATTGGAAGATGTGTAAAAAGTTCAGGGTTGGGCTTAGCCGGAATCACCTTAGAGCCGTTAGCATCTGCCAATGCAGTATTAAGTCAGGAAGAAAAAGAAGCAGGAGTTGCTTTAATTGATATTGGTGGTGGAACCACAGATTTAGCCATATTTAAAGACGGAATCATTCGCCACACGGCAGTAATTCCATTTGGCGGAAATGTCATTACAGAAGATATCAAAGAAGGTTGCTCTATCATAGAAAAACAAGCGGAATTACTCAAAATAAAATTTGGATCTGCTTGGCCAGGCGAAAACAAAGACAACGAAATTGTCTCAATTCCAGGATTACGTGGAAGAGAACCAAAAGAGATTACATTAAAAAATCTCTCAAAAATTATTCATGCACGTGTTGTTGAAATCATAGAACAAGCGTACTTAGAAATTAAGAACTACGGGCATGAAGAACAAAAGAAAAAACTAATTGCTGGAATAGTGCTTACAGGTGGCGGAAGTCAGTTAAATCATTTAAAACAATTAGTAGAATACATTACAGGAATGGATACCAGAATTGGGTATCCAAACGAACATTTAGCAGGCGATTCTGATGCAGAAATGGCAAGTCCATTATATGCAACTGCTGTCGGATTAGTAATGAATGCAGTAGAAAACCAATCAAAAGTCGTTGTTGAAGAAGAAGTTGTGGAACCACCTATAGAAACAATTTCAGATGCAGAAACTGCAATCGAAGACAACGCAGAACATACCAATAACAGTGCTCCAGTACAATCGGAACCCAAAAAAGAACGAAAGTCGATCTTTGAAAAATGGGCCGATAAGTTGAAAGATTTTTTAGATAACGCAGAATAATAAAAACCCAGTTAAAGAATTATGAGTAGCAACACAGAATTCGGAAACATTTCATTTGATTTGCCAAAAAACCAATCAAATGTAATAAAAGTGATCGGTGTAGGCGGTGGCGGAAGTAACGCCATCAACCACATGTTCCAACAAGGAATAAAAGGAGTAGATTTTGTCATCTGTAATACAGATTCGCAAGCACTACAAAATAGTACAGTGCCTAATAAAATTCAATTAGGAGTTTCACTTACGGAAGGATTGGGCGCAGGCGCAAATCCGGAAGTTGGAGAAAAAGCGGCATTGGAAAGCATAGAAGACATTAGCACAATGTTAGATACCAATACAAAAATGGTATTTATCACTGCTGGAATGGGCGGTGGAACAGGAACTGGAGCGGCTCCAGTAATTGCAAAACTAGCCAAAGACAAAGACATACTAACCGTTGGTATTGTAACGATTCCTTTCAAGTTTGAAGGAAAAATGCGTAACACACAAGCACGTATCGGAGTTGAAAAACTACGTTCGCACGTGGATTCGTTAATTGTCATCAATAATGACAAATTAAGAGAAGTTTACGGTAACTTAGGTTTCAAAGCTGGTTTCTCAAAGGCGGATGAAGTACTTTCTACTGCTTCTAGAGGAATTGCAGAAGTAATTACGCATCACTACACGCAAAATATTGACTTGCGGGATGCGAAAACTGTATTATCAAATAGTGGAACAGCCATCATGGGATCATCAAATGCTTCTGGGGCAAATCGCGCAAGCGAAGCCATCATGAAGGCACTAGACTCTCCATTATTAAATGATAACAAAATTGCAGGAGCTAAAAACGTACTGTTGCTTATCGTTTCTGGTTCAGAAGAAATTACGATTGATGAAATTGGAGAAATCAACGATCATATTCAAACTGAAGCTGGTGGTGTAGCAAACATCATTATGGGAGTTGGAGAAGATGAAACGTTGGAAGATGCAATTTCGGTAACGATTATTGCTACGGGTTTCGATGTTGATCAGCAAGATGAAATTGTAAATACTGAATCAAAAAAGATTATCCATACTTTAGAAGATGAACAACGCGCAGTACAAAATTTGACTACAAAACCAACATCGGTAGTAACGTCAACTATTCCTGTACAAAAATCTGTTGAAGAAGCTCCTAAAAAGGCGGAAGTAGTACGTCATACATTAATAGATGATGATACAGCGACAATGAATTTGATTCCGACTTCGGAAATTATTAAGAATATGTCTGTTGTGTATGAAGAAGTAAAAGTGCCGCAACCACAAGTTGAACAGGATTTTATTATTACTTCAATGACAGATCAGATTTTGAATTTGGAAGTGAATGATCCTGAATTTGTAGTTGCTGAAACAAAAGAAGAAGAGGAAGAAGAAAACCAGATTGCGTTTACATTTGATATGCCATTGGCAAATACTGTAGTGGAAGAAACTCCAACAGAAGAAGAAAATATTGTTAAGTTCGAATTGACTTCTGAAGAGGTAAATGCTATTGAAGTAAACGATCATGTAGAAGTAATTCCTGTGACAGAAGTTCATGACAAAGGTGTCACACGATACAGTTTGGATGATTATATGGAAGAAGAAGTTACTTCTGAAAAAAATATTCCTCAGGTTGCTGAAGATGGCATTGTTTTTGAGAAAAAGGTAGTAGCGAAACCAGTTGAAGAATCGAAAGAAACAATTGAAGCGGATCCGTTTAATGCTACTATTGAAGAAAGCTTAAAAAACAGAGCTGACGAACGTAGAAGAACATTGAAAAATTTTAACCATAAGTTCAATAAAAACGTATCTTCGCGTATTGAAGAAATTGAGAAACAACCCGCTTACAAAAGAGCAGGTATTGAACTCAATGAAAATAATTCATCAGACACGGCTTCCCGAACCAGTTTAGGTACGGATAGTAATGATGATATGCAATTGAGAAATAATAATTCTTTTTTGCATGACAACGTTGACTAATTAGATTTAGTACTATTATATATGTTTTTTAGACCCGGGAATTGCTGTTCTATTTCCGGGTTTAATTTTTTATCTTCACAGCATCAAAATACAAACATCATGGGATTACAACAAGATATAATGACGGCATTGAAAACGGCTATGAAAGCCAAAGATCAAACTGCTTTGGCGGCTTTACGTGCTGTAAAATCTGAAATATTATTAGCGCAAACACAAAGTGGTGCTAAGCAAGAATTGTCGGAAGAAGAGGAAGTAAAGTTGCTTCAAAAATTAGTAAAGCAACGTAAAGATAGTGCTGCTATTTATTTGGAACAAGACAGAAAAGATTTGGCACTTCCTGAAATTGATCAAGCAGAAGTGATTAGTCAATTTTTACCAGAACCTTTGAGTGAAGATGAAATTGAAAAAGTAGTTGTCATGACAATTGAAAGTATTGGCGCTACAGGAATGAAAGACATGGGAAAAGTAATGGGAATCGTTTCAAAGGAATTGGCTGGGCAAGCAGATGGGAAAACAATCTCTACTATTGTAAAGGCAAAACTGTCTAACTAAAAAAATCAAAAAAATATAAAGTTTTAATATAGATCTCACTTATGTGAGAATTTTGGCTGCGTAGTTCAACTGGATAGAATATCAGATTTCGGCTCTGAGGGTTGGGGGTTCGAATCCCTTCGCGGTCACAGGAGCGGACAAAATAACATTTTTGTTTTTTTGTCCGTTTTTTTTATTTCTAAAACTTACTGACATTGAACGAGTTAATTCAAATATTGAGTTTGCTCTAGTGGTTCGAACTACATCATTTTTGCGATCATACGTGATTCCGTCGGGGAAGATGAGTTTTTGAAATTTCTGTTTTTCCGTATAACTTCCTAATCGCCATATATTGTGTAAGTTACAAAGTAAATCTATCGAATTATTAATATAAGTTTCAAGGTTCGAACTATCCAAGCTGTTTTTTTCAATTTCTTGCTCTATTTCTTTCTTCTGCTCATCATATTTCTTTGAGAACTTTTGATACAACGCACCACCTATTTCGCCAATTACAAAGCGTTCCTCAATCTTTTCTACCTTTTCGTTAATTGTCTTTAGGTTATATTTTAAATGCGCTGTATTATCCTCATTGGACGTATTGAAGTATTCAAAGGTATGCTTCAACTGCATCTTTAGCGGAGCAATGTACTTTTTATCAATTTGATACTTTCCTAATATATCGTTGAATTTGTCATGCAAGTCATTTGCATTTTTGTTGCAAGGACAACCAACCGTTTTGCATTTATAGTAATAGATATTCTTTTTCTTTACCAAATATCCTGTTAGTGGACTTTTACATGTAGCACATTTTGTAAATACCTTTAAAGGTAAATTCTCATTAGTCTTATTGTGTTTTGATTTGTGGTTATTCATAGCTTGAATGCCATGCACTTTTAAAAATAAATCCCTTGGAACAATGGCTTTGTGCTTACCCTCAATAATTTGCTCGTCTAACAAACTATGTGATATCAATCCGCAATACACCACATTTCTAAACATATTAGTTAATCGCTGTCTATATATTTTTAATCCGTATTTCTCTAGTCTGTTTACAATTTCTGCATTGGATAAATTTTCGTTTGCTTTCCATTCAAAAGCTTTCCGCACTAAATGTGCTTTTTCACTTGGAACTATAATGGGAATGTTTTTTTCGTCTCGTGTATTTTTATAGCCAATCGGAGCAGTTCCCATCCAATAGCCATTTAACAAACGATGGCGCATTCCTGTAATGGTTTTGTCTCTGCGTTGGTCGTTATCATATTTACTAAACAGTAAGTTTAGATTTTGATAAAACCGCCCCGTAGAAGTTTGCGTGTCGGCAGGTTGTGTAATGGCAATGAGATTGATTCCTATTCTTCTTATTTTGGCTAAGGTATGAATGGCACTTTCTCCCGCCCTTGAAAAACGATCTGTACTATATACGATGATATGTGAAATCTTTTTTGTCTTTACAAACGAAAGCATCCGTTGAAATTCTTTTCGATCATCCGTTTTAGCACTCTCGTTTGTTCCACCGAAATACTCGCAAATCTCCATATCGTTTTTATTGGCATATTCTGTACAGTATTTTAGCTGACTTTCTAAACTTGTATTATCACGTTGTTTTATATCTGAAACACGTGTGTATATAACGGCTTTGTTATTTCTAATTGTTACATGTTTACTCTGCTTTGCGAAGCTTTGAAATTGAATCAGATTTTTCATGGTTCGTGACGATATTATGAGTTAATAATGATAATTCTTTTAATGTATGTATAATATGAATTGCTTGCTCATCTGACACATCAGCAAATCCGTCGAAGCTTCTTAATTCTTTAACGGAAATCGTTCTTAATGCTGTGATGTCTTTTTCTATCTTCATATAAAGGAACTATGGTATTGCATCTTACCGCTAATGCGTAGTAAGAAGCTATATTTCCCTTTGTGAAAATTGTAGAATTATTTGAAATCATATCTTCAATAATACGAAGAATTCAAATCGAATCCTACTGTTTCATCAATAATTAACAGTATTGTTCCTACAATACATGACTAAGGGAAGTCATTTACTATTTATTTTAATGTGTGTTCATATTATTTTTAAAACTCATTAGTTGCTATTGTAAAGGTTAAAAGAAAAAAAATTAAGTTTTCCAGTATGCGTCAGTTTGAATCAACTCTTTTTTCACTTTTACCTCTTTGAATTACAAATATTGGTATAAAAAAGTAAGCTTTTCAGAGATTGTCACAGATTGACCGAGATTGACACAGATTGTCACAGATTGTCACAGATTGTCACAGCTTTTCATCATTCAAAATCATTTTTCAGTCTGTATTTCTTCTTTTTTATCTTATTCATATCAAATATTACTATAATTTTAATACTGCTTTACAGTTTATGGAAGTTCGTGGAACTTCGTCAAAAACAATGTTGATATATTAAGTTCGTGCAACTTTGTTGATACACTTTTTACTTTTTCACATTACAAAGATTAGCATTAAAAAATATCGAATAATCGATAGCAGCCGATAGCGTTCGATAACAGTCAATAAACTTCGATAGCGATCAATAAACTTCAATAGTCGTCGATAGCAATACCTATTTTTCCATTTCTACAACACAAAAATTGCAGTTATGATTCAAATTTCATTTGTTCACTTTTGTATATCGGTACAAAAGTGAACAAATCACATAGTTTTAGAGTCTTACATTTTCATACTAAAAAAGTGGATATCAGTACTTTTTGAAAAGTGCTTTTTTTATTCTTTAATTACTTTTAAATGACTTGCCAATTTCTTAACAATTAATTTCTAAACACATAATCAGCAATTTTAAAAGCATCTAGAATTTGGAGTTTCTTACTCCATTTTTTTAAGGTTCAACATTCGTTTTAAGTACGCAACTCATGTATTTTATTATTGCTATGGGTATGTAGCAATTTGTCAAATAAAGTTTTATGCGTTTGTCAGTACAAAGATTTAAAACAAAACTGAGATATCATTTGTAAAATTTTGGTCACTGAACAATGGCTTGGAAACGTAGATTATTGCTGAGAAAACTGTTGAAAAAGCACCTAGAATTACTTCCACTTTTTTTATTTTTTTATTTGAAAAAAAGCAAAAAAGAACGTGGACTCGTTTTATTTTATCTATAAAGAGGAAACTGAATTGCTTTTTTAAACTATTAGAAGAACTGCTTTATTTCATATTTGATTAATAAACTTGAAAAATGGCTACTATTTTAGATTTCCGTGAAAAAAAGTAAAACCACTTTGATCTTTTCTTAATAAAGTAAAACCACTTTTACTTTTAAAAATCAAATGCTTGTTTTTCAGTATTTTAAGTTTTAATTCTGTTTTAAAAAAAGTAAAACCACTTTGATTTTTTTCGTAATAAAGTAAAACCACTTTTACTTTTAAAGTATTAAATGTCTGTTTTTCAGTATTTTAAGTTTTAGTTCTGTTTTAAAAAAAGTAAAACCACTTTGATTTTTTTTGTAATAAAGTAAAACCACTTTTACTTTTAAAATATTAAATATCTGTTTTTCAGTATTTTAAGCGTAAAAAATTTCAATTATTTTTTTCAGATAAAAAAACTGGAAACATTTTAAAATAAATAAATTCAAAAAAAAAGCTAAAAATTTTAGTTTCTACTTCATTTTTGAATGTAAAATAAAACCGCTTTGACCTTTTAAAAAAATAAACTTATCACTTAGCAATAAGTTTAAGGAAAAGAATTGAAAAAGAAATTTCATGCAGTAATTACTTATGGAAAAGATAACGTTGCAACTCTATGATGATGCACCCAATTTTACTTGTAAAAACAAGTACTGATTCTTAATTTATTTAAAGTATTACTTTAAGGTTCTTGATGGCTTATTTTATTCACTTCATGCCATTGTTCAGTGAACAAAATTTTACAAATGATATCTCAACTTTCTTCCACATCTTTGTTTACTAAATGAGATTTAGAGATTTCATAAAGCAAAAAAATGATTCAGCGTTTAGAGACGTTGAACAATTCAAAAAAGTAGTATAAACTTGAAAAAAATAGTTCCCCGTTTTCACGAGGAATAAATATGTATGAGAATAGAACAAAAAACCATCAAAGAAAGGCTTGACATGGAATTAACACCAAAAGAAGCAAAACCAATGATTGATAAGAAAGAAATTTTAAAGCACCCAATTACAATAGTAATTATTGTGGGCGTAAGTATTTACGGATTTCTACATGTCTCAAAGCATTTTGTAAGAGCCTATGCTGGACTTGTAAAAGCGGTTCACAATGCACGACATGATTTGAGAAGATAACTTAACTTGTATCAAAAACAAAAGCTTCAATCATTACAATTGAAGCTTTCAAAATTCAGAATAATTTAGTTTTACGATATATTAAAAATGGTAATTACTCTGTAATGATAAATGTTTTCATCATGTGGATTGCATCATTGACGAAAAAATCAAAAAACTTTGATTTGGCAGAATATGAAACAACGTAAAGTGTGTTGTTACCCATGTAATGCTATCTGATAATTTTTGGGTTGGATTTTTTTCAAAGATTTTACACCATATTTATTTATTTGACTGTTAATTTAAGCAACCGTAACTTACATACGGTAAAACCATAGTTATATAAAATGAATGAAAATTCTTTATCTAAAGTTATGTTTAATTACATAATATTACTACTTTAGCAACAACTTTACGGTATTTATAAGATGTAAATTTCTGACTACTATTGTTTTCATATACATTTGATTTAATGTTAATTATTAAATCAAACAACCATGAAAAAATTAGTATGTATTAGTGCATTAGTATTCGGATTATCATTTTTTAATAGTTGTACACCAAATAGTGTAGAAGAACAAGAATATGAAGAATTCCAAGCGACAGACAAAGGAGACGTTACAGCACCAGGAGTCGAAGACGAAGAAGATTCAAACGACTAAAATTATATTATATATAACTGCAATAATTTCTATTATTGCAGTTTTCTCTCATGTATTTTTTCCCACTACTAACTCAGAAGTCGCACAGGCTAGATCAATACATTCAAAAGTAAAAAAGGAAAGAGATAGTAAGTTTAAAGAATTAAGACTAAACTACGAACAATATTCTAGTGGAGAAATTGCAAAAAATAATTTTGAAGAACGAAATAGAGTATTATTAGCTGATTACCTTAGTTTATATGATAAATCTATTTTGAAATATAAGGAACTTGGTTTAGTCAAACAAGATTCAAAAGTATTCTACTTCAAAAACATGAATGTTTTTCTTTATCAAATAAGTGTATTTATTGTGTTACTAATTTTATCAATCTTATTCTATATTACGCTTCAATTGATAGAATACAAATCATTAAAAAGGGCTTATCAATTTTGTTCCTTTGCTTTTATGTCAATTGCATTCTATTATTTAGTTTGGATTTTTTATCCAAAATCAGATTTACCATATTTGGCTTATATTTTCATGATGTTTGCTATCGCTGTAATATTAACCATTGCAACAATGTATTTCTTGAAATGGATGATTCAAAGAAAATCTATTGTATTTATTCACAAGGAAAACTTTAAACGTTTATGGTATTTCATAATCAATATAACACCAAACTTTATAAGCGATACTAAAAAGAAAGAACAATATGTTGATGGATATACAAAAGAAATTGAGGAATTTAAAATACCCTACCATGAAGAATCGTAATATAAAAAAGGTAAAGCAACTACATGAACTCGGTTATCTCAAAGAAGATTCTTTCAATAAAGCCATTTCAGAAATCGAGAAAAAAGTTGAGGAATTGCGTAAAGAGGTGGAGCGTAAGAAAAGAGAAAATGACCATTATTTGAGTCATTTACCTAAAGGCATTAATTTAGCGTTTTAATCAGAATCTTTATCCTTTGCTTGCGGTTGAACAATTCCAAATTCAATTAATCGTTGTCGTATTTTTTGCTCTGCAAGATTATCTATAAATAACTTTAAATATTCTGACTTCTTGTAGTAATCTTCCTTGTTCTTCACAAAATGATCTACTAATTCAATAAGTTCAAAACGAACACCTAGCTTTTCTATAAACATATCTTTTGAATCATTAGATTCTAGTAGCATTTCCCCTGTACCATCTGTCAACCACTCACGAGACACATTAAATTCAGTACACAAAATATCAGTCAACACTTTTAATGATTTTTCTCTTGGGTTATCAATCACACTATTTTTAATCTTATCAGCCGAAACTTGTGACAATAAACCATTGCTTACTTGTTGGATTTTATACCCGCTAACATCCAATTCTTTCATAGCTTTTCGGATACGATTGATATTCATATTATTTATTTTATATAATTATTATAGTTTTTGTATAATTTTCATTATATTTGTTTTGGTCAATAACCAAAGGTATTAAAATAAAGTGCAAAGAAATGTACCATAAATGATTTACTGACTAATTAGTTAACAAAACAAATTAAGTTATCATGATAAAATAGATTAATCTAACTAATTACCTAAATTTAGGGGAAGATTCCCCTTACTTATTGTGCAATTTTTTAGTTTATTTGTAGTTAAGTACTGTGTAAAGATTTCCCTTTGTCTCTAAAATTGTGTTGCAACTAAATTTTTCAAACAAGGAAGTAGCTGAAAATCCTATATAATAGAGTAGGCATTAATTTAATTTTTACAAATTATGAAAACAAACAATTTTAAACAAATCGGAAAGGTTGAACTTTCTAGTGTTTATGGTGGTACTAAGCACCATAAAACAACAATAGGTGACCCAGAAAAACCGCAATACACAGATGTTCATATTGATAGAGACGATGACGACAAGTGGACTGCTGGCGATGAACTTGTAATAACTAAACTTTAGTAGTGTTCAATAACTTTATCTTTTTATAAACCAATTAAAAATTCAATTATGAAATCAAAAAATATAAAAAAACTACAAACACTTAAAGTGGAAATTCCTAAAATTTATGGAGGTTGGGATGGTATTCAAGCAACTGGAGGAGGAGTTGTACAACAGTTCAGCTACGAGAGTGATTTATTTGTAGATGAGAACGGAGATGGAAAATGGAGTGCTGGAGAATCGATGCACTTTTATCACACAACTCCTACCATAAATAAAATATAAAATCAGATCATCTGCTTATAAATACTTCTTGTTTATAAGCAGATTAAAAAATCTACCTATGAAAAATATTATTTATTTAGTTTTTCTTCTATCACTTTCGGTTTTCGGTCAAGAAGAAAAAAAGAAAAAAATACTAGACGCTACTTTAATCATGGAAATTGATCTTATGCATGAAAAAGATCAATTATATAGAGGTAGTATATTATATGACCAACAACACTTGTTAAGTGAAGAAGAACGAAAGACATTATGGAAGTTTCAATTTGCAATTGATGATAAAAACACAAAAAGGCTCATTGAAATTGTAAAAAAATATGGGTACGTTAATCAACATAATTCTAATCTTGAATATATTTCAATACTTCCATTATTTTTACACTCACCAAAAAAATATTGGAAGGATATAAAATCCTTAATTGATAGAGAGAAGAGAAAAGGAAACATCAAGGATGCTACTTATGATAAAATAATTTCGCACATGAAATTCAGTATTCCAGAAGATTTAAAAATCAATTATCTCTCAACAAAAAAAAATGATTCTCTTAATAAGCAGTAAATACGATGTTTCAACGAATATCGTAATTCGATGGTTGAATTATTATGGTGTAGATTTTTTGAGATTGCATACAGAAGAATTTAGTATACTGAATCACTTTTATATAAATAATCAATCGATAAGTTTAACCATAAACCACATAAACTTAGAAGCTATTACAGGAATTTGGCATAGACGAGGTAGAATCAGAAACCTACCAAACTCATTAAATAGCTTAGGAAAAGTAACAACCTATCTTAAAAAAGAAGAAGATAGCCTTATCAAATCTATAGAAACGAGTTTAAAGGCTACTAAAAAATATATTGGTTCATACATAAGTGAAATCGAAAATTATAAGTTAGATCACTTAATAGCTGCTAAAGAATGTAATTTAAACATTCCCGATTCAATTGTAACCACTAGCAAGAAAAGTTTATTAGATTTTCGTTCTAAATACGATCAAATAATATCTAAAGATTTACGCTATGCAATTAATATTAAAACGGATGATATAAGCATTAACTCAACAGGAACGTTCAAAGTTACAGAGGATTTAATTTCTGAATTGGAAGATCATTTTGCGCCAATTTATGCGCAAGAGTATATCGAGAAAGAATTTGAAATACGAATATTTTTTATTGAAGATACGTTTTTTTCAATGGGAATTTTTTCTCAACAAGACGAACAAACAAAAGTTGATTATAGAAATTATAATGATGAAGTTCCTAACAGATGTGTTCCCATAAATTTACCGAATGATTTAAAAGAACAACTATTAAATTTTACAAGAAAAGTAAAGCTAAATACGGGTTCAATTGATATGATATATTCAATTGATGAGCGTTATATTTTTTTAGAAGTGAATCCGATGGGACAATTTGATTGGTTATCCAAGAATTGTAATTATTACATAGAAGAAGCGATTGCAAAAGAATTTATGGAAATATGAAACTTCAAAAAATAGAACAATTGCCTTTGACTTTTCATAAGGCTACGATCACAGAAAAATCAGAAATAAAACAATCAAAAAAAGAACAGTTTATCACGATTAAGAAAATAGTATCTGATAAAATTCAAATCGAAAAATTTTATAAACCAATATCAAAAATATTCTCATTTGATGAAGTTTAATACTCCTTTTAAATTATTTGCAAACTGCGTTATTGTTAAAGGTTACAATAGAAGTACTATTTGTGATTTACAACGAAATGATGTTAGAACTATACCAAATGATTTGTATGATATATTAACAAATCATGAAGATAAAACTATCAATGAAATCAAAAAACAGTATAATAATGAGTTTGACGAAATCATTGACGAGTATTTTCAATTTTTGTTTGATAATGAGTTTGTATTCTTTACAAAACAGATAGCTATTTTTCCATCATTATCTTTAAAGTGGTCTGATCCTACGATCATAAGTAATAGCATTATCGATATTGATAAAAATTCTAGTTATGATGTACTTAAAGTTTTAAAACAACTTGATGATTTACATTGTAGGCATTTAGAAATTAGAAATTTTGATGTTGCAAGAATTGATGTTATGGAAAATATGCTTGTTTTCTTAAAAGAAAACGAATCATCAATACAATCAATAGAAATATTATTGCCTTTTTTCAAAGACATTGAAAAGTGGATAACTTCTATTACAAATCAATTTTTACGTATAGATTTTATAAGAGTATTTAACAGTTCTATCAATCAAAATATAGTACCAAAGGGTAACAGTAAAGCACATGTAATGTATACAAAACAGCACTATGAAAGTGAACTATGTTGTGGAAAAATAAGTCAAAATTTCTTTGCTGCAAATATGAAAGCTTTTACAGAAAGTGTAAACCATAATTCCTGTTTAAATAAAAAACTTTCAATCGATAAAAATGGAAATATCAAAAATTGCCCTTCTATGCAGAACGGATTTGGTTCAGTCAATGACACTCAATTGAAAGACATTATAATTGATAAAGAGTTCACAAATGTTTGGAGCATTACAAAAGATCAAATTTCAGTATGTAAAGACTGTGAATTTCGTCATATCTGTACAGATTGTAGAGCATATAAAGAAAACCCAACAGATGAATTTTCTAAACCGCTAAAATGTGGTTACAGTCCATATACTAATGAATGGGAAGATTGGAGCATAAACCCTTTAAAAAAAGAAGCTATCTCATATTACAAATTAAAGGCGGTAACTGAAAAGCCTAAAAAGAGTAAGTCAAACTAAAATTTATTACCATGAAAAAACTAAATTCAAAAAAACTAAATTTAAAAGAAGCACACAACGTACTTGGAGGCGGATGTACAACCACATGGACATCATCAAGTGGGACAGGAAAAGACACTTATTTTGATGATAATGATAACGGAAAACTTGACAATGGAGATACCATATATTTCGACGACGGAAGAGTTGGAACAATGGGACAACCGATGCTTGTTGCGTAAAAACTTTAAAAGGGGATTTTTTATTAAATTCCCTTTAAAATTAAAACTATGAAAAAAATTATACTATTACTATTAGTCTTAGCTTCTTGTAAAACAGCAAAAAAACTCAATAATTCTGAATTATGTGATGTTCTATCTAACTTGCATTTACAAGATCAGTTTTATAGAGGTATGCAAGAATTGGAAGATCCATTTTTTATGGTGCTTGATTCATTAATGGATATAAATAATTTAAGCCGTTCTGAATATGCAAAACTTCCCCAAAATGAACAATTAGCATTTGGGAAAATTGCAAGAAAAATTGCTGATACAAAACCTAAAATATCTAAAGCTGAAGAAGATTCTTTGATGGTTCTACAAAAAGAACTTGATTACAAAACAACTGAAAAACTATTAGAAATTGTAAAAAAGTATGGCTTTCCAGACACGGAAAAACTAGAATGTGAAAATTATGCTGCTCCTTTTTTAATTTTTGGTCATGCTCCTAAAAAATATTGGAAAGAAATTGATAAGGTTATAGAAAAAGAAAAACTAGCAAATCGCATAGGCGAGGGAGATTATAAATATATTAAGTGGCACATTGGTGGAAGAAAAGATAATGAAATAGACCAAATACAGATACAAGTAAATTAATTTATGTTCTGCTATTTCATGAAAGAGACAATTTACAACTATCTTTTTTCTCCATTTAAAAGAAATAATAAATAAGTTCACTTTTTTCATGACTACCTTAAAAAAGCTGTTTCATACAGGGCACAGCCTGTTATACGCATGCCTTTTTTTAAACCTTTTTATTGTTGCTATAACAATTAATAATCAAATTTCACTTAATAATGCACTTGCAAATCACAGATGTATTATTATAGGTATAGACAAAGTATTTGTAATTTTTAAACAAAGAAAATGACATATTTTTTACTAATAGTATTAGTTAGCTTATCAATATTGTTGAATGTAATAATCTTAATTTTCGCATATATGATATTCAAAAAACATGATGCAATTAACAAGATTCACAATCTTGTTTGTTATAACAGTTCAACGGTTGAGAAAAACAATAAAATATTGTCAAATTATGAACAATTAATCAATGAGGAAATTAAAAGAAGTAAAGGGTAACTTTTCTTTTTTCTTCCATGATTATAGTTTTGTTAGTTATTGCTCCAATCTGAATACATGTGTAAATGATTACAAACTTGATTAGTTAGACCAAATAGATTTAGTTACATAATTGGCAAAACAATATACTCACAATTCATGGTAGTATAAACGAGTTAAAAAGCGCTTGATGTGGGTATCAACGAAAGCAAAGCCACTTTGCTTTATTTATTATATAAAAGAAATAACACGTCAAGAATGAAATCATATCTTATAATAAGTTTTTTCTAAAAAGCACTTTAGCCGAATACTTTAGTGCTAAATTCAAGACGTGTTACCAATGGCAGTACTTCATTGATACTGCTTGTTTAGGGCAAGGCGATAGACTCCGAAAGGTTTAATTTTTCGTCGCCTTGCTGACTAAACAAATATAGAAATTATTATGATGGCAATAATGATTACGCCTTGCTGATAACGTAATATAATTTTTTCATTGTATAAGTTCAGTGATGTGGTAAGTTTCTAATATAAAATAAAAATTAATGAAGAATTTATAACTATTTCAACTTTTAGAAAATAACATTTCCCCGTAAAAAGAAACACTAAACAGGTTCGCTTTTTTTCATGAGTACCCTTGGAAAGCCATGCTTTGAGTAGCATAGTCAGCTATACGCATGGCTTTTTTTAACCTACAAAAAACACTATGAAAACAACTATTAAAGAATTCAGTTTAGGCTTGTCTGTACAAGAAATAATACTAATTGTAGTCAGTATACTTGTGGTTTTCATCATTGCTAAACTGTGCTATGACAGGTATGAAAGCAGATATTATAATAAAACTGACTCGCAAATTGAACATAAATTAAAACATCAACAATAGCATTATGCTACAATTTGAATCGCTACATATAAACAGTTTGTCATTCCAATTTTCGGGACAAAAACAATTGCTAAAAGACATTAACATTCATGTCTCAAAGAGCCAATGTATTGCTATTGTGTGTGAAAACGAAAGCGAAAAAAATATACTACTTGAAATCATTAAAAAAAAGCAAATGTATGACAATGGAAACATAACTATTAACAACCAAATTTCACTCAATGATATATCTGCAAATAATTGGCATACCACCGTAAACGTTGTTCAAGGCAATGTGAAAATTTTTCCAACGCATGTACTTGAAAATATTGTGATGGATAAACAAACAACTTTTTCTAAAAAATATACTTTCGAGAGTATTAAAGACTTTATACAGGAATATGGTTTTGAAGATTTTATACAAAGCTTGCCACAAGGCTACGCAACTGTTTTAGGCGAGAATGGTGTGAACTTATCGGGCGGACAGAAACAAATCTTAGCACTGATTCGTGCGCTCTATAAAAAGCCACAACTGTTGATTTTGGACGAGTTTACTTCTGCGATGGATAGAAATACAGAACACTTTGTGTTGCAATTGCTAAAACGGCTAAAATCAAAAGTTAGTATCATTTTTATATCACATCGATTACATTGTTTAAAACAACTAGCAGATCACATTTACGTGATTGAAAACGGGCAAACCGTTGTACACGGAAGCCACAAAGAACTTTTAGAAACCGCTAACTTTTACAGCGATTTTTGGACGGATATTTTACAAGAAAAAGACGGTGTAAAACTCATTTTATAAACATTTAAAACCCAAACCAAGTACTATTTTATTGTTATTAATAGCCGTTAATATTCATAAAAATAGATATGGAAGATATAAGTATAGATTTCCTTATAGGCGTAATTATAATAGAAATAGTAATCATTGTCTTTATAGCTTTACACTTTACAGGAAAGCTAAAGTTTAAGAAGAAATCAAAAAAGAAAAATAACGTTGATGATGAAATTGAGAATGAACTGAAAAAGAACAAATAGCATTTTAGGAAAATGTAGAAAAGTTACATGCTGTACATTTTTTCTTGGCGGAAATTTTGGAGAGTGATACGTTGTTTTATTTAGGCAACACGTATCGTTAGGTATGTTAAATGTTGGTTTTGGGGTTGACCTTGCAAAGCGACGGTTCGCTGTCGCTTTGCTTTTTTACAACTATCTTGAAATATTAAAAATTATAAAGAACCCTACGTCTAAAGTACGCTTTAGGCAAGCAAAGTGGCAAAAGTAAGATTTCAGCCCTAGCCACTTTGCTACCCTTTATAGATAATGAATATAGCATAACACATCACATTACTTTTTTTAAGTTTTAGGGTTCTGGTGTGTTATGATTGGGTTGGAATAACAACCCATGTCTAATTTTAACTATTAGTTAGACAGGCAAGGCACTAGGTTCAATCATGGAGTTTTAACCTAGTCGCCTTGTTATCATACTTTATGATAACCAATATAGTATAAAAAAAGAGATTCCCGTTTTCACGGGCAATGAATAGTTACCCATTTTCATGGGCAATAAAATAGTTACCCGTTTGCACGGGCAATGAATATGGACGCTAAAAAATTACAATTTCTAAAAGGCTTTATTACAGGATTTTTAACTGCGATAGTATTTATCGTGGTTTTTGTGATGGTGGTTTTGGGTGTGGTGTATGACTAATTTGTCAATACAATTACATCTTGCATCTTGAAAAAAAAGAATCTCCAACTTTGAATATGCACACAAAAAAATAAAACACTTATAACTCAAAGATTATGAAAAAACTACTTACGTTATTTACAGTAACTCTATTGTCAATTTGTGCTTGTACCAATGATAAGAAAAAAGAAAATCTTGCAGATATTCGGACGATAGAAATTGCTAAACTGAATGACGGGAAAATAGTCTTTACAGACAAGAAAGAATTAATTATAAATATCGAAAACAGCTTGAAAAAGATCAAGAAACTTTCTGTTGAATTAACAGATTTGAATATTGAATACAGTAAAGCAATAGATAATGAAAAAGTTGATATTATTCAGCTTATAGGAAAAAATAATGATGGTTCTATAAAGGTTTCATATCCATTAGAAAAAGTAAATGAAACATTTAGAATTATCTCTATTGGTTCAATAGTTGTTTGTAAAGGTTGTGCTGTGGGTTGCAATCCAAAACGAAAAGAAAATGGCGATGGTTATTGTACGGAGTGTAATTATTCTGATGCGATTAACTGCGAAAAAGCAGAACACCCACAATTATTTACGGAGTAAGAATACCTGTCTATATTTTAATTTATAATGGCTGATTAGCCAAATTTATTTGTTTTTGAAATTGAAATAAAAAAAAATTTGGAATTTATTTTTAATTTAAAATATTTTATAAAAATGTAAAATTATGAAAATCAATGATTTGTGATATTTTAGAAATTTCAAATTTGTTTTCTAAATTTGTTTTTCAATTTCAAATATAAAAAATATTCAAATTTCATTTCAATTTTTTTATTTGGAAATATTTGTTTTTCATCAAATTTTTTTCTCATTTGGTTAAGATTTGCCAACTAAATACCTTTTCAATTTTTTCTCTCCCACCTAAATATATTCTCTTTTTTAAGGGTCATATTTCCTTTTTAAAAATTCAAGAACCGTTCCTGTTTTGCTCAAACCTTAAAGTATTACTTTAAGGTTTTTGCTAGCCATAGACTTTTCTATTTGTTCAGTTTTGTACCGAAGTACAAAACCGAACAAATGATACTTCACTATTGTTTTTCATATTTGTTTCAGATATGAGGTTTAGAGACTTTGAAGAATCTGAAAACAAGTAGTAATCAAATTAAAAAAAGAAGTATTATCATTTAAAATTTACGGTATGATATAAAATGAAAAAAGACCCATTACGGATCAGTTACATATGGAGTCTATTCGAGAAAATGTAAAGCCAATCCTAGAGACCTAAAAAGCTTTAAAAGACCCTATCACAAAAGTTGTCATTTGGGTGTTGTGATTTACGGATTGCTTTTCGTTTCCAAGTATTTTATTAATGGATATGCTGAACTTGTAAAAGCAATTGGTAATGCAAAAAAATAATAATCAATATAAGTTGACAACTTTTATTGATTTGGGTTGATAAGGGTTGATTTTTTATTCTTTTTTATTGGGAACAGTCGACTATAATGTATTTGATGTCAATTGAAAAGGGTTGATTTCAGTTGATTACTATTATGTTTAATCAAATCGTTTGTGTTATTTAGAAATTTTAGTTGGTAGCCAATCAATTTTCATTGATTTAGATTGGTAAGGGTTGATTCTGGTTGGAAAGAATTGGTTTCAATTGGAAAGCATTCATTTTCGTTGATTTTTTGTTGATCTCCCATGATTTCTGTTGATTTTTTGTTGCAAAAGTGTTGATTTCTTGTTGATGTCAATTGAAAATGGTTGATTCTAGTTGATGTTCATTGATAGACATTACTAATAATTAGGCTTCTTATTGTACTGTTGTGGTATCGTCTTAAAATTTGCCTATACATTAATAATTATATGATAAGTTATTTTAGCAATGAATGTTTAACCTGTATAGTAGTTTTAGTATTAGACATAGGCTTTTATTAGGTTTTTTTTGACTGTTCGTGACTGTTCGTAGGTGTTCGTTAAAGTTCGTTAGGTTTCGTTTGACTGTTATTAGGTTGTTCGTGACTGTTCGTAAGTGCTTGTTAAGTGTCGTTGAGTAGTTTTTGACTGTTCGTTGAGGATTATTAAACTAATATATAAAGTATCGTGATAAATTTACGCATAGGTAAAACGGAATTATTTATTCCTGTAAAAGCTTATCAATAATATTGATATGCGGTTCTAGTAGCTAGAAGTACATGCTACTTTTTTAATATTCGTATAAGTCAAAGCTATTGGCTGATACTCTTTTGAGATATGTAGAGGGAAATAAGATTTGATTGAATTCAAATATTTGCCCAGAATATTATTGAATAAAAAAAGAGGTTGTCTATTTTAGACAACCTCTTTTAACCCGTTTGATGGTACTAAATTTTTATTCCTATGAAATACTCTGAATTTAAGTTTATTCTGATTACTTACACAGTTTATGAGATACTGTCGGTAATAGGAATTTCTCTAATAACTAAACCTATTTATTATGAAATTTAGTTATTGATTAAAGTTAAAATAGTTTCATGTAAAATCAAATTAAAAGGTAAGATTTTTAATATGTTTTATTGAATTTACTTGATAAGAAGTAATACACACACACAAACAGATTGTTATTATATATATTGAAAAAATTTCCTGTAATTACTTCAAACAAGAAGAATAACAGGAAATTTAAATGAATATATTATATTCAATAAGCAAATAAAAATTCAGAATTTTTTTCTAAACAATTTTCAATTTTAAGAAACCATTAATAAATAATCATTTTCTTTTACAAACTCGCTAATTGCCCTTAAATCCTCCACCAAAAAGTTCGAACTTTGATTGTTCGGGTCACTAAGTAAAAACTTTACTGTTAGAGTAAGGCTTTTATCTTTAAATTTTAATATTTAAGATCGTGTAGAATTCCTTTGAACTAAACTTGTTTCTAGTTCTATAACTTTTGGAGTAATTATTTTCTTTTTCTTTTTAGCCTTCAGTTCTTTAAACAATTGCTTAAATGCCATTTTTCCCATTTCAAAACCTGGTTGATGTATAGTTGTCAAAGAAGGTGTTATGGCAGAAGACATAAACCAATTGCTAAAACCAACAATAGAAATATCTTCAGGAATTTTTATACCTTGTCTGTTAAATTCAGTAATAGCTCCAATAGCAACCAAATCAGTATTCACAAATATACCATCTACATTAGCATGCTCAGCTAAAATTTTTCTGGCGAACATTTCTCCGACTTCAAAAGTCATGTCGTCAAAAATATATACCAAAGATGGATCATAGGTCAGTCTGTTATCTTCCAAAGCTTTTTTATAGCCTAGAAAACGATCAATAGAATTTTGAGGTAATAATGGACCTCTAAAATGGGCAATGCGCTTGCATCCAGTATCAATTAAATGCTGAGTTGCTGTATACGCGGCTTTTCGATCATCAATAATAACTTTTGAACACTTAACAATCTTTGCGATCTTATCAAACATCACTATCGGTTTTCCTTGATCTATAACATCTGTTATATGTTTAAAATCGGCAGTTCCATTCGCTAATGATATCAAAATACCATCTACTCGTTTGCTAATCAATAAATCGAGTTGTTTCTTTTCAAGCGCGTACGATTCGTTAGATTGTAAAATAATCACCAAATAACCTTTCTTTTCCGCCTGACTTATAATTCCTTTAATTACACTTGAAAAAAAGTGATGTACAATTTCAGGAATAATCAAGCCGATTGTTTTAGATTCTTCGGTTCGTAAGTTGACTGCAAAAGCATTGGGTTTATAATTTAGTGTTTCTGCAAGTTCTTTTACCAAAGCACGCGTTTTTTTACTCACATCAGGATAACCTTTTAATGCTTTTGAAACTGTAGTGACAGAAATCCCTAATTTCTCTGCAATATCTTTTAAAGTAACTGGTTTCATGGAAACTAAAATAATTTTTTTATTTATAGAATGACCAAAATACAAAATCGAAAACGTTTTCGGTAAAATCGAAAACGTTTTCGGTGAGAAAAATGTAAAATAGTAGCGCTATAAATATAATTTAGCTGAAAATTAATCCAAAAAACTATTAATAATACAATGAAAAACTATACGAACTTAAAAGGTCTTTGTTCCTTATTGTTACTTTTGGTTACGACAATATCACTTGCGCAAACCAAAATTTCAGGGACAGTTAATGATAAAGCTGGAATGCCAATTCCAGGTGTAAATATCATTCTTGACGGAACTACAAAAGGAGCTGTTACTGATTTTGATGGAAAATTTGCTATTACAGGTGTAGAAGATGGAACATATACATTAAAAGCTTCTTCAGTTGGATATACCACATACAATCAATCAGTAAATGCAAACGGAAGTGCTATTGTACTTAAAATTACATTGGCAGATGATGCAGAATCTTTAGATCAAGTAATTATTACTGGTGTAGTAAATCCGAGATCAAAAATAGAATCAAGTGTTTCGGTAACGAGCATGCAGCCAGCAACGATCAAACAATCAGCACCAAGAAGTACCGCTGAAATCTTTAGAACAATTCCTGGTATTCGTTCAGAATCATCTGGTGGAGAAGGAAATGCTAATATTGCAGTTCGTGGTGTGCCAATTTCTTCTGGTGGATCAAAATATGTACAATTACAAGAAGACGGGTTACCTGTATTATTATATGGTGATATTTCTTTTGGAACCGCAGATATTTTTACTCGATTTGATTACAATGTAAAAAGAATAGAAGCTATTCGTGGAGGTTCAGCATCAACACTAACGTCAAATGGACCTGGTGGAATTATTAATATCATAAGCAAAACAGGTAAAAATGAAGGTGGCGCTATAGGAACTACATTTGGTTTAGATTACAATTCTTTTAGAACAGATTTTAATTACGGTTCAAAAATAGGAGACGGTTTATACTTTCATGCTGGTGGATTTTACAGAGCTGGAGAAGGTGTAAGAGAAACTGGATTTACAGCCAACAATGGTGGACAATTGAAACTTAGCTTAACAAAAGAATTTGAAAATGGTTCTGTACGTGTGTATGCTAAATATCTAAATGATAGAGCTGCTGCATACTTACCAATGCCAATACAAGTAACAGGAACCAATAGCAATCCTGATTGGGGAAATGCGCCAAACTTTGATGCAACAAGAGGTTCACTACACAGCGCAAACCTTACACAAACTGTTAGAATCGGTGCTGACGGACAAGTACAAAGAGGAGATGTTACTGACGGAATGAATCCGCTTTCTACTTCTGTAGGGATGCAAGCAAATTTCGACTTAGGGAATGATTGGAAAGTAAGGAACAACGCACGTTACTCTGCTAATAATGGAGCTTTTGTATCGCCATTTCCATCGCAAATAGCTGATGCAAATACAATTGCAGATTCTTTTGGAGCAGGCTCAACACTAGCTTTTACAGATGGTACGCCTGTAGGCGGAAGCAGTTTGGTAGCAAGAATTCACATGTTTGATGTAGAATTGAACAACTTCAATAACTTTATGAACGATTTCAAATTATCAAAATCATTTGACAACTTAGATGTTACCGTAGGATACTTTAAATCTTTCCAAAGTATTTCTATGTCATGGTTATGGAATTCGTACTTACAAGAAGTAAATGACGATAATGCACGATTGATTAATGTATTTGATGCAGGAAACAACGCATTAAGTGAAAATGGTTTATATGCCTACGGAACTCCTTTTTGGGGAAATTTACACAGAAACTATGATACAGACTACAATGTATCTGCACCTTATGTAAACTTTACGCTAGAAGCTTCTGAAAACTTTACAATTGATGCAAGTTTACGTTACGACAAAGGACGTGTTTCAGGTTCGTTCACAGGTGGAACACAAAGAGAATTTGATGTCAACAATGACGGCGTTATTTCTGTACCAGAGCAAAATGTATTTGCCATTGACAATGCAAATCCTACGGCAGTAGATTATGATTATGATTATGTATCATACTCAGTAGGATTAAACTATAAATTACAAGACAATCAAGCTGTTTTTGGACGCTACAGTAGAGGTGCTTCAGCAAAAGCAGACCGTATTTTATTCTCAGGATTAGATTATTTAGATGGAGATCGAATCAACGCATTAGACTTCATCAATCAAGCAGAAATAGGATATAAAAGAGGTTTTGAAAATGGAGCAATTTACGCAACAGCATTCTACGCAAAAACAGAAGAAGAAGGCGGATTTGAAGCATCAACAAACAGTATTGTAGAAAATGATTACAAGTCGTTAGGTGTTGAAGTAGAAGGTTTCTACAGATTTAATGACTTTAGCTTACGCGGAGCAGTTACGTGGACAGATGCAGAAGTAGATTCTGGTGACAATGCAGGAAACACACCAAGAAGACAACCAGATTTTATCTATAACGTAATTCCGTCATATAACTTTGGAAGTGAAAAGCAAAACTCAGTAGGATTAAGTTTCATAGGACAATCGAAAGCATTCGCACAAGACAACAATGAATTAGTAATGCCAGGATTCTTAATCGTAAACAGTTTTATAAACGTTGGAATCACAAAATCACTTAACGTAAACATAGCAGCAAACAACATATTTGATTCTTTAGGAATTACAGAATCAGAGGAAGGAAGTATTGTAGAAGGACAAACAAATATTGTAAGAGCTAGACCTTTACCTGGAAGATCAATCTCTCTTACATTACAATACATGTTTTAATTATTTGAATACCATAAGTTTTTTAATTAGTTTAAAAGAGTTGATGTCAACTGATATTGACTCTTTTTCTCATAAAAACATCACATGAAAAACCTAATTATTGCTATATTTCCTTTGCGTATATTGGAGTAGCTAACGTTGCATATTTTAACTAATTTCTAGAAAAATAATAGCATACTATGAAGTTTAAGAAACCTAAACTAAGTTTTTGGCAAATTTGGAATATGAATATTGGATTCTTTGGAATTCAATATAGCTTCGGATTGCAACAAAGTGCGGTAACACCAATCTATGATTTTCTAGGAGCAGATCCGTCGCAAATTCCTTTACTACATTTAGCTGGTCCCATGACAGGTTTATTGATTCAACCATTAATTGGAGCAATGAGCGATAAAACATGGCATCCAAAATTTGGACGTAGAAAACCGTATTTTTTTGTTGGAGCGCTTATCTGTAGTATTTGTTTACTAGCATTTCCGTTTAGCAGTTCTCTATGGATGGCAGCAGGATTACTCTGGATTTTAGATGCAGGAAATAACACAGCAATGGAACCGTATCGTGCATTTATCGCTGATAAATTAGACGCAGAACAACAGCCTTTAGGATTTCAAATGCAAAGCTTTTTTACAGGTATAGGACAAGTATTGGCAAATGTTTCCTTATTTATATTTCCAATGATTTTTATAGGAACCACTGGCTCGTTGCCAACTTGGGTATATGCTTCCTTCTTTCTAGGAGCAGTTTGTTCAATTGGCTCCATTTTATGGACAATGAAAACGACAAATGAAATTCCTCCAACAGAAGAAGAGCTCGCAGTCTTACGAAGCGAAAAAAGAAGTGTTTTCCATCCATTAATAGAAATTTATGAAGCCATTGGTGATATGCCTAAAGTAATGTGGCAATTGGCATTGGTATACTTATTTCAGTGGTATGCGCTGTTTTGTTACTGGCAAAACTCTTCAAAAAGTATTGCACTTTCTGTATGGAATGCCACACCAAAAAGTAATCCAGAAGCGTATGAACAAGCTACAAGCTGGACAGGTTTAGTAAATGGTTGGTACAACGCCGTTACTTTCTTAGTTGCTTTTGCCTTGGTAGGATATGCAAAAAAATACAGTCCAAAACGAGTACATGCTTTTTGTTTATTACTAGCTGCGATTGGATTCTTAGTATTTCCTCACATAGAAAATAAAAATCTATTATTCTTTGCCATTACAGGTTTTGGAATCGGTTGGGCAAGTATTATGGGAATTCCATACTTAATGGTTGTACATGACATTCCAAAAGAACGTTATGGTGTGTATATGGGAATTATTAACATGATGATTGTCATTCCAATGTTGCTTCAAACCATATCATTTGGCTATATATTAGAACACTTTTTAGACAACGATCCGCGTAATGCAATCACATTTGCAGGTGTATTACTCTTAATCAGTGTAATCTGTACGTTATTAATAAACTCCAAAGCAAAAGAAAAAATAGCTGCTGCATGACAAATCAATCTTACATACAAGCCAAACAGCTACTTTTGAAGGCAAGTTCTGAAAAAGGGTTTTTAGCAAGCGCAGAAAATATCACAAACTATAAACGTGTTTGGGCTCGTGATGGCGTTATTTGCGGACTTTCTGCATTGTTAGATGGTGATGAAACTTTGGTAAATACTTTTAAAAATACATTACAAACACTTGCGAATCATCAACATGAATTAGGACAAATTCCGTCTAATGTATATTTTAAGTCAACCGATGAAGTGGAACTGAGTTTTGGTGGCTTGGCAGGTAGAGTAGATACCATTTCTTGGTTCATTATTGGCGTATGCAACTATTGTTGGATGATGAAGGATGATGAATTTTTGACCGAATTGCTTCCAAACATAGAAAAAGGACTAAAACTGCTGGAAGCATGGGAATTTAATAACAATGATTTATTATATGTTCCACGATCAGGAAATTGGGCAGACGAATACATTACGGAAGGACATACGTTTTACGATCAAGTATTGCGATTGTGGGCATTGCGATGTGTTCACAGATTAAAACCATCTGATAATTTTCAAACAAAAATTGATCGCATCACAGAAAAATTAAATGAAAACTACAGAAAGACAACATGTCAAAATCCGTTTCATCCAAAAGCATACAAACAATTAGAAGATACTCCATATTGGATGGCTTCTGTAAATCCTTCGGGTTACCAAACCATGTTTGATGCATTTGCAAATTCCATTGCACAGTTATTACAGTTTGGTGACTCATCGTTTCAAAAAAGGCTTTCAAGTTATTCAGAGGAATTAAGAGAAAGTTTACCATTAAACTTATTACCAGCATTTTGGAAACCGATTCAAAAAGAAGATGACGATTGGAAATTACTTGTCAACAATTGTAAATATGAATTTAGAAACTTTCCGTATGAATTTCATAATGGCGGTACATGGCAAATGGTAAATGGTTTTTATGGAATGAGTTTGGTGAGTCAGAATTACATTGAAAACTCTCAGCATGTGTTAAAAGCGATAAAGGAATTAAACGCGAAAGAAAACTACGGGTTTTATGAAAACTTCAACACTAAAACACAACAGGCAGTAGGAGTTCCGCAATGTACATGGAGCGCCGCAGGAGAAATATTATTAGAACAATATATTAACGGAAAAAGGTTATTAGTTTGATTACAAATAAGAATATAGATATACTTTGCGTAGGTGAAGCTTTGATTGATTTTATTGGACATCAAGATAGTGTGCTGATTGATGAGGTACGTGATTATCATAGACATTTAGGAGGTTCTCCTACAAATGTTGCTATGAATACAGCACGCTTAGGATTGCAAACTAAATTAGTAGCTAGCATAGGAAATGATGGTTTGGGGAGTTATATTTTAAAACGACTTAGTGAAATAAACATAAATAATGAATATATAAAACAAACACTTGAAAGTCCAACTTCAGTTATTTTTGTGTCTCGATCCAAAGAGACACCTGACTTTATTCCATATAGAAGCGCAGATTTTTTAATCACAGAAGATCAAATCCCTTCAGACTTACTTCAAAAAACAAAAATTTTTCACACAACTTGTTTTGCGCTAAGTAAAAATCCAGCACAAGAAACGATTATAAATAAAGCTAAAGAAGCATACAAATTAGGATGTAGGCTAAGTATTGATATTAATTATTCTGAAAAAATATGGAGTAACAAAGCAAATGCATTAGAAATCATTAAAAAATATTGTAGTTACAATCCGTTAGTGAAAATTAGTGAAGATGATGTTGCACGCTTGTTTGGGAAACATACACTACATGATGAGATATTTACTTTTTTCCATGAATTAGGCGTGGATATCGTATGCTTGACTTTAGGTAAAAATGGTGTCAAATTATCACAAAAAAATAAAGAATTAATCCTAATGCCAGCCATAAAAATTAATAAAGTTATGGATGCAACTGGTGCAGGAGATGCTTTTTGGTCAGGATTTTTATTTGCGTATTTAAAAGAGCATTCAATTAAAGACTGTTTGCATATTGCATTAAATTTAGCAGCACTTAAACTACAAAATGTAGGTAGATTACCTAACAACATCAATATACTATCTGAGCTATTGAAACAATAAAGTTAAACAGCTTTCATAAATTTATGAATAACCTTCAAATCCTTCATCAAAAAGTTCGAACTTTGAATGTTCGCGGTCACAAAAGTTGTAAAAACCTGTAATTTAAATAATTACAGGTTTTTTGTTTTATACCCGAGCGGGCAGTTTTATGTAAGCTTTTGGTTTCTAAATATTTAAAAGTTAGATTTTTATGGGTAAAATTCTCATGTATGAACATTAGTGGGTTTTTATTCACTAACCTTTCAGTTTTGCAATGACCTTTATTTCGTACCTATACTTTCGTGTTATCACCTAAACCACTATTGTTAGTTGCTGTCTAGTTTAAATGTTTTATGCCATGACCAAACAATGGTATCATTCTCATTTATTTCGTAATAAAATCTTATTGCAGGATATTCACTACCTATTAGAATTTCATGATTAATTGCTGTCCATGAATTTGGTTCAATAGGTCTTCCTTCTTGAAGTCCTGACACTGGATATCTTTTAATATTATCCTTGAGTATCGAATTAGAATCCACTCTGAATCCGTCAATACTGAAAAAGAAGTCATAATTATTGAATAAGGTGTTTCCTTTGTTGAATAAGTCTAATCTATATATTAACAATGTTTGTCCTGAATCTAATTTAATAGTGTTAAAATCCACCTGAATATCAAATTTGGGAATGTCTTTTCTTTCCTTAAAATATCTATTTCCAAACCAAATTAATCCAAGTATTACAGCCAGAGATTTTAATATAGTATCAACTACCTTATTAAATTCAGAAATATTATAGCCTAATTTAGTAGAAAGGAAAAAATATAAGCTTAAAAAAACGCATACAATTAATATAACAGTCCAGAAGAAAAACCGTGTTGTTATAGTTTCAAGAAGTTTATTTTTCCTCATTTCGTAAAAAGTAGTTACCTCCACAGTAAGGGCAAATTCGTATTTTATCTGAAGTCTTAATTACACCTGTTCCAATGCATGTACCACATGTAATACAATGATGACTGTTTTTATCTGATACTTTTTTGACTTCTTCTTTACGTTTTCTAAAGAGTTTTTTGAAAAAATTCATATCATTTAGTGATTTCAACTAACGTATTTATAACAGAAATTCCTACTATTCTATTATAACTAACCTAGAGTCTTTCAAAAGTAGGATTAGTTTTATTAAAACTAAAGAAATTATAAATGAAATCAAAATTAAGGTGCAATTAATAAATGCGAATTCTTCTCAAAAAACAAACCAATCGCCTTCAAATCCTCAACTAAAAAGTTCGAACTTTGAAGGTTCGCGGTCACAAAAGTTGTAAAAACCTGTAATTTAAATAATTACAGGTTTTTTGTTTTATACCCGAGCGGGCAGTTTTATGTAAGCTTTTGGTTTCTAAATATTTAAAAGTTAGATTTTTATGGGTAAAATTCTCATGTATGAACATTAGTGGGTTTTTATTCACTAACCTTTCAGTTTTGCAATGACCTTTATTTCGTACCTATACTTTCGTGTTATCACCTAAACCACTATTGTTAGTTGCTGTCTAGTTTAAATGTTTTATGCCATGACCAAACAATGGTATCATTCTCATTTATTTCGTAATAAAATCTTATTGCAGGATATTCACTACCTATTAGAATTTCATGATTAATTGCTGTCCATGAATTTGGTTCAATAGGTCTTCCTTCTTGAAGTCCTGACACTGGATATCTTTTAATATTATCCTTGAGTATCGAATTAGAATCCACTCTGAATCCGTCAATACTGAAAAAGAAGTCATAATTATTGAATAAGGTGTTTCCTTTGTTGAATAAGTCTAATCTATATATTAACAATGTTTGTCCTGAATCTAATTTAATAGTGTTAAAATCCACCTGAATATCAAATTTGGGAATGTCTTTTCTTTCCTTAAAATATCTATTTCCAAACCAAATTAATCCAAGTATTACAGCCAGAGATTTTAATATAGTATCAACTACCTTATTAAATTCAGAAATATTATAGCCTAATTTAGTAGAAAGGAAAAAATATAAGCTTAAAAAAACGCATACAATTAATATAACAGTCCAGAAGAAAAACCGTGTTGTTATAGTTTCAAGAAGTTTATTTTTCCTCATTTCGTAAAAAGTAGTTACCTCCACAGTAAGGGCAAATTCGTATTTTATCTGAAGTCTTAATTACACCTGTTCCAATGCATGTACCACATGTAATACAATGATGACTGTTTTTATCTGATACTTTTTTGACTTCTTCTTTACGTTTTCTAAAGAGTTTTTTGAAAAAATTCATATCATTTAGTGATTTCAACTAACGTATTTATAACAGAAATTCCTACTATTCTATTATAACTAACCTAGAGTCTTTCAAAAGTAGGATTAGTTTTATTAAAACTAAAGAAATTATAAATGAAATCAAAATTAAGGTGCAATTAATAAATGCGAATTCTTCTCAAAAAACAAACCAATCGCCTTCAAATCCTCAACTAAAAAGTTCGAACTTTGAAGGTTCGCGGTCACGAATAAACGGAAAGCAAGCTAACATAATCAGCTTGCTTTTTTATTTTTTACGAAACACCATAGCGCCACAAGTAGAATATGAATCTACAAGCGAAAGGAAAGTATCATCTGCATTTAAGGTGTTGTCTTTGCAGAAATCTTTGAGGTTGATAAGGATGTCTCCGGCTAGTGTATGACCAAATCGTCCAATATTATCGTAAAATCCTTTGTCAGCCTTACAACCAGTCATTTTGACAAATAATTTAGTAGTCGCTAGGGAATAATTACTGGCAAATACTTTTTTGAGATTTACAGGTTTTATAGTGTTTTCCTTCAGAATAGCTCGGCTGATGCGATGCATAATTTTAAACTTTTCCATAGAATACTCGTGTTCGTGTGTTTCTGCATCATGTTCCCATAAAGCCGATAAATTTTCATTAATTATACTGCAAATATCAAAGTCACCATTCCCGGGTTTACTTAAAATACAACTGACTGCTCCATCACTAAAAATTGAAGTATCACGATCCATTTTTCGCTTTTCGTCTCCACCAGTTATTATATCAGAACATACCAAAAGAATATTGTTTGCCATTCCAGAAGCAATCATACTTGCTCCCACTTGTAAACCTGTGATGATATTAGCACAATCCGAAAGAGAAACTCCAATTGGTAATGCCTTGTTTAACCCAAGTCGTAACAACAATTTATTGATATCAATTATACTGATACTGTAACCTCGTGTAGCATTTTCAGAAACATATAAAACTACATCAATTGAGTCTTTTTCAACAGCAGTAGCATTTAGTGTTTTGCTGATTGCTGTAAAGCAAAGATCCATATTTGATAGTTCGGATTCTGCAAAATATGCTGCTCCCGCTTTTTTGTAACTATTTAATTGATCTTGGTCATTTTTTAAAAAATCTAAGGTTTCAATAGATTTACTTTTACCTAATTCATATTCAATAGCAGAAAGCGAAGCGATTTTTTTCATGTAATTTTTTTAGCTGTTAATGATGAAATTGTAGCAAAAAATTGCACTACTCATCATATAGTACATATTTCGCTCTCATTGTTTTGTATGCTGATAATTCAGGTTCCCAACTTGCTCTTATTTCTTCTTCAGACATTCCGTCTATGATCTGTTTTTTTAGATTCACAGTACCCGCTAATTTATCAAAGTCTCCCATTTGTGCACTTTGTGATCTGTCAAAAAATCGTGCTTTATCTGGATATTTCTCGTAGAACTCCATCAACCATTTCAGATTGATTTGTTTTGTTTCAAGCAGTTGTTTCACATCATAATCTCTTAAATCTATTCCATAACAGGTTTCATTCATATGTAACGGACTCTTGCTCATACCTGCTATGCTTTTTGGTGTAAATGAAAATTTATATGCATCTTTTAATTTAGGGTTTCCTAAAACGGTAAACGGCATATAGGTTCCTCTTCCTTGACTGATTATTGTTCCTTCAAATAAACATAATGAAGGATACAACATGATAGATTCTTGGGTGTTGAGATTAGGTGACGGACTTACAGGCAATTCATAATATGTGGAATGTGTGTAATTTTTAAGCGGAATGATACGAAGTTTACATTTAGCTTTATTGGGAAGCCAACCTTCTCCATTGATCATTTGTGCAAATTCTGCCATAGTCATTCCATGTGTTATAGGAACTGGAAACTTTCCTATTCCTGATTTCAATTTCATATCTAAAACAGGTCCGTCCACAAAGCCATTCGGATTTGGGCGATCTAAAATAATCAACTCCTTATTGTTTTCAGCGCAAGCTTCCATAATATCATACAGCTTGTTGATATAAGTGAAAAATCTACAGCCTACATCTTGTATATCAAACACAATCAAATCCAGTGCGTCCATTTGCGCTTTTGAAGGTTTTCTTGTGCCACCGTATAATGATATGATAGGAATTCCGGTAGTAGGATCAACTTCGTCTTTAATAGAAACTCCGTTACCTGCATTTGATCGGAAACCATGTTCTGGGCCAAAAATGTATTTGATATTAATATCGTGAGCGAGCAAACTATCCACTAGTGAAGTGCTTTCAATGATGGAAGAAGTATTCACTAAAAGTCCAACTTTTTTATCTCGTAAATAGGGTAAATATATGGCTACTTGGTCTGCACCTGTTAAGATTTCATCTTCAACAATAGCTGTTGGAAGTGTTTCTTCATCAACGATTTTTTCTGTATTCGCTTGGAAGCTTGAAAAAACAAGGAATGGAATAATTATTAATAAACTTATAATTATTAAAACCTTAAAATATTTCATAATTTGTATTTAAAATGAGAATAGTATATTCAAATGCCCTACTTTAGGGCTTAAGAATTTAAATATAGTGCAAAATGGATTATAATCAGAATCTTTTAAAAGAAAAAGTAGCGAAAGTATTAACTGAAGTTATGTCTAAAAATATACAGCCAAATGAATTGACTGATGAAGTTGATTTGATTGATGAAATTGGATTGAATTCATTACAGTTTTTAGAGTTTATATTGGAATTAGAGAATGAATTTGATGTTGAAATTGATGTAGGAAGTTTAGATCTGAGGTATTTTAAAAAGTACATGTATATAGAGAAATTCATCAAAGAATGTATCGCAAAAAATAATGCAAGTTGAAGGAAAACGAATGTTGCTATCTGCGCATAAATAGATTGTAATCAAAAGTAATATATAAAAAATGGCCGCACCAAAAATTCTAACTTCTCTTTTCGGATTTGGAGTGTACTTTCCGGCTCGTATTGTAGCTAACGGTCTAAAAACAGCCGAATTTGACAGCGAAGTGTTACTGATTGAAGATGTATTCACAGATGCAAAAAGAGAGACATTTGAAGCTTCAAAAATTGCATTTAGCAAAAATTACAAACTTGCCAAGCTCGCTACAAAATTGTCCATTAATTCATCTGAAATGTTTGATCTAGATAAGATGAAAACATTATTCAAACAGTGGAAAGAGGCAAATGTTTCTGAATTTTTATGCTTTTCCGGACTTTGGTTAGATGTACTGTCTTTATATGCTAAATCTGTCCCAAAAGTTAATGTGAAATTATGTAGATTGGATGCTGGTGATGCAGTCACATGGAGAATCAATGATGAGCTTGCCATACAGAAAACGTATTCTTTTTTAAATCTTACCGAAAGCAAAATAAACTATAAACTATCAATACCTACATTACAGTATATTCCATATGATGAAAGGGAAGAAGCTGTTGTAATTCATGGTGGAGGATGGGCACTTGGAAACTTTTTGGAAACCACGCAACAATTGCCTGAAACATTGATTAAAAAAATATTAGTAAAGGATTTTTCAAAGTATATTCCTCAAGAAAAAGCGACTGCTTATTATATAAATGATCCAACTTGGAATCCTATTCAACATCGTGCACACGCTTCGTATTTTCCAGGATTGGGCAAAATAAATTCCAAAGAAAATATAGCTTATACTGAAAATTTTGAATATCATAGCGTGTTGGATTTGATTGTAAACAGCAAAGCAATTATTTCGAAACCTGGAGGAATGACATTAGTAGATTCAATTAGTACAGGAACGCCTTTACTATATTTGGAACCGATGGGAGAAAACGAAGAAGGAAATCGAATCTTGATTGAGCGACTTCAAATTGGAACTTCATTTGAAACATGGCAAAAAGAAGGATTTTCAAAAGAGTTGCTTCGTGAATTTCATGAAAATATTCAAAAGATAAAAACGGATCTTCCTGATTTGATCTCTGAAATTGTGTCAGATATTAAAAGTTAAAAAACTAGTTCCGTTATTTGTATTCGTCTGTTAGCGTGCTTATCAAGAAATTTTGAGAATATTCCATTTCCGTTTTCAAAAACGAATCAACAGGTTTGTAATCTATGCTGGAATTGAACAAATTGACAACATCTTTAGGTTTTTCAATCACTCGATCTTCAAGCCCGATTCTATTTAAGAAATCTAAACATTTGTTTTTTCTGTGCGCGTTTAAAAACATCATAAATTCTCTTTGAAACTTCACCGAAAAAAGCAATCCGTGAAACATACAGGTCACGATCATGGCTGCGTTTTTCATGTAGCCCATCCACAAAAAAGGTGATAATGCTATGATATTTTTATCACACCAATCATACGATTTTCCCAAAGAAATTATTTGAAGATTTCGCTCTTTTGCAACCTTTTTTATAGTAGCAATAACCTCTGCTGAAGGTTCAAGTTTATCAGAATAAAATACAATGTAGTTTTTGGCAGTAGGTGTTTTAATCTCGTTTTTGAAATCATATATCAACGTCGGATCTAATACTAAATGTGGTCCTTTTTTATCATCCGGACGCGCCAATTTGGCAAAGTGTAACGTATTGTAATCTCTAACGCTGACATGATTAAATCTTTTCATCAAGCGTAAAATTGACCTTGGATGTTGTTTATTATAATTATCTGGACCCAAACTTGCAGCGTACGAAATGATGGTTTCTGCTTCTATATTATCCGAAAAATAAGTAGTATCTATGCCGCCCCATTCTTGTGTATAACACCAAATTTGATCACTCCCAATAACGACTTTATCAAATGTTTCGTTTTTAAGAGCTGTTGAGACATGAATTGGTTTTGTTTTCTTTAACTTTCGTTGATGAAGCTTGAAACTTAACACTTTACCTAAGAGTTTAAAATATAATACAAAATTTTTAGCGCCTGGTTTTAATTCGTTAGCCAACTCATTTTTGATACTTTTCTTAGTTCTGTAATTAATGAATTCGTTTTCCAATCCATTGTCTATTAAAAATTTATGCAACGCATACGCTTGTAAGTACGCGCCGTAATTGTAGCAATCAAAAAAAGTTAATATTTTAATCATAATCAATGTCTAATTATTTTACCAGTTTTCGTCCGTTTTATAGACTCCACAATTTCAATAGTATCTGGAATCATAAAACCTGTAAGTCGCGGTTTCAAGAATTCTTTCAACCTGCCCAAAGTTATTGTCTGATCATTTGTTACAATTTCCGCTGTTAAGATTCTATTACTTAATAAAACCTTACAATCGTCAATTTCTGGATGTGCAAGTACATGAGTTTCAACTTCAATCGGGTTTATTTTATAGCCTTTGTACTTTAGAAACGTTTTCCTTGAAATAAAATTAAATTCGTTTCCGAGATGTTCAAATAAATCTCCAGTTTGTATTTTCTTTTTCTCATTGGGAAGAAACGGATGTACAATCGATAACTCTCCAATAGTAGCATCTTCCTGATCTTTTTCAATAGTAATATTATAAATTGACGGAATCTTGCCTAATTTACTAGGTTTGCAATCTGTTGAATAGGTAAAATAGCGAATACCAATTACAGAAGGAATTTCCGTGATTCCGTACCGAATTGAAAATGTTACACTATCATTTTTAGCATGAAATTTATCTACTAATTTTTGTGATACCGTATCGCCGCCCATTCCAATGTGTTGTAAGCAAGGTAATTGCATTCTTCTTAACAATAATGCCATTTGTTGGTAAAAATACGGAACGCCTTCTATTGCAGAAATATGTTCACTGATGCTTTTATCAAATAAACATTGTATCGGAGTGATGAAATCTTTTGTAGGTGGAAGTACTATTTTGCTGTTTCCTGCGGTATATTCCACTAAACAACTTAAACCATATGAATGGAATAGAGGCACGGTGATTAAAACATTTTGATGTTTTGCATACGGCATCAATTCTTCATCCTGAATACAATTGATGGCATGTACGATTTGATAATAAGTAGTTTTTACAAATTTTGACTTCCCAGTTGTTCCACTTGTGTAAAAATAAATATAACCTAACCGCTCGGAGTTTTCTATATATGTGTTGGAATGTATTTCTTTGGAAGGTGTAATGAAATCAATTTTATCTTCATGAATTGTTTCAAAATTATCATCAGACAACATTACATCCATTTCCATGTTCAAGTTTTCCAACTCACTTATTTTTGAATGAGCGTTTGGCTGTTGAATAAGAATTATAGTTGCTTCTAATTTTGTACACGCCCAAAACGAAACTATAAATTTGAATTGATCCGAAAAATTAAGACCGACAACAAGTTCATTTTTTCTTGCGTTGCATTGTAAATAAGTAGTAATTCTATCGATGATGTGATTACAATCCGCATACGTATACTGAGATTTTTTATGTACGATATAAGTGCTTTTCGGATTGTTTAGCAAATTGCTGCGATAGATTTCAAATAAATTAGCGTATTTCTTAATTTTTACTTCCATGTTTATGCTTTTAGAAAATAGCTTCGCGCAACGTTTATTTCACCACAAAAGCAAAGATGGTCAATTGTTTTCGGTTTTGGAAATTTTTTTATGATCGTAGCTAACGTATCATTTTCCAAAGTAAAGGTTTATAAACATTTTATTTCCTTGAGTAAACTCGACAAATTTTATACGTTAAGATACTTTAAAATATAAAATATCGGTATAAGATAATAGTGTAATTAATTTTGATTTTTCTTATAATAAAGGTAAATTTATACACATTGTGAACGAAATAATAAAGGTTTTTAAATCATCGAATTTAAGTAGCTTTAACGCAAACTATTACATAATTTACAGAGAATTATAATGCAATACTTCAGTGATTTAAAAGATACAATTTCAAAAATCGATACCGATAATTTGATGATTATTAAAGATAGCATATTAAAGTGTTATCAGCGAAATGGAATGGTTTATATTTTTGGTAATGGCGGAAGTGGCGCTACAGCTTCTCATGTAGCGGGTGATTATTTAAAAACGGTAAAAGGTTTGCGTATTGTGTGTTTAAACGATAATACTACGGTGTTATCTGCTATTGCAAATGACCTTCATTATGAAGAAATTTTTAGAGAACAATTAAAAAATATGCTACAAGAACAAGATGTAATTATTGGAGTTTCGGGAAGTGGAAATTCGAAAAATATCATAAACGCCATAAGCTATGCAAATTCCAAAAATATAGAAACGATAGGTTTTTGTGGATTTGATGGAGGCGAATTAAAAAAAATAGCTACCAAACACATGCATGTTCCAATTCACGATATGGAAATTACAGAAGATGTACATCTTTCTTGCTTTCATGCTATTAAAAGAGCGTTGGTAAATGATTTATTTACGGATGCTCAATAGTGTTTTCAAAAACCAAGTGTTCTATCTTTTCTTGCATAATTTCAATTTTGGTCATTTCTAGTTCTTTTCCATCAATAATGGTATAACATCTGTTGTAAATTTGAAATAAAATAGCTAATATTTCATCAACTTGAAAATCTAACAAGTACACAAAATGAAGTGATAAGTAAAAATTAGGTTGATTTGTTTGTAAAAAATCTTTCATAGCTGGCAATACTATATATTCTCCACCTTCAATATCCATCTTTATTAAAGCAATAGTTTTCGGATCAATCGCATGCGTATCCATAACTTTTTCAATGGTAATTGACGGCACTTCAATACTGTTTTCCGTGCGTGATTTGTACGTTCCTCTTTGTCCTTCAACATCATATTTTGATAAAAAAGTAGCATCGTTTACCAATAGTGTAGATTCGCTATTGCCCATTTCCCAATTACCGCCAAATTTAATTGTACCAACATGACCTGCTAAGGCTTTTTTCTCCAAAATAACATGTTCAAAATCATTAATCAACAAATTGTATTCTAACGTTAATAACGCTATCGGATCGGGTTCAAAACAAACTACATTTTCATACAATTGAGCAGCAAATAAAACTGTAGGGCCAATCCAAGCACCAACGTCTATGTAGACTTTATTTGTAGTGGCATATTTTTCTAAAATGATAAATGTTTCTTCTTCCCAATCTCCATTTTGAATACAATCTGTAAAAAAACCATTTGGACAATAGCCTTCTATTCTATGATTGTCCAACACTTTAAATGCTATGTTTCTTTTTTTGATTGTTTTTTCCATAATAGCTATGAATTAAGTCAACGTATCTTTAAAAATAACTGTAGAGCCATCTTCTTCAAAAGAAAAATCGAATTTTCTATACTTTGGTTGTAAACTTTCAATCACATTGGCTTGATATTTCTCATCACAATAAAACAGCATAAAGCCGCTTGTGCCAGCTCCTAAAAGTTTGCCGCCTTTTGCTCCATGTTTCAAAGCAGTTTCATAAATAGCATCTATTTCGGTTGTCGATATTTGATTGGAAATAGACTTTTTTAACAACCAACCTTCGTGAAGAATTTCGCCAAAAGCATTAAAAGATTCTTTTTCTAAGGCATTTTTTAAATCGTACACTAAGTCGCTCATTTGAATTAAAACAGTTCTCTTTTTTTCATATTCATACGAGTTCAAAATGTTTTTAGTCGATTTTCTACTTCCTACATAAAATAGCAAGAGTTTTTTATTAAGTGCCGTTTTGAAATCTGAATTTAGTCGTATTGGTGTGCGAGTTACAGTTCCATCTTTTGAAAAATCAAATACATTTAAACCTCCAAAACTTGCCGCGTATTGATCTTGTTTTCCAATGGAAGTGTATAATGATTGTTCTATTTCAAAAGCTTTTTGTGCCAAATCATTCTTATCAATAAGGTCTCCATTTTGTATTGCCAAATTATGCAAAACACCAACGGTAAAAGCGGAAGAAGAACCCATTCCGGTTCCTGATACAATGTCTGCAATGGACGAAAGTTCTATTCCATTGCTCACATTCATTTCAGTAAATATTCTTTTTAAAAGTTCGTGTTGTATTTCGCCGATATTGGAAATCGTCTCAGTTTGAGAATACTTGAGTCGTATTTTACTTTTATCAAAAAAAGGATGCGAACTTATATACATGTACTTATTTATAGAAGAACTGAGCACAGCGCCTTTGTGTAACTTGAAAAACTCAGGAATATCTGTGCCGCCGCCAACAAAACTGATCCGAAAAGGCGTTCTTGTAATTATCATAATTAGTGTATTATCTGTTGTACTGCTTCCAGTAAATGTTTCGCTTTTGAAGTAGGATTTGTGCCAATTCCTTCCTTAGAATCGCCAACCAAAATGGTTTTCATTTTCGCATTTGTGCCACATTCAATATCTCTCCAAGTATCACCTATAACGTATGATTTTTTTACATCAATATTAAATTTTGCCACAGCGTTTTCAATCATTCCAATATTAGGTTTTCTGCACGTACATTCTTTTTTATAGCTTATATTTTCGCCTTCAAAGCCTTTATCGGGATGATGTGGGCAAAAGAAAATGGCATCTAATTTTGCTCCGGAATTGCCTAACGTAAACTCTAAGGTGTGATGAATTTGTTGTAATTCTTCAATAGAACACAGTCCTCTCGCAACTACAGGCTGATTTGTAATGACAATAGCCAAATAATCGGAGGCATTAATCTTTTTAATGGCTTTAATTGCATGTTCAAAAACCACCAATTGCTCAGGTTTACTAATGTAACCGGACAGTTTATTGATAACGCCATCTCTATCCAAAAAAATAGCTTTCTGCTTGTGTTCTAAGTTCTTAGTTTGAACGATTCCAGTTGCAAAATCGTTTCGAACTTTTTCAATACGATCAGGCGTGCCCATATCTTTCAAATATTCCGGCGTGTTGTACGCGTACATATTGAGTTTGTCAACAATTTTCGGGAAAATATCTTTTCCAAAATCAGCTTTTACACCTTTAGCTAAAAACGGAAATAGTTTAGGTGTAAAAAGATACAAGCCTGCATTTGAGATGTTTGGATGTACAGCTTCAAGATTTCTTTCGTGCTTGGGATAAAATTCAATTATTTTGTCAGATGTGTTTACGCCCAACAAATCACTGTCTTTTGGATGATCTGTGGGATGCACAACTAGTGTAGCATCAGACTTGTTTTTTGAGTGAAATTTTGCAATTCGGCTTACATCTACATCCAACATAATGTCTCCGTATAACACAAAAAAATCGGCTGTCAATTGGTGCTCAATTTCTTTAATTCCGCCAACAGTGCCTAATTCTTTACTTTCCTTGTGAACAACAATTTTTAAGTCTTTATACTGTTGCATTTCTTGTAGAGAATCTTCTATTTTATCATACAGATAATTGGTAATAATATAAATTTCGCTAACTCCATATTTCGCTAACAACGCTATTTGATGATGCAATATCGGAATCGCGTTTATGAGTTGTAGGGATTTAGGAATTTTCTCAGAAATTTTTCCGAGTCTTGTCCCTTTTCCGCCAGCTAATATTACCGCTTTTTGTACCATTTATATTATTTATTTTTATACTTTTAGTGTCTTAAATTATACGAAATTATGGTTTTCAAATATGGGATTAATTTCTTAATTATTGTTCTATTTTCAATAAATACTTATGCGCAGACAACTTTTTCCATACAAGGATCCGTTTTAGATCAGGAAAATAAAACGCCTATTGAATTGTGTACAATATCGTTAATCCTTAAAGATAAAATATTTCAAAAAGTGAATTCCGATAAGGAAGGAAAATTTTTACTAACGGAAATTGAAAAAGGAAACTATGTACTTAAAATTCAAAGTGTAGGATATACAGATGTATTCATTCCGATCAATCAATTGGCTTCTAATTTAGTTTTTGATGGTATTCAATTAGAAAAAAAAATAGACAGTTTAGATGAAGTAGTTATTGAAGCATCACCTGATGATAAACTTATAGAGCGAAAAAACGGAAAAGTGATTGTTAGTGTTGATGCCGATGTTATGAATGAAGGCGCATCTATAACCGAAATCATGGAAAATATCCCTTCGGTTGATATTGATGAAAATGGTACAATTTCCATGCGTGGAAACACGGATGTCAGAATATTTATTGACGGCAAACCAACGCAAAGAAGCTTAGATCAATTATTGCTTGTTAATGTTTCCAAGATAGAATTAATTACTTCTCCGTCAGCAAAATGGGATGCAGATGGTTCCAGTATTATAAATGTAATCCTGAAAAAAAACAGAGAAAGAGGATTGAATATTAATGGAAATTTCAGTTATACGCAATCAGTTTTTGCGAAATACCGATCTAGTATTTCCGCTAATTATACGGTAGATAAATTTAGTTTTAATAGTTCTATATCGTACAGTAAAAGCAAAAATTATTTTGAAGGTAGAACGGAAGATTTTTTAAATGATATTCTCCAAATTACCGAAAACGTAAACAGAGCTGATGACCGTGCTTTTACGTTTGGAGTTGATTATTTCGTGGACGATAAAAATCAACTTTTCGTAAACTACAAGCGTAACATATCTTCACCAGAAGCGATTTCAAAGTTTCTTGTCAATGATACAGAAAGGAGTTTTCATGAAACAGATTATGAATACAATAATCACGATTTGACAGTTGGTTACAAAAAGATTTTAGATGGCGAAAATCACTTTCTAGACATTGAAGCTTATTTTTTGTGGTCGCCTAACGAAAGTGAAGCTGAACAAATAGCTGAAGGTACACTAGACAATAATACACTACTGTACAATTACAACGGAAGCGGAAATTTTGCGCAATTTAATGTGGATTATCAGAAGGAAATATCTTCGAAACATTCGTTTGATCTCGGATTGCAATCGAGTTTTCAAAATATTGATCAATTTTTGCAAAATACAAGTATAAATAACCCAGTATTTCCTGACTTTGCGTTAGATTATAATTTTTCAAGAAATATAATTGCTGGATATTTTAATTACAACGGAACTTTTGACAAATGGAGCGTAACTGCCGGATTGCGAACGGAATATGTAAAGCGAGAACTGGCATTAAATAGCGAAAATTTTGATTACGATTACACACAATTATATCCGAGTGTATTTGTTTCCAACACGTTAAATGATGCAAATTCAATAGCGTTTAATTACAATAGAAGATTGGTAAGACCGCAACATTGGCAATTGACAACGATTCCAAAATATTTTTCTCCAACATCATTTGCAGTTCGAAATCCTGAACTAGAGCCTTCATTTATCAACGCTTTTGAAATCTCTCACAATTATCAAAAAGGCGGATTCAACTTGTCTACGAGCGTGTATTACAAAAATATGAATGATCGGATTTCGCATATCCAAAGACCATCGAATGCAAATTCGGATATCTACATATTCACGCTGGAAAATATTGAAAGTGATAACGCGTACGGTTTGGAAATGTCTAGCAGATGGAAAATAAATAATTGGTACACCGTAACAAACACAGTTGATGTAAATAATGCGGTCATAAGAACATTAATTGACACGCAAATCATTGAAAGAGAATTTACATCATACTATTTAAGAAGTTACAATCGATTCAAGTGGAAGAAACATAATTTTCAACTCAACTTTCGATACAAAGGAAATGCAGTTTTCCCGCAAGGAAGAAGAAATCCGTACGGTAAAGTTGATTTTGGATACAGTAAACGAATTTTTAAAGGAAATGGAAATATCGCCATTCAAGTGTACGACATCTTCAATACGTACAATCCGGAATATGAAATACGAACGGACAACGCTTACAGAGTAGGTTTATTTGAGCCAGAATCAAGAAGAGTACGGATAGCACTTTCATACAATTTCAAATCAAATAAAACTAAAAATATTCAACGAAAGAGAAGAAAATCAATTGAAACAAGAGATGTAAATGGCGTTCAGTTTTAACAGTATTTTTTTGTTATCCAATGTAATAAAGTATACATTTGATACTAATTATTCTTGTAAGAAAATAAATAAATTTAACATTATGAACCATTCGAAAAAAGATTTAAACGCATTAAAGCAAGCTATGCTGACTAAATTGGAAGAAGCTAATTTAGTAGGTGGAAGATTATTAGCAGGATGTTGCACACAAGGATGTTGTGGAGAAGAAGAAGGTGGTGGATTAGGAACAGCAGATAACGCTCTAGCGGCTCCAATCACTACTGCAACAAGCAACTAATCCTTTGGGATAATCAATTTAAGTAGTAAGCTTAAAAACTAAAAAGTATTAGTTTAATTAATTAGCGAATGTGTTTTTCAACATTCGCTTTTTTTTATTTAAAAAAAATCTACAATGAAAAAAGAGGAAAAAGTATGGTTTCCGATAGCGCTTTCTGATCTAGAAAAAGAAGCACTAAAAAAATTAAAAGCTACCATAAAACAAACTCCCCAACAATTAGATAGTGACTTACTAAACAAAGTAGATAAAAAGGTAAATATCTTATTAAAAAATAATGTCAAAACAATTGTAGAAAGAAACAGTTTGCCCAATTTGTCGCATTTGATATGCGGTTGGGGAAACTTTACGTATGAAGGCGCGCCCATTATTGAAAAAATGGAAGATTTCATTTTCTATAAAAATAATCAACCTTATATAAAACAATGCGATCCAGAAGGAGATTTTCATCCGTGGCAATCGTTAGCGTACACAAGTATGGCAGGAGTTGATTTTGATACTGTAAAAGTGAAAAATCATTCCTTAAAAGATTTAGCATTCAACAGTGTTTGGATTAATAAAAATAAAGGAGAAGAATTAGGTCACTTGCTTTTTGCCTTTGCAAACAATTATGAAAAAAACGACTTAGAAAATATATTTTACCTCAATGGTGTTTCACATAATTTAGAAGAATTAATACACAGAGGAATTGATGCACATGATTACGGAGGATTTGAAGTTTGTCGTAAATTCCATTTGTCAGAAGGATTATGTGCCATTACTTCCAAAGTTCCACAATTAGAAAAATACAAGCCAGACGCACAACGGTTTTTAGATGGACAAACAGAAATGGTTGGGTTAATACAACTCATCTTTGAACAAATACTTGATGAAGACGGCGATCTTAGTTTGCTAACATCCATACGAGATAAAATGGTCATTCTTAGCTATTTTGAGAATCATGTGTATTATTTAGGACATGCCATTGAAAATGCTTGTTTTGGAATGCTGAACGGATTCAAAATAGACATGGTGCATTATAATTTGATGATCAAAGCGGTTAATACGGCAAATAGATTTTTACATCACTTCGGATTAGATGCCATCAGCTTTTTAGAAAGCTTCCTTTCTTTAGGACATTACAGAAGAGCATCATTACTATTGTTTGAAATTTCAAAGCATATTGATAAAAAGCTAAACTTAGCTACTGATTTTAATATCAATGAAAAGCTAAAACTATATACGGTGGATTTAGACGCAATTCAAGAAGAAAATGAAACATTAAGTTCGGTTGATATTGATGAACAACATTACAAAGAATACTTCTTATTCTCCGTTAAAGAATACAACGTTTTACCAAGACTAAATGAAGTGTTAGAAAATGAAATTTTAAAAGAAAGCAAGCTGGAATTAAAAGGAGGTTTTGAACACTTTCGAAGATACCATCCAAACAAATGGCCGCGTTCGGTACATTTTGAAATTGTACAATACACCGTTAATAATTCTATTGGTGTAGAACTGCACATTGAAGATGTAGCATACAAAGATTTATTTTCAGATTTAGAAAAAATACACCAACACATTCAAGCAAACGTGCCAGAATTAGATGTTTTAATTGATAATGCTTGGTACAATTGTGGACGTCTATACATGTTATACAATGAAGAAGTAGCTACCGATAAAATTGTGCAAGACTTTATAAAATTGATAGCTTTAAGTGAAGAGAAAATTTCGAACAAAATGCTACAATTAGAAGTATAAAATTATGACGTTAAAAAAAATCGGCTTTGTATGTATTGGTCTAAAAGGTTGGCTCAGTCTGGAAAGAACAAAAACATTTTATGTAGAAAGTTTACAAAAGACGCACGATGTTATTTTAATTCATAGCGAACAAGAGTTTTTTGACACACTGCAGCACTTTGATGTCATTATTAATTTTTTCGGGAACTTAGTTTGGGAACACAAACACAACATTAAAGTACCTGTTGTGTTTTGTTTGCACGGTGGCGCTGTTTTAAACTATGAATTTCTAATCAACAATGCTGAAAAAGTAAATGCTCATGATGCTTTCATCGTAAATTGCACAAGCGATACAACCATTTTACAAAAAATATTTAAAACGCCACCAAACACGCATTTACTCAAGTTACCGATAAGCAAAGATATAGCATTGAACTATTCTAAAAATGATTGCAAATCTGTATTCAATATCAACGAGAACACACTATTGTTAGGATATGTAGCTCGGATTTTACCTCAAAAAAATCTACATCAAGCCATTTACATGCTACACAAAGTAAAACATGAAATTACGAAAGATGTAAAACTGATTATAATTGGTGATTATTGGGTAGATTATCCAATTCTAAATTGGCAAAAAACAGAAGACGCATATCATTTGTACATAAATGAACTCATAAGTTCGTTAGGACTAAGTGAAAACATATTTCAATTTCAGTCAAATCTCAGTAATGAAGAATTAACACTATCCTATGGCGCGTTAGATTTTTTAATACATCCAACAAACTCTTTAGATGAAAACTTTGGCTATGCACCAATTGAAGCGATGAAATGTGGAACGCCTGTTATTGGAACTGCTTATGGCGGATTGAAAGACTCCATTGTACATCAAAAAACGGGTTTCTTATTAGACACTTGGAGTGCAGCATCAGGTATCAGATCAGCATATTACGAAGGATTAGAATTCATAAAAGAACTCTATCATGATACCGCTTTAAAAGAAAAAGTAACCAACAATTGCTTGGAAAGAGCTGAAAAATACTATTCGTTTCAAAGTTGTGCTCAAAATTTGGTTGACATCATTAATATTTCCGCAAATACTGAATTAGCCGCAAGCAATATGGAAGGGAATTTAGATTTCGTACCCTATGAAGAAAATAACTATTTGCCAAACGTAAAACCTTCATGGAATTATTATAAAAAAGTGGCACAAATTTATTGCAATACTTCAATAGAAAACATAAAATTTTCAAATATACTTTCGCTACAAACGTTCAGCAACTATACAATTCAAGACAACGAAATTACATTTCAAGATCCAGCTTGGCCATTACAAATACCTTTTACCAATCAAACCAAAGAAATTATAGACGCTTGTAAAGAAGGTATTGATTATGACGAATTACAAACAAAATTATCGTTTAAATTAGACACTAACGCGCTTTTAAAATTACTCTCAATAGGAGCTTTAGTATATTCTCAACACAAAACAGCATGAATGTAAGTATTATTATTCCGTGGAGCAACCGACCAGATTTGGCGCAGAGTTTAGAAAAGAATCATGATACATTCAATTTTGATCACATCGAAATCATTATTGTCAATTTTGGTGGAAATATTGCGGAAATCAATACAATTGTAACTGCGTCTGCACTGAAAAACATCAAAATAATACATATAGAAAGTGAGGTTTTTAACAAATCGAAAGCCATAAATATTGGCGCGTATCATGCTAAAAATGAAACACTATTTATATTAGACTGCGATATTGTACTGAACGACGCTATCAATACCATAACAGCAGATTTGAAAGATGAAAATTCATTCTTAACACTTCAAAAAACAACAGAAAGCAACAGAAGTTCCAAAAAAATAATTGAAGGTGAAATTAAGGAAATTGCGTATTACATTGGTTTTAAAAATCAAAAAGGAAAGGAAGTTATTGTGGAAACCAACCGAATGTTTCTAGGTGAAAACGCTAGAAGTTGTCCAGGTTTGGTCATTCTGTCAAAATCTAATTTTATCAAAATAGGAGGAATGAATTCGGATTTAGTCGGTTGGGGTTGGGAAGATATCGATTTTGTGTACAGATTAGAATATCATGAAATTAAACGTATAAAAAAAGGAAATTGCATTCACCTGAGTCATTCCGACAACAAACGATATTTAATCCAAGAAGACAAAGCTACCAACGAGGATTTAAACTTTAAAAAAGCACTTGCTAATTATCTAATTGGGCACTTTTTAGGAACGTATGAAGAAGATACTGACGCCTTGTGATTTAAAACCGTATTGCGTAACAAAATCAAAAGACATTTCTTTACTTCAACAAAAAAATGACACAAAAAAAAGGTATATTTACTATCGATATATTCAAAAAAATCGAATTAATTAAAATAGTATAATCATTGAAAATATAACATGAAAATCGTACAAGTAGACTCTTTTGAAGAAAAACTGAAAGCACAATTTGAAAAAGTTTTTGAAATGCGTTTTCCTACTGAAGATGCAATTTATGTAAGTAATGAAGAAATTGCGCGTGAATATTTCAAAACAGGAAGTATATTTTATATAAAATACAAAATACATTATACAGTAAAAAACGAGCAATGTATTACGGATCAAATTATTTTGTTCTTTCACAAAAATGGAGAAGTAGCCTATTGCTTATTTTATGACGATTTAGAAGTTAGAGAATATCACAAATTTGATCAAGACGGAGATAAAACCATTGAAGCAATAAGGAAATAGCGCATAAAAAATTATACACAAACGCATGAAAGAAAAATTAGCGGCCATACTCACCGAAATTTTAGAAGAAACCATTACTCCAGAAAATATTCAGGAAGAAACCAATCTTACTACAGATTTCGGATTAACATCACTTAATGTGATGTACTTTATTTTAGAAATTGAAAATGTTTTTGGAGTTGAAGTTGATTTAGAAGAGGTTGATGTAAAAACATTTTTTACGTACAAAACACTAAAAGAATTCATTGAGCGCGAGCAAGCATAAAATGAAATCACATGTTTTCAAATTACATGTACAAACCTTTGACAAACACTACACATCATGCAACCAAAAAGCACCAAACCCTATACCGTAGAATCATTACAGCGATTTAAAGAGAAAATTGATTTCACGCGAAAATGCTATACGGAACGATTAAAAGATCCTACGTTTGCCACAGAAGTGCCACGTGAAATAGGATTAAAACTAACCAATAGATGTGATTTGCGTTGTACACATTGTTTCCAATGGAATGATGCTGGTTTTCATAGACAATTAGACAAAAGCGAAGTAAAAGTTCAAGGAGATTTAGACATTGAAATTGTAAAAAAACTATTTGCAGCAACACGTCACACAAAATCACATTTTTATTTATGGGGCGGCGAACCAATGATTTATACATATTGGAATGAATTGGTAGAATTATTGGCAAATGATCCGAGAGATACGGTAGTTTGTACGAACGGACTATCCATCAAACGAAAAGTAGATTCATTGATAAAAATATCTGAAAGACTCACCACGTTAGTAAGTGTAGAAGGTTTGGAAGCACAGCATGATAAACTCAGAGGGAAAGGTACTTTTAAAAAAATAATGGACAATATTGATTATCTAATCGATTTGCAAAAACAAGATATCTACAAAGGTCATATTTCCATTGCTGCAGTATTTAGCGAAGATTTAATTCCGCATTTATACGAATGTTGTGAATACTTTGAAGAAAAAGGAATTGACACGTTGTATTTTAACTTTCCATGGTACATTCCTGATGATGAAGCAGAAAAGATGACTAACTTTTACAACGAAAACTATTCGTGGCTTGAAAAGTCGCGCATTCGAAGAAAAACGTGGGAATCATTTGATTTTCATATTGATATAAACAAGTTAAATGATTTACTTGCTCAAATAAATCGAATCTTAGCTAAAACTTGGAAGATTAGAATACGTTTTCAGCCAAACTTGGAATTGCACGAAATCAAAGGATATCTTGAAGGAAAATCCAAAGCGCCTTCATGTAAATCTACCTGTTTAGGAATTTCAAACCGTATGGATGTAATGCCTTCTGGAAGTGTAGTTTCATGTAAAAAATTCACTGAATTTAAAATGGGAAGTCTTCACAAAAACTCTATGAAAGAAGTATGGCATGGCGAAACATTTCATAAATTTAGAAAAACACATAACAACGAATTGATGCCTATTTGTGCCAAATGTGAAATATTATTTTCCAATGGAATGTAGCAATTAATCTCATATCATTTTTATAGAAGAATACTAGATGCTATTTTTCAGTATACTATTCTGAAATTATAACAAACTAATTGTAAGTGGATTGTATTTTCTTATACGTTCAATTCCCTAAAACTACGTTGCTATTTCTTCTTTAAACTTACGATAACGCATGTGTAAATGAGAAAATAAAAACTCCTTAAAAAAGAATTGAGGGCTAGATAGTTACAAAAAAAATAGCTATATTTGATTGAATAAATTCTTATAATTATGAAAAATAAAAAAAGTGAAAAGTCTTTAAAATTAAAAAAAACTAAGGTTTTAAAGTTTCACCAAATGGAAACACTTCTTGGTGGACTTGTGGATACTACATGTACTGAAGAAACGAACGACGCACCTAAAAGAGATTTGAGATCACCTCTTGGTTAAGAATTGAGTACACTTTAAAAAAACAAAAATGCTACACTATACTTATGTACAGTGTAGCATTTTTGTTTTTAAATAAATCTGATTATAATAATATAAATTGAAGTAAAAGTTTCGAAATACGTATGCTAAGAAAACTTGGTTACAAACAGCTTCTTCTCTAACTTTTAAAAATAAACCAATTCTCTTTAAATTCTCTATTAAAAAATCAAACCTTCAATACTTGAGGTCACAACACATAACAAACTACGTCAAATGATGTGGTTTCTTGTTTCAATCTCCTTTTCATTTTCAAGACAATTTATAACCCTATTGAAGTATCAATTTCCCAGGCAATTCCAATTGAAAATAAAAAAAATAAAAAAAAGTTTTTTCAATTCATTTTTTTACTATGTTTGTTTAGTAAATGAGTTCACAAATAGAACGCATTGCCTATATAAATGAATACTTTTTTCAGATTCGGGCTTAGGAGAATAAAGAAGTCTACTCCAAAAGCTGTCTTACGTATAAGACGCCGAATTCTCAGGCTGACTTCTGAAACAGAACATACTTTTAAGTGCCTACTACAACGCACGTTCATACCGTTTACGGTGTTTACTTTCCGTATTTGAGAAAATCAAATTCTTATCACTTTTAATTACTAGTTCAACATTTAGTAATTCTTGCTTATTTCTATAATTTTTTCAACTCATTTTTTAAATGAAAACTAAATATATTGATCTTATCGAGCAGACATTTTATTTCCCTCAAAAAGAATTCAAACTCGATGAAAACAACAAATTACAATTTCACGGCATCGATCTCACAAAACTCGTTGCTCAATATGTTGCGCCATTAATATTTGCATACTTTTTAAATCTATAACCAAATCAAAAAATACAATCATGAAAACTCAAGGAAACGACTTAAAGCGCGTCATTGTTGACTTTAAAAAGTTGACACCAGAAATATTAGGACTTTTGGTAGAAAAATATCCTGATGGCTATGACGACTTTCATATTATAAAATTTAAAAATGCTAAAGGAGAAGCGGTAGAAGCTGTAGAAGTAATATCAGGCGATACAAAATACTTGGTAAAAGTAAGTGTGAAGCTTGAATTAACGATGGAAAACTATGATGAAGATGATTATGAAGATTATGATGACAACGATCCAGATGCAGTACAAGCGCCAATAGTAAACGAAGACGATTACTAAATCAGACGGTTCCGTATGAAAACGATTCATAAAACACGTTTATTAGCAGTCAATGCAGATCAACTTCTAGTTATTGAAAAAGTTGGAATACTCAAAAAACTCACGCTTTCTGGAGGTGTAAAAAAACGAAACGAATCACTAGAAGGAAGTCTGAAGCGCGAAACACTAGAGGAAATAGGACTTCTAATAGATGTCCATAAGCTCTCACATGTACTATCAAATGGAGTTACAAAAAACTCAATTACAATTATAAAGCATCACTTTGTACCAACGTTAAAAACGAATATATGTAAAGTAATAGAAACTGAAAAATTCAAAGATGTATATTGGACTTATTGGGAAAATGCGTTGCCGTATTTAGATAAAGAAGACAAAAAAGCAGTTAAAAAATATTTTAAAAGTAAATTAAAAAAGAAACTAAAACCAAACCGTAATGAAAGCAGCATTTCACCTCGCATTGCCATGTGATGACATTCAAAAAACGAAAGAATTTTATATTGACACGCTTGGCGCAAGTCAAGGAAGAGGAACAAATACTTGGGTAGATGTAAATCTTTACGGGAATCAATTAACATTTACCAACGCAGGTTCGTTCAACTTTGATTTTAAAAACTATCGCTTAAGCGGACAAGTATTGCCTTCATTTCACTTTGGAGTTATTGTCGATACAGAAACGTGGGGAAAACTCTATACAAAACTGTTTTCTATGGATATAGAAGTAACTACAGAAGTTACATTCTTAGAAAACAAAGCAGGAGAACACATTTCTTTTTTTGTAACAGATCCAGATGGTTATAAAGTAGAATTTAAAAGTTTCAAAAACGAAAACGAACTATTCATAAACGCATAAATACAGATGGCAAGAAGAGCAAATAGAAACTTTAATTGATAAGTTTTCGGAAGGGCAAGTCGTGATAAAATCAATGGCGAATTGGCTGGTTGTGCATTATCAATCATTGTAGATTATGATACTTTTGAAGATTCACATACTTACAAAGACATCATTCAAAAATCATTTGATGCACATACGAATGAAGGCGACGTTTTACACGGAATAGATGTATTTATAAAACTAAAATTTAGAGGATTGCGTCTCGGAAGACGTTTATACGATTATCGCAAAGAACTGTGTGAAAAACAAAACCTAAAAGGAATTGTATTTGGAGGACGAATGCCAAACTATCATAACTATGCGGCAACACTAAATCCAAAAGAATATATTGAAAAAGTAAAACGCAAAGAAATCAACGATTCAGTGCTAAACTTTCAAATTTCTAATGATTTTCATCCTGTAAAAGTGATGAAAGGGTATTTGGCAAGCGATACAGCTCCAACGAATTTGCGGTTTTGATGGAATGGGATAATATTTACTATGAGAAACCCAACAAAAAAGCAGTTACAAAGAAAAAAAATATGCGCTTAGGACTTATTCAGTGGCAAATGCGTCCGTATAAAGATTTGGAAGAATTACTACAGCAAGCTGAATTTTCCATTTCATACAACATTAACGTTATTTCGGGAAGCATGCCAGAAATGCGAGATGGAAAACTATACAATGTAGGTTATTTATGCAAACGTGATGGAACTTTAGAACGTTATGAAAAATTACATGTTACGCCAGATGAAGCTAAAGTTTGGGGAATGCAAGGTGGAAACACGCTCAAAACATTTGACACAGATTGTGGAAAAATTGGCATACTTATCTGTTATGATTCTGAATTTCCAGAATTAAGTCGTTTATTAGCAGATGTCGATATCGATTTACTGCGAGAATTAAACCAATTTGGCGCTGTAAAAAACCTAAGAGATCGAAGAAAAGACCTGTTTGAACTCAGGAAAAAATAAATTAATTTAAAAAAAAGAAGAAACGATTTGAATTCAACAACATTAAAAATTATTGGTAGTGAAGAGTGGTGTAGTTTTGAAAACTTGGCAATTCCTGCCATTAAAGCACGTGTAGATTCGGGCGCAAAAACATCATCGATTCAGGCTAATAATATAAAACTAATCGAAGATGTAAATGAAGAATGGGTAAGTTTTGAAGTCAATCCGATACAAGAAAACAAAAGTATCGTTGTAAAGTGTAAAGCAAAGGTTTTTGACAAGCGTTTGGTAAAAAGTTCAAGCGGAACTTCGGAAGTACGGTATGTCATTATATCACCTGTAACAATTGGAAATGATACTTTTGAAATAGAATTGACACTTGCCAATCGTGATGCAATGGAATTCAGAATGTTGTTAGGGCGTGAAGCATTGATGCAACGTTTTATGGTAAATCCTTCAGAAACGTATTTAGCGTCTAACTTTATAGATGATGAAATTCGTGAGAAGTACAAGCACTTAATCAAGAAAAAAACAGGATTAAAAATTGCCCTATTAGCGAGTAATCCCGCATTGTTTAGTAACAAGCGAATCATAGAAGCAGGAATTGCAAGAGGACATGAAATGGTGTTTTTAAATGTAGAACAAGCTTATATGAAGTTTGATGCCAACGAACCACAAGTTCGGTATCGTGGTGGAAATATTGTGGACGAATTTGACGCAATTATCCCAAGAATCAAACCATCGGTAACGTTTTATGCATGTGCACTAATTCGTCAGTTTGATGCAATGGGCGCATATTGTTTAAATTCTGCGGAAGCAATTACACAATCAAGAGACAAACTGCAAGCGACACAATTGTTTGCAAAACATGAAATTAACATTCCAATCACAGGTTTTGCAAATTCGCCATTAGATACAAAAGATTTAATAAAAATGGTGAATGGTGCGCCATTAATCATCAAGTTATTGGAAAGTACACAAGGAAAAGGAGTTGTTTTAGCAGAAACGACAAAAGCGGCAGAAAGTGTAATTAATGCGTTTAAAAGTGTAAAAACAAACATTTTAGTACAAGAATTTATCAAAGAAGCCAACGGACAAGATATTCGTTGTTTTGTTGTAGGCGGTAAAGTAGTGGCTTCCATGCAACGACAAGCGGCAAAAGGAGAATTTAGAGCTAACATTCATCAAGGTGGAACGGCTTCTAAAATAAAAATTACCATTGAAGAACGTAAATTGGCGATCAAAGCGGCAAAAATACTTGGATTACCTGTTGCAGGTGTAGATATCATTCGTTCCAACAAAGGACCATTACTATTGGAAGTAAATTCGTCTCCAGGTTTGGAAGGAATTGAAAATGCTACCGGATTGGATATTGCCAATATCATGATTGAATCTATAGAAAAGAAATTGAAATTTAAGCATCAATAATTTCATCAAATTAACGTTAAACAAAGCGACGACTACTTGACAAGTTATTATAAATAATCAAATCATAAAAGCGTAACAGTATTTGTTGCGCTTTTATGATTTAAAGCAATATTCCTATTTTAATTTTACGATTCTTGATGAATGTATTGATTGGCTTCTTCATCTGTTTTAAAAACGGGTGTTTTATAGTTTTCTCCAGTTTCAGCATTGCGTTTTTCAGTAAGTGCATCTGCTTGCGCTCTTAAAATCTGAGAAGCATGATCTTCTATTTGTACAGTCGGATCAGTCACAGGAGCTTTAATACCTTCTAACGGATTGTCAGTTCGTGCTGTTTCAAGTGTAAGTACATCTAACATGTCCGCCGCCGCCGCATCACGCGCGGTTAATGGAGTTAAATTGAACAATACTTCAATTGTTTTTAAAATAGAAGTATGATCTAATGGTACATCACTTTTTGTTCTGTATACAGTTCCTGCTTCTATCCAAGGTGAAATTAAAATACAAGGAACGCGAACGCCAAAACGATCAAATTTAAAACCAGTAGGTTCATTAACTGATGCCGCGTTTGGTTGTGCGGCTCCTGTAGGTGGAGTTACGTGATCATAACAACCTCCATGTTCATCATAATTAATGATAAATAACGTGTTTTCCCAATAATCAGATTCTCTAATTGCATTGTATATTTTTAAGATATAATCTTCACCTAAAGAAACGTCATAATTAGGATGCTGACTATTGCCGTAACTTCCCCATGATGGTTCTAAAAAAGTATAATCTGGAAGTGTTCCGTTTTGTAATGCTTCTTCAAATTTTGTGTATTTTCCATACTGACAACCTGTAGGAATTGTGAGTCCTATAGTTTCTGTTGTTTTTTCAGGTGTAGATATATCTGCGCAAAAGTTAAATGTATACGGTTCTTTTTTGGCTTCGTATCCAAAAATTCCCCATGTATGCCCATTGTTAGAAAGATGTTTAAAAATACTCGGAGCACTATATCTTTTTTCTTCATCATACAAGTTGCCTTGTGAAGTTGCCATATGCATAAATGCTCTATTAGGAAGTGTTTCGGAAGGAACAGAACAATGATACTGATCGCAAACAGCATATCCTTTTGCCAAATTTGATAGGATAGGAAGTAAATCAGGAGTGTACATTCCCATAATATCACTTGGTACAGTACCTGGAAATTTTGATACAATTTTCAGACCTGATTTTGGCGGAAGTTCTTCTTTATACCAAGCTTTATAAGCTTCATTTGTATAATCTTTGGAATGATCATAGTTTTTATCGTATGCTTTTTTTTCAGTTGTTTTGGTAGCAACCGTTTTTTTCTCCTTTGGATCTCCGTAATATTTAGTATCAATTTTATTATGAAAATCACGCACAAAACCTTGATTTGGACCAATTTTGGTTGGAAAAGGAGGATTTAAAGATCCGAATAATTGAAAATTTGTATTCATAAAACCTTCACCCGGATCCATTTTGGGCATATAATACGCATACTTATCATTTTTATCAATTGGAAACACCTTAACGCTGCCACCTTTACCATCAGGGTTTGTTTCATTGCCTGTCAATCCTTCAAATGGATGTCCAAGTGGCGATATATTAATCGTTGTTTTATCGGTATTTTTATTTTTATAACTATCGTTGTATAAAAATCCTAACATATGGTCGAATGATCTGTTTTCAAACATTACGACGACGACATGCTTAATTTTGCTATTAATTGTAGTCATTCCTTTGTAGATTAGTTAAGAACATCAAGGTATAGCATACTATGGTAACTTCCAAATATAGCCTTAGAAAGAGCGAGTTATACGTAGGAAATAGTTTTCTGCTGCTTTCATGCCAAAATAAGTACACTTATGCTCAAATAGCCAACGCTTAAGGACTTCTTTAAAAATGCAACGCTTTATTTTATCAATTTTGAAATAACAAAACGCACAAAAAATAAACCAAGTGTGTTTTTCAAAACAAACGTAATCATACAAATTCCTTCGATTGAGTAGCTACGATCATTTTTATGCATTGCGAAGTAAAAGGTGGAATCCGAAAAGCCTGTGTTGAATAGAGTAGGAGTTTATAACCAATTTAAAATTTAAAATTATGAGTGCAAAGAATTCAAAAAATCCAAAGATTGATAAAACAGGAAGAGCAGAAGTAAAAGCAACTAGAACATGTACTTGGGTGACAGTTAATGGAGGAAATTCAACTATGACGGTGACTAATCAGAGTCGTAAAAATGAATTAAGTATTATCATTTCAGGAGTGCCAGATGATGTAAAAGGTTTTATTAATGGTAAGACAGCAGATTTAAATGGATACCATATAGTTCCACCCAATAGTCCATCGTATTCGATTGTTGGGTCTGGTAACTTTAAAGGAGTTGAGGTAACATTAGAAAATAATACAAGTGAAGATAATGAAGCTGTCGCATTAGTAGTTGCTACTAATAGAGATAAGTAATAAATAGTCCGGGAAGAGTCAATTTATATAAATTGACTCTTTTTGAGTTCAAATAGATATGAAAGCTTTTTTATAAAAATAACATATGCAATTTAGATTATCCATACTATTATTGTTTGTATGTTGTCAAGTTTTTAGTCAACATATTATTAAACATTCTAAAGTAGAAACAGTTTTGATTTATCAGTATGAATATATTGTGTTAAGTACCAATAACGGTACAGAATGTATTTGCACAATAAAAAACACGAATAATTCACAAGAAGTTATAGTTACTATAATTGGCGATACGCAGAACACCTTTTTTAATAATAATTCAAGATTAAACGGAATCCACGTACTTAGTGTAAAAGAGCAAATCATTGCAATTTCAAATTTTAAAGGAAGTCAAATAATTATTTCTAATTTTTCAATTAATGATGCTCCAGTTTTTATAGGTTTTTTATGTCCTTCAACGTTTTCAAAAACTCCAGAAACATTAAATCTTCATAAAAAGAATTGAATAGATAACTTGATAAGTAGTTAATTTTCTATGTTATTTCAAAAACAACCCATCCTTTAAAAAAGCAGTTTTAAAACGCGTACTAAATGGAATTTGATGATCTGCTTCCATGATGATTAAATTATCTTCCATATATAACTCTTTGATTTTTTTACTATTTATCACATAATTTCTGTGTGTTTGTTTGAAGTTAGAATTAGCCAAAACCTCTATTACTTTGGAAAGTGAAAGTCGTATCAAATAGTTGCCAGTATCACAAACCAATTGACAATACTTTTGATCAACTTTAATATAACTAATGGTATTCACATTTACTTTGACTATTTTTTGTCCTTTTTTTACAAAGAAAAATTCAGGTGCAATAACTGCATTATTTTCTTCTCTACTAATCGTGTTTTTTTGTTGATGAAAGGTTTCTATGGCTAATTCAATCACATATAAAAGCTCTAATTCATTGTATGGTTTTAGTAAGTATGAAAAAGGTTTTGTATACTTTGCTTTTTCAAAAATAGCTCTACTTCGGATGCTTGTTAGAAAAATGAACGGAACTTCAATTCCATCTTTTTCTAATGTTTGAGCGAGTTCAATACCTTTGGGTTTTCCATCAATCATAATGTCTAAAATCATCATGTCAAATGTTTGTTGTCGCAAGGTTTCTATTGCTTGTATTGCATCAGGAACATGTGTAGTTTTGTAGTCATTTTTATGTAGTAAAGAAGTGAGTTCTTCTGCTTCAACTAAATCGTCTTCTAAAATTAAAATATGTATCTTTTCCATCATAGGTTATGTTTTTAGTAAAACTATTTTTATGGTTGATCCAATAGTTGGATTGTTTGAAATAAATACTTCTCCTTTGTTTTTTTTAATCAATGTTGTACACAGTAACAAGCCAAGTCCGACACCTTTTGCACGATCAATATTTGCAACGGTAATCTCTTTTAAATCATGAATAGTTTCAAGTTGTTCCTCTGAAAATCCAATGCCAGAATCTTTAATTTCAATACAAGAATTAAGTTTTGTTTCTGAGGTTTTTATTTCAATTTCACCATTATTCGGTGTATACTTAATAGCATTATCAATAAGATTTCTTAAAATAATTTTTAATGATTCTCTATCAAAACTAGCAATAATAGTTTCGTCTAAATTAGTTTTTAAAACAATATTTTTTGAAGCGGCTAAACTCTTAAAATCAAATAAAACATGTGAGATAACAGGCTGTAAAGTACTTATGTTTGCTTGAAATAATAACTGGTTGCTTTGTTCTAGTGACCAATGTAAAATATTATTTAGCAAACCATACATGCTTTCTGAGATAGCTGTTGAGGTTTCAATAGTTTTTTCAAGATTATCAAAATCATGTTCCATAACTTGATTCTTCAATGCACGATGCTGTTTCCGTAATGCATTTACAGGCGAACGTAAATCATGCGAAACCACAGAAAATAAATAATCTTTCGTGGCATTCAACTCATTCAAAGCTTCCTTTTGAGCGTTAATAATTGCATTTGCTTTTATCTTTTCACGATATAAATATAAACCTGTTCCGAGTAAAATGAGTAAAAAAATAGAAGAATAGATAAAGCCATTTCGTTCAGCAATTCTTGTTTTGTTGACAGCTTCAAGGATGCGAAATTCTTTATCTTTTTCAAGAATAGCGAGTCGTTTTTCAGTCTCTGCAGTCTTCCAAATTTTATTTTGGTTATTCAAGGAATCATTCCATTGTTCATATTCTTTTCTGTACGTTAACGATTTGCTAAACTCTTTCTTATTCTCTTCAACAATAGCCATATTAAGCGCAGTAGTAGCTTTCAAATCAAAACTTGAAACCAACTTTGAAAGTTCATATGCTTTTTCAAAATAAGGAATTGCCATCGCATCTTTATATTGTTCATAATATAAGTTTGCCAAATCTCCGTAGGAACTTACTAAATTTACGGTGTCTTTTGCGGTTTCGTGAGTTTGAGTACTTTTCAATAAAAAAAACTCAGCTCTATCAAACTGTTTTAAATGCAAATAACACAGACCAATATTATGTTCTACGCGACTTTTTTCCAACGATAAATCTGTATACACATCTAAATGTTGAACGGATTGATAATAATCAATAGCTTTTTCAAACTGATGTTGTTCCAATGCATTTCCACCTAAAAAAACTTTTGTATGATCATAAAAATAAAAATCAGGTGTAATATTCGTAAAAGCTTGTGCTGCTTGGGTAAATAATTTCTTTTCCTGAAAACTATAACCTCTTAAAAAGTGACAATAATTTTTTAACTCAGCAGTATTATTTTTAATCATTAATTGCTTGCTCGTATACACAAGTGTTGAATCCCATTTTTCCAATAAAAAAAAGGATCGCGCTTTTATAAAACTAATTTCACTATCAAAATGGGCACTTTTTTCGGTTACTTTTTCCCGAAATAGTGTGTGATCTATTTTCTGTTGAGAAAAACCAAAGAGTGATGTCAAAAAAAACCAGCAAATACATACTATTCTATTGTATAACATTAACATACGTCTTATCTATCCAGGTCTTTGTACAGTAGTGACTGTTCCTCTAGATGTTTTCGGATTGGTGCGGATTAAAAACACCTTTACTGTCTCAACATTTTTTAAATCTAAAGAAGAAACATCAGAATTAGATATAAGACTAATAGAATTTTCTTTAAAAATAATATCAAATTCATAATGCTCAAATGGGGTACTTTCTTCGGAACTATAATTTAACCTGTTAAAAGAAATATAAATATTTATTTGATAATTTCCACTAGCATTCAATACGAGTTGGTAACTTACGTTGAATACATAATCACCACCCAAAGCGATTTTTAGAAACGTAAAAACCTTAACGTTCAAAAAGTTTTCTCCTTCATAAGAAACATCAGGATGATGCATAGAAAATGCTGTAGGCGCAATAAGTGTTTTTACACTAAATATATCTTGCTCTTCTGCAGGTGTTACAACTTTTAAATTAGGTCGCATACTAACAGGTAAGGTATGTTCCCCTTTCCTGAACATAAAAAACTTTTTTTTATGATCAATATCGTAATGTGGTATTTTTTCTCCAGGAATAATGAGACTGTAGTTTGACATGAGTTTAAGTTTGGTAAGGTTATTAGTCTTTGATTAAAATTAATTTGTTATTGTGTTGTGAATCAGGTGTTTTAAGTATATGTAGTCATGCTATAAAAGCGGAACCACTATTTTGTAAGTTAAATATGAAGTTTGTGAAAAGAATTTTTGTATTGTGTACTGAGTAGTATTTGTATGCATGACTGTGGTAGATTGGCTATTAAGGATAAAAATACGCTTTTAAACAAAGTTTTTTCCTATATAAATATATTGATTTTTAATAAGAAGTGAAAAAATAATTTCAGTCAAAAATAGTTTTGGGTGAATTCAAAATACTAATAAACAAAGCTGTTTAGTCAATTTTGAACAAAATTATTTTCATAAAATAACAATCAATACTATTTGCCTTTCTTCCCTTTTTTTCCTTTTCCTCCTTTTCCTCCTTTTTCATTGACATCTTTTAAAATTTGATCCATTTTTCCACTTTGTTTTGATCCTTTTTTACCAAACCCGTGCGCAACTGAACCTTTTTTACCCTTTACAGCATCTTCTCTGGCTTTTTGTTTTTGCTCATCTTTATGAGGCGTTTGATAACGTCTTACTTTATTTGCATTTCTGGCATCAATACTTTGTTGACAGGCTTTACACTTGTGTTTTTGTTTTCCGTGTGGACAATTTACCAGTTGAACAATTTCCTTACTTTGTTTTTGAATAGTTTCAGAATTATTCTTTTCTGCTAATTGTGAAACACACGAAGCGCAACCACATCCTGTAGTATGTTTTCCTTGTAATTGAGTAGCTTTCTTATTTTGCAATTCTTTTATTTTTTGCTGTACAACAGCTTCAGGTCGATTGTCTTCGAATTCAAATGCAGTTCCTTTTTTCTGAACAATTCTACTCGCTACAGTTTGCGTAGCATTCTTTTGAGTTTTAGCAGCATGTGTATTCATAACTATTTTGATTGTAATTTTATAAAAAAATTATACTATTGAAATTTGCTTTCAACGCTTCTTACTAAATATAAAATATATTTTTCTTACACATAATGTAAAACGATATTAAAAAGTTGTTTGTCTATGAATTGTATACGATTAATGAATATTTTGAAATAAAAAAACAAAAATCCCAACCATATATTCAATTTAATAGTAGACAAATAGATGCCATTGACGGCAATACAACCGCTTTTGGTTTGGGAATAAATACATACCTTAGTAGACAGCATTCAAAATACTATCTAGTTTATAAAACCAACCAATTATGGACGATACACAAAAACGTGCAAAAGCATACTGGAAAGAAAATATAAAATACTTAATAATTCTACTATCTATTTGGTTTTTAGTTTCCTATGGATGTGGAATTCTATTCAGAGAAGAACTCAATCAATTCAGACTTGGCGGTTTCAAACTAGGCTTTTGGTTTGCACAACAAGGTTCAATCTACGTATTTGTTATCTTAATATTTGTATACGTACGATTAATGAACAAACTAGACAAAAAATACGGTTTTGACGAGTAATCCTAACTAAACTTAACAATAAAACATTATGAGTGTACAAACGTGGACTTGGATCTTAGTAGGGATTACTTTTGCCCTATACTTTGGAATCGCAATTTGGGCACGAGCTGGCTCAACAAAAGAATTTTACGTTGCTGGCGGAGGCGTGTCTCCATTAGCAAACGGAATGGCAACAGCCGCCGATTGGATGAGTGCCGCATCATTCATCAGTATGGCAGGATTAATCTCTTTTATGGGATATGATGGTTCTGTATTTTTGATGGGATGGACAGGAGGTTATGTATTACTAGCATTACTATTAGCGCCGTATTTGCGGAAATTTGGAAAATTTACAGTGCCCGATTTTATTGGAGATCGATACTACTCAAACACAGCAAGAACTGTAGCTGTAATTTGTGCATTAATAGTATCATTTACCTATGTAGCCGGGCAAATGCGTGGTGTAGGAATTGTATTTTCTCAATTTTTACAAGTAGATATCACAGTTGGAGTTATCATTGGAATGACAGTGGTTTTAATCTTTGCCTTTTTAGGCGGAATGAAAGGAATCACGTATACACAAGTTGCACAATACTGTGTACTAATCTTCGCATTCATGGTGCCAGCATTTTTTATCTCTATGCAAATGACAGGAAACATCATTCCACAAATAGGAATGGGAGGAAAAGTAGAAGGTGGCGCTTTCCTGCTCGATAAACTTGATACACTTCACACACAACTCGGTTTCAACGAATATACCAGCGGAACCAAATCAACGTGGGATGTATTTGCAATCACATTAGCATTAATGGTTGGTACTGCAGGATTACCACACGTAATTGTTCGTTTCTTTACGGTTCCTAAAGTAAAAGATGCACGTAAATCTGCAGGATTGGCATTGCTATTCATTGCAATTCTATACACAACTGCGCCAGCAATTGCGGTATTCTCACGAACAAATCTAATAGAAACGGTAAGTAACAAAGACTATCAAGAAATACCAGCTTGGTTTAAAAACTGGGAAGATACTGGGTTAATCGCTTGGGCGGATAAAAATGGAGATGGAAAGATACAATATCTGGCAGGAAGTGCTTTAGAAGGTAAAAAACCTGTCTTCACTGAAGCAAGAGGAACAAACGGAGAACGTTTAATCGCAAATGCAAGCACAGCAACCAATGAATTATATGTAGATAGAGACATTATGGTATTAGCAAATCCTGAAATTGCAAAACTTCCAAACTGGGTAATTGCTTTAGTGGCCGCTGGCGGATTAGCCGCAGCACTATCAACTGCCGCAGGATTACTACTTGTAATCTCAACATCAATCTCTCACGATTTAATCAAAAAACAATTAAAACCGAATATCTCTGAAAAAGGAGAACTATTAGCTGCACGAATTGCAATCTTTGTAGCAATCATCATTGCAGGATTGTTCGGAATTTATCCACCAGGATTTGTCGCCGCGGTGGTTGCCTTAGCATTTGGTTTGGCGGCTGCATCATTTTTTCCAGCCATCATTTTAGGAATTTTTGATAAGCGAATGAACAAAGAAGGCGCCATAGCAGGAATGGTTGTTGGTATTATGCTCATGCTATTCTACATGATTCGTTACAAAACAGGACTAATTTGGGTATTAGATCCACTGCCAAAAAGCGAATGGTGGTTTGGAACCTCACCAGAAGGTTTCGGAACCATTGCAATGTTTGTAAACGTGGTCGTTTCCATAGTTGTTTCAAGATTCACTGCCGCGCCACCAAAAGATGTACAAGATTTAGTAGAAAACATCAGAATTCCTTCTGGAGCAGGTGAAGCTTCAAGTCATTAAATTGATTACATGAATTCTTTAATTCAACATATAAAATGGAAAAAATTCTGCGTAAATTACTGCCGAATTTAATCAATATATAAATTACGATCGACCAAAAAATAAACCATTATGAGTAACTATCATATAAAACACTTAGAAGAATATTACCAAGTATATCGAGAATCAGTTCGTAATCCAGAAGTTTTTTGGGAAGAAATTGCCGAAGAACACTTCATGTGGCGAAAAAAGTGGGACAATGTATTAAGTTGGGATTTTTCAAAACCAGAAGTAAAATGGTTTGAAGGTGCACAACTTAACATCACGGAAAACTGTATCGATCGTCATTTATACACACGTGGCGATAAAACAGCAATTATTTTTGAACCAAACGATCCAAGCGAAGAAGCACAACATATTTCCTACCGTGATTTGCATGACAAAGTATGTCGTTTCGCAAATGTTTTAAAAGAACAAGGCATTCAAAAAGGAGATCGCGTATGTATCTATTTACCAATGATTCCAGAATTGGCAATTTCTGTACTAGCGTGCGCGCGAATTGGAGCCATTCATTCGGTAGTCTTTGCAGGATTCTCTTCCACTGCATTATCAACCAGAATCAACGATGCAACTTGTAAAATGGTGATCACAAGTGACGGTTCGTATCGCGGAGCAAAAACCATCGATCTAAAAGGAATTGTAGACGAAGCTTTGAAAGATTGCGAATGTGTAGCATCGGTTTTAGTTGTCAAAAGAATCAACGCTGACATTCATATGGAAGAAGGACGCGATCATTGGTTGCAACCACTACTAGATGAAGCCTACCACGATTGTGTTCCTGAAATTATGGATGCGGAAGATCCGTTATTTATTTTGTACACTTCAGGTTCTACTGGAAAACCAAAAGGAATGGTGCATTCTACGGCAGGTTACATGGTATATAGTGCGTATACGTTTAAAAATGTATTCCAATACCGCGAAAAAGATGTCTATTGGTGTACGGCCGATATCGGTTGGATTACAGGACATAGTTACATTGTGTACGGTCCGTTATGTAACGGAGCAACCACCGTTATGTTTGAAGGTGTGCCAAGTTATCCAGATTTTGGACGTTTTTGGGAAATTGTAGAAAAGCATAAAGTCAATCAATTTTATACAGCGCCAACTGCCATTCGTGCGTTAGCGAAAGAAGGTGTTGAACATTTAGAAAAACACGATTTATCTTCTATAAAAGTATTAGGAACAGTTGGAGAACCAATCAATGAAGAAGCTTGGCATTGGTATGACGATAATGTTGGAAAACGAAAAGCACCCATTGTTGATACATGGTGGCAAACAGAAACTGGCGGCATTATGATTACGCCAATTGCCTTTGCAACACCAACAAAACCGACCTACGCAACGTTGCCATTCATAGGAATTCAACCTGCGTTGATGGACGAAAATGGTAAAGAAATCAACGGGAATCAAGTAGATGGACGTTTGTGTATCAAATTTCCATGGCCAAGTATGGCACGAACCATTTGGGGAAATCATCAACGATACAAAGACACGTATTTTTCAGCGTATGAAAACAAATACTTTACAGGTGATGGCGCATTGCGTGATGAGGTTGGTTATTACCGAATTACGGGTAGAGTAGATGATGTCATTATTGTTTCAGGTCATAACTTAGGAACGGCGCCAATTGAAGATGCAATTAACGAACATCCTGCGGTAGCAGAATCGGCAATTGTAGGTTTCCCGCATGATGTCAAAGGAAATGCATTATACGGTTACGTAACGTTGAAAGAAACGGGCGAAAGCAGAAATCATGATAATGTTCGAAAAGAAATAAATCAAATTATAACAGAACAAATTGGGCCGATTGCAAAATTAGATAAAGTTCAGTTTACACAAGGATTACCAAAAACACGGTCAGGAAAAATCATGCGTCGTATTCTACGGAAAATTGCGAGCAAAGATGCTGATAACTTAGGCGACATTAGTACATTACTAAATCCTGAAGTTGTACAAGATATTATGGATAATGCTTTGTAGCGATAAAAATTATGTAAAGTTGAGTAAAGTCTCCAGATTTTACTCAACTTTTATTTTTCGTTCAAAGCGTATTTTCCGAACACCGTGATCGGTGTTCCATTGTTTCACTTCTTTGAACCCAAATTTCAAATACAATTTCGTGGCAGGTTCATTTTTCAATCCAGTTTCAACTACAAATAAATTCGAATCAAATGTATTGAAAACAAAATCTATTAATTGTTTCGCAATACCTTGTCTGAAAAATTTTGGAGCAACTACCAAACTATTAATATGTGTGAAATTAGGATTATGATCAATTTCAACAACTCCACCGAGTTCTTTATTTTTAAAGTATCCAAAAAATATGGTAGTACTATTTGTATAACTTTCCAGCGGTCTTTGTAAAGGAGGAAAATTTAGTGCGTTTAATAAGTTGGCTTCAATCGCATATGAAACTTGAAAAACTGAACGTATTTCTGTGGCTACTTTTATATTGGAATGTTGTAGTTTTTCAATCATTTTTATGAATTTAAAATAAAGTTATTAATAACCTTTGATTCATAAAACGAAGGTTCTAATTCTTGTTTTCTGTTTTTTACTGGTTTACTTTCATATCATTATTAATCTTAAAATCATTTAGATATGAAAAAAAGAAATTTGAAAACATTAGGCCTTAAAAAAGAAATTGTTTCTAAAATTAGTGAGGTTCTTAAAGGAGGAAGAGGTTATCCAACGTATTTATCTTTACCGTATTCAGACTGCTGGTGCTGGAGTGCAGATAAGGATACACAGCCTTAAAATCATCAACAGTTAAGTAAAGTTGAGTAAGGTCTCCAGACTTTACTCAACTTTATTATTACTTCTTTTTATTCCGCTTGTTGTAATTTTTATCACCTCTAGTTTTTGGCTTTTTATACTTCTTAGCAATTTCTCTTCGGTATGATCCACCTTGATTTGTCTTCTTGTTTTTTTCTTTCTTTTCGTGAAAACCTGGCGCCAATCCAGTTGTTTTGGAAGGATTATTAATTTCACGAATTTTAGTTTGTTCTTCAGGAGCTAATTCAGATGAAATCGCAACTTCTTCGGGAAATTCTAATTGTGGAATTTCATAATTCATCAACGTTTCAATGGCTTCTTTGTATACTCTTTCCTTTTCTGTGTAGAATAAAACGGCGTTTCCTTTGGCTTTTGCTCTTCCGGCTCTACCAATTCGGTGCATGTAATTTTCAGGATAGTTAGGTGTATTAAAGTTGAATACATGCGTTATCATATCTAAATCCAAACCACGCGCCATTACATCAGTAGCAACCAAAATTCGGTTCAGACCTTCATTAAATTGATTGATTGAACGCAAACGGTAATTTTGTGTTTTGTTGGAATGAATCACGCAGGTTTCTTCTCCGAAGTCAGATTTTAAACAATCAAACAACCGATCAGCAATGCGTTTATTCGAAATAAAAACCAACACTTTACTATAGGTTTCTTTATCTTTTAATAGCTGTTTTAATAAATTTACTTTCGTGTAAAAGTTTTGAACAGGATAGCACGTTTGTGAAATATTATCCAACGGTGTTCCGCTTACCGCGATAGAAATTGTGTGCGGAGTTGTAAAGAAATCGTCAATTAATGCACTTACATCATCTGTCATCGTAGCCGAAAACATAATATTCTGACGTTGCTCAGGTAACAATTCTAAAATATTGGTAATCTGAAAACGAAAACCTAAATCTAACATTACATCAACTTCATCAATCACTAATTTTTTAATCGATTTTAATTGCAAAGCTCTACTCAAAACCAAATCATACAAACGTCCAGGTGTTGCTACCACAATATCTACACCTTGTTGTAAAATTTGCATTTGTGCATTCATGTTGACACCACCATAAACTCCAAGCGTGCGCACATTTATATATTTGGCAAACAACTCAATTTGTTCAACCACTTGCACTACTAATTCTCGTGTAGGCACTAAGACTAAAATTCGCGGATTTAGTTGTTTTGAAAATTTCAAATCGCGCAACAGCGGTAACATGTACGCAAATGTTTTTCCTGTTCCTGTTTGTGCAATTCCGACAACATCTTTTCCTGAACGAACCACTGAAAATGATTGTTCTTGAATTGGTGTAGGTGTTGTGAAACCTAAATCGTCAATGGCATATTGCAATTGATTTGATAAGTCGAAATCTTGAAAAGTAGACATATTGTGTAATTTTGCGCAAATGTAGTGTATTTCATGATGTTAGGACGCAGAAATCTATTTCTGTTTTGTTTTTTCTGTATCCTCAATAGCTTTTTCTACATTTTCACCATTTTGCGAATACAAAGCTGGCGTTAACTTTTTAAGTCCTTCTTTGGTGAGATATTTGGTTAAAATTCCACCTTTTATGTTGTTGACATCAAATTCTATAATGAACGCGTTTTCATCAATTTTTTCAATTAAATTGTAAGTTCTCCGAATGTCAATTCTATTAATCACGGTGTGAATGATATTTTTTTCCGTTTGCGCACCGCGTTTTCCATAACCTCTTGAACCTTTGTATAACGTTGTTCCTGCGCCAATAACTTTAATTAATTCTTCTTCAATTTCGGTTGAATGTTCTGAGACAATCATCAAACCAACAAAATCTTCAAAACCCTCAATCATCAAGTCTATAATTTTGGCTGTGACTAAAAATGTAAGAATGGAATACATGGCAATTTCTACCGAAAGTACTTTCGCAGTAATTGCAAATAATATTGCATTGAATCCTAAAATTACTTTTCCGATACTTATTCCTAAACGATCGTTGATGAAGATGCCCAATATTTCAGAACCGTCTAAAACTGCTCCATTTTTGATAGTTAAGCCAATTCCTGCTCCTAAAAATAATCCGCCAAAAATTGCAATCAGAAGTTTGTCGTCCGTAACTGAGGAGAAGTTTTCAAATTGAATAAAAACGGCTAAACCTATAATGGAAAGAATCGATTTGATGAAAATTCGTTTGGATAGCGAAAACCAAGCTAAGATTAAGAACGGAATGCTGACAATGAGTAAGACTATTGAGATATTAAAATCATAAATTTCACTTAGTAAAATAGCAATTCCAGTAACGCCACCATCTAAAAACCCGTTTGGTAGTAGAAACATTTTCAGTCCAATACTTGCCAAAATAATTCCTATGAAAATTTGAAAAATCTCTGAAATAAGTTGTTTCATGTAGCAAGTTTAAGTCTGAAAATATTTTTTCAAAAGATAACGAAAAACTTGTTGTAATGCCTACAAAAATATTATTTATATGTGTAGAGATAATTTTATGAATAGGTATTTTCAATCCAAATAAGAGAAGAGTAAGCGAACCGAAGTTCGCTCGTTTCACAATTAATTGTCTTGCTTAGGTTTTGGTACTTGTAAATCGCACACAATTCCGTCTTCACAATGTGTATTGATACAAGTTCCTTGCGAGCCACCAGGCGCACATGCAACTCCAGGAAGCATAGATAATATTCCGGATGTTCCTCCATTGATAGAAGATGAGTTTAAACTTGAAATAGATTTTTTGTTAAGTTTTAATGACTTAAGATTCTTTCTTTTCATGATATGAAATTTTAAAAATTAGATCATAAATGTATACGATTGACATAGTGAAAACAATAAGTAATAGTGCCCATTTATAAATGGAGAAGTGCTTTTTACTTATTTTGATTTAACGCAATTGGTCCATCCGAGATTGCATTGCGCAATAACAATCGCTTTTCAGCTTCGTGTAGTTTTTTTGCGAGTTCATCTCTGATTTTCTTGTATTTTGGTTTGTATGCTAAGTTTTCCATTTCGTTGTCTTCGTTATCGGTCAATTTATACAATTCGTATTGTGTTGGATAACTTCCTAATGCATGAAAGTAGTACGCAAATTTCCATTCTTTTGTACGAATACATCGAATCCGATTTGCCGCTAAAACCGCCGAAGCATAATCTGCCGAACTCGCTTTGGTATCATCAAACGTAAACATAATTTCATCTTGAACGCTTTCATCATCTGTAATTATTGGCAATAAGTTGTTGCCTTGCAAAGCTTTTGATGGACGTTTTATATTGGCAATTTCTGCCATTGTTGGCATAATATCAATCAAAGTAGCCAATTCATCTGAACTTCGTTGTGGAATCGCTTTTCCTTTTTTGTCTTCACTTGGAAAGAGAATCGGATTTGAAAAAACCATCGGAACATTGAGCGTTTCTTCATATACATTGAATGCTTTTTGTCGCATGCCGCCGTGCGCTAAGCCCATTTCTCCATGATCAGAAATACGAATTACCAACGCTTCATCAGCCATGCGATTTCCAGCATCACTTACATGATAAAGCTCGTCAATAAATTCACCAATTTGTTTGTCAATCTTTGTTAATGTATGTGCATAAAAATTGATGTAGTTTAGTTTTTTCTCATCAGTAGGCAAATCTCCTAAAAGAATATTGGCAGATTGTACAATTTGAAATTGCGCCATTGGTTTTTTACTTTTTAGTAAATCTTCATTGACAGAATATGGCAAACTAACACTTCTACCGAGCCAATTTTTTTTAGAATATCCATAGTTTACACCATTTGGATACGCCAACACATCATGCGGATTTACCAAGGAAAGCACCAAACAGAATGGCACACGTTTTTTACCACTTTCACGTTCGGTACGCACTTGTCGTAAAAAGTCAATTCCTTGCTGAATGTATATTTCATCATGATTTGCGTAACCGCCACCAAAGTTTTGCGGTTTTACATCTTCTCCTGCATCAGGAGCAATCCAACCTTTAAAACCTGTGAGTGCAATTTCAGAAGCTGTCAATCCGTTTTCAGTTTCACCTTTACTCAAGTGCCATTTCCCACGATATTGCGTATCATAACCTTCACTTGAAAGCATGCGTGCCATATTGTAAATTCTTGGATCAAGTTGTGTTTCCGCATCTGAATAACGTCCACCAAAAGTAAGCGTTTGCGTTACACCATGTTGTGACGGGTATATTCCTGTAAATAAGGTAGTTCTGCTAGGTGAACACATGCAAGAATTGCAAAATGCTTTGTTAAACGTAAAACCATTATCTTTTAAAAATGTCATGGTTTTTAAGTTTTCAGTTTCCCAATCTGGCGGAAAATTTTGAGTTGCACGTTCTTGATCTGTTATGATCAAAATCATGTCAGGTTTTTCGGGTAATTTGGCTCTTTGTTTGGAAAAATTCATAGGATTTAGTTTTATTTAATTACTGAATATCTAATAAATTTTTAATTCGTGTGAGCGTGCTAGTACGTTACTCTAAAAACGAGTGAAAGTACTTAAGATATAATTACTTTCTTGATTCGTATTGGTTGATTTATGGTTTTTTCCTATCTTTTCGAAGTGAAATTTTGTATTCAATTTTAGAAAAATATATATTAATAACAACATAAACCAAATTACATCATGGCAGAAGAAAAAGGGCTTAAAAAAGCATTAAACGATTTAAATGAAGCCGTTAAAGATTTATCATCATTACACGTACAAACTTTTTCAGGAGAAGTAGGAATTACAATTGATAGTGATAAAGGATATAAAAGTATAAAGGAGCAAATTGAAAAAAGTAAAGCTGACGGCAAACTCGATTTGGTTGCTGAAACGTTGGCGCAATTTGACGGTGATTCGTATAATTTTGTAAAGAAAGATTTAGACGATATTCCAACAATTACATTAGAAGTACACAAAAATGCAGTAAAAGCTGGTATTGAAACACGTATTGGCTTGTTAGGCTTGTTTAAAAGTTTATTAGTCAAATAGAAAATGTATGAGTGGATTTCCTGTATATACTTTAGCTGAAACTTCAGGTACTGAAATAGAGCAGTTGGGTGATTTTGAAGATATTTTGAAAGGTGTTGAAAACAATGGTTTTGCGAATAAAGTTCCTGAAAACAAATCAGAAGCTTTTGATATGACACATCAAAAAATCAGAATTCAAACGATTGCTGGTCGATTGTATTTATTAGGATATTTACGAAGAAAATTTAATCCGAAGCGCATCCATAGAAAAATTGAGAAGATTAAGGAAGCTGTCTTAGCATTTCAAAAAGATGCAAACTTAACACAAGATAGTTGGGTTGGCAATGAAACTTGGTATGCGCTTGATGAATTGGTAAGTTTTGAATCAACATTTACACATGAAAAATGGTTTGTAGACGGACACATAAAACCAGAAGTTAAAAATGCAATGCACAGAGCCATTCAGTTGCGACTTTGGTGTTTGGGCTTGTTTAGTCGTAAACCAAGACCGAAATTTAAGTTATTAACTAGAAAAAGTTTGTTTGCGTTTACGCGTATTCTTCATATATTTTTAATGCGTAAAAAGAGTTTTGCAGGTGATTTTAATCCAGAAACGTTAGGACTTCTTTTTAATCAAGAAGGATTAGTGCATGCTATAAAAAAGCGTTGCATGGTTAGAAAAAATAGTTTTAAATTAAATTTATCCGTTGAAAACAAAGACGAGTACGAAATACTGTCCAAGGTATTTTTGGTAAACTGTGCCAAAATAGAACTTTGGCTTCTTGGATTTGAGGTTCGAATTGATGGACGAAAGAATTATGACTATGCATATGGAAGTGATATTTGGAATGCACTTGCCAAGTTTCACAGAGAGTTTGAAGGAAGAAGCACGCACAAAGCGGAAGAATTGGCACGTCATGTAACACCAAAACTATTTGTAAGTTTGGGAAATGCTTTAAAATCTGAAGAAGCATACAAAGATGATGATGCAAGCGAAGAAATTGCACAGGAACTTTTTATCAAAGATAACGTTGTCCAAACCACAAGTAACATAGAATATGCATGGAATTATATCAAAGAAAAAGGCATGCGTTTGTGGGATGGATTAAAACGCGTTTGGCGCTGGATTAAAAAGATAGGTAGAAAGGTTGTAGCGTTTGTGCAAAACAATTTATTTAAAGCTTTTTATCGATTTGTTTCCAAGTCGTTAAAAATTGTCATGAAAGGAATTGGCGCCATTGTAAAATCTGTTGCTATTTATGTAAAAGGTGGAATGGTGACGAAAGACATGTTTTTTAAGTTTTCGAAAGATTTTGATACGTCAGTTTATACAAATGAAAATATAAGTGTAACAGATTCTGAAGCTGGTTCTTTAGCATTATTGAAACAAACTACTGCATTTAAGCTTGGATGTAAAATGGTTGGTTATTTGTTTTTCTTTTTCAAAAACCTAACTCTTGGATTATTTGGCTGGGCAAAAATTCTATTTTCGTTGCTTAAAAGTTATAAAGAACTCCGCGTTTTATACCACGATTTTAAATTTATTGCGAGTTGATTTGTTTCTGATTTTTACATGAAAAGTTCAAAATAATAAGTTGTTTTACCCAAACAATCGTTTCCAAAAACTCTTCTTTTCTGTTATTTTACTTTTCGTTTTTTTATCCGTATGCAAAGTCTCGGTAGTCGTTGTTGTTTGTGCTTTTGTAGTTGTAGCCTGAGTTTTATCTACGGAAGTAGAATTTAGGAAAAAATTACCTGTATCGGACATTCCAATTGGAAATTCAGTTCGTTGTTTCCATTCGATTTCGTTTAAAATAGCATTTGGAGGCATTTGTGTTTTTTTATCAAAACTATCGCGACCCATTCCAATCACTTTTTCTTCAATATTAGATGTTGATGCTTCAAAAATAGCTTTGAATTTTTCATCAAAATGAAGCAATAGAATTTGTGTTTGATCTCCAATTTTATAAATATCCAACACTTTGTAACATGAAGGCGCTGCGATTAAGTGAAAACCATATTTTTGCACATCCGGATTTACTTGCGCCATGTTTACGGCTTTGTTAGTGGCAATTGCATATCTTAAATTTGTATTGAGTCCAGCCGCAAAAGAGGAAACATCTGTAAAACCTCTTTCTTGTATAATTTGAAAATTGTTGTATTTAGCAATGTAATTTGGGTTTAAATTGCAATCTCTGTAATACATGGTAAGTCCAGAAAATGTTTCATTGTATGCTTCTTCAATTTGTGTGTGTTCCATATGTTTTGTTAGATACGTTTATCCAAGTTCAAAAGTGGTTATTCCGAAAATTTTAGCACTGTCAACTGTTGGTGGCGTTCCTAAATACATGCGTGCGCATTCAAAAACATAAGTTGCCTCGTACTTTTGTGTGAGTGATTTTGCGGCTTCATTTATCATAGGAATGTCTATAAATAACGATTCGCCAATTACTGCATTTAAACACGCTTTGTATAACGCTTCTGCAATTGCTGGATTATCGGCAAATAGCGGACAAACTTTATAACCTTTAGTAGCTTTTCGGATAATTGCAAACCCTTTTAATTGATCGTTTTCAACATATTTAAATGTTTTTGTCAATGGAAGTTGCAACCACGGTTTTAGAAATTGAGGACGTGGAAATCCAAAACATTGTTGATCGTAGGCTGCGATACTTTCAAAATCATCTTCTTTAATTTCGGAGATATTTTTGTCAATTGTAAAATCGGTTCCTTTTTTTTCATAACGCACGTCTCTAAAAGCAATTTCAAAACCACCTTTTTGATAAAATGATTGCATGTCTACAACGCCGTCAAGTCCAATAGTTGCGTTTTTGTCTAATCGCGAAAGCAATAAATCACGTCTGTGATACCACAATTTTCTACCAATTCCGTGTGTTCTGTATGTAGGTTTTACAATGAAAAATCCCATGAATCCAAATTTCCCATCATATGAAACAATTGAGCCGCCAGCAATAAGTTCTCCATTATAATGAAAGCCATAAAAACCATCAGAATCGGTTGCATAATACACTTCGGCATCATGCGAACCTGTATTCCAACCTTCTTTTTCTGCCCAAGAAGCGAGTGTTTTTACACCTTTTAAATCGAGCTTTTCAAATTTTAATTCGTCAATATTCATAACTAAATTATTAATTAATGATTACGAATCTTTGTCCTTGTTCATAAATTGATTCAGCAAATCATTCATATCTGGCATACTTTCAAGATGGGTTTTCACTTTTGAGTGCATGTCTTCAAACGTAGCTTGATTGTTGAGAACTTTCAAAGCATATTCAATTGGATACAATGACATAACTGTTTGATTTTTATCATATTTTATCGTCATAGCGCGCAATGGGAATTCAGGTTCACTATCTTGATATAACTTGAAATCAAATGTTTTGATCATATAATCTGCAAATGCCAATGCTAAATACATTGTCGTTTCTTTATCTGCTAAATTAAAGGCTTTGCAATACATATGAAATCCCATACCATCTTCTATAACTTGATCTAAGTTGATTGGATGGTTTAAAGGATTTTCTATTTTTTGCTCAATGTTAGTATCAATATAAAACCCTTTTATGATTTTTAAACAACCGTCTAAAATGAACTCGTCAATACGATCTTCTGTATACCTTTTGTCAAAATATTCTGTTGTGAAAATTTCTTTGACTTCTCCTTTTTTGGTCTGATCGTTATTTTTTGAGACTGTTTTTGACGCTTCTTGAGGATGTTTTGGCACTTGCTTTTCCGTTTGTTTTTTTGAAGAGAATAGTTTTTTGAAGAAATTCATAGTATTTTTTTTTGATTGAAATTAACAGCCGCAAGTACCGAAAATATTTATATTAGAAAGTACTGTTCCATCTTTTAATGTCAGTTTCATCGTGCCCGCATACGATTGTGCTTCAGTTTTGGCTTCTCCATCTTTAAAAGCAACAATTTTTAAATCATACGTATCATTGTAATAATGTGCATGATAATCTCCACGCTTATAATCAGGATTCGCTACTTTTTTACTGTTGAGAAGTATATATTCTCCATCAACTTTAATAGAAGCTTTGGCTTTTGGAGCTTCCTCAATGTTAGAAAATAAAACGATTGTTTTATAGTCGTTAGGATGCGTTCTGAATGAACAACTACAACCGCTATTAATATCTACTTCTTGCGGTAACGCTGAAAAATCACTAATAATTTGTAGTGGTTTTGCAAACGCAATTTTTTTGTTAAGTGCCGCAATTGTTTTGTCATTTTCTAGGAGTGTAGTCGTGGTCCAAACTCCATTCACCATGACAGGTTTTGCATTCAATTGCATAAAATGTTTGTCTACTCTTTGCTTGCGTTCGTATAATTTGTTGGTTTGATAATCTTTTACCGTTTCTGAAAGTTCCAAATTACGCTCGTTCTCATAAATATCAACCGTAAAATTAAAGAAGCGTTCTTTTAGAATTTCCCCTTTATCATTTTTAAGTGTGTAGGTATGATAATATCCATATTCGCCAACTTCAGTATGTTGAATCTCTAAAGTTTGTCCATTTTTCAGATATGTAGTTGTGGTAGTATCTGCATCGCCAGCTTCTCGATTCCGAACTCCAATATTTTCCCAAGTTGTCAAATCAAAATTCCCAAAATGAGTGAAGTCAAATCGATCTTTCGTGATAATTGCATTTCCTTTACGCTCATTTTCTTTTTTAACAGCGCCACCAAAAACCCAACCTTCAGTATTATCTGTTGTAGTCACTTTTAACCAATTTTCCTGATACGCAACACCGCGGAGTACAATAATATCTCGATTATCAGACCTAATTCCAGTAAATGTTAAAGGCTCTTTGTTTGTGTACGTTCCTACAATAGTTCCTTTCGTACTTGGCGAATCACGCATATTAATATTCGTTACCCAAGCAAAGTAAGTAGTATCATTTTTGGAAGTTTTCGTGGCATCTTTTGAATCTTTCGTCGAAGTTTCTGAATTGGTTTTAGGAGTTTCTTTCGTTGCTTTTTCCTCACAAGAAACTAGGAAGAAAACTATAAAAAAGATACTCAACGTTGAAAAAAGGGAATAAAGCTTCATGTTGTTACGGCTAGAATTAAGTTTTCTAAAGTATGAAATATTATAAAAATAAAATACTTTTACAACGGTCTATTTTTGAGGTGGAAAAAAGCTTTAATTTTATTTTATGGTTTCTTTTCGCTGAATTAAAACAGTTCGCTTCTTCTCCAAATACTCTTTTTCTAACGAATTAATCACAGTTTCTAATGCCAAATCTATATTGAGAATCGCTTTTTCAAGATTTTTTATAGCGTAATAATAGTCGGAAAGTGTTCCATAATACAAATAACTTCGTTGCGACAAATCGTTTGCTTCAACTTGATCTAAATGGTTTTTTGCTTGCGCGAAATTTAAGTTCTGTAAACACACAACTGCCATCGTTACTTTGTAAATTGGCATTGGTTGAATGGCATATAAACATTGATACCAATACAAAATTTTTGTCCAATCGGTTTCATCAAAATTTGAAGCACGCAAATGTTCGGCGGCAATTGCGGCTTCATAATGATAACACGAATATTCAGTGTCCGAAACGGCTTTGGTCATCATAGTGTTTCCCAATTGAATTAACGGAAAGTGCCACAAACTACGATCTTGATGCTTTAAATCGAGAAGTTCATTTTCAGCATTTGTTTTTGCTTCCAATCGTGCCGAATGAAAACACATTAATGCAAATAAAGCATATGCTGCGGAAGTTCGTGTGTGCGTATTTTTAAGCAACATTTTACACAATCGCATGGCTTCTCCGCACAATTCTTTTCGCACTAAATTTTCTTTGGAATTGGAGTGAAAACCTTCATTAAATATTAAATACAAGACTTCCATGACGCTTTCCAAACGTTCGGGCAATGCGTTTCCTTGTGGAATATGAAACTTTATATGTGATTCTTTGATGGTTTTTCGAGCGCGTAGCAATCGCTTTTTTACGGTTTCTTCTTTGGTTAATAATGCGGAAGAAATTTCTTTGATACTAAATCCTGAAACCGTTTTTAATGCAAATGAAATTCTGTCTCTTGGATCTAAGTTTGGATGACATGCTGTAAAAATCATGCGCAATTGAGCGTCTTCAATTTCGGTATCTAAAAACAGTTCATTAACGGCAATAAAATCGCGACTTTGTTGAAGATTTGGAAGCTGTTTTTTTTCAGCTTTGAGTTTTCTAAAGATATCTAAAACTCTATTTTTTGCGGCTTGTGTAAGCCAAGCTTCTGGATGTTGAGGTTGTTGTTGTCGCCAAGATATACTGGCTTTGATAAACGTATCTTGAACGGCATCTTCAATAATTTCAAGATGTGCAAGCCCAAAAATTCGAGTTAACACAGAGACCATTTTTCCACTGTGATAGCGGAATAAATGGTCTATGAGTTTTGATTCCATTACTTATGATCTTCAAAAACAGTTACTTCTCTAATTTCAACTGTTCCGCCTAAATCGTAATCTGGAAAATCTTGCGCAATTTTTTCAACAGCATCAAAGTCGTTGGCAACTACTAAATAATAACCGCCAATAATTTCTTTTACTTCTGCCGAAGAAAGATCAGTTACGGTACGATTTTCTCCAACAATTCTACGAATTTGCGGATTCAGAGCATTTCCTCCACGCAAAATTCCAGCTTGTTCCATTTTATTTCCCCAAGCAAACCACTTTCCCATACGGTTTTGTAATTCTTCTGGCGAAAGTCCTAAATCAGCGTAATCTGCTCCGACGAAAATCATCATAAATTCTTTCATAATAGTATGTTTTTATATTGTTATACCTCTAAGACGTTTTACAAAAGACAAAAGAGGACAAATATTTTAATTATTTTTTGTTGATTGATAAAATGCTTGTTCAACCATGCGTTTCACAACCAATCGGTGAAACGGTTTTACAATTGCCATATATATTTTTCCTTTCACATTATTATACTCAACTAAGGTAGTAACTTTTATGTTATACATCGGTGTATTTGTATTGTGTACAATAGCTCTAAAATTTAGATGACTATCATTTGCACCCAAAATAACTTCGTTGTCTGTAATCGTATAAATTTTGAAGAATTTTACATAACCACCAACTTTAAAATCTTCCGAATAATCGTCAGGAATTCCAGTTTTAAGTCCAAAAAATTTTACAATACTATTTCTCATCTTAAATAGAAATTCAACCCATTTTGGTGCAGTATTAAAAATTTGATTGGTAATTTCTTCAATAGAATTTTCTTGATTTGTAGTAGAAAATGTATCTGAAAAATCAATTTTTGGAAACAATTGCTTCGCTTTTTCGGAGATAAAAACGGCTTCTTCTTTTACGTTCGACATTCTAAATTGCTTTCTAAAAGTTTATAATCATAAAGTAGCATAAAGTTACGATTTATTACTTTTAATTCCTTTAAAATTAAAACGTTTCCATATTGGAAACTTTTATAATTGCTTCCATTCCTGTAGCTTCTGGTAATTGCGGAATGGTTTTCCGAATCTTCTTCCCTAAAAATACAAAAACGGCAACAACGGAACGGAAACAATCGCGCCAAACGTATATTTAATATTCATAATCATTTCAAATTAGCATGTTAAAGATACAATTTTCAATAGCATAAAATTATTTTGTTTAATAGTTTTGTATATTTGTTAAACAAAATTAATTATGAAGAAAACACAGCTTCCATCTAAAATCTGTAAAGTGTGCCAACGACCTTTCAATTGGCGTAAAAAGTGGGAACGTGTTTGGGACGAAGTTCAATACTGTAGTGAACGTTGTCGTAGAAATAAAAACAAAAAGTATGACTAAAACTGGATTGGTTTGGTTTCGAAATGATTTGCGTATCCACGATCAAATTTCTTTGGTGAAAGCCGCTAAAGAAAACGATTTTGTAATGGGAATCTATTGTTTTGATCCACGACAGTACGAAAAAGATCGGTTTGGTTTTGTTAAAACTGCAAACTATCGTGCACAATTTTTAATTGAAACGGTGAATGCTTTACAGCAAGAATTAAGTGAATACAACATTCCACTTTTTGTACATATTGGAAATCCAGAAGAGATCATTCCAGAGTATGTGAAGATTCATACTATTACGTCTGTGTACTTGCAAAAAGAATGGACTTCGGAAGAAGTAAACGTTTTTGAAAACGTAAAAAATGCAGTTTCAAATACTGTAGATTGGATAGAAACCTACGATCAGTTTTTATACCATCCAGAAGACATTCCGTATGAAATTGCTAAAATTCCACAGGTTTTCACAGGGTTTCGTAAAAAATGTGAAAAATATGCAAGCATTCGCGAATTGGAAACGATTTCTAAAATGCCTAAAAAAAACCGTGTTGAGCAACTCACGAAAGTTCCAACGTTACAAGACTTAGGTTTACCAGATTTTGAAAAAGATACACGATCGGCTTTTCCATTCAAAGGTGGCGAAAAAGCAGGTTTGGAACGTTTGAAACAGTATAGTTGGGACACTAAAAAGTTATCGTATTACAAAAAAACGCGCAACGGATTGGTTGGAACAGATTACAGTTCAAAATTCTCAGCTTGGTTGGCAAATGGAAGTTTATCGCCACGCATGATTTATCATGAAATACAAAAATATGAGTCGCAAATTGTCAAAAATCAATCTACGTATTGGATGATTTTCGAATTGATTTGGCGCGACTTTTTTAAATATATTTCCCTTAAGTATAGAAACGATATCTTCAAGTTAGAAGGTATTTTGCACAAGCAGTACGATTGGAACAGTGATCCGAAATTAATTCAACAATGGATTGATGGTGAAACTGCCGAACCTTTCGTGAATGCAAACATGCTCGAACTCAAGCGCACAGGTTGGATGAGCAATCGCGGTCGCCAAAACGTAGCTTCGTACTTTGCCAGAACGTTGCAACTTGATTGGCGTATTGGCGCCGCGTACTTTGAATCGGTTTTATTAGATTATGACGTGCATAGCAATTATGGAAATTGGATGTATGTGTCAGGCGTTGGAAACGATCCGCGAAACAGAACCTTTAACGTGAAGCTTCAAGCAGAACGGTATGATACAAACAAAAAATTTCAAAATCTTTGGTTACAAACAAGTTTATTTTAGATGAAAACAGTACGATTACTTCTTGGCGATCAACTCAATTATGAACATTCTTGGTACGGAAAAACCAATGATGAAGTTGTGTATTTTATGGCGGAAATGAAACAGGAAACAAACTATGTAAAACATCACATTCAAAAAGTTGTGGCGTTTTTTAAAAGTATGCGATCGTTTTCTGATTGGCTAAAAAGTGAAAATCATCAAGTTATTTATTATCAATTGGATGATGAAAAAAATCAACATGATTTGGTTGAAAATTTGAAGCAACTCATTAAAGATCATAACATTGAAAAGTTTGAATATCAATTGCCAGATGAATATCGTTTGGATGAACAATTGAACGATTTCTGCAAGAAAATTGATATAGAAACGGAAGCTGTTGATACAGAACATTTTTTGACTTCTAGAACTGATTTTGTTGCTTTTTTCAAAGGAAAAAAACAAATGGTTATGGAATATTTTTACCGTGATATGCGAAAGAAATATGATATAATGATGATTTCAGATAAAAATCCAGAAGGAGGAAAGTGGAATTTTGATCAAAGTAATCGTAAAAAGTGGAAAGGCTCGCCTGAAATTCCACCAGAAAAAAATATTAAAAATTCAGTTGCTGAAATTCACAAAATGATTCAGAAAGCTGAAATTAAAACGATTGGAAGTATTGATGTAGCAAACTTTCCTTGGCCAACAAACCGTAAAGATTCTTTACAATTACTCGATTATTTTTGTGAGGAATTGTTGGTTCATTTTGGTGATTATCAAGATGCAATGCACACAGAAGAACGTTTCTTATTTCACAGTCGTTTGTCATTTGCAATGAATTCGAAAATGTTGCACCCGAAAGAAGTGATTGAAACGGTTGTTTCCTTTTGGCGATCAAACAAAGAAATGATTGATATTTCGCAAGTAGAAGGTTTTGTGCGGCAAATTTTAGGTTGGCGTGAATATATGCGCGGAATGTATTGGAAAGAAATGCCAAATTATAGAACTTTGAACAAGCTAAACAATACAAATTCGCTTCCAGAGTTTTTCTGGACAGGAAACACGAAAATGAATTGTTTGAAACATGCCATTACACAAAGTTTAGAAAACGCGTATGCGCATCACATTCAACGATTGATGATTACAGGAAATTTTGCATTGTTGACACAAATGCATCCTGACGAAGTTGACGCATGGTATTTAGGAATTTATATTGATGCCATTGAATGGGTTGAAATTACCAACACACGCGGCATGAGTCAATTTGCTGATGGCGGATTGGTCGCAACAAAACCATACGTTTCTAGCGGAAGTTACATTAACAAAATGAGCAATTATTGCAAAGATTGTGTGTATAAAATATCTAAAAAAGAAACGGAAGATGCGTGTCCATTCAATTCGTTATATTGGAATTTTTTAGATGAAAAACGTGAGCATTTCAAAGATAATCAACGAATGAATATGATGATGAGTTTGTTGAATAAAATGGACAAAACAAAACTAGAAGCATTAAAAAATAGAGCACAAGCAATCATTGCAAATCCTGATGATTACTAATAGAAAAAGAAAGAAATATGCAAGAGCAAGAAGAAGATAAAAGACCCGATAACGTCGTTTTTGACGAAGAAACGAATAGCTACAATGCGGCATTAATGCCATATGCAACGAATGTTGGCGCGCCTGTAATTACAACACCTGATACAGTTACGTGGAAAAATGTAAGTATTGATAAAGTCAACAAGCAAGTCAAAGCGAAATATGATGAACTCAAAGCGGAATATGACGCGTTGATGGAAAAGTTTGAATACAACAACTTAATCTACAGTGCAAAATTTAACTTTGAACCTATTGTTGGCGAAATTTATCATTTGTATCGCGATAAGAATCAACAACCGTTTTTATCTATTATTGCGCCAACACAATGTAATTTTGACTTTGTTGGTAGTTTCCGTTTGAATGCGGACAAAATGTGGGAAACTGTCGGAGAATAATCATGTAAGATGTGACATTTAAAAGGTTATTCTGAACTTGATTCAGAATCTCACTAAGCTAATTGTCTATTGTTTTGTGAAACCGAATCAGGTTCGGTTTGACGTGCATATTACAATTTAGTATTCTCTACATATTTCTTAAAAGTAGCAGGTTTATCAACATGTAACGCTAATTTTGTAAACGGTTTTTTAATGCCAAATAAACCGTGAAGTGTTTGTTCAGTGTGTGTTTCAATGATGATATTATGACTTTCCAATTCGCCCAATAAAGCAAAACGAACAATACCGTCTTCTTTTGTAAATGATTTTTTAGAAAGCTTTATTTCTTTGACTTCGTTTAATGGAATTTCAGCTTCTTGCATGATTCCGTAGCGTAACAACAATGTATCTTTTGTGACTTCAATTGGTCGTTTCATTAATGATTTTGCATATCCAAATACTTGAAAACCAGAATAAATACTTGCAATAGTCAAAATCCAAGCGGCAATTATATTCCATTTTGCTAATAGGTGATGAATTGGCGTAATTTCTATCGCGATAAGCATAATCAATACAAAAAATAACGCTACCGAACCACTTTCTTTGTGATAACTAAATTCGTTTTTGGCTAATTTTCTACGTTTCCAATAGATGAATCCATAGTAAAAAACGGCAATCTCAGTTGTAAACGGGACAACAACTGGTTTTGGTAAAATTTCAGCACAGGTCTTTTTCAATGCTGTGAAAAAATCTAATGAAGTGTCTTTTTGTGTTCGATGAAATAGAATAGCTTTTCGAACTTTATAAATCACAAATGAAGCAATACTAATTTCTATAATTGGGAGAAACCATGTTTTGAATAGTTGTAAGTAATGTTGATTGTTTTCAGGCAAAATGTACATTCCGACAAGCAATCCAAGAATCATCACGGGAACAATTGTCGTTTTTGGAATGTTTGTTTTTCGAATTAATAAGAAGTAAATAAAAGGAATCGTAAGTAATAAATCGAGTGTAATTCCTAAACTTATCGCAGTTGAATCTGCTTGAAAATACGATGATTTTACAAAAAGAATAAGCGTTGCAAGCAATGCAATAGGAACTCCGAATCTTACCAAGTTGCGGTTGAATAGCGTTGTGTTAATCATACGTCTCTTTTTTAGCTTTGGTACTAATGGTTAGTGTAAAAAAGTATGATGATGTTACACAAAATGAAGTTTATTTTTCTACAATTTTGAAATATAAATTTACGCCTTACCGCAGCATGTTTATAAAAAGAGAAAGCCTTCAATTTTAGTAGTATTGAAGGCTGTATTTTAAATCGTTTTCGAATTGTAATTCTTGTATTTACAAACCTAAACTGCTGATGGCTTCATCATCAGATTCGTAATCGTAGCATCTCCAAAAACCTGCGCCGTCGCCACCATTGTAACGCCATGCAATTTCTTTTTGCGGTGTAATTTCCCAAAACCCGAAATCACCTTCACAAATTAATGTGTTTCCATTATTTAAACGAACTGCGCCTGATATTTTACTAGAAAATAAATCTGGATTTTCGTAAGACCAAACCAAATTTGGTTCGTTATCAGCATCTGGTGTAAGCGTAAAATTTTGTGGCATTTCAAGTTCTAATATTTTAGAAACATTTGCATTCAATCCGTTTACGTAAACCAACATGTTTCCTTCACCTGGAACGCCATTTTCTAGTAAATTTGGATAGTGATTACGATCACTTCTAACTTCTCCAACCGTGTTGTCATATGCTAACGGATTTCCAAAGCGGTATATTAAATCGCCACCTTTTCCGTAGTTTCCACCTGTATTTGTAGCGGCTTCGGCAGTTGTTGTACTGTGATCAATAACCCAAACTTCATCATAGTAATTTACGCTTAAATAAATTACATCTTTGTCATCATCATAATCAAAACCATTTGCATGCATGATATCGCCATTTGCTATTTCTTGCGCATTGTAATTGATGTCAATTTTTTGTGGATTTTGACTTATATCTCCATAATTTGGAAGCGTTGCATCACTGTCATGAATGATGTGATCAAAGCTTCTCCATTCCCAAACAATTGTGTTTGTTGTTGGGTTAATTTCTATTAATTTTTCTGGATAAATATCACCAGTATTTGTTGAACCTTGTGTTGTGGCAGTTGCTTCAGTAATACGTTCCCAAACAAGTATTAATACATTTCCATTTGGTAACATTTCTACATCATGATGCATTACAAAATTAGTTGTACTGAGTGAATATTCCCATTCTATATTTCCTTCAAAATCCATGATACGTGCAATTCCTCCATAACCACCGAAGATAATGGTAGCATTTTCATCTTTGAAGATTCCTAATAATTTTCCGTTTGGTAAAATTTCAAAATCATTGCCTAATTGATTTGGGAAATTGAATTCGTGTAGTTTTTCACCAGTTTTATCCATCAAAAAAGCATTGTCTCCACCATTTACAATTGCCAATGTAAGATTGTTATGAATTTTGTCAGCTTCATAAATTTCTACTTCATCCGCAAGCACTATTGGATTTGGATCTGGAGCTGGATCAGGATTTGCTGTAGGATTGGTAGGTGTTACTATAGTATCGTCTCCCGAACAACTTACAAATGCGAATATAGACGCACATAGAAAGTATTTAATAGTTGATTGTATTTTCATGGTCTTTTTTTGATTTTATAAATGTATGGAATTATTGAGAAAATTCCACTCAAAAAAGGCTTTTCATTTTTCAATGAATGTACTTCTTACTTTAGTCTAATTTTTGTAAAAACCTTACTATTTTAGAGTGTGTTTTCTTTGTTTTCGATCTAATGAAAAGTTAACCGTAAGTTGTACAGTTCCTTTATTTACAGATTCAAAGTTTTTATTAGCTAAAACTATATGCGGATTAAATGTTAGTTTAAATTTTTCACCACCAATTCCAATAATTGGAATGTACCGAATGCTTGCATTTTTAAAATTGGTATAGGTTACTATTTCTGAGCCTATGACAATGAATTGATAGTATAAAAAAGCATTAATTTTTGGGCCAATAGTAACATTTTTTGTGTTGATTCCTACATCAGTTCCAATTCCGTATGCAAAACCACCGCCATGTCTTCCACCATACGTAGTTTTATTAATTCCGACAGAAAGAAAGTGAAAGTTACGATTGTTTGGTTTGCCAAAATTATACGAATATCCTGCTTCGATATTGGTAGAAGTGTACATATTATAAGCGCGATGATCTTGACTAAAACTACTTATACTATACACAAGAAAGAGGAAAAATATAAGTACAGTATTGGTTTGCATGGTATTTTCGGTTTTATTTATAACGATTGTTCAACTTAGTATAGTATTTTGAAGTTTAATTTTTTTTAAACCTTATTCTATTTGTAATTAATGAAAGTATTTTACGTTTTGTACGCAAGAATAATTATTTTAGCTAAAATCGATAATTTTACAAACCATTTGTTGAAGTATACTACTTCGCTACTAATTCAAACTATTGCTATTGCTTGCACACTTAATCAAAGGTTTCTTATATAAAAGCACAACGTTGTATCGTTTTGTGTTGTTTCCGAAAAAACTAACAGAAAATCAACGCGCAATTCTTGTTAAAGATTTTTCTTTTTACACTAAATTAACGTCAAAAGAACAATGTGTTTTTGAACATAGAGTATTGCGTTTTATAGCGTATCACACATTTGTTGGACGCGAAAAGTTATACGTTACTGAACGTATGCAATTGTTAATTTCGGCAACAGCAATTATGATTACTTTTGGGTTTGATCGGTATTTACTTTCTAAATTTGAAACGATTTTAGTGTATCCAGAAGATTATTTTTCTAATGTAACACAGCAATATCACAAAGGAGAAGCAAATCCAAAGTACAAAACAATTGTATTTTCTTGGGAAGATTTTGAGGAAGGAATTAAAATTGAAGATGACAATCTTAATTTAGGAATTCATGAACTTACACATGCAGTTCATTTTAGTTTTCTTACCGAAAAAAGTTATAGTGCGTCACATTTTTTAAAACATTACAAACTATTATTACTTTCGTTGAAGAATAAACAAGCGCAGAAACGATTGATTGAAATGGACTATTTACGTGATTATGCATTTGAAAATCAATATGAGTTTTTATCGGTATTGGTAGAACATTTTTTCGAAACTCCCGAAGAGTTCCGTGCAAAACTACCAAACATATATAATCGTGTTAAAATAATGTTGAACATGAATGTTGCACACTTCTAAAGCTGAATTAGCGGTATTCTAAGACAACTTTTCGTTCCAAGTGTCATTCCTGTATCATTTGTGATGTTTTGAACTTTTAAAAGCTCTTTTTCGCAAACGTCTCCGTTAATAATTTTCAATCGTTCATTAATGTTTTCAAGAGAAATTCCAGAAGCTTCATAAGCATCTTTTTTCACTTCAGAAATGCCTTCTCCATTATCAGTAATACAAATGTATAGCATTTCGTCTTCCACATCAATTGTGATGTTCAATTCTCCTGTTCCTGTTTTCTTTTTACTTTTTAAACCATGTAAAATTGCATTTTCAATTAATGGTTGTAAAATTAATGGTGGAACTTTTGTGTATTGCAACTCGTCTTTTAATACGTTATTGATTTTTATAGAATACAAAAAACCATGATCAAACAAATCTTTTTGCAACTCAATGTAGAGTTTCGAGATTTCAACTTCTTCTTGTAAAGTGATCAATTTTGTTTTGGTCGATTTTTGAACCAAACGATACAAATGTGAAAGTCTATTAAGCCAATTAATAGACTGTGCAACATTGCCTTTTGTGATAGAGTTGCAGATACTCTGAATAGCATTATTTATAAAATGCGGATTCATCTGTGAATTCAGAAGATCGTATTTTAATGCTAATTCGTGTGTAGACATAAGCGAATAAATTTAAGAGTTAAAAAATCCTATTACTTGGTTTGGTTGACTGCTTAATGGGTATATGTAAATGTAGTGTTGTTACAGGCTGTAGGCAACTACAAGTAGTCTTAATTCATGAATTAGCATTCTACATTCACGGAAAGTAGAAACCTAGTTTTTTATATAACTATTTGATATTTAGTTAATTGAATCTATTTTTGTGTTTTTGTCCAAAAAACGTAGAATTCGAAAAAAGGAGGTGCGTTTTCCGTGAAAACGCACACTAAATTCATGAATTTAAGTCTTGAGATTTATTAAAAAATTGTTAAGAAAAGCGAATCACTATGAAGTAAGTAGAAAAAATAAGATCATTTCAATAGAATGAAAGCATAAAAAAAGGCAGTATTTTTTTAAATACTACCTTTATATTTTTGAATGAATTGAAACTTTTTAAGAAACAATTTTCTTTAAATTTTGAATAGTTTGTGTAGGGTTTTCAGATTTGAAAACAAAGCTTCCTGCAACTAAAACATCCGCGCCAGCATCAACCAATGCTTTTGCATTTTTGTCATTTACACCACCATCAATTTCAATTTCAGTTGAAGTACCTTTTTCAGTAATTAACGCTTTTAACTTTTTAACTTTATCATAAGTATTCTCAATAAATGATTGTCCGCCAAAACCAGGATTCACACTCATAATACAAACTAAATCAATATCGTTAATAACATCTTCTAAGAGATTTACATTTGTATGCGGATTCAAGGCAACTCCAGCTTTCATTCCTGCAGCTTTGATAGCTTGTAACGTTCTGTGTAAATGTGTACACGCTTCATAATGAACCGTTAGTACATTCGCACCTAAATCTGCAAATGTTTGAATATAACGATCAGGATCAACAATCATTAAATGAACATCAATCGTTTTGGTAGCATGTTTGCTAATGGCTTTTAAAACGGGCATTCCAAAAGAAATATTCGGAACAAAAACGCCGTCCATAATATCAATGTGAAACCAATCTGCTTCACTTTGGTTTACCATTTCAATATCACGTTGTAAGTTGGCAAAATCTGCGGCTAGGATAGAAGGCGCAATTCGTTTTGTAGACATAATCTATAATTTGTTGTGTGTTGTTGTTTGCCGACAAAAGTAGTATAAAATAAACGCTCTCGCAATGCGAGAGCGTCATTCATCAATCAAAAAACGAACAGTTATGTTATAAAAACTAAACTGCTGTGCGGTTTTAGGAGATTATCCTAAATATGTTTTTAATATTTTACTACGTGAAGTGTGTTTTAAACGACGAATCGCTTTTTCTTTAATTTGACGTACACGCTCACGAGTTAAGTCGAACGTTTCACCAATTTCTTCCAATGTCATTGGATGTTGGTTTCCTAGTCCGAAATACAAACGAATAACGTCTGCTTCTCTTGGTGTTAAGGTTTCTAATGCACGCTCAATCTCTGTTTTTAAAGACTCATGTAATAATTCTTTATCAGGATTTGGCGATTCACCAGAATTTAATACGTCATATAAGTTAGAATCTTCTCCTTCTACAAGTGGCGCATCCATTGATACGTGTCTTCCAGAATTCTTCATCGATTCTTTTACATCATTCACTGTCATGTCTAATTCTTTTGCAATTTCTTCTGCAGAAGGAATACGTTCATGACTTTGTTCTAAATATGCAAAGGTTTTATTAATTTTGTTAATAGAACCAATTTTGTTTAATGGTAAACGAACAATACGCGATTGTTCAGCTAATGCTTGAAGGATAGATTGTCTAATCCACCATACAGCATACGAAATAAATTTAAAACCACGTGTTTCATCAAAACGTTGCGCGGCTTTAATAAGACCCAAATTCCCTTCATTAATCAAATCAGGAAGTGTTAATCCTTGATTTTGATACTGCTTTGCAACCGATACTACGAAACGAAGGTTAGCTTTTGTTAATTTTTCTAGAGCTATTTGATCTCCAGCCTTAATTCTTTGTGCTAATTCTACTTCCTCGTCTGCTGTAATAAGGTCAACTTTACCGATTTCTTGAAGATATTTGTCTAAGGACGCGGTTTCCCTGTTGGTAACCTGCTTGGTAATTTTAAGTTGTCTCATGTAATCTGCTTGGGATTTTAATCATTATGCTTACGCTCTTAGTTATACGTATGAAGTCGTTAAAATGTTACAGAAGTTTACAAATTATTTAAAATAAAGTTTACATAAAAGTGTAAATAATTCATAATTAATGAATTACACGCCTCTTTTATCACCATAAATATGTACGTGCAAACGATCTGTGTAGTTAAATTGATACTTTTTGCAAATTTCAATCAACCATTGTTGCTTTTTTTGCAATGCTTCCGGATTGGTTCCTTCGGGCATTAAATATACTTTTTGGTATGGAATGTTGTAAGTTTTACAAATAGCCAACACTTCCGTGAGATCGTCCTCAGATGCAATTACAAACTTAAAAACAGCTTTTTCATTCGTAGAAAAGTAATTGTAGGCTTCCGCTTTTTCACGTAATTTTTTAGGATTGTTTGAGTTTGCCAACTTTGGCGATACATTATATTGATGTATCAATGATTCAAAAGTTGCATCGGGTAATAAGGTTCCGTTGGTTTCAATCTCAAAGAAATAATCATCCGCTTTCGTATTGAAATAGTTCATCAAACTTGATAATTCTTCCAGTTGCATCATCGGTTCGCCACCAGTTAATACAATATTTTTACAACCACTGGTCAAAACTTCGGCATATATTTCTTCCAGCGTAAGCGAAATAATCATTTCATCCATCTTATACTTTTTATACATAGGATCAGCGTCTTTTACATGTGCAAAACGTGTTTTTTCCCAATTCCACGTATAATCGGTATCGCACCAAATACAATGCAAATTGCAAAGTGATGTTCGAATAAACACACTTGGTTGCCCAATATTTTTTCCTTCTCCTTGTATGGAATGAAAAATTTCGGGCTTTCCGTCAAGATTTGCAATTTTCAGTTTCGTCATAACTATTTTAAAAAGTAGCATGCAAAATTAAACCATTATTGTCTGAGTGACAAAACTATGCTGAATTGAATCAGATTGAACTTTATTTTTGTGATTATCGCAAAAAATAAATTCTTTATTTGTGTTGATTGGGAATTTTGATGTGATTATTGCAATAGTTTTGATAGTATTAAAACTTAGAACTTATGGAAATACCGATTATACCAGGAAGAGGACTTGTAACAAGTACAGCAACAAATATGCGTTTGGACTTTTTGGAAACAAACAATATTCAAACCAATTTGATTTCAAATGCACGATTAAATTTTCAAGACATTCGGAATAATATTGAATCGTATATAGGAAGTACCGAAATTCCGTTGGGAATTGTTGGCCCGTTACTTTTTAATGATAACGAAACACAAGAATTAACGTATTGTACTGCAGGAACTTTAGAAGGCGCGTTGATTGCAAGTATGAATAGAGGCGCAAAAGTAATTAGCAAAAGTGGTGGTTTTGTTGCGAACGTAAAATGGCAAAAAATGACACGTTCGCCAATGTTTATTTTTGAAACGGAAAACGAAGCAACATTTTTTAAACAGTATGTTAAAGATACGTTTGTAGCTATTAAAAAAGCCGCTGAAGCACATTCCAATCATGGGAAATTAGTTGCAATTGATAGCATTCAGCAAGATGAAGTCATTCATTTAAAGTTTATATATCACACAGGTGACGCGTCTGGGCAAAATATGACAACCACATGTACGTGGCATGCTATGTTGTATATAGTGGAGCAATTTAAAAATACTTCGGGTATTGTTCCTGTTGATTTTGTGATTGAAGGAAATGGCGCTTCTGACAAAAAAGTGTCACAATATAATATTGATTGCGGACGAGGAATTTATGTAGTTGCCGAATGTACGATTCCAGAAGAAATCATCAATCAAGTATTGCGAACGACTTCTGATAAGTTGATGAATTGCTTTCATCCATCTAAAAAATTGGCTAAAAAAGACGGAATGGTTGGGTATAATATTAATGTAGCAAATGCTATTGCGGCAATTTTTGTAGCTACGGGACAAGATTTGGCGTCAATTCACGAATCAAGTATTGGAATTTTACATTTAGAACAAAAAAACGGTGGTTTGTACATGCAACTTTCATTGCCAAATTTAGTGATTGGAAGTGTTGGTGGCGGAACTTCATTGCCAAAACAGTCGCAGGCTTTGGAGATTATGAACTGTTACGGAACAGGAAAAGTAAACCGCTTTGCCAAACTAATTGCAGGTTTTGCATTGGGTTTAGAAATATCAACGTATGCGGCAATTGTAAGTGGTGAATTTGCAAAAGCGCACGAAAAATTAGGAAGAAACAAACCTGTAAAATGGTTGCTGAAATCTGAAATTACGCCAGATTTTGTGCAAGCTAGCTTGAATGGTTTTTTTCAAGATAAAGACATTCAGCGAATTCAGCCGAAAGAAAGTGATTTGCTGGAGAATGGAATTCTGACCAATATCGCATCCAAAGTGAATAAAAAAATTATTGGTTTTATGCCGTTTCAAGTTGGTTACCGACAACATGGAATCTTACAAACTCAAGATATTTTAATCAAATCGAAACCATTAGATGACGAAGTTGTCAAAGGTTTGCATACGATTGCGGCTTCTATAAACCCTGAGCTTTCTGATTTGTTGCGAACATCAAAACGGAATTTGGAATACCATAAATGTCACTTGAAAGAAATTGAATTGTACGAATATTTAAACAAAAGTGGATTTAAACATATGCCTGCGTATTTTGGAAAACATGTAAATTCGAAACGAGAGATTTTCATGTTGATTCAGGAATTTTTGGATAGTGACAAGCTAAACATTTTAAATTCTGAAAATCATCCAGAATACTGGAAACCAGCAACAATTCTTTCTGTAATTACCACAATTACCAAGTTTCATCAAAACGCATCTGTTGCAGATTTTAAACATGTTCAAGAATTCAAACCATGGAAATCTAAAGAATTGTATAAAAAGTTACTGCAAATTTTAATTACGGAATGTGTAGCTGATGAACACTTACTTTCGCTGCATGCGTTGCGGAATGAAATTGATGATTTAGAAAATCAAGCAATTGCTTTGAATGTTGAAAAAACAATCATTCACAACGATTTCAATTCACGAAATATTGCGATTAAGAATAATGGTTTTCCTATTATTTACGATTGGGAATTGGCCGTAATTGATGTTCCGCATAGAGATATTATTGAGTTTTTGAGTTTCGTATTACTGCCAAATTTTACAAGAGATGAACTTTATTTTTATCTAAAAGCACATTATCAATTATATGATTCCACAAATTGGGATGCATGGTTGAAAGCGTATCAATATTCGTTGAAGGTGTACATTATAACTAGACTTTCGTTTTATGAAGTTTCTGGAATATTAATTCCGTATGATTTTTCGAAACGTGTTTTACATACCGCTTTAAAAATGCTCACTTGCTTACGTGACAATGCCTAGTTTTTTACAACATATGGCTATCGTTTTAATACCGTTGCTCATTTCAAATGTCATGCATATGTTTGTCATTAAAAAAGATTGTTTTCAATGGTTGAAACAACCAATTTCAGTAACACTATTTGGCGCAAACAAAACATGGAGAGGATTTGTATTTGTTTCAGTTACAAACGCTTTTGTACTATGGATTATAAATTTAATTTTTGGTTTCAAATTATCAAATTCATTCAGCTTGGGTTTTATACTTGGCGTTGCCTACATGATGTCTGAATTGCCAAACTCATTCATGAAACGGCGTTTAGGAATTCAACCTGGAGCACAAGCAAATTCAAATAAAATCCTTTTCGCATTTATTGACAAAATGGATGCTGCATTTGGCGTAAATCTGGTGTATTTTTTATTGGGTTTTGTCAATTACCAAACGGCGTTACTTTTATGTGTGTGTAGCAGTTTTACACATATTATCATCAGTCAGTTATTAGTAGAATTAAACATTAAAAAAACATTTTAAGATGAAAAAAGAAAATATATACAACGTTCCCAATTTTTTAAGCTTTTACAGATTGCTCACATTCCCGTTGATTTTGTGTTTTATATACGCAGGAAAAGCAGATTTATTTGCCATATTTTTATGTATAAATTTAGTCACAGATATTTTAGACGGATTGATAGCACGCGCATTCAATTTGAAAACCGAATTTGGCGCAAAACTAGATTCGCTCGCCGACAATGGAACATTTATAGCGGCTTTTATAGGAATATTTACGTTCAAAATAAACGAATTATCAGAATCCATTTGGATGCTTTGGCTCTTCATTGCGTTTTTTGTGTTGGGTTTGGTGGTTTCTTTTCTCAAATTTAAGCAATATCCAAGCTTACATTTATATACCACAAAAATTGGCGGTTATGTACAAGGAATCTTCATTTTTGTATTATTCGCGTGGAATTATTACGAACATTTATTTTACGTCGCAATGATTATTGGATACATTTCACATCTTGAAGAAATCATCATTTTACTCACTTCAAAAGAAATGAAAACGGACGCAAAAGGATTGTATTGGGTTTTGAAAGAAAGAAAACACGTAGCACATCAAACTTCATAAAAATAGATAATGGTGTTTAGGTTTTACAAACAATCAGAAATGATCCGAATGCTTGTCATTGCTGTTATTGGCGTAATTTCTGGATTTATAAGCTATGAAATTGTGTACTATCTAAATCCGTTTTCACCAAAAGCAACCGTAAGTTGGATTGTTGCTTTTTTAATTGGAATTGCAAGACAACATGCGCTTCACAGACATTTTACGTTTCAACATAAAACAGCGTATTTTAAAAGTTTATACAGAGCGTATATTGTTGATATTGGTGCGTTGTTTTTCAGTACAGGATTGAATTGGTTTTTGTCAGAAATTGTAAATCTGAATCACAGAATTGTTTGGATTTGTTGTTTGCTATCAACAGCTTTGTTTAGTTTGATACTTCTTAAAAGGTATATTTTTAAAGTTCCTGCAAATTCAGAGTAGTATAATAGTTTTAATCTAAGTTTAGGATTGCCGTAAAATATGTGAAAATAATATGTATACAACAAAAAATGCCTCGAAATTTCGAGGCGTTTTTTGTTATATATGACTAAAGAAATTAATCTTCTTTCTTGTCTTCTCTTGGTTTGCGATTATCACGTCCGCGATTATCTCTACCTCTGTTGTCACGTCCACCAGAACGTTTGTCGTCTCTTGGCGGTCTTGCAACATATCCTTCTGGTTTTGGCAAGATTGCTTTACGAGAAACTTTTTCTTTACGTGTTTTTGGATCTATTCCAAAATATTTCACGTCTAAAATATCTCCCATTTTTACAATATCACTTACATTATCAGTACGTTCCCAAGCAAGTTCCGAAATGTGTAATAATACTTCGTTTCCTGGTGCTTCTGTATATTCTACAACGGCTCCAAAATCTAGCATTTTTATAACTTTCACTTCGTAAATACTTCCTTTTTCAGGTTTGAATAATATAGCATCTATTTTTGCCATTACAGCATCGATACCTTTTTTACCAACACCTAAAATTTCTACGATACCTTCTTCAGTCACTGGATCCTCGTTAATAACGATTGTTGTCTCAGTTTCTTTTTGCATCTCTTGAATTACTTTTCCACCAGGTCCAATTAAGGCTCCAATAAAATCGTTAGGAATTCTACGTGTTACCATTGTTGGCGCGTGATCTTTTACATCAGCATTCGGTGTAGCAATTGTATCTGTTAATTTCTCTAGGATGTGTAAACGTCCGTCACGTGCTTGTTGTAAAGCATTTACCAAAATTTCGTATGACAATCCTTTTACTTTAATATCCATCTGACAAGCAGTAATTCCGTCAGCGGTTCCCGTAACTTTAAAGTCCATATCTCCTAAGTGATCTTCATCACCTAAAATATCAGATAATACGGCATACTTTCCAGAATCGGCATCAGAAATTAATCCCATTGCTATACCAGAAACTGGTTTCTTTAATTGAACACCAGCGTCCATTAATGCCATTGTTCCAGAACAAACTGTTGCCATTGAAGACGAACCATTCGATTCTAATACTTCAGAAACCACACGTACTGTGTATGGACAATCGTCTGGTACCATACCTTTTAATGCACGTTGTGCTAAGTTTCCGTGTCCAACTTCACGACGAGATGTTCCACGAATTGGTCGTGCTTCACCTGTTGAAAATGGAGGGAAGTTATAATGTAAATAGAAACGCTCTTCACCTTCAAAAGATGGCATATCTATTTGGTTTGCTTCTCTTGATGTACCTAAAGTAACCGTTGCTAATGCTTGTGTTTCTCCACGAGTAAAGATTGACGAACCATGTGTAGATGGTAAGTAATCAACTTCACACCAAATTGGTCTAATTTCGTCAGTTTTACGACCATCTAAACGTAATCCTTCATTTAAGGTTAGGTCACGAATTGCCGCTTTTTCAGCTTTTCTATAATATTTAGAAACTAAGTCACCAAAATCTTCTAATTCTTCTTCTGAAAATGTTTCTTTGATTTCTTCTTTAATTTCTGCGAAAGCAGTACTTCTTTCATGTTTAGCAGAACCAGCTTTAGCAATAGCATATACTTTATCGTATGCCATGTCATATACTTTCTTCTCTAAATCTGCATCTTCTCTTTCAGGATCGTATTCACGTACTTCTTTCTTTCCGAAAGCTTCTGCTAAACGAATTTGAGCCGCACATTGTACTTTAATAGCTTCGTGTGCAAATTTGATAGCGTCTGCCATTTCTTCTTCAGAAATTTCATCCATTTCACCTTCAACCATCATTACTGAATCTGCTGAAGCTCCAATCATCATGTCTAAATCAGACTCTAGTAATTGTGCTCTTGTTGGGTTAATGATGAATTCACCATTAATACGTCCAACTCTAGCTTCAGAAATTGCACATTCAAATGGAAAATCTGATAATTGAATTGCCGCTGAAGCCGCTAAACCAGCCATTGCGTCTGGCATTACATTTTCATCATGAGACATTAACTGAATCATCACTTGTGTTTCTGCGTGATAATCTTTTGGGAATAATGGACGTAATACACGATCTACTAAACGCATTGTTAATACTTCACCGTCACTTGGTCTTGCTTCTCTTTTGAAGAAACCACCTGGGTAACGACCTGCCGCTGCAAATTTTTCTCGGTAATCAACTGTTAATGGTAAAAAGTCAACATCGCTTTGCTTGTAGTTAGAAACAACTGTACATAATAACATACATTTTCCTGACTGTACCACGACTGAACCGTGCGCTTGCTTTGCTAACTTTCCGGTTTCGATAGAAATTTCTCTACCATCACCAAGGTCAATGACCTCTCTAAAAACTTTTGGAATCATAAATTTTTTTTAATTCTAATTAAACAAAGGTCGTTGTGTTGTTGTGTGTGTAGTTGTTGTTTTTGACCCAATGAAAAACCAGTAATAATACTTTTTATTGCTTCCAACTATTGTTGGAAGTGTACTTTTATAAATTAAAAAAAGAGGCACGAAGCCTCTTTAGTTTTATTTTCTTAATCCTAATTCTTTTACGATCGCACGATATCTGTTGATCTCTTTTTTCTTTAGGTAATCTAGTAAGCTTCTTCTTTTACCTACTAACATTACTAATGAGCGCTCAGTATTATAATCTTTACGATTTTTCTTTAAATGCTCTGTTAAGTGATTAATTCTGTGTGTAAATAATGCAATCTGACATTCTGATGTTCCAGTGTCGTTTGCAGCTTTTCCGTGCTTTGCGAAAATTTCCGCTTTAACTTCTTTAGTTAAGTACATGCCAATATTAATTTTAATGATTTTTATGTATCAATACGTATCTCGTATCAAGCGGCAAATATACTACTATTTTTTAGAAACCAAATTAATAATGAAACCTTTTTGATGATTGAAAGTTCTAAGATTATATTGAATTATTATCAAAGCACAAATGGTCTGTTTTTAGATTAGATATTGAGTAGTTTTTAATTTGTAGGTTCAATTGTCCATGTATCATCAGCATTTAATATTGCTGTCATATTATTAATGCCTGAAGAAAAATCAATTTCAGCAGCTTTAGTAAACGTTTCTGTATCAAGAATTTCTCTTTCCGTAAAATTACCAAAAGCAATCCAATATTTGTTGGTAGGTGTAATCATATTGCTAAATCCAGGACTTGCAGGAATATTAGTTGTTATCACCCCAGATATCTCTATTCCAATAGTAGCTTGATTTGACACTACACTATTGTCACAAAAAATTGTAATTGATCCATTACTATCTGGATCTGTAGTTTGATTTATGAATTGATATGCGTCATCTATTTTTGTAAGTGTGATTTTATTATCTTGATCTAAACCTGCAGGCAAAACCTGAGAAGATGTAATTGTGACTCCATTTTTCACTTCTGTTTCAGACCATACTACACTATATTCAGCAGCCCATTGAAATGTGACGGTTGTATCTGGGTTGGCATCTTTTGAGAGCCACACTAATGATTTTAAGTCATCTTCGTTTGGCTCTTGTAGGAATATGCAAACGTCTCCTGATTTGCCACTATTATTTTTAAAGATTAACTCGAAATTGGTCGCCATGATGTTAACAATAAAATTAGTTACCTGTATTATATGACGAATGTAATTGTTTTATATGTAGAAGAATAGCGTATTAACACCTGTTTTTAAGTGTGTTATATGATTGAGGTGTATAAAAAAAGACTTCCAATTTGGAAGCCTTTTTTTATAAATATGTTTAAAACAAAACTATGCTCGTATTGGTTGATTTTGAATTAAATCGATGTATAAGTTGATTTTGTTTTTCAATTCTTTTCTGTGTGATATAAAGTCTAAGAATCCGTGTTCTAATAAGAATTCTGAGGTTTGAAAACCTTCTGGCAAATCTTTTCCAGTTGTATCACGTACAACTCTTGGTCCTGCAAATCCGATTAATGCACCTGGTTCAGCAATGTTGATGTCTCCAAGCATTGCAAATGAAGCTGTTGTTCCTCCAGTAGTTGGATCTGTACATAGTGAAATGTATGGAATTCCAGCATCAGCTAATTGTGCTAATTTTGCAGATGTTTTTGCTAATTGCATTAGTGATAAAGCTGCTTCCATCATACGTGCGCCACCAGATTTTGAAATAATCATGAATGGAACGTTGTTTTTTAACGAATATTCTGCCGCACGTGCAATTTTTTCTCCAACAACGCTTCCCATTGAACCTCCAATAAAAGAGAAATCCATACAGGCAATGACAATATCTTTTCCTTTTGATTTTCCAACGGCCGTTTTTACAGCGTCTTTTAATCCAGTTTTTTCTTTGGCAGCTTTTAATCTGTCAACGTATTTTTTACTGTCTTCAAATTTTAAAGGATCTTTTGAAGTTAGATTTTTGTCTAGTTCTTTAAATTTTCCTTCGTCAAATAGTATTTCAAAATATTCTTTACTTCCAATACGAACATGATAACCGTCTTCAGGACTTACGTAGTAGTTTTTTGCTAATTCATCTGAATCAACAATTTTCCCCGTTGGTGATTTGTACCAAAGTCCTTTGGGTGTATCTTTTTTATCTTCCGTAGAAGTTTGAATTCCTTTTTCTTTTCTTTTAAACCAAGCCATATGATTTATGAGTTATGATTTACAATGTATTAGATTGTGATCAATTAGTTAGTTTTGTTTTTTCACTAGCCTACAAAATTACTGTTTTTATTAAAGAAACTCAAAATTTGATTCCGCTATCTACTAATTAGTATCTTTTTGATTGCAAAAAACCTCGTTAACACATTGTCTTTCAGTGTTAACGAGGTTTTGTTGTTTTTATAAGATTTTCACTTTCGTGGGAAGTTCTGCGTTAGGGATTGCACAATTTGTCTGAGCTCTTTTACAAAGTGGATTCCTGCCTACGCAGGAATGACAGTTTGTGAAAAGCGAGTTGTAAAAGCCCGACCCAAAGGGTAACGCCCAAATTCAAGTTTTATAACGTATTTACGTTGTTTAAGTCTTCAAAGGCTTGTTTTAAACGTGTTTTGAACGTTAATTCACCTTCACGTAACCATTTTCTTGGATCGTATGTTTTTTTGTTTGGAATGTCGTCTCCATCAGGATTTCCAATTTGAGCCGCTAAATATCCTTGTTTTGTAAGCATATAATCACGAATTCCAGTCATGAACGCATATTGTAAATCTGTATCAATGTTCATTTTGATAACTCCGTATCCGATAGCTTCTCTAATTTCTTCTAGTGTAGAACCTGATCCACCGTGAAATACAAAGTCAATATGGTTGTGACCAACATTGTATTTTTCTGAAATATGCTCTTGCGAATTTTTTAAGATTTTTGGCGTCAGTTTTACGTTTCCTGGCTTGTATACTCCATGCACGTTTCCGAAAGCTGCCGCAATTGTAAATCGTGGGCTTACTTTCATTAATTCTTCATATGCATACGCAACTTCTGCTGGTTGCGTGTATAATTTTGAATCGTCCACATCACTATTGTCCACACCATCTTCTTCACCACCAGTAATTCCTAATTCAATTTCTAATGTCATACCCATTTTGCTCATGCGCGCTAGGTATTTTTTACAGATTTCGATGTTTTCTTCTAATGGTTCTTCCGAAAGATCAATCATGTGTGAACTGTATAATGATTTTCCAGTTTCAGCGAAATGTTTTTCGCTTGCATCTAATAAACCATCAATCCAAGGTAATAGTTTTTTTGCGCAATGATCTGTGTGTAAAATTACAGGAACTCCATATGCTTCTGCCATTTCATGAATATGTTTTGCACCTGCAATTGAACCTGCGATAGCGGCTTTTTGATTTTCGTTGCTCAATCCTTTTCCTGCGTTGAATTGTGCGCCTCCGTTTGAGAATTGAATTATGACAGGAGCATTTAACTCTGCAGCTGTTTCTAAAACTCCGTTGATAGAGTTAGAACCAACTACATTTACTGCTGGTAACGCAAAGCCTTTTTCTTTGGCTAATTTGAATATTTCTTGTACTTCGTCTCCAGTAGCAACTCCTGCTTTGATATTGTGACTCATCGTCTTTAGTTTTTTTGTTTGGATTACAAAAGTACTAAAAATGTGATGAGTTTTTACGTAGTTGGTAATTTTAGGAGTAGAAGAGAAGCTACTTTTACGAATTTGATAATTTTAATCGTTTTCAGGCTAGTAATCCTGTCAAAATGTTTGTGTTTTTGGAAAATTATTGATTTGTTGTTGATGGTTTTTTGAAGAAATAAATGCTTGTTTTCGAATGGTTTGAAAGCGCAAACGTTTTAGTGTTTCTGTATTTTACAGATTTAATGTTAGATTTAGAAATACAGCAGAAATTGATTATTCATGCATAAATCGATGAAACGATTGCCAGTATTTGTCTTTGTAGATCTCAAAATCGATTTTAATTTTATCCTGATACGTTTTCTTTATCTTATCTAAAACTTTTGAAGGTTTCCTAAAGTCAATACACGCAAAGTAAACTTCACGTACAGAATCTGCCGTTTGTCTTCCAATATTAAGATATCCTTCGGCATCTTTTAGTTGTGCCACAATGTTGTCTTCTATTTCGCTTAGCAATTCGTAGTCGTCATCAGTTGGCAGTCCATTGTTGTTTGCTCTATCATAGTTGAGTTCTACATGTACAATCCAAGGATGTGAAGCTTTGCTGTCCCAATGGAGTAATTCGGCGTTGATGATGGCAAGTAACGGCAGTCCATTTTGTAGCGTTCCCTCCATTGCTGCATAGTTGTCGTTTTTCGTATTGTGACGCGTTCCTTGATATTTTTCAATGAATTCTTTTTCGCGCCAAATGAGAAAGTCTTTGAGTTTTTCAAATGGAATTAGTTCTTCTGTGGCATCTATGGTGTTTATGATGTCAAGGTTGTCAATAGTAGTCACTGTTTTTAATTCTCCCAAAAATACATCTAAGGCAATGTACATTCCGTTAAGCATGGAAGTTCTATTTTCTTCATTGTACTTATCGTGTGTAATGATGATATCAATTTCGTCGGGCATTTCAGGATGATTTATTGCATAAAAATGTAAGCTTGTCGCATCAAATTTGTAACCATCAATATTTACACCCAATTTGCTAACGTCAGAAGGTTGTTTGAGTGCCGTAATTTTCCAATTGTTTATTTTTGGCGCAGCAGCTACTAATTCTTCTACAAAAACAATATTTTTAGTGACGCCATCTGCGGTAAGAATTAATTCGGCAGTTGTATCTGCGTACATTCCTGCTAAAAACCAAAATCCTTCTCTTAGTTCATTGAGTTTGGGCGATAGTTTCTCAAAAAATAGTGTATGAATATCGTCTTGATTTTTTAATACCTTAAAGAATTTCTTTTCGTGTTGTTGAAACCAATTCCAGAAATCAGCATAGGAATGAATTGGTTGTTCTTTTTTGCTAAATAATGATTTGAAGAAACTCATGTGTTTTACTTGAATTGATTGTGAAAAAGATACTGTTTTTAGATCAAAAAGCAGAACTACTTATTAGAAAGGATAATTAATTCCAATATTGTATACCGCGTTTCCGAAGTTGTAATCTTTAAACCAACGATTGCCAAGCTCATATGCCGGATCGTAGGTTTTGAAACCAACATCAAAACGCAATACGAAGAAACTAAAATCGTATCGCAATCCAAATCCGGTTCCTAAAGCAATGTCTTGTAACGATTCCAAACCATTAAATTTTCGATCTTCGTCTTCAATGTCATCAAACACATTCCAAATGTTTCCTGCATCTGCAAATAACGCACCTTTGAAGCTTCCGAATAAGTCAAAACGATATTCTACGTTTGACGTTATTTTTAAGTTTGCTTCGTTAAAGTCTAAAATACTTGCCGATCGTCCTGGTCCTAATTGATATGCACTCCAAGCTCTGTTGTCATTTGATCCACCACCAAAGTAACTTCGTGCAAACGGAATGTTATCTGAATTTCCATATGGAATGGCAATTCCAAAAAAGGTACGAAAAGCCAAAACATCTCGCTTTCCAGAAAGTTCCCAATGTTTAATGAAGTCAAACTCTGTTTTTACATATTGAGAGTACGGAACGCCAAATAGCTTGTATTTTCCACGATCATTTTTTTGAAGATTTGCCGTACTTGCAATCGTAGATAGTAAGTTTCCTGCCAACTCTAATTCGGTTCTAAATTGATAGAAATTATTGTCGGAAAGACTTTCTTTGTTGTTGTGTGTAAAGTTAATTTTTGAGGAAGCAATTAGGTTATCTTGCGTCAATCGGAATTGTCGTTGTGCAACACTCAATACTGTTGAAAGTTCGCTATCCGTTACAGGATAATCGTTAGATACAACATCTGCAATAAATGCGTCTGTTTCGCCTGAAGCGATATTTAACGAAGCATCATCATCAATATAGTCAGAACTAAGCGCAACCGCATTTAAGCGATCGTACGAACTTTGATATACATTGAAATAGTTACTAGCATTTAGGTTTCGAATAAATTGTAAGTTGAAAAGTTCAAAACTGAACGAATTCTTTTTACTTGGCGTCCAATTGTAACGAATTAATCCTGTAAAGTTTTGCCTGTCGAGACCAATATTTTGTTGCACACTTGTTCCTAACGAAACTACGGTTGTAGGTAGCATGTATTTTGGAATAATTCGTTCAGTATTAAACGGAAAAAAGAAACGTGGAAAGTTTAACTTTATATCAGCTCCAATTTCAGAAATATTAAAAAATTGATCTTCAGAATCGGCAACATCTTTGGAAGCTCCAAGTGTTCCTCTTGCCGAAATTTCAAGCGTTTCGGCACCACGAAATACATTTCTACTTATTAATGATGTACTAAACGAAAAACCATAATCTTGAATGTTGGAATGTGTAATATCAATATCAAAACCAAGTGAAAACTTTTTTCTTGGTGTTAAGTAAATATTTGTGACCAAATCCGTCAGACTATCATTTTCGTATTGATATTGAATGTTTGGATATTTAAACGTTCGTAAATTACTAATGTGTTTATAGGTTAACGTGCGATCATTATCTCTGTAAATTTCGCCCGGATTAATGAAAATTGCATCCGTAATTGCCTTTGGGCGAAACCGTAATTTATCATTCGAATATATGGTGTAATTTTTATACGTTACAGAGTCTATGTATGTTTTTTTAGAATTTTCATAGGTATAATCTGTGTAAATATTTACTTTTTTAATCTTATGAACTTTGTATTCTTTTTCAACAATGGAATCATTTTGCCTAACTTGTAAGTTGTTGATTTTTAAGGCAACTGCCAAGTCGTAATCTTTATTAATTGTGTCCAATCCGACAGTTGGTTTGATGGAGTTTAGTTGAAAGTTATAAATTCCTGAATTTCGAAATAAAACCGTCAAACGTTCCCGTTCATTGTAAAAATCACCTGTGTTAAATTGTTTGCCAACTTTTATAAAAGATTTATTTTTGCTTAGGTTGTAAATAGAGTCTAAATCGCGCGACTTAATGGTAACTTGCAAGCTGTCAATTATATACGGATTTCCTGTGTTTACAGTGTAATCAATACTTGCTCTTTTTTCCTTTTCGGAAGGCGTAATTTTATAATTCGCAGTTGCATTGAAAAATCCTTTATTTTGATAATACACTTTTAAACGATTGGTCGTTTTTTTCGTTTTTCGATCGTCAATAATTACAGGTGCTTCTCCTGTTTTTTTTAACCAATTATTAAAACCTCTTTTGTAATTTGTCATTTCTCTAATTTGTTTATTAGAGTAGCGTCTTTTTAAACGTTCGTAACGCTTAGGATCTCTATTAATCCAAGCATTAAAAACCGAATCAGGATTTTCTCCAGCCAAATTATAAATATTGAGTCGTAATGGATAATTTAGAAAACGGCTGTTTGGTTTTTGATACATTTGACTCAGCGCATCTACATCATTTGACTTCTCGTCGTTGACAATCAAGTTGTTTTTAACAAGCAGCAATTCACCATCTTTTACACGCTTGATCGAATTACAAGCGCTAATCAATGTGAGAATTATAATAAATAATGATATTTTTGCTAAAAAGGATTTCAATAAGAGGTGTTTTTCGAATTCAAAATTAAACTATTTGCATGATTAGCAAAAGACAAATCAAAACAATAACGAGCTTACATCAAAAAAAGTACCGAAAATCAACAGGACTGTTCGTTGCAGAAGGTAAAAAAGTCATTGAAGAGTTTTTAAACTCAAATTTTGAACTTGATACTTTGTTTACCACGGACGCTAATTTGTTTGCTTCTGATCGAAAAATAACACTAATTTCTGAAGCAGAACTCAAAAAAGTAAGTTTTTTAAAAACGCCTAATACAGCTTTAGCATTATTTAAGAGTAAAGATGTCTTAAAAATTGATTCAGAAGGTTTACTTGTTGCGTTAGACGACGTGCGCGATCCTGGGAATTTAGGAACTATTATTCGTTTGTGTGATTGGTTTGGTGTACAACATCTCGTATGTTCTGAAGCTACTGTTGATTGTTACAATCCGAAAGTGATTCAAGCAACTATGGGTTCGTTAACGCGTGTGAATGTGGTGTATACAGATTTGAAAAATTATCTTTCTGAAACGAAATTGCCTGTTTTTGGTGCGTTTATGGATGGAAGTAATGTGTATAAAACTAATTTGCCAACTGACGGAGTTTTAGTTATGGGAAATGAAGCAAATGGCGTTTCTGATGCAGTTTCAAAATTCATCACAAAAAAAATAGCGATTCCACGTTTTGGGGAAACACAACAAACCGAAAGTTTAAATGTGGCAATGGCAACGGGAATTTTATTGAATGAGTTTAAGCGAGCAACTCTTTAAATTTAAGATTTAATAAAATTATCCTTGTACAAACATAGTATGACATCTTAAATACACAAGATTCTTCTAATATGCTGAAACGAAGATGCATTACATTGAATGCTACTGAAACGTAAAGTTGATAAAAATTCCACGTGATTGCATTTTCTGAATGTTACTTGTCCACGGACTATTTGGATCTTGATCTCGAACCAATTCGTCATTCAATGCAAAAACTCCACGAATAGAAGGTGTAAATTTGAAATAGTATAAATAGAAATCAACTCCAAAACCTAATTCGTAATAATAGGTCGATTTTTTCATACGGAACTGATTGTTGCTATTATCATCCGGATTATCTTGATTGCTCGATAAATTCAATGAAGTAGAAAATCCACCTACAATAAACGGTTTAATGTTGTTAATTCGTTTGGTTCCAATCTTTAGTAAAAGTGGAATATGTACATAACTCGATTTTATTTCACGTATACGATCTACAGGATCTATAAGTCCGTAACTTTCGGGATATTCTATATTACGTGTAGAAAAGAAAATTCCTGGCTCTAAGCGTAAATTCATATAATTATTCAACTTTACATCACCTACCAATCCAACATTAAAACCTGTGGATGGTTTTAGCTGAATGGCATCTGCATTGTTGTTGTATGTAAATTTAAAATCGTAACTATTAAATCCTAAAAAATAACCCCAAGTCAGTAAGTTATTATCAATTTGCCCTTTTCCTCCACTTGCGTCATTTAAGACTTTTTTCTTGCTAAATAATTGAGCAGAAACAGATTGAAGCGCAAAAACACAACATATGATTACTAAAATCTTCTTCATAAAATCTATTTTGTTGCGGTGTAAATAGTCGCTACACCAAACGTTTGTGGTTTATCATTCACATCTATAAACCCAATTTTTCGTAAAATATTGTTGAAGTTCTCACCATAAGGAAATGCCGCCGCCGATTCTGATAGGTATCCGTAGGCAGAATTGTCTTTAGAAAAGAGTTTTCCAATTAGTGGTAGAATGTTTTTTGTATAAAAATTATAGAATTGTTTAAAAGGTGTTTTTACAGGAACAGAAGTTTCCAAAACAACAAAAATTCCTTTCGGTTTTAAAACTCTTAAAATTTCTTGCAATCCTTGTTCTAGGTTTTCAAAATTACGGACACCAAAAGCAACTGTAATGGCATCAAAAGAATTATCTTTAAACGGAAGTTTTTCTCCATCACCTAAAACCATTTCTATTTTCTCATGCAATTCTTTCTTCTTAATTTTCTGTTTTCCGACTTCAAGCATTCCTGGAGAAATATCCAATCCAACAATACGTGTAGCACTTGTTTCTGCTAAATTAATTGCCAAATCAGCAGTTCCGGTAGCAATGTCCAAAATAGTTGTAGGCTGTTGTGCACCAACTAATTTGACTACTTTTTTGCGCCATTTAATATCAATACCAAAAGAAATTACACGATTCAGTCCATCATAATTCTTTGAAATCGTATCAAACATCTCTGTAACCTGTTCTTTTTTACCCAGATTTGACTCTTTGTATGGTGTTACATTCTTCGACATATAGGAAATTTTGGCAAATATAGACATTCCTACATTGAATGTTGATAGCTTACGGCTATATTTTGAATGTATGTAAAGAAATACTAGCTTGATACAGAAGCTAATTATTCGTTTTATTTTAACGTTTATTTGGTTGTACACGTATAAATAGCATCAATATTTTACACACAAAGCGGTTTTAACTCTTTTATCTTGCTATAATTTGCAATCGATAGATATACAATTCTGATACTCAATACAGAAAGTATATGCTGATACTGGCTTTTTTATCGTATATTTGTCTTCTTTTTTCAATAGATTATTCAATGAGAATTATTATTGCTGGAGCTGGTGAAGTAGGATATCATTTAGCAAAACTCCTTTCATACGAATCCCAAGATATAACACTGATAGACTGCAACAAGGACAATCTTGCATATGCAGATACACATTTAGATATTCGTGTGATCAGAGGTGATGCAACTTCAATTAATATTTTAAAAGAAGCTAGAGTTGATTCTGCCGATTTGGTAATTACAGTGACTTCCTCAGAAACAACAAACATTACTATTTGCGTATTGGCAAAGCAATTGGGTTGCAAACGAACAATTGCACGTATTTCAAATACTGAATTCATTGATAATCAAGAGGAACTGCGCTTTAAAGACTTAGGAATTGATGAATTAATTTCTCCTGAAAAGTTGGCTGCTGCCGAAATAAAATTATTATTAGATCAATCTGCATTTAATGATAGTTATGAGTTTGAAGATGGCGCGTTAACCATGGTTGGAACAACTTTGCAACGGACAGCACCATTTGTTGGAAAAAGCGTAAAAGAAGCAGCAAATATTTTTCCAGAACTACACTTTGTGCCAATTGCAATTCAGCGATTTGGAACTCAATACACGTTAATTCCACGTGGAGATACACTTTTTAAAGAAGGCGATCAGGTATATTTCATCACCTCAAAAGGTGGTGTGGAAGAATTGTATAAGTTGATTGGAAAAATAAAAGAAGAAATTAAAAATGTAATGATTCTTGGTGGAAGTAATATCGGAATCAAAACATCCAATGATTTATGTCAAAATCGATTCAATGTAAAATTGATTGAAAAAGACAAATCGAAAGCATTTGAATTGGCTGACGATCTTCCAAATGCCTTAATTATTTATGGTGATGGACGAAATGTAGAACTGTTAGAAGAAGAAGGTGTGTACGATATGGATGCCTTTATTGCTGTGACAGGAAACTCAGAAACGAACATCATGTCGTGCTTGGTAGCAAAATCAAAAAATATTCGAAAAACAATTGCGTTGGTAGAAAATATGGATTATTTCCAATTATCACAATCTATTGGAATTGATACATTAATCAATAAAAAACTACTAGCGGCAAACAATATATTTAGGCATATTCGTAAAGGTGAAGTTGTTGATATGACACGACTCAACAATATGAATGCCGAATTGCTAGAGTTTATCGTAAAGCGAACTTCGCACGTATGTGGTAAAAAAGTAAAAGACCTCGATTTTCCACGATCTGCCATTATTGGAGGTGTAATTCGTGAAGGTGAAGGCTTGATTGCTTTGGGCGATTTTAAAATACAAGAAGGCGACAGAGTTGTTGTATGCAGTCTTCCAAGATCTATTAATAAAGTAGAACGTATGTTTCTGTAACTGTTACCAATGAGAGTAAATTACAAAATCATTTTTCACCTCATGGGACTATTATTACTCTGTAATGGTGGTTTTATGTTTTTGGCTACGTTGGTAAGTTTTATCTACAAAGACGGCGTAACCTTAGAAATGTTTTTAGCAGGATTGGTAACCATTATTGCAGGAGCATTATTTATGTTAACCACACGTGATCATAAAAAAGAAATCAAAAAACGAGAAGGGTATATTGTGGTAACTTTCGGTTGGATTTTTATGTCCCTTTCGGGAACGTTTCCGTACTTATTTACAGATGTGATTCCAAATTTCACCAATGCCTTTTTTGAAACCATGTCTGGTTATACCACAACTGGCGCCACCATTCTTGAAAAAATAGAAGGTTTGCCAGAAGGTATATTATTCTGGAGAAGTCTAACACACTGGATTGGTGGTATGGGAATTATAGTATTAGCCATTGCTATTTTGCCATTACTAGGAATAGGAGGAATGCAATTATTTGCTGCGGAAGCACCAGGTCCGAGTGCGGATAAATTACACCCAAGAATTACCGATACAGCAAAGCGTTTATGGTTGATTTATGTTGGATATACCATTGCTGAAACCATTCTATTAAATTTAGCAGGAATGTCCTTTTTTGATGCTATAAACCATGCATTATGTACGTTATCTACAGGAGGATTTTCAACCAAAGATGCAAGTGTGGCGCATTGGAATGGACAACCAATTATTCAGTATATTATCATCTTATTTATGTTCTTAGCAGGAACAAACTTTGTCCTAAGTTACTTTGCATTCAAAGGGAAAATTCAGAAAATACTAAAAGATGAAGAATTTAAAGTCTATGCAATTCTAATATTTATATTTACCATCATAGCAACGGTAATTATTTATACACAGACCAACGTACAACCTTCTGAATACCATCCGATGGTTTGGGGAGAGTTGGAAAGTGATTTTAGACATTCGTTATTCTCAGTTATTGCGGTTATTACCACCACAGGATTTGTTACGGCAGATTTTACTTCGTGGACAACATTTTTAACGATTTCCTTTTTTGGTTTAATGTTTCTCGGAGGTTCAGCAGGTTCAACTTCTGGAGGTGTAAAAGTGGTTCGACATTTACTGATGATCAAAAATGGCTTGTTAGAATTTAAACGAACCTTGCATCCAAGAGCCATTATTCCAGTTCGATACAATAACAAATCAGTTTCAGAACATATTGTATACAACATTTTAGGATTCTTTATTCTGTATATGTTGTTGTTTATAATTGGAGCTTTGGTATTAGGTTTTGTAGGATTAGATTTTGAATCGGCAGTTGGTGGCGCAGCTTCTTCTTTAGGAAATGTAGGGCCAGCATTAGGTTCATTAAATCCGCTAGAAAATTACAACTCAATTCCTTCATTTGGGAAATGGTGGTGTACATTTTTAATGCTTTTAGGACGTTTGGAATTATTTACCGTATTAATTCTCTTAACGCCATTTTTCTGGAGAAATCGTTAGTTTACAGTAGTTTAAAAAGTTGTTTTTTATATTTTTTTAAAAATGTTGTAACAAATTTTATTATGATACGTCATATATGTGTAAATCAATCAAAAAGCAATATTATGAAAACTACACATCAATTACACGTAAATTCAATTCCTATTGAAACGTATCAAGAAGATACAAATGACTTTCACAGAGGTTTATTAACGTCACGTTACAAACAACAAATTCAATCAGGTTTTGATAAATTAACTGGACGTTCATTATTCGGTTTAAAACAACGCGTTAAAACAAATCAATACCAATTGACTTCTGTAACAGGAACCATTCTAAAAATTTCAGTATTTGTGATTGCGTATGTCATCGCTTTCGTATAAATCGTTTTAAAAAAAGGGGAAAAATCCCCTGCAAAAGGGTTTTTTAACTTCAAATGTTTTAAGCATCTTTACATCAGTAAAAAAAGAGATTAAAACACAATGCGAAAAACATTTAACTTTCTGGAATTTTGTTTGTTAGCAAGTATACTTTTACTAACAAGTACCGTAGTTATGATCTTTACAAATATGGACGTTTCAGCAGAAGCGCCACTATCAAGAACGTTGTTCGGTATCGATTTAAATTATTGCGTTGTTATCTTTTATGCCTTCAATTTATTTTTGTTCTTTGGAATTAAAGAGTTTTTTTGGCGATATGAACGCAAGTTCCCAAATACCATTATTTTATCTAGTGGTATCATTTTAACGATTTCACTTTTAATACTTAATATTATATAGTTAGTCTCAATTAAAACGAAAGGCGTCCTTATCAAACGCCTTTTGTTTTATCAAATTTCTTCATGTTACTTTTGGGTAATGTGAAAAAAAGTGAAAAATCCTTTTAGTTTATCGAACTAAAAAAAAGCTGTTTTCCTCTCAAAGAAAACAGCTTTTTGTATATAACGTAAGCTTATTTTTTAAAGCACATCTTTAATTTGCTGAATTGCAGTTCTCAGTTCTTCTTCAGAAGCCGCATACGAAATACGAATACAGTTTGGATTTCCAAAAGCAACTCCAGTTACCGTAGCAACATTTGCTTTTTCTAACAAATACATTGAAAAATCTGTAGCATTGTTAATAGTTGTTCCTTGTAATGTTTTTCCAAAGTATGAAGATATATCTGGGAATACATAAAAAGCACCTTCAGGTGTATTTACGTTAAATCCTTCAATGTCTCTTAAAAGTTCTAAAACAAGATCTCTTCGTTTTAAAAACTCATCTATCATGTATTGAATTTTATCTTTAGAAGCTTCCAAAGCAACAATGGTTGCACGTTGCGCAATACAATTTGCACCACTTGTTATTTGCCCTTGAATTTTATTGCACGCTCTCGCAATTGCAGTTGGAGCACCAATATATCCAATACGCCATCCAGTCATAGCAAATGCTTTAGAAACACCATTTACGGTTATTGTTCTATCATACATTGACGGAATTCTTGCAATACTGAAATGTTCTTTTGTAAAATTGATGTGTTCGTAAATTTCATCAGAAACGACATAGATATTTGGGTGTTTTTCTAAAACGGTAGCCAACGCTCGTAATTCAGCTTCGCTATATACCGAACCGCTTGGATTACAAGGTGAGCTAAACCAAATCATTTTAGTTTTTGGAGTAATGGCGGCTTCTAACTGTTCAGGTGTCATTTTGAAATCTGTTTCAATAGACGTTGCAACCTGTACAGGAACACCTTCCGCAAGTTTTACAATATCACTATAACTTACCCAAAAAGGAGCGGGAAGAATTACTTCATCACCATCATTTAGTAACACCATTGCAATATTTGCTAGCGATTGTTTTGCGCCTGTTGAAACTACAATTTGTGAAGCTTCATAGCTTAATTGATTGTCACGCTTAAATTTATTGATAATGGCTTTTTTCAATTCAGCATACCCATCTACAGGAGTGTAACTATTGTAGTTGTCATTAATTGCTTTAATTGCCGCATCTTTGATAAAATCAGGAGTGTTAAAGTCTGGTTCACCCAAACTTAAACCAATAATGTTTTTCCCTTCATTTCTTAGCTCTCTAGCTTTTGCCGCCATTGCTAATGTAGCAGATGTAGCCATGTTTAATACGCGCTCAGATAATAGTGCCATTGTTATGTTGTGTTTAATCTGTATTTAAATAACTGAATTGTGCGAAATTAGTTATTTTTGGCTAAGGACAAAAAATAGTTATCAATAATAACAATAAGAAATGCAAAACGAAGAAAAGTTGAACTCAGAAGAGTATTTTGTGGAAACTGTAACAATTCAGGTTTCTGAAACAAAGAAACGACTCGATCGCTTGGTATTTCTTTTAATTTTGATGAGTGCTATTGGAGCTATTTACTACAAAAAACCACCTGAAAGCTTTAATTTCTTAGTTTCTGAAATTACGCCGTTAGGATATCATTTAGGAATTATTTTTGGTTTGTTAGGCGTGTTTGCTTTGATTGGCTCCAAGTTTATTGATTATATCACCAAAAGAAGAAAAATTGATGATTATTTATACAAAAATCATTTTCTGGCTGAAAATTACAAAACTGGATATGTGCCTTTTCCAGAAGAAGTTTCAGATGAAGAAATAGCGTTTAATAAGTTGCATTATATTTCACGAACTGTGGTTCCTAGTTCGTTTTATGAGTTTTTCTACACGTTATTTATCTCAAAAAAAGATTTGCGATTACCATCTGCCATTGCATTGATGAGCATCTTTATGTTTGCACATGCGGTTTCTGTAGTTCACGTTATGCAAATTTGCGACGGTATGTATGATTATGTCGGAGCAATTGTATTAGGAGCTTTGTATGTTGTTTTGTATGCTGGTTTTTTAAGTTCTATTCGAAAGTATAGAGCTAAACTTGCAGATGCAGGTTTTATACTTTGTGTAGCTTCCGCGATTGTTGCAATTATTGTTTTAATTATTTTATATACTATTTAGCATAAAAAAAAGCCTACATAAAAGTAGACTTTTTTAAAATTATATATTTTTTTGACTTAGCTCGAAAAGCGCATCTTTTCTAGTTTATAGTATTCTCTAAACGTAATCATACGTTGCTGGTCTTCATCCCACAATTTGTGGAACATCATTTTCATGCCATCTTTAAACGATAAAGTTGTTACGTATTTTGATAAGATTTTATTTTCGGTAAAGCACTTTTTTAAGTTGTAGTTTGGAATTCTACTATTTAAGTGATGAATGTGATGAATTCCAATATGTCCTGTAAACCATTCCATGATTTTTGGTAGCTTTAAATACGAACTTCCTTTGATTGCTGATAGTACAAAATCCCAATCTTTTTTCCACTTTTTATATGAAAATTCATGTTGATGCTGAATGTAGAAAAACCAAAAAGCAATAATTCCGAAGAAAAATAAAATGATAAATTGAACTGCAAAAAAGCTTGCCCAACCTGTTAAATAGCCAATAATTACATACGGAACTATGATGACAATATTATCTTTTAATAAAAGATACGTAGTTCTTCTCCAGTTATTAAATGTTAAAAAAGGATATTTTGTGGTAATGATTAAATAGTATACTGGCGCAATTACAAAAATTACAATTGGGCTTCTAAATACTTTATATTTAAACTTTCCCCACCAATTTTTAGCTCTAAATTCTTCAACCGTTAATGTTGGTAAATCACCAACTTGCCTAATGTTTTCTTCTAATTGTCCATTATGTCCATGATGAAATGTATGTGTTTCTGCCCAATATTTAAAAGGTAAAAAACTAAATACACTACAAATGTATCCAATGGTGTCGCTTGCTTTTTTCGATTTGATAAATGAATTGTGTCCGCAATCATGTTGAATGATAAAAATTCGAACTAAAAAGAAAGCATTTACGATTCCTAATAGAAAGGTGAGAATAAGCGAGAACTCAAGCGTAAAATACATTAAAACCCAAACGGCAATGAATGGTAAAAAAGAAGAAGCCATTTGTCCAATAGCTTTTTTAGTACTTTTTTTCTTATATTTTGCAATGATAGACTTCCAATTACTTAGAGCGTCTTTAATTTCTTGATCAACATTTTGATGCGTCATGGAGGAACTATTTAATCTTTAAAAAGGTAACGAAATATGTTACTTGATATTGCAAATATCGTAATTTGAAAATAATAAATTTACATAATCGTAAATAAAGATTAGTTTTGTCTCAGATATGGAGATTATACAAAAATATTTTACTGATTTAACTGATGAACAAATTGAGCAATTTGGTCAATTGGAAGCTTTATATAAAGAATGGAATGCGCAAATTAATGTTATTTCACGAAAAGATATAGACGAATTATATATACGACACGTGTTGCATGGATTGGCAATTGCTAAAGTGCAACCGTTTACTGCAGGTTCACGAATTTTAGATGTTGGAACTGGTGGTGGATTTCCAGGAATTCCATTGGCAATATTATTTCCAGAAGTTCAATTTGTTTTGGTTGATGCTATTGGGAAAAAGATAAAAGTAGTACAAGCTGTTGCTGATCGTATTGGATTGACAAATGTTTCGGCACATCACATGCGCGCTGAAAAAGTAAAAGGTGAATTCGATTTTATTGTAAGTAGAGCCGTAACAAATATGCCCGATTTTGTAAAATGGGTTCGAAAAAAAGTAGCAAAAAAACAAAATCACGAACTTAAAAACGGAATCTTGTATTTAAAAGGTGGCGATTTAACCGAAGAGCTGAAAGATTTTATAAAAGCAAAGTTGTTTCCAATTCCAGAGTATTTTGAAGAAGAATTTTTTGAAACTAAAAAAGTGGTCTATTTGCCATTAAAATATAAACCGTAAATTAAAAATCCCTTACAAAATTTTGCAAGGGATTTTTCGTGTTTAGTTGTGGTTGGTTTGGTTATTGAGAATTTTTAGTTTCTTTTTAAAATGCGGTGGTAATATTTACGGTCAATCCTGTACTTTGTGGAACAAAACGACAAACTCCTCCAACACATACAAGTCCACCACGTTGTCTTCCGTAATTTAAGGCAAGTCTTGTAGCACCTCGTGCATAACTACCTCCAACATTGTAATAATGTATTTGTTCATCTTCTACGTCGTTTCCGTAGTTGTAAATATCAGTTGCATAAAATGACAATCTTGGTGTTACGTTGAACTCTAAAGTTCCACCTGCCCAGTTTTTATCATCATCTGGTGTCCATAAATGTTGTAATTCAAATCGAATAGATCTTTTTGAGTTGATTCTATATGTTGATTCAACAACAGCAATATTTGAGTTTACAACACCACGCTCGTCAATAATAAAACGTTGGTTGTAATATTGGTTTACATAGTAAAATATACTTTGCCATTTACGATTCCACTTTTTACGTACTTCTAAACTAAATTCAGAAAAGTACTTTTGACCGAATCCAAAGTATTCTATTTCAGCTTCTCTATCTGTAAAATTAAAATCTCCTCTTAATCCTGCCCAATATGAAGCATTTACAGCAATTTTAGTTCCGTATTTACCACCTAATGCACTTCCTTTTTTGAAGTTGTAAAACATATCTATTTGTCCTCCAATTTCACCAAACTTCAGTAAAGAAGGATCTGGAACAGAAATCGCAGGTTGCGCTTGGTATACGTAAATGTTTGTTAATGCATAATCGTGTTGCTTTGTTAAACCAGGTAAATAGTTCATGATATTTTCATTGAAAACATTTCCAGCGGCTTCTCTTTCAGAAAAGAAATTCATGTTTTCCAATCGTCTAAAAGTAGCATCAATTCCTAATCCTTTTTGAGAATATCCAACATTTACTAAAAGCGCATTTCCAGGTTCTACAAAATTTTCAATATATCGTTGCGAGTTTACAATGATATCTTTTCCTTTGGTAATGTATTCAATTCCAGAATAGAAAGAGTTTCCAGAATAATCTACTCTTGCAGAAAATGCATTTGTCAATTCGTCAAAACCAGTATTTTGAAATTCTTCTGGAATGTCTTGTTTTCTTCCAACATAACTTAATCCAGCGGAAAGTGTAGCAGTTTCTAAGCTAAACGCATTTGTTAAGTCAATTTCTGAGTTAAATCCAAAAATATCTCCATCAGAAACTTTAAAACCATCACGTTGTTGTGCGTACATGGCTGTAAATTCTAATGCATTTGACGGTTCATATTTTATTCTTCCACCTCTAAAAGCATTATTAATACCTAAAGGTCTATTTTCCCATCCTCTTAATATAAGTCCACTTCCAAATTGCTCATAAAAATAACCTGCGGTTACTTCAAGTTTTCTGGTTTTGTACATTGCATAATAGGTTGCAATGCCTGTGTCGTCTAGTTTTGGAGAATAATTTAATAATGGCATTGGAGCATACGATTCAACCTGTATGCCTGCAAACCAATTTCCGTAATTGTAATCTAATTTAAGATAATTGTTAGATCTAAAGTGTTCATCTTCGGCAAACTTTCCAAGTGATGTATCGTCATTATACCATTGTATATTTGATTCAAATCCTCCCGTAACTGTTCCCCAATCTCTCTTTTTTTCTTCATCCTGTTCTTGTGCAATTCCAACAGAAAAAGCTAGTGCAAAAGAAAAGTATAGTAATTTTTTCATGTATTCGTGTTAGTTAGTTTAGTTTTGGTTGGTTAAGTGAAAAAATTATTTTGCATTTTTCTTAACAACATCATACAATTGATCTTCGGCACCAGGCTGATATCCTGTATGGCGCCAAACAATTTTTCCATCTTTAATCACGATTACATGAGGAATGACAGAAATATTTAAAGAGCGTTGTAAATCTTGGTTTTCATCTAGAAGAATTTTGTATTCCCATCCTTTACCATTAATTAAAGGTTTGATTCTTTTTTTAGTTCTTGAATCATCTGTAGCGATTGCAATTAATTCAACATCAGTTTCATCTTTCCAATCTTCGTACACATCATTAATAGCATCTAACTCATTAATACACGGTACACACCAAGTAGCCCAAAAGCTAATAATTTTCACACCTTTTTCGCTTGTGATTTCGTCCATGGAAATGGAAGATCCGTTCAATTCTTCAACAGTAATATTCGGAATTTTTTTCTGTGCATTTGCTTGCATTGTGCAGAATAGGAATACTGCAACAATACTCATAATTGACTTCATAATATTTAGTTTAATAGTGAGAATGCTGTAAATATATAAAAGCTGTCGTTAAAAAAGCAAGAAAAATAAAATAATTCGTTTTTAGCATTTTCTACACATTATCTATATGTATACTAGGCTATTTATTTGATCTACTGTTTATTAGATTTTTCTTTTTTTTAACAAAAATTTAATATAAATTAGACCCCAATTACACCAAACCAAACTTTATAAACAAAAAAAAAGTCTTATGAAAACAAAAAACATTTTAAAGTGTTTAGTTGCCATTGCAGCTTTGTTCGTTTACTCTTGTAGTAGCGATTCAGACGGTGATGGAGGAACTACACCAACTCCAGGAGGATCCGCAATTACTTCAATTACTGTTACTGCAAGTAGTAACTCAGTAGAAGTAGGGAACGCGGTTACCTTTACAGTAAAAGGAAATGACGGAACTGATGTAACTTCTAGTTCTACAGTATTAGTAAATAATGTAGCTATCACTGGAAGTTCTTACACAGCTAATACGGCAGGAACGTATATAATTAAAGCTACATATGAGCAATTGACAAGTGTGCAATTTTTTCTTGAAGTAACAGCTGGTCCTATTACAGAGTTACGAGTTGAAAGTACTTCTACGAGTTTAAAAGTAGGAGATACTGCTGATTTCGAAGTTATCGGAACAGATGCGTTAGGAAATGAGTACACAATTACAAATGACACAAACCTTTCTGTAAATGGAACGGCAATTGATGGAAGTCGTTTTATGGCTACTTCAACAGGAGATCTTACAATTGTAGCAACGAAAGAAGCTATAACATCAGATGCGTTTATGCTTCCTGTAGTTGACGAAACTGCGCCAGGAACATTTGCTAGAAATGTATTGATTGAAGATTACACAGGTACGTGGTGTGGATATTGTCCTAGAGTAGGATACGCTATTGAACTTGTTGAAGATGCATCTGATAGAGTATTTTTTAATGCTGTACATAGTGGTGATCCAATGCAGAATAGTTACGGAGTTACTTTAGATAACTTATATGTTACTTCAGGATATCCAACTGCTATCATAAATAGAGATGTTGAATGGACATTCCCAGAGCCAAATAATGTTGCACAAGCTACAAATTTAGCATCAGGAACAACAACTTCTGGTTTATCTATCAACTCTTTATTAAAAGGAAATGAAGTAGATATATACGTAAGCACTGCATTTGCTACAAGTACACCAGGTGCTAAATTAGTCGTGATGATTCTTGAAGATGGAATCATCGCTTCTCAAGCTAACTACACAAGTTATTATGGAGGAGCTGATCCAATTCCACAATATGAGCACAATCATACGTTAAGACATTCTCTTACAAATGTATTAGGTGATGCTATAGCAAATACAGCAGCTGGTTCTAAGAATGAGCAAATATTTAGTATTCCTGTTCCAACTACAGTGAACAACAGACAAGAAATGTCAATCTTAGCTTTAATCGTAGGTTCGGATAACAAAGTTATCAATGTTATTGGTGGACACGTAGGAGTAGATAGAGATTTCCAAGCAAACTAATAATTACAATTGGCTAGAATTTTTTAAAATTCTTATATATAGAAAGCGACTCACTAGAGTCGCTTTTTTTTTGTTCATATATTTGGCTTTAAGTTTCTTACGGTAAAACCGTAGCGTAAAATGATTTTGAGTGTGTATTTTTAAAGTATTAACTAAAATTATATATCATGAAAAAAAGAAATTTAAAAAAAATTAGCTTAAACAAAAAAGTAGTTTCAACTTTTAAAGTTGAAGAATTAAAAGGAGGAGCGCTTAGTGATTTATGGCATCAAGATGAAGATGGGTATTACGTATGTTGTACTTTTTTTGGACCATGTTAAATCCGTAAACTGATTTTAACCATAAATAACATTACTATAAAGAATAGAAAAGCCAGTATAAAATTTATACTGGCTTTTGAGTTTATATAATTTTTTAGAATTATCCTAAGAATGGATATCTATAATCTACTGGAGTAACAAATGTTTCTTTTATTAATCGTGGAGAAACCCAACGTAATAAATTTTGAGCAGAACCGGCTTTGTCATTTGTTCCTGAAGCTCTGGCACCTCCAAATGGTTGCTGTCCTACAACAGCTCCAGTTGGTTTGTCATTTACATAGAAGTTTCCAGCACAGTTTTCCAATGCTTTTGTAGCTTCTTCAATAGCATAACGACAACGAGAGAAAATAGCTCCTGTTAACGCATATTCAGAAGTTTCGTCAACTAACTTTAATGTTTCAGCCCAATCAGCATCGTCATATACATAAACTGTCATAACTGGTCCGAATAATTCCGTTTCCATAGTTGTATATTTTGGGTCTTTTGCTACTATAACTGTAGGTTCTACAAAATATCCTTTCGATTTATCATAACCTCCACCAATAATAACTTCTGCGTCCGTAGCTTCTTTAGCTTCATCAATATATTTAGCTAATTTATCAAATGAACCTTCATGAATTACTGCTGTAATATAGTTTCCTAAATCGCCAGGTGAACCCATTTTAAAAGTAGCAACATCTTCTTTCACATAATTTAATACTTCATCAGCCATTGATTTTGGTAAATAGGCTCTAGAAGCGGCACTACATTTTTGTCCTTGAAACTCAAAAGCGCCACGTGTAATTCCTGTAGCAACTTGCTTAGGATTTGCACTTGGATGCGCAACGATGAAATCTTTTCCACCAGTTTCTCCAACAATTTTTGGGTATGTTTTATAATTGTGAATGTTATTTCCAATCTTTTTCCAAAGTTCTTTAAATACATATGTTGAACCTGTAAAGTGAACTCCAGCAAAATCTGGACTGTCTAAAACTGTATCTGTAATCATCACAGGATCACCATACACAACATTAATTACACCATCAGGTACACCAGCTTCTTTAAAAATATCTACAATTACTTTTGCAGAAAAAATTTGATGATCACTTGGTTTCCAAACAACGGTATTACCCATCATAGCGGCACTTGCAGGCAAATTTGCAGCAATTGCTGTAAAATTAAAAGGTGTAATTGCATATACAAAACCTTCTAACGGTCTGTACTCAACACGATTCCAAATACCTGCTGCTGAATCTGGTTGCTCTTCATAAATTTGAGACATAAACTCTACGTTAAAACGTAAAAAGTCAATCAACTCACAAGCGGCGTCAATCTCAGCTTGATGCACAGTTTTAGATTGTGCAATCATAGTTGCGGCATTAATTTTTGCCCTATACGGTCCAGCGATTAATTCAGCAGCCTTTAAAAAGATAGCCGCGCGTTGTTCCCACGCTAATTGTGCCCACTTCTCTCTAGCCTCTAAAGCAGTTTCAATAGCTTGTGTTACATGCTTTTTTTCTGCTAAATGATACGTTCCTACAACGTGTTGATGGTCGTGTGGAGGTGTCATTGTTCTGGTATTCCCAGTTTTTATCTCTTCACTACCAATGTACATTGGTACATCTACGTTTCCATTAAAATATGCTTCGTATTGTGCCGTAACCGCAGCTCTTTCAGGATTCCCAGGTGCGTATGACTTCACTGGTTCATTGATAGCTGTTGGAACTTGAAAAAATCCTTTTCCCATAGGTGATTTATTTAATTGTGTATTGATTAAAAATTTGCGTTGCAAAGATACAAAAAAATGTACCGTAAAAAGCAGTTCATTTTTTGATAAAATTACTTTCTATTGGTCGTATTTTACGAAAAAACATACATTTGTATAATTAAGCAATAACTCCAGAAAATTTTTGTAAGTTGCTTGCTCAAAGTTAGACCAAGTCTTCTATGTGTACAGTTAGTTTTATTTATAAAGAAAATCAAGAATTTGTATTGACATCAAGCCGTGATGAATCGCCAATGCGAGTTGCAAAATCGCCTGACACATATGAAATAACAGGAACAAAAATGATCTATCCAAAAGATGTCTTTGCAGGCGGAACTTGGATTGGAATGAGTGAAAAACAACGCGTAGTTTGTTTGTTAAATGGCGGTTTTAAAATTTACAAACGTTTGCCAAAATACCGTCACAGTAGAGGAATTGTTGTAAAAGATTTTTTGGCAACTGATACTATTCAGGAAACTATTGAATCGTACAATCTTAATTTGATAGAACCGTTTACAATTGTAATTGTCGATTGGAATGAAGAAATTCAATTGTTTGAATTGGTTTGGGATGGAACTCAGAAACACGTTCAGAAGCTTCCATTAACAACGCCGCATATTTGGTCATCTTCAACATTATATACTGAAGAAATGAAACAATTACGACGCGATTGGTTTGCAGATTTCCAACAAAAAAATACGCTTGATGCAACATCTATATTAGATTTTCATCAAAATGCAGGAATCGGTAATGCAACTATTGACATAATGTTGGATAGAGGTGTTGTAAAAACGATGAGCATTACACAAATAGAGAAAAATCAAGAAGAAGTTACAATGAAATATAAAGATTTTAATGCGGCTTCTGAAAATATAATTTCATTAAATTCAGCAGTAGTTGTGAATGAGTAATACAGGTACAATACTAACACTAGCATACCCTGATACTATTGTGATGACCGCAGACGAATGGTATTCTCCGTATCTGCGATTTATTGGTGTTGGAAAGAAAAAATATGTGCGCGCAGGTCATGCCGCTTTGGTATTAATTGATAACAAGACAGGCGTTTTGTCGTATCATGATTTTGGTAGATATATTACCAAAGAACCACATGGACGAATTCGAGGGAAAAAGCGAGACAGAGAACTCGATTTTCCTTTGAAAGCGAATATTGTTCGTGGAAAAATTACCAATCTTGATGAAATTCTACAATTTTTAGCCACACATCCAAAACTCACACATGGTGATGGAAAGTTGTTAGCTTCTGTTTGTGATGCTGTAAATTACGAAAAAGCATTAGAGCATATTGCCATAATGCAACGTCGCGGTTCTATGTATTATGCGGCTTTCAAAAAAGATTCTTGCAATTGTGCTCGCTTTGTTACAGCAACTTTAATAGCTTCTTTAACAGATAATCGCGTTCGGAAAGCGTTGAAAAAATCAACATGGTTTACTCCAAGTACAGTTGGAAATGTTGTATTGGCAAGTACACAAACAGATATATATGAAGTTACAGAAAAAGGCATTGGAATATTTACATCAACTTCCCGAAAAGAAACATTGCGTTGTTTTCTTGATCAATTAAAAGGATATTCACCTAATTTTACAGGAACTTTAGAGCCTAAACATGTTCAAGGAATTGCAAAGAATGCGCAATGGCTACCTGGAATTGCTTGCGGATCTTGGTTTGAAATTCATCCGCTTCTAGCTACCTCATTTAGTTACCGAATTCGCAGAATTGCGCCGTATGGAAATATTGATGTTGATGGTGTTTTTAAAGTGAACAATCCTACTTTTGACATTCAAGAGCCGTATCAATTCATACACAATTCAAACTGCTTATACTGTAACATTCTACAAAATGGTACTATTTATTATTTTAGTTTTCATGAAGATTATGCGTTGTTGATTGAGTAATATCTGTTATAAACTCTTTTATGATGGAGTAATTATTCGTTTAAAATAAAATGTAGTATTCGATCTTCGTCCATCCCCAAATAAAATAAGGAATCCACCAGCAATAAACTCAACATTATTTAGAATAAGATCCCTATTTTTTCGGATGCCAATTCTAGACCTTTCTACAGATATATTTCCAAAAATCATAGGAACTCCTTTAGTACTCGTTTCTCTATTTTTAAGGTGAATCATACCGTTTTTACGAAGTTTCATGCTTAAGGTGGTTTGATTTACGATAGCATTTTCTGATCGATATGTAAATTGAATTTCTGTATCTGACAATAGTTTTATATCAACAGTATAATTTGTATCTGTACCTCTTCTGGGTATGATTGTATTTGTAAAAGAATTGACAGTTGCTACATCAATATGATTCTCATATTGTGCAACCTTTCTCTTTTTAGAGGTGCTTAAATAATGAGCGTCATAACAAGAAAGCGCATAACTTCCTTCAATATTTTGAATATTTTCTCGGTCTAGTTTTGTGATTTGTTCTTTAATGATTTTGGTGGAGAATGAAGCACAATTGCTCAAACATATTGCGGTAATGATAAGTAGTATTAATTTTTTCATATCAAATCAGTTTTAATGTGTTAAATCAAAAGTATTGCAATAATTACAAGATAAATCGTAGGAATAGCAATTCGGAATATTTATTTTTGTGAAAATCACAAATAAGATGCAAGAGTTTTTTCTGTCAAAAATTAAAAGCCAATTACCCAAAAATGCTTCTTTGATCGATATTGTTGCTGAGGTGTTAGATATAAGTTATGATGCTGCGCACAGACGAACAAGTTTGAAAAGTAAATTATCGTTAGAAGAAGCTATCAAACTGTCACGTTATTTCAATATGTCTATTGATCAATTGTACGAAATTGGATTGCAAAATGTTGTTGTAGTTGAAAAAACACAAGTGATTACTTCGCAAGAAGATTTGGAAGCCTACTTTAAAGCTTCTCATGAAAACTTGAAGCAAATCTTGGCAATGGAAGATTCTGAGATCATTTACTCTGCAAAAGATTTGCCAATTTTTTATACCGCATCAGACAATTTATTATCACGTTTTAAAATGTATGTTTGGCTACAGTTATTGAGTGAAGAAAACAACGTTATTGCCTTTGAAAACTTTGCGCCTTCAGTTTCTTTAGTAAGTGCCGCTTCACGCTTGGGCGAATTGTACGCAAATTTAAAAGTCACCGAAATTTGGGATATTACAACCATTAACAGCACGCTAAAGCAAATTCATTTCTATTACAAATCAACATTGCTTACTAGTGATTTGGCTATCAAATTATGTGATGATTTGAAAGAATTGGTGGAAACGATTGAAAATAAAGTGGCAAACGATGCAAACTATCAGCTATTTTATAATGAATTATTGTTGATGAATAATACGGTGTTGGTAAAAACGTCAATGATGAAAATGTTGTTTGTGCCATATACAATTCTATCGTATTACAAAACAAGCGATACGCAAACTTTATTGCAAGTTGATAAACATTTGCAACGACAAATGCGGAATTCTAAATTATTATCAAGTGCAGGAAAAAAAGAACAACGCATCTTTTTTAGTAAAATGTATAAAAAAATTGATGCTTTAATATATCTAATTCAAGCTGAAAATGTATTAGATTTTGAATAGTTTTACGAAGGTATTAATCCTGTAGAAAAATTTTAAAACTAAAACTAAAACGCTTACAACACATACAAAAAATGTACAATCTCCCGTATTACAAAGAACATGATGAGCAAATAATTAGAGAATTTATTGGGCAATATCCTTTTGCTTTCTTAACAGGATGCGATATAGAAAATAAACCTATTGCGACACAAGTACCAGTTTTTATTGAAGAGAAAAATGGTAAAGAAGTGTTGAGAGGACATATTATGAAAAACACCGATCATCACAAAGCTTTTTTGCACAATGAAAATGTACTAGCCGTTTTTACGGGCAAACACACCTATGTTAGTGGTAGTTGGTATAGCAATCCGAATATTGCTTCTACTTGGAATTATATGAGTGTGCATGTAAAAGGAATTGTGAAATTTTTAGGAGATAACGAGTTGGAAGATGTGCTTAGAATGACATCGTTGTATTTTGAAGATCAAAATGAAGAGTCGCCGACTGTTTTTGATAATTTACCTTTAGCATTCAAACAAAGAGCCATGGGCGCAATTGTAGCGTTTGAAATTGAAATAAAAGAAATAGATACTATTTTTAAATTAAGTCAAGATAGAGATGCTGAAAGCTATCAAAATATCATAAACAAACTTAAAGAGCAAGATGAAGATGGACGTGTCATTGCGGCTGAAATGGAGAAAAGAGCAAAAAAACTATTTCCGTAACGTAAGACTAAAGATTAATTCAACGCAAAAGGCGCGCTCAACTTAAAAGTAGGTATAAAAACTCTGAATTTCTTAGTCGTTGTGAAATTGACCATATTATAATGACCGCGCATGGCACCAATTGGTGACGAAAGCAAGCAACCCGATTGATACGTATGTGATTCGCCTGGTTTTAATACAGGTTTTTTGCCGATAACGCCTTCGCCGTCAACAATTTCAATGCTATTTAAAGCATCAAAAATTTGCCAATGTCTTGAAGTTAATTGGACAGAATCTTTACTTTGATTTTCAATCGTAATTTCGTAACCAAATGCGAAATGCATTTTGTAGTTTTTGTAAAAAGTGCCTTCAAAGCTAGTTTTTACTGAAATTTTAATACCTCTGGTTACTTGTTGAATCATTTCGATATAAGGTAACTGCAAATTGTGGTTATAAATGCAATACTCTCAAAAATACGAATTTTATAATTATTCTCTTAAAGCCAACTGAAATTTTAACGTATTTGTAAGATAATTTGTGTTTTAATTCTTAATTACACTCGAATTTGTAGTGCCAATTCCAATAATACTATCATATACTTCACCAAACTTTCTAAAATACACAATGATTAAATAATCGTTTTCTGTTTGAAAATACGAACCACTAATTTTTGCATGCTGCAATTCGTTCTTACTAGTAAGCACTACATACTTATAGTTGTAAAATCCTTGTTTTAGCAAAATTTCAGCTTCGTACAAATCTGTTTCAGCATTATAAAACAACTGATTATCTTCTGTTAAAGCATAATTATTAAAACGTCCGTACACATATACTTTACTTCCATCCAATTTCATATAATTATTGAGTGAAAAATGTATTTTGGCATAATCTGCTTCAATAGAAGGATCGTTACCCTGAATTGTATTTATTAAAAAATTACCATTCACATCCGGATTAAAGGTATATGGTTCGTTTGCGCGTGTGGCATTGGTATGTAGAAAATTGTGATACACATCTCGTAATTCAATTCGAGCTATGCTAATATTTCCGCCTCTAATTTCTTTATTATCAAAATTAAAAAACTCATTTCCACCTCTAAAACTCGTTTCTGTATTGTAACGATACATTAGCTTTGAACCCAATGTGTATTGAGGTTTAATATTCATAATAGCTCTATTCCATTGGTAATTTTGTAAAATAGCAACCTTTACTTCACGTTCAGGATTTCTTAAAAATAAATTTGGCGAATTGATCTCAAACTGAATCAATTGATCTTTATCAATAGTAGAAAGATCACGTGTTCTATGTACTGCCGCACTTACGTTTACAGCATTTTGATACACTATAAACTTTCTCGAAAACATCAATTCGTCATCATCATTATAAATAGAAAGCATGTAATTTCCAGTAAGTAAGAGTGTTGTGAAATTATTTGGAATCGTTAATCTGTAATTAGAATAGAGTTGTAATGTGTTGAATGAATTTTCATAATTAATAATACGCTGATTGTCAAAACCTCGCATGTATTGTGCTTTCGATAGGTTTGAAGGTGTCCAATCGTAATTGCAATGCACAATTTTATAATAATAATCTACTTCATCACCATTCACATCATCAAATGTAATACGTAATGGATCTCCTAATTTCAATACAGGAAACTGATCGCCATCATTTGATCCCGATAAAATAATACTTTTAATAAAACTGGGTGGAGCAACTTCTTTCAAAGGTTCAACTTGTGCATTTGCAGAAAATGAAAAGCTCAACAGAAAAATAAAAATGTAAAAATTACGAAGCATCATTGAATTTGATTTTTACAAAGATACGCAAAATGCATGCCTAAACAGGATTCCGTAGATAATGGCTGTAAAAGGAGTAGTGAAAACTCTAATTTAGAATTAGTATAAATAATTTTATAGTTAAGTACTTGTTTTTAGATGAGTGTATAAATGCTTAAATTTGCATGTTTTTTAGAAAAAAATCCATAACTATGTCAAAAGACATTCGCATAAAAAAAGGCTTAGATATTAAGCTTGTTGGCGAAGCAGAAACGACTACGATTGCAGCGAAAGCGAGTAGTGTTTATGTGATAAAGCCAGAAGATTTTCACGGAATAATTCCTAAGTTGTTAGTGAAGGTTGGTCATAAAATTAAAGCCGGTGAGGCACTATTTCATTCTAAATCAGACGAAGCATTATTATTTCCTTCTCCCGTTAGTGGAGAAATTGCAGAAATCGTTAGAGGAGCAAAGCGAAAAATTTTAGAAATTAAAATTTCAGCAACTGCAACTCAAGAACAACACGATTTTGGCAAGAAAGATGCTGGGAAAATGTCTGGTGACGAAGTAAAAGCCCATTTGTTAGCTACAGGTTGTTGGCCATTTATCAAACAACGTCCATATGATGTTATTGCTGACCCGAGCAAATCACCCAAAGCAATTTTTGTTTCAGGATACAACAGTGCTCCTTTAGCGGCAGACTACGATTATGTATTGGCTGGAAAAGAAATGGAATTGCAAGCGGCATTAACAGCATTGACAAAACTAACAGAAGGAAATGTACATGTAGCAACAAAAAAAGGCGGAAACTCTCCGTTAGCAAATGTTACAGGAACACAATCACATACGGTTTCAGGACCGCATCCTTCAGGAAACGTTGGAACACATATCAACAAAATTAATCCTGTTAACAAAGGAGAAGTTGTTTGGACAGTAGCTGCGCAAGATTTAGTAATCATTGGTGAACTTTTACTTACGGGTAAATTTAACGCTACACGAACAATTGCAATTACAGGTTCTCAAATTACAAATCCAACATACGTTACAGCAATTGCTGGCGCTTCTATCAAAAATTTAGTTGCTGGGAACATCAATATGGAAAACACGCGAATTATTAGCGGAAACGTATTGAGTGGTAAGCAACAAGGAGAAGAAGGGTTTTTAGGATATTATGACAATCAAGTAACGGCAATTCCAGAAGGAGACGATTACGAATTCTTTGGTTGGAACAAGCCAATCTTCAATAAAGTAAGTGTGTCAAGAGCGCTTACATTCTCTTGGTTAAAGCCAAATAAAAAATACGATCTAAATACAAATACAAACGGTGAACATCGTGCATTTGTTACTACAGGAACGTACGAAGAAGTATTTCCATTAGATATTTATCCGATGCAAATACTAAAAGCGTGTATGTATGCAGATTTAGATGAAATGGAAGCTTTAGGAATGTACGAAGTTGCTCCAGAAGATTTTGCATTGACAGAATTTGTATGTGTGTCAAAACAACCACATCAGAAAATTATTAGAGAAGGTTTAGACTTAATGCTTAAAGAAATAGGATAACACTATGAGCTTAAAAAGTAAATTACATAATTTAAAAGAAAAGTATAAAGGAACCAAAATGGCGCCTGCGTTCAATGCATTGCATACGTTTTTATACTTACCTAACGAAACTACGCACAACGGAACGCACATTAAAGCGGCAGACGATTTGAAGCGTACGATGAACACTGTAATCATGGCTTTAGTTCCATGTTTAATTTACGGAATGTTCAATGCAGGTTACCAACATTATCTTGCTTTAGGTCAAATTGAAGCAGCTAGCGGATTTTTAGGAGGTTCATTTTGGACACTAGATAACTTGTTAATTGGCGCATGGAAAGTGTTGCCATTGGTAGTTATATCTTATGGAGTCGGATTGGCTGTGGAGTTCTTATTTGCTGTGATTAAAAATCATGAAGTAGAAGAAGGATACTTAGTAACAGGAATGTTAGTTCCATTAATAGTTCCAGTTGATATTCCGTTATGGATGTTAGCAGTAGCTGTAATTTTTGGAGTTGTAATTGGAAAAGAAGTATTTGGAGGAACAGGAATGAACATCTTAAATCCTGCCTTAACCATTAGAGCTTTCTTATTCTTTGCATATCCAACGTGGATGTCTGGAGATAAAGTTTGGGTTCATGGAGCTGTTGAACGTGCTGGAACGCCAGATGCAATTTCAGGAGAAACAGTTTTAGGATATTACGCAAAAGCAGGACAAGAATTAACGATTGCTGGCACTAACGGCGGATCGGAAATTGTAACTACATATGGTGACAGAGCCGCAGAATTATATTCATATTCAGACATGTTTTGGGGATTAATACCAGGTTCTGTTGGTGAAACTTCAAAATTCTTAATCATCATTGGAGCATTATTCTTAATCTTTACGAAAGTAGGAAGTTGGAGAATTATGCTAAGTACGTTAGTAGGTGCTTTAACAATGGGATTAATTTTTAACGGAGTTGTAGATGCAGGATGGATTCCAGAAACGAGCAAATTTTTCGGATTAATGAGCGTTCCTTTCTGGCAACATTTAATCATAGGAAGTATTTTATTTGGAGCCGTGTATATGGCAACTGATCCCGTAACTGCGGCACAAACAAACAAAGGAAAGTGGATTTACGGTTTCTTAATTGGTTTCATATCAATAATGATTCGTGTATTCAACCCAGCATATCCAGAAGGTGTTTTCTTAGCGATCTTATTAATGAACGTATTTGCACCAACAATTGATCACTATGTAGTTCAAGGAAATGTGAAGAAAAGAATGAAACGTCTAAAAGTAAAAACAGCTTAACGATGGAAAAGAGAACAGATAAAAATTCATATACCATAATATTCGCTATTGGAATGGTATTGGTCGTAGGTGCGTTACTAGCGTATTTAGCATCTGCATTAAAACCAATGATTACTGAAAATCAGCGTTTGGAAAAGCAACAAAACATTTTGTATGCTATGGGAATCAATAATAACGAAGAAGGTAGTGCTACTTTTGTGTCTACAGATGAAGCTCCTAAGAAGTTTGCACAGTACATCACTGAGCAGGTTGTATTAGAAGTAAAAAACGGAAAAATTGTTAGTGAACTTTCTAGAGAAGAATACAAAGAAAAAAATGCTGGACAAGAGCCGTATTTAATTGATGTAAAAAAACAGCAAGCGAGAGCCAAAGCTGGTAAAAATAGAAAGCTTCCATTATTTGTGGGAGAAAAGGATGGAGAGAAATTCTACATTGCACCAATTAGAGGAAAAGGACTTTGGGATGCCATTTGGGGATATGTAGCTATGGACGAAAACATGGTCGTTCAAGGTGTATATTTCGATCACAAAGGAGAAACACCAGGGCTTGGAGCAAACATCAAGCAACGTTATTTTATGGACGATTTTTACGGAGAACATCTACTTACTGAATCTGGAGCGTTTAAAGGAATCACAATTTCTAAAACAAATGCAGATCCTACAAATGCGGATAAGGAAGATTATGAAATTGATGCCATTGCTGGAGCAACCATCACAGGTGATGGAGTTACAGCTATGATTAAAAAAGATTTGAAGTTGTACTTACCATATTTTCAAAACCTAAAAAACAAATAATAAGTTATGGGAAAAGATAGTAAATTAATTTTAGACCCATTAGCAGACAATAACCCAATTACAATTCAGGTATTAGGGATTTGTTCAGCATTGGCAATTACTGCAGAACTTGAAGCTTCTATTGTAATGTCTATATCCGTATTATTTGTATTGGCAGTAGGAAACGTTGTCATCTCTTTAATGAGAAACATCATTCCTTCAAAAATTAGAATCATTGTACAGTTAATTGTTGTTGCAACACTTGTAATTATAGTAGATTTAGTACTGAAAGCGTTTGCTTATGAACTAAGTAAAACACTTTCTGTATTTGTTGGATTAATTATTACGAACTGTATCATTATGGGACGTTTTGAAGCATTTGCCCTAGGAAACGGACCATGGCGATCATTCTTAGACGGAATTGGAAACTCATTAGGATATGCAGTTATCTTAATTATAGTAGGATTTTTTAGAGAATTATTAGGTTCTGGAACGTTACTAGGAATTAAAATTCTTGGAGATCCTGTAGCAAAAACGGGATTATACGCTTACGGATACGAAAATAACGGTTTCATGCTACTATCGCCAATGGCATTAATAGTAGTTGGAATCATTATCTGGGTTCAACGTACAAAGAACAAAGCTTTAATAGAAGACTAAAAATAGTAGTGAGCTATTAGATATGAGAATTGAATTTCTCAACGCTAATTCCTCAACACTCAAGACTAAAATATATGGAACATATAGAATTATTTTTCAAATCAATATTTATAGATAACATGGTATTTGCAACATTCTTAGGAATGTGTTCGTACTTAGCCGTATCTAAAAAAGTGTCTACAGCCGTTGGACTTGGAGCCGCAGTTATTTTTGTACTTGCGATCACAGTTCCTTTAAACTGGCTATTAGATCAATACATTTTACAACCAGGAGCATTATCTTGGTTAGGAGAAGAATATGCGAGTTACGATCTTAGTTTCCTATCGTTTATCATGTTCATTGCAACCATTGCAACCATGGTACAATTAGTAGAAATTATTGTAGAGAAGTTTTCTCCATCATTATACAACTCACTTGGTATCTTCTTACCATTAATTGCTGTAAACTGTGCTATCTTAGGAGGATCACTATTCATGCAATCAAGAGAAATTGCAACGTTAGGATTAGCTACTACATACGGAATTGGTTCAGGAATCGGATGGTTCTTAGCAATTTTAGCAATTGCAGCTATTCGTGAAAAAATTAGATACTCTAACGTGCCACCAGCATTAAGAGGTTTAGGAATTACATTTATCATTACTGGTTTAATGGCAATTGGATTTATGAGCTTTGGAGGAATGTTAACAGGTGGTGACGAAGAAGGCGAAGCTTTAGAAAATAAAGATGGAGCTCAAATTGAAACTGTAAAAGATAACAGTACTACAAATGAAATCGCTAACAATACAAAAGTAATTGAGTAATATGATATTAGCAGCAAGTACATTAGGAACAGTAGTAGCAACCGTAGCGGCCTTTTTACTAATCACTTTAGTATTGGTTTCTCTATTGCTATTCGTAAAGCAAAAATTATCACCATCAGGACCTGTAAAAATTACAATTAATGGTGAACGTGAAATAGAAGTAGCTTCAGGAAGTACACTTTTAACTACTTTAGGAGGAGAAAAAATATTTTTACCATCAGCTTGTGGTGGTGGTGGAACATGTATTCAGTGCGAATGCCACGTATTAGAAGGTGGAGGAGAAGCATTGCCAACAGAAGTTCCGCACTTTACACGAAAAGAATTAAAACACGGAGCACGTTTAGCTTGTCAAGTAAAAGTGAAGCAAGACATGAACATTACAATTCCAGAAGAAGTATTCGGAATTAAAAAGTGGGAAGCAACCGTTGTTCGGAACTATAACGTAGCATCATTTATTAAGGAATTCGTAGTTGAAATTCCTGAAGATATGGGGTACAAAGCAGGTGGATACATTCAAATTGAAATTCCAGAATGTGAAATAAAATACAGTGATATGGATATCACTGCGCACCCTGAAGAGCATGAAACTCCAGACAAATTTCAGAAAGAATGGGATAAATTTGGATTATGGCCTTTAGTAATGAAAAACAACGAAACTGTTGAACGTGCATATTCAATGGCTTCTTTCCCAGCGGAAGGACGTGAAATTATGCTAAACGTTCGTATTGCAACGCCACCATGGGACAGAGCCAAAAACGCTTGGATGGATGTAAATCCAGGAGTTGCATCATCATACATATTTGCACAAAAACCAGGAGATAAAGTAACAATTTCAGGGCCTTACGGTGAATTCTTCATCAACGAGTCTGAATCAGAAATGTTATATGTTGGTGGTGGAGCAGGAATGGCACCAATGCGTTCACACTTATACCACCTTTTCAAAACCTTAAAAACGGGACGAAAAGTTACGTATTGGTACGGAGGACGTTCTAAACGTGAGTTATTCTACTTAGATCATTTCTATGATTTAGAGAAAGAATTTCCAAACTTTAAGTTCTACTTAGCATTATCTGAACCATTAGAAGAAGATAACTGGAAAGTGAAAAAAGATATCAATGATGAAGGTGATGGTTTTGTAGGATTCGTTCACAATTGTGTAATTGATAACTACTTAAATCACCACGAATCACCAGAAGATATTGAATTGTATTTCTGTGGGCCACCATTAATGAACCAAGCTGTTCAGAAAATGGGAGAAGATTTCGGAATTCCTGATGAACACATCAGATTTGATGACTTCGGAGGATAGAAATTACCATTCAAAACATATAAAAAAGATCGTTTGCACTGTAAACGATCTTTTTTTTGTCAGAAATATTGTTAAGATTGAAGAAAAAAGCGGTAAAAAAAAATAATCTAATTATATTTAAGTACTAAATATCTTACCAAGACAATGACATACAAAATACTTACGCTACTTTGCTTTTTTACAGTCGGAATTACGTTTGCACAAAAAAGATCAATTACACATGATGATTATGATTTATGGAAACGTGTAACAAACACACAAGTTTCAAACAACGGAAAACTAATTGTGTCCACCATAAGAACGGGAACAAATAGAGGAGATGGCTATCTTCAAATTTACAACACAGAAACCCAAAAAAAAGCAACATATTTCAACGGTGTATCTAGTGATATATCAAAAGATGAAAACTTTGTGATCTTTCAAAAACCAGCAAATTATCTCACAAAAAGAGCTGAAAAAAAGAAAAAAGTAAAAGATAAAAACAAGCAAAAAGACATTCTATACATTTATGATGTTTCAAACAATGAATTATATGATTCTATTTTCAGGGTAAAAAAATATAGTTTGCCTAAAAAGAATAGCGATTATATTGTCATTGAAAAATTCAAAAACAAAAAAGATTCCATCAAAGGTGATAGTTTACCAGCGTGGAAAAATAATTATGCACTTGTATATCATCTAAAAACAAAACAACAAGACACTATTTTTGATGTAAAGGATTTTATCATACCAGAAGAAGGAACAACATTTTACTACACTACAAAAGATAAAAAGAACGACAAAAAAGCACATGGAATATATGCATATCAAACAGCGTCTAAATCTAAAAAAGTAATAGATACTTCTTTGTATGATTACAAAAAACTTAGTGTAGATAAAAAAGGAGATCAACTAGCATATCTTGCCGAAAGAGACTCTACAAAAACTGATTCTGTCCCCTTAAAATTATTCCTTTATAGCGAAAACAAACGCTTACCATTAATAATAAACGAAGAAGCGCGCTTAGGAAACAAACAAACATTAAGTGCTGAATCTGGTCCTTTTTTCTCACAAGATGGAAATCGATTATACTTTTTCTCAAAACTAAAAAGCGAACACAAAAAAGATACAACACTCACTGATGATGAAATTCCACAAGTAGATGTTTGGAATTGGCAAGACAAAGTTATACAACCAAGACAGAAAGCAAATGAGAAATTTTTGAAAGAAGATACGCGACTACGTTATTTTGATATTAAAAAAGAACGTTTTGTACAATTGCAGGATGATACGTTGGATGGTATTAATTTAGGCGGAAAATATGCTACTAAATATGTATTAGGTTTTGATAGAAAGCCTTATGTATTAGAAACTTGGAACATTCCATGGAAAACGGATTATTACAGCGTCAATGTTGCATCAGGAAAAAAGCAATTACTCGTAAAAGGAGCAAGCTCATCACTTTATATTACGTTGCACGGCGATTATGTTGTATACTTTGATTTGGAAGCTAAAAACTGGTTCTCTGTACATTTAGAAACACTTCAAAAATATAATTTAACAAAAAATATCAATGTTGCTTTTGAAAATGAAGACAATGATGTTCCTGCGTTAGCAAGAGCTTATGGTACTGGCGATTTTGACAAAAATGGAAACCTACTAGTATACGATAAGTATGATATTTGGAGTGTTTCACTTGATGGTAAAAAGAAGCCAGAAAACATAACACGTGATGGGAGAAAGAAAAAAATAAGATTTCGAATAAAAAAATTAGACACTGAAAATCGTTTGTCAGCAACTTATCTTGGAGAGAAATTACTACTAAGCGGTTTCAGTGAAAAAACAAAAACTGACGGAATATATTTATTAGATGATGATGGCAAACGTATAGAAAAAGTTAAATCGGGTTCGTATTTAATTAATGGATTACAAAAAGCTGCATCAGCAAATGTTTTAGTTTTCAGAAAAGAAAATTTTACAACTTACGAAGATGTGCATCTAACTACAGATAATTTTGATACGCACACGCAACTAACAAATGCCAATCCACATCAAAAAGATTTTAAATGGGGAACTTCCGAACTCGTTTCTTGGAAGGCATATGATGGAACAAAATTAGAAGGAATACTATTTAAACCAGAAAATTTTGATCCTTCCAAAAAATACCCAATGATTGTACGTTTCTATGAAAAAAGTGCTGACGATCTTAACTACTACAGAAGCCCACAGCCAACCTATTCTATCGTAAATATATCGTATGCGCTAAGTAACGATTATCTTATATTTATTCCAGACATTGTGTACAACGAAGGACAACCTGGAAAAGATGCGTATAACTGTGTTATTTCAGGTGTAGAAGCCATGGAAAAGAAAGGATTTGTAGATAGCAATCACATGGCAATACAAGGACACAGTTGGGGCGGATATCAAGTAGCATATCTCATCACAAAAACAAACAAATTTAAAGCGGCAATGGCAGGCGCACCAGTAAGTAATATGACGTCTGCGTATGGAGGAATTCGTTGGTCTTCAGGACTCAGTAGGATGTTTCAATATGAAAAAACACAAAGTCGTATTGGAAAAAATCTATGGGAAGGATTTGATCAATATGTAGAAAGTTCACCATTATTTGGTTTGCCCAATGTACAAACGCCCTTACTTATTATGCATAACGACAATGATGGTGCTGTTCCATATTATCAAGGAATAGAACTCTTCATGGGAATGCGAAGATTGCAAAAACCAGCGTGGTTACTTGTGTATGATAATGAAAGTCATGGATTGCGTAAAATGAAAAACAGACAAGACCTTTCTATTAGATTAATGCAGTTTTTTGATCATTATTTAAAAGATGCACCTGCACCAATGTGGATGACAAAAGGAATTCCAAGAACAGAAAAAGGAATCAACTTTGGGTACGATTTAGAAAAACAAAAACCATAACTATTTTCAAAATAGATACTACACTTTTAAAAATAGCAACTGTTTATACTGTATCACTATCCTAAACATGATTAGATTCTATAAAATTCGGAAAGTAATAGTATTGCAAGTACCTTTGCATAAAATAATATTTAGTAGTGTGCGTCATTGATATTGAATTTGTTCGACGAAAAGTGCATTTAATCGATATTTGTGAAAGAAATAACACAAAAAAGTGATACACGGCTATTAACCAATACTTTCGCTAGTGTTGGTTTGGAATTCATATATGCTATGGAAAAACTAACAAAACAAGAATTGCATAATCTTGCAATGAACATCGTAGGAAAAGAATTGGAAGAAAAAGGATATGAATTTCTAGCGGTAAATAGCAAACTAAACAAGCATCCACAATTTGTTTGTATTGATAAAAACAATAAAAAGAAGTTTGTACTCGTAAAAGCTGTCACCTATCCGGAAGATCCAAAAGAATACGATGCTATATGGATGGAAACATTTAAGCAACATGTAGAAAAGTTTGAAGCACAATTATTTTTTGCAGGTGTTGGACTTGGAAATGCAGACAATCCATTAGAAGAAATAGTAAAAAATCAGCCATACATATTAGATTATGATGGTTTAATACAAATAACGTAATCAATGAAAGCAATTACATTACCCCTATACACATGTATAGCCTTTCTCGTATTATCTTGTGGAAAGCCGCAGGATATTAGTATGCAAACTAATACAGGTTTTGCATTAGGCACTACTTATACGATTCAGTACGAAACGTCAAAAGAAGACATCAACTATCAAAATGAAATAGAAAATGTATTTCATGAAGTAAATCAATCAATCTCTGCATATTTGCCAACTTCTGATATTTCCAGAATTAACAGAGGAGAAAAAAATGTTACGATTGATAATTATTTCAAAACGGTCTATAATTTTTCAAGAGAAGTCTATGAAAAAACAGATGGTTTCTTCGATCCAAGTGTGGGTGCATTAGTAAATGCTTGGGGATTTGGTCCAGAAAAACCAATCAACAATCTTACGCCACAACAATTAGATAGTATTATGACGTTTACTGGATTTGATAAAGTAAGAGTTACCAATGAAGGAAAAGTAATTAAAGAGCATTCTTCCATAACATTTGATTTTAATGCGCTTGGAAAAGGATATGCTATCGATTTAATAGGTAAAATGTTTGATGATAATGGTGTTAAAAACTATATCATTGAAGTTGGTGGCGAAATCTTAACAAAAGGGAAAAACCCACAAAAAGTAAAAAAATGGACGGTTGCTATTGACAGTCCAATTCAAGATAGTGACGAACGTCAATACATAGAATTAATTGCGTTGGAAAACAAAGCAATGGCAACTTCTGGAAACTATAGAAAATTCAGAATAGATCCAGAAACGGGTGATTACTACGTACATATCCTAAATGCAAAAACAGGATATCCAATGAAAAATAATGTGTTAAGTGTTTCTGTAGTTGCAGAAAGTTGTATGATAGCAGACGCATATGCAACGGCGTTTATGGTAATGCCATACGATAAAACAAAGAAGCTTTTAAGCGAATTAAAAGACGTAGATGCATATGTGGTAAGCAGAGATCAATACGGAAACATTCAAAAATACGTTACCAAAGGTTTTCAAGATTTGATCATTCCGTAACAATCTAAAGTCATTATGTAAATAAATGTTAATTAGGGTTTTAGAGTACTATTAGTCGGGTTTTTTATGTGTGATAAAATTTAAATAAAAGTAACTTGTGGTATTAACTTTTAAAATATAATATCATGAAAAAAAAGAACTTCAAACACACAGGACTCAAATTAAACAAAAAGGTAGTTTCTAATCTTTCTTCAGATGAAGTAAAAGGTGGAGGAAGAAGAACATTCTCTTGCTTTGCTGATGCTGACACCAATTGCGGAGCCTTAACAGGTACATGCCTTACAGCTTTAGGTTGTCCATACACAAATACGTGTCCTCCGACAGAATTATGTATTCCATCAATTTCTTGTCAGCCAGCAGGAATTTGCTAATTAACATAACAAAATGTTAACTAAGGTTTTCAAGTAAAAGTTGTGAGGTTTTTTATGAAATAACACAGGGGAATACAAGTAACTTTATAGTATTAACCTATAAAAAAAATTAATCATGAAAAAAAAGAATCTAAAACACAATGGACTTACTTTAAACAAAAACATTATTTCTAACCTAGAATCTGCAGAATTGCAAGGAGGAAGAACACGTTCATGTTTAGCTGATGCAGATACTAACTGCGCTACTGTAGTCTGTGGAACAAATGCCTGTCCAAGTGCGGCTTGTCCAACAAATGGATGCCCTCCGACAGCAAACTGTCAACCAAGTATATCTTGTCAGCCAGTAGGAATTTGCTAAGAAAATAACATCTAATCATTAGTTAAAACGACTTTTAGTACAATTTACTAAAGGTCGTTTTTTATTTTGAAGCTATTCTTAAAAGTGAAATATAAATCACTTTAGAAGTTCATATGATCACTTCAGAAGTTGGTAAGTAAGTTTCGTGAAGAAAACGATCATCTTTATATGTTTTAACAAGAATATATGAATTCGAAGCTTCTATTTTGTATTACATTATGTTTCATCCAATTTGGATTTTCTCAGGAAAAGAAAGTGGATAGTATTAAAAACGTATTATCTAAAATAAAAATTGATTCTGTGCGAATAGTGCGTCACAACGAATTATTAAGTTATTATAGAAATAGAGATGCCAAGTTGCATTACTATCTTATAAACAAAGGATTAGCTGAAAGTGAGAAAGAAAATGATATAAGAAGAAGTGCCAAAATAACAAGAGAATTGGGAGTTTATTATCGCAAAAGAGGACAACTAGACTCTGCAATCATACACTATGACAATTCAATAAAAATGTACCGAAAACTCCAAGATTCTTCGGGAGTTTTAGTTGCTAAAATGTCCAAAGCGAATGTGTTGAAAGCGAAAGGAGATTTCTCGCAGGCAATTACTATTTTCAATGATGCAATCATATTTTTTGAAAAGAAAGGAGATAAAAGCAAGAAAGAACTTTTAATGGTTAAAAATAATTTAGCGGGAGTTTATATTGCAATGAAAGACTGGAAAAATAGTGATAAGTATCTTGAGGAAGTATATAATGATTCATTTACGAAAAAAAATAAAATAATATTGAGCAGTATTTGTATCAATCTTATTGGTGTTAAAACGAAACAAAATCTATTAGATGAAGCTCTAAAATATGCGAAAGAAGCTCTAGAATTTGTGAAAAAACCGCGAAGTCTGGCAAACTTATATACGAATATAGGCGCGATATATGAAAAAAAGAAGAATCATGAATTAGCAGATGTCTACTTTAAAAAAGCACTTGAAAAATACACTACGTTAAAAAGTGCGCATGGAATTCAAAAAAGTTACAACAACATTGGAAACAACTTAACGAAACTAAAAAAATATAAAGAAGCAGAATCCTTTCTATTAAAATCGAATGAATTACTAGAAAAAGGAAATAACATAAACTCTTTATGGCATAACTACGAAATGCTTTCAGCGCTTTATGAAGATACAGGTGACTATAAAAAATCATTAAATTTTGCTAAAAAAGAAGCAATAATCAAAGATTCATTACTAAACATAGAGAAACAAAAGGAAATAGCAAACTACGAAGCTTTATACAAAACTGAAAAAATTGAAAGAGAAAAAGATCTAGCAGAACAAACAGCATTAATTGCAACGTTAGAAAATCAAAAAAATAGAAATCGTTTCATAGGAGCGCTTTTATTGATGATCTTTATTGTAACATCATCGCTATTGTATTTTAGTAGATTAAGAGTTAAAAAGAAAGCTGAATTAGCATTGTTAGAACTTCAAGAGACTAAAAAACGACTCGTCATAGAAAAGCAATATCGCGATTCAGAACTAAAAGCATTAAAAGCACAAATGAATCCACACTTCATATTTAATGCGCTCAATTCAATCCAAGAATACATTATTCTAAATAAGAAAAACTTAGCAAGTGATTACTTGGGTAAATTTGCTGATTTAATTAGAACATACCTAAATCATAGTAACAAAGGTTTAATTCCTTTAGAAGAAGAATTGAAGTGTTTAGAAATGTACTTAGAATTAGAAGAATTACGATTTGAAGAAAAGCTAACATATGTGATTGATGTTGCTGAAGATGTAAACATATGTACAACGTTTATTCCAACAATGTTAATTCAACCATATATAGAAAATGCTTTAAAGCACGGATTATTACATAAAAAAAATGATCGAAAACTAAAAGTGTCTTTATTCAATGCGCTAGATGAAAATAACATTATTTGTGTTATTGAAGACAATGGAATAGGAAGAAAAAAAGCATCAGAAATAAAAGCGATGAAAAGTAAAATGCACGAGTCATTTGGAACAAAAGTAACCAAAGAACGATTAGATTTATTAAACTATGGAAAAACGAATCAAATAGGAGTTCAAATAGAAGATTTGTACGATGCTGAAGAGTCAAAAGGAACAAAAGTAACGATCAGTATGCCGCTTGCAAAAGATGATTCTTTCAGTTATTCAACAACCTAGAAAATAAATAAACGCTATATAGTTATATATTATCCAATCTTTAGAAGCTAATACAGGTGTTCTGCAAAAAGTTTTACAAACATGACTTTTAAAATTGTAATTTTGAAAATTATAATATTTTAGACAAATTGATAAAAAATATATACTACCTATTCATACTTCTATTTGCAGGTTCCGTATTTGGACAACATCCAACATACATACAGTTTTCTGAAAAAGACGGTTTGCCAGATATTGAGTTTTACAATAGTATAGAAGATTCAAAAGGATTTATTTGGTTGGCAGCCAATAAAGGATTCTATCGGTATGATGGAAATCAATTTAAACTCTACACAAACAAAGAAAAAAGAGGTTTGTCAGTTTTTGAGCCAGTAGAAGATTCTGAAGGAAAAATTTGGTGTACTAACATTTCTGGACAATTTTTTTATGTAGAAAATGATAAACTCATCACGTTTATTGATTTAAAAAAAGAAGTCAAAGGGCGACTTGGAAGTTTTTTTATTACTGATAAACACTTATTGGTATTTGCGTATCAAGCAATTTATAAAATTTCATTAGAAACAAGGGAAATTGAAACACGTATGGAAATTGGATATCCTCTATTAGGAAATCCTTACAGATATGGAAACGAAATATATGTAACCGCAGGAGAAAGCATTGTTGCCTTAGATTTAGAATTAAATATAATCAAAAAAAACACCTCAGAAGCCATTTATAACGACTTGTCAAAGCGAAGTATAGGAATGCCCTTAGTTACGGGATACAAGGGGAAAATGTATCTAAAATTTATTGATAGAAACAGTCAGTCGTATCTATATTTATTCGATTTAAATTCAGGTCAGTATGAAGAACTTAAATTGGAAGCAGCGTTGAAAAATAGTGAGATTGCTACGATTAGTTTTTACAATGATGAAATGTTGATTTCGTCTTCTAGTGGACTTTGGATATATACTTTGAAAAACGGGAAAATAACGTATAAAAATAGGTATTTCGGAAATGAATATGTTTCAAAAGTAATCATTGATAGAAGTGAAAATTACTGGGCTACAACGCTTCGAAATGGTGTGTTTGTAATTCCAAATATCAACAATAGTGACTACAATATGTTAGATGGTATTGATGGTTTTGAATGTATAGAAAAAATAGATGAAGAATCATTTTTCTTTGGAATGGCTAACGGAAAAGCAGGATTGTACAATATCAATACCAATAAAATAACGCTCATTGATCTGAAAAAGCATACACCAATAAAAGCCGTTTTTTACCATAAAGCACACAAAAAACTGTACATCAGTCAGCAAGATCAAGGAATTGTGTATGATTTTGAGACAAAAAAAATAACGACAAATCGTGATTTTTTCAATGCAAGAAGTTTATCGTATGTAGACGAAAATACGTTTCTTATTGCCGATTACAGAGGTGCAGTTAGAATGAAAAATAATCGGAAAGAAGCTCGGTTAGGGTTTTCAAGATCATATTTTGGTTTTCATGATACCATTAGTAAAAACAGTTACGTTTCTTATATGGACGATTTAATAAAATATGATTCAACATTAAGCGCAAAAAAGATTTACGATAAAGGGAAAAAAATTCATGCTGTAGATATTACAAAAACGGACGATGGTACTATTTGGGCTTCAACCTTTAAAGATGGTTTGTATGGTATTAAAAACGATAGTGTTATTGTAAGTTATACAACGGAAAATGGATTGGCTTCCAATTTTACTCAAAAAATAAAAGGTGATGGAAATTCATTATGGATTGTTACTACCAAAGGAATTCAATTGCTAGATGTTAAAGCAAAAACGTTCAAAATACTAACCAAAGGTGATGGCATAAGGACATATTTAATTAACGGAATTATTCCTTTTAAAAACAACGTTATCTTCTCTACCAATAATGGTATTTTTTCAATTAATAGGGAAACAGCCTTTCAACAAAGAGCCAAACCAGAAATATACTTTACAGGCATTCAAATCAATGAAAAAGATACGCTACTTCAAAAAAAATACACACTTCCACATTATCAAAATGCGATAAAACTAAGTTTCAATTCAAATGGTTTTCGATCTAAAGAACACATTCGTTATACAAGTAGATTGTTAGGGTTTAATGACGATTGGATTCCTGTTGATGAAGGTATCGATTTTGTAAAATACAATAGTTTGCCAGTAGGAAATTATACGTTTCAGGTAAAAGCGAAATCGACCTCGTTGGCAGGTGAATCTGAAATTGAATCGATTCAAATTGCGATAAAAAATCCTTTTTGGAAACGCCCTTGGTTTATTCTGAGTGCTGTAATATCTGCATTATTGTTGATAATCCTCTACTACAAAAACATTCTTAAAAAACGTGACAAGCAAAAAAATAAAGAACTCGAAAAACTAGCACAAGAACGCGAATTGGTATTTTTAAAATTAGAAAACTTGCGTTCACAGATGAATCCGCATTTTATATTCAATGCGCTAAACTCGATTCAAGAATACATTATTCTCAACAAAAAAAATCTGGCAAGTGATTACTTAGGGAAATTTGCCGATTTAATACGAACCTATCTCAATCACAGTAACAGAGGTGTTATTTCTTTACAGGATGAAATTGACTGTTTAGAAATGTATTTAGAATTAGAAGAATTACGTTTTGAAGACAAGCTCATTTATTCAATTCAGATTGATAAAAGTATAGATACAGAAGCAACTACGATTCCTACAATGTTAATTCAGCCATATGTTGAAAATGCTTTAAAACATGGATTGTTACACAAAAAAGACAATAGGATCCTTAAAATTTCATTAAAAACTTCCGATAAAAATGATACTATAATTTGTATTATAGAAGATAATGGAGTTGGTAGAAAAAAAGCACTAGAAATAAAAGAGAAAAAAGATAAAATACACAAATCTTTTGGTACACAAGCCACACAAGATCGATTGGATTTACTCAATTACGGAAAAGAAAAGCAAGTAGGAGTTTCCATTGAAGATTTGTATAATGATCACACAAAACAACCAAACGGAACCAAAGTAATCATTACCATTCCAATCACAAAACTAAAGTCATAAGTTCATATAGAAATAAACGAATGAAAGTAATTATCATAGACGACGAACGAAAAGCTAGAAACTTACTCAATATCTTAATTTCTGAAAACTGTCCTAAAATCACAGAAATCTTTGAAGCTGAAGATTTATTATCAGGAATTGAATTGATCAAAAAAGAGCAACCACAAATTGTATTCTTAGACATTGAAATGCCACAACATTCTGGGTTAGAAATCTTAAATTTTATAGAAAAAGACAACTTTAATTTCGAAATTATCTTTACAACTGCGTACAGCGAATATGCCATCAAAGCATTTCAACTCTCAGCTATTGATTACTTACTAAAACCTGTACGCGCAACACAAATTCAAGAAACTGTTGAAAAAGCACTCAAACACATTGGAAAATCGCAAATCAACATCAAACTAGAAGAACTCAAAAAAAGCTTGGCATCATCAAACTTCAACAAAATTGGGTTGCCATTTTCGGACGGTTTCAAATTTGTAGACTTCAACGAAATCATCTTATTAGAAGCTGATGGAATGTACACCAAAATAACCACTGTCAACGAATCTGGAATCTTAGTTAGCAAGCCATTAAAACACTTCGTTTCCTTACTCATAAAAGTAAAAACATTCTACAGACCACACCGTTCCTACCTTATCAATCTCAAATACATCAAAGAATATATCAAAAAAGATGGCGGTTATATCATCATGGATAATAACGAAACAGTTTCCATCTCAAAAGATAAAAAAGAAGAGTTTCTAGCTATTGTTCAAAACATTGGATAGCTTTTTTTGAAAGAAAAAACGCAAATACACTTTAGATAAATCTGAAAAAATCATTCTCAAAAAAATACTGAAAAACGTTTAGCAACTCAAAACTAACTTTCAGAAGATCATAAGAAATACATATAGTAAGCCAGATACTTTTGCTTCATAAACTATAAATTATATTATAATGAAGACAAAAGTATTTTCCCTATTTCTCTTTATAATAAGTATCTCATTTGCACAAATTCCAACCAGCGGATTAACACATGAATACCTATTTACAAACGGAAGCTACAACACAACTGTTGGGTCTGATAACTTAACGCAATCTGGCGGAACAATAGCAACAGTGGCAGACCGTGAAGGCGCGCCAACAAATGCTATCGAACTAAATAACTCTTTTCTATTCACACCGCAAGTAGCGCCAACCAATAGAGCTTCCATAAGTTTTTGGATTAAAACAAATACAAACGATACATTTGATCGCGCAATAATTGATTATCACAAACGTAATGCGCGAATTCCAACAAGTACAGAAATTGGTTTCTTTTTAGCCTTAGATGAAGGGAAAATTGATCTCAATGCAAATTATCGCTACGGATATAACTTCATGCAAGCCTCTGAAAGTACCTTCTATACAGGAGCACACGGTTTTCGTAGTAATGCTTTTGTAGCTGATAACGACTGGCATCATATCGTACTAACCATAGACAATGGCGCACTAAACGGAAACATACACTATGAATACAATCTTTACATCGATGGTGTTTTAGACAATACATTAACACGAACAAGTACGCCGCCGGCACAATCAGGACAAATTTATGGTCAATTATCTACTTTAGAACGAATTACAGCAGGAAATAACAGAAACGGAAATCTAATTTCCGATCGTGTGTACGGAGATGCTATTGATGACATTCGTCGCTACACCAGAACCTTAAGTTCGGCAGAAGTAAACGCATTATACAATGATGCTGATAGTTGTATTCCAACGCAATTAACTGCAACGGATGTACAATCAAGTTCAGTCGATTTATCTTGGATGGCAACACCAGATCAAACTTCTTGGGACGTTTCCTATACAACTTCAGGTGGCAATCCTAGCACAGGAACCATCGTTTCAAATGTTGGTGCAAGTCCATATACATTAAACGGTTTATTGCCTACAACGGCTTATGATATCTATGTAAGGAGTACATGTAACGGAATCTTATCAGGTTGGTCAGATGTAGCTTCAATCACAACGACTGCCGTACAAGAAATAATCTATGTTGATATTGATGCAACAGGTGCTAATGATGGTTCTAGCTGGGCAAATGCGTATACAGGCTTAAATGATGCACTTTCAGGAATTCCTGTTGGAACAGAACGCGCCATTTGGATAGCTGATGGAACATACACACCAACAACCACAAATGCAGATCCAAGAATGGCAACATTTACCGTTCCAACACTCGTAAAAATATATGGAGGTTTCAACGGAACAGAAACCATGTTGTCACAACGTGATCCTGCAATCAATATCACAAAACTTAGCGGAGACTTGCAAGGAAATGACAACGGAACACTTACAACCACAGAAACGACACGAACAGATAATGCATATCATATCATATCACTAAGAGAAGACATGACAGATGTAGTAGTAGATGGTCTTACTATTTCAGATGCAAATCCTTCTGGAGGAGGAACTTTTACAGGAAATGTAGCAAACCGTATCAATAATGGAACTGGTGGTGCAGTATACGTAGCCTTGGTAAATACAGCTGAAAGAGTAGAAGCTAAATTTAATAACTGTATCTTAGAAAATAATACAGGAGATAACGGAGCCGTTTTTGGAACATACATACAAAACGGAAATGCTTCTGTAAGCTACCAAGTAGATTTTACAAATTCTAAAATACGTTCCAATTACAGTCGATTAGCACCAATAATGTTATATTATGGACAGAATGGTGCAACAATCTCAGGTCAAATAGTCAACAGCGTATTTACAAACAATACAACACCAACCTCTAGAAATACAGGTTCATGCTTAGGAATTGGACGTGTAAATGGTTCGGCAAGCGTAGTACAAGTAGACGTTATCAACTCAACATTCACAAACAATTCAGCGCAAAGCGGACAAGTAATTACAGCTTCTGGAGCTGCAGAATTATCAACAATTAGCAACTGTATTATTTATGGAAACGGAAGCAGTACGCCACTACAATTTGTTACAGCACCATTTCCACCAGTAAACAACTCAATTGTAGAAGGCGGACAACAAGGCGGAACTAATCTAGATCCTTTATTTACAAGTGCTACCGACTTTACATTACAACTGAATTCACCAGCAATTAACGCAGGGAATAATAGCTTTTTGCCTGTAGATATTACAGAAGACATAGATGGAAATCAACGTATTTTTGACACTACTGTAGATATGGGAGCGTATGAATTTACCGCGAATTGTGGCGAATTCTTCAACATAACACTTACACCAAGTGCAACCGTTGCTACAGAAGCTACACTAACTTGGAATCATCCGTTTGATTCAGGAGATACATTTGATGTAGTATACGTTGTAAGCGGAATGCCAATTGGAAGCGGAACAACAATCAATGGAATCTCTGGAAACAGTCAATTACTTACAGGATTAAGTTCTAACTTTTATGACATTTACTTACGTGCAAACTGTTCAGGAAGTCCAAGCGCATACGAATTACATACGCTAGGGTTTAAAGTGCCAATCTTTGTAAATGCAAGTGCTACTGGCGCAGACAATGGAAGTGGCTGGACAAACGCATATACTTCACTCGAAACTGCTTTGACTGTTGCCAGTAATGATGATGTAATTTGGGTGGCTGCCGGAACCTACAAACCAGCAGGAACAAGTCGTTTAAACTCTTTCATGATCACAAATGACAACCTAACAATTTATGGAGGATTCAACGGAACGGAAACACAACTCTCTCAGCGCGATTTTAGAGCTAATGAAACTATTCTTTCTGGTGATGTAAATGATGATGATACTGTAGTTACTTTCAGCGGTGGCGGACGTAATGAAAACTTATATCATGTTGTTGAGGTTACTGGACAAAGTCTTACCCTTGACGGAATAGTAATTTCTGGAGGACAAGCAACTGCAAGTTCTGGAGACGATCGTTTTGGTGCAGGAATCTACAAAGATGTTGGTGTTGATAATTTAGTTGTTACAAACAGTAAATTTCGTAACAATGTATCCATTGGTGGTTCTTCAATATTTGCGCGTTGTGCCAATGGAGAAACAATAAGTGTGTTGAACAGTATCTTTCATGATAACTTAGGTACGTATGCGGCAGGATTATACGCTATAAACGGAAACAATGTTAGTTATACAGTAACACTTGCAAACAGTTTATTCTATAACAATACAACTAGAAACTCAGGATCGAACCTAGGATTTACAGGAAGTTCTGTTTGGTTACGTGCCAATGGTACAAGTAGTTCATTAACGTCAACAGTAACCAACTGTACATTTGTGGACAACACAGATATCGGAACGCGTGCATCAACAAACAGAGGAACATTCAGCGCAAGTCGTTCTGGTACAGCAAATCATACGGTTGTAGTTTCTAATTCAGTATTTTACGGAAATAGAGGTGCTAACAATGCTGTTACTCGTGTAATCACAAACGGTCATACGATCATTGCTAATTCGATTACAGTAAATAACGCAATAGATGAAAATAACTTTGTAGGTGTTCCAGCTGGAAGTCAAACAAATACATCCAACGCAAATCCTTTGTTCACAGATGCAGCTAATGGAGATTACACATTAACAGCTTCGTCGCCAGCAATCAATGCCGGAAACAATACGTTTGTAATTGGTACAACAGATGTAGCGAACAACAATCGTGTAGAAGATACAACGGTAGACATAGGAGCGTACGAATACGCTGCAGCAACTTCAGTATTGCTATCGCCAAGAGTCTTTTTACAAGGACCAATGTTAGGAGGAAATGCTATTATGAATGACGATTTAAGAGCCGGAAATGATTTGCCAACAACATCTCCGTACGCAGATGGAGCCACATGTGATGCTGCTGTATTTACTGTGACAGGAAATGATGCTATTATAGATTGGATTTGGGTAGAATTAAGAGACGTTACAACCAATACAATAATCTTAGATTCACAATCAGCATTACTACAACGTGATGGTGATGTCGTTGCAGTAGATGGTACTTCTTCTTTACTCTTCAATCAATCGGTAGGAAGCTATTACGTAGTACTAAAACACAGAAACCACTTAGGAGTTATGACAAATAATACCATTAGTTTAAGCGGAACAACTGCGATAGTAGACTTTACAGACGCAAACAATCAAATCACGTTTGGAAGCAACTCACAAACTACTTTTGGGATGCCAAGCGGCATAACTGCAATGTGGGCAGGAAATGTAAATGGTGATGATATCGTACAATATTCAGGAACTACTCCAGATACTCCTAGTATCTTATCACAAGTATTAAATGATGCAGGAAACTTCCTCAATTTCCCTACATATATATCAGAAGGTTACAATGTTCATGATATCAATATGGATGGTAATACACAATACACAGGAACTACACCTGATACGCCTTTAATTCTTCAAAACGTATTAGCGCATCCAGGAAACTTTTTAAACTTTAGTACGTATCAAATTCAAGAACAACTTCCAGAAAATTAAAAAATTAAATACTACAATTAGATAGCAAAATACGATGAAAAAAAATATATTATTAAGTCTACTAACACTGATGTGTACATGTTTTATGCATCAAATATATGCACAAGATGGATATACGTATACTTTACAGCACAACAGTGGCTATAGTTTTACAGTACAAGCAGTGCCCAATACAAGTGCTAATAATTTTGCTACTTCGGTGCAGAGTTACGGATTCACATTAGTACTACCAGATGGTGTTACCATTACAACGGTATCTTCGTTAGGAGGAGCTGCGAGTTCTACATTTTTTGATGGCAATAATGTAGGAGCGCCTAACATTGATGGATACCTAGTTACAGAAACTTTAGGGAGTCCTGTATCATTAGCCGCGCCATCTGCAGCTACAAATTCAGACATGTTTACATTCACTGTAAATGGTAATCCAGTAAATGGAGAATTAAAAATTTTAGAAAACAACTCAGCATTGGCAAATTCAGTCACATCACTAAAATCGTTTATGCAAGCAGATATGGTAGACGATGGATCAGCGCAGTACATCAATGTAGTAGATTCAAGCGCATCAGCAGTTTCAGGAATGAGTACATTTAACTTTGCTACACTAAGTACAACTGATGTACAGCTTTTAGAAGATAACGTAAAAATTTACCCTAATCCGACATCAAATAGTATCAATATTCAAACCAATAGTATCATAAAAAGTGTTGCAATTTACAATCTATTAGGAAAGAAAGTATTGCAAGCTACAGAAACAAATATAAATGTTACAGGGCTTTCGCAAGGAATGTACATTTTGAAAATTACTTCCGTAGAAGGTGCAGAAATTACCAAACGTTTTATCAAGCAATAATTTATAGTTTACATTATTGTATAAATCCTGTAAGTGCTAATAATACTTGCAGGTTTTTTTTGGTTTAGCAGTTGAAAAATGACTTTCAGAAACTGCTAAGCTCATTTTTAAGAGTCAACAAGTAGATTCGCTTAATTAACTGACAAAATTGTGCTACATGAAGAATATATACATTGTTTTTACGCTCCTTAGTTTGCTATGTTTAGAAGGACACGCGCAAATTACGTTTAGAGGTTGTACAGGTGCTATGGGATCACAAGACTTTGTGTTAACCAATACTGATACAAACACAGATGCAGGTATTGTTAGAAATACATACGAAAGTACACCGCTAAACTTCGGGCAAAGTTGTCCTGCAGGAGTTTGCGAAATGCGAATTATTTGGAATGATGTAGCAGATAGATGGGAAATGCAATTAGACAATGATGGCCCCGTAAATATGCCAAATTATTCAACAGGGATTTTATACTTCAGCACAACAGCTTCACATCCGAATCCACCAGATATTAGTTCTGGAAATTGGCAAAGTGCTGGGTTTTGCCCAGATGCTATTAGTACGATGAGTGGAGATGTTGATGATGGTACAACACTGGGATTAACAACACTTGACGTGGAAAATAAGATCATAAAAATCTATCCAAATCCAACGAAAGGCATTTTAAAAATTAAATCAGAAATCGCAATAAAAAAAATAACCATTCATTCCATTATAGGAGCAAAAATATTTACAACAAGTGAACTTGCATTTGATGTTTCAAACTTGCAAACTGGAATCTATATGATGAACATAGAAACAATCAATGGTGATCTCATAACAAAACGTATCATCAAACAATAATGCCCAAGCCAACAATTGCAAGCCATTTCTGGGAAAAGCAATCGGATTGAAACATAGCAGTTCGATTGTTTTTTCAAAAATCGAATCAAATAAAACAACTTAATAACAATCTATATGAAATTAACACTCATCACAGTAAGTATATTGGCAATGCTTTCTTTTGTAGAAATACAGCAAGATGCTATACCAACAATTGAAAATACAGCAGAAATCTACGGACGTAGTTTTTCGCTTATAAACGATACAAAAAATAAAATTTACATCTACACAGGAACTGGATATGTAACCTTAAACAAAGGAAGCAAAACAAGCATTTCTTGTAAAGTTGGAAAAACGGTGCACTGGGCTAACAAAGGAAAAAAAGGAGCTATAATTTTCAAAATCACAAGTGATATGTGTGGCGAAACGGTAAAACTTTCCAAAGTGATGGATTAATTAGGATACAGAAAAATATTTTTTAAAAGGGGAAGGAAGTGAAAACTTTCTTTAGTATTTAAAAGAGAATCTACCTCGATGGATTCTCTTTTTTTGGTTTAGTATAAAAAATGTTAAGTATGGTTTTACATATTATTTAGTATGGTCTTATGTTCTTAAAACTAGTTGGGATAGCTTAAATTATAAGTATAAACCAAATAAAAAATAGAATCATGAAAAAAAAGAATTTAAATCACAAGGGACTAAATTTAAACAAAAGCATTATATCTAGTTTGAAATCAGCAGATGTAAAAGGAGGCGCGACAAATTCTTGCCTTATAGATGTTGATACAAATTGTGCTAAAACCGTTGGTTGCAACTTTACCAATAACTGTCCACAGACAAATACTTGTCCGCCAACAAATGGCTGTCCGCCACAAACAATTAACTGTCCAAGTCTATTTCTATCTTGCTCGTGCCCACAAATGGGAATCTGTTAATTGTATGATAGTAACTTAAAAATAGTAACCACTAGATTTGTAAAGTTTAGTGGTTATTTTTTATCTTATATTCTGAAATAGTTAGATATGAAAACGAAATACATTGTGTAGAGTGAAGAAAACTTATGTTTGTGTGATGTCAAGTTTTACTAATTTGACAAGTATCCTTAAAATAATCAGAACTGTCATGAGCATATTTATAATAATTTCTATGCTATGTAGTCTGACTTCGTGTGAAGAAAAAAATGATTCGAAAAAAGAAATTTCCTTTATAGCTGTAATTGATAGTAGCAACGCAACAAAAGGCGGAATATACATAAATGGATATGTTGTTGAGATAGATTATGACGAAGTGAAAAAATTAAACGGAAAGAAAGTAAGAATAACAGGAAAAACGAAAACTGAAAAAGGTGTAGATAATACGTCAAAAGGAAATAATGAAATCATAAAACAAGGTCGTTCTAAAGATGTGATTCATATTGTAACTCCAAAGATTGAGATTATAAATTAATTCAAAAAAACGAAAAAAAATAGCATTCAGCAAAGCCACTATAAAGAACTCAATACCAAAATCTCATTACTCACTACTATTTTTTAAAGCAAACAGGAATAATTTCACCTTCCATTAAGCAATACTTATCTAATTCTTCAACGGTGAAAGTAGCCGTATAATCTTCCTCTTTTACAATGAATCCGATACTTCGAAGTTTATCAAAATAATCAAGTCCATAGACGCGCACATGATCGTACTGACCAAAAATTTCCGTACGTTCTTTTTCTCCTGTAATAGAATCGTCTTCAAAGGTAACGTCACGTTCTAAATCTTGTGGAATTTGTAAAATTGCCATGCCGCCAGGTTTCAAAATACGATACAATTCTTGCATGGCTTTTGTATCATCTGGAATATGTTCTAACACATGATTGCATAAAATGGTGTCAAACGAATTGTCTTCAAACGGCAAATCGCAAATATCAGCTTTTACATCTGCTAATGGTGAAAATAAATCTGTAGTTGTATAGTCTAAATTTTCTTGCTTTCTAAACCGTTTGTAAAATGCTTGTTCAGGAGCAAAATGCAATACTTTTTGTGGTTTTATAAAGAAATCGGTTTCTCTTTGTAAATACAACCACAACAGTCTATGACGTTCTAAAGACAGCGTGCTTGGCGATAATGCATTTTCACGATTGATGGCATATCCATACGATAAAAACGTTCGAAAACTTTTCCCATCAATAGGATCGGTGAATCTGTTTCCTTTTAATACAAATGTAATAATTGGACGAACCCAATAACTCATCTTTATCAAAAGTGGTCTTGGAATTGTATTTAATATGTATTTAAAAAGGTTTTTCACAAAAGCGATTTAGGATCTAAATTCTGCTTCTTCGTCACTTTTAATACCTAACGCATCATAAATATATTGGAAGGTTGAAAGTAATTCAGGTTTTCCGTTTACAATAGCAACATCGTGTTCAAAATGTGCGCTTGGTTTTCCGTCACGTGTTAAAATTGTCCAACCATCACGTAATTGTTTTATGTTTTTTGTACCCATGTTAATCATAGGTTCAATGGCAACGACCATTCCTTCTATGAATTTTTTTCCACGTCCGCGACGACCGTAGTTAGGCATTTCAGGATCTTCGTGCATTTTTCTTCCCAATCCATGACCAACCAACTCACGAACAACACCATACCCATGTGCTTCTGTATATTGCTGAATTGCGTAGCCAACATCACCAACACGATTTCCAATTTTCAATTCGCGAATTCCTGCGTATAAAGATTCTTTCGTTACGGTCAATAATTTGGTTACTTCAATTGGCACTTCTCCAACAGGGAACGTATATGCATGATCTCCGTAGTAATCATTTTTAATAGCGCCACAATCTATGGAGATAATATCACCTTCTACTAATGGAGTATTGTTTGGAATTCCATGTACAACTTGTGCATTGGGACTCATACATAGTGTATTTGGAAAATCGTACAAACCTAAAAACCCAGGAATTGCACCTTCTTCACGAATGAATTCTTCTGCTAATTTGTCTAAGTATAATGTTGTAACACCAGGTTTTACTTCACTGGCTAACATTCCTAATGTTTTGGAAACAACTAATGCGCTTTCTCGCATTAATTCTATTTCTTCTTTTGTCTTTGCTATGATCATTTTTTCAGAAAGGAAAACAATCCTTTTTTCTTTTTTAATTGTACGTTCGGTGTTTCTTTGGTGAGCAATTGATAAATTTCGCCCCAACCTATAAACCCACCAATATTTCTATCATCAATAAAATAGTCCGCATTAATTTTTCTGCTTACGTTGCCTTCAAATATTTCTTCTGGATAACTATTATTTACAGCATAAAAAACAATACCGTTGTCTTTACAGAAATCAACAGCTTCTTGTAATTTTCTTCCAGATCTGTACGTCCATAAAATTAAACGATGTCCATCTTGTTCCAATCGCTTTAACGTTTCAAACGCAAATAGTTGAGGAGCACCAATTTTAGGATATGCATCTTCTACAATAGTTCCATCAAAATCAACCGCTATTAATAAGCTCTCGTTAGCAATCATTATTCTTCCTATTTTGGACTGCAAAGCTACAAAGAATTCGTGTCTTATTCAGCATAACTGTGTTTGTATGCTTCGCCAGATAAAATATGTAGCATATCTTTTTCTAGAGAAGTTACAGGGAATTCTACAATTCTGTTTATTTCTTTTCCGTCTTTGAAGAAGATAAACGTCGGAACGTTGGTGATATTGAAACCATCTTCTAAGTGTTCAGGTGTTTCTTTTTCTTCATCAACCGTAATCAATTCAATGTTTTTCTCATCTAATTTTAAAACATCAGCAATTTTATAAAAATGTGGAACTTCACGCTGACTGTCTTCACACCAAGTTCCCATAAATATTTTGATTTTTACATCGTTAGTTAATGGTTTTACAGTGTCTAAAGTTTCTTTATCAACCGAATATACTGCGTATGTTGCTCCAAACCAACTGTCATATGGAGCTGTTGCAATTGCTTCTCGCGATTGAATTCCTGTCAAAATTGGTAATTTTTCTGCTGACTCTTCTGTTTCTGAAGTAGCTTCTTCTGTAGTTGCAGTCGTTTCTTCTTGAATAGGTTCAGGCGTTGTTGTTTTCTTTTCGTCTTTACATGCAAAAAAAGCAAGTGCTACTAATATGTATAAAATTCGTTTCATTAGATAAGTGATTTTTGTGTCATTAATTCAGGTTGTGGAATTCCGATCATGTGTAAAACTGTTGGTGCAATATCTCCTAAAACACCGTCTTTTATCGTTTTGAGATCTTCATCAACCAAAATAATAGGAACAGGATTTGTCGTATGCGCTGTGTTTGGACTTCCATCCGGATTGATCATTGTATCACAATTTCCATGATCGGCAATCACAATAGTGCTATACCCATGTTTTTGCGCTACTTCAATAATAGATTTTGCACAATCATCTACAACTTCACAGGCTTTTACAGCTGCTTGAAAATCTCCTGTATGCCCTACCATATCTGGATTGGCAAAATTTAGACATACAAAATCAGCTTCTCCAGTTTTCAATTCTGGAATAATAGCATCACGAATATCATACGCGCTCATTTCTGGTTGTAAATCGTAGGTTGCAACTTTTGGTGATGGACATAACAAGCGTTTTTCACCATCAAAAGGTGTTTCTTGTCCACCATTAAAGAAGAACGTAACATGCGGATATTTCTCAGTTTCCGCAATACGAATTTGCTTTTTACCATGTTTTGCTAAAACTTCACCTAAGGTATCTTTGATGTTTTCTTTGTTGAATACCACATGAACATTCTTATACGAAGCATCATAGTTTGTCAACGTTACATAGTAGAGTGGAAGTGGTTTCATGCCAAACTCAGGAAAAGCTTGCTGTGACAATACTTCTGTTAATTCACGACCACGATCGGTTCTAAAGTTGAAAAAGATAATTACATCATCTTCCTTAATAGTTCCAACAGGGTGATTGTTTTCATCCGCCATGATAATTGGTTTGATGAATTCATCCGTAACATCTGCATCATAACTTTTTTGAATACTTTCCGTAGCATTTGAACTCAATGTGCCTTTTCCGTGTACCAATGCGTCATAAGCTAATTGCACACGTTCCCAGCGTTTATCTCTATCCATTGCATAATAACGTCCTGTAATCGTCGCTATTTGTGCATTGGTGTTTTTGCAGAAAGATTCTGTTTGCGCAATAAAGTTTTTACCAGATTTTGGATCAACATCTCTTCCGTCTGTAAATGCATGAATCAATACATCTGATAATCCGTAGGAATCTGCAATATTAACCAATCCTTCTAAGTGATTGATGTGTGAATGCACGCCGCCATTAGAAACCAATCCTAAGAAGTGAACTGCTTTGTTGTTGGCTTTTGCATGTTCGAATGCAGTTTTTAAGACAGCTTCATTTTTTAGTGTATCATTTTGAATCGCCAAGTTTATTTTTGCCAAATCTTGATATACAATACGTCCTGCGCCCAAGTTCATGTGTCCAACTTCACTGTTTCCCATTTGACCTTCAGGCAGTCCAACATTCATTCCATCTGTTAATAAATTTGCATTTGGATATTTTGTGTATAAACTATTGATAAATGGAACATTTGCATTCGCGATAGCAGAAACGGCAGGATTGGGCGATTTTCCCCATCCGTCCAAAATCATTAAAATAACTTTCTTATTCATTCGAGATTATTCTTTATTTAAAAAACTAAAATAAGTGTATTTGATTACATAATAACAACGGAAACTCAAAAAATGACGCTTTTTTGAGAAGGTTTATGATATTCATACTAAAAGGCTGTTTTTTCTTATAAAACATCAAGAAAAGCATGTTAAGTAATTCTTAAAAATTTACTTATAAAACCTTAACGGAAGACTTCTTTTTAAGACGACTTTAACAAATTTCTGTCAGAATAGTTAAGAATGTGTTATAATAGAAAAAACATTGCAACAATTTCTGCTAGCTGTCGTCTATTTACTGTAATCAAATTACAAAAATCAACAATCATCAAATTAAAAAACAACAATCATTATGAAAAAAACAATCTTTATGATCGCTCTTATAGTAGGAGCTTCATTTACTACGGCAAACGCAACTGAAAACAGCAACGAAACAGTAACTAACAAAGTAGAAGTTACTAAAATTTCTAAAGTAAATCCATTTTGTGTAGCAATCGCAAAAGGTGATTTTGATACTGTAAAACAAATGATCCAATTTGGAGAAAATGTAAACAAAAGATCAAATGGAAAAACACCTTTAATGTATGCGGCACGTTACAATAGAGTAAAAATTGCTTCATTATTATTGAACAATGGTGCAAGACTTACTCCAAAAGACGATAATGGACAAAATGCTATTGATTATGCAGAATCAGCTAAAGCAAAAGAAGTAAAAAAAGTATTAGTAGCAGCATCAAAATAATTACAATATTTTCTAAAAATAAAGCCGTTTCTGAGAAGAAACGGCTTTTTTCTGTTTTAGAAATATCAATTAATCTTGATCTGGCCATTTTTGGCATACATTTCCACCGTAACATATTGTAATTCGTATTGTTACTACAGGGCATTGTGCGGAAAATTGTGGTCTTCCTCCAGAAATTGTTTTCTGATTTAAAACACTAATTTGCTTTTTGTTTAACTGTAATTGGTTTCTCTTTTTTTTCATGGTTATAGTTTTTAAGTTAATAACAATGAACAATATAACTATTAATGTAGTAACAATAGTACTGTTTTACCATCATGAAAGTAGTGTTGGGAAGTTGTAAATGTTAAATGTAAAACTCTAAATGTAGAATGTAAAATGTAAAAGCGAAATTATAAATGCTAAATGCTAAATGCTAAATGCTAAATGCTAAATGTTGAATTTTGGGTAAGATTGTATTCAAATAACAAATGACAAAACTCTAAATGTAAAGTGTAAAAGTATTTTTCCTAAAACCTAAAACCTAAAACCTAAAACCTAAAACCTAAAACCTAAAACCTAAAACCTAAAACCTAAAACCTAAAACCTAAAACCTAAAACCTACTACTGACGATACTTCTCAATAGCTTCTTTAATGCGTTGAATTCTATTTTCAGGATCAGGATGTGTACTTTGAAACTCTGGACTTCTATTTGGTCCGGCGGCCGCTTTTAAAATCTTCATCACTTCAATCATAGCTTCTGGGTCGTAACCAGCATACAACATCAACACAACACCTAATTCATCACTTTCCAATTCGTCATCTCTACCATTACTTAGTAAAGTTTTTTGTCCAATTCCATTCACCATTCCGCCCATATCAGCACCAACAGAAGCACCAGTAGAAACCGTTTTCCAAAAATCACTTTCAGCAATTCGTTCTGCAGAATGTCGTCCTAAAACATGTCCAATTTCATGACCTAAAACACCTGCCAATTGATTATCATCCAGTTTACTATACAATGCATTTGTAATAAAAATTTGTCCGCCAGGCAACGCAAAAGCATTAATGGCTCTATTATCGGCAAGTAAATGAAATTCAAACTGATAGTCAGATTCTTTCGCCATACTGTTAGCAACTAACTTTTCACCAATAAAATCAACACGCGCTTGCGCACCAGCATCAGGATACAAACCACCATGTTGTTGCGCCATTGCATCACGATTTGCAAAACCTAAAGCAATCTCTTCTTCAGTAGACATGCTAATTGTTTGTGTGCGACCTGTATACTGATTTGTTTCTTGATTAGAGCATTTTTTAAAATATGCAAAAGCCACAATAGCAACTCCGATCAACAAACGGATTTTGAACTTATTTCCTCTCATAATTGTTAAAATTGATGATGTATAAAAATACAAAAGTTAGCCTAATAGCTCTGGATTGATATCTAAAATATTTTCTTTTATATATGAATTGATAAAATTTTCGTCAAAATGCTCGCTTCCTAGTAATTTTTCTGCTTGAAGCATCTTTTTAATATCCAATTTTTTGTATTCCTGTAACATAGGTTTCGAAATTGGTGCATAACTATAATGCCATGGTTCGTACTTAAAACCTTTGCGATCAGCACGATCTGTGTACACAATATAAAAGCCAAATGAATTGGCATTGGTTTCCAACCATTCACGAAGTTTACAAAATGGTCCGTCACCATGAAACTTTTTCGGAACTAACACGTCACCACTATACGAAGCATTCTTATCAATAATATCAATATCAGTTGCCCAATGATGTCTGGAAGTACCTGGAATTGTAGAATATTCTATAATTTTTTTAATCGCGTTTATAGGTGATAAACCTTGTTTGGTAAAACGTTTGTACTTGCGTTCCCAAATACGATTTTGATGCGCATAATTACGGTAGCTAGAAACAACATGAATTGAAATTCCATCTTTTTCCGCCGCTGTACGCATTTTTACAAACGCATCATACGCTTCTTTTCGCAATGAAAATCCGTTGCCAAAAACAGCTGGATTTCCTTTGCCTATTAACTCTAATTTTTTTGAATCTTGTGTAGTAAAAGCCATGCTAGGTAAACTGTGCAATGCAACAGTTGCTAATCCGAGAAGCTTCATAAAATTTGATCTATTCAAGTTGAATTGATTTTAATAATTTTTCAAACGGAAGATAATAAATTTTTGAAGTTCCATTGCTTCCTTCGTTCATAACTTGTTTTAATTTTTTTAGGTTTAAATTATCATACGTAGTTTCAATCGTGCTTTTTTCACTCGTAAAGAAAAAATATTTCTTATCAAAAGACACAAACGGACAATAATCTATCTGATCAGAATTAACTAAGTTCCCCAAAGAAACAGCTTCTTGCCAAACACCATTTTTACGAAAACTAATATACAAATCACCACGTCCCAAACTGCCTTTTCGACCATACGAACCAAAAATTAGAAACGATTCGTCCGCACTCACAAACGCATTGTATTCATACGTTTTTGTATTAACACCTTCCAAACTCACAGGAGTTTGATACGCTCCATTTTTAAATTCACTTTTATAAATATCTTCTTTTCCTTTGGCATCTTCACGTTCTGCAGTAAAATAAATAGTTCCGTTAGTTGCTATGGATGGATAATATTCGTTTTTATCAGAATTGATGCTATTAGGCAAACGTTTTGGGTTTTTCCATGTGCCATTTACATTCGTTACAACCCATAAATCATAATCTTTTTTTGGAGAAGTTTCAATAGTTTTTGGGCGTTTGGAAGCAAAGAACAATTGTTTTCCGTCTGGAGAAAATGCAGGTTCAATATCATGAAACTTTCCTGAAAAGGAAGCAATGTTAAACGAAGTCCATTTGCCGTTTACTTTTTTTGATGTTAAAATTGTTCTGAATGCACTTTTTGGCGCATCCAGTGTAAAGAAGATTTCATCATTTGTTGGCGAAATTGCCATATCGCGCACGTTAATATTTTTAAAATCGGGAAGGTGTATAAAAACTTCAGGTGTATTGAAATCGTTTTTGAAAGTAATGTCAGCTTGCTTTTGCGCAAAAAGTTGTGTACTCGCAAAAACGAGTAAGAGGATCATTTTTCTCATAATAAATACAGTTTGATTGATGAAATAGTATTAGGATGAAAAAGTAGTTCTTTTACTTTCTCTAAAGCGTTAAAAGGGCGTTAATCTTTTTTGTTAAAGTGTTTTTACCATCGTAAAATGCAATCCAATTTTTGGAATAGAAAATGGGTCGCCATGTTTTTGATAGCCTAATTTTTCATAAAACCGAACAGCAATTTCACGTGCATTCATCCACATAAAAGTGCCACCACGTTCTTGAATCATTTCTTCTGCTTTTTTTACCAACGCATCACCAATTCCTCTTTTTTGAAAACTTGTCAAAACTGCCATTCCACGCAACTGAAATGCTTTTTCTGTAACCAAAGTAGCATGATTTTTCTCTAATAACGTAACAACGCCAACCAATTGATCTTCTGTAAAATATCCCAAATGAAACGTTGTAGACAAATCATCTCCATCAAAACGACAAGAATCTATTGGTTTTCCTTCACGCAACACAGGATGCCGTACATCGTATGCTTTTTTTGCCGTAATGTCTTTTATAGTGAACGATTCGTTGACTTTCATAATCACAAAATTTATTCAAATATTCAAAAGTATAACTAATTTTGGAGTCTATTTTTATAGAAATAAATTAATTTTGAATAAAAAATTACACTATGCAAATTACTTTCAAATTGCTTACGACGGAAGAAGCAGGCATCATTTTGCCATATTTGGATATTATGAATGCTCAAAAAGTTCCAATGGAACTATTAAAAGAACGTTTTGAAGAAATGCTAGAGCAGAATTATGAAGCTTTTGCAATTTATGATAATACACAGTTAATTGGTTGTTTTGGTTTGTGGAGTATGACACGTCATTATTGTGGAAGAAGTTTTGAACCCGATCATGTGTACATTGAAGAAAACTACAGAAGTAAAGGAATTGGAAAGCAATTATTTGATTGGATTGAAGTGTATGGGAAAGAAAAAGGTGTTAGCACGATAGAATTGAATACGTATGTGGAAAATTTTCCATCACATAAATTCTATAATAATCAGGGATTTATAGCACGAGGTTATCATTTTTTGAAAAAAATCTAAAAAAATGTTTGGTAAATAAAGGCATGTTTCTCTATATTTGCACCCGCAATGCGAAAGTAGCTCAGTTGGTAGAGCGTCAGCCTTCCAAGCTGAATGTCGCCGGTTCGAACCCGGTCTTTCGCTCAACAAAAAGCCGATTCATTTGAATCGGCTTTTTTTATTCATGAAACTCAATTGTGAGAAGTTTAAAAGACAAGCTCAATATTTTAAAGAAATGTTGTAAAGTTTTAAAAAACTAATTCTTTTCCAGAAGCTAGTTCATACGGTGTTTTGTCATGTTCAAAAATACGTGCTGAATGCAAACCAGCTAAGGTAATTGAATCACCAACAACACGAATCCAGCTTCCTTCTCTTATGCCAACTACTGGAAGTGTATTAAATTTATGAAACTCTTTAATGCGTGTTTCACGCGTTTCTCCCATGTGTGTGTCACCTTCGACCGGATCTAAATAATGCGGATTTATATTAAAAGGAATTGTTCCCAACGTTTTAAAACTCGGCGGATATATAATTGGCATATCATTCGTTGTTTGCATTGTAAGTCCGCAAATATTACTTCCTGCACTTGTTCCCAAATAAGGTATTCCATTAAAAATAGCTTCTCTAAGTGAAACAATAACTTGTGTTTTATACAATTGTGAAACAAGCAAAAATGTATTTCCGCCACCCGTAAAAATTCCTTTAGCGTTTGTTACAGCTTCATTCGGATTATCAAACTCATGCACACCTCTAACAGTTTTTCCAATCGTTTTAAAAGCTTTCGCGGCAATTGCAGTATATTCATCATGTGTAATTCCGCCTGGTCTTGCATAGGGAATAAATAAAATTTCTTCCGTATCTTTATATAGTGAAGCAAGTTCATCAAGAATATAGGCTAAATATCCACTTCCGTGAACTGTTGAAGTACTAGCGATGATCATATTTTTCATAAGGCGTAAAAGCTTGTGTTTTTTCTAAAATGTAAAAGTAATCATAATAAGTTTTTAACAAAAGTTTAATGGATGTTGGCATTTTTTTAAGGACAATAATTAATTTCTTTATAGTCTAAATTTAACGACACCTATTTAACCAATAATACCAAACCTAAATGAAGCAAAAATTACTTTTAATATGTCTCTTAATCTCAGCAATAGCAATAGCGCAAGATACTGATCGGAAAATTTTGCGCGGAAAAGTTATTTATAGAAATGTAAATGTAGTTGGTGTAAATGTTGTAAATAATACGACGAGTAAAGGAACAGCAACGAACAGCAAAGGTGAATATGAAATTTTAGCGAAAGACGGAGATATTTTGGTGTTTTCTTCGGTTCAATATACTATAAAAGAAATTACGATCACTGATAAAATTCTTCAAAATAACCGTTTGGTTGTTGAGGTAAAAGAAAAAGTAGAAGAATTAGATGAAGTAGTTGTAAGTCCTGAAAATAAAGAAAAATTTCTCGATGTTCAAGAAGAGCAAATTGCGAAATATAAAAATTATCAATTTGCAGACGATCGCTATTCTGCAGTGCGAAATGAAGCATTAGATCAAGCAAACTTTCAAGGAGCTAACATACTTGGACTTGTTGGTATGTTGCTGAATTCTATTATAGGAAAAGGCAAGAAAAGAGAAAAAGAAAAGAAAATATACGAGCGTACAAGTTTTAATGATATTCGTTCGCGTTACAAAGATGAATTCTTTACCAAAAACTTAAACATTCCTGAAGATAAAATAAGTGCTTTTTTATACTATTGTGACGATCAATTGCCATCAGAAGATATATTTACAACGAAAAATGAATTCTTAATGATTGATTTTATGGTAAAAAACAGTAAAGAGTTTTTGAAATCCATTAAAACCAAAAACTAAATTTTCTAACTCATATGTATAAAACAAGCCTGTTTATACATTTTTTGAGGACAATAGTTCGTTGCTATATACCCTAATTATAACAATACCTTTTTACCAAAAACTAAATGAAACAAAATTTACTTTTAATATGTCTATTAATTTCAACAATACTGGTAGCTCAAAACACAAAGCGAAAAATTCTGCGTGGAAAAGTTATCTATAGAAATGTAAATGTAGTTGGTGTAAATGTTGTAAATAATACTACAAGTAAAGGAACGGCAACCAATGGAAAAGGAGAATATGAAATTCTAGTCAAGGAAGGTGATATTCTAGTTTTTTCTTCAATTCAATATACAATAAAAGAACTTTCAATTACAAAAGAGATTCTTCAAAATAATCGATTAGTTGTTGAGGTAAAAGAAAAGGTTGAAGAATTAGATACTGTTGTAATTAGTCCAGAAAATCAAGAGAAATTTCTAAATTTTCAAGAAGAACAAATTTTGAAATTTAAAGATTATCAATATGCGGACGATCGATATTCCAAGGTGAGAAATGAAGCTTTAAATGAAGCAAGCTTTCAAGGAGCTGATGCTATTGGACTTATAGGGTTACTGGTAACAGCAATTTTTGGAAAAGGAGATAGAGATGATGCACCAATAGAGGAAGAAATAATTAGACCTATTCATAAGCGTACAAGTTTTAATGAAATTCGTTCGCGTTACGAGGATGAATTCTTTACCAAAAGCTTGAGCATTCCAGAAGATCAAATAGTGATGTTTCTATACTATTGTGATGATCAAATGCCATCAGAAAAGATATTCGCAACGAAAAACGAATTCTTAATGATTGATTTTATGGTGAAAAATAGCAAAACATTTTTGAAATCTATAAAAACTAAAGGCTAGACTAATTTGCTGAAACCTTTTTTTGGAACGCTTTTTGGATATCTTTGTCACAACAAAATAAAGATAAAACATATCAATGAAATCATACAAATCACTAGTCTTACTCTTCATACTTCCTTTGCTATCTTTTGTGGCAGCTCATAAATTCTATGTAAGCGTTACCAATATAGAACACAGTAATCTTGACAACTCATTACAAATTACAACTCGAATTTTTATTGATGATTTTCAAAAAGTTATGCAAATGCGATATGACTTAAAAGAAGAACTCACTACAGAAAAAAACGCAAAAGAAGTAGAGCAATTGATGGAAAAATACCTAAAGAAAAAACTAAAGTTTTGGGTAAATGGAGCACAAAAAGAATTCACATTCATTGGAAAAAGATATGAAGATGATGTGACTATTTGTTATCTAGAAATAGCAAACATACAAAATGTAACTTCTATAGAAGTCGAAAACGACATCTTATACGAATTAGAAGAAGATCAGCAGAATTTAGTGCATGTAAAAGTAAAGAATCAACGTAAAAGCTTATTATTAGTTAAAGAAAATGATAAAGGTTTGTTAAATTTTTCACAATAACTATTGAAAATAATTAATTTCACAAATTGAATCACACAAACCTATTAACAAGCCTAATGAAACGAATACATTTTTACATTCTCGCATTTCTATTTATAGGAGCGAACCTAGCGACAGCTCAGGAAAATCAAGACGACAAGAAGCCGCAAGGACACATCAATCAAAACAAATTTAGACAGTTATATCAAGAATTCTCTACACCAAACATGTACAGAACAGCATCTGGTGCGCCTGGAAGTGCTTACTATCAGCAACAGGCAGACTATGAAATGGATATTGAACTTGATGATAAGACTCAAAAATTATACGGAGTTGAAACTATTACGTATACCAATAACTCGCCAGACGACTTAGATTATCTTTGGGTACAGTTAGATCAAAATGTAAGAGCGAAAAACTCACAAGCTTCTCTAAAAAATGGAGGACGAATTCCGCGTTTACAAAGAACTTCTACATTTGTAAAAAGTTATGTGGCTGATCCTTTTGATGGAGGTTTTAATATTGATTACGTAAGAGATGATAGAGGAAAACCACTATCATTTACCATCAATGAAACAATGATGCGTATTGATTTACCAGAAACATTAGAAGCTGGTGACAAAGTATCATTCACAATCAAATGGTGGTATAATGTAAACAACCACGTTACAAACAGAGCACGTTCAGGATATGAGCACTTTGCAAAAGATGGTAACAATGCTTATGTAATTGCTCAGTTTTTCCCAAGAATGGCTGTATATAATGATGTAGAAGGATGGCAAAACTATCAGTTTTGGGGGAATGGAGAATTTGCATTACCATTCGGAAATTACAAAGTAAACATTACAGTTCCTGCGGATCACATATTAGACGCGACAGGAAAATTACAAAATAGAAAAAGTGTCTTCTCTAAAAAGATGATGCAACGTTACGATCAAGCATTAGAGTCGTACGACAAACCAGTTATCATTGTAACACAAGAAGAAGCAGCAGCAGCTGAAAAAGATTTTTCTAACAAAAAGAAAACATGGAAATTTTATGCTGAAAACGTAAGAGATTTTGCTTTTGCAACGTCGCGTAAATTTATTTGGGATATGCAAGCTGTTGATATCAACGGTAAAAAAGTAATGGCAGTATCAATGTATCCTAAAGAAGGAAATCCACTTTGGGAAGAATACTCAACAAAAGCAGTAGCAAGTACTTTAGAAACATATTCAAAACACACATTCGACTATCCATACCACAAAGCAATCTCTGTACATGCAAAGAATCAAGGAATGGAATATCCAATGATTTGCTGGAATTATGGACGTCCAAGCGAAGACGGAACGTACTCTGAGCGTACAAAATTTGGAATGATTAGTGTAATTATTCACGAAGTTGGACATAACTTTTTCCCAATGATTGTAAACTCTGATGAGCGTCAATGGGGATGGATGGATGAAGGTTTAGATACATTTATGCAATATTTATCTGAGCAAGAATTCGCAAAAGAATACCCAGAATCAGTAGCATCAACAGGTGGAAAATATCCTTCACGTAGAGGTGAAGCGTCAAAAATAGTTCCGTATATGAAAGGAAGTCAATCAAGACTATCACCAATCATGTCAAATCCTGAAAATGTACACCAATTAGGACCAAACGCTTACGGAAAGCCAGCAACAGGATTAAATATCTTGCGTGAAACAATTATGGGAAAAGAAGCATTTGATCATGCATTCAAAACATATTCACAGCGTTGGATGTTCAAACATCCAAGTCCAGAAGATTTCTTCAGAACAATGGAAGATGCATCAGGAATCGATTTAGATTGGTTTTGGAGAGGATGGTTTTACACAACAGATTATGTTGACATAGGAATTGAAAGTGTAGAAAAATATCAAGTTGCATCAAGAGAAAGTAAAAATGGAGGATTTGTATATTTCGTTGGTGAAGATGATGAACGATACAAAAAAGATAATGAAGGACAAGCGATATTAAGTATGGAACAAAATGTACCATTAAAAGAATACTTAATGGACAATTTTTCTGAGCAAGAAAGAGCTTCAATGAAAAACCCTAAATACTTCTATGAAGTTAAATTTAACAAGCCTGGTGGATTGGTAATGCCAATTATTGTAGAATGTACATATGAAGATGGAACTACAGAAATGATGAAATATCCTGTTCAAATATGGAGAAAGAATGATAACAGTGCAAAAATTGTAATCTCATCTAGCAAGGCTATCAAAACACTTCAATTAGATCCAAAACTTGAAACAGCTGACATTGATACATCAAACAATGCTTGGCCAAGTGAAGAAGGAAATACAGACTTCAAGAAGTTTAAAGAAAATAAAGTAAAACAGTAATATTTAAAACATATTCATAAAAAACCAGCTTAATTGCTGGTTTTTTTATTCCATAATGTTAACTTGACTATATTTGCATAATAATACAAGAACACATGGCATTATTCATTAGTGGAGGAGAAATATTCGTAATTATGTTAATCGTGGTTTTGGTATTTGGTGCTGACAAAATTCCAGAGATAGCAAGAGGACTTGGGAAAGGAATGCGTCAATTGAAAGATGCCACCAATGAAATAAAACACGAAATCCAAAAAAGTGCAGAGGATAATGGTTTAGATACGGACATTACAGGCGATATTCAAAAAGAAATAAAAAAAGTTAAAGAAGATATCGAAGACATGTCTGGTCCTATCAAAAGGCAATTTTAATGCTGGATGATTTACTTTCATATGACAAGGAATTACTGATTTACCTAAACAATCTAGGCGAAATCCAATATGATGTTTTCTGGATATACGTCACAAGTTTTATCTACTGGGTACCATTACTACTATACATTTTCTATAAAATTTATAAAAAACTCCCCAAACATCAAGCACGATATATTATAGGATACGGATTATTTATCTTGTTCTTTTCTCTATTCTTAGTAGAATTTATTAAAATGGGTATAGAGCGACTTCGTCCATGCAACAACCCAACTGTTGCACCATTCTTAAATATCATCATCAAACCAACCAATTATAGTTTCTTTTCAGGACACGCAACGGTTTCTTTTGCACTAACAACTTATCTAGTTTTAGTCATGCGAAAAGTATTTCCGTTCATACGTTTGCTATACATTTGGCCATTATTATTTATCTATAGTCGATTGTATTTTGCAGTTCACTATCCTTCTGATATCTTAACAGGAATTATTGTTGGAACTTTAATTGGGTTTGCATTTCATCGAATTTGCAATGCGCGCATAGTAAAATTACGAATTTATTAATATATTCGTTAAAATTTTAACCAATTACCAAAAAAGAATGAAAAATCTTAACCTAAGACTCGTCTTAGTAATGACTGCTTTAAGCATCATTGCATGTTCAAAAGACGCGAAAATTAATGAAAACCTACAAGAAGAAGAAAGTGTAGTTGTTGTACAACGAGAAGCACTAACTCCACAGCAAATTAATGCGAAAATTAACGAAACCATTGAGCAGCGTATTGATTTTGAGTGGAAAAACATGGAAGCACACATGATTTGGAGTGCAGCTGTTCATGGAGACAATATTATTACTGTCGGATTTGGCGCTGATGATAACGATTTCAACAAAGAAAATTCCAATGCAAATGATATCAAAGATAGATTGTTGAAAAACATTGCTATAGATGAAAAAGTTGGAGCGCAAAAAACATCAGATATCTTAATAGATGAAGATGACAAACTAAATATCATTGATGTAAAAGTTGAAAACTTAGCAACAATTGAAAATTTGTTAAGCGCAGAAGGAATCCGTTACATTGAACCAGCAGGATACAGATATTGGCAGTATCAAGGAACGCCAGAATCAGGTGCAGGATGTGGATATGATGGCGCAACATTAAATGCAGCTGATTATACAACAATTGCTCCAGGAGCAAAATTACCTTGGAATTTTAATACACATAACATTCCAGCAGCTTGGAACTACAGTACAGGTTCAGGAGTTGGAATTGGAGTTATTGATACAGGATTAACGCCAAACAACACGTTAATGAATGGAAACTTCAATGATGGATATTCTTCTGGACGTTACGTTCAAAAATATGGAACTTTTGTAGATTCATGGTGGCCATGGTCGTCAAGTACAGATGGACCAAATGATCAATGTGGGCATGGAACAAGTATGACTTCTGTAGCAACTGCACCAAGAAATAATAATGGAATGCCAGTTGGTGTAGCATATAATGCAAATTTAATTAGCTATCGTGGAACAAAAAATGTACTTTTAGATGGTTATCATGAGCAAAAAGGTGTTGCAAATGCACTAACAGCTCTTGGTAGAAGAAATGATGTAAAAATTATTTCTATGTCTATCGGAAACATATTTTCTATAGGTAGAATCAGCGATGCGGTACGATATGCAAATAATAGAGGAAAATTAATCTTCGCAGCTGGTGGAACTTCAACAACTTTTACTAACTTTGTAGGAGTAATATTTCCTGCAAGTATGAGTGAAACAGTTGCTGTAACAGGAGTAACTGATGCAAATAGTTACAAAGAATGTGATATTTGCCACAAAGGAAGCAAGATTGACTTCACGATTGTAATGCAACGTGACGGAAACGGAAATAGAACAACACCAGTATTGGGGTATTATAACAATCAAACAGATTACGTAGGCGGATCGTCTGTAGCAACAGCGACAACAGCAGGAATTGCAGCCTTAGTTTGGTCAAGACATCCAAGCTGGACAAAAGATCAAGTATTAAACAGATTGAAACAATCTGCAGATTTCTATCCAAACAAAAACTCTCAGTATGGATATGGAAATATAAATGCATTGCAAGCAGTTCAATAGAACAGTTGGCATATTTAGTTTAGTAAATAGGGAGAAACTCTCGTCGTAATGGCGAGAGTTTTTTTATTTCAATGATTTTATTTTTAAATCATTGAAATAATCTCGTTGAAGAATAGAATCTCAAAAAATTCGTGGCATCTGCTCGTTCCAAAAACTACGTTGTATCCGATGTAGATACAGATTGCTTCGTCATTCTTCCTTACAATGATATATCAAATTTTGAAAATTTTAAATGTAAAATGTTCATCGTATCATAGAGGATCTCGATACAGTTTTCTCCAAAAATCAACAAAGTTAAAATGCTATATTATAAATATTGAATTTTTAAACTCCAAACACCTACAAAACCCTACTAATTGTCAACCCATCTCTAATAGGCAACACAACGGTTTCCACGCGTGGATCATTTTTTAAAAGTGAATTATATTCCAACAAAGCTTTCGTAGAAATATCGTTTTTCTGTAAAGGTTCAATCACTTTTCCACTCCACAATACATTATCCGACAGAATAATTCCATTCGGATTCATTTGCTCCATAATCATATGAAAATAAGCAGGATAATTTGGCTTATCGGCATCAATAAACACCAAATCAAACGTTCTGTCTAAGTCAGGGATAATCTCCAAGGCATTTCCTGTGTATTGATAGATTTGGTTTCCAAATGGAGAAGCATCAAAATACTTGCGTTGAAAATCGTGCAGTTCTTCGTTAATATCAATAGTGTGCAATTCGCCTTCAGGTTGCATTCCTTCCGCCAAACACAAAGCAGAATATCCTGTATACGTTCCAATCTCTAAAATGGTTTTTGGGCGAATTAATTTAGACAACATACTCAACAAACGACCTTGATAATGTCCACTAAGCATGCGTGGTTGTAAAACCTTCTGATACGTTTCACGCGTCAACGCTTTCAATAATTCAGGTTCATCGGCAGAATGCGCCACAACATAATTATCTAAAGCTTCTGGAATAAAGTGCATAGCATAAATGTTTCTGCAAAAATATCAATTAAAAAACGATTACAATAAAAAGTGATTTATAAAATAATAGATATCTTTTTATTACAAAATGGAATACGTATTTTTGATGAAAATAGCATTCAATATGTTTCAAAATACATTGGCGTACGCTCAAGAACAAGACGCAGAAGATCCTCTAAAAAGTTACCGAAATAAATTTCACATTCCGAAAGATAAAAACGGAAACGAATGGATCTATTTCTGTGGAAATTCACTCGGACTGCAACCAAAAGTAACCCAAGAATACATTCAGCAAGAATTAAATGATTGGGCAAACTTAGGTGTAGAAGGACATTTTGATGCAAAAAATCCGTGGATGCCATACCATGAATTCTTAACAGAAAACATGGCAAAAATAGTGGGAGCGAAGTCAATTGAAGTCGTAATTATGAATACGCTTACTACGAATTTACATTTATTGATGGTTTCGTTTTACCAACCTACAAAAACAAAATACAAAATAGTTATTGAAAGTGATGCATTTCCATCAGATCGATATGCAGTAGAATCACAACTCAAATTTCATGGTTTCGATCCTAAAGAAGGTTTGCTGGAATGGAAACCAAGAGACGGTGAAGAATTGCTTCATATGGAAGACCTAGAAGCAATATTAGAAGCAGAAGGAGACGAAATTGCCTTGTTAATGATTGGAGGCGTAAACTATTATACAGGACAATATTTTGACATTAAAAAAATAGCCGAACTTGGACATGCAAAAGGCGCTATGGTCGGAATTGACCTCGCACATGGTGCTGGAAACATTCAACCAAACTTACACGATTCAGGTGTGGATTTTGCGGCTTGGTGTACGTACAAATATCTCAATGCTGGACCAGGAAGTTTAGCCGGATTATTTGTACACGAAAAGCACGCGCACAATAAAGAATTGAATCGATTTACTGGTTGGTGGGGACACGATAAGGAAACACGTTTTAACATGCGTCATGAGTTCAATCCAATTCCTGGTGCGGAAAGTTGGCAATTAAGCAATCCGCCAATACTATCAATGGCGGCAATCAAAGCTTCATTAGATATGTTTAATGAAGTTGGAATGGACGCTTTACGCGAAAAATCTCTGAAACTAACAGCCTATTTTGAATACTTAATTAATGAAATTGGTACAGATCATATCAAAATAATTACACCTTCAAATCCTGAAGAAAGAGGTTGCCAACTATCAATTCAAGTTAAAAATGCTGATAAATCATTACATCAAAAATTAATGGACAAACATATCATTTCCGATTGGCGTGAACCAGATGTAATTCGTTGCGCGCCAGTTCCATTATACAATACCTATGAAGATGTTTACAGAATGGTAGACGAATTAAAAAAATGCTTGTAATATGCAAACGAAAGAAAATATACTTATTGTTGGCGCAGGATTATGCGGTTCACTTTTAGCACTACGTTTAGGACAACGCGGTTATAAAGTTACGGTGATGGAAAGTCGTCCCGATTTACGAAAAGTAGATATTTCTGCAGGAAGATCAATCAATTTAGCATTTTCAGACAGAGGAATCAAAGCCATGAATATGGTTGGAATTACCGACAAAGTAATGCCATTGTGTATTCCAATGCACGGACGTTTGGTTCATGATGTGGAAGGAAATACATTCATGTCAAACTACTCAGGTCGTGATGATGAATATATCAATTCTATTTCTAGAGGCGATTTAAATGCGTTATTACTTACAGAAGCAGAAGAACATGAAGCGGTTGATATTACATTCAACAAAAAATGTACGGCAATTGATATTGAAGAGAATATTGCAACTTTCTATTGTTACGAGACTAAAAAAGAAATAAAAGTCAAAGCAGCTGTAATTATCGGAACAGATGGTGCAGGTTCCATTTTGCGTAAAAGTTATTACTTAGAGCGTAAATTTTTATTTAGCTATTCGCAGAATTACCTTAGTCATGGCTATAAAGAATTAAGCATTCCGCCAACAAAAACAGGCGGATTCCGTACAGAAAAAAATGCCTTGCACATTTGGCCAAGAGGTGATTTTATGATCATTGCCTTGCCAAACTTAGATGGTAGTTTTACGGTAACGCTTTTCTTGTCGTATGATGAAGGCGAATACAATTTCAATAATTTAACAACAGACGAAAGAGTTCAGGAATTTTTTGAAACCCAATTTCCAGATTTAGTGCCATTAATTCCAGAACTCACAAAAGAATACTTCGAAAACCCAACAGCACCATTAGGAACGGTTAAATGTTCGCCTTGGTCATATAAGAATAACACACTTTTAATGGGTGATGCAGCGCATGCGATTGTTCCGTTTTACGGACAAGGTATGAATGCTTCTTTTGAAGATGTGGTCGTTTTTAATGAAATCTTAGACAAACATGAAGGCGATTGGGAAACGGTCTTTAAAACGTATGAAAAAGCGCGTAAAAAAGACACAGATGCTATTGCCGATTTAGCAATTGATAACTATTATGAAATGCGCGATCATGTGGCAAATCCGATCTTTAAAGAAAAGCGAAAGCTAGAAATGGATTTGGAAAAAAACTTCCCTGATCAGTATTTCTCTAAATACTCAATGGTTACCTTCAACGAAGACATCCCATACAGCAAAGCCATGGAAATCGGGCGTGCGCAAGACAAAGCATTGCTTAATTTAATTGCTGATGATGAAATTGATACAGAAGGAAACTTACAAGAAATCCTTAAAAAAGTACAAGCCGAAACCAACGAAATCTTAGACGAAGATAATGTTGCGAAGACTATGAAACATTAAAAAAGACTTTTATAAATAACGGTTTGTGGTTTAGAATTGAAATATGCTTTAGCAATATCTCTAATGGTTTGCAATCGATATTTCTTAAGATTATAATTATCGTTATATACTTTTAATCTCAGATTCCATTCTTTGCGTTCCTTTTCATCTATTTTACTCGCTGATTTTGTGATTAAACTCTCAGCCTCTTTAGCGCAAGGCGAGCTTGGATCAATATAGCGAAGTGTGTGTAATGCTCCTTTGTAATCGTTTGCAGCTAGTTTCGTTTTTGCGGCTAACATATTCTTTTTGCACAATTGTTTTTGATAGGCATTATATGCTTCCACAGACTTTTGCTGCACACTTTCGTAGCATTTTTTTGCTTCTCTAGGAATTGTTGACAACACAGCAATGGCGCGATTGTATTGTTTCATTTGAATATGCGCGTCAGCATCTTTTGTAAGCTGATCACAATTACTTTCATAATACGCTAGTATTTTTTCTTTTCCTGATAGGATAAAATCTTTCAGTTTTGGATCGGAAGTAGAAATCTTTGAAATGGCATTGTTTAACGCTTTTTGCTTAGAAGTTCCGCTACCTTTCAACGATTTTGAATACGAAGCATATACTTTTCTAGTACTATATTGTTGAATAAACAAACTAAAATCGACTTCAATAGAAATCAAATTTCGCATTCCCGTAACGGTAGATTCATCATAGATTTCAAATTTTGGATAAATTAAAAATTCATTCGAATATCCACTTCCCGAAATACCATTTCTTGTGACAATATGTTGAATTTTTGTCTCTATTTTTGATAACGTCTTCTGTGTCAAATACTCAGAATTATCAGGCAATATCACGGACAAAGAAAGAGAATTTAAATCTGCATCTGAATTTTGCGAAAAAGCACTGTTAAATACTAGAAATAACAGGCATAGTATTGTTTTTTTAATCATGACTATTGAATTATAATGTTAATTTCGCCTTCGCTTCGTTTTCCCTGTTTCACGGCTAAACCGAATTTGTTTTTTATGAATTTCCGCAACTTGCTTGATACTTTTGTTGCTCTATAATTTCGTCCTGTTTTTGGATCTTTTAGTGGAATTCTAAAATCATCAATGATCATAGAATTCGGAGTGATTCCTCCAAGATGAAAATAATTGTTGTGAGCTTCTTCTTCAAGCCATTCTTCTAAGAGATCAGATAATATATCGCCTTCATCACCAATTTCAGAATCCATGTCATATTCAGAATCTTCGATGAACCCAATATTGATTCGAATTGATTTTCCATTTTCTACAATTTGCCCAAACTTATCATTCATCGTATTTAAAAAATCTTCGATGCAACTCTCCACAGCTTTTTTAGATAGTTTGGCAATATCATCTGTATAGAATTTTCCAGATTCTCCAATTTTATTTGAAAGCGACTGTGCATTTATAGCATATTTTCCTTCTAAAATCAGCTTCACAGAATTACCCGTTGATGATTTCTGTACAAATACTTCCGTTTCTATAATAATATCAGCAGTAGACAAACGAATGACTTCGGATTTTAGATCTGTCTTCTCGTCAGATTTTAATGCCATTTCATTCAAAGCTTGTTTTAGTTTTTGTGTAAAATCATACGTCGTAAAACCACGATCATCAAAAGCTTCTTTCACTTTCGCGATTGCAATTCGTTTGTTAAAATCATCTTCGAGAATGGTACGAATATCTTGTCCTTCTTTCACCCAAGGAATGACCATGATTGTCGGTTGAACTTGTGTTACTTTTTCTTGTGCCTGAAGTGTTGTCGTAGCACAGATAATCGTTAAAAAAAGTAATGATATATATATTTTCATGATTGCTTGTGTATTAAAGTCCAAATTTTCTAATCACTTTATATTCTTCTAAATCTTTCTTCAGTGAAAGCAGGTTAATTTTCACATCATTTGTTCCTGTAAATACTTTATCTCTCTTGTTATATGCAGAACTTACGTACGAACTAGTGATAAAAGAACGATACCGTTCTTTAAAGAAATTTGTGAAATATGCTTTGTGTTGGGAAGTTATAGACGCTTCGTTTGAACCGATTAATGGTTTTTCAACACTTGTATTTGGAATGCCTCTAAAGAAAATAATTTCAAATACTTTTCGTTCTGAATCACCAATAGCTTCGCCTTCCGTACTTCCATATCCTAAACTTCGGACTTCAATTGTTTTATGTTTTTGTTCCGTAAGAACGCTCAATTCTGCCGTTAGTGGTGTATACACTTTTTGTCCGCAACTTGCAACGAAAAGCATTGTGATACTTAGAATGATAAGTTTTTTATACATAAGATTAATTTTTTGAGTAGCATTCAATTTTTGTGCCTGAGTTAAACTTTGCTAAAATAAGATCGCCACCTTTCACAACTTTTGCTTCTGAAATTTCATCACCTTCAACCGTCGTAATTTTTAATGTTCCTATTTCTTTTCTTCTTGTTAGCTCTTTACCATTCACCATCAATTTTACAAGTTCAACAACCTTAAATTCTTGCTTTTTTCTTGCGCCATTAATAGTTCCTGTATTAATCAATACTGATTTCGCTTTACTAGAGGAAGCTTTTGTAATTTCAATAATTTGAGTCGTCACAGGGAAGTTCTCAGCGACAAACTTGTCAATTGCTTTTTGTGTTCCTTTGAGTGAGTTGAAAAACGCTTGTTCGGGAGTTTTTGTATCGTATGAACTTACAATACTACCCAAGAATGTTTGCTTAGGTTCTATCATTTCGCTAGCAATTACTTTTCCAGTGGCAATGTCTATTACTTCTAACGAGAATGATATTTTACAGACGTAATATATAGAGCTTTTTGATGTTTTCTTTGTGATGCTTACATTGCTAATATTACCCGTAACAATCTGTTCTGCTCCTTCAAAAGAACTTTCCGAAGTAACTTTACCATCAATGAACTCCTCTTTCTTTTGAAACTCTCTTTCTGCAAGTAGTTTTTTATAGTTTGCACGATCGACAATTTTAAAACGATTGGTGTTTTTGATAGCTGCTTTCACTTTGTCTTCGATTGCTTTTACATATGTATTGGCAATGGTAACGTTGTTAGAAGCTTCAAAAGTGGAGATGGCAACTGTTTTTTTCTGTGCAAATCCAAAAGCTGTAAAGAATAGAATGAATAAGAAAAGTAGTTTTTTCTTCATGAGATCAAGTAATTTTTAATAATTGATTTGTTCGTGTTAATTAATCAATTACAAACTTATCATGATCTAAGATGCTTTCTTTGTGGATTTCCGTAACGGGCTGTCTTTTTTAATAATTCAGTCTATTAAATGGTTGATTTGTTGAAGTTTAAAATATTAAAAAAGATGAAAAATTGAATGTGTATTTTTTTTAACTGAAGAAACACTAAGTTTAATTTGAAGTTTTTCGAATTATTTTCCGAGTCGTTTTACTACTTTTTCAGTACAAATTGTAAATGGAAAAAGTAGGATAGCGTAGCAACCAGATTTTCTCATGATTATTTCAGCTCACGAATAATTTCTTTAATTCCTTTTTCAAAACCAGAGAAGTAGTCATCTTTTTTAAACTCAGGAACAATTATTTTATTGATGATTTGAAGCGTTTTGTCATCGGTAAGCTTATTCATGACACCATTTCCATTCTGAATCCAAATGCGACGATCTTTCATGTATAAGGCAATGAGAATGCCGTTATCTTTGTCTTCTTGACCAATTCCCCAATTATTAGCTAAATCTAAGGAATACGATTCCAACCCTTCATATCCTTGAATGGACGTAAGTGTTACAATTGCAATTTGATTGGTTGTTTCTGCTTCATGTTGCTTTACTAAATGCAGCAAAGTTGCTTCTTGCTCATCTGATAAAATATTATCAAAATCATTTATAAATCCAACAGGAATAGGGAATACAGTATCAGGATGTGATGGACCTGAAAGTGCATCATAGTGAGGTTTGTGTGTTGCTTCACAGCTGATACTAAACGTAATCAACAGGCAAAGCAGTAGGCTTTTAAATTTCATTATAGGGCTATTAAAATCAATTTGGGTAATTGCAATATAGGGAATTCCTGCAAACATTAGCAAGTTTTAGAATGTAGAAAGAATAAATTGTTGCTCATTAATCCTTCCTATACATACATTTGAATACGCTCCAACAACTTTGAAGTGTACTTCTGTTTTAAAATTTCCTTTAAAAATAGGCGTAGATATCATACTAATATCATCTGCATTAAATTTTACAATATTCTAACCATTGTAACGGTTTCTTCAACTTCTTAGTACTAAATTCTAAATGTAAAACACGTCTTTGTTTATGATTTGTAGTGCGTTCGGAAGCATGAAGTGTTAACGGTTTCATGAGCATAATACCGCCTTTTTCAACTTCGCAAACATGTTCGGTTTCGGTGTTCCAATCAATAGTTTCAGGTCTGTAAATTCCTTTCAAGTGTGAATTTGGAATCACTTTTAAGGCACCATTTTCTTTTTCGGTTTTGTCTAAATGTACTCTGAGAGTTATGATGTTTTCCAAAACTTCAATTGGTGGTTGTACACCAAATTGCCCTTTTTTGAACGTCCAATTTTTATAGTTTGAAACGGCTTCTTTTCGGTCAACCGAAATACTTATATCTTGATGATACGCAACAAACCAATTAGATTCGCTTGGTTTATCAAAATAAATAGCTTTTGTCAAAAAATAAGATTCATCAAAAAGAGAAGCTAACAATTTGTGAAGCTTTTCAGTAAATAACAACGATTTCAATTCAGGAATTCTGGTAACAACTTGTCTTATCGCAAATAAATTTACCGAACTTTCAGCAAGTTTTTGTGTGGTACTTGCTTTTTCAATACATGAACTAATGGCCTCAATTTCTGTATCTGAATACATTCGATCTAACACAGCAAAACCATTTTTCTCTAAACTGGAGATATACGAATTAGTTTCTATCAAAAGATTCTATTTTAATTTTCCTCAAAAATAGCCTTTGTATTTAAATATTCTGGAAGCATTGCCACAGCATTTTTCAACTTTTCGGTATTTCGCTTTTTCAATCCTTCATCTTCAAGATGATGAATATAATTTCTATATAAGAAATAAATCAACACTCTATTGTAATCATCCAATTGTGTGTCTTTGATCATTTCCGACATTGCTTTTTCAATCTGTTCTCTATTTTTCGATTCAGATAATGCTCTTCCAGTTCTACTGATACTTCCAAAGTAATGATTTTCGACAGGATTTTCAATGCGCAAACTAATACCAAAAATTAAATCAGATACATTAATATTTAATTCTTCCAATTCGCGGATATAGGTTTTTCGTCTTGCTTGCGCATAGCTTCCATCTGAAACTCTATCAAAACGATCGTTCATAATGTCTAAATGCGATCGAAGGAAAATTTCCCAATTAATGGTTTCAGCGGCTAACACAGCAATATTTGCGGCATGATCTCTTGGACTTGAATCCATACTACAACTTCCCATTACTTTGGTGTTTCGCATTTTTTCTAATAAAGCTGACTTTTCTTTTTTGGGAAGTTGCTGCCAATTTTTTGGCAAACCCGCATAGAAACCAAGTTCGGCATCTTCCTTAAATTTGGTCGCTGTTGTATCAATCAAGCAATTTGCATAACCAACCATTGTAGCATATTTTTCAACTAGTGGTTCTGATGTAAATGTAGTTGGAAAGTAAAATGCAGTTATTGATTCTTTTGAATAGTACTTTTTATCATACTTTTGAAGCACCCAACTTCCAGCTTTTAAGTTTCTGTATTGCTCTAAGTTCTTAGTTTTCTGAATTTCAATTCCAGAACCGTGAGCCATATCAACCTCACTAAATTCTATGACAGTTTCATCCTTATAATTTTCATATTCATACCGTACAAAAAGCACTTCTTTTTCAACGGTAGCTTCTGGATATTTTTTGATAAATGCCTCAAAATCAATTTTATTTTCAATGTCCTTTATAGCACTTTTTAGGTCTCCTTTGGAAAGATCGATATAATGGCCAATGGTCTGACTTTTTGCTAAATACACTTTCGTAAGATCACAGTATTTGTATTGAAGATTTAAAGAATCTACAATGTGCGAAAGTTTATTCATGGTTAATTTGTTATAAATCAAGCCATTTTCATGCGTGGTAAATTCTCCACTTTGACCAAATGTTTCTACACTAGATGCCAAAATGATTAAAATTAGTAATTGTTTTTTCATCTCTATTCGGTTTACACATATAACGATTAAATATTTATTTTATTTAAAAAGTATAGGGTTTTTTGAAAAGATAAAATGATGAATGAGTGAATGTTACATTTGAGTTCGTAAACAGGAAAATATCAATTAATTTTATACTGTTTATAAATTATTTACTGAGTGCTTTTACAATGCGTTCTTCGTTTAATACAATATCGCGGAATAATACATGCGGAAACTTTTCATGCCTAGATTCTTTAAATGCTTCATGAATGTTTAAAAGCGTGGAAGCCGTAACTAAAGATAAATTCATTTCGGTATCCATTTCACAATCATAGACGAAATCTACACCAACTTCTCCTTAAAAAAGTCAATTGTCCGTGTCCAAGCTAAGGTTGCCGCTTTTTTGTCATAACGCGGAGTTGTATTGTTATGAAAGCCATGATTTACATTTGGATAAAAATGTGCGGCATAATCTATTTTATTGGCTTTTAGTACTTTTTCATACGCTTCCCAACCTGCATTTACACGTTTGTCCAAGGCAGCATATTGAAGCAATAATGGAGCTTTTACTTTTGCCGCATCTTCATCATTTGGTTGTCTTCCATAAAAAGGAACAGCCGCTTTTAAATCGTCTAATTTTACAGCCATCATATTCGAAATCCAACCGCCAAAACAAAAACCGACTACGCCCACTTTTCCGTTGCAATTTGGATGTTTTTTTAAGTATTCAAATGCGGCAATAAAATCTTCCAACATTTCGTTTCGATCACGTTTCTTTTGCATAGTGCGTCCGTCATCATCATTGCCAGGATAACCGCCTAAAGGTGTCAATGCATCTGGTGCCAAACTGATAAAACCATCCAACGCCGTACGTCTGCCAACATCTTCAATATATGGATTTAAACCTCTATTCTCATGAACAACAATAACACCTGGAACTTTGGTTTTTATATCTTTTGGTAACGAAAGCAATCCTTTAATTTTTCCGCCACCTTTTGGAGAATCATACATAATATAATCCGATTGTAAATTTGGATCATCTTTTGCAACTTCCGAAGTTGTCTTGTAATTCGGCGACATAAAACTCATCAATGCGCCAACCGTAATGCTTCCTGCGGCATACAACGAAAGGCGTTCTACAAACTGACGACGCCCAATTTTGTTGTGTGCATAATCGTCATACAAATCAAATACTTCCTGTTTAATATCTTCTTTTTTTAACTCGCTCATAATTGTAGAATTTTTAGGTTGTCCTAAAGTTAAGCAATTCGAGAGTTATTTTAAATAAATTGAGACAGCTTTATTTTAGTTTCAGACTAATTTCATAATTACATTCACAAGATAATACACAAAAACAATCATAATCACAGCATTTTTTTAGTTCCATCATGCAACAAACGATACATGATATCATTCTCAATTAATAAACCTTCCGATTGTGTATTTGGCCAAGTTTTGTTATAATCTTTTGGATGATGAACATCGATTCCAATAACTTTTCCGTTGAAAAATGTTTTTACTTTTGATTGTAATGTGTGTCCAACTACAACCGATTTTGCATTGAAAGTTTCCAATTGTGCATCAATCTGTACTTGTGATAAATTTTCTCTAAAATACCCACGATACCAAGAAATTCCTTTGCGTGTAGAACTAATTAATTCGGCAGAAGTTTTTTGTGGTTTCGGAAAATATGCTTTGTAATAATGCTTTCGCGAAATATCATTGATTTCTTCCAATGACAACCCTAATGCAGCAACTTCAGGATGAATACCGCCATGGACAAAAATATGCCCGTTAATTTTTTCAATCGCGTTTTTGCTTGACAACCATTTGCCTAAAAATGATTCCTGACTGTACAAATCGTGTTGTTGTTTGTCTAAAATTGCCGAAACTGCTAGGTATTTCTGAGAAGCCGCACCAAATTTTGCTTGCATATTTTTTAATTCATGATTCCCGATGATAAAATGTACCAATCCACCATGTTTTTTGGCTTCTTGTTCTAGTTTGTATGCAAACCATAAAACTTGTGTGGTTGAAAACCCACGATCGACAAAATCGCCTACTAATACCAAATGACCTTTGCCAAAAATCCAATCTAAATTTTTGTCAATCACTTTGTGTTGAATCAGGAAATCGCGAAAGGTTTTAAAACCACTTTCAATGTCTGAAATTGCTACAATCGGATTGCCGTCAGTGTAGATTGTTTTTGGAGTTTCAAGCTGTGTATTAATCGTAAAATCAAACGAAGAATCTTCTAACGGAAAATAACAACTACCCAAAATTGAACCGTTGCTTGCATAGTTTTTTGTTTGTGTATAAAAACCGTCGTTTTTGTTTCCTCTGAGATAATTCACGCTAAGTGTAGAATCATTTTCATAAAAAACATACGGACCATCTTTGTCCAAATTCATGCGCGAAGGATGATCGCCATAGTGAAGTGAAGCGCCATGATACAATCCGAGAAAAATCGCGCTAAGCGCTAAAAATAAAATGGTAACTGTGATATGTTTGACATATCGTAAGATTCGTTTTTTCATGATGATGAATATTTATGATTACCGCAAACCTATGTGTAGGATATTTGTCAAAAAAGAATTTGTGTTCAACAACATGTAACGCGTGACGCACAAATTTTTTCTGAGGTTGAAATGATTTCATCACATATTTTGATCAAAAGAACCTCAAAATTTAGCCGTTTGTCAACTTCTTTTGTGGTGGAATGGTTTTCGGTTACATTTGTGTTATGTCAATCATAAAACACTATAAAAAAATACTATTTGGTATCGGAAGCGCGATATTGCTGTATCCGATAGTCATTACTGTGTTTGAAGTTATAACTTCAGGGAAAAATTCGGTAACCTTCTTAGGAGATTATAATCCTGCGATTAGTTTAAGGATTCTTGATGGATACATGATGGTATTTGGATGCATAGTATTATCTAGTTTGTATTGGTTATATAAGCGAATTCGATCTATATTGACATTAAGAAAGGAACAGCAACAAATGGAATTGTCACATTTGCAAAGTCAGGTAAATCCGCACTTTTTCTTTAATATGTTGAATAATTTATACGGTTTGGTTGGGAAAGATTCTCAAAAAGCACAAGCGTTGATTTTGAAATTGTCCGATATGATGCGGTATAGTATTTATGATGGACAGAAAAGTTGTGTGACTATTAAGGAAGAAATTGGATATTTGAAGAATTATATCGAATTGCATAAAATGCGCTATCACAAAGAAATTGATGTCAAATTTAACACAGATATTCAAGATGAAAACCGTGAAATAATGCCGTTGTTGTTTATCATTTTATTAGAAAATGCTTTTAAACATGGTGTAGAAAATTTACATGAAAACGCTTTTGTAAAGATTCATTTAGTTGCAAATGCGAATGAAATTCAGTTTGCTGTTGAGAACAATTTTGATGAAGAAGATGTTGCAGACGAAACTGGAATTGGATTGAAAAATTTGCAAAGACGATTGGAATTGGTCTATCCAAAAAAACATTCGCTATCTTTTACGAGCAAAGAAAATATATACACATCGGAACTAACTATTAAACTTTCATGATTACATATCTAATTATAGATGACGAACACATTGCGCACGACATTATAAAAGGATATTGTGATTTGTTGCCAAATATGAAATTGAAAAAACAGTGTTACAACGCGTTGGAAGCAATGGAATATTTACATGAACATTCTGTTGATTTGATTTTTCTCGATTTGAATATGCCCAAACTTAAAGGCTTCGATTTCTTAAAAACTTTAGCGAATTCACCAAAAGTAATTGTCACAACGGCATATCAAGAATATGCCTTGGAAGGATACGAACTGAACATTTCAGATTATTTACTCAAGCCATTTTCCTTTGAACGTTTCTTAAAAGCGATCAACAAAACGGTGAATGTTTCGGCGCAAGTAACAGCTACAGTAGTGGAAAAACAAGATGAAACACATCAAAGTATATTTCTAAAATCACAAAACAAATATGTGCAAGTTTTCACGAATACTATTTTATATGTGGAAGCTTCTGGAAATTATACCAAAATTAGTACAGATTCAGAAACGATTACCATTCGCGAAAAGCTTTCGGATGTCATTGCCTTATTACCAACTAATGACTTTTTACAAGTGCACAAATCGTTTGCGGTTGCAACAAAACGCATTCATAGTATTGAAGGCAATCGTATTCATATTGCTGATCATACGATTCCTATTGGAAAATTGTATAAAGCGAATGTAAATGGATTGTTGAAATAAACACGTTGTTTTAGTGTGTCTTAGGCTTTATATCAAAAAATTACAAAATAGCTTCCAAAGCGGCTTTGAGTAAGTTTGTGTAAATTCGTTTTGTGTCTTTTCCTCTAAATCCTGAAACGCGCCCAATAACATTGCTTTTTGTATCTAAAAGTAGTACGGTTGGAAAGGCTTTTGCATTGTATTTTTTGCGGAGCATCATATAATCTTCAATATATGCTTTGCGGACAAATTCTTCTTTAGAAGGAAAATCAAGCTCCACAAGCACAAACTCTTGCGCTAGTTTGATAAAGGAGCTTTTAGAAAAATATTCCTTTTCTAACTGAATACACGCGCCACACCAATCGGAACCTGTAAAGAATAACAAAATAGGTTTTTTCTGTTCCAGACTAATCTTTCTTGCTTTATTATAATCTAATTGCCAACGGAGTTTATGACTATCAACTTTTACATCTTTCGTCTTTTTTTGCGCATTCAGATTACATAATATAAATAGCGAACATAGAATAGTAGTAAAGGTTTTCATGGCAACGTTTTTAAGTGGTGGTTTTAATGTTGATGAAAAGATAAGAATTATTTTTTTGTGGTGTGTTTTAAGTTTTATATATATATTGTTGTAAACAATACTCACTCAGAAGTTTAATTCAAATCTATCCAAATCTAATAATTCTCGGATATTTTTTCCTACTTTAGTAATGATTTTGTTATTGGTAACAAATGTCTTGTTAATATCAAATTTTAAGAAATAACGGAAGCATTTTTTATAATAATCTCTTGTCATTTTATTAAAAGTAAACCAAAGATTACACATACACAATGTGGTTTTCCGTAATCACCAACAAATTCAATGAAATCATTTACAAAACCTTCTCGAAGGAATAGGATTTTAAAACGTCTAAGCAATCACGGTCTAATATTCCAATGATCTGAAAGTCGAAACAATCCAACCAAAAAAATGTATCTTTGAAACGCACACAACCAACCAACATGATTTACATTGCCATCTTACGCGGAATCAACGTTTCAGGAAGTAGAAAACTACCTATGGCGGAACTTCGTACCTTATTGTCAGAGCTAGGTTTAACGGAAGTGCAAACCTATATTCAAAGTGGAAACGCAGTATTTGAGTCAGAAGAAAAAAATCAAGAAAAATTAGGAAGTCAAATTGCGGAAGCCATCAAAAATCAGTACGATTATGAGGTGCCTGTATTGGTAAAAACAATTGCACAATGGAAAACGGCAATGGCGAACAATCCTTTTACGGAAGCAGACATTTCCAAACAAGCGATTACGTTTTTAGCAACAACACCAGAAGAAACAACGATTGAAATTGATAGCAAAGAAGATCGTTTTCAAATCATCAATTCGGAAGTATATCTCTATTGTCCCAACGGTTTCGGAAGAAGTAAATTGACAAACAATCTCTTCGAACGCAAACTTAACACACAAGCAACGACAAGAAACTGGAAAACGATTTATAAATTGTTACATCTCGCGGAAGCAATGGAGGAATGATTTTTAAATTATAAATGTTGAATGCTAAATTTTAAATGTAAAAGTATTTTTGAATAACGAATAACGAATAACGAATAACGAATAACGAAGTTAAAATGTTAAATGTCAAATGTTGAATTTTAAATTGAAAAGAATATTTTAACACCAAACACCCAAAAAATGCAAGAAAAAAAAGTAACACCAAGAGGCGCATATCCACATACAAAGCGTGTGGGCGACTTTATATTTGTATCAGGAACAAGTTCACGACGACCAGATAATACGATTGCTGGAGTCGATATCATTGACGAAATGGGCACGAAACACCTAAACATTGGCACACAAACACGCGAAGTCTTGAAAAACATAGACAGAAATTTACAAAATGTCGGTGCAAGTTTGGCTGATGTGGTAGATGTAACTTCATTTCTAGTAAACATGAATGATTTTGCAGGATACAATGAAGCGTATGGCGAATTCTTTGACAAAGCTACAGGGCCAACACGAACGACAGTTGCCGTGCATCAATTGCCGCATCCTGATTTGGTTGTTGAAATAAAGGTGGTAGCGTACAAAAAACAATAAAATAAAACCTGTGAAAAAGATTCTAAACTATATCAACGGAAGTTATGTTGAACCCAAAAGCAACGAATGGATTGACAATTACAATCCGTCCAATGGAGAAGTGTATGGACACATTCCGAACTCGTCTGCGGAAGATGTAGAAGCGGCATATCAAGCGGCAAAATCGGCATATCCAAGTTGGTCAAACACAACATTAGACGAGCGAAGTCGTATTCTAAATAATATTGCTTCTTTAATTGAAGAAAACTTAGAGGATTTGGCACATGCCGAATCGTTAGACAATGGAAAACCGTTAAGTCTTGCCACACGAATCGATATTCCGAGAGCGACAAGCAATTTTAAATTCTTTTCACAAGCCATCACACAATTTTCAAGTGAAGCACATGAAAGTATTGGACTCAATGCTATAAACTTTACACTGCGACAATCAATTGGAGTTGTAGGTTGTATCTCACCGTGGAACTTACCATTATATCTTTTTACATGGAAAATTGCACCAGCATTGGCGACAGGAAATACCGTCGTGGCAAAACCTAGTGAAGTAACACCGATGACGGCGTATCTATTAGGCGAAATTTGCACGAAAGCTGGGTTGCCAAAAGGTGTATTAAACATTGTGCATGGATTGGGTCATACTACAGGACAAGCCATCACGGAGCATCCAAATATCAAAGCGATTTCGTTTACTGGCGGAACGGCTACAGGAGCACATATTGCGAGAACGGCGGCACCGATGTTTAAAAAGCTGTCGTTAGAATTAGGTGGAAAAAACCCAAACATCATCTTTGCAGATTGTGATTATGATGAAATGTTGAAAGTTACTGTACGATCATCTTTTGCAAATCAAGGACAAATCTGTTTATGTGGTTCACGAATATTTGTTGAAAGAAGTATATATGAAAAGTTCAAAACGGACTTTGTAGCGCGTGTGAAACAACTCAAAGTAGGAAATCCATTTGATGAAACTACAAAAGTTGGCGCATTAGTTTCGAAACCACATTTAGAAAAAGTAAAATCGTACATAGACATTGCGAAAGAAGAAAGCGGAACTGTTTTATGTGGCGGAAATAAAGTCACTGTGGAAGGTTTTGAAAACGGATACTACTTAGAGCCAACTGTCATTGAAGTTCAAACCGATCAATGCCGTGTGAATCAAGAAGAAATATTTGGACCTGTAGTTACGATGATGCCATTTGATACAGAAGAAGAAGTCTTAGCAATGGCAAATGGTGTTCGGTATGGATTATCGGCAACTTTGTGGACAAACAATCTGAATCGTACCATGCAAATGTCTAAACAACTAGAAGCAGGAATCGTATGGGTCAATACATGGCTCATGCGTGATTTACGTACACCTTTCGGTGGAATGAAAAACTCTGGCGTTGGCCGTGAAGGCGGCATGGAAGCACTACGCTTTTTCACGGAGCCTAAAAATGTTTGTATAAAATATTCGTGATTATAAATTATGAATGCTAAATGCTAAATTTTAAATTGAAAAAATATTTCTTTTAACACACAACACACAACACACAACACACAACACACAACACACAACACACAACACACAACAAGCAGTTGGTTAATTTTCTCACATCTGATTTTCAGCAACTTACAAAACTAGGAGTCCGAAAAAGGGTCGATTTCTATGCTTTTCGGTACTCTGAAACGGTACTCTTTTGATACCTTAAAATGACAATATTTTCGATTGATTTTTAGCTGTTTATCTACCGCTGGTAAAGTACCTTTTTTCTCATGTAATTAAAACAAAAATACACGAAAAAATGGTGCGTAAAGAACAAACAAAAAGAAAGTCAATTTTAGACAAATTAGATTTGGATTCGATTCCTAAATCTACAAAGCCACTCATTGATACGAAAAAAGTATTAAAGCATCCTGTGACTAAAGTCATTATTTGTGGCGCGGCAATTTATGGAATCCTTAAAGTTTCAAAATACTTTGTAAATGCTTATGCAGAACTTATTCGAGCATCAAAGAACTTGAGTGATGCTTGTAAATAGTTATAAAGCGAAAGCTTTTACTTTTTATGCTGAATTTAAGCAACTTTAAGCTTTTTTATCATAATTTCTAACATTTGGTGTCTGATTTGCTTTAAAACGCTTTCAAAATCTATAAAATATCTCTAAGTTATTAGTAATATTAGAACCATGTTTAGGAAGAAGAATTACAGAAAATAATTTTTCGACTGAGCATAAGTTTTAGCAGTTCCTAGTGGATTTTAATACAGTCGAATTAGCTGTAATTTGGTTATATATTATTTGTTAACTAGCACTTACCAATAAGGCTCAATATTAGATAATTCCAAAACAACTTTTTCCAATGAAATTTCAATACCAATTTGGTTATCATGTTTCACTAACGTATAGTTTTTATACGTAATTTATTGATAATTCGATATAGGAAAGTGTTTCCGTACCTAATTTTAGATTTCAATTCTTTTCGTCCAGAAGTATTTTCCGCCTCGTGACAGATCGCAATTTTATGAAATCATGAATAAATACAATTTCATAAATACTGATTTTTTGAATTTAAAGTGATTTTATCTACTCATTATTAACGTTAGGTGTAAGTGAAAAACGATTATAAGGAAATTACATTTTACATATTGTTATGTCCTGTATTTTCTCTATTCTCAATATTAAATACAGAATAATCAATTTCTTGTGCAAAATCATGATCTTTTATTTCTTCACTGTCTTCAATACATTTTTTCAATTTTGATAGAAAAGATTTTTGGATATTTTCATACTGACTAATTATATCTTCAGTAATATCATGTACTTTTATCTCGTTATCAATTTTACGTTGTCTCCTCAGAAACTTCAAGTGACTAATAAACATATTTATAACTAACAGGTCACCATTATTGTCACCCCAATATTTACTGTTATTAGTTTTGACACAGTAAACTTTTCTATAGTATTCAAACCAATTTGATTTTTTGTCACTTAAAAAACCTTTAACATCAATTATGCCATTTAAAGTCATTGTACACAATCTCGCTAGAAAATGTAAATTAGCTTTCATAGTAATAGGACTGATTGGAATTTTGTCATTGTAGGAGAATAACTTACCATTGACGCGGACTTTGCAAGATCGCAATCTTGCAATTACATTTATAAATTTTAAATTAGCAAAAGATGTAAGATAGAACGAACGCGGTGTTAATGAAATATCATCAGAATCAGCTATATCAGACGGCTTAGTAATTTGGAACCACCTAGAAATTTCAATCAAACCACGTGTGTCTTCAACTCCAGGCTCTCGATACAAATCGAAGATTCTTTGCCTAATTAAGTTCTTATCATATCCAATTTCCTCTAGTCTGGTTAATAAATCTCCAACTTTAGCATGGTTCTCATATGAATATTTATGTAAAGAATAGTTACATAGGTTGTATAATGTCGAAAATATTTGATGATCCTTAACACATTGAATGTGAGTATCACTTCTATTTTCATACCAATCTATAATCGTTTTTGGGATGTTATATACATCATGGTCATAAAATTGTCCTTCGGAAGCAATCCATCCATAAAAATATGATTCTAAAATAAATTCCGTTTCGTCTTTAAATGCCTCTAAATGTTTTAAATCCAGTTTAATATCTTCGAATAAATGCTTAATAAAATTATTCATATTAACCAACATTTCTCTTCTATCATTATTGCATAAATCAATAAAGGCTAGCCGTAAGTATTCGTCATCATGAAGAAGGTGACATATTCTGATTATTTGATCAAAATTAGGTATATTAAATGTTGATACTGCGTTCTCTTTTTCTATTAATTCCTTGGTATCCTTCTTGGCAATTCTATTTAAATATTCTAATCTTAAATTAAGAATTGATTTAGCAAATTTTGCTCTTCCGTTTCTAACGAGTTTTGCTCTAATTTCGAGCATCATTTGAGGTGTACAATGTCCAAATTCTTTAACCCTAATATCTATTTGTTTTTCATATTCTTTTTCATCAACAAAATCATCATAATCTACTGAAATAGGCTCAATAAGATAGGTTTTCGCATCACTCAATTGTTTTATCTTGTAATTCTCAGATCTTATACTATATAAATATTTTGAGGATAGTTTATCATTCGAACTGAAATTTCTAAAAAACTCAATAAAAGTATTTCGCACTTCATTATCAATAATACTATCTACATTATCAAAACAAACTATACATAGTCTGTCTTTTCCATCCTTTCCATTTTTACTCAGATAATATAGCACATTATGAATTTCGATAGTTTTACTTAAATCGAAAAGTAAATTATTAAATGAATTATTATCAGATGTTCTTTTTTCATTAAACCATTCTAGAAATTCTTTTTCTTTTCTAGTTTCCAAGTCCCATCTTGTTCGGAATTGACTTACGATATTCATGAAAGAAGGATTGTTCAATGAGTCAGATTTTAAATATTCCTTGTCATTAAGTATATATTCTGCTATTTCAGAATTCGTAATTTCCTTATCATGTAAGAATGATTCTACTTTACCAATCAATTTAGCCTTTATAAAATCATCCATTTTTTGATATGAAGCATGTTCATCTCGATTTATTTCTCCAATATTCTTAAAGTCGATGTATAGTATATACGCGTTATCGTTCTCATCTTCTTTTAATTTACAAAATACCTTGTTTAAAAGAGTTGTCTTCCCTGTACCTGGATGTCCAATAATTCTAATTGGTTTTTGGCTCTTTCTTAATGCTTTTATTATCTGTGCTTCTTTACTTGGTCGTTGATGATAAACATTCTCTTTGTAAAATATTTTTTCATCAAAACCTATGTCTGTAAGTATACTAAAATTATTCTCTTCAGATACTTCATCAATGGCATAAGTTAATAATGCTTCAAAGCATTTCGTACTGTAGTCATGTGTTCTCATTATTATCTTCTTTTTCAAGATTTTTAAGTAATTTAATATATGTTTGCTTTTGCTGTTTAGCATTTTCCATGCTTCTTCCATCATGACCGCGATATTTTTCCTCCTCGTTAGAATAAAACATAATTAAGGAAGAATACATATTGACAAGATTAGTTTTTCTAGTCTCTTCCAATGCATTTTTTATTTCTTTATTTTGCAGGTCTAGTTGTTTAGATTGAAGGTAAACCGTATAAATCACGAACGCTAGAGCTAAGCCAGAAAAAAGTGCATTAATTGCACCAAACATGTCACCTATTACGCCTCTATCTTGTAATTTTGGTACAATCCATGAAATAGCAACCCCACTAAACAACCATAAAAAAATAATTATTAGAACTCCTACAAACAAAATTGATTTTTCATTTTTCATTTTCTTATATTTTATAATGCATAACTTATGAATTAGAGGAATCCCTATTATTTCATTTATAAGCAAAACTAAATTGTATTAAGAATTTAATTATATATAAAAATATAATTTTCTTACTAAAAATACAAAGCTACTTAAAGTTTTTTAGCTTTTACGTTTTGATTTTTTAAAACATATAATATCTTTATTTTTTAAGATGCAACTAAAAAGTAAAACATTCTTTTCTATGTTAGAATTATAGTTTTCAAAATCTTTATCAAAAAGTTAAGTTTTAGAAATTTTTACTTGAAGTAAGCATAAGTGTTTACTTTTCATACTGAGCTTGAGCAATTTTAAGTTGTCTTATCATAATATCTATCATAGGGATTTGATTTGCTTTAAAACGCTTCCAAAGTTTATCCAAAGAACCAATCACCTTAGCTAAATGTGGTTGGTTTTCTTTTGTTGGAGTGTTGTAAGAAGGATTTGATTTTCTTCCTTCGATTAGTACTACCATTTTTTTCTGCTTTTTGGTTTTCTCTTTCGAGAGAATAAAGCTGTCTAGGTTGATAATATCACGGACACAATAGTACTTATACAACCAATTTAGAAAATCTCGATAATATTTAATTCTTCCTTCTTCATCAAAAATGATATGTCCATTTAAGACGATAACAGCTTTTCCATTGTCATTTAGATTTAATAGCGCAAGCGCGATTATATATGCCTTTTGTCTAAGGTGACCAGTTAAGAAATATCCATTTTCAATATATTCATCAATAATATCCATTTTTTGATTTGATGTTATGTTTGATACTATACTTGGAGGATTACATACTACTGCATCAAAAGATTTGTGCATTTCTTTCGGTGTCGGTTTTAATGGGTTGTAGCTGGTAGTATTTTTAAAACGTAAAAAATCAAGAGAAGTTCTTTTGAGTTCTGATAATTCGTTAGCGTGAACTATTGTAGTTTTTGTACCTATTAATGAATGACCACTTCCTGCTGTTGGATTATAAATCGAAGTAATTTTATCGGTTTGAATGTACTTACCAATCATCATAGCAATTGGTAACGGTAGTATATGACTGTGTTTAATATGATTTTTATCATCAGCGAAACTTCTATCGTACTGTAAGTTGTTCCAAAAATGGCTCATCGCGCCGAGCCAAAGTTCCCCTTCTACATGATTGTATCTACTTCTAAAAAAATCAATAGCACTTAGTTCTACGGATTCTTGCAATACTTCATCGTTAGGAACATTGTACTTTTTTCTAAAATCTTCTATTTGTGATTCAGTTGGTTTTTTGTGATTAGCGTAGGTCAAGGCTATACTTGCTACAAAACTATCTCTATTGAATTTAGGTTTATTCAGTTCAGCGTATTCATTATCAGAATCCACAAAGTTATCTTCATTAAGTTGTTTTGTAAGTGATTCTTTAATGAAGCTTTCAATCACTTCTTTTGATGCAAAAAGCGATGCTATGTCATTCTGAATAGCTTCTCGTTTAGAAACGTTCTCCTCATAAGGCATATTTAATAAACTTTCTCCTTTTTTCAGTTCGGATAGTTGTTCTGATAATTCATTTACCTTTTTGTTAATAATATCAATCCCAAAAGATACATCTGCAATTGGGCGATAGTTTTGAAGTAGGTACAACCAATTACATAATTTATTGCCTTTTACTAAAATTTCTTTAGAGGTAAGTACATGAATATATCCATGAGATAAACTAACGTAAGGATGTTGTTTGTCAATAGGGTAGCCTATTTCTTTAAATAGTTTATAACTATTGTCTTGCCAATAATTATTCAATCGGATTCTTGAGATATTTAGGTCGCTTTCTACATAGTCTTCCAACTGCGATAATTCAAAAAGTTGAAAGGCTGAAAGCTTGTTAAAAGTGTGATTGTTGACTTCAAATAGATATGGAAACTTTGGTTTTAGTGATGGTATTTGTTCTTTTGGAATCTTACCTTTATGAAATGTCTCATTCACATAGATTGGAACAAGCACATTTGGAACTTTGTGTTTTTCAAAATTTAGAGTAGCCGAACATGAAATACAATCTATTTGTTCATCCATGAAATCAAGTAAAGGTCGCATGGCAATTGCTACACTTGTTTTACAACTACTATTAAGATCATTGAACCAATCTTTATATAAACGAATAATGTGCGAAAGCTTCTTACGACGTAGAACATCAAAGCCAATCGCTGATGCTTCTTCTATTTCTGTTGTTAAGTTTTGAATAATGTCTTTACAAGTATTGGTAGTTTCATTTTCAATTGAAGCGAGTTTGTCAATAATTTCCAAAAGTAACAGCTTATCAAAATCAATTTTATTTTCAAAAATTCCAGACTCTATAAATTTAGAAAAATCCTTTTTTATTTGAGAATTATCCGAATCGCTTAATCCTTCATGTTTAATAACTTCATTAGCTATTTTAGATAAAGAATCTGTATACTGAAAAGAAATAAAGTTTCCATTTTCATCTACTTCAATTACTTTATTTTTACTTAATAATTCTTGCGCTCTAATTTTATAGTTTCTAGGTAAGATTAGAATTGAATCAACATAATGACCAAAGGTTTGTTTGGCATAGCGTTCTGCAATAAGCTTGGCAACGCGTTTGTAGTTTTCAAAAATGAGATATTCGCCCATAATAATTTTATCATCTTTTCTGACATTGATTTCTGCGATGCAAAACTTTAAATCATCAACATTGTCAAAAGAAGGTTTAAAAGTAGTTTCTAAAGGGATAAACTTCCAATCAGTATTATTTTCCAAAGCATTTTTAAGCTTATGAGCAAACTTTACATAAGGCGGATGAAAATCAGCATATAATTTCAGTTTATCATTAAAAGCGTGCTTAAAACCTAGCCTTTGAAGAAATAAAAACAGTTCATTTTCTGTTGGCTTTGAAAACAGCATTTCAATTCCTTTTTTAGCTGTATTGTGTGTTATTTGTACATTCATGTTTTATCAATTAATGTTGAAAACACTAAACTAAAAAGTAGAATTCAAAAATCATTTGTCAACTTTTGTCACTCGGACAATTGAAAACAACTATACTTTTTAAGCAGACATTAATAAACGTTAGTAATGCCCTTAAAACATTGAACTTTACATTTTTTTGATTGATACAAATGAAATTGTTTCATGCAACAAAAAAAGTTCTATTATTAGGTAACTATGACCTTCGTTCTTTTTTGTTTCCTTAGTGTTTCAAACACTAAGCTACAAAGGGAAATTGGAATTACATTTGTGAAATTTTGTGTCCGACACACGAATTGTAAGAAGAAATTGTAAGAATATTGAAAAAGGAAGATTTATCCTAGTGTAAATGAAGCCTAAAAGTATAATAATTAATAGGTAGCTTAAAAATTACTTATGATTTAATAAATATTTTCTGATTTCATTTTACATTTAATATGTTGTTCAATAAGTGGTGGGAAAGGAGTTAAAATAATTTTCCAAAAATTTATTAATTACTGGTGATTATTGAAAAAACTACAAAAACCAACTTATTATTAAGTGATGAGTTTATAATTTACTAATAAGTAAGAAATCAGTAAAAGATTTTAAAAAAAATAATCATCATCATATAATATTAGATTATTTGTGTAAACTAGATACCTCAATAAGATGTCATGAAAAGTTTGTCAAACAAAATAAGAAAGTATAAATTAAATATTCAAGAAGAAAATTACTACTTTTAATCTTCCGCTACTAAATTGTATTGTGACAACTAAAAAAAGAATAATTACCTCAAAAAATGATAGAAATTTTAGAGAATCATTGTAATGAAAATAATGGATTGCTATTATTTAATCCTCCAACTGGTTCAGGAAAAACACATAACGTACTAACTTGGATATTCGAAAATTACAAAGAGTATTGCAAAGAAAATAGAAAAATTTTCTTCATTACAAATCTTAAAAAAAATCTACCGTATGAGGAGTTAAAAGATAATTTCTTTATACCCAATAAAAAATTAAATGATTTTGAAAAGGATGTGATCTTTTTAGATTCTAACTCTGAATGCCTTATTGAAAATTTCGATGATGTAATTAATTCAATTAACAGTTATTTTAAAAATCATAGTATATATCGTGAAGTCAAGAGCATTATCGCTAACATAAATTATTATTCAAAAAAAGGACGAAGTTTCAAATCTTTTGTAGATGAGCAAAAAAACAAATTAAGAAAAGAATTAGAACCAAAGTTTAGAGGAATAATTGAAAAGTATTTAAAAGATAATTTTAAAAATAGACAGGAAAGAATCAGAGCAATTAAAACGCAAGATGAACTCAAATGGATTGGCGAACTTTATCCCGCAGTTTTCACATCAAAACGAAAAGTATTCTTTTTAAGTATAGACAAATTTTATTTCAAGAATAGTACTTTAGTAGAACCATCTTATTCTTTTCTCGAAAATAATATTACAAAAAATGCAATTATTTTTATAGATGAATTTGATGCTACTAAAGATAGTATTCTAAATAATATAATTGAAAAAGGAAAGAAACAAAGGATTGATTTTATTCATCTTTTTACTGAAATTTATTGGGCTTTATCTAAAAATGTCTTTCCTGAAAAGTTCACTACTCATTCAGAACAAAGACAGGAATTGATTGATAAAGGATATGACTTGTCACTCAAAAATGTTAAAGATGTATTATTAGAAAAATCTGAAGTAATAGTCAAAAAGTTTCAACTCAATTATAGTTTTAAAACTAAAAATATAGATGATAATGTAAGTCAAAGAAGCCTTTTATTTCACGATTTTCAATATCACTCGGTATACAGGAACAACAAAAAATTCATCCGACTTAATCGAAATGATTCATTAAAAACAAATGAAATAGTTTTTGAAGACACTAAGCCTAAAGGAGAAAGTATGGTTCATCTTCTCAATGAGATAAAAGGTTTTGTAAATTATTTTAGTAGAAAAATTAAAAGCATTGCAGAAAATTATCAACAGCTAGAAAATAGAGATAAAAAGAGAAGAACCGAATTTACGTTTGATTCAGCATTAAGTACTGTTATAGAAGAATTTGCTCTAGACATTAGATATAAAAACTTTCTTATTGAAAATATCCTCAGTACTAGGGAAAAGCCAAATAATAATAAAAAAGGTAAACTTGAGTTAAATTATGATTTAAGTGTTTATGAAAAAGGGTTTAGATATTATGATTTTGTAGATGATGATTTACACCAATCAAAAACAAAAACCTTCATTTATAGTTTTCAAAATACTCCCGAAAAATTCATATTGAAACTTGCTGAAAAGGCAAAAATAATTGGAATATCTGCTACTGCGTACATAGAAACCGTAACAGGAAACTATGATATCAGTTATTTTAAAAGACAGCTTGGCTCTAAATTTATTGAACTATCAAAGGAAGAAAATAGGATTCTTTTCGATCTGTTTGAAGAGCAAAATAAATATTATTCTAAAATTAATATTCATACAGCATGGTTAAATTTCAATGACTTCTCAAAAGATTTTGAAACTTTATTTGGGGATAAAGAATTAGCTGATGATATTATAGGACAACTGAATACTTTAAATACAACAGATTATCAATTTAATAGATATTTAAAAATTTCGTATGCTTTCAAACAATATTTATTACAGGATGATATTACAGGTTTTCTCTGTCTTTTAAATAAAGAGCCTAAAAGAAATGATAAAGCTTTAGAATTAAATATACTAGAAGATATTTTTTCACTCTTGATTGAAGAAAATAACAAGCAAGAATATTTTACAAATCCTGACGAAGAAAAATTTGATGTAAAAAAATCATATTGTATTGTTAATAGTAATGATTTTGATAATAAAAAAGCAGACTTTAAAAGTAGGCTTGAGGCTGGAAAAAAGATTTTTATTATTTCCATGTATCAAACTATGGGAGCAGGTCAGAATCTTCAATTTATTTCTTCAAATCCCGAAGAATTGATTAATGTCAGGAGTGAACAACTACCAAATTGGAATGTTCATAGCCAAACAGATATAAATGCTATTTATTTAGATAAGCCTACTCATATAATTCAACAAATCAATAGAAACTTAAACGAAGAAGGATTTATAAAGTACTTATTTCAATTAGAATTTTTGGCTCAAGTAGGTATTATTTCCATTTATCAATTAAATATGGAGGTAACTAGAGCCTTTAAAAATCTTTTAGCTTCATTCAATACTAAAGAGGATTTAGGAAGTCCAAAAGTCAATTTATATAATGATGAAAACATAAAACAACATTATGCTAAATTTATAATACAGGCAATTGGTAGAATTTGTAGAACCAATCTAAAATTTCCGAATATTTATATTTACGTAGATAAAGAGTTAGATAAACTTATTTGTGATTTTGATATTGAAAATAATTTGGTTCTAAATGAGTTTAAAGCACTAATTAAATCAAGTAAACAACTTATAAAAATTCAAAATGAGAATAACTCTAAACTTAAAAACCTTGCGGCTTCAACAAACAGGAAAGTTCATTCTATAATTCAAAAATTTATTTCAAATAAAAATTGGAGTTGGACAGAGAAACGAATACAAGAATGGAATAGTTTAAGAAAGATGTGCCTGAGTTTTCCTTCTATATCAAAAGATGAAATAAATGATTTGAAACTGAATCGAATCTTGGATTTATACATTGAACTTCCAACTCCATCAAATAATTATTATTTTAAAGCTAATGAGACTGAGTTCTATAATGATTTCAAAAGTATTAAGGTTGATTTCAATACTAATTCAGGAAGTGAGGTTTCTAGTGAATCTGCCAGATTGGATGAACTATTAGAAATAGATGGAGTTAGACAGTTTTTTGAAAAGGAAAAATGGGCAACTGAGTTCAAAATTAATAAGTACATGATAACTCCAGTAATGTTTAATAACATATACAAAGGCGCTTTAGGAGAACAAATTGGGAAATTTATTTTTGAACAACAATTTAATATTCAGTTAGAAGAATTAGCAGTTGAATACTATGAAAACTTTGATTATAAGATTGAAAATGAAAATATTTATATAGATTTTAAACATTGGAAAGAAACTACTGAAATTAGTTTTATTGAACAGGAAGCCAAGATTAGAAAAAAACTAGAAAATGTAAATGGAGAAAGGGTTTTTATAATCAATATACTTTCTACAAGTGAAAGACAGACTATAAGGTCGGTAGATAAAAGAATTATTGAAATTCCTTTTCTATGGAACTCGCAAACAAAAGAACTAAATAACTCAATTATAAAAGAAATCAACGCTTATGCAACTTTGTAAAACCAATAAGCTTAGTATTCAAATTAATTTTAAAGAACTATTGACTGATTACTCAATAGTAAAATTTTCAACAACTGAAAATTATATAAAATTTGGAGCATTAGTTCTTGATGAAATTAGTACAAAGTTAAAAGCAAAAAGCATTGTGTTTGAAAGGGGAAAATCATTCTATGCGCTTTTTGATAAAAAAATCATTTCAAGAGTTGACTTGGCTAGAGAACTTGAAAAAATCGAATATGGTGATAAGCTTTCATTTAGAATTCTAAGCTTAAATGAAATTAAAGAAATTAATGAGCATTCAATTTCGCAATTGGTTGTTAATTCAATTGCTTCCCCAAAACATGAAAAGTTAACATATAATAATCTTACGGGGAAATTATATCTATTCAACACAAATCATTTAAAAATAAGCACATCAAAAGATAAAGAGCAGATATTTCAAATTGTCGGGTTAGAATTTTACATTGATCTAAATAGCTGTTTGCAATTGAATGTAAGAACATTTTCAAGTTTACTATTAAGTAAGTCAATGGATTTTTCCATAAAGAAAATCAGTTCATATCCAAAATACACCTTTGTTCATTCTACAAAGACGCTTAAAAGAGTTTTACCATCAGAAAAAATAAGTATTGATAGTCAATATATTTTGAAACAAACTCTTAAAAATGGAGCAATGCAAAAAAGTAGTATTCCGTTTTTAGATTTTAGTAACTTAAAAGAATTTAAAAATAGTAAAATAGGAATCTTAACCGACGTTCTCAATACTATCAATCATAAGCTTTCAAAATATATAAAACTCAATTTGCATGAAGTCAAAATAAATAAAACTATAAGGCATTCTAACGTGTTTGATTTTAAAGAATTTAGTAAAGATGTATTCCTTATTGATGGAATTAACGATGAGGATTCTAGTGAACACCTTGAAACCTTAAAAAATGAATTGAAAAAGTTAATTTTTAATTCTAATATCAAAGTATCAAAAACAGAAGATAAGAACGGTTTTAACATTAAGCTGATACATGATAAATCATTCTATTTAAAATACGAAAAAATAGATCCTTATAAGTCTTCTTCTTCCGTTCAGCACATTACATTAGAAGATTTTAAGGTAAATTCAAAAGCCTCTTTAAAAGCTATAATTAAAGAGTTAGTCATCAAAAATGATATAAATAAAGAGCAAATCTCAATTATCAATTGGTCAAGCTTCAATTACAAAAATAAGTGGATTTTTGGAATGAAAGATGAAATGGATTTCTTCTTTCTAACTATTGAACCAAATGGTAAAATTAAGTTTGAAAAATTTGAAGCGAATTTGTTTAATCAAAATGAATACGATGAATTATGTACTATCTATGATGAAGAAAATAATATTGAATTTATCGTTAAGGATGACATCGGTAATGTAAACATAATAGTCAAAACAAATAATTACACTATTCCTGAATATGAAGAAATAAGTAGTGTATTGGAAAAGGAGAGCGAAAAAATCGTTATCACAAAAGCTGAGGTTATAAATCTGATTAATCAAATCTTTGATAAAGAAAAGACAAGTAAATATAATGCACAAATAACATTACTTAACACTTGGGACAAGGAAAGTCTTCTGAATTGCTTCACTAATAGAAGCGAAAAGAAAAAGTTGGTAGAAAAAATTCAAGAAAATACAGGAGAAATCCTAAAATCATATTTTAGAGATAAAAAGAGGTATGAGATTTTAGACAGTCAACTTGATATACATTCATTCAATCAAAATGGTGGTAAATATTATTTTGTTGGAATAAAAGGAAAGGGTATCCAACAAACTATTACTAGGGCATCCATAATTAGAGAAATTAAAGTCTATAAAAACTCAGAATATATTTTTGATAAGTTATTACCTCTTATGAATGTAGATTTTGTAAAGAATGGAGATTTAACCGTGCTTCCTTTTCCAATAAAATATTTGAGAGAATTAAAAAGAGTACAAGAGTCAAAACCTTAGTCATGCATGAAATTATATAATTCCAAAGATACTTATGAATACAATTGAAGAGTATATTGATTTCAAAAAAATAACATTTGATAAATTTGAAGAGTTATGTTTTGAATTATTATTAAAGCATGGGTTTTCAAAATTGATATGGAGAAAAGGAGGTGCTGATAATGGTAGAGATATTGAAGGACAAATTATAATCAATAATAGTTTGATTGGTCAGTACAATGAATACTTTTTCTTTGAATGTAAAAAATATGAAAATGCTATCTCCCCTGAGAAATTAAATTCAAAAATAGCATGGGCAGATGCTGAAAAACCAGATCATTTAGTCTTTTTAATATCTTCTTATGCTTCTAATAATTGTCGTATTTGGTTAAATAAAATACAAAATGACAAGTCTTATAAGATTCATGTTATAGAAGGTGAAGAATTGAAAAGGTTAATATCACAGCATGATGATTTAGTGAGCAAATACTTTATAGAAAATAAGTATCTTAATTTACTCTATGACACAATTAATAAATGGATAATTCATAATCTTACACCTAACTTTTACACTTATTATTATTTGCTTGAGAACCTAAATATATCAGAACTAAATATCAAGCATCAAGTATTCTTATATACTCTATATTATACTTTTTACTCAAAGCTTGAAGAATTAGAGAATGAAAATTATCACGGTATTGATATTTTGGAAGACCTTAATGAACTTTTAAATAATATTAAAGCAAATTCTAATACTGAAATCCCTGTTTTAAATATAGAGTTTAAGATTGATGCTTTAAGCGATGAAGGATATTTGAATTATGAAACAGGAATTGACTATGATTTTATAGCATCTGAAGTAGCAATATTTTATAGTCATGTTGAAAATTGTAAGATCACTTATTACTTATTTAAAAGAATAAATAAAAATGAAGCTATCGAAATTTTACTATATCAAAATTCTGACCTAGATTTTAAAATAAGATACATTGTAAACTATAATTTTGAACACTACAAAGAAGTTGTGCATTTAATTTCATACAAACCTAAATTTGCAGAAAAGGTTATAAATATTAGCTCAAATATGAAGTAAAAAAGCATTTTTTAAAAAACGCAAATTATAACTATTCTCAAATTAAAAAAATGAAGTCGACAATTATAGAGATTAAAAATAATTCTTTTGCAAACAGTCTTCGTAACAGGCTATTTGAATTAAGAGCTAAAAACTCAAATAGTTCAGAAATAGATGCTTTTATTAATCTATTTCAGCAAACTTTAAAAGCTGATTTTAATGTTGAAAGTAATAAGTTCCTGGATGACTAGTAAGCCTTCGGTAAACCACGTATTGTAAAGAAATGATTTCAATTGTATTTTGGCTTCATGAAAAACACAAAGACACAGCAGCGTATGTTTGCTTTGGTAGCCAAGCTTTATTCGGAGGATATCAGCAAGAAAGACTTTTGCAAGCGTGAAGCTCTGAATTATCACACATTTTCGTATTGGATAAGACGCTATCGTAGTTTTCATGGACTACTTAAAGGCGAAACGACTTCTACAAACGATACATTCCAAAATGAGTTCATTCCCATAGATATTGAAACTTCTGCTGACAGTATTGACTCAACAATTACCATTGCATATCCCAATGGAGTTCGCCTACATTTAGATTCTTTTTCATTAACCAAACAAACGGCAGTTTGCTTGCAAAAGTTGATCTCATGTTTGGATTAGGCGTTTCCCATCGGTATCATTTGTATCGTCATCCTACTGACATGCGCAAGAGTTTTGATAGTCTAGCAGGCATCATTGAAAAAGAATTGCAGGCTTCTGCTCAAGATGGTACTGCTTACATTTTTATTAATAAATCCCGTGATAAGGTCAAAATATTACAATGGCAAGCAGGTGGTTTTGTTTTGTATTACAAGCGGTTGGAATCGGGTCGTTTTGAATTACCAATCTATGATGAAGTGGTCACCAGTATCAAGCTGAGTTATTCTCAATTGGTGCTACTGATTGATGGGATTTCTATTGCACATGTTCGAGGGAAAAAACGTTACAAATTACCTGCATAAAACGCAGAAAAACGTTGTGGTTTTACTCTATTATTAGTATTTTTCCATTGTGAAAAACGCTAGTGATACTACCGAAGAAACCGCCTATATCTCCAAAAAAGAGTATGATGATTTGTTGGATAAATACAGAGATGTAGCTGGGCAGTTAGCAGAACTGAAACGTTTGATCTTTGGCAGTAAAAGTGAACGTTTTGTCTCCACAGCTTTGCTTGGTCAATTAGGATTATTTGGTGAAGCGTCGCAAGAGTCATCTTCAAGTGCTGAAAAACAGGTCTTACGCCAGACAAAAGTAAAGATCAAACCAAAGAAAGTAGCCAAGCGAGCGATATTGCCTGCGCATCTTCCAAGAGTCGAAGAAATCATCGAGCCAAAAAATCTTACGCAAGACAGCGTTAAAATAGGAGAAGAAGTGACTGAAATCTTGGAATACAATCCTGCCAAGCTTTTTGTTCGCAGAATTGTACGTCCAAAATACGCGTTAAAAGATTATGCTGGAGTTATTATAGGGGAACTTCCAAGTCTGCCACTTCCAAAATCTAATGCAGGTGCAGGACTCTTAGCACATATTTTAGTGAGTAAATTTGTAGATCATCTTCCTTTTTATAGACAACGACAGATATTTAAACGACAACAATATCAAGTAAGTGATGCGACCTTATCAGGATGGTTTAATGCCGCGACTTCACTACTAGAACCTTTGTATGATGTGTTGACTAAAGAGTTATTACAAAGTAATTACTTGCAAGTAGATGAAAGTCCAATTGGTGTTCAAGACAGTTATAAAACAGGAAGTTTACATACAGGATATCATTGGGTATATCATGCACCTGTGGAAGGCTTGGTATTGTTCAAGTATGATGCCACTCGGTCTATAAAAGCTCCACAAACCATACTGAAAAACTATAAAGGAACTTTACAGTCCGATGGATACAAGGTCTATCAAAACCTAGCCACTGCACAACAATTAAAGCTACTCTCATGTATGGCACATGCCAGACGATATTTTGAAAAAGCACTTGATAATGATCATTCAAGAGCCAGTTATGCAATGGAACAGTTCCAAAAATTGTATGGCTTAGAAGCTAATATTAGAGAACATAATGCCACTTCTAAAGTAATCAAACGCTATCGAAATCGCTATGCCAAACCGATACTCGATACCTTCTATGATTGGTTAGTGCAACAACGATCGCAACTATTACCAAAAAGTTCCATTGCAAAAGCAGTTGGCTATACACTTCGCTTATGGAAATATCTGATTGGGTACTTAGAAGATGGAAAGTATTTAATTGACAATAACAAGATAGAAAATACCATCAGACCACTTGCTTTAGGACGAAAAAACTATCTCTTTGCAGGATCGCACAAGGCAGCTCAAAAAGCAGCCATGATGTATTCTTTCTTTGCAACTTGTAAAATAAACAATGTAGAACCATTTGCTTGGCTACACGATATCTTTAAAAAAATCCCTGAACATAAAGCAAATAAATTACACGAATTACTGCCACAAAACTGGAAAAACAACAGTATCGAAAACTGTTAAGAAAATGGCGTTTTAGCAACAAAATCTTACGGAAGCTGAGAATCCAGTAAAATCAGACACTAATCCCATAGCTAGAAAAACTTACTCCGCTACCTCTCAATAATTTACAAATAAACATATCTAACTTTATGTAAAATAAAACATCTAATCCTAGACGTAGAAGACCGAATGCTTACTTATTATGGAGTATTATTACTAGCAGTATCTGAGTTTGATAAAATGAAAATTCTTCAGAGAAACGAGTTAAAGTCAGCAGGTTTTACCGTATTATTTATGAGTATAGTACTTCTTATTATTGGGCTTTTCCTTGTTTCATCAAAATCAAGAAAATATAGAAAAATAGAAATGGAGCTTTCTAATTTGAAATACGCTCAAGAGAATACATGATAAATTGCAACAAAGTATAAAACTTACAACAAGAATCAATGAGTTTCACTGACTCCATTAAGATTCTTACATCACGACTGAAAGAGTTTGATTTTTTACCATTTTTAAAACCAATAAAAAAAGAAAAGCCTTGTAAGGATCACAAGGCTTTTCAGTTCAGGGAAATTTAGTTTTACGATAATCTAGTGGTAATTGATAAATAAAGAACTAAAAACTGAACATCTTAACAGTAGAAACCCTAATTGGAGCATTAAGGATCTCATCTGTTAAAAAGGGATTTAAAAAAGCTAGGGAATTTTGTTTATTAAGGTAATAGTATGCAATAATAAGCATTAGTAAAACTAGGACTAATGATAGTATAAATCCTGTAAAAAATCCTGCTATAAAGTTTTTCCTTTTATCGGTCATAATGTTTGTTTTAAAAGGATTGGCGAAAATCGCTTTTCGATATGTCTATCATTTTGTCAAAAAAACAGGTTTATGAAATCTATTTATATTTATGACTTTTCGCGAACCCATTAAAATCTACTATCAATAGATAAATGATAATGTTGACTTAATTGTATTATCATACATTAAGTTTACCCTAAAAACACTATCAATTTTTTAAACGAAAAGCGGTAGAATTATTTTATTATCCATACCCTAAAAAAGAATATGAATTTTTCTTTCTCCGCTTTTCTTTAATCAACCTTATAAAAATTTCAAATAGGTATATTTTTATTAAATTAGCTATCAGTTTAAAAGACAAAGTGGCTATTTTTGATTCCCGAATTAAACTTTCGTTTAAAAATCAAAAACGTCATGCATATGATTTGCCACTTTGCCAAACTTAATTAAAACAGTCAAATCTGGTTGAGTTTAAGCCACTCAGATTGACCAAATCAAAGCTTTAGTTCCCGTGGATTATTCGCTAGAATGCGGGAGTTTTAAAGCTTTTATCATGAAAAATTATTCTTCACTAGTATCTTTGAGTAATCCCTTTACTAATTGTGTTGTAATTACTGTATGAATACCTTCAATTTGTTTTTTTGCAATACCAAACGTATTTTCTTCTCCAATTACTTCTTCTTTAATTTTTTCTAGTTCAATACTATTAAAACTGATTATATTGTGAATCTTATTCATTATGATATGCACTTTGCAAATCAAAATCGATAATACAATCGTCGCTATTATTAAAATCAGTAAAAAAATTACTGATACTTCTGCAAAGCTTTCCGTCATTTTCTTTTATTTTTATTTTATAATTAATTAGTGGCTATTTAAAATCAATTATTATTTTATCGAGAAATGAAAAAACTCTTAATGCTTACCTTTGAACCAAAATACTAGTACTAAAATGAAAGCTAAACCTTGATTATTATGGTTATAACTTTACATTTAATATATTTGGTTTAAGCACATTGCTAATTTAATTAAATATACGTTAATAAAAAACAAATATACGTTAAAACGTATAAAAAAACTATAATGATTAATCGAATTCTGCAAATTATTAAAGAAAAGGGAATATCACCTTGGACTATTGAAAAAGAAACAAATTCGCAAATTACACGAATGAGTGCTAGGAAAGTCATTGAAGGTGTTACTAAAAAGCCACGAGCAGGAACAATTAATATTTTAGTTGATCTTCTATGTAATCAATATAATGTTTCAAGAATTTGGTTGATTGAAGGAAGTGGCGATATGTATATGAAAAAAGAAGAAGATTGTTATTTAGAAAAGCATGGAGTTCGTTTTTCATTAGATGAATTGATTGAACATTTTATCAAAAATCAGGAAACCTATTTAACGTGAGTTCGACTTAACTTATTCCAATATTTGGGAGCATATTAGTAATTTTGATAGATGGTTTTTTAGGTATAAAACTATATGCTATTAATCCACAGACCAAGTTTGATATAAAATTATCTACCGACCTATGTCTTGTATGCTCAATATAACATACATTTTTTAAGATGTCATTTACAGATTCAATTACAGCTCTTTTTCTTAATAGTACTTTATCCATAAAATCCATTGCTTTTTTCTTCATATTCTTTCTCACTTTTGTTATTAAATGAATTCCATCTACAAATAATTTTTCAAATAAATCTTTTCCGAGATAGCCTTTGTCTCCATAAATTTTACCAAATATTTTATCATTGAATGATTTGTTTCTAAGAGGTTTTCTATCATCCACATTCCCTGGAGTAAGCATAAACTCGACTAGTTCACCTTTATCGTTACAGACAAGATGTAATTTAAATCCATAAAACCAACCTAAGGTTCCGTAACTTTTTTGAGCTAAACCAGCAAACACTTTATGTTGCTTTTCTCTTTTATAGTGACAGGATTTCAACGTAGTAGAATCTATAAATGAAATGCCAGTACAACTACCCAAACAATGCATTTTCATAAATACTCCTAGTGGTTGAACTACTTTTTTTTGAAGTTCAACAAAACGATTGTATGAAACACAATCGGGGAACTCATTACGCATATGTTTACACACATGATTTATATAGAAGTGCTTCAGATTTCGGTAAGATTTGAAATGAAAAATAACTAAAATAGTCATTACTTCTGCATCAGACATTTTACGCTTTCTTTTGCGTATTTTCTTTTTATTTGGGTCAAGAAGACTGTTTTTGGTAACCAAATCGTTATATTCTTTACTAAAATCGTCTAAAAGACAAAATATTTCAATAATTTTATTGTCAGTAATCATAGAGAAGTTCTTATTATTAGCTTGTTATTCAGAATATTAAGTTAATGATTCCTTCTCTATTTTACAAACAATTAAAACATCTTCTTAAGTCGAACTCACGTTATTTAAATAAATCAAGCATTATTAGGTTAGCAATGATTGATAATATTGTACGAAATAAAGACTATTACCTAGAAATATCAGAGTATTTTAATTTATTTTTAAAAGGAGAAATTGAAAAAGGGGTTGATAATAAAATTGAAAATCTAGCAGAAGATATTGAAAGAAAGTTATACATTAAATATCTTGAAGATACAAAGGATTATTTAACTTTAAGTGATAAGTTAGAAGCTTTAGCTAGAGAGCTGAATAAACTCAAAAATGAAGTTAGTGGCGGGAAAGCTAACAATACCACATCTTAGTTTTTAAGTTTAGTATTATTAAAAGTATCTAGTACTTCGTCAATAGTTAAATTATTGGATTCATTATCAGGTTTTTTTTTTAGTTCTTTTAGTTCGTGAAGGATATAGTTAAGTAATTCTTTCTTGGAAATAGAATTATCATTGCTATCAAGAGTATCTTTGTATTCTTTTAATAGCTTAATTTTATTTTCAAATTTTATTTTTTTACGTTTACTCATGCTCTTTATTTTCTGAAAGTATGAGTTCCATTCCTGTCTCTACAAGTTTTTCTTTGTATTTGTTTTTAGCTTTGATCGCTTCAATATGTCTTTTATATACAACCATTAGATAGCAATATATCATTATGAAAGGTAGTATGTAGAAGAAGTCAATAGTGTCAAAAAATTCAGTATCATCATTAATAACTCTGACTATTTGAAACAAATACATACCTATTGGAATGAATAAAGTATAACTCCAAGTTTTTTGTACTCTTAAAAAAATAATAGAAAATGCAATAAATGGCATGAATTTGCCCATGAGTGTCCAAACAAGTAATCTTACTGATTCATAATAATTTGAAGTAAATACAAACCCAAGAGCCTCAATTTCTTTGATATCCTTGGGTAGTAATCTATATGAATAAAAAATTATGGGAAAAATGATAAAAAATATCATTACCCAAAAATCACCCACCTGAAGGTTCTTTAACTTTAGCTTTTTCAGTAGCTTGTTCATCTTGATTACTGTCTTCCAATGCTTCTGGTGTACAACTAACAGTTAATGTTAATAGTAAGCCTAATACTAATAAAACTTTTTTCATTGTAATTTGATTTTAAATTTATACTAAAATCAAATGTATTTAAAAAAGAAAGCGTCAGAAAGTTCTGTTTATTGTATTTGTAAATGATTACGCAATATATAAAAAAGTTTACGTAACAGTGTAGAAAAACAACAAACCGTAATAAGAGTACGGTTTTCCCCTTTTTTAATAGTTTCCACGTGAAATCATGTTTTCTTATATACTTATTATGATATCCCAAAAGCTATGAAACTTACAACACAAAAAAATCATTTATATAATTATTTAGTTATCATTTTGTATTAAAATATTTTAGTTTCATTTTCTAATTCTATTTTAGCTCCTTTAAAATTCTTTTAGTCATGGAATTGCTATAATTACATATTTTAAACCTTATACGTAAGCATTCGGTCTTCTACGTCTAGGATTAGATGTTTTATTTTACATAAAGTTAGTTATGAAAAAACGCAACCCATTAACAAGTAGAAGTTTAAGTGTTCCTAGTTCTTGGATAGGTATCTGATTTTAAAGTATTGTTGGCTTAAGAGAGATTTTATTAAGAAAAAGGTATTTTTTTAACAGTTAAGAAAGCTGTTGTTTCTTCCAATTTTGTGGCAGTAATTCTTCTAATTTATTGGCTTTATGCTCTGGTAATCTTTTAAAGACATCATGCAACCAATGATATGGATTTACATCATTGATTTTACAAGTAGCAAAGAAAGAATACATCATCGCAGCATTTTGTGCTGCTTTATGATTGCCAGCAAAGAGGTAATTTTTGCGACCTAGGGCTAAAGGGCGTATTGAGTTCTCTATTAGGTTATTATCAATGCAATATACTGGATTATCGATGTAACCAATAAGTGACTCCCATAATTTTAGACTATAAGTAAGTGCCTTTCCTATAGCACTTTTAGGAAGTACTTTAGTGTACTGATCTTGCATCCAAGTGTATAATAAATCTAAAATAGGTTTAGCGCATAATGCTCTATAACGTGTTATCGTTTTCGAGTTTAGATTACGCTCTTTTATTTTTCGTTCTACACTATAGAGTTTTTGGATTTGCTCCAATGCATAACTGGCTCTTGACTTATCATTAGCAAGTGCTTTTTCAAAATATCTTCTAGCATGTGCCATGCATGCTAAGTGTTTTAAGCCATAGTTTTCAATCACTTTTTTATAGGCAGTATATCCATCAGTTTGTAATGTTCCTCTAAACTCTTGTAATAGTACTTCTGGAACTTCTGCTGCTCTACTAGGTGCATATTCAAAAAGTACTAATCCTTCTACTGGAGCATGTAATACCCAATGATAGCCTTTATGAGTACTCCCTTTTTTATGACTGTCTTGTACTTTGATTGTTGATTCATCTGCCTGAAGATAGTCACATTGCAATATTAATTGTTTATGAACTTTATACAATACTTCCAACTGCTGGGACGCTTTAGTAAACCAGCCAGATATGGTTGCTGATGCAATAACAACATCTTGTCTTTTTAATATTTGTAGTTGACGGTAGAAAGGTAAGTGATCAATAAATTTACTGACAAAAATATGCGCTAATAACCCAGCTCCTACATTAGACTTAGGTAAGATTAAGCTTGGTAGCTCCGCAATACTAATTCCTGAGTCCTTTGGTAATGCATATTTAGGACGAACTATTTTTCGAACATACACTTTCTGCGGAGTGTATTCCAATAGTTCTGTGATTTCTTCTCCAATTTTAACACTACCTTCTATGATATTTTCTGGCTCAATAACTTCTTCAACTCTTGGCAAGTGTGGAGCTAATGGTAAACGAACAGGATGTTTCTTCTCTTTGGTTATAGTTTTGCTATAACTCACCTGTTTTTGTTCTGATACTGGAACATCTTCTGAGATTACTTCTGTAAATAATCCAAGTTGATTAGATTCCGATGGAATAAAACGTTCACTCTTAGTGCCAAAAATAAGACGTTTGAGTTCTAGTAGTTGATGCTCTAAATGGGTAACTTTTCCTAGTAGCTCATCATACTTCCTTTTAGGAACATAATCATCAAGATTTATAAGTGTTTCCGTCTGTTTTTCCACGGATTAAAAATACGAAAACTACTTCGATATCACAATGCCTTAAGCTACTTTATACTGCTAATTCGTATCGTTTTTTTCGTTGCAAATTATTAATGAAAACTCCATCTATTAATAATACGAGCTGCGAATAATCTAACCCAATACTTCCAACTTCTGGATCGTAATTTGGCAACTCAAAACGCCCTTGCTCTAATCGCTTATAATACAATACAAATCCTCCGTTTTGCCAATGTAATAACTTGACCTTATCTCTAGCTTTATTGATAAATATGTAAACAGTTCCATTACTAGCTGGAGTCACTAAATCTTTTGCGATTAATCCACATAATCCGTTAAAACTTTTTCGCATATCAGTTGGTTTACTGTATAAATGAAAATCATGATTAATACCTAATCCAAACATGATACTAGTTTCTTTAAGGTTGATAATCCTTCCATGTCTAAAACTGTAGATACTGCTATTTGAACTCCATTAGGATAGAAAATCTGTAATGTTTCTTCCTTGATTTCAGGAGCCATAACCTTCACTGGAATGAAGTTTAAATTAGAAGAATCTTTAACTGAATCTTGCTTCTTTTCTGATTTGTATTTACGTAACCAATAACGATAGGTATAATAATTAAGTTTATGAGCCTTGCAATAGGCGTCTAATTTCATTCCACTACTAGCAAAACCTTCTATTAATGGATACATCTCCGATTTAGTTCTGTGATTTTTTTTCATGATGTAAAACTAAAATCACTTTACCAATGTCACAATATGTAGACTACGGAGTGTTTACCCTTATACTACACTATTATATTTTATAAAAAAGCAACCATAAAATATATGATTGCTTTTAATTTTCTTTACATACGTACCACAAACAACAAGCCAGCGCAAGCTTAGAATCAATATAAGTTTTTACTTTATACCAATACTTGAAATAGGCTGTATATCATTTTTATCCCATTTAAGTTGATACTTCAATAAATCATTTTTTATATTTATTAATGCGGGTATACCTCCACCGTGTAAGTCACTTTGTAAATATTTTGATTCCCAATACCTGCCATCATTAGGGTCTTTATATAAAACATACCATCCTGATTCATCTTTTGTAATTTCAAGTAAATATTTTTTCTTTAAATATTCTATCCTTTTGCATGTATCATTTTGAACATACTTTCCATTGATAAATTCCCATTTACCAATAATTTCTGATTCATCCTTTTTTATTTCCATATGATATATTTAATTAAAAGATTCAGAACAGTAAATTCTCTTACTACTCCGCAATCATAAATATTTGATTATTTCAGCAATATTTAAACTGAAATATTCATTTAAAATATTTATTCTAAATTTGATAAAAATTAATTATAATAATGAACACTATAATATTAATAATTGCCTGTCTAATTAAATTATTAGTAATAATAATAGTTTTTAGAAAGAATAAAGATCTTTTTCTTTCTAAATCTTTAATGTTAATTGGCGTAATTTCAGAAATAATATTTTTAATATTGTTCAATTATATATTACCTCTTAATCAAGAAAATAACTTGATAAATCTATTTTTCTATTCAAATGTAGTTGATATTATATACAATCTTTCATTTTTACTATTCCCAATTGGTATTTTTTTATATGTAAAAAAAGAGTAATTATTTTTTTAAATAATAATTATTAAGATCATTTAAAAAAAACATTAATAGTAGTGGGTATAAGTAAAAATTTTGTACGATTATATCCTGACCAAATTTCTTTGACGAAAAATATCTTAATAAATAAATTGATACTACTAAGATTAAATAAAATAAAGTTTTAATAATAAATACCCTATTTTGGTATTTATTAGAAAGTTTATTTGTGAATTCGTAGCCTAAATACATTCCATATATAAATATGGCAAACGATAAAGAAACTTTAATTACAGCAGAAGAAATACTGCTGTAATTAAAATCTGAAATCAATAAAAATATTATTATATTAATTGAAACAAATACTACAATTTGTTTGAAAATAAATTTTTTTTTATGACCCATTTTTTTCGTTTCTGTGATGTTCTACTGTTTTATCATGAGTTTCCATCCTTTTTTTCATGCCGATATATGAATTAATTTGTCCTCCAAAATAAGAAGCAAGAACTCCAACAGGAGTATATTTAAATTTACTAGAAATTTTACTAATACCACTTCCTACAGAACTAATTCCAATTGCACTTTTTGCACCTGATTTATTTACAAGTCTTTGATCATACTGCATTACTTCCCTAGCTGTTCTTGGAAGAGGAGGACGTCTAGTTTTTGTTCTTTTCGCTATCCTATCACTATACTCTTTACGTGTTTCAACTTTTAACCATTTGTTATCATGTAATAAATAATCGTGACCATCTTCAGACGTTATTTCTTCTCCGTTTTTATAATCATAAACCGAGGGTCTATCGTCAAAGGAGGTAATTTTTGTATTAGAGTCTCCAGCTATTACAGTTTCTCCAGCATCTAAAAGATTACCTTTCCTGTCAGATACCGTTCCGTTCTTATTTAATTCAAAAGAATAAACTTCTCCGTCATCTATAATTACAATAGCTCCTTTTTCTTTAATATATAGCTGTCCTTTTTTTAATATATCAGAAGCATTATCTTTTGTTAAGTTTGGATTATATTGATATCCATTTTTATCATAATACCAATCCATTCCATCGAAATCATATCTTGTTACAGGACTATTTCCAACATATGCATAAGGGGAGAAGCTTTCAAATTTTTCTGCTAAAATATCTATATTCATCCAACGCCCTATGGATACATCGTAATTACGAGCTTTGATGTCTATCCATTTCAGTCCAAGTTCATTTTGTTCTTCTTTATCGCCAAAGCCATAGTTATGATTTCTTCCAGTTATTATACTATTATAGCCTTTGTGCTTCAATCCAAAAGGGTAATAATTACTTTCTTCCTTAATTTCAGAATTAACATCGATACTTCCATCATTATTCGAATCTTCATACGATAACCTAATATTATCTAAATGATCTTTAAATTGAAATGTGTATGCAAATGTACTATTTGTTGACGGCTCAACATATCCTTCTGCATGATTAAAAAATTGTAGAGTCTCGACATTTGTATTGTCAATTTTATACACAAAATTTCCAGCATATTGCGTAGTAACTAAACTATTATTTTCTGAAACTATTTTAGCCATTTTTATTCCTGTAGCATCGTAAATGTAAGAAATGTTCCCGCTATTGCCAAAATTAATTGTTGTTGGCAGGTTTAAGTGATTGTATGCGATTCCATTAGGGATAATTCCTTTGTTTACATCAGCTGTCATATTCCCATTTACATCAAACATGTAATCATTTTCAGGTGTATGTACATCTTTAAAACCAGCCGTATCTGCAACATCGGTAACTTTTAGTAATGTGTTACTATTGCTGGCATAGTTGTAAGTTAGTTGGTCAATAATATCCACTGTAGGGTTTGCAACTTCTGTTATTCCCATTCGTTCTAATGAGAGAATGTTTCCGTTTTTATCATAGGATACGTTATTTAAACTGTAATTCTCGATATCATTATTAGCAAGATTTGTTACTGCTTGTCCACTTTGGTAGGTAGCATTTGTAATTCTATTAAGTGCATCATATTGATATCCATAACTTCTTAAATTGAGATCATTGGCGGTTTTCCAATGGGTTTCACTAATATTTCCATTGAATAGTGTTGTAGTTCCCAGTAAATTAGATGTATCATAATTGATTTTAAAAGAAAATAGTTTGTTTTGATCATTTGCATCTACATCATTGATTCCTTTAAGCCAACCACGAACAGTATAGCTGTAATCAATTTCTTGTAGTGGATTTATTTCTGTATTTCCAACTTTTTTGTTTATTAAAGCCCCTAATTCATCGTACATATTTGCTGAGATTAATTCTTCTTCTTGATCGTTGATTTGTTGCTTTTGAGTTAGCATTCGTCCCGAATGATCATAACTAAACCTTTCAACAGTTACAATGGGTGTATTTCCGTTTTTAAAATGTGATGATTTTATTTCTAATATTTTACCTGTAAAATCTAATTCTGTTTCTGTTTTTGTTAAAATTGACAAATATTCATTTTTTGATGCTACATAAATTGGTCTACCTTTTTTATCATAATGTGTTACAGTTGTAATCCAATTATCAGTTCCTAAAACACGTACTTTAGAACCCGTAGGTAGTGTTTTTATATCAGATGATATTTGGGCTTCATAAACATTTGTTGTAGTTGGTAAGGTTATGGACGGCTCATTAAAATCATAGTTATCATAATAATTTAAAGTGTGTATTTCTACAATGCCAGGCGAAGCTAACCCATCGTAATAATGGTTATCATTACCAATTGGTGTTGTAACGCGAAAAGCATTTAAATTTTGACTATTATTAACGATTTCTTGCATTTGTATACGTGTCAACGAATATGTGGGTTTCCAATATAGTCCTGTCATCACGGGTCTTGAAAAAGCATCATAATGTGTAACAAACCATTTATCTTCCAAGCGAAGCTTTGCATCTTGTAAAAGTGCTGGACGATTGAGTTTATCATATACAATATATTCCCATCCTTTACTTGGTATTTTCTTTTCTACAACTCTGTTTTTATAATCATAATGATAGATGTAGCATAATCCTTGTACTACTTCGGTAGCAATTTCATAGTTAGTTGTTGAACTTGGTTGCGTCCCTGTAAATATTGGAAAAGCTGATGTAATTGTTCCACTACCACTAATATGTAATGCATTTTCTTTAATTGAGAACTCATAGCTGAATTCTTCACCTGAGAATGTACCAAGTGTTACATCTGAAATTCTTCTTTTGAGTCCCAAATCAACCACTAAACCTTCTCTAAAAGCAAGTGGTTTTGTGGTATTGATATTCATTTGTACTGATACCACATCATTTTGATCTACTGAAATATGCATGCCACCTTGTCCACCATATTGATTTTGAATAGTTACATTTAAAATATCTGAGTTAGGATATTCTTTTAATTGAGATAGATAATTATCCGTAAACTTTTCGTCTACTTTTAAAAGTGACACCCATGGAAAATTTTTACTATAATTTAGTTTTGTATTACTACTAAATGATTGATTGAGTCCAAGAAGTTTTCCTTCTCCTTCAATAAATAATGCATTATTTTTTATCAAAAATGTATACTCATAATTTTCTGCCTTAATAACACCTAATTCCGTATCTTTAAATTCCCCTAAGTCTTTTAAAGAAACAACTTCTCCTGTTTTAAGAGGTAACGGCTCATTAGTTGAAAAGTTGATATTTAAAATCAGTTCATTGGTACTTGTATTTCTATTGATTGAAAAACCACCTTGTGCGCCATATTTATTTTCTAAATCCGCCGTTAAGACATCATCATTTTTATATGCGCTTAATTTCTTTTGATATTCTCCTGCCAATTCTTTATCCACGAGTACCAAGTAAACCCAAGAGTAATTTCGTCCAGTTAATCCCCCTGTTTGGGTAGTAGTCGTAACAACAATATCATCCGAAGCCTTTGGTGGGATAACGTAGGTTAAATTTTCATATTTGTCATATACATAATAAGTATCGTGTTTTTTATTTTTGTTAAACATTCGTTTTAAAATTACACGACCAAGCTTATCAGTATATTCTTCAATTGTATGATCTTTTGAAAACTGTTGATTGGGTGTCCAATTTTCGTCCTTAACAATGCTTTTTTGTAACGTTCCAATTGCATAATAACCTTCATACTCAAGCTGAGTCTGTTCAGTATCATTATTAGGATGTAATACACCAAAGCGAACAACGTTATCTTTATTTACATTCCCTTGTTCGAAAGTGTTTATTTGATATTCAAACTTTATAGAATGATCGTTATCTGAATTTGGACTTACTGCCCATGAGTTTCCAGGTACGCCTTGCTTTAAGGGTCTGCCAAGTGGCGAATCATCAAGTATTGTTTCTGAATATGGATTTAACGTATTTTCATACTTATCAGTATTGTAAAATGTAGCTTGATTATTAAGTGCATTGGCATGTATATTTCCATTGAGCGAACTTGTCGCATAGGGAAGATATTCCTTAGTCATACGCCCATACTGGTCATATACAACAGGAACAATGATATCCTGTTGTTGTCCACCAGCTTTTACTGAGATTTTCTGAAACGTTCTACCGAGTCCATCAAAATAAGTAACGGTTTCTAGTTTTTGATTTTCAGGAATATTTCCGTCTTGTGTTTCATTTTGATATGCTGTAGTTTTCGTATAATTTTCTGTGGTCGTTTGTCCAATGACTAACATTGGAACCACTATAACGAGTATATATAATAGCTTTTTCATCTTAGTCATTAGTTTTTATAATTGTATTCATTGGTACTTAAAAGGTTTTTATCGGCGTCTTTCACAGTTTTTAATCTGTTAAATTCATCATATTCATAATACATAGTATAGCCTCTTGCATCCGTTACGCTTGTAATTCCAACAAGTGGATCATAGGTGTATGATGTCATATTTCCAGTTGGAAACGTATCACGAAGATTCTGTAGGGTCTGTCTAAGAAATTCTTCGGACATATCATCAGCATCATTGTCAGAAGTGTGCTGTACTGCTAAAATGATATCATTTTGCGTATTGGTAAAGTTAGCGTAGGAAGTATTTTCAATTTTAGCTACAGGTTTTGTAGTATTATACCCCCAAACTAAACAGATGTGTATTCCATTTTCATTATGATATTCCAATACATTTCCGTTGGAATCTCTTTTATCAATCGTTGACAAAGTGGTAAAGTTATTTGTCCCTTTCGCAGACTGATTGCTTTTATGATTTATGATACCTTCAAACAGATCAAAACTATATTTAGTTCTTGATAGTAATTGACTCTGATTGTTAAGTACACGTATACTTTTATGAGAAACTGGCGTAGCAATTCTATTCTGAGTTACTAAACTATTTACATAAGGTTCATTAGATACTTCCGAATCAAAAGGATAAGTAAACACTGATTTTTCTGTACCTTGTTCGGTGAGTACTTTTTGTTCTTTTACAAAAGGATAGTTTGTATCATACTTTATTTCTTGAGTACTAGTGAAACTTCCATTATCTAAATAATTAGTAGTAGTAACTTTTGTGTTTAGATTCCGTTCTATATTGATTTCTGATGTATGAAGAAAAGCTCCACCTATACCACCTTGAACGAATGGGCTACCTGAAATAGTTGTTTCATAATTTAATAGTATCGTATCAAATATCTCGTAATCAAAGTCAAAGTCTATTTGATTCTTAATAAATCCATTCTCAGAATAATGTCTTTCTCGTATTAATTTTCCTCTTTTGATATCGTAATCAATAGCATTTAAACTAGGGTATGAGCTGTTTCTTGTGAGAAAGATATCGCTTACCGAAGTGTTATAAGCATGAACCGTAGTTTCTGATTCATTTGGATGTGTATTTGCAGAAGTATAGTTGTATTCAGTATAACCATTTCCAATCTCTTTTTTAATCACTCTAGCATACCCCACAAAACTTCCATCTGTAAGTTCCAAACTGGTTTTAGTTTTATCGAAATATGTAAAATAACGTTTCCAATCATTTTCAGGTGCGGTCATTGAAAAATTATGAAACCAATAATTACTTGGTAAATCACTTGATTTATTTATATAAGCAAATGTTGGCATTTTATTAATATAACCAGAAGAAGTTCCATTTGAATTTGTATACTCATAGAAAATTTTTCTTGTTCCACCTCTGCCATCATGAAGCGTTTGTTGTTTTATTCTAGCACCTCCAGCGATATATTCTGCTCCTTGTAAATTAAAGGTGTGGTTTTCATACTTAAAGTGTGAACTTCCTCCTGTTGGATATATGATTGTTTTAAGTGTGGCTGTTAGTGAATACGCATTGGGTTCTAACAAATATTGTCCGTGGATTATTCGATAGTTAGAACCATTTGTTCTTTTAAATGGTAATACCGAGTTTTTTCCTTGGTTTTTATAAAAATGTAGTATCGCATTTGGGGGGACTTCTGTATCATCTGTTGAAGACCACTCAAAACCATTGTTGTTGAAGTAGCCTAGATAGTCTCTCTGAAACGAATCTCTTCGTGGTAATGGATTGTCGTAATTGTAGTCAAAAGAATGCTCTTTGGCATTTACCGTAGTATTACTTATTGGTAACTCTTTTACCTTTTCTAATCGTAATCGCTTACATTCTTTTTCATTACAATTCTCCAAAGAATTGAAATAAGAATATTCAAATTCAAAGTGTTTTACAAGCTGATCTAAATTGTTCTTTATTAGTATTTCAGTAAGTGCTTTTTCTCCAACATCGTCTATTCTATTGAGTCCATATATAAATTCTACTGTTCCTTCATCCCATTTGATTTTTTTTAATCTATGCGCTTTAGTGGTACGAGTTGATATAGAATTTTGAAAATGCATATCCCATGTTCCATTACCCAACGCTACATTAGATATGGGCGTGTAATAATAATCATGTATATCATCTGTATCTAATGGGTCTTGATAGGTAGCTGTAATATTTTTAATTCGTTCAGGTGTTGCTTTGAAATACGCTTCATATTCAAAAATTACTTCTCTATTGTGTACAGGGTCAATAATTTTTGATAGATTCCAATTGGTTGAACCAAGTCCTTCATTAGCAGAGTTCCAAAATCCACGGTATGTTGCTTCACTATAGTCTTTGGTATCAAAGATATATTTAAGACCGTTCGTATTTACTACCTCAAAAGAAGGAAAATCTAAATACTCATAATTATAAAATGGAATTCCATTGACATAAAAACTAGCAGGATCATTTCCATGTGATACATCGATAAGTCTTGGAATTATAGATGTAGTTCTTTGAAGTTGATTCTGTACTTTTACCCCCGAATGATCTAAAAAGATAGCATTAAACACTCGATTGGCAAATGGTGTAGTGTTGTCCGTTGGATTTTGATCTTCTAAATAAAATTTAGAGCTAAGTCCAGGTGCATTTGCATAGAAGAAGTCAGGAGAGGAATCAATTTTACTCCATTCAGCAGCAGCTTCGGAATCAGAATGTACCCATCCAGTTGGAACTTTATAATAACTAAATGGTTCAGGTGATTTTCCTCTATGATAGCCTATTTGTGTAACAATGGTTTCATAACTCCCTGCATTATCTCCTGTATCATCAGGCACAGCGTAACCAGTACCATAAAAATCATCGTCACTTAAGTCCTTAACTACTTTTAATATGCTTCCGTTGGCATTTAAACTCCAACCTAAACCTACATTAGATGCAATATCACTCACTTTTATTCCAGAAGTATTGTAACTTAAAGAAATAGGCACATTGATATCTCCAATAGAAATATCATATATTGGAATGCCAACATTGATTTTTCCTGTATACAAATTCTCAGGAATTAGATTGCTTTCATGGAAAGCTTTGACTGATGGTGTTGCAAAAACATCATCGCCTGGCGCACCTCTAAAGTAATTAGGCTTGCCATCTTGTGCATTTATGAACTGTAGAAATACAATACATAAAAGATTCATTAAAAAGATTTTTTTCACTGTTATAAACTTTAAATTAAACGTATATATGTTGGAGTAGTGACTCCGCTTTGGGTAGGCTATTTTTTATACTATTATTGTATGGTGTAATTGTTTAAGCACTTTGCAAATACTTTGAGAACGTAGCGTTTCTGCGATGACTTACAGGCAAGGTTATTTTTCCTTTTAAATGAACAAGACGGTATTTGCGTTCATATTGTTTTAAATGTGAAAGATTTATCAGGTATGAACGATGTATGCGTGTAAATCCGTCAGAAGCCAATCCTTCTTCATAGTAACCAATTGGTTTGGAACTTAGTAGTTTGGTATTATTATTTAAATAGAGCCATGAATAGTTTTCGTAGGCTTTTACAAACAGAATCGTGTGTTTAGATATATTTTGTCCTTTGTGTTTACTACCTAAACAGATATAATCTTTATTATGTAGTATTTCTTGTGTATTATTTTCTACTTGTATCATACAATACAGATTTGTTAATTGTTAATAAAAATCAGTGGTTGGAGTTGGGGTTTATTCGTAAAGGAAACACCTTTTAATATTCGTCACAAAAATTTTTCATAAGCGTCGAGTTTTGCAAATAAGCGTTGACTTTTTACTAAAAAAAGACCGTTTTTCTTATTAAGAATATGTTAACAAGCTTATTCAGACCGTTTTTAGTATTCACAAAAATGTCAAATTTTATTAGTCTTTAATTAAAAATTCTTACTGTTATCCCGTAGTTGCAGTATTACTTTAAATTACGTATTATTCTAGTTAAAAGATTTATCAATAATACGTAAAAATCATTTATAATTACATTAAAACGTATATTATTGTTGTTTTTACGTAATTTTTACTATTAAACCATATAGTTTTTACGTTAAAAGCGTAAACAAGATAGGAGTGTGTCTATAATTTTACATCTTTAATAATCTAAAAACTAAAGATTACACTCAACAATGATTATCTTTTTAAGATCAGTTGTGTAGTTTGGAGATAGATTATTTTGATGCATCACTTATGAAGAGCCAAATTTCTGACTAGTGGTATTAAGAGTGTTTTTCCACATTTTTGAGTTCAAGTTATCAATGATTGCTATCAACTGTTTGTGATCTGAATTATAAGTTTCAAACATATTGAGTTTTTAAGTGTATTTAGGAATAATGCTGAAAACTTAATTCATTCATTTTTTAGTTATTAAGAAAAGTGAAATTTGTTTAATGATGAGTAGATTTTTTAATAGTAGGCTTATAAATTTTTCATAAAAACCAATCGTTCAGTTTTTTGTTTTCTTTTTCAGCTCATCGTTAAACTATAAGTTCGATTTTCTAACTAATCGCTAAGTGATGAACAGACATTCAATAGTAGATTTGCATATTTTTCGTAGAGCTATCAATTCGTTTCTGATCTTTTATTTCAGCTACTCGTTAAACGACAAGCTCAATTTTCCAACTAATCGCTAATTAATGAGCAGGTTTCCAATAGTAGATTTGCCATATTTTCATGGAGCAATAAATTCGTTTTTGATTTTCATTTCTGCTAATTGTTGACCGATAAGCACGATTTTCCAACTAATCTCCAAGTGATGAGTAGATTTCCAATTGTAGATTTATTATATTTTCGTGGAACAATTAATTTGTTTTTAATTTTTATTTCAACTAATCAATCGTTAACCGATAAGCTTGATTTTCCAACTAATCGCTAAGTCTGAGTAGATTTTTTAATAGTAGGCTTATAAATTTTTCATAAAAACCAATCGTTCAGTTTTTTGTTTTCTTTTTCAGCTCATCGTTAAACTATAAGTTCGATTTTCTAACTAATCGCTAAGTGATGAACAGATTTTCAATAGTAGATTTGAATATTTTTCGTAGAGCTATCAATTCGTTTCTGATCTTTTATTTCAACTAATCGTTAAACCTTTAGATTAGCACCTGCAAATAATTCATAAATCAAAAGTCAATTATTGTAATTTTCTACACCTTTAAAATATTATTTTAAAGGTGTAGAAAATGAAAAAAAAGAACGGAGTGAACTTTTCGTTAAGCTAGCTTAATGAGCTATTCATCGTATTAGTCTCCGTTCTTTATAACTGGTTACTAAGAACCATATAGAATTTCAGGATACTCCTTTTAAAGGTCTTAGTTTATGTAACCATATCTAATCAATCAAATGTATGAAAATAAAAGAAATTGTAGGTATTGATGTTAGCAAGCTAACAATTGATGTTTGTATTCACTTTAATCAATTAAATGAATGTTTTGAAAACAATTCAAAAGGTTTTGCACGAATGCTTATTTGGATAAAGAAGAACATTACTTTAGTTCAAAAACAAACACTATTTGTATTCGAGCATACGGGGATTTATTCACATCAACTTGCTGATTTTCTTGAAAAAGAAAATCTACTTTTTTCCATTGTTCCTGGACTAGAAATAAAAAGATCTCTAGGAATAACTCGTGGTAAGAGTGACCAAGTAGATGCTAAAAGAATTGCACTGTATGGATATCGTTTAAGAGATGAACTTAAACCTAGTACTAACACCTGTTTAAAGATTAAAAAGCTCCATGCACTATTAACATTACGTTCAAGATTAGTTAAACAGAGAGCAGGATTCAAAAGCTCCATGAATGAACAAAAATCAATACTGAATAAAAAAGATTTTGGTGTCTTATTTAAAATCCAGCAGGAATTGATTGATAATCTAACAGCTCAGATAATTATAATTGAAGAACAAATGGAGATAATTGTAAAACAGGATTTAGAACTTACATCTATTTTTGATTTAGTAACTAGCATTAGCGGAATTGGACCACAAGCTGCCTATATGATAATCGTTTATACTAATAATTTTAAGAAGTTCAAGACTTGGAGAAAATTTGCTTCCTATTCAGGTATTGCACCTTTTCCATATCAATCTGGAACCAGCATACGAAAGCAAACAAGGGTATCTCATTTAGCCAATAAAGAAATTAAAGTTATTCTCAATATGTGCGCAATGTCAGCGATACGATTTAACCCTGAAATGAAAAAATACTATCAGAAAAGAGTCAAAGAGGGCAAAAATAAAATGAGCACTTTGAATATTATTAGAAACAAGTTGGTCGCTAGGGTTTTTGCTATTGTAGAAAGAGGAACACCGTATGTAAACACTCTAAAATATACTTCCTGAATTTATTCGGTAAGCTTAAATAATAAAGAAAAATCAACTCACTGTTAAGTAGTAAGCTAAAATTTAGATACAAAACGAACTCATCATTAAGTAAATAGTGAAGAATTTAGTTTTTCATATCAACTTATCGCTAAAGAACAAGTTGAAAAAATTCACTCATCACTTAGTGATTAGTTGTGAAAATAAATGGATTTTTATTTGCTTTTATCATAGAATACGATAAGCTCGATTTTCCAGCTAATCTCTAAGTGATGAGTAGATTTTCAATAGTAGAATTACAATTTTTTTACAGAACGATTAGATAATTTTCCGTTTCATTTTAGTCTGCCATCTAGCCATCCATAGTCCAAAAAGATTAAAATGTAAAATTCCTGTTAAAATTTAGATGATTGTCAAAAAAATATCGTTTACAATCACTTAAAATTGAATTTCACTTTCATATCATCAAAAAAATAGCTGTTTTTAAAGTTTCCTACAATTTCTTCTTACAATCCACGTGTACTCCACAAAATTTTACAAATGATTCTTCAAGATTAATCTAAATCTTTACAGCTATGATACTTTAGAGAGTATCTCAAATCATTGAATTGGAATAGTAATTAAACTAAGAAAGGCTTATTTGTCAATTGACTCGATACTGATTTGCCCTTAATTGTCGCGCTTAAAAAATATAAACGCTTAATATGTAGTTACTTATGTTTTTAAATTGTCCAAGTTACAAAAGCTGACAAATGATATTTGACGACTATTTCAAAACTTTGTTTTCGTGGTGTTTTAGAGAACATCAGCAAAAAAGCGATTAGCATGGTAATTACATATTTAAAACTATATACGAATTACTTCCTATTCCTAAACAGAATTTAATAACGCAATTAAAATTAAAACAAAGGAGAAAACTGTATGGCAAAACGAAAGCACATGCCTAACAACAAGCACAAAGGACTCTTTATTTACTGTCATGTATGTAAAAAACATTTTTCATGGACACGAAAAACGACTTTACGAAATACTAAAAAAGTAAAAGAAGAACCTACGTGTGGAGAAACAGGCAAAAACTATTCTACCTGTAAAAACTTTGAAAAGCATCGGTACAAGTCACGTTTGCACGTTCCTGGAAGTGAGGGACGCAAAGCTAGTAAAACACACGATGCTACAAATTATGCAGATGCAGTAATTCAAGCAATTGATTTTGAAAAAGAATTTAAAACAGAATTACTAGGCTTAGGACAGCCTACTGAAATCAAAAATCGACAATATCTTTTCGATATACAATTAAGGTATATAGATTTTTTAGACAATATTGACGTTCCCGAACATCAAAAAAATACCTTGTCCGATCAGCGAAAAAATGAAATTGTAAACTGTTTAAAAATATTCAATGAAGCACTTACAAAACATAATATCAATAAAAAGCTATTAGCTATCAATCGTATTGGCGATATGCACGTTGGTTTATTCCATGATTACTTATTAATTGATAAGAATTACAGGGGAGCTACCTATAATGGAAAAATGACAGCTGTAAAGAAATTTTTTGTTTGGGCAATTGATACCTATACTATTAATATGAAGAACCCATTTGAAAAAGTTCGACTGCTTCCTGTAGCAGTAAGACGTGATACGATCACAAAAGAAGAATTTAAAAATCTATTAAAAATTATAAAACCTGAAAATGGTATAGAAATCAAAGGGAAATACAAACGTAATAGATACAAACTATATTTAAAAGATGCTTTAGAACTTGCTTTACATACAGGAGGTAGGCGTGAAGAAGTTGTCGGACTCAAATGGAATATGATTCGTGAGAAAGATGGCGAACCTATTTACATAGAAGTTCCTAACCTAAAAGTAAAAAGAAAAAAAGGAACTCGTTTCGACATTGATGTTCCACCGAAGATTATTCCTGTAACAAAAAGCTTAAAAATGATATTATTTCGTTTGGGATATAATATGAACAAAGGAAAGGATAGACACCTTTTAAATCCAGATAAAAGAACGGCTTCATCTACCAAATCAATGAATGAAGCTTTGTCATTAGGATTCTCACATTTTTACAATCAACTAAATACAGGGCGAGAATTGAAGTTTAAATGTCTAAGAAAAACATACTTGACATATTTATCTTCGACTTTGAAAGGAGATGCAAAACGTCTATCTTCGCACGCAACAGATACAGTACTAAAAAAGCACTATATTGACGAGCGAATCGTAGATAAAGCTATTAAAGAATTAGATATATTTGAAGATTAAAAAAATAGTAAAACGGTACTCTTTGGCGGTACTCCTATGAAAATCAAGAAAATATGAGTCAATGAAAAATAGAAGTAAGTGGCTTAAATTTAGGAACTTACAATTTTAAATTTTAGAAATTAAAAAACTGACCAACAGTTCACAACACACAACACACAACACACAACACACATGAACCTAAACTTACAACATAAAAATGCACTCGTTTGCGGAAGTACGCAAGGAATTGGAAAAGCTGCAGCAAAGCAATTAGCAACGCTAGGAGCCAACATAACCTTAGCGGCTAGAAACGAAGAAAAACTACAGCATGTACTTACGGAATTAGATACTTCCAAAGGACAAAAACATACCTATATTGTTGCAGACTTTCAAAATCCAACGGATTTAGGTGAAAAAATAACGGCTTTTATCTCTGAAAATCATGCGTTTCATATTTTGATAAACAATACGGGCGGACCAGCTGGCGGACCTGTGTTTAGTGCAAAAATTGAAGAATTTGAACGCGCGTTCACGCAACATTTAAAATGCAATCACATATTGGCGCAAAGTGTTGTAGCTGGCATGAAAGACGCTGGTTACGGGCGAATTATCAATATCATATCTACCTCAGTAAAACAACCTTTGGACGGTTTGGGTGTTTCCAATACCATTCGTGGTGCGGTAGCCAATTGGTCAAAAACCTTGTCAAACGAATTAGGTCAATTTGGAATAACGGTCAACAATGTATTGCCAGGCGCAACAGCAACGGAACGTTTATCGGAAATCATTAAAAACAAAGCGGCAAAAACTGGAAAAACCATTGATGAGGTTCGTAATACAATGAAAAATGCAGTGCCAGCCAAACGTTTTGCACAACCAGAAGAAATTGCAAATGCCATTGCTTTCTTAGCGAGTGAAGCGGCATCGTACATCAACGGAATCAATGTTCCTGTGGATGGAGGACGAACAAAGTCGTTGTAAAACTTGAATTAATAAAAATGACAGTTTGAGCATTATTAAAATAAAATATACTGTCATATCAAGCGCAGTCGAGAGACATTAGAATTACAATTGCATCTCGACTGCGCTCGATGTGATAAAAGGTTTGATTAATAATATTTTCTAAAAAAATAATTTTGAAATCATACTATGTATACATTCTAAAATGTAAAGATGAGTTACTATATGTCGGTATGACAAATAACTTAGCTAGGAGATTAAAGGAACATCACGGTGGATTACATAAAGATTGTTTTACATACAAGAGAAGACCTTTAGTTTTAATATTCTACCAAGACTTTAATGATGTTGAACAAGCAATATATTTTGAAAAGAAAATCAAAAAATGGAGTAAAACAAAGAAGTTTGTTCTAGCTGAAGGGAATTTTGATCTACTCCAAATATTATCAGAGTGTCGAAATGCTGCGCATTCAAAATACAAAACTAATAATTGATAATGTCATATCGAGCGCAGTCGAGAGACATTAGAATTACAATTGCATCTCGACAGCTTTGCTACATATTTCAATAGTAAAATCCTACAAGCCTAAAGTAAAACTACCTGACTTTAACATTTTTTACGCGTAATTATGTTAAAGTGTTAAAAAATCCTTAAATTGAAAATCGAATTAAATCATCATAAACTAATAACTAACCATAATGAACAGAAGAAACTTTATTGTATCAAGTGTCATGGGCGCGGGTGCGCTTTCCATGTTCCCAACTTCAGCTTTAGCCAGTAACAATGGTATTTCCCTACAAAAAATTGGAAGCGGATTTGAGCGTTTACTTCATCAAGTAGATGCTGTTTCTATTTCAAACTTATCAAGCGGAGTTGTAAAAACACACCAACGTTTGGTAGTAGCATTAAACGAATCTGGTTATGCATATAATGCTACGGAAGTTGTAAAACTTAGTAATTCATGCTACGCAGTTCCATTACACAAAACGCCAATATTAGGTTTTGAAAGTAAAGAATTGGCACTAATTGTAAAGCACAATGGTATAAGTAAGTTTTATATTTTAAACGAAAAATTGACGAATGAATTCAATGGACTTATTGAAACATTTAGTCAAAATTCAGCATCACATGAGCTTAATTTAGATGCAGCTTCATTTGCGTTCCCTGTAAAAGTTGTAAAGCAACAACAAGGACGCGAAACTGTTTTTGCATATCAAAATAAGTTTCAAAATACGATTGCTTTAAAAAGTACGCGTAAAAAATCGGAAGTTCACCTAAGCTAATTTTAGCCCAAAATCAACATACATAAACCAGTCTTTTTACTTTTTATAAAGTGTAAAAGGCTGGTTTTTTAGTTGACCTAATGTCGCTGTAGTCCAAAATTACTGCTTTACAATTATTTATACAGTTACAAATAGTTGTTGTTTTTTCTTCTGAATGCACATTTCTCAAAAATTTTAAAATTTTAAAACATAAATTCAATACACTATATTATAAGAAATAGTATTTTTATAGGATTAATTACGCGTGAGGGATAGCGGCGGCATCCTTTTATCATGTTAACGTCATTACGAGGAGCATACGACGAAGTAATCTGTTTCTTTTTTACAGATTGCCACAACAAATTCAAAATTTGTTTTGTACTGATGAACTATAAAAGATATAGCCGAAAGCCCGACCAAAAGTATGCCGAGGAATTCGAAGCAAACTTTTGGATACGCCCAAAACACCACAACCTTGAAACGAAAACTGCGCATAAACGGACATTCACACTTGTTGCCTTATCCAGAACAAATTCCTCAATTTATGAAGGACAAAAAGATTTTTTGGGTAGATGATGAGCGGAAATATATGTTGCAAGACGATTGGAAACGACCTGTAACAGATTCTAGTTTTTTCTTGAATGAAAAGCTAGCGTGGATGGAACACAACAAAATTGATCATGCCGTAATATTGAATCTGTCACAACTATATGGTAACGGTTTGCGTTTGGAAGCAATGAAACATGCGTTGCGTTTTCAAAATGATTTCAATGCTGAAGTACAACGCGATCATCCTTCAAAATTTACATGCGGATTTGTTGTACATCCAGGTTTTATACATGGTGCACTTTGGGAAATAGAACGTTGTGTAGAAGAATTAGGTTTGCGTGTTTTATGTTTGCCAACGCACTTTATGGATTCTATAGGACAATGGCGATCTGTGTTTGATGAAGAAAATGATCCAATTTTTGAACTGGCAAATAAATACAAACTTGCCATTGAAATTCATCCGTATGATGGTGATAAAATGATTAAATTAGAAAACGTAAATTGGCGTTTTCACTTAATTTGGATGTTGGCACAATGTGGTGATGCGTATCATTTTTATACGTTAAACGGAATGCAACAGCGCTTTCCAGACATCCGAACGTGTTTTGCGCATGGTGGACAATTGGCGCAAATGAACTTAGGAAGACGTATTCAAGGGTTTGATGGGCGACCAGATTTGTTTGAAGGAAAAGTACATCCGCGAAAAGCAGTTGGACATCCAAATATTTACTTTGATACGTTGGTGCATGATACTGATTCTTTTAAGTTAATGGTAGATCGTCAAGGAAGTAAACAAATTCTCATGGGATTAGACGATCCGTATCCGTTAGGCGAAATGGAAAGTGATGCACAATCGTCGTATCCTGGAAAACTACTCGATTTGGCAATGCAACGCAATATTATAGAACAAAAACAACACGATGCTATTTGGGAAGACAATGTATTGCGTTGGTTATTTGGAGAAGATGAAGCGGCTAAAAAAGACCTGGTTCGTAAGATTTTAGGAGAATAGATCGTTAATATGTCAATCTGTGTATTTGTTGATGATTTCATTCGTGTATTTGTGACAAAATATTATTGTGAAAATGCAGCAATACTTTAATTTTTCAATCATTTAATCATCAATTTTTTAATTATATACTATCTTACATCACTATATGACCGATGTAGCACAATTTCATAACCTAGCACATATTTTCATTTCCTTTATTGGAGCTATTTTACTATTGGCAATTTATTCGAATATTCGGAAGCGTTTTCATCAAATATTAGAAGAAGACGAGTCGCAAAAACGTGTTGATAGTGGTTTGTTATACCTAAGTCTAGCAATGTTTGTGTGGGTTGGTTCAGGAATTTGGGCATATGTTTCGCAACGATTCGAATTTTCAGAAACCATAACCTATCAAATTGGTGTCAACTTGCTTTCCATCATCAACAATCTATTTTTATTACTGGCATTATTCTATTTTTACTACGCACCAAAATTCATCTATAACAATACCAAAAATGTAAAAATTATCATTGGAATTATCATTGCGGTAACTTCTATTACGTTGTTAATGTCTAGCATTTTCGGAAATGATAATAGCTATCATAACATAAAATTGAATGCAATTCCCGATTTAGTATTATCTGGGTTTTTGTGTTTTTTATTATTAATTTCATTCTACAAAACCTTTGCACATCGTGGTTTAAAATTGGTTGCAATGATTTCAGTTATCATTATGATCTTGATTTTCGTCTCTCAATTGCCTGAAATATTTTTAAGTCTGAACGATGAGTTTACCACAAATTTGATCAAAATTATTGCCAAAACATCTTTAATTTCACTATTCTTAGTATTGGCAACAAGTTGGGTCATTCAACTCGCAAATACGCCAAGACCAAACGAAATGCGCATCAAGTTTTTAGATTGGTCGCTGATTCAATTAAGCATTCCATCCAAAAATATCAACAATGCAGAAGTTGATTTTGGTTCAAAAACGACACAGTATAAAAACTTGCTAAAATTTGCCATTCGACGCGAACATGGAAAAGGCGATTTGCAAAGTATTTTGGTGAGTTCGGCAGGTGAAATAAAAAACCAAACCTATCTTACACGAATCATTGAAAATATCAATGAAATATTACAACTTGAAACAGATCAACAACTCGAACGAAGAGACTTGTTTACGTTTTTAGGCGAAGGAAAATACCGTTTGCGTATGATTCCTGAAAACATTGCTATTGATGAAGGTTTATTGCATGAGTTTGTGCAAAGCGCTGAAAATGATCAATATAAGTCTATTTGTAATTAATTGTGTTTCAAGCACAAATCCGCACAACTTGTTATTTTTTACTATACTTTACAACACAACTTTCTATTATAATTGAATAAAAACACATTTGTATTCTATTAAAATTTAATACAATACATATGGCATCTTCTACTGCTTCCGATACACGATTCGGACATCCAAAAGGATTATTTTATTTGTTTTTTGCCGAACTCTGGGAACGTTTTTCGTTCTATGGAATGAAAGCATTATTGATTCTGTACATGACCAAACAATTACTATTTAGTGATGATATGTCTATCGGAATTTTTGCCGCATACATGTCTTTAGTATACGTAACGCCAGTTTTGGGCGGAATTATTGCCGATCATTATATTGGGTATAGAAAAGCAATTTTCCTAGGCGGAATTCTCATGGCGTTGGGACATTTTTTCTTAACGATAGAATTGCCAATTTTCTTTTACGGATCGTTGGCATTAATTATTGTTGGAAACGGATTCTTTAAACCAAACATTTCAACATTTGTTGGCGCATTGTATAAAGAAGAAGACAAACGACGCGATTCTGGCTTTACCATATTTTATATGGGAATCAACATTGGTGGCGCAGTTGCTCCGTTATTATGTGCTTGGTTTGCAGAGGTATATGGTTGGCATTATGGTTTTATGTTAGCAGGAATTGGCATGTTGGTAGGATTATTTTATTTCTACAGAGGAACCAATAAAGATGTGTTTCAAGACAAAGGAAATGTACCTGATCAGAAAGTATATGACGAAAAGTTTTTAGGAATGAATAAAGGACAAGTGGTAACACTTGGCGCATTTTTGGCTGTTCCTGTATTTGCAATGATTGTAAAGTACAATCAATATGAACATTACATCGTTTGGATTGCAACAATTGCCATTACAGCAATGATGATTTACATTTATCGCTCGGTAGGAACGATTGCGCGAAAGCGATTATTAGTCACGGCATATTTTACGATTTTAATGGCGTTGTTCTGGGCAATTTTTGAACAAGCAGGAAGTTCTCTCACACTTTTTGCGGACAGAAATATCAATTTGGTTGGATTAAATGCTGCACAAACGAACAGTATCAATTCAGGATTTATCATTCTGTTGGCAATTCCGTTTTCGTGGTTGTGGACCGTTTTAATTCGTAAGAAGAAAAACCCAAACTCAGCCATTAAAGCAGGATTAGGATTATTCTTGTTAGGACTCGGATTTATCGTTTTTGCAATGTCAGCCAACGGAGTTGATGCTTTTGCCAAAACGCCAATGTGGTATTTGTTTGTTGGATATTTTATTTTGACAGTAGGAGAGTTGTGTATTTCTCCAATTGGATTATCAAAAATGACAGAACTCTCACCTAAAAAGTATTTGGCATTTATTATGGGTGTTTTCTTTTCGGCTTCCTTTTACGGACACTTTTTTGCTGGGAAAATTGCCAAATTAACAACGGTTTCAGATGCAGAAAATATATTTGCAAGCGGAATTTTCGGAAAAATTACAGAAGTTGTTACCGGATTAACACCAAGTTTTTCTGAAGGAAACGGAGTGGCATTTGAGCAATTATATCAATATGTATCCGTATATGCTGTTTTTGGTGTGTTAACGGCAGGAATTGGAGTAATTGTTATGATCATATCACCTTTTATTAAAAAGCTGATGAGCGGCGTTCATTAATCAAAAAGTGAAAGATTGTTTTAAAAGATTTGTAATTGTGTTGCGTTGTTCACAATGATTTTTTGAAATAGTCTTTGTTAATTATTATTTGTTAGGAATCAAAAAAAGCCTCGTAACCAGCGAGGCTTTTCAATTCAACTAACTATTTGACAAGAATTACTTCTTTACAATAAGTTTCGTGTATGTGTTTCCAGAAGTGCTTTGTACGTTTACAAAATAACTTCCTGTTTTTAGTGTTGATATATCAATTGATTTTTGATGTAATTGTATGGTGAACGCTTTCACTTGTTGTCCAACCAAATTATTGATGGTAATGTTTGAAATGGGTTGTTTTGATTCAATCTGTAATCTTCTTGATGTTGGATTGGGAAACAATGAAATTGCAGTATTAGTTTGAAATTCTTCTGTGCTCAATGCAGGACAGTTTGTATCATAACTTGCTATGGCATCTTTTGTCCAAGAGGATTGACTTTGGGAATATGCCGCATCGTCTACGTTGATACAGGTTAAATTTGGATTACTCGTAGCATTGAATAAATTGATGTTTGTATTCGCACCATTTTGTATATCTAATCCAGTTAAGAGATTATTTTGACAAAATAGATCAACTAAATTTGTATTGGTACTTACGTCAAGAAATGCAAGATTATTAAATGTACAATCTAATCTTTCTAATAACGGATTATTACTTGTATCTAAGTAATTCAGTGCATTGGAAGCAGTAAGTAATGTGATTAAGTTTGTATTTGAACTCAAGTCAAAAAAAGTGATTTGATTATTAAATGTTAATAGTTCTTCTAAAAGCAAGTTGTTAGATACATCTATGGAGGTAAGTTGATTATAACCTATAGATAATCTTCTTAAATTAGGAAGTTGAGAAAAATCAATTGTTGTTAAATTATTGCTAGCACAACGAACCCAATCTAAATTTGAGTTGTTACCAAATGTTAAAGTTGTCAATTCATTGAAGTTAGCATTTAGTATAGTAAGGTTTATATTTGTGCTCAGATCAAGTTCAATTATATCGTTACTAGTACACTCTAACTGCATTAAGTTTAAGTTTTGACTAACATCTAGTTGTGTAAGATTGTTATTGACACACGTTATGAATTGAATATTAGTAAATGAAGCAATTCCTTCCAAAGAGTCAATCAAATCGGAATCAAGGTCAAGTCCGAGCACTGCATTTGCTTCGGTAGCATCAATTTCTCCATCATTATTAGTATCAGCATCTCCATCAGGAAATGTATCTCCATCAAAATCTGCGCAATTGTGTGTTAAAAGTGCATTTTTAAAATTTGCATCAGGAATATTTACAATTTGTGCAAAAGTGAATTGCAATGCAAATACTAGAATAATTGTAAAATAGTTTCTTTTCATAGATGTTTTTTTGTGAATACTATTTTGTTGAACAAATAATAACAAAGCGAATGTATTGAAAAGGATAACGATAAAATAGAATCGTACGGGATGATTCCGTGAATTATAGGAACTAAAAAAATCAATTTGACACAATTTTAGAGTTTGAACTCTTCAAAATCAGCTCGTTAAGTTTTGAGCGGTATACAACCAAAAAAGCCTTGCAAATTGCAAGGCTTTCTCAAGATTTAGAACTATTACTTTGATCCGAATTACTTCTTCACAATAAGTTTCGTATAAGTGTTTCCAGTTGTACTTTGTACATTAACAAAGTAACTTCCTGTTTTTAATTGGCTAATATCAATTGAGTGTTGATCAGCTTGCATTGTAAATAATTTTACTTGTTGCCCAACTAAGTTGTATACAATTACTTGTGCAAGTGTTTGTTTTGATTCAATTTGTAGTCTTCCCGTTGTTGGATTTGGATACATAGCAAACGTAGTATCTTCAACATCTGGCGTACTTAATGTATTTGTAATGGTCATACTTGTAGATGCTGTATATAAATCACAATCTCCAACGGTATGTGTAATTGTGTACATTCCATCTGTAGACATTGATAAGTCAATTTCTCCCGTAGTTGCATTAATCATCAATCCTGCTGGAGTTGATGTAAACACACCAGTTACACCTGTAGTTTTCATTGGTGTCGGATCTGCATCGTCAGTTGCATATGTGTTTAAAGCGTATGCGAACGTTGCAAAATCATTGTAATGTAAATCGATATAGTTTTTAATTACAGTTGCATAATCATCTGCAAACGGAACTAATGTTTGTGGTCTTGTATCAAATACATTTCCATTATAGGTTCCTAAGTCACGTACACGTCTGTTTACTTCTGTCATAATTCCATCAATGGTTCCACCACCACCAAGTCCATCACTTGCCGTTGGTCCAGATCCGTGACGTCTGTTATTGTAGAAATCTCCATCAAAATAGGCATTAGAAAATGGGCGTGTATCATCACAACTTGAATTTCCAGTGTCTATATGACTTGGAACAGTTCTGTATCCGGCAGTAGAACTACAACCCGGATATCCTTGAGCGTTGTAAAAAGCACCTCCAGTTGTGGCAAATAATCCACCTAAACTAGTATTACCTCTAACGAGTTGTTCTTGTGTTAAATTCCCTAAGTTGTTACTAACCAAATTTGTAATAGTAGAGTTAGAAACTGAATTTAAATAGTTTATACTTGTATTATTTAAATCAGAAGAAGAAATATTATATCCAGCTTCAATTCTAGGAATACTATGGCTTTGTCCGTGTAAATCTATGTATAAACCCTTTCCCCATTTGCTCATTACATCAGTACTTGCGTCATCAATAAAGCTATGGAAAGCGTTCCAATAGAACAATGCATCTGCGTCTCCACAAGTTGCTTCATTTTGTTCTCTGTTAGGATCTAATTTACTTCTGTGTAAGTTGTTGATAATGATATATGGATAACATCCAGTTTGTTCAAATACAGATTGTTGTATTTCACGAACTAAAATTTCTGTATTGTCATCTCTTTCATTTGTTCCGCAATTTCTGTCTGGTAATGCACTATCATTGTCAGGATAAAAAGTTCCACCAATTGTTTGCCCAGATTGTTTTACGCCACCATGTGGTGCAGAAATAATAATAGGCATGTTCCCAGGAATGTATTCAATGTATTCGTTTCCGCTCGTATCAAATTGTGAAACTCCAGGAAAAGGTGGAGGTGGTGCCGCAGGCTCTTCTAAAGCAAAATAGGATGTTTGTGTAACTTCAACTGGATTGGAAGAGCTATTTGGATTAAAATCTCCGTCAAAAGTAAAAGCAGTTTGTCCATCAGCTGTGATGGTTAAACTTCCACTATTATTCCAATCGTCACCATAAAAGTCATACAAAATCACGTAATATCCAGATCCAGCTGGTGTGTTATTGTCTACTGGGTAACTTACTGCAGTTGTAGTTTCATCATACGGAGCATTTCCGTTGCCATCATAACCATTATCAATAGTTTGTAATAGCATACCACTTGGACTGTACAACTCAACTTTATTTTCTGATGACCAAGCTGGCCAATCTACAGTTAGTATAACATCTACATTTTGAGCAAAACTTGTGATGCTCATCATTAAAAATAGTATCAAAATACTTTTTAAAAAGGGGAAAGTAGTTTTCTTCATAGTCATTATTGTGTATTTAGTAAGATTTTTTCGGGTACGAATTAATTTAAATTCCTTACAATTGTAGTAATGAATAAAAACTAATGACAATTATACGATAAAAGGTATAAAAAACGGACGAAATGACTAATAATTATTTTAAAACGAACAAAGAAACTTGGAATAAAAAGGTTGCTATTCACGCAAAAAGTGAAATGTATGCCATGGAATCTTTTAAAAAAGGGAAATCATCTTTGATGAAATACGAATTGAACAGCTTGCCAAATGTAGCAGGGAAATCGTTACTACATTTACAATGTCATTTTGGACAAGATACGCTAAGTTGGGCACGAATGGGCGCAAAAGCAACCGGAATTGATTTGTCTGACGAAGCTATTAAACTTGCAAAATCATTGAATACAGAATTAAATTTAGATGCGAAATTTCATTGTTGTAATGTATTTGATGTAAATGACCATGTAACGGATACATTTGATATTGTATACACAAGTTACGGCGTTATTGGTTGGTTGAATGATTTAGAAAAATGGGCAACAATTATTGCCTCACGTTTAAAAGATGGTGGAACGTTTTATATGGTAGAATTTCATCCAATTGTTTGGATGTTTGATTATTTGCAAACGCCAACCGTTTTAAAATACGCATACAGTCAAGAAGAAGTAATTTATGAAGAGTACGAAGGAACGTACGCAGAAGATGGAGAAACAAAAATGACAAGCAAAGAATATGCTTGGAATCATGGGTTGGGAGACGTTATCAATGCATTGATAGGTGCTGGACTTACCATAGAGTTTCTAACAGAGCACGATGCATCACCATACGATGTATTGCCAGACTTGGTAAAAAATAACGAAGGTTTATACGAAACAAAAGACAAACTCTATCCGTTGCTATACGAACTAAAAGCCACAAAAAAACCTCGCTAGTAGCGAGGTTTTTATACACATATATTTTGTTGGAATTAAAACTTAGCGAAAAGCTTTTCCATTTTTGTTTTTTCTTCTTCAGCTAATGCTGGGTCAACTAAAATACGACCACTATGCTCATCAGTAATGATTTTCTTTCTAGAAGCAATCTCAACCTGAACTTGTGGTGGAATTGTAAAGTATGAACCTCCAGAAGCTCCTCTTTCAATTTTTACAACCGCTAATCCATTACGAACATTTTTACGAATTCGTTTGTAAGCCGCTAATAATCTGTCTTCAATTAGTTTTTCGAACTCTTCAGACTTCTTTAAAAGAAATTCTTCTTCTCTTTTAGTTTCTTCAAGAATATCATTCAATTCAGCTTTTTTGTGCTTTAAATGTGATTCTCTTAAATCTACACGTTCTTTCGTTTGTGCAATTACATCTTTCTTTTGGTCAATAGAAACCTTAAATTCTTTGATGTGCTTTTCAGCCAATTGCATTTCTAACTCTTGAAATTCAACTTCTTTAGATAAAGCATTGTATTCTCTGTTGTTTCGAACATTTTTTTGTTGCTCCGTATATTTCTTGATTAAGGTTTTAGCCTCTTCAATAATATTCTTTTTGCTTTTGATATCTTCATCAATTTGATCAAGATCTCCGTGAAACTTTTCTAGTCTAGTGTTCAATCCAGCTACTTCGTCTTCTAAATCTTCTACCTCTAATGGAAGTTCTCCTCGTACATTTTTAATCTCGTCTACACGAGAGTCAATTAATTGTAAATCAAAAAGCGCGCGTAATTTTTCTTCAACCGTAACTTCTTTCTTCTTTGCCATATTTATGAATACTTGATTGGATTTGTATTTTCTGCTGATAAAATGATCGCAAAATTAGGAATTTTTTTCGTAAGATACTCAAATAAAAGATTTTTTGTGTACTGTTCACTTTCATAATGACCAATATCAGCCAATAAAATTGTGTTTTCAGCCTTATAAAAATCATGGTATTTCAAGTCTGCCGTAACATACGCATCAACTCCTGCTCGTTTTGCATTTCCAATAGCAAAACTACCACTTCCACCCAAAACAGCAACTTTTTTAATCATTTTTCCTGATAATTCTGAATGTCTTACCACAGGAACGTTCATTTTCGTCTTTAATAACGTCATAAAGTGCATTTCTGTAATTGGTCTTTCAAGTTCACCAATCATGCCCATTCCTATGTGTTGATTTGTGTTTTCGAGCGTTGTAATTTCATAGGCAACTTCTTCGTATGGATGTGTTGAATGAAGTGTTTTAATAATTTTTCCTTCTAAATGCTTTGCAAACGTAATTCCAAGTTGTACTTCTTCTTCAAAATGTGTTTCTCCTTTTTTACCAACCGTAGGATTTGATGCTTCATTTCCTTGAAAACTTCCCAATCCGTCCATATTAAAGCTACAATTGCTATAATTTCCAATACTTCCAGCACCAACGGCAAACAAAGCGTTTCGGACTTCTTCACTATTTTTCTTTGGAACAAACGTGACCAACTTTTTAATAGTTCCTTTTTGCGGAATTAAAATAGATTTATTGGTCAAGCCTAATTCGTCACACATTCGATCGCTGACACCATTCCACGAATTGTCAAGTGCCGTATGCATGGCATAAATTGCGATATCATTTTTAATTGCTTTTAAAACAACGCGTTCTACATAGGTTTTTCCTGTAATTTTTTTTAAGCCAGAAAATATAATCGGATGAAAACTGACAATCATATTACAGTTATTTTCAATAGCTTCATCAACTACATTTTCGAGTGTATCTAAGGAAATCAATACACCCATAACTTCTTGTTTGCTGTTTCCAACCAACAAACCAACATTGTCAAAATCTTCTGCATAGGCGAGTGGACATAATTCTTCAATGTGTGAAATAATATCTTGAACGATCATCTTTATAGCTTTTTATCAAATATAGAAATAACCGCCAAAAAACCGTATGATAAAATTCAAAAACAAGCCTATTTAGAACGCTTACGAATTTGTAGCTACGCTTATGAACTATTTTGAGAAATTTTTCTATGATTCACTTACTTTAAATGGATTAATTAAATAAAATATAAAATTATGAGAATAAACATGTGTACGATCCTGCTCTTTTTGTCAACAACTTTTATGCTATCGCAATCGCGGCGTGGAATTATTCCTATTGAAGACAATCGTCTTTTTAGAGTTGTGTTAGAAATTAATGAAAACAACGTATTATCAAGAAGTAATGAATATTTTAGGATGCAAGCGGTGAAAGTTTTGAGTGACGAACGCGTTAGTGACGACGACGAATTACAAGCTTTTAAAAGTTTCTATTATATTGTAATTGCTGATTTTGACGAATCGCCACAAGGCAAATTATACAAAACGGAAAATTTAATTTCACCTACAATTTCGGTGTATCCAGATAGTTATCGATTTTTTAAAATTTTAATAAAACATGGCGAACAACAAGAAAAACAGCTGGTATTATTTGCTTCCAATGAAAAACTATATGTTAAAAAGGAGTGATTTTTAGTATTTGAATTCCTTAAAAAAGTATATTTTCGCTTTCATGCGATCATTCCGACTTTTATTATTGCCTTTCTCCATACTTTATGGAGCCATTGTGTTTGTGCGCAATTGGATGTTTGATAAAGGTTGGCTAAAATCAACATCGTATGATTTTCCCGTAATTTGTGTTGGAAACTTAAGTGTTGGCGGCACTGGAAAGTCACCAATGATTGAATATTTAATTCGATTGACGAAAGAAAAGTATAAAGTTGCAACACTAAGTCGTGGTTATAAACGCAAAACGAGTGGTTTTTTAGTTGCGAATGCGGAAACAATAGCTACTGATATTGGTGACGAACCATTACAGTTTTACAGCAAGTTTACAGACGAAATTATTGTTTCGGTAGAAGCACAACGAACTGTCGGAATTGAAGCGCTGCAAAATTTGCCAAATGCTCCAGCAGTTATTTTGTTGGATGACGCCTTTCAACATCGTAAAGTTACGGCAGGTTTCAATATTCTATTAACGCCGTATCACGATTTGTATGTGAACGATTTTATGTTGCCCGCAGGAAATTTGCGTGAACCACGTTCGGGCGCAAAACGCGCCGATGTAATCGTCGTGACCAAATGTCCGCAAGGAGTTTCGGAAAGTAAGATGCTTCAAATTACGCGAAAGTTACGTCCAAAAGGACATCAAAAAGTATTTTTTACGACGATTTCGTATGCAGAAACGATTCAAAGTGAGAATGATAAATTGTTATTATCTTCTTTGAAAGATGAATTTATTTTAATTACAGGGATTGCAAATCCGAAACCGTTATTGCAGCATTTAAACGATGAAGGAGTATCGTATGCACATTTGAAGTTTCCTGATCATCACCATTTCAGCGAAAGCGAACTAAAAGTAATTAAACAAAAAGCTGGAAACAAACGTATTTTAACTACAGAGAAGGATTTTATGCGTTTGCAAGGAAGTTTGAGAAATTTGTATTATTTGCCGATTGAAGTTGCTTTTTTAGCCAATGAAGAAGCTTTTCAAAAAGAAGTTGAGGATTTTATTGATTTGATGATTTGAAGGTTTTTTAATTTGTTTATTCGTTGATTTGCTTTCTAAATACTAAACGTCACTTCGAGTGATTTTTGACAGAAAATTGTATCGAGAAGTACTTCTTACTGTGATGTTATTGAATTAGGTTGAGTCTTTTAATTTTCTAACAAAAAATAACAAAAACAGGCAAACGATTCCAATTCCCAACAGATACCAAATCATGTCTGAAGCTTGTGTAGTTACCGCAGTTTGATCGCCATACAATATAAAACCTGCCCAATAATACGGTTGTGCGAGTTTGGAACCTTTGTGTGTGTGTACATAATCGAGTTTGGCATTTTGCAATGCTTTTGATTTTGAAACTCCTTTTTGTAAATGTCGGTAGAAATTCTCCATAATTTCACTCGTAGATCTATCCGGAACTTCCCATAAACTTGCTACCGTAGCAGGAACGCCCGCAAACGTAAATGCGCGTTGAAACGATTCCATACTTCTACCAGCGTTTTCTTTTCCTAAACCTGTGTTACAAGCGCTTAAAACGGCTAAATCGGCACTTAAATTTAATGCGTAGAGCTCTTCCAAATACAAATCGTCAGTAGCTGTATTATTTTTACTGAATAAGAGTTTGCTCAATCCAGCTTCTTTGTTGTTTATTTCGGCATGCATTGCCAAATGAAGAATGCTTGCGTTGGACGAAGTTTCTATGAAATATTTTTTAGACACCTTTTTCCCAATGTATATGTTAGATGGAAATAACTTGCCAATAATTTCGGCTTCTGCTTTTGCGCCTTCTAAACTTGTAGACGCACTTCTAGTGGCAAGCGCAGTACTGTTTCCTTCATAAGTTGGTGCATATATTGATAATGTTGCCGCTTTTCTTTTTTCTTTATCGTCTTCTAGATGAATGAATTTTAGATTGGAAGTATAGCTAACTTCATACGTTTCGGTAAGAAATTGATCCTTTGTTCGTAAAACTTCAAAAGGAATTTTATACAATTCGCCATCAGGATTGATGATTATTTTTTTGATGTGATCGGCAATTGTTGGTAAGATTGTTTTTCCTAAAAGTGTTGCCGCATTTTTGTCGTATTTTCTGTTTTTTATAGTTGTAATTAAGTTTTCAGTAAGTGCAATTTCTGATTGTTTCCACGAACGAAGTTCATAATGTATGTCGTTTGCAGTAATGGAAAATACCGCAATTTTCTTGTCAAATATGATGTATTTGACAACCAATTCATCCGCACTTAGGTTTTTTTGCAAGTCTGAAATTTGAAACTTTTTTTCACTCAATAATTCTAATTTCGGAAATTTTTTGTTGGTGAATGTTACGTGCTTATTGATCAATTCTTGAATAGAATCTTGTGCTCGAATGTTTTCGCCTCTTTTTGCGGAAGTGAGTAATGTTCTGAGTGTTAGGTGTCTGTATTTTAAAGAATCTAATGCTGGAAGATTGTTGGTATATCTATTTTGATAAAAACGTTGCCATGTCATTTGATTCATCATGGTTTCCGTGCTGCTTAGTAGTTCATTTATAGACATATTTTTTGCATCCGAATCTTCTTTTTTTGTGTTTAGAAAACCATAGAGTATGTTACGTAATAATTCGTTTTGTACAGGATTGAATTTTGTTTTCGCATAACTGTTTTCAAACTGAAGAAATGCCAAATGATAGAGTTTGGAAATCGTCTTTTTAACTTCAGGATCATCGTTATAAAATTCTTCTAATTTTTCAGCAACTCTTCGCAATAATCTTGCATGTCCGTATGATTTACTTGGTTTAAAATTGCTGTAATTTTTTGCTAGTTTGGTCGTATCCGAATGTACATTTTCAATAACCGAATGAAAAATGTGTAATGCGCTATCTTTTTGTTTTAATTTTGCTTTAATAAGTGCTTTTTGTGCTAGAAAAAAAGGTTTTCGTCCATCAGTTACGGACATTGAATTTAGCAAATCAATGATGAGTTTTTCTGCTTTTTGTAATTGATTTCCTTTCGTAAGCGCTTTGCATTTGTTATATTTAAATACAAACAGATTGCCAGGATAATTTTTGTTTTCAATTAAATCAATTGATTTGTCTAAATAGTAGTTTCCGAGTTCTAAATCTTTTTCGTCTGTTAAGGAATCTGCTTTGTGACTAATGTACCAATCACCTACATGATTCATTGCCGTACTGTAATAAATACGTTCGTGTTTGTTGAACTTTGGCGACGCTTGCAATTCGTTTAGCTTTTGTACAACATTCGTTAGTTGCAAGCTATCTTCTTTCGTTTTGGCGCGTTTGTACAATAAGTACGCTTCTCTGTACGCTAGTACAATTTCATATCGATCTAACCGTTTTTTATCAAGAAATTCTCTATGATTTGCATATACATTTTTTGCCAAACGAATGTAGCGTTTTGCATCTGTCAAATTGCCATAGTATGCCGCTTCACTTGATAAAAACACATACGCATCTACTAAATAATCTAAATTAGGATTGTAATCACTTGATAGGAATTCAATAGCCGTTTTCATGCTATTTTGAGCACGTTTGGCAAAATTCAAACTAGATTCGCCATATGCTTTTTTATAATATAATGCACCTTTTATGTGAATGCCTCTTTTGCTAGTATTTGTTGCACAAAAGGGAAGTCCTTTTTGAATGCTATTGACACTTTCTAGATACTTTTTTTCTTTATAAGTTACTTCAAATTGATAATAGTATAAATCGGCAATATCCAAACTGTCTCTTTCCGTTTTCGGATTCACGTTGTTGATGTGTGAATTTAAATAATTTGAAAGTTTTTGAAACGCATTTGTGTTGTACAAAGCATTCGCTGTTTTCCACAAGGTATGTATTGCAGGCGTAGAAAGTGTATCTTGCTTTTCACCATCTTGAAACCGAATGTTTGTTGCTTCTACACTAGAATATATACATAGTACGCATAGTAAAGAAACTATGCGTACGAATGTAATTATGTGTAGTTTGGGTGTATTCACTTTTATTAATACTATTGATGTATAGCCTAAAAATACAATTTTTTAAAAAAGACCTGTACTATTTGCAATTTTTAATGCGATACTCTTATAATCACGATTTTTAGCAACTTCTTCTTCTTTAAACGTTGACCCTGGAACGGTAATCGTTATCATATATCCATCCATTTTTATAAAAAGTTCTCTTTTCTTTCCAACCCAAATAGCTGTTTTTCCTAGTCCCGAAACGAACTCTGAAGATTTTGATACTTTCTTTTTTAGTTCCCAAGTTTCTTTCCAGTTTTCACCTTCTGCCAACTGATCTTCTACTGCAAAAATGGCTCCACTAAGGTAATTATATTCTTCTTCACTATTGTATACTAAAAATCGGCAACTCTTGGTTTGAAACGTTTTTCCATCATCAAATAATATTTTTGTAGCATCAGGGTAAAGTTCTTTTATTTTCGCTTCGTTTATGTACGAACACATATTTTTTGGAAGTGCTGCAAAAGCTATTTTATTTCCTGAAAAGTTTTTGTTTATAAAACTCGTATCTCCTAATTCTTTTCCAATAATAGTGTCTTTATCTCCAAAACATCCTGTGAGTATAAAGGAGATAAATGTGAATGTAGCAATCAGTTTTACTGTTTTCATAGTTGTATTAGTTGATGATTAATTTTTTTAGTGTTGTTGTTTTTTCTGTTTTAATTTGAACCAAATACATGCCGTTTGCGATCGTAGAAAGTTCAATGTTTTGTGTGTTTGCAGTATTGTTTTTAGTTTTTAAAATTAATTTTCCAGATAGATCATATATTGAAACTTCTTTTACTGCCGTTTGTGCAGTGATGGTTACTACATCTTTTGCTGGATTTGGATACATTACAAGCTGATTTGAAGTGTTCTCAACATCATTTACAGATAATGTGCTTGTATCTTGAACATTGAGTACAAAACCGCCATTTTCATTTTCGGGAGTTGCATCTCTGTTCATAGTATTTGCTTCCAACCAAACTTGTAGATAATAGGTAGTATTTGGTGTGAGATTTTCTACTGCTAATTCTCCTTCTTCACAGAAAAGAGGTTGTGCATCTGAACATGAATTGTAGAAGGCTATTTTTGCGACAAGCGAACCAGCACTTATTGTCATGGTAACACTGCCAGATGGTGGCGCAACGAATTCATACCAAACATCTAGTATGGTAATTCCATCTTCTTGACAACTTGGTGTGTTTGTGCTATTGGTTGCGCTTAGGGTTGTTCCTGATGCTGGTTGTGCCAGCGTAATTGGAACGGCTTGCGAACAATCGTCATTTGTTGGAGTACAACTTGCGTTAAACCCTGAAAAGTAATCAGTGCCAAATCCCCAAAAGGTATTACTCCAAGCCACATCATCAACTTCTACACAGGTTAATGCTGGATTGTCTTTTACTCTAAAATTTTGACCTAAGTTGGTGTTGCTTCCACTTTTAATATAAATTGTTTCCAAAGCTGTATTGTCACGAGCTCTGACATCTATTAATGCAGTATTTGTAGATAAATCCAAAAAAGGCATCAATACATTATTATCAAACCTAAAGATATCCAATAACGTATTTTGACTGACATCTAAGCTTATTAAAGAAGGACAATAACTAATCACTAAATTAGTAAGAGAAGCACAACCTGAAAAGTTTAGTTGGCTCAAGTCAGTTTCAAAAATACTTACATCATCCAATACAGGATTGTTTGAAAGGTTTAGTTCAGTTAGTGGTGTAATTCCGATAGCGAATTCTAAAAGATTACTATTGTTTGATAGGTCTAAACTTGTAAGTGCCGCATCATCGATGTATAAATATTCTAGGTTGACCAATGCGCTCAAATCTACAGAAGTGTCCAACACGTCATTAATTGCTAATTCTTCTAAGTTTACTAAGTTTTCAATGGGTGATAAATCTGTAATTTCACCACGAACAGTTAAACTCTTCAAGGAAACAAAATCTTGCAAACCTGTGATGTCAGTTACGATAAAATTTCCAAAATTAAAGCTTTCCAAATTATCAATGAAACCTGTGAATACTTGGTTGTCTAATGGTCCATAATCTAGACCAAGTTGTTGAAGACGTGCTTCTAAACTGTCGTCAGGGACATATGTAGTTTGTGCAATCGTGATTGAGCTTATAAATAGCGCTGTAATTAGGAGTAATTTTCTTTTCATTTTTTATTGATTAAAACATTTTTTTGTATTCTTTCGGATTGATGGTTTTACTGATATTGTCATTGATAGCAATGATTTCACTTTTCATCGTTCCTTCATTTGACACAATTGTATATTCCATGATGTGTCCTTTGATAACTTCATTATTTTGTACAAACCAATTTGGTAAGTTTATACTTGGAGCAACCCAAAGATTCATTTTTACGTTAGAATCTGACATGGTATATTCATAACAAGTTGCGCCTAAAATTGTTTTTGTTTTTCCTGTTTTAGTAAGGTTTGCGTAGTCATAATTCATCATTTTATCTGTGGGATTGTTCATTTTTTGTTGTCCCATCATTCCGTTAGACATGCGCATTTTCATACCAGCCGTTTCTACAAAAATGTGTGCATTTCCTTTATCCATTACAATAATTGATTCGCCATTCATTTCTTCATCTGAATATTCACTCATGTCAGCTTTGATCGCAATGTATTTCGCATTCGGATTGATTAAATATGACATGTTATAGGTCCTGTTTTGTTCAGGAACTGTAATTTTGGTAACCGTTTCATGCGTAAAATTATATGTGCCAGCAACTGTATTGTTAGAAGTTCCTTCCGAATTCATATTACCAGAAGAAGTAACCGATTTTTCATCATCTTTCTTTTTGGTAATTGATTCATTGTTGAAGAATTGAGGAGTTTTTGAGTCGATTCCGCCAGTAATAGAAGCTTCAAAAAAAGTTTCAGTATACTCGTCAATGTTTGCTTTTCGAATTACTTCTCTTAACGTAACTTTTCCTGAGAAACTAATTTGAATTGTTTCATCAGATAGTACATCAATACTGACTTCGCCTTTTGAAATATTGTAATTTTGATAATCGTCGGTAACCGCACGTTTAAAGTCGTTCTCAGGTTTTTTATTATAGGGTAATTGCGGATCGTACCCAAGTAGTAAGGAAGCTTCTTCTGGAATTTTAAACACATGTATTCCTGCATTTTTTGCTTCTTCGATATCGTGTTTTAAATTTTTATCGGTCTTAATTTCTATTGAAAACCCATCATAAATATCTGCTTCATGCGACCACCAATTTCCAGTAATTTTATAGCCCGAATTGGTTTTAGTGACCTTCACTTTTGTAGCTTCTGTTATTTGAACACTTCCATATTTCTTTGAATGTTTGATAATAACATCCCCAAAATCTTTTTCATTTTTAGAAGTAGGTTTTCCAGCATTTGGATCATTTCTGCCTTCCAAAACATCATCAACAGTTTTTTCTGCTTTTTCTTCTACTTTGTTTAAAGCTTTATTTTCAAGTTCTTTTGCTTTTTGTTTTGCTCTTGCTTTCGCTTTTTTAAAAATCTGAGCATCAGCATTTTGAAATGATAATACGCAAAAAATAAGGAATAGAATGCTTAATTTATGTTTCATGATAAATACGTTTGTTTATCCTTTTGTATCTTTAGCAAGCCTAATATTAACAGCTACACAAAAAAAAATCATTTTATTGTTAATATTTTAATCTTTTGCATAACTAATGAGTAGAAATAGCACAGATGCTGAATTACAAGATCTATTGCGATCTGATGATAAAAAAGCGCTTGAGACTATATATATGAAACACAAAAGTGAGTTTCTAAATTATGCAAAGAAGTATGGTTTAGACACATACAATGCACTAGATATCTACCAAGATGCCATCATTGCAATGCATCATAATTTTGTTTCATCACAATTAGTTATTACGTCAAGCTCTATAAAAACCTATTTATTTGGCATTGGAAAATTTAAAATTTTGAAGAAGTTAAAAGAAGAGAAAACTTTTTTGAGTGTTGAAATAGAAGAAGAAATGTACACAGAAATAAGTATAGAAGAACCAGTTCCATCGGAACGATCTATAATGTTGAGTCAAAATTTAGACAAGATTTCTGAAAGCTGTAAAAAGGTTTTGGAATTGTTTTATTATCGAAATTTAACGATTGATGAAATTGTTCAATTAACTGATTATACTGACGGAAATACGGTGAGAAGCCACAAATCGAGATGTTTAAAACGCTTAAAATCTTTATTTAAAATAACGCGTAATGGATAAAGAAGATTTAATACAAAATTACATTGCCAATCGCTTGTCCGAACAAGAGAAAACTGAGGTTGAAACGTTGCTTGAAACAGATTTGGAACTGCAAGCATTGTATGAAACGCATACGGAAATGGCTGCTGCATTTCAACTCTCTAAAAGCAAGGCAATAAAAAAGCGTTTGCAAGCATTAGATGCACAAGATACAAGCTCAGAAACGCAAAGCTTTTTGCAACGTAATTACAATAAAATAGCAATTGTTGCGGTATTAGTTATTGGTGTGTTTTTTATGATAAATGTATTAAAGTCAAATGGTGATTTGTACGAAACATATTTTGAAACTTGCCCAAACACCTATCTGCCTGTTACACGAGGCAACAATCAAAAAGATGCACAGTTTGAAGCATTTAAAGCTTATGAAAGTAATGATTTTAAAACTGCAGAAACCAACTTTCACAAATTATTAGAAACGACTTCAAGTCCTGCAATCAAGTTTTACTATGCAATGTCATTACTAAATCAAGATAAGTTTGATATGGCTTTAGCGGAATTACAATTATTAAATACCAAAACTTTTGGTTATCAAGTTGAATCACTTTGGTATACAGCGTTAATTCAAATTAAGAATAAAGATATAGAAAGCGCAAGACAACATCTTACCACAATTCAACAACTAAATAAAGATTTCAAATCTGAAGAAATACAATCAATTTTGGATACACTTTAAAATTTTTAAACACACACATATTAATACTACCTACAATCTTTCAGGAAAAACGCCCATTTACGTCCTGATTCTTTTAGTTTCAATAATGTAGGATACTCAAAATTCTTGTTAGCAATATTTTTGTCTTGTTATTAATTCTTAAATAATAATGCGATGAAAAAAAATATTCTCTTAGTAACAATCTTCATTTTTTTTGCTACTACAACACAAGCGGCAACGCTATTTGTAACACCATCAGGAGCTGGAACTTTAGAAGGTTCAAGTTGGGCAAATGCTTTGCCAGGCACTTCATTACAAGCCGCCATTAATGCATCAAATGTTAACGATGAGGTTTGGGTTGCCGCAGGAACTTATTATACAACAACTACAACAAATAGAACGATATCATTTAGTATGCGGAATGGTGTAACCATTTATGGAAGCTTTGCTGGTACAGAAACATTGGTGTCAGAAAGAGTATTGACAAACGGTTTAACTACTATTTTAAGTGGCGAAATTGGCGTAGCAGGCATAGCCGATAATAGCTATAAAGTTGTGTATAATCAACAATTAGATGCGTCTGCCATTATAGATGGTTTTATTATAGAAGGCGGAAATGATGATAGAAATCCAACAAATAACGGAAACGGTTTAGGTGGCGGAATGTACAATCATGGATATAATCCTGGCGGAAATTGCCATCCGATTGTCCGAAACTGTTTGTTCAGACAAAATACAGCTTCTTGGGGCGCTGGCGCTTTTAATAATGGTTACAATGGTGGTAATACGTTGCCAACGTACATTAATTGTATCTTTTCTCAAAATCATGCGTTAATTGAAGCAGGCGGAATGGACAGTTATGGTGTTGGCGGCACGGCAAGTCCAACAATTATCAATTCAATATTTTATGAAAATACGTCCGCTACAAATGTTGGCGCTATGTATGCTTGGGGCGGTAGTGGTGGAAATTGTAATCCGATGTTAATTAATTGTGCATTTATAAACAATTCAGCTTTAAACGGTTATGGTGGCGCTTTTATAGCGAATAATTTAGATCAAGGTGGAGGCGGATCATCAGGTTCTTGTACGGTAACGTTGCAAAACTGCATTGTTTGGAATAATACGGCAACAGGTGCTAATCCGCAATTTCATGTGAGAGGAACAGGAGCAGAAGTTGTAGCAACATATTCAGATATTGATCTTACTGGGCAAAGTTCTCCACATATAATTTCAGGTCCTGGAACAGGAAATATTGATATAAACCCTATGTTTTTAGATATTGCATCTGGCGCAGGTGCAGACGGAATTTGGATGACAGCTGATGATGGTTTGCAATTACAAAATGCATCTCCATGTATTGATGTTGGCGATAATACAGGCGTTTTTATGACAGATATACTTTCTAATGATAGAATATTTAATACTACTGTAGATATGAGCGCTTATGAGTTTGATGCAACAACTTTGAGTATTGAAAACAATGCGCCTAAACTTGAGATCGTTTTGTATCCTAACCCAACAAACGAAATTGCCAATCTTTCTTTTACCATTTCAGAAACGGACACGATTGCGTTGTTGTTGTTTGATATGAATGGAAAACTGCTAAAAACAATTGCTAAAGGACGAAAAACAGGAGGAACATTCAATTACCAAATTGATATATCACAACAAAGATCAGGCGTTTACTTTCTAAAGCTTCAAACATCAAAAGGAAACTATATAACTAAAATGATACGGAAGTAATTATTAATGAATTACTACTAAATAGAATCGTTCTGAAAATTACTAGACAGTTTTAAAATAAATTTGATACAGCCAGAAAAGTTAATTTTTCTGGCTTTTTTTACTTCTTCATCAAAAAAAATACATTTTTAGTATTGAAATTCATAAACGAGTAAAAAATAAAGTGAAATTTGTATTTTTTGCTCATAATTATTGAATATTTGCTAAAAATTCATCAAAAAGCATAAAATTCATTACTTTTGCAAAACGCAAGTTATTTCATACACTACTGAAATAATGAATTGAATTTGAGGAATGCCCTTGGATTTGTGAATAATATCAACAAAAATGATAATAATTTGAATTCTAAAGAACTAAAATCTTCAACTCTTCAATCATTAGATGATTTAATCACCGCTCTTTGTGAGGAAGAGAGGACGACATACAATCATATAGTACGTTCCATAAATTTGTCAAGTGAGGTTTTCAAGGACTATTGTTCTTGGTCTACTACATGCTACACTCGAAACTGCATTATGGAAAATGAAAAATTTGAACTCATCCTATTGTGTTGGGAAAAAGGACAAAAAACACCTATTCATGATCACGGCGGTGAAGAATGTTGGGTAAAAGTTATTGAAGGTGAATTTAGAGAAACCATCTATAAAAAAGATGAAAATGGTACATTAGTTACTATTACTTCAACAATCTCTAAAGTAAATGACATTTCATATATGATCGATTTTATGGGATATCATTGCTTAGAAAACCTTTCAGAAAAAAGAAGTATGTCTCTTCATTTATACGCAAAACCAATAAGTAATTGTAATATTTTTGATGAAAAATCTAAAAAAATCATCAACAAGGAATTAAGCTACGATACAATTGCTAGATAAACAACAAACTAAAAAAGAATTGAATGTCTAATATACATAGTGATATTACTTTATTTAATGAACTTACTGAAATTTTATTAAATGAAGAAGAAAATAACCCAGTTGCAGACCGAATAGATGCACACAAATTATATGATGCTGTTGACCTTTCGTTAAACGAATTGCCAATGGTAGATGATGCGTTTAAAACTGCGCTTCAAAATGTGTTAATATCTACTCCAAAAACAGCAACAAACTTATTTTTTAACCAACTATTTGGCGGTAGACAAGGCAAAGCTGTTTTAGGTGACTTGCTTGCAGTAATGCTAAACAATAGCATGTATACGTACAAAGTTGCAGGACCTCAAGTTGGTATTGAACAAGAAATTATTAGAAAATCATGTGAATTAATTGGGTATGGTTCGCAAAGTAATGGAACATTCCCAACTGGTGGTTCTATGAGTAATTATATGGCTTTAATAATGGGAAGAGACGCCAAAGATCCGGCATGCAGGTCTAAAGGAATTTCAAAACCAATGATTGTATATACTTCTAAAGAATCACATTATTCTAACGCAAAAAACACAAGTTTTGCAGGAATAGGTAAAGACAACATTCGTTATATTGAAACTGATGCAACAGGAAGAATGGTTCCTGAAAAATTAGAAGCAACAATTATTGAAGATATAGATAACGGATATGTGCCAACGTACGTAAACGCTACAGCTGGAACAACTGTTTTAGGAGCTTTTGATCCCATAGATAAATTAGCTACTATTACTGAAAAATACAATATATGGTTGCATGTTGATGGCGCATATTGTGGAAGTGTAATTTTTAGCGAAGCCTACAGTCACTTATTAAAAGGTATTGAAAGGTCAAATTCATTCAGTTACAATGCACACAAAATGCTTGGTACGCCTCTAACGTGTTCAATTATTCTTGTAAAAGATAAAAAGCATTTGTACAACTCATTTAGTAACGATGCCGATTACTTATATCAAACTGATGGAGACGATTTTAACTTAGGTAAAACTTCATTTCAGTGTGGAAGAAGAAATGATGCTTTAAAATTTTGGACCCTTTGGAAATCTGTTGGAACAACTGGTTTAAAACAGATTGTGAACCAACAATTTGAATTGGCTACAGTTGCTCGTGATTATGTTAAAAATAATCCAGATTACACTTTATACAGTTTTGATGATTCAATTTCTATTTGTTTCAATTACAAAAATATAGATCCAACAACACTCTGTACTGTATTATATGAGCACCAAATTACGGTTGTAGGTTTTGGTTCATTTAATGCTGATACGTTTGTAAGATTAGTTACTGTAAATGCTACAAATACAAAAGAAGATATCTTGAATTTCTTCAAAGTATTAGAAGCCTTTGTTGCGGAAAACGCAGACTTGTTTGAGAGTAAATAAAAAGTAAGTATGTGTCGTCCTAAAATAGGTTGACAGTTTTTTTAATTGACTTGTTATGAAAAAAAAGTATGTCCGCGAAATGTCATAAAGCTATAAAGTATGTCATTCTGGACTTTATTTTAGAATCTCATACCGTGTTATTACAAAATATTTTACTTTAATTCTTTTATTATACCATTGACGGTTTTCATTAATTTATTAGCTGTATCTAGGTCACTTTGATTTGTGACAATTGAAATTCCCATTTTAAATTTCATTTAATAAGTTTATTGGTTATTTAATGAAGACGAAGAATTGATAAAAGTGTTACCATTTAGATAAAACTTTTATATGTAAATTTAAAAAAGCAATTCATTATTCACGATGTTCTAAAGACTATTTTTATTACTCACCCAATTCCTTTAGTTTAGCTTGAGCGTCTTGGTTTTTATCTATTTCGATGGCTTTTTTATAGTGCCTAATTGCTTCTGATTTCTTTTTTTGAGATAAAAAATAATTACCTAAAGCAACAAAACTTTTTGATTCATTAGGATAGAAATCAGCATTCATTTCTAAATATGCTAAGGCTTTTTTAGGAAGATTATGACCATCTAACATAAAGAAACCAAGATCATTTAGTAACTGCCAATCTGGTTTTACTTCACGCTTTAAACGTATGCTTAATTTTTTATAATGCAAATAAAATGGTTCTGTTAATTCTTTGGTAGAATATTCTTTTGGTGTATTAAATCTCCACATCTCTGGGAATGGAAACCAAGAAAAAACAGATCGCAATCCATTATATTGAGCTGGTACAACAATACTTCCATGGTCTTCATCCTTAAAATATTCCCAAGTGAAGTGAAGCATTTTACTGTTTTTTACTAATAAATCATGAAACTTTAGATTTGCTCTAATCTGTTCAGTAGGAACTGTTTTGTCTTTTCTAACTTTAACTGTGTCCATTGCTTTACCAATACTATTTGCTACAGCTATATATAATGACTTTTTCTTTTTATTTCCTTTATTTATTAGATTTTGAGTTGCTTTCACTAGATTTTCTTTATCCCACCAAAGACTTGGATCTATTGCTAAATAATTATCAAAAGAGTTTTCGTGATACAAGTAAGAGTAAAGTACAAATAGACCTCCAGTTGAGTGACCAATAATTGTATTGTTGTTTTCTGTTGGATATTTATCATTTATAAATGGTTTTAACTCTTGATCTATAAATTTTATAAAATTACTAGCACCTCCAGAAGTTTCCGATTTGTGTCCGCGTTGAAAAGGCACGTTGGTATGTGTGAAATCTCTAGTCCTATCTGTATTCTTTATACCTACTATTATAGATTGGGGAATTTTCCATGGGGTTAGTTGTTTTAACATTCCGGTAATAACATAGAAATGTTTCGATGCGTCTAATACATAAATAACTGGATATTGTTTAAGACTATCAAATTCTTCAGGGACATGTACCCAAATCTCTCTTTGTTCTTGTAATATATTTGAATACAGGCTATCAACTTTTCCTATTACTATTTGCTTTTCGTTATTTTGATTAAATTGCGCTATTCCTTTGAAAGATAGGCACAATATGATTGCTGTAGTTATAATTTTAAGCTTTCTCATTTGTTTGGTTAGAATTTAGTTTGTTATTCTTTTTGACTAAAAGGTAACCTCAAGAATAATACCATATATTAATCTAAAAACTGATTTCTCTTTGTGTATTTTTCAAATTGTCTCTAACGTGTGTATAAGATTTGTTGTGTGATTTAAGCTCAAAAGTTAGTAAATAAACCAGAGCTAAAAAGCCCGCGAGAATTTTAGTAAGTAGTCTAGATCCAAGGAATTAATTTTATACGATGTGCCTGTTACACAAATCTGAAATATTGATAAATTTCTTATCTTAAATACTGCAAGGCAAGAAGATATATTAAGAGCAGTTATTCGATAGTTTTTGGTTGAGTGATCGCATTCCCAAAAAGAACTTTTATCGTTGTTTATCAGAAAAACTAGATTTAGATTATTGTGTCTTATACTGATTTAACCTTACAGTTGTTTAGTTATGTTACTAAAAAAACCTTACACTATAAAATGAATTACTGATTTTTCCTTACAGTATAAATTCTGTTTTGATTAAGTTAGAGTTCTTATTTGTATCATAATTTCTAATTAATTATTCAACTGTTTTTTTAAAAGCCTTTCTATCTCTTCTTTCGCATACTCATAGGTTGAATCCATTTTAAGAGCTTTTTTGTTCCATTGTATCGCCAAATCTATACTATCCAGTTCTTTGTAAGCATCAGCCACACTGGAAACCCATCCAGCGTAGTCAGATTCAACCTCTACAAGATATAAAAATACATCTAAGGCCTCTTTTGGGTGTTTTCTATCAATCAACCAATAACCCAAATTATCTAAATATTTAGCATTGACATAATAGTCTTGAGGTTTTTTTTGTTCTTCTTCTTGATATATCTCTTTGACTTTTTCTATACCACTTGTTAAAATATAGTCTTTAAGCTTGTAGCTTAAAGGACCTTTTAAATGTATACTATCATTAAAGACAGAATTCTTTATAATTCTTGCACAATTGTTTGAAGTCCAGAACTCATCAGCATTAACCATCATAACAAATGCTAAATTTTTTTCTGGCATGAAACCAAAAAATGAATTATAACCAGTGTCTTGTCCACTATGATAGTAAATAGGAATATCATTTAACTTTCCCGAAAACCAGCTTAAATGAACTTTGTTTTTTCCATTATAAGTGTAAATACTTGTTAACAAATCATAGGATTTTTTGCTAAAAATTTGTTTGCCGTTGATAGTACCTTTGTTAAGATATACTTGAGCCCATAGTAACATATCTTCAACATTTGAGTGAAGTGTTGAACTTCCAGCATGTATTCTGTTGTAAGGATAAATTTCACTAACAATCATTTGAAGACTATCCCCTAATATATGTGGTTTTGTAGCCAAATCTTTGGGAACTTCATGCTTAAAGAAGGTGCTGTTTTTCATACCAATTGGCTTAAAGATATTCTCTTTCATATACTCTTCAAAAGTCCTATCCGAAACCTTGGCGATTACATCGCATAGTATATCAAATGCAGGATTACTGTAATTAAATTTTTCACCAGGAGTAAAATCAAGCTTAACATCCTTTTGACTTCTTGCATAACGCTCTACTGCACCATCGTCATATTGCGGCTTATCCCATTCATAATCATTAATATTTGGAATTCCAGAAGTATGAGTAAGCATATGCTTAATTGTAATGTCTTTATATCGCTCATCTTCCATTGTATAATAAGGTAAATAATGAGTAAGCTTTTCTTCCAAATCAATTTTTCCTTGTTCTACTAATTGAATGATTGCTGTTGCAACAAAAGGCTTGGAAACAGATGCCATATGAAATAATGAACGAGAAGTTAGAGGCTCATTCGTATCTAGACTTTTAACGCCATGCGCATCGGCATATAAAATTGTATCATTTTTAATAAGTCCAAAAGCAATTCCTGGAGCATCAAAATGATCTTTCTGTTTGAGTAATGCATTTTTAATTTGTAGAGCTTTGGGTGAGAGGTTTTTTTTTGTTTCTTTTTTACAACCAAACAAAAAGCATAAACAGATTATTACTGTGAGAAGTTTTTTCATATTGGATAGTTTTAGTAGTTAAAGTAAAGACATAAAGATTGATTGATTGTTACACTTTTACTGAAGTAATGCTTAATAATTCTTTACGAACTCAAAATCAATTCTAAAATCTGATTTGGGAACTCTGGCTTTTAAGGTGTTTTTTAGTTGCCAATGAAAAATCCTTTTAGAAACTCATTCAGCCTTTTTTAGGACAAGTTATAATGAAGTACAATGTGTTTATATAAGGTTAGTTACGTTGTTTAAACACCTAGTTTAGCAAATACAAACCGAATAGAAAATCCACGAGAATTTTCGTAAGTAGTCTAGATCCAAGGAATTAATTTTATACGGTGTGCTTGTTGCACAAATCTAAAATATTGATAAATTTCTTATCTTGAATACTGCAAGGCAAGAAGATATATCAAGAGCAGTTATTACATAGTTTTTGGTTGAGTGATCGCATTCCCAAGAGAATTTTTATCGTTGTTTATCAGAAAAACTAGATTTAGATTGTTGTGAAACTAGCTGACAAAAAAGTATGGGTCCTGTAGTGTTTTTCAAACTGTCTTTGGCACACTAAAGGAATATATGGGACTCAGAAAAATAAATACATTAGGAATTCAACAAGCAAATAAAGTGATGCACATGGCTGTTATTGCTTATAATTTAAAGAAATACCTAAAATTCATCATAAAAACGTCAAAAAGTGGAGTAAGCCTACTTGGCTTAGTCATTTTTAAAATAAAATCACTAGAAGATAACGATATCTTGATTGTAAGCGGTGTTCATTTTAGAACTTTATAGTAAGAATTGTAAGAAAAATGCTCTTAAAAGCATTAAGAATGCATTGTTTTATGTGAAACTATTGGGTTCTGCAAAGGTTACCAGTGTTAGTAAATGTTTTATTCTATTATTGCATTGAAGATTACATCAGCGTTTACCCAATAAACTTCTCCTTTTTCAACACCTGCCCATCCTTTTTTTTCAGGATTATTATATTTTCTGGAGTAGATAAAATATTTTCCGTCAGAAGACATATACGGACAATAATAACGCCAGTTGCTTTCATATTTTAATGGTATTTCTTTCGGTTTTGTCCACTCACCATTATCATTAAACGTTATTTGAAATTTACCTTGCCCATTAGTAATGGCATACCGCTCATCTGGTGAAACATAAGTTATTAGTTCCTTTTTCTCTGTCTTAGTGTTTATGATAACAGGTGTTTCAAATTTTTCATTTCCTAAATATTGTGCACGATATGTATTCATTCCTCCTTCATCACTTGGTCTATTTGAGCGAAAATATAAACTTCCATCCGCTGTAACAACAGGATAAGTTTCTAAATATTCAGAGGAAACCCCAAAATCCACTTTAGAGGCTAATTGCCATTTACCGTCCACTTTTTTACTCTTATAAATGTCTGGTGGTATTGTGTAAAGTTCTTCTCGGGTAACATCATTTTTATAAAGCTTAGGGTCTACACCGAGAAAATACATTGTCTTTCCATCTTTAGTAATTGTAGGGTCACAAGCAACTGAAAATAATATAGTATCGTCATACATTTTAATGGGTTTAATGTCAGACCACTTGCCATTAACTAATTCAGAATTATGAATAACAAAGCTGTTGTCCACAATTCTTGAAAAGAACATTTCTGTATTGTCATAATTAAAAACTACATTAAGTTCGACATTGCTAGTATTAACAATTGATGGTGCAAATAATTTAGGAATTGTAGAAGGAGTTTCTTGGTCGAAATATGAAATAGTGTTGTTTTTACAGCTAAAAAATGTTATAATAATTAAGGAAATTGATAAAAATTTATTCATTACTGTTAAAGTGTTTGCTAACGGGTTTGCGTGCGAGGATTTTCTGAAGGAAAATCAGATGTAGCAAACACGCAACTACCTTTTAATTAAGCACCTAATATAGCATTATTTTTCACATTGTTGGCTATAGTTTTTTTTTTCGCTTCCACTTTTATTTAGCCATTTCAAGCTTAATTTTATTCCGATTAAAAGGCTAATTCTCGCAACAAATAAATTCGCACTTTCTCCGTCAAAACTCTGATTAAAGACTCCGACAACTAAAACATTTACAAATCCTGAGCTTATAAACCAAAAGCTATAAATTGAAAAAAAATCAAACTTTTTGAGAATTTAAAAACAATAGGGTTTTCATTCCAATTCGGTTTTTCAAACTTAAATCCGAGTAAACTCCAAAATTTTGTGATTAAGGGAAGAAATAACACAAAGAACAAAAAGTCAGAATAATAATTCCGATGTGAAAATCATTTTTTGATTCCGTTTCTCCATTAAAATTCAGAAGTGATAACGATAAAAAACAAAAAATAATAACCACTAAACTTTTTATTTTTCCAATGTTATTCCAATTTTTCATTTTTTGAGTGTGATTGATAATTGTAGCTTATTAGGTTTAGATATTCTATATTTTTTAAGATATGATATTGATGAGGAACTTCCTCGGCATTCTACTATCAGTAGAACGCGACAGTTATTCCTAGAATCAATATTTGAAGAAGTATTCATACGTGTTTTTATACTTTGTGTTGCCCAAGGTACGGTTAATCGATTTGGCATCAATCAAAGCAAGTGCTTCAATGGATAGTTTAGAACTTAAAGTTGCTAAGAAAAACTTAGAGGCGCATGCATACAAAGTTATCAAACTCACAGTTAAATAGTATAAATTCTCAAAAATAAGAAAGGCGAGTAACCAACTCGCCTTATTCTTTAACTAACCAATCCAAAATTTATGTGAAATGAAAACAAAGCGTGATAGCTTTTGTTTGCTTTCAAAATGTATAACACAAAGCGTGTGCCAAAAGTTGAAATTACAGCTTTTAAGAATACTAAATATTTGTTAATGAATGGTTTTGAGTAATTATTTCTTGTTGAATTAAGAAAGAATATGTGAAATCTTTTTGTAGAAAATCTCAGGATCAAATGGTTTTGAAATTACTTCATTGAAACCATCTTTTAAGAAATCATCTTTATTATCGTCCAATGAAATTGCAGTCAGAGCAATAATTGGTGTAGAAACATCAAATTTTCTAATTTCTTTTGTCGCTTCAATTCCGCTAATTCCTGGCATGTGAATGTCCATTAAGATGAAGTCATAACGATTGCTACGTGCGTAATCAATTGCTTGATAACCATCGTCTGCAATATCACAAGTCATGTTTTGCTTTGCAATAATTTTCTTGGTAATTACTTGGTTGATTTTATTATCTTCAACTAACAATACTTTAAATTTACGACTCTTAAGATCCGTTTTCTCTTCGTTAATAGCTTCTGCTTCAATGGTTTCAATAGGAATTTTATCAAAAGTCAACGAAAAACGAAAGTTAGAACCTTTTCCAAGCTTACTTTCTAGCTGAATATCACTTTCAAGCAATTCTAACAAACTTTTTACAATGGTTAATCCCAAACCAGTTCCACCATATTTTCGATTAATCTGAACCGAACCTTGTGAGAAACTATCAAAAATATTTTCTTGCATTTCATCAGAAATACCAATTCCATTATCTTTTATTTGAAACTGAATGTTTTGTTGTGTTTCACTTTCTTGTTCAATAGTAGCAATGATTTCAACCAATCCATCTTTGGTGAATTTTAATGCATTACTAATTAAATTGATAAAAACTTGTGACATTTTTAAATAATCACCAACCAATTTTTCAGGAATGCCTTTATCAATATTCAGAATGATTTTATTGTTGTTTTCTTTAGAAGTTTGCGTTAGCGAATTTACAACATCATTCAATACTTTTTTAAGTTGCAAAGGTGCTTTTTCAACTGCTAACTTTCGTGCTTCAATTTTATTAACTTGAAGAATATCATTGATAAACGTCAATAGATAATCACCCGAAAATTTCAACGATTTTAAATGCTCTTTTTGGCTTTCGCTTGGGTTTTCTTCTAACAATAAATGTGTCAAACCAGTTACGGCATACAAAGGCGTCCGGAGTTCGTGTGTTACTGTTGATAAAAATTGCGCTTTGGCTTTCATTGCTTTTTCGGCATTATCTTTTGCCAATTGCAATTCAGAGTTTTTCTTTAATAATAAGTTGTTTGTTTTTACCTTAATTTGGTTATTTCGATACAATGAAATCGTTAATAATGAAATAATAATCAGTAATGCCGAACTTAAAATTGAAGTTAATTTATTTCGTTTTCCTTTTTGAGATTCTTCTGTGTTTTCACGTTTTAACTCTTCAATATAACGTGTTTTAAATTCGTTATCAAAATATGCATCTGCCGTTATCTCTTGCTGTAATCGTGCATTATTGTAGATAGAATCGTTAATTTTTAGGTATTTTGACTGAAAATTATACGCATTTTCCATATCGCCCATGCCATGAAATGTATCTGAAATAATACGCGTACTTTGAAGCTTTATAATAGGGAAATTATAGGAAGTGGCAATTCGTAACGCGGCTTCTGCATTCAGTTTTGCATCTTTATATTCCTTAATATTTTTGTATGCTTTCGCTAGATTTAAATGAACTTTGGCACGAAGATAATTTGGTTGATATACATCGTTAATTGGCAACGAATTTTCAAAACGTTCAATAGCATTTCCGTTAATTCCCTGACTCAAAAAGAATAAACCTTTATAATATTTTAACTTGTTGATATCATCTTTCGATTGAAATTTACTAAAGATAGCTTCCGCTTTGTTAAAATGTTCGTCGGCAATGCTATACGAGGTATTTCGGGTAGCCGTTAACGCCTGTAAAATATAATTGTAACCAAGTCCAAGTGAATCATCAATACTAGTTTGAATTTGTGCCGCTCTGAGTAAAATATCTTTAATATCTTCTGGGTTGAAGTTTTTGTAGTTTTCTTCAATCTCCAATTCGGCACGAAGCATATACGCTTTTGCTCTACTTTTTTTGTCATTAATACTATCAGAAAGGTCTAAAATGGTAGTTAATTTCTCATAGGCAAGATGCATTTTAGCTTTTTTCTTGTATTCGTAAACGTCCACAAAAGACCGCTCAATACTGTCCTTTACTGTTTCATTTGACTGTGCTTGGGACAATACAGAGAATAAAGTAAACAATAAATATATAATGTGTTTTACTTTAAACACCATGAAGTAATGATTTATTCAAAAATACTTATTTATTTGAAATATATAGAATTAAATCAATTAATCTATGGGAATACCCGATTTCATTATCATACCAACCGATAATTTTCACCATTTTCCCTATTACAGAAGTCATTAGCGCATCAAATGTGCACGAATATGGATTGTCAATAACATCTACAGAAACGATTGGATCTTCCGTGTACGATAAAATTCCTTTCAAATTTGTTGCTGCCGCTTTTTTAAAAGCTGCATTAATTTCCGCAATTGACGTTTCCTTTTTCACGTTAAACGTGATATCTGTCAATGAGCCATCAGGAACCGGAACACGAATTCCACAACCACCAATTACATCTGAAAATTCAGGAAATATTTTTGTCAATGCTTTGGCGGCTCCTGTAGTAGTAGGAACAATGCTTTGACTTGCACCACGTGCGCGGCGTAAATCACGATGTGGCTGATCGTGTAAACTTTGATCCGTTGTATAGGAATGAATTGTAGTAATATACGCTTGATCAATTCCGCACAGTTCGTTGATCACTTTTATCATTGGTGCGGCATTGTTTGTCGTACATGAAGCATTGGAAATAATAGTTTCTGAACCGTCCAAAATATGCTCATTGACACCTAAAACTACCATTTTAATTTCTTCGTCTTGTGGCGGAACCGCTAAAATTACTTTTTTTGCCCCATTTGTAATATGATGTTCTAAATGTGGTTGCGTTTTAAACTTTCCGGTAGCTTCTACAACAAAATCTACGTGGTATGGTTGCCAATTAAGTTGGGCAATATCTGAAATATTGGTGACAGGATATTTTTTTTCATCAACTATAATTTCAGTTTCAGTATGTTTTACATCTTTATGCAAAACTCCGTGAATACTATCATACTTTAGCAAATGACTCAGCGTGCGTGTGTCTGCCAAATCATTAATAACAACAATTTCAATTGAAGGATGATTGAGGAGTAGTCGAAAAAAATTTCGACCAATTCTACCAAAACCATTAATAGCAACTCTAATCATGCGTATGATGTATTTAAAAGAAAAACAAAATTACGATTTTAGATTGAAATAGTTAGTAGTATTGAGAATTGAGTAGCTAGATTTTTTAGGGATTAAAATTCTTTAAAATCTCAATGTAAAAAGCGCAACCTTCCAAAAATTAAGAAGATTGCGCTCGCCGTAATAAAAAGATATTTTGCGTTGATTATTGTTTTACAAATCGTTTCGTGTCTGTATTACCAATCTTTAAAAAATAAACGGCACTTTTTAAGTCAGTAACATTTATTTTTTTACGATCAGCTACGATTCCTTGTTTTACAATCATACCTAACGTATTGTAAATAATATAGTCTTCTTCTGTTTCGATACCTGAAATTTCAATAAAATCATTAGTTGGATTTGGAAATAATGCCACATCTTTTGAATTTTGGGTAACATCATCAACAGATAAAACTCCTGCTGTACCAATACTAAAGTTGTCAAAAAAGATATACATACTTGGAGATGCCACACGTATTTCATCTACTGCAGGCCAATTGAGGGTGAAAGTTCCAATTTGATCATCTGGGACAGTAAAAGATTGAACATTATATTGTACACCATCTCTAAAACCATAAAAAGTAATGGTAACTGATGAAATTGTGCGCAAGTCAATTAAGTAATCAATACTTACAAAACTAAAATTCGAACTATCAGAAGTGTATAGTTTGATTCCTGAATTTATATCATTTGTTAAAACTTCGCCAGCAGGATACACTCCGCTTTCATTTTGATAGCTGTTAAATCGCCAACCATCATACGAAATGTCGTCTATAACCGTTCCGTTAGCTATGTATTGTATATCATTAAAAATAGTGTCCTCATATGAATAGTCAGAAGTTTGGTTTCCTGATATTGGCAATGCGAAAAAGTCATCTTCATATGATGTTTCACATGTGTTATTCGCATTAGCGAAATAGGTCATTAAAAGTAATGTTAAAAAAGTAATTTTTTTTGTCATAATGTTGAGTTTTAGAGTGAATAAATTCTTTTCCTACCTTGTTTAGCAGGCTTTTAGGGGTTTTTGTTAATAGTAATCATACAATAGTATATTCTTTTTGTATTACTGTGTAAAACTATATATTTATTTGAGAAAACCTATATGTAATTTTTACGATATTTAGCAAATAGGTAAAATTACGTACGGTAAATTTTTACATGTGTAAAACTTACAGTACCTATGAAATGCGTAAAATTACGCATGGCAATTCTTGATGCTTTTTTTACATTTACAATCAAATAGAATAAGAATATTTATTAATAGATTAATCAATTTAAAACCCTTAAACATTATGGCAGACGTTAATTACCTTAAGACTAATATTGAAAACTGGAAAAAGCTTACAGAAGAACCTGTGAATGCAGGAATTATTCCAGTACTTCAAGAAAATGGAAATAATTTTGAATTAACTTTAGATGCAACTTTAAAAGCTGCTGAGCGATTACATATATATGTTACGTTGGATCTTTCTCAAAAAATTCAATTTTATGTGATTCCGCATAGTTTAGATACTGCTACTAATAAAAGTATTTATACTTCTGGACTGTATCCTATTCCTTTGAGTTCACAAAATCAAGCGGTTAGACCTCAAGAAAATAATATATTGATTACTTGGATTGATAACTGGTGTAATTATGACTTGCGTGATCAATGGCTCAGTAAAATTACTTTTATTCCGCAAGTTTTGGTTATTCATACAGCTGATTTTATCGTAAATGAGTTGCATAAATGTTATTTTGCCTTAAGACCCAATTCAAATCCAACAATTCCATCTAAATATAGAATGGACTTAGTGATTCAGAATACAGTTACAGGTGCTTTTTTAAATCCTACAGTTCAATTGACTAAGGTAGAAGGAGCGATAGCTGATAGTTCTTTTGAACCACAATTTGCAGATATGGCACGACCTGTTCCACCATTTGGACAGGAAGGACATGTCTCTACAGATGAATCTAACTTTGGAGTTTTATTACAATCAGGAACCGCATAATGAACTCAAGTACGCTTTCAGAAATATTAACTTATCTATCACCACTCGTATTGTTTATTGGTACGAGTGTTGGTTTATTTTACTATCAAAAATTAGATAAGATCACCAAGCTATTGTTATACTTTTTAATAGGAAGTTTGGCAATCGATATCTCTTCCAGAGTGTTGGCGCATCTTTTAAATAACAATCTTATTTTATATGTAGTGCTTAGTTTGTTAGAACTTCTTATCTTCTTTAAAATATATGATACGCTATGTAAGAAGAAAAAAATAATACGAATATTAACAACCGTAGGCGTACTATATACATTAACTGAATCTATATATTTGAATGCAAATAACGTAGAACTATTTCAGCCATATGCCAAAGCATTAACACCTTTATTGATTGTGATTATGACGTTGATTTATTTCTTTGAATTAATTCAGGAGGAAATGAAATTAATCAAAGGAGAATCGCGTTATTTTTCATTCAATAGTATCGTTTTATGTTTTTTTGCGTTGGAATTTTTATTTTTGTTACCGATTAACTTTTTAATCAACGGAGGTTTCTATTTAGCAGTGTATGTCTTAATTGCACATGTATTTTTATTGGTATTATTTTACTCGTATTTAACTTATTTTATATGGAAGCATGGCAAAAGCCCGAAACGATAATTCTATGGATAATTATTGTTGGAATATTTTTAGTGGTGCTGTTAACAGCGATCATTTTCTTAGTGCGTGCCATCTTTAAAAAGATACTTAAAGCAAAAGAAAAAGAAGCAAAAACACAATTGGCATATCAACAAAACTTACTTGAAACTACGATAAAAACACAAGAAATTGAGCGACATCGTATTGCGGCTGACATTCATGATGGGTTAATAGGTAAGTTGACAGCCATAAAAATGGAGCAAGAAATAAAACAGCAAGATCAAAAAACGATTGACGCACTTCATGAAAGCATCAACATTGCACGTAGAATATCACACGATCTAAGTCCGCCACTAATTGAATTTACCAAGCTTCCCGAACTCATCAAAGAATTACTATATCCTTGGGAGCAACATATCATCATCAACACGATGTATGATATTAGAGAAGAAACAAATGATACGGACGATTTTAAGGTGCAAATTACACGAATCATTCAAGAAATTATCACCAATATAGTAAAGCATGCCAATGCAACACAAATGCATTTACACCTAAAACAAACAAAAAATTACATGGCATTGAGTATTTGTGACAATGGAAAAGGCTACGATACAACAAAAAAAAGCAAAGGTTTAGGAACTAAAAATATTGAAACTAGAGTGCAATATCTCAAAGGAAATTACAAAGTGAAATCAACACTTGGGAAAGGTACTTTTAATATACTACTATTCAAAAACTAAAAAGAATTATGGAAAAAATAACAATCGCATTAGTAGATGATGATGGATTAATAGTATCACTTCTAAAAGACTTTTTAGGAAATCAAGAAGGAATAGAAGTCTGTTATACAGCGGATAGTGGTGAAATGCTCAAAGAAAAATTAGCGACAGACAGTGCATTGCCAGATATCATTATTCTAGATTTAAACATGAAAGGAATCAATGGCGTAGAAGTAACGGAGTATTTAAAGAAAAATTCTCCAAGCATTCGTGTCATATTAATGACTTCACACTACAAACGTTCCTTTATGGGATTCATGTTAAAAACAGGTGTTTCGGCATTCTTACCCAAAGGAATTTCGCCTTTAGAATTGTTGGAAATAATAAGAGAAGTCTATGACAAAGGGTTTTACTTTATGGACGATCAATTAGGAACGTTGCGCGAACAAATATCACACAAAAGTCCAAAGCCAAGCCTAATTGAGAAAAACAAACTCACCGAACGCGAAATAGAAGTCTTAAAACTCATCTGTTTCCAAAAAACGGCCAAAGAAATAGGAGAGAAGCTCTTCATAACACCACGAACTGTGGAAGGACATAAAAACAATCTCTTCATTAAAACCGAAGCGCGAAACATTGCAGGGTTGGTTATTTACGCGATTCAGAATAATTATATAGAACCGAATGAAATTCCACTTATTTAGTAGTGAGTAGTTAGATGTGAGTATTGAGAAAGGAGAATAAAGAAAATAGAGTCAAGAGTCAAGATTGTTAGACTTTAGTAAACGTCATCCTGAACTTTTATCCTGAGCAGAGTCGAAGTGTAATTCAGAATCACATAACAGTGAATAAGATGCTGCTCTTTAAAGTGTCATTGCAAACACAGTGAAGCAATCTGTTATTTTTAAAATCAAAATAGTAGATAAATTACAAACCGTCATTTCGAGTGATTCGCCCAAGCGAAGTATATATGCTGAGTGGAGTCGAAGTATCGAGAAGTGTTCTAAAACGTACTGTCATTCCTGCGTAGGCAGGAATCCATTAATGTTTTAAATATAACGGTCATTGTGAGGAATATAATGACTTGGCAACCTGTTTCTTAAAAATCTATATGTTGAATTTTAAATAATAGAAACCTACACTATTTCTCCAAGTTTCTCTACAATCTGTGTAAACGCGCGTTCTTCAAATTCCCATTCTCGAATAGGTAGCAAATAACGTTTGTTTTTAGCTTCATCTTTATTTTTTTCATCATAATACGGTAGAAACTGATAATTTGGCAAATTGGCTAGCACGAAACCTGCTTTATCTGCATCACTAATTTCATCTTTAATATTGAAAATATCTTTTAATGAAGAAAAATAACTCCATGGAAACTGTTTTACCAAGACACACACAATCTTTTTCTCAGGATTCTTAGCCATTTGTTCAAATGTTTTATACACTTCTTCTTTTAAAATATAATCGGAAGCCGCAAAACTCATGGACATCATAAAAATGACAACATCCGAACTTTCCAATTCTTCTTGAATTTGATCGTCCCACAAACCTTGATCAATTTCTTCACAACTCCAAGATTTAGCCAATTGAAATTTTTGAAACGGTTTTAAGAACTTTTCTAGCTCTCGTTTATAATATACATCTTCATTGGAATACGAAATAAATATCTTTTTCATTTTTTTAATGTTTTCATTATCAGTAAAATTTCGGTATTTGTAACTGCGTTGCGTTCGTGCTTGCTTTCTATCGAGATTATTTTTATCTTTTGGTAATGCATACGAAACGATGCTTTCTTGTGTTTTCTCTGGATTGTTTAAAGTATTATAATGCACAAAAAAATCATTGTCTGTGGAAATGTATAAATCATCGGGTTTAGTTAACTTTTTAAATTCTTGTTTATAAAATTGATCTAATATTTCTCTTGTATCGTATTTTTCTGTACTCACCATTTGGTCAACATCTTTTTTAATATCTTCTTCTTTAACATTAGGAATTCTTTCATCCCAATACAAAAACAAAATCTCTCTAAAAAGTTGTTGAATAACTTCATTTAGCTTTGAATCTTTTGCTGTTTTTGGTTTTATAGAAACCGAAATGGTCAATTTTGAAAAATCCAATTGAATCCAAACTTTAAACTCTTTTTCGTATGTAAAAATCAACTGATTTCGCCAATAATGTTTTTTCTCAGGATTTTGCCCATAATGACAAATTAACTGATTGATCAATCCAAACGGAATAAACTGTTCAAACTTTAAGACAAAAGTGGGTTTGTTAAAATCAAATTTGAGCAAGTCATAAATTTCATCATCTTCTGAGGTCAATGGCAAATAGTTAGGAATGATGTATTCTTTACTACTTTTATCAAAAAATAATACTTTTTCATTGATGAGTAACTGCTCTATTTTAGGATCAATTTTTCGCTTCTTAAAAGCTTCTTTAGAAATTCTTCCTTTGGTTTTTATATTTCCTCTATCTAAAATAGTTTTATGAATATCTTCAACTGTAGCCGCAGGATTTAGCCAAGCCACATCATTTAAAAGTTTATCTTCTTTATAATATAATAACAAGCCTTTACGTGACAACTGCTCCAAGTCTGCTTGTAAATATGTTCGCTTTTTGTCAGATGTTATTTTTTTTCGTTGGTAATGCTTCTCAATTTCAACTAGTGAAATGGGTTTCTCGTGTTCTGTATTTATGATATAACTCAAAAACTCAGGATACCATTCGGGTTCTTTTTTTGTAGATGTTTGTTTCTTAACAGTATCCCAAAAAGCAGCGTTCAAATAGTGGAGTGCGGCTTCATTTTTTATACTCTCAAAATCTATATTGAGTGAAATATGAAATTCATCCACAATATTGTGTTTTAAAAACGCTTCCTGCCAATTTTCTTTCGCAGCATCTTCATCAGCACGGGTTTGAATGAGTAATACAGGATTCATCATATACTTTTTCTTTATCTGTATTCTTTTTGTCAAACGCGTATTGCAATTGTGCCAACCAATAGTCGCGCCTATAATTTCGGGTAGCGAATGTATTACTGTCTTTTACTAACAATTCATTATGATTGCTTTTTGGATGCCACACCAATAAATTGACGGTTTCTTGGGTAAAAAACGCTCGGTAAATACCATGATAATAATCTTGTCCGCCAAAATCATAAAAAATAGCTTTAGGTAATTTATAATTAATAGTTTCTTTTGAATGTTGAACCGATAATACATGTGTACTTGAATTCTTAGTCTTATCTATTTTAGAGCATTTTTCCGTTTGTAAATATGTTAAAAGTGTAGATTTACCCGACGCATGATTTCCCAACAGCATGACTTTTACAGGCAATTGTATAGAAATTTGTGTTTCTTCTAGCTTTTGCAAGCTACTTTTAATAGTGTCTAAGTGGTTTTCATTACTTTTTAAAATTAAGTTCTCAGCTTCCAAAAAAGGATTATGGTCAACTTCCAAATAGTACAGCTCTGGAAGCTTGAGAATGGATTTTAAAAAATCGATTTCTTGAATTTGATTTGATGAAATATCTAATTGTTGAAGGTTTATGAGTTTGTCAAGGTTTTTGATCTCCGAAATTTGATTACTATATAATTTTAATAGAGTAAGATATGTTAGTTTGTCAAGGTTTTTGATCTCCGAAATTTGATTAGATGAAATATCTAATTGTTGAAGGTTTTTAAGGTTATCAAGATCTTTTATTTCTTGAATTTGATTATTGTAAATATATAATTTTTGTAGGTTTATAAGGTTATCAAGATTTTTGATTTCTTGAATTTGATTATTGTGAATATATAATTCTTGAAGATTTATAAGGTTATCAAGATTTTTCATTTCTTGAATTTGATTGCCTGAAATATTTAATTTTTGAAGATTTATAAGGGTATTAAGATTTTTTATTTCTTGAATTTGATTACTTGAAAGATTCAATCCCACAATTTGCTGTTCGTCGTTTAAAAGATATAAGTTGGTGTTTTCCCAATACATAAAATCTTTTTCATCTTTCGTTTCCTTTAACATAATCCCATATACTTTCTCTAACTCTAAAATCTCCTGTGGTTTGCTCATGTTTGCTTTTGTATTCTGATATTTCTGTGCGAATACAAGATACAAATTTGTAGGAAAGAAAGTTAAGCGTATTTAGATTATTGGACTTTTTAGATTTTTAGATGTGTTAGTATGTTATAGAAATACTTTTACTTAAAAACTGTCTACATTGTGCATAGTTGAAATTTTATTACGAGGAACGGAGTGACGCGGCAATCTGTTTCTTGGAATTCTAAATGTTACATATTGAATTTTACATGTAAAAAGATACGTTTAAAACCCAAAACCCAAAACCCAAAACCCAAAACCCAACCTAGAAACAGATTACTTCGTCGCTACCGCTTCTCATAATGACGGAAAAAAAGCAAAAAGCTAAAAGCAAGAAGCCAATAGCCTTTAAAATTATATGATGAGGTGCTGAATCAAGTTCAGCATGACGTAAACGTCAATTAAAGAATATGTTTATGTGCTTTATACGACGAACGTACCAACGCGCCACTTTCAACATGACGGAAGCCTAACTCTAAACCAATTTCACGGTATTTATTAAACTGATCTGGCGTAATGAATTGCTGTACAGGTAAATGCTTCTTACTTGGTTGTAAATACTGTCCAATAGTTACCACATCAACATTTACTTCACTCAAATCGTGGAGTGTTTGAATCACTTCATCTTCTTGTTCGCCCAAACCTAACATAATACCCGATTTGGTTCTATTAATGCCTTGATCTTTCAAATACTTCAACACACCTAAACTACGATCGTATTTTGCTTGTATACGTACTTCACGCGTCAAACGACGAACGGTTTCCATATTATGCGAAACTACTTCTGGAGCAACTTCTACAATACGATCAATGTGACGTTCTACACCTTGAAAATCTGGAATTAAGGTTTCTAATGTTGTGGTAGGATTCATTCTGCGAACCGCTTTTACCGTTTCTGCCCAAATGATACTTCCCATATCTTTCAAATCATCACGATCTACCGAAGTCAACACCGCGTGTTTTATTTGCATAATTTTTATAGAACGTGCTACTTTTTCGGGTTCATCCCAGGCAACCGTTTCTGGTCGTCCAGTTTTTACACCACAAAATCCGCATGAGCGTGTACACACATTCCCTAAAATCATAAAGGTTGCAGTTCCTTCTCCCCAACATTCGCCCATATTTGGACAACTTCCAGAAGTACAAATCGTATTTAATTTATATTTATCAACTAATCCACGAAGTTCGGTATATTTCTTTCCTGTCGGAAGCTTCACACGAAGCCATTTCGGTTTTCCTTTAGGTGGTAGTACACTTGCTTTTGTTTCTATACTCATAGCAACTTTTCTATTCTATTCATTGAAATGTGAAGTGCAAAGATACAAAGAATCTGTTTAAAAAAAGGGTTGTTGGTAGTTAGTCAATTCGTTCCTTGGTTTTTATTCAATTTTAAGATTTTTCAGTATTAATTCTATATGAAAAGTTGGTTTAAGAGTCAAGACCCAAGACCTAAAACCTAAAACCTAGAAAGATACCAAAGTGAAAATCCTGTTAAGAATAATATTCCCAACCAACTTAAAATTCGTAAGTTAGTTTTTGGTTGCCATTCTTTCGGCGTGTGTTTACTAGTTATAAGAATGTAGTTTGAAATCGCATAGAAAGGTGCCGTGATAAACGATAATACGGTAGCAATTCGAATTAAAGAAGACATTTCAGATAAGAATTGCGTCATGATGATAATTGTACCGAAAACTAAAATCAACATCCAAAAGATATAACTGTGTTTTATATACTTCCCGAAGAGTAATTGACTTGCTTTAGCCATCGCTCTCGGAGAAGCATCTAAAGTTGTCAATGTTGTGCTAAACATGGTTGTAAATGCTGCAATTGCAATAATAATATACGTTCCTGTTCCTAAATTTTGTGTGTATAAATCAATGAGTTGTGATGCGAAAACGCCACCTTTTGGAGAAAACACAGTTCCAGAGTTGAACATTACATACGCGCCCAACACCATAAAACAGATTCCGAGAATAATGGTGACAATGTATCCAAAGTTAAAATCAAAAAGTGCATTTTTTGGAGTGAAACTTTCCGTTTCGTTTTTCTTTTCAATTGCCCAAAGTGAATGCCAAATAGAAATATCAAGCGGTGCAGGCATCCATCCCATAAACACAATTAACAACGTGATTCCGCCAATTTCTGTTGGGAAAATTTGTCCAGCACTTAAGGCTTCATTTCCGTTAAACATTGCAAAACCTACAGCAATAACTGTGCTTATCGTTAGTGTAATAATGATGATTTTCATCAATTTGTCTAATACATTATAACGTCCTAAAACTAAAATCCCTAAACAAATTAACGTGATAATGGTACTCCAAATTGGCATAGATAATTCTATTCCAAATAGTTGCGAAGCCAAGCCTGCTGTAACAATCGTAACTGCCGTTTGTACGGTAAACATGGTTGCAAATGACAGAATGAAATACGCAACTAATAAACCTTTGCTTAGTTTTTTATAACCATCAAGTAAACTTTCGCCTGTTGCGGCGGCATATCGTGGTCCAAATTGAAAGAATGGATATTTAAACAGATTTACCAATAACAATGCCCATAACAATCCAAAGCCAAATTCGGCACCAACTTTTGTAGAATTTACCAAGTGCGAAACACCAATTGCCGCGCCTGCAAATAATAATCCTGGACCGAGTTTTTTGAAAAATGAATTCATTATTTTTTCTGAATTATTTCTGCGAGTAATTTTTTAGCACGTAATAATTTTACTTTTACGTTGTTCATCGGTTCTTGTAGTTGTTCCGAAATTTCTTTGTAACTCAACTCTTGAAAATACCGTAAATTAATTACTTCTTGGTAATGTGGTTTTAGCTTTTTAATATCACGTAAAAGCTTTGCCAAGTTTTGTTCCGTAATAATTTTATCTTCTGGCGTTGGTCCGTCATCAATAATTCTGTAGACTTCTTCTTCTTGTTCCGGCGTAGTTTCAATTAACGTTTTTTTCTTGCGTAAAAAGTCAATATGAACATTTTTAGAAATCGTAATCAACCACGTTTTAAACTTGTAATTTTCATCATACGTATTGATTTTGTCAAATGCTTTTGAAAAGGTTTGAATGGTAATATCTTCTGCGTCATTTTCATTGCGAACACGCTTTAATTGAAATCCAAATACATCATTCCAAAACGAATTAAGTAGAAAATTGAAAGCTACTTGATTGCCTAGTTTCGCTTTTTGAATGTATGCTTTCAGAATCGTTTCTGCTATTTCCAATGCGTTGGTTTTGAGGTCAAATTAGTGATAAAGATACCAAAATGTATGATAATTAAAAAGATTTCAAGAATCGGTAGCAAATATAAAACGTCTTGTTCTTTGAGTTTGCTTGTCGCGAAACCCAATACAAAGTATTGAATTATGATTCTGAATGCTAACACACAAAGTGCATATTGCCACACGGAAGTGCATAGTAATACAATGGCTAAAATCCAGAAGAATAGTTGTGAGGTATAGAATAATCCTAATAAGAATTTGTGTATAAATTTGTAATGCGAAGATGTACTTACATGTCTGCGTTTTTGGCGAAACCATGATAAGAAACTTGTTTTTGCTTGTGAAACGGTAAAACTGTTTTTAGAGAAACAAATTGCGGTATTTTTACGCGTTGCGGCATCTTTGATAAATAAATCATCATCACCAGAGCGTATTTTCATATGATTTACAAAACCACTTACACCATAAAATTCGTCTCTGTGATACGCTAAATTTCTACCGACAGCCGTATATGGAATGCCTATTTTTGCATAACTAAATGCTTGAACAGCCGCCATAACTGTTTCAAATCGGATTAAAAGATTTAGAAGCGAGTATTTCTTTTTCGCGTAAGCACCATAGCCAATTACAATCTTTTTTGAACTTGAAAAACGTTGACTCATTTCCGTAATCCAATGTTTGGAAAGAGGTTTGCAATCAGCGTCTGTAAATAATAAATAGTTGTGTGTAGCGGCTTTTATTCCGAGTGTGAGTGCATATTTTTTATTTCCCCAAAAGGCTTCGTTGTTTTCAACATCTACAATTTTGATATGGTCATGTTCTTTTTGAAAACGTTCCATAATAGCCAATGTTTCATCAGAAGATGCATCATTTATCAATACAATTTCAAATTTTTTGTACGATTGTTGTAATAATTCTGGAATGAGTTTTTCCAAATTTTCAGCTTCATTTTTAGCACAGATAATTACAGAAACTGGAATATCATATTGTTCTTTACTGCGTTTAATCTTCGCGAAAGCGAACACACTAAAAACTATAAAATAAATGACTTGTATAGCCGCGATTGCTATAAAAACGTACAAAAGTAATGGTGTCATAAAAGGGGAGAAGTCCTACTGATGTTGAGGTTCAGCACATGAATCAAATTGATCTGGAGTTTTTCCACAAAAACCACATGCATCTCCATTTTTATTTAACATCGGGTTTTGACTTGCGCATGTTCCTGCAAATTCTCCATCTTTTTTTGCCCAAAGTTTAATTGCAATTCCTGCAACACCTACTAATAATAAACCAATTGTTAATAATGCGAGTTTCATGTTTTTATGATTTTTTTGGTACTCAATAAATCTACGACAAAGATACAGCTTTTTATGGAATAATTTTTGATATCTTGTAGGTGAGTTTTCAAACAAAAAGATAGCGTTATGAAGTATTTAGGAATGATTTGCTTGTTGGTTTTAATTGTTGGATGTTCCGCACCAAAAGTTATGTATGATTATGATGAGAAGTTAGATTTTTCAGTGTATAGATCGTATAATTTTTATCCAGAATTTGAATCTGGTTTGAGCGAATTGGATACAAAACGGTTGATAAGACAAACAGATTCTATTTTACAATCGCGCGGTTTTGTAAAGAAGGAAATGCCTGATTTTTATGTTAATATCATGGCAAGTGCCTTTGAAAATAATCAAAATAGTGCAGTTGGCGTTGGTGTCGGCGGCGGTGGACGAAATGGTGGTGGCGGAATTTCTATTGGATTGCCAATTGGTACTTCTAAGTTGAATCAGCAATTGATTTTCGATTTCGTAGATGTTCGGAAAGACGAATTGTTCTGGCAAGCAGTCGCAGAAGGTTATTATAGAGAAGTAGCTACACCGCAACAACGAGAAGCGTATTTTAGAACAATTTTGTTGAAAGTGTTGGAAGAATATCCGCCTAAGAAATAGTTGTTTGAAATTATAAATGTTGAATGCTAAATTATTTTTTTGAATAACGAATAAAGAAAAGTGAAAAGTGAAAAGTGAAAAGTTGAAAGTTTAAAGTTTAAAGTGAAAAAATTAAAGTGAATTAAAACCCAAAACTATATTAGAGTTGAAGAAAGTTGGAGTTAATTTCTATTCTGTGCAGTAAATATTATAATCTTCTACCAAAGTTTTTATATTATTTCTATTGTATTCGCCTGATTTAATTCCATCGGTAACTTCAGGACAATCTTCAAAATAACGTAGTAATTTCTTTTTCCAATTACCAAACAAGCCCAAGTTAACAGGAGTTAATTCTTTTTCATTGTGTTTAATAAGGAATAATTCAGTTGCATCTATCTTTGTATTATTCCAGGGTTTTCCCAAACTCATCCATTCACTTTTTACGTCAGCAAGTAATTTGACTTCTCCATCAACAACAACTTCAAGTAGTTTTCGTTTTGTTGAAAACATCATTTTTACATATTGATAAGTTACTTTTAAATTTTCAAAGCCAAAAAAAGTAATACGTTTTACGTTGGTATGATCCCAAGTATCAGGTTTGCTATTTCGATCTAATCTAAATTTGATTTTATCTTTGTTAGTCAAACTTCCATATCCTTCTATTGTTGTGCCATCATTAAATAATAATTCGCATTTTTGATTTTGTCCAAAGCAAATGGTTGTGAATGCAATAAAGAGAATAATATATTTTAACATAATTTAGAAAGTGATAAATTAAAAATACTGAATATTAAATTAAAAAAAATCAAACAACGAATAAACAAATCTACAAACAAACAGAAAAGCAGCAAAGCGACTTAAATTCAACTATCCGAAAACTCACTAAAAGCGCATAAGCGCGATCTAGCAGAGCGATCTAAGATATCACATTCACTTCCGCTTCAATAGCAATATTGAATTTATCTAAAACCGTTTCTTGTATTTTTTTCGCTAATGCGAGAATTTCTGCGCCAGTAGCATTGTCATAATTTACCAAAACCAACGCTTGATTTTTATGAACACCAGCGTCTCCAAATCGTTTTCCTTTAAAACCGCATTGTTCAATAAGCCAACCTGCAGGAACTTTAATTTCTGTATCTGAAACCACATAATGTGGCACGTTTTCGTGCTTGTTTTGTAGAATATCAAAATCCTCTTTTGAAATCACAGGATTTTTAAAAAAACTACCACTATTTCCAATTTCTTTTGGATTTGGCAACTTGCGCTCGCGAATTGCAATAACGGCATCACTAACATTTTTGATTGTAGGATTTGTAATCTGATTGCTTTCCAATTCTTGCTGAATTGCGCCGTATGAAGTATTGAGTTTGTGGTGTTTCCGAGTCAATTTAAAAACTACTGACGTTATAATGTAGTTGCCTTTTACTTCATTCTTAAATATTGAATTTCGATATCCAAAATTACAGTCTTCAAGCTTAAACACTTTCTGCTCTTGCGTTTCGATATTAATAGTTGCACAACTTACAAACGTATCTTTTAATTCAACGCCGTAAGCACCAATATTTTGAATTGGAGAAGTTCCAACGTTTCCTGGAATTAATGATAAATTTTCAACACCGCCAAAATCATTTTCGATACACCAAAGAACAAATTCATGCCAATTTTCTCCAGCTTGAATTTCTACAATTACTTCATTTTCAGTAGAAAGCACAACTCTTTTTCCCTTGTTGTTAATATGCAATACAGGAATTTCAATATCTTGTGTCAACAACATATTACTTCCACCACCAAGTATAAAATATGTTGAAAATTCTTCTAATTGCAATGCAACCATAAGTTCAGAAATATTTGTAATGGCAATAAAATTCTTCGCTTTTGCGTCAATACCAAAAGTATTAAATTCTTTCAGCGATTTGTTATGTTGTATAGAAATCAAATAGTTATTTTTTTAAATCAAAAATTATGCATTATACGCTATTAAAGCTTCTTTTAAAATAGTTACAGCTTTTATCAAACTACTTTCATTTAGCACATAGGCAATTCTAATTTGATTCAGTCCTGTATTTGGTGAAGAGTAAAATCCAGCCGCAGGTGCAACCATAATTGTTTCTCCCTCATAATCAAAGCTTTCCAATAACCACTTTGCAAAATCTTCTGCATTCTCAACAGGTAATTCGGCAATACAATAAAAAGCTCCTTTCGGATTTGCCACACGTACACCTTCAATCTTTTTCAATTCTGAAACTAAGGTGTCACGTCTTTTTACATAATCATCAATAACATCATCAAAATAACTTTGAGGCGTTTCCAAAGCGGCTTCACTTGCAATTTGTGCAAATGTAGGTGGTGATAATCGTGCTTGTGCAAATTTCATTGCGGTAGTCATTACTTCATTATTTTTTGAAACAATACAACCAATTCGTGCACCACACATACTATAACGCTTCGAAACTGAATCAATCATAATAGCATGATCTTCCAAACCAGATTCTTGCATAATTGAATAGTGTACCATGCCGTCGTATGCAAACTCACGGTATACTTCATCAGCAATTAAAAACAAATCGTGTTTTTTTACAATTGCCGCTAATTTCTTTATTTCTTCTTTTGTATATAAATATCCTGTCGGATTTCCAGGATTACAAATCAAGATCGCTTTTGTTTTCGGAGTAATTAATTTCTCAAACTCTTCAATAGGAGGCAATTTAAAATTATCTTCTATTTTAGAAATTACGGGAACTACTTTTACGCCTGCCGCAGTTGAAAAACCATTATAATTTGCATAAAACGGTTCAGGAATAATCACTTCATCATCTACATCCATTGTACTTCCAAAAGCAAAAGCCAATGCTTCACTTCCACCAGTTGTTACAATAATATTAGAAGAAGTTACATGCACATCATGCTTTTCGTAATAATCGGCAATTTTCCTTCTATACTCTTCAGAACCATCAGATTTTGTATATGCTAACACTTCTAACATATGAACTTTTACAGCATCCAAAGCTACTTGTGGCGTTTTAATATCTGGCTGACCGATATTTAAATGATAAATAGTTTTCCCCTGTTTAATAGCTTTTTCAGCGTACGGAACCAATTTGCGGATTGGTGATTGTGGCATTGCAATTCCTTTGTTGGAAATAGTTGGCATACTCTTGAGTTTTAAGAATAACAAAATTGCAAAATATATTTTAAATTAGGGACATTCTGAGGGACATTTTCAACAATGTTAAAATATGAGGAATTATGTGGGAATTCGTACTGATTTTTGTATCTTTAGTTGTTACCAAACTCCCTTTTTCGCTTGATTACAGTAAAAAAACATATCATCCTATTCTTTTTGTGTATTGCCAGCTTTGCGCAAGCACAATATAAATTCATGATGCCTAAAGGCAAAGATAAAGTCACAATTCCGTTTGAACTTCTAAATAATTTAATTTTGATACCTGTTGAAGTAAATGGTGTTGAAATGTCTTTTTTGTTAGATTCTGGTGTAAATAAACCAATCTTATTCAATCTGAATCCTGGTGATTCACTCGAAATTGAACAACGCGAACGCATACAACTTAGAGGTTTGGGTTCAGGAAGTACAATTTCGGCAGTTCGTGCACGATCCAATTCTTTCAAAATAAAAAATGTAGAAAAAATAGATTTAGAACTATTTATCATTTTGGATGAAGAAATAAACATGTCTACACGTTTGGGTGTTCCAGTTCATGGAATTATTGGATATGATGTATTTAAAGATTTTATTGTTGAAATTAACTATAGTAATTCAAAAATCAAGTTGTATAAGCCTGAAAGTTACACGTACAAATCCTGTAGAAAATGTGTAGATCTTCCACTTACATTTCGACATAGTAAACCCTATATAGATGTGAGTGTTGCTATTGAAAGTGGTGAAGAAATCCCTGTAAAACTATTGATAGATTCTGGCGGAAGTGACGCTTTGTGGCTGTTTGAAGAAGAAAAACTAAATATAAATGTTCCTGATAAAAATTTTGATGATTTCCTTGGAAAAGGACTGAGTGGAAGCATTTATGGTAAACGTTCGCGAGTAAAGAAATTTTCAATGGGCGGTTTTTCATTTAAAAATGCTAAAGTTGCCTTTCCAGATTCGTCTGCAATTGTATATGTAAAGAATTTTAAAGAGCGAAATGGTAGTATTGGCGGTGAAATATTAAAACGTTTCAAAGTTGTTATAGATTATGGAAACAAACGAATTCGCTTACGGAAAAGTCGTTTCTATTCTGATCCATTTCGATACAATATGAGCGGAATTGAGCTCCAACACAACGGAATGCGACTAGTGTCTGAAGTTGTAAAACGTAGTACTTCAGATTCGTCGAGTCCTAGCGGAAATGGCAATCCAGTTGGAGAAGTAAGTATTGTGTTTGAACATTATAATAAATTTAGTCTGGTAAAATCATTCGAAGTTGCGGAAGTACGAGAAGATTCTCCTGCCGGGTATTCAGGTTTAATAAAAGGAGATGTTATCATATCGATCAATGGACGTTATGTGCACAAATATTCACTCAACAGAGTAACTGGAATGCTAGAAGGGAAAGAAGGTAAAAAAATACGGATGAAAGTAAATCGTAACAATGTGCTACTCGATTTTGAATTCCGACTTAAAGAGGTTCTTTAGTTTTCGGTTGTGTGATCAATCATCCTTATTATGAAAATACGACTTCCTGCAAATTTCCATAAACAAATTAACAAATTGAAGCTAAAAGTTTACTTTCCTGTAGCCAAAAAAAATGCCTCATCAAAACTGACAAGGCATTTAATTTGTACTTTATGTAATAATTGTATTAAGATTCAATCTCTGATTTGTCTTTCATCATAATACTCTTTCCTTTACTTGGATCAACAATCTTTCCTTTAATTTTGATTGCTTTTGTTGGCTCGTCTGCATTAGAATATACCGTAATAGTCTTTCTAATTGGTCCAACTCTCTTTGTGTCATACTTCACTTCAATAACACCTGTTTTTCCTGGTAAAATAGGAGCATCTGGTTTTTTTGGAATCGTACAACCACAACTAGAATATACTCTAGTAATAATTAATGGTGCGTCTCCTGTATTAGTAAACTCAAATGAACGGATACCGTCAGCACCTTTCTCAATTGTTCCGTAATCAATTGTTTCCGTTTTAAACTTGATTTTTGCAGTTTTCTCTTGTGCTTGAACAGCAAAGACGAATAAACCAACAAATAATATAGTAACTATTCTTTTCATGATTTCTATTTTTTGTATTAGTGTAAAATTAGGTACTTATTTGGAATCTTACAAATTTGTTTCATAAAATACAAACTAATCTGTATTACCTGCACATAATTAACAATTAAATGCAAAAGTGATAAAACACTTTTTAAATAGTACAGATATAAGTACTTTTGCCAATTATATTACAAAAACAATACCAAAAATGAGTATTCAAACAAAGTATGATCCAAGTAAGATCGAAGACAAATGGTACCAATATTGGATGGAGCACAATTATTTCCATTCAAAACCAGACGAACGTGAAGCGTATACCATCGTAATTCCGCCACCAAACGTCACGGGAGTCTTGCACATGGGACATATGTTAAATAATACCATTCAAGATGTATTGATTCGTAGAGCACGATTAAAAGGATTCAACGCTTGTTGGGTTCCTGGAACCGATCATGCTTCAATTGCAACAGAAGCAAAAGTTGTTAACAAGCTGAAAGAAGAAGGAATTCAAAAAGCGGATTTAACACGTGAAGAATTTCTTAAACATGCTTGGGAATGGACAGATAAGCATGGTGGAATCATTTTGGAACAACTTAAAAAATTAGGTGCTTCTTGTGATTGGGACAGAACAAAGTTTACGATGGATGACGATATGTCAGAGTCAGTAATTAAAACGTTTGTTGATTTATATGAAAAAGGCTTGATTTATCGCGGATACCGCATGGTAAATTGGGATCCTGAAGCAAAAACAACATTGTCTGATGAAGAAGTAATTTACGAAGAAAAACAAGGAAATCTATACTATTTATCATATGCCATTGAAGGAAGTGATGAAAAAGTAACGATAGCCACTACACGTCCAGAAACAATTTTGGGTGATACTGCAATTTGTATCAACCCAAATGATGAACGATATACACATCTTAAAGGAAAAAAAGCAATTGTTCCGTTGGCAAACAGAGTCATTCCTATCATTGAAGACGAATATGTTGATATTGAGTTTGGTACAGGTTGCTTAAAAGTAACGCCTGCACACGATGAAAATGATAAAGCTTTGGGCGAAAAGCACAATTTGGAAGTAATTGATATTTTTAATGACGATGCTACGCTGAATAGTTTTGGATTGCATTACGAAGGGAAAGATCGTTTTGTAGTACGAAAACAAATTTCTAAAGAACTTGAAGAAAAAGATTTCTTAATCAAAACCGAACAACATATTAACAAAGTTGGAACGTCGGAACGCACGAAAGCTGTCATTGAACCAAGATTATCAGATCAGTGGTTTTTAAAGATGGAAGATTTGGTAAAACCAGCCATCAAAGCAGTTTTGGAAGATGAAGAGGTGAAGTTATTCCCAAAAAAATTCAACAATACGTACAGTCATTGGATGGAAAATATCCGCGATTGGAATATTTCTCGTCAACTTTGGTGGGGACAACAAATTCCTGCGTATTATTTTGGTGATGGAAAAGAAGATTTCGTAGTGGCTGAGACGGCTGAGAAAGCGTTAGATCTAGCGAAAGCGAAAACAGGAAATAATAGTTTAACGATTTCCAATCTAAAACAAGATGAAGATGCCTTAGATACGTGGTTTTCTTCTTGGTTGTGGCCAATAAGTGTATTTGACGGAATCCGAAATCCTGAAAATGAAGAAATTAACTATTACTATCCAACAAACGATTTGGTAACTGGACCAGATATTTTATTTTTCTGGGTTGCCCGAATGATTATTGCTGGATATGAATATAGAGACATAAAACCGTTTACAAATGTTTATTTAACAGGATTAGTTCGTGATAAACAAGGTCGTAAAATGTCTAAATCGTTAGGAAATTCGCCTGATGCATTAAAACTAATTGAAGAGTTTGGAGCAGATGGAGTTCGTGTTGGATTGTTACTAAGTTCAGCGGCAGGAAACGATTTACTATTCGATTTCGATCAAGTAGATGAAAAAGGAGAGGTTTTAAAACCAAAACAGATTGATGCTTGGAAAGCGGCTGGAAAAGAGCCAATTTACACCTCAAAATTGTGTATGCAAGGAAAAGGATTCGCAAATAAAATCCACAATGCTTACAACTTAACACAAATTTGGGAAGTTAGCGATAGTGTTGAACAACCAGCAGTTGCAAAAATTGCGATTGATTGGTACAAATCAAAATTCCAAAAAGCGTTGATTGAACTGGAAGATCAATACAGTAAATACAGAATCTCAGATGCGTTAATGATTTCATACAAATTAGTTTGGGATGATTTCTGTTCGTGGTTTTTGGAAATGGTAAAACCAACGTACGGTTCGCCGATTGATAAGAAAACTTACGATACGGTAATTTCGTTATTTGAAGATAATTTAAAGATATTACATCCGTTTATGCCTTTCCTTACGGAAGATATTTGGCAGCGTATGGCAACTCGTTCGTCTGACGAAGCGCTAGTTGTTTCAAACTGGCCAGAAACGGCAGCAATTAATGGTGATTTATTGTCTAATTTTGAAATGATTCAGGATGTAGTATCTGGAATACGAACAATTCGTAAAGAAAAAAATATTCCACAGAAAGATGCACTATCATTAACAATTGTAAATAATGAAAATGCTACGGAAAATTTAAATGCGGCAATTGCAAAGCTTGGAAATATTGAGAATATCAGTTACAGCGACGAAAAGTTAGAAGGCGCATTGTCGTTTCGTGTAAAATCGAATGAATATTTTATTCCGATGGAAGGCGCTATTGATATTGATGCCGAAATTGAAAAGCTAACCAAAGAATTAGAATATGTTCAAGGTTCATTAAAACGTGCACAAGGAATGTTGAACAATGAGAAGTTTGTGAATAACGCAAAAGAAGTTGTCGTAGACAAACAACGAAAAATTGTAGCGGATTCAGAAGCTAAGATTGAAACGTTGAAGGCTAGTTTGGAATCGCTTCGCTAATTAATTTGACAATTTGAAAATGTTGGTTTTGCGGGTTTATTCGCGAAGCTCACTTTTCGTTAATTTGATAACTCAATAATTTAAGGTTGTTCATCAAAAAAATGAGCCGTCACTTCGAGTGGTTTTTTGGAATGAAATGAAGAAAAATTGTATCGAGAAGTACTTTGAAACGTAATAGAATAATTATAAATCAAAAGCCGTTTAAGGAAGAAATTCTTTAGATGGTTTTTTTTTGATTGAAAGATTGAAAGATTGAAAGATTGAAAAACCAATTTCTACGTCATGCTGAACTTGATTCAGCTTCGCAAATGAAGCTAAAGTCGTTAATCGTTAATGATAAAAACCATGTGCAGAAGTAATTTTAAATGCTGTTTTTTATTTTAAAGATTGAGAGGTGATTTCAAGGATACATAAATTTTTAATGAAAAACCGTAAAATTAGTAAGGTTTAAGTCTTATTGACATGTAGTCAAAGGATTACATTTGTGAAAGTTAATTATTAAATATTGAAAAATGAGTAGTATAAAGCTTTCCGTTAGATCATACATAGCAGTAGTTTCTTCCCTTTTGATAATGTTTACATCTTGTAGCCAGTATGAAGAAGTTTCTAGTGAAAATCAAAACTTTGATTACAGTGCGCATGAATTCTTCACAATAAATCAACAATTTTTGACTAATCTAACTCTCAGTAAATCTACTTCCTTCTTAAATATTAATCAAGAAATATTAGATAATCTTAATGAAGAATTTGAAACAAACCTTTCTTATCCTGAATTGCTACCAGATTTATTTGGTCACGACATGGAATACATATTAAATAAAAGTTTAAAGCTGGGTTGGATCAATCAATATAATGTAGATTTAACAGAATCATTTCTTCGAGATCTGATAGATTTTGACTTTGATTATGCGTTGAAAGAATTTGAAAAAAATGCATTAGCATTAAATTTAAGTACAGAAGAATTTCAAAAATTAAATATTTTCGCAAATACAGTAAAAAGTATTAATTTATATCACCCAGAACTATTTATTGCTGAAAATATATTAGCGAAAGGCTTTTGGGGCTGTGCTGGAGCGACACTTGCTTTGACTGCAGCTACTGCTGGATTGAGTTCTTGTGCAACTATAGTAGCTTGTGCTGGCGCTATTGCTTTACATTTAGTAGCTCTCAATAATTTTGGAACGCAATGTTTAAGTGATAAACAAGTAAGAATCTAAAAAAAGAATACACCATGTGGAAACCATCAAAATTAGTTTTATTCATCATAATATTTACGATGACAATTTGCGCGGGAATTTCTTCAATTTTTATTGATTGGGAATCTGTGTCACAAGGCAAAAATCTTGTCAAGGAATTACAACAACCAATCTTATTTCTACTACTAAGTTTGTACTTTGTATTTCCTTATGTAAAAAAAATTAAAGAAGAAGAATCTGGAAAATAATTATCAATTTTTCACACTAATAACAAGCTGAATCACACTACGAATTCGCTCAGTGTAAAAGTTCAACATGATGCTCAGAAATCATAAAAAATCGCCCAGAAATTACTTTCCAGACGATTTTTTATGATTTTAAAAAGTTATTTGAAGCGAAATATTATTCGTCCAATAATAAATTTAAATTTACGGTAATATTATCACGAGTTGCCTTACTAAACGGGCAAACTTCGTGTGCTTTTTCTACTAAATCTTCACCAGTTTTAAGATCAACTCCAGGAATGAAGCAATCTAACGTTGCTTCTAAAAAAAAGCCGTCGTCATCTTTGCAAAAACCAATAATGGCAGTTATGCTGAGTTCTTCATTATTAATATCGATTCCTTCGTTTTTGGCAACAGCTTGTATTGCACCTCCAAAACAGGCTGCGTACGCTGCTCCAAAAAGTTGTTCAGGATTTGCGCCATTTCCACCTTTTCCGCCCATAGATTTTGGGACAGACAAATTAAAATCTATTGGACTATCTTCTGAGTGTACTTTTCCTTCTCTACCACCAATTGCTTGCGTAGTTGCTTCGTATAATGTTTTCATTTTTTTCTTTTTTATTGTTAAGCATTAAAGATACTATCATATATATACTTTATAAAATGTATAGTCTTAAAATTCTCATAAAACAACTATTTGATGCGCTTTTTTATGGTAGGAATTATTTAAAAAATCTAACAAATTCTAAGCGCGAAGCAACTCTAAGAAGTTCTCTTTTTATAATACCAATTGATAAGAAAAATACAAATTAGTATCATAAAAGTAGCTAGGAGTGAACCTTCAAACCCAAAACTACCACCATTTAATAAGTTATCTTCAGCTCGTGTTTGTTGAATAACAGAATACAGTTTTTGTCCGCTGACTTCAAATCCAAAAATAGAACCTTGAAAAAAGTTCCAGCTAAAGTGCAACGCAATCGGAAACCATAGGTTTTTTGTGTAGATATAGGTGATTCCAAGCAAAATTCCTGCAAGAAATAAATTGAGCACAGGAATTGTTCCCATGTTCGGATTTAACGAATGTAACGCTGTAAAAATGATTGATGAAATTACAAGCGCGACGTATTTATTAGAAGTTTGTAGTAATTGATTCAAAATGTAACCTCTACATAAAATTTCTTCAATTAATGAAATGATGATAAAAAAAATAATACTATAAATAATTCCTTTAGTATTTACAACGTAAGAATTAAGCGAAATTTGATTTAAACTAAGTAAAGAGTAGTAGGCAATTGCCATAATAGCAAAACCTAATACAATTCCGAAGATGATATCTTTTCCTCTATTTTTTAGGTGAAAACCAAGTGAGCTAAACGGAATTTTATCAACATATTTTGTGAAAACCCAAATGCTTCCAAGTGTTCCTAGTAGTTGCATGAAACGAGAAATAGTTTTTGCAGGTAAAGAGGCAACTCCTTCAATTTCTTGAGTCGATTGTGGAATCCAAATTTGAGAAATGATTTCAAATACAATTAAAAAGCCAAACCATGTAATTAGAAATAAACACAGTTTTAGAGAAATAGGAAAGTTATTATTGGGCTTCAAAATATGAATCTACTAATTCTATGTATGCTTTTTTTGCTTCTTCAGGAGAAATATCTTGCGTTTGTAAAAGTGCATTCATTTTAAACGCGTTGATAATAGGTCTGCGACTACCAGGCTTATCGTAATTGTTTGTTGCCTTTTTGTAATATGCATATAACCGCAATAGAAAATCTGCGGGAAATGCAGATGTACTATTGTTTACGCGCTCTACGGCTTCAAAAAATTCTATGTCTAACTTCGACGTACTCATTACTTCATAGCGATTACATCAACGCCACCTTTTACAGTTTGATTCAGTTTTACATTGATAGTTGTATCTAACGGAAGAAATAAATCTACACGTGAACCAAATTTTATAAAACCAGCATCTTCACCTTGAACGGCTGTTGCGTTTTCTTCGGCATAATTTACAATTCTTTTTGCCAAAGCACCAGCAATTTGTCGGTATAAAATAGTGCCGTATGTTTCGTTTTCGACAACAATTGTTGTACGTTCATTTTCTTCAGAAGCTTTTGGATGCCAAGCTACTAAGAATTTTCCAGGATGATATTTACTATATTTTACCGTTCCACCAACGGCATAGCGTGTTACATGTACATTTATAGGTGACATAAATATAGATACTTGCAAACGCTTTTCTTTAAAATATTCTTTTTCAAATACTTCTTCAATTACAACTACTTTTCCATCAACAGGTGCAATAACGTGTGCATCATTTTTGGGTGTTGTACGTTTTGGATTTCTAAAAAATTGTAGAATCAAAATTAAAAAAACAACTGCAACTCCTTGCAATAAATATTTAATCCAAGCAGTATCAACTTTGTCTGCTGTAATAACAATGGCTGCAACAATAATGAATGTTACAATGATAATTTTATATCCTTCTTTATGAAACATAATGTAATACCTTTAAAAACAAATAAATAAATGGCGCAGAAAATATCATGCTGTCCAATCGGTCAAAAATACCGCCATGACCTGGCAATATAGAACCACTATCTTTTACATTGGCTTGTCTTTTGAATTTTGATTGAATCAAATCGCCAATAGTTCCTATAGAACTTATAATAATTGCTAAAATAAGCCAACTTCCAAAACTTAACGTTAATGTAAATTTAGCTATAAAATAACTAGCAACACAAGAAAAAAGCAATCCACCTAAAAAACCTTCAACCGTTTTCTTTGGAGAAATGCGTTCAAATAATTTTTGTCTACCAAAGTTTTTCCCTGTCAAATACGCGAAAGAATCGTTTACCCAAACTAAGATGAAACTTCCTAAAATAATACAAGGTTCGTAGGTTCCTGCGGCACTTGGGATTAATAATAAGAATGCAAAACTACTACTGATGTAAAAGGTAGCTAGTAAAAATTTTTTAAATTGAAAAAGTGGAATTACCTTTTTGGTGAATAAATCTTGAATTAAGAAAAAAGAAACAAATATAGAAAACACTAATAAAATCATAGTGGCTTCTTGACTTGGTTTCCAATACGCAAAAACGCCTACAATGGCTAAAAATATGATGTATTGAATAAATCCTCTAAGATTGATAAGTTTGCTAAATTCTGACATACAAACCAACCCGAAAATTACGAAGACAACTAAAATAGCTGTTTCAGAATAAAATACTGAAAAAATTAATAGTGAGATAAAAATTAATCCAGATAAAGATCGCGTTAAAAGTTCTTTCATTTTAGAGGTCTTCCAATAGCAACAAATATAAGTTTTTTGAGCTACTTCCATAAGATAAAAAGTCCTTTTCTTCCTGCACTTGAAAATGCTTGATAGTAGTGATGTTATTTGGAAAATTAGACTTGTATTTGTTCTTGATACCTCGCAAACCTTCGCCAATGGTACCAACAAGTTGACTTGTAGTGGCAAGAATGACGAAATTATCAGGTAAATCGTTTAGTTTTTTTTCTTTAATTTGATTCGAACAAACCAAAATAGAACCATTATCTGCAATTAAATACTCGCATGAAGCCAAATAAAAACTAGCATTCATGTTGATTTTTGAGAAACGAACGTCAAAATTGTCAAAACGTTCTTGCAATTTTTCATCAAAACAAAGTGCTTCTTTGCCTTCCCAACCGTTTTCAATTAGGATACTTTCCAAACTATTATAAACATCAGTAAATGAATCGCAGTATAAAAACTTACCGCCATTTTTTCTGAAGTTGATAGTAAATCGCTCATCTATAGGAAGTTCTATTTGAGGCATATACTTTCCTCGCTCATCTACAGAATTATCTTCCTGTTGCGGTTTAGATTTGGAGCCAAAAATTTTTTTAAAAAGACTCATAGAGTCAAGATGCAGTTTAGTGTTGAGATATATTTTCGTAAAGATAGAAAATCTCGACTTATGCTAACGATAAATCGAGATTTTTTAAATATAAATATCTGTTAAAATAATAGACTATTCTTCGGAGTTATCAACACTGTCTGATTTTTCAAACGGTCTTTTTCCGAAAATACCCATTAAATCATCCTTGAAGATTACTTCTTTTTCTAAAAGTAATTCGGCAAGTGTTGTTAATTTATCTTTGTTCTGTTCTAACAATTGAATTGCTCTTTGGTATTGAATTTCAATAATATCAGAGATCTCTTTGTCAATTACTTTAGCAGTTTCTTCACTATATGGTTTATTGAATCCATTGTCGTTTCCACTTGAATCGTAATAGGTTATGTTTCCAATTTTATCATTTAAACCATACACGGTTACCATGGCGCGTGCTTGCTTCGTAACTTTTTCTAAATCGCTTAATGCGCCTGTAGAAATTTTATCAAAGATTACTTTTTCAGCAGCTCTACCTCCTAAAGTTGCACACATTTCGTCCAGCATTTGTTCTGTACGAACTAATAAGCGTTCTTCTGGTAAATACCATGCAGCTCCTAACGATTGTCCTCTTGGTACAATAGTTACTTTTACTAGTGGTGCGGCATGTTCTAACAACCAACTTACTGTAGCATGTCCAGCTTCGTGGAATGCAACTGTTTTCTTTTCACCTGGCGTAATGATTTTATTTTTCTTTTCTAATCCACCAACAATTCTGTCAACGGCATCTAAGAAATCTTGTTTTTCTACGGCTTTTTTACCTTTTCTAGCCGCAATTAATGCCGCTTCATTACAAACATTAGCTATATCAGCTCCAGAAAACCCTGGTGTTTGTTTTGATAAGAAATCAGTATCTAAGTTGTCAGCTTTCTTTAATGGTTTTAAATGTACTTCAAATATTTCCTTACGTTCACGAATATCTGGAAGATCAACATAAATTTGTCTGTCAAAACGTCCAGCACGCATTAATGCTTTGTCTAAAATATCTGCACGGTTTGTTGCGGCCATTACAATAACGTTTGTATTGGTTCCGAAACCGTCCATTTCCGTTAATAACTGGTTTAGTGTATTTTCACGTTCGTCGTTTGAACCTGTAAAGTTGTTTTTTCCACGTGCACGTCCAATCGCGTCAATTTCATCAATAAAGATAATTGCTGGCGATTTTTCTTTTGCTTGTTTAAATAAGTCACGAACTCTTGAAGCTCCTACACCTACAAACATTTCTACGAAATCAGAACCAGAAAGTGAAAAGAAAGGTACTTTTGCTTCCCCTGCAACAGCTTTTGCCAATAGAGTTTTACCAGTTCCTGGAGGTCCTACTAATAAGGCTCCTTTTGGAATCTTTCCTCCAAGAGAAGTATATTTTTCAGGATTTTTTAAGAAATCTACAATTTCTTGCACTTCTTCTTTTGCTCCTTCTAAGCCTGCAACATCTTTAAAAGATGATTTTATGTCTGTTTTTTCATCAAAAAGTTTAGCTTTCGATTTTCCTATGTTGAAAATCTGTCCACCTCCGCCAGCGCCACCGCCGCCAGACATTCTACGCATGATAAAAATCCAAACACCAATGATGAGGACAAAAGGTAAAATGCTAATTAATAAACTAGAAATACTACTGCTTTCTTGATCTGAAGCAATTTCAAAATCTAAATTGTTTGTTGCTTTGACTTCATCCAGATACTTTTCAAAATTTTCTAAATCTAAATATTTAATTGTAAAGTCAGGAGAATCTCCCATAAAGGATAAACTGCTTTTTTTCTTTACAAAATCTTTAAAAACGTCTTTTTCTGCAGCGCCTTTTTTTAGATAAATCCTAGCGACTTTCGTATTTGTTACAACTTCAATTTTTTCAATATCGTTATAGGTAACTAATTCTTTAAACTTGGTAAAAGTTACCTTGTCATCAGAACCAGCATCATTTGAAAATATTAAAAAAATAAGAAATAGCCCAACCATTCCATAAATCCAATACGGACTGAACTTGGGTTTTTTATCAATGTTCTTGTTATTGTTTGCCATTAAATGAAAATGTAATTTTTAATAATTTGCTTGAATAGTAGTCACTTTAGCATCTCCCCAAAGTCCTTCTATATCATAAAATTCACGGATGTGTTTTTGAAATACATGAACAACTACATTCACGTAATCCATCAATACCCATTCTGCATTGTCCGCACCTTCAATGTGCCATGGTTTGTCTTTTAATTCTTTACTAACCATTTTTTGAACAGAACCTACAATGGCATTTACTTGTGTATTAGATGTACCATTGCATATTATAAAGTAGTCACAAACTGTATTTTCTATTTCTCGTAAATCCAAGATAGTGATATCATTTCCTTTCACTTCTTCTATCCCTTTTACGATGCCCGTGATCAATTGATCCGTACTAACCTCAGTTTTCGTCATTCAATTATTTGTATTTTGTACAAAAGTATTACTTTTAAATGTTATTTATAACACCATTATCATAAAGAATACTTAAAGAATTTTTAAATATACAATGAAAATAATCAAACTTGATGCCATTGACTCCACAAATACCTATTTACGTCAGTTGAGTAACACCGAATTACTGGAAGATTTCACAATTGTGATAGCAGATTCACAAACAGCTGGTAAAGGACAAATGGGCACAACTTGGAGTACTGAAAAAGGCAAAAACCTTACGTTTAGTGTCTTTAAAAAGATTTCTTGTTTGGACGTTGATGAAGGTTTCTATATTAGCATGGCAACTTCACTTGCTATTTATAATGCGCTAACAAATTTTCATATTCCTAAATTAGCAATTAAATGGCCTAACGACATTTTGTCAGAGAGTCAGAAAATATGTGGAATTTTAATTGAAAGTGTCATACAAAATAGCAAAATGACAGCCGCAATTATTGGAATTGGTTTGAATGTGAATCAAACAACGTTTGAAATTGGTATAAATGCTTCTTCATTAAAAAAAATAACTGGAATTCATTTTGATTTAGATGAAGTGATGTTTCAAATTACAAATCAATTAAAAAAGTATTCCCGTTTGATTACTGATCGATCTTTTGATATATTGAAAACGGAGTACGAATCGTTGTTATTTCGAAAAGATAAACCTTCAACGTTTAGAAAATTAAATGGTGATTTTTTTATGGGATTTATTCAAGGTGTTGATGAAGATGGAAAACTGATTGTTTTGTTAGAAGATGAAATTGTGGAAACTTTTGATTTGAAAGAGATTAAGTTGATGTATTAAATCGCTTTGCTCAATTCAAAAATTTAAAGATTCAATGATTTAAGGTTTTGGTTCGTTTCGCGTTGAGTGTTAATAATCTAGCGGTCTGTTCGCGTGAATCTGCGCCGCAAATTAGTATCGAGAAGTACTTAGAATCCTTTATTTAATTCAAACAAAAAAAGCCAAACAATGGTATCATTATTTAGCTTTTCAGTAGGTGTTTTTAGTAAAATTTACGTTTACAGTTTGCCCATATTTTCAGCAAGCGTATTGATAAATTTTCCAATTGGTCCTTTTATCATCATTGCCATCATAGGATTAAAATCTCCTTCAAAAGCTAGTTGTGCTTCACTTTTTCCAGGTTCTAATTCCTTAATATTTCCTATAAGAGTAAATGGTAATTTATCAGATGCAGCTCCTAAAACAACTTGGTTTGGAGGTGTACTTTCTTTTAATTTTAATACAATTTCTGGCATTCCTTTTAATGCAAAAAGAAATTTTCCTTCGGCTAAAACTTCGAATTTACTAATGCTTTCTGGCATTAATTTTTCAAAATTCTCAACATTTGTCAAAAAATCGTAAAGTTCTTGGGGCGATTTTGCTACGGTAACTTTTGAGCTTTCTAAATTCATCTATTATTTTTTATTTGGGTATTCTAATCAATTTGCGTTCCAATTTGAAGGATCTTTTCGCCAATCTTCTAACGTTTCTAATTCGGCAGACGTTATATAATTAGTATCTAAAGCTTGCTCAAGTAAGTTTTCGTAATTGCTCAATGTATTCAATTGTACATTTGCATTTTCGAAGTTTTCTTTCGCAATATCAAAATTATACGAAAAAATAGCCACCATTCCTTTTACATTTACTGCTGCTTCTTTCAACGCTTTTACGGCGTTTAAGCTACTTTTTCCCGTACTTATCAAATCTTCTACGACAACCACATTTTGACCTTTTTGGATAAAACCTTCAATTTGGTTTTGTCTTCCGTGCTTTTTAGCTTCTGGCCGCACATATACAAATGGAAGTCCTAAATATTCGGCTACTAAAATTCCAATTCCAATAGCGCCAGTAGCTACACCAGCAATAACATCGGGTTTTCCGTATTCTTTTTCAATATGTTTTGCGAATTGTTCTCGTAAGTAATTCCGAATCGGTGGAAACGACAACGTAATTCTATTATCACAATATATTGGAGATTGCCAACCAGAAGCCCATGTAAAAGGTTCTTGCGGTTGTAATTTAATTGCGTTAATTTGCAATAATAATTCGGCAGTCTTTTTAGCTGTATTTTTATCAAAAATCATAATGCAAATGTATAAAGTTTTTATCAATGAAAAGCTTATTATTCTATCAAATGAAATAAATAAGCATGAAATTTCCGACACTTTTTTATTGAAAGACGTTGATTTCGAGTGGCTTATTGGAAAAATGACTTCTAAAAAATTAGACAAAGCGATCCTTTATCACGATAAATGTGATGAAATACTACCATTATTAGCTACAAAATTGCCTTTGGTTGAAGCCGCTGGCGGATTGGTGAAAAATGAAAATAATGATGTTTTATTTATTCTTAGAAACGGAAAGTGGGATTTGCCGAAAGGAAAAACAGAAAAAGGAGAAGATATCAAAGAAACTGCTATTCGTGAAGTAGAAGAAGAAACTGGTGTGAAAGGTTTAACGATTACAGATTTTATTACAAAAACCTATCATGTGTTTAAACGCAACGGTGAATATCGTTTAAAATTAACACATTGGTACACTATGCGCACTGAATATGATGGCGAATTGTTTCCAGAATTTGAAGAAGATATTGTTGAAGTTGTGTGGAAAAACGAAGCTGAAACTACGGAAGCACTTCAAAATTCATATGAAAATATAAAATTACTATTTTAATTAAGATTCTTAAATTATTAGATTTTTAGAATAAAAAACTGAGTATTGTTTCCATAGATGATTTGGTATCAAGGAAATATTTTTTTCACATCGAGCTGATGACGAGATATAAATTACTTCAAAATCCTAAAAATAGGATAACGCATGTGTGCTTTTTCGTAATGATCAGATTTTTTGTAAATCCAACGTAATTGTTGTGATGCGCTATTCGTGAATTTTTCATCGGAAGCTTTCAGTTCGTTAAACTCCTTTTGCCATACAGCATTATTTGCCAGTAACTCTTTGGCTTCATCTTCAAAAACATACGCTGAGAATCCTTCTTTTTGTTGTAGAATAGTATCAAAAAAGTTCCAATTAAAGAACGAATCTACGGCTTCAGGCTCTAAGGTTTCCAATAAATATCGAAACGCAGTTTGATTTGTCTGTACGATAAAATCTCCTTCAGTAAACCCAATATTTTGTGCCGTTTTTTTTACTTCCGTGTTGTAATGAGTATAATGACCTTCATACGGATTTGTATAGGTTTTGAAATCTTTAATATAATATGTTTCAACTGAAATAATTGTATCTTTTTTGAGTGTTGTCATTGCTACATTATTCAATTGTAAAAGCTCAATAATATCATGCCAACCTTTCGGAATTACATATGCTTTTGGAACAACAACTTCTTTTTTTGATTTAAAATAATTTGAATACGTAACTTCTTTCGTAAATGGTTTTGTTGCATCGTACTGCAAGCGTTTTTGACCTGTTAAATCACTTTCAATAAAATGACCTTCATATCCTTTAAAATTTAATGTTGTTGTATTGTTTTTATCCAATTCCCATTGTACAGGATACGTTTTAGCATTTACAAAAGATGTATGTGTTTTTGCACGAATTGATTTAATGTCTTTGTGATGTTTTGTTTCAATATTTTCAATCAACGCATCCATTAATGCATACGTTCCTTCTACACGTTGTTTATACGGTTTTAGCATGTGTGTTTCCACCATTAAACCAAGTGTGTTAAACAAAGTTGTGTAGCCAGTAGAATATCTTGGAGAATCCATAAATTGCGAAAATCCAGCTTCTGGTGTGCTACCAAAAACATTTACATACGGCGTAATGTCCCAATTATTCTGTTGCAATGTTTTCTCCAAATCTGGCATCATTGTTTTGTGTAAAAAGTTGCCAGCTTCATGCCCTAATTTATTATGTTGTGTAAATAAATGTGTCAATGTATATTGATAATCCGCACCATTACTCACATGATTGTCTACAAAAACATCAGGTTGTACTTTATGAAAAATTGTTGCAAAGGCTTTTGCGTTTCGTGTATCAGATTTTATAAAATCACGATTTAAATCATAGTTTCTAGCATTTCCACGGAAACCATACGCTTCTGGACCATTTTGATTAGCTCTTGTACCCGAATTACGATTCAAGCTTCCGCCAACATTATATACAGGAATTGCAGTTATTACAACATTTTTAGGTGCTTTTTTTGTTCCGTTTGCCAAATCTCTAAATAACATCATGGTAGCATCTATTCCATCACTTTCGCCAGGGTGAATTCCATTATTTATTAATAGAACTGTTTTTTCTTTTCGAATCGTATCAAAATCAAAATTCCCATCAGGAGTAAACGTTACCAAATGTAGTGGTTTGCCCGAATCTGTATTCCCAATCGTTTCCAACTGAATTTGAGTGTAACTGTCAGCTAAATTTTCATAATAGTTAATTACTTCTGGATACGTTGGTGTTTGTGTTCCGCCAGATTTTTCAAATGTAGTTGTAAAATCAAAGGTGTTTTTTGAATCTTTTTGTTCAGAAGTACACGCAAAAAATAATGTAAAAGAGCAAAGGAAAAGTAGTTTTTTCATGAAAATTGATTTTGGCTTTTCAAACTTAGTCAAAAAAATAGAACCTTCTTTTCTAAAATTTAGATAAAACCAACGAAATTAATTTTATTAGTTACAGTTCATACATCTAAAAACTTGTCAGTAGAAATAATAACTGTATTTTTGCCGCTTCTTATTTTTAAGAATTACAATAGCAAAGAATTATGACTGAGTTTATTAGAAAGAGAGCGGCGAATGCCAAAAATGATATTTTAAGTGGATTAACAGTTGCGTTGGCATTAGTGCCAGAAGCGGTTGCTTTTGCCTTTGTAGCCGATGTTCCACCAATGGTTGGATTGTATGGAGCATTTATGATGGGATTAATTACAGCTATTTTTGGCGGACGCCCAGGAATGATTTCTGGAGCTACAGGAGCCATGGCAGTTGTAATGGTGGCGTTGGTAAAAAAAGGAAACGCTTTCGGACTTGATGGCGGTATAGGAGAACAAGGATTACAATTTTTATTTATTACGTTATTAATGGTTGGAGTTATTCAAGCATTGGCTGGCGTTTTTAAGCTTGGAAAATTTGTCCGATTGATTCCACATTCCGTAATGATGGGATTTGTAAACGGTTTGGCTATTGTAATTTTTATGTCGCAATTAGCAATGTTTCCAAAAATCGCACCTGATGGTGTTACTATTTGGTCAGACGCTGGCGCTTGGTTTTCAGCACTCTTTAGCAATGCATCATTTTGGTTAATGTTCGGGTTGGTTGGATTAACCATGTTAATTATGTGGGGATTGCCAAAATTGACCAAAAAACTACCAGAAGCTTTGATTGCTATTATTGTAGTTTCTGCCATTGTAATTTTAGGAAATGTAGATGTTGCTACAGTAAAATCATTTATTGTTGAAGGAAGTAACGGAGCAGCTGACGGATTAAAAGGTGGATTGCCAGTATTTCAAACAGAAATATTTACAGCAGAATTATGGAGTTTTGAAGCGTTGCTAATGATGGCGCCTTATGCATTTATCTTAGCCGCAATTGGATTGATAGAATCTTTGATGACATTAAATTTAATTGACGAATTAACAGAAACACGTGGAAATAGTAACCGTGAATGTTTGGCACAAGGTGGCGCAAACTTTTTAAACGGTCTGTTTGGTGGAATGGGTGGTTGCGCAATGATTGGACAATCTATTATTAATATCAAAGGTGGTGGACGCGGAAGATTATCTGGAGTTGTAGCCGCATTGGCATTATTATGTTTCATCTTATTTGCATCTGGTTTAATAGAACAAGTGCCAATTGCGGCACTAGTTGGTGTCATGTTTATGGTCGTTATTGGAACCTTTGCATGGAGTAGTTTTAGAATTTTAAACAAAATCCCTGTAAGTGATGCCATTGTTTTAATAGCAGTTTCTTTAATTACCGTTTGGCAAGATTTAGCAATTGCAGTAATTGCAGGTGTTATAATTTCGGCATTGGTATTTTCGTGGGAAAACGCAAAACGTATTCGTGCTCGTAAAAAAGTATTGGAAGATGGAACTAAAGTGTACGAAATTTTTGGGCCATTATTTTTTGGAAGTATTCAAGCATTCAATAGTAAGTTTGATATAAAAAATGATCCGAATAAAGTAGTGATTGATTTTATGGAATCACGCGTTTCTGATCATTCTGCTTTGGAAGCAATTTTTAATCTAATAAAGAAGTACGAAACTGCAGGAAAAGAGTTACGTGTCAAACATTTAAGTGAAGATTGTAAGGCTTTAATGGTTAAAGCTTCTCCTAAATTAGCGAATGTGATTGAAGATGCAATTGATGATCCTAGGTATTACGTAGTAATGGATCCTGAGAACTAGTTGTTTACAAATTGCGTATCAAAAAAAGTTAGATTACACCGCTAATTTTTGTATCTTTTTCAGCAGATTTTTAGCCTACTCGCAAACCATGGGTACCATACGTGTGTTTTTATTATGTATTGTCTTTGTTTCTATATCGCATGGACAAATAAATCGTACCGTAGATAAAGATAGCATTATTAATTTGCACGCTATAGCGAAAGAATTGTCTTCAAAACGAAAATTTAATCAAGCACTTGCTTCCAGTCAAAAAGCCTTAAAACACGCTAATTTTATAGAAAATGATAGCCTTATTGCAGAAAGCTATCGCACGTTAGGAATTGTTTACATTCGAATGGAGTTTGGCGAACTTGCCATTGAAAATTATCGAAATGCAATTTCTTACTATGAACGATCAAACAATCAAAAAGGTTTGATGAAAATTTATAATAATATCGGTTATTATTTATTTAAACAAAAAAAGTACGAAGAAGCAGAAAAACAATTACGTCTAAGTTTAGCACTTTCAGAAAATTTTAGAGAAGATCTGAGTTCCATTTATCCAAAATATAATATTGGACAATTATATTTAGCACAAGAAAAGTATACTAATGCCGCTTCTTGTTTCAACAAAGTAATTGCGTATTGCGACACAAGTGCAACATATCCTATTTCTTCAAAAATATTACCAACAGCACATTATTTTAATGCACGAGTTTTAGCTGGGCAACAAAAAATAGAAGAAGCAATAACAGCTTATAAAAAGACGATTGCATTGTCAGATGAAAATGATACAGATTATTACGAATTGTTAGCATTATCGTATGAAGATTTGATCAAGATTTATAGAAAACAAAAGAACGAAGCCGCAGAATTAGAAGCTTTAGAAAAGCATATTTATTTCTATGAAAAGCATAAGCTAAAGGAGAAAGATAAAACGTTTGAAGAAATAATTCTCAAAAATGGAATTGAAGACTACGAAAGTCGTTTGGAAATTATTGAAGAAGAATTAAAACTAAAAGAAGACTTCATTGATTGGTATGATAAGCTGATTTATGCATTGATTGTAAGTTTGGTGATATTACTGTTATTTACAGGATTTTTCTACTTAAATCAACGATGGCGCATACGAACAAATGCTTTGTTAAGCGGACAAAACAGAGAGCTTTTTGAAGCTAAAAAGCAAATAGAAAATGTATCTAAAATTCGATCAAATTTCTTTTCATTAATTAGTCACGAATTGCGCACGCCTTTGTATGCAATTATCGGAATGACCAATTTACTATTGCTTGAAAAACCCGAAGAATATCAAGAACGATATTTAAAATCATTAAAATTTTCAGGAGAACATTTACTGGCAATCATCAATAATATTCTGCAAATGAATAAAATTGAAGCTAGTAAAATGAACACTGTTCAAGAAATAGTGGATTTAAAGAAAAGTATTCAAAATGTAATTACTTCAGTGAGCTTTCTTGTAAAAGAAAATAAAAACAAAATTGAAATTCAGTTTGATGAGCAAATTCCAGATCAATTGCTTGGTGATAGCTTAAAAATATCTCAAATATTATTCAACTTACTAGACAATGCCGTTCGGTACACATATGATGGAAATATTATACTTGCCATCACAAAAATTGGTGAAACGAGTGAACATGTGATGTTGAAGTTTTTAATAAAAGATGATGGTTTGGGAATTCCACAACAGAAAAAACATATCATTTTTGAAAACTTAGAAAAAGGAGTTGTCCTTAGTGAAGGCAATAATTATTTAGATTTAGGACTTGGATTAACAACGGTAAATAATTTACTAAGAGTACTAAAATCTAAATTGCACTTAAAAAGTGTATTGAATGAAGGTTCCGAATTTTATTTTCAGTTAGAGTTGCTCAAAGCAGTAGTTGAAGAAGTTACAGAAACCACATTTGAAGCAAAAGTATACGATTTTAAAGGATTGAACATTTTAATTGTTGATGACAATGCCGTAAATGGTTTATTAACTCAAAAAATATTAGAGCGCAAAAACATAGTAACCAAAGTTGTACACAGTGGATTTTCAGCCTTGGACATATTGGACAAGCAAGAATTTGATTTAATTCTGATGGATATGTTCATGCCAAAACTAAATGGTATTGAAACTATTGATAAAATTCGTGAAAACAACAACAACATTCCAATCATTTTATTAACTGCAATGGAAATTTCTGAAGCCTATGCAAAAGTTGTTGATACAGAAATTAGCGGCGTTATTAGCAAACCGTTTGAACCAGAAATACTATACGATAAAATTGATAATGTAATACGGTCGATACATGAAAAATAGCTGGAAACTACATATCATTTATTGTCTGTTAGCATGTATACCATTGTTTGCACAAGATGTAGACAAAGATAGTATCAGCGCCTTAAATGATAGTGCTTTTGAGCTGTCACGTGATTTTAGTTTTGGGAAATCAATATCAAACAGTTACAGGGCAATTTACAACTCAATCAACAATGATGATTATGAATCTTTAGCAAGTTCATACAACACGTTAGCCATTACGTATCATCGTATGAACTATTACAACAAAGCTGAAAAATATTATCAAAAAGCATTAGAAATTTACAAAACGTTTAACAACGAAAAACAAATAGTTTTACTGTATCAGTATTTAGCAGGAATTTCTTTAGATCGAAAAAACTACGGAAAAGTAGCAGCATACCTAAACATTGGATACGAATTGGCGTATAAAACTGGCGATCATGAAAATGTATTGGTACTTGATTGGATTCAAATAGAATTGTATCAAATAGAAGGGAAATATGCCGAAGTTGTAACACACGTTAGCCAAATGTATGAACGCATTGAAAAAGCATCAAATAAAGCTTTTTATATTGCACGAAAAAACTATTTAGGTTTTTTACTTGGTGATGCATATTACCATTTAAAGAACTATGAACAAGCACAAAAATTTCTAGAAAAACACATTAAAGATGAATATGTACATAGTAAAGATTTAGGAGTTTCATACATGCAATTAGCGGCTATATACAAGTCTAACGGTGAAATGGACAAGTACAAAGCGGCACAAATAAAATATCAAGAAAATCTGAAAAAACAATTAGATACTGATCATCAACAATTAAAAGATGAACTATTATCTAATTACAATTTAAATGAAGATAAATTTCAAATAGACGCTTTAGAGCAACGAAGTGAACGACAAAACGCAATTGTAAATCGTTCCAAAATTTTTGTAATTATCATCATCTTACTTTTATTAGTTTGTTTGGTTTTAGGTGCATTATTGATTAAAGCAATTTACAAGAAGATTAAAAGCAACAAGTTATTGCGCATCAAGCACAACAAATTGGAAGAAGCAAAGTTGAAAGCTGAAATGACGTCCAAAACGAAGTCAAACTTTTTCTCTATGATGAGTCATGAATTGCGAACGCCTTTATATGCAGTAACCGGAATTACACATTTACTATTAGAAGAAAACCCAAAACCATCACAAAAGCAATATCTAAAATCGCTAAAATTTTCAGGTGATCACTTATTATCATTAGTAAACAATATTCTTCAGGCAAACAAATTAGAAGATAATACAATTACCATTGGTGCGTCTACATTTAATTTAAAAACAAATATTGATAACATTTTAAAATCGTTCGATTTACTAATAAAAGAGCGAGAAAACAAATTACACATTGCGTACGACACAGAAATTCCAGAATTATTAGTAGGTGATAGTTTAAAAATATCTCAAATTTTAATAAATCTAATTAGTAATGCAATCAAATTTACAAAAGGCGGCACAATTCGGTTAAGTGTTGAAAAAGTTGAAGAAAATTTAGAAGATATATTGCTACATTTCTGTGTACAAGATACTGGAATCGGAATTCCGAAAGAAAAGCAAGAAAAAGTATTTGAAATGTTTTCTCAAAACTATGATGCAATCAATGAAGAATATCAAGGTTCTGGATTAGGATTATCCATTGTAAAAAAATTATTGGAAGTTTACAATAGTGATATCAAACTTGAAAGTGAAGAAGATAAAGGAACAACATTTACATTTGATATTCGTTTTCCGAAAACAACAGAAGCGGTTACTACAATTGGTGAGTTTGATTTAGATGGCGTTGATTTCAGTCACTTAAAAATGTTGGTAGTTGATGACAACCGAATCAATCAAATGCTAACGAAGAAAATTCTATCTACAAAAAACATAACAACAGATATTGTTGCTGGTGGAGAAGAAGCGATCGAAATTGTAAAAGAAAATAATTACGATGTTATACTAATGGATATTCATATGCCAGAAATGGACGGTTACCAAGCTACAAGAGCCATTCGAAAATTTAACAAAGAAGTTCCAATTATAGCATTTACGGCAGTTTCTTTAGATGATAGTTTTCACAAAATAATCAACTCAGGAATGAACGACATGATTCTAAAACCATTTGTAGCATCGCAACTATTTACATTGATTTATAAACATATGAAGTGATTAATGTAAAATGTAAAAGCGTCAGATTGAGTGAAAAATGAAGAAGTATTTTTTGTATCGAGATCTAGTTTGTTACAATGTTAATATCGAACAAGGAATATTGAATGTTAAATGTTGAATGTTAAAATTGTAAAGAAATTACAAATGTAAAAACTTTTCTTACTAACTCACAACACGAACACTCTCAGGGACTAACAACGTATAATCTCCATTATTTCGAATTACTTCTCTAACAATAGACGACGAAATATACGAAGTGCTTGCGGCGGTTAACAAGAAAACAGTTTCTACAGGAGCCAAATCACGATTGGTATGTGCAATTGCTTTTTCAAACTCAAAATCAGCAGGATTTCGAAGTCCACGCAAGATAAAATCAATATTATTTTTTTCGCAAAAATGAACTGTCAAACCTTCATACGTCACAACTTTTACTTTGGGTTCATCTTTAAACACATCTTCAATAAACTTCTTACGTTGTTCCAAGCTAAACATATATTTTTTAGCTGCATTGACACCAATGGCAACAATAATTTCATCAAATAATTTTACACCACGTTTAATAATGTCGTAGTGTCCTAACGTAATCGGATCAAACGATCCAGGAAAAAGTGCTCTTTTCATGTATGTAAAATTTCGTGATAGTCTGTAGCAAGTTACTACTTTTTAGACAAAGCCAATTCAACGGCATTTCCGAACAAATCGGGTAATGAAATTCCAGCAATAGTTGCTTGTTGTGGCAAAATGCTTTCTTCGGTCATTCCAGGAACCGTGTTCACTTCTATTAAATAAGGTTCAGTACCTTTAAAAATAAATTCGCTTCGTGAAAAACCTTCCATTTTTAAAATTTGATAAATTTCTTTGGCAAGCTTTCTAACATTAGCTTCCATTTCTGGAGAAATACGTGCTGGAGTAATTTCTTGCGATTTCCCTAAATACTTTGCTTCGTAATCAAAAAAGTCGTTCTCAGAAACAATCTCTGTAATTGGTAAAACGGTAATTGCACCTTTATAATTAATCACACCAACAGAAACTTCTACACCATCTAAAAACGATTCAATAATTATTTCATCATCTTCCTTTAGTGCAATTGCAACGGCATTTTGTAATTCCTCAATTTTATGAACTTTGGAAATTCCGAAACTACTTCCTGCTTTGTTCGCTTTTACAAAACACGGCAAACCAACTTTAGCTACAATTGCTTGTTCGTCAATTGTATCACCAGCATTCAAATAATAAGAAGTTGCACACTTAATTCCGTAAGGTTTTAATGTTGATAGCAAATCACGTTTATTAAACGTCAAAGCCGCTTGATACATGCCACAACTCGTATGCGGAATTCCTACTAACTCTAAATATCCTTGTATATAACCATCTTCGCCTGGCGTTCCGTGAATGGCATTAAACACACAATCAAACGTAATTTTTATGTCGTCAATCACAACAGAAAAATCGTTTCTATCAATAGGAAATTCTTTTTCATCGGTAGTAACACAAACCCATTTATCTTTAAAAATGTGAACTTTATACACATTATAAATTGTATTATTCAAATGTTTATAAACTACACTTCCAGTTTTCAGTGAAATGGCGTATTCGCTGGAATATCCGCCCATTATAATGGCTATATTTTTCTTCATTCGGATAAGAAATAACTCAAATAAACGTTATCCAAACGAAAGTAAATCTATTTGTGGACAAATCAAAGTAGAATATTAGGAATAATAGTATGTATATTTGTCCCATAAAACCGTTTTAATAAATGAAATTTTTAAAGTTTTTAATATCAAAAGAATTCTTAAAGCAACTAGGTTTGGCGTTGGGAATACTAATTGTCATTGTTTTTTTAACGATGCAATGGTTGAGTTATTCTACGAATCAAGGCGATTTTAAAACAGTTCCTGATTTAAGTAAACTTTCGTTTGAAGATGCAAAAGCAAAATTAGCTGAGAACGATTTAAATTATATGTTGCAAGATACATCAAACTACAATCCTGATTATCCTGCATTTTCTGTCATTGAGCAAAGTCCGATAGCAGGTGAAAAAGTAAAAGAAAATAGAAAAATATATCTAAAAATAAATCCTTCCAAATATCGTGAAATCACGATTCCGTATGTAATTCAAATCACAAGAAGAACAGCAGAATCAACTTTAAATGCAGTTGGTTTTGGAGTTGAAAAAGTGACATACAAAGACAATATCGGAAAAGATATGGTATTAGGATTGCAATATAAAGGTGAACCAATAAAGCCAGGGCAAACACTTCCTAAAACGTCAAAAGTTGAATTGATATTAGGAAACGGAAAACGTCCAGGAAGTAGTTCCAATGAAGAAAACGACGAATAATGCAGGAGCATAATTTTCCACAACCACAAGAAGAATCAGACGAATTATACGAACATTATTCGTTTACTGCCGATAAAGGACAACAACCACTTCGAGTAGATAAATACTTAATGAATTTCATTGAAGGTGCAACGCGAAACAAAATTCAGCAAGCCGCCAAAGATGGAAACATTCATGTAAATGACAACCCCGTAAAATCAAATTACAAAGTAAAAGGCAATGATGTTATCAGAGTATTATTTGAGCATCCGCCATATGAAAATTTATTAGTTGGAGAAGATATTCCAATTGATATTGTATATGAAGATGATGATTTATTGGTTGTAAATAAACCTGCCGGAATGGTCGTACATCCGGGACACGGAAACTATTCAGGTACGTTAATTAATGCATTGGTGTATCACATTGAGAATCTTCCAAAAAACTCAAACGAACGTCCAGGATTGGTACATAGAATCGATAAAGATACCAGTGGTTTATTGGTCGTAGCCAAAACGGAAGAAGCTATGACGCATTTGGCAAAACAATTTTTTAATAAAACGTCGGAGCGTATTTATCACGCGTTAGTTTGGGGAAATGTTGAAGAAGATGAAGGAACGATAGAAGGAAACATCGGACGTCATCCTAAAAACAGACTTCAAAACACTGTTTTCTTTGGTGATGATGCCGAAAAAGGAAAAGCGGCAGTTACACATTACAAAGTATTGGAACGTTTGGGATATGTAACCTTAGTTTCATGTCAGTTAGAAACAGGTCGTACACATCAAATACGTGTACACATGAAACATATTGGACATACACTTTTCAATGACGCACGTTATGGTGGCGAACGTATTTTAAAAGGAACAACCTTTACAAAATACAAGCAATTTGTAGACAACTGTTTCAAAATTTTACCGCGACAAGCCTTGCATGCAAAGACGTTAGGATTCATTCATCCAACAACAGGAGAGAAAATGAGTTTCAACTCAGAAGTTCCAGCTGACATTGCAACATGTGTGGAGAAATGGCGCAATTATGCCAAGCATACAGAAATGTAGACACAATTACGCATTTTATCTTTTATAAATTACCTAACAAATTTAATTAGACTAGGGAAATTAGTTGTCTTACCATAATTTGCTCTTATTGCAGCAATGATTGCAAGCACCATATTTATAATATATAATCCGAAGAAGGCAATAAATAGGATTTTAAATTTTGAGAAATTCATAAGAGTAGTGAATACTACTCCGCAAATAAGGCATACATAGGTAATAATAGACCAAGTGATTTGAAAGTTCAACAGATCTATTCCAGCTTTTTTTAAGCCTACTATTTTATCTTTATTCGTAATCCATAGGATTAATGGTATGATAATATTTCCAGTAGGAATAATTAAAAAAGATAATGTTGAGAGATACAAAAAGGTTAAAAATCGATTGTCTGTTTTTTGACCGTAATTTAAAATATCTTCGACATTCAAACTTAAGGCTTCACAAATTAGTAGCATTGTTTTTCCACGTGGTTCACTTTCACCACTTTCAATGCGTTGAATTGTTCTTAAATTGATTTTTGCAGTTTCGGATAATTCTTCTTGAGTAAGTCCTTTTGTTTTACGCGCTTCTTTTATTTTAACTCCAATTTCATTCATAATTTATAGTTTTATTTTTGAACAAAATTATAGGAGGTGTGTTTGTATTGATAGCGGTTTTTATGCGGCATTTATATGACATTTGTGTCAAAATACTGAATTTACTAGCTTTCCTCATTATTCATTTGTTGCTTACTTAATTCATATGAACTATATAAAAGACTTATTCCGCAAATAAAACCAGTAATAGTAGAAGTGATAGATTGAACATTTACAACCATGTAAATAGAAGCAACAATAGACAAAATTCCAATAATTAATATAATATATTTTGATTTCATAATGTTAGATTTCATGGCTTAATACTAGATAAGTATCAAAAATGACCGTATTGTTACGATAGAAATCTAACGAATAGAAAATAAGTGAGTAAGTAATGTGTGAATTATGACTGCCTAAATTACTTTTTCGCATCAAACAACAATGATTTTTTCTTAAAATCAAGGCGTATTTGATTGTATTTTTTCTTTTTAATAACGTTTAAATCTTGCTTTGTAGTTTCAAAACTAATTTGCGTCATCCAACGATTGGAAAGGTTTGAATAATCAGAATCAATTTCATAATTATCAGATTTCACAGTAATTTCTTCATCGGCTAAAAAAGTTAAGGTAGCGCCTTTCAATGTTTTAATTTTTGTAGTGCCAAGTATGGTAACATTTAAAAAAATATAGCCATTCAATTCTTGAAGTCCAGCCCAAATTCCACCATGTTCTGAAGTTGCAATTTGTTCTCCAGGAACATTTTCCATTTTATTTTCAGTGAATGTATCAACGTGTGTACGTTCCATAGCACGAATATTTCCCATACGGGCTAGCACTTTATCAATCTTCTTAAATAATTTCATGAGCTTATTTTTTCTGCGTTGCAAGATAAAATTATTCTAAGAAATTTTCGTCAATTGATCAAAAATATCAAAATGATGCAATTCACTTCTCAATTCAATAACTAGTTTGTTGTTTTTCAGTGTAATTCTATAAATTTCTTCAGATTCAAAAAGCGGTTTCAGAATCTTTAAAACACTCGAAAAAAATAGAGTGTGTTTGCCTTTCTTCTTTATTACATATTTTGGATGTTCCTGTAATTTCGAATACAAAGGTTTTAACGCATCTGTAAATTTCCTTTTTCGAACAAAAAATGTAGCATTTGTAGTTTTTACAGTAGGACAAGTCCATGTTACCAAAGTTAAAAGGTTTTGAGATTTTGAAGAAAGAAAAATATTTCCAGTGCCAGAATATACAGCTCGTTTGTATTTTAAATCCCAAGTTTTATTTGTTTGAATCTTTCCAAAAATAACATAACTCCAGGCATTAAATGTACCTTTTACTTTCCCTTTTTTACTGGCAATAAAACGTTCGAAAACTTCACAAAACTCTTTGTTTGCTAAATAAAAAGGAGAATCTATCTCGTGTGCTAATGCGTTGGATTTTATTTTCATAGAAAGAATTTTATATATATGTTTTGAAAACTGCTAATTTGTTACAGTTGTCAATCTTTTAGATCGTTCAATTCTCTGATACCTTTACATCATAAACAATCTTTATTTCTACATAAATGATAACTCTTTAAAAGATACTCTAATTTTTGTTGAAAATTGTATTTTTATACTATGCAAATTCGCGAATTAACACTTTTTACCACAAATTTAGAAGATCAGAAACAGTTCTACACGCACGTGTTAGAATTACCATTAGTTAGTTCTGATCAAGAAAAATTTACAATAAAAATAGGAACTTCTTTGCTCACATTTGTAACCGCAAAAACGTCAAATCCGGCACACTTTGCCATTAATATTTCTTCATACAAAATTCAAGAAGCATTACATTGGATACAAAAACGAACTGAAATTTTAGGGTGTGAAGGCGAACAAATTGCAGATTTTTCCAATTGGAATGCAAAAGCACTTTACTTTTACGATAACGATGGAAACATTGTAGAATTTATTGCGCGAAAAGATTTGGAAATCGTCAATACACATCCGTTTTCTTCTACAGATTTAGTCAATATTAGTGAAATCGGAATTGTTTCAAATGACAACAAAATCATTTACGAACAATTGCAAGCAATACGTCCAATAGCAATATATGACGGAAATTTAGATCGTTTTTGCGCGTTGGGAAATGCGGAAGGTTTATTTATTTTAGTTAATAAAACCAAGAAAAAATGGTTTCCAACGCAGGAAGAAGCATTCGTAGCCGATTTTCAACTCAAAGGCGACTATAATTTTGCATTTACGAATGGTAAAATAATCACAGAAAAAGAGTACATTTAACAACATAAAAAACGAAAGAGAAAAAATGAAGATTGTCATATCACCAGCAAAATCATTAGATTTAGATAGCAAAATTCCGACACAAAAACATACAGAAGCCTGTTTTTTAAAAGAAGCAGATCGCTTAAATAAAATATTAAAAAAGAAGTCGCCCAAAAGTTTGGGGAAACTCATGCATATTTCTGAAGCTTTGTCAGAATTAAACTGGCAACGCAATCAAGACTGGAGTTTACCATTTACAACAGAAAACGCACGTCCGAGTATTTACACATTTAGCGGACAGGTTTTTCAAGGATTAGATGCGTATTCATTACCAGAAGAAAAAATAGACGTGTTGCAAAATTCATTACGAATTCTTTCAGGGCAATACGGATTGTTAAAACCATTAGATTTAATGCAACCATATCGTTTGGAAATGGGCACAAAATTACCAATTGGTAAAAACAAAAACTTATACGAATTCTGGAAAAAGAAAATCACTACGCAACTAAACGACGAATTGCAAGAAGATGAATTGTTTGTGAATTTAGCCAGTAACGAATATTACAAAGCGGTTGATACAAAAGCACTAAAAGTTCCTGTAGTAACGCCCGTTTTTAAAGATTTGAAAAATGGCGAATACAAAACCATCATGACGTATGCAAAGTTGGCAAGAGGCTACATGACGCGTTACATTATTGACAAAGAAGCCAAAACAATTGATGATTTAAAAGGATTCAACTATGAAGGTTACGGATTTAGCGAAGAAATGTCTAACGAAAATGAATTAGTTTTTACACGATAAATATATGTTTCGTTACTACACACCAGTTCTCATACTTCAAATCTATTGTTTGTATCACGCATACAAAAGTGGAAAAGATTATTTCTGGTATTTAATGATATTAATGCTTCCCGTAATTGGAGCTGTCTTGTATTTATTGACGCAAGTATTTAACAAAAATGATCTAGAAAAATTTTCAGAAGAACTCGTAACGGCAATTATTCCTTCAAAAAAAGTGAAAGATGCTGAAAAACGGTTAGCATTTGCCGATACGTTTCAGAATAGAGTAGCGTTGGCAGATGCACATTTTGAAAATGGCGATTATGAAAATGCAAGTACTCATTATGAAGCGGCTTTAAAAGGAAACTTTCAGAACGATTTTTATGTCATCAAGCAAATGATGGGCGCTATGAGTCAATCACAAAACTATGCAGAAGTAATTCGGTTGGCCGAAAAAGTCAAAGACAATTACGAATTTGAAAAATCACACGCGCAATTTATATACGGTTTGGCGTTGGACAAATTGGGTCGAATAGAAGAAGCAGAAAAAAACTTAAAACCGATTGATCAACGGTATTCAAACTATGAAGAACGTTTGGTGTTGGCGCAGTTTTATGATAGAAATGACCAGCGTGAAAAAGCCAAAGAAATCTTAGATGAAATCATTATCGAATCTGACCATATGACAAAGCCAAACAGGCGATTATACGGGCAATTAATTACAAACGTACGCAAATATCGTGAAGAACTTGAAAATTAAATTTGAAGATGTAACAGTTTAATATTCATTCAATTTTTCAATCTTTGAATTATTAAATTCATTTAAAAAAATGTTCCATCACAAACATCCATACCAACCTTTCATTCAGTCAGATACTGAAAAACTCATTGTTGGCACGTTGCCACCACCACGATTTTCTACAGGCGATTTACTCGAAAAAGATGTTGATTTCTGCTATGGAAGTTATTACAATTCGTTATGGTTATTCATTGATAAAATTCATGATTTGAAGCTGCGATATGACAATTCACAACAAGCGATTGATGAACGCAAACAATTCTTAATCAAACACAAAATTGGTGTTTGTGACATTGTAGACAGTTGTGAGCGCGAAAAAATAGATGCTTCTGATTTAGGTATGCAAAACGTTCAATTGCGTGATGTTGTTGATTACTTACTGAAATATCCAAGTATTCACACAATTCTATTCACAGGCGGAAACTCCAAAAATGGACCTGAATATTTCTTTCGAAAACACTTAAAAAAGTACAATCTAAAATTAGAAGTTGTTTCAGATATTGTACCGAGAATTCATCAATTTGACATAAACTTAGTAAAAAGTATACGTCATGCTGAACTTGATTCAGCATCTCATAATTATACGAAAAGAATTATAAAAACCGTTTCACTTACCTCAGCTTCTGGCGCAGCAAACCGAGCTGTAGGAAGCATTCCGCTATACCGAAAACTAAAACGCGAAAACCCAAAATTTACTACGTTTGATTTTCGCGTGTTGCAGTATCGAGAGTTTTTTTAAATTATTTTTTGCCTTCTATTCTCATATTAAAATGCCATGGATGTTCAGACCAAGTATTCCAATCTTCTAAGCTTGTACTTTCACTTAATTTTGATTGTCCCGTATAGGCTTGTGCATAACAAAATCCATTACCATCAATAGTACTACCATAACTCCCTGTATTTACACCAATACTTTCTCCGTTTATCACATGCATTGTGAAGATATATTCTATATCTTTATCAAAGAAAAGTTTAAAATTAGTAATATTAAACTCAATCCAACCACCATTAAAATTTGCAGGAATTGTTTGTGTTAAACCTCCAATTAATGTTCCATCTTGCTGTCTAATATTTAATTTTATATCTAATGGATTATTATAAGTAGAACCGTTCTCATAATATTTGAAAGCTTCTGTAAAGCGTAATCCAAATTTAGTAGGATGTACATCTTCTTCAAAAACAACTCCTTGTCCAGTTCCTACATTTCGATCAAACGGCATAAGTCCACTAGGTGTATTCGTTCTGTCATCTCCTCCAAACCATTTATTGGCATTTGTCTCCTCACAAACATTATTTAAATCTATATCCATCGTTTCTACTTTTAGCGTGTAAATTCGTTGCTCTCCATTTAAAGCAGTAATCACAAAATCTATATCAGAGGAATAATTTGTGATACTTGCCGGATCAGGCGAAATAGTAGCTTGTTCAGAATAAACTATAGCTAAATCTAGATTTGTTTTGTCTGTGAAAGTTGGGAATCTTTTAATAATTGTAGTTGTATTTGGATCTAGATATGAAGTAGTCACGAAGTCAGGTGTCGTAAATGTATACGAAAGAATAAAGTTTTCATCATTTAGTTCATTAGTAATATTGATAGTATATTGTCGAGTATCTCCATTTTCTGCGGTAACTGTAAGATTAAAAGGTCCTGATATTGATGTAATTGTAGAAGGATCGGGACTTATAGATGCTCCATTTGATATAGATACTTCTAATAGAATATCTGTTAACTCGAAGAACTCAGATACGGTTCCATTGATTGCATTCTCTGAGATAGTAAAACTAGTCGAAAAACTTCCTTTAACTAATTCAAAAGAAGTTATTAAGTTATTCGAACTTAAGCTAGGTGCTCCGTCCGAAGAATCATCACTACTACAGGAAAATAATAAGATTAATAAAATTAATGGTAATTGAAATAGAATATTTCTTTTTTTCATAATAAAGGTTTTTAAAAAGGCTTCAAAAATATAAAATTATAATAGGTTTTCAGTAATCCCAAGTCATAATTCTATTAGCTTTATTTCTTGGAGCTATCGCTATCGTACCAAAATCATTTCACTTATTTTGGTTTCTGGTGTTGTAAACCTAGCAATTGGAAGCATTCCATTATATAGAAAACTAAAACGCGAAAACCCAAAGTTTACTACTTTTGATTTTCGCGTTTTACAATATCAGGAGTTTTTTTAAATTATTTTTCCCCTTCCATTTTAATATTAAAATGCCATGGAGTTTCATACCATGAACCCCAATTATCTATATCTGTATTCTCACTTATCTTTGATTGTCCAGCGTAAGCTTGCCTAAAACAAAATCCATTACCTTCATAACTAATACCATGTATTCCTGTGTTGATTCCCAAGTTTTCTCCGTTTACAAGATGCATTGTGAAAATATACTCTGTATTTGCGTCAAAGAAAAGTTTAAAGTTTGTAATATCAAACTCAATCCAACCACCATTAAAACTTGCAGAGATTGTTTGTGTTAAGTTTCCAATTAATGTTCCATCTTGCTGTCTAATATTTAATTTAATATCTAGTGGATTATTATAAGTAGAACCATTTTCAGAAGATTTGAAAGCTCCTGTAAGGTTAAATCCAAACTTAGTTGGATGTACATCTTCTTCAAAAACAACTCCTTGTCCAGTCCCTACATTTCGATTAAATGGTATAATTCCACTAGGTGCATTCGTTCTATCATCTCCTCCAAACCATCTGGAGGCAGTCATGTCATCACAAACATTATTAAAATCCATATCCATCGTTTCAACTTTTAGCGTGTAAACTCGTTGTTCTCCATTTAAAGCAGTAACCACAAAATCCATATCAGAGGAATAATTTGTGATACTTGCTGGATTAGGCGAAATGGTAGCTTGTTCAGAATAAACTATGGCTAAATCTAAATTTGTTTTGTCTGTGAAAGTTGGTAATCGTTTAATGATTGTAGTTGTATTAATATCCACATCTGAAGTAGTTACGAAGTCAGGTGTCGTAAATGTATATGAAAGAATAAAGTTTTCATCATTTAGTTCATTAGTAATGTTGATAGTATATTGTCGAGTATCTCCATTTTCTGCGGTAACTGTAAGGTTAAAAGGTCCTGAGATAGATGTAATTGTAGAAGGATCAGGACTTATAGATGCTCCGTTTGATATAGATACTTCTAGTAGTATATCTGTCAACTCGAAGAACTCAGGCACAGTTCCAGTAATTGCATTCTCTGAAATAGTGAAGCTAGTCGCAAAACCTCCTTTAACCAATTCAAAAGAAGTTATTAAGTTATTCGAACTTAAGCTAGGTTCTCCATTTGAGGAATCATCACTGCTACATGAAAATAATAAAATCAATAAAATTGAGGGTAGTAGAAAGAGTATATTTCTTTTTTTCATAATAAGGGTTTTTAATAAGCTGGTAAAAATACAGAATTGCGACCACTTACTAGTAATCTTATTTTAAAAAACTCCAAGCCACAATTCTACTCACTTTATTTCCTTGTCCCATTGGAATGGTTTTTACAGTTGTAGCATTTACACGTTTTAAAGCATCGTAAATCGCAGGAAGATTATCTTTTTTAGAAACCAACGTTGTAAACCATAAACACGATTTAGAAAATAATTTACTTTCTTTAATCATATTTTTAATAAACTTCTTTTCGCCACCTTTACACCACAATTCATTGGGTTGTCCACCGAAATTCAATTCAGGTTTTACAGTTTTGTCGCCTATCAAGTTTTGTAACTTTCTTTGTGTTCCTGCTTGAGCTTCTTTAGCAGATTTATGAAATGGCGGATTGCAAAGTGTTACTGAAATACATTCAGAATGTTCCAAAACTCCTTTAAAAATTTGACTTGGATTTAACTGTTGACGAACTTCAATAGCATCTTTTAAAACATCATTTTTAGAAATGATATCCTGAGCGTTTTCTATAGCAATCGAATCAATATCGGAAGCAATAAACGACCAACCGTATTCTTGTGTTCCAATAATTGGATAGACCAAATTTGCGCCTGTGCCAATATCTACACATGTAATTTGTTTCCCTTTCGGGATTTTGCCCTGATACGTTTCAGCTAGTAACGTTGCCAAATGATGAATGTAATCAGCTCTTCCAGGAATTGGTGGACACAAATAGTTTTTAGGAATGTCCCAAAAATCAATCGCATAATACTGCTTCAATAATGCTTTGTTTAGCATTTTTACCGCTTCTGGATCGAAAAAATTAATAGATTCATCACCAAACTTATTTGGCTTTACAAACGATTTCAATTCAGGACACGCTTTTGTCAATAATTTAAAATCGTAACGCTGTCTGTGTTTATTTAACGGATGCAGTTCAGATTTCTCTATTTTGTGTTGCTTTTTACTTGAATCCATATATTAATTTTATCTTCTAGCAATTGCAACGGAATACAACCTGTACTCAATACTTGATTGTGAAACTCACGAATATCAAAAGTATCGCCTAATGTTTTTTCAGCTTTAGCGCGCAATTCACGAATTTTTAATTGTCCAATCTTATACGACAATGCTTGCCCAGGATTTGCCATATAACGTTCAATTTCAGAAGTTATACTAGCTTCACTTTCTGCTTCATTATCAAGTGAATATTGAATGGCTTCTTCACGTGTCCAACCTTTGGCATGCAATCCTGTGTCAACAACCAAACGGATAGCACGATGCATTTCCATACCCAACATTCCAAAATATTGATACGGATCTGTATACAAACCTAATTCTTTTCCTAACGATTCTGTATATAAAGCCCAACCTTCACCGTATGCGCTGTACCAAAGTGTCTTTCTAAACGCTGGCAAATTTTCGTTTTCTTGTGTTAATGAAATTTGATAATGGTGCCCCGGAATTGCTTCATGTAGAAATAACGCTTCATCCGAAAATACATTGTATGTTGTTGCATCAGGAATTGGCGTGTAAAAGATGCCAGGACGCGTTCCATCTAACGAACCAGGATTGTATTCTGCACTTGCAGATGCTTCTCTAAAGGCTTCAGTACGACGAACTTCAAAAGGTGTTTTGGGTTTTAAATCGAATAGTTTTTCCAGCTGTGGCTTCATTCGATCATGAATCGCATTAAAATTATCAATAATCTGTTTTGGTTCTGTATATGGCATCAACGCTTTGTTTTCTCTCACAAAATTGAAAAACGATTTGATATCGCCTGTAAAGCCAACTTGTGTTTTTACTTTTTCCATTGCAGCCAAAATTCGAGCAACTTCTTTCAATCCTAACTCATGGATTTCAGTTGCTGTCATGTTGGTTGTTGTGTAATTTTTTATAGCATGATTGTAATATGCTTCTCCATGTGGAAGTGCCGAAATTCCACTACTTTCTCTTCCAGCTTTTAAATAATCACCTTTTAAAAATTGATAGATTGTATCGAATGAAGGAATCAGTTTCTCCGTTAAAATTGTAGTGTAAGAAGTTGTTAATTGCTTTTTATCATCATCTGAAAAATTTGCTGGAAAGTTTTTGATTGGAGAATAAAATAAATGATTTTCCACATCATTAGAAGCTAATACTTCAAACTGTGGAATTACCTTTTTAATTAACGATTTTGGCAACACATAGTTTTCTTGAATTCCTTCCTGCATACGTTCTTTAGCCGTTTGTAACCAAACATTATATCCTTCCAAACGTTGTAGCCAATTGTTATAATCTGCTACTGTTTTAAACGGTTGTGCGCTTGCGCCACTTGCCAATTGACCAACGACTAAGTTTAGTGTCCACATTTGATTCAGCGGTAACAAACGATCATTTTTGAAGCTCAATTGTTTTAAATTCATATCGCAATCCCAATTCAAAATTGCTTTACTCAGCTGTTCACTTTCAGAAAGATCTGTATCAGCATAATTTTCTAGCGCATTTTTGAAAGTTGTGTAATGTACTTTCAATTTCTCATGATGCTCATCCGATAAGAAATTTGGAAACTGATCGTTGTACGTGTTGATTCCTGCAAAGGTTGCATTCAACGGATTCAATTCTAATCCTTTTTGGTAATAATCATCTAAAAAATCAGCAAAACTCTGTGTTGATTTTTCCGTTTTAGTATCGTTACTTTTTTTATCGTCTTCACAAGCAATAAGAGATAATATACAGATTGAAAAGATGTAAATATATTTTTTCATTTGATGAGGTTGATTAATGAATAGTTAAAAGTACTACTTTTTAGATTAGCGAATACTTGAAACAAAAGCAGCAATAGCATCTGTTCCGTTTTGTGTTAAGTGCTTGATGAATGCACTTCCGATAATGGCACCTTTTGCTTTGCTTGTTGCTTGATTGAACGTTTCACGATTGGAAATTCCAAAACCAACTATTTGTGGATTTTTCAACTTCATTGCGCCAATTCTATCAAAATAATCAGCTTGTGTATTTCCAAAACTGCTTTTTGCACCTGTGGTTCCTGCCGAACTTACCATATAGATGAATCCGTTGGAAATACTATCAATAAATCGAATACGATCTTCAGAAGTTTGTGGTGTAATTAAAAACACATTAATTAATCCATATTTCTCAAAAATAGCTTGGTATTCGTTGTGATATACATCAACTGGCATATCCGGAATAATCAATCCGTCAATTCCAACTTCTTGACATTTAGCACAAAATGCTTCAATTCCGTATTGCATCATCGGGTTTAAATAGCCCATAATAATCAATGGAATGGTAACTATTTTACGAATGTCTGCTAACTGTTCAAACAAAATTTTACTGGTCATACCGTTTTTTAACGATTGTGTAGAACTCGCTTGAATCGTTGGTCCATCGGCTAAAGGATCACTAAAAGGCAATCCAATTTCGATCATATCTACACCATTTTTCTCTAAATTTTCAATCACGCCAACGGTATCATTCAAACTTGGATAACCTGCCGTGAAATATATAGATAGTAACTTTTTATCTTCGTGTAATTTTTGGTTTATTCTGTTCATTCAATGTATACTTTTTGTATTCCTGCGAAGGCAGGAATCTATTTTTGACTATTATTGCATTCCTGCGAAGGCAGGAATTTTACACATACTCAGAAAGGTCTTTCCAATCAGGATTTAATCCATTAATCAAATTGATCTTCCACTGACGTTTCCACTTTTTTAGTTGCTTTTCTCTTTGAATCGCATTATTAACATATTTTGTAGTTTCAAAATACACAAGTTTATATACATTATATTTTCCTGTAAAAGTGCCAACCTTATTATTTTTATGTTGATTCAATCTTCGTTTTAGTTGATTCGTTCTTCCAATATAAGACTGTATGACTTTAGTTTGTTAGAATGAAAATATTATGTATATCCATAGTTTTTATGGTGATTCCTGCCTTCGCAGGAATGAAAAAATTACAACTTGAAATAATCTATATACGTATTCAAATCCTTGTCGCCACGACCTGATAAATTCAAGACTACAATTTCATCTTCCTTAAATTTACGTGTGTCAAAAATTGCCAATGCGTGCGACGTTTCAATTGCTGGAATAATGCCTTCCAATTGCGATAATTCCAGTCCAGCTGTCATGGCTTCATCATCTGTAACAGAAATAAATTCGGCACGTTTACTTGCGTATAAATGTGCGTGCATTGGACCAACACCAGGATAATCTAATCCTGCCGAAATTGAATACGGCTCTGTAATTTGTCCGTCTTTGGTTTGCATTAATAAGGTTCTGCTTCCGTGAATGATTCCATCTTCTCCCAAAACTGAAGTTGCGGCACTTTCACCTGAGTGAATTCCTTTTCCAGCGGCTTCAACCGCGATTAAATTTACACGATCATCATCTAAATATTGATAAAAAGCGCCAGCAGCATTGCTTCCGCCACCAACACATGCAATTATATGGTCAGGATAGGAGCGACCTTCTTTTTCTTGCAATTGCCATTCTATTTCCTCAGAAATCACCGCTTGAAAACGCGCTACCATGTCTGGATACGGATGTGGACCAACCACTGAACCAATGATGTAATGTGTGTTTACAGGATTACTAATCCAATCGCGAATGGCTTCGTTTGTAGCATCTTTTAGCGTTCTACTTCCAGATAATGCGGCACGAACTTCTGCGCCCAACATTTTCATACGTGCTACATTTGGAGCTTGTCGTGAAATGTCAATTTCGCCCATATACACAACACATTCTATGCCCATGAGTGCACAAACAGTTGCGGTTGCAACGCCATGTTGTCCAGCGCCAGTTTCGGCAATAATTCGGGTTTTGCCTAAACGTTTTGCCATTAAAATTTGTCCGATTGTATTGTTTACTTTGTGTGCGCCTGTATGATTTAAATCTTCACGTTTTAAGTAAATTTTTGTGTTGTATTTTGCAGACAAACGTTCAGCATAAAACAATGGTGATGGACGTCCAACATAGTCTTTTAGTAATTGCTGAAATTCTTTTTGAAAAGAATCTTCATACATAATTTCCAAATACTTTTGGCGTAATTCTTCTACATTCGGATATAACATTTCAGGAATGTACGCGCCACCAAACGGTCCGTAATATCCTTTTTCGTTAACGTGATATGTCTTTTTCATAATCTTTAACGTTTCCACGAAAGTGGAAGTCTATTTTTATATATTATTTTTAAATTCTTTTAATGCTTCAATATTTTTCAAACCTGGGACAATTTCAAATTTACTATTTACATCTAAAGCATAACAGTATTTTGAAGCTTTACTTTTCATAAAATCGTTTAATTTTGTGATGGTTTCTAAACCAATTCCGCCACTTAGAAAAAATGGTTTTGTTGATGGATAGTTTTCTAAAACAGTCCAATCGAATGTAACACCATTTCCGCCAGGTAATTTCCCTTTGGTATCAAATAAAAAATAATGAACTACTTCTTCAAAATCTTCTAAAATTGAAAAATCAAATTCATTTTTTATAGAGAATACTTTGATGATTTCAATATGCGAATTTGGTAAATTGAAATTGTCATGCTGCACTTGATTCAGCCTCTCATCATCTGCATTTTGGCTCAGCTCAATGCTCGTATTTAGTTTTTCACAAAACTCAACAGTTTCACTTCCGTGTAATTGTACAGCTTGTAAATCGTAGAATTTTATTTTTTTTAGAATTTCGTCAACAGAAGCATTCACAAATACACCAGTTTTTTTGATTCCTGTTGGAATTTCAGGAATAACCGTATCAAAAAAACGAGATGATTTTTGATAGAATATAAAACCCAAGTAATCTGGTTGCAATTCGCTGATTGCAATCATATTATCTTCGTATTTCATTCCGCATATTTTGAGTTTCTTGTGTTTCATTGAATGATTAGAAAATTAAATGTTTACTCGTAATAATTATACTTTATAGCACTTGCTTGTTTGTTCATTTTTTGTGTGATGTTGAATCAAGTTCAGCATGACGTCTGATTATCCTTTCAACCGATCAATAAACTCCAACGCACTATTTCCAGGGTTTTCCGTTTTCATAAAGTTTTCGCCAATTAAAAAACCTTGATATCCAAAAGGTTTCAATTCTTTGATCGCTTCAATAGAACTAATACCACTTTCAGATACTTTTACAAAATCATTTGGAATATGCGTAGACAATTCTTTGCTGATATCCGTGCTTACGTCAAAGGTTTTTAGATTCCGATTGTTAACACCTAACATGTCCAATGAAGGCATGATTGATTTTTGTAATTCTTCTAAATTGTGAACTTCTAACAATACATCTAAACCGAAGCTTTTCGCCGTTTCCGATAAGTTTTTGATTTCTTCTTTTGTCAATACCGCCGCAATTAATAGAATGACATCTGCGCCATGTGCTTTTGCTTCTATAATCTGATATTCGTCAATGATGAATTCTTTTCTGAGAATCGGTAATTGTGCGCTCGCTCTTGCTAACAATACATCGTCTAACGAACCGCCAAAGTATTTTCCATCTGTTAATACAGACATTCCGCAAACGCCAGCATGTTCGTAGCCTTTAGCAACATCTTGTACACTTGCACTTTGATTGATAACTGCTTTTGATGGTGAACGTCTTTTGAATTCGGCAATAATTCCTGTGTTACTTTCGCGCAATGCAGTTGCTAATGACATTGTTTTTCGTTCAAACAATACGGAAGCTTCCAATTGTGATGTTGGAATGATGCCTTTTTTGAGCGCAACTTCTTTGTGTTTGTCTGCTATGATTTTATCTAAAATGGTCATAAAAATTTTCAATTTTTATTCCCGAGCAATCGGGAAAATTTTTATATTTTTCTATAGTTATGGATTCCTGCCTTACTGAATTAAGTTCAGTACAGGTCGTAGGAATGACAAATCTATTACTTACTCAACTCCTGTAACTTTTTTAACACGTTTAGCGCTTTTCCAGATTGCAATGATTCTTTTGCGACTTCAAAACCTTCTTTGGCACTGAAACCTTTTACGGTAGCAATTGCCATTCCTGCATTTGCACAAACGACATTGTTTTGCGGATCCGTTCCTTTTCCTTCTAATATGTTGGTGAAAATTTCAGCGGCTGAAGCAACAGAATCGCCACCATAAATTGATGCCTGCGTATGTTGTGGAACGCCAAAATCTTCAGGTGTTAGCATTTCTTCTGAATTGTTTCGAATTGCTTTGGTTGCGCCAGTTAATGATATTTCATCATAACCATCTAATGCGTGTAATATGGTGTAATTTTTATCGGTGTTTTGGTATAAATAACCATACATTCTTGCCAATTCTAGATTGAAAACGCCAACCATTTGATTTTTTGGAAATGAAGGATTCACCATTGGACCTAACATATTGAAGAATGTTTTTACACCTAGTTCACGTCGAATTGGTGCAACATTTTTCATGGCTGGATGAAATAAAGGCGCATGCAATACACAAATTCCAGCTTGGTCAATACACTTTTCTAAGAAGTCTGTTTTGTTGGTAAATTTGATTCCTAAATGTTCCATTACATTTGATGAACCACTTACCGAAGAAACTCCGTAATTTCCATGTTTGGCAACTTTTACACCTGCGCCAGCCGTAATGAAAGAAGCTAAGGTTGAAATGTTGAATGTGTCTTTTCCGTCACCGCCAGTTCCGCATAAATCAATGGCGTTGTATGCTGATAAATCAATAGGAATACACAATTCTAGTAAAGCATCACGGAAACCTTTTAGTTCTTCAATTGTGACACTTCGCATCATGAAAACTGTTAGGAAAGAAGCTATCTGACTTGGATTGTACATGTCTTTCGAAATGTTGACCAATACTTGTTTGGCTTCCGCTTCCGTTATATTTTCGTGATTGATGAGTCTGTTTAGTAAGTTTTTCATTTTTTTTTAAAGTATTGAGGTTTTAGTCTTGAGTATTGAGATGAGTTTTTAAGAAACAGATTGCTGCGGCTGTTATATCGCAATGACGTTTATTTGAAGTCTTATTACTCAATTCTCATATCTAGCTATTTGCCTTTTACTGTTAGTTTCGTTTTAAAGTACTTCTCGATACAATTTCCTGTCTATTTCGATAGCTACGCTAAGTATTTTCAATCAAAATATATTTTGATTTCAATAATGCTCGATATGATAGAAAATTACTCGAAGTGACATTAAGTATTTTTTTGACATTACGTTTCTTTGGAGCTAACTTTTACATTTAAAAATTTAGCAGTTAAAATTTATAATTCAATCACGCACCCAGTTTTCTAATATTTTTTTTCCGTGTGGTGTTAGTACAGATTCTGGATGATATTGTACACCGCGCACATCGTATGTTTTGTGACGAAGCGACATAATTTGTCCGTTTTCATCAAAAGAAGTAGCTTCTAAACTTTCGGGTAACGGACTTGCTACAATCCAAGAATGATAACGCCCAACATCAAACGATTTTGGCAAACCATCAAATAATGATTCATCCTCAACAGATAGTTCTATTTTGGTCGCAATTCCATGATATACTTCTGCTAAGTTAGAAAGCGAACCGCCAAATACTTCTCCAATGGCTTGTTGTCCTAAACAAACACCTAAGATACTTTTTGTAGGTGCATATTTTGCAATAATTGGTTTCAATAAACCTGCTTCATCAGGAATTCCTGGACCTGGCGAAAGAATGATTTTTTCATATGCTTCAACTTCTTCCAACGAAAGTTGATCGTTTCTTTTTACGGTTACATCACATTCTAAATCTTCTAAATAATGCACAAGATTGTATGTGAAACTATCGTAATTATCTATGACTAGTATTTTTTTCATTTCTTTTTATTTAGTATTGAGATGTTAATATTGAGAATTGAGACAGATTTTATTTATCTCACTACTCAATTCTCATATCTCACTTCTTCTTATATTGTTTCCGCAATTTCCAACGCAGTATTCAGCGCTCTTAGTTTGTTATATACTTCTTGGTTTTCGTTTTCTTCTGATGATTTCGCTACAATTCCTGCACCAGCTTGGTAATGTAGTTTGTGGTTTTTGCTTAGAAATGTTCTGATCATGATAGCATGATTGAAGTTTCCGTCAAAGTCCATGAAACCAATAGCACCACCATAAAAATCACGGTTAGATGTTTCGTATTTTTCAATTAGTTGCATGGCTTTGTGTTTTGGCGCGCCACTTAATGTTCCTGCCGGAAATGTGTCTGCCACAACTTGCATTGTGAGTGCATTTGTATGTTTTTGTGCTGTTACTTTTGATACTAAGTGAATGACGTGTGAAAAGAATTGCAATTCTTTATACGTTTCCACTTTGACTTGATTTCCGTTTCTACTTAAGTCGTTTCGAGCTAAATCTACTAGCATTACATGTTCTGCATTTTCCTTTGGATCATCAAATAATCTTTTGGCAGATGCAGCATCTTCTTCATCATTTCCAGTACGTTTGAAGGTTCCGGCAATTGGATGAATTTCTGTATGATTGTCTTGAACAACGAGTTGTGCTTCTGGCGAAGACCCGAAAATTTTGAAATTGCCATAATCAAAGTAGAATAGGTATGGAGAAGGATTGATACTTCGCAATGCACGATACACATTGAATTCGTCTCCTTTAAATCTTTGAATAAATCTTCTTGATAATACTAATTGAAACACATCACCACGATAACAGTGTTTTTTTGCCAACGCTACATTTTGTTTGAACTGTTCATCATCTAAATTTGAAGTACGTTCACCATCAATTTTGAAATTGTAGGTTGTGAAGTTTTTGGAACTTAATAAGTGTTCTATGGAAGCAATATTGTCTTCTTGTTCATAACAATGCGAAAATATATATGCTTCGTTTTTGAAATGATTGAAGGCAATAATGTTTTGATATACCGCATAATATATATCTGGAATGTTTAGCGATTGCTCTTTTTTAGTAATTTCTACATCTTCAAAATACCGAACTGCGTCATAAGCAATGTATCCGAACAATCCGTTATTGATAAATTTGAAATCGTTTTTATCCGTTTTAAATTGTTGTGAAAATTCATGAATTAGGGCAGGAACGTCTGTGTTTTCATCAATAGTAATACTATTTTTTTCACCGTTTGGAAATTCGCGTGTAAGCGTTTCATTTTCTACTTTTATACTTGCAATTGGATTGCAACATACGTACGAGAAACTATTTCCACTGGCATGATAGTCGCTACTTTCTAGCAATAAACTATTCGGATATTTATCTCTGATTTTGAGGTAAACACTTACTGGCGTGATGGTGTCTGCCAGAATTTTTTTGTAGGTTGTTTTTAAAGAATACATAGTTGAGTTTGTTTCAAAAAAAAAAGACTTGCCGTGATTGACAAGTCTTTTATATATCTATTAGTAGTAAATAGGGACTTTGCTCACGCTTTTTGAGTTCGTAAGTTCCACCACCAAGTATTTACTAAATTTGTGTTCATTTTGTGTTTTTGTTGTAACAAATATAGGAATGAATTTTTGAAAGAAAAAAGTTTTTTAGAATTTTAATTCTACAACTAAATCAAATTCATTACTAATTGCTTTGTCTTTTAATCCATCAATAAAAGAAGCAGAACCATACTTGATTCCATATTTTGTACGGTCTACTTTTAATTTTGCTTCTGCAGAATTTTCCTCTAATTCAATGTCAAATGTAATCGGAGATTTGTTTCCTTTTATGGTTAAATCGGCCGCAACTCTATAAATATTGTCATCCGTTTCAACAACTTTTCTAAATTTTAAAATTGCATCTGGAAACTTTGCTACCCCAAAAAAGTCATCTGATTTCAAGTGACCGTCAAGTTTTGTTTTTCCGCCACCACTTAAATCAGTTGTGTTAATTGATGTCATGTTTATTGTAAACATACCGCCAACTAGTTTTCCGTCTTTAAATTCTAATGTTCCATCTTTAAAATCAATTGTTCCTTCATGTTGTCCAGTTACTTTGTAACCTGTCCATTCAATAGAACTTTCTTCTGTGTCAATTTTTTTGTCTTGTGCAAAAGCAGTTGTAATTGTAGCTAATACAAAGATTGCTACTAATGATAAAATACGTGTTTTCATTTTTTTGTTTTTAATGTATGTCGATTTTTGTTTTTAGGACAATTTTATTCGGATTGTGAACCTCTTAATTTTTCTAATAAAGTATTTAATGTTTTTGCTTCTTCTATTGTAAGTGGTCGAATTGTTTCTTCTTCTAATTCATTTAGTTTTGGATCAATTGTGTTTAATAAATTCAAACCACTTTTTGTGATAATGATTTCTACTTTTCTACGATTTTCAGGACAAACGGTACGCTCTACTAAACCTTTTAAAATTAGCTTGTCAATCAATCGTGTTGTATTGCTATTTTTATGAATCATGCGTTCTTGAATTGTTGCCAAATTTGCAGGTTTTCCCTTTTGACCTCTAAGAATGCGTAATACATTAAATTGTTGTGCTGAAATGTCATATTGTTTAAAAAAGTCTAAAAATTTCTGAGAAAACGAATTATTCGTAATCATAAAATTCAGCGCAGTTCGCTTTGCTAATGGCAAAATTGCTTCACTTTTTAATATATCATTCAATTTGTTCATTGTATGTACAATATTTGTATATACAAATGTAGTTTAATTTTTGAGTTTTGAAACAGGTAGTGTGTTAAAATTTAATTAAAAAAATTATGACTCTATTTTGAATTGTTGATTTTAAGAATTTCAACTTTTCCATTTTTGTAGCTTTCAAGTTGATATGTAAACACATCTGCATATCCAATGTGCCATTTGTTGAATAGATAATAGAAATTGAGATGAGTTCCAATACATTTCTTCTTTTGGTATCTTTTCTTTGGATTTACACGTTTAATTTCTAAACTGTCATTATCCTGAGGTTTATAATCGAAGTCAAATAGATTTTTTGAATTGAGTTTTCTTAGTATAGTTTCCGCTACTAATTCATCAAGTTGTTTAGGATCTTCCATAAGAAGTCCGTCCATTGCAAAATCATTAATTCCCAATATGCGTTCTATAGTCCAAACATAATAGATGCTTTTTGAGTGTTTGGAAGCGTTTTCTAAATTATCTGCACAACTACAAAATCGAATGGTTTCTGATGCTTTACACATTTGTACTTAAAATTAACTTTTACCAAAATCAAATATACTAAAATCTACTCTTGTCACTTCGAGCGCAGTCGAGAAGTCTTGGGAAACTATTGTTTTATTGAATCTTGACTGTGCTCAATTTGACATAATTGGTTGATACACTAAATATTTTATATGTTTAATTCACAATAGTAATCAAAGCATCCCAAATTAAACTTTCCAAACGTTTTACAGTCATACTTACAAACAATTTGTCATGACCTTACAAGAAATTGTGCATTTATATCATAGAGTCGGATTTGGAATTTCATATACAGAAGCTGTTGCTTTACAAAGTAAATCGAGAGCAGCAATTGTCAACGAAATTTTTAGTGATTCAGATACATTTACACCATTGTCGGTTGATGTTTCCGAATTAACATCACAATTGAAAGGTTTAAATTTAAAAGACCGAAAAAAGATTCGTTCGCTTATAAAAGATAGCGTTAAAAAAGTACACAAACTCAATATTGCTTGGATAGAACGCTTAGGAACGACTGAAAAACTACTGCGCGAAAAAATGACACTTTTTTGGGCAAATCATTTTGTATGTCATGATAAAAATATTCTACACATTCAAAACTACAACAATACGCTTCGCACTCATGCATTGGGAAATTTTAAAGATTTCGTCATTGCCATTTCCAAAGAAGCTTCCATGATAAAATATTTAAATACGAAACAAAATCGAAAACGGAAACCAAACGAAAATTTTGCGCGCGAGTTGATGGAATTATTCACACTAGGACGTGATCAATATTCTGAAAAGGACATCAAAGAAGCCGCGCGTGCCTTTACAGGTTGGAATCATGATATAAAAGGTGATTTTCGCTTCCGCAGATTTCAGCATGATGATGGTGAAAAAACATTTTTTGACAACACAGGAAACTTTGATGGTCAAGACATTATTGAAATCATTTTGGAACAAAAACAATGTGCACAATTTATCTGTGAAAAGATATACAAATACTTCGTGAATGATCAATTAGACGATTCTCGCGTAAGCGAAATGACAACCATATTTTATAAAGATTACGACATTGAAAAGTTGATGCATTTTGTGTTTTTATCAGATTGGTTTTACGATGAAAAAAATATTGGAACAAAAATAAAATCACCGATGGAATTCTTAATTGGCGTTCATAAAGTAGTGCCGATGCAGTTTGAAAAAGAACGTGAATTGATATATCTACAAAAATTACTGGGACAACATTTATTATTTCCACCAAATGTAGCAGGTTGGAAAGGCGGACGCAACTGGATCAATCCGAATTCGATGATGTTGCGCTTAAATTTACCTGCTATATTATTGGTAAATGGCGTCATTTCGTTAGATGAAAAAGGCGAATTTGAAGACGATTTTCAACGTTTTAATAACAAACGAAATCGACAACGTAAATTGAAAGTGAAAGCGGATTGGGAAACATTTGAATCGCAACAAAAAGATGTGACTTTACAACAATTACAAAAAGTGTTGTTGGCAAGTCCCATAAACAAAGGAACACAGCAATATTTACATAAATTAGAAGAACAAGGTTTAAAAGAATCTTGTATTCAACTCATGTCGTTACCAGAATATCAATTGTGTTAAGTGAATAATTTGAAGAGATTCCCATTTTCATGGGAATACAAAACAAGTTTTGTATGAAAAGAAGAGATTTTTTAAAACGAACATCATTGGCAAGTACAGCGTTATTTTTGCCAAAATTTTTATCAGGATTCAACTTAATTGATGAAGCAATTGCTACTGGGAAAAAGTTAGTCATCATTCAGCTTTCTGGTGGAAACGATGGTTTAAATACTGTTGTTCCGTTTCGAAATGATATCTATTACAAAAATCGTCCAGCATTGGCGCATCAAAAAAGTAATTTAATTGGCATTACGGACGAAATTGGTTTTCACGAAAGTTTGATCGCGCATAGCAATTTATACAATGAAGGAGAATTGTGTATCATAAATAATGTTGGGTATCCAAACCCGAATCGTTCACACTTTAGAGCAACCGATATTTGGCACACCGGAAGTGATGCAGACGAATATTTACAATCGGGTTGGATTGGTCGTTATTTGGATGCTTCCAAAAGTAAATCGTTAGATGCGATAGAAGTTGATGATACATTGTCATTGATTATGAAAGGAGAACATACAGACGGAATTGCCACTAAAAACCCAAATATTTTTTACAAAACCACACAAGCGCCGTATTTTAAAAAAGTAGTGGAACATCATAACGATACACATTTAAGTGAACACAATTTAGGCTATTTATACAAAACGATGGTGACAGCTTCGTCTTCTGCAAAATACATTTATGAAACTTCAAAAACATACGCGTCAAAAACGACGTATCCAGCAAATGGATTCTCAAAACAATTGAAGCAAGTTGCGCAGTTTATAAATTCAGGATTGCAAACGAAAGTGTATTATACTTCGCTTGGCGGATTTGATACACATGCCAATCAGGCGAATAAACAAAAGCGTTTATTAAAAGTATATGATGATGCAATGGAAGCTTTTATCAAAGATTTAAAAGCGCAAGATTCGTTTAAAGACACGTTAATTTTAACCTTCTCAGAATTTGGAAGACGTGTACAACAAAACGCGGCTAACGGAACCGATCACGGAACGGCGAATCAAGTATTTTTAATTGGAAATCAATTGAAGAAACAAGGTTTTTACAATCCGATGGCAGATTTGAGTAATTTAGATTCGAATGGAGATTTGAAATATGATATTGATTTTCGAGAGATTTACACGTCTGTACTTAATAATTGGTTGGATATTGATGCTAAAAAAATAATACGCAAACCGTTTTCTGATTTGCGTATTATCTGATCTAATTCATATTTGTTTCGTTATGCACAACATTGTACACGTGAACCAACGTGGCAGTAACTAATTTCAGTTCCTGGTCTAATATCATCGTCATTTCTAGCAAGTCCTCCAATGACAGTATTTAATGTTGAAACAATACGTTTGTTAAGTTTGATTGTTTTAAGATTTCTTTTTTTCATGATCTAAAATTTTAGTTAAATTTCAAGTTACAAAAGTAAATTTCAAGCAGTTTACGGTAAAACCATATTTGTAAGCAAATAGCAAGTTAAATTTTGTTAAAGAAAGTTTCATCAAATCTAGTTTTTGTATTTTTAAGCTGAAAATTATAATCATGCTACAAAAAAGTATTCTTATCATAATTTGTATAGTATTTTTTTCGTGTAAAAACGAACCAAAGACAACAAATACCGTTGGCGTAAACACAACTACAAAAACGGAAGCGAAAGCTAATGCAACATCCAAATCAGAACCGGAAACGACGAATTCAGAAATTCCAGTTTTAAATTTTGATCAGTTTGAAAAGTATCTCAACATTGAAGATGATAATATTCATGTAGTGAATTTTTGGGCAACTTGGTGCGCACCTTGTGTAAAAGAATTGCCCTATTTTGAAGCTGTAAATGCTCAATATAAAGACAAAAATGTACAAGTATTATTAGTGAGTTTAGATTTCAATCTCAAGAAATTGAATTCATTCTTAGCAAAAAACGAATTAAAATCTGAAAAGGTTTTACTCGACGATCCCGATCAAAATGCTTGGATTCCAAAAGTATCAGAAAAATGGTCAGGCGCAATTCCGGCAACGGTTATTTATGGAAAAGGAAAACGAAAATTCTATGAAAAATCGTTTACGCAAGAAGCATTAGAAAGTGAACTTAAAAATTTTATAAACCAATAATAAACCCGCAAAATGAAAACATTAAAATTAGCAGTAGTAGCCATACTTTTCATGACTTTTTCATGTAAGGATAAAAAGAAAGAAGATACAACTGATGCGAAAATAGTTGCTGAAAATGTAGAAAAACCAAACAAAGAAGTAACAAATGGTTACAAAGTTGGTGATATCGTAAAAGATTTTTCATTGAAAAATGTAGATGGAAAAATGGTCTCAATGTCAGACTTTGCAAAAGCAAAAGGTTTTATCATTACATTTACATGTAACACGTGTCCGTATTCTGTAGCATACGAAGATAGGTTGATTGCATTGGATAAAAAGTACGCAAGCAAAGGTTATCCTGTAATTGCCATAAATCCAAACAGTCCAGAAGCACGACCAGATGATAGTTTTGAAGCAATGCAAGTACGCGCTAAAGAAAAAGGATTTACGTTTCCATATATTTTTGACGATGGGCAAAAAGTATATCCAGTATTTGGAGCAACAAGAACGCCACACATGTACGTAATTGCAAAAACTCCTAAAGGAAATGAAGTAAAATATATTGGCGCTATTGACAACAATCATAAAGATGCGTCTGCAGTTACAAAACGCTATGTAGAAGATGCAGTTGATGCCTTGTTAGAAGGAAAAGCAGTTGAGGTAACTACGACGAAAGCTATTGGTTGTTCAATAAAAGTATAAGTACTCAATTTAACAATGATTCGTAAGCGTCAATTCGAGTGTTTTTTCTATTGCGATAGTGAATTGAAAAAATATATCGAGAATAGCTGAAAAAATCTTAAATAGTTTAAAACTATACATATTAATAAAGGCATAACTTTTGCCTGTGAAAACCCGAAGTACTACACTTCGGGTTTTTTATTGAAGAAAATATTCTGAAAAAGTTTAACTTTGAAAACAAAACAACAAACAACTATTTACAAAAAGCTATGGCAGATTTAACACAACAAGAATGGCAAGAGCAACTTGCAAACGATACAAACGCAGTAATCCTTGATGTTCGTACACAAGATGAAGTTGACGAAGGACACATTCCGAATGCGAAACATATAGATATCTTTTTAGGACAAGGTTTTATTGATGAAGTTAAAAAACTAGACAGTTCTAAAAACTACTATGTGTATTGTAGATCTGGAGGAAGAAGTGGACAAGCATGTGCTGTAATGAACAGCATAGGTTTTGAAAATGCCTATAATCTTATGGGAGGATTTTCAGAATGGGAAGGCGACAAAACGAACTAAAATCATTCGTATGAAATTTTCAAAACTAACTTTTAAGCTGTTTATGTTGTCTTCAATTTTTTCCTTTTTCAGTTGTTCCAATGGTCCAAAAGAGAACAATGTTTCAGTTACAGAACTTCATGAAATATTAGCAAATGAAGCTGTAACCGTTTTAGATGTTCGAACGCCAGAAGAAATTGCACAAGGAAAAATTACAACAAATGCATTGGAAGCAGATTTTTTTGAAGATAATTTCATAGACGAAGCAACTTCAAAAATTTCCAAAGACGAAACCATTTATGTGTATTGTAAAGGTGGAAGAAGAAGCGCAAAAGCGGTTGTAAAACTTCGCGAATTAGGCTACACGAAAACTTTTAATGTAGAAGGCGGCATCAAAGCGTGGAAAGCGGAAAGTTACGAAGTAGAATGATAAAATCACACATTTGTATCAATCACTTTGAGCAATTCTGAAGGTTCAGGACGAACTCTATAATTATCAGTTTGATTGGTGTAAATAATTTTTTCTTCAGAATCGGTAATAATAATTGTTGGCAGAATAGTATCAGCTTTAAATCCAAAAATTTGGAATCCGACAGGCAATCCATTCTTTACAAAAATGTCTAATTGTTTGGCAACTTTTCCATCAACATCTACTAAAAATTGAAAATCTAACGAATGTTTTTCAGTTAGTTTCTTACTGAAATCATGTGGTTGCGAACTTATAAAAACTGTATTAATGTTTCTATCGGTGAGTTCTTCATGTTTGGAAACCATTTCTTTAATCTGAGCCATACAAAACGGACACCAATTTCCTCTATAAAAAATATAAATACTTGGTGTTCCTGCAAAATGATCGCTGGTAACTTCTTCACCTACACTATTTTCAAAAACTAATTTAGGTAACAGTTGTCCTGTTTTTAAAATCGTATGCTCTTGTGAATTTCTTTCTTGAAAAAACGAATACCAAACCAAATACAAAACCCAACAAAACGTTAGTAGAAAATTGAAAAACGTACAAGCTAGCCGAATATCTTCATATAAGTTTCCTGCAATAAAACTTAAAATACACCCAAGAAACACTAAAAATGTATAGGCTTTTAAGATATAATCTGTACGTGGAATTGGTTTGATAAAAACCCTGGCAAAGAAAAAAACGATACTTGCCGCCGTCATAAAATGTGCCATATGTTGAACCGTTATTCCTGACCTAAATAAATGGATCAAACTATCTATCATTCCTATCAATGCAAGTGTAGGAAAAGCAACAATGAAAATAGACTTATTTAGGGAGTTCATTTAAAAAAAGATTCTAGTCTCTTTAGGTTTCAAAAAAAATTGTACATTACAATGTATAAAATAAAAAGTAAATAAAGTATATTTTTATACTATAAATCTTACAAAGAATATTAAATCTCTTTTCCCCATTGAAATTATTAAACATTAATAATTATCTATATGACTGTAAAAGAGGATTTTCTATATCACTTATGGAAATTTAGCAAGCTTCAATTGCAAAAATTGCATACTTCCAACGGTGAAGTTATTCAAATTATTAACCTAGGCACACACAATCTGCATGCAGGTCCTGATTTTTTCAATGCGCGCATCCGAATCGGAAATCAATTGTGGGCAGGAAACGTGGAAATGCACGTAAATGCTTCTGATTGGTTCGTGCATCATCATGAAAAAGACAAGAATTATGACAATGTAATTTTGCATGTAGTTTGGAATCATGATATTGAAATTCATCGCAAAGACAATTCAGTAATTCCAACACTAATCTTAAAAAAATATACGAAATTAACACAAATTCACAACTATGTAAGTTTACTAAATACGCCCAAAAAGTGGATCAATTGCGAAGCAGATTTTCCTGTAGTGTCGGAATTTCAACTCAGCAATTGGATTGAACGTTTGTATATAGAACGCTTGGCGCGAAAAGCTTCGGAAATAGCGCAACTTGTACAACAAATGCAGTACGATTGGGAAGCAATTTTGTTTCAATTATTGGCGAAAGGTTTTGGATTAAAATTGAATAGTGAAGCGTTTTTTGAAGCATCTCAAACAATCGATTTTTCTATCATTCGGAAACTAAGTAGCAATCAAACAGCGTTAGAAGCGTTTCTATTTGGAAGTTTCGGATTGCTTTCGGAAGAAATAATAGAAGAAATCTATCATTCAAGCTTGCAAAAAGAGTTTACATACGTTGCAAATAAATTTAATTATAAACGGAAAAAACATCTTCCAATACAATTTTTTAGAACGCGTCCTGCAAACTTTCCAACCATTCGAGTTTCGCAACTTGCCATGTTATATCATCAAGAAACAGCGTTATTTTCAAAATTAATTGCATCAACTTCAGTAGCCGAAATGCACCGTATTTTACAAGTAGCAACTTCTACATTTTGGGAAACACATTACACCTTTGAAAAAAGTTCGCCAAAGCGTAAAAAAGTAGTTTCCAAAAAGTTTATAGCGATTTTACTAATCAATACAATTCTTCCTTTAAAATATAGTTATGAAAAATATTTAGGGAAATCGCCAATTGAATCAATTTTAGCGTTACTAAAAACTATTGAACCTGAAAAAAACACCATCATTCAAAAATTTTCGGAAAAAGAAATAACTATTGATAATGCTTTGCAAACACAAGCATTGTTAGAATTAAAGAAAAACTATTGCGATCAGCAAAAATGCTTGCAATGTGCCATTGGAAATGTACTTGTACAGTCGTAATATCTTTTTAAAAATATATAAGAAATGTTTATATAAAAAATTTTATCTTGCAATAAATGTATAGGGCAGCGTAAATTCAAAAAAAAAGAGCAATGAAATTCATCTATAAATTACGTTACTTTTTTGAAAAACACGGTTTCGGAGCGTTGTCACGATTGGCAGAACGCTTAGGGATGCGTGCAAAAAATGTACGTTTATTTTTTATATATGTAACCTTTGCAACTTTCGGTGTCAGTTTTGGGTTATACCTAACTTTGGCTTTTGTATTGCGATTAAAAGATTTAATTTACACCAAACGAACTTCAGTGTTTGACTTATAATTATGTATAGATTTTTCAAGTCAAAATTTTACCTAGCGTTATTTTTACTCATGTTCGTCTTAACAGTCGGAGCAATCGGTTTTAGATTGGTGTCAAATGCAAGTTGGATTGATGCTATATACATGACCATCATTACAATTACTACGGTTGGTTTTGAAGAAACAGTTCCTTTAGATGATAATGGAAAGATATTCACAATAGTTTTAATCATCATCAGCGTTTTCGTATTTGCGTATGCAATTTCGGTAATCACAGAATACATACTCAGTAGAAGCTCTTTAAAAAACATTATACAACGTACGACGTTAAAAAAAATCAAACGCATGGAAAATCATATCATTATTTGTGGATTTGGACGAAATGGAAAGCAAGCCGCCGAAAAACTAATCATGCACAATCAGGAATTTGTCATCATTGAAAAAGATAGAGACATTATTGAACGCTATGAAGATTTTGACGGATATTTTGTCGAAGGAAACGCAAGTGAAGATGAAGTATTACTTAGAGCAGGAATAGAACAAGCAAAATGTTTAATTACGGCACTTCCAAGTGATGCAGATAACTTATTTGTCGTATTATCGGCACGTCAGATCAATGAAAAATTGTTGATTATTAGTAGAGCTTCAGAAGAAACATCCTATAAAAAATTAAAGCTTGCTGGTGCAGATAATGTAATCATGCCAGATAAAATTGGAGGAGAACATATGGCTTCTTTAGTAGTTGTCCCAGATTTGGTTGAATTTATTGACAATCTATCAATAAGTGGCGGCAATACCACAAATGTGGAAGAAATAAAAATAGAAGATATCACTACGCCTAACAGTACAATAACGCTTAAAGAGTTGGATTTGCGAAAGTATACTGGTTGTACAGTTATTGGCTATAAGACACCGAAAGGAGAATATATCATCAATCCTGAAGCAGAGTTAAAATTAGCAGAAAATTCTAAAATTATTGTTTTAGGTCGCCCAGAACAAATAGCATTACTCAAAGAAAAATACGATCTCTAACAAACGTCGAAAAATCTTATTTAACGTGCTAAAACTTGATTAAGCAATTTTTTTTTAGCATCTTGCTGATCTTAAAAAATACCCAACATAAATATTAACTAACTGACATCATATTATGAAGAAATATCTTCTATCATTATTAACAATCTTATTACCAATACTAACCTTTGGGCAAGAAGTCACCGACAAAGGACTCGATCAACGAATCGATGAAGGATTCGGCTGGGCAACAGGTTGGTTTGTAGACTTTATATTTTACCAAATACCATTTACTGAAGACGTTAAAGTATTTTGGGTATTATTTCCACTAATAATTGGAGCTACATATTTTACAATATATTTTAAGTTTATTAACTTCAGAGGTTTTTTTACCTCAATAAATATTGTTAGAGGAAAGTATGATGATATCGATCAACATGGTGCTGAAGATACTGAATTAGCAATGGATGGAGATATCTCTGATACGATTAGAGATGAAAGTCAAGAAGGAGAAGTTTCACATTTCCAAGCCTTAACAGCAGCATTATCAGCAACTGTAGGTTTAGGAAATATTGCAGGTGTAGCCATTGCAGTATCTATTGGTGGAGCAGGAGCAACATTCTGGATGATTATTGCAGGATTCTTAGGAATGGCATCTAAGTTTGTAGAATGTACACTTGGTGTAAAATATAGAGACATTGGAGAAGATGGAACGGTATATGGTGGACCAATGTATTATCTAACTAAAGGACTAAAAGCAAAAGGGCTTGAAGGTCTCGGAAAAGTATTAGCTGTATTATTTGCAATCTTCGTAATTGGAGGTTCGTTTGGTGGAGGAAATATGTTCCAAGTAAATCAAGCATTTCAATTAGTTGAAAACATTACAGGTGGAGAAGAATCTTTTCTACACGGATATGGTTGGGCATTTGGTTTCGTAATGTCTGTACTTGTAGGTATTGTAATTATTGGAGGAATTAAGAAAATTGCCAAAGTAACGGACAAAATTGTACCATTTATGGTAGTAATTTATGTAGCTGCTTCATTATTTGTAATATTTGCAAATGTTGGTATGGTAGGTGATGCATTTGCTCAAATCTTTAATGGTGCATTTAGCCCTGAAGGAATTGCTGGTGGTGCTATCGGAGTATTAATTCAAGGGTTTAGACGTGCAGCATTTTCGAATGAAGCAGGTATAGGTTCATCTTCAATTGCACATTCAGCAGTAAAAACAAAATACGCAGCGAGTGAAGGTATGGTTGCTTTATTAGAGCCATTTATTGATACAGTAGTTGTGTGTACAATGACAGCTTTAGTATTAATCATTACAGGAACGTTAGCTACTGGAGGACCATCTAACGATGCAGAAGCAATTTTAATGACTTCTGGAGCATTTGGTAGTGTAATTAGCTGGTTCCCGTATGTATTAACGGTTGCAGTTGTATTATTTGCATTTAGTACAATGATTTCATGGTCGTACTATGGTTTCCAAGGTTGGGCATATTTATTTGGAAGAAGCAAAAGAGCTGAGTATACCTATAAAATTGTTTTCTGTATTTTCGTAATCATTGGTGCGGCGGCAAGTTTAGGTTCTGTAATTGGATTCTCAGACGCGATGATTTTTGCAATGATGATTCCAAACATGATTGGTCTTGTATTACTAGCACCAAGAGTAAAAGAAGAATTGGTGAAATACATGACAGCAATCAAAGAAAGAAAATCTTAACTTTAAATTTTATTTATTATGAAAAAAAGTAGTTTTAAAGGACTAAACCTAAACAAAAAAACAGTCTCTAATTTAAAAAGCATTCAAACAATTAGAGGTGGAGCATCTGACTCTCCTACAATATGTCAAGTTTGCGATCCAGGACCAATTGATATTCCTACGTTTGATTTTCCAACAATTAACGATAGCTGTTTTTCTTGGTGTAGAGATAAGTGTAATGATTTTTAAAATCATTTAATGTTTCCCTTTAAACTCAATATATAGAATAATAAACCCAAAAATACTCATGTAACGATTCACTAAAAAAATCGAAAACATGAAAAATATCAAGTCCCACTTCAAATTTGCAACAGCAGAGCGAAGTGGGATTTTGTGTATACTATTCCTAATATTTTGTATGCAAGGAATCTACTTTTACACAAATCCCACAAAAGCTCCACAACTATTTGCAACTGCAGAAGTCGCCATCTACCAACAACAAATAGATTCACTCAAACTACTTGCAATTGAAACGCGAAAACCTAAAATATTTCCGTTCAATCCAAACTTTATCTCCGATTACAAAGGGTTTACGTTGGGAATGTCCACAGCCGAGATTGACAAATTGCACAAATTTCGCAAAACCAACAAATATGTAAACTCCGCCAAAGAGTTTCAAACAGTGACAAACGTTTCTGATTCTTTACTAAACGTACTACAGCCGTATTTCAAATTCCCCGAATGGGTAACCAACAAAAACAAGAAAAAGCGAACATATATACCAAATAAGTATGTGAAAAAAGAAGAAATCATTCTAGAAAAAATTGATCTCAACAAAGCAACGATAAAAGAACTTCGAAAAGTATACGGTATTGGAGAAAAACTATCAGCTCGAATCGTAAAATACAGAGCAAAACTTGGCGGATTTGAAACAAAATCTCAATTAGATGATGTATATGGCTTAAAGCCAGAAGTAATTCAGAAAGTCTGGAAGCGTTTCTATTTAGAAGCGTCAAATGAGTTTTCAAAAAAAGAAGAAATCATTCTAGAAAAAATTGATCTCAACAAAGCAACGATAAAAGAACTTCGAAAAGTATACGGTATTGGAGAAAAACTATCAGCTCGAATCGTAAAATACAGAGCAAAACTTGGCGGATTTGTAGTAAAATCTCAACTAGATGATGTATATGGCTTAAAGCCAGAAGTGATTCAGAAAGTCTGGAAACGATTCTACCTAAAATCACCAACGATCGTTAAAGTGAATGTCAATACATGTTCGTTGCAAGAGTTGATAAAAATTCCATACATAAACTATGAACTCGCAGATGAAATACTAAACGAACGAATACTTCGCGAAGGATTTAAAACTTTTGAAGAATTGACAAAAATTCGCAACTTTCCACTAAAGAAAATCGAGATAATTGAATTATATTTGTCAATTCAATAAAAAAACACAAAAATTGCCATATATGGAAAGTATGTATTTTAATGAAGAACATCAACTTTTTAGAGAAAGTCTAAGAGATTTTTTAAAGAAAGAAGTCGTTCCTCACATTGACAAATGGGAGAAAACAGGAACAATAGAACGCTTCATTTGGGAAAAATTTGGTGAAATGGGATTCTTCGGAATAGCATATCCTGAAGCATATGGCGGAATGGACTTAGATCTGTTCTACACAGTCATACTTTTAGAAGAACTGCAGCGCATCAATTCTGGCGGATTTGCCGCGGCAATTTGGGCACATGCATACTTAGCAATGACGCATGTAAACAAAGAAGGAAGTCATGAGATAAAAGAAAAATATCTTACGGCAAGCATCACCGGAGAAAAAATAGGATGTTTATGTATTACAGAACCTTTTGGTGGATCGGATGTAGCAGGAATGCGAACAACGGCTGTTAAAAAAGGGGACAAATATGTAATCAACGGCTCCAAAACATTCATCACAAACGGATTGTATAGCGATTACTTAGTAGTTGCAGCAAAAACAAACCCAGAACTAGGAAACAAAGGAATCAGTATCTTCATTATGGATAGAGATACGCCAGGAATTTCTGCTACCAAACTTGATAAACTAGGTTGGAGAGCTTCTGATACTGGAGAAATTGCCTTTGACAATGTTGAAATTCCACTAGAAAACCTAATGGGAGAAGAAAACATGGGATTCCCATACATCATGCAACACTTTGCGTTGGAACGATTAATTATGGGAATTAATGCACATGCTAGAGCAGCATATGCCATAGAATACACCTTACAATACATGTCGGAACGACACGCATTTGGAAGAACTATTGACAAATTCCAAGCTTTACGTCATACAATGGCTGATTTGGCTTCGGAAATGGAAGTATGTAAAACATTCAACTATGCTGTAGCTTACAGGTTAGACAAAAAAGAATATGTTGTAAAAGAAGCAACCATGTCCAAACTGCAATCAACAAAAATGGCAGACAATGTAATCTATCAATGTTTACAAATGTTAGGTGGATACGGTTACATGGAAGAATATCCATTAGCACGTATGTTGCGCGACAGTCGCTTAGGGCCAATTGGTGGTGGAACGTCCGAGATACTTCGTGAAATCATTGCAAAAATGATTATTGATAAAAAAGACTACAAACCAGCGACATAAATTGATTGGAGTCATTTTTATCAAAAATTCTTTTTTTTTATCATCGATAAAAAAGACTACAAACCAGCGACATAAATAGTGGTATGAAGTTCTATTGTCACTTTGAGTGATTTTCTGTCATATTGAGCATTATTTTGAAATCAAAATATATTTTGACTGAAAATAACTAGCGTAGCTATCGAAATAGGCAGGAAATAGTATAGAGAAGTACTTCCAAAACAAATATTCACAATTAAAATACATCATAAAAAAGATCACTTTAACGAGTGATCTTTTTTTGTTTTACAGAATATGAAGCGCAAAATGAGTACGGTAAAACCATACAAGTCATAAACTTATCAACACGAAAACGTTTTCGCAAAACGCATCATTATTGTTCTCTAAAATAAAAAGCTACATTGAAGAAAACTTTAACCAAAAACATGATGAAAGCAAACAAAATTTTATACTTCTTACTGATAAGTTTATTCTTCATAAGCTGTTCAAATGATGAAGTACTTCAAGAAAAAGAACAAAGTGCAACAGAAACGAAAGAACCTGTAACTACAGCAAAAAACAGATCCAACTTAAAACCTTTAGGTTCTGGAGTTATGATGCAAGCATTCTATTGGGATGTGCCAGCAGGTGGAACTTGGTGGAATGTTGTCAAAGGAAAAGTTGCCGATTGGAGCAATGCCGGAATCGACGCTATTTGGCTTCCGCCAGCATCCAAAGCGCAAAACGGACCATTCTCTATGGGATACGATCCATTTGATTACTTCGATTTTGGTGAATACAACCAAATGGGAAGCGTAGAAACTCGTTTTGGTTCAACGACCGAATTACAAAGTCTTATCAATACTGCACATACAAACAGATTAAGCGTAATTGCAGACATTGTACTAAATCATAACAGTGGAGGAAACAGTGAATACAATCCATTCAAAGGAACAAACACGTACACAGATTATCAGCCAATGTCAGGAATGTTCAACAGAAGTTATTATGACTTTCACCCAAATGATGTACAAGCAAATGATGAAGGTGTATTTGGAGGATTCGCAGATCTATCACACACAAAAAGTTATGTGCAAGATTGGCTTTGGAGAAATCCAAACTCCGTAGCAAAATACTATAAAAACTTCGGTTTTGACGGTTGGCGTTTTGATTACGTAAAAGGATTTGCTCCATGGGTTGTAAAAGATTGGAAAAATGCTGTTGGCGGATTCTCTGTTGGAGAATATTGGGACGGAAATGCTGCAACACTCGATTGGTGGGCAGGACAAGCAGAAGTAAGCGCGTTCGATTTTGCATGTTACTACAGAATGCGAGATGCATTTCAAGGAAACAATCTAAACAGACTAAATGACGACATGTTATGGAAACGAAACGCATCAAAAGCAGTAACCTTTGTAACAAATCATGATACGGACGAAATCGTCAACAATAAAATATTAGCATATGCGTACATTCTAACACATGAAGGATATCCAACCATATTCTACAAAGATTACGAAGATTGGTTAGACAAAAACAAACTAAACAACCTTATCTGGATTCACAACAATTTAGCCAGCGGAAACACATCTATTCTGTATACAGATAATGATGAATATGTAGCAAGAAGAAACGGCTACAACAGTGCAGGAATAGTTGTGTATATAAACAACTCTAACAGCTGGCAAGAGCGTTGGGTAGAAACCAATTGGTCAAACACGCGCATCAAAGACTACACAGGTCATTCAAATTGGGAGCCCGTAACACAAGGAGGAAAATGGGTTAAAATTCAAGCGCCGCCAAAAAGTTATACTGTTTGGTCTGTAAAATAATCTAAAAACGTTCAAAACTTTACGGTAAATAATTAATATAGTAATGAGGGCATTACGCAATAAAAAAATTGCGCCCGCGCTTTCGGCAGTCGCTTTTTTAAAAACTGTCATTCCTGCGAAGGCAGGAATCCACTTTTCAAAAAGAGCTTCAACAAAGCCTCTATCGCTAATGCAAAAATAAAACGACAATCTATTTGAAATTAAAAAATAGTCTGTATATTTGCATCCACAAAATCTAAAAGAGAGGAGGTTAAGTACTATGTTAATTATACCAGTAAAAGAAGGAGAAAATATAGACAGAGCGCTGAAACGTTTCAAAAGAAAATTTGATCGTACAGGAGGAATGCGTCAACTTAGAGCAAGAAAGCATTTCACAAAGCCATCAGTAGCTCGTAGAGCGCAAATACAAAAAGCGCAATACATACAGCACCTTAGAGATCAAGAAGAAATTTAAGATGCTCTCAACAACATTAAAAAGGTTTCCAATTTGGAAACCTTTTTTTATGCGTATAATTTTAATCTCACAAAACTTTAGTAAATTTAAACGAACAAACAAATCAACAAAACTCCAAAACTAGTCACATCGAGCGCAGTGGAGATGAAAACCCAAAACCCAAAACCCAAAAAATGACCTTCACTTCCTTCATAGAATACTTAAAGCTTGAAAAAAACTATTCAGATCATACGATTACTGCGTACAAAAAAGACCTATCTATGTTTGCTGAGTTCTGTAAAGAAGAATATGAAGATGACAATATAAAAGATGTTCATTACGTTCAAATCCGAAATTGGATTGTTGTTTTGGTAAATAGTGGGTTGCAAAATAGTACCATAAATCGTAAAATATCTTCACTCAAAACATATTACAAGTACTTGCTCAAAACAAAACAAATAAAAGTAAATCCTTTAATAAAACACAAAGCGTTAAAAACAGCTAAAAAAATACAAGTTCCTTTCTCAGAAAAAGAAATGAATACGGTTTTAGTCGAAACTGAACATGAAAATACATTTGAAAGTATTCGAAACACAACCATTATTGAAATGTTATATGCTACAGGTATGCGTCGCGCTGAACTAATCAATCTAAAACAATCGGACATTGACTATTCGGCAAAAACAATTAAAATACTCGGAAAAAGAAACAAAGAAAGAATAGTGCCACTATTACAAAAACTAGAAAGCCAGCTAAAACAATACAATACATACCGATTAGAAATTGATACAGACAAAAAGGATGAATTATTTTTAACCTCTAAAGGAAATAAAATGTATCCGACTCTTGTTTATCGTCTAATAAATGATTATTTTAGTATAGCATCTACAAAAGTAAAAAAGAGTCCGCATATTCTTAGACATACATTTGCAACTCATTTACTCAACCAAGGTGCAGACTTAAATGCTGTAAAAGAATTACTTGGTCATGCTAGCTTAGCTTCTACACAAGTATATACACATAACAGTTTAGCCGAACTTAAAAATGTATATGCAAAAGCACACCCTAGAAACAAAAAGTAATCTCTTAAAGTATAACCTAAAAAATAACCTTTAAAATGTCGCGTATGAAAGTAAACATGCAGTCCGTGAACTTTACGGTAGATCGTAAATTAGTAGATTTCATTCAAAGAAAAATGGATAAGCTTGAAAATTACTATGACAAAGTAATAGATGCTGACGTGTATCTAAAAGTAGAAAATACAAGTGTAAAAGAAAATAAAATAGCTGAAGTACGAGTAAATATTCCCGGTGATGATATTATGATGAAAAAACAATGTAGAACATTTGAAGAAGCTATTGATGAAGCCTCAAAATCCCTCCAAAGAGCATTACTGAAAAGAAAAGAAAAAATAAGAACACATTGATCAATAAAAATTTTTGAAAAATTGTTTTGATTAAATAAAATAATCTATACATTTGCAGTCCGTTAGAAATAGCGGACTTTTTTTATGAGCAAAAGCCGATGTAGCTCAGCTGGCTAGAGCAGCTGATTTGTAATCAGCAGGTCGTGGGTTCGAGTCCCTCCATCGGCTCAAAAAAAGTAAATGCACGGAAAGTTTGAGGTAGTATAGCTATTTAATGACTGAAAGTGATTCTGAGTGAAGTTGATTAAGGCAACTTAATTAATTGAAAATTGAAATATTGAATTTTTATTGGGGAGATACTCAAGCGGCCAACGAGGGCAGACTGTAAATCTGCTGACTACGTCTTCGCAGGTTCGAATCCTGCTCTCCCCACTAAATAAAAAGCGAAAGTAGCTCAGTTGGTAGAGCGTCAGCCTTCCAAGCTGAATGTCGCCGGTTCGAACCCGGTCTTTCGCTCTATATATTTCTTGCCGATGTAGCTCAGGGGTAGAGTGTTTCCTTGGTAAGGAAGAGGTCACGGGTTCAAATCCCGTCATTGGCTCACAGAATGTATAAATTGAACACTAATATATAACTAAGATTAAAAAAAATTATTAAATCATGGCAAAGGAAACTTTTGATCGTTCCAAACCGCACTTAAATATTGGTACTATTGGACACGTAGATCACGGTAAAACTACTTTAACAGCTGCTATTACTAAAGTATTAGCTGATGCTGGTCTTTCTGAAGCAAGAGATTTCGATACTATCGATAACGCTCCTGAAGAAAAAGAAAGAGGTATTACAATTAATACGTCGCACGTTGAATATCAGACAGCAAACCGTCACTACGCGCACGTTGACTGTCCAGGTCACGCCGATTATGTAAAGAACATGGTAACTGGTGCTGCTCAAATGGATGGAGCTATTCTAGTAGTAGCTGCAACAGATGGACCAATGCCACAAACTCGTGAGCACATCTTATTAGGTCGTCAGGTTGGAATTCCAAGTATCGTTGTATTTTTAAATAAATGCGATATGGTAGATGATGAGGAATTATTAGAGCTTGTTGATATGGAAGTAAGAGATTTACTTTCTTTCTATGAGTATGATGGAGATAACGGACCTGTTATCCAAGGATCTGCTTTAGGAGCCTTAAATGGTGAGCAAAAATGGGTTGACACTGTAATGGAATTGATGGAAGCTGTTGATAGCTGGATCGAATTACCAAAGCGTGATGTTGAAAAAGATTTCTTAATGCCAATCGAAGATGTATTCTCTATTACAGGTCGTGGTACTGTTGCAACTGGTCGTATTGAAACTGGTGTAGCTAACACAGGTGATGCTGTTGAGATCATTGGTATGGGAGCTGAGAAGTTAACTTCTACAGTAACTGGAGTTGAGATGTTCCGTAAAATCCTTGATAGAGGTGAAGCTGGAGATAACGTAGGTATCTTATTAAGAGGTATTGAGAAAACTCAAATTTCAAGAGGTATGGTAATCTGTAAGCCAGCTTCTGTAACTCCACATGCTAAGTTTAAAGCTGAGGTGTATGTATTGAAAAAAGAAGAAGGTGGACGTCATACTCCATTCCACAATAACTACCGTCCTCAATTTTATGTTCGTACAACGGATGTAACAGGAACTATTACTTTACCAGAAGGTGTTGAGATGGTTATGCCAGGAGATAACTTAACAATTACTGTTGAGTTATTAAATACTATCGCGATGAACGTAGGTTTACGTTTTGCAATTCGTGAAGGTGGTAGAACTGTTGGAGCAGGTCAAGTAACTGAAATTTTAGACTAAAAATTAGTCCTTAAATATATAGTAGAGGTGTCCCGTTTTTCGGGACGCCTTTTTATAAAAATACGGGTTTAGCTCAGTTGGTAGAGCACTGGTCTCCAAAACCAGGTGTCGGGAGTTCGAGCCTCTCAACCCGTGCTAATAAAATCACAATATGGCTGGTATAGTAAATTATGTTAAAGAATCTTTCGAGGAGTTAAGAAGCAACGTGACTTGGACAAGTTGGTCTGAAGCACAGCGCTTAACTATAGTTGTAGCTATCTTTTCTATCTTGTTTTCACTGGCAATATGGGGCGTTGATACAGCCTTCTCAAAATCATTAGGTTTGGTATATGAATCTGTATTAGGCGGCAATTAATCACTCTCAAAAATTATACTTATTATGGCGGATTCTAATGTAAAGAAATGGTATGTTGTGAGAGCTGTCAGTGGACAGGAAAATAAAGTGAAAGCTTATATTGAAAGCGAAATAGTAAGACTTGGTCTGCAAGATTATGTAGAAGAAGTTTTAGTTCCAACGGAAAAAGTAATTCAAATCCGTAACGGGAAAAAAGTAAATAAAGAAAGAGTGTACTTTCCAGGGTATATTATGATCAAAGCTAATATTGCTGGTGAAGTAACACATGTTATAAAATCTGTTACAAATGTGATTGGTTTCTTAGGAGAAGTAAAAGGAGGAGATCCTGTTCCATTAAGACAATCTGAAGTGAATAGAATGCTAGGTAAAGTGGATGAATTAGCTGTTAAAACAGATAATGTTGCAATTCCTTTTACACTAGGTCAAACAATAAAGGTAATTGATGGTCCTTTTAACGGTTTCAACGGAACTGTAGAAAAAATCAATGAAGAAAAACGTAAGTTAGAAGTAATGGTGAAAATTTTTGGAAGAAAAACTCCATTAGAGTTAAGTTACATGCAAGTAGAGAAAATATAATTGTTACACATTATATATACGTAAACATTTTTAGCTTCCAATTAAAAGTGTTGTACATTTAAAAACAAGAAAATGGCAAAAGAATTAAGTAAAGTAGTTAAGCTACAAGTTAGGGGAGGTGCAGCGAATCCGTCGCCACCGGTTGGACCCGCTTTAGGTGCTGCCGGAGTTAATATCATGGAGTTCTGTAAGCAGTTTAATGCTAGAACACAAGATAAACAAGGGAAAGTAGTACCAGTTGTTATTTCTGTATACAAAGACAAATCTTTTGACTTTGTAGTGAAAACAGCGCCAGCGGCAGTTCAGCTAATGGAAGCGGCAAAGATTAAAAAAGGATCAGGAGAACCAAACCGTAAAAAGGTAGCAAGCGTTACTTGGGATCAAGTAAGAGCAATTGCAGAAGACAAAATGGTAGACTTAAATGCGTTTACAGCTGAGTCAGCAATGAGTATGGTTGCAGGAACTGCAAGATCTATGGGATTAACAGTATCTGGAGATAAACCTTTTTAAATCTAAGAGAAAATGGCACGAGTAACAAAAAAGCAAAAAGAAGCTTTAGCTAAAGTAGACAGAAACAAATTGTATTCTGTTACAGAAGCATCAAGCTTAGTGAAAGAAATAACAAATGTAAAATTTGATGCGTCTGTAGACCTTGCTGTTAGATTAGGTGTTGATCCACGTAAAGCTAACCAAATGGTAAGAGGAGTGGTAACATTACCACACGGAACAGGTAAAGATGTTAAAGTTTTAGCATTAGTAACTCCAGACAAAGAAGCAGAAGCTACAGAAGCAGGAGCTGACTTTGTTGGATTAGATGAATTCCTTCAAAAAATTAAAGGCGGTTGGACAGATGTTGATGTAATTATCACAATGCCAAGCGTTATGGGTAAATTAGGTCCTTTAGGTCGTATTTTAGGGCCAAGAGGTTTAATGCCAAACCCAAAGACAGGAACTGTAACAATGGATGTAGCAAAAGCCGTAAGTGAAGTGAAAGCTGGTAAAATTGACTTTAAAGTTGATAAAACTGGAATCGTTCATGCAGCAATAGGAAAATCTTCATTCACAGCAGACAAAATTGCAGGGAATGCAAATGAATTATTACAAACGTTATTAAAATTGAAGCCAACTGCGGCAAAAGGTACATACATAAAAAGTATTTATATGTCTAGTACAATGAGCCCAAGTATTGCTGTTGATCCAAAAACAGCTTAATTGGTAGTTAAAACAGATTTTTATCATGACTAAAGAAGAAAAATTAGTAGTAATAGAAGAATTAACTGCACAGTTAGCCGATAATACAAATATTTACTTAACAGACATCTCTGGTTTAAATGCTGAAGCAACTTCAGACTTAAGAAGAGCATGTTTTAAAGAAAATATCAAACTTGCAGTAATTAAAAACACATTGCTTGCAAAAGCAATGGAAGCTTCTGAAAAAGATTTTGGAGAACTTCCTGAGGTATTAAAAGGAAACACTTCATTAATGCTTTCAGAAACAGGAAACGCTCCTGCAAAACTAATCAAAGAGTTCAGAAAGAAAAAGAAAGCTGAAAAGCCAATTTTAAAAGGAGCTTTTATTGAAACAGCAGTTTTTGTTGGAGACGATCAATTAGATGCATTAGTAAATATCAAATCTAGAGAAGAGCTTATTGGAGAAATCATTGGATTATTACAATCTCCTGCTAAGAACGTTGTTTCTGCACTTCAATCTGGAGGAGGAAAACTTGCTGGTATCTTAAAAACATTATCTGAAAGATAATTCAAAAAGTACGCACTTAATAAAACAAATATTTAACAAACACATTATTTTTAAAACGATAGAAAATGGCAGATTTAAAAGAATTCGCAGAACAATTAGTTAACCTTACTGTAAAAGAAGTTAACGAATTAGCAGATATATTAAAAGATGAGTACGGTATTGAGCCTGCTGCAGCTGCTGCTGTAGTTGCTGCTGGACCTGCTGCTGACGCTGACGGTGGAGATGAGCAAACTGAGTTTGACGTAATCTTAAAAGCTGCTGGTGGATCTAAATTAGCAGTAGTTAAATTAGTAAAAGAATTAACAGGTTTAGGTCTTAAAGATGCTAAAGGAATTGTTGATTCTGCACCTGCTGCAATCAAAGAAGGAGTATCTAAAGATGAGGCTGAAGGTCTTAAAGCATCTTTAGAAGAAGCTGGAGCTGAGGTTGAGCTTAAGTAAGCTTACCAAGCTATAAAAACTTGGTTTAGGTCTTTGGGATAGTCCCCTGAGACCTAAACCCTTTTGTGTATATAAGCGTTAATACGTTTTATTTTATTTTATTTTAATCATAATATTGTCCATTGATGTTCACAAATCAGACTGAAAGATTAAATTTCGCCTCGGCAAAACACACACCTGATTATCCAGATTTTCTAGATATTCAGATCAAATCATTTCAAGATTTCTTTCAACTAGAAACGAAATCAGAAGAGCGTGGCGAAGAAGGATTATACAACACCTTCCAAGAAAACTTTCCAATTACAGACACTCGTAATCAATTCGTATTAGAATTTCTTGATTACTTCGTCGACCCACCGAGATACAATATTCAAGAATGTATTGAAAGAGGATTAACATATAGTGTGCCTTTAAAAGCACGTTTAAAACTATACTGTACAGATCCTGAGCATGAAGATTTTGAAACAATTGTACAAGATGTATATTTAGGAACTATTCCTTACATGACTCCAAGTGGAACGTTCTGTATCAACGGAGCTGAACGTGTCGTAGTTTCTCAATTACACCGTTCACCAGGAGTATTTTTTGGACAATCTTTCCATGCAAATGGAACCAAGCTTTATTCTGCCAGAGTAATTCCTTTTAAAGGATCTTGGATAGAATTTGCTACAGATATCAATAGTGTAATGTATGCATATATTGATAGAAAGAAAAAATTACCTGTAACCACACTATTTAGAGCTATCGGATTCGAAAGTGATAAAGATATCCTTGAGATATTTGATCTTGCTGAAGAAGTAAAAGTATCTAAAAGTGGACTTAAAAAAGTATTAGGTCGCAAGTTAGCTGCACGTGTATTAAATACATGGCATGAAGACTTCGTGGATGAAGATACAGGTGAAGTAGTATCTATCGAGCGTAACGAAATCGTTTTGGATAGAGATACTATTTTAGAAAAAGAACACATAGAAGAAATCGTTGAAGCTGGTGTAAAAACTGTTCTTTTACACAAAGAAGAAAACCAAGCTGGTGATTATGCGATTATCCACAATACATTACAAAAAGATCCTACGAACTCTGAAAAAGAAGCCGTAGAACATATTTATCGTCAACTTCGTAATGCTGAACCGCCAGATGAGGAAACAGCACGTGGTATCATCGATAAACTATTCTTCTCTGACCAAAGATATAATCTTGGTGGAGTAGGTCGTTACCGTATGAATAAGAAGTTAGGATTGAATATCGCCATGGATAAGCAAGTCTTAACCAAGGAAGATATTATCACAATCATCAAATACTTAATTGAGTTAATTAATTCAAAAGCAGAAATTGATGATATTGATCACTTATCTAACAGACGTGTTCGTACCGTAGGAGAACAATTAGCACAACAATTTGGTGTTGGTCTTGCACGTATGGCAAGAACAATTCGTGAGCGTATGAACGTTAGAGATAACGAGGTATTTACACCAATTGATTTGATTAATGCAAAAACCTTATCATCTGTAATTAACTCATTCTTCGGAACGAACCAGTTGTCTCAGTTTATGGATCAAACAAATCCATTAGCAGAAATTACACACAAACGTCGTTTATCGGCTTTAGGACCAGGTGGACTTTCCAGAGAAAGAGCAGGTTTTGAGGTACGTGATGTTCACTATACACACTACGGACGTTTATGTCCTATTGAAACACCAGAAGGTCCAAACATTGGATTAATATCTTCTCTTGGAGTATTTGCAAAAGTAAACTCTATGGGATTCTTAGAAACTCCTTATCGTAAAGTTGAGGACGGAAAAGTTGATATAAACAAGTTTGCATACCTAAGTGCTGAGGAAGAAGAAGGAATGAAAATTTCACAAGCAAACATTCCTATAACTGAAGATGGTACAATCAATGTTGAAAAAGTAATTGCTAGAGAAGAAGGAGATTTCCCAGTAGTATCTCCATCTGAAATAGATTATACAGATGTTGCTCCTAATCAAATAGCGTCAATCTCTGCATCGTTAATTCCATTCTTGGAACATGATGATGCCAACCGTGCATTGATGGGATCAAACATGATGCGTCAGGCAGTACCTTTATTACGTCCACAATCACCAATCGTAGGAACTGGACTAGAACGTCAAGTTGCTTCTGATTCAAGAGTGTTGATAAATGCTGAAGGAGATGGATATGCTGAGTATGTAGACGCTAATAAAATTACAATCAAATATGATCGTACAGATGATGAAAGATTAGTAAGTTTTGATGGTGATTCAAAAACATACAACTTAATCAAATTCCGTAAAACAAACCAAAGTACGTCTATTAACTTAAAGCCAATCGTAAGAAGAGGTGATAGAGTTAAAAAAGGACAAGTACTTTGTGAAGGATACGCAACTCAAAAAGGAGAACTTGCACTAGGACGAAACTTGAAGGTTGCCTTCATGCCTTGGAAAGGATATAACTTTGAGGATGCAATTGTAATCTCTGAAAAAGTAGTTCGTGAAGATATCTTTACGTCTATTCACATTGACGAATACTCAATGGATGTAAGAGATACAAAATTAGGAGCTGAAGAATTAACCAATGATATTCCAAACGTTTCAGAAGAGGCTACAAAAGACTTAGATGAAAATGGAATGATTAGAATTGGAGCCGAAGTAAAACCTGGTGATATTCTAATTGGTAAAATTACTCCAAAAGGAGAATCAGATCCTACACCAGAAGAAAAATTATTACGTGCAATCTTCGGAGATAAAGCAGGTGATGTAAAAGATGCTTCATTAAAAGCGTCTCCATCATTACATGGAGTTGTAATTAATAAAAAACTATTCTCAAGAGCAATCAAAGACAAGCGTAAAAGAGCTAAAGATAAAGAGGAAATCGCAACTTTAGAACTTGAATACACAACTAAATTTGAAGAGCTAAGAGGTGTGTTAATTGACAAATTGTTTACAATTGTTAATGGTAAAACATCTCAAGGAGTTCAAAATGATCTTGGAGAAGAAGTATTACCAAAAGGTAAAAAGTTCACACTAAAAATGTTAAACGCTGTAGAAGATTACGCGCATTTAACAGGAGGAACTTGGACTACTGATGATGATACAAACAGCGCTGTTGCTGATTTAGTACACAACTATAAAATTAAACTTAATGACCTGCAAGGAGCATTAAGAAGAGATAAATTTACAATCTCAGTTGGAGACGAATTACCAGCAGGAATATTAAAACTTGCAAAAGTTTACATCGCTAAGAAACGTAAACTAAAAGTAGGTGATAAAATGGCAGGCCGTCACGGAAACAAAGGTATTGTAGCACGTATTGTACGTCAAGAAGATATGCCTTTCTTAGAAGACGGAACGCCAGTTGATATCGTATTAAATCCATTAGGTGTACCTTCTCGTATGAATATCGGTCAGATTTATGAAACGGTATTAGGATGGGCAGGAGAGAAACTTGATAAAAAATATGCAACGCCAATCTTTGATGGTGCTTCTTTAGATCAGATCAATGAGATTACTGATGAAGCAGGAGTTCCAAGATTTGGACATACATATCTTTATGATGGTGGAACAGGAGAACGTTTTGATCAGCCAGCAACAGTAGGTATTATATACATGCTGAAACTTGGTCACATGGTAGACGATAAAATGCACGCACGTTCAATAGGACCATACTCATTAATTACGCAACAACCATTAGGTGGTAAAGCACAATTTGGTGGACAGCGTTTTGGAGAAATGGAAGTTTGGGCACTAGAAGCATATGGAGCATCAAGTACACTAAGAGAAATACTGACTGTAAAATCTGATGATGTAATTGGAAGAGCCAAAACATACGAAGCAATCGTAAAAGGTGAACCAATGCCAGAACCAGGATTACCTGAATCATTCAATGTATTAATGCATGAATTGAAAGGTCTTGGATTAGACATTAGATTAGAGGAATAAATTATAAACGCCGTGTAGCTTCAGAGTTGCACGGCTACAATTACACATAATTCATTATCAACCATTAGTATGGCAAGAAATAAAGATAAGAATACTGTAAAGAGATTTAATAAAATCTCAATAGGTTTAGCCTCTCCGGAGTCTATATTAGCAGCATCAAAAGGTGAAGTGCTAAAACCTGAAACAATCAACTATCGTACACACAAACCAGAGCGTGACGGATTATTCTGTGAGCGTATCTTTGGACCTGTAAAAGATTACGAATGTGCTTGTGGAAAATACAAGAGAATTCGTTACAAAGGAATCGTTTGTGACCGTTGTGGTGTTGAAGTAACAGAAAAGAAAGTACGTAGAGACAGAGTTGGACATATCAACCTTGTTGTGCCAGTTGCACACATATGGTATTTCCGTTCGTTACCAAACAAAATAGGATACCTTTTAGGATTACCATCTAAGAAATTAGACATGATTATCTACTACGAACGTTACGTAGTAATTCAGCCAGGTGATGCTAAAAACGAAGCTGGTGAGCCAGTTCAAAAAATGGATTTCCTTACGGAAGAAGAATACTTAAACATTCTTGAATCACTTCCACAAGAAAACTTATACTTAGACGATAATGACCCAACGAAATTTATCGCTAAAATGGGAGCTGAGTGTTTAATTGAACTATTATCTAGAATCGATTTAGATCAATTATCATTCGACTTACGTCACAAAGCAAACAACGAAACATCTAAGCAACGTAAAACGGAAGCATTAAAACGTTTACAAGTTGTGGAGTCATTACGTGATGCGAACAAAAATCGTGAAAACCGTCCAGAATGGATGATCATGAAAGTTGTTCCTGTAATTCCACCAGAATTACGTCCGTTAGTGCCATTAGATGGTGGTCGTTTTGCAACGTCTGATTTAAATGATTTATACCGTAGAGTAATTATCAGAAACAATCGTTTAAAAAGATTAATGGAGATCAAAGCTCCTGAAGTAATCTTACGTAACGAGAAGCGTATGCTTCAAGAATCTGTAGATTCATTATTCGATAACACGCGTAAATCATCCGCTGTAAAAACAGATTCTAACAGACCATTAAAATCATTATCTGATTCCTTAAAAGGTAAGCAAGGACGTTTCCGTCAAAACTTACTTGGAAAACGTGTAGATTATTCTGCTCGTTCCGTAATTGTTGTTGGTCCAGAATTAAAACTATACGAATGTGGATTGCCTAAAAACATGGCAGCAGAATTATACAAGCCTTTTGTAATTAGAAAACTAATTGAAAGAGGTATTGTAAAAACTGTAAAATCTGCAAAGAAAATTATAGATAAAAAAGAGCCAGTAGTTTGGGATATTTTGGATAACGTAATTAAAGGTCATCCAGTATTACTAAACCGTGCGCCAACGCTTCACCGATTAGGTATTCAGGCATTCCAGCCAAAACTTATTGAAGGAAAAGCGATTCAGTTACACCCATTGGCATGTACAGCCTTTAACGCCGATTTTGATGGTGATCAAATGGCAGTACATTTACCATTAGGCCCAGAAGCAATTTTAGAAGCACAATTATTAATGTTAGCTTCTCAAAACATTCTGAATCCAGCAAATGGTTCGCCAATTACAGTACCTTCTCAAGATATGGTATTAGGTTTATACTATATGACGAAGTTGCGTAAATCTACTCCAGATAGAAAAATTAAAGGAGAAGGATTAACATTCTACTCTGCTGAGGAAGTAGTAATGGCGTACAATGAAAAACAAATAGAGTTGAATGCTTCTATGAAAATTAGAACATTAGACTTTAATGAAGCTGGAGAATTAGTTCCACAAATTATAGAAACAACTGTAGGACGTGTACTTTTCAATCAGAAAGTGCCAGCACAAGCAGGATATATCAATGAAGTATTAACGAAAAAATCGTTGCGTAGTATCATTGGTGGAATCTTAAAAGTAACAGACATTCCAACAACGTCAGCTTTCTTAGATGATATCAAAGGTCTTGGATATGGATTTGCCTTTAGAGGTGGATTATCATTCAGTTTAGGAGATATCATTATTCCAAAAGAAAAGCAGTCGTTAATTGACAAAGCAAACAAAGAAGTTGACGGAATTACCGCTAACTATAACATGGGATTAATTACCAATAACGAACGTTACAATCAGGTAATTGACAAGTGGACAACAACAAACGCAAACTTGACGGAGTTGTCTATGAAACACATTAGTGAAGATCAACAAGGATTTAACTCTGTGTACATGATGCTTGACTCTGGAGCCCGTGGTTCTAAAGAGCAAATTCGTCAGTTAACTGGTATGCGTGGATTAATGGCGAAGCCGAAAAAATCGACTGCCGGTGGTGGAGAAATTATTGAAAACCCGATTCTTTCTAACTTTAAAGAAGGATTATCGATCTTAGAATACTTTATCTCTACGCACGGTGCACGTAAAGGTCTTGCCGATACCGCATTAAAAACTGCCGATGCAGGATATTTAACACGTCGTCTAGTAGATGTGTCTCAAGATGTAATTGTAAATATTCACGATTGTGAAACATTAAGAGGTGTTGAAGTAAAAGCATTAAAGAAAAATGAAGATGTAGTTGAACCATTAAAAGAGCGTATCTTAGGTAGAGTTTCTCTACATGATGTATACAATCCTTTAACGGAAGAAATTTTAGTAGCTGCAGGCGAAAACATTACAGAAGAAGTAGCACAATCAATAGAAGACTCACCAGTAGAATCAGTAGAAGTACGTTCTCCATTAACATGTGAAGCGCCAAAAGGTATTTGCTCTAAATGTTATGGACGTAACCTTTCTACAAACAAAATGGTTCAAATTGGAGAAGCTGTAGGAGTTGTTGCCGCACAATCAATTGGAGAGCCAGGTACACAGTTAACGCTACGTACATTCCACATGGGAGGAACAGCGAGTAACATTTCTGAAGAAAACCAGTTAAAAGCTAAATTTGGAGGTGTCGCTGAAATTGAAGAACTGAAAACAGTTCAAGGTGAAGATGCAGATGGAAAACTTTCAGATATTGTAATTTCTCGTACATCGGAAATAAAAGTTATTGATAAGAAAACTGGAATTACATTAAGTACAAATAACATTCCTTATGGTTCTACAATCTTTGTGAAAAACGGAGAAACAATCAAACAGGATCAAGCTATTTGTGAGTGGGATCCATATAATGGTGTGATTATCTCTGAATTTGCTGGGAAAATTAAGTACGAAAACATCGAACAAGGTGTTACGTTCCAAGTAGAAATTGATGAACAAACAGGATTCCAAGAAAAAGTAATTTCTGAATCAAGAAATAAAAAATTAATTCCAACGCTACAAATATTAAACAGCAAGGGAGAAATACAAAGGTCTTACAACCTTCCAGTAGGTTCTCACTTAATGGTTGATGATAGTGAAAAGATTAAAGTTGGTAAAATTTTAGTGAAAATTCCACGTAAATCTGCAAAATCAGGAGATATTACAGGAGGTTTACCACGTGTAACAGAATTGTTTGAAGCACGTAACCCTTCTAACCCAGCGGTTGTATCTGAGATTGACGGAGTTGTTTCTTTTGGTAAAATTAAAAGAGGTAACCGTGAAATTATTGTAGAATCTAAATTTGGAGACATCAGAAAGTATTTAGTAAAACTTTCGAACCAAATCTTAGTTCAAGAAAATGATTATGTACGTGCTGGAATGCCACTTTCAGATGGTTCTATTACGCCTAACGATATTTTAAATATTAAAGGACCTTCAGCTGTACAACAATACTTAGTAAATGAAGTACAGGAAGTATATCGTTTACAAGGTGTGAAAATTAATGACAAACACTTTGAAGTAATTGTTCGTCAAATGATGCGTAAAGTAAGAATCGGAGATCCTGGAGATACTATCTTCTTAGAAAACCAATTAATTCACAAGTCTGATTTCATCAGAGAAAATGATAACCTTTACGGTCAAAAAGTAATTGAAGATGCAGGTGAATCAGAAAACTTTAAAGCAGGACAAATTGTTTCTCCAAGAGAATTGAGAGATGAAAATTCTGTATTAAGAAGATCTGATAAGCAACTAGTAACTGCAAGAGACATTGTTCCGGCAACGGCAACACCTATCTTACAAGGTATTACGAGAGCTTCATTACAGACGAAATCATTTATCTCAGCAGCGTCGTTCCAGGAAACAACAAAAGTACTGAACGAAGCCGCAGTAAGTGGTAAAGTGGATGCATTAGAAGGATTAAAAGAAAATGTAATTGTTGGACATAAAATACCAGCAGGAACTGGAATGCGTAAGTACGATGATATTATTGTAGGATCGAGAGAAGAATACAATGAAATTATGGCAGCTAAGCATGAAATTAACTTTTAATACATGAGCAAGGACAAAGCAAAAGAAAAGCAAATCAATATTGAGTTGGATGATGCAACTGCGGAAGGAATTTATTCCAACCTAGCAATCATCAATCACTCACCATCAGAATTTGTAGTAGATTTTGTAAACATTATGCCAGGGAGACCAAAGGCAAAAGTAAAATCTAGAATTATATTAACGCCACAACATGCAAAACGATTAATGAAGGCATTAGGTGAAAATATACATCGCTTTGAAAAAGCTAATGGACAAATAACAGATTTTGAACAACCTCCAATTCCAATGAATTTTGGACCCACTGGAGAAGCTTAATAAAAAAAACCTCAATTTTCGAATTGAGGTTTTTTTATTTTTAAACAAATCATTAAAATTTATTCCAATTTATGTTTAAATAGATTTTAATTATACTTTGTCCAAAAGTGACTTTTTTTGAATAGTATTTTAAGAACAAAAAAAAGACATCAATGCTAGTTGATGTCTTTTTTATATAAACTCATTAAAAAGCTTTAAAATGATTATTATTTGCATTTCTGAGAAGAAAAGCAACTCTTTTTAATCATTCAATTCTTCAATTTTTTAGTTTTTAAATTCATTAAAACTCACTTGTAAAGTGAAACTTAATAGTCGGATATTTTTGTTGTGTCATTTGTAACGAAAAAGAAGAATCTGCTAAAAACACCAGTTTATTTTCTTTATCTCGTGCTAAAAATTTTTGTTTTACACGCTTAAAATTTAAAAACTCAGGATCTTTTTTATCAGCAACTTCAACCCAACATGCTTTATGAACATTTAAATTTTCATATGTACATTTTGCGCCATATTCATGCTCCAATCGATACTGAATTACTTCATATTGAAGTGCTCCAACAGTACCAATAATCTTTCGTCCATTTAAATCGAGTGTAAATAATTGTGCAACTCCTTCATCCATTAACTGTGTAATACCTTTATTTAACTGCTTGGATTTCATTGGATCAGCGTTGTTGATATATCTAAAATGCTCTGGTGAAAAACTCGGAACACCTTTGTAGTTCATCTTTTCACCAGCCGTCAATGTATCGCCAATTTTGAAATTTCCAGTATCGTGCAAACCAACAATATCACCTGGAAACGATTCGTCAACAATTTGTTTTTTCTCAGCAAAAAATGCATTCGGACTCGAAAACTTTAACTTCTTATCCAATCGAACATGAAGGTACGGTGTATTACGTTTAAAAACTCCTGAAACAATTTTAATAAAAGCCAAACGGTCTCTATGTTTCGGATCCATATTGGCGTGAATTTTAAATACAAAACCTGAAAAATCATCCTCATCAGGTTTTACCAATCGTGTATCAGAATCTTTCGCTAGTGGAGTTGGAGCAATTTCTACGAAACAATCTAGCAATTCTCTAACACCAAAATTATTCAAAGCTGAGCCAAAAAATACAGGCTGTAATTCACTATTTAAGTATTCCTCTCTGTTAAAATCTGGATACACTTCCATAACTAATTCTAACTCTTCACGCAATGTTTTTGCGGCTTTATCACCGATGTAAGTTTCGAGTTCAGGATTGTTAACATCTTCAAAATGAATAGCGTCAGAAATAGTTTGTTTATTATCTCCTGTAAATAAGTTAATATTCTTTTCCCAAATATTATAAATACCTTTAAAATCATATCCCATTCCAATAGGAAAACTTAACGGCGTAACACGCAAGCCAAGTTTCTGCTCTACTTCATCTAATAAATCAAAAGCATCTTTTCCTTCTCTATCCAATTTATTGATAAAAACGATAATAGGAATCTTTCGCATACGACAAACTTCAACTAATTTTTCAGTTTGTTCCTCCACACCTTTGGCAACATCAATTACCACAATAACGCTATCTACAGCACTCAATGTACGAAACGTATCTTCTGCAAAATCCTTGTGACCAGGTGTGTCTAAGATATTGATTTTCTTATCTTTATATATGAATGCAAGCACTGAAGTTGCAACAGAAATTCCACGTTGTCGTTCAATCTCCATAAAGTCACTTGTAGCGCCTTTTTTAATCTTGTTATTCTTTACAGCTCCAGCTTCTTGAATGGCACCACCAAACAGTAATAACTTTTCTGTTAAAGTTGTTTTTCCCGCATCAGGATGCGATATAATTCCGAAAGTTCTTCGCTTTGCTATTTCTTGTTGTATGCTCATTGCAAGTATTTAATAGGAAGCAAAAATATCACTTTTTAATCAAATAGAAACATAAAGTTAGCAACAACTTTACGACGTAAAAATGCAATTTTTTAACAAAAAACATAAGATTATCGTAAAAAAAAGATAGTAAACACTTGAACGAAAAAAGCTTGCATTTTAACGAAAAAACAAATCCTTTCATGAGTATTGCTACGTATATGTATTTGTCAGTCATTACATTTGTTAAAATATGTTAAGGAAATAATCGCACATTTTTTTACTTAACTGCCTTAAAAAAACACTCGAATGAACAACATTACTATTGATGTGCTGTTGGGACGTAAAGTCTTCGGCGGTGCTTCTATTGTTATACTTATTCTAAAAAGGCTTTCCCCTATTTTCGTGATGTGGCTTTGCATGCTACAGACACAATACACACTTGCGCAAGAAAAAACAATCTACGATGTGCAAGATTTAAAACTAGATGAAACTACAGCTGATGGAATCATTTCTTTCCAAAAAATAGTGCCACACCTTACGGGAGTAGCAAAACTTAGAAAACACGTATTGGACAATCAAGAATTGTATCCTATGGAACAAAAGGCGATTGAAACAAGTAGGAATAAAAAGCATGAAGCACACAAGCGTTGGGAACGATACATGCGAAAACTTCCTGTATATGTCTACCTAGTAGATGATATGCAAAACTATATAAAAGTGACCACTAGCATAAGTGAACGTTTAACTGTTTGTAAAAAGTTTAACGATCAACTACTGCTTAAAATTGAAAATAAAAACAATTACCCAATAAGTGCAGAAATAGAGCTTGACGCTGGAAATCTTGTAAACTTTCCAAAAACTGGAGCTTCAATCGAAAAGAAATTCAATACGCAACAAAAAATTACTTTCAATTATATAGCTAACGGTAGAGCAACGTTTAGTTTGCCAGCAAATTCAAAACTAGCTGTAAATATTCCTATAGTATACAGTTGTGATGGAAAAAAAGGCACAACACTAACAAAAGAACTTAACAACCAAATCTTGATAAATCATAAGATTAATCTTGTAGGATACATTTATAACGAACAAGAAAAGGAGTTATATCGAATAACCTCAATTCCAGTTACAACCTCAAGTATTAAGCTTACATATCTATAAAATAAAGTTTCATGACTATGAAAAACATTACATCAAAAATACTAGTAACACTTTTAGTGTCATTATTATTTTTCTTTAGCGCTAGTGCACAAAATATATCTGGAGTAGTAAACTCATATACTACAGTTACCGCAGTAAGCGGAACAACTGTTACTGTTGGAAGCAGTGCTGGGTTAGCAGTCAATGATCCTGTGATGATAATTCAAATGACAGGTATTAGTGGTGGCGGAAACACTGGTGGAACTGACAATGGAGCAGGTAATTTTCATTTAGCTAAAATTACCAACATAGCAGGGAATACATTAACGATAGATACATCAGTAACTAAAACATTTACACCAGCAACAGAGAGAGTTCAGCTTGTAAGAATTGCAAAATATACAAGTGATGTTACAGTTGTAGGTACTGTGTCAGCACAACCGTGGAATGGAAATACAGGAGGTATTATTTTTATAGATGCATGTGACAATAATATCACAATGAATGCAAGTATTAATGCTTCTGGAGATGGTTTTTTTGGAAGAAATACAACAGGAAACTTCGTAGTTGATAACTGTGGAGAATCAGCAGCTTTAGTGAACACACCAGATGAAAACTGGGGAACAGATCCAATATATTTTGGAGGTGACTTTGGAAACGCAGCACCATTATCAGGAGGTACTGGTCGTGGAGGTCACGGAGGATGTGATGGAGCTCAAGGTGCACCAGATGGTGGAGCAGGAGTTGGTGGTAATGGAGCAAACTCAACAGACGCAACACTTGGTTCAGGTGGTGGTGGTGGTGGCTACGGAGGTGGTGGTACCAGTGGAGGAGCTGGAACAACTATTTCAGGAACAGCCGCACCAGCAGTAGGAAGTGTCTTCGATACAGCAAGTAATTTACGATTGTTCATGGGAGCTTCTGGAGGTTCAGAAGTAGAATGGGCGCCTGCTACAGGTAATGGAGGAGGAATTATAATTGTATTAGCTAATAATATTACAACAAATGGTTCTAACAGAAACATCGTAAGTGATGGTATAGACGGACCTAACTCTGGTACATATAGCTTTTTTGGAGATCCTTCAAATGTAACAGGTGGAGCCGGTGGAGCCGGATATGTAGCTATACAAGCAAACTCTATAAATAGTCAAGTTAGAGTTTTTGCTCGTGGAGGAGATGCAACAACGCAACCAGGAGGATCACCCGTATTCATTGAATATGGAGGACCAGGTGGTGGTGGATTTGTAATAAGTTCTTCAGCAATAACAACTACCTCAGTAAGAAGTGGAAACATACTAGTTGGTAACGGAGCAAGAGCAGGAGCCGCAGGTAGAGTTGTTACAGATGCAGGTGTAAGTACAACATTTACACTTGAATGTTTAAATTGTAATATAGCTGATGCTGGAAAAACAAATGAAACTTGTAATAACAATCTAACACGTGATCGTTCTGACGATTATGTGAGTTTTGATTTAAATCCAACAGGAACCGATTTAGGAACAACATATACTGTTTCTGTAGATAATGGAGGTGTAATATCTCCAACATCAGGAACATATGGTGCAGCTCAAAATTTCAGATTACAAGATGGTTCAGCTAACAATACCTTATACACAATAACAATAACAGATGATGTAACTGGAACTTGTTCAATAACAACAACGATACAACAAAGTAATTGCGATATAGATTTTTGTGATTTATCAATTACAGGAAACATAGATAGTGACTCTGATGGTGTAGCCGATTTTTGTGATGAAGATGATGATAATGACGGAATATTAGATACCCAAGAACAATGTGCAACAGATCCTGTACCTTTAAATCTTGATTCTGTTGTTCGAATAGAAATAGATTTAGATCAATTTTCAACAGAAGTTGGCTGGTCATTTTCACAAGGAGCTACAGTACTTTTTAATCAACCAACAGGATCGTATACAACTGGAAACATTACAGTTTCTCAAGATATTACAGTAACAGAAAACGATACATATTTATTCACAATTACGGATACCTTTGGTGATGGAATTCAAGGAAATTCATACAGAGTATTAATTGATGGAGTAATCGCTATCAATCAAACTTTTGGTTCTCCAAGTGATACAACAACATTTTCGGCAACAGAAAATGTTTCGGTAACTACTATCGTATCTAATCCTTTCTCTTGTTTGCCAGGTGATCCAATGGGTGATGAAGATGGAGATGGGATTATCAACTATCAAGATGCAGATTTTTGTGCTTTAAACGCAAATGGCGTATGTTCAAATTTAGATTCTGATAATGATGGAATTATTAATTCATTAGATGATGATAGCGATAATGATGGTTGTGTTGATGCACTAGAAGCAGGACACACCGATGATGATATGGATGGAGTACTAGGAAACTCTCCAGTAACTGTCAATTCATCAAATGGTAGAGTAACAGGACAAGGCGGATATACAGGTACTGACCTTGCAGTAACTAACTCAGGAAACACGACTGCCTGTGATTCATGTGAAATATTAAGTGCTTCCGTAACAGCAATATTTTGTGATAACAACGGAACACCAACAAATGATGCAGATGATACATTTACTTTCTACATCAATCCTAACGGAAACTTATTAGGATCTACATACAGTTTATCTGGAGATATAACGCAAGCAAACATTTCATACGATTTACCAGAACAATTTGGGCCATTCTCAATAGCTGGAGGAAACATAACATTTACTATCACAGATGATAGTGATGGTTCATGTCAATTAACAAATGTAGTAGTAGCACCACCAGCAACATGTTCAAGTTCTACGTCTGTAGACACAGATAATGATACAGTTGAAGATGCAATAGACATAGATAATGACAATGACGGAATTATTGATGACAACGAAAATGTTTGTGTCTCAAGACCATTAACAACAGGTGCATGGGCAGGAAGCCTTCCATACACAAACAGTGCAGGTTCAGTTGGAATAAGCTACAACAGCTCAATTCCTGCTGGTGGACTTATCGCATACACGCCAGATGGAACAATGACTACGAATTCCTTCTTCTCGGATGCGGCGGTAGAAGGTTCAAATTCTCTAGAATTTTTATTTGCATGGGATACATCTTCAGAGTCTCTTGATGCAGCTTCTGATGATCGAGTTACTGGAACAATTACAATAACATACGATCAACCAGTTTACAATCCAATAATTCATATTGACAGACTTGGAGGAAACAATCAAATACAATCTGGAAACTTCATATCAAATACTTCATTGTGGACATTGCAAAATGCAAACCTTACTATGGGGAAAATTTCTGGAAACAATCAACTAATAGTAACGTCAAAACAATTCTACAGAGATGTAAATCAAAACCTTGGAACAAGTTCACCTATAGTGCTTTCAGGTGAAGCAGACAATGGAGGATTTGGAACAGCGGCAGGAAGTATTCAAATATATGGTAGAGTAACAACATTAACCTTTCAAGTAACTGGAGAAGGTATTGATGGTACAGGTTCAGATGTATTAGAAATGACTTTCGATGCATGTCCAGTAGTAGATACAGACGGTGATACAATTCCAGATTTCTTAGATACTGATAGTGATGGCGACGGTTGTCCTGATGCTTTAGAAGGTGGAGATAATATTCTAGCTTCTGCAGTAGATGGAAGTGGAATGTTAACAGGAACAGTTGAACCAACAACGGGAGTTCCAAACAATGTAAATACAACATTAGGACAAACAGCAGGAACTTCTACTGATAATACGCAATTTGATGCATTTGGTCAATGTGACGAAGATGGAGATGGAGTAATTGACGCAAATGATATCTGTAATGGTTTTGACGACAATGCAAATGCCGATGGAGATTCTGTTCCTGATGGTTGTGATTTAGATGATGATAATGATGGGATTTTAGACACTACAGAATGTGTGCCTACAACTGTTTTTTCTAATTCTGGAGGAGGTTTTAGTACTGATAATACAGCTCCAACAATAAGTCAAAGTATAACCAATGTAAACCCTTATGGTATAGGGAATACGCTGTCAATAGGAACTTTGTCAGTTAGAGATTCGAATCCATCAGGACCCTCAGATTATGTATTGGTTACTATAAGTTATGGAGGACTTGTATATGCTACTTTTGAAAGTCAAGAAGGAGTTAAGTCTTCAGAACAAATTATTAACTATAGTAATGGAGCTAGTGGTAGTCTAAGAATATTGCCTTACTCAGAACTAGGTACAATTTCAGATAGTTGGGATATTTATCTGCCAGCAACTATCCCTGATAGTGGAACGATAGAAGTTGTTATCGATATGACTAATAAAGAGGGCTCCTCTACTGAAGGAGTAGATGATGTTGTTATTAGTAATTTGAGTATAGATACTTGCCAAGATACAGATGCAGATTTAACTCCAGATTATTTAGATACAGATTCAGACAACGATGGTTGTGCGGATGCTATTGAAGGAGCAGCCAATTTCACTGCTACAGATTTAACTTCGAGTAACAATTTAGCAGATGATGATGAAGGAGCAGTTGGAACTAATGGAGTTCCTACAAATACAGGAAGCCCACAAGCAACAAACGCAAACGTAACAACTGCTACACAAGCAGCAATCACAGCAGATCCAGCAACAAGTCAAACAATACTTGAAGGAGGAAGTGTTACATTTACAGCTGCGGCAAGTTCGCAATCAACAACAACATTTGCTTCTGGGGCACCAAACTATACAGTTCCTCCAGCAACAGACTCTTCAGCCAACATTGTATATCAATGGCAAGAAAGTACTGATAATGGAGCAACTTGGTCAGACATTACAGTCGCAGGAACAAATCCAACGTACTCAGGATTCAATACAAATACACTGACATTGACTAATGTGCCAAGTTCTTATAATGGATATGATTATCAACTAATTATCACGCATAGTGAAAATTCGTGTATACTACTGGATTCACAAGATGCAAATTTAGTAGTAAATCCTTTAGTCGCTATGAGTGTAGGAGATGTAACCGTAGCAGAAGATAACGGTAGCGCATCAGTACCAGTCTCAATCGACAATCCAAGCTCAGTAGACACGGTAGTAGCAATCACTACAGTAGATAACAGTGCAGAAGATCCAAATGATTATACAACAACGACTGTTACTGCAACGATTCCAGCAGGACAGACAACTGTTAATGTATCAATTCCAATTACAGATGATACCGTTGGAGAACCAACAGAGGACTTTACGGTAAACGGAAGCGTTACCAGTGGAAACACTTCTAACACGACAGATAGCGGAACGGTAACCATCACAGATAATGATACGCCTGCTTTCACGGTAGGAGATGTAACCGTAGCAGAAGATAACGGTAGCGCATCAGTACCAGTTTCAATTGACAATCCAAGCTCAGTAGACACGGTAGTAGCAATCACTACAGTAGATAACAGTGCAGAAGATCCAAATGATTATACAAGCACCACAGTTACGGCAACGATCCCAGCAGGACAAACAACTGTGAATGTAAGTATTCCAATTACAGATGACACCATCGGAGAACCAACAGAGGACTTTACGGTAAATGGTAGCGTTACCAGTGGAAACACTTCTAACACGACAGATAGCGGAACGGTAACCATCACAGATAATGATACGCCTGCTTTCACGGTAGGAGATGTAACCGTAGCAGAAGATAACGGTAGCGCATCAGTACCAGTTTCAATTGACAATCCAAGCTCAGTAGACACGGTAGTAGCAATCACTACAGTAGATAACAGTGCAGAAGATCCAAACGATTATACAACTACAACCGTAACGGCAACGATCCCAGCAGGACAAACAACTGTGAATGTAAGTATTCCAATTACGGATGATACCGTTGGAGAACCAACAGAGGACTTTACGGTAAATGGTAGCGTTACCAGTGGAAACACTTCTAACACGACAGATAGCGGAACGGTAACCATCACAGATAATGATACGCCTGCTTTCACGGTAGGAGATGTAACCGTAGCAGAAGATAACGGTAGCGCAAGTGTGCCAGTCTCAATCGACAATCCAAGCTCAGTAGACACGGTAGTAGCAATCACTACAGTAGATAACAGTGCAGAAGATCCAAACGATTATACAACTACAACCGTAACGGCAACGATCCCAGCAGGACAAACGACTGTGAATGTATCAATTCCAATTACAGATGATACCGTTGGAGAACCAACAGAGGACTTTACGGTAAACGGAAGCGTTACCAGTGGAAACACTTCTAACACAACAGACAGTCAGGAACGGTAACGATCACTGATAACGACACGCCTGCTTTCACAGTAGGAGATGTAACCGTAGCAGAAGATAACGGAAGTGCATCAGTACCCGTATCAATCGACAATCCAAGCTCAGTAGACACGGTAGTAGTCAATCACTACAGTAGACAACAGTGCAGAAGATCCAAACGATTATACAAGCAACGACCGTTACTGCAACGATCCCAGCAGGACAAACAACTGTGAATGTAAGCATTCCAATTACGGATGATACCGTTGGAGAACCGACAGAGGACTTCACTGTAAACGGAAGCGTTACCAGTGGAAACACATCAAACACAACAGACAGCGGAACGGTAACGATCACTGATAACGACACGCCTGCTTTCACAGTAGGAGATGTAACCGTAGCAGAAGATAACGGATCAGCAAGTGTACCAGTCTCAATCGACAATCCAAGCTCAGTTGACACGGTAGTAGCAATCACTACAGTAGACAACAGTGCAGAAGATCCAAATGATTATACAAGCACCGACTGTTACGGCAACGATTCCAGCAGGACAGACAAGCGTGAATGTAAGCAATTCCAATTACAGATGATACCGTTGGAGAACCGACAGAGGACTTCACGGTAAACGGAAGCGTTACCAGTGGAAACACTTCTAACGCGACAGACAGCGGAACAGTAACCATCACAGATAACGACACGCCTGCTTTCACGGTAGGAGATGTAACGGTAGCAGAAGATGGCGGCTCAGCGCATCAGTGTACCAGTCATCAATCGACAATCCAAGCTCAGTAGATACGGTAGTAGCAATCACTACAGTAGATAACAGTGCAGAAGATCCAAATGATTATACAAGCACGACAGTTACGGCAACGATCCCAGCAGGACAAACGACTGTGAATGTAAGCATTCCAATTACAGATGACACCATCGGAGAACCAACAGAGGACTTTACGGTAAATGGTAGCGTTACCAGTGGAAACACTTCTAACACGACAGATAGCGGAACGGTAACCATCACAGATAATGATACGCCTGCTTTCACGGTAGGAGATGTAACCGTAGCAGAAGATAACGGTAGCGCATCAGTACCAGTTTCAATTGACAATCCAAGCTCAGTAGACACGGTAGTAGCAATCACTACAGTAGATAACAGTGCAGAAGATCCAAATGATTATACAAGCACCACTGTTACGGCAACGATTCCAGCAGGACAAACGACTGTGAATGTATCCATTCCTATTACGGATGATACCGTTGGAGAACCAACAGAGGACTTTACGGTAAACGGAAGCGTTACCAGTGGAAACACTTCTAATACAACAGACAGTGGAACGGTAACGATCACTGATAACGACACGCCTGCTTTCACAGTAGGAGATGTAACGGTAGCAGAAGATGGCGGTAGTGCATCAGTACCAGTAAGCATTGACAATCCAAGCTCAGTAGATACGGTAGTATCAATCACTACAGTAGATAACAGTGCAGAAGATCCAAATGATTATACAAGCACCGACTGTTACGGCAACGATTCCAGCAGGACAAACGACTGTGAATGTATCAATTCCAATTACAGATGACACCGTTGGAGAACCGACAGAGGACTTCACGGTAAACGGAAGCGTTACCAGTGGAAACACTTCTAACACAACAGACAGCGGAATAGTAACCATCACAGATAACGACACGCCTGCTTTCACAGTAGGAGATGTAACGGTAGCAGAAGATGGCGGCTCAGCGCATCAGTGTACCAGTAAGCAATCGACAATCCAAGCAGTCAGTAGACACCGTAGTAGCAATCACTACAGTAGATAACAGTGCAGAAGATCCAAATGATTATACAAGCACCACAGTTACGGCAACGATCCCAGCAGGACAAACGACTGTGAATGTAAGCATTCCAATTACAGATGACACCATCGGAGAACCAACAGAGGACTTTACGGTAAACGGTAGCGTTACCAGTGGAAACACTTCTAACACGACAGATAGCGGAACGGTAACCATCACAGATAATGATACGCCTGCTTTCACGGTAGGAGATGTAACCGTAGCAGAAGATAACGGTAGCGCATCAGTACCAGTTTCAATTGACAATCCAAGCTCAGTAGACACGGTAGTAGCAATCACTACAGTAGATAACAGTGCAGAAGATCCAAATGATTATACAAGCACCACAGTTACGGCAACGATCCCAGCAGGACAAACAACTGTGAATGTAAGTATTCCAATTACAGATGACACCATCGGAGAACCAACAGAGGACTTTACGGTAAATGGTAGCGTTACCAGTGGAAACACTTCTAACACGACAGATAGCGGAACGGTAACCATCACAGATAATGATACGCCTGCTTTCACGGTAGGAGATGTAACCGTAGCAGAAGATAACGGTAGCGCATCAGTACCAGTTTCAATTGACAATCCAAGCTCAGTAGACACGGTAGTAGCAATCACTACAGTAGATAACAGTGCAGAAGATCCAAACGATTATACAACTACAACCGTAACGGCAACGATCCCAGCAGGACAAACAACTGTGAATGTAAGCATTCCAATTACGGATGATACCGTTGGAGAACCAACAGAGGACTTCACGGTAAACGGAAGCGTTACCAGTGGAAACACTTCTAATACAACAGACTCAGGAACGGTAACGATCACTGATAATGACACACCTGCTTTCACAGTAGGAGATGTAACCGTAGCAGAAGATAACGGTAGCGCAAGTGTGCCAGTCTCAATCGACAATCCAAGCTCAGTAGACACGGTAGTAGCAATCACTACAGTAGACAACAGTGCAGAAGATCCAAACGATTATACAAGCACGACTGTTACAGCGACGATCCCAGCAGGACAAACAACTGTGAATGTATCAATTCCAATTACAGATGATACCGTTGGAGAACCAACAGAGGACTTTACGGTAAACGGAAGCGTTACCAGTGGAAACACTTCTAATACAACAGACAGTGGAACGGTAACCATCACAGATAACGACACGCCTGCTTTCACAGTAGGAGATGTAACCGTAGCAGAAGATAACGGAAGTGCATCAGTACCAGTCTCAATCGACAATCCAAGCTCAGTAGATACGGTAGTAGCAATCACTACAGTAGACAACAGTGCAGAAGATCCAAACGATTATACAACAACGACCGTAACTGCAACGATTCCAGCAGGACAAACAACTGTGAATGTAAGCATTCCAATTACGGATGATACCGTTGGAGAACCGACAGAGGACTTTACGGTAAACGGAAGCGTTACCAGTGGAAACACATCAAATACAACAGACAGTGGAACGGTAACGATCACTGATAACGACACGCCTGCTTTCACGGTAGGAGATGTAACGGTAGCAGAAGATAACGGCTCAGCAAGTGTACCAGTCTCAATCGACAATCCAAGCTCAGTTGACACGGTAGTAGCAATCACTACAGTAGACAACAGTGCAGAAAATCCAAATGATTATACAAGCACCACAGTTACGGCAACGATTCCAGCAGGACAGACAACCGTGAATGTAAGCATTCCAATTACAGATGATACCGTTGGAGAACCAACAGAGGACTTCACGGTAAACGGAAGCGTTACCAGTGGAAACACTTCTAATACAACAGATTCAGGAACAGTAACCATCACAGATAACGACACGCCTGCTTTTACGGTAGGAGATGTAACGGTAGCAGAAGATAACGGATCAGCAAGTGTACCCGTATCAATCGACAATCCAAGCTCAGTAGGCACGGTAGTAGCAATCACTACAGTAGATAGCAGTGCAGAAGATCCAAATGATTATACAACTACAACCGTAACGGCAACGATCCCAGCAGGACAAACGACTGTGAATGTATCCATTCCTATTACGGATGATACCGTTGGAGAACCAACAGAGGACTTTACGGTAAATGGAAGCGTTACCAGTGGAAACACATCAAATGCAACTGACAGCGGAACAGTAACCATCACAGATAACGACACGCCTGCTTTTACGGTAGGAGATGTAACGATCGCAGAAGATGGCGGCTCAGCAAGTGTACCAGTATCAATTGACAATCCAAGCTCAGTAGACACGGTAGTGTCAATCACTACAGTAGACAACAGTGCAGAAGATCCAAACGATTATACAAGCACGACTGTTACAGCGACGATCCCAGCAGGACAAACAACTGTGAATGTATCAATTCCAATTACAGATGATACCGTTGGAGAACCAACAGAGGACTTTACGGTAAACGGAAGCGTTACCAGTGGAAACACATCAAATACAACAGACAGTGGAACGGTAACGATCACAGATAACGACACGCCTGCTTTCACAGTAGGAGATGTAACCGTAGCAGAAGATAACGGTAGCGCATCAGTACCAGTAAGCATTGACAATCCAAGCTCAGTTGATACGGTAGTAGCAATCACTACAGTAGACAACAGTGCAGAAGATCCAAATGATTATACAAGCACCACAGTTACAGCGACGATCCCAGCAGGACAAACGACTGTGAATGTATCAATTCCAATTACGGATGATACCGTTGGAGAACCGACAGAGGACTTTACGGTAAACGGAAGCGTTACCAGTGGAAACACATCAAATACAACAGACAGTGGAACGGTAACGATCACAGATAACGACACGCCTGCTTTTACGGTAGGAGATGTAACGGTAGCAGAAGATAACGGCTCAGCAAGTGTACCAGTCTCAATCGACAATCCAAGCTCAGTTGACACGGTAGTAGCAATCACTACAGTAGACAACAGTGCAGAAAATCCAAATGATTATACAAGCACCACAGTTACGGCAACGATTCCAGCAGGACAGACAACCGTGAATGTAAGCATTCCAATTACAGATGATACCGTTGGAGAACCGACAGAGGACTTTACGGTAAACGGAAGCGTTACCAGTGGAAACACTTCAAACACAACAGATTCAGGAACAGTAACCATCACAGATAACGACACGCCTGCTTTCACAGTAGGAGATGTAACCGTAGCAGAAGATAACGGAAGTGCATCAGTACCAGTCTCAATCGACAATCCAAGCTCAGTTGACACGGTAGTAGCAATCACTACAGTAGATAACAGTGCAGAAAATCCAAATGATTATACAAGCACGACAGTAACTGCAACGATTCCAGCAGGACAAACAACTGTGAATGTATCAATTCCAATTACAGATGATACCGTTGGAGAACCGACAGAAGACTTTACGGTAAACGGAAGCGTTACCAGTGGAAACACATCAAACACAACAGACAGCGGAACGGTAACGATCACTGATAACGACACGCCTGCTTTCACAGTAGGAGATGTAACCGTAGCAGAAGATAACGGAAGTGCATCAGTACCAGTCTCAATCGACAATCCAAGCTCAGTAGATACGGTAGTAGCAATCACTACAGTAGACAACAGTGCAGAAGATCCAAACGATTATACAACAACGACCGTAACTGCAACGATCCCAGCAGGACAAACAACTGTGAATGTATCAATTCCAATTACGGATGATACCGTTGGAGAACCAACAGAGGACTTTACGGTAAACGGAAGCGTTACCAGTGGAAACACTTCTAATGCGACAGACAGTGGAACAGTAACCATCACAGATAACGACACGCCTGCTTTCACAGTAGGAGATGTAACGGTAGCAGAAGATAACGGCTCAGCGAGTGTACCAGTCTCAATCGACAATCCAAGCTCAGTAGACACGGTAGTGTCAATCACTACAGTAGATAACAGTGCAGAAGATCCGAACGATTATACAAGCACCACAGTTACTGCAACGATTCCAGCAGGACAAACAACTGTGAATGTAAGTATTCCAATTACAGATGATACCGTTGGAGAACCAACAGAGGACTTTACGGTAAATGGAAGCGTTACCAGTGGAAACACTTCTAATGCGACAGACAGTGGAACAGTAACCATCACAGATAACGACACGCCTGCTTTCACAGTAGGAGATGTAACGGTAGCAGAAGATAACGGCTCAGCGAGTGTACCAGTCTCAATCGACAATCCAAGCTCAGTAGACACGGTAGTGTCAATCACTACAGTAGATAACAGTGCAGAAGATCCGAACGATTATACAAGCACCACAGTTACTGCAACGATTCCAGCAGGACAAACAACTGTGAATGTAAGTATTCCAATTACAGATGATACCGTTGGAGAACCAACAGAGGACTTTACGGTAAACGGAAGCGTTACCAGTGGAAACACTTCTAATGCGACAGATTCAGGAACAGTAACCATCACAGATAACGACACGCCTGCTTTCACAGTAGGAGATGTAACCGTAGCAGAAGATGGCGGTAGTGCATCAGTACCAGTAAGCATTGACAATCCAAGCTCAGTAGATACGGTAGTATCAATCACTACAGTAGATAACAGTGCAGAAGATCCAAATGATTATACAAGCACCACTGTTACGGCAACGATTCCAGCAGGACAAACGACTGTGAATGTATCCATTCCTATTACGGATGATACCGTTGGAGAACCAACAGAGGACTTTACGGTAAATGGAAGCGTTACCAGTGGAAACACTTCTAATACAACAGACAGCGGAACAGTAACCATCACAGATAACGACACGCCTGCTTTCACGGTAGGAGATGTAACGGTAGCAGAAGATGGCGGCTCAGGCATCAGTGTACCAGTATGCAATTGACAATCCAAGCTCAGTAGACACGGTAGTGTCAATCACTACAGTAGATAACAGTGCAGAAGATCCAAATGATTATACAAGCACCACTGTTACGGCAACGATCCCAGCAGGACAAACGACTGTGAATGTATCAATTCCAATTACAGATGATACCGTTGGAGAACCAACAGAGGACTTTACGGTAAACGGAAGCGTTACCAGTGGAAACACTTCTAACACGACAGACAGCGGAACGGTAACCATCACAGATAATGATACGCCTGCTTTCACGGTAGGAGATGTAACCGTAGCAGAAGATAACGGTAGCGCATCAGTACCAGTTTCAATTGACAATCCAAGCTCAGTAGACACGGTAGTAGCAATCACTACAGTAGATAACAGTGCAGAAGATCCAAATGATTATACAAGCACCACAGTTACGGCAACGATCCCAGCAGGACAAACAACTGTGAATGTAAGTATTCCAATTACAGATGACACCATCGGAGAACCAACAGAGGACTTTACGGTAAATGGTAGCGTTACCAGTGGAAACACTTCTAACACGACAGATAGCGGAACGGTAACCATCACAGATAATGATACGCCTGCTTTCACGGTAGGAGATGTAACCGTAGCAGAAGATAACGGTAGCGCATCAGTACCAGTTTCAATTGACAATCCAAGCTCAGTAGACACGGTAGTAGCAATCACTACAGTAGATAACAGTGCAGAAGATCCAAACGATTATACAACTACAACCGTAACGGCAACGATCCCAGCAGGACAAACAACTGTGAATGTAAGTATTCCAATTACGGATGATACCGTTGGAGAACCAACAGAGGACTTCACGGTAAACGGAAGCGTTACCAGTGGAAACACTTCTAATACAACAGACTCAGGAACGGTAACGATCACTGATAATGACACACCTGCTTTCACAGTAGGAGATGTAACCGTAGCAGAAGATAACGGTAGCGCAAGTGTGCCAGTCTCAATCGACAATCCAAGCTCAGTAGACACGGTAGTAGCAATCACTACAGTAGACAACAGTGCAGAAGATCCAAACGATTATACAAGCACGACTGTTACAGCGACGATCCCAGCAGGACAAACGACTGTGAATGTATCAATTCCAATTACAGATGATACCGTTGGAGAACCAACAGAGGACTTTACGGTAAACGGAAGCGTTACCAGTGGAAACACTTCTAATACAACAGACAGTGGAACGGTAACGATCACTGATAACGACACGCCTGCTTTCACAGTAGGAGATGTAACCGTAGCAGAAGATAACGGAAGTGCATCAGTACCAGTCTCAATCGACAATCCAAGCTCAGTAGATACGGTAGTAGCAATCACTACAGTAGACAACAGTGCAGAAGATCCAAACGATTATACAACAACGACCGTAACTGCAACGATTCCAGCAGGACAAACAACTGTGAATGTAAGCATTCCAATTACGGATGATACCGTTGGAGAACCGACAGAGGACTTTACGGTAAACGGAAGCGTTACCAGTGGAAACACATCAAATACAACAGACAGTGGAACGGTAACGATCACTGATAACGACACGCCTGCTTTCACAGTAGGAGATGTAACGGTAGCAGAAGATAACGGCTCAGCAAGTGTACCAGTCTCAATCGACAATCCAAGCTCAGTTGACACGGTAGTAGCAATCACTACAGTAGACAACAGTGCAGAAAATCCAAATGATTATACAAGCACCACAGTTACGGCAACGATTCCAGCAGGACAGACAACCGTGAATGTAAGCATTCCAATTACAGATGATACCGTTGGAGAACCGACAGAGGACTTTACGGTAAACGGAAGCGTTACCAGTGGAAACACTTCTAACACAACAGACAGCGGAATAGTAACCATCACAGATAACGACACGCCTGCTTTCACAGTAGGAGATGTAACGGTAGCAGAAGATGGCGGTAGCGCATCAGTGCCAGTAAGCATCGACAATCCAAGCTCAGTAGATACCGTAGTAGCAATCACTACAGTAGATAACAGTGCAGAAGATCCAAATGATTATACAAGCACCACAGTTACGGCAACGATCCCAGCAGGACAAACGACTGTGAATGTATCCATTCCTATTACGGATGATACCGTTGGAGAACCAACAGAGGACTTTACGGTAAATGGTAGCGTTACCAGTGGAAACACTTCTAACACGACAGATAGCGGAACGGTAACCATCACAGATAATGATACGCCTGCTTTCACGGTAGGAGATGTAACCGTAGCAGAAGATAACGGTAGCGCATCAGTACCAGTTTCAATTGACAATCCAAGCTCAGTAGACACGGTAGTAGCAATCACTACAGTAGATAACAGTGCAGAAGATCCAAATGATTATACAAGCACCACTGTTACGGCAACGATTCCAGCAGGACAAACGACTGTGAATGTATCCATTCCTATTACGGATGATACCGTTGGAGAACCAACAGAGGACTTTACGGTAAATGGAAGCGTTACCAGTGGAAACACTTCTAATACAACAGACAGTGGAACGGTAACGATCACTGATAACGACACGCCTGCTTTCACAGTAGGAGATGTAACCGTAGCAGAAGATAACGGAAGTGCATCAGTACCAGTCTCAATCGACAATCCAAGCTCAGTAGATACGGTAGTAGCAATCACTACAGTAGACAACAGTGCAGAAGATCCAAACGATTATACAACAACGACCGTAACTGCAACGATTCCAGCAGGACAAACAACTGTGAATGTAAGCATTCCAATTACGGATGATACCGTTGGAGAACCGACAGAGGACTTTACGGTAAACGGAAGCGTTACCAGTGGAAACACATCAAATACAACAGACAGTGGAACGGTAACGATCACTGATAACGACACGCCTGCTTTCACAGTAGGAGATGTAACGGTAGCAGAAGATAACGGCTCAGCAAGTGTACCAGTCTCAATCGACAATCCAAGCTCAGTTGACACGGTAGTAGCAATCACTACAGTAGATAACAGTGCAGAAGATCCAAATGATTATACAAGCACCACAGTTACGGCAACGATCCCAGCAGGACAAACGACTGTGAATGTAAGCATTCCAATTACAGATGACACCATCGGAGAACCAACAGAGGACTTTACGGTAAATGGTAGCGTTACCAGTGGAAACACTTCTAACACGACAGATAGCGGAACGGTAACCATCACAGATAATGATACGCCTGCTTTCACGGTAGGAGATGTAACCGTAGCAGAAGATAACGGTAGCGCATCAGTACCAGTTTCAATTGACAATCCAAGCTCAGTAGACACGGTAGTAGCAATCACTACAGTAGACAACAGTGCAGAAGATCCAAATGATTATACAAGCACCACAGTTACGGCAACGATCCCAGCAGGACAAACGACTGTGAATGTATCAATTCCAATTACGGATGATACCGTTGGAGAACCAACAGAGGACTTTACGGTAAATGGTAGCGTTACCAGTGGAAACACTTCTAACACGACAGATAGCGGAACGGTAACCATCACAGATAATGATACGCCTGCTTTCACGGTAGGAGATGTAACCGTAGCAGAAGATAACGGTAGCGCATCAGTACCAGTTTCAATTGACAATCCAAGCTCAGTAGACACGGTAGTAGCAATCACTACAGTAGATAACAGTGCAGAAGATCCAAACGATTATACAACTACAACCGTAACGGCAACGATCCCAGCAGGACAAACAACTGTGAATGTAAGCATTCCAATTACGGATGATACCGTTGGAGAACCAACAGAGGACTTTACGGTAAATGGAAGCGTTACCAGTGGAAACACTTCTAACACAACAGACTCAGGAACGGTAACGATCACTGATAATGACACGCCTGCTTTCACAGTAGGAGATGTAACCGTAGCAGAAGATAACGGAAGTGCATCAGTACCCGTATCAATTGACAATCCAAGCTCAGTAGACACGGTAGTGTCAATCACTACAGTAGATAACAGTGCAGAAGATCCAAACGATTATACAAGCACGACTGTTACTGCAACGATCCCAGCAGGACAAACAACTGTGAATGTAAGTATTCCAATTACGGATGATACCGTTGGAGAACCAACAGAGGACTTCACTGTAAATGGAAGCGTTACCAGTGGAAACACATCAAACACAACAGACAGCGGAACAGTAACCATCACAGATAACGACACGCCTGCTTTCACAGTAGGAGATGTAACCGTAGCAGAAGATAACGGATCAGCAAGTGTACCAGTCTCAATTGACAATCCAAGCTCAGTAGACACGGTAGTAGCAATCACTACAGTAGACAACAGTGCAGAAGATCCAAATGATTATACAACAACGACTGTTACTGCAACGATTCCAGCAGGACAGACAAGCGTGAATGTAAGCATTCCAATTACAGATGATACCGTTGGAGAACCAACAGAGGACTTCACGGTAAACGGAAGCGTTACCAGTGGAAACACTTCTAATGCGACAGACAGCGGAACAGTAACCATCACAGATAATGACACGCCTGCTTTCACGGTAGGAGATGTAACGGTAGCAGAAGATAACGGCTCAGCAAGTGTACCAGTCTCAATCGACAATCCAAGCTCAGTAGATACGGTAGTAGCAATCACTACAGTAGATAACAGTGCAGAAGATCCAAATGATTATACAAGCACGACCGTTACTGCAACGATCCCAGCAGGACAAACGACTGTGAATGTAAGTATTCCAATTACAGATGATACCGTTGGAGAACCAACAGAGGACTTTACGGTAAACGGAAGTGTTACCAGTGGAAACACTTCTAATGCGACAGATTCAGGAACAGTAACCATCACAGATAACGACACGCCTGCTTTCACAGTAGGAGATGTAACCATAGCAGAAGATAACGGTAGCGCATCAGTACCAGTAAGCATTGATAATCCAAGTAGTGTAGACACGGTAGTATCAATCACTACAGTAGACAACAGTGCAGAAGATCCAAACGATTATACCACAACGACTGTTACGGCAACGATTCCAGCAGGACAGACAACCGTGAATGTAAGCATTCCAATTACAGATGACACCGTTGGAGAACCGACAGAAGACTTCACGGTAAACGGAAGCGTTACCAGTGGAAACACATCAAACACAACAGACAGCGGAACAGTAACCATCACAGATAATGACACGCCTGCTTTCACGGTAGGAGATGTAACGGTAGCAGAAGATAACGGCTCAGCAAGTGTACCAGTCTCAATCGACAATCCAAGCAGTGTAGACACGGTAGTAGCAATCACTACAGTAGATAACAGTGCAGAAGATCCAAATGATTATACAACAACGACCGTTACTGCAACGATTCCAGCAGGACAAACGACTGTGAATGTATCAATTCCAATTACAGATGATACCGTTGGAGAACCAACAGAGGACTTTACGGTAAACGGAAGCGTTACCAGTGGAAACACGAGCAATACAACAGACAGTGGAACGGTAACGATCACTGATAACGACACGCCTGCTTTCACAGTAGGAGATGTAACCGTAGCAGAAGATAACGGTAGTGCATCAGTACCAGTTTCAATCGACAATCCAAGCTCAGTAGATACGGTAGTAGCAATCACTACAGTAGATAACAGTGCAGAAGATCCAAATGATTATACAACAACGACCGTTACTGCAACGATTCCAGCAGGACAAACGACTGTGAATGTATCAATTCCAATTACAGATGATACCGTTGGAGAACCAACAGAGGACTTTACGGTAAACGGAAGCGTTACCAGTGGAAACACGAGCAATACAACAGACAGTGGAACGGTAACGATCACTGATAACGACACGCCTGCTTTCACAGTAGGAGATGTAACCGTTGCAGAAGATAACGGTAGTGCATCAGTACCAGTTTCAATCGACAATCCAAGCTCAGTAGATACGGTAGTAGCAATCACTACAGTAGATAACAGTGCAGAAGATCCAAACGATTATACAACTACAACCGTAACTGCAACGATTCCAGCAGGACAAACAACTGTGAATGTAAGCATTCCAATTACGGATGATACCGTTGGAGAACCGACAGAGGACTTTACGGTAAACGGAAGCGTTACCAGTGGAAACACATCAAATACAACAGACAGTGGAACGGTAACGATCACTGATAACGACACGCCTGCTTTCACGGTAGGAGATGTAACGGTAGCAGAAGATAACGGCTCAGCAAGTGTACCAGTCTCAATCGACAATCCAAGCTCAGTTGACACGGTAGTAGCAATCACTACAGTAGACAACAGTGCAGAAAATCCAAATGATTATACAAGCACCACAGTTACGGCAACGATTCCAGCAGGACAGACAACCGTGAATGTAAGCATTCCAATTACAGATGATACCGTTGGAGAACCAACAGAGGACTTTACGGTAAATGGAAGCGTTACCAGTGGAAACACTTCTAACACAACAGATTCAGGAACAGTAACCATCACAGATAACGACACGCCTGCTTTTACGGTAGGAGATGTAACGGTAGCAGAAGATAACGGATCAGCAAGTGTACCCGTATCAATCGACAATCCAAGCTCAGTAGGCACGGTAGTAGCAATCACTACAGTAGATAGCAGTGCAGAAGATCCAAATGATTATACAACTACAACCGTAACGGCAACGATCCCAGCAGGACAAACGACTGTGAATGTATCCATTCCTATTACGGATGATACCGTTGGAGAACCAACAGAGGACTTTACGGTAAATGGAAGCGTTACCAGTGGAAACACATCAAATGCAACTGACAGCGGAACAGTAACCATCACAGATAACGACACGCCTGCTTTTACGGTAGGAGATGTAACGATCGCAGAAGATGGCGGCTCAGCAAGTGTACCAGTATCAATTGACAATCCAAGCTCAGTAGACACGGTAGTGTCAATCACTACAGTAGACAACAGTGCAGAAGATCCAAACGATTATACAAGCACGACTGTTACAGCGACGATCCCAGCAGGACAAACAACTGTGAATGTATCAATTCCAATTACGGATGATACCGTTGGAGAACCGACAGAGGACTTTACGGTAAATGGAAGCGTTACCAGTGGAAACACTTCTAATACAACAGACAGTGGAACGGTAACCATCACAGATAACGACACGCCTGCTTTCACAGTAGGAGATGTAACCGTAGCAGAAGATAACGGTAGCGCATCAGTACCAGTAAGCATTGACAATCCAAGCTCAGTTGATACGGTAGTAGCAATCACTACAGTAGACAACAGTGCAGAAGATCCAAATGATTATACAAGCACCACAGTTACAGCGACGATCCCAGCAGGACAAACGACTGTGAATGTATCAATTCCAATTACGGATGATACCGTTGGAGAACCGACAGAGGACTTTACGGTAAACGGAAGCGTTACCAGTGGAAACACATCAAATACAACAGACAGTGGAACGGTAACGATCACAGATAACGACACGCCTGCTTTTACGGTAGGAGATGTAACGGTAGCAGAAGATAACGGCTCAGCAAGTGTACCAGTCTCAATCGACAATCCAAGCTCAGTTGACACGGTAGTAGCAATCACTACAGTAGACAACAGTGCAGAAAATCCAAATGATTATACAAGCACCACAGTTACGGCAACGATTCCAGCAGGACAAACAACTGTGAATGTGAGCATTCCAATTACAGATGATACCGTTGGAGAACCAACAGAGGACTTCACGGTAAACGGAAGCGTTACCAGTGGAAACACGAGCAACACAACAGATAGCGGAACAGTAACCATCACAGATAACGACACGCCTGCTTTCACAGTAGGAGATGTAACCGTAGCAGAAGATAACGGTAGCGCATCAGTACCAGTAAGCATTGACAATCCAAGCTCAGTTGATACGGTAGTAGCAATCACTACAGTAGATAACAGTGCAGAAGATCCAAATGATTATACAAGCACGACCGTAACTGCAACGATTCCAGCAGGACAAACAACTGTGAATGTATCAATTCCAATTACAGATGATACCGTTGGAGAACCAACAGAGGACTTTACGGTAAACGGAAGCGTTACCAGTGGAAACACTTCTAACACAACAGACAGTGGAACGGTAACGATCACTGATAACGACACGCCTGCTTTTACGGTAGGAGATGTAACCGTAGCAGAAGATAACGGAAGTGCAAGTGTACCTGTATCAATCGACAATCCAAGCTCAGTAGATACCGTAGTGTCAATCACTACAGTAGATAGCAGTGCAGAAGATCCAAATGATTATACAACTACGACCGTTACTGCAACGATTCCAGCAGGACAGACAACTGTGAATGTAAGCATTCCAATTACAGATGATACCGTTGGAGAACCAACAGAGGACTTTACGGTAAATGGAAGCGTTACCAGTGGAAACACTTCTAACACAACAGATTCAGGAACAGTAACCATCACAGATAACGACACGCCTGCTTTCACAGTAGGAGATGTAACGGTAGCAGAAGATAACGGAAGCGCATCAGTGCCAGTAAGCATTGACAATCCAAGCTCAGTTGACACGGTAGTAGCAATCACTACAGTAGACAACAGTGCAGAAGATCCAAATGATTATACAACAACGACCGTTACTGCGACGATCCCAGCAGGACAGACAACAGTGAATGTAAGCATTCCAATTACAGATGATACCGTTGGAGAACCAACAGAGGACTTTACGGTAAACGGAAACGTTACCAGTGGAAACACATCAAACACAACAGACAGTGGAACAGTAACCATCACAGATAACGACACGCCTGCTTTCACGGTAGGAGATGTAACCGTAGCAGAAGATAACGGAAGTGCAAGTGTACCAGTCTCAATCGACAATCCAAGTAGTGTAGATACGGTAGTAGCAATCACTACAGTAGATAACAGTGCAGAAGATCCAAACGATTATACAAGCACCACTGTTACTGCGACGATTCCAGCAGGACAAACGACTGTGAATGTAAGCATTCCAATTACGGATGATACCGTTGGAGAACCGACAGAGGACTTTACGGTAAATGGAAGCGTTACCAGTGGAAACACTTCTAATACAACAGACAGTGGAACGGTAACCATCACAGATAACGACACACCTGCTTTCACGGTAGGAGATGTAACCGTAGCAGAAGATAACGGAAGTGCAAGTGTACCAGTCTCAATCGACAATCCAAGCTCAGTAGATACGGTAGTGTCAATCACTACAGTAGATAACAGTGCAGAAGATCCAAACGATTATACAAGCACGACCGTAACTGCAACGATTCCAGCAGGACAAACAACTGTGAATGTGAGTATTCCAATTACAGATGATACCGTTGGAGAACCAACAGAGGACTTTACGGTAAATGGAAGCGTTACCAGTGGAAACACTTCTAATACAACAGACAGTGGAACGGTAACGATCACAGATAACGACACGCCTGCTTTCACGGTAGGAGATGTAACGGTAGCAGAAGATAACGGCTCAGCGAGTGTACCAGTAAGCATTGACAATCCAAGCTCAGTTGACACGGTAGTAGCAATCACTACAGTAGATAACAGTGCAGAAGATCCAAATGATTATACATCAACGACTGTTACTGCAACGATTCCAGCAGGACAAACAACTGTGAATGTGAGCATTCCAATTACAGATGATACCGTTGGAGAACCAACAGAGGACTTTACGGTAAACGGAAGCGTTACCAGTGGAAACACTTCTAACACAACAGATTCAGGAACAGTAACCATCACAGATAATGACACGCCTGCTTTCACAGTAGGAGATGTAACCGTAGCAGAAGATAACGGCTCAGCGAGTGTACCAGTCTCAATTGATAATCCAAGCTCAGTAGATACGGTAGTAGCAATCACTACAGTAGACAACAGTGCAGAAGATCCAAATGATTATACAACAACGACCGTTACTGCGACGATCCCAGCAGGACAGACAACAGTGAATGTAAGCATTCCAATTACAGATGATACCGTTGGAGAACCAACAGAGGACTTTACGGTAAACGGAAACGTTACCAGTGGAAACACATCAAACACAACAGACAGTGGAACAGTAACCATCACAGATAACGACACGCCTGCTTTCACGGTAGGAGATGTAACCGTAGCAGAAGATAACGGAAGTGCAAGTGTACCAGTCTCAATCGACAATCCAAGTAGTGTAGATACGGTAGTAGCAATCACTACAGTAGATAACAGTGCAGAAAATCCAAATGATTATACAAGCACCACTGTTACTGCGACGATTCCAGCAGGACAAACGACTGTGAATGTAAGCATTCCAATTACGGATGATACCGTTGGAGAACCAACAGAGGACTTTACGGTAAATGGAAGCGTTACCAGTGGAAACACTTCTAATACAACAGACAGTGGAACGGTAACCATCACAGATAACGACACACCTGCTTTCACGGTAGGAGATGTAACCGTAGCAGAAGATAACGGAAGTGCAAGTGTACCAGTCTCAATCGACAATCCAAGCTCAGTAGATACGGTAGTGTCAATCACTACAGTAGATAACAGTGCAGAAGATCCAAACGATTATACAACTACAACGGTAACTGCAACGATTCCAGCAGGACAAACAACTGTGAATGTGAGCATTCCAATTACAGATGACACCGTTGGAGAACCAACAGAGGACTTTACGGTAAATGGAAGTGTTACCAGTGGAAACACTTCTAATACAACAGACAGTGGAACGGTAACCATCACAGATAACGACACGCCTGCTTTCACGGTAGGAGATGTAACGGTAGCAGAAGATAACGGCTCAGCGAGTGTACCAGTCTCAATCGACAATCCAAGCTCAGTAGATACGGTAGTAGCAATCACTACAGTAGATAACAGTGCAGAAGATCCAAATGATTATACATCAACGACTGTTACTGCAACGATTCCAGCAGGACAAACAACTGTGAATGTGAGCATTCCAATTACAGATGATACCGTTGGAGAACCGACAGAGGACTTTACGGTAAACGGAAGCGTTACCAGTGGAAACACTTCTAACACAACAGACAGCGGAACAGTAACGATCACAGATAACGACACGCCTGCTTTCACGGTAGGAGATGTAACGGTAGCAGAAGATAACGGCTCAGCGAGTGTACCAGTAAGCATTGACAATCCAAGCTCAGTTGATACGGTAGTAGCAATCACTACAGTAGATAACAGTGCAGAAGATCCAAACGATTATACAAGCACCACTGTTACTGCGACGATCCCAGCAGGACAGACAACAGTGAATGTAAGCATTCCAATTACAGATGATACCGTTGGAGAACCAACAGAGGACTTTACGGTAAACGGAAGCGTTACCAGTGGAAACACTTCTAATGCGACAGATTCAGGAACAGTAACCATCACAGATAACGACACGCCTGCTTTTACGGTAGGAGATGTAACCGTAGCAGAAGATAACGGAAGTGCATCAGTGCCAGTATCAATCGACAATCCAAGTTCAGTAGACACGGTAGTAGCAATCACTACAGTAGATAACAGTGCAGAAAATCCAAATGATTATACAAGCACGACTGTTACTGCGACGATTCCAGCAGGACAAACGACTGTGAATGTAAGCATTCCAATTACGGATGATACCGTTGGAGAACCAACAGAGGACTTCACGGTAAACGGTAGCGTTACCAGTGGAAACACTTCTAATGCGACTGATAGTGGAACGGTAACAATCTTAGACAACGAGCAACCAACGGTAAGTATCGGAGATGTAGTTGTGAATGAAGGTGACGGCACTGCAAGTGTACCAGTAAGTATCGACATGCCAAGTCCAACAGATGTAGTGATCAACATCACCACAACAGATGGAACGGCAGGTAGTGGCGATTACACAAGCACAACAATAACAGTAACAATTCCAGCAGGACAAACGACGGTAGATGTATCAATCCCGATTACGGATGATATGGATGTAGAACCTAGTGAGGACTTCACTGTCAATGGAAACGTTACAAGTGGAAATACAAGCAATACAAATCCAAGTGGAACGGTAACAATCTTAGACAACGAGCAACCAACGGTAAGTATCGGAGATGTAGTTGTGAATGAAGGTGACGGCACTGCAAGTGTACCAGTAAGTATCGACATGCCAAGTCCAACAGATGTAGTGATCAACATCACCACAACAGATGGAACGGCAGGTAGTGGCGATTACACAAGCACAACAATAACAGTAACAATTCCAGCAGGACAAACGACGGTAGATGTATCAATCCCGATTACGGATGATATGGATGTAGAACCTAGTGAGGACTTCACTGTCAATGGAAACGTTACAAGTGGAAATACAAGCAATACAAATCCAAGTGGAACGGTAACAATCTTAGACAACGAGCAACCAACGGTAAGCATCGGAGATGTAATTGTGAATGAAGGTGACGGCACTGCAAGTGTACCAGTAAGTATCGACATGCCAAGTCCAACAGATGTAGTGATCAACATCACCACAACAGATGGAACGGCAGGTAGTGGCGATTACACAAGCACCACAATAACAGTAACAATTCCAGCAGGACAAACGACGGTAGATGTATCAATCCCGATTACGGATGATATGGATGTAGAACCTAGTGAGGACTTCACTGTTAACGGGAATGTTACTAGTGGAAACACAGCAAATACGAACCCAAGTGGAACGGTAACAATCTTAGACAACGAGCAACCAACGGTAAGCATCGGAGATGTAGTTGTGAACGAAGGTGACGGCACTGCAAGTGTACCAGTAAGTATCGACATGCCAAGTCCAACAGACGTAGTGATCAACATCACCACAACAGATGGAACGGCAGGTAGTGGCGATTATACAAGCACAACAATAACAGTAACAATTCCAGCAGGACAAACGACGGTAGATGTATCAATCCCGATTACGGATGATATGGATGTAGAACCTAGTGAGGACTTCACTGTTAACGGGAATGTTACAAGTGGAAACACAGCAAATACGAACCCAAGTGGAACGGTAACAATCTTAGATAATGATATGACACCGCCACCTTGTCCTTCATTAGTTGATAGTGATGGAGATGGACTGACTGATTGTGAGGAAACAACTGGAATTGATGATCCAAACACACCATTATCACCACCAAATGATGATGATGGTCCAACGAGTAATCCAAACGATCCATGTGATCCAATCTCAACGAGTTCATTAGTAGATAGTGACGGAGACGGACTTACAGATTGTGAAGAGACAACAGGAATGGACAATCCGAACACACCATTATCACCACCAAATGATGATGATGGACCAACGAGTAATCCAAACGATCCATGTGATCCAATCTCAACAAGTTCATTAGTAGATAGTGACGGAGACGGACTTACAGATTGTGAGGAAATTACAGGAATGGACAATCCAAACACACCATTATCACCACCAAATGATGACGATGGCCCAACGAGTAATCCAAACGATCCATGTGATCCAATCTCAACGAGTTCATTAGTAGATAGTGACGGAGACGGACTTACAGATTGTGAGGAGACAACAGGAATGGACAATCCAAATACACCATTTTCACCACCAAACGATGATGATGGACCAACGAGTAATCCAAACGATCCATGTGATCCAATCTCAACAAGTTCATTAGTAGATAGTGACGGAGACGGACTTACAGATTGTGAGGAAATTACAGGAATGGACAATCCAAACACACCATTATCACCACCAAATGATGATGATGGTCCAACGAGTAATCCAAACGATCCATGTGATCCAATCTCAACGAGTTCATTAGTAGATAGTGACGGAGACGGACTTACAGATTGTGAGGAGACAACAGGAATGGACAATCCAAACACACCATTATCACCACCAAATGATGACGATGGTCCAACGAGTAATCCAAACGATCCATGTGATCCAATCTCAACAAGTTCATTAGTAGATAGTGACGGAGACGGACTTACAGATTGTGAAGAGACAACTGGAATGGACAATCCAAACACACCATTATCACCACCAAATGATGATGATGGTCCAACAAGTAATCCAAACGATCCATGTGATCCAATCTCAACAAGTTCATTAGTAGATAGTGACGGAGACGGACTTACAGATTGTGAAGAGACAACAGGAATGGACAATCCGAACACACCATTATCACCACCAAATGATGACGATGGTCCAACAAGTAATCCAAACGATCCATGTGATCCAATCTCAACAAGTTCATTAGTAGATAGTGACGGAGACGGACTTACAGATTGTGAGGAGACAACAGGAATGGACAATCCAAACACACCATTATCACCACCAAATGATGATGATGGTCCAACAAGTAATCCAAACGATCCATGTGATCCAATCTCAACGAGTTCATTAGTAGATAGTGACGGAGACGGACTTACAGATTGTGAAGAGACAACAGGAATGGACAATCCAAATACACCATTATCACCACCAAATGATGATGATGGTCCAACAAGTAATCCAAACGATCCATGTGATCCAATCTCAACAAGTTCATTAGTAGATAGTGACGGAGACGGACTTACAGATTGTGAAGAGACAACAGGAATGGACAATCCAAACACACCATTATCACCACCAAATGATGACGATGGTCCAACGAGTAATCCAAACGATCCATGTGATCCAATCTCAACAAGTTCATTAGTAGATAGTGACGGAGACGGACTTACAGATTGTGAGGAAACAACTGGAATGGACAATCCAAACACACCATTATCACCACCAAATGATGATGATGGTCCAACAAGTAATCCAAACGATCCATGTGATCCAATCTCAACAAGTTCATTAGTAGATAGTGACGGAGACGGACTTACAGATTGTGAAGAGACAACAGGAATGGACAATCCGAACACACCATTATCACCACCAAATGATGACGATGGTCCAACAAGTAATCCAAACGATCCATGTGATCCAATCTCAACAAGTTCATTAGTAGATAGTGACGGAGACGGACTTACAGATTGTGAGGAGACAACAGGAATGGACAATCCAAACACACCATTATCACCACCAAATGATGATGATGGTCCAACAAGTAATCCAAACGATCCATGTGATCCAATCTCAACGAGTTCATTAGTAGATAGTGACGGAGACGGACTTACAGATTGTGAAGAGACAACAGGAATGGACAATCCAAACACACCATTATCACCACCAAATGATGACGATGGTCCAACGAGTAATCCAAACGATCCATGTGATCCAATCTCAACAAGTTCATTAGTAGATAGTGACGGAGACGGACTTACAGATTGTGAGGAAACAACTGGAATGGACAATCCAAACACACCATTATCACCACCAAATGATGATGATGGTCCAACAAGTAATCCAAACGATCCATGTGATCCAATCTCAACAAGTTCATTAGTAGATAGTGACGGAGACGGACTTACAGATTGTGAAGAGACAACAGGAATGGACAATCCGAACACACCATTATCACCACCAAATGATGACGATGGTCCAACAAGTAATCCAAACGATCCATGTGATCCAATCTCAACAAGTTCATTAGTAGATAGTGACGGAGACGGACTTACAGATTGTGAGGAGACAACAGGAATGGACAATCCAAACACACCATTATCACCACCAAATGATGATGATGGTCCAACAAGTAATCCAAACGATCCATGTGATCCAATCTCAACAAGTTCATTAGTAGATAGTGACGGAGACGGACTTACAGATTGTGAAGAGACAACAGGAATGGACAATCCGAACACACCATTATCACCACCAAATGATGACGATGGTCCAACAAGTAATCCAAACGATCCATGTGATCCAATCTCAACAAGTTCATTAGTAGATAGTGACGGAGACGGACTTACAGATTGTGAGGAGACAACAGGAATGGACAATCCAAACACACCATTATCACCACCAAATGATGATGATGGTCCAACAAGTAATCCAAACGATCCATGTGATCCAATCTCAACGAGTTCATTAGTAGATAGTGACGGAGACGGACTTACAGATTGTGAAGAGACAACTGGAATGGACAATCCAAATACACCATTATCACCACCAAATGATGATGATGGTCCAACAAGTAATCCAAACGATCCATGTGATCCAATCTCAACAAGTTCATTAGTAGATAGTGACGGAGACGGACTTACAGATTGTGAAGAGACAACAGGAATGGACAATCCAAACACACCATTATCACCACCAAATGATGACGATGGCCCAACAAGTAATCCAAACGATCCATGTGATCCAATCTCAACAAGTTCATTAGTAGATAGTGACGGAGACGGCTTAACAGATTGTGAAGAGACAACAGGAATGGACAATCCAAACACACCATTATCACCACCAAACGATGATGATGGTCCAACGAGTAATCCAAACGATCCATGTGATCCAATCTCAACAAGTTCATTAGTAGATAGTGACGGAGACGGACTTACAGATTGTGAGGAGACAACAGGAATGGACAATCCAAACACACCATTATCACCACCAAATGATGATGATGGTCCAACAAGTAATCCAAACGATCCATGTGATCCAATCTCAACGAGTTCATTAGTAGATAGTGACGGAGACGGACTTACAGATTGTGAAGAGACAACAGGAATGGACAATCCAAACACACCATTATCACCACCAAATGATGACGATGGTCCAACAAGTAATCCAAACGATCCATGTGATCCAATCTCAACAAGTTCATTAGTAGATAGTGACGGAGACGGACTTACAGATTGTGAGGAAATTACAGGAATGGACAATCCAAATACACCACTAGTGCCAACAGCACCAAGTGATCCAAATGATCCATGTGATCCAATCGGAATCAACACTACAGATAGTGATGGTGATGGATTAACAGATTGTGAGGAAATTACAGGTATTGACGATCCAAGTACACCAACGGTACCTACAGGACCAAGTGATCCAAGTGATCCATGTGATCCAAACCCAAGTGCAGATCCTGATGGAGACTGTGATGGTGATGGAATACCAAATGGAGTAGAAGGCGATCAAGATACAGATGGTGATGGAATCCCTGATCTATTAGATATTGATAGTGATAATGATGGTATTATTGATACAGTTGAAGCCGGAGCAAACCCAGCAACACCTGTTGACAGTGATGGAGATATGATTCCTGATTATCTAGATCAAGATAGTGATGACGATGGTATCTTAGATAACGTTGAAGCACAAACAACTGACGGATATGTTCCACCAAGCGGAATGGATGTTGATGGAAATGGATTAGACGACGCTTATGAAGTAACGCCAGGTTCAGGAGAAGGAATTAATCCTGTAAATACTGACGGAACGGATAATCCTGACTATATTGACACCGATAGTGATAATGATGGAGTATTAGATATCATAGAAGGTCATGATTATGATGGAGACGGAATTCCAGATGTAATGCCAAGTGGAAATGATATTGATAACGATGGTGTTGATGATGCATTTGATGGAGACTTAACAGGATATGGTGATCCAAATGGAGCAGCTGTAAACGATCCAACGGATGATTTACCTGATACTGACGGAACAGAAGATCAAGATTATAGAGATACTGATGATGACGGTGATGGTACACCAACAACGGATGAAAATCCTGATCCAAATGGCGACGGAGACAATAGTGATGCTGTTGATTCAAATGGTAATGGAATCCCTGATTATCTTGAGCCAAACAACAGTACACCTTCTGTAGATGATATAGAAATATTTAATGCGGTAACTCCTAACGGAGACGGAGATAATGATGTGTTCACCATCAGAAACATTGAATTATTCCCAGACAACCAAGTTAGAATATACAACAGATGGGGAGTATTAGTATACGAGACAAAAGGATATGGACAAAATGGAAACTACTTCCGAGGCGTATCTAACGGTCGAGTAACAATACAACAAAACAAGTTATTACCAGTAGGAACATATTACTACGTTATTGACTATGTAGCCAATGGTGACGCTAAAAGTAGAGCCGGTTACTTATACATACAACGATAAATTGACAAGCGAACATACTATCTTTGTAGTATGTTCGCTATAAATAATAAACAAAAACATAGCATACTATAATGAGAAATAAAATCATCATCATCATAGGAGTATTGAGTACCATTTTTTCGCTAGAAACTTATGGGCAACAGGACGCTCAGTATACGCAATACATGTACAACACCATCAGTATAAATCCTGCCTATGCAGGTTCAAGAGGTGTATTTAGTATGGCAGGATTACATCGTTCACAATGGGTAGGTTTAGAAGGAGCGCCAACAACGCAAACGCTAAACTTGCATACACCAATAGGAAAAAAAGGAAAAGTAGGACTCGGATTCTCAATCGTCAATGATCAACTAGGTCCAACAGAAGAAACATATTTTGATATTGATTTCTCGTATACAATAAACACTTCTGAACAAGGAAAACTTTCATTTGGTATAAAAGCTGGTGGACACTTATTAGATGTATGTTTTGATTGTTTAAATCAATACAACCCAGATGATGTATTACTACAAAGTAATATTGATAACAAATTCTCACCAAATATTGGTGCTGGAATCTACTATCGAAACTCTGAAAAATGGTACGTAGGATTATCTGCGCCAAATCTATTAGAAACAAAACACTTTGATGAATCTTCATTATCAACAGCAAAAGAACGCATCAATCTATACCTAATTGGTGGATATGTATTTGATATGAGCGATAGTGTAAAATTTAAACCAGCGGTGCTTTTCAAAGCAGTATCTGGAGCGCCTTTACAGGCAGATTTATCAGCAAACTTTTTAATAAACGACAAACTAACGTTAGGAGCAGCCTATCGTTGGAGTGCTGCCTTTAGTGGACTTGTCGGATTACAACTATCTGATAGCTTCATGGTAGGATTTGCCTATGATCGTGAAATAACCGAACTCGGAAACACACAATTCAATGACGGTTCGTACGAGGTATTCTTACGTTTCGAACTATTCAATAACCGCGACAAAATAATCTCACCAAGATTTTTCTAAAAAACCAACAATGATGACACGAAAAAAATATCTACTATACACGCTGTTAAGTTTATTCGTTCTTGTAGGTTATGCACAAGAAAAAGAACTTGAAAAAGCAGCTGAAAAATACGATAGCTATGCCTTCATCAATGCAATAGAAATCTATGAAAAAGTTGCCGAAGAAGGACACAAGTCAAAAGAATTATTCGAAAAACTTGGAAATGCATACTATTTCAATGCAGATTTAATAAATGCTTCCAAATGGTATGGAGAACTTTTTAAACTAGGTGAAGAAATTGATCCTGAATACTATTTCCGTTATGCACAAGCGCTAAAAGCCGAAAAACGCTACGCCGAATCGGATCAAAAAATGAAAGAATTCAATCAGCTAACCGGAAGTGACTTGCGTGCATCAAAATTCATAAAAACACGCAACTACCTCGATGAAATCGCAGCATTATCTGGTCGTTTCCGTATAGAAAACTTAGGTGTAAACTCTGAATATTCAGACTTTGCTCCATCATTCTATGAAGAAAACTTAGTATTCTCTTCAGCACGAGATACTGGTGTAGCAACACGTTACAAGCACAAATGGAATGCGCGTCCATTCTTAGATTTATACGTAGCTGAAGTGCAAGAAAACGGAAGTCTTACCAATGTTGATAAATTCAATTCAAAGCTAAACACAAAATATCACGAATCAACATCTGCATTTACAAAAGATGGAAATACGGTGTATTTTACACGTAACAACTATTACAAAGGAAAATACAAAAAAGATAAAAAAGGAATTAACAAACTAAAAATATTTAGAGCAACTCGTGAAGGAGATGCGTGGGTAAATGTTGAAGAATTACCATTTAACAGTAACAACTACTCTGTTGCGCATCCTGCGTTAAGTGTAGATGAGAAAAAACTATACTTTGCTTCCGATATGCCAGGAACTTACGGAATGTCCGATCTTTTTGTAGTTGATATCAAAGAAGATGGAACATTTGGTGAACCAAAAAATCTTGGTACAACAATTAACACAGAAGGAAGAGAAAACTTTCCATTCATTAGCCAAAATAACGAACTCTACTTCTCATCTGACGGACATGTTGGTTTAGGTGGACTAGATATTTTTGTGATGAATATAGGAATTGAAAACAGCGAAATATTCAACATTGGTGAACCAGTGAACAGTTCTATGGACGACTTTACTTTTATCATCAATAACACCACCAAAAAAGGATACTTTGCTTCCAATCGTGATGGTGGAAAAGGTGATGATGATATCTATTCATTTATCGAAATGAAGCCAATTCAATGGACATGTGAACAAGAAATTGCAGGTGTAGTAAAAGACGAAAAAACAAACGAAGCCATTGGCAGCGCAAACGTAAAGCTGTTTGACAAAGACAACAATGAAATAGAAAACACATACAGTGAAGTTGATGGTAAATTTAGATTCAAAAAATTACTAGAATGTGATCAAGTATACTTTGTAAGAGCTTCCAAAAAAGATTACAACGCAGCAGAAGCATTAGTTCCAAAGCAAGAAGAAAAAGGACTAAGAGAAGTAACGTTACTTCTTGAAAAAGAAGAAATACCATTTAAAGTTGGTGATGATTTAGCTAAAATTCTAAACATTCCAATCATTTACTTTGACTTTGATAAATCGAATATTCGTCCAGACGCCGCTGCAGAATTAGAAAAAGTTGTGGCTGTCATGAAACAATATCCAACACTAAAAATTGACGTACGCTCGCATACAGACAGTCGTGGAACAGACAGTTACAATATGAAGCTATCGCAACGTAGAAACGAAGCTACGCGCGCTTACATTGTTTCAAGAGGAATTGACGCAAACAGACTCATTGGAGCTGGTTACGGAGAAACACGCCATGTAAACAAATGTAGCAATGGTGTAAAATGTTCAGAAGAAGAACACCAACTCAACAGACGAAGTGAATTTATTGTTACAGAAAGATAAAATAAAAAACCTCCGCTAAAATCGGAGGTTTTAATTTTTAAATCAGCTTCAAAAGGAGAAGTTTTTTAGACTATAAGCTTCAAAAGTTTATAAAGTAGCAAAAGAGAGTTTCTATAAAGTAAAATTTATAAATATTCTCTTTTTTAAACTCAATCTGCTGTTTTACAGAATACTTACTCCTCATAGGGAAAAAAGTGTTTTATTAAACACTGTCCGCAAAATAGAAAGTCGGAAGAAAAACCCTCCGACTATTCATTGTCAAACCTTAATTCGCTTTGACCTATAAAGGTTTCCATTTTTGTCCTGTAGCAACAGCATAACAGTCAGGTGTTTGTGTTTCCATACAAGCAGTTGGGTACTCAGAAGCGCAACCTGTGTATTGTTGTGTCGGACATGACGCAATAAGCGTAATAGGCTGAATCGTTGTTGGTAAATTTCCAACGTTTCCTGTTATAGAACCTCCCAATAAATTAGAGATTAGTTTTTTGTTAAGTTCTAATGATTTTAAATTCTGTTTTTTCATAATAAAAAAATTAATGATTTATACCTACTAGGGACAAAAACAAAAAAAACATTACCCAATAGTTTTTTAAGTTCACTCTTTTTATTGATACATAGCATTATAGAAACTAATTTTAAATTGAAATCAGATTCTAAGGAAGTGTAAAATATTATATTTAACAGTAACATCTATTTTTAGTTGATTTTAAGCATTCCATAACTAAAAACGCAATCCATAATCTCAAAATATGCAGTTTACGGAATGCTTACACGAAAAAAGATATAAGTCTTAATTACTTTAAATTTGATTTTTTCTAAATTAACCCACAACCCACAACCCACAACCCACAACCCACAACCCACAATACGCTGAGCGAAGTCGAAGTGCAAAACCTTATTTATAAACATTCTCAATCAAGGCAAAAAAATAATCAAGTAGTACGATGTTAAAAAACTATGTTAATTTTAACTAAAAAATAGTAACGAACAGCAATCTACACAAAAAGCTATTTCGTAAATTTGCTATTCGACAAAAAATATGGTAAAAGAAAACGTAATCTTAGTAAACGAAAATGACGAGCAAATCGGTATAATGGAAAAAATCGAAGCGCACGAAAAAGCATTATTGCACAGAGCATTTTCAGTATTCATCCTAAATGACAAAGGCGAACTCATGCTACAACAGCGCGCCTTACACAAATACCACTCTCCAGGACTATGGACAAATACCTGTTGCAGTCACCAACGTGAAGGTGAAAGCAACATAAGCGCAGGTAAACGAAGACTACAAGAAGAAATGGGATTTGTTACGGAACTTGCGGAAGCAGTATCGTTCATATACAAAGCTCCATTTGATAACGGTCTTACCGAACATGAATACGATCATGTAATGATAGGAACCTACAATGACGCACCCGAAATCAACCCTGATGAAGTAGCCGATTGGAAGTGGATGGAAGTACAAGCTGTAAAAAATAATATAGGAGAAAATCCTGATCAATACACAGCTTGGTTCAAAATAATATTTGACAAATTTTACCAACACATAAAAGTTGATATATGATACGAGCATGTTAAAAAAATTATCATCAAAGGGAATGGTTAATAGTGAACAGCATGTGACCAATAAAAAAGAAATAATATAAACACATGAAAGTTACCGTAAGTAGAAAAGCGCATTTCAATGCCGCACACAGATTATATCGACCAGATTGGGATGATGCAAAAAACAATGAAATATTTGGAAAATGCAACAACCCAAACTATCACGGACATAACTACGAACTTATCGTTAGTGTAACGGGTAAAATAGATCCAGAAACAGGATACGTGATGGACGTAAAAGTGCTCAAAGATTTAATCCGATCGGAAATAGAAGATGCTTTTGATCATAAAAATTTAAACTTAGATGTTCCTGAGTTCAAAAACTTAAATCCTACAGCAGAAAACATAGTTGTAGTGATTTGGGGGAAACTAAGAAAACACATTTCAACGTCTTTAGACTTAGAAGTTGTTTTGTATGAAACGCCAAGGAACTTCGTAAAATACGCAGGAGAATAATCATGAAATTACATCCATTAAAATTCAACCCAATCCTCAAAGAACGCATTTGGGGCGGTACTAAACTCAAAACCATGCTTCAAAAAAATACCAAAGGAGAAGCTATTGGTGAAAGTTGGGAAATTTCGGATGTAAAAGACGAACCTTCAGTTGTAGCTAAAGGCGAACTACAAGGCAAAACATTACAAGAACTTAGTGAAACCTTTCAAGCAGCATTACTAGGAAAAAAAGTGTACGAAACATTCGGAACCAAATTTCCTTTACTCATCAAATACATTGATGCTAAAACCGATTTATCCATTCAAGTACATCCCAATGACGCGTTGGCTAAAAAACGCCATAATTCCTTCGGAAAAACGGAAATGTGGTATGTAATACAAGCAGATGAAGGTGCGGAACTTATGGTAGGTTTCAATCAAGAAGTTAGCAAAAAGGAATATCAAACACATTTAAAAAACAACACACTTACCGAAATTCTCAACTTCGAAAAAGTGAAAAAAGGAGATGTCTATTTCTTGCCTACTGGCAGAATTCACGCCATTGGTGGTGGAATTGTATTGGCGGAAATTCAACAAACTTCAGACATAACTTATCGTATTTTTGATTGGAATAGAGTAGATGCAGCAGGAAATTCACGTGAATTGCACACAGCTTTAGCGCTTGACGCGATAGACTATACGTTGCACGACAATTACCAAACAACATACAATGCTGAAGCAAACAAAACAGCCACATTGGTTGATTGCCCATACTTTACAACAAACTTACTTCCATTTCAAGGAGAAATCTCTTTACATCATGAAGACAAAGATTCATTTGTCATATACATGTGTGTAAAAGGAAACGTTACATTTCAAACAGAAAATCATCAAGAAACACTTTCATTTGGTGAAACATTGCTCTTGCCAGCTTCTATCAAAAATGCCGTTGTCACTACAAACGAAGCTTCCGAACTCTTAGAAGTTTACATCAAATAAAAGATATTTACCATTCCTGTGAGTCCAAAATAACAAATTAAAAATCATACTTTTTAGTTTAATGTTACACGAAATTCTGTTAGCTTTCAAACTCAATTCACATCTAGGTATGATAGAACATATGGGAATTCCTGTTATATATATGTTGACAACAAGCTAAAAAAATGAAGTATACATATAAGATTTTAAAAGGACTTCCTCCGTGCGGGAAAATAGATGTGTCAATTTCGGAAGGAAATTTGACTGAAGAACGAACTGCCGGTTAAATTCACAACAGCTATCATCGTTAAAACGCTACCATACATATAAAAAACAGTCATTCTTTGTTCAAACAAAAAACAATAATCTTTAGTAAAATTACTCGGGTCTAAAAAACAGTGTGTAAAGTGTTCCAGTTCCACCTGCGCCGCCGCCTATATTTATAGCTATTGAGCCATCTCCTTTTAAATCTCCAACATAAGAAATAGAACGTGAAAATCGTTCTTCAGAATCCAACATCAAATCAAATCCACCATCAGAATTATTTATTCTCGTGAATGATTTAACGGTTTTGTCAGCATTCAAATACAACACATATGCCCAACCTTCATTTTGTTGATTAGCTCCGGTAATTAAATCTGTAATTCCGTCACCATCAATATCTCCTGCGGCACACATAGCATGCCCAAACTGTCCTCCAAAAGTACCATTCGGGTTTTCATCGGTCACTAACTCATCAGTAAAACCATTCATACCTTCGGTAATTTTTAATTTAGAAACTACATGAAACGTAGTTGAGTTTAACGACAGCATCCAAATGGCACCTTTGCCTCCGTCAGACAAAAAAGCACCAACAGCCAACTCTTTAGTACCATCATTATCAAGATCACCAAGCATTGCCACTTCTCGACCACCAAATTCGTCACCATCTTCAAGTCCGCTACCAAAACCACCTTGCGTAGAACTTATAGTTACTGTACTTGCAGGCATAATTTGTGAATCCGCATTTAAAAATAAAATATCAATAGCACCTCTATTTGTTCCACCATCATCTGAACCTGGATCGCAAGCCACCAAATCTATACGATTATCGCCATTAATATCTCCAATCGCTGTTAAACCATTGGCAATAATATTTAGGTTTTTCACATAATCTTTAACAGTTCCATCTGCATTCAAATGAATAATATAAAGTGAATTATTTGGTGGTACGGGAGAGGATACTGCAATATCAGGAATTCCATCGTTATCATAATCACCTATTCCTGCAACACCATAACCAAAGAAATTTCCAGGGTTTAATGTTTCTGTAAAGCCGCCTTCAAGCATTGATATTTTTTGATTACTTTGAACCGTTCCATCACTATTCATAAACAAAATATAAACGGCTCCTGCATCAACACCTCCGTCATCGTCTGAACGTGCACCAACAACAAAATCAATCACACCATCTCCATTAATGTCTCCAGCACTGTCATGATCTCGACTAAAGCGATCTCCACTTTCTAAATTTGCAATAAAACCGTCAGAGCCATTTTCAATTTTCGCAAATCCTTCCGCTTGATACGGTAAGGTTGGTGTAACAATAACCTCTTCGTCTACAGGATCATCAAGATCATTAGAATTTTCACTACAACTATAAAATATAAATAACGTTAGTAGTACTCCGTAAAAAAGGTTGATGTTTTGAATTTTCATAAGTTGGTATCGTTTCAACCTATGACTATGATAAATACAAAAGGTTTAGTTTAACGTGAGTTTGACATAAGAAATCGTTACTAGTAAACCTTAAATCAATTAAATTAATTATTTGTCGGTTCGCGCGCAGTCGAGAATAATATAAAACTATCAGTTTCAATTGAAGCTAGGTATTTTCAATCAAAAAAGATCTTAATTCAAAATACAAACACAGGAACTAAATGCAATCCACTTTTGAAACCTTTAATCATACAGAAAACTAAATAACATTTGTGGTATTTATAACAAAAGATAGACCATTTTAACGTAAATTTGCAAAAAATTATAAATCATGTCAAATAAAAGAGATTTAAAAAAGGACTTAAACTACGTTTTTGGAGATATTATTGATGCTGCCCTAATATGGCAAATTGCTAACCCAGGAGAAGATGTTGCAAAAAGCGAAGCAATCATTGATGAATCTATCCAAAACTTTGATTCACTGATTACTGAGGTAAACAAAAGAGACGTTGAAAATAAGAAAGCACACTTCAAAGGAATCAGACAATCATTAGAGACAAAAGCAACGGAATTAGTCACAAAAATTAATAGTCTATAAAAAAATAAAAAAAAGGTTTGCAAAAAATAAAAAGGTTTTTATATTTGCAACCGCTTTGCCGATGTAGCTCAGCTGGCTAGAGCAGCTGATTTGTAATCAGCAGGTCGTGGGTTCGAGTCCCTCTATCGGCTCAAAGTGAAAAGCTCCTTGAAAAAGGAGCTTTTTTTATACCCAAAAATCAAGTTGTGTTTCAAGCGTATATTAACTTATGAAGTGCTGCTAATCAGGAGTTAATAGAGCGAATAATAATACCTTTCTTTTTCTTAATTTCATCTTTTTGAAACTCTAAAATATCAAAAAAGCATAGACTGAATAAATATTTATGGAATTCTAAACTGACTTTAATTAGAAAAAATACACATCTAGAAAATTTAAAATTGTATGTAGAAAATATGATAATAGGTAGCATGTGTAAGTTTTAAATCTAAAAACAGCTCAAAATTTGAAGCGATACTTATAAAAATATTGAATTAATTACAAAAAGCGAAGACGATTTTACACAAATCATCTTCGCTTTTTCACTTTACTATTTTAGCTTGTTTATTTTTCAGCGATAAAAACTGCTTTGTAAACTCCATCTGATACATCAGTAATTTCAGACCGTTCTAGGTTCTGACGTTCTTTCCCAAACATTTCTTGAGATCGTACCTGATATAATTTTTCGAAACCTTGAAATACATTGGCAAGATTCGTTAGATAATTTTCAAAAGTATCTGTATCATCATATGTTACACTTACTAAATATGCTATAGATTTTTTATCGACATGCTTCTTCACGAATTGATATACTTCTTCTTTGTAATTTACTCCTGTACTGCTCAAGTTGAGCTGAAGATACTCAATACCATCTAATGTGGCTACATTGCCTTCTATTGTAGCATTGGTTAAATCAAATTCTGGATACAAAGAATCGTCGCGAGAAGGATTAGCCCAGTGAAAAGGCGGAACTAAAAATGGTTGAATCATTTGTTTCCCTGAAGCAGTTTCGCCATAATAAATTACTTTCCTTCTATCCAATCTTCGTAACTCTGCCTGAAACTCTCTTACCTTTTTCATTTTCTGATTTCCGTCTATTTTTAACGGAACCAAGCCATGCCTACCTATAGACGCTTCTTCAAGAATAGACTGAACTTCACTAATTTTAAAAGGTTTTCCATTTACTTTTAATTGATCGTTTGCTACCGTAAATAATGGAGGAGTTTTATATTCACCAGTAGTGACAATATTATTTTCACCTTCCATATATTTTTTCAAATTCGCTTCCAATTGAATCGACGCTTCTTCTTTTTGTTCAATTTTCGAATTGCATTGAAACAATACTAGACTAAATAAAATAGCACAAGTGATTGTTAGCGCTACTTTTAATTTTCCAAAAAATCCTGATTTATTACTTTTCATCATGGTTATCCTTTTTTTTATAAATGATAAATTAAAATTGTGTACCAACCCATATGAGTTGTCGCTAACTAATTGTCTCAAAAGTAAGGTCTGGTAATCAACTAAGGAATAACCCGCTTTAATAATATTCTTGTCTGCTATATATTCATGTGTTGTTTTTAAAGAGTTAATAAGCTTCCAAATCAATGGATTAAACCATAGAAATGCGGCTAAAAATTGTATAAAAATTAAGTCAATAGAATGTTTCTGTTCAATATGTGTTTTTTCATGAGCAATAATCTGATCAAGCGCACTCGTATCAACTATTTCTTCATGAACAAAAGCATATCTTAAAAATGAAAATGGTGCAATTTGGTGTGAAACCCTCACAACTGTTATTCCATCAATTTGTGTCGTAGGATATATCAAAATCATGTTCCGAAGTCTTCTAACTGTCCAAAACAATTTAGACAGACAAAATACAATTCCAATGATATATATACCAATAACAAACTTTAATAGAATGTTTGTCCAATCAATTGGAGCCGATTCAACCACTTTTGTAGTAGGAGTAGAATTATCTAATGAAATTGGAGTTGTATTGGCTTCATATTCCCATGCTTCTGCAGTTTCATAATAAGACGTTCTAAACTTGTTAAGTTCTTCAACAGAGTTGTCTATAACGGCTATTTTACCTTGGCTAAAATCAAAACTCATTAAAGGCAATAGCAGAGAGAAAACGACTATTCCTATAAGGAAAAACCGATTAAGCGTAAAGAAAGTCTCTTTCTTCATCATCACAATATAAAGTAGATACAATACTGCTAGTATGGCACTAGATTCTAATAGATATATGATGAATTTGATCATTTCTTCTTGGCTTTTAACGCTTCTAACATTCTCATAGCTTCATCTAACTCCTTTTCATCCAGTTTTTTGCTTTCAGTAAAAAAGTTGACAACTTGAGAAAGTGAATTGTTGTAATAATCGGTCACTAAGCGCTTCATTTGCCCTTTACTATACGCTTCTTTACTAATCAATGGATAATATTGGTGCGAATTTCCATAAGCTTTATAACCTATAATCTCCTTTTGGACCAACACCCTAACAATTGTTGATACAGAATTGTAAAGAGGTTTTGGGGTAGGATATTGTTCAATGATATCTTTGATAAAACCTTTTTCAATACTCCAGAGAATTTTCATTATTTTTTCCTCTGCCTTAGTCAATGTGATCATTACTTTATGAGTTTTAATTAATTAGCAGTACAATTATACAACTTAATTTTAAGTTAACAAACTTATTGATACGTTATTCAACTTAAAATTAAGTTAAATTATTTGGTTTTAGGTTAGATATATTTTTGTAAATCATAAATAAAAAAATGGTAATAGTTTTAAAATCAGTTGTTTAATTAGGTTTCTTGGTTTGAAATATTTGAGTGAAGCATGCAAAATAATGGATGTTTAATTTACATTAATTAAAAAGAGAAAAAACGTATGGTAGTTTCTTTTTAGTCTATTGCGTACTATAAAAATAGGAAAGGAATGCGATCATACAATCTGTACATCATAGTTTTTCTAAAATAGTGCAACATAAAACGAACCTTGCCGTATCTTTGCAAAAATCGTTTCAAAAATATACTGAATGCAATTCAAAGAACTAAAATTAAACAAACCAATCATTCGTGCGTTATTCGAAAAAAACTACGAAGAACCGACACTAGTTCAAGAACGTGCTATTCCTGCAATTTTAGCTAAAAAAGACATTATTGTGTCAGCACAAACTGGAACAGGAAAAACAGCTGCATACGCATTGCCTATCTTACAATTGTTATTTGACAAGCAAGATGCACCAAAAAAAGGCAAAAAAATACGCGCGTTAGTGGTTTGTCCAACACGCGAATTGGCAATTCAGATTGAAGAAAATTTTGAAACATATAGTAAATACACAAACTTACGTACAGGCGTAGTTTTTGGCGGAGCATCCATTCAACCACAAAAAGACATGCTCAAAAAAGGTGTAGACATTCTTGTGGCAACACCAGGAAGATTACTTGATTTACACAAGCAAGATATCATCAACTTAGATTATATAGAAACGTTAGTGCTAGACGAAGCCGATTTAATGTTAGACATGGGTTTTATTGACGATGTAAAAAAAATAGAACGTTTATGCCCTGAGGAAAAACAAATTCTACTCTTTTCAGCAACAATGCCATACAAAGTAGAACACTTAGCAAATTCGATTCTTAGAAATCCTGAATTTGTAGAAGTTTCTCCAACATCATCTGCGGCAAAAGGTGTAGATCAGACATTATATTATGTGCCAAAACCTAAAAAAATAGAACTCTGTTTGCATTTATTGCGAAACAACATCAAAGGAAGTACTATTATTTTTAGACGCACCAAATACGGAGTTGATAAGCTTGAAGAAACATTGTTAAAGAACAATTACAAAGCCGTAAGTATTCATGGTGGAATTACACAAAGTTTACGACAAACCGCATTAAACGAATTTAAAAAAGGAGAAGCAAAAATCCTAATTGCAACTGATGTTGCGGCACGTGGAATTGACATCAAAAATGTAGATACAATTATCAACTTTGACATTCCCAACATTTCCGAAACCTATGTACACAGAATTGGAAGAACGGCACGTGCAGGCGCTTCAGGAGTGGCATTGTCATTCTGTTCGGCAGATGAAAAAGAATACATCAAAGACATTCAACAATTGATCAACACAACAATTCATGTTGAAGAAGAACATCCGTATCCGTTAGATCCGAAAGCAAAACCACCAGTTCACAAAAAGAAAGGTAGTAAATACAAAAAAGGACGTAAATCGGAAGCTTCTAAAAAGAAGAAAAAACGTTGGTACTAATAGAAAGGAATCAAGAAAATAGAAGTTACTTTTGGTAATTTTTGATTAATGATTTTTGAATTTTTTAAAACGTCATTACGAGGAAACATGACGAAGTAATCTGTTTCAACTCCATGCTCAAAACAGTTTTTAAAACCAACAGATTGCCACGAATTTCTATGGAATTCTCGCAAAGATGTATTTTTGAGTGATTCTCTGTCATATCGAGCGCAGTTGAGATACATAGAAAACTGTATTCAAAAGTACACAGGAAGTTCGAGTTTCTGATTCTTTTTATATCTTTCTAAAAGATTTCAAAATCAGATATGATTCTTAAAAAAACAATTTTCGGCTGTAGCCTAATAGTACTCATAACATTGATAAGCTTTTGTGCAAAACAAGCGCCAAAACCACAACGTGATACAGCTCGAATCTTAGCGTACGAGGTAAATCTGAAAATGACACAATTACATTTCTACTGGAAAAATGAGCACGGAAAAATCTATGGAAATGCTAAAAATCTAAAAACTCAGCTAGAAGCAAATGGACAAGAATTAGTTTTTGCAATGAATGGCGGTATGTACAAAAAAGATCAATTGCCACAAGGAATTTACATTGAAAACGGAAAGCTTTTATCTCCATTAGATACAACGGAAAAAGGATATGGAAACTTCTATCTGCAACCAAACGGCGTATTTTATATTTCCATAGATAACAATCCCGTAATCTGTACAACAAAAGCATTCAAAGGAAATAAAGGTATTAAATATGCCACGCAATCTGGTCCAATGTTGGTCATTGATGGAAAACTACACACAAAATTGACCAAAGGTTCTAAAAACCTAAACATTCGAAATGGAGTAGGTGTATTGCCAAACGGAAACCTACTATTTGCAATGAGCAAAGAAGAAATCAACTTTTACGATTTTGCGACATTCTTCAAAGAAAACGGTTGTAAAAATGCATTATATTTAGACGGATTTGTCTCAAAAACATACCTTCCAGAAAAAAACTACCAACAATTAAACGGAAATTTTGGTGTAATCATCGGAGTTAGCAAATCTATAAAGTGAGTTTTTCGGAAAAACTTTAAAAAACTGTATCTTTCCATTCAGAAATCTAAAAAATAATTCAATAATGAAAAAATATATACTACTATTTGTACTGCTATTTGCTTTACAATCATATGCGCAAAAAGATAAAACAGTCTTCGAATTAAAACCTTCACAAAGTATGATCATTACTGGGAAAGGAACTGGACAAGATGCCGCCATCAATCCGTATAAAGATAGAAATAGTATTGCAATCATTGAAAATCTTAGTGAAAACAGTTTTACAGTTAGAGTGCAATACAAAGGTGATATTGTAAAAAGTTTTGTTATGGAAGGAAACAAAAAAACAATGGTGAGTCTTAGAAAAGGATTCGAATTATACCTAGATAGCAATTTAGAAGCAACAGCGAAAGTTGAATTTAAAGATGGTGTAAACTAAACCATTAGTACTAGTTAAAACAAATAAAAAGAGATGATACATGACCATGTATCATCTCTTTTTTTATAGATATATATTCTCTAAATTTTATCTTCAAAGTGTTTATTTAAAAATCCTTTAATCTTATTGATTTCTACTTCTTCCAAGTCATGAGTTTCTTCTTTTAGTACACCTTTCATATCACTATCTAAAGCGTCTAAAGGTTTAAAAGGAGTTCCATCAAAATAGCGTGCGTCGGTTCCTGGTCCTGTTGGGCTTCCATGATCTGCTTGAATTGATTTTCGCCAGCGTTCAGCATGTGTACGCCATTCTTCAGTATCAACCAATTCAGGTTGTGAAAACCACACATTCCACGTCAGTGTATTTCCTTGTTTTAACATATTTCCAGAAGCGGTATTAAAAGCGTCCATAACCAATTTGTTAAAATCATCTACAACTTTGTGCCCCGTTTTTCTAATTGGACCAATCTCAACATCAATATGTCCTACATTCCATGCTTCCGCTTCGTGTCGGGCAAAAGGTGGACTTTGAAAACGTGGTGTTTCCCCTTGACTTACTGGAAATATTGGTTGACTCGAATCTTGAAATTTATGAGTGGTTACTTTAATGGCTTTTTCTTTCGAAGTAGGAAAGTCGAGTTTTTCTTCATTAAAAACTTTCCAAAGTTTCTGTACCCATTCTTTTTGATGCGCACTTGGGCTAAACCAAATAGTACCTTCAACCGTCATATCTGCATAAAACGTTTTTGTGTCTTCATCAACCCAACCGCGTTGTCCGGTTACGGTAACTTCTACGTTCATGCAACCAAAAACGGGCGAACACGCGCCTTGTTGTGGACAAATAATAGAATATACACGACCTTCATCTGTATATCCAAGTCTGGAAATATAAGGTGAAAACATTTGAAAACATCTTGAATCTTCCTTTCCAAGAATGGTTTGCCAACTAAACTCAGGCCATTTTACACCTTGTTGTCGTTGTAACAAATCAATATTATCCATATTGTCTAACATTGGTAAGGAAGAAAGGTCAGGTGTTGGATAAGCAAATGCAGGATTCGACTGGGCAAATCCGCCTTTCCATCCTGGAGGAATTTGAGTACTCATGGTAAATTAGTTTTAAGATTTATATAATTTAAAAGTACCGATTTTTATAAAGTTATATGAGCGTATAAGTACGTGGTTTGAATATAAATTTAACTATATATGGGTATTCTTTTAATTATGATTTTTTAATAAAATTGATTTAATAATTATTTTATTTGCATGTCCGTAAACAGCCCTAAAACCATATAATTTTCGTATATTTAATTGATTTTAAACAGATTATAAATGAATATATTTTCTTTTAGCGTTCACTTTACAGATGAGAAGAGTTGTCGCTTACATTTTAAAGAGCAAAGGGATAAACAAGGTGTTATTTGCAAGCGTTGTGGATGTGCAAACCATTACTGGTTAATCAACAAATGGAGCTACCAATGTAAATCCTGTAATTCAAGAACCTCTTTACGTAGCGGAACTATTATGGAAAGTTCTAAATTATCTTTTCTGGTTTGGTATAAGACTATCTTTCTGCTAAGTACCACAAAAACAGGGTTTTCAAGTAAAGAAATACAACGACAATTAGGACTAAAACGTTATGAGCCAGTTTGGGCTATGGTGCATAAATTACGTAAGGCTATGGGAGATCGCGATGATAGATATACTTTAGAAGGTATGTTAGAAATGGATGAAGGCTATTTTACTGTACAAGCATCAGAACAAGCTCATAAAACACAAAAAGCAGGACGAGGAAGTAAAACCAAATCTAATGTTATGATTATGGCAGAAAGTACTGTTCTTGAAGACTTGGAAACAGGAAAACAAGAAAGACAATGTCGCTATTTTAAAGCTAAAGTTTTGGAAGATCATAAAGCGCAAGGCACAGACCAAAGCCTTATTGAAGCTATTGATGGCGAACGGAGTATTGTATTTACCGACAAGAGTACTTCGTATGTAAATATTGCTGATTATGTAGAGATTCATGTAACAGAAAAATCGAACGAGCAAACAACTAAAGAAACACTTAAATGGGTTCACATTGCGATCAGTAATGCTAAAAGAAACTTTGCGGGCACTTATCATAAAATCAAGAAGAAATATTTACAATTATACTTAAATGAGTTTGTGTACAAGCTTAACAGAAGGTATTTTGGAGAAAAGATATTCGATAGACTTGTTATTGCTAGCATTACAGCTAATGGACATTAAACGGATATGCAATTATTTTAAAACTATAAATTATGAGAAAATTAATTTTAATAGTATCTACGCTATTTTTTATTAGCTGTGCAGAAACGAAAGATAACCAACCAGAATCTTCTATATCTGCAAAAGCAGAAACAGTAGAATTAGGAACTGGCGCATGTGAAAAATGTGGATGTAAATCATGGAGAGGCGATTCAGATGAACCTGAGAAATGCATTAATATTCGATCTCCAAAAAAGACATTATGTCAACATTCAAAGAAAGATCATAAATAAAAATAAAAAAATCCCAACTTTATTGAAGTTGGGATTTTTTGTTTTTATAAAAGCGAGTTTATGCAAAAAACTACTTCGTTTCCGTTTCTTCTGCTTTCCGCTTTTCTACCAATTCTTTCAATTCTTTTCCATACTTAGATTCCATAATTTTTGGCGTCAATTGCTGATAAATCGTATCTAAGAAACGAACATTTGCATCAAACGTTTCTGTAGTAACAATATATGGTGTAATTTCTTTATCGTTGTTTGTAAATGCATAGTTTAGAATATAACGCATACGACTTTTACTGTAGTTGTCAATTTGTGTGTTGATTTCTGTAACTTTTTTTACATCAGCTTCTTTCTGCGCTTCCAAACCGTCTTTTAATAATGACAATTCTTTGGTATTGAATTTGGTCATAAATTCTTTAAACTTCTCTAAATCCTCTTGATTTTTAGAACCTGTAATTTTCACATCGTTTTGAAATCTACGTAAGGTTGTATTAATCGTCATTTCGCCAGGTTCCGCAAAAAAGTCAAGCCGATCGTTTAAATCATTAAAATCTTTCTTATTTAAGTATAAATATAACACTTCAGGCTCGTCAATAGTTGTTGTAAATGAAAAACTTGGATCGCCACTGATTACCAAAGAATCTAAGGTAAGTAGTGTTGTGTCTTGTACTTTTTGTAAAAACAACGTTCCTTCTTTTAAACCGTCAATTTTTCCACTAATAGTCAAATTACCTTTTGGTTCATTCTCACAAGCAATGAATCCTACAGCAATAAGGATAATTATAATTTTTCTAAACATCATATTGAATTTTAACGAAGGCAAATATCTACAATTTTGTTAAACTTTTGAAGCCAATTCCATCAAAATCGTACACAAAATTGCGCCGTACGTTCCAACAACATATCCAAACACCGCTAATAATACACCAACCGATGTTAACGAAGGATGAAATGCAGAAGCTACAATTGGAGCTGAAGCCGCGCCACCAACGTTTGCCTGACTTCCTACAGCGAGGAAGAAAAACGGTGCGCGAATGAGTTTAGCAACTAAAATTAGCAATCCTGCATGAATTGCCATCCAAACCAATCCGACAGCAATTAATCCTGGATTTTCTAATACTTTTCCTAAATCCATCTTCATTCCAATAGAAGCCACTAAGACATAAATAAAAATACTTCCTATTTTACTTGCGCCAGCACCTTCATAGTTTTTAGCTTTTGTATAGGAAAGCCCAATTCCGAAAGCGGTTGCAATCGTAATCATCCAGAAAAATGAAGAACCTAAAAATGACAATGCGCCATCTTTGTCTTTTACAGCATCAAAGTTTCCTGTTAAGAATTCAGTGATATTTGCCGAACCAAAATGCGCCAACGAAACACCACCAAAAGCAATGGCTAAAATGATCATGAGTTCAGTAAGTGTAGGATTTCGTTTTATTTTTTCTGCAAAGGAAGATACTGTTTCTTTTAAGCGTTCAATAGCAGAGTTATCCGCTTTTAGCCAATTGTCAATCTTTTGAGATTTTCCAATTCCTAAAAGTAAAATCGCCATCCATAAATTTGCAACAACAATATCGACCAATACCATTGCGCCATATTTATCAGGACTGTATTCATAAATTTCGTACATCGCAGCTTGGTTTGCGCCACCACCAATCCAACTTCCTGCCAAGGTTGACAATCCACGCCAAACGGCTTCCGGACCAATACCGCCAACAGTTTCTGGCGAGAATACTGAAATTAGTAAAATAGCCAAAGGTCCACCAATAATAATTCCGATTGTTCCTGTAAAGAACATAATTAGTGCTTTTGGTCCTAAATTGAATACACCTTTTAAGTCAATACTCAACGTCATTAAAATTAACGCGGCAGGTAATAAGTAGCGACTAGCAATCATGTAAGTTTCAGAATATTTGTCTGAAATAATTCCGAACGAACTCAAAATTGCAGGCAATAAATAGCAAATTAATAATGCTGGAACATATTTGTAAAACTTTTTCCAACCAGTTTTTTTGCTAGATTCTGTATAAAATACAAACCCAAGAATTAACATTAGAATTCCAAAAACAATTTTGTCTGTTTTAAAAAACGGAGCAGGATGAATGATTGTTTTTTCTATTTTTTGTTGTGTAGCTGGAATTGAAATATTTGTTCCCGATTTTTGAAAATTTGCTTCAACCACTTCATAAATAATCGCAGAAAATCCTTTTTTGGGTTTTGTAGTTACTTCAAAAAGTGTCATTGCTTTTTCAACATTTACAGACTCGTTTCCTCGATAGGAAATGCTAGCAATAGAATTATTAATGTTGAATTTGAAATCTCCAGAAGCAATAAACTTTTTGTTGATATTGGCAATGTTTTCAATAGTTGCAAGTGAATCGTTTGCTTTTATTTTTAGATCGAATCCTGTAAATGAGATTGAATCAATTTGAATTTTAGTGTTAAAGTTGGCTTCTTTGCCTTCCAAATGTTTCACGGTTAATTGTTGTGAAAACAGGGTAAATGAGGTAAAGAATAAGAGTAAAGCAATGACTTTTTTCATAATATGAAATTGGTTTGTGTTTGCAAAATACCAAAAATAATGATGGTTTCGTATCGAAAAATTTAATGATTCAATGATTATATCGTGTATAATGTATTATTCAATGTGATTTACCCTATAATTTATTGTCTTTAAGAAGTATAAAAAAGTGTTATCTGAAAAGTTAAAACAACAGCAATTTGATGCATTCGAATTATGAAGACGGTTTTACAATAAACTTTCGAAAGATGAGAAATTTGATAATTCGTGTCATTTCTCGCACAAGCGAATTCAGTTCTTCTTCTGATTCCACATCAAAAACAGCAATAAAATCATCCATAACGCTTGCTACAGATTTTGTTTTTTCAAACAATTGTAATATATAATATTCGTATTTTGTCAAATGAAATTCAAGTACATTGGTTTGTAAAACATCATCAAACACATCAATACATTGGAATACAAAATAATATTCGTCTTTTGGAAATTCTAGAATTTTATTCAATAATTGCCCTTGATCGGTTTCGTTGAAAAACACAAATTTCCAATCAGAAGCATAGCACGAAATGTATGTGCTTTGCTGTAATTTTATTTTTTTTAATGCTACTAATGGTAATTGTAAAATGATTTCTCTTTCGAGATTATAGTTTGAATACTCACATAATATCTTTTCATCAATGGGATCGCTTAGCGCGAATTTTTCCTGTTCAATAGTTAGTATTTGCGTAATCATTTCTAAGTGTTTACTTCCTTGAAAACAGCGCAATGTATGTTGGTAAAATGCTTCATTCGTTTCCACTTGATCGGAAGCATTCCATAAAAAGCTATGCAAAAGATCGTGTTCTAAAATAGTTGCAATCGTAATGGTTTTGTGAAAAATAATGTTGAGGTTATTCATGAAAATACAATTGAAGTTTACGCTAAATTTTGGATGATTTCGTAATAAGATGGATAATTTGTTTTTAGTTGATCGCGCAAATCGTAACAATATTCCATTTCATTTTTCCGCATAGATAATAAATGTACAAACTTTTTTTCTTGTATATATTTATTGAAAAATGTATGACTTTCCTCAGATTTATCAGGTTTATTTTCTAAGTAATATGCAATCTGTTTTTGGTGTTTTTGTGCCAAGCAATGAAACAAATACTGTTCATACAGCAATGCATACGAAGTTCCGTTGAAACGCGGTTTGTCAATATTTTTATCAATAATTTCAAACGACATTTTACAGTATTCTTGAATGAATTTTAAATCGTTTCCGCCAATAATTCCTGCATTGCTAGAAACCATTGTTTGCTTATTTAGAAATTCTTTTAAAAGAAAATCAGGAAATTCATAACCATGATGCAATGCTTCTTGCATTGCGTGCGAATAATGTCCGAAATCTTCATCTCTTTGTTGTGAAACTAACGTTGCATTTTCAATAACGTTGCCAAATGAATTCCATACATAAACATCACCATCAACATGAATGAACGGTTCTTTTTGAATTTGATATGCTTTTAGTTTTCCTATTGCCCAAAGTTCCTTTGGATAGTGATTCAATTCGTCCAAAACGACTTCAATATTGGTATATGGAAGTTTTAATTTATTGATTAATAAGTCGTAACCAAAATCATCTGTAACGAGCGTTATATCTTTATATATTTCTTTAAAAGTAAGACAACTTAATGCCCAACTCATATAAAAATAGTGTGAATGGCGCCAACCAGTTTCTCCTAATGTTCCATCTGGCGTAAGCATCGGTTTTGACCATAAACTGTGAATAATTTTCATAAAAAGCAGGTTTTTGAAAGATTTTTACGGTTTAACTATCTGATTATTAATGTTTAAATATAAGTAAATTTCTTTCTTTTTGTGTAACTTGATTAATTATAAATCTAATTGAAATTTTATACCATGAAAAAAAACAAAGAAGTTAAATTAATCCTAAAAAGAGAAAAGGTAAGCGAATTGAACACTGAAATGAAAAATAAAATTAAAGGTGGATACCAAACTTGGGAAATGCAATGTGCAACCTATCCAACTTGTTATTGTTATACAGGGCCAAAACGTTGCTAATTTATTTTAATCCTCAAAAAAGTCAAATATGAAAAAGAGTAAAGAAATTAAGCTATGCTTAAAAAAAGAAAAAGTAAGTGAGTTAAACAAGCAAAAAGTTGACAAACTCAAAGGTGGAACAATGTACAACACCTACGAAATGCAATGTGGAACATATCCAACTTGTTTGTGTTGGACAGGACCAAAACACTGTCCAAAATAATAGTGAAAAATTTAATGAAAACAGTTCTTTATTTAATGTAGATGACGTTTTCATTTTTATTCTAAAATAACAGCAAAAATCAAAATAAATTATTCTGATTTTTGCTGTGTTGTATCATTCGAATTTTTCTTAGGTTCTCGTTTTGCATTTTTCAAACTTTGCATGAGCATCCATTCTATTTGACCATTGGTACTGCGAAATTCGTCCGCAGCCCATTTTTCAATAGACTTCAACATTTCTTCATTAATTCGTAATGCAAAAGCTTTCTTTTTTGCCATAATTATTTTTTTGACGATGTGTCTTTTTTCTTTTTTAGTATATATACATATAAAATGAGTGGCATAACGACACTGAATGCAAGTATAATATAAATAAAGGAAGATTCTAAAATAATATCATTTCCTGAAGCTTTTTCAATGATGGAATATACAATATATAACATAACCAACATCGTGAATAAATTTACAAAACGTAGCAAGCGGCAACTCATTTTATAGTTTCTAGGTGCGTTTTGTTCTGTAATTTCTTCCATGTAATTGTGAATGTGCGGATATTTTGTCAATACATACATTCCGACAGTAATTACGGTTGTAATTACTAACAAAACCCAAATAGAAGTGCGTCCGCCATAACCATCTACTTCACCATTTATATCAAAGTGCATTGGAATTTTGTCTGGTAACGTTGTATAAGAAATACATGCATAACCCCAAATAAATAGTAAAATAGCAAGTATAATCAGATCAATAATTAAATCGATGCCTTCTACAGGAACTTTTATTTTGGGTCTATTCGTTTTCATGTATAGTATGTTGTTTATCTGTTTTTGTTACGTTCCATAATCACTTGAACATATGTTTCAAAATTATTAACAGAATGTAATATCCAACCTTGTTTTGCGTATGTATTTAAAAAATCTTCTAACTTTTCTATTCGGTTAGACCAGCCTAAACTTGGTTTTAATACTTTATATTCTTTCATTTCTTTGTAAATTAAATCGTTTCATGTTTCACAATGTAGCGTGAATTTAGTTTTTGTAAACTTTCTAAAAAAGCAATATGTTCTTCTTCTGATTTTCGGAACGTAAGTGCTATTATTGAAAAGCTACTTTTTAGTACAAGCTGAATATTTAGCGGATTATCGACATCTGTAGATTCTACAATTGTGGTGATATTTTCCACATTCATACTATTCGTCCAGTTTCTCTGTACAAATTCAAGATACAACCAATATCCAATAAAAATACTTAATGGAACATATACTAAGGATGTAAAAACAATGTCCCAAATAGAGTCAAAACCTCTTTCAATTTTCCCGTTGGTTCGATCAAAAATATACATTCCAGCTACGACTGAAAGCAGTTTTGGTTTGAGTAAACTCCAGTTACTAATATGTGTAACTTCAAGTTTTGTATTGGTTAGTTTTACCTTTCCTTCAAGTAAATTGAATGTTTTCATAAGTTATCTTCCTTTTCATCATTAAAAATAAGTAAGCTCAATATGACACCAATCATAATTCCTATAGATAAACCAATAACTGTTCCCATGGCAACATTTCCTGTGACTGCGCCAATGGTTGTTCCAATACTTGAGCCGCCCGCAACACCAATGCCAATGGACGAAATTTGTTTTTTATTCATAATTTATTGATGTAAAGTTCCTGCGTTTACAACTGGCGAAGCATCTTTATCGCCACATAAAATAACCAATAAGTTACTTACCATAGCTGCTTTCCGTTCTTCATCTAATACTAGTAATTCTTTTTTGTTTAGTTCGTCAAGCGCCATTTCTACCATACTTACGGCACCTTCTACAATTTTATGTCTAGCGGCAACAATAGCCGTTGCTTGTTGTCTTTTTAACATTGCACTTGCAATTTCTTGTGCATAGGCTAAATATCCAATACGAGCTTCTAGTACTTCAATTCCGGCAATTGATAAACGTTCGTCCAGCTCTTTTTCTAACGCTTCACTTACTTCATTTACACTTGAACGTAATGTAATGTCTTCGTCAAAACCTTCATCAGCAAAATTATCATATGGATACATACTTGCTAATTTTCGAACTGCGGCATCAGTTTGTACACGTACAAAATGTTCGTAATTATCAACATCAAAAGCTGCTTTGTATGTATTATGAACTCTCCAAACCAAGATTGTACTAATCATGATAGGATTTCCAAGTTTATCATTCACTTTCAAACGTTCACTATCAAAATTGCTAGCACGTAATGAAATTTTTCTTTTAGTATAAAAAGGATTTACCCAGTAAAAACCATTTTGTTTTACCGTTCCGACATACTTACCAAACAAAAGAAGTACTCTAGAATTATTAGGATTCACCATTACAAACCCTGGAATAATAAATAATATTGAAATTATGATTAATAAAAATTCAGGGTTTCCAGTAAAAATAGCTGTTCCAATTGGTCCTAAAACTAGTGCAAGGAATATAAATAACATTAAATAGCCGTTCGCAGGAACTATAATTTTCTCTTCTTTCATGATGTGATATTTTAGATTGATATTAAAATGATATCATAAATATATGAAAATAAATTTATACTTTCCAACAGTTTTCAATATTAATTTTTTTTAGAATACTTAAAAAGGAGTGAAAATGTCAATACTAGTAAAGGTTTGAAGTAAAAAAACGAGTTTGGCACGCCGTTTGTTTATATAGAAGTGTAATATTGCAAAGACATTTAGTAAAGCTGGTTACTTTCTAAATAGAGCAGGTTACAATTTTTGGTTGGTTAGTTTTAAAAAAGCATCTCATCTTTGAGATGCTTTTTCTTTTTATGGAAATTTTGAATCAACGAATAACGAATATCGAATATTGAAGTTAAAGAAGTTTACATGTAAAACATAACTTCACCCAATCCCAAAGTCTATCAAAACTTATTTAATAACACGAAACGTAATATTAATACGACCTTGAATTTGTTTGGTAGTTTTAGGAATTTGATGCAACCATTTGTGTTGCGTTTCGCCTTTCATTAATAGCAAACTTCCGTGTTGTAGTAGTAATTTATGTTTGAGCGATTTGTCAGTACGATGTTTTAAATGAAAAAAACGTTCTTGACCAAAACTTAAAGAAGCAATAATTGGGTTTGTTCCTAATTCTTTTTCATTATCTGCATGCCAACCATTACTGTCTTTTCCGTCTCTATAATAATTGAGTAACATGGTTGTAAAATCTGTTTGGCAGGTTTGATCTACCCGTTTTTTTAAATTGATTAATGTTGGAGTCAACGCATGTGGAATCATTTCAATATTTGAATACTTATATGATTTTTGATTGGTTCCATACAAAGCTGTCAGGCGTGGCTGTGCATACACTTTACCAAACACTTTGATATCGTCTTGTTGCCAAGGCGTTTCTTTCTGTAAAGTTTCAAAAATTTGATTGGCTTCTATTATTGGAATGAAATTTGGATAGTAGATAATAGTTGCATCTGGTAAATTCAGATTTTGAGGTGTTTGATCTGAAAATAAAGATGCTTGATTCATACGATTATCGTTCATATTATAAAATTAATCATTATTTTGTGAACCAAGTCATTAATCAATTTTCAATGCAAAAGATTTATTATATCACAGCAGTTTTCTGTTTATTAATTTCAATCAAAAGTAGCGCGCAATTACCAAAAGATTTTGTGTATGTTACAGATGAAATACCTACAATAGCATTAGAAATGCGTTATTTTGGCACGCATAATTTTGTTGGCGCAAAAGTAGATGGATATGAAGTTGAAAAATGCATTTTATCAAAAGCGGCAACACGAGCTTTAAAGAAAGTTCAAGATGAATTACAAGAAAAAGGATTGGGCATAAAAATATATGATGCGTACAGACCACAACGCGCTGTTGATCATTTTCGGAGATGGGCAAGAAATTTAGAAGATACTTTAACCAAACATGAATTTTACCCAAATGTTGCCAAAAAAGATTTATTCAAACTTCAATATATTGCTACAAAATCACGACATAGTAGCGGAAGTACGGTTGATATTACTATTATTGATTTAAAAACCAAAAAAGAACTCGATATGGGAAGTTCATATGATTTCTTTGGAAGAATATCATGGGTAAGTTACCAAGGACTTTCGCAAAAACAACTCAAAAACCGTCAACTAATACAACGTGTCATGTTAAAAAATGGTTTTCGGAACTATCCAAAAGAATGGTGGCATTTTACACTTCGCGGCGAGCCTTTTAGAAATCAATATTTCGATTTTCCAATTCAATAATCCGTACTTAAAAATCTTCAAAAATAGAAAGAAATAAACAGCCTCTAATTCATAAACTGAAGGTTGCAAGCCTTGTAATGTAGCTTCTTTGGTCATAATTTTATACCATTATTAATCTTAAAAATAGTAAGTATGTTAAAGAATATCTCAATTATGGAAGGTGTTGAAGTATTGAAAAAAGACCAGCAAAACAGCATTTTAGGAGGAAAAAGAAGCTGTAATTCCAATGCACAATGCGGACCGAGAAGCTGTTGTAATACTTCAGGATGGTGCCAAGCAACAGGATCACACGGTAGTACAGGTTATTTGTGTAATGGCGATCTTATATAAAAAATACGTAGAGCGAACTTCGGCTTGCTTTTTTTAGCTGTAAAAAAATGAATTCGGTTACTGTAAATAAAACAAGATATATTTCACTAAAAAATAAACACTTAGATAAGTTAAATAAGGTATTCCCGTACATAGCTATCATGTATTTTTTTTAGATTGATGTATTATTAATTAAAAATCTAAACAATATGTTAGAGAATATTCTAAACTATGAAGGCGTAAAAGTGCTAAAAAAGCAAGAACAAAACTCAATAACTGGAGGGAAAAGACAATGTGGAGTCAATGGATATTGCGGAGCAGGAAATTGTTGCAATACTGCTGGTTGGTGTCAAACATTTGGTTCGCATGGTACAACAGGTTACTTATGTGATGGAAGTTACGTATAAACTTAAAATCTAATTTACATAATCAAAAAACATTATGCCATGTTAAAAAACATTAAAAATGTAAAAGGAATAATTCCTCTGGAAAAATCAAAACAAGCTACAATTCAAGGCGGAGCACGTCCACCTTGTTATGATGCTCCACAATCAGACGTTAATTGTATAAGTCCTTGGGTTTATTTTCCTAGTTGTGGCTGGATTTGTAAGATAGGAGTAACACCATAATATCATAAATAAGTAAACACACAAATATTTTGAGCGGACTTCGGTTCGCTTTTTTTATGAATAAAAACTAAAATTTCAAGTATTTCAAAAAATATAAGTAATGAATTTTTGAAATAAACCCTAGTACATATACTTATAAAAGTACATGTGTTTTAAGCAATTTCGAATGATTTCATGATAGCTATAGAATGAAAAGTATCGAGGTTAATAACTATACTGAGGGATTTTAGTTTTAATTGTTGATAAAGGGCAAACTACTGTTTACTCTTTTTTTGTATCTTAACTGTTTAAAAATCAAAAAAATAAATCATGATTGACAAACTGAAAACATTCAAAATTGAAAATGCACCACAAATTTTAGGCGGAAGCAATGTACATTCTATTACTGCCGAGGTGACAATCAACAAAGCAAAAAGTGCAGACAAGCTGATGCAGAAAATGACACAATATATTTCTTCATAAAGGTTAAATAAGGTCTTTCCGTAAATGATTGGAGCAAACATTTTTTAAATTCGTTTAAAACCTAAAAATTTTAACCATGAAAAAAAGAAGCTTTCAATCATTAACAATGAACAAAAAAGTTATTTCAAATTTTAAAAATGATGAAATAAAAGGTGGTACACAGCCTGGAAAAAGTGGTCCAATTTCACGATGCAATTTTTCAAATTGTGTATGTCTTTAAAATACAGCGGACTTCGGTTCGCTTTTTTTATTGCTAATAGAATGAAATTTAATCATTAAATTTCTGAAAACGAGTTGCTTCACGTTTCAAAAAACTTTTATATTTATTTGGTGGTTCAATGGAAAATGAATGCTTTTCCTGTGTTTTTGGATGTGTAAATTGAATTGAAGTTGCACACAAAAACAATCCTTTTTTATAGTTCTCTTTAGGATTTCCATGAAGTTGATCGCCAACGATTGGGTGATTTATACTTGCCAAATGAATTCGTAATTGATGTGTTCTTCCAGTTTTTGGAACTAATTTTACATGTGAAAGATATTCATTCTGTAACGATGAAACAGTTTGTAATGTTTCATAAGTTGTAAACGCGTCTTTTTCGGCTACAGCCGAATTTATCTCACCTTTTACAGACGTTTTGCCCAATACAATTGCCTGATATTCCTTAGAAATTTGTTGTTGTTCAAATTGTTGATACAAATGAATTTGCGCACTTTTTGTTTTAGCAATTAGTAATATACCCGAAGTCGGATTGTCCAATCGGTGAACAGGTTTCGGAAATTGTAACGCATCAATTGCTGTTGAAGGTTTCAAATTGTGCGGCAACGCATTTTCAATGGTTTTAAAATAATTACCATTCGTAGGAAATCCAGCAGGTTTGTTGATAATAGCAATGTCATCATCTTCAAAAATCACAGGAATTTCTAGTTTAAATATTTTCTTTACTACAGTTTCAACATCAAAAACTTCAATGATATCATGTGTGTTGAGATAGGTTGCGGTTGTTGCGACAATTCCATTTATAAAAACACGTTGTTGCTTAATTGTTTTTTTGAGCGCACTTTTGCTTAAAATACTTGTAAACACAGTAACATTATATGCTTGAATTCGTAAAGGCGAATCTAGTTTTGGGACAATATGTGTTTCGAGGAGTTTCAAAAAGTATTATTTTAGTAAAAATAGAAAAACCACCTCATTCGAAGTGGTTTTTCTCTAACAATCTATAGTTTACAACTATTTGTTATTTAATCATTTCATAACTACGTTTGATAAATTGTGTCAATTCTTCTCCCGTTAGTAAGTTTTGAGATAATCGTGCTAAATCTAACGATTGTTTGATTAAGCGTTCTTGTTTTTTCTTTGTTTTTGTGCCTAGAATTTGCCCAACCAATTCGTGGTTTGTATTCACGATAAGATTGTACATTTCTGGGAAATTCCCCATTCCAAACATTCCGCCACCGCCAGTTTGTTGCATTTCTTTCATACGACGCATAAATTCTGGTTGCGTAATCATAAATGGAGACGCGTTAGAATCCATAGCTTCTAACTGAACCGTATATTTATCAGCAGGAACAACTTCTGTCAACGTCGTTTTTAAACTTTCCTTTTCTTCATCTGAAAGTTTCGAAATTTGCTCTTCATCTTTTTTGATAATATTATCAATATGATCGGCATCAACACGTGCAAATGATATGTTCTCTTTTGATGTTTCTAATTTTTGAATTAAATGCGAAACAATAGGAGAATCTAACAATAACACTTCGTATCCTTTACCTTTTGCAGCTTCAATGTAGCTGTGCTGTTGGTCTTTATCAGAAGCATATAAAATGATTGTTTTACCATCTTTATCTGTTTGTGCATCCTTGATCTTTTCGTTTAATTCTTCAAACGTGTAATACGTTCCATCTACAGAAGGATATAGTGCGAATTTGTCAGCTTTTTCAAAGAATTTATCTTCTGAAAGCATTCCATATTCAATTACAATTTTAATATCATTCCATTTTGCTTCGAAATCTTCTCTACTATTTTTGAATAAAGAACTTAATTTGTCTGCAACTTTACGCGTGATGTATGAAGCAATTTTCTTCACATTTCCATCTGCTTGTAAGTACGAACGTGATACATTCAATGGAATATCTGGAGAATCAATTACACCTTTCAACATTGTTAAAAACTCAGGAACAATTCCTTCTACATTGTCAGTAACAAATACTTGATTTTGGTATAATTGAATTTTATCCTTTTGCATATTCATATCATTCCCCAATTTTGGGAAATATAAAATACCAGTTAAGTTAAACGGATAATCTACATTTAAATGAATGTTGAATAATGGTTCTTCAAATTGTGCTGGATACAACTCACGATAGAAGTTTTTATAGTCTTCATCTTCTAAATCTGCAGGTTGTTTTGTCCAAGCCGGATTTGGATTGTTGATGATATTATCAACAGTTATTTTTTCGGATTCAGCACCTTCTTCAGCATCTTCAGGAAGTGGTACTGTTTCTTCTTTGGTTCCAAACTTAATCGGAATTGGCATGAATTTGTTATACTTTACGAGTAACTCACTAATTCTTGCATCTTCTAAAAACTCTGTAGAATCTTCTGCAATGTGAAGAATAATTTCAGTTCCACGTTCTGTTTTGTCGTGATCTTCTAGTGTAAATTGTGGTGAGCCATCACAAATCCAATGTGCGGCTTTTGCATCTTCTTTATAACTTTTAGAAATAATTTCAACTTTTTCTGCCACCATGAATGCAGAATAGAAGCCAAGTCCAAAATGTCCGATAATTCCCGAATCTTTGGCAGAATCTTTGTATTTTTCTAAAAACTCTTCCGCTCCAGAAAAAGCGACTTCATTGATATATTTTTGAATTTCATCTGCAGACATTCCAAGTCCTTGGTCAATAATGTGCAGTTTTTTTCCTTCTTTATCTACTTTAATTTCAATAACGGGATTTCCGTATGCAACGCTTACTTCACCAATATTTGTTAAGTGCTTAAGCTTTAACGTTGCGTCAGTTGCGTTAGAAATAAGTTCTCTTAAAAAGATTTCGTGATCGCTGTATAAGAACTTCTTAATTAAGGGGAAAATATTTTCGACAGATACATTAATATTTCCTGTTGCCATTTGTTATCTTTTTAGTTTGTGATTATAAATTAGTATTGTTTGATGACTTTCTTTTCAAAAAAAATACCATTTTCACAGAAGTGACAAGATGACAGATTCGTATTTTAAAAATAAATCAATTCATAAAAAATTAAAAACTTTGTAAGGAATATGAAATTATTTCGATTTACTGTATATGATTAAGGAAAAAGATTGCTATGAAAAGAGAACACTTCCTTAATCGATTGTTTATTTATTGGTTAGGTTGTTTTAAAGCGCATTTGTTAAAAATAGATGCGCTTTTTTAGTATATAAAACTTTTATACTTCGAGAACTAATTAATAATGCTTAATATTGTCCTACAAGTTTTAAGAATTTGTAAATTTACAATTCAGATTTTGACTGAAAAATATAAAATTGACAATTTATGTATACATCTAGAATTATAGGATTAGGACATTATGTTCCAGATAATGTGGTTACAAATGATGATTTATCCAAGTTAATGGATACTAATGACGAATGGATACAGGAACGAACAGGAATTAAAGAACGAAGATTTGCCGTAAAAGGTACTGAAGATACAACTTCAGGAATGGGCGTAAAAGCTGCAAAAGTAGCTATTGAACGTGCAGGAATTGATAAAGACGATATCGATTTTATCATTTTTGCAACCCTAAGTCCTGATTATTATTTTCCTGGACCTGGTGTTTTGGTTCAAAAAGCATTGGATATTAAAACCGTTGGCGCATTAGATGTACGAAATCAATGTTCTGGATTTGTATATGCAATTTCAGTGGCAGATCAATTTATAAAAACAGGAATGTATAAAAATGTTCTTGTTATTGGTTCAGAATTACATTCGCACGGTTTAGACATGACAACGCGTGGAAGAGGAGTTTCGGTTATTTTTGGAGATGGAGCAGGAGCGGCAGTTTTGTCACGAAGTTCAGCAGAAGGAAAAGGAATATTATCAACACATTTACATTCGCAAGGTGAACATGCTGAAGAATTAGCATTGACTGCGCCAGGAATGGGAACACGTTGGGTAAATGATATTATCAAAGATCATGATGCTGCTGTAGATGACACATCGTACTTTCCACATATGAATGGAACGTTTGTATTTAAAAATGCAGTAGTTCGTTTTAGTGAAGTAATTATGGAAGGTTTATCACAAAATGGATTGGAAAAAAGTGATATTGACATGTTAATTCCGCATCAAGCAAATTTGAGAATTGCACAATTTATTCAGAAAAAGTTTAGACTTGGAGACGATCAAGTGTATAATAACATCATGCGTTATGGAAATACAACGGCGGCTTCTATTCCGATTGCATTAACGGAAGCATGGGAAGAAGGAAAAATAAAAGAAGGTGATACAGTGGTGTTGGCGGCTTTCGGAAGTGGATTCACTTGGGGAAGTGTCATCATTAAATGGTAAACTGAAAAATATAAAATATAAAATAAAAAAAGTCCCAAGTTCTTTCGAGCTTGGGTTTTTTTGTTAGATATATCCTATCTAAATATATGTTATGCAATATTTTTAAAGGGTATTTGTTAGAGTGCTAAATTCGAATAATTAACCTATGTAATCAATACTGAATAACCTTTCAATTACAAAATTGAATGTTTTTTTTGAGATTCACAGATAGCTTAGGAGAACTTTAACAATATTTCTGTTCAAACGTATTAGTTTTTAGATAAATAACATTTCTAAACAGAAAACCTTACCTGTGCACAGGTAAGGTTTTCATTGATTAATAACGTTCAATTAACACTAACCATCAATAATAATTGAAGTTATTAAAATTGTATTGGTTAATGGCTTATAGAAATCCGCCACTTCCTGATTTTTCATTATCATCACGTTGCTTACGCGATTTTGCTCTGTATTTGTTACCTCCAAAACGGTATGAAATACTAACATTCACCGTATTACTTTCCCATCTAAAAGCTCCTTCTTGTCTAAAAGGTCTATCTCCATTAAACCCAAATTGCATAGTGTTGAAAATATCATTGTAGTTTACACTTAATGTTCCACTTCCTTGAGCAAATGAATAACGAGCACCAATATTTACAAAATACATTGGCTCCATTTCAAACTGTAATCCTTGTACGCTACCTCTGTAAAATCCGAAGGCAGATAAGTTTAATTTCTTGGTTATTTTGAAATTGTTAAACATTCTAAAGTTCCAAGCGGCATTGTCTACTTCTACAGTTTCACGAACAATATTGTCTACAGTTGCAACATCTGTTGGCGCGTTTAATGACTCTGTAATTCCTTTTTGTGTTTGTGAAAAGAAGTCAAAACTAGAGTTAAAACTCCACCAGCTAGTTGGTCTGAAATTACTTGAAATTTCAATTCCGTATGCTGTGGTATTGTCAAAATTATCGTTTGTTAAAATAAGTCTGTTAATATCTGTACGATCTACAAAAACGGCTCTGTTAATTTCGTCTTCAATCAACCTATAAAAAACACCACCAGTAATAGTTCCTTTGTTTCCAAGTTTTCGTGTGTAATTTGCTTCCATAGAGTTTGTAAACTGTGGTTGTAAGTTGATGTTTCCAAAAGAAGAAATCAACGGTGTGCTCCATTCTCTAATTGGATTTACTTGTCCAATTCCTGGACGATCAACACGTCTACTGTAACTAACTTGGTATGAGTTTTTCTCAGACGGCGTATAGGTGAAAAATGCAGAAGGATATACTTGTACATAATCATTTTCAAATACAATATTATTCGTGTCAGTAGTTTCAATTTCTCTTGATAATGCATTGGCATCTACTTGTACACTTTCAGCTCTTACACCAACTTGGTACGACCATTTTTCATACTGTTTTCCATACGTTGCATACGCAGAATAAATATCTCTACTATAATCAAAATCAGTGCTTGGTGTTCTACGTAAGTCTCCAATTTCATCAAAAGAAAATCCAGAAGACTGATATCCGATGTCAGAGTTAAATAAACGTGCTTCTAAACCAGCTTCTAACTTTGCTTTGTTTTTTAGTGGACGTACATAGTCTAAGTTAATTGTAGTACGATCTCTAGCAGTTTCTGTTTCATCTATATAATTCGGGAATGTATTTGCACCTGAAAATTGAAAATCAATATTATCTTCTGCATCAAATACGTTATAATCTACTTCTAATTCAATATTATGACCTTCATCATCAATATCATACTTATAATTAAAGTTGTATTGTGAAGAAAGATTGTCATTTTCTGCTAAGAAATCTTGAAAGTTGTTAAACTGTGGCGCATCATTAAAAAATACATCGGTAATACCTTCATTTTTACTATCTGTAATATTCTGATTGGTAAAGAATGAAACTGTATTTTTATCATTTAAATACACATCAACTCCAACTTTAAATAAATGTGTTTTACGATTGTCTAAAAAGCTAAATATTTGTTCCGAATTTTCATCTACTCTAAAAATATTTCCATCGTTGGCATTTTTAGAAATGTTGTTTCCGTAATTCCCGAATACATTAAATTTTCCGTTTCTGTAGTTCATGTCAATAGAACTATTAAACTTCGCTTCGCGTTCACGTGTTAAACCAATATTTACGTTTCCGTTAAAACCAATATTTACATTTTTGTGTAAAACAATATTGATAATCCCGCTCATTCCTTCCGGATTGTACTTTGCAGAAGGATTTGTAATTAGTTCAATTTTCTTGATAGAATTTGAAGGTAATTGCTTCAATAACTGCGCAGTAGGAATGTTGGATAATTTTCCGTCAACCATTACGCGAACGTTTTGGTTTCCACGCAAACTAATAGCTCCAGTTTGCTGATCTACATTTACGGAAGGTAAATTATTCATAATATCGGAAGCCGTTGGTCCGCTAGTAACCAAGTCTTTTCCAACTGTAATAACCTTTCTATCTACTTTTTGTTCAATAGTAGTACGTTCGGCAACAATTTCTACTTCATTTAGGGTAGAAACGCTTTCCGCTAATGCGACAGTTCCGATTGAAATTTCTCTTGCATCCGTTGAAATCGTAATTTCTTTTGTGATGGTTTCATAACCAATAAACTGAATTTCTACAAGCAATGAACCTGCTGGGATTTTTTCAATTTTAAAATTTCCGTTATCGTCTGTAATTGCTCCTTTAATAATGCTATTATCAGCTTTAGCTTTAATAACAATAGTTGCATACGGAATCGTTTCTTGTGTAGTTGCATCTATTACTTTTCCTGTGATTGTACCTATTTTGGGGGTAGCAGTGTTTTGAGCGTTTAATGCGTAGCAGAGCATTATCACGCAGAGTGTGATGAGTTTTTTCATGTAATTAGTTCGTTTTTTGTGTTTGATGAAACTTCCAGATTTACCAGAAGTATGCATACTTGACGAGAGAAAGTATTTTGTGTTACGCTATTTAACAACTTTTAACATAATTTAACAAATAACGGCGTTACAAATCAAAAATCACTAAATTTACACATGCTTTACCAGAGCGTATATCAAATCTTAACCTATTAAATATCTATCTATTGAAAACACTAGTGCTAGGCGCTTCCTTAAAGACGCATCGTTTTTCTCATAAAGCTGTTCAAAAATTAGTAGCCTATCAACATGAAGTTGTAGCTTACGGATTAAAAGAAGGTGAAATAAGTGGCGTACAAATTGATACTGAATTGAAACAATATTCAGACATTCATACAGTTACACTCTATTTAAATGCAACACGACAACAAGCTTTTTACGATTACATCATTTCGTTACAGCCAAAACGTGTCATTTTTAATCCAGGAACTGAAAATCCAGAATTTTACAAATTATTAGAACAAAATACTATTGAACACGAAGTTGCGTGTACGTTGGTACTATTGGCGTCTAATCAATACGAGCCCAAGGAAAGTAAACAAACCATTAATGGGTAACAATTCATATCCAAATTGGTAAAAAGTTTCTTTAGAGAGTTTTGTCGCTTCCGCTAGATTGATAACGTCTTCGGTAACATACATATAATAACTCCCAAAATTCGCAAGTACATATGTCAAACATATAGAAACTAGCGTGACAATCCACACGCTTTTATCAACGACTTTATACTTCGTGAAAATTCCGAAAGCAAACAAACCTAATAATGGTCCGTAGGTGTAACCAGCAATAGTTAACAAGCTGTCAATAACACTTTTATTGCTCAAACTATTAAAAATAACAACCACAACAATCAGCACAAAAGACATTCCAATATGAACGAGTTTCCGCGTCCTTTTCTGTTCGTTTTCGGGTTTCTTTTCAATACCTAAAAAATCTATTGAAAAAGAAGTCGTTAAGGAAGTCAAAGCAGAATCGGCACTAGAATAGGCAGCAGCAATTAAACCTAGTAAGAAAACAACTGCTAACGAAATTCCCAATCCGCCATTAAGCGCAATTTCAGGAAATAACAAATCTGTTTTTGGTTTTCCGTCCATCAATGGAACAGCAATATTATTTTGAGCCGCATACATAAATAATAAAGCTCCTAATAATAAGAAAATTAGGTTTACCACAACCAACACAATACTAAACGAAACCATGTTCTTTTGTGCATCACCCAAACTTTTACAAGTTAAATTCTTTTGCATCATATCCTGATCGAGTCCTGTCATACAAACCGCAATAAACAATCCGCCAAGGAACGATTTTACAAAATAATTCTTAGCCATAAAACTCTCTGTAAACCATATTTGATTGTACGCTGTCAAAGCATCTGAATTCCAAAACTCTACAAAACTCATGTTCAAATCTCCTAAAATCAAATAAATGGCAACACCAACGGCAATCAACATAAATAAGGTTTGTAACGTATCTGTCCAAACAATGGTTTTAATTCCACCACGAAACGTATACAGCCATATCAATAAAATAGACAAGGTAACTGTAACTGCAAACGGAATTTCATAGGTGTCAAAAACATACCGTTGTAACACAATCGCGACCAAATACAATCGGAAGGAAGCCCCCAAAATTCTAGAAACCAAAAAGAAAAAAGCACCAGTTTTATAGCTGGTAACGCCAAATCGGTCTTCCAAATACTGATAAATAGACGTTACATTCAAACGATAATAAATTGGCATCAGCACAAAAGCAATAATGAAATAACCGACCAAATAACCAAACACAACTTGCATATAGCTAAACTGAGAAGCTTCCACCCAACCTGGCACGGAAATAAACGTAACGCCCGAAAGCGAAGCGCCAATCATACCAAAGGCGACAATATACCAAGGCGATTTTCGCGACGCTTTAAAAAACGTTTCGTTGCTATCATCTTTTCCTGTGAAATAAGAGATCAAAATTAAAACGCCAAAATATCCGGCAATCAAAAGTAAAATATGAATCGGTTGCATATGTGTAATTTGTGAATTGCAAAATACAAACTTCTGTGTCTTTTTTTGATTGAATGATTAAAAGATTGAAGAATTTAATAATTCATAATATAAAAGTTAACAATATGTCACGTTGAGCCGTATTGAGATCAAAATATATGTTGATTAAAAATAGCTAGCGTAGCTATCAAGATGTGTCACATAGAGCACAGTTGAGATGCTCATAAAATCATTTCTATTTTTAAACTCATTAAAAATCATTTAGATTTGTAGTAAACAGATATTTATTATATAAACGTTTTTCGTAACGCAAAGAAGATACTAAACGAATGAAATTTGAACCTAAAATTTGTACAACAAAGTCGGACAAGAAAATTGAGATACGATTGGCTAAAATTACGGATGCACAAGCGATACTCAATTTAAAAAGAGGCTATATAGAAAATACAACAACACTTCCTTTAACTTTAGATGAGTACCCAAATGACATAAATAAAGAAACCAAACTTATCAAAGATTATGAGGTAAGTGAGAACAGCATTTTTTTAGTTGCTGTATATGAAGGACAACTAATTGGCAATATCGATTTAACTGGAAGCAAAAGGAAAAAGATGTTTCATACGGGAATGATAGGAATGGGAATTAATAAAAATTGGCGAAATCAAGGTTTGGGAAAAATTTTAATCGAAAACACATTGGATTGGGCTAAAAATCATTCCAAAATTGAAATTGTTTGGCTTAATGTGTATGCTTCAAATAATTTAGGAGTCCATTTATATAAAAATATGGGATTCATCGTAAGTGGAATTATAAAAGACTTTTTCAAAGATGAAAATGGTTATATTGATAAAATACAGATGTATCAAAAGATCAAATAATTTACCCCATACCACCAAGGGCATAACCCTTTAAACAAGAACTCAAAACGTTACAACAATACTTCGAAGGATTAAATCAACGTTTACAAACATACAATCAATATTTATAAATGTTAAAATAGTACTCATAAACGTTACATCAATGTTCAAAAGGAGTAAAGTAATGCTTATAAATACTACATCAAAACTTCAAATAGTTCAATGAGTTAGTTAGAATGAAAAACAACAGTCAAAAGTCTATAACATTCAATTTCAAAGTGGATCTCAATACAAAATTCAATGAATTTAACTCGATCTGACGAATAGTGGAACATTTCAAATTCAGTTTCAGCTTCAAATTCAATTTCTAACATTAAAAAAGTTGTAAATTTGCCAAATGGAATTCTCCTCAAAACTCTTAGAAAATGCCGTAAACGAAGTTTCGCAACTGCCCGGAATCGGGAAACGAACAGCGTTGCGTTTGGTGATGCATTTATTAAAACAACCGCAAAGTCAAACAGTACATCTCACAAATGCATTGCAAGACTTGCGTACAGAAATCAAGCATTGCAAAAACTGCCATAACATTTCAGATGTGGAAGTTTGCGATATTTGCATCAATGCAAATCGCCAACAAGATATTGTGTGCGTAGTAGAAGACATTCGCGATGTCATGGCAATAGAAAGTACGGCACAATACAAAGGATTATATCATGTATTGGGCGGGAAAATTTCTCCGTTGGATGGCATTGGTCCACACAATTTGACCATTACGAGTTTGGTGGAAAAAGTAAAAGAAGGAAAAATCAAAGAAATCATATTTGCATTAAGTTCCACCATGGAAGGCGATACAACGAACTTTTACATATACAAGCAACTCGAAAATTACGAAGTAAAAACGTCTACAATTGCACGAGGAATATCGGTTGGAGACGAATTGGAATATGCAGATGAAGTCACACTAGGACGAAGTATCATTAACAGAGTTCCATTTGAAAACTCACTAAAAAGTTCCTAAAACTTCTCTTTCATGCAACTTTCTGTCATCATTCTCAACTATAATGTGCGCTACTTTTTGGAAGCCTGTCTCCGAAGTGTGCAATCCGCTATTGCGGAAATAGACGCGGAAATAATTGTGATTGATAACAACTCGCCAGATAATAGTTGTGACATGATGCGAAACACGTTTCCAACAATTCAACTCATTGCAAACACTGAAAATGTAGGTTTTGCCAAAGCAAACAACCAAGGTGTAAAAGTAGCAAAAGGTGAATATGTTTGTATCTTAAATCCTGATACAATTGTTGCCGAAGACACATTTACACAAATTTTACAATTCGCAAAAAGCAAAGAAAATGTAGGAAGTATTGGTTGTAAACTAGTTGACGGAAGCGGAACATTTTTGCCCGAAAGCAAACGAAACATTCCAACACCAATGGTTTCTGTAAAGAAGATTTTTGGAAGCAAAAACGCAGGTTACTATTCAGATTTAAATGAAAATGAAACTGGAAAAATAGACATTCTCGTCGGTGCATTCATGCTGATGAAAAAAAGTGTGTATCAAACTGTTAACGGCTTTGATGAAGACTATTTCATGTATGGCGAAGACATCGATTTATCATACAAAATAAAAAAAGCAGGCTTTCAAAACTACTATTATGGTAAAACTTCGGTCATTCATTACAAAGGAGAAAGCACGCTAAAAGACAAAACCTATGCAAAGCGTTTTTATGGCGCAATGCAACTATTCTACAAAAAACATTTCAAGCGAAACATACTTTATGACATTGCTGTTACGCTTGGCGCGAAGTTAATTCCGTTGGTTTCAAAGTCAGAAAACGACATGAAAAAGCAGGTCAACAAATGTATCATTATTACGGATAGTGCAACACATTTTGAAGAGATTCAGGCAGTCTACAACCAAAAAAACTGTGTGAAGGTTGAAAACTTAGATCACTTATTTCGTCAAATAGAAAACAAAAATTATACAGAAATCATACTGGATAATCACTTTATAGAAACAAAAACGATCATTCAACTCTTTGAAAAACAACTTGGATATTATAAAATATTACCAAAAAACAGTACTTTTATCCTCGGTAGCGACTCGTCAAAAAATAGAGGAGAAGTACGGTTACTGTGCAAGTCGAAGTAGACATGTTAACAAAGAATTAAATTGAAAATAATTCAATAAAAAATCAGATTATTTAGTATTTTCGCAAAATAAAATAAAATAACATCTTTAGATTAAGGATATGGCAAAATTTGAACTAAAACTTCCACAAATGGGAGAGAGTGTTGCAGAAGCAACAATTATATCATGGCTCAAAGAAGTTGGCGACACTATTGAAGCTGATGAAGCAGTATTAGAAATTGCAACGGACAAGGTAGATTCTGAATTGCCAAGTGAAGTTGACGGTGTTTTAGTCGAAATACTTTTCAATGTTGAAGATGTTGTAAAAGTAGGTCAAACAGTTGCTATTATTGAAACAGAAGGTGAAGGAAGTGAAGATAGTAACAAAACGGAAGTACCAACACCAGAAACGATAAAAGGAGGAACGCCAGCAGAAGCAGAAATTGTAGCGCAAGCTGTTGTAACGGCAAAAGAAACCGTAAGCAATGACTTTTCAACTTCTGAAAAATTCTATTCTCCATTAGTAAAAAATATTGCCAAAGAAGAAGGAATTTCGGTTGATGAACTTGATACGATTGCTGGAACAGGAAAAGATGAAAGAGTAACCAAGAATGATATTCTTGCCTACATAAAAACCAGAGGAACTGCGCAAGCACAACCTCAAAAAACAGAAGCGCCAAAAGCGGCAGTTCAAGAAGCGGCAAAAACGGTTGCAGCTCCAAAATCAACGCCAGCAACACCAGTTTCTGTTAACGGAAGTGACGAAATTATAGCAATGACGCGCATGGGGAAACTCATTGCACATCATATGGTAGCTTCTGTACAAACATCGGCGCATGTACAAAGTTTTGTTGAGGTTGATGTCACAAAAATTTGGAATTGGCGTAAAAAAGTAAAAGATAGCTTTGAAAAACGTGAAGGTGAAAAACTTACATTCACGCCAATATTTATGGAAGCAGTTGCAAAAGCATTGAAAGATTTCCCAATGATGAATATTGCTGTCGATGGCGATAACATTATCAAAAGAAAAAACATCAACTTAGGAATGGCAGCGGCGTTGCCAGATGGAAACTTAATTGTTCCTGTAATTAAAAATGCAGATCAATTAAACTTAGTTGGTATGGCAAAATCTGTAAATGACTTAGCAGGAAGAGCAAGAAACAATAAATTAAAACCTGATGATATTCAAGGCGGAACGTATACGGTAACAAATGTTGGTACATTTGGAAGTATTATGGGAACACCAATCATTAATCAGCCACAAGTTGGAATCTTAGCGTTAGGAGCGATCAGAAAAGTTCCTGCAGTGATTGAAACGCCTGAAGGTGATTTCATCGGAATCCGTTACAAAATGTTCTTATCACATTCATATGACCACAGAGTTGTAAACGGTGCGCTTGGTGGACAGTTTGTAAAACAAGTTGCAGATTACTTAGAAGCTTGGGATAGCAATAGAGATATTTAAAAGAAATAGCATTATAGATGAAAAAAGAGTTTTCGAAAGGAAACTCTTTTTTTTGTGAGTTAAAAATATTGAATAAGAAATATTGAATAGGGAATATTGAAGTTTTTAAACTATAAATGTTAAATGTAAAAGTATTTTATAAACTTAAGAAAACTCAAAACCCAAAAGCAAAGCGAGGACAAGTATAAAAGCGTAGCGGTCTAATACCTACCAGTAAAGTAATCTACTTTTTCAAAGATTCAACAAAAGAAATTAGATTCAATCCTTCGTGCAATTCACCTTTAACAATTGCAATAGGAATAGAAGAAATTAATACATCTTGGCGTTTCATCTTCGAAATTGTATTCCAGAAAAATTTTCTATACCGTTCATTATCAGAAATATTAAAAGCTTTGTGTCGAATCCGATTTGCCTTCAACATGCCAATCAATTTTTCGCACTTGGCACATTCATCTTTCGTAAAAATAATAGTTTCACCAGCATCAATCAAATGATTTAATGACTTCCAATCTTTAACATTCGTCTCTAAATTGAGTGCTGTCAATTGGTCATCAAACGAATAAAAATAGGTGTATTCAGGCGTTGCATTTTTTAATGAAATTAATGTAGTAAGTAATACTTTTTTATTCGCAGGAACGTTCTTAATTACAGGTCGATAACTACTTTTTCGAAAGCCTTTTCCATCAACCTTTAAAAAAACTTCTTTAGCTGTTTCTGTATGATTAATTGCATAAAATGTGATTTTCTTCTTGGTTTTCACTTCCACAATTTCAATCGCTTTTGTTTGCGCATTTAGTGTAAAAAGGCAACAAAAAAATACTAAAAAAATGAAGAATGTAGACTTGTAAACGCTTGTTTTCATATTATTGTTAATAATACATTAAAATCAATTATTATACCACAAAATAATTTTATTTGCCCTGTAATAGTGGTAAATTTACTCTTTTAAATAAAATAATGGAATTAAAACTAAATAATCCTATCTGCTTCTTCGATTTAGAAACTACAGGAGTCGATGTTGCCAAAGATAGAATCGTAGAAATCTCGATACTCAAAGTATATCCCAACGGAAATAAAGAAAGTAAAACGTGGTTGGTAAATCCGGAAATGCCAATTCCTGCAAATGTTTCTGAAATTCATGGAATCACTGATGATAAAGTTGCGAATGAACCAACATTCAAGGAACTTTCAAAAGAAGTGTATAACATGATAAAAGATAGTGACTTGGCAGGATACAATTCTGATCGATTTGACATTCCGTTACTTGCTGAAGAATTATTGCGTTCGGATATTGATTTTGATATGAAAAATAAAGTATCGGTTGATGTGCAAACTATTTTTCATAAAATGGAAAAACGTACGCTTTCGGCTGCATATAAATTTTATTGTGGAAAAGAACTGGAAGGCGCACATGGTGCAGAAGCAGATACAAATGCTACGTACGAAGTCTTAAAATCCCAGTTAGATCGTTATGAAGAGCTAGAAAACGATATGAAAAAGTTAAGCGAATTTACGACACGTAAAAAAATGGCAGACTTTGCCGGATTTATTTCGTTTAATAAAGAAGGAGAAGAAATTTTCTCGTTTGGAAAACATAAAGGTAAAAAAGTAGAAGCGGTTTTAGAAGAAGAACCTGGCTATTTTGGCTGGATTCTGAATGCAAACTTTCCATTGTACACGAAAAAAGTATTAACAGCAATCAAATTGCGAAAGCTGAATACAAAATTCTAAAAAACTAAAAATGAATATGAGAAAAGCTACCATCATACTCATTACATTTTTAAGTTTCTTTTTCGTCCATGCACAAAAAAATATATCGGGAACTATTGTTAACAAGGAAACAAAACAACCGATTGCATATGCACATTTAATTATTCCTTCACAAAAAAGAGGGACAACAGCCGATAAAAACGGAAAGTTCGAATTTACCGTTGCAGATGAATGGATTGGAACATTACTCAAAATTACGTGTGTTGGTTTTGTAGATAAAAATATAGTGCTAAAACGAGGTAAAGATGTCATTATCTATTTAGAACCAGCTGTTGAGTTTTTAAAAGAGGTTCATTTATCCAATAAAGAACGACAAGAAACTGTCCGTGTTAACTCGTTTAGAGGAAAACGAAGTATTGGTTTAGGAAACTTTAGCGGAGGTGCGTATCCTTCAATGTTTGCTAGGTATTATCCGTATGACACATCTTTAGGAGATGAAAACTATCTTAAAGAAGTTTCTATTTTTTTCTTCAAAAAAGGCACACGAAATGCCAAATTCAGATTCCGAGTCGTTTCATCAAGCATAAATAAAATGCCAAAAGACGATTTGGTAGATCCAATGATTGTAGCTGTAAGCTATAAACAAAGCAAGACAAAGATACAAATGCCAGCTAACGGAATTGAAGTTCCTGAAGAAGGTTTTTTTATTATCGTTGAGCATTTATTTGTGGAAGAAAATGCATTTGAAGAAATCATTCATTTAAAAGTAAGCGACTCGTTACAAATACAAGACATCAAACAAAAAAGATATGCGCCCATTTTTAAAGGAATTATAGAAAATGACGGTGATTCATATTCGTATTATATGTCAGTTAATGGCTGGAAAAAAGTACGAAAGCTAAAAATGCCACGTGCTGATTTCAAAGAAGAAGAAGTTGTTGCGCCAGCATTTAAACTAAAACTAACCAACTAACCTTAACCCAAAATAAACATCAATGAAAATAATTTGTATCGGAAGAAACTACGCAAAACACATTGAAGAACTTGCCAATGAAAAGCCCGTAGATCCTGTTATTTTTATGAAATCGGATACATCCATATTGCTGAAAAAACAACCATTCTTTATTCCTGATTTTTCAAAAGAAATTCATCATGAAGTGGAAATCTTAGTAAAAATTAATAAATTAGGAAAATATATTGATCAGAAGTTTGCGCATAAATATTACAATGAAATTAGTGTAGGGATTGATTTTACAGCGCGCGATTTACAATCAAAATTAAAAGAAAAAGGTTTGCCGTGGGAAAAAGCAAAAGCATTTGACGGATCGGCAGTTGTAGGACAATGGATTTCAAAAGATCAATTTGAAAATTTAAATGATCTTAATTTCAGATTAGAAAAAAATAACGAAGTTGTTCAACAAGGAAATACAAAGCAAATGCTTTGGAAAATAGACGAACTAATTGCATATGTTTCACAATATTTTACACTCAAAATAGGAGATATCATCTTTACAGGAACGCCCGCAGGTGTAAGTAAAGTAAATGCTGAAGATAGATTAGTAGGATATGTAGAAGAACAACAATTATTTTCAATACTAGTAAAATAAAAATGGCATACAATTTAGAAAAGATACTCGAATTAGGTGATGGAGATCAAGAATTTGTGGAAGCAGTAGTAGTAGCTTTTATAGAAGAAATTCCAAGCGATCTTATTCAATTTACAAAAGTAGTTGACACCGAAAACTATAAAGGAATATACCAAGTTAGTCATAAAATAAAACCCAATTTGGATTTGTTGGGAATGAACGATTCTTATGAACTAAACCTTCAAATTCTTGCATGGTCAAAAGCTGAAACAAATATTACTGATATTAGAACTGTATACGCAAAAGTATACTCAAAAATCACACACAATATTACAGCACTCAAAAAAGACTTCAACCTATAATATATGATTGCAGAAATAATTACGATTGGCGATGAAATTCTCATCGGACAAATAGTAGATACAAATTCCGTATTCATTTCGAAAGCGCTGAATGAAATTGGAATCTCAGTGCATCAAATTACGTCTATACAAGATGACAAGCAACACATTTTAGAAGCCATTGAAGCGGCAAAACAAAAAGCGGATCTTGTGTTAATTACTGGTGGATTAGGGCCTACAAAAGACGATATTACCAAACATACACTTTGTGAATACTTTGACGATACATTAATACGAAACGAAAAAGTATTAGCACATATTGAAGAATTATTTGCAAAATACATAACATCGTCTACAATCTCTGACATGAACAGAGATCAAGCATTAGTGCCTTCCAAAGCGCAAATAGTAATGAATCATTTTGGAACTGCGCCTGGCATGTGGTTGGAAAAAGACAATACCGTATTTGTGTCAATGCCAGGTGTTCCGTACGAAATGCGCGGATTGATGACAAATTACATCATTCCAAAATTCCAAAAAGAATTTGAGCGACCTTTTATCTATCATAAAACAATATTGACTTATGGAATGGGCGAAAGCAACATTGCCATGAAAATTGAGGATTGGGAAAACAGTCTTCCAGAAAACGTAAAGCTTGCTTATTTGCCAAACTTTGGAAAAGTTCGATTGCGTTTAACAGGAAAAGGAAAAGACAGAGAAAAAATCATTCAAGCGGTTGATGAACATGCGCTAAAGCTATATCCAATCATAGGAGACATCATTCAAGGAATTGAAGGGCAAAGTAATATTGTAACGCAAATAGGTGAACTATTAGTTGCCAACGATCAAAAATTGGCTGCTGCCGAAAGTTGCACTGGCGGACGTGTTGCCGCACAAATAACCCAAGAATCGGGTGTTTCTGCCTTTTTCAACGGAAGTGCTGTTACGTATGCTGTACAATCGAAAATAGATCTATTGGGCGTTTCTGAGGACATCATTAATACTTATTCTGTCGTCAGTAAAGAAGTTGTAGAATTAATGGCGGCAGGCGCAAAAAAAATCTATCATGCGGACTATGCAATTGCCACGACGGGAAATGCAGGACCAAGCAAAGGAAACTCAGATGCTGAAGTTGGAACTGTTTTTATCGGAATTGCAACTCCAAACGGAATCATATCAAAAGAATTTAATTTTGGACAACCGCGTGAGAAAGTAGTAAACAAGGCAGTTACGAAAGCTTTTGAAATGTTACTGGAAGAAATTTTAAAAAACAGTAAATAAATATTTGCTGAGAAAATAAAAAAATGTAAATTTGCACCTCGTTTTTGAATAACTTAAAAGTTTAGTACAGATGTCTAGAATTTGTGAATTAACAGGTAAGAAAGCAATGGTAGGGAATAACGTTTCCCACGCAATGAATAAGACAAAGCGCAAATTTAATGCGAATCTTACAAAAAAGCGTTTTTATATCCCTGAAGAAGATAAGTGGGTAACTCTAAAAGTTTCTACTTCAGCTTTAAAAACAATTAATAAAATAGGAATCTCAGCAATGCTTAAACAAGCAAGAGCTAACGGTTTTATCAAATAATATACAGTCATAAAGTATAAATACCAACAGTAATGGCGAAGAAAGGAAATAGAGTTCAAGTGATACTAGAGTGTACAGAGCACAAAGCTTCTGGACAACCAGGAACTTCACGTTATATCACAACAAAAAATAAGAAAAATACTCCGGACAGATTAGAGATTAAGAAATTTAATTCAATCTTAAAGAAAATGACTGTTCATAAAGAAATAAAATAATAAGTCATGGCAAAGAAATCAGTGGCATCCTTACAAACAGGATCAAAGAGATTAACAAAAGCAATCAAAATGGTAAAATCTCCTAAAACTGGAGCTTACACTTTTGTTGAATCAATCATGTCTCCAGAAAAGGTAAACGATTGGTTAAAGAAATAAGTATATGTTTTATACTATAATACAAGCTACTTTCGAAAGAGAGTAGCTTTTTGTTTTTGTACATGAACGACAAACACATATGACAGTTTTTCATGTTTATCAATATAGGCAGGATAATTGACTTGCAAAATAGTATAAAACAGTAATGCAAAACATGTGGTAATTTTTAAGTATCTTGTTTTGCAACCTATGTAATTAACTAAATTGCATATAGCACTTAACTATAGTACCATAAAATATGAGTTTTTTTAAAAGAATATTTTCATCAGAAAAAAAAGAAACACTTGACAAAGGATTAGAAAAATCTAAATCAAGCTTCTTTTCAAAATTGACAAAGGCTGTTGCCGGAAAAAACAAAGTAGATGATGAAGTTTTAGATAATTTAGAAGAAGTATTAGTCAGCAGTGATGTTGGAGTAGATACAACATTAAAAATTATTGACAGAATAGAAGCACGAGTAGCCAAAGACAAATACTTAGGAACTGAAGAGTTAAATAAAATTCTACGCGAAGAAATAGCAGGATTACTTTCTGAAACCAATTCTGGAGAAGAAACCGAATATACAATTCCAGCTAACAAAAAACCGTATGTGTTAATGGTAGTTGGCGTCAATGGTGTTGGAAAAACAACAACTATTGGAAAACTAGCGCATCAATTTAATAAGCAAGGTTTAAAAGTTGTACTTGGAGCGGCAGATACATTTAGAGCAGCCGCTATTGATCAATTGCAAGTTTGGGCAGATAGGGTAAATGTTCCTTTGATAAAACAAAGTATGGGAAGTGATCCGGCTTCTGTTGCTTTTGATACCTTACAATCTGGAGTAACACAAGATGCTGATGTAATTATTATTGATACAGCTGGAAGATTGCACAACAAAGTAAACTTGATGAAAGAGTTGACGAAAGTCAAAAAAGTAATGCAAAAAGTAATTGGTGATGCGCCACACGACGTTTTACTCGTTTTAGATGGTTCTACAGGTCAAAACGCCTTTGAGCAAGCAAAACAGTTTACAGCGGCTACGGAAGTAACTACGTTAGCCGTTACAAAACTTGATGGAACTGCTAAAGGTGGTGTTGTCATTGGAATTTCGGATCAGTTTCAAATACCAGTAAAATATATTGGAGTAGGAGAAGGAATTGAAGATTTGCAAGTATTCAACAAATATGAATTTGTAGATTCATTCTTTAAAAGTTAATTTATGTTGTCAGATCGCTGACGTTGGCACTAACCAATTGTCATACCTTTCTATATACATTATTGATTAAAAATGCATTCAAAATCAGATTCGATATTGTTTGGAATATATTCATTGACATAATAAATGTTTTTAGTAAGTTTTGTCATTTTGAAAGGTGTCAATCTGTACAATACGTATTACTTTATAGCATCTTTAAAAGTAGGCCTTTTACGTTTTCCAGTAATTACATCATGTATAGTTGATTGAATATTTTTATTTATAGAATCACGTGGTTGTAATGAAATTGCTTGTTTAATTATCTCCTTAGCTTCTTCATCTTTTGAAGCTATTAATAAATTCATGGCATGATTTCCTAGTAAGACAAAATCATTCGGTTTTCTTTTCAGTGATGCTTCCGAATAATACAATGCTTTTTCTATGTTTTCTAGATGCATAGCTTCTAAGGATGCTTCCATTGGAATTGAATGATTTGTAAGTTCAATAGTAAATGCTTTTTCTAAGATATTGAATGCTTCTAAATGCTTTTGTAAACGTTGATATGATTTTGCCATTAGCATCATGCTTTGCCAATGATCTGGGAAAATTTCAAGACATTTTTTAAATGCCACAATTGATGCTTCAAGCTTCTTTTTTTCTGAAACATTTATATCTTTATAACGATAACCATCTAAAAGAAGTAACCCTTTTTGGAGGTTGATTGCTTGGTCATATAGTTGATTAAACTCGTTAATTTTTTTTGAGTCTTCACTATTTTCTTTTTCATGTGAATCATTAAAAAGAGTTCCATTTAATAGCATTTCAATTTCATCTACGACAAGTTCTTTGTGATATTCAGAATAAGGATTTAAAATAAGATTTGCACCTTTTGTTATTTTAAATAAATCTTGCCCTTTCATAGCCACATAAGGAACTTTCTCTTTTACAATTCCTTTGTCAAAAATTCTGTTAGCTGAGGTAAATACAGGAATATAGCCATTTTCAAATGTCTGAAGTTCTAAAGAAACGTTTTCCTCCAGTATTTGTGCGCCTTCTTGAAAAGCATTGCTTTCATTAGTAATCACATACAAATCATTCCATAATAACTTCATATAGAATGCATCTCTAGCTTCAACATTAGTTGTAGCTTCTTTGAATACTTTTTCTAATTCATTTTCAGGAAATGTATTGTTAGTTTTCTTTTTTCTAAAAATATCAAATAATCCCATGTAACAATTTTAGTTTTTTAATAAATTTTCTGTGTACTATTCATCATGTAATCTAGACAACTGCGAGTTTAGAATATATTATTACAAATAACGCGATCATTTCTTTTCAAGATGATTTTTGCTAAGCTTATTTAAACTTTTCTAAAAACAAAAACAACTTATCTCTTGAATCTTTTTTTGCTTTGGAATCACCTTCCATAGTTCCTCCAAATTCAAATTCGTAAACCTTTCCATCAATAGTCATATTTCCAGTTGTTATAGTTGAATTGATATCAGGATGTGTAGAAATTAAATGACCTGCATTTTCATACTGTATATTCTGAAAGTCATAGTTGAAGTTAACTATTTTTATTCTTTCCGCTAACATATTTGCCATAGTTGCCGCTGGCCAAACTTTATCGTCTAATCCAGAAAAGAGTAGGATAGGACCTTTAATTTTTTCAATAGGAATGATTGCTTTTGCTACTTCATTTATTTTAGCTAAACCATTTTTCCAATACGGTAAGGTTTTAATTTTAGAAACATTATTTCCCTGAATTTTCTCCATTGGCACATACGGAATAGCAATTCCTTTATACTTCCAACTTGCTTTCAAATCAGGAGAACTATACGGAAGTACTGTATTTGACCAACTTACAGCGCTTGGTGCATATGCTACGACTCCATCAATGTATTCTGGAAATGTAGCCGCAAGTATTAACGCTAATTCGGCATTTCTTGAAGCTCCCATAACGATGATTTTATCCGAATGAACAGCTGGTTGTTTTGTAAGCCAGTTGAATGCTTTTTCAAAATATTCAAGATTGATTTCTTCGATTAAGTTAGGCAAATCTTCTCTTCGTGTATAAGGTAACGATAGACTTGCATATCCTTTTTTAGCAATTTGTTCTGCCCAATAATCGCCCCATTGTCCGCCACCAATGAGTATAACTGTTGGTTGTGATTGCGTATCGTTTTTAGCATAATAATTGCCTTGAAAGCCGTTTTCGTGTATAGTTATCGGTTTAATTCCATTATATAAAAAGCTGTCTGCAATAAAATATCCAATAATCAATACAAGTATACTACTTATAATTATAACATACTTTTTATTATTTTTCATGTAAATTTCTTAAAAGTCTAATGTCTTCTTCTATATATAAAAGAACTACTATTTTATATGAGTGTACATAGAAGGCAAAACGTTACATTACAAATAACTCAACTTTCTTTGATTTTACTAAAAGAACAATTTACAGCTTTTTTATAGTTAAGAAATACTCATACTTTCTCTTGCTTTCCGTAAAATTTGACCAAAACCTTCCCAAAAATAAAGTAAAGTACAAGTACGGTAATACTTCCAATTACAAAACCATTCTCTATGAATTCTTGATATCCATACGTATAGCAAAATAATAGAATTGCTATTACAAATTGAAGAATGGCATAACTTATATTTCCTTTTGGACTATAGCCAAACAGTCCAAGGAAATGAGTTTTGGTGAGCCCAAAAATTAAATGAGGTATTGCATTGGCTAATAATGCTCCAATAATAAAATCAATTAGATTCATTGTAGATCGTTTTTGTTCAATTTTAGTGTTTGAATTCTTTGTGTTGGTATTCCATATAGTCATTCACTACTATCTATGATTTAAAACTTATTCTGTTCTTTACGTGCTCTAATTGGATATTTTGGTCGTTTTGGATATACTTTTGGGTTCGCTTTTAATTGTTTTAATGCTATTTCAATTGCTTTTTCCAATTGTGGATCACGTCCTTGAATAACTAATTTTGGCAATTGATCTACTTCAACATCTGGTGCAACACCTTCATTTTCTACCGTATATCCGTTTTCATCCCAAAAAGCAACATTCGGAGCTGTAACAGCACCACCATCAATAAATTCAGGATAGCCTAAAATACCAACAAGTCCGCCCCAAGTTCGTTTTCCAACAATGGTTCCCATGTTTAGTCTTTTAAATGCCCACGGAAGGTAATCGCCTCCAGAACCAGCAGCTTCATTTACGAGCATTACTTTTGGTCCGTCAATGGAAGCGCTTGGTGTGCGTAAATCGTTTCCGTATCTGAAATTCCAAGCAGACATTTTTGATCGTTGTAAAATATCTAAGTAATAATCTGCTAATAATCCGCCACCATTGAAACGTTCGTCAATAATAACCGCTTTTTTATTGGTTTGTGGATAAAAATAGCGTTTAAAATATTCATGACCACGTCCAGCAGTATTTGGAACGTATATATATGCAACTTGTCCATTAGTTGCTTCATCCACTTTTTTGATATTATTTTCTACCCAAGCTCTATTTCTAAGTGCAATTTCACTAAAAAGCGGTACTACTTTTACAATTCTACGATTGGTACCATCTGCTTTTGTGCTTACTTCTAGCGTAACAATTTTACCCGCAGTATTTTCAAAAAAGGAATATAAGTTTTGAGTAGCTGTTACATTTTTACCATTTACAGAAAGTAAATAATCTCCAACGGAAACATCTACGCCTGGCTCTGTTAGCGGCGAACGCAAGTCTGGAGTCCAGTTGAGTCCTCCGTATATTTTAGCAAAGCGATACCTGTTGTTTGCAACTTCATAATCGGCTCCAAGCAAACCGCCACGTATAAATGGAGCAGTATTTAGTTGATCTCCTGTGTCTGAAAAACGATGATGTCCAACACCAAGTTCGCTAAACATCCATCCCATCATGCGATACAAATCGTTTCTATTGGTAACATGTGCAAGAAATGGTTTGTACTTTTGTTTCATACCTTTCCAATCAATTCCGTGCATACCAGGATCATAAAAGTAATCACGATTTACGCGCCAAGCTTCTTCAAAAATGTTTTCCCATTCTTTTACAGGATCAATTTTAACTTGAATTGAAGAAGTGTTTACTGTATTGTCTGTTTTCGATCCAATAGCAGTTACACCATACTCACCATTTTTATAGTACACCATTTTTTTTCCATTACTGGAAAATTCGAAACTACTGGCTTGAGCAACTTCTGTAGCTTTTTGATCTTTTAAGCTAAATTTATAAATAGATTTTGGTGTAAAGAAACTTGCATTTGGAGTACTTGACAAGTAATACAGTTCGCCTTCTTTAGCAATTTGCAAGTTGGAATAACTTCCAGCTTGTATTGGAAGTGCTAAGATTCTATTTTCAATACCTTCCCAATCAATACGTAGGTCCTTTTTGGTATCTTTTTTTGAATCAGTTTTGGTTTTTTCGGCTTCTTCAATAACTTCAATATCATTCTTTTTAGCTAATGGAGAAATGATATCTTTTTGCAATGTGATTAGATAAATAGTGTTGGAAGCTTCCATATCTTGATTTGAAAGATCAAACCAATTGACAATAGGTCCGGCATCTGTAGAAGCTGTTAAGTATATATATTTTCCGCTTGGATCAAAAACGACTTCTGAGATGTTAGACAATCCATCAGAAACTGCAAATGATTTGTTTTGATCAACTGAGTAAACAAATGCTTTTTGATAATAGGTTTCTGTAATTTGTGTATATGTAATCCATTTTGAATCGTGTGACCAAGAACCAAATATGTCTCTAAATGCTCCAATTCCGTATAAAACATCAGAAGCTATTTTGGTGCTTTTTTTGGAAGCAATGTCAAGTATATATATACTTTTACTATTATCAGTATAACATATTTTTGTATTGTCAGGCGACCAATTGATGTGTGCATAAAAACCGTTTCCTTGGATTGAAATTTTTTCTACACTGTTATCTTTTATGTTTTTTATATGTAATTCATATTCTCCAGAAGCATCTGAAAAATAGGCAATATGTTTTCCGTTTGGTGACCATTTAGGGTATTTTTCATGCACGCCAGTTGTTTGCGTACTATTGGTTACATCTCCTTTTTTTACAGGAACAGTTACAATTTCTCCTCTAAAATCCATGACTAACCTTTTTCCAGAAGGAGAAATAGAAACGGAGCGAATGTATCGATCTCCCGAAACAAACCGCGGTCGTAATTCTAGTAAATCAGTTGCAATTCCGATGGTGAGTTTCGTCTTTTTACTTTGAGCAGGATTGTAGGTGTGTAAATATCCTGCTTGTTCATAAATTAAATCGTTTTTGTCTGCTGAAATTGCCAATACAGGAAAGTCTTCATAAAATGTATGTTGGGTTACTTTTTTAGATTTTCTATTGTATGAATAGATGTTGAATTCTCCATTACGATCCGACCGAAAGTAGACAACACCACCAATCCATTGCGGATTTGTATCGTTACTTCCTGTTGCTGGTTTTGGAATTTCATCTACATCCTTTGTTTTTACATCATAAATCCAAATTTTTCCTTGTCGTCCACCACGATAGTTTTTCCATTGTGTATGTGCAGCTCCAAAAGGTGTATACGCTATATATTTTGCATCAGGAGAATAAGACGCATTATGCGCAGTAGGAAGTGGTAATTTTGTAACAGGTCCGCCATTAATACTAATGGTGTATAATTGTCTGTATTGGTATGCAAAACTATTTCTTCTGGAATCAAATAAAATATTTTCCCCTGTTTCGTCAAAGCTTCTTACTGTATCTGTATACGGATGCCATGTTAATCGTTTGGGAATGCCTCCATTTACATCAATGATAAACACATCAATATTTCCATCATATTCTGCGCTAAATGCAATTTTAGATCCATCAGGGGAGAACACTGGATTTGACTCAATTCCTTCATCAATTGTTAACCGAATTGGATTGGAGCCATCTCTGTTAGCAACCCACAAATCTTCAGCGTAAATAAAAGCAATTTTATTTTTACTAATTGCAGGATTGGTCATTAAACGTGTGTCTTTTACATTTTGAGCGCTACTTTGTGATGAGAAAGTAATGCATATGAGAAAGGAAAAAATGTTGATTATGAATCGATTACAGATGTTCATTGCTTGAAAGTATTTTTTAGATTGAATGAATATACTAAAAATATGACTAAAATGTTTTTAAGCACATTAAAAAACAAGGATTTTTAATAATAAAAAAGCCGTCATTTCTGACAGCTTTCTTGTGGTAGATATTTTTATGAGTTAGTGAAAAGCATCTAATGTTTTTCGATTATAAGAGTTGAAAAACAAATGTACTTATACCTTCAATGAATATAGAAATGATTTTTATTCGACTTCTTCCTCTTCTTCTTTCTTCTTTTTAGATTTTTTGTAGATTGGAATTGAGTAACTTATCGTATAATTGAAACCAGCACCAACATTATTGTCGGTAGTTACTTTGTTGAATCCTGGAATGAACAGATTTTGAAAGTTATCAGGTTCTTTTGTACTTATGAGCCTATTTAAGCGTAGGCTAAACCCTAAGTATATATTAGTATAGAGTTCTACTTTAATTCCAGCAACAGCTTCAATCCAATGTGCATTTAAGCTAGAGAATTCGGTGCCTGGTGCAAATTCTAAATTATTTGGATTTTCTAAGTGTGTATCATCAATATAAATTCGATAACTATTTAATGTTTGTTTATGCGTACTGTATCCGTAACGTAAACCTACAAAGATTGAATTTTGCATTCCAAACCAGTTTTCATACGCATTGAAGTCGAATCCAACTTTTAAGTAACTTCCTTCTGTGGTAAAGTTGAGTTGATCATCATCAACGGTTTTCGTTTCGTTTCCTAATTCGGCGGCGAGATAAAACTTTTTAGAAATTCTAAAATCACCGACAACTTCAAAACCTTGATAGTCTTTTTCTAATAACATACGTATTGGTTTGCTTAAATCTAATCCAATTCGCAATCCATAATTATCTTTACCAGGCAAAAGTGTATCTTTTACAACTGCTGCGGTTTCTTCTTTTACAACCGTTATTTCTTCTGAGTCTTCTTGCGCAACGCTTATGCTACATACCAAGAATGCGAGTATACTAGTGATATATTTTAACATGTGCTATAGTTTCATCTTGAATAGTAAATTGTGTAATGGCAATTCCCGTAGTTGGATCAATCCAGTTGTCGGTATCAGTTGTAACAACGACGCCAGTTCCTGCATCATCTAACCGATAATTTGTTACATAACCACAAGCTCTTGAAAGAAATACTTCTGAAGTTTCATAGTTAAACGTAATAATGTCTGAGTTTCCTGCAGTTATATTTCCGTCGCTATCTGTTTCATATTCTGAGAAAAAACGATATACCGTACTATTTTCCTGCGTATGTAACGGAATAGAAATGGTATTTACAGTAGCTGCATCATCTTGAATAGTCGATTGCGTATCGGGATCTAAATTAGGATTTAACGCTTCTACAAATAAATTGGTCACATTTTTAGCTACATCTTCACCTGTAGTATCGCTAATTTCTGCATCAAAAAACTCAATGACTAATCTTGGTGTTGTGAGTGTTCCTTCTGCACAAATATCATCTTTCTCACAAGAAAAGGAAAGTACAGTTGTTGTAATAACAAGTGCTATAATTCCTATGTATGATAATTTCTTCATATGTATTTTAATTTCTCTTTTCTAAAAGTACAACATTTTCAATATGATGTGTTTGCGGAAACATATCAACAGCTTGTACTTTGGTTACTTTATATGTTTCGTCCATCAGAGCTAAATCGCGTGCTTGTGTAGCGCTGTTACAACTTACATACACTACTTTTTTGGGTGCAATGTTTAAAATTTGTTGTACAACATCGCCGTGCATTCCGTCACGTGGCGGATCGGTAATGATAATGTCTGGTGTTCCGTGTGCGGCAATAAACTCAGCATTAAACACTTTTTTCATATCACCAACAAAGAATTCTGTATTGGTAATATTATTCAGTTTTGCATTTTCTTTTGCGGCTTCAATTGCTTCTGGAACCGACTCAACACCAACAACTTTTTTAGCTTTTTTGGCTACAAATTGTGCAATTGTTCCTGTTCCTGTATATAAGTCGTATACCAATTCATCACCTGCTAAGCCTGCAAAATCACGTGTAATTTTATATAATTCGTATGCTTGATCAGAGTTTGTTTGATAGAATGATTTGGCATTAATTTTAAATTTCAAACCTTCCATTTCTTCAAAAATATGATCGCGTCCGTTAAAACAAATCACTTCCTGATCGTAAATGGTATCGTTTCCTTTTCCGTTAATTACATATAATAACGCAGTAATCTGTGGAAACGTTTCTTTAACATAGTTTAATAACAATTCGCGCTTTTCTTTGTCTTCTTGGTAAAACTGAATCAATACCATTACTTCTCCAATTGAAGAAGTACGGATCATTAACGTACGCAACAATCCAGTTTGATGGCGTGTATTAAAGAAAGCAATATCATTTTTTGTTGCAAATTCCTTAATTCCATTTCTAATTACATTTGAAGGATCGGCTTGTAAGTGACATTTTTTGACATCTAAAATTTTATCCCACATTCCTGGAATATGAAAACCTAGTGCGTTTCTATCGCCTAAGTCTTCATCAGAATCAACTTCTTCTTGCGTTAACCAACGACTGTCCGAAAACGAAAACTCCATTTTGTTACGGTAGAAATACTGTTCGGGACTTCCAAGAATTGGTGTCAATTCTGGTAATTCAACTTTTCCAATTCGGGTTAAATTATTCAACACTTCTTTCTGCTTGTAAAACAATTGGTGTTCGTAGCCCATATGTTGCCATTTGCAACCACCACAGGTTCCAAAGTGTTCACAAACAGGTTCGGTACGTTTATCTGAATACGAATGAAAGTGTATTGCTTTCCCTTCGTAAAATGCTTTTCGTTTTTTATATGTTTGAATATCTACCACATCACCGGGAACGGCATTTGGTAAAAAGATGACATTTCCATCTTCAGTTTTAGCGACTGTTTTCCCTTTTGTAGCGGTATCTACCACTTCAACTTGTTCAAACACTTTCTTACGATTCTTTCTTCCCATGCGGCAAAAATAACAATAGCGGTAAATATATATATTATTTATGGGGCTAATCTTTAAAAAAATGCTAAAAGTTTTGTGGAGTAGTTGAGTTGGTTAGGGTTTGAGTTGTTTATTTTGGTGTGATTGAGGAAAGTTATATTTTGAAGTTGTTAGATTTATTATACTTTTAAAGAAAATAAAAAGCGTGGTATCAAGTTTAAAAAAATCTTTTCATTCCCTAAAAGTTGATGACAACTAAATAATAGATGAATTTTTTAAAAAAAATATTTTCGTTTACAGGAAAGGAGAAATTCACTTTTCCAGAAGAAACTTCTAAAGGAAATGTGCATATTGAGGGAACTAAAATAATTTGTGTAGGAACTAATCAAATGTATACTTGTGAAGTTAACATCGATGCATTGCAATATGCGTATATCATTGTAAATAGACATGAAAAATCGTTCTTACTTCTTTTCGATTCTCATCAAAATCAGATTCCGACAAACTATGGTGGTTTCAAAGAAGTGTATCAAAATTTATCTTCTCAATTCAACTTCAATGACAAGCTATTCTTTAAAAATGTTCATCGTTCATCTATTGTTAAGAAAAGGATTTGGAGAAAAATTAATGCATCAAATTATAAAACAATAGAAGACACACATAAAGATTACGAGCTAGGTTTTGAAATATGTGCTCCAGCAAAAGATTTTATCAATTGGGATAGTACTTATGATGAATTGAAAGTGAATCCGAATGTGTTTTTTGAAAAATCTCCATACAATCAACAACTTTTAAAATTTAAATATCCAGTTCGTATTGGGAATATTATTATTGAAAATTTCAGCTCATATTTTGATAACAAACGAACAGACGTTCCTATAGTTGGTTTTTTTGCATATAGTTGTGATGAAACGAATTCTGATAAAAGCTATTATCAACTAAAAGAAAGACTTCAAAAAGATTTTACAGAAGAAAATCAACTATTTGGATATGAACGAAAAGATCAAAATAGCTTTTCCTTTAATGCAAAAGACATCTTGATTTCTCTTACGTATACATATGATAGTGATTTTCAATTTGATGATGGCCACACGTTATTCCATATAGAAAATAAAAGAGAATATCCTGAGCTTTTAATTGATGAAAAATATGAGTCAATAATGGAAATTAGTTCCACTATAATCATCAATGAAGAAGTAAAAGCAGTAACTGATTATAAAAGAAATAAAAGAGTAAAACGGAGACCAAAAAAGTTAGATACAACGTTGTCAATGTTGTGGATTGATGCTAAAATTGGATTTGCAGATCAGTCCTATTGTCAGGTTTTTGATATAGATGAAATAGAACATCTAACGATTTATAATGTACTTCCAGCAAAAGGTTCAGGAGGTGCATATTTAGAAGTGAACTTAATTGATAATTCACGATTAGAAGTATTTTCAGGAACTTGTTATGTATTCGATGTGTACAAACAACATATTGAAAAATTAACGAATCTTAAAGTGAAAATGGCGCCTGAACAGGATGATTATTGAAATAGTTACATTCCAAACATTAACGTTCGTTTTTAGCAAGTACTCACTTTTGCAACTAAGAGAAATTCGTAGAAGCCAAAAAGGCAATCACTTTTAACAATATTTCTCGATAGCTCTGCTGAGTTTACCGAAGTATAATTTTTTTCAAAAATCACTCGAAATGACGATTAGTGTTTAACAACCAAAACCCAAAATTATTCCCGTACCTTTAAAAAAGAACAAAATCTTTTCAAAAAAAATGAACCTTCTCAACTTTTTCACGTCTGTAGTATAGACGGAAGTTTTTATGCATAAAAAAAATAACATATCAGATGGAACACTTGTAACGCAATACAAAGCTGGCGATAAAAAAGCCATAGCACTATTGGTACAACGTTTTCACAAAACATTTTGTAATCATGCGTATTGGATTGTAAAAGATGCAGATATTGCAAAAGATATTGCGCAAGATAGTTGGAAACTCATCATTGATAAAGTACACACATTACAAAATCCTGAATACTTTAAAAGTTGGGCATTGCGCATTGTACATCGAAAATCAATTGATTGGACGCGCTCAGTTTCGAAACAACTACAACAAAAAAGTGAATATAAAATTACAAAATCCATTCAGGATATTCCGTCTGAAGATCTATCGCCATTAAAACAAAAACTTTTAAAAGCGATAAACGAATTATCAATACATCAACAACAAGTAATTCGTTTGTTTTATGTACATGAATATTCACTAAAGGAAGTTGCAAAAATTATACAAATATCCGAAGGCACGGCAAAATCTAGATTGTATCATGCCAGAGAAAAATTAAAAACAATTATAAAAATATAGAAAACATGAAAAATATAGAAAACATTGACATATTAATAAAAGAAACATTAACAGCAGAAGAAGCAAAGTTTTATGACGAATTGGACGAGCAAGGTCTTTTAGGATCTATCGGAAGTATTTTTAAAGGAAAGTTAGGCTGGTTGGCTGTCATTATGAATATTGTCAATTTAGGCGTATTCGGATTCATGATTTATTGCTTAATTCAGTTTTTTAACGTAACAGAGACAAACGAACTTATAAAATGGGGATTGGGTATTGTAATTAGTGCAATGTTTATGTCTATGATAAAAGTATATGCTTGGATGCAAATGGACAAACGTGCGATTTTACGAGAAATGAAACGTTTAGAACTCCAAGTATCGTCCTTATCGTCTAAAATATCAGAATAGATTTTAATTCGATTAGAAGAGTAAATTTAACAGATAAATTCAAAGTACGAGTTTTCTTTTTCTGCAGTATAATAAGTGTTTTTCGTTAAAATTTTTTGAAGCCTTGGAAGAAAATTAGTAAAACACTTATGGTTCTAGTTTTTCAGAGAAAAAACTAGAAATGCCTCTAGAAAAATTCCCTTTCTTTTGTTTCTTTTCTTTGGGAAAGCAAAGAAAACGAAAGTAATGAACTATAATTTAGTGTAAAATCAAGTTTGTTTTTGATTGTTTCTTAATTTTAATTGAAAAAAAATTATGCCAAAATGGCGTTATTTTAGTATTTTGCAAGTCTCTAGGGATGATTTCTCTCCCACGCTGAATTTTCGATTCCTCGAAAGGATAAAGGTAGAGAAGGAATGGTTATTTATATATCATTTAAAACTTTATTAAAATGGCTGTTTTAGAACAACAATTAACATCTCAGCAAGCAATTGAATTAGAAGACAAGTACGGAGCGCACAACTATCATCCACTTCCGGTGGTTTTGAATAGAGGTGAAGGCGTGTATGTTTGGGACGTAGAAGGTAAAAAGTATTATGACTTTCTTTCTGCATACTCAGCAGTAAACCAAGGACATTGTCATCCAAAAATTGTAAATGCAATGGTGTCTCAAGCACAAACATTGACATTAACGTCTCGTGCGTTTTATAATGACATCTTAGGTCGTTATGAAAAATTTGCATCGGAATATTTCAATTTCGATAAACTATTACCAATGAACACAGGAGCAGAAGCGGTTGAAACGGCTTTGAAAATCTGTAGAAAATGGGCATACGAGAAAAAAGGAATCGCGGAAAACAAAGCAGAAATTATTGTTTGCGAAAACAATTTCCACGGAAGAACAACGACTATTATTTCATTTTCAAATGATCCGGTAGCCCGTAAAAATTTCGGTCCGTACACAAGTGGATTCATTAAGATTGAATACGATAATCTTGTAGCATTAGAAGAAGCATTAAACAACAATTCAAACGTAGCCGGATTTTTGGTAGAGCCAATTCAAGGTGAAGCTGGTGTATATGTTCCGTCTGAGGATTATCTAGCGAAAGCGAAAGCATTGTGCGAAAAACACAACGTATTATTTATTGCTGATGAGGTACAAACAGGAATTGCACGTACTGGAAGATTATTAGCAACGTGTGGAAACTGTTCTTGTGAAAAGAAAAACTGTAGCGGAACACCAGATGTAAAACCAGATATCTTAATCTTAGGAAAAGCAATTTCTGGTGGCGCATATCCAGTATCAGCGGTATTGGCAGATGATCCTATTATGAATGTAATTCGTCCTGGAAATCACGGATCAACTTTTGGAGGAAATCCTGTAGCTGCGGCAGTTGCTATTGCAGCGTTAGAAGTTGTAGAAGATGAAGCGTTGGCAGAAAATGCGTTCCAATTAGGAGAATTATTCAGAAGTGAATTAGACAAATATATTGAAACTAGTACCATTGTAAACCTTGTCAGAGGAAAAGGATTGTTAAACGCAATTGTAATTAATGACGATGAAGAAAGTGATACTGCTTGGAATATTTGTATGGCCTTAAAAAATAACGGATTGCTAGCAAAACCAACACATGGAAACATCATACGTTTTGCACCGCCATTAGTAATGACAAAAGAACAGTTGCTAGAATGTGTGGCAATTATTGTAAAAACGCTAAAAGAATTTGAATAGTGCCATTAAAACAACAAGATAATTCTGTATTTGATAATTTCGAATTACGACTCAACGAAAACTCTAAAAAGTTTCTACGTGAAACGGCAAAATGGGCTTTCATTTTATCAATTCTAGGATTTATTCTTACGGGTTTATTTTTATTAATTGCTATATTTTTTATTGTAATGTATGCAGCATTAAATAGCAATACGAATCCTTTTGGAGCGCGCGGAATGTCTGTAGAATTTGTCTCAATAGTGTATTTTGTATTGGCAATATTATATTTTTTTCCTGTCATGTACTTATACAGGTTTTCAAGAAGAATGAAAGCTGCTTTGGCAGAAAAAAATACGTCAGATTTAACAGCGGCTTTTAAGAGTTTAAAATCGCATTATAAATTTATAGGAATTACAGTATTATCAGTTATTGGACTTTACGCTTTAATTTTTGTGTTTGCCATTATAGCAAACGCAGCAGGAATTTAAGCAGTATAAATTAGCATAAAAAAAAGCGGATGTTTCATAAACATCCGCTTTTTGTATATATAAATTTTGACTTTTTATTGATTTTGCATTTGTTCCATCATCTGTCTCCATTGCTCTTGAGATTCTTGCCATCCACCAGTAGATAAATAGTAAATTGAATATAGGAAATAGATAAGGTTTATAACTGTAACAACCAAAGCAACAATCTTAGCTGTATTCATATTGTTAATATTACCTTCATAATCATCAGGATTTGCTGTAGCTGCTTTAATTTTATTGTCAGCTACAAAATATGCCGCTCCAGAAAGTAAAAATCCGAGACCATTGATGCAACAGCAAAGAAAACCTATGACAGATAAGACATATACTAATGTTGGGTTGAGTTGTTTTTTCATGTGTGTGTAGTTTGATTATTTAAATTTAATATAATTTTTTGACAAAAAAGCTAATGATGATAATGAGAACGTTAACAATTCCTAAAACATTTACTAGTTTTTGAGAATTTCTAAATTTATAAAAGATATTGATACCAACGAGGATAAAAAATAAAATAAGCGTATAAATTGCTGGATACATTTTAAAAGCTTCTACAAATTCTCCTTGTGAAATGAGTGCCAAAGAACGCTGAATTCCGCAACCAAAACAATCAATTCCTAAATATTTCTTGGAAATACACGGAAGCATATACTCTTCAATCTGTACTAAAAAAATCAGCGCACTGTGCATTTCAATAATTCGTTTTTGCAAATATAGAAAATACTTTAGTCTATATTCAACTGTATCATAAGTAGTCGGTTTATAAAAAACGTTACGAAAAAAAATAGTTATTTTAATAAAACTCAATCAGTAGAACTCTATTAAAACCTATTTACGAATTTTTTTTATTGAAAAAGATAAAAAATCAACGGTATTTAATGCATCTTCTTAGAATGAGTGCGTTGCTTGAAAAGAAAATATTATTTTTGAAGTCTAAAATTGTATAAAGTGAAGTTTAAATACAAAACGACAATTTATTTTTTTCTTGTTTTTGTCGGAGCAGGAATGTTACTTTTTAGAGATGATATTCAGGGAGAAGCACAAATTATAGTAACAATTATAGCGTTGGTAGCGATGATGTTTGGATTGTACAAAGTAACTTCGATGCAACTATCTAACAAACCAAAAAAATACGATAGCGAAGAATATTTTAACAGAGAAAAATACGAACAGCAAGAAGAAGAGGAATAAATACTAAATAGTCATGAATTTTAAGGTAGGCGATAAGGTAGAGACAATTGACGATGTCATTAGTGGAATCATTCAATCCATCAATGGAAATGAAATTTTGGTGGAAACAAGTGAAGGTTTTCCAATTATGTTTGAAGCGTCCGAGTTGGTAAAAATAAATACAGATGAAATTGCCCGCGATTTATCATACCAAAAAATTCACAGTGCTATCAAAGAGAAAGAAGCACCAAAAAGACCGAAACGTATTTTAGAAAAATCAAGGAAAGAACGAAGTGAAAGGGCTTTGGAAGTTGATTTACACATTCATCAATTGACAAAATCAGATAAAGGAATGAGCAATTATGATATGCTCGAATTACAAATAGATACGGCAAAACGTCAACTAGATTTTGCCATTCGAAAACGAATTCCTAAAGTAGTTTTTATTCATGGAGTTGGTGCTGGCGTGCTAAAAGAAGAATTAGCATATCTATTCAGACGGTACGATAATGTAAAATATTATGATGCCAATTATCAAAAATACGGATTAGGCGCAACCGAAGTGTACATTTATCAAAATCCGAAATGATCTAAAAGTTTAGAAGTTTCTAGGTTTGCATCTAGAGGAGTTAATTAACCTTGAACCTTGAACATTAAAGCTTTAATAAACCTTGATTGAATACAAATAGTTATTCTGCAGGAGTAATAATAAAACCATAATCAAAAAAATCATGTGTAACACTATTTCCAGCATCATTTGAAAACACAATATTCTCAAACGTAATTTCGTGTCTATAGCTTATCACTAACGTTGGATCAGTGGTGTCAAATATTTCAGTTGTCACTACATTTATAATACCATTACTAGCTGTGTACTCTAAATTCACTTGAATATCCGAAGGCGGCAATTCGCTACAAAAATAAGCACTTGTTATAGTTGTGTTAAATCCTCTATAATAAGCATTTACACTTGAATTTGTCAAATTTGCTTCTCTTGGAACTTCATCTTCTGTAACTATGTTTACAATTAATGTGCTTGGAATTTCTAATATTAAAGCATTTGCACTGTCAATTTTAAAAAGCAGTGTTAATCCAGCAACTTCATCACATGCAGCCACAGTAGATGTGCTTGTAAAGTCAATTTCTTCCAATGGTAAATCTCCATCATCACAACCAAATGTAAACACAAGGATAAAAAGGAACCATAATTTTTTCATGAAATGTATAATTAAGAAATTCGTATAAATATAAAGGCAAAAGTATAAGAAAACTCTATTTATAACGAAACTTATTGTAAATAATTTTATTTAAACTATTTTTGCTCATCTTTATTTCAACCAACCCTATTTATAAACACTACGAATGAAGAATGTATATTTTGATAGTGCAGCTACAACACAAATAAGAGCTGAAGTTGTAGATCGCATTAAGATAGCCTTAGAAGAGAATTACGGAAATCCATCTTCTACACATAGTTACGGTCGCTCTTCAAAAACACTTATTGAAACTGCACGAAAAACCATTGCTAGATATTTAAATGCTTCTCCTCAAGAAATTATCTTTACTTCTGGCGGAACGGAAGCAGATAACATGGCATTGCGTTGTTCTGTTCGCGATTTAGGTGTCACAACAATTATAACATCTCCAATTGAGCATCATGCCGTTTTGCATACAGTTGAACAGTTACGAGTGGAAAGTGATATTAAAGTAACATATGTAAAATTACAACCGTGTGGAACACCAGATTATGACGATTTGGAAGCACTGTTAAAAGCTGACAACTCTAAAAAGTTGGTAAGTTTAATGCATGTGAATAATGAAATTGGAAACATATTAGATGCAGATAAAGTTGGTGCATTGTGCAAAGAATACGGTGCGTTATTTCATTCAGATTCGGTTCAGTCTATTGGACATTTTGAATGGGATGTACAAAAAACACCTGTTGATTTCTTAGCGGCGGCAGCACATAAATTTCATGGACCCAAAGGAATTGGTTTTGCATTTATTAGAAAAGATTCAGGTTTAAAACCTTTAATTTTTGGCGGATCGCAAGAACGTGGATTCCGCGCAGGAACTGAAGCTGTACACAATGTTGTTGGATTGGAAGAAGCGTTCAAGCTAGCCTATGACAACTTAGAAGAAGAAAAAACATATGTTGAAGGTTTAAAAAACTACTTCATGGACGCACTTAAAAAAGTATTGCCAGAAGTAAAATTTAACGGAAACTGTCATAAAAATACAAAAAGCACTTATACATTAGTAAATGTATGCTTGCCATTTGATCAGCAAAAAGCGTTGATGTTATTGTTTCATATGGATTTAAAAGGAATTGCATGTTCAAGAGGAAGTGCTTGCCAATCAGGAAGTAGCAAAGGTTCGCATGTATTACGCGCTATTTTAAGTACTGAAGACTTAGAAAAACCATCATTGCGCTTCTCTTTTTCAAAATTTAACACCAAAGAAGAAATTGATTATCTAATTCAAGTATTACACGAGTATGCAAATTCGTAATATAATTGAACTATTTAAAAATTGAAAATTAACAGCTGTAAAGCGAGTTCAACATACGAACTCGCTTTTTTTATATTCTATGCATTGTGCAATAATCTTTAAAATATCTTTATATTGAAAAACGATGCAGCAAGTAGCTTTTGAAACTCTAAAACCACAATGATCACATCTATTACATCAAACCCAAGGCGTATTAGAATTATATATATTCTACTTTTGATCGTTGCCTTTTTTGCAATTTACAATACCATTTTTGATGAAAAAGTAAGTTTGGGTGGTGATAATGCAAGCTACTACATTTTGGGAAATGCTATTGCAAATGGTGAAGGATATACAAATATTCAACATCTTGATAAATCAGCACATTACCACTATCCGCCAGGTTATCCTGTAATAATAGCTGGTGTTACAAAAGTATTTCCAAATGATATTATAACAATCAAAGTAGTCAATGGCGTGTTGCTTTTAGGCGCTATATTGCTATTATTTTTTATCATAAAACGGCTTACGGAAAACCATCATATTGCATTTGCAGTTTGCTTTGTAACATTGCTCAACTATCATATTTTGGGCTATGCAACTATTATGATGAGCGAAATTCCTTATTTGTTTTTCTCACTACTCTGTTTGTGGTTATTCTTAAAAATAGATTTCACAAAACCAGTTTTTAAAAATTGGCGTTTCTTTCTATTGCTCATCTTTCTGTCTTTTTCCTTTTACATTCGTTCGGTGGCGTTGGCATTAGTTGTTAGTTTGGGAGCATTCTTATTTTTTAAAAAACGTTGGCATTATGTATACACATTAGTTGGCGGTTTTGTATTATTATACTTGCCGTGGATACTTCGAAGTCGCAATTATACTGGAAATACATACGTTTCACAATTACTATTAAAAAATCCGTACAAGCCTGAACTTGGAAGTGTAGATTTTATAGATATCTGCGAAAGAGTACTCATAAATATAGAAAGATACATCACAAAAGAACTACCTTCAAGCATTCTATCTTCAAAAGATGTTTTATACACGGGTGCATCAACTTCAATCGTAGAATGGCTAGTAGGCTTCTTAATTATAGGCGTTGTTGTATTTGGAATATTCAGGCTTAAAAAGTTCAGAACTCTTATTGCATTGTATATGCTGGCATTTTTCGGATTGTTAATTGCATGGCCATATGTATGGTTTGGAACTCGTTTTTTAGTGCCACTAATTCCACTACTTATATTTCTATTTATTTTTGGGATGATAGAAATTTTTTCCGCTTTCAGATTAAAAATTTTCCCAAAATATAAAAAATCATTGATTCCTAGTTTGATTGTTTGCATTTTAGCTTCATGGAGTTTTATATACGGAAAAGCATCAATTGGTAAACTGAAAGCACAAGCAAAAGGTGTATATACAGGTAACTATCAAAATTACTTTGAACTTGCCGATTGGGTCAATAAAAACACACCTGAAAACTCGGTAACTTCCGTGCGGAAAGAAGGTTTATTTTATCTATTCTCAAAAAAGAATGTAACAAGTTATCAAAAGACACCTAACAGAGAAGCACAAATTGAATACTTAAAAAGTAAAAACGTCGATTATGTAGTTGTGGCACAATTGGGATATTCTTCTACGGAAAAATATTTAGTTCCTGTAATAGATAGGTATCCTAAAAAATTTAAAATGATCAAACAACTAAACAATCCTAACACGTACTTACTGCAGTTTTTACCAGAACTTGGTTATTCAGGAACTTGGGAAAATGGCAAACGAAACGGTTTAGGAACCTACGTTTGGGAAGATGGTCAAAAATATGAAGGCTATTGGAAAAACGATCTGCGACATGGAAAAGGAATTGTACACTTTAAAAATGGAGAATCACTTTCAGGCGTTTGGGAAAATGGAAAACTACAGGGAGAAGTGCTAAAAAGAGCAAAAAATGGTCAAATAATAGAGAAAAGCATCTATGAAAATAATGTAAAAATAAAAATCATCAATGAAGCTAACTAAACTCTCTATAGTAATCCCTGTCTACAATGAAGCTGCTACAGTACGTTTGATTTTAGATAAGATTCATGCAACGAAATTAATACATAACATCGAAAAAGAATTTATAATCGTTGATGATGGTTCGCAAGACGATTCTAAAAAAATAGTATTGAAGTTCATTGAAGAAAATCCGTCGCTAGACATAAAATATCATGAACATTCGCAGAATAAAGGAAAAGGCGCTTCCATACAAACAGGTATTTCTTTAGCTACGGGCGAATATCTCATTATTCAAGATGCTGATTTAGAATACAATCCAGAAGAATACAATTTGCTTCTAAAACCTGTAATTGATGGTGTTGCAGATGTAGTATACGGTTCGCGTTTTACGGATAAAGAATCTAAACGCACGTCGTATTTTTGGCATCATGTGGCGAATAAATTTTTAACATTTCTATCCAATCTATTTTCAAACTTGAAGTTGACAGACATGGAAACCTGTTATAAATTATTCAACACAAAAATTATACAATCGATCAAGCTTACCGAAAAACGTTTTGGTTTTGAACCAGAAATCACTGCAAAAATTTCAAGAATAAAAAACCTACGTTTGCGCGAAGTTGGCATTTCGTATAACAGTCGTCCGTATGATGAAGGAAAAAAAATCGGCTGGAAAGATGGCGTGAGAGCTATCTATTGCATTCTAAAATATGGTTTATTTAAAATGAATTGAATCGTTTACATTATTTGATTAGATACGAATTGAAAGTTGTCTAATTAGAGTCAAGTTACAAGTTGTCTAAGAGAAACCTAATGTAGTATTGTGAGAGCAAAGCAGCATTTTACGTTGTCTGAGCGGAGTCGAAGACAACTATTTCTTTTCCTCATACGGAAACTTTCTAGTCGCTTTTCGCATCATTTTAGCAATAATTGCATACGTATTTTTTCCAGATTTACGATTGATGGTTTTTTCATAACGCCACAACAATTTACCTGCATGCTTATCACTTAACTTAATGATAATTTTTCCGTAATCAGATTTTCCTTTTAAGAACGTAATCAAGTTAAAAGACGTGTCAACCTCTTTAGAAAGTAATATACGCGACATTAACGAACCACTAATAATAGCATCTACTTGTAACAAGTTGCACAATTCTTGCGGTGTATAAATATCAATATTCTTATCGGTAATTCCTGCTTTTTTCAAAATCCGATTGGTGTTATTAGTATCTTGTAAATTAATTTTAAGCTTCTTTTTTCGTTTTCTATCCAAAAAATAACTTTCCAAAGCTTCTTGAACGGCAATACCTTCTTCTTGTTCAAACTTTTCTAGTTGCGCTTCACTATACTTTTTCTGACCAGCTTTTAAATTCAGCGTCGTCTGAAAAGGAAGAATCGCAATAATTTTATGATCTTTTGAAAACTCTTCAAACTTATCACTTACATATATTTTTTTCTGTGCATTGCTTTGTTGTAGGCCAACAAATAACAATAGTAAAATAGTAACTAACTTCTTCATTATAATTTTCATTCTGAAAGTACTTCTCGATACAATTTTTTATCAAAAATCACTCAAAGTGACGTTTTGTTTTTAATACTGAGAATTGATAAAAATCTAAGATCTTCATACTCAATACTCACTTCTAATATTAAAATCGCATTCCCATTTTTACATTAAACACACGACCTGTCAAGAAATTTGGAATTCCAAACTGACGTTTTGTATACACATCACGAACCCATGTATTGGTAATTGAGTTTTGAACATCAAATACATTAAAAATCTCAAAACCTACATTCAATTCCTTAAATACAGATTTCCAACCTTTATCAAATTGTCTGTCTTTATCTACCAAAACATATGAAAAACCTACATCTGCACGTTTATAATCTGGTAATTGACTTTGAAAATCATACGGATCAGAATAGCTTGGCGATCCGCCAGGTAATCCTGTATTATATGTTAAATTTAAATACAATTTTAAGTTTGGAATCTTTCGCATATAATCTTGAAACAATACAGCAAACTTCAAACGTTGATCAGTTGGTCTGCTAATATATCCACGATTGTTGATGTTTTCTTCTGTTTTCAAATATCCAACACTTACCCAACTTTCTGTCCCAGGAACAAATTCACCATTTAAGCGCATATCCAAACCATATGCATAAGCATCTGCAACGTTGTCAGCTCGGTAACGAATACGAACGTTTTCAATAGTATAGGCATTTACGTCTGAAAGACTTTTATAATACGCTTCTGTTGTCAGTTTAAATGGACGATCCCAAAGTTTAAAACTATAATCGTTTCCTAAAACAATATGAATAGATTGTTGTGCTTTAACATTCGGATTTACAACACCATCAGCACCACGTAATTCTCTGTAAAAAGGTGGTTGATGGTAAAATCCACCAGACAAACGAAACAACATGTCTTTTTTCCAATTTGGCTTGATGGCAATTTGCGCTCTCGGACTAAAAACGGCTTGCGTTTTACTCTCAATTCCATCACCATTTACGGTCCAACTGTGTGCACGCACACCAATATTTGTCCAAACATCATGTTCTCCAAGTGTGGATTGCTTGCTCCATTGTGCAAATCCGGAAACACGATCAATTTGTGTATTATTTCGAGCGCGAACAGTTTGAAAAGGTTCAATAGGACCTTCATATGGCGTATATGGTTGATTGTTTGAAAATTGTGGTAAAGGCGGACGAATTGAAAAGCCTGCCGAATCAATTACTTCCCATTCAATCAAACGATCACGAATATCTTCATGTGTATATTTAATTCCCCAATCAACTTGGTTTTCATCATCATTAATTTTATAACTTCCTTTGTGTTCAACATTAAAAATTAACGCATCCAAATCATTTCTACCATGACTTAATTGCGAACCAATTCCTTCACTAAATTCAACACTTCCCAAATCTTGATCGCCAATATTTGTATTCACTTCTCCTAATCTGTATTGTGCTAAAATGTCAAAGTGTTCTTGTTCTGTTGTATGATATGCTGACGCGATAAATTTTAACGTGACATCATCATTTAGGTAATAATTAGCTTTCAATGCTCCAAAATACGTTCGGTAACGATCTTGCTCTTGTCCTTGATAAAAAACTAACAATGCAATTGGATCTTGAAGCGTTCCGAAATTGGTTTGACGCGTTAGTGGTTCGTAATCATAATCATTGAACGAAACATTTCCTAAGAAATTCAAATCGAACTTATCTGAAAATTTATACGTTACATACGTTTGAAAATCTGTAAATCGTGGTCTAAAATTGGTTTCCGTTTGCTTGCTATTTACCAACAAACTATTATCTCGGTAACGAATTCCAGAAACGGTAGAAAACTTACTGTCATTACTAATGGTTTCAACAGAAGCACTTCCGCCAAGTAAACTCAAATTAACACTTCCGCCAAAGCGAATCGGTCTTTTATAGGTAATATCTAATACAGAAGAAAGCTTGTCGCCATACTTCGCTTGAAATCCACCAGCAGAAAAATCTACATTTTGAACCAAATCAGAGTTAACAAAACTCAATCCTTCTTGTTGCCCTGAACGAATTAGAAATGGGCGATATACTTCAATTTCATTGACATAGACTAAGTTTTCATCGTAATTTCCACCACGAACCGAATATTGCGTACTCAACTCGTTGTTATTATTTACTCCAGGAAGTGACATCAATAAGTTTTCTACACCAGGATTTGCTCCTGGAATGAGTCGGACAGTTTCCGCAGAAACCGTTTGAATTCCTTGCACATCTTTTCTTCGACGGGAATCTAAAACCACAACACCAATTTGTTCAGCACTTTCACTCATTACTGGATGAAACTCGTATTCTTCTCCATTTTTCAATTGAAGTGTAATGGTGATATTTTTATGTGTTATGTGTGAAAACGTAAGTGTAATTTTTTCATCGGCAGGAATTGCGATCATGAAAAAACCATTCTTATTCGTTTGCGTTCCAGTATCAACAGAACTGCTAACATTTACATTTTCAATAGGCTTATTATTCTTGTCTAAAATAACTCCTCTAACGGTTGCTGTTTGCGCAATGATGAAGTTTGCAAACAGTAAAAAACCTAAGAAAAGGATGGTTCGTATTGGTTTCAATATAATTTGTTTTAATTTTTTCTAAAAAATGTGCTTGTAAAAGTAGTATTATTTCCAACATTATCAGTAACGATCAATTTTAAATTATGTTTTGCTTCCGTAAAAGTAACATCACTAAAATCGTAGGATAGCATTGCTTTTTTGGCGTCATATTCAAATAAAATCCACTTTCCATTAATAGTTCCACGGTAACTTCGTACGCCAGAAAGATTGTCTGTAACTTTTATTTTTAAATACTTTTTGCTGGAAATCCATTTATCCTTGGCAAAATTTATAGGTTTCACTTTTGGTGGAATGGTGTCTTTTGCTAAAAAGTAGGTTCCTAAATTTTTGGTACTCGTTGTAAACTTTGTACCATTCTTTTTGGTGCTACTGTAGGATGGTTTCTTTTTTCGATTTAGACTGGCAATGAATAACTTTTTGCGTTCCGCCGCTGTATATTTGGAAACATCAAACGTAATTACAAAGTTTTTGTGCGCAGGAACTTTATCATTATGAATGGTATAACGTCCATTTTTATCTTTTTTCAGGTCAAAATAGAAATCTTCATAAAAAGTTTGCTTAGGAATATATACACTTACATCACCTTCTTTTAACGTATATTCTTTGGTACGTGTAATTAAGTTTTTTGTAACTATTTCTTTCTTTTTCTGTGTGATTGCTTGTTTTTTACCAACAATAGGAACAGTAATGGTTGTTGTGTTGTTTTTAAAGTCTTTAATTTTTAAGACAACTGTATATTCTTTTCCTTCTTCAATTTGAATTTTTCCATCATTGACAACATCTTTATAAATGCTCAATTTGTTTGCAGGCGTTACAAAACAGCGTTGTACACGTTGCTTTTTCTTTTTAAAACGTGAATAATCAATCAATGTATTAATATATCTCGATTCGCCAAAGGAAAACTTTTTAAAGTCGTAACTAAAGTTTTTCACACCATTTACATAACTCTCCAATTGGTAAATTCCGTTTTTATTAAATGCTAAATCTTGTCGATCGTATGAATTTACGCCTAAGCCAATTTCGCCCGAAGCGTAGACTTTAGCAGTTGTAAAACTATTTTTCTCTTTTCCTTTTTTCAATTGCAATTGCACAATTTTATTAGAAGAATTAATTTGAGCAGAATCTGACAATGCATACGCAAAAAGACCATTTACTGTTGGATTGTGCGAATCTTTTACATCAATACCAAACAACATTGGATTCATTGGTTTGGAAGCCGCATCACGAATTTCGAAGTGTAAATGCGGTCCGCCAGAAGAACCACTATTTCCCGAATAGGCAATAACTTCCCCTTTTTTAAGCACCAATTCGTCCGCTTTTGGATACAATTGTATTTCGTAGCGTTCCTTATTATATTGTTGCTTCTTTAAATAGGCTTCTAGTTTTGGAGCTAATTTTTTCAAATGCGCATATACAGAAGTATATCCGTTCGTATGTGTTACGTACAAGGCTTTTCCAAATCCCCAATGTTGAATTTTAATACGCGATACGTGTCCGTCGCCAATAGCAAACACTTCAAAACCTTCTTTCTGTTTCGTTTTAATATCAATTCCGGAGTGAAAATGATTACTTCTTAACTCTCCAAAAGTTCCAGATAAGATAATTGGAATATCTAACGGCGATCTAAAATCGTTTTGAGGTATTTTTTGTTGAGAAAAGGCAATAGAAAAGAATAATAAAAAAATAAAAAACAGTCTATACATAAATCAAAAATGCGTTTGAAAAGCTAAAATAGCTAATACTTAGTTAATTCGGAATCTTTAAATTCAAAAACTGCACCAAAAAAACACAAAACTTAAAGTAATACTTTAAATAATGGTCAAAACCCTTGCGAACTAATTTTATGAATGCTAAATTTGTACTTGTATGCATTGAATAGAAATGTAATGAGTAGTACTTTGAAAATCGTTGATTCTCTTGAAAATAGAGTGAGTAAAATGCTTCACAAGCTTGTAGTGTTGGAGCAAAAAAACCAGAAACTAAGTCAAGAACTAGCAACGGCAACTCAAAATACAAAACGTTTGCAACAAGAAATCTCAGGATGGGAAGAAAAGTATCAAACGCTAAAAATTGCAAATTCAATGCTTGGCAGTGATAACAATAAAAAAGAAGCTAAGCTTAAAATAAATACACTAATTCGGGAAATTGATCATTGTATTGCACAATTAGCCGAATAAAAGATAGTTCTTTACACTATGGAAAATAAGCTCAAAATAAAGCTTTCTATTGCGGATAGAGTATATCCACTTACCATTGCGGCAAGCCAAGAAGAAGGATTGCGCAAAGCGGCTAAGAAAATAGAAGCTATGATAAAACAGTTTGAGCAAAGCTATGCCGTAAGAGACAAGCAAGATGTATTGGCAATGTGCGCGGTACAATTTGCAGCTCAGGTAGAGCAAAAAACGATAGATAAAGATGCAAATCAAACCGCATTAGAAGACAAATTAAAAGCGCTCGACGAGTTACTGAAAGCGCAACTTAGCTCATAAGTTCTGTAAAATATAATAGGTTACTGCCTACATTGGTTTTTATTTTTGATAAACTCAACGTTACTATAATTAAAAAGAGTGAGTCATGATTGTAAAAGCAAGCTGTCAATACTAAACTTGTTTGGTATTTGGACGGATCCTTGATCAATCTGTTAGCTCTAAACTTGTTTTTTTGGAGTTTATACAAAACTCTAATCAATGTAGGCTTTTTTAATGAAACTCAGTTTTGTGAAGCGTGAAAGGCGCACGCAAAATTGTTAGTTGAATTAAAAAATATACTTTTTGTTTTTGAAACGTTACAAAGCGAATTCAAAACTTAAAGTAGGATTGCATTCACTGAGAAGTGAAAATTAAGGTTTTTACCTTACAAACTAACACATAATTAAGATCGATAGATGATGGATAGTACAACAATCATAATCGCAGTCGCCGTCGGCGTTGTTTGCGCATTCATAGGCTTCATGATAGCCAAGAGCTTGGAGAAAAAACAAGCTTCAAAAATTATTCAAGACGCTAAAAAAGAAGCTACTGCTGCATTAAAAGCTGCAAAAGTAGAATCAGAAAGTGTGAAGAAAGACAAAATTCTTCAAGCAAAAGAAAAGTTTTTAGAGCTTAAAGCTGAACACGAAAAATTTATCTTATCAAAAGATAAAAAAATGGCAGAAGCCGAAAAACGTACGCGTGACAAGGAATCTCAAATTTCAAGTGAATTATCAAAAAACAAAAAACTCAACCAAGAAATAGAAACAAAACTAAAAGATTACAACTATCGTTTGGATTTTGTTGAAAAGAAAAAAACGGAAGTTGAGCGTTTACATAAAAGTCAAGTTGAACAATTAGAAGTAATTTCTGGGTTGTCTGCTGACGAAGCAAAAGATCAATTAGTTGCTTCCTTAAAAGAAGAAGCTAAAACGGATGCAATGAGCTACATTCAAGCAAAACTTGAGGAAGCAAAATTAACGGCACAACAGGAAGCTAAGAAAGTTATTATCAATACCATTCAACGTATTGGAACGGAAGAAGCTGTTGAAAATTGTGTATCGGTTTTTAATATTGAATCGGACGATGTAAAAGGTCGTATTATTGGTAGAGAAGGACGAAATATTAGAGCTTTGGAAGCCGCAACAGGTGTAGAAATTATTGTTGATGACACGCCAGAAGCTATTATTTTATCCTGTTTTGATTCTGTTAGAAGAGAAATTGCACGTTTATCATTACACAGATTGGTAACTGACGGACGAATTCATCCAGCGCGTATTGAAGAAATTGTAAAGAAAACACGCAAGCAAATTGATGAAGAAATTATTGAAGTTGGGAAGCGTACTGTCATCGATTTAGGAATTCATGGATTGCATCCAGAATTGATAAAAACGGTTGGTAGAATGAAATATCGTTCTTCATACGGACAAAACTTATTACAACATTCACGTGAAGTTGCAAAGCTTTGTGGTGTAATGGCCGCCGAATTAGGATTAAATCCAAAACTTGCTAAAAGAGCCGGATTGTTACACGATATCGGTAAAGTGCCAGATACTGAAACAGAAGTGCCACACGCAATCTTGGGAATGCAATGGGCAGAGAAATATGGTGAGAAAGCAGAAGTTTGTAACGCCATTGGAGCCCATCATGATGAAATAGAAATGGTTTCATTATTATCACCAATTGTACAAGTATGTGATGCAATTTCTGGAGCAAGACCAGGCGCGCGTCGTCAAGTATTAGACAGTTATATTCAACGATTGAAAGATATAGAAGACATTGCTTTTGGATTTAATGGAGTTAAAAAAGCATATGCAATTCAAGCTGGTCGTGAACTCCGTGTTATTGTTGAAAGTGAAAAAGTAGATGATGCGAAAGCGGCAGAATTGTCATTTAACATCTCACAAAAAATTCAAACGGATATGACTTATCCTGGACAAGTAAAAATTACCGTAATTAGAGAAACAAGAGCCGTAAATATTGCAAAATAGTTTCGTGCTTACTTATATAAATTTACAAAACGTGAATATTGAAGTGTTATAACTTACGGTATTCACGTTTGTAGTTTATGGCAAAACATTGACAGATAGCTGTTATTTATAGGTATCTTTAGTATAACCTAAATAAGTACTGTTATGTTAAAGAAAATTTTAAATCTCACAGGAGTAGACATGCTTTCTAAAACAGCACAGATTGAAACCCAAGGAGGAAAAATGACAGCTTCCTTAGCCGCATCATTTATGTGTTATTGCAATAATACATATGTTGGTGAAAAAAAATCAGTTCAAGACTGTTGGAGTACATGTTGATTACTAGAAAGACGAAAAGTCAAAAAACAGAAATCAGTTAACGGTTTCTGTTTTTTTTATGTTCTAGGATGATATTTTGCCATCACTTTTGCCAAATGACTACGATCTACATGCATGTAAACCTCAGTAGTTGTAATGCTTTCATGACCTAACATGAGTTGGATGGCGCGTAAATCGGCACCATTTTCCAGTAAATGTGTTGCAAAAGAATGTCGAAATGTATGTGGTGATATTTTCTTTTTCAATCCTGATTTCTCTGTTAAGCGTTTTATAATCGTAAAAATCATTACACGTGTGAGTTGCTTTCCGCGTCTATTTAAAAATACGGTATCACTAAATTCAGGAATGTGCTTAATTTTATTTCGTTGTCCATTAATATATAAATTAATATGTTTCTGCGTAAACTCACTAATTGGTACAAAACGTTGTTTATCGCCTTTTCCGTTGACTCTGATGAAGCCTTCATCAAAAAACAAATCGGAAAGTTTTAAACCTACTAATTCGCTTACACGTACACCACAACCATATAAAGTTTCAATAATTGCTCTATTTCTGTGCCCTTCATTTTTACTCAAATCAATAGCTTTGATAAGTTTTTCAATATCATTAAGTGCTAACGTATCGGGTAACTTTCTTCCAATTTTTGGAGTTTCAATTAGCTCCATAGGATTATCTTTTCTATAATCTTCAAAAACTAAATAATTAAAAAAGCTTTTCAAACCTGAAATAATGCGTGTTTGTGAGCGAGCGTTTAAAATTTTAGCAACTTCATAAACAAACTGCTGTATCGTTTCTTCATCAATAGTGAGTGGTGAATGAGGAATGACATTTTCGTCTAAAAATCGTATTAGTTTTTCAATATCGTGAGAATAGTTAACAATAGTGTTGTCAGATAAACCACGTTCTATTTTTAAATAATGCTGGAAATCTTTTAGCGAATGCGCCCATTTCATAGGAAAAATCTTATAAATTTAGTGAAATTTGTTAAAAATTAAACAATTGATAATCAGAATGTTAAAAAAAGGGTTGCGTCAATTTATGTTAATAATTAGTTAACAAATGTATGTCAAATTACAAAAATTACTTCTTTTGTACTGAATTAATTAAAAAACTATTTAAGATGAAAAAAATTATTTTAGGAGTAGTTGCAATTTTTGCATTTGCTTTTACATCAAACGCACAAGAATTTAAAGTAGGATTAAACGGAGCTTTACCAATTGGTGATGCTGGAGATTTTTACACATTTAGTGTTGGTCTTGATGCAGCTTACTTATGGAATGTGTCTGAAAAATTTGATGCTGGTATTGCAACTGGATTTACTAATGCTTTCGGAGATGAGCAATCAGTTACTATCGCTGGAATTACTGCTACAGCAGAAGTAGAAGATGCGCAATTTATTCCAATCGCAGGAGCTGCTCGTTTCAATGTTTCAAATGATTTTTACATTGGAGCTGACGTAGGGTACGCAATCGGGATTAACGATGGTAACGATGGTGGTTTCTACTACAGACCAAGAATTGGTTACAATGTATCTGATAAAGTAAACCTTAACTTATCGTATACTGGAGTTTCTCTAGATGGAGGAAGTTTTGATACAATCGGATTAGGAGTGGAGTTCGGATTATAAGAATCTCACATCATAAAATTAGAAAAGGAAGTCAATTTGACTTCCTTTTTTTATGCTTAAAAATTGCCTACTTTTACCAAAACAATTGCCATGAACATCATTATTATTAATGGACCCAACTTAAATTTACTCGGAAAACGTGAACCAGAAATTTATGGTAGTGCTACGTTTGAAGACTATTTTGAAGCGTTGCAAAAGCAGTTTCCGAATAGCAAGCTTAGCTACTATCAATCAAATATAGAAGGCGAATTGATTAGTAAATTACAAGAAGTTGGTTTTGATTCTGATGGAATTATCTTAAATGCTGGCGCATATACACATACATCTATTGGAATTGGAGACGCAATTAAAGCCATCAAAACGCCAGTTGTAGAAGTTCATATTTCTAATACATTTGGCAGAGAAGCCTTCAGGCATCAATCGTATATTTCGGCGCATGCAAAAGGTGTTATCTTAGGTTTTGGAATGCAAAGTTATCAATTGGCAATTCAAAGTTTCTTATCGTAAATTAATGAAGAAAGCATACTTTAATTGGAGCACAGGAAAAGATTCTTCACTGGCTTTATATCATATTCTAAAAAATAAAGAATACAACGTAACACAATTAGTTACAACAGTAAATAAAGACTACGAACGTGTTTCTATGCACGGATTGCGAGAAGCTTTGTTAGATGCGCAGGTAAAACGTTTACAATTGCCATTACAAAAAATATACTTTCCTGCAGAAGTTTCCATGGCAAGCTACGATGAAACCATGAAAAAAGCTACTGCTTCACTTGTTGATGCTGGCTATAAATATGGAATATTCGGAGATATCTTTTTAGAAGATTTACGAAAATATCGTGAAGAAAAACTAAGTGAAGTAGGAATTACAGCCGTATTTCCTTTGTGGAAACAAGATACAAAAACGTTATTAAAAGAAATGTTAGCACTGGGTTTTAAAGCGATTACTGTTTGTGTAAATGCTAAATTACTAGATGCATCTTTTGTGGGTAGAATTGTAGATGAAAGCTTCCTAAACGATTTACCATCAACTGTTGATCCGTGTGGTGAAAATGGCGAATTTCACACGTTTGTATATGACGGACCTATATTTTCATCACCAATTGAATTTACTATTGGCGAAAAAGTGTTAAAAACATATACACCTTCAAAAAAAGAAGAAGATAGCTGTGCTACAGATGATTCAGTTTGGGACACAGCATTTTGGTACTGCGATATAATCCCAAAATAGCCCAAAACTCTTAAAAATTAATACTTAATTCTGAAATATTTAATCTTCATTTACAATTTACTTGTGATTTTTTAACAGTAGTTGCCATTAGATTTGGTCATTAATTTTAAAAAATTTATAATGAAAAAACAATTACTAATTACACTATTTTGTTTTGTGTGTATTTGCATAACTAATGCACAAGAAATCACAAAACCTGTAGGAAAACAAACTACATTCGGTTTTAAAGTTGGTTTGAGTGGGAATCATTTTGGGAATCAGTTTAATGATAGCTTTACAGGAGTCGAATTTTACGCAGGATTATTTTTAGAAACATCATTGTCTGAAAATTTTAGTATTCAAAATGAATTACTCTTTTCAACTTTTACTGATAGTTATGATTTTATAGAAGTTCCTATATTATTAAAGTATAAAATATCAGATAAATTTAGCTTATTTGCAGGCCCAAAACTTGATTTTTTAATTAATGAATCTAATGATTTGTTTCAATTTAAACCTTTAGGAATTTCTGCTGAAATTGGTGTGCAATACAATATTTCTAAGCGTTTTTTCTTGGAAGGAAGATACAGTCATAGCTTTACTAAACAGGTAAATGTAAGAAGTGGTTCATCTGAAGCGCTTAGAACATTGCGTTTCGGAGTTGGTTTTAGATTCTAATGTGAATCATATCTTAAAAATTAACGTTTTTATGTGAAAACTTTAATCAAGTTTTAAGATTCAATTAAGAACAAATTAAGACAAACCAGCCCTATATTTGAATCAGAGATCAGACAATGATTTCACACAATTTTTTCATAGCTGAAGGTGGGATATCAGTTATTAGGTTGGTTGAGGAAAAAGTCATTCAAGAAATTGAATGACTTTTTAATTTCTTAAAAGTCTGTTTTTCAGAGCTCACACCAAATCACTTTAATTTCATAACACTAGGTTTTTAAAATCAACTGTTTTTTCGTAAATTTAAAAATGAAAAAGATTTTCTCATTACTATCTATACTACTAATTAGTCACAGTATACACGCACAAGTTGATTTTGAAATACACATGCTGTCCGATAATGGAACAACAGGAAGTTTACCTGTAGCTCTAGTACACGCTGACTTAGATGTAGACGGTGACATAGATATTGTTGGTTTTTCTCAAAATGATAACGCCGTTGTTTGGTATGAAAATGACGGGACTGAAAACTTTGGTTTGCCTACAACGCTTTTTAATTTCACTGAAACTAACATTCCTATACTAAGAATAGCTGATATTGATGGAGATAATGATATGGATATTGCTTTTGGGCATAGACTTACTATTTATTGGTATGAAAATTTAGATGGAAATTTAAATTTTGCAAGTGCGCAACCAATCGCTTATGGAGACTTATATGATTTTTCACTACATGATGTCGATAATGATAATGACTTAGACGTCGTTTTTTCAGAAATTAGTATGGGGTTTTATTCTGGTCTATCGGTGGTTAAAAATACAGATGGACTAGGTACTTTTGGGACTAGTACTCTTAGAAGCTATGCAACACAATTTTTTTCGATTGCAGACATAGATGGCGATGGTAATTTGGATATAGCATATTCTAAATCTTTTTCCACTGCATTCCAACCAGATGAAAGAGAAATTGCTTTTCTTCGTAATGAAGATGGTTTAGGGCAATATAACAATTCACGTGTTGTACTCTTTGACAATGCTACTACTACAAACATTGTTATAGCCGATATGGATGCCGATAATGATAAAGACGTGTTAGCTGGACTCGTTTGGTTTGAAAATTTAGATGGTGTCGCTAATTTTGACACTAATTGGAATTGGATTTTTGCTAATGTTAACACTGATAATAATTCCAACTATCGTGTCGTAGCTATTGAAGATTTAGACGCAGATGGAGATAACGATATCATATTCCGAAGTCGAACTACTGATAATTACACCACTGTTTCCTGGTTAGAAAATGACGGAAGTGGTAACTTTACTGCATTACACATTATAGCTACAGGAATTTCAGATTCATCTTTGTTTATTTCAGATTCATCTTTGTTTATTGATGTGATCGACTTAAATAATGATGGCGCATTAGACGTTATTCTTGCAGTAGAGAGTACTAATCAAATTTTGTGGTATAAAAATGTAGGAAGGCTACCCAATGAAATTAACGGAAATGTTTCTTTAGATATTGATGCCAACGGATGTGGAATCAATGACATAGATATTTCAAATGTTATTGTGGTTGCAGACAATGGAATTAATACATATGCTACTTATCCACTAGCAGATGGAAGTTATACAATTCCAGTAAGTGAAGGAGTTTTTACGACGACGATACAATCCACAATATCTTCAAATTATTCAGTGGTGCCAAACATACATACAAATACGCTTACAGGTTTTGGAGCTACTGCTACAGCTGATTTTTGCCTCACACCAAATTCATTACTAACCGATCTATCTGTTGCGGTTTATCCAAATATTGATGATCCACGTCCTGGATTTGATACAACTTACGAAATTGTTTATAAAAATGAGGGCACAACGCAACAAAGTGGAAGCGTTTCTTTTCAATACGATGATTCAAAAATACAGTTCTTAAATGCGTCTCAAACAATTGATGTACAAACATCAAACACCATAACGTTCAATTATGTGGATTTGAATCCGTTTGAAATTCGAACTATCAATTTGGAATTCAATGTGCTTGCACCACCAGTTAATAACATCGGAGAAACACTTTCGGCAACGACTATAGTAAATCCTGTTACAGGTGATGTCACAGCTACAAATAATGTGTTTACAATCAATCAAACACTCATAGGTTCCTATGATCCTAACGATATCAATGTGTTGGAAGGAACAGAAATTTTACTGGAAGATTCAGATAAATTTTTACACTATACGATACGTTTTCAAAATACAGGAACGGCTTCTGCCATCAATGTATCTGTAAACAATGAGTTAGATGCTAATCTTGATTGGTCCACGTTTCAATTGGAAAGTCTGAGTCATACTGGACATGTAAAAATTACGGATGGTAACGAATTAAAATTTATTTTTGACAATATTAACTTACCAGACAGTACAAGCGATGAACCCAACTCACACGGATTTATCACGTATAGAATAAAACCAAAAACTAATATAGCTATAGGTGATGTTATAAGTAACAAAGCTGCTATATTCTTTGATTTCAATCTTCCAATAATCACAAATACAGTTACTACAGAAGTTATACAGTTGCTATCGGTTGAAGCGTTTGCCAACGAGATTTTTTCACTATATCCTAATCCTACAGAAAATGTAGTATCTGTTCGAGGTTCAGAATTTGTAACTAAAGTTTTCGTATACAATAGTCATGGAAAACGAATGAAAGAAATAGATTTTAACGGTGTACGCAAAGATTTTCAAGTAGAAATGAATACGTACAAAGCAGGAATCTATTTTATTTCCATAGAAACAGTAAAAGGAAAATACACGTATAAGCTTATTAAAAAGTAGTTTGTAAACATGAAAACAAAGTGAACGTGGGTTCCTTTGTTTTTTATAAACTACTTCACAACTTCGCATTTACAAAAACAAGTATTCGTAAAAATGTGATTACAGTTATTTCTAGTCTTACAATGATTGTTGTAGTCATACAAAAAGTCAAAATCTACTATTTCCTTTTTTTAGAATATCAACAATTTAAGTCTTTGATGAGAATTGACCTAGCAAGGACAATATGACCAAAAACTTTCTACACCACAACCGACAGTTTCTGCGGGTTCTGGGCAGATAATATTAGTTTCAGCATTACATACAATTCCACTTCCGCCTGATGCTGAAATAGCGTTGAAATTAGAAATAGATTTCTTGTTAATTCGTAGTGATTTTAGATTTTTCTTTTTCATAATTTAATTTTTTAATACATACAAATTACCAAAACCAATTGCAAAGCAAGTATGCTAAGACCTTACTTAACAAAATTATAAGAGTTTTTGAAAGCATAAAAAAGGTTGTCTAAAACTTATGAATTTCATCGAATTCTTGAAGATAAGTGTAATGATTTTAGGTTTTTCTTTTTCATGATATAAAGTGCTGATTTATATAATAAAACATGAAAATAAATTATTACTAAAGTATGGTAAGACCGTGAAAATAGCTTGATGGTTTATAAAAAAAAAACGCTCCGAAGAGCGTTGTAGAAATTTTATTTTATTACGAAGATTGACAGAGCTGGCAATTATCTCCTATCGTATAGGCAGCAGCAGTTTTGCAGAAACAAGAAGGACCATCAGAAAAACCAGCTCCTTTTACTTTTTCATAGGTTAGTAAAGAGATCGATTTTTTGTTTAAATCTAACGATGTAATATTTCTTTTTTTCATAATTTATATTTTTGGTTCAACTAAAATTATAAAAATAAATCATCATATACTTACGGTAAAGCCGTAATACCTGTCAATGAATGTGCATGAAATCAAAAAAAAAGCGAACCGAAGTTCAGTTTTAAAAACATTGAATGCTATAAAACTTCTAGTATCTACATTACTATTCTGTGCAAATTTGTACGCTTATACATAAATGTATGCTCAAACATGATCCACATGTTTCATTGTTTTGTGTATAAGTAATGCATGACATCACTTCACTACATCGTGCCCAACTTTCTCCTTCAAGATTACCTCCATTAATTTTTTGAGGATTCAAGTCTGAAATAGATTTTTTGTTAAGGCTTAAAGATTTTAAATTTCTTTTTTTCATAATTTTATATTTTTGATTAGATTAAAAAGTACAAAAACAAATAAAGAATCAATTACGGAAACACCCTACTTAACAACTATTTTTTAAAAATATTTTTTCAATCTAATTGGATACAAGAGCATAAAAAAAGCGAACCGAAGTTCGCTGTAAAATTATGCTATTTGGCAATATCCCCAAAAACAGAAGAATTCTTCATATTGCATGCCAGGTAACGATTTTAGAATCTGACAATCGCTATGATTATAACATTGCATACCTGTAATTCCTCCGTTAATTGTTGCTTGTGCTTTTTTGTTCAGTTCTTGAACTCCTTTTACATTTAAAATGTTTTTTTTCATGGTATAAAATTTTGGTTAAACATATACCAAATGAAGAATAAAAAAATGAATTAAAAAAAGTGTCTTAGCTTAAATTGGACAATTTAAGATACTAAACTAAACACAATATCGTGTACCATTTAAATATTGACAATTTAAACCATTATAGTCCGGATTGGAGTTACAACATCTAAATGTAGGATTACAACATTGCGACAAACCACCACCATTTATGGTTGCTTGTTGTGCTTTGGATAGTTCTTGAAAGTGTTCTAAATTTTGAATGTTTTTTAACATCACGTAAGTTTTTTTGGTTAATAATTATAAAAGTTAACACAAAAAAATACTAGTGATTTACGGCTATACCTTACTTAACAAAAAGGAGCAATGTATAGGTATAAAAAAGCGAACCGAAGTTCGCTTCTACACTTAATAAAACCTTGGATTGATTTTCAAATCGAGCAGATTGGTATCGAAAACAGAACTTCACTTGTAGTTTCTAAAGTATTTGTATCCACAGGACCTACGGGATCTACTGGCATTGGTTCTGCTGGCTCTACTGGATCTGGACATACCATATAAGATATCAATGTACCAATGGTACAAGAAGTAAACGGAAGTAGCGATGCTCCTCTAATTTGATGTTGTTGCAAATTTGAAATTGATCTCTTGTTGAGATGTAATGATTTAAGATTTCTTTTCTTCATAATAATAGATTTAATAATGATTAATAATCTAAAATTACTGAAAATCAACACTTTGTAAAAGTAAAAACATGCTGTTTTGTGTAAGATTCATGAATCCTACGTAAAAAACACCCAAAACCCAACTACTCTTTAACTCTCAAATACTTTCTCTCAATATAAAAAGTTGCAAACGGAATCAAGGATGCAACAAAGAAAATTACAAATCGTTTTGCACTCCATTTTTGTTCAAGTACTACTAAAAGCGCAAGTAATACATACAATAGAAATAAAATTCCGTGTGCCATCCCTACAAACTGGTTTGGCATTGGCGTATCGTATATATATTTCAAAGGCATCGTAATAAAAAATGCGATATAGGAGATTCCTTCTAAAATTGCAATCCAGCGAAATGATTTCAGTGTTTTTGTTTCTCTGATTGTGGTATCCATAACTAATCAATACTTTTTTTAAGTTTTTCTAAACTGTAATTCAATACTTTTCTAAACATAATTTCATCCCGTAAATCACATTCATAACGCACAGAATCAAAATAAAGTAATTCTTTCTTTTTGGTATGAAAAACATACGTACGAACACTATTTTTGAATGCTCCTTCTTTTACATACGTACGAACTTCAATAAAGAGTTGTTTATCCGATTTTGGACTTGGAATTAACAATTCTTCTATAGCGTCCGAACTATTATTAATTTGCAACACGGAAGCTGTAGCGCTCATAATATACTCATAATCTTTACTTTGAATCACATTTTCATCCAGCATTGTAATTTTCGGAAATATTTTTTGTACCACACGTTTTCCTGTATCTGCAAATTCCAATCTAATTGTATTTCGTTCTGTAGAATCAGTTTGTGTATGAATTATAGTGTAAGTTGTTGCATACGATAAACGATCAAGATTATCCAATTCTGAAATATCAAATTTGCCTTCAGGATCATAAATTGGAGTTATATCAGCACACGATTGAATAGGAGGTAACTTCTCATCGGTAATCACATGTGTAGAAGCACAACCAAAAACGATGATTCCCAATACAAGTAAAATAATTTTTTTCATTTTGTAACTGTTTACTAATTTGAAAACATAAAAAAAGCCACTCAACGAGCAGCTTTTAAAAATATTATTAAATGTGAATGACTTCATCATAAGCATCAGCCACAGCTTCCATGACCGCTTCACTCATTGTCGGATGCGGATGTATTGCTTTTAATACTTCATGTCCTGTAGTTTCTAATTTTCTACCTAAAACAGCTTCTGCAATCATATCGGTAACGCCAGCACCAATCATATGGCAACCTAACCATTCTCCGTATTTTGCATCAAAAATTACTTTTACAAAACCTTCTTTGTTTCCACCAGCACTTGCTTTTCCAGATGCTGAGAACGGAAACTTACCAACTTTAATATCGTATCCTTCGTCTTTAGCTTGTTGTTCTGTCAAACCAACAGAAGCAATTTCAGGTGTACAATACGTACAACCAGGAACATTTCCATAATCTAACGCTTCAACGTGCATTCCTGCGATTTTCTCCACACATAAAATTCCTTCTGCGGAAGCAACGTGTGCCAATGCTTGTCCAGGAGTTACATCACCAATTGCGTAATACCCAGGAATATTTGTTTGGTAAAAATCATTTACTAAAATTTTATCTCTATCTGTTGCAATTCCAACAGCTTCCAAACCAATATTTTCAATATTTGTTTTAATTCCAACTGCTGAAAGTACAATGTCGGCTTCTAATACTTGCTCACCTTTTTTCGTCTTAACAGTTGCCTTTACGCCATCACCAGAAGTATCAACCGAAGTTACTTCCGCAGCTGTCATAATTTTAATACCACTTTTCTTAAACGAACGCTCTAATTGTTTCGATACATCTGCATCTTCCACAGGAACAATTTTTGGCATATACTCAACAATAGTCACTTCTGTTCCCATTGAATTGTAGAAATAAGCAAACTCAACACCAATTGCGCCCGATCCTACAACGATCATTTTCTTTGGTTGCGTTGGCAATGTCATAGCTTCACGGTAACCAATTACTTTTTTACCATCTTGTGGCAAACTTGGCAACTCACGTGAGCGTGCTCCAGTAGCAATAACAATATGTTGTGCGCTATATTCGGTAGTTTTACCGTTTGTATCTTTTACATCAATCTTCTTTCCGGCTTTCAAAGTTCCAAAACCGTTAAGTACATCAATCTTATTCTTCTTCATTAAAAACTGAACACCTTTGCTCATTCCGTCAGCAACACCACGACTACGTTGTACAACAGCGTCAAAGTCTTTATCGGCATCTTTTACAGATAATCCGTAATCTTCAGCGTGTTTCAAATATTCAAAAACCTGTGCTGATTTCAATAATGCTTTCGTTGGAATACATCCCCAATTTAAGCAAACGCCACCTAAACTTTCTTTCTCAACAATAGCAGCTTTCAACCCTAATTGAGACGCTCTAATGGCAGTAACATATCCGCCAGGACCACTTCCTAAAACGATGATATCGTATGTATTCATATCTTAAAATTTTGTTGTCTGATTTCGAAATGCAAATTTACGGAATTCTATGATAACTATAAACTTTATCAAGTTGTTTTTGGAAGTTCCCTTTCGCATGCGCTTCAGGTCGCGCTATTCGTTACAAGTCCGCGCTCGCAAACTCGCTGTGGGCTTTCCACTGCTATCGCTAACTCGGCTTGATTTGTAATTGTACATTTTGTGTGTATACTGAGCCTGTGGAAGTGTTGATTTGTTTTTTGTCATATCGAGCGGAGTCGAGATAGACAAAAAATATATCGAGAACAGTTTAGAACTTTAAAGTACTTCTCGATAGTTCTACTGAACGTAGTCGTAATACAAATTTCTATCGAAAATCACTCTAAGTTACGTTTGGAATAACTTTGAAACTAATTGTCATTCCGCACTTGTTGCGGAATCCACTCATATTCTCGATGGATTCCTGCCCATGCAGGAATGACAAGCGAAACTAAATCATTTTTGTAGGAAATGTAACATTTGCCTACATTGTAGCAACTAACGTATTGTAATTAATAGTTAATGTATGAAAAAGCCGAATTTGGTAATTGATAAAGAGCAAAAGAAAGTTTTTTTAGAAGAGAAACATATCGGTAATATAATAAATAACGATGAAGTAGGTAGATTTCATTTAGAATTTGAAGAAGTTAATAAATTATCGGGGCTCAGAATTTTGGACGTTTTTAATGAGAAAATTTATCAGATAACAATTTTGTTTGAAGAAAGTTTTTATTACCGTCATGATTCTATTTTTACATACTTTACAGCAATAGATTTTTGGGTTAAAAATATTTCTTACATAAATATTCATTTAAGTTTAAATAATTGGGATTTTCGATTTGGAATAAATTCATTTTTATTAAAGTTAATTAAATCTCTAAGTGATGTCGAATTCATATATATTGATGAAGGACAATTCGAAGATTTTGAAGATGTACTTAAATTGGGCTTACGTTTATACCTATCTGAAGATGCATGGACAAATGATATTTATATTTTCCATAATGAGATTGTTGAATTATTAAATAGGAAGATTGACAATATATTTTTAGAACTAACTCAAGAAATTAGTTCCAATAATCAAAACCTATCAAACACCTTCACATTTCCACCAGAAATTCAAAGTTCGTGTGAACAATATTTAATTTACTTTGCTACGTTTTTAAAAGACATTGGCATCAATGCCGAAACGAATATCGAATCCAAAACACATGAAACTTTATTTACGGTAATTCCCGAAAACGGAGAAGAAGCACTAGACAAAATAAAAGAAGCATTACAAGTCTATTTGTCGCTTCCTGAAAGTCCAGAGTTTGAAAGTGCCGTTTCAGAGTTTCCAGATGTTGGAGTACAACAATTGGCTTCACAAGTTTTATTTTTGAAGTCACAACTGATGATGGCAAACTCAGCTATTCAAATGAAAGATGCTACAATCAAAAGTTTAAACATGACTAATTATCAACAAAATGTTATTATTGACTCACATCAAACTAAAAAAGAAAACGAAGAAGAACTTGTTGGTAATTTGGTAAAGACAAGCGAAATAAAAGTACCAGGATTGACATTTAATTTACCCGAAATTCTAAGACGAATTAAACGAAAGTTTACATAACGAATTTTGAAATTATAAATGTAAAATGCTAAATTTTAAATATAAAAGTGCAAATTAACCCAAAATCCAAAATCCAAAATCCAAAATCCAAAATCCAAAATCCAAAACCCAAAAAAACAATGAAACTCCTCATCATCGGCGCATCAGGTTCAGGAACAACGACACTTGGAAAAGAACTTGCAAAAGTGACTTCGTTCCAACACTTAGATGTAGACGATTATTATTGGAAACCGACTAATCCGCCGTTTCAAGAAAAAATCACAATGGCAGCACGCGCCAAGAATTTACAAGCCGATTTTGAAAAACACGAAAACGTAATTGTCAGCGGTTCATTAGTGAGTTGGGGAAGTTATTGGCAAACAGCTTTTGATTTGGTTGTTTTTGTAACCTTAGACAAAGAAATTCGTTTGCAACGCTTGCAACAACGCGAAATAGAACGTTACGGAGATAAACTACAAACAGACCCAATCATACAAGAACGTTCGCAAGCTTTTCTCGCTTGGGCAACACGTTATGATGATTTTAAGTTTACAGGTCGTTCTATCAAGATTCATCGTGATTGGTTAGCTTCACTTTCCTGTGACATTGTAGAAATTGACAGTGCTGCATCCATAGAAAAAAATAGTTCAAAAGTGTTACAATCTTTTAAACCTTACTACTAATATTTTGTATCAGTTAACTTTATCAAATCAAAGAATAAAGAAATTTAAAAGTATTTTCACAAAACAACAAAAAACAAACAATGCCAATTTCAGACGAACGAAAATATCATCTTTCTTATTGCAAAATATGCCAATTAAGAGATTTTGAACCTGAAATTGGAATGACCTGTGTATTGACAAAAAAAGTAGCTGATTTTGAAAAGGAATGTCCTTCTTTCAAAATTGACTTCGAAGTATTGGAAGACAAGCAAATTGAAGCACATAATGCAATCATGAAGTATATAAAAACGAACTTTATGTTGATCAATCTTCGAAAAAAAGATTATTTACAACCCAATCATCCGATTTACAAAAAATACAATCATAAGAAAAATACACACAATTTAAAATTTAAAGAAATCCAACAAATGAATGGTTTGTTTATGATTGGCATTTTAGCTCTAGTAACACTATCAATATGCACAGTCGAAACAAAAGGAGGTTTCAAATTCTTATTCGGGTTTCTAGCATTCTTGTCACTTTGTTTTACAATTGCAAGAAGTGTCATAGAATATTATACACCTCCCAAAAACGTATTCACAATCGATGAACTTGGTTTTATATGTAAAGGAAAGCGCGTTTTTTGGCTTGAAATTGTAGATTATCGTATTCTAGAAAGAAGAGGGAAAAGAGGCTTTTTTAATCTTGTTATTGGAATGCTACATGACGAAGTACAATCGTTTGATTTGTTGTATGTACAAATAACTTCGGATCAATTATTAGAAATTTTAAGTTTAAATCGAAAAGACTATTTCACACGTTTTGAAAGAAATCTTCCAGAAATAATTTAATGTATTGTAGTCATATGTTAATTTCAGAAAACCAATTTTATGAAAAACTGTACTGTATGCACTAATTTTTTTCAAAAAAGAAAAGTATATTGATGCGAAATTGCAAAAACTACTACTCATAAAAGTATCAGCAACACAAAACCGATTGCATGGAAAAAATCACAGATCAGAAACATACAAAATATACATTTATTTACGGAGTAGCTTCCATGTTTGAAAGAGCTGGATATTATGGTGTTCGAGCTGTATTAGTACTATATTTAACAAGCAGTCTGTTATCAGAAGGCGGATTAGAAATGTCAAGAGGAGATGCATTAGGTCTTTATGGTACGATGGCACTAGCTATCGCTTTTACAACTATTATAGGAGCGCTTCTAGGCGATTTAGTGTTAAAAAGTAAAAAAGCCATCATTTTAGGAGGCATATTACAAGCAATAGGTGCCTTCATCTTATGTATTCATTCTGTAAATGCTGTGTATATTAGTGTAGGATTAATTGCTTTGGGAGCAGGTTTATATAAACCAAATATGATAGCGTATTTTGGTAAATTTTATCTCAATAAAACAAAACTATTAGATGGTGCGTATACTATTTATTACGGATTTATAAACTTAGGTGCATTTGCAGGTGTATTAGCATTAGGATATATTGGTGAAGTATATTCATGGAAAATTTCATTTATAATAGCAGGTTTCTTTTTCTTAATCGCTATGTTAATACCATTATTTTCTAAAGAAGAAACTATTGTAAACCCAACAGTAAAATCATTTTCCGTAAATCGTAGTGTTATACTAATACTGGTAACATTAATAGTGCTTGGCGTATTTTGGATGTTTAGTGATTTGACGTATGTGGCCAAATTTGATATTCGTATGAGTTTGGCTGAATTGGTAAATTTTGAAAATCCACATATAGTATTTCAACAAATTGAGTCGTTTCCAGTAATAGTGTTTTCGCTCATTTTCGCAGTTATTTGGTCTTGGTATTACAATCATCAATTTGTAAAAATGCTAATTGGTTTTTTCTTTGGATTCCTATCATTTGGAGTATTATTTTTGATTCCTGAAGTTGTTACAGCAACACATTTCTGGATATTTTGTCTCTCATTATTCTTCTTATCGATTGCCGAAATTCACTTAGCTCCAGTTTTAAATTCAACTATTGTAAAATATGGAAATCCAAAATATTTGGCAATCCTAATTGCTGTGTCTGCTCTTTTTACAAGAATGTTTGCAGGCATCACAAAACTCTTTCCAGATGAATTGTATGATAATTCAGCGGTAGCTTTGAAAATTGGAGCGATTGGAATACTACTTGTAATTGTGCTACTTATTGTTGGAATATTATTCGGTAAAAAATATCTCAAAGAGTAATGAATAGACTCAAAAAGTATAGCAAAAATATCTTTATTGCCTTTGTTTTACTATTCATCTTCAAAGGATTTCTATATCAGAAATTAGTGAAGTATACTAAAACTGATACAAGAAAAAACTATAGAATTATCAATAAAAATCTTATCCAATCTATTGAAAAAGAAATAGTAGGAAAAGAACTTGATATTGAAGATATTATCAATTATAGTTTGAAAATTACAGCCAAACAAGTACACTTTGTAACAGAAGAAGCATCAAATAATCCGAATATCAATTTTGAAACACAAAAAGCACATTGTGTCGGTTATGCTTCTTTATGTAATAGTATTGGAAACTACATTTTAGAAAAGAAACAACTAACAAATATATACGAGTTTAAGCATGTTGTTGGAAAAATAGAATTTCTAGGATTCGATATGCATCAAGTATTCAAAAGTCCATTCTTTAAAGACCACGATTATAATGAAATCATCAACAAACAAACTGGCGAAAAGCAATGTATTGACGCAAGTGTGTATGATTACACTTGGATAAAACATGTGAGTTCAGAATAAAAATGATGAAAGTAGTTTCAAATGAATATCTTTGATCACTACAAAATAAAATTGAAAAGACATTGGATAAAATTTGGAAACCCACAGGGAAAAAGTCAGATAAACTTATCATCATTCATGACAATTACATTTACAAAGGAAGTCCAGATGACAGAATTATGAATCGACTCACGGTTGAGACTGAAGAAGCTAAAAACGAAATTTTAAAAAGTTTATATCGTATTCCTTTTCATTACGTTCAAAAAGTAGTCAATCAGCGAGGAATTCATTACATCAAATTTTTCTTAGGAAAAGATTCCGAAGAAGAAGTATTTGTTGAAGATGAAACAGTAAAAGATGAAATTTTCGAATACTTAAAAAGCGAATTCAGTTCGTTTCGGTACACATCCAAAATTCCAGATGCATTTACATACGTACGACCAAAAATTATTGGAATCGTAGTTTTAACCGCTATTTTTCTTTGGGCATCCTATTTTGCAATTCAAATGGAACAAGGATACGAATACGGAGCAGCAAGAGGAATTACAGGAATAGCAATAGGTTTGGGAACACTCGGAATTGTAAAACTGCTCATTGGTTATATTGTCATACTTGGACTCACCATTTTTTCACTTGTCAAAAAATTAGAAACACGATCACAAATTCAAACACTTAAACGGTAATTTAAAGGCTAAAAGCTGGATTCTTTTTAATTGACTTAACAATTTGCACTTACAGATAAACAATCAGTATGTGTATGCAGACCTTCAAGGGATTTTCCACAAGGTGAATCTTCATTTGTACGCGGTCTTCCATGTGTGGAACAACCTAGTTCATGGCAACTTATAACAATTGTATCATGGCAATCGATTACCGAAATAGTAACATTACTATACGGATTTGTAGATGCATCTGTGCCACCAAAAAGATGTAATGTTTTAAAATGCGCGATTTTAGATTTGGTAAAACGTAACTTCTGTTGTTGTTTTTTCATAAAAACTAAATAATTAAAAAATTCAATAGTTAAAACTACAGCTTGTTCTCCGATTTACTGAAAATAAATATATAAGTAATGTCCAATTCCGTGAATTGAACATTATTTTTCCGCTGTAGCGCGTATATTTTTAATAAAATAGGAAGGTTTTAAACCTGTTTTTTTATAAAATGCTCTTGCATAAGCACCTGAATTTGTAAATCCGGCTTCTTGTGCAATAGCTTGAATGGTAAACTTCTTATACATTTCGTCATTCTGAATACGATCAATAGTATACGAAACTCGCAACTCGTTAATGTAATTGGTAAATGTTTTATTCTTATATGAATTGATAATTTTAGAAAGATATTTCGAATTTGTCTTTACAATTTTGGCGACATCATGTAATGAAATTTGATTGGTTAAATAATGTTTTTCAGTTTCAAAAATATGCAATCGTTCCAAAATAGATGCAACAGAAGCTTCATCTAAACCCATTGAATTTTCAACTGTATTTTTAGATTCTGAAATAGTTGGTATTGGTGTAATTTCAACTATTTTTTGTTGTTCAACAAGCATATCAAAACGTTTTCGATACTGTGTTCGCATTCGATAATAATAAAACAAAATCACAAGTCCTAAAACAGTGACAAAAACACCAATACTAAGACTCAATTGAAGTTTCTGATGTGTATTCTCGGAATCTTTTGTAAGTGTAGCAATTAAAGTTTCTTTCTCTTCCAACAATCGTGGAATATCATACTTTTTTACAATCGTTTGCGACAATTCTTTATACTGTATGTGATGAATACTATCCAGTTTCAACAATCTATTTGTATACTGTAATTGCAATTCTTTGTCACCTTTTTGTTTGGCATACGTAATTAAAAATTCATACGATTCCCGCAATGGCAATAATATATCAGCATTGTTTGAAAATGCAGTATCAATCTTCCTAAAATAGTTCAATGCTTTTGTGGTATTGCCAATTGCATTGTAACTTTTCCCTAAATAAAATTCTCCGATCAATTGATCTAGTTCATCCAACTTTGGCAATGCTTTTTCAATACTATCAATAGCGGCAATATGATTTCCACCAACGGATAAATTAATACCTTCATTCACTACAAAATGATAATACAAAGGCAATTGTTGTTGCTTCAATGTCAACGAAATTCCATCTTTATTTATAGTTGTCGCTTTCGCATGCTGACCACTTTCGTAATAAATACTTGACAATTGAAACAAAATATCATGTCGCGCATTTTCAGGCGTTTCAAACTGTAAACATTCTAAAAACGTTTGAGCAGCACTTTCATAATCGCCAATAGTTCGTTGCATAAAACCAATATTATATTTGGCGTCATAATAGAATACATTTTTAGTGTCTTTAATCGTTTTTTCAGCAAGTAAATAATTTTCTAAAGCTTCTACATACTTATGTTGATAATAGAATAATGTTCCTTTGGCTAAATAAAAACGGACGGGAAATTCTTCATGTTTCAAGTGTTCTGTATACAAAATAGCACTGTCCAAATATTGAATTTTTGTAGTAAAATCGTTGGTGGTTTTTCGTAGAAAGTAATATGCTTTTCCTATTTGTAAACTATCATTTTTCACTTTTGCGCGAATTAAAAAAGCGTTGGCATAAGTTTGATAATTTGAATCCTTCTTTTTAGTTGCCAATATGCGCGTTTCTATTGTTTGAAGCGACAGCAAAGCGAGCGAATCGATTGCTTGTTGCCCATAACTAAAACAGCTACAACAAAGCATAATTAGAAAGCATCTACACGAAAACATACCTAGTTTTTTGGTGATACTAATATATTCATAATCGTATAAAAAAATACATTTCCATAGCACTAACTTTTAGTTCAATTCACGGAAATGGATATTACTTCTCTTGAATTGCATCTAAAAATACAAGTACTTCGTTTACAGAAATACAAAAGTGTATTTGCGCAAACACTAAAAACTTGTGAAAATTTTACAAGTAGTATGAACATAAACTAAAATATAAAAAGATGAAAAAAAAGCAGTTAAAAACCCAACTAAGTTTAAGTAGAACAACAATAGCTAAATTTGAAATAGATAATATTAAAGGCGGCGATATTGACAATACTTTAAATGATTGCAATACTAGGTACTTCAAATGTTCAGATATAATATGTTTGACAAATGTAACATGTTACCATACATATACATGTGAACCAGTACAAACAGTAACAAATAATACAGTAAATGAGGTTTGTTATACCAATGCCAATTGCTAGTTTATAGTATAGTAATAAAGTTACAATAAATTTTAATTGAATAGAATCGAGTTTGTTTTTTTAATCAATTACAGCTCGATTCTTGCTATATAGGTCATAAATCATCTGTAAAATGCTTCTTGCTTTTTTCTTTACTAAACTTATCAGTATTATAACTAGAAGATTTTCCTTTCGGGATCGATAACGAATTCCATTCATCGGAACGAATCAACTTGGCAACATACACCAATTGCCCAATATGATACGGATAATGACACAACTGACGTGTAATGGCTTCCATGACTGTATGACCTTGATTTCGGATATAAATAATTCGAGAAACATCTTCCGGTTGTAACGGATTGATCGCAGTAAATAAACAGTTCCAACCTTTTTCCCAAGCGGCAATCATTTCGGCTTTTGTTTTGTACGTAGCTTCAAACTCTGTATCACGATGTCGCCACTGTTTTTCACCATCTTCCGTCAAGAAATTTGTCCAACGACTCAGCATATTTCCAACAATATGTTTTACAATAATAGAAATGCTGTTGCTATCTTCATTCTGTTGCCAATGAATATCTTCTTCATTCAACTGCGCAAAAGTTTTATCGCCAAGACTTTTATAATAGGCAAATTGCTTGCGTGTACTTTCTAAATAATTTTCGGCTACGGAATTCATGCAATTGTGTATGTATGGTTAAAATGTTCTTGCAAATACGCTTGAATATCTTTAATTTCAGCTGTATCATCAAGCTTCACAGTATGATCAATTTGTTGATTTTTAGAATTTTTGAACGTTACAATCAAACGATCAGACTCAATATGCAAACGTTCAATTTTTTGAATAGGAATCTTAAACTTTGAAATTTTAGAACGTCGATATAAAAAATGAATAATCAATAAAAAGAATAGAAAAAAATAATCATAATTAAATCTATGCTCTCCAGTACTAAAATACATCACAACCATAAGAACAATCACTAAAATGAACGTTTTCAAAAGATGTGTTAAAATATATGTAAGCGTCAATTTCGGGTTTTCGGTTTCTTCTAATATTTCACACGTTTCCCAATTTCCATGATCGCTGAAATAAAAGTAATTTTCATCAATATTTAAATAGCCTTTTTTTAAAACAAAATACCGTTTCTCCATAGGAGTAAAGATATTAAAAAAGCTATAATTTATCTAAATAAATGTAACTGTTGAATGCTAAATTTTAAATAATTTCATGCAAACAACCTTAATCATTTAACACGCTAGCTACTGCAGTTTGCAATCTTGGAATCACTTCTTTTTCAAACCAAGGATTTTTACTCAGCCAAAAACGATTTCTGGGTGATGGATGCGGCAACGGAAAGTATTTTGGAAGATAACTTTCGTAATTTGAAACAGTTTCAGTTAACGTTCTTTTAGCACTTTCTTGTAGATAATATTTTTGCGCGTATTGTCCAACAAGCAACACCAATTTGGCTTTTTGCATCTTCGTTAATAACTGTTTATGCCAAGTTATTGCGCACTCTTTTCGTGGCGGTAAATCACCAGATTTTCCCTTTCCAGGATAGCAAAATCCCATCGGAATCAACGCAATATTTTTAGTGTCATAAAAAACGGCATCGGAAACATGTAGCCATTGTCGCAAGCGTTTTCCGCTCATATCATTCCAAGGAATTCCGTTCTGATGCACTTTTAAACCTGGCGCTTGCCCGATCAAAATAATTTTAGATTGCTCATGTGCAGCCAAAACTGGGTTGATACCAAGTGGCAAAAAATCTTTGCAAATCGTACAACCTAAAATTTCTTCTAATAAATTCTCCATGAATGTTTTCTTGATTAAAAGATGTTTCGTTATTCGTCACTGCGAGAAGCGAAAGCGCCGCGGCAGTCTGTTTAATGTAGAACTCTTTGGAATTATAAGTAACAGATTGCTTCGTCATACTTCCTCGCAATGACGTTTGGAAGTAAGCTATTCTAAAATGGATTCCTGCCTACGCAGGAATGACAAAAGCTAATTATCCATGAGCGAAGCGATACCAAAAGTCTAATAATCCAACAAGCTATTCCTCAGGAACAAACTTCAACGCAACACCATTAATACAATGTCTTTTCCCTGTCGTTTTTCTTGGTCCGTCAGTAAAAACATGACCTAAATGTCCGCCACACGTTGCGCAATGTTCTTCGGTACGTGCGTATCCAAGATCATAATCGGTTGAAAAAGATACATTTCCTTCAATTTCACGATCAAAACTTGGCCAACCTGTTCCAGAATCGAACTTATGCTTGCTTTTAAATAATGGCGTATTGCAACCTGCGCAGTGATACGTTCCTTCTTTGTAGTTTTTATTATATGGACTTGTAAAAGCGCGTTCCGTTCCAGCTTTTCGAAGTACATAAAATGCTTCTGGACTCAATAATTTTTTCCATTCCGCGTTCGTTTTTGTAACCTTGAACGTTTCTTGTTTCTTAGAGTCATTTTCTTTCTTTTGTGCTACTGAATTACAACTAAATAACAATCCAACAACAGCAATTATAAATATCTTTTTCATAGGTTTTCTTTAATTCTTTTCAAGTCAAAATAATTCCTTAAAAATACGGTTTTTTATACTAATAGTCTGTCGTAATAGAAATACAATCATTACGAAAACGTTTTAGATTGCATCCATATGCAAGACCTGCAAAATTATAGTTGTTATGTGATATTAATTGATTAATTTTAAAACGATTACAAATTATGAATTAATAAAAAGGTTAGAAATACATTCATGAAAGTACTTTTTTTTACAAAAGAATTTCCTCCATATGTATATGGTGGCGCTGGAGTTCACGTTGAATATTTGGCAGACGAATTGAAGCAACTTATGGAAGTTGAAGTGCGAAGTTTTGGCGATCAAAAAATAGATTCAGAAAACTTACGTATTACAGGATTTTCTGGAGATCATGCAAGTTTTGAAACAACGGATAAAAAACTAAAACCTGTATTCAATACATTACAAACAAATTTACACATGAATGCTAACGAAATTGATGCGGATGTGGTGCATTGTCACACTTGGTATGCGCAATTTGCAGGAATCATGGCTAAATTATGTTATGGAAAACCTTTCGTAATCACGACGCATTCGTTAGAACCATTACGTCCTTGGAAACGTGAACAATTAGGCCGCGGATATGATGCTTCTTCTTGGATTGAAAAAACGGCAATTGAAATGGCAGATGCTATTATTGCTGTTTCGGAAGAAACGAAAGTTGATGTGTTAGAACATTTCAATGTGCAGGAAGATAAGATAAAAGTCATTTACAACGGAATCAATCTACAGCAGTATCAATTTACACCAGAAAAAACAACGCTTGAAAAATTTAATATTAATACTTCAAAACCGTATGTATTATTTGTGGGACGAATTACGCGCCAAAAAGGAATTATTCATTTGGTCAACGCCATCAAACACATAGACAAAGACACACAAATTGTACTCTGTGCTGGCGCACCTGATACAGAGGAAATTGCCAAAGAAATGCAGGAAAGTGTGGAAAGCGTAAAGCAAACGCGTGACAATGTATTTTGGATTGAAGAAATGTTGCCTAAAGAAGAAATTATTCAATTATATTCACATGCGGCAGTTTTTTGTTGTCCATCAATTTACGAACCATTTGGCATTATCAATATAGAAGCAATGGCATGTAAAACAGCGGTTGTAGCCAGTGCGGTTGGCGGAATTAAAGAAGTGGTTGTTGATAACGAAACAGGAATTCTAGTGTCGGTGCAACAACAAAACACGGCACCTTTTGAACCGACTGATCCTGCAAAATTTTCAAAAGATTTAGCAGACGGAATTAACAAAGTTATCAATGACGACGCACTGAGAAATAGTATGGAAATCGCCAGTAGAAAACGCGTAGAAAACTTTTTTGACTGGAAAGCTATTGCAAAACAAACAGAAAACCTATATAAATCTATTATATAAAAGACCATGATTAACGACAAAGTACTTAGCATTATTCTTGGAGGCGGACAAGGTTCACGACTCTATCCGTTAACAGAAGCACGATCGAAACCAGCTGTGCCAATTGCTGGAAAATATAGATTGGTAGATATTCCAATTTCAAACTGTATCAACTCAGATATCAAGCGTATGTATGTTTTGACGCAGTTCAATTCGGCTTCGTTAAACAAACATATCTCAAATACCTATCACTTTAGTTTCTTTAGCTCGGCTTTTGTGGATGTCCTTGCGGCAGAACAAACCATTTCGAGCGACAAATGGTTTCAGGGAACAGCTGATGCGGTACGACAAAGCATGCATCACTTTTTGAAGAATGATTTTGAATATGCCTTGATTCTTTCGGGCGATCAATTGTATCAAATGGATTTTAATGACATGATTAAACGTCATGAAAAATCGGGAGCAGAAATTTCCATTGCAACCTATCCTGTAAATGCTAAAGATGCGACTTCGTTTGGAATCTTAAAAACGAATGAAGAAAATGTAATTACCTCATTTATAGAAAAACCTTCGGCAGATTTATTGCCAGAATGGACGTCGGATGTAAGTAAAGAAATGAAGAAAGAAGGTCGAAAATACTTGGCTTCCATGGGAATCTATATTTTTAATAGAGACTTGCTAATCAAATTGATGGACAATCCGGATACGGTCGATTTTGGAAAGGAAATCATTCCGCAAAGTATAGACAAACACAAAACGGTAAGTTTTCAATATGAAGGCTATTGGACAGATATAGGAAACATTGATTCGTTCTTTGAAGCCAATCTTGGATTAACAGATGATATTCCAAAATTTAATCTCTACGATCAAAAGCGACGTATTTATACCAACGCACGTATTTTAGCGACTTCTAAAATCTCGGGCACAACGCTTAACAATACGGTCATTTCTGATGGTTGTATCATTCATGCATCTAAAATAGAACGTTCTGTCATTGGAATTCGTTCGCGAATCGGAAAAGATACAGTTGTTTTGAATACGTATATGATGGGAAATGATTCCTATGAATCGTTAGACGAAATCAACGAAAAGAAAATTGACATTTTGATGGGAATTGGCGAGCGTTGTTACATCAAAAACGCAATTATTGACAGAAACTGCCGCATTGGTGATGATGTAAAAATCAATGGTGGCAAGCAATTAAAAGATGTAGAAACCGATACCTATTTTGTAAAAGATGGCATTGTCGTTATTAAAAAAGATGCTGTGATTCCTCGTGGGACTATAATACAGTAAATACCAATTCTTAAAATTGGTATTTACTGAATCCTGATGAATATCGGGATCTCAATTTTGGAAACTTTAACGATATATAAAAAAGATAAGTTGAAAAAATCCCGTTAAGAAGCGGGATTTTTTAGGTTTTTATGATTCTATATATTCTTGCCGCTTACGGAATTTTTTAAAATTGTATTTAACGATTAGTCTAAGAGACGTTTGACAGGTAATAAGCGATACGTTTTGGTTTGGAGACTTTGTAAGCAAACGCAGACCTTTCGAAAAACTTAAATAGCCATGTGTTTTTATGCATTTTTACCTGCTGGCTTTTTCAGGTACGATTCTGCCATTAGCTTCTTTTAAATACTTTAAGTCAAAATTAGTAAAATCATATTCATCAAGATGCATTGAAAAATGAAATTTCTTTGTTTTTTCAGAACTATTATCATCTCTTACTTTTTTTAAAACTGTTTCTAAAGTCAAACTAGAATTATCTTTTAAGACCTGCATTAGTTTATCCCAAGTATAAATATCCATAACAAATAAGTTTGAATATGGGATAATTGAATGTTCATTTTTCTTCCAAACCTTTAAAGTTTCTTCTTTTAAAAACTGATTCCAAATGTCTTGAGAGGTTCCTAAAAATAATTTTTTGTATGTAATAATTATTCCAAAATATTCTGTTTGAGCTTTTAAATTATAAGCAACATTAACCATTTGTTTTATATAGGCTTTTACTAAGTTTTTCCTAAATTCATTTCCAAGAACTTTATCGGTAGGATTGGCGCTGACAAATGGTTTCGATTCTATTGCTTTAACTTCTATGAAAACTTTATCTAAAATAATAAAATCAACTAAGTTTTTCTCTAGTCCTATTAACTTTTTTAACTCATTTTCGGTTTTGTAATTTTGGTTGGATTCATCAAGTCCCAATTGTACATATTTTTCTAATCGCAATCCAAATTCAGTAGTGAAATTTTTATCTTTCTGTTTTAAATATTCATAAAGAAAGTAATTGAAGTTATGATGAAGAATATCTTTATGGGGAATTAATAACTTATTATTGTGTAAGAAATATGGTTTTCTTGTAAAGAAAGAAGGTTCAAATGTTTGGAGGTTATAATTTCTTAAAACTCTATTATCTTCATTTAATATTTCGTGAATATTATCTTTGGATACTGTTAATAAGTCTAAATACGACTTTAACTCTTTTTGTGAATGAATAGTTGTTAAAAGAGTTTTTATGTCATCATTGATATATCCATAATATGGAACTTTTGTTAATTCAGATTGATGAGAATAAACCCAAATTATATACGATATATTTAAAAATGTTGATATAGAAAGATTAGTTAAATTTTCAAAGGATTTTTTAATACAATATTTTGATTTTAAGTCATTGAATAAAATTAGTTGTCTAGCAAAACGATCCCACCAAGTAATTTCTTGATATAAGAATTGTTGATGAGCAAGTATTGTAAATGTCTTTGTAAAACTCTGTCCTTTTTTAAAACGGAAAGTATTATGTGACATTTCTAATTCATCTAACTGTTTTAGTAGTTTCCCAATGTCAGCTCTTTTTGCTGTTTTAGCTTTATATTTTTTATCTGAAAATTCTAAATTCCATTTCAATAATATCAAAGGATGCCAGAACCTTTGTTTTCTTTCATCTTTTTCAAATTTTTTTAAAATAATTAGAATTTCATTAGTTACAGAATCAAGCGTAAAAGTTTTTAATTTATTTCTAATTGGTTTGAAATCCATATTTATTCTTAGCTTTTTGGTAACGGTTTTGTGTATAATTGGTAGCGGATTTGATTCATTAACTATTTAGCTTCATGTTTATATATTCGTTTTATCATTTAAAGAACTATTAATCATAGAGATTATTGGTAAATCATCATTATTAATTACATTCATAATGACTTTCTTTTTGTATTAAATTAGAACACCACTTATGTGCATTAACAATATATGCGTCTGATTTTTTTGTTTTTATTACAGAAATATTTTTACTAGCATTTTCGTAGCTGTTAAATTCAATTACTATTCTATAGCTTCCATTTCTTAAAATAATTTTTGAGTCAAAACTCATAAATTTGTTCTTTTCATCTTCTGCTTCTTTTAAAGTCTTACCGCTACCAACTATAATATAATATTTTTGCTTTTCTTCATTAGGCAATTGTAATTCACTATTTAATTGAATGTCCATCTTTTCTATTTCATTTTGTAAAATTCGGAACTGTTCTTTTTCACTTTCATTCCATTTAGTGCTGTCTTTTTCAAGAATTTTTTGTTTCTTAAGTTTATCGATTGAATCCTTTTTTTTTAAGTTGTTATATTCTTTTTTTACATCATCATAATATCTTATCCAACCATCTCTTTGGTCTTTATTGACAATTACATTTTTAAAAAATTGAGCCAATTTATATCGAGGTCCAACTTTGTCATTTAGGACTATTAATTCTGTCATATACTTTTCCGAATAAAACTTGACTTCATCAAAACTTTTGTCTCTGCTTGTGAAATTCCAATTAACAATGTTTGAAATTAAAACTAAAGCAACGCTCACAATAAACCACTTTGCTAGTTCAATCCAATATTTAGTTTTTTCAAACTTATCACTTTCCATATTCGCGAGTTTTATGTTTGTTAACTATATATAACAGAAACTCATTATAAACAAACCTTCTGTTACTTATTATAAATATAAAACAAAGTTGATATAAGTGCATTACGGTTTCCCGTAAAGCCACCAAAATAAGTAAAAAGAGTATTTCTAAATGCTGAGGTACTAAATCAAGCTCAGTATTACATAAACAAGTACAATCATGACGATACGTTTTTAGCGAGTTAGGTTGTTGAGCTTAGCTATTCTAAAGTAGCTATAGATATATACCGAAAGCACATATTCCAAGCCAATACACCAAAACCAAGGATTGGTAAAAAACTGAAAATGGTTTCCACCTTCTGGAATGAAAAATATAGGTACTGTAATGAGTGCATCTAAAATGCCTGCGATTAGAAATAACACCAAGCCAACTAGTAAGCCATGAGTTTGCGTGCTTTTGTGATAATAAAACATAGCACCTAGCATTGCGACAGGAATAATGACAATTGCCAAAATGAGGTTCGATTGCAATTCAGGATCATCAATTAGTGGCGCATAGTACGATCCTATAAAGAAAGTAATCCCAATACTATAGACGAAAAGACCTGCATAAATTGCATTTTTTAAATTGATTGTTTTCATCGTTTCAATAGTTTATGTGTTTGATATCGCAAAGATCAAAACAGAAGGTTGATATTTTTTGACCATATAAGCCAATGTTTTGACATTTTAAGTCAAATAGAGCGTTTTAGTTTTTTATGAAATCCGCAACAAAAACACTGATTTCTTACATTTCATTAGGGAATTCGCAATAAAAATGCTCCTGAAACCTTCTCGCAGCAATGCGACACGCTTTCGGGGAACTTCGGAAGGTTCCTGCAGACCTGCAACACGCTTTCGGGGAACTTCGGAACGTCCCTGTAGATCTGCGACATGCTTTCGGGGAACTTCGGAACGTCCCTGCAGATCTGCGACACGCTTTCGTGGAACTTCGGAACGTCCCTGCAGACCTGCGACATGCTTTCGTGGAACTTCGGAAGGTTCCTGCAGACCTGCGACAGGTTTTCGGGAAACTTCAGAAGCATCTTGCAACGCAGCAACACGCTTTCGGGAAACTACGAAAGGCAGTATAGCAGTTATCCTGCGGGCGATTTTTAAATTTAATAAGACTTGAGTGGTTTTGAATAAACGTTGTAAACCGTAACTTGATTTAGTGCCAATCATGAAAGCAGAATCGACATTGTTTCGCTTTGGGTGTGCGAGTTATCTTTTTACACTTTTGGCATACATTTAAATCCAATTCATGCATATGCTCGTGGTATATCCTTGTAGCGGTAGTTCTTATAAATTCGGGATATCCATTTTCTAATAATTTTAAGGCATTTGTATCCGTTGCTAAAAACCTCTTTTTTAGCTCATCTATTTTTGGAGATTTGTTACCTGGATAGTTTCCAAACTTAAGAGTTCCGAAATAATGATCTTTAGCCTTTTGCTCTGTTTCTGAATAATATTTTGAACAATAATTAAAAATATAATCAAGTAATTCTGGGTACATTTGAGTAAACGTTTTACTAAAAGCCTTGTGCTTTTATATAGTTTTCTTTTGATAGTTTCATGTTGTTAGCCCTTAGGCTTTATTTCTTCTTTTCCAAATTCCTTTGTAAAGTTTCGAACTCGTGTATCAGCTGTTTCATATTCAGCACACAAAAGCAAATCGCGCCAATCAATACGTGCCAATGCAATCATTTTTTTAAGTTGAACAATATCTTTATTTCCTGTAAATACTAATGCTCTAACAATTCTATGACTTTGAAAATCCTTATGGGAAATAAGCAATTCTTGAATACTTCTCATAGCTTCTCCTAAATTGGAAGCGTAATCTTTTTGAAGCCTTTTTATAATATCAATTGGATATAAATTCAAGTTAATTTTCTGTTGATCACTCGTAGGTTCACGTCTTACATCAGGATTCACAATCTCGGTTATTTTTCCATAACCAATCATATGTCTTCCTTCAAAAAATTTAAACTTCATATCCTCATATAATCGATTCGCAAAATAAACGGTGTCCAAAATTGCAATTTTAGCATGGACGGTAGTGCCCAGTTCCACAAATTCTTGTCCAATATACGTTTGATGCCCAGACGTTAAATACTCTGAGTAATTTTCAAACTCAATATGTAGACAATATCCAGTATGAACCAGATTATTCCGTCCGCTTTTTTCGGTTGGTAAAAATGTCAATTCAGCTATAAAGTCAGTTTGATTCACAGGGTAATTAGGTTGAGAGGTTCTTAAATTTCTAACAATAATTATACACTAGTTCTCCTGTCTTTCCAATATTTTAACGATTCTATTATTTATGATTTCTGATAAATTCCAGTTGTACAGTTTTGGGTCAGTTGTACTGTAAAATGCAACAGTAACAGCATCAAGTTCCTTGTGGTATGTTGCAAAACTCTGGTAGCCCGGAACCCAACCTGCATGTTCATACTTATAAATGGAAGCATATATTTCCTGTTCTCCTTGTTCAAATAATGATCCGTTGTTTAAAGCTCGAAGGAACGTGCCAATATCTGCTGCAGTTGCTAACATACCGTGTTCGTCTTCCTTCAAATCATAAGGATGTCCAACATGATAACCACTCATTACATCGTCCATATTCACTTCTTTTAACGATCCGAAAGTATTGGTGAGTTTTAGTGGGATTAGAATTTCTTCTTGAATAAATTGAAAGTTTGGATAACCTAACACATCATCCATTATTCTGTTGATTAATAAATAATTCGTATTGCAATATTCATAACCTTTGCCAGGTTCAAAATTGGCTGGTTTGTCTAGAATCAAATCAAGACTTTCTTGATAACTTTGTGTTGGAGTCGCCCAAAAATTAGGAGCGTCTGTAAAATTTGGAATACCACTTTTATGCTGAATCATTAATCTCAAGGTAATTTTATCGGCATTTTCAATTCTTCCCACAAGATCAGGTAAATAATCAGCAATCGTTTTATCAAGCGAAAGACGTCCATCACCGACCAATTTGGTCACAGCCACCGCATCATACAATTTACTAATGCTGGCAATTTTAAATAGTGCTTGCGGTTTGGCAGGAATCTTAGTTTCTCGGTTGTGCCATCCAGATGCAAAATACTGTGGAGATTTACCAGCTTGATCTACATACACAATCATTCCGTCAAATCCGTGACCAATAGCTTCATCTAATTGCCCTTGTATTGTATCGGGTAGCGGAAGTATCCATGCTTTAACCAAAAGCCACGGTACAAATACTAATGAAAATAAGGAGGCAATAATAAGTGCTATTCCTAGTATTCGTCTTGTTTTCGTCTGAGCCATGTTATTGAATATAGGTGATGTTTTAATTGTTCATTACATACGTGAAATAGGAACTTTTATTTAAAAATTCCTGTTGTTCTCAATAAAGGTATGGCATTTAGTTCAACTATACAATACAGATTTTTGTATAGAAGCAAAAGCAAACGTTAATAGTCATTTGTATGTAATTGAGTGCAAAAGTATTTAATATAAAACCTCATATCATACGAACAATAGCTTAAATTCTGCATGCAGTAAAAATAGTGACATATACACATGAAATTTTAAAATAACATAACAACAAATAAATGTAACCAACTGTAACCTGAAGCGAATAAATTTTTAATAATATGTGCGAATACTCTTAAATTTAAAAACAGCTCTATTTCAATGACACTATGTTTCCTATACCGTCATTACGGTAAAACCATAAATATCTTTAAATTATTGTAAAGTATCTGTTTTTAAGAAGGTAAGGGTAAAATTGTATAGTTTTTTTCCTTTTATTTGATATGAATACTATACCAAAGTTTAAATAACCAAATATGAAGTTAAGACTACTAATTATGCTACTTGTTTTTGTGTTTTGCACTTCTTTAACGAAAGCACAAAACTTATTAAACACTTCAACCTGGACTACTGGCAGTGGTTCTGTTTCGGGTTTTAGTCAGAATGGCACTACCAGCGAAAATAGCCGAGAATTTGGCACGAATCCTTTCGGAGGTTCCTCAATCTTATGGAAAGGCGGAAATGATAGTGCAAGCGACGCCGATGGCGGATGGAACGCCAGTTATGTCTCAATAGACAATGCGGAAACCTATCGTTTAGTCGTTTGGATAAAAAAAACAAATTCGAATGATGGAAGTACTTATTTTGGCTGTCAACAATGGCAAAGTGGTTCTGACACAACAATGTATGATTATTCTATTTTAAATTTGAGTGGAAATCTTAGAACCAATCCTTATTTCTGGGTTGGCGATTTACCTCAGCTTAATAAATGGTACATGCTTGTAGCATATGTTCATGGACGTAATTATAATTCAAACTTAAGTTACGGAGGAATATATGATCCTACTACAGGAACCAAAGTTGTCAATGTTACAGACTTTAAGTTTGCTGCTTCAACAACAAAACTAAGACATAGAGCGTATTTATACTATGATACGAATACTTCAGATAGGCAGTTTTTTTATGCTCCACGTATGGAAATGGTTGATGGTGATGAGCCTTCAATTGGAAGTTTACTTGGTTTAGACGGAGCAGATACAAATCTTCTGAGTACATCATCTTGGACTGTTGGATGTGGTTCTGTATCAGGATTTGGAGTAAATGGCACAACCGATGAAAACTGTAGAGAACTAGGAAAAAATCACATAGGAGAAGAAGTAATGCTTTGGAAAGGTGGAAATGATAGTTCAAGCAATGCAGATGGTGGTTGGAATACAAGTTGGATTAGTGGTACCAATCATAATACAACTTATCGATTTAGTGTTTGGCTAAAGAAAACAAACTCTACAAACGGAACTTCTTATTTAGGCTTTTATGCCAACAATAGTGGCTCATTACAACTCAATGGTACATATAATTCAAATCCTTATTTCTGGTATGGAGATTTACCCAAATTAGATAGATGGTATCTAGTTGTAGGGTATTTGCATAAGAGTAGTTATTCTTCAACTGTAAATTTAGGACGTATTTATGATGGTGTTACTGGCGAAGAAGTGTCAACTATAAATGATTACAAACAAAAAAACACGGTTACTTCTTTAAGACATCGATCGTATCTTTATTACGATACCAATACTTCTGATCGACAATATTTTTGGGAACCACGTATTGATCCAATCACAGGAAATGAACCTTCCATTCAAGAATTATTACATCTTAATGAAAATTCTACACTCATCTTTAGCTATGATGTAGCTGGAAACCAAAAACAACGTTTCTATTGTCAAGAAGATGGTTTTTGTTCTCCTGTAGCACCTTCTAGCAGATCAATTAAGGAAGAAGGCGTTAAAATGAAAGAAGAAGAAGGCGCTGTGGTGGCTGAGCAAACTGGCGTTGAATTACCAGGAGAAGAAACTGAAGAAGAAATAAATATGGGTGTGGTAAAACATACTACATTCCCGAATCCGACAGATGGTATGGTAACCATTCAGCTTTCTGGAAAAGACTTCAATTTAACCAATTCTATAAATATATATAGTGCAAATGGAGCTCTTGTTAAGAAGATAAATATTAGTAACCCTACTAATCAAATGCAAGTAGACCTGAGCAATATGACGTCAGGAATTTATTTTATTCACATGCACTTTTCCAATGGGACAGTAGCAAACGAGCAAATTATCAAAAACTAAACAGCCAGAACAATGAAATTAAAAATATATTATATAAGCTTCGTATTACTTTTTACAGGATTTGTTGGTTTTGCGCAAACTCCTAATAAACTTCTTGAAGATCCATCTAATACTGAAAAAATGGATTTTCAAAAGATTAAAGTAACCAAAAATGATAAAATAAAAGCCGCTAATGCATTACAGAGTAGGCTTTTTGAAGAACCTTGTCTAATTGATCCACTTACAGGTGATTGTATAGATTTAATAGATCCTATTGGTCCGATAGGTCCTATTGACCCTATCGATCCTATTGATCCACCAGTTATACCTACGGTGTCATCAGGAAGCACTCCTGATGAATTTGCAGTTTCATTATCAGGTGCTGCCTCTTATCGTGTACCTTTAACTTTACCACCTGGAATTAAAGACATTGCTCCAAGCATAGCACTGTCATTTAGTAGTCAAGCGGCTAATGGTCTTGCAGGTTGGGGATGGAATATTGAAGGTTTATCAACCATTACAAGAATTTCATCTACAAAATATCATGACGGATTTATTGATGGAGTAGATTTTGATAACAAAGATAGATTTGCTTTAGACGGACAGCGACTGCTATTAAAATCAGGAACTTATGGAGCAAATAGTTCGGAATACCAAACTGAAAATTTTTCAAATGTAAAAATCAAAGCATATGGAACTTCTCCATATGGATCTTCGTATGGACCATCCTATTTTATAGTTTTCTATCCTGATGGAACACGAGCTTGGTATGGAAATGCCGGTTCCTCCAGAGGAAGACTAGAATGGGCATTGTACAAACGACAAGATCCACAAGGAAACTATATTGAATACAACTATTCTCAGAGCAATAATTTATTGCGTATAAATAGAATACGATACGGATCAAGAACAGGAACAACACCTCCAAATGATATTTATTTTTATTATAAAACCAGAACACGACCAGATATTTCTTATGTACAAGGAATTACATTTAAAAGAAGTAATATTTTAGATCGTATTGAAGTGAAAGGTGGCGGACAATTGTACAGAAAATATCAACTTTCGCACAACACAACTTCATTAGGATACCAACGTATGTCTTCAATTCGAGAATACAACGGTTCAAATCAATCGTTTCCATCGATCACATTTTCATATGATTATTCTTCGAGCGGTGTTACCAGAGATGGAAATACTTTAGACATTTATCCAGGAATTAACTACAATACTGATAGAATTGCCGTTGGAGAGTTAAATGGTGATGGAAAGATGGACTTTATTACTTACCATAAAAATTCCAGAAATAAACTAAATGTATTCATGGATATTTTTGATGATTATGGTTCAGGTATTTCGTTAGGATATACTGTAAATACGGAAAAGTTTGATGATGTTTTTGCAAGTACCATCTTATCATGGAATGGAAAAATATTATCGCAACAAGGAGTAACTACGGCAAGAGAGACGATCAATAGTTCTAACTCTACAGTACGTTTTAGAACCTTTGCAATGGCGGCATATGGACCTGTTTTACAGTATGATAAAAATGTGAACTTTCCAATAGGACCAGCTGGGATAGATTATTGTGATTACGGCGGATACATAAGTAACGAAGATCGGAAAATACCTAAAAAATACATTAGTGGCGACTTTAATGGAGACGGATTAACCGATGTATTAGCCATTCCTAAAAAATACTACAGAACAGTTTGCTACGAAGTATATGATCCATGGGATGATTACGGATTTGATGAATGCGAATGTGAAACGCAATCTGTTTCACAAGGAAACTCAGAAGTATATTTTGTAGATTTAAAACGTACGGCAAGTACAAGTGCTGTTAATATTGGTTCGCTGGCATACCGTGTTCAAGATAGTTCTGATAAACTATTTGGATTAGATTTTGATGGAGATGGAAAAACAGATTTAATGCATATTAGAGATGGATTGGTTAGAGTGTACTCTATGAATTCTTCCAACCAATTGGTACAAATTGCATACTTATCATATAGTCATATCGATAAAGACAAACCAATCTTATTTGGAGATTATAATGGTGACGGAAAAACGGATTTTGTGCAACCTTCTGCAGAAAATAGTTCTACATGGCGTTTTTATCTTTCAAGAGGTAATAACATCTATTACTATTCAAAAAGTATCGGAATTTTATACAAAGAAAACTATGTGCATAACGGATCAAGAAATGTAAATGGTGTTTCAATGAGCAATCCTTTGTATGAGTATCATTATATAGCACAGGATTACAATGGAGATGGAAAATCAGACATCTTAAAACATGAAGTAGTATCACCATACTCGTCATATAATGTTGTTAGTGATAGATTACAACTGTACACAAACAAACAAAATAGTACAGAAAGTACACCATCTTTCCAACTAACAACCAATTCTTTAGCAGTAAATAATGGTGTTACCAAATTTGGTATTCCATTATTCTTAGAAGCTAAAGGAACAAATAGCAATTTAGAATATGCGTACATTGATGGAAATAATGTACATACCTATGAATTTAGAAGAGACAGTAAAAAAGATACCTCGCTCAAAAGAATTAGTAATAACGGTGTTGTAACAGATATTCTCTACGAACGTATTGGAGTTACAGATAATTCATCACCATATCCGACCTATATTTATTACCCTGATTATGATGAAAACTATCCTTTTGTCAATATCAATGTGGCGCCGTCTTTAAAGGTCGTTAGCGAAGCAAAACATACAGGTTCCGGTCAAACACAACGGCAACTGTATCAGTACAAAGGAGCAGTTTCAAATGCTGAAGGACTCGGCTTTTTAGGCTTCAAAGAATTTAAAAAATCCAATTGGTTTGGTGATGATGTAGGACAGCTTTGGGATGTATCCAAATACGATATGCAAAAGCGAGCCGCCTTGACCGAACAATGGGTTTCTACATCGTCCTCAAGTTATCTGCCGTCTAATTTTGCAAGTAAAACGACCTATACCTATTCAACACAACTACTTTCAAATAAAGTATTTGTCAATGTGCCGACACAAATTGTAAGAGAAGATGGCTTACAAGGAATTAGTTCTACGGAAAACTATACCTATGATACGTATAAAAATCCGTTATCTATTAGTACTACATTTTCAGGAGGTTCTAAAACAGTAAGTTACCTGTTTTCAAACAATCCTGCATCCACAACCCAGTATTATCATATTGGACGTCCTACTTCAAAGACTGAGGTCAATGTGTTAAATGGAAATTCATTTAGTACAGAAGTACAGTTTACATATAGTAATAACTTAGTGACTCAAACTAAAAAGAAAGGAAATGGAACACCTTGGCTTACGGAGAGTTTCCTGTTTGATGCATTTGGAAATACCACAAAAAAGACCATTAGTGGTTCAGGTATATCTAATAGAGTAGAGGAATACGAATACGATGTTAGCGGTCGTTTTATGACTAAAAGTACCGATGTACTTGGGTTAGAGACAACATTCACTTACAACAATACAACGGGGAATCCAATATCCTCTACAAGTCCTTATGGATTAACCAGTACGTTAGAATATGACGGTTGGCAACGTTTGAAAAAAGAAACAGATTACTTAGGAAAAGAAACTGTTTATACCTACGCCAAGGAATATATCTCTGGTCTAGGTTGGTGTTTTACCAAAAACATAGATTATGCTGAAGGAGAAGATGAAAAAATGTACTACAACTCTTTTGGATGGTTGGTACAAAGCAAAAGGTTGAGCCTAAATAACAAATGGGTGCAAAGACGCTTTGAATATGATGTTATGGGACGGCAAACAAGAAAAAGCGAACCATATTTCAGTACTAGTAACCCTGTACATTGGAATCAAACTTTTTATGACCAATATGGTAGGCCAATAACAAAAACTTCGTTTACAGGAAAAGTAATCAATACAACCTACAATGGACTTTCCATTACAGTAGATGATGGTACAAAAACAATTATAACTACCAAAGATGCTTCGGGTAATATTGCCACACTTCAAGATCCTGGCGGAACTATCAATTATCAGTATTTTGGTAATGGCGCAATAAAATCAGCAAACTATGGTAGTCATACTGTTTCGGTAACAATAGATGGTTGGGGACGGAAGGCATCACTTTCTGATCCTTCTGCGGGAACATATACATTTCAACACAATATTTTAGGAGAAATTCTTGAAGAAACCAGTCCAAAAGGAATCACGACATATACCTATGATGCGTATGGCCGTTTAGACACAAAAACAGTAAATGGAGATCAAACAAATCTTTCTTTAAATTATCTATATGATGGAACCTCCAAATTACTAAATGCCATCAGTGGTGTAAATAGTAGAACTAATACGTATTCTAACTACGCATACAATTACTATTATGACAGTTACAAACGTTTAAACAAAATAAAAGAAACGACTGAAACAGGAAACTTTGAAAAACGAATGACGTTTGATTCCTATGGTAGAGTGGCAAGTGAAAACTACATTACCAATCATTCCGCTTCGGGGACTAATAGTAATGTAAAAACTAAAAATAGCTATGATTCAGCAGGTATTCTTATCGAAACAAAAGATTTCAATACCAATAATTCACTTTGGAAGGTAAATGATGAAAACGCTAGAGGACAAGTATTGGATATTCAATTAGGAAATGGGATTACAAAAACCAAGCAATACGACCAATATGGTTTCCTAACAAATATTACAGATAAAGTAAACACAACTGGAGGTGCGCAGGCTTTACGAATGGATTACAATTTTGATACCCAACGCGGTATCTTAAACAGTCGTAAAAACTATGCTTTTACAAATTGGAATGAAAGCTTTACGCATGATAATTTAGATAGATTAACGCAAATCAATGGGCCAGCTTCACATACCAAAGCATTTGACAATCGTGGACGTATTACTAACAATTCATTTGTAGGTGCTTATAACTATGCAAGTGGTAGTACGTATCAACTTGCAAATATTGATTTAAATAATCAAGGAGATTTATACTATCAGCAAAATAGTTTACAGCAAATAACCTACAATGCTTTTAAAAAGCCTATTGAAATTTTTGAAGAAGAAAAAGGACGCGTAAGTTTTGAATATGGTCCTTTAATGAATCGTACGCATTCATTTTACGGAGGATTAGACGAAAATAAAGCAGATAGAAGATACCACAAACAATATTCAAGTATCATTCCTGTAGAAACAGTGTATGATGACTTGAATGGAAGCACAAAAATTATTACATACATTGGAGGTGATGGATATACAGCTCCTGTTGTTCACATTAAAACAGACGGAACTCCTGGTGGTAACATCAATGAATATATGTATTTACACAGAGATTATCTGGGAAGTATTCTTGCAATCTCTGATTCATCTACAAACATAGTAGAACAACGTCAATTTGGTGCTTGGGGTATTACTGATGCCTTTAAAAAAGGAAATACTACAGCCGAATTTAGTCATGATTCCTTAATTGATCGTGGTTACACAGGACACGAGCATTTCTTTGAAGTTTCACTCATTCATATGAATGGGCGTATGTACGATGCAGAATTGGGACGTTTCCTTTCGCCCGATAACTACATTCAAGACCCATACAATACACAAAGTTTCAATCGATATGGTTATGTTTGGAATAATCCGCTTAGCTTTAATGATCCAAGTGGAGAAATTATTCCAATACTTGGAGCCATTCTCATAGGAGCTTTAGTTGGAGCTGCCACAGCAGCAGCAGTATATACGGTTACAGCTCTAGTTACGGGTAATTGGTCATGGAGTGATTTTGGAAGATCTATCTTATACGGAGCAATAGGAGGTGCTATTACCGGTGGTCTGAGTTGCGCAGGAAACGCACTGTTCTCATCAGCAGTTGCTAATGGAGGAACAGGTGCTTTTTGGCAAAGTGCAACATATAATGTATTAAGTGAAGTAGCCTCTCAAGTAGGAACAAGTTTAGTCTTTGGAGATGGTATTACATTAGGCACAATTGCTGGAGGAATTGCTGGTGGATTTGCCGGAGCTAATATACCTGCATGGAGTGGAGTAAAAGGTGGAGCGATTAAAAATGCATTAGGAGAACTTACGTATAGTGGAATGAGAGGCGGTCTTAGAGGTGCTGTATCTGGTGGATTTGGAGCTCTTGTTGACGGTAGAAATGTTAGAGATGGTATTTTAAATGGAGCCAAAAATGGCGCAATGGGCGCTGCAAGTCAATCTTTTGCCGCTATCGCTGTTTTTGGAGTTTCTTACAAACCAGATCGAGAATATGGAGATTTTGGTAAACATAAACCAGTATACAGAAAAGGTACTTTTATAACAAGAGCCTTCGCAGGAAGAGGTTCAGGAGTCGCTTTAGGTCGTAATCTTATTACAAACGAAATAAAAGGTGATGAAGATTATAATAACTACTTAAGAGCGCATGAAACTGGACATTATGCACAACAAAGAGAAATGGGAGTCTTTAAATTTTACACACAAACCATAAGCGAATATTTAAAATTTGGGATGAATAATGTGTATGGTACACCAAATACATTAGAATACAATGCAGACAGATATGCGTTACAACAAGTAGGATATTATTATCATGGAGGAAGACATACAAATTAGTTTTTTAAATAAATTATCTTGTTTTTTTCTAATCGTTCTATTCTTAGGATGTGATACACCTGGGAAAATATTGATTAAGAATGAGACACAAGATGACGTTATTTACAGGTATTATAAAAAAGAAACAGATGAAAATGTTGCTATTGATACGGTAAGTATTCATGTGCCTGCTTTAAGCGAAAAATATATAATATTGGGCTTCGGAAGTTTATGGACAGAATCACAGCTAAAAAGCTACATTCAAAACCTACAAAAAATTGAACTGATAAAAGCTACTGATACTATTGTCCTAAAAGATAAAGTTGAAATTTATAACTATTTCAAAAAAAGAATCAAAGGTGTACATAAAGATGAAATAGAAATAATAATAAAATGATTTTATCATAAAAGTATCAGAGTTTAATAACTTGTAAAGAATCCCGTTTCACAACGGGATTTTTTTGTTTGAGACTAAAATTAAATACCATCAAATCGCTTCAAAAGAATTATTGTCAAGAGTATACGACTCACGATAAACACAAAAACAGTCCAAATTTCTCAATTCACTACACATAATCAATTACAAAACTGCTTCGAAATCGTTGTAGTTTTAAGATCAGTAATATAATTGGTAAACTAGTATGAAAATTGCCGCTAATTTTAGTAATTTCGGAATTCAGAACGCAAATAATTTCGAAAAATGCAAAATCAAAAACGCGTCGTTATCGATCAAATTTCACCACAACTAAATAATGGTGAATTTTTCATAAAACGAATTGTAAACGAAATCGTAACTGTACAAGCACATGTCTTAGTAGACGGACATGATGTTATTGCCGCTTCCGTTTTGTACAAACATGAAAAAGAACGTACCTGGAAAGAAGTGCGTATGCACGAGTTAGGAAATGACGAATGGCAAGCTTCTTTTGTGGTTGAAAAACAAGGTTTTTATACCTATAAAGTTGAAGGTTGGGTAGATTATGCATTGAATTGGCAACATGGAGCTGAACGAAAAATTGACGACAATCAACACATAACTTCCGAATTGCTTGAAGGTGCTGAATACTTAAAACTAGTACTGAAAAAAGCCACTAAAACAGAAAAGGATTATATAGGTAATTGTATTGATGCTTTTAAAGATTCAGCACGATATGAAGAAGCAGTTACAGAAGCGAAAAGCAGAAAACTACATGACATTCTTGTAAAATATCCTGAAAAAATATTAGCAAACACATCACACGAATTACAAGTCTATGTCGATCGTAAAAAAGCACAATTCAGTACATGGTACGAATTCTTTCCACGTTCGGCTTCAGAAACTGAAGGAAAACATGGAACATTTAAAGATTGTGAACGTTTACTACCAAGAATTGCCGATTTAGGGTTTGATACATTATACTTTCCGCCAATTCATCCAATTGGAGAAGTAAATCGTAAAGGAAAAAACAATACGACGGAAGCCAAAAAAGGTGATGTAGGTTCAGCTTGGGGAATTGGTTCACAATACGGAGGACACAAAGACACGCATCCAGAATTAGGAACGATTAAAGACTTCAAAAAATTAGTTGCCAAAGCAAAAGAACACAATATTGAAATTGCAATGGATTATGCGTTGCAAGCCGCGCCCGATCATCCTTGGGTAACGTCGCATCCAGATTGGTTCAAATGGCGACCTGACGGAACGGTTCAATATGCAGAAAACCCACCAAAAAAATACCAAGACATCTTGCCAATCTATTGGGAAAGTGAAGACTATAAAAACTTATGGAATGAATGTTTGGACACTTTATTCCATTGGATAAATTGCGGCGTAGAAGTATTTCGAGTAGACAATCCGCATACAAAACCATACTATTTTTGGAATTGGATCATTGCCGAAGTCAAAAAGAAACATCCAAACGTACTCTTTCTCGCGGAAGCGTTTACCAAGCCAAAAGTAATGCAACAATTAGCAAAGCAAGGATATACACAATCGTATACGTATTTCACTTGGCGTGACAACAAACAGGAGTTGATGGAATACATGAACGAACTCACGCAAACGGACCAAAAAGAATACATGCGACCGAATTTCTGGCCAAACACGCCAGACATCAATCCGTTTCACCTACAAGGTGCCAACGAAGCCAAATACATTCAACGATATGCGTTGGCGGCAACGTTAAGTTCTAATCTCGGAATTTACGGACCTGTATTTGAGCAAATGATTGACGATGCCATTCCTGGAAAAGAAGAATATTACATGTCTGAGAAGTTTCAATTGTGTCATTATGATTGGAATAAACAAAATAAATTGACAACCTTAATTGGACGAATCAATGCCATTCGTCATGAACACGAAGCGTTGCAACAAACCAATAACATCAAATTCTGTCATATAGAAAATGATAATTTACTAGGTTTTTACAAGTGGAATCAAGATCGAACAAGTGAAATATTAGTCATCATCAGTCTCGATCAATACTATGCGCAACAAGGAAACATTCAGTTGCCATTGCACGATTTGGGCATTCATGAAGGTCAAAAAGTAGAAGTGCACGATTTAATCACAGGAAACAGTTACAATTGGTACAGCGAATGGAACTTTGTAGAATTGCATCCTGCGTTGCCATTTCATATCTTTAAGATTAATAAATAGATGCTGTAAAATCACCAAGAATCATGACTAAGAAAACCACCAAAACCAATCTGAATTCTACATACAACTTCAATGATTCTTGGGAAGAATTATTAGAAAACAAAGCATTTGTCAACGCATTTTTGTCAGATGTGTTGGAAGATTATATCATAAAACAACGTTGGTACGGTGGAAAGGCAAGCAAACTAAAATACATTGAACTCTCGGAATATTTCCGAATTCAACAACATGGTGAAGTCTATTATGGTTTAATACTAGAAGTAAACTTTGAAGAAGCATTTTATCAACATTACTTCTTGCCGATTGCGTTTGTGTCGGATGAAAGTTTTGCACAAGAAGACAGAATCTTACCAATAAGTATCAAAAATCAAGAAGGTTTCATCATTGATGCGATCAACTTAGAAGCCTTTCGTAAACTGGTTTTTGAGCGCATTCAAACAGCAACTCCAAACGATCAAACACGTGTGCAATATCATAAAAGCTTACAATTTAACGATGAATACAAATCGTCACGTTTTATGGGCTTGGAGCAAAGTAACACGTCCATTGTATACAATGAAAGTTGTGTGTTGAAATTTTTCCGAAGAATCTACGCAAACAAAAATCCTGACTACGAAATGAGTCGTTTTCTATCAGAAAAAAAACAATTCAAAAATACACCTGCCTATTTGGGAAGTTTGAGTATTGTTGATTCTGAAAAAGATAATATCACCATCGGACTCATGCAAGAAATGGTGCCGAATGAAGGTGATGCGTGGGAATACATGTTGAAAGAATTACACAAAGTATTTCTAAATCTTGAAACGAAAAATATTGATATACATGAACTACCTGAAACAAAACTTTTTTTACGATTATGCATTCGTGATGTATCACCAAGAATTATTGATTGGGTTGGATTGAATCTATTTTTGAAAATTCAAACATTAGCAGAACGAACCGCAGAAATGCACATTGCACTAGGAAGTGAATTTGAAGAAACTGCATTTACACCAACACATTTTAACGGTGATTACACGGTTTGGCTAAAAAACAGATTACTGTATCAATTTCAAAATCGATTGAATACGGTTGAAAATAATTTGCACAAACTAGAAGGTTTATCTGCAACACTTGCACAAGAATTTTTAGACAATAAAAACGTGATCAGAAAGCGTTTGGTAAATTTCGATTGGACAAAACTCAAAGGCGAACGCATTAGAGTGCATGGCGATTATCACTTAGGTCAAATTTTGGTAAAAGATGATGATTTCTACATTCTAGACTTTGAAGGTGAACCCGAAAGTACCATTCGCGATCGAAAAGTAAAACAACCACCATTAAAAGATGTAGCAGGATTATTTAGAAGTTTTCATTACGCAATTTACGCTACAATATTTAATCATAAAGACGAGTACAAACACACACAAGACGAACTCTTTGAAGCTGGTGAATTGTTATATAAATATTTCATCGGTGTGTTCTTAAAAACATACATCACAAAAATTCAAGATGCAAACCTGAACATTGGCTACAGTCAAGAACGCATCTTTTTACTAAAATATTCATTGCTCGAAAAAGCAATCTATGAACTTGGGTACGAACTCAATTCACGACCACTTTGGGCAGTCATTCCACTCAAAGGAATCACAAACATTATCAATCACTAAATATGGCAAAAGTAGTTTCACATAGTTTATTCTCAGAATTTGATATCAATCTATTCAAAGCTGGAAAACATTACAAGCTCTACGAAAAATTCGGTTCACACATGATGACTGTCGATGGTGTAGAAGGAACGTACTTTGCAGTTTGGGCGCCAAGTGCAAAAACGGTTTCTGTCATTGGTGATTTTAACTTTTGGATCGAAGGCGAACATCAACTCAATGTACGTTGGGACGAAAGTGGAATTTGGGAAGGATTCATTCCAAATGTTGGAAAAGGAAGTACGTATAAATACAAAATACAAAGCAATCACAACGATATCAAAACGGAAAAAGCAGATCCGTATGCACGTCGTTGCGAACATCCACCAAAAACGGCTTCTGTAGTTTGGAATGCTGAGCATGATTGGAAAGATACCAAGTGGATGAAAAAGCGTAAAAAACACAATGCCTTAGATGCGCCGTATTCGGTATATGAAGTACATTTAGGTTCATGGAAACGTAAATTGGAAGAAAACAAATTCCTTTCATATGTAGAATTGGCAGACGAATTGGTGAAGTATGTAAAAGATATGAATTTCACACATGTGGAATTGATGCCAGTCATGGAATATCCGTACGATCCAAGTTGGGGCTATCAATTGGTTGGATACTTTGCGCCAACCTCACGATTTGGAACTCCAGAAGAATTCAAACTATTAGTAGATAAACTACATCAAAACGACATCGGAATCATCTTAGATTGGGTTCCGTCGCACTTTCCAGAAGATGCACACGGACTCGGTTTCTTTGATGGAACGTGTTTATACGAACATCCAGACAAACGAAAAGGCTATCATCCTGATTGGAAAAGTTTAATCTTTAACTATGGAAGAAACGAAGTAAAATCATTCCTAATTAGTAATGCAATATTTTGGCTCGATCAATTTCATGCAGACGGTTTGCGCGTAGATGCAGTTGCTTCCATGTTATTCTTAGATTATTCTCGTGATGAAGGCGAATGGGAACCAAATCAATTTGGCGGACGCGAAAACTTAGACGCAATTGCGTTTATGAAAGAAATGAACGAAGCTGTTTACAATATGTTTCCAGATGTACAAACCATTGCGGAAGAATCAACATCATTTCCAATGGTATCACGTCCAGCTTCAATTGGTGGACTTGGTTTTGGAATGAAATGGATGATGGGTTGGATGCACGATACGTTGCAATACTTTGCGAAAGAACCAATTTATAGAAAACACCATCAAAACGATTTAACATTCAGCATGACCTATGCATTTACGGAAAACTTTATGTTGCCGCTTTCGCATGATGAGGTTGTCTATGGAAAACATTCCATCTTAGGAAGAATGCCAGGTGATGAATGGCAACGTTTTGCAAACTTACGCTTATTGTACAGTTACATGTTTACACATCCAGGCGCAAACTTACTATTTCAAGGGTGTGAATTTGGGCAAAGTGAAGAATGGAATTTTGAGCAAAGTCTCGATTGGCATTTGCTAGAATATGATGTGCACAAAGGCGTTCAAAGTTTAATCAAAGATTTAAATAAACTCTACAAAAAAGAAAAAGCACTTCACGAAAAGCAATTTACAGCAGATGGTTTTGAATGGATAGATTACAACGATGCTGAAAACTCAGTCTTGGTATACATCCGAAAAGGGAAAAAACCTGAAAATGACTTGATTATTGCCTGCAACATGACACCAATTCCGCGTGAAAACTATCGTATTGGTTTGCCAACTGCAGGAACGCTAAAAGAAATCTTCAATAGTGATCTCAAAAAATACAACGGAACACACGATTTTGTAAACAAAAAAATAACTTCTGATAAAACAGAATGGCAGTTCAGAAACTATTCTGCAGAAATCAAGATTCCACCGTTAGGAATGGTAGTGTTGAAGTATGTTTAGACGCGGCTTTGCCTGATAGTATTTTTTGTATCGCGTTGCTTATGGTATATTGGTATTGTGAGCTTCACTTTGAGTAATTCGCTAAAGCGAATTGTTATGGAGAAGTACTTTGAAAGAATAAATGTAATTTTTTAGACTTGTTACTCAAATTCACTCGATGTGAAGTTGTCATATCATAAATTCTAAACGTCATTTCAAGTGGCGAATCATGGATTCGTTGTATCGAGAAATGCTTAAAAAACGAAAATGTATAATTTTTAGATATTAATTACATAACATAGTAATTCAAAAAGTAGATTCCTGCTTCGGCAGGAATGACAGAAACAGCTAAATAATCATCTAACCTTTTCAACCAAAACTACCATTTGTGAATTTGTGGCAAAAAAATAGTTTCAAACAGCGAAGAACAAATAACAGAAATTCATCACTATCAAAACAAAGGTTTTAGTCGCTAATAATCAGAAAATCATAAAAAAACCTCTAAAAAAATCACTTTTCAATAATTATAATCAACTATAACGTTATCGTTAATAAATCAAGCTTTTAAAGCTTTCAAATCTCTAATCTTTTCCGTTTTTTTACATAATATCTTAAATCTTACAACAAACATGATTGTAAATACAGAATTAGAAAACAAAGGAAATTTATTTCCATCCAAAATAATAAACTTTCGCAAAGACGTAGACACTTTATATTTTACGGCAGAAAATGATGTTGTCATGCAAATGCGAATCGTTCGTGATAGTGTATTACGTTTTAGATATACCACTACAGGAACCTTTGAAAATGATTTTTCGTATGCAATTACAAAATATGCAAGTACGGGATACAATCATTTAGCCATAGAAGAAGACGAAGAAAAATACATCATCACAACGTCAAAACTAATTTGTCATATTGCCAAAAACAACATGCGTGTTCGATTGTATGATGCAATAGACAATACACTGATTAATGAAGATGAATTAGGTTTTCATTGGGAAGAAAGCTATGAATATGGTGGAAACATCGTAAAAATGAGTAAAACTGTCAATGAGCGTGAAAGTTACTTCGGACTAGGAGACAAGCCAGATCATTTAAACCTAAAAGGAAAGCGTTTTCAAAATTGGGTAACCGATTCGTATGCATACGGAAAAGATACAGATCCAATCTACAAAGCCATTCCGTTTTACACAGGCTTGCATCATAACAAAGCCTACGGAATCTTTTTTGACAATACATTCAGAAGTTATTTTGACTTTGCACATGAACGTAGAAATGTAACAAGTTTTTGGGCGCAAGGTGGTGAAATGAATTACTATTTCATCTACGGTCCACAAATGCAAGATGTCGTAGAAAGTTATACAGACTTAACCGGAAAACCACATCAATTGCCGCCATTATGGGCATTAGGCTATCATCAATGTAAATGGAGTTACTATCCGGAAAGCAATGTAAAAGAAATCACAAAGAAATTTAGAGACTTAAAAATTCCGTGTGATGCTATCTATTTAGACATTGATTATATGGATGGTTTCCGTTGTTTCACTTGGAATAAAGATCATTTTCCAGATCCGAAACGAATGGTAAAAGAACTCGCTGAAGATGGATTTAAAACGGTTGCGATTATTGATCCAGGAATTAAAATAGACAAAGAGTACGATGTTTTTAAAGAAGCATTAGATAAAGATTATTTCTGTAAACGTGCCGATGGACCGTACATGAAAGGAAAAGTGTGGCCAGGCGAATGTTACTTTCCCGATTTCACCAAACCAGAAGTACGCGATTGGTGGTCAGGATTATTTAAAGAATTGATTGAAGACATCGGAATCAAAGGTGTTTGGAATGATATGAACGAGCCAGCCGTAATGGAAGTGCCAAACAAAACATTTCCAGATGATGTCCGACATGATTATGATGGAAACCCATGTAGCCACAGAAAAGCACACAACGTTTATGGAATGCAAATGGCACGTGCAACGTATCAAGGACTAAAGAAGTTTAACTATCCAAAACGTCCGTTTGTCATCACACGTGCGGCATATTCTGGAACACAACGCTATACTTCAACTTGGACAGGCGATAATGTCGCAACTTGGGAACATTTATGGATTGCAAACGTACAAGCGCAACGTATGGCAATGTCAGGTTTTTCCTTTGCGGGAAGTGATATTGGTGGATTTGCTGAACAACCACAAGGTGAATTATTCACACGTTGGATTCAACTTGGAATCTTTCACCCGTTTTGTAGAGTGCATTCTTCGGGAGATCATGGCGATCAAGAACCATGGGCTTTTGATGAAGATGTTACGGATGTAGTTCGAAAATTTGTAGAATTACGTTATCAATTATTACCATACTTATATACTGCTTTTTGGAACTTAGTAGAACATGGAACGCCGTTATTAAAATCGTTGGTAATGTTCGATCAAGAAGATCATCAAACGCATTACAGAACAGATGAATTTGTTTTTGGAGACAAAATATTAGTATGCCCAATTCAAGAACCAAATGCCAAAGGTCGTAGAATGTACATTCCACGCGGAAAATGGTACAACTACTGGACTGATGAATTTGTAGAAGGCGGAAAAGAAAAATGGGTTGATGCAGAAATTGATAGCATGCCGCTTTTTATATTAGAAGGTGCGATCATTCCAAAATATCCAATACAACAATATGTTGGTGAGAAAAAGATTGACGAAGTAACACTAGAAGTTTACTACAAAGAAGGAAAAGAACGTTCGCAACTATTTGACGATGCACATGACGGTTACGATTATACAAAAGGTCGTTACAGTCTGAGAACCTTCAAACTAACAGGAAAACCCAACGAACTCATCATTCAACAACACAAAGAAGGAAAATACATTACCACGTATCAAAACTTCAAACTAAACATTCACGGATTACCATTTAAAGCTAAAGAAGTTCAAATAGACAACGTAATTGTAGCACTTTCAGATTTAAAAACTGATGAAAATGGTGCTATGATTGTAGCAAAAGATTTCTCTGAAATTCATATTATTGGATAAAGAAACACCAAATGTTGAATTATAAATTTTAGATTCAAGAGTCAAGACTGTAGTAGGTTTTGGCTCTTTTTTTATTCGCTTTTGCGAGATGTGAAAATTTAAAATTCAAAGGTTCAATGATAGTTTTGCGTGTGTCTGAAGAAATAATGAAGTAGCAAGCGGAAGTGCGACGCGACAGCGTAACGCATGTAGCTTAGATACTGAATGTTGCTTAGCAATTTCCTGTAGACAGAATTGATTTTTTGTTTCTTTTTTATCAAGAAAAAAGACAAGTAAAGAAACTTGAGTAATTATTTGTGCAATACTGAATTGATACTAAAAAAGTTCAACACAAGGTTCAACATATCGAAATGTGCTAATTTTCAAATATTTATAACGATTTGGATGTTTTGTTTTGATTATTTTGAATTTCATTATTCAAAGTTCAATGATAGTTTTGCGTCTGCTTGAAGAAATAATGAAGTAGCAAGCGGAAGCGCGACGCGACAGCGTAACGCATGTAGCTTAGATACTGAATGTTGCTCAGCAATTTCCTGCAGACAGAATTGATTTTTTTGTTTCTTTTCATCAAGAAAAAAGATAGGTAAAGAAACTTGAGTAATTATTTGTGCAATACTGAATTGATGCCGAAACAAGTTCAGCACAAAGTTCAACATATCGAAATGTGCTAATTTTCAAATATTTATAACGGTTTGGATGTTTTGTTTTGATTATTCAAAGGTTCAATGATAGTTTTGCGTGTGTCTGAAGAAATAATGAAGTAGCAAGCGGAAGTGCGACGCGACAGCGTAACGCATGTAGCTTAGATACTGAATGTTGCTTAGCAATTTCCTGCAGACAGAATTGATTTTTTTGTTTTTTTTCATCAAGAAAAAAGATAGGTAAAGAAACTTGAGTAATTATTTGTGCAATACTGAATTGATACTAAAAAAGTACAGCATAACGAAATTTCACACATCACTACGAGGAGTTTCGACGAAGCAATCTCATGCTATGAAACAAATTACTTCACTATTGTTCATAATGACGTTATATAATTTTATATTTTCAAATCAATAAATTCATCATTTCGATGACAACAAAAACGTATCAATCTTTTGAATGACATCTTTATTCCCGAGAATTCTTCTATGCCCTAATCTTTCAGTAATATAAATACTTCCGTCAGATAGTTCATTATAAATAGCATGTGCACAACTTACAGGAACATCTACATCGTTTTCATCATGAATAATTAAGGTTGGAATATGTACTTTTTTTGCGGCATTATGTGCAGAAGCATAATCGATATCACGCCCAAATAACTTATCCAAATTTGCTTTCATCTTTATTCCAACTTCATCTTTCAACGTAAGTGTACGTGTAAAATGTTGAATAATATCGGTAATCACATCTGCAGCACCAATGGTAACAAGTCTTTTAACTTTAAAACCTTCACGAACCGCATTTAGCAACGCCATTCCGCCCAAACTATGTCCAATAGCAAATTCAAAAGGACCATAATGTTGTTCTATTTCATGAATCGATTCAATAAATTCGGGCATGGAAGTCGTTGAACCTAGGGCTTTTCCATGAGCTGGCGCATCAAAACTGATAATTTCATATCCTAAGTTTAGAAAATGAGCTGCAATTTTAACTAGTTGCGTTCCGCGTCCACTCCAACCATGTGCTAATAAAATCTTTTTATCACTTTTTCCATAACGATATACAACTATCGTTTTTAAAATTTCGGGCACATCAAGTTGTGTTTGTTCCGTTTCTTTGTCCATATGAAACTCACGCTTTGGAATTTTGTGTTTTAACGGTGTCATAAACAAACGTTGTGCATATTTAGCGGCAAGCGAAGTGGAAATAAATTGTAAAAAACGTCCTGTGTGTAAAATTACTTTGGGTACTTGTACAGCAGGTTCGGACTTTATATTTTGTGTAGTTTGACTCATTTTTTGGTTACATATCTAAGATAATTCAAAATTGAGGTTTTTTTTTGAGTTAAAGAAATACATCTATTGGTTTAATCATATATTTGTTTATTCAGTAAATTTGTCACATAATAATTAAAGATTTTAACAAATAACCTTAAAAATAAGAATATGAAAAAGATAATGTTTCTCTCTATATTTTTGCTGATTTTGTCATGCGCGACAAATCCTTTTACAGGAAAAAAAACACTAGCGTTTGTATCAAATGATCAATTATTCCCAACAGCTTTTGCACAGTATGACCAGTTTCTAAATGAAAATAAAGTAATTAGAGGAACTTCAAAAGCAGAAATGATTCAACGAGTTGGACAGCGAATTTCGGTTGCGGCTGAACGTTGGTTAAATGCAAATGGACAACAAGGATATTTAACAGATTACAAATGGGAATACAATCTGGTAGACGATCCGGCAGTAAATGCATGGTGTATGCCAGGTGGAAAAATTGTTTTTTATACAGGAATTTTAGATGTAGCTCAAAATGAAACTGCAATAGCGGCAATTATGGGACATGAAGTTGCGCACGCATTGGCAAATCATGGACAGCAACGTATGAGTGCAGGATATATTCAACAAGGGTTAGCGGTTGCAGGTAATATTGCCATAAAAGATGAACAATCGCGTCAAGCGTTTAATCAGTATTATGGAGTTGGATCCAATGTATTAGGAATGTTGCCTTTTAGTAGAAAACATGAAAATGAAGCAGATAAAATAGGCGTATATTTAATGGCAATTGCTGGCTATAACCCAGATGAAGCTCCTGAATTGTGGAAACGTATGGGCGCTAAAAGTAACGGACAAGCTCCGCCAGAAATGTTAAGTACGCATCCAGCAACTCAAACACGTATTGATAACCTTCAAGCAGAAGCGGGACTAGCAAAAACGGAAGCTAAAAAGTTTGGTGTAACATCATTTCGCCCAATAGGAAGATTTTAAATCAAAGACATTCAAAATAAATATGTATTTTAGGAGCTGTCCATTTTTGGACAGCTTTTTTTAGTTAAAAAAATAATATGGACACAACAACTGGATTGCAAAAAGGAGATAAGAAACTAATTAATGGTTGGGCATTTTACGATTGGGCAAATTCTGTATATTCATTGGTTATAAGTACAGCCGTTTTTCCAATTTATTACGCGTTGGTTACAAGTGGATTTAAAAGCTATGAACTTACTGAAAAAATACAATTTCTAGGTACAGATTGGAATCCAGAAACATTAATGAGCTATACGATAGCATTTTTTATGTTAATTGTAGCATTTATTTCTCCCATACTTTCTGGAATTGCAGATTATACAGGAAACAAACTCAAATTCTTAAAATTCTTTTGCCTTTTAGGTTCTTTATCAATCATTGGATTGTATTTTTTTCAAGGAGAATCAACATTATGGGTTGGAATTTTACTGACCATAACTTCCGGAATTGGATTTTGGGGAAGTATCGTCTTCTATAACGCGTATTTACCCGAAGTTGCACATCCCGAACAACAAGATGCGGTTAGTGCTAAAGGTTTCATTATGGGCTATATTGGTTCCATATTATTGCTAATCATTTGTTTGGCAATGATTATGAAGTTTGAATCATTTGGATTTGAAACAGTAGAACAAGCATTTCGTATTTCTTTTATAATTGTTGGACTTTGGTGGCTTGGTTTTGCGCAAGTTACCTACAGTAGATTGCCCAAGAATGAATCCACAAGAAAACCACAAAAAGGCTATTTAACTAGCGGTTTTAAAGAACTAGGTAAAGTGTGGAAAGAACTTAAAAATTATGCACAATTACGTACATTTTTAATGTCATTCTTCTTTTTTAGTGTTGGTGTGCAAACCATTATTTACATGGCAGGAATTTTTGGAAGTACAGAATTAGGATTGCCTTCAACAAACTTGATTGGCGCTATATTATTAGTACAATTTGTTGCAATTTTTGGTGCGTATATTTTCTCAAATGTTTCCAAAAAGTATGGAAACTTAACAGCATTAAAAATTACAATTATCATTTGGGGAATTGTTTGTTTTGTGGCATTTTCACTAGATAAAAATCAAGCGAATATTGAACTATATTTTTACGCTTTGGGCGGATTAATAGGTTTAGTGCTTGGCGCGATTCAATCCTTAGCACGTTCAACTTATTCAAAATTATTACCTGAAACAGAAGATACTGCAACCTATTTTAGCTTTTATGATGTTACTGAAAAAATAGCAATTGTATTAGGAATGGTGGTGTTTGGAGCGTTAAATGCAATTACAGGTTCTATGCAATGGTCTGTGTTATTCTTGGCAGTTTTCTTCTTAATCTCATTTATTGTATTGAGCTTTATCAAAAAGACAAAATATGTTCAATAATGAATTTAAGTACATATAGGTAATGGGTGAAAATGGTGCTTTAGAAAAAAAGTGAAATTTTGATATTGACTATCAATAACTTAAATAAAAAATGAGTCTCTTAATTGAGGCTCATTCTAGTTCTTTGAAATAATGAAAGTTCCTTAGAGTGTATAAAATAAAGAATCTATTTCCCTTCGTGGTGTAAATTGGTGCTTGGTATATTTGTGGTTATGAATTGTAAAAAATGTAATCAATCACATTGTATCAAAAAAGGGAAACGAAATGGTCGACAACGTTATCATTGTAAAAATTGCAAACACAATTTTCAAGATAATTATACATACAATGCTTATAAAGTAACTACCAATATTTGGATTACCAGATTATTAAAAAATAGTTGTGGAGTTATGGATGTTTCAAGAATATTAGAAATTTCTCCAAAAACAGTTCTGTCAAGAATGTTAAAGATTAGTAAACAGATTAAGATTCCATATTTCAATAAGTTTGGATGCACGTTTGAAGTAGATGAAATGTTCGTGAGAATCGGAAATAAAGAAACAAAAAATTATTTGACTTATGCTATCGAACGGAAAACCAAGGATGTAATTGGTTTTGTAATTGGCAATAGAAACACAGAAAACTTGAAATTTGTTATTGATAAAGTTCTCCTACTCCAACCCAATAGAATTTATACAGATCGTTTAAATATTTATTCAAGTTTAATTCCAAAAGAAATTCACAAACGCTTTCAATATTGTACCAACAAAATTGAAAGAATGAATTTAACCTTACGAACACATATCAAACGATTAATTAGAAGAACAATTTGTTTTTCAAAAAGTAAGATTTATCTTGAAGCTCATTTAAAGATTTACTTTTGGGGATAGTAATGATAAATTGAAAATTCTCAATAAAAATACACGTTCATTGAAAATAAATCATTAAAAATCATATGATTAAGTTGTTTATTGAGAGTCTTTCAAAAACTTGAAAGTAGATTACTATCCTTTTGGATTGAAACATAAAGGGTATAATTCTCAAATAACTGGACGTGACCATCAGTATGGATACAATGGAATTGAGGAAAGTAATGAACTTGGAAATAACATGTTTGAAATGGATATGCGTCAGTATGATCCTGCCATTGCACGTTGGGTAGTACAAGACCCAATAACACATCATGATTACTCTCCATATCAAGCTTTTGATAATAATCCTATATTCTTTGCTGATCCTAGTGGAGCAGATGGTGAGCATTATAATTTTAGTTCTGGGCAATATGAAAATGGAAATGGAGAAGCAGTTTCTTACGATGAGGCAATGGCTAGTCAGGGTTTAAATGCTGATGGAACTGAAAGTTCTAATTCTGCCGTAAGTGATACAGTAGAAGAAGAATGTTGTGGTGAAGCGGGAGCAGAAAGAATGATTCGACAACGTATGGCTAGTAAAATGGCCAAAAATCAGGGACTCAGTGAACTAGATGTTAATAACCAAATAATGGGGGAAGATGCTGAAGCTGGGTATCAAGGCAGAAAAAATGGCGGTTGAGTTGCTTGTTGGAGAAATTGTTGTTATTAAAATTTTCCAAGGAAGGAAATGGTTATATAAAGCATATGAATTAAAAAAAGCGTCAAAAGGAGTCAATGTAGCAGCTGGTGCAGTAAAGTTTAGTGATGAATCTGCAAAAGCTATGTATGACTTAGGAACATATCATTATTTTGTGTCGATAAAAAATGGAGTGGCTAAGGTAAATATCAATTTTACCAAAGTAATAACACCAGGGAGTATGGAATTAGTAGAAACTACCCTTAAAGCAAATGTTGCTGATAAGATAAAAGTTGTAACAAATACTGTTACGCCTAGATTAAAAAAGGTTTTTAATTATTTATCAAAAAAAGGAGGCACATATCAAGGATATACAGTAATAAAAAATTGGAATCCCTTATCTCCTTTTGTGTTAATAAAAAACTTATTATGAAAATAAATATTTTAAAAGCTAGAATTAAGCGTAATAACTTGGAAAAAAATGCAGGTCATTATTTTGTTGACGAAACTTCAGCAATTATTAATCTCTTGAAGAAAGAAGGAAAAGAAGTTTTATTAGGTATTCATAGAAAAGATGGTGTTTATACTATATTGGAAAAAAAATTTGTTTATTATTCTACAGCTTCGGGACATAAAGATCAAATTCAATTAAATAAATTTTCTGATATTCTGCAGAGTAACGCTCTAAAAAAAGGAAAATTTTTTTCAAGTTACAAATATGTAAAGTTAGATAATAATGAAAGAGTTTGGCTGAAGAATCAAGCTACTATGGAATCTCTTTGGAATACAATTTTATGGTTAGAAAAAGTAATGGAATATTTACATTTGATTGGACATAGAGTTAAGAGATTAAATCATTAATTAACTTAACTTTGAAAGATGTCAAAAAAACGAAAGACTTACACAGAAGCATTTAAACGCAAGGCAATAGCATTAAGCCATCAAAAGGGTAATGTAGAAGAAACCTCCCGAGAATTAGGATTATCAATATCAGTGCAGCATCGTTGGCGAAAAGAGTATAATGAATATGGTAAAAACAGTTTTCCAGGACCAGGAAATCCTAAGCAAACAGATGATCAAAAAGAAATAGCCAAACTAAAGAAACAATTACAAGAGAGTCGCTTAGAGAATGAAATATTAAAAAAAGCGGTGAGCATCTTCTCCAAGAGCGACAGAACAAATATAGATTTATAAAGCACCATAAATTGAAGTTTCCAGTTGAGAAGATGTGTAAAGTATTAGCAGTAAGCAGGAGTAGTTATTATAGTTGGTTGAGCAAGGAACCATCAAAACGATGGTTAAACAATTATTCTATTATTTATTTCATCAAACATATTTTTGAATATAGTTATCAAAGCTATGGAGCAGAAAGAATGAAAGCTGAATTAGAAAAATATGGTCATTATGTATCTAAACGTAAAATAGCAAGATTGATGCGAGAACTTAATCTAATTGTAAAGCGTAAACATAAGTTTAAAATTACAACAGATAGTAATCATAAGTATCCTGTAGTACCTAATCTATTAAATCAAGATTTTAAAGTCCATAGGAAAAATCAAGTATGGGTATCTGATATTACCTATATATACACAAGCAAAGGTTGGTTGTATTTAACTGTGATTATTGACTTGTTCAACAGAAAAGTCATTGGATGGTCTATGAGTAATGATTTAAGTACTGAGAACACTATTATACCAGCTTGGCATATGGCTACTAAAAATATTAAAATAATACAGGAATTGATTTTTCATTCAGATAGAGGTTCTCAATATGCAAGTAATATATTCAATACTGTTCTCAAAAGTTATAAAGGGCTTGTGAAGAAATCTATGAGTAGAAAAGGGAATTGTTGGGATAATGCAGTAGCAGAATCTTTCTTTAAATCTCTTAAGGTGGAATGGGTATATTATCATAAATATGGTAGCAGATCTCAAGCTGAAGTATCAATCTTTAAATGGATAGAAACTTGGTATAACAAAAGAAGATTGCATTCATTTTTAGGATTAAGATCTATTGAAGAATTTGAACAGGATATGGAAAATCAAAAATTAGCAACATAACTCCCTTAACTTTTTGTCCAGTTTTTTGTTGCTATTCCACTCTTTAAATTACAGACGTATTATACAAATTCATTTGGCTATTGCCTACTTTTTTTCAGGAATTGCAAAAGGTCTTGATATAGGTTGGTGGAACGGAAATTCCGTTTGGAAAGCAATTGCTTCAGTAGATAATTCTTACTATTCTTTTTACCCGCTGATTTTAACCATAGTCGGGATTGGTACTGTTTTATTAGAGTTTTCATATCCTTTCTTAGTATACAATAAGAAAACGAGAAAATATGTTATAGCTGGTGTAATACTTATGCATGCAAGCATTGCCGTGATGATGCAATTATATGCCTTTTCAGCCTTGATGATAGTATGGAATGTTGCGGCATACGGTAATATAACTATGATTAACAAGACATCGGATGTGGAAACAGCTTAGCCTAATAATATTTTTTACCTGTATTTTTTGTTCGTATGGACAAAAAAAAGAGATTTCAGGTATAATAAAAAATATTGAAGGTAATCCTGTTCCTTTTGCTAACGTAGTCGTAAAAGAAACTACTGACACACAAAAACCTATTACTTACGCATATAGTGATGAGCAAGGTAGCTTTTCTCTCAAAATTCCTATTAGCATAAAGCAAGTTAGTGTCAATGTAACTGGAATCGGTTATCAAGAAAAAATCATCATTGTACAAGTAGACGAAATGGAATTACCGTTGATCATTATTGTTGAAGAAAGTGTAACGCAATTAGAAACGGTGGTCTTAAAAGCAAAAAAAATTACAGACACGCTCAATATTGATACTGAAAGTATGAATTTGAGTAAGGAAAGTACGTTACGAGAAATGCTTAATAAGACAGATGGAATTATTCTGGGTGAGGAAGGAACAATTTCCTATCAGGGTAAACAAATTAATAAAGTATTGATTAATGGTAAAGAGGTCTTTATAAATCAGAATAGTATTGCTTTGGATAATCTTAATTATGAGATTATGGAAAATGTTCAGATAATAGACAATTATAAAGATAAGTTCACTTTAGATTTCAAACGCATACGAGATCCAGTTATTAACATAGAGACCAAATCAAAATTCAAAGGCATTTTAAAAACACAAATTGATCTAGGGTATGGTTTTAAAGATAAATATGGAGTAAATGGGAAAGGATTCTTTTTTTCTGACAAACTAAATGCTTTTGCTACTTCGCATACCAACAATACAGGAACAAAAGAATTAAGTGAAAAGGATGTTTCAGCTTCGGTGCGAGAATACGCTACTGAAGAATTAAATAATATATTATATCCTTTTTTTATTGAGGATTACCAAACTACTAGAAATTTTGTGACTAATAGCAGTCTCACATTACGCTGGCAAGGTCTCAATAGTAAAACCGGAATTGTTTTCTATCACGGAAATATCAATACGAAAAGAGAAGTAGAATATAATACTTTCATTGGTGATACGCTTTTAAATAAGAGCAATTTAGAAAATATTGACAAAGGTAACTTTTATTCAGCAACAGCTAATTATAGCCGCATTCTTTCGCCAAAAACAGTTTTGCAGAATGTGTTGAGCACCATTGCAATAAATTTTAAAAAAGAAAATGAAAATGTAACCTCTATTTTTGTGCCAACTACAAGTTTTTTAAAAGAACAATCACGGTACAATCCTAAAAATTTCACAGTGAATAATGCTTTAAAATTAACCCATCTACTAGCAGATAATACAGCTTTTAACTTCAATCTGGATTATTATTATGAGAAAAATTCAAAGGATTTTGAAACAAAACTTACCAATATTGATATTGAAGATGTTATCCAACAAGGTTCGTCTTCCAAACAATATTTAGGAAACTCATTTAATTTTAATTTTAGGTTAAAAAAGGCAACTTTTAATGCAGGATTAGCCATAAAAAATAATAAAGAAGAAGGTAGCCTTAATCTTTTAAATAGTATTGATGACAATTCTGATTTAGAAAGAAATATCTCTATTGTTGAATCATTTTTATCTTTAAATGGTTCAGTCAAAAATCTGGACTATGGTTTTACGGTAACTCCGTCGTTAATTCTTACTGAGAATACTGATAATAGAAAGTTTTTAAATATGTCTCATTTTCTCAAGTATAATTTTGAAACACAGAACAACTTAATTTTAAGGATGTGGCATAATTATCAATTTTATGATATAAACTCGCTATATGATACAATTGTGAGAAACTACAATAATAGAATCATCAATACTAATAGTGATAAGCATATAGAAGAATACTCCACCAAAGACGAAGTTTCTCTTAGCTGGTTTAATAGTAATGTTGCCCGATCAAAAAACTTAAATTTTGTTTATAGATATAGACAAGAACAAGATTTTCTACAAAGTGTACTTGACTCCGTATCAAATAATATTTTTTATTATTCAAATAGAGTTTTTGATAAAAAAGAAACACATTCAATCAAAGCTGGAGGAAAAAAAGGTATCTATATGGGTTCTTCATATCATCGTCTTGATATTGGAGCAGGATTGAATTATTTATCAAGCAAATATTCAACATTTTTTAATAATCAAAACGCTCGGGCAAATAATAATATGTGGGAACCTTCTTTTAAATTGAGCTTTCTTCCGCGTAAATTTTTTATAAAAGAAATTACGAACAATGTCAAATGGAACCATCGTACTTTTAAAATTAATGGAGATGATATTACCCAGCAATCAATCATCACAAATACTTTTATGGTAAAAGGTCATGGAGATAAAATAAATTGGAAATTTGATTTTGAATATATGTTTTATAACATAAACCAAGATAGGTTTAATGTGCCAGATTGTAATCTCTCTCTCAAATATGATGTTTCGGATAAGCTTTCTTTTTCTTTAGAAGGCAGATCGTTGTTAACTTTATTTGAGCTAAATAATTACAATTTTGTAAATACGCTCTCAAATGGAAATACACTAACACAAGTAAGAACGAATAACAACCTTGGCTATCTTATTTTGTACACATCTTTCAAGTTTTAGATTTGATAATGATTTTTTTAAAAAAGTAGCAACTTTGTCATGGAAACATCAATTAAACTCATGTCAGAAAATGACAAAAAGAGGAAGGAAGAATGTAAAATACTCAGATACGTTCAAACATAAAATAAGAAGATAAATTTCGTTATTTAGGAAATAGTCTAAAGATTCTTTCCTAAACTTTATTAGAAAGATAATTTACAATATCGAAGAAATATGTAACACTTACTTTTAAGATTAACGAATAAAAATAGAAATGAGCGCATAGTATGGTGTCTAAAAAGTAACGCGAGTCATTGCTACTACACATGTTTTGAATTTTTTGGAAAATCATTAATTTTTAAATTTGATTTTAGCTTATTAGGAAACAATACTAACTGATTCTCAAGTTTCGTCACTTAAAAAAATAATCTAGATTGTTAATTATATTTTATAATATTTGTTAATTTTGAGATTATAAAGCTTTTAATCAATAAAATATAAAATAATGAAGAATACAAGTTTACTTATCTTAGTTATGTCCTTTGTATTGTTGGGATGTAGCAATAAAAAACAAGAATTAATAAAAGAATATAATTCACTTCTTAAGCACAGTAATGAGCTTTCCGAAGCTCACCAAAAATTTGAGAAAGAGCATGAGATGATGGTGAAAGAGCATGAAGAATTTAAAAAAGAAATTAATTCAATAGAAGAAGAAGATTCAACCATCTTAAAAGATTATGCACAACATGGAGCAATTCTTAAAAAACATGGTGATATTATAAAAAAGCACAATCAAATTATTGCATCACACAATCAGTTAAAAGCTAAATTTGAAGACTTAAGCGATACTGAAATCCAAGCTGAAATCACTGAAATGGAAAAACAGCACAAGCAAATGAAAGAAGAGCATGCGCAAATGGAAAAAGACCACGAGAAGATGATGAAGCAACATAATTTCATGAAGGAAGAAATTGCCAAAGAAATGAAAAAACAAGAAACTACAAATTAATCACTTTGTATAGTATTCTATAATTACAATTCTGCATAGATTTGACTATGTCACAATTCATGCAGAATTGTTTTTTATTACAGATCTAAAATAACGTATGTAAACCCGAAATTGACTCTAATATCAAATCAGTATCTACAATTTTAACTGAATGAAAACTGCTTTGTTCCAGTCATTTACAGTTTCTTTACTCAAAAATACTGCAACTTAAATGTTGACAAACCAAGAGCAATAAATGATCCACGAAGCTCATACATTGATCTTTTAAGTCAAATTCTCTTTTTTTTATAAAATCCATATCGAAGAAATACGTAGTTTCATCTAAACAGAAAGTATATCATACCAAAAATGTATAAATCGTGTCGGTTTATACATTTTTTGTTTGTACTCGTCTAAAAGGAAGTACTTTCATGTCTGTAAAACTAATAGGAGTAAATTTTATGAAGTAAACTATTTTTTAGTAAGGAATAATTCACTAATCTCCTTTGTTATACACAAGAATCTAAATATGATGATGCTGTAAGTACAGGAAACTTAAGAACTATAGTATTCATTGATTATGCTGATACACGAGACTTCTCAGGGCAACCGTATTCACGGAGGGAAGTCTCTATCAGTCCACAATTTCAAACTTAACAAATGTAGTTGTTGTTGATAGTACTAGAAGAAGAATATATCAAACAAAATTCAATTAAATACATCAGCAGAACAATTTACAATTCACAAAAAAAATGCTTTAAATAGGAGTTTAATACAGAGCGAAAGAGTAACAAAAGATCCATTTTTACTTTACGAAGTACTGTTTTAATTGTCCTGAATTTTGTAATCTGAATTTATAAATACGTTGTTATGTTTGTTGCGGGCACTATTTTTTTAGACTTAATTTACAGCATCAAACAAAATATAAAACAATCTAAACTTTACAACTCATGAAAAAACAAACATTAAAAAAACTGTCATTAAAGAAAGCTCAAATTTCTAAATTAGAGAATATTAAAGGTGGAATTCAAGATGCACACGATGACGCAATCAGATGGCCGCAAACGTGTTTAGGAGACGCGTGTCCATTTACCATGTTCTTTATCTGCCCATCAGCTGCAGCATCATAATAATGTCACATATGTTATAAAAAAGCCGTTGATTTTTATAATCAACGGCTTTTCTATGTTTTGAGAATTAGTACAAACGTTTAAAAACGTATCCAGCTTTTTCAGCGCCCCAAACATGTTTGTCATTTGCGTCAAAACCACGATCCCAACTTTCAATAACATTAGGTTGTATTGTAACTTCTGAAGTTGCATAACTTGCGCCACGCATTGTACTTTTACAATCTTTATCGATGGTACTTCCAGAATAACTGTTGCCGTTTTTCTTTAAAATTACCGCACAACCTTCGCGTTCTTTTAAGATAGAAGCATCGAATTGATCAAAAAATGCAGGTGTTTTCCACTTTCCAATAAAATTTTCAGGATTTTCTAACGTGTAAACTTTACTTGAAAACGAACCATCTTCTAGTTTTTCTAATTGATATATACGTTGACGATATGGTTTTAATTGATTTGCGCTAATTGCTTGTTCAACATACAGCCAATAACCATCTTTTGACTTCCAAATAGGATACATGTGTAATGAAATATTGTAATAACTTGCGTCGCTAGCGGCTTGCTCGCTACTATCAAATGAACCTGTCATAATTGTTTGTAATGCACTTAATTCATTTTGAGAAGTGTAGCTTTATAACTATTACAACTTGAAATTACAACACATAAAAATATTGCAAAAAGTAGAGAATATAGTTTTTTCATAAGTTGGATTATTACTGTTTTTTAAATTGAGAAGTATTTGATATCGAGCATTATATAAATGTAGAAAATACATTTCGTTTTTCAAATTTATCTATATAATACCTTAGAAAATGTTAAAAATAGGAATACTTTCCATGAATTCTGTAACTTTAAGTCAAAGTGCAAAACCGATGCGTACCATTTTTCTTCTTATTTGTTATTGTTGTACTTCTTTCGGATTTGGTCAAACTGATCAATTTACCAGAGGACAATTACTTGACGGACTTCCTGTAGCTACAGAAGGTTCGGAAACTTATGCATTATACCTTCCAACTTCATATGATGCTTCCATAGAAAATGCAGTCGTTTTTATATTTGATCCAAGTGGAAGCGGAAAAAATGGAATTCGTCCTTTTATAACTGCCTCAGAAAAGTTCAATTACGTATTGGTTTGTTCTAACGTAACTAAAAATGGAGTTCCATATCCTGTAAATTTTGGTGTTACAAGTAGGTTGTTAAAAACCATATTTGCGAAGTTTTCTATTGATAAAAACCAATTATACACCGCAGGATTTTCTGGTGGCTCACGATTGGCAAGCGCTATTGCCGCTGTTACAGGAAAAGTGCAAGGCGTTATTGCGTGTGGCGCAGGTTTGCCTGTGGACAAAACATTTACACCAAGTGCGGAATTATTTTCATATGTAGCGTTGGTTGGTGATGAAGATATGAATTATCAGGAAATGTTTACTACGAAAGCTGCATTGGATCAATATGAAGTTCCGAACGAATTGTTGGTTTATGAAGATTCACACCGATGGCCGCCAAAAGAACAACTTGTACGTGCATTTAGTTGGTTAGAATTGCAAGCTTATGAAAAGAAATTGAGAATGGTTGATTCTACTTTTGTGAAAAACTATTACGAATCTCAATATGAAATTGCAGATTCATTAGCACACAATCATTATCAATTTAGAGCTGTACACGAATATAAAAGCTTGATAAACAACTTTTCAAATTATTATACTTTAGATAGTATTCAAGCTAAAATTGATCATTTAGAAAACACAAAAGAATATCAACAAGAAGTAGTTACGCGTGCTTCTAATATTAAAGAAGAAAATGCTAGATATGAAGTATTTTCTACACGATTTACGCATGAACTCATCAAAGCAAAATCGTTTGATAATTATAAATGGTGGAAAAAAGAAATAGGCAAACTAACGGACGAAATTGAAGCAGAAAAAAATAATCAAAAACTAAAAATGCTCAAACGATTACGATATACTGTGTATGCAGGCATATATGAATCGTCAGTACTGTTTACAAATAGTAAAAAATACCAACATGCTTTGTATTGTGATCATGTTTTAATTCATTTCAGACCAAAACAAGCTTATTGGTTTTACAGATTGGCAGAAAGTTACGCACGAAATAACGATTTAGGCAACACTATTACATATCTTAAAAAAGCAAAAGAACTAGGATTACAAGGTTTTGAACGTGTTGAAAATGCACCTGTATTTGCAAAATATAAAGACAAACGAAAATTTAAAAAACTCTTCCGAGATCAGTCTAAATAATATCAAGAAAAATTTTTTTCAATATAGCGTGAAGGTGTATCATTCATAAGCATCTTGAACGATTTATTAAACGTAGATTTTGAGTTAAACCCTGAATCCATTGCAATTCCTAATATCGTTTGCTTTTTGTGTTCGCCTTCTTTCACTTTCGATAAAAACGCTTTTACTCTGTATTCATTGATAAATTCATAAAATGTTTTTCCGTAAACAGAATTCAACAACCATGATAAGTTATTGGCAGAAGTGTCTACTTTTTTAGCTAGAATTTTTAAACTTAAATCTGAATGAGCAAAAATTTCTTCTTCAAGAATGAGTTGTGTTAGTTTTTCTTTTATAGTTTCAACTTCATCTTTACGCAACCGATCTTTCTTAATGGTTTTCTTGTCAATTGGCAAGCGAATAATTTCTGGTTGTGTAAAACTGAAATACCCAACAATAAAAAGAAACGTTGCCGTGCTAATCCAAACGAGTTGGTAAATAATATACGAACTGTAACTATGTAAGATATACGTTTTTAAAATTCCAAATAACCAAAAAGCACTAATCATACAAAGTCCTATCAGTATAAATTGCAGGTACCTGGATAATTTACGTGCATGCACTAATTCTTTTAGTTCAGAGTGTTTAATTTTTCTTACAATTTTGTAGGACATAACTGTATATGTTATTAATAGTGCTACTCCGGAAAATTCCATCACAAAATAAATGATTCCGATGGTTGTGGTATAGCTCAATTTAAAATATTCTTCAGTTGTAACAGTTAACGACCAACAGAAAAAAGCAAATAATAAAAGTGACGGAATATAGTGTTTAAAGGACAATATACTTTTGGGATGATTTTTAAAAACTAAGGCTCTAAAATACATATATAATAATGGTCCAAATAGATAAATAGTACAATCGGTTAGTAAGGCTGGTCGCCAAATCCAAGGAACTTTAATTTGAAACAGCGCCATTTTTCCTGCAAAAATAAAAGTAGCAAGTCCAATAATAATAGTTAATATTTTATTGGCGTCTCTATTTTTTTGAGACACAAATTGTAAAGAAAAAATAAGGAATATTCCTTGAATTATTCCAGCGAATAACACAAGGTCTAAGAAAGAAAATGACATCAATTTTTTTCTATTAAAGATACTTAGAATTTAGTGTCAATCGTACGATTGGGTACATTAACACCAAAAGAAACGTGAAATCAATGATTTTTAGCATGATTTTAAGAAATAGTTGTACGTAATATCTTTATAAAATATAATGGCGAGTAAAAAATGTGTGCAAAAGTGTTTGAAATAGTGATTTTTCTGACTTAAATTTTAAGGTATTGTTGTGACCATCTATACGCATTTGTATGTATAAGTACTACTACATTGAGTTCGTTTTATACATTCGTTTCATAATTAATTAAAACTTTATTATTATGAAAAAACAAAAGTTAAAAAGCTTATCACTAAGTAAAAAAACAGTATCAACATTGACGCACGCACACTCAATTAAAGGTGGAGATCCAACAGCTTTCAATTGTGTAATGAGTGACATTGGTTGTGTAACACACCATCCGACATGTATGGTAGAAACAGGAATTAGTTTCTGTATTCGTTGTATGGAAGAATTTACTGAAGGTTGTGTAACTCATGTTGCTTGTTAATTATGAGTCATCAATCTCAGAGTAGATGAAAACTACGAGAAATGTAAAAAACATTCCTTTTTAGTATTGTTTATCGTACTAATTTATAAACCAAAACATATAAAATTATGAAAAAAAGAAACATCAAAAATTTAAACTTAAACAAAACATCAATTTCTGATTTAAGTAAAAAAGAAGTAAAAGAAATTAAAGGAGGAACTGTTGTAACGGTAACCGCTATTTCTTGTTGGTCATGTATATCGTGTCCAACTATTGATTGTACAAATGGTGAAGTATGCTCTTCAATACCATGTCTTCAAGACATCTTAAAAGATGCACAATAGTTTCCAGAAGAGGTTGCCTAAAAAGGTAACCTCTTTTTAAATTTTGTATCTTTAAATGAATTATAAACCAAAACTAAAATGTTATGAAAAAGACACATTAAAAGTTTGGCATTGTGTAAAAAAACAATTTCTTCACTCAGATTTACTGAAAGTATAAAGGTGGAAATACTTCTAAAACAAGTTATTTATGTGGACCAAGTGAGTGTGACTGTGATCTTGAATTAACATTAGCTTAAAAGGATAAAAGAGGTTTTTTATAATCTTTTTATTTAAATGCTTTTCGGGTGCGTTTTCGAAGCTTGGCGAGCCTATCTTTGTAATAGGCTTTCAACTCATCAATAAATACATACGGGTTTTCATATGTCTCTAAAACTATATACGTTGATTTATTTTTAAGTTGGCTTAGTTGTTCGCTAATAGTTTCAATTTCAGCTAGCAAATGTGTTTGCGGATTGGCTTGAATTTGAACATTAGTCGTTTTTGTAAGTGCTGATAAAGATACATTACTAAAAATGTGCGCATGATACGCTTTTAATGCTTTCAAATCACCTTCTTGATACACTTGAACCAACTTGGTTGTAACTTCCGTAGCCAACTCAATTTCTGTTGAATTTATCGAAAACTTATCCGGATGTACATGAAACATAGCTTCTCGGTACAAGCGTTTTCTTTCGTGTGAATCATCTTCAATACTTTCTTTTGATGAAGTTTCTTCAACTACTTTTAAACCTTTTGGCTGAACATAATTCTTTCCACGTTGTTTTTGTAATTGACGTTTTTGCTTCTTGTTGCGTTTCAATTCCTTATAAATCAACGTCAATTCTTGCACTTCAATAATTTCATCTCCTAAATGTTTGTATAAAAGGATTTCAAATTCGTGTACTTTTTGCTCAGCAACAGCAAACTCTTTCTGCAACTGTTCTAATTGCAGTTGCAAATCAATAGTATCGATATTCGTAGCTATGGGGAAATTTTCATCAGACATCACACAAAAATACAATACAAAAAATTAAGAGCTTTGTTAGTTTATAAATTAGTACACATTTGAATATAAACTCAAATGGCAACACATTAATTAGTCCATCATATAATTATTTTTTTTCAATTTAATTGATTGAAAGTTAGATAGTTACGTGTTGTTGAAAATATGTTCTAAAATAAAAATGATAACTAAGTGCAAGATTTTTTAAAAAAAGGCATCCTAACTAGTAACCTAATTACTATTTGTACGAGTGTAATTTATTAAATAGAAAAAAATGAAGAAAAATCAATATTTAATTTTAGCAATAAGTATGTTACTACTTATGAGTTGTAGTGACAATGAAACAGCTACAACAACAACTAATGAACAAGGAACAGTAGATATTACAACTGTTGTACAAAGTAGCTTTTCAAATGATTATACCGATGGTGTAACTGTAGAGGTGAGTGGCGATAATATTACCATTCGCAGTACAGGATTACCAGATCATAAAACACCTTATTGGGGAGTTGGGCATGAAATGTATGAAGATTTCCTTGGAACAAATCATGCCAATGCAAACACATCCATGATAGCGCATAATTATGCAATGACAATACCTACAAATCCAATAGAATCAAGTTTTAAAGAAGAAACTGAATTAGGTGCAGTTGGAATGGCATTAAATGGAGCACCTATTTACAACGATTATGAAGGTATGGGAGTTTTAACAGAAATTGCATGGAGTACTTTTGACGCTACAGGTGCACATCCTGGCCCTGGCGAAGATTATCACTACCATTGTGAAGGTACGTACTTAACTGTTGATGACAATAATTTAATTGGCTTTCTTAGAGATGGATTTCCTGTATATGGAAGAAAAGATGAAGATGAATCATATCCAAGTGATTTAGATGTAAATGGAGGTCATGTAGGTACTACTGCTGATTTTTCAGAAGAAATTTACCATTATCACGTAAGTAGTGAAGAATACTCTACTTCTGGATTATTTGTAATAAAATCAGGAGCTTATCATGGTACTAAAGGAACATTCACTCAATAATTTGAGTATCTATTTAACAAAAAAAAAGTTCAATAGCGCTGTTATTTCCTTATTGATTCTAAGTTCATTAATTGGGTGTAAACCTGAAAATGAACATACAGTTGGCAAAGAAGTAACAGTGTTTAACTATACCATAAACACAAGTGATATACCTAAAGATACTGTCGCCTTTAGCAATCCGAAACTTTTATTTATAAATGGAATTTATTATTTAAATAACGTAACCTATTCGGGTATTATATATAAAGAATTAAAAGGAAATAAAATAAAAACCTTTAGCTCCGTATTGAATGGGAAATTGCACGGAACATTTAAAAGTTTTCATGAAAATAACACGATTTACGAAATACGAAATTACAAAAATAATGTTTCGTTAGGAAAACAAACTGGATACTGGCAAACGACTGGAAAGCTAAAATTTGAATACAATTACTTCAATGATAAAAAAGAAGGAATACAGAAAAGTTGGTATTCTAATGGAAATATAGCGTATATCTACAATTACAGAGATGACAAACAAGATGGTTTTCAGAAGGCTTGGAGACAAAACGGTAGCTTATACCGAAATTTTCAAGTAAAAAATGGCATTCGATATGGACTCCAAAAATCAAAATCGTGTGCCACAATACAAGACGGAAAAATACAATAATTCAATCTTATATGCTTCAGTATTTCACAGTCTATATAATATATATATGATAAAATTGACACTGAGTTTTTAGTCAAAATCTGCAACTTTTTTAGTATAAAGCCATACCGTGTAATTTATATTCTTAAAAATTCAAGTAACGTTTTTTAGGTTTACAATACTCTTCATTCACGCTATTTTAAGTACCTTTAAAACATCAATCAATCAAAAACACATGTACGCACACATAGAATCTACAGTTACGGCAATTGTCTGTTTGGTTACAGCATTTGTCATTCAACGAATCTATGACAAAGAGCGAAAGCAAAAAAACATGAACACAATTAGCGGAATCAAATGGTTTGGTTTGGCAATTTTTTCATGGGGAATTGGCGCATTTGTAACACTACTATTTTCAAACTACCTTACATTTTCAACTAGTTCTAAATGGCTGATATACTGGAGTGTATTCATTTCATTAATCAATTCGTTATTCATTTTACTATCATTGCCTTCTATCGAACATCAAAAAAATAGAAACATGATTGTTCGTATTGTACAACGATTTTCTGTAAAAGAATTTAGCATGTTATTCTCTGGAATTTTTAGCATGATAGCCTTCGTTTTTATAGCAACATCATTTAACAATCAAGACATTAACAACAGTTTTATTTGGTTGATAGACATTCCAATTTCGTTAGTGGTAGCCTTGGCTTTGTTATACGAACTAAACAAAGCATTTACGAGTAGAAACATGAAATTCATGTATTTACCTTGTTTTTTATTATTCATATTAATCGTTATTGCGGTTTCACACCGAATTGTTCCGTACGAAATGGTACAGGAATACATAAGTTTATCAAACTGGAGTTTAATTGGAATTATTACGGCACTTTCGTTCAAATTCATCTTCATATTACTATTCTCAATTCTTCTATATAGCTGGAAATTCCTTTCGGAAAAAGAACAACAACATTCAGAATTTATGTTGTTAGAAACGGAACGTAATACGTTACAATCTGAAAACAAAAAGTTAAAAATTGCGAATGAAAGTCACATTGATACCATTCAATCATTGACAAAAAAACTCAATCGTACAAAAAAGAAAATCAGTAAACTCAAAGAAGCTTCCAAAACCGAATTATCTGACCGACAACAAGAAGTCTTAGCCAACTTAGGTATTTGTGGTGCAAAAAAATCGTATACCGAAATTGCCGAAGCTATGCACATTAGTGTTGATGGTTTTCAGGCACATATCTATCAAATCAAAAAAATACTCAAAATAAGCGGTTCAGGAGGAAAAGAACAACTCATTGCATACGCAACTGAAAACGATTTACTTAAATTTGCCACCATTGAATGTGAATAAACATTTAATTGGATTAAAAAATAAATATTTCAATGTTGGGAATCGGAAATTTATTATTCGGAAAAAAAGTAATAGTAGACACACAAATAGGCACATTTAAAGCGCGTATAAAAAAGAATAGTTCAAAACAAACTACTTGGACATTAGATGCTACATCCAAAACAGAAAATACAGCATTATTTATTTTATTAGTAGGAAATGAAAAAGGTCCTTCTGACAATCAAATAGAAACTGTTCAATTCATACGTAACAATATGGAAAGCATAAAAGCTCAAATTGTTGCTATAATCGCAAGTGATAAAGATTTAAAACGCGAATTCCAAGATCAAAAAATAACAGATTTTCATTTGTCATACATCGGTTCTTTAAAAGAAAGTAACGTGAATTTTGAGCTATCTTTTGAAAGAAAAAAAGATGACGGATATTTGGGAGCAACTTTAAAAGATCAAAAAATTACAGAAGTAAACCTTTAAAAACGGTTGAATCTATACACACATACCGCATGCTTAAGTACATACTTAACCATTCAGAAACCTAGAAACAGCAATGCGTAACCTTTTCTGAAGTACTTTTAAATTTCATCTTCGTGCCAATCAAAACACGAACAGATGAAATCAGTACGATTATCTTACCTAGCTTTTTTAATTCCTTTTTTTTCCTATGCGCAACAAGAATCATCATCATTGGATGCGCGTATCAATGAAAACTTCAGAAATGCAACAAGTTGGTTTACCGATGCCATTTTTGCAGAAATACCAATCACAAGCGAAGTAGGAATTCCGTGGGTTTTAATCGTACTGATTATTGGTGCAAGTTATTTTACAGGCTATTTTAAATTCATCAACATTCGCGGATTTTTTACAGCAATTAAAGTTGTAAAAGGCGATTATGACGATTTAGAAGACGATCACAAAATTGAAGTTTCTGAATCAATTTCTACAACGGAAAACAACGATCAACCTGATACTATCCGAGTTGAAGGAAACGAAGGCGAAGTTTCACACTTTCAGGCACTCACAGCGGCTTTGTCTGCCACGGTCGGATTGGGAAATATTGCGGGAGTTGCCATAGCATTATCCATTGGCGGACCAGGCGCAACGTTTTGGATGATACTAGTCGGATTCTTAGGAATGGCGTCCAAATTTGTAGAATGTACACTTGGCGTAAAATACCGAGAAGTAGACGAAAATGGTGTCGTATATGGTGGGCCAATGTATTATTTACGGAAAGGTTTACACGAAAAAGGCTTGAAGCGTTTGGGTAAAATTTTAGCAGTAATCTTTGCAATTATGTGTATCGGTGGTTCGTTTGGTGGCGGAAACATGTTTCAAGTAAATCAGGCGTTTCAACTATTTCAATATGTAACTGGTGGCGAAGAAAGTATCTTATACGGAAAAGGTTGGTTATTTGGAATTATCATGGCAATTTGTGTTGGAATTGTAATTATTGGCGGGATTAAAAAAATAGCAAAAGTCACCGACAAAGTCGTTCCAGTAATGGTTGCTGTGTATGTTTTTGCGATTATTGTCATTTTAGGAATCAACTATCAAAGTATTCCAGCGGCATTTGGCGAAATATTCAATGGAGCGTTTAGTTATGAAGGTGTTGCAGGTGGTTTTATTGGTGTGATGATTCAAGGGTTTAAACGAGCGGCGTTTTCTAACGAAGCAGGAATTGGCTCGTCTTCCATTGCACATGCGGCAGTAAAAACAAAATACGCCGCTAGTGAAGGTTTGGTAGCATTATTAGAGCCATTTATTGATACGGTTGTCGTTTGTACCATGACAGCGTTGGTTTTAATCATTACAGGACAAATTAGCGCAGGAACAGAAGTTTCCTTTGAGCAAGGTGCAATTTTGACATCCAATGCTCTGGAAAGTGGAATTTCTTGGTTTCCGTATGTGTTAACAATTGCTGTAATTCTATTTGCGTTTTCATCTATGATTTCGTGGTCATATTACGGACATCAAGCGTGGTCGTATCTTTTTGGAAGAAGCAAAAAAGCAGAATACATTTACAAAACAATCTTCTGTATTTTCGTAATTATAGGCGCGGCTGCAAGTTTACAAGCTGTTGTAGATTTTGCAGATGCAATGGTATTTTCGATGTTAGTTCCGAATATGATTGGACTGTTTATTTTGGCTCCAAAAGTAAAAGAAGAACTAAAACGTTACAAAAACGCGATTCAATCCAAAAAAGAAACTACTGAATAGGAGTTGGCTTTTGTGTATGATCAATAATACGTTCAAAGACTTCCTCATCGGATGGACTTGGCGCGCTATTTACCATAACTCTGTTCTTATTATCAAATATAACATAGCGTGGAATTTGATGTACATTTAATGCTTTTGCTAATGATGATTTCTTGCCATTTACTAACAAATACGAATTTCTAAAATGTAAAAAATTGTTTAACTCTTTGCCTTTTTTTAACCATTTTTCACGATCTGTATCAATAGAAAGATAAATCCATTCTACATTATTTTCAACCGAAAGTCGATCTTTAAAAGGTTTACTTTCTTGAATTTGCTTTACACATGGCGGACACCAACTTGCCCAAAAATCTACTACTTTAACGCGTTTTTTGGAACGATTAAAAATATCTTGTATTGTAAGTGTATCACCTAAATGATTCACCATTTTAGCATTCAAAGCAGTTTCAGACAATGTAAAATCATACGTTAAAATATCCTCTTTGATATCCACCATCTTATCTCTAAATGATTTTTTATCTCCGACAGATTCTAAATATTCATCAATCGTAGCAATCATAAAGTTTATATTTTCTGAACCATAAGCAAATCCTTTATTATAGTAATCTGTAATCATTCTGCCGATGGCATAATCTTTAATTGTTCCTTTAAAATTGTTCTCAATAAAAGTTTTTTCTGCAATTAATCGTTCTCTTGAAAATAGAGTTGCATTTGATTGTACAAAGTGATGACGAATAAAAACCATTAAACTATTTTTAAAAAAATAGGTGTTCCGCATGGCTTCAAAATCTTGAAAATCGTCTACAGTCAAATTTTCTAGATAATCACTAATATCAAATAACCTTTTCTCATTAAACCTCTCATTTTGAACTAAACTAGGCAATGCATCGTAATCATTATAATAAAAAGCTTCGTCAGATGAAGGGTTCACTCTTGGACTTACAAGGTTGTCATAGTATTCAAATTTTAGTAGTTTTTCATAAATGGTATTGACTTTCTGGGAAAGTTTATGTTTACTAGTATATTCTTTTAAAAATGCCTTTTTCTTTTCGTAAATAGCAGTAATATATTTTTTATATAAAAATAAATCTCCTCTATAGGGAGATTTTGAATATTCAGGTGTATGTGCATTTAATGCCAATGATAGATTATTTTGTGCGGCATTTTTACCTGTAAAAACTAGTTTTTCATCTTTAACTTCAAATTGAACAGTATCGTTTGGAACAATATAAATATTAGAAGAATACATGTTTTTGTTACCACTTGGGGAAAATTCCATCAACATGGGCGCATCTATATTTTGTAGTTTGATTGTTGCTATATTGTTTTCTATATTTTTTTCAATATCTTGATGTGACTTTCCAAATAAATACGTGTTATTAATAAAGTTTGGTCGTTTAAATACGCCAGGATCATCGGATTTTCCGAGAATGACAATACTATTATTGATATTACTCTCTGAATCAGAATCTACTTTTTTACCAAAACCAACTTCTTTATTTTCGTTGAATTTAGGATTTTGTTGACTTCCTAAGCCAATAGGAATTTTTCCAAGTAAAGAAGAACCAATATTTGATTGATTTGACAAGAATATTTTTGATACTATGAAATAACTAGCTATTAATGAAATAGCATAAATAGTTGACTTTTTTAACATGATAGATTGTAGTTAAAAACTTTCTTAAAAAGTAAAAATAAGACTTTGTTTTATATAATCATTACGGTAAACCGTAGAGGTAGGTATTTGATTATTAGTTTTTTGTATGAAAAGGTAGTTTGTGAGACTACCTTTCCTTGCAAACAAAATTCAAAATTAATTCCCTCCACCAGAACAAATTTTTACGCCACCATGATTTTTACATTTAGCAATCATTACTGATTCTTCACATTTAGGAATTTGAAACTCCTGATTATTTTTACAAAGCAGTTGTGCAGTTTCATTTCCAAAAGAAGCACTACTTCCAGCAACAATAGTTCTCATTTCCTCTCTACTTAATTGGTTTCTAGAGTTTTTAAGGTTGATTTTCATAATAATAAAATAATTAAATAATTGTGTCTACTCTGTTAATAGCTTTTCGACTTTCCGCTAATTGTATCGTATTTTCGTCTACTAATTCTTCAATAAAATAGGTGAAATCGGTAATGGAATACATTTCTGGAAACTGATGTCCATTCACCGCTAAAAAAGGTGTAAACGTAAGTCTATGTTTCACAAAATGTGAACGATGATTTTGTATCAGTTCGTCAATATTAGTTGTATCGTACGTGTATGAATATTGTTGCAACCAGTTTTTCAGGTCACTTTCTTGATACCAATCTTCCAACGCATTGAAAAATAATTCAGTCCCGAATTTTTCATATATATAGATTAAATGTTGCACAAGTTTTGAAGCTTCTGTACTATTCTTATTCAAATCGAAATTGAAGAAAAACCGAATACAAATCTCCTTTTTATGCCTTTGAAGCATCTCTTTCAACATAAAATAAGGAGCTTTACAAAATCCACAGTATGGGTTTGTCACAAAATCTAATGTTACTTTTGCCGATTCATTACCAAAAATTAAGGCGGTTTGGGGTAATACAGTAATTGGACTGGAAAAAAGGGTATTTCTAAAAAGTGTATAATTTTTTTTGAATCGTGTGGCTTTAAGCTCTAAAGATTTTAAGTTGTTGATTGTGATTAATTTATCTTTTATAAAATACCATGAAAGTAAAATTGCTAGAAAGACAAAAATGTATAAGTTGTAGTGTGAAAATAAAATTTCGACAGTACTATGTTGATGAAATACTAAAACATAGATCAATTCAGAAATGATAATTCCAGTAATAGAAATGCATACTCGACACCATTTTTTTGCTATGAATTTTTGATAATACAAGGAAAGAATCAAAATAGGAATAGAAGCAAACAGTATAATTTTTTGTAACTCAAAAAAGAGATCCAAACTATTTGTAAATCCTGAGCTAAAGAAAAGTAGAATTTGAAAACTAAAAAAAGTGATGCTTATATCGCTAAAGCTTATTTTTTCTAAGATTTTCCAGCGTGTTGAATTGACAACTGATGTACATTGTTGTGAATTTGTACTACTACAAAAAGTGTCAACAAACGTTTGATTAAGATTGAATATATGTTGTAAGGCAACAATTGAAAAGAACAATCCTAAAAGTGGAAATAGAACAAATAAAAACTGTGATGTTGTTGGGAAATAGTGTTTCAAAAGCACTAAAAAAGTTAACAAACAGGCAATTGCTATAGCATGAAATAATTTAAACGAATGTAACTTTTTTGAAAGCTTAGTATTTTCTTCTACTAAAAAAACAATGCCTTTCCATTTCTTTAAAAATGCTTCTTTAGAAAGTGTAATTTTTCTTGAATTCTGATACACAGTATAAAAACGACTTGTTTTGTGCGCTTCTATATACGTTAACGAATCTTGTTGCGTATCTTTGAGTTTTGTAATAAAATAATTTGGTAATGATTCAACTTGACTTTTATCTACATGCAAAGCGGCATTCTCTATTTGGAATAAATGTAAGGTGTCACTAATGGCTAGCAAAGAAGGATATTCAGGATGCGATTCAAGCTGAAACGTAAACTCTTTTTGATCTAAATGAATCTTCATTTTCTTCAAATACAAAAACAACATCTTAATATTAGTCATTAAATTCTTTTAAATTTTAAGCTAATATATTTATTGATTTGTAAGAAAAATTACGGTTTCTCTCAATTTGATTAAAAATACTTATAAATAAGGATATAGCTGTAGCTATTTTTAAGGAGTCTTTAGGTGTTGATTTACATATAGATACGTTTGTTAACGACGATTAATTCGTAATTTTATAAAAACTATGCATCTTTTTAAAGCATTTCTCGTCTACTGAATGAACTTTAAAATTTGTAAGATGATGGAAAATCATAAAAACTGTACATGCAACTGTACCAGTTGTAAAAATGGACAATGCAATCAATGTACTTGTGAAAACTGTACCTGTGTACATTGTAATTGTTAACTATGATAAAAAGCCTAGATAGTTTTCTATTTAGGCTTAAAAAAACAAAAGTATGACTACAACAGAAATCTGGAAAACATATGCAAACGATGTAAAACGTTTGATTATGAGTAAAGTAAAAGATGCTCAAGTCACGGACGATTTAGTGCAAGAAGTTTTCATCAAAGTACATACGAAACTTGAAACGGTTCAAGATGAACGAAAAGTAAAATCGTGGTTGCTAAGTGTAAGCAGAAACACGGTTTTAGATTATTTTAGAAAATCATCTAAAGAAACTCCATTAGAACAAGAAGAAACAATTGTCAGTGAAGAAGATTACAAACATTCTGAAAAAGATTGTTTGCCAGGAATCATTAAAAACTTGCCTAAAAAATATAGAAATCCATTACTGCTTTCGGATATCAAAGGTATGAAACAAGCGGAAATTGCGTCTCAGCTAAACTTACCATTAGCAACGGTAAAATCACAAATTCAACGCGGACGAAAACTCATTGTACAAGGGTATATGGACTGTTGCGATTACAAACTCAACGATAAAGGTTTCCTAACGGGAGAAGTGAAAGACAAAAAACAATGTAAAGTCTGTAGTTAAATAGTAATGAGTAGTGAGGTTTTTTAAATTCAGTTAAATTCAAAACCGAATACCGAAGTTAAAAATGTAAAATATAAAATATAAAAGTATTTTTAACTCACAACTCACAACTCACAACTCACAAATTACTTTTCAATAACCGTATGCGGATAACCATCCAATGTCCAATCAATAACCAATCCGCCAGCAAGGCTTTTCGCAATTTCTTTTCCATATAAATATTCACACAAATACAACGCTGCTTCAAACGATTTTGCGCCACCAGCCGAGGTAATGTATTTTCCATCATGAACAAATAAGGTGTTATCTCTAATATCTAACTTAGGAAACATTTCACGCATCTTTGAAATGTCGCTAGGAAACGTTGTAGACGCAACATTATCTAACAATCCAGCTTTCGCTAACACAAAAGCGCCATCACAATGCGAAGTTACAAATTCAGCATTTTTAGCAATTTTTTGTACAAATGCAATCATTTTTTCATCGTTTAAATCTGTATCCAAATGATGCTCGGCACTTGGTACCACTAAAATGTCAATCATAGGTAAACTATCCTTCAAATAATTAAAATCTGGAAGAATCCGCATACCTTCAAAAGTTGTAACTGCTTCATCAGTATTTGCAACGGTGAAAACATTCATTACTTTAATATTTTCACGAAAAATAGTATGTTGAAAAATATCAAAAGGAGCTGTCAACTCTGTGTTAAACACACCATCCATAATTAAAAAACCAACATTATAACGATTTGGTTCAAGCTTCGGAAATTCTTTCTTGCTTTTCTCTACTTGGACATTAGGCGAAGTTGAAGTATTATCTTTTTTAGTATTTACAGCATTTTGACAACTTATACAAAGTACTACAAACGTTAAAAGTGCGAGTATTTTTCTCATGACAATATGATAGCGATTAATATTTTGTAAATTTAGACATTAAAAACTACGAACGACAATCAATGAAGACCTTTTTTAAACTCATCTTATTACTCGCTTTTCTAGTAACTTCTTGTGCAAAAACTGATACAAAAACTGAAAAAGACACAACAAAAGTAGCTGACACGTATGTGCCGGAACATTATGACAAGCAGGAAGTTACGATCGAAATGCGTGACGGAATCAAATTGCATACTACGATTTATTCGCCAAAAGATAAAAGTCAAAAATATCCAATATTAATGATGCGAACGCCATATAGTTGCAAACCGTATGGAGCAGATGAATACAGAACCAAAATTGGTCCAAATTCGCACTTAATGAAAGAAGGAAACATCATTGTATATCAAGATGTTCGTGGTCGTTGGATGAGTGAAGGTGTATATGACAACATGCGTGCGTACATTCCAAACAAAACAGATAACACACAAATTGACGAATCTTCAGATACGTATGATACGATTGAATGGTTGGTAACTAATGTTGAAAACAATAATGGAAACGTAGGAACTTGGGGAATTTCATATCCAGGTTTTTATGCTACGTATTCTACAATTGACGCGCATCCAGCATTAAAAGCGGCGTCTCCACAAGCCTGTATTGGTGACTTCTTTTTTGACGATTTCCATCACAATGGAGCTTTTCTATTAAGTTACTTTAGAGCGGTTTCTTTATTTGGAACGATGAAAGATGTGCCAAAAGATTCAGCTTGGTACAAATTACCAGATTTAGGCACTAAAGATCAATATCAGTTCTTTTTAGATGCTGGCCCATTAAGCAATTTGAACAGTTATTTTGAATACGAAAAACTTGATAATGTAATCACGTCTAAGTCGGATCAAGTTGATGATGTATTTTGGAAAGAAATCATTGATCATCCAAATTATGATAGTGTTTGGAAGCCAAAAGGGTTAATTCAAAATTTAAAACATTCCAAGCCATCAGTAGCAACAATGATTGTTGGTGGAATGTTTGATGCGGAAGATTTATACGGACCATTTGAAACCTATAAAGCAATTGAAAAAAACAATCCAGATGCATACAATACAATGGTTTTTGGACCTTGGGATCATGGAAAATGGGCGAGAACGAAAGTAAAAAACTATGTTGGAAACTATTATTTTGGAGACTCAATTTCATTAAATTTTCAACGAGATATTGAAACAAAATTCTTCAATCATTTCCTAAAAGGTGATGGAAGCAAAAACTCTGGGCTACCAGAAGCATATGTTTTTGATACAGGAAAGAAAAAATGGAGCAGTTTTGAAAGTTGGCCACCAGCAACTATGACAAAGCAAGACATGTTTTTAAATGCAAATCAAGAATTGTCAACGGAGAAAAAAGGAACATCAAAAGAAGTATTCATAAGTGATTTAAAACGTCCTGTTCCGTATTCGGAAGATATAAAAACAGTATTTACACCAAGAAAATACATGACAGACGATCAACGATTTGCAGCGCGTCGTCCAGATGTATTAATCTTTGAAACAGAAATACTAGAAGAAGATTTTACCCTTGCGGGAGATATCTTAGCAAAACTAAAAGTTGCTACTACAGGAACAGACGCCGATTGGATTGTAAAAGTTGTAGACGTACATCCGCATGATGCAAAAGAGCAAAAAGAAGGTATGCAAGATCATTTAAAATTGAGTAACTACCATTTAATGGTACGTAGTGAAGTAATGCGTGGACGTTTTCGTAACAGTTTTGAAAATCCTGAACCTTTTGTGCCAAATCAAAAAACGGCTGTAAATATTAAATTACAAGATGTACATCATACCTTTAAAAAAGGACATAAACTGCAAATTCAAGTGCAAAGTACATGGTTTCCGTTAATTGATTTAAATCCGCAAACATTTGTGCCAAACATTTACAAAGCAACCGAAGAGGACTTTAAAAATCAGACACATACATTATTTAACGATTCGAGTATTGAATTTTCAGTATTAAAGTAGGAATACCTTGTTTTTGGATTGTTAGAAGGATTTCAAACCCTTAATTTTTTATGAACTTATTTTCATTTGAATGAAAAAACTTTTATGATATTGAAATTATATTTATTTTACATTACATCTAATACAAGAATCATGAAAAAATTAGTCACAACTTTACTTTTCTTACTTATTGCTACAACATCTTATTCACAAATAAGACAAGGATCTCAAAATTTTTTTATAGCAAAAGAATGGAGTAAGGATATCTCTCTTTTTAGATGTAAAGCATTCCTTTTTCAAGAAGTTTTAGGTGTAAGTGAAGCTATAAAAAAGTTTACTGTTGAACCGTTGGCGGCGTCAAAATCAGGAGAGTTAACAACTCTTATTTATAAAAGTGAAGACTTGGGGAAAGAAGGATTAATTCTAGGTTTTTATGGAAATTATTGGACGGCTGAAGGAACTACATATAAAGGATATGCATTTAAAGACTTGAGTGGAGAAAAAGCTAAATTATTTTTAAATAAAATAAGGAAAGCGATGGATGATCACAAAAAGTTTTTACAAAGCGATAATGATAATAACAATATCTTTTTTGAATTTGAAGACATTCAAGTTCTTATTTATCGTGATGGAAACTTTATTATTAGAGTTTTTTGGAATGGTTTTGATTCTACTTGGGAAAATACAGCGTTTAAAAGAAGTAAGAAACGTTTTGAAAGAAAAATATAAATCAATCTATTTTTGATCGCTTCGCTCTTAGGTTATTAGATTGCTAAAAACGTCATTTCGAGTAATTTTCGGAGAAAATTGTATCGAGAAATACTTTGAAACTTGATAGCTCAATCTTATAAAAAATTTAGCTTCATTCCGTTTAAAATGTCGTTTTTTCACAACTCACAACTGCAAATCCTAACTTTCAACACGCCACGGCGGATTTTTTCTATTTTCACCAGCTTTAAACAAAATCAACTTGTTACCATCCAAATCGTTCAAATGTGCTTCACGCCATTTCCATGATTTGTCTTCTGGTACACTTGTAAATATAATTCCTTTGGTTTGTAATTCCTTGACTGTTGAGTCTAAATTATCATCTTCAAAATACAATGTAACATTATGACTATCGGACATTTTTTCTACATGATGAATTGAAAAAGTAGCCTCACCATCTGGGCATTCAAAACGGACATATCTAGGAAGTGCGTCTACAATGAGACGCAATCCTAGTGTTGTATAAAATTCAGTTGCTTTGGCAACATTTGTAGACGAAATTGTAACTTGATTTAAATTCATAAGATTAAAGTTTGATTTTAACTAAAACCAATTATAGTCCTTTTTGAGTTCTTTTATGCAGCCAAATGGCTAAAAACATAGCTATTACGCCGTATATTCCTGTCACAAACCAATTGATTTGATGTCCAAAATTCGCTACAATTTCCAATCCGATTTTTGGACTGAAAATATGTGCTAACGAGAATGCCATTGCATACAACGCCATGTAACTTCCTTCATGACCTTCTTTTGCTCTGTTAATAGCATACGAGTTTGTATATGGAAATCCGATCATTTCACCGAGCGTGATAATTACAATACAAACAATGAGCATTCCAACCCAAACATTGTATAACAATACAAAAAAGCTTAATGCAAATAATAAAGAAGCATAGATAATCAGTTTTGTGTTAGAAATTTTTAATTGTTCTAAGTAATTGATAAAAGGCATTTCAAAAGCCACAATGATCGCCACATTTATAAACATAATCCAACCAGTATCATACTCTGTCAAATTAAACTGTACGTTTTGATAAATAGGCATTGTGATAATTAATTGAAAAAACGCCATTCCCATAAAGAAACAAATTGCAATAAAAACCCAGTAACTTTTATCCTTATATGCGGCATTTTTTTCAGAAGAAATTTCAGCATCACTTTTTTCAATTGGTGGTCTTTTTTGTTCTTTCACAAGCATATAAAAAACAATAATAGCTACGACACACGTAACACCATCAATCCAAAACAATAAGTTATATCCTTCTGAAACAATAATCCAGCCCGCTAGTGTAGGACCAATTCCCATACCTAAATTAATGGCTAAACGAATGAGTGCTAATGAACGTGTCTGATTTTCTGGTTTACTATACGCTTTGAGCGAAACAAAAATTGCAGGACGAAACATATCGGCAACAGTCATAATTCCTAAAATTGCGAAACATAATCCCCAAAAAGAGCTTACATATTGCAAGCCAATAAAACCAAAACCTGTAATGAATAGACTGAAAATCATGATTTTATAAAACCCAATTTTATCTACTAATTTACCACCTAAATAAGATCCAAATAATGATCCAATTCCAAAAAAGGTAAGAATTGACCCAACATCTCCTTCACTAAAATCTAATTCTTTAGTTAAATACAATGATAAAAATGGAATGACCATGGTTCCAGCTCTATTTACAAGTGAAATGAGCGCGAGAAACCATATTTCTTTTGATAATCCTTTGAATGAATCAATGTAATTGGCGTACATTTTTTTCATGATTCGTGTTTTTTTGGTTACTATTAGTTATTTATTACATCAAAAAAATAGAGATGCTGATCTTCATCAGGATTGGTAAAATCTGTAATGAAACTTTACCAAAATAAAAAAGTCCGACGGTGAAGTCGGACTTTTTAAATTGTTATATGTGATAGTTATATCAACACAATAGATAAGTGCCCGAGCTCCTTTCCCAAGAAGATCTTTGTACATACTTATTTACCGTGTTAATTCTCATTTTTGTCGTATTTGAATTCAAAACTACATAAAAATTGCATACAAAAAATAAAAATTGGTAATTATTTGATGACAAATTGTATTTTTGAAATTATTCTATTTTTAAAATTGTCTAATTAAATTGAACCGTAAACGATGAAAAATATATGTTTGATTTTGTGTATTTTAGTACTGAATGTAAGTTGTGCGCAAGAAAAAAGTGAATTGGCAGGTGAAACTGAATTTCAACGTGAATTGAATGCCGATTATAAAGATGCTTCTAAATCGCCATTAACACCAAAAGATTTAAAAACATTCAAAGCTTTAGAGTTTTTCCCTGTAAATGATACATTTAAAGTAACTGCAAATTTTAAATTGACACCAAATACAAAACCTTTTAAAATGCCAACTTCTACAACACGTACGCCCACATACAAATGTTATGGAATTGCAACGTTTACAATAGCTGGAAAAGAATATTCTTTAGAAATATATCAAAATCAAGATCCAAATAGAGATCCTAAATACAAAGACGATTTGTTTCTTCCTTTTACAGATGAAACCAACGGATTTGCAAGTTATGGCGGTGGACGTTATATCGATTTGAAAATTCCGGCAGGAAATACAATTGAAATTGACTTCAATCATGCATACAATCCATATTGTGCATACAGCGATCGTTATTCGTGTCCAATTCCGCCGAGAGTGAATTTCTTAGCTGTAGCAATTAATGCTGGTGTAAAAGCTTTTAAAAAGCATTAAATTGTTTCATGTACATTCAATAACTATTACAGTGAAGACTTTCCGTTTTCTATAGTTCGGATTCTATAGGCTTCTTCAATAGGAATGACAAAAATTTTTCCATCACCAACCTTTCCTGTATAGGCGTGTTCTAAAATTATATTAATGGTTTCTTCTACGAAATCATCAGTAACAACAATGGAAATATTATACCTTGCAATATCATGTGTATTGTAATCTACATCTTGATATAGAGGACTTTTTTTATCGTTTCCAATACCTGAAACTTCCCAATAGGTAAAAAAATTCACTTCAATTTCGTGGAGTGCATCTCTGACATTTTCAAGCTTAGATTTGCGAATAATAGCTTCTATCTTTTTCATGATAAAATGATTGTTTACCTAATAAAGATACTGTAGAGCGTACAGATTTGGAATGTGTGCTTTTACTTTTATGAATATTTTAATTTGTGCCCAATAATTTTTAAGGTTATTGAATTTAGAAGTAGTTTTTTAACGATTGTATATTATTTTTTCTTGGTGAAAAATGATTTAAATATATTTTACAACATACATACCTAAAAACACAGCTGAAAAACCAATGATAAAACTTGCAATTGTATAAAGAAATAAGGTCATAAAATCACCAGATTTTAAAAAGATATGATTTTCGTATGCGAATGTAGAAAAAGTAGTAAATCCACCACAAAAACCAGTGGCAAGTAATAACGTGTGTTGTTGACTAATAGCTTCACTTTTGGCAGCCATTCCTAAAATGATTCCTATTAGTAAGCTTCCAAAAATATTGGCTACAAATGTTCCGTACGGAATTCCAGAAGCAGGACTATTAAGGTATTTGCTCAATAGAAAGCGTAATACACTTCCAAACCCACCACCAATAAAAACTAAAAAAACCTGTTTCATTTGTTCATTTTAAAAATAAAAAGATTGCCTAAAAGTAATCATTGCTTACAATTTAGACAATCTTCTTTAAAATTTTATAGACTTTATTCAGCAGGTTTTACTGCATAATAAATATCAGTTTGTACATCTTCTGGTTTCACATTCATAGGATCGTTTGCATACAATTCCCATACATGACCAGCAGGCACTAAATTATTTTTAGCCATAAATTCGGCAATTTTTCCATGCGCTTCCATGTCGCCAACGCCATATTGACCAAATTTTGAAATCTTCACAACCTTTCCAGCTGGCATAACTGTTGTAACCATTCCTGTTGCTTTTGGTAGTGCATCTTCACTGTCAACTAAAAGACCGATATAAAATTCGGCTTCTTTCGTTTCTTCATCCCATTTTGTATACAATGATCCAGGAACATAATTTTCTAATTTATTCATAGCCGCATACTGACCAGCTTTCGGCATATATTGCATAAATAAACTTGACATTTCTTCCATATTGGCATCAGTGGTAGTTTTTTGATAAAAACCAATAAACTGTTTCGTAGGTGCTTCTTGTTGTGAAACTTCGCCCAATCGGAATTTTTGTATGGGATTATTTTTCATATACTCGGTAATCACTTCATCTAGGTTTTCAAGTCCTTTTTCATAATCAGGTCCAATCATATTGTCCATACCACCACTCATTGCGGCAAAGGCTTTAAACATAAAAGGTGTATTTTCACCGCTCATTCTCCACGTGACTTTTGTGCCTTCAGGTACTTCTTCAAGTGTCCACGAAACTTTATTTGGATCATAATCAGCAAATTGCAATTCTTGTTCTAGTGATTTATTAGCTTCCATAGCTAAGTTTTTCATTCTCCCTGGTCCATCTTTACTTGTCCAACTATATGATCCGCCAATACCAGCAGTTTGATCTGGGTACGTTGCAACAATTGTAGAGTCTTTTTCCATCCAAGGATTCCAAGCTTCCCAATTTCTAAAATCACTAATATTATTAAAAATAACAGAAGGTGGAGCTTTAATAACTTTACTTCTTGAAAGATCAAAATCATTAGGTCTGGTAGCGACATAAATTGCGCCTGCTACTAAAACTACTAACAGTAGTAACAGCAAATACTTTAAAATTTTCATATTGTTCGGTTTGTTTAGTTAGTAATGCTAATGTACAAATTTTTAATGTTTTATTGAATTGATTACATTTGTGGCAAAAGAATAGCAATTTTACATTAAATAGGCGTATTCTTTTCCATATTTTTAAAAACCAAATACAATATACATGAACTTAAAATCAATTGCAGGAGTAGTGTTAGCAGCTGGAATGTTATTTTCTTGTGCAGAAAAAGCAGCAGAAGTTAAGGTAGATCCTTATGAACCGAAATTTATAGAAGTAGCTGAAAGTGGAAAAATGGATTTCAAGGTAGATGAGTTTGAAGACATAGCCGTGATCAGGTATGAAATTCCAGGATTTGATGAATTAACCTTGAAAGAGCAACAGTTAGTATATTATTTAACACAAGCTGGACTTTCTGGTAGAGACATCATGTGGGATCAAAATTATCGTCATAATTTAACGATTAGAGAAGCATTAGAGAATGTGTATGTAAATTATGAAGGAGATAAAGATTCTGACGATTGGAAAACTTTTGAAACCTATATGAAACGTATTTGGTTTGCAAACGGAATTCATCATCATTACTCAAATGATAAGATGAAACCTAAATTTACAAAAGCGTATCTAGAAACGTTGTTAGCGGATACAAAAACTGAATTGTCAGGAGAAGCTTTAGACGTAATCTTTAATGATAAAGACACTAAGAAAGTAAATAAAAAAGATGGGGTAGATAATGTATTAGTTTCTGCTATCAACTTTTATGGACCAGATATTACAAGTGCTGATGTAGAAGAATTTTACAAAACAGCATACAAAGGTCCAGATGGACAACCTGTTGAAGCAGGATTAAACTCTAAACTTGTTCGTGAAGACGGAAAATTGGTAGAAAAAGTTTGGAAATCTGGCGGAATGTACGGAGAAGCTATCGATAAAATTATTTATTGGTTAGAAAAAGCAAAAGGTGTTGCCGAAAACGAAAAACAAGGAAAGACATTAGGGTTATTAATTGAATATTACAAAACAGGAAGTTTAGATACATGGGATCAATATTGTATCTCTTGGGCAACTTCAACGGAAGGAAATATTGATTGGATTAACGGATTCATAGAAGTATATAACGATCCAAAAGGCTATAGAGGTTCGTATGAAACAATTGTACAAATTAAAGATTTTGACATGTCTAAAAAAATGGCGGCTTTATCTGAAAATGCACAATGGTTTGAGGACAATTCTCCATTAGTTGAAAGTCACAAAAAGAAAAACGTAGTTGGAGTTTCATACAAAACAGTAAACGTTGCAGGAGAAGCAGGAGACGCTTCACCGAGTACGCCAATTGGTGTAAACTTACCAAATAACAATTGGATTCGCCAAACACATGGTTCAAAATCAGTTTCTTTAGGAAATATCATTAATGCATATTCTCAAGCTGGCGGATCAGGACGTTTAAAAGAATTTGTCCATGATGATGAAGAATATAAATTAGAAGAAAAATACGGAAAACTAGCAGATAAATTACACACAGCTTTACATGAAGTAATAGGTCATGCTTCTGGTCAAATAAATCCAGGTATTGGACAACCAAAAGAAACCTTAAAAAACTATGCGTCTACCATGGAAGAAGGTAGAGCGGACTTAGTTGGATTGTATTATTTAATGGATCCAAAACTAAAAGAGCTTGGATTGGTTGAAGATACGGAAGGCGTTGGAAAAGCGGCGTATGATGGATATATCAGAAATGGGTTGATGACACAATTAATTCGTTTAAAACTAGGTGATGATGTGGAAGAAGATCACATGGTAAACAGACAATGGGTTTCTGCATGGGTTTTTGAAAAAGGCGCAAAAGATAACGTAATTGAAAAAGTTACACGTGATGGAAAAACATACTATAACATTAATGACTATGTGAAACTTCGTGAACTATTCGGACAATTATTACGTGAAACGCAACGTATCAAATCTGAAGGAGATTTTGAAGCGGCTAGAGCATTGGTAGAAGGATACGGAGTAAAAGTAGACCAAGCAACTCATGCAGAAGTTTTAAAGCGAAATGAAGCTTTTGAAGCTAAAGCATATAGTGGATTTGCAAATCCTGTATTAACTCCTGAAACAAATGAAGAAGGAGAAATTATAGCAATCAAAATTCAACAACCGAAAGCATTTGACAACCAAATGTTATACTATGCTAAGAATTATAGTTTCTTGACAGATAAGAAATAAAATTTAAAACTATATTTACATATAATTTAAAAGGATGCATTCGTGCATCCTTTTTTATACCACAAACTCATGATCAAGCAAGGAAACATCGTAGACATTGCAAATAAAAAAATCTATAAAGGAGAAATTCATGTCAAAGATGGAAAAATTCTCAACATTATTGAAAAAGATCACAACGTTGAGAATTACATCATTCCCGGATTTGTAGATGCACACATACATATCGAAAGCTCCATGCTAGTTCCTTCTGAGTTTGCACGTTTGGCAGTAGTACATGGAACTGTCGCAACCGTTTCTGATCCGCATGAAATTGCCAATGTATTGGGGAAAACTGGTGTTGAATTTATGATAGAAAACGGTCAAAAAGTACCTTTCAAGTTCAATTTTGGAGCGCCATCTTGTGTGCCAGCAACGAGTTTTGAATCTGCAGGAGCGATTATCGATTCGGATGATATCAAAGAATTATTAGCGAAGCCAGAAATAAAATATTTGGCAGAAATGATGAATTATCCAGGTGTGTTGTTTGATGATCCAGAAGTGATGAAAAAAATAGCTTGGGCAAAACATTTCAACAAACCAGTTGACGGACATGCGCCAGGGTTACGTGGTGACGATATTTCAAAATACATTGCTGCGGGAATTTCTACCGATCATGAATGTTTCACGTATAACGAAGCGTTGGAAAAGCTACAAAAAGGCATGAAAGTAATTATTCGAGAAGGAAGTGCCGCCAAAAACTTTGAAGCGTTAATTCCATTGTTAAATGAGCATTTTGAGGAAATGATGTTTTGCTCAGATGATAAACATCCAGATGATTTAGTAGTCGGACACATCAATGAATTGTGCGCGCGTGCGGTGGCAAAAGGTGTTGATGTTTTTAAAGTATTACAAACGGCTTGTGTGAATCCTGTAAAACACTATAATTTGGATGTTGGACAATTACAAATTAATGATGTTGCCGATTTTGTAGTGTTAGAAGATGTAAAAAAATTCAAAGTATTAGAAACCTATATTGATGGAATCTGTGTGGCTTCAAACGGAACTTCACACATAAAGAGTGTACCATTTGAAATTCTAAATAACTTTAATACTTCAAAAAAGAACGTTGAAGATTTTCAAGTACAAGCAACAAAAAAACAAATTCGTGTTATAGAAGCCTTAGATGGTGAATTGGTTACTAACGAGTTGATTCTTGATAATTTAATTAAAGATGGAAACCTTGTTTCAAATGTTGAAAAAGATATTCTGAAAATGACCGTTGTCAATCGTTACAATGACGATGCTCCAGCCATGGCATTTATCAAAAATTTCGGTTTAAAAGAAGGCGCTATTGCTTCTTCTGTCGGACACGATTCACATAATATCATTGCAGTTGGAGTTTCTGACGAAGCCATTTGCAAAGCTGTAAATCTTCTCATAGAAAATAAAGGTGGTATTTGTGCCGTTTCAGACACATCTGAAAAAGTAGTTTCCTTACCCGTTGCAGGTATCATGAGTGCCAAAACAGGTTGGGAAATAGGCGAGGAGTACGCTGAGTTAGACAAATTAGCAAAAGCAATGGGAAGTACCTTACGCGCGCCGTATATGACGTTATCATTTATGGCATTATTAGTAATTCCGTCATTAAAACTCAGTGATAAAGGATTATTCAACGGAACTACTTTTGAGTTTACTTCGTTGGAAGTTTAGCGTAATTAAGCAATAGGAATATCAATTAAAATAGTTGTTCCTTTTTTCAAAGTGCTATCAATTGTTAATTTACCGTTTAGATGCGTTATTCGTTTTTTGATATTATCTAAACCAATTCCAGTTTCTTGTAAATTTTTTGAGTCAAATCCTTTTCCGTTGTCTTCCACAATAATATTTAAATTTTGTGAGTGTTGTGTCAATTGAATCGTTGCTTTTGTAGCTTCAGCATGTTTGATAATATTTGTTATCAATTCCTGAATCATACGAAACAGTGATAATTCTAGTGAATTTTCCAAGCGTTCATTCAATCCGTAATCAATCACTTCAATATGAATTTGGTTGGATGCGTTTACTTTCGTTGCCATATCATTTACGGCAATCAACAAACCTTTATTTGCCATCACGCCAGCATTTTTTACATGCGAAATGCTACGTATTTTTTCATAGGCTTCACCAAGTAAGGTTTTTGTTTTATCCAATGCTTTTGGACTATGTTCAGAACCTATATTTTCTAGATGTAAATTAATCGTTGCCATTAACCCACCAAGATCGTCGTGTAAATCTTCGGCAATTCGTTGTCGCTCCTTTTCTTGTCCCGCAATCATAGCGTCAATACTAGCGAGTTCCTGTTCTTTTAATAAGTTAGCCACTTTTTGCACTTCTAAGTTTTTTGCTTGTTCGGCAAGCAATTGTTTTTTACGTGTATTTTTTTGGATGAGGTATGCGGTGATGATGACAAGGGCTAGGACAGCTAATGCGATTGTTAAATACGTATTTGTTTGAGCTTTATCTGCTTTTAGTTCAGCATTTTCTTTGTCTTTTTCTGCTGTTTGGTATTTTGTATTAACTTCAGTAATATTTAGATTTTGAGCAATATTATTTATACTATCCGAAAGCTGTATTTTTTTCCGGTAATAAAACATTGCTTTTGGATAATCTTTTATACTATCATAATTTTTCGCAAGATTTTCATATAAAATAATTCTAGTTTTTTGATCATTTTTATTAATATTTATAGAATCTGCTTTTAAAAGATATTGAATCGCTTTTTTATATTCTTTTTTATAATAGTAAGCTTCTGCCTGATTATTATAATTATATACTAACCTTTCTAAATCATTTTTTTTTATCAATATGGGAACAGCTTTTTTAGTGTAATACAACGCAGAGTCTTGGTTCATTGGTTCTATTGTAGAATGGACAGTTCCCAGATTCATATTTGCATACGCAATATTTAAGCTGTCTTTAGTGTTTTGTAGAACTATTCTATAATAATAATTTGCTTTATCTCTGTTGTCATTTAAAGTGAAAGTATGACCTATTCTAAAATAAATTTTCATTAATGCAATTGAATCATTTTCTTTTACAGCATATGATAAAATATTATCAATTATTGGTTGTTCATCATACCCTAGAGAATTTTGATGATCTACGATACTTAAAATGAGAAATTTTGTGTCGATAGCATCCTCTCTTTCGTTGAGTGATTCGAAGATTTGTTCAGCTTTACGACTATATTTATAAGCTTTATCATGTTTATCTAGAATAGATTGTACATCTGCATAATAAAAATACCAAGTGGCTTTATCATAATCAGAAATATTTAATGTATCAATTTTGTTTAATTCATTTAAACCTTCTTGATACTTTTCTATTTCATAAAATGATAGAACATTTTCAAAATCAATATTTTGAGCATGCAAAAAACTAGTTAGTAAAAAACTAACTAGTAAAAAAAAATGTTTTGTAATATGTTTTAAGTTTTTTTTATCCACCTACAAGTATATTTCCTTTTTTACGTTTAGGGCTAAAATTAAGTTTGTAAATATCAAAGTTTCCAAAATTGAGTTCATCTATAAGCAGCTCATAAAAGTTTATATGAACATATATTGAATCTCCCTGATTCAGTTGAAATGGGCCATTTTGTATATTCACTTTAATGTTTGGTTGGAGGGTTTGGTATTGACTTTGTTCTTGTAAATTTACAACTACTATCTTAAAGCTTCTATTTCCTAATATGGGTTGATTAAATAAATAACTACTCGTTAATTTGTAAGAATTTTCAAGCTGACCTAAAAGATCAATCTCTATTTCTTCTAATAGCTTGGAAATGCTATTGAAAGTAATTATGGCATCTAGATCAAAAGATCTCGCGCTGAATAAGTGAACCGTTTGTTTTTGTATGTTTCTGTCAATTTTTATGTAATTCATTTTACATTTTTTTAATTAATAAAAAGTTTTAAATTTAATTTTAGGCATAATTCGGTCTTTATGATCTTTAAATTCTTCTACAGTATTAGAGAATAAATTAAACAAATTGTTAGCGATTTTTATACTGTTGTCACTGCTTACGTTTTCTCCTCCAATAAATAAACCTACTACATCTCTTACTTTCTTGTTCCCAGAAACTATTAATGTTCCTGAATCTCCAGGTTCAAGTCTAGATTTTTTAAATAAGATTTGATTTTTGAAAACATTTGCCCCAATTTTTACAATTGAATTTATTGAATAAATTTCTCCAGTATCAGAACCGCCAGCACTAAAAGATGTCAAATTTATTTTACTATAAGATGGAGGGGTTAGTTTTCCAAATTTAAAATCATGTACTCCTCTTTTTGGAGGTTTTGAGGTTGTTATTTTGGCTAAAGCTATATCAAACTTATCATCAAACTTTCCCCAGAACAGTTTTCCGATGGCTATACCATCATCATTGAAAACAGAAGAATCCAATTTTCCTGAATCACGCATAATTACATGATAATTACTCATTAAATATAATCCTTTATGATTTTCAAGCTCGATTATTCCGCCTATAGTACCTGGAGTTTCATTATGCTCAGGTCTACGGATACTATTCCCAGAAATCTTTTTCCCGTGAAAAAATGAAAAATCAACATCGGAAAGTTTAGTTTTAACTTTTAATTTCTTTTTATGTTTATTAATTCTTTTTTTTCTTGAACTTTGAATTGCGAAATACTTTAAAGTAGTAACGCTTAAAGCACTGTTTAGATTTGTGTCTATATATTTAATTATCTCATGAACTTTTTTTTGATTCATTTTATGATTATAGGACAATTCTATAAAAAACTTATTTCCTTTTTTTCGTAAAGCTAGATATTTAAATCCATCTTCTTTTGCGTAATCTCTAATGAATCTATCTACAATTGTTTTAAAAAGATTATTAGCTTTAATCTCTTCAAGATAACTAGTGATTTTCATATTTTTTCGATTATTTACCCTACAAACCTCCAAAAATCCAACCCATAAAACCATACCCAACAATAGGTATTCTTCAATTTTAATACCCTAAAATGCATATTTTTGCTCAATGGCATAACCTAATAACTCATTAGCGCCTTTCAAATTGAGCTTTTGAATCATGTTTTTACGGTGTGTGTCAATGGTGGATTTTGCTATAAATAGTAAATCTGCAATTTCTTGTGAAGTCTTTCGCTGTGCAATTAATGCCAAAATTTCCTTTTCACGTCGCGATAAAATAGATTTGGAACTATTCTTTGAAACCTGTTCAATATTCAACTTCGCATCATAATACGGTTTATTATCATACAATGTACGAATGGCTTCCAACACAACTTTCAATGGAGAATTCTTCAAAATATAACCTGTCGCGCCCGCTTCTAACATTTGTCGTATCGCCTCCGCTTGGTCATACATGGTAAACGCCAATACCTTAGTATGTGGAAATTCTTTTTTAATATGACTCGTTGCGACAATTCCGTCCATTTTTGGCATCCGGATATCGCAAACCACAATGTTTGGTTGTTTCAGTCGGACAATCTTTAGCAATGCTTCTCCATCATTGGCATGTCCAACAATACTAATATCTTCTTCGTATTCCAAATACGAAATAATTCCATCAATCAAGGCTTGATGATCTTCTGCAATAGCGACTGTAATCATATCTTAGGGTTCTAAAAAATTACAAACAAACTATATGCGCCAATATAAATTTTAACGATTTGGGAATCCTATTACTAATTAAGGTAATAAACGTATCTATATTATGGTGGTTTGTAGTTAGTTTTCCTACAATTTACAAAAAAATGTGGAATACAAAACGAAAATCATCAGGATACAATGAATTTTTTAATCACAACAATGGTAATAATGAAGAGAATAAAAATAGCCAAAATGCGCAAACTTCCTTTGTAATGGCGTTTGTGTAATTGCAAATCCTTTCGATACGCATAAATCATAATCACTGTAAAAACGATTACAAAAAAAGCCGCAAAAATCAATTGACCAGAAGAAAACATATGCTATTTAATTAATGAGATTCAATTTTGAGAAGCCTGTAAAGGCGTACTTAAAATTATAAATTGAATTAACTCTACTAAAAAGAAGAGTCTTAGAATTAATATTCTTTATGGCTGTAAAATTACGAATTAAACAGCAAACGTTGTTAATAAAAGTTTCAAAATAAAATGTCAATCTCTCAAAAACGGTTTAAATATTCAACTATATTTCGCATCAGAATTTGAATACACAAACAATTAAAAAATATACGATTTGAAAAGAAGAATAGAAGCCGTAACAGAATTTCACACTGCATTTGGATTAGGAATCAAAAATTCGCCAACTGCCAATATTGGAGAAGCTAGAAACATGCTGCGTTTTAACTTAATGAAAGAAGAAAACGAAGAATATTTAGAAGCTGCTCAAAATGATGATTTAGTGGAAGTTGCCGATGCGTTAGGGGATATGTTATACATACTATGCGGAACAATTATTGAACACGGAATGCAAGACAAAATTGTGGAGGTTTTTGAAGAAATTCAACGTAGTAACATGAGCAAACTTGGCGCAGACGGAAAACCAATCTACCGTGAAGATGGAAAAGTACTCAAAGGACCAAACTACTTCAAACCTAACATTGCAGGAATTTTAAAGCAATAGATTGTTTTCAAAAATTTATTCTAATAGATTTCTTTTTTCCGTAAAAAAAACTAGAAACTAGAAATACCTCTGGAAAAATTCCCTTTCTTTTGCGAAGCCTGTGCTGAACTTGATTCAGTATTCTTTGGGAAAGCAAAGAAAACGAAAATAAAAAAGATTATAAAAGTAGCGTTGCGTTATATTTGAAACTAACACAAACAAAAAAGTGATTCAATTACGAATCACTTTTTTATTTATGTCTAAAATACTAATAACTGAAAATCAGTAACTAGCAACTATACCTTATATCTCCAACCATGTGGATCTTCAGAAACGTTGTACTGAATATTCATTAATTTTTCTTTAAAAAAAGTAGCATACGAATTGTCTAATTTTGGTAAATCAAATTTATCGCCTGCATGTTCAAATCCAGAAATTGGATTGATTACAGCCGCTGTTCCTGCTCCGAAAATTTCCTTCAACTCTCCAGTTTTAGCCGCTTCTTTAATTTCTGCAACTGTCACACGACGAACTTCAACCTTGATATTGCTATCTTTTGCTAATTGAATCAAACTCTTACGGGTAATTCCATCTAAAATACGATCGTTATTTGGAGCTGTCAACAAAGTATCACCAACTCTAAAGAAAATATTCATCGTTCCAGCTTCTTCCAAATACTCATGCGTACTTGCATCTGTCCAAATAATTTGCTGATATCCTTTTGCATGTGCTAAACTTGTTGGGTAAAACTGTGCTCCGTAATTTCCAGCGGCTTTTGCAAATCCAACACCACCATCAGCAGCTCTACTAAACTTCTCAGCAAACAATACTTTCACTTCACCTGCATAATACGATTGCGCTGGCGAACAAATAATCATAAACTTATATGTACTTGCTGGAGAAGCAGAAATTGCTTCTTCTGTAGCAATCACAAAAGGGCGTATATACAAAGAATTTCCTTTTCCTTTCTGAATCCAATCTTTCTCCAAATGCAACAACTGCGTCAAGCCTTCAAAGAAAAAATCTTTTGGAAATTCAGGAATTGCCATACGATGTGAAGACTTATTAATACGATCATGATTATCTTCTGGACGAAACAACCAAATTTGATCATCTTCATCCTTAAAAGCTTTCATTCCTTCAAAAACGGCTTGCCCATAATGAAAAACACGTGCAGAAGGCGCAATGGTAAGCGGTTGATATGGCATGATTTCTGGCGTTTGCCAAGCTCCATCTTTATAATCACATACAAACATATGATCTGTGAATATTTTTCCAAAATCTAGCTTATTAAAGTCTACATTTGAAATCTTACTCTCAGAAACTTTGGAAATTTTTATATCATTAGGAAGGTCACTCATCATATTAATTCTTAATTTTGTACAAAGTTACGAATAATTAATTTTAAAAAAATCTTAGTTTTCAACAAAAATTCGTCTGTAAAATTAAAGATTCATAATAAAACAGTAATAATTTTAAGAAATATTTAATAAAAATGAAGAAAATTGTATTTTTAGTATTGACCTTAGTGACGTTTGTAGCATGTAAAGACGCCAAAAATAATGAAAAAACTGCCGAAGAAACGAAAGAAGTAAAAAGTCAAGACATGGCATATTCTTCTTTTGGAGATAAAATTGATACTCAAAACGTATTAACGGTTGCCGAAATCAATGACAAATACAACAATTTAAAAGTTGGTGATACACTAAATGTAAAATTTGCATCAAACATTAACTCTGTATGTTCTAAAAAAGGATGTTGGATGCGTTTAGACTTAGGAACAGAAGAAGAAGTAATGGTAAAATTTAAAGATTACGGATTTTTTATGCCGCTTGATGCGAAAGGTGAAGTCATCGTAAACGGAAAAGCATTTGTGCAAGAAACGTCTGTTGACGAATTAAAACATTATGCTGAAGATGCTGGGAAATCAGCGGAAGAAATTGCTGAAATTACAGAACCAAAAAAGACACTTTCATTTGAAGCTGACGGCGTTTTATTGAAAAACTAAACTTGAAACGAAAAATAATCACCACAGGAGACGGATCAACAACGATTCATCTTGAAGAATGGAACGAACACTACCATTCCACGCATGGTGCTATTCAAGAAGCCAATCACGTTTTCATAAAAACAGGCTTACATCACATAAAACAAACATTCAATCCTGATCAAATTCACATTCTCGAAATTGGATTTGGTACAGGATTGAATGCTTTTATAAGCTATTTAGAAGCAAAAAAGCATGCCTTTCACATCAATTACAACGGTGTAGAAGCATATCCAGTCGCTTCCGCAGAAATTACGCAGCTCAATTACATCTCTAAACTCAATGCAGAAAGTGAGAAAAGTATATTTGAAAAAATGCATGTGTGCGATTGGGAAAAAGAAACCATTCTTTCTGAAAATTTCAAACTGACGAAACGACAACAATTCTTTGATCAAATTAATGATAAAGAACAATTCAATCTCATCTACTTTGATGCCTTTGGCGCAGATGTACAACCAGAGTTATGGACAGTTTCCATTTTTCAAAAAATGTATAACGCCATGCAAAACAAAGGTATATTAGTTACCTATGCCGCCAAAGGAAGTGTCCGGCGTGCTATGCAAAAAGTTGGTCTCAAAGTAGAACGATTACCAGGTCCGCCAGGAAAACGTGAAATGCTTCGTGCTACAAAAATTAACTAATATTTAAGATTCAAAACACCACTAATTCCTCAAGTCTATTCTTTTTAACGTATTTTTACAGTGAAAAAGAAAATGATTCCCATGAAAATACTCATCTGTGGCGCAACAGGATTAATAGGTTCGGCGTTAACTGAATTATGTATTGAGCAAAATCATACAATACATTACCTAACGACTCGTAAAAGTAAAATAGAACAATCTGACCAAAAAAAAGGATTTCTTTGGAATCCGGCTGAAGGCAAAATTGACACAGCTTGTTTTGAAGAAGTTGATACAATCGTAAACCTTTCTGGTGCTAATATTGCCAAACGTTGGACAAAAGCATACAAAGAAGAAATCATGAACAGTCGTATTGATACGGCAAACATTTTGTTCAAATCGCTTCGAAATATGGAAAACCACACCGTAAAGCACTACATTTCAGCTTCAGGAACGGCAATTTATCCAAGTTCACTTACCGAATTTTACTCAGAAGACACGGAACAAGAAGCTACAGACTTTTTAGGAAGTGTTGTAAAACAGTGGGAATTACACGCAAATCAATTCAAATCATTAGAAATTCCAGTAACAATACTACGAACAGGATTGGTGTTTTCTAAAAAAGGTGGTGCTTTGCCAGAAATGTTAAAACCTGTAAAATATGGAGTTGGCGCCGCAATTGGTTCAGGAAAACAATGGCAATCATGGATTCATATTGATGATATTGCAAACATGTATCTTCACACAATAACGAAAAAAAATATTGGAGTTTTTAATGGAGTTGGACCAAATCCGACGACCAATAAATTCCTCACAAAGGAAATTGCTTCCGTATTAAACAAACCATTCTTTCTACCAAACATACCAAAATTTATGATGAAACTAATTTTGGGCGAAATGAGCACATTGCTATTTTCAAGTCAACAAGTAAGTTCGGCAAAAATTGAAGAAACGGGTTTCAAATTCAACTATCCTGCGCTCAATCCTGCTTTAGAAAATTTACTCAAAAAATAAACCGACACGAAGTCGGTTTATCTTAAATACATATTTTACAAATAATTACTATTTCGTAGCTGTCAAACTTACAGACAACTCTACATCATCACTAATTGCTTTATCCTTTACAGTATCTGCAAGTGATGAAGAACCGTATTGCATTCCAAAATCAGTTCTATTAATTGTGAAAACTTCACTCTTAATTGTAGCTTGATCTCCATTCATTGAAACTGTAGCAGGAAACGAAATATTCTTCTTAACACCTTTCAATGTCAAGTTTCCTTCAATCATTGTTTTTCCATCTTTCTCACTTGTTCCAGTTACTGAAAAAGCGGCACTTCCATGAGCAGAAGCATCAAAAAAGTCAGGACTTAACAAATGACCTTTTAGTTTTCCATTTCCTTCATCTTCTGCAGGAATATCTAAAACTTTTAAAGAAGCAATGTCAATAATAAAATTTCCACTCTCTAACGCACCGTCTTTCATGGCAAATGTTCCAGAAGATACATTCATTGTTCCATTGTGACTTCCGCCAAGAACTTTAGAACCTTTCCATGTTACCGTAGTATTTGCAGTATCAACCTTATACTTTACAGCTTCAGAAGTTGCAGTTTTTTCAGTTTTTGCCGCTTCAGCATCTGTTTCGTTTTTCTTTTCTCCTTTACAGGAAACGGCAAACGTAGTTACGACTGCCAATAAAATCACACTTAAAAATTTCTTTCTCATCAATATTGGTTTTTTATGGATTAAAAATCTGAATGTAAAATTACTAAAATGTCTTGAAGTTATGTATACATACTAAATAAAAATATTTTTGGTGACATTTTGACATTTTTCCATAATTGGCAGTACTTTTGCAAACCATTAAGAGAAAATAATAAAAATTTTTTGGACATATCATCATGAGCAAAAAAAAGGATACTACAGTAGAGAAAGCACAAGAAGTTGTACAACCAGAAGCTACTAAAGCAGAAGAAACAACTGTTGAAGAGACTACAGCAACAGAAGAAATATCTGTTGAAGAACAACTGAAAGAAGATTTAGCAAAAGAAAAAGACAAGTTTTTACGTCTATTTGCAGAATTTGAAAACTATAAAAAAAGAACAAGCAAAGAGCGCATGGAGCTATTTAAAACTGCAAGTAAAGATGTAGTTGTTGCCATGTTGCCAGTTTTAGACGATTTTGACAGAGCATTGGCAGAAATTGCTAAAACAGATGCAGAAGATGTGAAAAAAGGTGTTGAACTAATTAGTAATAAACTAAGAGAAGCGCTAAAAGCCAAAGGTTTAGGAGAAGTTTCCGTGAAAGCTGGAGACGTATTTGATGCAGAAGATCATGAAGCTGTAACACAAATTCCTGCACCAACGGATGAAATGAAAGGAAAAATCATTGACGTTCTTGAAAAAGGATACACTTTAGGAGAAAAAGTAATTCGTTATCCTAAAGTAGTTGTTGGACAATAATTTAAAAAAGACGACAAGTTGTTGATCACAACGCACAATCTTTTGAAACAAGCAAAGTAAAATGAAACAAGATTATTACGAAATATTAGGTATTAGCAAAAGTGCTACTGCTGCAGAAATAAAAAAAGCATATCGTAAAAAAGCGATTCAATATCATCCTGACAAAAATCCTGATGATAAAGAAGCTGAAGAAATGTTTAAAAAAGCTGCAGAAGCCTATGAAGTACTAAGTGACGAAAACAAAAAAGCACGTTATGACCAATATGGACATGCAGCTTTTGAAGGCGGCGGCGGTTACGGCGGTGGCGGTTTTGGTGGCGGCATGAATATGGACGACATCTTTAGTCAGTTTGGTGATATTTTTGGCGGTGCTTTTGGCGGCGGCGGTGGCGGATTCAGCGGATTTGGTGGCGGTGGCGGAAGACAACGACGCGTAAAAGGAAGTAATCTTAGAATTCGTGTAAAACTTTCGTTAGAAGAAATTGCAAATGGTGTTGAAAAGAAAGTAAAAGTTCGCAGAAAAATACAAGCGCCTGGCGTAAGTTACAAAACATGCGAAACGTGTAATGGTTCTGGTCAAATGACACGAATCACCAACACAATACTTGGTAGGATGCAAACATCTACTACATGTAGTACATGTGGTGGTGCTGGACAAACAATTAGTAAAAAACCAGCAGATGCTGACGGACATGGATTAAAAGTTTCAGAAGAAACTGTAACTATCAAAATTCCAGCAGGAGTTGAAGAAGGAATGCAATTAAAAGTTGCAGGAAAAGGAAATGAAGCACCTGGAAACGGAATCTCTGGAGACTTATTAGTTGCCATTGAAGAAAAAGAACACGAAGCGCTCAAGCGTGAAGGAGATAATTTACACTACGATTTATACATTAGTTTCTCAGAAGCGGCGTTAGGAAGCTCAAAAGAGATTGATACAGTGACTGGAAAAGTCAGAATCAAAGTAGAATCTGGAGTACAGTCTGGAAAAATATTACGCTTGCGCGGAAAAGGAATTCCAAGTATAAACGGATACGGAAAAGGAGATTTATTAGTTCACATCAACGTATGGACCCCGAAAACATTGACAAAAGAGCAAAAAAGCTTCTTTGAGAAAATGGCAGAAGACGAGAATTTTGTACCGAGTCCAGAAAAAAGTGACAAATCATTTTTTGAAAAAGTAAAAGACATGTTTTCGTAATTCTTTTGGTATTACGAAAAAAAAACTATCTTTGATAAGTTACTGGTCGTAACAGATCAGTAATTTTTTCTTTTTCATAGCAATTTTTTCCCATCCTTGATACCTATTAAGGGTGGGTTTTGCTTTATAATGGTAAAGCTTATTTTTGAAAATTCACAAAAATGGACTCAAAATTACAAGTTGAACTAATGCCACAGAAGCGCAAATTCTCAGATTTAACACCTTTTATTTTAATACGTACTGTAACAAAATATACCAGCTCGTTACTTATATAAAAAAACTTTCATGAGTTCAATTTTACAAGCCAAAGAAGTCGTAAAGAAATATGGCAATTATACTGCTTTAAACAAAGTTTCCATAGATGTTCCTAAAGGAAGTATTTTTGGACTACTTGGTCCAAATGGAGCAGGGAAAACATCGCTCATTCGAATTATCAATCAAATTACAGCGCCTGATGCTGGTGAAGTTTTGCTTGATGGCGAATCGTTACAGCAATTTCATATCAAAGATATTGGGTACATGCCCGAAGAACGTGGTTTGTACAAATCGATGAAAGTTGGTGAGCAAGCATTGTACTTAGCACAATTAAAAGGATTGAGCAAATCTGAAGCTAAAATGCGTTTGCAATATTGGTTTGAAAAATTTGAAATTACAGATTGGTGGAACAAGAAAATTCAAGAACTTTCTAAAGGAATGGCGCAAAAAATACAGTTTGTCGTAACAGTATTGCATCAACCGAAGTTGTTAATTTTTGATGAACCATTTAGTGGTTTCGATCCTATCAATGCGAATATTATTAAAGATGAAATTCTTCAATTACGTGACGAAGGTGCAACAGTAATTTTTTCGACACATCGAATGGAATCTGTAGAAGAAATGTGCGATCATATTGCGTTAATTCACAAATCAAATAAAGTATTAGATGGAAAATTAATTGATGTAAAACGTCAATACAAAAGCAACACATATCAAGTTGGAGTTGCCGCTTCAGACAATGAACAACTGCGTAAAGTATTACATGAAAAATTTGAGTTGACAGATGCAACCTTCAAATCAATTGATGATGATTTAAAAGTAAACATCAAACTTAAAAACGGTGACACATCCAACGATTTATTATCGTATCTAACTTCAAAAGGAAGCGTCAATCATTTTGTAGAAGTTATTCCGAGTGTAAACGATATTTTTATTCAAACTGTAGAAAACAATAATTAGGCTATGAATCATTTACCACTAATTATCAAAAGAGAATATTTAACAAAAGTTAGAAACAAGTCGTTTATTATTATGACATTTTTAAGTCCATTAATCATGATCGGATTGGGAATGTTAATTTTTTATCTCACACAAATAAACGGAAACAAAGAGCGTACAGTTTCCATATTAGATGAAACAGGAAAAGTTGCCGAAATATTTACAGAAAATATAGATGTAGATTCGAATACGACATACAATATTCTTTCAAACATTACTTTGGAAGAAGCTAAAAAACAAGTGGAAGCCGCAGCAGAATACGGCTTATTACATATTCAAGAAAAGGAAGCTATAGAAGATATTTCTACACATATAAAATTCTATTCAGAAGATTCACCTTCGTTAAAATTCATAGCACGTTTAGAACGAAAACTCAGCAAAAGACTAACGGATGAAGCCTTTATAAACAATGGTGTAGACGTTACTTTGGTGAAAAAATCTAAAATGGACGTAAGTATTGTTCAGGAAAGTTTTACGGGCGAACGTACCTCAAAACTTGTCAACTATTCCAAACTTGGTTTCGGTTTAGCGGCTGGTTATTTACTATTCATGTTTATCATTATCTATGGAAATATGATTATGCGTAGTGTAATTGAAGAAAAAACAAACCGAATTATTGAAGTCATCATCTCTTCTGTAAAACCTGTGCAATTGCTAATGGGAAAAATCATAGGAACGTCATTGGCTGGTGTTACACAATTTGTAATGTGGTTAATTTTAGGAGGTATAATGGTGTTAATTTTCTCCGTTGTATTTGGTGTAGACTTGGCAGGAGCGCAATTAGCACAACAGCAAGAAGCGTTACAACAAGTTGATGCAAACTTCCAAACGCAAGTGGCTGAAGTATTTCAAAGCTTGCCTTTAACCAACTTAGTTATTGCATTCTTTGTGTTTTTTATTGGTGGATATTTACTTTACAGTTCATTATATGCCGCAATTGGTGCCGCAGTAGACAACGAAACGGATACACAACAATTTATGATGCCAATCATAATGCCGTTAATGTTGGCGGTATATGTTGGAGGTTTCACCGTATTGGAAGATCCACACGGAACTGTTGCAACCTTATTTTCATACATTCCGTTCACATCTCCGGTTGTAATGCTAATGCGAATTCCATTTGGAGTTCCAATTTGGCAACAATTAATTTCAGTTGCCATATTATATGTTACCTTTACGGGAACAGTTTGGTTTGCATCAAAAATTTATCGTGTCGGAATTTTAATGTATGGTAAAAAACCAAGCTACAAAGAAATATTCAAGTGGTTAAAGTATTAAATGAAAGAACTAAATAACATATTAAATGCATCTTTTCAACTAGGTGAAAATATAGAGATAAGTGTAAAACATATACTTATTTTATGTGTAGTATTGTTATTAGCAAATTTACTAATTAGGGTTTTTCAAAGAATCATTACTAGGAAATTGAATCATGATGGGAAAATAAAATTCAAAGCAGTTTTTTCATACACTACCTGGTTCACATACGTTGTTATTGTTTTGGTAACGCTTAGCGCGATTGGTGTAAATGTTACCGGAATTTTTGCGGCCTCAGCAGCTTTATTAATTGGTATTGGGTTAGCGTTACAAACCTTATTTCAAGACATCATTTCAGGAATTTTTATTCTTATAGATCAAACAGTACATGTAGGCGATATTATTGAATTGGAAGGCAAACTTGGTCGTGTAGAAGAAATAAAATTGAGAACTACAAGAGCTGTAACAATTGATAATAAAGTGCTAATTATTCCAAACCATCTATACCTAACGAATAGTTTATATAATTGGACGCAGAACGGAGTTACCACTCGCGAAAGTATTAGCGTTGGTGTTGCCTATGGAAGTGATGTAAACTTGGTGAAAAAAATATTAATTCAAGCGGCATCAAATCATAAAGAAGTAATAAAAAATCCTGAACCCACGGTGCTTTTTACTAACTTTGGAGACAGTTCTCTTGATTTCAAATTGGTATTTACCGTCATGGATAGTTTCAAAGCATTTTTAGTACAAAGTGATTTGCGATTTGAAGTAGATAAATTATTTAGAGAAAACAACATAACCATTCCATTTCCACAGCGAGATGTGCATGTTTACAATACAAAAAAAGAATAATATGCCTAAAATATTAGTAATAGAAGACGAATCGGCAATCCGAAGAGTATTGGTAAAAATCTTATCTGAAGAAAATGATACCTATCAAGTATCTGAAGCAGAAGATGGATTAGTTGGTATAGAATTGGTCAAAAAAGAAGATTATGATTTGGTATTATGTGACATTAAAATGCCAAAAATGGATGGAGTTGAAGTATTAGAAGCTGCAAAAAAGATAAAACCTGAAACACCTTTTGTAATGATTTCTGGTCATGGAGATTTAGACACAGCAGTAAACACAATGCGTTTAGGAGCTTTTGATTACATTTCAAAACCGCCAGATTTAAACAGATTACTAAATACGGTAAGAAATGCGCTCGATAAAAAAGAATTAGTTGTTGAAAACAAACGACTAAAGAAAAAAGTGAGCAAAAATTATGAAATGATTGGAGAATCAGATGCGATTCATCAAATCAAAGACATGATTGAGAAAGTAGCACCAACAGATGCACGCGTACTAATTAACGTGAGTTCGATATAAAAAGTCAATTAATTAACATAAAAAAAGCAGAATATTTAGTAAATTAAAGTGTTGAATTTCAATTCATTATCTAAACATCTGCTTATGATTTCTGATACTAAAATTACACAAATTTTCTGTTCATTTGATGATTTTTGCAAAGATTTTGTTCCTTTTTGGCAAAAAAGTTTATTGGATAATGGTAAAAAACGATTTAGAAAAAGTAAAATGTCTTTAGCAGAAGTAATGACAATTGAGGTGCTGTTCCATCTTTCTGGCTTTAGGAATTTCAAAAAATTCTATATAGGATATGTATGCAAGTATCTTAAAAAGGACTTTCCTGATTTGGTAAGTTATAACAGAATGGTTGAATTAAAACAACAAAGTTTTATGCCGTTAGCTATTTACTTAAAAACACTTGGTTTGGCTAAATGTAATGGAATTAGTTTTATAGATTCTACACCACTTAGAGTTTGTCATAACAGACGAATTAACGGCCACAAAACTTTTAAAAAATTAGCAGAAAGAGGTCATTGTTCTTTGGGTTGGTTTTATGGGTTTAAACTCCACATTGTAACTAATGATTGTGGAGGAATCATAGATTTTATGCTGACTAAGGGAAATGTTGATGATCGAAAACCATTAAAAACAGCTTCTTTTTTGAAAAAGTTATTTGGTAAATTATTTGGAGATAAAGGCTATCTATCTAAAGAGCTATTTACGAATTTATTTTCTAACGGAATTCATCTTGTAACAAAGCTCAAAAGAAATATGAAAACTAAATGTGTCACACCATTAATGGATGCATATCATTTAAGAAAAAGAGCGATTATTGAAACTATTTTTGATCAATTAAAGAATATTTTTCAAGTAGAACATTCAAGACATAGAAGTCCAGTTAATTATTTTACTAATATCTTTTCTGCACTAATAGCGTATAATTTTACAGAGAAAAAACCATCATTGAAAAAGGATCTGGTAGACACTAAACAACTCATTCTATTCTAAAAGTTATATCGAACTCACGTTAATTACTGGACCAAACGGAACAGGAAAAGAATTGGTTTCACATTGGTTACACCAAAAAAGTGATCGAAGTAAAGGACCAATGATTGAAGTAAACTGTGCGGCAATTCCAAGTGAATTGATCGAAAGTGAACTTTTTGGACATGTAAAAGGTGCTTTTACAAGTGCAAACAAAGATAGAGCAGGAAAATTTGAAGCCGCAAATGGTGGAACAATTTTCTTAGATGAAATTGGAGACATGAGCCTTTCTGCACAAGCGAAAGTATTACGTGCATTGCAAGAAAGTAAAGTGCAACGTGTTGGAAGTGATAAAGATATTAAAGTAAATGTTCGTGTGGTTGCGGCAACCAATAAAGACTTAAAAAAGGAAATTGAAGAAGGAAATTTTCGCGAAGATTTATACCACAGATTAGCCGTAATCTTAATAAAAGTGCCTGCACTAAATGATAGAAGAGAAGACATTCCATTATTGATAAATTACTTTGCAGGAAAAATTTCTACAGCGCAAGGTACAGCTGCAAAGAAATTCTCAGATAAAGCTGTTAAATTATTACAAGAATACGATTGGACAGGAAATATTAGAGAACTTCGAAATGTTATAGAACGACTTATCATTCTTGGAGGAAAAGAAGTTACAGAACAAGATGTGAAGTTATTTGCTTCTAAATAATATAAAAAAATCAGCCTTTACGAGCTGATTTTTTTTGCGTTTTAATTTAGATACATCAAGAAAAATTAGGAATCACATGCGTCCCAATCTCTTCTAGCATTTCTTCGGCGGTTCGTGAACCGTATTTTAAATTTAACATGACATGATTTACACCACTCGATTCCAATAATTTCAAATGTGTATTTAAATAGTCTATTCCTGATTTAAATCCAAGATGAATCGCAGATGGTTTTGTTTTTGAATTCTCGGTTATATCAACATACAACGATTGCATAAACGGTTTCCAATCTTGTTCAGTTTTAGCTAACGCTTCTTTCCATCGGTTCATAACTAGTTGTAAGGTGTTAAAATCTCTAGGATAATACAGCCAACCATCTGCATGTTCAGCAATCCAATCCAGCGATTGTCCTGAATGTCCCGTAACCAGCATTGGAGTTTTTTTATGATATTTTGGTAGCACATCAATTCTGCCATTTGTACTTCCATAAAACGTTGAACTATATCTTGGAAAATCTTTTTGCAATGCTTTAATGTAAAAAAAGCTATCTCTAAACAACTCAGATTTTTGACTCAATTCTTGATTAAACGCAGGATATTCTATAGGTCTATCGCCAGAAGCTATACCTAACACAAGTCGTTCATTTGAAAGCAACTGCAGACTATTGATCGATTTTGCTGTATGTACAGGATGTCGCAATGGTAAAATAATGCTTCCTGTAGCTAACGCAATCTCTTTGGTATGATTCATAATATGCGTCATATAAATCCATGGATCATATAGTTGTCCTGCATCGCCAAAACTAGGATCGTTAAAAGGCACATCCCGAAACCATAATGCTTTAAAACCTAATTCTTCAGCGCGTTTGGCAAGATATTCTTGCTGTTCCATTTTTGCAACAGCACCTTTGTAAGCTTCAATTGGAAACACCAATCCTAATGTTAATTTGCCTTTGGTTGCTATGTTACTAAAAACACTCATGCTAAACCTTCAATATTTTTTTAGTTTCGGCAATCAATCGCTCTAATTTTTCTTGCTGATACGCATCAGTATGTGCTTTGGAAAAAGTTCCTTTATCATTATCAAAATATTGTCCAGTACTGTCATTATATGCCTCTGAGCTTGCTAAATCGTATAAAATAGTAGCACCTTTATCTGCTGATGACCAAAACTGTCCATAAGCTTCTTGTACCATTCTTGTATTTAATAAGGAACCTGGATTAACTGCAATTACATTTAAGAAATCTAATTTTTGTGAAAGATAAAAGCTCCACATCGTCAATGCTAGTTTGCTTTGTGCATAGGCTTCTTGTTCTGATAATGCTATGTTTCCTTCTAAGGCTTCCAAAGAAACAGGAGCTTGTGCGGCTGAGCTTAAATTAATAAGTCTTGGAGAGCTACTTTTTTTAAGTAATGGAATTAATCCTTGCGTTAATAAGTATGGTGCAAAATAATTGACAGCAAATCGTAAATCTAAACCATCATTATTTGATGGAATACTACTTTTTAAAACTCCTGCATTATTGATTAAAACATCAATTTTTGGTGTTTTCTTTTTGAGTTCAGCTATCATTTTTTGAATACTTCCGAAATCTGATAAATCAGAAATAACACCATCAACCGAAGTATTTCCTGAAATTTCTTTAATCTCAGCGAGTGTCTTTTGAAGCTTTTCTTCACTTCTACCATGCACAATAATTTGATGTCCATCTTTCGCCAATTTGGTTGCGGCTAATTTTCCAATTCCATCAGTACTACCTGTAATTACAATTGTTTTCATGTGTTAATATGTATTATTTTTTTAATGGTCATATGGAACATCCAAATTATCATTCGGTCGTGTGATTCATAATTAATAACAGATGTTTCATCATAGATTATTTTATGTCTAATTTTCAATAACTACTTTTCCCATTGCTTGTCCACTTTCCAAATGTGCATGTGCTTTTCCTACTTCTTCCAATGAAAATGATTGTGTATCTACAATAGGTTTCAATCCGCCATTTTCTACAATTTTTGCTATTTTTCTGAGTATTTCTCCATGTGCTTCACGTTTGTGATTGTGCAACATTGGAATCAACATAAATACAACATGTAATGATAATCCCTTAAAATGTGCTAATGTTAAGTCTAATTCACACATAGAAACCGTAGTTGCAATATGTCCATTTAGTGTTGCAGCATTAAACGAATTTATTAAATTTCCTCCGCCAACAGAATCGTATACAATATCAAATCCAGTACCATTTGTATGCTGCTCAACATATGTTTCTACAGCTTCAGTTTTATAATTAATTGCAGTTGCGCCTAATTGTTCGATAAGTTTTATCTGTTTTTCGCCGCCACCTGTTGAATATACTTCTGCTCCAAAGTATTTTGCTAATTGTAAAGCAATGTGACCAACACCACCCGAACCACCATGAACCAACACTTTTTGTCCAGCTGTAATACCAGCACGCACCAAACCTTCATACGCTGTAATACCAACTAAGGGAAGTGCCGCAGCTTCTTTCATAGAAATAGTTGTTGGTTTTTTTGCGATCAATTTACTATCAGCTGCAACATATTCAGCCAATGTGCCAGGCAAATCTGCAAGACCACCAACGCAACCATATACTTCATCACCAACAGAAAAATTGGTAACATCGTCTGCAATAGATTCAATAGTTCCAGCAAAGTCCATTCCCAGAATTGCTGGTGCATCTGGAGATAAAGGTAAGTCTTTCCCCATTTTCCGAATCATTGTATCTACGGTATTTACACTAGATGCGGCTATTTTGATTAATACTTCTCCTGATTGTAAGTTTGGAATTGCTATTTCTTGTTTTTCAAATACAGCATTTTCACCGTATTCAGTAATAAGCATTGCTTTCATATCTATCTTTTTAGTTACTATAAAAATTATAGTTGCAAAAGTAAGTATAGTAATTTACCTTTGCAATAACGGTCAAAAATGATAGTATACTTTTATGGAAACAAAAGAGCCCAAATTATTTAGGTTTAGAGATAATGAATATCCTTGCTGTGCTAGTTTAACGATGGGAATTATTGGTGGAAAATGGAAATCAGTTATTCTTTTTCATTTGATGCATACAAAGTTGCGATATAGTGAATTGCGGAAATCGATGCCTACAGTAACAGAAAGAACCTTGAGTTTACAGTTAAAAGCGTTGGAAGAAGATGGATTGGTAAAGCGAAAAGTATACACATCCAAACCACCTTTAAAGGTAGAATATTCACTTACAGATTTCGGCAAAACCTTAATTCCGTTAATTCAATCGATTGCAGATTGGGGCGATTATGTAGCGGAAACATATTCGAAGTAGTTTTAATATCATTTCCAATGTTAAATTACTCAATTCAACTTTTCATGAGAGTGAGTTTACATGATAACGAGAATTTGTATTGAAAGTTTTCAAAATAAGTACTGTACAATTTTTAATCTTACTATAAACGAGCTAAAAGTCTAGAAGCGAAGCGATTTAAAAATTGTCATTTCGAGCACAGTCGAGAAACTAGTAAAATCAGAGTTTTAATTAAATCTCGATGGCATTGAAATTGATGATCATGCAACTCAAAATTACATACAGAAGATTTCTCTAAAGCGTCACTTCGATTGGAAAATCTATGATTTTTTGTATCGAGAAGTACTTAGAATCTGTGACACCTACATTAATCATTTTTAAATTTCTAAATCCCAAACTTCACACTCACGCCTGTCTGTAAATCAGGATTGTTATTCACGGTAAAATCTTGTTGAATGTAAATTGAAGTCGATATTTTTCGTGTAAACGTATATACAAACGTCCAATAATTATTGTTCTTATACAAATGACGCGTTCCATGCCCCCAAGAATTAAACGCTTCATCATCTCGGATATACACATTATATTCGTCTTCTTCTTTTTTATGTAGGCTAGTCTGAACATAAAAATTTAAACCAAAAGAGTGATAGGTTTTTCCTTGCGATAAAAAAGTATATTCAACATTCGTTTCCAAACTTCCGATAAAATCGTTCGTGCCAAAATCAAGATTGTCACTTTGTAAATCAAGAGCATTCTTACGAAGAATATTTGTTCCCAAACCAAACAATATAAAATTTCGATCGTTCAAATCGAATTGTTTTACACCTGCGGCAGACAAACCAATATCCATAGACATATTATATTTGGAAAGATTTGTTCCTAAATGCCCGCCAAAATTCAAATAAATCTTCTTATCATTCCAAATTTTAGGATAATAATAGTAATGTGTTTCAATTCCGGCAGTTAAAAAATCACCGTTTCCAACGTTCAATCTTCTTCCGTTTCTATCGGTATAATTAATACTTGCTTTATCCAAACCAAACACTTTTCTATCAAAAGGATCGCTTCCACCAGCAATATTTTCATGGAAAAATTCAATAAACTTATCATTGGTAAAAATCGAAAACGGAAACTTTCCATTTGTCAGCATAAAAGCTCTCAATCCAACAACTAATTCTTGATTTTTTGCAATAGGAATCGTAAGATCGACACGCAAACCTTTAATAACACCATCAGTTTCAATTTCAAACGATTGTGCATCTTGTGTGTCTCCATCAAAGAAAAACTGACGACTATACCAAGGAATTCCAATCAAACCATTTCTATCGGATTCGTTCGAAGGAATATAGGTTTTAACATTTGGTCCCCAAACATTTCCACTTTCCAAATTAATACTAAGTTCAGTACGTTTTGAAGCTTTTAATTTAAAATTATGATTCAAACGCGAAATAAAAATTCCGAATGGATTTGTAGATACAATACTTGGTTTTGAAATTCCATTTTTTGTAAATGGAGGAATAGAATCTTGATCGCTTTGCGCGAAAACAAACGAATTTAAACACAAAAACAATACGAAAACTAATTTTTGATACTTCATAAAACAGGGATAATGCACTTGTGTAAGTTTTCTTTAGTTACTGAAAAATTACTATTTTTCACCCTGTTTTTGTCTTTTTCCCGTTCTATAGCATTGCTATGAAACTTAAAAAAGGATTCAACAGAACTTAAAATTTCTAATTTTCGCTTAAACCAAAAAAGTTTGCACAAGTTCAATTTGAAGCGGCTAAACTACAAAAAAAGTGAGGGACAATCCGTATATTTAGCACTCAAAGAAAAATAGTAACGCATGAAGCATTTCGATACAAACACATTTAAAGTAACCAAACCTATTAAATTAAGTGAAATTAGTACCAAATTTGATCTTGGAGCATCTAAAAAAGAAATCAAAAAAGAACTTGAAGATGTTCGTGAAGATTTAGGAAAACTACAAGATACGCTATATGCACATGGGAAATATGCTGTATTGGTATGTTTGCAAGGAATGGATACGGCTGGAAAAGACAGTTTGATTCGTGAAGTTTTTAAAGATTTTAATACACGTGGAATTGTAGTGCATAGCTTTAAAGTGCCGACCGAATTGGAATTGAAACACGATTATTTGTGGAGACATTACATTGCGTTGCCAGCAAGAGGGAAATTCTCTGTTTTCAACAGAACACATTACGAAAATGTATTGGTTACACGCGTGCATCCATATTACATTATGGGTGAAAATATTCCAGGAGTGGAAAGTGTAGATGCTATAAATGATGAATTTTGGGCGAAACGTTTTGAACAAATCAACAATTTTGAAAAACATATTTCCGACAACGGGACAATTATTTTTAAGTTTTTCCTAAACATTTCAAAAGAAGAACAAAAAAATAGACTCTTACGTCGTTTAGAACTTAAAGAAAAAAACTGGAAATTCTCTCCTGGCGATCTAAAAGAACGTAAACTTTGGGACAAATACCAAGATTGTTACGAAGATGCATTAAACAAAACAAGCAAGCCACATGCACCTTGGTATACAATTCCTGCGGATGACAAACCAACGGCGCGTTATATTGTGGTGAAAACAATTTACGATACTTTAAAAAAATACACAGATATTGAAGAACCAGAACTGGATGACGATATCAAAGCAAATCTTGAAGAATATAAAAAACAACTCGAATCAGAATAATATCTTAACACTACCCAAAATGAAAAAACTCATCATATTAGTATACCTATCAGCTTGTATTGGATTTGCGCAAAATGCAGACGAAAAACAACTTAAAAGTGTATATTCAACTTCCTTAACCAACGGACAAAGTTATGCTTGGTTAGATCATTTATCGAATGAAATTGGCGGACGATTGTCAGGTTCGAGCAATGCCGCAAAAGCAGTTCAATACACTAAAGCTGAACTAGAAAAGTTAGGGTTAGACAAAGTTTGGTTGCAAGAAGTAATGGTGCCAAAGTGGGAACGCGGTGATGCAGAAGAAGGATATATTTTAACAAATTCTGGAAAAATAGAAGTTCCAATTTGCGCATTAGGCGGTTCTGTAGCTACAAAAAGTGGTGGCGTAGAAGCTGAAATCATTGAAGTAAAAGGTATAGATGATTTAAAAAATCTTGGAAAAGATAAAATACAAGGAAAAATAGTATTCTACAATCGTCCAATGCAAGCAGACTTAATAAGCACGTTTGAAGCCTATGGCGGTTGTGTAGATCAACGATATGCAGGTGCAAAAGAAGCATTAAAATATGGAGCTGTTGGTGTTGTTGTACGTTCAATGAATTTACGTTTGGACGATTATCCGCACACTGGAAGTATGGGATATGAAGATGTGGCTGTAGCTGACAGAATTCCTGCGGCGGCAATAAGTACCAATGGTGCAGAACTATTAAGCAAGCAATTACAAAAAAATCCAAAGACAAAGTTTGGATTTTCTATGTTTTGCAAACAATATGCAGATGTAAAATCGCATAATGTAATTGGTGAAATTACGGGAAGCGAATTTCCAAATGAAATTATAATAGTTGGCGGACATTTAGATTCTTGGGATTTAGGAGATGGTTCGCATGACGATGGTGCTGGTGTTGTACAAAGTATGGAAGTGTTGCGTTTGATGAAACAAACAGGATACAAGCCAAAACGTACCATTAGAGTCGTTTTATTTATGAATGAAGAAAACGGATTGCGCGGTGGACGTAAATATGCAGAAGTTGCCAAAAAGAAAGGTGAAAAACACATATTTGCATTGGAAAGTGATGCTGGCGGATTTACGCCAAGAGGTTTTTCGTTCGATTGCTCTCCTGAAAACTTTGCACAAGTGGAAAGCTGGAAAGCATTATTCAAACCGTATTTGATTCATTACTTTGAAAAAGGCGGAAGTGGCGCAGATATTGGACCATTAAAAGACGATCAAATTGTATTGGCTGGTTTACGACCAGATTCACAACGTTATTTTGATCATCATCATGCTTCAAACGATACATTTGACGCCGTAAATAAACGTGAATTAGAATTGGGTGCGGCAACCATGACTTCATTAGTTTATTTATTTGACAAATACGGAACGGTAAAAGAGAAGAAAATAAAAGGATAGTATCGAAATCAAACTATATAAAAAATCAAAAGCGAACTATAAAAAGTTCGCTTTTTTAATTAATTGCTATTATAAAGATATTAGATCGAATCTAATTACTTCTAACAAATATAAGATGCTCCGCCATCACAATCACCTGTACAATTTCCTCTAGAACAATTCCAAGCAGTTTGGAAAGGTGTACACCCATCAGTGCACCCATTTGTAAACTTTCTTAATGGTTCAGCTCCTCCAGTAATTAAATCTTCATTTAAATTAGAAACTGATTTTTTGTTCAATGACAAACCTTTTAAATCTTTTTTTTTCATAATATATAGTTTATAGTTATTAATCATTTAAAGCTATTGAATGATAGTGTTTAAAAAAAATATATATAATCGATATTTATGAATTGTAAGTTATAGAAGTAGTAACTTTTTCTTTATTAATAATTAGTTGCTTATGTTTTGTTGAAATTATGAATGTTATAACTTAGTTTTTCTTTTAAGTACTATTTACACGAAAATCTAAACTAGTATTTAATTAACATAATAATAATAGGAAATAGCTTCTTATTTTTATTCATAATTCACAATAAAAAAGGTAAAACTTTATCGGGAGACACCAAAACAGGCTGTTTTGTACGAATAAAATCGTATATTTAGGTAAACCGTATTGCTATGAAAGGACTAATTCAAATAACACGTTTGATGGTATTTGTTCTTATTTTTTTCAACCCTGATGTGTGTGTCTTTGGACACAGCCTTAATAACCCTAACCATCAAACGGAGTTTACAAAATTGCAAAGCGCCGTATCAAAAGAATCCCTAAGTTCTACTGATACTGCCAATTTAAAATCAACAACTAGTGTTATAGATAGTATTCCTATTTATAAAGAACTAGCACTAGAACATGCGCGAAATCGTGAAGTGGAAAAAGCTACTTTGTATTGCAAATAAGTATATAAAGTTGAGCTATGAATTTAACTTTATCCACGACAGTGAATTCGTCGCAATGAAACATACTACGCCTTTTCAAAAGATAGTTAAAAAGTATCGTTTGAACTTTACGTGGTACAATTTATTCTATTTATTTTCTTCATTGATAGGTTTCTTCATTGCGATCATCATGAATTTTAAGCGGAATAAAAATAGAAACGCGATTGCATTTATAAGTGTTTTTATACTTGCACGTTCATTTTTTATACTTCATTTATTTCTGTACGATTCAAATTTAAACTTTAGATTTCCACATGCGTTATTTATGTCAACCGTAATAGTTTTTGTAGATGGACCATTGTTGTATTTCTATTTTAAAAGTATTACCGAAAAATATGTATTTAAAAAACAACATCTAGTACATCTCATTCCTACATTGGTAATTATAGTAGTATTGTTTCCATTATTGGTGCTTCCAGAAGAAGAAAAATTGAAAATAATGCTAAACACAAGCAACATTAACTATGCATCATTTTTGCCGCCAATGGTTTTTGTGAAATTTATATTACTTTATGGATATGGTTATTTTGTATTAAAAATATACAATAGAGATATTCGAAAGAATCCTAAAATTAGTCAACGTGTACAAAAGTGGCAACGAAATTTAGTAGGTCTAATTTTTCTATATATAGTAAGCTTTTCAGTGTATTGTTTAGTGGTTATTCGTGTGATTCCTAAAAGTGAATTTTTATATCATTTTCAAATATGGATTATGACTTCCATGGTTTTATATATAGGTTTCATGGCGTACATTCAGCCAAAAATTATTACGAATACGTACATTATAAGAATAAAGGATAAGTATAGAAATTCAGGATTAACGATAAGTTTGTCCAATGAATTAAAAGAAGAGCTTTTATACTTATTGAATGATCAGAAAATATATAAAATGAATGATATCAACTTAGAAAAGCTTTCTATGATGTTGAATACTACGCGGCATAACACGTCGCAAGTTATCAATGAGCATTTTCAATTGAATTTCTTTGAGTTGATCAATCAATACAGAATTACGGAAGCTTCGCATTTGTTAAAAAACGACACACATCGTAACTTGAATATTATTGATATTGCATACGAAGTTGGGTTTAACAATAAAGTAACGTTTAATAAAACATTCAAAAAGCATTTTGCACAAACGCCTTCACAATATTTGAAAGCTGTGCGTGTGGCGTAGTTTAATGAAACTCAAATTTGAGAAGTCTGGAAGACGAACTCAAAATTGTAAGTTGAACTAATCTCGCTGAAAAGCGAGATCTTGGTTTTCTATGATTTTATTGGTTAATCATGACGATTAAACACTGATTTAATTCGTTGCCAAAATGAATTGTCTTTTTTAGAGGAAAGCTGAAGAATGGATTCTGCAATTTTCTTTACGTGTCTCGTTTCATGGTTCCAGAAATAAATTTCGTTAGTCAAAATTCCATCTCCGTTATGAGTCAATACAATCTGATCACCACTTCCGTCTGAACCGATAGCGATTGCATTTTTAGGAAAACCATTCCATTCACGAGCATTTTTAGTTTCAAGTCCGATATGATTGCAAGTCCTGCTGATTCTTTTTCGGTCAGATGTATCAAAAAAGGGATACAGGCCAAACGCATATTTTCGTGTCACTATTTCGCCACCATTTAATTGAATCATTCGATTTTTGAATTCAGCTGGAAACTTTACATTCAAATCAGTTTCTATTTTTAAAATATATTTTTCTTCAATGGGAAAAGGCATTTTATCTTACTTTTTTTAATTAGACCGCTTACGCTTAGTAAATCTTAAAACTAAATCAATTTCATTCCATATCAAAATCATTAAACATATTTTCAGCCTGTAATTCATTTGTAATAGTTGAAAACAAATCAAGCATTCAGAAGTAAACGTAAGGTAAACATTCTTCGGTAATGGTAACATTTATAGGGATTCCCCAAAAAAAATAACGGAAGTAGTTCTTTTATGATAGCAAAAAAAGTAGCGTGATTTCTGTATACTTTCTCTAAAACTGTATTCCTGCACGTATCAATTTCACCATCACTTTTTTAGCACATAAAGGAGTATAAACTAAAAAAGTTATTTCAATGGAAAAGAACTACATTAAAATGTTGCTACTATTACTGTTCAATGTCAGTATAGTATTAGCGCAAGAAAAAAATGTTACAGGTAACATTGTGGATGACAAAGGAACACCATTATTAGGAGTTACCATTATTGTCAAAGGCACAACAACTGGAACACAAACAGATTTTGACGGAAATTACACAATCAGTTGTAAAAAAGGAGACGTATTAGTGTTTTCATATATAGGATTTAAAAATCAAGAAAAAACAATAGCGGATGCGCTTATTATAAATATTACCATGGAAGAAGATACTACGTTGTTAAACGAAGTATTAGTTGTTGGATATGGGAAATCCAGCAAAGTAGATAACACGGGAGCGATTACCAAGATAAAATCGGATGAATTGGACAATGTACCGGTTGCTTCTGTACAAGAAGCATTATCTGGTAAAGCTGCCGGCGTTTTCATAGAAAGTCAAAGCGGGAAAATTGATGGTGCAATCAAAGTAAGAATTCGTGGTACCAACTCAATTGGTGGAAACAACGAGCCTTTGTATGTAGTTGATGGTTTGGTAATTGCTGGCGGAACGAGAGATATCAATTTTAATAATATCGATTCAATAGAAGTGCTAAAAGATGCCGCCGCAACTGCAATTTACGGTTCAAGAGGTGCAAATGGAGTTGTACTCATCACCACAAAAAAAGGAAAAGAAGGAAAAACTAAATTCAGAGTTGACTTTCAAAACGGTTTCAGTGAGCCTACAAATCTCAGAGACTATATGAATGCTGCACAATACAGAGACTTTTTTAGAGTAGCGGCTGTTAATTCATTTGGTGATGATACAGGAAATGTTTTTGCAGATATAATTTTGGATGATTTATCGCAAGGACAAGATGTTGATACTGATTGGCAAGATTTGGCGTTTAGAAATGCAAAATTGACACAATTTAGTATTGGCGCTTCTGGCGGAACTGAAAAAAGCAGATTCTACACAAATCTGTCATATGACAATCAAGAAGGTATTTTGATTGGAAACAATCTAAAAAAACTCAACGGTATTCTAAATTACGAACATGATGTTGGAAATCGTATGAAAATAGGAATTAGCACAACAATAAGTAGACTGGAAACCAATAGTGTTGCAGGTGACAATGCATTTGCGACGCCAATTCAGTTGGTAGCACAAGCACCAATTTCTCCAATAAGAGATGAAGATGGAAACCTAATTCGGTACGATCAGGTTGGAAGTATCATTAGCGGATATTACAGCGCACTTATAGAAGATGCAAATTCGACAAGAAATACCACTTCAGACAGAATTTTAGCAAACGTATATGCAACCTATAAACTTACAGATTGGCTAAATATCCGTGGTGAACTTGGTTTAGATAGAGGTGCAAGTAGCGCATTTGTATTTCAAAACGATAATACACAAGGAAATGAAGTTACTGGAGGATTTGGCTCAACGACGATTACAAAATTTCAAACATTCTCACCGAAAGTGTATGCTACCATAGATAAAAAGTTCAATGATGCACATGATATTAACCTAGTTATTGGAACTGAAGCGCAAAAAACAAGAACAGAAATAGCTGGAGGAACGGCTACTGGATTTATTTCAGGGTTAGATCAAACGGGGACTGGAGCCGTTCCTACCGGCGTTTTTGGCTCTACAGCAAACAATGGTTTCTATTCTTACTTTGGGAGAGCAACCTATAAATTAAACAACAAATATATTGTAGGATTTACAGGAAGATATGACGCAAGTTCAGCATTTGACGGCGGTGTATTCTTTCCAGCAGTTTCGGCGGCTTGGAAAATTTCGGAAGAATCGTTTCTAAAAGATTCAAAAGTAATCAGTTTTATGAAATTGAGAAGTAGTTACGGTATCAACGGAAACAACTTTAATGGTTTTCCAAGCTTGGCTTTATTCTCACCTGTAGCTTACAACAAATTAGCAGGATTATCGCCAACGCAACTCGCAAACAATGATTTGTCTTGGGAAACAACGGCAACGTTTGATGTTGGATTGGAATTAGGTTTTTGGAATAACAGAATAAATCTTGAATTGAATTACTACAAAAAACAAACAGAAGATTTAATTCAAAGAAGACCTATTGACGCAACTTCTGGTTTTACAGGATTCTCTGCAAATGTTGGAAACATAGAAAACAAAGGTTTTGAAGTGACTTTAAATACGATAAATGTAGATACTGAAGATTTTAAATGGACAACCAATATCAATTTTTCAAATAATGAAAACAAAGTGACAAAATTGATCAATGGACAACCAATTCTAAGTACAAATGATAGTTACATGAATGCATTAATAGAAGGTGAGCCAATTGGTGTTTTCTTTGGAAGAGAATATGCAGGCGTTGATCCAGCTAATGGTGATGCTTTATATTTCTTAAATGATGGTACGGACGGAACTACAAACAATCCGAATGCTGCAAACTTTACAGTATTAGGAAGTCCAAATCCAGATTGGATTGCAGGAATCAGTAATCAATTACGATACAAAAATATTGATTTTAGCTTCTTATTCAATGTGGTACAAGGAAACAAAATTCACAAAGCGGCTGACGGATTTATGGTTGGTGGCGATTTTATAGACAATCAATTACTAAGTGAGTTAAACTATTGGACGCCTGACAATCCAAACACGGACATTCCACAACCACGATTAGTTGGAGGAAATGGAACAGCGGCTTCTAGCAGATTTTTACAAGATGGTTCGTATGTGCGATTAAAAAACATTTCAATAGGATACAACTTCAGTCCAAAACTATTAGAAAAAATAAAGCTTACGGATCTACGAATCTATGTCACAGGACAAAACCTATTAACATTCACAAAATATGATGGATGGGATCCAGAAGTAAGTACAGACTTTTTAGCAAATGGAAATAACATATTTCAAGGTGTAGACTTTTATTCGGCACCACAAGCAAAAACAGTAACACTAGGAGTAAAAGTTGGATTTTAAAAAAATAAACAGATGAAAAACAAGTATATAAATTATATAATGATTGTCATTGCATATCTATCATTTTCATGTGAAGACTATGTAGATGTTGAACCGTTGAACACGTTAAGTGCCAGTAGCGCATTAAATAGCAACGAAAAAGTAATTGGAGCGCTCAATGGCGTTTACAATACAATGTCAAGCACAGCGTTACTTGGCGGAGATTTAATTTTTGTATCAGAACTGTTAGGTGCTGATGGCAGAATAATGTTTGGTGGAACTTTTAACGATCCACAACAAATAGTAGACAAGCAAATACTAACAACAAATAGTAGAGTCAATAACATATTTAATGTTGGTTACAGTACCATTAACAGAGCAAATTTAGTATTAGAAGCCATTGATGTTGTAAATGATGCAGCACAAGATAGAGTAGAAGGTGAAGCACTTTTTGCAAGAGCGTTAATTCATTTTGAATTGGTAAAACTATTTGCAAAACCATACAGTGATGGAAATGCGAGTTCAAATCCAGGAATTGTATTAAAAACGGAAGCAAGTCCTTTTAATGGAGGAGATATTTCATCTAACTGTAACACAAGAAGTACGGTAGAACAAGTATATGACAGAATTTTAGCAGATTTAATCGCGGCTAGTGCATTAGTTCCATCCAGTAATGGAATATATGCAAACAAAGCGACGGTAAATGCTGTCCTGGCAAGAGTTCATTTACAAATGGGAAACTTTGCGGGAGCACGAGATGCCGCTAACGAAGCCATAAATGATTCCGGAGCAAGTATGGTTCCTACTTACCGATTTGCTTTTGCGCAAGATGCAAACACGTCTGAAGATATCTTTTCAGTACAAGTTTCTGAAATTGATGGAGCTAACGGAATGAACACTTTTTGGGCACCAAGTACGCAAGGTGGTAGAGGTGATGTAAGAATAACTGCAGGATTTGCCAGCTTTCTAACCTCTCAAAACAGAGGCGTAAATGCAAACCCGAATATAGCCATGATTATTGGAAACTATACCACTAAATGGTACAATCAATTTGGAAATGTTCAAATGGTTCGTTTGCCAGAATTACTACTCACAAGAGCAGAAGCAAACCTAGAACTTGGAACTTCTGTTGGCGCAACGCCACAACAAGATTTAGATGCTGTACGAACCAGAGTAGGATTGTCCAGTATAACTGCTACAATTACAAATGTATTCAACGAAAGAGTTTCTGAATTAGCTTTTGAAGGACAATATTTGCACGATTTTAAAAGAAGACAGCTTACAATAGAAGGTTTCTCCTTTGATGCGAATGAATTGGTATTTCCGATTCCGCAAAATCAAATCAATGCCTGTCCGGATACACAACAAAATGCTGGATATTAAGCCCTAACTGCGTGTTGGTAATTTGATAAAAGATTGATGAGTTTAATAAAAGGACATTTTTACCATTCATCAACTACCATATAATGATGAGGTAAATGTGAGTTAACGATCTATCTTAAATAAATTTGCAATTATAAAAGAATTGCCGATGCGTAACTTAGGGTAAAGAAACATTATTTAGTTTTTTTAGTTAGAACTTCTCTTCTGTAGCAATACAAAGAGAAGTTCTTTTTTTATAGAAAAAATAAAAGGTTATCTGAAAAGTTTCTAGAAGCTACATTCTGAATTTGATCCAGAAACGCATCAAACTAATTTTTAATGCTCATAAAAAAACCAAACTTGAAACTAAATCAAGTTTGGTTTAATTGTTACCTTCTATTATATATACTAAAAAGGAGTTTTATCTCTAAAATCTAGCTGCAAAGCGATCTAAATTCTATAATCTGATAAAAGCCAATCTATTCAAAATAACTAAACGTTTCACCATCTTTAATAGTAAGTAATGTTTCGTAAATCAAACGAATCACATTCTCAACATCATCTTTATGTACAGTTTCCACAGTTGTATGCATATAACGAAGCGGAAGCGAAATCAATGCAGAAGGAACGCCGCCATTACTATACGCGAAAGCATCTGTATCTGTCCCAGTAGAACGACTTGAAGCCATACGTTGAAAAGGAATCTTATTCGTCTCAGCAGTATCAATAATACGTTCTCTCAACTTATTCTGAACAGCTGGCGCATACGAAATAACAGGTCCATCGCCCATTTTAGTTTCTCCTTGTGTCTTCATATTAATCATAGGAGTTGTAGTATCATGGCAAACATCTGTAACAATAGCAACATTTGGTTTAATAGTTTCCGTAATCATTTCTGCTCCACGCAAACCAATCTCTTCTTGAACCGAATTCGTAATGTACAATCCAAACGGAAGTTTCACTTTATTCTCATGTAACAAGCGCGCAACTTCGGCAATCATAAATCCACCAGCTCTATTATCAATAGCTCTACACACAAACTTATCCTTATTCAACACGTGAAACTCATCCGGATATGTAATTACACAACCTACATGTACGCCAAGTTCTTCAACATCTTTCTTTGTGTTACATCCAACATCAATAAAAATATTATCCAATTTTGGTGGTTCTTCCTTCGATTTATTTCTTGTATGAATAGCTGGCCAACCAAAAACGCCTTTTACAATTCCTTTCTTCGTGTGAATATTAACCCATTTAGATGGTGCAATCTGATGATCACTTCCACCATTTCTAATCACATACAACAAACCATCATCTGTAATATAATTAACGTACCAAGAAATTTCATCGGCATGCCCTTCAATAACAACTTTATACTTTGCTTTTGGATTAATAACTCCAACAGCGGTTCCGTATGAATCTGTAACAAACTCGTCAACATAAGGTTTCAAATAATCCATCCAAATCTTCTGTCCATCCCATTCATATCCAGTTGGAGCTGCATTATTCAAATATTTCTCTAAAAAAGCCATCGACTTCTTATTGATAATCTTCTTTTTTGCCATAATTTTAATTTAATTCAAACGAAAATAATAATATTAAAATAGATTTAATAGTTATAACAGAACGAATTATTATTTTTGGAACAAAATTTGAAAGAATTTTAAATAGAAAATGAAAAAAATCTATCTCATATTAATAGTATTGATGTCTTATACAGGAAATGCGCAAATCATGACGCAAGACACAACTGCTACAAAAAAGTTTCTAATAGAAGGAGACACCATTCCGCGTTCACATATTGATCTCGCAGAAGTCATCATATTCAACAAACTAAAATTTACATCAAAGGAAGAACGTATTCGATACCTTATATTAAGAAGAAAAACGCTAAAAGTATATCCGTATGCGAAAATGGCGGCGGAACGTTTAGTAGTATTAAATGAAAGACTCAATACAATAGATTCCAAATCGAAACGAAGAAGATACACACGAAGAGTTCAAAAATTCATAGAAGAAGAACTCTCTGCGAAACTAAAAAAGCTAACAAAAACAGAAGGTCAAATACTTATAAAGCTAATTCACCGTCAAACAGGCGATACTGCTTTCAATCTAATAAAGCGTTTGCGAAGCGGCTGGAAAGCTTTTTGGTACAATACTACGGCAAATCTATTTGATATCTCGCTCAAAAAAGAATTCAAACCAGAGTCTAATCATGAAGACTATCTAATAGAAGACATACTTCAAAGAGCTTTCTACAAAAAACAACTAGAAAGTCAAGCTTCGGCATTATCATTCTCATATCTAGAATTAACGGACAAATGGTCATCTAAAGATCAGAAAAAGAAATAGTTGCGAGATTCAATAAAAATCATTAGCTTTATTTCCCTTTTTTTACAAAGGTTACTGATTGAAGTTTGACGCGCTCATTAAAATTAAAACTTTACCTGTGTTACCCCTAAAAGGTTGTAAAATATATGCAGCTTGATCACAATAGAAGATGATATAAAATATTTTCAAAAAAAAGTATGTTGCAAATATCTTGTATTTAGATTGTTATGATTTAAGTTTAAAAAAACACTAAAAAAAGGTTTAAAAATGGTTGCGTATAATTAAAAGGTATTTATATTTGCACCCGCTAAAGAGGGAACGATTTAGTTGAGAAGTTCTGATAATATATTGATTTTTTAAGATTTTGATTTTTTTCAAAAAATAGGTTAAAAAAGTTTTGGGTTTTACAAAAAGGTTGTATGTTTGCATCCGCTAAAAACGGGAACGTTTTAGTTCAGTAAGTTCTGATTTTTGAGACATATTTTGATAGAGGCAAAAAGTTTGAAAAGAGCTTTAAAAAAAATCTTCAAAAAGTTTTGTTGGAATGAAAAAAGGGTTTTATATTTGCACCCGCTTTCGGAAGGAAGTTTAGGAAATAGAGAAATATTAGTTCATTGACATATTGATTAGCAGCAATTATATTGGAAACGATATAATGATAAAAACATAAGCAAAGACATCTTTTGAGATACGATAATTTTTCTGAAGTTGAAGATATATTAAAGAAACAACGATGAAGAGTTTGATCCTGGCTCAGGATGAACGCTAGCGGCAGGCTTAACACATGCAAGTCGAGGGGTAACATTGTAGCTTGCTACAGATGACGACCGGCGCACGGGTGCGTAACGCGTATGAAACCTACCTAATACAGGGAGATAGCCCAGAGAAATTTGGATTAATATCCCATGGTACTGTGATCTTGCATGAGATTATAGTTAAAGATTTATCGGTATTAGATGGTCATGCGTTCTATTAGTTAGTTGGTAAGGTAACGGCTTACCAAGGCAGCGATAGATAGGGGCCCTGAGAGGGGGATCCCCCACACTGGTACTGAGACACGGACCAGACTCCTACGGGAGGCAGCAGTGAGGAATATTGGACAATGGAGGCAACTCTGATCCAGCCATGCCGCGTGTAGGAAGACTGCCCTATGGGTTGTAAACTACTTTTATAGAGGAAGAAACGCAGATACGTGTATTTGTTTGACGGTACTCTACGAATAAGGATCGGCTAACTCCGTGCCAGCAGCCGCGGTAATACGGAGGATCCAAGCGTTATCCGGAATCATTGGGTTTAAAGGGTCCGCAGGCGGTTGTTTAAGTCAGAGGTGAAAGTTTGCAGCTCAACTGTAAAATTGCCTTTGATACTGAATAACTTGAGTTATAATGAAGTGGTTAGAATATGTAGTGTAGCGGTGAAATGCATAGATATTACATAGAATACCGATTGCGAAGGCAGATCACTAATTATATACTGACGCTGAGGGACGAAAGCGTGGGGAGCGAACAGGATTAGATACCCTGGTAGTCCACGCCGTAAACGATGGTTACTAGCTGTTTGGACTTCGGTCTGAGTGGCTAAGCGAAAGTGATAAGTAACCCACCTGG
>NZ_CBDIPG010000001.1:0-1480000 GCF_965283645.1 Kordia sp. | reverse complement strand
CGAAGTAGTTTTCGTATTTTTAATCCGTGGAAAAACAGACGGAAACACTTATAAATCTTGATGATTATGTTCCTAAAAGGAAGTATGATGAGCTACTAGGAAAAGTTACCCATTTAGAGCATCAACTACTAGAACTCAAACGTCTTATTTTTGGCACTAAGAGTGAACGTTTTATTCCATCGGAATCTAATCAACTTGGATTATTTACAGAAGTAATCTCAGAAGATGTTCCAGTATCAGAACAAAAACAGGTGAGTTATAGCAAAACTATAACCAAAGAGAAGAAACATCCTGTTCGTTTACCATTAGCTCCACACTTGCCAAGAGTTGAAGAAGTTATTGAGCCAGAAAATATCATAGAAGGTAGTGTTAAAATTGGAGAAGAAATCACAGAACTATTGGAATACACTCCGCAGAAAGTGTATGTTCGAAAAATAGTTCGTCCTAAATATGCATTACCAAAGGACTCAGGAATTAGTATTGCGGAGCTACCAAGCTTAATCTTACCTAAGTCTAATGTAGGAGCTGGGTTATTAGCGCATATTTTTGTCAGTAAATTTATTGATCACTTACCTTTCTACCGTCAACTACAAATATTAAAAAGACAAGATGTTGTTATTGCATCAGCAACCATATCTGGCTGGTTTACTAAAGCGTCCCAGCAGTTGGAAGTATTGTATAAAGTTCATAAACAATTAATATTGCAATGTGACTATCTTCAGGCAGATGAATCAACAATCAAAGTACAAGACAGTCATAAAAAAGGGAGTACTCATAAAGGCTATCATTGGGTATTACATGCTCCAGTAGAAGGATTAGTACTTTTTGAATATGCACCTAGTAGAGCAGCAGAAGTTCCAGAAGTACTATTACAAGAGTTTAGAGGAACATTACAAACTGATGGATATACTGCCTATAAAAAAGTGATTGAAAACTATGGCTTAAAACACTTAGCATGCATGGCACATGCTAGAAGATATTTTGAAAAAGCACTTGCTAATGATAAGTCAAGAGCCAGTTATGCATTGGAGCAAATCCAAAAACTCTATAGTGTAGAACGAAAAATAAAAGAGCGTAATCTAAACTCGAAAACGATAACACGTTATAGAGCATTATGCGCTAAACCTATTTTAGATTTATTATACACTTGGATGCAAGATCAGTACACTAAAGTACTTCCTAAAAGTGCTATAGGAAAGGCACTTACTTATAGTCTAAAATTATGGGAGTCACTTATTGGTTACATCGATAATCCAGTATATTGCATTGATAATAACCTAATAGAGAACTCAATACGCCCTTTAGCCCTAGGTCGCAAAAATTACCTCTTTGCTGGCAATCATAAAGCAGCACAAAATGCTGCGATGATGTATTCTTTCTTTGCTACTTGTAAAATCAACGATGTAAATCCATATCATTGGTTGCATGATGTCTTTAAAAGATTACCAGAGCATAAAGCCAATAAATTAGAAGAATTACTGCCACAAAATTGGAAGAAACAACAGCTTTCTTAACTGTTAAAAAAATACCTTTTTCTCAATAAAATCTCTCTTAAGCTAACAATACTTTAAAATCAGATACCTATCCAAGAACTAGGAACACTTAAACTTCTACTTGTTAATGGGTTGCGTTTTTTCATAACTAACTTTATGTAAAATACAACATCTAATCCTAGACGTAGAAGACCGAATGCTTACAAATATGTCAATATCAAAAGGAATTAAAAAATCATCTTTACCTTCTCAAATATACGGCGAGGCTTTCAAGCGTCAAGTTGTTAGTGAATACGAGCGTGATTTATATACCAAGGCAGAATTAAAAAGACGATATCTTATACGAGGTCATTCTTGTATAGATGATTGGTTGATAAAATAGGGTAAATTTACCTATGAAGTAAAACCTACTTTAGGTCGTCCAATTAAAGATCCTTAAAAACAACGTATCAAGGAGCTCGAAGCTGAGTTAGCAAAAAAAAGAAGAAGAACTACGAGTGTTCAAAAAGTTTATGGATTTAGCTGAGCAAGAACTTAATATTTCAATCGTAAAAAAGTCTGGTTCCAAGCAGTAATTCCTACTAGTAGTTTACTTATCTAAGAACTAAAGTAACTACCTATTATTTACATTTGATTACAGATGCATATTCCATGAAAATAGTAGGATATAAGTTAGCTAATAATTTAATGGCTAGTACAACTTTTCAAGCACTGAAATTAGCAGTTAAATCGCGAAAATACAAGCAATAAACTCATTCATCATTCTGATAGAAGCTTACAATATTGTAGCAAAGAATATACAGGTATTTTAAAAGAGAATCATATTCAAATTAGTATTACAGAATCGTATGATCCCTATGAAAATTCAATAGCAGAAAGAGTCAATGGAATTTTAAAAGATGAGTTTGGATTAGTAGTGATATTTGAGAATTGTCAAAACTTAGAAACATAAACATAAACAAAACAAAACAAAACAAAACAAGCTACAACTTTTTATAATCAGTTGAGACCGCATTTATCCATAAAAATGCTTACTTCTAACAAAGCACATTTACAAAATTAAAATACAATTAAAATCATGGAAAAAAATAAATCGAAGTAAGAATATTGTTACTTCGATTTAACTATATTTAATCCCAATTAATCAGTCAACCTTTTTCAGGACAACTCAATCATATTATCAAAGACTAGATACTCATAAAATCTAGTTAAAGATATCTTAAAGTAGCTTTGATATTAAGTATTAATGTAATGTTATTAGTAATTTAACGGCTCAAACCAATTATTCATAACTATGTTAAGAAAAATACCATTATTTCTACTTGGAATTTTGCTTATTTCTGTTACTTCCTGTTCTACTACTAAGAAAGCTTCTGCTAGTAAGAAAGGGGCAGTTGCGTCAGCGAAACCAAAGAAAAAGCCGAAAAAAGGAGCAATTCAGCCCTACGGTAAAGTAATTACAAAAGATGCTAAAAGTGATCCAGGTTTATTTACCGTTCACGAGTTAGATGATAAGTTTTACTACGAAATCCCAGATTCTCTTTTTAATAGAGAGATGCTGATGGTGACACGGATTGCTAAGACAGCTTCAGGACTTGGTTTTGGAGGTGGAAAGCAAAATACACAAGTACTTCGTTGGGAAAAAAATAGAAAGCAAGTTTTATTAAGAGTTGTATCACATAATGTAGTGGCTGCAGATTCTTTACCTGTTCATGAAGCCGTTGAGAATTCTAATTTTGAACCTATCCTGTATTCTTTCCCGATTAAGGCATTCAGTAAAGATTCATTGAATACTGTAATTGAAGTAACTCCTTTGTTTTCAAAAGATGTAAAAGCTTTAGGTATTCCTGCTTTTAGAAGAAGACAATATAAAATTACACGATTAGATGCTACTCGATCATATGTAGATAAGTTAAAGAGTTATCCTTTGAATATTGAAGCAAGACACGTTAAGACATATAATGCAAGTGCTCCACCATCTAACGGAAGTATAGGCTCTATTACTGTTGAAATGAGTAATTCTATGATTTTATTACCAAAAGAACCAATGAAAAGACGTCATTTTGATAGACGTGTAGGTTGGTTTGCACGTGGTCAAGTTGATTATGGATTAAAAGCTCAAGAAAGCAAACAAATTCGTTTTTTAGATCGTTGGAGACTTGAAGTAAAAGATGAAGATCTTGCGAAATTTAGAAGAGGAGAACTCGTTGAGCCTAAGAAACAAATTGTTTATTATATTGATAGAGCAACACCTGATGAATGGAAACCTTATATCAAACAAGGAATTGAAGACTGGCAAGTTGCTTTTGAAGCGGCAGGTTTCAAAAATGCAATTATAGCTAAAGATCCTCCAACAGTTGAAGAAGATCCCGATTGGAGTCCAGAAGATGTACGTTATTCAGTTGTACGTTATTTAGCTTCACCAATACCAAATGCAAATGGACCTCACGTAAGTGATCCACGAAGCGGAGAAATTCTTGAAAGTGATATCAATTGGTATCACAATGTCATGACATTATTAAGAAACTGGTTCTTTATTCAAACAGCGGCAATCAATCCTGATGCACAATCACTTGAATTTAAAACTGAAGTTATGGGACGTTTAATTCGTTTTGTGTCGGCTCATGAAGTTGGTCACACATTAGGTTTACCTCATAATATGGGAAGTAGTGTTGCATATACAGTTGAAAATTTAAGAAGTGCTGAATTTACAAGAAAGTACGGAACAGCACCATCTATTATGGATTATGCTCGTTTTAATTATGTAGCACAACCAGGAGACGAAGGTGTTGCATTAATGCCAAATATTGGACCTTATGATAAGTATTCTATTAATTGGGGATATCGTCCAATTTTAGATGCTAAAACTGCAGACGACGAAAAATCAACGTTAGATAAGTGGATTCTTGAAAAAGCTGGAGATCCAATGTACAGATTTGGAGCGCAACAAGGTAGAGATATCGTAGATCCAAGTTCTCAAACAGAAGATTTAGGTAGTGATGCAATGAAAGCTAGTGATTATGGAATTAAAAATCTTAAGAGAATTGTTCCTAATTTAATTAAGTGGACAGCAAAAGATGGTAAAAACTACGATGATTTAGATACAATGTACGGACAAGTATTAGGTCAGTTTAACCGTTATATGGGACATGTAGCTTCAAATATAGGAGGTGTATATCAACACAACAAAACATATGATCAAGAAGGTGCCGTATATACACATGTGGATAAAGCTGATCAAAAGAGAGCTTTAAAGTTTGTAAATGATCAATTATTCAGCACACCAGAGTGGTTATTGGATGATAATATCTTCAACAAAACAAAATCCTTTGGAATTACCGATAGAATTAGAGGATCACAAGTACGTGCATTGAATAATGTTTTAAGTTTAGGTAGACTTTCACGCGTTATGGAAAACGAAACCTTAAATGGAAATGACGCATATTCTATATTAGAATTAATGCGTGATTTACGTAATGGAATTTGGACAGAATTGCGTTCAGGTAAAAAGGTTGATGCATATCGTCGTAACTTACAAAGAGCTCATATTGATAGATTGGAATACTTAATGACTGCTAAAAGTCAAACAGGATTTGGTAGATTTGGAAGAAGATCTACGCCACTTAATACAAGTCAGTCAGATTTACGTGCTGTTGTAAGAGCAGAACTAAACACATTAAAAAGTAATGCAAGAAGCGCCATTTCACGTACAGGCGATTCTATGAGTAAAATACATTTAAGAGATATTGTAGAACGTATTGATATGATCTTAGATCCAAAATAATACATTTCTCACATACATTATAAAAAGCAGCTTTCGAGCTGCTTTTTTTATACTGCAAAGACAGGAATAACTTCTAAAATCTTCCTGTAAAGACTCAAAATACACTTAATTTTATATACATTTTCCCCTTAATATATGTATGCAATAATTGACTGTAACAGTTTTTTCGCTTCTTGCGAAAGAGCTTTTGATCCTGGCTTGATAGGAAAGCCGTTGGCAATACTATCCAATAATGATGGTTGTGTAATCTCTCGAAGTAGAGAAGCAAAAGCGGTAGGAATTCCTATGGGCGCACCGCTTTTCAAATACAAAGAAATCATCGCACAAAAAAATGTTCAAATTCGATCGTCAAACTATTCTTTATATGGCGATATGAGTGAACGCATGATGAAATTACTTGAAAACTTTTCACCTGAAGTAGAAGTTTATAGTATTGATGAAGCGTTTTTAAAATTGCCTGAATCTGATGATTATCAAAAAGTAGGTTGTGACATTAAAAACTATATCTATCAATGTACTGGAATACCTGTAAGTGTTGGCATTGCACCGACAAAAGCACTTTCCAAAGCCGCAAATAATATTGCTAAGAAATTTCCAGAAAAAACTACTGGTTACTATGTAATTGATACAGATGAAAAACGAATTAAATTACTTAAATGGCTTCCTGTAAAAGATATTTGGGGAATTGGATTCGGAAATACCAAGCGTTTGCAAACGAAAGGCGCACAAACTGCATATGAATTTACAAAACTAACGGACGATTGGGTAAAACGTAATATGTCTATTGTCGGGTTGCGATTAAAAAAAGACCTAGAAGGCGAACCCACTATTTTGTTAGAAGATGAATTGCAAAACAAAAAAGCAATTGCAACGACAAGAAGTTTTGAATTTACATTTTCCGACAAGGAAAACATGAAAGAACGCATTGCAACATTTGCATCACGCTGTACAGAAAAACTACGAATGCAAGATTCTTCCTGTAACATCGTTATGGTATATTTAAAAAGCGATCGTAACAAACGAAACGAATCACAATATAGAGCCAAAAGAATTGTGACATTGCCGTATGCAACCAATTCAACATTAACCATTAATCAATATGCGCAAAAAGCATTAAATGATATTTATAAACCTGGAATCAAGTACAAAAGAGCAGGTGTTATTTTAATGGGATTGGTAAAAACAGATGCTTTACAGTTAGATTTATTCAAAAATGAAGATCCAAAACATAAGCAACTGATGGCGGCAATGGATACATTAAATGAAAAATACCATGGGCGAAAAGTAAAAATGGCAAACCAAGATTTGCAACGAACTTGGAAAATGAGACAAGCACATTTATCTCCAGAATATACTACGAAATTCAGTGACATTATTATTTTAAACTGTAAAACAATATAATTGTGGAGAAGATGAAAAAGAAAGAAAATAGCAAGCTACTGACGTTTTACAAGTCAATACAAGGAAAAATACAACTTGAATTTGTTTCAGAAGGAATTTCGGCAGGATTTCCGTCTCCAGCAGACGATTTTCAAAATAAACGAATCAGCTTAGATGAACAATTAGTAAACGATGAAAGTTCCACATATTATGCGCGTGTAAGTGGCGAATCTATGATTAATGCTGGCTTAGATAATGACGATTTATTAGTTATAGATAAAAATATTATGCCAAAAGATGGAAAAATTGCAGTCTGTTATGTAGATGGAGAGTTTACAGTAAAACGGCTTAAAATTACCAAAGAATGCATTTATCTCATACCAGAAAATGACAACTATAAACCAATTAAAGTAACCGAAGACAAACAATTACTTATTTGGGGAATTGTGACTTATGTGATTAAGAAAGTATGACTTCAACTTCGTTCAGTCATCTTTTTATACATAAAATCTCTATTATTTCATTTTAAAAAAACAATAGGAAGTAACCTTTAAAATTTCAAGATATATATTGAAATTTTAAAAGTTACTTCTTAGAAACTATATATAATTTAAAAACTATCTTCCTTCAACCAATTGCGCAGTATATGGTACTTGGCGTAATTTTGGAGCCTCAAATCCTTCCATATCTGTACAGAGTCCAAAAGCTATCAAGGCAGATGCAATGGCGCCTTCTTGCCAACCTGGTAACGAAGAAAGCTGATCTCCAATAATATAAAAGCCATGATCACCTTCTTGCAAAGTGTTAAAAACCCACTCGGCTGACTCATGTGGTGGATGTTCATTTGCAGAACGGTTTACCATTTTACGTTTTCTAATTCGGAGAATTTCATGATAATTTAAATTCGGATCTTTTGTCTGATCGTCAATCTTTATCCAATCTACCCAACCGCCGCGTTGTGTTTTAATATTTTGCCAAGCTACAGTTAATCCATGCTTAAGTTGATCTGCAAACGCTTTTCCGTGTAACTGTTCGGCACCTTTTCTTGCTTCGTCCAATCGCCATTGTGGTTCTTGATTTCCCCATTTTTCTGCATTGCCCGAAAAATTATATGCGCCAGTTAAAATTCCTAAGTTTTGATGATAATCATTAGAAGGATACCACATTTGCACCATAGGATTTTTAGTCCAAGAGATTCCTCCAAAAATAGGAACCGTATTTTTATTTTCAGGATCTTGCCAATACTTTCGCTTACTTTGCCAACCTACTTTTACCGTCGGACGTAAAAATTCTTTATGATCAAAAACAGTGCGCAATGCTTTTTCAAAATCTGAATTTGTAAATAAACCTTTCGTAATTTTATCTTGCAATAGTGGAATTGGCATATTGCTAAAACATTTATGCGCTGTTTTTGTTTCAGTAGTATCTCCATTGGAATAACGAACATTGTATTGATCTCCTTTTCTGGAAATTTCCGTTACGGGCGCATTCAAAATAATAGTTCCACCTAGTTTTTGTACTTCTATGGCTAACGCTTTCACAATCATGTCCATTCCGCCAACAGGTTGAAACGAAGTTTGTTGCCACAAAAAATCATCAGGTTGGTAAAAGCTTAATTTCCAAAACTCAGAATCTAACATTGTCGTAAAATCAAGTTTCGGAATAATATTTTCTTCTTCACCCAACATTGTTTTTCCGGGTAATTCTGTATATCCAGATCGAGATGTTTTTTCAAATATTCCACTTTGGCTTAAGTTACCAAACTTCTTTACCCAATCTTTAAATTTCACTTCATTATCTTCACTTTCATCCAACGCTTCTATTAACGGCTGTACAAATCTTAAGAATTCTTTATACTTTGTAGCATCACCACTTTGCTCAATTGTTTTTAACAATGCTGGCAATGCATGTAAAAACTGAGAAAAATATCCTCTAGGATCATTTGCCAATCTACGATTTACAATAGCTTCTGGATTTCCTTTTGCATCTACAAACTTTTTTCCATCATATACAACATTCGATCTGCTTTGCATCACATACACTTCTAGCTTTACACCAAGTGTTTTACAATAGTTTAAAACATCACGATGTGCTGACGGAATTCGTCCTGGACCGCAATTTAAATACGGTACGTTGTACATATCTTCCACCGTAAAATTACATGTTTGTGTATAGCTTGTAGTTGGTTTGTTTTCTGGATTCTCGGTAAAACTATCGCCTGGTCGTACTGTTAAACTTCGTCCACCGACTCTGTTTTGCGCTTCTAAAATGGTTACTTTATATTTTGTATGCTTTAATAATTCACAGGCAATAGACAATCCTGCTACACCAGCGCCAAGTACTACAGCTTCTTTACCTTCGCCTACAGAATCGTTAATAAGTTTGTGTCCACTTTGTCGTTTTAGAATTTGTTTTTTGTCAGGAGTTGTGGTCAACATTTCAAGTTCACCTCCGTTTTGATCCGTTTTGCGTAAAAAAGTTACTGTTGAAGAAAATTCATTTTCATCCATAATTTTAGGTTTTTTTGGTAGTTAACTAATAAGGTATGATTGTTAGTTTGTAGAAAGTTACCAAAAAAAAACTAGAAATTGTAGTATTAGTATGAAGGAAGTGTTAAGATATAACGCTCAGGAAGCTTTTGTAATAGGAGTGAACTAAATTAAAAATAAGATAATTATTTCTTCAATAAAGCATCAAGAATAGTTTCTAAATAGCTGAGATCATTTTCGGTAAAATCTTGTATTTTCTTTGTCTTTTTATCAAAAGTAGGAGGAATTCCAGCGCCGATATACTGAATAATTCCATTTTTATCCACTATAATAATTTTTGGATAGGCTTTTACGCCTAAATCATTCTTTAAAAAAGCTTTCGCATTGACCAAATGATCAAACGTATACGTAGTAGTTTTTAAAAATTGGGCTACTTTTTCTTTAGAGTCAAAAGTAATTGATCTAAAATCAACCTGATCTTTATATTTTTTGTGTATTATATTTAAAAGTGGCATTTCGCGTCGGCACGGAACACAGTTTACAAACCAAAGATTAATAAAGGTTATTTTACCTTTAAAATCTTTTTCAGTTACTTTTTTACCTTCTAAGTTTCGTAATTTAAAATCAGGGAATGGTTGGTTTTCTAATTTATAAAGACGTTCATTCTTACTTGGTTTTCCTTCAAATGTATACTTAATGATATTGATAACTGAATCGTTTCTATTGATGGTATTGACAATTTCATAACTTGTCATGATTACAAAAGTGGCTTCTTCTGATTTTGAATTTAATTTTTCAATCACTTTATCCAATTCAATCTTTGTAAAAACCTTCGTACCATTTTTAGTTTTAAAAAACGCCTGCCCATGAATTGTATGTATACAAAAAGAAAAAACTAGTAGTAAAAATAGTTGCTTTAGCATTATTCAATCATTTATAAAATTTAGGAGATATGCTTGTATAATATGTTTCAATATACATTAAAAATCCGAGTAGTCTTAAAAGTAAAGCACGTCCAAACTACGCTTTAATAAAATCTTCATACTCGTAATAAAACGCTTCAAACTTTTTCATGTTTTCATTTAAGAACACCATAGTTTCTTGCCAAGTGTTTTTATTATGAATAGATACATTGTGTTTTTCTAAATATATTCTTGATATTTCTTTTCCGTTATCAAGTACATAATCTTCAGCAAATATAAGATCTGGAAGAAATTCGTCTAACAAAATACTTTTCAACGAAATCATTTTATCCCAATATTTAATACGATTTTCAATATTCTGATCTTCAATATCAAGTGAAATCATTGCTTTTCTTTTATCAAAATAAAATTTAAATGAAAAATCTTTAATCTTGGTATTGTACATAATCCACTTTCGTGGGAATGATTTTCCAAACGAAATCCAAAAGTCTTCTCGTAATTTTCTTGATTCTACTTTACTAAACATTAAAAAAATGAAATTTTTTAATTCCGCACTTCTACACTGAGTTAATCAAAGTGTACTACGGAATCTATTTATTTGTATGCAAAAGTAGTTTTCTTTTTATAATTAAAGACAGCTTTCACATTTCCCTATGAGTAATACTTGAGAAAAGTTTATTTTCCGATTAGGAATCGTCGGAATCTTCATATCAATAGTTAAACAATCTACTTTTCCACAATCCTGACATTGAAAATGTGGATGTACATCTGTATGTTTTGTAGCAGAACAACCATGACAGGTTGCATACCATTTTAGTCCGTTTTTATCTACAAAGGAGTGTACAACACCATCATTTTCTAGTCGTTCTAAAATTCTGTAGATGGTTGTTTTATTCATCTTTTCTTTTAAAAGATCAATTAGTTGTACTGCAGAAACAGCATCTTCATTATTCTTAAAAATTGCTAACAGCGTTTCTACGGATTTTGTTTTTCTAATAACTCCCATAGTACAAATTTAAGACTACTTAGTTGCATTTACAAAAATAATAACTACTTTTGCAACTAAGTTGCATTAATAAATGATTTTAAATAAAAGTAATTCAGATTTTATAGGAGCGTTGACAAGTAGTCTTTGTTTACTGCATTGTGTATGTACACCGTTTCTATTTATAGTACAAACACACGCAATTAGCCATGGTGTATCCGCTCCATTTTGGTGGAAAATGTTAGATTTTGTTTTTCTCATTATATCGTTTGTTGCCATTTATTGGTCTAGTAAGTCGACTAGTAAACGATGGTTGAAATCTATACTTTGGATCACATGGTTGTGTTTGTGCATAATTATTATAAATGAAAAAGTAGCATGGTTTTCCATTCCAGAATATGCTATTTATTTGCCAGGTATAGGTTTGGTATTGTTGCATTTATATAATAGAAAATACTGCCAATGTCAAAAAGATCAATGCTGTGCAATACATACTGAAAAACCTATGTAACACTACATTATGAACTAAATACAATGAAAAATTTCAATATCATAGTTCTTGAAAAATTTCGAAACGCTTCAAATTATCAATTGATTGAAGACGAAATTTATAATGATTTAAATGATGTTGACGGATTTTCTACATTCCGAATTGCAATTGCTATTACTTTCGAAAAAAAAAAACTTTCAGTTACGGAAGTGGACAAACAACTAGAATCGTATTTCCTATATATAGAAGAAGTACTACCTCTTCAAGACAAAAGAACTCATTTGTATATTATAGGAGGCGAGTTGGAAGATCTTCAAAACTTCACCAAGTCTAGCATTGAAAAATAACTACTTACCTTTAAAAAGTAACTAGAAGGAAGTTATATATTTTCTTCTTAAAGTGAATGAACATTTTGCGTATTATACAAAAAACGCAATTGCTGTTGCTACAACAATGACCAATAACTTTGTCAAATTGAACTTATGTCCTTCAGAACTTTCAAATAATATTGTGGTAGATATGTGTAAAAAGATACCAATAACTAACGACGTTATTTGATTTTCATAGGCTTCTAAAAATGTCAATTGCTCCGATAATAAGCTACCAAGCGGCGTCATTAATGCAAACAACAACAAGAAAATTAGTATAGACGTTCTGGACATTTTCGATTTATAAAAAAATGTCGTTAATATAATGGCAATAGGAATTTTATGCACTACAATTCCGTATACCAAATGATCATGATGGTGCATTGGAAAACCTTCTAATACAGCATGAACGCTCAAACTAAAAAATAATAACCAAGGAAATTTACTACTATCTTTATGAATATGTACATGTCCGTGTTCGGCACCTTTGGAAAAGAACTCTAGGAAAATTTGAAGCAAAATTCCTGCCATCACAAAAATACCATAACTACTTTGGTAATTGCTAAACACTGAAGGCAACAGGTTAAATATAGTAACTGCCAATAAAAAAGCACCACTAAAGGCAAGTAGCAACTTCATATGTTTCTTTTCACTAGGGCGAAAAACAGTTACAAATACAAAACCGAGAACAACGGCTAAAATAGGAAGTAAATAATGCATCATTTAAAAATCATAATAAGTCTACTGGAAGTTTTTTTATTAAACTTACCTAAACTATAATCTCCAAAAATAGCTAATAAATCAATACCAGCCGCAGTAAAATACGATTCAAAATCTTCTAAAGTCAACGCTTTTACCTTTTCGGTATAATGATGATCACGTCCGTTGGCTTCAAAACGAATATCTTTATAAATAAAACCGTCTTCTACGTACCTATGTAAGCGAAAAACGATTCCATCTACTTCTTTTATTTCATTTTCTACCAAATTATCAATCACAAAATCGGCATTCAAAAAATCAATTACACCAAAACCATTTTCATTCAATTCGGTTTTAATCGATTTTATGGTGCGCAAATTGTCTGCTTCGCTTTCAAAATAGCCAAAACTCGTAAACAAATTAAATACGGCATCAAACTGTTTCGGATACGGTTTGCACATATCATGCACTTCAAAATTCAAGGAATCATTGGCAAACTGTGAAGCAAACTCAATACTATTTGGTGATAAATCTACACCAGTAACCGTATATCCCATCTTATTCAAAAAGACAGAATGCCTACCTTTTCCGCAGGCTAGGTCTAAAATAGTACCATTTTCGGGCATATTTAAAAACTCCACCAAATGTTTCATAAAGGCTTCTGCTTCATCGTAACCTCTATCTTTATATAAAATATGGTAGTACGGTGTATCAAACCACGATGCGTACCAAGTTGTTTCGTCTTTCTGCATAATATTTTGTTGTTCCTGCAAAGGCAGTAATCTATTGTTAGTTTGGCATACTTAGCCTAAACTTTTTAGTAGATCAATTGCAAAATTAACATATTTTGCGCTTTTGTAGTCGCGACAACTAGGAAATAATTTCAAAAATAGCTAAGCTTCTTCTGCTACAGTTACTTTGTTTAAAAAATAGCTATGGTATAATTTTCTCTTTATACGGTTACTTATTGCTACAAAAATATGAAGAATAGAAAAGGGAAGGAGCAAAAAATTATCCGTATTGTGCTGTTTATAAGGATTTTCCTGTTAGAGAAGTTGTTAATTTATTAAAAAATTAAACGCTTATGAAGTATTTGCTACGCTTACAAAAAACACTGAGTAAATTTAAAATAACTATATGATATTCGTATCGAACATAAGAAGCAATCAATAGATGGTTTTTATAATATGAATTTAAAGAATAATATATGTCGATAAAATTTAAAACAATTACGCGCAAGAATCCAAGGGATTTAACCGCACCAGAAAAGTACTATCCAAGTTCCGTAACAGGAAGTATATTGGACTTAAACGAATTGGCTGACTTGGTTGGCGACGGATCTACCGTACGTCGTAATGATGTATATGCCGTATTAATCGGTTTGGTAGATGTAGCAAAGAAGCAATTAGCCTTAGGAAACATGGTTCGTTTGGGCGATTTGGGAAGTTTTTCCATCAATGTATCTGCCAAAGGAAAAGATACAGCCGCAGAAGTTACGGCGACAACTATAGAAAAAGGAAAAATAATTTTTAGACCAAGCGGTAACTTAAAAAACATGCTAAAAGCATTGAGCTATGAAAAAGTAGGCGAGTCTACTACGTAAACAAAAGGCTCAACATAAGGAATATCCATAATATTCTTAACATTTTTAAAATTCTATCAAGATAAGATGCAGATTTTATCAAGATAGAATTTTTTTTTGTCTTGATGTTTTGCTCAACTTATCAAGATAAAATTTTATTTTATCAAGACATTTTTTGAGGCTTCTCTAAGCCTAGTGTTTATAGGGGTTGCGGAGTGGTGTGAAAATAGTTGATTATTGACACTACTCCGCAAAGTCTCCCGACTTTGAGGAACAGTTTAAAGCATCACAAATAGTTTCACATTTTTTAGTTTTAGTTTAAAATGAGTATTTATGAAAGAAGGTTATATTATAAGAGAACAAGACAAAGCACATTTTATCACAGCTACTGTTGTAGATTGGATAGATGTTTTTACAAGACAAAATCACAGAGATTGTGTGATTGAAAGTTTAAAGTATTGCATAAAAAATAAAGGAATGATTTTGTATGCGTATGTAATCATGAGCAACCATATGCATTTGGTTATACAATCAGATGATGGGAAGCTATCTGACTTAATTCGTGATTTCAAGAAATTTACTGCAAAAACAATTTTAGATACTATCCAAACCGAACCAGAAAGTAGAAGAGAATGGATGTTAGAACGATTTAAAAAAGCAACAGAAAGCCATACAAGAAATAAAAATTATCAGTTTTGGCGATATGGAAATCATCCAAAAGAAATCTATTCATCAAAGTTCTTATGGTCAAAAATAGAATACATACACATGAATCCAGTCCGTGCAGGATTGGTTAAAAATGTGGAAGACTATATATATTCTAGCGCAAGCAATTATATAAACGATGAAGGACTCATTGAAGTAACATTAGCAGAAATTCCAAAAGTTAATGTGTTGAAAAACTCTTCTTTTATGAAGTATATAAAGGAATAGCAAAGTCGTGAGACTTTGCTCAGCGATAAAATAGCTGAATTTATTGCATAAAATTATAAATTTATTGGTTAAAAAAATAGCTCTACAACTTCCCCTTAATCCGTTCCAGCTCATCAATTACTTTTTGAAGTGCTTCGCTTGGGTTTTCTATTTCTTTGGTTGGGTAAAACAAATTGCGGATATCTACATCTAACGTATTGGCAATCTTCAATAACAATTCAGGTTTAGGAAAACTATTTCCTTGAACAATATTAGAAATACTTGCAGGCGTAACGCCAACTTTCTCGGCTAAGTCTTTCCCTGTGATGTCTTTTTCTTTTAAAACTTCTTTGAGTCGTAAAATATTCATGCTTTTATAATCTGTAATAATTAAGGTAAAACTACGAAAATTATAGAGATACGTATATAAATCTATTAAAAATTATAGTTTTATGTAAAAGTATTGAAATTATAGAGATACTAAATAAATTTAGTAAAAATTATAGTTTTATTTGAATTAAATAAAAGTAATATTTATATTTGAAGTGTAATTATTATAGTAATACTAAATATTAAACGCTTTTTAATGGATGATATGACAACACAACAGCAATTAAACAAAGAATTGGTAGCAGAATTAAAAGAACTAAAGCAAGAACTCGCCAAATACAAGCACAGTTTTGAAACCGAAATGAACATTAAAAACTACTTGTATTTCTTTATTTTAACCAACAATTTAGTAGAGTCATTACGAGAGTTTCAACAAAAATATAACAATGATAACGACGATTATTATATAAAATCCTTAGAGTTTTTGGTAAACAGTACTTTATAGGTTGTTAGTTAAACGTGCTCGCTAGCACTCATTTATAACAAGTACTTTACAGTTAACTAAACTCTGTAACTTCCTTTTTAACTCGCTTTCATTTGTTAATGACTTTTTGTAATGCTTCAATTCAGTTTTCTTTTACTAATTTAGGCACACTATATACAAACACGTTATATACACAAAACTAAATCTACTTTTGAAGTAAAAATTACTATGAAATTAAAAGTCATATTATCATTTGTTATCTTAGGCATAACACTTTTTAGTTATAAAGACAATTCCAGTACTTCCGTAACAACGGATGCATATTTTGATTTAGTTCGGCAAAATTTTAAAGGAGATATTGCCTTTGAAACCACTGCCTTTGTAGAAAAATATTGGCGAGTTGTTGGAAATACAGGGTACAATGCAACTATTTACAGAATAGCATCAACACTTGAAGCAGCAGGATATGTATTAGAAGCTGATGCCGAACCAAATGAAGTGTTTACATATAGAATAGAGAAGCGAAAATTGGAAAATCCTACTTGGGAACCTGTAGATGCAAGCCTTGCAATTGAAGGAACTAATGAAATATTATTAGAACATGCTACCAATAGAAATATGATTTATTTAAACTCTGTATCAACACCACCAGAAGGAGTTGTTGCAGAAGTTGTTTATATAAAAAGTAAAGAAGATTTAGCAAATACAAATGTTAAAGGAAAAATTATTTTTGCAGAAATGAGCCTGTGGGGATTGTACAGAAAAGCACTAAAAGAGAAAGCTATTGGTGTACTAACGTATGACAATCCTTCTTATTTACAACCAGAAAAAAATGTTACTTCTATTCAATTTAGAAGACTTCCGTATAATAAAAAAATAAAAAGTTGGGCAATAGCACTTTCTTATGAAGCCAAAGAGAAGCTAAAAGCAAAACTTTTGAAGGGAAAAGTAAAGCTAAAAGTAAATATTAAAACGAAGATATATCCTTCTGAAGATTTAACAATCATAGCAAACATTAAAGGTTCTGAAATGCCAACCGAGAGTTTGGTGTTTAGTGCGCATATTCAAGAGCCTGGAGCTAATGATAATGCATCAGGAGTAGGAGTTCAATTGGAAATGGCAACGGTATCTGCAAAGCTTATAAATGCCAATAAATTAAATGCAAAACGAACACTTACGTTTCTTTGGGGCGACGAAATAGTTTCTACAAGACGGTATATTAAGGAAAAAGAAAAACGAAGTGCCAATATTAATTGGGGAATTAGTTTGGATATGGTTGGTGAAAATACTTCGTTAACCGGAGGATCGTTCCTTATAGAAAAGATGCCTGATCCTAGCGCAGTTTGGACAAGAGGTAATGATAAACATACCGAATGGGGAGGAAGTGTACTTTCGCTTGAAGATATGAAACCTCATTATCTAAATGATTTTATGATCGAAATTTTTAAGGATCAAGGAAAATATGCAAACTGGGAAGTAAATACCAATCCTTTTGAGGGCGGTAGCGACCACACTCCTTTTTTAAAGGCAGATATTCCTGGACTATTACTTTGGCATTTTACCGATCAGTTTTATCATACGGATAATGATAGAATTGAAATGGTATCACAAGAAACCTTAAAAAATGTTGGTATTGGAGCCTTAGTAAGTGCTTATACACTTATAAATGGTGATGATACAACTGCAAAACAAATTATTGAAACTATTCTTAATACGGCAAAAAAGCGTCTTAATGATGAGTTCAAACTTAGTAAAATAGCAATTGCTAACGGGAAGCTAGTTACAAATGAAATCAAAATAATAACTGCTTGGAATAATTGGTATATTGACGCTTTGAATTCTGTAGATGACTTAGTACCAGCATCTAGTAATATACTAGAAAAGGATATAAAGGAAGCACAACAAACTTTGCAGAAAACAACAACTACTTTAATTGACAGCCTAGAGAAGATGTAAAAATAGTTTATGCCACAAATTATAAAGGATATGTATTTATGAAAAAGAACAGTAGCTTTTCAAGCTTTATGGAATCATTCACTTCTTTTGTAAGCGATTATACTCGTTTCCGAATACTCTTTGCTTTAGTAATGCTAGTCGTTGTAGTTTTGGCAGTAATCGTTAAGAAACTATTCTTTTAAATCATCAAATTTATCAATCTTTAAATCAATTCATTGCTACATTAACTCGTTGAATAATTGTTTCATTATCAAATTAATGTACTTTTGCGTTTTAGAGCAGTAGCAAATGGGAGATAATTATAAAATGGTTGCTAAAACCTTACATGGTTTTGAAGACTTATTGGAAGAAGAACTAAAAAGATTAGGTGCGCAAGATATCCGTAAAGGAACGCGTAACGTTACGTTTAGAGGTGATAAAGGATTTATGTACAAAGCAAACTTGTGCTTGCGTACGGCGATTAAAATACTGAAACCTATTCGATATTTTAAAATTAAGAATGAACAAGATTTATACGATCAGGTATATAATATGCATTGGGACAAGTACCTAACGCACGAACAAACGTTTGCAATTGATGCCACAGTTGCTTCCGAACAGTTTACACATTCACAGTTTATTGCCTTAAAAACGAAAGATGCTATTGCAGATAAGTTCCGTAATACAGAAGGAAAACGACCAAATGTAGATATTAAGTTTCCAACGTTACGAATTCATGTACATATTCAAAACAATGATTGTAGCATTTCATTAGACAGTTCGGGCGGTTCATTGCACAAACGTGGCTATAAAACGGCAACGAATATTGCACCAATAAATGAAGTGTTAGCGGCAGGTTTGGTTATGATGTCGGGTTGGGACGGACAAAGTGATTTGCTCGATCCGATGTGTGGAAGTGGAACAATTGCTATTGAAGCGGCAATGATTGCGTGTAACATTCCGCCAAATATTAATAGAAAAGAGTTCGGTTTTGAAAAATGGAACGATTGGGATGTTGATTTATTTGAGAAGATTGAAGAATCGTCTTTAAAGAAAATTCGTGAGTTTCATCATAATATTTACGGATATGACAAGGCGCCTTCGGCAGTTCAGAAAGCAAAAGACAATGTCCGAAACGCAAATTTGAGTGATTATATCCAGATTCGTCAGCAAAATTTCTTTGAAACAAAAAAAGAAGGTGATGAAAAGTTGCATATTTTGTTCAATCCGCCATATGGCGAACGTTTACATATTGATATGGAACAGTTTTATGCCGAAATAGGAGATACGTTAAAACAAGGATATGCCAATACAAATGCTTGGTTTATAACATCAAATCTAGAAGCATTAAAGTTTGTTGGTCTGCGTCCATCACGTAAGATAAAAGTATTTAACGGAAAGTTAGAATCACGTTTGGTAAAGTACGAAATGTACGCAGGAAGCAAAAAAGCCAAGCATCAAGATAGAGCGTAAAACCATAAAAATTTATAGAAGATGAAGCCAAAAACAAAAGCTTTGCTACTCAATTTTGTAGCGTTTATGTCACTTTTCTTAATATTTCGTTTTACGTTGGGTTATGTAATTCCTGTAAGCGGATTGTGGTTGTCATTAATTTGTGCCGTCATTACAAGTGTAATTGTACCAAAGTTTGGTGTGGTTAACGAAGGCGGTAAAGAAAAAATACTGATGAAGAGTTTTTTTAGTGATGAACGAGAGATATGAAAAACAAAAGCTATCTATTACTTATAAGTAGTATCTTTTTTCTATGCGCATGCCAGTCTCAAAATGGAATAACTACTAGTTCTACAAATTCTACTTCTACTGAGTTACAAGAAAGCGGATTCTTCCCAATGTTTACATATTATGACAATACAGGTTTGCAAGTAGCGAATAATTTAACCCTGAGTTTTGAACTTACACACTTTTTAGGACAGTGTCATTTTTAGCTATATTTGAAAACAGGATTAAACTATAAATAATTTAACCCTGAGTTTTGAACTTACACACTTTTTAGGATAGTGTCTATAGTTTTTTTATGTCCAATAATTAATTTGTTGCATCTTCTAGTTCATTGAAATACTTCCTGAACCAGCTACTTTCGTATCTTCTTTTGAAGGTCTTCCTTTGTATGTAATATCTCCCGAACCTGCAACACGCGCTTTTAAGCTATTTTCTGCATATACTCTGATATCTCCTGAGCCAGCTAAACTTACAACTACATTGTTCGCTTTTAGTTTGTAGGCATGAATATCTCCTGAACCTGCTAATTTTACTTCGGCATTGTCAGCATTTCCTCTAGCTGTCATATCTCCCGAACCAGAAACTGCCATTTTTAAATCTTTTGCATCAACATCTAAAATGATATCTCCTGATCCTGCTAACGCCATTTTAAAATTACCTGCTTTGATTGTTGCATCTTTTGTATATACATCTCCCGAACCTGATAACGCAACCGATTCAAGATCTTTAAAAGGAACTGTAATTACTAATTTTTTACCATTACTTACACGTAAGTTGTATCCTTTTTTAGTTTTAATTTTTAACTTCCCGTTGCTTACTTCGGTTTGTACATATTCTAATAAGTTAGATTCTCCTTCTAATGTAATTTTTCCTTCTCTTCCAGATACCAATTCTACATCAAAAGAACCAGCTACTGCAACTACATCATAATCTGAAGTCGTTCGTGTAATTGTGGTCATTTTTCCGTTTCCTTTAATCTTCTTGTTTCCCCAACCGAATGCGTGTGAAACTGTTGTTGCTAAAAATAGTGTGACGATAAATAGTGTTGCTTTTTTCATAATTTCTGTTATTAGTTCGTTAATTTTAATTGATGATTTTATAGTTTTTCGAATCGGATACTTCCGTATTCTGAGTTAATATGTACGTTGTTACCACTAGTTTTGTCTCTATGAAACCCTTCATAATAGCGTTCTTTAGATTCAACTCGCTTTTTATTCATGGTGAAATCTTCATAACCTTTAAGACTTGTGTATTCAAGATTCAATTTGAAGTTAAAGTTATACTGTGCATTGTATCCAATTTTGATGGTTGCCAATTCTGATTCAATTCTGATATCTCCTGCATCGTCTGTCATTTCTTCAATTTTGATGGAACCATAATCTGCGGTTAAGTCTAAGTTTCCTGAAATTCCGCCTAGGCGTAACGACAAGTAATCACCCGAACCTTTTACATTATACGCTTGTTCAATTTGTAATATATTGTAATCACAATTATATTCGATATAGCTAATAGTTCCAAACTGCGATTTTGTATGATCGGCATTTAGCTCAATGTTTTCAGCATTATTAACAGTAAATGAAGAATAATCGGCGTTAATTCGTCCGCTTTTCATGTACGCAATTGTTACATTATTTGTGTAATCAAAATTCAAAGAATTATCATCCGCTAATAACTCTCCAATTTCCATAGTTCCATGATCAATATTTAGTGAAACTTTGTTTTCAGCACGATTTAAGAAAATTGAACCGTAATCATTAGAAACATTTACTTCATTTCCTTTCGGGAATTTAATCGTGTAATTTACGGTTACATTTACTTTATTACGTTTATTCCATTTCCACCAAGATTTTGCTTTGTTTTTACCAAAACGAGTACTTGCATTTACCATTGACTGTGTATTGTTAAAATCAACATCAATTTGTCCCAAACGCTCACTTACTTTATCCGCTGAATCTCCGTTGGTTTTAATCACAACTTCAATTGCTACTGTGTTTTTATCCCAAGAAGTCATATGAACAACTCCGTAACTATTAGACACTTTTAAAAGTGCATCTGAAGCTACTGAAAACTCTTTTGTAATCGTTTTTTCTTTGGTATATTTTCCGTTCATCTTCTTACCATTATTGGCAAAAATTAGAACAGGTAGTAAAAATGCGAATACTATATATTTATATAATTGTGTCTTCATTTTTGAATAATTTAATTTCTTCAATTTGTACTAATACATTTTTTAACAAGTCAATGCGAAGTTGAAAGTTTGTAACCATTGCATATAAAATACGTTTGTCGTCTCCGTGTTCAATCAATTGATTTTTTAAATCTGTATAATCGTTTTCCAAGCGTTTCAATTGTAATAATGCATCTTGTATAATTTCTTTTGTGTCTTCATCTTCTGCAGCTTTAACTTTGGAGAGTTCTTCTTCAATCAACGAAGCAAAATACATTTGTGAATTTTCTACTTCTGGCGAAAACGTTACTTCTTGTGTTTCTGAACCAAACTGAACATTAGAACCGATAAAAATTCCTAAGCTCAATAAAATAACACAAGCTGCTGCAATTGGTTTCCACCAAGTAAATAAAATCACAGGTTTCGTAGTATCATCTGCTGCTTCTTGTTGCTCTTGCTGTTGTTTTAATTTTGTCAAAAATCTATTTTCATGATTTGCATCAGGCGTTTCTACATCAAACGCTCCTTCTAATCGTTCAAACAATTTCGAAATGTTATCTTCTTCTTTCATGCGCATAATTCTAATTTTTTTCGCAAACTCTCTTTTGCTCTGGAAATCATTGTTCTACAATTTGCATAGCTAATATCCAAAATGCTACAAATTTCATCATAATCAAACCCTTCAATCAAATGTAAGGTCAAAGAAACTCTGTAATTTTCCTTCAGTGTTTTCAAAGTCTGCAATACTTTTTGAGCCTGTAAGCTTGTAAACTCTTCATCCGAAGCAATTCCGTCATTATCTTCGACCTTATGTAATACATTGTCAAAAGGAATTTCTTCTTTTCGTTGTTGTTTTTTATACAAGTAAATACTTTTGTTCACTACAATTTTCTTTAACCATGCTCCGAATGAAACTTCTTCACTAAAAGAGTCCAATTTCAAAAATGCATTTAAAAATGATTCTTGCATGGCATCTTCTGCTTCTGCGCTATCTTTTAAAATTCGAAATGCAGTATTATACATCGCTTTGTAATAGCGATTGTAAATCTCCATTTGCGCAGTTTGGTTTCCTTCTTTGCACAACGTAATGAGTTGTTCAGTATGTAACTTTTGGTGGCTCAAAAAGTTTTAGTTTATTGTAAAGATTACAGAAAAATTAGTTTGTTACACTTTTGGCTAAAATTATTTAATATTTCTTGAATTTTAATGTTTTCAAAGTAAAAGCTTGGCATAACAATTGACTTAAAATAGTATAGAATACTAGATAGGTAGCGAATTGCTGTTGATTTCTAGTAGTTTAAACGACATACATAAAAGAAATATAGATTTTCATTCTGGCTACTATGACAGAATGACCTAGAAATATAATATGAGCAAAACAAAGTTTTTAAATATGGACAGTTTGTCATTTCAATCCATTGATGAAGATGCGGAATTAATTCCGTTAATGACGCCCGAAGATGAAGAGGAAATTAATAGAGAAGTATTGCCTAGTAAGTTGCCAATACTTCCGTTACGAAATACAGTATTGTTCCCAGGAGTTGTTATTCCTATTACAGCCGGAAGAGACAAATCTATTCAGTTGATTAAAGATGCCAACAATGGAGGAAAAGTAATTGGAGTTGTTTCACAAAAAGATGAAGCTGTTGAAAATCCTACGTTAGAAGATATTAATACGTTAGGTACGGTTGCCCGAATTTTGCGCGTACTGCAAATGCCAGATGGAAATACAACGATTATCATACAAGGTAAAAAACGATTTGCCATTGATCATATGTTGCAAGAAGATCCATATATGGAAGCAACTGTAAAAGAAGTGCCTGAAACACGACCAGAAGTTACGGATGAAGAATTCCGTGCCATTTTAGAATCAATCAAAGATTTGGCATTACTTATCATAAAAGAAAGTCCAAACATTCCGTCGGAAGCATCATTTGCAATCAAAAATATTGAAAGCTCTTCATTCTTAATCAATTTCATATCATCAAATATGAATTTGTCTGTAAAAGACAAACAAGAATTGTTAGCAATTACAGATTTGAAAGAACGTGCATTGGCAACGTTAAAGTTTATGAATCTGGAAATGCAACAACTTGAATTGAAAAATGATATTCAGTCAAAAGTTCGTCACGATTTAGATCAGCAACAGCGTGAATATTTCTTGCAACAACAAATGAAAACCATCCAAGAAGAATTGGGCGGCGGCGTTTCGTATGAGCAGGAAGTTGAAGAAATGCGTGCCAAAGGGAAAAAGAAAAAGTGGGACGAAAATATAAAGAAGCATTTTGAAAAAGAACTCGCAAAAATGAAGCGTATGAATCCGCAAGTAGCGGAATATTCAATTCAGCGTAATTATTTGGAGTTGTTTTTAGATTTGCCTTGGAATGAATTCAGTAAGGATAAATTCAATCTGAAAAAAGCACAAGTTATTTTAGATCGTGATCATTCTGGTTTGGAAGATGTAAAAAAACGAATCATAGAATACTTAGCCGTTTTAAAGCTTCGTAATGATATGAAATCGCCAATTTTATGTTTATATGGACCTCCAGGTGTTGGAAAAACTTCGTTGGGAAGATCAATTGCAGAAGCGTTAGGAAGAGAATATGTGCGTATTTCATTAGGTGGATTGCGTGATGAAGCGGAAATTCGTGGACACAGAAAAACGTATATTGGAGCAATGCCAGGACGAATTATTCAAAGCTTGAAAAAAGCGGGAACTTCAAACCCTGTATTTGTGTTGGACGAAATTGATAAGCTATCCAGCAGTCACAATGGAGATCCATCTTCTGCAATGTTAGAAGTATTAGATCCTGAGCAAAACACAGCGTTTTATGACAACTTTTTAGAAATGGGCTACGATTTGTCAAAAGTGATGTTTATCGCAACAGCAAATAGCTTAAGCACCATTCAACCAGCATTACGTGATCGTATGGAAATCATTAATGTAACAGGTTATACAACGGAAGAAAAAGTTGAAATTGGTGGAAAACATTTGTTAGGAAAACAATTGAAAGAACACGGACTTACCAATAAAGATTTAAAAATAGGGAAGAAGCAACTTGAAAAAATTGTAGAAGGATACACACGTGAAAGTGGTGTACGTGGTTTGGAAAAGCAACTTGCCAAAATGGTTCGGTATGCTGCCAAATCAATTGCAATGGAAGAAAGTTATGAGAAGAAAGTCACAAATGATATTATCATTGATGTATTAGGTCCGGCACGTATGGAACGTAATAAATATGAAAATAATGATGTTGCGGGCGTTGTTACAGGGTTAGCTTGGACAAGTGTTGGTGGTGATATTTTATTTATAGAATCAATTCTTTCCAAAGGAAAAGGAAACTTATCCATTACAGGAAACTTAGGAAAAGTGATGAAAGAATCCGCTACGATTGCAATGGAATACATGAAATCGAATGCAGATACTTTAGGAATTGATCCAGAAGTATTTCAAAAATACAATGTACATATTCACGTACCTGAAGGCGCCACACCAAAAGATGGACCAAGTGCCGGAATTACCATGTTGACGTCGTTAGTATCATTATTCACACAGAAAAAAGTGAAGAAAGATGTTGCCATGACTGGAGAAATTACATTGCGTGGAAAAGTGTTGCCAGTTGGCGGAATAAAAGAAAAAATTCTTGCGGCAAAGCGAGCAGGAATTAAAGAAATTATTATGTGTAAGCAAAACGAACGTGATATTTTAGAAATAAAAGAATCGTATTTAAAAGGACTTACGTTTCACTATGTAACAGAAATGAGTGACGTGATTAAACACGCGATCACAAAAGAAAGCGTGAAAAATCACAAAGCACTCTAAACAATTAATAAACTGATAAATTAAAAAGGATTTAGGGTTTTGAACGTTTGCTGTTTTTATACAGGTTGAACACTAAAAAACTCTAAATCTTTTTTATATGTTTCTTCAATATCGGACATATCAAGTTGGTTTAAATAATCAATAATTTCTGTAGCGTCCATTTTAGAAATGCTGTCATCATACATACTTGGTACTAATTCCATCATTTTGTTTTGAATGTGCGAAATAATCATAATCATATCTTCACAATAAACTGAAGGGTTATTGAATCCGTTTTCCTGCTTATGACGATGTACCAAACGTCCACCTTTACAGATATCAACAACAGGACATTCTAAACATTTTGTGCACAATTTTTCAGTGCTATCTTCAAAATATAATTTTCCAAGCGGAAGTTTTACAATTTCTTTAAAATCATGTGTAAAAATATTCATGTTGGTTTTGGTAAAACCTTCACCACAACCTTTTAAGGAATCAATCGCTTCAATATCGCCATTTGTTTCAATAACTAGTGCATGTGCTTCGTGTCGTTTTGATTTACTAGAACCTAATATGGCATTCGTCAATCCGTTTAAGAATGGAATAACAGGCCTATTTGCATCCGCAATCCATAAATCATACAATTCAATTAGCCAGTTTCCCATGGCTTTTGATTCATACGGGAAACTATCATGTGTATAATCTGGTAACAAGAAATTTACATAGTCAGAAGAAATATCAGTAAGATGTTTATACGTGGTTTCTGCTGTTTCGTCAATATTCATAACACTAATTACGGAAACAAAACCAAGTTTCCGTTTCAGTAATTTTAAGCCTTTTATGACATCATCATAACTTCCATTTTCTTTATGATCTACACGATACATGTCGTGCGCTTTCTTGGTTCCATCCAAACTTACGCCTGGGAAAATTCGCCATTTCTTTAATACTGCTGCCCAATCCTCATCAATCAATACGCCATTTGTTTGGATATTGTAGTCAAACGTAGTGTCGGGAAATTGTTCTTTTAACGTTGCCGCTTGTGAGATAAATTTCCCAAAATAGGATTTATCAATCAATAACGGTTCGCCTCCATGAAAAGTGAATGTGAATACTTCTTGAGGATATTCCTTTAAATAATTAGCAACACGTTCAATAATAGTTGGAATCATGCTTTCTTTCATGAATTTTGGTTGATTTCTAAAAGTAGAATCTCCTAAATTATACATGAAACAGTAAGAGCAATTTAAATTACATCTGCTGGCAACTTTTAATACTAATCGATTGAAATCCATAGGAAGGCTTTTTAATTTGAAACATGTGATGAAACAGTTGCCCAACGTGTTAAACTAAACAATATTTAAGTATTGTAAGTTGTTGGGCAACTGGAAAATATTTTACGCTCGTAAGATTATCCTAATCTTACATGAGCGTGATCATGTGGTAATTCTGGATATGTTCCATCCTTTATGCATCTTTGAACACCTTCATGCCAGTAATATCCCCATGGACATCTTGGTCCACCACCACCAGTTGGGATGTAAATAATATCATCGTCATACACAAGACCTGAAGCATCAACAGATCCTTGTGATAATCCTCCAAAAACGTTGTTTAAATCGGTAACTTGCTTTTCAGTTAAAGCATCAACAGTTTTGTGTAAAAAAAATTTTTTTTTCATAATAGTTTGATTATAATTAATCCATACTCTAATGTTTTAAATGGCTTTTTTGGATCCTCCATTATAGAGTTAACTCGTATGTAATGTAAGACGAATCTTAGAAGAAAAACAAAGAAACTATGTGCTGTTTTATAAAAGATCATTAGGTATTGAGCCACGAAAAGTCAATGCATATATAGGGTTATTGAAGAAAAAGTGCTTTTAAGCTTGAAAAAAAAACAGAAAATGAAATATCTATTAATTTTATTAAAAAGCATAAAATATTTATGATATCTAAACGTTTTAAATAAAGATTTTAGTTACTTTGCACCCATGCAGAAAAAAAACCTCTTATACTTTTTTTTGTTTATAACAACGATAGCTTCCGCACAAATTGGTGGAAGATATACGTATCAGTTTTTAAACTTAATTTCATCACCTAGGCAAGCCGCACTTGGAGGAAAAGTAATAACCAATTACGACCAAGATGTAACGCAAGCACTATTCAATCCTGCTAGTATTAATTATAGAATGGATAATCACTTATCTTTAAATTATGTTAACTATTTAGGTGATGTAAATTACGGATCGGCTTCGTATGCGTATACATGGGATAGAAGAGTACAAACTTTTCATGCAGGAGTTACCTATGTAAGTTATGGGCAATTTGACGGTTATGATGAGCAAGGAAATGAAACAGGAAGTTTTACAGGTAATGAAATTGCACTATCCATGGGATATGCATATAACATTCCTTGGACAGATATTCATATTGGAGGAAATGCAAAATTTATCAATTCAAAACTAGAACAATACAATTCATTTGGAGGTGCTGTAGATCTTGGAATTATGTACATAAATGAAGAATTAGAACTAAATATTGCTTTAGCGGCACGAAACTTAGGATTCCAATTTACAACATATGCAGGTTTACAAGAACAATTACCATTTGAGTTAATCTTTGGAATTTCTCAAAAACTAGAACACGTTCCAATTCGTTGGCACTTAACATTTGAAAACTTGCAACAATGGAATATTGCTTTCGCGAATCCAAACAGGGCAGAACAATCAATTGAAGGTGGCGTTACAGAAGAAGAAGTAACTTTTCTAAAAAACTTAATTCGTCACACAATCATAGGAATGGAAGTGTTTCCAGACAAAGGATTCAATATCCGATTGGGGTATAACTTCAGAAGAGGAGAAGAACTGAAAATAGTTGATCAACGTAATTTTTCAGGAATTACCGCAGGATTTGGACTTCGCATCAACAAACTAAAATTTGATTATACGTATGCAAGATATTCTGTTGCGGCCAACACAAGTATGTTTGGTGTAACGGTAAACTTACAATAATCATGCACGCTACAGCGCATTTACAAAGTACTACGTCATGAAAAAAATTACCATAGCCATTGATGGCTTTTCATCTACAGGAAAAAGTACGATTGCAAAACAACTTGCCAACGCATTAGAATATATATATGTTGATACTGGCGCTATGTACAGAGCTGTTACGTTGTATGCACTTCGCAAAGGATTTATTGATGCAGAAAACTTTTCTATCAATGATTTAGTAGCAGATTTAAATTTGATTGACTTAACGTTTGTGTACAATGAAAATGTCGGTTTTGCCGAAATGTACTTAAATGCTGAAAATGTTGAAAAAGAAATCAGAACCATGAACGTTTCAAACTATGTAAGCAAAGTTGCGGCTGTTCCTGAAGTTCGATATCAGTTGGTAAAACAACAACAAAAAATGGGCAAAGACAAAGGTATTGTCATGGACGGAAGAGACATTGGAACTGTCGTTTTTCCTGATGCAGAACTTAAATTATTCATGACCGCTTCACCAGAAAAACGTGCCATGCGACGTTACAAAGAACTCATTGACAATGGAGATGATGTAAAGTATGAAGAAGTATTACGAAACGTACAAAACAGAGACTATATAGATTCGCATCGAGAAGATTCGCCATTGCGACAAGCTACAGATGCTATTGCTTTTGATAATAGTGATATGGGACTCAAAGAACAATTTGATCGTATTATGAACTTAGCACAACGAACTATAAACACATAAAAAAAGCTTCCAATTTGGAAGCTTTTTTTATGTGTTATTATATGGGAAGCTATTATAAGTTTGGAATAACCAACTCTTGTCCTGGATGAATTACATCCGGGTTCTTTAAAATATTTGTATTTGCTTCAAAAATAGCAGTATACTTTCCTGCTTTTCCATAATACTGCTTTGCAATTTTCCCTAATGTGTCTCCACTTTCAACAGTATGACGGTGATACACAGATTCGTCAGCAACTTTAATATCTGCTTCTATATCAGATGGCAACTCTCCACCAACTTCTTTGATTTTGTCCCACATTAAATTCTTTTCGTGTGGCGTTCCTGCAACACCTGAAACTTTCAATACTCCATTTGCCTCTTCAACATTACCATTTTGGATTCCTAAAGTCTCACCAAGGTCAAGAACTCCTTGATATTTTGATTTTACACTCATTCTTCTTTATATTTTAATTATTAATATTATAAAGATAACTCAAAAAAAATAATATTAAGTTATGTATATGTTATAATCTATTTTTTCGATGAAAATCAATTTTTATAGTCAAATAGAATAAAAGCAGGTCTATTTATATAGTATTAGTTTGTAAATCAAAATAATAATGGTAATTTTGCACTCCTTTTTAGCATGTTCGAGAATCGAAAAGGGGAAAACAATTTTTATATAAATATAACATCTATTGCTTTTACATGCGAAGACTCTCTACAAAAGTGATATACAAATTTTACATCAGCAATGGCTGAAGAAAACACAAACACAGACGTTCAGGACGTTAAAAACCCTGAAGAATTTTTAGCAAATTTTAACTGGCACAATTACGAAGAAGGAATTGATCAAGTTGAAGACGAAAAGCTAGAAGAATTTGAAAAATTAGTAGCGGATAATTTCGTTGATACAGATGATGATGCTGTAGTAGATGGAATTGTTGTAAGAATGACTGACAGAGAAGCGATCATTGATATCAATGCAAAATCTGAAGGTGTAATTTCTTTAAACGAATTTCGTTACAATCCAGACTTAAAAGAAGGAGACACAGTAGAAGTATTAATTGACGTTCGTGAAGACAGAACAGGACAATTAGTATTATCTCACAGAAAAGCGAGAACTATCAAAGCATGGGACAGAGTAAATGCTGCGCATGACAATGGTGAAATCGTTAATGGTTTTGTAAAATGTAGAACTAAAGGTGGTATGATCGTTGACGTATTCGGAATTGAAGCGTTCTTACCAGGATCTCAAATTGACGTGAAGCCAATTAGAGATTACGATCAGTATGTGAACAAAACGATGGAATTCAAAGTGGTTAAAATTAATCATGAATTCAAAAACGTGGTTGTTTCTCACAAAGCGCTTATCGAAGCAGATATCGAAGAGCAGAAGAAAGAAATCATTGGTCAATTAGAAAAAGGTCAGGTACTAGAAGGAGTTGTGAAAAACATTACTTCTTACGGTGTATTTATTGATCTTGGTGGAGTTGATGGATTAATTCACATTACAGACCTTTCTTGGTCTCGTATCAACCATCCAAATGAGGTTGTTGAATTAGATCAAAAATTAAATGTTGTAATCCTTGACTTTGATGATAACAAATCAAGAATCCAATTAGGATTAAAGCAATTAAGCGCTCATCCTTGGGAAGCTTTAGATTCTGAATTAAAAATCGGAGATAAAGTAAAAGGTAAAGTTGTTGTTATTGCTGATTACGGTGCATTTATTGAAGTAGCTGAAGGTGTTGAAGGATTAATTCACGTATCTGAAATGTCTTGGTCTACACACTTACGTTCGGCTCAAGATTTCGTAAAAGTTGGTGATGAAGTAGAAGCGGTAATCTTAACATTAGATAGAGAAGATCGTAAAATGTCTCTTGGTATCAAACAAATGACGCCAGATCCATGGACTGATATTACAACTAAATATCCTGTAGGTTCTAAACACACAGGAACTGTACGTAACTTCACTAACTTTGGTGTATTCGTAGAATTAGAAGAAGGTATTGACGGATTAATTTATATCTCTGATTTATCTTGGACTAAGAAAGTGAAGCATCCATCTGAGTTTGTTACTGTTGGTGATAAATTAGAAGTACTTGTATTAGAATTAGATGTAGATGGACGTAAATTAAGTTTAGGTCACAAACAAACTACAGAAAATCCTTGGGACAAGTATGAAGGTGAGTTCGGTGTAAATACATTACATACAGCAGAAATTACAGATACAAATGATAAAGGTGCAACAGTAGCTTTAAACGAAGATGTAGTAGCTTTCATTCCTTCTCGTCACTTAGAAAAAGAAGACGGAAAGAAATTAAAGAAAGGTGATACAGCTGAGTTCAAAGTAATTGAGTTCAACAAAGAATTCAAAAGAGTTGTAGCTTCTCATACTGCTATCTTTAGAGAAGAAGAGCAAAAGAATGTTCAGGCAGCAGCTAAAAAATCAGCATCAGCTGAGAAAACTACGCTTGGAGACTTAGATGCTTTACAAGAATTAAAAGACAAAATGGAAGGGAAGAACTAATTTCCAATCATTTTATCACATATAAGAAAGCCGTTTCAATTTTGAAACGGCTTTTTTTATACTTCCCTTTTTTTGATTATTTGCTATTGCCCATCAATAAATTCAATGCTCATAGTATCTCGTGAAATAGGAGTTTTTTCTGAAAAAATTTTACTTGTTTTTATCTCGCTACACGGAAAAATAATCGGTTGTAGTTCTTCCTTTAACTTTGTGATCTTTCTATAATTTTGAAATATTGCTTCATTCTTTCTTCTAAAAACCTGATACAAAACTTCGGTTTCGAGCATATTATTATTATCACTAAGTTTTGATAATTGCGTATTCAATTTGGCTGTGGTAATTTCTGAAAGTTCAATTGTGTCTGAATTACTTTTAATAGATTGACTAAAATAAAAGGGTTTGTCATTCATGTACGCAATACAATATACACGATACTTTAATAAGTCATTTAGTTTATAAGTAAAGCTATTATTTTTAGCTTTCAATCGAATAAAACTAGTAAATCCATTCGGAACAAGATATACAAATAAATCATCAAAAGTCTCTGTGTTTTCAATTGAAACTTCATAATTAGAATAACTGATTGTTGTACTTTTCGTATTATTTTTAATCGTAGTTGTCGTTCTACTTTTTACACTTGCAATCACTTGCTCGTTGATAATTCGGTCAATATTTTTCCAACCTGTCGTTCGTACAGAAGCTCTATACGTTTGTTTGCGCTGTTGTCTTTTCATAATTTTTGCGATAGAAACCGTATCATTTCGCTTTGAAGAAACTGTATTTCTTTGTGTACTTGTAAGTACACGCGGCAACTGAACCTGCATATCTTTTGCAACTTTCTGAGTTGTAATTGCCAATTCATTCAAATAATAACTTTCCAATTGTTTTTTTGAAAAAGCTTTATATTTCTTGTCAGCACGTACCAAAGAATCTACTTTCTGTTGTGTTTTCTCTAAAGCCAAACGATATACTTTTTGTTGTTTCAGATAGTAATCATTCAGTTTTGAAACCTCAGTGTCCATATTGGCAACATTTGTAAGTCGCTGTTTTGAAAATTTTAAAAATGGCATGTTCATAGTTTTGCCATATGCAGAATACGCAATAATAGAATCGGACACATACAAATCACGATCTAAGTTTTTCAAATAAACATCCAGCATATAATTTGCTCTATAGCAATTGCTGTGAATCATTTTTAATCGTTCTTCAAAAGCTTTGGTAGCGATAAATGTGTTCTGATAGCGTTCGTTCCAAATCGTTTTCACCTTCAAAGGATTTAAGCCATTAGTTTTAGAAACATTTTTGATTTTTAGCATATCAATCTTAAATTCTTGGCTAAAAACTGTGGAACTTTCAATATATTCTTTTTCAACAAAATCTAATGAATAATACAAACTATCGGTAAATTTTTTATCTGTACTATCAAATCCTTTTCGGGAAAGTGTCTCTAAATAATTTGGCGGATAAAAATTCAAACTATAAATATCTTGCGGAATCAACGCTTTTTTCAAAGGTTTTGGGTTTGTCCAATTAATTATTCCATCTATTGTAGCCTTGCCATCAAACAATTGCATCTCGTTTTTATAATTCAAAGTCGAAATATCTACTACTATCTCTTTTTTCGGATGAATTTGTAACTTCTCTCCATTTTTTTCAGCTTCTATAAAAAACATGCCACCAGTTTCTAGCGGTTTATCATTGTGAAGTGTTGTCAATCCGGAAGTCATAATCGTCATCGGATCGAGTGCTTCTTTAATCTCAAGTTGAATATTTCCGTTGATAATTTTTTGAGTTGAATCAATAAATGCATTTTTTGGAATCAAAAACACACTTCCGTTTTGAGTTTCCACAATGGTATCTCTTTCTGTTTGAATCGTGAAAATTTCCGAAGGAATTGTCTCGTAATGATTTAAAGTTCTAGCTTCCGCAATAAGAGACGTTTTAGTTTGAATCAATTTTTCTGTTTTCTCTTTTTGAATCGTATCAGAAATAGAAACAATTTTTCCCTCAGCTTCTTTCGCTTCAATTTGAGAATGCTCTTTTGCTTTTTCTTGTTCAACTTTCGTTGGAATTGTCTCGTTTACAGTTGAAACTTCTTTCGACGAATTCAAAAAGAACCAAGCAATAAGTATAAGTACAATCGGAATTCCAATCAAACCAATCAACTTTAAAAGCTTCCAAAAATAATACGTTTGTTGTGCATTTTGAATGGTGTGTTGTAGCGAAATGCGTTCCAAACTATGTATCAACTGTTGTTGTAATTCAACATCGTTTCTAAATTCAGGATTTGTTGCCATGCGTTCTTCAAATGCTTGCTTTTCGGTGTCATTCAAGGTATTTGTTAAATAACGTTCTATATATTCAATAGTCTTTAATTCTGGTCTCATCTGTTAGCTTTTTAAAGTTTTTAACTCTTGTTTTGCTTTCTCCAAACACTTATATTTTTGTGTTTTGGCAGATGATTCGGAAGTAAATCCTAACAAATCGGCAATTTCTCGCATCTTCTTTCTATCGATATAAAATAAAGAGAGGATTTGTAAACATTTTTGACCCAATGAGCGCAAAGCTTTTTCGGCTAATTGATACTTTTTTTCTTCCTGTACATGAATTTCCACAGGAATCGTTTCGTCTTTAGTGAATGCATGTTCAAATGAATGTGTGAGTTTATTTTTTTGTTTTAATTGATCTTTCCATAGATACTTGCAAATACTAAAAACATAGGTTTCAATTTTTGCAGTGAGTTTAAAATTGGGAGTTTTGGCTTTTCGGTAGAAAATTAGTAATGCTTCTTGAAACACATCTTGTGCTTCTTCTTTTGTGCCTCCATGTTTGCATATAAAGCGAGATACTTTCGGGAAATACCTGTAAATCTTTACAAAGGCTTGTTCTTTCTTCTCCGAAGTCAGCAATTGTAACAATGATTGATCGTTCATAAATAATACGTTTATATACTTAATGGTAAAGGAGCAAAAAGGTAACCATTCTTTCATAAAAAAAACTAAACTTTATTTTTTCATTCCTATAAAACGTCTAGTTAAATGAAATTCAGAAAGATTTTGTATCAGATTCTACTAGGAAATACATAGTTTAAAAACTTCTTAATGTAGAATTGAAGCGAAATAAACAAAAAAATCTGTACTTTTGTATTCCAAATACCATTTGGAGTTAACTATGAGTCAAAAAATCTTATTGAACTCAAAAGAGATCGGAATTATTCTGCATCGATTGGCGTGTCAGCTCATCGAAAAACACCTCGATTTTTCAAATACCGTACTCATTGGAATTCAACCACGTGGAATCTATCTAGCGGAACGCCTAACAAGTATTTTACGCAATGAATATGATGTAAAGGATATTGAATTAGGCTATCTCGACATTACTTTTTACCGAGACGATTTCCGCCGAAGCGAAAAAATACTAGAAGCAAACAAAACGAATATCAACTTTGTCGTGGAAAATAAAACAGTCGTTTTTATTGACGATGTGTTATACACAGGAAGAAGTATTCGTGCGGCATTAACGGCTATTCAATCATTTGGACGACCAGAAGAAATAGAATTATTAGTACTAATTGACAGACGTTTTAGCAGACATTTACCAATTCAGCCAAACTATCGCGGACGACAAGTAGATGCCATCAATGAAGAAAAAGTAAAAGTGAATTGGGCGGAAAATGATGGTGAAGACATGATATATCTTATTAATCAAGAAAAAGAAAATTAGAAATGAGTGAATTGAGTGTAAACCACTTGCTAGGAATTAAATATCTCAAAGAAGAAGATATACAACTCATTTTTGAAACGGCTGATCAATTTAAAGAAGTAATCAATCGTCCTATAAAAAAAGTACCTTCTTTACGCGATATTACGATTGCAAACCTATTTTTTGAAAACAGTACACGAACGAAACTTTCGTTTGAATTGGCAGAAAAACGACTGTCCGCAGACGTAATAAACTTCTCAGCTTCACAATCTTCTGTGAAAAAAGGAGAAACCTTAATTGATACGGTAAACAACATTCTATCGATGAAAGTAGATATGGTGGTGATGCGACATCCAAATCCTGGCGCTGGCGTATTCTTATCTAAAAATGTAAGTGCAAGTATTATAAATGCTGGTGATGGCGCACATGAACATCCAACGCAAGCATTATTGGATTCATATTCCATTCGTGAAAAACTAGGTGATGTAGCTGGTAAAAATGTGGTAATTGTTGGTGATATTCTGCACAGTAGAGTTGCATTGTCAAACATTTTTGCACTAAAATTGCAAGGAGCAAATGTAAAAGTGTGTGGCCCAAAAACACTATTGCCAACATACATTGAAAGTTTAGGTGTCAAAATAGAAACTGACTTACAAAAAGCGCTAGAATGGTGTGATGTTGCCAACATGCTTCGTGTACAAAACGAACGTATGGACATTAGCTATTTTCCGTCTACGCGTGAATATGCACAACAATATGGAGTAACAAAAACATTGCTTGATTCTCTTGACAAAGAAATCGTCATTATGCATCCAGGACCAATTAACAGAGGTGTAGAAATTACAAGTGATGTTGCAGATTCCAAACAATCCATCATTCTAAATCAAGTTGAAAACGGTGTGGCAGTTCGTATGGCAGTAATTTATTTATTAGCTTCTAAAATAAAGCAATAACACAAAATTTAGTTTTATCATAAAATGGCGTTAAAGATGTTTTAACAACATAAGTATGCGGTAAATTTTGTAAATTGTAGATAGTTCTTGAAAATAAAACCTAAAAACCCTCTAAACTATAAACCTATGATTTTAGATAAACAAGAAAACATTCTGATCATCACACAAGAGTCTACAAATACAATAGAACTTGTTAAAAAAATCAACGCGCGTTACAATGAAATTCAACATGATAATATCATTGTAAATCTTTTTTCGTTTGGAAATTTGAAAAAAAGTGACTTGGTAGAATTTTTACAAATCTCAAAAAAACATAGAGAAGCCAAACACTCTTTTGTCATCGTAACCAATAAAATAAGTACAGACGAATTACCAGAAGCTGTCATGACTGTACCAACATTACAAGAAGCTTTTGATGTCATTGAAATGGAAGAAATAGAACGCGATTTAGGTTTCTAGCTTTACTAATAACAACAGTAAAACAAACATTAATAAATTTTAAAAGTTTAGAATTAAGATCAAATTTTTAAAACTTTTAATGAGAGAACGAAGTGATTGCACACGTTCTTAATTTTATAATTATATTTTTGTTAAGAAATAAAATGTAAACGTGTGAAATTAACCATACTTGGCTGTTATGCCGCAACACCCACAAAACATACCAATCCAACGGCGCAAATACTCGAAATACGCAACCATATTTTTTTAATAGATTGTGGTGAAGGAACGCAAGTACAACTCAGACGTAGCAAAGTAAAATTTGCACGCGTCAAACACATATTTATCTCACATTTACACGGAGATCATTTCTATGGACTCATCGGATTGATCTCTACGTTTATGCTATTAGGTAGAAATACCGACCTACATATTTATGGTCCAAAAGGACTCAAAGAATTAACGTTACTACAATTAAAACTAACCAAATCATGGACAAGTTACAAGCTGTGTTTTCATGAATTAGAAAGTGATACATCCGAAGTATTATTTGAAGATGACAAAGTAACTGTATCAACAATTCCATTAGCACATCGTATATATGCAAACGGTTTTCTATTTAAAGAAAAAGAAAAAGAGCGCAAACTAAACATCAGTGCAGTGCTCAACTATGAAATTGAACGTTGTTACTATCAAAACATAAAAAACGGTAGAGATATCACGCTCGATTCCGGAGAAGTCATTCCAAATGAAAAACTTACCTTTGATCCACCGAAATCGAAAGGATACGCTTTTTGTAGTGATACTGTATATTTTCCCCAAATAATTGATCAAATAAAAGATGTTGATGTTTTATATCATGAAGCTACATTTTTAGACAAACACGATCATTTAGCCTTAAAAACCAAGCATACAACAGCAAAACAAGCGGCAATGATTGCCAAAGAAGCCAATGTTGGACAACTAGTTTTAGGACATTTCTCAACACGTTATGACAGTATTCAAGAATTTAAAGAAGAAGCTGAAACCGTATTTGAAAATGTGGTCTTGGCAGATGATGGAAAAGTGTTTGAGTTTAATTAACTAATATACATATGACTTTACGTACGATTATTCATAGAATTCTAAGAATTACTATCGGAGTGGTAATGCTTTTTAATTTATGCCAATGTACACACAATACAACTTCTGAAAATCAACACAGTTCTACCAAAACATCAGAACAATTATTAGCACTCATTATAGAATACAAAAAAACTGACCTTCCTAGAGCATTAGCGTTTAGTAATGAGTTGATTTATTCAGGAAGAAAAGCCAAAGATACCTTGCAATTACTAGAAGGATATTTACAAAAAGGTATTGTCTTGACACATTTGGGAAATTATGAAAAAGCTATAGATACGCTAAAAGGACAATTTTCAATGTTAGAAAAAGAAGCGTACGCAGAAATGAAATGTCGTTACTACTTAGGGATTGGAAATGCATACGTAATCCCATGGAAAAACTCAGAAGCTTTACACTATTATCAAGAAGCAAACAAAGTAGCAACAACAAACGGCTATGGAAACTGGAAATGTATTGCACAAGTTAATACAGCCAAAGTAATGCGAAATATTGGAGACAAACAAGAAGCGCTAAAAATTTACAAAGAAATGTATGCGCAGGCGAATGACTTTAAAATTTCAGAAACAAACAAGTTGCGAATATTTATGGGAATTGGTGGAACGTTGCTAACACTCAATAAACCTGATTCCGCATTGTATTACAGTAAAAAAGGTTTAAAAATTTCAAAAGAACTCAATCATAAAATGTTAGAAAGCTATTTCTATCATGATATTGGAATTGCCTACACACAGAAGAAAGAGTATAAAGAAGCGCTCAAAAACCTATATAAAGTAGCAAACTATACAAAATCTATAAAAAATAACGAACGTTCTGCGGAATCGTTATTCTATATTGGAAAGTGCTATTATGGGTTAGAAAAATATGAATTAGCCAGTGAACAATTTGAACAAGTAATTGTGATGATTGATGGTTCTGATGAAACAGAAGACTCAAAATTTGAACCACAAGAATTAGTTGATACCTACGATTTACTGGCAGCATGTTATCGAAAATTAAAAAAGGATGAGAAACTTATAGAACTCGTAAAATCCAATCAAAAAAAATTAAGCATAGAAATTAATGACAACAACAACAAAGTGAAAGTTTCGCTGTACAAAAGTCAAATCAAAGAATTGGCAGATGTTTTAAAGCGAAAAGAAAAATTTCAACATAAATTACTATATATCATTTTTGGTCTTTTACTAGCTGCATTAGGCTCTTTTTTCTATTATAAGAAAAAGGCAAAACGCGATAAAATGAAATTTGAAGCCCTAATAAAACTTCAAAAGGAATCAGAAGCACAAGAAAATTTAAAGCAAAAAAGTAAAACGAATACAATTGTCATAAATGATGCAAAAGTTGATGAAATCATTAAAAGATTAAAGAAACTAGAAGCGCAAGAATACTATTTAGAAGTTTCATGCTCATTGTCTAAAATGGCAAAAAAAGCAAAAACCAATGGAACTTATCTTACCAAAATACTAAAAGAACACGAAGGGAAAACATTCTATGAATATATCAATACGTTGAGAATTAACTACACTATAAAACGATTACAAACCGATAAGCAATTCCGCAAATACGCTATCAAACACATTGCAAAAGAAGTTGGCTACAAAAGTCCAGAATCGTTTACCAAACACTTCAAAAAAACGACAGGAATTAATCCTTCATACTACATAAAAGAAATAGAAAAGCTCAGTGCAATCAATGAGCTTTAAAAAACACTTTTTTATGCCTTAAATTAGATGATTTAAGGCTTTTCATTGTTGTAGAAACAGACTTAATTGATAGATTTATCACACCGAGAACACACATTAATAATTAAACACAATAGGTATTATGAAAAAAAGACAAACAAAAAAGTTTCAATTTTCAAAAATAGCAATCGCTCAATTTACAAATGAAAAAGCATTAAAAGTAAAAGGTGGAACAGCACCGACAGATCCTAATATGACTGACCATCCTAACGAAAATAATATCTGTTTTGCGGTAAAATAGTTATGACTTAAATTATTTAATTTGAGGAACTACTTTTTTTAAAGTACTAATTTATTCAGTAAGTTGTAGTATTATTTTTACCAAAATTTAATAAGGAAAAGCCGAAAGCCTTTACTAACAGTAGGCATTATTAAAATCTATAACCATGAAAAAATCGAAACCTTTAAAATTAACATTAAACAAAAAGAAAGTTTCAAAATTAGAAGAAAACGCATTAAAAGGTGGACATTATTCATGTACGCCAACATGTACACAAACGGCTTTATACACTCGATGTGGAAACCAACAGTGTTACTAAAAAAAATCACATGTTGAAAAAGGAGCGTTTATCGCTCCTTTTTTTATGGTGTAAACTAAAAACAGAATATCCAACATAAAAAATAATCAAAAAGGACGGCAAAAAGCTGTCTTTTTTTATGCCCTTAAATCATCCAATTTAAGTTACATACGTTTTTTTTCTGCTAAAACACGCTCTAATTTTAGATCAACAATCGATTGAAAGGTGTTGCCGAAAACCTATACAAACGTAGGCATATTTAAAATTTTAAAATCATGAAAAAAAAGAATTTAAACAGTTTGAGACTCAACAAAACATCAATCTCTGATTTACATGCTTCAAAATTTAAAGGAGGAGATGACAGAGGAACTATTTTTGGAACCGCTTGTGGTGGGAATCATACGGACGATCATTTAGACAATACGTGTGTTGGAGTTAGTTGTAATGCTTGCCACACGGATGTTGGATGCGGCTCTATTACTGGTGGTGGAATTGGAACTACTGGCGTAATTTGTGAGTTTTTAACAATGCAATAAAATAATAAATAGAGTTTTGGATAAAATGGGCAACAAAAAGTTGTCCTTTTTTTATGCCCATAAATTATCCAATTTACGTTACAGTCGTTTTTTTTCTCCTCAAACACTTTCTAATTTTAACTCAACAATCGATTGAAAGGTATTGCTGAAAACCTATACAAATGGAGGTACAATTAAAATTTTATAGCCATAAAAATTAAAGAAACTAAAATTATAATTAAAGAAAAGTAACATTTCATCACTAGATCAAAAAATGATACATGGAGCTGGAACTCTTGGTTGTTCGGGCTTCTGTAGTGTTGGTAGATGCACATATGAGCAAGAGAATTAAAAATACAAATAGTATGTACCAAAAAGGGATAACAATCGTTGTCCCTTTTTTTATTTTAAACTTTTGATAACTTTACTAAAACTTAATGTAAATGCCCTTGCTTTTACTTCACAATACGAATGAAAATCTGTAAATTGCAGGCACTATAAAATGTTGCTGAAACGCATTAATATAGACGAATGAAACAAGATTTAAGCGATTACAGAAAATCATACGAAAAAAGCGAATTATTAGAAGAAAACTGTGTTGAAAACCCAATAGAGATGTTCAGAAACTGGTTTTTGGAAGTAGAAAAGTCAGAAACAATAGCTGAAGTTAATGCAATGACAATAAGTACGCTCGGTAAAGATGGTTTTCCAAAAAGTAGAGTAGTGCTACTAAAAAAATACACACATGAAGGTTTCATCTTTTATTCAAACTATGAAAGTGAAAAAGGATTAGCTATTGTCGAAAACCCACATGTATGTTTATCGTTTTTTTGGCCAGCTATGGAACGACAAATCATCATCAAAGGTAGAGCTGAAAAAATTGCTGAAAATCTTTCAGATGGATACTTTGAATCGCGCCCACGCGGAAGTCAACTAGGTGCAATTGTTTCCAAACAAAGCGAAGTAATTGCTTCCAGAGAAATATTAGAACAAAAATTAAAAAATTTAGAAACCCACTACGAAGGAAAAGAAATAGAAAGACCTTCACATTGGGGCGGATATATCATAAAACCACAAGAAATAGAATTCTGGCAAGGTAGAGCCAATCGCTTACACGATCGTATACGCTATCAATTACAAGAAGACTATTCATGGAAAATAGAGCGTTTATCGCCATAAAAAAAAGAAAAGTGAAAACAGTATTCATTGTCCGACACGCAAAATCGTCTTGGGAACATCCTGTAGATGACAAAGATCGTCCATTAAAATTGCGCGGAATTCAAGATGCGCATTTAGTGGCAAAACATATTATAGACAAAATTAAAATGCCCGAAGTTGTATATTCAAGTATTGCAAACAGAGCATTACATACCTGTGCTATTTTTTGTAGAACACTCGGATATCCTTTGGAAGAAATCACCATCAAAGACGGAATGTACGATTTTGGCGGATCAAGCTTATTGCAAACCATCAAATCCTGTGATGATGCTGTCGATTCATTAATGGTATTTGGACACAATCATGCAATTACAGCTGTTGTAAATACCTATGGAGATAAATTTTTCGACAATGTACCTACAAGTGGTTTTGTTATGATTCAATTCAATACAACTTCTTGGAAAAAACTTGAGGACGGAAAAACAATACTAAAAGTGTTCCCTAAAGATTTAAAATAATAATGCAACAATCAAAAAATAAATATATAAATAGAGAAATAAGCTGGTTGCAATTCAACGGACGTGTGCTACAAGAAGCAGCGGATAAAACAGTTCCGTTAATTGAACGATTGCGTTTTATTGGAATTTTCTCAAACAATTTAGACGAATTTTTCAAAGTACGTTATGCAACCGTAAAACGTATTGCGCAAGCCGGAAAAGGCGGAAGAAGTGTATTAGGTGGCGCAAAAGCAAAAGACTTATTAGAGCAAATCACAAAAATTGTAATCACACAGCAAACGGAAAGTCTTCGTATATTAAGTGAGGTTCAAAAAGAACTAGAAAAAGAAAACATTTTCATTGTAAACGAGCAAAAAGTATCCAAAAGCCAAAGTGAATACATCGAAAAATATTTCATCGAAAAAGTAAGTCCAGCTTTGGTCACTATTATTTTAGATGATATTGACGAAATGCCTAGCTTAAAAGATAAAGCCGCTTATTTGGCAATAAGAATGGTGCTTAAATCACATGTTAAAAACACCAGTAAAGTTACGCGTTTCTTCAAACCAAAAGTAAAAGAAGTTCGTCACGCATTAATTGAAATTCCAAAAACAATTGATCGTTTCATCGTATTACCAAGTGAAGGAGACAAGCAATATATTATCATATTAGATGATTTAATTCGTCATTGTTTGGCAAATATCTTCAGTATTTTTGAATACGAAACTTTGTCAGCACACATGATCAAAATTACTCGTGATGCAGAATTAGACATTGATAACGATTTGTCAAAAAGTTTCATCCAGAAAATTTCATCAAGTGTAAAAGGTCGTACAAGTGGCGAACCTGTTCGTTTTGTATATGACAAAACCATCGGAAAAGCTACATTTGAATATCTTATTGACAAAATGGGAATTGATGATATTGACAGTTTAATTCCAGGTGGAAGATATCACAATCGTAAAGATTACATGTCGTTTCCAAGTTTAGGTCGAAAAGACTTGTTATACAAATCATATCCGCCATTGCCAATAAAAGGATTGAGTATGGAAGGAAGTATTTTTGAAAAAATTGCTCAAAAAGATTACTTGCAATTTGCTCCATATCATACATTCTCGTACGTAGTTCGCTTTTTGCGAGAAGCTGCTTTAGATCCAAAAGTAAAAGATATAAAAATTACTATTTATCGTTTGGCAAAAATATCGCATGTTGCGAGTTCATTGGTAAATGCAGTAAAAAATGGTAAAAAAGTAACGGTTCAGATTGAATTGCAAGCACGTTTTGACGAAGCTGCAAACATTAAATATGCTGAACAATTACAAAGTGAAGGAATCAATCTCATCTTTGGTGTGCCAGGATTAAAAGTACATAGTAAAACGTGTGTTGTTGAACGTCTTGAAGAAGGGAAAACAATTCGTTATGGTTTTGTAAGTACAGGAAATGTAAATGAATCTACAGCGAAAATTTACACAGATTATACGCTATTTACAGCAGATCAAAACATCTTAAAAGAAGTTGGAAAAGTATTCGATTTCTTTGAGACTAATTACAAAGTAGCAAAATACAAGCATTTAATCGTTTCTCCACATTACACACGAAATGCTTTTTACAAACTAATCAATACCGAAATAAAAAATGCGCAAGAAGGAAATGACGCGTATATTAAAATAAAAGTCAATAGTTTATCTGATTATAAAATTATAGATAAATTGTATGATGCAAGCCGAGCAGGTGTAAAAGTACAACTCATAGTTCGAGGAATTTGCTGCCTTATTCCAGGCGTAAAAGGAATGAGTGAAAATATTGAAGCCATAAGTATTGTAGACAAATTTTTAGAACATCCAAGAATGTTTATCTTTGGAAACAATGGAAATCCAAAAGTATATATATCTTCTGCCGATTGGATGACGCGAAATATTGACAATAGAGTAGAAGTCTCGTGTCCAATATATGATGAAGATATTAAACAAGAACTCTTGGATACCTTTAATATTGGTTGGAGTGACAATGTAAAAGCACGTGTGTTTTCGTCAAAACAAGACAATGCATATCGTACCAACCAACTTATAAAAGTGCGTTCGCAATTTGCTACGTATGACTATTATTTACAAAAAATGTCTAATTAACACATAAAAATAAGTCCATTTTGAAGATTAGAAAATTTGCTGCCATTGATATTGGATCGAATGCTATACGATTGTTAGTTGCAAATGTGATTGAAGAAGAAAATAAAAATCCTAAGTTCAAAAAAAGTTCATTAGTGCGTGTGCCAATTCGTTTAGGGCAAGACGTATTTATAAATGGAATGATTTCTCGAAACAATGCACAACGTATGATTAACGCTATGAAATCTTATCGTTTACTGATGGATATACATGGTGTTGAAAACTACATGGCTTGTGCAACTTCTGCAATGCGTGAAGCTAAAAACGGTCAGGATATTGTTGAGAAAATAAAGAAAAAGGCAGGAATCACTATTGATATTATTGATGGAAAACGTGAAGCAGAAATCATTGCCTCTACTGACTTACACAATGTTATCGAAAAAGAAAAAGATTATTTATATGTTGATGTTGGTGGTGGAAGTACAGAATTTACCATATTCTCTAACGGAAAAATAAAAACATCACGATCTTTCAAAATTGGAACAGTTCGTTTATTAAATGAAATCATCACCAAAGAAGATTGGAAAGATGCTGAAAAGTGGATCAAGCGAAATACAAAAGACTTAAAACGTTTGTCGCTAATTGGTTCCGGTGGAAACATCAACAAGCTCCATAAAATGTCGGGAACTGCAATTGGTGAACCTTTATCGTACATCTATCTAAATGCGCAGTATCAATTTTTGCAAAGTTTATCCTATGAAGAACGAATTTCTGAATTAGGATTAAATCCAGATAGAGCCGATGTAATCATTCCAGCGACACAAATTTACCTTTCTGCATGCAAATGGAGTGGCGCGCGAAAGATATTTGTGCCAAAAATTGGACTGGCAGATGGTATTATAAAGACATTATTCTTCGAAACATCGAAAAATGCAGAAAATGCATCGAATATTTTAAGTTTTTAAATACCCAATACTTACATTTAATTCAAATAACTGAATAATTCACATAATTGAAATTTGTAAAACTAACGTTCAAATAAAAATTACGTGATTTGATACCAAAAAAATAAAATAAACTGATGAAAAAACTAATACTACTTTCATGCTTACTATTTAGTTTCATTGCGTTTTCGCAAGAATCCGAAAATAAGTCAGATACGGATACGGAAACTACTATATATTCTGAAGATGAACAAGATATAGACACGCAAACTAGATACGGTTTTAAAGCAGGAATCAATCTGTCAAACTACAATGCTACTAATCTCGATGATATTCAAGACGGTTTTAATGACACTAGAATTGGAGCAGTATTTGGCTTTTTAGTAGACATGCACGTGACAGGAAAATTACGATTTCAACCAGAATTTCTATACTCTGCACAGGGTTCAAAGGAAAAAGAATTACGTGCCGATTACTTACAAATTCCGTTAATGTTAAAGTTCGAATTAACAAACTTTCTAAACATACAAGCAGGTCCACAAGTTGGTTTCAAAGTGCATGAATTTGAAGACAGTTTCAAAAACTTTGATTATGCTGTAAATGCAGGAATCGGTTTAAATATTCTTGAGGATGTATCTGTAGAAGCTCGTTATAGCTTAGGTTTAGCAGATATGTTTGACGAACAAAGAGCGCCAAATATTGAAGGAAAAAATGCTGTAATTCAAATTGGAGTTACGTACAGACTGTAATTTAGAGACACTTCGCTCTTCAATAATTATAAATGAAATTTTCATTATTTTTTTCTATTGGTGTATTATTCACTCTTAATGCACAATATGGATCAAATAAACGACTCAATACTGTTGCAACTATTATTTGTGAAGGTATTGATAATAACTCAATTGGTATAGAAGATATAAATAACTTGCAGGTCAACGATTTTTCAAAAGAACAATTAGAAGAAAGTGATCAGGTTTATTTTGAGGAAGTTTTCAAAGAAATACAATGGATTTAATTGACAACGCAACAGTATTAGTAAATAGCATCTGCGATCCAAACAAAAGAAGTTCAGTTGTATCAATGGGTATGAATAAGAAAAATGAAGATAAACTGACAAAAACAATCGAGAAAACCTACAGGTAACATCATATATAATTGCTATAATTTATTACTTTTTTAAAATTATATACGAAAATGCTCTCATATTTTCTATTTGGTAATTATTTACTAACTTAATTGCCTAACCACGCAACTAACTCATACACAAACAAGTTGGTGACAAGTATAAAAACAAACATCTATGAGAAAAATAATAATTGTAATAATAACATTATTCATTGTTTCCTGTAATGAAAAACCAAAAGCTAAATTTTCACTGAGTGGAACGACAAACGGAATTGAAAATGGTGCGATGGTATATCTTAACTACAACAATAAAGCATTAGACTCAACTGTAGTTAATGATAACTCTTTCGATTTTAAAACTGAATTACCTAATACACCTATAGAACTTTGGCTTCATAACAAGGACTTTTCTAAGTACAGGGCCTTTTGGGCAGAAAATAAACCAATGACATTTGATGCAACTAAAACTGAATTTAGAAATGCTAAAATAACAGGTTCGGAAACTGAAAATTTAAATTTCAATTTTTATCAAAAAGTCGATACTCTTCCAAGAAGTGAAAGGCAAAAAATGGAAATGGAATTTGTGAAGAATAATCCAAAAAGTATTATTAGTTCTTCAATGCTTTCACTTTATTCAACAACTTGGGGAAGAGAAAAAACGGAAGAGCTTTACGAACAATTTTCAACAGAAAATAAGAATTCAAAATTTGGAAAGGAAATAAAGAGATACCTTGAACTGAATAAAGCGCTCAAAATAGGAGATCGATTTGTGGACTTTGAATCTGAAAACCAATATGGAGAGCTAAAAAAATTGTCTGAATTGAAAGGAAAAGTTGTCCTGCTTGAATTTTGGGCATCTTGGTGTGGTCCTTGTCGACTAGAAAATCCAAATCTTGTAAAAACTTACGAAAAGTTTAATCCAAAAGGATTTGAAATATTTGCAGTTTCATTAGACGAAAACAAAGAAAGTTGGCTTACGGCAATTAAGAAAGACAGTTTAAATTGGGAACACATAAGTGATTTAAAAGGTGGTAGAAATGAAGCTGCTCTTATTTATGGAGTTAGTGGAATACCTGATAACTATTTAATTGCCGAGAACGGAGAAATAATTGGACGAAACTTGAGAGGAGAAAAACTTAATGAAAAACTAAAAGAAATACTAGAATAATGCCAGTTGCCAACTAAGGCTATAAGTCATTAATAAATCTTGTAATTATAACATACATAAACCTAAGAAACGGAAAAATAACGGCATGTAACAACCTTTATATAATTTATGGCTAGTTCTTATTTGTTAAATTAGGTACTTAAACAACATAACCAATCTCTTTTAAAAATAGGTATTAACAAGTGATTTTCTTATGAAAGTAATGCAAGCTTTACTTATCCATGCATGGTTTCTTTTGTGCCCAAATCTTTCATGATTTCAGCTTCAAAGTCTAGCAAAGCTTCCCACTTTTCATCAACTTCGGTTCTGTCGCCATATTGTCTGGCAAAGCCTAAAAACATGGTATAATGATTGGCTTCACTCACCATTAAGTTTTTGTAGAAAATTGCCAATTCTTGATCTTCAATATGCTCTGAAAGTAATTTAAAACGCTCACAACTTCTAGCTTCAATCAATGCAGCATATAACAATCTATGGACTAATTGTGTGGTTCTACTTCCGCCTTTTGGGAAAAATTGTAACAATTTAGAAACGTATTCATCCTTACGATCACGACCTAATTTACAACCTCTGGCAAGAATTCGATCATGAACCATTTTAAAATGACTAATTTCTTCTTTAACCAACGCAATCATTGCATCCACCAATTCAGAATATTCTGGGAAACTCACAATTAATGAAATTGCCGTACTTGTAGCTTTCTGTTCACAAAAAGCATGATCCGTTAAAATTTCTTCAATATTTTTCGCTGCAATATTTACCCAACGTGGATCTGTTGGTAACTTTAAACCTAACATCATGGTGCTTTACATATTAAATTTCTAAATCAAATTCTCTTCGCAAACGTTCTACTAACGGATTGATTTCTTTTAGTTTTTCGTACTTATCACGTGTTGTAAATGCGTATTTTTTTACGGTAAGTTCGTTCACATCAATCGCAAGTGTCACATCGTAATTATTCAACTCTCTTCGTACAAACTCTAACAATGGATATTGCGCGCGTTCAATCTCAATTTTCATGGTTTCGTTAGGCAATTCAATACAAATAGTTGTCGCATCTTTCAACTTCGGAACATCTGTAGATAAGGAAGATGCCATTATTTTTTCACCCTTTTTGTCCAATTTTGCTACATACGCATTCCAAACTTCTAGCATACGTTCTTCAGTAAACGGATCGCTTGGCAAATCTTTATGAGCAACAACTTTATCTTGTTGTTTTTTCAAATGTTCTTGCTTTGCTTTGATGCTCGATAATGACAAACCAGAAACTTTATTTCGCATAGCGGAAATATTAATTTTTGGCTTCTCAGTTGGAGTAGGAGCTACTTTTTGTTCAGTTGCTTTTACAGGAGTTGTAGTTGCAATTTCAGTTTCTTGAGTTGCTGCGTTCTCTTGCGAATGTTGTTGTGGTGGCGTTTCCGCTTTTTGAATAGGGTCAATCTTTTTACCATTTACCAAAAAGAAAGTAGCCGGAATTATGAACCGATCGCTATTTTTTTTTTCTCCATCATAATTGATAGAGGCAAGTTGCATCAAACATAACTCAACTAAGAGTCGTTGATTTCTACTTGTTTTATACTTCAAATCACAATCATTGGCAAGTTCAATTCCTTTCAGTAAAAACTGTTGTGATGTTTTTTGCGATTGCTCTAAATATTTCTGTTTTGTTTGATCACCAACTTCTAACAAAGCAATCGTAGCTTTATTTTTACAGACTAACAAATCTCTAAAATGCGAAGCAATTCCAGCAATAAAATGATGTCCATCAAATCCTTTTGATAATGTATGGTTAAAATCGACCAAAAGTTGCGGAATATTATTCTCTAGCATTAAATCCGTTGCCGTAAAATACGTTTCGTAATCGAGCACATTCAGATTTTCTGTAACGGCTTGTCGTGTTAACTGTTTTCCAGAAAAACTAACAACTCTATCAAAAATTGACAGCGCATCACGCATAGCGCCATCTGCTTTTTGCGCAATAATATGAAGTGCATCATCATCGGCTTCTACACCTTGACTTTCAGCAATATATTTTAAATATTCTTTGGCATCTTTTACACCAATTCGTTTAAAATCAAAAATTTGGCATCTTGATAAAATCGTTGGAATAATTTTATGTTTTTCGGTCGTAGCCAGAATAAAAATAGCGTGTTTTGGTGGTTCTTCTAAAGTTTTAAGAAACGCATTAAACGCGGCTTGCGATAACATATGAACCTCATCAATAATATACACTTTGTATTTTCCCACTTGTGGTGGAATACGAACTTGCTCTATCAAACTACGAATATCATCTACGGAATTGTTTGAAGCTGCATCCAATTCAAAAATATTAAAAGCAAAATCTTCATCAGGATTTTCAGTTCCATCTTGATTGATTTTCTTTGCCAGAATACGTGCGCAAGTTGTTTTTCCAACACCTCTTGGACCACAAAACAAAAGTGCTTGGGCTAGATGGCTTTTTTCTATAGCATTTTCTAACGTATTTGTAATCGCTTGTTGCCCGACAACATCTTTAAATGTTTGCGGTCTGTATTTGCGAGCTGATACAATGAAATGTTCCATAGAAAAAAGGTAATCTTATAACAGCAAATATACTAATAGAATTCAAATGTAACGCCTAAAACTAGGAGATAGTTCTGCTTTTTTATTAACAGTTTTGGTTGTAGAAAGTAAACTATTTTGATTCTTCATTTTTTAATATTACTGCTACAGAATCTGAAACATTTGTGTACTTTTGCCGACAGAGCAGGCTACCTTATCGCCGTGTGCCGAACTTGTTTCGGCATCTTATTAAGATATCGAGAGATAAAATGAAAAGATCCCAAATCAAGTTTGGGACAAGGAGGAAAGTCCGGACACCATAGTGCATTGTAGCGGATAACATCCGTCCGTCGAAAGGCGAGGACAAGTGCAGCAGAAAGTATGTACAGGTAATGCTGTAGTGAAACCAGGTAAACTCTACGAGGTGCAATGCCATGTATATGAACGTTTAAGAGCGGCACGCTCAATGTTCAAGGGTAGGCAGATGAAAGTTATGGGTAACTGTAATTTTAGATAAATGATAAGGCTTAGACAGGATCCGGCTTACGGCCTGCTTTTTAATGAAACTCAGTTTTGCGAAGCCTGAAAGGCGCACGGAACACTGCTAGTTGAATTAATGCCGCTGTATAGCGGTATCTCAACTTTCTTTTTTATAATTTTCGCTCAGTTTTGCGAAGCCTGAAAGGCGAACGGAACACTGCTAGTTGAATTAATGCCGCTGTATAGCGGTATCTCAACTTTTTTTTATAATTTTCACTCAGTTTTGCGAAGCCTGAAAGGCGAACGGAACACTGCTAGTTGAATTAATGCCGCTGTATAGCGGTATCTCACACACATGTATTCCTAATTTTTTTGAAACTCAGTTTTGGAAAGTTGTAGAAAGTAATTTCTACAGGATGTATTATTTTTAGTTGGCATAAAAAAAGAAGAGAAATACGCTTTTATCAAAATTTGAAGAAAACTTAGTATTAACTTAATAATTCACATATGAAAAAATGATACAAATTTTTCGGCGAATTCTCTCCTTTAATTTATTTATGCACTAACACTCAAATTTTAGTTTCTGAATGAACTTCTAATAAACTAATTTTGTTTAGTGTAAATGTACGCTAGCTTTTTGATTACTTTGTGTAAGAAATGTATATTATTTGTAAGGTAAAACCGTATTTAATATTTAAAAAGTCTCCGTACGGAGACTTTCGGATAGTAATCATGGAGTTAACACTTGAAAGTGAATAAATTCGCTAGATATTTAACAAAATAACTAGTGGAATTAAAAAGTATATTTTCAGGTTTGAAAGATGTCGTTATACTTTTTCCATGTATATGATTTGCTTGTAATTCGAAAATAGATTTTTATTTCTACTTTTTCTTAACAGTACCAATATCCTGTAAATGGATCATAGCAATTAAAGCATGCACCGTTTTGACAAATTTGATTGATGGTGCAATCAGATTGTGAGTTGCAATGTTTTGCAGGTCTGCGTCCACCTAAAATTTCTTTTTGAGAAGTTTTAGTTAACTCTTTTGTTCCTTGTAGTTTTAAAATACTTTTTAACATGATGTGTAGTTTGTTGATTATGAGTTAAATGTAAGTCAACTAATTGATACATCTTTACGGTTATTCCATAAAAAAAATCGTTCACGAACTGTAAACGACTTTTTACTAGCTAGGTATGAATATATTTTTATTCCGCCATCGTGTGATATACATTTTGTACATCATCATCTTCTTCAAGCTTTTCTAGTAGTTTTTCAATATCGGCAGTTTGCTCTTCGTCTAATGATTTTGTGACTTGTGGAATGCGTTCAAAACCAGAAGATAATATTTCAAGTTCTCTATTTTCCAATTCTTTTTGAATGTTTCCAAAGCTTTCAAATGGTCCGTATAATAAAATACCATCTTCATCAGCGAATACTTCTTCCACACCAAAATCGATAAATTCTAATTCTAACTCTTCAGGATCTTGTCCCTCAGCTGGAATTCGGAAGTTACAGGTATGATCAAACATAAATTCTACTGAGCCTTGCGTCCCTAAGCTTCCATCACATTTATTAAAATAACTCCGAACATTGGCAACAGTTCTATTGTTATTATCAGTAGCAGTTTCTACTAAAATGGCAATTCCATGCGGTCCGTATCCTTCAAAAAGTACTTCTTTATAATTATCGGTGTCTTTATCAGATGCTTTTTTGATAGCGCGTTCAACATTGTCTTTTGGCATGTTAGCGGCTTTTGCATTCTGAATTACCGCACGTAATCTTGAATTTGTCTCCGGATTTGGTCCGCCTTCTTTTACAGCCATCACAATATCTTTACCAATACGTGTAAAGGTTTTTGCCATTGCTGACCAACGTTTCATTTTTCGTGCCTTTCTAAATTCAAATGCTCTTCCCATTATGTTAGTTTTTTATTTTTTACAAATATAGATTTTGTATTATTCTTTTGGAATATGTCGGCTTAAAAATTTTGCAGACGCTTCATTCCATTGATTTATAATTTTTGTGCGTGCTGTATTTAATTGAGCGTTGGTTTTGTTGAAATCTTCTACAGCTTTGTTGATTTCATTCACCATAGTATTATATGTGTCAATTTCTTTTTTTGTTCGGTCTTTTGCCGCTTTTTTGTCAATTGCCTCTTTAATTGTCTGAAATTTTTCATTCAATAAAAAGAATTCTATAAGTTTTGGAACCTTATTTTCAGTTTCATCTATATAGAATTGCAACGCAACTTTCGTGGCTTCAATTAGTGAAGTATCTTCTTTGTAGGGAGCAATCGTATCTACGGCAATCATTCCTTCTTTCGCAAAGGTTTGTAAAGCATTTGCGTTTTGTTGAATGGCACTGATGTCATTAGAAGACAAAGCACTCAGCATAAAACGTTCTTGAATATTACTTTTGAAGAATACCAAATAGACATCATTTTTATGATCAAACACTTTGTTAGAGATTTTCATCTTTTTCCCTAATTCAGTTTCCTTATCAACCAATCGAATGTTATTTCTTGCGGCATAGTCTTTTTGTGAACTTGCATAGGTTTGTTGTGCTTCTTGCATGCGTTTATCTGCCAATTCTTGCGCTAAAATATATGCTTCCATAAAATCGTACGATTGCTCGGCAACTTCCTTCATATCAACAATTTTCGCATAGTCATTCTTTAACAGATTCGAATACAAATCCATATAATCTAATACTTGTTTTTTGTAAGCATCTTCACCTTTGTATGCAGTCGCTCTTTTTATTTTGATAATGGCACGCTCAAGTGATTTCAACAGGCGTTTACGATCACCTTCAACTTTACGCGCACTTTTACTATGTGCTAATGATTTGGTGTAATTCCACATGCTTTTACTAATCTTACCGTTTTCTTTTCCGATAAAACTTAGATATTCATTCGCATTTTTAAATTTTTGAGCAGACGAAGTTTGAAATGTGAATACACAAAGTAAAATAATCACAAAGTGAAGGTAGTTTGATTTCATATAATTGTTAATTGGCGAGTTGTTTTATATAGTCAGAAATGATTAGATAAGTTTCTTCAACTTCATGATCCGTTTGAATGTTTTCGATCATATATGAATTTAGCGTTGCTTTGTTTTTATTGTATGCTAAAATTTCTTTATAATCTTCCAAATTGACAACTTCAAACGTGTTGTGTTTCATTTCTAAATCATCACTTTTTTCAAAAATAGCATCAAAAAAGTCACTATCTTTTTTGATACCTTTTACAGATAATGCAAGCTTTCGTTCTTGATTTAAATATGAAAGTAATCTTGAATTGATGTTTTTGATAGTTTTTACAGATGAATTTTGTTGCATGCGCGCGATACTTTTTGCACGAATGCTTTTATAATCAACAGCTTTTGGTATTTTGAAATACACATCTTTTAAAATCGTATCGTTTTTGATAAAGTTTGTATTACCACTTTCTCCATCTTCAATACCTGCATACAAACTTGGGAATTCAATATCTGGCTGAATTCCAGATGCTTGATGCGTATTTCCCTTGAAACCATACATTTTATCTATGGTGATTTTAACAAAGCCAATTTCATCTTTTAATGGGATTACACGTTGAATTGTTCCTTTTCCGTAGGTTTTACTTCCAACAATAATAGCTCTGTGATGATCGCGCAAAGCGGCTGCAATAAATTCAGAAGCCGAAGCACTTCCTTGATTGACCAAAATAACCATCGGTTTCGTAAATAACGTTCCACGATTAAAATCTTTAATAATAGATCTATTGTTTTTTGCATCTCGATAAATGCCCAACGGACCTTTGTCTATAAACATTCCTGCTAAATCAATTGCCTGTTTCATAGAACCGCCACCATTGTCGCGCAAATCCAGAATTAAACCGTCAATATTTACAGTATTTAGTTTAAATAGTTGTTTCGCGATATCATTTGCGCTTCCAAAACCATAATCCATGTTCGTGTAGAAACTCGGTAACGAAATGTATCCAATCGTATATTCGCCTTTTAGGATAAACGTATTGATTGCATTCTGTTCAATTTTTAGATTTTCTTTTTTTAAAACAACTGTTTTGTTGCTATTTTTTGCAGTTACTACATTTATTGAAATTGTAGTGTTTGTTTCATCATTTATAAAATCGTACAAACTCGAAAGTGAAAGACATGTTGTTTTTAAAATTGCGTCTCCAGCACGTAATGAAAGCACCAAATCGCCGGCGTTGATTTCTTTTTCTTTCCAAGCTGTACTTCCCGTTTGTAAGCCAGAAACGATAATTTTTCCATCACTATTTTTTGAAAACCAAACACCAATAGAGTTGGTTTCTGTTCCGATAGAATTTAAAAAATTACCATTGTCAGTTGGATCAAAATAATTACTATGTGGATCAAAATAAGAACAAATAATATCTAAAATAGTTGTTTCAATATACGATTGAATTCCATTGACAGCTTGCAATTTATCTTGAATATAGCATTTGTTTTCTGAAATGATTTTAGATTTTATCTGAGCTTTTACTTTTTTAAAATTTGAAGGATTTGAAAAAGATAAGTAATCACGAATGATTTCAATTCGAATCTTTTTTGTCCAGCGTTCTTGCAACGTTTTTCTGTTTTTAGAAAATTGCGATTCGTCTTTAATGCTTCCGTATGAAATATGATCTTTTCCAGAAAAATCAAGCTTGCTTTTTTCAACAATAGCAATACTTTTTTGAGCGGTAAGCAATTGTTTTTCATATGATTTGCTCAGTTTTTGAATAAAATCACATTCGTTGTTCAATAAATAATCGTCTAGTTTCGTTTTTAATTCGTCAAAAGTAGCAATATCACTTTTAGCAAAAAGCATTCGTTTTGGATCTACACGTTTAAAAAATGTTTTTAAAACATAGCTAGAAAAATCATCATCAATCGTTTTTGGTTGGTAATGATTATTCTCTAGAGTTTCCAATACTAACGTTGCTTTTTGGCAAAAAGAAATGTCTGTTTGCGCAAATGCATTGGTAACTACGAACAGTATGATGAAACGTATAATTTTGTGCATGAATGCGAATAAAAGTATTTGTAGTGAACGAAAGTCACGAATTTAATAAATCTTTTTTAGCTAGCGTAGAAAAGTGTTTTGAAATACGAGGATTTTAAGATGTATTTTCTTAGAAATCTATACAGAAGTGCTTCGTGCAATGTTAACTAAAGTTAGAATGAATAATTTTAGTTTCATGCTATTCATAAGTAATTTGTTTGATACAGAATAGATACCATTCTCCTTTTTCATTTTTTCGAAGTTGCCAAGATTGTAAGCCGTTATAGTATCTTCTAACCAACACAATCCCGATATCTTTTTTATCAGAAAAAATTGGTGTAGAGATGTTATGAACTGGAATAGCACGCTCAGAATTCCATATATATTCTTTCATTTCCTGTTTGTCAGATTCTTGATATAACTGCAAATATTCATTATATCTATTTATGTAATTTTTCTTTCTTAAAGTAAAATCTGTTAAGACTTTTGGATTTTCAATTCTTTTCACATCCCAAGATTTAGGGCGAGCATTAAATTTTTTGTAATTGAATTTTGTATACAAGCTGTCTTTAATTTCATTACCAGGGCATTCGTTGGTGAATTTTCCGTTTTTATAGAGCATAAATCCTGGGTTTAGGACACTTTCTTCGTTTAATTTTTTATTAAGGGTTTCCACACTCAATCCAATGGTGTCTTTTCTAGATTGCTTTACCAGCGAATCCACAACAATGTTTACCAATGTATAATCAGTTGTTGAGATTTCTTGTGATTTACAGAAAAGTGTTATGAATAACGTTAGAATGAATAATTTTAGTTTCATATTATTCATAAGTAATTTGTTTGATACAGAATAGATACCATTCGCCTTTTTCACAACTGAGTACCATTACAAGGATTAAAATAATACACAGTGAGTATACGTTAAAAATAGGTTTCATTGATAACTTTTTTTAATTGTATCGATAGTGGTTGTAGAGGAAATTTACTTTTGAAGTAAATCTAATATATTTTCTTACAAAAAACAAAATATTTGTAGTAAATAAACTATAATTTAAGAGTGAAAAGAAATATTGTATTGAATTTAAGAAGTTTTCTTTCCAGAAATATATTCCAACGTTTCTTCATTGGTTGTTGCTAAATGTTTTGGAAGCTTGTTGTCTTTTGGTAAAACAGCTAAAAAACGATCGAAATTGGACGTATATACGTTTTTGAATACTGGTTTTTTTACATTCATACTTTTTAAAATTTCTCCTATAAATTCATCATGGTGAATTAAATCTTCAGCACCTAAATGAAAGATTCCATTTTTACGTCTGTTAATCATGTAATGAATTTGTTGTGTTAGCTTTTTATCAGAAATCGTATTCATTACTAAGTTAGGAAAAACTTCTACAGGCACTTTTTCTTTGAGACATTCTTTTATTTCTTGAATTCTTGGAGAATTGTGTCCAAAAACCATCGGCAAACGCACGATTGCATATTTTTTCTGCGGTAAACGCATGACCATGTTTTCAATTCGAATTTTTAATTTTCCATAAATACTTTCCGAAAGTGTTTTGTCGTATTCATACGATGGATAACTACTATATGCGTCAAACACATTGGCCGACGACAAGAAAATAAGCTTACACGGTTTTGTTTTTACATACTCGGTTAAGAACGTATGTACTTCAATTTGCGCCGCAAAATCACCACGTAAAGCAGAAATTATAATTGTAGGTTGCACTTGCAAAACCACTTCGTCAATTCCGTCATAATCTAAATCATACCGTATAAAATGCGCGTTTTTAGCAAACGATTTGTTGCTGTAAAAAGTTCCGTAAACATCAAAATAGGAGCAAAGCTCTTTATATAGTGCCTGACCAATAAATCCGCTCGCTCCTAATATTAAAATTCTATTCAAAAAGTAATTTTTATTTTTTATAAAAAGGTAGTTTCACCACTTTTGCGGCAACTCTGTTTTTACGAATTTGGATGTAAATATTGCTTCCAACATCTGTAAAAACCGTTGGTACGTATCCTAACCCGATTCCAATTCCCATCGATGGAGACATCGTTCCAGAAGTCACATTTCCGATTTTGTTTCCGTTTCCGTCTACAATATCATATCCTTGTCTTGGAATTCCACGTTCTTGCATTTCAAAAGCAACTAATTTACGTTCTACACCAGTTCTTTTTTGCGCTTGAAGTGCTTCTGAATTTGTGAATTCTTTTGTGAACTTTGTAATCCAACCCAAACCAGCTTCAATTGGAGACGTTGTATCGTCAATATCATTTCCATACAAACAATAGCCCATTTCTAGGCGTAATGTATCTCTTGCCGCCAAACCAATTGGCTTGATTCCGAAAGCTTCACCAGCTTCAAAAACTTTTGCCCAAACTGCAGCAACATCTTCATTTTTACAATAAATTTCAAATCCGCCAGAACCTGTATATCCAGTTGCAGAAACAATTACATTTTCAACACCTGCAAACTTGGCAATTTGAAACGTGTAATATTTAATATTAGTTAAATCAACTTCTGTTAACGATTGCATTGCTTCCACCGCTTTTGGACCTTGAATCGCCAATAAAGAATAGTCATCAGACACATCTCTCATTTCTGCACCAACATCATTATGACTAGAAATCCAGTTCCAATCTTTTTCAATATTTGAAGCATTTACTACTAAAATGTACTTTTCCTCATTCACTCTGTAAATAATTAAATCATCTACAATTCCACCATCAGTATTCGGCATACAGCTATATTGTGCTTTTCCATCTACCAATTTTGAAGCATCATTTGTAGCGATTTTTTGAATCAACGCCAATGCATTTGGTCCTGAAATAACAAATTCTCCCATATGACTTACGTCAAAAACACCAACGCCGTTACGAACGACTTCGTGTTCAACCTTTACACCTTCGTACTGTACGGGCATGTTATAACCTGCAAAAGGAACCATTTTAGCGCCTAATGCTTTATGAATTTCTGTGAGAGCTGTATCCTTCATATGTAGTTTGTCTTAAATTGATTGCGAATTTATGAAAAATCGACCTAAAAAAATGATGAATTATTACTTGATTCTCAATTTAACATCAGTTTTTTTTATTTAGGAGAAAGCGGTCATATTTTTAACCTTATAAAGAAGATTAAATGATGAGGTTTCTTTTTTCAATTTGGGATAAAATTTTTATTTCTGAAGTAATTAATTTTTGATCTGATTCTATTTTTCTCCATTTCACTAATAAATCGTTAGAAATCCAAAACCATCGGTGTTCCAAGTCGGTAACTTCTGGGATAAAACCATTTTTTTTGATGAATCGAAATCCTTTAAAAATCATAAATATAAAAAAACGAGAAGATGTTTGCCAGCCAGTCTTGTTATGATTTATCTTATAGTCAAAACTTGCAAATAAGGACATTGCACCAGCAAATAGATTGCTAAGTTTGTCAAATAATGGTTGTACAACTTCTGATTGTTCATGCCATAAAAGATCAATATTTGCTTGCCAAACTAGCGTATTGGAAGTTTCAGAAAACACATTGTTATTTAGTTCTTCTCTTGCAAAATGAAGTCTTTCAAATGCAGTAATAATGATCTCATTTTTTCCTCTTTCTTGTAAAATTGATTTAAAAGTTTCAAAATCCATTTGACTAAAAGCAAGATGTGCCCAACCTATTTCGGTAAATATTTTATTATTGATAATTCTAATTACCTGAAAATCATCTTCCAAAGAACGATTTGTTTTTTTACAAGTAACAGACAACGTTTTAATACCTGATACTTTCCAATTCCACATTTGTAATTTTTTCCCAATGTGAAAAGAAGCAAAAGCCGCCATTCCTGCCCATTTGTACAGTGTTGGTTTTCGTTGATACAATTGCGCATAATACGTTGTAATAGTACGATTTCGGGCAATAACATTTTCTTCTGAAGGAAGATTAAAGTTATAATTGATGCTCATATTTTTATTTGAATCATGCACAAAATACTACTTTTAAATGTTTTTATGATACATTTTGGGTAGCTACTCGCAGAAATATTATTCCATCAAATACTTCTTCAAACCTTTGTAATCATTGATAAAGTATGCTTTTTTCTCTTTATGCATAATTTCTTGAATCTGTGTTGGAATGTCTAATTTTAGACTCAAGGTCGATTCTACTGTTGGTAAAAATTTGACAGGATGTGCAGTTTCTAGAAAAACTCCGTATGCATTTTGTAAATCGTGATTCTTTAAACCTAAATAGCCAACCGCGCCATGTGGATCGGCAATGTATTTTGTTTGATTGTACAAAGATTTCATCGCAACTTTCGTTTTTGTATCTGTAAAACTATAGGATGAAAAATGCTTTTTGATCGTTTCTAAATCGTTATTATATAATTCTTGAATTCGAATAAAATTACTCGGATTTCCAACATCCATAGCATTTGAAATGGTCGCAATCGATTTTTTTGGCACATATTCACCGTTTTCTAAATAGTTTGAAACGGTATCGTTTACATTTGTTGCGGCTACAAAATGTTGAATCGGTAAACCTAGTTTTTGCGCCATGATTCCTGCACAAATATTTCCAAAATTTCCACTTGGAACAGAAAATACTAAGTTCTCATGTTTTTTGTGTAAAGCCTTATACGCAAAGAAAAAGTAGAACATTTGTGGCAACCAACGTGCAATATTGATAGAATTTGCAGACGTTAGTGTACGATCAATTTCAGCATCTAAAAATGCTGTTTTTACCATTTCTTGACAATCATCAAAAACACCGTCAACTTCCAATGCTGTGATATTTTGACCTAACGTTGTCAATTGTTTTTCTTGAATTTCGCTTACTTTTCCACTTGGATATAAAATCACGACATCAACACCTTTTACACCCAAAAAACCATTTGCAACTGCGCCACCAGTATCGCCAGAAGTCGCTACTAAAACCGTAACATTGTTGTTCGTATTACGATTAAAATAGCCTAAACAACGCGCCATGAATCGTGCGCCAACATCTTTAAAAGCCATTGTTGGCCCGTGGAAAAGTTCTAAAGTTCCAATGTTTTCTTCAATAGGTACAATTGGAAAATCAAAACTCAACGTTTCGTTGATAATTTCTTTTAAAATGTCTGTTGGAATTTCATCACCAACAAATTGTTTTATCACTTCAAAAGCAATTTCTTCATGCGAATAATTACTTATATTTTGAATAAATTCTTTGGGTAAAGCTGTGATATTTTCTGGAAAATAAATTCCTCTATCGGGCGCTAATCCTTTAATGACAGCTTCTTTGAAAGAAACTTTTGGAGCGTTATGGTGTAAACTGTAATAATTCATTTTTTTTATTTTTGATTGAAAAATTAAAAGATTGAATGATTCAATAATTTTAGTTTATAATAAGCTTTCGTCAAGAAGCTCATACTTGTACATTTAAAATTTTAACCCAAGACTTGTCACATTGAGCACAGTCGAAATGCAAGACTCAAGTTACCCAATAACCCGACAACCTTCAGTATTTATTTTTGATACATGAATGTCGTAATCGATGTGTAGGTTTTTATAAGTTTCAGACATCGTTTTTGCTACTTTTTCGGCCATTTCTTTTCCTTTGCTTAATGCGAATATGGAAGGGCCAGAACCTGAAATTCCTGCACCTAAAGCACCACAGACGATTGCATTTTCTTTAACTTCTTTGAATCCAGGAATTAATATGGAACGCAATGGTTCTACAATTTCGTCATGCAACGATCTGCTTATTAAATCGTAATCGGAAGTGTATAATCCGCTAATTAAACCACCTAAGTTTCCAATTTGTATAATTGATTTTTGAAGTGAAATTGTTTGCTTCAATACTGAACGTGAATCGGATGTTTTCACTTCAATTTGTGGATGAATGACCGTTGCATATAATTCAGTTGGCGTTGGAATTTTAATGATATCCAACGGCTTGTAACTTCTCACTAATGAAAAACCACCCAATAGGGCAGGCGCTACATTGTCTGCATGTGCCGTTCCACTCGCTAGTTTTTCACCTTGCATGGCAAAAGGTACTAACTCCTTTGGTGTAAACGGTTTTCCAAGTAATTCATTCATTGCCCAAACCGTTCCAGCTGAACTTGCGGCACTGCTTCCAATTCCGCTTCCAGCTTTGATATTTTTAAAGATTTCAATTTCAAAACCGTGATTCAAGTTTAGTTTTTCTAACATGGCTAATCCGGCAACACCAGCCACATTTTTGTCGGTTTCTAATGGTAAATCTTGCCCGACAAGTTTTGTTATTTTGATACCTTTTTCTGCAGTTTTCCGAATGATCATTTCGTCACCAACGGTATCTAAGCAAAGTCCGAGGACATCAAATCCACAAGAGACATTTGCAATGGTTGCTGGCGCGAATATTTTTATTTCGTTCATTTTTTCTAGCTTTTGAACTTTTTATTTCAATTTTAAAAATAGTTGTCTTTACGAGCGAAAGTGAAGTAATCTGTTCATTGAAGAAACAGATTGCCACAAGTTTTTCTAAAACTTTCGAAAAGACGATAGAAAGTAACTTTTTTATCTAACAATTTCCAAGTACTTCTCTATACTAAATTCTTTCAGAATTTCACTCGAAGTGACGTTTACGTTTTTTATTTATAATTCATTAGAACTTTCCAATTCTAATAACATCTGCAAATATTCCTGAGGCCGTTACATCTGCACCAGCGCCAGCGCCTTTTACTTGTAATGGTTGTGCTACATAACGATCTGTAAAGAATAATACAATGTTGTCACTTCCTTCCAAATTGTAAAATGGATGATCCGATGGAATGTGTTGCAAACCAACTTTCGCTTTTCCACCTTCAAATGTAGCCACATATTTTAAACGACAATTTTTGTCATTTGCTTCTTTGTAAATGTTCTGAAAATGCGCTTCATGTTTTTCTAACGATGCATAAAAATCCTCATTAGTAGTAGTCGCTAAACTTTCTTCCGGAAGGAAAGCATTGTTTTGTATATCTTCTAATTCTAGGATATAACCACTTTCACGTGCTAAAATTAAGATTTTTCGCGCCACATCAACACCACTTAAATCTATTTTTGGATCTGGTTCCGTATACCCTTCTTTTTGTGCTTGTATGACAACTTCTTTGAATGTGTTTTCATTGCTAAAGTTGTTGAAGACAAAATTTAAACTACCTGATAATACTGCTTGAATTTTGTGCATTCTGTCACCAGAAGCAATTAAGTTTTTGAGCGTGTCAATGATTGGTAATCCTGCACCAACATTTGTTTCAAATAAAAATGGCGCATTGTATTTTCTGGAAATACGTTTTAAGTTTTGATAGTTTTCATATTGAGAAGCACAGGCAATTTTGTTACACGTAACCACAGCAATATTGTTTCGTAAATAGTGTTCATATACGTTTGAAACCGTTTCACTTGCTGTAATATCTATACATATACTATTGCGAAGATTCAGTGATTTTGTCATTTTATGAAAATCTTCTAAACTTGCTTCTTCACCTTCAGCAAGCGTATTTTTCCAAGTTGTTAAGTCAATTCCTTCTGCGTTGAACGCCATCGTTCTGGAGTTGGAAACACCAATAACTCTTATGTTTAATTTTAATTGTTCTAACAGAAAATCATTTTGTTGGTGTAATTGCGCTAAGAAACGTTCGCCAACATTTCCAACACCGATTACAAATAGATTGAGTTGTTTTATTTTTTCTTCAAAGAATTCTTCATGAAGTGCATTTAGTGCTTTTTTTGCATCATCACTGTTTATAACAGCTGATATATTTTTTTCAGAAGCGCCTTGTGCAATTGCTCTAATATTTACATTATTTCGTCCAAGCGTACTAAACATTTTACCACTTAATCCTTGATGATTTTTCATGTTTTCACCAACAAGTGCTAAAATAGCCAATTGTTGTTCAACTAATATTGGGTCTACTTTTCCAGAAGCAATTTCATATGCAAATGTTTCGTCGATGGCTATTTTTGCTTTGGATGCTTCTTTGTCGTTAATTCCGATACAAATTGAATGTTCCGAAGAAGCTTGCGTAATTAGTACTATGTTTATTTTTTGCGCTAATAAAGTTTCAAATAATCGTTTTGAGAATCCTGGAATTCCAATCATTCCACTTCCTTCTAGCGTTAGTAGTGAAATGTTTTCAATGTAACTGATTCCTTTTACAGCTTGTTGTTTTTCGTTAGGTTCTTTTGTAATTAGTGTTCCTGAATCTTCTGGTCTGAACGTGTTTTTGATTAGAATAGGAATTTCTTTTTCTAGTACTGGTTGAATTGTTGGTGGATAAATCACTTTTGCACCAAAGTGCGATAATTCCATTGCTTCTTGATACGATATGTGTGGAATTGGAGTTGCTTGTTTTACAATTCGTGGATTGGAAGTGTACATTCCGCTAACATCTGTCCAAATTTGTAATTGTGAAGCGTCTACTGCGGCGGCAATGATAGCCGCTGTATAGTCTGAACCACCGCGACCTAACGTTGTTGTTTGTCCATTTTCTGTTTCTGCAATAAACCCAGGTAAGATGACAATTTGATGTTTATTTTCAGTGAAGAAATCTACACAGTTTTTAGCCGTAATGCTCATTTCTACTTGTGCATTTTCATAGCTTTCGGAAGTGATGATTAATTCGCGACTGTCTTTGTATATACTATCCAATTCACGAAATTTCATAACTTCTGAAATAATGTAAGAAGATAATAATTCTCCAAAACTAGCAATTGTAGCTAGTGTTTTAGGCGTTAACTCACTCAATAAAAAGCAACCTTCATACAAAGTTTCAAGATAGTTTAGAAGTCGCTTTGTATGACTTATAATGGCGCTTTGTGCCGTAACAGGAATCAAATCTTTTACGACTTGCATGTGTCTGTTTTCGATTTCTTGCAACAACGATTTGTAATGTTCGTCTTTTATTGCGGCAAGTTCGGCAGTTTTTAGTAACATATTTGTTGTGTTTCCAAAAGCAGAAACAACAATGGCAACTTTTTTATCTTGAGAAGTTTTCGATATAATATCGATGACTTGACTTATGTTTTGTGCATTGGCGACAGAAGTACCGCCAAATTTTAGTACGTTCATGGTATTATGTTGATATGGTTATTTTGAAAATTGAGAGAAGTGTTTATATAGAATTTTTTATACTAAAATTGTGTAAATAAACACCTAACGGATACTATATAGCTAAACCCCAAAAGGGGTTCTAGTAGAAATTGTTACAGTTGTAGTAGTTACTGTAAAGCAATTAAAGAAAGTAATATTGTTTGCTACTAAGCACATATTTTATAGTATGATGTTATTCAAATGTATTACTTTTATGACCATTAACAAATTATAAAATCATTTTTCACGTATGTGTAGTGAAAATGCCTTTTTTTTAAAAATGCACTAAAAAAGCATAGTAAATTGCAAGTGATTTCATGAAAAGTGTAATCTTTGCTTTAATAAACTTATTACATGAAGATATATTCAGCGGCTCAAATCTACGAAGCGATTACTACTACTATTGAAAAAAATCAAATTAGCTCTAATGACTTGCTAGAATTTGCAGGAACTCAAATTTTTAATTGGTTTCACGCGCACATGCAAGGCGCGCAAGTACCAATTCATATTTACAGCGGAATTGGAAATAATGGCGGTTTAGGATTGGTGTTAGGAAGACAATTGTTGCACCACGGTTATAATGTACATACGTACGTTGTAAATTTCAGCGATAAGCGTACCAAAGATTTTTTAATTAATTATGATCGAATTAAAGAATTTAAAGTCTGGCCGCGTTTGTTGAGTTCGGGAGAAGATTTTCCAGAAATGCATAAAGATGATATTATTGTAGATGCTATTTTTGGAATTGGATTGAATCGTGAAACATCAGATTGGGTAAAGACTTTAATTAAATATATTAATGCTTCCGATGCTTATACGGTTTCGTTAGATGTTCCTTCCGGATTGTATCCAAATCATGCTCCTGAAGATAAAGAAGCAGTGATTGAAAGTAATTTTACATTAACAGGACAAGCACCAAAATTGAGTTTCTTTTTACCAGAAACAGGCGTGTATATGCAACAATGGGAAGCGTTAGATGTTGGACTTGATCAAGAATATTTACAAACGACTGATACAGAAGTTCAGTTGATTGATACATTTGAAGTATTACCATTATATATTCCTAGAGAGAAATATGCACACAAAGGAACATACGGACATAGTATGATTATGGGCGGAAGTTTTGGTAAAATGGGCGCAGTAACGTTGGCAAGTGAAGCATGTTTACGTGTTGGAACAGGATTGGTTACAGCGTATATTCCTGAATGTGGATATCCTATTTTACAAACAGCTTTAGCGGAAGCAATGGTGGTTTGTGATGAAGGTGAGAAAAATATCACTAAAATAAAATATGATATTGATCCAACAGTTATTGGAATGGGCGTTGGTATGGGAACAGATGCTGTAACCGTTAATGCGTTGAAAGCATTTTTGAAGACAAACAAAAAACCATTGATTATTGATGCAGACGCATTAAATATTTTAGCAACAAACAAAACCATGTTAAAATTAGTTCCTGCAAAGTCAATTTTAACGCCGCATCCAAAAGAATTGGAACGTTTGATAGGGAAGTGGTCTGATGATTTTGATAAGTTAGAAAAGTCAAAAGCATTCGCAAAAAAGTATGATATCGTTTTAATCATAAAAGGCGCAAATACAATTACGATTTACGATAATTCTTTATATATAAATAATACTGGAAATCCAGGAATGGCAACTGCAGGAAGTGGCGACGTGTTAACGGGAATGCTTACAGGTTTGTTAGCACAAGGTTATGATCCAATTACGGCATCAATTTTTGGAGTGTATTTACATGGAAAAGCTGGAGATATTGCGTTAACAGGATTAGGATATCAGGCATTAACGGCTAGTGATATTGTAGCTCATATTGGTGAAGCATATCTGGATTTGTTTAAAAAACCAGAAGAACCGAAACAGGAAGAAGCTAAATAATAAAAAAAGCGCCTTGAATATTTTCAAAGCGCTTTTTTTTATGTTGAATACGAATGAGTTTATATTTTCAATTCGTCAAAAAGTGCAATTAGTTTTGGATCGGAAGGTCTTGGTGCATCAGCATTTACAATTTTCCCTTCTGGATCAATTAAGATAAATCTAGGAATACCTTCAATTGCATAATCTGTAACAAATTTAGATTTCCAAGCATTGTCAGCAATTACTTGTACGCCACCTAATTCTTTTTCAGTTACCATTTCTTTCCAAGCTTTATAGGCTTTCTCGGTGTCAATTGATACAGAAACAAACTCTATGTTTTTGTCATGGTATTCTGCTTCAACTTTCTTTAATGAAGGAATTTCTCCCAAACATGGTCCACACCAAGTTGCCCACACATCGATATATACATACTTTCCTTTTAAATCATCCAATTTAGTTTTTCCACCTTTATGATTTTCATAGTCAAACTTTGGCGATTCTTTTCCAGCTACTAAATTTTTTATTTTGTTATACTTTTTAGTCAATTCTTTTTGGAAATCATCCTTGTCAGAAATTGTCTGTAAAGCATTGTATAATTTTTCAGAATTCTCGTTTGAAGGCGTTAACATATACGCCATTTGAGTCGCCAATTCATTTTTGATGTTTTGTGATTTTAGTCCTTTTACCAAATCAATACTTGAAGTCATTAATGAATCTTCATATATTTTTTTCATATAATGACTTGTAGCAATTTCTTTATAAGAGTCATATAAATCAAAAGCTTTTGCGTCATCATAGTTTATATTTTTTAAATCATCTAATAGCGTTTCAGAAGGTTTGAAGTCTGTTTTTTTAGCAAAGTATGGATGATAGTTAGGATATCTTGCAAGATTTGCTAAATATTCATAGTTGATATTTTCTTTTTCAGTAGCCACGAAATCAGCACTTAATCCTTTTGTATTGGTTAACGCTTCTTCCTTTTTGGTTTTTGCGTCTCCAATAGTTTTTAGGAAGTCAGCCTCTTCTTTAGCATACACTTTCTGAAAATCAAAATCTTCATTTGCTAGAAATTTAGCGGCGATATAATTATTTTTATCAGCGTCTTTTCCTTCATATGTAATTGTTTCATCAAACTTTGCAGCATCTAGCGTAACTTTTAATTCGTCACCTGCTTGTGTATATAATGAAGTACGATCTCTACCATGAATGAACGAATAATATCCTTCATTTTCAATACGAAGTGTATCAGCAAATGAGCCATCTTCATTGATTGCAATTTCATGTTTAAAATCGTTTCCAGAAATATTTATTTTATCACTTTTTGGGTTTTCAATTTTTCCAGAAAGCAACACATAGTCTACTTTTGGCTCCGTTTTACAGGAGAAAATTGCTAGTACAGTGATTAGTATGAGGAGTTTTTTCATTATGTAAAGTTTGGTGAGAATTATATTTTCAGTTCGTTGAATAGTTCAATTAGCTTTGGACTAGAAGGTCTTGGCGCATCAGCACTTGTAACATTTCCATTAGGATCAATTAAGATAAATCTTGGAATTGAAGAAATCTTATATAAATTAATGAAACTTTCTTTTTCTTTAGCATCATCCGCAATTAGTTGTGTACCACCTAAGTCTTTGTCAGTTACCATTTTTTTCCAAGTTTCGTATGCTTTTGGCGTATCTATGGAAATGGAAACAAATTCAATATTTTTACCATGGTATTGTTTTTCAACCTTTTTTAAAGAAGGAATTTCGGCAATACAAGGTCCACACCAAGTTGCCCACACATCAATATATACGTATTTTCCTTTTAAATCGGCTAAAGAAGTTTTTCCTCCTTTGTGATTTTCATAATCAAATGTTGGTGAAGGTGCTCCACGTGGAAATTTTCTTCTAAGCGTGATTGCTTCTCCTGCAAATTGTTTGTAGAATTTTAACATTGGCTCAATATCTTTTACCTTAGCGGCAATAATTGTGCTGTCAACTTCCGTTTTTGAGTTGTAGAAATCGTTCAGTTTTTTAGACATGTTTTCGATTTCCTTTTCTAAGCCTAGCGAATCAAGACTTGATAACATTTCTATATCTAGCATTTTTTCCTGCAGTAACGATTCTTCCGCAAGGAAATTACTATGTACAGCGCCTTTACCAGTATATTTTACAGTTTCATCAAACATTTTCGTGTCTAACGTAACATTTAAATCAAAGTCATTTTCTAGATAAATGTTCGTGCTTTCTTTTCCGTCAAATAGATTATACATACCATTAGCAACTTTTAAAGTATCTTTGAACGTACCATCTTCATTGACTTTTATCGTTTTTGAGTATGTTCTGCTTCGAACAACAAGTGAGTCACTGTTTTTGTTTTCAATTTTTCCAGATAGCGTTACATAATCTTTTGGAGCTTCCGGTTCTTTTTCACAAGAAAAGATTGCGAAAGCTGTAATTAATAGCAGTATTTTTTTCATTTTTTCAAAGTTTGTTTATTCAAATTTAAACGATTCTTTTTTTAATTAATAAATTATTGACAATTATTTGGATTATATGATTTGAATTTTCACTTTTGAATTAAATTTTATAGCATTTTTAACATGATACACGAAATAAGTTCTCAATTACTTGATATTACAATAATTAAGGAATTGTTACTGTCTAATGCAACACTTTCTCTAGCAGCATCTTCGGTAAATAAAATCGTTGCATGTCGTGAATATTTGGAACAGCGATTGAAAGATCAAAAAACACCAATTTACGGTATTAATACAGGTTTTGGATCGTTGTGCAATGTAAAAATTTCAGATGAACACCTTTCTAAATTACAAGAAAACCTTGTAATGTCGCACGCTTGTGGAACAGGCGATCGTGTTTCAAAAGAGATTATAAAGTTGATGTTATTGTTAAAAGTGCAATCGTTGAGTTACGGACATTCTGGTGTACAATTAGCTACGGTGCAACGTTTGATTGATTTTTATAATAATGATATTTTACCTGTTGTTTTTGAGCAAGGTTCACTTGGTGCTTCAGGCGATTTAGCACCTTTGGCACATTTGTCATTACCACTTTTAGGAAAAGGAAGTGTGTATTATAAAGGAAAAGAAGTGCCTACGTCAGAAATTTTGAAGGAGTTTAATTGGGAACCAATTGAATTGAAAGCAAAAGAAGGATTGGCTTTGCTAAACGGAACGCAGTTTATGAGCGCGTATGGAGTTCATACGTTGTTAAAAGCCTACAAACTATCGTATTTTGCAGACTTTTTTGCGGCAATTTCGTTGGAAGCTTTTGATGGGCGTTTGGAACCTTTTAATGATTTAATTCATCTGATTCGTCCACACAATGGACAACTGAAAACAGCAAAACGAGTTCAAGAATTTGTAGCTGGAAGCCAATTAATTTCGAAAGAAAAGAAACATGTACAAGATCCATATTCGTTTCGATGTGTGCCACAAGTACATGGAGCCACAAAAGATACGTTGGCATTTATTAAAAAAACATTTGAAACTGAGATTAATTCGGTAACCGATAATCCAAATATTTTTATTGAAGAAGATGTAATTATTTCAGGTGGAAATTTTCACGGACAACCGTTGGCGTTGGCACTTGATTATTTGGCAATTGCAGTAGCTGAACTTGGAAATATTTCGGAACGTAGAACATTTCAGTTGGTTTCAGGCTTGCGCGATTTACCAGATTTCCTTGTAAATAATCCTGGATTGAATTCTGGTTTTATGATTCCACAATATACTGCAGCAAGTATTGTAAGTCAAAATAAGCAATTTGCAACACCGGCAAGTATTGATTCTATTGTATCATCTAACGGACAAGAAGATCATGTTAGTATGGGCGCAAATGCGGCAACAAAAGCTAAGAAAGTAATTGATAATGTTGAGCGTGTGTTGGCAATTGAATTGTTGAATGCTTCGCAGGCATTGGTGTTTAGAGCGCCTTTGAAAAGTTCAGAATTCATCGAAACGTATTTATTACTATATCGTGAAGAAGTTCCTTTTGTTGATGAAGATAGAGAATTACATATAGCAATTAAAGATACAATATCGTTTTTGCAAAATATGGTGATTGAAAATGAGATTTTGTTTGAGTAGTTTATTATCAGTTGTGGGTTGTGGGTTGTGGGTTGTGAGTTATGGGTTGTGGGTTGTGTGTTGTGTGTTTTGGGAATGAAGCAATTCAAAATTCAAAATTTAGCATTCAATATAAAAGGCTATAAGTAAGTTTTTGCCCAAGTAATTGCCTCAAGAATTGTTTTAAAAATGCTCATAGGTTTATTGAAAAAGTGCTTTTCAATTTTGACATTATGATTGTCAATAAATTTGCTTGAAACAATTGCAATTGCTTTTAAGTTTTCAATTTCAAATACTTTTAAATACAACATCGGGTCAACCGCATATGAATGCTTGCGAACGGTAATGTATGCAAATGGTTTTTTTGGAAAGTGTTTTTCTGCAATTAATATAATTTCGTGTACCGTTTCAATATTCAACGTAATGCCTTCGTTTAATTGGGCAACCATATAATCTTCATAGATTTTGATTTCTCCAATACTCAGTATGTACTTCTTGATGTGAGAATTTTTATGTTCGTTAGCTAATTGCACTGTTGACGCTTTTATTAAAGATACCTTTTTTTATTTTAAAACGAGAATAAAATAGATGAACTACATACTATTTGTTAAGAAGCAAAATTTTTGAAAAATTGTACGTGCTATTTTTAGCTTTTAAAGTGTATCTTTTTTTGTGCTTAGATTATGTTCTTCTAATGGAATAATTTTGTCTAACCAATTTACAGCGGCGTCAAGTGTAGTGAACAATTCATAGCGTCCGTTGAAAAAGTTTTTTTCTATGTGCGCGCTTAAAGAAGAAAATTTGTCATCAGAAACAATTGCAATTCCTTTTAACAAACTATTATTAGGAAGTAGTTTATAAACTTGCGGATCAATAGAGTAGGAGTTTTTACGATACGAAATATATCCGTAAGGAATTTTGAAATTTTCTTGAAAGAATTCAAAAAAAGATAGCGTTTCGCCTACTGATACATGAACACCTTCAAAAACTTCTCCAATAACCAAATCATTATATACATATAATTTTCCGCCATCGAAATTGTAAATATCTCTTAATTGTTTTCCAGCAATCTGCATTATGTAGGGTAGTTTATTTTTATTAGACGGCTAAATTACTTGTATACTTACAGTATCTTTTTGATTTTGAGATACTTTAAGAATATTTTAGATAAACAACCTATTTTATCCGTAAAGAACACAAAAGTAGAGAAAAGAAAAATCCTGCTTTTAAAAAAAACAGGATTTTATAATTATTTTAAAAGTTTTATTATTAAGATTCGGTAGGCTTTTCTGCTTTTTCAATCTTAATAGTTAACTCATCAGTTTTACCATCTAAGTCCATGAAAATTTTGTCACCTTCATGAATTTTTGAGGTAATTATTTCTTCAGCTAATGCATCTTCTACATATTTCTGAATTGCTCTTTTTAGTGGTCTTGCTCCGTATTGTTTGTCAAAACCTTTATCAGCGATATAATCTTTTGCTTTGTCGCTTAATAATAAATCGTATCCTAAATCTTCAATTCTAGCGTACAACTTCGCAATTTCGATATCAATAATTTTGTGAATATGCTCACGCTCAAGTGCATTGAAGATTACAACATCATCAATTCTGTTTAGGAATTCAGGAGCAAATGCTTTTTTCAAGGCATTTTCAATCACACCTCTTGCGTGATCGTCTGCTTGTGTTTTCTTAGCATTTGTACCAAAACCAACACCAGCACCAAAATCTTTTAACTTACGCGCACCAATATTTGATGTCATAATGATGATTGTGTTTCTGAAATCAATTTTTCTTCCCAAGCTATCTGTTAAATATCCATCATCTAATACTTGTAATAACATATTGAAGACATCTGGATGCGCTTTTTCAACTTCATCAAGCAATACAACAGCATATGGTTTTCTACGAACCTTTTCGGTTAATTGTCCACCTTCTTCATACCCAACGTATCCTGGAGGCGCTCCAACCAAACGAGAAATCGCAAATTTTTCCATGTATTCACTCATGTCAATTCTGATCAGTGTTTCTTCTGAATCAAAAAGTTCACGCGCTAATACCTTCGCTAATTGCGTTTTACCAACTCCAGTTTGCCCTAAAAAGATAAATGACCCAATTGGCTTATTCGGATCTTTAAGTCCAGCACGGTTACGCTGAATCGCTTTTACCACTTTTCCAACGGCTTCATCTTGACCAATTACTTTTCCTTTGATTAATTCAGGAAGTTGTGCCAATTTGTTGCTTTCGGTTTGTGCAATTCTATTTACAGGAATTCCAGTCATCATTGAAACGACATCAGCTACATTGTCTTCACTTACAGTTTCTTTGTGTTGTTTAGATTCTTCTTCCCACTTTTCTTGCGAAATGGCTAGTTCTTTTTCAAGACGTTTTTCGTCGTCTCTTAATTTTGCCGCTTCTTCATATTTCTGTTTTTTAACGACAGAATTTTTATTTTCACGAACTTCTTCTAGCTGACGCTCTAAATCGAGAATTTGCTTGGGAACATCAATATTTGTGATATGAACTCTTGATCCTGCTTCGTCCAATGCGTCAATAGCTTTGTCTGGAAGGAAACGATCGCTCATGTATCTATTTGTTAACGTAACACAAGCTCTAATCGCTTCTGGCGTGTAACTTACATTGTGATGTTCTTCGTATTTATCTTTAATGTTCTCTAAAATTTCAATGGTTTCATCAACTGTAGTTGGTTGTACAACTACTTTTTGGAAACGTCTTTCTAACGCACCATCTTTTTCAATATGTTGTCTGTATTCGTCTAACGTGGTTGCACCAATACATTGCAGTTCGCCTCTGGCTAACGCAGGTTTAAACATATTGGAAGCATCTAAACTTCCAGTAGCGCCACCAGCACCAACAATGGTATGAATTTCATCAATGAAAAGAATAATGTCGTCATTCTTCTCTAGTTCGTTCATAACGGCCTTCATGCGTTCTTCAAACTGACCTCTGTATTTCGTTCCAGCAACCAAACTTGCCAAATCTAATGTAACAACACGTTTGTTAAAGAGAATCCGTGATACTTTACGTTTTACAATTCTATTGGCCAATCCTTCAGCAATGGCAGATTTACCAACGCCAGGTTCTCCAATTAATATTGGATTGTTCTTTTTACGTCTACTTAATATTTGCGAAACACGCTCAATTTCTTTCTCGCGTCCTACGACAGGATCGAGTTTTCCTTCTTCTGCCAAAGCAGTAAGATCGCGTCCAAAATTATCGAGTACAGGGGTTTTTGATTTTTTATTTACTTTTCCTCCAGTATTAGAAGATCCAAACGGATTTTCCTTTGAAGGCTCTTGCGATCCGCTATTTTCATCATAGTCGGAGTTTGCGCGTGGAGTGTCTATATAATCGTCATCATTTGTTATCATATATTTAAATTGCTCTTTAACGTTATCATAATCCACTTTTAGCTTATTTAAAAGCTTTGTAGTAGGATCATTTTCATTTCTTAAAATGCACAATAATAAGTGTGCGGTATTGATAGAAGAACTTTGAAAAAGTTTTGCTTCTAAAAATGTAGTTTTCAGCGCTCTTTCGGCTTGTCGAGTTAAGTGTAGGTTTCGCTTTTCGTTTGGTGCGACTGCCACATTTGGGTTTGCTGGGCTCAGTATTTCTACTTTTCTGCGCAAATGTGTCAAATCGACATCTAATGCATTCAAAATATTAATAGCTTTACCATTACCATCTCTAAGAAGTCCTAGCATTAAATGTTCAGTACCAATGAAATCATGGCCTAAACGCAATGCTTCCTCTTTACTGTAGGCGATTACATCTTTTACTCTTGGGGAGAAATTATCATCCATAAATCTTGTTTCCTTTCGACATTAAAATTAATACTTCGGAACGAATAATACAAAAATTGTTCCGTCATAGAAGGTTGTCAAAGCTAATAGACGAAAAAAAACAGCGAATTCAAAAATTATAATATTAAATTATCAAAAAAACTTATTAAAAATTGTTAATAAAAAAACGTTAAAATGCTTCAGTAAATCCTCGCTGAATACTAGCAAATGTTGTATATTGACCCGATTTGTAAAACTCGAAATATTAAAACATAAAATACATGGCAGAAGGAGAAAAATTAATCCCTATTAATATTGAAGATGAGATGAAGTCTGCTTACATCGATTACTCGATGTCAGTCATTGTGTCACGTGCACTTCCAGATGTTAGAGACGGTATGAAACCCGTGCATCGTAGAGTACTATTTGGAATGCATGAACTCGGAGTAAGATCTGGTTCAGCTCATAAGAAATCTGCAAGAATTGTTGGAGAAGTATTAGGTAAGTATCACCCACATGGTGATACCTCTGTATACGACGCAATGGTTCGTATGGCGCAAGAATGGAGTTTGCGTTACATGCTTGTAGATGGACAAGGTAACTTCGGATCTATTGATGGTGATAGTCCTGCAGCAATGCGTTATACGGAAGCAAGAATGCGTAAGATATCTGACGACATGTTGGCAGATATTGACAAAGATACCGTAGATCATTCATTAAATTTTGATGATACTTTAAAAGAACCAACCGTTTTACCAACACGTGTTCCTGGTTTGTTAATTAATGGAGCATCTGGTATTGCCGTTGGTATGGCTACAAACATGCCACCACACAACTTATCTGAAGTAATTGACGGAATTCATGCATATATTGATAATACTGATATAGAAATTGATGAGTTAATTCAGCATGTAAAAGCACCCGATTTTCCAACAGGTGGAATCATCTATGGATATGATGGTGTTCGTGAAGCGTTTAAAACAGGGCGTGGAAAAGTTGTCATGCGCGGAAAAGCTACAATGGAAGAAGTGCAAGGTAGAGAATGTATCATTGTAACTGAAATCCCGTATCAAGTAAATAAAGCAGATATGATTAAGAAAACTGCTGACTTGATCAATGATAAAAAGATAGATGGTATTTCTACAATTCGTGATGAATCGGATAGAAAAGGAATGCGTATCGTATATATTTTAAAGCGTGATGCAATTCCAAATATTGTATTAAATAAATTATACAAGTATACTGCACTACAATCTTCGTTTAGTGTAAATAATATTGCATTAGTTCATGGACGTCCACGATTATTGAATCTGAAAGAAATGATTCACTATTTTGTTGAGCACAGACACGAAGTAGTAACACGTAGAACAGAATACGAACTGCGAAAGGCAGAAGAACGCGCGCACATTTTAGAAGGTTTAATTATTGCCTCTGACAATATTGATGAGGTAATTGCTATTATTAGAGGTTCGCAAAATGCGGAAGATGCTCGTAACAACTTAATCAAGCGTTTTGAATTGACGGAAATTCAAGCCAAAGCGATTGTGGAAATGCGATTACGTCAGTTAACAGGTCTGGAACAAGACAAGTTGCGTGCTGAGTATGACGACATCATGAAAAGCATTGAAGATTATCGTGATATTTTGGCAAACAAGTCAAGAAGAATGGACATCATCAAAGATGAACTTACGGTTATCAAAGATAAATATGGTGATGAAAGACGTTCTTTAATAGAATATGCTGGTGGAGATGTAAGTATTGAAGATTTAATTCCGGATGAAAAAGTAGTTATTACAATTTCACATGCTGGATACATCAAGCGTACTTCGTTAACAGAATACAAAAAACAAAACAGAGGTGGCGTTGGACAAAAAGGAAGTGCAACTCGAAATGAAGATTTCTTAGAGCATCTTTTCGTTGGAACCAATCACCAATACATGTTATTCTTTACACAGCAAGGAAAATGTTTCTGGATGCGTGTATATGAAATTCCTGAAGGAAGTAAAGCATCAAAAGGAAGAGCAATTCAGAATTTAATCAATATTGAAAAAGAAGATAAAGTAAAAGCATTTATCTGTACGCAAAACTTAAAAGACGAAGAATATATCAATAATCATTATGTGATTATGGCTACGAAAAAAGGGCAAGTAAAAAAGACACCTTTAGAGCAATATTCACGTCCGCGTACCAATGGTATCAATGCAATTACGATTAAAGACGGAGACGAATTACTAGAAGCAAAATTAACAACTGGAAACAGTCAGGTAATGTTAGCTGTAAAATCTGGGAAGGCAATCCGATTTGAAGAAGAGAAAACACGTCCAATGGGAAGAAATGCTTCTGGTGTTCGTGGAATCAGACTTGCTAGCGAAAGTGATGAAGTCGTAGGAATGGTTGCTGTTAACGATATGGAAAGTAACATCTTAGTGGTTTCTGAAAATGGATATGGTAAACGATCTAGTTTAGAAGATTACAGAATTACCAACCGTGGAGGAAAAGGAGTGAAAACTATTTCTGTAACAGATAAAACGGGAGAATTGGTTGCGATTAAAAACGTAACTGATGAAGATGGCTTAATGATCATTAACAAATCGGGAATTGCAATTCGTATGGCTGTTTCAGATTTAAGAGTTATGGGACGTGCTACACAAGGAGTTCGATTAATCAACATTAAAGGAAAAGATTCAATTGCAGCAGTAGCTAAAGTAATGAATGAAGAGGAAGAAGAAGATATTGTTGATGGTCTAGAAGGAGTTGAAGGTGCTGAAAACACTGATGCTACAGAGAATGGCACAGCTGTTGATACAGATGATAGTAGTGACAACGAAACACAAGAATAATAATAACAAACTCTCAAATTATTTTAAACATTAGAAAAATGAAGAAGACAATTTCAATTTTCGCAGCATTATTAATTACCGCATTTACTTTTGCACAAAAGAAAGAATTAAGAACCGCTGAGAAAGCATTAAAAAAAGGAAACACTGTAGAAGCGAAAGCCGCAATTGCAAGTGTTGAATCTTTAATCGAAAGTGCTGACGCTAAATACAAAGCACAATACTATTTCTTAAAAGGGAAAACATACTTTGAGTTAGCCAAAAAAGGAATGGACGCTGAAAATTCTTTTAAAACAGCAAGCGAAAACTTTAGAAAATTACTTGCGTTCGAAAAAGAACAAAATAAATTTAATTACACCAAAGATACGCAACCATTATTGCAAGAAATGATTGGTAAGTTGGTTGATAATGCAATCGTAGCTCAAAAAGCGAAGGATTATAACAAAGCCGCTGACATATTATATGCAACGTATCAAATGGAGCCGTCAAACAAAGATTACTTATACTTTGCAGCTTCAAACTCAATTACTGGAAAAGACTATGACAAAGCATTAAAGTATTATGAAGAATTGAAAGATTTGAATTATACAGGTGTAAAAACGGAGTACTATGCAGTTAATGTTGCAACAGGTAAAAAAGAAGCTTTTCCTGAAAAAACAGTAAGAGATTTTTCTATTAAAGGTGGAACGCACAAAGATGCTTCTGAAAAGAAAACGAAATCTAGATTGCCAGAAATCATCAAAAATATTTCTTGGATTTACTCAAATCATATTGGAGATAACGAAAAAGCATTGGTTGCTGTTGATGAAGCAATTGCCGCAAATCCAGATGATGCATCTTTATTATTAGCAAAAGGTAAAATCTATTACGATCAAGGTAAAAAAGATAAGTTCAAAGAAATCATGCAAGAAATCATTACTAAAAACCCTAATGATGCAGATTCGCATTACAACATTGGAGTAATTAGTGCTGAAAATGGTGAACTTGAAGAAGCTAGAAAAGCATATGTTAGAGTATTGCAAATTGATCCAGGATACACAAATGCAGGAATCAACTTATCAAAAACATACATTGATGAAGCCGCAGATGTAGTAGACAAGATGAATAAATTAGGAAACTCAACTGCTGACAATAAAAAGTTTGACGAGTTACAAGCACAGCAAACAGCATTGTATAAAGAAGCGTTAAAAGTATTGGAAGCGCTTTCTGTAAAAGTTCCTGATAATGTACAAATCTTAAAACAACTAAAAGGTTTATACTCTTTCTTAGGAGAAGATGCTAAGATGAAAGCTGTAAAGGCAAAATTGACTCAGTTAGGACAATAATTTTCTAACCATATATCATATAAAACCTCGCAATTCGCGAGGTTTTTTGTTTTAAATAGTTTCTTAAATAGAAGAAAAAATATATTTTCGTTACAAAATACTTGAGAATATTGAAATTTAATTGCTACATATCTCACAAAGAATAAACGTAGCATAATAAAACAGAAAACGAATGTTTGGAAACTTATTTGGAAGAAAAAAAATAATTGAAGACAAGGAATTTACTTCAGATTTTGACGATGCCCTAAAAAGATACATAGGCGTTACAGATGGTAAGGTTGATTATGAATTTAAAGATAAAAAAGGAAATGTAATTCCACCTTCGTTTGCTTTTGAAGGAACGTATAACGAATGGAAAACGATTCAATCTGTTTGGGACAGAAGAAGTGTCATATTTTCGGCACTTGATGAAATATATCTAAGTAACATACCAAAAGAACAAATTATAGAAAGATTCGTCATTGATAGATATCCAGAAAAAGCGCTCATGTTTAGTGAAAAGTACATCTCTGAAGATGATCTCAAAAATGATGAAATATTAGCTTCTTTATCAAAATGTCATTTCTTCCTGTCTAATTATGACAAAAGTATTGAATTAGCTCAAAAAGCAATCAATCTAAATAGCGAAAATAAAAAAGCTCAAATTGCTTTGGCTGATTCTTTGCATATGACGAATAAACATGATGAAGCCCATGAAATCTATCAAGCTATTTTAAAGAGTAGTACATTGAAAGATTGGAACAAAGATGAAATCAATATTATTGAAATAATAGAGTATAGTAACGACATTCTCAATTCGTCGGTATATGCTGTTGGATTGTTATCAAATACAGCAACTGATGAAACTACTTGGAACAAGGCGGCAGCAGAATTTTATCATTGTCCATTTTTTAGAAGTCAACATGCCTTTTGGCTCATAGAAAATGATCAAAATCTAAAAGCAATTGCGAAATTAATATCCACGACTCAAGAATTTCCTTGGTACAAAGATGCTGTGGTAAATGCTAAAAGCATAATCTTGCAATTTCGAGAGCAAATGAGTTCAGCTGATTTATGGGAAAGCGAATTGGAATATTTGTCTGAAATCATTCAAAAAAACGATTGGTAAATCAGTCACAAACAATTAGAGTGAACTCTGTTGGTAATCAATTTTTTAACTGGAAAGACGTAAGTAGTTGTTCTAAGCTTATAAAAAAGAGGTTGTCTAAAAAGCTACTAATACTGTCATTACGAGAAATTTTTAATCTCGAAGTAATCTGTTAATCAATAACTTAAATTTTAAAGATTGCTTATTTCATTCGGAATAACGACTTTTTTAGACAACCTCTTTTTATAATACTGTATGTTTTTATTTAAATAATCTTCTTAATAACACGAAGTCTATGTGTATGACGATTGGTTTCTACATTAAAAATTCCTGAATGATCAATACGATCAATGCGAACTTTTCCATGTGCATGAATGATGTAATTATCTTCCATAATGATTCCTACGTGAATAATAGTTCCTTCTTCATTATCAAAAAATGCTAAATCGCCCGGTTCACTTTCTTCAATAAAACTCAACGCTTCACCTTGTGTTGCTTGTTGTGAAGCATCACGCAAAAGTTTGTAACCGTTCAACTTGTACACCATTTGTGTAAAACCTGAACAATCAATCCCGAAAGGTGTTTTTCCGCCCCATAAATACGGTGCGCCCAAATACATATAGGAAGTTTTTACAATATTCTCTTTTGGAAGAATTCCACTTACAATGTTTCCATCATATTGATGTGAAAGTAATGACAACGAATTCAAAACGGCACCAATAGGAATTGGCATCAAAAGTTTTTCATCAGTAATAAATTCGACCAAATCAGAAGATAACTTTAATTCTTCTTTATTTTTCTCTTTATAAATATCTTCAGAAACTTCTAAATACTGTTTATTATCAATCCAGCCTTCATACTTATCATATGCAATACGAATGCGACTCCATTTTTTGCGTTTTTCTAACACTTTAAAATGTTCTCCATACAAAACTTGTGACACGAGTTCACTTGTATCACTTGGTTCAGCACGAAGCGGAACAATACTCAAATTGCAAATTCCGTATTGCATGTATTAAATTCGGGTAATTTTTAGATTGAAAATATTAAGCTCTTTCTAGTACTAACGCAGAAGCGCCACCGCCACCATTACAAATAGCCGCCGCTCCTAATTTTGCATTATTCTGTTCTAAAACATTCAATAACGTAATTAAGATACGAACTCCTGAACAACCTAATGGATGTCCTAAAGAAACAGCGCCACCGTTTACGTTTACGTTTTTATCAGTTAGCCCAAGAATCTTCATATTTGCCAATCCAACAACTGAAAATGCTTCATTAAATTCGAAATACTCAATATCTTCAATATTAATGTTGGCTTTTGCTAATGCTTTCGGTAGTGCTTTTGCAGGCGCAGTTGTAAACCATTTTGGCTCGTGAGCGGCATCTGCATAGCTTTTTATAGTTGCTAAAGGCGTTAAACCTAATTCGGTAGCTTTTTCAGCACTCATTAATACCATTGCTCCAGCACCATCATTAATAGTAGAAGCATTTGCGGCAGTAACGGTTCCGTCTTTTGTAAATGCGGCACGCAAAGCAGGAATTTTTTCCATCTTTACATTCTTGTATTCTTCATCTTCACTTACAATAACAGGTTCTCCACGTCGTTGTGGCACTTCCACAGGAACAACTTCATTTGCAAATTTTCCTGCAGCCCAAGCTTTCGCTGAACGTTCGTACGACTGAATTGCAAATGCATCTTGGTCTTCTCTTGAAAAGTTATATTCAGTTGCACAGGCATCTGCACAAACTCCCATAGCTACATTATTATACACATCTACCAATCCGTCTTTTTGCATTCCGTCCTCCATCGTAGCAGGTCCAAACTTAGTTGCTGTTCTTGCGTGATAATAATGTGGAATTAAACTCATGTTTTCCATTCCTCCGGCAACAACAATAGTTGCATCACCCAATGCAATTGCTTGTGCGGCTTGCATTACGGCTTTCATTCCTGAAGCACATACTTTATTTATAGTCGTACATGGAACTGTATCTGGAATTCCAGCGAAAATAGCGGCTTGTCTAGCAGGAGCTTGTCCTGTTCCAGCTTGCACAACATTTCCCATGATCACTTCTTGAACATGTTCTGGAGCCAAATTTATCTGTGCTAATGCACCTTTTATGGCAGTTGCTCCTAACTTTGGAGCTGGTATAGTGGATAAAGCGCCTAAAAAACTTCCGATTGGAGTTCTTGCAGCTGCTACAATAACAACTTCTTTACTCATGATTTTTGCTTAAAGTTTAATTGTTGCGAATTTAATTATTTTTTAGAAGATATCCCTATAAATTATCAATTTAAGCGATAATAAGCATGCTTAATTTTATTACTTTTAAATATTACCATATATTCGTTTAATGAAGCAACTCATCAATAAGTTATATAAGAACCAATCGTTAGTCTATAAAACCTTTTTATATATACTCACGACTTTTTTGGTTGTATATCTTTTTCCAAAAGGCGGAAAGTTTCAATATGAGTTTCAAAAAGGGAAACCTTGGCAGTATGAAACCTTAATTGCTCCTTTTGATTTTCCTGTCCTGAAAAGTCCTGAAGATATTGAAGCTGATAGAGCAGCTATTATCGCGAATGCAAAAACATATTATTACTACGATGAAGCTGTTGTAAAACGTGTAAAAAAGGATTTTAATGAAGAATTTAATGAACTTTTTGCCAATGATAGTGTTATTGAGTCACGAGCATTTTCTAGGTTAAAATCCAAAGCAAATCAGTTATTATCCAGTTTTTACAAAAATGGAGTTATAGCAACTGCAGATGATTCTAAAACGGACAAACTAGTTTTTTTAATTCAAGATAATGAACCACTAAATGTTAGTTATAATAAATTCATCAAACTAAATAATCTCCAAAATTATATTAGTGATTTTGTACAGCAAGAATTGTTAGAAAATTACGAAACGCAGTTATATAGTTTGTTTTTTGATGTTGTAGAACCTAATATTTCTGTCAATACTGAAATGACAAATAGTGTGCTTTCGCAAGAATTAAGCACAATTGCGCCTACACTTGGAAACATTCAAGAAGGTATTCGAATTATTGCAAAAGGAGAAGTTGTAGAAGGAGAAAAATTAGCACAGTTAAACTCGCTCAAAAAAGAATACGAATCACAAGTTTGGAATGAATCAAATTACAATTGGATAGTCTTTGGTTATACAATTTTAGTGGCTTTAGCATTATTGATGTTGTTATTGTTCATTCGAAAATACCGTCCTGATATCTATGAAAATAATAATAAAGTGACTTTTATTTTCATGAATATTGTGTTTATGATTGTGTTGACAACTTTAGTGGTAAAGTATAACGCAAACTATGTATATGTTGTACCATTATGTATTCTTCCGCTCATTTTAAAAGCATTTTTTGATGCACGTTTAGGGTTATTTGCACATGTATTAACAGTTTTATTGCTAGGCTTTATTGTACCAAACAGTTCAGAATATATCTTTTTACAAATAATTGCTGGTATCGTAACGATTTTAACGGTTTCTGAGCTATATAAGCGCGCGAATCTCTTCATTTCTGTCGGACAGATCACATTAATCTATATAGTGGCGTATTTTGCATTCTACATCACACATGAAGGTGGAATAAAATTTTCAGAAGTATTTAGTAAAAATGAATTAGGAAATGTTCATGTAACTTGGATTTATTTCATGCAGTTTATGTTATGTGGATTGGCAACATTGTTTGTACAACCTTTAATTTACATCTACGAAAAGATTTTTGGATTGGTGTCAGATGTATCGTTGTTAGAATTGTCGGATACAAATTCTAAACTCTTGAAACGACTCGCTAACGAAGCGCCAGGTACGTTTCATCATTCGCTTCAAGTGGCAAATCTGGCGGAAGCCGCGGCAAGTGAAATAGGCGCAAACACGATGTTGGTCAGAGTAGGAGCGTTGTATCATGATATTGGTAAAATGAACAATCCGACATTTTTTATTGAAAATCAGGCAACTTCTGTAAATCCGCATGACGAATTAGCGCCTGACGAAAGTGCTACCATGATTATTGATCATGTGTTGGATGGCATTGAAATAGCGAAAAGTAACAAATTGCCAGATCGTATCATTGATTTCATACGAACACATCATGGAACATCAACCGTATATTATTTTTATAAAAAGGCTAAAGAATTGGATGAAAATGTTGCTATTGAGAAATTTCAGTATCCTGGACCGATTCCATTTTCAAAAGAAACGGCAATTTTAATGATGGCAGATTCGGTGGAAGCGGCTTCAAAAAGTTTGAAAGAACCAACATCACAAAAAATTGATGAATTCGTAGAACGTATCATTGACAAGCAAATGGATGAATTGCAATTTATGAATGCGGATATTACTTTAAAAGAAATTGTAACCATCAAAAAAGTGCTAAAAAAGAAGTTAAATAATATTTATCATTTACGAATTGAATACCCTGAATAAAAGGTAGTCTCTTGAAAATTAAAATATTGTAAAAAAAATAACAAAAAAAGACTAAAAAAACACGCAAATAGTTGTTTGATATAAAATGAAAAGTTACATTTGCAACCGCAATTTCACGATTGCGTAAGTTCTTAAATCATAAAGAATATTGGAGAGGTGGCAGAGTGGTAATGCAGCAGCCTGCTAAGCTGTCATCCTTAGGGATGCCTGGGTTCGAATCCCAGTCTCTCCGCTTTTTTTAGAATTTTTTTAGTATTTCGGGGTGTAGCGTAGCCCGGTTATCGCGCCGCGTTTGGGACGCGGAGGTCGCAGGTTCGAATCCTGCCACCCCGACAAATCGAAATATTAAAAGAGCATCTGCCTTCTAAGCAGACGGTCACAGGTTCCGTTTAGAAAGTGCAATGGTCGCGTAGCTCAGTTGGATAGAGCATCTGCCTTCTAAGCAGACGGTCACAGGTTCGAATCCTGTCGCGATCACAAGAGCGGACAAATTAACATTATTGTTTTTTTGTCCGCTTTTTTGTTGGTTTAAACTTATTAAAAGTGAGCGTGTTAATTCAAATATTGAATTAGCTCTACTGGTTCGAACTACATCATTTTTTCGATCATACACAATTCCATCAGGGAACATGAGTTTTTGAAACTTTTGTTTTTCATTGTAATTCCCTAATCTCCAAATATTGTGTAAGTTATAGAGTAAATCAATCGAATTATCAATGTACGTTTCAAGGTTCGAACTATCTAAACTGTTTTTTTGGATTTCTTTCTGAATTCCTTCTTTTTCATCGTTGTATTTCTTTAAGTATTTTGATAAAAACGACCTCTAGAAGTTTTTGTATTTGCAAGTTGTGTTACAGCTATTAAATTGATTCCAATACGACGTATTATGAAAGGCGCTTTCTCCTGCTCAGGAAAACGATCTGTATTATACACAATAATATTAGCTATCTTTTTCTTTTTTACAAAAGTTGGCATACGTTGAAACTCTTTACGATCATCTGTCTTGGCACTTTCACTTGTTCTACCAAATTAACCCCAGACTTCCATTTTGTTTTAACTGCATATTCGCTACAGTATTTTAATTGACTATTTAAACTTGTATTGTCTCGTTGCTTTATATCGGAAACTCTAGTATAAATAACGACTTTGTTATTTCGAATTGTTTTATGTTTACTCCGCTTGGCGAAGCTTTGAAATTATTCAGATGTTGCATGATTTGTAACGATATTATGAGTTAATAATGATAACTCTTTGAACGATTAAATGATATGTATATGTGTCTTGTACTGAAAAAACCTTACCTACAAATACTTTTCTATGATAGAAGCTTTTTCATTTCTTTAACAGGAGTTGTGTAATCAGACATTTTTTTCCCTTTTCCTAAATGAATAGGTAGCGTATTCATTCTATTAGTTAAATCTTTTATATGCATTTTTTCAATTCTGGCAAATTGATGCTTCCAATGATTCATTATTTGAATGGAATGATTTTGGAATCCTATTGTTCTTTTGTCGTTGTCTGTTGTATAAAAATTTATTGTTCCAATAATGGAGTCTAAATCAGAGAAACTAGTTATAATAGTATCATAAGTTAATTGAGCATATAAAGTATCTTTGAACAAATCATCTATTACATTTAAATCTGTCGCTTTAATATCAGTTAAGATTACGTTATAAGCTGTCTTTGCGTTGGTAAATAGGAAACATTTCTTTCGATTGATATAAAACAATGTTACATTCCATTTTCCTAGAATTCCTTCACTAGTTTCAATTTCAGACGTTTTTATAAGTTTTGAAATAATTTTTTCGAGTTTCTTTGAAGTATAAATACTTGTTTGCATGTATGATAAGTTCCTTTTAGAACCAAATGTATTAAGAATAATTAAAATAACTGTAAGGGAAAATCAAGATATGAAAAAAGTAGAGTAAGCTTGCTTAGCTTAGCCATTTTTAAAGTAAAATCACTAGAAAACAACGATATCTTGATTGTAAGCGGTGTCCATTTTAGAACTTCATAGTAAGAATTATAAGAAAGATGCTCTAAAAAGCACTAAGAATGCCTTGTTTTTTGTGAAATTATTGGATTCTGCAACAGTTACTTGTGTTGTGGTTCGTTTTTTTATTCCGATTCAATTTGTTCATTCATAAAGTTCAAAACTTCCGTAAAATAACTTTCCAAATTTTTATGTGCTACTTCTCCAGGATGCCAATTTGCAAATTTCCAGTATTTCCACTTTTTATTTGTTGAATTCGGTGGAATTAGAAGAAAGTATTGTTCTTGATTTATTCCTCCAACTAAAATGCTTTTTTCAAGTTGTTTCCCGATATTTTCAATTCCGCTTATACTATAAGCTTCTATTACAAAACTGTCAATATTTTTTAGAAAGTCAATTTTTTTAATTGGCTCAAAAGTCGGTTCGATGTCGTTTGGTGCAGAAAATCCGTTTGTGATAGATAGAAACTGTTTAAAATCCGTCGGAAATTCAATTCCGAGTCTTTTTTCGGTCAGTTGTATTTCGTTTTCAGATGCTGATTTAGTTCCCAACCATTTATTTTCAGTCTGCTCTTGAGTAAACTCAAAATCAGCTAATTTAATCGCTTTCTCTGATATTTTCTTTAGTAAACTATTCATTTCTCAAATTAACCACAACGTTAAGTGTAAACTACGTTTTAATGCAGATTTACACAATGTTATATATATGTTTTTTTGCGTTCTTAATTGAACTAAAATACAAATTAAATTCAAGCAAAAAATATATAACATAGGTATGTATCGAATTTTGTATATTTCTATTTCGTTTCTTTACTAAATCATTATATGCATTAACATAACTCCTATATCGTTTCAGCATTTGTAAACGATCTTCGCTTAGTAAGTATGGGCATAGTGTTTTCTTAAAATTTCATAGTTTTTTAGAATTTTCATTCTTAATACGAAGGTAAAATCACCTTTTCAAAAGCCTATCAAATAATAAAAACGACCGATTTTTACAAATTTCAATCATGCCTAATAAGTAACTTTGTGATATTACCAATCTCAATGAATTAGGGATTGATAAAGAAGTATTGTTTGGGAAAATTTAGTAAAAAATTAAAAAAATCATGAATACAAGAATAGTCATGACGTTAAGTGCTTTATTCTAGGCGATTGCTGGAATCCTCTTTTCTTTTTTACCAAAAGAAATAATGGAGTATCTCAATGTAGAATCAAATGTCATTACAACACTCTTTTTGAATATATTGAGTGCACTATATTTGGGTTTTGCAATTATGAATTGGATGGCAAGAGGAACGCTAATTGGAGGAATATATAATAAGCCAATTGCCATTGGAAATCTACTGCAGTTTGGAGTTGGGGCAATTGCTTTAATTAAAATTGTTTCTGGTATCCAAATACATCCAGAAATTATAATTTCACTCACAGTAGTATATATGATTTTAGCAATACTTTTTGCCTATATCTTTGTAACTAATCCAGCTAAAATAAAAAAGCAGAAAAGCTATTGGTGATGTATATATAGTTAATTGCTCAATTCTTGTTTACTTTGAAAATTTTATGGATTTCCCAAAAATTCGGTTTCCTTTCGCTATTTTAGTTGTTTAACAATAGCAACTAACCATGCAATGCACAAACTATTATTCGTAATCTTGACACAAACTTAAATATAAAACATGAACTACTACCAACAAGCACCTAATACCGTTTTGAAACAATACATCCGATGTTTTTGGTGGTTGGACAACGATTCTTCAGAAGCTCTTAATTATACCATTTTACCAGATGGTTTTTTTGATATTCTCGTCCGCTTTGATAATTACGAATACCAAAGTACCGCGCTAACAGGATTGTATACAAAAGAGATTGAAGTAGTAATTCCACCAAATCATCAAATTTTTGGTATACAGTTCAAGTTACCAGCCGTTGAATATATATTCTACGAAAGTATTGCTCCGTTTTTAAATTCTGAAAAAAAGTTGCCCGACAGTTTTTGGAATCTAAATTTAGTTGACTTTTCCGAAAATTCAGCTACGATTGATAGTTTAAATTCTATACTAAAAAAAGAAGTTAATAAGGGAAAAAAAGTAGACAATCGAAAACTCAAATTGTTCAGCTTATTGAGTAAAACTAAAGGCAATGAAAGTGTAGGTTATTTTGCAGATAAATTATTTTGGTCGAGCAGACAAATCAATAGATATTTTAATAAAATGTTCGGACTTTCACTAAAAAGCTATTGTAATATACTACGATGTTCAGCATCATTCAAAGACATAAAGAAAGGTGAATTATTTTCTAACCAAAATTATTATGACAGATCTCATTTTAATAAAGAGATAAAAAAATACACAAACAACACTCCGAAAAGCCTATCAAATAACGAAAACGACCGATTCTTACAAATTTCTATCATACCTAATAAGTAACTTTGACATTGCTAATCATAATAAATTAGGAATGGACAAAGAAGTGATTGCATGGAAAAACAAGGGGCAAACAATAAATGTAAAAAATCATCAAGTATTTTACATAAAAGAAGGTAGCGGTCCTAATCTTTTAATACTTCACGGATATCCTTTCAATACTTTCGAATGGAAATCTGTTTGGGAAAACCTAGTAAAAAACTACACCGTTTATACATTTGATTATTTGGGTATGGGATTTTCAGACAAACCTAAAGATCATCACTATAGCTTTCATGAACATTGCGAAATGATCAATTTTTTAACTGAATTTTGGGGTATCAAACAAACTCATATTTTGTCACATGATTTAGGAGTCAGTGTTGTACAAGAATTATTAGCAAGAGACTTAGCTTCACAAAACTGTTTTGAAATACAATCGGTGGCATTTATGAACGGAGGTTTGTTCATGGATAGTTACAAACCTAGAATGATACAGCGGTTACTTTCACAATCTCCAAAGCCTATTGGGAAATTATTGAGCAAGCTTCTTACAAAAAAGAAACTGGAAAAATCGATACAATCAGTTTTTGGTCCCAACACACAGCCAACGGATAAGCTCATAAATCAATTTTGGGATATTTTAAACTACAATGATGGTAAGTCAATTGCATATTTAATTGGAAGATTGGTTTTTAACAAAGTAAACCATCAAGAAAGATGGATACACGCCATGCAAAACACAAAGATTCCAATGTGCTTTATAAATGGTCCATTTGATCCCAATTCTGGAATTCATATGGCAAATCGATACAAAGAACTAATTCCAAACCCGAACGTAAAAATATTGGAGAAAAACATCGGGCATTGGCCACAAATTGAAGATCCAAGCGGCGTTTTATTATACTATCAAGAATTCAGAAACGAAATTTATAAAACACTTAATGGGAACGCTCTTGATAAAAAAAGTTTTCTCAAACTTTAGAATACTTTACGTGAAATACGTTCTACAACATTAGTCGTGTGCATCTAAAAACAATTAGTCATGATAAAAAAAATAGCAATCACATTCAGTGTATTTTTATATGCAGTTGTCGTACCTTATTTGGATCTCAATGAAACGCATGTTTGGAATCCAGATTGGACTCCACATGCCAGAATTCATGAAGTCTGGCAATTGATTACCAACTCAAGTATTGGGTTTTTATGCTTGTGGTTAGTTTGGTACAAAAAAGAAGTCCAATTGAGTGCTGTATTGAGTCTCATTGTTATGGGAGGTTTTTTAGTAGCATTCTTTATAAAAGATGGATATGGTGGTTCTATGAAATATGTAGATGGAAGTGAAAAGACTGTGTTTGGAATTAATATTGGAATTTTAGGCTTTGGAATAGCATTTTTATTTTTAATAGGATCACACATATTCACAAAAGCAAAAAAGACTGCACTTAGTAACGTATAAAATTAATAGCTTGAATCTAGCTTATTTATGCTATTCGAACCAACAAATTTTCTATTCGGTTTATATTTGCTAAATTTGGTGTTCAAAAATAGGCAACGAGTCGTATCCAATTTCGTGTGCTACAATCAATATGAAACATCCGCTAAGACAACATATAGAAGAACTAATTGAGCTAACTAATGAGGAGTTTCAATTCGTATTGAGTCACTTTGAACGGACAAACAAACGCAAACATCAATATATTTTGCAGGAAGGGGAAATTGCCGATAAAGAATATTGGATCGTGAAAGGTTGTCTAAAAAGCTACTTTTTTGACGAAAGAGGAAAAGAACATATTCTACAATTCGGAATGGAAAATTGGTGGATAACTGATTATGAATCTTTCGTAAAACAATCAATATCTAAAATTAATATAGACTGCATTGAAGATTGCGAACTGTTGTACATCACATTTGAAAACAGAGAAAAACTTACCAAAGAAATGCACAAAATGGAACGCTTTTGGGCAAAGAAAAGTAAGTTTGGTAGAATTGCTCTTCAAAACAGAATTTTATCACTATTAAAAAATTCTTCTAAAGAACGCTATGAATTACTTCTTGAACAATATCCAAAACTTTTCCAACGAGTTCCAAAAAAATTAATAGCTTCCTATTTAGGTGTTAGTAGAGAAACTCTAAGTCGATTAAATTCATAAAATAATACCAAAAATTACTCTAATATGTGATATGTATCACAAATTTTTAGTGATAATTGTCCTGTGGTCTGTCTTACTATTTAATGACTTTTGCATCATACTAATTTTAACAATAAATTAAATGATATGAATGCTTTAGAAGAATCTCAAAACAAAGACGCAGGATTGCTATTACAACGAATAAGTATTGGTGTACTGATTCTATTTCACGGAATTGCAAACTTAACATCCAATTATGCATTTGTCAAAAGTTTACTCAGTGGTATGGGAATGCCAGAGTTTATAGCCTACTTGGTTTTTATAGGCGAAATAATTGCGCCAATAGTAATAATCATAGGTTGGAGAGCAAGATTGGCGAGTTTAGTTTTAGCTTTTAATATACTCATTGCAGTTTTAATGGCGCATACCGCCGATATTTTTACCTTAAATCAATTTGGTGGTTGGGGAATTGAGCTACAAGGATTATATCTATTTGGAGCGATTGTATTATTTTTAGTAGGAGCAGGAAAGTATGCAGTTTCTACCACTTCAAAATGGGATTAAGAACCCATTAAGAAGGGTTTAGTAGTGTTGCATACTTTATTATAACACAGAAAAATATGTCTTACATCAACATAAGAGTTACTGATACAAATGTAACAAGTGAACAAAAAAAACTATTAATTGAAGGTGTTACGAAATTGATAGTGAGTGTTTTAAATGAAAAACCCGAAACGACACACGTAGTTATAGATGAAATACAAATTCAAAATTGGGGATTTAATGGAAAACAATCTTTGAAAATTAAAAAGAATCATATTTACATACAACATTAAAGAAATGTAAAATATTGAAAATAGAAAGTATTGTAGGCTTATCTTCTAGTTATAGCTGGAAATTTAAGTCTTTGAATATGATCCCTATTTACCTTATGGTGCTTGGCGTTTTGAGTATTTTATCTCAAGATTTGACATAATTCAGATAGACAACTTATTGCTACTACTCATTGCTTGCTTAACAATTAGGTTTGCCGAAGAGCTTCTGTTTAAAGGATTATTACAATTATTATTTTGAAAACAAATAGAGCTTTCATAAGAATGGAATTCTTATTGGTACATTAATTCCCGTCATGATTTTCGGACTATTTCACCTTATTAATTTGGTGAGCAATGATGATGTATTTACTGTTTTAATACAAGTAGCTTTTGCTTCGTTTATTGGTTTCTTTTTCGGTGTAGTAGTCTTAAAAGCGAATAAAATAATACCTGTTACATTAACTCACGAACTAATAAATTTTCCCTTTTCTCTTACATTCTTACCTAGTATAAAAACTACAGAAGAAACGGTGCTTCAATTGCTCCTATAATTCTGACCTTACCGTTTATTATGATTGCTCTTTTTGTGTTGAAAAAGATTAAAAAGGAAGCCGTACTTAAAAAAATAAATCAAAGTTTTAATTAGTGCAATCATGTTTGATCATGAATTAGAAAGAAGAACTGACAAAAATCACAGTATATTTTTCGCCTGAAAAGCAAAATTGGTAGAATTGTACTTCAAAAGTGCATTTAATCAGTGTTAAAAAATTCAACAAATGTGATCTATATCACTCCAAAGAAGTGATAAATCTCCTTTCAGAAAAATGAAGTTCTCACCAACTTTGTATGACAAATAATTTAATAAAAAAGTTATGCCATACATTAATATTAGAGTTACTGACGAACAAGTAACACAAGAACAAAAACGTCAATTGATAGAAGGTGCCACACAACTAGTAGTTGACATACTTAACAAAAATCCGCAAACAACACATGTAGTTATTGATGAAATACCTATTGAAAATTGGGGAGTAAATGGGAAACAATATTTAGGAACTAAAAAATAAAGAAATTGAAAAATAAAACCGTAATAATTACAGGTGCATCTACAGGAATTGGAAAAGAAATTGCAAAATATTTTATAACACGAGGAAGTAATATTGTAATGAACTCTTCAAGTGAGGAAAATTTAAGAAAGGCTTACCATGAATTAGGTTCTCCATCTAATGCAATTTATTTTGCTGGTGACATTAGCAAGCAAGAAACAGGTAAAAACCTTATCGATTTAGCACTTAAAAAATTCAACACTGTAGATGTTTTAATTAACAATGCAGGAGTATTTGCTCCAAAACCCTTTTTAGATGTTGAAGAAAAAGAGTTAGACCTTTACTGGAATGTAAACCTAAAAGGAACTTATTTCACGTCTCAAGCGGCAATTCCTCAAATGATAAAACAACAAAATGGCTCCATAATTAATATAGGAACTGTTTTAGTTGATCATGCTATAGATGGATTTCCTGCAACCGCACCATTAACAAGTAAAGGCGCAATACATACATTAACAAGACAATTAGCAACTGAATTTGGAAAAAATAATATCAAGGTAAATACAATTGCTCCAGGAATTATTAGAAGTCCGCTACAAGGCAAAATTGGAATTGAAGATGCAGACAGTTTAGCCGGATTGCACTTGCTAAATAGAATTGGAGAAGCAACTGAAATTGCTGAAGCGGCTTATTATTTGGCTACATCAAATTTTGTAACAGGAGAAACAATTAATGTGGCTGGCGGTCATACTGTCGGACATGCAATCTAAAAGAAATCATCATGTATAAAAAGGATGTAAAAGAAATTGAAAATTTAATTACCAATTACTTCATGGGAATTTTCAATGGAGATAGTGCAAAACTTGAAGCCTGTTTTGACGATAATGTGCATATATATGGAGATGTAAAAGAAATTGAATATCTCAAAAGCATAAAAGAATATCTAGCTGGAGTCGAGAATAGACCAAGCCCGAAAGATTTGGGCGAATCTTTCCAAATGAAAATAATTGGAATAGATATTATGGGTAAAATCGCAATGGTAAAATTACATGTTCCAATGCTAGGATATAATTATTATGATTATTTATCACTAGCTACTATTGATAATAATTGGAAAATTGTAAACAAGATATTCACTCATGTAGCGTAAGTAAACAGTTATTGAAATTTACAAGCGTAATAGCGGTTCGGGCACGTACTCTTACCGCTATTTCATTTTAAGTAAGTAATTTATAAACCAAACGTTTGTGATTTTTTTTCACTATTGCGCTTATACACGAAAACTCTAAACTTGAGGTAACAAAACTACTATCCATTCGTCTTTTATAGACGGACCAACTAAAAATTTAAAATGAAAGCAAATTTATCCGAACGAAAGGAAGCTTGGAGTACCATCTTTATGTTCCTTCTCATTGTTACCGTTTTAAGTTCATTATTTCATTATGCGATAGTTAATTTATATCCATCTCGCATATATATTGGAGGTTTAATGTGGTGTCCTGCCATAGCTGCAATTATCACGCTTAAACTAAAAGGAAGGTCTATTTCTTCCTTACATTGGAATTGGGGAAACTGGAAATACATTCGATTGTCTTATCTTATTCCTGTACTATATGTCTCAATAACCTACTTACTTATTTGGCTATTTGCATTAGGTGGATTACCAACTGTAGAAGTAATTTTAGAATGGGCTAAAGAACTCAAACTAATGGGAATAGGAACATTAACGCCAACAGTTGCAGTTATCATAGCCGTACTATTGCTAGGAACTATTGGAGTTATAAGGGCAATGGCAACAACTTTAGGAGAAGAAATTGGATGGAGAGGTTTCTTTATCTATGAATTAAAAAAGGTGCTTTCTTTTACAGGTGTTTCTATTTTTAGTGGAATTATTTGGGCATCTTGGCATTGGCCATTAATTGTTTACTATGGAAAAAATGTAGCATTGGAATTGACAACATTTTTTATTATTATCATCTCAATGTCATTTATTATGACGTATTACACCTTCAAATCTAAAAGTTTGTGGCCAGCAGTAATCTTTCATGCAGTTAGTAATGTATATATTCAAAAAATATTTCCACCGCTAACAGTAAAAGTTGAAGGAACTGAACATTGGCTTGGCGAAAACGGAATTGCTTTTGCAATTGTAACTGCTGTATTTGGAATTTACTACTGGTATAAAGGAGTTAAGGAAAAAGTATAGTAAAACACTGGTCTAAAATAAGAATATTGAAAATAGCTGATTAATCAAAAAAGTAACGCTTATTATTAATTAACATGAGTTCGAAATAAAAGTCAATAGTGGTTTTTCTTTTTTTGAAAAACTAAAAATACCTCTGGAAATGTCTACATTTATAAACATCTTGATTTAAAGATATAAGTGTGTGAACTAAAAGCGCACTTTCTTTAGTGAAGTTTGTACTGAACTTGATTCAGTATTCTTTATACGAGCAAAGAATTCTAATATAAGTGATTAAAAGTCAAATACTTAAATTTTAATTTTGTAGTTGTTATATCGAACTCAGGTTAATTAACCATTAAAAAAATGAAATACAATGCAATTACTATTTTAAAGCACTGTATACAAATTTCCTAAACTTTTTTCGTATATCAAGAGATTTTAATCCTCCAATTTGTGTCATGATAATTGCTGTAAATCCTTCTTTTGGATCTATAATAAATGAAGTAGAATAAGAACCTTCCCAAAAATAACTGCCAATAGAATATAACTCATTCATACTTCCTTTTTCCGTAACTACATTGACACCAAACCCGAATGTATTTCCTTTTCCTAAGATACGATTGTATCCTTTGGGATATACTAAATCCTGAATCTGATTTTGAGTCATTAGCTCAATAGATTTTCTAGATACGATGTTCACATTTTTATAGTTTCCATTGTTAAGTAGCATTTGACAAAACTTCAAATAATCTTCAGCAGTTGAGATCAATCCGCTTCCGCCCATATATACTTTTGCGGTCTTATTTTTATCAAAATCCTCAGCTTTATTCAGTAAAACAAGCGTTCCAGTTTTATCAATTTTATACGTTTTCACTAATTTTATAGTTTCACTTCGATGTGCATTAAAACCAGTTGAATACATTTCAAGAGGTTCAAATATAGACTCTTTGTAATATGTCTCAAGGTCTTTATTCGTAAGTTTTTCTATAAGATATCCAAGAATATCTGTTGAGGGTCCATAGGTGAATTTTTCTCCAGGTTGCGCAGTTAATGGCATTTTACTAAATTGTTGCATGAACTCTTCTAAATTACTGCCTTCTGGATTAAAAAAACGTATATTATTTTCTTTGTAGCGTTTTGAAATTTTTGGACCACCATACGCATACCCAGCTGTCTGATTTAGCAGTTGTTTAATGGTTACTTCGCTGTTTGCATTTACCAATGTGTCGGTTTTATTTTCTTCTGAACGAAGCACTTTCACATCCTTAAATTCAGGTAAATATTTAGAAATCGGATCACTTAAATCAAACAAACCTTTTTCATAAAGTTGTAAAATAGCTACTGTAGTAATGACTTTTGTCATGGAAGCTATTTTAAAAAAATCATTTTTTTGTAATTTCCTTTTGGTTTCAATATCGGAAGTGCCACCAACAAAAGAATATAATATGTTGTTTTTATCGGAAATCATTACAATAGCGCCTTGCAGTTCGCCATTTTTAACATCTTTTTCAATCCATTTATTAATTTCGCTGAGACGATCCGCATCAAAAACAGGGTTTTGACCTTGTATCGTACCTAAAGTGAGCAGTGTTAATACTACTGTAAATAGAGTTTTCATTGTATAGTTATTATTTTGTTGAAGGCAAAAGAATACAAGATCACAATGAATTTAAGTAGAAATGATAGATTGATCTGATGAAATTATAATTTAACCAGTTTTTAGTGAATTACGATAAGTTGAAGGAGTAATTTTTTCAAATTTTTTGAATGATGTATTAAATGAGGACAGACTGCTAAAACCAGCGTCATAAGCAATTGATGCAATTGTAAATTTATTGAAGCCTTCATTCTGTAGCATGTTTTTTGCTTTTTTAATTCTATATTGATTGATAAAATTATTGAAATTCATCTTAGAATATTCATTGATACTTGATGAGATTTTATGGCTACTAAAACCTGTTAATTCACTTAATTTCTGTAATGATATATCAGATGACAGGTATAATTCACTATTTTTTATAAGATCTACTACCTGCAAATAAATATGTGAACTATCGTCTAATGGTTCAAATGATTTAGCATTTAATTCATTAATTTTTAATCTGTACGCTACATAAGTAAGTGCGTATATGCAAATCGTATAAATTATAGGACCTATAATATATGGCACTTGTTTTTCGAAAATATTTAAAACATAAGAAAACCAAATTAGCGAAAAACCGATGATTATCAATTGTAACCACTTCAAAATGCGTTCTTGAGATTTCGTTTTTTGCGTATTCAAAAATGACTTGTTGAAATTATATACTAGTCTAAATGAAATAAAAATATAAAATGCGAAGTGTACGTATATACCAACGAGAAGTATATATGACCAATGTTTTCCATTCGTTATGAACCATTGTTCTGATACAAATGGACTTACGCCTAAAATAAACACAAACGGAATTATTTGAAGGTAATACAGCTTTGGTAATTTAAAATTTGAAACAATTAATGATTTCACATACCAACTAAGTAACGGGCCAATAATTAATAATATTGATACACCTAAAAAGATAAATAGAAATTCAAGATTGGTATTGAATTGAAATATGATAGATTTACCAACTCTTAATGCCATCAGGAATAATAGAATCGCTAAAAAAATAGCTGAATTTGTTCTTTTAGTCTTGATAAACCCAAAATATACAGCTAAGGTCAAACCGTGAATCAATCCAGCACCACAAATAATAATAAGAAGTATATTGATCGTATTCATACAAGAAGTTGAGTTATATATAAAACGATTGTACTCATAAAATGTTACATGTATAGCAGATACAAAATTAATTCTTGGTATACGAACATTGACTTATAAGAATTCCACATTTCTAGTTGCGTAACAGCACTCATTGATTTGTAAACACTGTTGAAATCATAATTCCGTCAGAGTTTGTTATGAAATACCTGCAGATATATTCACAATGTATGTTATTTAGCATGAAATAAAATACCCTAAAATGAAGTTACTCGTACTACATCCTAAACACTATTATATAGAATTTCTGAAATTTATAAAATACATTCTAAAACCAACTCTTGTAGATTCAAATACGAATTCGGTTCTTCAAAATATGAAAGGAACTTGGAGTATGTTCGTACTTAAAACAATACTTTACATTATTCTTGGTGTTTTAATAACAACACTCATTAATCCGGTAAATCAAACCACAGCACGATGGACTGAAATATATTCCACAAGTACCATATTTTTATTAAGTATTATCATCCTTCCATTGCTTGAAGAAGTCGCATTTAGACTCTCATTACGGTTTAAAACTGTATACATAACACTCACATTTGGCGTTTTTATGTACTATGTGTTTTCAAAGCTTATTTACCAAACTCAATTAAGTAATATTGACAATCATTTTGGAACCAGAATTATCATTAGTATTTTAGCAATACTTGTAGCCTATGTAATTGTATCTCAACCGAAAATTAAAAAGCAATTGAATATTTTTTGGAAAACAAGATTTACATGGATTTTCTACTTTTTTTGTATCACATTTGCTTGGATTCATATTTTTAATTACGAAATAAACTTAAAACACCTACTGCTATTACCATTAATTACGTTACCCAAATTAGTATCTGCCATGACCTACGGATACATTAGAATGCATTATGGATTTAAGTATTCGTTAGGATTACATATGTGTTGGAATAGTATCGGATTTATAATGAGCCTATTTCCAGTGATTGCAGGAGATTAAATTGATTTGTTAACTTTAAAAATAGTAGAAGATGAATATAAAGAATACATTTAAAGGCATAAAGGAGTATTTTTCACCAAAAATAATTGGAGAAGTAAATGATGTATTTGTAAAACTTGTTAAAATAAAAGGCGATAAAATTCCTTGGCACAATCACAAAAATGAAGACGAACTATTTTATATCATTAAAGGAAGCTTGCTCTTTGAAATAGAAGGAAAATCTAGTTTTACAATGAACAAAGGTGACCTTTTTATCGTTAAAAAAAATACAACACATAGGGTTTCATCTTTGAAAGAATGTCAAATAATGCTTATTGAGAATAAGACAACGTTACATACAGGTGATGTTACATCTGAAATAACGAAAACGATAACATCGCAACGGTTGTAATATTCTCAAAAAAGTATAACCATGTTTGCATGTATATATTAACTTTTTGAAAATAGAAAAAAGTTACGTAAAATATTAAATATCAGATAATTATAAATTAAATCGAAAAAAACACAGTTTTGTTGGGTGATTTTTAATTTTAATTCGACTAAAACGTCAACCAACATTTGAAAAAAAATCTATAACATGAAGATAAAAATAGCAGCTTTAAAACTTTTTCTTTGGTTTTACGGATGTACAGCGTTTATTTTACTCATGTTAGCGTTCCTTCTAATTCTACATAAAAACGACTATTCAGTACATACTACTACTGTATTTTTTTTAGATGTGGTAGGTAGAATGTTGACCAGCATTTTTTTTCATATCATAGCCATACTTCCGTATCTAATTTTTTTACTGATAAAAAGGATTATTTCCGATTACAAACGAAATAAAATCAAGGGTCTATTAACAGGTTCTTTGCTAAAAGCAGCTATTTTTATTGCGATTCTCTACATTGGAAACTTGATGCTACAAAGCTATCGAGTATCTGAAGTCTCAGACTATACGTGGGATACTACTGTAGAAAATAATTCCAACAGCGTAAATAATTATGGTAATATCGATAAAAAACAAAGAGGCATTCATGTCTTCAATATAAGTGGAAATTCAGAAGATATTGAAAAATTAAAGACGAATAATTTTGAATGGATTACGCTAACACCATTCATAAGTCAAGGTGATTATAACAAACCATCGTTACGGGTAATCTCTGAAGATCGTTATAAAAATATACTAAAACACTACAAAGCCATAAAGGCGGAATGTGATGTATATGGAATAAAAATAATGCTAAAACCTCACATTTGGCTCTCCAAAACGAAAAATGGAAAATGGCGATCTGATATCAACATGGAAACTGAACAAGATTGGAATACTTGGTTTAAAAATTACAATCAAATCATCCTAAAATATGCAACACTTGCTGAAGAATTACAACTAGAACAATTCTGTATCGGAACCGAATTAGAAACGACTATTTACGAAAAACCTGAGCAATGGAAAGCCTTAATACAAAAAGTTAAAGCAGTCTACAAAGGAAAACTAACGTATGCGGCCAATTGGAATGCTGAATACAAAAAAGTGCCTTTTTGGGATGAGTTAGATTACATAGGAATTCAAGCTTACTTTCCGTTAAGTGAAAAAGACGATCCAACACTTGAAGCGTTAGAAAATTATTGGAAAAAACATACAGAAGAAATCGCGTTGGTTAGTTCAAAATTTAATAAACCTATACTTTTTACAGAATTAGGATACAAATCTATTCAAGGGACTTCAAAAAAACCATGGGAATGGAATGGTATCCATAGTTTGTACTCAAAAATTTCAAAAGGAGAACAACTCTTATGTTACCAAGCATTTTTCAATACCATTTGGAAAGAACCTTGGTTTCATGGTATTCATATTTGGGAATGGCAAGGTCGTGGCGAATCTGACGGTAACAATACCAATTTCACCATTGAAGGGAAACCATCACTAAATCTTATCGCAAAACATTTTAAAGGTAATTAATTAAGGTAAGATGATTCAAAATAACATAAGCAACATACTAAATCACACGAAATAATAGTAAAAAAATAGTACTTTTTGTTCGTGTCGAATTAAAAACTTACTACGTTGAAATCAATCACTTGCATACACTAAACACCAATGATGAAAAAATCTATTCTACTTATTTGTATCATTTTATTAACCTCTTGTCATACTGCTTCATACATGCACGATATTGAATCTACTCCTTATGGAATAGATTTTAAGGAAGGAAAATGGTTGTTAAATGAAATAGAATCTCCAAAGAGTATACAACCAAAGCTTACTAAAATAGCGTATGATAATTTTCAAAAAAAATTGGGTGATAGACTAAAAAAAGCAGAAGATTTAACAACTATTTCCTTGTCTTATATTCCGATTAATCCAGGAAAAAATCATTTAAAAAGAATTAAAAAAGAATCTGGATTTGACTATTTAATTAACATCAAAACTAGTATTTCAGAAAACGAAATAGGCGCATTAAAAATTGGGCAGACATACAGTGAAAAAAAGAATGTTGCTGAAGCCATTTTAGAAGTTTATGATCTAAATACTTTAGAAATAATTTATACTAGGAAAGTTATTGGGCAAGTATCAATAGATAACGATGATAACGAAGATTTTTCTTTTGTAAAAAGTGCAAACGGAATAATGATTAGCTGTTTAAAAAAAATACTGAGAAAAATTACCTAAAGCAACCTCTGGTTTTTTGGCTCCAATATTCCAACAAGAAAAATTGATACAATAATCACTTTAGATGTAACGCCAACTATTGCGGAACTTCTTAACATAAAGCCACCGAAAAACGCAAAGCAATTTTTAAAAGAAATTAAAGTCATCACTTAATGAGCTGTCCAAAATGATAGTACCTATCTTAACGAATAATTTATTCAACTAAAAGAATCAAAAAATGCGAACCTTCCATTTTGAAAAAGAGAAATATGGATTTGAATTGCTAATGGATTTACATAAATTCGAAACAAATCCTACTATTTTCTTTGAGCCCAAACCGCATACAACTGACTTTTTTGAAATTTTTATTTTTGAAAAAGCGAAAGGTGAAATTGAGTTAAATGGAAATACATTTACTATTGGAAAAAACACGTTATTTTTTATTTCTCCGTACCAAAAAAAGAGTTGTGAAATAGATATCACTGAAGTTAAAGGTTTTCACTTGGTTTTTCAGAATGATTTCTTATCCGATTTTTTCGATGATAAACTTTTTGTATACAGACTTCAATATTTTTACAATTCAAAGCATCCTCAATATTTACAACTGGAAAAAGAAGCATATGATAAAATTCAATTTATACTCAATGAAATAATATCAGAAATAAATAATTTTCAAAATGATAGCCTTCATATCATCCGATCTCTTTTGTATTTTTCGTTGTCAAAATTGAACAGACTCTATTGCAAAGAGTATGATCTTTCATCAGAAACACAAGCAAATTCAGTACTTTATAAATTTAAAGAAGCATTAGAAATACATATTCGAAAATTTCATTCAGTAGAAGCGTATTGCAACATTTTGAACGTTTCTAGGCATCAATTAAACGAAATTGTAAAAATACATTTCGGGAGTACTTCTATAGAAATTATTCATTTCAGATTACTACAAGAGATTAAAATGGAATTACGCTATTCCAATAAAACGGTTGCTGAAATTGCAAATGAACTAAGCTTCAGCGAAGCCAATAATATGACACGCTTTTTCAATAGACATGAAAATGTTACACCTAGTTCATATCGTCAATATTACCAAAATGATAGATATTCCTCATAAAACGATATTTACGCTGCAAAAATAAAATTCAATCTTTGCTATCAGTAAAAATTTACTAACACTATGAAAAATCTATACTATTTCAATTTCGTTATTATTTTGCTGAGTTTGCAACTAGCAACTGCACAAAATAATACGATTAGTATACCTATGAATGCTTCAAATTGGGAAGCTCACAAAGGCACATCTACTTTTGAAACATTTGATAACAAAGAAACACTTGTTTTAAATGGAAAAGTAATTCTAAAAAATAAAAACTTCTCAAACGGAACGATCTCAGTTGACGTATATGCCAACACATCCAGAAGTTTTGCAGGAATTATTTTCAGAAAGCAACAAAAAACAATGGAAGAAGTGTATATGCGACTTCACAAATCCAATCAAGTTGATGCTATACAATACTCACCAACGTACAACGAAGAACTTACATGGCAATTATACAAAGAATACCAAGCCAATGTTACCTTTAAAAATAAAGGTTGGAATAAGTTGCGAATTGAAATAAACAAAAACAATGCGGTTATTTTTGTTAATGATAAAAAAGTACTGACTATTGACAATCTTAGAACAACACATAGTACAGGAGAAATAGGACTTTTTTCGTTGTTTAAAAATCGTTTTTCGAACTTTAAAGTAACACACAAAGAAGCTGTTAACATATCAAAAACGGATGCGCAGCCCAATACAGAACTCAATTTTATTTCACGATGGAACATAACAGAAGCATTCCCTTATGTTGAAGGAAAACTAAACTTTAACAATTTTTCAAAAGAGAAATATAGAATGGTAACTACTGAAAAATCTGGTTTGCTTCCATTCTCTAAATACATACAAAAGCCATCTGCTGGGAATTTCGAAAAAAACAAGGAAGTCTATGCCGTGGCTTCAAATAGTATTGTATCAACTATTGATCAAGTAAAGATATTTTCATTTGATTACAGCGATAAAATAATTGTGTATTTAAATGGAAAAGAAATTTTTAAAGGAAACAATGCGTTTAGATCTAAAGGAATGCAATACCAAGGACATTTAGATATTGATGCGAACAAATTATATTTAAACCTAAACAAAGGTGAAAACACATTTCATTGCGTTGTGATAGACAAAGCAAATGGTTGGGGATTAATAGGCAAATTAGAATAATACACTTTATAACTAAAAAACGATTGCTAGTTCTATATATATATATATATATATATATATATATATATTCGGAAAAATCTTAAAATTTACCGATGATTAATCTTTCTTTTATTGATTTCAAACTAGCTAAATTCTGAAAAATCTATCATAAAACGAAAACGACCGATTTATACAAATTTCACCCATGCCTAATAAGTAACTTTGTAGTATTCTTTTTATCTAAATAAAAAACACAAAATAAAACAAAACTAAATGAAAAAAATCATAGTAACCTTGCTCTTCTGCTGACTTATTTTAGTTGCAAAATCACAAAACGCAAGCGTTGAAAAATCAATCTTTGGTATTCAAACTGGATTTTTAGGAATCTGGGCACATAATGAAATGAAGTTATCAAATTCAATAGCATTGCGTTCTGAAATTGGATTTAACAGCGGAATTTGGGGAGAAGATTTTTACGATGGAACAGGATTTTTATTGACACTTGTACTTACGATGGAACCAAGATTTTATTACAACCTCAATAAAAGAGCAAAGAAATCACATAGAATTGACGGAAATAGTGGAAACTTTATTTCATTAAAAACAAGTTACCATCCAGATTGGTTTGTGATTTCAAACACTGAAAACATACGTATAGTTAGTGACATTTCAATCATACCAACTTGGGGAATTAGACGAAATATTGGAAAACATTTCAACCATGAAACTGGATTAGGAATTGGATACAGATACACCTTTGCAAAACAAGCTGGATTTCTTGAAGACGAAAGTGAAATTGATGTGAATTTACACCTAAGAATTGGATATAGAATTTAATCAAAATAAAGAATGCACTCATGAAACCTATAACTATTCTCAAGCCAAAGCGTTATGCTCAACTATGATAAAGCAAAAGAACAAAAAATGATTATTTGATTTAAATCAATTATACTCGCGACTCTATTAAGTAGCTTTGATCCTTAATTTTAAAATATGAAAAAAACGCACCTAATTAGTCTGTTACTAATGGCTATTTTATGTTCCTGTAAAAATAGTAAAGGAGAAAATACTGCTCAAAAAACGGAAGAAAAAGAAGTTTCTTCTACTAATAAAGATATGCCAGTTAAAGAATTCTCGAATGAAAAAGAAACAAAAGATTTCTCTTGGGAACATATTCCTGAATCAAAAGTTGATATAGGAGCTTACCCATACATTACGCCGCCAAAAGGCATGATTATCGATAAAAACGAATCTAAATCCTATGAATTTGATAAGTTAGAAATGTTTGATGGGAATACATTTTTTGTGCTTGATGGTAAAGTGCAAAGAATGCAACTAATGATGGACGGAGACAAAGAGTGGCAACACTATTTATTTGACAAAAGCGTATCAGAATATTTAAAATCAATAGGTGCGAAATTAATTTTTGAAGGTAAAATTCCAGATGAATTCACTCAAAAATGGGGAGACAATCCAAATGCGATATATAGGCACATGCATGAATTTTATGCTGGAGATGTTGTTAATAGTCCAATTCGTATGTATGTTCTTAAAACTTCAACTAAAAAAATAGGCTTTCAAGTTTCTTCAAAATCAAGAACTATAGGAATTGTAGAAGATGAAAATTTTAAACAAACGATAGAGAAAATTACAGCTGTTGATATTTTAGATGAAATAAATAACAAAGGATATGCAACGCTACATATTAATTTCGACACTGGTAAATCGAGAATCAAAGCCGATTCTTATACTGTTATAAATGAAATAGCAAAAATGATGAACGCAAATACCGATTTAAAAATTAGTATAGAAGGTCATACTGATAATGTTGGAAATGAAGTAGCTAATATGAAGCTATCTAAAAATAGAGCAAAATCTGTTCTTATGGCACTTACTGATGAAGATATTGATGAAGCGAGACTAAAAAGTGAAGGTTTTGGGCAAACCAAACCTATAGAGGACAATTCAACCGAAAAAGGAAAGGCTAAAAACAGAAGAGTTGAGCTGAGAAAAATATAAAAACAATAAAAACAATTATCTAGAATATTTTGGAATTTCTTATATCTAAACGAAAAATAAAAGTAAACTAAAAAAAAGCTATTACAGTAACATTTCAATTAAAAATAAACTATGAAAAGATTAATTATGAAAAAAATTTTGCTAGTATCAATTATTGCCATTTTAGGATTATCAAATTCAATTACAGCTCAAAATGTTGATTATGGACTTAAAACAGGTCTTAACATTTCAAACTTTACGGGAGGTGAGACAGCCATGAATAATGTATTGGGTTTTCATATTGGTGTATTTGCCGAAATTAAGTTGAACGAAAAATTTTCACTTCAATCAGAATTATTGTATTCCACACAAGGTTCAGAGAACGATTTTGTTGAAGTAAAAGTAGATTATATAGCAATTCCTTTTATGATAAAATATTACCTATTTGAAAAATTTAGTATAGAAGCAGGGCCGCAAGCGTCATTTTTGATATATGACGAGGCAGAATTTAAGAATACCTCAATTCCTATTCTTGATACAGATGCCTCAACTTTTGATTTTGGACTTAATGTTGGTGTTGGATATAATTTCGGTTCTCATTTATTTGCGCAAATGCGCTATAATCATGGTATTACAACAATTGGAGAAAACCCAGATATTAGAAACAGTGTATTTCAATTTTCGTTAGGATATAAATTTTAAGGCATATCAAATCGCAATGGAAAGTTAGTTGCCAATATATCATGAAATCTAACGGTATTTACTTCTGAATAATTAAAAAAACATTTTGACAATCACAGTGTCTAAATGAAAGGAAGAAAAAATGCTTTCACAAAAAAATTGAATTAAAAATAAACGAAAAAATAGGAATTATGATAAAAAAACAATTACTAGCAATTATCATGCTAGTGTGTTTAACAATCTCTTGCTCTTCAGACGATGACACAGTAACAATGGATTTAATAACTCATTTTGATGGGAACTTAGAAATCAACTCGCTGGCTGACTTAGAGGATCCGGCTATTCAAGGATACAAAACAATTAATGGTAATTTAATTATCAGAAACACAGATGACATTGAAGACCTAAGAGCCTTTGAAAACTTGGAAGCAATTAATGGTAGACTCTATATTTTAAACAATGACAATTTAAAGTCTTTACAAGGGTTAGAAAATATTACAGAATTAAATCTTTTAGTAATTAAAGATAATCCTGAACTTATTTCTTTAGTTGGTATTGATAATTTAGCGAGCATTTCAGATACTTTATCAATTGAAAATAATGATAGCTTGGAAACTTTAAGCTCCTTAAACAACCTAACGACTATTGGTAATCAATTTTCTTTATTTTTTAATTTAACATTAACTAACTTAAATGGGTTAGAAAATTTACAATCAGTCCCTCAGGTTTTAATTCTTGGTAACGATAATTTAGAAACTATTGATGGCTTAGATGGAATTACTTTTTCTAATCACATAGGAATCAGTTTGAATGAATCATTGACAGATTATTGTTCCTTAGTCCAACTTGCACAAGCTAATCCAACACTTTTGTTTTTTCCAGAGTTAAATAGCTATAATCCGACTTTAGATGACTTAATAAATAATAATTGTTCTAACTAAAAGTAATAATTGTCAATAATGTGAACTGCGTTATGGGCAATGCAAATAGAGACAATTAAATCGTATCTACATCTAGTTAACACAATATTTAAAAAATAATTTATGAAAAATATCCTATTAACAGTCCTATTGGTAATTATCTCCATGAGTTCATTTGGGCAAGAGTCCACAATGACACCAGTAAACAATTCTTTTGATTCAGAATTTATCAAAAATGAGAGTTACGAAATGACTTGGTTTGTCCAACAAGACACTTCCAAAATAGAGATAGGAAAAATTAAAACGGAGATAAAAAAAGTTAAAAATAACGTGTTAATTATTACTGCTGTTGAAATGAAGCATACGCAAACTAAATGGGTTGATAGTACTATTGCTACTATAAATAGTCTTAAACCCATTTACCATTCTTCATACAATCAGCAAAGAGATATGGTACTTAATTTTGATGAAAAAGTAACGGGTTATTATTTTGACAAAAAAACAAATATCAAAAGCGAAATATCTGAAACTACTTCAGGTAGTTATTTTGATAGTAATATCTATCCACAATTGATTAGGTGGCTTCCATTAAAAAAAGGGTATCAAAAAACGATTTCAATTTTTGATTACAATCCAAGCGCTAAAACAGGAAAACTAAAAGCATTTATTAAAAATGTTGAAAAAGGCAAAATGCCAGAAAATAGGAATAAAACAGTTTGGATCGTGAACGTAACAGATGATATATCAGGTAATAAAGCTATGAGTACTTATTACATAGATGCTAATACGAGACAAGTAATTAGACATGAAGTTGATATGCAAGGACGGAAAATGATTATGGAATTAACTAATTAATATAGACAGTTCACTATGTACGAACGGGTTTGATTTATTGCTTCTGAATTAGTTTCGAACACATATATATTTTACGCTGCGTGTATATTCTAAATAAAATGATTAAAAACACAACTTTGCCTTGTAAACATTAAAACTAAAAAACAATGAAAAATGCCTCTTTAATCTTTAGAAGCCTCATTATATTACTGATTTTAACAAACTGCTCAAACGACGATGACATTGGTGATCCAACAATTATTACGGAAGAATCGTTGATTTATTTGCATGATAACAATACTAAAAGATGGCAGATAACCAGCTATTATTCATCCTACAAGGATTTGGAGCTTAATATAGAATTTACTGATTGTGTGAGTGATGACATATATACGTTTTATGTTAATGACACAAATAGCGATACAGAATTTGGAAGTGAGGTTTGCTATAACAATTTCCCTAATGAAGCAAGTTCTGCATCTTACAATTATAACTCTGAATTCCAAGAACTTTATTTAAACTTTTCTAGAGGAGGTTATTCCAGCCAAGACGCTTACTATGAGTTTTTTATAGCAAAATGTATTTTTCTAACAGAAGAAAAAATGATTTTTACACATGGAGGAGAAGATAACTCTGGTGTAGGACTCGTTTTTGAAAAAGTAAATTAAATTTTTAAAGCATATAAAAACTGGAAATATAGAAAATACTTATGCCTAAACAAATCTTGATACTAATTTTAGTCAGCTTTCTTATAATCTCATGTGATAATGACAAAAAACAATCTGAAAGCCCTTTAAAAATTGGGAATGTGCTTGACATTTCTGATTTTGATTTAATAAGCGTAAATCAGGGAGAAATTAAAAAATAGAATAGAAAATTTATTATAAATACTTGAATTATGGAACAAAAACATCCGCTTCCACCATTTACGTTGGCAACTGCAAAACAAAAAATTCAACTAGCTGAAGATGCCTGGAATTCACAAAATCCAGAAAAAGTAAGTTTGGCATATACTGTTGATAGCGAATGGCGAAATAGAAACACATTCATTAATGGGAGAAATGAAATTGTATCCTTTTTAACAGAAAAATGGAAAAACGAATTAAACTACAAACTAAAGAAAGAATATTGGGCACATTCAGACAATAGAATAGCGGTCAGATTTGAATATGAATATAAAAATAAACATGGAAAATGGCTCAGAGCATACGGAAATGAAAACTGGGAATTTGACAAAAATGGTCTCATGGAAAAAAGGTACGCAAGTATCAATGATCTTGAAATAGAAGAAAAAGACAGACAAGTGTAAAAAAAAACACGAAATACAGCATCATGTAAACGTAATAGAGGCTTTATCTTTCTAAAAAAATCAAATAAAATTTAAAAGAAGTAGCTATATTTTACGACAAGTAATCGTGAGTTAAAATGAAAAAATGTATACGCAATTAGAACAATACCTTAAAGATCATTCAACTATTAATAGTGAATCCATTCAAAAAGTTGTACCACATTTCAAACCGCTAAAAACAAAACGGAATGAAGTTTTATGTTCCGTTGGGCAAGTGTGTAAAAATTTCTACTTCATAAACAAAGGTTGTCTTCGAATGTATGAAGTTGACAATAAAGGAAATGAGGCAACAGCATATTTTGCGTTGGAAGATCAAATAATTGCAGCGATTACCAGTTTTGTTTTGCAAAAACCATCCAGAGATTTCTTAGTCTCTTTTGAACCTTCGGAATTGCTTGTGATCAGTAGAGATAGTTTTTTTAAACTTGTAGAAACCGTTCCTGAATTTAGAGATGTATATACTAAATTTATGGAATTTTCTTTTATTCACTCTCAAATGCGAATTTATAGTTTCTTAGGAATGGAAGGTATTGACAAATTGCGCTGGGTGATGGAACATGAACCTAAATTATTATCCAGAATTTCAAGCAAAGCTGTGGCATCTTATTTAGGAATGACAAACTCTACATTGAGTAAATTACGTGCGCAACTTTAAAAATTAAAAATCCACTGCGCAAATTGTTTTCATAAGACCATTTTTACTTTTTTACTTCTTCCAAACTTTGATGTATTCACAAAATCTAAAATTTCACAATACATGAAAGCCAACATTTATTTTATAATTGCCGCGTTATTTTTTGGACTAAACTTTCACCTTTCCAAAATTGTATTGGCAGAAATAAGCTTCATAGAAACCATTGCTTGGCGTTTCACTTTCGCAAGCATCACGCTATTCTTATTGGCATATAAAAACTTAAAATCATTACGCTTAAATCGTTCAAACATTAAAGGTGCATTTCTTGTGGGCGGTGTCGGTTTATTAGGATTCAATCTATTTTTATTTCTTGGTTTAAAGAATAGTACAGCTATCAATGCGGCGCTTATTATTGGACTTAATCCTGCACTAACAATTCTGTTTTCAAGTATCATATTGAAAACCTCATTAAAAACAAAACACTTCATAGGAATTGTAATTTCATTCCTAGGCGTTTTATACCTTATCTTAAGAGGAAATATCACCGATTTTCAAAATATAAGTTTTAGCTACAATGATGGTTTCATACTAATTGCGAATATCTTCTTTGCATTGCATCATGTTTGGGTAAAAAAATATGCTACTGAAATAGAAAATACAAGCTTCACCTTTTTAGCTGTTGTATGTACGTTGATTGGTATCGTATTCTTTTTACCCTTCAGTGAACTGCAAAATATAACTTCACACACTATTCAGTTTTGGTTTGCTATTTGTGGATTAGGAATAGTTGGAACGGGTATTGTCTTTTACTTTTGGAATCATGGAGTTCAAAAAGCAGGAGCAGACCAAGCAGGAATATTTATGAACATGGTGCCTTTATTTACCGCGTTATTCGCAGTATTTTTTAATGAACAACTATGTATGTATCATTTTATAAGTGCACTATTAATTATTTCTGGAATGTTAATAATGAAAACCAATTTACGTAAGAAACCTATAAAATCAATCTAAACAATAAAATGAATTTTAATTTCAAATTTTTGTCAAATAGTTACTGAATCACTTTATCGTTTTATGACATTTTACATGCGTACATATAATTACAAAAATCTTCCAATCAAAAACTCTTATTTTCATTCGTAACTCAATTTTATTTCATTGAAAACATTGTCATATGACAACTTTTAAACTTCCAATCGGTGGCATCTTTGTACTGTTGATGAGCACTAAAGTTCACAATTTTAAAAGTATATACAGCATGCCACTTACATTAACAGTTACAGAAGGTGTTTTGCCTTCAGAAAAAATAAAAGAAGCCGTAGTTCAAATTACAAACTCCTTCTTAAAAAATCATGGTTTAACGGGTAATACAGTAATGACACCAAACATCACCGCCAATGTTCATATAATACCAAAAGGATTATCTTTTTCTGGAGGAGAAGAATTTTCAGGTGCTTGGGCAGAATGGAAAGTTCCTTCGTTTGCATTAGCTGACCATTCAATTGTCAAACAACATTTTATGGAAGTTACCGAAATTATTTACAAACTAGCTGGTGGAAAACAACCCAAAGACAATATCTATGTAAATGTTGTACATGCCGTAAATGGTGGATGGAATCTTGACGGAATTGCCATGACGAATGACGAATTAGGAGCCGCAATTTCTGAAGGGTAAAAAAAGAACAAGTCTGAACTACTTCGAACCGAAATCGAAGTAGTTCTTTACACAACTACTAAAAACATGAATTCTATCATAGAAATTCGTCATTTAGAATTCGTCAGACTCAGAATTGGTTATCTAAATAAGTGTAACTATTCTATCAATCTTCACTTAAAAGAGCTTAAAAATTTTGGAGAGACAGATGTTAGATTGACCTTAGTTTCTGTGTGGAATTTTGTTCCAAATTTTTCAGAAAAAGAATGTGCACTTTTTGCTTTAACAGATTACATACTTAGCGCGAATACAAGTAAAAACTATGAGCAAGTTTGCATGCTTCTAAAGCCACATTTTAGCAACAAGCAAATTTTAGCACTAACGAAAGCCATTGAACAAATAGATTTATGGACACGTTCCTTAAAACACACTGAATCTTTACACAATTTCAAAAAAACTTCAAATTGAAAATGGTGTCATATGACAACGTCTAAACTTCAAAGTGAGCTCAACTTTGCATCAGTACATATTTAATGTAGTGAGTGCTAAATTATCAAGTAGTGGAATAAATACTATTCACTACGATTAGAATAACCGTAAATGGACATCAACATCACGATATCCATTTATAAAAAAACAAAACTTTAAAAATGAACACAATGAAAAATTCAAATAAAACATTTTTATTAATTCATGGCGCATGGGAAGGTGCTTGGTCATGGAAAGAAACGACAGCTTATTTAGAGAAAAATGGGCATACCGTAAATGCAATCGATTTGCCAGGACATGGTAACGATAAAACACCAACAGCTACAATCAATATAGCGCTTTATGCGAATCGTGTCAAAGACGAACTAACAAAAACTGAGGGTCAAGTTATACTAGTTGGACACAGCTTTGGAGGATTCATAATTTCTAAAGTAGCTGAAGAAATGCCAGAAAAAATTGAAAAACTAGTATTCATAGCTTCAGCAGTACCTTACGAAGGGAAAACGGCTGTTGAGGTTTTTGAAGAAGACGAAGGAAGTGAGTTCCTTGAAAACCTACTTTTTTCGGAAGATAAAAGTACGGTAACGATGACTAGAGAAACAATAAAAAACATTGTATTTACAGGTGCTACAGATGCGCAAATTGATGCTGTACTTCCTAATCTTGTCGCACAAGCAACAGCTCCATTTTTTGAAAAAGTAATCACAACAGAAGAAAATTTTGGAAAAGTTCCAAAGGCGTACATTGAAACGACTTTAGATAGAGTAATCACACTAAAAGCACAAAGACATGGACAAAAAATGTTGGGTATTACTGAATCAGTAACGTTAGCATACGGACATGTACCTTTAGAAACGGCACCAAAACAATTGGCTGCTGCATTGCATAAAGTAGGTATTTCTGGAAATCGGTAATAGCTTAAAATTCAATCAAACCAAAGGAAGGTACAGTAGCTTCCTTTGGTTTTAACTAATCAATACACAAATCGATGAAACATATCTTATTTATAGTCACAAGTACCAGTGTTACAGGAACAGGCAAACATCCAGCAGGTTATGAATTTTCGGAAATAGCAACTCCTTATTTTGAATTTATCAACAAAGGTTTCACAGTAGATTTCACCAGCATACTTGGCGGTGCTCCACCATATGTGGGTTATAATGCATCCGAAAAAAACAGTAAAAATTTCATAGAAAGTAACGGATTCAAACGCTTAAACTTTAGTCACAAACTAAGCGACGTAAATATGGAAGCTTATGACGCTATATTCTTTCCAGGAGGTTTAGGTTTAATGACGGATATGGTCAATAATCCGTTGCTAAAAGAAATCATAAAAAATGCATATGAAAGCAATAAAATTATTGGTGCTGTATGTCACGGGCCAAGTGCGTTGCTAAATGTCATTTTATCAGATGGTCGTAACTTATTAAAAGGAAAAAGAATTAATTCGTTTACAAAAGCAGAAGAAGCTATGGATAAGCATTTATTAGGAGATGTAATTCCATTTATGTTGGATGATGAATTAATAAAACAAGGTGCGCTATTCTCGAATACGACACCTTTTGATCCGTTTGTTGTTACCGACGGGAATTTGATAACAGGTCAAAATCCAGCATCTGCTAGTGGAGTTGCTGTTGAAATGATAAAATTATTGCAATAAAATTAGAAACAAGTATGAAAAATGTACTATCCATTACGATATCACATACAGATTACTTCGGAACATTTTTTTGACCAATCAGACTTATATTTTTCAAATACCGAATCAAAAAGTTCGAACTTCAAAGGTTCGAGATTAGAAAAACAAAAGCCTTACTATTTTCAGTAAGGCTTTCTTATTTATTGATGTTCAATTTTTCAAGTTAATCAGGAAACTTATCTCGTATCGCATCCAAACACAAATTATGAATACTTCCAATATGTGAATGTTTTTTAGAAGTTGCTGCCGAATAAGTTCCTTTTTGAACTTGTTTTCCGATTTGCTGATACGCTTCTCTAAAAGAAATTCCATCCATGACCAAATTATTAATACTATCTACTGTAAAAAGGTATTGGTATTTTTCATCATTCAAATCGATTTTCTTCACGGTAATTTGTTGAATGGAATGATTGAATATCTCCAACACATTTTTCAAGTCTTCAAAAGCTGTAATCATGTGTTCTTTCAACAGTTGAAAATCTCTGTGATAACCACTAGGTAAGTTATTCGTAAGTAAAAGCATTTCGGTATACAACGCTTGAATCTTATTGCATTTTCCACGAATCAATTCAAAAACATCAGGGTTTTTCTTATGCGGCATAATGCTACTTCCCGTCGTTAACGCATCAGGAAAAGAAATAAAATCAAAATTCTGACTCATATACAAGCAAATATCCATGGCAAATCGTGTCAAAGTATTAGACAAGCTGCCTAAAGCCATTGAAACAGTTCGTTCACTTTTTCCTCTGCTCATTTGCGCGGCAACAACGTTATATTTCAACGTATTAAAACCTAATTCTTGTGTTGTGAAATTTCTATCTATCGGAAATGAACTTCCATATCCTGCCGCTGAACCTAACGGATTTTGATCTACGGTTTTTACAGCCGCATCCAACACATATATATCGTCAATTAACAATTCTGCATACGCGGAAAACCACAATCCAAAAGAAGAAGGCATAGCAACTTGCAAATGTGTATAACCGGGTAATAATGCTTCTTTATGCGTTTCTGCAAGTTCTAAAAGTGTATCAAACAATGTACGTGTCTGATTTTTAATATTGTTTAAATTGTCTTTGTAGAATAATTGTAATGCCACCAAAACTTGATCGTTTCGAGAACGTGCGGTATGAATCTTCTTTCCAACATCACCATATTTTTGAGTCAGCTCGAATTCAATTTTTGAATGTACATCTTCAAATTTCGATTCAATCACAAAAGTTCCATGTGTTACTTGCGACTGTAATTCGTGTAATCCTTCGGAAAGTTGTTGCAATTCTTCGGTAGAAATAATATCAATCGTTTCCAACATCTTGGCATGTGCTAACGATGCTTGTATATCGTATTTAGCAATATGTAAATCAATTTCCCTGTCGTTTCCAACAGTAAATCCTTCAATCTTTTTATCTATAGTAATTCCTTTATCCCAGAGTTTCATAAGTCTTATTTTGTCATTCCTGCGTGTCATATTGAGCGAATCCGAAATGAAGTCAGGAAGCTGTTTTTTTTAATTTTAGTAGTTAGTATTGAATATTGAGAAACGTTCTATGAAAAATCTCAATACTAATATCTCACAGCTCAATACTACCTTCATACTATTTCTTTTACTATTTTAATATATAAATCAATGCCTTCTTCTATTTCATGTACATAGATAAATTCATCAGCCGTATGCGAACGTGTACTATCGCCAGGCCCTAATTTTAAAGACGGACATGATAATACTGCTTGATCCGACAACGTTGGCGAACCATAGGTTTCTCTACCTAACGCAATTCCAGCTTGTACCAATGCATGTGTTTTCGGAATAGAAGAGGAGTTTAGCCGTAAACTTCTCGGAATAATTTCTGTACAAGGAGATTCTTTCTTCAGTATTTCAACAATCTCTTTATTGGAGTAGGCATCATTCACACGAACATCTACGACTAATTTTACGTTTGCAGGAACCGCATTGTGTTGTTTTCCTGCATTAATCTGCGTTACGGTCATTTTTACATCACCCAAAACAGCAGACGTTTTCTCAAACGTGAATTCTTGAAACCATTTTAAAACATCAATGGTATTGTAAATAGCGTTGTCCGTATTTGGATGTGCGGCATGACTTGGCGTTCCTTTTACTACAGCGTCAAAAACCACCAATCCTTTTTCGGCAATAGCCAATTGCATCAACGTAGGTTCACCAACAATGGCAACATCTACTTTTGGAATGACGGAAAGCATACTATTCAATCCGTTTTCTCCGCTACTTTCTTCTTCTGCGGACGCGACAATGACAAGGTTGTATTGTAAATCAGCTTGTGCATAAAAATCGGTAAATGTTGCTATGAGTGAAACCAAACATCCGCCAGCATCATTACTTCCCAAACCATATAATTTTCCATTTTCAACAATAGCTTCAAACGGATTCTTTGTATATCCATTATTCGGTTTTACGGTGTCGTGATGCGAATTGAGCAACAATGTTGGTTTGTTTTCATCAAAATGTAAATTAGTCGCCCAAATATTATTATTCGTTCGTTTAAAAGGAATTTGATAGTGCTGAAACCAATTTTCTATATGCTTTGCAGTTCCTTCTTCTTCAGAGGAAAAAGATTGCGTTTCTATGAGCTTTTTTAGCAATACAATTGCTTCGCGTGTTAATTCTTTAATGTTCATTTTTGAATTGTTGTGTGTTTCGTGTTTTTATGTAACAGCATAGTCGATTTCCCAATATGGACTTTTTCCACTTGATGATCAATCGCATGAAAACAATTGGAGAGTTTTGGCAACATTCCATCCGCAATAATCTTGTTTTCAAGTAACGTTTGATAATTTTCAGCATCAATCGTTTCAATCACAGAATCGTCATTAGTTATATCTTCTAAGACGCCATTTTTCTCAAAACAATAATACAATTCCGTTGTATAATTTTCTGTAAAAGCAATTGCCAATTCGGAAGCTACGGCATCAGCATTCGTGTTTAATAACTGACCTTTTTTATCATGTGTAATTGCGCAAAAAACAGGTGTAATTCCATGATTAATAAGTATTTGTAAGTGTTGAATGTTTACTTTTTTAATATCGCCCACAAAACCATAATCAATAGTTTTTACGGGACGTTTTACAGAAATTATACTATTGCCATCAGCTCCAGAAAATCCAATCGCATTGGTGTTTTTAGCTTGTAATTTTGCAACAATTTTTGTATTAATTTTTCCTGCATACATCATCGTAATAATGTCTAAAGTTGCAGCATTTGTAATACGTCTTCCGTTAATCATTTGTACTCCAATGTTCATTTGTTGCGCAAGTTTTGTAGCAGATTTTCCACCACCATGCACTAAAATTTTAGGCGTATCTAACTGAGCAAAATCATCCAAAAAAGAATTTAAAGCTACATCATTATCAATAAGCTGTCCGCCAATTTTTACAATTTTCAGTGTTTCCATAGCTATATATTTTCTAAGATTTTTTTCAAGACAATTTGCGCCGAATACACTCTGTTGAGCGATTGTTGAATGACAATAGAATTTTCACTATCCAACACCGCATCTTCTACCACAACATTTCTTCTCACAGGTAAACAATGCATAAATTTTGCTTCTTTTAGTTTCGCTTCCGTAAGCATCCAATTAGGATTTTTATGCAACACTTTTCCATACGATTCGTAACTGCTCCAGTTTTTTACGTACACAAAATCGGCATCTTTCAAAGCCTCTTCTTGCTTGTAATGAATCGGAACATTTTTAGTAATTTTCGAATTGAGTTCATAGCCTTTTGGATGCGTAATGCTAAAATCAATATCTAGCTGTTGCATCATTTTCACAAACGAATTTGCGACAGCTTGCGGCAACGCTTTTGGATGTGGCGCCCATGATAAAACTACTTTTGGCTTTTGTTTCGTTTTTAACTCTTCAATCGTAATTGCATCAGCCAACGCTTGCAACGGATGCATGGTCGCGCTTTCCATATTGACAATTGGAACAGTTGCATATTTTACAAAACTGTTCAAAATCCATTCAGAACTATCTTTTTCTTTATCTTCTAAACTCGGAAATGCTCTGATAGCAATAATATCAGCATATTGCGAAATAACTTGTGCGGCTTCTTTCACATGTTCAGATGAATTCAAATTCATGATTGTACCTTCTTCAAATTCTAAATTCCAAGCATTGTTTATGTTTAAAATCATGACGTTCATTCCTAAATTTTTCGCCGCTTTTTCAGTACTCAATCGCGTTCGCAAACTTGCATTAAAGAATAACATTACCAATGTTTTATGTGTTCCTAAGTCTTCATATGCAAAAGGATTTTCTTTTAACTGAATTGCTTCCTGAATCGTCTTGGGAATATGTGCTAAATCGTAAATAGTAGTATATTTTTTCATGCTAATACCTTTTTTAGAGCTTCAAAAAATGTATGTATATGTTGTTTCGTAATTGTCAATGGCGGAAGTATTCTTAAAACATTCGGATTGGCGGCACTTCCGGTAAATATGTGATGTTTATAAATCAGCTTTTTACGCAATTCTGCCACTGGAAAGTCAAATTCCAATCCCAGCATCAATCCTCTCCCTTTTGTGTTTTTAATTAGGGGAATTTTTTTCGCTTCCGCTAGAAAGTACTTGGAAATTTCAGTAGCGTTTTGCATCAATTTTTCTTCCTCTATTACATTTAATACAGCTAAAGAGGCGCTACATGCCAAGTGATTTCCGCCAAAAGTTGTTCCTAACAAACCGTAAGAAGCTTTGATTTTTGGATGAATTAAAATTCCGCCAATTGGAAAGCCATTTCCCATGCCTTTTGCCATAGAAATAATATCTGGTGTAATAAGATGTTTTTGAAACGAAAAGAAATCGCCAGTTCGTCCAAAACCAGCTTGTACTTCATCCGCAATTAATAACGTGTTGTATTTTTTACAGAGAATTTCCAATCCTTGATAAAATGCTGTAGTACTTTCGTCCAAGCCGCCAACACCTTGAATACATTCTATAATTACGGCGCAGGTTTTATTTTCTTTTAGCACATTTTCAACAGCTTTCAAAGCTCCTAAGTTTACAAAAGTTACTTTTTGCTGTGCGTTTAAAGGCGCTACAATTTTTGCATTATCGGTTGCGGCAACTGCGGCTGAAGTTCGTCCGTGAAACGAATTTTCAAAAGCTAATATATTTGTTTTACGTGTGTAAAATGATGCTAGTTTTAATGCGTTTTCATTCGCTTCTGCACCAGAATTGCATAGAAATAATTCATATCCTTTACAGTTTGATATACTTGTTAGTTGCTGTGCTAATTTTTCTTGTAACGGATTTTGAACAGAATTGCTATAAAACCCTATTTTTTGCAGTTGATTTGAAATCGCAGCTACATATGTTGGATGTGAATGTCCGATAGAAATTACAGCATGTCCACCGTACAAATCAAGGTATTTTGTGTTATTTTCATCGTACACAAATACATCTTTTGCAGCTACGGGAACTATATTGAATAATGGATATACATTAAATAGACTCATAATTATTTGTGTTTAAAAAAAGTTGGCTTTTAGCTGTAATCCTTCCGTTTCTTCAAAGTCAAACATTAAATTCATATTCTGAACTGCTTGACCAGAAGCACCTTTTAAAAGATTGTCAATACTACTTGTGATTAATAATTTATTTTCGTGTTTGTGAAGATGTACCAAGCATTTATTTGTGTTTACAACTTGTTTTAAATGCACTTGATTGTCACTTAAAAAAGTAAAAGCGGCATCTTTGTAAAAGCTTTTGTATAGTATTTCAGCTTCTTCAACATCACCTTTAAATTTTGTGTACGCTGTTGCGAAAATACCTCTGCTAAAGTTTCCTCTAGTTGGTATGAAATTAATTTCAGCATCAAAATCATTTTGCAATAGTTGCACGGTTTGATGGATTTCTCCTAAATGTTGATGCGTGAACGGTTTGTAGTATGAAAAATTATTATCTCTCCACGCAAAATGTGTCGTTTTTGACAATGAAGTTCCAGCACCTGTTGCGCCTGTTACCGCATTGATATGTACATCGTTTTGTAACAATCCGTGATGTGCTAATGGTAATAATGCCAATTGAATTGCGGTAGCAAAACAACCTGGATTGGCTATAAAATGTGCTTTTTTGATGACTTCTTTTTGTAATTCTGGCAATCCGTATACAAAAGAAGAATCTCCAAATTTTTGATCATCGTTCAATCTAAAATCAGTACTTAAATCAATAATTTTTGTATTTTTTAAAAAGGTGTTTTTTGCTAGAAATGCTTTCGAATTTCCATGTCCCAAACATAAAAACACAACATCTACATCAGTTTGTATTGCATTTGAAAAAGACTGATCAATAGTTCCGACCAAATCTTGATGTACATCACTAATGTTGTTGCCAGCATTTGAAGTACTGTATACAAAATTGATGTTCACTTTTGTATGATGTACGAGCAATCTAATCAGTTCTCCTGCCGTGTAACCTGCGCCACCGATAATTCCGACTTGTATCATTTTGCTGAGTTTACTTGTTGATATATTTTGTTTTGATTCCCAATAATTTTGATGAACCCTTTCGCTTCATCAGCTGTCCAACCAGAGTTCATTTCGCCATAACTACCAAATTCTGCGTTCATCAAATCGTGTTTTGACTGGATTCCATCTAAAGTAAAATGGTACGGTTTTAACGTAATAAAAACATCACCAGAAACTTTTGCTTGACTGCTCTCTAAATAGCTTTCAATGTCACGCATTACAGGATCTAAGTATTGTCCTTCATGCAGATGCATTCCGTAAAAATTAGCTAAGTATTCTTTGTGTTGCAATTGCCATTTGGTAAGTGTATGTTTTTCTAATAAATGATGCGCTTTGATACAAATAATTGCAGCGGCGGCTTCAAATCCGACTCTTCCTTTTATACCAACAATTGTATCTCCGACATGAATATCTCTTCCAATAGCAAAATTTGAAGCCAATGTATTCAATATTTCTATGTTGATTTCTGGGTTATTTTGTTCACCATTTACAGCGACTAATTCTCCCTTTGAAAAAGTGAGTTGTAGTTTTTCAGCTTCTTGCTTTTGTAACTGTGAAGGATATGCTTTTTCGGGTAATGCTTTGTGAGAAGTTAACGTTTCTTCACCGCCAACACTTGTTCCCCAAAGTCCTTTGTTAATGGAGTATTTTGCTTTCTCCCAAGATAAATCGACACCATTATCTTTTAAATAACTGATTTCTGCTTCACGTGTTAGTTTCTGATCTCTAATTGGTGTAATGATTTCAATTTCAGGAGCCAACGTTTGAAAAATCATATCAAAACGCACTTGATCATTTCCAGCGCCCGTACTTCCGTGCGCAATGTATGAAGCATTGATACTTTTTGCATATTCAATAATTTCGATAGCTTGCACAATACGTTCAGCACTTACAGACAATGGATAGGTGTTATTTTTTAATACGTTTCCAAAAATTAAATATTTGACTACTTTTTGATAGAAAGTTGTAATCGCATTGATGTTTTTATAGGTTGAAATGCCCATTTTATAAGCATTTTCTTCAATTGTGTTTATTTCTTTTTGCGTAAATCCGCCTGTGTTGACACTTACAGCATGTACTTCAAAATGCTGCTCTTTCGTTAAATGAATGGCGCAATACGACGTATCTAAACCGCCACTATACGCAAGTACTAATTTTTTTGGAGTTTTCATTTTTTATCTTTTTTTAGAAACAAGGTTTGTTTGATACTTTTCAATCTGTTAAAAACTGTTTCTTTTACTTTCGTTTTTTGAGTTAAATCGCTTGAATTTGGATCGTACAACATGCCTGTACACAAGCACATTTTTTGTTCTGTACGTTTTAGTACATCAAAATTTTTACACGTTTGGCAACCATTCCAGAAAGATTGGTCTTCGGTCAATTCAGAAAATGTTACAGGTTTGTAACCTAACTCATTGTTGAGTTTCATGACAGCTAATCCTGTGGTAATACTGAATATTTTTGCATTGGGAAATTTGGTTCTGGAGTGTTCAAAAACTTTTTTCTTGATTTGTTTTGCTATGCCTTTTCCTCTGTAATTTGGATGAACTATTAATCCTGAGTTTGCGACAAATTTCCCATGACTCCAAGCTTCTATATAGCAAAAGCCAACAAATTCATCACCATCTAAAGCAATGACCGCATTTCCTTGTTCCATTTTTGAAATAATGTATTCGGGCTTTCGTTTGGCTATTCCTGTTCCTCTTAATTGAGCGGCTTGTAAAATAGTTTCGCAAATAACTTCAGCGTGCACGCTATGTGAATTGTTAGCAATGACAATTTCCATTGTGTTAAATTAAAATGATTAAAATTTTGTTTGATGTATGTTGAAAAGAAGAACCGGACGCGCCAAAGTTCCCAAATAGAAATGACCCTTACGGGCGGCGTGGAAAAAAGCGGCGTGCAGGAATGCTGTTATTTTGAGAAATAACTACATTTTGAAAAGATGATATGTGTATTAAATAATGCAAGAAATAGAAAAATAAAATTATTGAATAGAGTGTACTGCTAGATTGTAGAATTAGCGGCGTCGGTTGCGCAAGCGCAAACTGGGTTTTCTATTGTATATTTTATTTTGAGTATTCATTGGTACAAACCTACAAATTATAGCTTTATGTTATACATTGAATGGTGCTTTTTACAGAAATTTTGTGAATATCTTAAAAAACATACCTGTTTTATAACGTATTATGAAAATCGGACATGATTTGTGATTATAAATTTCCTAATTAAGAATGTAAAATCATTTCTGTTTTATATTACTTACAATTTATAAATACCGAGAACCTTTCATTTTATTAAAAAATTGAAACCTTTATATTTATGGTATAACTAAAATTTTATATCATGAAAAAAAAGAATCTAAGATCATTAAATTTAAACAAGAAGATGGTTTCTAACTTTAACGAATCTACAGTAAAAGGCGGAACTTTTTTAAGTATCTCATGTCAACCAGTTGGAATTTGCGCTGAGACACAAGGCTGTCCATCAGATGGATGTACTAACGGATGTCCAACAAATAACATTGGTTGCAATCAAACAAACGTAGGATGTAACCCTTCAAATGGATGTCCTACAATCTCATGCCAGCCAGTTGGAATTTGTAGATAATGAGTCGTTCTAAATAGATTGACAATTTTAAAACAACTTACATTGAACCAGTGAAGTAAACTTCGCTGGTTTTTTTATGCTGTATAAAATCCTACTATTTTTAGTAGAAGTAAGTGTAAAAAACACGAAACCTTAAAAATATATACCAAACATATAATAATTCCCATTTGTTGAAATTAACATGAAAAATGCATTAGCGTTAATTCACTATTTGTTTTTTAAGTACATTTGTTCAAAATATTGCTGTTTTCAATAGACATGAAGCGATTCATACCAATGGCTTGACTTTTAATACTATTGAAGACTTTATAAACACAAGTCAAATTTATTTCATCAAATAGTAATGGAGCAGCAAAAGAAAACAAAAAAATCTTTGTTTTGGAAAATCGTAAAAAGAACAATTTTAGTAATTCTTATACTTTTTGTTTCGCTCATATTATGTATCAGAAGCCAGTGGGGACAAGATATTATTGTAACGGAAATCACTGATTATATATCAAACAAAACCAACACGAAAGTAGAAATTAAAAAATTCTATGTTACTTTCTCTGGCAATTTACTACTTGAAGGTCTTTATTTAGAAGATAAAAAAGGTGATACGTTGGTATATTCTGAAAATATAGAAGCTTCAATAGCCTTAATGCCGCTTATCAGAGGAAATGCATTTCATCTAAAGTGGTTAGAATCAGAAGGACTCAAAGCGAATATTTCTAGAAAAGATAGTATTTCAAAATTTAATTATGATTTTTTGCTGGATGCTTTCGCCACCCAAGATACAACTACACAAACTACAGAAGAAGCACTAAAAATAAAGCTAGGCGCACTCAATTTTAAGGATATAGACGTAACCTACAATGATGCTGTTTTAGGAATTGAGAGTGCTATGAAGTTAAATACACTCAATCTTGAAGCAAAGGATGTTGATATTGTAAAAATGCGTTTTGACGTAAAGAATGCAATCGTAGCTGATGGAACAATAAAATACAATCAAACAAAGGCATTTCCTGTTGTAGCTGCAGAAGAAGCAACCAAACTACCTTTTATTTCGATTCAAAATCTTGACGTAAAGAAAACGGAGATTGCGTATACTTCTGCTCCAGAATATCTTGAGTTGGATTTGACAATTGACGAATTACGCACACAAGTGCCTACATTAGATTTAGAAAAACAAATTATTGGCGTTGGTGATTTAAATTTAAAAAATTCGATTATAAAATTTCAGCAACTAGCACCAACTGTCGGTTCAACAAACTTTGAATGGCCAGAATGGACGATAACTGCTGATAAAGTTGAGCTCGTCAATAATGAAATTTCGGCGAAGACAGGAAGAACGATTTTGGTTAGAAATGTTTTCAATGCAGAAAATATTCAGTTTAAGAATGTAGACTTAAAAGCCAATTCTGTTGCATACAAGCCAGGAAATGCAAGTGCTTCTGTGGAAAACTTGTCATTTATAGATCGAAGTGGTTTTCAAATAAAAAACCTAGCAACGCAATTGCAATTAGACAATACGTCCACAACTCTCAAAAATCTTTCTGTACGTACAAATAATAGTAGTATCAATGGTGCACTTACTGTTGATTACACTTCTATCAATGATTTAATTCAAAATCCTAATTTAAGCAGGATTTCCCTAACGCTTCCAAGTTTAAATATCAATCCGAAAGATGCTTATTTCTTCTCTCCAGAATTAAAAAATAACACCTACATAACGGCATTTTCAAAGAAGCAATTGACAGGTTCGTTACAACTAAATGGTACATTAAACGACTTAAACATTCCAAATACGGACTTAACTTGGGGAGAAAACACAAAAATTAATCTTCAAGGAAGTATTAAAAATGCACTTGATATTGATAATTTAACGGTCGATTTTAAAAATTTCAACCTTGTATCAAACAAAAAAGATGCTTTTAATTTTATCGATCCAGCTTTGGTAACAGTTCAAGTTCCTGAAAAATTTCAACTAAAAGGAACACTAAATGGTGGTTTGACAAATTTGAAAACGAATGCTACATTAAAAACTTCTGATGGAAATATTGTACTAAAAGGAAATTTTAAAAACAATAAAAAAATTGCTTTCAACGGAACTTTTAATGTTGACAATTTAGCACTTGGCAAAATTCTTAGCAATGAAAAATTGGGCGTATATTCATTTACAACCACAGTAAATGGCGAAGGAAATAGTCTTAATACGTTAGATGCAACCTTGGCAACAGATTTTAAAAAACTATCGTACAATGGGTATGATTTTTCGGAATTAAATCTTGATGGGAAAATTACAAATGGAAACGGAAATCTGAACCTACAATTCAAAGATAAAAATTTAGATTTTGAAATGGTGAATACTGTTGAATTAGATACAGTTGCTTCCAAAATTCATACAGTATTAGATGTAAAAGGTGTCAATTTTCAAACACTTAAACTTGCCGAAGAAGATGTACGCGCAAAGTTGAAACTTGAAGCAGATATTGTGGGTAATTCTACTGAAAACTTAAGGTTTAACGGAACAATTACTGATGCACTTTCTGTTCGAAATAACAGACCTTACTTGCTAGGAAAGATCATGTTTAACGGGAAACTTACAGATAAAACAACTGCTTTTGATATTGATAGCAATCCTATAAAAGCATCGTTGGTTTCGAACACAGGTATTCTAAATCTAATTGATGAATTGCAACAACAATTTGATAATTATTTTAAGGAAAATATAACGGCTTCGGAAAGTGTAACTGTATCAAATACAACCATGAAATTTGATGCTACAGTTAAGCAAGCACCAATTTTGAAAGACTTATTTTTACCGAAGTTAGAATCACTAAATCCGATCGAAATTACAGTTGATTTTAGCGCTGAAAACAATTCACTCACAGCTATAGCAAAAGCGCCACAAATAACTTATAATGGAAATACACTTGATAGTTTAGATTTTTCATTAAATGCCGAAAAACAAGCGTTGGATTTTGATTTTGAGCTTGGAACACTTAAAACGGGAGCACTTGAAATTCAGAAAATACGCTTGGATGGAAACTTGAAAGATAAAATATTATACACAAATTTCATTGCGAAAGATTCGAGTGAAACACTGATTCAAATTGCTTCTGAAATTACTAGAGAAAAGGACAGTACAAACTTTCACATCAATCCAGAAGGGTTAATTTTGAACAAACAAAACTGGGTGATTCTTCCAAATAATAAAATAACATTTGCTTTCGATTATTTAGGTTTTAACGATTTTGAACTAAGCCAAGGCGAACAACAAATTACTGTCAGTAGTACATTGCCAAGAGAAACACTTCCACACATAGGTTTTAACTTTAAAAACTTCAAATTAAGCACAATTACAAGCATATTCAATCAAGAAAAATTACTAGCTTCTGGAAAGTTAAATGGTGAATTCATAGCTGAAAATCCGTTTGGAGATCTCGGAATTCTTGCCAAAGCCAACATTACAAATTTAGAAGTATTGGAAGTGCCACTTGGAACGTTAAACCTTGATGCAAAATCGTTAAATAGGTCTAAATATGATTTAAATTTAGATGTTACAGGAAAAAACTTGAACCTATCAATTATTGGTGATTATACCGCAAACGAAAATGGTGCGCCGCTTAATTTTGATATCGATTTAAAAAATTTAGAACTAAAAGCGATTGAGGAGTTTTCATCAAAATATATATCAAAAACTGCTGGAAATATCTCAGGAGACTTCAAATTATCGGGTACGACAAATGTGCCAACACTTTTAGGCGCTTTAAAATTTAACAATGCAACTTTAACGGTTAATGCGTTTAATGCCGCTTTTACACTTCCGAAAGAATCTATAAAAATAGATGAGGCAGGTATTTATTTTGATAAATTTACGATGTTAGATACGAATCAAAATCCATTTGTATTGGACGGAGATATTTCTACAAAAACATTGACAAACCCATCATTTGCACTTACGCTAAAAGCAAAAAATATTGAAGTGCTAAACTCTACAGAAGAAGCAAACGATTTATTTTACGGGAAAGTGAATTTGGATGCAGATGTTTCAGTAGATGGAACGTTGCAACACCCAAAAGTAAGAGGAAGTTTAATGATAAATGAAACATCAGACTTTACGTATGTAATTCCTGAAGATGAAGTGAATTTGGTTGAAAAAGAAGGTATTGTCATTTTTGTAAACAAGAAAAATCCGGATGACATCTTAACAAATCAAAGAGATGTTTCATCAAAAGCAATTTTAAGAGGATATGACATTGATGCAAAATTGAGCATTTCAAACAAAGCAGTTTTCAATATTATTGTTGATGAACGCACGGGCGATAATTTAAAAGTATCTGGTACGGGCGATTTTAACTTTGGTATTTCCGAAAATGGCGATATGTCACTTTCTGGAAAATATGAAGTAACGAGCGGACATTACGAAGTAAGTCTGTACAATTTGGTAAGACGACACTTTGATATTGCTCCAGGTAGTAGTATAGTTTGGCGCGGAAATCCGTTAGAAGCTGATATGGATATACGAGCTATTTATAAAGTAGAAACTGCTGCGTCTGGCTTGATGGCTAGCCAACTTACGGGCGAAAGTGCGAGTGTGACGAGTAAATACCGTCAAAAACTTCCGTTTCTTGTCTATCTCAACTTAGAAGGACAATTGTTAAAACCCGAAATTTCCTTTAATCTTGATATTCCAAGAGACAATCAAGGAGAACTCGGTGGCGCTGTGTATGCGCAAGTACAGCAACTAAATACACGAGAAGATGAACTAAACAAACAAGTATTTTCGTTGTTAGTATTGAACCAATTTTTTCCTTCTGCTACCAATGATGGTAGTTCTGGAGGTTCATTATCTATTGCAAGAGACAATGCCAATAATGTACTTTCAAACCAATTGAATAACTTTTCAAACAAACTATTTGGTAAATCAGGAATTGAAGTTGATTTTGGTTTAAGTAGCTATACCGATTATCAAGGAAATTCAGCAACCGATAGAACGCAATTGGATATTAGTGCTCGAAAACGTTTGCTTAATGATCGATTGATTGTAGAAGTTGGAAGTGGCGTAGACATTCAAGAAAATTCTCAAAATGCAGGACAAACCACGCCGTTAGTTGGAACTGTAAATATTCAATATCTTTTTGATGATAATGGCCGCTGGCGATTGAAAGCGTATCGTAGAAATGACTTTGAAAATGTGATTGATGGACAAGTGATTCTCACAGGAATTTCATTAATCTTCAATCAAGAATTTAATAAATTTGAAGAACTTTTTGCGAAAGCAGTAAAAGAAGAAGTGGCAAAAACAAAAGAAGACGAAAAGACTAAAAAAGATAAACCTAAAGAATGAAACTGAACTATTTTTTGCTGTTATTTTTTGCTGTAATACTCTATTCTTGTAGCGTAAAACGTTTTATTCCAGAAAATAAAACGTTATATGAAGGTGCAACTTTTAAAATTAATTCTGAAGAAGACGTAGCGGATGATGATACTATTAAGAATGAGCTTCAAGCTGTTTTGAGACCGCAACCCAATTCCTCAAGATTAGGATTGTTAGCACATTATAAAGTGGAAACAGGAAAACCAGGGTTTATATATCGTTTCATTGATAAAAGGCTAGGGGAAGAGCCTGTATATCAGTCTGATGTAGATGTGGAGAACACAGAGGATCTTATTCTAAATCGGCTTGAAAATTTAGGTTTTTTCTACAGCACTGTAACTTCTGAAATTAAAAAAGATGAGAAAACAAGTGAAGTTATTTATACCATAAAACTCGCAAAGCCATATACAATGGCAACGTATCAATTGGAAACTGATTCGCTTTCTATTCATAAAGAAATACAAAAAACGTTAAACCAATCGTTCATTAAAAAAGGAGAACGTTACAATCTTGCAAGACTCAAAGTAGAGCGTGAACGTATTGATTCTGACTTAAAATCAAAAGGATATTATAATTTTAATGCTGATTTTTTAATTTTTGAAATAGACACAAATCAATATAAAAACAAACGTTTTGATTTGTTTTTACGTTTAAAGAAAAATACACCTAAAAAAGCATTGTTGGCGTACAAATTGAAAACGGTGAACATATATCCAAATACTTCGGTAAATAACGATTACAAACATTCGGACACAACTACACTTAGAGGAGTAAACTTTATTCAAGATACACTATTTTTTAAACCAAAACGATTGCGTCCATTTGTATTGTTTGAAGAAGGGCAATTCTATGATCCAAAGAAATTTAAATCCACAAGCAGACGTTTGTCTTCCATTAGTACGTACAAGTTTGTGAATGTTCAGTTTGAAGAAGAACCAATTACAGAAAATGACAGTATTGGATACTTAAACACAAGTGTGTATTTATCACCTCTAAAAAAACGCGCATTAAGTGCCGAATTACAAGCAAATGCGAAATCTAGTGGTTTTACAGGACCAACTTTAGCGCTGAGTTACACCAACAGAAACCTTTTTAAAGGTGGAGAAGTTATAAAAATTACTGGAAAATTTGGTTATGAAGCGCAATTGAGAGGAAAAGCAAACAATACAACAGGATTGAATAGTACACAACTTGGTTTAACGGCTGACATTCTTTTTCCAAGATTGATATTTCCTATGGATGTGTCAGCACAATTCAAATACAATATTCCTAAAACGAGAATAAGTGCAGGTATTGAATATTTAAGCAGAAGCAAATTGTACAGTTTGAGCAGTTTTAACACGAGTTTTGGATATCAATGGAATGCTAATAGATATGTGTATCACGCGATTAATCCGATTAGTACAAATTATATTAGATTATCAAATAGTACAGAAGCGTTTGATGCTATTTTAGATGATAATCCATTTTTAAAAAATAGTTTTGAGCAACAATTAATTTCTGGATTAACCTATAATTTTACGTATAATGAACTAGGTGATGTTAAAAAAATAAATCCTTTTTTCTTTAGAACAAACATTGATATTGCAGGAAACTCATTGAGTTTGTTAGGTACAAGAGATGATACTACCGGCAAGAAAACCATCTTAGGTGTAGAGTTTGCTCAATATGCGAAAATTGACATGGATGCACGCTTTTACTTAAAACTTGGAAATGAACAAACATTAATTACCAGACTTTACGGTGGTTTAGGATATGCGTATGGAAATTCAGATGTACTTCCTTTTTCTAGACAATTTTTCTCTGGTGGACCGTATAGTCTTCGTGCGTTTAGAACACGTTCGGTAGGTCCAGGGACGTATGTGCCTGAAAATTCGGGTATTAATTCATTTTTTGACCGATCGGGCGATATAAAACTTGAAGCAAATGTAGAATATCGTTTTCCTTTATATTCTTACTTTAAAGGAGCACTTTTTGCAGATGCTGGAAATGTTTGGTTGCGCAATGAAAATACAGAGTTGCCAGGTGGAAAATTTACCAAAAACTTTATCAATGAACTTGCTATTGGAGCTGGTGTAGGTTTGCGTGTAGATATTCAAAGTTTTGTGCTCAGATTGGATTGGGCAGCACCAATACATACGCCTGTGCTCAATGAAACTAGCAAGTATACGTTTGATGCTGGTAATGGAATTTTCAATTTCGCAATTGGCTATCCGTTTTAATTGCTAACGTATACGTATGGTTTCAAACTTATTTTTGATATTATTGTTGTGGTTTTAATTTCACTTTCTTTTTGTATTGTCGTGGAGAACAACCATATTCTCTTCTGAAAATTTTACAAAAGTAACTTCTACTTGTAAAACCAACAGAATAGACAATTTCAGAAATATTTAAATCACTTGTCATGATTAATTTTTGCGCTTGTATGAGTCTTATATGCCGTATATAATCTGAAACGGTTCTTTTGTGAATTGACTTAAAACCTTCTTGTAATTTTGCAGGTGATAATCGTGTGATGCCACAAAGCATGTCTATTGAATATGCTTCTTGTGGATTTTCTTTTATCAGCTCAATAACAGATAGAATACTTTTTAATTCTCTACTATTAAGCGCTGAAGTGTTTTCTGTTTTGATCGATTCTTGATATAATTGATCAATATGATTTGCTAAAATAAAGTGACTCAATCCCTGAAAACGCATAGATTCTGTCATGTAATCTTCTTCGTTTGTTTCTAATAAAGATTTTACAAATTCACTAATTTTTAAACTGTAAGAACCAAAGTATATTTGTTTTTCTTTTAAGTTTAAAACGTCTAATAAGTTGATCAATTGTGTTTTAGCTAAGTAGTTTGCATTATCTCTTTTTTTAAAGTATACTGATTTGTCTAAACAAATAACATTTACAATGGTATTAATTTTAGGTCTTATCTGAATTGTGCTTTGGGTAAGTTCATTATTTTCTGTGACTGCTGTTTGCAATTCCTCAATTTTTTTGATCACAGAGGAATCTTTGAAAGCGTGCGAGCAATGACCTTCTAAACAAAAGATAAAATGAATTGCTTCCGAAGCTGGGTTTCCCAACGAAAATGCTAAATTAGCAGTTAGGTTTACCTCTAAATTCATTGTTTCTAAAACATCATCAATGACCAAATGTCTAATACGACCTGTACCATTGGCATTGTCGAATTGAAGTGTGTTGATACCATTTACAACTTCCAGTGTTCCACCTAAGTACGAATGCAACTCTTCGAGATTTAAGAATGATATTTTTTGTGTTGTTTTGACTGACATTTTATGGGATATTCTAAGTGTTAATGATCTCGTTTAGAATAGTATAAAAGTAACTGGATGACTTAGAAGGTCTTGCCGTTTTCACGATTAAGTGTATCGCATATGGGTATTTGATACAATTAAATTGAATGCGTCAGTATTTAAACGTTTAAAGGCAAAAATTAGCGGATATATTTAAGAAATTTGTAGAAAAAGTAAAGATATGTGCTATAAAATATCAAATACAGCTAGTAAAGAAGAAATTGAAAGTATATTTAATGCCACATTTAGGTTTCCGAAGCTTCATACGAAAATGCCGGTTATAGATGGTTTAGCAGAGTCGTCAGTTTCTATAATCAAAATGTCTAAAAAGGAAGAGGTTACATTGGCAATTTGGGGATTATTACCAAGAACATTCCAAGAGGATTGGCAATATTTTCAGAACGTACAAAATACATTAAATGTAGATTTAAAAGGAATTGGCGAAGATCCAAAATATCAAAATGCGCTTCAAGAAAGACGCTGTTTGATTATCGCTACAGGATTTTTCACCTATTATTTGCACGAAGGAAATTTATATCCATATTATGTGCATTTGCCATCCAACAAACCATTTGCCATTGCAGGTGTTTATAATGAATTGGACGACGGATTTGTAACCTGTTCTATTATGGTGTCAAAGGCAAATGATTTTATTCAAGAAATACACAATTCTGATACGTTTATGCCAGTTGTTTTGGATAAATTCAATCAAAATATGTGGTTAAGCGCTCATACAAGTGAAAAATTGATTAAAACCATTATTGAAACAACTTCTGAATTACCTTTTCAAGCACATACGATAGCCAAGGAATTCCATAATTTAGGTGTAGATTTTGATGCTGTTTTACAACCTGTTAGTTACAGAAATGTTCCGAAGGCTAAATAATACCTTTTATATTATTTCTATAATTTTTTGGTAAAACCCCGTAACGCTCAAAGAATATTTTACTAAAATAGCTTCTACTTTTGAACCCTATATTGTATACGATTTCGGAAATGGTAAGGTCTGAATTTTTTAATTGATCTCTCGCTATTTCTAATTTTAAGTCTCTAATGTATTCATTAACTGTTTTTGAATATAAAACTTTAAATCCAAGTTGTAATTTTTTAGAACTCAATCCCGCTATTTTCGAAAGTGATTCTACCGACATATGTTCGGATACATTATTTGTTATGTATGCAGAAAGTTCATGTATTTTTTTAATATGCTCATGCGATAAAGAATCGGGAAGTGTATTTCTTTTCTGTGAATTTTGATGTTCTAACATTTGCATTGCCATGATAAGGTTTAGTTGCCCTTCAATGGATAATGTTCGTATAATACCTGAGTCGTGTGCGTTGTCTAATTCCTTTATTTCATCAGCAATTTTAAGATTGTAATTACCTAAATGATGATATGAAACATTTTGATTTTGACTTTCAAAAACCGTGCGTAACACTTTGTCTAAATAGCTTAAGTTGTTATTTTTCTTTTTCTGATAATCTTCTGTTTCTAATTGAATAATATTTACTTTAACCTGTGTTGCTTCAGGAAAGACAAATACTTTTTTGGAAGGTATTTTGTTTGAAATGATAATATTCTGATAGCGATCAAAGTTTAAAAATGTTGCTGCTTCTTTTTCTTTAAATTTTAAATTACCTTCAGAAATAAATATAAATTCAACTAACTTTCGTTTATTATTTTCAAAAGTAATTTTAGAGACTTCAACAAAATTGACATTAAAATCAATCAAGGATAATCCCCAATCAAAGTCAATACCTCTAACAACACCTTTACCAAGTTTGTTGTCAAAAGTAAGCGTATATTCGCCCCAAGATTCTATAAGAGTGCCTCCTAAGTTTTCTTGTAGCTGAAATAACGCATCTTTAGTGCTTGTATTTTTTACATGTATCTTGTGCATCCGTTATTTTCCTTTTCTGTGGAACTTTTAGTATGCAAAGATTAAACAAGAACTAAATTTTTATTAACACAAATGCCACGATAAATAACACTTTACGGAACAAATAATAACACTATTGCGCAGTTTTGAATAAATTGTAGGAAGTAAATTGTTAAATAAAGTTAATTTTTTTAGGCAGATTTAGGACCTCTTGTTTTTTTTAAGTAGGCTTTTGGTGTAATTCCATATCGTTTTTTGAATATTTTTGAGAAATAACTTCTAGAATTGATACCAATTTTATAAGTAATCTCCGTAATATTTAAAGTTGAAGTTTCTAAGAGTTCTTTCGCTTTTTCGATACGGTGATTTTTAATGTACTCATTTACAGATGATTTGTAAAGATGTTTGAAACCATTTTGCAACGTATTTGGATTGATACCTACGCGCTTGGCTAAAACCGTAATATTTTCAATACTAGCAATTTCATTTTTAATAATCTCAACGGCTGCTTCAATACTTTCCACAGTAGCTTTGCGAAGAATCTTACGCTTTTCTGGTGTATTTAAGTCGTCCAAGTATTGTTGTAAATAATGCACAAGTATTTCATAGGTTTTTCCTTCTAAGAAAACCGATTTCATAAAACCTTCCAATTCACACTCTGTAAATTCTTCAATAAACTTAGCAATGTCTAAACTGTATTGTCCTTTGTAGTAAAATTTTTTGATACCATTGGCATCTCTAAACACACTTACCAAATCTTCATCCATATCCGCCAAAAAGGATTCTATTTTTTGTTCAAATAATTTCCGATTAATTTCAACACTAAAAATTGAAATAGCCTCGTTTGCTGGAATTTTAAAGATATGATTGTTGGTTGGTGTGCTTGACAACATTACGCTATCCAACCTATTAATTGTATGTGTGTCATTATCTTCCGTAAATTTATGACCAAAAGCTGATTGTCTGTTAAACATAATTTTTAACGGATGTACAACTCCTTTTTTAAGCTCAAAATGCAATTCTTTTTTTAGAAGATAGTCCGTTTCTAGGACACTTATACCACTATCAAATTTTGTTGCTTTTACAAATCCTGAACCAAATTTTTTAGGAATTCTTAGACAGTATTCATTGTGATTTTCATCGAAATCAACATTTAAAACATGTGCCATATCTTTTACAATATCGCTAGTTTCGAAATCACCTACAGATAGTTTTTTACTCAATTTGATATTTTTGAATTACTGAATATAAATATACTACTTTTAATAATAGCGAATCGTAAAAAGATTATTAGCGATAAAAATTAATTCATATGAGTCCAATTTGCAATTTAAAATTTATGATTTTTACAAAACAGTTAGGGAAATAATTTACGAACCAAAAAACCATAAGATATGTTACGTTGGACAATTACATTTATAGTATTAGCATTGATTGCTGGAGTGTTGGGATTTGGAGGAATCGCATCTGGTGCAGCAAGCATTGCTAAAATTTTATTTTTCGTTTTCATCATTCTATTTATTTTATCCATAATTAGAGGAAGAAGAGTTTAATAGGTTAATATAGTGACACTGGCAGCTATGTAAGTTTAATTTAGTAAGGTTAGTTTTAGGATACTGAAATAGCTGTTAAGTGTATATGAGGTGTGAAAGACAGTATTGAGAATTTCTCAAGCTGTCTTTTCTCATTTGTAATGGTATGAAGTTCTTTCAATATTTAAAGTTATTTGATATTATTTATTTTTTGAGCACACTTTATTTTTTTTTGCATCAATCTGAAAACGCACAACGTTTTAAATTAGTTGATATTTTTTATCAAAATTAGACGTTATGATACAATCTCCATTAGCTACTTACGAAGAATTCAGTACACAGGGAAACAAATCGATTCCAGAATATATAAAGTTTGAAGTAATAAAGGCGTTGTCATTTTTTCCAGAACTTCAAAATACGCACATCATTTTTCAATTATCCAATAAAACGGAGAAAAGTATAATGAAAACACGCGTTTCATTAACGAGCTTATTTCTTAATGTATCTAAAAGAACATATGTTGTTGTAATCAGTAATAATTTTCACTTACAAGATAAAAAAATTGAAATGAGCTACATACCAAAGGACGTTTTAGTGGGTTGGATAGGTGTGGAGTTGGGAAAAATTTTAGCATATGAAACTGCTTCAAATTATCAAGTATTGAGCTATTTATTTTCGAGTCATTTTTCTAAAAAATTTGTAAAGAAGAAAGAATTAAAAGCCAATCGGTGTGCGAGAAGAAGAATGAAAGCTTTTGTAGTGGCGGCAAGAAAGTTTATACTAAACAAAAGCGATTTGCCAAATCAAGTAATTGAAAAGGTAAATAAAATGTACACATCACCCGCATTTATTGTAAATTTCATAAATACACATTCGTCTGTTTGATGCTTCTAGTTACGCATAATTTTCTTATCATTATATGACATCGTAGCCATCAGAACGTACAGAAGTTTTAATCCTTTATTTTGGGTTAAATTCTCCTAAGTTTGCCTCGAAGTCAACATGTGTTTTCGGAAGCATACTTAATATACATGTATAGAAATTATTGATGTTAGGTATTAAAATAAAGTTATAATATGTAACGTATTGCCCTAATAACGGAAAATTAAAACTACCTTTAAACATATACAATTCAGATATCATTATGAAAGCAAAACCAACTTTAATTTGTATTCCTGACATTAGCGGTTTTACAAAATTTATGAGTCAAACAAATATTGAATTGAGTTCGCAGGTAATTCCGTCACTTTTAAATAGGGTTATTTATGCTAATACTATAGGGTTGAAAGTGTCTGAAATTGAAGGTGATGCGATTTTGTTTTACAAAACAGGTGATTTACCCACATTTAAAGAACTCATAGCACAGTGCAGATTGTTTTATGTAGAGTTTTACAAACAATTACGATTGCTACATACACAGTTTAAGAATAATGATGATAATGTACATATTCCAGATATGTTAGGTTTAAAAATTGTAGTACATTTTGGCGAACAAATCAGTGCTGTTCCTATTGGAAAAAACATAAAGCTCATGGGAGAAGATGTGATTATAGCGCACAGACTTTTAAAGAATAAAATTCCATTTGATGAGTATATTCTATTGTCAGAAAATATATTGGATCAATACAAAGACAAAACTATTGAACGTAATTTTGGCTGGGGAAAGTTACACGAAATGGATACTTCTTATAAATATATTGGTGATATAAGCTACAATTATATTGATTTAACTCCGCTGGTAGATTAGCGCGATCCTAATTTTAATTTTCTCTTATACGCAATAGCTGCGGCTGTATAACCACCTTCGGTACCATCAACAAAATGAATATGATTTTTTTTTCTGTCTTGAACATAACAAGACATTATAGAAGCATGCGTAACGTGCATTCCGTAGGTTATTTCATTTTCAGATTCTAAAGTATCTAAGAAAATCTGAAGCTTGCTTATTTGCTTGCTGTTTCCAGAAATTACAGTATTAATAGAACCATCTAACATAATGGTGTCACTTAATTGTGTAACACGATATAAGTAGCGTTTGCCTTGTGAGAAAAATTTAAAGTAATATTTGCCAAAAACGGTAATCAACCAATTGTCAATCAGATATTTTCTATCGTATTTGCCAATTTTAGTCATCATTTCCTTACGAATCTTTTCAATAGAAGTATTTAGTTTCAGTTTTAGCGTAGTAATTGGTCGGCGTTCATCAAGATTACCAAAAAGATAATTGATTTCGTCCATCACACTTTTAAAAACTTGCGCTTGTTTTGTTTCATCACTACAACTTACCAACAAGCAAACAACACTGTTGTCATTACTATTCGGTTTTATTTCGTCCCATCTACATTCCATTCCTGTTAAGTCAATGGCATTGTCGTTATTTTCTGTAATATCAGATGGTTTAAAATTATCTTTAATATATGCTTCCGCAAATTTTAATCCATTCCCCAACACAACTGGTGTTGTTAAATACTCATTGTGTCTGAGTTTTGCAATACGTGTTGTCACATTATTTTTATAGACTTCATCAAGAATGACGCTTCCAACTCTTAAATTGAATTCCAATGTTTTCTTTATGTGCGCACTATATGTGTTTAATGCTGAAATAATTTTGGGAAGAATAGCGTCTGGAATGATAAAAGTGGCTCCATCACCTCCAAAAAAGTAAGGAATTTTTATAGAAGAATCAATTGATTTAATTTCATTCAAAACCGTGATGATACTTCCGGTAGCCGTTAAATTGATGTCGTTGTGTTGTCCGTTTTCTACAGCTTTGCTAGAGCCTTCAATATCTGTAACGACAATGTGCCAATTTTTAGGGATGCCCGCAAAAAGACTTTCATCTTTTAATAAATCTCTCAAAGGTGTAAAATGCTTTGGAAGATCTGCATAAAATGTAATAAAATCTTTCATTAGTTTAAAATTGTATTGCAATAGTACGCCATAAAGCTAAATAAAATGTGCTCATTGAATTAAAAAGTACATTAAGAAGTGGTTTTAGAAATAAATAGTAGTAGCAATTATATAACATACATTTAAAATTCTGTAATGAATTATCAAGGTTAATAAAATACTTTTGTAATATAAATTGGTGCGTGTTCGTAGCAATGAAATAAGTTATACATACATCAATACTAAACTTAAATAGCAATGACCTTTAAAACTACAATTCCAAATCGTGCACTAGGGCTTCTTGCTATTATTGCTATTGTTTTTTCTCTATATGTATTAAAACCTTTAATTATGCCTTTGTTATTTGCAATGATATTAGGTGTAATGATTTTTCCTGTTCAAAGATTTTTTGAGAGAAGATGGAGATGTAACAGAATATTTGCTACTATTTTTTCGATTATCTTAATCTTTTCAATCACTGCAATTTTATTTTCCATCATATTTGTTCAACTTCAAGGATTTGTCAACAGCGGAGAAAACTATTCCACAAGAATTTCAGAACTATACGAAAACTTAATTACATATATAGGTGACGCTTTTAATATTAGTAATAGTAGTGTTATTAATGGTAACGAGTTGAACATGAAAAAATTATTGAGAGGAAATTTAGGAAAAGTCACAGTCTTTGTTACGGAATCTGGTTCTTTTATGAGCGATCTTGTGTTAGTGCCAATTTACTTATTCTTCTTTTTATATTACAGACGCTTTTTTAGGGTGTTTGCTTATAAAGTATTCAAAAGTAAATCGCAATCATTTGTAAACATGATGATTCGTAAAATTTACAACGTTCAAAAAAATTATTTAGCTGGTTTACTAAAAGTGATGTTAATTGTTGGTGTTTTAAATACCATTACATTGCTTGTTTTAGGTATAGAAAACGCTTTTTTCTTCGGTTTTTTTGCAGCTATATTATTATTGATTCCCTATATAGGTGTCATTATAGGCGCGTTGTTGCCTACAGTTGTAGCCTTAGCAACTAAAGATTCAATATGGTACGCTTTTGCAGTTATGGGTGTTTTTGGACTTATTCAATTTTTAGAAGGAAACTTCATCACGCCAAAAATTACAGGCTCAAAAGTAAGCATGAATTCATTTGTAGCTATTCTTTCACTAATTGCGTTTGCGATGCTTTGGGGAATTTCAGGAATGATAGTAGCATTGCCAATAACAGCTTCCCTAAAAATAATTTTTGATAATACACCAGGATACGAAGCCTATGGTTTTGTGATGGGAGAACCTGTAGATGCACTATTACAGAGCAAAGCCAAGCAACGACTTAAAGTATGGAAAGCACTTCGTCAAAAAAAGTCAGTAACTTAGTATTTCGTAAATTTTTTATTAAGCACGTTTTTAAAAAAGAAATAGTTTAAATTTACCGAATAAACTTATTTTCAACATGAAATTATTCGTAAAGTTTGATTTTAACGCTGTCTGCACCAAAGTATTAACAGAAAAACTGGATGCATTAGATATTAAATATAACATACTCGGTTTTGGGGAAGTAGAGCTTCTAGAAAAATTATCCACCGAAAAATACACGACTTTTACAACTGCTTTAAGCGATTACAATATTGAAATTGTTGAAAATCAAAAAAGCATTCTCGTTCAAAAAATCAAAGATACTATTGTAGACATGGTTTTTAATGAAGATACTGTCGTAAATATAAAGACATCAGCGTATTTGGCAGATACCTTAGAACACAGTTACGGGTATTTGTCCAATTTATTTTCAGAAGTAACTTATACTTCTATAGAAAATTTTATTATTCTTCAAAAAATAGAATACACAAAATAATTAATTATCAAAGGAAATTTAAGTTTAACTGAAATAGCGTTTAAACTCAACTACTCCAGTGTCGCACATTTAAGCACACAATTTAAAAATACTACAGGAATTACGCCAAGTGCGTTTCAACGAATTATCACCAAACGTCGCGAAATACAACAAACTAACTAGTCAACTTACATATGGATCAAGATTACATACATATAATACTAGCAGATGATGATGAAGATGATCGTCTCTTTTTTACGGATGCTTTTGATGAACTAAAAATGACCACAAAAGTACAAACCTATAATGATGGTGTATATTTAATGGATTATTTAAATAGTGAAGAAGCCATTATACCTAATGTGTTGTTTTTAGATTTAAACATGCCAAGGAAAAACGGAATGGAATGTTTACGAGAAATAAAAGCGAACGATAAATTTAAAGATATGGCAATTGCCATTTATTCTACATCGGCTTCAGAAGAAGATATTGAAAACACGTTTGTTTTCGGAGCCAATATTTACATCAAGAAACCAGATAACTTTAAGAAGTTAAAGAAAGCATTATCTGAAGTAGTTACGATAAATTGGCAGTATCATACAAGCGGATTAAACAAAGACAACTTTTTACTAAGACTATAGCTATGCCACTAAAAACCATTTACAGAGCACCTTGGTTTGTAAAGGCGGTATTTACGATATCGTTTTTCCTTATCTTTTTTGTTGCCGGAATTGCGTATAAAAGTATGAATGATTTGTCTAAAGCTTCAGAGTTAGTTTCCGAAAAATATGAGGTTTCTATCGAGTTAGAACAAATTCTATCGTATTTAAAAGATGCAGAAACGGGACAACGTGGTTTTGTAATTATAAAAGATTCTACCTATTTAGAACCTTATTTTTTAGGCAGAGAAAACATCAACAACAGTTTTGCAGAATTAAAGGAATTAATTAAAGACGAGCCCAAACAAGGAAAAAACTTAATAGAACTACGTTTTTTAATAGACAATTGCTTGGCAAACCTAGAACAAGTACAACGGTTTATAATAAAAGAACAAAACGACATCAATAGTCCATCATTTGAACCAATGTTTGCCTTAGGGAAACGATTGATGGACCAAATAAGAGAAAAAATAAAAGTCATGCTCGATGTGCAGAATCACAAGTTAGAAAGGCATCAAAAAGAATACAATAGCAGTTTAAGAGTAACGCCTGTTTTTTTATATTCTTTAATGTTATTGTCCTTACTACTTATGATTGGCGCATATTACAAAATAATGTCAAATCTTAAGAAGTTAAAAAGATCCAATCAATCCTTAGAAATATTCAAAGAATCTGCCAATCAATCAGAAATTGTTAGTAAGCATGGTAATTGGGCTTGGGATATTGAAAACGATCGTTTTAGTTTTTCCGATAATTTATATCGTTTATTAGGAGAAGAACCACAGTCATTTGCACCAACAATTGAAAACTTCATGCAATTTGTGCATCCAGAAGATGTTGAAAAATTAAATGAACAAGTAGAGCAGATGAAGGAAGATGAAAATCTACCGTTCATTCATTACCGTGTAATTCACAAAAACGGAACCATCAAACACCTAAAGGCGTACGGAAAAGTGGTCGTTACTGGAGAAGCCAGACGTAATTTACTCGGAACAACTACAGATATTACAGATGAAATAGAAAGTTTCAGAGCAATGGAAGAACGTAATCTTGAATTGGAAAGAAATAATAAAGAACTTTCTGCATTCAACCACGTGGCAAGTCATGATTTACAAGAACCATTACGAAAAATTCAAACCTTTTTATCACGATTAGAAGACAAGGAACAAGATAATTTATCAGAATCTGGTCTAAAATACATGTCACGAATCAAAAATGCAGCTACTAGAATGCGTTTGCTTATTGATGATTTATTACAATTTTCAAGAACTAACAAAGCAGATAAAGTTTTTGAAGTTTCAAACATAAATTTATTGTTAGAAGCCGCTAAGCAAGATTTGGCGGAAGTAATTTCTCAAGAAAACGCTGTCATCAATGCAGATGCTTTTCCGGTTATAAACGTAATACCATTTCAAATACATCAACTCTTTGCCAATTTAATAGGAAACTCATTAAAATATAAAGCAGCTGATCGTATCCCTAAAATTAACATTACGCACGAAATTGTGAAGGCAGAAGATGAGAAACTTCTTGTAAAAGCAAAAAATGATGCATACCATAAAATTCAATTTACAGACAATGGTATTGGTTTTGATAATGAATATGCCGAAAAAATCTTTGTTTTATTCAACAGACTTCATAACAAAGATGAATACTCAGGAACTGGAATAGGATTGTCTATTTGTAAAAAAATTGTAGACAATCACAAAGGATTTATTTTTGCCAATGGAGAAAGTGGCATTGGAGCAACATTTTCAGTGTACATTCCTGTGTAGCAAAAAATAATTACAAACAACATTTAAAAAAAAGCCTTAAACCTTGTGTTTAGGGCTTTTTTGTGTTTAAAACTCACCAAAAGTAGAAATCCTATAACGATGTTTGAAAATCGTGTAACACGGAAAGTAGGTTTATAAAGTACATTTGTATAGTACAAAACAAAGAGTACGAAAAAGTAAAAAATTACACAGTAAAATTCCACAAATGAGAATCGTGTAACAAACAATGAAAATGATGTAACAGAAAAAGTTAGAACCTGTCGCATCTTTGCAGAGACGAAAATGAAAAGATTATGAAACTCAACAGATACATATTTATTACGACAAGCTTAGTCATACTAATACTAGTAGCCACAAGTCTTAATTCTTGTGAATATCTTGTAGAAAGTAGCAAAGGAGATGCGACAAGAGCAACCGAATCGAACCAAGTTATATCACTACAAAAAGATGAAGCAAAATTATTAGTAGAAGCTTCAAAATATAATTTAGATGTTATCGAATTATGTAATATTATCGAAGAAGAGAAGGTTGATGAAGATGTGAAGGATTTAGTTGAAGAAATAAAAAATGAACAATTAGCAGTTCTCGAAAAATACAATGAAGTTGCTTCTGAAAATGTAATTTCTATACCAAGATATTCGAATCTTAAACAAGAGGAAATATCAAAACTAAATGATTCGGTATCCTTAGAAATTCATTTAAAGCTTTTAAGTTCTAAAATACAGAATCAAAAAGAGTTGCTAGATAAATTATCTGATACAACTAATAACAGATCTTTCAAATCATTAGCAGAATCAGCAAATACAACTCTAGAAAAGAGTTTAGACAAAACAGAAGAAACAATTAAAATTATACATACAGATAGCTAAAAAAGCTATAAATAATAATCAATAAAAACAACAATAACCATGAGAAGTTTATTATACATCATAGCCGTAATATTAGTCATAGGATGGGTTTTCGGATTCTTTGTGTACAGCGCAGGCGGATTAATCCACATTCTTTTAGTAATTGCAGTAATTGCAATATTATTAAGGTTAATTGGAGGTAAAGGAGTCTAATCCACTCTAAAGGATTGAGATAAAATAAATATTAATTTAAAAAAACAAAAAAGATGAAAATTAACAACACAGTATTATTATTAGGAAGCGTAGCAGTAGGAGCAGCATTAGGAGTATTATTTGCACCTAAAAAAGGAACTGAAACGAGAAAAGAAATTGCAGACGGAACGAAAGACTTGGTAAATTCTACTAAAGAAAGCGTAGAAAAAGTGATGAGTGAAGTATCACAGAAGTTCAATGAACTCAAAAGAGATGGGGAAGAATTGATTGCAAAAGGAAAAGAAAAAATAAACACAACTGCACGTGTAGCACAAGATGCTAAAAACGAGTTGAAAGAAGAATTAACTAAGTAATACTAATTAACTAAATAAATGGAATCTACTGCATCACACATAGAATCAATTTACGAAAAGGCGAAAGCATACACGGAAACAAGTATAGCGCTTTACAAGCTCAATGCCATAGATAAAACAGCTGATGTTGTATCATCTATCGTGTTATGGATAGCCTTAGGTTCTACTGTAGCAGTATTCCTATTATTTATCAATATTGGAATTAGTTTGTACATAGGTGATTTATTAGAATCGTCATACTTAGGTTTTTTAATCGTGTCTATGTTTTATTTGTTACTTGGCGCATGCCTTTACATATTTAACGGATCACTTATTACAAAACCAGTTACAAACCTTGTAATTTCAAAATTACTTAGAAAAAATAAAGAAGAAGTTCTAATTCTAAATAAAGAAAAAAATGAAGAAGGAAATAAGTAATATTAACGAATTAGAACAATCGATATTGAAATTAAAAGCTCAAAAAGAAAATGATTTTGTGGCTTTAAAATCACAAATGTCACATTCGTATCAAGAACTAAGACCGTCAAGAGTTGTAAAACGCATATTTACAGACTTAAAGGAAGAACCAAAAATAAAGGACAATGTTTTAGAATCCGTAATAAGTCTTGCTGCAGGTTACGTCTCGAAACGTATATTAATAGGGAAATCAAATTCCTTTTTTAAGTCAGTTTTAGGATACCTTGTACAAATAGGAGCAACTAAATTAATATCAAACACAATAATAACGAATAATAAACAATAACTAGCATTATGAAAAAATTACTAATATTTGCCGTAGCATCGATGTTTACTGTATCTACTTTTACTTCTTGTGAAGAGAAGACAAAAGAAGAAAAATTAATCGAAGAAATGAAGGAAGACGGAGCGGAAATCAAAACGAATGAAGACGGAACGAAAGTGAAAATGGAGACGGAAGACAAGAAAGTAAAGATTAAGAAAGACGACGGAGAAACAAAAATTAAAGTAAAAGAAGACAACGAGTAATATAGTGTTGTTTAATTTGTTGATTTAAAGCTATTTGATGTATCAAATAGCTTTTTTGTTTAACGTTATTTGAAAATTATATAACAGTTTTAAAAAATTGTATAACACGTAAAGGCATTCTTCGTCGCATCTTTGTAATGTACTTAGAAACAGGTATAAACCAAATATTAATTCTAAAACCTTTAAAGATGAAAACTATACAAATCAACATCAGTAACATTAAAGCTACTTTTAATAGTTTAGAAAGAGAATGTCAAGGTAATTTAATAGAAACACAAACCGAAAGATCATTAGAATTTAAAAATACTATCGGTTCAGGAAACATAACAGGGTTTAATTTTAATAGTAATATATCATATATCACGTATGATGTAAAATTTAGTGAAGACACGGTGTTGGTTTTCGATCAAGAAAAAAATGAGCAATCGCTCAATTATCTTTATTGTTCACAAGGAGAATTACGTCAAAGCTTCGGAGCAACAGGAAAAAAGACAGCTTTCTCAGAAATGCAAACAGCAATATTTTCAAACTCTATAACAAAAGCAAATCACATATATATTCAAAAAAATAGTTATCAAAAATTTACAATGATTAGTTTTCTGGCAAGTAAGCCAATCACTGAAACTACGGATGGTTTTACAACTCAGTTAATGGAACTATTTAAATCTAAAGAAGTACAAGGGAAATTTGCGTATACAAGCTCATACAACCTAAAAATACAAGAACGATTAGATCAAATAGAAACTGTTTCAAACGATAGTATTGCGGATGCATTACTCAAAAAAGGAATGTTGCAAGTATCATTATCAATGATTGTAAATCAATATTTTGAAGACGTAAAAAATGAAGCCAATCGTAAACACGGCTTAAGCAAAACTGAAATGGAATCAATTAAGGACATTAGCGAATTCATTAAAAACTATCCAGATTACCAATTTGATTTAAACTATTTAAGTAAAAAATCAGGAATAACGCCAGCAAAACTACAAGAAGGTTTCAAAGCACTCTTTGGAAGAACTGTTTCAAACTTTATAAAAAATGTACGTGTAGAGTTGGCAGAAAAATTAATAAAAACATCAGATTTAAGTATTTCAGAAATAGTATATACTATAGGTTTTAGTAGTAGAAGTTACTTTTCAAAAATATTTAAAGAAAAATACAATTGTAGTCCAAAAGAATACCAAGATAGCAAAACTTCATTACGAATGTCTGCCTAAAAAGCAGTAAAAAAACACCTATTTTTAATAATATAATTTATATAGAAATTAGGTATTAATTTGTTTGAGTTTAGTACATTGTGGTATGTTAATTGCACTATATATAGTATGAAAACATATAACAACTTTATGGATATTAAAATAACTAAATTCCTAACAGTAGCACTCTTTTTGGTGAGTTTTGTCGTTTTCTCTCAACAACAAAAATTACCAATAAACTCTATTGATGAAATAGAACCAATAGGTGAGCTAAAAGACACTACACTTCAATTATTATTAGAATCACAAATCAATAGCAATCCAAAATGGAAAGCTTTAGTAAGAAATAAAAGGTTATCCATTGGTATTGTAGATTTGAGTAATATTTCAAACATTAAATATGCAGGTATCAATGATGATGAAATGATGTATGCCGCAAGTTTACCAAAGATCGCTATACTATTAGCGGCTATGGACGCAATTGATAAAGGCGAACTGGAAGACACAAAAGAAGTTAGAAAGGATATGCGTTTAATGATTAGCAAATCCAATAACCAGGCATCTACCAGAATGATTGATCGTGTTGGTTATGCAAAAATAGAAGCCGTTTTACGTGCACCCAAAAACAAACTATATGATGAAGAAGTTGGAGGTGGACTTTGGGTAGGAAAACGATATGCAGCTGGCGGAAAAAGAAATCCAGATCCAATGAAAGGCTTAAGTCATGCGGCAACTACACGGCAAGTATGTAGCTTTTACTACCAATTAGCCATGGGTAATTTGGTGTCTACACAGCGTTCTAAAGAAATGTTAGACATTATGAAAGATCCTGCATTACATCACAAATTTGTAAACGTATTAGACCAAATTGCACCAAAAGCAACGGTATACAGAAAATCGGGTTCTTGGAAAAATTATCATTCAGATTCAGCTATGGTTTGGGGACCAAATCGTCGCTATATTATTGTAGCTTTAATCGAAGATGGTGCCGGAGAACAGATTATGAGAAAACTTGTTAAACCTTTAGATGCTTTACTAAAAAGACAGCAAAAGATAAAAATTAAAAGAAAAATATAATGCTGAAAGGCTTTCTGAATAAAACATTTGGGCTAAGAGATGGTGAAATATACATCTCTTTTTTAATGCAATTATATATCTTTTTAATTATAACGGTTTTACTAATTGTAAAGCCAACCGTAAATGCAATATTTCTATCACAACTTGGCGCAGAGCATTTACCTTATGGATATTTATTAGTTGCCTTAGTAGCAGTATTTACCTCTTATTTTTACAACAAAGCCATTAGGAGATTTTCACTCATAAAAGTGACAGTCTCCTCTTTAATTTTCTTCAGTTTAGGGTTTATTATACTAAGCGTTTTACTGCAGTTTTCAATGATTAACGACTGGGTTTTATATGTTTACTACCTAGGCGTTTCATTATTTGCCGTCATTGCAACCTCACAATTTTGGATATTAGCCAATATGGTGTACAATTCCAGAGAAGCCAAACGATTATTCGGTTTCATTGGTGCAGGAGCAATAGCAGGTGGTGTTTTTGGAGGATATTTAACGAGTTTGGTTGTTTCTGCCTTTGGAAACAAAACGGTAGTATTACTAGCCGCAATTCTCATATTATGTTGTATTCCTATTCTTCAAAAAGTTTGGAAACTTCGTTTAAAAGTAATGAATACGTATGTTCGGAATCAGCGTAAATTTAATGAAACAAATACGGAAGAAACTTCCATAAAAATCATATCAAAATCTAAACATTTAACCTATTTAGCGCTCATTACAGGAATCAGTGTTATTGTTGCCAAATTGGTCGATTTTCAGTTTAGCGATTTTGCCAACAAAGCAATCAACAATCCTGAAGAATTAGCCGCCTTTTTTGGGTTTTGGTTTTCCACATTCAATGTATTGGCATTAATATTACAACTCTTTTTCACCAATCGTGTGTTGAGTAAATTAGGCGTTTCCAGTACATTACTAATCTTACCATTAGGAATTGCATTAGGATGTTTACTCTTCTTAACGTTTCCAGAATTGTGGGTTTTAGTGCTTATTAAAGGAATTGACGGAAGTTTTAAACAATCGGTAAACAAAGCGGCTTTTGAGTTGTCAATCATGCCAATTCCACTCAATATCAAAAATCAAGCAAAATCATACATAGATGTCGTAGTTGATAGTATTGCGACAGGATTATCAGGTTTCATGTTGATTTTTTTAATTAGAAAACTAGATTTAGATACTTCCTATATCACCATCATTGTATTGCTTTTTGTATTTGTTTGGATTCTTCTCATATACAAACTTCGAGAAGCGTATTACAGTTCTTTCAGGAAAAATATTGAAAGTACAATTCTTAAAAATGATGATTCGTTAGAAGGTGGACGAAAGCCAGAAACAACCATTACTGCCGCACGCCGTATTCTAAATGGAAATGATGAAGTTGCCATTTTGAATTTATTAGATAGATTGAGTAATTACAAAGTAAAATCGCTCAAAAATAGTATGGTAAAGCTATTGCATCATTCTTCCAATAAGGTAAAAACGGAAGCCATCAAACAATTATACATATATGATGAAGCAATTGAACTTAAAAATGTAACCAAATTAATTCATCAAAAAGACGATGATCTTGTTGTTGCCGCGCTCGATTATGTACTGCATCATTCGGCTTCAGAAACACAATTTTTTGAAAAATATTTAAACAATGAAAACGATTACATAGCAAATGCCGCTTTGCTGTGTTTGGCCAAAGAAGCTTCTAGCAACGAAGAATTGGCTTCAAAATTTGAATTGAATAATAGAATTACAGAAAAAATAAACGCCATTAATGGCGCAGAAGTTGACACGCGAGTTGCAGCTGTTGCCGATTTATTGATTGCTGTTGCGTATGCCGAATTACCAGAACATTACTATTTCATTGAAAAACACTTAAAAAGTTACAACAATACTATAAAATCTAACGCTATAAAAGCCGCAGGTATTTTAAAAGAAGAACGATTCATTGAACCGTTGTTTGAATGTCTTTCAGAAAAAAAATACCGAAAGAAAACCATCAAAGCATTAAAAAATTATGGTCCAGGAATTACGACTACAATTCTGAATTTAGACAAGTCGGAAGCGTTAAAAGCAAAAAACAAACGTTTTGTACCAAGAATTATAGAATCTTTCAAAACTCAAAATGCAGTAAATGTATTAATGGGTTTAATGAAAAGTCGCGATTTTACAATTCGATTAGAAGCGTCTCGTTCACTCTTAAAATTAAACAACAAACAAGCAAGATTGGTTTTTAATACAAGATTATTAAAAAGTTTAATCTTGAAAGAAACCAAACATTACAAGCAAGCTTTGGAAGCGCAAACTTTTCTGAATCAACTAATCACACTAGATGCCGATGAAGCGATTGATACAGTTGTAGTGCCCGAATTAACACTTGCCCGACAAAATATTGTAGAGGTTTTAGAAGAACAATTGGACATAAGTCTTAGAACAGTTTTTAAGTTATTAGCGATTATTTATGACGAAGATGACATTAAAATTGCTTATGCTGGTTTGTTAAGTGATGTAAAAGAAGCTAGAATAAACGCGTTGGAATTTTTGGATAATCTGCTAAAAGGGCAATTAAAATTTAAGCTAATTCCATTATTGGAACATTATGTTATTGAAGATGACTCGGTACACAATGTGCTTTTGAAATCTAAAATAACAGATGAAAAAATATGCCTAACTTCACTTATAAAATACAGAGGAAAACGCATCAAATTAGAAGTCTTAGCGCTGATCAAAGTCTTAAATGACAGACGTTACAGTACTATTGTAAATACATTGAAAAATCATAAAAGTGTAGAAGTAAAATACGCGGCTACACAAACGTTGAAACATTTAAATAATGTTGCTTTAAAATAATTCGTTTATTTATAGTTGTTATAACAATCTGAAAGATGACAATTTTAAAAGCGATCTTACTAACAGTACTTTATATCTTCACATTTACTTTAGTTCAACTTGGTTTAAGTTTCTTCTTTAAAATTGAAGCAATACCCGAATATCTAAAAATGCATGGAGGAATGATCATCATAGTATCATTTCTTATCACCTACATAGTACTGTTCAGGTTATTTTGGAAACTAAATTTTGATATCAAAAAGGTGCTTAATTTGAAAGCATATAAACTGAAGTTTTTACCGTATTTAATTTTAATTGTTTCTGGACTTTATCTTCTAAATAGACCTCTTTTGTACTTGGGAAGACTTTGGGATTATTACAGTGTTGGCAAATTTGAAACTAATTTTAATTCATTTACGGGGTTCAACGCTGCTTTTATTTATCATTTAATAATTACGCTAATTATTGCTCCTATCTTAGAAGAATTATTCTTTCGAAAATTTTTATTGCAAAAATTATTAGAGAAAAACAGTCAAAAAGTTAGTATCATAATTTCAAGTGTATGCTTTGCCATCATTCATATTGAAACACCATACAACTTAATTCCGACTTTTGTATTTGGAATTGTAAGTAGTTTAATTTTTATAAAAACAAAAAAGATAGGGTACTCAATTTTTTTACACTTCTTATTCAATTTGCTGGTGATCACGTTACAACACGGATATGATTCTATTTTCGATAAATGGTTATTAAGTTTACACTTTAATAGTTTCTATTGGATTTTATTTTTAATGGGAATTGTCATCACATATCTTGGAACAAAAAAAGTGCTAGAAAACTAGAAACAACACAAATTAAAAACAGCTAGTCAAATCGAGATTTTAACTAGCTGTTTCTATATATTTTCAGTTGAGTTTAGAAGACTAAAAATCAATTTCCGTCGCCTTCATCATCAGGATCTTTATAATTTTCATTCAAAACTTCGTTATCATCATTATTCTTCGTAATTAAATTGTCAATCTTACTCGCCATGTACATATGTGCGCCGGCTGAATTTTTATTCAATACATTACTCATCAGACACACAATATATTTAATACCATTTGGATGTTCTACAATAATCACAGAATTCATGTAATTAAACACATTTCCTGCATAACTACGACAATCAGGGTTCTTTTCTCGGTCACATTTATAATAACTTCCAGATTTAAAATACACCGCCGCGCTATCTAATTTTCTCGATCTTGCATAGCGTATGCGTCTATCTGTAAGATATAACAAGCGTTTCATTTCCAAACTTGATTCTTTATCAATAACTTTACCTTGTTCAAGTTTCACTAAGAACTTCATTAAACCTCTTGGCGTTCCAATACTTCCACCTTTACGACCAACATATTTTCCAGCAGGTCGTGTAAACATTCCGCCTAATCGCCAATCGTCTTCCGTAATTCCTAAATCTCGCAATGGCTGATTTACCACCATATTTGCTAAATTTGTCAGTGAATCTCTTGGCGTTTCTTTAAAATAAAGTTCACCTTCTTCTTCCGTTAAATTTACATATTCTTCTTTAAAAGCCGCCATTAACATTGCTTCTCTGTACATAACGCTTGCCGCGCCATTGTTACTCACAGAAACCATGTGATCTAGCCATTCGAACAAAGAAAAAGTATCACTTGCGCGTACTTGTCTTTTCGATAATTTATCGTTTTCAATATCATAAATCGGTACAGTATGATGATCGCCAGTTCCCCAATAACGTGAAGAAACACGAATTCCTTTTAAATAATCAATACGATCTTGAAAAGAATCAGGACACACTTTTGCCATTTGTGTAAAAACAGCATTTAAAACGGCAATTTTTCCAACACTTCCTGGTTGATAACCAACATTTTCTCGGTGTGAAGCATATTTTAAATTCTTAGAATCTGTCATATCCATCACAGCAACAGAATAAGCGCCACCTGGAATGAGACGTTTTAGTTCGCGCATAAATTCATCATTATCAACTAATAAATCGTTGATACTATCTTCCATTCTGTCTGCTAAATTGAGCTTTATTTCATCTAACATTTTATACGCTCCAGCGGGAATACGAGTGTATTTTACACTGTCTAATTGCATTTGTCTGATTTGATACAAACGCTTGATTCCTGTACGTTCGTAACCGTCAATGGGATAGGAAATAAAACCGTAGCATACCAAAATGCAAAGTCCTATGGTTACATAAATTATTTTTTTCATCTTACAAAGGTGTTGTTATAGAGATTGTTTTATTGGTGTCTATTTTTGGAGTTATGGATACTAAATATTCAGAACTTTTCGCTTTTTTGTTTTCCACAAATGGACGGATTTGAAACAACCATAATTTGTTGTCTTTGAATCCAAATTCTACATCATATGCTTGATTGCTAGATGCAGTATGTTCGGTCATTTTTGCGCGGACTCTTTCCGCAATTGTTCTAATGTCTTCTATGTTTTTTTCGTTTAAAATTGGAGATTCAAAAGATGTGTAGTGGTGTTTTGTTCCTCCAGTATCTGGTAATCTAATATAATCTGGTTGTCTTGCAGGTGCTAATAATGTGTTTCCTGTGGTTGTGATTAAACGCGTTTCCGCAGATTGTCCATCAACAGCGCCACCAGCACCACGACTGAACGCAACTGTTAAATCGTCGTCATTTCCTGAGTTGATTCCTTTCGTAATCATCACACCAGAATAATCAACATCCACACTTGGAATAATTAAAATAGAAGGAAAAACATTTTCAGGGTTTGATAAATATTTTTGTCGCCATTTAAAACTACGTTCTGTATACGCAGACGCCCAAACGCGCTTGATTCCTTTGATGATTTCGTCTTCATCTTTGATATTGAAAAGCGTCAAATTTAAACCAGCTCCCGTAAATTCTTTCAAATCTTCCATGTTGGTGTCACTTCTTAAAAACACAGGAACATTTCCGATTGTATTTCCAAAAATGGATTTAAAACTTGCATATAAATCATCTTTAAAAGCAGTATCTAAAGGCATTTTTATAATGGCGTCATGTAATTTTTTCAAATTAGCCAATTGAAATGCTTCTACTTTTTCTTCTGAGATATTTTCTCTTCGCATTCGGTCAGCTTCGGCAAAAGTACTGTTCAAATACGTCCAATAACTCATATTATAATTTGGCATCATTTGATTCATGTGCGATTTAAACACACCGAAAGGTAGAATCAATCCTTCCACAACTTGATCGGGAAATAATTGTTTCAATTCACCTAAATTAGCTGCTTTCGGTCCGCATAATTTTCCAGAATCTGTAGCATTTACATCACGCATGTTGATTACTTTGGAAACATCTAATCGAATGTCTTTTATAGGAACTTCAATTACATTTTTACTGCGTTCTTTTGTGCTAAAAAGTGCTGTTTCATTAGACAACATTTCTTCTTCAAGTTTCAATACCACATTTCCTTTGCTCGTAACTGCATAGAATACTTTTTTGCCGTTATATTTTAGTAATGCTTTTAAATTATCATAGGATAAAACAGCATTTGGAATTCCTAAATTACGTGCTAATAATTGTACATGCGACACTAAATTACCTTCCGAAACCGTCATAATTCCTGCAACAGGTTTTAGATCGTGCGGCGGTTTTTCAAATATGTATATTTTGTTTGTTTGTACTTCAACTTCATCAGGATTTCCATCTACAACCACCAATTCACCATATGCATATCCAGGATTTAATCCTCTGATTGCCGTTTGGTTTTCAATCGTCATTACTTGATTATTGATTTTTGATATTTTCGACACAAAAATACCTAAATTGCTTACTGTTTCACCAAAATTTAGCGCTACACTGCTACGAACTCTGTCGTCTATAAAACTATAGGTCATCGGTTCAAACGCAGTATATTTGTCTACATCACTTTGATAGGTAGCTTTTACCATGGAAGTACTCCATTCTACAATACTACGGCTGTGACTCAAAATAGCATTTAAGGTTTCAATACTTAATTCGCTGTTTTGCATTGCGTCACTTAATTGTGCGTTGATAGCTTCATATTCCCAGTTTTCAATGAGTCCAGTTCCTGTGGAAGCGCATGCCAATGCACTAATTTTGTCTAAGTTGTCTTGTAGTGTCGTTACATCCCAATTTTGAACTTCTCTTAAGAGAATGTTTTCTAATTGATTTGAGATATCTAGTATTTTTAATCGGTCTTTACTACGGTTAAAATTATTGATACCTAAGCGAATTTCGTATAATAATTTTGAAATTTCTGTGACCAATTTCTTGGGTGTAGTCTCTGTTGTTTGCGATGTAAAAAACTCAGTTAACAAACGTGTAGTGCTATTTTTTTCTGAGATTGCGTTTACTTCGTTATTTAATTTATCAAAATCGATAGGCGCATAATATTGGCGCATTGTAGCTAATAACTTTGTAAATTCTTTGTCTTGTTTATCAGAAATTTTCGATGCATTCTTTTTGATATAATTTTCAACTAATGCAATGTCAGTAATATCGGGTTGCCCGTGAATTTTGATTCGGACATCCATAAAGGAAGGAATATCTTCCGCTAACAATTTGGATTCGCTTCGCATGTTTTGTGCAACATTGCTATCTCCATTGTGCGGAATGTCTTTTAAGGCTTGACGAAATAGGAAGTAATTACTGAATATAAGATCATCATTGCGCAAAAGTGTTTCAAAGAAGTCTTTTCCCCAAGCTTCTTCATCTTCACTTTGAAAAGCACCTCTGTAATATTGTGCACGTCTTAAAACCCAACCGTCATCAATACTTGAAAGATATTTATTTATTTGATATTGTTTTAAACGACTGAAATTGTTTTCAGCATCCATAAAATCATACGAATTTAAAGAAGCTAAAATTTCGCCGAAAAACAAATGATTACTTTTTCTTAAATTGACAACACTATTTTTAAAACTAGCATGTTGTATACCGCCGCCAATGCTGTCTGGGCAAGGATCTCTCGCTTCTCTTTGGCTATTGTCTTCACAAAACCACTTGATACCACTGTAGGGACCGCGGCGATCTTGTTTGTATTGTTGTATAAGACTTTTAATTTGAGCTGTAGATTTTTCTTGTGCTTCTGTAAAAGGAGCAACAATAAGAAAAAATAATACGAATACTAAAGGTTTTTTTAACATCTATTTTTATGCTTTTTTTCCACCAAAGAAACTGACTAATAAAAGGATAGCACCTAAGCCAATAGTAATGTAAGCATTATTATTGTCTTGCACTTCAGCGTTTAGCGGACCTAAACTTAGCGAGGCTTCTGGAGCAATAACTGTATAAATTCCGTATCCTATTAGTGCAATTCCTGCGATTAGCAAGATTAATTTAATTGTCTTATTCATATGTAGATAGTTTTTAGTTAATTTAGATTGATAACAAAGGTGCGGTAATAGTACTAAATAATTTAGCTCATTTGCTAAAAATCTTAGCTGATAAACAAAAATAGAAGATTTAGTTGGTTAAGCATTGTTTTTGAGTTAACCGCTTTTTGAATGTTGAATTTTCAACAAAGCTTCACCTGCTAAAGTGACAGGAGAAATTAAAACAATTTAATGACTCTTTTTCATTTGCCTAAATGTGCGGTTGTCATGTGTGTTATATACCCATGTGGATTACTAAAAACAAGCTATTTCTAAGAGGGCACTTTGGTAAGAGTTTTTAGGTTGAATATTAATCGTAGCGACATTTTTGCTAAATTGAATTATATTGCAAATCAAAAAGAAATTGTTTAAAGTTATAACAGTTCATACCCTAAGCATGCAGATCAATTCTAAAAAGCCATTTATTTTATTATTATTAATACTTTCTAATTTCATATGTAATGGTCAGCATGTACCTTTTTTTCAAAACTATTCCCTAACAGAATTTGGTGCAGGCAATAAAAACTGGGGAGTTACAATCGCAGAAAGTGGTGAAGTATTTGTTGCTAATGATCTAGGATTATTGGAGTTTGATGGTGTGAAATGGGATTTTTATCAACTTCCTAATAAAACGATTATACGTTCAGTTTTAGCACATAAAGAATTAATTTTTACAGGATCTTATGAAGAATTTGGTTACTGGAAAAAAAATTTAAAAGGGAAATTAATCTATACTTCTTTAAGTGATTTAGAAAACAGAAAAGAATCTTTTGCTGAAGAGTTTTGGCAAATTATTCAGCATAAGGACAGTATTTTGTTTAGATCTTTTTCTAGTTTATATATCTATAAAAATGGGAAGGTAAGTAGAGCTATTCCACAATCTCAGTTTACAATTTTATCTTGTGATATTATAGATGATAGAGTTTTTTTATCTACAGAAAACCATGGAATTTTTGAGTTAAAAAATGGAGAGTTGTTTCCAATAATAAACCATGATGTACTGTCAGATCTTCGGATAGTTTCATTAACCAAATTAAATAACAAATTACTTATCACGACTGCTTTAAAAGGTTGTTTTTTATATGATGAATCTAACAAGGTTTTACATCCATGGGAAGCTAAAATCAATAACACTTTGAAGGCACAACAGCTTAATAGCTTCAAATTGCTTGAAAATGGAGATATGATTTTTGGAACTATTAAAAACGGTGTTTATGTAACAGATAACAATGGTAATACGAAGTATCATATTAATAAAGAAAACGGGTTATTGAATAATACTGTTTTGAGTATTGAATTAGATAAATATAATAACTTATGGCTGGGCTTAGACAATGGTATGTCTAAGGTGAATCTGAATTACAACTATATATTATACAGTGACAATTCAGGTAAGTTAGGCGCTGTTTATGACGTAGTTACTTATGCTAATTATTTATATTTGGCAAGTAACACTGGGTTATTTTATTTAAATAAGGATAATAATAATTTAGAATTTGTAGAAGGTTCTCAGGGACAGGTTTGGGATTTAAAAGTTATAAACAATCAATTACTCTGCGGACATAATAATGGTACGTATTTGGTTCAAGGAAATAAATTGAAAAGAATATCTGATTTCTCTGGAGGTTGGGTATTGAAAAAGATTCCTGAATTGACAAATTCATTTATCCAAGGAACATATGGAGGTTTAGTAAGATTCGATTTCATTAATGGTGAATGGAAAACACGTCATTTAGGATCTAAAATTATTCCAGCAAAATATATAGTTTTTGAAGACTATAATACAGCTTGGGTTGCGCATGCGTACAAAGGTTTGTTTAGAGTTATATTTAATGAAACAAGAGATAGTATTTTAAGTTTTGAAAACTATAAGAATAAAGGTTTATGGTCTGATTTTAATATAAAAGTGCATAAAATCAAGAACGATATTTGTTTTAAAACAAATGAAGGTTGGCAGAAGTACGAAGTATTATTAGATAGTATTGTGCCTCATGATATTTTGAATAATTCTTTAGGGAAGGATACTGATATTATTTCGGAAACAATCGGTAATGAATTAGTGGTGAAAAACGATAAAGGGAAAATAAGTTTTATATCATTAACAGAACGAGATAATACATTTAACCTGCCAAGAGATTTACTGCAAAAAAGATTAGTTGTAAATGCAGAAAGTGTTTCTAGGTTAAATGATTCTACGTATACCTTTAATCTTTATGACGGATATTTATTAATAAATAAAAGAAATGTCAACACCAAAGACTCACTATTTATTCCTGAAGTTAAAAGAATAAGTTTGGATAATGAGCTGGTTGAAATTATTGGAGATAACAAATATGAATTTCCATATAATAAAAACTTTACCATTTCAGTGACATCACCTTTATCCGCTAATCATTTTTTTGAATATAGTGTCACTAACACCTCAGAAGTTATTGAATGGGTAAAGACAGATAAAGATAAACTAGAACTTTCAGGACTTAGTAATGGAGATTATAAAATACATTTTCGTACTTCAAATTTCTCTGGCGAGACATCAGATGAAATAATTGTTAATATCACCATTTTACCACCTTGGTATAAAAATGGTTGGTTTTATATTATTGTAGGACTTTTAGGCTGTGTTTTATTTTATTGGTTACACAAGAAGAAAATTAAAAAAGAACAAAGGCTACTGCATAATAAATTGGTAAAGGAGCAAGAGATTTTGTTAAAAGAAAAGGTTGTTGAGAACGATAGAAAAATTGTACAACTTAAAAACGAATCATTAAAAAGTGAAGTAAAGCTAAAAAGTAAACAATTAGCTAATACAGCTATGGCATTAGTTAAGAAGAATGAATCTATACTAGAGATCAGAAACGAACTCGTTGAAAATGAAAATAACTTTCAAAACACATTATCTTATAAACGATTATTGAGAAAAATAGATAATTCTATTAATCACGAAGATGAATGGGAGTTATTTGAATACAATTTTAATCAAGTTCATAAAGAGTTTTTTGATCAATTAAAATTGAAGCATCCAAAACTAACACATAAAGATTTAAAAATTTGTGCCTACATTAAGATGAATTTATTGACTAAAGAAATTGCGCCATTAATGAATATATCAATAAGAGGCTTAGAAACTCATAGATATAGATTAAAACGCAAGCTAAATTTAGAAAATGATAAATCTTTAAGTGATTATTTGCGAAGTTTTAAATAATTGAGTTTAAAAATCTTATTTCCGTAATTTATAGATACGTCATTACTACTTCATTTTTAAATAAAACTCTTGTTTTTAGTAGTTTAAAATCTTTTAATCATACGTCAACTGCATACTTTAACTGCTTTTTTAATGTATGACGTAATTTATGTGTATGTTATTTTTTGATAAGTACTTCTTTAGTATATAGTTTAGCCAAACTAATTATTCCTAAAATTTAAGATTACATGAAAACAAAATTTACTTTTTTGTTATTTTTTATTATTTCATTTCAGATCTATGGTCAGGATACATTAATAACTGGTACAATTGTTAGTGCCGATGATAATAGTCCAATACCTGGAGTAAATGTAATAGTAAAAGGTACATTGAGAGGTGCCAATACAAATTTTGATGGAGAATATTCCATTAAAGTATCTAAGGGTGAAACATTAGAATTTAGTGCACTAGGCTTTAGAAGTACTTCTATAGAAATTAAAAATCAAACAACAATTAATATCGTTTTAGAAGTAGATATTGCTTCTTTAGAGCAAGTAGTCGTTGTTGGTTATGGTAGTGCACGTAAACTAGATTTAACAGGATCCATATCAATAGTGAAAGGTGATATCATAGAAGATAAGCCAAACGCAAACCCTGTTGCCTCTTTACAAGGTCGTGTATCTGGTCTGTCTGTGGTCAATTCAGGACAGTTAGGATCGCAACCAGACATTAGAATACGTGGGACGAGTAGTAGATATAGCTCAACACCTTTATATGTTGTAGATGGTATTTTTACAAACAATATAGACTATATAAACCCTAATGATATTGAATCAATGCAAGTTCTAAAAGACGCATCTTCTTTGGCTATTTTTGGAGTAAGAGGTGCCAATGGTGTTATTATTGTGACTACTAAACAAGGAAAAAAAGGAAAACTTACAGTTAACTTAAATACTACAACAGGTTTTAAACAGATTTCAAATAGCCCTGATTTAGCAGACAGAGCTTTATTTAGAGAACTTTACGATGAACAATTGGCTAATGATGGATTCCCCACTTTTAATTTTTATGATCAATTTTCAGGTAATACGGATTGGGTGGACGCAATTTCAAACAATCTTGGGTTCTTCCAAACAGTTAATGCCAGTGTTCAAAGTTCAACAGACAAACATAAAATATACATAGGATTAGGGTATAGAGATGAAGAAGGACTTATAAAAGATGAAAATTTACAACGAATAACACTTAACTTAAATAATGAATTAAAGTTAAGTGATAATTTTAAAATTGGAGCGAGTGTAAATGTACGAAGAGATAAATTGCCAAATACGGGAAATTTTTCATCTGCTCTTAACGCAACACCAATAGTAGATGCAATTCATTCTGATACACGCCCAGAATTTAATGGTTTATATAATCAATTGCCTGTTGAAATTGGAGGAGCTCAAATCGCTAATCCATTATTAGTAGCTGAAGTTACTAAGAATAAAGCTGTAAGTCAAAGGCATAGATTTGTTGGAAATTTATTTGCTGAGCTAAAGTTTTTAAAAGATTTTACCTTTAAAGCAACAATTTATGGTGATTATGAAAATTTCACAAATAGATCATATGTTCCAATTGTAGACATATATTCTGCTGAAACAGATGAAATAGTTCAGTTTAACGGAAACCAAATTACGAGTGTTAATCAGCAAACTACAAATGCGTTTAACTTTCAACAAGATTATATATTAACCTACAGTAAGGCAATTAACAAACATAAATTTGATCTTACAGCAGGTTTTACAACTACCGAAACAAAATTTGAGAGCCTTGTTGGATCAGTAGACCATGATCCAAGTGTAGGGATAATTCCAGATGATGAAAGATTCTGGTATGTTGGAGTTTTTCCATACGGTGACCCAGAAACTAGAACATCAAATTCTGAACAGTTTGATAGAGCAACATCTTCTTTTTTAGGACGTTTACTCTATAATTATGATAAAAAATACTTATTAAATGCTTCCTACAGAAGAGATGCCACTTCACAATTAGCACCTGATAATCGTGCACAAAATTTCTGGTCCCTTGGTACAGCTTGGGTAGTTACTAATGAGAATTTCATGGATGACTTTAAAGCTTTAGACTTTTTAAAAGTAAAAGGATCATTTGGTCAATTAGGAAATCAATTTGTTCCAGTAAATTATCCTTTCTATCCAGGTGTAGACGAAGCTGCAACTGCAGTTTTTGGTAACAATGTTATTCCTGGATACGTACAGAGATTTGAAGAAAATCCCGATTTAAAATGGGAAACAGTAAAATCTTGGGAAGTAGGTTTTGAATCTAGTTGGTTAAATAGTAGACTCTCTGTAAATGCTACTTATTATAATAAAGACACTGAAGATTTATTAGTATTCATTGATACAGGAGCAACACAATTTTTTGATAACGCAGGTGAAATTAATAACAAAGGTTTTGAGTTTGAAGCGTCATGGAATGATAAAGTTGGAGAAGATTTTAGTTACTCTGTAGGTGGAAACCTAACAACAGTTAAAAACGAAGTAGTTTCTGTTTTTGAAGATGGTTTTAGAATTTTTGACGGACCATCTGTTACGGAAGCTGGAATGCCAATTGGATATTTTTATGGCTATGTTGTAGATGGAATCTATCAGACTAATGCAGATATCGCCCAGTCACCAACACCTTCTGATGATTTAGGAGCGTTTGATGTAGGAGATTTTAAATATAGGGATATAAATGGTGATGGAGAAATCACAGCAGATGATAGAACGATAATAGGGAATCCAACACCAGATTTTACATATGGTATATACGCTAATATGAAATACAAAAACTTTTTCCTAAATATAGATTTTCAAGGAGTCTATGGTAATGAAATATTCAGAAACTGGGGAAATGGTAGTTCTTTTTCTCAATTCAACTTTAGAGAAGCAAGAGCAGGACGATGGACTGGACAAGGTACATCTAATTTTGAACCAAGATTAACCACTACTTCTGGTTACAATAGGCTAAACTCCTCATACATGATTGAGGATGGAAGTTATTTCAGAATTCGAAATATACAAGTAGGATATAATTTCGATTCATCTTTTATAGAAAGGTTAAAACTTCAACAAATGAAACTATATGTAAATCTACAAAACGTATATACTTGGAGTAATAGTTCTGGATTTACCCCAGAAGCAGGAGGTTCACCAACACAATTTGGAGTAGACAACGGTGGATATCCTTTGCCAATTATAGCAACGTTAGGACTTAATTTAACATTTTAAAAATAATCAAGATGAAATATATAAAGATATTATTAGTAAGCCTTTTCTTAGTAGGATTTCTGGCTTGTGATGATGATTTTTTAGATAGATTACCTGAAGGTGAAGTGGCCAACCCAGAAGAACTTGGTGTAGGAGGTTTAGAAGCGCAGGTTTTTGGTATTTATTCGCTGTTAAGAACAACAAGCGTTGGAAGTTGGAACCGTTATTGGTTTGGAAGTATAAGATCAGATGATGCTGATAAAGGAAGCACAGCTGGAGATTCAGCCACTAATGGAGCTGCGTTTAATGATTTTCAATATGCAGCAAATAATGGTTTAAATACAGAATGGTGGAATGGTCACTATGAAGTGATCTTTGCTTGTAACGAAGTAATAAACACTGTAGTTGACAATGAGTTAACAGATGATGGCTCTCTAATTAATGAAGGTGAAGCAAGAGCTATTCGTGCATTAATGTATTTTGAATTAAGAAGAGATTATGGAGAAGTACCAATAATAACAGAAACAATTGATGTAGTTCAAGATGCCATAGCCGCAAAATCATCTGTGGCAGATGTAGATGCTTTAATAATAAGTGATTTAGAAATTGCAATTACACAATTACCAAATAATTGGACAACACATCCAGGAAGATCAACAGCTGGTTTTGCAAATTCACTTTTAGCCAAGCTATACCTATACCAACAAGATTGGACTAATGCACTTGCAAGGTCTACAGAAGTAATGAACTCAGGAGCATACAGTTTACATCCTAGTTTAGAAGATCTATTTGAGCTTGAAGGAAATGCTAGCGTTGAGTCTGTATTTGAAATTCAGCACTTAATTACTGATGGAGGCGAAGTATTTGCTAATATTTATTATCTATCTCAAGGTGTAAGAGGAGCAGGTGTTTGGAATTTAGGTTGGGGTTTCAATGTACCCAATCAAGGATTGGTAGATACATTTGAAGCCGGCGATTTAAGATTCGGAAACACAATTTTAGTTTCAGGTGAAGATGATGGAGGATTTGGTGGTGGAACATTACCAGAAACACCACCTTTGGCACAACCATATTGGAGTAAAAAAGCCTATACAAAAGCCGCAAGAAGAGCCGATTTTGGAGTAAATGCCAACCGTTGGGAAAACATAAAAATTATTCGATATGCAGATGTTATTCTAATGGCTGCAGAATCTGCAAATGAGCTTGGACAAACAACTACGGCAATAAATTATATAAACCAAATTAGATCTAGGGCTGGCTTAGGAAATACGACAGTGACTTCTCAGTCAGAAGTAAGAGATGCTATAAAACAAGAAAGAAGAGTAGAGTTTGCATTAGAAGAATCTAGGTTTTATGATTTAGTACGTTGGGGAGATGCACTACCAGTATTAGGTTCTCTAGGTTATGAAAACCGTAATGCATTGTATCCAATACCTCAGACTGCTATTGATCAGTCTGGCGGCTTATTAGTTCAAAATCCAGATTATTAATAAAAATTAAATCATAATATAATGAGACATATTAAACTATCATATTTTATAGTCTTGGCTATGTTGCTATTTCAATCTTGTCAAGATTTAGACCAGCCAGGAGTAAGAGATTTTCCTTTAGATGCGCCAATTGTAACATTATTTACACCAAGTCCTGACGGAATTACTTCAATTCAGACAGGAGAAACAACTGCTTCTGTGACGTTTAAATTTAATGTTACTGATGATCTTGGAATCTCCAATATTGTTTTAACGCTAAACGGAGAAGAAATTTATAGTATTAGTAGTTTTACTGATAATACAAGTTTTAGTTTAGAAGAATTTGTTTACGATGGTGTTCCTCTAGGAAATCATAATATTGAATTGGTTGCCACCGATACAGATGCTAATGTAACAACTATAGCCGCAACTGTGGAAATTATTGAACAACTATATTCTACATTGTTCGATGGTGAAATTTTTTACATGCCTTTTGAAAATGATTACAATGAATTAGTTTCGTCTTCTACAGCTGAAAGTGTAGGTACGCCAACATTTTCAGGAGATCCTTTTATAGGTGCAGAAGCTTTTTCAGCTCCATTAGATTCTTACATCAACTTCCCAATTGGCCAATTAGCAGAACCTTTAGGAACTGAATTTAGTGGTGCATTTTGGTATAAAGTGAGTGGAAACCCAGATAGAGCAGGAATTATCGTAGTAGGTGATGATGCAGATGATCGATTACAAGGATTCCGTTTATTTAGAGAAGGAAGTGGAACCGAGCAAACCATTAAATTAAATGTAGGAACAGGAACTGATGAAAGCTGGAATAATGGAGGTGTCATTGATGTAACTGCTGGTGAGTGGGTACATGTTGCATTTACAATTGCTCCCACAGAAACTAACATTTACCTTAACGGAACTTTAGCCAATACTGCCGTACCTAATGGAGCGATAGATTGGACAAATTGTGAAAACATAACTATTGGAGCTGGAGGTTCAACATTTAGCTATTGGGGTCATAATTCAGATACAGGAAGTTCTTTAGACGAATTACGTTTCTTTAATAGAGCATTATCTCAAACTGAGATCACTCAAATAGTAGCACAAAGTAGTCAGATATTTAACATGTCATTCGATGGTGATTACCATGAAGATATAAGTGAAACAAGCGCCACAATAGTTGGAACTCCCAATTTTGCTGGTGAGGCTTTCGCAGGGTCAGATGCTTTTATCAGCGCCGCAGATTCATATCTTACATTTCCATTAGCGACTCTTGATTTAGGAACAGAATTTAGTGCAGCGTTCCGTTACAAAGTGAATGGAAGCCCAGACAGATCTGGCTTATTAGTGGTTGGTGATAATACCGACGATCGTTTTCAAGGATTCCGTTTATTTAGAGAAGGAAGTGCAACTGAGCAAACTATTAAACTAAATGTAGGAACAGGAACTGATGAAAGCTGGAATGATGGAGGAGTCATAGATGTAACTGCTGCTGAGTGGGTACATATAGCATTTACAGTTTCAGAGACAGAAACGAAAATCTATTTAAATGGCGTTTTAGAAAATACAGGAGCAATGGCTAATCCAATCGATTTTACAAATTGCACGGATCTTGTTATTGGAGCTGGTGGTCCAACTTTTAGTTACTGGGGACACTTATCTGATGAGAGCCCGATGGACGAATTGCAATTCTTTAATAAAGAATTATCGCAAGAAGAAATTCAGTTAATTATGAATAACTGATTAGATCGAATATACATCTTATTTATTTGGTTAGTTTAATGTTTTAGCTGCATTAATTAATGCAGCTAAAACTATTAATTCACATCAAAATAATTGAACTTATTTTTTATGAAGATAAAATCACTTTTCTTAACAATTTTATGCCTTACTTTTTTTAACTGTAAAGAGCACAAGAAAAAAGATAATGAAATCAATGGTAGCAATAATGTTGCCTTGGAAGACGAAGCGTTATTGGACAAAATTCAAAAGCAAACATTCAATTATTTTTGGGATGGTGCTGAGCCAAATTCAGGACTAGCTCCAGAGCGTTTGCACATGGATAATATTTATCCAACATCTCCAAAGCATACTGTAACAACAGGTGGAACGGGATTTGGTATGATGGCTATTCTAGTAGGTATAAAAAGAGGTTTTATTACCAGAGATCAAGCCTTTCATCGTTTTGTTAAAATGATTAATTTTCTTGAAAAAGCTGATCGATTTCATGGTGCTTGGCCTCATTGGATAAATGGTCAAACAGGCAAAGTAATCCCTTTTAGTAAAAAAGATAATGGAGGAGATTTGGTAGAAACCGCTTTCTTAATTCAAGGAATGTTAACAGTTGCTGAATATTTTAACGAAGGAAACGCAGAAGAACGCAAACTTGTTGAAAAAATTCAAAAACTATGGGAGGAAGTTGAATGGGACTGGTATACCAAAGGTGAAGATGTCTTATACTGGCATTGGTCTCCAGAATATAAATGGGAAATGAATTTTCCTGTAGCAGGCTATAACGAATGCTTAATTATGTATATTCTAGCAGCTTCATCTCCAACACATCCAATAAAAAAGGTTGTTTATGACAAAGGATGGGCGAGAAATGGTAAAATAGTTTCCACTGAAAAATTTTATGGGGAAGATTTAATTTTAGACTATTATGAACATGATACTTCTCCTGTAGGACCTCTATTTTGGGCACATTATTCGTATACAGGTTTAAATCCTAAAAACTTATCGGATACATATGCAGACTATTGGAAACTAGTTCAAAATCAAGCAAAAATTCATTATAAATATGCTGTTGAAAACCCGAAAAACTATAAAGGGTATTCCGATAGTATTTGGGGCTTAACATCCAGCTATTCAATAAAAGGCTATAGTGGGCACAGACCCAATGAAGATATTGGCGTTATAACACCAACAGCAGCTTTGTCTTCATTTCCATACACTCCAAAAGAAAGTATGAAAATGCTAAAAAAATTATATAAAGATCATGATAGTTTAATTGGGAAATATGGTCCTTATGATGCATTCAGTTTTGAACATCATTGGTATACACCTCGCTATTTAGCAATAGATCAAGGACCAATTCCTGTAATGATAGAAAACTACAGAACTGGTTTGATCTGGAATTTATTTATGCGAAATCAAGATGTGAAAAATGGTTTAAAAAAGTTAGATTTCAACTATTAAAATGAGAAAACATGGATAGAAAACTAAAATTTTGTGCACTAACATTTATTCTATTTTTATCAAATCATGTAGTTGGACAGCATGAAAAACTATATGAAGAAAAGTTTTTCGTAAATCAATCAGATACTTTACGATACCGTATCATGATGCCTGAAAAATTTGATTCATCTAAAAAATACCCAATAGTATTATTCCTTCATGGAGCAGGAGAACGCGGTCTTGACAATAAGAAACAACTAGTTCATGGTAGTAAATTGTTCTCTTCAAAAGAAAACAGAGAACAGTTTCCTGCAATTGTAATTTTTCCACAATGCCCTACTGATGACTATTGGGCTAGCGCAAATATAGACAGGAGTACAAGGCCTATCAATTTTAAATTTCCTTTACACAAAAAGCCTACAAAACCACTTGAACTAGTCATGCTATTAATTGACAATATGGCTTCAAAATCATATGTAAATACAAATCAAATTTATGTAGGCGGACTATCTATGGGCGGTATGGGAACTTTTGAAATCCTATATCGTATGCCAAAATTATTTGCCGCTGCATTTACTATTTGTGGTGCTGGAAATCCAGATGCAACAAAAGCTTATGCTAAAAACACTCCCTTATGGATATTTCATGGAGCAAACGATGATGTCGTAAACCCGCAGTTATCTATAAACATGGTTAGTGGAATAATTAAATATGGAGGCAAACCTAATTTTTCACTATATGCCAAAGACAATCATAATAGTTGGGATTCTGCATTTGCTGAGCCAAAATTACTCTCTTGGTTATTTGCTAACATAAAAACAAAACATTAAAAATGAATAAACTTTCCCTTGTTTCCTTTGTGCTATTAATGGCAACCGTTTTTAGCTGTAAATCAGATATAAATCAAAATGAAAAGGACAAATTTAAAACATCTTCCATTGAATCAAAAGTAGATTCTTTAATGAGGTTAATGACCTTAGAAGAAAAAATAGGGCAAACTGTTATGTATAGTGGTGGTTGGAGTGTAACAGGACCTGTAGTGAGTTCTGATAACTTAAAATATATAAAAGAAGGCAATGTAGGAGCAATGTTGAATGTATATTCGGTAAAAGGAACACGTGACTTACAAAAAATAGCAGTTGAACAAACACGTTTAGGTATTCCACTGCTATTTGGATACGATGTTATACATGGATTCAAGACTATTTTTCCTATCAATTTAGGTTTAGCTGCAAGCTGGGATTTAAAAGACATAGAAAAAGGCTCTAGAATTGCAGCAACAGAAGCTTCCGCGGAAGGCATACATTGGACATTTGCTCCAATGGTTGACATTGCAAGAGATCCGCGTTGGGGACGAATTTCTGAAGGAGCAGGAGAAGATGTGTATTTGGGAAGCGAAATCACAAAAGCTTATGTAAAAGGATTTCAAGGTAACGATTTATCCAAGCACAATACTATTTTGGCTTGTGCAAAACACTTTGTAGGCTATGGAGCCGCGCAAGCTGGCCGTGATTATCATACCGTAAATATGGGAATGGATGAACTTAGAAATGTGTATTTACCTCCATTTAAAGCTGCAGTAGATTCAGGTGTAGAAACATTTATGACTGCTTTTAATGAAATAAATGGAGTTCCTGCAACAGGAAATAAGTTCATATTTAGAGACATTTTGCGTGATGAATGGGGCTTTAATGGTTTTGTCGTAACTGATTATACAGCAATAAATGAAATGGTTGAACATGGTTTTGCTGAAAATGAAAAACATGCTACAGAACTAGCTATAAAGGCAGGAATTGATCAAGATATGATGAGCAGTGCTAATCGTTTATATCTTAAAGAATTGGTAGATGAAGGTAAAGTAGATGTTGCATTAATTAATGAAGCTTGTCGTAGAATTCTTTTAACAAAGTACAAATTAGGATTGTTTGACGATCCTTATAAATATTGTGACGAACAACGCGAAAAAGAAACTATTTACAAACCAGAATTTTTAGAAGCTGCGCGAAAATCTGCTGCAATGTCTTCTGTATTACTTAAGAATGAAGAAAGAACACTTCCTTTAAACAAAAATCAAACCATTGCATTAATAGGACCTTTAGTGAAGGATAAAGAAAACATCATAGGAAACTGGGCAGGAGCAGGCGATAGAAATGGAAAAGCAATAAGCGTTTACCAAGGTATACAAGAATATTTAAAAGATTCTAAAATTCTTTTTGCTAAAGGTTGTGAAATTGAAGGCGAAGATAGAAAAGGTTTCGCGAAAGCTATTAATATGGCAAAAAAAGCAGATAAAATTGTAATGGTTCTTGGCGAAGATTATGATATGAGCGGTGAAGCAGCCAGCAGAACTGACATTAAACTTCCTGGAGTCCAAACCGAATTAATAAAAGCAATCAGATCAGCAGTTCCTAACAAGAAAATCATTTTAGTTTTAATGAATGGACGACCATTGGATTTGTCAGAAGAAGATACTTTAGCTGATGCTATTTTAGAAACCTGGTTCCCTGGAACCAGTGGTGGATTTGGTATTGCAGATGTATTATTCGGGATGTACAATCCTTCAGGTAAATTACCAGTGACATTTCCAAGAAATATTGGACAAATCCCAATATATTATAACATGAAAAATACAGGAAGACCAATTCCTTCTGATAATCCTAAAGAAGATTATAAATCTAATTATATAGACGTTCCAAACACTCCGTTATATCCTTTTGGATATGGATTAAGTTATACCACTTTTGAGTATTCTAAGATAAAATTATCTTCTGAAACTATTAGTTTTTCAGACATCTTAACAGCATCTGTAACCATTACAAATACAGGAGATTATGACGGACATGAAGTTGTGCAATGCTACATTCATGATAAAGTAGGAAGTATAACCAGACCTGTAAAAGAATTAAAAGGCTTTCAAAAAATATTCCTTAAAAAAGGCGAAAGTAAAACCATAAGTTTTGAGATATCAGCGAAAGACTTAGAGTTTTATAACAATCAAAAATTTACTGTTGAACCTGGGATATTTGAAATAGCTATTAAAGGAACTTCTGATTTTGATTTTGTAGCTTCTTTTAAGCTCGAATAGTTCTAATCAATTAAAATCAATTTGGTTACCCAAACATCGTAAATAGTAAAAAATCATAACATATCATATCCTATTTTTCATCTTAATCATAAAGAAAAATTGATAACGCTTAGGAAGATCTTGAGTGTTTATAAGGATGACCTATGAAAGTTTACAAACATTAAATATTAATCATGAAGAAATATATTGTATTAGCTACCATTTTTATAATGTTCTTTCAGTCTTGTAAATTAAAAATAAATGATAAAAAATCGAGTTTAACATCTCCAAATAAAAATATAGAAGTTACTTTTTTTCTTTCAGATAATGGGGAACCACATTATACAGTTAACTACAAAAATGAAAAAATAATTGATACATCTAAAATAAGTTTTGACTTAAAAGAAGCTCCAGTTTTAGGTCGTAATTTTAAAATTGTAACTACCGAAAAATCATTGGTAGATGAGACTTGGAATATGATTTGGGGCGAAGATAAAAAAGTTAGAAATCATTACAACAAGCTTCAAATCTATTTAGAAGAAACTTCAAGATTAAAACGAAAGCTAACTATTGTTTTCAAGGTTTATGATGACGGAATCGGATTTCGTTACGAGTTTCCTAAGCAAAAACACCTTACTGAAGTTGTCATAATTGATGAAAATACGGAATTCAATCTTACAGGGAATCATAAAGTATGGTGGATTCCAGGTGATTGGGATATTTATGAGTACTTATACAATACGACTAAGTTTTCAGAAATAGATGCTTTAAAACATTATAAACCTGAAACACACTTAGGGCAAACTTATGTACCCGAAAATGCTGTAAATACTCCAGTTACAATGAAAACGGATTCAGGCATATACTTAAGCTTTCATGAGGCAGACTTAACGGATTATTCAGGTATGACCTTAGCTGTTGACACAGTTAACTTAAAAATGAAAAGTGAATTGGTAGGTAATAAAGAGAGTATAAAAGTAAAGCGTCAAACACCTTTTAAAACACCTTGGCGTACCATTCAAATCACAGAAAAACCAGGCGATTTAATAGAATCTAAATTAATTTTAAATCTAAATGAACCCAGTAAAATAGACAGTATTCCATATTTTAAACCTATGAAGTATGCTGGTATCTGGTGGGATATGCATATAGGTACTGGTAGTTGGGACTATTCCGGAACTTATCATGCTGCAAATACTACATATGCTAAAGAAGTGATCAATTTTGCTTCAGAACATAACATAAAAGCTGTTTTAATTGAAGGTTGGAATATTGGTTGGGAAAAATGGTGGAATAAAAAAGAGAAAAAAGTTCATTTTGATTTTGTAACACCTTATCCTGATTTTGATTTAAAAGAAATAGTGCGTTATGGAAAATCTAAAGGAGTTGAATTGGTAATGCATCATGAAACTTCAGCAGATATTACTCTTTATGAAAAACAACTAGATACGGCGTTCGCATTAATGAAAGACTTAGGTATTCATTCTGTGAAAACAGGTTATGTAAGTAGTTTAATTCCTGAAGGAGAATACCATCACGGACAATACATGGTAAATCATTATCAGAAAGTATTAGAAAAAGGGCTTGAAAATCAGGTTGTGATTAACGCACATGAGCCTATTAAAGCAACAGGAAAACGACGTACATATCCAGTTGCTATAGCCAGAGAAGGTGTTCGAGGACAAGAATACAATGCTTGGTCTGATGATGGCGGAAATCCACCAGAACATTTAACAATCGTTCCTTTTACAAGAATGTTAGGTGGTCCTGTAGATTATACGCCAGGTATTTTTAATACGTCTTTAAAACCTTATAAAAATAATAATCAAATTAATACCACTTTGGCGCATCAATTGGCTTTATACGTAGTGCTCTATAGTCCAGTTCAAATGGTTCCTGATTTAATTAAGCATTACAAAGGACAACCTGCTATGCAATTTATAAAAGATGTTGGAGTAGACTGGAATACATCAAAAGTATTGGATGCTGAAATAGGAGAATTTATTATCATGGCTAGACAAGAAAGAGGAACTAATAATTGGTTTTTAGGAGCGATTACAGATGAAAATAAAAGACAATTGAATGTAAAACTTGACTTTTTAGATAATAACAAAACTTACATCGCAAAAGTTTATAAAGATAAACCTGCATCTCATTACCATAAAAACCCTGAAGTTTATACTATAGAAACACTTGAGGTAAGCAATAAATCTATTCTTGAATTAAATTTGGCTGAAGGTGGCGGTTGTGCAATATCCTTTAAAGAAAAATAATAAAGGTGTTTGTTGCAATTTAAATTTTAACGAGACTGGATTTTAAAACTAATAAAATTATGAAAATAAATGAAAAGTATTTTTTACTACTAATAACAGCCGTATCTGCTTTAGGTGGGTTACTATTTGGTTATGATACTGGTGTTATTAATGGAACTCAATTTTATTTAAGCAAGTATTTTAGCTTAGATGCCACTCTTAAAGGATGGGTAGTTGGAAGTGCATTATTAGGCTGTTTGGTTGGAGCAATTATAGCAGGACCTTTAAGTGCCAAATTTGGTAGAAAAAAATCTTTAATCCTTTCGGGAATATTATTTTCAATCTCTGCTTACGGTTCTGGGTTACCATCATTATTCCCTGAGACAGTATCCATGCTAGTAGTTTTTAGAATCATAGGAGGTTTAGGTATTGGAATAGCTTCTATGAATGCTCCAATGTATATTGCTGAAATAGCTCCTAGTAAAATAAGGGGGAAACTAGTAACGTATTACCAATTAGCAATTGTAATAGGCTTTTTTGTGGTTTTTTTAGTTACATATTTTATCGGAAACAGTTTATCTGAGGTAGAGAATATAGAATTTGGTTGGAAACGTATGTTTTGGTCAGAATTAATTCCAAGTTTTTTATTTTTAATATTATTATTCTTTGTTCCTAAAAGCCCTCGTTGGCTCGCACTAAAAGGGAAAGAAAAAGAGGCTTTATCAACCTTAATAAAGATACATGGGGAAGAGGAAGCAATTAAAGAAATGGAAGACATTAAAAAATCTCTTACAACTAATAATAACGAGAGTAAAGTAAATTATTTCTCAAAAGTAATTCTAGGAATTATTATTATAGGAACTGTCTTATCAGTATTACAGCAATTTACGGGTATAAATGCTGTATTGTATTATGGTGCTGATATTTTTGAAAAGGCTTTAGGTTTTGGTAAGGAAGATGTTTTGGAACAACAAATTCTTTTAGCATTTGTAAACCTAGTTTTTACTTTTGTAGCGATGTTTACCGTAGATAAATTTGGTAGAAAACCGTTGTTATATATTGGTTCTACAGGTATGATAGTAGGTTTTCTATTATTAGGTATAACTTTGCAGCAACAATCTGTAGGGATATTATCATTAATAGGAGTGTTAATTTTTATTGGGTCGTTTGCTCTTTCCATGGGACCAGTAGTTTGGATTTTACTCTCTGAAATGTTTCCTAATAAAATACGTAGTGTAGCAATGTCTGTTGCTGTTACTGCCCAATGGGGAGCAAATTACTTAGTTTCTCAGTCTTTTCCTATTGTAATGGATAGTGAAATAAATAATGGAGCAACTTGGAATGGAGCTTTGCCTTATTTCATATTCATACTATTCATACTCATTATTATATTTATTACATACAAATATGTTCCTGAAACAAAAGGAAAATCTCTTGAAGAAATTGAAAAATTTTGGGAATAATCTCGAAAACTAAATCTCACAATATAGGTTTACGGAACGATTATACAAATTCACCATTTTTAATGAACACTATACAAGACTATATCTAACGGTTTAAAACCTTAAAAGGTACTATTCCTTGATAGTTTTTTGACTCCTATTAATCTTTAAATTGATAATTAGTAAAGTTAAAGCTGAGGTTTTTTGTTCTCTCGCACTTCAAAAGAGGTATTAAGAAAATATTACATTAACCCGTTGTGCATTTTGATAAAATTTCGTCAATTCGAATGAATTTTACGATTGAAAATGAGTAAAATTTGTATCGAGAATAGAGTTTTTATTCTAAACAAGTTCTCGATACAATTTTTCGTACCTCAAAACCACTCTAACAGCCGTTTGTTTATATTTTTGAATCCAAAATGCACAATGTGTTGCATTAATGAAAATGTAGTAGAATATGTAAAAATTTTAAAAACAGTACTCCTAACGATACTGAAGTATTGAAAAAAAAGTAACTCGTTTATTATGAATAAGTTATATTGTAGCGAGAACGAGAATTGAACTCATGATTATGAACCGAAGATGTCTGAGTGTTGTGTGTTTTATTTTAAGTAATTTATATATTTAGGAGTATTTCAAAACTATCCTTTTCTATCTTTTTTGATACTCCAAAATAGTACTCTAGTATGAGTGAATTATTTTGAAAATTGAGCACATCGATTTTGATTGTTATTATCATTAATTTACAAAATAAATAAGACAAAACTATAAAAACTACTCTATTACCACAAAATTGAAAAAATCTAGCCACAGTCCAAACTGTAAAAAAACACCATTTTTACAGTAAAATTTTCTGGGCACTAAGAATATCTCAAAATCAGGCATCGATCCAAGAATTACAGACACTGAGTTTTCACTTTTTAGTAAACTAAAGTTTTATGTAGTAATACGTATGTAAAACAGAACCCAAATCTTATACTTCCAAGATTGAATGCTTAGCTTCATGCTTAGTAGTCTGTGAGTTAAGTCATTAAATAAAATCAATAGTTCATAATTACCTTACATAAAAAATAGTATAAATTGTTTTTTATTAAATAAAAACTTACAAAAAATCACAAAAAAATAAATTAAAATATTATATTCGTAATGTTAAGTTTATAAAAATATACACTTTTAGTATTCTCTTTTTTAACAAATATTTATGAAAATAGCAGTGTATATCACATCGCAGAGAATTTTATAGAATAAACAAAGCAACCCCGCAATTGTACAATTTTTGTCGAGAGCACAAAAGCAGGGTCCATTTAATGATAAGTTAATAAATTAACAAACCATATGTGTATGTCAGAACTCTATTTTTCTAAAAATAAAGTCATTTACTTTCGAAAAGTAATACAAATAAAAGTCCATGTAAAAATATATCTATTATTATCGATAATGAACACATTATTATCGATGAAAAGATTAAAATACAATGGGCTCTTTTGTTTTTTTACAAAAAATCTGAGAGTTTCTTTATCCTCAAAATATTTTCTTAATAAACAGTTAAAGTCTATTTAGTAATTGTAGTCTAAATAGACTTTATCTGTTTTTCTTTTTTTACACGGAAAGTAAAATATCTCCTTAAATTTTAATTTTTTAACCTAAATAACCGCAAGAATATGAAAAAAACAACTTTTTTAAAAAAACTATTGTGTGTTGGTATTACCTTCTTTGGTATTGCATCACTAATGGCACAAAGTCCAGGAGGAGTCTCCGCAGAACTTACAGTTTGGTTCAAAGCAGATGCTAGCGTTTTTAGTGACGCAGGAACGCTACTAGCAACAGATGGAAATGACAACGTTCAAGAATGGCATGACCAATCAGGAAATGCAGCTTTTGTAGCGAATCAACTAGGACAAACGACATCTGGTAACAAACCCTCTTATTTCGCTAATCATATTAATTTTAATCCAACTATATTTTTTGAAGGAAATAATGATAATCTAAATACGGCTGGTTCTTTTGACTCCAATCTCCTTCGAGGAACAGAAGCAAGTACTGCAACTATATATGCCGTGGTTAATAGAGATGCTGGAACACTTGGAAGACGTGTATTTGAACATGGAAGCCTATCAAATAGATCTGTGCTTTTCGATAATCAATCTGCCATTGGTCAAAGTGGATCTACACCATATACAACTGATGTAAGTTCAGAAACTGTGATTTTATCTACAGTTCGAGATGGCTTTTCAGGTACATCCGTATTCAATTATATAAACGGACTACCTAATGGAACTGGAAATGCAACAAATAATAGTCATGGAGATAGTAGACTATTTATTGGTCGCGCAAGCGGAGGTACAGATGATTGGATAGGTGATATTTCTGAAGTCATATTCTATGCGGAAGCGCATACTGACGCTCAAAGACAAAAAGTAGAGTCTTACCTATCTCTCAAATACGGTTTAACACTTAACCAAAATATAGCTAATAATTATGTAGCTAGTGATGACTCGGTAATTTGGACTGCCGCTACCAATGCAAGTTATGACCACGATATTACTGGAATAGGTCGAGATGATAATTCAGGTCTAAACCAAAAACAATCGAAAAGTAACAACTTAGATACTTTTGTCACTATAGGTAATGGATCTGCATTATCTGCAGATAATGCTACAAACCCAAATTCTTTCAGCTCCGACTTAAGCTTTTTAACTTGGAGTAACAACGATGAAAACTTTGGGTTTCAAACAAATGTAGATGGCTTAACCAATGTACTTTCCATGAATCGTATTTGGAAAGTGGAAGAAAAAGGTACTGTAGGTACAGTAGTTATAAGCGTTCCTCAATTTACAGTTAACTCAAATATTCCTAGAATAATTCGAAGTACCGATACAACTTTTGACAGTACAGATACTATTATCACTATGACCGATGATGGGAATGGGAACTATGTAGCAACTCTCGATTTTAATACTGGAGATTTCTTCACCTTTGCCCGAAACAACGTTTTTTCTGGAGATGCCGATAGTGATGGTTTACCAGATTATGTAGAATGTTCAGCCTCTGTAATCTCTATACTTGGAGGAAGTATAGATGAAATTAGAACTTGGGAAGGAATCGGAAATGGATCTATCGTTACCAATCCAAAAATTACTGCCGTAACCAATGAAAATTTTGGGGAAAATAATTCCAAACGTACTGATGTGGGTGATGTCAATGGAGATGGCTTTGACGATGTTGTTGCTGTACTTGGTAACGGAGCTACTGGAGGTCCAGCAATTCGTGTCTGGTTATCCAATGGTAATGGAACATATCCAACTGCACCAATAGAAACAGGACTATCAGGTTCAGATAATAATTTTGGAGGTACTGGAACAGAAATTACTCGTATTGGTGATATCAATGGAGATGGTTTTGCTGATGTAGTATCAATACTTGGTTCTTCGCAAGCAGATGGACCAAGAATAAATGTATATTTCTCCAATGGAGATGGTAGCTTCAATCCTAATTCCACTGATACTACAGGATTACTAGAAGTTAATTTTGGTAGAAATGGTACAGAATTTACAGAATTGGCAGATGCAGATGGTGATGGACGACTTGACGTTGTCTCTATATTAGGAAGTGCATCTTCTGGAAATCCATCAAGCAGCTTAGTATACAAAGGAAAATCTGACGGTACATTTGAAATCAATCCAATAATAACCTCTTTAAATAATGTTGATTTTGGTCAAGATGGCAATGAAGCTACGATGGTAGGCGATGTCAATTTTGATGGTATTGGCGATATTGTCGCAGCACTTAGTGGGCCAAATGAAATTAGGGTTTGGCTAGGTGTTGGCTTAGGGATATTTGAAGCAGATCCAATAATAACTTCTGTATCTAATGAAAATTTTGGAGTATCTAGTACCGAGGCAACATCGCTTCGAGATATCAATGGAGATGGTTTTAGTGATGTGGTCTCTGCGTTAGGTACTGCTCAACCAGAAAACGGAGCGGTAAAAGTTTTCTTATCTAACGGTGATGGAACTTTTGCCAATTTACCTGTGACTTCAGACGCTTTGAATAACGTAGATTTTGGACAGAGTGGATCCGAAATGACACATATCGCACTCATAGGGTCGGATTTTGATCTAGATGGAGTTGCAAACTGTAATGATGTCGATTCAGATAATGATGGTATTCTTGATTCAGTAGAAGTGGGTGGAGATCCTTTGAATCCTCTTGATACAGATGGAGATGGAAAATATAATTTTCTTGACTTAGATTCTGATGGAGACGGAATTCCCGATAACGTAGAAGCGCAGGCAACAGGATCATATATCGCACCTTCTAATATGTATGATACAAATGGTTTGGATATGAATTACTCAGGAGGACTTACTCCTGTAAATACAGATTCACAACCAGATGGTGCTGATTATATTGATACAAATAGTGACGATGATACAACCGATGACATAGATGAAGCTGGTATTACATTAACTCCAGCAGATGCAGATGCAGATGGACTTGACGACAGCGTGGATGATAATACAGCTATCTACGGATCCATTAATGCAGGTATTACTAATATTCTTTCGGAATATGCTAACAATGGAGCAGAAGTTAATTGGAGAGTTGTTGATGAAACAACAGTTTCTAACGCAGCCTTAGCAGAAGTCTTGGAAGATTCAGATTCTACAGGTGGTGCTAATAACGCAAATACAGTTGCAGTAACAGCAGCTCAACTAGACGATATTATTGGAATAACAGGAGTTATTCCTGCTAATGAAGCAGCTTATCAAGCAGCAATTGCAGCAGAAACAGGATTTAGTAATCCGCCAACAGTGATGCAAGTACAAGCTATTATTGATGCTGTAAATACAGAAGTTGCTACCTTGGCAGAAGTCTTAGAAGATTCTGCTTCTGTTGGAGGCGCTAATAACGCAAATACAGTTGCAGTAACAGCAGCTCAATTAGTAGCAATTACAGGAATAACAGGAGTTATTCCAGCTAATGAAACTGGTTATCAAGCAGCAATTGCAGCAGAAACAGGATTTAGTAATCCGCCAACAGTGATGCAAGTACAAGCTATTATTGATGCTGTAAATGCAGAAGTTACTGCCTTAGCAGAAGTCCTAGAAGATTCAGATTCTACAGGAGGCGCTAATAACGCAAATACAGTTCCTGTAACAGCAGCTCAACTGAACGATATTACTGGAATAACAGGAGTTGACCCAGCTAATGAAGCAGCTTATCAAGCTGCAATTGCAACAGAAACAGGATTTAGTAATCCTCCAACAGTGATGCAAGTACAAGCTATTATTGATACTGTAAATGCAGCAACAATAGCTTCTAATGCAGCGTTAGCAGAAGTTCTAGAAGATTCAGATTCTACAGGTGGTGCTAATAACGCAAATACTGTTCCTGTAACAGCAACTCAATTGGACGATATTATTGGAATAACAGGGGTTGTTCCAGCTAATGAAGCTGGTTATCAAGCAGCAATTGCGGCAGAAACAGGGTTTAGTAATCCTCCAACAGTGATGCAAGTACAAGCTATTATTGATGCTGTAAATGCAGCAGCAATAGCTTCTAATGCAGCGTTAGCAGAAGTTCTTGAAGATTCAGATTCTACAGGAGGCGCTAATAACGCAAATACAGTTCCTGTAACAGCAGCTCAACTGAACGATATTACTGGAATAACAGGAGTTGACCCAGCTAATGAAGCAGCTTATCAAGCTGCAATTGCAACAGAAACAGGATTTAGTAATCCTCCAACAGTGATGCAAGTACAAGCTATTATTGATACTGTAAATGCAGCAACAATAGCTTCTAATGCAGCGTTAGCAGAAGTTCTAGAAGATTCAGATTCTACAGGTGGCGCTAATAATGCCAATACAGTTCCTGTAACAGCAGCTCAACTAGACGGTATTATTGGAATCACAGGAGTTGTTCCAGCTAATGAAGTAGCTTATCAAGCAGCAATTGCAACAGAGACAGGATTTAGCAATCCGCCAACAGTGATGCAAGTACAAGCTATTATTGATGCTGTAAATACAGCAGCAACAGCTTCTAATACAGCGTTAGCAGAAGTTCTTGAAGATTCAGATTCTACAGGAGGCGCTAATAATGCCAATACAGTTCCTGTAACAGTAGCTCAATTGGACGATATCACTGGAATAACAGGAGTTGACCCAGCTAATGAAGTAGCTTATCAAGCAGCAATTGCAACAGAAACAGGATTTAGTAATCCTCCAACAGTGATGCAAGTACAAGCTATTATTGATGCTGTAAATACAGCAGTAACAGCTTCTAACACAGCGTTAGCAGAAGTCCTAGAAGATTCAGATTCTACAGGAGGCGCTAATAACGCGAATACAGTTCCTGTAACAGCAGCTCAACTAGACGATATTACTGGAATCACAGGAATTGACCCAGCTAATGAAGCTGGCTATCAAGCAGCAATTGCAACAGAGACAGGGTTTAGTAATCCTCCAACAGTGATGCAAGTGCAAGCTATTATTGATGCTGTAAATACAGCAGTAACAGCTTCTAACACAGCGTTAGCAGAAGTTCTTGAAGATTCAGATTCTACAGGAGGCGCTAATAACGCGAATACAGTTCCTGTAACAGTAGCTCAATTGGACGATATTACTGGAATAACAGGAGTCATTCCTGCTAATGAAGCTGGCTATCAAGCAGCAATTGCGGCAGAAACAGGGTTTAGTAATCCTCCAACAGTGATGCAAGTACAAGCTATTATTGATGCTGTAAATACAGCAGTAACAGCTTCTAACACAGCGTTAGCAGAAGTCCTAGAAGATTCAGATTCTACAGGAGGCGCTAATAACGCGAATACAGTTCCTGTAACAGCAGCTCAACTAGACGATATTACTGGAATAACAGGAATTGACCCAGCTAATGAAGCAGCTTATCAAGCAGCAATTGCGGCAGAAACAGGATTTAGTAATCCTCCAACAGTGATGCAAGTGCAAGCTATTATTGATGCTGTAAATACAGCAGTAACAGCTTCTAACACAGCGTTAGCAGAAGTCTTAGAAGATTCAGATTCTACAGGAGGCGCTAATAATGCCAATACAGTTCCCGTAACAGCAGCTCAACTGGACGATATTACTGGAGTAACAGGAGTTATCCCTGCTAATGAAGCAACTTATCAAACAGCAATTGCGGCAGAAACAGGATTTAGTAATCCTCCAACAGTGATGCAAGTGCAAGCTATTATTGATGCTGTAAATATAGCAGTAATAGCTTCTAACGCAGCGTTAGCAGAAGTTCTAGAAGATTCAGATTCTACAGGAGGCGCTAATAATGCCAATACAGTTGCTGTAACAGCAGCTCAACTAGACGGTATTATTGGAATCACAGGAGTTATTCCTGCTAATGAAGCTGGCTATCAAACAGCAATTGCGGCAGAAACAGGATTTAGTAATCCTCCAACAGTGATGCAAGTACAAGCTATTATTGATGCTGTAAATGCAGCAGCTAATGTGGTATTAGCTATAAAAGTATATTTACAAGGTGCCGCTTTAAATCCAAATACAGGTGAAGAAACACTTATGCGAGATGATTTACGTGTAGCTGGATTCATTCCTACAAGAAGTCCTTATGTAGATATGATCTCTTGTGATGTTTCAATTTTTAATGTAACAGGAAATGATGCTATTGTGGATTGGGTTTTCATAGAAATCCGTGATGAAAATGATAATACTTCAGTGTTGTCTTCGCAATCAGCTTTAATACAACGTGATGGTGATATAGTTGCAACTGATGGTATTTCTAATCTATTATTTAATGTGTCAGCTGGAAATTATTACATCGTTATAAAACATCGTAATCACTTAGGTATTATGTCTTCAACTGCAATAACACTAGGTACTACAGTTACAATAGTTGATTTTACAGACGCTTCCAATCAAATTACTTTTGGAAGTAATGCGCAAACAATCTTTGGAATGTCTTCTGGTATAGTTGCTATGTGGACTGGTAATGTAAATGATGATACTGTAGTTCAATATTCAGGAACTAGTCCTGATACACCTAGTATTCTTTCAGCTGCCCTAAACGATTCAGGAAACTTCCTAAATTTACCAACTTATGAAGTAAGTGGATATACCAAATTTGATGTCGACATGAGTGGAAAAGCACAGTATTCTGGAACAAATCCAGATTCACCTTTCATTTTACAAAATGCACTGGCACATCCTGGAAATTTCTTAAACTTTAGTACATACCAAATAGAAGAACAATTACCTCTAAACAACTAAAAACGATTCAAAAATATAAACTCATGAAAAAACTAATATCACATTTAGTAATCGTAGTAATCATTTACTGCTTTTCAAATCAAATACAAGCACAAGAAGGATATACCTATACGTTGGTGCATCTTGGAGGATATGACTTTACAATACAAGCTGTTCCTAATGCAAGCTCTAATAACTTTGCTACCTCTGTACAGAGTTATGGATTTACAATCATTTTACCAGATGGAGCTACTGCAACGATAACTTCTTCGTTAGGTAGTGCTGCTGATCAAAATTTTTTTGATGGAAATGAAGTTGGAATGCCAACTATTGATGGATATTTGTATACAGAAACATTAGGAAGTCCAATTTCATTGTCTGCTCCTTCTACAGGAATAAATATTAATATGTTAAGCTTTACAGTAGGCGGAAACCCTACCAATGGAGAACTTAAAATATTAGAAAATAATGATCCTTTAGCAACTAATGTAACTCCTTTAAAGAGTTTCATGTCTGCTGATATGGTTGATGATTCAATGGCTATTTTCGCTTCTGTAGTAGATGAAAATGCTGCCGCTGTATCTGGAACAAGTAATTTTAGTTTTGCGACATTAAGTACTCCTGAAGTAACATTAAATCAACTTTCAATATATCCAAACCCTGTAGCAGATGTTGTAACTATTTCTAGTCCAGAAATTTCTTTGATGAAAGCTGAAATCTTTAATATTGGAGGTCAATTGGTCCTTACAAAAGATAGTGATTTAAATAGTATAAAAGTGAATCATTTACAAAGTGGAATTTACTTTGTAAAAGTATATACTGAAAAAGCGCATAAGACAATTAAAATCGTTAAACAGTAAAGGAAATCAATAATACTTAAAGTAGTTGTTTGTATTGGTCAGGATTAAAACTGATACAAGAATAACTACTCTACGTTTAACAAAATGTAGATAAGATAACTCTATTATTAAAATGGAAGAAATCGTCTAAAAAGTAATTTTTAGGCGATTTTTCTTTTAGTTATAATTTGAAGATCAACCATCGTTTTCACTAATAAAACTTAAAAGTGTCAAAAGAAAAAAACGAAATTAGTTTACAGGATTAAATATAAGCCTTCGGCAAATTACTTATTGTAATCATAAAAATAGGTAATATAATTTTTCATATCTCTAATTATATAAAATACAAACCTAAACCTTAGACATCCAAGACCGGATACTTATGTATATTCTATTTCCAGAAAGGAATATTACAATTGATGTTTTAAAAGATAACCTATCTAGAGGTTTTAGTCATTTTTATAAACAATTAAACACGGGAAAGGAGTTACAATTCAAGCATTTACGAATAGCATATCTAACGTATTTAGCAATGACAATGAAAGAAGATACAGGTTTTTTATCTTCTCATACATCAAAAGAGGTGTTAAGAAGGCATTATATTAATGAAAATGTGGTATTAAAAGCCATGTGAGATGTTGAAATATTTAAGAAAAGATAGTAACCCCGAGGTCTTACCTTAAAGTTCTCTCTTGTAAAAGCCTGATTAAGTGATTTGTAGAATGAGTAAAAAAGAACAAAACAATACTCCTAAACGTACTGGAGTATTGAAAATGAAGTTGTTTAAAACGAAATAAACCACTCATTATGAGTGGGTTATGTAGTATCGAGATCGGGAATTGAACCCGAGACCTCCGGGTTATGAACATGTAAGCGAAAATAAATAATAATTGATTTCCAGAGACTTACAATTTTTTAACCACCATATTTTAGATAAAGTATACTCGTTTTAAAAACCACTTTTGTGTTATAATTATTCAAATATAATAAAAATAAATTATAAGAAAAATCGTATATTATAAAAATATTTTAATGACTGTTTTCGTATAAATATTATGAAATATATAGAGGCTATACTAACTACTTTCTGTGGTGGTTTTCTAGGAATTTTATGTGTTTATTTAGGATACAATAATCCTTATTCTGCAATGATAAGTGCTGGATTAGGAAGTTGTACTGGAATTTTAATTTCTAGTTTGATATCAAAACATAAAAATAAAATACTAAATACACTTACAATTGCATATTTTTCAATAGTAATAATACTTTCGATATCTTATTTTCTATCTAATATCAAATACTTAAATGAGATAAGTTTCTTATTTTTGGATTATATATTTGGAGAAAAATCTCATAATTATGTTAAGTTGTATATTTTTTCATTTATTGGTTCTTCTTTAGTCTTTTTAGTTGATGGTGTAATGAAATACTATTTTGAGGATGAAACTCATCGAAAAACAATTATAGCTAACCTAAAAGAAAATTGGTTCTCTTATATCCCAGGTTCATTATTATTTTCAATTATATTTTCTTTTATACTGTATTTTTTTATTTTGAATAGAATAATTTCTACTATCCCAAATAACTGGTTTGATAATGAAATTGATAAAACTCATGTTTCTGGACTTATAATAATGAGTGCTTATATTTCGTGGATGGGGGTTAGTTTATTTAAAGAAACATATAATCACTATTCAATAAAATGAATATAGATTAGAAATCGGATTCTAATAGCATTATGCTTCTTCCCTAAAAAGGCAACAACACTTCCAATTCTCGATTTAAATAAAAAATAGCTGAGTTTGGCACTTTGTACTGTACCATAATCACTTTAAAAGCTTCATCAAGGGTTTCTGAAACGATAGCAACATAACTATCTTCTTTTTGTGGTTTTCTATATTTAAACCAATATGCGTTCTTAGAAGTCATATAAAGGGGATTTTACAATACAAAAAAACACTCAAAATAGTTGTGATACAATTAATTTGAGTGTTTTGTACTGCAAAGACGGGAACATGAAATAATTACTGTAATTTCTAATACTAGTATTCTTCCAATTCAAAGGTCCCTTTAAAGTCTTTATTCAGTTTGTAGATAGTGAGTCCAAATAAACTCCAATGCTATAATCCGTTTATTACTTAAGAAAATTTTTTGTCAATATTTGGGTTTACAATAACACTCATTAATTCCCATTGATGACCACCAACAAAACCACTATAATTGATTCTTGTAAAAATAGGTGCAAACTTACCTTTTTCGTTTTCTACAAAGCGAACACTAGCTATCAATTTTGAAGCTGTGTTTTTTTCTAAATAGATTGTAGCTGATTTGGATGAATTGGTTTTTAAAGTTTCACTGTAATCAAATTTGTAAGTATTCTTAAGTTCTTTTTCTTTAGAACTTAAAATTCCAGAAACACCTAAAACTAGTATAATAATGATAGGATTACAATATATGTTGTTGAATAGTTTTTTCCTTTTAGTAAATAGTATTAACGCCAAAGCTAAAACAAGATTACAAAAACGACATAATTATAAATGGCTTACAGTTTTGTATAATTATCACCTTTCTTTAAGATCAAAGATTTATTATTGGCAACTCTAAATTTAGTTTGAATCGTTATTTTTTCTCCGCTTATTTTAATAACAAAAACTTCAAGATGTAAATGCGGATTTTCAGAAAACCCTGTATTTCCACTAAGCCCAACCTTTTCTCCTTTCTTTACAGTATCACCTACTTTTAAATGTGTACCGTTAAATTGCAAGTGTGCGTATTCAGCAATTGTTCCGTCTTTATGGGTTATCCAAATATAGTTAGCTTCATTTACACATTTTTTTGTAGGACAACCAGTATTTGAATCTTTTTTAATCTTTATAACAGTTCCTGCTCTAATTGCATGTATTGGAGTTCCTTCTGGCATTATGAAATCTAAGCTATACTTTTTTTGATGGCTAAATTTCCCGAAATAGCCTTGTGTTATTTTAAAAGCACTACCTATATCATACGGTAGATCATACACAAAACTTCTATTTGGTTTTGCTTTAACATTTCCAGTTACATAAGTGTAATTAGTACCACAATTCCATTTTTTATTTTTCAAAGGAATCATATCGTATAACTCAATTTCGCTATTTGGAGGTAACACTACAGTTACAGGAAGCTTTTTGCTAGGCTTACAACCTGTTCCGCTTATTTTAAATATTGCGGAATATACAATAGAAGTATTGTTTTTTCCGAAAACTTTTGCTCTACCATCTACATTTTTAGTAAATGATTCTACAGGTTGTTTTTCTTGTGCCGAAACAACCAAACTAAAAATTACAGCAAATACATATAAGTACGATTTCATAGTTTATCCTTTATAAAAATTTATTTATTTTTAGAAACCTGTTCTGCTAGTAGCAACGCATTATAGGCGTTTACTATTTTACCCGATTTGGATAAGGAACTGAATGGGACTTTGTTTGGGTCACGTTTTGCACCTATTGCATATGGTTTTAACACCATTAAATCAATTGATGTTCCTGATGCAAGTATAATTTCTTTTACTTCACTAGCTGATAAGTTTGGGTAATATGAAAATAACAAACTTGCTATTCCACTTACTACTGCAGAGGATAGGGAAGTCCCTGTATCGATTACCTTTTCTGATCTTGACAAACAAGGTATCTTTGTGCCTGGTGCATATATATCTACATTTTCTTTACCATAATTTGAACTACTAAAAACTAATGTTGAATCCATCTTTTGAGAAGTATTTCCAACTTTTATAAAGTTTTTGACAATTTCATGACCATTTAAATTATCTGTAGGAAAATCATCGTTCTTATCTATATTTAAACCGTTATTACCTGAAGAGGTCACAACTAATACATTATTACTTTCTGCATATTTAAGAGCTTCGTTTACCCATTCTGGATACATAGAAAATTCTTTGCCAAAACTCATATTAATTACTTTAGCACCATTATCAACAGCATAACGGATTGCAAGTGCAATATCTTTATCAAATTCATTACCAACAACAGCAATGCTCAAAGGCATTATTTTCACCTTATCATTTATGCCATCAATACCAGTGTTATTATTTCTTTTTGCCGCTATTAAGGAAGCTATTTGTGTTGCGTGGCTAATTGCATATATTCCTTGAACATTATTGTTGCCATATGGAAAGTCATTTAGATCATTAGCATCATCATTTGTCAAATAACGATCATTATAATCTAGATTTAACAAGGTATTTAGCTTAAATTTTTCAAAGTTAATACGATTTTCGACCCAATTTTCGTCAATATTATATTCAGTGTAGTATGCAAAATTAGAAATTAACTTTTGTTCAGCTTCATCGGTTAAAATTGATTTTAATGAATCTAATTTTGCTGTTGTATATTCTTCTTTAGGAAAATACTTTTGAGCAACAGCTTTAGCATCTATGTATCTTTTTTCAATCCTTTTAAATCTAGCCATTTCAGATTCTTTGCCTTCAACTTCGGAATTATATCTTGCATAAGCTTTTTGATATAATTTAAAATTTTTGGCATATTTCTTTGGCACCTCTAGTAAAGAATTATACTCATCAAACAATGGTTTATATTTCTTTAGAATCCTTACGTATTCATAACTCGTATAAGGCACCTTATCACTTTTTTTACTTCCCACATAATTCCAACCATGGACATCATCAATATATCCATTGTCATCATCGTCAATATTGTTGTTTGGAATTTCGTCTTTGTTAATCCAAATTTGATTTTTTAAATCTTCTTGAGCAATATCCAATTCGGTATCAATTACAGCAATAATGATTGTATCTCCTTTTTTGTTTTTTAAAAAATTATATGCCTTTTCAAGGTTAATTCCAAGTAATCCTAATTTTTCTCTACTAATAATATCTAAGTGACTTTCATTACCAACACTAGATTCACTCATCTCTTTTTTATCCAAATGAGTGTAGTTTGGCTTTACTGTAGTACAACTAATAAAAAGAATTAATAATAAAAATTTTTGAAAAGACATATATTTTTCGTGTTATAAATTAATCGCAAGCACCAGGTATTTCACTTTCGTTACAATAAACTTCGACTCTACTAGATTGACCTGTTGTGTTTGTTATTTGAGCACATTTAGGGTTGTCTGGAATTCCAGATGCGCATTCTTTGGTAACACCACCCATAATCTGTTGCATGTTATTAATACTTGCAACTTTAACTTTTTTAAATTGAAATTTTCTTTTAATTCTAGTTTTCATTTATATAATCTTTTTAAATTAACAGGGACAAACATAAAGTTAATATAAACCATTTTATAAAGTTATGTTTCTACTTTCGGTGAAAAGAGAAATATGAAAATCATAACTTACTCACTTTTAATGATTTATTTTTTTTAAAAAATATGACACATTTAACTCTGTCTTTTTATTAAATGCTCTAGTAAAAGATTCAGTACTAGAAAAGCCAGCTTCTTTCGCTATTGCACTTATGGTATAATTTCGTAAAACATGATCATTATATAAACGTTTTACTATATATTCAACTCTCAAATTATTTATATAATTTTTAAACGTTTGCGATTTATAATCATTAATTATTATAGACAAATACTTACTATTGGTTTCTAATTTTTTTGCAAACATATTCAAAGTAAATTTTGGTATTAGAAAGTCTTTGTTTTTTTCAAATTCCTCTATTCCTCTTAAAATATTGTTTAGTGTTTCTGAATCTATAGGAGGTTTACGTTTTATCTCATTTAATTTGGCAACTTCTGTTTTACTTTCTTTTAGTTTTAAATTTGCAATTATTTTTTTAAACTTCTTTTCATTATTTTTCTTTTTTGTGTAAAGCAAACTTAATCCAAGTATTAAACAAACTGAAACAAATAAAAGTATATGATTACCATGCATAAAACTTCGATTCTCTTTACTCAATCGTTCAATGAGAGATTCTTTATCTTCGATTAGCCTTGGAATATCATATTCTCTTTTTAATATTTCTTTTATGTTTATATACTCAGTATTTAAAACAGTATCAATATCCAATAGTCGCTCAGTATAATATAACTGACTTTTTAAATCCTCTTCCTTTTTGTAAAAATCAATTAGCTCTTCATATAAAGTCCAAAAACTTGGTAAAATAAACTGATCATCTATATAAATGCTATCTACCTTTTTGTAATAGCTTATTTTTTCTCTTTCATCCTTAGAAATCATCCCCATGTAAAAGTAAGCTATCGATAAATTTGGAGAATCTCCTATTTCTTTTAGATATGGTATGGCTTTATCTAAACTATCGCTTGCTGCTGCATAATTTCCATTTAAAAATTGTACGCCAGCCTCAGCGTGAGTAAAACGTAAATGACTAAATTGATCATTTTTGAGAGCTAATAAGTATCCTTTTTTGTTAACTATGGAAGTAGAATCAACTTTATCGTTAGCAGCGTAAGCAAGACTTAATGAATATAAAGTATTCAAATAAGAGTTAGAATTAGCATCCTTATTATTTTCGTATTCTAAAACTTCTTTGAAAATCTTTAAAGCATCTTCATTATTTCTAATTCTTAAATTGATATTACCCACTTTAGAAAGTGTTAGATAATACATATCATCATTTTTTTCTTTAAAAAAATTGAGCGCTTTAATGTAGCTTTCCATTGACTTGTCATACTTTCTCATGTCAGAAAGTACTATTCCTCTGTAAAAATAACCTTCAGCTAATAAATCTTTCAAATCATATTTAGTAGCATAATAGATACAACTGTCAGTGTATTTCAGCGCTAACTCTGGTGTGTCATAAGAAACTCTACAAAGACGAATAAAACTATTAGTAATCGCCTTAGTATTTTTTTCCTCTTTTCCTTTTTGTAATGTATATAAAGCTATTTCTTTTCCTATCTCCGCTTGACCTGAATTTTTATGTTTATAAAATATTTCTCGTAACTCATCAAAACTTTTAGTACTCAAAGAGTCTTTTGTAATACTTTGTGCTGAACTAAATAAAGTAAACAACGAAAGTATTAATAGTATAGAAGAGGTTTTGTATAACATGCTGATATTTAAACATTTTAACTTATTCATTTTCTCAATCAATTATTCTCATTTCGTAGAAAATAGATTCTCATTTCACGGAAAGCAGAAATACATTACTTGACTTATAGGGTTTTCAAATATACATTTACACCAATTAAAAAAATCTGATTGCTAAAATAACAGTTTTAATTTTAACTAGCGAAACCTTAAAAATAAAACTTTTTCTTACAATAAGTCAGATTCATAAAGTAACATATAATTCTAAACAAAAACAGTATGACATTAGAAAATTTAATTAGTATCAAATTTATCTGTAAGGAATATATTGTTAGAATATGATACACAAAGAACAACGTAAAAAACTAAAAGAAGTTTTAGGATATCGCTATACAGAAAATGTGTTGAAAATTTTAAAAGAAAAAAAGGTAACCAATAATAAAGGAACACTTTATGGTACATCTATGATACGGAATGTATTTAATGGAATCAATGAAAATAAGCGTATTGAGAATGCTATACTAGAACTCTATACCCGAAATTTAGCGAAAGATGAAAAAAGAGAATCACTAAAAAATGAGTTATTGGGGTTGGATTGAGTTCTCAATTTTCTGAATGAGATATTAACAAGTGAAAAAAATCAAATAAACAAAAAAAGCTTCTACTGGAAATAGAAGCCTCTTAAAAATAAATAAGCAATTGCCCATTTAATTTTAGCAAATCAAAGATAGGTATTTTTTTAATACGTATCACGGCAAATGTTTGTATAAGGATGCTATTCCTTCGGTAGTATAGAGAAATGAGGTGTTAGTAGTGAGACCATTTTTAAGTCTCACTACTCACTACTAAAAACTCAGTACTACTAACAACAGTCGTGGATGCCGAAAAACGAATGAGTAGGTGTATTTAAAAAAAACCAATACTAATGAAAACAATTAAATTAATTACCTTTAAACTTATGTTATTGTTTCTTACAACAACGCTATTTGTAAACTGTGAAAATGATACCGCTTTGGAAACGCAAGACGAAGTATTAACCGTTGCCAAACAAGCGCCATTTTCATCACGTTTGGTATATACCAACGAAATTGAACGCAATACCATTATTAGTTCAAAATTAAGAGGAATAACACAAAACCGAAATAATGCTAGTTTTGAAAGTGACACCAACGGATTTACGGTAGATACTGACGTAGCCAACTATGTAGAAAAAAGTGATGGTAGCGGGTATTCATACACCTTTGCCATTAGCCGTGACGGTGTGGTAGGCTCGGAACTAGAAAACTTGGTACTCTCAGTAAACACTGATACACAAGAGTTAAGCACAGTACTTATAAAATATCATTATACTGCAACTCAATTACAAGAATTGTTACAAACAGGACATGTAAGTACACATAGTGAAACTACCGTAACGCCAATTGAGGGAGATTTTTCCAACTTATTGGCTGAGAGCAACACACTTCCGTGTACAATACAGATAACTACCTATCATATTACACCAGATACAGGAGAAACGTTTCTGTATGGTACAAACAGTCAGTGTCAACATGAAATAGATCCTGATTCTGGAGAAACCGAGTGCGAAGTATATAATGTAATGAATATTTTGTGCCCTCCTAGCAGTAGTAACGGAACTAGTGGAACTACTACTTCAACAAATAATAATACAAATGCTTCAAGTGACCCCTCTAATAATACGTCCAACGGAGGAACAACAACACCTCCAAATTCAAATAATCAAAATGATAGCACTGATAGAGAAGAAATTGTAACGACGCCACTTTTAACAATTTCTCAAATTATTGGTAATTGTATGAATGGAAATTCATTCACTCCACTATTAACACAGGAAATGCAATCATGGTTACGAGATAATAGAAATTTATCTTTAGCAATTAGCAATTATATACAAAATGTTGGCTGTAACGATAGTTCAAAAGATTTTATAGAGAATGCAATTGAAGCTATGATGGAAGAACCTAGTTTAACTTTTGAAAAATACATTAGAGAACGAGTTGAAGAAAAATTGGAAGAAAGACCTTTTGGGCTTATTGAAGCTCCTTGCTCAGAATTAGTAAAATGGCAAGCATTGGCAATGCACAATCCTCCAGTTAGTGTAACAAACCGAGTACATGCTATAGATAATCAAGACCTTACTTTCTTTACTGATTATGCTATACAAACAATAGAAAATGCAGAAGGTCATTTAGTAAATATGGATTATTTTCCTGTTGAAATAACATCTTTTCCTATTAACCCTTCAACAAGTTTACCTTATACACCCGAAGAATTTTTGACATATTTTAGATTAAATATAAATTCATTTATCGATAATACTTGGGCAGTATTTGAACCAGTTGTATATCAAAATGGCAGTTTCTCTATCGACGATACAGATTTGTGGAACTCAAACAATCCTATGACAGCTCTTTTAACCTTAGATATACCAGTAGATGAAGGTACTGTTATTGTAAGTGATTATTCTGACTCTAATTTCACTGTTATTACATTAGAAACCCCATGGGATAGTGAACACCCTGTTTCTGGAGTTAGAGATTTTGGGTTTACACAAAATAGTTGGGGAAGTTATGTTTTCTATACAAGAGCAGTTGATAGAATGGCAGATGCTATAGATTATGTCGTAGCAAACTCACCGATTCCAAATGATGTTGCGTTTTTTGGTTCCGATGCACTTTGGAATAGTTTTCAAGAAAAATTAACCGCTTTTGTTAATCTCAACGGAGGAACAGCACAAATAAATAACAAGGAATCGTACCGACCGATTTGGGAAAAAATAAAAAAAGTATTGAGAGGAGAAATTTCAATTGATGAGTTAGACTGTTTAGAATAACAAATAAATTTTATAATATGATAAAAAGTGCAATCCAAATTTTAAAAGTTTCCTTAATAATGGGGCTTTTAACCAATATATTAAATGTGACCTTGTTTTCACTATATCCTAAATATTTAGATAGAAAAGAAATGAACATTAAGACGCTAGAAAATGAGTTAGTTTCCGACCTTTTAAATATACAATACATCTTATTTTATTTGATATTATGGATAGTTATTTCGGGACTATATTTTCTCATGGCTAAGTTGGGAGTTATTAAACTATACCGAACTACTACTTTATCTGTATTGTTCATAACTCTAATATCAATTACCACAAGTATTGGATATTCATTACATTTATTGGGATATGTGCTTTTTATTATTTTCTCTGCGATAACATTCTGCAGTTTCTATTTACTAATTGAGAAAGAAATTTCAAAAGATTATCTTGAATAAACAATAAAACTAAACTAAATACCTTTTACTTTTTTTTCATAGTACCCTAAAGCCATGCTATAACAGCATAGCCTGCTAAACGCATGGCTTTTTTAACCCATCAACTTTGCAGACGATAAACCGACTAAAGGTATTACACATGCTAAAATAAGGGTAGTGAGCCTGTTGAAATATTGATTGCAATTAGTAGCCAGTAATGCTAATAAAATCAATGAAATGAAATTAAATAACACCACACTTTTACTACTAATAATTATAGTTGAAAGCATACTAATAGTCATTGTCGTAATCGTATTTGTACGAATGTTTTCTAAACTAAAACAAAAACCAACACTAAAAAATGAAGTAGATGAGGAACTTGAAAAAGAGTTAAAAGAAAAATGATAATAGTCACATTTAGTTACCAAGACACGTGTATTAGTTCGTAATACTAATTACGCAAGGTTCGGTTTTGTTGGAGAAAACCGTTGTCTATTTACCCGTAGATAAGCAAAGCGGTATGTAACATTAAGGTTAAGTTTGCCGCTTTGCTACCTTAAAACTTAGTTATGTGAAAAAGCATTAAAAAGTAACACATCTTTTATTCTTTTAGAGTCGTTAGGTTAGATCAACAAAAGAAAGTACGTGTACTTTGATGTGTTATGGGTTCTGGGGGTTGGAACCTGCAAAGCGGCAATAGGTTCACGTCCGCCGCTTTGCTTTTTTGATATTTATAAAATGGTCTAAGTAAAATCAGTTTGGGGAAGCTGTAGTAATAAGGCTTTTGTGAAAAAAGAATATGAAGTTTATATATACGTATAGTGGATATGATATACTTATTCTAAATATCACAAAATGTCTGAATTGCTGTTTAGACAAAGGGTAAGGTGGTCTTATTTGTTTAAGACTGCTTTACTTTCATTTTCTACATGCGTAGAATAATGAGCTTACCCTTCCCTAAAATTCCCTAATTTTTCTGAAGCTTCAACCATTTGTTTGGTTGAGGCTTTTTTATAATATAACTAAATAACTGTAAGGGAAAATCAGGATAAGACACTTGTTGCAAGTTGTTGCGTTTTGTTGCAAGTTGTTGCAAAATGTTGCAGGTATGTATCCTTTGTTAAATCTTTAAATAAATTCTTCTATTGTTTTATTTAATTGATAATTAAATACTTATGTTTTATTGAGTGGTGTTGAGGACGCTATTGGTTCTTGTTGTGTTTTGTTGCGAATTGTTGCGTATTACATTAGTTCTACATTATAATATAAAACTCTTTTCTTTATGTCCAGTGAAATGTAGTAATTCCATCAATAGTAAAACTCAAAAGAAAGACATCCTTAAATAGGCTAAGAATGCCTTGTTTTTTATAAAATTATGGGGTTGTGCAACGGTTACCATTGTTGTGCATAGTTATATTCGGTTTTCAAATTCTCTTACAATATCTTTTTTATAATCAACAGGGTAAACCAAATCAAGTTTCATATAATCCTTTGTTTTCAATCGTGGGAAATGTAAATTTCTTTCACCATAACCAAAATACCATTCATTGGTCTTTATTAAGTCATATTCGCTAGTATGATAATTTTTATTTATTTCATCACTCGTATCACTTATACTATACCAATATAATGTCACGTCATCAAAGACACCTGAAGCATGAAATTGAGCACTTTTAAAATCTATTCTTCTTAATATATGCTCAATTTTTAAAATAAATATTTTCCATTCCGATTTATCATAACCGAAATTTTTATAAGTAGCTCCGAATGTTAAAATTACATCATCATAACAATATGGAATTTCAGTTTCACCGAAGTTGAACATATTAGTATTAATGAAAGGATATTCTTTGTCTTTTTTTAGCGACTCAATAACTTCAAAGGTTTTATTAAAATCCTTGATTAAGATTACTCCATATATGTAATTCCATTCCCACATGAGTAAGTAATTATGTACAACGTCTCAGCTATGATTAGTACGGGAATAAAAGAGAACTTTTGTTTCCGTTTAAGCGATTAGCCGAATCTTTTTGTTTGTTTTTATTTTTTCTATTTAAAAGCCAAATCCAAAAGATTTGGCGGACTTTCTAAATATACACAGACCTTAGCTTCATAGCCCAAAATCCGTATTAATTATAGCCTGTGTACCTGTTGCACAAGTCTAAGATATTGAATAATTGTGTATCTTAATGTATGCAAGGCAAGAAAATCTATCAGGAAAAATTATTTAGTAATTTTCAGTTAAGTGATCGGATTCCCAAAGAAAACTTTTATCGTCGTTTATCAGCTGAGTTAGATTTAGCGTATTTATATAAACTTACCAAAAGGTATTATGGATATTGTCAGAGTCAATAGCAAACAAGGACGTTATATGAAAAAGAAACGGCAAAGTACAGTAGAACCTGTCTTTGGTACGCTAAAGAATATATGGGGCTTAGAAAAATCAACACATTAGGAATTAAACAAGCTAATAAAGTCATGCACATGGCTGCTATTGCTTATAATTTGAAAAAGTATCTGAAATTCATTACAAAAACGGCAAAAAGTGAAGCAAGATCACTTGCTTTGCTCATTTCAAATATAAAATCACGATTTGGTAACTATATCTTGATTTTAAGCGGTACTAATTTTAGGATTCAATAGTAAAACTCAAAAGAAAGACATCCTTAAATAGGCTAAGAATGCCTTGTTTTTTATAAAATTATGGGGTTGTGCAACGGTTACCGGTGTTGTTGCACGTTTTTTATTCAGTCAATAACTCGCTGTTTTTGTCAATTCCTTTAGTCTTGGTTATTTTCCAACCATTTTTATTTTCAAAATTCACATACCAAGTAAGTATTTCAGATTCTTGTATTTGGTAAACCATTAAACTTCCTTGTCCATTAGTAACTGTGTTTGTGGAAATCCAGATGCACAAACCATTTTCCGTTTTATCTGATATTAATCTTTTTTTGTTATTCGTACTACGTTGCCAAATATGTATCAATTCCTCGGATTTTGGATTTTCACTTCCTTTCTTTTGGAAGAAAGTTTCGTTCAAAACTCGATTTGGATTAAATGGTGGTATTGTAATTTCTTTTCCCCAATATGGTTCTAAAACAAATGGAATCATTGCACCAGTTCCAGTATCATATTTTCTAATTTTTTTACCAGAATAATTAAGCCAGTTATGGTCAAACCAGTTTTTGATTCGGATGATTGAAACTTCGTTTGGATTGAACGACAAAATCAAGTTTCCAATAACAGATTCAACTATTTCAACAAATCCAGAATCATCAGTATTATCAGTTTTGAGTTTTATCATTTTCAGGAATGTGCTACAACGGTTAGTATATGAAGCGTAGCATCCCCCAGGGTGCTATGATTTCATATACATTGTGCCTGTTGCACAAGTCTAAGATATTGAATAATTGTGTATCTTATGTTATGCAAGGCAAAAAAGTATATCAAGAGCAGCTATTCCACAGTTTTCGTTTAAGTGATCGAGTTCCGAAACATAATTTTTATCGTCGTTTATCATTTGAATTAGATTTAGACTATTTGTATGAACTTACTAAAGTCTATTATGGAAGTAGCGGACAAAAAAGCATTGATCCTGTGGTGTTTTTCAAACTATGTTTGGTTGGTTATTTAGAAAATATTATTAGTGATCGTAAGCTAATCCAACATTGTAGTATGCGATTGGATATCCTATATTTTTTAGGATATGATATCGATGAAGAACTTCCATGGCATAGTACCATAAGTAGAACGCGACAGTTATTCCCTGAATCTATATTTGAAGAAGTTTTCACACGTGTTTTTATGCTTTGTGTCGACAAAGGCATGGTAAGCGGTCATACACAGGCAATCGATTCTGCGCCCGTAAAAGCAAATGCATCGATGGATAGTTTGGAGTTAAAAGTTCCTGAAGAAGATTTAGAGATACATTTATCCAAAGTTCGTGTACAAAGTTATCGAGATCGTCAAGTTCAAAATAAGGCAACTAAAAAGCAACAGACAATTACTGCCAATACGCAGGAACTCAAAGCTATCCAATCAAGGAATAAGAAATGGGCGAAGGATCAAGATCAGCGTCCAGGCGCAGGCAATAAAGGCAGTCGTTATGCTAGTAACAAAACACATTACAGTCCCACAGATCCTGATGCGCGCATTAGTGTCAAACCTGGCAAGGCAAGAAAGCTGAACTATATGAGTCAACTTAGTGTGGATACGGCACATCATGTCATTAGTGATATAAAGGCGTATCATGCTGATAAAAAAGACAATCAGTATTTACAAGATATTACGATCCGATTGCAACGGCGATTACGTAAAACAGGATTGTTATGGGAGCATTTAGTAGCCGACACAGGATATAGCAGCGGAGAAAATTATGCTTTTTTAGAATCACAGGGACTTACAAGTTATATTCCACCGCATGGCACTTACAAAGGCGGTCCAGATGGATTTATTTACAATAAAGAAGCGGATCACTATATATGTCCACAGGGAGAAATCATTCCATTTAAAAAAGTGTTTTTAGATTATCGTACTAAGACAAAGAAGAAAGAATACCGAAATTCTTCCAAAGTCTGTAAAGGCTGCCCAATAGCTTCACAATGTTTAGGAAAAACAGCTAAAGAAAAGAAATTTTCAGTTACATATTACCGAGAGGAATATGAACGCGCTATTGCCAGAGTAAATAGCAAACAAGGGCGTTATATGAAAAAGAAACGGCAAAGTACGGTAGAACCTGTTTTTGGAACACTAAAGGAATATATGGGACTTAGAAAAATCAACACCTTAGGAATCAAACAAGCCAATAAAGTCATGCACATGGCTGCTATTGCTTATAATTTGAAGAAATATCTAAAATTTATCGAAAAAACGGCAAAAAGTGGAGCGAGATCACTTGCTCTAATCATTTCAAATATAAAGTCACTATTTGGTCACTATAGCTGGATTGTAAGCAGTATTCATTTTAGGATTCCATATTAACACTCAAAAGAAAGACATCCTTAAAAGCGCTAAGAATGTCTTATTTTTATAAAATTATAGGCTTGTGCAACAGTTACCGTTGTTGGCTGTAGTGTTTTTACAGTTCCTCAACTAATTGAATATTATTTCCACAGGTATCATTAAAAACGGCAACTTTAACAGTTCCCATTTCAGTTGGTTTCATACTGAATTCTACACCAAGTTTTGTCATTCGTTCATATTCTGCATTAACATCTTGGGTATCAAACTGGGTGTATGGATATCCTGCTTCCATCAAAGCATCTTGAAAGACTTTACAGGGTTCGAAATGATTAGGAGCTGGTTCCAATAATAATTCTGGACCATCCTGCCATTCCGCTGAAACTAAGGTCAACCATCTATTTCCACCTCCTAATGGTAAATCCTTTTTCTTTAAGAAGCCTAATTTTTCAGTATAAAATTTTAAGGCTTTTTCTTGATCTCTAACGGGAATACTAATTAGTGTTACTTTCATTTTTATTTTATTTATAATCCAAAGTTCAGAATTTCAAATTTATTTTGCTTCTTGAAAGTTGCTCTTTTTGAAATTCTGTAGGTGATTTCCCTGTTTTTGTTTTAAATAAAGAGCTGAACGAACCTAAACTCTCAAATCCAACAGAAAAACAGGTTTCAGTTACCGACATTCCATTTATCAGATGCTCTTTAGATTTCTCAATTCGTTTGTCAGTTAAGTATTGCTTAGGAGTTAGTCCATAGTATTTTTTGAACAAGCGTAACAAGTGATACTTTGAAACAAACTGAGTATGCGACAGTAAGTCCAAATTTAAATTGACATCATAATTATTTTCGATATAATTTCGAATTCCAATTACGGTGTTAATTTGTCCTTTGTTTGAATAAACAATGCTACGAATTCTAGTAAGTTCTTTTTCGTAAAATGTCATTATTTCGGTTTCTTACATTACTGCCAACGGTCTGGTATAAGAATAGTAGGGCAGAAAATAAGCTTTTACCATTCGGTTGAGCCACAAGACCGTTTTTTGTTTTATTGGTTTTACAATTTACATTAATTAAAAGCTAAAACAAAAAACGGGCGACTTCGCAAACACAAAATGACCTTCGGTTTAAGCCAAAATCGCCCTATTATTTTTATACATTGTTACCTGCTGGCTTTTTTCCGTAAACTTGCTAGCGTTGGCGAAGCCATACTCTTTTACGGTTTTGGTGTAGCGTGGATGGTGCGACTGGAAATGTGTATGGCTTTCAGCGTTGGCAATTCCAAATAGTATTCTTAACGATATTTAAACTTTTAAAAACGAATAATCCGTATAACCTCTTGCAGTTCCTCCACCAAATAGTGTGTGATTGTCGCTAATTTCATTCATTGGTGCATTTAATTTTACACGTTTAGGGTAATCTGGATTAGTCAGAAACTTTCTGCCAAAACCAACCAAGTCAACCAAGTTTTTTTCTAATAGTTCATTTGCTTGTTCTGGTGTTTTATTTCCTGTTGCTATTATCGTTTTGCTAAATGTTTCTCGTAATTGAATTCTAAAATTATTGGGAATTTCTGGCGCGTCATTCCAATCTGCCTCACATAAATGGATATAGGTTACGCCTAATTTTTCTAATTTTTTTGAAGCCAACATTATCGTTTCTAAAATTTCTGGGTCATTCATATCTTTAAAACTGATAAAAGGTGATAAACGAACTCCTGTTTTTTCGGGTCCGATTTCATTCACTACTGCTTGTGTGATTTCAGTCAATATTCGCATTCTGTTTTCTTTGGTTCCGCCATATTCATCAGTTCTTATATTTGAGTTACTTCTTAAAAACTGGTCAATTAAATAGCCATTTGCACCGTGAATTTCTACTCCGTCAAATCCTGCTTCCATTGCATTTTTTGCTCCAATTCTAAATTCTTCAATAACCTGTTTAATGTCGGTTTTGGTCATTTCTTTTGGTTCTTCGACTGGTACAAAAGTCGCATCTCCATTTGATGCTCCATCAAAAATATAAACATTAGTTTCTTTTGCAATTTTTTCAGAAGGTCCAATGGGTTTTAAACCATTCACTTTTGAACTAGAAACTCTTCCAACGTGCCACAATTGTAAAAAGATTTTACTTCCTTTTTTATGAACTTCATCTGTTATTAACTTCCAGCCTTCAATTTGTTCTTTCGTATAAATACCTGGTGTTTTTGAATACCCTTTACCTTGAAGAGATATTTGTGTTGCTTCTGTAATTATTATTCCTGCCGAAGCTCTTTGTCCATAATATTCTGCCATCAATTTGTTAGGAATATCTCCTGGTTGCGAAGCTCTTGAACGTGTCATAGGTGCCATTAAAAAACGATTCTTTAATGTAATTCCGTTCATATTGTATGGTGTATATAATGTATTTTTCATTGTTTTATTTTTTAAATTCGACTGTTGTAAATATGAGTTTTGTGTTACCTATGTTCTCTAAATTATGTGTAAAATAATTATTAGCATTTAAATCATTAAAGTACATAACATCATCTTTTAAATATTCGGTTTCTGTAATCTTTCCGTCCGCAAAAAAAGAACGAGATTTTCCATTGCCTTTAACTGTATAGAAATAAGGCTTGTTGTGCTTGTGAAATGGTAATGCTTTTCCAGCTGGCAAATGGATGCTCCATACTTTAAAATCTTCGGTCTCTAAAACTAGTTGTTCTCCAACGGTTGTATTATTTCTATTTGTTTTAGCTTCTTTTATTAGTTCGTCTGTCCAAGGTAGACTCCAATCGCCAGTTTTATTTACTATTGATGTCTTCATTTTTTATTGATTAAATTTTAATTCAGAATTGTCAATAGGCGTATTTGGATCATCCTTAATCATTTTTGCAATGTCATCTTTTCTCATAAATACTACACCTTGGTGTTCTTTCGCATATTTTATAAACTGGTCTAATGCGTTTACAACTGCTGGTGCACCTCCAATTCTGTCGTGCATACTTATTGACATCATTCTTCTTTTGCTTGCACCTTCAGTATATAATTGGTCAAACTCCATTTTTAATTGTGCCAAATGCTGGTCTGGACTCCAATTTTTACCTTCTATGTTTACAATGTCATTATTACGTAATGTGTATGGCATAACCACAAAATTCTTGTCTCTCACTTTAGTGATAAAAGGTTCGTCTCTACTTAAATCGTCTATGTGATATAAGAAATCTAACTCCTGTAACACTTTAAGAGTGTTTATTCCTCTGCGTAACCAATTAGCATTGTATCCAATACCTCTTTTTCCAGTTATGGTTTCTACGGTATCAATTCCTTTTTTAATAAATTCTAATTCTTGGTCATAAGTCATATTCCATTGGTCGCTCCAAGAAATGCCGTGTGCAGCAATCTCGTGACCTCCATCTGCAATAGCTTTGGCAACTTCTGGGTATTTTATGGCTGCTTCTCCAACAACGTGTGAAGTAACTTTAATCTCGTGTTTTTTCCATAAATCCAACATTCTGTAAACACCTTCTTTTGCACCATACCTGAACCAACTTTGTGCTGGCATATCTGGATTTCCTTTTGGTAAAGGATTTCCTGAAAAGGGACTTTCTGCACCTTCTGGCTGTCCGCCTGTTTCAAATTGCATAGAAACTGAAATCACTAATTGTGCATCATTTGGCCAATGCTTTATTTTAGTTTCAGATGGTGCGTATTCTGTTACTTGGTTTTTCTCTTTCTTATTTGTAATGCAAGCGGTTAAGCTTAATATGCAAAATAGCAGAGCGATAGTTTTTAGTATTGTTTTCATAATTATAATTTTAATATGAAGCAAAGGTAAAGTTAGCTGTAACGATTTTTATTGTATAAATACATTGTATATTTGTACAAATACATTATTTAATGTCACAACGATTTTATAGTGCTAAAAACTTGGATGTCCTTGAATTTGAAGCTGCCAACGAATGGGGATATCCGAGACACAAGCATAATTTTTTTGAGCTAACTTATATTTTAAAAGGTAGTGGACAACACCTTTTAAATGATAGTACTATTGAATACAAAAAAGGGGATTTATTCTTTTTGACTCCTAAGGATGAACACGAATTTATAGTTAACGAGCCTACAACCTTTGGCATTATAAAATTTACGGAACAGCTATTTTTAGAGAAAGCAAATTTATCTTCAAGTACACATTGGCGAAAAAACTTAGATACCGTTATTTTTTACAGTAATAATATTCCTAAAAGTATTATCGCTTATGAAGGTGATAGGACTCAATTGTTTTGGCTATACGAATTGATAAAGAATGAGATAGAAAACACTTTGGTTTATAGTAGAGATGTGCTGCTCGATTTATTTGGTGCTTTATTAGTAGTGGTTTCAAGAAATTTAAAGTCAAGTCTTACAAAATCGGAAAAATCATATAAATCTGAGAAAGAAAAAATAGATTCAATATTGACCTACGTAAGACAAAATCTCCTCGATAAAGAATTGATTAAGATTAAATCGATAGCTGAAAATTTTTATATGTCGCCCAATTACGTGAGTGTTTTTATCAAAAAGCACGCAGGTATTTCTATTCAGCAATATGTGTTGAAAACTAAAATAGAAATGGCAAAGCGTCTTTTGAAGCAAACTAATCTAAACATTTCGCAAATAGCAGATAAGACAGGTTTTTCAGATTCTAGTCATTTTAATAAGATTTTTAAAAAATACACAGGCAATAATCCAAGTGTATTTCGATAATTAATTCGCTATGAGTAAGCGTTGGAAAAAGGCAAGCTCTTTTTATTTTTTGAGGTACGAGAAAAATGAAATGTGCTTGACTGCGCGTTGGCTTTTCAGCTTGCAGGTAACGGTCTTGTATATGAAACGTAGCATTTAAAAAGACGCTAACTTTTCGGATTAAACACGAGCCGAATTTTTAAATTTTTCTTTTTATCTTTATTTTACTAAAAGCCAAATTTAAAAATTTGGCGGTCTTCGAAAATACACACAAACCTCTCGGAAAGCCTGTAATAGCTATGTTTTATATACGTTGTTGGCAAGTCGTTTTTTACCACACAACTTCACACGCAAGGTAATTCCAAATCAATATTCGCACCTTTACATTTCCAATGGTCGGTGTAACTGAATATTGATAAATTCCGTCTTGAACAACTATCCAATTGTCAACTGGAATTCCCTCTTGAGTAATATACATATTTTGCATTGCTCGACTTCCAATTTCAGGTGCTTTTTGTAATTCCGTTACCGCAAAAAACGAATTCAGTTCTTCTTCGGTCAATGTGTCGATAGGTACGAAACCCAAATGTTCAGGTTTTTCATATTTTCTATCGCTATTTTCAAATTTTACGTGTCCATAAGCTAATTTTAAAATAACATTTTCGATTCTTTCAGGTTCAATTCTGAATTGAGATTTTCCATTTTCATTAATAAAAGCCTTGTCCAATCGAGCTTTTAGTTTTGTTTTCCGCTTTAGGATTTTCACAATACTTTCTCGCGAGAGTTTGTCCAAATCCGTTGTTCCTGAAATTAGGCATTCAATCAGACAAGCAAAGTATTCCTCGTCTAATGAAAATCCATTATTACAATCCAAGCAACAAGGTACAACAGGAATATTTTCAGGATATGGTTTTTCGAGAAGGATTTTTGATGGAACGTGGTCTCTTGTATCAGGGAATTTTCCGCAATAGGCACATTGAGTGTCTAATCTACTATCACTAAATGTTTTTATTTGCCTCAATTTTCAATTCAATTTCTGGGTTTTCTTAAATGCTTGCCAACGTTGTTGTATATGGTTTGTTGCGTGTTTCAAGCAACTAATTTAGTGAATAATTACGGACAAAGAAAGTCCGCGAGGACTTTCGTAAGTAGGCAAAAAGCCAGCAATAAATTATATACGGTGTAACCGTTGCACAACCCCATAATTTTATAAAAAACAAGGCATTCTTAGCCTATTTAAGGATGTCTTTCTTTTGAGTTTTACTATTGAATCCTAAAATTAGTACCGCTTAAAATCAAGCTATCATTACCAAATAGTGACTTTATTTTAAAAATGATAAGAGCAAGTGATCTTGCTCCACTTTTTGTAGTTTTTGTGATGAATTTCAAGTATTTCTTTAAATTATAGGCAATTGCAGCCAAGTGCATTACTTTGTTTGCTTGTTTAATGCCTAAAGTGTTCACCTTTCTAAGTCCCATATATTCCTTTAGTGTTCCAAATACTGGTTCTACGGTACTTTGCCGTTTCCTCTTCATATAACGCCCTTGTTTGCTATTGACTCTTGTTATATTTCGTTCATATTCTTCTCGATAATACGTAACAGAGAACTTCTTTTCTTTAGCTGTTTTGCCTAAGCATTGTGAAGCTATTGGGCAGCCTTTGCATATTTTGGAAGAACCACGATATTCTTTCTTTTTGGTTTTGGTACGATAGTCTAAAAATACTTTTTTGAATGGAATAATCTTTCCCTTCGGACATATATAATGATCCTTTTCTTTAACATATATAAAATCAGTTGGCCCACCTTTGTAAGTTCCATGTGGTGGAATGTAACTTTTCAAGCTTTGAGCTTCTAAAAACGCGTAATTCTCTCCGCTGCTATATCCTGTATCAGCCACTATATTTTCTAAAAGAACGCCTGATGTACGCAAACGCCTTTGTACTCTGATTGTGATATCTTTTAAGTATTGATTGTCTTTCTTATCCGCATGATACGCCTTTATATCACTAATCACATGATGTGCCGTATCAACACTAAGTTGACTCATATAGTTCAGCTTTCTTGCTTTTCCTGGTTTTACACTAATGCGTGCATCAGGATCTGTGGGACTGTAATGCGTTTTATTACTAGTATAACGACTCCCTTTATTGCCAGCGCCTGGTCGCTGATCTTGCTCTTTTGCCCATTTCTTATTCCTTGATTGAATAGCACTCAGTTCCTGTGTAGTGGCAGTAATGATCTGTTGCTTTTTAGTTGCCTTATTTTCAACTTGACGATCTCGGTAGCTTTGTACGCGAACTTTGGATAAATGAGTTTCTAAATCTTCTTCGGGAACTTTTAACTCCAAACTATCCATAGAAGCATTCGCTTTTACAGGCGCAGAATCGATTGCTTGTGTATGACCACTGACCATGCCTTTGTCTAAACAAAGCATAAAAACACGTGTAAAAACTTCTTCAAATACACACTCAGGAAATAACTGGCGTGTTCTACTTATCGTACTATGCCAAGGTAATTCTTCATCAATATCATAACCTAAATAATAGAGAATATCCAAACGCATACTACAATGAGCAATTAACTTGCGATCACTAATAATATTTTCTAAATAGCCAACCAAACAGAGTTTAAAAAACACCACAGGATCAATACTTTTTTGTCCGCTAGTTCCATAGTATTCTTTGGTTAGTTCGTATAAATAGTCCAAGTCTAAAACTTCTAATAAACGACGATAAAAGTTTTCTTTGGGAATCCGATCACTTAACTGAAAATTACTAAATAATTTTTCCTGATAGATTTTCTTGCCTTGCATACATTAAGATACACAATTATTCAATATCTTAGACTTGTGCAACAGGTACCGGTGTTAGCACCTGTTTTTTATTTTATTAAATTTTCGTTCTTTTTCTTTACCTAAAACTTCATCATATTCTCTTAACCCTGTTTCAGGATTATGTTTGCCTTTTAAGATTTGGTAAAATGAGGTTTCCACATTACTGTTTTTCTTTTTCTTTGTTAAAGACAAATCAAATAAATTACAAATTGATTGTGCTATTTTAGTTCTTTCTCCCCATTCAAAATTATCTATATAATTCTTTTCTTGTAATTCGATAAATAGTTCACATAAATCTCTTTGACTTCCTTTCCATAGAATTTTAGGTGTTATTTCTGTTTCCCGTTCTTCTATTTGAGTGATTTTAGGGTTCAACATTTCCAATCTTAAATTGATAAATCGAACATAAATTTTTAATACTAAATCACTAATTTTTTTGTTTAAAGTAATTCCGTGAAAAAAGTTAATTTGTTTAAAATCAGATTTTAATATTTCGTTGTATTTGTTAAGGTGAATTAATAGTATTTTTTCTTCATTTTCAATTCCAAAAAGGCGATTAGTTTCTTTTGTACATTTTAAAACTTCATCGTATTGATAAATCAGTTTATTGATTTTATCTGTAATTGCAGAATCAATAGTTTCTTCTGGAAAATCAGATTCCATCATTGATTGAATTTTATCAGAAATTCCGCCTTTAACTAATTCTGGGTGTTTTTCTTTCCAACCATCTACTAAAAGTTCGTAAAATTCTTTTGTAATATGAATAATTTCAGTTGAATCGGATGAGTTAATAGGTAAACTAAAATCTTGACTTTTTCTCATCCATTCAAGATTTGCACTTTTGCCAATCGAAAAACTTTTTATAAGTTGAATTTTATTTTTATTCTCATATTTAATTAATTCTTCTTCTATTTTTTCCAATAAGTCATTTGCAAAATTAAATTCTATCATTATTTCTTTTATTTTTCACAAATCTAAACTGTTCAATTCTATAATGCAATTACAATTAACTTACGTAAGTTGTCAGCAGTTCGTCAAATAGGTGCTAACGGTCTTGTGTATGAAACGTAGCGTATAAATTAACGCTAACTTTTCGGATTTAGCACGAGCCGAATTTTTTATTTTTATGTTTAATTTTCTTTTATAAATATAACCAAATAAAAAATTTGGCGTACTTTGTAAATATACAAAAACCTCTCGGAAAGCCTATAATAGCTATGTTTTATACACGTTGTTGTGCATAGTGCTTTTCACGTTCAGCTTGGTTTTCCGATGTTTGTTATTTAGTTCGGAATTGAGCGTTGGCAAGACATACTCTTTTGCAATTTTTGGCGTAGCGTTGGCTGTAGCGAATTGAAAATGTGTATGGCTTTGTGCGTTGGCTAATCCTCGTCAATTATTGTCTGTTGTTCATATTCTTCACAAAAAGTTTCAAACTTCATTTCCGTTTCCTTATCCCACATAATTATTCTTTCTTTATCGAGCATTCCAAGTACTTTTTTATATATGTTTTGTGTTTGCTCTGTTAGTCCAATAATTAGAATACAGGATGTTCTTGTTACAATCGTATAAGAGAATTCAAAAACTTCTTTTTCAAATTCTAAGGGAATATTTGTTGACCAAAGCACACATTCTTTTTCTAAACCTTTTAAACTGAGAATCGAATCTGTTTCAACATTGATTGAACGTTGATTAAGTTCCCTTGATAAATTTCCGTCCTTTTCTAAAATTGTGATTTGGTTTAAATCATAAATGCGATATTCTTCAAATATTGATTTCACTTTATTAGCTAACAGCTCAGAATTTTCGCCATAAACAGCAATAGGACGAGAACCAGGTGGTGAACCTTTATATGGAGTTATATTTATAACTCCTTCATCATTTCCAAACTTCTTTACAAGTGCATTAGAAAGGCCTTTTATTGCCTCACTTATTCTTACAGGTAGTCTATATGAACCATCCAATCGGAAAAATCGTCTTGTGTCCATTCTTTCATCTCTAGGTATTCTGGCTGTTGTACCTAAATGAATAGATTGAGCCAAATCGCCAGCAATTGTAAAATTATTTGGGTCTTTAATCAACATATAAAAAATCTCAAAATCTGCCTCTGTGCAATCTTGAAATTCATCTACCAAAATGTAGTCGTATTTCTTTACTAATTCTTGTCTCTTTAATTTTGAATAAAAATAATGTCGTCTCAAAGTGAAACTTTGAATGTTTTCGTTATGCATTCTTTTAGCATATTGAGTAAGACAAAACCAAGCAAGTTTTCTACGATAACTATTTCTTTGAAGTGATGGTGAGTTTCCTCTGCCTTTTCTTTGGACTGTTAAATATTTATCCAGACCTTCTGTAATTCCTACTTGTAAACCATAAATAACTCTATGATATTCCTCAAACAAAAAATCACAATTTAAAATATTATCATATTGGTCATTCGTGATTTTTTCTTGACCTTTTACTATTGCAATAATTTCGTTAAGAATTTGGAAGTGTTGATTGTGGTTAACTAAGCCTCGATATCGGATGCCACCAAGTTTTTTTGGTAACATATCAAAATGTAATAGTCTTATATTGGTTTTTTTAGAGTTTTTAAATATAAAATGACAGGATTTTTCTGCATAACCGTGAAAATTCGTGTCGTAACGAATCTCAAATTTTTCATTATCTAATAATTCGTCAAGCCATTCGGAAAGTTTACCAATAAGTCCTTTATTAAATGACGTTAGTAATATCTCTAAGTCTGGTGAATAATCTTCTTGTTCAACAATATTCTTAATTTTTTCAGTAATTACAATGCTTTTACCACAACCTGCAGGTCCAACTATTACAACTGGTCTTTCGATATTTTCAGATGCTTGAATTTGTTTTTTATTAAGAGTAACTTCTCTTCTAACAGTTATTGGCGGATTAAAAATATTAAGTTCAGAAATCGTTTGCTTATTATATGAGAATGTTATTTCGGCTTGCGGTTTACTTAGTATTAAACCAGAATAGCTGTAGTCTTTCCAAGAAGCTCCTCTATTTAGCTCGTTTATTTTTAATCTTTGGTAAAGTTCAGTTCTTAATTTATTAACGTGGTTTAATGTTTTAGAAAAAATTAAATTGTCATCCGTTACTTCTTCTGAAGTAAAGCCTTGATACTCAAAATCATTTTTTAACTCTTCTAAAAAAGCAACCTTGTCTGCTTGTTTTGAGGTAAGTAAAAGAATCGTATTTGGTTTATATTTATCTACTAAATTACTGAAGTCTTTTGCTATCTCTTCTTTGTTATCAGATGAATCAAAAAGGTAACTTGCAGCCAATAATGGATTTGAAGTTTCTAAATTACGTTCATTACTCCAAGAATTTACTTCGTAATCTGTAATAAAATTTTCATCTATTTCAGGATAGGATTCTTTAAACTTAGGCCACAAATAAGTCCTATTATAATTAAGCATAAAAGGACTTGTGTCAATATTAATTACAGTAATCTTTGGCGGATTAAAACCTAGCCTTTTCATACCAACGTAAATCAATCCTAAAGACCATTGAATTGCACCAGCTCCAGCACCTAAATCAAATACTTCTATATGCTGTCCTTCTAGTTGAATTAGTTTGTCTAAAAAAAATGAGAGAAATGTATTTATTCTTCGTGGCTGATACCATAACGAATATGAGAATGCAGTTCCTGGTCTATCGTAACATAAATCTTTACCTCTAATTAAATTATAGCTTTCGTGATGACATTTTTGAATGTCATAAACAAAATTTGGTTGAGTTCTGTTCGCGTTGTAATAGGTTATTCCAGCACTCGCAATGAGTCTGTCAATTTCGCTTTGTTGAGAGAGAAGCCATTCTTTAATTTTATCTTTCATACTTTAAATAGGTGCAAAGCCATCTTTACCTTCTCCCAACCACGGAAGTTTTTCTTTAAAAACCTTTACTGCATTGTTGTATTTTTCATCGTTCCAATTCATTTTCTTTACTTGACTTAATGCATCTTGTTTTGTGCTTGCAATAAATTTTCCTTTGTCGGGATGAAATGGTTGCACAATAAATTTTTGAATTCCAGTATTTTTTAGTTCTTGAGCAAAAGTCTGTGGGTCTTTAATTGGTAATAATGGTGTCATTGTAATGCAAGCTTGAATATTATTTGCTTGTATTTCTTTAATTGCCTTTAATCTTACTTTGTTTGATGGACACAATGGCTCGAATGCTTTACGCACTTCTTCACTATCTGTGGTAACAGTCATATTCACTTGTACAACTTCAAATTTTTTCAACAAGTCAATATCTCTAGTAACCAAAGGACTTCTCGTTTGAATTACTAAACGTACTTTGTGAAAATCTAAAAGTTCTTTGAGAATACTTCTTGTTAGTTCAAGTTCTTTTTCGATTGGTTGGTATGGGTCAGTAACACTACTGAGATAAATTGTTTTATTGATGAGCGGTTTTTTACGTTTTTTTTGAAGAAGAGCAAGTGCATTTTCTTTTACTTTCAACCATTTTCCCCAATTATCTTTGTCATTTGATGACCTTGCAAAGAAAGCTGCATAACAATAATTGCACCCAAAACTACAGCCTGTGTAAGGATTTAATGTGTAGTCATACGCATTCATAAATCCTTTAGCCTCTGTTAAAATGCTTGCGGATTTGATATATTGAATATCCGTTTGTCCAATTTTAGTTTTTTTATTAAACGGTTTTTCTTCTTCTTTTATGTGACTAAATAAATCCAATATCTTTTATTTTTCAGAAATATAATTGTTTCAGTTGAGTGTTGGCAAGAAACAGCTCTTTTATTTTTTCAGCGTTGGCTTTTCGCGTTGGCAAAAAATAAATGTGCTGTTTGCGCGCTGGCGTTTTTAGCACTAATGTTGAGTTTTAGCACGATTTTCGCATTATGCACAACGGTCTAGTATAAGAATAGTAGCGGATTTTTTTGCACTAACTTTTCGGTTAAACACAGACCTTTTTAAATTTACTTACTTCCCTTTTAGCACCTAAACCGCTATTATTTTTATACATTGTTGTAAAACGTATTTCCTCCCAAACTTTTCTTGAAATTCTATTATCATTCAGATTACATCTTAGTCTTTGACGTCAAAAACAAAAGTGTAAAACTTCAATTTCACATAGGTTGTTTTATAGCTACCGCTTTGGTTTTCAGGTCTTATGTTTTTATCCATCTTAATCTATTAGTCATACTGTTTAAAAATATCCTGCAATTTTGAAAAATCTAATTTTGCAGTAGCTTTAAATAATAGTTTATCGACGTTTTTATAAAACTTTTGATTTGTCCATTCGTTATCATTAATTAAAATAACCCATACTCTACCATCATTTATATTAGCTACCATACTGTAAGAACCAATTAAGGACCCGTTATGCCAAAAGTCTTTATCATTATTTACAAACCACCCCTTAGCGTAGTCTGAATTCTCTATTGAGGTCGAAAGCATAGAATTAATAGAATCAGGCGACAGAATATCCTTCCTGTTGGGGTAACTATCAATAGCACACATTAATTTTGCTAAATCAATGGAATTAGAAATCCAACCACCGCAAGAATCTAACAGGGATAGGTCGAAGGCTCCGTATTCTGGTTTTACCTTTTCTTTAAAAGGATGGAAAGCAGAGTTATTTACGAAACCATAGTCGCTATGATACATTGATTCATTTTCACCAGACTTTTTAGAACCACCTATCTTAGTATCGAACATTTTTAGCGGTATAAGAATTTTTTCTTTTACAGCATTTTCATAGGTTAATCCAGTCAACTTTTCAATAACTCTACCTAAAATGCAATATCCTAAATTTGAATAGGAATAAATAGTACCTGGCGAATAGTCGAGATATTGAGTTTTTAGCATATAACGAATTACGTCCTTTGGTTCGGGCGACCTATCTAGTTTTAAGGAATCAGATATTAGCTGATTCTTAAACATAGGGTCATACTTTTTATGACTATCCCACCCTGCTGTATGCTCTAAAAGTTGACCAACATTTATTTCTAAAACTCTGTCATCAATTATTTTTGAATATATAGTATCATTTAGAATACCACTTGCTCCAAAAACCTTATCTGTAAGGTTGAGTTTCCCTTCTTCAATGAGCTTAAAAATTGTAATAGCAGTGAGGGATTTAGAAATACTCCCAATTCTAAATCGATGTTTTGGTAAAACCTTTTCTTTTTTAGCTTTATTACTGTATCCATAGCCATTAGCATAGACAAGTTGACCTTTGTAAGCAATTGCAACTGAAACACCTGGTATTTCCCATTTTTGCATAAAATCATTGACTTTCTTATCAATTTGATTGGTCATTTGTGCGTATAACCCCATAGAAAAGAAAAGAAGTAACGGAATTAGGTTTATTTTCATTAATATAATTGTTTTTTCCTATTTAGTTAGAACGGATAAAAATCCTTCTAATCCTGATTTACTAGTTTTTTAATAACTAACATTTCTATATTTTTTTTCTAAGTTTAATTCCATTAGTACATAATTTTTGTTTTATTCTTAATTCTTTTCATATGTTTTACAACGGTATTGTGTATGGTTAGTTGCGTGGTTTAGCGACTAAGTTAGCAAACATTTACGAACCCGTGAATATTCCGCAGGAATATTCGCAAGTAGGCTCAATGAAGCAATTAATTATACACGGTGTACCTGTTGCACAAGTCTAAGATATTGAATAATTGTGTATCTTAATGTATGCAAGGCAAGAAAATCTATCAGGAAAAATTATTTAGTAATTTTCAGTTAAGTGATCGGATTCCCAAAGAAAACTTTTATCGTCGTTTATTAGAAGTTTTAGACTTGGACTATTTATACGAACTAACCAAAGAATACTATGGAACTAGCGGACAAAAAAGTATTGATCCTGTGGTGTTTTTTAAACTCTGTTTGGTTGGCTATTTAGAAAATATTATTAGTGATCGCAAGTTAATTGCTCATTGTAGTATGCGTTTGGATATTCTCTATTATTTAGGTTATGATATTGATGAAGAATTACCTTGGCATAGTACGATAAGTAGAACACGCCAGTTATTTCCTGAGTGTGTATTTGAAGAAGTTTTTACACGTGTTTTTATGCTTTGTTTAGACAAAGGCATGGTCAGTGGTCATACACAAGCAATCGATTCTGCGCCTGTAAAAGCGAATGCTTCTATGGATAGTTTGGAGTTAAAAGTTCCCGAAGAAGATTTAGAAACTCATTTATCCAAAGTTCGCGTACAAAGCTACCGAGATCGTCAAGTTGAAAATAAGGCAACTAAAAAGCAACAGATCATTACTGCCACTACACAGGAACTGAGTGCTATTCAATCAAGGAATAAGAAATGGGCAAAAGAGCAAGATCAGCGACCAGGCGCTGGCAATAAAGGGAGTCGTTATACTAGTAATAAAACGCATTACAGTCCCACAGATCCTGATGCACGCATTAGTGTAAAACCAGGAAAAGCAAGAAAGCTGAACTATATGAGTCAACTTAGTGTTGATACGGCACATCATGTGATTAGTGATATAAAGGCGTATCATGCGGATAAGAAAGACAATCAATACTTAAAAGATATCACAATCAGAGTACAAAGGCGTTTGCGTACATCAGGCGTTCTTTTAGAAAATATAGTGGCTGATACAGGATATAGCAGCGGAGAGAATTACGCGTTTTTAGAAGCTCAAAGCTTGAAAAGTTACATTCCACCACATGGAACTTACAAAGGTGGGCCAACTGATTTTATATATGTTAAAGAAAAGGATCATTATATATGTCCGAAGGGAAAGATTATTCCATTCAAAAAAGTATTTTTAGACTATCGTACCAAAACCAAAAAGAAAGAATATCGTGGTTCTTCCAAAATATGCAAAGGCTGCCCAATAGCTTCACAATGCTTAGGCAAAACAGCTAAAGAAAAGAAGTTCTCTGTTACGTATTATCGAGAAGAATATGAACGAAATATAACAAGAGTCAATAGCAAACAAGGGCGTTATATGAAGAGGAAACGGCAAAGTACCGTAGAACCAGTATTTGGAACACTAAAGGAATATATGGGACTTAGAAAGGTGAACACTTTAGGCATTAAACAAGCAAACAAAGTAATGCACTTGGCTGCAATTGCCTATAATTTAAAGAAATACTTGAAATTCATCACAAAAACTACAAAAAGTGGAGCAAGATCACTTGCTCTTATCATTTTTAAAATAAAGTCACTATTTGGTAATGATAGCTTGATTTTAAGCGGTACTAATTTTAGGATTCAATAGTAAAACTCAAAAGAAAGACATCCTTAAATAGGCTGAGAATGCCTTGTTTTTTATAAAATTATGGGGTTGTGCAACGGTTACCGGTGTTGTACGCAGTTTTTTTATTCATTAGTTAAAGTGAAATACTATTCCGTGATTTAATTCTACCGCTTTTTGAAATGCTTTTTTATATGTCTCTAAATGAGGTAAAATGTAATTCCAGAAGTTAGGTTCAGTCCAATCTTCTAATCTTTTGGCAAGATAAACTTGTTTTTCAGCCATTAGTTTTCGGTCGCAAACTTCTTTTATTCCATCGTCATTTATTCCACAAAGTAATTCATTCACACGTTTTGCTTTTCCAGATTCAATGTATTTCGAGTCAAGTATATTTAAAAATTTATCTTCAGTATTGTCTTTTTGCTTTATTAAGAATCTAGTAATGTCCCAACCTTTGTCCATTGAGAAAACCGTATCGTTTTGTCTATGGTGTTTTCCATAAATATATGCGTAATTTTCATCAAGAAATTCTTCCGCAACTTCTGCTTTTAATTTTTTCAGTTCTTCTATTTCAGAGTCAGATATTCTATATAATTCACAGACAATTCCCAAATTCAGTCGGTTTTTATGGTTTTCTCAAATTGCATACAACGTTAAGTGTAAACTGCGTTTTAATGCAGATTTACACAATGTTATATATATGTTTTTTTGCGTTCTTTATTGAACTAAAATACAACTTAAATTTAAGCAAAAAAACAGGAGTTCAAAAAAGAGCCCAAATGAGCATTAAAATCCGCTTGAAATAAAAAAAAGGATGCGCTTTATATTAGTATAAGGCGTGTGCTGTTTTTAACACTTACAACGTTAGATTTTATCGTTTTTTTATAAGGAGTTGATTTTGTCAAATAAATCCACTACCTTAATTCAAGTTTTTGAGTACATTAACAATGTTTGAAAGAACTGTCTTTCACAGTGTAACTGACAAAAACTTAAATGAAAATCTATTGATTTTAAAAACTACATAAAATCGTTCCAAAATCCCTTTTTCTAACGGATGTCTCCGATTCTTTTTTGAATTATATATAACGTATGTATATACGGAACTTTTACTAAAAGTTCCTGTTATTTCTCTTATAACCAAACCTATTTTATTTTCTAGAATTAGTTATTTTTAAAGTTATATGAATCTTAATTAAAATCAAAATCATCTAACGGGTTTTTTATGTTTTCTATACCTGTATGTGTAATATGCGTATAGATTTCGGTTGTCTTGGAACTTTGATGTCCTAATATATATTGTATGTAGCGTAAACTAATCCCTTTTTCAAGTAAATGTGTGGCAAAACTGTGTCGTAGTGTATGTGGTGTAACTTTTTTAGTTATTCTAGCAGCGAGACAATATTTAGTTAGAAACTTTCGGATGCTAGAAGCTGTATATTTTCCTCCTTTTTGACCTTCTACTAGATATTCTTCTGGAACATATTTTTTGCAATAAATTACGATTAACTTCATAGTTCTTTCAGCGATAATAACATAACGATCTTTTTTTCCTTTACCAGCCACGATATGTATTTTCTTTTGCTCTAAATCTATGGATGATAACTTTAAATTAATAAGTTCGCTTACCCTGAGTCCACAACTATAAATTACGGTTAATGTGGTTTTATGTTTTAAATTAGAAACTGTTTTAAGTAATGAAATAGTCTCTTTTTGTGATAAAACGATTGGTAATGGTTTACTTTTTTTTGGACGATCTATGAAATAGGTGTGTTGTTTTCCTCCTAATACTTTTTCATAATAAAACTTTATCGCATTAATCATTTGATTTTGATAAGATTCACTAATTTCTCTTTCTTGAATTAAATACCTTAAATATGATTTAATCATTTCATTTGTAATCTCCTGAGGTTGATAGGCATAATGGTACGTGAAGAATATGGACAAAAAATTTGAATATGTTTTGATTGTAGAGTTACTATACCGCAGTGCTTTTAATTTATCGATAGCGCTACTAGGACATTTTCGGTGGTGTTCTTCTAATATATTTGACTTTACAGATTCCTTAGGTTTTGTTTTTCTTTTGTCTACATAGTCAATCAGAAAATAATCCTTCAACAGTGATTCTAATTTATCAACATTCGTTTCTGTATATGGGATTGTCCAATGTTTGTATGTTGTATTGTAATGATAATAGCTTAGTGATTTTATATATTCTATGCCTTTTTGTGTAGGATGACAAGTAATACGTAACCTATTTCCTTTTAGTATTAGAAAAGTGATCTTTTTTTTTGATTGTCTTGCAATAGACTTTAAAAACGTTTTGACTTGTTCATTTTTAGGAAACAGCCACTGTTTGTATGTATTTGACCACTTAGAAAGAATATGATTTTTTATGAGTACACTTCTTTCATCATTTTTAGGGATTGCTACACCATACCAATGTTTATTTCTGTAAAAAATCTCTATTACTTTCATGCAAAGTTCCTGTTATCATACCAAATAGGAGGAATATACGGAAGTTTTGTTTTCAACTTTATATATATTTAATAAGCGTCAGAAATATTGTATGAACGTTCGTTTTTTTACTATTTATACAAATCAAATTCTTTATTCGTTTCTATCTCAATAAATCTTGGAACTTCAGATACAAAATAACTTGGAATGCCTTTATTGGTTTCTATGTAATTATACACTTGTGGTAATGTGATTTTACCTTTAATATAAAGTTTGATTTTATCACGAACTTTTTCTTCATTAGTTTTTTGTCTACGTCTTGCACCAGCTTTTGTTGCTGCTTGTTGCTTTCTTATTGCACGTAAATCTTTGTATTTTTGATATTGCTTTAGCCATTGTAATGTGTAAGCAAATCCGCCTTCACTTGGCAGTTTTCGTGTTGGGTCAAAATAGATACACGGAAAATGTATGATATATTGTTTTTTACTTTTGAAAAAACGCTTAGCACGACCAATTCGATATACTAAAAAGCCAAACATGTATAGAAGCGTTTCTTTTCGTGGAATACTTCCGTTTGGGTTACGTAAGTATTCATCATCAATTTGAATATAGGCTTTGTGCCAACTTCCATAATACACATTCATTCCTTTCCAAATGGAAGCAGACATCTTTAGAAATAGTTGTAAAAGTAATTCCCTAAACTCCTCTCTTGACATGGCACCTTTCAAAGCTTCCATTTCTAAACGTCTGTTCATGTTGAGAGTAGAATAGCTATACGTATCATAGTGATGTGCTGTTAGCGATTGTAACAATGCAGTTCTGTAGTGTATTTGACTACGCAAGTACTCTGATAACTCATTTTTCGGATAATTTTCGCCGCTGCCTAGTTTGCCTGCGTTTTGATTGGAAACTTTTTGTGGTTTATCCTCTTTGGTGTTCTTGTCAGTGTTCTTGTTTTTACTGCTATTTTCAGCAGTAAAAGAATTTACTTCCTTCTCATGGGAATGGTTATCAACATTCCCTACTTTTTTTATTATTTCTTTAGTAAATATTCTTGTATCTACACTAAAGTCCAGTCGTTTTGTTGCACTAGATGGTTTAACTTGTTGATTATCAGTAAATCCTCTTCGGTTGTCACGAAAGACAAAAATAGCCCCATTTATATAGTAATTAACAGGCAAACTTTTGCCTTTAAAATCGTATTGTACAAATACACCTGCATCTTTTAATCGACGCACATGCCTGCGAATAGCATCACGTTTTAATAGCATTCTTTTTTCACCTTCTTTAGTGAAATTACAAACTTCTGTAGATGTTACTTCTACTTTAGGAAAAGACATCTTTACACCACTTGAGAGTTGTTGTAATTGTTTGCGAAGCTTTATGAGCTGCTGAGAATACAACCATAGAATAATTTCAAAAGTGTCTAACTGAGCTTGTTTAACTTCAATATGCTTTTTCATTTTTAGTAATGGTTTTTCTCCATTAACTTTTTCAACAAGATCATTGAATTCAATTTTTGGAAGCAAATCGTTTTTAATTCCATTAGTTAGTTGTGCTTCAAAATTGGTTTGTGAAATGAGCGCCTGTTTTTGTAGCTGATTCGCTTTTACATAAGATAAAACACGTTTGTTATATTCTTTTACTTTTTTATTCAAACTTGGCACTTTGGCATTATAGGCATTTATAAAAATGCGATAACGTTGCATAGTTTCCGCCTTATCTTCCGATAGAAAATAGGGGCATTGTATATACTTTGGTATATGATTACTGATTAATTGCATTTAAGGTACATCTTATGGTTAAATAATCGTAGGTGTCAAACTTTCGTAAAGAGTTAGATATATATTCGTGATGGACTGCTTTTATTGATTTTAGAATGGTATAAACTCGTTCTATTTTTTTCATTCTTTTATCTACGCATGATATTTTTTTGACTGTTATGAGAAGTTCTAAAGAGTCCTCATATTTAGAAATTAAAATATCTTTAAATGCAGGAATAGTTATCAATTCAAGAAAGGCAACAACTTCATTAGTGGAACAATTGCATAGAACGACATTCCTACTATCGAAAATTGTACTAGCTTTTGGTATATGTATTTGTTCTATTAACATATTTTATTTTTTATGTGAATACTCAAAGACGCAACATTAGTGCGTCTCTGAAATTCACTTTTGATGAATTAAATTCATCCTCTTATGGCTCTTTCTAATTCATTATAACTTACCACTTGTCCTTGCGACAATACACAAAACTCATCACGCAACATACCGTTAGTGAGTTTTCCAAATCCTTTATAATCCCTTAAATGATTATAAATACTTAATCTTACTTTTAATCTTCTTTTTGTTGCCATTTATAAATACTTTAATTCGTTATATACATCGCCAAAATATCGTCCGTTGCTTGCTCAAGAGTTACTAACTTATTTTTCTTAGGAGTTCTTTTTTGTTTTGGTTGTTGCACTCCTAACATTTTATATAGCTTCGGTAACTCATCTTTCGATAAGGCTTGAATTACATTATATGCCGTTGCTGCTTTCAAATAATTTATAGGAATAGTCTATTATAAAATGCTAGTAGATGTAAGATTTAACTTAGTTTTATCAAGATTTGTTTTAAAAAACATATATTTGTGACGTTTATAATTTCTTTATTAGAACAATTAGAACGAATATATAATTTATTTAGAACAAAAAGAACAAATAAAGAACTTTTGTTCTTTATTTAACATTTCTTTGCAATGGACTATAAAATAGCTTTAGAGTATTTGAATAAGAAAGGAGTTACTGCTCAACAATTAGCCAACCATTCGGGGTTAAGCAAGGGATCACTTTATTCGGTTTTAAATGGTGATACTCAAAATCCAAGAAAAAACACAAAAGATGCTATCATTTCATTAGCAAAAGCGTTAATGCAAACCAATAATGAAGTTTTGGAAGCTGGCGTTGTAATTAGTGCGGATGAAGATATTTTAGATAAAAAGGATAAGAACTATATTAAAAAACTAGCCCTTGAAATAAGAGAGAATAGAGATGCTTTGTTTGAGGAACAGGCATTTAAGGACTTTATATATATAGAAACTTTAAAAATGGTATTATTAGCCAAAGAAGGGGATAGTGTAAGTATGGAAAAGCTTGTAGATTTAAACAAATAATAAACCATCAATCTTCTTCATTATTGTCTTTGATTGATATTTTAAAAGACACCTCAGTATTAGTAGCTTCAATATAATCATCTAAGGATACATTATAATCACCTATCTTTTCTAAGAGTTCTTTGATCTCTATTTTATTTTTAACTCTAGTAATTGCTTCTAATTCTTGAAGTTTTTGTTTTTTCGCTTTTTCGCTTTCTTCCATATTTTACAGGGCGATCATATGATGATCACTTATATTTTTATGAAATCAGCTTGGGGAAGCTATCTTTTAAACTATGTGGATATACAAAATTAAAACAAAGTTTTTCGCCTTTACGGAAAACCGTAAAAAAATTGTGTTAAAAACTAACGTCAATATTTATGCCATATTGTATACTTAAAATTCAATCGTATAAATATCTCCATAATCTTCGGGCAATGTAGCTCCAATATCACGTAAGTAATTTTTAAGACCTGCAATAGATTTATGTCTAGTAATTGACATTAGACGGAAAAGGATTTGATCGTGTGGCATTCCAGTATCTCTAAGCGATTTAAAAATATTTATAGCTGCTGAATGTCTAAAGGAGTACAACGTATGTTCCATATCTAATTTAAGCGGTTCTCTTACATTAGTATTGAAACGTTTAGAAAAGTAGCCAGATTTATTATCAGCTTCTGTATTCCAAGCAGCAGGATGACCAAAACGAGTAATTAAAAAGTCATTACGATCATATTTTTCAATATTCATTGCGCGAATAATATCTTCTAATTCTTTTATGATAGGAATAGCGGTTTGTGCTTCAACTTTAGTGCCTATGAAAATTCGTTTAGAATCAAGATCTATATCTTTAATACGAATGTTACAAACTTCTTTATTTCTTAAAAAAGCATAGGACATAAATTGAATAAATACCCTTAGATATGGATCATGTATATTTAAATGCTCACGAATTTCTTTTACCTGTTTATTTGAAAAAGGCTTATTTTTCTTTGGGGTACTTTTCTTGGGTTTTACTTTCCCTATAAAATTATTTGGAATAATATCATCATTTTCCAATATTGAGAATAAAGATGATAATGTAGCTCTGTAGTTGTTCTTTGTCTTAGGTGCTAAAGGTTTTGATTTCTGCGCCTTATTCTTTGGTTTTGTTTTAAGTTGATTTAGAAATGACGTAATGTGATTTCTCTGTAATTCACTGATATCTTTGTGTAACAAATCTTTTTCCGCTAACCATTCAATGAATCTATCATAATGACCTTTCATTGAACCTGCTGTCTTTTTTGCCCAATCTGGTTCACGTTGTTTTAATGCAAAAGCTAGTGCATTTTTTATAGTGTAAGGAGTCTCTGTAGTTGTAACGGGAACTTGTGGAACTTTTTCTATGACATTTTTTGGTCCTCTAATTTTTTCTAAGCGCTCTTTTGTTTGTTGATTATTCTCGTAAGGAGAAAACCCATCTTTCAATAAATTAAGTAATGCTTTGCGGTATGTATTTAAAACTTCTATGCGTTCAGCTCTAGTTTTAAACCTATTTGCGCCTTTGAAGATTGGTTTTTGCCTTTTCATTTTACCATCTTCGGGGTTTCTGTAGTAGAAATATACGTACCAACGCTTGGTAAGATCACCTTTAGCATCATATATTTTTGGCTCTGAATACATCTTTTTTGCCATAGAAATATACTCGTTTACATACTCGTTTGTTAAAATTAGGTCGAATGTAGTCATAAAAAAACGGTTTTCCAAAAGTGGAAAACCGTATAAACATTGACTTTATCTATCTGTAGCGAGAACGAGAATTGAACTCGTGACCTCCGGGTTATGAACTCAATGAGTGAAAAAATAACAACTGATTATCAGTTGATTAGATTTTCTTAGCCCTGCTTATAATAGACAATCTATATGCGTTTGTATATGCGTTTAGATTTTCATCATTTTATGATTAATAATATTCAAATATAGTATTTTTATTTATGACTTTTGTCTTCTGAAAAATACGATTGAGGAAAACCGTAAAATTTAATAATTCATAATAATTATATTGTCATTTGATAATTAGTTATTCCTATGAACGAATATGATAAGATATATCAAGAAATAAATAAATCGGTTTACGATGGTGCCTATAAACTTCAAGATATACACTTTCGTATCAGTTCTAATTTACATAGTAATACATATTATTATGTAGAAAGATTTTTACAAGACAAATCCAAATGTGAATCTCTCTGTAATTTTTTTATTAAAAAATTAAAAGCTAATAATCATGATTCTAATATAACTTTTATAGGGTATTTAAATTATACTGGACTTTGCCTGAACTATATAACGAGTAAGTTATCGAACATTAATTATGGAATTATAGAAAATGGAGAAGAAGGCTTTAGTTGGCAATTCATTCCGAAACCAAAAGATAAAATAATAATTGTATTACCTATTTCATGTACTTTTGCCACCTATTTCAAATTAAAAAAGTGGATACACTCTAGAGGAGAAGCTTATGGAAAAAAGGTTATAACTACTTTTTATAATTTATTTACAGTATTTGATACTGATTTGAAAGCACTTGGTAACTCTACCCTACAATTGAATAATTTCGATCACGCATACAAAGAAGCTAGTAATTTATATAAAAACTATAATTGGAGTGAAATTAACACTGAAGGAGTTATTATTGGAGATTTAAGTAACTCTACTAATTATTCTTCCAATGTATTAATTAGATTATATTCAAAATTACAAATAGCAGAATCTTGTCAATACTGCTACCCAAAAGAAAATTGGTTTGAAAATGCTCAACCATTAATTTTATCACATCCTTACCTTGATTTTCCTAATCAAATATTTAGTTTGCCATTTTTTGATGCAAATGAAAATAGTAATTCTTCTAATATTTTTGAAGGAAATGATTTTTTAAACAAATATCAGGTTTATGTTAATTTGTCGGCAAGAGAGAGTCAATATTTGAGCTATATAAGAGGAAACGAATTTTATAAAGAAAATAGAGATGATATCTTGGATTATTTTAAAGAAATTTTCAAAAAAGTTTTAGACTCGAATATAAAAAAAATAGTATTCATTACTAGTGATGGAGGTAAAAGCTCTAATTTTCTTGAAGATTTTAGTTTGGATAAAGATTTTCAATATATAAACATACAAATATTGAGGTTTAATCCATCTTATGAGAGCATTGAAACATTTATGAACCTTAATAAAGAAAGAATTTACTCAAATTCAAGTCTTATTATTTTTTATGAAGATGTAATTGCTGGGGCTAAAACTTTTAAACTATTAAGTGATTATATAAAGCATTACAGATTAACTGACAGAAATGAAACAGTAATTAATAGACATGGTTTTGATTTTATATGGACTTTGATAGACAGAAGCAATTATTTCATTAAAAGTGAAATAATTAAAAAAATAAACTCTCCAATAATTGAAAACCCAGAAAGTAGGTTCATAATTTACAGGAACTTAAACGTACCTATACTTTCATCTTTCCACATAGAGAACCCCCTCAATAAAAAATTAAATGATTTAAAAAAAATTTTAAGAAATAGTCATTTAGATTATGTTTCACTTAGAATAATCGAAGAGATTAAAAAGAATCAATTCATAAAGTTGCCAGAAATTAATAAGGAGTATTCAAATGAAGAGCAAATTAAATATTTTCCGTTTGGCAGTATTGAAAATAAATATGATGAAAAATTAATTAAAATTTATGAGCCTTATTTTCATAAGGCGAATCATAGCTTGCTAAGATTGTATCTTTCAGATAGGGTTAGTTCACATCTTTCAGATTTTTTTTCTGAAAATTTATCACCTAAAAATGAAAGTCGTTTCTCGCTTATTGATTTAATTAAAATTATAGATCAAGAATCAAAAGAAATAGCTGAAAATTTTCTAGTATCGAAAGAACATAATATGTCTAACGAGAGAAAATTAAATATTGAGAAAGATATAATAAGAGATAGTCTAATTAAGTTGCTATCAAGACAACCATTCCAATATTACAAAGGAATTAAAGATGAAATATTCTCTTATTGTTTGAGAGAGCTTGAAAAAATTCATTTGGACCTGCCTGATAACTCAATCAAATCGTTTAATGTATTCCGAAACCTTAAATTTTACGTAAAACGAAACGTCGACTTGGGAAGTAATTATATACTTTCAAAAACATTTTTCTTGTCAATTAAGGATTATTACAATTATGATAATGAATCTAGATTATTGAAATTATATTCAAAGACCAAAATAAAACTAGATGAAGATCTTAAAAATGGAAAAATTAGTTTTGACTATCACTTGAAGAGCATAAATAATATTGAGTACAAACGTAATCAATTAGTAACTTATTTTGACTTCTTACTTACCTGTTATAAAGACTTAATTCATCAAGAGCCAAGTCGAACATTATATCTCGAAAAAATAATAAATGATGAAGACGTGTTGCCCAATGGATTAATTTTCAAAGAAGAAGAAGATTATGATATGCCGAAATTAGTTAATCTTATCATGAACCCTTATTTTCATTTTACAGGAGCTGTAAAAGCTGAAAATCTTAATTTTATTCATGATTTAATTTCATTGCATCTAAACAAAGGAAATTACAAAGAAGGGGAAAGGAAAAAAGTTTTCCCATACTATAAAAAATACTATTTCAATCAACAGAATAAAAAAGATCCAGCGATTATAAATATTAGAAAGTTTGTCGCTAATTCAAGATTCAATTTATTAAAAAGGGAATCTAATGATAAGGATAAAATAAATGAAATTATAGATGCTTATGCACAGATGGTAATATTGATAGACAAATTAAAATCATCAAAAGTAGACTATAATAGCACAAAAAAATTTAATGATGCTTTAAGTGGTTTATTGATTGATATCAAATTAATTTTTTCATCAAAAAAAGATAATGATCTCCAAGTAGGTTTGTTTTATGATTATGGAGAGTTAGAATCTCATCATAACAAAGCTCAAATTTATTATTGTTTATCATCCTCTGAAAACTTTTGGTTAGAATCTACAATTTTAGACGAAAAAGGATTTGTTTTAAAATTTATTAAAGGACTTTACACAGAAAGTTCAAAAGGAAGACTTCAGTCTTTTATAGCTGGAATTAAAACTCATAAAAAGTGGATTGCCTTTGAAGAAAATTATTTTGATGTAAATGATGAAAAGCATACAATTGATGAATTATTAAATAATGACATGCTAACAGAAAGGAATGAGTCATATCCATACTTGTTAAATGATTCATCAATGTTCATGGCGATCAAACTCACAGATCTGCTTGATGAGGATATTGCAGCGAACTATGAACATAAAGGAAAGGCTGTATTAATGTTTACAACAAAATCTAAACTGTCATTCAAAAATTTTTTAGATTTTTTCAGTAATGAAAAATTCAGACTGATACTAGCTATAAAAAAATATATTTTAGAGTATTTACAAAAACAATTTAACAATACAGCTTTCATAGAGGTAATACAAAACAAATCAAAGGTTAGGTATCAAAAAGTATTAAGACATCAATTAGGGACATATTATAACAATCTTGATCTGCTTTATAGCAGTGAAAATTCAGATAATAATAAACTAGAGTTTAACATCACGTTAAATGCAATTAGAAGTCAAGTAGCAGCTTATGATAGTAAGTATATATTAGGAGAGGGTTTAAAAACGAGGAAAGAAATTGATATTTTAATAAAAACAGTTTTTCGTTCCAAATGTCTTGGGAAGCGAGAGTTTAGACATTATTATATATATAATAAAGTAAATGAATTTATAATTCCAGATATAGTTTATAATGTAATAATTCCTCAATTATTAATTAATATTAAGCAGTACACAGAAAATATTCCAAGCCAAATAGAAATATATATTATTTCAGATGTAAATAGTATTAATTTTTTATTTAAAAATAAAATTGCACATCATAAAGTACTAAATACGAAAAATGTTAGTAAGAAAGAAGGGAGAATAATGTGTGAAAAAATAATTGACAACTATAATGAATTTTTAAGAACAAATAATAATGTACATGAAATTAAAGAGATTAAATTTTCCTATCCCAAAGAAAATTTTAAACATTTAGAATATTATGAAACTAGTATAAAAATTATATTTAATGATTAACATATTGATTTTAGAAGACACGCAATCAGATTTTGAAATAATTTTAAACTATATTTTTAGCTTGAATAAAGAAGGAGGTATGAATATATATCCAAATATAGATTCTAAAGGAGAAAATTATTTTGAAGTAAATAGTTATGGGACTGATTGGCATTACATTCAAGAAACGTTTGAAAAAAAATATTCGAGTGGAGCGTCTCATATAAATGATTTTTTTAAAGAAATAATTGATGTATATGAAGGTGTTAATATTTACATAGTAGATATAAATCTTATTAATCTTGAAGATCGCTTAGGTATTAAGTTTTTAGAGTATTTAGATAAAAATACAAAAACAGAAGCTCACAAACATTATATAATTATTTCTACTGATACATATGCAGGAGAAATAAACATTGATGAAAATAAATATTCTTTTATTTCTAAATATAATAGTATATCAAATATTAAAAATGAGTTAATATATAGAGTCTCAAGAATAATTGAAAAAATATAAAAGATGAAGTGGGTTGATATTATAAAATTTGAAAGTAAGGTTTGGGTAGATTATCTTATAAGAATCTTTTTTTTCAGTACTATAGCTGTTGTAACTATATATGCTGGATATAAGATTTTCTGCGAAATATTAGTAAGTGACGAAAGCACTAATAAGTTGAAAATTTTAGAGATTGCAGAGCATATATTTCTTTATCTAATTCCAATTTTCATATTAATAGGCTTCTATAATTATTATAAATTTGATTTAAGACATAAATTAATAGATAAAGGAATTCCGAGAGGTGTAGATAAAAAAGCAATTACGGATTCAATCCATTTGACTAAATCCTTATTTTTATCATCAATAATTTCTTATGTTATTATAAAATCTATCGAGAAGATATTTTTTTATACAAAAGATTCAAAGCCAGATTTAAAATCACTCATCTCCTATGGAGTATTTTTGGTAATTTTAATGATATACGCTGTATATATTCAAAAGTCTCACAAGCATTAGAGACTGTTAATTTTGATAGTAAGATTTCAATCACAACTGTAATAATTATAAAAGAGGACATTTAATTATTTAACGTAGAAAAATCTATACTCTTGAAGCTTGTGTTTAAACCTCCTTCTTAAAGTAAAATCGAAAATAAGATACATTGTCTGTATCCGTAAATTGAGTTACTGAAACTAATTCCCAATTCTCTTTTGCTTTGTCATTTATGAAAACCTCATGATTTGGTAGTTTTGAAACTTCATGCGTAATCACATCATATTCATATTTGCTAGGATTATGTTTTGTTGCGTTAAATAGTTCGCTAATGTCAACATCTAACGCTTTGGCAATTTTTAGTAAGGTTTCCTAATTTTGTTGTCTGTATCACATTTTTATCCGTAAACCTATATTTTTCTATAAAGTTATTTTAAGGCTATTTAATTTTTCAATATGGAATAATGGGAAGCTATTCTTTCTTTAAAATGAAGGTTTATTCTTTACTTTATGAAATACTAAACTTTATTCACTATATTTATTTTTCTTAAAAATATGATTTTCATCAATATATCAATGCAATAACAACTACTAGCATGAAAATAAAATTATTAATTCTTGTTTTAATCTCATTAGTTCAACTGAAAGTTCATGGACAAACTCCAGCAGATTCATGTTCTGCATCCTCTTCAATATTACAAGTTGATACTGAATATTCAATTAATAATTTAAATACTAGTCAGTTTACTTATGGTCAACCAATTCAAGGTAATAGTGTTGGAGGAAATAGTGTTAAAGGCTTTTGGTTTAGATTTCAAATACCATCAGGTTATTATGCTAGAAAAATTGAAATTTATGATGTTAGTAATAATTTCAATCCTGTCGTAGCTTTCAAGTCTAACTGTTCTTTTTCTTATTACCCAAATACTAATAGTAATGCAGACAATTATGCAGATGATAACGGGTATGGAGGATCGGAAACGTTTGGAACGGGTATAAATGGTCCAGGAAGTAATAATGATGGAATATACCATCTAAGAATATATCATTATGATGGTAGTGAATCACCCACAGTTAGTTTTAAAATAAAAATCACTGATGAGACACCTTCTTCGAGTGCTGATTTATCTGTTTATAGTTTAAGTACAGATCCTGTGAATGCAATTGTTGGAGAAAATGTTGATTTAGAAACAGAAATCATAAATCTTGGGGAAGCTGATGTGACTTCAGACGTTACAATTCATTATTACATTGATGGTGTTGAAATAGATGATGATCAAATAAATAATAGTGAATTACCTCTTTCTCAAAATGAAATAGAGCAAGAACAAGAAAGTAATTATGTTTTTACAAACCCAGGCACTTATCAATATTGTGTTACAATAGATAATCATAGTCAAGAAACTAATTACAGTAATAATACTTTATGCATGAATATTGTTGTTGAGAACGACACTTCTGGTTGTGATGAAATAATAATAACTCAACAACCAGGTGATCAATCTGTATCTTCTGGAAATTCAGCAACTTTTTTAGTTTCTGCAAATGGTACTGCTCCAATAACATATCAATGGAAAAGAAATGGGAGCAATATTTCGGGAGCGACTAATAATATTTATACAACTTCTCAGTTGGATCTTTCCGATGATGGTAATTCGTATCAATGTGAAGTAACGAATTGTGATGGCTCCATAAATAGTAATATTGCAACAGTTACAGTAACAAATAGTTGTAATGGTGTTGATATTTCACAAAACCCCCAAGATCAAACAAGAACTATTGGAGAAACTGCAACATTTTCAGTTTCCACAACTGGAACTACTCCTATAACTTATCAATGGAGAAAAAATGGAATAAATATTTCAGGGGCAACCAATAGCAACTATACAACTCCTGCATTGGATCTTTCGGATAATGGAGATTTATTCTCTTGCTATATGACTAATTGTGATGGTAATAATTTTATTGTTAGTAATTCTGCGATGTTAACTATTTCTAATAACCCTCCATCCGAATTAACTATCGAAACAACTAACAGTACTTTTCCAAATGATAAGACACTTTGGTCTGGCAACTCAAATGATAGTCCTAATTATATAAAAGTATGTGCTGATGGAACTAAAAGTACTAGGTTTATTTTTGTTAATAATTCAAGTATTATGAATGAAAATATAGGTTTTAAGATTGTTCCAGATAATTCTGCTATCTCAGAATACGGGGATTTTTTGGATTCTGATATCAACATTAATAACACTAACAACACTATTACTGCTCTTTATACACATCCAACAACATTTCTCAATTCGGCAGATTATAATAGTAGTCGAAGTATTGAAATTTATGACATGAATAATTCAAGTAATATTTTATTAACCATTCCATTAAGAATATATAAAACACCTGTTCTAATGGTTCATGGGTTATGGGGTGATGCCTATGGTTTTGAAGAAATGGAAAATCATTTATTTAATGTAGGTTATAATTCAACATTAACAAAAAAAGTAAATTATTGTATGAATGCAGGAAATAGTTTTAATGAAAATAGCTGGGTTGTACCCAACAACATTATTTCTCTATTAGATAAATGTAGAATGCATAATTTTTCTTCTGGTAAAGTAGACATAGTAAGTCATAGTATGGGAGGAATACTTTCTAGAATTTATATTCAATCAAATGATTACAGAGATAACGTTAATAAATTTATTACATTAAATTCTCCTCATTCTGGATCTCCTCTTGGAAATCTAGCTTTTAATCCAAATATTGGTTCTTTGATGTCCGATATAAATATGATTTTAAATAGTGGTTATATCTTCAATTGTGATCCATCATTAACTGATGGGGCAGTTTATGATTTGGCTATTAATAGTGATAGAATGAATGAAATTAACTCTCCTTCATCATTAACTAATAATACAGTACCCTCACATACTGTTACCACTATCAAGAATTTTACATCTACACAAGGATATTTCTTAAATTCAATTGCTGAAATACTTGCTCCAGAACTCAATACGGATGAAAACGACTTTACAGATAATTTATTTGATGGAGACTCACATGACTACATTGTCTCATCTGAGTCACAAAGGGGTGGGCTAACTGGAAATGCTACACAACTAATGAATGAGCAAATACAACACATAGGAGCTCAAGAAGAATCTGAAGTTATTAATCACGTTAGATTCTTATTACAACAAGATCCTTCTTCAAGTTATTTTGAACAAAATGGATTCTCACCAGCTAGTATTAATGCTAATTATCGACCAAGTTCTATAGATAATGTAGCAATAGAGAATGATAATGAATTAATACCTAATTCTATCTTCATTAATTCACCAAATGAAAACACTTATTTCAATGTTGGTGAAGATGTAAATGTTAATATAACTTCTATTAATGGTATTAATAGAATTTTATTTTATGCAATAGATCCTTTAAACGATAACTACTTTAAACAGGAATTCCAAAGTACACAAGTAAATACTCAATATACAATTTCAAATGATACTTACGAAAAAATTAGTTTGTTAGCATTAGGTTTTAATGACAACGGACTAGTAGATTATGAAATAATAACAATTGGTGTTAATTCTAATATAACTGTTACTGGAATTGAGTTTCTTAATGATGAAATTCACATACAAGATGATTTTATAGCACCTATTTCAATTAATGCAATTTACAGCAATGGAGACAGAAAACTTATAAGTGATTTATCTAATGTTCAGCTAAATATAACTGACGTTAATATAGCTGAGCAGTTTCAATCCAACTTCCTTAAAGGGAATAACCTCGGAGCAACAAATTTAAATGCATCTTATTTAGGTTATTCAATATCTACTCCTGTTATAGTCTATGAATCAAATGTAGTTATGCCAGATTTGTCTACATTATCAGTTTCTGATTTTGATATAGCTAACTCAATAAATGATTTGACATTATATCCAAATCCAAACAATGGTAAATTCACAATAAAACTCGATTCATTTTCAAATGAAAAAGCAAAAGTTTTAATTTTTAATAGTATCGGGCAACTAGTTTCTTCATTCTTTAATGAAAAAACTAATGATAATGGCTCGATAATTTTAGATGTAAAAAATTTAAAATCAAGCTTATATTATGTAAAGGTTATTTTCAAGGACAGTTACAAGGTGTTTAAAATGCTTAAAGAATAGATTAATATAATTCATTATATATTAAATGGTACCAAAAACAATAGTAACTTTATTATAATTGGTTCAGCTATAACATTATTAACTTAAAGTATTTTGAATATTTCAAAACCTAACCAAACACCTAAAAAGTCACTAATAAAGCAAGAAATAAAATTCGATACTGAAAACCACTTAAAAAAGGATAGTATCTCACCCATAAAAAATCCTATATAGAATAATGAAATGTTATAGATGTGAAGACATTATTAATGATAAAAATGTTTCGGAAGAACATATTATACTTAATGCGTGTGGTGGTAGATTAAAGTCTAAAAGTCTTTTGTGTAAAAAGTGTAATTCAATATTTGGGGATAAATTTGATTGCGAATTAGCTAAGACTACTAATGATATTGCAAATTTATTAATGATAAAAAGACATGATGGAATTCCACAACCAATAAGCACAACACGTACCTCTACAGGAGAAAAATACTATCTTGAATATGGAGGTTCTCCAGTTCAAGCAAAAACCAATTATAAAATAATTCCAGAAGATAGTACTAAATCAAGATTAATGATTGATGCTAAAAATCGAAAAGAATTAAAGAAAACCCTAATAGGTCTAAAAAGAAAATATCCTACGATTGAAGTTGAAAAAATACTTGATGCAGCTGAAGAAAGAAGATTTTATATAAATGATTCTTTTGAGATAAATTCTCATATTGGCGGTAATGATGTTTTTAAATCAATAACAAAAACCGCAATTAATTTTTATATTCATCAAGGAGGTAGTAGAGCATATATTAAGCATTTATTACCGTATTTAGAGGGTAATATAGAACTTGATATAGTTTGGATGCATTATCCAGATAAAGATATTTATACTCCAGCTAAGGATGAAGTTTCTCATGTTTTAAAGATCGTAGGAGATTCAAAAGAAAAGATTTTATATGCTTATGTGGAGTTGTTTAATTTACATAGTTTTATCATATATTTAAATGAATCATATGATGGAGTTGATATTGACAATGACTACATTTTTAATGTTCATAATTACGAAGTTACTAAAAAAAGAACTCATATAAGGTTATCTAGGGCTGGACTAACTGACCTTTTTACAAATAAAGATGCTAAACCATTTGAGAAAGTAAAAAAACGCTACGCAAGAATATTGACTATTGCCAACAAGCAACAAGATAAACATCAAATACATAAGATTATCTCAAATGCTATTGATAATTCTTTAGGGCTATTACCAGAAGGTACTGTTATTGATGAGAAAGTCTTAAACTCGATGATTAACAAGTTAATGGAAAGAATGATGCCATTTATTGCTCATAGAAATAATATAAAAAATATTAACTAAAAGTGTGTTTAACTACGTTTAATAAAATTCAACAATTATGAAGAAAAAAATAATTATTGCATTAACATTGATAATCGTTTCAATTATTTTAGTTTTTATTTTACCGAGATTTTTCTTTAAAAAAGACCTAAAGGATTCACTTTCTTCAATATTAAATATTAGTCCAGACAATCTTATTTTGAATTTGCCACCTTCAGGTTCAAGAGTACCTGGTTCAGTATTATTACCATATAATAATTCTTACTTGATATATAATTTAAATGACCATAGTGATTCCGATTTAATAAAAGGTAAAACCTTCTCTGTCATGGGAGAAATAAATGATTTTTCTAAAATTACTAGCAATCCATCTAGTGGGATTATGGAAAGTGTTTTTTCAAATAGTCAACATTTTAAGGTCTTAATTAAAATTGACGAAGGTCAAGTTTCTGAATTACCAATTAATCGATTGAAAGAAATTGTTTCTGAAAGTAAAGATGTCATAGGAGCTATCAATGAAAAAAAGCAACCAATTATAATTTATAAAGCATACAGTGGAATCGTAAGTTATGTAATTTCTGCGAAGGATGAGAAAGGCATTGATCTACTAAATGATTTTAATGAAGATGTTAAAGAATTATCGAAAAAGATGCCAAAAATAGAAATTAAGAGTTCCTTAAAGAAGGAGAAATCAATATCCTTTAAATTAACTGAACCTGTAATAATTGCTTATGAGGCATTATTGATTGATTTCGTAATAAATAATTTATCTATCGATGATATAAAACCTATATTGACTCCAATTACTGTAGATGAATTAGAAGCTATCGAATCTAAAAATAGTGATAAAATATCTAAAAAAAATGAGAAAAAGAATTGGGGTTTAATTACTATTGCATCGGGGCACTTTAAGAATATGGCTTCTTTAGATGCTCCAGAGGCTAAACAGAGTGCTGATCTTGTAAAAGATATATTAAATAAATATGCCCCTAAATTTATAAAAAGCCTTCATAGTTCGGAAGATGATGAACTGACTGATGATGAGCTTCTGGATTGGACAATAGATTTAACAATGGAGATGTTAAACAATCCAGTAGATTATTTATTGATATATTATGTTGGTCATGGGGTATCATTGCCAAATGGAGAAATTGTTTTACTACAGGGAAATTTGAATAAAGATTTTGCTGAAAGAGCTATTGAAAATATCACACCTAATACAAGTTCTTCTGGTGATGGTTTACTTTTAACTGAAACATTATACAATAGTTTTGAAATGACTGGAATTCCTTTTACATTATTTCTTGATGCATGTTACCCTAATGCTGAAATGCAAAAAGCATTACAAAGAGTAAGTATGACATTAGGTTCTGAAGATGGAACGAATTTAATTTATTATGGAAATGAAGATTTTATAACCGATGAAATGTCTGAAATATCAAATGTTTTAAGCGAAATCGGAAATAGATTTCAGTATAGAACTAACAAAAATCCAATAATTTTTTCTTCAAAACCAGGGGCAAAAGCAATTTTCCAAGATAATCCAATTTCATATTATAGTACAGGAGTTGCTCCTATTGCGAAAAGATTAATAAATTATAGTCAATATAACAATTATCAAAATCCAATATCTCTTTATCAGTTAATCAGGAATACAACTGATTTAAGACAAGGTATAGGAGAAATCAGTCTTGGTGGAACAATTACTTGGAGTAACTTTGATGATATGAAAAAGTTCTCAGATAGTTTGTATATCAATTGATTTAATTGTGCAGATTAAGTTTATTTTAAATATTTTTTTTTGTATTAAACAATCGATTTCCTGTATCAGTTCCTTTAGTGCCAACATATTTGTTTTCCGAGATTCGTAGCGCATAAAAGGATATTGTTGGATATTTTCTAATAAGTTGCAATGCTTCTTTTTGTAGAATAAGTGTAACCACAATGATCTTATTTACATTAAAAGCTAATAATGTATGAAGTACATTTTCAATACTTTTCCCAGTATTAATAACAGCATCTACAATAATAATTGTTTGGTTTGTGAAATCGTATGTGGTTTTTGTAATTTCATCAGCTACAATAAAATGACTGTCTACAAAAACACTACGAATCCCTTCAGCTGCATATAAACCAGCACGCATTAGTGGTAAGATTACAATTTTGTCTTTGTTTGCAATGTCAACGCCTGATTTTATACCTTGTACATGTTGAATGTCAATTGTGGTAAGTTCAAATTCTTCTAGCATTTCGTACGCAATAAATTTTCCCATTTCAACATGAATATCGCAAAGTGTTATTGCATTAATATCCGCTCTTCTTGATTGTGTAGCGAGCAATTGAGCTGCTTTTTTTTCTGTGAAATGTGTAAAATTCATGTTGCCGCTGTTAAGATTTCTTGCAAAATGGTAGTTAATTTTGTTTTAGGAATATTTTTATGTTCAAATTCTGTAAATGATATTTGTTGCAATTGCTGTATTTCGCTTACAAAAGGAATGATATCTTTATTTTGCTTCTCATTGACAATCAAAAAAGAACGATCAGCTTCTTTAAGCATTTCAAAATCGATCAATGAATCTCCAAAAGCAGAGACGTTTTTACCTTTGTTTTTCAGCAGATTTACAATTAACTTCTTTGCATTCGGATCAATAACAAATGTATCTTTTGGAAAGTAGTTTCCGCCAATTAATGATACGTTATCTAATTGATGATTTTGAAGAATATTTCCCCAAATTTCTCTCAATCCAGAAGTTACCACTATACATTTTACATTCTGTGGCAAATTGTCTATGAAAGTTAAAAATTCAGGATAGATACTTACCGATTTTGCGCTTTTTGCACATGTATTTTGATACGTTTGGGAATTAATTGTAGAATAAAATGTTGCAACTTTATAGAAAGCTTCAAACGAATAGCCATGTTCTTGAAAAATACTTTTTAGCACATTAAAATCCAATTGTAAAAGTTGAAAAAAATGGCGTGTACTATCAACAGGAATCAATGTTCTGTCGCCATCAATAATCATATATGTAGTCGCTTCATCTTGAGTTAGGAACTTTTGCATGTATGCAGTAAGCTTCGCTGTATTTTCTTGAGAAGTCATTTTATATAGATTCATTTTTTAGATAATTACAAATAAAATCTACCGTGGTTTGTTTATTAGTCGTCTCTATTATATTTAAAGGAAGATTTTGAGTAGTACAGAATATTTGCAAAGCATTCCACTCGTAATTCATCCAATTTTCAAGAGCTTCTTTTGTATAGTTTCGTTTTCGAGTTGTATCATTTTGTAAGCGTTCGTAAATAATTGCAATAGGTAATTTTAAATAGAGGTAGTGAGTATAAAATGCTGCATCTTTTGCGGTCATTACATTTTCAAATTCATTTGTGCTTTTCGCAAATACTAAATGTCCATCTATAATGATATGTTTTTGTGTAGTTTCTTGAATCGCATGAGCCGCAATCATTGCATTTTCTCTTAGTTTGTATTTTTGGGTATCCGAAAGTTTCTTAAATTCTGGAAGTGATATGTTTGCAGTTTCTAATAAAAGCGAAGAACCTTCTAAACAAATAGTATCAAGACATTGCTTTTTTAGTTCTTGTAGTAACGTCGTTTTTCCTGTTCCGCTGATGCCATATAATCCAATTCGTTTCAACTTATTCATGTAATGCAGTTGTTAAGTAGGTGATAGCTTTTGGAATCATTTTTTGTATACGATCATCGGGTTGTTGTCCAGCTTTTACCTTTTTGAGCCCCATCATAGGAGTACATGTTATGCATGAAGCTGTGAAGGTTTCTTGATTGAGGTATTTTTCTATATCTTCAATAGTTGTTTGTTCCGTGATTCGTATTCCTTCATTATCATTGGCTAGTTTTGGAATCCTGGAACACATGAATAATCGCTGTCTTTCAAGCGTCACACAATGTTTTCGATACCAGCAATTTGTAAACATTTCTTGGGCTTTTTCATCATTCACAATTTCTTTACTAATCCATTGATCCCATTCTTTATCTACACGCAAACTTAATTCTGTATTTGGTGCTACTTTTTTGATATATTGCTTCCAAAGTGTTCGTAACTCTTGATTATCGAAATAGACACTAATGGTCAGTTTATCAATATATTTGAATGCTTCTTTGTTTATAAATTGCGGTGTCAATCCATGTGAAACAACCTCTATTTGATTAATGTTTTCAAATTGAGCACATGCTTTTAAACTTTCTGTTAATAGGTTTGAATTGGAACTAGGTTCGCCACCAAGAATTGCTAAACTGCCAATTTGTATATTTAATCGTGCTAATTGCGAGAGTCCAAAAGTAATTTCGGAAACTATATCTTTTGTCATTGCAGGATATGGTTGTTCAGGGATGTAGAATCCACAATTATCACAACGCAAATGACATTTTGAAGTTATAGAAACTTCTAACTCTTTTATATAGAAATACTTTTCAATATCATTATATCGTAACCCTTGAATTTTTGAAGTATTCAATTTCATATAATGGTAACTTTCAACTTTATATGATTTTCGATAACTCTAATGCTTTTAAAATAACTCCACTATATTGATTTATATTATTTATTAGTTTAGTTTTTCTTTCATTCTCATTGGTGCTTTCCTGAATTTCATTAATAAACTGCTTAAATAATTCCAATTCTTCTGCTTGAAAAACATCTTTTATTTCTAATGCATCGAAAGGTAGCCAGTAAGATGCTTGTTTATATTCTTCTGCAACTTCATTTATTATATGTTGCATTCTTTGTCTTCTTGATGAAAATGATGGCATAGTATTGTTTTTTAATTAAAGAAATTGTCTATTGACGTTTGTATATTATCGTTTACTGTTCCTAATACTTGCGAAGGATCAATACCAATAATTTTTTTAGTTAATGCATTTACTTGAGTAGTTGCCTCATCGTATTTCTCAAGAGATAGCAAATAATTTTGAACTTCTTTATTTATATTTATTACTTCTTGTGAATTTTCTTTTGATTTTAAGATCAGGGTTCTTTCTTTAGTAGCTATTGTTAGTAATAATTCTTCTCGAACAGCAGCAGCACCAGTAGCAATATCTATTGTTTGGTCTCTAGTAAGGCTAGTTCCGTTTGCGATATTATTTTTTGTACGATATTTAGCCTCAATTTTATTATAAATACTGTCCCAACTCTCATCGAGTATCGCTCTTTCAACATCTGCTAATGCCTTAATAACCTTTTCATTTTCAGATTGTAATCTTTCTATACCTTGAGTTACTGAGGAACTCAGTACGGAAGCATTTTTAGGGATTGTTGCACAACTCAAAAAAAATAGAAAAGCTAAAATCATTAATATTTTTTTCATAATTTATTGATTTTAAATTTCTTCAATTTAGAAAAGTTGAATAATAATTCCTTACGGGAAACCTCATCATGTTGAATAACGTAATTAAAATGATATTTTTTCAATATAAGACTCAATAATACTCTTAGAATTCTCCAACTTTTTAATAACGCTAGTGGTATGCCTATTCTTTGCTTCGGTATATTGATTTTCGTTAAAATAAACATTTTCAAAATTATGCTTTTCAGTATAGAAGTTTTCAGATCTACACCCAATAAGATCATTGATAATTTCAATTCCTTTTTGTAAATTTCCTAACGGTCTATAATTTTGAATAACAGTATGGTATTTATTAAATGAATATTCATCAGGGAGTATGTCTTTTAGGGTAGATATTCGGTAATTTACATCATATAAATAGACGTAAGGATATTCCAAATCTATCGGAAAACCTAACTGTTCCAGAAGAAGCAAAGCATAATTCTCCCATTGATTAGCAATCTTAAAATCTGGGACTTTTATTTGGCGACTAGGCTCTTCAAACTGAGAAATTTGATATATTTCTAATGCGTTTAATGCCTCAATATTGTCAACTTTCTTTGAATCAAATAAAAAGAAATTAGGGTAAAAATCTTTTAGAACATATAAGTCTTGCGGTCCTACAAAACCTTTATTGAAAATATCAATACCAAAACTAGGGACGATTACATTAGGTATCATAGAATCATAATAATCAAGCGTTGTAATTATAGTTTTAAATTCTTTTGATGTATCTAAAAATTCTTTTAAGGGATGAAAAATGATTTCAATAATATCTCTAGTCTCCATATCTAGTTTTTTATAACAATTGAAATACAATCTTGTTAATTTTGAAAAATATGCTTGAAGTTGATCTTTATAGATAATGTGTTTGCCTCTTTCTAGCTCGTCAACTAATAATTTGATGATCTTTTTAGTAGCTTCATCTTTATATTCTATAAAGAGCACCAATTTATCAATTGCGACATTAAAAAAATGGATATGCTTATGAAGCTTTAATATCTCTCTTTCATGAAGCGAATTAAAATTTTCAAATTTTATTGATTGAGCCGCATTTTCTTTAGCATGTATAATTCTCTTTCGATAATATAAAACTTTTGCTCTATGTTTATAATTTCGGGGTAAAATGGTAATAGATTCAACGATATTTCCAAAGTTTCCATAAGCAAAGCGTTCAGCAATCACGTTGGCTACTCTTTTGTAGTTTTCAAAAATGATATAATTGAGTTGTATGATTTGTTGCCCAACTTTCATATTTATTTCGGCAATACAAAACTTTAAATGTTCAATATTGGTAAATGATATTTGAAATGATGGATTTATATCAATAAGTTTCCAGTCTGTATCATTTTCTATTGCTTTTTGTAAATCGTAAGCAAAGTTTACATACGCAGGATGATAGTCTGCATACCATTTTAAAGTATTATTAAAAAGATGCTTAAAACCTAACTTTTGTAAAAAATCGACCAATTCTTTTTCAACAGTATTAGAGAATAAAATTTCAATTCCTTTTTTAGCCGTATTGTGTGTTACTTGTACATTCATAATTTTAAGAGTTAATGTTTAAAACACTAAGCTAAAAAGCAGAATTCAAAAATCATTTGTCAACTTTTGTCACTCGGACAATTAAAACAATAATATTTTTTTGAGCGAGCATGAATAAACGTTTATAAAGCCCTTAAAACATTGGGTTTTTTATTTTTTGATTGATGCAATTAAAATTGTTTAATGCGACAAAAAAAGTTCTATTATTAAGTTGCTATGATCTTTTTACTTTTCTATTTCCTTAGTTATTTCAAATACTAAGCTACAAAGGGAAGTTGGAAAATCATTTGTGAAATTTTGTGTAGTACACAAAGTTAGTAATATGGGATTTTAATAAGTATTTTTTTATTTAACTATTTTAGATTAATATTGAAAGTGAGAAATTTATTGCATGTTATACAACGAAGAAGATATTAGAGGAAAATTACTATTACCTTTTTTAAAAGATTTAGGATTTGATATTTCTGAGATTGATTTAGAGAAAGATTTTTCTATAAAGTTAGGTAGATCAACAGAAATAAAGAAAACATTCATTAAAGGTAGGTCTGATCTTTTATGTAAAAGAAATGGAAAGAACTTATTCATCATTGAATTAAAAAATGATTCTATTTCTATAACTGATGATGATAGAGATCAAGGTATTTCGTATGCTAGGGCATTAAAAGGAAATATAGCTCCTTTTGTAGTAGTTACAAATGGAAAAAATACAAAAGTATTTGATACTATCACAGAAGAAGAACTTACAGATACTAATATTTCACAATCATCATCTTTTTGGAAAAATAATTGTACACTTTCTACTGATGAAGAATTACAGATTCGTTATGAAGCACTAAAGAGTTTCATTTCTTTTTCAAAGGAAAATTTAAAAACTTTTTGTGAATCTCAAGTTAGAGATAGGATGGGATCAATAGTGGGTGGTTTTAAAAATTCTCATTCAAAATTTGTAAAAGAACTTCATGCAGAAAGACAAATTCTCAAAGCAGAATTTAATAGATTCTTAAACTCAGAAGCTTCAGTTTTTGGTTTAGTTGGTGTTGCTGGTGTTGGAAAAACGAGCTCAATGTGTTCATTAGCTTTTGAAAGTTTAGAAAATCATTTCGTGTTTTTTTATAATGCAGCTTTACTGACAAAATCTCCAAATCATTATATTTTAACAGACTTAAATTTGTTTTTTTCTGCTAGAAATGAAAGTGATATCATTTTAAAAAAGCTTAATGAATTAGGAAGTTTTTCAGACAAAGAAATTTTAATCTTTATTGATGGAATAGATGAATGTACTGATATTAATTTAGTCCATGAATTAAGTGAAATGGCATATTCAGTCAGTAAGCTGAATAAGCTGAAAATCTGTATTAGTTGTAAATCGAATATATGGTCAAAATTTCTTGATATAAACGGAAGCAAAACTTATTTGTGGGATGAATTGAAAAAGTTTCATAATGATATAACTTCTTTGAAAAATTCTCCAGGTTTTTTATTAGATGACTTTAATAACCAAGAAGTAAATAACATTTTGCCATTATATAAAAATACTTTTGGATTTAAAGGAGAATTATCTATTGAGATATTAAATAAACTTAAAAATGGCTTCTTTTTACGAATATTTAGTGAAGTTTACAGTAAAAAAGAAGTTCCACAAAAAATAGATGATACACAATTAATAAAGAAATATTTAAAGCAATCTTTTCAGAAAACAAGTTTAGGAGAGCAAATGGGATTAAGAATTCTTTCTAAGATTGGGAAAATAATAATGAATTATAAATATTCTTCGCTTGAAACTTTTAAAGATGAAGGAGTAGAAATCGGAAATATATTAGACGAATTAGATTTTTCATTGGATGAAAACATACCAGAAGAATTATTTGGAAGAAATATTCTTATAAAATCGAATAATGAGGACTCATATAATATCTCATTTTATTATTCTAAAATACGTGATTATATCATTTGTTATCATTCATACAAACTTGAAAAATTAAATGATGACAAGTTTTATAATATACTTCATGAGTTTTACGAAAATCACATTGGAGAAAGTGCTATTGACTTTTATATCAAAAATGCAGAATATTCACATCGAAATATTTTAATACAATATAAAAAAGATAAAGCATTACAGTATGTGATTGCCTACAATGCCTATTTAGAGGAAAATTTTAAAGCCTTTAAGGATAAGTTCAATCCTGAAACTAAAGGAAGTATTGGAATTGTTATTCCTAATGACTTGATTGGTAAAGGTGGGTATGCACTTTTTCCATTGGCTAAAGAATCTGATACTAAAGTGATACATGATGATTTACGCGATCCTTTTGAAAAAAGATTTGAAGAAAACTCTCTGCTGAAAAAAGGAGTGACTACCGTTTATGGAAGTGATAATGGTTTATTAATTTTAGATCAAAGTGAAATTTTAAAAAATAATATTTTTGAGCAGTTAAGAGAAATAATTGAGAAGGGTAAGTTAGTATGTAATAAATCAGCTATTTTATTATTGGAAAAAGTTTCAACTATCCTTTACTACAATCACAAAAGACTCGGTTATAAATTTGATATTAATGACTATGACCTACCTAGATTTGATTTAATCTATCCAATAAATCTAATAGAGTTAAAATTTAAAATCAGTAAGTATAAAATTACTAGATACCTTAGGAGAAAAAAGATCGATGAAAATTTGATTCCAGAAATGGTAGAGCAAATACTGCAAGGCATGACGGATTCTATAGAACTTAATGAGCTGAATGGTTACTCTATTTTTGATGAATTAGAGAAGTATGTGCATATTTTATTAGAAATGGGATATAAGGAAATTGATAGTCATTACTTTCCTTATCCTGATAAATTAGTAGAATATGCTAGACATTTTGTAGAACAGAATAGAGAAGAAAATCATTATTTTTCAAGAATGATTCAATACAGTGAAAATCAGGGTAAATTATATATTATAAATTTCTTTAAGTATTTAGAACAATGTTATAAGGAATTTATTGAATATAATTTTCCGCTTTTGAAAAAAGATTTTCTATTCTATAATGAAATTCCACATGAGTATTTTTGTTATATGAAAGATACCGATATTTTAAAGTGGGGTACTTTTGGATACAGAGCTTCTCGTAAAGGGAAACTAGAAGTCTATTTTAAAGATTCTACTCAATCTAAGGAAGCCTTTGATAAAGAAAATCTCCATAGTTTACAACATTTTTCATTAGATATTTTTTTACATATCAACGATGACTACATTAAATATCCTATCAAAACCATTCAACATTCCAGTCCTTCAAAAGTTGATGAGTTTTGTGTTTTAAGAAATTGGATATATAAATTTCTTGAAGATGATATTAGAGATTTGTTTAAAGAAAATGACGTATGGTGTTAGATAAATTTTACGTAAGTTATTTTATCTGTATTTTTAAATTTTGTAAATTAGTTCTCATAAAAACAACAAGTGTTTACATTGATAAAATATGAATCTAAAGAAGTTTATAACAGAATTAGTTAGAGAGTGGAGGTTAATAGAAAATAGCAAGGGGTTGCGAGCCACAATGGGTACACCTCAAATAATTAGAAATAATAAAGACGGTCTTAAAGGAGAAAAAACCGCATTACAAAATCTAGCAAGGAAGTATAAAGATTATGAATTTAGGTTTACAGATTTTAGTAAAACACCAGCAGATATTATTGATCTAAAGAGGACATCAAAATACTGGCATTTTGCTTTATTTCAAGTAAAAACTTCAAAAGAAATGAATAGACTTACTCCTGAAATTCAAGAAAAATATACGCTTCCTTTATTAGCAGATGTTTTAAAAGATGTTTTCAGGTCAAGTGAACAAACAAATTATTATAAGAAAAAACAAGTATACATCACTATTGGTTATATAGGTGTTTTGAATTCTCCAAACGGAAATAGAGTTGTCAAAAAATGCGTATACAAAGGAGACAAAACGATGAATAAACTAAATATAAGTTATTCAGATAAGGTTAGTATCAAAAATCGTCTTCACACTTAATTTTACTATATAAAATCATATGAATAAAAATATAGAATATGAAAAGTACGTAATGTTGATTTATAATGAAATCCTTAACAATGAAAGTATCAATAATGTGATTCTTCAGCATGATATAAAAATTAAAGGGAAAACAGGAACTCATCAGATAGATGTGTATTGGAAATATAGGCAATTTGGAGAACTGATAAGAGTAGCTATTGAATGTAAAAGATATGCAAGCAACATTACTATCGGTCATGTTAGAAGCTTTAAATCTGTTATTGAAGATATAAACTGTTCTAAAGGTATTATAGTTACTACGAAAGGGTTTCAAAAAGGCGCAATAGAATATGCGAAAAATAATAATATTAGCTTAAAAGTTATACGGAAACCTAACACAGAGGAATTACTTGGAATTCCAGAGAATTTAAACATCACTATTAATATTACTCCGAGAAAAGTAAAAAGTATTTCTGTTGATTTAGACAGAGATTGGTGCATTACAAATGTTGATGGAATTGCAGATGATTATTCTGAAACAATTGGTAGATTGAATACAAGCATGGTTTTAATAGATAAATATGGTAATAAGATTGCAAATTTCTTAGATTTAGAAAATCAACTACCTGTCAAGAAAGCTCCAAGTAATGATATTTTATACAAATTTGATTATAGTGATGACGATATATTTATGGTAGACGAAAATCAAAAGTTATTAAAGGTAATTAGTGTAACCTTTATTTATGATATATTGAATATTGAAAGAACTGAAAGCAGTAGTATACATGCTGATATTAAAGCAATTGTTAAGGATTGTATTAATAATAAAACAACGTTTATTTAGGGATATGATACTAAAAAAAAATTCCGTATATAATTTATTGTAAGCTAAGGAGGTGCTGTTTTGCAGATATTAAAAAAGTGATTTTATTTTTTTAAGTAAATACGCGCGGTTAAATTGTAGTTTTTATCTTTAATTTTATAAGTTTATATGAATTTTTAATGATTTATATTAATTAGCTAGCTATTACGGAAAACCTCATAAATCATAAAAAATAACTAATTAATTTAGCAGATGCTAATGGTTTTAATTTATGATGAATATGAATACAACATTCTATTTTGAATTTAATAACTATAGATGTCAATGTTTTGTATTCCCTTGCTCTTAATACACAAATTTCAAAAAAAATATTATCAAGTGAGCAAAGTCATTTTAAAAGTTATTCAAATGCTATTATAAAAAGATTAATTATCCTATCGCTTGTATTAAAACGGCACTGACATTTATATCTTTAATAAACTTAAAGAATGATGCTGAATTAGAGCTTATTGTAAATGAAAAAGAAATAGAATTGTTTCGACTTAATATGAACTTAGAAAATATTAAAAATCAAATGACTGGTCTTTTTAAAGCTATGGAAGAGAAGGGTATAGAAAAAATAGAAAGCTTTATTGAATATACTAAAAAAATGAATTAAGAATAAGTAATCAAGATTTTTAATAATCTAAATCTCTATCTAAATTAAAACACCTTCCATGAACAATATTTTAAAATTAAAAACAATTAATGAACTCAAAGATTATCAGTTTTTGATTCCTGCTTATCAAAGAGGTTATAGGTGGACAAAAAATCAAGTTATAGATCTGCTTGAAGATATATCAACTTTTACTCCTAAGCAATTAGATAATAATAAGAAAACATGGTATTGTCTTCAGCCAATAGTAATTAAAAAGAAGCAAGATTCAGAAGAGTACGAGGTAATTGATGGTCAGCAACGATTAACAACAATTTATATAATACTCTTCTATTTGAATCAATATTATGCAGAAGGATTTAAACAAAAATTGTTTCAATTAAATTATGAAACTAGGGAGAATTCAGAGAAATTTTTAAAAGAATTAGGAGGAGCAGATGAATATGATAATATTGATTTTTATTATATTTCTAATACTTATTATACTATAGAAGATTGGTTCAAGAATAAAGATAATTCATTCAATAGAAATGATTTTGAATCTAACTTTAATTTCAATACAAAAGTTATTTGGTATGAAAGTATTGAAAAAGACTCTGTAGCCATCTTCACAAGAATAAACATAGGCAAAATTCCACTAACTAATGCAGAACTAATAAAAGCTTTATTTTTAAATAGTTCTAATTTTAGTGATATCAATTCAGAAAAACTTAAACTTAGACAGTTAGAGATAGCTACTGAGTGGGATAATGTTGAAAGAGCATTGCAAAAAGATAGTTTCTGGTATTTTTTAACTGGTAATAAGAGAACCACTAATAGAATCGAATTTATTTTTAATCTAATGAATGATGAATTTAAAAAAGATGATAAATATTCAACTTTTAGATATTTCCAAAAAAAATTCAATAATGATTCTACCACAAATATTGACTCTAACTGGCATGAAATAAAAAAAAGGTTTCAAAGATTCAGTGAGTGGTTTGATGAAAGAGATTTATATCATAAAATTGGATACTTAGTCTGTATAGATCACATTGATATAAAAAAATTATATAATGATTCTAATGAAATGTCAAAAAGCGAATTCAATTTATATTTGGATAAACTTATTTGTGATTCTATTAAGAATGTTAATTTACACGAATTACAATATGAAGATAAAGATAATGTTAGGAAAACTCTTTTACTTTATAACATCGTGACAATGTTAAAGTCAGATAAGGATAATTCTTATTTTCCTTTTCACTTATTTAAAAATAATGATTGGGATATAGAGCATATTACTTCTATAAAATCCAATATGCCTGATAAAAATCGAGAAAATTGGCTTAATGATGCCAAGGTGTTTATTGATCCAGAAATTGATAAAAAAGGAGTTCTAATCAGAAATATTAATTCTTTTAACTCATTTAATGATAATGATAAATTTAAAATTTTATATGAGAAAATAATCAATCATTTCAATCATTATTTAAAAGACATGGATATCAATGATATATCCAACCTCACTTTATTAGACTCTAAAACTAATCGTGGTTATAAAAATGCAGCCTTTCCGATTAAAAGAAATACGATAATCAAGAGGGATAAAGAAGGTGTTTTTATACCAATTTGTACTAAGAATGTATTTTTAAAATATTTCAGCGAATATCCTCCAAAAATATCTTTTTGGACAGAAGAAGATAGATTAAATTATGAAAAGGATTTAGATTATATTTTATCAAATTATTTAAAAAAGTAATTTATTATGAGCGATAGAGAACAAGGAAGTATTTTAAAGTTTTTTGATTTATTGTCGAAAGAAAATAGAATTGAAATTCCGATAATTCAAAGAGATTACGCCCAAGGTAGACTAGAACAAGGGGAGGTTAGAAATAATTTCCTAAATGCTCTATATGATGGTATTTATTCTGAAATCCCGTTAAAATTAGATTTTATATATGGCAGTAGGGTTGGAGAAAACTTTCAACCTTTAGATGGACAACAAAGGCTTACAACTTTATTCCTTCTTCATTGGTATGCACTAACAAAAAAAGAGAATCACGAAGAAGGTAAAAATATTTTGTTGAAATTTAGCTATGAAACAAGAATTACTTCAAGAGAATTCTGTACTTCTCTAGTACAGTCTGATTTTAAAATTGATGATGAAAAAAAAATAAGTGAACATATTATAGATTCAAAGTGGTTCTTTCTTTTTTGGAAAAAAGACCCTACAATTGATGCAATGTTAAGAACTCTTGATGATATACACTTAAAATTTAAAGACATTGATAATTTATGGGATAAACTTATTAATGAGGATTTGATAAGTTTTTACTATGTAGAACTAGAAGGTATTGGTTTGACTGATGACCTTTACATAAAAATGAATGCTCGTGGTAAATTACTATCTCCTTTTGAAAACTTTAAAGCAAGTTTTGAAAAAAAAATAGTAGATGAAGGTTGGGAAAATACAATTGAAGATGAAAAATCTAAATTCGCATTTAAAATTGATACTGTTTGGACTGATTATTTTTGGTCTAATTACAGAAAAAATAATCAAATAGATGATTCTTTAATGCGCTTCATGTCAACAATTGTGATGATAAGATTAGCTTTTGAAAAAGCTGAAACCAGAAGTAAAGATATTGAAACTTTACATGACCACTTTAACAATTTAAAACCAGATTTTATAACCGAAGAAACTTATAAGTATTTATACAAGTGTTTTACTATCTATAATGAGATAGCTGATATAAAATCTTTAAACGTTAGTTTCCCATTTTGGAGACATAAACCGAAGATTACTAACTTATCCGAAATAGTTTATGATGATAATCCTATATCCTATACACAAAAAATAATCTTTTACGCTCAGACAGAATATCTGATAAATAACAAAGAATTTGAAGATAAAGAGTATAAGGACTGGGTGCGTGTTGTTAGAAATATTGTTTCAAGGGGAAATATTCAAAAAGGAGGTAAAAGAACCGATATAACTAGAAGTAGAGATTCTTTTGTTGGTGTAATAAATTTGATACAGGAGTTAAGTGTGCATTCTAGTAATATTTATGAGTTTTTATCGAAATTTCCAAAGTTAAATTCTTCGTATGCAAGAGATCAAATTGAAGAAGAAAAGATTAAATCAAAACTTATTACTTCAGATCATAGATATAGAGATATAATATTCAAAATGGAAGACTGCACTTTATTTAAAGGAAGAATATCTTTTGCTCTTGATTGTATTTCTTACGATAACAATGTAGACAACTTTGATTTTAACTTGTTTGAAAGAGTTCTTAACGTCGTAAAAGAACATTTTAATAACTCTGATGAAGACAAGGTTTCTAATGACATAAGGCGAGCATTACTAACAATAGACATTAATGGAGCTTATGAGTTCTATAATTATTGGTGGTCATATTGGAATCCGGCTGATGCTACTAAAAGATGTTTAATTGAGAATTTTAGAGAGCTAGAATTTATCATATACAATACAGAGGAGGTAAGTTATTTTAAGAAAATGATTCTAAAACTGTGTGAAGAGTCAGTAGAAAAAATAATTAATGAGTTTGTTCCTCCAGCTAATATGCCTAAATGGAAAGTTAGACTAATTAAAGAATCAAAATTGTTGGACACAAAGGCTAAATCTAAATTTATTGCAATTCCAAAAGATAATAGTTGTTGTTATTTATTAGCAAGTCAAAGACCTAGAGTACTAGAAGGCAGTGTTAAAATTATTTGATTTTTTATAAATTTCCTTTAAATTAATTTGATATGTAACATATTACGGAAAACCGTAAGGAAATCATTTTTATTTTACACAAACCACTTCAAGACTTAAACCATAGATATTTTACGGTTTTACTATATTCTTTAGAATGTCTTAATTCTAACTTTGTAATTGGTAATTATTTGACTTAAAAATTAGTGAAATAATAGTTTTAAAATACTGAAATTTAATGATTTGAGATTATAAATACTTAGCGATTATTATTACTTTACAGTAAGCATTCGGTCTTCTACGTCTAGGATTAGATGTTTTATTTTACATAAAGTTAGATATGTTTATTTGTAAATTATTGAGAGGTAGCGGAGTAAGTTTTTCTAGCTATGGGATTAGTGTCTGATTTTACTGGATTCTCAGCTTCCGTAAGATTTTGTTGCTAAAACGCCATTTTCTTAACAGTTTTCGATACTGTTGTTTTTCCAGTTTTGTGGCAGTAATTCGTGTAATTTATTTGCTTTATGTTCAGGGATTTTTTTAAAGATATCGTGTAGCCAAGCAAATGGTTCTACATTGTTTATTTTACAAGTTGCAAAGAAAGAATACATCATGGCTGCTTTTTGAGCTGCCTTGTGCGATCCTGCAAAGAGATAGTTTTTTCGTCCTAAAGCAAGTGGTCTGATGGTATTTTCTATCTTGTTATTGTCAATTAAATACTTTCCATCTTCTAAGTACCCAATCAGATATTTCCATAAGCGAAGTGTATAGCCAACTGCTTTTGCAATGGAACTTTTTGGTAATAGTTGCGATCGTTGTTGCACTAACCAATCATAGAAGGTATCGAGTATCGGTTTGGCATAGCGATTTCGATAGCGTTTGATTACTTTAGAAGTGGCATTATGTTCTCTAATATTAGCTTCTAAGCCATACAATTTTTGGAACTGTTCCATTGCATAACTGGCTCTTGAATGATCATTATCAAGTGCTTTTTCAAAATATCGTCTGGCATGTGCCATACATGAGAGTAGCTTTAATTGTTGTGCAGTGGCTAGGTTTTGATAGACCTTGTATCCATCGGACTGTAAAGTTCCTTTATAGTTTTTCAGTATGGTTTGTGGAGCTTTTATAGACCGAGTGGCATCATACTTGAACAATACCAAGCCTTCCACAGGTGCATGATATACCCAATGATATCCTGTATGTAAACTTCCTGTTTTATAACTGTCTTGAACACCAATTGGACTTTCATCTACTTGCAAGTAATTACTTTGTAATAACTCTTTAGTCAACACATCATACAAAGGTTCTAGTAGTGAAGTCGCGGCATTAAACCATCCCGATAAGGTAGCGTCACTTACCTGATATTGCTGACGTTTAAATATCTGTCGTTGTCTGTAAAAAGGAAGATGATCTACAAATTTACTCACTAAAATATGCGCTAAGAGTCCCGCGCCTGCATTCGATTTTGGTAGTGGCAGACTTGGAAGTTCCCCTATAATAACTCCAGCATAATCTTTTAACGCGTATTTTGGACGTATAATTCTGCGAACAAAAAGCTTGGCAGGATTGTATTCCAAGATTTCTGTAATTTCTTCTCCTATTTTAACACTGTCTTGTGCAAGATGTTCTGGTTCGATGATTTCTTCGACTCTTGGAAGATGCGCAGGTAATAAGGCACGCTTGGCAACTTTCTTTGGTGTAGCCTTTACTTTTGTTTGTAGTAAGACCTGTTTTTCAGTATCAGAAGATGATTCTATCGGTACTTCACCAAATAATCCTAACTGACTAGGTAAGGCTGTGGAGACAAAACGCTCACTTTTACTGCCAAAAATCAGGCGTTTTAATTCTGTTAATTGTCGTTCTAATTCTCTGTACTTTTCCAACAAATCATCATACTCTTTTTTGGAGATATAGGCGGTTTCTTCGGTAGTATCACTAGCGTTTTTCACAATGGAAAAATACTAATAATAGAGTAAAACCACAACGTTTTTCTGCGTTTTATGCAGGTAATTTGTAACGTTTTTTCCCTCGAACATGTGCAATAGAAATCCCATCAATCAGTAGCACCAATTGAGAATAACTCAGCTTGATACTGGTGACCACTTCATCATAGATTGGTAATTCAAAACGACCCGATTCCAACCGCTTGTAATACAAAACAAAACCACCTGCTTGCCATTGTAATATTTTGACCTTATCACGGGATTTATTAATAAAAATGTAAGCAGTACCATCTTGAGCAGAAGCCTGCAATTCTTTTTCAATGATGCCTGCTAGACTATCAAAACTCTTGCGCATGTCAGTAGGATGACGATACAAATGATACCGATGGGAAACGCCTAATCCAAACATGAGATCAACTTTTGCAAGCAAACTGCCGTTTGTTTGGTTAATGAAAAAGAATCTAAATGTAGGCGAACTCCATTGGGATATGCAATGGTAATTGTTGAGTCAATACTGTCAGCAGAAGTTTCAATATCTATGGGAATGAACTCATTTTGGAATGTATCGTTTGTAGAAGTCGTTTCGCCTTTAAGTAGTCCATGAAAACTACGATAGCGTCTTATCCAATACGAAAATGTGTGATAATTCAGAGCTTCACGCTTGCAAAAGTCTTTCTTGCTGATATCCTCCGAATAAAGCTTGGCTACCAAAGCAAACATACGCTGCTGTGTCTTTGTGTTTTTCATGAAGCCAAAATACAATTGAAATCATTTCTTTACAATACGTGGTTTACCGAAGGCTTACGAATAAGCTCATAATTAAGAAATAAATTTGAAAGCCGAAACAGCATATAATGTCATTCAAGCGCTCTCCTCAGATGAGAAGAATCGCTTGTATAGTCTGTTAGGTGTTGAAATTCCAATAAAGAAAAATATACGTAAAAACAAGAAAGGTAAAGTTACAGCAGCTATGGATAAAATATTGGTTCAATATTTTAACAAGCGAAGAAACTATTGAAATCATTTATTAGAAACCTCAATTCAATTTTTTAACTTAAAAATCAATAGTATACATATCTGAATAATCTTTAGGAAGTGTTGCTCCAATTTCACGCAAGTAATTTTTCAATCCTGCTTTTGATCTGTGTCGAGTAATTGACATCAAGTGCATCAAAGCACCTTCTTCGCTTTTTCCTTCTGCTAACAGAGAATTATAAATGTTAGTAGCTGCGGTATGACGAACAGAATACAATGAATAATCATCTGAATACCCTAAAGTTTGTTTTACTTTTTTGAATTTTTTAGAAAAATAATTGGTTTTATTATTTTCATCAATATTCCAATTTGCAGGTTTTTCATAACGAGTAACTACATAATCGGTAGGAGCGTAGTTTTCAAGTTTCATGCCTCGCAAAACGGTCTCTAATTCGCCAATAATGGGAACTATGGCTAATGGAGCAGTTTTAGAACGCACATACAATCGTTTAGATGCTAAATCAATGTCTTTTACTTGCAAACGACAAACTTCAACGTTTCTCAAAAATGCGTATGACATGAATTGAATAAAAGTTCGCAAATACGGATCATTTTTGTCCAAATATTCTCGAATATCAATAATTTGTTCTTTTGAAAAAGGTTTATTTTTCTTTGGTGTACTTTTATTTATCTTGATTTGCGTAATAAAATTACGTTCTATAATTTCATCTTCTTCCAATTGGGCGAATAGGGTCGAGAGTGTTGCTCTAAAATTATTCCGTGTTTTTGGACTTACGGGAACAAGTTCTTCTCTTAATTCCTTTTGTTTTTTAGTTTGAAGCTTGGTTAATGAGTTTAAAAATGTGGAAACATCACGTTTTTTTAGTTCAGAAATATTCCTGTCAATTAACTTATTTGTAGTTAACCATTCAATAAATCTATTAAAATGCCCGACCATTGTTCCCGCAGTTTTCTTTTTCCAATGCGGTTTACGTTGCTTTAAAGCAAAAAATAATGCTTCCTTTACAGTATAATTTTTTCGTTGACTGTCTATTTGAATACCTTCTTCTTGTATTTTCTGTTGTTCAATGCGTTTATCGGTTTCCTTGTAAGTTTCGTATGGATTATATCCTTTTTTTAGTAACTCATGTAATGCTATTCGATTAATAACGAGCATTTCCATTCGTTCTTTTTTAGTCTTTAATCTGTTGACTCCCATATATAAAGGTGGTTGTAAGACTAATTTTTCTGTTACAGGATTCCGATAATAATAGTAGACATACCAACGCTTGGAAAGATCGCCATCTGCATCATAAATTTTTGGTTCTGTGTATAGGTTCTTACTCAAAGTATATGCGTTTCTATATGCGTTTGTTAAAAGAACTTGTAATTTAGACATAAAAAAACGGTTTTCCAAAAGTGGAAAACCGTATAAACATTGACTTTATCTATCTGTAGCGAGAACGAGAATTGAACTCGTGACCTCCGGGTTATGAACACGAAAAGCTCACCTACAAACCTGTTGATTATCAGATATTTATATTTTTCGGAGTACTGAAAAACCCCCAATTTACCCCAAAAACGATGCTCTAAAACAGTACTCTAAAGAATATAAATTGTTTTAAATTAGATTGATAACCTGTCCAAATCTAATTTGCTTTAAACCAGTCCGTTTTTAGTTGAAAATTTATATTCATGTTTTTTTAAAAATTATAAGTTTATGTAATATAAAACTGTCGTTAATAGAATTGTTTTTTATGACTTCATAGCTAATTCAATTGCATCGTTTGCAGCGACTCTTAAATGATTATTTTGTAAGTCTAATCTTTGCAACACCATTGCATTATATAAATTGTTATATTTGGCATAATGAAAAACTTGGCATTCATCTTATCAGTTTATATTTTTGCACTCAATTTTGCACCTTGTGCAGATTTTGATGTGTCAGATAATGATGTGAAAACTGAAATTTCGCAAACTATTGATACTGATCATAAGCATCAAGATCAAGATTCAGATTTATGTTCCCCTTTTTGTATTTGCCAATGTTGCCACATTAGTGCCACTCATGTTCAATTTACAAATATAAAACTAGACGTACCATATATATCTACTCAAGATTTTTTCTACCTAAATGGTACAGAAAAAGATTTTACTACTTCAATTTTACAACCGCCAAGGACATAATTCAGTTTTTTAAAGGATAGCTATATCCAATTTTGAACCTTTAAGGTTCTTATCATTTCGAATGATTCCATTTTTTTATTAGAATTATATCGAGGAGTTTAACTGAATTAATACATTTTCTATGATTAATAAAATCATTGATTTTTCAATCAATAACAAATTCATTATTGGTTTGCTAACGCTAACCATTATTGGAGCAGGTATTTGGAGTATGACCCAAGTACCAATCGATGCTGTTCCAGATATTACCAACAACCAAGTACAAGTCATTACACAAGCACCAAATTTAGGAACAGAGGATATTGAGCAAATCATAACCTATCCAATAGAGGTAGCAATGAGCAATTTACCTAATGTTCAAGAAATTCGTTCAATTTCTCGTTTTGGTTTATCAGTTGTTACCATTGTTTTTGACGATGATATGGGAACGTACTTGCCACGTCAATTAGTCGCTGAAAAACTCAACGACATCAAAGGACAAATTCCCGATGGGTTTGGAGAACCTTCAATGGGTCCTATTTCATCTGGTCTAGGGGAAATCTATCAATACACACTTAAAGTCAAAGCAGAATATAAAGACAAATATTCGGTTACTGATTTGCGCACCATGCAAGATTGGATAGTACAACGTCAAATGGCAATGGTAGAAGGTGTGGTTGAAGTTAATGCTATTGGAGGAAAAATTAAACAATATGAAGTAGCAGTCGACCCAAATGAGTTACGAGCAATAGGATTAACAATAACAGACATATTTGATGCACTTGAAGCCAACAATCAAAATACAGGTGGTGCATATATCGAAAAAAACCATCAAGCTAATTTTATCCGTGGCGAAGGCTTAGTGCGTAGTTTGGATGATATTAAAAAAATCACAGTAAAAAACACCAATAATATCCCTATAACTATTGGCGACATTGCCAAAGTGCAATTTGGGTCTGCTATTCGTTATGGCGCATTAACACAAGATGGCGAAGGAGAAGTTGTAGGTGGTTTAGTAATGATGCTTAAAGGAGCAAACTCAAACGATGTTATTGAGAATGTAAAAGAGCGAATGGCTCAAATAGAAAAGTCATTACCAGAAGGTGTGATTATTGAACCTTTATTAGACCGAAGCAAATTAATTGCAGAAACTACATCAACGGTAGCAACAAACCTTATTGAAGGTGCATTAATAGTAATATTTGTACTCATCTTTTTATTAGGAAATTGGCGAGGTGGTTTAATAGTGGCATCCACTATTCCGTTATCGTTGTTGTTTGCTTTTATACTCATGAATGTGTTTGATGTTTGGGCTAATTTAATGAGTCTGGGAGCAATAGATTTTGGTATTATTGTCGATGGTGCTGTAATTATTGTAGAAAGCACAGTTTTTCTTATTGCATCACAAGTACTAAAGAAAAGGAAATTGACATCCAAAGAGCGTGATGATGTTGCAGCAGATGCTTCAAAAAAAATGATGAATGCTGCCTTTTTTGGTCAGCTAATTATTCTAATTGTCTTCCTTCCTATTTTGGCATTAGAAGGTATTGAAGGTAAAATGTTTAAACCAATGGCATTGACTTTCATTTTTGCAATGATTGGCGCAATGGTTCTCTGTTTGACGTATGTGCCAATGATGTCTGCCTTGATTTTAAGAGCGCCAAAGTCAGACAAAAAATCTTATGGCGACAAATTTGTGCATTGGGTAGAACGTAAATATCAACCTTTATTAGAAAAAGCCTTAAAAAAGGGAAAATTAATAATTGGTGTTTCTGTTGTTTTATTCGGGATTGCAGTCTTTATGTTTACACGAATGGGTGGCGAATTTATTCCACAACTCGATGAAGGCGATATTGCATTTCACGCCATTTTAAAACCAGGAAGCTCACTTACTGAAACTATTGAAACGACTACAAAAATTGAACAAATTGTAAAAGCAAAGTTTCCAGAAGTTGAGAAAATTGTAAGTCGAATTGGTGTTGCCGAAATTCCAACAGATCCAATGCCAATGGATATTGCAGATGTTTTTGTGATTTTGAAACCAAAAAGCGAATGGACTACGGTAGCATCTAAAGACGAACTCATCGAAAAAATGAAAGAAGCTGTTGAAATAATTCCTGGTGTTAACTATGAATTTACACAACCTATCGAAATGCGCTTTAATGAATTACTCGAAGGTGTTAGAGAGGATATTGCTATAAAGCTTTACGGAGAAGACATAAATATACTGTCGCAAAAAGCAGAAGAAATATCTGAAATTATAGCTGGTACTGATGGTATTGGAGATATGAAAGCGGAAGCAACAACAGGGTTGCCACAAATGACCATTACTTACAATAGAAATAAATTAGCCCAATACGGACTGCAAATAAATACATTGAATCAAATCGTTCAATCCGCTTTTGCAGGTGGTACAGCAGGAATTATTTTTGAAGGCGAAAAGCGATTTGATTTAGTAGTAAGATTGAATTCTCAAAACCGAAAGGATATTTCAGATGTTCAAAATTTATATATCAACTTACCGTCTGGTACTCAAATTCCACTTCGGGAAGTTGCAGATATAAGCTACAAAGCAGGTCCAATGCAAATAAGTAGAGATAATACCAATAGAAGAACCTATGTTGGTATCAATGTAAGAGGACGTGATGTAAAATCTTTGGTAATGGAAATAAAGTCAAAGTTAGATGCTAAACTTGAATTGCCAACAGGTTATTTTATTCGTTATGGAGGTGCTTTTGAAAATTTAGAACGTGCCAGTAATCGTTTGTTAATGGTTGTACCAATTGCGTTATTACTTATTTTCGTTCTCATCTATTTTGCTTTAAAATCGCTGCCACAAACCTTAATGATTTATATTGCAATTCCTATGGCAGCCATTGGTGGTGTTGTGGCATTGTGGTTACGTGATATGCCTTTTAGTATTTCAGCAGGTGTAGGTTTTATTGTTTTATTTGGTGTTGCTGTTCTTAACGGTTTAGTAATGATAAGCGGATTGAATGAACTTAAAGAAGAAGGCGTTACCAATCTTAAAGATAGAATTACAGAAGGCACAAAACGAAGAATTAGACCAATTATGCTGACAGCTTTTACAGATGTTTTAGGCTTTCTACCTATGGCAATTTCGGCATCAGCTGGTGCAGAAGTGCAACGACCTTTAGCAACGGTTGTAATTGGAGGTTTACTAACTTCTACATTATTAACATTGTTCGTTTTACCCATATTATATCATTGGGTAGAAAACAAATCATTCAAGTTTAGAGTAGACAAAAAAGTGATTACAGTTACTGCTATGGTGGCTTTTCTGCTTTTGTTACCAATAACAGGAAACGCTCAAGAAGTTAACGATACGTTGCCAATTATTTCGATGAATGAAGCGGTTAAATTATCAAAAGAAAATTTCCCGCTTTTAAAACAAAAGCAATTAGAGATAAGCAAACAAGAGCAGTTAAAAAGTACAGCTTATGATTTTGGTAACACTCAAATTTTTACTGGAGGCGAGGAAATTGATAACGGAAATGGTATTTATACAACTATAGGAATTGGTCAAAGTAACATTGATGTATTTGGTATTTCTGCCAAAAAACGATTGCAAGAACAACGTATTCAATTAGCGCAAAAAGCATTTCAACTTTCAGAATTAGATTTAGAATTGGAAGTAAAAAAGGCGTGGGCAAATGCCTTGCAGAGTAAACGGAATTATAATTTATATAAAGAGTTAGATTCTATATATACCAACTTTGAAAAAGCAGTAGCATTAAATTATGAAGTAGAAGCTATTTCAAGGTTAGAATATTCAGCAGCTAAAAATCAAGCCTTACAGATTCAAAATAAATTTATGCAATCAAAAAGCGAATACAATATTGCATTACAACAATTAAACCTATGGCTGGTTTCTGATACATTCTATACTGTTCCTAATGATTTTGAAATTACTAACGACATTAATGTTGATGCTTTTAACCCAGAAGATCATCCCTTGTATGGTATAGCACAATTACAGGTAACAGAAGCAGAAGCAACATATAAAGCTGCCAAAGCAGATAATTTACCCAAGTTAAATCTTCAAGGTGGTTTACAAAAGGTAAATGGTAATTCAGGCTTTTATACGTATCAAGCAGGTGTTTCTATTCCTTTTTTGTCTGGTACAAATAAAGCAAAGGTTAAAACTGCAAAAGTGGATAAGGAAATTGCCGACACGAACATTCAGTTCAAAAAACAAGAAATACAATCCAAGTTTTTACAATCAAAAGAGAATTATCAAAAATGGAAAACCTCGTGGCTATTTTATAAAAATGAAGTGTTACCACTTGTAAAAGAACAAAAGGTGGGTGCTTTATTTGCTTATAAAGAAGGCGAAATAGACTATACTGGTTTTACTCAACTCATAAAAGAAGCAATTCAATCTGAATTACAAGCGCAAGAAGCATTAATAAATTATTTAGAAAGCGCATTTCAACTACAATATTTTAATCAATAAGAAAATGAAAAACACACGATATATAATCTTAGCATTACTAATAGTTTCACTTTTCGTTGTTGCTTGTGGAAATAAGGAGAATCATAATAGTGAAGATGGGCATTCACATAGCGATGACGCAAAGCCAGAAACCAAAGAAGACCATAGTGAAGAAGAAGTCATGCTTTCACAGCAACAGTTTGACGCATTACAAATGAAAACAGATACCTTAGCATTGCGCAATATGAGCGGTTATGTAGAAGCTAATGGCACATTAGAAGTGCCACCACAAAACGAAGCAGCAGTAACTTCTGTAGTTGGTGCAAATGTGGTGTCGATAAAAGTTATTGAAGGGGATAAAGTTAATAAAGGTCAAGTGGTTGCCTATCTATCACATCCTAATATCATAAAAATGCAGACTGATTATTTGAATGCTTTTAGCAATAGTAATTTTTTAAAGAAGAACTATGAACGTCAACAAAAATTATATGATGCAGGAGTTGGCTCTGGTGCAAATTTTCAAAAAGCCGAAGCAGAATATGATGCCTCTAAGGCGATGGTAAATGGATTGGAAGCTCAATTGAGACTATTAAACATAAACACATCATTAGTCCGAAATGGAACCATTGCTCAAAGTATATCATTAAGAAGTCCAATAGAAGGCTTTGTCCAAAAAGTTGAAGTTAAAACAGGACAATATGTAGAACCACAAACCGAACTTTTTGAAATCGTAAACACGCATCACGTTCACGCAGATTTAATGGTGTTTGAAAAAGACGTTTATAAAGTAAAGAAAGGTCAAAAAGTGATATTCAATTTACAATCTAATACAGACCAAGATCTTACAGCAGAAATATACTCAGTAAGTAAAACTTTTGAAGATAATCCTAAAGCACTTCACGTACATGCTGAAATTGAAAACAAAAAAGGGAATCTAATTCCAGGAATGTATATAAAAGGTAAAATTCAAGTTGAGAATGCAGAAACTATTGCATTGCCAGAAAGCGCTATTATAAAAGAAGGCGATAGATTTTATGTTTTTTCAGTTGAAAGAGAAAATGAAGATTGGAGTTTTAAGCCCGTTGAAGTATTTTTAGGAGCAAAAGATGGTAATTGGGTAGCTGTTCAATTTGCAACAGATATAGATAAAACTACAAAATTCGCTTATAATAATGCATATTATTTGATTGCTGAAATGAAAAAAGGAGAAGCAGAACACGAACATTAGTTTATGAAAACAATAGAACAGCTTTTAGAGTCAAAAAATATACGTGTTACAGCAATGCGTTTATTGATTTATAAGTTTCTTGCTGAGAAACAAGTAGCACTAACATTAAGTGATCTAGAAAATGCTTTTGAAAAAGCAGATAGAACCACATTGTATAGAACAGTAAAAACCTTTGAAGAGAAAGGTATTGTTCATCAAATAGACGATGGTACAGGAATTACAAAATATGCGTTGTGTGAAAAGGGATGCAATTGTGAGATTGAAACTGATTTACATCTACATTTTCATTGTAATAACTGTAATGAAACCATTTGTTTAACAGAACATAAAATTCCTCAAATAAAAGTGCCAGATGGATTTGTTTCAGAAAATGTAAACTTGGTTGTAAAAGGTATTTGTGATAAATGTAGTGGACAATAATGCACTTCCATTGCATTGATATTTAGAGCATTTTTGTATCAAATTAGAAACTATGTTATTATTCGCTTATCTGATATTATATTTTTTATTAGTCTTTGTGTTAAGATCAATTTTACTCTGGAAAAAAATAGGTATAAACCCATTAACGTTTAATAAAACTGATGATGCTCACGGTTTTAATGGCAAGGTATTTACTCTTATCTCATTTTTGGAATTAATTGTTGTAGGAATCTATGCTTTTAAAAATGAATGGTATGAATACTTGCTTCCATTTTGGTATTTGGAAAATCCTACCTTACAAAAGATTGGTTGGACATTTTTGTTTCTATCGTTAATTGTAGTATGGATTTCTCAAAGCCAGATGGCGAATTCTTGGAGAATTGGGATTGATGAAAATAACAAGACTAAATTAGTAACAAATGGAATGTTTTCAATTTCAAGAAACCCAATATTTTTAGGAATAATGATTGCAAATATTGGATTGTTTTTAGTGATTCCAAACGCTTTTACCCTTTTAATAACTTCATTATCTACAATAAGTATCAATACTCAAATTCGATTAGAAGAAGAGTTTTTAAAACGAGAATTCGAGAATGATTATTTAGAGTATGCAAAAAAAGTAAGACGTTGGATATAAATATTTCCTATCTAAAGAATTAAATAATGATGAAAAAAAAGAAACTTAATTTGAAAGATTTAAAAACAAATTCAGAAACAGAACATAGTCACGATGATGGTCACGACCATAGTGGTGGACAACCAAATAATTTCAAAGCCTACCTACCCGCCATAATTAGTTTTACAATGCTAATGATTGGTATTGGTTTAGATTATTTTGATGTAACATTTTTCAAAAATTGGTTACGCATTATTTGGTATGGTATTGCTTATTTACCAGTTGGACTTCCTGTAGTAAAAGAAGGTTGGGAAAGCATCAAAAAAGGCGATGTTTTTACAGAGTTCTTTTTAATGTCCATAGCTACTATCGGAGCATTCATAATTGGCGAATATCCTGAAGGTGTAGCAGTAATGCTGTTTTACGCAGTTGGGGAATTATTCCAAAATGCAGCAGTAAACAGAGCAAAAGGAAATATAAAAGCTTTGCTTGATGTACGTCCTAATGAAGCTTTGGTTTATCGCAATAATGATTATATTTCTGTAAGTCCAGAAACGGTTGAAATTGGAGAAAAAGTTCAAGTCCGTGTGGGAGAGAAAATTCCTTTAGACGGTATCTTACTTTCCGATAAAGGGTCATTTAATACAGCAGCATTAACAGGCGAAAGCAAACCTGATACGATTGCAAAAGGCGAAAAAGTATTTGCTGGCAGTATTAACATGGATGGTGTTATAGAAATTGAAACCACCAAAGAATTCAAGGATAGTTCCATTGCTCGAATTCTCGATATGGTACAGAACGCAACAGCTCGAAAATCTAAAACCGAATTATTCATCAGGCAGTTTGCACGTATCTATACACCTATCGTAGTATTTTTAGCTATTGCAGTTACATTTTTACCATACTTTTTTGTAGATGATTATGTATTTAGAGATTGGCTGTATAGGGCTTTGATTTTCTTGGTAATATCTTGTCCTTGCGCATTAGTCATTTCTATTCCTTTAGGTTATTTCGGAGGATTAGGAGCAGCTTCAAAGAATGGTATTTTATTCAAAGGAGCTTCGTTTTTAGGTGCAATGACGAAGGTAAATACTTTGGTAATGGACAAGACAGGAACTGTAACGAAAGGTGTCTTTAAAATTAAGGAAATTAAAACCATTGATTGGGATGAGAAAGAATTTATGAAATACTTGATGGCAATGGAAGAAAAATCCACACACCCCATAGCTAAAGCCATTTTAGAATATAAAGATGAAGGTACAGATTATGAGGCTTCCGAAGTATCTGAAATAGCAGGAAAAGGTTTAAAAGGTATTGTAAATGGTAAGACTGTTTTAGTTGGTAACAAAGCCCTAATGATTGCCAATAATATTAATGTTTTAGAAGAAACAGAAACTATTGTAGAATCGATTGTTTTGGTTGCAATTGATGAAAAATTTTTAGGTTATGTTGTCATTGCAGATGAATTAAAAGATGATGCAAAAGAAACGATTACTGCATTACATAAAGTAGGTATCAAAAATATAATGATGCTCTCTGGCGATAAGGATTCCATTACTCAAAAAGTAGCTTCTGAATTAAATATCGAAATTGCTAAAGGTGGTTTGTTACCTGAAGATAAATTAAATGAAGTTGAAACTTTAAAACAAAACCCTGATAATAAGATTGCTTTTATTGGCGATGGAATTAATGATGCTCCAGTTTTAGCAGCAAGTGATGTTGGTATTGCAATGGGTGGTTTAGGTAGCGATGTCGCAATTGAAACAGCAGATGTTATTATTCAAACAGATCAACCTTCAAAAGTGGTAAAGGCAATTAGAATTAGTCGTTCAACTCGGAAAATAGTATGGCAGAATATTGGATTAGCATTCGGCGTAAAAGTGATTGTTCTAATTTTAGGAGCTGGTGGTCTAGCAACAATGTGGGAAGCAGTATTCGCTGACGTAGGAGTAGCTTTACTGGCTATTTTGAATGCAGTGAGACTCCAGCGTATGGAATGGAAGTGATTTATTAGACACACAGATAGAAAGTTATAATTAAAGCATTTGAGGAAAACTTATTTGACGCATTTGCAATTTGTAATGGGTACTGAAGCAAAATTACTTTTATCACATACTACTGATAATGTTCTTAAAAAAGAATTATATAGATCAAACGGTAATTAATAAAGTAGTAAAAGACCTGAAAATATTCCAAAAATCCACAGAAAAATCTCAAAAAACCTATTGATTAGGTGCTTCTTATAAGTATTTTTTTGAAAAGAGTACCATTATTTAGAAGAATTAAATAGTAGTAAAAAAGTGAAACCCATTGAAAATCAATGGGTTTAATAGTAGCGAGAATGTGGCAAGATCTCGCGAATTCCGAGTTATGAATACGAAACGCCTACCTGTTAAAATATTCATTATTAGTTGGTTGTATTTTACGGAGTACTAAAAATCCTCAATTTACCCCAAAATCGATACTTTAATAATTTTTATTATTTAAATAATTAATTTAAAGGTTTTATCACTTCTAATTCCAATTTAAAAAAACAATTTTAGGCAAAAAGATTGATAATAAGTCTTTCTATCGATGGATATTTCAAAATTAAATATAAACTTTATTTTCACTTGTATTATTATAAATTTTCTCTTATTATTTTCTTTTTGAAATAATAATGAACTCTTATATAATTTACTTATCAATGTTCAGTTTCGTAATACAAGTCTTTTATTTGTAGGATAATTATATCGGGACTTGGATAGTGCATCAAAATTGTTTCAAAATGAAGTCCTATTAACATTTAAAAAATTTAAAATTTACAATATTTAAAGCTAAATTTACACAATATTACTTTATTTAATAATGAAAAAACCTTTAATAACCTTTTTGAAGCAACTAGATATATTAGATGCTGTTTTCTTTGAAGAAAACGGAAAGGTGTATAATGGCTTTATTTCAGAGGTTCAGAAGAAAATTGAAATTATTAAACCTAATGCTTATTATGTTTTCAATAAGCAACCTTTAATATTATTCTTTGATTTAACTGATGAAACAGATAAAAATAGAGAAAAGGAAATTCATAAACAGGTTTGGTCTTTTGATAATTCTCCTGTTATTTTTGTTATTAAAGAAAAAGAAATTAAAGTGTATAATGCACTTAACTACTCAAAAAAAGAGGAGAGTTTAGAGGAAATAGAACTTACCGAAAAAGAAAGAAATAGTAAGTTTTCATTTTGGGAACTTCAAAGTGGGCATACATGGAAATGGCTACAAAGTGAATATTTTGAAAACCGTTCAAAAAAACAAAAAAGAAAAAGAGTTAATGAACAATTATTTCAAAATATAAAAGAAGTAAGAGAGTATTTAACTAATATTTATTCTGAAAAACCTTTAAACGAAGAAGATGCAAATTCTTTGATATTAAGACTTATCTTCATAAGGTACTTAATTGATAGGAAAGTTAAAATAGACAATACTTTTATATCTGGAGACTTAAATGATGTAAACGAAAGAAGAAAAAGTTTTATTAACCTAATAAAAGAACCTTTAAAATTAAATTTGTTATTCGAAAAATTGAATAGTAAATTTAATGGAGTCCTTTTTAAAAAATTAGATATTGTTTTAACTCAAAAACAATCAAATGATTTAGCTGAAATTTTTAGAGGGGAATTGCAAAATGAAAATAATCTATTTAATGGATTTTTCTTTGAGATTTTTGATTTTTCTATTATACCTGTTGAAGTCATTTCAGGAATCTATGAATCTTTAATAGATGAAGAAACAAGAAAATTAGATTCAGCAGTTTATACACCACCTTTTTTAGTTGAATATGTATTAAATGATACCGTAGATAAATACTTAGAAGAAAAAAACACATCTGAATGTAAAATATTTGAAGTAGCAGTTGGTTCAGGTATTTTTCTTGTGCAGAGTTTAAGAAAAATGATTGACAAGGAGTCAGAATTAAATCCAAATCAATCTCCTGAAGGTTTTAGTGAGCGTATAAGAAATATAGCAAAAAATAATTTATTCGGTATTGATATTAATGAAGAAGCTTTAAAAGTTGCTTGTTTCTCTATTTACATTGCTTTATTAGATTATCAAAATCCAAAAGATATAGATGTTTATGAATTTCCGAATTTGTTAAATGAAAATTTATTTAAGGCAGATTTCTTTGATATAGATCACGACTTCAACATTTTAATTAAAGAAGATAAACCACAATTCATACTTGGAAATCCACCTTGGAAAAAAGATAAGTCTAAAAATCATTTGGATTGGGTAAATTCTACTTCAACTTATTCTAAAAAAATTACAGGAAAGTTAGAGATTGCTCAGTCATTTCTTTTAAGGACAAAAGATTTCATGGGGGTAGAAACAAAATCCGCTTTAATTGTTACTAGTACTTTATTTTATAATGTTTCAACTACTTCAAGAGAATTTAAAAAAGATTTTCTACAGAGTTTTTGTATCCAAAAGTTTTTTGACTTATCGCCAGTAAGAAGATTAATATTTGAAAAAAAAGATAGCCCTGCAAGTATTGTTTATTTCAGTTTATCAAAAGAAAAAGATTATTTAAAAAATATCATCAACCATCAATCAGTAAAATCAAATCATTTTTTAAAGCACTTTAAAATTTTAGTAATTGAAAAATACGACCAAAAGAGTATTCTACAAAAACATTTCATAGAAAACGATTGGATGTTTAAGGTTGCTTTATATGGAAATACTCTTGATTTCAGATTGATTAATAAGATCCTAAAATCATCTAATACTAAACTCAAAGATTTAGTTGACAACAAAGTATTGCATTCAAGTTCAGGAGTCCTAAAGGGGACACCTAAAAGATATTTTGATTTCTTGATAGGGTTACCAATAAATGAAAACTCTTCTATTAAAAATTATTACACCCCTAATTCAAATGATTATTTAGAAAAGAAAGATGTTTACCTCGAAGCAGGAAGGACTATTGAGAAATTTAATTCATATAAAATTTTATTTAAAGAGCAGGCTGAGAATGAAAGTGAGATCGTAGTTTCAATTAATGAAAATCCTTCTGTTTTTAAAAAAGGCATTTATGGTTTAAGTAGTAATGACAAAAAACTACTACAAGGACTTTATTCTATTTTTATATCCAAATTATACGAATATTTCATATTTATGATTTCGGGTTCATGGGGTACATCAACAAGACCTCAAATTAGATGGAAAGAAGAATATTTAAACTTCCCCATAATCTGCCAAAAAAAAGATATACAAAATAGATTAATAAGTTTAACTACTAATTTTCTAGGATCTTTTGAAAATCATCATAAAGAGTATGAAGAACTATATATATCTTTATACAAAGATTACAATAGTTATTACAGAAAGAATCCACCAATTAAAAATGAAATAATATTATCTCAAATAAATAATATAGTTAATAAACTTTATGTGGTTAATGATTACGAGAAAGACTTAATTAATTACGTGTTGAATGTTTCTCGCTATCAATTTCAAGAAAGCAAACAAAATTTAGTTTCTGACTTTACGTATACTGATGAAACACATTATAGAAATATAAATTTTGTATTACAAGAATATGCTAGTGTTTATGTAAAAGAGTTTCAAAAAATTTATACCGACGAACACATACAAGTCGAAGTTTATAGTTTAGACCATTTTATTGCCTTAAACTTTGTTTTCTCCAATAAAAAACCTAAAAGCAATATAATCTATCCTAAAGATAAAAAAAGTGAAAGAGAAGTATTAAATCGACTTGCTACTAATTTAAGTATTTCTCAAATTACTGATAATGAAGATCCAACAAAAAATTTATTTATTCAAAAAGACATAAAAGGTTTTGAAGAAAACTCTTTTTACATCATAAAACCAAATGAATATAAGTGTTGGCATAAAGCAATGGCTTGGTACGATGTAGCAGAGTTTAAAGAGGCAATTCAAGAAGCTGAATTAGATGAATTAAATCAAGATGTTTAATGAGTATGAATGCCTATAATTTTTCAAAAAACAGAAAGCGATTGTCATTAACTCAATTAAGGATTAATATAATTCTGATTTGTGTTATAAACAGTTATGAAAAAATCATCTCTGATGGTGTTGTTTATGATTATTCTGATAAAGGTCGCATAAAAGAAGAGGACTATCTAAGGAATCGTCTAGTAGATGATTACCTTGAATATGAATTAAGTTCAATTGAAATTGGAACAAATAATTTTACTGTTAACAAAGAAGTTTCAGAAGAATATAGAAGCTTTTTAGACGGACAATTACACGATGACCCTATTGATATTCACATCGTAGATTATGCTTTAAAAAATTTTTGGGAACAAAAGCCTAAACCATACTTTGCGATTGAATGCAAAAGACTGATTAAGTCGGTTTCAGGCTATGTTAATGACACAAAAAAGGCAACTGAAAGAGGTTATTCAAGATTAAGACTACCCCTTGAAGGGCAATTAGGTTTTATAGAAAATAATAGCTGGAAGCACAATACTGTTGTGGGACTAATTAACAAAAACTTAAAATCAAATTCAAGTATTGAAACTACTCGAAAATTAGCAGCTTTTGTTTTAAAAGACAATTTTAATGCTTCTTACATTTCCGAACATAAGAAAAAAAATAAAACTTTATTTTCTGTTTATCACTTATTTTTTGACTACTCTAAAATTATATGTAATTGATTTATTAAGTGTGATTTTGGATTAAATTAATTGAATATCAAACAAACGGATTAATATCAGGACGACTTCCATTAGGATATCCCCATGCTACAAACTGACTTTTATTTTCATCTGTATCAAGATGTACAAATGTTCTACCTACACCAATTCTTTTAAATCCAATGTTCCGAGCTTCAAATACTAATTGGTTTCTTATGTCCGTAGATGGCACACCAATATCAACAGCCATACACGTAGGTATTTTATGAGACGATCTTGAAGCGCCACCAACTTTCCGATTATGTGATTCACTTCTTGCACCTGAATTTATCCAATTGAAAATTGGGTAGCCTGTTCGCATTTCAAGTTGCTGTAACATCGCCAATAATCGTCTATCCATACAATTTCCTGAACCTTGTATATCAGGACTGTCAAATGCTGATAAATCAATTCTACGTGACGACTTACGTGTAGACTTCTTTGAAGTTTTCATTTTTCTATATACAAAATAGACACCTATTGCAGTTATCGCAAAAGTGCCTATTCCAATATAAAATAACTTATGGTTATTTTGAGCCACAACCACAACCTTTCTTTTCTGAAGCTTTTTCTTTTTTGTGACGTGTATACAGATCAGAACCTAGCTTTATACAACTAATCAATAAGAATGCTCCAAATATTAAATTTAATGCGCTACCACCTTTATTTATGTTCATATTTTCTTTAATTTTTATATTTTTGAATTTCATTTTCAAGCTCATTGATTCTTTCACGTTGTAGAGTAATGGTTTTATTCATTTCAGCGTTTTTGTTCTCAAGCTTCAAAATCGTTTGACTCATCTCTGCATTGTTGTTTTCTAACTTTCCAATTCGCTCACGTTGTGAAAAATTTTTACTTTCAAGTTCCTTGATGCGTCTATCCATATTTTCAGTCCATAGTTTGTAATTTTCAACAACCAAACTATTTGCTTGCGCATTCAGATTATTAATTTCTGCATTTTTAAAACGCTTATTCATTCTAAATTGGAATAGCATTTCCACGAGTTTCCAAAAACCCGTTGCACCGAATATGATAGCACAAATCTTTACTAATGACATAATACCTTTATTTTAAAATTAGTATTCCTGATGCTACTGCCAAGCCAGTCCCTAAAATCCATTTGACAAACTTTCCTCGTTTTATTTGTTTGTCTTTCTTTTTGATTGTTTTATTTAGTTCGTCTATGTGAAGCTGGTCATTTGTTTGAATACTATTAAGATTTGTAATTTTAGTTTCTAAACTGAAAATTATCAAGTCCTTTTCGCTTATTAAACGCTTATATCTTGTGATATCAATTTCAAATAAATTGATTAGTGTATCCTGGTAAATACTATACTCAAACTTCTTTGCAATAAATCTTGATTGCTCCATAGTAAAACAAAAATATTCTTCATTCCCTATGGTCTTTCTGATCGGTTCTAATGTTTGAGAAATACAAATAAAGTTCCAAATCAGACATACGATTAATAGTATTAATTTTCTCTTTGATCTCATAATTTAGATTTTGAATGATGTGTTGATTTTGGTAGATTTCATTTTGTAGGCTATCAGTAATTTTTAGCCTTTTTATTATCAACGTATCAAGCTGTGAATTTTCATTTTCAAGTCGAAATTTTTCTTTTTCCAAGTTGATAATGGTTTGATTATGATTTTCACTATCATTTGAATTGAAATAAAGAATTGCACCAATATTTACTGCTACAATAACCGCAATACAAAGAATGAATATTCTAATTTTCATACTGCGTAGGCTTTGGCACTTTTATCTGAAAAAAGTATCGAATAGTTTTTTGTACAAGTAACTTGTGGAATACTAAGGCAAATACAAAGGATTGTAGTAGGACTTCAATATTGTTTGCTGTGTAATCTCTTATGAAATAAATAGCAGTTCCGTATAAAACTCCAATAATTAATACACGGTATCGTGTCGCTATTTTGAATCTAAAGATTTTAAAGAATAACGCTGTTACATATTCGCTATTAAATCCGTAAGAAATTAGAATGAATGTAAATATGTACGCCCAATCAAGATTGCTTATATAATTCGATAATTGTGTGATGATCTCTGTCATGTGTTCTATGTTTTTAAATGTGATTTAATCGTTTGTATTTCTGCCTTTATAGCGGTTAATTGGTGGTTAGGAACAAAGTTTTTTACAAGATTAGCAATAACAATTATTGCGACTCCACTCAATAGCAAGGCTATAATAACTTTCATCAATGTTTGATTTGTTAGTGTGATGGTTACTTCTGTTTTCAAGCCATCCTTGTCAACAAGTCCATCAATCAAATCTTTAATACTTCTTTTTTGTGGCATTTCTTTTCTTTTTTCGTTTGCCCTCAATATTTAGTTTTATGTAAAGCTGTTCTGTAACTGTATCAGCTTTTAAATAGCGTTTTACACGAGCTACGGTTAACGAATCATAATCATCGGTCACAATACCGCCAGCACCGTGATTTTTGAGCATATATACTTTTAAATTCCAAACCCGTTTTCCTTTGCTTCCAAGTTGTAGCGGAAAATCATCATTTGCCACCTTTTCTTTTTGGTTTGCTTGAATTTCAATAGGTGTAACTACTTCGATATCATTCACATTTTCCGTTTTCTGTGGATCTACCGTTGCTGTATCAACTCCACCCACTATTTCATCAGTAGTTACAACTAAAATTTCTTTTGAAGCAGTTTCTAAAGGTTGTTGTACATTCGGCTTAATTGGCTTCTGAGTTGGAATATCTTTAACCACACTAAGATTCGTAGAAGTTTTTTTAAGATGAGTAGCATCAGAGGTATGTAATGGTGCTTTTTCTTCTTTCTTATTTGATTTGCTATCTTCCAAATTATCACTATCAACAACGATAATAAATTCAGCATCTTCGGCTTCTTCTTGTTGTTTTAGTTCTTCTTCTCTATTTCTTAAAATGCAATATGCTATATATCCACATACCAAAATTCCGCCAGCGACTAAAAGTCTTTTTGTTAAACTAATTGATTCCATTATTTTCCTAGAGTTTGTAATGCTTTTTTCATTTTCTCGATATCCGAAGCTGTAAAAGTTGTTTTATTTAATTTACTTTTTGAAGCTTTGGCTGTTTTTGGTCCAAATGCTCCATCAACGCCATCACGTTTTGCGCCTGTGCGTCCCAAATCTGCATTTAAGGTTTTTAGATAGCGTTGTAGAACTCTTACCAAACTACCGCGACTTCCATATTTCACAACTATTCTTGATGATCCTGATCTTACAGGCGTAGAAGTTCTTGTTCCTGAAGAATTAAATGGTGGTGTGTATCTTGAAGGTGGTACTGGAATACTTACTGTTGTTTCAGAAATGCGCGGGTTTTTTTCATTTTCTTTTTTCTTCTTTTGACTCATCACATAATAGGTAATTCCAATACCCGTAAGTACAACGACAACGCCACCTATGAGTAAAGGTGTTTTGTGCTTTGCAAAAAATGATGGTGCTATTTGAGTTTGTTTTTTCATTTGTTTGTCTTTTTTATGATAATTTATAATTAGGTAATCGGTTTATGTATTTCCATACGTACTCTTTCATTTCTGAATGACTTAAAAAGCTATTGAGATGTTGCCATAAATCTTTGTTGTTATAGTTTTCATAATAGGCTTTGGATAGGCTTGCTACATCAGTTTTACTTTGTAGTTTTTTGAAAACGTCTCTAACGGCATATTCATCATCGTTGAAAGTTCCTTTTGCATTGCGAAGTGTTTTTACAAGACTTGATGCAGTTGAATTACTCAAAACATTTATCTTTTTAGGAGCTATCCACTTCTTAACATCTGATAGATAATTCATGTTAAAAGGTTTGTTCCAATTTGGTTCATGCTTTACCAACGCTGTGTTAGAAGTATTTACTTTTATACCGTTGCCAATGTTTGATTGTGCTGATTGTGTCGAGTAGCCTAGTGCATTATTTTTTTCTTTCTTTTTGAAATAAAAAAATGCAACAACACCGCCTAAAAGAAGTGTGCCACTACCGATCATCCACCATGTTTTATTTGTCATTTCCATAATTTTATGCAGTTCTGTAATTAGGTTTGTTGTTCACTATGTCTAATATGATTTTGATTTCGTCCTTTCCGAAACGATATTTTAAAACGTCAATCAAATTGGCTGAATCGTCGCCACCTTGAAAAGCCTTAGCTACTTGGGAAACTTGAACTTTATCTTTGAGTTTTCTAAAAACGCCATATACTTTTTCCTCATCGTCTCCACCTTGATACCAAGCACCAAAGGCACTTCTAATCTGATTTGCATAGTATAAAGCTGTACTTTCTTGCAAGGCTAGAATACTGCCATTTACTTTTTGTGTAACCTTATCCAAATAATGAATATCAAAGGCATTCTGTTTACCAATTCCGTTTCTAACAGGCTCAATTTTTGAATTGAGCGCTGTTAGTAGCTTACTTGTTAATCGTTCTCTATTTTTAGTACGATTCCCTATGATTACACTTCCAATTAGAAGTACACCAACGCTTGCACCTGATATGATTAAAATGTTCTTTTTCATTTTCCTAATAATTTTGCTCCACGTCCTACGGGCGTTAACATTGCTAAGTCTTTAATCGTAGCATTCTTAGTAGAATTTCTAAGTACCATTACAATCCCAATCAGTACCACTATAAGAAGAATGGGAATCCCTATGGATAGTATTTTGGTCATATTCTTTCCAAATCCTAAAATGTTTCCCCCAATTTCAGAAAGGTCTGCAATGGTTCGCGTAGCCATATTTGAAACATCTAAATCATTTGCTTTTAACCATTTATTGAAAGTTGGACTTGTGGTACAAAAAGTAGAACCGTTAGACTTCCAAGTAACAAGCCAAATCATTTTAGCATTTTGTTTTCCAAGCTTCTTTTTTAGTTGACTGTAATAACTTGTCCAAAAGTCACAAGTGTCTTCAGCTTCAGGAACAAGAAATAGTTGATTTTCAACTTGTATTTGAATTGCCATTATTAGATGTTTAAAATTGATTTGGTATATTCTTTTATTTGTCTCTCTGAGAAGCCTTGATTTTTGAAATACGTTTCTAATTTTCTTTTTTGCCTGAATTGGATTTCAATACACAATCGTTTATGATATTGCGTCGAAATTTCTCTTGCTATCCAAAAACCTACCGCAAGTGTTAGAAGCGTTCTCATCCATTTTTATCTTTTGGTTTTTGATAGATGTTTTTTTCAGGAATGGCAATCGAACGAAGCCAATCGCCAACACTAAATGCTGGACTATCTTCTGCCACTTTCGTTGGAACTTCGTTAAAACCTAAAATGACAATGTTTGGAAAACGCAACACATAGAATCTCACAATGGTTTCAAGTGTTTGTTTTTGGGCATCGGTGCGGGTGTCTTTATCCCAAGCTTCTTTGAGGGTTCTTCCGCCTACGTATGCAATATTTTTTGAGATACCTGTAAGGTCTTCAAGTCCATTTGATATTCCCCATAAATCGGTTTGTGTTGGATTGTCCTCATTGATAATTACTTGTAAACTTCCATCGAAAGGAATCAGATAATCAAAACCAGGACGATTAAAACCAAGTCCATTATTTCGAGTACTTTCCGTGTGCTTTTTTATAATTACGTCTTTACCAAAACTTAAAGCTTCCGAAGTGTTGGTGCTATGTATGATTAAATAATCTACGTCTTTCATATTCGTTCTTTTAAATTATTATGTGTTTGTAAGTCTTCTAAAACCAAGTAGGCGATAGGCGGGATATCTTTTGATATTAACTTGATTATTTTGATTACCACCTAGTACGTATATGTGTTTTTTATCTTCTGAATAGTTGATAAATAGTCCTACATGACCTTTCCAACTACGTTTTTGATCGCGCCAAAGCACCACAACATCGCCCTGTATAGGCTTGGTTACTTTTCTTCCAACAGTAAGCCATGATCTTGCATTTAATTTCCCGCTTTTCTTTTTCCCCGCTTTAAGTGCTATCCAATTCATAAAGGCTGAACACCACGCAGTTTCATCGTTTGAAACCCATTGATGTCCTATTTCTTTAAAATAGTTGACAATAGTAGGATTGTGTAGTTTTCCTTTTTCTTCAGTGACACCGTATTGGCTGTGTGCTATTTCTAATAAAGTTTTCATATTCCTTTTTTTAATTATTTATTTCCAAGCTTCAGGTATTCCTTTACTCATTTGAACACCTGTTGAAATTCTCGATTTCTCAGGTAAAAAATTGTACATATCCAATTGCTGATAATAGATCAAAAATGTTACTTGTTGATTTGGATTTATGGTAAAGCGCCAACAAACACGACCGTCTATGATATAGCCTTCCATTTCAAAAACTTCGGAAACGTTTCCATATCCTTGTGGACTTTGATAGCTACGAAGTGAGATAGACTCACACGTTTCCTTACCTGAGATAGAAGATTCAATAACTTGTAAAGTGTTGATTCGCTCATCAGTTGATGCTACAACTTTCATGTGCTTGATAAGCATAGGGTTGTATTTGAAGTCCTCTCGAATTTGCTCGTAGTCATCATTAACTTTTACAAATAATTTTGGATTTCTTCTGTATATAAATAATTTTTTTAGTGATGAATTATTAAGTGCTATTGTGCCATTTTTAGAACTAATGGCAAAGCTTCGATCAAAGGCTACCAACGAAATTCTATCTACAATCTCCAAATTCTCATCAACACGAGTAAATAACTGCTCATCTTGAGAAGCTACATAGATCATATTATCAAGTGGATTAAACTCAATATCAATAGGTTCTAATCCAACATCTAATATTTCTTCAGTACCAATTGTTAATGGATTCATTACAACCATTGAATTCAAGCTATCGTAAGCGATATACATTCTTTGATTGATTTTATGATAGTAAAATGAAACTGTATTTTCTGTTGCAGTTGGTCTTTCTATCCATCCCCTTCTTGCTCCATTAGTATTATAAACTTCAACATTATTGTTAGCAGTATTGTGTACAAATAAATCTCCGTTTTCTGGGTTAACACCCAACGTTTTTGCTCCAGCTATGGTTAAATGATTTACAGCATTATTATTTAAAGTTGTAATTTTTGTTACAGAATTTCTAACACTCTCAGTTATGAAGTAAGCATCATCGAAAGGATTATAGACTAGATCAATAGGTTCATTAGATATTGGAATTCTACGGGTAATAGTAAAATTCAAATCAACTGTCAAAAACTCTTTTTCTGCTGTTCCTGTAACTCCAACAAATCCGTATTCCAAACTATTTGGATTTGTGTTAACAACAATATTGTTTGGGTTTACAAAAGTTAGTGGATCTGGACGCAATTGAACTGTTTGAACTACGACTGCTTGATCGTTCACAACTGTAATAGTGTCGGTTCTATTATTTATGACATAAAAGAGGTCGTTTACAGAATTATATACAACCTCATAGGAAACTTGACCAAGATCAGCTTCCCTTTTATCTTCTTCAAAACCGTTTAGAGGATTTGCAATCGGAGCGCATTTATTTGTTCCCCACAAGGTAACCTCACGTGACACATCTGTACAATTAGTTACTGTTATTTGAGCAACCTCGTTTTCTTCTAACAATTCTTTGTAGAATAATTGTAAACGTTCATGCTGGTCATACCAATTATATAGTTGCTTGTTCATTTTCTTTATATGTATTAATGAAATTAATGACCTCTTTTGTTCTACTTATTTGTGATTTTCCAACCATTTCAGGATTATTTCCAAATACTTTTGTAACAGCATAAACAGCTTCAATAGTTGGAAAGCCATAATCCAAATACTGTTTAATACCACATAAATCTGCTGTTGTTTGACTGCGTGTGTTCAAAAACCAATGGCATCCCTCGTGGGCGAGTATGGCAACCCGAATCGGGATCGTATATCCAAGAAATAGTTTCCTCGATATTTGAACACGTGGCATTTTTCTATGTGTTCTTGCGGGTGTGATGAGTTCGTTACCAAACGCATCAGTAATTTTGGGTACGTATTGAAATAAAAACTCCCTATCCTTACTATCATAAAACCCTGGAGAACAATACCCAGCTTTTTCTGAAAAGCTTACAGCAAACTCAAAAAAATGATATTGCTCATCGGTCGCCCACATTTTGATACTTGGCATTTTTTCTACGCGAACATCTTGAATTTCAAAACTTTCATCATTTGAACTATTCTTATCGTAAATTTCCATTTCTAAACTTTTTGGAGATACAGGCATTGAAATAACAAATTCACGTTTTGTACCTGATTCTTTAAAGAATGCTTTACGTCTGAAATAATAAGAGTTAGGGTATAATGGGTTGTATAACCTGATTCCTAAATGAAATGGTTTTTTCGATACAATTTTGAGTCGTATTCTAAAACGTTCACGATTTGATGGAATCGTAGTTATCATTGGCTAAATGTTTGAACTTGTTTTGCTTTTTTACTTTGTACAATTAAAAGTCCTATAATGCCGACTACCACAACACCACCAATTACATAGGCAAAAGTTGGAATCCCTTTTTTTTGTTCCTCTTTTTCTTCTACAATTTGGTTGTCTTGACTACCAACTGAAAACTGATAATCAGATGGCAAGTCACTAGGAATGTTAGTAGCTTGCTTATTTTTTGGTAGTACGATTGCGTCTATAACACCACCTATAGCAGTTGCACCACCGATGTCTTGATATACTTGTCCTACGTCTTTGAAAAATTTACGTCGCTTTTGTTTTCGCTCTTGAATTTTTGCTGAGGAATTTCGTTTTAAACGCCTTGCTAATCTTCTAGCCTTTCGCTTGGCTTTTCGTTCTGCACGCTTCTTTTTGCTTCCAAAAAAATCATCATAATCATCAGCTAAAAGATGATCTTCAATAAGCGCTTGTGTTTCTCCTGATATCATTTAGGCTGATTTTTTTAGTTTGATGTTATGCTTTTTTCGGTGTTGGATATATTTATAAATACCAAAACTTATTGCGCCAGCTATGGCAATACCTGTAACAACTTTTATCATTTTACCAACTCTATTGTCAGATTCCATTGCTTTGTTTACCGCTTGTTTTTCTTCTTGTTGATTTGCAACAACGCTTTGTTTTTTGATAATTTGCGGTTGTGGTGGTGCTTGACTTTTTGTAGCTGTTTTTTTAATAAGGGTATCAATACCAATTTTTTTTGTTGGAATTGGTGTTTTGGATTTTGTAGTTGCTACATTTTTGACCAACATACCAGGCTTTACAACACCAGTATTTCTATTTTTTCTAAAGTTTGTAAGTGGCGGTAACTTGGTAGGGCGACCTTTTACAATTTTTGGTTGTTTTTTGGTTGGTATTTTAACTTTTACAGGAAAACCATTATTGTTAAATCGTATAGGAGGTCTTCTTCTACGAAATCTTCTTTTCTTGTTACGACGAAACGTTTTTCTGTTGTAATCGTCATAATCTTCTATATGTGAATTTGCTAATGAATCTATCATAGTGTGTAACTAATATTTGATTTGTTTAGAATCACTTTTTGTGATTCTTTAATGAACTGAATCTGCTTTGTAATTTGCATAGATTACCAAACCAATTGCGACTGTTCCAATGATCGCAATTCCACCAATAGCCAATTTGAAATCCATATCAACTTTAGTAGTTGGCACTTCTTTTTCATATTGATTAGAAAGGTCATTTGCATTGGGAATTCTACTTCTTTTCTCACGTTCTAGTTGTTCTCTCTCCAATCTTTGCTTTCTTCGTAATCTTCTTTTTCTAAGGGAAAACAATCCATTACTGAAATTATCATATTGACTAAAATCTGTATGTTGTAATATGAGTGCCATAATTATTGTTGTTGTACTTGCATTGCACCCATTTGTGGCATTGGTGGGTATGGTCTGTAAGATGGTGCTTGGGATTTTGGCTTTAAAGCGATAGCTAGAACAACTCCAATAACTACTACACCCGCACCAATTCCAATTATCATATTGGTTTTCTTTTTATCAGCGTCAGCTTTTTCTTTTGCTTCTTTTGCTTCTCTGATTCTTCGCGCTTCTGCTTCACGTGCGCGTCTTTCTGCTTCTCTACGTTCACGTTCTCTTTGCGCTTGCATTTCTCTTAATCGACGTTCCATATCACGTTTAGCGGCAAGTGCCTGAGCATTCGCTCCCGCAACTGCACCCGCGCCCGCGCCTGATGATCTACGTCGTTTTTTCTTGCCTAATAATCCACCTACGATTCCTAAAGCTCCTTTTGCTATTGCTCCCCAAAACTGATCGTTTTCTTGCGAGGAAAATCGAATCATTAGTTTTTCAAGGGAACTAATGAATCGCTTATTTTCTAGCTTAATTTGCTCTATTACTTCATTGATAAGTTGTTTTTTGGAAGGATTCCCTTTAAAAAAAACGTTGTGATACGCCAACAACTCCTGAACGGGTTTAGAATAATTCAGTACCATGTAGGTTAGATTATCTATCGCCCTGTTATATAAAATTTGTTCTTTATCCATTATTTTGATGTAAAATTTAAACCGTTTCCAATAATGATCCCTGTGAAGAATACAATGCCTACAATTATTAAATCTTCTTTGGTAGGCGCAAATCTGAATCTTCCTGATGTGGGCGATTGTTCTGCTTGCTTATTAGCAATGGCTTTTCGTGTTCGTATCTCATTCCAAACAAGTTGCACTTCTTGTGCTAATTTTTTTTCATTTGGATTTTTATTGGATTCTTTTAAAATGCGATCATAATAGCTTTGTAATTCAGGTAAGGTGTAATTCTCAAATTGATTCAAAAAATTATATTCGTCTCCCGAACCGTTGTATTTGGAATATCCACATGAGTCACATGAATTTTTAGAATCGTTGTAAGAATCATTTTGACACGATTCGCATACACTTTTATCTGATACGCTGTTTAGTTTTAGAATTGTCTCTTTATCAGGGTGTAAACTGATGAGTTCTTTGATAACTTTTCGACCTCGTTTACGCACGAGTTCACGTATAGCTTCTGCTAAATCTTTAGGATTTTCAGGAACAACAAAACCATACCCATCAAGTAATTCTGAAACCTTATCAATATTGTGATAGACAATGTAGTCGATACGATTCTGCGCTAATTTTGAAAGTGTTTGTGTGTTCATATTTATTATTTAAAATGATAGCCAGAGAAAGGCGAATTGCTACCTTGACTCTGGCTATCTTTAAAGACTAACTAACAAGGATTTCTTGTTTTGTTTATCGCTTTTTTCGTCTCACTAGCTTTGTGGTAACACGTTTAGCTGGTTTAGGACGAACTGTGCGAACTCTAGGTGGCGCAACGCGCGGACGATAGCGTCTAACACGTCTACGTCTTGGACGCATACCATACGCGGTTGGTCTTCTTCTACGTATCAAATCCAATTGGGGTAAACCTGTGGTTCTTGGTGCGCGTGACAACTCTGCCACGTTGCTACCTTTTAACAGATTTCCTAAGTTTGCTCTTGCTTTGATTGTGAATGTAAAGACTGCTGTTACACCATCTTCAACAACAACATTCAATGAATCCTGTCCTGTAACGTCCATTTCAAAGTTGTCATCGTCGATTAAAGTTTGTGTGAAGTTCTGCGGAGAAGTTGCATTTCTTGGTTGATACACGCGGGTAGTCTTTGAACCCGATGCCGTTCTACGATCAATACGTAGTACATTATCGAATTGTAAAGCGTTGCTAACCGAGTATTTCATACCCGCAATTTTGAACGGGTTACTTTTGCTTTCTTCTCTAACTTCTTTGTGTGAGGATTCCTCAATTTCTACGGTAACTCCAGCGGGTTGCGCACGTTCGGCATTTCCACCAAATATTACAGCTTCTTGTGATGCTCCTGATGTGTTTTTAACAACAACCGTTAAGGTTCTGTCATTGGGATCAATTTTTCCTAAACTTGAACGCGTATAATCGTCATAATCTTCCTCATCATCATAAAGGTCATATTCTTCTTCATACTCATCATCATAACCATCATAGTCATCGTCCATTCCTTCAAATCCTGTATCGAAGTCATCTTCGTCATAGATTTCATCGTTATCGTAATCGTCGTACTGATCTTCAGCCGCTTCTTCGTAACGCATTAATTCGTCTTCGTAACTCATAATGTTTTTTGTGTTTTTAAAATGACTGTCTTATAAAAACAGTGCGTTAATTTTTTTGTTTTTTGCTAAGGGTAGTATCTCTAAATACTATTTTTTAGCGGTCTCTTTCTTTTTGTTTTCTGCAAGCTTTTTTGCTTTTCTCTTTTGCATCATTGGTGCTACGATGAGCGTTCCAATTAGAATTCCCGCAACGCCTGTACCCACCATATACATAATTGGCTTCCATGCGATATCTGAATTATTTGCCATGTTCTTTTCGTTTTAAAATTTGATTATTGGCAAAGGTTCTCTAAAACCTTTTTACTTTGTTCTCTACGAAGATTGCGCTTAAAAACCGAAAAACATTTGTGAAATTTTGTGTACTACACAAAACGCTTGAAACGACTGTAAATAGTAGGAGACAAAGGGTTTTTATCCTAAAAAAACGAGGATAAAATTTGTATGATGAGATATTTTCTCAAACCAAGAAATATAGATTTAATGGTTGTAGTTTATTTTTTTATAAAAAATCGAGAAAGTTTTATCTAATAAATTTCATTGTAGATTATCTAACTTTATAATGTTTGAAAATTTTATTTCCTAGCTTGTCAATTTCTTCAATAGGATTTTTAAAGAATCTGTTTTTTCTATTCATTTACAAAATTCTATAAGCGATAGTATTATTGTAATTAAGACACACACACCCACACACAATTTTTTAAAATGTTTATTATTTCTTTGTTTTTTATTTTACGGAAAAAATTACATTGTTTAAACGTAATCTTTGTTTTACATTTACAAGAAATAATGAAATATTATTGTAAATTAGTTTTGTTATTTACTGATATTATTAGAATTACAGTAATCCAATTATAGATATTTTTGTAAATAATTTATTCAAATCTTAAAAACAAAATAAAATGAATATAAAATATTTTAAATCAGTCATAATTGGAAAATGGAAATATGAAGATGGTAGAATTTTAGAATTTGTAACAGACGAAGATTTTATATTCACTGATAAGAATGGAATTTCGCATCCTAAAAAACAAAAACTTTTACTCTCAGAACAAAAAGCTGGTAATTTACAATTAAGCATCCCTTTCTTGTTTGAGGCTATTGGAATAATAAAATCAATTTCTACTAATGAGATTGTCTACGAAAGTCTTGAACTTGATGGGACAAAAACTGTATTGAAATTAATTAGATTGTCATAGATTAACTTATGAATTTGTATGTAAACAGCGCATTTATTTTTTTCGTCCTAAAAGTCAACATTGAAAAACAAAAGTGCTGTTTCTTTTCTTCGTCTAAAATCACTACATTTAAAATATGGAACAATTAGATTTATTTCAAGAAAAAAATACACATCAAGAATTAATTAAGATTGATAATGGGGAATATCTATATTTCCCTAATTTTTTCAATAAAAATGAAAGTGATTTTTATTTAAAAAAGCTTTTAGATGTAATTGATTGGAAGCAAGAAGAAATGAATATGTATGGAAGAAATGTAAAATTTCCAAGACTTACATCTTGGTATGGAGATAATGATAAACCATATTCTTTTTCAGGAATAACTCTAAATCCGAATAATTGGATTAAAGAACTGATTGATATAAAGACTCAAATTGAACCAAAATGTAATATTAAATTTAATAGTGTTCTATTAAATTTATATAGAGATGGGAATGATTCTATTTCTTGGCATACAGACGCTGAAAAGGAGTTGGGACAAAATCCAATAATAGCTTCAGTAAACTTTGGGGCTACAAGAAAATTTCAATTAAGACATAAAAACACTAAAGAGAAAATCGAAATTAATCTAAAGCACGGTAGTTTATTAATTATGCGAGGAGAATTACAGCATTTTTGGCAACACCAAGTTCCAAAAACTAAACTAAAAGTGAATAAGAGAATTAATCTCACTTTTCGACAAATAAAATAGATATTAAAACCTTGAACGACTATAATGGCATATCATTTTGAACTTCCTCTTATCACAGAATTAACAATTCCGCAACAAGTTGTTTTAAATGAGGTAAGAGCCGTCTCAATTTCAGGAGGACCAGGAACGGGAAAAAGTATTGTTTCTCTATGGCGACATCTTCAAAATTATGATTTAGAAAGAAGAAAAAGTTTATTACTTACCTATAACAAATCATTAAAAGCATATTTTTCACTTGCTCTGAAATCACCAAGTTTGAATGTAAAAGCTATTACCAAAGAAAAAACATCCGAAGCCACAAACACAACTTATTTATGGATATCACATGGATTAAGTAGTGAGTTTGACGAAATTATCATTGATGAAGCTCAAGATTTAGATATAGAAAATTATGAGTTGATAAAAAAATATACAAAAATGGTTTCTTATGGTATTGATCGAAATCAAAGTATGTATTTAAGTTCTCAAAAATTACAAGAATTAGTTGATGGATTACCAGCTTTATTTACTGACAATATTATAATTCCACCTCTAAATGAAAATTTTAGGAATACGTATCAGATAACTCATTTTGTCCGTTCACTTTTTCCAAATAGAATTTTTCCGAATGGACAAACAGATGGTGAAAAACCAATATTGGTATGTACTGATAATGACCAAAGTGTTCAAATCAAAGTAATTTTTGATATTATTAATCGATTTCATAGCGACAGTCATAATATAGCTATCTTAGTTCCGTTAGTTAATCCAGCATTACACAGACAAAAGGTAGTTAGAGATTATTATAACATTTTGAATGAAAATGGTTTTAAATGTTCATTTTATGAAAATGACAATGGAGAACTTTTGAAAATGGAAAACATTCACATCACAACATTTAAGTCTGCAAAAGGATTAGAGTTTGACACCGTGATAATTCCAGATTTTCAATATTTTGAAGAAGATATTAAAAGATTAAACGTTGTAAATGATAATGACTATTACGTTACCTTAACAAGAGCTAAAAGAAATTTGATTCTTATTGATAATAGTAAAACAAATATGAATAATCGTTGCAGTTTACTATTTTTACAATCTCAAATCACAAATAATATACTATCAGTTGATTATGATTATGTAAAAAAAGCTACAATTGAAGAACCTGATGATTTACCATTTTAATTAAAAAAAAATGAAAAATAGTTACTACATACAAGTTTCATCTACAAGCTTATCACATTATTTTGTAAGAGGTTGCATCATACCATCCAAATATATTGAAAATAAAATTTATGATTTTCAAGACAGAGCAAATGAGGGGTTATTAATTTCTCATAAGAAATGGAATAAAAGTAATGACTGTTCTATAAAGATAATTGCGACCAAACTGGAAATAAATCAATTTGTTAAATTAAATACAGACTATTTCTTTTACAACGGAGTATTTCCAATTTCACGAATCCAAAATATTTATTTTAATATAAAAGAGCAAGCAGAAACTACAATATGGAATATCAATAATGGAGCTGGTTTTGTTCCAAGTAATCTTATTAAAATAGAAAATAAACAAGAATCATTTTCTCAATCAATTGAAAATCTAAAAGATTTACCAAACTACGATCTAAGCAAAAAAATTAAAGCTTTTGATTTGTTGATGGGAGGTTTTGCTTTTATGAGGATAGGAACAGATAATCCAAACGATATTATTTTGAATTATCCTGAAAATTATATTTCCACTTTGTCATATTTCAATAATTTGATAAAAAAAGAGTTACTGAGTCAAAACGAATCCATTTCAAAAAAGTATTTTACTCTTTTTAATGATGAAAAAAGTCAAATTTCTTATTACAAAAGATTTTTAGGGAAAAATATAAGCCTTGATATTTTAGAATCAATTGCGAATGATAATAATATTAAATTAGATAAGAAATTTGGAAGAATTAACACAAACAATATTCCTGTTAACTCCCCATTATACAATCTTTCTATTTTAGCGTCTTATGGTACAAATGGGGAAAAATCAATTGATAATCTTGTTTCAGATTTTATTGCAAGGAAAATTGATGTGAAAAAGGTGGAAGAAATTTCATTGATTTTTGGATTGAATACTGGTTATTCTTCGTTGCGTAATAGTTACTCTAGTCAAGATAAAACTAAAATAGTCAAATTTGAATTAAATAGTAAGCTTGATTATTACACTGTCGAAAGTCTTTACCAATATGCTTTTAATCATCAAATAAGCGAAGACTTTCCTTATTTGGAAAATATTATTTACGAAGAAAATAAAGTTGAAAAAATTCTTTTAGAGTATAGTTACTATAAAATTTTTGGCACTTCAATCATTACCAAAAAAAAGGATTATTCAAAATATTTAGAAAAATTTTCAAAGACTTTGGCTTTAGAAATTTCAAATTGGTTTCCTGAAAATTTAATATCCTCAAATCCTGAAAATTTAGAAAATCATATTCAAAGTTTATTAAAACCAGATTTCAATTTATTAATTAAGGAGCTTCAACAGAAAAGAAAAATTAATTTTAATCAAGAAAGATTAGATAATAGCATTAAGTTATCAAACGATGAGAAAAAGGAAGATATTCCTTTGAAAGAAAATAATAATACAGAATTAACAGTCGATCAGTTGATGAAATTAAAAAAAGAAGAACTTCAGAATATTGCTAAAGAAAAGGGTATTGAATATAAAAAGAGTCATACAAAAAAAGTGCTATCTGATTTAATATATTCGCAAAATACCAACGCTACACTTTTCTCTTAATACGCTATGGATGTTATTTTTGAATTAAACAACTCTTGTGAATCGCCAGAAGATTTAGAAAAATTTATTGAAGATAATTTTAATACCCTTTATGAATATTTTAGTTTACTAAATCATACTGAATTAGTAAAAAATAAAAAGGCATTCAAATCTTTACTTCTCAAATTAAATACTTTCGATCAATTAAATTTAAAAAAGGATAATAATAAAGCTTTTTTACAAATCTTGTTAGATGCTTCTGTACGCCTTGGGGATAGTATGTTTTTTGAATCTCTTTATAATTTGATGATTAAAAAAGGGTTAAAGGTTAGTCAAATTACTGAAGCTTCGTCTCTTTATTTGATAAATGTAAATACATCTGAAGATTTAATCAATATTTATGAAACAATCATTACAAAACTAGAACTTGCATATCTTAATGAAGAAGATAGCGAAGATACGGTTATAGCAACTTTATTCAATTATTACGGACTTTTTGTAAAAGAATTTATTGAATTTGCCAATGAAAAAGTTTTATTATTAAGAGATAAAATTTGGAGTAGTTTCAAGGATGAAAATTGCCACTTTTTAAAGAATGAAATTGTAAAAGAACTTTATGAATTAAATTTAGATTATTCTGTGAGTCCCCATGTCACTTTACAAAAAATTCTTGATGATTTCCTTGGTCGTGATAGAACCATTGCAGATTTTGATATATCGGATTTTATTATTGAAAAAGATACAGATTATGTCAATGAATTATCGAAAACAGAGTTTAGTTTCAATAATCTATTGTCTATCAATAAAAAAAATTACAGTAAAATAAAATCTGATTCTATTTATCATTCATTGCAGAGAGGAGTGAAAATTTTAGAAAGCGAAAGCCAATTATTTGCTTACATGTATTCTTTAGGTAATATGCACAATCAAAAGCTTTTAAGCGCCTTTGAGACTTTGCCAAATGACTTTTATAATAATGACATCAACATAATTGATTGGGGTTGTGGTCAAGGAATTGCATCAATATCATTTTTTGATTTTTTAAAGGCAAATAATCGAAAAAAATCAATAAGTAGAGTATTTCTAATAGAGCCTTCAAAGATTGCATTACAAAGAGCTTCTTTTCACGTTAAAAAAAGTCAAAACAATGTGACTACAATAAATAAGGTTTTTGATCTATTAAATAATGACGATTTCAAAAAATTAAATTCATCAAAGTATTATTTGCATTTTTTTTCTAACATTTTAGATATTGAATTGTTCTCAATGACTCAATTATTAAAAATACTATCTGATAATTTTAAAGGCTTAAACTATTTTGTAATAACAAGCCCTTATTTAGATGTAAAAAAGAGAACTCGTATTAATTCCTTTGTGAATTATTTTAGTAAAAATAATGGATTCTGTGAATATGTTAGAATTGAAGAAAATAAAGGGCAATGGCGAGGAACTAATTGGACAAGAATAATAAGAGTTTTTAAAGTAGAAATATAGTGTATCTTTCAAAGATGCCTATACTTTTTTACTGCTTATCTTTAAATTAGTAATTGATATATATTAAAATGAAATACCCTAGTATAAAAACAAAATTTAAAGATGGTTGTAGTGCTGAGGATAAAGAAGTAATTCTTAAATATTGGGAATTAAAAGACGACAGTTTTGAAATTAAACCTAGCCAATTAGCAAAACAGCTTCAAATTAATACCCATCAATTATCTAAGCTTGTTAAAACAAATTCAAAAAGTAAATTGTTTACAGAAATTTGTCTCGTTTGTGAGGAAAAAATTGTTTTTGAAATTACAAGTCAAACAAGAGCAACTCAGTTAATAGAAGTACTCAAGTATGAATGCTCTGACTGTAAGTCAAAATTTAATGCTCAAACAAAAGGTATTTATGGTAGAGAAAAGAAGCCTTATAGACTCAAATATGCTTTAGAATTTGAATTTTGGACTCGCTTGAAAAAAGAAGAACTTGAGGTATTAAAAAAAATTATTGAGTATGATGATTATTTTGAATTTAGAAAAAAATACTTAAACCAAAACTATGACTTTGCCTGGACTATTGTTGAAAAACTTGATAGATTAGGATTAATAGATATATGTGGCAGAAATTATGTTAATGAGCGAATAACTGAAATATTTTTTTTACCAGAGTTAAGAGAAGCTTTAAAAATAGAACCTAAAGAAAATATTTTCTATGAAACTGAACTTAGTTTTTTCATCTCAAAACACGTCAACAAGCGTAAAGATACCCAACCTGATTTTATGAAAAGAGTCATATTTGAAAATGATATCGTCTTAAAAAAGGATATTGAATATTTTTGTAGTGTTTGGAAAAATAATGATGGTACAATAAATTTAAGGATTAAAGAAAAATCCAAAATTATCAAATCGCAAACTGATTATGAACACCCAAAAAATGAGCCAAAACCTTTGAAAGACTTAATTCCCAAAAAATGGAAAGAGGATTGAATTTAATCTTGGGTTTTTAAAACTTATACACTTTTTAGGATAGTGTCTAATGTAATAAATTAATTGCCATGATAACGAAGCTTATCCGTTATCATCTTGATAATCGCTTCGTTTTTAGTTTTATAAACCTTATTCCCATCAAAATCTTCTTCGTTTAATAGCATCCGAACCTTTTTAGCTTCTTCTTGGTCAATAAACTTTTTACAGGCTCGAATAAATGCGGTTCTGCTACAACCTTTAATGCGTTGCTCGCGCATATTAACATATACAAAAAAACTTTTCTGTACTTTATATTGTTGTTCTGTAATGACTCCTTTAGCGAATGCTGATGAGGATAGTTCGTATTGTTCATCAACAATAAGCTGTGCAATACGGACAATTTCATATTTTGGAATACGATCACGATACCTGGTAACATCGTCAACCTGATGGTGCAATCTGAGCCATGTACAGTTTTGCCATTCCGAAGTCGTAATTTTTGCCACCGACTGATGCGTTAGTAAAATATCAATTCCCTTGTGGCGAACTGTACACAAAGCGCCGATCATGGATTGCCCTTTTGCACCTGACATATAGTGGTCGATATCATCTAGTACCACCAATCCGTTTTTAAAAAACTTCATTATTTTGGTAATGACTTCTTTTTTATCATTATTATCCATTGGCGAACTGTCCGCATTAAACGGACGAATACGACGTGCTGATACTTTGGAAAGTTTTCCTAAGTGATTTGGACTTACGGTACGAAACGATGGATAATCGTCATCATTGGTGTCAAAGGCAAGAACTTTACGCCCTTTCTTACCTACCATGAGATTATCCATCATGTAATGTTTGATCTCTTGTTTATTACGATACGTTTTTCCAACGCCTGTTTCGCCACAAACGAGCATAATCATAGGTTGACGTTCTGTTTTTTTGTTTTTTGCTTTCATATCCAACTATCAATTATTTTGTTTCAGACTCCTCTGCGTATTGGGTAACACTATTTTCAATCACATCATTTTGGTCAACCATTACATCTTTGTCTTGCTCGTCTGATTCGTCATTTGAAAATTCCTGATCGTCTTTAGGTTCTTGTGGTTCTTCAAAATCTTGCTTGTAATCATTTGAATTTGTCTCCTGGTTAATTTGCTCTTTCTGCTCCTTAATGATAGTTACCAAACGGTTTTCTAAAATTTTATTTTCTGCACGTATTTCCATAACCGTTTGCCCTTTTTTAATCATAATTGAAGCCACCGCGCCCATGAGTTGTTGTTCAGGTGTAAGGCGTTTTGCTTTTTTACGAATTACCTGAGAAAGCAATGGGCGTAGTAGTGCCTTATCATCTTTGTCAAGCAAAATTCGCTGAACGTTATTTTCGTTTTGCGTATCAATTAACTTTACAATTTCATCAAACTCATAGAACTCCTCATGTTTTTTAACTTTCACGAAGAAACTTCCGCCAGCAGTCAGTACATTGTTAGTAATACCAAGTAGGGCATCTGCGGTTTGATTTGCTTGAGATAATGGCATTTCAAAATCTGCATCACTTACCTCATGTTCCTGATCTGAATATAGATGGTCTTCATTTATTTCCTGTTCAGGCGCATCCAACGGCTCTTTATCTTTTTCATTTTCGATTTGATGTGCTACTGTTTTCCTGTAATCCACATCGCCTTGAAATTCTGATACTTCTCCTTCGTCTTTAGGTTTCCAAACGTTCCAATTTTCATCTGTTTGTTCTTCATCTTTTGGACGTTCTCCGCCGATATCTTTTTCGACAACAGGCGTATTGAGTGGACTCCCATTTTCTCCTTGAATAGTTTCAAGTACAATTTGATCTTGACTTGTTGTCAAGGCTTGTTTTACTTCATTTGCAATATTTTTTTCCTCTGCCATTGTGGTAATTAATTAAGTGTTGAAATGTATTTGATTATATGATCTTCTAAAGCTGTGTGTCTTTGTATGTAGGTAGGATAGAAGTTAGGAATTGAAAGTGTTTCTTTGCATTTTTGGTCAAAGTATTCTACTGACCGCCTTTTAACTTTGAAAATTTCTGCGATTTTACCTAAACTAATTTGGGTGTACTTATGAATAAGGTAGTAGCAAGACATTCGTGCGTCTCTGTATTCGTTTAAATTACTATTGTAAAATTTTGCTTTCTTGAGATTGAAAACTTCAATGCTTTTTGAAATAGTGAGTTCAATCATTTTTTTTACACGCTGATCTTCACTTGACTCTATATCTACATTATCAATTAAACTCCCCAAAAATTTAACTGAATTTTGCAAACCAAATTTACCGATCATCACTTCGATATGATCTTGTAAATCCCGATAATTAAACTCCTCTGTTTTCATCTTAAAAAAGCACCTAATTTTTGTTACCTCCAAACTACAAAAAGAACCTTTTGGGTACTTTTTGTTCTTTTTCAGTTAAATTTTGGTGCTTTTTTAGTTAAAATTTGCTTATAATTTGGTGTGTTTTTAGTAAAAGTTTGGTTAAAATTAGCTAGAAACAACTTCATCGTTTATCAAAATATTATAGCGATATCTAAAGACACCTATTCTTTTGATTATATATTTACCTATGTTGGTACTCCATCCTAAGTCTTGTTTAAGTCCTAAATCCAAAAGTGTGGAACGTCCTATATCTTCTGTCTGTCCGAGTTCTACCAATTGATCGATAATGAATTCATCGGAATTGACTTTTGTTTTCTTTGTGTCCTTTTTAGAAGTTTCATTTTTCTCTTTGAATTCTTCTGTAAGTTCATTATTTGAAATTTTATCGCCATAGACATTGTAGATATCTTCCATAATTCCAGTATCTAGCTTTTCAAGCTGTTTCACCAAACCACCTTTTCCGCATGGTGTAATCTTTCCTAATAAATCATGCATTTTATCAAAAATCTTAATTTCATCTTGAATCGCTGAAAGTAATAACTTTGTATCGATCTTGTTTTTCTTTAAAAACGCTCTGTGTTCTATTTGTGCTATCTTTTCCATAATATTAAGCGATTGCTGGTGTTAATTCTACATTTTTTCCAACTGCATTTTCAATGATATTAGAGAGTGCCGCAGTTGCGAGTGATGTGGCGATAATAATTCCTGAAGTTTTCAAGAGTTCAATTCCTTGTGGAAACTGAATTTTAAATTCTTCCTTATTTTCATTCTTACCTAAATTGTAATAAATGATGGCTTCGGCAAAACCAATGAGTAATCCCGCGCCTGTGATAATCAATACTTTTTTATTCATCGTTGTCTTTTTTTATTTTTTCTTCTTTTTGTTCGTATTTTTCTTTGATTTCCTGTTGAACCTCTTTGATTTCGAGTTCATCCATGCGGTAGAGTTTCATAATTTCGCGCCCTGTTTTGGAAAGGATTTCTTCTGCCTTTTCTAAAATGTCAAGATTGTCTTTTAGATTATCAGGTACTAAATTCCCGATTGACAATAAGTGACCTTCTATTTTTTCATGCCTCTTTTTTGTAGGTTTTTTGGGTTTCCCCTCGCGTTTTTTGGCGTTGTATTGTTTAATTGCTGTACGACATTGTTTGATTTCTTCTTCAAATGCGTCCATTTCCTTTTTGGTTAGCTTTTTCTTTTTAGGTGCATCTTTTGAACTGTCATTCGTATCTTCGGACACATTTTTTTCATCCTTATTTGTTGGTAAAGCTTCCGGAGAATTAACCTTAATCATTTTATAAACTGCATCAATAGCTTCTTGTGCATCTTTTAAAAAGTCAGCTCTATTTTCTTCCGCTTCATCAGCATAGTCCTCTAGTAATTCTTTAGCCGTTGCTTTGATGGTTGGATAGGTTACTTTTTCTAAGTCTATTGCTTGTATATCTTGAATTGTCATAATTTTATTTTTGATTAATATTTGCCATTTCTAGTTCCAATGCTAAAATTTTGATTTTACGCATTCGTTCTCTTTCTCTGATTCTAATTCTAGCTTGCGCTTGGGTTTCTTTGACTTTTGCATCTTTTTTGGGTTTTATCAGTTCATATAAAAGTGCATCTGCTTTTAAAGCTTCAGTAACTTTATTTTTGAAATTATTGGATAGGCGTTTTACTTCTTCCCAAGCGGTAACTAAACTGAGTTTACTTCCTAAAAGACGAAGTATCTCACGTTGATTTTTAATTTTAACCGCCTTTAAATCATCGAGCGTTAAATTTTCTGTTTTGTACATAATTTATAGTGTATGGTCAATTGCAAATTTTTGATTATAAAGCGTCTGTAAACTTGTGATAAAGTCATTTGCTTCTTCTTGATCGGTGTAATGAATGGAACAGAGTTCTGGTGTACCATCCATTTTAAAACATTCATAGCGATAGTATTGAATAGGATTATCTTCATTGGATATATCAATGGTTCTCCACCTCAAAATGAGCGACTCTTTTCGCATGGTAGAAGTCATAATTTTAAAATCTCTACATTTCTCCTTGCACGAATTATTAATTTCAATAGCACGGTTCATCATCTTGTGTATAACCGCTTGATCTATGTTTTCACTATGTATTTCCATCTAATTTATTTTTATAATTTGTAATAATGGTAGAAACTTCTCTAACAGCTTTATCCATTGCATAACTCTGCTCGAATACAAAACCATCTTTATTGATTGCTTCCACAAAATTATTTCCTAAACTCTTAGTCAGACTGCCTAAACCTTGTGGTATTTTATACCCAAAGTAGTTTGCCATGACTATAAGTGCTTTAAATCCTCTGTACCTAAAATATCTTGGATCGCTTGTCATTAGTAATAATTGATTGGTGTCAAGTTTATCTTGAAAGCGTTTTACTCTAATCTTACTCAGCGCAGTTTGTCCTCTAAAGTGACTACCTAACATTACATTTACTTCAACAGATATTCCTCTTTGTTCCATAAAAGCAACAAGTTCCGCGCACGCCAAGCCGACAAATAAAATATTGTTCCCTTTTACATTTGCATTTGCTCCCGCCATGATGTAGAGTTGCAATGATGGGTATGAACTTTGTTTGTCTTTAAAATACGCGTACACGCTCTTTACGGAGGTTTGTAGTTGCTTTTTTCCAAGTTCAATATTGAGTTTACTGATGTTTTCTTGTATGGGTGTTGATCTATTGACCGTATGAATTTTAAACATTCCCATTGATGCCCTATCAAAAGAAAAAACACCTAATCCACGATCATTGTATGCAATTTTAGGTTTGGGTAATTCTGACTGTGCTAAATACTCTAAATACACCGATAATTTATCTTTGATTTGTGGCTGTATTTCTTTTAGTAAATCCATTCCCAAGAAAGAATTATGTGACTCCAATTCTTCTATGTTATTTGGAATTGGTGTCCCAAACCAATCTTTCTGTCTTTCAATTGTGACTGATGCATTATCCTTGTGAAAATCCCATGTTTGTTGATTGTGATCGTTCAACATTGTTGCTTGATAATCTATAAACTCATTAAAAGCCAATACGTCATCAAATTGCACATAATTGTACTTCTGTTCATTATAAAATAGCGTGTGTTTTTTTGGAATTTTCATGTATTGAATTGTGTAAATAGTTTGTAAGCTTGTGTTAACTTTTAAATCCTATATTCTACGCTTATATTCTTCTCTAAAAATTAGTTTTTTTGTACTCCCTTTATATGAGTTGAAAAAAGATTCTAAATTGATTTCCTCTTTAATTTTGTTGGCTTTTGCGATACCCATTGCCATAAAGTAACTCTCAATTGCATCTTTGAGTGTTTTACCATTGTTTAGTTTTTTGTACGGCTTTCCGTGTAAATCAGGTAATCCCAATTCGCGTTTCATTTCTAATATGTATGCACGCTGAAAGTTGAGCATGGTACGAAGTGTCATTATGTCTTCGGTATCATCATCATTGGCACTTTTTCCTTCGTATCTTAATATTTCCTTTCGTATTTTTAAACAGATATCAACAAGTTCAGGATATATAAGTTCACGTTCTAACGTCTCGTTAAAACCAATTCGATAGATACAACCACTAAAACGATCTAACAGCGAAGCATCCTGTTTGTTGTTCCCGACGTAATTTCCACTTGCACCTTTTCCAATAACGTTTCCTGTGGCAATGCATCCAAAATTTGTATGCTTTACAATTGGTTCATTATTACCGTTGAAAATAATGGCATTTTCTTTGGCACTTTTTGCAAGGGCATCGTTTAATAATCCTGCGGTATTGGCATCCAATTTTGGCATTTCATCTAAAATCAAAATCTTGCCATCCCGCCAAGCTTCGATCAGTGCGCCCTCTTTATAGCCTGTGATGGTTTGACCGCCTTTGATATCTATGGGCGATGTCCATTGATTACAGTTGACAATGGTAAAGGGTAAGTCCCCACCATCGTTTTCGTTTCGTCCGTTGATGGCGTAGGCAACTTTTTCGCCTATGGTAGTCTTTCCTGTTCCCGCACTTCCAACTAAGTACGGATTGTTTCCTACGCTTAAATCATCCAAAATTTTAGCAAATTGTGGAATTTGATCTACCTCTGGAATGTCATATTTTATAATTCTCATTGTGCTAATGCTATTTGTAATTGACTAATTAATTCTTCTATTTCAGAAATTTCCGCAATCGTATCTTCATAGAAAATGCGCCCTAGCGTTGCGATGGTGTAATCGCCTAAAACAAATTCTGCATTTCCTTCTTCGTGTAAATTCTCAACAATGAAATTCCCTAATATGTTGATGGCTTCATGTAATTTTAATGTTCTTGCTTTTCTAACAATATCATTGAAAAGTTTTTTGGGAGCGCTTTGGGTAATTATGTTTTTCCATATCATATATGGCTCGTGTAAGCTTTCAAAAATTGGCTTTAGTGAATAATTGTAACGCTCTTTATCAAGTAATGCTCGATTGTACACAACGATTCCAAAAGGAAATGCAGTTGTTGGCTCTATATAATTTGTAAATCCAACCGTAGGATTTGTTCCCTGACCATAGGGACGACCTAACTCATATTTAAACTGTCCTTTGTCTTGTTGACTTCTCGACTTCCAATCTTCTTTGTTTTCGATCTCCCAATCTTCTAATTGTTTTGCTTCTCCCAAAAATCGAAGTTTGTAGAAGTCCAATCGTTTTAAAAATGCTTCTAAATTATCTTTGTGAAGTCTCGCGGTCATTTCTCCCGCATTTTGAATAAATTCAGGAAGTGAGTCATTATTTTCATGTGCTTCTCTATAAAGTAACACACGCAATTTTTCATCAACCGATGCTTTCCACAATCCTTTTTTTGAGATGTAGACTTCAAAAAGGGCATCACTAATTCGCTTAAAACGTATCAGTACTCTGTGATCTTCAAAAAAAGCTTCGTTTTCTAAACTACTAATAGTTATATAGGCATGAGATATCGGATACAAAGCACCATTTTTTTCTCCTTCATTGCCAAATTCACGATTCATCAAAATCCCACTTTTGATACGGTTATCTTTGGTGTTGTACTTGATGAGTTTGTTTTTTGAACCAATTTTATAAGAAACCTTTACGATGTTCTCCGTTAAAATTTGTCTGCGCTCTCGTTTTTTGGATGCTTTTTTTATGAGCGCGTTCCATTCTAATTTGACCATTTCCCGATCAGCATCCGTAATTTTATTGCTCTCTGTAAAAATTTGACTGATGTATGCTTGTTCTGCGGGTTGAAGATTATAGGTTACTTGTTTTCTTGAGTCAGTTACTAAAAATTGTAAACTAATATTGCTAAGGGTATATGGGTTTGACATTTTACCACCTATGGAAATGCCAAGATAAATTCCCCATGAAGATTCATTTGTACTACCTACAAACGGAACTCGTACCACATCGCCAATATCCCACATGGAAACATAGTCAAGTATCTTTGCTTGTGTGGCTTCAAGTCCCGCAATATAAATTGCCATATCCGATGTTTTAGACGCAATGAGTTGTTCTATTTTTTCAAGATCACTTTTAATTTTTTCATTTGCTTGGCTATCAGCGCCACTTCCTAATTTTGGAAGCGCATCACGATCATCTTTTAACTTTTTAATGGTCTCTAATCGCTTTTCTTTTCTACTAGCAACCATTTTCGGATACTTTTCAAGTAATTTGTTTTCAAATTCTTTACGCACCTGAACAGGCTTATCTCCTTGTAATTGTTCATTAATACGTTTGTCAAGTTCTTGGCGTGTATATGGTCGTCTTAAATTATTGATAATGGTTTCATCACGAACAGCATCTTTCCCAAAAGGAGTGTTTCCACCGTTACCTTTGGCATATAAAAATCGCTTTTTTACTTCTGCATCCAATCGTAAAAATTCCGTTTCTAAGTCGTACGTTCCATTTTGCTTTTCAAGTTTTATTTGATTTTCATAACGCTCAAATAAATCATTGTATAATGCTTCTTGATCTTCTACTTGTAAGAGTCCAGCACGCCCTGTAAGTTGTAGCATTGCGCCCTCTTTACTGTCTTTTCGTTCACGTACCTTTTCTCCTTTAACTCGCACATAGCGATAGGTAGGATAGCCTAAAATATCCATTTTTTCAGGATGCTCATTAATCCATTGCCAAGCAACTTTATCGCCGTATTTATTAAAGAAATCAGGACTCTCTAGCGTATCATCGTTTGTGTTTTGTGAGCCTGTTGTATTGGCATCTAGTGACTTCATTTTACCTTTAAGCATTGACATTAATCGCTTTTCTAGTGGAATATCACTCACGATGTACTGATAGCCTGGTAGATTGACTTCTCCTGTTCTGTGAATACGCCCGCGTTTTTGTACTTCAACATTGATATCCAGTTCTAATTGATGAATCAACATTTCACGTGGGCGCTGGTCAGGAAAATCTTTACTTGAATGCGCCGATGCGCCCGTACTACCACTTTGATTGATAAGTAAAACATCTATTTTACCACTATTAAATTCTCGAAAGGCTTTTTCAGTATTTTTTCGATGCCCTACAATCACACCATATTCATCATTAGACATATCAATACGCTGTGATCTTCCTGTAACTTCTGCAACTGTAAAATGTGAGCCATCATGACCGCCTAAATGTTTTGGTTTTTTCTCTTTTTCAATCAAGCTAATGAGTTTGTCAATAGGAGAAATGGAAAGTCCTGTGCGTTCTAAGCGCATTCTTTTACGGATATCTTTATATTTTTGAATGCCGTTATAGGGTAAATCTTCTAATTGTATGCGCTCTCTTGTTTTCTCATTTAAAAATGTAGTGTAGTTATAATAAAAAACTGAATCTAGTCCTTTGACAAGTGTTCTTGTAAAATCCATTGCTTGTAAGGGTATGATATCGCTAGTAAGCATTTTTAAATCTTTTAAAAATGTTCCCATAGTGGATTTAAAGGCGATCACTACTTTTTTATCTTGTTTTAGAAGTGAAATGGTTTCTTTTGCTACGTCGGCAACTTTAAGGGCGAATAGCATTTGATCCACTACATTAAACACTCTTGAAAAATAGGGTGCTTGTTTAACGCCTAAACCGCGTGGTGCTGATTTAGAAGAACCCGCTTCGGCTCTAGCTTGCGTATGAATTTCAGCAAGTATTGGCGCAATATAATCTGCTTCAAACTGAACTACCTCATTCATTAGCGAAATAATACGATTTACACTTGCACGATTTTTACTTCTTCTTGGTTCTTCGTCCAATACTTTGTATTGTATCTTAATACCTTTACTTGAGCGTTGTCGTCTGATGAGTTGACCACTTTCCGCCAAATTAGAAGCTACTATTTCTTGCAATGCTAAACCGCCACTTTTCATCGCCATTACAAATTCAGAATCTCTGAGTCCTGTTTCCATGATAGCAGTCTTTTTTCCGTAGAATGGCATCACTTCTGGGTACTTAGCAAAGGTGGCACTTAGATAACAACACGCTTTGGTTTTGGGTAATATTTCACGCATCCACTTTCCTATGATCGCATCATAACCGCCCGCCATGTGAGACTCATCTAAAATGAAAACTACTTTTTTGAATTTCTTACTGCCTTCCACACCATTAGATATCATTTTTTCAAGCCAAAGACGCTTGTATGGGTGTGCGGATTGTATTTGCGAATAGGTGCAAAAAACCATATCATACCCAAGTGGCATACGATCTAATGTTTCATAAACCATCGTCGTTGGTACTTTCTCGGGATCGGGTACACTCTTACCTATTGTCTTATACCATGCAATCGCTTCAGGACTGTCTGTTGGATATTCCGTTTCTTCAGACAAAAGTGACTTTTGTTCTTCTTTGCCTAAAGGACTGAAAATTACCGTTCCTTTAGCATCTTTAATTTGTGCATCACTGCTATTGTTGATGATAAGAGGATTGATATTCTCAAAATTTATGGCTTTTAAGTCTCTATACATATCGGTAAATAGGTTAGAAGACTTGGTAAAGAAAATGGGTAAATATCCTTGCATCACTGCGTGTCTTATCACACCCGCGCCTTGCCGACCTTTTCCAATTCCTGTTTGATCGGCAATGATAATACCTTGTTCTTTTTTAAATTGATGTAAATACAATCCAAGCGAATCTATTTGTTCTGCTGATAGAACTTCCCAAAGTTGCTGAGATGTTTTGTATTTCAATCCATCACGTACCAAATTATCAATATTCCCATGTGTCTGTACAATATGATCTAAGGACGATTGCACTTCATAAGCCATATTTCTTGGAATTAGTGTATCCATCACATACGATGCCTTTGATTTAGGTTCATATTTAACTAGCGCGGTTTTATCTTCTGCTAACTTTAAAATTTCTTCACTTGATTGCGAATATGCGTTTTCGTCTTGTTTTAATTCTATGGCTTCATTCATCATTCGTGTAATTTGATAATGCTTCTAGGTACACTCGAAGCGTAGTTTGTGTATATAATTCGATGGCTTTTTCTTTGGAAATCCCGCCTTGCAAATAAGAATTCTCTGTTTTGATATCTGTTTTTTTCTTCCAACGAATCTCTAATGACCATAGGGCATTTTGTACCCTATCTGTATAGGCTAAAAAATGTGCGATTTCCTCTGCGCTACGACCATCGGTGTAGGTAATTCCTAAATAATCTTCAATGAGTCCAATCGGGTTTTCTCCCGATGCTATGGATAGTTCTACTAGGGTATGAAGCTGTATATAAATACCCGCTTCGTGATCTTCAAAGCGTGTAAATGGTTTGCTATTTGTAACCATAAATAAGGTAGCACTATTGCTATCGGGCATTAATTCTGAGTTGTAATAAATCATTCTCTTTTTGCGATTTGAAGTTGTTTAATAATTGTGTGAATATCAGGTTTGATGTACTGCTTGACTTCTGACCATAAATCCTCAAATGTGTCTATAACTGTATCTAAATGTGGCGCTGTATATTCTGTGGGTGCAACACCATTGCCATCTGCTTTTCGACCGCCAATTAAGATGAGCATCGTTTTAGCAACTGCACCTTGCTTGTTGTATAATTTGAAGCTGTTCATGTTCAGTACCACATCAACTTTATAAAAATGATATAGCCAATTGAAAAATGGACGATATTTAGCAATGAAACCCTGTTCGTCAAAATAGAGGTGTCCCATAATGATAATGGCGCATTTGCCATTGTCTTTCATCGTGCGAAGTGCTAATCCTGACATGATGTGTTCCAGGCGTAAATGTTGTGCAAGTCCACGCGTATTATTGAAATATTTTCTAATAATATTTTCTTTGTCTATTTTATCTTCTTCCCATTTGGCAAATGGTGGATTGGTAACCACCACATCAAAGGCTTTTTCCATTTCATTTGGAAATGCTTGTGCGCCATTGTTCATTGTGATTTTTTGAAATTGTTGAAATTCTAATGACTTTTTTCGACTTTTATCAATCTCATTAACGCGTGTTATTTTTGGATTTGCTCCTACAAGTAACAAGCCATTACCCGCGCTTGGCTCAAATATCGAATCGGCATGATCCATCCTTGTATATTGTGCGATGATCGCGCCGATAGGACATGGTGTTGAATATTGCTTATAGAGTTCTTTACTACTATCAGAATAGGCATACGTTGGCTGAACTTTATTCCAAAAATCGACCATCTTTGATAGTCTAGCTTCAAAGGAAAGTGGCTCGTTGTAGATCATTTTGTACCATAATAGCCAACTTAGTTCCACCGCTTCCCATAGTTCTCCCAAGCTTGGTGCGCCTGTTTGCTCAAGTAAGTTTTCTATCTTTTTTTTGGATAGTCGTATTGCATCCCTGTAAGCTAAGTGCATCGTTGCTATGACACGATCTATATAGTCTTCTTTGGTAGTTGTGTCTTTAGTATTGCTATCATTTGAGTTTTCTTGCTTAGTTTCAATTAGACTTTCCATATAATTAACAATCGTTTTTTTGGAACGTTCTAATTGGTTGATATCAAATGAAAGACTATGGTAAGCTTCTTTATGTTCTTTTTTTGTTTTTGGACGATTTGTTTTTGGATTGATGTACGCTTGACGTTCTGTAATTTTTTCTGTCAATAATTTGTCAATAATTGAAATACCTTTTGATAGGTCTGCAATAGGTCTTGCATGTTCTACAACTGCCCACCATTTATACCTACTTCTTTCAGGTTCAAACGAATTTTCTAATGCGCTCGCTAGGGTAGTTACTGAACGATATCCCGCATGAATATTTACATACGGATACCTCATATCAGTTGGAAAACCAATTTCTTCAAAACCATAAACACCACGATTTTCCCATTCTTTGAGTAAATCATTACGAAATACTTGCATTCCATAATGTGTTGGATGTGGAAGTTGTGATAATTGAAATAGTTCCAATGCGGATACATCATGTAATTCATTGGTTTTTATAGCATATAGATTTGGAAAATTTTTCTTTAAATCTTCGATATGATCTGCTGAAACTTTACCTGACTGAAATGGTTCTTTTGCATGAATTGGAACTAAAACATTTTCTACAATACCATCGTGTTGCTTAATATCTTTTGCAATAACCAATGAACTATTTTCACTTAGTAACACAATGTATCTTCCTCCAACATGAGTAATCAAACGATTGATTAAGATGGCTGATTGATCGCGCAGTTCAGGTTCTAAATCAGAAACCCAATCTTTGAAAGACTCTATACTTTTATGAAGTTCATTTATAAACTTTGTTTCATCTGAAATTTCTGAAACGGCTTCTAAATCGTGTATTGTGGTTGCTATAATGGTTTCCTGTTCTCCAATAAGATCATCTTCAATAGAAATGAACTCGCTGATAACTTCCTGTAATTCGTGGTGTAATTCCCTTTTTATGGTAGTCTCAGAAGCTTCAAGTTCAACTTCTTTTGTATTGTGATCTTCTATGCTATCCAAATAATCTAAAATTACTTGCTTTGATTCCTCAATATTTTTTATGGTTAACAGAAGTCTGTAACAGTCCATATCTGTATTGTTCTTTTCAGATGCTTCTTTGTCATCCTCTAAACATTCTTCTTTTCTATTTGATGTGTAGTTCAGAAAAGCATCTATGTTTACTAACATTTGTTCAATATCTGCGATTGGTCTGGCATGACGTATTGCATACCACCAACTATGAGAGTTATTTTTTGCTTTAGAATTAAGCAAAAAATGTTCTAATGGCTGAATGTCTATGTAGCCTAGTTCAAGACTCATATATGGATATTTCAAGTCCGTGGGAAAGCCAAGCTGTTCAAATCCTTTTGCGCCACGTTTTTCCCACTCTTTTTCAATCGCTTCTGATTCGATAGATATGTCAAAAGTTTGCGGATCTTCTAGTTGAGCCAAATAAAACAAATCTAGGGACGAAGCTTCATGTAGATTGTTTTGTTCGATCTTATAAAGATGTTTGAGAAAAACCTTAATTTGAAATTCAACAGTATCACTATTAATCGCTCCCGAAGCAAAAGGTTCGGTAGCATGGATAGGTACTAATACATTTTGAATAACCAAATTATGAGTCCAAATGATACGCTTTATGGATAGTGTTCCTTTTTCTTTTTCTAACGCAATGGTAGTATCATTTAATAGTAATAAGAAATAATTCAAAAAGCCTAACAAATAATCACGTTCGTTTGGTTGTGAATCACGTAGCCATGATTTGTAATTATTTGAGATTTTTTTGATGCCTATTTTACGTGCTTCATCTGTTGAGAATAGCCTGATCTTTTTTAATTCTTCAATGATTGAATTTATGATCGAACCATAAGGAGAATCAAATCTACGTTCATCATTTTCTAACTCTTTGATGGTATCTTCAATTTCATTTTCAAGAAAAGATTTCTGTGATCTCATTTTTTGATCTGCTATGGCTAATCGTAACGTTTCTAAATTTGCTACGGCTTCAGTATTTAGGATATTATATTTTAATTCAGTATTAGCTGTACTATCTGATTTTGAATTCTTTTCAACGTCCTTAGGAACAGATGATGCTTTATTTTTGTTATACAGATACTTATAAATAGTATGTCTTGATGATTTTAGACTTTCTACATCATAATTTAGTCTATGAACTGCGCTACTGATCTCGCTGTCTTGATCTGCTTTTTTTAAAGTTATATCAGCATATTCTTTTAAGGCTGATTCCATCTTTTCAATCGTCAGATCAATATGTTTCATCGCCTTATATAAATCAACAAGTGGTCGAGCGCGAAGTAATGCGTGTGACCATTGGTAAGAGTTTGGATTTTTTATAAAAGCACGTAAAGGAGCAATATTAAAATATCCCGCATGAATATTAACGTATGGATATTCTAAATCGAATGGAAAGCCAAGTTCTGCAAAACCATCTGCACCACGCTTTGCCCACTCATCATTTATTGCATTATCTGTTACAAGAATACCATGCTTAAATGGAATTTCAAGCTGTGCCAGATAGAATAATTCAAGTGTAGAAGCTTCATGTAAAGTATCTTCTGTAATCTCATAAAGATCATTAAAAAACATTTTAATTTCGTCCGTGTGATCTTCCTTTACATCGCCCGACACAAAAGGTTCTCTTGCGTGAATTGGTACTAATACATTTTCGATATGGCTGTCATTAACCCAAATACTACGTTTGAGGGATAACGCGCCTTTTTCAATTTCAAGTTCTTCGTTTGTATCATCCAAAAGCAATAATAAATCTCCCATAATTCCACGTACATATCCGCGCTCAAATGGTTGTAAATCTTTAAACGAAGCCTTATATTTATTGATTGACTTTATTAAAGATTCTTTTGTAAGTTTATCACTACTTAATTGTTTAGCTTCTTTTAAGTCTTTAACCATTTCATCAATGATCGTTGATAAAATGTCATACACTCCAAGTTCATCTTTTATCATTACTGAAATGATAATAGCAAGTTGATTTTTTATAAAAGAACTTTCATTCTCATCATTGTTTGATTGTGCTACTTGGCTACTAATTTTCGGTTCAGTTTCTACTTCATTTGTTGGTGTAACTTCTGTTTTCTTTATGGATTCAGTTTCTACTTCATTTACTTGTGTAACTTCTATACTTTTAATCGGTTCTGCTTCTGCTTCGTCTGATTCCGTTACTTTGGTTTTATCCGAACTATTAGTATTTGAAATATCTACTTCTGCACGATCAATAATCAAATTTGAACTTAATAGGTGGCGCGCTTTTAGTTTTAATTTTTTTTTAGATACCTGTGCATCGTGAAACTTAGTGCCGTGTTTATGTCTGCCAAAATCATTAATTAGTGTTGAGATTGTTTTTTTATAGAGTTCAAAAATGATATACTCTTGTTCTTTAACAACATCGTTTTCCTTGTAGAGAATTGTTACTATTGAAAATAATTTTTTATTGATGCTATCACGTGTAGGCTCAAATATTGGATAATTTGAAACTTCCTCCCAAGATTTACCTGAATTGATATTTTTTTGAAGTGATTCTATAAATAATTGATAAGCGGGAATTTTGTTAACGGTATAGATATATCCCCCAAAATTAGCTTTGTCAAAGTCAAGTTCCCTAAGAACCTTTCTCAAATCACTAGGTGGTAATTCACTAAAAATTAACTCGTAATTATTGCTTGTTGTATTTTCCTTTATATCTAATCTCATCTATCGTGATTTGCTTTTTACAAACTGTTATAAATGTAGAGAAGGCAAATGCCATATCATTTGTAAAATTTTGTGTAGTACACACGGATTGTAGTCCAAGATTGTAGGAAAACAGGGTTTGTGTGTCTTTTTCTGCTAATATTATATATAAAACTTATGTTTAATGCACTCGATCTTCATGTTTTTTTGCAATATTTAGAAAATTTGTAAGAAAAGGTTATTTTGTTTTTTTCACTACTATTGGCTAGATAGGTTGGAACAATTGCTTTTAAATATTTAATCTCAGAATTACTCTAATTCATTGTAGTTGGCACATTAAATAACTTGTATTCCTTCAATTGAATTAAGTAATCTGTACTAATTCTGTAATATTTATTCTCCAAGTACTGTAGCTAACTTTAGTTTTGTAAGAAAATGAAATTGTCACAAAATTGACATTAATACATTCGTTTTCCCTTAAATTCAAAATGTATTTGCGTATGTATGCTCTAATTGATGTAAACAATATGTATTGTTCATGCGAACGTATTTTTAATCCAAAACTAAATGGCAAACCAATAGTTGTTTTATCTAATAATGATGGTTGTGTGATTTCTCGAAGTAATGAAGCCAAAGCACTTGGTATTTCAATGGGTGCAGTCGCTCATTTATTTGAAAAAACATTCAAAGAAAGTAATGTACACGTGTATTCGTCCAATTATGCACTTTATGGTGATTTGAGTGATCGCCTTATGCATATTCTTGCAAGTTTTACACCAGATATAGAAATTTATAGTATAGATGAATCATTTCTCCAATTTAAAGGTTACGATCGTTTTGATATTGATAAACTTGATCGGGAAATTAGAGAAACTGCATTACGATGTACAGGATTACCCGTGAGTATTGGAATTGCACCGACAAAAGCACTGGCTAAAGTAGCTAACAGAATTGCTAAAAAGTTTGATAAAAAAACAGGTGGTGTATATCTGATGGACTCAGAACTGAAAAGAAAAAAAGCACTTAATTGGCTTAGTGTTTAAGATGTATGGGGAATTGGTAGACGTAATGCAAGTAAACTAAACCATTACGGGATTTCAAAAGCAATTCAATTTGCTGATGCACCTGATAATTGGGTTCGTAAAGAATTTTCTGTTGTAGGACTTAGACTCAAAAGAGATTTACAGGGCATTCCAACACTATCATTGGAAGAAATTGAAAATAAAAAATCTATCGCTGTTACAAGAAGCTTCGCTAAAACTAAAAATAATCTACAAGACTTAAAAGAAATTATCGCCAGCTATGCCTGTGTAGCATCCGAAAAATTACGCTTGCAAAAAAGTTGCTGTAATCTGATAATGATTTTTATTCGCTCTAACAGGTTTAGAAAAGATTTACCACAATACAATAATTCATTGGTAGTGAAACTTCCTTATCCAACAAATTCGAGCCTTGTAATTGCCAAGTATGCAAAACAAGCAATGCAATCAATATTTAAAAAAGGATTTGAATTTAAAAAAGCGGGAATTGTCGTTATGGGATTAGTTCCTGAAGAAGTTCAACAACTCAATATGTTTGAAGTTTGTAATTCAGATCACAAACAGTTGATAGCAATCATTGATAACTTGAACTCAAAAATGTGGAAAAACACTCTTAATAGCACTAGTCAAAAATTTGGCTCTTCATAAGTGATGCATCAAAATAATCTATCTCCAAACTACACAACTGATCTTAAAAATATAATCATTGTTGAGTGTAATCTTTAGTTTTTCTTCATTACAATTTTAGCAATTAACTCTTGTTTAACAAAATTATGTTTTTGCCATATAAATAGTAATGTTATAACCTAAAAGCTTTACAATTTAAATTAAAACCTTTACAAAATGTAATTATATTAAATTTTAAAGACAAAATTTAACGCTTATACAAAATTTCAGCATTGTATGTAAAAAGCAGTTTTCTTTGTAGATAAATACCTACAGATACCCTTATATATCCAATACTAATAAAACAACTATTTATTGCATGGTACAAGTAGAAAATAACATAGTAAATACACAAGAAATACTACATAATAAAGATTATATCTGTTTAGGTAGTAAACACAAAGGACAATATATATCTAAACACACGATTCTGTTTGTAAAAGCCTACGAAAATTATTCGTGGCTTTACTTAAATGATAATACAAAACTACTAAGTTCCAAATCGATTGGATATTATCAAGAAAAATTAACATCTGACGGATTTATACGCATACACCGTTCCTACCTTATAAATCTTTCACAACTAACGCTATATGAACGTAAATACCGTCTTGTTCATTTAAAAGGAGAAATAACCTTGCCAGTAAGTCATCGTAAGAATAATAAATTCTCAAAGTATTTACAAAGTGCTTAAACAAGTATTTCAAAAATAAAATCCCTAAACAATTACGTCATACAACAATAGTATAAAAAATAGTCTGCTGAAAGCGGAGTCACTACTCCAACACATTTATGTTTAACTTAAAAAATTTTAAAAAAGTGAAGAAAATTTATTTAATGTATCTTTTATGTATTGTATTTCTACAGTTCATAAATGCACAAGATGGCAAGCCTAATTATTTTAGAGGTGCGCCAGGCGATGATGTTTTTGCAACACCATCAGTCAAAGCTTTCCATGAAAGCAATCTAATTCCTGAGAATTTGTATACAGGAAAAATCAATGTTGGCATTCCAATATATGATATTTCTATTGGAGATATCAATGTGCCTATTTCTTTAAGTTACAATACTTCTGGAATAAAAGTGAGTGATATTGCATCTAATGTAGGTTTAGGTTGGAGTTTAAATGCCAACGGAAGCATATTAAAAGTAGTTAAGGACTTAAGTGACGATGATTTTTATGGTACTGGTTACGCTGTGCCTGATGATACAGGAGATAATGCAGGGAGTTATGAAACCATTGTTACACAAATAGGCAATCATAGAGGAAAATCACCTGAACCATTTAGTTATTATAAAGTTCCAACTGGATGGGTACATTCTGATTCCGAAGCTGCTGCTGAATGGAGTAAAATTGATTCCTCTCCTGACTTCTTCTATGCAAATGCACCTGGACTTAGCTCTAAATTTTATTTAGAAGATCAAAATCCAACGGACAACACTACACCATTTGCCAATCGAGTGTTTAATGCTATCTTTTTAGATCATTCGGGGGTAAAAGTACAGAATCAACTTCAAAGAACTACATCTATAATTCCAAGACTTATCGATGTATCACATGGAAATGATCCTGCTAGTTTTTATGTCAATGGAATTCCATTTTATAATTATGAGTATTTAGATTTTCCTTCTTTTGAGGTAGTAAATACGAACGGTCTTAAATATATCTTTGATACCAAAGATTATAGTGAAGCAACATACCGTGGATTTTGGAACTCTGCTAATGAAGGACTTGGTTCAACCAATTGGAATCTATCAAAAATTATTGACCCTGTACACAATAGAGAAGTAATTTTTGAATATGAAGCGTATTTCAAAGCAACACCTGAACGAATTAAAAATATTACAGCTACCTATCAAGACCCATTAGATACAGATGATATACATGATTATTATTACACGCCCATATCTAATGTAGCGTTGGGTAATGGAACATGGGATATGCATTTTCAAAATTCTATATCAACTCGTACCACTAAAGCGCATAGATTAAAAAAAATCAAATGGGATGAAGGAACAGTAGAATTTATATATGGACTCAATAGAATAGACGATGTTGGAGAAAAAGCACTTACTGAAATACTAATAAAGAACAATTTAGATCAGCTTGTAAAACACTTTGAATTTGAATATTCTTATTTCAATTCTTTGGAGAATTGTAATGAAAAAGAATGTAAGCGATTACGATTAGAAAAGGTAAAAGAGTTACCAATAAGTAATACTACGGTAAATGCCAAAGAGCATTCTTTTGACTACAATTACGACAATCCATTACCACGAAGAGATTCGTTTCAGAGAGACTATCTAGGCTACTTCAACAACAATGGTTTTGAGTGGTCTTCAACAGATGATACAGAAGTCCCCCCAAATGCGATACTACATTTTTATAAAAACCAAGGAAAAAACTCGGTATTACCATTTAAAAGAACAAATGGTTCTAACTATCGAATAATCCACGGACAATATTTGTTAGAACCCAATGCGTATTCACTAACAGCCACACTTAAAACAATCATATATCCAACAGGAGGAAGTTCACACTTTAAGTATGAAAACCACACCTTTAATTTACAAGGAGCAGAATATATCGCTGGAGGTGCTAGAATAAAACAACAAACGCTTCATGATGGCAGAGGTGGAACAAGAAAAATTTTCTATGAGTATACAAATTCAAATGGAACTTCTTCTGGTTATATTAATAAAATGCCAACATTTGCTTATATAAATAAATCAAGTGATTTACCAAGTAATTATTGGTTTCATAATTTTTCAATGACCGCACCTGAAAATGATTGGAAACGTTATTTTACATATTTCGATAAAACTAAAACCAGTTTGGAACTTACAGATGGAAGTTTTGTGGGGTATGCTAGAGTGATTAAAAAAGAGATTGGAAATGGTTATACTGAATACAACTATACTTCTGCAAATACACATCCAAATGAATCAGAAACTACGGTTCATGCTTATAACACTTCGGTAAGCGATATCTTTCTCACAAGAAACAGCTCATACCCTAGTTTAAATGCTATTGATTACGATATCAAAAGAGGAAAATTAATACGAGAAAGACATTATTCTGAGAATGGATTTATTAAGAATCAAATAGACTTTGACTTTGATTACGAGATATTTGATACGATACTATTAAATTATGAAACAACTATTTCAGGTAGCCCATTCGTTCAAGGTGGTATAGGTGGAGCTTTTCTTCATACATCAGAAATCAATATAGAACGGAATCTAAACACAAAAGTTACTACTACTAATTATTTAGATAATGGAAGTTTCACTAGTACTCAAGAAATAAAGTATGATACAAACTATCCTTTTGTAAAAGAACAAAAAGTACTCACCGAACAAGGTACAGAAAAATCAGTGTTTACTTATCCTTTTGATTCGGAAGTATCTAATGAACCTTATGTAAATAGTTTAGTAACTCAGAATAGAATTGCTACGCCAGTTTCTCATAAAAGTATACGTGTACTTAACAATCAGAGTCAATTACTATCAAGAACTAAATATAGTTTTGATCTGTTTGAAGGTATCATAAATCATAAAAGCAATCAGTCTGCGAAAGGGACAAATAACTTTACCACTTTGTCAACGATTGATAAAAGAGATTCCAACGGAAATGTATTGGAATATCATAATGAAAATGGAATACACATCTGTTTAGTTTGGGGGTATAATACTACAAAACCTGTAGCTAAAATTGAAAATACTTCCTACGCTAACTTTACCAATACGCAAAATGATATCATTTTAGCAGTACAGCACACTTCTGACAATGATGCTGATGATATGTCCGAAGAATTTCTTAGACAGACCCTACAGAATCTTCGTGATACGTTTCCAACTGGAAATATGACATCATACACCTATGATCCACTTGTTGGAATTACAAGCGTAACGGATGCAAGAGGCTATACTATGTATTATGAATATGATGAATTTAACAGATTAAAAACTGTGAAAGACGCCGATAAAAACCTTTTAAGTACCAATGAATACAATTATAAAAACTAATGACTAAGATGAAAAAGCTATTATATATACTCGTTATAGTGGTTCCAATGTTAGTCATTGGACAAACGACCACAGAAAATTATACGAAAACTACAGCATATCAAAATGAAACACAAGACGGAAATATTCCTGAAAATCAAAAACTAGAAACCGTTACTTATTTTGATGGACTCGGTAGAACGTTTCAGAAAATCTCAGTAAAAGCTGGTGGACAACAACAGGATATCATTGTTCCTGTTGTATATGACCAGTATGGGCGTATGACCAAAGAATATCTTCCGTATGCAACAAGTACGCTCAACGGAAATATTCATACTAATACATTTAATAATCAGGCTACATTTTACAATACTGATAAGTATGAAAATACGTTAAATCCATATTCAGAAACAATACTTGATGATTCGCCACTTGGCAGACCCTTAAAGCAAGGCGCACCGGGTAACTCTTGGGCAGTAAGTCCAAATTCAGACAACGATCATTCTATCAAGTTTGCATATCAGGTAAACACCTTTGAAGAAGGAAATCCTGAAAAAGATAATATAATGCAATTTGGGGTATCGCATCCTAATAATGATACTGAACAGACTCAGCTTGAGTATGAAGGTTATTATGCAAATGGAACGTTACAAAAAAGCATTGTCAAGGACGAAAATTGGACACCCAATCAACAGTTTTCAAAAGATCATACAACAGAGGAATACACCGACAAACTTGGAAGAGTGATTTTAAAACGAACGTTTAACAAAAATAAAAAACACGATACTTATTATGTATATGACAAATATGAAAATTTAACCTATGTTATTCCGCCAAAAGCTTCGGATGATATTGTTGTTACGACTACTACCCAAACAGGGGGATTAACTGGACGAAATTATTCATGGTTAGACTTGGTTTTGGTGGATAAAGAGTTGGCAGGAGAATATCAAAAGAAATTAAGCGCATATAAAAATGATGATATCTTAACGGCGGATTTAGAAAATAAATATGGCGCACAAGGTGGTTTTTCAATCAATAGAAATACAAGTACCAATGAACTGATTTTAAATATCAACTTTTCTACCAATGAGCCATTACCTCTTAAAACAGGAGAAGTTGTTTCTTTAAAAGACTTAGGGGAATTTAAAGATACGGAATTAGGTGTTATTAAGGCAGAAAATTATGAGTATACATTTTTGATAAAAAATAATGCATTATTTATTGAAGGAGAAGGAAAACTTCTTGGACTCAATCAATCGTTTAGTAGTAACACAAAACTAAATTATAGTAAAAATTTTCCATGGGTGTCACTTTTAAAAGTAGACGAAAAGTTTACGGATAATTATCTATCTCAATTAAAAGAATATCCTAACTCAGATATTTTAAATGTAACTATTCAAAATGAATATGGTGGACAAGGTGGCATGCATATTTCAGTAGATCAAAACGATGTGGTATCAGTACAAATGAATATCAATACCACAAAACCACTTGCTTTTAGAGAAGGTTTAGTGGTTGATTTGGGACTCAAAAGAAGAATTTCAGATGTAACACTTGGTACATTCTCAGGTGAAGAATTCAGCTATGAGTTCTCAATTAAAGAAAATGCATTACATATTAGTGGTAGTGGAACAATTACATCAGCTTTTCCAATATTTACAGGGACGCAACCAAGTTCAACAACTAACTATGAAATTGCTACTGAAGTAGTACAAGGATTATGCTACATCTATCATTATGATTATAAAAACAGAGTTGTAGAAAAGAAAATACCAAGTAAAGGATGGGAATATATTGTATATGATAAACTCAATCGTCCAGCACTTTTACAAGATGCAAAGCTTCGCTTGGAAGATAAATGGTTTGTTACACATTATGATGCTTTTTCAAGACCCGTGATGACAGGACTATATTGGAAACCCACGTATTCGTTGACACGTATACAAATGCAAGAAATCGTTAATAATAGTCAAAATTTAAATGCTTTTCGCGTTACAACACCAATTGGTAATGATAATCATTATTACGATGGGTTAGCTTCGCCTGGCATTGTAGAAATACACACTTTAAATTATTATGATAACTATGATTTTAATGAGCCGTCGTTGACTTTGTCGCCAAACTCACAAGTGTATGATATTCAAATAGCAGGGAATACAAAAACATTACCAACAGGAACGAAGGTGCGAGTATTAGGTACAAATGATTGGATTACTACCATAACACATTATGATAAAAAAGGAAACTCTATTTATGTAGCTTCAAAAAATGAGTATTTAAATACGTTAGATATAATAGAAACAAAACCTGATTTTGCTGGAAAAGTATTAGAAACAAAATCAGTACATACCAAAAATGGAAATACACCTATTGTAACCATTGATAGTTTTACCTATGACCATGTGGGGCGTTTACTTACTCAAAAACAACAAATCAATAATCAACAAGAAGAACTAATTTTTGCGAATACCTATGATGAACTAGGAAGTTTAGAAGGCAAAAAAGTTGGAAATACAGAAGTAAATCCACTTCAAGAAATTGATTATAGCTATACTGTTCGTGGTTGGCTTAAAGGAATCAATGATGTAGATGCAAATGATCAAAACAAACTATTTTCTTTTAAAATAAATTATGATACATCTAATTTACTGGGAACTACAACACTATTCAATGGAAATATTAGTGAAACCCATTGGAAAACCGCCAATGATCTCAATTTAAGAAGTTATGGATATCAATATGATGCACTTAATAGAATTACAAATGCTACCTACCAAAGTGGACAAGTATTAACGAGTCTTACTAATAATGATATCGAGAATTACAGTTTAAATAACGTATCCTATGATAAAAACGGAAACATTCTCTCATTAGAACGAATGGGAATAACAGAAGTTGCAAACCCTACAGTGGATATTATTGACCAACTAACTTACAACTATGCCAGCAATAGTAACACATTACTAAAAGTTACCGATGTTGCAGATACGGCTGGTTTTAAAGATGTACATACACCTGAAAATGATTACATGTATGATGTAAATGGAAACATGACAGCTGATGTAAACAAAGAAATTATTCCTAACGGTATTACTTACAATCACTTAAATCTGCCAACAACAATTAATTTTGGCAATAGCGGGAACATTTCTTACATTTACGATGCTACAGGAATAAAAATGGCTAAAATAGTTTCAGAAAATAATAGTTTAGTTACTACGCAATATGCTGGGAATTTTGTCTACAAGATTGACAATAATGGTGTCGAGAATTTACAATTTTTCAATCACGCAGAAGGATATGTAGAACCAACTGTTACATCGAGCGGAGTCGAGATGAGTTATACATTTCAGTTCAAAGACCATTTAGGTAACATTAGAATCTCTTATGAAGATATGAATGGTAATGGAGTAATTGACATTACTTCTGAAATTAAAGAAGAAAGTAATTATTACCCATTTGGATTAAAACAAAGAGGGTATAACAATGTAATAACTGGAAGAAATCATAACTATGGTTTTGGTGGAAAAGAAGAAAATGATGAACTTGGACTGAAATGGTTAGATTTTTCTGCTAGAAATTATGATGCTTCTATTGGACGCTGGATGAATATTGATCCTCTTGCAGAAGACTATCTATCTTGGTCTCCTTATAATTACGTCTATAATAGTCCCCTAAAGTTTGTTGATCCAACTGGTATGGGACCACAAGATATCACTATAAGAACTAAAAATTTAAAGGGAGAATATCAAGAAGCATTAATTATAGAAACAGATAAAGTGGATGTAACAGTTGACTTAGATGTTATTAATCCTGATAGTGGAACTGTAGAGCCAATAACTAATAAGTATGAACCCAAAAAACCTTTAATTCATAAAGGTTTGGATGATTATCTTAATAAATTAGAATCTACAATAGGTCAAATTGATGCGATACAAGTAAGTTTAGGTATTGGGGGAGCTTTAGGAGGTGGACTTTCAGGTCAATTAGATGTTGTAGCATTTCTTAGTGGTGAAGATGCGGGAGGTGTTTTTCTATATGGATCAAAAAATCCATCCGTAAATGTAGGTGCCTCTATAAGTATTGGCATCGAAATAGGTGGAATTCATAATATAGGAAGAAAATCTAAATTTAACCGAGGTTCACTTGAAGGATTTACAAAAGGAATTTCAGGAGGAATAGGTTCTATTGGAGGTAATGTTTTTTGGGGAACCGACGGTCTTTTTGATTTTACTCCAAATTATGTTGGGGTAACGTCAACAATTACTACCTCACTTCCTACTGGTGTAAGAACTGGAGCCGCCGCTTATGTTTCTGAATCAATATTAAAATCAACAATAAAAAAACCTATAAAATAAGAAATGGAAAAAAGAATTAATTTTATTCTGTGCCTTTTACTTTTTGCTATAATTTCATGTAAAAAGGATACAACAAAAAGTAACTTTGATTTCAATGGAAAAATAAAAAGTATAACGGTTGTTAACAGAGGATACGATCAAGGGCAGAAATTAAAAAAAGAAGTAGTTATTACTGATAAAGAAAAAATTAATACAGTAATAAAAATATTAGAAAAATCATATATCCCAAAAGAAGAATTTATTGGTTCAAATCATGGTTATATAAGAGCCACACTTATAAATGATAAAGAGGAAGAGTTTATTTTTGAAAATTTTTATAGTGTCCGTAATGGAATTATAATTTTATTTCAAGGAAGTAATAAATACAAGAATGATGCTTTTGCAGAAATAATTTATGGATTTCTCTATGATGATATGAAAATAGAAGATCTGGTTGGTAAAGAAGGTAGAGATCTTATAGAGAAAGTAAGTGATAGTATTGGTAATTAATGGTAGGTAGTGTAGTAAATTGGTGCTATGCAATCTCCACGACTATTTTAAAATAATCTGTCCCTTATAAAGAACAGGTGTTGAAAATGAAATAGTTACAAGTTCTAGCTAGAAATTAAAGATTGAAGTAAAAAGTAATGTTGTTTTTTCAATGTTACTTTTTACTTTTATTAGAGGTTTCGATTTTACAGACACATTTTACAAGTATTTTTCTTGTTTTGCTGTCTTCTGTAGGCTTTATGTTCATTGAAATCTTGAGAATACTTTGAAAAATCAATAGTAATTCCATGAAATGTTTCTTCGGGAGTATTTCCGCCAAGGCTCATTTGTGGTCGTATATCGTTATATATTGAAACAGATTGATCGAGGATTTCATGAAGCTGATTTGAATTAGCAATTTCATGCTGATAAAGAAACTGATGCTTGATAGCCTTATTTACCGCTTCAATCATGGAATTGGAAAATATGACATCCTTTTGAGCAATAATAATATGTTCAATGGAAACATCGGTAATGGTGTAAATTAGGACATGACTTTAATTTAAATTATAAATAACTGAAAAACAGTAGTTAACTTAAATGTTGATTACTGTTTTTCTTCGTTCTTTGATATGTTAGAAAACACGAACGTTTCTTAAATCCTATAAAATAAGGGATTGTTAATCCTACGTGGGTTACATTAGGGTATGGAAAAAATACAATGTCCAAAATGTAGAAGTCGATCAGTTAAAAATGGTTTTCAAAGTGGTAAGCAACGTTATAAATGTACGTTTTGTAATAAGAAATTTCATTTAAAATACACTTATGAATCTTATAATAAACACGCAAATAGTTTTATAATTTCTTTACTGAAAGAAGGTTGTGGAATAAGAAGTATTTCAAGAGTATTGAAAATTTCAAAAAAGACTGTTCTTTCGCGAATGCTAAAAATAGCTAATGAAATTAAAATTCCTTATTTCAATAAACTTGGATGTAAATTTGAAGTTGATGAAATGTGGACATTTATAAAACGAAAAGAAGATTTCACTTGGATTACGTATGCGATTGAACAACAAACAAAGTCTGTGATTGATTTTTTTGTCGGTAGAAAAACGAAAGACAATATTCGTCCATTAATCAACAAAATATTACTATTACAGCCTAAACGCATTTATACAGATCGTTTAAATATTTATCCGAGTTTGATTCCAAAAGAAATTCATAAATGCTTTCAATATTGTGCCAACAAAATTGAACGCATGAATTTGACATTGAGAACCCCAGATGTCGCTAGAATGGCTACCGCTAGAATTTTCTAGTGGCGTTACGAGTAAGAAAAAAAAAGAAGAAAAAGCAATCACGGTTTTACCATGCTATCGTTAATGTAGTAAAATAGGTCGTGGATTAAAACATGATTTTAAAATATTGAGAACCAATAGTTAAAGTGAAATTTAATTGTTGGTTTTCAACGTTCATTTATATATTGATAAAAAGTAAAATCGCCATGATCAATGGACGAAATTTAATAATGACATGGATGATTTGGGAAAAATGTTTAAAGAAGGATTTGAATATGTTACCAGCTGGATTCCTGGGGTTGGAGATGTACCTGATCCTGAGAAAGAAGTAACAGATGATGGCGGGTATAAATTTGTCGATGATTCAGGTGAAGCTTCTGGAGAAACTCACTTAGCCACAGTAAGTAAAGATGATGTTGAAGAAGTTAATGCTGAATTCATAAATCAAGCTGCAGGTTATGCGAAAGTAAAAAAAGCAAAAAAACGAAGTAATAATATTAGAAGAGAATATAATAAAGCTAAAAAGAACCTTGCAACAGATTTAAAAAAAGGTGCCAAAGAATTTAAAAAAGAAATGAAGCGAGGTAAAAAAATCATGAAAACTATAGATGCTATAAATAGAATTGCAAATGATTCTGCTACAAGAACAATAGTTACAACCTATACTTCTAATCAATTAGGAGATCAATCTATTTTAATAGATACAGTATCACCTAGTTTTGGAGGATTAAGGGGAAACTGGACTCCTATGACTAAAGATTATAAAATTGACTCTACTAGATTAAGAGATATTAAAGTAAAAAATAAAGCAAACTAATTCATGAAAAAATATTTAATAATCTGTGCTTTGATTGTTTTTTTATCATGTAAGCATGATAAAAAAGCGATTGACAAGAATGACTCGATTAAACAAAGTGATAGTATTTTTCTGGGAGAAAATAAACTAGGATTACCAACAAAATCAATATATTATCCCTCAAAAAGAAAAGATAGTTTTAGATTGAGAGCATTCTATGTAGATGGAAAACTTAAAGATTCATCTTACATTACTAAAAACGGATTTATCCTAGGAAATAGAATCGCTTTTGAATTTCCTGATGATAAAATTAAAAGTGTTTATCAATATCTTAAGATTGATCATAAAAACTTTTTAAATCAATATTGGGCTATTGAAGGGAAAGACACCTTGTATACATATGGAAATCATTACAGAATAAAATTCTATGATTCAATAAAACAGAATAAAAATTTTCAAGTACAGATAATGTTAAGAAAATCATATGAAGAAGATTTCTCAAGCTTATTTTTCTTAACACCTAAAGAGCATTATTCTGTTTTAAAATCAGACTTCTCAAATTACAATGAAGTTGAATACGACACTATAAAGAGCTTAAAAGATGATGAAATTAAAGGAAATGAAACTTATGATGAATACTGGTCAAAACGTACAATTGCATTTAGAACTGGTTTTGCAGATAAAGGAATAAATCATATTAGAGGAATCCTCGTTGAACAAAGAGACACCTTGATGGATGGGGAGAAAAATTTTATAAAACGTTATTTATTTGTAAATGAGGAAGTTTATGTAAATGAATGAAGTGGTAATGGTGTAAATTAGGACATGACTTTAATTTAAATTATAAATAACTGAAAAACAGTAGTTAACTTAAATGTTGATTACTGTTTTTCTTCGTTCTTTGATATGTTAGAAAACACGAACGTTTCTTAAATCCTATAAAATAAGGGATTGTTAATCCTACGTGGGTTACATTAAGGTATGAAAAAAACACAATGTCCAAAATGTAGAAGTCGATCAGTTAAAAATGGTTTTCAAAGTGGTAAGCAACGTTATAAATGTACGTTTTGTAATAAGAAATTTCATTTAAAATACACTTATGAATCTTATAATAAACACGCAAATAGTTTTATAATTTCTTTACTGAAAGAAGGTTGCGGAATAAGAAGTATTTCAAGAGTATTGAAAATTTCAAAAAAGACTGTTCTTTCGCGAATGCTAAAAATAGCTAATGAAATTAAAATTCCTTATTTCAATAAACTTGGATGTAAATTTGAAGTTGATGAAATGTGGACATTTATAAAACGAAAAGAAGATTTCACTTGGATTACGTATGCGATTGAACAACAAACAAAGTCTGTGATTGATTTTTTTGTCGGTAGAAAAACGAAAGACAATATTCGTCCATTAATCAACAAAATATTACTATTACAGCCTAAACGCATTTATACAGATCGTTTAAATATTTATCCGAGTTTGATTCCAAAAGAAATTCATAAATACTTTCAATATTATGCCAACAAAATTGAACGCATGAATTTGACATTGAGAACCCCAGATGTCGCTAGAATGGCTACCGCTAGAATTTTCTAGTGGCGTTACGAGTAAGAAAAAAAAGAAGTAAAAGCAATCACGGTTTTACCATGCTATCGTTAATGTAGTAAAATAGGTCGTGGATTAAAACATGATTTTAAAATATTGAGAACCAATAGTTAAAGTGAAATTTAATTGTTGGCTTACAACGTTCATTTATATATTGATAAAAAGTAAAATCTCCTAGAGAGCTTAAAATATAGGTTAGTTAAATCGACATGTAGTAAATTAGGTCTATCACTAGCTTTTTTTGAGAATTGAAAATCATTAGTAAGCTTCCCCTTTTTGAAAACTTACCTTTTTTTAGTTTAAGAGTAAAAAAACAAATTTACTACAAAAGTTTTACAAAAATATAAAACTTTTTAAATTTAATTACTTTTATACCTTACTTTAGGTGTGGTTTTAGCATACTTATAGAAAAATATGAGTAAATATTTTTTGATTAAATCTTACTTTTTTTACTTTAGCAAAAACATTTCTTATTAAGTAATAGGTATATTTCTTACTAATTTATTTTTCATATACATTTGAGATTAATGTATAATCTTTAATCTATAAATAGTATGAAAAAAGGAATATTAATTATGTTAACAATAATAGGAATGGTTTTATGTACAAACTGTGAACCAACTAGCCTAGCAGATGAAGAAACTGAAATTCAATTTGAAGCAACTGACAAAAAAGACAGTGTCAACTCCAACGGAGGAACAAATCCTCAAAGCAGTAACGAAGAAGAGTAATTTTTTTGTAAAATATATTTATGTACTATTAGCGGTAGTCTGTACTACCGCTTTCTTCATTCACGAATCTATAGCTGATGTACCAAAACCTTATTTAGAAGCAGTTAATCAACATATCTCTGAAAAAGCAAAAAGAACTGATTTATTAAATGCATTAAAAAACAAGTTTAAAGATTCACCTGAATATAAAGCTTATTATGAACAAAAAATTATTACTGATATAGCTTCAAAAAAATTAGAAAAAGTAAGTAAAGAAATAAGGTTTCTAGGTTTTGAAGATTTTCAGCAGTTTATTGGAGAAATTGGTTGGGCATTAGGTTTATTTCTGTATGCACTTTTTAACTTTATTAATTCATATATAGAACCCAATAGAGCGAGAAAAGGTAAACTATTTTTACATCTTACTTTACTTACTATTGCACTGTATTTTATATACTGGGCATTATATAATCATCAGGACTTTGAAAAAACAACGTATTTATTATTCTCCCTTGCCACATCATTAGCAATTGCCATTAGCGTATATATTATAATTGATAAAAGGTATAAACAGATTAAAGCGTACATGCTAAATATTCGTGATTTAGTAGGCTTTGTATTAAGCAATACTAAAAAAGAAAAAGAACCAGAAATGTGGGATGTTCTAAAAGAGATTAAGCATGAAAGAGATTGAAGAAGAATTAAAAAAACTCAAACGTCTTCACGATGATGGATTTCTTAAAGACGATGATTTACTTAAAAAGTTAGAGGAAATTGTAAAAAGGAGAGAAAAGCTTGAAAAATTAGTTGAAAATCAAAAAGAGAGCAACCTTAATTTCGTAACTGAAAATTTCACGGTAGATGATTTACTTCTTTTAATTAATTTTTCTGATTAGAATTAAAAATTTGCAAGTATTCTTTTAATTCATTTAGTCTTTCAGTAACTCCTTTTTCAACTAGGTCTTTCACAAATAATTTAAGATATTCTGACCTCTTAAAAAACTCGTCTTTATTTTCTACAAAATAATCTATAATTTCAATAGCTTCAAACCTTACACCATGCTTTTCAAGGTAAAAGTTATCATCGTTTTCAAGATATGGTTCTCCCTCTCCTTGAAGAAGCCAATCTTTAGAAACGTTGTAATGTGTACAGAGAATTTTAACCAAAACTTCTAATGTACTTTTTCTAGGTTTCAAAGTTTTTCTAGTTTTAATTTTATCAGCAGAAGCTTGAGAAATCAGTCCATTTGATTTTTCTCTGATTTGATAACCAGTGATTTTTTTCTCCTCTAATACTTTAAGAATACGTTCGAGCATTTATTTTATTTATAAATTATAAAACTTTGATTGTATTTTATAATACTTTTAAGTATATTGCATTGTCATTATGTATCAAATATATTAAAATAAAAACCAAAACTTTTACATAGAAATTTGATAATGATAATCTGTTACCCCAAATAGATTTACAAAGTTAAGATAGTCAATATTATTAATAAATTTTAATTTAAAAAAAATGAATGAAATGATTGTTTTAATATTTATCTCGATTTTAATAATAGCGACGATTGTATTATCGATTTTGATTTGCAAAGTGCATATCATAATGAATAAGATTCACAATATAATCAGTTTTAATAGTATTGAACTAGAAAAAATTAAAGAAGAAGTAATTGGTGAAGAAAATACGTTTGGTATAGCAAAAAAACAAATTGAAGGTATTCATACAGTAATTACTACACAATTAGTAAAGGGATTACTCAAAGATATTAGTGAAGAATAATTTTTCATGATAAAAGCTTTAAAACTCCCGCATTCTAGCGAATAATCCACGGGAACTAAAGCTTTGATTTGGTCAATCTGAGTGGCTTAAACTCAACCAGATTTGACTGTTTTAATTAAGTTTGGCAAAGTGGCAAATCATATGTATGACGTTTTTGATTTTTAAACGAAAGTTTAATTCGGGAATCAAAAACAGCCACTTTGTCATTTAAACTGACAGCTAATTTAATAAAAATATACCTATTTGAAGTTTTTATAAGGTTGATTAAAGAAAAGCGGAGAAAGAAAAATTCATATCCTTTTTAGTATATGGTTTTGGTTATAGACAATAAAATAATTCTACCGCTTTTCATTTATCTATTGATAGTAGATTTTACTGGGTTGGCGAAAAGTCATAAATATAAATAGATTTCATAAACCTGTTTTTTTGACAAAATGATAGACATATCGAAAAGCGATTTTCGCCAATCCTTTTAAAACAAACATTATGACCGATAAAAGGAAAAGTTTTATAGCAGGATTTTTTACAGGATTTATACTATCATTAGTCCTAGTTTTACTAATGCTTATTATTGCATACTATTACCTTAATAAACAAAATTCCCTAGCTTTTTTAAATCCCTTTTTAACAGATGGAATCCTTAATGCTCCAATTAGGGTTTCTACTGTTAAGATGTTCAGTTTTTAGTTCTTTTTTTATCAATTACCACTAGATTATCGTAAAACTAAATTTCGCTGAATTGAGAAGCCTTGCCCTAACAAGGCTTTTCTTTTTTCTTAAAAGAATATTTCTTCAGTAATATTTTGAATTTGTTTTTTTGAAAAACTATAGTTCTTCCAAACATTCTTAATAGCTTTATTACTTATTTCCTCTTTAATTCCATCTACATTTATAAGTAAATCAAGTGCTTTTATCCATTCGGGTTCTATTGACGCTAAGAGTCCATCCACACCATCTGTTATATTTTTACTAGCAGAATGATAAATTGATGTAATTGTCGGAATACCAAAAGCTGAAAGTTCCAAGTATAAATAACTGCTATGGTGTTTGTTGTATGTAGAATCTTTTGCAAGTAGTAAAGCTGAATCAAGCTTGAGTTGATTTAGCTTAAAAAAGAAGGTTTTAAAATTAACGGTTTTATGAAATTCTATATCATTATGTAAGTCAAGCTTCTCTATGATCTCATACGTAGTAGAACTACCTAAGCAGACTAATTGAATTTTTTCTTTTAATTTTTGACTTATTTTTTTGAATAACTCTTTTATGAAATTCAAATCTTTTAATGTTGGTTTTATAATTCCAATACGAAATAGTTCTGTATCATTTTTGATGATTTTCGGCATATTTTCATATCCAATTTTAGAAATCAAATTCGGAATAAATTGTGTGACCACATCAGCATTTGGATGGCGCATATTTATATATCGGTGCAAGAAGTTTTTAAATTTCAAATTAGCAACCAATAACAGATCCGCACACGCTAAGTTGTTCTCCAGATTTAACAATTCGGTTTTTGAAATTTTTCTTTTTCCATAACTCATTTCATTAAGTGCAAAATAATTTTGATCTACATTGAATGTAATTTGAATCATTGGATTAAAAGATTCGATTGCTTTTAAAAGATACGTGATATCACTAAAAATAGGTGGAAATATGATGTAATCTGCCCAGACTAGCAAACGTTCGTCCAATACCGTTGTCAGGTCATTTAATGAATTATTAAAATCATTACTATCTATATTTGTTATAATACTCTTATGTGTTTTTGTTTTGTCTAATTCAAGCGCTTGGGCGATCATTCGATAATATCCCATAGCATTTAATTTCGGAGATACATATAGTAAATGTATCTTGTCATCTTCGCTCAAATCATATTTGGTATTGAACCTTGAATTTGATGCCAATTTTTCTTTTAAATGAATTACTTTTTTCATGTTTTCTTTTAATTAATTTCCATTTCAATACCACTACAATATTTTGCAATTCTTATTCCCGTACGATTATCATAAATTTCAATTGTTGCAGCTTTTTCTCCATAATCTTCGACTTTTTTGAAGAAGCGAGCGAGTCCGATCTCACGTTTTTTAGTCTTTGAAAATTTATAATTCCAATCAATAGAATACATGGTTCTTATATTTCCATCAGCAAACCAAACAATCATTTTGGTTTCTGAATCTTCTTTCAGTTTCCAACCTTTTGTTGCGCTCATAACCTAAAAAATTTAATTAATGATCCCATAGAAATCTTACTTATAAATTGATCGTTATGAAAAGCGTGAATTATTACTTCTTCATTTTTAACATAAATCCATATCGCAAGTTTTTCAATATCCAAATTATTTTTTACGGAAAAATCATTAAGATATTTTTTAATACTGAAGGCAATCTTGTTTTGAATCCTTGATAGTTCTGCTGTTTCTCTATCAATAAAAAAATTGGCAAGTTCTTTTGTAGGAATTGCTTGGATAGCTTTAGATTGATCGAATAAAAAGGCTTTAATTGAATGATCTTTTTGATAGATTTTTAAAAAAAGACGCGCTTTAGGAATCTTAGTCTTATTTGAAATAAATTCAATATTTGTAATGATATTTTTGGTTACTATTTTTTGATAGCCAAAAACATCTACGGATAAGTCAGTAACTGCGTCTTTTACTTTTTGACTAAATGTAGCCAATGAATTATTTGATTTTTTTTTCATTTTATCAAGTATTATATTGTGAATAATTGAACGATGTTTTATTTAAAATAGAAGCATAGAATTGATTTGTCAATTCAGGTGTGTTAAGGTTTCCAACACGCTTTTCACAATCTCTAAATAATTGTAATCGTGGTATTTGCTTGGAAGTATCCTTGTTTTCGTTGTTTATAAAACGACGAATTTGAGCGTGTAAAATTAGTTTCAATCTTGTTTTTTGCTTTGCCCTAATATGAGTTTCATACCAAGCTTTAGTGCCTGTAAATCCATGTTTATTAGTCACATCAAAGTATCTGTCAGGCAGTTGAACGTATCTATTTTCGGTATCTTTTACCAAATATTTACGCACCAATTCTATACGCTGAACATAAATGTTGTGAACTTTTGCCAAATTCGGTTCAGCAACGGGTTTGTACCAATCCCGTAACAACTCTTTTGCTCTTAACTCTTGATATTCAGTAAGAAAAGTGTTTTTGTAAATTGTTTCTTTTGAAAGATTCCATAATGAATCAACATAGAGATTAAGGGAGGAAAAGCAAGAAGTCTCAAGCATTGAAGCTGTGTCTTTTGCTTGTTTTCTGACTTCTTTGCTTTGTCCTTCCTTCTCTACAAAATTATTTTGTAAAACGTACGAGTTTGAGGGGTGTTTTTTACTAAACTCAACATCTTTTGGTTCATTTTTTTTCGCGCCTGGTGTGCCCTGCGAGAGTGGCTCATTAATTTGTTTTGCGCCTTCCTTCTCTACGTATCTTGAAAATTTGTTACCAGTTTTGTTTCCAGAAAAATAATGTGACGTGAGCGGGAGCGAACTCCTTTTTAACTTGTTATCAACTGCTATTATTACATTATTTATGTAACTATTGTTACTAGATTCTGATTGCGGACAAGTTGTCCGTAAAGAAGTTTTAAAAAACTGATTGTCAGTAATTTCCTTTTTTTGCTTATGTTCATCATATTCTTGCTTCTTAACAGCTTTTAAACCATTTATTAACAGAATATTTGAGTTAAATCGAAGCTGATAATTAGCTTTTCTTCCTTTGTAAACTTTTTCAGTAAGCACATTTGTATCTAGTAGACGCTGTATGTGTCTCCTGATGGTTCTTTCACTCACATTAGCCATTTTTGCTAGCTGTGCGCTATTAGTTTCCATAGGTGGAATATCATCTAAGGCTAAAGGTTGGATTTTATGAGCCTTTTGAAGTGATAGGGAATAAATTTTGATAATTTCTTTTGCAGTTGCTACAATGGGTTGTCGCAAATGATTGGAAAGTGTATCGCTATTTGAATTATGAGTTTTTACAAATTGATCTAGTACCTTAAAAACCGTTGAAAAATGAATGATGTTCATCTATGGAACAATTTCGACGCATCAATTTTTGCTGTCTGCGACGTAGGTTTGGACTAGAGTGTTTTTTTAACATCTCGATATCATGTTTAATGCTTTCGATATGAGTCTTTGCAACTTCAATATCTTTTTGAACAATTGACTTTTTCATAGGCTATTGTTCTTTAGTAATAGTTGACTCATTTTTATTAATCAACTTATTTGATTTTTCGTAGAGTTTCTTCAGCTTGGCTTCTTGTTTTTCTACAAGTACCAAACAAGATTCGTAACAAGACAACCAAGATTTTTGTCTTATAACTACTTCTTTGAAAAATTTACTTACAGTAGGTTGCGAACGTCCTGAGTGGTTAGCAACTTCTGTTGTTGGATTGTCGAATAGTTCTGACATCCGTTTTTTTAACGACTTATAGTCATCTGATTCATACATACATGCAATACTTTAATTGTTTTCTTTAAATTTTTTAACAAAATTTTGTAAAATATTCAATAAACTTTGATGTAAATTTTAACAAAATTTGATATAAAAAAGACCAAATTTTAATTAAGAATTTAAGTAATTATTAATTAAAATTTAATATATTTGGTCTTAAATACACTCAAATATACATAAAAACAGATAAAATTTACCTAAAAAATATCTGAATTACTATTGTAGTGAATTTACCTAAACCCTAATATTTTCAGTAAACAATTGAAAATAAACCTATTAATCATGGAAAATACAGAACAAAAAAAAAATGAAATTAATGAAATTGATGAGCTTTTTATAAAAGCGATAAATCAAGTAATCAAAGATTCCAAAAGCGTAGGAATTAAACCTGATAGTTATCATGCAATAAATAAGTTAATCTATCCGCAAAGTTTGGGACTTATTTCAAGAGTTATCAAAGGGCTAAATCATATTACACACATTGCCCTTATAAATTTTGCTAAAGAATACAATGTGGATATGAATTATTTCTATCACGAGAATGTTGAATTCAAATATGACTTGAATAAGTTTTTACCAGCTCATAGACAAAAGAAAGAATCTGTGTTTAGAAATAAAAAATTCAAACTTGAAGATTTAAAATTTGACAAAGATAAAATTGAAGACTTTATTAGTTTTGAATATCAAGAAGTAGCCAAAGCTTTTAAGCTTGATACAATGATTTACACTTTTTCAAAATTACTTTCAAATGATGCTTCACAATTTTTTTACAACATTTTAGGTGGTATTAAAGTTGATTATGAAACTAGAATTTTTCAATTAAATGAAAAAATTAATCTTTTAGAAGAAAGTCTTAACAATGTTAAAAATGAATTAATTATTTCAAAAGAAAATGAAAATTTAACGTTAAAAAAACTGATTAAAAAAATGAATTAAAAAAATACTTTTAACTCTTTGTAATACAATAAATTAACATATTAAAAGTCAAACTACATTGACATTTTTTATAAAACGTCAATGTGTTTTGACTTTTTTGTTTATATTTGAAAAACAATCAATTTATCGTGAAAAAAAAAGAAAAAATAAATTTAGTAAGCTTAAATAAAAAATTAAATGAAAAGGTATATTCAATTAAATACATTACTGGTGTTTCGAGACAAGTATTAAATATTTGGAAAAAAGAAACATTAATTCCACTTCATGTCTCTGATGAAAAGGGATGGAATACATATAGTTTAGTTGATATTTTATGGATTGGAATTATTGAAGAACTTAAAAAATTTGGGTTCACTTTTGAGAAAATTTTATGTGTTAAAAAACAACTTTTAGTAATCGAAGAAATTGTTGAATTTAATGATGAACAAGCACAAGAAATAGAAATGCTGAATCTAGCAGTTATTGAAATATTTTTAAATACTAATCCGATTTATATTGTTATTGATGAAGATGCAAAGACAGAAGTTTTAAATGCATATGCAATTATTGATAAAATGCAAAAAAATGAATTAACAAATCATGTTATTCTAAATCTTAATCAACTTATAAAACTTAATATCGAATCACTTTACAGAGAACCATCATTAGATCAATTTAAAGGATTGAGTAAAGATGAGCTTCATGTACTACTTATTTTACGATCTGAAAACTTTGAGTCTGTAAAAATTACAAAAAAAGGTGGGGAGATTGACACCATAGAAAGTACAGAAATTGTTTCTAATGGCGAAAGGATTTTGAATATCTTAAAAGGTCACGATTATCAAAACATTGAAATAAAACAAGCACGTGGAAAAATTGTACAAATTAAAAGAACAATTAAAGAGCGTCCATAATACTATAATTAAAAAGGAGAGCAACTCCCAAATGAATCCAAACTAATATGCCGACCGCAGAAATGGAAGTGTATTAATTTAATTAAAATGAAAGTATCAAAAGCAGATGAAAAATTAATTGATTTAAAAGAATTGTGTTCAATATTACTTATTAAAGGAATAGCTGGAGCAAAAAAATGGTGTGAAGAAGTAAATATTAAAATACACACTATTGGAAATAAAAATGTAGTACATAGATTTCTTGTTGAAATTGAATTAGACAAGCAATTAATAAATGAACTTAAAAGAAAATATCCTCACAAATGGGATACTCTTTATCAATGTTATCAAGAAAATGATAAGTTAGGATATTTACAACATTTAGCTGAAGATAAAATCAATGTAGGTTACAGTAGTGTTAGTCGTAGAGAAAAAAGGTCTAATCTAGCAGATAAACTTGAAAACTTATAAAAATCATGGCGAAAAAGAAGAAGTTACCTAACAAGAAGCATAAAGGTTTATATATATACTGTTCCGTAGATGGTTGTAAAAAAAACTTTTCGTGGACTAACAAAACGATCGAAAAAGATGGGAAAAATGTTCAAATTGAACCATTATGTAAACTAACAAACAGAAAATTTTCGAATTGTAAAAATTTTCAATTTCACAAGTATAAATCAAGACTTCATGTGCCAGGAACAAAGAGTGGTACTATAAGTAAAGTTTTAGATGCAGAAAACTATAAAGAAGCAGTTGTAAAAGCTGTTGACTTTGAAAATGAGTTTAAAGGTAATGTCGAATCTTCTGATGAATTTGAATTCAATATAACGAGATATTATTTATTACAAAGTCAAAAACAGTACATTTATTATTTAGAGAATATAGATGTTGCAGAACATAAAAAAGTAGAAAGGTCTCAAAAATATATAGACGAAATTTTGTTTTGTTTAAAATTGTTTAATGAATCATTAAGGTCAAAGAAAATAAAACCTAAATTTTTCTTAATTGAAAAAGTTACTGATATTCATGTTGGTTACTTTCATAAATATTTACTCGATTTTAAGGGATATAAGAATAAGACTTATAACAATAAAATGACCGCTGTTAAAGGGTTTTTTAAATGGGCAATTAAAGAGTATAAATTGAATGTAACAAATCCATTTGACGATGTGAAAAAGCGATCCACAATTGTAAATAAAGATACTATTACTAAAAATGAATTTAAAGAGTTGTTGGAAATAATATCCCCTGAAAGTGGTTTCGTCCAAGTCGGTAAATCACGAAAAAATAGATACAAACCATATCTTAAAGATGGTATTGAACTTGCATTGCATACAGGGGGGCGTCGTGAAGAAATAGTAGAATTAAAATGGAACATGATTAAAGTGGTTGATGATGAACCATCCTATATAGTAGTTCCTAATTTAAAAGTGCTAAGACAAAAGGGAGAGGGATTTAATGATAATGTTGCACCCAAAATAATTCCTATAACGCAAAGTTTAAAAAAACTTTTATTAAGATTAGGCTATAATGAGAATATGGGAAGTCATGAATACATTTTATCTCCAGATAGATCAAAAACATCTACTAATGCAATTATGAATAATTTGTCAAAAGGATTTTCACACTATTATAAGCAACTAAACACTGATAGAAATTTACAATTTAAGAACTTAAGAAAAACATATTTAACACATCTGGCATCTACACTTGGTGGAGAAGCTAAGTCTTTATCATCACATTCGAGCGATGAAGTACTTCAAAGGCACTATATAAACAAGAAAATAGTGAGTAAAGCGGTCAAAGAAATGGAGATTTTTGAGTAAAAAAACGAAAAAAACAGTACTCTAAAACAGTACTCTAACCTAAAATCAATAAAAAAACTCTCTAAGGTATCATTCCAAAAACAAATAAACCCCTCTAATAGAGGGGTTTATGTTTGTAGCGAGATCGGGAATTGAACCCGAGACCTCCGGGTTATGAATCCGACGCTCTAACCAACTGAGCTACCTCGCCTTGTTTGCGGGTGCAAATATATAAACAATTTTTTTTTGAGCAAATAATACTCAATTTTTATTTTTTTTATCGTTTTCTTTTAAACTAAACAATTAATGTATATATTGTCAGCAACATAATTATAAATAAAGCATGTCAGATAAAGTTAAATACGAAATTGAGTTCCCTATACAATCATCTCCACAGCTTTTATTCCAATATTTGTCTACACCGTCAGGATTGTCCGAGTGGTATGCAGATAATGTAAACTCTAGAGGAGAAGTTTTTATATTTATATGGGATGGTGAAGAAGAAGTGGCAAAGCTATTAGGAAAGAAAAATAATGAGCGTATCCGCTTTCAGTGGGAAGAAGATGAAGACACATCGTATTATTTTGAAATGAAGATAGTAGTGGATGAAATTACAAAAGATGTATCTCTAATTGTAATTGATCATGCAGATGACGATGATGAAGTAGAAGAAGGTAAAATGTTGTGGGAAAACCAAATTGGAAGCCTGAAACAAGTTTTAGGTTCACGCTAAAAAAATCATTTTTTAAAACTATATTTGCCTTGAGAAAATCAAGGCTTTTTTTATGGTAAATTTTAATGGAAATTTAAGCGAAAATACAACACTAATAACTGTTGAAAATAGAGGCTTAAAGTATGGAGATTCACTTTTTGAAACCCTAAGAATTGTAGCAAATAAAATTCTTTTTTGGGAAGATCATTATTTCAGACTCATGGAATCTATGCGAATCCTGCGAATGGAAATTCCTATGAATTTTACCATGGAATTTTTAGAAGAAGAAATTCTTAAAACAATCAAAGCCAACGAACTAACGAACGCCAGAGTCCGCTGTACTATTTTTAGAGGAAATGGCGGATTGTACTTGCCAACCTCAAATGAAGTAGAATATATCATTTCTGCAAATGAACTAAATTCTCCGTTTTACTTACTTTCAGAAGCTACCTATGAAGTTGATTTATACAAAGATTTTTACATCAACAAAGGTTTGCTTTCTACGCTTAAAACAAATAACAAAATTATAAACGTTTTAGGAAGCGTTTACGCGAAAGAAAACGACCTAGACAACTGCTTGCTAGTCAATGAAGATAAAAGCGTTGTAGAGGCTTTAAATGGGAATGTATTTTTGGTAAAAGGAAATACAATTAAAACACCTCCAATAACCGATGGTTGCCTGAAAGGAATTTTAAGAATGCAACTCATTGAAATTCTTGAAAAATTACCTAATTATGAATTGAAAGAGGAAAGTATTTCACCTTTTGAAATTCAAAAAGCAGATGAATTCTTCATTACAAATGTGATTCAAGGAATAGTGCCAATTACAAAATACAGAAAAAAACAATTTACAACGGAAGTTGCTAGAGATTTACTCGCAAAACTAAACATGCGAATTCGATTGGGATAATGAAGTATGCAGAAAAAGTAGCTTAGATACAATCAAAATTTTAAGCGCAATTTTTTATTTGACTCATAAACTTATAAAACTATCAATTATGACTCGGATCTTCGGGAGCATTTGACTAAATCAAATATTCACCGCCAAATTCCATCATCTTTTTACGCCAAATTGATTTACACGATTTAGAAATGATCTCTTTTTTGAGTTCATTCTTCACAATAATCCATGAATTTGAGTTTAATTCATCACTCAATTGATTGGCATGCCAGCCAGAATATCCTAAAAAGAATTTAATATCATCTTCATTCAATTGGTCTTCTTCCAAAAGCTTTGCAATGGACGAAAAATCACCGCCCCAATAAATACCAAGTGATATTTCAATACTATTCGGAACCAAATGTGGAATTTTATGAATGAAATATAAATTATCTTGTTCTACAGGACCACCATTATAGACTTTAAATGTAGTTTTTAGGTTGGAAAACTGCGGAATCAGGTCAGATAGGCTTACGTTGAGTGGTTTATTTAAAATAAAACCAATCGATCCTTCTTCTGTATGATCAGCAAGTAAAACCACTGATCTATTGAAAGATACGTCTCCAATAATAGATGGCTCTGCAACCAAAAGATGTCCTTTATTGGGTTTTAAGGCTATCATTTATGAAATTTTAGGTTACTTAAATCTATTAAAAAAAAATGGAATAATCAAATTTGCTAGTGTTTGCTTGAATTTAGAGCATAAAAAAAGCACCCAAATTGAGTGCTTTTATAATGTATTTAGTATAATAGAATACTAGTTGTTTACAGCATTTCCTAAATCAGATCCAGCTTTAAACTTTACTACTTTCTTAGCAGCAATTTTAATAGTAGCTCCAGTTTGAGGATTTCTTCCGTCTCTAGCAGCTCTTTCTGAAACTGACCAAGATCCAAATCCTACTAATGAAACTCTTCCACCTTTTTTCAAAGCTCCTTCTACATTTCCTAAAAATGATTCTAATGACTTCTTTGCTGCCGCTTTAGAGATTCCTGCATCAGCAGCCATTGCGTCAATTAATTCTGTTTTGTTCATAATTGTTGAATTATTAATTGTTGGTTAAACATTATTTTTTAAAAGCAGTACAAATTTATACGGATTTCCTTCTCATGCAAGTAATAGCGCGGGAAAAGCGTTATTTTGTTAATAACTTAAGGCGATTGTTAATAAAGGTGGTGTTTTTTTATAGGTTTTCTCTAATATCACTAGGCATAAGGGATTACACGACTTTTGCTTCTTTTTCAAATTTGAAACCATTTAACAATGCCAAAATTTCCATTTTACGTTTTCCAGGAAGTTGAATTACCTTTAAAGATATGTAGCCCTCTTTAACAGCAACTTTGATTTCTTTTTTGGAAGAAATAACACTTCCTATGGTGTGCAAGTGTGATTCCAATACTTTTTCTACTTCATATATTTTAATAGCATACGTGTCTTCTGCATTGTGTAATGTTGTCCAAGATGCTGGATACGGACTCAAACCACGAATCCTATTATATATATGGTCTATAGAAGCTGTCCAATCAATTTCGCACGTTTCTTTGTGAATTTTGTATGCCGTTTTGATTTCGTCATTTTGTGGTTGAATTGTCGTTGTAACTTCGTCCTTTTCTATATGTTGAACCGTTTTTACAACCAAACCACTTCCAATGTCCATTAACTTGTCATGTAATGAACCCGCATTTTCGTTTGGATCAATGTGTAATTCTTCTTGAAAAATCATTGCGCCAGTATCAATTTTCTCATCAATAAAGAACGTTGTAACACCAGTTTTTGTTTCACCATTAATAATAGCCCAGTTTATTGGCGCTGCGCCTCTGTAGTTTGGAAGTAACGAAGCGTGTAAATTAAACGTTCCATATTCGGGCATTTGCCAAACAACTTTCGGCAACATACGAAAGGCAACCACAATTTGTAAATTCGCGTTTAACGCTCGTAATTCGGCTACAAAAGATTCTCTTTTCAAATTGGTAGGTTGCAAAACATTCAAATTATGCTCTAATGCAAATTTCTTAACTGCCGATTGATTTAACTTGCGTCCACGTCCTGCTGGTCTGTCTGGCGCAGTAATAACACCAACAACAGTATAGTTAGCATCTAATAATGCTTTTAAGGTTGCAACTGCAAAATCGGGCGTACCCATAAAAACGATTCTAAGATCTCTCATATATTATATGGTATAAGTGTTTTGTTCTGTTAATTTAATTTTTTCTACCTCCAAAAGTAATTGAATAATTGCTAGTATTAAATTTTCACGATACGGCAATGCTTCACAAATTTCAGTAGAAGTCATCGGATTCGTTCTCAATACTTTTAAAATATCATCATGAATAAGCATTTGTAATTCACGATCAGGTGTTGTTGCTTTTTTAGTTTTACATACAGAGCAAATTCCGCATGCTTCTTTTGCAATTTCTCCAAAATAGGAGAGAAGCTGGCTGTTTTTGCAAACTTCCGTGTTTCTAACATATTTAATTACGGCTTCAACACGTTTCTTTTTGAGTTCATTTTGATGAATGACATCTTTTGCGATTGGATGAATGGTTTTGTCATCTTCACGTGCAACTAAAAACGTAATTTCTGCGTCGGTTTGCATTTCTTCCAAAAGTAAAACTTCATCTTTTGCCAATTGCTGAATGGTCTCGTTGATTTTTTCCTGTGGCAATCCTAATTTTTGAGCTAAATAGGTTGTATTAATTTTTATTTTTTGTTCAAAAATTCCACCATAGGTTCGTAAAATAGCTTGTGTTATCAAACTTAAATGTGGATGATTGTCTAAATAATTCATCAAATTATATTGATCAAGCGTAAATTTGATGATTGTTTTTCGATTAAAATGTTGCGATAATTGCAACACGCTATGTCGATCTAATAACTGTAAAGCTGTAAATGTTTTTTGTGTTGGAAATTGATATGCTTTGCAAAATTCGTAAAAGGGAAGTGCATGTTTCGTATTGTAACCTTCTCCATACGCAACCTGAAAGAAGCTACACAGTTTTCTGAACACCAATTTTAAGAAATCAACTTCTGGTACATTGTGTATAAATTGTTGTTGCAATTGCTTGATGTCATTTTTATCTGTTAAAATAATAGCGTTTGCATATTCACCATTTCGACCAGCGCGACCAGCTTCTTGATAGTAATTTTCTAAACTATCTGGCAAGTGAATGTGAATTACATTTTTGACATCAGGTTTGTCAATTCCCATTCCGAACGCATTTGTAGCTACAATGGTTTGTACTTTTCCGTTCAACCACTTTTGCAAGGCAACTTTTTTTTCTTCTGACGAAAGTCCGCCATGAAAATACAAACTTGTAAATCCTTTGCGTTTCAAGGCTTCATGAATCATGACAGTACTTTTTCTATTTCGAACATATACAATACATGATTGTGGATATTTGCGCAATGTTTTTTCAATAGTCAGTACTTTATTTTCAGTTTCCAAAACGGTATATGCCAAATTTTCACGGACAAACGATTGTTGAAAACGTTGTACATCTTTTAAGTGTAAATTTTCTTCAATATCAACCACAACCTTTGGTGTTGCAGTAGCTGTTAACGCAATGCAATGTACATTTGGAAGCAATTCGCGAAGTGTATTGATATTTCTATAGGCTGGACGAAAATCATTTCCCCATTGTGAAATACAATGCGCTTCATCAATGGCAATTACATTGACGGGCATTTGTTTGATACGTTCTTGAACTATTTCTTGCTGAATACGTTCAGGAGAAATGTACAAAAACTTATAATCGCCATAAATGCAATTATCGAGCAAGGCATTTACATCTTCATTTTTTAATCCGCCAGTAAGCGCAATAGCTTTGATTCCATTGGCTTTTAAACCTGCTACTTGATCTTGAATTAAGGCAACTAAAGGAGAAATTACAATACAAATTCCGTCTAGTGTCAACGCTGGAATTTGAAAACAAACTGATTTTCCGCCACCAGTTGGCAACAATGCTAGCGTATCTTTTTTGTCAATGACCGCTTGTATGATTTCTTCTTGCATAGGACGAAAAGAAGTATGTCCCCAATATTTTTGTAAAAGCGCAAGCGGTTTGGTCATTATATTGTTTTGAGTGTATTTAGGATGAATGAAACACGTTCAGAAATTGTCCCGAATGGCACATTAATTAATTCATAGTTATAACTTTCGTATGCTGATATTAAATACTTTTGAATCTTCTGAGCTTGTTCAAAGCTTTCGTAACGTTCATTGTCTTGTTCATAAATTTCTTTCCAAGGTGCTAACATAAAAGCAACATCGTACGTATGATTTTTGCAGGCTTCGCGGAACATATCAGGATAATTGTCACCTGTATAATCCATATAGGCGGCTACATCCGGAATTCCTCTGTCGTAAAAAGCATAGTCAATATCAAGATTTTCAGCATCATTAAATTGTTGAATTCTGCCTTCTAACAACAATTCACTAAATAATAATGGTTGTGTTAGAAATAGTTGTTCAATACCTTTCTTTTGAGCGGCGGCTGTAACTTGTCTTGAAATTTCATGAAAACAAGTATGTCCTTTTTCTTCTAATGCTGTAATTAAGGTAGATTTTCCAGTTCCTGGTCCACCGATGATGAGTATTCTTTTTGTGTTCAATCTGAATAATTTATGTGGTAAAATTACGGAAAATGATAGGAATATGAAAGCTTTGCTAGTTGCTAGTTGCTAGTTGCTAGTTGCTAGTTGCTGGTATGGTAGCTTTGTTTTATTTTTTTATTTTTTGTGGATTTATTATTTGAAATTTCAAATTGCACTTAGAATTTTACAAACCCAATACTAGATTCATTTTTTATCTGACCCAATTTTTACATACTTCAAAAATATCTTTGCAAGTCAACATGACGTAATAATTTGTTTCTTGGGTTATTCTTTTTATCCTACTTTCTTACATTTCGGGAATTCTATCTGTTTTATAAAAACAGGCAATTTCCACCTACGAAAAAATATAAAACAATAACATATTTGTAATGTGCTAAAAATCAAATAATGAGTTTGTGAGTTCTTTTGATTTTTGCAGGCGAAATCCGAAAAGCCAATTTTAAACAGAGTAGGATATTTTAAAACTAAACAAGATGAATAATTTTGAAATTGCTACAAATTCAGATGGACGTGTAGAAGCTTTTTATATTGATGAAGCAAATATGGTAGCACATACTTGGCAAATAGAACCAGGAAATAAATTGATTTGGTCAGAGGCAAATGTACTCTACGGAACAGCTGAAGGTTCAAACGGACCTTTGGAAAATGCTGTGAGAGTATCAGCAACAACAAATCTTAATGGTCAAATTGAAGTAGTTGCGCTTACAAAATCTGGAGCGTATTTTATATGCTATCAAATTAATGGTGTATGGAATGGTTGGTTTCAGATTGAGCAACAGTAAGAGTGAAAATTCAATAGGGGAAATTTAGTTTAACGACAGATTGCTGGTAATACTTCGGTATTTCGCAATCTGTCGTTAGTATTGGTCATATTTTCTTAATAATGTAAGCATTTGTAAAAGTAATCTTTTCCTGTATTGTATTTCTTTGAGAATCGGTCATTGTTTTAAAATGATATTATTATTTTGATTTGTAATCTCGTCAACAAAGTTTATTTTAAGTTTGTAATCTCGTAATGAGTTTAAAAAAAGAGGCGCATATAAAGTATTTAGAGCATCTTCAGTACCTTGTCTGGCATCTTGTAATATTCCTTTATTAAAGGCTATACTATGTGATTTAGAGGAAGCGATATCTGTTAATTCTTTTATTTCATGTTCTTTAAGACTTTTTGCCCAAAAACCATTTAAACTTTTAGGAACAATTGAAGTATGGTTTGATAATATTTCAGGTTTTGGAAAGGTGATTACTATTTCTGTTAACCCAGACTCAGTAATTTCTTTTGGAAAAAACTCTACAACATAACCTTTTGCTAAATCAATACCAGCTAGAACATCTGAATTTACTTGAACTGAATAATTAGGGTCAGGAGCATAATTCCTTTGGAAACTTTTTTTAAACATAAAATTTAATGAACTTTTCGCTGTGACTAGATTCATCACTTTTTCAAGTTTATGACTTCCAATTAGTTCTGCTTCTGTAAAGTTAATCATATTAGCATAATCTGATATAGCACCATATATAAACTCAATAGATTTAGAAAGTAATAAATTACACAGTTGTTCACTCACTAGACTTACAGCTACATCTGTAACTTCATAGTCAAGCGAGCTTCCAAATTCTCTTTCTTTTCTATTTATACCAGCATTAATGAGTGCTTTAGCCACTTTATGTTTTTCAATAGAAGTGAGTAAATCCAATAAAATACAAATTGGTTTGGCAAGACTTTCACCAAAATTTTCAGCTTTCGTTTTTACATTCAATTTCTTAATGTCGATTGAATCAATACGTGATATATAATCATTGTATATTTCATCAGAAATTAATTGTTTTGAACGTTCGTATTTTGAAAAGATTGTATCTTTTTCTTGTTCTGTAAACTCGCTATTATTTACCAACCGATTTAAAATATGAGAGTTAAATTCATCTGAAAATTCTGAAATTACTACTCTAATAGAGGGATTGCTTTTTGCAAGAGAAAGTTTATTTACAGTTTGTTGATAATTGACTGATTTTTCAAGTTCATAATCAGCAAGCATTATTGGAACACCAATTAATGCTGTTTCTATAATTGACTTTGTTCCTTGAAAACCATCTCGATAACCAACTTCGAGTCCATCTTCGTTCCCTGTTTGATAACCTTCTTCATTTCCGATTTTATAGCCTTTATCATAAGCATTTCTATCAGTCAGAAAATATACTAAGTATAAAGAGATAAAAAATATAAAAATTATACTCAAAAGAATCAACAACTTTTTTAATGGCAGGAATTTTTTATTCATGATTTTTAAGTTTTAGAAAAATTATTTCATATAAAAATAAAATATAAATTACAATAAAAAATGCGGTTTCCCGTAATTATGCTAAAAAATCAGTTCTTAATATACAAACCTAAAAAATACCAAAAGTAATGGTTTCCCGTACTATATTTCTTTGCGAGTTACCTAACTTTCGTTAGATTTTGAAATTCATTACTTTACCTATGAAAACCAATATTACTTTTACCTTTTGCCTCTTATTTGCGTTCAATTGTTTTGCGCAATCGTACACTTCTTATCGTACAGGAAGTTCGTTTAGTATAAATACAACTCCGCAAGGTGGTTCGTGTTTAATGGGTGGCGCATCTGAGTCAGATGAAGCTATGCAATGGTTTTTACAACGCGCCAATGGTGGAGATGTGTTGGTACTTCGTGCAAGTGGTTCGGATGGTTATAATAATTATATGTATTCAGATTTGGGCGTGACTATCAATTCTGTAGAAACGATTGTGTTTAATAATAGTTCAGCAAGTTCAGAAACGTATATTCATCAACGTATTGAAGAAGCAGAAGCGATTTGGTTTGCAGGTGGCGATCAGTGGAATTATGTCTCTTATTGGCGAAATACAAGCATTCAAAATTTAATAAATGACGCCGTGATGAATAGAAATGTTGTGATTGGTGGCACAAGTGCGGGAATGGCAATTTTAGGCGGACATTATTTTTCTGCGGAAAACGGAACGATTACTTCTGCAGAAGCCTTGACAAATCCGTACAGAACTGATGCCACTGTTTCAAGTGAACCTTTTTTAGAAAATTGGTTTTTAACAGATGTGATTACAGATACACATTATGACGATCCAGATAGGCGAGGAAGACATGCTGCATTTCTAGCACGAATCATTACAGATAATAGTGGTTCGGATATTGTTCCAAAAGGAATAGCTTGTGACGAATATACTGCAGTTTGTATTGACGATGTTGGATTGGCGCGTGTTTTTGGTGGTTATCCAACATATGATGATAATGCTTACTTTATACGGCCAAATTGTGAACTCACAGATATGTTGCCAGAAACCTGTATGGCAAATACAGCTTTGCATTGGGACAAAGGTGGAGTGGCATTGAAAGTGTATAAAATAAAAGGAACTCTAGAAGGAACTAACACGTTTGATTTGTCTGATTGGCAAACAGGCTCTGGTGGAGTTTGGGAACATTGGTCTGTTAATAACGGAACATTTGTCGCTTCTGCAGGAACGCAAATTAATTGCATTTTAAGCGTAGACGAACTGGAGAAAACAACAGTGAAAATCTATCCAAATCCTGTAAAAAGCAACTTAGTCGTTTCTGCTGAAAAGCCAATACAAACCATTGAATTGTTAGATGGTTTTGGCAGAATTGTATTGAAAAAAGAGGTTTCAAACATGCAAGAAACAACTTTACAAATGTCAAAATTAAGTTCAGGAACGTACTTTTTAAAAGTTCGTATAAATAATACAATCATCCTTAAAAAAGTTATCAAATAGTTAAACTGCAAGAAGTTTTCTTAGAAGCTGTATCTTTGCCATTCATATCGAAAAAAAGACAAAATGAGTTCAAAAAACGATACAGAAGCGTTTTACACAAAACTAAAAGCACAACTAGAAGATACTACCCAATTTCCTGCATTATACTTGTATAAATTTATTGTTCCTTCAAGTGAAGATAAAATAAAACAAGTTCACCAAATATTTGATAATATCGGCGCTGTAATTGAAACAAAACAGTCTTCAAAAGGAACATATACAAGCGTAAGTATTACCGTAAATATGAAAAGTGCCGACGCCATAATTGAAAAATATAAGGAAGCAAGTGCCGTTGAAGGTATAATTTCTTTATAATCAACCGTGTTTTATAGATTTTTTTACTATTTTGCAATCACAAAATAATCTTCACGAGAACTTTATTTTACTTCAATATTTACCTTACAAACAAATTTCATTTTGATTGACCAGTTAGAGTATAACACAGAGCGTAAACGATTGATTATTCCTGAGTATGGACGCCATATTCAAAAAATGATCAACCACGCAATAGCAACAGAAGATGTAGTAGAACGCAACAAAATTGCAAAAGCAATTATTGGCGTAATGGGAAATTTGCAACCGCATTTGCGTGATGTGCCTGATTTTCAGCATAAATTATGGGATCAATTATTTATCATGTCAGATTTTCGTCTGGAAGTTGATTCGCCCTATCCAAAACCTTCACGCGAAATATTACAAGAACGTCCTGATCCGTTAGGATATCCTCAAAATTTCCCAAAATATCGTTTCTATGGAAATAACATAAAACGTATGATTGATGTCGCAAATAGTTGGGACGAAGGCGAAATGAAGGAAGCTTTAGAGTTTGCTATTGCAAATCATATGAAAAAATGTTACCTCAATTGGAATAAAGATACTGTTGAGGATTACGTAATTTTCAAACATTTACTCGAATTGAGTAATGGGAAAATTGATTTAGCTAAAAGAGATGAAAGCTTATCAGATTCTTCAAACTTGTTGAAGCAAAAGAAAAAGTTTTCAAACAGCAACAACAATAACAGCAAAAACCAGCAACGTAACAAAAATAATAATCGTAACAACAGAAAACGTTACTAACAAAATTTAGTATTATATTTTATGGGGACTTTTAAGATTGAAGGTGGTCATCAGTTAAAAGGGAGTATTCAACCGCAAGGAGCAAAAAACGAAGCTTTACAAATATTATGTGCAGTTTTGCTAACTTCTGAAAAAGTTACAATTAGTAACATTCCTGATATTGTTGATGTGAATAAATTAATCATGCTGTTAGGAAACTTAGGTGTGAAAATTCAAAAAAACGGACCAGGTTCTTATACATTTCAGTCAGACGATATCAATTTAAAATATCTAGAATCCGAACAATTTAAAGAAGAAGGACGCGGATTGCGTGGTTCTATTATGATTGTAGGTCCATTATTGGCACGTTTTGGTAAAGGATACATTCCAAAACCAGGTGGAGACAAAATTGGACGTAGACGTTTAGATACACATTTTGAAGGTTTCATCAAACTTGGCGCAACGTTTAGATATAACAGAGAAGACTATTTTTACGGTGTAGAAGCAAAAAAACTGAAAGGAACATACATGCTTTTAGATGAAGCTTCGGTTACAGGAACTGCAAATATTGTCATGGCCGCTGTTTTAGCAGAAGGTACAACAACAATTTACAACGCCGCTTGTGAACCATATTTACAACAGTTGTGTAAAATGTTGAATAGAATGGGCGCAAAAATAAAAGGTGTTGGTTCTAATTTGTTAGAGATTGAAGGTGTAGAAAAGTTAGACGGAACTGAACACAGAATGCTTCCAGATATGATCGAAATTGGAAGTTGGATTGGTTTGGCCGCAATGACGCGAAGCGAATTAACAATTAAAAATGTAAGTTGGGACGATTTAGGTCAGATTCCAGATGTATTTAGAAAGTTAGGAATCACTATTGAACGAAAAGGTGATGATATTCATGTGCCAGAACATAAAGATGGTTATGAAATTCAAAACTATATTGACGGATCAATTTTAACAATATCTGATGCACCATGGCCAGGATTTACGCCAGATTTACTAAGTATTATTTTAGTAGTTGCTACACAAGCACGTGGAAGTGTTTTGGTACATCAAAAAATGTTTGAAAGTCGTTTATTCTTTGTTGATAAATTGATTGACATGGGCGCAAAAATTATTCTTTGTGATCCGCACAGAGCCAGTGTTATTGGACATGATTTCAAATCGCAATTGAAAGCAACAACAATGGTTTCACCAGATATTAGAGCTGGAATTTCATTATTAATTGCCGCGTTATCTGCAAAAGGAACATCTACCATTCATAATATAGAACAGATAGATAGAGGTTATGAAAATATTGATGAACGTCTACGCGCTATAGGTGCAAAAATTGTACGATTGTAATATAATCTTTCACAAAAAATAGTCAAAATGAATTATTAGTTAGCTGGTAATTCATTTTTTTTATGCTGATTTTTAAGAGAAATCAGGTACAAATTAATTTTTCGTAATCATAATTTCAACACGTCTATTGTAGCTTCTATCGCGGCGACCTTTTTCTGGAAAGTATAATGGTTCTTTAAACGCATATCCTTTGTATGTTAAGCGGTTTTTTGAAATACCTCTACTAATAAGATATTTATAAATAAATCGAGCTCTATCAACAGAAAGTGTTTCTGTTCCAGTATCACTATTTAATGCATCTGAATCATCATCACCTCCACAACAGATATGACCTTGTACTTCTATATGAACATTTGAGTTTCGTCTTAAAAATTGCACAAGTTTTTCAAGTTGTTTTTTGGAAGATTTTACAAGTGTAACTCTTCCTGTTTTGAAGTTAATTTTCCCCAATTCATATGATTTTCCTATTTTAAGTTTGTTTATAGGAACGGCATAAATATTTTCTTTTCGTTCTGTAACTTTAGGTTTGTGATCATTTTTTGAAATGATAACGGAAACCTTCCGATGTTTCTTAATACCAACGCGTTCATTTTTTTCACTGTCGGTTGGTAATTCTCCTTTAGCTTCCTTTTCTATACTATTTATGAATGATTCGTATGCAGTTTCTAAATAATCAGATACAGCAACGGCTCTATTTTTTGATAATTCTAAATTGAAATTTTCAGTATCTACAAAATCTGTATAACCTTTAATGACAAAGTTATAAGTTTGTGTACTATCTAAATTAGCTAGTCGTTCATTGATTGTTTTTTGATGTGCTTTTGATAATGTATACTTGCCCAAATCAAAATAAATATCAAACTCAATATTTTGCGCATGACAAAACGAGAGCATAAAGAATGATATAATAAATAGAAGTGATTTCATTAGAACTGCATTTGGGATTGAAAAGGTACAAAATTAAACCAAAAAAATAAGGATAACTAAATGTTTAGTTATCCTTAGTGTTTTAAAATAAGTTTGGACTAATGATTACGAGCCCGGTAAAATAACCTTGTCCACAACATGAATTACACCATTCGCTGCTTGAACATCGGTAACAATAATGTTACCAGTTCTATTGTTTGAGTCGGTGAAAGTAGCTCCACCAGTTGTATTAATTGTAAAATTATCTCCTAATGTATTTACCGTCATGCCATCCATTAATGTTGAGGATAATACATTAGCTCCTGCTACTACATGTGTATTTAAGGTAGCTTCTAATGTAGCTGTTGGAATATCTCCTAAAGCGTCAACGCCATCTAATTCAGCTATTAAGTCAACAAATGCTTGATCTGTTGGAGCAAATACTGTAAAAGGTGCTGGTGTTCCTGTAGTAGAAAGTGTTCCTACATATGTAAACGTGTTTTCTCGTGTTAATGCTTGCACTAAAATTCCAAAAGTAGAATCTGCTGTTGCAAACGTAACTACTGTTGGTAAGGCGATAACTGTATTTACTCCATTATCAACCGAGATGTCTGCAGCAGTTACAGAAGATTGTCCATTTAGCATAACTCCTCCAGTAGTATTTACATACATGTTGAGGTTGTTACCTGTTGTACTTTCTTCGGCAAGTGTTTTTATATAACCTGTACTTAGTGATGATGAGTTGTTAGTACCAGCAACAACATGGTTTAACAATACTTGCGTTAAAACATCTGTAGGTACATCATCAAGACTAGCAAAGCCATTTGCACTTAAAAAAGCGTCAAAAGCAGTATTATTTGGAGCAAAGACTGTATATTCAGTTGTTCCGGCTAGTACTGAAGTTAAGTTAGCACGCTGTAAAGCTGCTAGTAAAGAACTGTAATCAGAATTCGCACTTACGAAATCTGCAATGGTGTTACTTGTAACGACCACATTGTTATCATCATCACTACACGAAGTGAATGTGAATAGTGAAATAACGATAGCGATTAGAATTGATGTTGTTTTCTTTTTCATAACAATTTTTTTATTTAACGATCGATACAAAGATAGCTAATTTTGTTTAAACATTTTTGAATAAGGTTAAACAAAATTAGTTAATTGTTTGTTAAAGCGATGTAAAGGTTAAACAAAAAAAAGAGTACTATTAATTGTTAATGCCTAGTTTATAGGTTGTTAGACAACGTTCTCTTGCATGTTTGTGATCTACAATAGGAGTAGGATAGGTGAGTTCTTGATAATCAGGAACCCATTTTTTGATATATTCATGTGCTTTGTCAAATTTTTGTACTTGTGATGTCGGATTGAATATTCTAAAATACGGAGCAGAATCACAACCAGTTCCCGCAACCCATTGCCAATTTCCAACGTTTTGAGCTAAATCAAAATCAAGTAATTTTTCAGCAAAATAAGCTTCTCCCCATTTCCAATCAATTAATAAATGTTTACATAAAAAACTTGCCGTTACCATACGAACTCTGTTGTGCATATAACCAGATGTATTCAATTCGCGCATGCCAGCATCTACAATAGGATAGCCTGTTTTTCCTTCGCACCAAGCTTTGAATTCATTTTCATTGTTCCTCCATTTGATTCCGTCATATTTAGATTTAAAATTATGTGTAACCGATTTTGGAAAATGCCAAAGAATCTGCATGAAAAACTCTCGCCAAATCAGTTCTTTTAAGAATGTGCTATTTTCAGATTTTAATCCTTCTTGCACACAAGCACGAACGCTGATTGTTCCAAAACGTAAATGTGGACTTAGCTTTGAAGTTCCTTCAATAGCTGGAAAATTACGTGTTTCTTCATATTCGTCAATAATAGTTTTTGTCATTGTATGCGGAAGAACTTTTATGTTAGAAGCTGTAAATCCAATAGATTTTAATGATGGGAATTCAAAAGTAAGTTTTGCAAAATTTTCATAATGTGAAACACAATCAATACTAGCGTAATCGTCTGTATTTAAATTTGCCAACCATTTTTTTGAGAATGGAGTGTATATTGTATATGGTTTTCCGTCAGCTTTTACAATTTCATCACGTTCAAATATGACTTGATCTTTATATGTTTTAAATTCAATATTTTGAGAAGATAAAAATTCATTTACTTCGTTGTCTCTTGCAATTGCATACGGTTCATAATCATGATTTGTATATACTGCAGAAATGTTATGACTTTTGATTAATTCTTTAAGTATTTCAATAGGCTTTCCGTGTTTTATCAATATTGAAGAACCTAGCTTTGTAAGCGTATTGTGTATGTTGCGCAATTCATCATGAATAAAATTTACACGTGCATCATTTTTTGGTAATTTATCTAAGATATCTTTATCAAAAATAAACATCGGAATTACTTTTTTTCCAGATGTCAATGCGTTGTATAGTCCAATATTATCTTCTATTCGTAAATCTCTACGATGCCAAAAAAGTGCGTAGTTATCCTTCATATGCTCCAAATAATTCGGTTAATTTTTTAGTACGATATTCAAATATTTCTTTCAATTTTGGTTTTACAAGTATCGGATGTACCAATCTTCCAAGAAAGCCAAAAGGTATTTTATAGTCTATGATATCTTCCATTTCAACACCGCCAGGAATTTCTCTAATAAAATGCTTGTGATGCCACATTGTATACGGTCCAAAACGTTGCTCATCTACAAAATAATGCTGATGTTTTACATGTGTAATTTCAGTAACCCAATGTGTTTTTATATTGAGAATTGGCGTCACAATATATTGTATAATTTGCCCAGGATACATAGGTCCAATATCTTCCGTTAGAATATCAAAACTCATGTAATCAGGCGTTATAGTTTTTAGATTTTTAGGATCAGATAAAAAATCCCATGCCTTTTCTAGAGATATGGGAAAATTTTGTTTACTGTGTAATCGATATACAATTCCTTTCGTACTAAATTTTTGCATGTTGTTTAGTTATTGAACAAAATATAGCCATTTAAAGAGCTGGCTACAAGCAGCCATATTACGTAAGGTAGTATGAATATGGTATATTTTTTTAATTCAGATTTATAGTTGAATGCGATATAAGAAACAATCACCAATAGTAGTGTTAGATTTATCATTCCTAACGCGATCATATGTTGATTGAAGAAAACGTAATTCCAGCTTACATTTAATAGAAATTGTATAGCAAAAAGAGCCAAAATTGTTTTTTTGCTTTTTACTTCTGTAAGTTTTGCCATATAAATGGAAAAACAAATCATGATAGTTGTCCAAGCAAATCCAAATACCCAACCTGGTGGCGTCCAAGGTGCTTTTTCTAATCCCAAATACCAAGCGGAAGTTGGTCCGTCATTCATTAAAATTGTCCCAATTCCTAAAGCACTAAAATTAATGATTAGAAATAACGCAAGTCGAATATAAAATTTCATGAGTTATAGTTTTAGACTTACAATTCCACAGTCAATCGTAAAAATTTGTCCAGATACTGAACGTGATTTATCAGAAATTAAAAAGTCAGCCATATCAGCAACTTCTTGTGGTTCTAAAAATTTCTTTAATGGATGGCGATCTGTTATATTTTCGATCATTTTATCATTTCGCAATAACTTACTTGCCAAATCTGTATTGGTAATAGTTGGTGCAATGGCGTTTACACGAATAGTTGGTGCAAGTTCTGCCGCTAACGACTTAACCAAACCTTCAACGGCTGATTTTGCCGCAGAAATACTAGCATGAAAAGGCATTCCAAGTTTTGTAGCTACAGTACTAAAAAGTACGATATTTGGATTTTTACCATTTTTTAATACAGGTAAATATTTTTGAATTGCTTTTACAGCACCAATCACATTTATTTCGTAATCATTCTTAAAATCATCAATCTTTAAACGTGAAATTGGCTTTAGGTTGATGCTTCCTGGACAATAAATTATAGAATCAATTGCTTCTACATCGGGAAGTTCATCAGTTAAAATATCACAACTGTAATGTGTAAAGTTTGAAGCATTGATTTCTGGATTAGAACGACTAATATTAATCACGTTATGATGTTTTAATTGCGACGTTACAATTGCTGCACCAATGCCTTTACTACCTCCAATTACAAGTATGTTTTTCATGTAGTTTTTATTTTTTTCAATATATAAATATCATAATGCTAACAGCAGATGTACTGTTAGCATTATAAATTCATTACTTTGTGGGATACTTTATTTTAAACGTTTTTCGTATTTACGTTTCAAACTTGTTAATCGTTTCATCACTTCCATAATAGAAGGATCTTTCTTTTCTTTATATATTTCGTTTAATCCTAAGATCAATCTTTTAGCCTCTCTTGAAGCTGCGATCTTGTCACTTCTTGATATGAACTTTGAGTTCTCAAAGGCCATTACTTCTGAAAAAATAGGTGCCATAAGTTAATTGTTTAAAAAGTTTTGTAATTCTTGGATTTTCTCTGGTGTATTAAAAACACCTCCATAATAAGATGTAATTGTTGTAGACGAGTCATCTTTAACTCCTCTTGACGAAACACATAAGTGTTTAGCATCAATAATTACAGCTACGTCTTCAGTTTGTAAAATATCACGTAATTCCATTGCGATTTGATTGGTAAGTCGTTCCTGTACCTGTGGTCGCTTTGCGTAATATTGAACAATTCTGTTAAGCTTCGATAGTCCAATTACTTTGCCCGAAGATACGTATGCTAGGTGAGCTTTCCCCATAATTGGAACAAAATGATGCTCACAGTTAGAGTAAAATTGGATATTTTTCTCGATAAGCATTTGATTGTATTGATATTTGTTATCAAACAAAGCTACTTTTGGTTTATTTTTTGGATCTAAACCGGAGAAAATTTCTTCTATATACATTTTAGCAACTCGCTTTGGAGTTCCTTGTAATGAGTCGTCTGTTAAATCTAACCCTAGGGTTTCCATGATTTGTGAGAAATGATAGGCAATCTTTTGCTTTTTCTCCTCATCAGTAATTTGGAAAGCATCTGAACGCATTGGAGTTTCCATACCTGTAAGGATATGTTCGTCTCCAATTTCTTCATGAGTGAACCCATTTAGAGTGAGTGAACTACCATTTAGGTGATTTAAAACGTCAGCAGTTTTCATATTTTTAAAATGTTTAATAATTTGAATATAAAGTTAAACAAAATAAAAAAGATATGAAAGGTTCTTTACCAAAAATATTGATACTTCTATAAAGAAAAACTATGGTAGGGTTACCGTTTCGCTATTTTGTTATTACTTATACTTCTTTGTCGTGAACACTTGAAGCGTCCTTTCAAAAAATTACGTTTTTTTTCATGTTTTGTATTTCTTCCAGAAACACGCTTTCTCCACAATTTGAAACTCGAACGTTTTAAGTTCGTGCGCATTATCTCAATAACCTCTTGTTCTTTAATGCCAAATTGGAAGTTTATGGCATCAAAAGTTGTACGATCTTCCCATGCCATTTCTATAATACGATCTATTTCTATCGGCGTAAAGTTATGCATCATCCGTAATATTCTGTTATATTTAAGACTATATTTTTTTGAGACTCCATTTTTTCAATAAATAATTTGTTTTCAATGAAGAGTTTATTCTTTTTAAATTGAATAAATTTTCCTGCAGCATGAATGCTAAAAAATGATGATGTGTAGATGTTTAATTTGTAATATGGAATGATCCACGAATAGTTTTCAAGCTTTTTGTGAATGTGAATTAAAATTCCTTTTGGACGCAATTCAATGTTTCCATAATTTAAATCGTCAACGGTATTTAAATATTGTTTTAAATTTGGACTTACATCATGAATAATCATGCGTTTAGAGCCAATTCCGTTTAATTTGATACGTTGTAATAAAGTGAATGATGAACCTAATTCTGCATCAATCAACTTTTCAACTTCTTTATCTTTATGCGTTGTTTTGACAATCATTACGAACTTCTTTTACGATTTTTTAAAGTATGTTTTTTTAGAATTCTTAAATTTTCTTCAATAACAGTATTTTCATCTTTCATATGCCACAAAATATCACTTGCACGTTTGCGGGTTTCTTGTAGGTTTATAATTGGTGAAGGATAATCTTTTCCAACAATAAAACCTGCCATTTGCTGTTCCATATGGGTCATTTTTGAAGGTTCATGTACAAAATGTGTATCTAAATTTTCCAATTCAGGAACCCACTTTTTAATAAAAATACCTTCCGCATCATGTGCCAAACTATTTTTTGTCGGATTGTACATGCGTAACATATTAATTCCAGTTTCGCCAGCTTGCATTTGAATTTGCGGAAAGTGAATTCCAGGTTCAAAATCTAAAAAGTATTGTGACAAAATTGCTGTAGCTTTCTGCCAAGGTTGCCATAAATTATGTGTAAAGAATGACACAACTAAAGCGCGCATTCTAAAGTTTAAATAACCAGTTTCCTTTAAGCAACGCATGCACGCATCAACCAACGGAAAACCTGTCAATCCGTTTTGCCAAGCTTCAATATACTGATCAGAAACGTGTTTTTTTAGCTTGCGATATCCTTTATTTATACTTACAAACTCCATTTCATCTTCCATTTCAAATTTTTGGATAAAATGTGCTTGCCAACGCAAACGTGAACCAAATGCTTCCATTTGTTTTCGATAGATATTTTTTTCAATACAACGTGTCGTTTCTTGTATAACTTGACGCACAGAAAGATTTCCCCAAGCTAAATATGGAGATAATCGACTGCAACTTTTGCGCGCTAATAATGGTTTTGAAATATGTGAAGAGTAGTTTTTTACACGATCTTGAAAAAATGTGGTCATATATTTCATTGCCATTGTAGTTCCACCTTTTTGAAAAAGTGTAGCTACATCAGTTTCCAAATTTGGAATATGAAAGTATGTTGTTAGTTTATTAACTTCTTCAATTGTAAATAATTGTTCTTCTTTTGGGTTGAACGTTTTTAATGGTTGCGACATAAAATCTTCCCACTTCTCAATCCAATCGGTACGATCTTGTAAACCTCTAAATACACCATTATTCACGTTTTCAATCCATTGAATCCTATTATTTGCTAAAAAACGTTTTAACATTTTATCACGATCATAGGTAACTTTTATACCAGTTTCTTGATGCGAATACACATGTGATACTTTGTATGTTTCTTGTATTATTTGCAAGGCTCTATTAATATTTCCTTGTATAATAAGTACTTTACTTTGATACGATTTTAGTGAATTATTTATATCGATTAATGATTCTTTGATAAAATTCCAATGACGCTCACTGTAATGTGCATCATTCATTAGAATATCTTCAAAAACATATAATAGAAGTGTTTTTCTTCCAGATTGTAGCGCATTATAGATGGCTTCATTATCTTGAAGTCGTAAGTCACGTTTGAGCAACACAACATTGATTTCTATTTTATGCTCCAAACTCATTTTTTCGACACCAATTTGTTAATCATTCCATTAAAAATAATTCCATGAAAAGGCAATACTGCGTACCAATACATACGTCCTAAAATTCCTTTAGGTCTAAAAGTTGCACGTTGATGTAATTCGTTTTTTATAATTTTGAATTCGAGCCAAGCTTCTCCAGGCAAGCGCATTTCTGCAAAAAGCAACAGTCTTTTTTCTTCTTTACTTGCGTATAAAACTCTCCAAAAATCTAACGGATCGCCAGCATTTAGTTTTGTTTGATGCGTACGTCCACGACGTAATCCAATACCGCCAACTACTTTGTCAAGATAGCCACGAAGTTTCCATAAAAAGGTTGCATAATACCAACCAGTTGTTCCGCCAATTGCCCAAATTTTATCAAGTGTTTGCGTTTCGTCAACAACAGTTCTTATTTTCACATCTTTAAAACATCCATATTCAGGAACTTTAATGTATTGTGAAATTTTTTCGCGAAAACGTCCACTAATGAGTGAATCTTTCCAACTAGAAACAACACCATTTTGTTCAATTTTTTTAAACGCAAGTTTTACGGCATGCTTGTATGAAATTGGTTCAATATCAAGTATATCATTAATGTCACTCGGTTTTCCAATGACTTCAACTTTCATACTATCTACTAAGTTTATTGCGAGTTTGTACGACGTTGTTGTGATGAAGTACAACCAATACGAAGATAATTTTGGCGTCATCACAGGAACAGAAATAATGGTTCGTTTAAACTTTCGAACTTCGGCAAATTGCAACATCATTTCTTTATAACTTAACGTATTCGGACCAAAAATGTCATACGATTTGTTGTAAATTTTTTCGTTTCCGATTGCTTTTGATAAATACGATAAAACATCTCTAATAGCAATTGGTTGCGACTTGGTTTTTATCCACTTTGGCGCTATCATAATTGGCAACTTTTCAGTTAAATCTCTGATAATTTCAAAAGATGCACTTCCGCTTCCAACAATAATTCCAGCTCTAAATGTTGTCAATGCATACGAATCGGAATGCAATGTTTCTTCTACGTTTTTTCGCGAAAGCAAATGCTTAGACAATTGTAAATCATTGACAATTCCACTTAAATAAATGACTTGTTTTACCTTTGTTTGTTGTGATAAATACGTTTTGAAATGAACGGCACAATCATATTCCATCTTTTCAAATTTTGAAGAAGAAGACATGGAGTGAATTAAATAATAGGCAATATCAATATCTTTAGGAATGTTATCTAAAGTACTCAAATTCAGAAAATCAACTTCTATAATATCAATGCGTTCATGATTTGCAATTTCGTCAGGAATACGTTGTTTATCTCTTACACTACAAACTAGCGTATGTCCCAATTCTAATAAAATAGGAATGAGTCTTTTACCAATATAACCAGTTGCACCTGTAAGTAGAATTTTCATCTGTATGTTTCTATTATTTTAGTATAGTTAGATGGAATTTGCCAAAAACTATAGTCGTTTATACGTAATGCCCATGGCTCATTTCATCTATTATGTTGATTTTGGACGTTGATATGGATAGCGAATACTTTGTTGTGGTATGGTGTATCCATCCAAACCATTAATGGTAGCAGTTTTTGCTTTCGCAAGATTTATAAAACCATCAGTTTCTAAAATGCTGTCGTTTATGTATAATTTTTCAATTTCTCCAATCACTAAAATGGTTCCATTTACCTGAATATTGTACTCTTCAACATAACGCAATCCAATTTGCACATGACAATTTTTTACAAAAGGTGCAAAAAAATTATCTTTAAAGCTTGTTTCTAGATTTGTTTTATCAAACTCAGAAACTTCTTTTGGATATTTTGCAGACGTATGATGTGCATCTTCTGTAATTTCTTGATAAATATGATTGATGGTATAAAAACCAGTTTTCTTTATATTTTCATACGTATCACGCGGAACAGTATCCGGACGCGTGATAAAACCTAATACTGGAGGATTTGAACCTAAATGAATAACGGAACTAAAAACCGCAACATTTGTAAAACCATCATTGGATTGCGTACCAATGAGATTTGCCGATTTGTAACCAGAACAGCTATTGATCAAGTTGATACGATATAAAGTATCCATGTTGTCAATATCTGTTCGTGTAAGTGCTACCATTATAAATTTTTATAATTATTAATTTTTACGTCTTTTGCTTTTAAATCATGCAATAAATTATACAATCCAAAAAATGTTCGGTTCATGTAAATAAAATGCTTTGAACCTCTATTTCCGTTCATGCTACGCAATTGCGTATTTTTTGAATAACGTTCTCCGATGGCTGCTATTCTTCCAAAAAACTCTTTGTCAGAGAAATCAAATATTTCTGAATTAAAAGGTGTTGTAAACAATCCTAACAACTCATGGAACATTTCAGAGAAAAACGCTAATTCTTCTTTTGAATCGTCTTCACGAAGAATTTCCAATTCGTATAATTTCTTTGTAAATAACTCTGGATTGTCAATCGTTTTCTTATCTGCCAATTCAAAATAGGGTGTGTAAAAATCACCTGGAATTGCCTTCATACAACCAAAATCTAGCGCAATAAGATTGGTATCTTCTGAAACCAAAAAATTTCCAGGATGCGGATCGGCATGTACTTTACGAAACTCATGAATTTGAAACATGTAAAAATCCCAAAGTGTTTGTCCCAACAAATTTGCCTTTTCCTGATCGGTGTTCTTATCTGTAAATTCAGATAAATGTTCGCCATTCATCCAATCCATTGTAATAATTCGTTCCGAAGAAAGTTCGTCGTAATATTTTGGAAACTTTAAGTTTGGCAAATGTTTACATGCTTTAGAAACGGCTTTACTTTGCTCAATTTCGAGTAGATAATTGGTTTCTTCAATCAATTTATCTTCTACTTCTTTAAAATATTTATCAGAACCTTTTCCGGTAATGTTAAACATGCGAATCGCAATTGGTTTTACAAGCGCCAAGTCTGAGGAGATGCTTTGTGCAACTCCTGGATATTGAATTTTCACAGCAAGTTTTTTCCCATCCTTTTCGGCAACGTGTACTTGTCCAATGCTTGCGGCATTTAAAGAAGTAGAATTAAATGTATCAAAAATTTCGTTTGGCGTTTTGCCAAAATATTTTTTAAATGACTTTATAACTAATGGTGGCGATAATGGCGGAACTGAAAATTGAGATAGCGAAAACTTTTCCACATAAGCACGTGGTAAAATGTTTTTTTCCATGCTCAACATTTGTGCAACTTTTAGCGCACTTCCTTTTAAGCTTTTCAGTCCATCATAAATATCTTCTGCATTCGATTCGTTTAAGCGTTCTTTTGCTTTTTCTTCCGAATTGATAAGCTTATCTCCATAATATTTTAAATAGTTAACTCCGACTTTTGCGCCCGTAGTTACTAATTTTCCAGCACGCTGGATTTTACTAATAGGAATTTTATCAATTGTTTTCATTAAGATCTGATATCTAGTTTTTCTTTAAAAATAAATTTCCCAAAATCTACAATGCTTTTGAGGGGCGTATTGTCAATTAAATCGAAACTTGCATTCACAGATTTTTCGATATACTGATCTGTTTTGTCAAAACTCTTAGACGTATCATCTAACCAAAATTTCATGGTTAATAACAATTGTATCCAAGCCGTTTCTTTGATGGCTTTGTTTTGAATACGTTCCAAGCGTTCTTGATTCAGATCGAGCGTTTTTACATCCAAACTTTCAACAAAAGCGGCAAACACATGTCTGAGCCCTTTAAGTCGTTTCATGGATTGTAATGGTTTCTTATCGGCAGTTAAGCTATGTACTACATAACTTCTGTTGGCAGTTAATTGTTCGAAAAAAGTAAAGTAGAAACTCAATAATTTATTTCGAGCATCAAATGTTTCAAATTCTTCACTTTTAGAAAGTAATTCAATGGTATTTGTACCAAAAATTGTAAATATTTCTTCTTCTAACAAATCAAATGAACTGAAAAATTCGTAAAATTTTGATTCTTCAAAGTTATTATCTTTTGCAAACGAATACACGTTTTTCGGTTGTTCTCCATGTGCTAAAACGTAATCCATATAATAAGAAACGATAGCATCTGAGGTTATATTTTTTTTCTTTGCCATGATGTATATTTTAAAACAGTATAAAATTACGAAATTTTGTTTAACTTAATTTATGTTTAGTTAAACAAAAAAAATGAAAGCATTGTTAAAGTTTTCTTAAACAGAGAAGTAAGAAGCTTATATATTGAAAATAAACAGAAGATTTTTGCTAGTTAACAATCTGTATCACAGCAGTTTTCGTCTTTTACTAACTTGCAACTAACAACGGCAACTAGTGCTCCTAAAATAGGTGCCAAAATGTACAACCACAACTCTGAGAAGTTTCCAGAAACTAATGCTGGACCAAGTGAACGTGCCGGATTCATAGATGCTTTCGTCATTGGACCTGCAAACATGGCTTCCAAAAGCACAATTCCACCAATAGCAATTCCTGCCATAGTGCCTGTTTCTTTACTTCCTGTTGATACATTTATAATGACTAGCATTAAGAAAAAAGTGAGTAAAAATTCTAAAATAAACGCTTTCCAAGCTACAATAGTTGGAATTGTAGCACCTAGCGTTTCACTTTCGGGCCAAAACATAAAAACAAGCAAACTTGCGCAAATGGCACCTAAACATTGCGCTAAAATATATTTTGGAACTTCTTTCCAAGGAAATTTTTTCGCATATGAAAATGCAATCGTAACTGCCGGATTGAAGTGTGCTCCTGAAATTTCAGCGAAAGCGTAAATCATTCCCATAACAATCAATCCCCAAGTAATGGCAACACCAGGATGTGTAATAACTCCTGTAATATCATTCACAACCATTGCAGCGGTTCCACAAAAGACCATGGCAAACGTACCTAAAAACTCAGCGATGTAATTTTTCATTCTAAAAAAGTATCTTAGGTATCAAAAGTACTACTTCTTATTTTAAGTATTTGTTAACATTTGCACGTAAGGTTTCTGCGTAACTTCGTCAAATCAAAAAAATAAAATAACAATAAGATGAAAAAATTACTTTTAGCGTGTTTCTTAACTGCGGGAATCAGTGTTCAAGCCCAGATAGAAACACCACAACCTAGCCCAAGTTCAAAGTTAACACAAACTGTAGGTTTAACAGAAGTTACCGTTGAGTACTCAAGACCAGCAGTAAAAGGAAGAAAAATATTTGGTGACTTAGTACCGTACGGACAAATGTGGAGAACTGGAGCCAACGCAAATACAAAAATTACATTTAGTGATGATGTAACAATTGGTGATACTTCTGTAAAAGCAGGAACATATGCAATTTTTACAAAACCAACTGCACAAACGTGGGAAGTTATTATTTATAATGATGTTTCAAACTGGGGAACTCCACAAAAATGGGATGATGCAAAAGTTGTGGCAAAAACTACGGCGCCTGTAAATACAATGCCATACTCAGCAGAATCATTTACAATTGGAATTGAAAATCTTTCTAATAGTGGAGCTGATTTATCATTTAGTTGGGATAAAACATATGTAGTAGTTCCGTTTAGAGTTCCTACAGATAGAAAAACAACTGCTAGTATTGATAAAGTAATGGCTGGACCAGCTGCTGGTGATTATTTTTCTTCTGCTAGATATTTCTTAGAAGAAGGAAAAGATATGGACAAAGCTAAAATGTGGATTGACAAAGCTGTTGAAATGACAAGCGAGCAACCAAGATTTTGGTACTTAAGACAACAATCATTAATTTATGCAAAAATGGGTAAGAAAGCAGCAGCTGTTAAGATTGCAAAACAATCTATGGCGTTAGCTCAAGATGCTGGAAATGGTGATTACGTTAAGATGAATAAAGATTCAATAAAAGAGTGGTCGAAGTAATTCTTCACTATTAAATTATATAAGAAAGCCTTTCCATATTGGAAAGGCTTTTTTTATAGCGTAAGTTTTTAGCAGATTTTTATTGGTTTTTTGAGGGAGATTTCAAAAAATAAATTAATTTGAGCCATATTTTAAGACTGACTAAAAATGAACCTATCTTTTCGCACAATATTAGTTATTGCAACGCTATTTTTATGGAGTTCCTGTAGCAATGAACAACTAGATGTAAATATAGAACCAACTACGCCAATAGCAGTAGATGCTACAACACAAGTTATTTTAGACTGGAATCAATTGTGGTGTGAATTGGACAGATATGCAACAGGAATGCGCCCAAATGCTTCTACACGTGCTTTAGCGTACATTCACTTGGCGGCTTTTGAAGTTTGTGTTGAAGATATGCTAGGTTATACTTCAAACAAAAATAGATATACTGAATTAGAAATTGATTTTACACAAAGAGAAGCAAATGTCAACGTAAGTTTGGCACTAAATGCTTGTTATGCAAGAGCAATTGATCATTTTATGTATAACATTCCAACAACCATTGACAGTAAAATTTCTTTATTAAATCAAGAAAAGCAAACCATACTTTCTGAAAATGTAAGTGAAGATGTTGTTTTAAATTCAATTGATTGGGGAAATTATGTAGCCGATCAAATTATAGCGTATAGTTTAACGGATACTGCGGCAGAAAGCCAAATAGGAAGTCCACAACCAACTTCATACGAACCGCCAGTTGGCATTGGTTTTTGGACATATAGTGATGATGCCGAACGCGCATTATTCCCGTATTGGTCGTCAGTACGAACATTTGTAATAGCGTCAAATGAAACATCTTCGGTTCCGCCATCATTAACGTATAGTGAAGATACTACAAGTGCGTTTTATACAGCAATGCAAGAAGTATATACGGTAAGTGAAGCCGCAAGAACCACAGATACAGAAGGTTTATGGATTGCAGAATTTTGGTCAAATGATGTAGAAGGTTTAATGATGAGTCCGCCAGGAAGACAAATTTCTATTGCAAATCAGTTGATACAACAATACAACGTAGATCATGAAAGTGCGTTGGTTTTATTGTTAAAATTAGGTTTTTCGTTAAATGATGCCGCTGTTTCTACTTGGGCAGATAAGTACGAATATATGGTGATGCGCCCAAGTGTGTACATCCAAGAATTTATTGATCCGGCATTTCAAACAAATTTATATCCATACATTTCATGGCCAAATCCTTCGTTTCCAAGTTATCCGTCAGGTCATTCAACATTTGCTTCTGCGGCGGCAGGAATTTTTATTCATCATTTTGGGAACACTACAGATTTTATTGATCGTTCGCATGAAGGACGAACAGAATTTAATGGAGCACCAAGAGCATATACAACATTTACACAAATGGCAACTGAAAATGGATTTTCGCGCTTACCATTAGGCGTACATTTACGAATGGATTGTACCGAAGGTTTGCGTTTGGGATATGAAATTTCGGATGCAGTAAATGCTTTTGATTTGTCACTTTAAACCAAAAAAAAATATTAAAAAAGCCTTTCTCCATAACGGGAAAGGCTTTCTCTTTTTCGAATTCATAGTAATCCTTATTGACTGCAATTTCCGTCAATAATGTCTTGTTGCGTTGGGTTGTAGCCGTTATTTTCAATTAGGATTTCTATATTCGGATTAGTTCCATTACCATTTACAAACAAGTTTTGTAATGCGCATAAATCTGTTAAGTTTGGATTTGGAGCAGGAGCAGGAGGATTATTAGCACCATTAAATTTTAGCCCAATATAGACTTGAGAAGAAGCCGTATTTGGCTCAATATATACAAGATTCTCTAACCCATTAAGATTTAGTAACGCACTATTGTCTTCTATTCTGATAATATCTAAAGCTGTAATTTGTTCTAGTCCAGCTAAGGTTGTCAAGGAATTATTACCTTCTATAAGTAATTGATCTAAGGATATTAGATTTTGCATTGCAGTAATTGAGCTTAATGCATTATTATAATGAATTTGTAATTTATGTAAACTGGTAATACCTTCAAGACCTGCTAATGATGTTAAAAAATTATTAGAACCAACAGATAAGCCATTTTCAATTGTTGTTAAATTGCTTAAACCTACTATAGATGCTAATACTTCATTGTTTCCAAATGATAAATTACGAACACTTGTTAAGCCAGCCAAACCATCTAAAGAAGTTAATGCATCATTATGTATAATAGTTAAAAAACCCTCTATGAATGTTATATTATGTAAGCCATCTAAACTTTGTAAATTTTCATTATAAAAGATTTCAACATCTCCGTAAATATTTTCTAAGGTTTGTAAAGATGTCAAATCTGTAATGTCGGTAGTGTCAGGAAAATTAACACCTATTACAACATTACCATCGATAGCTGAGAAGCCAAACTGCGCAAAGTTATCTACATCTTCTTGACTTTCTAAATTTAGATTACCGATGTATATTCCACCTGTATTTTCACAAGTACTAATAGTTCCTAAGTTGAAAGTGTTTCCATCTAATGGAATGTTTTCAGCAATTAACCATTGACTTGAAGTAGCATCAAATATTTGTACTCGTATAACATCGTTTTGGCAGTGTTGCACTCCAATATCTATAGTTCCGTCAGTAATGCTAAACATGTTTGCTTCATCAATAAATATATAACCATCTGTAATTGGATTTCCATTACAATCATTAGCTATTCCAGTAATGTTTGTTGTTGAAATTTGATTTGTAGTAGTAAACGAAATGTCTACGGATGTATTTGTAGCATATCCACCAAAAACTTGCTCGTGCATTAATTGCCCATAACATGTTCCTGCAAGTCCGTAAATGGACACAGTTACATCTTCATTTTGAGGAATTGATCCACATTCTATGCCATCATTTGCTGTAACAATTCTAGAAAATAATAGTTGATCATTTGTGTTTCTTCTAATTAACGCATAGTAAGGAGTTTGAGCAGTATTGTTTGTTTCAGTTAATGAAAAACAAAATTCAATAGGATTAAAAGGAACATCAACATTCCACCATGTAAAGTGTGTAACTTCAGCAGTGTAAGCGTTGCCATTTTTTACAGCTTGTCCATCTTCTTTCCAATAACCAACAGCTTCATCAAAATACCATAAGTTTATGGTTTCAGGAGCGATACTAGTTTGTGTATCATCTACAGGAAATGTTAGTGTTGCAGGACTATTTGCATCAATATTTAATTCTTCGCCAGAAGGAGAAAACAGATTTACAGCGAACATTCCGTACGTTTCTAAATTTCGCGCTTCATTTGCTTCGTTTTGTGCCAACAAACTACCAGGCATTTCTGTATATGTAGTTATTGAGTTTGGTGCTATATAGTTTAAAACCACTTCTACTTGACCTGTGTAAGCGCTTCCATCAGCATTTGTGAAATCACCACTAAAATCAACTTTTCCGCCATTTTGCATGGTTACTTGTGAAGCTTGTCCAGCACTTATGGTTGCTGTAATTTCTTTTTCGAATAAAACAATTTTTATATTATTTACACCACTTGTTTTTGGAATTACAACTCTAGATCCGTCAATATAACCGTCTTTTTTTGCTTTTATGTATGCGAAGTTTTCAAAAACATCTGCATTGTTTATGATAAATATTCCATTACGATCTGTCATTGTTGTAATTGCACCCACAGTAATAAATACATTGGCTAATTTATTTCCTGATGTATCCGATACACTACCTATAAAATTTCCAGTGGTGGCGTTTCCAAAGTTTTCTGATTGAAAAAGATCATCTCTTATTTCGGCTTCTGATAAAGGTTCAGTGGTAATTTCGGAAGTAAAATCATCATTTTTACAGTTTTGTAAAAGTAGTGCAAGAAAAAGGACAAGGGTTAGTAGGATAGTTTTTTTCATATTCTTCATAGTTTATTAAATAGATACTAGGATATGAAAAAGGTTGCGTTGGTAATTTTTATAGTAACTGTTTTTTTAGCAAAAATTATATTGTAAAAATTACTTTTAATTCAACTCAATAGAATATGTTATTTTTTAGGAAAATAAATGTATTTTGCTGTAAATCAATTGATTTTGTGTTTGAAAAATTAATGTGAGTTATTCTAAATCATCAAGTAATTCAACAGCTTCTTTGTATTTATAATTTGTGGAATTTTTTATTAGATTTTTTAAAGATTCGATTGCTTTTTCTTTATTTTTCATCTTAAGATGAATTAACGTTTCATACCAAAGTCCTTTTGAATTTTCAAGAGAATTTCCAGATTTTAAAAGTTTTCGAAACGTCGCAATCGCTTTTTCATTTTCATTTAATTTATCATAAGAAGCTCCTAAATATTGCAAACTATACACATAATATTTGTTTGTCGATTCAATTTGTGTAAACTTTGCAATAGCTTCTTCATAATTTGAAGCTCTAAAAGCAGTTTCTCCTTGTGAAAACAAATCTTTTTGTTGTCCTTTTTCAACAAATGATTGCAACTCGCTCCAATTTACATTGGCTTCATAATATGAATCTAATGAAGTAGTAAGTAGTGAAAAGTAAATTCCGAAAAATAGCACAACTACTGCGGCAACCATGAAATATTTATGATAACTTTTACGTGGTTTTTTAGCTGTTTCCTCTTTTAAATAGGAAGCTCCAACTGATTTTATTGTATTAGAAAGCTGTTGATATTCGTCACTTCTCAGTTTTGCTTTTAATTTGGTCAGTTCTTCGCTTTTTTGTTCAATAGCTAAAGGATTATATTCACTATCTTCATTTAAAACTGTTCTCAATTCTTTTTCAAGAACCAACTCTCTTTTGAGTTCCTCATCATTTGCTAACTTTTGTTCAAAACGCGTACGTTCCAACTCATTCATAGTACCGTTGAGGTATTGATGCATTTCTGCCAAAAGTGCTTCGGTTAATTTTGACGCCATCTTCTTATTTTTTGGTATTTACTGTCTTTTTTTATTAGGGCTACTAGTTTGCTACGACATTTAAAAACTCGTTGTCGTACCGTGTTTACAGAAGCATAGGAGTGTTCAGTTACAATATCTTCATAACTCAATCCATTAAAATAACTACTCAATATTTCTTTACAATTATCAGAAAGTAAATCAAATTTTTCAATGTAAAAATCAAAGAGTTCTTGTTCTAAAATATGTGCTCCCAATGCAGTTTCTTTATCTACAAGGGTCAAAGGATCGGTTTTTATTACCTTATTTTTTAAAGTTCTTTTCCAAATATTTTTACAAACCACAAATAGATAGGCTTCAAAAGATTTTATTTCCATCTTTTTTTCCTTTTGTGTCACAATTATATACATCAATCCATCATGAAAAACATCTGAAGCATCTTGAGTATCTCCTCTGTTTTTAAGAACATATGCTTTAATTTTAGGAAATAATTTAGTGTAAATTTCTTTTATAACACGCTCATTTCCAGAGGTAAGCGCATTTATAAATCTTTCACTATCTTTCATGAATCTTAATATGATTAAAAATATTGGGTAATGTTTTAAGCGTTTGATCCCTATTATGTGAACGCAAAATTTTATTAAAAATGAGAAATATACAAAAACTTATTGCAATCTTTTTGTTACTCAATTTCATGTCATGTACGAAAGATGACACTTTTTTTGATACAACAAAAGATGAAAATGTAAACGCAAACGCAAAAAACGGAGGAAATGGAAATCAACAACAAGTTTTCATACCAGGAAACATTCCCGTGTACTCACAAAATGAATTAATTATTCAATACAAAGCTGGAACACCAGATTCTATGAAATATACCATTAGAGAAAGTAATGGAATTGATGGCGATAATATAAATCCACTGCAAGGTTTCGGGATATTTGAAATCTGTAGGTGTGACGATCAAGATATTGAAAAATGGATTTTTCCGCCAGGAACCATTATCATTGAGCCTAAAAAACAAGTAATTGAAGGTCAAATAGGAGGCGAGTCTTTTGGAATTGCTGATGTAGATTATGAATTTACTTTTGGATTCGATGTAGGTAGTCCAATTACTGGGACTGATGCAGATACTTCGTATGAAACACATATTAAAACTGAAAATAACGGAATCACAATAGCTATATTAGACACAGGATTAGCGGCTTCGCTGACGGTTTTTGAAACAGCTTCTCCAGAAGAAAATCAATTTTTATACAATGCCGCACTAACAGCTGTAGGAGAAGAATCATCTAGTTGGGATTATGTCAATGGAGATTCTAATGTATTTGATGATGATCCGTACATGCATGGAAGTATCATTGGACATCAAATTCATTCAGCATTATCCGACTTAAATATAAAACATCAGCTATTGCCTATAAAAATCTCAAACACAGATGGAAACATCAGCTACTTCGACATGATTTGTGGATCTGTATATGCTGCCGAACGTGCTGATATTATAAACATGAGTTTTGGCTGGCAAGATGACCCATTTGGAGATTTTGGAAATACCATTTTTCAAAATATACTCACAATGTTCCCAGATGTTGTATTTGTTACTTCTGCAGGAAATACAAGTCATAACAATGATATCACAGCGCATTATCCTTCATCATATGAAGCTGATAATATAATTGCAGTCGCTTCATGTAACCAAGGATATTCACAAGTGTCAGATTTTTCAAATTACGGATTTAGTGTAGACTTTTATACAAAAGGAGAAGCAATTTCATTTTATGGAGATACTGTGGAAGGAACTTCATTTGCCGCACCACAAATTGTTATTGAAGTGGCAAAAATAATAGATTCTGGAGAAACTTCTGATTTGCCAATGGTAAATAGAGTTGCGGCTCTTGGGTTTCCTGCTTCAGTAATTTTTCAAACTGTAATTGATCTATATACAGGAGAAGAAGTAATTAAAAACACGTTGCACAATAGATATATACTTGCTGAAGATTAAAAAATATTAGTTACATTTAGCATAAATATGTCTCCTTCTCGTATACTAGTATTGTTGGTTTATTTGTGTCTCATATCAGCTATGGACGCACAAAACATGCTATCTTATAAAATTGATAGTGTACAAAGATTGGAAATAATAGAAGAAAAAATTGAAGGATTTCTTACCATACTTCAAACACATAAAAAAACACTTCAAGGCACCGAAAATTTAGGAACGCTTTATCATGAACTTGGCACTTGTTATTACAAGCAAGAGGAATATGATAAAGCACTTCCTTTTTTCAGCAAAGCATTAGTAGTAAGGTCACAATTTAAAAATTTTGAAAAGTATAATAATAGTAGGTTTTCGCTATCACGAACCAATGAGAAGATTGGAAATTTTGAAAAGGCGCACGATATTTTAATCGAAATAATAAATGATGAAGGAGCTGATGTTAAAACATCGTATGCACATCGATTTTTATCTAGAAACGCAAAAAATAACGGTGATATTTCACTTGCATTACATTACTTGAACTTAGGTTTAGCAAATAAAAAACTATGTGAAAATCCAAAAATTGAAAGTAATTTACGATTTGATATTATAAATACATATGCCAAAAAATACGAAAGTACGTATACGATTAATGACAACAATAATGATTTAAAAATTATAACCGATCATCAAAAATTAATACGAGTTGATAGTTTAACTGAATTTAATAGAGTTGTGCTAAATAACGGATTAGCTGTTATTTATGATGGTTTTAAAGATTATGATAGAGCTTTACATTTCTATAAAAAAGCCGAAAAAGGATTTGTTGAGATGGAATATCTATATAGAGCGTTGAAGGTTGTAAACAACATTGGAATTATTTATTCAAAACAAGAAAAATATGAATTAGCAACACAATATTATCAAAGGATTTTAAACGAATCTGATGATGAAGAACAAATTGCCACAGCGTTAGATAATATGGGCTATTATATGAATACATCTGTAGCCAAAGAAAAAATACCCTATTTTGAAAAAGCAATTCATACAATTCTACAAAAAGAAGCAACTCAAGAATTTCAAATACCTAACTTGGCAGAAATTGAACAATCTGATTATAAGCAAGATGTATTGATTTATCTAATAGATTTGGCAGATCATTATGTAAACGCATACAAGCAAGAAAAAGTACAAGAATATCTTCACAAAGCAAAAAAAACAGTTCTAGTAATTGATCAATTAGTATCGTTAATTCGGTATGAAATGGATACTGAAGCTTCTAAATTATTTTGGATTGAAAAAGGCGTGAATACCTACATGTTGTCTGTTGAAGTCTGTTATTTATTGAACGATGTAGAAAATGCATTTTACTACATGGAAAAAAATAAAGCGCTACTACTACAAGAAAATATAAAAACCTTACACGCAAGATTAAAACTCAATGTTCCAAAAGATTTGATTACGAGTGAACATCAATTATATTATCAAATGCTAGCATTACAGGAGCAATTTCAGCAAAACACAGAAGATGAAATGTGGAAAACTGCCTATGCCAAAACACACAAAGAATACCAGCAATTCATGGATTCCATACAACGCATATATCCTGAATACGCAAAAACGAAACAAGAAGTTGCGATAACATCTTTAGCGAAAACGATTACTAAATTTACTAACAAAAAAGAATCGTTTGTAGAATATATTTTAAATAAAGCTGATGGCTACGGAATCTATTACGATAGTGAAAAACCAATATTTTTCAAAATTGAAAATACGCCAAAATTCCATGAAGAACTTCAAATCATAAAATCATTAATGACCGAACCATTATTGAGTGATGAAGAATTGGAAACCTACACAAAAGTTGGACACAAAATCTTTACACAACTATTTCCGTTTGAAAATGCTGTACAACGTTTAAAAAACAAAAAACTCACAATTGTCGCCGATCAACAATTACAATTTGTGCCATTTGAAATATTACCAATTCAAACTGAAGGTGATTTAACTAAAAGTTACTTCGTAAACATTACGGAAACATCGTATTTACAATCATTTTCACTATTTGATCAAATTCAGAAAAAACAAAATTCGCCAACACAAAAACTATTAACAATTGCTCCGCAAGAATTTAAAAACAAGCAATTGCCAAGTTTAACAAGTACTGAAAAAATGCTACAATTCGTTAAAGATTTCGACAACTCGGTCATCTTAACAAAACAATCAGCATCAAAAGCTAATTTCTTGCAACAACAAAACAATTTTGAAATCATACATTTCAATACACACGCAGGCTTGGACAGTCTTACACAAAAACCGTGGATCTCTTTTCATGAAGATAAAATGACGCTCAATGAACTCTTTGGCATAGAAAATCAGGCAGATTTAGTCATCTTAGATGCATGTCAAACTAACGACGGCATCAATCTCTCTGGAGAAGGCGTTATCAACCTATCAAGAGGCTTCTTTTACAACGGAACGCAAAGTGTCATGGCTTCCTTATGGAATGTGAATGAACAAGCCGGAAATAAAATTCTACAAACGTTCTATCGCGAACTAAAAAACGGAACTACAAAATCGAAAGCACTACAAATTGCTAAAATTGAATATTTGCAAAAGCATCAATTTTCACAAAATACGCCATACTATTGGGCGGCATTTACACTCACAGGAAGCACAAATGCAATAGAAATTCAATCAACTTCGTACACACTATATATACTTTTCGGAATGATAACAATTGTCATTTTAGGAATATGTATAATCATCAAAAAACGACGAAAATTAGATCGTAATTAATTGTAATTCAAATTTTTGTGTTCATAATTTAAATTAGCTTATAATTTTTAAATTTTAATTGGGTAATGAAATCTTCAAAATTTCCCTAATAGATATAAGACAGTCTTTTGAGGTAAAACCTAATGCCTCAAAAAATAACTAAGGGAATAATTATTTAACCAAAAAATTATGAAAAACAAACTATCTTTTTTAGTCCTAGCACTCGGACTATTATTCACGATAAACAATAATGCACAAACAAATTTTAGTGGAAATACGTTAGATACAGGACCAACAACTTCGTCAGCGTTGGGACAAAATAATGTAATAAGTTCTGAGTTTTCAGCCACATTTGGAATTACCAATGAAATAAGTGGTTTCAATTCTTTTGCAATCGGAAAATTTAACAAAGCAATCGGAACGAACTCATTTGCTTTAGGAGAATTTAATGAAGCAAACAATGTTTTTTCATATACTTTCGGGAGACGAATGAAAAACAACTTGTCTAATTCTTTTTTAGTAGGATTTATAAAACCTGCCTTCATAGCAACAGCTAACAACGCAGGAATTGGCGTAAGAGTTGGTATTGCAACAGATAATCCTCAATCGCGTTTCGACATACGTTTGGGCGACAAACAAGAAATTAGAATTCAACCAGAAGTTGCCAATACATATGGAGGAATTTCTTTCAAACACAGTGACGGAAGCGAAAACTGGCGCATACGTGCATTCAGTAATTTCACAGGTGGTTATGGAAACATTTTGAGCATTGTAAGTTCTAACAAAGACGATTTATGGATTGCCGCAGGAAAAACAATGATTGGCGATTGGTTTGACTTTGATCCATGTTCAGATTGTGATGATTATGAATTATTTGTAAAAAAAGGAATTCGTACACAAAAAATAAAAGTAGACGTTGCTGCAGGAGTTTGGGCAGATTATGTCTTTGCGAAAAATTACAAGCTAAAACCATTAGAAGAAGTAGAAAGCTTTATCAATGAAAATGGTCACTTGCCAAATGTTCCGTCTGCAGAAGAAGTAGAAAGTGACGGATTAAACTTAGGTGAAATGGACGCTAAACTTTTAGAAAAAATTGAAGAACTTACCTTATATGTAATAGAATTAAAAAAGGAAATCAATGAATTAAAAAAGAAAAAATAATCTAAATACACAGACATTATGAAAATTTATACCAAGCATATATGTGCGTTGCTATTTTTGATCGCGCAGATAAGTTGGTCACAAAATAATGCACCTGCAACGCATGACGAATTAAATCAGCGTGTATTTGGAAATATTATTCCACATTGTGATACCAATTTTTTACTCAATCTGAGTAACGCACAATCGCCTATATTTCAATTAGGCGGACAATCATCAAGTCAAAATCAAAACCGAACAGCGAGCGATTGGATGTTAGCATACAACGATTTGTATCTATCTTATCTGCCACAGCAAAACCCGTACAAGTCAATAGCAAATTACTATACGGATATGGCAAAAAACAGACATCAAGAAGATGGTGATATTATCAAAATTCCAATTGGTGTGTTATTTACTTCATACAATTATGTTGATGTAGAAACAGGACTTGCCCAAAACAAGCTAAAAGTAGCTTCAGATGGTTACAAGTTGAAACTCAATGCGAATCCGCAACAAGTGATTCAAAAAAACACCATATTTGCGGCAAACATTCTAGCAGACGAACTCTCTATATATGAAACAGTTCGTGTATCGTTGGAAAATCAATACAACATTTCGCAAGAGCAAATTCAAAGCTTAGAAATTATACACGATGGTGTTTCTTTAGGAATTCTCGGGAACGAAAGTTATGTAGATATTCAACTTAAAGTTGGAGCAAATAATTTTACGGTAAAATACACTTCGCAACTAGGAACTCTATTTACAGATACTTTCACGTTAATCGGAAAAGGATTGCCATCACTTGCATCATCAAGTACATTTTCAATTCCAAACATATTAGTTACAGGTTCGGAAACGTTTTACAATACCAATATCTATGGACAAGGACAAAAGGCGGAAATCAAAACATTTTATGGTTGTAACAACAAGCAAAAAGTAATCATGAAGCCCGCAATAATGGTGATGGGTTACAATCCTGCAAACATAGAAAATTTTGTATCGCTGATTACGAAGTACAATACAAATGGTTATTTGGACGAATTGCACAGTCGTAATTTTGATGTCATTGTCATTAGATTTGGCTATGGTGCAGATCGTATTGAAAATCAAGCACTATTGGTAAAAGACATTGTAAAAACGATCAATCAACGAAAATTTAACAACGGATCTTATATTGAAAATCACATTACAGGATACAGCTCAGGAGCTCTAGTGGGAAGAATGGCGTTAAAAATGATGGAAACTGAATATGCGGCTTCTCCAAGTGTTGACAAATTGCACCATTCACGATTACTTATTTCGTATGATGGAGAACACAAAGGCGCTAACATTCCGTTGGCGGCACAACATTCGTTGATAAGCATTTTAGAAAACCCACAATGGTATTTGCCAGCTACAGGCGTTTTATCACTATTGGAACATTATTTCTTAATCAGTTCGCCAATGGCAAAAGACTTCTTAGCGTATCATTACACACAAACCGGTGATGCAGGAAGTCCAACACAAAATCCACATCCGTTTTTCATTGATGCACGTAGTAAATATACATCAGACTATTACTATCAACCTGCGCCATACGACAAGCCAGGATCATATCCAATACTACGAAACATAGGAATTTCTGATGGAGCTGACAGACCCGAAGATTCGAATCATATCATTGGCGCATTGCCAGATAATGCAACGATGTTAGAAATTGACAAACATGTAGGTTTTTTGGGCTGGGACAGACATAACTTTATGGAATGGCGACCTGTGGATGGTGCTGGACATATGGTTTTTAGAAGATTCTTTAGAAAAAAGCCAATATTTACAGGCGATTGGGCTTACAATGTATTACTTGATGAAGAAAAACATGTAAATGCGAGTTCTTGGAATATTGATGGCGTACAAGGCAGTCATGTTGGACTTTACAACACAGTCAGAAACATAACAAAAGCTACGTTTTTACAATTCAGTCCAGCAATTGATATAGCATCTACAGATTGTTTTTTACCAACATCAAGTGCTTTAGATATCAACGTTTCTGGACAATTTGAATACGATTTGCGTGCAAACAATTTATTGCGTGAAACACCAAGTTCGCAAACTACACAATATGGATATCCTTCTATTGTACACGGAGCAGGTCAATACAGCATAACACCTTTTGATGCAGTATATGCGGCGGAAGTAAATGTAAAACATGGCGCAGGTTCTGAAGATGATCCTGAAACACCATTGCTAACAGAATTTATGTTAGATGAAACACATTACGACGACATTTGGTTGCAGTTTTTACGTGTTGGACATTGGGCTGGCGGATCGTACAATTTTTATCCTGTAAAATATGAAGCAGTAACTTCCATTGCTACAGGCGAAAACGTAACGATAAAAACACAGAAAAAGCCTTTCATTGTATTGCCAAAAGCAGCTGTGGAAATGAAAGCTGGTGAAGTCATTACATTTGAACCAGGAACAGAAATTCAATACGGAGCAGAATTAATAGCGTATATAGCACCAATTGAAGAATGTTACGCCAATAAAATGGTTCAAAGTGGCGGCGAACGTGGCAATTCAAATCAAAATAATCTTAATTTTACTGAAAAAGAAGACACGGTTACTTCTGTTCAAGAAGATGCTTTAACGCTGTACCCGAATCCTTCTAAAAATCAAACTACGATATCTATCAAAGACTTTGATGCAAAAACAACCTATCAAATCAAACTATATAACATTCAAGGAATACCACAAATACAATTACAGACAGAAACGCAAAAAACAATGGTAAACCTACAGCAATTGGCAACAGGAATTTACTTTGTAAAAGTATCTAACGGAATCAATTCGTACACTACGAAATTGATAAAACAGTAAAATACCCAAATAATCTATCATTGAAGACATATGTATGATGGATACAACAAAACTCAGGCCGACTGAAAAATTGTATCACTTTTGCGTTAATTATGCATATTAATAAAGGCTTTCCGTAACTGGAAAGCCTTTTGAGTTTAGTGAAACTCAATTTTGAAAAGTCTGCAAGACGTATTCAACATTGTAAGTTGAACTAATTCCGTTACAGAACGAGATATTTTGCTTTTAGGAAACACATTAAAAGTTGTATTTTCTCCATTAAATTAGAAATTGAAAAGCATGGAAAGTAACAGTTTTTAAAAATAGCAAAAGCATTTCATAAATTATGTATACTTTTATGCATCAAACACATTACGAAGTACATCAATGAAGATACTTATTACAGGAATTGCTGGATTTATTGGATCGCATGTTGCGGAATATTTACAAAACGCCGGACATACAATTATAGGAATTGATAACTTTTCGGATTATTATCCTGTCGATTTAAAAAATAAAAATGCAGCTGTGCTCAAATCAAAAGGTATTGAAATTTTACGAGCAGATTTACGTGCAGTTTCTTCCATTGAAAAACTTCCAGAAGATGTGCAGTATATCTTTCATTTTGCCGCACAACCAGGAATTGCCGCAACTTCTACGTTTGAAGATTACTTAACGAATAATGTAATTGCAACTCAAAATTTATTAACGTATGCTTTAGCCTTAAAAGACTTGCAACTATTTGTAAACATTGGAACTTCGTCTATTTATGGTTTAAATGCTACCTATCCAGAAACGGTGGCGCCACAACCAGCTTCGCACTATGGAGTTACAAAATTAGCCGCCGAACAATTGGCGTTATGCAATTCCAGATTGAATAAACTCAACGCGTGTTCCTTACGATTATACTCTGTATATGGCTCGCGTGAACGTCCAGATAAACTCTTTACAAAACTGTTAGATTGTGGCTTACATAACAAATCATTTCCGCTATTTACAGGAAGTTTAACACACTTACGAAGTTTTACACATGTAAGTGATATTGTTGAAGGAATCACAAGTGTAATTGGTAAAGAAGATGTTTGTAATGGCGAAATATTCAATATCGGAACAGAAGCAGAATATACGACACAACAAGGTGTTGATGCGGTTGAAAAATTACTAAATACTACGATAAAATTCAACGAATTGCCGCCACGATCAGGCGATCAACAACGTACCAAAGCAAACATTGACAAAGCTCGAAAACTCTTAAATTACAATCCGACAGTGACATTAGAAGAAGGTGTTGCGGAGCAATTGGAATGGTTTCGAAAGCTGTAATTAATGAACAGTTTTTGGTTATCAGTTTTCTAAAAGATATGTTCAAGTTCCAAAGCGTCATTTCGAGTGATTTGCCAAAGCGAATTGTATCGAGAAGTACTTTAAAAACGTATAGTTTAACGAGTAGATCTTGATCAGATGTATGATGTTATGAACCTAAAACCTAACAAATACAAAAATATCTACTTCCTCTCAACCAAATACATTTCTGTTCGCAATCGATCTTTATATCCTTTTTTAGTTTCATCAATCGGATTTAAATCGAAGGTTTCTTGATAGGTAACTTTATAATTTGGAAATGCTTTTTCTACTCCTTTTTTTCCATCAATCATCACCAAAACCTTAAACGAATTTTCTTTCGAAATTTCTAAATCATGACTATGTAATAACGGAACTTTTTCACCATAATCCCATACCAATTCTGGCGATTGAATATTAAACATATATACAGGGATTTTTTCTGTTTCCGCTTTGCGCGATATGTCTTGCAACGAATTATATTTCGGATTATCTAAAAAAGCATCTGCTAACGGAAATCCAATCATAATGGTAGTCATCAAAAACAAAATGATGAGGTAAAACGTTTTCTGAATCTCCTTTTGGTATAAATATTTTAGAATAAAAAATCCAATCGGAACTAATGTCAACGAAGTAATTATAAAACGAGCATAAAAGCCTTCTAATTGATCTTTTAAGAAAATATAGCCAACGATAGGAAAAACCAAGCTAATGAGTCCTACAAGCCCAAAATTTAGATATACAGGAATCGTTTCAAGTTTTTTCATATTTGTTTTAAACGATTTAAACACATACATGATATAAAAGCTTGTTGTGTATGCCAACGGAATTAAAACAGGTAATAAATAACGCGACTTTTTTTCTGGAATTACGGATAATAAAATAACCGCAAAAAGTGTCCAAAATAAACTGAATTTATATGCTTTTAAATTCTCAACACGTGATTTCAAATACGGATACAACAAACTTACAAACGCAACAACTGTCCAAATTCCCGATTGTACAAAGAAACTCCAATAATAATAAAATGGGCGCACGTTTCTGTCTTGCCACGCAGTGGTTTCTTTCTCAGCAATTGCCGTTGCTGTTGCCGTGTCCATTTCATAAATATAAATTGCCCACCAAGAAGATAAAATTGCAGTTACAACAAGTAAACCCACTAATGGCAACCATTTCTTTCTAAAACCTTCATATGTATATACAACGCTGTACGCAATAATAAATGGTAAAAACAGTGCAAAATGTGAAACTGGTCCTTTACTCATAAATGACAATCCTATAAAAAGTCCGGCTAATAAAGAATTTCGCCAAATATTTTCTACAGATGAAAAGAATTGAAAACTATAGTAAATTCCAACAATCATAAAACCGTGTGCAAAAATATCCCACGTTCCGTTTCGTCCTGCAAAAATGATGTAAAAGGAAGTTGCTAATAGTAAACTATTGATAAAAGCTTGTTTTTTATTCTTGATGAAATAAATTCCAAAACGATACGAACACAATACTAACAGTAAAGTGATAAACGCTGATGGAATTCGCAAAGCAATCAAACTTTTAAAACCGAAAAGCATGCCCGAAATTGCCGCTAGCCAAGTTGGTAAAGGTGGTTTTTCATAACGCGGTTCGCCATTCATGGTTGTCAATAACCAATTTCCATCGGAAACCATTTCACGTGCGGTGATGAAGTTTCGAGCTTCCATAATATTTGGATACAATACATCAAGATTTACAAAAAATATTGCAAAACAAACAATGATTAATATCCAAACGTACTTTTTTTCTTGTATAAAATTCATGACTGATTTCTTAACAGCATTATATTTCTAACATAAGTAATAATTCCGAAAACATGTCCCGCAATTAAAATGGGATCAACCCTAAAAATTGCATAGGTAAATATTAAGCTTGAACCGAGTAAACTCAACATCCAAAAACCAAAAGGTAAACTAGATTCTTTGTTTTTTTCGGAGTAAATCCATTGATATACAAAGCGTAAGGTAAAGATAATTTGAGCAATTATGCCTAAAACTAATAACCAATCCGGAATGGCTTCATTGTTCAATAAATTATCAACATCTTGTTTGTTATTATTGTATCCGATGGTAATAATGATGAGTGGAAATATTAAAATAAAGGTGCGAATGAATTTGTGTATTTTTTTCCATTCGCCTTGCAATTGCATGTTTCGGATATAAATGAAATACGTTAATACTTGTCCTAGCATGATGGAAAAATCTTCTCGTAAATAGCCGTAATAAAACATTAAAAAAGAAGCAACTAAACTTATTTTCCAAAATAGAGAAGGCGTTAATACTTTTTTATTTTTTTCGGAAATTACCCATTGTAATAAGGTTCTTCCAGAAAATAATAATTGTGAAAGTCCTCCAATAGCAAAGATATACCAAGCCATCATCCTTTTTTAGCAATAGAATAATTGATGTACTTTTTCTTCATCCAAACATATGCGAAGCAATCCATTAATGGACCTAATAAGCGATTCCACAAACCGTATTTTGCTTCTCCAGCAATTCGTGGAAAGTGTTGTACAGGAATTTGCTTTACTTTTCCTTCTTGTAATAAAATCATAGCAGGAAGAAAACGGTGCAAGCCTTTAAACATCGGAATGCGCTTTGCAAAATCTGTTTTAATAATTTTTAACGGACAACCAGTATCATCCATACCATCTTTGGTAAACGTTCTACGAATTCCGTTGGCAATTTTGGAAGACATGTTTTTTACAAACGAATCTTTTCGGTTGGCACGAACGCCAGTGACCAAATCGTATTCGCCAATATGTGCTAACAATAAGTCAAAATCTGACGGCGCAGTTTGTAAATCGGAATCAATATAACCAACCAAACTAGTTTGTGTTTCATCAAAACCAGCTTTAATAGCCGCGCTTAAACCACGATTTTCTTGAAAAGATATAAAATTGAAGATGTCACTATCAGCGCAGATTTTTTCAATCATTTCCTGACTTTTATCCTTTGAGCCGTCATTCACAAACAAAACTTTCACGGGAATCTTAGCGGCTTTTGAGTAGCTAGCCAACTCTTTTTCAACTCGTTCTAAATTATCTTCCTCATTATATACAGGAACAACGATGGTCAGTTCTTTCTCCATTTACGAATACTTTGTTTCTAAAAATAGCTTTAAAATATGCGCCAAAGTTATTGTTTTTTTACAAAAACGACCGTATTTATAACGTTTTATAGTAATTTCTTAGCAACAACCCGATTCTGGCGTACAACTAGCATTGATATTCGCTTGCATTTCAGAAAGTTTCATCTTAGGTTTTTCAAGTGGAATTCCACAGTTATCTTTTGCCAAGCAATCGGTAAACTTGGTAGTTAATACAAAATGACCATTCTCAAAATCTAAACCATATTTTCCAATAGTTTCTGCCTGATATTCTACTTCAACTTCTAAATCTTCAATGCCTAAAGCATTTTCAGAAAGTGTAATAATGTTCATCAATTTCTTGGGTTCCAATCGGTGATCAACATCATCGGCAGACCATAATTGAAAACTCACTACTTTTTCATTGCGAATTTTTCCACCACAATCAATAAAGTTCTTCGTAATCATGCCAACTTCTGTCACATGAAAATGACGTTCTACTTTTTGTGAATTTGGTAAAACGAAATCCAATTGTTCTAAATTTTGTAACTGTGCTTTTACTTCTGATAGTTTCATATCCTTGTGTGTTTGTATAATTAAATTTTGTCACTTCGAGCGCAGTCGAGAAGTCTTCAAGCCCAAATTTTACTTTTTCCCGATAGCTAGCTTAAAGTTAACTAACATTGTTTTTTGCTTGATAGGGAAGTAGTGATCATTTTTAAATGTTGTAAAACTTCACTCCATTTTTGTGGATTGATACAATAGCAAATATTCTTTCCAGAGATTTGTCCCTGAATAAGTTCAACACGCTTCAATTCCGATAAATGCCTAGAAATTGTTGGTTGTGCAAGCGGAAGTTCTTCTACTAAATCATTACAAATACACGACGGACTAGTTGCCAAATATTGCATAATAGACAATCGTGCAGGATGACCAAGTACTTTTAAAATATCCGCCATTTTAATAACAGTTTCAGAAAATCCTATTGTTTTTGTTATTCCCATATTGCAATATTACAATGTGTTTTCGAATTGAGAATAACTTTTTTGTTAAAATCTAAAAAATTTGTTGAATTGGAAGAAAGTAATTTTAGATACGCTACTGACTTATCGAAGTTTGTGATCCCGTTCTTCAACGGGATTAGTTCAACTATCAATTTTATATGCGTTTTCAACTTTATAAAATTGAGTTTCACTAAAAAAAAGGAAGGCCCTACCATAAACCTTCCTTTTATAAGAGTTGTATTTGCATACAACAATAGTGAAAATTCGTTGCCGAATTTCCATTTGCTGTTTTCTGAATAAACATTTGTAGTTTTCGGCTTAAAAAAAACTAGAAGTGTATGTGTTAGAATGATTGAGTGTTATGTGCAATAAATAAATTAAAGATCCTCATTCTGAATTCAGTGGAGCAAATCTATTGATAAGATCACATAATTAAGTCGATTTAGAAGTTACAATCTACAAACTTCATATTTAATCGATTAACGCTATTAATTGTAAGTTTTTTAGTATAATAAATCTTGCTTTTTTGAAGAACTAATTTGTGAAATCGTAGTTTATTATAACTAAGGGCATAAAAAAAACCGTACCTAAATGAATAGCACGGTCTTAATTTATCGTTATTTACTAGTTATCTAAAACTAATGATACAAATCTATATAGTAAGTAGATATATTTGTCTTTAGTCTATATAAATATACTTTAAATCGTTTAAATGCTTCTTTTTCTCGATAACGAACAAAACTTGAAGAAAATTCTTGATGTAGTTACAAATAACTATACCCTATAAAAGAAGTAAGGGGAACTTAATTAAAAGTTCCCCAAAGTATAGTGGATTCCCCTAAATCCCTAAAACTGTATTGCATGGTTCAAATGTAGGCAGAAGTCTTAAGTATGGGATAAGGTCTGTTATTATAAAAGCTACGGTAAAACCGTAAAAGCGATTTTTTTTAGAAAGTTTTTATGCTTTTTTGCAATGAATAACCACTTTTTTTTCAGTAAACACGGTTGTTAAGAACAAAAAGTCTGTTCCGCCGTCGGCAATTGTTAATTTTTTACGAATTGTTGCAACTGACTCCGGAAAGTTTCGAGTTGTAATGTTTGCCTTCTTCAAATTTAATTCTTTTTTGATGATTTTTTTAGTGTACGGCAATACTTTTTCTACTGTAAAACATCTTCCTGGAAAGGAAATCAACTCGTTAGATGTATATAAATGAGAATGTTGGTGTAGTTTTTCAAGTTTATACATTGCTGCAATACTTAAAAAACCACCAGCTTTTAAAACAGCGGCATTTGGTTCGTATAAATATTTTTTTGGCAAAGAAACATTGATTGATTCTTCTTTTTCTTTAGAAAGATAAAAATCAAAAGTTTCAGTTTCTTGCTTTTTTAAGTTTACAGTTCGTATGCAAACATCAACTGAAGTTGTTTTTTTAGTTAACAACCATAGTAATTCTTTAACTTCATTATGTACGGCAACCACATGTACTTCTTTTACATGTTGTAAGGAACGCAATCCGTTTGTGATATCTAGTAATGGAGAAGTTTTGATTAAGATGTTAGTAGCGTACGTAAATAACGTTTCTTGATGTGTAACAACATCTGGCAAACAATCTTCTAATAAAAATACTTTTCCTTTTACATCATTTCTACGTGATGGATCAATATACATGCAATCGTAGGTTTGTTGTGTATTTTGTAAATATTCAATTCCGTCTGCGTTGACAGTTTTTATATTCTTTATTCCTAAAGATTTATAATTATGTGAAACAATGTTTGATAATTTCTCAGCAATTTCACAATGTGTCACTTCTTTAAATTGTTTTGAAAACGCATGACAATCTACACCAAAACCACCTGTAACATCAATAATTGAATTGCCTTTTAGCAAACTAGCTTTGTAATTTGCAGTTTGTTCAGAAGACGTTTGTTCAATATTTAATTTGTTTGGAAAGTATATATTTTTGGCGGAAAACCACGTTGGTAATTTCTTTTTACATCTAGCTTTGGCTTCTAATTGTTCAATAATTTCAGCAAACGGAATACCATCAACTTCTTTGTATTTCAACAAAAGTGTTGTCAAATCATCATGAAGATGTTCATTGATGAAGTGTTGAATTGCGGGTTTAAGTAGCGCTAAGTTCAAGCTTTAGATATCTTTAGTAAGTGATTTCACGATTTTATTATCGGATAAAAATTCTTTCAAAATCACCTTAATAGCTGTATATGAAGGCACTGCAACCACCATTCCTAAAATCCCGAATAGAATTCCCCAAATGATAATTACTAGAAATATTTCTAGCGGATGCGATTTTACAGAACTTGAAAATATCATTGGCTGACTTATAAAATTATCGATTAATTGTCCGATAAGGAAGAAAATCATCACACCAATTGTGTTTGGTAAAATTATGGTGCTAAAATCTGCTTCTAAGTTGCTTGTCATACATAATAACAACATCAAAACTCCACTAAATAATGGACCGATGTATGGAATTAAGTTTAATAAAGCACATAAAAAAGCAATGACAATAGCGTTATTTATTCCAAAAATGAGCAATGCAATTGTATAAATAACAAATAGAATTAAGATTTGAAATAACAATCCGACAAAATATCTAGAGAGTAAATCTTTAATTTTTTCGAATGATTTACTCAATCTTGTTTCTTTGTTATTTGGCACAAAAACCATTACACCATCTTCGAGTAACTTGCTGTCTTTTAGTAAGAAAAACGAAATAAACAATACAGATAACAGTCCAATACTAAAGCTTCCCAAACCGCTTACCAATGAATTCAAAAAGTTCGGAAGAATAGAATAATCAATGCTCGAAAGTAATTTTGAATCTTTTAAGGATTGGTTTAAATCAATGCCTTTATCGCTTAAATAAATAGAAGTCTGTGTATACAAATCTTCAATATTTCTTTGTAATTCTTCAATATTCAGTAAGGATAAATTATGTCCTTGTTCAGCAATTAGCGGAATAAACATAGAGATTAATCCAATAAATAAACCAATCATCAATGTCATTGTAAAAATAACGGCAAGTGTATTTTTGAATTTCAAACGACGTTTCAAAAAACGAATAATTGGTCTTCCAATCAAAGAAATAACAGCCGCAATGGCAATGTACATGATAACTGCCTGAATTTGATACAGAAAATATAGGATTAAAAAAATACCTAAAATAACTCCTAGAGCTTTTAAAATTCCGTTTGCAATCGTATTTGAAGTCATTGAAATTGGTTTGTAGCTAAATTTAAGACAATAAAATTATTTTACAAGAATATGTTGTCGTGTAATTTCGTAAAGTACAATATTTGTTGCTTGTACCACATTCATACTACTATTTTGCCCAAACATGTCAACATGTGTTACAATGTCCGATTCGTAAAGCGTTTCAGGGTTTACGCCAAAATTTTCATCACCAATTACCAAAGCTATTTTTTCAAACTTAGAAAAATCGATGGTATGAATAGATTGACTTTTCTCCGTAATTTCCAATGAAATAATAGTGTAACCATCTTTTTGAAGCTTTGAAATTACCGAATGAATGTCTTGTTTAATTTCAAACGGAACTACTTTTTCAGTTGCACGTGCTGTTTTCGTCATTTTTCTACCAAATACAGGAATATTTTCACCACAAAAAATAACTTTTTCTACACCAAAAGCATCACAAATACGAAACAGTGAACCAATATTTGGCGCATTTGAAACTTGATCAGAAACTAGCGTAATTGGAAAGGTTCGTTTTGTGAAATTGGTTGTGTAATGTGTGAGTTGTGACATGAAAAATACTATAAATTTGATTTCAAATGTTTGATGTAATTTATTTTCCCACAAGAAGTCGAAGCACAAGAATAACTAAGTTTCATAACAAATTTTTAAAAGAATAGATCAATGTTTAAACGCATAATTCACAATATTTGCGCCCATTTGTAAGGCTTTCAAACGCACTTCATCGGAGTCGTTGTGAATTTCTTTATTTTCCCAGCCATCACCCAAATCGCTTTCAAACGTAAACAATAATACCAATCTGTTTTCATGAAACAAACCTAAAGCTTGCGGACGCATACCGTCGTGTTCATGAATTTTTGGCAATCCTTTTGGGAACGAATATGGTTGTTTAAAAATTGAATGCGTTGCTGGAATCTCACGCAATTCCTGATTTGGAAATACTTTTTTCAATTCCTTTCGGATGTATTGATTCATTCCATAATTATCATCAATATGCAAAAAACCGCCAGAAGTTAAATACTTGCGTAAATTTTCCGCATCTTCTTCTGAAAAAAATACATTTCCATGTCCTGTCATATGTACAAACGGATATTGAAACAAATCGGTACTACCAACTTCCACCGTTTGCGGTTTGGCTTTAATGGTAGTATGTATATTTTGATTGCAAAAGGTAATCAAATTTGGAATCGCTGTCGGATTCGAATACCAATCGCCGCCACCAGCATATTTCAGAATGCCAATTTCTTGCGAATGTGTAAGCGAAATGCTCAATAAAAATAAAAGTAACGTAAGCTTCTTCATGTAAAATCGTCTTATGTATTGCAAGTTAAACTTTAAGATCATGAAACGAAAATATTTAGTAACACTTTCACTTTTTGCTGTATTCTTTTTCGCCTCTTTTATAGATACTAACGGAAGCAAAGACGAATCTGTTGTGGTATTAGAGTTATTTACATCACAAGGTTGTTCTAGTTGTCCGAGTGCGGATGTATTGTTAGAAAAAGTTGGAAACGAATATGGAAAGGACAATGTGTTTACGTTGTCGTATCATGTTGATTATTGGGATTATATCGGTTGGAAAGATCCGTTTAGTCAAAAGCAATTTACGGAAAAACAACGTTCGTATGCGCGAAAATTTAACGATAACAGCATATATACACCAGCCGTAATTGTCAACGGTAAAGAGCATTTTGTAGGTTCTAATCGTTCAAAAATGTATGCGAAAATTAAAGAATATCAACAACATACAAATAACTTTGATATTTCGCTTGGCGCGATAAAACAAGCTAAGAATTCAGTTCAGTTTCAATATACAATTGATGGCGAATTAGAGCATACGAAAGCGAGAGTTGTTTTAGCAATTCAAGAACGAATTACGGAAGTAAAACGTGGTGAAAATGCTCGTAGAACCTTAAAAAATAATAACATTGTTGTTGCAGAAAACTATTTAGCGGAAGTTCATAAAACAGGAAACTACACCATTGAGATTCCTAAAATTGTAACTAAAAATGATAAACTTAGCGTATTACTTATTATAGAAAACGGTCAAAAAGATATTTTGAGTGCGGCGAAATCTAGCTTATAGTTTAATTGCCAGAATTTGTTATTATGAGTAGTTTGCGACGAAGTAATCTGTTTCCAAAGAAGCAGATCGCCACAAGTTTTTTCAAAACTTTCGCAATGACGTTTTATAATTTACCTTAAAAAGCATTCGTCACTTCGAGTAAAATTCTGAAAGAATTTAGTATCGAGAAGTACTCGTAATTCATTACGTTTTTTAAAAGATATTTTGTTTCAAAGCTGTTCTCGATACAATTTTCTATCGAAAATCACTAGAACTAACGATTAGTGTATCATTTATTCTTCATTCAAAAACGCCACCGAATGACACGCCACAATCGCCGCCGTTTCCGTACGTAAACGTGTGTCGCCTAACGTAACAGGAACATAATTGTGTTGAAGTGCAAGCGTGATTTCTTTCAGGGAAAAATCACCTTCAGGACCAATTAAAATCGTGACATCTTTTTGTGGTTGTAACGCTTGCTTCAACGATTGTTTGTTGTCTTCTTCGCAATGTGCAATGAATAATTGTTCGTCAGTGTGTGTTGAAATGAAATTTGAAAAAGAAATTGCAGGTTTTAATTTAGGGAAATAAGCACTTAACGATTGTTTCGTTGCCGATTGAATAATTTTCTCAAAACGTTCCGCTTTGATCACTTTTCGTTCCGATCGATCACAAATAATTGGTGTAATCGTATCAATTCCGATTTCGGTAGCTTTTTCTAAAAACCACTCATACCTGTCATTCATTTTAGTCGGTGCAACTGCCAAGTGTAATCGGTAATTTTTTTGTTTTTGAAACTCATGTGACATAATTTCAACTACACAATTCTTCTGATCGGCAACAATTACTTTTGCAGAAAATATATATCCTTTTCCATTCGTAATATGTAGAATATCGTCTTCTTTCTTACGCAACACACGCACCATATGTTTGCTTTCTTCTTTCGAAAACGTATAGTTTTTAGTTTCAGTTGTTACTTCAGGTGTGTAAAAGAGTTGCATCTAATGAATATTAAATAACAAATGTAAAATTATAAATGTTGAATGTTAAATTTTTAATGAAAAAGATGTTTTAAGAGTGATGAATAACGAATGATGAAATTTAAAATTTAAAAGTTTTCAATACCTAACATTTCGACTGCACTCAATGTGACAGGTAAATATCGACTTATATTAATCTCAATACTCAAAACTAAATTTTAATTCTCGAATTAGCCGTTACAGCTTCATCAGTGAAATCTTCTTGTAAATATTTTAAATACCCAACAATTCCGATCATTCCAGCATTATCAGTTGTATATTCAAATTTCGGAATGTGTGTTTTCCAACCAAATTTATGTTCTCCATCTTTCAAGGCTTTTCGGATGGCAGAATTCGCGGAAACGCCACCGCCAATTGCAATGGTTTTGATGCCAGTTTGTTTGACAGCTTTTTTTAATTTATCCAAAATAATATTCACAATTGTATATTGAATAGACGCACAAATATCAACTAAGTTTTCTTTTACAAAATCTGGATTTTCTTTAGTTTGCTTTTGTATGAAGTATAAAATTGCCGTTTTTAATCCGGAAAAGCTAAAATTTAATCCTGCTACTTTCGGTTTAGGAAACGGAAATGCTTTCGGGTTTCCTTGAGTTGCCAATTTATCAATTTGTGGTCCCGCAGGATAGGTAAGTCCTAATATTTTTCCACTTTTATCATACGCTTCACCAACTGCATCATCAATAGTTTCGCCAATAACTTCCATGTCAAAATGATTGCGAACCACTACTATTTGTGTATGTCCACCAGAAATGGTCATGGCCAAAAATGGAAACGCAGGAATTTCTTGTGCATCATCTTCAATAAAGTGTGCCAAAATGTGCGCTTGCATATGATTTACATCAATTAACGGAATATTCAATCCAAGTGCTAACGACTTTGCAAACGAAGTTCCAACCAACAATGAACCCATTAATCCAGGTCCACGTGTAAAAGCTATGGCAGTTAACTGTTTTTTATCGATATTTGCGTTAGCTAATGCTTGATGTACGACAGGAACAATATTTTGTTGATGTGCACGTGAAGCCAATTCAGGAACTACACCTCCGTACGCTTCATGAATTTTCTGATTTGCAACAACATTTGATAAAACTTTTGCGTTCTTCAATACCGCAGCCGATGTATCATCACACGATGATTCAATAGCTAAAATATATACATCTTTTGTGCTCATAAATTTGAAAAGGCATAAAAATTGATATTAAGTTCACAAAGATATGCTAAACATCGTGTTTTGTATTAATTTTTTTGTGAATTTGCAGTGTCTAAAAACTTATAACATTTAATCCTTTATATCATCAAAAGAGTCTGGAAAATAATCAAGCGTATCGTAGTAGCAATTTTGCTGCTTTTTATGTTTTTGGTACTTTTCTTTTCAATTCCTGCTGTGCAAACTGAAGTAGGACGAAAAGCGACGAATTGGCTGAATGATAGATATAAAACAAATATTAATATTGATCGTATTGGATTGAAATGGAATGGCGATATTTCGTTGAAAGATATTTACATTGAAGATTACCTGAAAGATACGCTTATGCATGTGCAAACGTTGGATGCCTCTATCTTAAGTTTTAGAAATGCAATTAATAGTAAGTTAGAATTTGGGAGTGTAAATGTTGATGGATTAACGCTAAATATTAACACTGAAAAAGATTCTATTGATACAACTTTAGACGTTTTTATTGCCAAACTAGATTCGGAACCATCCGATGGAACACCATCCGATTTTTTGTTGACATCTTCAAAATTAAACCTAACCAATAGTAAATTTAGGTACAAAGATCAGAATCATCAAAGTGCAAATATTCTCGACTTTCAACAACTTTCGGGAGTTGTATATACTTTTAAAGTACAAGGACCAAACGTATATGGAAATGCCAAAGGCTTAACTTTTTTAGATCATCGTGGGTTGCGTATCAATAAAATGGATTCCAAATTTCAATATACGCTTACACAAATGCGATTTGAAGATTTGGTTGTAAAAACTAATGGTTCGCAATTGAAAGGATTTGTTATTTTTGATTATGTACGAGAAGATTTTGCAAACTTTTTAGACAAAGTAAAAATTACAGCAGATTTTAAAGATTCTACAATTGATTTTTCAGAATTGAATTATTTCTATGATGAATTTGGAGACAAAAAAGGAACGTTTTCCACTGAAATTACAGGAGTTTTAAACGATTTTACAACGAAAAACTTCAAATTCAATTCGCCAAGTACTGCTATAAGAGGAACTATTCGATACAAGAACTTATTTAATTCATCAAGAGCTTTTTACTTGAACGGAGATTTTGATCAATTATCTTCAAACTATTACCAGTTGCGTACATTATTGCCAAATATATTAGGACGAACATTGCCAACATCATTTCAAAAATTTGGACAATTCAACATTCGTGGAACAACTGAAATTACAGAAAGCGTCATTGATGCAAAATTGGTTATTGATACGGAAATTGGTAGTTCGGTATCCGATTTAAAGCTAACACAAATAGACGATATTGACAATGCTTCGTATGTTGGAAATATTACATTAGAAGATTTCGATTTGGGTACTTTTGTTGACGATCCGACCATTGGAAAAGTAACTTTGGACGCACATGTTGACGGAAAAGGATTTACCCAAGAAAAACTAAATACAGAAATTGTAGGACGTATTTTTAGCCTAGAATATAACAACTATGTATATCATAACTTGAATGTTTCGGGAGTTTTAAAAGATCAGTTGTTTGATGGAAATTTAGTTTCAAACGATCCAAATGCGAAGTTTAACTTTCAAGGATTGGCAGATTTGTCAGGTGTTGAAAACGAATTCCGATTTAAAGCTTCCATTGATTTATTAGATTTATACAAATTAAATTTTATAAAAAGAGATAAAATTTCCATTCTTAAAGGTGATTTTGTATTGGATGTTGTCGGAAACAATATTGATAACATGGCAGGAGATATTTTCTTCAAAAAAATTGCCTATACAAATCACAATGCTACGTATGCTTTTCAAAATTTTAATATAAATTCTGAGTTCGAAAAAGACATTCGAAAAATCACAGTAGATTCACCAGATATCATTGAAGGAACGCTCACAGGACGTTTTCATTTTGATGAAGTAATTGACTTGGTACAAAACTCTGTCGGAAGTATTTATGCCAATTACAGACCTATAAAAGTACTTCCCAATCAATACTTGAACTTCAATTTTAAAATCTATAATAAAATTGTAGATGTATTTCTTCCCGAAGTAGAATTGTCTAAAAACACGTGGCTTCGTGGAAGTATTATTGGTGATGAAAATAAATTCAAACTAACTTTCAAAACGCCGCAAATAGTAGCTTACGGAAACACAGTTGACAATGTAGAATTGCAAATAGATAATAAAAATCCCGTATTTAACACCTATCTTGAAATTGCTGGAATTACCACAAAATGGTACGATGCAAGTGAGTTCAATCTAATTAATAAAACCATTAATGATACGTTATATTTTAGAACGGAATTTAAAGGTGGAAAAGGATTGGATGATATGTACAATCTAAGTTTTTACCACACCATAAACAGCGACAACAAATCGGTTGTAGGATTGAAAAAATCGGATGTTTCATTTAGAGGAAATAAATGGTTTATCAACAATGAAAACAATCGTCAAAACAGATTCATCTTTAATAAAACGCTGGATTCTATTTTCATTGAAAAAATTGTCATGAATCATGAAAATGAAGAAATTGATTTAGAAGGACAGCTTTTTGGCGAAAATAATAAAAACATAAACTTACAATTTATCAATGTTGGTTTGGAAAAAATTACACCTTCTATTGATAGTATTCGCTTAGGCGGAAACGTAAATGGGAAGCTTGATATTAAGCAAATTAATGGTGATTACATTCCAAAAACAAAACTAAATATTGCAAGTTTGGTTGTGAATGATAAACTCCTTGGCGATTTGAATGTTGATATAACAGGTGATGAAAGTCTTGAAAAATTTGATGTAAATGCCAAATTGGTCAATGAAACAATTGAATCATTAGTTGCTGTCGGAAACATTAATATATCTGGCAATACAAACCGAATTGATGTAGATGCCAAAATAGATAAATTTGATATTTCTCCGTTTAGTCCATTAGGAGAAGATGTTATAACGGACATTCGCGGATTAATTTCGGGTGATGCTAAAATTGTTGGAAACTTGGACAATCCGGCAATTAATGGAGAACTCAGCATTTTGGCTGGCGGATTGTACATTCCGTATCTCAATGTAGACTTGGATATGGCAAATAGTTCCATAGTAAAACTATACGATCAAACATTTGAATTTGACGATGTCACCATTCTTGATACGCAAGATTATACCAAAGGACAACTCAACGGAATTATCTCGCATACATCTTTTGACGATTGGATTCTTGGTTTAAATCTTACCACAGATCGTTTGCTAGTACTAAATACGGATATTGACGAAGATGAAGAAACCTTGTACTACGGAACAGGATATATAAGTGGAGAAGCTTGGATAGAAGGACTTACGGACGAGCTTTTAATTCGTGTTGAAGGTGCTACAGAAAAAGGAACTTCATTAAAAATTCCTATTAGTGATGTGGCTTCCATTGGTGACGCATCGTTTATAAAATTTGTATCAAAAAAAGAATTTTACGATCCTGAAAGTCAAGCCCAAAATGCTTTAGATGATTTTAAAGGATTGGAATTACAATTTGATTTGGACGTAACGCCAGACGCAGAAATAGAAATTGTAGTTGACAAAACCACTGGAAGTACTATAAAAGGGAGTGGAGTAGGAAGTTTATTGATGGAAATTAATACGAACGGTAAATTTAATATGTGGGGAGATTTTATCACATATAGAGGAGAATATAATTTTAAATACCGAGGAATCATCAATAAAAAATTCACGGTAAAACCAGAAGGAACCATTACGTGGGAAGGCGATCCATTTAAAGCACAGTTAAATGTAGAAGCTGTTTACAACTTGGAAGCAAATCCGGATGTATTATTAGACAGTCCAACATTCAACAAAAAAATTCCTGTAGAAGTAGGAATTCGTTTGACGGGAGATTTAATGAAGCCTGAACCATTATTCAACATTACATTTCCAACAACACGTGGCGTTGCAGAATCGGAATTGACAGATTTTTTACTGAATGATGACGACAAACGACGATTGCAAGCATTGTCATTATTATCACAAGGACGATTTGTAAACGACGTCAACATCAATCAAAATGCAATTACTGGAAACCTTATAGAAACTGCAACAGGAATCATCAATGATGCACTTACGGGCGAAGGAAACAACAAATTGAATGTATCATTAAACTACAGTCAGGCAGATCGTTCCAATCAATTAAACTTAGAAACGGCGGATCAATTAGGATTTAAAGTGTCAAGTCAGATAAGTGATAAAATCACCTTTAATGGACAACTAGGAGTTCCGGTTGGTGGTGTTACGCAAACGGCAATTGTAGGTGATGCTGAGATAGAAATCTCTTTAAACGAAGATCGTTCATTAACCGCTAAAATATTCAATCGTCAAAATCAAATTCAATATGTTGGAGAAATTCAAGGATTTACACAAGGAATAGGATTGTCGTACCAAGTAGATTTTGATACCTTAAAGGAGTTGGTTGATAAAGTTTTTAAGGGGAAAAAGAAAATGGCGGAAGAAAAAAGGAAAAAAGAAGAAGCAGAAGCCAAAGCAGGAAATGGCGTCGTACAATTTGTTGAAAAAAACAAAACAAAAGCAACCGATAAAAAAACTTCCGATACTAAAAAAGAAGAGCAAAAGGACGACTCCAAAAAAACAGATGACAAAAAAGCTGCAAAAGGGCAGTAGGCTTTGCGCATTTGCTCACATTATATTTACACGTGTTTTTCATACAAAATAAGGGTTCATTACGGTTCAGTATACCTTCGTTTAGGTTCAGCAATCATTGTTAGCCCCTTTACAACCTATTCGTTGCGGTTTATTAACTAAAAATTTAGGTTCCGTACCGCATTTTTTCGGTTCATTATGGGGTTTAGCCCCTAAAATAACCTATTATTTTGGGTTCAGAACCAACTATTTTGTGTACTCAACCGCAACTATCCTACACAGAACCGCAATGATGTTTTATATAACCTCTAAATAATAACAAACAACCGCAACTATGCTATACACAACCACTTTTATGTTGTAATAAACCTAAAAAAGCGGTTGGTATTCAATACAGTTCTTACACTTCCTAAAAAAAACAATACTGATTTTACGGTTTTACGATAGTACTATTGTAAACATTTAATTACTTTTGTTATACTTCCTCTAAGCTTTTATATGATTATTATAACTAACCACTAATTTTTTGGGTGGATTGGTATATCAAAAAAAGATTATAGTAATTTTCTTATTGAATTTTAATTAGAAAACCTATAATCATGAAAAAATTAATTGCAATTTTTGCATGCATATCTATGATAGCATGTACACCGACAAGCGTAGAAAATGAAACAGAACACTTCGGAATTGACAAAGACCAAGTTGAAACACCAACTACAAAAGGAGATTAAAAATCCCAGTAAAATTTTTAACTATGAACTTTTGGGCAATGTACTCATTATACTAAGTGGTGTGTTGCCCTTTGTTCACGTATTAGTTCCTGATAAACCTTTGGAAGAAAAATTCTTTGGTTATACAAGTGTACATCGGTTTATGTATTCAGCGGGTACACATACAAGTTTACTCTTTTTGACATTAGGAATATTCATAATAATTTATACTCTAGGAAAAAAAGAAGATTTAAAAATTACTTTGAAACATTTACGATTGAGTTTACTATCTCCTTTTATGTCTGCTATTTTTTTCATCAGTTGGGTGTTTATCCCAGATATAAACTATAATTTACTGGCATATGCATTTTTCGGAATTCTAGTTATTATAATAGGAATATTAATTTTATTTAAAGTAAAGGAGTATATAGAATATTTAAGACAAGTTCACGAGTACAAAGAACTATTATTAAATGAAGGATTAGATTTTGTGAATCATAAACTTGGCAATAAATGATTAAGAAGGATAAAAAATTATTGGAAAGGATAGCTCATTTTAAAAGCGAATTACAAAAATTTAAATCTGGAAACTTATCAGAAGAGGAGTTTAGTAAGTTGTTGTCTGATGAAATTTCACATACAAAAAGAAATGTAATTGAAATGTACGAAGCCGAACTTGTGAGAGATCAAAAAGAAATAGAAATTTTAAAAACGATCAAATATAAAATTTTGCACAACATGCAACTCAATTTAGAGGAGAAAGAATTGATATTAGCTATTATCCGTTAACTTTTTAATATCGTCTTTTAACTTCTTAATATATAAATCCGAAGCTACCTTATCTATAACAACTTTTATAATTTCGTTTTGTAAAAGACGTTTTTTATGTTTGGCAAAATATAAAGCAAATTCATCTTCAGTAATATTAGCAAACTTATCATCTATTGTTTTAGGTATAATTTCCTGTGTATCAATAAACATTGTGCCTTTTCCGTGTACCAACCATTCTTCATTAAGTGAAGGAATCACTTTTTTTATACTGTATAATATAGAATCACTAATAGGTTTGCGTCCTGTAATCATCATAGAATACCTTTAGATTAGCACCTGCAAATAATTCATAAATCAAAAGTCAATTATTGTAATTTTCTACACCTTTAAAATATTATTTTAAAGGTGTAGAAAATGAAAAAAAAGAACGGAGTGAACTTTTCGTTAAGCTAGCTTAATGAGCTATTCATCGTATTAGTCTCCGTTCTTTATAACTGGTTACTAAGAACCATATAGAATTTCAGGATACTCCTTTTAAAGGTCTTAGTTTATGTAACCATATCTAATCAATCAAATGTATGAAAATAAAAGAAATTGTAGGTATTGATGTTAGCAAGCTAACAATTGATGTTTGTATTCACTTTAATCAATTAAATGAATGTTTTGAAAACAATTCAAAAGGTTTTGCACGAATGCTTATTTGGATAAAGAAGAACATTACTTTAGTTCAAAAACAAACACTATTTGTATTCGAGCATACGGGGATTTATTCACATCAACTTGCTGATTTTCTTGAAAAAGAAAATCTACTTTTTTCCATTGTTCCTGGACTAGAAATAAAAAGATCTCTAGGAATAACTCGTGGTAAGAGTGACCAAGTAGATGCTAAAAGAATTGCACTGTATGGATATCGTTTAAGAGATGAACTTAAACCTAGTACTAACACCTGTTTAAAGATTAAAAAGCTCCATGCACTATTAACATTACGTTCAAGATTAGTTAAACAGAGAGCAGGATTCAAAAGCTCCATGAATGAACAAAAATCAATACTGAATAAAAAAGATTTTGGTGTCTTATTTAAAATCCAGCAGGAATTGATTGATAATCTAACAGCTCAGATAATTATAATTGAAGAACAAATGGAGATAATTGTAAAACAGGATTTAGAACTTACATCTATTTTTGATTTAGTAACTAGCATTAGCGGAATTGGACCACAAGCTGCCTATATGATAATCGTTTATACTAATAATTTTAAGAAGTTCAAGACTTGGAGAAAATTTGCTTCCTATTCAGGTATTGCACCTTTTCCATATCAATCTGGAACCAGCATACGAAAGCAAACAAGGGTATCTCATTTAGCCAATAAAGAAATTAAAGTTATTCTCAATATGTGCGCAATGTCAGCGATACGATTTAACCCTGAAATGAAAAAATACTATCAGAAAAGAGTCAAAGAGGGCAAAAATAAAATGAGCACTTTGAATATTATTAGAAACAAGTTGGTCGCTAGGGTTTTTGCTATTGTAGAAAGAGGAACACCGTATGTAAACACTCTAAAATATACTTCCTGAATTTATTCGGTAAGCTTAAATAATAAAGAAAAATCAACTCACTGTTAAGTAGTAAGCTAAAATTTAGATACAAAACGAACTCATCATTAAGTAAATAGTGAAGAATTTAGTTTTTCATATCAACTTATCGCTAAAGAACAAGTTGAAAAAATTCACTCATCACTTAGTGATTAGTTGTGAAAATAAATGGATTTTTATTTGCTTTTATCATAGAATATAATTAGGATTTACATCAATTTTCATTGCAAACGACTTATTAGAGTCATTATTTGCAACAATTAATTCCTTAAAACGCTTTCCAATTTCAGACATAGTCAAAAAAATAAACAACTTTTGTTGTTATGTTATAACTTTATTTATATATTTGAAGTATATTTGATTAAAAAAGTATTACTAAAGTTATTTTTTTTAGTATCATAGGTTTCATTAAAATTCAAAAATTAATGACTGCGGTAGTACTTTTTTAATACAAAATTCAATTAAAAGTCCAAGATACTAAAAAACTAAAAAAATAAACCTTTAAAACTAATATTAAATACATGAATAATCCCCTAAAAAAAGAGGAAGATTCCTCTGACACAGTTAACTTTTTTTCATTTTATTTATGATTGAGTAACGTATAGAAATTTCCCTTTATCCCTTAAAACTGAATTGCTTTTACAAGAACACATAATCTTTAAAACAATTTTTTATGAGAAATTATTTTTTATCCCCTTTTAGGCTAGCACTGATAGTGTTGGTGTCCCTAATCTTTTTTAATTGCGAAAAAGATGACGGTTTATCTGTTGATGAAACACAAACAGAACAACTAAACAAAGTACAAGTAAATACCCATGATGAAGTTTCTAAAACTGCAATAGACTTTATCAAAATAAAAACCAACAATTCCTTTAAAGTTACAGGTAAAAAAGGGAGAATTATGTTATCCGAAGGTACTGCCAACGGTAAAAACAACAGCTTAGGAACTGTAGATACCAGCAAAGAAGTTGTTGTTATTAATGAAACAAATACCAAGCACACATTTAAAGTCATTAACGCAACTACGACAACTAATAGCATTACCAACCTTATTATTGTAGAAAAAGGTACTACCATATATGAGTATTTCATAAAATATACGTTTGATGGAGCAATACCTTATTTTGAAGGTGAAACCACTGTTGACTTTTCAAAATTTAACGGAACTATAGAAACTTTTGACGATCAAGGAACACCTATTGGTAGTATAACCATTGAAAACGGAGTTATTACAAATGATCAAGGACAATTGAATCCGTGTGATGATGATACCACCAATGACAACAGTAACACCAATACCAATGATGAACCTGCAGACGGAAATACAAGCAGTTCCAGCACAAGTGCGGGAGTTCCTGGTAGTGATGGTGCCAACAATTCTGCACCAAATGATAATACTGGAAATGGTGGTTGGTTTGCAAGTTCGGATAATGATGATTGCGGACTCAATTGGAGCTATGTCGAATGTGGTTGCGGTGGTAACGCCAACGGACACTCCCCTAGCGGACCAAGTTGTTGTAAAGGAAGCCCTTTAATTGTAACAGATTGTAATGGTAATACTTATAGTAATCGTAACAGTTCTGATGTAAACACTATGTTTAAAAGAAATCCTACAGATCCTTGTGATGATGGCTCGGTTGGCGTGATTCTTGATGAAGGTATAATAAGATCAATTTTAAATTGTATTAACGGATTATCACTTAATATGAACGATAACACTACCATAGACCCAGAAATTGCACAGCAAAACAATTTGACACCAAATGATTGGATTGAAATTAGTAACTTTCTAGAGGATACTAATTGTAGTGAAACTGCACAACAGGAAGTTATTGATAATTTAATTGATGAATATGATGATTATAAAATTTTAAATGAATTGGAAGGGAAAGCTCTTTGTGTATACAATAAATTAAAATCGTCAAGTTCTGGTTTTAAAAATGCTATTAAAAAATTTGATGGAGATTTTCCTGTTGCACATTTGAAGCTGGAAAGTGAAATTTTAGATGGCACAGCAAAAGGGTTGACTATACCTCCTGCAAATGGTACATTAATAATAAATTCTCCAGACTATATGATTAGAATTCAAATTAATAGCTCAAATAATCAATATGGGCATCCACAGAGGCCAAATTTGCTAATTGCTAAAACGATTATTCATGAAGTAATACACGCAGAAATGTTTAGAAAGTTATTATCACTAGCAAAGCAAGGACATTTAGATTTTTCAGGTCAGTCAACGGAAGAGCAAACAAACTATATGATTAGCATTAGAGGAGATTTCCCTGGTATTTATGACTATATGCGAAGATACAAAGATTGGCAACACCAACAGATGGCTACTCATTACAGAAAGACTATAGCAAAAATGCTACAAGAATTTGATACAGGTGTTGCAGTTCCTAATAATGTAGAACCACAGCAATTGTATATGGATCTATCTTGGGAAGGACTAATTTATGAAAATGGAAGTAACGCTATTCAAAGTTGGTTACAGTTACCTCAAGTTGAAAGAGACAGGATAGAGTCTGTAATCTCAAATTACATAACTAATAATATTAACGAAATATGTACGGAATGAAAAACTTAACACTACTGCTGTTATTATCAACATTTTTCTGTTTTGCTCAAAAGCAAGATAAAGAAACAGTTTATCTATTATTTGATATGAAAAGTACAGAGACATGTATTGTAGAAGACGGCTCTGGCAACTCAGAGAGGCTAAACAAATACAGAAAATTTAAAGAAAACAACTTAACATTTTTAGTAATATGTAATGAACAATTTGCATACAATCATAAAAAAAGTAAACTAGATACTTGTTCTATTGATATGCTAACCAACTCTAAGATTGTTGATTTAGAGTATATCAAGAAAAAAAAATCTGAGAACGTTATGCGCTACAATCCTTTTAAAAAAATATATATAATCGAAAAAATATCAAATGACAAAGTTTTGAAATATGATGTCACTTGGATTGATGATTGGGTTATGATTAGAGATTGATTATGAGTATAATAGTGACAAATAATAATCAAACTTGTACACCATGAAGAAACTTATTTTATGTCTGACACTATTTTTTATTTCTCAAAATGGATTATCACAAACAAATGACGAAAATACGTATCTATTTTTCGATAACTTATCCAATGAGACTTATAGCTATGAAATTGGCAATGGGAAAATGGGAACAGAAAAGATCTACACTAAAGGAATAAAGAAAAACGGGGAAATCACCTTTTACATCAGAAAAGAAATGTTTTCTTCTAATGTAAAAAAAACTGATACTTGTGTGATAGCTAATTTGAAAAATATCAAAATGTCAAATATTGAAGATATAAAAAAGGAAGTCAATAAAATAAATCCTCTATATCCTTTTAAAGTTTTTCCAAATTTATACTTAGTTGAAAAAATTAATGATTCTACTATTGTAAAATATAAAGTGAAATGGCAATATTATATTGAATAAATATCAGTGAAAATCCTAACTATCATATTATTTTTTATATGCTTCAATTTGAAAGCGCAAACATTGGTAGAAGTAAAAAAGCTAGATACAGTCTATTTTTATTTTTCAGCAAATGAATATCAAAAGAAAAATATTTATGAAGATAATAATGTTAACGATAGTTTAATTATATACGCTTACTACAAAGATGATAAAGAGTTGATTAGGTTAAAATATTCAAAATATGAAGATTTTGATTCTATGTTTGCAGGTATAAAAACCTATAAAAAGTATCATAAAAAACGTTTTCTAAAAAGAAATAAAGATAAGCTCATTACTATTGAATTTCTCAATAAATTAGATTCTAAACAACGTGATGAATTCTTAGGTGCTAGACGATGGAAAAAAAATTTCATCATTGACGAAGCAGAAACAAAAGGAAGAAAAGTTTTGATAAGAAGAGCCTTTGTAAACTCCGATTATAATACAAATGATGTTGATGAATTTAAAATTTTTAGAACACGAAATATTATTCCATTTTATAAAGAATATCAGTTTGATGACAATTTTTATACTTTTTTACTTCCAAAGCTAACATTGATATCTGAAAAAGAGGATCTCTATATTTTGTTTGAGCAATCAAATGGAGTTGTAAAAGAAGATATTAATAATAGCGGAGTGCAAAGAATTAAAGAGCAATATAATTTTAAACTCAATATTAAAAATCATGTTGTATTTTTTCAATTAACGCATAAGCGTAATGCAACTAGTATTTTAGATAAAAAATATGACTTGTTTAAAAAATCATATGAAACTATTTCGCCTAACGACTTAAATAATTTTTCCGAAAAAGAACTCGAACGTTTATTTGCTCGTACTCGAAATATATACATTGTAGAAGACTTCACGAAAAACGACTTTGTAATACCAAAATTAGTGATGCCGACTTCTGAACTTGTTGATTTTGTAAAAAATAATAATGATTGATGAAAAATCACTTTTCAATACTATTCTTTTTCATATGTTCACTTTCATTTGCGTGTGATTGCACAGCTCCTAACTCTGCACTAGAATTTTACAATGCATCATATGTTTTTGAAGGTAGAACATTTTCAAAAATTTATGCGAGGGATTTTCAAACATATATAATAACATTTGAAATTACTAAACACTATAAAGATGGTGCTAAGCCAACAACTTTAAGTTTTATTCTTGATTCTGAAGAAGAATATACAGGCAAATCAAGTTCATGTGATTGGTCAGTAGAATCGAACGAAGAATGGTTAGTATATGCACACTTAGGAAATGATGACTTATTACACTTCGATGGTATTTGTTCAAACTCTAGGCGTATCGATTTATCTCCTATTCACGAATCTGATCAAAAAAAATTAGATTTGGGGAATACGTTTAAAATAGAAAATTATATATATCAATTTGAGTATGGATTTACATATTCAAAACCAATAACTGACGTTAATTCAATTATTGCAACCTCTAAAAAGGGTGATTATAAAAATAATTTTACTGTAATAAAACTGTATATAAATAAGAATGGGGAATTACAAAGCGTTTCAAGTACAAAAGAATTTCATGTTATATATGATTCAATTTTCAAACTTCCTATTGAGTTTGTGAGTAAAAAAAATATTCCATCAAATGATTTTGAAAAAGAAGCCATAGAAATTGCTAAAAAGATTAAAAAGTGGGAGATAAAATACCATAAAAAAACAAAGCTTCCTGTTGCACAGATTCGAAATATTATTTTTCAATATGATAAAGAGAAGAACAAATGGAGTTATGAATTACAGAAATAAAAAATAACACATCAAGAACATTATTTTTTTATAAATGTTTTTACTAGAATGCACTTTTACCGAATACTAGTGCACTGTTCAAGATGTGTTGGTAGGTTTCCTTTTTGATGGAAACATGCTGTTTAGGGCAAGGCGGTTGATATGTATGGCTTACTTTTTTACCGTCTTGCTAACTAAACAAAAGTAAAAAAAATAAAACCGATGTTTAAGAATAGAATATTTTTTAAAGGATTTATAGCAGGCTTCTTTACTGCTATTACCTTTATTATTATCGTCTTGCTTTTTGCTATCTATTATTTTAAATATTCATAACAAACAGAATAATTACCTAGAAACGCTAATAATCGTAAAACTATATTATGTTAAAAATGAAGCCTCAATTGTTATAATTGAGGTTTTCTTTAATTACTTAAACTTGATGTGAAATTGAATCAAAAAAACAAGCTTATTCATACTTAAAAATACTAAATTGAAATAACATAAAAGTTCAAAAAAAGTGAAAAAACACGGTACTAAAACGTTAAATTTCTGAGAACTTATTAACGAAAACGTTTGAAATTTCCGAACACTATAAAATTAGTGTAAACCGTACTATGAAATCAAAATAAGTTTACTAGCTTTACTATTCAAATTAAAAATTGAATGCAAAGTAACATCAAAAAAATAGGGGTAATGACCTCTGGAGGAGATGCTCCAGGAATGAACGCGGCCATCAGAGCTGTAGCAAGAGCATGTTCGTATTATAATGTAAAATGTGTAGGCTACTACAGAGGTTATCAAGGAATGATTGAAGGTGATAGCGTAGAACTTACCGCACGTAGTGTAAAAAATATAGTGAGTAAAGGTGGAACCATCTTAAAATCTGCTCGTTCACTAGAATTTAAAACAAAAGAAGGACGAAAAAAAGCATATGAAAACCTAACAGAGGAAGGTGTAGAAGCTATGATTCTTATTGGTGGAGACGGAACCTTTACAGGTGGAATGATTTTTAGTAAAGAATATGACATTCCAGTAATTGGTGTGCCAGGAACAATTGACAATGATATTTTCGGAACAAAATTTACAATCGGATACGATACTGCATTAAATACAGTAGTAGAAGCTATTGATAAAATTCGTGATACTGCAAGTTCGCACAACCGATTATTCTTTGTAGAAGTAATGGGCCGTGATGCAGGATTTATTGCATTAAATGCAGGAGTTGGAGCAGGAGCGGAAGAAATTCTAATTCCAGAAGAAGATTTAGGGTTAGAACGATTATTAGAATCACTACAAAGAAGTCGTAGAAGCGGAAAATCATCAAGTATTGTAGTGGTTTCTGAAGGAGACAAAATAGGCAAAAATGTATTCGAATTAGCAGAATATGTCACAGAAAACTTACCTGACTATGAAGCGCGTGTATCTGTATTAGGACACATGCAACGTGGTGGGAAACCAACCTGTTTTGATCGTGTATTAGCAAGTAGACTTGGTGTAAAATCAGTAGAACTTATCTTGGACGGACAAACCAATGTAATGGTTGGTGTATCAGATAACAAATTACTGGTAACCAGCATTGAAAAAGCAGTCAAAGGGAAACACACCATTAACAAAGAATTATTAAGAATATCAGATATACTATCAGTATAAATTTAAGAATAGAAAGAAAAAAGAAACTCAAATGACAAGATTAGGAATTAACGGATTTGGAAGAATAGGAAGAATCGTATTTAGAGCAACCATAAAACGTAACAATGTAGATGTAGTTGCAATTAATGACTTACTAGATGTAAATCATTTAGCATACTTATTAGAGTACGATTCTGTGCACGGAAGATTTGATGGAACGATTGAAGTAAAAGATGGAAATCTTGTTGTAGATGGGAAAACAATTCGCGTAACTGCGGAAAGAGATCCTAAAAACTTAAAGTGGGATGAAGCTGGCGTTGATGTAGTTGCAGAATGTACAGGGATTTTTACAACGTTAGAAACAGCAGACTATCACATTCAGGCTGGAGCTAAAAAAGTAGTAATTTCAGCACCATCTAAAGATGCACCAATGTTTGTAATGGGCGTAAACCATAAAGATGTAAAAGCATCGGACAATATCGTTTCAAACGCTTCATGTACAACAAACTGTTTAGCGCCAATAGCGAAAGTATTAGATGATAACTTCGGAATTGAAGAAGCATTAATGACAACAATTCATGCGGCAACATCAACACAATACACAGTAGATTCTCCATCAAAAAAGAACTACAGATTAGGTCGTTCAGCAATGAACAACATCATTCCTACATCAACAGGAGCCGCAAAAGCAGTTGGAAAAGTAATTCCAAAACTAAACGGAAGACTTACAGGAATGGCGTTTCGTGTACCAACAGTTGATGTATCAGTTGTAGATTTAACGGTTCGTTTGGAAAAAGAAACTTCATACGAAGAAATCAAAAATGTATTCAAAGCCGCTTCTGAAGGCGAACTAAAAGGAATTCTTGGATATACAGAAGAAGCTGTAGTATCTCAAGACTTCGTAAGTGACGATCGTACAAGTATCTTTGATGCTGGTGCAGGAATTGAGTTAAACTCTAAATTCTTCAAAATCGTTTCTTGGTATGATAATGAATTTGGATATTCAAACAAATTAGTAGATTTAGCGTTACACGTTAACAACTTATAATATATAAATGTCGCAGTAAGCGCAATCAACTATTAAAAATATTTTGATTGTGCTTACCATGACATAAAAATTACTCCTTTCTAAAAACATTTCCCAAAATCGGGAATTTATTTTTATATTCATCCTATGATTTTAGTAGTAGACAGTGGTTCCACAAAATGCGATTGGATTGCAGTGGATAAAGATGGTAATCAGTTATTAGACAAGCTTCGTACAAAAGGATTAAATCCTGCTATACTAACTGAAAAGAAACTGAAAAAAACCATTAAAAAAAGCAAAGAACTTTCAGCACATCGTCATACCGTTACGCACATATTTTTTTATGGTGCTGGTTGCGGAACTGAAAATCCGCGTTTATTGCTAAAAGGAGTTTTAGAAGGATTTTTTCCAAATGCATATGTTGAAGTAAATGAAGATACACTAGCTGCTGTATATGCTACCATCAATCATGTAACAGAAGCCGCAGTTGTATGTATCCAAGGAACAGGTTCAAACTGTAGTTACTATGATGGTTCAACATTACACCAACGTGTAAACTCTTTAGGTTATAGCCTAATGGATGATGCAAGTGGAAACTACTACGGAAAACAATTAATCCGTGATTATTACTTTAATAAAATGCCAAGTTTCATTCGTGTTGCCTTTGAAGAAAAGTACAATCTTGAAAGTGATTACATCAAATACAATTTATACAAACAACCAAATCCGAATGCATACTTAGCAAACTTTGCAGAGTTTATGTTCCTTAACAAAGATTCTGATTATATTTTAGAGCTTATCAAAAGAGGATTTCGAGAATTTGCTAAAAATATGATCATGCAATACGAAGAAGAACTCAAAACTGTTCCAGTTCACTTTGCAGGTTCTATTGCTTTTTTCTCTGAAAATGAAATCAGAGAAGTAGCCAAAGAATTTGGATTTACAGTTGGTAATATTATCCGCAGACCTATAGATGGCTTGGTAACATTTCATACCAATACTTTAAAAAATACGTAAACTATTTAACTATTAACTATTTAGTTTTAAATTAAATAAAAAGATTTTTTAAGAGCCAAGAGCTACGAATATACTCTATTTTCCTGTTCTGCAACACGAATAAAAGTAGTTCGTTTAGTCAACTCTTTCAATCGTGGAGCGCCAACATACGTACATGTACTTCTAATTCCGCCCAAAATATCCTGAATTGTATCTGAAACATGACCTTTCAATGGAATTTCTACTGTTTTTCCTTCCGAAGCTCTATATTCAGCAACACCACCAACATGTTTTTCCATGGCAGTTTTTGAGCTCATTCCGTAAAATTGCTTGAATTTTTCACCGTTGCGTTCAATCAGTTTTCCACCACTTTCATGATGTCCGGAAAGCATTCCGCCAAGCATTACAAAATCTGCGCCAGCGCCAAACGCCTTTGCCAAATCTCCAGGAGTAGCACAACCACCATCAGAAATAATATGTCCGCCAAGTCCGTGTGCAGCATCAGCACATTCAATAATGGCAGAAAGTTGTGGATACCCAACACCAGTTTTTACGCGTGTAGTACAAACGGAACCTGGACCAATTCCTACCTTTACAATATCAGCTCCAGAAAGAATTAACTCTTCAACCATTTCGCCAGTAACCACATTTCCCGCAATAATCACTTTATCAGGAAACTGCATGCGTGCTTTCTTTACAAAATCTACAAAATGTTGTGAATATCCATTTGCTACATCAATGCAAATAAATTTCAATTGTGGATGTATCGTAAAAATATTTCGAAGCTTTTCATTATCTTTTTCACTAGTTCCTGTACTCACGGCAATATGCGGAATATAACTTTGAGGAACAGATGTCATAAAAGTGTTCCAATCTTCAATACTATAATGTTTGTGAATGGTTGTAAACAATTGCTTAGAAGCCAAGGCTTGTGCCATTTCAAACGTTCCAACGGTGTCCATATTTGCGGCCATAATTGGAATGCCTTTCCACACATAAGAACTATGCAAAAACTTAAAAGTACGTTCTAATGAAACTTCTGAACGACTTTTTAAAGTAGAACGTTTTGGTCGAATCATTACATCTTTAAAGCCTAATTTTATATCACTTTCAATGCGCATGTTGTAAGATTTAAAAGGTTACGACTAAAATTAAAAAGTTTCGGATAAAACTGCTTTTTAATATGTTTAATTTTTTAAAAGGTTATTAACAATAGTGTATACAAGCGCTAAAAAACGATAAAAAAGTGAATTGTTCATGAAAAAAGAGGAATTGTGGTAAGCTTCATTTTGTAATTACAAAAAGAGAAGCTATTTTTAATATTATTATATCACTATAAAAAAATGTATTTTTATGGCAACAACCGAATAATAGCATACATTAACAATCTTTTTATTTAATTTATGAAAAAATTCCCGTATTTCTTTTTACTTCTATTACTTCCCTTTTTAAGTACATCCCAAGAAAAACTTCCACTGATTGATCCTCTACAAATTATTGAACAAATTCAGGAAGAAGAACAAAAAGGCGAAGACGCAAAAGCACTTGCACTCATTGAAAAAATCAACAAAAACGATTCTACGTATTGCTCACTCTTAACATCAAAAGCATACTATCTCATCAATTTAGAAAAATATGATGAGGTTATAAAAATATTAGATGAAGCTGACGCCTATGATTGTGGCGACTCCAAAGCATATTTTTACATAAATAAAGGTGTTGCTTATGCCGCAAAAGAAAACTTTGAAAAAGCTATTGAAGTCTATGATGAAGGCTTGAAACGCTATCCTAAATTTTATAAAATTTGGAATAACAAAGGTACTGCTCTTGCTCGATTAGACAGAATTGAAGAAGCGGCAAAAGTGTACCAAAAAGTCATAACGCTCAATCCATTTTTTAGAGAAGCCTATCTAAAACTTGGAAACTTATGTTACAGACAAGGAAAAATAACACAAGCATTAATGTGCTTTGATATGTATCTATTACTAGATGCTGATGGAGAAGGTGCTTTTGAAACGCTCCGATCATTAAATGATATTGTATCTAACAAAAACGAAAATGAAGCTGATCCTGATGTAGAAATTTCAGAAGATGATGAATATTTTGAAGATATTGATTTGGTAATTGATAATAAAATTGCACTCAATGAAGATTACAAAATTGATCATAAAGTTAATGTTGCTTTGGTACTACAAAATCATGCCATGTTAGCACAATTAGAAAACTACGAAGGAACAGATGGTTTTTGGAGTAAAAAGTTTGTACCATTCTACAAGTGGATTCAAACAAATAATCTTTTTGAAGATTTTGCATACACCTTAGTAGCTTCAATCGAAAACAAAAAATACAAAAAACACGTAGAGCGAAAACAAAAAGACATCGATGCGTTTCTGAAACTGGCAATACAAAAATGGAAAGATATTACAAGTACAAATACACTAGTTATTGATGGTGAAGAAAAAGAAGTGTCATTTTTCTATCAAGGTAGATATGTAGAAGGAGAAGGAAAATTAGAAAATGGTACTCCTATAGGAAAATGGAAATTTTTCAATAGTTACGGACGCTTAACAGGCGAAGGCACATTTAATGAAAGTGGAGAACGTAATGGCGATTGGAAATGGTACAATGAAAAAGGAAAAGTTAGAGAAACAGCTAGCTATGCAAATGGAAAATTAGTAGGGAAAAACAAAGTATACTATGAAGATGGAAGTGTATATATAGATGCAAACTATGCCGAAGGAGAATTGGAAGGTAAATACGAATACTACAATAAAAAAGGCGCATTGATGCAAAAAAAGTATTTCAAAAACGGAAAGCTTAATGGTAAATACATCTCGTACTTTCAAGTTGGTGAGTTATTGCCTGAATATAATATCAACTACGTAGATGACGCTCCAGATGGTAAAATTTTAGAATACTATGCAAACGGAAAAATATATAGAGAAATACAATATGCCAATGGAAAAGGAAATGGTGTTGAAAAACGATACAATCTAAAAGGAGATGTCACTTCTGAAGCCAACCAAAAAGATGGTGAACTAGATGGCGATTATACCACCTATCATACGAATGGAGCTATAAATGAAAAAGGAGTCTATGTTAATGGCAAACCAAGTGGAACGTGGCTTGTGTATTATGATGATAAAACTGTTAAGGATGAATATACTTACGTCAAAGGCAAACTCAACGGACTATACAAACATTACGATACTGACGGAAAAATACATAACGAATATGTATATCGTAAAGGGGAAATAATCTCATACAAATTTTATGACAAAGCTGGTAAAATCATAAAACAAGCAAAGAAAAAAGGTGGCGAGTTTCAATACAAAAGTTATTCTCCGCAAGGAAATATTACTTCAGAAGGAATATATGATATTGAAGGTGGAAAAGAAGGCGATTGGAAATTCTACACAAATCATGGCGTACTAAGCGAAAAAGGTTCATACAAAGAAGGCAATGCAATTGGAGAACATACCACGTACTACAAAAACGGACAACAACAATCGGTTATAAACTACAATGATGAGGGCTTAGAAGACGGTTACCACGCTACGTATTACTCAAATGGACAACTAAAACATCAATGTTGGTACAAAGACGGAAAAGAATTTGGCGAATATCATGATTATTACTTAGATGGAACACCAGAAAATGTCTATTTCTATCACAAAGGTGAACTACATGGAATACAAAAAGAATATACCAATACAGGAAAACTAGAAAGAAGTTTAAAATACAAATACGGAAATTTATTGACGGATGAATTTTTTGATCAAAATGAAAAATCGTATCAAAACATCAACTATACAAAAGACGCAAAAGATGGTATACTTTCTTACAACTACACAAATAACAAACCAAATGTATCTACAAAATATGTAAATGGTATAAAACACGGTGAATCTATTACATATTCTTTCGATGGAAAGAAAAGAGCAGAAGGTATGTATATAAATGGTAATGAAAACGGCAAATGGACTTGGTATGATGAAGATGGAAATATTTCGTCAGTTCAAAACTACTATCAAGGAAATTTACACGGAGAATTAATAGGATATCATACAGATGGAACAATTACCAGAAAAACAACATACCACAGAGGTAAAGAAGAAGGAATGTCTACATCGTATTACAACAATGGTAAAGTAGAAATTTCTACACCTTACAAAAACGGAAAAGAACACGGACGTAAAGAATTTTTCTGCCCACTAGGAAACTTACAACTAGTACGTTTTTATGATCATGGACGATTAGTTGGTTACAGTTACCTAGGAACTGATGGAAAAGAAAAAGAAATGATTCCAATAAGCAACGAAACTGGAAAAATAGAAGCATTCTATGACAATGGAAAAGTTTCAAGAGTAATGGAAGTAAAATATGGCGACTTTACGGGCATCTACAATTCGTACTACTATGATGGAAAACCAGCAAATGAAATGACCTATGTAGACGGAGAATACAACGGAATCATCAAAGAATACTATGAAAATGGAAATCTGAAAAATGAAAAAGAATACAAACACGGAAAGCTTCATGGGAATACAAAACTGTACCACGAAAACGGAAAATTAAAAATGGAAGCTACCTTCGTAAATGATGAAATTTCAGGAGCAGCAAAATATTACGATGAAGCAGGAAAACACACAAAAACAGAATACTATTTTAATGGAGAAATATACGAGTCAAAAACTCTTTAAAAACATACATATACTGATCATAGCACTGATCTCAACAAGCGCTATGTTTGGACAAAAATCTTCAGAATATACCAATCTGAAACAGAAATATCCAAATGCAGATCAAGTTACATTACAAGAAGAAACAACAATAGAAATCAAACTAAAAAAAGGAAACCTTGATATTATACAACGTTTCTTAGAAGAAGATATCTATCTAAATGAAAGCGCAACGTACAAATCCAAACGCTCGTTAAGCTTCTCTTCATTCTTCGAAATGGAAAAGGTTGAAGCGTCTGCATTTACATATACAAAGGGAAAATACAGAGAAACTGAAGTAAAAGAATTCAAGGAAAAGGACGAATTAGGTCAATCGTTTCATGATGATACAAAATCATTAAACTTCATCTATCCAAACCTTAAAGAAGGTTCAAAAACGAAGTTAGAATATTCGGAAAAAGTAAAAAATCCACGATTCTTAAGTCCATTTTACTTTGGCGGATTTTCACCTGTAAAACATCGAAAAGTAACCATCATTGCAGACAAAGACGTTTCATTACAATTCAAAGAATTTAACACAGAAAACGTTCCGATAAACTTTTCAAAAAAAGAAAAAAGAGGAAACATTATTTATACGTGGGAAATTCAAAATATGGACGAATTTGATTACGAAGAAAATGTTCCAACCTACAAAAATGTATTGCCACATATTGTACCGATCATCACATCTTACAAAGATGAAGAAGATAAAGACGTAAAACTATTAGGTGAAGTTGCAGACTTGTACAATTGGTATTATTCGTTGGTAAAAGACGTAAACAAACAAGAATGTGATCAAGAATTGGTAACAATTGTCAACGAAATAACGGCTGACAAAGCAAACGATTTAGAAAAAGTTAGCGCCATTTACTATTGGGTACAAAAAAACATCAAATACATTGCATTTGAATATGCTTTGGGCGGTTTTATACCAAGAGAAGCCAATGATGTGTACAAAAAGAAATATGGCGATTGTAAAGACAATTCGAGCATCTTAGCAACCATGTTAGACATTGCCGGACTCAAAGGAAATCTCACTTGGATAGGAACACGAAGCATTCCGTATTCGTACGAAGAAGTGCCAACGCCAATTGTAGACAATCACATGATTTTATCGTATCAATATGAAGGAAAAACATACTTTTTAGATGCAACAGGAAGGTATTTGCCAATCGATTTTCCGTCGTCATTCATACAAGGAAAAGAAGCCTTAATTGGAAATGGAGAAGGTGATTTTAGAGTAGAAAAAGTTCCTGTAATAGAAGCCATGCAAAATGCTACAATTGATACAACATACATTTCAATTGATGGTGAAAACATTGTTGGAAAAGGAAAAATTGAACTTTCAGGTTATGAAAAAAATTACTATTTCAATTACTTGGAAAGTATCAAAACGGATGAGAAACGAACATCTTTCTACAACAGTATCTTACGCAAAGGAAGCAATAGCTTTTTGGTAGATAACTTTAAAGAAAAAAATCTGTATGAATATGATAAAAACTTCATCATTGAGTACGATTTCAACATTGCAAACTATGTAAAAAGTATTGATGATGAAATCTATGTGAATCTGAATCTAATCAAAGATTTATCTACTTTCAAAACGAAGCGAGATAGAAAACATGAAATCAAAAATACATATAAAATTCACTACAACTATCAAACAATATTTGACATTCCCGAAGGATATGAAATATCATACTTGCCTGAAAATGTTGAGGTTAAAAATGAGTGGATTCGATCAGCAATCACATACAAGCGTAAAGGAAACCAACTATTGTACAGTCACAATGGAGAAATAAACTACTTAAGTTTAGCTGTTGAAGAACAGAAAAAAGTAAACAAGCTGATCAAAAAAATTGAAAAAAACTTTAAAGAAATTATTGTGCTAAAAAAGAAATCATAACAATACAAATTAGTACTTTTTAGATACAAAATTAGAACATATCGCATGAAAAAAATACTCCTAAGTTTATTTTTAATAGTATCAATTCAATTGGTAATTGCACAAAATATTCCTGAATTTAAATCCTATGATTGGCAAGAAAATCCAAGTTACTCCATAGATGAAAGCGAAAAAGAGGAACAAATTATTACGCTAAAAGAACATGTCATTACAGAGTTTTTCTTTGAAGAATCAAATGCACTAACAGAATACTTTTTAGAACATAGAATTGTTTGGTTAAACTCAGATGAAAAAATTGAAGACTACAACAAAATCTACATTCCATATGCTACAAGCTCTAACATTGAAGTAAGCAAAGCGCGTGTAATCAACAAAAAAGGTGAAATTTTAGTCTTAGATGATTCCAAAGTTCTAACGGCAGTTAACGAAGAAACAGGAAGTAAATACACTTATTTTGCACTCGAAGGAATTGAAAAAGGAAGCTTCATTGAATATTTCTATGTAGTAAAAAAGCGTCCATCATACAAGGGAAGAAAGCTGTCTTTACAGACATCACATCCTAAAAAAGAAATGAAATTTGACTTATACGCTCCGAAAAATTTACTCTTTGCTTTCAAAAGTTACAACGGAATTCCGGATGCCGAAAGAGATACAATAATGGCGAACAAAAAGCATTGGAATATTAGCGTAGAAAACATGAAACCACTTGAAAGAGAAGCGCAATCGGCGTACGATGCGCAAAAAGGTTTTGTAGTGTATAAGCTTGACAAAAACTTGGCAACAGGCGTAAATGATATTTCTTCGTATGGTGAAGTAGCTCAAAATATTTACAGTTATTATTATCCTGAATACACAAAAAAAGAGCAAAAAAAGATTAAAAAATTTATCGCTGAAGCGGGAATTGACAAACTGACGGATCAAGAAGAAATTATCAGAAAACTTGAAATATTCATCAAAACAAATGTATTCAGTTCAGAAGGTGTTGATGCAAATCTAGAAGAAACGTTGGACAAAAAAGTTGCTGATGAATCTGGTTTTATAAGTTTATATACAGCGGTTTTCAACACGTTAGGAATCAAAAATCAACTAGTAATTACTTCCGACAGAACAGAATTGAAGTTCGATAAAAAGTTTGAAGCAAACAACTTTCTAAGAGATTTCTTAATCTATTTACCAAAATATAAAAAATACCTTTCACCAACAGAACTCGATAGCAGATACGGTTTTCCGCCTGCAAATTTAACAGACAATTACGGCTTATTCATAAAAGAAGTAAAAGTAGGCGATTACAAATCTGCTGTTGATAAAATAAAATACATCAAACCGATCAAAGCTGATCAAACCATTGACAAAATGAACTTTGAAGTATCATTTGATGAAGATGATTTCACAATTATAAACGTAAACTTTACCAATGAACTTACAGGTTATTACGCATTATACATACAAGCGTTTGCAAATCTTTTCAATGAAGAACAAAAAACGGAATTGATAGAAGAATTTGGAAAAAGAATTCATAAAGATGCTGAAATCATTAGTAAAGACATGAAAAATGCCGCTCCTGAATTCTTCGGAATACAACCATTAATTGTAAATACAGTTGTAGAATCGGACGCTTTGGTAGAAAAAGCTGGGAGAAAATACTTGTTTAAAGTTGGTGATTTAATTGGACAACAAATGCAATTATATCAAGAAAAAAAACGTGTCTTGCCAGTTGAAAATCAATTCCAACGTAGTTATGTGCGAACGATCAAAATAGAAATTCCTGAAGGTTATCAAATAAGTAATTTAGATGCTATAAAAATTGAAAATGCATACACTAAAAAAGGAAAAAAAGTTCTTTCGTTCTTATCTGATTATGAGTTAAATGGAAATACATTGAACATCACTGCAAACGAATATTACAAAATAAACATTGTTGCCGCTTCTGAATATGAAGAATACAGAAAAGTGATCAACAGTGCGGCAGATTTCAATAAAATCACGCTAATTTTAGAACCGAAGAGTTAAGCTGTACACGCATCCCAAACAGGATCTTTTGGCAAAGGAGCAATAATTTCCAACGATTCTTTCTTTACAGGATGCGTAAAGACCAACTTGCGCGCATGTAAATGTATACTTGCATCTTTATTAGAACGATCAAAGCCGTATTTCAAATCACCTTTAATAGCACAACCAATCGTTGCTAACTGCGCTCTAATTTGATGATGTCTTCCTGTATGTAACGCAATTTCTAACAATACATAACGATCTAATTTCTTCCTAACAGTATAGTCTAAAATTGCCTTTTTGCTTCCATCAATTTCTTTTGCAAACGCTGTCGATTTATTATTCTTTGGATTCTTGCGAAGCCAATGTATTAATGTATCTTCTGTTTTCGGAGGTAGATTTTTAACAACTGCCCAATACGTTTTCTTAGCTTTCTTTTCTGCAAACTGAAGATTCAATCGCGGTAATGCTTTTGAAGTTCGAGCAAAAACAATAATACCAGTTGTTGGTCTATCCAAACGATGTACAACGCCTAAAAATACATTCCCAGGTTTCTTATACTTTTCCGCAATATATTCTTTTACAACATCACTCAGTGGTTTATCGCCCGTTTTATCACCTTGAACAATATCGCCTGCACGTTTATTCACAACAATCACATGATTGTCTTCGTAAAGTACTTGAAGATTATTTTTTGTGGAAATTACTTTGGACATTTTTCAGACTTCTTATCTTATATATTGGATTATTGGATTTTTAGAATTGATGTGTCTGTTAAAATAGTTTACTAGTTAAATACTAAATATTTCTCGATACAAAATTTTATCTAATTTCACTCGAAATGACGTTTTGAGTATCCATAATAATTAATTTTACTCACAACTCACAACTCACAACTCACAACTCACAACTCACCTAAAACTAATATTGCTCAGATTCATTAGGAAAATCAACCGATTTCACATCAGCTGAATATTGTTTAAAAGCATTTGTCATTTCTTCATACATATTCAAATAACGGCGTAAAAAGCGAGGATTAAACTCGTGTGTCATTCCTAACATATCGTGTGTCACCAATACTTGTCCATCAACACCATTTCCAGCACCAATTCCAATTACAGGAATCGTGAGACTTGCAGCAACTTCTTTTGCCAATGTAGCAGGAACTTTTTCTAAAACAATCGCAAAACAACCTGCTTTTTCAAGCATTTTAGCATCTTCCTTTAACTGTTGTGCTTCTTCTTCTTCTTTGGCGCGAACCGTGTATGTTCCAAATTTATAAATAGATTGTGGTGTTAAACCTAAATGTCCCATTACAGGAATTCCAGCATTTAAAATTCGCCTAATCGATTCTTTAATTTCCTTTCCACCTTCAACTTTGACGGCATGTCCACCAGATTCTTTCATAATTCGAATCGCAGAACGCAATGCTTCTTTCGGATCAGATTGATAGGTGCCAAAAGGCAAATCGACCACAACCAACGCTCTGTCAATAGCTCTAACTACAGATGATGCATGATAAATCATTTGATCTAAGGTAATTGGCAATGTTGTTTCGTGTCCTGCCATTACATTACTTGCAGAATCGCCAACTAAAATAACATCAATTCCTGCACCATCAACAATTTTTGCCATGGTATAATCATAAGCGGTCAACATGGAAATCTTTTCTCCATTGCTCTTCATTTCCACTAGTGACTTTACCGTCACTCTTTTGTATTGTTTCTTTGCTACTGACATTTCTTAAATTATTTGTAATTCTGTAAAAGTAAGGATAATTACGATATGCTTACAATTAAAAAGAATGCAATTAAATTGCTTTTCAATGCTTGAATTTTTAGGATCTAAATATTTACTGGTTGCATAAATTACATATTCGTAATAGAAATAGTACAAACTACTGTTTATCTGTAATTAAATGGGTGTTTTTTCATAATGCCTTTTCGTAATTCCATAGTATATTTGTTTAATGTTTTACATTAAAATCTAAACAGATGTTAACGCATTTGTTTATATAATATTATACGTTTTGTACACAGCTTAGCGGTATAATATTGAAAGATTTGTAACAACAAGTTAGTTTAGTTAATCCTAGGAATCTTATAGTGCGATTATTAGTAAGATTCCTAGGTTTTGTAATGTATACTATCTTCTTGTAAAAAAGCAAAAGCTTCCGAAGTTTTGCTTGGGATAAATTCGATTACTTCATAAGTTGCCAAATCATTAATTTTAAAAGGATCTTTCTCTAAAACAGCTACTAGTTCATCTTTATTTTTCATGGTTGATAAAATAATCCCGCCAGTTCTTGGCACTTTTCTGCCAGAAACTTGAAAATTGCCTAGTTTGTAGTGTTCATTCAAATAATCAACATGATCTTTTAAATGTTGATTCACAATTTCTAAAGAGACTTTATAAGTGATTGAAATGATATACATACATATAAGTAATAAAAAGTATTTTTACTGTTTTTCTTTAATAGGAATCCAAACTTCTTCTTGTGAATTTTTATCTGATGGATTGTAATTTTCTCCCAAAACTTCAAAATGCGGTCTGTGGTCTAATTCATAACTTGAATTTGGCAACCATTCTCCAAAAATATAATTTGCCAATACAGGAAAACCTTCAGGCAATCCTTGATACATAAAAACGGCATACAAACCAGATTCAATTGTCAAGGTTTCCATATCATCTGGAATAATTTCAAAACTTGAAACTTCAATCATGGCTAATTTTGTAAACTCAGTTTGCGGATTGAAATTTTCAAAATAGGAACGATCATCATACATTTGAATCGAATAAAAATCTGTGCCAACTGTATTTTTGACATGTTTTCTATTTTGCATAAAACGTCTCCATAAAATTGGAGTTGTATTAGCAACTAAAGACATGCGAGCAGATTTCCCAATGAGTTTTTTCTGCAAAAGCCTTTGTATAGTTGGTTCGTTTTTCATGAATTAATAACTGAATCTTTTCGTTTTCCAAAATACCACATTAAAATACTTCCTGTTACAAACATCCAAATAGAATATGCTACAATAGGAATTGCCATGTCTAAATTATTCAAAATTGTTGTGGCAATTACAATGGCAAGTGTTCCGTTTTGAATACCACTTTCTACGGTAATTGAAATAGAATCTTTTAAGTTGAGCTTAAATAGGCGAGCGGTTACATAACCTAAGGCCATTGTTGCAATGTTTAACAATAAAGTAACCAATCCGACTTGTTTCATAGCATCACCTAAAAATTGCCACTTAGCCGCTACAATAGCAACAAAAATCAACACAAAAATAACTGTAGAAGCTGTTCGCATTGGTTTCTCCATTCGTGTAGCAAACGCAGGTTTAAAACGACGAATAACCATTCCTATTGAAATTGGAATGATAATAATAACAAGTATTTGAAGTATAATATCTACCACAGGCAATGCAATGACAACATCAGAAGTACTGCCAAAATAATCAAGCGCAAACGATAAAATAGCTGGAATTGTCAAAATTGTTGCAAAGCTGACAATAGCTGTCAATGTCACTGACAGCGCTATATTTCCTTTGCAAATTTGCGTAATCAAATTACTAGTTGGTCCACCTGGCGCGGCGGCTAAAATCATTAATCCAATTGCCATCGTTGCATCTAAATCAAACGCAATTGCCAATGAAAAACCAATTATTGGTAAAAATATAAGCTGATTCACAATACCTATAAAAGCAGCTTTTGGATATTTTGTAATACGGGTAAAATCTTTTGGAATCAAGGTCATTCCCATACCGAGCATAATAATACCGAGCGATAAAGGAAGTAAAACTTTGGTTAAAATAGTAGTAATCATTGGTTGGTTATTTTTGGAAAAACAATGTAGTGATAATAAATGAAATGAAGTTTCTGCGTGTGTTATTTTCTAAACTAAAAAAGAACATTTCATAACATATAGTATTCTGAAGATATTTACTATTGTTAAAAATCTTAAAACTATGGTAAATCTCAATTAGATTTAATTTATTTAAGCTAATTTTCTAAAAAACCAATCAGCATGAAACCCTATATATTCTTTCTAATTTTAGTAGTAAGCTTTCGCTTGAATGCACAAACGGAAGACGAAAAAGAAGCGAAACAAGCGGTTATACAATTCTTTGACGGATTTCATAAAAAGGATTCAGTCATGATGCAAGCAGTTGTTCATAAAGATATCATTTTGCAAACAACATTCATGACCAAAAAAGGAGAAGCGGTTTTACGAAATCAAAAAGCAGATGGTTTTATAAAAGCGGTTGTCAGTAGAGCGGATAGTCCAACGTGGGAAGAACGCATATCATCATACAATGTACAAGTAGATGGAACAATGGCAAACGTTTGGACGCCGTACGAATTCTGGTTGGACGGTAAGTTCTTGCATTGTGGCGTAAATTCGTTTCAACTTTTCAAAGACAATGGCAAATGGAAAATTATCTACTTAATTGATACACGACGCCAAAAAGGTTGTCAGGAATAATTATAAGTATATCTTCAAAATATAAAGAGACGAATCATAGCTCGTCTCTTTATAATTGTTTCATTTAATGCTTATCCAACAGTAGGATCATTTGGATCTATAGTATCCGTAATGGTGTCTGTTGATGTATGCGTATACGTATCGGTACATGTATCTGTAAATGTATCTGTAAATGTGTGGGTGAACGTGTGAGTAAAAGTTCCAGTAATTGATGCTCGCCCTCCTGTAATACCGACGTTAAGATTAGAGATTGATTTCTTGTTAAGCGCTAATGCTTTGATACTTCTGTTTTTCATGATTAATAATTTTATGGTAAATAATACACTGAAGTTACTGAAAAAAGAATATAAAAATCTTAAAAAAAATGTAATATTTTTGATAATATTTCTCACGAAATTACATGTGATTGTGTGTATCAAGAAAAAAGCATATTAACAATCCGCTAAATGGACACCAACAGCCAATCCGCCTTCGGAAGTTTCTTTATACTTCGAATTCATATCTTTTGCAGTTTCCCACATGGTACTAATTACTTTATCTAACGGAACTTTTACATCTTCCGGATTGGTTTCCATGGCAAGTTCGGCAGCATTAATTGCTTTAATTGCTCCCATAGAATTTCGTTCAATACACGGAACTTGCACCAAACCACCAATTGGATCACATGTGAGTCCCAAATGATGTTCCATAGCAATTTCCGCCGCAATCAAAACTTGTTCAGGCGAACCTCCGTATAACTCTGTCAATGCACCAGCCGCCATGGCAGAAGAAACACCAATCTCAGCTTGGCAACCGCCCATAGCCGCAGAAATAGTTGCACCTTTCTTAAAAATACTTCCAATTTCGCCAGCAACTAACAAAAAGCGTTTAATATGAGTAAAATCAGCATTATGATTTTCAATCACCATATAATACATTAAAACAGCAGGAATAACGCCAGCACTTCCGTTCGTTGGGGCAGTTACAACTCTTCCAAGTGAAGCATTTACTTCGTTTACAGCAAGTGCAAAACAACTTACCCATTTAAAAATTTGACGAAACTTAACTTCTGTTTTTCGTATCGTTTCTAACCAATTTTCAGGAGAATCGTATGGTAAATCTCCTTTTAGTTTTTCATGAATATCATATGCTCTTCGCCTCACATTTAATCCACCAGGTAAAACTCCTGTAGTATGACAACCAATGTACATACATTCTAACATGGTTTTCCAAACTCTGTGTAATTCGGCATCAATCTCTTCTGGAAAGCGAAGTAAGGTTTCATTCAACAATACAATCTCAGAAATCTTCTTTTGTTCTTTCTCACAAAAATTGAGCAAATCAGTTGCTTTATTAATAGGAAAAGGGAAAATACGAATTGGATGATCTGTATCTGCATGTGTTTCATGTTCTTTGACCACAAATCCACCACCAATAGAATAAAAGGTAGATGAATGTATTTTATGATCAATAATCGCATGAAAAGTAATCGCATTAGGATGAAACGGGAGAAAATCTGAATTAAATACAACGTCTTTACTTGGCGTAAATGGAATTTCTTTTTCTTGATTAAAAGATAACACTTGTTGTTCCTTAATATTATTTACTATTACAGCAATATTTTCTGTAGGAACCGTTTCTGGATCGGCTCCATACAAGCCAAGCAACACTGCCAAATCTGTAGCATGTCCTTTTCCTGTCAATGACAACGAACCGTACAAATCTACTTTGATAGAAGTAACTGCATCAAAAAGTTCGGCAGATTTTAACTCTTCAATCCAGCTTTCGGCGGCTCTCCAAGGACCTAAAGTATGTGAACTTGATGGTCCAACACCAATTTTAAGCATATCAAATACACTGATGTATTCCATTATATATTCAATTTTTGTAAAACAAATATATGTGATTAAGTTAAACAAGATGTAAGTAGTACATGAAATTTATTTAAGAAAAAACAAAAATTCTGCCAACCTGTCATTTAATCTTGCCATAATCATAAAACTGTCTGACAAAACTTTACCATTTTACGGTTGGCATAGTCATTGTCTTATGGATAACAGTTAAAAAATAAAATTACAACACAATAGATAAAAGTTTAAAATAAGGTTATGAGTAAAATTATTGGAATCGATTTAGGAACTACCAACTCATGTGTTTCCGTAATGGAAGGAAATGAACCCGTAGTAATTGCAAACGCTGAAGGAAAAAGAACAACACCTTCTGTAATTGCTTTTGTTGAAGGAGGAGAAATCAAAGTTGGTGATCCTGCCAAAAGACAATCTGTAACAAACCCTACAAAAACGGTTTATTCTATCAAGCGTTTTATGGGGAACAAATTTTCAGAGTCTTCTAAAGAAGCAGGACGTGTTCCATATAAAGTAGTAAAAGGAGATAACGATACGCCAAGAGTTGATATTGACGGACGTTTATATTCTCCACAAGAATTATCTGCAATGATTCTTCAAAAAATGAAGAAAACTGCTGAAGAATTTTTAGGACAAGATGTTACGGAAGCTGTCATTACAGTACCAGCATATTTTAATGATGCACAACGTCAGGCAACTAAAGAAGCAGGAGAGATTGCAGGTTTAAAAGTGAGACGTATTATCAATGAGCCAACTGCCGCGGCATTAGCTTATGGAATGGATAAAAAAGGAACTGATCAGAAGATCGTTGTTTTTGACTTTGGAGGTGGAACACATGATGTTTCTATCTTAGAATTAGGAGATGGTGTTTTTGAAGTATTATCTACTGACGGAGATACACACTTAGGTGGTGATGATGTTGATGAGAAAATCATTAACTGGTTGGCAGATGAGTTCAACAATGAAGAAGGAATGGATTTACGTAAAGATCCAATGGCTTTACAACGTTTAAAAGAAGCGTCTGAAAAAGCAAAAATTGAATTGTCAAGTACAACTTCTACGGAAATTAACTTGCCATATATTACTGCAACAGCTAGTGGACCAAAACACTTGGTACGTACATTATCTAGAGCAAAATTTGAGCAATTAATTGACGATTTAGTAAAAAGAACAATTGAACCTTGCCAAACTGCATTGAAAAATGCAAGTTTATCTACAGGCGATATTGACGAAATTATCCTAGTTGGAGGTTCTACACGTATTCCTGCAGTACAAGAAGCCGTAGAAAAATTCTTTGGTAAAAAACCAAGTAAAGGTGTAAACCCTGATGAAGTTGTAGCTGTAGGAGCTGCAATTCAAGGTGGAGTTTTAACAGGTGATGTAAAAGACGTTTTATTATTAGACGTAACGCCACTTTCTCTTGGAATTGAAACTATGGGGAATGTAATGACAAAGCTTATTGAAGCAAACACTACAATTCCGACGAAGAAATCTCAAGTATTCTCAACAGCGGCAGACAATCAGCCATCTGTGGAAATTCATGTATTACAAGGTGAACGTCCAATGGCAGCAAACAACAAAACAATTGGTCGTTTCCACTTAGATGGAATTCCACCAGCACAAAGAGGAGTTCCTCAAATTGAAGTAACATTCGATATTGATGCTAACGGAATTATCAATGTTTCTGCTAAAGACAAAGGAACAAATAAAGAACAAAACATTCGTATTGAAGCTTCTTCAGGATTAACAGAAGAAGAAATCGAAAGAATGAAGCAAGAAGCGGAAGTAAATGCTGAAGCAGATCAAAAAGCTAAAGAAACTGTTGATAAGCTGAATGAAGCTGATTCAATGATTTTCCAAACTGAAAAGCAATTAAAAGAATTTGGTGATAAATTATCTGATGATAAGAAAAAGCCAATTGAAGATGCTTTAGAAGAATTGAAAAAAGCTTATGAAACGAAAGATCTTGCAGTAATTGATCCAGCTTTAGAAAAAATTAATGAAGCTTGGAAAGTTGCTAGTGAAGAAATGTACAAAGCGCAAGCAGATGCACAGCAACAAGGTGGAGCGCCTGGACCAGATGCTTCAGCTCCAACAGGAGATGATAACAAAGACGGAGAAGACGTTCAAGACGTAGACTTCGAAGAGGTTAAGTAATCTTAACAACTTAACAATCATAGATAAAAGAAAAGCTCCTCAATTGAGGAGCTTTTTTTATGCTATCTTATTTTTGTCATATCGAGCGTAGTCGAGGTATAATTATTGCTTCACAATTCGCTTTACAGCAATTCTGTTATCAGCATCTTGTAATTTCATAAAATACATTCCAGTCGCAAGCTGTGAAATATCAATTGTTTTTCCATCTGCTAACTGACCAATATTTGAAACGGTTTGCAATGTTCTACCATTCAAATCAAGAATAAGTATAGTGTTCAATGAAATATTTGTTACACTATTAATCGTTAGTACATCTTTTGTTGGATTCGGCGAAAGCTTGATACTATTTGAAAAAGCATTTTCGTCAACGCTTAAATTTGGATCAATAGTGACATCAAACGAACACATTACTGCGTTTCCAGTCAAATCTGTAATTGTAAATGTATTTGTTGTTGTTCCAATTGGGAAATCACTTCCGCTTGCTAAACCAGCTGTTTGCGTAGGAGTGTAATCAATTTCTAAAAGATATCTGAATGCGGTACCATTTGTAACATCATTCCAGCCACCACTAGATTGTGTTACTGTATAATCTTCATTTCCTGCATTATTTGGTTCACCAAGATTCCAATTGTTATACGTTGAAGTATCGCCACTTTGCCATACAAAAGTACCTTCTGTAGCAGTATCACTATATCCAATAAGTACGTCTCCAGCGCTTCCAACAGTATTAATAGCTTCCGTAATTGTAGTATTATCTGTAGCATTTCTAATCGTCCCAACAAATCCGCCTTGCATTGTTGCATCTGCGAAAGCATCAGAAGGAATAAATGAATTATTAGATAAATAATAGGCTTTTCCGTTAATGTTTGTCAACGGAGTAAAATCTGTCAATGGGTTAATTAACACACAATTATCAGTTGGCGTTAAAGCATAATTTACCACAGCTGTTGTATCTCCAAAATTTGCTGTAGTTTCCATAATATTTGCAGGACAACCCGCAACTGGATCTTCATTATCTACAATCGTAACGGTAAAACTACAGCTAGACGTATTATTGTCACTATCCGTAACGCTCATAAAAACTTCTGTTACACCAACTGGAAATGTAGCGCCAGAAGCCAAACCAGAAGTAACCGTTGGTGTCAACATACCATCTTCTGTATCATTTGCTGTTACAGTATAAGTTACAACCGTATCACATTGTCCTGTTGTATTGTTCATTGTGATGTTTGAAGGACAGGTAATTACGGGCGAATCGCCAATAGATTCAAATAACTGTATATCAGCAATTTGGTTGATGCTTGAAGTGCCGCAAGTTCCTGTAAAGTTAACTCTGTAATACGTATATGCATTTGTGTTGGTAAACGAAAATGTTCTTGAAAAAAAACGTGTTGAAACACATGGAAGGCTTCCCGTAGCAATACTTGTATAATTTGTTCCGTCATTAGATCCAGAAATTTCATAATTTGTAGGATCTCTTTCAGGTGAATCGTTTGCTGTTACAAATTCCATGGCAATGGCAGTTTTGGAAACGCCTAATAAATCGACTTCAAAGCCAATTCCGTCAAAAGCATTAAAATCGAGAAATTTTGTATTCGAATTTTGATCAATAATATTTTGCACGCCTTCAGCTCCTGGCGAATTTACACTTCCAAAATTGGTTGCTGTATGAATGGAATCGTCAAAAATTCCTTGTGCATTGGTAAAAGAAACTCCTGTAAAAATAAGGAGTAAAAAGAGTAGTTTTCTTTTCATGATTGGTTGGTTGTTAGTTTTAAATGAAATAAAGACAGGAAGTTAGCTGAAATTTATAGAATTATCAAATTTTTTGGCGAAAGTGTGAAAAGAATAAAATCTACAGAGATTGTAGATAAATTAGGGGGAATATTATTTTATGCTTGGTTTTTTATCCATTCAATATCTAAAACATCACGTAATCTATTAAGGCTGTCTTTTGATAAAAATTTAAAAGCTAATCCAATAAAGATATATCGAATCATTAAAACTTGTAAGAGCATAACTACGATTAGAATTGGTGAAAACTCTTTTGTGTCGATTAATATGAGAACAATCATTCCAATGACAGGGAAACAAAGAAGAATACTCAACAAAACTTTAAATACTTTGTGTATTTCAACTTTCACGTATCCGTTTTCAGAATTTATTTTTCCAGTCATTACGCAAAAAGCTCCTTTTCCAATAACAGAAGAAATGATTTTGAATTCGTTTTTTTTTTAGTATTCCACGAAATGATTTTTCGGTATGTGCAGAAGTCAAACTTTCAGAATTTTCAGTTCTTCGACTTAATCGATCAAGCGTTTTTATTTGGTCATCAATTAATCTAAATTCCAGTTCTTTGCTTGGGAAAATGGTCATTTTTTAAATTTAGGATTAAATAGTACTCAAAAATAATCACGAATCCTCTTTCTTCAAAATCGTTAAACCAATACGAATAGTAGCATACGGAATTGCTTCTTCAAAATGTTCAAAATAAGCTTTTAAGGTATCAGGATCTTCCAATGTTTCTTTGGCTTTTTTAATGCTTACCAAATCATTTTTATCAATAAACTGCGTTAAATCAATTTCTTTTCCATCATCATATAATTTTGAAATGTGCGAAAAGATCGTTGTTTCGGCTAATTTTCTGGCTGTCGCAATCTCAGGGATTGACAAACCTTGTTTGTATAATTCGTAGGTTTTTAATGTAGTTTCACCTTTTCGTTTTGACTTTTTTTCTTTTGAAAACGCTATGATTTCTTTGATGAATTGATATCCGTAGTTTTCCATTTTTGTACGTCCAACACCATTGATTTGCATAAATTCTTCGTCCGACATTGGTCGTTCTATCTCCATTTCTTTCAACGTGGCATCATTAAAAATTTGATACGCAGGAACTTCTTCTTCTCGTGCAATGGTAAGTCGTAATTGACGTAAACGTTCAAATAATGAATTCTTAGTCGCTTTCGGGGTTTTGATCTTTTCTTTCTCTTTTATTTTTTCAGCTTCAACTAAATTTGCTAAATCAACTCTTTTACTTTTAAACAACACATCTTTTGCAAAATCTGTGAGTTTTAATTTATTATTTTCATGAAAAGCAATTTCTAAAAATCCTTGATTAATGAGTTGTGTCATGTATTGTTTCCAATCAAGCCACGCAATATCTTTTGCAATTCCGTAGGTTTTTACCTTTTCATAACCTTTTTCAAAAATAGTATTGTTTTGCGCGCCACGCATAACATCAATGACAACTCCAATTGGTTCTTGTCCGTCCAAACGCGCAACAGTTGACAACGCTTTTTGCGCAATGATAGTTCCGTCAAAAAACTGTGGTGGATTTTCACAAACATCACAATTTCCACAATCTTCACTAATCAACTCCCCAAAATAGTTTAGCAATATTTTTCTGCGACAACTTAAAGCATCTGCATATTCTTTCATACGTTCTAACTTTGCAAGTTGAACATCAACGTTTCCAGAATTTTGTGCAAATTTTTGCAACTGAATCACATCACCATAACTATGGAAAAGTAAAGTATTCGAAGGCAATCCGTCACGACCTGCACGACCAATTTCTTGATAATAACCTTCAATATTTTTTGGTAAATTATAATGAATTACCCAACGTACATTCGATTTGTCAATTCCCATTCCGAAGGCAATAGTTGCACAAATAACTTGGCAAGAATCGTTGATAAAATCTTCTTGAATTTGGGAACGAATATTATGTGCAATTCCTGCATGATACGCCATAGCATTCACGTTAGCCGCTTGTAATTTTTCGGCAACTGTTTGCGTAGCTTTTCTACTTAAACAATAAATAATTCCACTTTCATTTGGTTTTTCTTTAATAAAATTAATGATTTGCGTAATGCGATCATTTGCAGGACGTACTTCTAATTTTAAATTTTTTCGATCAAATGACGCAATATGTTGTGTTGCGTTCGGAATGTTTAATTGATTAGCAATGTCTTCACGAGTTGCCTTATCGGCAGTTGCTGTCAGTGCAATTACTGGAATAGTTGGAAAACGGTTTTTTAAATAACCTAGATTGGTATAGGCAGGACGAAAATCGTGTCCCCAAGATGAAATACAATGCGCTTCATCAATGGCAATCAAACTAATTTTCTGATTTGTAAAAATATGTTCTAAATATGACAAACTTTCAGGAGCAGTGTATAACAACTTTATTTCATTTGAAGCAATTTTGGTGTAAATTTCCTGCTGTTCACTTTCCGATTGACTACTGTTGATATACGCGGCAGAAATTCCGTTTGTGGTCAATCCGTCTACTTGGTCTTTCATCAATGCAATCAAAGGTGAAATTACAATCGTAATTCCTTCTAATAAAATAGCAGGCAATTGAAAACAGATCGATTTTCCGCCACCTGTAGGCATAATAACTAAATTGTCATTCCCTTCAAAAACTGAATGAATGATTTCTTCTTGCAATGGTCTAAATTGGTCGTAACCAAAATATTCTTTTAGGGTACTTTTAATTTTATTTGGGGCTATCATATCTTACAAAGAAAACAAAAAATAGCTACTTTCCGAAGGTTTTATTTTAAATAATTCTAAATAAAAACCAATACAAACAAAGCGATTTTATGGCAAAAAAATGGCGTATACAAAAAAGCGCAACAGTATGTAGCTGTTGCGCTTTTAAGGATTGGTTGTGATTGGTTATTTAATGGTGTTGAGTTAAATTTAGGTTTTTTAGGAAATCTTCAATTTAACTCAATTATTTTTTTGATGATGTAAACATACATATAATATTAAGCAAACTGTTACGTGAACGCCGTACAAAAGCTACGTACTTTCATGTATTTTAACTTAATCTGCTAGTTCTGAAAGTATTTTTATAGACATACTGTGCGTACCTTCGAATGTATTGAAAAAATAATTGTCACCAAATAGTAATTGCATCTTTTCAAGCTCTTGTTGCATGCGCTTTTCTGTTAAGTATTCATCTTTATCACCAACAATATTTATCACTTTTGTCATATCATAGTTGATAAATTCGAAATCTTTCGGTGTCAATTCCGTTGGAATACTTCCTGCATAAATAATCAATTTGGCACACGGAATTTTATAACGAGCTACCCAACGCAAAGCAACAGAAACGCCTTGTGAAAACCCTAAAATATAAAAATTTACATTTGATGGAATCTGTTCCGCTTTGTAAATTGCATTCAAATTTGCCATCACATTTTCAATCTCTTTTTGCGTGTTTTCTTTCGTAAGCCAACTTGCACCAACATGTTTGTATTCGTTTTTTAAATAATATTTAGAAGATGCTTGTGGCGCAATAATATAATTTTCTTCAGGATCTAAAGCTTCAAAATATGCGGCAAAATAACGACTCAAAAAGCCAATGCCATGACAAACAAACCAAACATTTTTAGTTTTTGAAGTAAGTTTGTTTACAGTCGTATATGTATTTGTAATTTGGTATGCTATTTCTTTTTCGTTCATCATTAGATTTGCGCTAGTGTTTTGTATTTTTGTTGATAGAATTCTATAAATATATCAAATGAATTTAAAAAAAGAAGAAATTCTGAAACAACTCAATGCAATTGTACCAAATACATTGCTCGAAACCTTACAAATTTCATATACTGATGTTGGGGAAGATTACTTAACAGCCAAAATGCCCGTAACTCCGAGTGTGCATCAGCCACAAGGTTTATTGCACGGTGGCGCTACAGTTGCGTTGGCAGAAACTGTTGGAAGTACAGCTTCACATTTATTCATTGATACTTCAAAATTTAAAGTAAAAGGATTGGAAATTTCTGCAAATCACTTAAAAAGTAAAAGTGAAGGAGAAGTTTTTGCTACGGCGAAACCTATTCATAAAGGACGTACAACGCACCTTTGGGAAATTCGTGTGGAAGATGAAGAAGGAATGTTGATTTCGTTGTGTAAATTGACAACAATTGTTTTAAAAAAATAATTTCAACAGAATTTCATGCTCGAAACCTTAGCTACACATTTTGAAAACAACTTGCCTTTTGTTGCCTATCGAAAGCCGAATGCAACAGCTATAAATGTTATTTTTCAGCATGATGATGCATTGCATGAAGTTTCAGACTTTACCGAAAGCGGATTTATTTTTGCTCCGTTTGATGCAACACAACAAGCCGTTTTAATTCCGTTTGAAGATGTGCAACAAACAATAATAGAAACTATTCCAGCTCCTAAAGCTTCAAGTATTTCTGAGTACATTTCAGCGGAAGCGCACCAAAAACATATCAATTTAGTACAAAAAGGCGTTGATGCAATTCAAAATTCTGTAATAACGAAAGTTGTCGTCTCTCGAAAAGAAGAAGTTGTCACCGATAAAAGTCCGTTTGTATTATTTCAACAATTATTAACAACGTACGAAACCGCATTTGTATACATTTGGTATCATCCGAAAGTAGGCATGTGGTTGGGCGCAACACCAGAAACGTTGGTGCATGCAAAAGGAAGCACATTTGCAACGATGTCTTTGGCAGGAACACGAAAATTTGAAGAAGGCGTTGTCGTTTCTTGGAATGAAAAAGAAATAGATGAACAACAAATTGTTACCGATTATATTGTAAATCGATTGCAAAATGTAACGACAAATGTACGTGTTACAAAAGCAGCAACACACCAAGCTGGAAGTATTGTGCATTTACGTTCGATGATTTCTGGACGAATTTCTCCGACGGTAAATATTGGCGATATTATTACCACATTACATCCAACACCAGCTATTTGTGGTTTTCCAACAGATATAGCAAAAGCATTTATTTTACAAGAAGAAACGTATGATCGTACGTTTTATACAGGATATTTAGGCGAATTGAATGTGAAAGAAGAAACTTCAAGAAATCGAAATCGGAAAAATCAAGAAAATAGTGCTTATCGAACTGTTCGAAGCAATTCGGAACTCTATGTAAATCTTCGTTGTATGGAGTTAACCGATAGAAAAGCAACACTTTATATTGGTGGCGGAATTACCAAAGATTCGAATCCTGAATCGGAATGGCAAGAAACACTTGCGAAATCGCAAATAATGAAACGAGTATTATAAAAAATACATTGAAAGTTGTACTTTTGTGATACGAATGATGTACTCAAAAATCCCACTCGCACAAACGTTAGTTGCGCTTTGTATTGCCAAAGAAATAAACCATGTTGTGATCTCTCCAGGATCGCGAAATGCGCCGTTAACATTGAGTTTTTCACAACATCCAGCCATTCACGCATATAGTATTGTTGACGAACGTTGTGCCGCATTTTTTGCATTAGGAATGGCGCAACAACTAGGCAAACCTGTAGCGGTGATTTGTACTTCGGGTTCGGCAATGTTGAATTATTATCCAGCAATAGCAGAAGCTTTTTATAGCAATGTGCCAGTTGTGGTTATTTCGGCTGACCGACCTGCGTATTTGATTGATGTTGGTGACGGACAAACCATTCGACAAAAACATGTTTTCAAAAATCATATCAATTATGAAGCAAATCTAAAACAAGATATTGTTCATAAAAGTACCATTTTACAAGAAACGCATCAACTGTCTAAAGACATGGAGCGTGAACTTCAGGCAAAAGTGCAAGCATACAATGAAAAGGAAATCAATTTGGCATTAAACGCCGCTGTTGAAACAAATGGTCCTGTTCATATTAACGCGCCTTTTGATGAACCTTTGTATGAAATGAAGGAAACACAAGATATTTCTCCAAGTGTAATTCCTCAAAATACGAAAGCGCTTGTTGAACTTTCAAGAATAACAGCTGTTGCCAATGTTTGGAGTACAGCAAAACGAAAGTTGGTATTAGTTGGTACGTTGCCACCAAATACAATTTTACGAAAGTATTTGGAAATTTTAGCAGCAGATCCGTCTGTGATGGTCTTAACCGAAACCACGTCAAATTTACGAGACGAACGATTTTTCAATGCAATTGATCAATTAATTTTGCCTATTGAAAAAAATGAAGAGTTGTTAGATGAATTTCAGCCACAAGTAATGCTAACACTCGGCGGAATGATTGTTTCAAAGAAAATTAAAGCCATCTTGCGAAAGCGTCAGCCAAAACATCATTGGCATATTCATGAAAATCGTGTATTTGATACGTTTTTCTGTTTGGAACATTTTTTTCAGATGAATCCGAATGATTTTTTCGAATCATTTTTTGCACAAACGACACCAATTGAAAGTTCATATAAGAACTTTTGGAATACCATAAAAATTGATCGTGAAACAAAGCATAGTCAATACCTACAACAAATACAATTTACAGATTTAAAGGCTTTTGAAGCTATTGTTAATTCGTTGCCAGCTTCGTTAATTTTACATTTAGGAAACAGTTCTACCGTTAGATATGCACAACTTTTTGCAATTGATTCTAGTATAGAATTGTATTGTAATAGAGGAACAAGTGGAATTGACGGAAGCACATCAACAGCAATTGGAACTTCGGTCGTAGCCGAAAAACAAACAATGTTGATTACAGGTGATTTGAGTTTCTTTTATGATAGCAATGCGTTGTGGAATAATTACATTCCGAAAAATTTCCGAATCATTTTAGTGAATAATAGTGGTGGTGGAATTTTTAGAATTTTGCCAGGAAATAAAAATACGGAAAATTTCAATACGTATTTTGAAACCATTCATTCACATACGGCAAAACAGTTGGCCGCAATGTATCATTTTGAATATAATACGGCTACGGATACAGTTTCGCTTCAAACGGCATTGCGTACATTTTATGACGAAAGCGAACAGCCAAAAATCTTAGAGGTTTTTACACCTCGAATTGACAATGATATTACGTTGATCGATTATTTTAAGTTTTTCAACGAAAATAAATAACTTGTTATTCCGAAAAAGGAAGAATATTTCTACATAAATTACATTTGAAACCATATAGTATTAATCATTTTATTATCAAAAATTTAAAAAAATTATGAGTAAAAGAGACGAGCTTATCACAAAGTATGCGGCAGATTTAAAAGACAAATGTGGAGTTGATGCTGACATGGATTTATTGACAAAAGTAACCATCGGATGTGGACCAGCTATTTACAATAAAGATGCTGCTACCGTTTCAGGATCTGACGAAAAAGAACTTGCTACCGTAAAAAACAATTTCTTAATTAAAAAGTTAGGATTGGCAGATAGCGCTGCTTTAGATAAAGCAATTGACGCAGTTATGGAAAAATACGGTCGTTCTAACAGAAATAAATACAGAGCTGTTGTATATTACTTACTTACAGTACATTTTGGAAAACAAAAAGTATACAGCTAAGAATACCAATATATATGTTTTAAATAACGCTGTCCTGTTTAGGGCAGCGTTTTTTTATTGTAATAATTAGATAAAACGTACCTTTGGCGAAAATTTACACCGAATGATTCATTTAGGACAACTTAATACATTAGAAATATTACGCGAAACGCCTCCAGGACTTTTCTTGGGCGATGAAGAAGGAAATGAAATATTGTTGCCAAATAAATATGTGCCAGCTTCTTTTGAAATAGGAGACAAGCTTTCTGTTTTTGCATATTTAGATAGTCATGAGCGTCCTGTAACAACCACGTTAAAACCGTATACAAAAGTAAATGAGTTTGCTTTATTACGTGTAACGGCTTTAAGTGATTATGGAGCGTTTTTAGATTGGGGATTGGAAAAAGATTTGTTTGTTCCTTTTAAAGAACAAGCGCGCGATATGCTAGAAGGAAAATGGTATGTTGTGTATTGTTACTTGGATGAAGAAACGAATCGTTTGGTTGGTTCGAGTAAAACGAATAAGTTTTTGAGTAACGAAGAATTAACGGTTGAACGTTTTGATGAGGTTGATTTGATTGTTTCTCGTTTTACAGACTTAGGTGTAGAAATGATTATCAATCAGCAACACAAAGGCTTGGTGTACAATGATGAAATCTACAAAGATTTAAAATTGGGCGAAGAACTCAAAGGTGTTATTTCAAAAATTAGAGAAGACAACAAAATTGATTTGTCGTTACAACATATTGGGTACAAAAATATTGAACCTTCTGCACAAATTATTTTGGATGCTTTACAGCGAAACAAAGGAAGTTTGCCATTGCACGATAAAAGTGATCCAGAAGAAATAAAAAAGCGCTTAGGCATGAGCAAAAAGAGCTTTAAAAAAGCAATTGGAAGCTTATATAAGCAAGAACAAATTGTAATCAATTCAGACGGAATTGAATTAAAATAAAAAAAGGCGAGTTTCAACACTCGCCTTTTTTGTAAAATTGAACTTGATTCGGTTTCTCATCATCATTGGAAATCAACTTAATGAGATTCTGAACAACGTTTTGTAATTTTTTTTAGCTAAACTATTGTTGGTATAAATATTCAATAAAATCTAAAGATTTTGCTTCACTATACATACGTAAATCATCAATACTTCCTTTAAACGGATTTTCTCCTGTTGGATCGTTTCCTAATAATAAAGGCAATGAAGAGGTTGATAATTCACCATCAATATACTTCAATACTGCAGGTTTTCCATTAATATATAAATACATGGTATCATCTTTTAAAATGCAGGTAACCATATACCAAGTTTCTTTTTCATAATCAAACTTTCGTAATTCTTGTTCAATTCCGTAAGGAGCAATTGAAAAAATAATATCGTTTGTAGCTTTCTGAACTTCATCTTTAGGTGTATAGCCTAATGAAATTCCATAATCGGCACTCAATTGTTTTTCATCGGAAACATTTTTATACAATACTTGTTGTAAATGTGTAGCATCCGTTTTAATCCATACATTAATAGTGAATTGTTTTGTGAAATTGATATGATCATTTGCAGGAATGACAATTTTATCGTCAACTCCATCAAAATAGTATGCATTTCTTGGATTTGCATATCGATCGTGAGTTAATCGTACACCGCTGGTAGATGCAGTTATATTAAAATCACTTTTATCTTTGGTGTTTCCGTCAAATGTGTAATGTGCGACTAACTTCTGAGTTAAATCAAATGTTTGTTCCTCTTCTTCGATGCTGCAACTACTAAAAGCTAAAAGTGCTATGATACAGCTAATTAGATACGTGGTTCTCATGGTAAAATCAGTTTTTTATTGATTGATGATTGATCTCAATAGTGCATCAAAAATTATACCAAAAGAAGGGGAAACTAAGTTTATGATTTATTTTTTTAATTAAAACCCTAATTTCAGACGCAACGCTTTTGGTAATGCATCTTTATGAACCATTACAGAAATTGTTTTAAGTCTAAAAAAAGCTTCACTCATTTGTACATGTCCATCATTTGGAACACGATCTGTATTGCTTCCCCATGAATTTTTTACACGGAAATACGTATTTCCATTCTGATCTGTAGCCAAACCTGTAATGTGCATTAAATGATCGTCTGTAGTGGTATAATTTTCAAATTCTTGTTGTCTGTAATCAGCCGTAATAGTTTTCTCTTTACGAATTTCAGCAGAAAAATCTTTTCTACTATTTACAGCTTTTTCAGGAATAGTTGCAACTGCATATTTCGAAGAAAATGTCGCTTCAGAAACATCACAATCCAATTCTACCGTATATCCCGTTTGCAAAGCATTTTTTGTTACAGCAACCAATTCATCTAATGGTACATTGTAAAAACTTCCGTTAGAAAAGTTATCTGGAATATTTAAAATAAACGATTCATAATATGGTTGATGTGTAAATGAAGTAATCGTTACATACTCATCTGGATTAATCTTTGTCATTTCCAAAAATGATTGTGGCGTATATGTTTTCCCTTCAAACTGAAATGATTCAGGTCGTTTTCCTAAATACACGTCCAATACATTTTCAATAGCAGGTTTCCAATTGGTTGATAATTTCTTTCCAGGATTCTTGATATACACATTCAACATTGCTTTCAAAACGGCAACCATTTCTGCATGATTGTGATTTGTTTGTAAGGTTTGTAAACCAGAATAAGCGCTGTTCGGAACCAATCCGTGTGCTTTTACCGCATTTATCACATCGTGCGCTAATCCGCCTTCGCTAAATTGTGCCTTTCCTTGTCGCATTACGTAATTCCAAGCTTTCTTCGGATAGGTATTTCGTACGTTAAACATTTCAGAAATATCAATCTGTTTTCCTGTCAAACGAATAATTTCAGATTCCAAAAAAGAAGAAGCCGAAAAACTCCAACAAGTTCCTGTACGTCCTTGACTAATAACAGGTGTTGCTTCTAAATCAACAGTTGTTTTAAACTTATAATCTTGTGCAAAAGCATTGATTGTAAAACAAAATACGAAAATGGATAAAAGTATTTTTTTCATTGGAAATAGTATGGTTTAATAAGTATGACTTCGCAAGAATTTGAATCGATAAAATCTTGAAAAGTGTGTAAAATGAATTATTTTTACGCAAAATACTAAAAAATATGAGTAAACCAGATTGGAAAACGGTAAAAGAATACGAAGATATCACATACAAAAAGGCAAATGGTGTTGCCCGAATCGCTTTTAACCGACCAGATGTTCGCAATGCATTCCGTCCGCATACAACTAGCGAGTTGTTAGATGCGTTCAGAGATGCACATGAAGATGTAAATATTGGTGTTGTATTACTTTCTGCAGAAGGCCCATCAAGTAAAGATGGCGTATATTCTTTCTGTAGTGGCGGCGATCAAAAAGCAAGAGGACATCAAGGATATGTTGGACAAGATGGTTACCATAGATTGAATATTTTAGAAGTACAACGTTTAATTCGCTTCATGCCAAAAGCAGTTATTTGTGTTGTGCCAGGTTGGGCAGTTGGTGGCGGACACAGTTTACATGTAGTTTGTGATTTAACATTAGCAAGTAAAGAACACGCAATTTTTAAGCAAACTGATGCAGATGTAACAAGTTTTGATGCTGGTTATGGCTCTGCATACTTGGCAAAAATGGTTGGTCAGAAAAAAGCAAGAGAAATCTTTTTCTTAGGAAGAAACTATTCAGCGCAAGAAGCATATGAAATGGGTATGGTAAATGCCGTAATTCCGCATGCAGAATTAGAAGATACTGCTTTTGAATGGGCGCAAGAAATCTTGGCAAAATCGCCAATGTCTATAAAGATGTTAAAATTTGCTATGAATCTTACAGATGATGGTTTGGTAGGGCAACAAGTATTTGCTGGCGAAGCTACACGTTTGGCATACATGACAGAAGAAGCCAAAGAAGGACGCGATGCATTCTTAGAAAAACGCAAGCCAAACTTTGACAAAAAGTGGATTCCATAAATTGGTGTTGAGATATTAGTATTGAGAATTGAGTCATACTGAAAAGTTTGAATTTAATAGCGTTGGGTAAAACTTAAGTATTTTTTATTGATTTGTTGATTCGAAAAAACTCATAACTCTTATTTTGTAATTTCAATATTCGTTGTGAGTATTCCATTGCGTGATGTTGAACTTGATTCAGTATCTCACCTATATTTTCAATAGTTATTACTAGTTTGTCATTCCTGCGTGGGCACAAACTACTTGAATTCCAATAAATAGAGGATAAGAACGTTATTGTCTAATACTGATAAAACCAATCAAAATGAAAAAACTCATCATCCTTTTAGTATTTCTAAGTTTTCAATTTGGACATGCGCAAGATCAAGATACATCAGATTTAGAACCTTTATTTGATGTCGGATTGCATTATCCGTTATCTACAGGTGATAATTTTATAGCAAATGGATATGTCGGATTGATAGGAGCAGACGTTCGTTATCAATTTGCCGATACACGATTAATTTCTATAAAAGCCGCAGTTGCAATTGATTATTTCGATTATACTTTTTTTGATGATGTAAATGGTGGTGCTTTTGTAATAAAGCCTGAAATCATTGGAGAATTCAACATAGAAAATCTTCCAAAACTAAAACCTTATCTGTCTTTAGGCTATGGATTTTTTACGGTTTCGCTGCAAACTTCAAGTACGGGTTTTGACATTATCAACAATCCGAATCCTTCAATTCAACCAAATGACGAACGCGTTACTGAAACCTACAGTGGAATCAGTTACGGATTTGGCGCGGCATATGATATTACGGATCTATTTTTTATAGAAGTTTCTGCAGATTTTATAAAGCTTGATTTGGATGGAAATGTCTCTGGAAATCGATTTAATGAAAATATTCATACTGTAAGTATGGGCGTTGGTGTTCGGCTTTGAGAATATTGAACTTCGACTCCACTCAGTTTCCTTAATCTATAGTTAATACAGAAATTATCACATCGAGCGCAGTCGAGATGCAATAAAAAGATGTTGAATCATTTTTAGAAAACTGAAAACCTACTTCTTCGTCCAAATAAACGTTTCCCAACCATCATATTTACCATAATATTTTGTTGAAAATACCATCAATTCTGCAGTAATTTTCGAAATTTGTTCCATCGTTGTAATATCTTTTCTATGAAATTTTACTTCAAAAGGAAATGACGGATCATCCATCGTTTTTTCATATTCAATTTTGTATGAAAGTGCTTTGATAGCTGTGATAAATTGAGTTCTATCTTGCGCTGTCGGAAACTTTGCGTAATGTTCTATCTTTCTAGCATGTTCGGCAACATCACCAGCATTTCTAAGTTGAATCAACGTATCACGATTCGACATAAAATTTTTAATTTCATCATTCGGATACAAAAAGTCTTTGTATAATTCCCACGAAATATCTTCTCTGACATATACTTTATACGTTTCTCGGCTGAAATTTTTATCGAATAACTGATCAATTTTTTCTTCAAGCCCGGTAACATTTTTCACATAATAATACTCAAAACGATTGCCATCATACATAAATGAACCAACATACTGCGTGTCAGCATTACCATTTACGGTATCAAAAATGGCATCTTTAATTTTGTATAATTTCTTCAATTTATTTCCTATCGGGAAATCACTCTCTTTGGTAACTCGATACTCAATCTTTACATAAAAAAGAAAGTCATAACCATTTACTGGCGCTTTCTCAATTAAATCCATACGAACATTGGTAGAACTAACACCTTTTTCTTGCTTGGCTTGATAGGTATTCCAGATTGCTCCATCTTGCGCAAGCACAAAAAATAATGGAATTAGTAGAAACAATAAGCTGATTTTCAATTTCATAGATGAATAATAAAAAAGTAAAATGCAATGTACTTAAAACTGTGAATTGCAAATACAAAATTAATAGAATATTATGATAAAAGAAGGAAATCAAAAACAATACCATTGCCTTTTTCAATATTTTTTGAAATTGTATATTTACAAAAATTCACATACATGATAAAAGCATGGCTGGCCGCCGCACGATTACGAACCTTACCTTTATCCATTTCTGGAATTATTGTGGGTTGTGCAATGGCAAATTTTTCAATAAACAATCATCCGAAAAATTATTCGCTAACGGAGTGTTTTGGATGTTTTCATCAAGATACAAATTACACTATTTTTATACTCGCTATCTTAACAACGGTTGGTTTTCAAGTGTTATCAAACTTTGCCAATGATTATGGTGACGGAATTCGCGGTACAGACGACGATAGAGAAGGCGAACAACGCATGGTCGCTTCTGGAATTATTTCGCCTAAGCAAATGAAAAACGCCATGATTATCACGGCAATTATCACGTTAATTTTGGCTTTGCTAGTGATTTATACAGCATTTGGAAGCGAAAACTTTAGCTATTCAATATTATTTTTCTTCTTAGGAATTACTTCAATTATTGCCGCTATAAAATATACCGTTGGAAAAAGTGCTTACGGATATTCAGGTTTGGGCGATATTTTTGTCTTTCTATTTTTTGGTTGGTTGAGTGTTTTAGGAAGTTATTTTTTATACAAAAAAGGATTATATTTTGATGTTTTTCTACCTGCAACAGCTATCGGATTGCTAAGTGCGGCTGTATTGAATTTGAACAATATGCGTGATCGTATCAAAGATAAAAAGCACAATAAAAACACATTGGTTGTAAAAATAGGAAGTCAAAAAGCAAAATTATATCATTATGGTTTAATTATTGGTGCGCTTACCTGTACATTAGTTTTTATCAAAAACAATTACCATTCGCCACTGCAATACATATGTTTAGTAGCGTTTATTCCCTTAGTAATGAATATGATTGTTGTTGGAAAAAACATCATTCACAGAGAACTTGATCCTGAATTGAAAAAAGTTGCGTTGAGTACGTTTTTGTATGCTATTTTATTTGCAATATTTAATTAAAATCACACATGAAAAAAATCGTATTAGTAGCATTATGTTGTCTTTTAGGCTATGTATTACACAGTCAAGAAGAAGTTACCACAAAATTAAAAATTACCGAAAGTGCCCAGTTTAAAGATGAAGTAAAAGTTGATGGAATTGACGTTGTTTACAAAAATCCAGCAGGAAAAACGGCTATTGTTCGTTTTGGGAGGAAGAATATTTTACTAGATGTTTTTAATGGTAATTTGGACAAAGAATTTTTTAAAATCATCAAAAAAGAAAAGAAAGAAGTCTACAAAGGACATTTGAGTTTTGATGACGAAATCAAAGTATTTACCGTTTATTCTCCAAAGAAGAAAGAAAAAGAAATTTTTAACATTGGAATAATTAATTTAAAAAAACATAAATAGCATGAAAGTTACTTACTTAGGACACGCTTCGTTACATATTGAATTTGAAGGAACTCACATCATTGTAGATCCTTTTATTTCTGGAAATTCACTAGCTTCAGCTATTGATATTAATGATTTAAAAGCTGATTATATTTTGGTAACACACGCACATCAAGATCATATTTTAGATGTGGAAACGATTGCCAAAAATACAGGCGCAACAATCGTTTCAAACTATGAAATTGCAATGCATTATGGCGGAAAAGATTTCAAAGTTTTTGCAATGAATCATGGCGGAACCTACAAAACAGACACGTTTTCGGCAAAATACGTAAATGCAATTCACACCTCAGCATTTCCGGATGGTTCTTATGGCGGACAACCTGGCGGATTCGTTTTAACAGCAAACGGAAAATCAATTTACATTGCTGGTGATACGGCATTGACCTATGATATGAAACTCATTCCATTACAAACTAAGCTCGATTTGGCTATTTTGCCAATCGGAGACACATTTACGATGGGAATTGACGATGCAATACTTGCAAGTGATTTTGTAGAATGTGACAGAGTTTTAGGGTACCATTACGATTCATTTCCTCCAATAAAAATTGATCAAGCGGAAGCAAAACAAAAATTTACGGATAGACATAAAGAGTTGCTTTTGTTGGAAATAGGGAAGAGTTTGACGGTTTAAGTGGTACGTTACTATTTTAGTATGTTGGAATTTTGGTATTAGGGAAGTGCTTCAAAGATCAATTATGCATAGATTTAAAGAATTACAAGTTTGGAAATCGAGTAGAATATTTTGTAAATCTATTTATGAAATAACAGCAAGTTTTCCAAATGAAGAAAAGTTTGGCTTAGTAAGCCAACTAAGAAGAGCTAATGTATCAATTGCATCTAACATTGCAGAAGGTGCATTTAGAAGATCTAATAAAGATTTTTATAGGTTTTTGGAAATAGCTATTGGTTCAACTTATGAAATAAAAACACAACTATTAATCGCTACTGATTTAGATTTTATGAATTAAACAGCATCTCAAAAATTGCTTGAAGAATTACAATCGATTATAAAAATGTTATCGAAATTAATGTCAAGTTTAAAACAATAACAATACGAAAGTACCAATATACGAGAATACTAATATACCAGCATGAAAGCAACTTATCACAAACATATCTTAGATTTTAAACGACCAAGTGGAACGTCGCGCGGCATTTTAAAACAAAAAGAAACGTGGTTTATTCATCTTACAGATGGAGAAAAACAAGGAATAGGTGAGTGTGGTATTTTACGAAGTTTGAGTATTGATGATGTTCCAAATTATGAAGAAAAATTACGTTGGGCCTGTGAAAATATACATTTAGGAAAAGACGCATTACTGAAAGAATTACGAACGTTTCCATCGATTCAATTTGGTGTAGAACAAGCGTTCTTATCTTTAGGAGCTGAAACTCCATTTTTGTTGCATCCTTCAAAATTTACGCAAGGAAAAGAAGCAATTGACATCAACGGACTCATTTGGATGGGCGAAGCTGATTTCATGAAATCGCAAATTAAAGACAAATTAGAAGCAGGTTTTTCATGTATAAAAATGAAAATTGGCGCGATTGATTTTGAAACCGAATTGGAATTATTGCATAGTATTCGCAATGAATATTCTGTACATGATATCGAATTACGTGTAGATGTCAATGGCGCGTTTACACCTTCAACGGCATTAGAAAAGCTACAACGGTTAGCCGAATTTGAATTGCATTCCATTGAACAACCAATAAAACAAGGGCAACATGAGGAAATGGCTAAACTTTGTGAAATAACGCCATTACCAATTGCGCTAGATGAAGAATTGATCGGAATTTTTGATCGTGAAAACAAGAAAAAAATACTTGAAACTATTCAACCACAATACATTATCTTGAAGCCAAGTTTGGTCGGTGGTTATACTGGAAGTTCAGAATGGATTTCACTTGCCAAAAAACAAAACATAGATTGGTGGATTACAAGTGCGTTGGAAAGTAATATTGGACTTAATGCTATTGCGCAATGGACCTACACATTGCAAAGCAAATTGCCGCAAGGTTTAGGAACGGGAAGTTTATATACCAATAATTTTGATTCACCATTAACGATAGAAAAAGGAGCATTGCAATACGATAGAGCAAAATCGTGGAATGTACCTTTCAACTTATAAAAAAATAAAGAAAACATATGTTTATTACACAAGCTTACAAAGGTTTATACGAGTTTTGGCGATACATTATCGGAACGCTTATCACGTTTATTATGTGGCAATTAGTAGGCGCAATTCCGCTTGCAATTGTATTACTTGTTAAAGTATTTCAAAGTGCTAGTGGAAGTGGAATGAGCTTTCCAGAGGTACTGGAATCTGATCTAATGCCAACATCTGTGGATGGAATGGTAACACTTTTAGGTGGAAATCTATTTCTATTCATGATGATTGTTTCGTTTGCATTCGGTTTACTAGGAATATTATTTTCGAACAAAGTATTGCACAAATTATCGTTTCTTTCTTTAACAACTTCACGAAGTAAAATTGATTGGAAACGCATATTTGTAGGCTTTACCATTGTAATAGTTTTCAATTTGGCAACATTTGCAGTTGGGTATTTTTTAGCGCCAGATGCGTTGGAATGGAACTTTAACTTGCAACCTTTTCTTATCTTATTGGTTATTTGTTTGCTATTTCTACCAATTCAAACCAGTTTTGAAGAATATCTTTTTAGAGGATATCTCATGCAGGGAATTGGCGTAAATTTAAAAGAAAACAAATTTATTCCGTTATTAATTATTGCACTTTCTGTTGGACCAGTTGTGTACTTTATATTACATGCAAATCTTCAATTAGAATTCTGGACAAACCTAGGAACTACAGGGTTAGTTATGTTAGTGTTAGTCATAATTTTAGATCAAAAAAGCAAAACGAATCCAACCATATTACACCGAAAATGGGTGCCATTACTATTTACATCAGTAATATTTGGTGTGTTGCATGCGGCAAATCCTGAAGTAGAAAAACTCGGTTATATTTCAATGGTATATTATATCGGAACAGGTTTAATATTAGGAATTATGACCTTAATGGATGACGGAATGGAATTGGCACTTGGGTATCATGCAGGAAACAACATTCTAACCGCATTATTGGTAACAACAGATTGGTCTGCATTGCAAACTGACGCAGTATTTGTTGATACTTCCGAACCTTCAACTGGATTTTTTGATATCATTTTTCCAGTATTAATTATCTATCCAATCATGTTATTGATCTTAGCAAAAATATACAAATGGAAAAACTGGAAAGAAAAACTATTCGGAATTGTGAGTGATAAAACTCATGAGTTAGACGAGATGCAAGCAACATCAGAAGCATAAATTACAGGGCAAAAAAGTGTTTTACGGTCATACTTTTTTCATTACTTTTCAAGTAGGTTTTGCATAACTAAAAGTTTCTGACAAGCAAACCATACGAAAAGTACTTTTTAAAAAAGTAAACACATTGCGAAAAAACACAGGTTTGGCTGCATTAGCATTACATCTCGATTTGCATAAAGCGTAAAATACGATATAAAAAATGGTGCGATTGGATTAAAAACGATTTCCAACTCTTACAAGATAAAAACGTAAAGAAACGGTATTGTCAAAAGTGTTCGAAGTAAAAAAACGCCTTTGCAACTTTTTTATTATTTCACATTCAACTCAAACAAATTTGTGCCTAATAAGCCATTTCCATCAGTTCCTTCAAGTTTTCCTAAAAATACAGATTGAATGTCAGATGTATAAAAACTCACCTTAATTTTACCATTTTTATCAGAAATTAAATTAGGTGCCCAAAACAAGGTTTTTCGGTTATCAGGAAACAGTTTATCTTCTTCTTTGTCATACAATGGACTGTAAAATTCTTTCGTAGGATAAAAGCCTTTAACAAACATGAAACCACGTTCTTTGTTTTCTTTTTCAAGTGCTTCGGTTGATGCTTTATAGGTTACTTCTGTTCCGTCATTTAATTTATACTTTTTTCCGTGTATTGGCGCTGGTCCAGCAAAATGATTTTGACAGTTTAAAATACCATATTCAATACAAATATAATCACCAACGACACCTTCAAAAATTACCTTATCACCACGATCTTTGGCTCTATCTTTAAAACCTGTCAATTCTACTTCTTCTAAATAATTCGTATCTGTAAAACTAAAAGATGTATCATACGATGATTGTTTCTTTTCATCAATCATACGATCATTTTGAGGAAACATTAATTGCTTATTGATTGTCCGTTTAAAAATTTCATTGAAAGGTTCTGTAATCTCTAAAAAAGCTTCTGTTGGTAGTGTAGATTTTTTGTCAGGATATTTTGGCGGTGGCGGAATTAATGGCAAAAGTGTAATGCGTGAACCTTTTCCTGCTTCTAAAAAAACTAACGGAATACTAAAGTTTCCACCTTTATCAGCTTCTATAACAGTTGCCACCTTTGGTAATAATACTTGTACGTTGGCGCTGCCACCATTTAGCAACGTACCTTTTTTAGTTCGATAAAACGCACGTCCAGTAACTTCTTCATTAAAAGGTTGTACATCATCATATAAATTTTTAAGTAAATTTCCTGATGTCCAATTGTAATTTCGCCAACCTTGCGTCAATAATACCAAGTCTAAATGCTTTTCACGCTCTTTATTTTTTGCATCAAAATAATAGGACGCATCATATACATGTCCTCTTAATTCTGAGAATAAATAATAATACGGCATCATTGCATAATCATTATTTTTCTTTGCGTATAACTGATCAGTAACACTCAAGCTAAAATGCCCGACAGCAGGTTTTCCATATTGATCTTTTACTGAAAAAGTTAAATCTACTTTGTCTTTTTGTGTAAATAATGATTTTGAAACTTCTGTTAATGTAACATGTAATTTTTTGTCAATATTAGCATATACCAAGCGTTCCGTTAATGGTTGATAACGTTCGTTAAACAATGTAACTTCTACAATTCCTTGCGGTAATTTATCTAGTGGAACTTTAAATAGGACATGATCGTTTTTCAATGATGCAATTGCCATCCAATATACATATCCACGACTTTGCGCTCGGATATATACTTTTTTAAGTGTCACATTTGGCGTTTTAGTTATGCCGAATTGTATGTATGCTGGATCTCGTTTTTCTACGTGCAATCGAAGTCCTTTTTTCTGAACTAATGGCAATTGAAAAACACTATCTAACGCAGGATTTGAAAGTTGTACTGTATATTTTTTTTCTGGTTTTGGTGTAAATGTAAATTTTCCCATTCCATAATGAGCCGCTTTAAACGAGCGTAATTTTTTTCCATCTTCATACAACGCACCTTTTACATTTAATGGTTTTCCATGATGGTTTATCGCTTTAAATGCGACTGTATTTGGTAAGTTTTCGATCAAATTTCCACCTTCCGGATACATTCCAAATTGAATTGACGCAGGTTTTTTAAACGGAATATCAATAATATGATACACAATATCTTTTCCATATTTTACACGCAATTCTATAAATTCAGCTTTAGCGGTTTCTTCTTCTGTAAAAATAATTCTGGCTTGACCGAGTGAATCCGTTTTAATCCGTACACGCGCAAGTTTTTCTTCGGTAGAGTAGATGTCGGCTGAAATGGTCGCTTCTTTTAGTGGAACTCTACTTCTTGAAAATACGTCTGCATCAAGCACAACTTCATCGTTTCTGTTGTAAGCATTTGCTAAAAACTCAGTATCAATTAATATTTTTGGGATAATACTTTCTCTAACTTCAAAACGTTTGATAGCGCTAATTTCTTCCGAACTATTTTCAAGTGTATTTTTAGTATGAATGATGAGTTGATAATTTCCTTCTTCTAAAATTTCCGCTAAGAATAAATAACCACTTGCAAAACCGTTTTTGGCAGTATACATTTCTTTTACAATAATTTCTTCTTCGTTTTCCTCTTCTTTGAGTAATTCAACAAAAATGATTTTAGTGTCTTCCGAGATTTTTAAATTATTTGCATTTAAAATATACGCTTTAAACCACAAATTTTCACCAGGTTCGTAAATATCTTTGTCTGTATGAATGTAAATATTTTCTTTGAGTTGCTTTTCGGCAAGTGATTCATGACGAACAACTAAGCGTTCATTGGCAAAATCATCTAATACTTGTGCATGCGAAAAAAAACAGCTAAAAAGTAGTAAGCTGATCCAAGTGGTAAAGTATTTCATAGTGTTAATGTTTGCTACAAGTCGGTTTGTATAAAGATACGGAATATTCTATTTTTGAATTGTTTTTTTGTCAGCTAGAAAGGTGATTTTAATAAAAAATTAACAGCTTTTTATGCTTTTTAGTTGACGTTAAATTGAAAATAATTAGCGCCAAACAATCCGCTTCCATTGGTTCCTTCTAGTCTACCAAAAAATGTTGTTTGTACATCAGATGTATAAAAACTCACATTAATTTCACCTTTTTCATTTGAAATTAATTTTGGTGACCAAAACAATGTTTTTCTATTATCAGGAAATAATTTGTCTTCCGCTTTGTCATAGGTTGGATTGTAAAATTCTTTAGTTGGGTAAAAACCTTTGACCATTAAGAAAGCTGTTTTTTTCTCACCTTTTTTAACTTTGGTATTTCCGAACACAACATATTGTCCACTATTAAGTCTGTAGCGTTTTCCTTCAATTGGAGGAGAACCTGAACGGTGATTTCTACAATTCAATACACCGTATTCATGACATACATAATCTCCACTAGGGAAATCCTTATAAATAACATTTTCACCACTGTTTTTATCACGATCTTTATAACCTGTTAGTTTTACTTCTTCTAAATAATTGGTTTCGTTAAAACTAAATTCAGAATCGTATGATGACTGTTTTTTTTCGGAGACCAAACGATCACTTTTTGGAAATAATAATAGCTTTTTTTTGGTGCGTTTGCCAATTTCATCGAACGGAAATGTTGCTTCTAGTATAATGCTTTCAGAATTAATAGGTAAAAATGTAATTTCATATCCACGACCTATTTTTAGGTAATTAACAGGAAGTGCAAAATTTCCGTTGCTATCCGTATGTATTGAAGTAATTCGTTTTGGAAGAACCACCTTGATTTCAGCACCTTTAGCATTCTTCAAGGTTTTTTCTTTTGTTACTTGAAATGCACGTCCTGTTACTTCTTCACGAAATGGTTTCACATAATCATGTGCGTCTAATAAATTTTCTGGATTCCAAATATAAGTTCGCCAACCTTGCGTTAGTAATACTAAATCAAGATGTTTATCACGATCTTTATTTTTTTCATCAAAATAATAAGAAGCATTGTATACATGACCTTTTAATTCCGAAAAGAGATAGTAATGTGGTAATATGCTGTAATGATTGTCTTTTTTAGCATATAAATGATCAAAAACACTTAAACTGAAATGACCAATTGCGGGTTTCCCAAATTGATCTTTTACACTAAATCGCATGTTTACTTTTTCTTTTTGGCGATAGAGCATTTTAGAAATTTCTTCCAATTTCACGTGCAATTTTTGATCAAGATTCGCATATACCAATCGTTCTGCTAACGGTTGAAAGCGTTCATTAAAGATGGTGACTTCTGCAATTCCTTGTGGTAGTTTGTTACAAGGAATTTTAAAACGAATTCGATCTTTTGTCAAAGAAGCCGTAGCCATCCAATAGACATTTCCACGATTTTGAACTCTGATATACACTTTTTGTGGTGAAATATCTGTTGTTTTTGTAATGCTGCAATGTATGTTTTTCTGATTGCTTCTATCTACTTGTAATTTGATACCGCTTTTGCGAATATCGGGCAATTGAAAAGTACTGTCCAATACTGGATTTGATAATTGTACCGTATATTTTTTATAAGGTTTTGGTGTAAATAAAAACTTTCCCATGCCAAAATGAGTAACTTCAAACGAACGTACTTTTTTTCCATCTTCATACAAATCGCCTTCTACATGTAGCGGTTTCCCATGATGATCTACGGCTTTGAAAGCAACAGTATTTGGAAGATTTTCTACTAAATTTCCACCTTCTGGATACATGCCAAATTGTATTGCGGCTGGATTTTGAAAAGGAATATCAACACTATAATGTACAGTTTCACCTTTGTATTGAACGCGTAACTTAATGTATGCAGCATTTGTAGTTTTCTTTACAGGAAAAGTCAATTTGGCTTCTCCTTTTTCATCAGTTTTTACTTTTATACGACCGATTTTTTTATCAGTAGAAAATAATTCTGCAATAACAGAAGCTTCAATATATGGAACTCTACTTCTAGAAAAAACAGCAATTTCCAGTTGTACAGTATCCGTTCTTTCGTATGTTTTTTTATGGAATTCGGAGTCAATTAATATTTTTGGAATGATACTTTCTCTTATTTCAATTTGCTTGTTCGCCAAAATAGTTTTTGAAGCATTTTCCATTGTATTTTTAGTGTGAACAATCAATTGATAGGTTCCATCTTTTAAAATATCTGCCAAAAATAAATGGCCACTCGCAAAACCATTTGTAGCATCATAAATTTCCTTTGTAATAACTTCTTTTTCTCCTAGTTTTCGGAGTTCGACAAAAATTATTTTAGTCTGTTGTGATATTTTTAAATCGTTACCATTTAAGATATATGCTTTAAACCATAAATCTTCACCAGGTTCGTAAATGTCTTTATCGGTATGAATGTAAATGTTTTCTTTGACTTGTTTTGAAGCGACTAATTCATGTTGAATAACCAACCGATCATTGGCAGTTTTGTCTAATACTTGTGCGTAGAAAGAGTAACAACTTATAAGGCATAAGTAGAATGCGCATAAAATTTTTCTCATAGTTTTTATTTGGTAACAATCGGTTTCCTAAAGATACAAATTTTTCTCTTTTTGTAAATAATAACCAAGTGCAATTGTATACATTCATACAAGTTAACGCAAAAAAAAAGTCCGTCATATAGACGAACTTTTTAAGTAAACTTTTTAGTGCTAATTTATCTGCCATTGCACCAATCTGCATTCTGACTTACACAATTTGAACCATCATCATGGCCAATTGTTGGAAGATCGCAACCATTCCAACGTGTACACGCGTTAATAGTTACTTGAATTGTAATTGTACAAATAGGACCTAAAGTTGGAATTAGTGTTCCTCCTTTAATTTCATTTGTTGTACGTAAACTAGAAATTGATTTCTTGTTCAGTTTTAAACTTTTAAGCTGTTTTTTCTTCATAATTATTTATATTTAGAATTAATGATGAATCGAAATTACAATGGCTAAAAGCTTTTTGAAAGAAAAGTACTATTTGGTTTATAAATTGAATCTGTTTGTTTGTTAAGTATAATTATTATTTACTCTTTCGGGTTCATTAAAATTGCGGCTTTGTTAAAGTCAGAAGCGGCATTAATTACATTTCTAAATTCATCGTATTGATCAATATCGTATTCGCTTACTTTGTAAAATTCTTGAATGCTAATTGTTAATTTGTTTCCTTCTAACTTGTAATTAGATTCAAATTTACATTTTTGCTTTCCTTCTTCGTCTAACAATTCTTTTTTGATGAGTAAAGATTCCAAACCTTCTACGTTATAACCATCTGGAATTGTTACTACAATTTCATAATCGTACTGATTTGGATATTGCATCAAAATAGGATTTACACGTTTGGTTTCTTGATACAATTCACTTTGCGTTCCAATCACTTTTCCAACTTGAAATATGTAACTGTCGCCAGCTTCTTCTAATAAAGATTCAGAAGTAATTGTGGAGTTTACAATAAACGGTTTGTTGTATTCTAATTGTGTAATGTCTTTGTATTCAGTTGTGTATGATTTTACAACTTTATCTTCAATTCCAGAACCTGTTAAATAGTCTTCAAACTCTTTGATAGATTGATCTGGTGCTAAATTTAATACTGCTCTGTTTGTAATAGACCAATAACCGTAATATTCTTGTTTTTGTACAATTTTTACGGCTTCTAATTCGTCTTCAAATGAAATATTCATGTTTCGAACGACACGACTGTAATCTGGATCGCTCAGTTTCGTTTTGTAAAAACTGTATTGTAATTCATTGTTGATATAAATTCCGTTATTTCCTAAAATGTAAAACGGAATTTCACTCAAACGGTATTCAATACGATCTGGTGTAATGTAATTTCCAGTTTTTGGAACATAGATTAAAAATTCGCGCAAAGCACTTGGATTAAAAAACTCTGGATCTACTTTTTGTTCGTATATGTTTGCAGAAATCATTGGTAAATATTCCACATTTGCAGCTGTTAAGAAGTGTCCGTACACTTTAATGATTCCTAAATCACTTGCCGATTTGTTTTTTAAAATGTAGTCAATATTAGAAAGTTGCTCGTTGTTATTTTTGATAACTGTGTAGTTTTTCTTTACATAATCATCAATTAAATACGCTTTGGTAAAATCGTCTTCTTTTTGACCTTTTAAAATTTCGGCGACAATTTTTTTAACTTCTGCATTTGGTTCTTCTGGAAACATTCCGTCAGAAATATTTGTCACAACATTGTTCCATAATAAACTTTCAGTAACACCTTTTTGCCCGAAACATTGATACGCAACCACAGTTTTGTTAGCATCAGAAGTTGAATATTCTTCTTCAACCATCGGAATAACATCAGTTAGCATTAATTGTAAACCAGCACGATCATTATACGTTGCCTTTTTAAAGTAACCGTTGGTATTATACGGTTTTATTCGACCTTCTAAATCGCCAGTAATGAAATGATATTCTAAGTTTTTTATCGGATAATCTTTTTGTAACGTTTCTCTACCAAAAGCAGAATATTGTTTTTCTAGTGTATACAACACTTCAATTTCAGAATCTTTTTGCGCACCTTCAATGGCAAAAATTTTAAAATCGCCATATTCCTCCACATTTTTTACTTCTTTGATATTATCTTTATTAAGCAATGTTACTTTTCCGTCGGGCGAAATAGTTCGAGCTTTAATATTTATAATATTTGTTACATTGTACATTGGAATATACACTCTGTTGTGCATTTTAATTCCTTTTTCATCATGCACACGTGTAATGGTATGATTGGTTTCAAATTTTCTAATCACGCCACCAAGTTCTGGTTCATAATATTCTATGATATAGTTTTCGGCAATGGCAATGGAAGACTCATCTGCTTCTTTTTCGGAAAGCTGATGTAGTTTTGGACTTTTTTCCCAATCGTAGTCTTTATAATATTGTGAAAACGCTTGTGTAGAACATAAACATAAAAGGATAACAATACAAGTTCTCATATAATTCATTTTACTTTTCAATAATAATACTTTTTTTATAGGCTTTTATTAATTTTTTCACAAAAGTATTCCATGCTTCAAAATCTTCTTTTTCAATACGTAAGCTGTTTACATAAATGTTTTTATGCTGAATAATAACGCCTTCTTTTTCTTCATATGAAATTGAAAAACCATAATCTTTTCCATCAAATTTGATAGGTTTTGGAACGGAAGTTACTTTGTAACCTGCTGGAATATTGAAGGTTGTTGTATATTCTTTTTGAAATTGATGATCGATCTTTTTTGTGTACTTTCGATTTTCAATATCAATTTTTCCTTTAGACAATACACGATCGATATTTAAGTTTAAAATGGTTTTTGATCCGATCGTTTTTACATAATTATCAATCAGTAAATCAAACGAAATCGTAATCGTTTTATACTCTGGTTCAACAGGTGAAACTTTAATATTTTGGTACTTCGTTTTATTGTTTCCTAAAGCTAATGTTGTGTTTAAAAACTCTTCTTCTGTGTTGTCTTTCTTTTTGTATAAATAGTCTGTGACAAAATCGACACGTTCGTAACCTGTTAGAGTTCGTTTTTCAGAAGCATTTATTTTTCCGTCTTCAAATGAAATAGTTGTATTTACAATAGATTTACTTTTTTCAGAAGGTTGTTTTGGCACTTTTTTCAAGATAAATTTTTCTGGTGTAATTCCAATTAAAGCTTCCTTTGTTTGTGTAAATGAACTTGGCATTCCAAAATTGACATAACTATCGGTTCCATCAATAAAAATAGTGTCATTGTCAATTATTGTTGCTGTAATCATGTGATTGTCTACCATTGGTGTAGGAACTTCTTCGTACAAATACGGGCGATCGCGTGTGCCAATCCAAGTTCTAAAAGAAGGAATTCCAACATGATTCAACATTACATATAATAAATTTGCCATGTCTTTACAATCTCCATAACGGTTTTTACAAACGCTTGCCGCGCCACGTGGAATAAATCCGCCCAAACCATCTTCAAACGCAACATAGGTTATATTTCCTTGAACCCAATTGTATATTGCTTCTGCTTTTTCGGTATCTGTAGTATATTTTGAAGCAATATTTTCTGCAATTTGATATACTTTTTCTAAATCTTTTGCATCCACTTGTTTTGCCAACGATGCGTACCAGCTATATAAATCGGTTACATTACTCAATACGGGAATTGTTTTGCCTTTTTCTTCGTAATTTTTTATGTGAATGATAATATGTGGTAAATAATACAATGCAGCTTCCGAATCTTCTTCGCTACTATATTTTGCAACATTTTCAACGCTCCAACGGTAGATGAAAGAATTTTTTGTTTCTTCCTTTGTGAAGTCTACAGGAACATTTTCGGTGTGAAATTCTCTATAACCAATCTGAACATTTTTAGGAAATTCAATAGTTAATTGAGCTTTTTTTGTAGGTGCAAACGTTCCAAATCGGAACAATCCTAAAAAGTGCGGATCTGAAATAATTTCTTTATATTTTAAATCGGTAATTGCGCCTTTTGTTACTGCTGGAAACGTAAAATTTTTAGTTTGCTGATCACTGTAAAAAATACCATCATCAAACTCATGTTTTGTTTCTATATAATCTGCTTCAACAGTTTTTCCATCAGGAAGTATGGTAGTTGCTTTTATATCTTCTAGCTTTGTAAAACTATCAAAACGCAATACTTCATTAGCAAAATATAACTTGTTTGCAGTTATGTATTCTGCTTTTTCATGAATACTTTTTACAATAGTAAACTCTCCTTTTTCTAATGCTATATTAATATTTTCATTTCGTTCTAAAAACTGATAATCTTCAGAAGTATTATTTTGTGCAATGCAAATGCTCGCAAACAGGAGAAAAATGAAATATGGAAGTTTTAAATACGATGTCGTCATAAATGATAATTTAAAATCGATGTGGAGAATCTTACATAAAAACAAACATTACTTACTAGGGAAATATTGTGTCATAACGCAAGCTCAAACCACTAAATTAATAAAAACTAACCTAGAAAACGGGTATTTTATCTAGCTTATTTTTAAATTTACACAAGAACTATAACAAAAATGATTCCAACATTTAAAAATATACATTTTCAATTTCGATTGAATGGTAATTATTTCAATTCAGAAGCCCTAAAAGAAGTTGCTTACAGCTATATAAAAGAAGGTGAATCCTATGAAAAAGAAATTGGTGATTTTTTGATTGATTGGTTAAACGACAAACCTTTTGTTGATGTCTTTACGTCAGGTTCTACAGGGAAACCAAAACCGATCAGACTTGACAAACTAGCAATGGTGCATTCGGCATTGGCAACAGGTGATTTTTTCGGAATACAATCGGGCGATTCCGCGTTGCAATGTTTGCCTTCTAATTTTATTGCAGGAAAAATGATGTTGATTCGAGCTATAGTTTTAGGTCTATCGTTGGATATAATTGCACCTTCAATGAATCCGTTAACTGCAACTACTAAAAAGTATGATTTTTGCGCAATGGTTCCAATTCAGGTTGAAAATTCATTGGAACAATTACACCAAATTAAAACCTTAATCGTTGGCGGTGCGCCAGCTTCTGCAACTTTAATTGAACAATTACAAAACGTTTCAACCAATGTATTTGCTACGTATGGAATGACGGAAACCATCACACATATTGCCGCAAAACCGTTGAATAAGTTATCAAATAGTGCAAGCGCTTGTTTTTCAACCTTACCAAATATTACTGTTCGTAAGGATGATCGTGATTGTTTGGTACTTCACGCACCGCGAATTCATACAGAAGAAATTATTACAAATGATGTTGTCAAAATTATCTCTGAAACTCAATTTAATTGGTTAGGTCGTTTTGATAATGTAATTAATAGTGGCGGCATTAAATTACATCCTGAACAAATAGAGGAGAAGTTAAGTAGTTTTATATCAGGAAGATATTTCGTTACAGGAATTGATGATGATCAATTTGGAAAAAAGCTCATATTATTAATTGAAGACAAAAAAAAACGTGTAGATGTTTCTAGAATGTTGGAAACAATCAAACAATCAAACAAGTTCTCAAAATTTGAAATTCCTAAAGAAATCTATACACTTTCTAACTTCGCAGAAACCAATACAGGAAAGATTCAACGTGCGAAAACGGTTGCTTTGTTGGGTTGTTAAGTTGTATGTTCTCGATTTTCTGTTGTTTCTTAAAATCACGTTTATATTTAGCATTTTACATTTTTAATTTAATTTCCAGTTTGTTCCTATCTACACTTTTACATGTAATATTTAGTATTCTTTTCCCTCATTCAAACAGCGACTTCACTCAATCATCATTTTTTAAGAACTATTCTCGGTTTAGTTTTGAATCATCAAACAATAACACAGAGAAATCATGAAAAAATTACTACTACTCTTTATGATGCTGACAATCAGTAATCAACTTTTTGCTCAAGAAATAGCAGTTTCTGGAATTGTTACAGATGATTCTGGTTTGCCATTACCAGGTGCAACTGTTTTTATTAAAGGAACTCAAACAGGAACAACAATAGATTTTGATGGTAAATATGAAATAAAAGCACAACAAGGACAAAAATTGGTGTTTTCATATGTTGGATACAAGACGAAAGAAGTCACAGTTGGAAGTTCAAGTCGCATCGATGTAAAATTGAAAACAAGTACTGAGCTTTCAGAAGTTGTTGTCATGGCGCATGGAAGAAAGAGTTACAGCAATAACTACAGAAGTCAAGAAAGAAAAATAAGAAGACAACAACGAAGAGATGCTCGCCGTGCTAAAAGAAATAAAAATTCAAGTCAAGTACTGCAAGGACAAACAACAGAGGTTACCATAAATAGTAATTATCAACAACCAGGACAACAAATTACGCTACGTGGTCGCGCTTCTTTAAACGGAAATATTCATAACTCAAATAGCTCAATTACAAATACTGAATCGTACAAAGAAATTAACGAAAATATATTCAAAAGAACAGCTTTAGTACCATTATCTACATTTTCTATTGACGTTGATAAAGCTTCATATAGTAACATTCGTAGAATGATTAACAATGGTCAAGAAATACCAGTTGACGCAGTAAAAATTGAAGAAATGATCAATTATTTCAATTATGATTATGTACAACCAACTGATGAACATCCTTTTGCAGTTCAAACAGAATTAGGAACAACGCCTTGGAATTCGCAAACTAAATTATTAAAAATTGGATTGCAAGGAAAAGAAATTCCATTAGCGGAAACTCCACCATCAAACTTTACGTTTTTAATAGATATTTCTGGTTCTATGTCAAGTCAAAACAAGTTGCCATTATTAGTAGCAGCTTTCAAATTAATGGTGGATAAACTCAGACCAGAAGACAAAGTTGCGATTGTAGTCTACGCTGGTGCCGCTGGTTTGGTATTGAAACCAACTTCTGGAGATAAAAAAAATAAAATACGTAACGCATTGAATAAGTTAAGTGCTGGCGGATCTACTGCTGGTGGACAAGGAATAGAATTGGCATACAAAATAGCTTCAGAAAATTTTGTAAAAGATGGAAACAATAGAGTGATTTTGGCAACAGATGGTGATTTTAATGTAGGGAATACAAGTGTTGGCGATATGGAAACACTTATTGAAGAAAAACGAAAAACAGGTGTATTTTTATCTGTATTAGGTTTTGGTTATGGAAATTATAAAGATGATAAATTGGAAGCTTTGGCAGCTAAAGGAAACGGAAATCACGCGTATATTGATACCATGCAAGAAGCAAATAAAATATTTGGACAAGAATTCGGAGGAACGTTGTATACAATTGCAAAAGATGTAAAACTACAGTTAGAATTCAATCCGACAATTGTACAAGGATATCGTTTAATTGGATATGAAAATAGATTATTGGCAGATGAAGATTTTAAAGATGATGAAAAAGATGCTGGCGAATTAGGCTCAGGTCATACAGTGACAGCTTTATATGAAATTATTCCAGTTGGTGCAAAAACGAACTACTTAAAAGAAGTAGATAGTTTGAAATATACAAAAACTGAAATTACAAAGAGTTCATACTCAAATGAATTGCTCACCGTAAAATTACGTTACAAGAAGCCAACAGAAGACACAAGTATTGAATTAAAAGAAGTAGTTGCCAATACACTAACAGAAAATTTATCAAGCGATTTCAACTTTACAGCGGCGGTTGCTTTATACGGAATGCAATTAAAATCTTCAAAATATCACAACAATACAAATTTAGAAACGGTACTTACATTAGCCGAACAGGGAAGAGGAAAAGATAGCAATGGATACAGAGCTGAATTTATTCGGTTAGTATCTTCTACTAAATAAAGAAGGCATTTCACTCATCAAAATGACGTGTTCCCTCATTATAGGTTTCAAAATTAACGTGAGTAATGTACTTTTATATAGTAATTAACACAAGGTTGGTTGTTTAGTTGTTTATTCAGAAAAACCTAGTAAATCATAACTTATTAGGTTTTTCTATTTGTGTTAAAGAAAACATAAAAAAAGTAAAGAATGGCATAGAATTTGTGACTTACCACGCAATAAATCTTTGCTTTCTTATAGAAATAAAGATTAGGTTATTTTAGGTTTTTTAGGGAGAAAAGGTCTGGTATTTAGCGTACTAGGCCTTTTCTTATTTGTGTAAAAATAGTTTTGAGGTTGTAGTATTGAGCATTAAGTAGATTCCGCATCAGGTGTGGAATGACATATCAACTAAGCGAAAAACAAATTGGCGTAAATATCCAAGACCCAAAAACAAGGCTACTTACACTTGAATCACACCTAAATTAAATGGTTTCTCAATTGGTGCTTGATTTGCCGCTTCAATTCCCATAGAAATCCAAGTACGTGTATCTAGCGGATCAATAATTGCATCTGTCCACAAACGTGCAGCGGCATAATACGGAGAAATTTGTCTATCGTAACGTGATTTTATTTTATTAAATAATTCTTCTTCTTTCTCTTTTGTAATCTTTTCACCTTTCTTCTTTAAGGAAGCAGTTTCTATCTGTAACAATACTTTTGCGGCAGAATTTCCGCTCATTACGGCTAACTCAGCACTTGGCCAAGCGGCAATTAATCTTGGATCGTATGCCTTTCCACACATGGCGTAATTTCCTGCTCCGTATGAATTTCCAATCACAATAGTGAATTTAGGAACCACACTATTACTCACTGCATTTACCATTTTTGCACCATCTTTAATAATGCCACCATGTTCAGATTTGCTTCCAACCATAAAACCAGTAACGTCTTGTAAGAACACTAACGGAATCTTTTTTTGGTTACAATTTGCAATAAATCGTGTTGCTTTATCTGCTGAATCAGAATAAATTACACCACCAAACTGCATTTCGCCTTTCTTTGTTTTTACCAACTTACGTTGATTGGCGACAATTCCAACTGCCCAACCGTCAATTCTGGCATATGCGGTAATAATACTTTGTCCGTAGCCTTTTTTATATTCATCAAACTCAGAATTATCTACAACTCGCTTGATGATTTCTTTCATATCATATTGCTCATGACGTGCTTTTGGCAAAATTCCGAAAATTTCTTCTGGATTTTCCTTTGGTTTTGCCGCTTCAACACGATTGTAACCTGTTGGCGTATAATCGCCAATCTTTCCAACAATATTTTTAATTGTGGTTAACGCATCTTTATCATCTTTCGATTTATAATCGGTTACTCCCGAAACTTCACAATGTGTTGTTGCGCCACCTAATGTTTCATTATCAATACTTTCGCCAATTGCCGCTTTCACTAAGTAACTTCCCGCAAGGAAAATACTTCCAGTTTTATCAACAATCAACGCTTCATCACTCATAATCGGTAAGTATGCACCACCAGCAACACAACTGCCCATTACGGCAGAAATTTGGGTAATTCCCATACTACTCATCACAGCGTTATTTCTAAAAATACGCCCGAAGTGTTCTTTATCAGGGAAAATTTCATCTTGCATTGGCAAATACACACCAGCACTATCGACCAAATAAATAATTGGTAATCTATTTTCGATAGAAATTTCTTGTGCGCGTAAATTCTTTTTGGCAGTAATAGGAAACCAAGCACCAGCTTTTACAGTAGCGTCATTGGCAACAACAATACATTGTTTTCCTTGTACATATCCAATCTTTACAACAACACCGCCAGACGGACAACCACCGTGTTCTTCATACATTTCATCACCAACAAAAGCTCCAATCTCAATCGCAGGTTTTTTGTCATCTAACAGAAAGTCAATACGTTCACGCGCAGTCATTTTTCCTTTGCTGTGATGTTTGTCAATACGTTTCTGTCCACCGCCCAAACTTACTTTTACTAAGCGACGGCGTAATTCTGAGACTAAAAGTTTATTGTGATCTTCGTTTTTATTGAAGTTAATGTCCATAGGTTGTAAAATTTTACTTTGCTAAAATACGAAACAAATACGGCTATTAAAAGGAAGGAAGTTTGAAAGTTTTCTTAAAAAATAATTACATTTAATTTACACGGAAGTATTTTCCTTGGAAACTAAAAATATATTTTGTAGCTTTGTAATGTTATTAGAAATAAAAAACACGTAATTTAAAAATATATAGATGAAAACAATCATAGCCTTCGCAGGAAGCGACAGTAAAACATCAATAAACAAACAATTAGCAGTATATACTGCAGGTTTAGTAGAAGGAGCAACCGTAAAAGTATTAGATTTAAATGATTACGAATTACCTCTATACGGAATTGACAGAGAAACAGAAAATGGAATTCCAGAGAATGCACACAAATTTTTAAATGAAATTAAAGCCGCTGACGGAATTGTAGTATCCTTAGCAGAACACAATGGCGCGTATGCAACGGTATTCAAAAATATATTTGATTGGATGTCACGTATTGATGGAAAATTATGGTCAGACAAACCAATGTTATTAATGGCAACGTCACCAGGTGGAAGAGGTGGACAAACAGTTTTGGACATTGCAAAAGGAAGATTCCCGTACATGGGCGGAAACATTGTTGGAAATTATTCATTACCAAGTTTTAATGACAATTTTAAAGATGGAAAATTAGTTGATGCTGATGTATATGAAAAATTACAAGTTGAAGTAGCCAAATTGAAAACAGCGATTCATTCGTAAAAACAAAATCAACAATCCATGGGAGACATTTCTAAAGACATACAATCAAAATTTCCATCTGAAAAGGTAAAGGCTTTTATCAACATAAAATATACTGCCAATTGGATACATAGCAAAGAGAACGAATTTTTCAAACCATTCGGAATCTCACCGCAACAATTCAACATTCTCAGAATCCTAAAAGGAGCAGGAAAAGCAATAAAAGTACAACAAATTAAAGATCGTATGATCGAAAGAGCGCCCAATGCAACACGATTAATGGACAAGCTATGCGCAAAACAACTCATAGAACGTATTCCATGTCCAGAAGATAGGCGAGTTGTACATATTGCAATTACAGACAACGGATTGCAATTATTGGCGAAAATTGAAGAAAACAAAGACGGAATGAACCTATTAAGCAATCTATCAACAGAAGAAGCTAATATATTAAGCGATTTATTAGATAAAATCCGCTAAAAATTTATCCAAATATCTTCCATGGAAAATACTTTGTACACAACAAAAGAAAGAAAGGAATAAAAAATGAAAACACTACGAAACATAGCATACAAAGGAACAAGTGACTATGTAAATATGGGCGGAAATTTAATTCGCCAACCATTGCCAACACAAGAAGTAGATCAAGTTGATCCATTCTTACTATTACATCATTACAAATATGATGTCGGACCGCACAGTCCAGGATTATCACTATCGCCACATCCACACCGTGGATTCGAACCTGTAACATTTCTCTTCAAAGGAGAACAATTGCATAGAGATTCACTTGGTAATGAAGGAATCTTACATGCGGGTGATGTTCAATGGATGACAGCCGGAAGCGGCGTAGTTCATGACGAAGGTCCAAGCAAGGACTTTGTCGGAACTATGGAAGGAATTCAATTGTGGGTAAATCTTCCAAAAAAGCACAAAATGACAACGCCAAAATACCAAGATGTCAAGGTAAATCAAATGCCTGTCATTTCTGAAGAAAACGTACACATAAAAATAATTGCAGGAGAACTCAATGGACAAAAAGGACCTGTAAGCACATTCACGGAAATCAATGCGTTTGTTGCCAACTTGGAAACTTCTGGAAAACTCTCGATTCCGATTCCTGCACACCATGAGTTATTGGTGTATCTGTTAGAAGGAGAAACAAGAGTAAATGACGCACACACCTTAAAACTAGGAAAACTGCAATTACTTACGTTTGACAAAGACGGTGAAGCAATTGCGATTGAAGCCAACAAAAAAAGTACGTTGCTCATACTTTCTGGAGAACCAATTGAAGAAAAAGTCACTTCTTGGGGACCGTATGTAATGAACTCTCAAACTGAAATTATGGAAGCTATGCGTGACTATCAACAAGGGAAAATGGGGCATCTCTATTAATCGTTTTTTTGAGAACTTATCAAAGTTTGTAGTAATCTGTCTCTCAAAAAACAAATTACTTCACTTTCGTTCGTAATGACATTGATGACAATAATTTGGGCGTATCTCCCGAGAAAATCGGGAGTCGCGCTTTCAGGAGTCGCTCTCTACGAGGAGCTTCAACAAATCCTTCAATCGCTTACGCGAACTTAGAAGTTAGATTATAATATTGAGTATTGATAAATTCAAAAACCAAATTAATACGTCGGTAGCTTCGCTAGGTATTTTCAATCAAAATGTATTTTGATTTCAATAATGCTCAGTGTAAACAAATAACAAAACTATAAATACAAAACTCGAAATGTAAAATATAAAAGTATTTCACCAAACACCGAACAGACAAAAACATAAAAACAATGAAAACAATATACCACAAAGCAAACTCAAGAGGAAAAGCAGATCATGGTTGGCTAAAAAGTCACCACAGTTTCAGTTTTGCAAGTTATCAAAATCCAGACCGAATGGGATTTGGGCAACTAAGAGTCTTAAATGACGATATCGTAAAACCAAAAATGGGCTTCGGAACACATCCGCATCAAAACATGGAAATCATATCCATTCCGTTAAGCGGCGCACTTTCACACAAAGACAGTATGGACAACAAACGGGCAATTACGGTTGGAGAAGTACAAGTAATGTCTGCCGGAACCGGATTGCAACATTCAGAATTTAATGATAGCCGAACGGAAGAAGTCAACTTTTTACAACTCTGGATTCAACCGCAAGAATTAGGTGTTGCACCACGTTATGAGCAAAAAGAATTCGATCAAAAGAATCGTGAAAACAAGTTTCAAACAGTTGTCGCTCCAAAAGACAATAGCATTGATGATGCACTTTGGATTCACCAACAAGCTTACATATCTTTAGGAAACTTTGACGCTTCACAAACAATCAATTTCAAACTCAATGATGCTTCTCACGGAATCTATATTTTCGTATTAGAAGGTGAAATAGAAGTAGGCGATCAAACGCTAGAAACAAAAGACGCTTTAGGTGTTTGGGAAACCGAAAACGTAGCAATAAACGTCAAAGAAAATTCAAAAATGGTAGTTATTGAAGTTCCAATGAATTAATATTTTAATCAAGAGATAGTTTACTGGATATACTTTTGTGTATTTACTATGAATATCGTACTAATTCAGAAGTTGATCTAAGTTTGAGGTTGATTTTTTTATGTTTTAATCCAAAGTTTTTATTAGTAGATATCTCAGAATATTCTTAACGTTAAGAATTTTTTTTTAATGAATACTATGTTAGACACTTTTTAAATCATTCTATCATTTTTATTATTGATCTTTTTGAAGTATATTTATTTCTTAAAGAGTAGCTTTTAAGCTACTTGCTTGTAGATATATAATAAAGAAATGAAAACTCAAATAAGAAAATTCAGATATAGAAAGCCAATTTTTTATTCAACCATTATATCTTTTTCATTAGCAACTATAACTTTCTTCGCTAACTATCTTGGAAAAGAGGATAAAAACTTTGTTTTACTTTTTACAATCTTCGTATTAACATTTGGAATTACATTTTGTATTTCGACACTAATAAAGTTAGTGGAAACTACATCTCCTCTCGGTGAGACTCTAGAAAACATCACTAATAAATTTGAGAAAGATATAGCTTCTTTTAAGATTCAAACATATGTAAATGATTTATCAAATTACATTAATGAAAAAAAAGATAAGACTATTGTATATGATACTTTGTCAACAACATTTCAAAGACATTTTTATAAACTAAATATTTTGGACAAGAGTGTATTTATCATAAAAGGAGAAAAACAAGCAATGGAGGCTTATCTAACTTTTTGGAAAAAAATGCTTAAAGAACAAATAAAAAGAAATGAAGTTAATAACAGAAAAAAAAATAAGCCTTTAATAGCCAGAATTACACATTCTAATAATGTAAAAATTTGGCAAGAAAATGAAAACCCATTTGCCGAGGATTTACTTAAAATACAAAAACGTTTTGTTGAAAGCGGAGGTCGCTTAATACGTTTTTTCATAACAAATTCTGATAATATTGATGAAACAAAAAAGCAAAAAATAAAAGCTATCGTAGATAACCATAGAAAAAAGTATAAACTAGCTACATGGCATGTAATAACTTACTCTGATGAATTACCTTATGATTTTATTTATCTTCACGAGGAAAAAATTATTTTGAAATGGTTTACTACTACTTCGGGACAAAGATTAGCCTGGATGGAGATCGTTGATGAAATACCAGAAGGTGATCTCACTCATTCAACTTGGTCTAAGATTTGGTATAAATGCTTAGATATGAACTATGAAGAAAAAGAAAATATAAAAAAGCAATTGAATAAAATTATTCCTGAGAAATGGCAATATGATTATAAAACCTTGTAGAGCGTTATTAATAGTGGTTTTCTATTGGAAGGTTGTATTTATTTATTGAATCTACAATCAATCTTTTTTACTTTCTAAAACAACTTTAAATTCTAAGCAAACAACAAATAATCTTCGCCACTTCTCAAAAAAACGGTATATTGCATAATATTATGCATGCATAATAAAATAGACTATTTTTTACACAGAATAATAGTATATTTACTACAATCAGTAAAACCATTGGAATACATGAAGTACAAGCATATTTTTGAACCATTAGACTTAGGATTTACAACACTCAAAAACCGAGTGCTCATGGGATCAATGCATACAGGTTTGGAAGAAGAGAAAAACGGATTTGAACGATTAGCTGCTTTCTATGCCGAACGTGCAAAAGGTGGCGTAGGATTAATCGTTACTGGCGGAATGGCGCCAAGTGTTCGTGGCTGGTTAGTTCCTTTTTCATCACGAATGAGTGGAAAAAAACATGCCAAAAAACACAAAGTCATTACGGAAGCTGTTCATAAAAATGGTGGAAAAATATGTATGCAAATTCTACATGCAGGTCGTTACGGACATCATCCGTTAAACGTAGCACCTTCAGCAATAAAATCACCAATAACACCTTTTAAGCCGAAAAAATTAAGTGATTACGGAGTCAAAAAAACAATCAAAAATTTTGCAAATGCAGCTTCTTTAGCAAAACTAGCAGGATATGATGGTGTCGAAATAATGGGTTCTGAAGGATACTTAATCAATCAGTTTATCGTAGAACATACAAATCAACGAACGGACGAATGGGGCGGGAATTATGCAAATCGTATGAAATTTGCTGTGCAAACGGTGAAAGCTGTTCGTGAAGCCGTTGGAGACGAATTTATTATTATCTATCGTCTTTCAATGCTCGATTTGGTTGAAAAAGGGAGTAGTTGGGAAGAAGTTGTGCAACTTGGAAAAGCAATTGAAAAAGCAGGTGCAACCATTATAAATACAGGAATTGGTTGGCATGAAGCCAGAATTCCAACAATTGCAACATCAGTTCCAAGAGCCGCTTTTGCGTGGATTACGGAACGCATGAAAAAAGAAGTGAATGTACCACTAATTACTTCGAACAGAATTAACATGCCGAGTGTTGCCGAAAAAATTCTAGCAGCTGGACAAGCAGATATGATCTCAATGGCACGTCCGTTTTTAGCAGATGCTGACTGGGTAAACAAAGCGGCGGCAGAAAAAGATGATGAAATCAATACGTGTATTGCATGTAATCAGGCATGTTTAGATCATATATTTAAGCAAAAAATTGCAAGTTGTTTGGTAAACCCGAGAGCATGTCACGAAACCGAATTTGATTACAAACCAGCAAATATTAAAAAGAAAATAGCAGTAATTGGCGCAGGTCCAGCAGGATTAGCCGCGGCAACCATTGCAGCACAACGCGGTCATAAAGTAACGTTATTTGACGATCATACAGAAATTGGAGGCCAATTTAACATCGCGAAGCAAATTCCTGGAAAGGAAGAGTTTTACGAAACCATCCGCTATTTCAACAAACAAATTGAACTGCATAATGTTGAATTACAATTGGGTTCACGTGTAAATGCAGACGAACTTTCGCAAGGAAACTTTGAAGAAATTATTCTGGCAACAGGAATAAAACCACGAATGCCAAAAATTGACGGAATTGAACACGAAAAAGTACTCAGTTATATTGATGTTTTAAAACATAAAAAACCAGTTGGAAAACGTGTTGCTGTCATTGGAGCAGGAGGAATTGGTTTTGATGTTTCGGAATATTTATCACACGAAGGCGAATCTACTTCACAAAATATTGACGCTTGGTTAGCAGAATGGGGAATTGATAAAACGTTGGAAGCACGTGGTGGAATTGAAAACATGAAACCAAACTTTCACGGTTCGCCAAGAGAAATATTCATGTTCAAACGTAGCAAAGGTAAATTTGGAGGTAATTTAGGGAAAACTACAGGTTGGATTCACAGAACAAACCTTAAAAAGAAAAAAGTAAACTTTATAGGTGAAGTTCAGTATACAAAAATTAACGACGAAGGATTGCATTACACAAAAGACAACGAAACGAAAGTGTTGGAAGTTGATAATGTAGTAATCTGTGCAGGACAAACACCTTTAAAAGAATTGCTAGATCCGTTGCAAGCCAAAGGAATGACGGTACATGTAATTGGTGGCGCAGATGTTGCTGCTGAGTTAGACGCAAAACGCGCAATTGATCAAGGAAGTCGTTTGGCAGCGAAGTTGTAATAAGCTAAAAATTAGAATTTATATAAAATCCGTAATGTTTTATAAACGTTGCGGATTATCTTTTTTAAGTTGTAATTTTACAAACAGAAATCCTTCCCTATGAAGACAAAAATTGCAATCATTTTATTGATAATGATGCTTATTTCAAGTATTGTAGTTGCTTTTCATCAGTCAGACAACACATATACTTTTATTGAAAAACACCAAGCTGAAAAACACCAAGATGTAAATTTTACCTATGGAAAGGCATTGTTTAAGGCAAATTGTAAAGGCTGTCATGCAGAAGATATGGTTCATAGATTGACTGCGCCATCATTAGGAGGAATTACAAAGAAACGAAACAAAGATTGGTTGTATAAATTTACCAAGAATTCACTAAGAATGTATAAAGAAGGTGATAGTCTTGCTATTGCCGTAGGTGATAAATATTGGGGAGTTATGACATCTTTTCCAAGTTTATCAAATGCAGATTTAGACAAAATTTATTATTATGTAGAAAAGCGCTACGAAATGTCGCTACAGGGAATTCCAGTTCCGATAGAATTTGAATTTAAAGCCTCTGAAAATAAAAATGCAAAAGCATGTACACACATTTTAATAGATAAAGAAGCTGTATTAAACGTAGCTGTATCAAAAAATAGGAATTGGACATTTGGCTGTAAACGCACTTCACACAGTATAGCTGATTGGAAAAAAACAACGCTAAAAGCAATGTTTGATTATGACAAATCGGTTAATGAGCTTGTGGAAATAACACCCGAGTATCCTGCTTTTCGAACTTCCATAAACTCACATTGGGATTATAAATTATAGCTCAAAACTCCAAAGTTGCGTAGTAACAAAATATCCAAGACAACAGTAAGAAAAGTATAAAAGCGAAGCGATCTAAAATCCAATAGCGTAGTGGTCTAATAGATTCCCGCATTTGCGGGAACGAGTCTAATATACAGCTTCAACCGTAAATCCTTGTTTTCTTAATAAATTGATGACACCTTGCTCTCCAGGTAAATGCAGCGCTCCAACTCCAATAAAAGTAGGCGTTTCTTTTGCAATTTTTTCAATCAATGGAATCCAATTACGATTGCGTTGGTCAACTAAATTTTCTTGAAAATCAGCTTCCAGTCCTTGATCGGCAGTGACTTTTAGTAAGCCTTCAAGGTCTTCTGCATTGTAATAACGCGTCATTTCTTCAAAACTTTTTTTACTTTCATCCATACCTTCTTTTGCCATTTTCACTAAAGTTTTTAGTTGATCTTCATATGGAATATTATCAAAAACTTTCATTTGATCAGCAATAGTTTCTAAACCAATTACTTTTTCTTTTTGCGCTTTTGCTACTTTCATAAATTCCATGTCGTATGCAGTACCAGTTTCGCAATTTGCCATTTTTGATGTCAATGTTGAGGTAATTGCCAATGGTTTCATGGTGTTGAATAATTTTAAATCCATACCAACCTGTTGCTTAAAGAAAGTTGATAACGATGTATAATCTTCTTCACTTAAAATACTTTGAATGGTTTTTCCGTCTTCCATGAAGATAAATTTCATCATTTCAGCTTGTAAATTAGGATTAGACATGTCAATTTCTAGTGCTAATTGGTCAGTTTCATCAAAAGCTTTTTTTAATTTATCGGTAAAAACATAATCACATGTTAAATGAATGGTTCCATATAAATACGAAGGTTTTTCAATACCATTTCCAGTAATTTTCCAAAGAAGTGATTTTTCAAGTTTTGGAGTTTCCGTTTTATTGGCAACTGATTTTGTAGAAGTACAACTTATAAATATAGTAAAGATGCATAAAATTAGCAATGAAATTTTCTTATTCATGAGGTTTGGATTTGATACTTTTTAAGTTAAAATTTTGTAGCAAGATACTAAAAATTGTACGGTATTTTAGGTTGTATTATTTGATGTGATGAAGAATTTGTAGTCCATTAATTTGTAAATATTGAATTAAAAATTAGATATTTGTAATTCATAAAAGCGCAAAGGATAGAGACATTTGTTGAAGCTCCTCGAAGAGAGCGACTGTCGAAAGCCTGACTTTTGAAACACTGAGGAACTCAAAGTGTTACAAAAGATGCGCCCAAATAAACAGATTATGGGAATGAACAAAAATACAGTATTAGCGTGGGCTACACTGATAATGATTTTAGTAGGTATTGGATTAATTGCACTTGGTGCTTTTAGATATGACGATGTTGCAGGATACGGATTTGCCGCTGTCGGAATCGGATTCTTTGCTATTGCTTGGGTTTTCAATGCGTTGAAAGGTCGAGTTTGATACAAATGATTAAAAAAAATAGGAAAGCTTCAAATATTGAAGCTTTTTTTTATTCTAAAAAGTTAAAAAATTGCGTTAAAAATTGTAGTTTTAACAATCTGTAATTTACTACTATTTTTGTAGAAAATATAGTTAACCAACAAGTATGTATGGAGTTAGATAAACTCATTGAGAAATTTAAACAAAAAGATGCCAAAGCATTTGAATCGTTATATACTATGTATAATGAAAGCATTTTTGGTGTGATACATACTATTGTTAAAAATGAAGATATTGCTACCGAAATTATGCAAGATGTCTTTATAAAAGCTTGGAATAAATCTGATACATATAATGCTGGAAAAGGTCGTTTTTTCACGTGGTTGTTGAATATTGCACGAAATGCGGCGATCGATAAAACACGTTCAAAATCTTTTAAGAATGCACAACAAAACCTTGATGTTGATTTTTTCGTACATAGTATAGAGACCAATGATAGTTTGGATCAAAAGACAAATGCAATCGGTCTTAAAAATTATGTGAGCAAGCTTGCTGATAAGTGTAAAAAAATTATAGATTATCTCTATTTTAAAGGATATACACAAAAAGAAACAGCAGCAACTTTAGAAATTCCGTTAGGAACTATAAAGACCAGAAATAGAAATTGTATTAAAGAACTTCGAAAAATGTTAGAAGTATACTAATGAATAGTAACGAATACATAACATCAGGAATATTAGAGCTGTACATAGCTGGAGCACTTTCCGAAAAGGAAAACGAGGCAGTATTTGCAATGATGCAAATGCATCCTGAAGTTATGCAAGAAGTATTTTCTATTGAAACGGCTATTGTGCAGTTAACAGCCGCAACCGCACACAAAGATACATCTGATGTTTATGAAGCTATCAAAAAAGAATTAAATCTTTCTGATAGAGATGAAGAGAAAGATGTAAAAGTGATTCCAATTCAGGAAAGAAACCCAATTTTCCTTTATCTTGGTTGGGTAGCTTCAATTGTTTTAGCAATTGGATTAATTTATTCCGTATTGAAAACAGACGGTTTACAATCTGAAATAGAAGTTGTAAAGTCGGAACGAGAAGCCTTGAAGGAACAAATTTACAAGGCAAATAGTGACTTAACAGCCGCAACAGAATTACTATCAGTATTGCGAACAAAAGATATTATTTCTGTTCCTCTTGGCGGGCAAGCAGTTTCGCCAACATCATATGCAAAAGTATATTGGGATAAAAATACGAACAGTGTTTACTTAGATTTACAAGGATTGCCAGAACCACCAGAAGGTAAAGTATACCAAGTTTGGTCGTTAACATTAAATCCATTGACACCAACAAGTTTAGGTGTAATAGAAGAGTTTTCTACAGACAAAGACAAAGTTTTCGATTTGAAAAATACGAACGAGTCACAAGCTTTCGGAATTACACTTGAGCCAGAAGGCGGAAGCGAATCTCCAACAATGGAACAATTGTATACACTTGGTGTAGTTGCTTCGAATCCTTAGAAACCTTTTTTTAAGATAAAAAATGTCATTCCGCACGTGTTGCGCAATCCACCTATGAACTAGATGGATTCCTGCCTTCGCAGGAATGACAATGAGTAACTTTTTAGTCTAACAAACCCAAGGACAACTATTGTACAACGAAACACAATAGTTATTTCTACATTCCGTAAGTCTGTCACTTGCGCCGCGACCTCCGATTTTAGATTCCTTTCCTTTCAAATGTGAGATTGCTTTTTTGTTTAAAGTCAACGATTGAACATTTCTTTTTTTCATGGTTTCTTTTTTTTTGTTAAACATATGTAGAAGATAAAAAGAACGAATTAGAATTACTTACGGGATGACCGTATTTATAATTTTAATCGTTTTGGAGTATAGCAGAAAAAATCACAATTGAAAATTATTTCAACCGTGATTCATTCAATTATTTATGAAATATGTTATGCTTATTGTGGAGCATCTAGCATATCGCAACAATTTGATTTACAGTCACAAAAGTCACAAGTACAGTCGTCAACTCCACCTTTAATGTTTTCTAAATCAAATAGCTTTTTTGTTCAATTGTAAACTTTTTAGATTACTTTTTTTCATGATATATTGTTTTATGTTTAATAACAATACACTACTACTCGTAAATTAAAGAAATGATTACTCTTCAAGCTCACATGCTTAATTAATTATAAACATACTTGTTGCGTTATTAAAACCGTAAGTTTTATCTTATTTTTTGTTAGTGAATCATCTAAACAAAAAAAGACACTTCATTACAAAGTGTCTTTTTCAATCAATAAAAACCAATCGCCTAACGTGAGTTAGTTCAATATATATAGTCTACCAAAACTATAAACGTTGTATTTTTTCTGTCAATATTGGACCAACTTCAAAACTACTTTCTAGCAATTCTGATTTAATTTCCAATACTGTTGTTGTGTTTCCGGTTGCTTTTAAAATTTCTGCCGCATGATACATTGCTACAGGTTCAAATGTTTTGTCTAGTACATGATTTTGAATAATTTCTAACGCTTTCGCCGAATCTCCATGTAAATGATATGTCCAGGCTAACAAATCGTACGATTGTGCTGTAGGACGTAAAGCAACTTCTTGCTGTGCAATTTCTAATGCTTTTTCTGTATTGTTTAATTCTTCAGAAAGTACAGAAACTGCATATGAAGTATACATTATACCATATTTTTCAGATGAAATAGCACTCATAAATGCTTGAATGTTTTTTTCTTTTTCTGTATTTTCTCCCATATATTCAGCTATCTCAGCTTTCAATAAATAATAATCTGGCGCTTTGTGTTGTGACATAATCGTATTTAGAATACGCAACGCTTCTTCCGGATTTTTTTCATGTGAAAACACAATCCAGGCAATTCCTTTTTTAGCATATGCATCTGTAGCATCTAATGCTAATGCTTTTAAATAATGATTGTAAGCGTCCTCAATGCGTCCTGCATGTCCATAAAAATCTGCCAGATTTGTGTATGACCATTTTTTCAAAAATGTATTATTAGCATCTTCTGCTTTAAACTTTGCTTTTTCCATTGCTTTAATAGCCGCCATGAGTTTTCCTTCATAGTCATACCATTTTGACAATCTAATTAAGGCATCAAAACTATTATCATGTTTAAAATTGTTTAAGTATGATTCTGCTTCTTCAATGTTTCCAAGTTCTAAATGTACATCAAATAGCATTTTTTGGGTTGCATCTAAATTTTCACCCAATTCTTCCGCTTTTTTCAACAAGACTAATCCTTCTTGAAAACGATGTTGAGAAATATAATTACGAACCAAACTTCTAATGTAATTAGCGTTCTTATACTTCGTTTTTTCATTCAGAAGCTCTAAGTGATTAGCAGCTTCAACTAAGTGAGATATTTCACCAGTTGATTTGAACAACTGAGAATGTGCGCTTGCAATTTTTGCGTGATACGGATATTGATTTGGTGCTTTTTCCAGCTTTGTTTCCCAGAAGTTTTTTATTTCTGCGGCATTTGTACTGTTTTTATTTTCAGCAAGTTCTAAATAAGTATCATATTCTAAACTTGTAGTTATTTTTTGTGATGGAGTAGACGTGCAACTCGCAAGAAATGCACATATTCCTAAAATTTGTAAAACGATTTTGGTATTCATATTGATTGTTTTTAGTGATTAAAAAGGATTGTGAACAAGAGTATTTAGCTGATCGTTAAACTCAAAATAGACATCTGGGGGAAATGTGTATTGCTAAATACTCTGTTCATAACTAAACTACCATGGTGAGGCTAAGTATGGGAATGAGGACAAAAAAGGCTTATCATTTGCGTCAACGTGATCATCAGAAAGATTTGGGTTTTCTGTGAAATCTTCACCTCCAAAAATTAATAATAACTCTACTGTAATAACATCATCTGCTAATGCACGACCTGTTAATACATTTGTTCCGTCATAAAATGTTGTAGTTCCATCTAAAGAAACATTTAATACATCTGTAGCTAATAATCCTGTAAAAGCCGCGGCATCTTGTCCTAAAGCATTCTGATCTCCAGGGTTTGTAAATGCTGGACTTAATCCTGTTAAGTTTGTTTGAAACATTGCTTGAAACGCCGCATTTTGTTGCGTAGGAACAGTTGTATTAAACGAATCTTTACTTGTAGATGAAACAAAAACTGTATTTACAGCTGGTCTTCCCATTTGATCTTGTTGAGCAAATGTTCCAGAAAAATCAGGTGTATTATCAATGGTAATTGTGTTATCGTCTGAAGAACAACTCGTGAACGTAAACATACTTACGAGAAGAATTCCTAAAATTGATTGTATATTTTTCATGTCTTTTTCTATTTTAAATTGTGAATTTGATTGATTATTGTTTTCCTTTTGCTTCTGCCCAAACATTGATTGTTCCTGAACCACCAATTTGAGATTTTGGTACTTCTACTACAATTGATAATACATTAGAACCTGCAAACGTATCTGTTCCTGGGTCGTTAAAGCTTGTAGCATTTCCTGCAATGATTTCTCCGTACTGAGCAAAATCCATAAAGAAAGGATCGTCTCTCGGACCTGCAAAAAACTTCATGCTATTATTATTAGCCGTAATTGCAGTATTTCCGTATGCTGTAATATCTACAGAAGAAGTTGTTGCAGAAGTTTCAATAACACTATTTAAACCTGTTGTGCTTGGCGCAGTTGGTCCGAAGAAATACATTTTTCCGTCTCTTGGAATAGCTTGAATTACTAAATCTTCAACATTATCTCCTGTGTTGTCAATATTAATTTCAATTAAGGTGTTTTCATTAAATGTAGCTCCAGCTGTTGCAGTCGGACTTAATAATCCTTGAGTGTTTACAACAAATGCAATGGTGTTTGTGTCAGCTCCTTGAAAGGCGTAGAAATCTGTAATGTCTGAAGTCGTTCCCTGAACTGCAGGCGCATCAATATGATCTGCCGCAATTAAAAAGAAACTTCCTATCAATACAATACTGATTCCTAAAATGGTTGTTACTCGTTTCATAATTTTAAAGTTTAATTAGATTTTATTGTTTGGTATTATATACGAGAACACATAGCACACGGTTTTCTGAGAATGTAAAAAGTTGAAAGAAATGTTAAAAATTTACGTAAATTTTATTATAATTAATTGATTTATAGTGTTTTAAAAAATAAATTTAAAATCACATTTTTTTATATTTAATTTGATAAGATTGTAATTTTGAAAGAAATTTGATAAGAAACCTTGTTTTTCGACTTTTCAATTATTAAATCTTTCAATCCTATTTATACGTGCGAATACAGCGACAATTATGTATATTTGTTGCATAGCAATTAAATTTAAGATCAATTATGTCAGACGATAAGAAAGTTATCTTTTCCATGAATAAGGTTTCTAAAACCTATCAAAGTACCAACAAACAAGTATTAAAAGATATTTACCTCAGTTTTTTCTACGGAGCTAAAATCGGGATTCTCGGTCTCAACGGTTCTGGTAAGTCTACCTTACTAAAAATTATTGCAGGTGTAGAGAAAAACTATCAAGGTGATGTTACGTTTTCGCCAGGGTATAATGTGGGTTATTTAGAACAAGAACCACAATTAGACGAAACAAAAACTGTTATGGAAGTTGTAAAAGAAGGTGTTGCCGAAACGGTTGCCATTCTTGATGAGTACAACAAGATAAATGATATGTTTGGATTGGAAGAAGTATATTCTGATGCTGACAAAATGGACAAATTAATGGCGCAACAAGCAGATCTTCAAGATAAAATTGATGCTTCAAACGCTTGGGAATTAGACACCAAACTCGAAATTGCAATGGACGCGTTGCGTACGCCAGAGCCAGACAAATTAATTGGTGTACTTTCTGGAGGAGAACGTCGTCGTGTAGCGTTGTGTCGTTTACTATTACAAGAACCAGAAATTTTATTACTTGATGAGCCTACCAACCACTTGGATGCAGAATCTGTACATTGGTTAGAACATCATTTAGCACAATACAAAGGAACAGTAATTGCGGTAACGCATGATAGATATTTCTTAGACAATGTTGCCGGTTGGATTTTAGAATTGGATAGAGGAGAAGGAATTCCATGGAAAGGAAACTATTCTTCTTGGTTAGATCAAAAATCAACACGAATGGCGCAAGAAAGCAAAACAGCTTCCAAACGTCAAAAAACGTTAGAACGTGAATTGGAATGGGTTCGTCAAGGTGCAAAAGGACGTCAAACAAAGCAAAAAGCACGTTTGAAGAATTATGACAAATTGATGAGTCAAGATCAAAAACAAATGGACGAGAAGCTGGAAATCTACATTCCAAATGGTCCACGTTTAGGTACAAATGTGATAGAAGCGACAGGTGTTTCCAAAGCATTTGGCGATAAATTACTATACGAAGACTTAAATTTCAATTTACCACAAGCTGGAATTGTTGGAGTTATTGGTCCGAATGGAGCTGGAAAAACGACTATTTTCAAAATGATTATGGGCGAAGAAACACCAGATAAAGGAAGTTTTACGGTTGGTGAAACGGCAAAAATTGCGTATGTAGATCAAGCGCATTCAAATATAAATCCTGAAAAATCAATTTGGGCAAACTTCTCTGACGAGCAAGAATTGGTGATGATGGGCGGAAAGCAAGTCAATTCTCGTGCATACTTGAGTCGATTCAATTTCGCAGGAAGCGAACAAAACAAAAAGGTAAATACACTTTCTGGTGGAGAACGTAACCGTTTGCATTTAGCCATGACGCTAAAAGAAGAAGGAAATGTTTTATTATTGGATGAGCCAACAAACGACTTGGATGTAAACACATTACGAGCGTTGGAAGAAGGTTTGGAAAACTTTGCAGGTTGTGCGGTAGTAATTTCGCATGATAGATGGTTTTTAGATCGTATTTGTACGCATATCTTAGCTTTTGAAGGTGATTCGCAAGTATATTTCTTTGAAGGAAGCTTCTCAGATTATGAAGAAAATAAAAAGAAACGTTTAGGTGGCGACTTGATGCCGAAACGTATTAAATATAAGAAGTTAATTAGATAACGATTTGTCATTCCTGCGAAGGCAGGAATCTTTACAAATAAAACTAAAATGAAAACCCTTGCAATTTGATCTGTGAGGGTTTTATGATGTTAGGCATTATAGTTTTAAATTACTTCTCGATACAATTTTGTATTCCGCTTCACTCCGTAAAAAACAACTCGAAGTGACGATTTGAATTCACAAGCGTCATTTCGAGTGATTTTTCGTAATACAATAAAGAAAAATTGTATCGAGAAAAATTCACCATACTGAATTTCTCCATGAACTTATGAATACTTTTTAGTCTATTTACAACAAGCTTTCTTAACCTTTTTCAAAAACCCCAGTCAACCAATCATTTACAATACAATCTAAAATAATGTGCGCGCGTGGTTGATCGCTATTATTTCTGACTTCATGTTCTATATTGAAATTACAATACCAACATTCGCCCTCTTTCATCGGAATGACTTCATCATCAACTAACATTTCAACCTTTTCATTTGTAAACACAGGAATATGCAATCGGACTTTCCCCATTTCAAAGCTATAGCCTGTATCTCTATGTTTTTGTATGCTTGCGCCTGCATCTAACGTGTGAATTCGAAACGTTTCTACTTGACATTCAAACTTTTTAAAAATTGACAATATATATGGACATTTTTTGAGCGCATCATTTGGTAGAAAAACTGGAAGTCCATCTTCGCCAAGAATCGGTTCTATAAAATGGATTAACCATAAAGTTTCCAACATTACAGAGGAATTGTAAATATCCTGATAATCCGTTTTTGAAAATTGTGAAAGTTCTTTTTTTATGATGTCAACATCAAATTCAAAAGGAAGTTTTAGTGCGTTCATGTGTGTAAGTTAGCTTTTTATAATCACTTTGCAAAGACTTCATTTTCATCTGAAAACGCTTTAAATTCTAACGGATTTCCACTAAAATCAAAGACAAACATCGTGCGTTGTTCGCCAACTTGTCCAGCATAACGTGTTTGCGGTTTTACGACAAATTCTATTTGGTTTGATTCAAATATTTGCTGTAAATTTTCAAATTGTTTTATCGTTAAAACACAACCAAAATGCGGAATTGGAACATTGACACCATCTACTTTTCCACAATAATCTAGTTTTGGAAAATTTTCGCTCACATGTCCAGATAATTGATGACCATAAAAGTCAAAATCAATCCAGTTTTCGGTTGATCTGCCTTCTTGACAACCTAGCAAATCCACATAGAATTTTCGCGTTGACGTAATATTTTTTACTTTAAAAGCGTAATGAAAAATATTCATGAGTAACTTTTTAAATGATTTAATTTTATAAAGTTAACAGAAAGATTCATGGTAAACAATGCAAAAGGACACTCTATTTTATTTTTTGTATTTTGTAAGATATACTTAAAGCCTCAATTTTTGAAACTCAACGTACTACCTACCATATTGTGTTTTTTTTTCGTGTGCTTCTTGCAAGGTCAGGAGCTAGATTCGTTAGCGATAAAAGATAGTATTAAAAAATACTCTTACACCGCTGGAATAAGTTTTGATGAATACAGATATAAAGAATCACTTGAAGCTGCCACTGCAGGAATAACATTTGCCGAAAAAATTAATGATATATATAGTTTATGTATACTTCATAATGATTTAGGATTGTCGTATGAAAGTATTTCTGAATTGGATAAATCTAAAACGAATTATTTCAAATCATTAAAATATGCTAAAGAGGTTGCCAATGATATTTTGATATGTCGGGTTTATAATAATATTGGAAACATTTATTCAGAAGGATTTAAAAATACCGATTCTGCCATTTATTACTACGAAGAGTCGTTAAAAATATCTAGTAAACTTAAAGATACTGCCGAAATTCTTACACCAATTTTAAATATCGGTTGGACATATGTTGATTTAAATAAGTTTGATGAAGCGTATCCATATTTGATTGATTCAGAAAGAATGATCAATACTGTACATGGAGATACTTCTGCGAAAGTGCAAGTTAGTTTTCTATTAGGGCGTTATCATATGCATACAGAAGATTTTAAATTGGCAAGTAACTATTTCGATAAATCAATTGTGTATGCTAAAAAAGAAAAATTGTTGTCAGAGTTGACAGAAATCTACAAATCATATGCTGAATTGGCAGAAAAACAAGGAGAACCTGCAAATGCGTATGCACGATTGCAACAACATGTAAAGTATAAAGATTCGTTATACAATAAAACAAAAATACGCGAATTGCAGAATGCACAAATAAAGTTTGAAGTAGAAGAAATTCGGAAAAACTTTGAGCTTGTTGAAGCCGAAAAGAAAGATCAAGAGATTATTATAAAGCAATCGCAACAAATTTCATATGTGTTGATGATTGCTGGTTTTATTCTAATTCTTTTACTAATTAATATGTTTAAGAATTACAAATTTAGAAACAGAGCTTTGGCTAAATTACGCTTGAAGAATTCTGAATTACGCACTGCTAAAGAAGAAGCAGAACAGCAAGCAAACTTAAAGTCACAGTTTTTTTCTACGGTAAGCCACGAATTGCGTACACCTTTGTATGGCGTTGTTGGATTAACGTCGTTGCTTTCAGAAGATTTTCCAAACTTGAAAGGCAATGAAAACTTTAAATCGCTAAAATTTTCAAGTAAATACTTGCTGTCGTTGATTAATAATGTGCTTCAAATTAATAAGATAGAATCTAAAAGTGTAAAACTTGAACGCATTCCGTTCAACATTCGAAACTTGGTGAATGAAGTTGTGAATTCGTTTGGTTTTGCAATCAATCAAAATGAAAACAACGTACATAAAAAGATTGACGAACAAATTCCAGAGATTTTATTAGGCGATTCTGTTCGATTGTCGCAAATATTAATGAATCTAATAGGAAACGCAATCAAATTTACAGAATCAGGAAATATCTGGATTCAACTCGATTTAGTAAAAATTGAGGATTCAAAACATACCATAAAGTTCACCATAAAAGATGATGGTTTAGGAATTCCAGAAGAAAAGCAAGTTGCTGTTTTTGATAAATTTGTTCAGTTACGCCCAATTGAAAAAAATTACCAAGGAACAGGTTTAGGCTTGCCAATTGTAAAACGTTTGCTTGAATTATTTAACAGTGATATTACACTTGAAAGTAAGAAAAATGAAGGTGCAACGTTTAGATTCTCAATTATTTTTGAAGAAAGTAAAGAATTGTTAGAACAAGTTGTATTGACTTCAAATAATATGATAGACAGTCATGAAAAACACATTTTAGTGGTGGATGATAACAAAATTAATCGTGTGGTAACCAAGCGTATATTAATGAGTAAAGGATATCAATGTGATGTTGCTGAAGATGGTTTTCAAGCTTTGGAAAAAGTGAAAAATAATTCGTATAATTTAATTTTGATGGATATTAACATGCCAAAAATTAACGGAATTGAAACGACAAAGCAAATTCGTACATTACAGATTGAAACACCAATTATTGCGTTAACAGCGGTAGAAGAAGATCAAATTAAAGATCAAATTTATGATGCAGGAATGAACGATTTTATCATCAAACCTTATGATATTGAAGAATTTCACCAAATTATATTGAAAAATTTATACGTAAATCTTATATAAAATATGCACTTCCGTAGACATACACACTACACAAAATCAATTCACCAATAAAAAGACTAATGGCAAAGACAATTGGATTAATTTTCATCGCGCCTGCAGTGTAGCAAATTAAATCTGTTGGAACAAACGGAAAAAATGCCCAAAACATAATAAATAAGGGACCGTATTTTCCAGAAAGCTTTTCTTTAACAAGGTTTGTTGTTTTGGTATTCTTATCAAAAAGTTTGGCAAAGCCCAATTTATCTGAGAAATAATATACAATCATAGAAGAAATTACAATTCCGATAACGGAAAGTAATAGCACTAAAAATAAATCATTCGGAAATAGAAAAACACCTGCAAAAATGAGTGCTGTACTTGGCAACATAACAAAACCTCTGATAAGGTGGCAAAAAAAGAAAATTGCCAAACCATAGTTGCCATATGCTTGAATGTGTGTTGCGATATTTTCTCTAGAAAAAGTTTCAGGAAAAATAAAATTATATGCTATAAAAGCAATGATGATTATAATCCAAAAACGCCTAAAAAACGTAATATAACTTTCTTTCATTGATAGATTGATGATTCAGAATTTGATACGCTTACTAGACGATAAAACTACATAAATGTTACGGTTTTGCTAAACTTTAATTATAAATGTTGCGTTTTAAATTTTAAATTAAAAGATTAAAGTATTCAATGATTACAAGAATATTTTTAGTAACCGTTATTGCGAAAGTTTTGAAAAAACTTGTGGCACTCTTTTTCTTGAATAAACAGGTTACTTCGTCGTTGACTCCTCGCAATGACTACGATATCAATTAACGATCTAATTTGTCCAGAATAAGTTCCATTTTAATATCTCCACGTGCATACGGATTGTCTGTTTCAATAGGAATTTCTACAAAACCATACTTTTCATAAATGTAAATCGCGTTTTCTAGTTTACGATTTGAATAGAGAAGGAGTTTTTCAAATTTCTGTGTTTTTGCAAAATCTAAACAATATTGTAATAATTGTTGTCCAATTTTTTGACCTCTTAATTTTGGTAAAACTGCCATTTTACTAAGTTCAAAAACGCCGTCTTCTATTTTTATCAACGCCACAGTTCCAACAATTGTATCATTTTGTTTTGCAAAAAAGATATGTCCACCTTTGTCAATGATGTAACTTTTTGCCTGACTCAACACTTCTTCATCATGCGGTTCTACATAAAAGAAGGTTTCCAACCATTCAATATTTAAATCGTAAAAATCTTTGGCATATAGCTCGTCAAAAGGAATAATAGAAATTGTGTTCATGACTTATTTACGCATAAAATCGGTGATGAGATAACTTAATAATTTTCCAATTTGATACATTTCATCTGTATCATTTTCATTTGGTGCGGCTTCACACAAGTGTAAATATGTTGCATTTTTCTGTTTTCCAAAAAATGATACAAATGCTCTTGCCTGATTGGCACTAAAACCACTTGGCGTCATGGCACTACTTGGTACATTTTCGATAGAATCACAATCGATTTCCACACCAAACGGACGATTATTTATAAACTCTAATGCACGATTCATTTGAAAAGAAAAACCTTGTTCTTGTCTAATTTCAATACTTTCAAAGGTATTGTATTGCAATCGATCGGCATGTGCTTCCAAGATACTAAAAATCTTTTTTGAAGTATAATTTTCATGCAATCCAAACATAAAATAGTTCTGTAAAAAATACCTTTTAAATGCATAACTGAAACCATTTCCACTGTGTCTGCCTTCCAACGAGCGAAAATCAGTATGTGCATCAAAATTTACAACATTAATTGCTTCACTTTTGCCCAAAGATGTTCCTTTAATATTTCCATAAGCGTTGTTATGTCCGCCACCAATAATAATAGGTTTTTTACCAGCTTTCACGATTTGAAAAATTAAATAGCTAACTTCTTCATCAATTTTGTCTACTAAAAGCGAAAGCTGTTCGTGGTAATCAATAGCAGTTGAATCCAAAGTTTTAGCAGTTGCAAGCAATTCAGAAAAGTCTAAATGTCCTAACACCAACATTCTTTTTCCTTTATTTAAAGCATTGTCTTGTGTGTTTAGCAATGAACTTAAAACCGCTTTCCAAGCAGTAGTTGCGCCAGCTTTTCCACGATTTGCCAAGATGCCTATATCTTCGGGAATTCCTACTAAGACATATTTAGCCGGACTTTGCTGTAATTGTGTTTCTAAATCTTCTTGAAGGTAAAGTGTATCTACTTTTTCTCCAAATTTAGTTTCGCCTTTGCGTTGATTGATATAGGTATCAAGAGTTGCTTTTGTGTAAAGTTGTAGCATGGGTTTTTAGGTCAATTACTTGATGCTAATTTACACTTTTATATGATTTGATGAAAGATAAAGAACAACCAATTTTAATATGAAGTTTACTAGCTTAAAGCAGTGATACATGCCTCACGAATCTTCCAGATTTCTTGAAAAGAGTAGAGAAGTTGTTCAGTTTGAAGCCATTGTTTTAGAAAATTTTGATGCCAATGTACTTTGTATTCGCCAATTTGATGAGGAAGAATTTGTTGCTCTGTAAGTAAACTGTCTTCAAAAGAAGCTTCGTTTTCAGTTGTTCGTGTAACATCGAGAATGTTTCCGTTAATTTTAAGATACGTATGTGCTTCTGGAATATAATCTAAGTTGTAGTTGTTTAAAACGCTTCCAACACCTTTTGTGTTGATTTCGTTCATTTTATAGATTCCAATGAACAATTCCACTATTTCTTGCTTATTTTCAATGGCAAGTTGCTTCAAAAAGGAATGCTTTGTAGAACATGTTCCTTTGTTTTCTGGAATTATTAAACAAAAATTACTACGATCTGAAGTTCTTCCGTAAGGCAATTGATTTACATATGCAATCGCGCTTTTGAAATCGTATATTTCTTTATCTAGCAACAACTTGGAGAGTGGAGAATGCAGTGAAAGCGGGAAATTTAGCATGATTTTTATTTAGTTATGTGTTGTGAGTTTAGCGTGAATAATATGTGTGATTCTGAATCAAGTTCAGAATGACGAAATCTAACAATCTAAAAGCGAAGCGCGTCCAAGATTCTAAGAGCACAGCGATACCAAAAGCAAAGCGTGCCTACACAACCTTTCCATTAATCAATACCTGTTCAATATTGTTATCACCAAACGCATATGGCAATACGTGATATGAAGGAATTTCTTTGGTAATAATTAAGTTTGCGACTTTTCCTTTGGTAATACTTCCATGCGTATCCGAAAGTCCCATAGCATACGCGCCGTTAATGGTAGCCGCATTAATAGCTTCTTCAGGTGTCATTTTCATTTTGATACATGCCGTGCTTACGACAAAATTCATGTTTCCAGAAGGCGTTGAACCCGGATTGTAATCGGTTGCCAATGCAACAGGTAACCCTGCATCCATCAATTTTCGGGCTGGTGTGTATGGAATGCTTAAAAAGTATGAACACGAAGGCAACGCAACAGGCATCGTATTACTATTTTGTAAAGCCGAAATGTCAGCATCATTCAATTCTTCTAAATGATCTACCGAAAGTGCGTTGTATTTTACACCAAGTGCAACACCACCAAACGCATTGAATTGATTGACATGAATTTTTGGAGTTAGATTGTAGTGTTGTGCGGCTTTTAAAAGTCGTTCCGTATCTTCTAAGGTGAAATAGCCTTTTTCACAGAATATATCTACATAATCCGCAAGTTTTTCCGAAGCTACTTTTGGCAACATTTCATTAATTACCAAGTCCATATAACCATCTTGATTTCCTTTGTAGTTTGCAGGAATTGCATGCGCACCTAAAAAGGTAGTTTTGATCGGAAAGTTATATGTTTCCTTCAAACGCTTGGCAACACGGAGCATTTTGAGTTCGGCTTCTGTCGTTAATCCGTAACCTGATTTAATTTCAATAGCGCCAGTTCCCATGTGCATCACTTCTTCCAAACGCTTGGCAGATTGTGTAAATAAATCATCTTCGGAAGTTTCCTGAAGTTTTTTAGCCGAATTTAAAATTCCACCACCACGATTTGCAATTTCTTCATAACTCAATCCGTTGATTCTATCCACAAATTCTTGCGATCTGTTTCCAGCATAGACCAAATGTGTGTGACTGTCGCACCAAGTTGGCAATACTACTTTTCCTGTACAATTGATGATGGTATCTGCGGAAGCAATTTCAATATCTCTCATTAAGCCAACATCTGAAATGACATCATCTACAATATAAACATATGCGTTTTCCAATATTGGAAGTTGTTTCATATTGCTTCCTGAGACTTTGGAAATAGAAGTTTCACGAACTTGAAGTAATTCTTTGATGTTGATAAGTAAAGTTGTCATGCGCTAAAATTATAGTTACAAAAGTAGAAGCAAAGCGAATAAATCCCTAATTTTAACGGTATAAATTATCAAGTATGAAAACTATTGGGCTTATTGGTGGAATTACATGGCAATCTACCATTTTATATTACCAAGTATTGAACACTTTAGCAGCGGAACGACTTGGAGGAAAGCATTCTGCAAAGTGTATTATTCATTCTGTACAGTTTGAAGAAATACACAAATTGCAAGCTGAAGGTCGTTGGGATTTGTTAGACGAATTGATGGCAAATGCGGCAAAAAGTCTGGAAAATGCTGGCGCAGATTGTATTTTAATTTGTGCAAACACCATGCATTTAACTATTGAAACTGTTCGTAATAATGTTTCAATTCCTGTGATTCATATTGCAGAAGCAACTGCTGAAAAAATTGTAGCTAAAGAACTGAAAACAGTGGCGTTGTTAGGTACGAAGTACACGATGGAGAAAGATTTTTATAAAGATGTGTTAGCTTCTTTTGGAATTAAAACCTTGATTCCAAATGACGAAGATAGAGATGAAATTCATAGGGTTATTTATGATGAATTGTCAAAAGGAGAACTAAAACCTAGCTCTAAACAAGCGTATTTGGATGCTATTGAACGGATGCAACAGGCTGGCGCAGAAGGAATTATTTTAGGCTGTACAGAAATTCCGTTACTTATTAAACAAGAAGATGTTGCAATTCCTGTATTTGATACCACAACGATACATGCTACAAAAGCAATGGATTTAGCGTTGCGTTAGTTTTGTAAACATTTGCAATATCATTTTTAGAAATAGAAAATAGTTTATATTTTTATAGCAAATTACATTTTTACTGGCATAATTATGTAATATAAAAAAGCTCCAAATGTATGTTTGGAGCTTTTGTTTTATATATAATTACTACTATCTGAAAGAAACTCTGAATAAAAGACTGCTTCGTTTTATTGTATAATTAATTTCTTAGTAACTGTTTGATTGTTAGATTTTAACTGTAAAATGTACATTCCTTGTTGCAACCCTTGAATATTAATTTTGTTGGTTGGATTTGCTTGTTGTAATACTTGCTTTCCTGTAATATCATACACACGTGCTTCAGAAATTTGAGCATTGTTTTTTGTATTGATATATACTGTATTTCCATTTGCTGGATTTGGATAGATTGAAAAGGCATCTTGTTCAAATGTAGTAACACTTAACGTTTGTGTATGTCTTCCCAAATCTGTACATGTATTTGAAGCAGAAGTATTCCATTCAGTAGCTGTGTATGTTGTATTTGGTGTATCAATACTTGGTTTTCTTACCAAAGTTGTATTACTCGCATAGGTAGTTCCATCACCAAGTGTTCCTAAAATATCAATTAGTACATCATTTTTAAATAGACCAATAGCGTCGTTTCCATTGAACCCTGTGATTGTATCATCAGAATCATCTACAACACTTGTACAAACAGCTAAACCAGTATTTCCAATTACATATACATCACCATCACTAATCATGGCTCCCGTAGGGAATGTGTAGGTAGAGTTCCATGTAGCACTACCATTTGTACTAATTTTTAATGTATATACATTCGTAACATCATTCAAATCAACAGTTGCACCTGTATAATTAGCAATTTCAAGTGCTTTATTAAATGAACTTCCTTCCATGTATTCCGAAAAATATAAACTAGAACTGTTTCCGCCGCCACCGCCAGCTAAAGTTGTTCCGTCTGTTGAAGATGATTGTGCTGAGTTGTTACCAGCGGCATCTTTAGCTCGTACAGTAAAACCATACATTGTAGAAGCTGATAAACCACTTACTGTTGCAGTTGTTCCACCTACTGATTGATTTAACATTCCGTCTACATACACATCATATCCAGTTACGCCAACATTATCGGTAGAAGCTGCCCAAGAAACATCAATACTGTTACTTGTTTCGTTGCTTACCATTATATTCATTGGTACTGAAGGTAACTCTGTATCAGTTCCGTAAATTCCCCAGCGATCTTCTGCAGGAGTTCCGCCCCAAATTTGTGTTGCTAAACGTGGATTATCAATAAATGGATTGCGATTTCCTTGTGCAGTTGCATTCGCAATATTTTCATGATATGCGTTACGTGTATCTTCATACGTAGAAACAGGATCTGCCGCATTCCACTCTAATAACAAATCAATCATATTTGAATCGACACTATTTGTAGTTCCGTTTGCTACTAAATTTGGCGCACATTGATTTCCATAACGAAGGTACATGTACATTACAATTCGGGCAACATCACCACGCCAATCAGGTCCACCAACTGTTGCATCACCAGGATACCAAAATGAACCAACAGCTCCAGAATTACCAGAACCAGCAGAAAATAAACGACTTCCACGTTGTCCATTTCGTTGTACATCTGTAGCGCGTAAGTTGTGCGCATCACTATATGGAGGTCCGTTTGTAGTATTTGAATCTAAATCAGGACTCGCCAACGAATTTGCAAATGTATGTTCTCTGTTCCAATCGCCAACATTTCCTCCATTATTATCTTTGTCTCTTGAAATATCGTTTGTAACATCTCCGTCACTTCCGTTTTCCCATCCATACAATAATAATACATTGTTTGAATTGTTAGGATCGAGATCAGTCACCATTGTTGCTGTCCAGATTTCAGAATATGATAATGAATTTGAGTGTGTGTTAATTACTTTTGTAGCTAACGCGTCTCGTAATTGTGTTCCCGTAAGAGTAAGATTTACGTCATTATAATACGCTTGTTGTGAAAATGCCGTAAATGAAATTAATCCGATTAAAAAAAGTACTGTTTTTTTCATTGTAATAGTATATTGAAGTGATTTAGGGTTCTATTTTCGTTCAAGTAATGCCATGTAAAATCCGTCAAAGCCAGATTCCGAAGCCAACAGTTTTTTATCTTCTACAAGTGTAAACTCGTCGTTAGAAGCTAAAAATTTCTGTACTTGTTCTTGATTTTCCGATGGTAATATGGAGCAAGTTGCATAAACCAACTTTCCGCCAGATTTTACCATGCGTGAGTAGCGCTGTAAAATATCTTGTTGTGTATTTTTTACTTTTTCTAAAAATCCAGGTTGAGTTTTCCACTTTGCATCCGGATTTCTACGTAAAACGCCCAAACCAGAACATGGAGCATCAATTAATACACGATCTGCTTTGTCATATAATTTTTTGATCACTTTCGTAGAATCAATAACGCGCGTTTCAATATTATGCGCACCATTTCTTCGCGCTCTACGTTTAAGCTCGCGCAATTTCCCTTCGTAAATATCTAAAGAAATTAAGTTTCCTTTGTTTTCCATTAATGCCGCTAAATGCAATGATTTTCCTCCTGCACCTGCGCACGTGTCAACAACTTTCATTCCAGGTTTTACATCTAAAAACTCAGAAACTAATTGTGAATTAGCATCTTGTACTTCGAAAAAACCATTTTTAAACGCGTCATTTCTAAAAATATTAGCACGTTCTTTCAAACGTAACGCAACAGGATGTCCTTTTATTTCTTCTGTTTCATGATCAAAAGTAGCCAACAATTCTTGTAATTTCTCTTTTGTAGTACGTAAGGTATTTGCTCGGATAATTACATCGGCTTGTTTGTTTAACGCATTAATTTCTTTCGTCCAAACAGCTTCACCAAGTTCTTGTACGCCTAACTCATCTAACCAATCAGGAATTGATTCTTTGATTTTTCTAATTTTAGAAAGTTCGTCAAAACGACCTTTAATTCTACGTGTTGGCGTGCCTTCAAGCTGGTTCCAATCTGGTAATTCAATACCTCTTAGCGTTGCCCAAACAGCAAATATGCGCCATAAATTTTCACGAGAGTAGTTTTCTTTTATATCTGCTATTTCAGCATATAAACGCTTCCAGCGTACAATTTCATAAGTAGTTTCTGCAACAAACTTACGATCACGACTTCCCCAACGCGCGTCTCGCTTTAGTAATTTTTCAACTACTTTGTCTGCATAGTCTCCTTCATTAAATATTAAGTTTAGCCCGTCAATGACTGAAAAGACTAAATTTCTGTGTAATCGCATGTGATTTCAAATTAAACCGCAAAGGTATTGTTTTATGTTTAGAATTTTTAGTTAATTTAAACAATCAAACAAAATCATTGAACGAAACTACTTTTATAGCCGATTTACAAGCAGGAAAACGTGAAGCATATAGTCGTTTATTAGACGAATATGAGCAAAAAGTTTTTCATGCATGTTTGTCTTTTGTACCCAATAAGGAAGATGCAGAAGATATTGCGCAAGAAGTGTTTGTAGAAGTTTTTAAATCGATTCAAAACTTTCAAGGAAATTCGAAGCTTTCTACATGGATGTATCGTATTTCGGTGAATAAATCGTTAGAATTCATTCGAAAGAAAAATACAAAGAAACGATTTGCATTTATGCAGTCTATTTTTGGAAATGATATTCCAATTGATAAAACTGCGTATTTTACAGAGATGAATCACCCTGGAATTTTATTAGAAAATAAAGAAAAAAGCGAAACCATTTTTAAAGCAATAAATCAATTGCCAGAAGCACAAAAAATAGTTTTCACACTCAACAAGGTTGAAGGTTTGTCATATAAAGAAGTTGCCGAAATTACAGAAAAAAGTATATCGTCCATTGAATCTTTACTATTTAGAGCCAAGAAAAATTTACAGAAAATTTTAGAAAATTTTCATAAAAACAAAATGTAACGCAAGTTTTTTTAAAATATTGCATCTAACTAATAGTTATGAAAACACCCGAAGAAATTAATAAAGATATTGAAGCAACATTTGACGTTTTAGAAAACATCAATGAAGTCAATGTTTCTCCGTTTTTTAAGGATAAAACCATGCAGCGTTTGTTTGCAGAAAAAGAAGAAATAGTTTCAACAAGTTTTGGTTGGTTTACACCAAAACTACAGCTTGCGACGTTAGTTTGTATATTGATTGTAAATGTTTTTGGAATTTTACAACTGACAAAAACTGAATATAATGATAGCATTTCAGAATTTGCAAATGCATATGAATTGTCGCAAGAAACGCAACCTTCAGTATTCAATTAAATAAAAAAATCACATGAAAAAAAATATACTTCTTTATATCTTAATTGCCTTTTTAATTGTGATGAACGGCTTTTTTATGGTTAAAATTTTTGGAGATAGTCGTCCGCCAAAAGGCAATCCTGGAATGTTTATAGCAAAGGAATTACAGTTTAATGAAGCACAAACGAAAGCATTTAATGAACTGAATGACGAACATCATGATGAAATGCGCGCAATTTCTCGTGAAGTAAAAGCGCTAAAAGATCAGTTATTTGATCAAATTTCAGAGACTTCAGTTAATACGGATACAGTAAACGATTTGGCAAGACGTATTGGTGAAAAAGAACGTCAAAAAGATTTAAAACTCTTTTATCATTTCAAAGAAGTACAAAAAATATGTACTGATGAACAACGTGAACGCTTAAATACGATCTTAAAAGACGCATTACACAAGCACGGAAGGAAAAGACCAAAATAATTTAATATTAGCACAAGTTTTTTCGAAAGAATACATCTAACTACAAAACACGATGAAATTCTTTCCAAATGAAAAATATAGTAACCACTTCACTTTTGTTTGTTACGTGCCTAACATTCGCACAAGAAACAATAAACACCTTCTCAGTAAAAGGCGGATACAAATGTACCGAAATGGTCACGTATGAAAACATTGTGACAATTTCTGAACAAGGAAAATATCGTACTATCAAATCAAATGCAATTCCAGAGCACGTTACAGGGAAATTTCCAAACGCTGGAAATCCGAATGTCATTTCTCCTCAAAATAAAACCTATAAAGTTCCTTTAAAGCCTACAAAGAACAAAAAAATAACTTCTGTGTATAGTGACGGAATGTTAGGACAGGGAAAACCTGACTATGTTTTTGGTGTCGCTATTAATGGTGTAAAGATGGAACCTACGGCAATGGAATTCTTCATAAATGCAAACACACGTGAAATAAACACGGCTTGGGCAAAAGAAGCCCTAAGTACAAATGTTGACTTAGGAGACGATTGCAATAATGCACACGTGCAACCAACGGGCGAATATCATTATCACGGAACGCCTTGGGGAATTGTAAAACAAGCAAAAGAAAATAGCATGTTTTTACTCGGTTGGGCGGCTGATGGTTTTCCAATTTATTACAAATATGGTTACGCTTCCGCAGAAAGTACTCAGGTAGTTGAAATGACATCTAGTTACAAATTGAAAAGCGGAAATCGCCCAGGAAATGGAATTACAGCACCAAATGGAGTATATGACGGAACCTATGTGCGCGATTTTGAATATATAGAAAGACATGGCGATTTGGATGAAGCCAATGGGCGTTTTGGCAAAACTCCTGAATTTCCAAACGGAACCTATTACTATGTAATTACAGATACTTTTCCTTCGTTACCACGCTTTTTTGTCGGAACACCGAATGAAAGTTTTAAGGTTGGTGGCGGTATGCGTGGTGGAAATCGTGATGACTTTCCCAGAAGAAATAATCGTAGAAACAATAGCGAACGTCCAAGTGTAGACGAATTATTCAAGCAAATGGACGCGAATGCGGATGGAAAACTAAGTAAAGAAGAAGTAAAAGGACCATTACAACAAGGTTTTTCAAGAGTTGACACCAATGATGACGGATTTATAACAAAAGAAGAACTTAAAAATGCTCCAAAACCTCAAAGACAACAAAGAGGTCGCGGACGCGGTGGAAGACAATAGATTTGCCTGTTTGATAATTTGCTTTTTTTGTTATTCATAAAACGCAAAAAACACCAGCAATTTAAAAATTTAAAAAACACCGCAAGTTTTTTTAAATAAACACATCTAAACAAAACATACCTAATTAAAATCTATATAACATGAGTAGAAAATATTTAATCATATTACTTTTAGTAGTCGCTTCTTTAACATTTATAGTTGCCTGTGGAAATGATGATGCTAACACAACATCAACCACAAATGATGGAGATACAGCAACATTACATGCGGCTTTTGGTGAATTTGATACAGACAACGTAACCATTATGTTGAATGGTTCAAATGTAGAAATAGAATCTAACGGAATGCCAAATCATACCTCACCATATTGGTCAAACACAACCACTAGAACAGGAACGCCTGCTTCAACTACAGATCATCCATTATTTGTAGCGCCAACTGTTACATCATTTCAAGATATGGCGCCAGGAAATATTGATGACTTTAACGGTTCGTATTCATTGACAGTTTCTGCAAACCCAACATTGGCTTCAAGTTCTAGCGCAACTGGTTTAGGAGCCATCGGAATTGCAATTTCGGGTGGTATGATTTACAATGATAAGGAAGGTCCAAATGTGCCTATCGATAATGCATTGCCTTCGTTAGATTATACAGCCGCACATACAGGGCCACAAAGTTATCACTACCATTTAGAAACAAAAGCTTGGTCGGATGATGATGAAAACTTAATCGGAATTATTGCTGATGGATTTTTTATATATGGAAGAAAATGTAATTCTACGGGAACGTACCCAACAGATTTGGATGCTTCTGGCGGACATACAAGTACAACACAACATACCACAGATTCAGAATATCACTATCACATACAAAATGAACTTTATTTGAATGCGTATTATATCTTATTTCCAGGGAATTATCAAGGAACAGCGAATAACATACAGTAGTTTAGTTTGGTTTTTTGGGATGATACTTCTGTTGGTTTCATGCCAGCAAAAATCTCAAGAAAAGGAAATAATTGCCGAAGTGACTCCCCAAATGACTTCGGTAGTTGTTTTAAAAGATGCACTCGTGCTAAAACCAACTATAGGATTGGTGTATTTTCAAAATCAACCTTTTACTGGAATTTCTAAAGAAAAGTATGCCAATGGAATTGTTGCAGAGACGATTGAATATGTGCTTGGAAAGAAAAATGGCGTACGAAGAAAGTGGTTTCAAACTGGTTTGCTAAGTTTTAAAGCAAATTATATTGATGGAAAACAACACGGAACTTCTAAAACGTGGTGGCGCAATGGAAATGTACGTTCTGTAACAAATCATGCAAATGGAATTGTAAACGGAATGCAAGAACAATGGTATATAACGGGCGAAAAATTTAAGCAATTGACCATTGTGAATGGAAAAGAAGAAGGTTTGCAAAAAGCTTGGCGAAAAAACGGAAAACTATTTAATAATTACGAAGCTAAAAACGGACGAATTTTTGGTTTAAAACGATCAGGATTGTGTTATGAATTACAAAATGAAATTGTACAGACAAAGTAATGTTTTAGTGTTGATGCTAAGTGTTTTATTGTTTTTGAGTTGTAAAAATGACGCAAAAAAACAATTGGACAGTCGCGTGTCTAATTTACCGTATTATAATGAAGCATCATTTACGCCACATTGGTTGGAAAGTGGAAGCAAAGCGCAACAATCATTTCATCAAATACCTGCGTTTAGTTTAACAAACCAAGATGGAAAAACGATTACAGAAGCCACTTTTAAAGACAAAATTTACATAACTGATTTCTTTTTTACAACCTGTCCAGGAATTTGCCCAAAAATGACCGCAAACATGGATATTTTACAGCAAGAATTTAAAAATGATGCAGAAATTTTATTGTTATCGCATTCGGTAACGCCAGAAATAGATTCTGTTTCCGTATTAAAAAATTATGCTGAAAGCAAAGAGATTGATAGTAAAAAGTGGCATTTAGTTACAGGAAAACGTTCTGAAATTTATGACTTAGGTCGAAACTATTATTTCGTTGAAGAAGATTTAGGTGAAACTAAAACAGCTGCCGATTTTTTACACACAGAAAACTTTGTATTGATTGATAAAAACAGACAAATTAGAGGAATTTATAATGGCTTAAATAAAACAGCTGTGCAACAGTTAATTGCAGATATTAAAACGTTACAATTAGAAAATTAGGATTAGTTTTTATATGTGAAAAAGGCTTCGCAGTTGGTTTGGTGAAGTCTTTTTCTTTTTTGTTTCTTTGTATAAGTGACTAAATAATTAGTGAAAACCTAAAACCCAAAAATCGTAGTGTTTCCAAGAGTAGCACAATTTCATACTCTAACAACTTTATTTGACAAGCGTACAAAAGAAATCTAAAGTAGCTTCTGAATGTTCGGTAAGCGAATAATCTTCTAATGTAATACTATTTACCAAATCAGGATTTTTACTCAATAACTTTTTTCGATTCATACGATTGGCAATTTCATATGGTATTTGCAACAACCAAGAAGGAATTTTGTGTTCCAACTTAAAAACATCATACCGTAAAAAACGATGCACCGATTTTTGATTTTTTTCATAATAGGCATCTGTTTTACCATTTCCTTTAATGGCTTGAATAGTGTAAGTTGAAAACGTTTTTTCAAATAAATTTGACAGATTTTCAAATGTATATTCTTTATAATGCCAAGGATTACGAGCAATCGTTTTTAAAGCATTTGGTGTTGAAATGTATGCTTTTCCACTTGGTTTTAATACACGACGAATTTCCTCTAAATACAGCGTTGCATCTTTGATATGTTCAATGACTTGAAAAGAGACAATTACGTCAAAACTATTATCTTTTAACTGTGTTAATGGTGGAATTCTTTCTTGAATTATAGTTGCTTTTGGATACTTTTCCTTAATGGTTTCTGCTGTGTAAGGCGATTTGTCAATGAGCGTTAATGCAGCCGCATTTTTATACAATAATTCGACGCCATATCCTTCACCACAACCAATTTCCAATACATTTCCATGTATAAATGGTGCCACCAAATGATACGCTTTTAGTGTACGTTGATAGAGTGGATTGTCAGAATTAATTTTTGAAGAAGTAACTTCAGTAGAGAATAACATAGTTAGGAGAATTTAATATGGCCAATTTCGATGTTGCCATTTTTGAAAAACGGCATCAAACTGTTGAAATGTTTGTTTGCTTATTGGAGCATTTTCAATACCATTTGGAAATTGCATCATCATTTGCGCATACATATCTTTCAAACGGTATGCATGTCGTAAATTTATGATAGGATATGGTGGATCAAAAGAAGTCATCCATTGCAATTCATCCCAAATATTTTGCATAGCAATTGTGCAAGTTTCAACTCCTTTTTGCGTTTTTCCGGCACGAATGTATAGTTTCCCAATTGCAAATGAAAATTGCTTGTACGGAATAGTTTTATTAGGAAAGAGTGAATTACACACATCTAATACTTCAATTGCTTTTTTAGTCTTTCCTTCTTCTAGTAATGCTTGCGCAAGAAAGTAATAATTCTGTCTTAATATATTACGTGCATAATCTTTATTTTCACTTTTTAAGAAGGTGTTTTCGTCATTCAACCCTTTAAAATCAACTTGATTCATAATGTATGGGTACATCATTTCAGTGTCTACAATTTTTGGATTGAGTTGTGGATTTTTTCGTTGAATTGGCGCTAAAATATTCACCATTCCATGTTGAATAAAATAGGGTTCTAATCCTATATTTTGGCGTTTTTTACTATTAATCGCAAAGCAAATTGGACGATCTTGAATGTTATTGGTCAAAATATTCATCAAAACAATTTCGTTTAAACCATAAAACTTTTTCGGATGATTCCACGTAATTGTTGAAGTATATGAAGTATTTACAGTTGTAGGATCAATTATTTTTTTAATACGTGTCGTATCAATTGAAATTGAAAATGACGTAGACGGAATGTAATGACGCAAACTTCCATTCCAGTTGATGCGCGTTGTTTTATCATTTAAAAAATTGAATAGTATGGGAAGATTTGCCGCTTCTTTTATTTCTTCCTGTAAAGGAAATAATTTTTCAGTACCACTGATATATAAATCTTTGGGTAGGGTTAGTTTGATAGGTTTTGAATCGTAAATTTTTCGTTTTAAATTATCAATATGTGTATCAATATTTAATTGATCAAAATTAATGACACGAACATCCGTACGATAGCCTTCAACTTGTTGTAAATACCAAATTGGAAACGTCATATTATCTCCATCTGTAATTAAAATAGCTTGTTGCGGACAGGCATCTAAATAGGCTTTTCCGAAGTTGCATGCAAAATTATCATGACTACGTTGGTGATTGTCCCAACCTTTTGCAAATAACTGCCCTGGTGCGGCTAAAAATGCAATACAACCAACTATTATAAAGCGAATTTTCTGATTTGCAATGAATTTAGTGAATTGAAATAATGCAACTACTGAAAGTCCAACCCACAATGCAAAAATGATGAATGAACCAATAAAAATATAATCGCGTTCACGAATTAATATACTTGACGGAACTGGATTTATATAGATTGTAATTCCGATACCAAAGGTTAAAAATAGGAGTAAAGTCGTCCAAAAATACTGTTTGTGTTTCCATAAGGCAATTAATCCCAAAATACCCAAGATGAACGGCAAAAAGTAGAAACCATCATTTCCTTTGTGATTTTTGTAATGTTCTGGAATGATAGCTTGATCTCCGATTCGATGTTTATCAATTAGATTAATTCCGCTAATCCAGTTTCCATCTTTGATATACCCAAGTCCTTGATGATCGTTTTGTCGTCCGATAAAATTCCAATACAAATAACGAAGATTCAACCAAATTACTTGATAGTTTATAAAAAAGCTTAGATTTTCACTAAATGTTGGTTTGTTGATGGTGACAACTTCATTTTGCACAGGATACTTTATAGGTTCACCAAAAATTGGCGTCCATGCTTTGTACTTTTCGGCGTCACTTTTGTCAAACATTCTAGGAAAAAATGTTTTGAATTCACTGGCATAATTCACGATTTTGAACTTTCCATCATGAACTTTGATATATTTCTTTTGATCAGGATTATACGTATACGCAGGTTTTCCATCTAAAAAACCAACATCTTTATCCAGAGGAGCATTATACACAGGGCCAGTTAGCAGAGGAATTGAACTAACACCAAACTGTTCAGCACGTACATATTGTAGCATTTTTTGACTATTTGACATGCTATCTGAAACCAACATATTAATGCTAGATCGTTGTAATGACATGAAAAAAGAGCTCATTCCAATTAAAAAGAAAATAATACCCAACGTACTGTAATACATTGTTATTTTTTGATGCTTTCGCGAGAATACTAAAGTGAACGAAATACTAATTGAAACCAATAAAAGGAAGATGATAATTCCTGTATTTAAAGGCATTTTATATGAATTTACTAGCCAAATATCTAAGGAGTTGGTAAGCTTTATAATTCCTTGAACCATAAATATATAGATAAAAAAGAAGGATACTAAACCAATAGCTAATGAAATACAAAAACTTTTAATAGTGAGTCCAAATTTTTTGTGAGCAATTAAGAGTGAAAACGGAATAACAATGGATAATAAAATTAAGTGTACGCCTGTAGAAATTCCCAGCATGAATGCTAAGAGTAGCAACAAAGTGACTTCTTTGTGTTTGTCTTGCGTACGTTCCCATACTAACATCACATGAATCATTCCTGTCATAAGCGCAAATGATAACGTATATACTTCTGTTTCGGTGGAAGCTGTCCAAAAACTATCTGAAAAAGCCAGTGTTAAAGCAGCAATAATTCCAGAAACTATAGCTACTGTAGGCGCATGATTACTTTTAGGTAGCGAAAGTACACGTTCGGCTATATTTGTAACGATTCTAAATAAGAAAGTAACAGTTAATGCTCCAAAAAAAGCAGAAATCAAATTACTAGCGTACGCTGCCATACTTGCTGGAAAAAATGATAAAATTACGTTACATAAAATTGTATAAAAAGGAGCGCCTGGAGGATGCGATGCCTGCAAGGTAAAACTACTCGTAATAAACTCCGAACTGTCCCAGAATGCAATGGTTTTGGACATAGAAACTGCATATACAAAGAACACGAATGCGAAGAGCATCCAGCTACTCAGTTTTTTAGCTTTTGGCATTATGATGGGTTAATTTTCATGCAATATAAAGGAATTATTCATTCTAAAAAATTACAAAATATAAATACGATAGAAACAAAATCAACAAGAATTAGCCAAAAACAGGTGTATTCCCCTATACTCGTTAATGATTAGTTAATTATATTTGAAAATTATGTTAAAATTATAATTGTTATATTTGGATACCATAATTAAATAAACTAACAACAATACTATTATGAAAAAACAATTACCCCTCGTTATTGTGTTTGTATTTTGCCTATTAGGAATAACAGGTATGCAAGCACAAACGCTAAATGAAACCATGGGTACCGGTTCAGGAGTCGCAATTACTTCTGGAGACTTCAACACATTTTATGGAGATAGTACAGGTAGTTTTATTACCACAGGATCAAGAGTAACACTATTTGGTTACAGCGCTGGACGAAGCGTTACTACAAGTGAGTTGGTTGCTATCGGATATCTTGCAGGATACTCAAATACCACTGGTTTTGATAACACTTTTATAGGTTATGAAGCTGGACGTTTGAATATCAACGGTGGAGATAATACCTTTATCGGAGCAGAATCTGGAGAAAATAACACAACTGGTTATGACAACACATTCGTCGGTGAAGAATCTGGAGCAAACAACACCACTGGTTATGAAAACACATTCATCGGAGAAGATGCAGGTTTTAGTAACACCACTGGTTACAAGCAAACATTCGTAGGTAACGAAGTAGGTATTTCTTCAGACGTTGGTTACCGAAATACAGCTATTGGTAGTGAAGCTATGAGTGATGTTGATGACGGTCACCACAATACAGGAGTTGGAGATTCTGCTGCAATTGATATTGGAGACGGTATTTACAATACAATGGTTGGTGCCGCTGCCGGAGTTGCTACAGAATGGGCAGATTATAATACATTTATTGGAGCACAAGCAGGTTGGGATAACAACCGTACAAATAATACTTCGAATGCAAACCATAACACGTATGTAGGTTTCTCTACTGGTTTTTCAAACCGAGAAGGACAATACAATGTTGGTATGGGATCGTTAGCCGATTTTGACAATACGAACCGTTCTAACGCCGTATTTTATGGGTATGATATTACTGTAAGTAACAATAATGTAATGGGATTTGGTAACAGAGCATTTATTGATGGACAATATTCAGTTTCTTTAGGACATGATCATGATGTACGAGGTGATTACTCTATTATGATGGGATATTTAGGGAATATGGGTACGCTAGCTGATTACTCAGTTGGTATTGGTGATCGTGTAAATGTTGCAGAAAATGATGCTGTAGGTATTGGACGCGATGTAGATATAGACAATCAATTTGCAATAGCGATCGGTTCTACGACAGTTGCACAGAATGACGGAGCCATTGTTATTGGATATCAAGCTTCTTCTTTAGATCCAAGTGCTTTAAATCCTACTAATAACATTGCCATAGGTACTAGCGCAAGGGTACAAGGATTCAATTCGGTTGCTATTGGTAATGCTGCCACAGCCTTAAATGATAACACAATGGTGCTTGGTGGAAGCATAAATCCATTAAGTGTAGGTATCGGAACAGATACACCAAACGCAAATGCTTCTTTAGACTTAACAGGAACAACAAAAGGTTTACAACTAAACCGTATGACAACTGCAGAACGTACTGCTTTTGGAAGCTCACTAGGAGCAACTGATGAAGGTATGGTAGTGTACGATACTGAAACAGATAATTCTTTTTATTGGGATGGAACAGAGTGGAAAGGTATGATGGATACAGATTTAGACGAACAAGCAATTTCTGTTGCTAGTGACGTTTTAAGTATTACAGGAAGTGCTGGGACAGTTGATTTATCTCCATATTTAGACAATACAGATGCACAAGCAATTTCTGTTGCTGCAAATGTACTAAGTATTACAGGTGATGCTGGAACAGTAGATTTATCAGGATACCTAGACAATACTGATGCACAGGCAATTTCTGTAGCTTCTGATATTTTAAGTATCACAGGAAGTGCTGGAACAGTAGATTTATCAGGATATTTAGACAATACAGATGCACAAGATTTATCATTATCAGGAACTACCTTAAATATTTCTGGTGGAACTGGCGTTGATTTAGCTCCATTACAAGATGGAACAGGAACGGACAACCAAAATTTAACGTCTGCTACAATATCATCAAATATACTAACAGTTGCTATCGAAGGTGGAACTTCTGTAAATGTTGATTTATCAGGATATTTAGATAACACCGATAGTCAAGGTTTATCATTATCAGGAACAACTTTAAATATTTCTGGTGGAACTGGCGTTGATTTAGCTCCATTACAAGATGGAACAGGAACGGACAGTCAAGCAATTTCTGTTGCCGCAAACGTATTAAGTATTACAGGTGATGCAGGAACTGTTGATTTATCAGGATACTTGGACAATACTGATAGTCAAAATTTATCTTTATCAGGAAGTACTTTAAATATTTCTGGCGGAACTGGTGTAGATTTATCATCACTTGCAGATGGAACAGGAACAGATAATCAAAACTTAACTTCTGCAACCTTAAGTGGAAACACATTAACAGTTGCTATTGAAGGTGGAACTTCTGTAAACGTTGATTTATCTCCAATCCTAGCAAGTTTAGAAGCCGAAAACAGTGCACAACAAGATCAAATAAATGATTTAATCACGAGAGTAGAAGCTATTGAAGCTTGTGCTTGTAGCGGAACTTTAGGTTTACCTGGTGGAGGAGATGCATCAAGAGACGGAGCTATTCTATATCAAAATATTCCAAATCCGTTTAATGATACTTCTTCAATTCGTTACTTTGTTCCACAAACAATGACAGGAGAAGCTTCTATTGTATTTGTAAATACTGCTGGACAAATTATTTCGAAAGTAGATTTACAACAAAAAGGAGATCAAGAATTAGACATTAATACAAGAACATTATCTTCAGGAATGTATTACTACACATTATATGTTGGTGGTCAGAAAGTAGATACTAAGAAAATGATTATTGAGTAATTTATACAACTCATATTCAATTCTCAAAATAAAACAAAAAAGCTTCGTAGTTTACGGAGCTTTTTTTATTTTTAGTGAAACTCATTTTAAGAAATCTATACGGCAAACTTCAAAATTATAAGTTGAACTAATTCTGCTGAAAATTAAAATCTTAAACTTGAGCCATTTTAAATAGATTCTATAAAGATAGTCGCCACAATAGTAAAGGTTCATGTCTTTTATTTTTTAAACACTATGAAAATCTTTAATGTCGATCTTTTAAATACAGGATTAATCATCATCGCTCTTATAGTAGCCTATTGGTTGCCATTTGAGCTTTTTCTCTTTGCATACGCAGTATTAGGGCCATTACATTACTTTACAGAAATCAATTGGATTCGAGAAAAAGAATATTTTGTTGCAAACAATAAACTTTGGATTTGGCTTACGATTACCTTTTCACTATTACTATCAATTCCATTGCTACTTCAATTGCCAATTTTTGAAGCACTTCAAAATCGTACCATAATAAAGCAAATTTCTTTTTACCTGCCAACATATTTAAACGCATGCTTCTCTATAGCCATAGCGTGTGCCATAGCATTTGTAGCATTTAAAAAGAAAACACATCAATACTTAATAATTGCGTTAGGAATTGCGTTAGCGGTGCTATTACACTTTTACACATTATACCATGTTATTATTGGAATCTTGTTGCCAACAGTTATTCACGTATATCTATTCACATTATTATTTATGTGGTATGGAAACCTAAAATCAAAATCCAAATTAGGATACTTCAATGTTATTTTACTACTTGCAATTCCTTTTATCATTGCATTTGTCAACTTTTCGTTACATGGTTTTTCAATTGGAAAAAAAACGGTTGCTATATACAACCAAAATAGCTTTCATATATTGAATATGAACATTTCTAAACTCTTTGGTTTCTCAGACGGAAAAAGCTTTTCATTGTCAAATATTATAGATGTAAAAATTCAAATATTCATAGCATTTGCGTACACCTATCATTATCTAAACTGGTTTTCAAAAACAACAGTAATTGGTTGGCACAAAAAGCTATCACAAAAACGTTCGTTATTTATTCTACTAGTATGGATCGTTTCCGTTGCGTTATATTTCTATGATTATCGAGTTGGTTTAACACTACTTTTATTCTTAAGCTTATTACATGTATTTCTGGAATTTCCATTAAATGTAATTTCTATAAAATCAATTGGAGCTTCTATATTCAAACCTAAAAAAACATAAACATGCGTCTTACTATTCTAATACTAATATCAATTCTTTGTTTTTCCTGTGGGAAGAAACAAGCGGAAGAAGTAAAACCACCTAGAAAAGCAATAACTTCCGTCACTGTGAATCCAATTTTTGACGATTCTATAAGTATAAGAGCAATTGCAGTAACACCTAATGATGATTTAATTTATGGAGGAAACAAAACAACGATTGGTCATTATGATGCAAAAAAGAACACACATACAGCGTTGCTAAAAGGGAAAGTGCCCGATTCTTTAAATGTGAGTTTCAGAGCGACAGCGTATGTAAACGGAAATACATTCGGAATCTCTATTGTAAATCCAGCGTTATTATATAAAATTTCATCCAAAGGAAACGTTTTATTAGTCTACAAAGAAGCGCATGAAAAAGTATTTTATGATGCAATGGCTTTTTGGAATACCAGAGAAGGAATTGCTATTGGCGACTCAACAGACGATTGCATGAGTATGATTATTACACGTGATGGTGGAAACACATGGAATAAAATTGCGTGCGAAAACTTACCAAAAGTAAACGATGGAGAAGCCGCTTTTGCCGCAAGTAATACAAACATTGTGACCAAAGGAAACGAAACGTGGGTTGCAACAGGCGGAAAAACGAGTAGAATACTATATTCGGGAGATAAAGGAAATACGTGGACATCGTATGAAACGCCTATAGTGCAAGGATTGGAAACGACAGGAATCTATTCATTGGCTTTTTACGATGCAAAAAATGGTTTTGCTATTGGTGGCGATTATACCAAAGCAGCTGTAAATGAAGCTAACAAAATCAGAACTTCGGATGGTGGGAAAACGTGGAAACTTGTTGCTCAAAATAGCGGTCCAGGTTACAGGAGTTGTGTGCAATATGTACCAAACAGTGATGCCAAAGAATTGATTGCTATTGGTTTCAAAGGAATTGACTATTCCCAAGATGCAGGAACTACTTGGACACATTTATCTGACGAAGGATTTTATACCATTCGTTTTGTAAACGATTCGATTGCGTATGCCGCAGGGAAAAATCGTATTGCTCGGTTAACGTTTAAATAAAAATTACTGCAACTCTTTTATCGTTTTTTCAATGCGACTATGTCCCAACATAGATTGCATAAACTCAAATGCCGGAATTGCCATTACACGACTCATTTCGGGTTCAATAATTGCATTGGTTTCACTTTTTTGCTTTCTAGTTAAGTCGCGAATTTCGTCATTATTAGCCTTAATAATTTTATAAATTTTATCAACACAAGTAAGAGTTTTTATGTCGTCTCCATAAATGGCTTTTACATCATCAAAATAAAAACGATGTGGTAAATAAATGCTTGTAAAAGTCACTTTCTCTTTTTCTAACGTATCCAAAAGTGTTAATTTATCTTTCACATAACCCGGTAACATTTCCGTTGCCGCTACGGAATTTAAAATAGCAGAAAGTTCATTAGAAACATTAATTTTAGTTCCTTTACAATTCATCATAATGGAATCTAAACACGATTTTACATACGCGGCTTTGTCATTTATAATATTAATAAAGATTGAGGTTTTCTCTTTTGCGGTAGAATCTACTTGATCTACAGCTTCATACAATTTATAAGCAGATAACAACCCTGAATTTTCATAAATTCCGCCATCATTATACTGTCCTTTTCCTGCAATAGATGCCGCCGGACTGATCAATGGAAATCTATTGGTTGTAGAAACGGCATTATAAAAACTCAACGTAGTCGTATCACTTATCTTTAAAATATCATTTGCGCCCGCATACAAGATATCATTTACAGTTTTATCGTGTGTTTTGATAGAAACCGCCATTCCTTGTCGTCCTTTGATATCAGTTGTATTGCTAATTAAAATTGGAAAGTGGTTGCCACTTTTCGTATACATTTCAGACCAATAGTGTCTGTATGAAATTGTATCAAATTTTTTCTGATCAAATTCATAATTATTATTAGTATCATAATATTTCGGATCTGAATAGCGTGCATATCGTTTCATAGCGCCTGTAGAACGGTCTTTTCCCTTTAAATCTTTAAAAGGAACCAACACATGGTTTAGCCAATCTCTTCCGAACACATGCGTTAAATCCATTGATAAAATATTCTCCGTGCTAATTTCTTTAATTGCTTTTTCTCGCTTTTCTTTCGAATTAATTTCATGCTTAATTACTGAATAGTTTATCAACCCAATAGTTCCACCTGAAGCGCCTGATAAACAAGCAGTTTTATCGTACAATGTATTGTTTTTATCCAATGCATTCAATACGGTCATTGTCCACGCATTTGCTTTCATTCCGCCACCATAACAACCAATATAATAACGTGTTTTGGGTAAATTTTTTGCATACGTTTCAAAATTGACACTAGTGTCAGAAACGTTTTTTGTAACGGGTTCTAATTCAAATAAATTACTACGACTACTTTCATTAAATCGTGCTAAAAAATTTAAAACCACAATAGTCAAAACGGAAACATATAATATAAATAAAAAACGATGTTGTTTGGCAACGGGTACTACTTTTTCCCTTGTTGTATGTAGGAGTTCCGTTTGTAGTTCTTTTAGTTTTTCAGTTAGTAATTTAAAACGAATTCCACGTTCTGTAGCATCTTCTATTGTTGGAATTTCATCTACTTTCTTCGCTTCTAATTTTTCTATTTTTAATGCTAAACTTTGTTCTTTTTCTTTTACCACTTCTACTTTCGATTTGTAATAAATGAAGTGTTTTAAGATGATGACAATCATTCCATAAAAAAGAAAGAAATACGAAAGTAAAATAAGGATTGCATTAATTTTTAACGCCAACGTTGGCCAAATATTAATTACGACTAAAAAACTAGCATTTAAGAATCCGAAATAGGCAATGATTTGTAAAAAGATGATATTATTACTCAATGAACCAAGACTAAGACTTCCAATTCTAATTTTTGCAATACGCTGAAATAAAGAATTCTTGTTTTGAAGTTCATTTTTTTCAAACTTATCCAGAATCTTTTGTTGCTTTTCAATATCAGTTCCATTATAACTTTTGTCACGCATAATGATGAAACTATTAATAATTGCTGGAATTTTTTTATTGAAAAACGCATACTTAAACACAGAACGAAACGTACGGTAATACATATACGTTATGGTTTGAAGAATGATACAAATTAAGCTAAACAATACAGTTAGATAGGTGTACGGAGCAAAAATGTATAATGAAATAAACAACACTACGTGTACTACAATAGTCACTACTAAAAAGATAAGGTAAGTAGTAATTTCTTTGTGTAAATTTGGTTTTTCTTGTCGTGTGTAATATGAATTTGGATGATCAAAATCAATAACTTGTATATCTTCTTTGTGATAAGCGTACCAAATGTCTTTTTTCTTTTTCAATTCGTACAACCACCAAAGTGAAAAGATTAATAAAAATAGGGAAGAACCGCTAATACTAATGGGAGTATCAAAATTTGTATCAGTTGTGTAGGCAATCATATAAAAAAGTGCAACGTAAAAAAAAACACCTAACGTTCTTCGTAAAAAGCCAAGCCAACTTTCATGAATAAAGTTTTTCGTTTTATCAATTTTCTCACGTTTACTATCGCTACTGTACCAAATAATTCCAAATAAACCTAGTGATTTGGTCATGTACCAATTCTTTTTACCAATGCGTTTATTGGAATACGAAAATAAAAAGTATGCAGGATAATGTGATAATGTAATGCAGTAAATAGGCGCATAGATACCTAAAAGTATAACCACAAACCAAATTGGATGGTAGTATAAATCGACAATAATAGAGTTTACTTGTGGCGCTTTTGGTAACGTAAGTCCAATAATAACGAGGAATAAAAGACTAATCCATGCTGATAATAAAAAATCTCTCAAAATGGCAAGTTTATCTTTTAAAGAATAATACATAATAACCAGAACAACATATACAATTGAAATTGAAAAACCGACAATTTTGAGTGTAGCAATGGTTTCAGGATATTCTTTTGTGGCTAAATACCATGTGTTTTCAGTACAATCTAACAAAAAAGTAATGCAACTTATGATAAGAAAAGGCCAGTAAAACCAACGAATTTTTTTAGTTTGCAAAGTTGCTTTGTTATACACATATAAACCCAACAAAAAGAATAACAAAAACGACCAAAAATAGTCAATAATAAAATAGGTCCAAAAATAGAAGAGTTGTTCAGGCGCTTCATTTACAGTAGTTGTGAACCATTTGACTTTCACAATATCTTCATCAAACTGTGGAACATGAATCCAGCCTTTTAATGAAAATAATCCTGTAGCAATTTTCATCAAAGTAGATAATATAACAAAAACGATGATGAGTTTTTTTGTATATCCTTGTTGCTTACTATATGTGTAAGGATTGAAATTTCTTAATCGTGACATTCAGTTTAATTATTTCAGAAAAGTACGATTATTCCACAATAATAAAAATACTCATGTGTAAGTATTTTATAAGAAAGGAGCGTTTTGTAGAACGCTCCTTGTCACCAATCACCAAAAATTATAATGAAATGAATAACTATCACTAGTTGTTACATTACATATTTTAGACTGAAATATGTAGTAAAGGTTTAAAAACAAAAAGAGCATTTTCTATAAAAAAAATGCTCTTTTCTAATCAATGCATAAGAATAGAAACTACTCTAGGCTTTTTAGGACATTGATATTTGTTATCCGCGACGTTTTTTTCGAAACTCTTTCATTAACTTTCTATTAAAATCGCGCTCGGCTTTTTTGAGTTGTATAATCTTTTTTGCAGGAAGTACTTTTTTGAGTTTTCGAAACAAATCTCTATTGTTTTCATATACTTGCGTTTCTAAAGCTTCCAAACGTGTTAAGATTTCTTGCGCTTCAGCTTCCGACATTTTTTCCATGTCTTTCACTTCTTTTTTAATTTTAGAAAATCCTTTTACACGTAAATCGTGATTTCTATCATCGTACGCATTGTAAATTGGCCAAAATTTTTGTGCTTCTGCTGCTGTAAGGTTTAAGTTTTCAGTAAAATAAGCAATCTTTAATTTCTGAATTTTCTCCTTATTTTGCTTTCCGTGTTCACCTTTTTGTGCAAATCCGACTAAAAGTCCAAAGCACAAAAATAGGAATGTAGTATATAATTTTTTACTCATAATATTATTCAATTAATAAATCATATGGATCTGCTGTATTTCCTAAATAATCTATTGTTTCTGTTTCGTTTAATTCTACTTCAAAAATAGTAGAGACATCTATGTTTTCTTCTTCAAAAGCCATGATAACATCATAGTTATTCAAAGCGATTAAATCATTTTCAATAAATGTGTTAATTTCACTATTAGCAACATCATCAAAAATAGAACCTTGTTTTACATCACTTTGGAAAAAATTGATAGCACCAAGCAACACGATACATGCGGCTGTAGCATAACTAATATATTTTAAATATCTTTTTCTGTTTGATAGTGGAATTACTTTAATTTCTTCCTGTTCAGTAGAAAATAATTTGGCTGTTAAACTATCTTCCAAACTATCAAAATAGGTGTCAGGCACTTTGAAACCGTTTTCCTTAGGAATCACAGCTTCCGCTTGAATTTTCTCAAAAAGACGTGCTTCAAACGATTCAAAGTAGTCTTTCGGAGTTGAAAATCCTTCTGTTAATTTTTTGCTATGTAATTCGTTCTTTTTCACAATGGTTTGACTCTAAATTGTTTAAAAGGTTTAATGTTCTGTTGTTAAAATTTTTTCTATCTTTTTTACTGCGTGATGATACGAAGCTTTCAAAGCACCAACTGAAGTGTCTAAAACGTCACTCATGTCATTATATGTAATATCATCAAAATACTTCATATTAAATACCAATTGTTGCTTTTGTGGCAAAGTTGCAATTGCTTTTTGCAATTTTAATTGAATTTCATCACCTTCAAAATATACATCGGCTTGTAAATTATTGACCAAATGCTCTTGCAATTCTTCCGAAGAAATACCTGCTTTTTTTGATCGTTGATTGATGAATGTAATCGATTCATTCGTAGCAATTCTGTACATCCATGAATACAATTTACTGTCGCCTTTAAATTTGTCAATACTTCGAAATACTTTAATAAATGTATTTTGAAGCACATCGTCAGCATCTTCATGATGTGTTACCATTTTACGAATATGCCAATACAAACGCTCCTTGTACGTAGACACAAGTACACGAAACGCTTTTTGTTGCGTTTTCGGGTTCTTTAAATCATCTATTAGCGTTGTTTCTACGACGTTCAATGTATTTGTATTTTGTTCTTTGACTTTGTAATGAAGTAAAGGTTTAATCTAAAGATAAAAAATATGATTCTTATGAAGATAGAAATTCACAGATTTATACTTCAATGGATTCCTGCCTACGCAGGAATGACAATTAGTTGTATGTAAGTTTTTTTAAATCGTCTGCATTTGAACCAACTTAGAATACATGCTGTTATTGCTAATTAATTCTTCGTGTGTTCCTTGTTCAACAATTTCACCTTTTTGCATAACCACAATTACATCTGCTTTTTGAATGGTAGATAATCTGTGTGCAATGACAATAGAAGTTCTGTTTTTCATCATATTTTCTAAGGCAACTTGCACTAAACGTTCACTTTCGGTATCTAGGGCAGAAGTAGCTTCATCTAAAATCATGATTGGCGGATTCTTTAATACGGCTCTTGCAATACTCAAACGTTGTTTTTGTCCGCCAGATAATTTTCCACCAGAATCTCCTACATTATGATCTAAAACTTCGGGTAAGTCTTTGACAAATTCCCATGCATTGGCAATTTTCAAGGCTTCAATAATTTCTTCGTCAGTAGCGTCTTGTTTTCCAAGTTTTACATTATTACGAATACTTTCATTAAATAAGATAGAATCTTGTGTTACCAATCCCATCAAACCACGTAGAGAAGCCTTTGTAAAGGTTTTGATATTTTCTCCATCAACTTCAATACTGCCTTCATTTACATCGTAAAAACGTGTTACAAGGTTTGCAATGGTACTTTTTCCACTTCCCGATTGTCCAACTAAGGCAACTGTTTTTCCTTTCGGAACTTTGAGTGAAAAGTCTTTAAGTACGTATGTATCATCATATTTAAAGGAAATGTTTTTTAATGCTATTTCAGAATTAAAATCTTCTTTTGTTTTAGCATTTGGCGCATCTGCAATAGGGCTTTCGGTTTCTAAAATCTCTAATACACGGTCAGCAGCAGCATTTCCTCTTTTAACACCATATGAAGCTTTTGAGATTGCTTTTGCAGGTGTTAAAATTTGCCATGATAATCCTATGTAGGCTATAAAAGCACTTGCTTTTAAAGTTTTTTCTACCAATACCATGTTTCCGCCATACCAAAGTAACACAGCTATAATAACAATTCCTAGAAACTCACTCGTCGGAGAGGCTAAGTTTTGACGATTTAATAATTTATTAGAAAAACTGAAAAAGCGATACGTAGATTCTTTAAAACGATCTCCAAAATAAGATTCTCCATTAAACCCTTTAATTACACGTAATCCTCCTAAAGTTTCTTCTAAATGAGATAAAAAGATTCCTTGTTCTTTTTGTGTATTTTCAGAGTGTTTTTTTAATTTTTTTCCAACTGAAGAAATAATAAAACCAGAAATTGGAATAAAGATAAATACGAAAAGTGTCAATTTTGAACTAATAAAAAACATCGCACCAATTGTAAACAGAATAGTTAAAGGTTCTTTCACAATAAGCTCTAAAACAGATAAGAACGAGTTTTGAATTTCACCAACATCTGCTGAAGTTCTAGCAATTACATCGCCTTTACGTTTCTCTGAATAAAAAGAAATAGGCAATGCTGTAATTTTATCATACAATTCATTTCGAACATCTTTCAAGATTCCATTTCGTAAAAAAGTAATAAAATACATGGCTAAATAAGAGAATATATTTCTAAAAAAGAATAATACAATGATCAGAATAATCATGTACATCAATGTATTAATTTGTCCTTCACTCTCTGAAGTAGTAGTGATAAAATAATTCAAATAATTTTCTGAATATTCTTTAATGTTACCGTTGAAAATTGGTTTTTTAGTCAATTTTTCTCCTTCATCAAAAAGTACGGTAAGCATTGGAATTAATGCTACCATTCCTAACGTACTAAACAATGCATAAAGTATATTGAAGAAAATATTTAAGTATGCGTATTTTTTATAAGGTATTGCAAAACGCAATATTTTTTTAATATAATTCATTAGTTGAGTTTCATTTCTTGTACGATGCGTTCAATTTTTGCATCGAGTTGTTTTTCTACATCTGCGTAATCAGCTTTGTTTGCTAATGGCAACTTTACACTAAAGTAGAATTTTATTTTCGGTTCTGTACCGCTAGGACGTGCCGCAATTTTAGTACCATCTTCTGTGTAATAGATTAATACATTTGATTTTGGCACTAATATAGGCGTTGTGTCAGTAGTTGTCATGTCAATTGCTGTAGAAGTTTGGTAATCTTCAATGCGAACCACTTTTGAACCGTCAATAGTTGTTACTGGATTTTCGCGTAAATCAATCATCATTTGCTTTATTTCTGCCGCGCCATCCATTCCTTTTTTAACCATAGAAATCAATTTTTCTTTATAGAAACCGTGTGCAACGTACATGTCAATTAAAGTTTCATAAAAAGAACTTCCATTGGCTTTTGCCTGTGTAGCAATTTCGCAAGCTAATAATGCGGCTGTAACGGCATCTTTGTCACGTACAAAATCTCCTGTCATAAAACCGAAACTTTCTTCGCCACCGCCAATAAATTCAAGTTCTGGAAAATCTTTGATCATTTTTGCAATCCATTTAAAACCTGTTAAGCCAATTTTGCACTCAACATTATACGCAGTTGCCAAATCAACCATCATTGGAGTTGATACAATTGTAGATCCAATAAATTGTTTCCCGTTAATTTTACCGTTGTTTTTCCATTGTTGCAATAAGAAATCGGTCATGACAACCATGGTTTGATTTCCGTTTAACAGAATCATATTTCCATCTAAATCACGAACTGCAACTCCCAAACGATCACTATCAGGATCAGTTCCGATAACGATATCAGCGTTTGTAATATTTGCTAGTTTCAAAGCCATTTCTAGGGCTTCTGGTTCTTCTGGATTTGGTGATTTTACTGTTGGAAAATCGCCATCTGGTGTAGCTTGTTCAGCTACGATGTATATATTGTTGTATCCTGCTTCACGCAAAACAGGAGGAATCATAGTGATAGAAGTTCCGTGTAAAGATGTAAACACAATGTTTACATCATCTTTTTTTGGCGCTTTAAAATCTGCATTTGCAACACTTGCTTTTACAAAAGCTTCATCAATTTCCGTGTCTATCAATTTGATCAACTCATTTTTTGCTTCAAACTTGATTTCAGAAAAATCTAATACATTGATTTCATTTATGATTTCTTCATCTTCTGGCGGTACAATTTGTCCACCATCTGTCCAATATACCTTATAACCGTTATATTCTGGCGGATTGTGCGAAGCTGTTAAGACAATTCCACAATGACAATTTAGATACTTTACAGCAAATGACAATTCTGGTGTCGGACGTAAATCTGAAAATAAAAATACTTCAATATTATTTGCAGAAAATACATTTGCAACCGTTTGTGCTAACGACTTACTATTGTGTCTACAATCGTATGCAATAGCAACTTTTAAAGGTTCATTTGGATACACTTTTTTAAGGTAATTACTTAATCCTTGTGTATTTTTCCCAAGTGTATATTTATTAATTCTATTGGTTCCAGGTCCCATAACACCACGCATTCCGCCTGTTCCGAAAGCTAAATCTGTGTAAAAACTTTCAGTAAGTTCTTTTGGGTCTGTATCAATAAGTTGTTGCACTTTTGCAATTGTGTCCGAATCAAAATTTGGGTTCAACCAAGCTGTTGCTTTTTCCAGAATTTTTGCGTCAATCTTTGTCATTAAAAGAAAATTTAGATACAAAAATAATGAATTCATTTGGTTTCTATTTTGCTAGGAAGGATATTTTGGATAACTTTATTGAATTGCTATGAATAATATGAAAGAAAAAACTCTAAAACTCTTTTGCATATTACTTTTTTTCTGTTCTATAATTAACGCACAACGAGAAACCGCTAACTGGTTTTTTGGTATAAATGCTGGATTAGATTTTAACAGTGGAACCCCAACATTGTTAGGTAATAGTCAAGTAAATACACTTGAAGGTTGTTCAACGATTTCAGATGAGAATGGTTCCTTACTATTCTATACAGATGGAGTAACCGTGTGGAATCGTTTGCATGAAATTATGTCTAATGGAACTGATCTAATAGGAAGCTTTTCGAGTACGCAATCATCCATTATTGTGCCAAGTCCTGGCAATCCTACTATTTATTATATTTTTACAACAGATGTTGTAGATGCTTACGATCCAGTAACAAATACAAGTAACGGATTTAATTATACGATAGTAGATATGACGCTTGATGGCGGAATGGGAGCAGTCACGGATAAAAATGTAAATTTAATGCCAAATACATCTGAGAAAGTAAGTTCTGCATTAAGTACTGACGGAAATTTTTGGGTTGTTACGCATTATGAAAATTCATTTTACGCATTTAAAGTAACAGGTGCTGGTGTAGATACTGTTCCAGTCATTTCACAAACTTCTTTTACTGTTTCGAGTTATCGAAATACGAGAGGAAATATGAAAATATCTCCCAATGGTGAAAAACTAGCAATTGCACATGCGTTCTTTTTTCCTGAGCAAAAAGGATATCTATATTTATATGATTTTAATAAAGAAACAGGTGTTGTACAGAATTCAGATTTTTTAGGAGAGAGTCTTACATACTATGGCGTTGAGTTTTCTTCAAATTCTTCAAAATTATATGCTTCTGGAAAATTACTTAGCACAGATAATTCAATTTCAAATATACAATTGCAACAGTTTGATGTTGATGCCGTTAGTGTTAGTAATACACGATATGTTGTATACAATTATGAACAAAGTCAAGTAGCTCCATCTTTGGGCGGAAGCTTACAAATTGGATTTAATAAGAGAATTTATCACTCATTACCTGGTTCAACATTATCATCTATAAATTCGCCAAATTTATCAGGTCCTGACTGTAATTTTCAATTCAATAGTGTAAATTTAGGAACTAATTTTGCACGTTTTGGCTTGCCATCTTATGTACAATCATATTTTGAAAGTATTGCCACGATTGAGAATCAATGTTTTGGAGATACAACAACTTTTACTGTAGATGATACGACCGATATTGTCTCTATAAATTGGAATTTTGACGATCCAGCTTCAGGTGCAAACAATACTTCTACACAAATATCTCCTTCTCATGTGTTTACAAATACTGGTGTGTATATTGTTACCGCTGAGGTTGCTTTTACAAATGAACCTAATAGAACTTTCAATGAAGTTGTTGTCATTGATGAAGTTCCTGAAGTGTTGAATGTACAATATACTATACAACAATGTGATGTTGATAGTAATCCGAACGATGGAATTACGATATTTAACTTGGAAGTAGCCACAAATTTTATTCGTGCCAACACTACATCTCCTGATGTTCAAGTATCATTTTATGAGAATTTAAATGATGCAGAATTAAACCAACATATAATTAACGGTCCTTTTTATACGAATTCGGTAAATGAACAAATTATTTATGCAAGAGTTTTTGATAATCCAGCATGTTTTACGATCAGAACTGTAAGATTAAAAGCCACTGTAGGCGGATATCTTGATCAATATACAAGCATTGATGTTTGTGAATTAGATACCAATGGAATTGCGATATCTCAAATAGTAGCCGAACTTTCTGAAGATTTTCTTGGAGCTAGTATTGCAATTTATCTATCTGATAATGATGCGCTGTTAGCACAAAATCAATTATCTGATACAGTACAAATTAACACATCAATTGAGCAACTGTTCTTTAGAGTTTCTTACGGAGCTGAGGATTGTTCTGCGATAGGAAATGTTTCTATAAATGTGATAGCACAACCACAAGTAGACGATCAAGAAGTATTTTTATGTGGTGGAGACGGAGCAGCGGTACTACTCGAATTGGAAGAAAATTTTGCAGGATATACTTGGTCTACCAATGAAACTACACCAATGATTTCTGTTACAGAAACGGGAACCTATTATGTGGTCGTTACAAATGGAGCTGGTTGTGAAACAGAAGTTGCTTTTGTAGTTACGGAAGTATCACCAATAGAAATTGATAACATAGAAGTATCTGATTTTCAAGATAGGAATTCTATCAAAATTAATCTTGTAGGAGCAAGTGCACAGGAAGTTTTGTATTCTATTAATGGAGGCGCAACATTTTATGAATCTAATGAATTTACTAATTTATTTCCAGGTGTGTATGATATTGTAGTAAAACGCGAAAATTGCGATTCAACTTCTGGAGTAGTCTTAGTTGGCGGGTTTCCAAAATTCTTTACACCAAACGGAGATAACATAAATGATACTTGGTCATTAATAGGCAAAGAATTTTATCCAAACGCTATTATTGAATTGTATGATAGATATGGTAAAAACCTAGATTACATAAAAGCCGATAGAGAATGGGATGGAACTTATAGAGGAAGTCCTTTGCCAGCTGGCGATTATTGGTATAAACTCACTCTAGAAAACGGAAGAACCATCACAGGAAACGTAACGCTCAAGCGTTAAAATTAACTTTTCAAAATAAAGGATTGAGCACATTGGACTCGTCATGAGTCTATTTTGTTTTTAGTAATTACAGGAACATTTGTATCAGTACATTATTTCTTCAATTTAGAATAGCTAAAAATCTTCGAGCCATCATTAGTTTTGATTGGTATTGTAGTGGCTTATGTGATTAATTTCCAAATTAATTCAGCTAATGGGAGTATTTGGTAAGCAAATAAAATAGAGCCTTATTACAAATACTTCAAAAATATTCGGAATGTTTATTCACAAAACGTCTTAAAGTTATTTTCAACCAGCAATTATAGTATACTTAACAAATACTTACAAACTGTAGATTGTATGCCGCCTACAAGGTAAATCAGCTACAATTAAGATGGTTCAGTACAATTGTGTTATATCAAAACTGCATCATACACTTTCAGAATCAATGTAAAATTCCAACATTCAAGGTGTTGATTTTTCTAAAGTTTAACTGATGTTACAGAAAAATCATCTATGAATTGAATGATTTTTTAATGTAACGAAACCTGTGTATCTCTATAAAAAATTTCAATTTTTAAATAGGTATGGTGTCTTCTAAATTATAAACACTAAGTCTCGAATTTCTGATCATAAAAAACATTATTTTTATTTAGAATGAATAAGAATAATATATATATTTGCATTCAAATTATTTATAATGAGTCTAAGTAAAAATAATAATTGGTGCTATATTTTAGTGTTTTTAACAGGAATGGTAACTGCTCAGGAATCAAATACCGTTGAGAAAGATTCTCTTAAAACAGAAACTTTAGACAATGTTGTTATCACTGCTACACGAACTAAGCGACAGTTATCTTCATTACCATTACCTGCTACTATTGTTTCTAAAAAAGACTTAAAAATTATCAATGCAGTACGTTTGAGTGATATTTTAAATGAACAAAGTGGTTTAATTACTGTACCAGGTTTTGGTGGAGGAGAAGGCATTCAGATGCAAGGTTTGGATGCTGCATACACACTTATTATGGTAGATGGCGTTCCGTTAATTGGTCGTTCAGCAGGAACATTGGATTTAGATAGAATTACAGTTGGAAACATCAAACAAATTGAAATTATTAAAGGTGCTTCTTCTTCACTATATGGAAACGAAGCACTTGGCGGCGTAATTAATATTATTACTGAAACGCCTAAATATGGCGTAAACGGAAGTGTACAACAACGGACTTCTTCCTTTGAAACTTACGATACACGAGCTAACATTGGTTATAAGAATGATAAATTTAGTATTTCAGGTTTTGTAAACCGATACAGTAGTGAAGGTTTTGATTTAAACAACAATACTTTTTCCAATACAGTTGAACCGTTTGAAAACTATACGATTTCATCAAAAGCTACCTACAAATTCTCTGAAAATACCGATATACTTTTCTCAGGTAGAATATTTACCCAACAGCAAGAAAATATTGCTTCTGAAACCTTGCAAGGTGAAAGTAGCGTTAACGAATGGAATATTCACACAAAATTGAATCATAAGTTCAATTCAAAATGGCAAAGTACCTTAGAATTTTATACAACAAACTATTATGCTTCTGAGTTTTTAGATGATCTTTCAGATAACTTAAACTTTAGTGAAGCTTCTTTCGATCAAACCATGATTCGACCAGAAGTAAGAACTATTTATAAAGCTTCTGAAAAGGCATCATACATTGGTGGAATTGGGTATACATATGAAACACTTGATCGCACATTTTTTAGTGGAACACCCAAATTCAAATCTCCTTATGTGTACGCACAATACGATGGAAATCCGCTAAAAAAGCTAAATATAATCGTCGGTGCACGGTTTGACAATCATAATGTATACGCTTCTCAGTTTAGTCCAAAATTAGCACTTCGCTATGAGGTAAACTCCAAAATTGCTGTAAAAGGTTCGGCAGGTTATGGTTTTAAAGCTCCAGATTTTAGACAACTATATTTCAATTTTACCAATGCTACTGTAGGGTATACAGTTTTAGGATATGATGCTGTAGCTGACGCCATTGCACAGTTAGAAGCGGAAGGACAAATTGCCAATCAAATTGTTCCCGTAAGTGCGTTTTCCGATGAACTAAGACCTGAAAGTTCGTTAGCTATCAATATAGGTTTTGATTACAAACCGACTTCAAAAACTTCACTACAATTAAATATATTTAGAAATACCATTGATGATTTAATTGATACAAGAATCATAGCCAACAAAACCAACGGGCAAAATGTATTTAGTTATACCAATGTAAACGAAGTATATACACAAGGTTTGGAATTTTCTTCCACATGGAAAATCATTAAAAATGTAAAACTCTCAGCTGGTTATCAATTATTATTTGCAAAAGATAAAGCCGCAGTAGCAGCTTTTGACAATGGACAAGTATTTGCACGCGAAAGTCCAAGTTCACCTTCGTTTCAACTAAAAACCTCGGATTATTTCGGATTGTTCAATCGTTCAAGACACATGGCAAACGGGAAAATATTCTACAATATTCCTACATGGAATGCTAATGCAAACATAAGAACTGTGTATCGCAGTAAATACGGAATTGCCGACTCCAACGGAAATGGTTATCTGGACAACTACGATGACTTTGTTAACGGTTATGCTATTTGGGATTTAGCTATGAATAAAACGATATACGATAAATACACATTCGGTTTCGGTATTGACAATCTATTTGACTTTACCGATCCGCAAAACATCAGCAACATTGCAGGTCGTATTATCTACGGAAATCTAACTATTGAATTTTAATTATACAATTTATATATCATGAAAACAATCAATCTTTTAATCGTTACCTTCCTATGTATAGGATTTTTATCGTGTAGTAATGACGATGACGCTACACCTGAATTATTAGCTGTAAACTCTGAAACGGTAAGCAATTTACATGCGCCACAAACTGGAGGACAAGGGCAACCTGTTTCGGGTACTTTTGCCAAATTTAACTTTGCTACAGGAGAAGCAACCACCAGTAATACGGAATGGGATATTGCTTTTAGAGGAACTTCAATTATTATTAACGGAGGAACTTCACTTGGAACAACTGACGAACCTGAGCGTACAGGAAACGGTGCTGTGTATATCGCTGACGGAACTATGAGTTCCATAACGGAAGTACAAACTGAAAACTTGCTACAAGACAGTTCTTCAAGCTATGCAATTCCTAGTGGAAGCGGAAATGGTTGGTACAATTATGCAGGAGCGCCAACATTTTTAATCAATCCAATTCCTGGAAAAATATTAGTTATCAGAACGCACGATGGAAAATATGCTAAAGTTGAAATATTGAGCTATTATGAAAACGCACCTGACAATCCTGATGCGTTTGCAGATGCAAGTCGTTATTTCACATTTAGCTATGTATATCAACCAAATGATAATGTTACTAGTTTCTAGTGAAGTACATGCACATTCAAATCAATCCAAGGAAATTTAAAAAACTCATGTGAGTTCTTGAATGTATTCTGATTTATGAACATTCAAGAATCAAAAAATTATAAACAGATGAAAAAAATCGTAACACTATTCGTTTTAAGTATATTGAATATAAACATCATACAAGCGCAAAGTAAAAAGAAGAAAGACCGAAATGCTATTAAAGAAATGTGTGGTTGTTTTGAAGTAACGTTCAATTTTGCTGAAACATTTCAATACAGTAATGATTCTCTATACAAACCATCAAAAACAAAAACAGACAAAGGCTTAGAGTGGGCGCAACTTGTTGTGGATGAAAAAAATAAAATTTCAATTCAACACTTACTACAAGTTGGAAGTCCTGGAAAACCTTACATTGTAAAGCATTGGCGTCAAGATTGGTTATTTGAAAATACAGATTTCTACATGTACAATGGTGATAATAATTGGTTATTTGTAGAAAAACCAAGAGCAACCATAAAAAACCAATGGACACAAAAAGTATATCAAGTTGATGATAGTCCACGTTATGAAGGTTCAGGAACTTGGGTTCATGTTGATGGGAAAAGCTATTGGGAAAATACTACTGATGCACCACTTCCAAGACGTGAATATACAAAGCGAAGCGACTACAATGTGACGGTTCGTGGTAATCGACATGAAATTACAAATTTTGGTTGGATTCACGATCAAGATAACTTAAAAGTAGTTCGTGAAACTGGAAAAGAAGATATCATTATTGCTAGTGAAAAAGGTTATAATGTATATAAAAAAGTAGCGAATAGTCGTTGTAAAGGCGCTTCAGATTGGTGGCAAAAACATCAAGAAAAATGGGCAAATGTTCGTGAAAAATGGTCAGAAGTATACGGAAGACATACAGATTTATCACTTGAAGCAAAAGTAGATAACAAAGTGTTGTATAAGTATTTATTTACTGATGAAATGACTGAAGAAGAAGAAATTAATGAAATCATTGAATCTTTTGTAAAAAAATAAATTATGAAACAGTTCAAGTTCATTTTAACTACTTTTCTACTATGTGTAGTTACTACAAGTTTAGCTCAAAAATCTAACGCTTTTTTGAGTAGAGCCTATTGGAAAACAAATCCGAGTATTGCCGATATTGATCAAAAAATAGCCAACGGAAATGATATTGCCCAACTCGATCGGAATATGTTTGATGCCGTTTCTATGGCACTTCTTGAAAAAGTAGACAATAAAACCATCACATATTTACTTTCAAAAAAAGGAAATGACGTTAACAAGTTAACCCATGACGGAAGAACCTATATTTTTTGGGCAGCTTACAAAGGTAATCTTGAAATGATGCAATTTTTAGTTGAGAAAGGTGCGAAAACAACTATCATTGATAGTCACGGATATTCTATAGCAAATTTTGCCGCTGTCACAGGTCAGGTCAATCCTGAATTGTATAACTTTTGTCTCAGTAATGGAGCAAATTTTACTAAAGATACCGATAACAATGGAGCAAATGCATTATTGTTAGTAGCACCTTTCGCTAAAGATTTTGAAATTATTGACTACTTTATCTCAAAAGGAGTTTCATTAAAAAGTACGGATACTCATGGAAATGGAATTTTCAATTATGCCGCAAAAGCTGGAAATATTCCACTAATGAAACGTTTAATTGAAGAAGGAGTTGATTATAAAAAAGTAAGCAAAGCAAACGAAAATGCTATCATTTTTGCAAGTCGTGGATTGCGAAGAAAAGTAAATACCTTACCCACTTTTAAATATTTAGTTTCGTTAGGAATTTCTCCAAATATCACAACAACCGAAGGAGAAACACCATTACATTCGTTAGCATACAAATCAAAAGATATAAATGTATTCAAATATTTCATTGCTGAAGGTGTTGACGTGAATCAAGTTGATAAAGACGGAAATACAGCATTGTTAAATGTGGCTTCTCGAAATGATGAAGCTATTGTTCGCTATTTGACTTCGGAAACAAAAAATATCAATCATCAAAATAAAGAAGGTAGAAGTGCTTTGACAAATGCAGTGTATCGTAATTCTCCTGAAGTTGTAGCGTTTCTTTTGCAAAAAGGAGCAACTGTAGCTGTAGTTGATAAAGAAAAATACAATCTAGGATATTACCTTTTAAAAAATTTCAACCCAAAAAAACAAGCGAATTTCAATCAAAAATTAGCTCTATTAAAAAGTAAAGATTTTAATTTTCTAAAGCCACAATCCAACGGAAACACCTTGTTTCATTTGGCAGTAAACACTGAAAATTTAGAACTCATTACATATGTTCACTCACTAAATATTGATATCAATCAGAAAAATATAGAAGGAATTTCTCCGCTACACATTGCGGCAATGAAAGCTAAAAACACAAAGATTTTAAAATATTTAATATCAATTGGTGCCGATGTATCTCAAAAAACAAATTTTCATGAAAGTGTATACGATTTGGCAACAGAAAATGAAGTATTACAACAGAAAAAAATTGACATCACATTTTTAAAATAGCTTATGAAAAAATTAACAATACGAACGATCACAGTTATAAGCATGCTTTTTGCTTTTATATTGACGAGTTTTACCACTTCCGTTGAAAGTTCTCAGTACAAATGTATGATTCAAATGAAAAATTATACTGGCGAAGGCGCTTACGTTGTCATTTCTTTATTAGATGCGAATGGCGATTATCTGCAAACGCTTTATGTGCAAGGAAATGATGATGAATGGTATTCAGACATTACAGAATGGTGGAAATTTTACGGGAAAAGACGTCCTGATATTGATGCTATTACAGGCGAAACCATTAGTGGTGGCGAACGAAAAATCTGTGTACTTAAAATTCCTGATGATAAAATTGATGTAAGATATAAAATTCGTTTTGAAACTGCGGTTGAAGATCAAGAATATTATACAGATGATGTACAGTTTGAGCTTACTTCTGAAAGTGTAAAAAGTAAAAAAGAAGGCAATGGATTTATCCGTTACATTCGCATGATTCCACAAAAATAAAAGTTTTGAAAATGACAATTTCAATCTGGAGATATAGCCACTTAGCGTTGGCTATATCTTCTTCGCTTTTTATCATAATTGCTTCCATTACAGGAATTATTCTAGCATTTGAGCCTATCTCAAAGCAGTTAACACCTTTTGCTGTGGATAATTTGGATGAAATTTCAATTGCAAATACAGTTGATGTTTTACAGAAAAACTATGATGAAGTTATTAATCTTAAAATTACGAACGATAATTTTGTAGTTGCTTCTGTAATTACCAATGAAGGCGAAAGTGAAACGTTTTATATCAATCCAAATACAGGAGAAAAGCTTGGAGAACGTATTGAAAAAGCACCTATATTTAAATTTGCAACAAATTTGCATCGTTCCCTATTTTTAAAAGGCACAGGGCGATTTATTGTCGGTTTCGTGTCCTTTTTATTGTTCTTAATTGCTATTACAGGAATTCAGCTGATAGCCAAACGACAAGGTGGCATTAAGCGATTCTTTTCAAAAATTGTCAAAGAAAATTTTCACCAATATTATCATGTGCAATTGGGTAGAATTATGTTGATTCCGTTGGTTATTATTACATTTACAGGTGTGTATTTATCGCTAGAAAAATTTGATCTACTTCCTTCGTATAACATGTCACATCAAGAAGTAGTATTTTCAGAGACGATTCCTGAAAAATCAAAACCTTCAGATTTTGAGTTGTTTCAAAACATATCGTTGGCACATGTAAAAAGTATTGAATTTCCGTTTTCTGATGATGTTGAAGATTATTTTTTGGTACAACTTTCCAATGAAGAATTGCAAGTGCATCAATATACAGGAGAAGTTTTGAGTTCCTTTCAACTTCCATGGGTTGCCATTGCATCCGAATGGAGTTTAGTAGTACATACAGGTCAAGGAAATATAGTATGGTCTATTATTTTAGCATTGGCATGTATGGCTGTATTATTTTTTATCTATTCAGGTTTTAAAATGACCTTAAAGCGAACCAAAAAGCAGTTGATTCCTAAAAATGGATATGCTAAAGATACTGCGGAATTCATCATTTTAGTTGGTTCAGAAACAGGAAATACCTATCGTTTTGCGAAGCTATTTTTTGATGCGCTTCTCGCTAGTGGAAAAACAGCATTTATTACACAATTAAACAACTATACAAGTTATCAAAAAGCAAGACATGTCATCGTTTTTACGGCTACATATGGAGAAGGAGAAGCGCCAAGCAATGCGAAAAAATTTGAATCACTACTGAAAAGTACGTCGTTAAATAATACCTTAAATTATTCTGTAGTTGGTTTTGGGTCGTTACTGTATCCTGATTTCTGCAAATATGCGATAGATGTGGATGAACTATTGAAAATACATGATAATTTCAATGCGATACTGCCAGTATTTAAAATCAACAATCAATCATTTACGGCTTTTCAAAGTTGGGCAAAACAATGGGGAACTCATACTAATATTCCAATAATAATTGACAAACCAGCTATTGCCGTGAATTTAAAAAAGCTACAATCGTTTTCAGTTGTTGAAAGAACAGACTTAAATGAAGACCAAACATTCTTAATTCAATTAAAACCTTCCAAGAATCAAAAATTTCAATCAGGCGATTTATTGTCTTTTTATCCTAAACCCGATCATGTAGAACGTTTGTATTCTATTGGAAAAATAGACAATTCCATTGTATTAAGTATCAAAAAACATGAGTTAGGTGTGTGTTCTACATATTTAAGTCAATTGGCAAAAAATGATCTTGTAAAAGCGAATATAAAACGCAATCATGAGTTTCATTTTCCAAAACATACTGATAAAATTGTGATGATTGCTAACGGAACAGGAATTGCACCATTTTTAGGAATGATTAATGAAAATTTGAAACTTAAAAAAGTACATTTATTTTGGGGAACACGTACAACATCTTCGTTAAAAATATATAAAAAAATCATTGACAGAGCGCTAGAAACCAATAAGCTTACAAAATTTCATGTAGCATATTCGCAATCAACAGAAACCAAACAGTACGTACAAGATTTGATTACTGAACACGCTGATTTTATAGCAAATGTGTTGCAAAATAATGGTGTTATTATGATTTGTGGTTCCGTTGGAATGCAAAATCAAGTATTGAATCTGTTGGAAGTCATCACACGATCAAAGCTAAATCTTCCATTAAGTGAATTTGAAAATATGGCGCAAATTAAAATGGATTGTTATTAGTAGTGTTTAATAGTCATGTCAAAAATCGAGTAAAATAGTAAGTGCTTACAATGCTTATTTTCTAGTAGAAAACGTTTCTAAAAAGAAGAAGCGCAACCAATAGTTGATTTGATTCAGTATTCTTGAGGGAAGCAAAGAATACGAAAATAAAAAATGTAGAAAGTATAAAATTTACTAAAAATTCAATCAGAGAAACCCAAAAGGTGGTGCAAAGTAATTATAAAAAATTAGTAGTTTCATTAATCTTATAACGTTCCTTATCACGTTTACTTCGTAAAATAATTTCACCTAAAAATCCAGCTAAGAAAAGTTGCGTTCCAATAATCATGGTAGCTAACGAAATGTAAAACCAAGGATTATTTGTAACCAAAATTGCGGGTAAATCGTTGGCAAGTTTGTACAATTTAGTAATTCCGATATAGCCAGCGGCAGCAAAGCCAATTATAAACATTAACACACCAAGTGCGCCAAATAAATGCATTGGTCGTTTTCCAAATTTTGACAAAAACCAAATTGTAATCAAATCTAAAAAACCATTAATAAAGCGATCGTATCCAAACTTCGTTTTGCCGTACTTACGCGCTTGATGTTGCACAACTTTTTCGCCAATATTTCCAAAACCTGCGTTTTTAGCCAATACAGGAATGTATCTGTGCATTTCTCCATATACATCAACATTCTTAATAACAATGTTTTTATATGCTTTTAAACCACAGTTAAAGTCGTTTAATTTCAATCCGGAAGTTCTTCTTGCCGCCCAATTGAACAATTTTGAAGGAATATTTTTTGCTATGACAGAATCGTAACGTTTCTTTTTCCAACCAGAAACCAAGTCAAACTCTTTCCCTGTAATTAAAGTAAATAATTCTGGAATTTCATCAGGACTGTCTTGTAAATCGGCATCCATTGTAATGACAACATCACCAATTGCTTTTTTAAAACCTGCATGCAAGGCTTGTGATTTTCCGTAGTTTCGTAAAAAGCGAATTCCTTTTATCTCTGAATGTTTAGAAGATAAGTTTTCTATAATTTCCCAAGAACGATCGGTACTTCCATCATCAATAAAAAGCACTTCATATGAATAGTTGTGGGCTTTCATTACACGTGCAATCCAATCATAAAGTTCTTGTAAAGACTCTTCTTCGTTAAGTAGTGGTATAACTACGGATATATTCATACAGTAATATTAATTCTTAGGGTTTTACAAATATTTTCGATTTGATGACCAATGAAGTAATCAAAGAAACAAAAAATCCAGTAAATAAACTTTTTAATATAACATCACTGAATAAGCTAAACTTATAATTTTCTTTGAATAAAGCAACCTTCTCAGTAATTTCCTCAGGTGAAAACTGTTTGTCAAGCTGTAGATTTTCGGGCGCAGCGGCTGCTAACTTATCAATAAAATCAGGCTCTATATAGTTGGCATGAAAAATTTGATATACCCAAATAATCAAACCGCCAAGTAAAATAACACCAATACCTGTCTGCAATCCTTTTCGAATACTAAACAATTCTCCTTCATGATCTTTACTTGCTTTTACAATTGCTAGTATGATAAATATCACTGAAATCAGCATCATTAAAATTACATATATATTTAATGGTTTGGTATGAATATTTTGTTGATATTGCGCTAAGAAAAATATAATATTTAGGATTCCTAGAGCAATTCCAAAATGTGATGTTTTTGAAAACATGGATCTGTTTTTTGATGCAAGTCACAAATATAGAAATTCAAGCGTAGAAAATGTCAAAAAATTTCTATTTAAATGTTGCACATTCAGAAATAATAATTAAATTTGCACCTCGAAAATTGAGAAAGTCACAATAAAAATTACAAGATGCAACAAGGTATACATCCAGAAAATTATAGAGTAGTAGCTTTTAAAGATATGTCTAACAACGATGTATTTCTTACAAAATCTACTGTAGATACTAAAGAAACTATCGAACACGAAGGTACTGAGTATCCACTATACAAATTAGAAATTTCAAGAACTTCACATCCATACTACACTGGTAAGTCTAAATTAGTAGATACAGCTGGTCGTATTGATAAGTTCAAAAACAAATACTCGAAATTCAAGAAATAAGAATCTCGATCACACATTTAAAAATGTCTTTCAGTTAGCTGAAAGACATTTTTTTTTGAAAAATTAGTAACAAAATCATAGCAAAAGCCTAGCTTTTTTTACATTTACAAAAATTCAAGATACTCATGAACTATATTCTGTTTGATGGAACCGTTAGAAATGCATTATTACCATTTACATACACACGACCTGTTGCCGATATTAGAGTTGGAATATTAACCATCAGAGAAAAGTGGGAATTACATTTAGGAGGTACAACGACCACAATAACAGAGGAATATCTTTCTGAAAAATATCCGATGGTTGAGTTGGAAGAAAATGTAATGATTAATGCTTCTTTTCTGCCAAATGCCGAATTGACTGCTATGATTCAAGATTTATCTTCGAAACAAGCTATTTTTTCGGGTGATGAAATCATTGCTTTTCACGCAACAGACGAACAAGATGAGGTTGATTTTGATACCTATGATGTAATTTCATATGAAGAAAATTGCTTGCGAATAGAAAATACGTGGGATATCTTTTCAAAAAATGCAGCAGCAATTCAAGCTGATTTTGATTTGATAACAAAAGATAGAACATCACAACCAATTCCTGCAACGGTAAATGTAATTGCTCCTGAAAATATATTTATAGAAGAAGGCGCAACATTAAATTTTTGTACATTAAACGCAAGTTCCGGACCTATTTACATAGGGAAAAATGCTGAAATCATGGAAGGAGCTGTGGTGCGTGGCGCGTTAGCAATGTGTGAGAATTCAGTATTAAAACTAGCCGCCAAAATTTATGGAGCTACCACTTTAGGGCCGTTTTGTAAAGTTGGAGGAGAAGTAAACAACTCTGTATTAATGGGCTATTCAAACAAAGGACACGACGGATTCTTAGGGAATTCAGTTCTGGGTGAATGGTGTAATATTGGAGCGGATAGTAACAACTCAAACTTAAAAAATAACTATGCACCTGTACGTTTGTGGAGTTATGAAACTGAAAACTTTGCAAAAACTGGATTGCAATTTTGTGGTTTAATGATGGGCGATCATAGTAAATGCGGAATCAATACCATGTTTAACACAGGAACTGTTATTGGAGTAAATGCCAACATTTTCGGGTCAGGATTTCCAAGAAACTTTGTGCCAAGTTACAGTTGGGGCGGCGCAAGCGGATTTACAACGTATCTAACTAAGAAAGCATTTGAAGTAGCCAAAGTAGTAATGTTACGACGTAAAGTGGAATTTACAGCACAAGATGAAGCTATACTAACACATGTTTTTGAAGAAACTAAAAAATGGCGAAAAGAATAATACCTTAAAATAATATGTTAGAAATTATCATCATGATTGCCGTAGGAAGGCAATTTTACGAATTAGCGAAAAAATATGAACAGCAATTAGCGTGGTTATACGCAATATTGGGTATTATATCCTATTATGCAGGTGCTTTTATTGCAGGTGTTTTTATAGGACTATACTCTGAAATCACAGGATCATACATTTTAGAAGGTACATCAAACATTATACTAACGTTGATATTTTTACCAATTGGTATTTTGTCATGTTGGGCATTTTATCAACTATTAAAAAAATCTTGGAAAAAGAAATTCGAAGAAAAACAACGTTTAAAACCTAAAATTTCGGATATCGGAAAATCTGAAGAAGAAGAAAAACCAAGAGAAGATTTCTTAATCGGAAACAAAGATTTAGGAGATTTATCGAAGAAGAAAGACGATAATTGGCGATTCTAAAAATAGATATACAACATACTTAAAAAGTCGTTATTGTGGATGAAATAAAGCAATCTGTAAAATTTGAGTTGTTGATTTTCAATAATTACCAGCCAAATTGAAATAAACTTGATACTTCGTTGGAAAATTGATACACAAATAAAAAGTAATACATAAGTGATACTAAAACAGATCCTACAATACTTAAGATTGCAATAGTTTTGCGTGTTGATTGTTGATTTTCTTCTTGGATACGTTTTCTAATTTGTGTCAAAACTTGCGAGTTTACTTTCGGAAACACATTTTTAATTCCATCATTTTTATAATAACGTTTTGCATGGTCAAAAGGTGTTCTCTTGCTACGTCTTTGCTTTGTTCTAGCAATATCTCCAAATACTTCAAATGCTGTTCCTGATCCCATCATAACGTTCTCTTTTTTAATTTAACGTATATTATATATGTAGGTAAAGTGTTGAAAGTGTTACAAATGCATTTTATCTACTAGAATTGAAAGATAAGTGGTACTTCATTTGAAAATTCATGAATAAAAAGAAAATAACTCATAACAGCGAGTAAAACAACACCAACAATTGAAAATACAAGAATTGTTTTTTGTCGCGATTGTTGTTGCTCTTTCTGAATTTTCGTTCTAATTTTACGTAGCATATACTCAGAAGCTTCATTATATTCAGCTGTAGACGATTCTGTGCCAATATAACGCTCTACGCGTTCTAGCTTATCCAAACGCTTGCGTCTATTGTTTCGAATAACACTATTTGCATGTGACATAAACCCAGACATAATAAATTGGTTTTAATTGTTATTAAATAAATTTTGTTGAGATGAGTTACTCAAATATTGAAATAGACATTAAATCTGAGTCAAACGATTTAAAAAACATGAAATAACAAAAAACGAGTGTAAGTATAACTCCAAAAATAATTCCTGCTTTAATATTTCTTATCCTGCGTCTTTTTTCCTGTTCTTGAATTTTGAATCGAATATTTTTTAACAAACTATCCGTAGCTTCTTCATAAACAGCTTTTTCAGTAGTTTCTTTAAGATATAACTTTCGTTGATTTTGTCGATGCTCCAATCTACGCTTACTATTATTAAACGCAACTGTAGAAGCAGATTTTACAATAACTGGCATAATATTATGAGTTTAGAAATAGCATGAAATCAAAAAATAATTTTACTACAAAAATTGATACAGGAATTCCAAGTATAAACGCAGCTATTGATTTTCTGATCTCAATACGATTTTGTTGTTTAATTTTCTTTCGAACTGCTTCCAATTGCGCCTTTGTAGCTTTCGGAAATGTATTTTTTATACCTTCATCTTTATAATAATGAAGATTTTTATCAAAAGCAACTCTTCTCTTTCGTCTGCTATTCGCTTTCAAAGTAGCATTCATCGTAGCCAATCCAACTCCAACTCCAATCATAACAATAGTTTTAAGAGGTTAATAAATAAATAATTCCAATTAAGACACCAAGTGAAAGCGGAATTGCTAATACAAAAGCTACAATCAATTTGAATTTATCCAAACGTTGTTGTTTTTTAATTTTTTCACGAATCGCTTCCAACTGTGCTTCTGTAGCTTTCGGAAATTCCTCTTTAATTCCTTCGTCTTTGTAATACTGAATGTTCTTATCAAAAGTTCTTTTAGCACGTCTTTTTTTCGTTCGTTCTAAATCGCCATGTACAAAAAAACCTGCTCCTGACCCCATAATCTTCTTCTTTTCAATGAAACATATATAATATCTGTATTAAAAAAAATGAAAACGTTACAAAGAAAAATATTACTAATGTTTAGTAGAATTTAGCTGATTACTAATAAAATACTTAAAATTTCTAGTTTTAAATGTAATTAACTTAAATTAGTTGAGTCTGTGAAGTACACCTAAAAATGAGTGAACAATTAATTCCTAAAATACTTAAAAGTAGACTCCTTTTCTTTTGGATTTCAAGTTTTATGCTTGCGTCTATTTTGTATTATATCTTATGGTTGCTAGTACCGTATCATCATGTATTCGGAGCATTATATCGCATGTTTCTCTACCATCACGCATTTCCGTTACAGTACATAATGATTCCTTGTTTTTTCTACGGAATTCTAGCAACACTACTCACAAATAGCTTTCGAAATAAAAACACAATTAGACGTATATTCTTAACGATTATAATTTGTGTGCTAACCACTTTACTAAGTTCTCCTTTTGGTGGAATGTTATGGCATTTTCATGATATGCAAGCTGGATATTTTCCTGAAAATTGGATGTCTATACTAATAGAAAAAGGATTTTTATGGGGAATTGAAATTGGATGGTTCATCATACTATTATCAATACCTTACAATATAATTTGCGCTGTAGGTTGTTATTTTTTAACGAAAAAAGGAGTGGAGTTGTATAGTGAAACGAAAATTGATACTATGGTATAAAAGTAAAACTTACTTACTTTTTTTTACACGTTTTAACTCTAATAAATTCAATGCATTAATGCCCAAGCCTTCAACATTTTTTTGTGTAAATCGCACAACTTGATCGTAATACAGAGGAACTAATGGCGCTTCCGAAATCAACAAAGAATCCATTTTTGTATACAATTTGGCACGTTTGGTAGCTTCCGTTTCTTGCAACGCAGTTTCATACCATTCATCAAACTGTGGATGTTTAAAATGTGTATAATTTGGACCATTTGGCGTGAAATTTTTACTATAAAAAAGTGATAAATAATTTTCAGCATCTGGATAATCGGCAATCCAACTTGCTCTAAAAATTGGCAACTCTCCTTTCGATCGCAATTCACGCAACGTAGACGCGGGAATCACATTTACACTAGCTTTAATTCCTATCTTTTCAAGCTCTCGCTGAATGTACTCACAGAAATTTAAATACTGTCCGTTTGTCGTAATAGCAACTTCTGGCGACGTATTTCCAGTTTCCTCAACATACTGATTCACTAAACGTTGCGCAAGCTCGGGTTGATAATCAAATCCTTTAATATTGGCAAAACCAGGCAATCCTTTTGGAATAAAACCATGAATGGCTGGCGTTCCAATTCCGCTACGCAAATATGTGATCATTTTTTGACGATCAAAACTATAATTCATTGCTTTTCGTAACAAATGATGACTGGAAACGTTGGTGCTATCGCCAATAAAAATCCCTAAATACTCAGTATTCAAATACGGTCCAGAAATCATATTAATAGTTTCAGAATAGGTTTCTCGTAACTGACCAGAAGCATCCAAAATTTCATCTTGATATGATGGATCAAGCGAATTTAAAAAATCTATATTTCCTTGTGCAAACTGTAAAAATTCACTCTGTTTATCTGGTAAAAAAGTAATGGCAACTGCTTCCAAATAGGGCAAGTTGTTTCCGGTAGTATCTTTCTCAAAATAAGTAGGATTTCGGCGCAAAACTAATTTTGTGTTTTCTTCCCAAATCTTAAATTGAAAAGGGCCAGTTCCTATCGGATTCGCTCTAAAATCATTCCCATAATGTTCCACAATCTCTTTCGGCACTACCGAACAATATTTCATCGTTAGCAGACTTAAAAAAGCAGGAAAAGGTTGTGTAAGCGTAATTGTGAATAATTCGTTATTCAAGGCTTTAAAACTAGCTACACTTTTAAAAATCCAGCGTCCACTAGAAGCTACTTTATCATCTAAAATACGATTAAAACTATATTCAAAATCAAATGCATTGACGGTTCGTGTACTATCTTTTCCAAACAACTCATGGTTGTGAAATTGCACATCATTTCGCAGTACAAAAGTATAAGTCATTGCATCATCAGAAATTTTCCAAGACTTTGCAATAGAAGGAATTACATTTAAATCATTGTCCATTTCAACCAAACCATTAAACAGTTGATGAACCGCCCAAATATTTCGTTGATCTTTCGCAAAAGCAGGATCTAAGGAAGTAATATTTGCATGCTCATTATAGCGAAAAACCAAGTGATCTCTGTTGTCAGTATTGTTTTGTTGACACGAAAAAGAAATCAACAACAAACAACCGATTGATATAGAACTTATTACCAATTTAAAATGTTGTATTGTTAATTTTATCATATGCTGAATTAATTGTAAATTTGCGGGCTTTTACCTTCAAGAATTACGAATCGTAGTCCAAAATTTAAAGGTTTAAAAGTACATAAATAATACCAGTTGTCAATTGATAAATGGTATACTAATACAAATCGCTACCGTTTTGGTAGAAAAGTACAGGAATGAACGATAGAAAAAAAGTCGCTTTTTATACGCTAGGTTGCAAACTGAATTTTTCAGAAACGTCTACAATTGCCCGAAACTTTCAAGAGGAAGGTTTTGAAAAGGTAGATTTTTCAGAACATGCAGATATGTATGTTATTAATACCTGTAGCGTAACAGAAAATGCTGATAAACGCTTCAAAACTATTGTAAAACAAGCACAAAAAGTAAATCCTGATGCGTTTGTGGCGGCAGTTGGTTGCTATGCACAGCTAAAACCAGAAGAATTAGCGGCTGTTGATGGTGTGGATTTAGTGCTTGGCGCGACAGAAAAATTTAAGATTACAGATTATATAAATGATCTTACCAAAAATGATTTTGGCGAAGTACATTCATGTGAAATTGAAGAGGCTGATTTTTATGTGGGAAGCTATGCTGTTGGCGATCGTACGCGTGCATTCTTAAAAGTACAAGATGGTTGCGATTACAAATGTACGTACTGTACAATTCCGTTGGCAAGAGGAATTTCTCGAAGTGATACATTGAAAAATGTATTAAAAAACGCGAAAGAAATCTCAGAGAAAAACATCAAAGAAATTGTATTAACAGGTGTAAATATTGGCGATTACGGAAAAGGTGAATTTGGAAACAAAAAACACGAACATACATTCTTAGAATTGGTTCAAGAGTTAGACAAAGTTGAAGGTATTAAACGATTACGCATCTCTTCAATTGAGCCAAACCTGTTGAAAAACGAAACTATTGAGTTTGTATCAAAAAGTAACACATTTGTTCCGCATTTTCACATTCCATTACAAAGTGGAAGCAATACGTTATTGCGTTTAATGCGTCGTCGTTACATGCGCGAATTGTATGTAGATCGTGTGACGAAAATTAAAGAAGTAATGCCTGATGCGTGTATTGGTGTGGATGTAATTGTCGGATTTCCTGGTGAAACGGACGAATTGTTTTTAGAAACCTATAACTTCTTAACGGAATTGAATATTTCGTACTTACACGTATTTACCTATTCGGAACGTGAAAATACAGTTGCTGCCGAAATGGAAGGTGTTGTACCGCAAAGCGTGCGTAAAAAGCGTAGTAAAATGTTACGCGGATTATCTGTAAAAAAGCGTAGAGCATTCTATGAAAGTCAACTAGGGAATACAAAAACAGTATTGTTTGAAGGTGAAAACAAAGAAGGCTACATTCACGGATTTACCGAAAATTATGTAAAAGTAAAAGCTCCTTGGAATCCTGAATTGGTCAATACACTACATGAAGTTACGCTCACAAAAATTGACGATGATGGGATGGTTCGTTTTGACTTTGTAAAGGAAACAGTTGCTTCAAGCTAACTAGTTATATTTCATAATATGCTATTTTGAATGTGTTACATTAAAATGTTTCATCGGAGTATCTTGAACGTGGTCGAAAGATTGGTATGATTCGTGTAAATATCATAATGTATCTATCAATAATTACAAATAGATACTTATATTTAACTTTAAATCAAAACGCATGAAAACAACATTACTTTCTATATTAGTCTTAACTTTAATAAGTTGTGATGCAACTACGAAAGAATTCATCGGAAGTTCTTGGGTTGTAAGCGAATTGACAGATAATGACACAAAATTTTCAGTGACAAATGATGTCATTCTTACCATAAAAAGTGCAACAGAATTCACATTAAAACTTGATAAAAATAATTGTTTCGGAACCTATTCGATTGTTGGAAATGGAAACATTCAACTGAGCAACTTAGGATGTACAGAAATGTGTTGCGATTCAGAATTCTCAATGGCTGTAACAAGAGCACTCTATAAGGTTTCAAAAATTAAATTCGACAAAGAATATGCTACCTTATCGGGTGATACTGTAAAAATTAAATTTAAAAAATATGAAATGGTAGCAACTAAAGTAGGCATGGAAAATAATGATAAAATATTTGTCAAGGAAAAAAAAGTGCCAACGAAAGAAACTACAGATATTGTTTTAATCACGACGCCTATCGACAATCAAGGAACTACAGCGAGTGTACCAAAAGGCGAATCAATAACGTTATATAAATCTCCATGCAAAGGAAACTGTGAAGAATTCACAATGATCATGTATGCGGACGGAACAGTTTATTACACGGGAAGATTCAATGCAGCAGTGCAAGGAAAACATGTGGTAAAATTGACAGCAGATAAATCTGCATCAATATTCAAGCAATTTGAAGAGGCGAACTTCATGAATTTTCAAGACAAATATGATGATGAACGCATTATGGACATTCAAAATACAGACTTAACATATAAAGGGAAAAAAATAAACATTCGTTACCAACCAAATGCTCCAGAATCACTAAAAGAATTATTAGCAAAAGTTGAAGAAAGAGCAATAGAAGTTTTAAAGTATTTGAAAAAAAAGTAACATAACTTTAAAAAATATGCTACAAAAAAAGGGAACTTTATCAGTTCCCTTTTTTTTAGTTTTAATTTAATCAGATTCGAACGCCTACGGGCAGTAAATCTTTATATTCTTTATGTTTTCGTAAAAAACTAGCAATTCTTGGACTAGTTGGTACAACGCGTAAGTTGCGATCCTGAATGCTGTCGAGTACAGTTCTAATAAATGCATTCTTAAATTCTAGCGTATCTAACTCTTCTGGAACAATTAATTTTGTTAAAAATATTTTACGTTCTTGGAGTGAATACTCAATTTTTGCAATTCCGTTATCAGTCTTGTGTTCGAATTGTCTTAAAAATTCATTGTCGTTGATAACAATCTCATTATCCATAGCAGTTTAATTTAAATTAATCTTTAAATGGTGTTTTAGAAGAAAAAATCTTGGGTTAAGTTGCAAAGATACTAAATTTAGAGTAGATTTCCGAGTTTTTAGTACTACTATCTGTATGAAACCTAATAAAATACCCGTGTATTTCATGCCAGGAATGGCCGCAAACCCTTCAATATTTAAGCATATTCAGCTACCTGAAGAAGAATATGAAATGTATTTTTTAGAATGGTTTGTACCTGAAAAAGAAGAAACCATAGAAGCGTATGCATTGCGCATGACACAAAAAATAAAACACGATAATAGCATTTTAATTGGTGTTTCTTTTGGAGGAATATTAGTGCAAGAAATGGCGCGTCACATCAACATTCGTAAGCTTATTGTGGTTTCAAGTGTAAAAACGATGTTCGAATTACCAAGAAGAATAAAATTTGCTAAAAAAACTAAAATCTACAAACTCTTACCAACAAGTTTAGTCAATAATATTGATATGATTCGGAAGTATGCTTTTGGCGATTTAGCAACGAAACGATTGGACTTATACGAGCAATACTTGTCTGTTCGCGATAAATACTATTTAGATTGGTCAATTGAGCAAATTGTCAATTGGGAACAAGTAGAAGCGTTGCCAAACACAATACATATTCACGGTGAAAATGATGGTGTATTCCCTAAGCAATATCTATCCAACTATATTGAAGTAAAAGGTGGAACACACATAATGATCATCAATAAATACAAATGGTTCAACGAAAACCTTCCAAGATTAATTAAAGAATAACTTTTCACAATATAGCTTCGAATGAAATGAAATAATTCTGTGTCGAGAAGTACTTGTAAAACAAGTATGAATACAAATTAAATTACATGTTTGTAATATACCATAAAGCTGTAAAGTGCGTCATTCTAAGCCTTGTGCTGAACTTGATTCAGTATCAATTCAGAATCTCCTGTCTCTGTAACACGCTGATTTTTTGAATTAGTGAAGCAAAATAAATCCAGCGTGACGCAGTAATTATTTTACAAAAAGCGGAAATAAAATATTTTTAATGAATTAAAATAAATTTCAACGATAGGCACTCGATTCAAAATCAGTTTCCTATTTTTGTAATCACTACCCAATCATTTTTTACAATTCGCCAAAAAATACTTAACTTAAAGTCGATTAAGAAAATATTTAAAAAAACTCATATGCGTAAAATTAAAAATGGATTTGCCTTTTTAGGATTAATTTTCCTCGGAATATTATTAATGAATGCTGTACAACAGGAGCAAGTGGCAGTAATGACAGAAGAAACAGCATCGGAAAATCAATCAGTAGCTACTGATACGAATGATTACAATGTATATGCATTAGATGTTCCAGAAACCTTAAATTTTGCAGGCGAAGAAGTTCCATTGCACTTGCCAGACATCAAAGAACGTATGGATCGTGAATTGTTAGTAAACACGTATTGGCAGTCAAACGGTTTATTACTATTCAAACGTGCAAACAAATATTTCCCAATCATAGAGCCAATCTTAAAAGAATATGGTGTTCCAGACGATTTTAAATACCTAGCTGTCATTGAAAGTGGATTGCAAAACGTAACTTCTCCAGCAGGAGCAAGAGGTTTTTGGCAAATAATGAAAGCTACTGGAAGAGAAAACGGAATGGAAATCAATTCCAATGTAGACGAACGTTTTCATTTAGAAAAAGCAACACATGTGGCATGTAAATACTTATTAGCATCTAAAAAGAAATTTGGAAACTGGACATCAGCGGCGGCGGCGTACAATGCAGGAAATGGAGGAGTAAACAGACGTTTAACAGAGCAACAAGTAGATTCGTATTATGATTTATTACTAGGAGAAGAAACTGGTCGTTACATCTTTAGAGTGATTGCGCTAAAAGAAATCTTTACCAATGCTAAAAAATACGGTTTCAACTTTAATGCCAAGCATTTATACACATACATTCCAACGTATAAAGTGGAAGTAGACACAGCAGTTACGAATTTTGCAAGCTTTGCAAAAAAGTTTGACATTAACTACAAAATCTTAAAAATTCACAATCCGTGGTTGCGTGAAAACAAATTGAACAATAAATCACGAAAAAAATATAAAATTGCAATTCCTGAAGATGGGTATTATGCGAAGTAAACTATTAAAATTTGTAGTTAATAATTCATAACACATAAATTAATGTCTAAGCAATTAACGTCAAAGAAATGTATTCATAAGTCGGGTATATTTAGCAAACTAAGTGGTTTAGATATATTGAAACAACAAAATTTTAAGTGTATTAATGAATCTGTGGGTGGAGATGCTCCAAAAGATGTAATAAGAGTTTATGAGTATAAAAAATGTCTAAAAGTAAATCCAAAAAAATGGATTAAATATATTGCTAAAATTGGCCATAAATGGTATCCTAATGAAAGCATTACTGAACAATTTATGACAGAAATTGGTACATGTTTTGGCATAAATATTGCAAATTCTAGATTGGTTTATGTCGAAAATTATATTCGTTTTTTAAGTGAACATTTTCATAATGAGGAACAATCATTAGAGCATGGTGCTAACATTTTGTCTAGATATTTAAATGAAACTAATACTGAGTGGATTGATGATATGGACAAAGATCGTTCTTTGAAAAGTTATATTAATATTGATGATATAACTAGAGCAATAAAAGAGGTTTTTAAAAAAGATCATCAGACCATACTAGATAGTTTTTTTCACATGTTATTATTTGATGCCTTAAGTGGAAATAATGATAGACATTATTATAATTGGGGAGTTATAACCCATATAAAAAATAAACATAACCCTAAATTTTCCCCCATTTATGATTCTGCGCGAGGATTATATTGGAATAAGTCAGATGAGAAAATGTTAGATTTATATTCTGAACTGAAACTAGGGAACAATAAATCTCTAAATAAATACGTTAAAAATTCGTCGCCAAAGATAAGCATACCAAATAATAAATCTTGTAATCACTTTGATTTGGTGGATTATTTAATAAAAAATAATTATATTAGTAACAATCACAAAGAAATATGGACTAATGAAGAAAGTCTTGATAAGGCAATTTTAATATTAAATACTAAATTTCAAAATTTCTTTTTAAAAGAAAGAAGAGAGATTATAGAGAAGATATTAAAAATAAGATTTGAAAAATTATCACAACTTTTAGATTCCGTTAAATGAAAAAAATAATAAAAAATATATTTAAAATAAATTCATCAAAAAAATCTGATGAAGAATATGGATTTGTACCTAATACAAATCCAACTATTCTTGTATCATACCAATCTCAAGAAATGGGATATTTGACATATGAAAAAGAGAAGTGGTTTTTTGAATATACTCCTTCATTTAAGTCACAAAATGATTTACAACCACTTTTTGAATTTCCAGATGTTAATAAAAAATATGAAAATGATCGTTTATGGCCTTTTTTCTTAAGCCGTATTCCATCTGAGAAACAGCCTGTAGTAGAAACCTATATCAAGAAGAACCCAAAACACAAAGGGAATTTAATTGAATTGTTAAAAGAATTTGGAAGTCATTCTGTAAATAACCCTTACACACTTGATACTTTAATATAAAATATTATAGTTATTTTAAAAAAACAAAAAGGCTGTTTAGAAATTTCTGAACAGCTTTTTTTAATACTCAAAGCTAATTGTCTAAACTACCAGTTTTTCAAGTGAGAAAAACAATTTGCACCTAAACACCGTAGAGATACAAAAACCCAACAGCCAAAATTGCTTCTTACATATAATTTTCGTTCTTTTGAGTAATGCCTTCTCGGTAACACAATATTTTTATTTAAAAATTCTTGAACACAAAGAACAACATACTTCAAACCATTCATCACTTGCGTACTTCTGGGCAATTTGTTTTATATACAAACAAACCAAAAGTAAGTGATAAAGAATTGAATGATTTAGGCGATTTTTTAGAGCAAGAATATGAAAATGAAGCCCTAAACTATCCGTTTGAAGTACCAAAGTTTAACAGAGAAGCCGCAATTTGGGGCGGAAAAATGATCTACTTTGGCGCACAATTCTTAGCACATAGACACGAAGAACCAAAAGATCTCAATCAATATTTTGAAGCATTAAAAGATGAAATAACGGCAAACAGTTGCCTTTCGGCAGATTTGTCGTTACGTTTTTTGCCATTTATTATCAAAGAATTGGAAGCAATTGACTTTGAAGATTGGTTGGTGAAAATCTTAAAAATACGTTTGCAAAAATTTCCATATACAACTATTGGACACAGTTTTGATTTAGAAATTGATCAAGAACAACTTGCAAAACTCTTTCAAAACGAATGCTTCAAAACACTCTTTATTGATCGAGTCATTGAAAAAAAAGACATCAGTCTCACAGAACATACAATCATTCACGAAAATATCGCAATTCATCTTGGAGAACACAAAAATCACTTTTGGAGAGCGTTAACTTCTGAAGTTTAACACATTATGAACGAAACAAAAAAACTACGTACGATACTTGAAGAAATCAAAAATATATTCGTCGGAAAAGATGAAGTAATTGATTTGCTTGGAATTGGATTATTGGCAAGAGAAAATGTATTTCTTTTAGGACCGCCAGGAACAGCAAAAAGTGCCATCGTAAAACAATTATCAAGTCATGTAATTGGCGGAATTAACTTTGATTATCTATTAACACGATTCACGGAGCCAAATGAAATATTTGGTCCATTAGACATTCGTTTGCTAAAAGAAGGAGAATTAAAAACGAATACGGACGGAATGCTGCCAGAAGCTTCGTTGGTCTTTTTAGATGAAATTTTCAATGCGAATTCGGCTATTTTGAATAGTTTATTAATGGCGTTAAACGAAAAAATATTTCGTCGCGGAAAAGAAACAAAAAAATTACCGGCATTAATGTTCATAAGTGCCAGTAACTTATTACCAGAAGATGAAGCGTTGGCGGCGTTACTAGATCGTTTCCTAATTCGATTAAAAGTAGACAACGTAAAACCCGATCTTTTAGAAGAAGTATTGCATGCTGGTTGGAAACTTGAACGAAATGAAGAAATAGAACGTACGCTCATTTCACCAGACGAAATCAAAGAGCTACAATATCAAGTAAAAGAAGTTGATTTATCGGCAATCAGAAGTTCATACATCGAACTAATTCACAGTTTACGAAATACTGGAATAGAAGTATCGGATAGGCGAGCGGTAAAAATGCAAAACTTAGTGGCGGCAAGCGCTATGTTGTGCGACAGAACAGAAGCAATTCTTTCTGATTTATGGGTCTTAAAATATATTTGGAACACGGAAGAACAAATAGAAACCTTGCAAGGAACGGTAAATGCGTTAATTGAAAAGGAAGAAACGACAGAACGTTCACATCCGCAAGCGTTTTTCAACAAAGCGCCAAATCCAGAAGAATTGATGAGTGAAGTTTCCAACTTAAAACTAAAACTATCAAGTGAAGGTTTGTCGTTGCAAGAGTTAAATGTGATCAAAGACAAACTTCGCTACTTGCAAAATCGTACCGATTGGATCAAAGACCAACAAAAAAAGCAATACATAAACAATGAAATAGATCAGTTGTGGAAAGAAATCTTGCACAAGGCGTAACGGAATATTGGTTGCGATTGCCTTCAAAATACAAAGAAAAACTTTCACAAATTCGCGTGTGGAATACATTACGCATGGCTACTGATGAAGACGATATTTGGGTTCGAGGAATCTCTCCAAATCAACTCAATAGTCCAGAAATACGAAGCATTCCATTCAAAAAAATATACTTTCAACAAGACAATGCATTATTTCTCCTTGGCGGAAATTTACCCGAAGAACGACTCAAAACATCATTGCTTTGGTCGCCAATCAACAACGCATTATCTGTAGAAATGCCAAACTATAATTTCAATTATTTTGGTGTAAACGAAACGATAGATTTCAAATTGATTGCTTCAAGCGTAGAGCGAGCATCGAAAGCAATAGTAGTTGATTTTGAAGTATTAGAAACGTACATCCAAAAAGCTCCAGCCATCCGATTACAATCCATTCAATGGACAATTGTCAACAACAAAGCACTTCTCATAGGAATTCCATTATTGCCCATTCCTGGGAAAAGTTATTGGCAACAGCAACACTTTCTAATTCCAACAGGATCCGATTTTGAACATCCAGAATTAAGCAATTTCTATCATAAAAATATACAAACAGAACACAGTCAATATGTTGTTTTTCAGCAAGATAGTACATATTATAAAATAACAGCAGAGCAATTAAAACCATTGACAATTAGCGGATTCCGATTATCACAATAACATGAGCATTACGCAACAAAAAGCTATATACTATTTTCAATCCTATACAGACTATTTCTGGCAATGGGAAATTGATTATATATTTGATAAAAATGTTATTGAAAATGTATCTGACTATCGTGGCGGCATCAACTGTATCAGTGTTCCTGATGGAATTACGATTGCGTACAAAGAACAAATTGAAGAAATACTCAAAGCAATTTCTGCTAATGATTTACCTCCTTTTGGTGCGTTAATTTTAGCTTTCTTGGCAACAAATTCTGGAGAAGTTTCAAAGACAATTGATGAACAATTTAAAAAGATTCAAAAAACATTTGAAGACGATTTATTGTTTAAAAATGTATATTTTGAAGAAGCACAATGTTTTTTAGAAACGTTAATCTCACTTCCAAAACAATATAAAAAGAATAAAAACAGAATTGACTTATTCATCTTCTTATTTCAAGAAGTTAAACATGGTTTGTCCAACAAATATGGAGAAGCAATTGTAACCTGTATCCAAAATAAAGCGTTTGAATTGAACCAATGTGGCAGGCAAACCGAAATTACAATGTCTGCACTAAGCAAAGATTTTAATTCGTTAGCGTTGTTACATGAACGCTATCCAACGGTAAATGCTTTGTTAAAAGCTTGGGGAAAAATGGTACCTGTCGAAATTGCCCCAGAAGATGCCGAAATTGAAACCATAAGTGACAGTCCAGACTTGATTCAACAATTGATTGATGACCCAAAAACGTTCTTTATGGGGAATTTAATCAAACGAATTTGGTCAGGAATTCAACTGCCAATGCATTATGTGCATCCAGGAGAAATGCCGCTCGGAGGAATCTCAGACATCACAAATAAAGGAAAGTTTGATAATTTGCTGATTTCAGAATTCGCAAATGATGATTTAATCTTTTTACACAGAATCGCCAATAAAGAAGCACTTTTTATTCGTCGTGAAACAACGCCAGAAGAAGATTTGCGCACACGAATTTTTCTAATTGATACAACTATAAAAAATTGGGGAACACCCAAAATACTATCGTTTGCAACTGCTTTTGCCTTCATTCATCATCCAAAAAATGAAATGAACTTTCAGCCGTATGCAATTGGCGAAAACTATATACAACTTGCGTTTGAAGAAAAGATAGATATTATTGAAGGTTTACAAATAACGTCTCCTTTATTAGATGCGTCAAGCGCGATACTACAATTTATTGACGAATGTGAAGAAGAAAACATAGAAATTACCTTATTTACCTCTCCAAAAACCTTGCAACATGCAACCATGCAACATGTTTTTAATGTACATCATGATAAATTTGGCGGAATTATTACGGCTGATACAGAAGGAAATATTGACGTATACAAACTTAAAAATAGCGCAAAACGATTGGTAAAACACATTCAATTGCCATTACAAGAATTATGGGCAAAACCACCAAGTTCGCGACGAAAAAGACAAAATACATCTCAAAAAGAAGCACCAATTATTGAATATCCACTATTGTATGGATATCCAAACGGGTATTTAACACACTTTTTCACAGCTGATACCGGATATGTGTTGCAGAAACGAGGCGCTTTGTATAGAATGAACGATCACGACAGAGGATTTAATCTTGTCAGAACAGATGTTCGTTTTGTAACAGGTATGAAAAAACCATTAATAGCAACAATACGTAACGATGAATTTATAATCGTTTCTTGTAATTCTTCCAACAAAATTATTGTAAAAGGAGAATTTCATTCGCATACATTTACAGGCGATTATAGTAAACAAAGTAACGCTTCGGTTAAAAACTTACTAGTGCATGAAAACGAATTATATCTCATCACAAAAAAATATTACAGCGCCGATCCTGTTTTTCTAAAAATAGATACAAAGCATACGTTTATTGACGAAATTACGCAACCTTCTAATGAACTCAAAGAACATTATAAAAGGTGTATTGATAACTATTTTGCATATTTTCCAGGTTCTATATTTACAAAAATAAGATCGATTACAATTACTAAAAGTTTAGAATTTGTCTTTAATAACTTGCATAAATTACACATTTCGGATGATTATTTTTTATTTCAATTAGATCGAAAAGAAGAAGGAAATGCGGCAGTTGCAACATATATTAGTAAAACAGAATTTAGGTTTAGTAACGGAAGTAAAATTGCGATAGATAAAAAAGGAATTTTAGCATTTTTAAGCCCAAATCCAGAAATAGAAACCTTTTATTTATCTTCTTACATCGAAATAACATTGGCAATGGCAACCAAAACCGAATTTGCAGGGAATGAATATTTCTTGCCAGAAGATTCAAATTTAAAAGTTAGCAGTGTAAAAGATTTCAAGCGTAAATATATTGATCCATTTATCGTAAATATCATAAATTCATGAAGTTAGCGTTGCAATTTATCGATCACAATCCGTATCCACGTTGCGGAATTTTCATCAAGCACGCGTCGCCAAAAGTATGGTTGCAGGAAGTGAAACGCATGAAACTTCAATTGTCCGACTGTACAGCGTACGCATGTCCAAGTATGGAAGCAAATGGTATTTCGGGTGTGTTACTAATTCTAAAAACAGCTCAGAAAAATATAGATATAGGAAACAACATAACTATACAAAAAGTACACGAAAATTTCTTTATTCCTGAAAACACAGCGTTGAATATGGCGTTGACAGATGAAGAATTTACAAAATTGGTAAATGGAAGTCCACATTTTTTTCATCATGAATTTGGCATGATTGAACTCAATGAAGTATTAAATTGGGCAACAATTATACAAAATCCACAAGAACAATTTCCAACAATTGAAACACCCGCAAAAGGTGTCAAAATTCCAACACAAGTTGCCTCTTTCAGTATTGAAATAGAAGAAGTGGAAGAAGTGGAAGCGTTGGAAAATCCATTTGGTTCAGAGGAAGTAGACCCTAAAGATTTGCCTTTTGATATGAAAAAAGTATTGGAAGGAAACAATGCTGAGGTTGCAAAATATTTAAATTACTTAGATAAAAATCCTGATGCGGCGCTCAAAATGGCGATTCCGTTAGACATGATGGGAACTTCAAGAGGAAAAGCATTTGCGAAATACAAATTTAAAAGCGGCTTTTTTGAATCGTTAGGTTTTGGAAAAACTGATGGTAAAGTAATAAATTACCTAAAAATAGTATTCGCAGTTTTGGCAATTGTAGTGCTTTTTTGGATCGGGTATGAAGCATTAAATGCTGTAAAAGAGACCAGATATAAAAAAGAAGTCGTTAATCCGTATGAAGATATTGAACCAACACCAGATACAGAAACCACGTATACAAAAGATGAAGATACGGATACAGATGTTGATCTGTCGGACACAAGACAGCGTGAAGAACAACTTGAACCAACACCGGAAAGCAGCATTATTCAAACCATTTTGGCTATTATTGCTATTTTAGCTTTGCTATTATTCATTCGATATTTACTACTGTATGGAAAACAAAAAGAGCAGAAAAAACCGCTAGAAAAAAAGCATTCTTGGTTAGATTTACCTGATGAAAGTGAATTATTTGACATTCATGATGATGAAAGTGAAGATAAAAATCAACGAAAAAGTGCTTTTTATTTCGGTGGAAATGAAATAAGTGCCAAAAACAAGATATTCCTAACAATCATAATTATAGGATTATTAGTGTATCTTTTCTACCCAATATTAAATAAAGATGGATTTCCTGGAACTTTTGGTGTCATAGCGGCATTTATCGTACTAAGGATGTTATATACATTATTAAATAGAAACAAAAAATTTGACCAAGACGATGCATAAAGAAAGTAGATTTGAAGGCAAACTCTTATATTTCATCATCGTATTGTTGATGTTAAAATTGCTTTACATCATTTTTGATACACTTCTGAATGGTGATTTTGGTGGTTTTCTGTTAGCACTTTTTATCATAATTATTATATTTTTAGGTGTAGGATTGTTCATTGCTTCCATGTTTAAATCGTCAGGAGAATCTAGTGGAAATGGTGGTGGAACAACCGTTGGAGACGATCAGTTTCAAAAACTAATGGATCGGTATGAAAAGTTATGTGATGGTTTTATTGAGAAAAAACAATTCAAAAAAGCCGCCTATATTCAACTCAAACTACTTCGAAATCCATACAGAGCCGCGTATATTTTTGAAGAAGCAAACTTGCACAGTGATGCGGCATTAATTTATCTAAAAAAATGCAACGACAAGCAAAATGCCGCAGAATGTTATGAAAAAGCACGTTCGTACAAAAAAGCGATCAAACTTTATAAAGAACTAGACGCGCATGAATCGGTTGGTGATATTTATACCAAAATAAAAGATACTAAAAATGCACATCATCATTATAAAATTGTGGTTGATGATTATGCCAAGAATGATCAGTATGTAAAAGCGTCGTTGATTTATCGTAAAAAAATGGACGACAAAGTTGCTGCAAGTCAACTACTCGTAAAAGGTTGGCGCGAAAACAAAGATGCTGTCAATTGTTTAAACAATCACTTTGTACATTTTGAAAGTAAAAAAGAACTTCAAAGTGAAATCAATCATTTTTACAAATATGAAGTGCAAGAAGCAAACAATCTTAACTTCTTAAACGTATTAAAAACGGAGTTTAAAAAACCGGTAGCTCCAAAAGAAGACATTCAAAGTATTGCGTATGAGTTGATTTCAAACAATAACAAAAACTCAGAAATCTTATCCAACTTGCATCATTTTGTAGAAGAAGATTCACAAATTGTGCCTGATGTTATTCGCCATCGTGCTAAAAAATAGTATTGAGATTTTAGTATAGTGTATTGCGATAGTAAATCTTTATGGAACAAATAGAAATAAAAAAAGCGACTCTATTACAAGTCGCTTTCGCAATATATTTTCTTTTTCACTTTACGAAATTATCTTCTTCGCATTTGCTGACGGTTTCCATAATGCTGTTTAGGAGCGTTTGAAGCGCGTTTCATCTGCTGTTCCATCATCTTTATTTGCTCAGACATCATTCCGCGTTTATCAAGCGTCTTAGCTTCCTTCATCAAGCTCTTCGCTTCTTGCTTTCTATTTTTCTGAGAAGCAATTCCCGCTAAGGTCATTTTTACCATTGCCATATCATGATCCATACTCAGTCCTAACTTTTCTGCTTTGCGCAAATGTTTTTCGGCTTGAGTCAAATTATTTTGGGAAGCCATAATACCATGTAAATAGTAATAATATCCTTGTTGTTTTTTTGTAAGTGCAGTTTCTGGATTTTTAATTTTAGAAAGCAAACGTTTTGTACCTTCAAAATCTTGTTTACGAAGTTTTAAAAAAGATAATAAAATAAACTCATTCTTAAAGTAGAGCAATACAAAGATTGCCGCTAGCAGAATCAAGAAAATTCCGTTACCAATATAGTCATCATAAATTTGGTAAATTGCGAATGCTAAAATTGCGGCAGCTATAATTAATTTAATATTTTTGTTGAACATAAAACGGTATATATTTATAGAGGTTGCAAATGTATAAAAAACAATCGTAAATATTTTTTAAAATCTGTTTGTGAAAGTAAAAACTCTTTGTATATTTGCGCCGCACTTTTAGAAACAATCTCTCGTGCACATACAATTATTTTAGAAGAGAAATTAAAGAAATTATATAATGAAAAGAACATTTCAACCATCGAAAAGAAAAAGAAGAAACAAGCACGGCTTCAGAGAAAGAATGGCTTCTGTAAACGGTAGAAAAGTGCTAGCTCGTAGAAGAGCGAAAGGAAGAAAAAAAGTTTCTGTGTCATCTGAATTGAGACATAAGAAGTAATGATATATAATCATATAAATTAAGGTGTTGTTTTTTTTAAGCAACACCTTTTTTTATACTTGAACATTTTTTTATTTTTAGCAACACAACACACAACTATTCAAAATGCCAAAAAGAAAAGACTTAAATTCAATTTTACTTATTGGGTCAGGCCCAATTGTAATTGGTCAAGCCTGTGAATTTGACTACGCAGGATCACAATCACTTCGTTCATTACGAGAAGATGGAATCGAAACAATTCTCATCAACTCAAATCCCGCAACAATCATGACCGATCCTTCTATGGCGGATCATGTATACTTAAAACCTTTAACTACAAAATCAATCATTGAAATCTTAAAAGAGCATCCACAAATTGATGCAGTTTTACCAACTATGGGTGGACAAACTGCTTTGAATTTATGTATTGAAGCTGATGAAAAAGGAATTTGGAAAGACTTCGATGTAAAACTAATTGGAGTTGATATTGAAGCGATTAATATTACGGAAGATCGTGAAAAATTTAGAGAACTCATGCTTGAAATTGGTGTTGGAATGGCGCCACAAGCAACTGCAACATCGTTCTTAAAAGGAAAAGAAATTGCACAAGAATTTGGTTTCCCGTTAGTTATTAGAGCATCGTACACACTTGGTGGCGCAGGAGCTTCTATTGTATACGATCCAAAAGATTTTGACGAATTATTACGTCGTGGACTGGAAATTTCTCCAATTCATGAGGTAATGATTGACAAAGCAATGATGGGTTGGAAAGAATACGAATTAGAGTTACTTCGTGATAAAAATGACAATGTCGTAATTATCTGTTCAATCGAAAATATGGATCCCATGGGAATTCATACCGGAGATTCCATCACGGTTGCACCTGCCATGACATTATCAGATCGTACGTATCAGAAAATGCGTGATATGGCAATTCATATGATGCGTAGTATTGGTGACTTTGAAGGTGGTTGTAATGTGCAATTTGCTGTAAGTCCTGATGCGGAAGAAGAAATTATTGCAATTGAAATTAATCCGCGTGTATCACGTTCATCAGCATTAGCAAGTAAAGCAACAGGATATCCAATTGCAAAAATTGCTACCAAATTAGCTATCGGATACTCGTTAGATGAATTGGACAATCAAATTACAAAATCGACTTCAGCATTATTTGAGCCAACACTCGATTATGTAATTGTAAAAATACCACGTTGGAACTTTGACAAATTTGAAGGATCTGATCGTGAACTTGGACTGCAAATGAAGTCTGTTGGTGAAGTAATGGGAATTGGACGTTCGTTTCAAGAGGCCTTACACAAAGCAACGCAATCACTTGAAATAAAGCGTAATGGACTTGGTGCAGATGGAAAAGGATATAAAAATTATGAAACAATTTTAAGCAAGCTAAAACATGCTTCTTGGGATAGAGTATTTGTAATTTATGATGCCATTCAGATGGGAATTCCATTAAGTAGAATTCACGAAATCACTAAAATTGACATGTGGTTTTTACGTCAATATGAAGAATTACACCAGTTAGAAAAAGAAATTGCTTCACATAATAAAATTGATTCTATTTCGAAAGATTTACTGTTAGAAGCAAAACAAAAAGGATTTGCTGACCGACAAATAGCACACATGTTGGGTTGTTGGGAAAGTGAAGTGTACAAAAAACGTGAAGAATTAGGCGTAAAACGTGTGTACAAATTAGTAGATACTTGTGCGGCAGAATTCACGGCAAAAACACCGTATTACTATTCTACATTTGAAGCAGAAATAGAAACTGCTGACGGCAAACGTTATATTCACAATGAAAGTATTGTAACTGACAAGAAGAAAATTGTGGTGTTAGGTTCTGGACCAAACAGAATTGGGCAAGGAATTGAGTTCGATTACTGTTGTGTACACGGAGTTTTAGCCGCGGCTGAATGTGGATACGAAACAATTATGATTAATTGTAATCCAGAAACGGTTTCTACCGATTTTGATACGGCTGATAAATTATACTTCGAACCTGTTTTCTGGGAACACATTTACGATATCATTCAACACGAAAAACCAGAAGGTGTCATTGTACAACTAGGTGGACAAACCGCGTTGAAACTTGCTGAAAAGTTAGATCGTCACGGAATAAAAATATTAGGAACAACGTATCAATCGTTAGATTTAGCGGAAGATAGAGGAAGTTTCTCAACCTTATTAAAAGACAACAACATTCCATATCCAGAATTTGGAGTTGCAGAAAATGCAGATGAAGCCTTAGCGTTGGCAGATGAATTGGATTTCCCAATCTTGGTTCGTCCATCATATGTACTTGGAGGACAAGGAATGAAAATTGTGATTAATAAGCAAGAATTGGAAGAAACTGTAGTAGACTTATTGCGTAAAATTCCAAATAACAAACTCTTACTAGATCATTATTTAGATGGCGCTATAGAAGCTGAAGCAGATGCAATTTGTGATGGTGAAAATGTATACATCATCGGAATCATGGAGCATATTGAACCTTGCGGAATTCACTCAGGAGATTCAAACGCAACGTTGCCACCATTCAACTTAGGTGAGTTTGTGATGCAACAAATTAAAGATCACACAAAAAAGATTGCTTTGGCATTAAATACAGTTGGGTTGATCAATATTCAGTTCGCTATCAAGGATGATATGGTGTACATTATTGAAGCCAATCCTAGAGCATCTCGTACCGTTCCTTTTATCGCGAAAGCATACAAAGAACCGTATGTAAACTTTGCAACGAAAGTGATGTTAGGAGAGAAGAAAGTAACGGATTTCGATTTCAATCCACAATTAGAAGGATATGCCATTAAGCAACCTGTGTTCTCTTTCAATAAATTCCCGAATGTAAACAAGCGTTTAGGGCCAGAAATGAAAAGTACAGGAGAAAGCATCTTATTTATTGATAGCTTAAAAGATGACGATTTCTACAACTTATATTCACGTAGAAAAATGTATTTGAGTAAATAAACTCTTTGCATGGTAACTGTTATATCGAATCTAGTCGATATGTAATAAAAAAGCAAATACAGTTGAAAATGCTTCCATGAGCCATACGGTTTTTGGAAGCATTTTTTTTGTTTTGCATGGTCATTGTTGAGAAGTTAAGAATCTATTTTTGTCACGAATTCACGAATTATTTTTTTTCTTTACGGAAAACCATAACTTGATTTGATAATTATTGTAGTAATTTGTAGAAAAAAGTCGTCAAAATGATAAGATGACTAAAAACTGTTAAAACCAATAACGTATGAATTATTACATTGAACCACTAAAAAGAACTTTTGATTTTACAGGTAAATCAACTGTAAAACAATTTTGGATGTTTTTCCTTATTGAAAATATAATTGTATTTATTTTAGGAATTTTGAGTGTCAAATTGGGTATTGATAATTTAGGCGACATCTATTTGATATTAACGCTTCTTCCTTTTATAGCTTTAGGTTTTAGAAGACTTAACGATGCAGGATACAATCGCTGGTTATTTTTAGTTCCACTTGTCAATATTATTCTAGCTTGTATTCACAAAAAGGAAACTTCATTAGAGTAAATCAACTCAATAGCGATAACAAAAGCTTCCTAAAGTCTTACGATTGCAGGAAGCATTTCTAATTATTGTACCAATCTATTTAATTTCAGTGCAAACTGTCAGTTGAATGCAGTAGAGAACAAACTGGAGCAATCTCAGATTTTTTTCAGAATATAATTACTATAAGCAACTCTTTACGGAAAAGTAGATTGCATACGTATAATCTTTGTTCTACTTTTATAGAAAATAATAAGCAGTTTTAATAGAATTACACATTATTTTTTATGTATTCATGATAACATAATAGGTAGAAAAGGACAAAATGAATGATAGTTATAAAGTTGGCGATTTAATTTATGATGCAAATATCTATGATGGAATGAACACCAATCTAGCCGATTTGGAGTTTTACAAACGGTGGCTTCCAAAAAATAAAGATGCTCGTATACTAGAGCTTTGTTGTGGTACAGGCAGATTGACACTTCCAATCGCAAAAGATGGATATGATATTACTGGCGTAGATTTTACACCTTCAATGCTTGAACAGGCAACAGCAAAAGCTTCCAAAGAAGGATTAGAAATTGAATTTATAGAAGCAGATATTAGAACTTTGCACTTGCCAGAAAAATACGATCTTATCTTTATTCCATTTAACTCAATTCATCATTTATATAAAAATAAAGATTTATTTAAGGCGTTTACCGTGGTTAAAAATCATCTCAAAAAAGGAGGTTTATTTCTGTTAGATTGCTTCAATCCGAATATTCAATACATTGTTGAAGCTGAAAAAGATCATACGCAAATTGCCGAATATACCACCAACGATGGAAGAGAAGTATTGATAAAACAGCAAATGTGCTATGAAAATAAAACTCAGATTAATCGTATAGAATGGCATTATTACATTAATGGTGAATTTAATTCAATTCAAAACTTGGATATGAGATTGTTTTTTCCACAGGAACTAGATTCTTACCTTACATGGAATGATTTTAATATCATTCATAAATTTGGAAGTTTTAACGAAGAAGCATTTACTGACACTTCGGAAAAACAGATATTTGTTTGTCAGTAAGCTGTTTACATTGTTTCTGTTATTGTGATTCTATGTACATATAAATACAATTTTGTCTTCTAAATAAACTTCTTTGTAGTATGGTAATCCAATTCAAATGAACAGTTAATTTGAGCAGTTAAGTCAAACTTGAGCGTATCATTTGCGTTATTTTTTGTTCGTACTGATTCAAATATTCTATGAAATTGAAGTAAAATGTACGTTATTTTAAGATTCGTTTGTTAGGATCTAAAATTCGTTTTTCAACGAGATTTATCTCACGGAAGTGAACTTATTTCATTATTTTTAAACAAATATTTAGAAATACCGTTTATGAGTATACAATATAAATCTGCAGAAGAATCTAGAATTACAATTTCCGAATTGATGCTTCCGTCACATTCTAATTTTAGTGGAAAAATTCATGGAGGCTATATTCTTTCATTGTTAGATCAGATTGCGTTTGCCTGCGCTTCTAAACACTCGAGAGCGTATTGTGTAACGGCTTCCGTAGATACTGTTGATTTTTTGAATCCGATTGATGTTGGCGAATTGGTTACGATGCGTGCTTCTATTAATTATGTTGGAAAAACGTCGATGGTTGTAGGCATTCGCGTGGAAGCAGAAAATATTCAAACTGGCGCTGTAAAACATTGCAACTCTTCTTACTTTACAATGGTAGCACGTGATGACGATGGAAAAGGTATTGAAGTTGATGGCTTAATTTTAGACGATATTACAGCCATTAAGCGGTTTCTGAAAGCATTGAAACGTATTGAAATGAAGCGTAAACGACGAGAAGAGTTTGATCATGAAGATTTTACACTCGAAAAGTATATTAAAGATTTAGAAAAGTATAAAGTGAAAATTACGTGTACGGAAAGGCTTTAGGTTTGATTTTTGGGTCACTTTGCTTTCGGGTTTTATGTGTTGGTTGAAAAATACTTTTACATTTAGAATTTTGTCGATTTGTTCTTTTGTGAGTTTATGGATTCTAAACATTTATACCAAAACCTCAATATTCAATACTGTTCTAGTTAAAATTGAATTTTTTCTAATTGATAGAGATATGTCTCTCCAACGGGTATTTTTTGTTCTTTTATGACAACCCAATTTTTTCCTTTGCTCGATACTTTATCAATTCTAATGATATGTGAACGATGTATCCTAAGGTATTCTAAGGCATCTGGCGTAGTTGCTATAAAATCGCCTATTTTGCAACGAATTGTGTACGTCTTTTTTTCTGTAATAATGTCCAAATAGTTTCCTTGCGATTTTACGTATAAAATTTCATACGTGGGAACTTTAAAATCTTCTCCATTAGATCGAAAATTAATGAATTTTTCTTCCCGTTTTAAACGTTTTATAGCCAACCGAATGAGCTCACGAATGATATCTTTGTTGTACGTAAACACACGAATTTTAAAGAATAGATATACAATACCAGATAGTAGAAATACGCACATACTATAAAACCACCACGTTTTCCAAAATGGCGGCATAATTTTAAAGGTATATGATACGACGTTATCACAGTTAGTATTTAACACACAGGCTTTTGCTTGAAATGTGTAATTTCCTGGCGATAACAAAGGAAATCGAATGTTTCTATTTTTTGTAGCAATCCAATTGGTATCTATTTCTTTTATTCTATATAAATAATTAAAATTGTTAGAGTTTTTGTGCGATATAGCTAGTAATGAAAAATCGATATTATTTTGATAGTGCGGAAGTTTTACAGCGGCATCATCAATGGATTTAGTATTTACTTTGACTTCTTTTATATGTAGCGAAATCATTTTTGAGCTTGTATCTGTTGCTATCATATCTTTTTTGAAGAAACACAAGCCTTCTTTTGTAGCAACCCAAACTGTATCATTTACGATTTCTACATCATTAATGTCATTGCTTAATAAACCATCTTCTTTTGTAATTGTTGTAATTTTAAATGTATCATTGGGCAGGAATGAAATTTTATTGAGTCCAGAGTTGGTACATGCCCAAACAATAGAATCATTTTCAATATGAACTTCACTTACAATATTGTTTGTCAAGCCATCTTCTTCCATTATATTGTAAATACGATTTCCATACACCACAACTCCAGCATCATGTGTAGCCATGTATACTGTAGTTGCTTTTTTATTGATATCGATATCATCTATTCTTAGATTCAAAAAGTCTAAAGAAGGATTCTTTTTTACAACACTATCTCTGTGTACAAACAAACCATTTGTGGTTGCAATCAAAACTTCTCCATTTAACATACATACATCTTGCGTTTTATGATTCAATTTATGGGTAACAAAAGTATCATTCTTGATCACTGTATAGGAAGATGTTCCCGAATACAACAAAGGATTTCCAACGTTTTCAGGAATTTTTCGAACATAATTAGGATGATCTTTTATATGCAATGTATAATTAATGAAACCTTTATCACTATATCCATAAAAATGATTTTGAATTTTATCATATTCAACAATGGCTTTATTGATATTCAACGCCTTGTATATAACATTAATTTTTCCTTTTGTTATATTCACAATATTACCATTATTAAAACCCGCAAATAATACATTTTCATTATTTTTTGTCAAAGAAGATACATGCACTCTACGAAACACGTTTATTTTAGGATTTTTCACATAAAAAACACCATGATTTAAAGTGCTAAACCAATAACCTCCTTCAGTATCTATTAGAAAGTTAGTTACCGATTTTTCAGGTAAGAATGTTTTGATTACAGCACCTGATACGTTTCTAATTTCTGCACCATTGTTATAATATCCGACAAAAAAAAGAGAATCATTTATTTGTTTAACTCCAATTGGAGCATGTGATGTTTTAACAGCTGTATAAGATCCGTTTTTAGAAAGTATCCACAAACCATTGTTTATAACTGCATATTGATTTTTATTTAACCGATCGAATTTTAACCGTGAATTTACCATATTTGTCTCATGAGAAGTCAAAATATTTTCAGGAAACTCATAATCATCATATATTGAAAATAGGAGATTATTTTTTGTATTTATGGCAAATTTAATTTTAGATTCACCAGGATCTTTAGTCGTATTAGTGTTTTTCTCATAACGATTGATATCTTTTCCGTCTTTGGTTATTTCAATTTTTCCATAAATATTATACCCACCAATATGTATAGATTCATTTTTATCAACAACAATGCTCTTTACAACAGTATTAGATCTAATGTATTTTTTGAATAGGTTATTATACTTAAATTTATGAAACCTTTTAAAATCTTCATCAAAATAGAATATTTCTTGATTCTGATACCCATAACACCAAATTTGTCCATTTTTTTGAGGAAAAAAATCTAAAACTACATTGTCTGGCAATCCATCTTGTGTGGTAAAATTTTCAAATTCATAGCCGTTGTAACGTGCCAATCCTTTGTCGGTAGCACACCAAATATATCCTTGTTTATCCTGATAAACATCATATACTTCCGAACTTGGCAAACCTTCATCTACACCAAAATGCTTGTATACATGTTCCTGTGCATGACATATATTTAATGTAAAAAAAAGAAGAATAAGATATTGGTAGTGGCTCAAGATGTATGTTTTAAACAAAAATACTATTATTTAAAACATAATGAAATTAGTAAAATATTGTTTGTCCCTATTATAAAGGTGTTCGTCACAAATCCTTTTATATATTGACTTTACTATGATATGAAATGAATTTTTATATAAAATTTTAATAAAAAAAGTGCGTGCTAAATTTGTAGTAAGGTATTAAAAGAGTTGTTTTAGTGATGAATTTATGATGAGTGAAATCTACTCTTTTTTGAATTAATTACATCATTATTAATATTCAGAAAATTGTACTAAAGAAAAAAAGAAGTTGTACAATGTATACAACAATAACAAAAATTTTGAAGATGTGTGCTAAAAGATTAAAGCAGAAAAGAAAAGATAATTTGTGAAAGACTAGAATTACTTTTTAACAAATCGTTTTGTGATCGATTTTTTATCTGTAATTACTTTTACCAAATAAATTCCTGATTTCCAAGAAGTAATATCAATAGCATTGTGCATTGTCGTTAATTTTCCTGTATAAATTTTTCTACCTAACAAATTATAAACTTCAACAGAAGCATTTTTCTTCTCTGTAAGTCTAATATTTAATTCGTTAATTCCAGGATTTGGTAAGATATTAAAAACTGTTTCAGTCGTAGAAGCTAATGCAACACTACTATTGTTTTGAGCGAACATGGTAGTGGCAAAAGAAAATAATAAAATAGTTAAAAGTATTTTTAGCTTCACTCTTTTTTCAATTTGGGATAACTTATTTACAAAAGTAATAATTATTTACAAATATGACCTTTTTTTAACATTCTCATAAACATTTTTCTCTTTTTATCAGTATAAATACCTGTTTCTATATTCGCGTGTAAGTCTTCTAATACAAGCATATGGAAAATAGTTACTTTGTTTATAAACATACTTAGTAATTCAAGAAAAAAGAAAAAAATTTATGAATCCTTCAAATGAACTTTTAAAACAAATTTATAGCTTATCATTCTCAGTAAATTCAGCCTCTAACCTGTCATGGGAACAAACCGATTGTAAAAGCGGAATGGTTAAAATGCAAGCATATGTAAAAACGGTTGCTGCCGCTGTTCTGTCAGAAACGACTTCTATTATTGGAAATTGGAAAGCTGTTTGGGGACCAATTGTGTATGCAAATGACCCAACATCAAATTCTGTACATGCAGACAATACCATGGGAATGTATTACAATGCAGACGAAAATGTAATGGTAATTGGTATTGCAGGAACAAATGTAAACTCTCCATTTGGATGGCTAGTAGAAGATTTTTCGGTACACACAACAAAATCTTGGGAAACCATAACAGGTGTTCCAAGTTCTGGAAACATTTCACATGGAACGTATGTTGGCTTGTCTATTTTACGTAACATGAAAGATCATGAAGGAGAAACTGTAATTACGGCTTTAAAAAACTTCTTAAAGAAAAATCCTATGTTAACTGGAATGCAAATAGCCGTTGCTGGACATAGTTTAGGCGGTGCTTTGTCTCCTACATTAGCATTGTTTCTTTCAGATACAAAATCAGAATGGGATGCAAATGGAATAACATCTATTGGTGCGTTTCCAACTGCTGGGCCAACACCAGGTGATGAAGCTTTTGCTTCGTATTACGAAAAACAAATTGCCGCATCTAAAATTTACTATTTAAGTCAACACAACGCTATTGATGTTGTACCACATGCTTGGCAAAAAGAAGATTTAGAAAAAATACCAACTATTTATGAAGATTATATCAAACAACCAAGCGATGCAAATCCTTCAGAAACAATTACGGGAACTTTAGCAAGTGCCGCCGCACTAAATGCTTTGGCTACTAAAAATATTATTGGTGTTCCAGTAAATCGTTACCAACAAATAAGCCCTTCAACAACGCTAAATGGTACTTTTGATACTGAAATGGATGATACAATTTCTAAAAAATTAGAATATATAGGATTGGTATTGCCTACAGCTTTAGGAAAATATGCTGTATATCTGAGAAATTTAGCGCGCTTTGCAGCACAAGCCGCTGTACAACATACAAGTGAATATCATACGTTACTTGATATTGTTCCATTTATGACTGCATATAAAAAAATACTCACGGCTCATCAACCAAAAGATCAAGTTGTTTTAGAAGATTATGAATATGCAGTTAAGGAAATTGTGAAAATTGATTTGAAAAAAATAGACGAAGCCGCTTTAGCAATTGCAAAAGATAATGCCAACTAATCATATATACTAACCTACCATTTTATTATTATAATTGATTTATTTTTTTCATAACATATAGTTTATAAAGACTTAATTTTTAGACTATAAATATTCCTACTAGTTAAAAGAATTTATCAAACTCAATTTAATACTGTATAGAAGTACTTTCATATATGTTATGGCAAAGTTCTGATATATGCTCTCATTTTTTTACCAAACTTAACAAGTGAGTAAAATAGGAGAGTATAACTTAGAAATAATAAGAGTTTAACTAACCAACCATAAATTATGAAACGAAACTTAAAATTTTCCAGTTGCTTGTTATTATTGTCAGCATTAATGTACAATTGTTCACAAGTAAAAACAGATTACGAGACCTTACAAAATGATCCGGATGCAAGTATGGCCGCTTATCATACCGATCAATATGTATGGGAAAAAATGGCAAGAACTTTCCAGATAAAAACAGAATCGCCCACCAACTTAAATTGGGAGTTTTGGGCAAGTGCTGAATATACATATGAAGATGCTTGTAATGGTAAAGAATGGCCTACCGATTCATTTAAAAATTTACTCGGAAATCCAAAAGCGGTTGCTATCATTGACGCGGTTAATAATCAACGAATTAGCCCGAATAGTAATTTTGAAACGACCGCATTTACGATGTTGACACTTAATTTTGACAATCCATATTACGAAGAATTACGAATTAACAAAGCCATGTTTGACTATATTCAAGACAATGCATTGTACAATCAGGATTCGGTTTATAAAATGGCTAAAGAGCGAAGAATTAATTTTCCGCAAGATGCAATGATGATCAAAGCTCAATGGATTCCTGTTGATTCATCACAAGTTGGATCGTACTATACTAAGATTATAAGTGGTAAAAAGACAGTAGTAAGTGAAGTACAGGATGCATCCGAAGAAGCACCAGACATTATTGAAGCTTCCGTAACTGATCAACTCATGGGTTTAGTCGGTTTTCATTTGGTAACACATGAACTCCCAAATTGGGTTTGGTCTACCTTTGAATATTCAGGAAACCTGGGTATTTGTGATTATATAGGATGTAAAGATAATTTTGGTTGTACAGAACCTTTCATTAGTCCCAATCCAGGAAATGTAGTTAATGCGGGTTACAATACGGGAGAAACTTCAGAAGCTTTAAAACTTTTATTCGAAGAAAATAATGTTCCAGAAGCTTTTAAAAATTACCGTTTAAAAGGTTCGCAAACGCAATACACAACTAACGAAGGAAAGGCTACAATCCTTGGTAACTCTATTTTAGAAGCAAACTTAGTTTCCAGCTCTTCCTGTATTACATGCCATGCACGCGCTACATTAAATAACAACAATCCAAGACAAAATTTAGGAATGTTTAGCTCCATGGGAGATGGAATTATTTTACCAAATCAAGTCACAGATACTACCACACAAGGAATTCATCCAATTGCTTACAACGGAACCCCAATTTTACAAGATTATGAAAATAATTCGGTTTCGAAAGATTCTACATATTACCGTACCGATTTTATGTGGCAACTTGCACAGCGTGCTGGAGTTTGCGACGAAAAATAAATTTTCACAGCTGTTTAACAAAACAAAATGTTTCCAGAAAATCGTATAACTTTCTGGAAACATTTTTATTTAAGTTCAAATATATTTCTATAAAAAGTGTTTGCCGAAACCAGCCGAATCAAACGTGAAAGCTGTACTATTTTCAGATTTATCTAATTTATTATTAACCGTTAATGCCCATAATATTAATTCTTTACAAAAATATTGATCTTCTTTGCTGTAATCAGAAGCGTATTCTTCAATAATACTTTTTAAAGGTGTTACCATATTAATACTTGTATAAAACTCTTCATCTGTAGCTGTATAATTCAATTCAATAAAGTTATCTTCAAACCAAGTAACTACATCTGTATACGTTGTTTTTACACCTTCTTTTTCTAATTTAGGAACACGCGGAAATATATCTTCAAATAATGTCATTACGGCATCATCTATCAATATTTTAGCTACTTCATCCGCACCTTCTTGTTCACCTTCATATACCAATTCAATTTTCCCTGTAATTGAAGGAATAATTGACATGAAGTCTACCAAACGAATTGTAGTTTGCTCAGCATCTGTTTCAATTAATCGTAATTTTGCGGCGGCCATTAAGTTTTCCATGGCACTAATTGTTAAACGTGCACTTACACCACTTTTTGCATCTACATATTCACTATTACGTGCCGCAAACGCTACTTCTTCCAACAAATCTTTTGCAAGATTCGGAACTTGTATTGCCAATTTATCTTTTGTGGAAACATTTGCTTCTTGCTCGGTAATTTTACGCGCTAACGCAATTGATGTTGGATAGTGTGTAAAAATTTGTGAGCCAATTCTATCTTTTAACGGCGTCACAATACTTCCTCTGTTGGTATAATCTTCTGGATTCGCCGTAAATACAAATTGAATATCGAGCGGCATTCGCAACTGAAAACCACGTATTTGCACATCACCTTCTTGTAATATATTAAACAATGATACTTGAATACGCGCCTGTAAATCAGGAAGTTCGTTTAGCACGAATATAGATCGATTGGCACGCGGAATCATTCCATAATGCAATACACGTTCATCCGAATACGGTAATTTTAATGTTGCCGCTTTGATAGGATCGATATCACCAATTAAATCAGAAACATTTACATCAGGTGTTGCTAATTTTTCAAAGAAACGATTAGATCTGTGTACCCACGAAATTGGAGTTTCGTCACCATGTTCGGCTAGTATATCTCTTGCATATTTAGAAATAGGTTGAAACGGACTGTCATTAATTTCAGATCCTTTTACAATTGGCATATATTCGTCTAACAATGCAACCATGCTTCTTGCAATTTTAGTTTTTGCTTGTCCTCGCAACCCTAATAAATTAATGTGATGTCCTGCCAAAATTGCTTTTTTCAATTGCGGAATTACCGTATCTTCATATCCCCAAAGTCCTTCAAAAACAGGTTCATTTGCTTTGATTCGTGCAATTAAATTTGCTTGAATTTCTTCACTAATTGTTTTATCTATAAATCCAGAATCCTTTAATTCTTTGAATGTGATTTCTTTTTTCATCTATGAATTTTATTCTTTTTCAATTGTTCTTTTTTAAATGAAACAACTTAAAACTTAGGTGTATCATTTTTGTTTTTTATTTTCGTTTTCTTTGCTTCTCCAAAGAATACTGAATCAAGTTCAGCACAGGCTTCAACAAAGTAATTACGATACTTCGGAAAAAGTAGTGCCATATTTAAATTCTTCTTTTTCTATTTTTTTCGTAATCTTTAAAAATCATTTGTCCTAAACCAGATAATCCAGTTAGGAATGCTTTTCCTCTATTTTGTGCCGTAAAAAGTTCTACAAATCGTCGTAAATACGGATCTTGAGCAATCATAAAGGTTGTGATTGGAATTTTTAGTTTTCGCGCCTGTGCGGCTTTGTTCAAGCATTTTGAAATAATCATTTCGTCCAAACCATTGCTATTTTTGTAAAATTCTCCAGAAGGCAACTGCACACAACTTGGTTTTCCATCCGTAATCATGAAAATTTGTTTGTTCGTGTTTCGTTTTCTGCGAAGAATGTCCATTGCCAATTCCAATCCGGCAACTGTATTTGTGTGATATGGTCCAACTTTTAAATAGGGTAAATCTTTGATTTTAATCGGCCATGCTTCGTTTCCAAAGACAATAACATCAATAGAATCTTTTGGATATTTACGATGAATTAACTCAACCAGTGCCATTGCAACTTTTTTTGCTGGTGTAATTCGGTCTTCGCCATATAATATCATGGAATGACTAATGTCGATCATCAACACTGTACTCATTTGCGATTTATGTTTTGTTTCTTCAACAATTAAATCATTTTCGGTGAGACGTATGTCTGAAATTCCATTGTTTACTTGTGCATTTTTAATACTTTCTGTCATGTTTATCATTGACAAATCGTCTCCAAATTGAAACGCACGATGTTCTCCGTTGTGTTCGTCACCTTTTCCTAATTTTGATGTATTATGATTTCCTAAACCGCTTCTTTTTAGCTTTCCAAATATTTGATCTAGTGCATACGAACGCAAGGCAGCTTCCAGTTTCGCTGTCAATATATTTTTACCTTTTCCGCTTCCGTTGCCTGCATTTCCTTTATCTGGATCAATTTCTTCTTTGATGTAACCGCGCTTTTTCAGATCGTCTTCAAAGTCTTGCAATGTGTATTCGTCCGTGAAGATATTGTATTCTTTATCGAGCGTATCGAGCCACTCAAAGGCTTCTTCTATATCGCCTGACGTGTGCGTGAGAACGTCTTTAAAAATATTAAACACGCGATCAAAATGCGATATGTCTTCTGGAATATGTTTACTAAATGTAAAGCCTTTTTCGTAGTTAAAATTCATTCCATTCATGTATTCAATCTTTCTTTTTCAGTATGGCTGGATTGAAATTGTTAAGATTTTTACCAGCGTATTCTTTTTCTATAAAAATACGTGAAAGATTGGAGATAGGCAATGAAATTTAACAATCTTCAACGAATTCTAGATGGTTTCTAACGAATACTAAAGCTATTCAAATTCTTCCTGAGTTTCGTTGCATATTTGAACTATAAATAAAGTATAACACTTAAAAACAAACTCGTATGAAACGTACCGTATTCACAGCTTTAGGATTAGTAGCATTAGCATTTACAGCATGCAATTTTTCAACAAACGAAACAAAAGAAACTACAGCAGTAGTAGGAGAAGAAATGGCAACAGTAGTTCCTGTAGCAACACAAACAACAAGCGAATTTGAAGCGCAAGCATTGGAAGAATGCATTGCAATTGCGCAAGCAATGGACGAAATAAAATTAATGGAAGCGCAAGCTGAACAACAATTAAATGACAGTTTAATGGAAGTCACAGAAGAATTAAAACTTGCTTTACAAAAATCAATTGCGGCAGAAAAGAAAAGAGCAAGAACGCCAGAACAATTAGCAAAAGGAGCAAGAGAAGCTGAACTTTGGTTTCAAGAAAATTACGCTTCCGTAGTAACAAAATATGATGCTAATTACAAAGGACTGAAAATTAAATTTGCAACAGATGGCGTATTATATGATGTACAAACGTTGGTAAATGGAGAATGGAAAAAAGATTTGAAGTTAATGGATATCTTAACAAAAGTGAAAGTTAACAAAGAATTAGGTTTAGAAAACGCTGTTTCAATTACCGTAAGTCAAGTGTAACATGAAAGAAATAGCAAATGAATGGAAACGTCACAAAAGCACCTTATCAAACTCTCAGATAAGGTGTTTTTTTGGTCACTTCACTTCGGCTGCGCTCAGCGCAAGTGCTTTTGGGTCGCTTTGAGTGATTTTTCGTAATGAAATGAAGAAAAATTGTATCGAGAAGTACTTTGAAACTATTTTTGCCTTGTTATATTTGATTAGCTATTGGTATTTTATATTTCAACAAACACCAAACCTATTCCTGCAATTCATCAGTACTTTCCGCACGTTTAATGATTGTATCGGGAAGTGATTTCTTTGCTTTTGCGCCCATTTTCTTAATTTTTTCAATACTTGTGATAATATTTCCACGACCTTCAAAAAGTTTGTTCATTGCTGAAGAATAGTCAGATTTTGTAGCATCAATTTTTTTACCTATTCCGATTAAATCGCTCATGAATCCTTCAAACTTATCATACAACGAACCAGCTTGGCGCGCAATTTCAATTGCATTTCGTTGTTGCTTTTCATTATTCCACATCGTATCAATTGTACGGAGAGTTGCTAGTAATGTTGTTGGCGTTACAATGACAATATTTTGTTCAAATGCTTTGTTGTATAAGGTATTGTCAGCGTTAATGGCAATTGCAAATGCAGGTTCTATCGGAATGAACATCAATACAAAATCGGGACTTTCCATTTCGTATAAATCTTCGTATTTTTTAGCTGAAAGTTGATCTACATGACGTTTTATAGAAATTAAATGTTCTTTTAAATTCACTTCTCTTTCTTGGTCTTCACTATTGACATAACGTTCGTAAGCGGTTAATGAAACTTTTGCATCAATTACCATTTTCTTGTTATTTGGCAAGTTGATAATTACATCAGGCATAGCGCGTGAACCATCGTCACGAGAGAAGTTTTGTTGTACTATATATTCACGATCTTTCTCTAAACCACTTTTTTCTAAAACACGTTCTAAGACCAATTCGCCCCAATTTCCTTGCATTTTACTATCACCTTTCAACGCTTTCGTTAAGTTGACAGCTTCTTGACTGATTTGCAAATTGGCTTTGCTGAGTTCGGATAGTTTTTCGCGCAAAGCGGAATGAATACTAATATTTTCCTTTTGACTGTCTTCCACTTTCTTTTCAAAATGTTGAATTTTCTCTTGTAGTGGCGTCAATATGTTTTTAATATTCTCTTTATTTTGTTCTGTGAATTTGGATGATTTTTCTTCTAAAATTTTATTCGCTAACAACTCAAAATCTTTGCGAAGTTGTTCTTGTTGCGTTTTTAATGCTTCATCACGTTCTAGGTTTTGTTTTTGTAGATTTTCGAATTCTGAGTTCTTTCGGGCTAATTCTACATTTAAGAAATCTTTTTCACGTCGAATTTCTTCACGTTCTTGTTCTGTTTTTATCAGACTGTTTTTTACATCATTTAGTTGTTGTTGATACGACTCGTTTTGCTTTGCAGTTTCAGTTAGGGCGGATTGTTTCAAATCATCAAACTGTGTTTGTAATTGACGGTTACGTTCGTGTAAACCTTCTTGTTGTGCTTTTGTTTTAAGGTTTCCGATGTACATTCCTAAGAAAATACCAACAGCTAAAAACACTACTATAAGAATAATATAAATAACGATTTCTGACATGAATTAGATTTTGTGTAAAGATAGTATTTTGTGTTAATTATAAATTCAGAATGTTGAATTATGAATCTCTTACATTTGAAAACTCATATTTCCTGAGCGTTTTTTGTAAAATTTTCCAATGATTTCTCAATTGCCTTTTTATTTCAGGAGCTTCTAAATCTTCCGAAGCTCTATATGCATATCGTAAATAATTTCCTCTGAACTTTCTATCATATTTATGAATATGCTGCTTTCCATTAATGAATGTCACTCTTTTTGTCGGTATTTCACGAGTTTGAACACCTTTAAAACTATATAAACGATAAATTTTTCTTTTAAATAAAGGAGCTTCATCAAGTAGATACTTTTCTTTGATTGCTTCAACGCGTTTAGATTTTCGTCTTACAGTATCTTTCATTTCTCGATAAAACTTTGCTAAGTTTTTCGATTTAATCAAAGTCTGATACCCATAAAACTCAAAGCCTAAATAATTTAAAGGAAAGTTTTTCTTCAAAGAGTTATCTTTTTCAATTTTATAACACTGTAAATGCCCTGAATCACTTTTAAAAAGTATTTTTTCCGTCTTCTCAAATGAAATTGAAAGATTAATTTTATCAATTGCTTTTTCCACAAATTTTTCAACTAAATCTATTTGATTCTGTTCACATAAAAATACGATATCATCTGAATATCTTCTGTAAAAAACTCCTTGTTTTATAGTTAATTCATTAATTATATCTTCATCAAATGCTAGCATATAAATGTTTGCTAATAATGCGCTTATCGGTAAACCTTGTGGAATTCCCATAAGTTTTCCGTTCTTATTTTTCTTTTGGTTTTTATGAATTATTATTTCTGAAGCTACAAGCTCTTTTATATTTTCAAAAAATGTATGTTTTCCTTTATTACGTAAGTGTGCAATTTTCTTTTCATCAAAATGATTATTCTTTGTTCTTAAATCATTAAGTTTTACATATGAAAACCGTGTGCATGACTTAAAAAGATTGTAATGATCTTTTGGAAGTGTTTTACAACCTAATAATTTAGCCCAAGCTAACTTTAAAATTTTATGATCTAAGCTAGGAAAGAAGTTCTCAATATCTAAAACTAGTGCAACACAGTTTTTTCGCCTTTTTATTTCATCAAAAACATCTTTAGCAAAATGTACATTATTTTTAAATTTTATATCATCATCAGTTTTAATCTGTCGATATGCTGTAATTGAATCAGATAGAAGCGCATTTTGTTTCAGGTAATATTCATACTTCGGAGTGATAATTTTTTGTGTGTAATATGAATACACATGCGCATCTATATGTGTTGTGTATAAAATTTCTCTGATTTTAGTATTAGAAACTATTTTCCCGTCCTTCCATTTTTTATGAGAACGTCTTATTATTTCCTCAAAACTTGATTCTTTATAACGTCTTTGTTTTATTTCTTTAAAAATTAAAGGATAAAAAGAGTGACTCGCTACTTTCTTAGAATTTGAGACATAGTTAAACACACTCTTCCTAACACGTAATGGTGTTTTATTAGAAAAATGTAGATAACCTCTATCTTTAAACCAATCTTTTTGTTTCTGCATGAATTAAAAAAGTATGAGAAGTTCCCACGTTTTTTATCTGAATAATTACATAACACTCTTTCGAGTTGAACCACAAACCGAATTCTCGATTCACGCTGCATTTTTACGTCAAAGACTTTAAATACCTTAGAACTTATGATTGATACATATCCAAGAAATTTAGTTATCTTAGCTGTTTGCTACTTGATTGCTTTCCTAGTGGGAAGCTTGACAAGATGTCTCAATAGCAAGACAGACTCGTTTGGTATAATTCTTGGTTTATGCATAAAGCAAGAAATTATACAAACAATTACATTCTTCTTAATCTCGTATGTATTATCCCAAAAATGGTCAGATTAAGTGACCAATTAAATAATTGATACAATAGTTCTGTAAATGTAATATCATAAATTTTAAAGAACTTCTCTACTTACGACAAATCTAACTTTTTTCGTACATTTAAAAAAAATATTTTATGGATTTAGAAAATAAGTTTGGTATTGGTGATATAGTTACTTTAAAATCACATCCTTTAACACAAAATCATTCAAGTATAAAAGATTTAAGTTTACTAGTACCTCCTTTAATGTTAGTGAAAGAAGTTTATTTAGAAGATTATAAAAATAAGAAAATATTTAGTGAAGAAATTGAAAAAGCTCAAATATCAGATTTCATAAAATACGTTTGTGTTTATTTTTGTGCCAATACAAGTAAATTTGAAGAGAAAACTTTATTTGAATCTTTTCTGATTTCACATAAAGAATTAAATTTTTATAGAAAAGATGAAGTTGATGAAAATGGAAAAGAAAGCATAAGTTTAATTGATGAAGTTACTAATTATGTAAGTGATTTTAATTATTTATATGGAAAAGTGGTACAATTCAAAACAAAAAAACTAGAACACAGAAAGTCCTATGAAAAAAAAAATAATGAAGAACTAAAGAAAACTTCATATCAAACTCCAGATTTTATTTTATCAGGAATAAAAAAAGAACCTCAAGAAAAACTCTTTTATCCAAATGGTAACCAAAGAAAAATTACTTCTGAAATTTTATATAAAGTGATGTGGTTTAATTATGTACATCAAAAATTTAGCGAAGAATATTTACCAAAAAAGTTTTTTGTAGAAGGTTTAGAAATTTAAATCAAATCGGCTTAAAATACAGAAAGATCAAGCATACTATAATATAGATCATGTTTGTAATTATAAACCCCATAATGAGCAATCTTATTTTGTTAAATAGTAACAGAAATATATTTACGAATAAAAGTATGAATGATATATAAAATAAACCAATTAAAACAAGCATGTAAGTTGCTGGCATATGACTTTTTTGCGGAACGTATACGTAGTATAGCAATGAGATTAAAAAACCAATTCCATACATTGCAAGACCAGCTTTTATGCCTTTCTTTAGTTTAGGATTCATGTGAGTTGTGAGTTCTTTTTTTGTAAACTATAAGTACGCTACGAAAATAATAAAATTATGTCATCATCGGAGAGTTGCAATTTTTTTTCAAACTGCAATCCTATTTTGTTTAGCAATCCAATTGAAGCTACATTTTTAGTATCTGTAATCGCAACTATTTTATCAATACCAATTACTTTTTTTCCATAATTCATCGTTGCCTTTGTAGCTTCGTACATATATCCTTTTCGCTCATATTTTGGTAAAAGAGCAAAACCAATATCAATATTTTCAAGATAATCTCTATTCACCAAACCACACATACCAATTGGAATTCCTGTGTCTTTTAGTGAAACCAACCACAAACCAAAATAATTGATCTCATAGCTTAGCATTAAATTGTTTTTTATGTACTGAGTCGCAACCTCTATCGTTGTTATATTACGATCGCCAATAAACTTTAACCATGAAGGCGAATTGACAAGTTGAAGCACAAAAGCGGCATCTTTCTGAGTAAACTCACGCAACATAAGACGCTCGGTTTCAAATATTTTTTTCAAGAGAATAGTATTAATTTATAAAAATATCGAAATCTATTTCAAACAAAAAATATACTAGATTTTATTTTTTGGCACGGTACTTGTTTTATACTAAAACGTAACGCGGTGAGGACATTACACAGAGCTGGTTACTCGAAGTAAAGAGAGTCGCATTACATTTTGGTTGGTTAGTTTTAAAAAAACACTTCACGCTTGTGAAGTGTTTTTTTGTTTGCATAAAAACGACTAAAAATTAGTAAAAAAACACTGTATCATTTTTATCACTTTCATCAAAATTATTGATCAAGTACTATTTTTTAAGAATAGAATTTTATCACATGTGATTTCCTTTAGAGAAGATGAAAAAAGTTCATCCCAGATATTTAGTGACTGGTCACACTATATTTTTAATTCATCACTATTTTTACACCTATTTATCACAAAGCTATGTATATCAGTTGTTTTATTTTTCTATACCTATACATTTGAATTGTTAACTAAAACAATTTAAATTATGAAAAAACAACAATTCAATCGTATTGAAACAAAACAGATGTTTCAAATTTTGGGAGGAAGATTAACTCCTAAACCAATCACAGATCCTAACAAAGATCCCGATGCTGATACTACAGCAGATGATTCGACATCTTCTTCGTCTTAATTAATGTTTTTTAAAAAAGAGTTTAAAAGAAACACAAGTCAAACACATTAAAATTATGAAAAAAACAACAATTCAATCATATTGAAACAACACGGATGTTTCAAATTCTTGGCGGAATTACAGATCCTAATCTTGATCCAGATGCAGGCTATGTAGAACCAGCCGACAATGCTGTACCAATGGATGATCCTGTTGATACAATTCCATCAGACACTGCGCCAGGACCAAGAAGACCAAGATAAAATTACCTAAACCTAAAACATATTAACTATAACAATTTACATTATGAAAAAACAAAACTTTAAATCACTAAAACTAAACAAGAAATCAATTTCTAACCTTCATGTAGGAACACTAACTGGAGGAAGAATAACATGGGTTAATGCTGAATGTAAAACAGAGACTTGTGATCATCCTGTTACAGAACCTGTAACAGTAATAAAAACATGTAATTACAACTCTTGTGTTGTTTGTGATATGTAAATGTATATAAGTATTTCGTTACAAACCATAGATAGTATTGCTGTTTTTAATGAAATACTTGCTATTATTAACCAAAAATAAAAATTGTGCAAAAAGTAATGATATTGGCTAAATTTTAATAGTTAGAAATTCATTTTGGCACGGAAGTTGAATTATATAAAGTGTATTATAATGATGACCGTACAAAGAGCTGGTTACTTGCGTATAGAGAGTTATAATACAATTTTTGGTTGGTTAGTTTAGTAAAAAAACGTTTCACGCTTGTGAAGCGTTTTTTTGTTAATGAAACGCAACTTTAAGAAGTCTGAATGACGAACGTATGAGTTGTAAGTTGCATAACGAGATCATATTTTACGACTTTTTTTAGAAATCTGCCAAATTGTATAAAAGTTGTCAGTGAAGTAGTTTTAGTTGTAGATGCTGCTATGTTTTTTTAGGCGATAAAACTCTTCTCAAGTATATATTGTTCGATCAATTACTACATTTATGAATAGACTTAACATAACTTTCTGAATATTTAACAGAAACACACTTATTTTTAAGAAGACTCAGAACATTTTGGCACGGAAGTTGGATTATATAAAGTGTATTATAATGATGACCGTACAAAGAGCTGGTTACTTGCGTAAAGAGAGTTATAATACAATTTTTGGTTGGTTAGTTTAGTAAAAAAACGTTTCACACTTGTGAAGCGTTTTTTTGTATGTAAAATTGAGTTAGCATAAAAGCAATCATGAAGCTTTCAAATGCTAAAGTTTTGTTAGAATTTAAAAGTCAATACAATATTTTGGTACAGAAGTTGGTTTATGATATATGTACCATGATGATGACGTTACAAAGAGCTGGTTACTTACGTAAATAGAGTCATAGTACATTTTGGTTGGTTAGTTTAGTAAAAAAACACTTCACGTTTGTGAGGTGTTTTTTTTATTAACACAATTTTGGGATTATTTCACAAAAGTCAGATTTTTTTTAAGGAAACGTGTAACATTTTGGCATGGAAATTGTCTTATATAATGTGTATTACGATGATGACAGTACACAGAGCTGGTTACTTGCGTACATAGAGTCGTTTTACATTTGGTTGGTTAGTTTTTATAAAGCGCTTTATCTTTTGATAAGGCGCTTTTCTTTTGTAGATATATCAATTGTTCTTTACCCTAAAACTTCCTGAAGTTGCATCAAAAGCAATCAAATCATTAGGAAATAGCGCTTCAAAAACGCCTTGTTCAATCAATTCGCATGGAGTTCCTGAAAATACATTACCATCATGCATCACAATCATTTCGTCACACAACTGAATTGCCAAATCGATTTCATGTGTAGAAAATAGCATTGTTTTTTGTGTGTCGTGTGCTAATTTCTTTAGTAAATTCAACACATATGCTTTATGATACATATCTAAATGTGTCGTTGGCTCATCCAAAATAATCATAGATGTATCTTGTGCTAACGCGCGTGCAATCATTACTTTTTGCAACTGTCCGTCACTTAATGTATAACATTTCCGATGTTTCAACTCGTGCAAATTTGTCTTCTCTAAAGAATTTTCTATAATAGCATAATCATGATTTGAAAGATTTCCAATCCAATTAGTATATGGCTGGCGTCCAAGCGCGATTAATTCCAACACGGTCAAATTCTTAGATGGCAATTGTTCTGTTAAAACCAAACCAATTTCTTTGGCTAATTCGCCGCTAGCATAGGAGTGAAGCGACTTATTTTGTAATAATATTTCTCCAGAAAGTGGTTGTTGAATCTTTGCCAACGTTCGTAACAATGTAGATTTTCCAATTCCGTTTGCGCCAACCAATGAAACTAATTTTCCTTTCGAAATTTGAAAATTAATAGCTTCTGCAATCACTTTAGTATTCGCTTTATCTTGATAGCCAATAGAAAGATTTGAAGCTTGTAAAACTGGATATGTGTTTGTTGTAGAAATAGGCTTTTAGTTAGATGATAAAGGTACGTTATTTTATGGTTTTTAGGACCTAGTTTTTGGTTTTCTGTCATGCGTGAGAAATCCAATCAACCAAACAGTGAAGCAACTCAAAACCCAAAAGCAAAGCGACCTAACATCCAACAGTGAAGCGAATCTAAAAATCTAAGAGATTCCCGCCTACGCGTGAACAAGTCTAAAAAATCATCTTCCGTTTTCTCACCAACAACCAAATCACAACTGGTGCGCCAATAATAGACGTAATCGCGTTGATAGGAAGTGTAATTTCACTAAATGGAACTTGTGCAATACTATCACAAACCAACATTAAAATTCCACCAATTAAACAGACGCTTGGCACTAAAATTCGATGATTTGTTGTATTAAAAAACAATCGTGTAATATGCGGAACTGCCAAACCAATAAAAGCAATTGGTCCAACAAAAGCTGTACAACTTCCAGCCATTAAACTGGTTGCGATAATAACAAGCAATCGCGATTTATTAATATTTACACCCAAACTTCTGGCATAATTTTCACCCAATAAAAAAGCATCTAAGGATTTAATAGCCCAAACACTTAAGCCAATTCCTAAAACCACTAAAAATGTTAAAATGCTCAACTCTTGCGCATCTAAATTCCCTAAGGAACCAAGTGTCCACATCATAAATTGTTTCAATTCGTCAGCATCACTAAAATAGGTTAGTACACTTACAATTGCACCTGTAATACTTCCAAACATCAATCCGATAATTAAAATTGACATCGTATCTTTTACACGATACGAAACCGCCATAACCGTCAACAAAACCAAGAAACTGCCAATACTTGCCGCAATTACCAAACTATAACTTGATAGTAAAAGTGTTCCTAAAAAACCACCAAATACGGATGCGCCCATAATTAACAAAGCAACGCCCAAACTTGCACCAGAACTCAATCCTAACACAAAAGGTCCAGAAAGTGGATTTCTGAATAATGTTTGCATCAACAAACCGCTTAATGACAATCCAAAACCAACTAAAATTGCCGCAATAGCTTTTGGTAACCGAATACTCAAAATAGTAATTCGCCAGGTTTCTTTATCAATTTCGCCACCTGTAAACGCCGCAAAAATTCCTTTTAACGGAATTGCAACCGAACCTAAGCTAATATTCATCAGAAAACAACTGATCAATACTAAGCTAAGTATGATAAACGTAACGCTATATGACGATTGATTTGGCAATTATAATAAAGGTTTAAAAAAGTAAGGTTTATAATTTGGCAACACTTCTGGATGAATTGCCTTAATGATATCTTTTAACACAATATCTGGTCGTGTTGGCGCTAATTCGTAATACATAGTTCCGCCAGTTTTTCCAAGAGTATTTGCTGTAGAATATATTTTTTTGTTTATAAACGGAGCAAACTTAGTATACATTTTACTAGCTTTTTCCATGTCTTCATAGGTTTTAAAACGTGCTGGACCAATCCAAATAGCAGCATCGGCAGCTTTGTCTAACACACTTTCAATACTGAGCGATAAACTTCCTGTGCCTTCAGAGTCTTCCCAAATATAAGTTGCATTGGCATCTTTTAAATACTGTGCCTGAAAACTTTCGCCAGCAGGCAAATACCAAATATCTTTATACATGGCACCAGCCAAAACCGTTGGTTTTTTTGTAGCTTTTTCTGCGAGTTGTTTTGCTTCTATATAGTTTTTTTCAATCGTATTGAATACTTCTGTAGCTTTGGCTTCTTTATGAAAAAATGGTGCGAAAAACTGTATCCATTCTGCTCTTCCAAGTGGCGTTCCCTCTGTCCAATCGCCATTATACACTACAGGAATATCTAAATCTTCAATTTTTTTATACGTAGGATTTGAATTGTTGATCGAAAATCCAATGACTAATTCTGGTTGTAAATCCAGTAACAATTCCATATTAATTTCATCATTCTGACCAATATCTTTAATCTTTCCTGCATCAATTAAAGCACGTGTTTTTTTAGAAGAAATATAATCTGTATCTGGAAAACCAACCAGCGCATGTTCAACTTCAAGCATTTCCAATGTTGGAATATGTGTTGTTGAAGTTACTACAACACGTTCAATAGGAGTCAGAATAATTGCATCATACACATCACGTGGGAGCGTAATTGCAGCGGCTTTTTCTCTTGGAATCAGCGCATACGTAAAATTTTTATCAGCATCTGGCCAAGGCGAAAAAACAGTAATGACTGTAATATCTCCATTTTTTTCAATGGAAAATTTCTTGGCATATTTTAATTTTCCCTGCTCTTTTTCAGGTGTTTGCGTTGTAGGTAATGATTCTTGTGGCGCTTCTTTTTTCTCCGTTTTACACGAAAAAGTAAATGTACAAAGTATAATAAGAAGACAAAAAATAGATTTGAAAGATTGCATAAATGGTTTCGCTAGTTTTTTTCAAAAGTAATATTATTTCATCTTTTAGTAGATAGATTCTAAAGAATGTTTATTTTTGCGCCGAATTTTGGTTTCAAACATACGTTTGTATGTGCGAATTAAAAGGGAATCAAGTGAAAAGGAAACATTCCTTCAGTCTTGAACTGTTCCCGCAACTGTAAACATGTGCTGAACATTTTCAGTACCTCATTTCAACAATGAGTTGTTATAACTACATGACCACTGAGTATTCGGGAAGGTATATAGCAAATTGTAAGTCAGGAGACCTGCCACATTTCGCAATTAATGTCAAACTTTCGGGATAAGAGTTTGCGTATGGAAACCCATACTTTTTCCCATAAAACGAAAACAAATGAAAAAAACAGTACTATCTGTTAGTGCTTTGTTATTGGCTTGTACTTCTGTATTTGCACAACAACAAGACGAAAAAGAACAACTTGATGAAGTTGTCATTTCAGATTCACGTCACGCATTGAAACGTGAAAACTCTGGAAAAACGGTAATTTCTATCTCAAGTGAAGAAATTGCAAGAAACCAAGGAAAAACGATTGCTGAGGTAATCAATACCAAAAGTGGAATTGAAATTTTAGGAAGTAGAAGTAACGCAGGACAAAATCTAAGTTATTTTGTACGTGGAGGAAACAACCGCCAAGTATTAATTTTAATTGACGGAATTCAAGTAAACGATCCTTCTTCTATTGCCAACGATTTTGATTTACGTTTAATTTCTTTAGACAGAATTGAATCGATTGAAATTATTAAAGGAGCTTCAAGTACGTTGTACGGAAGTGGTGCGGCAACAGCGGTAATTAATATCACAACGAAAAAAGCATCTGAAAATGATATTGCGTTGACAATAAACAGTTCTTTCGGAACCAACCAATCGCAAGACGATTCAAACTATAATATTAACGATTTTTCAAACAGCGCTCGTATTGACGGAACTGTTGATAAACTATCTTATGTAGTTGGTTTTGGACATCAAAGTACAGATGGTTTATCGGCCGTAATTGGAGAAGAAAGTGATCCTTTTTCAAGAATAAATACAAATGTAAAAGTTGGATATAAATTTTCTAATGCTTTTGAAGCTAGTATTTACGGAACATTAGACAAATTTAAAAACGATTTTGATAACTCATTTCCTATAGAAGATGCAAACTTTCAATCGGAAAGTGAACAATATCGTTTTGGAGTTGCACCAAAGTACACGTATAAAAATGGTAGTGTTACGTTAAATGCGGCATATACTTCTATTGATCGTACATTTAGATCAAGTTTCCCATCAACTTTTGAAGCTGAAACAATTGCAGTAGATATCTTTAATAAATATAACTTCAACAACAAATTTTACACAGTTGTTGGTGTAAATTATATTGACAATCAAACGGTATTTACAGAAGAACAATCTTCTTCTATTGTAGATCCGTATGTAAATGTTGTGTATGTTTCTGACTTTGGATTGAATGTTAACGCTGGAGCGCGAATGAACAACCATAGTGAATATGGAAGTCACTTTACATACAATTTTAATCCGTCGTATCGTATGCCATTCCAAAAAGGATATGTAAAAGCATTTGCTTCGTACAGTACTTCATTTATTGCACCTTCATTATCGCAATTATTTGGAAATTTTGGACCAAATCCAAACTTAGAACCTGAAGAAAATACAACTTTAGAAGGTGGAGTAGAAGTGAAGTTGTCTGAAAAATTTCGTGCAAGCGCCGTATATTTTAACAGAGACGAGCAAAACTTTATTGATTATGTAGTGACTGATTTTACAACTTTTGCTGGAGAATATCAAAATGTAAGTCAGGATTTTACAGTAAATGGTTTCGAATTTGAAGTAGCTACAACACCAATTGAAAACTTAACAATTGATGCAAACTATACATTTACAGAAAAGAAAGATGTAAAAGTATTGCGTATTCCAAAGCACAAAGCAAACCTAAATGTTGGATATGCATTTACACAAAAAACAAATGCTGCTGTATCTTACCAATTTACATCTGAACGTTTAGATACAAACTTTGCAACTTTTGAAGATGTAACTTTAGAATCATTTAGCTTAATTGGCGCAAACGTAAACCATAAGTTTAGCAAGCGTTTAAGCGGATTCTTAGCCGTTTCAAACATCTTTAATTCAGCATATACAGAAATTACAGGATTTACTACAAGAGGAACAAACGTTCGCGTTGGTTTTTCTTTGAACCTGTAACGTTTATTTAATACAATAAGTCGACTAAAGCCATTGGGAAACCAATGGCTTTTTTAATTTTATAAGAATACATAAAATCAATCTATCAAGAAAACGACATCAAAAATCTGTAATGTTGGTTTATGTGGTACTGCTACAAGAATTTTTTCTAAAATGGTTTCTTGTGTTTTACTTTTGGCAATTCGTACTTGTAAACCTCTTTCTCTTACTTCTAATTGATTTAGTACAGCAGATCTTTCAAGCGCGTCTACAATATCGAGTCCAATATTAGCATCTGACATATCAGCTAACAATTCATTTTCATCATATACTGCTTTTGAAGGCATGCGTATGGTAAGTTCACCAGTTTTGATGAGTTCTTTATTCTTAAAAAATGCTAACAAAATACTTCGTATAGCATTTTTGATACAAGCGCCAAACCAACCACCTGTTAAGGTTATTTCGGCTCCATGTACTATGTACGATTTGTTCACTCCACCAGGTGCATCCTCACGACTTACTTTTTTATTGAAAGATGAAAGATCAATAATTGATGTTGGATCACTACTTGTTACATCTTCCCAAAAACTAACATGCATGTTTGCTTTGATTGCATTTTTCACCATTGGAGTTAATGTAGATAGTACTGTACTTTTAATGTCTTGATTCGTATTGTCAAAAAAGCCTTCTTGGAAATGAACGATAATTAAATCATTTGTATGTTTCATAGTTTAAATTTTTAATGATTAATACGTCAAAATTAAAGCTACATTACTGATTGTAAAACACATAATTATAGCATTTTACATCACCTATTTGTGTGATTTTTTAATATTTAGTAATTACGTATAACTACGTTGCGTTGTTTAAAATAGTTACGGTAACTTGTCGTTCTAACTTTTAAACCATATTACAGATGAGTAGCCCAAATCCATTTCCAATAACAATTGTAAATAATTCAGGATCAGATGAAGAAATATATATTACAATTAAAGGAATGAATGCTTCTATTGCAGAGAATAAAAAGCAACAATTTTATGATATAACTTCTAAAGCTTGGAGTAATACGGCTATAGCTGTAAAATTAAGTGATCTTACAGACGGAATCATTCATATGCCTAATATTGATTCAGGTATTGTATATCTTTCATTTGGAAGTGCATTAAAATTTGCCGATGATATTTCGCCACCAAATATTGGAAATCCTTTAGATCCAAGTTTTAATGTGATATATGATAAATTTGAAATTTCATTTTTACCAAAAGATGGATTTCCGTTTATTGACATTACGAATGTAGATTTCTTCTGCGTTCCTTTACAATTACAAGAAAAACTACCAAACGGAACGACAAATGGTCCAAAAGGATTTGCGAAAAGCAGACAAGAAATTTTCAAATCGTTTAAAGATGGACTTGATGGACATTGGACAAAAATTAGACAGAAGCCAGAAGGTAAAGACGTCATAAGAATTATAGCGCCAAATAAAGCATTGGTAAATTTACCAGATGTAATTGATAATAATTTTGATGCTTCTAGCTTTCAAAACTATGTAGATGCTGTTTGGGAATATTATGCCGAAGGAAAGGGAAAATCAGTTCAAGTTGATATGTCTGAAATTGCAGAATTTAATCCAGGCTATCAAGATGTTATTTTTGAAGGAATTGTAACAGGCGGCAAGTTTGTATTCTCAGAAAAAGGCGGAAGCGGAAAACTACCTAGTATTTCGTTTGAAAAGCCAACAGGAAGCAACCAGATAAAAGGAAGTGTTTTTGGTTGTGAAAATTTGTTTGCGGCACCGAATAAAACGCCACAATCGGTTCCTGCTAAAAACTTAGGAGCTGCTTTTAATGTTGGAATTTTAGCGCATCCAAGCATCAAAGATGCTGTATTGTATTTAATGCCACCAACAACAAGAACACAAGATAAAAACTGGAAAACATACAAAAAGGAAAATGTTTTTTATACAAATACAATGAAATTAGAAGACGGAAGTATATTGGATTGTTACAATGTATATTCAAAATACATTCATGAAAATGCTATTGATAGTGATGATTACGCTTTTGCTTTTGATGATGTTACACAAAGTGATTCTACTTTGTCAGATAGAAATGCAACAGGCGCAATAGTGACCATTCAGAAAATTAATTAATAGCTATAGATTGCATAAAAAAAACGCTCCTAAGAAATTAGAAGCGTTTTTTTTATATCTTGTTTGGAGTTATTTCAGAATAATTTTTTTATAAATAAGCTACCACTATGAAAAAAGTTACTTTACTTATTTTAGTTCTATCATTTCAAATGTATGCACAAGTTGACAGTCTCAATTTGAAATTACAATCAATGAAAAATGATACGACCAAAGTGGTTTTTCTGAACGATGTTAGTAGAAAGAATTTTGGTAAAAATATTCGATTGGCATTTAAATACCTGCCAGAAGCAATTGCCTTAAGTGAACAACTGAACTATACTAACGGACTTATCGATTCTTATAAAAATTTAGGAACAGCATATTTTTATACCAGAAAATATGATAGTACAAAGGTATATTGGTCTAAATCATTGGAATTAATTTCACCTACTAATTTTAAGAAAAAAGGAGATGCATATAACAATTTAGGCGTTTTGTATCAGCGACTTGGCGTTATAGACTCTAGTTTGGCAAATTATGCAAAAGCATTAGATTATCGTATCAAAGTAAACGATTCTACGTCGATAGCAAAATCATATAATAACTTAGCATCATTATACAGGCATAAAGGAGCATATCAAAAAGCATTGGATTTTTATTTTAAAGCCTTGTCAATATACAAGTCGTATGAATTGCAAAAAGAAACTTCAGATGCACTAAATGGTATCGGATTATTATATAAAAACTTAGATGATTATGATAAAGCATTGTCCTATTTGGAAGAATCTTACGAATATCGAAAAAAACTAAAAAATCCACGATTAATAGCGAGTTCAATCAATAATATAGCAACTATTTATTATGAAAAAGAGGATTATACTCAAGCAAAAACCTATTATCAAAACTATTTAGAATTTGCATTAAAAATTGGAGACAAAAGAGGATTGGCTGGTGCATATTCAAACTTAGGAAACATAAATGCTTCTGAGAAAAAAACAGAAGAAGCCATTGACTATTATACCAAAGCAAATGATTTATTTGTGCGTATCGGAGATGTTGAAAATGCCGCAATGACGTTTATCAATTTAGGTGGATTTCAATACAAACAAAAAAAGTATCAAAAAGCAAAAGAATATTACAGTAAAGCAAAAGATGCCGCAGAGAAATCGGGTTCTTTGCCATATCGTGTTGAAGCGCATAGAGGATTGACAGATACTTATTTTCAATTAAAACAATATGAACTATCACATGATAATTTTAATAGGTATATAACAACGAAAGATAGTTTATTCAATAAAGATGTATCTGAAAAAGTAGCTTTTTACCAAGAGCAATACGAAGCTGAGAAGAAAGCGAAAGAAATACAAATCTTAAAAACAGAAACGGTACAAAAAGACAAAGATATTGCAGTTTCAAAATTATATAGAAATTGGGCAATTGTTTTTTCAGTATTACTCATCATCACGCTATTACTCTTATACAATAGATATAAAATAAAACGAAAAGGATTCAAACTCAAAGAAGACTTGTTCGAAAAAGAAAAAAAGGCTGCAAACCTAGAAGTAGCGCTTCAAAAAAAGGAATTAGAGTTAAAAGCGGTAGAATTAAGTTCTGTAACAATGAATTCTTTTCAAAAAAATGAATTGCTCCTAAATTTAGGAAACAAACTAAACGCACTCAAAGATGCCGCTATTCCAAAATCGAATGTAATTAACGAACTTGAAGATTTAGTAAAACACGGATTAAATTTAGATGCTAATTGGTCCACGTTTCAAAAACATTTTACTAGTGTGCATCCCAATTTCTTCAAAGTACTCAACACTAAATTTCCAAACTTGACAAATAATGATTTAAAATCATGTGCATACATACGTATGAATTTGTCTAGCAAAGAAGTATCAATCTTAACAAATATAGAACCCAAAAGTGTAAAAATGCATCGATACAGACTCAAGAAAAAACTGAATCTGAACAAAGAAGATGATTTAAAAAACTTTCTATTTACCTTGTAGTAAAAATACTAATGTAACTGGGTGAAAACACTAAATCTCACTATTTATAGGCATTTATAGCCACCTGTAGACCATTTGTAGACGGTCAAAACTTTTCGCGAAATCAATTTTAGTCTTGTTTTGTAAAACAATATCAGATATTCATATCTCTAAATTTTAAAAGATATGATGACACTATTTTTTACTAACAATTAAAACAAATTTCATGAAAAAAACAGTACTCTTTTACATTTTAATGATTCCTATATTGGGGTTTTCGCAATACGCATTGCAAGGAGATATTATTGCAGATGCAGGCGGATTGACAAATGATAGGTTTGGAGGCAATTCTGCAATGAATGCTTCGGGCGATTTTATAGTTATAAGTTCTATACAACACAATTCCAATACTGGAAAAGTACAAGTGTATGAATTTACAATGGGCAGTTGGACGCAAGTAGGAAGTGATATCGTTGGCGATAGCACAGGCAATTTTTTTGGAAGTAGTGTAGCTATTAATGCAGATGGATCAATAATTGCGGTTGGCGTTCCAAGAGCGGACGGAAGTGGATCTGCAAGAGGATATGCGCGTGTATATGAAAACAATGCTGGAACTTGGACGCAACTTGGTTCAGATTTTATAGGGCAATCAGATTTCGATAATCTAGGAAATGCTGTAGATTTAAGCGCGGACGGAACAAAAGTTGCGATTGCCGCTTCAGGAGTTGATACAGCAAAAGGAGAAGTGCGCGTGTATGAATATAGCGGCGCATCATGGTCACAATTAGGAAGTACACTGAATGGTATTGTAGATGGTGATCGATTTGGAAATTCTGTAAATTTTAATGACGATGGTACATTTTTGGCTATCGGAATTCCTTTTTCAGATGCAAACGGTAACGCAAGCGGAACAAATTCAGGGCAGGTAAAGGTATATGAATACACATCAAACTGGAATCAAATTTTTGTTGATGCAATAGTAGGAGAAAGTTTTGCTTTTGGAACCACTGTCGCATTAAGTGATAGCGGTAATGTTTTAGTAGCAAGTGCGCCACAAACCAATGATCCTGCAAATGGTTCAGGGTTTGTTAGAGTATATAAATATAATGGAACTTCAAATACATATGTGTTTAGTGCTAGTGTTGTTGGAGAAAGCAATAGTGATCGTTTTGGAACTTCAGTTGCATTAAGTGATGATGGTAACTTTTTAGCTGTTGGCGCTCCTTTTAATGACAGCGACGGAACTAGTTCTGGAAAAGCATACTTATATGAAAATACGTCAGGAAATGTGTGGAATGCTGTATCAGGAATTTTTAATAATTCAAATGTCGCAGGTGACTTAGCCGGTATTTCGGTAAGCTTAAGTGATAATGGAGCATATTTTGGTATTGGCGCGTTTAATGCCACAAATCCTATAAATAGTAATCCTAATGCAGGAATAGTCAGCGTGTTTGTAGATAGTTCACTATTAAGCGTACAAGGTTCAGAAATGAATACTACGTTGGTTGCATACCCAAATCCTGTAACGGATTATTTAGCCATTTCAAGCACAAATAACAAGCACATTACATCTCTTAAATTATATGATGTATCTGGAAGAATGGTATATGAAAAAGTAGCTTCTTTTACAGAAACGACCATTGATTTGTCCAATTTTCAAAATGGAATGTACATGTTAGCGTTGAAAAGCAATAAGGAAACAGTCGTACGAAAAATAATAAAGCAATAATATCTTGCTAAAATTTGTACTTAAATAATTCGCAAAAGAGGTTGTAGTTCTTGAATTTTTGATTCCTTATTGTAAAAAAAAGCTCCTTAGATAAAGGAGCTTTTTTGTATAAGATATAGTGTGTAATTATTCTTGTGGAATAATTAATTTATGATTTTGTAAAGCGTCATCGTTTTTACCAACTTTTAAATCGATATACATACGATCAGCAGTAATGGTACGCAACTTAGAATCTGTAATAAAGTCTATTGGCACAATTTTAAAGCTATCTAAACCTGAAGGTCTTCCTGCGTTTGCAATATCAGTAAGTGCGGCTGCTAATAATGGCTCAGTTTCATCACCAAGAATACCTAAATTTGTTAAATCTTCTGCGAGAACAATATCTGGGTTTAACCCATCAGTATAATCAGAAAAACCGGCACTATTTTCCAATCGAGAAACTAAAGGTTGCATTGCCCATTTGTGATTTGGGTTTAACTGTGCATCTCCAAATGTCCATGAAGGTGAATCGTATAAAGAAACAGAAGCTTCATTTTTTCCTCTAGACGTTGTTCCTACCTGTATTACATCAATATATGGTTCTAAAGAGTTAATTATCAATTCACTAGCGGAAGCGGTGCTTCCTGTTGTAATTACATATACTTTCGTTAATCCTAAACTATTTATAGCGGCTCCAGTACTAATTGCATTTACAAAATATCTATTTTCTTGTGCATCTGTTAATTGTGGCTGAATTTTATCATTGTAACGAAATTTTGTAAATAATTGTCCTTCAAACTGACCAGTTACCATACTTCCTAAAGCAATAGCCGTACTTACAAATCCTCCTGGATTGTAACGAAAATCTAATACCAATTCAGTAACACCTTCTGCTTGAAAAGTTGCAAACGCACCATTTAATTGTGCGTCGAAAGTAGAAATGAATTGATTGTACATTAAATATCCAACTTTTTTTGGTCCAACATCAATTGTAGAAGCAATCAGTATTGGATTTTCAGTAATGTTTGTTTTTGTTAAATCAATATTTCGTCCATTTGGTGCAATAGATCGAACTCCATTAGTAACGGTTAAGTCAGCTAAGTTGAAGGTATAATTTGTAGGATCGAGTAAATTTAAATTATTATCTGTTTCAGAGTTGAAAAATAAACTTTGTCCATTTACACCATACACAATATCTCCACGACGAATATCTTTTCCGTCTGCGTCTGAGTTTGGTATAATATAACGTACATATCCAATTACTTCTGGACTTCCACTATTTAGGAAGATGTAACTAATATCAACACCATTAGAATCTGAGTTTCCTTGTTGAGAAGCTTGCAGTTGATCATAATCACTTACAATTACACTAAAACGATCATCTGGATCACGTAAATGTTCAAATAAATCTGCAGGATTTGGGAAACTGTTTAAAAATGAGATGTAATCTTCGCTATTATCTAATTTGCTATCTGCCAAATCTGTAACTTCACCTTGCCAAAAATACCAAAGGTTTAACCCTTTCCATACAAAATCTTGTACTTCTAAATCGGCAGGTACGCTAAACAGATTATCATCTTGATCTGTACAACTTACAGCAATAACTGAAGCGGCAACAAATAAGAAGAGCAATTTTTTTATATTCATAATTTTCTTCATCATAGTAATATCTTAACTTGTGGGTTTACTAATAAACACTAAAAATAGCTACATTATTGCAAAATAAAAATTATTTGTAACAAATTTGTAACTCGTTCGTCTTCCTTATAAGCAATCAAAAAACAAAAATAACCATAATATGAAACAGGCAGATTTTTTAGATATCATATTGCCGTTCAAAGATAAACTCTACAGATTGGCAAAGCGTTTGCTAGTTTCTAATGAAGAAGCTGAGGATGCAACCCAAGAAGTGTTGTTGAAATTATGGTCGAAAAAAGCAAAGATTGCAGCGTATAACAATGTAGAGGCCTTTGCAATGACAATGACTAAAAATTATTGTTTGGATAAGTTAAAATCAAAACAAGCAAGTAATTTAAAATTAGTACACAGTAATTATAAAGACGAACACACGTCTTTACAAAAAGAAGTAGAAGCAAGAGATAGTGTAAATTTTGTTCATCAGATTTTAGAAGAACTACCAGCACAACAAAAAATAATTATTCAGCTCAGAGATGTAGAGCAATATGATTTTGATGAAATTGCAAAAGTAGTAAACATGAGTCCAACAGCAATTAGAGTAGCACTATCAAGAGCAAGAAAATACGTTAGACAAGAACTTATAAAAAAACACAACTATGGAATTAGCTAACATAGAAAAATTAGTAGAGAAGTATTTTGAAGCATCAACAACGGTTCAAGAAGAACAAGAGTTACAGTTGTATTTTTCGCAAAATAATGTGGCGCCGCATTTGCAAGAATACCAACCAATGTTTCAACACTTCGCTAATTTAAAAGAAGAACAATACACAAAAAACGTTCCATTACAACCTAGAAAGAACTATTTAAAATGGATTTCTGTTGCCGCTGTATTAATCTTCATGAGTGCCATTGGAATTACGCAATACACAGACGCTCTCGAAAGAGAAAAAGCTGCATTAGCATATGCACAATTCAAAGAAAGTATGACCTTAGTTTCCGAAAGTTTCAATACGGGAGCAAGTCGCATCAATCATTTAAATCAATTTACAGAAACAACTAACAAAATTTTTATAACACAAAATAATTAAGACATGAGAAAGATAGTAATTTTAGTATTCTTAATGGCGTTGCCATTAGTTACATTTGGACAAGGTATTTTTGAAAAATACGCAGATAGTGAAGACGTAGCATACGTATCTATAAAACCAAGAATGTTTAAGATGCTTGCAACAATGGGATTAGATGCAGACGATCCAGATTCGAAAGAATTTTTGAAAATGGTAAATAGTATTACAAGTTTTAAAACTATTGCTACAAGTAATGCAAAAATTGCAGCAGAAATTGAAAGATGGGTTGGAAAACGTTCTAACGATTTAGAAGAATTAATGGTTGTTAGAGAAGGAAATACACGTATGAAATTTTATGTAAAATCTGGAAGTAGTGATACAAAAGTAAAAGAGTTACTAATGTGTATTACAGGAATTCAGGATAAAGTAAAAATCAGCGAAACTGATATTAATACAGTGGTAGTTTCTTTAACAGGAGATATTGACTTGAATCAAATTTCAAAGTTGACGAGTCAAATGGACATTCCAGGTGGAGAACACTTAAAGAATGCGAAAAAGAAAAACTAAATAACGTTCTAATTTTAAGCGCATCAACAGCATTTGTCTATTGATGCGCTTTTTACTTTTTACATCAAACAATCATCAAATAATCATCAAATCAATCAAAAAATGAAAAATATACAATCAATTATTTCGGTAGTTGTTTTGCTTATTTGTTTTAGTAGTTGTTCAGATAAGAATAGCTTACAAAACTATATTTTAGCAAACGCTGAAAACATCGGTTTTTCTTCAAGTAGTATTCCTAAAAGTGTTTTAAAACCAAGCAATTCAGAAATGGATGAAGCGCAATTAGAAGCTTATGAAGCTATTGAACGCGTAAGTGTATTGGCATTTAGAATATCAGAAACTACAAAAGATGATTATTCTGAAGAAAATAAAAAAATAAAATCGATCTTAAAACAACCAAAATATCACGAACTTGTTAGTTTTGGGTCACGTGGTATTATAAAATATACTGGTGATGAAAATTCCATTGACGAAATTGTTATCTTTTTTTCAGATAAAAACTTCGGTTTTGCAGTTGCACGGATCATTGGAGATGATATGACGATGAATAAATTTATGGAACTTTACAAGTTTGTATCTACGCAAGATTTTAGCGCTGACGGTATGAATTTAGGAGTGTTTTCAAACTTTATAAAGTTATCAAAATAAAAAATTGGATAAATGTATACTGAAACATTTATCCAATTTATATAGATACTTAATTATTTAGAGAAGAAATAAATAGTGGCAATTGCTATAATAAAAAGAATTACGAAAAATATAATTTCACGCATTTCTCTTTTTCTTATTGCCATACGGTTTTTATGTTCAATTTCTATTAATTCTTTGCCTGCTTGATCATTGTAAATATTTAAGAAGGACGTTTCAAGCTTATGCATACCTTTAACAAACTCATTTGAGTCTACACCTTCTTTCGCGATGAAAGTACATGTGAAATTTTCATATAATCCGAAGTTTGAAAACTCATTTTGATTTTCATTAATAGTAGTCAGTTTATTCACATCAATTAGTGATAACTTTAAGGAGCTATCCATAATAGAATCTAACGACAAGTCTTTTAAAATCTCTTTTAAATTATTGTCCATGCTCCCAAAATGAACTCCTGTCTCATAATTCTCTTGAATGTATGATTTGATAGCTTTATTAAAAATTCTCTTTTTAATTTGTAATCTTCCTATGTTTTCTTTGGTAGCCAAGATATCGTGTTTTTTGGTGTTCTTTAGTTTAATACTCAAACCATTCATTTATTTACACATTTAATTAACTCAGCTAAATTAATAAAAAATAAATGGGAAACTAGCTTTTATTTAAATTCCAGTATAATTAGTTGGATTAATGTTTTTTAACTCCAATTTAATTGCGTCAGAAACTTCCAATGTATCAATGAAACTTGCAATGGATTTTTGCGTTATTTTCTCGTTAGTTCTAGTCAATCCTTTCAAGGCTTCATACGGATTTGGATAACTTTCTCTTCGCAAAATAGTTTGAATAGCTTCTGCAACAACTGCCCAATTATCTTCTAAATCTTGCTCAAATTTTTGTGCATTTAATAATAATTTAGTCAATCCTTTTAAAGTAGATTGAAATCCTATTATTGTATGTCCAAAGGGAACACCAACATTTCGCAATACCGTAGAATCTGTCAAATCACGTTGCAAACGCGAAATTGGTAGTTTTGCAGATAAATGTGTGAAAATTGCGTTGGCAATTCCTAAATTTCCTTCACTATTTTCAAAATCGATCGGATTTACTTTGTGTGGCATTGCAGATGAGCCTACTTCACCAGCTTTAATTTTCTGCTTAAAATAATCCATAGAAATATACGTCCAGAAATCTCTATCCAAATCAATTAAAATTGTATTGATACGTTTCAATCCGTCAAAAATTCCTGCAACATGATCGTAATGTTCTATTTGTGTTGTAGGGAATGAATGATGTAATCCTAAAATTCGTTCTACAAAATCATTTCCAAACGCTTTCCAATCAATTGTTGGATATGCAACTTTATGAGCGTTAAAATTTCCAGTAGCACCACCAAATTTTGCGGCATGTGGAATTCCTGAAATCGATTCAACTTGTGCTTCAATACGCGTAATAAATACTTCAATTTCTTTTCCTAAACGTGTTGGCGAAGCTGGCTGTCCGTGCGTTCGGGCTAACATTGAAATAGCTGACCATTCAGTTGCCAATTCTTTCAATTTTTCCAAAACACTGACCAATTCTGGAAGATACACATCTTGCAACGCTTCTTTAATAGAAAGCGGAATGGCAGTATTGTTAATATCTTGAGACGTTAATCCGAAGTGAATAAACTCTTTATATTGTGAAATTTCAAGCGCGTCAAATTTCTCTTTAATGAAATATTCAACTGCTTTTACATCATGATTTGTTACTTTTTCAATGTCTTTAATTGCCTGTGCGTCTTCAGAAGTAAAGTTTTCATAAATACTGCGTAAATCGTCAAATAATGAAGCATCAAAACTTTCTAGTTGCGGTAAAGGTATATTGCACAAAGCAATAAAATATTCAATCTCTACTAAAACACGATATTTAATCAAAGATTCTTCGCTAAAATAATTAGCTAATGCGATAGTTTTGGTACGATATCTTCCATCAATAGGAGAAATTGCGTTAAGCGGTGTAAGCGTCATTATAGTTGTGTTGTTGTGTTAAGCTGACAAATATACTTGTTCCGTTTTATGAAATAAAATTTATTACGTTAGATTTTAGTTACTTATCGTTGTCCTTTTTTAATCCGCTTAATCAAATCTCTGCCTCTGGCTTTAAAAGCGGCACTTTGTGATGCAAAATCACGCTCTATTATTAGTAATAATTCTTGGTGAATCCAGTCGAATTCTTTTCCTAATAAAAATAATGAACGCATGGAATAGGCTTTTACAGCTACTTTTTGATCGCTAATCATCCAATCAAAACAAGCTTCTGTAATTTTTTCACGATGGTGTAATTGTAATTTTTGTTGTGTTTTATTGGGAACTTTATGATAATAGGCTTCAATTAAATATTCGGCAACTTTCGCCATAGGTCGTACTGCAGGATCTAAATGTACAGTTTGCATTTTTTCTGTATACATATCTAAATATGGAAGAATTGCATCTAAATTTTCACGTGCAACAAACTCAAATAACCATGCGGCTCTTGCCGAAATTTTATCATCAACAGTAAACACAACTTCAAGTAAGGTTGGAAGTAATTCCGGATTGTTTAAAACAATTTGTGCATAATAGTTTCGCTTCTCACGAGAATGATTTACATAATTTAATTCCGAATAAAGTTGTGCAAACGTCATTGTTTTTATAATTTAGACTGCTTAAGAATAACGACATGAAGATACTCAAAAAAATAGCAGTTTTTGCATTATTTATATTGATAATTTTACAATTTTTCGGACCAGAAAAAAATATAGGTGATGTGGCTGATTTACAACCATTTTTAACAGAAACGAATCCGCCAGCTTCTGTACAACAAACGTTAAAAGTTGCTTGCTATGACTGTCATTCAAGCAATACGCGTTATCCTTGGTATAGTAATGTAGAACCAGTTTCGTATTGGCTGGCAGATCATGTAAAGCACGGAAAAGAAGAATTAAACTTCTCAGAATGGAGTACGTATTCAACAAAAAGAAAAGATCATAAATTAGAAGAAATTATTGAAGAAGTTGAAGAAGGCCATATGCCAATTTCATCGTATACTTGGATACATGGTGACGCAAAACTAACCGAAGCACAAATTAAAGAATTAGCGGATTGGGTTACAGATGCGAGAGCTATATTATCAATAGGAGAGAAGCAACCGCAGTAAGTATTTAGAAGTAAGAGTTTTAAGCCTAGTTTTGCAGTTTTTAGATCAACAAAAAACATATATAGTGTTTCAATGTCAAGTTGAGCATAGTTGAGAATCTTGTTACATCAACTCAGCAACAACTTTCGGAACACCAATTGATCCTTTCTCTGCAACAACTGTTACATCTCTATGATAATTAGTTGGTAATGCAGGTTTTGGATCTATAAAATATACTTTTGTGTGTTGAGGGACATAATCAATCAGGCTTGCCGCTGGATATACTTGCATAGATGTTCCTATAATAATCAAAATATCAGCTTTGTAGCATTCTTCTACAGCCATTTGTATCATTGGTACGTCTTCACCAAACCATACAATATGTGGACGCAATTGCGCACCATTTTCACACAAATCACCTAACACAATATTTTCTGTACAATCATAGATTTTAAACGGTACTTTTGTACTTCTCGATTTTACAAGTTCACCGTGCAAATGAATTATTTCTGAACTTCCTGCGCGTTCATGTAAATTATCTACGTTTTGCGTAATAATTACAACGTCATATTTTTCTTCTAATTGTACCAAAGCTTTGTGACCTTCATTTGGATGTACATTTTTCAATTGTTGTCTTCGCTGATTGTAAAAATCAAGGACCAATGCAGGATTTTTGTCAAAACCATTTGGTGTAGCAACTTCCATAACATCGTGTCCTTCCCACAATCCGTCCGCATCACGAAACGTTTTAATGCCGCTTTCAGCACTAATTCCAGCGCCTGTTAGTACAACTATTTTTTTTCTTTCCATTGTTTATAAAGTTCAGCAGTTGGTATATTTTTCAATTCGTTTTTTGTATCATCAATAAAATTAATCAAATCTTGTTTGGTATAAAAACCGTTGGCAACAAATGTATCAAGCATTTCAATACAAGCTTCAAACAGTTTCGCTTCATCATACATATATAATAAATTCAATCGGGCAGCTTCAAAATCTGGATATTCCTTCATGGTAGCTTTGTATGCTTTTTCAGCACCTTCATAATCATTGAATTCCCAAGCTAAATTTCCACGTATATATTCAATAAACGTATCACTTGTAGCAATTTCTAACGCTTGTAAAGAAGCCATTGTAGCATTGTAATTTTTCAACATTACATAATAATCAACAGCCATTAATTGTGTCGATGGATCGTTGGGAAATTTCTTCAATAATTCGTCTATAGCTTCCATATAATAAATTTCACTAATAACGGAAGCTACTTGAATTTTCATAATGTAAATTACTTTTTGCTCTTTAATATCACCTTCTAAATTTGACAATACATCATAGGCTTCTTTGTATTTTTCTTGTGCGATTAATTTCTGATAATTGTAAAAAAATAAAATGGTATTCAATCTATTTTTGTTTACATCAATATCATCTAAGTAAGTTTTTGGTAAATTAATCAAATACAACTGTTTGATGGTGTCACTTAAGTATTCTCCAGTTGTGTAAATGTAAATATCTTCTATTTTAAATTTTTTATTTACATAATTCAATTGATAATCATGATAATTTAAGCCATCAGTATCTGAATAAACTCTAAATAATAGATGGTATTTTTTTTCGAGTTCATCGTAATAATAATTTACAACATCATACGAAGCTTTATTTTCAATAGTCTGTGTTATTTTTACGGGGAAGACATCAAATTTCTTTAAAAAACCATCTGTAAATGCTTTGTTGAAGGTCCGAATATCTTTATTTTGTAAAGATTCTTCATCGTTCATCAACACCTTAGCAGCGAAAGATTCAGAATCGAAATTGGTTAAAAAGAATTCAGTATCAAGAGCATAGAGAGATGTTTGTAGCAAATTTGCAAATTCAATAACTTTCGCATCATTGATCGTGTCATTTACAGCAAAATTAACGGAGATTTCTTCAAGATTTTGTGCAAAAGATGTTTTCATACAAAGTATGAGCAACAATAATGCATGGTATTTCATTCGGCAATAATTTTTAAGGTTAAATTAGTGAAATTACTCAGATATCTCAAATGTTTTCTGCTATTTTGCTCGAATATCTTTTTATGATAATTTTGCAGCATGATTGACAAAGATTTATTGGAGCATTTAGAAGGTTTTCTCACCGAACGTAGACGAGGTTTGTTTGCCAAAGTTTTAGCACAACGCACACGACATTTTACGGTTGCAGTTGAAGATGTATATCAATTGCACAATACAAGTGCTGTATTGCGTAGTTGCGATGTTTTTGGGTTGCAAGATGTACATGTGGTTGAAGCGCAATTGGGCAAGAAGATGGACAGAGAAATTGCAATGGGCGCACAAAAATGGGTAGATATTCATCGATTTAGTAATACACAAACCTGCATTGATACGTTAAAAGCCCAAGGATATCGTATCATTGCGACAACGCCACACAAAGATTCTCAATATATACATGAGTTTGACATTACGCAAAAAGCGGCATTCTTTTTCGGAAAAGAAACAGAAGGTTTGAGTGAAGAAGTATTAGCGCAAGCCGATGAGTTTTTAAAAATTCCGATGGTAGGTTTTACGGAAAGCTTGAATATTTCCGTTTCGGCGGCAATTACCATTCAACATGTGACGAATTTGCTTCGTAACTCAGACATTTCTTGGCAATTAACCGAAGAAGAAAATCTTGAAAAACGAATGGATTGGTGCAAAAAGTCTATTAAAAGTATTGATGATATTTTAAAACGATACGAAGAAAATTAGTAATACTTACTTCTTCTTCACATTTGCTTCATACAAGTCAATCCAATTTTGAGGTGACATTTTTGTTGCCAATTCTGCAATTAAATCATAAGGAATATCGTCCATTTTTTTGAATCGAATACAACTTTTCCCCATATCTAGCTTGCGTTTACAATGTTTTGGATATTCTGTTGTAAACCATTCCATAAGTTCAGGATTGGCGTAAATTCCCATGTGATACAAAGCGACAAAATTCTTTTGAGAAGCAAAACTTATAAAAGGCAATGGTAATTTTGGATCGCAATGATAACCATCCGGATACGTGTCATGTGCAACTACAAAAGCAGGCATATTATATCCAATTCGTTCAGAAAAACCTTCAGGTAAATTTTCTTGAAGAATTGTTCTCAGTTTTGTAATAACTTCTTTACGATCTTCTGGAAGTTGTGCTATATATGCGTCTACAGTTGTTGCTTCGTATTTCATAAATGGGTTGTTTTTTTAGGAGTTTTAAAAGTACTAAAAAAAATGAAATTGCCCTAGATTTTGATGCAGTATGGGTAAAATCAAAAATAAAAAGTATCTTTAAGTAACTAAAATTTTTACGAACTAAAAACGATAACAAATGATTGCATGGTTTGAAATTCCTGTTGTAGACATGGCTCGCGCTCAAAAATTTTATGAAACTGTTTTTAACGTATCCATTAAAGTACAAGATTTTGGTGGCGTATTGTACGGTTGGTTTCCACCAAAAGCGGCACCTGAAAATTGTACAGGCGCATTGATAAAGCAAGAATCATACATTCCAAGTAAAACAGACGGAGCGTTGGTATATTTTGCTTCTGATGATGTTGCGAATGAATTAGAAATTATACAAAAAGCTGGTGGAATTATTGTGCAAGGAAAAACGCAAATTTCTCCTGAAACTGGTTATATGGCAGTTTTTATTGATACAGAAGGAAACAGAGTTGCCTTGTTTTCGAAACCTTGATTTGAGCATATAAAATTAGGATGCTTTTAATTCAAAATTGACGAATTCTATTTATAGGTCTTTCTCGATACAATTTTCTATTGAAAATCATTCGAAATGATGTTTGGTGATCAATTAAAATTAATTTGATTCTAAAACCCAAGACATTGTTTATAAATGTAAAAGTACAATTGAAAACTCAGAATCGATTGTAACTTTTCCATTTTCAACGGTTGCAGTTTTTCCAGAATAATGATCTGTTACTGTCGAACCATTTTCAAATAAGTTGCTAACAGTAATTTCTTTCTTTCCTTTTGGCAAATCTAACCCAACAACAACGTTGTCCTTTTTATAAGTTCTTGAGAATACATACGGACTATTTGAAAGCATTTTGTGTGCTCCAGCACCAATTGCAGGATGCGCTTTTCGGAATGTTCCTAATTTTTGCCAATGTGTAAGCAATTCTTTTGTTTCAAGTGTATTGATAGCGGACCAATTCATGAACGAACGCAATGTAGCATCTCCATTTGTACCTTCAATACGTAACGAACGTTTTGTTTCATCACCATAATAAATTTGTGATATACCAGGCGTTAATAATAACTTTGTAGCGGCTTCAAAAGTTTTTGTTCTATCTTGATCAAAAGGTTCTCCATCATCATGAGAACTAATATAATTCATCACGCTTTTTCCTTTTAGTTCATTTTGTAGAATACTATCATATTTAGAAAAAATACTTTCGTAATCTTTTTGTGCATCATATTTGAATTGAAAATTGATCAAGTTGTCAAATCCATTCGCGTAATAATCTACTTTTTTATCGCCAAAATCATAGAAACGTTTTGATTCAATTCCGTAACCGTACAATTCGCCCAACATAAAGAATTCATTAGCATCTAAAACCGCTTCAGGATTGGCAGTTTTCCATTCAGCGAAAGCTATTTTAGCCTGTTTGTTTAAAGCGTTCCAAGCGGCTTCTTCTACATGTTTTACGGTATCAACTCTGTAGCCATCTACTCCATATTCACGAACATAATCGGTTAGCCATTTGATGATGTAATTTTTTGGACTTCTTGCCAATCCTGTCTTTTGGAAGAATTCGTCTAGTTCTTTCGTTTCTTGTTCATAACGACCTTCTGCTTTCCACTTTGCAACTAATGGAGAAGGTAATTCAGAAGCTTCTTCACGGTTTGTTAATACATCTGGAAGGTTTTCAACAAGCGTACAATCTACAGCAGTGGCATAATTTTGATAGCTACAACTTGGTTCAGTCCGAACCCAATTGTTATCCCAAACAGGATCTTTTTCGGTTACAGGACCAGTATGATTCATTACAACATCCATCAGAATTCGAATTCCGTGCTCGTGCGCTGTATCCACTAATTCTTTAAAGTCTGTTGCTGTTCCAAAATTGGCATCAAAGTTTGTCCAATCTTTTGTCCAATATCCGTGAAAAGCATACGTATTTCCTGTGCCTTCGTCTGTACTATCGTGAATTTGTTCTAACACAGGAGAAAACCAAATGGCATTGATTCCTAAATCATCAAAATATCCTTCTTTTATTTTTTGTGTAATTCCTGCCATATCGCCACCCATGAAACCACGTAATTTTGCAGGTTCATTCGTTCTATCATATACTACATCATTTTCTTTATTTCCGTTGTGAAAACGATCTGTAAGCATAAAATATACATTCGCAGCTTCCCACACAAATGGTTGTTCTTTTGAAGTAGTTTTGGCAACTTCGGAAGAATTGGATTTACATCCAAAAACAAATAGTGATAGTATAGATAATAACGCTAATGACTTCATATTTTGTTGTGAATTGAGTTAGAATTACTGCAATATAAAGGTTACGAGGCTATTTTCATATCGTGAAATTTAGATTCCGTTAAAAAATTGTAACTACAACGATTGAGTTAACAATTTTCTTAATAACTAAAATAGTTAAAGTAAATTATAGCGTGAAAATTTGAACAAAATAGGAGTGAAGTTCAAGGTAAGAATTACTTCTTTTTTTGTCTGCTTAAGATTTTATATTCTTCATAACAATCATTAATTGCATCTAAAATTTGTAGATCGTTTGCAGTTGTAATGAAGGTTTTTGAATAATTACAGAGTGATAGAATTTCGTCTATATCTACACGCTCTACCTGTAATAATTCGCGAAGCATTTGTCGGTCAAATTTTGAAGCGAGCAGATTTCTAATTTCATCATCTTCTTTCATTTGACGCAGTTTGCGCATTTGATTTGGCTTTTTACCAAATAAGTTTTGCAAGAAATCACCAGGATTAAATATGGCTCCTAATACTGTTGAGATTGCTCCAGGCGCATTTCCACCAGCTTCATACCCAGAAGAAAGTCCGGCAATTCGGTAACGATAATTTGCTCTAATCGGAACATTTTTCGCATCAATATCTAAATATCCAGTTAGTTGATATGGTGTAAGTACTACTTTTTCAAGGGCGTATGCAAGTTCTGTCAATCGAATTGTAGATGAACCTTTGTATTTTAACATGTCATTGGTAACACGAACTTTGATCGATTTAAAACCTAAAAATGAAAAGAATAATTCATCATCTGCTTTTGCAGTAAGTTCAAATTCTCCTTTTTCATTGGTAATAACACCTTTTATCGTTGTTAAATTTACAACATGCACATTTGGCATTGGTTTTTCGTCCGCGTCATTGATAACTTTAGCATACAATTTTTTTTCTTTTTGCACAGTTTGTGCAGAAATTGAGGTGATGGCTAAAAATAATAATAGAAAAGTAAGTACCTTTTTCATGTATGCAATGTTTAAAATTAGCCTAAATGACTAAATTTTATATAAAAATACTAAACAAAACTAAAAAAAGCGCGCCGTAGCGCACTTTTTACTTAATATTAACAGTATTCTGTTATTTTCTTCTTGATCTTCCTCTGAATCCGCCACCGCTTTCGCTTCCGCCGCTTCGTCTTCGTCTTCCACCATCAGATGATGAATTTTCACTTCTGCGATCTCTTCTTCTACGATCTCCACCGCCACTATCTCCGCCGCCAGAACGTCTTCTACGATCGCCACCACCGCCAGAACGTCTTCGGTTTCCACCGCCGCCGCCAGTATTGGTTGATTCTTCTACGTTTACAAAACGTCCGTCAACTTTAAAGTCTGTAAAGTGTTCTAAAACGCGTTCTTTTTTGTCAACATCCGTGTTAAAGAAAGAAAAACTCTCTTTTACATCAACTTTGTACACATCATCACGTCCTAAATCTAATGTTTCTTTTAAGAAATCTTTTAAACGCATCCAATCGTATCCATCTTTTTCACCGACATTGATGAAATAACGTGTGCTGTGCTCGTTACTTCTTCCACGAGATGAACTGTCTTCACTGTTTCCTTTCGGCTGATTTAAATCACGTTTTTTATTGTAGTAATTGAAGAATCTGTTAAATTCAACGGAAACCATACGTTTGATTAATTCTTCCTTTGAAGTATCTTCGAAAATTTCGCTGATAGAAGGTAAAAACTTTTCTACTTCTTCATTTACTTCTGTAGTATGAATTTTATTTGCTAAGTGAAACAATTGAATTTGGCAAATTTCAATTCCAGTAGGAATGGCTTTTTGTTCAAATTTTTGTTGAATTTTTCGCTCGATAGATTTTATCTTACGCATTTCACTTTTTGTAACAATTACTATTGAAACTCCTGATTTTCCAGCTCTACCAGTACGACCACTTCGGTGCGTGTAGGTTTCTACTTCGTCAGGAAGTTGATAGTTAATTACGTGTGTAATATCATCAACGTCAATTCCACGAGCCGCAACATCGGTTGCAACTAACATTTGTATTTGACGTGTACGGAATGATTTCATCACTAAGTCGCGCTGATTCTGGCTTAAGTCACCATGAATTGCCGCCGCGTTGTAACCATCTTCAATTAATTTTTCAGCAACTGCTTGTGTATCACGTTTTGTTCTACAGAAAACTACTGAAAATATATCTGGATTGGCATCTGCCAAGCGTTTTAATGCTAAATAACGATCTCTTCCGCTTACTGCGTAGTATTCGTGACTTACTGTATCTGAACCAGAGTTACGCGATCCTACCGTAATTTCTTTTGGAGAATGCATAAACTTTTTTGCAATGGTAGATACTTCTCTTGGCATTGTTGCGGAGAATAACCATGTGCTTTTATCATCTGGTGTGTGTGATAAAATAGCTGTAATGTCTTCATAGAATCCCATGTTTAACATTTCATCCGCTTCATCTAAGATGCAATATTCTATTTTAGAAATATCAACCAATCTTCTATTGATCATGTCTTGCATACGTCCAGGTGTAGCCACAACAATTTGTGCACCTTTCTTTACTTGTCTCGCTTGATCGGTAATACTTGCACCACCATAAATAGCAACAACATTAATGTTTTCGTATTTAGAGTAGTTTTTTAATTCGTTTGTAATTTGTAAACACAATTCACGTGTAGGAGAAAGGATTAATCCTTGTGTAGTTCTACTATTTGCATCAATTTTTTGAATTAACGGAAAACCAAACGCGGCTGTTTTACCAGTTCCTGTTTGAGCAAGTGCTACAACATCTGTATCTTCGTTAAGTAATAATGGAATTGCTTTTTCTTGAACTTCACTAGGCGTTTCAAAGCCCATATCCTGAATTGCACGCAAAAGCGAGTCTTGAAGACCTAATTCTTCAAATTTTGTCATAATGTAATTTATAAAGGTTCGTACAGCTTCTTGCTGTCTTGAGAAGTTACATGGAGCGCACGACCTTATTAAATACCTTGACGCTGCATAACTTCATCCCGCTCTGGGATTTCAAGCGGCAAAGGTAGTGTTTTATTTTGATTTATTGCTATGTATGCATAATGATTTTATATGTATGATATTTTTATATATTTTGTTGTAAATCAGGTTTTTAATTTTATTTCGGAAGCGAAATAAGTATTTGTGAATGATTAACGCCAAATGCTTTTTGGTTTTTGAACGGAATTTTTAAGGTGTCTTTTTTGTTGAATGGAATCCAAATTTCGAGATCGTCTAGATCATTAAGCTTATATTTAGATAATAACGGACTATTGGTTTTTATCTTTGGTTTGTTTTCACTTTTAAATTTTAGATAAAACTCTTCACCTGCAATATTATCTACATTGATATTTGATAAACTTACGTATTGTGTATTTTTATTAGAATCTTGAATGAAAATAGTTGGAAAATCTGGAATATCAGGTTTTAATACTCCAATAAAATAGGTTTTGTCTTTGGTATTAATTTCTTTGATACTGTGATTTGAACCTACGATGAAATTTCCTTTGAAATCAAATAATTCATATGTGTTCGTGCTCATGCAACAACCATATTTTATTGAAATAATGTAGTCTAAACCGTTGTAAGCTAATAACTCGTCTCCATGGAAAATCAATGTATATAGAGGAATAGCTAGAGAATTTGGATTATAAATTTGGAGATTATGTTTACTACCTTGAATACCTCTCAATTTTAAATCTTGATATGTTTGTGATAATCTTCTTATGACAAATTTTTCTTCTGTTTTGTTATCTATAGCAGGAAGCGAAATATTGATAAAACTTGCTTTTTCTATATATTCATCGTATTTGCTTAATTCTAATTTTTTGTTAGTAAAAGAACTTTTGATGTTGTATATGCTATCAAAATATTCAAAACTTGATTTTTTTAGATGAGTAACTCTTTTAAAAGTTATTGGGTTGTTATTTTGTAGAATTTTAAATTGATACTGATCGCCATTTGCTTTTGGAGTATGAACTCTTAACAAAGTATCATTTACCGTTTGTAGGTATATGATTTCCTTTTCAATGACAGTTTCAGTGACTGTTTTGGTGCAAGAACTAATAAAAAGTGGAATTAAAGCGAGCAAAAGTCTGTACGTTGTCAAGATTAATTATTTTTTGGTGTTCAAAAAGTCAATCAATTTTTGTACCGCTTTTCCACGATGTCCCACACGATTTTTTTCTTCAAGAGAGATTTGTGCAAAGGTTTCATCAAATCCATTTGCCATAAAAATTGGATCGTAGCCAAAACCTTTTTCGCCTTTTTTCTCTTTGATGATGCTTCCTTTACAAATTCCTTCAAATGTATATTGTTTGCCATTTAAAATTAGCGCAACAACCGTTTTAAAGTGTGCAGAACGATCATTTTTATCTTGCAATTCGCTCAATAATTTATTCATATTATCATCTGCATTTCGTTGCAAACCTGCATAGCGTGCCGAGAAAACGCCGGGTTCGCCATTTAAAGCGTTTACTTCTAAACCTGTATCATCTGCAAAACAATCATAGCCATAATGTTCTTTTACATATTGTGCTTTCTGAATGGCGTTGCCTTCAATAGTTGGTTGTGTTTCTGGAATGTCTTCTTTACAGCCTATATCTTTTAGACTTAAAATAGTAATATGATCAGGAAGTAACGATTGTACTTCTTTGACTTTATTTTGATTGTTGGTTGCAAATACGAGTTTCATAAACTTATAATTTCTATCGATGATGATACGGTTCGTTTCTTAAAATAGTAAAGGCTCTGTAAATTTGTTCTACAACAAATAAACGTACCATTTGATGGGAAAAGGTCATTTTTGATAACGATATTTTACCCTGTGCTTTCGCGTAAACGGACTCGGAAAAACCATACGGTCCGCCAATTACAAATACCAACGTTTTAATGCCTGAGTTCATGCGTTTTTGTAAATAACTTGAAAAATCTACGGAAGTAAACTGTTTTCCATTCTCGTCTAACAGCACTAAAATATCCGTAGGAGCGAGTTTTTTCAAAATTAATTCGCCTTCTTTTTCTTTTTGTTGTGCTTCGCTCAAATTCTTTGTGTTTTTGAGGTCAGGAATGATATCCAAGTCAAATTTCACATAATGCGATAACCGTTTTACATACAAATCAATTAGTTGTTGCAATTGCGTATCGTCCGTTCGCCCTATGGCAAGTACTTTAATATTCATACTTCAAAAATAAATGAATTCTGCAAAATACAAATTATCAAATTAGATCACTTTATAAGTATTTTTTTATGTAAACTATTTTATGTATAAAAGTTGTTAATGATGTAGATAATAATTACTAATAGTTAGTTGGCTGTTTTATAGGAATTTAATAATTAAATTTACAAAAAATTGCAAGGTCTTAGAACCATGAAAAAGAAAAAAGATTGAAGAAAACTTAGTTTTTCTATTCAAAAAATACCATCCTCAAAAGATGGTGTTTTTTGTTTTAGATAACGTTTTGATGTTATTAATTGATCGATTTTTAGGAAGCAAAATCATAGTGATGTTTTATAAAACATCATAAGTTTCATTTTTAACAAATGTCAAATCTTAGTATTTTTAAATAGAAATTTTAACCATTTTATATTTGAAATTATGAAAAAAAAGAATCAAATCGGTAAATTAAGTTTATCTAAGAAAACAATTGGAAACTTGTCAGCTTTACAAGGTGGACGACCACCTGGAAGTCGTAATTGTAATGTTGCTGATCCGCAACCAATCACTATTGAAACAATTTGTTGGACAGAATCAAGAGATATCGGATCTAATTGCTGGTGTTCTTCAGACGACAGTTTTCACTGTTAATCCAATTCAATATATAATAGATGTAAAAGCATCATCAGAAATGGTGGTGCTTTTTGTTAAAAATTTCATAATCTATTCATTATTCACACTAAACATGTTGAATCAAGCGTTGTAAATATAAGTTTTAACTTGTGTAAGGGTAAGTTAAAGCCTTCAAAAATAAATATGAATCATTAAAACTTAAAATCATGAAAAAAAAGAGTTTAAAAAAGTTGCGCATTAGCAAAAACACAATTTCGGGAGTAGGAAATGGAAGTATTAAAGGTGGAATTAGCGGTGGTGCTTGTCAGCCTTCAGGTCCAATTCCACACAGTATTGGCTGTCCACCAGTATCTATTCCGCATACAGACTGTATTTGTACAGGAGATAGAACATATTTTGACAGAACATGTGGTTCTTGCTACTAAGCATAAGTCGTTATAAATAAAGCCGTAAAAGCATCATCTGAAAAGGTGATGCTTTTTTATTTCCAATAATTATCCGTTACAATTTTGAAATGCAATTTAAACGTTGCAATTTTGGTATAAATACTATTTTAAACGAAAATATGATTTCAGAAACGCAATTTCAAAAAGAATTAGAACTAATAATTTCAAATGCTATCCGTGAAGATGTTGGTGATGGCGATCACAGTTCGTTAGCTTGTATTCCAGATACAGCCACAGGAAAAGCAAAACTATTGGTAAAAGATGAAGGAATTATTGCAGGAATTGAATTTGCAAAAATGGTGTTTAATTACGTCGATCCAGAGATGAAAGTGGAGACACTAATTGAAGATGGAAGCAATGTAAAATATGGAGATATTGCGTTTTATGTTACTGGAAAATCACAATCGATCCTAAAAGCTGAACGTTTGGTATTAAATGCTATGCAACGTATGAGTGCTATTGCAACAAAAACTAATATGTTTGTGACACTTTTAGAAGGAACAGGAACAAAAATACTAGACACTCGAAAAACAACACCTGGAATCAGAGCTTTAGAAAAATGGGCTGTAAAAATTGGTGGTGGCGTCAACCATCGTTTTGCCTTGTATGATATGATAATGTTAAAAGACAATCATATTGATTTTTGTGGAGGAATAACGCAAGCAATAACGCAAACAAAGGCGTATCTGAAAGAAAATAATCACGATTTAAAAATTATTGTAGAAGCTCGTAACCTGAAAGAAATAGAAGAAATTCTTCAAACCGAAGGTGTATATCGAATCTTGATTGACAACTTCAATTACGAAGATACACGAAAAGCCGTTAAAATGATTGGAGATAAATGCTTGACAGAATCTTCAGGTGGAATCAATGAAAAAACCATTCGCGAGTACGCACTTTGTGGAGTTGATTACATTTCTTCTGGTGCGCTCACACATTCTGTATACAATTTAGATTTAAGTCTAAAAGCTGTTGAATAATGTCAAAAGACATCGAAGACAAATTAGCCAAAATTCCGATACTAAACTTCTTAGTAGCCTTGCTCAAGAAAATAAAACTTCCTGGATTCGAAGGCTTGTCTCTCTATGATCTAATAGAAATGTATGTTGTCGGAATCATTAATGGTGCGTTGACCTCTCGTGCGGGCGCGGTGGCGTTTAGTTTCTTTATGGCAATATTTCCATCGTTGCTATTTTTATTAAATTTATTACCGTACGTTCCAATTGAAGACTTTCAAGCAGAATTTATCAGAACAATCACTTCATTTCTACCCAATGAAACGTCAAGCTTCTTTAATGAAATCATTGTAGATATTGTAAAAAACAAACGTGGAGGATTGCTCTCTACTACATTCTTACTTTCTATCTTTTTAATGGCAAATGGTGTCAGTGCTATCTTTGCAGGATTTGAAAACTCATATTACATTCAAAAAAGAAGAAGATTTTTTAGGCAATATGCGCTCGCTTTGGGTGTTGGATTAATTTTGGCATTGTTATTGATTTTTACAATAGTAGTATTAGGATATGTAGAGCTATATGTCATTCCATACATAAGTAATTTTGCAGGAAAAACGACAGGATTAAATGTAACGAATGGTGATCAAATTGCAATCAGTATTGCGCAATTTCTCTTTGTAATTTTGATCATTTACATTGGAACAGCAATTCTATACCATTTTGGAACGTATCAAGGACGAAGAGCAAAATTCTTTTCACCTGGCGTTTTACTCACAACAGTACTCATTGTATTGACATCGTATTTGTTCGGAATTTATATTTCTAACTTTTCACAATACAATGAATTATATGGCTCTATTGGAGCATTATTAATTTTAATGATGTATATATGGTTGAATGCTAATATATTACTGTTAGGATTCGAGTTAAATGCTTCCATAGATATGTTAAAATTAAAAAGAGAGATCACATAAAGTATTATGTTTGCATAATAAAAAATGGTATCTTACAACACGTAATTATAAACAAACCCAATATTAAAATGAAAAAGACAATTTATGCGTTATTCGCTTTTCTAATCGTAGGAATGAGTGTTTCACAAGCACAAATAGAAATTGGTGCAGCGACACTTCCTGAAACAGTAACTTTTGAAGGTCAGGAACTTATGTATAATGGAGCAGGCGTTCGAAAAAAAGCTTGGTTTAAGTTATATTCTGGCGGATTGTATTTGACAAAAAAATCAAGTGATGCAAAAGATATTATCGAAGCAGACGCGTCAATGGCAATCAAATTACACATTACATCACGTTTAATTTCTAGTAAAAAAATGATTGATGCAGTAGATGAAGGTTTTGAAAACTCTACAGGTGGAAAAACAGCGTCAATTTCGGCAGAAATAGAAAAATTTAAAGGTTTCTTTAGTGACGAAATCAATGATGGAGACATCTTCGATATTGTATATATCAAAGGAAGCGGCGTTATGGTTTACAAAAACGGAACGAAAAAAGGAGCAATCTCAGGAATGGAGTTCAAAAAAGCACTTTTCGGAATTTGGTTATCTGATAAACCTGCTGATAAAAAGCTTAAAAAAGGAATGTTAGGAAACTAACTTTAACTAATGAAAAACACACTTTACATACTTGCTACTGTATTTCTTTTGAGCTTTCAAGTTGCTTTTTCGCAAAGTATTGAAGGCAAATGGAAAACGATCGATGACGAAACAGGAGAAGCAAAATCTATTGTAGAAATCTATCAAAAAGATGGAAAAATCTACGGAAAGGTTATCGAAATTCTAAATCCTGCAAAACGTGATGGTATATGCGAAAAATGTAAAGATAACCGAAAAGACAAGCCAGTGCTAGGAATGGTTATTATTAACGGACTTTCCAAAGATGATAACGAATACGAAGGTGGAAAAATTCTTGATCCAGAAAAAGGAAAAGAATACAAATGTAAACTTTGGCTTGATGCGGATGATAAAAATAAACTCTATGTACGAGGTTATGTAGCCTTTCTATACCGAACTCAAAATTGGTTTCGTGTAGAATAATAGCAACCCTAAAAAATATAGAAAACCACTCTCAAAAAAAGAGTGGTTTTTTTATGTAAAGTACCTACCTTTGAGCAATGGCTTATTTCATTGATGTCATATTACCAATTCCGCTACAGCGACTGTTTACGTACAGTATTACAGAAGCTGAAGCACACTTTCTACAGCAAGGAATGCGTGTAGCTGTTCCGTTTGGAAAGAGCAAAGTATACACAGCATTGGTCTACAAAATTCATCAAACTGCTCCAGAAGTTTACGAAGCCAAAGAAATTCAGCAAATTCTTGATGAAACTCCAATCATTACCAAGCAACAATTGCAACATTGGGAATGGATTTCCAGCTACTACATGGCTAGTTTAGGCGAAGTATTTCGTTCGGCAGTTCCAAGTGCTTTTCTGTTAGAAAGTGAAACAATTATATCTAAACGTGTTGATAATGAGGTTGATGAAAGCAGCTTAAAAGATGATGAATTTCTAATCTTTGAAGCATTACAGCATCAATCACTATTAAAAATTCAAGAAATCAGTACAATTCTCGGTAAGAAAAAAGTGTTACCTGTTTTAACACGATTAATTGAAAAAGGAGTCATTCAAGTATATGAAGAAATTTACGAGCAATACAAACCAAAATTAGTTCGGTATGTAAAGCTTCACGCCAATTATACAAATGAAAAAAGCTTACAAACACTACTAGATTCATTAAACAGAGCTAAAAAACAACGTGAAGTCATTCTTACGTTATTCTCACTTTCTGCAACGACAAAACAACCAATAACGGTTAAAGAACTAAGCAAACAAAGCAACACGAGTTCGGCAGTCATAAAAACTTTGATTGACAAAGAAATTCTTTCAGCATATTACATTCAGAAAGATAGAGTGGTGTATGACGGAGAAGAAGTAGAAGCTTCAAAACAACTCAATCAATATCAAGCGGAAGCGTATGAAACCATCAAAACGGCATTTACAACGCAAGATGTTTGTTTGCTATACGGAATCACATCTTCTGGGAAAACGGAAGTCTATGTAAAACTCATTGAAGAAATCATAGCTACTGGTAAACAAGTATTATATCTATTGCCAGAAATCGCGTTAACAACACAACTCATTGACAGATTGCAAAACTATTTTGGTGAAAAAGTTGCCATCTATCATTCCAAATATTCCATTCATGAACGTGTTGAGGTTTGGAACAATGTCTTGGATAACAAGCCGAAAGCACAAATAGTCCTTGGAGCGCGTTCTTCACTATTCTTACCGTTTTCAAACTTGGGTTTGGTTATTGTAGATGAAGAGCATGAAACTTCTTTCAAGCAATTTGATCCTGCGCCACGTTATCATGCGCGTGATGCGGCAATTGTATTGGCAAAACTGCATCACGGAAAAATAATACTAGGATCTGCAACACCAAGCATAGAAAGTTATTACAATACAAAGGTAAACAAGTATGCTATAGCGACGATTACACGGCGTTATGGTGATGTTTTATTGCCAGACATGGAATTAGTTGATATCAAAGAGAAGCATCGTAAAAAGCGTATGAAAGGTCATTTCTCAGATCGTTTGTTAGAAGAAATAGAAGAAACTATCGGAAATGGCGAGCAAGTTATTTTATTCCAAAACAGACGTGGTTATGCGCCCATTATAGAATGTAATACTTGCGGACATTCGCCACAATGCCCAAACTGTGATGTGAGTTTAACGTATCATCACTACAAAAATCAATTGCGTTGTCACTATTGTAGTCATCACATTGCCATGCAACAACAATGTTTGGCATGCGGAAGTCACGAATTAGATTCCAAAGGTTTTGGAACGCAACAAATAGAAGAAGAACTAAAAGAGTTACTGCCCAATGTAAAAGTTGGTCGAATGGATTTAGATACAACACGTGGAAAATACGGGTATCAAAAAATAATTTCATCGTTTGAACAACAGGAAATTCAAATCTTAGTTGGAACGCAAATGTTGACAAAAGGGCTGGATTTTAGAAATGTGAATTTAGTCGGAATCATGAATGCGGATAGTATGCTAAACTTTCCAGATTTTAGAGCGCATGAACGTAGTTTTCAGCTAATTCAGCAAGTTGCCGGTAGAGCTGGAAGAACCAAAAAACGAGGAAAAGTCATTGTACAAACCTACAATCCGTATCATCAAATACTACAACAAGTTTCGGTTGGTAATTACGAAGGAATGTTTACAGATCAATTAAATGACAGACGACAATTTCACTATCCACCATTCTACAGATTGATAAAAATTACAGTAAAACACAAAGAGTACAATCGTGTAAATGAAAGTGCGGCTTGGTTTGCAAAGTCGCTTCGTAACAGTTTTGGTGATAATGTATTAGGTCCAGAATTTCCGCCTGTAGCACGAATTCGAAACTTGTACCTGAAGCATATCTTACTAAAAATCCCGAAACAACAATCGTTAGCAAAAACCAAAGACGTAATCACACGTGTAAAAAACAGTTTTTCATCCATTGCAAGCTACAGAAGTGTACGCGTTATTGTTGATGTGGATACGGTTTAAAACAGTATTGAGAAGTCAGTATTTAGTATTGAAAAAGTAAAAACACACATCGTCATTTCGAGTAGTTTTCGGAGAAAATTGTATGGAGTCTGAGCGAAGTCGAAGACTAAATATTAGAAAGTGCTTCTGAAAGTTCGACTTTCTTATTTCTACTCAATGGAATTAATTGACCAGAAATTTCAACATTTTTACTATTAAAACGATCAACTTTGTCTAAATTCACGATATAAGATTTGTGAATTCGTAAAAATTTATTTTCAGGTAATTGCTTTTCAAAAGCTTTCATAGTAGATAAAACTACAATATTACTATCGTCAGTAACCAACTTTACATAATCGCCTAACGCTTCAATCCATTTAATACTGTTTAAAATTACTTTGCGCTTCTTCAAATTACTCTTCACAAAAATATGATCATCATCTTCAGTGCTTTTCGCTCCATAATTAGATTTGTCCAACGCACGAGCAATGGCTTTATCAAAACGATCTTTCGTTAAAGGTTTGTGTAAGAAGTCAGTAACATCATAGTTAAACGCTTTAAAAGCATATTCGGTTTTTCCGGTAACCATAATTACTTGTGGCGGATTTTTTAATGATTCTAGCAAATCAAATCCATTTAAAACAGGCATTTCAATATCCAAAAAGATTAAATCGACATTATTTGTCTTCAATCCATTCTTAGCCTCAATAGCGTTGCTGTACTCAGCAATGAGGTTTAAAGATGGATGGTTTAGCGTCAACTTCGCTACAGCCATTCGCTGTATGGAAGAATCGTCTACGATAATACAGTTAAGCTTCATATGTAAAAGCGATTTTATCAAATTTGGGTACATGCAATGTTATAAAAAATAAATTAAAGACACAACAAATTAGCGTATTTATTACTGATTTTATTACATATTTGCACAAAAAAAAGATAGTTTTTTGTTTGCATTCAAACAATAAAACATTACATTTGCGCTCATTTTTAATTAAAAAAATAGTATTTATGAATCATTATGAAACTGTTTTCATTTTAAATCCCGTTTTATCTGAAACTCAGATAAAGGAAACAGTAAAGAAATTTGAAGATTTCGTTGTTTCTAGAGGTGGAAAAATGATTTCAAAAGAAGATTGGGGACTAAAAAAATTAGCCTACCCAATTCAGCACAAAAAAAGTGGTTTCTATCACTTATTCGAATTCCAAGCACCAGGAGAAGTTATTACTCCTTACGAGCTAGAATTTAGACGTGACGAGCGTATCATGCGTTATTTAACTGTAAGGTTAGACAAACATGCAATTGCTTGGGCAGAGAAAAGAAGAAATAGAAAAACCGCTAAATCTTAAGAAATTATGTCGTCAATAGAACAACAAGCAAAAGGAAAAAAAGAAGGAGAAATCAGGTATTTAACTCCTTTGAACATAGAAACTACAAAGGCAAAGAAATATTGTCGTTTTAAGAAGTCTGGTATCAAGTATATCGATTATAAAGATCCAGATTTTTTAATCAAATTTGTAAACGAACAAGGTAAATTATTACCACGTCGTTTGACAGGAACTTCATTAAAATATCAACGAAAAGTGTCTGTAGCTGTGAAAAGAGCGCGTCACTTAGCATTAATGCCATATGTTGGCGATATGTTAAAATAAACTAGAGGCAATTATGGAACTTATTTTAAGACAAGACGTTGAAAATTTAGGATTTAAAGATGACGTTGTAACAGTGAAAAACGGTTACGGAAGAAATTATTTAATTCCACAAGGATTTGCAACATTAGCAACAAGTTCAGCTAAAAAAGTTTTAGCAGAAAACTTGAAACAAAAAGCTTATAAAGAACAAAAATTAGTGGATGAGGCTAATGCAATGGCGAAATCATTGTTAGACTTAGAAATTAAGATTACTGCAAAAACAGGATCTGGAACAAAACTTTTCGGATCTGTAAACAATATCAATTTGGCAACTGCACTTGAAAAAGCTGGTCATACTATTGAGAAGAAATTCATCAAAGTTATCGGTGGAAGTGTAAAAAGAACTGGTAAATACGAAGCGAAAGTTAGATTGCACAGAAGTGTAGTTGTAGACTTACCATTCGAAGTTATTGCAGAAGCATAAGACAAAACAATTAATTAATTGTTTACATACGAAAGTCACTCATTTTTTGAGTGGCTTTTTTTTTTATATCTTCATGGAATAAATTTAAAATCACAATTATGGAAAACAGTGGAGAAATTAGAGGAACAGTTACATTGCAAAATGGAGAGACACTTCCTGGGGTAACAATTACTGTTCAAAATAATACTTCTGATAAAAATAGACTTGCAGTTACAAGAGCAAATGGAAGCTATCTTATAAATTACTTAGCAGTAGGTCAATATTCTTTAAAAGCTGTATTGACAGGTCTTAATACAGTTGAATTCAAAGACATAATGGTAAGTGCCAACAAGCCAACAAGAGTTAATATTATTATGGAATCTTCTTCAGGAGTTCATTAAAAGTATTTTGAGGTAATAAAAGCAGTAATATATTTCTCGAAGCATTATTATGTTGTAAATTTGCAGACTTTTTAAGCAAAGCATACATTTTTTTAGGAAAGAAACATGAAATATACAAGACTCACAAAAGAACAATTAGAAGAATTACACCAAGAATTTATCAACTTCTTAGCAACACAATCCATTACTGCAGACGAATGGGCAACGTTGAAAACTGAAAAGCCAGCAGTTGCAGAACAGGAAATAGATGTATTTAGTGACTTGGTTTGGGAAGGTGTATTGAAACAAGCAAACTATCTTGAAAATGTATCGCCTCAACACATGTATTTATTTCACTTAGGTGAAAATGAAATGAAATTAATTGCCATTAAAATTCTACAGGAAGGTATTGACATTACTACAAAAGAAGGGTTTAATTGGTTGCGTGATAATTATGCAACTGAAAAAGTAGAAATCCTAACGGCAAACAAAGCATATTCTGAAGATCGTAATGCAGACAAATTTGCATTGGTACAACAAGGTTCAAACATTACAAAAGGACAACTATTTCAGTGGTTTGAATCAATCACCGCGTAGTTTATCGAGTTTCATTGTATCAGTAGTTATATTCACAACATATTTCAATCAAATACTATTACTACTGTAATAAGCAATACTACTGTTATGAAATAGTTTTCAATGCAATGTAAGTTCGATAAAAAGGAACTGAGTTTTATTCTTTTCCGCAGTGTAGTAATGTTTTTTCGTTAAGAATTTTCGAATCCTTGGAGGAAATTTAGAGAAAGCTTTACGGTTTTTAGCTTTTTTTAGTTAAAAAACTCCTCTGGAAAAGTGTCTTTTCTTTTGTTTCGTTTTCTTTAGACAATCAAAGAAAATAAAAAATAGAATCTGTATTTCAGTTATTTAACTATATTTTTCATGAAAACTAAGGAAAGTAATTTTAAGGAAAAATTATATTGAATTAACATTAGTATATCAATTTGAAAATTATTTATTGTAACAATTTAATAAACGTTTTAGGAGCGTTCTTTACCTAAGCGATCCATTTTACAACTGCAATTTTCACAGGTATTTCCACCCCATAAAATTTCTTTCCAACCTTTTGGTTTACGAATTCGAGGTTGTGCTAAGTTGCATTTTGGGCAGTTGATTGGTTTGAAGTTCATAATTGGTAATTCTTAACGAGAACAAGTTAGAAAAATATAAGTTATTCCGTAAAAGTAAATAACTAAATTCTTTCTTCAATCTTTTATGACGCAGCATTCATATAAAAATAATAATAGAAAAAGAGTTTCTTAAATAAGAAACTCTTTTTTAATGGTAAGTTAAAAAATGTAGTTATTCAGTATATGCACCGATGTACCATTTTGATCCATCCCAAGCATATTCTTTTTGTGCATTGTCTTGGTTGTATGCATATACTCTGATGTGCACTTGTCCATCTTTATCGTACCATGAAGCTGCTTGTGGAGTTGAACTTCCTTGAAATTGATTGCTCAATGCTCCTGAGTACCATTTGTCTTTATCCCAACAAAATTCCATAATTTTACCATTGGTACCAACAGCATATACTCTAATATGAATTTGTCCGCTTTTATCTAGCCATGAAGTTGCTCCAGCACCAGAAATTGCATCAAACTGATTTGTTAAGTTACCATCGTACCATTTGTTACTATCCCAACATCTTTCTAGTAGTTTTCCATTAGATTGTTGTAAGCTGTACACTCTAAGGTGAATTTGTCCGTTGTTGTCTAGCCAAGAAGTGGCTCCAATTGTGTTTCCCATAAGATTAGTTTTTATATGATTAATAATATTGTAAAACTAGTTTATGTGGTTGTTATATTTACGAGTGTTAATACTTAATTCTTACATTAGGTATTTACTATGGCTACAAAATAATATTGTTTTTTCTGTAAAATATTTTTTAAATCTTCAAGGATATCTCCTAAAAGTTTAAGAAATACTTCAATCTAACAATCATTCAATCCTTAAACAGTTACACAAAAAATAAAATAAACTTATATTTGCGCCACAATACAGAAACATGGCACAGAAACCTAGCATACCAAAAGGAACACGAGATTTTTCTCCAATAGAAGTAACGAAACGTAACTACATATTTAATATCATAAAAACTGCTTTTCAAAGTTTTGGATTTCAACCAATTGAAACACCATCTTTCGAAAAATCAGAAACGTTATTGGGAAAATATGGTGAAGAAGGCGATCGATTAATCTTCAAAATTTTAAACTCTGGTGATAAAGTGAAAAAAGCAGATTTGAAAGCACTGGAAGATGGAAATCTGGCACGTTTTTCAAATTCGTTAGCAGAAAAAGCCTTGCGTTATGATCTTACAGTTCCGTTTGCAAGGTATGTAGTGCAACACCAGAATGATATTATATTTCCTTTTAAAAGATACCAAATTCAACCAGTTTGGCGTGCCGACAGACCGCAAAAAGGACGCTTTAGAGAGTTTTTTCAATGTGATGCAGATGTGGTTGGTTCAACGTCGCTTTGGCAAGAAGTAGAATTTGTACAATTGTATGACAAGGTGTTTGCAAACCTAGGTTTGGAAGGTGTTACGATCAAAATAAACAACCGTAAAATTCTTTCGGGAATTGCGGAAGTAATAGGAGCAAAGGACAAACTAATCGATTTTACAGTAGCATTAGACAAACTAGATAAAATTGGTGAACAAGGTGTGAAAAATGAAATGCTCGCCAAAGGAATTTCTGTGGAAGCAATAGAAAAAGTACAACCATTGTTTGGTTTTTCAGGAAATTTAGATGAAAAATTAAGTCAGTTAAAAGGATTACTTTCCAGTTCGAAAGAAGGAATGGAAGGAGTTTCAGAATTGGAATTTGTGTTTGAAGCCATTGAAGTTTTAGGCTTAGAAACAGCAACCTTAGATTTGGATATTACACTTGCCAGAGGTTTAAACTATTATACAGGAGCTATTTATGAAGTTGCTGCGCCAGAAGGTGTAAAAATGGGTTCTATTGGCGGCGGCGGACGTTACGATGATTTAACGGGTATTTTTGGATTGAAAGATGTCAGTGGTGTTGGAATTTCGTTTGGATTGGATAGAATTTACTTAGTACTTGAAGAACTTGGCTTGTTTCCTAAAACTGTTACAGATAAAGTAGATGTATTGTGTGTTAATTATGGTGAAAAAGAAGCACTTGCTTCTATGAAATTGATCAAGATTTTACGAAAAGCAGGAAAAAGTGCAGAGTTGTATCCAGATAATAAAAACATGAACAAACAGATGAGTTATGCTAATAAGCGTAACATACCTTATGTTATTATTATAAAAGAAAATGAATTGGAAAACAATACGTGTATCGTAAAAAACATGATTAGCGGAACACAATTGGAAGTTCCTTTTGATGAAGTGCTAACAGCGTTTTAAATTTAGTATTGAGAAATTAGTATTGAGTATTGAGATTGTTTTTGAATACTGAATACTGAATACTGAAGGCAAAGCGATCTAACATCTGAAAAAATCTACAGATTTTTTCTATACGTTTTTCGGCGTTTATGCGTTACAGGTTCAAAATGTTTCCAAAGTTGATGAATGGCAGTATTTTCGATTAATTCAGGAGTTCGGATACAGGTTTCAATATTTTTCTCGGTAAATGTTAGGTAGTATTCCATAAAGAGAATTGCCGTTAATCCTTTGTTTTGATATTCAGGATGCACGCCAATTAAGTAGAATGTGATGTTTTTTGGTTTTTTTCGAGCTTTCAATAAGTGGAAAATCCCAAACGGAAATAATCTTCCATTCATCTTTTGTAAAGCTCTTGCAAATGATGGCATAACAATGGCAAAGGCAACTAATTGATCATCTTTATCAATGACAAATTTGATGAATTCTGGATTGATAAAATTTAAATAGCGATCTTTAAAATATGCTTTTTGAATATCGGTAATCGGAACAAAAGAAGACAACGAAGCGTACGAAGCGTTAAATAAATCAAACATTTGATCTACATACGGCATAATGTCTTTGGTCTTGGTAAAATTGAGCTGACGAAGTTGGTAACGCTTTTTGACTAAGTTTTGCACACGTTCAAAAAACTTTGGTTTTACATTCTCAAACGGAAACTTATTTTCTAAATATTCTTTTTCTTTAACGAGTCCGTGATGAATAAAATGTTTTTCGTAATACGGATGATTGTACCAAGTAATCATTGTTCCAATATGGTCAAAACCTTCAGTAAGTACTCCAACTTTATCTAAATTTGAAAATCCAACAGGACCTTCCATGTATTCTAGATTATGCGATTGACCAATTTCGGCAACTTTATCAAGCAACGCACCAGAAACTTCAAAATCGTCAATCATATCAAACCAACCAAAACGCATTTTGGAAAGTTTTTGTTTTTTAATTTCAATCCAATTGACAATTGCCGCAACACGTCCAACTAGTTTCCCATTTTTATAAGCTAAGAAAAAACGTGCATCAGCATCTAAAAATGCGGGGTTTTTGTCTTTATTAAAAGTTTCCAATTCGTCCTTAATAATAGGTGGAACCCAATATTTTGAACCTTTATATATGCTAAATGGAAATTTTACAAAAGTTTTTAAATCCTTTTTAGAAGTAGCTTCACGAATATCAATCATTAATCATTAATTTGGTTAGTTTGAAAAAAAGTGTATTAAATGTTAGATAGAACCGTCGTCTCCATCATCTTCAAATTTTTTCAATTCGTCTTCATCTTTTTTCTTCTTCTTTTCATCACCTTTTGGATCTTGTTCATCAATCGGAATAAGTTCATCTACATGCCAATCGTCAATTCGATACGAAATACCAATAGAAGCAAATAAGCGTGTTGGTGTATTTTTTATACTTGCACCAATTGCGCCGTCTAACTGAAAGTCGTCACCTAACAAATATGCTCCACCAACTCTAAATAAAGCATCTGCATAACGATCGCTATCAATTCCTTGATGTTCTACAAAAGCAGACCATTTTGGATTGTCAAACGCATGTGTTAATGTTAAAATATAGCTTAATTCTTTAGTGTCAGAAGTAATTCGGTCATAGGTAATGTTTGAAACAAAAACCCAACGTCCTGCAAAATGACTTTGTGTAGCGAGCGTAACTTTTGGACTGATTGAAGGTTCTGTTCTAGGAAAATATGGATTGTCTGAGAAAATAAAATTTGCACCAGCATATACACCAATTGCAGGAATTAAATCTTTCCAACGGAAGGAATTATTTGCTCTCCAGCTTAATAAATTTGGTTTTTCTAATGATGATTTGATATACGGATCGTAAATCATATATTTTGCTCCAATGGTGTGTGATAGAAAACCGTTTCGGTTGAACTCAAATGGAGGATTTGTAGTGTTATTTGTAAACGTATCAAACTGATAAGCACCTTCCCAACTAATTTCGAGTTGTTCTTTAAACAAACCGTAACGCAAAGCGAAATCTAAACCAAAGGCTTTAACTTCGGTATTTAATTTCTTGTGTTCTTGTTGTTCTACAAACATTCCACCTTCAAATTGTATCACATTTTTTCCCACAGAAAAAGCACTGATAGAAGCTCCAGGACGATTCGAATTGATCACTTCTGTATATTGTGCAAAGGCTGAAGTGGATAAAAATAAGAAACCGAGAACAGCTAAGAAGGAATTTGTTTTCATCATTTTTTTATTGGGTTAAATTCAAAACTACATAAAATTATACTTTTTTATCTAGTAAAAACGATATTAAATCTTCATAAATTGTATTTTTGAAAAAATATATAGGTTACTAATTATTATGGGAGTACTTAGAACAATAGCAATTGTAATTCTTGCGATATACGGATTACGTATTTTAGGAAGGTTGTTTGCGCCATTCTTGTTAAGATATGTAGCAAAGAAAGCTGAGAAAAAATTTTCGGAACAATTTAAGCAACATGCAAAAAATCAGCAACAACAGCCAAGAGAAGGAGAAACGGTTATAGATAAAGCGCCAAAAACTAAACCTTCTAAAAATGTTGGTGAATATATAGATTTTGAAGAAGTAGATTAATACTTCGGTGTAGCCTTTCCAAAAAGGTTTTAGTATATTGCTTTCATTCATTTACACGCTAAAAATAATATCAAGTGCAAATAGATTTCAAAAAAATAATTCCGCATGTAGTAGCAATTTTACTTTTTGTAGGAATGTCATTGGCATACTTTTATCCAGTTTTACAAGGAAAAAAAATACAGCAAACAGATATTGTTCAGTATGCTGGAATGGCAAAAAAACAAAACGATTATAGAGAAGCTACTGGCGAAGAATTGTATTGGACAGACAATGCTTTTGGAGGAATGCCAACCTATTTATTAGGAGCGCGGTATCCGCATGCATACATAAAAACATTAGATAGAACTTTACGTTTTTTACCAAGACCCGCAGATTATTTATTTCTGTATTTCTTAGGTATTTACGTTTTATTATTGGTCATGCGAGTCAATTATAAGTTGGCATTTCTGGGAGCTGTCGCTTTCGGGTTTTCCACCTATTTAATCATTATTTTGGGCGTTGGACACAACGCCAAAGCGCATGCTATAGCGTACTTTCCGCTGGTATTGTCAGGAATTTTGCTGACGTTTCAACGAAAATATATTTGGGGATTTCTGCTCACAGCCGTCGCCATGTCGTTGGAAATTATGACGTCGCATCCACAAATGACATATTACTTAATGTTGTTAGTTATAGTACTTGGATTGGTGTATTTCTTCCATTATTTATTCAATAAAGAAAAACCCTTTAAATTCAATAAAAAATATTTTGAAAAAGCATTTAAAAACAATGAATTAGCACATTTTTTTAAAGCAGTTGGTTTATTAGTTGTTGCTGTAATTTTGGCAATTGGTGTTAACGGAGCAAGCTTATTAACAACGAAGCAATATGCAGATTGGAGTATTCGTGGGAAAAGTGAATTAACAATCAATCCTGATGGAAGTAAAAAAGAAACACAAGGACTTTCTAAAGAGTACATAACAGAATATAGTTATGGAAAAATGGAAACCTTCGATTTATTGATTCCACGATTTATGGGTGGAGCAGGTTCTGAAGATTTAGGAACTAATTCAAAATCATATAAATATTTATTACAACGAAACATTTCTCCAACGCAAGCTAGAGATATTGTTAGAAATATTCCAACATATTGGGGCGATCAACCTATTGTTGCTGCGCCAGCTTATGTTGGAGCAGTTATCATTTTCTTGGCATTGCTTGGTTTATTTTTGGTAAGAAGTAAAGCAAAATGGTGGCTCGCAGGCGGAATTGTAATGTCTATATTGTTATCATGGGGAAAAAATTTAAGCGGACTTACAGATTTTATGCTTGAAAATTTCCCGTTGTACAGCAAATTTAGGGCAGTTTCGTCCATACAAGTCATTTTAGAGTTGTGTATTCCTATTTTGGGTGTTTTAGCCTTGGTAAGTTTATTCAATAAAGAAATTAAAACAGAACAAAAAAAGAAAGCTTTATTACTTTCTACGGGAATTATTGGTGGAATTATTATTTTCTTTATCCTGTTTAAAACGGCTTTATTTGATTTTGTTGGTTTGAATGATGCGTATTATGAACAAGCGGTTTTTGGTCCAGAATTTATGGAAATCATTCGTGAAGATCGTGTGTCCATATTAACTCAAGATTCAATTCGTTCGTTAATTTTAATCTTGCTTGCTGCGGCAGTTTTATTTGCATTCATCAAAGACAAGTTAAAAGAAAATTTAGTAATTGTTTTGCTAATAGGATTGTTATTATTTGATTTAGTTGGCGTTGCAAGAGGTTACGTTTCTACGGAAGGATTTGTGTCCAAAGCACAATTTTCGCAACCCTATAGAACTTTAGAAGTTGATAAACAAATTTTGAAAGACAAAGGACATTATCGTGTATTTGAACCAAGATTACGTTTGGCAAATTCACGTACTGCATATTTTCATAACACATTAGGTGGTTATCATGCGGCAAAACCAAGACAATTTCAAGAATTATATGATTTCTATCTCGATCATGGAAATGGAAAATTTGAAGTGAACGAACGCAATATCAATGTACTTAATATGTTGAATATTAGGTATATTATTGAAGATTTAGAAGGGCAACAAGATCAAGCTGGCGCTGGCGCTGTTGCACTTAGAAACCCGTATCCAAATGGAAATGCATGGTTTGTAAATAATTTGAAATTCGCGAATTCCGCAGATGAAGAAATACTGTCTTTAGCTAGTTTAAATACGAAAAGTGAAGCTGTATTCCGAAAAGGGCAAGAAGCCGCTGACACGTTAAAAGAAACTTATGTAAAAGATTCATTGGCAACAATTGAATTGGTTGATTATAAGCCAGATGCTTTGACATACAAATCACAAAATAAAGAAGCTGGATTTGCTGTATTTTCAGAAATTCATTATCCACATGGTTGGAACGCTTATATTGATGGTACATTAGTGCCACATTATCGTGCAAATTATGTGTTACGAGCATTAGAAGTTCCGGCAGGAACACATACAATTGATTTTAAATTTGAACCTAAAATTGTTGCTACAGGTATAGTAGTTTCATTAACAAGTACAATTATTTTGATACTTTTAATTATTGGAGCTTTATATTTCGAATTCAAGCATAGGAGAGAAGAAAAAGCATAATTAATCCCCTCAAGTTATGCCTAAAAAAGTACTTATTATTTCATATTATTGGCCGCCAGCCGGTGGCCCAGGTGTACAGCGTTGGTTGAAATTTGTAAAATATTTACGCAATTTCGACATTGAACCAGTTGTGTATATTCCTAAGAATCCTAATTATCCAATTGTAGATGCATCATTCTCAGACGAAATTCCGGAAGATATTACAATTCTAAAAAAGTCAATTTTTGAACCCTATTCGGTTGCAACCATTTTTTCTAAAAAGAAAACAAAAAAGATTAGCAAAGGAATTATCGCAAAAGGAAGACAAACATTTATCGAAAAGTTATTACTTTATATCCGTGGAAACTTTTTTATTCCTGATGCACGTAAATATTGGATAAAACCTTCCGTAAAGTTTTTAAAAAAATACCTTGAAGAAGAAAATATTGATTCCATCGTTACTACAGGTCCACCACATAGTTTGCATCTGATCGGACTTAGCTTGCGAAAAGAATTAGACATAAAGTGGCTTGCAGATTTTAGAGACCCTTGGACTACAATTGGATACCATTCGTCATTGAAATTGACTGATAAATCTCAACAAAAACACAAAGAGTTAGAAGCTGAAGTTTTACAAACGGCAGATATAATTGTAACGACGAGCTTTACAACAAAAGAAGAGTTTTCTAAACTCACAACACAACCTATTGAAGTTATTACGAACGGTTATGATATTGAAAAGTATGCACACAAACCGTTAAGTGAAAAATTTACAATTTCGCATATTGGTTCATTGTTATCAGAACGAAATCCTGTAATATTATGGGAAGTATTAGCAGAATTACTTCAAGAAAATAAGAATTTTGCAACTGATTTTCAATTGCAATTTGCAGGAGTTATTAGTGATGGAATTAAGCAGAAAATTAGTGAAGTTGGATTAGACGATTATACAGAATATTTTGGATATGTTTCACATCAAAAAGCGTTGGAATTGCAACGTACTTCGCGTGTGTTATTATTGATTGAAATTGATGCTGAAAAAACAAAAGGAATCATTGCAGGAAAGATATTTGAATATATGGTAGCCGAACGACCAATTATCGGACTTGGGCCAGCAGGTGCTGATATTTCAAAAATCATCAAAGAAACCAATACTGGAACGTATTTTTTATATACTGAAAAGGAACAGTTAAAAGCGCAAATTATTTCATATTATAATTTATACAAAAGACAAGAATTAAAAACGGCACCAATTGGATTGCAACAATATTCGCGCAAAGCATTAACCGAACGTTTGGCTACGTTACTTCACAATCTTACATAAAAAAACTTGCCTAATATTTTGGTAAGGAATATTAGGCAAGATCAATTTATATAACTAATTAATTAAGTTTTAACTTCTAGTTCTTGTACTTCTTTTTCGAGAGCTTTTCGCTTTTCGTTGTGAAGAACGATTTGATTTTTGTGTTACAGCTCTTCTTTGCGTACTTCTATTACTTTGTGTCGCTCTTGAATTATTTCTGCTAGAATTTCTTGTCGCTCTTGTATTGTTATTTCGAGTAGATCGTGTTGTAGTAACATTTCTATTTGTGCGAGTATTGTTACGTGTTACTGATCTTGTATTATTTCTAGTACTGTTTGATCGAACGTTGTTGTTACGAGTCGAACGTGTTGTATTGTTTTGTGCAATTCTTGTAGTATTTGTACGAACATTTCCTCTAGTAGATGTGTTTCTGTCAGTTCGTGTATTTCGTACATTATTAGTATTACGAGTGTTACGTGTTGTGTTATTTTGTCTAGTTGTACGTGTATTGTTACGCGTTGTAGTATTGTTACGTGTATTGTTTCTAGTAGAAGCCACACGTGTATTATTTCTTGTACCTCTTGTCGAACGTGTTACCGTATTTCTTCTAGTGTTATTGATAGCTAAATCATTTCTACGTGTAACTCTTCTATCATTTCTATACACATTTCTTCTTGAGTTATTTCTTGCATAACGATAAGTTCGTCCAACATTAACATATGAACGTCTGAAGTTGTTTCTATATGGAGCACAAAAAGTATAACGAATTGGCGTATAAAATTGTCTATATGGTCTGAAATTTACAAGACATAAATTTACAGATGGGCGAAAAAACCAGTTATTGTAAAACACTGTTCTTCTATTGAATCTATTTATATAACCTGCTGTATGCGAATAATATCCGAAATCATCATAAAATACATTCATATTACCAACTTGCAATAAATTTCCAAAGCTATTGTAATTTAAATTGATATTACCAATTCTGAAAACTCGTCCGTAATAGTCATAATAAATAGGAACATTTTCAACTTGAATTACCGCTCCATAATCATCATATTGTATGTACGGATTGTAGTTATAACCAGCGTTAAAACTAATGTTTAATCCGCCAGTATTGATATTGGCACTAATTCCAGGATGCAAACGATTGATAAAAAAGTCGAATTCTCCATCATTATAAACAGAAAATGTAATTCCTTGTTCAATAAACGAAAATGAATTGTTATTGAAATACGTTGCTGTTGTTGTAGTTGTTGTTGTCCGTTTTGCTTCTACTGTTGTTGCAGCGAAGAAAAAGATTCCTGTAAGTATGAATATTATTTTTCTCATGACACAAAGTTTTAATGTTGTTAAGTATAAACCAAACAACGTGCCAAAGTTTTGAAATTGATGAAAATGGAAGTAAAAAAAAGTCTTAAAATATGCAAAATAACGGATAGAAAGTACGGTTTTGCCATACTTATATGTGATTTCAAATAATTACTTTAGGCAAAAATTATAGTAGTGTTGTTTTTGGTTTTTGAAGTTATGGAGAAGATAAAATTATAGTCGTCTGACGCGATTAAAATTTTTGTAGTTTAGTTGACTCTGTCATAGATTAAAATATACGAAAACGGCGAAGAAATAGTTGGAGCGTTTTCTTTATACTATAAAATAAAACCTCGTGAAGTCAAACATTTTCACGAGGTTTTTATGTTACTATTGGTTACTGCTATTTATTGTTTTTTTAATTTTTTCTGCTTTCCTTTATTTCTGTAATAATATAAATCGTCATCATTTGCTGGAATATCATGTCCGTTTTGAAAATCATCATTAATATGAACATTTGCATGATCAATTCTACAATTACCAACTGCACATTGCGTACGTGTTGGTGTTAGTTTTACACTTCCATAGTGTCTGATGAGTCTTCCTCTACGGTTATATTTTAAGTGTAATCCACCAATTTGCTTTATTTTTCCAAATCTTTGGTGGTAACGCATGTAAATGGTTCCAATTCTTTTTACGCGTCCAATCTGGTCATAGCTGATAAATAAATTTCCAATTCTTCGTACTCTTCCGTTTCTATCATGTTCTACACGAACACCAATATTTCTTGTATTGAACCGAGTTCCTCTGGTACGAACTCTTGGAGCTCCAAAGGTTGCGTTTACAGAACTTCTTCTTGTTCTGTTAATTGCTACAGGATGTGTGTTAAAATCGAATTCTCCGTTTTGGAAAATAAAAAATTCTACACCTCGTTCTACAAACTGAATTGGTTGTGCATAACGATAGCGATTAGTTAACCCATTTTCGGTAGTTTCTAGTTGGTTGCTAGTTTCACTTGCTTGTGTAGCTGTTACACTTAGTAACAATCCTACAAATAAAAGGTAAAAGTTTTTCATAATATATACTTTTAGGGTTATGCCTACTCTTTAGCTTTTCGGCGAGCGCTATTTGCCTAAGTAAAACCAATTTGCGTGCCAAAAATGCAAGATTCTGTTTGTGAGTAATTTAGAAGTGTTTTGAGTATGTATTTTTTTGATCGATTTAAAGAAATAGTGGTAAAAATGTAACATTGAAATATAAAAATGTACAGATTAGTATACCATTTATTATTTCATTAATTTCAACGTGTAAATAGAATTTAGCATCTTTGTATGTATTGCAAAACCAACCGTAACTAAAAAATATGTCAACCGAAACCAAACACTGCTCCAATTGTGAATATCAATTGACACACTATCATAGTTTTTGTCCTAATTGCGGTCAAAAAGTAGATGACAAATTGAGTATGCGTTTACTTTTTCATAATACCATTATGAATTACTTTTCGGTAGATGCTCGATTTTTTAGAAGTTTCATTCCATTACTACTTAAACCTGGTTTTTTAGCGAAAGAGTTTGTAAAAGGAAAACGCTTATTATACTTGCATCCTGCACAGTTTTATCTATTTGCATCGATCGTGTTTTTCTTTTTGTTTTCAATTGCCACACGTTCTAGTCAGCGTGAATTTGACGATTCGCTCAAAGAAACTTTTGGGAAAGAAAAAGCAATTGTAGAAGAGGCAAATCGGGTGAGAGATTCCATTGCTAATGCTTTGGAAGTGCAAATTGCAACTATGGATGGAGAAGATAGCTTGGCTTTAGCGAAGATGAAAAACGTATTAATATCTGAAACAAACATAGGAAATGATACCTCAAAAGTTAAGAAGAATAGGAACGTAAATGGACAAGTTTTAGGATTTAATTTTGATACACAATTACTAGATTCTTTAGAGCAAAGTAACGCCAGTGTTGATGATAAGTTAAAAGCAATGGGCTATAAAGATGGTGATGGTTGGTTTTCAAGATTTTTTGGAAAACAGATCATTAAATTTAGACATAATAGAGGTGTAGGACTGTTAAAAGCTTTCTTTGACACCATTCCAATTTCTATGTTTTTCTTAATTCCAATATTTGCCTTCTTATTAAGAATTCTGTACAGAAAACGAGGACGTTTTGCACATCATATGGTATTTAGTTTTTACTATTTTGCCTTCATGTTTTTGGCTTCTAGTATCATTTTAGTTGCAAACTATATTGTAGAAATTCCTGATGTTATTGATGTTTTACTAATACTATCAACCTTTTTCTATTTAGTCATAAGTCTGAAACGTTTTTATGAGCAAGGATATATTAAAACATTTATCAAAACCTGTATCTTATCTTTTATATACTTAATTTTTGTAATTCCAGTTACGTTTGTAATGTTGTGGATTGTATCATTTTTCCTATATTAATGGTAGATAGTACTTTCGTATATCTGAACTTGATTCAGAATCTCATGATCCTAATTTTCAATAATCATGAGAAATTAAGTTAATACTGAATCTAGTTCAGTACATGGTTTGGCTTGACTAAAATTTAATTTTTGAGACTGCCTATTTTGTACAATCAAATTTTATTTGGAAAAGAAACACTACAATTTCTCTTTTAAATATTTTCCTGTAAACGAAGCTTTATTTTTTACAATTTCTTCAGGAGTGCCGTATGCAACAAGCGTTCCTCCATTTTTTCCACCGCCAGGACCTAAATCAATAATATGATCGGCGCATTTGATCAATTCAATATTATGTTCCACCACAATGATCGAATGTCCTTTTTCAATTAAGGCATCAAATGATTTTAATAGTTTTTTAATATCATGAAAATGCAATCCTGTGGTTGGTTCATCAAAAATGAACAATGCTTTTTCTTTGGTAGTTCCTTTTACCAAGAAAGATGCAAGCTTAATACGTTGCGCTTCTCCACCAGAAAGTGTAGACGAACTTTGTCCGAGTGTTACATATCCCAAACCAACATCTTGCAAAGGTTTTAGCTTACGATATATTTTTTTCTGCTCATGTTTCGTAAAGAAATCCATGGCGTCGTCAATAGTCATGGTTAAAATATCATCAATATTTTTATCTTGAAACGCAACTTCTAAAACTTCTTTCTTAAAACGTTTTCCGCCACATGTTTCACATTCCAAATGTACATCAGCCATAAACTGCATTTCAATCGTAACTTGTCCTTCACCTTTACAGGTTTCACAACGTCCGCCATCAACATTGAACGAGAAATGCTTGGTTTTGTAGTTTCTAATAGAAGAAAGCTTCTGACTTGCATACAACGCACGAATATCATCATATGCTTTAATATATGTTACCGGATTGGAACGCGAAGAACGTCCAATAGGATTTTGATCAACAAATTCAATATGTTTTACGTTGCTATATTTTCCATCTATTTTTGTGAATTGACCAGCTTTTTCTCCATATCCGCCAGTTTCTTTCAACATGGAAGGATACAGAATCTTTTTTACCAGCGAACTTTTCCCACTTCCAGAAACGCCCGTTACGACTGTTAGCATGTTTAGAGGAAAAGTGACGTCTATATTTTTGAGATTATTTTCACGTGCGCCAACAACTCTTATAAATTGATTGGAAGTTCTGCGTTTTTGAGGAACTTCAATTTTAATGGTTTTGTTGAGGTATTTTGCGGTTAGCGAATCTGCTTTCAAAATAGTTTCATAATCGCCAAAAGCAACTACATGTCCACCATGTGTTCCAGCTTCTGGACCAATATCAATAATTTCATCAGCGGCACGCATAATGTCTTCATCATGCTCAACAACAATTACGGTATTTCCTAAATCCCGTAAGGATAACAATACTTCAATTAAGCGTTCGCTGTCTTTCGGATGCAGTCCAATACTAGGTTCATCCAATATATACATAGAACCAACCAAACTACTTCCGAGTGAAGTTGCCAAGTTAATTCGTTGTGATTCTCCACCAGAAAGTGAATTCGATTTGCGGTTTAAGGTTAAATAATCCAGTCCAACATTCGTTAAAAATGCCAAACGATTTTTAATTTCTTTTAATAAACGTTTTGCTATATTTTGATCGTGTTCACTTAATTTCAATTTGTCAAAGAAAACAATCAATTCATTTAACGGTAAAACCACTAAATCCGTAATTGTTTTTCCATCAATTTTTACATAATTTGCTTCTTGGCGAAGACGTTTTCCTTCACAGGTTGCACATTTTGTTTTTCCACGATACCGTGATAACATTACACGATTCTGAATTTTATAGCTTTTTTCTTCTAAATAAGAAAAGAACTGATGCAATCCTTCAAAATATTTATTTCCTTCCCAAACTAATTTTTTATGTGTTGCGGTTAATTCAAACCAAGGTTTATGAATTGGAAAATCGAAATGATATGCATTATTTACCAATTGATCTCTGTACCAACTCATACTTTCGCCACGCCAAGGAAAAATTGCGTTTTCATATACAGAAAGTCCTGTATTTGGAATGACTAAATCTTCATCAATTCCAATTACATCACCATAACCTTCACATTTTGGGCAAGCTCCATACGGATTGTTGAAACTGAATAAATGCACATTTGGTTCGAGGAATTTCATTCCATCCAACTCAAATTTATTACTAAAATGCATGCTTTTTTGATCACTAACAGTTTCAATATTACATTCGCCTTTTCCTTCAAAGAACGCAGTTTGAATTGCATCTGCTAAGCGATTGTAGAAATCTTCATCATGCGCAACTACAATACGATCGATTACTAAAGAGAAATCTTCTGAAAAGTCTTCGTTAATTTCATCAATTCGGATAATTTCATTATTCTTTTTAATTCGTGCATATCCTTGTTGTGCTAACACTTTTATAGTATGAAAAGCGCTTCTACCTTCCGGAACAGTTACAGGAGCTAACAATAAAAGCTTGCTACGTTCTTCAAATGTTTTTACATAATTGATCACATCAGAAACAGTATGTTTTTTTACTTCTTTACCAGAAATAGGAGAGATGGTCTTTCCAATTCGTGCAAACAGCAACTTTAAATAATCATAAATTTCTGTTGTGGTTCCTACGGATGAACGCGGATTGGTAGAGTTTACTTTTTGTTCAATGGCAATTGCAGGCGCTATTCCTTTAATATAATCTACTTTTGGTTTGTGCAAACGTCCCAAAAACTGTCGAGCATAAGATGACAAGCTTTCTACATATCTTCGTTGTCCTTCTGCATATAAGGTGTCAAAAGCTAAACTTGATTTTCCAGAACCCGAAAGTCCAGTAATCACAACCAATTTATTTCGTGGAATTACCACATCAATATTTTTTAGGTTGTGCAGTTTTGCACCTTTAATAATGATGTTTTCTTTTGGATTTATAGTAGCGAGATCTTGTGTCATTGGAGAAAAAATAATTGCAAAGATACTGCTTTTAATACTTGGAATAAAATGAATTTGAGGGAAAGAATATGTAAAATAATAGTTGTACTGAGTAATATATTACTTATAAAACGAACGGTTTAACCCAATAAAAACAGCGGAAATGTTAAAATATTGGATTTTATTTGCATTTCTTTAACGATTGTCACTATATTTGGATTTATTAATTCACACTACAAAAACATCTGCGTATAGCAAAAAAGTACTTTTTAAAATTTAAATAGATTTTATCAGCCTCGATAAGTATCAAAGTATAAAAAGTATTGCTATGGAACAGATTCTGCAAGATTCAGTATTGGTATCTAATTACATTAAAGGTGACGAGTGCGCTTTAGGCACATTAATAGAACGTCATAAACAACGAATATATAGTTTTATATATTCAAAAGTTCTGGATAGAGATATTACAGAAGACGTTTTCCAAGACACTTTTATCAAAGTGATTAGAACGCTAAAAAAAGGAAATTACAATGAAGAAGGTAAATTTTTACCTTGGGTTATGCGTATATCTCACAACTTGGTGATTGATCATTTTAGAAAAAATAATAGAATGCCAAAATATGACAATAATGGTGATTTTAATATTTTTTCGGTATTAAGTGATACCGATTTAAATGCAGAGAAAAAAATCATCAAAAACCAAGTAGAACGTGACGTTCGACGCTTAGTTGATGAATTGCCAGCAGACCAAAAAGAAGTGTTATTGATGCGTATGTATCAAGATTTAAGCTTCAAAGAAATTTCAGAAAAAACTGGGGTAAGCATCAACACCGCATTGGGTAGAATGCGGTACGCTTTGATTAATTTGCGAAAAGTTATTGACAAACATAACATAGTTTTAACAAACTAATACAATAAAATAGAATTCCGTGCGTTGTATTTTAAATATAAAAACCGACGCATGGCAAAAAATTACACTAAAAGTTCATCTGAAATGAAAAAAATGTTACCTAAAAAGGATACAATTAATTTCATATTGAACTATTCTAAGGCTTTAAGTGTTATTAATTACAAAAGGATGAAGTTTGAAACGCTTCTCAACTAAACTTTGGAAAAAGACTCGTTAGCTGCGAGTCTTTTTAACTTTTAAATAATACGCATCTAATACTGACTTTCTACCAATTGTTTTGGTAATAATATCGTTGTCCAAGTTCCAACCGCGCGCTTGGCAATATTCTCGTCCGTACCATATAATTTGTAAATGTAAATCGTTCCATTTTTCTTTTGGAAACAACCGTTTTGCATCTTTTTCTGTCTGAACTACATTTTTTCCGTTTGTCAAATTCCAACGATACATCAATCTGTGAATGTGCGTATCTACCGGAAAAGCAGGAATTCCGAATGCCTGACTTATCACAACGCTTGCCGTTTTATGTCCGACAGCTGGTAATTCTTCCAACTCTTCTAAAGTTTTCGGAACTTCACCATTGTGTTTGTCAATAAGTATGTGTGACAAACCGTAAATTCCTTTTGCTTTCATTGGTGATAAACCGACAGGTTTTATAATTTCTCTAATTTCTTCTACTGAAAGTTTGATCATATCATACGGATTATCAGCTTTCGCGAATAATAACGGCGTAATTTTATTGACGCGAACATCGGTACTTTGTGCAGACATCAAAACGGCAATAAGTAAAGTATACGGATCTGTATGATCGAGTGGAACTGGAATCTCTGGATATATTTCTTCAAGTGTATCAATTACAAACTGAACCTTTTCTTGTTTGGTCATTTTTCAGTATTTTTATACAAAAATAATCAATAAATTATTGAAAGCTATGAACACTTTAAAAATAGGAGATAAAGTACCCAATTTTACCGTAAATGATCAAGATGGAAACGCAATTTCTTTATCAGATTACAAAGGAAAAAAACTAATCGTTTTCTTTTATCCAAAGGCAAGTACGCCAGGTTGTACGGCGGAAGCGTGTAACTTGAGAGACAATTATACTGAATTGCAAAGCAAAGGATTTGAATTGTTAGGTGTAAGTGCTGATTCTGAAAAAAGACAAACCAATTTTAAGAATAAATATGAATTTCCTTTTCCATTATTAGCAGATGAAAACAAAGACGTAATTGAAGCGTTTGGTGTTTGGGGAGAAAAGAAATTTATGGGGAAAACCTATGATGGAATTCACCGTAAAACATTTTTAGTCAATGAAGAAGGCGTTGTTGATCATGTGATTGATAAAGTGAAAACGAAAGCACACGCGGAGCAAATTCTGGAATTGATAGGTTAATTTCGAATTTCAGTTGTCATTCCTGTATAGGAAGGAATCTATAGTATTTTTAAAATACTTCTCGCTCGATACTAATTTGTTTCACAAATTCATTCGAAGTGACGTTTAATATATACAACAGACTTTACAATTTTGTGAAGTCTGTTTTTTTATGATTTAAATGTAGAAGTAATTTGTTTTAAAAACATTCGCAATGATGAATTATACGATATAATGAGAAGTCAATATTTTGAAAATGAAGCAATCTAAATTCTTAGTTTTAATCTTTTACTTCAATGTTATATAATCCAATTCTAATTGAAACGATTCTTGCTTTTTGTTCCCAATTAAGAAACCGAGTTCTTCCAAATAGTTTGCCGAAAAGTTACCAATGTCCAATGTGCGTCCGCGAAAACTTGGATATAAAGTATTTAGTGGAATTTCAATCGTTTCCCAATCGCCAACAGTTTGAAATGTTGTGATGTACGAATGTCTATCATCTTTGTTTTGTTTCAAACGAAATTGATACTTTTTCCCGTCACCTTTCAGGCGAATACAAACCGTTTCTTTCCCTGAAATATCGGTGTTTCCAATTCCATAACGAATAGCAGAGAAGCCACCATTATTTTCTAGCGAAACCGTTCCTTTAAAAACTCCGTGACCGTTTTCACTTAGTGTAAATGTACTTTGCGACAATCCGCCCATAACATCATCATTTACAACATACCAGTTGGAAAGATTACTGTTTGCTGTGAATTCGAATAGTTTCATTGTAGTTTTTAGGTATAAAAAAAGCTCCTCAAATGGAGCTTTTATGTGTTATTTTTTTTCTATCAATTCGTTTTCATTTTGCTCTAAATAGCCAAATAAGTTTTTCTCTTTAATGATTTCCGAAACACCATCGGGCAACATGCTTTCCCAACCTTCTTCATTGCTAGCAATCATTTTTAATACTTTTCGCGAGAAAATTTGTAAAATATCATTATCAAAATCAAAAATGTCAACCATTTTTCCGTTGTACTTAAAGAATTTATACAATTCTTTCATACGTGGATGTACTTTCATGTTGTTACTATTTACCAATTCGCCAGTTTCCTTACGTTTCATTGGATATAAGTACACTTTTAAATCTCTGTAGAATAGTTTCCCAAATGCTTCTAAAATTCCTCCACTAACATGACGATAGTATTTTTCATCAAAGATGTCAACAAGGTTATTTACGCCCATTGTCAACGCCATACGTTCTTTTGTATAGTTAGAGAAATATTCTACCAATCGGTAGTATTCTTTAAAGTTAGAAATCATCACTGTTTGACCAAGTGAACCGAGTAATTGTGCTCTGTCCATAAAATCTTGCTCATCAATTTCACCTTCCGCACGTAAGTTAGAAAGTGTAATTTCAAACAAAACAACTGTTTTTTCCTCTTCTACCTTATTCTCACGAATAAAGATATCATACGATTTTTGATACATATCCATGTTTACCTTGGTCACAGGACGAAAACTACCACGAAGTGCTAATATATTCTTCTTGTACAGCAATCGTGCAGGAAGAATATTATTTCCATCAGGACCAAAAATAACGGCTTCTGTCATTCCGTTCTTTAAGAGTTGTAAACTCATTAAACGGTTATCAACAGCTTCAAATTGCGGTCCGGAAAAATTAATTGTATCAATCTCAATTTTATCTTTATCAATGTGATCGTATAGATATTTTAGAAGATTTTTTGGATTGTTGTATTTATAAAAAGCACCGTGAATTAGGTTAACTCCCATAATTCCCAATGTTTCTTGTTGCAATTTCGCATCATTTTCTTGAAAACGTACATGCAAGATAATTTCGTTGTATTCTTGTTCAGGATCAATTTGATATTTGATTCCTAACCAACCATGACCTTTGTATTTTTTAGCAAAATCAATAGTTGCTACCGTATTTGCAAAGCAGAAAAACATTTTATCAGGATGTTTTTCACGCGTAATACGATCTTCCAACAATGTCATTTCATGAGAAAGCATTTTCTTTAAACGCGCTTCTGTTACATAACGTCGATCATTTTCAACACCATAAATAGCGTCACTAAAATCTTTGTCATATGCACTCATTGCTTTTGCAATAGTTCCTGATGCACCTCCAGATCTGAAAAAATGACGAACAGTTTCTTGTCCAGCTCCAATTTCAGCAAAAGTACCATAGATTTGGCTGTTTAAGTTAATTCGTAACGCTTTCGCTTTAATGGAAGGTACGTTTTCTAAGTTTGGATCACCTTTATAGACAATAGCCATGAGTAGTTTGAATTTGTTTGTTACAAAAATAAACAATACTTATTTTTTTGAATGTATTATTTCGGCTTTTTTGTTAAATAATAAGTTAAATTTGAATAATGATCGATAAACGGGAAGCATATAACTAAAAAAACACTTGATTTTTAACAAATTACCAATTTTATGATGACAGTTACATTTCTCGGAACGGGAACTTCACAAGGTATTCCTATTATTGGAAGCAATCATCCTGTGTGTTTGAGTGATGATTTTCGCGATAAACGCTTGCGTGTTTCGGTGTTGATTTCTTGGGAAAATGCAACGTATGTGATTGATTGTGGACCCGATTTTCGACAGCAAATGTTACGCGCCAATTGTAGTTATATTGACGGAATTCTGTTTACACACGAACACGCCGATCATACCGCAGGATTGGACGATATACGACCGTTTTATTTCCGTCAAGGAGATATTGATACGTATGCACATAAACGTGTTTTTGGAGAATTAGAAAGGCGTTTTGATTATATTTTTGCGACAGAAAACAAGTATCCAGGTGCACCAGGTGTTATAAAGCATGAAGTTGTAAATCATGAATCATTTAATTTAAAAGGAGTTACAATAACGCCCATCAATGCATTTCATTACAAATTACAAGTTTTTGGATATCGTTTTAGTGATTTTGCATATTTGACAGATGTAAAAACAATAGAACCTGCTGAAAGAGCCAAATTGAAAGGATTGAAAGTTTTAGTAATCAATGCATTGCGAATTCAAGAGCATATTTCACATTTTTCACTACAAGAAGCCTTGGAGTTTATTGAAGACATTCAGCCAGAAAAAGCATATTTAACCCATATCAGTCATTTATTAGGTTTTCATGCAGAAGTTTCCAAAACATTGCCAGAAAACGTATTTTTGGCGTACGATACACTTACAATTAACGTTATCTAACTAACGATTAAAAAAATAGCATTCATTATGACAAAGAGAATCTTAGGATACGCACTTATTTTTGTGATTTTACTAGCATTATATCAGTATGTAAATACAAATAGAATGTATGAAAAAATGAACGAAAAAATAGAAAAGTTACGTACAGAACGTGATGACATGTCAGCACAGATAGAAGTTAAAAGAGATTCTATAGATGTCTTAATTAATGAAAATATAGATTTAAGTTATTTTACATTGAGGCACAACGCAGAAGCATTGGAATATTTTGAAAAATATCAGTTTACAGATGATTTAGCACAATACATTGAAGATGTTATTTACGATAAAAACTCAACTAAAAATGATAATCCATTAGTTCCATTTTCAGGAATGGATGGTGTTTTTGTCGTCGATAAAGTAAAAGTAATTAACCATAAATGGGCTTTATGTAGCTTTACTGATGGTGGTTATTGGGGCGAAATGATTTTGAGTTACGAAATTGACAAAGACAAAAACTTAACTTTTGAGACGGTTGCTGAATTGTTGTATAATAAGTACACAAAGTAGACCGCTTTACTGTTAGCTGTTAGATTTTTTGATTGCAAATTTTCGTTCGTCATACTGAACTTGATTCAATATCGCATCTTAGATAATTTTATTAGTAAGGATTCATGAAAATTCTCAATAATAACCATTGTAAACTAATTAAATTCACTTCTCCAATCAAGTTTTGAACGAATAGAAATTTTGTGGCACAACGCCATGTCCAGAATGAAGTTTCTCGATTCAAACAGACTTCTCTTACTTGTTCTACAAAAGTAGTTGTAGACACTTATTTGGAGCAGAAATTAATCTTCTATAAAAAAATTGGCACATCTTAGGTTGTTTATCAAACTCTTGTTTTTTTTCAAAAATGACGAAGAACCAACATCATCTGAACATTAGAATACAAATATAATTAATATTGAAACTTGAATTATATTTTCTAATCTTTTTGATAAAATAACAACTAGACTATAAATTATTGTGTTATTTTTCGTTCTTTTGTGCTACTATTTTTAATTCTAAAGATTATGAAAGTAAGTAAATTAAAACACTTATTCTGGTTTTTACCCTTTGTTTTATGTAGTTGTTTTGCATTTTCTCAAACCACTATTATTACCAACGCAGATTCATATACTTGGGATACAAACCCAACATTAAATTACGGTGACAAAAGATTAATAACTAGTAGCGATACAGATAACACTACACACAATCGGGAGGTATATTTAAAGTTTAACCTAAGTTCAGTATCTACCGTGTTTTCTGCAAAAGTTGTATTAACTTTAGAAAGCTCTATACCAACAACTAGAAGTTATACGGCATATTTGGTAAATGATTCATGGACAGAGAATACCATTAGATGGAATAATGCGCCTGCTGTTATTGGAACATCAATAGCTTCTGGTAATCATGTTGGAAACATAATAGAATTTGATATTTCTACTGAAGTTGTTAGTCATGTATCGAATGGTGATGATACAATTTCAATTAAAATTATTTCTACTCAAGAAGATTTACCGAGTTTTATTTTTAGTAGAGATACTGCACCATCAGATAGTGTAAAACCAAAATTAATAATAGATGAAGCAACATTATCTTTGAGTGATGAAGCAAGTAAAAATAATGACAAAGTTTCTGTATATCCTAACCCAACAACAAATGCTATTTATATAAAAGGTGTAGCCAATACAGATACAACTATATCTGTTTATAACACCATCGGACAATTGTTAAAGCATGAACAATTTAATACAACGTTAGATTTGAGTACTTTTAAAGCAGGAATTTATTATGTAAAAGTTTTAAGTGCTTTAGAACAAAAAACATTTAGGGTAATTAAAAAATAGCTAGGTTCTCAATAAAATTGTTACACTTTTCAACAGTTTTAATACTCAATGGCATAACAATATCGTTTTCAATGTTTTCTTGCTTTACAAACAAAGTTGCAATCTTTACGTATAATTTTCCAGTTTTTACTTCGTAACTACTAAAAGTGTTTACAATATAAAAGGATCTTTCTAGGTGAACAGAAGTCATACCTCTAAAATTAACGCATAATTGAGTTTGAAATTTTCACCAAAACTTTTCCACATTAATTCGTCGTAATTCGGTTGCATAGATTTTATGTTGAACTGAAGTTAGTTCAGTAATCCAAATTATCAAACTGACACATTATTAAATCTTCAAATTGAACAATTAAATCCGCTTCTCCAACCAAGTTTTGAACGAATAGAAGTTTTGTGGTGCTACGCCATGTCCCACAGGAAATTCCTCGTATGCATGTTTCAAATTATGTTCTTGCATAAACGGCTCAATTTCACGAGCGGCTTCTACAGGAATCACTTGATCTACACTTCCATGAGAACAATAAAAATCTAGGGAACTGTAATCTTTCTCCGTATTGAAATCAAATATGTTATGGTTTAAATAACCACTCAATGCAATTACATTTTTTATTTTTTCAGGATACGTAAACGCAACGGCATAACTCAAAATAGTTCCTTGACTAAATCCTAGAAGTGTAACATTTTCCCTATCTACAGGATAATTTTCAACAACTTCATCAATAAAATTGGCAACTGCATCACGCGATTCTACAGCATGTTCGTCATTGCTTATTTTTTCAGTAGCTGTGTAATGAATATCATACCAAGAATAGCCATACGGTTGTAAATCTCTTGGTGCTCTCACCGAAACAATAAATAATTCTTCAGGTAACTCAGCCGCAAACGAAAATAAATCTTCTTCATTACTTCCATAGCCATGAAATAATAGTAATACTGGCGATTTTTCAACAGCCGTTTTTGGTGCTCGAATGATATGATGAAGTGATAGTTTTTTAGCTTGCATACTGATAAAATTATAATGATTTAAACAATTTTTGGAAAAAATCACCAACTATTGGAATTGGTTCATGTTCACATTGAAACGCATTTGTGAGTCCAAAAAACCACAAAACAGCAAAGAATACATAAAAAGCAGAAGAAATCATCCAATTATCAAAATAACTGACCACAACTGCAATAGCAAAAAACAACATATTAAGTCCTAATGCTTGTCGTATATGAAAACTTGCGTATGGATTCTTCTTTTCTGTATTTGAAATAATCGCAATTACGGTTCCTATCAATGTGATATAGGAAATAATGGCGTTTTGTCTTCCTTCTTCAATTATTTGTGGATTCATATTGAATCTATTTTTTGATGATTATGCACAATTCCGTACACAGTTCCGTTGAGTTTTTTTCCTAAAAAAGCACTATTTTTAGAGGTACTATGAATGTGTTTTTCTGTAAATGTATAGTTTCCTTTCGGATTGAAAAGTGTCAGATTTGCTATTTGTCCTACTGCAATTTGAGACGCTTCAATTCCAAATCGTTCTTTTCCAGCAGTTAGCAATTCAATTACTTTTTCTGTTGATAACACCGTTTGTAAAGCACCAAAAGCCGTTTCCAAACCAATAGTTCCGTACATAGCGTTATCAAACTCAACTTTCTTATGTTCTACATCTATTGGATTGTGATCGCTGGTAATCATGTCAATTGTTCCATCTTGTAAACCTGCTACAATGGCTTCACAATCATTTTTCGTGCGCAATGGTGGCAATATTTTGTAATTGGTATCAAACTCTTCCAATTCGTCATCAGACAGTAAAATATTATGAATAGCAACTGAACAACTTACATTCAAACCTTTTTGTTTGGCTTCACGAATTAATTGAACTGATTTCGCTGTAGAAATTGTTGGAATGTGTAATTTTCCTTGTGTATATTCTAACAGAAATAAATCGCGGGCAACCTGTAACTCTTCTGCCAAACTTGGAATTCCTTTCAAACCTAAACGTGTACTATTGTGTCCTTCGTTGACAATTCCTTTTCCTGCAATTTTGTTCTCTTGTGGAAATGATAAGACCAAACCACCAAAGTTGGAAGCGTATAACAACGCTATTTTTAACAAATTTGGATTGTCAATCGATTTCTGATAATCGCCAAACGCAACTGCGCCAGCATTTTTCATATCGAACAACTCGGCTAAATCTACACTTTCACTTTTTGTCGTCAACGCGCCAATAGGATAGAGGTCAACGGCGTTTCCAAAAGCATTGCTTTTTAAAAAGGCAATATCTGCTTTCGAATCTGCAATCGGATTCGCATTCGGATTTACCGCAATTGCCGTAAAACCACTTTTTGCCGCAGTTTTAAGTCCGTTTTCAATCGTTTCACGTTCTTCAAAACCTGGTTCACCTAAACTTACGCTACTGTCAAACCAACCTTGCGAAACATGCAGATTTTCGTATGAAATGGTATCGTAATTGTTTGGGTTTTCAATAGTTGAAGCAATTTGTGTAATGATTCCGTTTTCTATCAAAATATCATGTGTAGAGCCGTTGTGTTTGCTCTTCAAATCTAGGATAGTTGCGGATTTTATGATGAGGTTCATTTGACGAATTTTAAAATCAAAATTTCAATACATAAAAATAGTAATGCAAAAATAACAAACCATTTCCAAAGCGAAGCTACAGACTGTTCATTTTTTAAATCTTCAAAAAATTGAGCTACCGTAGTATGTGTATTTTCTGGATATAAATTGGCAATGTTATGATATTGTAACGTACTTTCTTTTCGATCAAAATTATAGCTAACTTTTTGTAAATCAGTATTTTGATTTTTTATAGTGTAAATTCCCGCAGTTGTAGGAAATTCATCTGTTGTTAAACGAACTTTATTATTTGCAGTTTGTTGTAATGGAATAAATTCTTCTGTGTCTTTCACAATTGTTAAGACCGCATCTTGCGATAACGAAGTCTGTACATCAAACGTATTTTCTTTACCTAAGGTGTAATACAGGTTGGTTAATTGCAAACTATTTTTTCCAATATTATAAAAGATTGGCACAATTAACGGCGTGCTTTTAAAGTTTGAATTTTCCTTATTAATAGCCGCTGTAAAAAGATAGGTTTCATCGTTTTCAACTAAAAACTGCGCATTATTTTCTAACGATAGAATTGCGGCACTTGCTTTTTCCATGTTGAAATAATGATTCACTTTCGGATATTGAAAATTGGTCACTTTTTTCTCAAACACATTTGTAAACAACGGATGCGAGAAGTTAATGTTTGTAATTTTCTTTTCAGTTACGTTTGGAATTTCTTGAAAACGTCTAAAATTATTCGCTTGTAGTAATTCGTTATACGTGTTTAAAGTGCTTTCCTTCGCGGGAATAATTACTAACGAACCGCCGTTTTGTTTGAAACTTCTCAACGCTGTCAACAACGGATTCGGAATCGTTTTTAGTTCGTTAAGAATAATCAATTGTTGTGTTGAAATGGCATTGTAATTCAATTGATTTATAGGAGCAGAAATCAAGTTGAATTCGTCTTCCGTGTACAATTTCTTCAAAAATTCGTCATCCGCTTCATTGATGGCTAATACATTAATTTTTTCAGGCGCGTTGATGTTGAAAAATAGTTGATTATCAAACTGTAACGAATTGTCATCAATTTTAATAGTTCCTTGAATCACTTTATTTGAAGGAATCGAAAATGTGACTTCTGAAGCATTTTGCGTATCTAAATTCACAGACGATTTTGCAATCAAACTTTCGCCATCGTATAGCGAAACGGGTACATCTTGCACAGGAATTCCTGAGTTTTTAAGGACAACCGCAATTGTAACCGAATTTGCATCTTGTTCTGAAATGTATAAACTATCCAACGCAATATTGTTGGCGTTTGCAGGTTTTAGTTGAATATAATTTGTGCTAAACGTACTATCATTCTGCACTGAAAGTTGTGCATGTTGTTGAAAATCTGAGATAAGAATCAAGTTTTTAACCGAATTCTGTTGTTTCGTAAATAACTTACGACCTTTTAGAATTACAGAAGGAATTGCTTCTTGTTGATGCGAATATTCTAATTGCAACAATTCATTTCGAATACTTTTGATCGTTGTGTTTTTATAGGTTTCTGTATTCGTAAATATAGAAACTTCTTCATCTTCCGGAACCGTATTTAGTAATTCTTGAACAGCGCGTTTGAGTAAATCGCCTTTTTCACCTTTCGTTTGCATGCTAAACGAATTGTCTAAATAGATAACCGTTTCGTTTTCGGTTTTTACAATATCTCTATTCGCAAAATACGGTTGAGCAAAGGCTATAACAAGTGCGGCGAGTGCTAATAAGCGTGTACAAAGAATCAACCATTTTTTTAATTGTGAGCTTTTACGTGTCTGAAGAATAACGTTTTGCAGAAACTTTACATTTGTAAACGCAGTCTTTTCAAAGCGTCGCAATTGAAACAAATGAACAAGAATAGGAATAAGGAGTAAAACTAGCGCGTAAAGTACTTCTGGGTATTTGAATTGCATTCCTATAAAAACGTTTGTCAAATATAAACGTTTAATTTTATTTTATTGTGATTTTGGGTTTATAATGATTTGTTAAAGTGGGTTTGTAGTTGATAGTCTATTTATTGAACAGATAAAATATTTTATTAGAAAAATAAAACATAAAATTTCAATTAGAGTTTTGTTCTATATTTATTTATAAACATATTTAGATATTTCTCATTTTCACAAATAACCTTATCTCTTGAATTGTTAATAAATGAATAATTATATGATTCAGTCATTTCTTCCGATAAATTGAAAGTTCCACTTTTGTATTGATTGTTTATTTTCTGAGACATAGTAGCTATGATTGTTTTACTATTTATAGGGTAGATTACCATTGTTATATGTGCAGCAGGACTAGTCAATGTCAAACCATCATCGGTTTTTATATCTTCATAAGACTTGGATCGATTTATTATCGAAGTATTATCGGGTAAAAAAAAGAAATGATTTTTATGGGCTTTAAAAACATAATAATTAATTTCCCCCATATTATATAATATTTCATCAGTAAGTTTATTAAAGTCAATGGGTAATTTATTTTTTACAGGTTTTTGTGTATCAATAATATTAGAAAATTCTTGCTTTAATTCATCTGAAAAAAGATCATACATATCACTTAATCCCCCTAAAATTGCATTTTGTGTTTCTAATTGATGCTCCCTAGTACGCATGTCACCAATAATACCTAGCCTTATTAAATATTTTATCGATTGTTCAAATAAAACGAGATTATTAGTCTCTATGCTTTTGAATAATGAGTGATAGTATTTATTAAAATCTCTTTCAAAATTCGAATTTAAATTATCTTCAATTGTTTTATGATCAATTTCATTTTTATCATCTGTAATTGAATTTAAATCCTTTTCAGCAAAGTCTTTTCTTTCTAATCTTTTAGTTAAAACTTTCTTTTCTAATTTACTATAATAGCTGTAATATTTATTAACTGTTAGAAATTTTTTAATTAATACTTGGGATACATAATGATGATTTCTAGGTATACTCATTTCAGTTTTTTATTTATTGATATTTAGACTTTTATTGTATTTTCCAGATAGACTTGTGAGTTGATTCAAAGTAAACCAAAGATTACACATACACAATGTGGTTTCCCGTAATCCAGAAAAAAACCTCAATATTTTATCGATTAGAAATAAACTAGTAGACTTTTAAACTCTTTTGTAGATCCGCTTTGTGTCAAATAGTTACTGCGTCAACCTGAATTTATTTCAAGTCTCAGATATAAGATTGATTCACAATAGTATGAGACTCTGAATCAAGTTCAGAATGACGTACTTTGTAGCTTTATGATATTTTACGAATATTTCATAAACCAATCAATTTTTCAATTCTTCAATTTTCAATCTTTTAATGATTCAACAAATACCACTGAATCGCCATAATCGTTTTGGCATCTAAAAATTCTTTGTTCTGATACTTTTGAATGACCATTTCTTTCGATAATTTAACCAATTGAATATCTTCTTGTTCACTTTCCAAACCGCCACCTTTTGCTGTTTTGTGTGTAGAGTTGACTTCCGCATAATACAGATAGGTTTTTTCCGAACAACCGCCAGGCGAAACAAACGATTCACTGATGAGTTCAACGGAATCCATTTCGTAACCAATTTCTTCTTTCACTTCTTCCCGAACTCTAACTTCAGGATTATCTACAGGTTTCATGGAGCCTGCAGGAATTTCCAGCAACCAACCGTTAGTTTCTTGTACGGTTGGATATCTAAATTGATTGGTAAATAAAAACGAATCTGTGTCTTGTTCATAAATCAAAATTGCAACGGAATTGTTACGTTCAAACGATAAGCGATCCACCGTAATTTGCTCGCCATTAAACCGATCATGTGTAATTGTTCCTTTCTTAACCTGAAAAAAACCATTAAAAACCAATTCTTCTGCTATAATTCTATATTTCATGTTTCTCTAATTTAAGTCAAATGATATTTATTAAAAATACTACAATCATTCTGAAAGAAAAAACAATTACTTATTTCATAAAACCACGTAAAAATACGCTAGTATAAAAACACGACTACATTTATCTTTAGGCAACTAAAAAAATCAACACATTATGGCAAATACACCTCCAAAATTTAGAATCTATCCTTCTATCGGAATTGCACGACTTGGAAATGGTCCTGCAACGAAAGATCAAGTAATATTTAGTCCAGAAATTCCTTGGGCAAACTTATTTGAAACGGATAAAAATTACTTAACGAAAGATGGACGTTTAAAAAAACAAGCACAACGTTTTTACATTTATGAATGTGATGCAAACGGAAATCCAACAAAACAAATTGATGCGGCTGCTTACGATATTGAATGGTCAGTGGAAGTTGCTAATAAAAAACCATTTTGGTACGATTTTAATAATAGTTTAGATTTATCTGTAGTAGCAGACAATCAAAACTTATCGCCAAATTTTGTAAAAGATAAATTAGCGCCAGGAATTAATGCTGCATATAGAAATCCGAATGTATTAAATCAAGAATTGCGAGTAAAAGATGGTTATAATTTTCGTAAAGATTTGGTAAATCATCCAGGAACGATCAGTGTTGACGAAAATGATAAACGTAAAGAAATAAAAGGACAATTTCCTTCTTCAAAATTTTCAAAAGATGGTGTCAGCATGTTGGCAAAACGTATGAATGTTGATGCAAAAGATGTAAATCTTGGAACAGTTGAATACGATGATGATGGAACACTCATATTTTATGGAGCTGACGGAATTTCTGCGGCGTTAAATCCTTCCGACTTAAATACTGATTTTGCAGATAATTCTAATTGGTATGATGACATTTGTGATGGACGCATTACGGCAAACATTCGCAAAAAAGATTCTGGGGAAGAATATAAACTAGACGACGCAAATACTGCCGCTTGGGTTGCATCTGCTCCGCCAGATTATGCGCCACAAATTCAACCACTTTCTACAATGTTTGATCTAATTACGGGAGCGGCAAATGAAAAGCATGCCCCAGAATTGGCAACCGTTTTCCCAATGATGTATCGTTTATACAGAATGCAATGGGTAAACTTAGGTGATTTCTTAGCGCCGTCATTCAAAGAAACTATTGACGAATTAATAGCAACAGATACATTCAAATATATTTATACAAAAGAACCAAAAGCGGAAGCTGATGCAGTACGTGAAAAAATATTTAATATGTTCCGTAATCCTGCATATAATATGGCAAATGAGCCAATAATTCCAAGTAAAAACTCAACGGATTTGGTCAATCGTGGAAGCGGAACAGAAGAATTAAAACTACCATACTATCCAGGTGATGCAATTGATTATCCAGGAAGTCCGGCACAATGGTTTGCAATTCCACCAATGATTTACGAACAACTAAGAGAATGGCGCGATGGTAATTTTTATACGCCAGCAAGTTTCAACTTTAAAAACATGGATGAAATGGGCGAATTTTACCGCCAGCAATTCTTAGAATCTGCAAAAGATGAAGCGCGCAAACCATTATTAATGACACGTGCCGTATTGGAAACGTTATATGGTGGTGGATTTCACCCAGGAGTAGAATTAACTTGGCCAATGCGTCACAATGAAATTTATGCTGAAAACAAAGAAACATACAAACTTATCGTAGATAATTCTAACTACAGAATTGGTGCTTATGGATTGCGTGAAGTACGATTAAACCTAGCTTCAAAAGAAGAACAAGAAAGAATTTTCTATAACAATTTTGGTTTCTCAATGAATGCAGAAGATGTGCGTAAATCAATGGAAAGCGGAAGTGAAGATAGCTGGTTTTGGAAAGTTACACCAGGCGATTTAACAAAATGGATGGGAATTCCGTGGCAATCTGACGCAGGAAGTTGTCAGGCTGTATACGTAGAAAAACAATATCCAATTCCATCATGGTGGGCGGCAAACTTACCAGTACATGTATTGCCAAAAGATAGTTATGAAAAATTATTAGATCCAACAATTTTAGAGGATACAAAACGTAACATTTATGCAAATCGAATGGATTGGTTGCATACGGCAAGTACAGGATTTATAGGATATCACGCAGAAGGCGGTTACATGAACGGTTTGATAAATATGGTGTACCAATGGAAAGATATTGGAGTTGTAACTGGTAGAAAACTGGATTTAGATATTGATGGAATTCCAAACATTATATATGTAGCGTACGATTCTAAGGATAACTAGATTCATTCCTGCGCAGGCAGAAACCTCTAAGAAGTACTTCATCTCAATTTCATTCGATGTGCGCTTTTGAATCATTAGATATCGAAAGCGTCACTTCGAATGTTCTGAAACTAAATACTACCAATAAATCTGTGAATACAGTCATTACAAAACTGAAAAATGTGAAAAAACAAGTCATCATTTTAGGCAACGGCATTGCAGGTATAACGCTTGCAGTGCTTTTACAACGAAAAGGAATTCCGTTTGTCTTGTTACACAGAGAAGGTGAAAAACAACCTTTTGCACTTGGTGAAACTTTACCACCGTCAGCTATGCAATTTCTAAATGAATTAAAACTTCTTTCCATTTTTGAAGAAAACGCATATCGAAAAACCTATGGATATCACTCTATGTGGGGAAATTCACGTGTAACAGATATTAACTTTTTTCATCAAAATCCGTATAAAAATGGATTGAAAATTAACAAACACCAAACCTTAGAAAAACTTCGAGAACTCATAAAAGACAATATGATTTCGTATCAAAAAGGACTTGAAGTTATTCACGAAGTATATGGAAATACAGTTGTTTTAGGAAAAAATGAAGGTGTGAAAATCATACAAGGAAAAATTCTTATTGATGCAACAGGTAGAAATCGTACAGTTTTACAAAAACTAAAAATTCAAAATGAAATTCATGATGAATTGGTCGCTGTAAGTTGTCACATTCCAAAAATACAACATCCGAAACTCACGCATGAAGTCTATGTAGAAAGTTTTAAAGAAGGTTGGGGAATTGTCTCAGCATTAAACGAAACCGAAAATATATGCACTATTTTTACACATAAAGGACATGAAATTTTGTCCCAATTAAAAGAAGTTTCACAATGGAAATCTGCATTAGCGGAAACTGTTTACTTAAAAGATTTTCTGCAAGAAACCAATCAGGCTAAATTAAAAGGTGGAAACGCAAACTCATCAGTTGCTTCACAAATTGCAGGAAGTAATTGGTTAGCCATCGGAGACGCCGCAATGTCTTTTGATCCGTTATCATCACACGGAATAACAAACGCAATCTACACATCCGCAAAAGCGGCAGAAGCAATAGAAAAGAAGTTGAATTTTGCAGATTCTGAAGCATTTCCCGAGTACGGAAAAACCATGCAAACCATTTTCAAGCAATATTTACACTCTAAAAACAATTTATACCAACAAGAAACACGTTGGAAAGATGCGATTTTTTGGAAGCGGTTTTTTACTTCTTACTCATAATTTTTGAAGCACTTTCTTTCATTTTTGAAATTTGCCTACAGAGTAAGTCAAAATACGGTTGAATTCAATACACTAAAACCATTATCTTGCTTTTTTGAAGTAGTGTGTTGGCTTTTTGACTATGTCTCAAAAATTGCTTTTTCAACACCCTTGAATCCTTTAGTTTTATTAAAATTCATAGTATGTATAAAATTTATCATACTATCTGACGGATCAATAGTGTTTAAGTTTAAATTCTCAATAGTTTCAGGCACAAACAAAACAGATAAAATAATTTGATCTTTCAAATGACCTGTACTTGTATCTACCATTTTAATCACAGCATTAATTCTTACATGTTCTAATGGTAAATATGCGAAAATCTCTCTAGCAACTCTTAATGTGGCACTACAAATATGATCTTGGTATAATTCATTAAATTTTGTTTTAGGCATTTCTCTTTTTGATAATTTACCTGTTGAAGTTTGCTTCAATTCATAATTTGGAATAGTATCCAAACTATTTGTATACAAATTGATGTCAATATAATCTTCGTCAAAAATAAAACCTATTTGAGTGCCTAATTCATTTAAATCAGAGAACGGATCAAAATATTTAATAGCGTCCTTATAAGAAGCTATGTTCTTTTTTTTAACACCTATACAAATATTATTAAGTTCCTCCCATTCTTCTAATTCATTTAGATAAGAATCGTAAGCTAATTCATATTCTTCTTTGTCTTTTTTGATAGCAATTTTAGCTAACAGCTCTAATCTCACTACTTGTTTCTTAGAAGATCCAAGAAGAGAATCAATAAAAGAAGGTTTGTAATTTTTTAAATTAGTATGTGCGATAGTTTCATTTATAAATTGAGGCTCTGGTTCAATAGGTTTTTCTGTATTTTCAATTAAATTCCAGTCAATAGATTCTGTACAGTTTTTGTGGACTGAAGTTAACATACTTACATAATTATTCCAATCAGAAACAGCTTTTTCAGCATTTCTTATATCTTGAAGTTTTTGTTGCTCCTTGAATTTTTTAGCAGCTTCACGAGCTTTTCTTTTTTGTTCTCTTTCAATTCTTCTCAAAGTTGCTCCATATGATCTAAGCGCTCCTTTTAACGTTGCCATTCTAGTTTTTTTAATATTTTAAGTAAAACTAAATAACTTAATGTTTTATTATATGTGGTTTCCCGTAATCAAATTAAATAATTGGTAATTTCACATAAACATTCACACTGAGCAAAGCCGAAGTGCATAAACGAATAAACAAACAGTCAACCAACAAACTCAATTCCAAAAAAAATTGAATAACTTCGCAGCATGATTAAAGAAATTCAACTGCGTGTCACGCTTGAAGAAGAAACACAAGACGCTATTGTACTGCAAAAAGTAGTGAAACAATTGCGTATTGACAAAGATGAGGTAAGCGGAATCAAAGTATTACGAAAATCAATTGATGCCCGTAAACCGTTGATTATCTTCAATTATAAAGTGGCGGTTTACATTAACGAAGCGCTTCCAGAAGCGAGTGAATATGTGTTTGAATATAAAGACGTATCCAATGCAAAGGAAATTCATATTGTAGGTTTCGGTCCAGCCGGAATGTATGCCGCATTACGTTGTATCGAACTAGGTTTTAAACCAATAGTACTCGAACGTGGAAAAAATGTACAAGATCGGCGTCGTGATTTGCGCGCGATCAATCAAGAGCATTTTGTCAATGAAGACTCAAACTATTGCTTTGGCGAAGGTGGCGCAGGAACATATTCTGATGGAAAACTCTATACACGAAGCCTAAAACGTGGTGATGTGCGAAGAATCTTTGAAAATCTAGTTTATCACGGTGCAACGGATCAAATACTAGTTGATGCACATCCACATATTGGCACCAATAAATTGCCTAAAATTGTTCAAAATATTCGTGAAACGATCCTAAAATTTGGTGGTGAAGTACATTTTGAAACACGCGTAACAGATTTTGTCATTAAAGAAAACAAAATACAAGCAATTCAATTACTTGATGGTCGTGAAATGATCGCAAATCGTGTTATTCTAGCCACAGGACATTCCGCTAGAGATATTTATAAATTACTACACAAACACGAAATTGCTCTCAAAGCAAAATCGTTTGCAATGGGCGTTCGTGTAGAACATCCACAAGAAATTATAGACAATATTCAATACCATTGTACTGGCGAGCGCAACGAATTATTACCAGCGGCAGCGTATAGTTTGGTACACCAAGTTGGAGATCGCGGTGTATATTCGTTTTGTATGTGTCCGGGCGGATTTATTGTTCCTGCGGCAACGGCAAATGGAGAAGTAGTGGTCAACGGAATGTCACCATCACGTAGAAATAATCAATTTGCCAATTCGGGAATTGTTGTCGAAATTAACGTGGACAAAGATTTATACAAATACGAAAAATATGGCGTTTTAAAAGGGTTAGAATTTCAAAAAGATTTAGAAAAACTAGCATTTACAGCTGGTGGAAGAAGTCAGGTAGCACCAGCACAACGTTTAACGGACTTTGTGGAAGGTAAATTATCAACAGATTTAAATTCGACGTCCTATCAACCAGGATTGAAATCGGCACCTTTACACTCGTTATTGCCAAAACCTATTGGCGGACGTTTGCGTAAAGGATTTGCGGCTTTTGGTCAAAAAATGAACGGCTATTACACAGATCAAGCAAATATCATAGGAGTAGAGTCGCGTACATCTTCACCCGTTAACATTCCACGAAAGGAAAACTTAGAACATCCAGAAGTTGAAGGATTATTTCCATGTGGAGAAGGTGGCGGTTATGCTGGCGGAATCGTTTCTGCGGCTATGGATGGTGAACGTTGTGCAGAAGCGGCAATTGTAGGATTGTAAATTTTACACAACTGTAATTTTCAAAATTATGCTTACAAAAAAATAATTGTCTTTTTTAAAATATTAATTTATCTTGCTGATATTAAAACAATAAGAAATATCCCGATTATGAAAATTTTGAAAAAACTATCTTTTGCGTTAATCGCATTAATGCTTTTATTTTCTTTTACAGCTCCAAGTGGTGAACATATAGGTAAGTAGAAAGGAAAAGACAAGGGCGATATTGGATTCCTAACTTTATCAGATGATGGATTCGCTACGTTTGAATTTAGTGGTCAAATAATGGGTGGCAAATCATACAATCATCAAGGAGTTAATGCCGCTATGAAATATACGGTGAACACTGGAACGTCTCCAACTTCGATCGATTTTATTATTTATGATAATGACCAAAAAGAAGAGCTTGGACGTTTAAAAGGAATCATAAAAATGAAATCTAGAAACGAAATGCAAATGGCAATGACATTTGGTGGCGGATCAGGCAGACCAACTGATTTCTCACATGATGCGATCGTTTTTAATCGTGTCAAATAATAATAAAAAACATTGATCACATTAAAATACAAGCCTCATCAATTGATGAGGTTTTTTTATGTAAAAAAATAAATTTTTTAATGTAACATATTGATTTTCAATATTTAAATATCATCTTTGGAATCTATAATTGTTTAAAGCTAGAGTGTATAATGTATGATAATTGTCCTAAGAAATTAAATATTAAAACTTCTCAAAAACGCCCAATCCAAACAATGCAAAATCATACTTTACAGGATCGTTAGGATCAAGTTTGCGTAACGCTGTATCCAATTCTAACAAGGCTTTTCCATCGTTTTGTTTTCGTTTTAACAAACCAAGTTTTCGCGCTACATTTCCAGAATGTACATCTAACGGACATGATAATTGTGAAGGCGATAAAGATTTCCAAATACCAAAATCAACACCTTTGGTATCATTGCGAACCATCCAACGGAGAAACATATTGATACGTTTGGCGGCACTTCCTTTTTTTGGATCAGAAACGTGTTTGCGCGTGCGTTCAGGATGTGGAATACTGAAAAAAACGTTCTTAAATTCTGAAATTGTATGTTGTAAGTTAGCTGCTTTAGAATTTGCAAAAACCGCTTCCAATCCACCGTGATGTTCATAAATATTTTTCAATGCTTTGATAAAAAACACAAAATCAATTCCGTTGAATGTTCGGTGTACGAAAGAATGTAATGATTCTAAATCTTCTTCAGTATGTTGCATCACAAAATCATATGGTGAATTTCCTAATAAATTCATCATTCTTTTTGCGTTATTATTGATCATTTTTCGATTTCCCCAAGCAATCGTTGCTGTTAAAAAAGCCGCGATTTCAATATCTTCTTTCTGTTCAAACTGATACGGGATTTGAATCGGATCGCTTTCTACAAATTTCGGTTGATTGTATTCAACAACCTTTTCATCGAGAAAGACTTTTAATTCAGTTAAATTCATATTAAATTGAAGTCTTATTACAAAAATAATTATTATTTTCATTTTCGATATAATCTCACCTATATGTTTGCAAATTACTCATACTATTTTTTTTGGATTGCGATTCTATTTTCGTGTTACAGTTCGGCACAAACGCTTTCGGGTTATGTGTTTGATGAGAAGACGAAAGAACCTTTGTACGGCGTTTCCGTGTATTTTGATGGAACAACGAATGGAACGGCAACGGACACGCAAGGAAAATTTATTATCAGTTATAAAGCTTCTACCGAATCAGCTCTGGTTATCAGTTATTTAGGATACGATTCACGAGCATTTGATGTACGAAAGTTAGCCAGTGGTGTTAAGGTTTATTTACAACCAAAAAATGAAGCTTTAGGTGTTGTGTACATTGAAAATGATCCGTGGTCACGTAAAAAGAAGATGGCAATTTTTAGGCGTGAATTTATAGGAAATAGCATGGAAGCTCGCGATTGTAAAATTTTAAATGAAGATGATATTGATGTCGTTTTTAATCCAACCACAAAAACGCTCATGGCGTATGCTAATAAACCAATTCTTATTAAAAATAAATATTTAGGGTATACAGTTTCGTATGCAATGGAAGAGTTTGAAGCTACTTTACAAGTATCGCGAAACGGATTTGCCACCACAAGACGTGTATATGTAGAAGGTACAAGTTTTTATTCGGAATTGAGTGAAAAAACACGAAAACGGTATGTAAAAGCTAGAGAAAAAGAATTTGGACAATCCATTTTATATTTTATGCGATCGTTGGCAAAAAAGCAATTGGAAGAAAACGGTTTTCAAGTTTTTCACAAAGGATTTATAGTGCCACCATACAAATATTTTGACATTACGCAAGAAGGAGAAAATACTAAAGTTAACCTAAAAACCAATAAGTTAACAATTATGTATGATCGATTTTACAAATCATTTATGACCATTCCGTATGAAAATAAAGAATTCTACATTAACAAATTTGGAAACTTTTCACCTCCAAAAAAGTTATCTTTCGGAGGATTTTTTGGTGAAAAGCGAATCGCAAATACATTGCCGTTAGATTATAACTTGTAAGTTTCGTCGAGCTTGTCTTCTAAGGAATTGATAAAAGCAATAATTGCATTTAGTTCTTCGTCTGTTAGGTTAAGCGGATCGGGTGGAAGTGTTTGATTTTCCAACGAAATGTCTATACCAGAACCACCTCCAAGATTGTAAAATTTTAGTACTTCCTCCAGTGTGTCATATACGCCATTGTGCATGTATGGAGCTGTCTTTGAAGCATTGCGAACTGTAGGTGTTTTAAAGGCAAATCGTTTCAATTCGGCTTGTGCCACATTGTAACGTCCGACATCTTTGTCTATTGTAGCATTTTTCCAAGATTTTACGTCTGGAACGCCCAAAACTTCCAATTCACTTTCTGTAAAATAGGGTGGAACTGTTCCGTTAAAAATTGGCGCAAAGTGACATGTAGCACATTTTCCTTTTCCCATAAAAAGATTAAAACCAAGCGTTTCTTCTTCTGTAAATGTATTTTCTTTTCCAGAAATATTCCTGTCAAACTTAGAGTTGAAAGGTGTTAAAGTACGAATATATGTTGCGATAGCATTTCGAACCGATTTGTGATCAATACCTTGTTTGTATAAGGTTTCAAATCGTTTTTTGTAGCGTGAAGAATTTTCTAAGTTTTTAATAATTAGGTCCGTATTTACATGAAATTCCTTTTCATTATTAATGACATCTAAGATTTGATTTTCTAAATTTTCGACACGTGCATCATAAAATTGTGATTGTTGCAAGCTTGCATATAGTAATGTAGGCGAGTTACGTTGTACAAAGTCTCCATTATTATCTTTTGAAAAGCGCAAACCGTCTGTAAATGCTTTTTCAGGTTGATGACAGCTTGCACAATTCATCGTGCCCGAAGCTGAAAGTGAAGCATCAAAAAAGAGTTCTTTACCAAGTTGTGCAATTTCAGGAGATACGTCTGGACTGTATCTTGGTTTAAATGCATTTGGATTGAAGGTGGCTGCATCAAAAAAAGAGTCAATTTCATAGTTCAACTTTCGCTCTAAAGGAAATTCCACTTCCCAATCTGTTACTGTTTGATTCCACAAAGAAACCATTGGATGCAAGTTGTCTTTGATAAACCCATACCGATCGAATGCATCAAAATTTTCTGCGTTTGTAAATGCTTTCTGAGCATTTTCTAATGCTGTAATCCAACTTTTATATAACTGTTTGTCATTGAAATGTGTTTCGTAAATTTTGAAATAAGTTGCTAAGCTTACAAAAACTTCTCTATTTTCAGGAATGGACTGTAATAGTATTGGCGAATCAAACCCAGCTATTCCTAACGACATTACTCTCACCAAAGCCTGTCGTGTTAACCATAAAAACTTATAATCTGTATGTTTTAAAATAGAATTATGATTTTGTTCGAGTGTAAGTTTTCTGTAAATGTCATTTGCGTATGCACGAATTGCAATTGTATCAATTTCCGTTGCTACAATGGCTTCTTCTAACGCTTGAAAACCTGAAGCTTCAATTACTTTTTCGGCATTATCGCCTTCATCAACTTTTGGTAAATTGGCTTTGTTTAACCCATAATAATTGGCACTATTATAAAATGATAAAATTGGTTCTAAACGTTTGAATGCTAATCGTGATTCTTTAAAATAATATAAAATACTATCTTTCTTTGTTGCCTCGCGCAAAGCAAGAACTTCTTGTAAACAAATAGCAATATCTTTTGTAAATTGTGCTTTGATAGCTGTGGTAATTTCAGTTGTATCTTTTGCAGGAGCTATAACTGTTTCGGGCGTCTTTTTACACGCATACGGGAACAGGAAACTGATACATATAACAAAGAGGCTTAGCATGTAAGCCTCTTTTAGTAGATTAATTTTTCTTTGCATGGTGTTAGCGTGCTAATCCTTTCACAACTAATAAAATACTTCCTTCTGAATTGCTGTTAGCGTCAGTTCCTGCACCGTCAGGGTTTAAGAAGGCGTCGCTTTTCCAAGAATGCGCTTGTTGAATCAGTAAAAAAGTATCTGGCTCACCAATAACATCCGAAATATCAATCATTCCAGTAAGTTCCCATTTTCCCCAACGATCATCAAAGCTAGCATATCCATTATCAACGGCCTGTGTTGTTCTGTGTGCAGATTCTAATACGACTTTTAATTCTCCATTGTTTAGATTGTATTGGTATAAGTATGCATCGTGTTGTTTTACCATATCATCTACATATCCATTTGGATCTTCTTGAATGTAGGCATAGTTTTCTGTAACTAAGATGTTATCTGGACTGTGGAATGTTTTTGCTTTTCCTGCTAAGTCATCACCATTTAATACCAATGTTAACTTTCCAGTTAACGGATTGTTTTCGTCTAGCACTAATTTGTATGTACGCCCATATTTTGTACGTGTATCTGAGTTAGAGCTGTGTCCGGTAGCATTGAAATAGATTTCTCTGTTTGCAGCGGCAGTACCTTTTCTGTAATCAATATCTTCAACACGATTAAACGCCATTACTTTTTTGGCAATGCTTTCTGTGTTTAATTCATTGTATGTAGTTTGGTTTAGTTGAACAAATTCTACAGCGTATTCAGTTCCAGTTATTAAATCGTTATCCGTAATAGTTCCGTCACCAACTTTCATTCCGTATAGGTTTCCATTGTGTAAATCTCCAACTGTGTTAGACATATACATAGCCAATTGTCCACCAGCGTCTCCACGGCTATCATCACCAATCATTACTATTGTTTTTCCTTCAAAAGCATTTTTGCTTAATGGAACTGCATTTTCAATTGTCCATTGTCCCATAGCTGGCAATACTTCCGCAACACTTGCATCAGAAGTCGCTTTGTACGGATCAACCATAAATACATTGTTTGTTGGCATTGCTCCCCATTCTCCACCACTAAAATATACAGGACCATATCCGTGTTCTTCTGGCGTTGCTAAACTTCCAGAACATTGTGCGGTATTTCCTGTAGCATCAGAGTTTAAAATGTATTCTCCTTTTACAGGTTTAAATGTAGCATCAAGTGTGATACGCGCAATGGAATAGTCAGCTTCAATATTGTTAATTAGTGTAAATGTCCCGTCATTATTTCTCAATAATCCACAACCATCAGCCATACTTCCGTATACAAAGTTTGGAGATTCAGTTAATGCATCCTCAGAACTTAATATGGTATACACTTCAATATTGTTAAATTCAGTTTGCTTTGTTACAAAAGCTGGTGTTATTGAATGATTTTTTAATTCAATTACTGAATTGTTAGTACCAGAAATATTTTCAGTACTGTTATCATCACTATCACATGACATGAAAGTAATTAAACCTGTTAAGGCTAAAATTTTTGAAATAGTTTTCATCGATTTATTGGTTTGCGAATTTTTAGTTCCACAAATCTATTGATGAAGTGTTAGCGAATTTTTAGCTGAATATTGTTTTACGTTTACGTGTGTATTAAGTTAACGTTTCGAGTTTAAGTTTATGTGAAATCAAAATTTTAATAGCTGTAAGATTATAGAAAATTTTTATTTTATACAGGTTGAATAGCTCATTTTTTATTCAAATGTTACGGCTGCGGTTGTAATTACAAGTTGTTCCTCATTTTCAAAAGTAATTGTAAAGGTAAAAGTTGCTGTAGTTTCGGCAGGAATTTCGGTATCGAATCGTAGTGAATAATTAGAATCAGCGGGACCTCCATTCAACCTTAATATCATATCATTGGTAGTAAATAGGTTTTCAGCATTAAATCTATATGTTACCAAGATACGATCGTTTAGAGAGGCTCCTGCAGGAATATCAAATAGCGGTACATCGGAAGTTACTTCGATATTTTCCACATATTTGATTACAGTATATTCATCAAAGCAATCAATAGCAGCATAGGCTGTGTTTATGAGACTCGAATTTTTAGATAGGAGTGCAGCAACATCCACTTGATAGGTAGGTTCGAATTGTAAAAAGAAATCGGCATTGGAGACAGAAGTAGCATCTTCATCAGCTTCATCTTGTGCTGAAAATTCAAATGATTTTACAAAAATATTAAAATTATTATCACAGCAGGCATATAAGAATATTTGAGCGACTAAGACAAGCGCATAGATTTTGAAAATTTTATTTCTCATGAATTGTTTTTTGTTATTAGATGAAAAAAGTATGAAAAGGTTGCGTTACGAAAAATGAAAAATTATAGATGTTGAATTTTAACGTATTTCTCAATTGATCCTAAATCAAGTTCAGGACACTCGAAATGGGGTTAGGATTATTTAATTTCCATCTAACAATCTAATAATCTAACTTACAATATTCCCATCTCGCATCACAATCTTACGATCTGCCATATCGGCAAGTTCTTTGTTATGTGTGACAATGACAAATGTTTGTCCAAATTCATCACGAAGTTTAAAAAATAGATTGTGTAAGTTTTCGGCAGATTCTGAATCTAAGTTTCCACTTGGTTCATCGGCAAAAATAATTGCAGGTTTATTCATCAAAGCTCTTGCTACAGCTACACGTTGTTGTTCTCCACCAGAAAGTTCATTCGGTTTGTGATTATATCTGTGCGATAATCCTAGGAAGTCTAACAACTCTTTAGCTCTTTTTTCAGCTATTGCTTTGTTGGTGTTTTTGATAAATGCAGGAATGCATACATTTTCAATTGCCGTAAATTCAGGAAGTAATTGATGAAACTGAAAGATAAATCCAATATGATTATTTCGAAACTTAGCCAAATCTTTCTCAGAAAGCTTTTCCATTTTTACATTGTTAATAATCAAGGAACTACTTTTACTGGGAGACATTTTATCTAAAGTTCCTAATATTTGAAGTAAGGTTGTTTTTCCAGCACCTGAAGCACCTATAATGGAAACAATTTCACCTTTTTTAATAGTTAAATTAATACCCTTTAAAACTTCTAAATCGCCGTAACGTTTGCGTATATTTTTCGCTGTAATCATGGATTATCTATAATAAGTTCCAATTTACTACATAAAGCTGTGATGCACAATTAAGAATTGATTTTACCGCTTCTTTTTTTCTTTTTGAAGATATTTTTCACATTGTTATAGTCAATAAAATATACCAAACGCAATGAAAATGTATGATCAATAGGTTCATCAAAAAGTTTATTTAAACTATTAAAATATGTATCTGCTGAAGCTTCTGTTTGATTGAATATTTGATTTCTATACAAAGCAGTTAAAAAACTACCTGGCGCAAATTGCCACGTATAATTTAAGTCTAAATTCCAAGTACTGAAATTAATGTTTGAGTTTCCTAAATTCAACGTTTCAAAAGTGCTTTGCGATTGTACCAAACGACCGCTATCTCTTAAGAAATACGGAGTTTCGTCATAATCTACCGTAGACCAATAGTTTCTAAATGTTAAGTTTAAGGCGTGAAACGAATTGAAGCTATAATTCCCAGAAATACTGTTCACCAATATAATTTGATCGCGTTGTCCAAAAATAATTTCATTCTCTAAATCATTGGAACTATTAGCATAACCTCTACGATTATTTTCAATGTTTAATGATGTTTGGTAGCTCACAATAAAATTATCATTTACACGAACTCTTGGCTCAACATTTATTCTATACCTCGTAAAACCTTGTTCTTTTTCAAAGAACGTGTTAAACCCTAAACGCATGTCAAGAGCAAAAGTTTTGTTGTAATCTGTAGAAATAAATCCACCTGCGTTGAATTGGTTTTCCGTGATAAAAAAACGTTTGTTATCAAAATCACGTGGTTCAAAAAAGTCAAATTGTTTTCCTGGTGCAAAACTAGCATCTGCGCCAAAAGCCATTAACGATTTCTTCAATACACCAAATAAATTCACGCCAAAGTTTGCACCTGTATATGCATCCGGACTGTATAAACGACGATAATTTACCCAACTGTTAATTCTAAAATTATTCAATTTTTCTGTTGGTTCAAAAATCTCATACGAAGCGTCAATTCCGAAATTGTTAAAATTGTTTCGGAAATTTAACCCTAAATCGTTGATGTTATATTTTGTATTTGAAAAACTATGATCAAAACTGTATCTAAAATTTCCACTAATTTTACGAACGGCAAAGAAAGAGTTGAAACCTGTTTCCGTTCCTGTTGGTAAGTTTCGGTTGCTCATTCGCAAACGCGCATCAACATTTACCGTATTCTTTTTATTTACAATATCGGCTACAACCGCAGTTACGTTTGCATCTCTAAATCCACTTCCATCTCTAGTTACATTTGTGTTAATCAGGCTAATAGACGAATTTTTGTTAAACTGCTGATCAACCACCATAATGTTGTAATTCGTCAACGGTTCCACGACTTCTTGTCTAAACTCGCCTGTATTTGTATTTTGTATCGTTGCTTTTGTTTTTTCTGTAACTGCATTAAAAAAGCCAATTCCCAATCCGTTTTTAGTTCTTCCTGAAACTTTTACGGCGTTAATCAGTTTCACTTCATTTGGCGAGTCAACAACTTCTTCATTATCGGCAGTATCAGCACTTCTCGAAGGCGCATTTCCGATTCGTCGTGAGAAGAATAAATTTCCTTTATTAAATAAATCGACACCTTCCGTGAAAAATTGCCGCTGTTCTGAAAACGTTTGTTCAAATGGACCTAAGTTTAACTGAAGGTTGTCAAATCCAGCTTGACTGAAATCGGGAACCAACGTAGCATCCAATGTAAAGTTTTCGGTAATTCCGTACTTTACGTCCATTCCAAAATTATATTCATCGGTCGTTTCGCCATCACGTGAACGAATCACAGTTGAAGTAAACGGATAAAAAATTAGTCGTGTTGGTGGTTTCACATCACGCAAACCTTTCATTTCTCCTGCATATAATCCAATGTATCCTTTTGTCGGATCAAAGGCATTCCATGTATATTGTTTTCTCGTTTTTCGAAACTGTCGGTGAAATTGAATTCCCCAAGTTGGTTCTTCTTGATTTGTAAAGCGAAGCGTACGATATGGGATTTTTACTTCCACAATCCAACCATCATCTACAATTTTGGCAGAATTTTGCCAAACGGAATTCCAACTATAATCTTCTCCAACAGAAGGATTTGCAATTGCATCTGCTTGATTTCCATTTGGAAATACTACAAAATAGGTATCGTTTTGTCCGTCATTATTTGGATTGATGGCAATGATGAAAAAATCATTAATTCCAAAATTATCACGCGTTGTAAATTGACGCATAATATTTTCTGGCTTGTCATATAAATATGCCGCAACGTAAATTGCTTCATCATCATAGGTCATTTTCACGACCGTTTTTTGATGTTCGGGTAATGTATTTCCAATATCAGGTCTAAATTGAATGAAATCGCTTGCTATAGCTGCATTTTTCCATACTTCATCATCTAAAACTCCATCAATTTTTGGAGGAATAGTAGTTCGTTTTATGGTATAGGTTTTCTTAGGAATACTATCTTGAGCAACAGAATTAAGGCAAAATGAAAAAAGTAGTACGAATACTAAAAGGCGGCTCATTGGTTACAGTTTTTTTGATTGATGATATCTTAAAGAGCAAGGGAAATTATTGTTGTTACAGTAAGACAACGCAAAACTAGGTGGATACTTCACTTTTTTTCCTAAAAAAAAGTTAAATATTACTTAAAATTTTTAACAAATACGCTGTTTCAACAGAGTTTTGATGAAGTTTTTTTAACTATCTTTAGCAACAATGAAATTGAAATTATAGAATAATGCCTTATAGAAAATTAGAAGAGTATAATATAGAAGTCACGAACGAAGTAAAAGGTCGTTATAAAGCTATTATTGAGGAACTTGGCGAAGATACAAAGCGCGAAGGTTTGGTGAAAACTCCTGAACGTGCGGCAAAAGCTATGCAGTTTTTAACGCAAGGGTATGATATAGATGCCACCGAAATTTTAAAAGGAGCCATGTTTGCCGAAGATTATAACGAGATGGTGATTGTAAAAGATATAGAATTGTATTCGTTGTGTGAACATCATATTTTACCCTTTTTTGGAAAAGCACATATTGCCTATATTCCAAATGGTCATATTGTTGGCTTGAGCAAAATACCACGTATTGTAGATGTTTTTGCAAGAAGATTACAAGTGCAAGAACGCTTAACGCACGATATTTTAGAGTGTATTAATAACACATTAAAACCAAAAGGCGTTGCCGTTGTTATTGAAGCGTCTCACATGTGTATGATGATGCGCGGTGTGCAAAAACAAAACTCAGTAACTACAACTTCAGGATTTAGAGGTGCTTTTGAAAAAATAGAAACTAGGACAGAATTTTTAAAACTCATAAGTTCAAGTTTGTCGTAAATCATTTTTCTTTTGAAAATTTATACTTACATATTTTTAGTAATTTTTTTGTGTACTACATCTTTGTTTGCACAAAACACATTACAAGATTGGAATACTTTTGAAGCTTCGTTTGTAAAAGATTTTAAACGATTGCACATTGCCGATTTACAAATTTATTATGTAGATAATTTAGAACTCATACAAAGTGAACGAAATATTAGTAAGCAAGAAAAAGTATTTTTAAAATATAAAAATAGCTTAAAATCAATTGATTACGGTTCGTTGACGAAAAGTAAACAATTGGATTATGCGTTAGCTTCCTATGAAATAGAGTTGCATTTAGAACGAATTGCACTCGAAAAAAAGTGGTTAATAGTAAAACCCAAAAGAATTTCTATAGAAGGTTTGCAACAAGTTCCTATGGGAAAAGAATGGTATGCATACTTTTTAAAAAAATGGGTTGATGCTGAAGTAACTCCAGATGCCATGTTTCAATTTGGTTTATCAGAAATTGATCGGGCTAAAAAAGCAATCAAAGCAATTGAAGATGCTTCTGGTTTGGACAGTTTGGAATTTCAAAATTATATAAACACACCAATCTTTTTTCACACCAATGCCGAAACTATTCAAAGTCATTTTGAAAGTTTTAAAAAAGAAATAGCGCCTAATTTAATTGGAGCTTTCCCAAAAGTAGCTCAACTTCCAGATGTATATATTGAGCAGGGAAAAAACAAAGCGTACGCACAAGTTCCTGCATATTACAACGAAATTAAAAGTACATTCTATTACAATTATTTTGATAAACCATTTAATACACGACAAGTTGCATGGATTTACTTTCATGAAGCCATTCCTGGGCATCATTATCAAATTAAATTTGAAGAACAACTAGAGAAATCAAGTACGAGACAATTATTTTCATACAATGGTTACCGTGAAGGTTGGGCGGCGTATGTAGAAGAACTCATTCACGAGTTTGGAACGTATACCACCAAATATGACGAACTCGGAAAGTGGGAATGGGACATCATTCGTTCGGTGCGTGTTGCAATGGATGTTGGTTTAAATTATTATGATTGGAGCGACGAAAAAGCGTTGAAATTTTGGCAACAACATATCAAAGGACAAGATGATATTGCACAACGCGAAATTACTCGTATGAAACGTTGGCCAGCACAAGTAATTACATATAAATATGGCGCGAATAAAATTCTGCAATGGAAAGCGGCTATTGATGCTATTTTGTCAAAAGAAAAATCATTTCCTTGGTTGTCGTTTCACACACAAATTTTACAAAATGGAGCATTACCGTTTTCGGTGATGGATACGGAGATTTTTGGGAATTAACTAGTTTAACTTAAAAAAAACAAGTTAATATTATTCAAATTTATTCAGTCGTTACAGTATATTCTTTAAGTAAGCATATTTTCTTTTGATCTATTATATCCGTGTAAGCTTCATCTTACCATTTTTTTTCAAAGAAATATTTAATACAAACAACTGTAATAGAAAATATTAGTATGAAAAACATTAACTGAAATGAGTCTGGTTTATCTTTCTCCTTATCATGATTTGAGATTAGTGTATTAGTTATTTTTACATTTAAATCTTTTTAACGAATAGTAGCATTCAATTTCAAAAAATCGATGTTCTGAGGAGAATACGCACTATATTTAATAATTAAGCTTTCATTTTTATTCAACAATGGAATATTTATTATATGTGCGTTATTAGTTTTATAGCCTATATTTACATACTCTATTAAAAACAGTTGTATTAATATTTAGTACGTTTGTATTTATGAATTTTCCCCGACATATTATTGTAATTTTTGTGTTGAGTTGTATGATGAGTAGTGCGCAAAACAAAGCAACACATCGTTTTACAAAGTCTAAAGCAATTGCTTCGGAGAACTTTCAATCAATGACGTTTAATGGTGTTTGGAGTTGGTTTTCTGATCCGAGAGCTGTTTATTTTGAAGGAAAACACAAACGAACCTACGCAGGTTGGATAGACAATTATGGTGATGTGCATATTGGCTTTTACGATCATGATACGAAAGAAATTAAATCACATGTAGTATATGACAATTTAGAAATTGACGATCATGATAATCCGTCTATTTTGTTTGATGCTACAGGAAGATTACTCATTTTTTTCAACACACATTTACAAGACGAACGACCGTTGTTTATGCGAACATCTACAAATCCTGAAGATGTTAGCAATTGGTCGCCAATTAAGGAGTTATATCTTAATAATGATGAAAAATATAACAAGGCGAAAATTAATCGGCATACGTACACAAATCCTGTTCGTTTGTCCAAAGAAGATGGAAAACTCTATCTATTCTGGCGTGGAATTGATTTAAAACCCTCGTATTCCGTTTCTACAGATCATGGAAATACATGGTCCAAAGGAGAAATCATATTCATGCCAAACGAAACAACTTCCTTAAAATCGCCTTACACAAAAGTATATTCTGATGGGAATTCTAAAATACATTTTACATTTACGGACGATCATCCAACAAGAGAAGATACAAACGGCTTGTACTATATGTATTATGAAAATGGTGCTTTTTACAAAGCGAACGGAACAAAAATAAAAGATGTTTCTCAGTTGCCCATTTTGCAAAATGAAATGGACGTTATTTTTGAGTCTGATACAATGAAATCATGGAATTGGGATATTGCACAAGATGCGAACGAAAACCCAATTGTTACGTATGTGAAGTTCCCAAAAGATGATATTCATATCTATTCGTATGCAACATTTAGCAAAAATGAATGGAACAGTTACGACTTATTAGAAGTGAATGGATGGTTTCCAGAAACTCGAAAAGGAACGGTAGAAGCAGAGCCACATTATGCAGGCGGAATTGTCATTGATCATGAAAATCCAAATATTATTTATGTTTCTGTAAGGCGCAAGAATATTTTTGAAATAGAGCAGTGGACAACCCAAAACAAAGGAAAATCGTGGAACGTAAAGAAAATTACGCAAAATTCTACCAAAAATAATGTGCGACCTTTTGCCGTTCGTGGTGCCAAAAAAGGAAATCCGTTGCAAGTGTTATGGTTACAAAATACAAAGTATGTTTACTATTCGCATGATACACGCGGACAAACGGCTGAGCTTAATTTTAAAGATCGTTATCAGACTGCTGTGAAGATGAATTTGACTAAGTCTAAAATCGATTCAACTTTGACAATTCAAAATTTGACAAAAACTCTTCGTCAAGTCGCGGAACATCAATTGGAAAATCCAAATCATGAAATATCTAAAACTAATTGGAAATATGGTGTTTTTTATGCGGGATTGGAAGCTTTCGCTGCAATGACTAAAGAAGCACGTTATGAGAATGAATTGTTGAATATAAAACAATATCAAACGGAAGAAGAAGAAGAGGTAAATAATCTTTTCAACTCAATTTGGGCATATCAAGAAACAAGTGATAGAATAACACTTCAAAAAATAGAATCTATAACGTATAGAGATTTTTCAAATAGAGAAGCTTATTTAACATTAGCTACCCAAATTAAAGCTATTGAAAAATTTGATAAAGAAATACTAGCTATAAATGAATTAAAAAAGGGTACTACAAAGGAAACAGCTTTATTCTTAGAAGCATTAAATTCATACTATGTTGGTAAAACAGTACGAACAAAAGCACTTATGATTTACAGTGTTGCCGCTGGTATACGAAACAATTTGTTTGATAAAAAATATATCAAAGATGTAAAAAAACAATGGGGAATGCTACAACAAGAATTAATTGAGAAGAATTTGATTCGAAAGTTAGATGTAGAAACTAACGGAGCCATTTTATTGGCTGGGAAAGAAATTTTTGAAATTTTAAATGAAAAACGCTAAATGTACAATGTAAAAGTTGTAGCTATTTGTCAGCTGTAGAATCTGGGGAGTGATATTTGTATTGAATTATTTTTTTGAAATCAGAATCTTTGAAATTTTTAGTAATGAAATTATAGCCAATATCGTAGGTTGTAATTGTTCCATTTTTGAAATAGAATTTATAAAATTGACCGTCAGATTCAACTTTTATATATTCATTTCGATAATAACTTGTGTCAAAAATATATAAATTTTTAAAACGATTTGTTGTGATTAGTGCATTTTGAAACGCATTCCATAGTATAAAACTTTCGGACTTTTCTAATAGCAATTGTGTTCCTTCTTTCTCAAAGGAGTATTGATTGAATTTGGGTTTTGTTTCATCAATAGTTAGTGAAGAAAGCTTGATTTGTGTGTATAGATTTTCAATGGTTTGATATGCCCACAACATTTCTTTTGTTCCCGCTTTTCCATAATCTCTGATCGTTTTTACAATTTTTCCGTTCTCAAGAAATGTTGTAGAAATTGTCTGATCGTCAGTATGTTTAACACTATAATTTGCTTCTATTTTTGAGATTTGAATAGCTTCGAACTTTTTAAAAAGATAGGTTGTAAACTCAGGAGAAAGTTTTGCTTTGTATTGACCAATTACAGCCGTGAATTGTTCACCGTAAAATAATACAGCTCCGTTTTTGTCTACAGAAATGTTCATAATTGGACAGCTTCCAAAACAATTTGATCGTGAAAATACTAGTTGGTCGAACGAAAGTGTATCTTTTTTTAGTTGCGAAAATCGTTCAAGCGTATATAGTAATGTGTCGTTTTTTTTCAAAAGTAATGTATCTTTCAGAGAAGCATCAATTGTATATGTAAACTCTAAATTTTTATGTAAAGGATTTATAATGAATAAACTATCAGCTTTTAATTGATACGAGATAAATCCCGCGAAAGCGTTAAAATGCTTTTTATTCGTTAGTGTATCTTGCTCGTATTTAGTAAATTGTTTAAAGAAATCGACACGATCATTTTGAAAATTTACTCCAAACGGAACTTTAAAAGGAGCAAAGTAGTTAGTATTCCTTACTTCTTCGGCATTGATATCTACCCAAGAACCTTGTATACGATTTTTGATGGTTTGTGTTGTATCTTCATTCATACAATTACAGCATAAAAGAAATATAAGAAAGCTAAAAATTATATTTTTCATCAATTAACTAATTAATCTAGCTAAATATACACGCAATTTGTATCTGTCATGAAAAAATCTTGGCATTTTTATTGCTTTATTTACTTTAGCATCTCAACAGTGCTTTACTTGACATAATTATTTAACTACATGACAACAGACAAAAAAGACAAAAAATTTTTAAAACTTTTCCTCGGAATTATCTTTGATATTATAGGATATGCTTCCTATATCATTCCTGGATTTGCAGAAACTTCAGATATTATTTGGGCGCCACTTTCGGCTTGGCTTATGACTAGAATGTACAAAGGAACATCTGGAAAAGTCGGAGCGGTTATTACTTTTATAGAAGAAGCGTTGCCATTTACGGATGCAGTACCAACATTTACATTTATGTGGTTGTATACATATGTAATGAATCCGAAGAAAAAAGATGAAGACGACAATGTAATTGATATTACGGATATGCAATAACGACTACTATTTACACCAAAAATTTATTCAGTACAAGACAAGATATAAAAAATCCCTTAGCGTAATGTTAAGGGATTTTTTATGGTATATGGTTACTATAACTTATTATTGTACAGTCACTTGGAATGAAGCAGAAATATCTGTTTCTCCTCCAGCATCAGCTAATCCAGTATTTGGTTTAGTTGGCTCATGACGAAGTGTTACTGTATACGAACCTGTACTTGCAGCACCAGTTGTAACGTTAAATGTAGTTCCTAAAATATTTCCATTTCCATCTAAGTTAAAGTTTGCAGTTGTGACATTTAAACTTGCTCCAGCTGTAAAGAAAAATTGGTGTTCATCATCTTCTTCCTCAACTTCTGTAGTAATATTTTCTGCAGGAGTTTCTGTTTCGTTTAATAAAACAACTGCTCCAATATATGTAGTAGAAGCTGCTAAATTTCCTGATACAGTAATTACAGGTACATCTGGTCCGTCACCATCTAAATCACGTGATTGTAATACAATAGCCGTTCCTCCACCAGTAGGTGTTAACGTTACAGTTAAGGTTGTAATTACTTCTTCTTCGTTTACAGGAAGAGGTGCATCATCATCACTAGAACATCCAGTAAAAAGTAAAGCTAGTATTGCAGTTGCTGTTAAAAGTGAAAATTTGAATTTGTTCATGATTGTATTTTGTTTAATAATTTATTTTTAAATTGATTGAAAAATTTCTACCCAAATCATCTGCATAGTAACGCAAACGGTTTAAGTAATTTCGATAATTAGTATTAAATATGTTTGAAACTGACACGCCAACATTTAGTATTGATTTTTCACTTAATTTAAAATCTGCACTGGAATTTAAATGTAGTAAATGATAAGCATCTGGTGAAGTACTTAAATCAACAAATTCTTGTGTATTCGTTTCTGGAATAAAAACCTCAAAATTGTTGTCTGGAAATTCATTCTGACGAAATGTATATTCACTTTGAACTTCAATTCTGAGGTTTTTAAAATTTGCGTTTTGATATACCAATCCGTTTGTTGTGTTTACAGGCGGCATATCAATTAAAGGTAAATCTAATGTTCTATCATATCCTTTGACTAATGAAAATTGATGAGAGAAACTCAAGTTTTTCGTGAAGGTTAATGACGCGTCAATATCAAGTCCTAATAGACGTGCATTGGTTTGTCGGTATTCCCATACTTGGAAATTTCCACGAATTGTTTGTTGAATTTCTGTTGGTTCAATAATCATAAAATCATTTATGAAATTGATATATGGATTGATAGAAAAACCAAAGACTGTTCCTTGTTTTTGTAATGTTAGTGACACTTTGTGTGCGATTTCCGAATTGAAACGTAAATCTCCCAGTTCTATACGAGATGCCGAATGATGCAAACCTTCGCTAAATAATTCCGATGGATTTGGAGCGCGAGAAGCCAACGAATAGTTAACAAATAATTTATACGTATCATTAAATGAATAACGCGTTCCTGCTGTTACAGATATATTTGAAAAGCTCAATTTCGGATTTGTCAAAATTTGATTTCCAAACTCTTCTACAACAATATCTGGGAATAATTGATCATAATTACGATCTTCCCAAAAAGAAGTACGATAAAATTTTTGTGCATCTGTATGTATATAATCAAAACGCCCGCCAAATTCGACTAGCCAATTTTCATTGATAGAAACATCAGCAACACCATAAACTCCAAATTGAACTCGCTCATAATCTGGAATTAATCTTCTCACACCTGTATTAGGGTTCGCAACATTTTTTTGATATTGTGTCATCAAACCCGTTTTAAAGTTAAAAAGATCAGTGTTTTTTGTGTCTAAATCTAAACGTATTGTATGTGAATTTAATACTAAGTCTAATGATGCTTTGTCATCATCACCGCGCCGAACATCAAATTCCAAACGTTTGTTTTGTTGAAAATCATATTGTAGCGTAAGTTTTCCTAAGTTCTTAACGTTTTTAAATCCACGTATTTTAAATAGATGATGTGTTACATCTTGTTTTGGAGCGTCTATTTCATACGTGAAATCTCTAATAATTAAAGGAACACCGCTATTTATGGCACGTATTTGATCGCTTGCGCCTCCAATATGGGACGCACGCAAAATGCCGATTTCATTTCTAAAGAAAGAATAATAGGCTTCTACACCATAATCAAAACGATTGAGACCAATGCGCGCTGCTATATTTCGTTCAAAAATACCTGTGTTACTAAGTATATAGTCAGGAGCTTCATAATCGCCATAGCGTTTTATAGATCCTTGTAACGAACCATACCAACCATTTTGGTAACTTTTTGTAATGGTAGAAGTTAATAATCCACCGCGTCCATTGGTAGCTGCAGCCATAATTGTTTTTCCGTATATCGTATCTTTTACAGGAATTTTGGAGGCTTCAGTAATGATAATTCCACCAACTGCATCACCGCTATATTTTAAGGCACCAGCACCTTTAATAAGGGTAATGTTTCCAATGGTATTAACATCGACACTTGGAGCGTGTTCAGCTCCCCATTCCTGATCTTCCATACGAACGCCATTATTCATCACTACCACACGACTACTGTGTACACCATTAATAATTGGTTTTACAACAGCATTCCCTGTATTGAGAGACGAAACACCACTCATCGTATTTAGAATGTCTCCTAATGAGCTATTGCTAAAACGATCTAATTGTTTTTCCGTTATTTTTTGCTCAAAGTTTGTTTTTGTTTTACTTCCAAAAATTGCAGCATTTAACGTAATAGCATTCAATTCTTCCAAATGATGTTCTAGTTTGAAATTTCTTTCTACTTTACCAGAAATTTTCACCTTGAAAGCTTGTGTTGAACAATTAGCATGTGATACTTGAATCGTATAAGTTCCTTCGCAAAGGTTAGAAAATGTATATTTTCCATCAATGTCTGATTCAGAAAATTTTTCTAATCCTACAATAATTAATGTTGCACCAGGAAGTACAGAGTTATCATGTAAATCTATTACTTTACCAGATAGTGTATTGTTACAATTTTGTGCATTCACAATAAAACCACTACACAGCAGTAATATATAGATATATTTACGCATGTAAAATTCTTAATTTAAAATAAAATATATTTTGATCTTATGATTAAGAAAGCGTCGGTGGTGCGCGTAATTGCTTATTTGTAAGCGGTAAATAATAACATAATGGAGTAGTTGACCCTAATGTAGTTTCTGAGATAATTAATGGTACTTGTAATTCAGGCATTTTTGTAACCTCGTAAATGAAGTTCGTAAAATGATATTCGCATGAGTCACAATGCAAATTATTTTCATGAATATGTACCTTTTGTTCATGGCATGTAATGAAATCATGGTTTTCCGTCACTTGATGTGAAAACTGTATAAAAGAAGGTAACGCCAATGTTATGACTAACAAAGATGTAATACATATTTCTTTTATGTTGATTCTAATTTTCATTATTGCCTTAAACAATTTTTATGATTTAGTAAGGAACTCTTTTAAACTTCTAATGTTTGTTTCCATCCTAAAAATCTAAACGAGTTCAAAAACAAAAGTACTAAATGCATCACGTTAAAAAAAATTAACTTCTATAGAAATAACAATATCTAACAAAGTAGAATTGATTTGTAGAAAAAGAATGTAGTATTTTTACTGAAATATGCTTACTTTATAATTCGCATGCGCCTGAGCATTTTCTTTTCAAACTCCCAGAAAAATTTGAATTGTCCCAAAAGACTTCCGAATATAATTAGTAGTATTTGATAGATTGGTAAGATTATAATAATTCTAACAATCCAATACAAAAAACCACCAAAAAAACCATCAGGAAATAGTGTTCGCGTAAAGCCAATGAATTCTAGTATGGGTTTTGCAATTCTTACAGAACTTGTTCCTGTCAACGCAAAGACAATAAATATGGTAATGATTTCCCAACGATATGTGGTTATCCATTTATTTTCAAGCTTTTTAAAACACCATAAGAAAAAGCGAAGCATGATGTAGAAGAACACAATAACACTAACAAAAATTAGTGCATAATATAAAATGCTGTATTCTTGTCTGTCAATAAAACTGCGAATAATTTTTTTTGAAAAAAGGTATGCTGTATATAATAACGCTAGGATTCCTAAGAAGGGAAAGGTTAGTTGCCAGTTGTTTTGGATTTCCCAACGTTCTTTAAATGCTTTCATGTGTACAATTTGCTAGTGCAAAGATACACAACTTCTACATTATAAGCGTGCTGGAAATACGCCTAAACGCTGATTGTATTTTTGTTGAAAATATACAAAATAGTAATACAGTTGATAATTTACCTCATAACCGTAATCAACATTAGAACGGAAGTCAATTTGTTGTTGATACAAACTAGGATCATAACGACTTGGTTGTATCACACGTAAATTCCATTCGGTAACATATACATTGTTTCGCGTACTTAAAAATTGTTTCGAATAGTATTGTCGTGGTCGTGCATTGCCAACCAACCAAGCGGTAAAACCAGGTTCAAAGATAATGATGTCATAACCATCTTCATCTGTGATACGGATGCTATCAGAAACTTGTGTAGTGTCGTCTGCTTTTTTCGTCATTGCTTTTTCTGGTGTGGCACATGAAAAGACGACAAATCCTGCGCAAGCAATTAGTAAGAATACTTTTTTCATAAATAATTCAGTTTGTATAAAGGTACGATTTTTTTAAGAGTAACCTTGTCATAACAAGTGAACAGTATGTATGAATACGTAAGGTGTACTTTTGAGTGATTGAGATTTTAAAACGAAGTATCAGAAAGAATAAAGTTTGGTTATACGCGCAATTTTTTAAACCATAAAAACCCAACAACTAGCAACAAAAGTATCGGAATACTTAGAAGATAGTATGTAAAATTGTTCTGTTGCTCAAAAGTAATGGCATCATTTGCGCCAATATGTGTCCAAGCCGCCCAATAAAAAGGTAGGCGAGAAGCTGGACTACTGATTTCGTCATTTTCTACATATTCAAGTTGTGCTTTTTGCAAGGCAACACTTTTTGAAAATCCTTGTTTGAGATACGAATAGTACAATTTCATAAGTGTTGCCGAAGAAGCATCTGGTATGCTCCATAAAGTTGCAGTAACACTTGGAATGTTTGAAAAGTTAAACGCACGTGCCAAACTCTGCAAACCTTCTCCTTTGTGATATTTGCCAAATCCTGTATTGCAGGCACTTAACGTAATCATATTTGCATTGAAGTTATGATTGTAGATTTCGTCCAAACGCAACAAGTTACTAATTGTATCCGTTGTTTTGGTGAAAATTAACGCAGAAATATTAGGGTTTTCAGTATCTAAGAGTGCATGTGTAGCCAAATGAATGCTTGACGAATTGCTCGCATTTTGTATAAAATTGGTTTTTGTTGCTTCTTTGTTAATCCACGATTTCCCATTCATCAATGTTGCGAGTTGCAACGCTTCATCGTCCGAAAAAGTGAGTTTGTATAACGCCATATTTCGTAAATTATCGTTGATAGTACTATTCTGAATGCTATCTTTTGTCATTTTTTGTACATGTCGCAACGTAGCTTCATCCAATTCTAAACCAAAAGAAGTAAAACCATTTGTGTGTTTAAAATCAACAATTTTATGTACTAACATTTTACAAAAATAATGGTAGCTAATGGCATATTTTTTAATAACTGCATTGTCCAAATTTGCCCACGAATCACTTTTATTGGTTAGTAACGTTTGAAACGGAATTGTATGTAAAACACCATCGGGAATAATGGTAAGTTTTTGAATATCAGTAGTGTTGTTGAGGTTTTGCAATGGCTTTTTTAATAAAATTTTATATAAAGAATGTGCCGTTTGTAAGTATTGCTTTTCAGCAAGATTGTACTTTTTGTTGATAAATGAAATATCACTTAACGATTGTCTGTACTGAGCAATTAATTCTTGAAAATTTTCAGGTAATTGAATTTGATCTACAAAAAAGTGTTCTTTCGATATTGAAAAAACATATAAAGTTTCAGATCCTAAAAAGTACTTTATAAACTGCGTACTTGTATCAATAGAAGCTTGTATTTGTTGTACCGTAACGCCTTCTAAATTATTTCGAAGCATGTCAAATTTTGGATAGTTTTCGGAAATAGCATTTTTTAAGTTTTGAAAACCTTCTTTTGCATCAATAAGAAGTTTCTGTGAGGAATCAATTTCGATAGAATCTTCAACTTTCTGTTTCAGAATTGTAATGTCTTTTGCATACGTTTCAAATAATACAATGCTATCTTTTGGAATGTCTGCGACTTTAAGTGCTTGTTTTTCATTTAATAATCCTCGCAATACAAAAGCGTTGGCTCTTTGTGAAATTAAAAATGCTTGCGATTTATACTGCGGTTTTTTGGTATGCGTAAACAGTGCTAATTTCACTTTTATGAGTTCTTCATAAAACATATTAGTTTGCGAACCTAACTTAAGTTTCGACGCAGTTTCTGTAAAGCTTAACCGAACATTTTCTGTAAAAGTAGCCGCAAGTTCATAATTTTCTTCTGCTAAATAGAGCCATTTGTCACTTTTTGAATCTTTATATTTTGCATAAAAACAATCTCCTTTACGCTTAAAAATCTCCATCAACCAAATTTCCAAAATCCATAACTCTTGTGAAGGATTTTCAGTAACTTCATTTTCAGTAAAATCTGGAATAAAAGTTTGCAGTGCTTTTTGATAATTTTCTAAGGCTTTGTCATGCTGTTTTAGCGCTTTGAAGGTATCTCCAATTAAGATAGATACTTTTCCAATTTCGCGTAAATTACCTTTTTCTTTTATAAAATGTAAGCTTTTTTGATATTGATCAAGTGCTTTTTTAGTGTTACCAAGCTTGAAATAGATATTCCCAAGTAACACATTCATTGTATTAAAGTTGGCAGTACAATAGCGTTGATTTTTAGTGACATCTTTTTTACAGTTTTCAGTAATTTCAAGTGCTTTCTGAGTGGCTATGAATGCTTTTTCATATGCTGCTAATTTGTATAAAATTTCTGCTTCATACCGTTCAAACGTCCCATCTTTTTCATCGATGAGTTGTTGCGCGTGTTGGTATGTTTTTCGTGCTTTTTTAAATTCGCCATTAAAAAGATAAGCGTCACCTAATGATTTTGTGTTTTTCCAAATAGTAAGCGTATCATTGGTAGATTTTCCGTGAGCAATTGCATTTTTTAAGTAGGTAATTGCCTTTTGATATTCTCCTTGCTGTATATATAGTTGAGATATATTTCCATAGATTTGGTTGATGAAATAGTTGTCTTTTACTTTTTTAAAATTTTCTAAACTTTGTTCGTAATAGGGCAAAGCTTCAAAAATTAACCCTTTGCGTTCGTAACAATAGCCTAAGATATAGTGTAATCTTCCCAATAGGTAGGTTTCAGAAGTTGGAAGTGCTGGCAATCCTTTTTCAACGAGTTTACTACTAGTATCTAAATCTTTGGAGTATAAACCATTATAAAAAATAATATTGTACGCCTCAAACCATAACGCCCATTTTTCTGATTCCTTAAATATAGAAGCTGCTTTTAAAGCTATTTTGTCAGAAGTTTTGTAATTACCGTTTCTATTGAGTGAATCTGCTTTGTGCAATAACTTTTTAGCAAAAAGAGTATCACGTTGTGTCTGTTGTGATTTGCAAACATGCATCACAAAAATCATCATACACAACGTGAATACTTTTTGTAGGGTATAAAAATGAACTTGTATAATCAATGCTTAATAATCTTTTTGGTATATTGATTTTGTTGGGTTTTTAATGTCATAAAATAGAAACCGCTGGCTATATCATGTACATCAAAACTGTTTTTAAAGATAGCAGAATCATGTTGATTTATCACAAGTTCTTTGATAATTTTTCCAGAATAATCGTACAACGTAATGGAAAAATTCGAAGCTTTTTCTGAATTGAATTGTATGTTGAAGTTAATTTTATTTGATGCTGGATTTGGATACACATCAAAAGTCAATTCGTCCGATAGCATTGGATTTGTTAATTGCGAAAATGCTTGTCCCTGATTTCGTAATGCACTATTTCCTCCACAAATAGTATAATCGAAATAATCAATTTTAGTACAAATTTTTGATGTATTTGTGTAAAATATTGGTTGTGAGTCAAACACTATGCTTGCTGTATTTAAGATGCAATCTGTTAAATTGGTTTTGGTACAAATTTTAAACGAAAAATAAGTGGACGCCTGATCATACGAATACATATTTGGAATGGTTTGATTGGTGCCAGGCAAGTTGATATTTAAAAAGTCAAAATAAATAATTCCTCTATTTGTATACCACGTTGGTTGCACTTCATAATCTAGCAAAGTAATTTTATCATGATCTAAAGAACTTGGAAGAACATCTTTTACATATACATTTCGTGCATAATTTTCTCCATCATTAAAATAACCAACCGTATAAATAAGTTCCTGTTGTTGGTTTAGTCCAGGTTTGATATATTCTTTATTTACAATCTTAAAATTAGGATCGTGCGGATACCTACGTGTTAAGAATTCTTGCTGCCTTATAGTTTCTTGACCATTTGCAGCATACTTTACTTCTAAATTTAGTTTATCTCCAGTCATTCGTAACGTAGTTGCCGGAACGTATATATAGCGTATTTCATCGTAAGCTAAGTTTGTAAATGACCAAGTTAATTTTTCATTATAACTACTAGCAAGAGATATTTGTGGAGTATTTAAATTTGTGGGAGTAATTGGAGTTGCCCAATTGTTATAAATTTTTATGTTATTAGTATTAACTTGTAAATCATCAGAATGATATGAAAATTCAATAATTCCATTTACAGCATTCTGACTTGTTGTGTTTCTAAACGCAATGATATAAAAGGTTTCATGGCCAACGGCTGTTGCCCAACTTGTCATTAAGTCAATTTCTCCAGTCATATTTACAGTTGGGTTTGCTTGCGGATTTGGAATGCCAGGAGTAATATTTGGTGTGACTTGAATGGTTTTTCTAGGAGGAATATTTGGATCGTATGATCTGGCAAAATACACTTCTGTTTTATATACAGTGTCTTTATCAAATATATGTGTTGGTTTAGTCAGTGTACTAAATGTTCCGTCGCCAAATAATGTAAATATAAAAGTATTTGTCCCTGCTTTTGCAATTTCATATTCCACCAATCCATTGTTGCCAATAGTTGCATTTAATGTTGGATTATATTGTGCATGTGCAGAAAATATAGAACACATCCATAGTAACGTTGTGATTATTAAAATTTGTATAAACTTCATTTTTAAATTGTTTTGAGGTTAAAATATAGTTACTGTAAAGCTTTAAAGGTATGCAATGTCAGTACTAAAAATAGCACACAGCAATTTTTTACTATGTGATATTTTACAAATTGTATGATTAATTTTTGATCAATTTTTTAACTTCTATTTTATTGCCAAATTCTACCGATAAGAAATAAATTCCTGGCGCATATGTAGAAATATCTAAACGATATTCGGACGTAACATCAATTGTTTTTTCTGTTAGAATTGTTTTGCCTGAAATATCTTTTACATTGATGGAAAATGATTTTGCTTGTTGCGATATAGTTGAATTGAAACGTACTGTATAATTTCCGTTTGAAGGATTTGGATACACACTAAAATTCAGATCTTCTTTTTTAAATCGTACAATATCCGCATTAATTTGTGGCGCGTCTCTTTTAAATGTACAATATACAGGAACAGGCACATTGGCACAATTTCCATTGTAAAAACGCAAGGTTATGTTGGTGATGCATTTTGTACAACTTCCTTCAAAACTAGTATATGTTAAACATAATAAGTCGCCATTTCCACCATTCCCAAAAATATCGTAACCGCCATTCGGATCAGTTAATGTCAAATTTGTAAAGGTTTGTCCTGTAGCATTATTAACAAGTTTAAAACCATCAATATTTGCTTGACAATCTGGATCAATAATCGTTGATAAATCAAAACTTGTAGTTCCTGCACACCAAGTTGCATATACATTTTGCACAATAGGTTGCGCCAATTTGTAAATCGCAGTACAAGTACAGCCTTGTGGAGAAGTATACGTTACCGAATATGAATTGCCAGGTACATACGAAACCCACATGGAAGAATCTGTGGTGCGGATAGCTGTATTATTTACATAATAATCGTAATAACCGCCAACACCATTTCCGCAAGCTTCCATTAAAAATTTGCCGTCTTTTGGAGGACAAAATTCTACAATTTGTTCTGCTTCTTTTTCAATTCTAATATGTACATAAAGAATACAACAATCTGGATAGGTAATTTTTAAGTATGCATCTTCAAACAAAGTTATTGGTATGTTAGGATCGTATGATGTACCTGTATTTAAATCTTCAATAGAAAGAATTGGTCCATTACACGGATCAACAATGTCAAACCGATTGATATCAAATGATTGCCCACATTGAAGCGAAATATCTATAAATTGACTCGTTTCTTCTTTGATAAAAATATCATGTTCGTACGTATATATATTTCCACAATCATCTTCATAAGCTAATGTAATGCGATAGTGCTTTCCAATTTGAAAACCGTTCCAAATATTTCTTAAATTTACTGATGGTGCTGGACTCGAAGTCAATGGAGATGTAAATTGTGTACTAATTCCAGCAGTATTAATTTCAGAAATAATCCATTGATAATTCATCATATTTTGTGGAATATGTAACGGAATTATGGCATCACTTTGACAATAATTATCGTCCATTAAAAGCAAAGACGGATCAATAGAAGTACGTTCAGAAATAACAATATCATCAATGCTCATTTCTGCCTGACTCACGCCATTTAGCCTAGGTTGTTGCATAAATGGAAAAATCCACAATTGTTCATAATCCATATTTGGTGTAAACGGAACAGTAACAGTTGTCCAAGTTCCTAAATACGTACCCATGGTATCTTGAAAAATAATTTGACCATTTGGTGTTGCAGTAACATCAAGATTTGTTGTGTTGTTGGTAGCTACTAAATTAATGGTGGCAATATTTGCTACATTCGGATCATTTGTATTAAGATCGCCAGTTCGGACTCTAAAACAAATATCATAGGTAACTCCTTGCTCAAAGTTAGCACGTCCTAAAATGGCTTCACCAATTCCGTGAACAGACCACATCCAAGCAAATGGATTAGTATTAAAGTTTGCTAAAGTAGGAGAACCATCAACTTTTGACCAATTTGGAACACAGTTTCCATTAAAATCGTTGTTTACGGCACAAGTGTTTGTGTTGAAGTTTCCATTAATTAATAAATTATTTGTAGCATCACAGCAAGGATTTTGAGCTTGTAATGAAACGAGTGATGCTAAAAGTACAAATAAGAGGTATAATTTTTTTCTCATGGTATTTGGTTTTAATGATTAATACTGTTTGATTTTACATATAACCAAGTCAAAAACCAAACGTGACATTTTTTTAGTCACATTTCAGTTATTTTTTATTTATACTACCGATGAAAACTTTTTTTCTTTAGTTTTATAAAGAATTATGAAGCATCAACCTACCGAACATACTACCGAGAACAATCGCGCGAAAGCGAAACAAAATTTTGGACTTACGGAAGCTCAGTTTGATAAGATGCTTCAAAAAATGAAAAATGGTGATGATGATTTGTTTGAAAAGATATTTTTAGCGCAGTTTGAAGAAACAATTACGTATTTAATGAATCGTTACAATACAGATCGATCTACAGCATATGATGCAACAATGGACGCGTTATTAAAGTTTAGAAAACGATTGCTTGAAGGGAAAATCACTTATTACAACATGCGTTTTTTATTTACACAAATGGCAAGTCAGTTTTTAACAGATGCATTTAAGAAAAAGGCAAAATTATCAGAAATTGATGACGATGATAGAGTAGAAGATGAATTTGAAAAAGTAGATGATGCAATTCTTGATTATTTAGATGCAGCTTGGAAATTACTTGGTAATCAATGTAGTAAGTTATTGGAAAATTATTATTATAAAAAAATAGCCTTAAAAGAATTGGCCGATACACTAGGAAAATCGGATGCCGCTTTGCGAAAGCAAAAACAACGATGCTTAGAAACATTACGGTCCATTTTTTTGAAACATTACAAACAGTAGTACAAAATTGTAAGCATACGATATAAAAAGTATATGCAGCATAAAAAATATACAGGAGGAGACGAGCTTTCAGCCGAAGAACTTGAAACAATGAGTGAAACATTGATTCAAGCTAAGTTTGATCGTGATAAACGAAACCAATGGGCACAACGTTTGAAAGACGATTATGGTGTAGAAAAAGAAGATGCAACAAACAAACGACTGTTTTCATTTTCAAAACTTGCTATTGCGGCGGCCATTGTTTGCATTGCTGGAATTGTAACGTATACTATTGCAACATTTTCAACGCCTAGTTATGATGCACTTGTAGATAAATCGATAGAAAATTTAATAAGTTTTGACAATCATGCTGTTATAACAAGAGGAAATAACACTGTAAATGTTCAAGTTTTAGAAGCGATTACGGCATATAAAAATAAAGAATATGATAACAGTATAGCACGTTGGGAAGCCATCATTGCTACAGGAAAAATACAGGGTTTTGCAAATTATAATATTGCTATGTGTTATTTGAAAAAAACACCAATTGCATCACAAAAAGCTATTCCATACTTAATAGAAGCTAGCAAAATAAAAACGGTTCAGGAAGAAGCAAATTGGGCATTAGCATTGGTATATCTTGATGTAAATCAAAAAGAAGAAGCTAAAAACATATTTCAAAAAATTGTTGCTAAAAAGGCGTATAAATATAAAAAAGCTGAAATAATACTAAAATTGTTACATGAGGAAACTGAAAAATAAAGCGATCCGAAGATCGCTAGTTAAAAATTACTGCATGGTATCTGGTGCTAGATTATCATTATGACAGTCTTTAGCATCAATTGAATAGCAATAGCAGGCAGTTCTTAACTCACTATATGATGGACATCCATAATCTCCCCAGACTGTTTTTTCATCATAATGACTATTACCAGTATCAGTATTATCATTACCAGGATTCGCTGCACTGCTACCTCCATAAAGTTTTGAAACACTAGATTTTCTTAGTTGTAGTTTTTTAAGATTCTTTTTTCTCATGATATAAAATTTCGTTTATAAAAGTCATTAAGACTTCTTTCTACAACTATAACTTTTCGAAACTTTAAACGTGACATTATATTTTTAATTTTGTTTACTAATTCGTCATTTTTGGAGTACAAACAGAAAGTTTTTCCATTTTTAAGTTAACAATTAATTACATACGAATCTAAAGGAGTGAATTTTACGATTGAAAATGAGTAAAATTTGTGTTGAGAATAGAATTTTTACCCTACACAAGTTCTCGATACAATTTTTCGTACCTCAAAATCACTCTAACAGACGCTTGTTTATACTTTTGAACTCAAAATGCACAACGGGTAGTTTAAAAAAGTAAATTTATAGTAGTTGGAAAATGTATAAGTACAGGAGAAGCAAATGAATTCGACGAAACATAATATAAATCTTATTTTTTAGTTTGATTTTGCATAAAATTCGTTTAGCTTTAATTTTTGACTAAATTTATATATTGAAATTTAGGTTTAGTTATACTAGAAATAACAGGAATTCCTTTTATACATACGTTGTACTGCATCTATCCACAAATGAAAATATTAGATAAAGAAATAGAAACCGATTACAAAAATAGAATTAATCGAGTTTTTGAATTTATTGACAAAAACTTGGAATCGGATTTATCTTTAAATACTGTTTCAGCAATTGCTTTTTTCTCACCATTCCATTTTCATAGAGTTTTCAAATTTGTTACTGAAGAAACTCTAAATGAATATGTAACAAGGCGGAGAATTGAAAAATCAGCTTCGGATTTGCTTCATAAAAACATCACAACAACAGAAATAGCACACAAGTACGGATTTAGTGATAATTCTTCCTATTCAAGAACTTTTAAAAAGTATTTTGGAATAAGTCCTACCAGATTTATAAAGGAAAACCCAAATAGACATAGCAAGATTCGTCAACTTAAAAGCAAGAACGGACAAGAATATCCTGACTACGAAAAATATATTTGCATCATTAATAATCTAAAAAAATGGACAAAAATGAATGCAAAAATTGAAATTAAAGAAACACCGAAATTGACTCTTGCGGGAGTAACTCACGTTGGAATAAGCGGAATTGAAAACGCTTTTGAAAAACTTACCAAATGGGCAATACCGAAAGGCTTACTAAAAAAATCAGAAGCTAAAATGGGCAGAATTTTCTACGACAGTTTTAAAGTTACTGCGCCTGGCAAGGTTCGTATGAGTATCTTTTTGACAACTAATGAACCCTTTGAAACAAAAGGTGAGATTAATAAATTGACTATTGATAAAGGGAAATGTATTGTTGGTCGTTTTGAAATAACACCAAATGAATTTGAAAAATCTTGGACGAGCCTTTTTATTTGGATGAATGAAAATGGATATAAAAAGAGCTCTGAAAATCCATTTGAAATTTACCACAATGATTACAGAGAGCATCCTGAAAATAAATTCATAGTTGATTTAAATATACCAATCGAATAAAAAATGCTGTACAATACGGTGTATAAAACATTGCTAAAAAGTGCAAATCAAAAGGTTTGTACTTATTTACAAAGTTTGCCAAATTTTTAAATTTGGCGCTGTGTTTAACCGAAAAGTTAGTGTCTTTTTACACACTACGTTTCATACGCAAATCGTTAGAGCCAATTAACAAAAAGCAAAAAACAACCTAGAAGAAGGTTGTTAAGAATAAGGAATAAAATAAGTGTATGCCTAATAAATTTAAACAAATCCTACTCTTTGAAAAACCATTATTTACATGGTATGAATCACTAACACCTATAGAGGGAGGATTTGATTTACCAGCCGAATCTTGTTTTGCCTATGTTTTAGAAGGTGATGAGCAGGACTTAACAAACTCAGGATTTTTAGCTATAAAGGGCACGGTTATCCTTTCGTTATGCGGTAAAACAGTCGGTCGTAGCCTTTCAACAATTGAATCTGGAAAGTTGAGTGCTATTATAGTTCATTTTAATAGAGAGGTGCTACAAAAAGTTTTTGATGGCCAAAAGCCGAAATTTTGGAAAGAATTGGATCATCCACTGAAAAAGGATACTTCTCAAGAAGATGCTACAGCCCTTGTAGAAGCTTATTTTTCTTGTATCGCTAAATTTTTCGAACACAAAAATGTACTTAGCGAAGAAATTTTGGTACTCAAATTAAAAGAAATTATTCTACTTCTCCTGCAAACTGACGAATCTTCAAACTTGAATATAATCATAAGAAGTTTATTTTCTGATAAAACTTTTTCATTTAGAGAAGTCATAGACTCTAATCTGTATGAGCCATTAGACCTTCAACGTTTGGCGGCTATGACAAACAACAGTATGGCCTCCTTCAAAAGAAAGTTCAACAAAATGTATGACAGCACACCAGCTAAATACATCACTCAAAAAAAGTTGGAGAAGGCACAAAGAATTTTAGTTTTTTCTCTAAGCTCGATAAAAGAGGTTTGCTATGAATGTGGATTCACTAACCCTTCCAGTTTTTCGCGAATGTTCAAAGATCAATATGGCTATTCGCCTACTGAATTTAGAAAGAACCTCAGTGAATAATGATTGAGCCCACAGGCAAAGGCTGAATCATTGCTTCCCTATAGATTTGTAATAAAAAATATGCAACCTTTAAAATCTGTACCCAAATTTATGCGCGCTATTGTTTTCCGAAACTATGGTGACCCTCAGGAAGTAATGGAACTTGTCGATGATAGGGAAATACCTAAGCCCAACAAGAATCAAGTTTTAGTGAAAATTGAATGTGCCTCTATTAATGCTGCCGATAGGTATATTGTCCGAGCAAATTATTTTATTATTCGGATGGTTTTTGGACTGTTCAGACCTTCTAAGAAAAAAAGAATCTTAGGAATGGACATTGCTGGAACAATTCAACTCATCGGGAAAAATGTTAAGGGTTTTCAAATAGGAGATACAGTCGTAGCTGATATTCGAAAATCCCTTGGAGGAGGTTTTGCAACGTATGCAATCGTACATGCTAAACACTTGGTCAAGAAGCCACAAACCGTTTCTTTTGAGCAAGCCGCAACAGTACCTATATCTGGCCAAGCCGCAATGATGGGAATGATACTCTGCTCAATTAATCCAGGAGATAAAGTGTTGATTAATGGTGCCTCTGGTGGAGTTGGATCTTTTGGTGTTCAGATAGCAAAAGCTCAGGGAGCCTATGTAACTGCAATATGTTCAACCAAAAAAGTTAACGCAGTAAGAAGTTGGGGAGCAGATGAGATTGTTGACTATAAAAAACAGGGCTCAATCAATGCGTTAAAAGGAAATGAGTTTGATGTTGTTTTTGATACGGCATCTTTTGAATGTCCAGGCAGATACAAACAAATTTTAAAGAAAGATGGTAAATATGTATTAGTTGGAGGTGATTTTTACAATATGCTTAAGCTAAAACTTTTTGGTCGTTTCGACCGTGGTAGTCAGAAATTTATGGCTTTAACTCAAGAGGTTGAGGTTACAAAAAATATAAAAACAGTGCTTGAAATGATTGCTGATAAAAAGATAAATCCCGCTATACAAAAAGTTATTTCCTTAAAAGACGTACCAGATGCTATTCATAGCCTTGAACAACGTACTGTAGTTGGTAAAATAGTTGTCAATCTAAATAAGAAAGTCTAAGCCTATTCATAAGAAAAACGAACGCATAACACTGGTAACCGTTGCAGAACCCAATAATTTCACAAAAAAACAAGGCATTCTTAGTGCTTTTAAGAGTATCTTTTTTATGAAGTTCTAAAAAGAACACCGCTTACAATCAAGATATCGTTGTTTTCTAGTGACTTTATTTTAAAAATGGCTAAGCAAAGTAAGCTTACTCCTCTTTTTCTATTTAAAGATATTTATTACAAACTAAAGAAACACGTTAAACTCCCCTAAAACTATACATTAACAAGTCATTTCTGCTCAAGCCTTGGAAATCGTAGATTTATGAACTCCTTAATTTAAAATAAGAGAATTGTGAACTGAAAAATTTAGAAAAACACCTCTGGAAAAGCACATTTTTTTTGTTTCTTCTCTTTGTGCGAACATGAAGAATGAAAGTAAAAATCTATAATTCAGTATCTTAAAAATTACTTGCTAAATACCTTCAAAATTTTAATTGCATAGAATTTATGTCAAACTCACGTTAAATAATTCACTTACCAATACACCAACAATCTTAAAGTGAAGTAATTCTAAGAAGTCTAGCCACAAAAAAAGCATCCACTTTCATGAATGCTATTTTCTAAATTATATATTTTTGATATATTATTTTCCTCCAAAAAGTCCACCAAGTAATCCGCCAAGTCCGCCTCCGCTGTTTCCGTTTCCTGTTTTGTCATTTCCTTTGAAGAACATTCCTGCGATATCATCAATAACGCTTCCGTCATTATCTGCATCTAAAATAGCTTCAATAAAACTTTGTTGTCCTTGTTGTTGTGCCTGATTTGATGATCCGCCACCTAACAATCCGCCAAGTAAGTCACCAATTCCACTAGAACTTTGAACATTTTGTTGTTGTTTTTGCTTTCCTAAAACGCCCATTAAAATTGGCGCGGCAACTTTTAAAATGTTTCCGATAGAAGAAGCATCTACACCAGATTGTTTGCTAATTGCATTTTCTACATTTGATCTTCTGTCTCCTAATACATGACGTAAAATTCCATCACCATCATTCTTTACTTCTTGATCAACTCCACCACCAAATAGACTTCCTAAGTTATCTAAGATACTTCCGTTGTGTTTATTTGATAAAGCGTTATTTAATCCTTCAGCACCTTCAGGTGTACTTGCATTTCTTTTCATGGCTCCCATAAGTACAGGCAACGCCATACTTAATACAGAAGCAGTTTTGTTTTGATCTTGTCCAACCTCATTACTCACTCCTCCAATGATTTGTTTTCCCAAATCACTATTTAATAAATCTAAAATTCCAGACATTTTTTTAAACGATATTTATTGTTAATATGAAAACAAGATAGGGATATTATGCAAGACTTAAAGGATGCACCTGTATTTTTTAGATGAACAGCATGAAATGCATAAATATCAGACGAATGGATTTTTTTGTTCGATTAAAAACAAAAAAAGCACTCATTTGAGTGCTTTTTAGTTATGTATATGAATAGAATTTTACTTTTCAGTTTTCAAAATAGCCGCTATTTGTGAGGCTAATTCCAAGCCAATTCGGTCTTGTGCTTCGTTAGTTGCCGCACCAATATGTGGTGTTAACGATACGTTCGGATTCATTAATACTTTAATAGCTGGCGTTGGTTCGTTTTCAAAAACGTCTAATCCTGCAAAGGCTAATTTGTTGTTGTCTAAGGCATCAATTAACGCTACTTCATCAATAACGCCGCCACGCGCCGCATTTACAATTCCAGCACCATTTTTCATGAGTTCAAATTCTTTCTTTCCAATAATGTATCCTTTTTGAGCAGGCACATGTAATGTGATAAAGTCCGAATGTTGTAAAACGTCTTCCATCGGTTCTGTATCAATTTCTACATTGATAAATTGTCCGTTGTAAAAATCTACTTTTACGGTTGCTTTGCTAATAAATTTGTCTGAAGCAATTACTTTCATACCAAGACCTAAAGCAATTTTGGCTACTTCACGTCCGATACGTCCAAAACCTATAATTCCTAGTGTTTTTCCACGTAATTCAGTTCCTTTTGCATAGGCTTTTTTCAAGTCTTTAAAACGAGAATCACCTTCTAATGGCATGTTTCTGTTGGAATCGTACACAAAACGAACTCCATTAAATAAGTGTGCAAATACCAACTCAGCCACTGAACTTGAAGAAGCCGCTGGCGTATTGATAACATGAACTTCTTTAGATCGTGCATATTCAACATCAATATTGTCCATACCAACGCCACCACGACCAATGATTTTTAGACTCTTACACGCATCAATAATGTCTTTACGAACTTTGGTAGCACTTCGTACGAGTAATACGTTTATTTGGTGCTCATTGATGTAATTAATCAATTGTTCTTGTGCAACTGTGGTTGTAATAACTTCGAATCCGTCTTTTTCTAAAGCGTCAATTCCACTTTGCGAGATTCCGTCGTTTGCTAATATTTTCATAATTTAATTTAAATATTCAAAGATTAAAAAATTGAATGATTATGCTTTTCTTTCCAATTCTTGCATTACGTCAACTAACACTTGTACACTTTCCAAAGGTAAAGCGTTGTACATGGAAGCACGATAACCACCAACACTTCTGTGTCCGCTTAGTCCGTTGATTCCGGCTTCAGTCCACATGGTATTGAAGGTTTCTTTTAATGCTTCATCAGTTAGTGTGAATGTTGCATTCATATGACTTCTATCTTCAGTAGCAACCACGCCTTTAAATAATGGGTTTCTATCTATTTCATTGTAAAGCAACGTGGCTTTTTGTTCGTTTATTTTTTCAATAGCGGCAATTCCACCTAAATTCTTTAACCATTCTAATGTTAACATTGAAACATATATTGGAAATACAGCTGGTGTATTGAACATACTATCTTTTCCAATATGAATTTTATAATTCAACATGGAAGGAATTTCCCGATTTACTTTTCCTAATATTTCTTCCTTTACAACAATTAACGTTGCGCCAGCTGGACCCATATTTTTCTGCGCTCCAGCGTAAATTAAATCAAATTTTGAAAAATCTAATTGACGTGAGAAAATATCCGAACTCATATCGCAAACTACAGGAACATTCGTTTCTGGAAAAGTTTTCATTTGCGTTCCAAAAATAGTATTGTTACTTGTACAGTGGAAATAATCGGCATCTGAAGGAATTTCAAATCCTTTAGGAATGTATGTAAATCCTTTATCTTTAGATGAACCAACTTCTACAACTTCACCAAAAAGTTTGGCTTCTTTAATCGATTTGTCACTCCAAGTTCCTGTATTTAAGTACGCCGCTTTTGTATTTAATAAATTGTAAGCAGTCATTAAAAATTGTGTACTTGCGCCACCTTGTAAAAAGAGTGCTTTGTATCCTTTTCCTTCCAATCCTAATAATTCTAATGCCAAACTACGTGCATTTTCCATAACAGCTACAAAAGGCTTACTTCTGTGTGAAATTTCAATTAAAGAAAGATTGTCATTGTTAAAGTTTAAAACGGCTTCAGAAGCTTTTTGTAATACTTCTTGCGGTAAGATACATGGTCCTGCGCTAAAGTTGTGTTTTTTCATGATTTATGTTGTGTGTTGTTAATCAGAATATTTTGAATGCAAAGTTGCTAAATTATGAACGAATTGTTGTTATGATTATGCTAAATATTTAGTTTATCATTCTACATAATTTGGTATTGATCTTTTTTAATAGTTGTATTTTATTCATGATCCCCATTTTTTTCAATTTCACTTTTTATGAGTTGAAGCAATTCCGTGAGTTCATTTATTGAGGAATCATAAAATGCCAATCCTTTGCTACGCATTGCCATTGTAAGAGTTAGTATATTTCGAAACTGCGGATTTTTTGAAAGTTCAGCATAATTATTTGGCTTCAAACTGATTATTTTACCTTGTTCTAAATAACTTAGATTTTCAGTGATGAATGGCATTGTCACGTTTTCAAATAATGCCCATTCTGCTTTGTCGTAATCGTTTATGATAAAGCCAAGCGTGGATTCGTGAAATTTGATAACACCATTTTTTATGTCCTTACTTTTAATAATTCTGATACCTTCCATTTTGAAAATTTCATACGTAGTAAACGTCGGTAACGGACTTTCCCAATTTGCAATGGCAGGAAATAAAGTGTCCATTGCGGACGTATACACCGTATTTGTATCAAGATGATTTAGCGCAATTTCAAGATTTAATTTTGATGCCTGATTTGCTTTTACGTCACTTTCTAATTCGTCTTTGGTGGCAGATAAGTCTCTGTATAGGTTTTGAAGTATGTTGTATTCATGTTGACTTTCCTCTTGTTGTGCCTTCCAACCGTCAATTTGCAACGCAATTAAAATTCCGACAACAACAAGAATTATTTCGCCAACGGCATAACTTAGATACTTTCCGAGTTTGTTATCTTTTAATAAGACTTGACGTGTTTTTTTAAAGAATTTCATAATTGGTTATGACTTGTATAGCGGTAATTTTGTTCAATTACCATCTAAATTCGTTAGAAACCGAAGCGTATCAACACCATCTGCATAATCGTGTAATTCAGGATGTTGCGTTTGCCCAAAAGCCACTTGATTTTCAAAATCTAAATCAGCTACAATACATTGTATGTTTTCTGCGTCTGCGCTTAATTTTTCTTGGAGTGCTTCTACATTTTCGTAATATTCATAGAAAACCGTTGCAATAGGTGACGCATATTTTTCATCTTCTTTGATCATTAAGAAGCCGTTTTCTAAAATATCAAACAAACTCATTAAATACACAGCTTTGTTGTAATCGTAGTTGTTGGCATATTTTGCACTATTCATACTATCACTTTTTCCATACATTCCTTTAAAAAAGGCTTCAAAATTATATCCTTTCGGAACAAATAATTTGGAAACACTTCTGCAACCCAACCCAAAATACGTGAAAATATCATCACTTAAACTTATGAGTTGATCTTCCGTTTCGTTTCCTGTTAAGATAGCAACAGAGTTTCTGTTTTTACGAATAATATTGGGTTTATCTTTAAAATAGTATTCAAAATAACGAGACGTGTTGTTACTTCCTGTAGCAATTACAGCATCAAATTCTGATAATTTTTCATCTGTAAATGTAATTTTTCCTTTAAATTCAGGATGTATATATTCTAAATATTTGGCTAAGTAGGGAAGTAGGTGTTTGTCATTAGAAGACTGTTTTACCAATACTTCATGACCAGCAATTAATACCGATAAAAAATCATGAAAACCAACTAACGGAATATTTCCAGCCATAATAATGGCAACTTTTTTTGTAGAAATATTTTCAAATTGATATGTTGCTGTCCAATTTTCTAAATTTTCTTTACGCAAAGCTTTTGCCCAATTTCCGATAGCAAACTGAATATTTTCTTTGGTAAACCAGCCATTATGCTCTTTTGTGAGCTTCAATTGATGCAACATTCCATCAAAAAACAATTCATTAAAAGGAATTTTTTCATCTTTTTGAGGATTTTCCGTAGAAAATTGTTCTAAAAATGCACTAAGTTTTACAAAAGCGTTAATTCTTTCTGCTAAAGCCATCTGAATTTGTTTATGAATAGTTTTGGCGTTATTTTTGTAAAATAAATAATAACACCAAGATTTAGTTTTGGCGAATTTATAAAACTTTTACCGCATTAGTGGTAGTTGATAACAAGATTGTAAACGAAAAGAGAAAATAATGGCAATAATTATAACTGACGAATGTATCAATTGCGGCGCTTGCGAGCCAGAGTGCCCAAATACAGCTATTTACGAAGGAGCTGACGATTGGCGTTATTCTGATGGAACATCTTTAAAAGGAAGTGTTGTACTTCCTGATGGTAAAGCTGTGAACGCAGACGAAGCGCAAGAACCAATTTCTGACGAAATTTATTATATATCTCCAGATAAGTGTACCGAGTGTAAAGGATTTCATGAAGAACCACAATGTGCCGCGGTTTGCCCAGTAGATTGTTGTGTACCTGATGAAGATATTGTTGAAACAGAAGAAGAATTACTAGGAAAACAAGCATTTATGCATCCAGAAGGGTAAAATAAAGCTGAAATCGAAATCGAAATCGAATTTGAAGCTGAATTTGAATTCTGAAAATAGATAAGTAGAGAAATAAAATACGAAAAGTCATTCATAAGTCCATGTAGTGGCTTTTTTTGTAAAGAATTATTACCAACAAACGTATGTTAAATTTTTAGTTTTGAACATTGAACATTGAACATTGAACATTGAACATTGAAGTTTTCTTATAAAAAGCAAAAAGCCACTTATGATAGCATAAAGTGGCTTTTTTTGGTTTTGGGTTGGTTGTTAATTGTTATATATCTTCAAAATTTACATCTGTAAAGTTTTCAGAAGTACCAGCGTCTCCGCCTTGATCTTCTCCAGTGGTATATTCTCTTTTGAAATCTTTTTGATGACGTTCAGAAATTACTTCTTCACCTTTTTCATCTACAATATAAGAAGTCATTTCACCTAAAATTTCTGTAAATGCGGCAAAATCTTCTTTATATAAGTAAATTTTGTGCTTTTTGTAATGGAAAGTTCCATCGTCGTTCGTAAACTTTTTGCTTTCAGTAATGGTTAGGTAATAGTCGCCAGCTTTGGTTGCTCTGACATCAAAGAAATAAGTTCTCCTTCCTGCCCTCAATACTTTAGAGAAAATTTCTTCTTTCTCTAATAATTCTTTTTCACTCATAATCCCTTTTTTCTAAAATTTAGTTGTTTGTTAATCTCCCTCAAAAATGTAAAAAAAAAATTAACTGAACAACAAAATCTTACAAATCTTTTTCGGAAAGTTGTTTCAAATAGAGTTCTTTAAAATAACCATCTTCCTGTATAAGAGTGTCATAGCTTCCATTTTGAATAATATGACCGTCATCTAATACGATAATCTTATCTGCATTTTTTGCAGAAGAAATTCGGTGACTTACGATAATTGTTGTTTTATTTTGAGTTACACGCTCAATATTAGATAAAATTTCTTCCTCAGTTTCAGTATCTACAGCTGACAAACAATCGTCTAATAACAATATATTTGGATCTTTTATGACGGCACGCGCAATGGAAACACGCTGCTTTTGTCCACCACTTAATGTAACACCTCTTTCTCCTAAAATGGTATCATACCCATTTTTGAATCCGATAATATTTTCATGAACAGATGCAAATTTAGCGGCTTCTATAACTTCTGCTTCGGAAGCATCTTCTTTTCCAAATTTAATATTGTCTTTTATGGTTTCTGAAAACAGGAAAGCATCTTGCGGAACAATACTGATAGAATTTCGTAAACTGTTTAAATTTAGCTGTTTAAGTGGATTTCCGTCAATTTCAATACTTCCTTTATCAATATCATACATTCTACTGATTAAATCTAAAATCGTCGTTTTACCAGAACCTGTTTTTCCAATAATGGCAAGCGTTTCTCCAGATTTTAACGAAAAAGAAATATCTTTTAAAGCCGTAATATTTGTATCATCATACGTAAATGAAACATTTTTGAACTCAATATTCCCTATAATTGGCGTTGCTTCCGCAATTTGATTTTGAATTTCTGGCACAACATCTAAAAACTCATTGATACGTTTTTGAGACACTTCAGCTTGTTGCACAATAGAAGTTACCCAGCCAATTGTGGCAACTGGCCACGTAAGCATCGTTACATACATGATAAATTCTGCCAAGACACCAAATTCAATTTCTCCATTAATATATTGCAGTCCGCCAATGTAAATAACAAGAATGTTACTGGCACCAATTAGTAAAATCATCATGGGAAAAAACCATGCATTTACTTTTACTAAATCCATGTTTTTTTGTTTTCCTTCAATCACCATTGCATCAAAGGTTTGCTTGATTTGTGGCTCTATTCCGTAAGCTTTAATTACTGAAACACCTGAAAAGGATTCTTGTGTAAAAGTGGATAATTTTGAAAGAAATTGTTGCACAATTGTACTTCGTTTCTGTATGGCTTTACTCAATTTGTATATTAAGAATGATAAAATAGGCAATGGAACTAAGGTATAAATTGCAACTTTTGGCGCTGTAATGAACATTAAAGGAATTAAGCAAGCAAATAATGTGATGGTACGAATACTGTACATAATTGCAGGACCAGCATACATACGTACTTTTCCAACATCTTCACTAATACGATTCATCAAATCGCCTGTTCTATTTTTTTTGTAAAAATTGGTAGATAGATTTTGATATTGTTGGTACACTTCATTTTTTAGATCATATTCTACATATCGAGAAATATTAATAATAGTCTGACGCATTAAAAATGTAAAAAAAGCGGCTAGGACAGAAGTTCCAACAATAATTAAGATATTTACAAAAAGTTCATCTTGTACAATTGTAATATCTGTAATTTCTTTGTGAATGTACTTATCAACTGCGGTTAAGGAATTTCCAATGAGTTTTGGAGCAAAAAGAGCAAAAATTTGTGCTATAATGGTGATTAATATACCTAAAAGTAAGCGTCCTTTATATTTTGCAAAATATTTATTTAAATATTGTAATTCTTTCATTTTCCTATATTAGCAAGTGTTTTTTTTGAATTTTTTTTGAAAAATATTCATTTTAACAACAAGTTTATTGCATAATTTTTAATTATCACTATTTTTGCACTCTATTTTTTATAGATAGTATAATCAAATATAATATACATGGTTACAGACGTTATACACACAAATGAATTACACAAGGTAGATCCAGTATTTGGTCAGTTATCTTTTGATAACCACGAACAAGTTGTTTTTTGTAATGACAAAGATACAGGTTTAAAAGCAATAATAGGAATACATAACACAGTTTTAGGACCTGCTTTGGGAGGAACCCGAATGTGGCAATATAATAACGAGTGGGAAGCCTTAAATGATGTACTTCGTTTATCACGTGGAATGACGTTTAAGTCAGCAATTACAGGATTAAACCTTGGTGGTGGAAAAGCGGTAATCATTGGTGATGCCAAAACGCAGAAGACGCCAGAATTGATGAAAAAGTTTGGTGAATTTGTACATTCATTAAGCGGACGTTACATTACGGCAGAAGATATCGGAATGGAAACCGTTGATATGGATTTAGTTAGAGACGTAACACCATATGTTACTGGAATTTCAGAATCAAGAGGTGGCGCAGGAAATCCTTCACCTATTACTGCATACGGAGTTTTTATGGGAATGAAAGCTGCAGCTAAATATAAATTTGGTTCGGATGTTTTAGAAGATAAAAAAGTATACGTACAAGGAATTGGACATGTAGGTGAAGCATTAGTAGAGCATTTATCTAACGAAGGCGCAAAAGTTGTGATTGCTGATATTAATGAAGAACGTTTGCAAGCAGTAAGTAAAGCGTACGGAGCCGAAATTTACAGGGGAGCTGATATTTATGCTGAAGAAATGGATGTGTATGCACCTTGTGCTTTAGGAGCAACTATAAATGACGAAAGTATTTACAAGCTAAAAGCAAAAGTAATAGCAGGTGCGGCTAACAACCAATTAGCAGATGAAATAAAACACGGAGCTATGTTACGTGCAAAAGAAATTGCATATGCACCTGACTTTTTAATCAACGCTGGAGGAATTATTAATGTATACGCTGAATTAGAAGGATACGGAAAAGCAGAAATCATGCGTAAAACCGAAAATATATACAATACAACATTGGAAATATTTACACATTCAGAAATAAATAATTCTACAACACACAATTCTGCACTAAACATTGCATTGGATAGAATAGAAACAAGAAAAAAAGAAGCTAATAAATAGTAACTTTATTCAAAATAATTATATTTTTGCGGGGCGAAAGGATTTGAATCTTTTCGCCTTTCATTTTTTAAAATTAAAGTTCTTACTTAGATGCTAACAAGAAGACATATTCGAGTTAAAGTAATGCAGTCCATTTATGCATTGTCACAGTCACAAAGTGATCAAGTTGACAAAGAGTTGAAATTTATCAACATGAGTATTGCGAATATGCACGATTTATACATACTTACGCTAGATTTATTTGTAAAATTAAGCGATTATGCAACAAATCAACTTGCGCTTTCGCAGAAAAAATACTTGGCGACTTCAGAAGATAAAAACCCAAACAGGAAATTTATTCAAAACGCAATCATTCTACATTTAGTAGAAAACAAAGAATTAAAAGAAGCGGTACAGCATAGAAAATTAAACGATTGGGAATTAAATGATGAATACATTCGTGTCATTTTTGATGAAATGATTGCAAGTGATTTGTATAAAAAATACATGGCAGAAACAGAAACTAGCTATGATTTAGACAAAGCTTTTGTGGCAAAATTATTTTCAGAAATTATTGCACCAAATGATAAATTATATGAATATTTTGAAGATCAAAAACTAACATGGTTAGACGATGTTCCTGTAATTAATACATTGATATTAAAATCGATAAAACAAGCGAAGAAAGGAAGAGAGAAAATCTTTTTATCAGAACTATACAAAGATGATGAAGACAAACAGTTTGTTAAAGACTTATTCCGTAAAACGGTATTAAATGATGACATGTTAGCCGCCGAAATTCAAGGAAAAACACCAAACTGGGATAAAGATCGAATTGCAAATCTTGATTTAATAGTATTAAAAATGGCAATTTGCGAATTCTTAAAATTTCCTTCAATTCCTGCAAAAGTCACCATAAATGAATATATTGAGCTCGCAAAAGAATATTCTACATCGAAAAGTAGTATGTTTGTAAACGGGATTCTAGATAAATTAATTAAAGAATACAAAAAAGAAAATAAGTTAAATAAAATCGGTCGCGGTTTGATGTAACAAAAACAATTATTAAATTTACAATTCTAAATTTTAAACACTATGATCAGAAAAGGATTTATATTATTAGGAGCTATGTCGCTTGTCTTATTCACATCATGTAAAGATGACGCATCCAAAAAAGTAAAAAGTGAAAACGTTGCACAAGCTGCAGAAAGAGATGCACAATCAAAGAATTTTGCAGTAATGTCATTTGAGAAAACAGAGCATGACTTTGGTACTATTGACGAAGGTGATCAAGTAGAAACTACAGTAAAGTTTACAAACACTGGATCTACACCTTTATTAATTTCAAACATTAAAGGAAGTTGTGGGTGTACAGTTCCAAATGATTGGCCAAGAGAACCTATTGCACCAGGAGCTGAAGGACAGTTTACTGTAAAGTACAACTCTACAAACAAACCAAACCTAAAAACAAATACGGTAACGGTTACAGCTAACACTGAAAAAGGTAGAGAAATTTTCCGTATTAAAGCATTTGCAAAACCGAACCCAGAGTTAGAAGCTAAAAGAGCAAAAGCAAAAGCTGAGAGAGAAGCGAGAATGAAAGTGCAACAAGAAGCACAACAAAAAGCAGCGGCAACTAAAAAAACTGGAGTGATAAATTCAAGTCACGAAGGGCATAATCACTAAGATGGAAGGATTTTTAGGACAATACGGACCTTTACTACTAATGTTGGTAGTTGTATACTTTTTTATACTATCACCAAGTATTAAACGTCAAAAAAAGGAGAAAAACTTTATGAACTCCATTAAAAAAGGTGATCGTGTGATTACCAAAAGTGGAATTCATGGAAAAATTGTTGAACTCAATGATAAAGACAATACATGTATTATTGAAACTGGAGCCGGGAAAATTAAATTTGAACGCGTAGCACTTTCAGCAGATGCAACATTGAGAATCAATGCTCCTGAAAAAAAATAAATATACTTATAAAGCATATCAAAAAAGCATCGTGAAAACGATGCTTTTTTTTTGAAATATACTTTTGAAATAATTTATTATATTTGAAATAAGAAAAAGAAAAAAATGAGCCAAAGTGACACAGTTTGCAAAAAAATGAGTCAAGATGATTATTTAAAAATGATTGAGAATAATCCGATTTTAAAGGAAAAGTTAGACGAAATTGGAATTTCTGAAAATGAAGATGGACTAGCCGTGCGACTTATGTATTCTGATATATTAACAGAAGAAGAAAAGAAATTTTTAAGACAAGAATCTCCGATCTATTTTGAAAAAGGATTTTTCGTAAAATTTGGTAAAAGCGAAGATGAAGACTCTGTATGTTTTACCGATAAAATCTGTGATCGTTGTTATGTTAATTTATTAAAGAGAAGAGAAAGGCTTCAAAATGAATAATACCAAGAAACTTCTCAGATATCTTTAATGAACAACCATACTTTTAGTTAATCATTAGTAGTAAAGAAATTATTTTGGAAAGAATAAGGAATATATAATTTTAAGCTTTGTTTTTCAGTTAATTACTAAACAAGTCTTTATTCTATAATCTAATAGCGTAGCGATCTTTTATCTTTTGTTGGACAACAGTTATTTTTTATACTTATCATTCAATCCTTTTCCGTCCAAAATCATTGGAATAATTTTTTCCAAACGACTTTCTTTAGTGGCTGTTCGTTTCGCAGTTGAAATATATTCCGAATATTCTTTTTGTTTGTAATTTGATAACGTTTCAAAAGCAGTTTTTAATGCTGTATTTTTATCGAATTCACTTTTTAATTCATCTGGAATAATCAATTTAACACTTTTTCTGACCTTAGGAACCGTTTTACCCTCTTTTTGATATTGAACAGCTTCATCTATATAACGTTGTATTAAAGACTCAGAGATTACAGCCGAATTGGTAAATTTCATATGGCGCATGGCTTTTGTCTTTCCTTCTTGCGCATTTACCAATACATTTGCTGCATCTTTTAACAAAGCACCTTGAAAAAACCACACACTTATATGTGTTTTAAAAGACCCTAAACCTATCAAATTTTTTCCATCAACCATATACACAGGCATACTCCATTTGAAACCTTCCTCAATATCATGATTTTTCAGAATAATACTTCTAAGCAAACGTAATTTATCTTCCCATTCAGGAAAACTTTGTACATACGCTTCTACAGATTTGAATTTTTTCATCTTATGAAAGTTTGTGCTAAAATAAAAAAAGCTACTAAAAAAGTAGCTTTTCATAAAATTTATATAAATATGATCTTATTGTTTCATCGTTACAATGCGTTGTGCAAAAGGTGCATCATAATTGGCAGCTCCAAGAGCTTCTACAATTTTTTGGCGCGTATCCCAATAAACATCCCAATAGTCTTCACAGTTTGCATATGGCATTGCTAACAATTCAATACCATTAGCGCCCAAATTATTGACAGCAACTCTAGGTGCAGGATTATTTAATACATTATCATCGTTATTTAAAACTTGAGCCACAATTTCTTTCGCTTTTTTAATATCTGTTCCATACTGGATTCCGAAAGGCATATCAATACGTAAATTTCCTATTTTGGTAAGATTTGTTATTTTATTAGCTGTAATTGCACCATTAGGAACAATAACGGTTTCGTTTTGAAACGTTTCAATAACGGTTACAAATACTGAAATTTCTTTTACAAATCCGAACGCATCATTAGTTTTAATTAAATCACCAACTTTAAAAGGCTTAAAAATAAGTAGCATTACACCAGAAGCCAAATGACCTAATGAACCGTTAAATGCAGCTCCAATAGCAATTCCAATACCAGCAATTAATGCTGCAAAAGAAGCCGTAGGAATTCCAACAATTCCAGCAATGGATATTAATAAAACAATTTTGAGTATAAAACCAATTAACGTAAGTAAAAAAGGACGCAATGTTTCGTCTATATGACGTGTTTCAAATCCTCTTGAAGCCGCTTTCATGATCATTCTAATAATCCAGAAACCTATGACTAAGGCAGCTAAAGCTCCAATTAATTTCAATCCCCAATCTCCAATTCCAACTGCAATTGCATTATAAAATTCACCTAATGAATCTGTAATCGTATTTCCCATTATTTCTTTGTTTTTAAGGTTATATATCCAAAAATAACAAAGACTTATTCAGTTAAATTCTTACAAGTACATAAAAATTAATGGTTCGATGTAGTAAGTCAAAAAATCGATTAACGTATTAAAATGTGCTATTTTTTATACTTTTCAGCAGTCAACTCCGTGATTTTCACAATCACTTCTATGGCACTTAAAATACTTTCTACAGGAACATATTCATAACGTCCGTGAAAGTTATGTCCGCCAGCAAAAATATTAGGACATGGTAATCCCATAAATGACAATTGCGAACCATCTGTTCCACCACGAATTGGCTTGATAATTGGCGTAATATTTAATGCTTTCATAGCTTCTTCGGCAATTTCAACAATATGAAAAACTGGTTCAACCTTTTCTTTCATGTTAAAATACTGATCTTTTATTACGAGAGTAACAGGATCGTATGTGTAGCGACTATTGATGTCTGTTGCGATTTTTTCTAACAATTCTTTTCGTGCTTCAAACTTCGCTTTGTCATGATCGCGAATGATATAATCTAAAGATGATTCTTCAACACTTCCTTTTGTTGTATGTAAATGGTAAAATCCTTCACGACCTGTTGTTTGTTGTGGAATTTCATGTGGCGGTAATAAATTGACAATTTCGTTTGCAATCAAAATAGAATTGATCATTTTTCCTTTTGCATATCCAGGATGAACAATTTTTCCTTTGATATCAATTTTAGCACTTGCAGCATTAAAGTTTTCATATTCAAGTTCTCCAATTTGGCTTCCATCCATTGTATACGCCCATTCTGCGCCAAATTTTTCTACATCAAATTTATGTGCACCACGACCAATTTCTTCATCAGGAGTAAAACCAATACGAATTTTTCCATGTTTTATTTCTGGATGATTAATAAGGTATTCCATGGCAGAAACAATTTCGCAAATTCCAGCTTTATCATCTGCACCAAGTAACGTTGTTCCGTCAGTAGTAATAAGCGTTTGCCCTTTATATAATAACAAATCATCAAAATAATCTGGCGACAGCACAATATTCTGTTCAGCATTTAAAACGATATCTTTTCCATCGTAATTTTTTACAATTTGCGGATTCACATTTGCGCCCGTAAAATCAGGAGACGTATCAAAATGCGATACAAAACCAATTGTAGGAACTTCATGATCAACATTACTTGGCAACGTTGCCATGATATATGCATTTTCGTCAATCGTAACATCAGACAATCCAATGCGTTTCAATTCGTCCACTAACAAATTGGCTAAATTCCATTGTTTCTCTGTACTTGGAGTTGTTTCTGAAGTTGGGTCAGATTCGGTATCAATTGTTACATAACTAATGAATCTATCTATAATATGTTGCATGAATATTCTTTTTCTTCAAAAATAACAGATTTCTTAGGATTCCTAAAATATGTGCTTGTGTATTTTTAACTTAATACAGATTTTTATTGCATCAATCCATTTATATGAAAGATCATAAAAAATAGTGATTAAAAATATTTGCCTTTTGAAAATTAGATTATTTTTGCACAAACAAAACAACATGTACCAATTTCTTGTAAAACCTATTCTTTTTCTATTCGATCCAGAAAAAGTGCATCATTTTACCTTTTCACTTATCCGAACATTATGTAAAATTCCTTTGGTTTCAAGTGTTTTTAGAGGAATATATACTGTAAATGATAAACGCTTAGAACGTACTGTTTTTGGGTTGAAATTTAAAAACCCTGTAGGTTTAGCAGCCGGATTTGATAAAGACGCCAAACTATACAATGAATTGTCAAACTTCGGATTTGGTTTTATTGAAATAGGAACGTTAACGCCAAAACCACAAGTTGGAAACCCTAAAAAACGTTTGTTTCGCTTAAAGCAAGATGAAGCGATTATCAATCGTATGGGATTCAATAATGGTGGTGTTCATGAAGCAGTTACGCGTTTAAAGAAAAATAAAGGTGTTTTAATTGGTGGAAACATCGGTAAAAATAAAGTGACACCAAACGAAAGTGCGGTAGAAGATTATAAAATTTGTTTTGAAGCGTTATTTCCACATGTAGATTATTTTGTGGTGAATGTAAGTTCGCCAAATACGCCAGGCTTACGCGAATTGCAAGACAAAGAACCGTTGACAAAGCTATTGACAACGTTGCAAACAATGAACAACGCAAAAGAAGCTCCAAAACCAATCTTACTAAAAATAGCGCCCGATTTAACAAATGAGCAGTTAGAAGATATCATCGAAATTGTTGCCGAAACTAAAATTGCTGGTGTAATTGCCACAAACACAACTATTTCACGCGAAGGTTTACAATCGGACAACAAAGAAGAAATGGGCGGATTAAGCGGAAAACCATTAACAAATCGTTCTACGGAAGTAATTCGATTCTTAGCAGAAAAAAGCAACAAAGCGTTTCCAATTATTGGAGTAGGAGGAATTCATACTGCTACAGACGCATTGGAAAAGTTAGAAGCTGGCGCAGATTTGGTACAATTATATACAGGATTTATATATGAAGGTCCAAAGTTGATTAAAAACATCAACAAAAAAATTCTACAGAAATTATAAAAAGCATACATACGAGTGGAAGCATATTATTTAAAAATTATAGAATCTATTGTTATTATTGGAGTTTATATTCTGGTGCGAATGACATCTAATAAATTCATCACTAAAACGACGAAAAATAAGCTGATCCAAAAATCGAGAGCGAAAATAATTAGAAAAGCAATTAATATAGCTTTAGTATTTATATGTATTCTGTTAATATTAACTATTTGGGGAGTCAACCAATCTGATTTAGCGGCCTACATAGGGTCAATTCTCACGGTAGTTGGTGTTGCATTTTTTGCACAATGGTCACTTTTATCTAACATTACATCAAGTATTATTCTATTCTTTAATCACTCAGTAAGAATTGATGATTCTATTATTATTATGGAAGGAAAAGAATATGAAATTGAAGGAAGAGTTAGTGATATCGGGCTCTTTTTTGTTACTGTAAAAACAAAAGAAGGTGAAGAAATAAATATGCCCAATAATCTTTTTCTTCAAAAAATGATAAAAAAACAAAAGCCTTAGGACACCAACCTCTTAAATTAAAACACAGCATTGGACTTAGAAATACTTATCGGATTTGTTGCGGCAACATCGCTTTTGGCAATCACGCCAGGACCAGACAATATTTATGTATTAATGCAAAGTATTGTAAACGGTCGTAAATACGGAATAGCAACGGTTTTGGGTTTAATGTCAGGTTGTTTAATTCATACAACGGTAGTTGCTTTTGGCGCATCTACCATTTTACAACAAAATCCAACATTATTTTTCATCATCAAGCTATTTGGTGCATTGTATTTAGTGTATTTAGCGTACAAAGTATTCAAAAGTTCAGGCGATATTGAATTGGGAAACGATGCAATTCCTAAAAAAAGTGTTGCTGAACTTTTCAAACAAGGATTCATCATGAATGTATTAAATCCGAAAGTAACGCTTTTCTTCTTGGCATTATTTCCAGGTTTTCTCTTTAGTGAAACGATGAATGAAGTGCTTCAATTTTACATCTTAGGATTACTTTTCATCTTAGTATCTTTTGTTGTTTTTGGTTCAATAGCTGTCTTAGCAGGAACCATTTCGGAAACCATCAAAAAAAATAAAAACATAGGAACTTTCATGAAATGGTTGCAAATAATTGTATTTGTCGGAATTGCAATATTTATTTTACTGTAAAAAATAAGGTCATTCAATAAATGACCAACCTTATCAAGTAACTAAAAACATATCTTAACACTCGCAACCAGGATCGAGTGAATGGCAAGGATCTCCTTGCGTTTCAGATTCCATAACATTAGATAACTATGTTGTTAAATGAACAGTTAATTTTGGAGGTGTAACTTCTTCTTTTTCCTTCTTTAACATCTGTAAGACTTGATACAGATCTCTTGTTAAGTACTAAACTTTTTAAACTCTTTTTTTTCATAAGTGATAAATTTTTAATGTTAATGATGATGTAAACCAATATGAAAATTACACTCTTTAAAAGAGATTTTACCCGTGATTATCAAATTGACGGATTGTAAATAGTAACAATTTTATTGTGTAAGTAATTGAAAATCAGTAAAATTAAAAATAATTGGTAAGTTTAAAAAGTTCAGAATAAACTAAAGGCTAAATACTGCCAAAACTGATGCTAAAAAATAGTTCCTAAAACGATTTCGTTGATTATCTTTGACATTCTATGGAAAACATTAAAATCATCGAATGTCCACGAGATGCCATGCAAGGCATCAAAATGTTTATTCCAACAGAAAAAAAAGTACAATACATTCAATCATTACTTCGTGTAGGCTTTGATACTATTGATTTCGGTAGCTTTGTGTCGCCAAAAGCAATTCCGCAAATGGTGGACACCGCTGAAGTTTTATCAAAATTGGACTTAGCTTCAACACGAAGTAAACTATTAGCAATTGTTGCCAATGTACGTGGCGCCACAGATGCAAGTACACATCCTGAAATTCAATACTTAGGCTATCCATTTTCCATTTCTGAGAATTTTCAAATGCGGAATACACATAAAACTATTGCGCAATCCATAGAAACACTACAAGAAATTCTAAACATTGCGGCAAAAACGAATAAAGAAGTAGTTGCCTATTTATCTATGGGATTTGGAAATCCATATGGCGATCCTTGGAATGTGGAAATAGTAGGCGAGTGGACAGAAAAACTTTCCAACATGGGCGTGAAAATATTATCGCTATCAGATACAATAGGTTCATCTACACCAGATGTAATCGATTATCTATACTCGAATCTCATTCCAAAATATCCAGAAATTGAATTTGGCGCACATTTACACACAACACCAAGTTTATGGCATGAAAAAGTAGATGCGGCATACAAAGCTGGTTGCAGACGTTTTGATGGCGCTATTCAAGGGTTTGGCGGTTGCCCGATGGCAAAAGACGAACTTACCGGAAACATGCCAACAGAAAAAATGGTTTCATACTTCACAGCGGCAAAAGCAAATGCAAACATTCAAGCAATGAGTTTTGAATCGTCTTACAATGAAGCTTCTAAAATATTTAATGAATATCATTAGTTCTCAGTTCTCAATACTGATATCTCATTACTCATTACTAAATAAGCATTAACAAATTGTTATCTACTCTAGCAAATAGTATTAATAACATAAAATGTAGTATATTCGCATGCAATTATATTTTAATTGCACCATGACAGCACACAACAACAAAATCTTAGGCGAAGGACTAACATACGACGACGTTTTATTAGTTCCCGCTTTCTCCGAAGTACTTCCAAGAGAAGTCAGCATTCAAACAAAACTTACTAGAAATATAACCATCAATGTTCCGATTGTTTCCGCCGCTATGGATACGGTTACAGAATCTTCTATGGCAATTGCGATGGCTCGCGAAGGTGGAATCGGTGTTTTACATAAAAACATGACAATAGAGCGTCAAGCACAAAAAGTTAGAAAAGTAAAACGTGCTGAAAGCGGAATGATTATCGATCCAGTAACGTTGCCGTTAACAGCAATCGTTGCTGATGCTAAAGCAAACATGAAAGAACACAGCATTGGCGGAATTCCAATTGTTGACGAAAACGGAACACTAAAAGGAATCGTAACCAATAGAGATTTACGTTTCGAGCATAACAATGAACGACCAATAGTTGAGGTAATGACAAGTGAAAACTTAATTACTTCATCAGAAGGAACTTCGTTGAAAGATGCTGAGGCAATTCTTCAAAAAAATAAAATTGAAAAACTTTTAATTGTAAATGATAACTACAAATTAAAAGGATTAATCACTTTTCGTGATATAACTAAAGTTACACAAAAACCAATCGCAAACAAAGATACGTACGGACGTTTACGCGTTGCGGCGGCACTTGGAGTTACTGCGGATGCTGTAGATAGAGCAGAAGCATTGGTAAATGCAGGTGTTGATGCGGTTGTAATTGATACGGCACACGGACATACAAAAGGCGTGGTAACTGTATTAAAACAAGTAAAAGCTAAATTTCCAAACTTAGAAGTAATTGTTGGAAACATTGCAACGGGAGAAGCCGCAAAATACTTAGTAGACGCTGGTGCTGATGCAGTAAAAGTTGGAATTGGGCCAGGTTCCATTTGTACAACACGTGTGGTAGCTGGAGTAGGTTTTCCTCAATTTTCAGCAGTATTAGAAGTCTCAGCCGCCATAAAAGGTAGTGGAGTTCCTGTTATTGCAGATGGAGGAATTAGGTATACAGGAGATATTCCAAAAGCAATTGCCGCTGGAGCAGATTCTGTAATGCTAGGTTCATTACTAGCAGGAACAAAAGAATCACCTGGAGAAACAATCATTTACGAAGGAAGAAAATTCAAATCGTATCGTGGAATGGGTTCTGTGGAAGCTATGAAACAAGGTTCAAAAGATCGCTACTTCCAAGATGTAGAAGCAGATATCAAAAAATTGGTTCCTGAAGGAATTGTAGGTCGTGTACCTTACAAAGGAAACTTAGATGAAAGTATTCACCAATTCATTGGCGGTTTGCGTGCAGGAATGGGATATTGTGGTGCAAAAGATATAGAAACACTTAAAGAAACTGGAAAATTTGTACGTATAACAGCAAGTGGAATCAACGAAAGTCATCCACATGATGTTGCCATTACCAAAGAAGCGCCAAACTATTCAAGACGATAATCTTTAGTATAACATATAAAAAGGCTGTTACATTTCAACATAGAGAAGGTAACAGCCTTTTTTCTAAGAATTTATTTTCTATTAAGCGTCAGTATCTGGTGGCGCACAAGCAGCTGCGCACTTCAAAATATAACTGGTATTTGCTCCATAGCACAAATCAGCAAAAATAGTTGTGAAAAGCGTAGTTCCTGTTCCTCCTTTAACGGCTTTTTCAGACAATCTAGAAATCGTAGTCTTTTTTAAGTTTAGGTTGTTTTTGATGTTTCTTTTTTTCATGGTTTAAAAATTAAAATTGATTCGTATTAAATTGATTAAATAAAATTATTTGTAGATAAATTATTATACAGGCAATGTTCCAGTTCCGCAATTAACAGCACAACGTATACCTTGACTACTTATTGAACCTCCACCGTCACAAACTGTAGGATGATATGAAGGACATTCTATTGATCCCATGCTTCCACCTTTTATATGATTTACTTTCAAGTTTGAAACCACAGTTTTTCCGAATTTTAACGTCTTTGCATTTTTTTTCTTCATGATATTATAGTTTTGATTTGATACTAATATATTAAATCAAGCATCTTTACAGAAGAAAATAGAGCGAAGAAAATATATTTACTACCTCAAATTTATCAATTTGAGATAAGATGTAAACATGAAAAAAGCCTTGTATTTAAAGTAAATACAAGGCTTTTTTTATAAAATTGAGGTATTAAAAATTACTTTTTATCCTCTTGTAAGTTAATTCCAAGTTTTGCGGCAACTTTCAATGTTAAATCATACACAGGACTTGCATATGCTAACTCGTTTCCGTCAAGAGTAAAAACTTGTGTAAATTTTTCTTCTTTTGCAATTTCAGCAACTGTCGCACCAACTTTTTGATATAATGGACGCATCAACTCATCTTGTTTCAATTGAATCAATTGAGACGCATTTTGTCTAAATTTTTGAATATCGTTTTCAATAGCAAAAATTTCTTCTTGCTTCTTCTTCTTTGCTTCAGGTGTCATTGTAGCAAATGATTTATCAGCGGTATCAACTTCTTCTTTATATGCCTTCATTTTGGCATTCAAATCAGCTTGTAACGTCTTTTCATACGCCGCAATTCCTGTTTTTACTTGTACAATTTCAGGTAATTTAGAAACAATAATATTAATATTAACTGTTCCTACTTTTGATTGTGCCGATGCCGTAAATGAGCATAGTACAATTGCTAACGAGTAAAGTAAATGTTTAATTTTCATCTAATTGATATTTTATTTTTCAAAGTTGGCTAAAGTAATGAAAACATCATACCAAAAAAACGTTCTCACATAAAATTAACGTTTTTTAGTATAATTATTTAACTAATTGACCTCTGTGTGGCTTTAATTTTTCACGCATAAAAGGAACATCATCTTGTGATATAATCATAGAAGCACATACATACATGTCTGAAAACTCTTCTGTTTTAATAGCTTCACCATCAATCTGTTCTAACTTGATAAAGTCGTGTAAGTGAATACAATGGTGCGCTGCAGTACGTTTTGCCGCTGGACCTCTAAACTCCCAAATCAATTTTACTTTTGCCATACATTGTAAGTTTTTTGCAAAATTATCATTCTTTAGAAAGAAAAGAAGAAAAAAGACATAAAAAAACGGATGAAAGTTTCATCCGTTTTTAAAATTTTATGTTTCGAAATATTACTTGGCAATAATTTTAAATGTCTTGGTAAAATTGTTCGAAGTAATTTTTACAATATAAATGTTGTTTTTTGGTAAATCTAAATATTTACTAAACGTTCCATTGATGGCTACATTCTTTAAATCGATAACTTTTCGACCTAATAAATTATAAATAGCAATGTTTGAAGTTGCATTGACGCCCGTAATGGTCAATTTACCATCACTATAACTTGTATGAACCTTTTTCTTTGTTTGATCATTTTGTGAAAAATCAAACATATCCAACACAGAAACAGTCGTATTTTCTACGGTAATTTCTGTCTGAATTGTAAACACTTCAGATGCAAACATCACTGTTGATGCAAATGTGCATATAAGCAAAATGTAAAGTTTTTTCATAACGTTTAACGGTATTAAGTACAATATAGTTAAAAAATGAATACATCACTAAAAATGAAGCTTCATCTTACATATTATTGTTAAATACCAAAAACTAAGCCAAAAAGTTGAAAAGTATGCAATATCCATGTAGTTATTTGTTGTGAAATATCGTTGAATTATTATTTTTGTCTTTCTCAAAAAAATGATAATGAAAAATAGCATACAATTATTTCTTATTCTGTTGGTTTCGTTGACAAGCTTTGCGCAATCAAAAAAAGATAAAGTATTATTTACTATTGAAGGTGAACCAACGTACGTTTCTGAATTTTCTAGAGTTTATAAAAAGAACCTTGACATCATTGATGAAAAAGATCAAAAAGATATTGAAGAATACTTTGATTTGTTTGTCGAATATAAATTGAAGCTGAAAGAAGCTAAAAATTTAAATTTAGACGAAAAAGAAAGCTACAAGAAAGAATTAGCAGGCTACAAAAAACAACTTTCTACAAATTATTTAACAGATAATAACGCTACCGAACAATTGGTGAAAGAAGCGTACGATCGTTTAAAAACGGAAGTAAAAGCAAGTCATATACTCATTAAAGTTTCTCCTAATGCTTCGCCTGCGGACACCTTGGTAGCGTATGAAAAAATTATGAATTTACGCAAATCAATACTTGATGGTGCTGATTTTGGAGAAGTTGCTGCTCAAAATTCAGATGATCCTTCTGCAAAAGGAAATCAACGAACGCCAGGAAACAAAGGGAATTTAGGATATTTTTCAGCATTTAGAATGGTGTATCCGTTTGAGTCTGCGGCATTCAATACCAAAAAAGGAGAAATTTCAATGCCAGTTCGTACGCAATATGGTTACCATATTATAAAAGTGACTGATGTTCGCGAAAATGCTGGCGAAGTAACCGTTGCGCATATTTTATTATTAGACAAAGAAAATGATGAAAACAAGGAAGATCCTGCTCAGAAAATAAAAGATATTTATTCACAAATAACTTCAGGAAGCGATTTTGGAGCGATGGCAAAAAAATACTCGGAAGACAGAAGTTCTGGAGTAAACAATGGGAAATTGCCAAAATTTGGTCGTGGTCGTTTGCGTTCAAAAGAATTTGAAGATGTAGCGTTTTCATTAAAAGAAGTGAATGAAATATCAAAACCGTTCAAATCGGAATTTGGATGGCATATTGTAAAATTGATCTCAAAACATGCTCAAAATACTTTTGAAAAAGAAAAATACAATCTTGAGCGACGCATCAAAAAAGATAAAAGAGCCAATGTAATCAACACTTCTGTGATAAAGAAGATTAAAAAAATGTATACAATTACTGAAAATCCAACGCTTAGAGAAGATTTTCATACAATTGCAATGGCGGACAACTTTTTTACGCGTTCTTGGCAAAAACCAACAGACAGTGCATTCTTAAACAAAACACTATTTCAAATAAACGATACCAAGTTTACATACAATGAATTTGCTACGTATTTATTAAAAAATAAAGCTCGCATGATGCAAAAGAACAGTGATCCAAAAGGATTTATCAATAGCTCTTTTACTGAATATATGGATGGTAAACTATTGTCATTCTATGAAAATGATTTAGAAAATGTAAACGAAGAATTTGCGGCAATCTATGGAGAATATAGAGACGGTTTGCTATTATTCGATTTAATGGAAAAGCAAATTTGGGACAAAGCGAAAAAAGATACAATTGGTTTGGAATCGTTTTACAATGCCAACAAAGAAAATTACAAATGGAAAGATAGAGTAGAAGCGGTAATTGCTTCGTGTACAGTTGAAAAAGTTGCAGATCAAGTACAACAATTATTAAAAGAAGGAAAACCACTTGATGAAATCAAAAAAACAGTTAATAAAGAATCAAAAGTAAACGTAATCTTTACGATGGGAACTTTTGAAAAAGGACACAGAAATCTTCCTGAAGGATTTAAGTTTGAAAAAGGTGTTTCGGATGTTCTAAGTGATGAACAAAGTGATTTCACTATCGTAAAAGTAAACGAAATCATTCCAGCTAGTTACAAAGAACTCTCTGAAATCAAAGGAAAAGTCATAAGCGATTACCAAGTGCATCTTGAAAAAGAATGGATAAAAACGCTCAAAGAAAATTACAAAGTAGAAATCAACAAAAAAGTATACAGAAAACTAGAAAAACTCGTTAAATAATACATATTGAGAAAATTAATAGCCATTATTAGTATCATATTGTGTTGTTCTTGCGAATACTTTCAGTCGTCGCAAGATGGAGAACCTATTGCCAGAGTTGGCGAAAATTATCTGTACAAAACAGATATAACTCCATTGCTTTCTGAAAATACCTCTAAAGAAGATAGCACAATCATTGTAACCAACTATATCAATCGTTGGGCTACACAACAACTATTTATACAACGTGCAAAAATAAACTTACCACAAGAAAAGCAAACGGCTTTTGACGAACTTGTTGAAGAATATCGCAAAGGTTTATATGTTGAAGCTTACAAAGAAGCTGTTGTTAAAAAAACAATTGATACAACAGTAACTGGGTTTGACGAAGCGGCGTATTACGATACGAACAAAGAGAATTTTAAACTCAATGAAGAATTACTCAAACTACGTTACATCAGCATCAACAAAGACAACTCAAACATAAAAGAAATTACCGAACGTTTTGAACGTTTTGATTCAGAAGATAAAATTATTTTGGACTCTTTGGCCATTCAATTTAACAACTACTCATTAAACGATTCAATCTGGGTAAAAGCGACGCAAGTGTTTAATAAAATTCCTGTTATAACCAACGAAAACAAGGATAAATACTTAAAAAAATCACAATTTTCTAAAATAGAAGATTCAATAGGACTATATTTGGTGCGAATTGAAGATATGATAGGTAGAAACGACATTGCGCCACTAGCGTATGTGCGTCCTACAGTACAACAAATCATTCTCAACAAGCGCAAGCTTGAATTTATCAGAAAATTAGAAAAAGACATCACAAAAGATGCAGTTAAGCGAAAACAGTTTGAAATTTACAATTAAAATGAAGAAAAGTATATACTTGTTAGTATTGCTTGTGGGAATAGGAATGCAAGCACAAGCACAAGAGGAAATGGTTACTGAATCATCAATGATCAAGGCCAAAGCAAAAGTAAACGATTCTACAGAAACGACTTCAAAGCGTGTCAAAATTGACGGTGTAGCCGCGGTAGTTGGTGATTATGTAATATTAGAATCGGATATAGATAAAACATTTTTAGATTTAAGACAACGAGGAACTTCTATAGAAGGATTAACAAGATGTAAACTACTTGGGAAGTTAATGGAAGACAAATTGTACGCACATCAAGCGGTACAAGATAGTGTTGACGTTCAGCCAGGAGAAGTTAGAGACCGTGTAAATCAACAAATTGAATATTTTAGCCAACAAACAGGCGGAATGAAAGAATTATTAAAATTCTACGCTATGGAGGATGAATCTTCATTACGCCAACAATTAATGAAAATTACGAAAGAAAACATCTTAACACAACGTATGCAATCGAAAGTGGTTGGTGATGTAGAAATCACGCCAGAAGAAGTACGTCAGTTTTTTGAAAAAATTCCAGCAGATCAGCGTCCAAGAATTGGAATTGAACTAGAAGTTGCTCAAATTATTATTGCTCCAAAACCTTCCGATGAAGCTGTAAAGAAAGTTATTGACAAATTAAAAGGAATCAAAGCAGATGTAGAAGCAGGTGCAAGTTTTGGAACAAAAGCCATTCTATATTCCAAAGATAGAGCGTCAGGTCGTCAAGGTGGATTTATGTCTATCACGAAAAGAATGCCATTGGCAAAAGAATTCAAAGACATGTCATACACCTTACAAGAAGGTGAAGTTTCGGATCCTTTCGAAACAGAATTTGGATGGCATATTGTAAAAATTGACAAAGTACGTGGACAAGAAAGAGATGTACGTCACATCTTATTAATTCCAGAAATTACAAACAAAAAACTGGATGATGCTCGTAAACAAATAGATACTTTACGTCAACGTATCTTAGCAGGAGAACTTACTTTTGATGAAGCGGCACGTTCGTTTTCAGATGATAAAGAAACACGAAACAATGGAGGAAAATTAATCAACCCTGCAACATTAGGAACACATTTTGAACTTACAAAAATGGATCCTGAACAATATTCTCAAATAGAACCATTAAAAGGAGACGAAATCTCAATTCCTTTAATAGATGAAACACGCACAGGTCAAAAACGATACAAACTTTTAAAAGTAACCAACCGTTACGAAGAACACGTAGCTGATTATTCTAAAGATTACATCAAAATTAAAAGTTTAGCACTTAAAGAAAAGCAGTTAAAAGAAGTTGAAAAGTGGATTACCCAAAAAATTGAGGATACGTACATAAACGTAAACAAAGGTAATCGTGATTGTGAATTTCAAAATAACTGGTTAAAAAAATAAAAAGCCTATGTCAGATGTTGCTGCTATTGAAAACCTTGTAAAAAAACACAAGGTTCTCAAGAACGAAATCGCGAAAATTATTGTTGGTCAAGAAACTGTAATAGATCAAATATTACTTTCTATATTTTCTGGTGGACATGCATTATTGATTGGTGTTCCTGGATTAGCAAAAACATTAATGGTGAATACCATTGCAACGACATTAGGGTTAGATTTTAAACGTATACAATTTACACCAGATTTAATGCCAAGTGATATTTTGGGAAGTGAAATCTTAGATGAATCACGTAATTTCAAATTTATCAAAGGACCAATATTTGCAAACATAATTCTGGCTGATGAAATCAACCGTACACCGCCAAAAACGCAAGCCGCTTTACTAGAAGCCATGCAAGAACGCGCGGTAACTGTTGCAGGACATCACTACAAACTCGATTTACCATACTTTGTATTAGCAACGCAAAACCCAATAGAGCAAGAAGGAACGTATCCGTTACCAGAAGCACAATTGGACCGTTTCATGTTTGCTATTCACTTAACATATCCAACGTTTGCAGAAGAAGTACAAGTCGTAAAAGCTACCACTACAAATGTTGAAGCATCTGTAAAGCCATTGTTCAATGCGGAAGAAATCATTGCCATTCAACAACTAATTCGTAAAATTCCTGTAGCAGATAATGTCATAGAATATGCGGTACGATTAGTTTCAAAAACACGCCCGAAAGAAGAAAGTGCAACTGACTTAGTAAAACAATACGTAGATTGGGGCGCAGGACCAAGAGCTTCGCAAAACTTAATCTTAGCTGCTAAAGCAAACGCAGCAATCAAAGGGAAATTTTCTCCAGACATTGAAGATGTACAAGCGGTTGCAATTGGAATCTTATCACACAGAGTTATTCGAAATTACAAAGCAGAAGCGGAAGGAATTACGATAGAAAAAATTATTGAAAGTTTATTCTAAAAGAAAACATATTTTAAAATTATATAAAAAATCACAAGCGAAAGTTTGTGATTTTTTTGTTTAAGTATTTAAATTAAATTTTTAAAAAGCTATTGTTCGTTGTACATTACAAACAAAAGCAATCAAATGAAGAAAGTAATTCTGTTAATACTACTATTTTTTACTTCAGGAATTACTTGCGCACAAACTATTGAAAACCTGAAAACATTTAAAGAAGTAGGCACATTCCTCGAAAAAGAAATAAGCAAGGAATATACTTTTGAGTCATTTTTTGAAGGTGAAAATGAAATTGATACCGAAGATTTTAATGAAGTTGTTCAAAAAGTAGATTTGGATAACGATGGCTTTACGGATTTGTGTATAGATTATGTGGGTATTTTAATATTCATTCGAAACAAAGGAAATAATACTTATGAAGAAATAAAACTACTTGAAGACGAAGATCAACCGCTGCGATCCATATCGATGGGGAAAATTAATGATAAAATTATTTTTATTCGAACAAGTAAAGTTTCTGCGTTTGATGTTACAAATCATGAAAACATTATCACACAAAAAAATCAAAAAGATGTCGTTTATGATCGAAAAACAAATAAAATGGTTGAGGTAATTCGTGACATTCAATATCGTGTAGATACTTTGGAAGTGAAATATGGAACGTTTTTAAAATATAACAAGAGCAAGGAAAAATTTAAAAACGAAATAGAAGAAATTCATTTTGAAGCAACGCCTTGTTTTGGAAGCTGTCCAGTTTTTGAATTAAAAATAACTTCTGACGGAAATCTAGAATATCATGGGAAGCGATCTACAAATTTCAAAGGTCGAAAAAAACTGAAAATAAGTTCAGAAGAAGTAGAAGCGTTGTTTGGTCTCATTGAATATACAGACGTAAAAAGCCTAAAAGATAGTTACAGCATAAACGTGACAGACAATCCAGCGGCAAATCTCAAAGTCACCTTCAAAAACGGCGATGTAAAAGAAATTTATGATTACGGACGTTTCGGTACATACAATCTTCGTGTGATCTACAAAAAGCTTCTAGAAATAAGTGCTAATATAAAATAAACTGTAAAAGGTTTTAATATGTATTCTCAACATAAAAATACCGAATCCATCAATTTTAAACATAAATTTCTACAATAAATTCACAGTTATACCTTTTTTATAATTAAAAAAACCAACTAAAATTTAGTAAGTTTTGAGAATATCGAAATTTAAAACGCCTGTATTGATAAATTCGTAATTTAGTGTCTCTTTAGATCATTATTTTAAATTTTCCTCAACAAAATCGAATATTAGCTAAAAATAATTTCCATAAAATAATGTTATACTGTTGATTTTTAAAAATCAAGATAATTTCGTAATTTCGCAAGACTTTCAAAACACAAAAAAAACGAACATATGGCCTTCGATATTGATATGATAAAAAAGGTTTACGAAACAATAGTGGAACGTGTAGACAAAGCACGCGAAATTACTGGTAAACCATTAACACTTTCAGAAAAAATACTTTATTCGCATTTATGGGATGGAATGGCTGACAAAGCTTTCGTTAGAGGAAAAGACTATGTAGACTTTGCTCCAGATCGTATTGCTTGTCAAGATGCAACTGCACAAATGGCATTATTGCAATTCATGCAAGCAGGAAAAACTAAAGTAGCAGTTCCAACTACCGTACATTGTGATCACTTAATCCAAGCGAAAGTTGGAGCAACTAGTGATTTACAAGCTGCAATGAACAACAGTAGTGAAGTATTCAATTTTTTAGAGTCAGTATCAAACAAATATGGTATCGGATTTTGGAAGCCAGGCGCAGGAATCATTCACCAAGTAGTATTAGAAAACTATGCTTTTCCTGGTGGAATGATGATTGGAACCGATTCACACACTGTAAATGCAGGTGGATTAGGAATGGTTGCCATTGGAGTTGGTGGAGCAGATGCAGTTGATGTAATGGCTGGAATGCCTTGGGAATTAAAATTTCCGAAACTAATTGGTGTAAAACTAACTGGAAAAATTTCAGGTTGGGCAGCACCAAAAGACGTAATCTTAAAAGTAGCTGGCATTGTTTCTGCAAAAGGAGGAACAGGCGCTATCGTAGAATATTTTGGACCTGGCGCTGTATCAATGTCTTGTACAGGTAAAGGAACAATTTGTAATATGGGAGCTGAAATTGGAGCAACAACTTCAACTTTTGGATACGACGAATCTATGGAGCGTTACTTACGTGCTACAGACAGAAGTGATGTTGCAGATGCTGCAAATGAAGTGAAAGACTATTTAACTGGTGATGCTGAAGTATATGCAAATCCAGAGCAATATTTTGATCAAGTTATTGAAATTAACTTATCAGAGCTTGGCCCATTATTAAACGGACCATTTACGCCAGATTTATCTACAACTGTTGGTTCAGAAATGACAGCAAGAGCACAAGAAAAAGATTGGCCAATACAAGTAGAATGGGGATTAATTGGTTCTTGTACAAACTCTTCATACGAAGATTTATCAAGAGCATCTTCTGTTGCACAGCAAGCTTTAGACAAAGGCTTAAAAATGAAGTCTGAATTAGGAATCAATCCAGGCTCAGAACAAGTACGTTACACAGCAGAACGTGACGGAATTCTTCAAATATTCGAAAAATTAGACGCTAAAATATTCACCAATGCTTGTGGACCATGTATTGGACAATGGGCACGTTATTCAGACCCGAAAAACGCACCAAAAAACAGTATTGTTCACTCATTCAATAGAAACTTTGCAAAGCGTGCAGATGGTAACCCAAATACACATGCTTTTGTAGCGTCTCCAGAAATTACTGCGGCAATTGCAATAGCAGGACGTTTAGACTTCAATCCAATTACTGACAAACTGATCAATGAAAACGGAGAAGAAGTAATGTTAGACGAACCAACAGGATGGGAATTACCTCCAAAAGGTTTTGAAGTAAAAGATAACGGATACTTAGCGCCAGAAGAAGACGGAAGCCATGTACAAGTTACTGTAAAAGAGGATTCAGAACGTTTACAATTGTTAACACCTTTTGTACCATTAGGCGGAAGCATTACAGGTGCAAAACTATTAATAAAAGCACACGGAAAATGTACTACTGATCATATTTCTATGGCTGGACCTTGGTTACGCTTCCGTGGACATTTGGACAATATTGCAAACAATACGTTAATTGGAGCTGTAAATGCATTCAACATGAAAACTAACTTTGTAAAAAGTCAGTTAAATGGTGAATACGATGCTGTTCCAAAAACGCAAAGAACATACAAAGCGGCAGGAATCAAAACAATTGTAGTTGGAGATCACAATTACGGAGAAGGATCTTCACGTGAGCACGCGGCAATGCAACCAAGACACTTAGGTGTAGCGGCAGTTATTGTAAAATCGTTTGCACGTATCCATGAAACAAACTTGAAAAAACAAGGAATGTTAGGATTAACGTTTGCGAATGAAAGTGATTACGATTTAATCCAAGAAGATGACACCTTCAACTTCTTAGACCTAAACGAATTTGCACCAGGAAAACCATTAACAATTGAAGCAGTTCATGCGGATGGAAGCAAAGATATTATCGTAGCAAACCATACCTACAACCAAAGTCAGATTGACTGGTACAATGAAGGTTCTGCTTTAAACTTAATCAAAAAAGAAAACAACGCTTAATTCAAGTAACTTGTTTTAATATATAAAAGCCTTAGACGGAAACGTTTAGGGCTTTTTTTGTGCTTAAAATTCTTTAAACGAGAAGAGTACAATACATTGATAAGTAGTATTAACACTTTTTTATATTTTTTTAATTAATTTTGAGAGATGTTTCAAAAAACAAACATACCTATACTAAAGAGTATTGTGTTACTTTCCATCTTTGTTTTACTAAAGTTGGGCTTTTCACATGCAATTTCGCACACGTTCTCTCATGACGATATTGCTGATTGTGAAGATTGTTTTTTGATTCTTGATTCAAACAAAAATAAAACATTTGATTACCATGCGTATGTGTATGATAGTTCAAATTCATTAGTAGTTAATTTTCACAAACCCGTAATATTATTATATACTAGTCCAGTAATTAGTATCTACACTTCGGATCAATTCTTCAATAAGCCACCACCTTCAAAGGCGTAAAATAAGGAAGACTTTATTTTTTAAAAACACAGTTCAAATAAGTAATGTATTTGCAATATAACTATTGTGAAATACAATACTATGTATTTGTTACCGTCTGTTACTTACAATTCCTTATTCAATTTCAATACATTCTATTAATTGTATTATGCTGAATTACAGTATGATATGGTAAAAATATATAATTATATAATATTAAAATCGATGATACGTATACAAAATTTAACCAAAATCTATGGAGATCTCACAGCCTTAGATACCTTGAATTTAGAAGTAAAAGAAGGAGAAATTTACTGCCTTTTAGGAGCAAACGGAGCTGGGAAAACAACCACAATAAATTTGTTATTAGGATTTATAAAACCTACTTCGGGCAATGCCTTTATTAATGATATTGATGTGGTAGCACAACCTAAATTGACAAAAAATTACTTGGCATATATTCCAGAAAATTTGATGTTATATCCAAGTTTGAGTGCTATAGAAAATTTAGATTACTTCTCAGGAATCGCCAATAAAAACTTTAAAAAAGATGAATTGGAAGCATTTTTAATTGAGGCAGGATTACAAACAACTGCATTTCACAAATCAGTGGCTAAATACTCCAAAGGAATGCGGCAAAAAGTAGGTATAGCAATTGCGTTGGCAAAAGATGCAAAAGTATTGCTGTTGGATGAACCTACTTCAGGATTAGATCCAAAAGCAAGCAATGAATTTGGGCAATTATTACAAAAACTACGACAAAAAGGAGTGGCAACTTTGATGGCAACTCACGATTTGTTTAGAGCAAAAGAAGTAGCAACTACTATTGGAGTGATGAAAGACGGACAATTGAAACAACAATGGGCAGTAGAAGAACTTTCCTTAAAGGAATTGGAAGATAGTTATTTAGAAACCATGTCTTATAATTCGCTAAAGTCATGATATTACACACATTTAAAAAAGAAACAAAAGAATTGTGGCGCGACGGTCGCGTTAGAATTGCCTTTATCATCGTTTTATTATTAACTGCGGTTGCGGTGATAATCAGTACAAAACATTACAATACTGTAAATGAACAATATATTGAAGCGAGTGCTAATGAACGAGAAGTTTGGGACAATCAAGGAGAAAAAAATCCGCATTCAGCGGCACATTATGGCACCTATGCTTTTAAACCTAAATATCCCTTATCACTCATAGATCATGGTGTAGATAAATATACAGGAACTTCCATCTTTTTAGAAGCACATAGACGAAATGAAGCGCAATTTATCGCGGCTTCAGACCAAACAGGATTGGCACGTTTTGGCGATTTAACTCCTGATTTTATTCTATTATTCATTATTCCATTACTTCTTATCCTAATAGCTTACAATAGTATTACGAAAGAAAAAGAAAGCGGAACACTTACACTATTAAACAGTCAAGGTGCTGTAGGTTGGAAAATTGTTTCAGGAAAATGGTTGGCTATTTTTTTACCAGTACTTGTGCTATTAGCTGTACTGTTCCTAATTACAGGATTGCTACTATCTAATTTGCATGATTTTGGTGTATTTAGTTGGCGTTCTCTGTGGACTTTATTTCTAACTTATTTAATCTATTATGCCATTTTTATCAATCTAGTATTAATTATATCTGCATCTGTACATAAATCTGGAATAGCCTTAGTACTATCATTAAGTTTTTGGATTTTAATTTGTTTAGTATTGCCAAAAGCGGCGAGTAATATTGCAGAATATTCATATCCGTATCCTACACGACAAGAATTTAGTGCAAATGTGACTAATGACAAAAAACAAGGTTTAGACGGTCATAATCCTTGGAGTGAAGCCGCCAAAGAACTCGAAAAGGAAACGTTAAAAGAATACGGAGTGGACAGCTTGAGCCAATTACCTTTTAATTACGATGGCTATCGAATGCAAAAAGGAGAAGAACACGAAGCAGAAATTTACGCAAAACATTATGCGTATCTAAAAACTCAATATGTAAATCAAAGTGGAATTTATCAAAAATTAGCGGCTATTTCGCCATACTTGCCTACACGATTTTTAAGTATGGCTATCGCTAAAACCGATTACAATACACATTGGGATTTTTCAGATGCAGCTGAAAACTATCGAATTGAAAGTCAAAAATTTCTCAACGATCATTTTGCGAAAGAATCAAAATATGGAGATTGGAGTTTTAAAGCGGATGCTGATTTTTGGAAACAAATGCCAAAATTTGAATACGAGCTGCCATCATTATCAGAAACTATCGAAACCAATACGTCAAGTGTCATAATCATGATTGTTTGGTTAGCAGGTTCCTTTACCCTTTTGTTTTTCACTACTAAATCATTGTAAAAATGCTATACTATAATTTTAAATATGAATGGTTGTTATTAATTCGTAATAGATGGATTCAATTACTTACCATTCTTCTACTATTACTATTTGGATTTGCCGTGTATAACGGAATTCAAAAAGTAGATGCACGCAAACAGAACATTACTACTGCTATTTCAGAGTTTAAAGCAAAGGAAACAGAAACTTTAAAAGTATTAGATTCTATAGCTAAAGGATTTAAAGTAAATAAATCAAGATGGTTAATTCCTTCGCGACCAATTGTGATTGGAAATTTATTGCCAAGAGTAGTAAACATGCCAGCAAAACCAACGGCTTTTATTGCAACAGGACAATCAGATTTGTTTGCACATTATGTAAAACCTACAGTTGCAGGTGACGATCTTTCCATGAATTATACCGAAATGACAAGTCCGATACAATTACTTTTTGGAAGTTTTGATTTGGCTTTTGTCATTATTTACTTATTACCATTATTAATTATTGCGTTCTCTTTTAATGTACTTGCCTCCGAACGAGAAAGTGGCACGTTAAAACTCTTAGCTTCGCAGCCTATTCTCATCCGAACTTGGGTATTACAAAAATTAGCACTTCGCTTTTTTTGGTTACTCGTATGTATCAGCATTACACTTGTAGTCGTATTTATCATTTTTTCATTCAATTTAATGGAAAATTGGACAGCATTTGCAACACTTTTAGCATACATAATCGTATACACTCTATTTTGGTTTGTATTGGCATTTGCGACCAATATTTGGATTCATAGTTCTGCTAAAAATGCTATAGCACTAATCGGTTTTTGGGTCTTTTTCGTATTGTTATCGCCTTCAATTTTAAATCAAATGAGCAATTCCGTATATCCTATGCCTTCACGTACGTTAATGCTCAATCAAATGCGAACCTTGAAAGCAGAAGCTACTAAAAAGCAAGATGAAATTCTGGATAATTATTTAAGAGATCATCCTGAATATGCAATTAATGATAGTACCCAAACACGAAACTTTTACCACAGATACATGGCAACACAGAATTTGGTAAAAGAGGAATTACGTCCTGTTGTTGAAAAATTTGAAACACAAATAGACAATCAGCAACAATGGGCACATACATTCAGTTGGTTATCTCCAGCATTAACCATTCAAAATGCATTGAACAATTTGGCAGGAACTTCTGAAAAAGATTACCAAGCATTTAGATATCAAAGCTTGGAATTTGCACAAGAATGGCGAGACTTTTTCATTCCCTACTTGTTCAAAAATGAAAAATTTAAGAAGAGTGATTATAAAAACCTTCCTTCATTTGAATATAAATACATGCAAAATACAAGCAATCTTAGAATTTTAGGATTGTTAGCACTGAGTTTTGTTATCGTGCTCTTAGTATTTGTACTAAAGCGAATAAAGCAACAGATACATAGTACAACATCATGATAAAACCAATACTAATACTGCTTTTTGTGTTCTTTGTAAACTTTTTACAAGCACAAGAAAGAAATGATACAAACTTTCCTCCACCAGACGTTCCTGTGGAAATAAAGGCAACTAAAACAACGAATAAAATTATTTTAGATGGACGTTTAGACGAACCACAATGGCAAAACGCAGAAGTTATTACACGTTTTTTTAAGGTAGAACCTGTACAAGGAGAGACGATTAAAAATCCAACAAGTGTTCGGATACTTTTTGATGATAAAAATTTATACATTGGAATCATTGCTAAAGATTCTTTAGGGAAAAAAGGAATTCGGATGCAAGACCTTCGGAGAGACTTTAACAGAAGTGAGAATGATGTTTTTGGCGTACAAATAGATGCACAAAACACCAAACAATATGCAGTATCATTTCAAACGACGCCTTTTGGAAATCAGTTGGACTTGCAAAGTTTTAACGATCGAATTACAGATACCAATTGGAATGCGTTGTGGAATGTACGAACACAGCGAACCGATGAAGGATATTCTATAGAATTTGCCATTCCATTCAAATCAATTAGATATGACAAGCCTGTAGATGGAAAGCCAGTATCTTGGGGAATTACCTTTTACAGATTGGCGCGAAAAGATTTTGAAAAGACAGTGTTTCCAGCGATACCACAATCTTTCTCAGAAAATAGGATGACATATGCCGCCAAACTTACAGGTCTTGAAGTGCCGCCACCATCTGCAAACATTAGAGTAGAACCATATGCATTGTATCAATATGATGAAAATAAAGCAGGTGCTACGGTAACAGATAAATTAAGTGAGCCCAAAATTGGTGGAGATGTAAAATGGGTAATCAATCCAGAAACAGTATTGGATTTGACGATTAATACAGATTTTGCGCAAGCGGATGTAGATAGAGCAGTTAATAACTTAGAACGATTTAATATCTTCTTTCCTGAACGACGTCAATTTTTCTTAGAAAACTCTGGTATTTGGGCGGGAAGCGACAATTCGCAACTCAAACCTTTTTTCAGTCGTACCATTGGTTTGGACAACAGTTTTAATGCGCAAGCAGCACCATTAGATTTTGGAGCGCGCTATACAAATCGTGATGAAAAACGCACTATTGCGGCCATGGCTGTACGTCAACGGAAAACAGATGAATCTGGCGGAAGCACCTTTGGAGTTGCGCGTTACACACAAAATTACGGAAAGGAAAACAATTTTGGAGTCATGCTCACATCTCGTTTAGACGATCGTTTTGGTACATTAAGTATAGACAATTCTAACAATACTACCGTTACGGTAGATGGCTTAATTCGTCCGCAAAGTGAAGTAACAATTTCCTATCTATTATCAACTTCTATAGATAGCGAAATTGGCGGCTTAGGATATTCAGGACGTATCTTTCCAGGAAAACGTACTAATGATTATTAAATGGGCTATGTGAATATATTTATTAGTGAAGATTATACGCCCGACATGGGATTTGTATTTCAAAAAAACCTCATGTATCACAGTCCAGGTGGTTATGCAATTTTACGCCCAAAATCATTGCCATTCATACGAAGATGGGATCCTGGTGCTTTTGTAAACTATTACCATGACTTAAAAGACTTTGGAAATTTTCAGCAAGCAAGTATTTATATATTTCCAATATTTATGTGGTTTAAGGACAATAGCTTTTTTGAAGCTTCATTTACGCCTACTTGGCAAAATATAAACTTCAATTTTGCGCCTTTGGGAATTGCAATTGGAGAAGATAATTATAAATATACTCGTTTTTTAACGCGATATAATACAGATCAATCTAAAAAACTATCTGCTTCAGCCAGCTATGATTTTGGAAATTTTTACAATGGAACTCGTAATACACTAAGCGCAAGTGTACGGTATGCACCGTTTCCAAATGTTTCTTTTACAGCGAATTATGAACATAATAACATCAATAGTTTAGGAATTCAAAATGAAAGTTTAAATACTGATTTATATACTGCCAACTTGCGCTTAGCACTAAATCCTATAGTACAGTTTTCAAGTTTCTATCAATACAATAGTTTTGATGAACAAGGACGTTGGAACTTACGATTGAGTTGGGAATACATGCCGTTATCATTCATCTATTTGGTATTTAATGATATACAAACCGATGTATTTGATCCCATGCAACAAACACGACAATTTATCAGTAAAATTACTTTTCTAAAACAATTTTAAAATAGTAGATACATATAAAATTGCACCAATTATTTTGATCTTAGAGAAGATTATAATAGTTTTAAGCAACGCTAAATTTTAAAGAAATATAGTGAGTTTAGTGATACGAAAACAAACAAAACTCCAATTACATAAAAGTTGCGATACACTTAAGAAAAATGAATGATAATAAATACATTGAAAAATTCCAAAGTAAGACTGACGCTGAGTTAGCAAATATTTTAGAAAATAAAGAAACTCCGAAATTAGAAGCTATAGAAAACGAAATTCAAACAACAAAGAAGAGAAAAGTAGTTGCACAGCGAAAGATAATTGAAGAAGAAAAAAAGAAAAATAATATTACTGATGATCCAACGGCACCTGAACTACATTCAAAACGTGTAATCATGGTTTTTTCTGGATTGTTTTCAACCATTTTTGGAGCTGTTTTACTAATGTATAATATAAAACAAATGAATAACCCGAAAGGGCGAATTCAAGTACTAATCTTCGGAATACTATATACGATAGCAACTCTTGTATTAATCAATCTATTAAATAGCAAAAGTAATATTGTCATAATTATAAATATTGTAGGAGGAATGATTCTAACAGAATACTTTTGGAATCAATTTATTGGAAAAGAATTTAAACACCGAAAAAGAAGTTGGATTAAACCAGCTATAATTTCTATTCTAATTACAATTCCGTTACTATTAGCGGTTATATACGGACAGTAAAATTATTTTTGATGAAATATCTTTATCATTAAATCAATAATTGATTTTTCTTTTACTAGCTTAGACTAATTCAACGTAATTAACCATTCACGGACACGTCATATACTATGCAAAAGATACTAACGATATTACTTTTTTTAATCTCTTATCAAGTTCTTGGACAACGTACTATTAAAGTTAGTGTGAATGATTTTAATAATGATAAAGTAATTGATACACTAAAGACCTTTTACGAAGGTGGAAGTGGTTTTGGAGGAAGATATGTTCAAATTGTAAATGGAAAAACTAACGAACACTTTCAACTTACAAATGATGGCTGTTTTTGTGAAATAAAAAGAACAGTACTCATACCGCCAGCACTTGCTAAAACTGAGAATCAACCTTTTTTGGATGTGCTTAAAGCGGAATTACTTCCTGAAAAAAGAAACACGCCAGACGCTTCATTAGAGTGGATTATTAAAAGTGCATACGCTAACAAAAAGCTAGAAAATAATACTTTCTTTGATTTAATTATTGATCCTAAAAATAATTGGAAACATCATAAATTTGAATATCCAAGTAATTATTACATTGAAGTTAAAGGTGACACACTAACTCAATTATATGATACTTCTTATGAAGCTCCAAAACGGTTACATAAAAAGGACGCCAAAGGATTTTTAACGTATTATGCACACAATCATTATAGAAATAGAGCAGGAGATAGTTTGCAACTTTCAAGCAGTAACAATCTTTACCAAATCTATCACACATCTCATGGTATTTTAGTAAAAAAAGGAACAACTCATAAATGGGTATTTATAAGTGACGTTTCCATAACTGGTGCACCTGAAAAATTACGATGGGAATCGATAAGCATGGCAAAGCTTTTGGGTAAGTATCTACTCATAAAACAAGACTTACCTCCAACTGGAGAATACAAACTATTTGTCATAAATATAGAAACGGGTATTTGTGGACGATTAAAATATGACCTTTCAAGTATTGATGATGAAAAAGAAACGTCTGTAATTAAAGATGAAAAAATTACAATAACTATTGAAAATGAGAAAGTTACATATAAGTTGAAAGATATCTTTAAGGAACTTGAAAAACAGTATATAACAAAGCAGAAACGTGATTAAATTAATTCTGAATTAATTATCTAAAACCCAAAAGAGAGGACTGAGTACAGTCAAAATAGAGTTCAAGTCCGAAAACCTACGGAACATTTGGCAAAACGATCTTTAATTAAGAAATTAGCAACTTAAACTTGAATTCTTGAGAGTCACGTTAAAAATTTCCCTAGAAAGTACGGAACATATCAAACAACAACTGTTGTTATGGAGTCAGCAATATCATGAAATTGTATGGTTAGATTCTAATAATTACCAACAAAAATATAGCGAATTTGACGCCATTTTAGCCGTAGATGCATTTACGGTATTACAAACCGATCACGTACAGGGTTTTCAGAAATTAGACGAATACCAACGCACTACAAACGATTGGATTTTTGGCTATCTATCGTATGATTTAAAAAATGATGTGGAAAATTTAGTCTCTCAAAATCATGATGGTTTGGAATTTCCTGAATTGTATTTCTTTCAACCTAAAAAATTATTCTTTCTAAAAGGAAATACATTAGAAGTTCAGTATTTACGCGCTGTTGATGATGAATTAGAGGAAGATGTTGAAGCAATTTTAAACACAAAAATCGATCTTGAAATATTTACAAATAAAACATTAAATAAAGAAAATCGACCTAAAATAAAATTACGCATTCACAAAGACGAATATCACGAAAAAGTAAATGCAGTATTAGCACATATTCATCGTGGAGATATCTACGAAGCTAACTTTTGTCAAGAATTTTATGCCGAAAATGCTACGATTGATCCAGTATCAACTTATGCACATTTAAACGCCATTTCTAAGCCACCATTTGCAACCTATATGCGATTGAGTGATAAATACATTTTATCGGCTTCGCCAGAACGTTACATCAAGAAAAACGGGACTAAAATTACGTCACAACCTATAAAAGGAACGGCAAAACGTGTGAGCAATCCTATTGAAGATCAGAAACTTGCAACAGATTTGCAAAATGATGAAAAAGAACGTGCAGAGAATGTAATGATTGTAGATTTGGTCAGAAATGATTTGGCGAAAACAGCAAAAAAAGGAAGTGTAAAAGTAGAAGAACTCTGTAAAATATACACGTTTGATCAAGTGCATCAAATGATTTCTACGGTAACTTCGGAAGTTTCGGAAACGCAAAATCTTGTAGAAATTTTACAAACAACTTTTCCAATGGGAAGCATGACAGGCGCACCAAAAATTTCAGCCATGAAAATCATTGAAAATTTAGAAGAAACCAAACGCGGTATCTATTCGGGCGCTATTGGCTATTTTACACCTGAAAATAATTTCGATTTCAACGTTGTCATTCGTTCTATTTTGTATAATAGTAGCAAAAAATATGTTTCGTATTCGGTTGGTGGCGCTATTACGGCAAAATCAATTCCTGAAAAAGAATATGAAGAATGCTTGATAAAAGCCAAAGCCATGCGAGAAGCGTTGGAGTTGTAAAAGTAGGTTGTCAATATAAATTTTCAATAGGATAGTTTTACCAAAATTTCTACCAAGGTTTATTAGCTGAATTTGTTGGCTTTGTAGCCGTAATTGATGCTGTTTCAATATTTATAAGACCAACAATATATTGTTCATTCTCAATAGGAGAATCTTTCACTACTATTTTTTCGTTTTCTACATCAATAAACTATACAATTTCTAACGTTACACCAGCCGTATGATCAATGTAAACATAACCAAAAAGGTTTTCAACTTCAAAATCAGTGAGTCCTTTTTTAATTTTATTGCTGATTCCGTTAATTCGAATCCATTGATTTGCCAAATGTGTATGAATTGTTTTTAAATTCATTAGTGTATATTTTCTTTCAGATTCCTGTAAAATTCGTTTTTATCAGCATTATCAGGTAATCCAGTAACTTGTCCGTCACAAAGTTTCATTATAATTCAATCGCCATTTTTCTTTTTAGCAACGTCCATAGTAAAGAAATTACGATCAATATGTTGTGCAATTTCTAAAAAATGATCAAGTTGAGATTTTGTGTCTCCATAGATTCCTTCATCCCAATAATTAAAGACTTTTACAATGTTTTTGTTCGCAAAAAAGATTCTGAATTCTTTCGTTATCGGCATGCCACTTTTTATTCGGCTTCATAATCGAGTTCCATCAGTTTATTATCGAATACGCTATCACAATAAATAATTCTCATAATTAATTTATAATAGCATCTTTAATCAATTCAATTTTATCAGGTTCAGGCGGCATTGGTGGTGGTGGAGAAATAAGTATTCGTTTATGTAGCCAAATTTTCAAATTCGTATTTCCAGCAATCTCTTTGTACGTTTGCGTGAGTAAATTCAGGGTTTTTGGTAGTTTTTCTATACCGTTTTCATCATACGAAATATAAATTAGCAACTTCTCAGGACTCTCACATAAATTAGGATTTTGCCCGTTATTTTCTAAATCTCTACGTAAAACATTCGCTAAACTATCCAATGGATAAAAATGTTCATCCAACTTATTAATGGTATCGTTATGAATTTCAATGATATTTTTTTGTTTAATCAAAATACACGCATAATTTTTCCAACACGGATTTCGTAAATAAATATTTTTCAATTCGTTTTCATGCTTCAACGTAATTTTGGGCAAACTATCATTACAAGCAATAGCTTCCGTTCGTTTGATTAACGCGTCAAAGTCATCAAACTGATCTAGTTGTAATTCTACACTCAAACTATTATGTTCTGTTGTATACAGACCAAAATTATTTTCAATAAGCTGTACAGTCTTTTCTTCTGTAGTATCGACTGTCTTTTGACAACTGATAGCTGTCAATAACATAAAAAAGAGTAAAGTAATGGTAAAATGAATTCGCATAGGTTTAAATGTTTTGTAATAATCTCACAAACATCGTTCCGTATTTGATCGTTCACGAATTTAATAAATAATAATAGATAATGGTTTTCCAAGCAATTTGTTTACGTAAAAACTTAAATCATTCATAACATTTTGATAACATTTCTAAGTGGTTTTTGTTGATAATTCGGCTATTTAATTATCTTTGGCAATACTAAGTATCATAAGGCTTGAAGTCTCTTTAACCTATTCGTTTGCTAGAGAATTTAAAAAAACATATTGCTAAAAAGTTACCGTTTTTACAAGAACAAAAATTGCTAATCGCTATTAGTGGCGGATTAGACAGTGTTGTGATGGCGCATTTGTTTCATACGCTTGATTATGATATTGCCTTTGCACACTGTAATTTTCAGCTACGCGATGCAGAAAGTGACGGCGATGAATTGTTTGTGAAAAATTTAGCAAAAGCATTACAAGTTGAATGTCATACCAAAAAGTTTGATACAGAACACTATGCAAACGAACAGAAAGAATCGATTCAAATGGCGGCGCGTTCGTTGCGATATGAATGGTTTCAAGAAATAGCTGCAGAATTCCAATACGATTACATTCTGACAGCACATCATATGGATGATGCGTTAGAAACGTTCTTGATTAACTTATCACGCGGAACTGGTATAGATGGTTTGACAGGTATTCCGGAAAAAAACGGAAACATTGTACGTCCGCTATTACCTTTCACGCAAAGTGAGCTAAAAACATACGCCGAAAATACTAGTTTGCAATGGCGAGAAGATAGCAGCAATGCATCTACAAAATATGTGCGCAACAAAATACGACATGCTATTGTGCCGTTATTAAAAGAATTGCATCCAACATTTATGGAGAATTTTCAGGCAACACAAAAGCATTTGCAAGATAGTAAAATGATTGTTACTGCTAGTGTTGAAAAGCTTCGCGCGAATGTAATGAAGGAAACCGAGGATGGAAATTTGAGCATTGATATAAAAAAATTACAAGAAAGTTTGCATCCAAAAGCGTATCTATTTGAATTATTACATTCGTATGGTTTTACCGCTTGGAATGATGTGGCAAATTTGTTAGCAGGTCAAAGTGGAAAGCAACTATTTTCTTCTACTTATCGTTTGATTAAAGATAGAGAAAACCTGTTATTGCAACCATTACGTACAGATGAAGAATTTGTAGAAATTGAGATTACTGAAGCAACAAAATATATTACAAATCCTATAAAATTACAACTTGAAGAAATATCAAATATAACCACTACAGGAAATACAGTGTTATATGTTGATAAAAAGTTGTTAAAGTTTCCGCTAATCGTAAGAAAATGGAAAAATGGAGACTATTTTTATCCGTTTGGGATGAAAGGCAAAAAAAAATTAAGCAAGTACTTCAAAGATGAGAAGTATTCGTTGATTGATAAAGAAAATCAATGGTTACTTTGCAATGAAGGACAAATTGTTTGGGTTATTGGAAAACGTTCTGATAACCGCTATAAATTAACCCAACCAACCAACACAATTATTAAGTTTACACTGCAATGAAAAAACTAATTACGTTATTACTCTTATGTGTTTCCAGCTTTGCTGTACAGGCACAAATGGATGATCCGGTTCAATGGACTTCCGAAATAGAACAAGTATCAGATACGGAATACAAGCTCATTTATAAAGCAGAAATTGCTGATAAATGGCGATTATATTCACAATATTTAGCTGAAAATAGTGGATTTCCAACGGAATTCATGTACGATTCCATTCAACAAGTCAACGATTTTAAATTGGTTGGAAAAAATGAAGAAAGTGAAGGAATTACAAAGTTTGACAAAGTATTTCAAGCGGAACTAACGTATTTTAAAGGAACGGCAACATTTACACAAAAAATTGAAATCACAAATCCAGCGGTAACCGCAATAACTTCAGAAGTAATTTATCAAAGTTGTGATGATGAAAAATGTGTATTAGGTGACAAAGAATTTACCTTTCAATTGCCAAGAAAAGAAAGCGCTTCAAATGCTATTGGTCAGCAATCGCAAATATTAGAACCTGTAACGTGGAAAGCATCCGTAAATAAACTTTCGGATGATGAGTACGAAATTGTTATGAAAGCAAGCGTTGAAAAGAATTGGCATTTATATTCGCAACGAAGCTATGGAGATTTAGGGCCATTCCCGACAGAGTTTAATTTTACGGATGCTGGAAAAACCTATGATCTAGTTGGAAAAGTACAAGAATCACCAACGAAAGATGTGTTTGATAAAGTATTTCAAATGGACATTTCGTTTTATGAAAAAGAAGCAACATTTACACAAAAAATAAAGCTTAAAGATAAAAGCACAAAAATCATCAGTGCAGAAGTCATATACATGGTGTGTGATGATGAAAAATGTTTGCCGCCAACAGGAGAAGATTTCGTTATTGCATTGGACAATTCTGCTGTAGCAACAAAAAATGTTGAATTGACAGAAAATGACAATATATTATCTAAAGAATTAGATTTACAAATTACTGGAAAAGAGGATTTTAAAGATGATTCTGAAATTGTAGAAAAAAGTAATATTTCTATCTTCTTTCTAGGATTTTTAGGCGGATTAATCGCGTTGTTAACACCTTGTGTATTTCCAATGATTCCGTTGACAGTATCTTTCTTTACAAAGAGCGGAGCAAACTCACAAAAAGGATTGTTCAACTCTATGTTGTACGGTTTCTTTATCTTTTTAGTATACTTTTTACTAAGCTTACCATTTCACGTATTAGATTCGCTCGATCCCGAAATACTCAACAATGTCTCCACAAATGCTACATTAAATTTAATATTCTTTATTGTATTTGTGGTATTTGCATTCTCTTTCTTTGGTTATTTTGAATTAACATTGCCAGCTTCATGGAGTAACTCGTTAGACTCAAAAGCAAACAATATTGGAGGTGCTATCGGAATCTTTTTAATGGCATTGGTATTGGTTATTGTTTCTTTTTCATGTACAGGTCCAATTTTAGGAGCTTTGTTAGGAAGCACAACGCTTGCCGCCGGTGATCCAGCTATGAAATTAACCATGGGAATGAGCGGATTTGGTTTGGCATTAGCCTTACCATTTACACTATTTGCCATGTTTCCAAAATGGTTAAACTCATTGCCACGTTCAGGTGGTTGGTTAAACTCTGTAAAAGTAGTCTTAGGATTTATAGAACTTGCATTGGCATTAAAGTTCTTATCAAATGCAGATTTAGTTTCGCATTGGGGATTATTAAAAAGAGAAGTATTTATAGGAATTTGGGTTATTTTAGGAATTGGTTTAGCCTTGTATTTATTCGGGAAATTGAAATTCCCACACGATAGTCCAATCAAAAAGTTAAGCTTTAGTAGAATATCTTTTGGAATCTTAGTCATCGCATTTGTAGTGTATTTAATCCCAGGATTATCAAATACAAAATATGCAAATTTGAAGTTGCTAAGTGGTTTTCCTCCGCCATTATTTTATAGTTTATATGAGCAGCAAGCTGGCGTAGAAAGTACTGAACATGGCGACTGTCCGCTCGGATTGCCATGTTATAAAGACTTAGAAGAAGGAATTGCAGCCGCAAAAGCCGCCAACAAACCTATTATGTTAGATTTTACAGGTTGGGCATGTGTTAACTGTAGAAAAATGGAAGAACAAGTATGGAGTCAAACGAATGTTTTTAATATTTTAAATGACGATTACATATTAATTTCGTTATATGTAGACGATCGAAAGCCATTACCAGAAGATGAAAAGTTCCAATTTGACAAAGGAAACGGTAATATTAAAAAGATTAAAACATATGGCGATAAATTAGCGACTTTACAAACGCTAAATTTCAACAACAACTCGCAACCATATTATGTATTACTATCTCCAAACATGGAAATGTTACAAAAACCCGTAGGATATACACCAGATTCGGAAGAATATGAAGCATGGCTACGTGTAGGAATTGAAAATTTTAAAAACAAAAGTAAATAAGTTATCTTTAGTAGATGAAAAAAATCATAACATATATAAGTGTATTTACGCTAGTTATAAGCTTTGTAGCGTGTAAAGAAGGTGAAGAAAAAACACCTGTAAAAACATATACTGATACAGAAATTACAGAACATTCAAAACGCTTGAATGATTGGTTTGAGGAACAATTTAAGCTAGACTTAAAAGATTCACCACAAATGCAAACACGTATTGGTGACAAAACCGATTATGGAAAATGGGACGATATTTCGCCAACTGCAGCCGAAAAAGATCTACAAAAAGCAAAAGACCGTTTAAAATGGTTGACCGAAAATGTTGATATTTCTGGTTTAGATGGTTCAACAGCATTGAGTTTTAAGTTGTACAAACAACGTATGGAAAATCATATTGAAGATTATGAATATCGATTATACAACTATCCATTAAATCAAATGCACGGGATGCAAGCGGAAATTCCGGCATTCTTAATCAACATGCATCAAATAAAAGACAAAGGTGATGCAAAGTCGTATATAAAACGTTTAAATGGTTTAAATGCACTATTCACACAATTAGAAGCAAATTTGAAAGAACGCCAAAATGCAGGTGTTTTGCCACCAAAATTTGTGTTTGATCATGTTATAAACGATGCAAAAAACATCATCAAAGGAAAACCATTTGATAATAGCAAAGAAAATAGTACACTTTGGAATGATTTCATATCAAAAATTGAAACCTTAGCGTTGGAAGATGACGATAGAGAAAAGTTAGAAAAACTAGCAGAAGAAGCTTTGGTAAACTCGGTAAAACCCGCATACGGCTCATTAATATTACTATTACAAGAACAGCAAAAAGTTGCGGACGATGTAGATGGAGCTTGGAAGTTTCCAAACGGAAAAGAATTTTACAATAATGCTTTGGCAAGAACGACTACAACAAACATGACGGCTGATGAAATTCATCAACTCGGTTTGGAAGAAGTTGATCGTATTCATAACGAAATGACGCGAATTAAAGATCAAGTTGGCTTCAAAGGTTCACTACAAGATTTCTTTAAATTCATGAAAAATGATGAGCAATTCTATTATCCAGCTACAGCTGAAGGAAGAAAAGCGTACATGGACAAAGCAACGGGAATAATTACTACAATGAAATCTCGTTTGAACGAATTATTCATCACAAAGCCAAAAGCAGACATTCAAGTAAAAGCGGTAGAAGCGTTTCGTGAAAAATCTGCAGGAAAAGCATTCTATCAGCAACCAGCATTAGATGGTTCACGTCCAGGAACATACTACGCAAACATGTATGCAATGGAAGCCATGCCAAGTTACCAAATGGAAGCATTGGCATACCATGAAGGAATTCCGGGACATCACATGCAAATTGCAATTGCACAAGAATTAAAGGACGTTCCAATGTTTAGAAAACTTGGCGGATATACGGCGTATATTGAAGGTTGGGGATTATATTCAGAATTTATTCCCAAAGAAATGGGCTTCTATAGTGATCCATATTCAGACTTTGGACGCTTGGCAATGGAATTATGGCGTGCATGTCGTTTAGTAGTTGACACAGGAATTCACGCAAAAAAATGGACACGTACACAAGGAATTAACTATTATTTGGTAAACACACCAAACGCTGAATCAGACGCCATAAAAATGGTAGAACGTCACATTGTAATGCCAAGTCAGGCAACGGCTTACAAAGTAGGAATGAACAAAATCATTGCGCTTCGTAAAAACGCAAAAGACAAGCTAGGAGATAAGTTCAACATTCGTGAATTTCATGAAGTAGTATTGAGTAATGGTGCAGTTCCTTTAAACGTATTAAGCGATTTAGTAGACGAATGGATTGCCAGTAAAAATTAATCAATCTTATCTAAAATATATAGAAACGAGTGCTGTAATGGTGCTCGTTTTTTTATGCCCAATATCCAATTGCCTAATACCTGTTTTTTCACTTTCGTGAGATAGTACATATTTCAATACAAAGTCAGTAATTAGGTATAAAAACTATTGCTGTAACAACCATTCTATTTCTTTTCGTACGTTTTGAAGCAACTCGGTAAAATGACAATAGGAGTAAAGTCCTTCAGAAAGTAAAATAAAATAAAAAGTAAATTTCCAAATACAATTTTCAGAAAAAAACATAAAAAAAGCGGATACAATTGTATCCGCTTTTAATAGTATATAAAATCAAGAATTATAAAATTACTTGATGATTAATTTTTTAGTAGTTGAAGCATCGTTAGATGTTAACTTCATTAAATAGATTCCAGTAGTTAATTTTAAGCTTACATCAACATTACTAGTAACTCCATTCATATCATTTGAAGAAATCGTTCGACCATTTAAGTCAGTAACAGTAATATTTTGTAATGCAACACCTGAGTTTCTGATAGTAATATTTCCATTTGATGGATTTGGATAAATCGCAAATGAGTTACTTAAAAACTCATCGTTTGATAAAGTCGTAATATTTATGCCAGTAGGTATAGCTGCTAAGTGATTATTATAGGTAGTATCACCAGTTCCATTAGTATTAGTTTTATAATAATTTGCAGGATCAGTAAATGCTAATTTTGCTGCGGCTAGTGCTTGCGCTTCAGTTGCAAATCCAGAAAAATCGTATGTACCACTATAAATAACATTATCTATTTCATCTTCTGCACCTGCACTATTACCAAGTCCTAAGGCAGTCCTAGGAGTAGTCACATCACTCAATCCGATAGGTAGAGAACTTTGGTTTGTATCAGTAGGATTTCCTGTAAAAACAGTTGAGGAATTATGGGTTATGAATATAAATGTTGCGTTATTACCAGCATTTGTTCCTCCAGCAGCATTTGTAGCATCTTGAAATACCGTTATTTGATCTCCGTTACCAGATAGGTTAAGAGATCCTCCAATTCTAGAATCTGAGTACGATGCAAAGTTTGTATTTGCTAGTCCAGTTTCGAATTGTATAATATCACCAGCAGATAAACCACCAGCAGGAACAGTATATTTTTGAGTTCCTTCATTACATGGTGTGGTAAAACTACCTCCAGCTGTTGTTCCACAATCTGTAAAATAGATACCAGTACCTGCATTGATATCTACAAAAGTAATAAAAGCAAATCTATCGGGACTGTCACTTCTCACATGTATTACGGCAATATCTCCTGCAGTAAGTGTTGTTGCTTGGCTAAATGAGGCCGAAGTTATAAATAGCATTGGTAATAGAACCAATACAGAAAGTAATTTTATTTTCATATCGTTTAGGATTTTTAGTGCAGTAAAGATAGTAAATTAAAAAAGATACCTACATACTACTAAAGAATTATTAATATTAAGTTAAACTTCCCCTCTGAGTTCTTATGAAAGAAGGGAAGTTAATTTTATTTAGCTTCTTGAAGGAAAAGTTCCTTGCATTGCTATAATATAATTAATACCTAAGAAAGGGTTTCTTATATTAAATGGTTGACTACTTCCAGAAGAACCTGTGTTTCCAGTAATTCCAACAGAATTAGGAGCCATTGTAACAGTATTAGCAGATCCATTGAACATCAGTGTAGTATCGGGATCTATTAATCCTAAGTTTTTTCCATTAGGATCGTTAGACTCTCCATCATCTTCATTACATCCAATAGAGCCTTTTAAAGTTGATGCATTGTGAAAGTGATTTGGTAATTCTAATAAGGTTAATGTTTTTGTTTCTAAACCACCTCTTTGACCTAACTTAATATCAGATAATCCTGGTCCGCGACCTTGTTGAATTGGACTTCTACCTCTTAAATCAGGTAAAGCAAAGCTAGTTCTTCCGTCTCCACCATACGTAGTACCTAAAAGTGAAAATAAGGCTTGATTTGCATTTATTGATAGTAATTGTCCTTCGCATAATGCCCAACCTCTTGGAGCAAAATTTCCACCGAACATTACTATTTGCGCTAAAAATGGATTCATAATATATTTTTTTAATGTTAATTAATTTCGATTTTTTGTAAACTAAATATATTAGCTTCTTGATGGATATACACCAAGCATTGCAATAATAAAGTTGATCCCTTCAAAAGGATTTCTAATGTAAAATGATTGATTTCCTCCAGTAGGCATTGTGTTTCCAGTAACTCCAACAGAATTAGGAGCCATTGTAACATTATTAGTAGATCCATTAAACATTAGTGTAGTATCAGGATCTATTAATCCAAAGTTTTTTCCATTAGGATCGTTAGATTCTCCATCGTCTTCATTTGCCATAATACTACCTTTTAAAGTAGCACCACTATGCGAGTGATTAGGCATTTCTAAAACATTTAATGTGTGATACTCAGCACCACCTCTTTGTCCTAATTTGATAGTAGAAAGACCTGGGCCTGTTCCTGGTTGAATTGCTGTTCTACCTCGTAAGTCAGGTAAAGCAAAAGTAGTTCTACCGTCTCCTCCATACGTTGTTCCTAAAATAGAAAATAACGCTGAGTTTGCTGAGATAGCTAATAATTGTCCTTGACAGAAAGCCCAACCTCTTGGTGCAAAATTTCCTCCGAACATAACAATTTCTCCGATAAATGGATCCATAATAATATAGTTTATAAGGTTAAAAGAATAAAGATAGCATTTTTTGTTAAATACCATCGATTTCAAAAATATAAGTAATACGTCAGTAATATAATGGTTTTTACACTTAAAATTAAAAACAGGTATAAGTACGTAATTATAAATGAAAATTATTTTTTTTAGTAAGAATTGTAGAAAATAGAATGATATATTTTATTATTTTTAGCCATACTAACTACAAAAAATTATAATTATGGATTCAAAATTCGAAGAACAGAAAAGTAAAATCGTTTACCCACTACAAGCAATTCCTTTATCTACAGCGGTAAAATGGACTCAAAACTGGAGAGAAAGAAAAGATATTCAAGATATTAATGGTTTTTTTATTCCAATGGATGATATCAACGAAGCTAGAGCAGAAGCTGGAATTGATAATATGAGAGGATATTTAGGAATTGATGAAAATGGAGTTGACCACCTTTTACTTGTAGGTGTAGATGCTAAAGGAAATGATATGATTGACGAACTTAAAGGTCAATTTGTGTATGACTACACAAAGCCTTGTCCACAACAATGTGGTAATGGAAACGTACTAAATGGGGGAAACTAGGACATGTCATTATTGGATGTTTTTTCGGATAGTTCTACGGTAGTTTTATTACTCAACGCTGTGTTATATTCAAAATTCATAGTATCAAAAGATTTTGCCTATAAATACTTTGCGATTTACTTAATATTAATGGCACTAAATCAAGCATTGGTTACCATTTCTTTTGAGTTTCAAATTGACAATACATTACTTGCAAATACATATATGATTATGCAATTTGTAATGTTAAGTCTTTTTTATTACGCAATTTTTAAAGAACAAAAACAACGAAAATATATCTTAATAATACTAGTAACAGTATCAATAATCTTAGGAGTTCAATATGCTTGGACTCCTGGATTATTTCATGAATATAATCCTTATGGAATCATAGCAACGTCCACGATAGTTATATTTTACGCAATCACGTATTTTTTTCACCACATTTCTGATAAAGAACTAAAACTATACCTTGTAAATAGCGGTATATTAATTTATTTATTAGGAACTATTTTACTATTTTCAATAGCAAAAGCTGGATTAAAAATAGAACGAGAAATAGAAGTTGCACTGTGGATATTAAATGCTTTTATCTATCTAGTCTTTCAAGTAATTATTACTACACAATGGTTTTCTGACCGCAGAAAAAACAAAAAAATATAATGGATGGACCTTTTTTAGAAGATAATGGAGTTATAGCAATTGTTATTTTTGGTGTCGTTTTACTGTTGGTTATGGGACTAACGCTGATTTTGTTTTTTTATCTATCTCGAAAAAAAATTATTCAAAAAGAATTAGAAAAGAAAACGTTAGAATTAGTACATCAAAAAGAAATGCTAAAAGCCACCATTGTCGCACAAGAAGCCGAACGCAATCGAATAGCACAAGATTTACATGACGCCATTAGTGCAAAACTAAATGTAGTTTCGCTTAGTGCGAATTTTCTCTTGGAAGAAGAAAATGTAACACCAAAAGAAACTGACGAAATTATCAATCATATGCTTCGGGTTACCAACAAAACGATTGAAAGTTCACGAAAAATTGCACACAATTTATTACCTCCTATTCTTGAAAAATTTGGACTTGGAGCCGCATTAGAAGAATTATGTGACGAATTTAGCAATAGCAAAAAAGTAAATGTAACCTCAAAAATAGAATATAAAGTTGAAAGATTGTCAAAAGATGATGAATTGCACGTATTCAGAATCGTGCAAGAATTAATGAATAATTCCATGCGTCATGGAAAAGCGAAAGAAATAGAACTAAATTTCAACTCTGAAAAAGAAAACTTATCCTTATCTTACAAAGACAACGGATTAGGGTTCGATACAAATACAATTGGTGTTCAAAAAGGGTTAGGGCTACGCAACATAGAAAGTAGAGTATCATTATTAAAAGGCAAAATTGCCTATCAAAGTGAAGAATTAAAAGGAGTTAAAGTAGAAATTACAATTTAATATACAGGATTATGGATACAGAAATTATAAAAATAGCCATTGCCGATGATGAAGCTCTATTTAGAGCAGGAATATCATTTATATTAACCCGAGTTAAAAATTTTGAAATCGTATTTGAAGCTGAAAATGGAGCCGATTTAATTGAAAAACTAAAAACACAACCAAGACCAGATGTAGTGTTGATGGACTTAAAAATGCCACTACTTAACGGAGTAGAAAGTACCAAAATACTACAAAAAGAATACCCAGAAATAAAAGTAATTGCTGTCACTAGTTACGATGGAAAATCATTTATAACCAATATGATCGATGTTGGAGCTTCTTCATACTTGCTCAAAAATACCTCTCCAAAAGTTGTCGTACACACTATAAATGAAGTATTTGTAAAAGGATTTTACTATGATGAACGCGTCTTGAAAATTATTCATGAAAATCTACTATCAGCAAAAAGTAAGCGGATCAAAAGTGATTTAGACAACAATCTACTCACCAAACGCGAAAAAGAAATCTTAGAATTAATCTGTAATCAATACACAACCAACGAAATAGCCGATAAACTATTCATAAGTCCACGAACGGTTGAAGGACACAGAAACAATCTGTTACTAAAAACGGAATCTAAAAACGTTGCAGGATTGGTTATTTACGGTATCCAGAAAAAACTCATCGAACTATCTCCAGATTTTTAATCATACCAAAAAAATAGCACGATTCCCCAAAAAATCATCATACAAGTCTTTTGAAGTGAAACTTTATAAAAATAATTTCATCATATAAATCATCTTAAAAGTAATTTATGTAAGATGATATATTCCTATAATTAATGTTATTTTTGGCATTTAGAAGTAAAATTTCATGAAAAAAAATATATTCATTGCAATCGAAGGAATCGATGGAAGTGGAAAAAGTACACAAGCAAAAAACATTGCAAAACGCCTAGAAGCAGAAGGTCACAAAGTATATCTTACATTTGAACCAACCGATATGCGTATTGGAAAAATGATAAGAAGTACTTTTTTAAGCGGAAAAGAAAAAGCAGACGAAAAAGTAATTGCCGCATTATTTGTTGCTGACAGATTAGATCATTTACTACATGAAACACATGGAATTCTAAAAAAGCTAGCAGAAGGATATACCGTAATTACAGATCGTTACTACTTTTCTTCCTATGCGTATCATGGCGCGCACATAGATATGGATTGGGTGATTGCTTCAAATGAAATGGCAGCAAAAACACTAAAACCAACACTAAACATCTTTGTAGATGTTTCTCCCGAAGTTGCTATGAAGCGCATTAATGCAAACCGTGAAAACATTGAAATCTACGAAACACTAGACAACCTAAAAGCGGTACAGGCACAATACTTGCGTGCGTTTGAAAAGCTAAAACACAGTGAACATATTGTTGCTGTGAACGGTGATGAAACACCTGAAAAAGTCACGGAATCACTTTGGGAAATACTACAATCTGAACTAAAAAAATAGTACAAAACCATATACTACATACATAGCAAATGAATCCCTTTTTACGAAGGGATTTTTTTATTTTATATAATTTAAGCATTTGATATTCAATTTATTAAATTGCATTCTATTCTTTAAGTAAACTATTTTCCCAAAACAAAAAACCGTGTTTTTCCTCAACAGAAAATGTTTTTTCCTTGAATTAAAATAGTGTTTTTCCTGTCATAAATTAGCTATTAGACTCTACCAGTTCCACTTATCTATAAGTAGTTTTGTTTCATCAGTAAATCAACAGCAACGAAGCAGGAAACATGATAAACAAATTCGTAGACAAACTTACCACCGATGGAATGGCTACTTACATCAACACATTGCAGGGAATTTCTGTAAAGTTGGGAGCGCAAAACATTGGCGATTATCAGTCGGACGATAACGACTTTGACGGAGAAAACTTAGTCGTAACTGTTGTTAGAATTGAAGAAGAAAGTACACTAAAAAACTTTCCAAATCAAAAACTAGTACAAAGTGGACAAACATTTAAAGTAGACAAACGCTTTCCGAAAATCTATCTAAACTACTACTTACTATTTTCATGCACGTTGCAATATGACAAAGCCATTGCAGTAATATACAAAGCCATAAAATTCTTTCAATATCAAAAGAAATTTGTCTTTGATTCTGATGGAGACGACATAGAACTAAACATGGAACTATGTTCGCCAAGTTTTGAACAACTCAATAATATTTGGGGAATGTTAGGCGGAAAACAAATGCCAAGCGTAGTATACAAAGCAAGAGTTTCTGCCTTAGAAAGAGATATAGAATCACTAGCATCAATCATAACTTCAATTGGATCCATAGAAAAACAAGATGAGTAGATTCAATTACATATACGAACCGTTAACAACGATAAAACTAACTCATGTAAATGACTTAGCTACTGAAACTCACGTAAAACTATATCCGAGCAAACAAACAGCTTTGCTCATAGAACACTACAAATTAGTCGTAAAAAGTATTCCTGAAGGATTGGTGGTTTTATACAAAAAAGCAGAAATATTTGAAGCAGAAACAATAGACAATGTGCTCATTATAGATGGAAAAGAAGTAATAGATAAAAAAATAGTTGGCTACGTATCAACTTCGCCAGACAGAACTTTCTCAAACTGGCTTCCAGAAATAATAGATGTTGATTTAGAATTTTACGCTGTGGCGGATCAAACATATAGAGAAGACACAAAGTGGAATGGAACTAATAATCTGGGACTAAACCTAAACGAACAGATCGTTTATAACTCTGATGAATTAGAAGGAATAAAAAATACAAATAACGACATTAACGAACGGGTAAAGCCAGATGCAATACTGCAAATAAACATAGTAGAAGCAAACCTAACGACACCAATTACAGTAACATTTGAAATAAAGTAAAACACTAACAAAATTTTTTAAATCATAAATATTATGGCTAGTACATTAAAAACACCAGGAGTTTACATAGAGGAGATTGTGAAATTTCCGCCTTCTGTAGCACAAGTTGAAACGGCTATTCCTGCATTTATTGGATATACAGAGAAAGCAACAAACAAAATCAATGGAGACCTAAACATGGTTCCAACAAGAATAACATCTCTGTTGGAATATGAACGATTCTTTGGAACTTCCAAAGCAGAAACATCAATAGATGTAACTATTACAGACGATTCTGCAAACAATCGTTCACTTGTAGTAACACAACCTTCCAGCAAACAACCGTTTTTAATGTATTACTCATTACAACTATACTTTGCAAATGGTGGTGGACCATGTTACATAACTTCTGTTGGACGTTATGGAGATGACTTGCCAGATGGAGAAACAAAAGTAGACAGTATCGCAGATACAGACGCTCTAAAAGGTGGTTTAGATGAAATTGCAAAAGTTGATGAGCCAACGCTAATTGTATTTCCAGATGCTACACGAGTAGACGGAATAGACGCAACAACGTTTTACGGGTTATACAATGATGCATTATCACAATGTAACAAACTACAAGATCGATTCACAATTATTGATACCTTAGGATATGATGGCGCTACTTCCGTAGATCCAAACATTGCAGCTTTAAGAGCAGGTATCAGTTTAGGAAAAGACTTCGTAAAATATGGTGCCGCATATTATCCATACCTAGAAACCATCTTAAACTACAGTGTAGATGCTTCCTCAATCTCAATCTCTCATTTCAGTAAAGCTGAAGCAAATGCGAAAACAGCAATCAAAGAAGAAATGGAAAATATTGAGCCAGATGTAACCATAATGTCAGCAGACATAGTTGGATTAGCTACTGGTTTCCCAGGAACTTTTACAGGAAAATTAGCAGATGTAGTTAGTTACTTATATGAAGACAATGTTGGACCAAATGAAGGTTTTGACATGAGTGGAACAAAAAATTACGACTCTCCACGTCCAGAAACATTACGTGATGATATGGATGATCTCTTAGGAGCTTTGAGCAGTCTGATAGAACTAAAAAACAAAATCAAAAAAGAAGCTGATGCCGCATTAAGCGCACTTGAAGATGAAGCTGTAGATACAACTGACTTATCAACGCACAGACAAGCTTTCTTAGATGACTTTGAAGATGCTGGCAAAATTGAAGCACAATACAACGACTTAGTAACGCTTCAAGCAGACTTAAAAAAGCACATCACAAGTGGTGATACTGCTAAAATCAAAAAAACAATTGATACGGCGGCTACCAGTATTCATAAAACAGTAAAGAAAATAGCCGTATTAGCAGATTATACAGCACCAGCAAATACAGATTCTACATTATTAGACACGATTGTATCAAAATTTGGAGTATTAAAAACCGAATTAGACACAGTAATTGAGTCAGATACAAACAATGGAGAACTACACGGAAGAACATTAAGTGATCTTGAAACGAAAGACAACGACACGTATAACAAAATTAGAACAGCAATTAACAACTTACCAATGGAACTTCCGCCAAGTAGTGGAATTGCAGGCGTATATGCAAGAGTTGATAGCACAAGAGGTGTATGGAAAGCACCAGCAAATGTTGGATTGAGCTATGTAGTAAAACCTACAATTCGAATCACAAATGATATTCAAGATGGACTAAATGTAGACACAACTTCAGGTAAATCTGTAAATGCAATTCGTTCCTTCACAGGAAAAGGAGTCATGGTTTGGGGAGCAAGAACGTTAGCAGGTAACGACAACGAATGGCGTTACGTATCGGTAAGACGTTTCTTCAACATGGTGGAAGAATCTGTGAAAAAAGCAAGCGATCAATTTGTATTTGAACCAAACGATGCCAACACTTGGGTTCGTATCAAAGCAATGATAACAAACTTCCTAATCAACCAATGGAAAGCAGGCGCATTAGCAGGTGCAACTCCAGATGATGCTTTCTATGTAAAAGTTGGATTAAACCAAACAATGACAGCTGATGATATTCTCAACGGAATCATGAACATTGAAATAGGAATGGCAGTAGTACGTCCGGCTGAATTCATCGTTCTTAAATTTTCTCACAAAATGCAAGAATCATAAATGATTATCACAGATAAAAACACAAAAAATATAAACATTTAAAACAAAATATTATGTCAGCAACATATCCATTACCAAAGTTTCATTTTCAAGTAGATTGGGGAGGAACCAAAATAGGTTTTCAAGAAGTATCAGGTCTCGATAAAGAACACGAAATGTTAGAATACAGAGAAGGTTCAAGTCCTGAATACAACAAAATTAATATGCCAGGAATGGTAAAATATACAGATGTTGTATTAAAAAGAGGTGTATTTAAAGGTGATAATGAATTCTATGATTGGATGCAACAAAACAAACTAAATGTGGCGGAACGTAGAGACATTACAATTGCTTTACTAAACGAAGGACATGAACCAGTAGTCGTTTGGAGAGTTAAAAATGCATGGCCAAAGAAAATTCAATCAACTGACTTAAAAGCAGAAGGAAACGAAGTAGCAATAGAAACGTTAACCATTGCTCATGAAGGAGTTGAATGGGAAAACCTAGGCTAAAATGGCACTCTTTGACAACTTTAAATATCCAGTTTCAGGATTTCACTTTGTAGTCTATTTCAATGGATTACTACCAAATCCTGTAGACCTGAGTTTTCAATCTGTATCAGGACTAAGTGTTACTGTAGAAACAGAAGCGTATACAGAAGGTGGAGAAAATAGGTTTGTTCATGAAATACCAAAAGGGTTAAAATTCAGTACGCTCACGCTAAAACGAGGATTAAAAACAGCGCCTTCATCCATCACAAAATGGTGTGAAGATGCCTATGAGAGCTTTGCTTTCAAACCATTGAACTTAATAGTAATGTTACTAAGCGAAAATCACATTCCAATCAAAAGTTGGAATGTAGTTGGAGCGTATCCTGTCAAATATGAACTAGGAGATTTCAATGCCGAAACCAATAGTATACTCATCGAAACCTTAGAATTGAAGTATAATTATTTTAAAGCATTAATATAAAAAATAATGGCAGTAGAAATAAAAAACTTACGAATTAAGGTCAATGTAAATGCTCAAAAAAAAGAAGAGACGTCTGAAGTAGAAGAAGGACAAACCAATTGGACTTCTGGAGATATCATCAATGCAGTATCAAAAATAATGACCAACAAAAAAGAACGATAACATGGCTTTTTTAGGAGAATTAGAAAAAATGATCATAACGAAACTGGATCAAGATGGAACGGCAACAGGAACGCCAATCCAAGTCTTAATCAATCCAGAAGGATACAAAGAATCATATACTGTTGAATACAATGATGATCAGCAAAATAATTCTGGAGGTCAAAAACCAAAATTTGTAAAAGTAAAACCAGGGAATTTCTCCTTCAAATTACTATACGATTCCACAGGAATATTTGATGTAGTAGGATTAAATTTAGCGGACACACTCACAAGTATCGCAGAAGATATCTCAGGATTTATTCCTTTTCAGGATGATGAAGCCGAAAACAACAACATCGTAGAAGAAATTGAAAAAGTAAAAGAATTTGTAGTCTATCAAGGTGACATTCACAAACCATACGAACTACAAATCAATTGGGGAGCTTTAGAACTCAAATGTATTCTAACAAAATTAGACATTGACTATAAGCTTTTCAATCCGCAAGGATTTCCAATACGAGCAGTAGCAACACTTACGTGTAAACAAAGCACGAGCGAAGTGTTACGGTTGGCAAAAGAGAAAAAATCTTCACCAGATCTTACACACATCAGAACGGTAAAAGAAGGTGATACCTTACCACTAATGGCATACAGAATTTATGGTGATTCAAAATATTACCTAGAGGTTGCCAGAGCTAATAACTTACTCAATTTCAGAAGCCTTACACCAGGAACGGAACTTATATTTCCACCTTTAGATAAAAACCAAAGCGCATGAGTCTAGTTGCAGACATATCCACACAGGAAAACAGCTTAGTAACGTACAAAATCTTATTGGGTGATGCCAAAACAGATATAAGTGCCAGTTATGGTGTAAAAACCATAACGGTAGAACGTTCCTGCAATCGTATTCCGACAGCAACACTATTATTAGTGGATGGAGACGGAACAATACAAGAGTTTGAAGCAAGCAACGCAGACGAATTCAAGCCAGGTGAAAAAATTGTCATTGAAGCAGGATATGACTTTGAAGACAAAACCATTTTTGAAGGAATCATTACAAAACATGCCATAAAAGCCACTGCAAAAACAAGTTATCTAGTTATTGAATGTAAAGATGAAGCGTTCAAAATGACACTTGGTCGTAAAAACAAAATCTTCTATGAAGTTACCGAAAGTGATGTCATAGACGAAATTATCAGTGAAAACGGCCTCAGTGGTAGTGCCACATCAACGTCGCACATGCACAATGAAATTGTACAATACCAAGCAACGGATTGGGATTTTATTCAATGCAGAGCACAAATCAATAACATGTTGTGTTTTGTTGAAAATGGAACGGTAGACATCAAAGCTCCTGAACTCTCTGGAGCAAGTGTATTTACAGCAACGTATGGAGATAATGTATTTTCGTTTGAAGCCGAAATTGACGCACGCAATCAATATGACACGTTTGAAGCATCTGCTTGGAACTATTCAGATCAAGAAGTGATTACAAAAACTGCTGAAAACAATGATTTAAATTCAGCTGGAAACTTAAGTTCAGGTGAACTATCAGAAGCCGCAGGAAGTAAAAGTATCACATTAACACACACAGGAAACATTCCTGATGAAATATTGACATCTTGGGCAGAAGGAAAAAGCATGTATCAACAACTTGCCAAAATCTGCGGAACGGTTCAAGTACAAGGAACAGAAGAAATTCTACCAGGAAAAATGATTACGCTTGCAGGAATGAGCGACCGATTTAACGGTGACGTATTTGTTTGTAGCGTACATCATACCATTACAAATGGAAACTGGACAACAACAACAAAATTTGGATTAGACCCTGAATGGTTTGCAGCAACCTACGAAGTAAGCCAATTACCAGCTTCTGGAATGTTACCAGCAATTGGAGGTTTGCAAATAGGAGTTGTTACTGCCTTAGAAGGCGATCCAGATGAAGAACACAGAATTCAAGTAAAATTACCAATCATAAGCGCTGAAGAAGAAGGTGTTTGGGCACGTGTACTAACCATGCATGCAGGCGAAAACTACGGAGTTCACTTCTTACCAGAAATTGGACACGAAGTATTAGTAGGCTTCTTAAATGACGATCCAAACCAAGCAATTGTATTGGGTTCATTATTCAGTAACACAAACACATCTCCATTAGAACATTCAGACGATAACTTTGAAAAAGTCATCATGACAAAAAGTGAAATCAAAATCACGATGAATGATGAACTCAAAAGTATCACGTTGGATACGCCAGCAGGTAAACTCATCACACTTGATGAAGATGAAGCGTACATAAAACTGGAAGATGAAAATGGAAACAGCATCATTATGGATGCAGACGGAATCACAATGGAATCTGGAAAAGACATCATCATGACCGCAAGTTCAGGGGATATAAAAATGGAAGCCATGAATATAGAAGCAGTCGCTTCCATAGACTTCAAAGCAGAAGCTGTAACAGCAACTGTAGAAGGTTCGGCAACGACCACCATAAAAGGCGGAATGGTACAAATTAACTAAAAAACGAAAACAACATGCCACTAGCAGCACGAATAACAGATATGCACGTTTGTCCTATGACAACAGGTCCAGTACCACATGTTGGAGGACCTATATTACCGCCAGGAGAACCAACAGTTCTTATTGGAGGTTTACCAGCAGCAAAAGTAGGAGATATGTGTGTATGCACAGGACCACCAGACAGTATCGTAGCAGGTTCGGCAACGGTGTTAATAGGAGGAATGCCAGCTGCTCGCATGGGCGATTCTACTGCGCATGGAGGATCAATAGTATTAGGATGTCCAACCGTAATGATAGGATAACATGGATGCATCAACAGCAACATACTTAGGAAAAGGTTGGGATTTCCCACCTACATTTCTCGAAAAAAAGGGAGAAGTAAAACTAATCTCAGACATTGAAGATATTGAGAAAAGTTTACAAACAATTGTTACAACACGACGTGGTGAACGCGTAATGCGACCATTATTTGGGTGCGATCTTACAGATAAAATATTTGAAAATCTGAATGCTACGCAAATCAACATTATGAAAAATAGAGTTGAGGAAGCCATCATATTATTTGAACCACGAATAGATGTTATCAAAATAGCACTAGATACACAAAACATACTAGAAGGTACATTTTTAATAAAAGTAGAATACATCATAAGGGCAACAAACACAAGAAGAAATATTGTTTTTCCTTATTACCTAACTGAAGCAACAGACATATAATCATGCAAAACGATTGTACAGAAAATACACTAATAAAGTTACGCGAAGGCACCACACAGCAAGCGCGTTATCATGCTTTGCTCGATCCTGAGAATGTAGAACTCATGGGATTTGATGTGAAAGACTGGATGAACTTTGCAGAAGAATTTTCTAAGCATGTCAATTTATACAACAATAAAAACTACACAATTCCGAACGGAACTTGGGAACCATTTCACAATGCATCTGATGAAATAAAAGAAGTCATAGAAACCTATGCTGAAGGAGATGTAACACCACAATTAGCATTATTTATAGCATTCTTAAAGCTATTAAATCAAAGCAAAGAACGATTCAATAAAATTACAAAACGTCATTTAGATTTCTATTACAAAGAAGTATTACAACTAAACAAAAATGCTGAAAAAGCAGATCACGCATATATTATATTTGAATTAGCTAAAAATGCGGAACAACAATTTTTAAGTGATGATACTCTATTAAATGCAGGAAAAGACAGTGACGGAAATACCATTCACTACAAACTTGAAGAAGAAATTGCCATTAACAAAGCAACTGTTGCCGCATTAAAAAATACATATGCACACAAAGATGCACCAAATTGGTACGCTTCTTCAATTGCAAACTCTGGTGATGGTGAAGGTGGCGAATTTGAAAATGCAAGTACTTCTTGGTTGCCATTTGGCGATACAAACAGAAATCTTGCAAAAAAAGGCTTCTCCGTAAGTTCTCCTTCTTTATTACTTACAGAAGGAAAACGAACTATTGCACTAAAAGCTACCTATACTAAATTATCGTTAAGCAAAAACTTACACCCAATACTAACAGTTGAACATACAGGTGAAAAAGGTTGGGAAGAAGCAAAAGTAGCAGCAGCGAATGCAAATAATAATACAATTACAATTGAATTAACGCTTGATGAAGATGCAGAAAAAATTGTAAACTACGATGCTGAAATTCACGAAGGAAACTACAATACAACACATCCAATACTACGTGTTTTGTTCAAATCTAATGATAGAACAGACGAGACGTATGAAGCCTATTTAAAAATTTCAGAAGCAACTTTAAATAATATAGAACTCTCTACAACAGGAGAATACAAAAATAATTTAACAGTAAAAAACGATTTAGGAAAAGTAAATACTGAAAATCCTTTTTATCCATTTGGACCACTAGCCAAAAAACGCGCAAAACTAAAAATTGCGGCAACTGAATGGATTGGAAAACGCATCAGTGATGTAACGGTTTCTTTAGATTGGAAAGATCTTCCAGATAACTTTGAAAAGCATTACCAACACTATATTGAAGAATACCTAAACATAACGCCGCCAGAAACATTTATATCTGTACATGCAGGGTCAAATAACAAAACGATCGTTAACGGAGCTAATGGTGCGGAGCGTTTTAGAGTGTTAACAGACTACATTGGAAGTACCAAAGAAGTAATTCAAAGTGTTGCCGAAGTAGACCATATAATTCTTTCGAAAGAAGAACAAAAAGCACAAGAATCTGAAGAACGTTTCAAGCAAATAGATAGGAATAATCTATTAAGAGGAAATCCTTTAGCGCGTCCATTTAATCAAGATCAAGCAGCAGCATTAAATAACGTTTTCGATTTTACTAATGACAGCAATGATGTTTTAGGTGATGCATCTGACAATGTTGTCACCGGAAATGCATCAGACAATGCTGTAGACAACATTACAAGTGGCGCATCAGCACAAGATCAACAAATGTTTTATGCTGATCCAACAGTAGAATTCAATCATTTTTTACCAACCAACAGTACGTATGTACCAAAAGTTACAGATGATTATTTCATTCAATTATCTTTACAAAACAACTTCTTACACGATGCGTATGCTAAAATATATACATACTTAGCACTCAACAAGTTTCCATTGCCAAATGTGCCCTATGCGCCATTTGCAGAAAACTTAAAAGTAACCATTACAACAAAAGAAATTTTCTCAGATACCAAAAGAGAAATGACCTTGTATCATGAGCTTCCATTCGGAATAGATACAATTGCTACAAATGACGACACATTAGTTCCTAAACCAGAATTAGGAGGACAATTATATATTGGAATAGACAAAGCTATTGCCGATCAAAACATACAGTTATTATGTCAAATAGAAGAAGGTTCGGAAAATCCAGATGCTATAGAAGCTTATAAGTTAGCGACAGTTACGTGGCAATATTTATATAAAAATGAATGGATTAATTTAAAACCTATCTTTTTACTCAAAGACCAAACCGACAACTTTTTAAAAGCAGGATTGGTAGCCTTTACTGTGCCAAAACAATTTGGAGAAAACACACTTTTTGCAGAAAATTACTTATGGATTCGTGCCACAATTGACGAACCATTTGATACAGTTTCTAAATTTACAAACATTCACGCGCAAGCAGTTGAAGCAAAATTCTTAAACAAAGAAAACACACTTGAACATTTAGACAACGGAATGCCTGCGGAAACCATTTCCAAACTCAAAGATCGTTTAGCAACCGTAAAAAAAATAACGCAGCCATATGCTTCTTTTGACGGTTTTCCGAAAGAAAGTGACTTAGATTTTTACAGAAGAGTTAGCGAACGATTGCGTCATAAAAACAGAGCAATTACGCTTTGGGATTATGAACACATCATTCTTCAAGAATTTAATTATTTACACAAAATAAAATGTTTAAATCACAGTACACGTACAAGTTTTAAAGCACCTGGAGAAGTATTATTGGTTGCAATTCCAAACATAAAAGATCAAAATGTATACGATATCTACAAGCCGAAGTTAAGTCAAACAAAACTAAACGCAATAGAAACATATATCAATCAACTCAATACGTTACACGTAAATGCAAAAGTAATATCACCTGTATATGAAGAAGTTACCATACGCCTAGAAGCACGATTTTACGAAGGATTAGACGCTAACTTTTACGCCAAACAATTACAACAAGACATTGCACAATACTTATCGCCGTGGGCATTTGACAAAGACAAAATAATTTCTTTCGGAAATGCAATGTATGCAAGTGAAGTTATCTTTTACATTGAAAACCTAAACTATGTAGACTATATCAAAGATTTCAAAATGTTGCATGATGGAGAAGAAAAAGATGAAATCGTTCCAACCGATCAAAAAAGTATTTTAACCTCAGTATTGCCAGAATTGCATGCTGTAAACGCTATAACAACAACACTATGTCAATCTTAGATCAACATATAACCATACCGAGCAATGTAAGCTACAATGACGATCTGGACTTTCAGTTTCTAAGAGACGCAGGACAGCAATATATTGAAGATCTCAGTCGAAAATTATGGACAGACTATAACATTCACGATCCAGGAATTACAATTATGGAATTGTTGTGTTATGCCATTACAGACTTAGGATTGCGCATAGATCAGCCAATTGAAAACTTGGTAGCTTCCGCAGATGATAATTTTGCTAAAATGCACGAGCAATTCAAATCTGCAAAAAATATTCTCACCTGTAAACCAGTAACGGTTATAGATTATAGAAAACTATTTATAGACATCAAAGGTGTTCGAAACTGCTGGTTAGCCATTCATGATTTAAAACTCTATGCAGAATGTAATTCGGAAGCACCAAAAGTATCTTTTACACGATTTGAAAAATCTGAATACAGAACAAAACCATTTAATATCAAAGGATTATACACAATTCTTGTTGATTTTGAAGAAGGTTCAGCATTTGTTGAAGAAGAAATCATAGCAAAAATATTTACCAAATATCATGACAATCGCAACTTATGTGAAGACTTGGTTGACGTAAAAAAAATACCAAAACAATGCATACGTGTCTGTGCTGAAATTCAACTAGAAAACGATGCCGATGAGGAACTCATTGATGCAAAAATTCAGTGGGAAGTTGGACAATATCTATCGCCAAGTGTCAAAGTAAATACACTTACAGAAATGATTGATAGCGGACTTTCGTCAGATCAAATATTTGAAGGACCAGTCCTAGAAAACGGATTCCTTACCACGGAAGAACTCCAAAAATCAGAGCTTCGCAAAGATGTGCGTCTATCAGACATTATGAACATTATCATGAAAATTGATGGTATAAAACTCATTGAAAACATAAGTATTGACAATTGCCCGCCAAAAACAGAAGGTGAAGAAGGTGATTGTAATCAAAACATAACGGCAAAAAGTGATCCTTGGATTATTTGTGTAGCAGAAAATCACTTGCCAATACTATGTGATCAAAGCACATTAAAATATAAAAAAGGATTCTTGCCAATTGGTGTAAATCGTGAATTGGTAGAAGAAAATTTAGCAATACTTAAAGCAGAAGCAAAGGCAAATCAGGAAAAATCATTTGACGATTTACCAATGCCGTTAGGTGTGCACAACGATATAAAATACCAAACAGTACAACATCACTTGCCAGAAAACTATGGTATTTCCAACTATGGACTTTCCAATACAGTTTCAGACGAACGCAAAGTGAAAGCAAAACAATTACAAGGATATTTACTATTCTTTGATCAAATATTAAGTACGTATTTCTCTCATTTAGAGCATGTAAAAACATTATTGGCGGCAGATGAAGACTTACAACAAACGTACTTTTTCAAAGCTGTAGAAGGCATCAATGGAATAGATACATTGTTAAAAGATTTTCCTGAATACAAAGAAAATGTAGAAAACATCATTGACAAGCTAGAAGACTTCAATGCACGTAGAAACGATCTTTTAGATCATTTAATCGCACGTTTTGCAGAAGTATTTGAAGACTATACCAACACAATGTATAAGCTTTTTGGAAGATCGAAAAATAGTGTAGACAACAACATTATCAACACAAAAAACAGATTCATAAAAGAATACGATATCATAAGTTCAGAACGTGGATTGGCGTTCAATTACAGAAAAAATAAGCAATGGAATACCACAAATGTTTCAGGTTTTCAAAAACGAATTGCCTTACTTTCTGGTTTAGACGATTATACACGTAGAGACTTATTTAACGATAACATTACAATAGAAACGTTAAAACGTGACACTGAAAGTGAAGGTGTTCATATAGAATATCGTTGGAAAATAAAAAGTGATAGTATGATATATTTATCATCTCAAAAAGACTTTCTTTCCAAGCAATCGGCAATAAACGAATTACTAATTGTACTAAAATTAGCTACCAATCGTGAAAACTTCGTATTACGCAAAACAAAAACACCTTCTGAGCGCTATTACTTAGCATTGTTAAATGAAAAAGATGAGGTAATTGGCAGACAATACAATCATTACTATGACACAAAAGAAGAAGCCACACAAAAACGATTAGAAACCATTCTATTCATTGAAAACTTACTCTTTGACGAAAGCTTCTATCTCATAGAAAATATTTTAACATTACCATACAAGCGTAAAGAAATTAACGATCTCAACGATTGTTTGCCTTTATGTATAGACGAAAAATGTTTGGGTTGCAGTGAAGTTGATCCGTTTTCGTATCAAGTAACCATCATATTTCCAGGATATACGGCAAGATTCTCCAATATAGATTTCAGAATTTTTATGGAAGACTTAATTCGAAGAGAATTGCCAGCGCATATTCTTCCTAGAATTTGTTGGGTTGGACATATTGATGGCGCAATGACACAAGTTGAAAAAACACCAATTGATGTAAACCCTGTAGATGGAATAGGTGATATGATTATCTCGGAACCTGTGGTTTCAGAAGTAATAATAAATAAAGAAATTTCTGAAGAAGAAGCTCCTGTATTTAAAGTTGGTGAAGAACTAAGTGATGAAAATTTTACCTATACAATTATAGAAAATGACGAATTGTACGATATGAAATACGTGCAAAAATATTGGAAAGCATTTCTAAAATCGAAAAGTAGAACTTCCAATGAATACATGGCGACACATAAAAGTACGAAAGACCTATTATGTGCTATCAACCGAATGAATACTATATATGCAACAGGAACATTACACGATTGTAATGATGAAGATGGCGAATTGAAAAACAGAATAATACTTAACCGAAGTGCACTTGGATCGCTTTAGAGAATTACCAAGTACGAATGATGAAAAAATGAAATAAAATAATGTAAGTCATTAGTTGTGAGTTAACTGTTATAAGTTGTCGGTTATGAATTTCATACACAAACCGAGAACAACATCACAAAAGTGAAGCAACTCAGAAGTGCAACGCTTTAACAGCTAAGGCAACTGAACAACCTACATTTAAAAAATAAATACAGATGAAAACAATAGAAAAAAAAGAACCGTATTTACATATTTTAAACACACGAGGTAATATTTATGAAGAATTTTTACCTGATCAGGTTTTAACACACAAAAATCTAAATAAAATCGTAAATTACTTCGAAGATCAAGACCGATTGAGCCGTATTTACCTTACAGGTGTTGGAGTTGGTTGCGGTTTAAACATTGTTTCATCATCAAACAAACATATAGAAATTGGCCAAGGTGTAGGAGTTACAACCGATGGCGATATCATAAAATCAGAAACACGTAGATTTCAGTACTACTCAGCCCTTTCCGACAAAGCGGATTACGATCTCTTTAAACCAGTGAAAGGTGACATGAAAGTATATGAACTCTACGAACAAGAGGCGACGGGACGTCCTGGCGACGAGCTTCCGCTCGCCTCTTTTAGTATTGAAGAAGGCACTACGCTAAAAGATTGTATCATTATAGCGTACGTAGAAAGTTATACAGAAGATGAAGGGTTATGTGGCGGTTCTGGTTGTGACGAAACGGGAAACAAAGTATTCAGTAATCTGAAATTCTTAATCACGCATATAAGCAATCAAAAATATCTTCTCACAAATGATACCATCTATAAAAGTCATGATGTACTAACATACTATGACAACTTACCAGATTTATGTTTGCCAAGAATTATTCTAACGAAAGACAATACAAATGTTGGTTTTCCAATTTTGAAGCAATACAAAGATACATTTGCACTAAAAGACGATTTATATCTTGGAATTTTAACAATCATCAGAAAATTCAGCCCACGAATCAACTTTCAAAAATACGGCGTATTCACAAGTCAAATAGCAACGTATATTGATACTATTTTCAATGATTTTGATGATGAATATGTTCAGTATAGATACGATTTATTACGAGATTTAATCGAAACATATCGCGAAATAAAAGAACTCATTCTACATTCACAATTTGAATGTGTTCCCAACATAAAAGCATTTCCAAAACATCTACTATTAGGTACTCCCGAACCTACTACACGTTTAGAAACTAGACATCAATTTTATCCGTCGCCAATGGTTTCGGAAAATGATGAAAATTTAATAGCCATCCGAACGTTATGTATAAAGTTTTTTTATCAACTAAGTGATTTCAATATCATAGATTTTAACAGTGCGCAAATAAAAATTACGCCATCAAAATCATATGATGCAAAACTAAGTGAACGTTCAATTCCGTACTATTACAAAAGTGGAAAATCTCTTGTAACAAATTGGAATCCAGAATCGAACAAAAATCGAAAATCTACATATCAACTTGGATACAATACAGGAAATCTTAAAGATTTAGATTGTATTAAAGATCCTTTAAATTACAATCATCTTGATAAAGATTTTTATAGAATAGAAGGACATCAAGGGAAAAACTTTGTTATTGCACTAAAAAATATCCTCAGAAAGAAAGCACAATACAACTTACCTTTTGATGTAAAAGCAATCAGTATAGGTTTTCCGGTAAACAGTATATCACTTGATGAAGATACTTGCGAAACAAAAGAATATGTAACACTTGTAAAAACGTGGGAAGAAGAATTTAACTGTGTTGCAAATAGAGCCATAGACTTTTTTAGACGCTATCAATCTACAGTTTTAGGAACAAACGACACGGTAGCTGATGTACATACGGTACTAACTGCAGTAAAAGCCGAAAATGACAAAGAAGTTGTTGGAAATGTAAAAGATGTAGCAGCTATAAAAGCAGCCATAGAAGACAATGCAAGCACACCAGTTGCTTCAGTAAGAGATGTAACCCTAGGAATAAAAAAAATAGCTAATTCTGTAAGTCAAAAAACAGCCGAGAGACAACTAGCAGCAACCGCTAAAGATAGAATCGTTATTGGTGCAGATATTGACGCTAGCTATACCATTCGCTCAAGTGCCACTTACAAAAAGTCACTTGCTTTTGTACTTGAAAAAGTAGTTGCTAATATAAATCCTGAAAATCTATCAGCTGATTATGTGATAGCACAAGTAGTTTCAGAAATTGAAAATATAAGAAATAACCAAACGATAGATGTTGATAGTGATGAATTTAAATTGTATGTCGAAATTCCAATGCGAATCATCACAAATCTTGAAATTGTAAAATACAGATTCATCAATCAATTGCAAGATGTATATGTAACGGAACGATGGACAGCATTTCACCGAGCATTTGCAGACTTATGCACAGAAGTAGAAAAAGTAGTATTCACACTTTCTACAGCAACGAATAAAGGAACATTTGGAAAACTAGTTCATGACAAAATGTATGAATTCTTAATCCACAAAATTGCAGGATTATGTTGTTTAAAAGAAAAATTTAATTGGTTAAAATTACAATTAGATGATGTCCGAAAAAACCTGTATAAAGAACTTATTTTATCAAAATTTGTAGAACAACATCCTGGTTTAGAACACATGGCTGGAGTTCCAAAAGGAGGAACATTTATACTTGTATACATTGGAGAAAAACAAGTAACCTTAAAAGAAGCCGATGCAAAAGTAGAAGTTTTTGAAAGAGAAGTACTTTTAGACTTTGCGTTGCCATATATGTGCAAAGCGAAATGCGCACCAGATACAATAGTATACAGTGATATTGTTGATCCTGTAACCTTAGCAATAGCACGTAAAAAATTCTGTTTACCTTCCGATGATGCACAAGAAGATTTCATTATAGAACCCGAAAGAGGTGTGGTAACATCACCAGATGGAACAGCATTTATCATAACAACAGCAGACGGATATGCGTTTGATCCTACACAAGTACCAGATGAATTACTGGGCGAAGGAATTCGTTTTCTTGTAGATGGAAAAATTCCAACCATTCCTATCGAAACAATGGTCTATAAATTACCAGAAGACGTCACAGCAACCTACGAATTTGTTGCTTGGACAGACGATGGTTTAGTCATCAACCTAAACGTAACACATGAATTAGAAGATTTGGTATATCTACAACACATTTGGAAACGTAACAACGGTTCAGAAATAGCACAAGGTAAAAATCCTTCAAACATATTAATTCTCACAGAAGAAAATATTTTCCAAGAAGATATTACCATTGTAATTGACGTCGTTGGAAATCCTGTTCCGTGTAAATTAGAAATTCCTGTAAGCATTGATGAAGAACGTGAAATTATAGAAGTTGATGTAGTGGTTACTGACGAAATATGTTACAACACAGAAATTACATCCCCAAATCCAGAACAAATAGTTGTAACTCCATCTGACGGAACACTAACGTCACCACAAGAACCAGTAAATGGACAAAGTTTCATTGAATTCTCAAATGGAATATACACACTAAACCCAATGTTTGTAACAGATGCACTTGTTGGTGAACCAATTACATACATTGTAAACGATGTTGCTGTTGAAAATGTGGAAACACGTGTATATAAAATTCCAGGTTCAGTAACAACAAGTGTTCAAGTTATAAGTTGGGACAACACAGGCGTAAACGTAAAACTCATTGCCGCACATGCGTATGATGATAAACAATACTTTCAATACGAATGGCTCAATGAAAATAATGAGGTTATTGCAACGTCATTAACCGCTAATTTACACATAGGTGCTGTAGATGGTAATGTAAACCGAATATTCAGAATTCGTATGCGTGTCATAGGATCAGAAAGTAGCTTGTGTACATCATCAGAATTTCAACTAACAATTGATGAAGCTAGACCAGACATTACAGTGAGCATTCCGCCAGCAATCTGCTGGTTAGAAGATCAAGAGGTTGGATCAGTAGCTATAGATATTTCAGACGACCAAGTAGAATTAACATGTCCAATAGCAGATGAAGTTGGTGTTAAACTACTACTTGGAGAACCAGGAAACTATGTATTTGAAACCATGGCAGTTCCTGATAGCTTAATTGGTGTTCCTATCGAATTTGAAATTGACGGAAATCCAGTAGCTACAACTATAGTTTATAAAGTTCCTGCAAATATTGAAGCAAACTATAATAATGTTGTTTGGCAAGGAAATACATTAATTATCGATCTTACTGCTTCACATGGTCTTGAAGGTCAAATACCAACAATTGAAGACTATCTAAGCTATACATGGAAAGACTCTAAAAACAATATTGTTTTAACTGATAAAGAACGAATCAACTTTACAATAAATACAGATGATGGCGGTATCAATGAAGAATATTCGCTTGAAGTAAAAGTAAAAGATGGACTTATTGAAAAAGCATGTACACAAACTCCTGTTTTATTAAGAATAAGAGAAGTACGACCAAATGTAACTGTAACTATAGCTCCTGAAATCTGTCACATCCAGTCAGATACTATCGGAAATCCAACAACATATCCAATTACAGTAACACCTTCATCATTTAGTCTTACATCACCAGATGGAACAGCATTTATAGAAGGAGTACTAGGAAACTACAAATTGAACCCAGAAGCTGTTCCAGAAGAATTACTAGGACAAGAAATACGTTTTATAGCAGATGGTGAAGTAAAAGCAACCACCAAAGTATACAGAATACAAGAATTATTAAGAATAACCATATCTACGAGTAATGAAAGTTGGGTAAATGATGGATTAGCCATCGATTTAGCAGCAAACATTATCAATAGAAGTTACTACAAATATGAATGGTTTATGCGCGCAAATAATGTAGATACATTATTAGACAAAACAAGTGAACCAAACAGATACCTTATTCCAGATAATGGAGATGGAGTAAATGTTGAAGTGTTTTTAAGAGTATCAGCAACTACTGAAGGCATACTTTGCTCGCAAGAAACTAGAAAAACAATAATTCGTCGTCACAGAGGAATTTCGGTTACAAAAGATAAATTCTGTTTGCCAGACACGCCAGTAGTATTTAGAGGAGTTTCCTTAGAAACAGGAAACTTACAAAGTACAAACAGATCATTACCTGCGGATGTTATTACGCCGAACAATGGTAAATACATGTTTGATCCTAACAAAGTACCTGAATTTTTATGGGGAACTACGTTACGCTTTAGTGTTGATGGATTTTCTCAAAGTGGAGTTGCAATCAACGTATACAACACGCCAAGTCAAAAAACAATAGTACAAGACGTTCAAGCATCAAAATGGACGCAAAGTGGATACGAATTTGTATTTACACACGAACTTATCGACAAAAATTATTTCTCATACGAGGTGATTCGTAAAATAGATGAATCTAAATTAAGACAAACTGGACAACACAAATATCTTATACCAACGGATGATGATTTTATCAATGAAGATGTTACTGTAGTAATTTCAATTCCAGGAGTAAGCTGTACTGAAGACCAAACAATAACTGTTAAATCAACAAGACCAGACGATTCTTTAGAAAAATTAGACTGTACAACATCTTATGATAATAGATTACAAATACTTGGAGTTACTGAGTTGCTTAACACGATAAAAGAGAGCTATACCGAGCAACCATTTAGAGATTCTCTCACAAATGATGTATTAGGTCCATTAGATCAAGTAATGGATGCAATTATAGCGAGTAGAAACCTGGATTCAATAGCAACTCCTGCTGTTACAGAAATCAACAGGTTAAGAAACGAATTAATAAACAAATACTATAAAAATGACAATATTGACCCTAACTTTTATCAATCATTCTTAGAACTAGATGAAATCATGGAATTGATCGTCTTAGAAGTACTTCGTTGTATAACAAATACAGGTGATAGTTTAATCATTGCATTAGATACTTTCTTTATAGATTCGAAAAATAGAAATACTGAATATGTAAAAAAACCAAGACATACTATTGACAGTACATATGTGAATAATTTCACTCCGAAAGTTTCGTCAATAAAAACAAAATTTGATGCTGTACATGGCTCGACAAAGAAGCGTAATTAAAAGATGCATACGGTTCATAACATACTATTTGAAGTAGCTGTAAATCATGAGGAACAAGACATTTCTTGGGAGCAATACTATGTGAATTTTTTTCAAGATCGATTGCTTCCCAAAGTAGAAAAACTCTGTAATACATGGGATGAGAAACATCCTAATAAAAAATGTAGCATAGATGAAATTGACATAAATGTTGAAATTGATCATATAAATCTTGACGAATTACAAGAAAAAATAATCACTAAAATCAACGATCAACTTCATAGCCTAAATGAACATGGTACGACGAAAAATGGAAGTGTGCGTGCAACAATCACTTCCGTAGCGTCTCCATTTGATGCACTGGTTTTATACCTCAAAAATGGAATCTTGCCAGCACATATCTCTGTAAAAAATTTCAAAGAATGGTTGGGTACTATTGTACAATTTACAGCTTCAGAAAAAACAACGTTAACAGCACTTTTTTCATCAAATTCGGAAACAATAGAACGAATGGTATCGCTATTGCGAAATGACTTTGAAAAATTTGCTGCAATCCTTGAAACAAATCAGAAAATCACGAAACAATACATCAAACTTGAAGAAAATTTCTTTAAAAAATTTGTACAAGCAATCTGTGGAAAATCACAGCTAATATATCAGGAAGCGCAAGCTAACATTTGGTTCAAAACCTTAGGACTTAGTAGTTCGTTAGCGCAATTTTCAAAAACATTCATCCAACTATTTACTCCAAAAGCACTTGCGGAACAAAAACGCTTAGTCAATGTAAACGAACACAATCTTTCGGTTGCAATACTACAAACCATTATTCAATACGATTTGCAAAAACCGTTAAACATAGCCATCAATAACATCTTTGAAATAAGAACGATCACAAAAGATGTTCAGAATGAGGTTGATAAAAGCACAAATACACAACAAAAAACAACTACAAAAACAGGTGAAGATGCTGCTAAACAAAACATTACAAAAGATACCGTACAAAACAAAACACAGGCTATTGATGCTGTAATTGAGGTTTCTTCGCAACAAAAAAGTGAGCAAACTACAACTGAAAATCATCAAAATAAGCTTCAGGAAGAAGATGAGGTAACCAAATTGACAGATCAAAATAACATAGAAACGCAAACCTCAAAAGAAAACGATCAAACTAAAACATCTACAAAAAATACAACAAATCAAGCAGCAGTTATTGATCAAGAAACGAGTAATACCAATCAATCAGAAAGAAAAAAAGTTCAAGAAAATACTGTTGAAACTACTACAGATACAAATTCACAAGAAAAACAAGAGTCACATCCAGCTACAGCACAACAAAACGTACCAAAAACAAATCAAGAAAGCACTATCGAAGTAGACAATAGAATCTTTGAAAAACTATCTAAACTCAACTCGCCAGTACGCGAAATTCCGCTAACAACCGAAAAAGCAGGATTAATTCTATTAAATCCATTTCTCGTAAGATTCTTTACTGGCGCAAAACTTGTCAATGCTGACAACAAAATAACAGCCGTTGGAAAAGCGGCTATGTTACTACATTTTCTAGCGACTGGAACAGAAGAAGCAACTGATGTAGAGCTTACTCTTGAAAAAATATTTTTAGGAATTCCGTTGGATACCATCATCAACTACCAAACGCCACTAACAGACGAAGATAAAGCGTTGTGCAATGAGTTATTACAAGCTGTCATACAACATTGGTCAGTATTAAAAAATAGTTCAGAAAACACATTACGTGACATGTTCATAAAACGAGAAGGGCAAATAACGTTCAAAAAAGATAGTATAACTCTAGTTGTAGAACGTTTAGCCCAAGACATACTCTTAGACAAAGTACCATGGAGCATCGGGTTATTTCAACTAAAATGGATGGACAAAAGGATGCATATTGAATGGTAAAAAACTTCAAAAATCACTCTAACATACTATGATAACAGCGCGCACTCAACAAAATACTTCTGAAAAATCGAAAGCAAACAGCTCTCGGTCAAGTATGTTTATTGCGCCAACGCAACTGAAAAAGAACAATGAAAATTCAGCCGAAAATAAAGAAGTTGACTTATTCATAACACCAACAAGACAGCAAAGTGCTAAAGAAACTACAACAACTGAAAATACGGCTATAGCCGAAAATGTATCTCAAACAGTATCAACAAGGTCAACAACTACTGAAAACTTAGAAGAAAAGAAAGAAGAAAAAGTTGAAACACAAGCACAAGAAACAAAGAAAGAAGAGGCTCAAAAGTCACCAATAGTTGCTAAAGAAACGTCAACAACTGATGTAACCGCAACAGCTGAAGCAAAAGTAGCTGGAGAAACAAAAACAACCCCAAAAGGAAAAACCAAAGGTACTAGCGGCGGCGGAAAAGCCTATAATATCCCTGATGCTTCCAAAGTTGGTGTAGTAGAAAAAGAAATTGTAAAAGAAGAAGATGCACCATTGGCATTGCCAACAGAAAACAGTAAAGTATATGCTGACGGATTGGCAAGTCAAACACCAACAAACTTCATCAGAGGTGTAAAAGAATCAAATACTGCTGTAGCGGAAGTACAAGCAAACGAACAAAAAACACTAAGAGAATCACTTCCTGAAATAGAACAACCTACGGGAATTCCGACAAAAACAGCTGTTCAAAAACAAAAAGCAAAAGCACCTTCAGATAAAGCTGGCGAACAAATAAAAGGCGACAAATCAATCTTGCCAGACTTAAGTCCGAAAGGAAAAAAAGAAGGCGCACAAATACCTACAAAAAGCGTACAACCGCCAAGTTCTGTACTAGCACGAATTCGTAGTTTCTTTGGTTTTGGAAAAAGTGGAAGTGAAGAAGATCGTAAATCACAAATAAAAAGTGGGATTAGGAAGTTACCAACATCTGAAAGTGTAACAACAAGTCCAGGAACTAAACCAAAAGTTGATCTAACAGGACAAGCAGATCCAAACAAAAACAAACAAAACTTAGACGAATCTACACAAACAACAAACAAAGAGCAAGCTAAAAACTTAGCAGAAAGCAAGCTATACAAAGGCGAAGATGACATCTATCCTGAAATGGAATTAGAAATGATGTCACCTACGGTAGAACTATCAGCTCCACCAGAAACAACCGCACTTTCTGAAGAAATACCAACAGTTTCAGCAGAAATTAAAAGTAGTTTTGATACGCAAGCAAAAGGTTATATTGACAAAGAATTAGCACCTGACATGCAAAAGCAAAATGAAGAATATGCTAAAATGCAAGCCGATCAGGAAAAAGAACATAAAAAATCTGAAGATGCTATAGATACTGAAACACAACGTGTAAAAAAAGAACAAGAACAAGCACAAAATACTGCAAAATCTGAAGTTGAAGCACAACGAGGTGAATGGCAAAAAGAAAATGAAAACGTCAAAAAAGAATACGGCGAAAAATCTGATGCTGAAAAGAAAAAAATTGATGGACAAATAGACGAAAAAGTCAAAGATGCAGATACAAAAATTACCAAAGAATATAGTACAGCTAAGAAAGAAGCAGACAAAGAAGTAGCGAAAACAGACAGAGAAGCAGCGCGTAAAAAAGCACAAGCCAAAAAAGACTCGGAAAAGAAAAGTTGGTGGGACAGAGCTATTGATGCCGTAAGCAGTTTCTTTGATGCGCTAAAAGCTGGATTGAACAAGCTCTTTGATGGACTTCGTAAACTTGTAAAAGGACTCATTGAAGCCGCTAAAAAGTTTGCAAACAAATTAATTGATCTTGCCAGAGATGCCATAGTTGGAATGATTAAAGTATTTGGTGAAGCCCTAAAAGCATTGGTGAATGTAGCATTAGCGGCATTCCCGAAACTCCGCGATAAGTTCAATGCGGCAATTGACAAAGCAGTAAACCTTGCCGTAGAAGCTGTAAATGTCTTAGCAGAAGGGCTCAAAAAAGCGGTAAACGCTTTACTTGATTTGTTAGGTGCGGCATTAGATGCAATATTGGCATTATACCAAGCATTCTATAATTTACTGCTTGACGCAATGAAATTCTTAACAACTGGTCTCATAAAAATCATACGTTTTCTATGGAATCTTCAATTAGGAGCGTTGTATGCACCAGGTCAATTCTTTGGAGCATTAGCAGAAGTTGCTTTAGGCGGAAATCCGGCAGAACCATTAAAAGACTTTGAAGTTCCAATTGGGCAAGAAGACAATTGGACGGCGGCTATGGGGAAAAAAGCAGGAGGACAAACAACAGATGCCACAAGTACAACAACAGCAATACCTGATCATTTACAATCCGTGCTGACAAAATCAAAACTAGGTGATAATGATGTCACACTCGAACCATATCCAGCAGTTACACTTGATCCAGAATTAATAGCAGATTTGCCACAAATGCAAGAAGGTGTTCCTTTAGAGCTTGGAGGTGCTGGCGCAGATGCAATAACTACAGAACAATTTCAAGCATCAGCGGCAGATGCGGCAGGATATGCGCTTCCACCACAAGTAGAACAATCTGTTGATGAACGTACAGGAACAGCAAGCGAATCAATGGAGGAAGCAGCAGAAAAGCCAAATCCAGATTGGATAACGATGTCTAATTCTGAAAAACTTGATCATTACAACAATAAAATGTTGGTAGAATCGGAAAACGTTGGAAATACAGATCCGCAACCAGGAAAAGTTGCTTCAACACCAAATATGGATAACAGTCCGGCTGTATTAATAACAAAAACGGGACGTTTAGACGTTGCAACACGTTTGGCGTTTATGGGACGTCAAATGATGACAGGATTGCAAGTATTCTGGAATAAAAATAAAGTCTGGATTATTGCGGCGTTAGTTACCGCCTTAATTGCGGCAGGATTAATAGCCTTTTTTACAGGTGGAGCAGGATTAGTTGCTGCTGTAGATATTATTGTAAAAGCAATGATAATCATTTTCGGAGCATATGCAGTATATCAAGCAATGGGGCACATTTGGGATTACGTTAAAAAAGCCTGGGCAGGTGATGCCGTTGGAGCTGGAAAATCATTAGCGTTAGCAATGGCTGTTATAGTAATGGAATTCTTATTAGATAAAATTCTATTAGGAATGGGGAAAGTATTCAAACGCATTGTAGCCGCCGCTAAAACAACTAGAATAGGTCAAAAACTCGTAAAAGGAGCAAACTTCATACGTAAAGGCACAACACGTGTTGGTAACATAGTAAGAAAAGGAGCTGCAAAAATAAAAGGAACACGCTTAGTTGTATACATGCGTGGAGTAGTAGGAAAGGGAACTAAAAAATTAAGTAACTTACGTCAGAAAATATTAGATAAATTTAAATTTAGAAGAATTTGGCTTGAAAAAAGTGGTCGTTGGTTAGAGCTTTGGGGAGAATTTAATGCGAAAGTAATCTTAGTAAAAGAACGCACGGATGAACATGGAAATACAACGGTTTCGCATGCAGATGTAGGCACTGGAAGCCCTACAGGAATAAAGCCTAGAAATTCAACTACTGGTGACAGAACAATTATAGGAAATAGACCAAAAGGAACTAGAAAACAAGTAGTTGTAAGTGATAGTTATGATGAATTCTTGAAAAAATTAAAGATTGATGATCCACCTGCGTACAAGTTAGAAATTGAAAAATTAAATGATGCACTAAAAACTAATAAAACTAAAGCGGAATTAGCAGATATTGTAAAATCAAGACGATCAGCTACGAGTGTACATTCTAAAAAACTAGGTGATAATATGGTAGCAGGTGGAAAAACCAGACCGCCCAACACAGCCGCACATCACATGGTAGCAAGTACTGATCCAAGAGCCGCATTGTCAAGATCAATATTAAAATCTGAGGGAATAGACTTTAATGATGCCATTAATGGAGTATTTCTTAAAACGAGTAAAAAACATGCAGCACCACCAGCAATACCACATTCTGTTGTTCATACAGGGCCATATTTTGCAGAAGTTGAAAGAAGATTATTAGCGGCTCAAGCTAAAGGACCTGGAAATTTACCAGCGGCATTACGTAAAATAGAGGCAGATTTGTTATCAGGAACATTTAAATACAAATAATAAAATAATATGAAAATATACAAAATAGATATTGATCAGAATGAAACGCGTTTAGTTTTACCTGACATTGAAGGATTAGAAATATTAAAATATAAAATATTTGATGGAAAAAAGAAAGCTGATTTTTGGAAAGATAGTATTTGGTATATATTCAATCCTACTTTAACTGCTACAAATTTCCTTTCGTTTGGAACAACTAGTGCGCTTGTCTTTGATCAGAAAGTGTATGATAGTGAATTGTATGATATACTTGAACGAGCTGGAGAAATTCTACCAATTACTATTAAAAAAGAAAATTACTACGTTTTAAATATAACTGAGATAATTAATGTATTGGATGAAGAGAAAACAACTTGGGAATTATTAGAAGATAATACCAAAGGAGATATTACGGAGTATAGTTTTTTGAAAAATAGATTTACCAATTCATCATTATTCAAAATTCCAGAAACATACACAACAGAGATTTTTGTTCACAGTGATACAAAAGTTTTTGAAGAAGAATTTTATACGCTATACAAAAAGTTGAACTTTACTGGTTTGATTTTCAATAAAGTATATTCAGAATAATAATAGCCAACTACCATGAAAACAACAGAACTCATATTACTCATTTGCGGAGGAACACTATTTTTATGTTCGCTCGCTTTTATGTTTCTACTATTTAAAAAAGATAAACCTATGACAAAAATGATTTGGTTTATGATTCTGTCATTCATCATGATGGGCTTTTCGGTAATATCGGAAGCAAATGTTGCAGGGTTGTTTGAATACAAAAAAGAAGAAGTCCTAGCCGATGTAGAATCACTTACGGATGCATTGGCAAAATGTCCTGAAAATGAAGAAATTAAACAGCAACTCACTAAAAAAGTAAATCTTATAGTTAAAGAAGAAGCAAAAGAAAATGATGTTTCTACAAAACCTGAAGACGTTAAAAAAATAGGGAAAGCGTATTTAGCATTGGGAAATGATCAAAAAACGATTTCTTATTCAGAAAAAATATTAGCAAAAGACACAACAAATCAAGTTGCAAAAGACCTAAAAAAGTTTGCACAAACACATCAATACTTAAGGCAAAAGCCTGAAAGCATAGAAGACAAAAGAACTTTAGCGCGTAAAATTGCAATCAATATTAAAGAATTACAAGCATCTGCTACGATTCAAGAAGATCAATTGGTACAATTAAAAGATATGTACCGAAAAATGGCGACAGAAATAAGAAAACCAATACCTCAATAATACCTATATGTAGTTAGAAAAACCAAAAAAACTATTTTGTATATTTATTTCTTACAAAATGAATCAACCAAGTTTTATGAAAAAAGTAATCAAATGCCTTAAAAATTTCCCCACATGTCTTATCAAAGGAATTTATAAGTTTTTCGCTTCGTTCAATAAGTTTAGGCGTGCTTCTTTCTTAAGTCTTATCATATTAGCCGTTATATTTTTATTGGTACTTGCGTTAGATCAAGCGTACACACTTTTAATTGATATGATTGAACGCGGACCATTTTCGCTCATACTTTGTTATGTAATCATTTCAGTATTCGCATTAGTCATTTCGCACTATCCAATCTACATTTACTACGCCAAAGATATCAACGATAGCAAAGATGAAAATTATTGGTATATCCACAGGTGGTTAGGCGTTTACAATATATTTGTCTACAAAACCAAGCCTTTAAAACTAAATCCAAACAAGAAAGAATATGAACCAGATTATATGGCAAAATACTTACGGTATACACTTGGCTTGTTCATTTTTTGTATTTGGCATTATTACATTCACGAAACGTACAAACCAAAACTTTTATATGCTGAATTTAGTAGAGAAGTTATCGGTGGTCTAAAAATTCTATGTTACATCGTTCCATTTATAGTAATGGGAATTATGCTAGAAAAAAAGCGAGTTATTGACAAAGAAAACAAAGCTTATAAAAAAGAAAACAAAACTACAGATTCAACAGACGCTTATAAAAAATTTAACAAACGAGGAGAGATTTTCTTTTTATCAATTCTTACGGTGTCAATATTATTATTAGTTGGAATTTCAATTTTTGGAGGATTTAACTGTACAACTTACTTTTTATTACAACTATTAACATTCTTTTTATCAATAACGTATATCTACTTTCGGTTGTTCAGATCAAAAATATACGATTCAAGCGCCGCACCAATTATCAGACTCATCAGTATAGATTTTAACTATATTCTATTCTTCTTTATCATTGCAGTAGCAATGTTTCTACTCTTAGTTCAAAGTAATTTAGCGGTTGCTTTTGGTTGGAAATACTTTATAAATGCAATGCCTATATTGTTGGCATACATTTATTTAGCTTATTACACATTGGCGTGTATTTTAAAATATTTATTTGTAATGCAAGCCATCAAACGACAATCGGATGCGTTTAAGGATGGAAAAATAAACGGTAAAGAATACTATGACACACTCGGATATTCAAGTGATAATGTTTCAAAAATTATATCGCTAGAAAAACAAGGAGGCGTTGTCCGAAGAAGTAAAAAAGTAGTTGCGTATGGTATTAGTTTGTTGATCGTATTTATATCATTAACCTTACTATTTAAAGAACGAAAAGTACATCAATTAGATACGGATGCTACACATATAGTTCGAAAAGATTCACTCAAAATTGAAACCTACAAAGCTGTGCTAAAAACCAAAGTACAAAACAACAAGCCATTATTCTTTGTGGCTTCTCATGGAGGTGCATTAAAAGCGAACATTTGGACAATGAAAGTGTTGAATGAAATACAGGAAAAAACAGGTGGAAAGTTTTTACAACAAACAGCTTCTTTTTCAGGTGCTTCAGGTGGTATGATGGGACTTTCCATGTATTCAGTACTTGCTGGAAAACATCAAAATGAATACGATGCAATTACAAACAAAATTGATAAAGTAGCATTGACAGACTTTGCTTCAATGGATATCTCATACACGCTTGGTTGGGATTTTGTTAGAAAAGTATTTCCATTAAACGCATATGCCGCTCCACACAAAGACAGAGCGTATTATTCAATGGTTGCATATCAAAATATTTTAGAAGGAAAAGAGAGTAGATTGCTCGATAATAATTCGTTTTTATCCTATTGGAAACAAAATATATACGACTCCAACACATACTTTCCAGTTTTGTTAGTAAATACAGCTAAAACAAACGGACGACGCGGTGTATTTTGTTCTGTTTGGTATAATGATGAAGATCTATTTTTAAACGCAGATAACTTATCACAATTAGCCAATGGAGAAGCTGTTTCATTCTATCAAGGAGTTTCGTGTACCAATAGATTTCCAGGATTTAGTCCTGCAGCAAAAATTAAAAATTACGGACATTATATTGATGCTGGAGCTATTGATAATAGTGGTTTGCTCACAAGTTTAGATTGGTATGATAATCTAAAAAGAGGTAAAGATCCTATCATTATGCCAGAAACGAATGTTGTATTTGTCGAAATTATTAATGGACTCAGTAATTATGTAAAACATTTGCTGGAAGAATTTAAACAACAACATCCAGCAATAGCATTTATTAAGTTTGATGAAAAAGAACAAGGAAACTTATCCGCAGTTATTAGTGCTGGCGCCAACCTAGACAAAAATCCTGACTACTTTAGTGATTTAATAAAGCGATTGCAAAAGCGTGGTAGAAAACCTGAAAGTCAACTAAAAGACTCAATAGATAGTGTCATCAATTCAAAAAAATACAAAGTAACGCACATTCCAATCTATCTTCCAAGAATCATAAGTATTGAAAATGTAGAAACATTTATTGGAGGTAAAATTGAAGATGCAACATTACGAGACTTGCTAAAAGACTTCTTAAATAAGGAAAATAAAAAAATATACAAATACTCGGAAACCAATGAAAATAACTGTTCTTGGGAAACGTATGAGCCAACATTGGCAAGACATTTAAGTAAAAGTACACTTTTATACTATGAAAGAGTATTGGAAAGTGATCACGGTATCAAAAGGAATATTGACAGCATACAAAAGCATCTTTCAATAGTAAATACTACTAATTTACAATAGAATAGGTGTTTTTCCCGTAGTATATGTTATGGATTCTTCCGTACTTTAAATCTTTAAAATCCCAAAGAATACATAACCTCCAACACCACGATTAAAATTCTTGTACATATCATGAAAATTGAAATCATTAATTATATAAAAGAAGCGGTACGGTATAGACTTGTACAAGCTTCAGGAAGTGACGAAGAAGTTAATTTTCCTGAGTTTGATTTTGCTAAAGATAATTCAGAATTCTCAAAATTTGTCATAGAAAATAAATTACAAATTTTTGAAATACTCATCCTATTACTCTCCATATTACCACATGTTTCTCCAGGTTTTTTAACCAATATACTCTCTGAATACTTTCCAAATGGAAGCGATTTCCCAGAGTTTGGAGGTGTCAAAGGAACCAACTATCGCGGAATCATTCCAACGGGAGAAACTGCACTTTATATAGTTGCAGACGATAATTTTATGGCCAGAAACTTTGCCATAAAAGCATTTGATGAAAGTCATATATTTCATAAAAAATCAATACTATCTTTAGGAAGTGCGCCAGAAGGTGAACCCAAAATCAGTGGAAAGTTATTGCTTGATAATGAATACATTGAATTGTTTGTGTACGGATCAATCTCAAAACCAAAACTAAGTCAAGATTTCCCAGCAGAATTGCTTGAAACAAGCATGGAATGGGGCGATTTAGTCTTGCAAAAAAAAACACTTAATGAAGTCAATAATGTATTGGTTTGGATGGAACACAACAATACATTACTAACCGACTTCAACATGGAAGGCAAAATAAATCCAGGGTATAAAGTTATGTTTTTTGGTGCGCCAGGAGTTGGAAAAACCTTAACGGCTAGTTTAATGGGAAAACACACCAAGAAAGATGTGTACAGAATTGACTTATCATTAGTAATTTCTAAATACATTGGAGAAACTGAAAAAAATCTATCGCAACTCTTTAACAAAGCCAAAAATAAAGATTGGATTCTCTTTTTTGATGAAGCTGATGCCATCTTCGGAAAACGTACAGGCGTTCGTGATGCGCATGACAAATATGCCAATCAGGAAGTTTCATTCTTACTACAACGAATAGAATCACATTCAGGTTTGGTCATTCTAGCTTCCAATTACAGAAGTAATATAGACAAAGCTTTTACACGTAGATTTCAATCGATTATCGAATTTGAAAATCCAGGTGTTGATGAACGTCGTGAACTTTGGGGAAAATATATTCCAAAAGCATTTATGTCAAAAGCACTCGATTTACATCGAATTGCAGAAGAATATGAAGTTACAGGAGCTAGCATTGTAAACATTGTTCAATATGCTTGCTTAACGGCATTAGCAAATAAAGAAGATACACTATCAAACGCAACTTTAATTCAAGCGATACAACGTGAATTTATAAAAGAAGGTAGAATGGTGTAATTAAAATAGCTACAAAGAAGCATCATCTTCTTTTCTGACCAAACGCGTGCCTGAAAGTAAATCGTGTAAACCTTCATGATTTCCAAAAAGATACGAAAATGCATCAATAGGAACAATGCGTAAAAACGAACGCATAAAAATTCGAATCACATTTGCTTTTGAGCCATCTTTCATCACAACTTTAGTATGTGTTACAATCTTGCCAAGCGTTTGTCCCGTAAGCGATTCTAAAATGAAATAATAGACAAACGCCACAAACCAAATCAATAACTTTTCTGAACCTGTAAGTGAACCGAATATAATAGTTAAGACGATTGTAATCATAACAACTACAACAATATCAATTAAATAATTCGCCAAACGTATCGATTTATCTACTCTTTTCATCTTTTAAAAATGAAGAAATAAAATTGCAAATACAAATTTATTTTGATGTGCATTTCACATAAGAGATCAATTCTATAACTACAAAATTTTATAAAATCGCTTGTGTCACTTCGAGCACAGTCGAGAAGCTTTAAAACTAATAACTTTCAATATCTACAAGGGTTTGAAGCATAATTTATTCTATATCAAACAAAAATATCACATAAATAGGTGAGACAAATATACCGTATACGTGTGTTTTATAGCACGTGTATCTGACCTAGTTTTGGAGTGTACAAAAATAATGATCATTACTACAGGTGGAATCTGAAAAACCTTAATAGAGTAAGAGTAAAAGATTATAACCAAAACAATTATGTCAACAATTACAGCAGTAAAAAGTAACGAAGTATACGAAGGATTCGATGTACAATCAGTTAGAAAATGCACTCCTAAAGTAGCAGGATTTAGAGTTTGTGCCGAATTAACAGCAAACGGAAATGGTTCAGTACAAATAAGATTGATTGCAGAAACACCTTTTGGAAACTATTCAAAAACGTTTTCATTCAGTGCAGATGCTGATTTTGAATTCAAACCAATTTCTAGAGTATCGATTAAAGTATCCATTAGAAATTTTAAAGTGACAAAACAAGTTATTAGTTTCAACTTGAAATTAGAAGGTTGCATTAATTTGCCTTGGCCAGTTGGGAAAAAATGTGTGAGTAAATCATTTTCAGTTTCATTGCCAATGCCAGTTTTAGCTGCAAAAAGTACGGAAGAATTATCATCAGGTGATCTCGCATTACTACTATTAGCTGCTCAGAATGATGAATGTAATTGTTCATAATTCAAAACAGTCATAGGGAATGGCGCAATCCGAAAAGCCATTAATAGAGTAGGAGAAATAGTTAAAACCAATACTATTATGTCAACATTTAATTTGAAAACAGCGTTTACAGACGACCAGTTAAAAGTAATATATACTACTGGAACTAATATTATCGTTGCAAAACCAACAGGAGGAGAAAATCCAAATGTAGCTTGGCAGGTTTTTAAACCAATGCAAGCAAATACATTAACATGGAAAGAAGAGTATGGAATCTATGCTTCTACGAGTCAAATTGTAAATGGAGCTAAGCTTAGTCAACTATCACGAGTGCCCGTTGGAGCGATTCAAAATAAACTATATACGTTAGAAAGTAACGCTACAATTTCTGGACCCGCAAGTGGTGGAGCTCCTGATTCTTATGCATTAGAAAATAAATATGCAGAGAGACCATATATGACGGTTGGGTTATTCCAAGATGCAAATGTAAACGGAACAGAAATCGCAGGAAATGCAGTTTCGGCAGTTCCAGTATTATTAGCTAGTACCGCAATAATGACACCATTTACAACGGTTTACATTTGGTTACAATCACAGGTAACAAGTAATACTGTAATAACAACAGTAACTTCTCCAATGACTCAGCTAAGATTTGGTGGTGGAGTTGATACGATTTCTGTAAAATATGACTCTAGCACAGGAAGATTTATTCCAGCAGGTGAAAATGCAAGATCGTTGGATGCTTCATTAATTAGACATATAGATCCAAGTTTATAGGTCAGTTTAGTTTTTATAGGGCAATCTTCGGATTGCCCTATAATTTTAAACAATAAACAAAAGATGTATTTACATACGTACAAGAGTTTAATTTACTAACTTAAAACCATAAAAAAATACTAAAACTATTATGAAAAATAACAGATCAGTAGCATCAATTAAAGATTTTAAGATTCATATAACTCGAAGCCCAGGAGAAGTAGCTGAAGAAATATATGTTTATGTCACCATTTGGAGTCAACTATCGAATGTTGAAATAAAAGATTTTGCAACAGAAGATTTACAAAACCACAATACAGAAAAAGAGGCAGCAGGCGTTTTGAATTTGGATATTCATCTCGTAAGAAAAGAAAATTCAATCGTATTAGACAAACCAGTATTAATTTATAAAGTTTTTGAATTAAACAGAAGTGAATTAAATTTTAAGTTTAATGAAAAAAACGACTTTATATTCTTAACCAATATAATCTCTCAAGAAAAACCTACAGGCACAAAACGTACGGTAATTACATATGAAGATACAGATGTTATTGATGATACAAGAAAATAATTTAGAATGAAATGTGCTATACATCATAGAGTTATATTTTTTTTAAGTAGTATTCTGCTGTTTGCTATATGTTTTGTTGGTTGTATACAAGAAAAGGTTTCAACAACTACAAAACATGTACAACACATTGATAGCCTTAATACGCAAGCTTTTAGTGCGTTGCGAAAAAAAGCTTGGGAAAAAAGTTATATGCTTGCAATGAAAGCAGATTCCTTCGCAACGTTGCATACTTATACAAATGGTCAGGCAAGAAGTTTGCGAATTCAGGCACATTATTGGAATCATAAAAACAACTTAGATAGTGTATTTAATGTATTAAAACGATCGGAACACTTAGAAAAATTGAATACTAATTACAAAGGATTGCTGGCCGTATACAATACAAAAGCGTTGTTATTTAAAAAAAATGAATTCTATGATGAAGCATTGGAAAACTATAAAATTGCGCTCACCATTAAAGATAGTAGTATTACAAAACAACAACGAAGCAGCACACATGTAAACATTGCGAATGTGTATACCAGAAAAAACATTTATGATGCTGCAATACATCACTATCAAAAATCTTTATTACTTAACAAGCAAGAAATAGTAGGCAGACAAACAATTGCAACCTATGTAAATTTGGGAAATGTGTATAGCTTATCAAACAATTACAAACTTGCAGAATTTTACTATACCAAAGCGCTCGATCATTACAAAGAAACTGGAAACATTGCGCAAGAAGCAAAGTTATACAATAATTTAGGAGCATTATTTTATGAAAAATCTGATGATGAAAAATCGTTGAAATATTTCAAAAAAAGCATTGCACTGAAAGAAAAAATAGCAGATTCTTTTCAATTAGCAAACGGTTATTTAAACATAGCCGAATTGTACGTTGAAAAAAATACAGAATTGGCAATTAACTATTTAGACAAAGCATCACTTTTTTTCAATACCCAAAAAGACAGTTCATACATTGCAAAAATTCATATCTCTAAGGCAACCATATTTCAAAATAACAATCAAATTGGAAAAGCAAAACAAGAATTAGCAAAAGCGATTGCATTATCAAAAAAAGCGTCAAACCTTACTGTAGAAAGATATTTAGCCAAAAAGCAAAGTGAATTCGCATTAAGCGAAGGAAACTATAAAAAAGCATACGAATATCAACGAATGTATGAAGTATTAAATGATTCTGTGTTCAACGAACAAAAGCTTTGGGAAATGGCGGCATCAGAAAAAGAATATCTTTCGCAAGTAAAAAAAGTAGAAATTTCATTGCTTGAAAAAGAGCGTGCCTTGGCGGAAGAAATTGCTTCACGAAAACAAGCTGAAAATAAAAAGTTATACAGTTATTTGTTTGCTTTCGCGATTATACTCTGTTTGGTTGTCATCATTGCGATTTACTTTTACAAGCTGAAAAAAGTGGCGAATCAATTGGCGGATCAACAAGAAATATTGCTGAAACAAAAAATACAAAACTTAGTAGACAACCAAGAAATTGAGATCATAAACGCAACATTATCCGCAAGAGAAAAGGAAAAAGAAGCAATCTCAAAAGAATTGCACAACAACATTGGAAGTTTACTAACATCTGTAAAATTTCATTTTCAAGCATTTGATAAACAGTTGATTGAAACACATGATGGGACGAAGAAATTATACGAAAAAACCAATCACATTTTAGATAGCGTTACGGATGAAGTGCGAAACATTTCACATCGTTTTGACAAAGATCCGATTCCGAACTTCAACTTGGAAAATGCAATTACAAGTTTTTCTAAAAAAGTTGAAAACAAAAATCTAAAAGTGCAAACAATGATTCATGGTTTGGAAACATTTCAAAACTCACAAACAAGTATTTTTATCTTCCGAATCTTGCAAGAATTGGTCAACAACGTCCTAAAACATGCGGAAGCAAGTGAACTTAGTATTAACATTACGCGCAATTCAGATCACATAAACATGATGATTGAAGACAATGGAAAAGGATTTAATGTACAAAAGAACGAAAGCGGAATTGGATTAAAAAATCTTAAAAAACAACTAGCAACAATTGATGGTTCGTGCCATATAGATTCAAAAGAATCGCGCGGAACTATTGTAAATATTGACATTCCAATACATTAATCTATGAAATTACTCATTTGCGACGATCACAGTTTAGTTTCTGAAGGTATCGAATTGATGCTTCAAAATAGTTCAGAAACCTTTGAAATACATATAGTAACCTCTGGAAAAGATGCACTTCAATTTTTGCAATCAAACACCATTGAAGTTCTAATTTTAGACATTTCCATGCCCGAAATGGACGGTTTGGATGTTTTGGATGCCATAAATGAAAAAAAGTTCAATACCAATGTATTAATGCTGACCATGCACAATCAAATTGCATACATTAAAAAAGCAATGCAAAAAGGTGCAAAAGGCTATATTTTGAAAAATACGAGTAAAGAAATGCTCATTGAAGCTATTCATACCGTTGGAAAAGGGGAAACTTATGTCGATTCGCGTTTGACAAACATTCTGATAAACGATTTAACAGAAACACCAAAAACACAAAAAGTAGTAACTGTCAAGCTCACGCCACGCGAAATAGATGTGTTAAAACTCATTGCACAAAACAAAAAAACCAAAGAAATTGCTGAAATTCTTTTCATTTCTGTAAACACGGTTCAATCGCACAAAAAAAACCTATATAGTAAACTCAACATTCATTCCGTTTCCGAATTGGTCAACTATGCTATAAAGTATGGATTTGTGGAGTTGTAACTCGTTGAACGTTTGCAAATTCAATAAAAGTTCTTACATTTAAGTAATACCAATAGTAATTACTTAAAACCGTACCATTACCACATGTTAAAAGCTGTACACATACTTTGTCTATTATTTTTGACATGCACACTTTCGCATGCGCAAAATGCAACTACGAGTATTCAAAATCTTTCTACGAATGAACTCGTCATACGTATAAAAACGGTTTCGCCTAAAGAAGTAAATCTGTATATAACCACATTTTTAAAAAGTCAGGATAAAGATGAAAACTGGACAAAAAATGCGCTAGATGTTGCGTATCATTTCTACAAAAAAGAAAACTATGAACAAAGCATGCAGTTTGCCAATGTAGCTATCGAAAATAGTAAACGGCTAAAAGATGATTCATTGCTCTTGAAATGTTACTTGCGAAAAGGAAATATATACAATCAATTAGGAGAAAATGAAAATGCATTGGAATCGTATTACGCACTTTTTGATCTTTCAAGTAAAATTGAAAATGTAAACTATCAATTTTTGGCGAGCATGAATATTGCTGTCATTCATAGAATAATGCAACAATATGACAAAGCGTTAGAAAAATGTACTGAAGCCCTAAATAGTATTGAAAAGACAAACTATAAAGGCAAAAAAAATCATGTAAATTTATTGACAATCATAAGTGAAACGTACCTAAACATGGAACAGTTTGAAGCCGCGTTAACGTACATAAAAACCGGATTAGCAATAAGTGAAACGCTCAACTATGAACATGGAAAAGTAGATTTGCTCATTAAAAAAGGTATCATTTTTTATAAAAAAGAAGCCTATAATTTGGCACTTGAATATTTACACAAAGCTGATGAAATATTAAAAAATAACAGCTTACCAAACAGTTTCTATCAAAAAACATACACAAACTACTTTCTTGCGGCTTGTTTTTTCCAACAAGAAAACTATCAAAAAACGGTATCTCAATTACTAAAAACTATCGATCTTCTAAAAAAAGATCCAAAACGTGATGCGTATATTATTGACACGTATCTTTTATTGGCGAAAAGTTATAACAAACTAAAAAATACAGATCAAACATTATATTGGCATGAAGAATATCTAAAACTAAACACACTATTAGAAAAAGATAAAAGCAGTATTCGAACTAAAATCTACGAAAAAGAAACACAATATTTTAAAGATGAAATTGCATTGCTAAAACAGGAAAAACAACAAAGCAATACAATCAGTTGGTATGCTATTATTTGTGCGATATTCTTTATCATACTAGGAATTATAGCAGTTTTAAGAATGATTAGAAAGCAAAAATCAAGCAGAGCAATTGTGGACGACTTAACATCAACAATACATACGTTGGATGCTGAAAATAAAAACCTAGTCACACGAAAAAAAGCACAAAAACTATTTGACATTGAAGCTACTAAAGTAACGAGTATTCTCAAAAAAATTGAAAAATTAGAAGCTACAGAATATTTCTTAAAACTAGAATGTAGTTTAAGTGCGATGGCAAAAAAGTTAAAAACAAACAGAAGTTACTTATCACAAATAATTAAAACACACAAAAAGAAGAGTTTCAATGATTATATCAATGATCTACGAATTGAGTACACAATCCATCGATTGAATACAGATAAAAAATTCTGTTTATTCTCCATAACTTCCATTGCAAAAGAAGTTGGTTACAAAAGCGATTATTCGTTGGTCAAACACTTCAAAGAACGCACAGGTCAAAAACCTTCTATCTACATAAAAAACATCTTAGAAGTCAAGAGTTGATCTTTCATGTGTTTTAGTACCGCATTTTGTTCAAAATAGCGACATGTATTTTTTTAAAAACGCCCGTATGTACTACATTGAATACGACTTATTATGATATAATAAGAATCAAATTAGTATAACTTTTTAAAATCATGTACGATATGAAATCAAAAACACACACACAAATCGAATTAAAAAAACGAACTATTGCTACTGTAAAAACGACAATTCTTTCTAAAATCAAGGGCGGGCAATGTATCGTAGGAGATGACACAGAGCCTATTCACATTGACAGACCAAGTGATGCGGCGTATTGTAATCATTAATTTTTTATCGATTTAAAAACAATTAACAAGCATCCTTATTTTGTTCAAAATTAGGATGCTTTGCTTTTTTACACCTATTACAACTCCTAACTTTCAGATAAATTAATGCATTAACGAGTAAGGAGAAGCCGAAAACCTTTCAATAGAGTAGGCGTTAATTAGTAATACGATTATTATGAAAAAAGCAAAATTAAAAAGTTGCAGTTTAAAAAAAGAAACGATCAGCAACTTTAATCTTAGTAAAGTAAAAGGTGGAATTTCATACCAACCAGGTTGTGATATCAATACAACACCACCTGGCGTATGTCATTCATTTGGTCAACAATGTGATCAAACAATTGGATTTGCGTGTAACTCATTTATTTTACGTTGTCCATAATATTTTTAAAACTAGCTTGGGCTTTACTCAGGCTAGTTTTTTACTTATTTTAGGTTAAAATATAACGCTCATACAAAATATTCAACGCTTACAAAATCATACTAGGAAACTTGTACATAAAAAGATAGTTTTATGAAAAACTCATCTAAAAAATGCTCAAAAAAGTCTTTGGAAGCGCTGTATTTGGTATTGAAGCCACTACAATTACGGTAGAAGTAAATATTGCAAAAGGAATTGGTTATCATTTGGTCGGTTTGCCAGACAATGCAATCAAAGAAAGTAATTACCGCATTGCCGCCGCGTTGCAAAATAACGGGTATAAAATTCCAGGAAAGAAAATTACGATCAATATGGCACCTGCCGATTTGCGCAAAGAAGGAAGCGCATACGATTTAACACTTGCTTTAGGAATACTGTCTGCTTCCAATCAAATTGAATCTGAAAATATAGGCGAATATTTAATCATGGGCGAACTATCATTAGATGGAAGTTTACAACCAATTAGCGGCGTGTTACCAATTGCAATCAAAGCACGCGAAGAAGGTTTCAAAGGATTTATTCTACCGAAACAAAACGCCAAAGAAGCGGCAGTTGTCAATAACCTAGAAGTCTTTGGTGTAGAAAATATAAAACAAGTCATCAATTTCTTTGACAAAGGTGAAGTGTTAGAACAAACTATTATTGATACACGCGCAGAGTTCCTAAAAAACTTAGCATTTCCCGAATTTGATTTCTCAGATGTAAAAGGTCAGGAAAGTATCAAAAGATGCATGGAAATTGCCGCGGCTGGCGGACACAATATCATTCTAATTGGTCCACCTGGTTCGGGAAAAACCATGCTTGCCAAAAGATTACCCTTTGTTACCCATTTTTACCTCTAAGCCTAACGTCGCCTAAACCCAAGCACCACAAGTACCCAGCGCATATTGAAACCGTAGGGGACGAGTTGCGAAAAGAACGAATGGACAGAAATTTAAGCCAACATGCTGTTGCTGAACTGATGGGAGTAAACAAGAATTTTGTACATGAAATGGAACTTGGTAAGCACTCTAATACCATATATGCGCTTCATAACGTGTATGACTTTTTAGGATATATACCTACAACATTAAATATTGATGCTACTACGTTGAGTGGGAAGCTGTTTGCTCATAGAATTGTATATGGATTAACTTATACAAAACTCGCTCACAAAGTTGGGTTGGATAAGAGTACGTTGGCACGATTTGAGCGAGGTCAAGTTGCTAAAGAAGAAACGATTGAGAAAATAGAACAATACTTAAAAAAAATTGATAATGAAGAACTATGATAATGATCCACGGTTTTGGTTGTTTACTACCAGAGTTGGTAGAGTACTAATTGTGATTTTCTTATTTCTATGTATCTTACTAGCTTTGTTGGAGAATATTTGAAGTACTAACTAAGTATTATTTTCGTTTTTTATTATCTCTATATTTTTAATCAAAAATGAATAATGTACTTCATGTTCTATTAAAAAATCTTTGAGAGATTTTCTAATTAATTCCATATCCAAAAATTGCTCACTACTAAAATCATAAGCAAAATCTAATGGACTAAACTTAAATAACTTTTCTAAATGAACTTTATCACTGTTTAACTGATCTATATATTTGTTATTAATAAAATCTAAAATCTTTTTACGTTTTTTTCCATTAAAATAAAGGTGTGTTGTAGCAAAATCAATAACATCATGTTTTCCGTTTGCTTCTTCATCGAAACTAAAACATTTACTGAAATTATAATTTGTTATTGATTTAAGATAAATTGTTTGAATTAAACAGCCATACAAGATACCAGCCATAAAATGAACGGGGTTTTCAATATCACCTTTTTTTCTTGGTATATAATCTTTTGGCTTTTTAGGCTTTGTACCCCCTCCATAATCAATATAATTATTAAGTTTATATGGTTTAATCCATATATGCTCAGTTCCAAGACCTATATTGAAAAGTTTATAACTTAATTCAAAAGCAATAAAATGACCTATTTCATGAAAAAAAACTCTTGTTAGATTTTCCTTATTCATTTGTATTTTTTTAAGAAGTAATTAGTTTAATAAGATTAGTATAATTGTTGGCTATTTTCTTAAGTTCTAACCTATCAATAACAGTAATTCTTGCGGTATCTATACTTTCATAATTAATTTTTCCATTTGTAACAAGTACAATTTTGCCATTTGTAACTTGTCTATTGTAAAAATTAAGTCGATCAATTGTTTTTATGTCTATTCGCTTGGATTTAAATAATTTAAATTCAAAAAAGTATGTTTCGTCATTATAATTTGCTACCAAATCAAATTGAAAACTAGAAACCATAGCTTGTTCTTCAATAATATTAAAATCATTTCTCTTAAGTAAATGAATGAAATATTTAGAAAATGAGATTTCATTCATTTCATCAATATCACTAATGGTAATTTTGTTTTGATAATTCTTAATCCTATTAATATCAATAATGTTATTGAATTCTTGAATTTCAACAATTTCAATTATCAAAACCCCATCTTTAAAAAGATTATAATAATTACCATTAATTAAAGTATCTGAATCACTTTCATAATCTTTGAACTCTAAAAAGCCTGTATATGATAACAGCTCTTTATCTACACCAACAAAGAGAAATTTTTTATTTTCAATTTCGTAGAATGAACCAGTAAATTCCCTTTCTTTAAATCGGACTATTGGGTCATTTGTTCTTATTTCTTTGAAGATTTTGTTCTTTTCCGTTTGTTCATAAGGAGTAATTTTTCCTTCCAGTCTTTTTCTCATCTGAGAATAGTATCTGCTCAATCTACTATTCCCTAGAAAACTAAAAACAGAAGCATAATGACCAGCTCGTAAAATATGATTTTCCATTATTGGTGAAATATTACTTTGTTCAATAGGTGGATCAAGAAATCTATTTGTACTTATTGTTGCTTCATTAATGACTGTTAAAGATGCGATTTGAATATCACCAGCTTCTTTTGTCTTTTGATCTAAAGCATTGACTTCTTGCTGAATTGAAGTTTGCATACTAGTTGAGCCTTTGCATTCAACTACTAAAATTCTATTATCAGTCGTTTGACATTTCCAATCAGGTCTTCTTCCTGTTCCATAAATTCTTTGGATTGTTGAACGTTTAATCTTAAAAAGTTTCTCAGCAATTACAACCGAAATTCCTATTCCAAAATCCTCGGAGATTGAAGTAAGCGTTTCAGAACCATTAGCTGTCCTAATATCATTTACCCTAACTCTGAATTCATTAGTATTTCGGTAAATAGTTTCAATTAAATCAGATTTGTCACTAAATTTTAATCGATTGGAGGGTGCAAATCTCCTAGATTGAATTGTCCCAATATGATATATCAATTTGTATAAATTAAACGTAATATTTCTCGAAGTAGTAATTTGGTCAATAGTATCTAATTCAGTTAAAAGGTCTGGATCAATTTCAACTGAAATGGTTTTGTTTGAAAAACGAGAAGTGAAGTTTCTAATAAATGTCATATTGTTAATATACTATTAGGCAATCAAAATTCATTAACCTAAAGTAATGATTATATTGTAAATTTTTACTCTCAAGAAAACTTTATTTTCTTTATAAAAATAAAGCTTGCCCATTTACGGTTTTCCGTAAGGATACGATTTTTTATTTCCTGAAATTTATAGTGTTATTAAAGCACAGTCATTATGAAATTCATTTATCCCTTACTTTTACTTCTTATTTGTTTTCCATTAAATGCTCAAACTGATATTACAGAAGGAAGACATTTTTTTAATAAAACGATTCAGCTTTCACAATGCGATTTTGCTGGTACTATTATCACTCCCGCCACACCAAATAAGGAAGTTATACAAAAAGGTTGGATTTTCACTATAGAAAACATAGATGGAAACGAAGATTATATAATACAAGTCGCAAAATTTACAGGTGGTTCATCAAAATCAAAAGCTCAAAATTTGAAAACATTTCAAGATTCAAATTTTGAAAATATTTATTTTAAATTATCCAAAAATCAATATACTCAATATGCAGAAAGATGGATAAAAAGAGGACAATTTATCGTTGGGGCTTCTACTACTTTAGTTAAAATTAGATTTGGCAATGGCGAGAGAGATGAGGATAAGGTGATTTATTCAGAGTTTGGAAATGATTTTAATGTTGGAATAACATGTGGGTATAGATTTACACCCAATTTTAAAAGTAAGACATCAATATCAGCAGTAGGAGGAATCAGTTTTACATCTATAAAAGTTACTCCAGAGACGACAAGAAACTTTATTGAATCAGAATCTAATCAAAGTGCTATTACTTTTAGTGGAGGACTTGTTTTTGAAATTAATAAATTCCAAATTAGCCTTTTTACAGGAATAGACGCTATGTCAGGTAAAATAGGAAAAAATTGGATTCATAGGAATAGACCTTGGTTAGGAATAGGTTTCGGCTTTCAAATATTTAAGACAAAAGGAGCTACTGATAATTAATCACTAATATTAATCATTCCAAAAAAATCACTAAGTTCCATATTATGAACCTTCAAAATTCTATATAGACTTTTCATCGTGAAATTAGTTTCTCCTTTTTCCATTTTCCAATATTGCATTCGGTTAATGCCATTATCCCATGCAAAATTTTCATAGCTAGAATATCCAGCATTAATTCTTAATTCTTTTATTTTTTCTGCAATTTCTACCATTACTGCATCAAACTCTTCATCTTTTACTTTACTTTTTTTTGCCATTAGATTTTTGTTTCAGAATTGAAACAAAGTTGAAAAGTAAGATTATTTTAAATTACATATTAAAGTATGTATATTTTAATAAACTTTTTATATGTTTGTAGTATAACTAATTCAAAAACACATTGATTATGAAACTAAAAACAGCTTTACTAACACTACTAACACTTCTTTTATTTATCGTTTCTTGCCAAACGTACCGTGTTACTCCAACAACAACAGAAAAATACCAACCGACGAATCCATCAAATGTCGAATTATTCATTACCAACAAGCCAACCAAGAAGTATAAAGAAATTGGAACGGTAAGTGTTCGTACCGTGAATAGCTATGGAGTTATTGCAACAACGCGTTCAGCAGAAAAGGCAAATAACATGATGCGTGAAAAAGCAGCATCCATTGGTGGACATGCTGTCATTAATTACAAGGAAGAAGAGCAGCAAATTAAAGGAATTGTTATTCGTTACACAGAAGAATAAAAATCTATCTAACCAAAAAATTACAAAATTTTAATTATGAAAAAACTATCTCTTTTTACACTTCTTCTAATATTAGTTTCGAGTTGTTCAAGCAAATTGACAAAAGAAGAAGCGGCAACAGTCATCAAAGAATATTTCCCTCAGTATTGTACATCCAAACGAATAACAAAACATTCATATTCTTATGCTCGTTATGGGACTGATAAGGAAGACAGAGAAGCCTTAAAAATTTTTAGAAATCTTGAGAAACAAGGATTGGTAAATGTTAAGCTTAGTATAACAGGGATAACATCTAATCCTGACAAAGATTATTCTATTACTCCAACCTCGCAATCACTAGATACCTACGGAGCAGGATTTCCCATTACAAAAATGACGTTTTCAGAAATTGTAGCAATTTCGCAAACTGAAAATGAAGCTATTGTTCGTTATAAAGTTAAAAATGAAGAAACTCCGTATCATACGCTTCATGTGCATAAGAATACGTATAGTAGTAAAAAACGATATGATTGTGATAAAACGGAGTGGGAACAAGAAGTAACCTTAATTAAGTTTGATGATGGTTGGAGGTTGAAAAAGTAATGATATTCAACATATTATAAATTCAATTATTACGCTTATACATTTTTTTAATTATTGAAATAATATCTTACAATTATATGCGTTTATTATTTATATTTGAATCAGAATTAATATTCAATCGTTACTCCTAAAACCTTCCTTTAATAATAGCCTAAAGTAAAATCAAATCTTATTAAACAGTTATATCTCATGTAGCATATTAGGATTGCTGAAAAGACATACATCTTGAATGTCTCTAAATGTTCAAGAAAACTTTTTAATTATTAAAAATTAGATTATGTTAAAAAACATTTTAACTTTAGAAGGAGTAACAATTCTTAACAAGAAACAACAACAAAATGTTCGTGGAGGTGGTGGATATTGCAGACTTACCATCATTTATTCCAACGGAGGAAGAGAGCCGGGTGGCGGTTATTTTTTAGGCGATACAGGTCAAGATATCTCCAATGCCGCAAGCAATTTTTGTTCACAGACAGTACAAAGCGAACCTGGTGTTTCAAGATGTTTCTATGATTGCGAACACGATGGATTTGGACAATAAAAAAATGAAATATCACAAAATAATTATAAACAGTAGGCTTTTTAGTCTACTGTTTTTTACGCTAATCATATTATTATCTTGTGAGGAGAATAAAAAAACAGCTAAGAAGGAAACCAATGCTACTCCAGTAGTCGTAGAAAAAAATGATTCACTTACATTATCTGTTCTCTTTAATGAGAAAATGAAAACAGGGATTAGTATTGCTGATGAATTTCTCAATTATAACTATTTAGAGTTTGAAAATAATCAAAATAAAGATGCGCTTATAGTTAAAACGATACCGAATCTGTATGATTATCAAATACTAAAATATTTTGGTTTTAGTGTTATTCATGGAAAGATGACTACGTATCGACACTATTACTTAGTACATAGAGACAATAAAGGCATCCAATTTCAATTTGATAAAGGAAATATTGTTTTGAAATCGGAAGAATCAGATCAATTATTTTTTTTAGATGATTTTTTTCAGCAATATAGAGAAATCAACACCTCACAAAACCGTGTGCAATTGGATAGTACCTATGCATTTTTTCAAAAAAAATATCATACATCTGGTCAAACGATATTAAATACACTTAATGAGTATCATTATTACAATAGTCTTCAATTAATTGAACCTAAAAATCAAGAAGTAGATACATTTCTTAAAAATATATCATATCCAATCATTGCTGGTGATCCGTTATATAATTTAACTTTTACGTATGTGAAAAACAATGTTGATACTTTTAATTTTTCTAAACTCAATACTCAAAATTATTCTCAAAATTATATAGACTTATTGTCTATTGGCGTATTCAATTTTTTAAAGCACCAAGATAATAAAGGAGATAAGAAATATAATGCAGCTATTGATTGGCTTAAAACAACAGAACTATACAAAAAGGAATTTTCTCAAATTGAGAAACAGATTGCACCACTAAATAATACTCTTTTCAAAAAGAAGTTGAAAAATTTACAATTACTAAGTCCGCAAAATAAAGAACTTGCTTTTTCTGATATTATAAAAAATATCCCTTCAAAATACTATTTGATAGATTTCTGGGCGACTTGGTGTAAGCCATGTATCAAAGGCGTTCATATTATGAAAGAAATGGAATTACCAAACAATGTTTCTGTCATCAGTCTTAGTTTGGATAAAAAGAATGATACTGAAAAATGGAAAAAAATGACAGAAAATCTAGGACAAGAAATTAGTTTTCTTGTAAAAGATGAAGTTTCTGAAAATCAAGATTTTTTAAAGTTTATAGAATTACAATCTGTACCAAGATATATTATTGTAGATAAAAACTTGAATCTAATAGATGAGTCTTTTATTCATCCACAAGAATTATTATTCCTTTCAAAACTCAATGATTTGGATAATGCTAAATATTGGTAGTTCATCTAATTAAAATTAGAAAACATATTCCACAATTGAAAAAACACTCGTTCAATTCTCGAGTGTTTTTTGGTATTTAATTTTCAGTACACCAAATCTCTTTGGCTTTTTCAAATCCACACCATCTATTCTTTTCATCACGTTTTCGTGATGCTAATTCATAACAAAGTAGCTTTTCAAGAGGAATCTTACTGTAAATAATATACAGTAATAATTCACTATCTATCTTTGAAAAGATATTGGCGATGTTCTGCAAATGACGAAGTAGATCATGCTCTAACTTAGCGTTCTGAATATGCGAATATGTCATTTGAGAATAATTGTCAGGCAACACATCTAAAAAGGGAACACCCATTTCATCTGCGGTTATTTTTTCAACACATGCCCAATCATTATCTTTTCCATGAATCACACCAAACCGAATATCCGTTAATCGATATTTAAAATTCAGCCACATCGCGCGATCAATTGCGCCTTGTTGTGTTTCAAAAATTTCTAAATAGTCATCATGTTTCATAGCTTATTTCTTTTCTGATGTTTCTTTTTTAACTACGGATGCAGAACTCCCGTTCACAGAAATAATACTGGTACGTGATGACTTTGGATCACTTCCTTCTTTACGCAATAATCGCTGATTGTTAAATAACGGACGACATTTGATGTTGAAAGCGGTATAGCTAACTGCTTTCTCTTTATCATCCAACGTATCAACATACGCTTTGTAAAGATTTTCATTAGTCATCGTTTTTTTCTTGCTACTAAGCATAATATCAAAAGCTGTTGTGGCTACCGAATTCAATCCTTGCTTAGATTCTGATAAATCTAAATTCAAGGCTTCAAGTTTTTGGATTTGCTCATCGTTTGCATACTTCATCATAGCCGTAGCATCTTTTTGATAGTCCTTGATACGATTAATAATAGCTCTTTTTTCTTCTTTGGCTTGTTCAATTTTTTCATCTGCGGTTTCTAGCAGTTGTTGATCATCGCTAATATTCTGTATTAGCGTGTCAATAATGTTGTGATTACTCATAATTATTAAATTTTAAATGGTTTATGATTCTACGTGTTTACAATGAAGGCTAATGATAGTTGTAAAATAATTTCCTTTGTCTTCGATGGCTGCTTTCACAACCATGTCAATTTCTTCTTCACTCCATGATTCCAAGTGTGCTTGCTGAATGAAAGCTCCTAAGAGTTCATAATTCTTATACTTTGAACAATCAAGATTGACTGTTTTGTTGACGATTCGTTTCATAACATTTACAGATTAAGTTCTTTGAATCGCGTTTCGTTAAAATGTAAATCTCGTTCGATATGAACGTTTCCTTTCAGCAAAGCACCTTCAATATTGAGAAGGACTTCTTGTTTGAAAGCCTCCATTTCATCAATGGAAAAATTGCCCCATTCATCCTCTGCTAACCCTGTGACGTAGCCATAGCAGATATTTGTTTCAGGATCATATTCCGTTGCATACCATGTGGCAGGTGATGAAGGATGAAAGAATTTGGCAATAACTAATGGATTGTTGGTATCTGATTGACAACCAACTTCACTAAAGCGCTTTTTTAACGCATCGTTGATGAGTTTCATAGATATTAAATTTTTAAAGGTTTCTATTTGTTTTTTAAAGAGGGTAATTAGCGGTCAAGACTTCAATCTTGCGTTTTCGCTTTTTTTCGTTTGCACCGTTACTGGCAACAAGTGGCTTATCAACCATAATTGTATGCCAACCATACTTTTTACTGTATTCTTCTAGTATTACAGAAGGATATGAACTCAAAAGAAATTTTCCTTTGATGGCAGAAAGTGTATCAAGTAGTTTGATAAAGTCAGCCTTACTGTAGCCATCATAATGTCCCATGTCAGCGTTGTAATATGGCGGGTCGACATAATGAAATGCATCATCGGCATCATACGTTGTAATAACTTTACATGCATTATTGTTTTCAATTTGAGTATGCTCCAAACGTTTTGAAATAGTTTCATCAAATCGAAGTTTCTTATTCCGCACGGTTTTCAATCGCTTCCCATACTTATCAAACCCCCAGCTTCCGATTTTACAGGCAAAGCCCATATTCGTAGCGATATAGAATGCCCACGCTTGTTGTAGTTTGCTGAACAAATGTGGCATTCGGTATATCGTATGTGCTACGGTATATGTAGCTCTTGAAAAGAGTGTTGCTTCTATCTTTACTTTGAGATTGTCAAAATCAGTTTTGCACACTTCAAAGAAGTTAATCACCATGTTATTGGTATCGTTAATGATTTCTGATTCTGCTGGCTCTTTAGCAAAGAAGACAGCACCGCCACCGAAAAAGCTTTCGGTATAAATTGTATGTTCAGGTATTAAAGGAAGTATTTTATGGAGCAAGGTAATCTTGCCACCATAATATGATATTGGGGTTTTCATAAAGATTGATAGGGAAGGGCGAGTAAAAGGGAATTACATCAAGTTTTCGTCTGCGAGTGACACATAGTCTTCCGATGTGATAATGATGTGATCAAGGACTTTGACATTCATAAGGTCTCCAGCACTACAAAGTTTCTTGGTAATTGCTTTGTCTGCACTTGAAACTTTAAGTGTTCCCGATGGATGATTGTGCGCTACAATAATAGCTACCGCATTAGTTAAGAGCGCTAGTTGAAAGATGTATTTGTTATTTACAGATACCGATGTCGTACTTCCTCTCGCAATCTCTGATACACCAACGACACCATTTGCATTGTTGAGATATAATGCCCAAAAACGTTCTTTTAGGTCTAGTTGTTTGAGATGCACAAATCGTTTTAAAAACGAATCAGCATCTTTTGAACTTCGGATATAAAACATCTTATTAAAAAGTGGACGCACATAATGAAGTTCAATTTCGTGAGTGTGATTGAGCCACGTACTCGGTAATGTTTTGTTCATGTCGTATTAAATTTAAGGTTCGTTCTGATACGAGTATGAGCGAAATCGAATTATTGATATAGATATGCCTTTTTGTAATCTAAGTCAGAAATAGTAATTGTCTTTGCAGAAAAGGCTTGTGGAGATTTTCCGTTGATGAGCAATTTTAAATAAATATGGAAATGTTCTAAGTTCGTGAAGTCTGACGTTTGAAATATAGGATAAAATTCTTGCGCCATATATTTTGCGTCAGCTTGTCCAAGCTTGAAGCAAATAATAGTTCCAATATTTCCGAGCACCGCATTTTTAATATCAGTTTGTAACTGATGTAAATATTGATGTGCTAGTATGAATCCAATTTTAAACTTACGCAGTTCTGCAAACATATTGGTAAGGGAAGCGGTAGTGTAATTTTGAAATTCATCGAGATAAATATAAAAGGGAATTCGCTTACTCTCTTCAATATTGATACGACTGAACGAAGCTGATGAAAGGGAAGTGAGTAGCAATGAGCCGAGTAAATGCGCTCCATCTGTCCCAAGTGTTCCTTTCGATAAGTTAACCAAGAATATTTTCTTGGAGTCCATAATACTGCGGAGTGAAATTTGATTCTGATTTTCAACCAATATTTTATTTAGCATTGGAATTGATAAAAAGCTTCCTACTTTGTTGAGTACTGGTAAAATATCTGTTTTTGAATATTTAGGAAATTCCTGTTGCCAAAATCGAATCACATTTTTATTGACAACACTTTTCACACATACCTTTTGATATGTTGAATCAAGTAATATTCTTGAAATATCATTAAAGTTCGCTTTAGGTTGGTCAAGGAGCGTTAAGAGAACATTTCGCAGAATGTATTCTAATTTCAATCCCCATGATTGTTGTCCCCATAATTTTTGAAAGGTTTCTAAAATGCTCGATGCAATGAGTGCTCGTTTTCCATAACTTACTTTTTTGAGCGGATTATAACCAAATTGCAGATTTGGGTCGTTAGCATCAAGTAATACGACATCTTTTTTTCGATGTTCTGGAATTAAAGTAAGTACTTCTTTGAGTAAATCTCCATTAATATCAAACAAACAAAAACCACGATGTTGTAATACATCTTGGTACATGAGTGTTTTCATAACATTGGTTTTTCCGCTTCCAGTTTTTCCTAAAAGATACATACCGAATAATCGATCATGTTGAAAAATACCGAACATTCGTTTGTCGTCTCTAAAATCAACGCGAGCAAAATAGCTGATGTATGGATCAAGGTAATTATTCATCTATCAATTTTCGCTCACTCATTCAAAACCATATAGATATCCTATTTTGGTTATAATTCCATACTTAATGGATGTTTTACAATTTGTTTTCGTAGATGTTGTGTTTTAGCAGATAAATAGATGTTGGTTGTTTTGATGTCGCTGTATCCACCATTCTTTAACTTCTAGATTTTAGAAGTTAAATACAGGAAATCGTTATACTTCTTTTACTAAACAATATGTGCAAGATGATCTTGAAAATTTGTATAAACTTATAGAGAGTTCGCATCCCATATTTTAAAAAAATAGCATTATAACGCCTTATAATTTTCCTCTTCAAAAGAAATCTTAATAAAATTGTTCGCTTTACGGAAATCCGTAATTTTTAGATCGTATTTCTGCTTAAATTGATTTCTAAATGGAATTAAAATAAGATAAATGTATGCCTATACTACAAGATATAATTGAATGGATAGAAGATAAGCCTCAGTTTTGGCAAGAAGCGGTTAGTCGGATTATTAAGAATAATGATTTAAAAGATGAAGATATTGATGAATTAGTAAATATCTGTAAGTCTGAAAATGGAATCTCTGAACTAAAGTTTGACGCTCTTGGTACTGAAGAACTTAAAGCTTTGGTAGAGAGTTCAGATAGTGAAGAAACAGTTACACTTTCTAAAATATACAATACCGAAAATATTAATGCTTTAAAAGAAGGCGAAGAACTAGAGTTTTCTCCCAATGGATTAACAGTTATTTATGGAGACAATGGTTCTGGAAAATCTAGCTATGTTAGTATTTTAAAACATATATGCAATACACGTGGAATAAGACCAATTATTAATTCAAATCTTTTTATAGAGAATAGTGATCAAAAGCAACAAATTGCAGAACTAGAGTATAGTACCGAAAGTGGTCGGTCAGGCTCGGTAGTATGGAAGGACAATCACTTGAATGATCAAATACTTCAAGTAGTTGATGTATTTGATACACAAAGTGCTAATCATTACATAGAGGACGAAGATGAAATAGCATTCATTCCTTCTGGATTAATAGTTCTTGAAAAGCTGGCTCAATGTTGTAAAAAAGTTGAAGAAAAAATAAATACAGAAAAAGGGAAATTGATAGCTTCTTCCTTTGATTTTAGATTTCTAATTAAAGAATATGAAACAGAGGTTTCTAAATTTCTAAAAGTGTTAGATGACAAAACAAAAATTGAAGAATTAAAAACACATACCAAACATACTGAAGAATCAGAAGCTAGAATAAAAGAGTTGGAAACTAGTATTATTAAACTTAAAGCAAAAGATCCAAAAAAAGTAATTGAAGATAATAAAAAAAAAATTAGACGTTTTAATAATCTCAAAGGTAGATACAAAATTATTGAAATTGGTTTTATAGAAAAGACACTTACGGATTCAAAAACAGTTATAAATAATTTCTTTTTAGCAAACGAAGTATCAAAAACTGCTTCTGAGAAAGCATTTTCAAATTTACCAATAGAAAATGTTGGAAATGGACATTGGAGAATATTATGGGAAAGTGCTAGGAAGTTTTATGACCGTTCAGTTGGAGATACTGTATTTCCAAATACACGTGAAAATTCAAATTGCCCACTTTGCCTTCAAGACCTTGGAGATGATGCTAAAGAAAGATTTAACAACTTCGAAAGCTTTGTAAAAGCTGATTTACAAAAGCAATTGGATATTGCATCAACAAAATTAGAAGAATGGAAAAACTATTATACAAACCTAGATTTTGATTTTACACAACACACTCCAACAATCGAAGAGATTGAAGAATTATTTGAAGGATTTAATGTTAAACAGGCAAGTTTTATAAATACTCTGAATACAGAGCAAAAAAATGTGTTAAAACTCTATGAAAATCCTAAAAATATCGAGGCTATAGAAGTTCCAAGGTTTGAAAGTACGCCAATTACAATTATAGAAACCCTTGTAAATACACTAGAAGAAGAAAATGTTAAATTAAGTAAAGTATCAGTTGAAAAAGAATTAATATCATTAGAAATTGAGCTTAGAAACTTATCAGCTATTAAAGAACTTCAGAAGTATGAAAAGCAAATTACTGAAGAAATCTATAGAAAGAGAAGTATTGAATCTCTAAAAAAATGCATTGCTCAATGTCGAACAACAAATATAACTATATGCAGTAATGGTATCACTGATAGTTATGTAACAAATAACTTGAAAGAGAATTTTAAAGCAGAACTACAAAAACTTGGCTTTAAAAACATAAATATTATAGCTAATACTAAGGGAGCTAGAGGAAAACAATATCATTATTTACAATTAGATACATCTTATGGAGTTAATATCAGTTTAAAAGATATATTAAGTGAAGGAGAGCATCGTTGTATTTCGCTTGCTACATTTTTCTCTGAACTTTCAATATCAGAACATAAATCTGCAATAATATTTGATGACCCTGTATCTTCACTTGACCATAGATGGAGAGATACGATTTCTAGGCGGATTATCGAGGAGTCTTTGGTGCGGCAAACAATAGTTTTTACTCATGATATTACTTTTTTGATGATGCTCCAAGAAGTATCTAGGAAAAAAAACTGCCCTATTGATGTTAAAAGCCTTACGAGGAAAAAAACTGAAACAGGAATCTTAGCTAAAAACCCACCTTGGGATGCCTTAACCGTTAAAAGAAGAATATCAATACTTAATCAAAACCTCCAATCATTGGAAAATATAGAACGTAATGAAACGGAAGAAGTTTATAAACAGCATGTGAGACCTATTTATAGTCTGATAAGAGAAACATGGGAGCGTCTTGTTGAAGAATTAGTTTTGAATGGTGCTGTGAAAAGATTTGGCAGAGAAATCCATACCTTACGATTGAGTAAGGTAATTGATCTTACTATAGATGATTATAAAATTATTGAAGACAATATGACTAAATGCTCCAATATGTTTTCTGGTCATGATAGCACTGGCGAGTTAATTCAAAGTTTGCCAAGTGCTGAAGAGGTAAAAGCAGATATAGATGTTCTCAAAACATATACTGCTGAATTAAGAAAAAGAAGAAACTAATTTAATAGCAAAAAAGATTATCAAAATTAGTAGTTTAAAGTATGAACTCTTGTCGAAGAGTCATAAAAAGCTCTAAAATAAGGTGTTAATCATCTATTAGGACTCAACTCAAAGGACTTAATAATAGTAAGAGATCATCAATATAAGTACAACGGAAAAGAAGAATGGATATAGACACACCTTTTTGTAAAGGCTGATCTATTCAACTAAAGCTAGTACTTATATCATGGTACTATGCCAAATTCCCAAAACCCATCAGAACTAACTGAATTAAAACCGTTATTTAAAGAATATCTTTCGGCTTGTAGATATACTAAACAGTTAAGTTCCAAAACAATTAAAAGTTATGGAGAAGTATTTTCCACGTTTCAAAAAATAATGCCCGAGATAAAAGAGCTTTCAGATTTACATCCGCAAACGTTACAAGAGTTTTTCAAACGTATCAGTATTAGAAAAAGAAAAGTTGGAAAGAAATTTGTTCAAGGAATTAAACCATCTACAATCAAAACATATTATAATAAACTAGTGGCTTTTATTCGATGGTTAGAACACTATCATTATTTAAAAGAAGAGATAAGCCCTAAGATTATAAAACCACCAATACCGAAATATGAGGATGAGAGAGCATTAACCGATGAAGAGGTAACTAAAATAATTTCTTCTATAACCTTATATTCAAGAGAAAATGATTTTATTTATGCTCGTGATTTAGTTATTGTAAGTTTGCTACTCTACACAGGCATACGCAGGGGTGAATTACTTGCATTAAGGGTTAGCGATATAGACTTTCAAACTAATACTCTGTTTATAAATGCTGATACATCTAAATCTAAAAAAAATAGATATATACCTATTCATTACTCACTATCGTTTCAATTAAAAGCGTACTTAAAAGAGCGTGAAATAAGAAAAACTAAATGCGAAAGATTGATTATTTCCTCACAATTTGACAAACCTTACACTGAGTATGGATTACGATCATGGGTAAAAAAATATGTGAAGTTATCTGGTGTCAAATTTCATTTACATCGATTCAGACATACTTTCGCTTGTAAATTAGCAAAACAAAATGCTGATATTATTAGTATTATGAATGTAATGGGACATACCACAACAAGAATGACAGAGCAGTATTTGCGTTCTATCAAATCTGAAAACTCAAGAAGTTTTATTCAAGAAATTATCTTTTAAAAGTATAATTACATGCTATACTAATACTGTCGATACATTTATAATTAACGCTTCAAAAGAAGCATATTTAAGTAAGTGTATTACTATTTCTTTGCTCAATTTTGTGCGGGAAGGTGGTGCCGAAAAATTGCTTGTAAATACTACAAGATTTCTCTAAAACCTTTATAAAATAACGTTATATTGGAATTAGCTGGTCACCGCAGAACTTGCACTGACGAGGTGGCAGGTTCGAGTCCTGTCAGGTCCACCAAATCCCCTTATTTTTCAACGTTTTGAAGAGATTTAAGGGTAAAAAAATAGCTCTTGGCTACCACCTATCGCGTGAAGGTGTCCCTAAAATCCTTAAGAAATAGTGATATGTTTACTGATTACAACAGATATGAACATTGAATTATTACTTGAGGATTTTTGTTATTATTCCAGCTATATACGTGGAGTTTCGGATATGACAACAAAACGATATCGAGAAAAAGTTGGTGCATTTTGCAGAACTATGGAAGTAAATACTACTGATGAATTAAATGAAAAAGTAGTTCATAACTATTTCTTAATTGGTAGAGTACAAAAGAAATGGTCAGTTGCAACATACAGAACCTATTACATGACACTTAAAGTATTTTTTAATTGGTGTGTTACAAAAAAACATTTGGAGGAAAACTTTATAGAAAATCTTGAACTGCCTAAAAGAGAGAAGTCACTTCCTAAAGCTATGAAGAAAAGAGATGCTCTTTTTCTCCTTGAAGTTGTGTACAATTACCCTTATACTCATCGTTTTTTGAAATATAGAAATCATGCAATGTTTTCCATGTTTCTTTTTACAGGACTCCGAAAAAACGAATTACTGAATTTGAAATTGAATGATGTTGATCTTGAAAATCTAACGGTCTTTGTAAGGCAAGGAAAGGGTAATAAAGACCGTATTATTCCTATAAGTTACACATTAGCTCAATCTCTTAAAAAGTATCTCTTAGAACGCAAAAAACAACGTAAAACCTGTCCAGAATTTTTCGTTTCTTCAAATAGGAATAAAGGGTATTCAGAAAATGGATTAAAACTTCTCGTAAATCAATTACGAGAAGCTTCGGGACTCTATTTTACCATTCACACACTTCGACATACCTTTGCAACTCTTATGCTTGAAGGTGGTTGTGATATTTTTAGCCTTTCTAAAATGATGGGGCATAGTGACATTAAAACAACAACAATTTATCTTTCTTCGACTGCAGAACATTTACGTTCTCAAGTAGTAAAGCATCCCTTAAATATTGACTAATACAAACACGACTATCTATATTGTAAACATGACTATCGTTATACTACTAGGATGGCTTACATATATCACACCAACGTTCCCAATATCATCTTTGATATTCTTTTAAAAGATTTGGGATATGCAGAACTCAAAGTACTTCTTGTCATCATTCGTCAAACCTATGGCTGGAAAGATCAGCGAACTGGAAAATACAAGCAATGGGATTGGGTCTCGCAACAGTTTTTCATGAGAAAAACTGGTCTCTCAAATAGGGCTGTTTCGACTGCCATTTCCCAATTAGTATATAAACGATTGATTGTCGTTAAAAATGAACAGGGAAGTCTTGTATTTAAAGCCAGCGACAGAAAACAAGCACGTAAACTCTACTATACATTCAACACCAGTGAACTTAACGTCAATACATCAGTGAAGCAACTTCACACTACAATAATTAAACATACAAATATGTACCGTGAAGTATCTTCACAGGGATTAAAGAAAATACAATTCTGGAAGGATAAGAAACCATAAATACCACCAATACACAAACTGTCCACAAAAATTGACAGAACCGCGAAATTTTTTTGTAGTATTTACAAAATGGAATATCTATAATGTAATAACAAAAACGTATAAAATATTGCAAGCGTTGAATAATATTTTAACCCCAACGCTCTAAATTTTATATGAAACACGCATCACAATTACATCTACTTAAAAGCTACAGAGAACGCACGGGCGTATCACTCCAAGACATGGCAACCATGATTGGCGTTGATACTGGAAACCTCTCAAAAATTGAACACCACAAGTCAGATGCTAATATTCTTATTCTTTTCTCGTATCACATTATTTTAAAAATACCGATTGAGAAACTGTTTAAAAACCATTATCCCGAAATCATTAAAAACTCTTTGCGTAATGCACTTGCTTTGAAAGAACGATTGCTTGAAGAAATGAAAGCACCGCATATTGATAAGCGGTTGGTACTGCTTGATACTATTATTGATCGACTCGTTGAACTTGATAATAGCTATGGAAAATAGCCCTCTCATCGTCACATTGTATCCGAATGCTTTTGGTATGGGATACGTTATCAGCGAAAGTCCTAAAGAATTAATCAATTATGGTATTGCAAAAATACGACCACTTACCAAAGATAAATATGTGAAAAGACTTCATAAATTCATTAAAGAATACCGACCAACATTGATACTATTACGTGACTATACTGATTCAGATAATCGTATTAGTAAGCGGGTAATTAAAGTAATAGATGCTTTTGAAAAGGAAGCAGAAGAACTTGAATTACCAATCTTCAAATACTCACGAGAAGATATTAAAGGTGTTTTCAATCAATTCGATGGAAATACGAAATATAAAATATCCAAAACAATTACGTCTTGGTATCCAGAGTTACAATCTCGTATGCCTGATATTAGAAAGAATACACAAGCTGAACATTACCAAATGGGAATCTTTGATGCTTTTGCGTTAATGCTTACTCATCACTACTTAGAAGCTTAATCCTTCTTGTGTCAATTCAAACTGACAAAATATCATAATCAAAATTCATAGAATATTTAATGTATTGAAACTTGATACTGAATGGAAAAAAGAAAAAAAGAAGTACTTAAAACTAAAAATTAATACAAAAGTCATTTCTAAATTACAGAAATGACTTTTTAACTTTGCACTGTGATACCAAATGAACTAAGGTCTTTTATTCTTGTAACTACTTCATGTGTTTCTTGATTAATAACACGACCACAATCAAGACAGGCGTATAAGCCAGTCCAAATATCAGCCAACGGTTCAATATATTCTCCGTTTTTGTCACAGGTATCAAAGCCACTATTCATCGTGTTGTTATTGCAAATACAAATCCAATGATCTCCGTTGTTAGAAACGGTAATTTTTTCTTTTTTTGTCATTGACTGAATTATAATAAGTAATAGTAAAGAAATCAACAAGAACCGAAATAATTTATTTAGAAAAAGTTGCTGATTTTAGTGTTTATCTAAATATATTATTATTGTTTTTAATGAATTATTTATATTGCATTACGGAAAACCTCAATCAGAAATGTGTTTTTTTTACTACTTTTATAGATTGTTAATCTTATTTATAACAGTAATAAAAATATGAATATTTTATTTTCTTCTCTACATCATGTAGATAATTCCAACAATACCATCAGAGAAATCAACATTAGTGCAAATAGTACGTTAATAAATTATACAAATAGATTATTCACTGAAATTAATACTCATCCACATAAAAAAGTGTTCATCTTTAAAAGTAATATTACTGAGATAAGACAAGTTATCGAAAATATTATTACTAATAATGACATCACTAATTCTGTAAAATTAAGTGCTGATAGATTACTTGATAAAGAAATAAAAGCACAAGAACGTTTGGATAGTAGGAATATGAATGTCAAAATTTTAAAAGGAAGTCTATTTCAAACATTCATTGAGATTGATGGTAAAAAGAAAATTATCATATGCAAAGCAGATCATAATCAATATATAGATGAAAATTCTTTCTCTTTAAGAAGTGGACTGCCATGGGATAAGAAAATTTTTAAAGCAGCGTTAATACACGTAAATAATGATAATAGTATCGAAGAAGAAATTGATGTACTCGATGTAAATCATTCAAAATACTGGTACGATGACTATTTAGAATTACTTGAAAAACATGACAATAGTTATAATACTTCAAAATCGATGGATTCAATTGAGTCTAGAGCACTTAATAAAATTAAGAAAAAGCATCCAGCAGATCATTTGATTTTACGTAATAGTTTTATTGGGTATTTCAGATCAAGAAATAGTTTTGAAATAGAAGATTTTATTTCTTCTTTATTGGATGATTATTATCCTGTTGATGAAACTTTTTCAAAAGATAAATTGGTGCAAAATATTAGGTCATTACCAAAAAAAATAGATTTTGACCCTTCATTTGTAATTTCAAAACCAGATATAAAAAAACGATCAAGAAGTGTAGTTAAAATAACTGATAATATTGATTTAAGATTCAAGGATCATATTGAAAATTTTAAAGATATAATTGAATCGGATAAAACTGATAGTGGACAAATGTATATCAAAATTTTCACAGAGGAAGAAAATGTATATAATAAATTCAAACGTTAATTTTTATTGAAAAATATTACAGAAATATTGCATAGTTTATTTTTATCTAAAATTAAAAACCTCTCTGTAACAGAACGTTTTGAAAAATTGATAATTAAAGGAAGTCTCGATTCTGAAATTTCTATTTCAGAGGATCATAAAAGGCTTATAGAAAATTTTTTCCGACCATTGAATGATAGATGGGTCTTACTTTTTTTTATAAACGAAGGAGAGCCATACGCGGAAACGAATAATTGTATCTCTGATGATTTTGTCTTCAAATTATCAGATGTACGACCTTTTGAAGATGATGCACTTTCTTTTAAATTTGTTGTACAAAAAAATATATTAAATGGCGCTTGCAATGTGTATGATTTTTCAGCATTCTCTTTATGGGTCAAAAATCTTTCCCCACTAAGTTTTCTCAATTCTATTAATAAAACCCTTACATCAAATTTATTTGTAAACTTTAATATTATCGAACAACAGGAAACAAACCTGTTTACTGAAAGAGTTAGAGTCAATGATCAGGCTAAATCTCAAAAAGAATTAAATAGTAGTTGGGAGTATTTTCATTTTGATAATAGTAAAAACTATCCTTACAAAAGTGCAGATTTTAAAATTACTTCAAAAGCAGGTCATTTTGATGAACTTGAAAATAAATTAATAATTTTAAGAAATTTATTTTCATTAACTAGTATTTTAGATGTTACTTATCTTAGAGAAGACTCACTCAATTTTCAACTTCATGGACTCAAACGTCATAGTGGAGAAGTCCTTATCGATAATTTAGATGAAAAATTTTCAATCTATGCAGAGATAAACGAGTGGGTGTACGCTTCAGAAAGTAACATATCGGATAAGATAGGATTAGTAAGAAACATAATTTCAATGTATAAAAAGGAAGAGTCGCTTGCAATAGATAATTCTGCTTATGACTCAATTATTTCAGGTTACAAGATTTATTTAAAAGAAAATATTTCAAAATATATTGAGGTTCGTGGTAAATTAAATGATGAAGTGAGTAGGGTTCTCATAGAAATTAGAGAATCGCTTAATGAGTTAACAGTCAATTATCAAAAAAGTAATTTTTTGTATATTTCTTTTTTCCTATCTGTCTTTATCCTAAGAACAATGAATAAGGTGGATTTTCAAGACGTTTTCACTAAGGATGCAACGATAATGTTTTTATCTTTATTAGTTATTTCATTTATCTATTTAATATACTCGGTTATTCTAGTACTCACGAATAGAAATAGGATAAAAAATAGATATGAAAAAATGAAACTTAAAAATACCGATCTTTTAACTGAAGGAGATATATCAAAAATTCTTAATGATGATGACGAGTTTAAAAGTGAATTGAAGTATGCAAATAGAAAAATTATTGGGTTCATTATTTTATGGATTGTAACAATGGTAATTTTTTATGGAGCATTGAAATTCTTATCAGAATCCATTTAAAAAATATCATGAGTATTTTAAATACTAAACAAAGACAAAGATTAATTATAAATAAAGATATCTTAATGCCATTTAACCCAACTAAAGAACAAGAATTAATTTTCAATTTTTTCCATAAAGGAAAAGGTCACGGGATGATTGATGCCGTTGCTGGCTCTGGTAAAACTACCACCATCATTCAAGGTATAAGTTATATTGATTCTAATAAGCAAATTCTTTTTTGTGCATTTAATAAAAAAATTCAATTAGAGATTCATAAAAAAACGAATGATTATGATAATGTTATTGTAAGAACAACGTATGCTTTAGGATTAAATATTTTGAAACATAGCTATGATGTAATTGGATATAAAGCCCCTAATACTTCTAAGTACTATCACATTCTTAATAATAAATTAAAAAGGAAAAAGGATTCTTATGAATATGAGAAACCCTCAAAATTTACTTTGATTTTTGATAAAATAAGAGATCATTACTACAGACTTAAAAAGCAAGATGAGGTAGATAATTTTTATAAAATATTTTACTCTAATTACTATAAGTTAACTGATTTAATGAGGTATACTCTTTATTTTTCTCAGGGAGTAAATAAGTTTAAATTATTGATTGAGAAATATGGAATAGATATTAATTCTGATGATAAGCAAATAACAGAGTTGTATTTAGAATTTATAGAACTTGTAATTGAAGAAGGTATTAATCAAGCTACTGAAAAAGGGGTCTATGATTTTGCAGATATGATTTTTCTTCCTTGTCATCTAAAACTTAAAGCTAGGCATCACTATGATATTGTTTTTGTAGATGAATGCCAAGACTTATCTAATGCTCAGTTAAAAGTAATTACTAAACATATAAAAAAGCAAGGTAGATTATTTGCTGTTGGCGATCCCTTCCAGTCAATTTATGGTTTTGCAGGAGCTTCAGAAAAGTCCTTTAATAATATTCAACAAACATTTGAGCCATCAATGTTTAAATTAACTAATTGTTTTAGGTGTGACAAAAAGATTATTGAATTAGCAAAGGAAATTAGGACTGACATAACTACGATGAATACAAATGAGGGTAGCGTAGAAAAAATTCAGTTTAATGAAATCATAGAACACGCTAGGCAATCAGATTATGTTCTTTCTCGTTCTAATTCAGATTTATTTGATGTTGTTTTTGAATTTCTAAAAGTAAACATAAAATGCAAGATTATTGGGAAAACCGAGATTCTCAAAGAATTGAAAAATTTAGTTCCAAATAAAAAACTTTATGATGAATATTATTTTGAAAACTTAGTTGAGCATTTAGAAAATATTTTCAAAGCTGCTAAGGTCAAGCTAGGTAATAATCCTGCAAACTTTGATAAATTAGAGAATCTCAGAGACAGTATAAACATCTTGGAAACCTGTTATTTTAATTCTGATGATACGAATAATTTAGATCAATTATTCAAATTTATTGAGAAGTTAATGGATGGAAAAGATGAGGATTCAGTAATTCTTTCTTCCATCCATAAAGCGAAAGGACTAGAAGCAAATAGAGTTTTTATCCTTGAATATAATAATCTACCTCGAAAAATTGAAGGGATGTTAGATTGGCAAATTTATCAAGAAAAATGTTTGAAATATGTTGCGATAACAAGAGCAAAAAACACCCTTTTCTTGGTTGAACCACTTCCAGAAAAAAATCAAATTTTTATGAAAAATAATGAGGTAATTGATATGTGTGATTTAGATGATGATATTGATAATTTAGCTATATAATCAATTTTTTTGTGGATTTATAAGAAAATGAAATCTTAATGATAAAGAACTTTTTATATGCACGATGATGGTTGTTTTACAGGATGCGCTACAATAATAAGTTTTTTTCTATTCTTCTTTGCTCTTTGGGGTAATATAGAATCTAACATTCACAAGAAGCAGTTGTATTTATCAAAAAAGAATGAACTATATACCGTAAAAAAGATTAGTGACACAATACAAAGATTTGAAATTTCTGATGGAGAAAGATTTTATGTAAACTACATTAAGGTTTGGACTTTTACTTTAAATGATTCTCTAGAGTTCTCCTCAGATGAAAAAAAATACAATTTAGGAGATAATCTAAAAAGGTTTTATTATGTAAATCAAAAAAGGCAAAGAGTATATTCAGATTATTATAGTGCTAGTACTCAAAGCTATTCTTACAACACTTTTTGGGAATCATTATTGTTTATTCTCTATGTCTTATTTTTTATAGCGCTGACAATCATTATGTATATACTGTATTTTGATTATGTTAAGGAGAAATATGATGAAAATCTGAAAGATATACCTAAAGTGAATGTGCTTGATAAAATCTCCAATTATCTCGTATTAAACAAAATCATCATTTTAGTTTCAATAATTAGTATTTTTTTATTAATCCACTCTTTAAATTTCTATTTCAAAGACATACCTGAAACTTCATTCGATCCAGCAATTGTTATATTTATATGTTTGATAGGTACTTTTTTAATTCCAATTGTCTTTATTCAGATATTAAGAAACAAAGAGAAACCTAATTACCGGAATTCTCTTAACGTCATTAGAATTTCTTTAATAATCTCTAGTGCTTTATCATTGCTTCTTACCCTTGTAGAATTGACGAAAGTAGGCTCTTTTAAAGAAACGACAATGTTAAAAACCTTATCAGAAACTTTGAATATCTTAAAGGATCTATTTAGCTAGGTAATGTGATTCTAGATTAGGTTTTATACCTTCAATTCACTCAATGGAAAGTATCATAGCTCGCATTTACCAGTGTTTGTGCAGTTTTTAATTCCAAGTATTTAAGTGGAGAGGATTAATACACCTTTATAAGTACAACAAAACCTAGAATTTAGTATTTTATCACTTCTATAAGCCTCTTATCCTCTAAAAATATACTCTTGTCATTTCTCCCTTGTTGACCAAGCACACCTCAGTATTTTCGATGTAATATTAATCTTAAAATCCAATAACATGGACATTATTTATTACATTATTTTTTACTCGTGGTATCTCCTGTATGGAGTCATTATCTTCATTATCCTAAAGTATATTTTCAGTAAGGCTCTGAAAGATCATCACTCTAATTGGAATACCCTTATCGATGGATTTCAGTATTCTCCAACTGAATTTTATGAACGATTAACAGTTGAACTCAAATCTCATGGTATTACCAACATCACGATGAGAAAGAAAAGTTTAAAAGAAGGAGGTATGCTTTCATTTTCACGCTTGTATTTACGAGTAACATGGAAAGATTATCAATACGATATTTGTGGAGCAAAGTTTGGAAATGGCTTCTTTATTTCGTGGTGGCTGTTGTACAAAAACTCTTTTGGAAAACTTGTAGTCTCTAAAATTCCATTTGCTGGTGCATGGTTAGCTGAAAAACTCTATCCTGTTACGTATTACCGCATCGATACTGCTTCTATGTTTATGTCATACGCACAATCATCCGTATTGAAAGTTCTTGATGATATTACGAAAGATAAAGGAGTACGAAGCTTAAATGAAGCTGAACGTAAACCACTACTTAATAATGTGTTTACACGTTAAGAAATGAATCTAAGTCTAAGTGAACAAAGAACACTAGATTTCTATCAATGGGAGTATCGATATCGTGGTTATTACCACTTCGAAGCTCCTGTTGACATAGAGATACCGTACATTCCTTTTGGGTATACTCAGAATGTTGCTCCTGTAATTGATGATGGACGAGTACCATCGTTATTCAAACGTATCGGAAAGTTTTTTGAATCAGAGCAGAAAGAAGTAGCGGAAGTTGCAGAACCTGATACACTGGCACGCCTGATAGAAGCAGAAGCAATTCCTAACATAATAGGATTTGTACTTTCATTTCCTAAAGGTAATGAAGTGCATCCTTTGAAAAACATTGAGTTTCTTAGCATGCTGTCGTCAACGGCATATCCAATGTCTTTTGAGATACACGGTACCGTAGATACAATCAACATTCAAATAGTATGTAGCACCTTCGATAGTGAACGATTAGAATCACAAATTAGAGCCTATTTTCCGAATATCATTACAAAAAAGATAGATATTGAATCGTTTGGTTTTGATACGCTCTGCGATATTGCTATTGCAGATTTTGGATTGAATGATGAATTTATGCGACCAATAGCGCAAGCCGATTCATATAGTATCGATCCATTAACTTCAATTATTGCAACACTTGATTCATTAAGGGCAGATGATGTTGCAGTTGTTCAGATACTCTTTAAAGGTATTACATCTCCACTCGCAAAAGATATTCCATATTCGGTAAGTGATGGAAGTGGTGGTTCATTCTTCGCTGACGCTCCCGAAATGCTTACGTGCGCAAAGATGAAAACGTCCTATCCGTTATTTTCAGTTGTTATGCGTATTGCTACCCAAGGAAGAAGTAATGAAAGAAGTCAGTATCTAGCGCAAGAACTCGCGCGTAGCATCAGTAACGTTTCTCGTTCAGAATTTAATATGTTGATTCCGTTATCTAATGAGGGATATAACTATGATTTTCATGTATTTAATTTACATGAGCGATTAAGTAATCGCCTGGGATTTATTCTCAACGCTAAAGAACTCAGCACCTTTATCCATTACCCAAACAAAAGTGTTGTATCGGCAAAGCTTGGTCATGGTAATAACAAAACAAAGTTGTTACCAAAAGAAGTCATTCAGCAGAAGTATGTACTTGGTATCAATGAGCATAATGGAGAACAAGAATACGTCAGTATTAATGATGATATTTTTAGTAAGCATATCGTTGCTGGTGGTGCTACAGGTACAGGGAAAAGCCACTTGTTGAAGCAACTCATACGTCAAGATATAGCATTCAAAAATTCTGCCTTTGTACTTGATCCACATGGTGATCTTGTACACGATATTTTAGAATTAATACCCGAAGATAAGCAGGATGATGTTGTGTATATCAATCTTGCTGACCAAGACTATTCTTTTGGCTTTAATATTTTTTCAACAGAAACGGATGCAGAGAAAACGGTTCTAGCATCTGATTTAGCAACTGCATTTGCTGACACATGGATTAGTTCGGGAGATAGAATCCAATCCGTATTACAAAAAACTATTTCAACCTTTATCTATTCTGAAAAAGAAGCATCCATACTCGACATGAAACGCTTCTTATTAGAGCAAAATTTTAGGGCTGAATTTTTGCAGTCGCTTGATGATCAAATACTTTTGTACTATTGGAATAACGAATTTCCATTAGTAAGAAGAAACGATTTATCGCCATTATTGTTACGTATTGATATCTTTATGCAAACACGTTTGTTACGGAACATCTTTTGCCAAACCAGAGGTATTAACTTTAGAGAATTAGTTGAAGAGCGGAAACTTGTACTGATTCAGTTATCAGTTGGCTTAATTGGTTTACAGAACTCAATATTTTTAGCACACCTTATCATTTCAAAAATTAATCAAATTGCGTTCTCTCGTCAGAGTTTTGCTCAACATGAAAGATTTCCCATACACCTCTATATTGATGAAAGTCACAATTATGCAAATACGCCTGTGATTGAACAAATTTTAAGTGGTGCTAGGAAGTATAATTTAAGTCTTGTGCTGACGCTTCAACATTTGGAGCAAGTTCCAAACAATCTGTTAAACTCAATTTTAAGTAATACCGCTACGCAAATCTTCTTTAGGCAGAGTGATAAGGATAGTAAAAAGATTGCACCAAGCTTTTCATTTTTTGAAGCAGAAGACTTTATGGAACTTGATAGAGGAGAAGCTATTGTGCGGGTGCATAAGCGGAGCAATGATTTTAATATGCGTACCTTAGGCATACAAACAGTTCAATCCAATCCATCGGTACTATCACACATTATTCAGTATTCACGAGAAAAATATTCAAAGAGTAAAGAACATATAAAAGAACTTCTTGCGACGCTTCTACCGCAGCAAAAAACATCTATTAAAAAAGAAGTTGTGGTTAAAGAAGAAGTTGTTACAAAGCCAGCAGTTATTAAGGAGGTTAAACCTAAAGTAGAACCCAAAGAAAAAGAATCTTTTGATACCGAAGCGTATATCAAAAAAGAAGAAGAACAGGAGGTTCTGCGTAAGCATCGTTCTCTTCAAGAATATATCAAGACCATGGCGCAACAGCGAGGATTTGTTGCACGTATTGAAGAAGAAATAAAGAATGTTGGTAGAGTAGATGTGGGACTAACACAAAATGATATTCGCATTGCTGTTGAGGTATCAGTTACCAATTCTATTAATTACGAAGTTAAAAATATTGAAAAATGCCTGTCTGCTGATTATGATTTAGTATTCCTTGTTTCTGAAAGTGAGATGCATAGAAATAACATACAAAAGCGAGCAAAGAAAGCTATTACAGCAAAATCATTTAGAAAGACTTTTTATATGCATCCTAATGAATTGAGTACACATTTAGATGCTCTTACTGAAAAAGAAAAAAAGTCCACTACCAAAGTAAAAGGATGGCGCGTTAATGTTAACTATCATCCAAATGATTCATCTAAACAGAAAAAAGATTCTATTAGGAATAAAGTCATAAATGCCATAAAAAAGAAGAAATAAATTAGATAAAATTTTCATAAAAAAACAATATTTTTGTAATTTTTATGTAAATTAACATTTTAATTTAATTTCAAATGAGCAAATCTCCATCATATTTTCTTTTTGAGGCAAGAGTTGGTAAAGAAAATACTCCACTATTTGAAAATCAAATTGATTTAGCAAAATCAATAATGTCTCTCAAAGATCATCAATATAAAAGTAAAAGAGAATCGACGGTTAGAAGTTCTTTAAGTCAAATTTTTACAGGGGAAAGAAACGTAAGTAAAAATTTAAGAAAAGCTATTGAAGATGCTATTCTGTCAAGATATGATAATTTGAGCCATGTAGAAAGTTTTAAAAAAGACTTATTTGATTCATTTAAGTACCAATCAGAATCGAGGCTAATAGAAAAGAGGCTTGATATTGGAGATAAAGATTTTTTTGATTTAAGAAATGAAACAGAAAAAGCTTCAGAAATTATTATCGTCACGCTTGAACCAGCCGAGCTGCATCACTCTATTTATGCAGATGAGTTAAAAAATCAACTTCTTTATAAACTTGGAGTAATTAAACCAACTCCTGAATATAGTAATCTAGTAGAAGCAAACTATAAATTTTTCTTACCAAACTCTAAAAATAGTTTAATTGCTATTAAATTTTGGAAAAGCCTTAGAAACAGGTTAAATGAAGAATATTCTATGAATATTCAATTAGCAGATAAAACTCTCACCGAAATAAATAATCTAGGAAAGTTAAAAGTCTATACAATTGATGAAGAATTGTGTTGTTTTCCAGTAATTGCATTACAATATAATTCTATAAAAATTACAAGTTTTTGTGTTTCTTATGTTAGAAATGACCCAAGTGTTGCAAGATATTCTGATGACGTCACTCAGTTATGGAAAGATACTCATCTTAAGAAATTATTAACTTTCTCTGAACAGGGATTAAATGAAATAAAATTTACTGATATAATATAAAAATTATGAAAACAGCACCTAAAGGATATAGATATTTTCACGGCGTAGCAATGTTATTTATAGCTATGCTTTTAATCGGTAATACTCTGGCAGTCAAAATTATAACCTTTTGGGGGTTTTCTCTTCCTGCGGGTATAATTTGTTTCCCAATTGCTTATATAATCAATGATGCATTAACAGAAGTTTATGGATATGAAAAAACACGCTCAGTTATATGGTGGGGTTTCTTATCATTAGCTTTAATGTCATTTTTCTACTATATAGCAACAATTTTAACTCCAGCTGTTTTTTGGCAAGATCAGGAAAGTTTTTCTAAAATTTTTGGTTTTGCACCTAGAATAGCATTTGCAAGTTTTATCGCTTTTCTAGTTGGATCATTTTTGAATTCATACGTAATGTCTATTATGAAGTTGAAAATGAAAGGAAAAAAACTTTGGATGAGAACTATTGGATCAACAATTATTGGAGAAGGAGCTGATAGTATTATTTTTAACATTATTGCTTTTGCTGGTATATTTGCTTTCAATGATTTAATTACTATTATTGTATCAGGATTTATATTAAAAACATTGTATGAGGTTATAGCAACTCCTTTAACTTACCTCTTTGTAAGTTGGTTAAAGAAGAAAGAAGAGGAAGATAAATATGATGTTGAAGTTAATTATAATCCTTTTAAGGTTAAATAAAATGTATGATTGAAACAAATATGAAAATAGATTTTCCAATGACTCGTGAACATTATGTATCTAGTTGGAAAATTTTTAGAGCCATAAGTGACGAAAATGTTATAACAGCTAAACATATAATAGGTTTAAATTCTTGGAATAAAAATATATCTCGAATTTTAGACCTAGGTTGTGGAGATGGCTTAATTACCAGAGAATTAGTATTAAGAAGCGAGCAGAGTTTTGAAACAATAAAGTTAGTTGATCCAGATACTTTGATGATTAACGAAGCTGTAGATTCTATCAAAAACACTAACAAAGTTAAAAATATAGAGAGAATTAATAGCCCATTCGAGGAAGCATTTAATATAGTTTCAATAGATGTAGATATAATTTTAGCAATTCATTTAGTTTACCTAATTGAAAAAGAATCTTTTTATAATCTTATAAATAATCTTCCTAATAATGTAACTCTAATAATAGTATTAGATTCAGAAGATTCTATATTCACTAAATTATGGAAACGTACTGCACGAAAATACCATGATCGATCATTATTTGTTAGAGATTATATCGATAACTTAGACAAAAAAGACTTCGTAATTAATAAAACTTTCATTAATTCAAATTTTGTTAATCCTTATGAAAGGACAGATATAGAAAAAGAATCTTTACTTTCTTTACTATCATATTCTAATTACAATAAATTTAATGAAGATGACAAAAAATTTGTTTCGACTTTAGTCAAAGAAAATTTAATAAATAATTATTTGAATTGTAAGTCAGTTTGTTATGAAGTAACAAAGGTAGATTAGTTACCAATCATTATTTTTATTTAGATCAAATAATAATTTTGTAAACTAAAATGTTAATCAACATTTTAGTTTACATTTTTAGTATATTTGATATATGAAAACTGAAAACCAACATATCACTATTACAAAACAAACTGTAAATGATATGTTGGTTTTCAGTTTTTTGGGTAGAAAGAGTGGCTTACCTGTAGAAAATAAAAAAGCCACCGATAAATTAGTGGCTTTTCGTCTTCAATTGTTATTGGACAATAATGTCCAAGCATATTTGAATGTGTACTTAGAATTTCTCACGTCCCTTCGTACATTTTTCGGCAAAGGTACTCAATTATCATTGATAATTGAGTATTACTTTGCCTTTTTTCATTTTACACGACTTAAAAAATCTATGCAAATACGTTTGTATAGTAACAAAAGTTGTTCCAAAATTTGCTTGGTAAAATCTTCTCTTAACAATTCAATTTCGATTCGTCATCTAACGAATTATATAAAAATTGAATACCATGAAGAACATTACTTCAAAAGGATATGCTTCAATACGTGGCATATTATCTTCGGTAAAAACTCCGAAGTTTTCCGTAAAAACCGTATTTCTAGTTTTAGTAATATTACTTGTAGGCTTTAGACTCCTACATGGATACAAAGTATATTGTTTAGTAAACGAATGGTGTGATGTATTCACTCTGTTAGTACATGTAGACATTACCAATATCATAGGATTTGGAGATATTATCACCGTTGTCCATGATAGCAAAACAAATGTCTTTAACTACAATCGCCTTACATATAGAGTACTGTTACAATTCTGTAAAAAGTTTCCAAGCTTACTTCTATTTTCATTTGTATTATTAGTTGCAGCAGCGTTTGCGGCTGTACCTGATTTTGATGTATGGTACTTTATGCTCGTTGCGGGACAAGATTATCTTATTCATAAGGTATCGCACTTTATGGTTAATGACAGATCGAACAATTGGTATACATGTATCAAATATATTAATAAATGTAAACGATACATTAAGAAGAAAGTAAATTCACCCAACGCCACATCACATGAAAAAGAATAGGAAGAAGCATATTTGGCTGTTGCGGACGTGGAATAAGAGTACACATACGCATATTAATTTGGTTGACCGAAAAAAGGTTGTATCAGCAAATCGTTACAGAATTAAGATTAATTCAATCCTCTATATTTCAAGTAGTAGTGAAAAGAACTACACTAAGATTGTTTTAAAAAACTTGGACGAATATTTTTTTAGCGGATCAATGGCAACATTAGAGAAAGAGCTTGGAATCAATTTGGTTGCGACAAGCAAAAAAATCAAGATAAACATCAGATATTTCACAGCCACGCTCGGGTTGAACTACATTTTTTCAAAGTATCTAGACGAGCCTTTGTATATCACACAACCGTATCGAGAAGCTATCAAAAAATACGTAGGTTTCTAAAAGTTGTAAATTTCTTAAATTACCAGTAAATCCGCTTCTTTAAGTGGATTTACTTTTTTTGACAATAATTTTAATTCAAAAATACATTCTTAATCTTTTTTAAGCGGTATTGTATAAGAAGATATTTCTTCACTGTTTTTAGTTCTGATTAATTTAACTTTACTTGCCTTTATAACCCATGGTTGGATAAGGCATTGAATTCTTACTCCTAAATCTAAATATTCACCTGAATCTAGTTTAGCAATTAAGGCACGATCTCTATCGATATACGTAAACTCAATAATATCATTTCTTATTGGTTTTCCATGGTAAATATGAACTGTAGATGAATCTTTATGTAAAATATATATATCGAGTTCATTAGTGTCAAATAGTCTTCCTATGGTATTTGGGTATCTAGGAACAACATACACACCATATTTAGTAAATGGGACTGCAACCGCTCCTAAGTAATAATCATTAGGATTACCTTCTTTTCTACATTTTTTGCTATCTATGGGATTTCGCTGAGGATAAAATTCAGGAGTTAGATTTACTTTGTGAAAATTACTGTTTCTAACTAAACTAATTTCCATACTTTTATTGTAATGACTCTTTACTAAATCTTGCAGATTTTTCAAGTTAATAACATTTTTATTATTTACATGAGTAATAATATCTCCTCTTTGTATTCCAGACTTAAAAGCAGGCAAACCATTCATGACATCTGTGACTTCTACTACATTGGTAAAACCATTAGAATTCTCTTTATTTCTTCCAAGAATACCAATAATTAATGGTTTATTAGTAATTTCATTATTAGGTAATTCAACACTAAGATTGTTACAATTTATATTAATGAAGTAGTTTCCATCAGTATCCTTTGAAAGTATTTGTTTCCGCATGGCAAGCCTATCATCACCAAAATAATTTGAATAATCTCCATGCCAACTATAATTTCTATCGGGTATTTCTGCGAAGTAGTAAAAAACAGAACTAGATAGTTTTATATTTTTGGAATTCTCATTACTAAGAAAAAAGCTTTTGTTGCCATCAATATCCCAAACACCATCGGTAACCCAATTACCGTATTCATTTTGATAACGTATCCACACTTTAACAGAATAGCCACAATTATTTTTAAATTTTATGTTACGTGTAGAATAGTAGGGTAAAACTTCCTTTTCAGTATTCGTATAAGAATTATTTGAATAAGAGCTACTAGATGAATTTTCAGAAAGTAAATCAGCCATAAGTTCAGTAAGCGCACCCGTAAGAGCAAAAGGTTCAACAAAAACGGCATTATGATTAGAAACTTTTATATCATGGAAACTTCCATTTCTAAATTCAAATTTCATGACAACCCAAAGTTTATGTCCTAAAATACTTTTTCCTGTAAACTTAACTTTTAAATCAAGCCCATTACTTAAACGCGATACGTCATTTATATCCCAACGTTCAAATGTAGCTGTAGGCCATGCAAAGCCATACACCAAGGAAGCGATTGAGCCAATAAAACCTCTTGCTTCTTCTTTATTTGATTGACCATATACAGTATGTGAAAATAAAAGTAAAATAATGAAGATGATTTTTATCTTAATTAGAACTGTGGGAAGAAGCTGTTTTTTTCTCATTTGGTATTTAAGTTTAAATATTAATAACTTATTGTGAAAAAAATTTAATAAGGTCTGTATTTTCTATTAGTAAGTCTATTTTTTTTGTTTTTTTTATATCTTTTGTAACTAAACAATAATAAATATTATAAAACTCATTTCTTTACGGTATTCCGTAATTTGTTAAATTTTATTTTATAATATATCTAATAAATGCTATAAATTAGACTCTTTGACATTCTTATATTTAGTCATTTAGAGAGTAGGTTTCTTATTTAAAGTTTCGGTAATAAAGTCGCAAAACCCTTCCTTTTGTGACCTTTAATCCGTAACTTTATAACACGCTTAAAGTAAGATAGTTATGAAGAAAAAAAAGGTAGCAATATGGATTAGGGTAAGTACTCAAATGCAAGCACAAGGACAGTCTCCAGAGAATCATCTCAAAGATGCACAGATGTACGCAAAGCTAAAAAAATATGATGTAGTCACGGTGTACGATTTGGCAGGTGTATCGGGAGCAAATGTTATGGAGCATCCTGAATGCCAAAGAATGCTTTCAGACATACGTTCAAAGAAGATAAGTGGTTTAATATTTTCTAAGCTTTCACGCTTAACCCGTAAGACACGACACCTTCTTGAAATTGCAGAAGTATTTAACGCTAATAATGCAGATTTAATTTCCATCCACGAGAATATAGATAGTTCGCAGCCCGCAGGAAAAATGCTCTTTACTATGATTGGTGCATTCGCAGAATTTGAGCGATCTGAAATTGCGTCACGGGTTAAAAACTCAATGAAAATTATGGCGCAGGAGGGAAAGAAATTAGGAGGTGTAGCACAGTATGGTTTTAAATGGAATGAAGATAAACTTGAACTTCATCCTGAAGAATCAAAGATCCGTGCGATGATGTATGAACTCTATCTTAAACACAAGCGTTTTAAAGCCGTATCACGAGAACTCGAAGAAAAAGGATTCCGATCAAGAAAAGGAAAACCATTTCATTCATCAACAATTAAGCGTTGGCTCAAAGACCCTATTAGTAAAGGAAAGCGCAGAACCAACTATTCGCAAGAACTTAAAGGAAATCAAACATCACGTACCAAACCAAAAAATGAATGGTTCTTCCATGATTGCCCTCAAATTGTCAGCCCTGAAATGTGGCAAGAAGTATATGATCTTATAGATGAATATGATAAAAATAGGAAGCCAGTACCAAATCGTAAAGTTCATATTTTTACCAATTATATACATTGTGGATGTTGTGATAGTCGTATGAATGTTCGTTCGCGTATGACACACTATAAATGCGTCAGTAAAGAATGCACCAACAAGATACGTAGAGACGATTTAGAAGAAGCATTTAAAAGTCGCCTTGATAATTTCTTTGGAGATACCGAACAACTAACATCATACTTTAACCAAGCAAACGGAAAGTATGATGAAAAAAAGTCAGAATATGATCTTGTGAAAATTGAATTATCTAAAGTAGAAGAAGAACTTAAAAACATTATCCACCTACATCAACAAAAACAAATACCAACCGAAGCATTTTCACAATATCATCAAGAACCATTTGAACGATCTCAACAATTGCAAGCACAACTCAATATCTTAGAACGTGAATTAGAAAGTCTCAAAATAGAAAAGAAATCTGCTGATTACTACATTACTGAATCAAAGTACATCTTTGATAATTGGGATACCTATACACGAGATAAGAAGCGTGAATTGGTAGAAGAAGTTATTGAGTCTGTTATCATTGGTAGCGATACGATTGACTTCAATCTAAAGAGCCTTCTTCCTCAGAAGAGGCATTTTTCTAATTCGGAAAAAATGGGTCACAAACCCATTGCCATCAATTCTTCCACCGTTGACATTACATGAAGCGTTGGAAACGACTAAAATTCACTCTGTAGTTGGGAATGTAAAAGACAAATCGGGTTTAATTGCCGAACGACCTTTTCGAAACCCACATCACACAATTTCAGACGTTGCATTAGTTGGCGGCGGTAGCTATCCGCAACCAGGAGAAATCTCGTTGGCACATAATGGTGTATTATTTTTGGATGAATTACCCGAATTCAAGCGAAGCGTCTTAGAAGTCATGCGACAACCATTAGAAGACAGAGAAGTCACGATTTCTAGGGCACGATTTACGATTACGTATCCAAGTAGTTTTATGTTGGTAGCGAGTATGAATCCGAGTCCAAGTGGTTTTTTCAATGATCCAAACTCGCCAATGTCATCTTCACCGATGGAAATGCAACGGTATATGGGAAAAATTTCAGGTCCGTTATTAGATCGAATAGACATTCACATCGAAGTCACACCAGTTCCTTTTGAAAAATTATCCGAAGAACGAAAAGGTGAAGCGAGTGAGATTATTCGCGAACGTGTCATCAAAGCTAGAGAAATTCAAACGGAACGCTTTAAAGAATCCGAAATATTACATTACAATGCGCAAATGAATACCAAACAAATTCGGTTGTATTGCAAATTAGATCAAGAAGCGTTGAATCTTCTCAAAAAAGCGATGGAACGGTTGAGTTTATCCGCAAGAGCGTATGACAGAATCTTAAAAGTAGCGAGAACTATTGCTGATTTAGAAGCACAAAACGATATTGTACCCAATCACGTTGCAGAAGCTATTCAATATCGAAGTTTGGATCGGGAAGGTTGGTTGGGATGAAGTTGACTTATTATCTGATAGGTCGAACTACTTTATTAATAATTTACATGATTCAATGATTGGGTTGAACCATTTTGCAGAGTTATATTCAATTATAAGTGTAAGTCCCCAATGTTAGCTACGATGTAATTTTTACAAAGTTATGATTTTCTTTCATGGAAAAGCTAGCTTTTCATGACGTTATAAAAATTGTATTGGAGTTAGGTTTAATAGTCCCTCATGCGGTCTTTTGGGGTTATAATGTTCCATCTATTATTGGGTTAATAGGCTAACTTGTGTTAGTGATTCAAACAGATATGCGTTAAGTATGGCTTCTCAATAACTTCTATTAAATCGTTCATTTAAGCTATTTTGAAAAGAATAAACTTATATATTTTAAACACTTTTTAAATTTTGTTATAATATCACTTATTTGTAGTCTATTTAGTATATTTTTTTAGGTTTAATGTGTAATAATTAGTTTAATATTCTTATTTTTATCTAAATAAATAACTTATTAAGATAATGAAAATGAAATCTATTTTTCTTATAGTATTAGTCTTGACTATATTTTCTTGTTCTTCTGACGAAAATAATTTAGTCACTGAAACTACACAAGAAGTGTTAAAGTTAGTAAGAGTGGACTTCTTAGATTCGAGTGGAAATGTTGATCAATACATAACATATGAATATAATGACGATCAGACATTAAATCAGAAATCTTTTTTCTTTGATAATAATACCGTCGTCGAATATGAATTTACTTATGATAATAATGGACAATTGATCTCTGATGGTACTTTTAACTTTGAATATGTAAATGGCCTTATATCTTCAGCTACTCCAGTCCAAGGAATAACTGGTTTTTCATACGAATTTCAGTATAATTCTTCTAATCAGGTTACTCAGTATACTCAATTTTTAAATAATACTCCCATTTGCTCAACTAATACAATAACTTTTGAAAGTAACGGAAATAGTATCTTTCAAGAAGGATGTTGGAATTACAGCGCTAGTTATGATGATAAAAACAATCCATTGTTATTAGTTTACACTGAAGAATATCTTAAGATTAATTTGGCTAGAGAAGTATTATTTACAGCTCTATTTGTTGGGAGTAATAATGTTCTAGTATACAATACCAACGATTTAAATGTTATGGATACATATTTATATACATATAATAATCAAGGATATCCCCTAACTAGAGATTATCAAGGAACTGGGTATGATTATCTTTTTGAAATAAGACCAACTATTTTTATCTATGAAATATTAACATTTCCGAATTAATATCTTGTAATAGATAAACAATAAAAGCAATCCATTATGAAAAAATATACTCTTATAGTTTTTTTTATATTTTGTTTCTCTAGTTGTGTAGTATTTTATACAGAAACAGCTATACCTCAAAAAAAGTCTCCAATTATAAGAATATTACCTGAATTTTTTAATGGAACTTATGAACTAGGATACCTTAAGAGTGCCTTTGATATTGATTTTGATAAGATTGAATTTGGTAAAACTATGATAAATTTTAATAAACCAAATTTCAGTAATATTTGTCAAGTGGAAATATACTCAGAATTTACAAAATCAAATCTTCAAAATAATAAATATTATTCTATAGTTGGTGATTATCTTTTTTTCAAAAATGATTCATTAATACGAAAATTAAATGATCTCAAAAGTAAAAAAGATATAAGCCCAACCCTTTTTACCGAAACAAAAGAATTAGAAAAATTAAACACACGCTTTAATAATGGAGAATTATCATGGAGTAGGAAAGTAACTAAATTAAATGATGCTTTCGTAACAGATAAAAAACTACTTTGTGAAATTAATATTGATGAAAATAAACTAAAGTTTTTTGGAGTACAAAAATATAATAATAGGGAACATAGAATAGTATTAAAAAAGTCACCTATTTCTTCTTCTGACATATATATATTAAACATCCTTGAGAATGATGGATTTTGGAATCCAATATTTATAATTAAACAAGGTAATCAACTTAAAATTATGTATTTGGATCATCGTACATATTCAAATGACAAAATTTATTACAATAATTTTTTTAATGTTATCGATAGTGGTAATACTAAAGATAATGAATATATATTGTATGATGTAATTTCCTTTAAAGAAGATGGTTTTAAAGAAATTTTAAATGAAAGGATATTTCTTGAAGTCGCCAGTTTGATGAAAAACAAGAATACCTACGATAAAGAAAAGCAAAAACCAACTTCTGATGAGTCATCAACGAAATATAAAGATGAACCAAATTTAATAAATAAAAACAGTGAAAATTCTTCAAATGGTTCAAAGATAAATACTTTCTTATTTTTTTTATTGGCTATCATAGTGATTGTGTTTATTTTCAGAGAAATCAAAAGAAAGAGATGACTGATTTTTAAATTAACATCCGTAAAAATAAAATATATTTAATCTATCATGACAATGTTAATTTAGAAAATAGACTTTCAATTTCTAATGAAACATTTTCTTCTGCGTTTTCCATCCTTTTAATGATTCCACAGCTAACACCTATTAAATCCGCTAATTCGCTTATGGTTAATCCATGCTCAATCCTATACAACAAGCACTTATTAGCCAACGAATCAGAACCATCATCCCAATAGTTATATCCCAAAAACTCAACTACTTTTTTTCGATTCCGTATATGAGGGATATATTGATTCCACTCCCAGTTTTGGTAGGAGTCTTTAAGTACTCCAAAGTGGTTTGCCGTTTCCTGCTGTGTCCATTCTAGGGCTAAACGACGGCGTTTCAGTTCTGCACCGAGACTTTTATCGTTTTCATCGGGAAGTGGCAAATAACTGGGTTTTTGAACTTTCAGTTTGATGTTACAAATGGGCAACGTACCACTTCAGACGTTGCATTAGTTGGCGGCGGTAGCTATCCGCAACCAGGAGAAATCTCGTTGGCACATAATGGTGTATTATTTTTGGATGAATTACCCGAATTCAAGCGAAGCGTCTTAGAAGTCATGCGACAACCGCTAGAAGATAGAGAAGTCACGATTTCCAGAGCACGATTTACCATAACGTATCCAAGTAGTTTTATGTTGGTAGCGAGTATGAATCCGAGTCCAAGTGGTTTTTTCAATGATCCAAACTCACCAATGTCATCTTCACCGATGGAAATGCAACGGTATATGGGAAAAATTTCAGGTCCGTTATTAGATCGAATAGACATTCACATCGAAGTCACACCAGTTCCTTTTGAAAAATTATCCGAAGAACGAAAAGGTGAAGCGAGTGAGGTTATTCGCGAACGTGTCATCAAAGCTAGAGAAATTCAAACGGAACGCTTTAAAGAATCCGAAATATTACATTACAATGCGCAAATGAATACCAAACAAATTCGGTTGTATTGCAAATTAGATCAAGAAGCGTTGAATCTTCTCAAAAAAGCGATGGAACGGTTGAGTTTATCCGCAAGAGCGTATGATAGAATCCTAAAAGTAGCACGAACAATTGCTGATTTAAGTAAACAAAAAGACATACTACCAAATCATATTGCAGAAGCTATTCAATATAGAAGTTTGGATCGTGAAGGTTGGTTAGGATAATGTAAATAAATCTGTTAAAAACGACCGATTTTTACAAATCAACATTTTGAAATTTATTTTGTAGTATTTTGCTTTCTAATCCAAATTAATAATACTTACTATTGTGAGCGTTATTTACTTTGTTTGTGTATAAATATTTTTTTATGCATTTGACTGTTAGACTGTTATAAATATGTTAAAAAATATAATAAGTTATTATTGTGAACTCAAAAAAAAATATTATCATTGTAAAGAGTAAAAACAATAGTGTTGTTTGCTATTGTATTTAAATAGTATGGTTCATCCTCACGAGAACAATAGTTTTTACTCAAAATTAGTTAATTCCCCACCCATTTTTCGAATAAAAGTATCCTCATGTGACTGAGGGAAGCGAAGCTGTGTTGTTATTTAATTTAATTTAAATAACATTTAATGAATCATTTATATAACGGATGGCATGTATTATATGTCAAATCTCGTCATGAAAAAAAAGTTTACGATTTACTTTTAGAGCTCTCTCTAGATGCTTTTCTTCCGTTAATGAAAACGGTAAAGAAGTGGAGTGATCGAAAGAAAATTATATACCAACCCTTATTTCCTTCATACGTTTTTGTTAATCTAACGTCTTCTTTAGATTTTCATAAAGCGCTTTCTGTAAGCGGAGCGTGCGCGTATATTCGTTTTGGTAAAGAGTATGCCAAAGTTACAGATAAAGAAATCAACAATATCAAATTTTTAGTGCAGGAAGATGAGATTACAGAAATAAATGTAAATGCTCAACTTCCCAAAAAAGGAGAACTTAAAGAAATCACATACGGTCCTCTTGAAGGATTGGTATGTGAAATTTTGAAAGTAAATAATGAAAATAAAATAGTAGTAAGAATCGATTCTTTACAACAGAATATTACAGCTACTATTCCTGCTAATTATCTTCAAGAAATTGAACGTGCTGTTTAATTTATAACATATTCAGAGTGATTACTATAGAGGAAAAAATCAGTATTAATTATTGGAAAATTAAACTGAAAGAACAAGAAGTTTACGATAGTAAATATTTTGCTTCTTTTGCTACACAAACAATTTCCATACAGAACGGTAATTTAGAATATTTTTCTAAAATATCTTCAGGAAATAAACTTGTAGAGTTTACTGTTTTCATTACAGTTTTTGGAATACTTTCTAAAAGGTATTTTGAGAAATGCGATTTTATATGCTCTAAGACGAAGGCAAACACTAATTGTAAAACACACTATTTAGCACCTTCGATATCAGAGAAATCTGTGAAGGAATATCTTCAAGAAATAAAAACAGAAGTACAGGATGTATATAAATATACGTTGCCAAATTCATTCCTGCACAAAGAACATTTAGAAGAATTATTCACAACAAATTATACACCATTCGGGATTTTTTATAATCAAAATGAAGATATTGGTAGCAATGAAATGCCATTTGGTTTATACATCGATAAAACGGCGACAGGATTTGATTTTTCGATACGGTTTTCTCAAGAATTTGTAGCAACGGAAATCGCTCGCCAATTTTTAGAAATCTATACACATTGGTTACAACAGTTAGCAACATATTTGACAAAAGAAATTTCTAAAATTCCAATTCTTCTTGAAAACGAAAAAGTACAAATTGTATCGTTATTTAATGATACAAAACTTACATATAATGAAGAACTGAGTTTACTAGATTTGTTTGAGAATCAAGTTGTTAAAACTCCTAATGATATAGCGTTACTTGTTGGTAATAGGTCACTTAGTTATAGCATTCTGAATGAGCAATCGAATCAGTTAGCAAACTATATCAAAACGAATTATGCTGTAAAAGCGAATGATTTTATTGGAGTAAAATTAGCGCGTAATGAATATTTGGTTTGCACCATATTAGCAGTATTAAAACTTGGAGCGACTTATGTTCCTATTGATGTTGAATATCCAGAAAAAAGGATTCAATATATTGAAAATGATAGCAAGTGTACTTTAGTTATTGATGAAGAAAAAATACTAGCTTTTGAGACAACTAAAACGAACTATTCGACGCAAAATATAACTCGAAACACAAGCAAAAATGATGTTGCTTATGTAATTTATACTTCTGGAACTACAGGCAATCCAAAAGGTGTATTGATTACACATGAAAATGCAGTTGCAATGATACAATGGGCAACAGTAGAATTTAATCCAGATTCTTTTGATATTGTTTACGCGGCAACTTCTCATTGTTTTGATTTATCGGTATTTGAATTATTTTATCCACTAGCAATAGGAAAGAAAATAAAGTTGTTAAAAAATGCACTTGCGATAGGCGCAGAACTAAAACATGACAAAAATATATTGTTAAATACAGTTCCGTCTGCAATGCGAAATATTATCGAAAGCGGATACAGTTTGGAGACTGTTACCGTAATCAATTTGGCAGGAGAACCGTTTCCTGTAGCTATTGCAACTATACTTTCTGAAACAAACATAGAAGTACGAAACTTGTATGGACCTTCTGAAGATACAACGTATAGCACATATTATAAAATTACAAACAAAGCATACAAAACAATTCCTATTGGGAAACCTATTGCCAATACACAAGCTTATATTTTAGATGAAAACCTAGAATTAGTGCCAATCGGCGTTAAAGGAAAATTATATCTTTCTGGAAAAGGTGTCGCAAAAGGATACTTAAATCGTCCAGAATTAACAGCAGAAAAATTTATAGAAAATCCATATATAGTTGGTGCTAAAATGTATGATACTGGTGATGTTGTGCGTTGGCTACCAGATGGAACGATCGAATTTTTTGGGCGAAAAGATCAACAAGTAAAATTGCGAGGATATCGTATAGAACTTGAAGAAATTGAAAATACTATTGCAACATTCAACAATGCAATTCAGCAAGTCGTTGTTGCAGTAAAAAATGAAGAAATATTAGTCGCATATTATGTAGGAAACAATCCTGTAGATGTTTCTTCACTCAGAACATATTTGGCAGGCAAACTACCGTCATATATGATTCCAAGTCATTTTGTAGCAGTAAAAACAATACCATTAACACCAAATGGAAAAGTAAATCGTGACGCATTACCAGCAATTGATATAAATGATGTTGTACGCAACGTTTACGAAGCTCCAAGAAACGAAATTGAGCAACAATTAGTAGATATTTGGGAAGAAGTTTTGGGAACTTCACCTATAGGAATACACGATGATTTCTTTGCTTTAGGCGGTCATAGTTTAATGATGGCTCAAATTATCAACAAGGTTTACAAGCAAATGGGGAAAGGCATAACGATTAAAACATTTTATGCAAATCCAACAATTACAAGCTTAAGTGAGCAATTGGTAGAAAAACAATATGTTACTCTTGAGAAAGTGTCTGAATCAGCATCATATCCAGCTACTGCGGCGCAATCGCGTTTATGGATGTTGAGTCAGTTAGAAGGCGGATCAAAAGCCTATGAAATGTCAGGAGCATTGCGTTTTCAATCGGTTATTGATATAAAATTATTAGAAAAAGCAATAGTAGAAGTTGTAACAAGACACGAGATTTTAAGAACTACTTTTAGTTTGAATGATGAAGGAATCTTACAACAACACATCATACCAAGCGAAGCTTTTCAATTTGAGATCAAAGCGAAAGATTTTACGAATATTTCAAATTCAGTTGAAGCTGTTCAAAATTACATAGCTACGGAAATTGATGTTGAATATGAGTTGTCTAAAACGGCTTTATTTCATTGCGAATTACTCCAATTAGGAACTCAAGACTATATATTATACATTTCAATGCATCACATTATTGGTGATGGTTGGTCGTTAGAAATTTTAACTTCTGAAGTTTTACAAGCATATACGCAATTACAAACGGAAAATCGTATTGATTTACCAGTATTACCAATACAATTTAAAGACTATGCGGCTTGGTTGGCTACTGAAAACAAAACGAACGTATCAAAAGAAGCGGCAGTATATTGGGAACAACAATTTCAAGGAGAACGATCGGTATTACAATTGCCAAGTTTTAAAAAGAGACCTGTAGTAAAAACATTTTCGGGCAAGCAACTAAAATATACCTATTCATCAAAAATAACAGATACACTAAAAGCCTTTTCAAAGGAACAGCAAGTAACGTTATTTACGACCTTATTATCAAGTATAAAAACGTTACTATACAGATACAGCAATCAGGACGATATTACAATCGGAACGCCAATTGCAGGACGTGAACATCCTGATTTTGAACATCAAATTGGACTCTATTTAAATACATTACCAATACGCACACGCATTCAAGAAAAAGAACGTTTTTCAAGCTTATTACAACGTGAAAAAGAACAATTGTTGCAAGCATACACACACCAACAATATCCTTTTGATGCTTTGGTAGAAAAACTGAATATAAAAAGAGATACATCAAGATCGCCATTATTTGATGTTATGGTTGTATTGCAAAATCAACAGCAATTATTAAACTTTACCAATAGAAAAGAATTTACAGATTTACAAGTTGAATCATTTGATATTCAGCGAAATACTTCTCAATTCGATATCACATTTACGTTTGTAGCTACTGATGAAATTTCACTATATATAGAATACAATACAGCTATTTATGATGAGCATTTTATTCAAAATAGTTTTGTACACTTGGAAAATATATTTGATCAAGTTGTTGAAAATCATGCAATTGAATTAGATGAGATCACATTGTTAACAGATGCTGAAAAAAGAGAACTAGGAATTTCTAGTGATGCTGTCGAAAACAATACTGTTAGTTCACAAACAATCGTTGATTTATTTCAAGCGCAAGTTTTACAAACACCAAATCATACGGCTTTGCTAGTTAATGACAAAACGCTGTCATATAGTGAATTAGATGCTGTTTCAAATCAGCTTGCACACTATTTAATAGAAAATCATGCAATTGCGGCGACAGATTTTGTAGCGGTAAAATTAGAAAGAGATGAGTGGTTGCTCATCAGTTTATTGGCAATCTTAAAAGTAGGAGCAACGTATGTTCCCATAGATGTTGAGTATCCAAAGGAACGAATTGAATATATTGAGAATGATAGTCAATCAAAATTAATTATTGATGAAAAAGAGTTGGCGACATTCAAAGCAGTGCAAGCAAATTATAAAACAACATCATTAGAAATTTCTATTTCGCTAGCTACTGTCGCTTATATTATTTACACTTCTGGAAGTACAGGAAAACCTAAAGGAGTGATGATTACGCATCAAAATGTAGCTGCACTTGTATCTTGGTCAAAAGAAGAGTTTGATACGACAACATTTGATATTGTATTTGCGGCAACATCACATTGTTTTGATTTATCAGTCTTTGAAATGTTTTACACCTTATCAGTTGGTAAAACAATAAAACTCTTAAAAAATATTTTAGAAGCAGATCAATATTTAGGTACTTACAAAAATATTTTACTAAACACGGTTCCTTCTGCAATGCAAAATATGTTGGAATCTGATGCAGATTTAAGCAATGTAACTGTCATAAATCTTGCAGGAGAAGCATTTCCTGTAGTTATCGCGAATGCATTAGCAAAACATCCTGCAGAAGTTCGAAATTTATACGGACCATCGGAAGATACTACCTATAGTACGTTTCATAAATTATCGAAAACTGCAACAAATAACGTTCCAATTGGAAAACCAATACGCAATACAAAAGCGTATGTTCTTAATGAAAAATTAGTGCCGTTGCCAGTTGGAGTTGTAGGTAAACTATACCTTTCGGGAACAGGTATCGCGAAAGGATATCTAAACAAACCGTCATTAACTTCTGAAAAATTCATTGCAAATCCTTTCCAAGAAAACACTGTAATGTATGATACAGGAGATTTGGTAAGATGGCTTCCAAATGGAACCTTAGATTATATTGGACGTGAAGATTATCAAGTAAAAATACGAGGACATCGTATAGAGCTAGAAGAAATACAACTTGCAATTACAAACTATTCAACACAAATAAAACAAACGTTAGTTCTTGTAAAAATAGTAAAAGGAGAAGCTACTTTGGTTGCTTACTATACAACTTCTGTTGCTGTCGATACAAATGAATTGCGAAGTTTTCTAAAACAACGATTGCCACACTATATGGTTCCAAGGTATTATACGGAACTGGAAACAATGCCATTAACTGCAAATGGTAAAATAGATAGAAAAATGCTTCCTGAAGTTGAAGCTTCTATTGTAACAACACAAGATTTTATAGCACCTACAAACGAAACAGAAGAAAAAGTAGTTGCTATTTGGAAAGAATTATTACAGCAAGAACGCATCGGAATTTTAGATGATTTCTTTGAGCTTGGCGGACATAGCTTGCTATTAACACGCTTGATTAATGCTTACCAAAAAGAATTCAAAACACGCGTAGATTTAAAAGAAATATATGCCAATACAACATTAAAGCATCATGCACGATTGTTGATGATTGGCAATAAAACAGGTTATCACAGAATTAAAAAGGTGCTTCCGCAAGAATTCTATGAAGTATCACCATCACAAACTCGTTTTTGGTTACTGCATAAAATTCAAGGAAAATCAAAAGAATTCAATATTTATAGCAAACTAGATTTGCCAAAAGATTTGAATGTGGAAATATTTCAATCGGCATTCAATGATTTACTCGTCAGACACGAAATTATACGAACCATATTTGTAGAAAACGAAGGCGAACCAAAACAAAAAGTACTTCCGCATGCAACAATTGTAATTCCATACTATGAAAAAGAGCGTTTAGAAGTAGCAGAACGTACTACTTTTGATTACGAATTTGAATTGGATTCATATCCATTATTCAAAGTTGCTTTGGCAGAAACGACAGACGGAACGACTTTATTTTTTAACATTCATCACATTTTAAGTGATGGTTGGTCATTAAATATTATATCAAGAGATTTAGTAGAAATATATACGGCGAAAGTTGAAAACAGAGCTGTAAATCTGCCAGAATTAAGAGCTCAATACAAAGATTATACGTATTGGCAACATCAAGATTACAATACAACACATTGGAATTCAGAAAGCTTGTATTGGGAATCTAAATTGGAAGGAGAATTGCCATATTTACAGTTACCTGCCGATTTTACAAGGAAAGTAAAAGCAACAATAAATACGTCAGCGTATCAAACAATTTTCTTAAAAGAAGATGTAAAGCAACAAATAATTGCTATTTCTAAAGAAAAGAAAGTAAGTGTATTTTCAATATTTGTAGCATCACTAAAAATACTTTTAAACAGATTAACTTCTGAAAAAGATATCATTTTAGGAATTCCTGTAGCAAACAGAAATCACGATCAATTAAAAGACATGGTTGGTTGTTTTCTAAACACCATAATGCTACGTGATACGCTTGATGAAACACAAACTTTTGAAGGCTTTTTGCAACAAGTAGATCAAACATTACGCAACGGATTGGCAAATCAGAACTATCCGTTTGAGCAATTACTTGAACAGCTAAACATACCAAAAGAGAACAATCGTTTTCCAATAAGTTCGGTATTTATGAACATGTTAGATTTTGATGCGCGTGCAACCGAAAAAATAGAAAACTTTGATTTCATTCACGGAACCTTAGAAGCACGACCAAAATTTGATTTTGAATGTTATGTAAAGACGTTTGTAAACGGATTTGAATTAAATTTTGTGTACGATAGCAATGTATTTAAAAGCGAAACGATTTCGTATTGGTTAGAAGAATACATCACTATTGTAGATCAGGTTTTGACGGAAATAATGATACCAATAAAAAGTATAAAAGCTTTTGAAGTTCCTGTTTTTAAAGTAGATGATGAAAAACCAACAAATGCATTTGATACATTTACACCTGAAGAAGTAAGACAAAGCATTCCTGCACGATTTGAAAAACAAGTACTGCAAACACCAACTAAAATTGCTGTTTACGATAAAGATACTGCTGTAACATATACGGAACTCAATGAAAGTGCGAATGATATTGCACATCAAATTACAGCGATTACGCAGAAAAAACAACAACGTATTGCATTACTTCTTGATCACAATCAAACATGTGTGATAGGAATGTTAGCAACCTTAAAAAGTGGTTGTACGTATGTTCCTATTGATGTAAACAACCCAATCAGTAGAATACAATACATACTAGAAGATGCTGGATGTAACATTCTAATTTGTAATACGGCAACAACAGCCAAAGCGCAAAAAATACAAACAGAAATACCTTCATTAGCACTTATAACAATTGAAGTAGGCAAAAAACTGACGCACACAACAAATTTAGAATTAGAGATTCCATATATAAATGAAGCGTATGTATTATATACTTCAGGAAGTACTGGGAATCCAAAAGGAGTTGTTCAAATTCATACAAACGTATTGCATTTCATACGTGTATATACCAACGCAATTCATATCTCAAAAGAAGATCATTTAAGTGTATTTTCTACTTATACTTTTGATGCTTCTGTAAAAGATATGTATGGAGCTATACTTAATGGTGCAACGGTACATTTATATGATATCAGCGAAAGCGGATTAACGAACTTGTCAAACTGGTTTGTAGCACGCAACATAACAATCATTCATATGGTTCCAACCATATACAGACATTTTATAAGAGGTTTGGACGCTGATCAAGTATTTGAAAACATACGAATTATTGATTTAGGTGGTGAAGCAACTTTCAAATCTGATTTCGAACATTTCAAAAAACATTTTGCAACAACAGCATTTTTAGTAAATGATTACGGTCCGACCGAATCGACCATAGTTTCACAAAAATTTTTATCACATCGTTCTGAAATCACTAAAAGTAACGTTCCTGTTGGTTCAGTAGTGACTGAAACTGAAGTGTATATTTTAGATGAAAATAACGAGCAAAAAGGAATTTATCAAGAAGGTGAAATTGTTTTTAAAAGTAATTATTTGTCTGTAGGATATTTAAACCGAGAAGAATTAACCGCAAAAGTATTTACAACTGATCCAATTACGGGAGAAGGAAGAATCTACAAATCGGGCGATATTGGACGACGTTTGCCAACAGACGAAATAGAATTTATCAAAAGAAAAGATACACAGATAAAACTAAACGGATTGCGCATAGAATTATCTGAGATTGAATATCAATTAGAACAACTCGATTCCATAAATGAAGCCGTAGTATTGCTCAAAGAAATAAACAACAACAAATTTTTAACGGCTTATTGCTGTACAACAAACGAGCCTACAATACGTGCTATTAAAACTGCTTTGAAAAATGTATTGCCAGAATATATGATTCCAACGGCATACATGTTTATGGAGCGTTTTCCAATGACAAGAACTGGAAAAATAGACAAAAAGAATCTTCCAACGCCTGGAATAGAAAACCTTAAAACGGTTCCGTATGTAGCGCCAAAAAATGATTTGGAACATGAATTAGTAACTATTTGGGCAACAGTATTGCAACTCGAAGCAACGACTATTGGTGTGGAAGATAACTTTTTTGAATTAGGAGGAAACAGCCTTCAAGCTGTTGTGCTTATCAATACCATAAACAAAACATACGATAGTGTATTATCTATCGGAAACTTATATGAAACACTACGTATAAGTGAACTCGCAGAAATACTCAATTTCTCAATACAACAACAAAATAATGATGCGGTAGATCAAGATTATGATGAAATCATCTTGTAATACCAAATACGCTTTTTAAAGCAAACCATTCAAACTTATAACCAACTATTTTCTCATACGTACTCGCGTGCGTATCAGTAAAAACCGATTTTTGTGAAAAAAGATTTAATTAACAAATTACTTTCTTTAAATATTAAAGTAAAGGTTGTAGATGGAAATCTAAAAGTAAATGCGCCAAAAGGTGCGTTGACTCCAGAATTACTTACGGAGATAAAGTCCAATAAGGATTTTTTAGTACAACTATTAGCTCCAAAAGTAAAGATTCCTAAAACCAATCTTGACAATAATTATCCTTTGACTCCAACTCAATATTTTATGTGGTTTACACATGAACATCTTGGTGGAAATAAGGCATATAACATCACGTCTACACTACAGTTAGATGGCGATTTGAATGTTGATTTTTTAACACAAGCATTTCAAACTGTCATAAAACGGCATGATTCACTTCGTACTATTTTTATAAAAAATACGGAAGAAGAAATTGTACAACATGTTGTAGCTCCGGAAACAAGTACGTTTCAACTTTTACACAAAAAACTTTCAACTTTTTCAAAAACAAGTATTGAAGCAGAAGTAGAAAAAGAATACCAAAAAGCATTTAAACTAGACAAAGAAATACTAGTAAGAGCAAAATTGATTGGATGCGATAAAAAGCACATCTTATTATTTGTAATTCATCATATTATTGGTGATGGTTGGTCGTTACAAATATTGGCAAAAGAAGTCATGAAAGTGTACAATAGTTTGGTACACAACAAACCAATTGCATTGCCAACATTAAGCATTCAATACAAAGATTACAGTGTATGGTTAACGGATAGTTTAGCTACTAAAGAATATCAAAATAAACTAAACTATTGGAAAACAGTCTTTTCAGAAGCTGTTCCTGTATTAGAATTGCCAACCTACCAAGCGCGTCCAATTAAAAAAACGTACAATGGTTGTGTATATAGTCATGAATTCTCAACAACACTCATACAAAACATAAACACATTTACGAAAGAGCATCAAATGACGCTGTTTATGATGTTATTGGGAAGTATCAATGGTGTGTTTTCAAAATATACTGGTCAAACAGATATAACATTAGGAACCACAGTTGCTGGAAGATCAAATGATGAATTGACCAATCTAATAGGATTATTTTCCAATGCCTTACCAATTCGCACCAAATTTGCGACGGATGATTCGTTTTTGACGTTATTACAAAAGCAGAAAACTACGTTACTCAAAGCATACGACAACAAAGAATATCCGTTTACTGAATTGGTAAAACAGTTGTCAATTCCTAAAGATCAAAGCAGATCGCCACTATTTGACATTATGGTTTTATTGCAAAATCATAGAGCGTTAGATATTAATGATGAAAAAGAAATTCAAGGCATACAAACGTCTATATATGATGAAATAGAAAGAGGCGTAAGTCAGCAAGACATTACATTTATATTTGAAGAAAAAGGAACAGAATTACTATTAAATGTAGAATACAATACAGATCTGTTTGAAGAACGCTTTATAACGCAATTCATTTCACACTTTGAACATTTCATTAGCAACGGTTTACAGCAACCAGAAACTACACTAACAGCTATAGCGATTATTTCTAAGGAAGAAGAAGACAAAATTCTTTATGAATTCAATTCTGAAATACATACTCGTGATAAAACAATTACTGTTGTAGATTTATTAACAGCACAAGCAAAAAAGCAACCTAATAAAACGGCTTTAATATTTGAAAATGAGTACATTTCGTATGCGGAATTAGATCAGTATAGTAGTCAATTGGCAAACTTCTTAGTCACTAATTTTGAAATTGAAAAAGGAAATTATCTAGGAATTGAATTAGCGCGAAATGAATGGATGATTATTGCAATCTATGCAGTGCTAAAAACGGAAGCTATTTATGTTCCAATAGATCCAAGTTATCCTGAAAAAAGAAAAAAATACATCTATACGGATAGCGATTGCAAGTTGATTATAAATGATGAACTTATTGCTAAGTTTAGAACTGAAAAGGAAAAATATCAACGAACAATTACACCAACTATTTCAGCTGAAGATGTAGCATATGTAATCTACACGTCAGGTTCTACAGGAAACCCAAAAGGAGTTCAAATCACACATTGTTCCTTACTAGATTATACGCGTACATGTCAAGAATATTTCAATATAAATACTACTGACAAACTCATACAACAAGCGAGTATCTCTTTTGATACGTCCATAGAAGAAATATTCCCGATTCTGAGTAGCGGTGGCGCATTGGTTATTCAAAAAAATAATAATGATTTTGAAGGATTGCTTCAAGCATGCGAACAACATGAAATTACCATTTTAAGTACCAATCCATTTGCGTTGCAATATTTGAATCAAATTGATCAAGAATATAACTTCAAATTTAGAATTCTCATAAGTGGAGGCGATATTTTAAAACCAAATTATATAGATAATCTATGGGGTAATATTGCTATTTACAATACCTACGGACCAACAGAAAGTACTGTTTGTGCAACGTATTACAAGGTGAATAATCTTAACAATACGACAATTCCTATTGGAAAACCTATTACAAACAGACATGTATATATTTTAGAGCCAAATTCAACAAAACTAAGTCCAATTGGCATTCCTGGAGAACTATGTATCGCTGGAACAGGTTTGGCAAAAAATTACCTTAACAAACCTGAGCTAACAGCCGAAAAATTTATTCCAAATCCATTCCAAAAAGGAGAAAAACTGTATCGTACAGGCGATCTTGGAAAATGGCTTCCAGATGGAAATATTGTATTTGAAGGTAGAAAAGACGATCAAGTAAAAATAAGAGGTTATCGTATAGAACTTGGTGAAATTGAATATGCACTAACAACGCATGAAAATATCAATCAAGCAGTTGTACTAGTAAAAGAAAAAAATGGTGAAAAAAGCATTGTCGCATATATAGTTGGAACAGAAATACAAATAGATGCAGTTCGAACTCAATTAGTACGAGAACTTCCAGAATACATGCTTCCTAACCATTATATGGTTTTGGATGCAATTCCGATAACATCAAACGGAAAAACGGATAAAAAAGCATTACTAGCTTTAGAAATTCAGCACACAACGCAGGCAACATACAGTGCGCCGCAATCGAATCTTGAAAAACGAATTGTTGCCATTTGGGAAAACTTATTAGATGTTGCTCCAATTGGACTTACCGACAACTTCTTTGAACTTGGTGGACACAGTTTAAAAATTGTGAAATTCATCAATATTGTTAAAAAAGAATTCAATTGTAAACTCAGCGTACACGATATTTTTGCTATGCCAACAATTGAAGCGTTGGTAGCAAGTGGACTATTAAGCAATACTGTATCAAGTACTAAAAACATTCAAAAAGTAGCGATATCAGAACAGGGATATGCGTTATCTCCATCACAATATCGATTATGGGTATTAAGTCAATTTGAAGCATTATCAACGGCATACAACATGCCATATGACATTATTCTGGATGGAACCTACGATTTTAGAAATTTAGACAAAGCAATTCATGCTACGATAGAACGACACGAAATTCTTCGTACGGTATGTAAAGTAGATGCGTCAGGTGAAATACGCCAATGGATTCTATCAAAAGAAGCACTCGGATTCAACATTGAATATATAGATTATAGTGATGCCGAATCTCCAGAAAAAAGTGCAAGAGCATACATCACAAACGATTCGTACAAACCTTTCAACCTTGCAACAGGCCCATTACTAAGAGTTGCTGTACTGCAAGTTTCAAAAGAAAAATTTGTACTCTATTACAACATGCATCACATCATAAGTGATGGTTGGTCAATGGAAATATTGGCAAAAGATATCATGCGTTTCTATGAAGCGTATCAAAAAAATGAAACAGCAACCATTGCAAAGCTAGACATTCAATATAAAGATTATGCCGCATGGCAATTGCAAAAAATAAATGAAGAAACGTTCAAAATACATGAAGCGTATTGGTTGCATCATTTAGCTGGAGAATTACCTGTATTGGATTTGCCAACAAACACAAAACGTCCGTTGGTAAAATCATATGAAGGAAATGGTGTAGAAACGTACATTTCAAAAGAAACAACAGAAAAACTAAAAACGTTTAGTAAAGAACAAGGCGGAAGTCTATTCATCAGTTTGCTTGCCGTTTGGAATCTTCTCTTACAAAAATACAGTTCGAGTACAGATATTATTATCGGAACTTCGGTTGCAGGAAGAGACGATATTGCGTTGGAAAACCAAATAGGATTCTATGTAAATACACTTGCTTTGCGCAATGAAATACAGGGAGATGATAGTTTTATAACGTGTTACGAAAAAATAAAAAATAACACGCTAGCTTCTTACGAACATCAAGCATATCCTTTTGATCGTTTGGTTGAAAAACTAGACATAAAAAGAGATGCCAATAGAAATGCCGTATTTGATGTAATGCTAACCATGCACAATGCAAATACGAAAAAAGACAACAACTTAGAAACACTACATTCTGATGAAATTCGCGATACAGGTTTCAAAATGTCAAAACTAGATGTTGATATCATCTGTAAAGAAGTTTCGGAAGGAATTCAGGTACGCATTACATACAATACCAGTATTTACGATGCAGACATGATTCACAACCTAACAAAGCATTACAAGCAATTGTTAGAAGCGGTCTTGGCGAATTCTGAAGAAAAAATTAAGAACATAACCTATCTCACGGAAGTAGAAAAAAACAAGCAATTACTAAGCTTCAATACTACTAAAACGGAATACAATGTGTTGGATACGGCATTGGATATGTTTCAACATCAAGTTGTAAAAACGCCGACTGCCATTGCTTTACAAGCTAACAACAAGAGTTTTACATATGTTGAACTTGATGAAATATCAAGTCAATTTGCAAACTATTTAAGTGAAAACTATCACATCACACTAGAAGATATGGTAGGAATTCATTTAGAAAAAAGTGAATGGATGCTCATTTCAATAATGGCAATTCTAAAATGTGGATCGGCATATGTTCCTTTAGATTTAAATTACCCAAAAAGAAGGATACAATTCATACAAGAAGAAACAAATTATAAAGTATGTATCACAAAAGAAATCATAGCGGATTTTAAACAAAAACAAGCAACATTTACAACCGATAATACCAACTTAGAACAACCAATACCAGCAAATTTAGCGTATGTAATTTACACTTCCGGTAGTACAGGAAAACCAAAAGGAGTACAGTTAACACACGGTTCATTAGCAAATTATGTACAATGGGCAAAAGGTTATTACTTAACAAATAATACCCTAACAAATACAGATTTTGGTTTATTCACCTCATTATCTTTCGATTTAACGGTAACAAGCGTATTCTTACCAATAGTAAGTGGCGGAAAATTAGTCGTATCTAACGAAGATGAAGACATTTCAGAACAACTAAAACAATATTTTGAAAGTACTATTTCATGTATTAAAATTACGCCAGCACATATTAGTATTCTGCCAAAAATCGGAATTACTAAAACTGCAGTTGAAATAGCCATTGTTGGCGGTGATATACTAACGCAACATCATGTTGGAATTCTACGAAATCTAAATCCTAACATTAAAATATATAACGAATACGGACCTACGGAAGCTACTGTAGGATGTACGATATATGAAGTTGGAAAAACAGCATCAAAAGTACTAATAGGAAAACCAATTGCAAATACGGAAGCATACATATTAGATACTGAAAACAACTTGCAAGCTGAAGGCATCGTTGGAGAACTTTGCATAAGCGGAAAAGGGTTAGCGAAAGGATATTTAAACAGAAACAAGCTAACTGCTGAAAAATTTATTCCGCATCCTTTTAAAGAAAATGAACGCATATACAAAACAGGCGATCTTGCAAAATGGCTTCCAGATGGAAATATTGTATTATTTGGAAGAATTGATAATCAAGTAAAAATAAATGGATATCGTATAGAACTTCAGGAAATAGAACGACAATTACGAACACATCCAGAAATAACGCAAGCGGTTGTTTGTGTAAAAGAAATTGAAGAAGGAACAAAAGAATTGATCGCTTTTATAGTAGCAACGCAAACACAAAAAAGCGCAACAATTAGAAGCTTTTTAATGAACAAATTACCAACGTATATGTTGCCTAACTATACAATTGAAGTTGCGGAAATTCCATTAACACCAAACGGAAAAAGAGATACACAAGCATTAGTAGCGATAAATACAGCAGAATTAGAAAGCAGTGAAACTTACATTGCGCCCACTACAAACAAAGAAAAAGTATTAATTGCAGTTTGGGAAGATGTATTAAAGCGCAAACAAATAGGAATTCATGATAATTTTTACAACTTAGGTGGCGATTCTATCAAATCAATTCAAATTGTAGCGCGACTCAAGCAAAAAGGATATCAAGTAAAAGTAGAACACATACTACAAAACCCAATTGTAGAAAGTTTAGCAAAACTCATCACAACACAAACACGTACAATACCACAAGATGAGGTGAATGGAGTAGTAGCTTTAACGCCAATACAACAGTACTTTTTTACGAATGAAGCAATTACAATTCCGAATCATTTCAATCAATCTGTATTATTAAAAAGTGAGACAACTTTAGACATTACAACCATTCATAAATGTATTTCAAAATTGGTAGCACATCATGATGCGTTGCGTATGAAATATACGAAGGAAGAAACTTCTTGGAAGCAAATCAATCAGGCAACTACTCATGAACATTATGAACTACATGAATATGATCTTCGAAACGAAGCACATGCTGATGCAAAAATGGAGGAATTGGGAAGTGCGTTGCAAGCGTCAATTGACATCACAACCGGACCGTTAGTAAAAGTTGGGTATTTCAAACAAAATGACGGCGATTACATTGCACTCATCATACATCATCTAGTCGTTGACGGAATTTCGTGGCGTATATTATTAGAAGATTTTTCTACAGCATACACACAATTCAGTACAGAAAACAACATACAATTACCATTAAAAACGGACGCGTTTATGAATTGGGCTTCAGCACAAAAAGAACATGCTACAAGTCCAGAAATGATTACGGAGAAAGAATATTGGAACACAATTTCAAATGCTACAGTACAACCATTAGTTGTTGATTATGAGGTAAATGAAGTAATACAGCTGGAAAGCAAACAACTATTTTCATTAACAGAAGAAGAAACCACTTTATTACAAACAAAAATTCCAAATGTATATAAAACCGAAATCAATGATATTTTACTAACGACTTTAGGGCTAGCCATAAAAGATGTCTTTCAACAAGAACAAACCATCATTCAAATGGAAGGTCACGGTCGTGAAGACATCCTAAAAGATATTGATATTAGTAGAACAATTGGTTGGTTTACTTCTATGTTTCCGTTTGTTTTAGACTTGTCGAAATCAAATAAAAAAAGAGAAAATCTAATCTATGTAAAAGAAGCGCTTCGAAAAATTCCCAACAAAGGAATAGGATATGGAATCTTACGTTACTTAACTTCTGATTTCAACCCGAAAAATAACGCTTCAATAACGTTTAACTATCTCGGAGATTTTGGAAACAATGTTGGTGACGAATCAAATACACTTTTTGAATTTTCTTCAAAATCAATTGGAAAAAATGTAGCGCCAGAAAACGGACATGATACCCTACTTGACATCTCAGGAATGTTAGTAAAAGGAGCTTTACACATGTCAATTCGATATTCGAAAGCAATTCACAAAGAAACCACGATTCAAAAACTAATTACGGCATACAAAACACAATTGCAAGCATTTATCACAGACTTTGCAACAGAAACAAAAAGCTATAAAACGCCGTCAGATCTTACATATAAAGGACTTTCGGTAAAAGATATTGTAAAAATAAACAAAGACAATACAGTTGTAGACATCTATAAACTATCGCCATTACAAAAAGGAATGTATTTCTTATGGCTGTCCAATGCATCTACAACATTATACTTTGAGCAAACATCATTTACGATTACAGTACCTAAACTTACGCTTTCTGTAATAGAAAAAGCATATCAAAAACTAATTGACAGACATGCAGTTTTGCGAACGAGTTTTAGTAACGATTATGCTGGTGAAATTTTACAAATAGTGAGAAATGGTGTAAAAGGTAATTTTTCTAGTGAAATAATGCCTGAAAATCTTCAAGATGAAGACAAAGAAACATACATCAAAAATATAAAATTAACCGATCGAGAAACAGGTTTTAATTTAGAAGATACTTCTCAAATTAGATTGAAAGTATTACAACTTACGACCAATACTTTTCACTTTATCTGGAGTTACCATCACATACTCATGGACGCTTGGAGTGCAAACATTCTCATTGATGAATACTTACAACTCATACAAACAACACTCACAAAAACGGAAGCAAAATTGCCAGTTCCAGCAGTATATGCAACCTACATTCAACTATTAGAAAGTTTTAAAAATGAAGATTCATTAATGTATTGGAAAAACTATCTATCAGGATACAACAACAAAATTTCAAAACCATTTGTCATCAAAAATCAAACGGAAGAAAAAAGCTTTCAAATGGCTATTGAAATGTTGCATGTAAAAGACGAATTATATACAGCGTTAGACACATTTTGTATCAAACATAATATCACACAAAACGTATTCATACAAGGTGTTTGGGGATATTTAATCTCACTTTACAATAACATAAATGATGTTGTTTTTGGAATGGTTGTTTCTGGAAGACCAGCCGAATTACAAGGTGTAGAAAACATGGTCGGTTTATTTATAAACACCATTCCTGTACGAATCAATTATACCGAAAACGATACTGTAATTGGCTATTTAGAAACGATAAAAGACAAGGCTTTAGGCGGAAATGATCATCATTACTTAGGACTCTCAGAAATTCAATATCAAAATGAATTAGGAAAAGAATTAATTCATCATACGGTAACATTTGAAAACTTGCCATTGCAAGAAGAAACAGTGAAAAATACGGATGCAATCAACATAGAATCGCCAGAAGTATTTGAAGAACCAAGTTTTGATTTTGACATTATTGTAGTTCCGTTTGAAACGGCAATTGAAATCAATTTCAGATACAATACTACCAAATATGAAGAAGCAATCATAAAAGATATCGTATCAAACTATACCATACTATTCAAAAAATTCTTGAATCATCCAACGGAAATGCTAACGACATTAAAAACATCTGTAGCAATTTCAAACCCTAAAAAATCGCCACGTACAGCATTAAAAAATCTCAAAAACATAAATAGTAACAGGCTGAAAAAACAAATGTTATGAACCGACTCGCAAGATTAAAAAACATAAAAGTTAAAGAAGTAACAAACCAAGAAGAAGTAAGTACCTCATTTTTTGACGGTGAATTACAGTTTCCATTAGTGAAGAAGCCTATGATTTCTGGGTTAAATCTGCGCAATTGGATTGAAAAAAATCTAACAAAATTCAATAGCAATCTTCTAAAACATGGCGCAATACTATGTAGAGATTTCAAAATAAATACGGTAGAAAAGTTTCAGCACTTAATGACTATTTTTCCAAATGATCTATTAGAATACAAAATGAGATCATCACCACGCTATTCACTAACAGACAATGTATATGTATCCACAACCTATCCGGAAGATCAAACAATACAAATGCATAGTGAAAGTTCGTATGCGCCAAATCATCCAGAGCGAATCGTATTTTGTTGTATTACTGCGGCTATTGAACAAGGAGAAACTCCAATTGCAGACAACAGAATAATTATAGCAAACTTAAGTGAAGCAACAAAAGCTAAATTTCTAGAAAAAGGAGTGCAATACCGAAGAAATCTTAGTGGATTATTAGGGTTGAATTGGCAAGAAGTATTTCAAACCTCAAACAAACAAGACGTAGAAGAAGAATGCAAAAGAACAGGAATGAATTTCGAATGGAAAGATGAAGAAACACTAATTCTAACCTGGACTAAAAAAGCGATCTGGAATCATCCTACCACAAATGAAGAAATATGGTTCAATCACGGATTATTCTTCAACAAATACATGTTAGATGAATCGGTACTAAACTCTGTAAACTCATTTGATGACCTTCCAAACGATACTTTCTTTGGTGACGGAACCGAAATATCTAAAGAAGAAATAGAAGAAATAAAAAATGCGTACGAAAAAGCAACCATCACATTTCCTTGGGAAGAAGGCGATGTATTATTCTTGGACAACATGTTATTCTCGCACGGACGACGACCATACAAAGGAGAACGAAAAATTATTGTTTCCATCTCATAACAATCTAATTACCAATAAAAAACAAGCAGTCTGAAAATTTTAAAAAGACGTCTTTGCGAAAAAATATTAACTATGAAACAAGCTGTAAATCGATAACCTAATTTTAACAGATTGCTTCATTTTATCCGCAATGACAGCTTATTAGACAGCCTCATTACAATACTCTTTTTTAAGAAAAAAACTAACTAGACCAACTCAATAAAACATAAATTATGGATTCGAATACTGTAGAAAAAATTCAAGGGTATGAATTTTCTGAAAACCAAAAAAATGTTTGGCAATTAGGAAATGATAGTCAGCAAGTATGCTACAACCAATTAGTCATAAAATTCGAAGCGGCAATAGCAACTGAAACGCTGAAAAAAGCAATTTCGGCTGTCATACAAAAGCATCAAGTATTGTCGTTCCATATGCTGGACGATAAAAAATTCTCGTTTCCATTGCAAGTAATAGCTGAAAATCAAGATATAGACTATCATGAAATCAGTCTTGAAGAAGATCGTATCATAGAAACGACAACAGCAAAAATAAACGGTAACTATGATGCTACAATTAACAAACCAATACGTTTCTGTGGCGCAACAACAGCTGAAGGTGTACAGTATTTAACCATACGATTATTTGCTTTATGGGGCGATAGTTACAGTATTGTTTACTTCAAAGAAGAACTTACAAAAGCGCTACACAACTTAGATGCGTATGTAGCTGAAGAAATAGAAAAAGTAGATTACCTAAACTTTTGCGCATGGCAAAACGAATTACTAGCAGAAGCGGAAGAAGACGCGATTAATTTCTGGAAATCTCACGAATATCGAGCAAATCAAAACATAATTCCGTTTGCAACCGCAACGAACGCAAACTTTTCTCCTGTAAAAAAGAAAGTTGCAACAATTAGTGGCGCTACCTACGAAAAACTAAAAGCATTTAGTGAAGCCAATGAAATAGAAATGGGAACAATACTATTAGCTCAGTTTTCTAACTATTTGGCGTCATTTACAACGGATCAACTCACAATTGGATATATTCCTTTTGAGAGAAATTACGAAGAATTAAAAGATACTTTAGGTTTAGTTGCCAAGCAATTGCCGTTCACATATACGAAATCGGAAGCAACAATGCTGGAAACAGTCAAAAATGCTAAACAACAACTTACTGAATTAGCCGATTGGGCAGACTATTTCTCGCTTGACAGAGAAAATAAAGGTGTAGCTGAAACAACATTCAATTACAGTTACGAATTCATACACTACAAAAAAGAAGCAACAGCAACAATTATTGATAGTTATGGAATTCAAGATCAATTTGAACTAAAACTGAGTTGTGTTCAATTAGAAAATAGCATAGAAGTAGCAATATACTTCGATCAAGAAAAATACAACACACTCAATAGTTCCATACTTGAAACGCAACTACACGAATTTTTCAACACAATTACGGTTGAAACGAAAAAGCAATTGGCAATCACGGATGCGGAACAACAAATCATAACAACAACAAACGCTACGGAAAGCGAACTATTAAAAATAACATCCGTCGTTTCACTATTTGAATTGCAAGTAACGCAAAATCCAACAGCAACCGCAATTGTATTTGAAGATAAAAAAATCACTTATCAAGAATTAAACACAAAAGCAAATCAATTTGCAAACTATCTAACAAGCACACATAATGTTGGTAAAGGTGATGCAATTTGCGTACTATTAGAGCGTTCAGATTTGTTTATCATTTCCATACTTGGAATCTTAAAAACGGGCGCATACTATGTACCAATAGATACAAACTATCCAGACGAACGAGTTCAATTCATACTAGAAGATACCAAAACGAAACTCTTAGTTTGTGATGCCACAGCAAGCGAACGCAAACTAAAAGAAATTCCATTTGTGCATCCAACTACAGCAGAAATATACGAAGGAATACAAACGTATGAAGCCAATTACAACTTGGAAGATGTTGCGTATTGTATCTACACATCAGGTTCTACAGGAAACCCAAAAGGCTGTCTTATCACAAACAAAAATCTTGTAAACTACATTACTTGGGCAAACGAATACTATTTTAAAAATGAAGATTCTGGAAATTGGGGATTGATAACTTCTGTTTCTTTCGATCTCACCATTACAGCACTATTTACAAGCATTACCAGAGGAAAGCAACTTTGGATTGGAGGCAATCAAAAAGACATTTACGAATTGCTAACCGAAAGTTTTAATCATCCAGAAATTGATACGTTAAAACTAACGCCAACACATTTATCTGTACTAAAAGAACTGGAAATTTCGGAAACTCAAATCACAACGATCATCTGTGGAGGAGAAGCATTAACAGCACAACAAATAGAAAATGTGCATGCACTAAATGCTGAAACAACAATCTATAATGAATACGGACCAACTGAAGCTACGGTAGGTTGTGTTGTAAAGAAAATAGAAAAAGAAGATGCTAAAATTGTCATAGGAAAACCAATTGCAAACACAAAAATTCACATTCTTGATGAGCAACATCAAACTTGCCCAATTGGAGTTGTAGGAGAACTAGGAATTGCAGGCGCAGGAGTAGCAAAAGGATATTTAAACCGACCAGAACTTAACGAAACCAAATTTGTAGCTCACGAAACGGAAGAAAGAATCTATAAAACAGGCGATTTGGCACGTTGGTTACCCGATGGAAACATTGAATACTTAGGACGAATTGATTCTCAAGTAAAAATTCGTGGATATCGAATAGAACTTGGCGAAATAGAAAAAGTACTTACGGAAAACTCAAACATTGAAGAAGCTGTTGTGTTGGTTACACTTTCAGATCAAGATGAAAAAGAACTAACGGCGTTCATTCTAACGAGTCAACAAGTAGACGGAATTGAAGTACGACGCACCATTGCCAATAAAATTCCTGAATACATGATGCCAAGTAGCATGATTCAAGTTGATAAAATGCCAATGACAATCAATGGTAAAATTGACACGCAATATTTAATCGATTTAAAAGCAAAAGAAACTCAAAACAAAGTTGCGTATGTAGCGCCAAGCAATGAAGTGGAAGAAAAACTAGTTGCTATTTGGGAAGAAATTCTAAACAAAGAAAAAATTGGTGTCAATGATGATTTCTTTTCCCTTGGCGGGAATAGTCTCTTGGTCATGAAGTTAATGAATAAAATCAGTCATGAATTTGGTGTAAAAATAGATTTTAAATCATTCTTCAGCAAGCCAACAATAAGCAGTTCAGGGTTAGAAATTACATTCATGATCGATCAAAAATCAATGAATGAAGACAACTTAATAGAACTCGATATATAATCAATCGCAATAAAAAAAACTTCGAAACTACTAAAGGTAGTAACAAAATCAACCAATCACCACTAGCTCATATTCATATGGAAAGTTTACTAAAACGCATTCTAGAAAATAAATTATTGCTAAAACTTGAAGATGGAAAACTCAAGATGTATGCAAAAGATAAAAATCCGATCGATACAGAATTGATCAAAGAAATAAAAGCGCGTAAAACTGAACTAGAAAACTATCTATTAGCACAAGATAAGAATACAGTAAGTAATACATTCATGGCGGAAATTCCAACATTGGAACCACAGGAAAGCTATGAATTATCTTCATCACAACTACGACTTTGGATTCTAAATCACTTTGAAGAAGGCGCAATGGCGTACAATATTCCTTCCGATTTAGTATTGCAAGGAACGTACAACTTTGAAAACTTCAAAAAAGCAATTCATGCTGTAGTAGAACGACATGAAATTCTAAGAACGATATTTCGTAAAAATGAAGAAGGTGAACCAAGACAATGGATTATACCTGCGGAAAACGCAACGATAGATATTGATTTCATTGATGTAAGCGACAAAAAAGATTACAATACGTGGATTGACAATTACATTGCAGAAGACAATACCATTGCATTCGATTTAGAAAAAGGACCATTATTTAGAGTCCGTTTATTAAAACTTACGGAAGAAAAATACTTGCTCTATTACAACATGCATCACATTATTGGCGACGCGTGGTCAATGGAAGTACTATTCAAAGAAATTTTTGAATTTTACAATGCATATGAAAATGGAACAGGAACTAATTTGCCAGAATTAAGAATACAATACAAAGACTTTTCCGCTTGGCAACAAGGACAAATAAAAAGTGGTGCTTACAAACCACATCAAGAATTCTGGAAACAAAAATTTGAAGGCGATTTGCCACTTCTAGACTTACCAAGTCAAAAAATACGTCCAAAAAACAAAACATTCAACGGGCACAAACTTGGCGCGTATCTCTCTCCAGAAATCACGAAAAAACTTCAAAACTACTGTACAGAAAACGGCGGAAGTCTATACATAGGATTGTTAGCCGCTTGGAATGCAGTATTCCACAGATATTCTGGTCAAACAGAAATCGTTGTCGGAACACCTGTTGCGGGAAGAGGACACGTAGATTTAGATCATCAAATTGGGTTTTACGTAAACACGTTGCCATTAAAAAACGAAATCAACGCAAAAGAAAACTTTGATACATTATTTCAACATGTAAAATTGAACACGTTGGAAAGTTACAATCACCAACAATATCCGTTTGATTTATTGGTGGAAGACATCAACTTGGTGAGAGATCCATCAAGAAGTTCTGTATTTGATGTCATTATCGGATTTCCAGATGCAGACAAAAAAGCTGAAGATTATTATGTAAGTACAAGTAAAATCAATCAAATTCAAGACTATGGAAACATCATTTCCAAAGTAGATTTGGCAATTATTTACAGTTGGATAGGTAACAGTCTATTCTGTGATGTCATCTTCAATACGGATGTGTACGAGCGTTCAATGATAGAAAAACTCATCACACATTTCAAACAATTCATCGTTTCTATTTTAGACAATTCTAAAGAAAACATTGAAACGATTGATTTTATGGCTGTTGCCGAAAAAGAAGCGTTACTTTCTCATTATCAAGGAAATACTTCAAAAGAAACGTCAAATACTACAATACTAGACTTATTTGAAGCGCAAGTTGATGCAAATCCAAACACAATAGCACATGTATTTGGAGCAACCGAATATACGTATGCGGCACTATCGGACAAAGCAACACGTTTAGGTCAATATTTAAAAGAAAACTACGAAGTTGGCGCAAATGATATGGTTGGTGTGATGATGGACACAAACGAATGGTCTATGATTTGCATGCTTGGAATCTTAAAATCGGGCGCAGGCTATGTATTTATAGACAATGAATTGCCAGAAGATCGAAAAGGCTATATCATTCAAAATGCAGCTATAAAAGCATTAATCATTATGTCTGATGATTTATTTGAAGTGACTTCGTTTGAAGTACCAATCTTCTCAATCGACATTCAAGATGATGAACTAGATGAAATAACAATCTCAGAAACGCCAACAAAAATTGACAAAGCAGATACAGCATATGTAATTTATACTTCAGGAACAACTGGAAAGCCGAAAGGAGTGATGGTAAGTCATGAAAACTTGGTAGACTATTATGTTGGTTTAAATGAAGCGTTAGACGTAAGTCGTTTTCAAAACTTCGGATTAATGTCTTCACTTTCAGCAGATTTAGGAAACACAGTCGTGTACGGATCATTGCTAAGTGGCGGAACGTTGCATACCTTTACCAAGTCAAGCTTGATGGATGCCGAAACGTTGAAATCATATGTTATAGAAAAAGCAATTGACTGTATCAAAATAGTTCCATCACACTGGAAAGCGTTATCAAATGAAAACAGTTTGCTACTTCCAAAAGGTATGATTGTTTTTGGAGGAGAAGTATTATCATTAGATATCTTAGAAAAAATAAAAGCGAGTGGAAGTGAAGTTGAAATCGTAAATCATTACGGACCAACGGAAACAACCATTGGAAAGCTGATTCACAAAGTATCACTTGACAAAAACTATAGCAGAGTTCCTATCGGGAAAACATTCTCAGCAACATCTGTATATGTAGTAAACGAAGCAATGACTTTATGTCCACAAGGAGTTTCGGGCGAACTCTTAATTGGTGGTTTGGGCGTTTCCAAAGGATACATCAACAATGCTGAACTAACGGCAGCACAATTCATTCCAAATGTATTTGAAGAAGGAAACGGATTTCTATACAAAACAGGCGATAAAGTTCAACTGAACACCGAAGGCGAAATTATATTTATTGGACGTGTAGATGATCAAGTAAAAATAAGAGGATATCGTGTAGAGCCAAGTGAAATATCGTTAGCAATTTCGGAACACAAATATGTGCAACAAAGTCATGTTTCAGTCAAGCTAGATCAAAATGGCAACAACAAACTAGTTGGTTATATAGTTTCTGAAGGCGAATTTGATGAAGAATTACTAAAAGGTTATTTACAATCACGTTTACCAGATTATATGATTCCTACAGTATTTATGGAATTAGCCCAAATGCCATTAACCAGCAACGGAAAAGTAGATCGAAAAGCATTACCAGAACCAGAAACTTTTGAAACTTCACAAGAGTACGAAGCACCAAGAAACAAAGTTGAAGAAGACTTATGCGAAATATGGTCATCACTCCTAAATGTTGAAAAAGTTGGAATCAATGACGATTTCTTCGCGCTAGGAGGACATTCGTTACTAGCCATTAGATTGATCTCGGAAATCAAAACGCAAAAAGCAATGGAAGTTTCTATTGCAGACTTATTTGAATATCCAACAGTTGCAACGTTGGCAATGCATATAGAATCTAACAAAGAAGAAAACAAAACCTTTGAAATAACTCCGCAAGAGCGCCCAGAACGAATTCCACTATCATTTGCACAAGAACGATTATGGTTTATAGACAATTGGAAAGGTAGCACGCCATATCATCAACCATCACTATTTCGTATCAACGGAAACATCAATACTGCAACACTAATACATACATTCAAAAAAATAATTGACAGGCATGAAGCGTTGCGAACAGTATTTTTAAATGAAGAAGGAAAACCGTATCAAAGTATCAAAACGGCAAACGATTGGTCACTAAATCAAATTACGATCAACGAAATTGGAGACACTTCGGCCGCACTAAACGAATACTTAGAAGATGCAGTTTACAAAGCATTCGACTTAGCAATCGATTACATGTTACGCGTAACATTAATCACTATTTCTGAAAATGAACATTTACTACTCACAGTTCGCCATCACATTGCTTCTGACGGTTGGTCACTATCGTTGTTAATCAATGAATTTGTAGAAATATACCAGGCAAAATCGCAAAACGTAGAACCTGTATTGCCAGAACTAAGCATTCAATATGCAGATTACACAATTTGGCATAGAAATCATATCGTAGGAGAAGCATTTGACCAGAAAATGGAATACTGGGAAAACAAGCTAAAAGGCTTAGAAGTGCTGGATCTTTCAACAGATTTTAACAGACCAGCAATCCAAAGTACACGAGGCGATTACAAAAATTTTACCATAGGAAAAGAACAAACAACTGCGCTCAAAAAAATAGCACAAGAAGAAGGTACAACCTTGTATATGGTGTTAATTACAGCGTACAAAACATTGTTCTATCAATATACAAATCAGACAGATATCTGTATCGGAACCACAGTTTCCAACAGAAAAAGCAAAGAATTAGAGCCGCTCATTGGTTTCTTCGTAAACACATTGGCACTACGAACGGAATTTGACAAAGAAACAACCTTCAAAAGTTTACTCAAAGAAGTACGTAAAACGGTCGTAGAAGCGTATGATCATGTTGCAATTCCTTTTGAAAAAGTAGTAGACAAAATAGAAGTAACGCGCGATAGTAGCCGAACTTCTCTATTTCAACACTTGTTTGTATTCAACAACAATCCAGATCCTGAAATACAACTAATAGATGATATTTCCTTAACGGAAGAAACGCTCACTATGGGCGATCAAATTGCAAAATTTGACATCACATTCTTTGTTCAAGAAATCAATGATGAACTCTCAGTAAGTATCAACTATTGTATCGATTTATTTACAGAAAGCAGAATGATTCAAATGGGAAATCATTTCAGTCAATTGCTAGAAAATATAATTACAAACAAAGACAGTGTTTTAGCTGATATAGAATATTTATCTGTAGAAGAAAAAGAAACACTATTGGCGTTGCATACGAATGAAGCTACATTTGAAACGTCAAACACTACAATACTAGACTTATTTGAAGCGCAAGTTGAAGCAAATCCAAACACAATAGCACATGTATTTGGAGCAACCGAATATACGTATGCGGCACTATCGGACAAAGCAACACGTTTAGGTCAATATTTAAAAGAAAACTACGAAGTTGGCGCAAATGATATGGTTGGTGTGATGATGGACACAAACGAATGGTCTATGATTTGCATGCTTGGAATCTTAAAATCGGGCGCAGGCTATGTATTTATAGATAATGAATTGCCAGAAGATCGAAAAGGCTATATCATTCAAAATGCAGCTATAAAAGCACTAATCATTATGTCTGACGATTTATTTGAAGTGACTTCGTTTGAAGTACCAATCTTCTCAATCGACATTCAAGATGATGAATTAGATGAAATAACAATCTCAGAAACGCCAACAAAAATTGACAAAGCAGATACAGCATATGTAATTTATACTTCAGGAACAACTGGAAAGCCGAAAGGAGTGATGGTAAGTCATGAAAACTTGGTAGACTATTATGTTGGTTTAAATGAAGTGTTAGACATAAATCGTTTCCAAAACTTCGGATTAATGTCTTCACTTTCAGCAGATTTAGGAAACACAGTCGTGTACGGATCATTGCTAAGTGGCGGAACGTTGCATACCTTTACCAAGTCAAGCTTGATGGATGCCGAAACGTTGAAATCATATGTTACTGAAAAAGCAATTGACTGTATCAAAATAGTTCCATCACACTGGAAAGCGTTATCAAATGAAGACAGTTTACTACTTCCAAAAGGTATGATTGTTTTTGGAGGAGAAGTACTATCATTAGATATCTTAGAAAAAATAAAAGCGAGTGGAAGTGAAGTTGAAATCGTAAATCATTACGGGCCAACGGAAACAACCATTGGAAAGCTGATTCATAAAGTATCACTTGACAAAAACTATAGCAGAGTTCCTATCGGGAAAACATTCTCCGCAACATCTGTATATGTAGTAAATGAAGCAATGACTTTATGTCCACAAGGAGTTTCGGGCGAACTCTTAATTGGTGGTTTGGGTGTTTCCAAAGGATATATCAACAATGCCGAACTAACGGCAGCACAATTCATTCCAAATGTATTTGAAGAAGGAAACGGATTTCTATACAAAACAGGCGATAAAGTTCAACTGAACACCGAAGGCGAAATTATATTTATTGGACGTGTAGATGATCAAGTAAAAATAAGAGGATATCGTGTAGAGCCAAGTGAAATATCGTTAGCAATTTCGGAACACAAATATGTGCAACAAAGTCATGTTTCAGTCAAGCTAGATCAAAATGGCAACAACAAACTAGTTGGTTATATAGTTTCTGAAGGCGAATTTGATGAAGAATTACTAAAAGGTTATTTACAATCACGTTTACCAGATTATATGATTCCTACAGTATTTATGGAATTAGCCCAAATGCCATTAACCAGCAACGGAAAAGTAGATCGAAAAGCGTTACCAGAACCAGAAACTTTTGAAGCTTCACAAGAGTATGAAGCACCAAGAAACAAAGTTGAAGAAGACTTATGCGAAATATGGTCATCACTCCTAAATGTTGAAAAAGTTGGAATCAATGACGGATTCTTCGAATTAGGTGGCGATTCTATCATTGTAATACAATTTGTAAGTAGAGCAAAACGAAAAGGGCATCAATTTAAAGTACAAGATCTATTTGATCATCAAACCATTGCAGAACTTTCAGAACTATTAGAAACACGAGCTACTGAAAAGCATGTTGCTGAACAAGGAATTCTGGAAGGAAAACTACCATTAACACCAATTCAAGAATGGTTTTTTGAAGAAGAAAGCGGACACAAAACGCACTTCAATATGAACTTATTGTTCAAAATTGATAAAAAAATCAACGAAACAAACATCAAAATGCTAGCGGCTCGAATTTTAGAACAGCACGATGCATTGCGTTTACAATTTGAAAATGTAGATGGTGTTTGGGAACAAGCATATGGAAACGATCAAGGTATTTGTGATTTCCATGATATTTCAGAAGTAGAAACGACTGAACTTGCTCAAAAAATCACGGAAATATGTGAAAATGTTCAACGAAGCAACGATTTGATTCAAGGAAAACTGGCACATTTTACACTAATCAACACACCAGAAAGCGAATCACACAACCGATTATTCTTAAGTTTCCATCATCTTGGCGTTGATGGTGTTTCGATCAGAATCATTTTAGATGAAATGGAGTTAATCTTAGATGCTTTTCTTCAAAATGTAGATGTAGAATTAGGTCCAAAAACAAACTCATACAGAGAATGGGCAGTAGCATTACAAGAATTTGCAAATTCAACAAAAATTACGGAACAAAAAGAATATTGGGAAACTGTGAAAAATGCTTTTGTGCCTTTCGCTACAGATCATAGTGATGAAGTTCAAAAAAGAGCAAGCATTCAATCAGTCATTGTAAACATTGACGAAACGTTGACTACTAAACTGACAAAATCTACCAACAATGCCTACAACACCGAAATCAACGATATATTATTAACAGTACTCGCAAAAACCATGACAAATTGGACGCAAAATGAACATGTAGTTATTGGTTTGGAAGGTCATGGAAGAGAAGCCATTGAGGAAACGCTCGACATTAGTAATACAGTTGGATGGTTTACAAACAAATATCCATTGTTGCTAACCGTAAACACTGAAGAAACAGGCGATTTAATCAAATCTGTAAAAGAACAAATTAGAAATGTGCCTGATAAAGGACTTGGATTTGGTTGTTTAAAATATCTCAATGCCAAACTTGGCACTAAAGAAACACTTGCAGGAACTTCTTGGGACGTTGGTTTCAACTATTTAGGACAAATGGACAATGTTATCAACCAAAGTAATTGGTTTTTAGGAGCTACTGAAAATACTGGAAATCATATCAGTGAACACTATCCAATTCGTGAAAAAATAGTTGTAAAAGGTGCAATTATGAATAACAAACTAGGAATTTCTTGGGATTATTCAGATCAGCAATATTACAAAGAAACCATTCAATATATTGCAAATCAGTTCATTATAAATATAACGCAAGTAATAGAACATTGTGAAGGAAAAGAAGATGGAGACTTTACACCATCAGATTTCGATTTACAAGACAAAGTCAGTATTTCTGAACTTGACACATTATTTGAAAGCGAAAACTCAGAAGCTGACGGGATTATTAAATTTTAACTGTAGCGCAACTTTAGTACTTCAAAAGTCAACCAAATCAACAGTTTTAAGATCGTATTCATGAACGAATTTATAGATAAAATAGGAACATTAGGGTTAACGCTGATTGCAGAAGGAGATGATTTGATTCTGAAAGGAACAGAAGAAAAATTATCGAAAGATGAAATCGAATTGATCAAAAAAAATGTGGAAATTGTTACGTTTATCAAGGAAAACAAAGCCAAACTAATTGCACATGTAAAGGCTACAAAATCGTATGATAAAATCAACAAAAACGATCTTGCGGCGCTTTATGAACTAAGTCCGTTGCAAGAAGGAATCCTATTTCACAGTTTATATCAGCCAAACGGAACTACCTACAAAACGCAGTTTAACATGGAGTTTTCGGAAGGGCTACATCTGGAAGCATTCAAAAAATCGTGGGAATATTTAATTAAAAATCATACAATTCTTAGAACTTCTTTTGTGCATGACCAATTGAGTGTTCCTGTACAATGTGTGTACAAAGAAATTCCGTTTACCTATGATTTACTTGATTTCACAGCATATAAAGGCGAAGAATTAGAAGAAAAATTTCAAACAGTTGTCACGGAAGAACGCAAAAAAGAATTCAACTTCAAAAAACCACCATTAATGCGCATTACATTAGTGAAAACTGGTGAAAAAGCAATACGAATGATTTGGACTAAACATCACATTTTGTGGGATGGCTGGTCTGGTCAAATCTTGATGAGTGAATTTTTTCAAGCATACCAAGCATATACAACTAACAGAATTCCGCCAGCAATGCGTGAAGATAAATTTGAGGACTATATCAAACATATCAAAAATCTTGATCCTACACTAGAAAAGGAATTTTGGCAAACATATTTAGAAGGATTCAATGAATCTACATTGTTGCCTTTTGTACATCATGGTACTAATAAAGAAAAGAAAAAAGGAGCATTTACAAAGCAAACCATCAACTTCGATGTTGAACAAACGGCAGTAATTAATGACTATGCAAAAACTGTAAATGTTACTGTAAATACCATATTACAAGGAGTTTGGTCGTTACTATTGGCGGCATATACAAACAAAAAAGATATAGCTTTTGGTGTAACAGTTTCTGGTAGACCTGCAGAAGCTAAATATGAAAAAAAGGTCGGATTGTACATTAATACAATTCCATTTAGAGCAACCATTGATACAACACAAACCATTAAAACGTGGTTGCAATTTTTGCAAATAGGACATGTAAAAGCACGTGAATTTCAACATACTTCTTTGCGTGAAATTAAAAGACAAAACAATATTCAGGACGATTTCTTCGATTCGATTTTAGTATTCAGAAACTTCCCGATTAATGCTGCAAATACAGAGAAAACAGATGATTCGTTATCAATTCAGAACTATGAAGTAAAAGAAAACAACAATTATCCTTTATCAATTCAAGCAGATTTAAATGAACAATTAAGCATTGATTTTCAGTATAATAATGAATTAATTTCAGAAGCGCATATCCAAATGATTTCAGATCATTTTGAAAATGTATTGACGCAAATTATTAATTCTACAGATGAAGAACTTAAAACAGTGCGTTTAATTTCGGAAGAAGAAGAAGCCAAAATAAAACACGAATTTAATAACACGAAAGTTGCTTACCCTGAAGGAATTACGGTAGTAGATTTAATTCAACAACAACTTAAAAAACATCCAAATGCAGTTGCTGTTGAATGTAGTGAACATACGTTAACGTATAAAGAATTGGATGAAAAATCGAATCAACTAGCCAATTATTTACGATCAACAGGAATCAAAAAAAATAGCTTTGTTGGTTTGTGTGTAACACGATCATTAGAAATGATTGTGAGTATTTTGGGAATTTTAAAAGCAGGTTGCGCATATGTACCAATTGATCCAGAATATCCTGAAGATCGTATACGTTACATTTTAGAAGATATTGATGCAAACATTCTAATTACTACTGAAAATAATATCACTGCAATTCCAAATGATTTTCATGCAATTGCAATCATACTAAATGAAGATTTGCTAAAAGAGCAATTGACAGAAGCACCAACTATTGAAATTTTGCCTTCAGACTTCGCATACGTTATCTATACATCAGGTTCAACAGGAAAACCAAAAGGTGTATTAAATGCACACAGTGGATTGCTAAACCGATTACTTTGGGCACAAGATTCTTATAAATTGGATACTACAGATGTTGTATTACAAAAAACAACTTACTGTTTTGACGTTTCCGTTTGGGAATTAATTTTACCATTATTCACAGGTGCAAAATTACTCTTTGCCAAACCAGAAGGACACAAAGACAATACCTATTTAAAAACAATAATTGAACAAAAAGATGTAACTACAATTCACTTTGTACCTTCAATGTTATCGGTGTTTTTACTAACACTTACGGAAAATGACTGTCAAAGTTTACGAAATGTTGTTTGTAGTGGTGAAGCGTTGCAAGGATATCATATTGAGGAGTTTAAAAAAGTTTTTGGGAATCGGAATATCAATTTACAAAACTTATACGGACCAACGGAAGCGGCAATTGACGTAACCTATTGGAATGTTCCTTTATCAGATTTCATAGAAAAATCATTCATAGGAAAACCGATTGCAAACACACAAATTTATATTGTTGACGAAAACAATCAGATACAACCAATTGGCGTTGCTGGCGAATTATGTATTGGTGGAATTCAAGTAGCAAATGGCTATATAAATAAAGAAGAATTAACAGCAGAAAAATTTATTGAAAATCCATTTAAAACTGGTGAACGTTTATATAAAACGGGCGATTTAGCAAAATGGATGCCAGATGGAAACATAGAATACATTGGCAGAATTGACAGTCAAATAAAAATTAGAGGTTACCGAATAGAATTGGGCGAAATTGAAACGGCAATTCAAGAAGTTGCAACGGTTCAAAGAGCTGCAGTATTGGTTAAAAAAGGGAAAAACAATCACGCACAACTAATTGCTTTTGTTATTGGAGATGGAGAAATAGATACCACTTTAATCACAACGCATCTAAAGGAAAAACTCCCTGCATATATGAGCCCGAATGCAATTATACAAGTTGCAACATTTCCGTTGAGTAATAGTGGTAAATTAGATAGAAAAGCATTGCTAGAACAATTTGAATTACCAGAAAGAACATACATTCCTCCAACCACAATTGTAGAACATAAACTAGCTGAAATCTGGCAAGAATTACTCGGATTGGAACGTGTAAGTATTGAAGATGATTTCTTTTTAATTGGTGGCGATTCTATCCTTTTAATTCGAATGTTGACGCAACTAAAAAAGCAACTTCAAAAAACGGTAGACTTACAAACCATATACGAGTATTCAATCTTAAAAGATTTAGCAAAATTCATCGAAACTGCCGAAGAAGAAGATCAACACAAAAGGCAAAGACTACTTAAAAATAATGAAATAACAGCTGTAAAAGCAACGGTAATTTCAAAACTTGAAAATGCTGCTGCAATAGAAGATGTATATCCAATGCGTGATATTCAAGAAGGAATGATCTATGAATATTTCAAAAGTCAAGATAAAAGCGTCTATCATGATCAATTTGTTTACATCGTACCTTTAATTCCAGTAACCGTTTTCGAAAAAGCATTCAAAGCAGTTACAGCAAAGCATGAAACGTTTCGCACGTTGTTCAATATGACAAATTTTGATAAAAACTATCAAATTGTATACAAGGAAATTCCTGTACATATTGGATTCGAAGATATTTCAAATCTTGACAAAGAAACACAAGAAACGCATGTTAAAAATTTCTTATCAGAAGAATTAAAGCAAAAATTTATTCCGCATGAAGGTCCATTATGGAGAGCAAATATTTTCCAAATACGTGACAATATGATGGTATATGTGTTTCAATTTCATCATGCTATATTAGATGGTTGGAGCTTGGCAACACTCAATACAGAATTGTACGAAATATGTGCTAAAATTCAAAAAGGAGAAACTATCAATTTGCAACCGTTGAAAGCAACTAACAAAATGGCGGTTATAGATTCGTTGATTGAACAAGAAAATCCTGAAAACACAAACTTTTGGCAATCGTATTTAGAAGAATATCAACTCTTAAATATACTTTCGGAAACTTCTGTAGATAAAAACCATCAGGAATTTTTCCAAAATGTAGACTTAGTAGCAATCAAGCAAATGGCAAGTACGTTAGGAATTCCATTGAAAACAGTCTTCTTAGGTTCGTTCATATATGCATTGCAACTCATGGCATATGAAACGGATATCACTATCGGATTGGTGTCAAATAACAGACCTATTAGCGAAGATGGAGAAAAAATATTAGGTTGTTTTTTAAACACGGTTCCGTTTAGAGTTCAAACTGATCAAGAAGGTGATACTTGGAAAACGTATTTACTCAACATTCAAAAAAATCTGGATGCACTCAAAACAAGAGATCGCATCTCTTTACAGCAAATTAGTGCTATTATTGGTGAAGATCCAAAGGCAACGAGTAAAATATTCAACATTGGTTTCAACTTTACAAACTTCCATATCTACAAGGAAATGGGGAAAGTTTCAGAAGAGACAGAAGTACAAGAAAGCAAACCTGTAGAAAGAAATGATATTGAACTCAATTCTTACGAACGAACAAACATAGATTTTGGTATTTCAGTAGGAATTACGGGCGATCAATTAAAGGCAACATTCAGTCAGAAAAAAGAATTAAACTCAGGAATACAGTTAGAAGAATTTGTACACAATTATGAAAGCATACTTACAATACTGAGTAAAAATGTTGAAGCTACAATTGATCATCAAGAAATCTTTACTCAAACGACAAATGAAACACTTTTAACAACATTCAATAATACTGTTGCACCGTATCAAAAAGATAAAACAATTGTTGATGTATTCAGCGATCAAGTACAAGCAAACCCAAGCAAAGTTGCTTTATGGTTTAGAGAAGAACAAATGACGTATACGGAATTAGATACAGCATCAAATCGTTTGGCAAACTACATACTGCAACAAAAAGAAATTGCTGTTGAAGATTTTATAGGGATAAAACTTGAAAGAGACGAATGGTTAATAATCACAATTCTTGCTGTGTTAAAAACAGGATGTGCATATGTGCCAATTGATCCTACAAATCCAGCAGAACGAATTGCATTTATTGAAGCTGATAGCAATTGCAAAATCATCATTGATCCAGATTTCTTAGCAACATTCTTTGCAACAAACGATGTTGATGAAACGTTGCCAAAGACAGCATTGACCTCAGATAACTTAGCATACATAATCTACACTTCTGGTTCTACAGGAAAACCGAAAGGCGTATTGATTGAGCATCATTCAGTCATAAACTTGATAGAAGACTTAACCAAAACTTTAGATTTTACAAGCGAAGACAAATCTATATTGATGATCAATCACGCGTTTGATGCATCTGTAGAGCAACTATTTCTAGTCTTGTTAAATGGCGCAACCGTTGAATTGGCTCCTAAAGGATTCATTTATGATCCGTCGTTATTAAAAGCAAGAATTCTGGAAAGAGGATTGACACACATTGTTGCGCCACCAAGTTATTTAAATCAGTTAGAAGGTTTAGAAACATGTCCAACCATAAAAAGAGTTGTCACTGGAGGCGAATATTTTCCGTACGCGTTGGCTCAAAAGATAGATAGATATACCCGATTTTTTAATGAATACGGACCAACAGAAACTACAGTAACTGCTACTGTATTTGAGTTTAACGGGCAATATGAAGCAGAAAAAATCATTCCGATAGGAAAACCAATGGCAAACGTTGAAGTGTATATTTTATCCAAAAACTTACAATTACAAGCGCCAGGTGTTATTGGAGAAATATGCATAAGTGGAGACGGATTGGGTAGAGGATACTTAAACCGACCAGAATTGACAGCAGAAAAATTTATAGAAAATCCATTAAAAAAAGAAACACTTTTATACCGAACTGGAGATTTAGGAAAATGGTTGCCAGATGGAAATGTCGTTTTCATCGGACGAAGAGACAATCAAGTAAAAGTAAGAGGTCATCGTATTGAAATAGAAGAAATAGAGCAAGTATTACATCAAACAGAAAATGTAAAACATGCCATTATTGATATTAGAGAAGTAAATGATGAAAAATCAATAGTAGCATACATCGTAGCTAAAACGGATGTTTCAAAAGCAGACATCAAAGATGCACTTGCTAAAAGATTACCAGAATATATGGTTCCAAACTATTATGTCATTTTAGAAGAATTTCCAACGACATTCAATGGTAAAATAGATAGAAAAGCATTGCCAAGTATTTCAGAAGAAGACATCATCAAAAAAGAATATGTAGCGCCAAGAAACGAAGACGAAGAAAAGTTGGTGAAAATTTGGCAAACACTTCTCAATGTGGAGCAAATAGGAATAAAGGATAGCTTTTTTGAATTAGGCGGAAACTCATTACTAGTCTTAAAAGCGATTACAACTATTCAAGAAGCATTCGAAATCAGTATTCCAATTGATGTGTATTTCAAGTTAATGACCATCGAAAATATTTCCGATTACATGGTTTCTATAAAAATCTCCAAGGAAGAAGTAGAAGAAGACAATTACGAAATCTTTGAACTGTAAATAACACTGCATTCAACTTACAATATACTAGAAAACAACCAAAAACAGCAACTACAATAAGACATTATTTATGAATGAATTTATAAATAAAATAACAACATTAGGATTAAGATTGGAAGTGCAAGGTGACTCTTTATTACTAAAAGGAGCCAACGGAAAACTATCTCCAAGTGAAATTTCTATGATCCAGAAAAATGTTGCCATACCTACGTTTATTAAAAATAATAAATCGAAGTTGATAGCACATTTAACGGAAACGGTAACTTATGATGGTAAAATCAATAAAAAAGATATTTCAGCTTTATATGAGTTGAGTCCACTGCAAGAAGGAATTTTATTTCATAGCTTATATAATCCTAAAGGAACTACATACAAAACACAATTTAGTATGGAATTTCCAGATGGATTAAACTTAGAAGCTTTTCAGAAATCATGGGAATATCTAATTAAAAACCACACGATATTAAGAACATCATTTATCCACGATCAATTAAGTATTCCAGTACAATGTGTGTATAAAGAAACACCACTTACTTATACTTTACTAGATTTTACAAGCTATACAGGAACTGAATTAGAAGAAAAATTTCAAGAAGTTGTAACTGAAGAACGCAAAAAAGAATTCAATTTCAAAAAACCGCCATTAATGCGATTGACTTTGGTAAAAACAGGAGCTAAAGCAATTCGAATGATTTGGACAAAGCATCATATTTTGTGGGACGGTTGGTCAGGACAAATTCTAATGAGCGAATTTTTACAAGCGTATAACGCATACAAAAATCATAGAGTTCCGCCAGTATTAAGAGAAGACAAGTTTGAAGATTACATAAAACATATCAAAGCAATTGATCCGAAAGATGAAAAAGAATTTTGGCAAACATACTTTGATGGATTTGAAAAATCGACACTAGTACCTTTTGTAAATAATGCAATAAAAGAAGAACACAGAAAAGGTATATTTAAAGAAGTTTCAATACATATAGATGCTGCATTTACAAATGAATTGAATGCATTTACTAAAAAGCTAAACATTACCGTAAATACATTACTTCAAGGAGTTTGGTCGTTATTATTAGCAACGTATACAACTAAAAATGATGTCGCTTTTGGAGTGACAGTTTCTGGCAGACCAGCAGAAGCAAAGTATGAAAAGAAAGTTGGGTTATACATCAATACGATTCCATTTAGAGCAACCATTGATACAACGCAAACCATTAAAACATGGTTGCAATTTTTACAAATAGGACATGTAAAAGCACGTGAATATCAACATGCATCGATAAGTGAAATAAAAAGATATAATAAAATTAATGATGACTTTTTTGATTCTATTTTAGTTTTCAGAAACTTTCCTATTAACAAATCTAATGGTGAAAAAACAGCAGATTCATTAACAATTCAGAAGTATAGTGTAAAAGAGAATAATAACTATCCATTATCGATTCAAGCAGATTTAAACGAAAAATTAAACATTGATTTTCAGTACAATAGTGATTTAATTAGTGAAGCACATATAAAAATGATTCGTGATCATTTTAAATATGCTTTGCATAAAATTATAACATTAGCTGATGAAAAATTAGATATGTTTAATTTGGTATCTGAAGAAGAAGCACATACAATACAACACGAGTTTAATAAAGCTAGAGTGCCTTATGATGAAGCGATAACTGTTTTAGATTTAATTCAAAAACAAGTTGCAAATAGTCCAGAAGCTATTGCATTAACATATAAAGAACAGCATTATACATATCGAGAATTAGATGAAATATCGAATCAACTAGCAAGTTACTTAACAGAAAATTATTCAATTAAAACAGAAGATTTAATTGGCGTTCAGTTAGAACGTACAGAATGGTTAATCATAACATTACTTGCAATTCTAAAATCTGGAGCAGCATATGTGCCATTAGACTTAAACTACCCTAAAAGTAGAGTAAAATTTATAGCAGAAGATACAGGATATAAAGTTTGTGTTACCAAAGAAATTATAGCTGATTTCATTAAAAATCAAGCTAATTACACAAAAACCAATACGATTGAAAATACAATAACAGCTAAAAATTTAGCGTATGTAATTTACACTTCAGGTTCTACAGGAAAGCCAAAAGGAGTATTGTTAGAGCATAGAAATTTAGCGTCCTTTTTACTAAATATTGAAGATCAATTAGGTTATACAGATGGAAAAAGTGTGGCTGCTACTACAAATACAGTATTTGATATCTCCATTTTGGAAATATTTGGTGCTTTAGCACATGGAAAAAAGCTAGTCGTTATTGGTGATAAGGATTTAGTAGAACCTACAAATTTAGTAGCGGAATTGAACAAAAACAATGTTGAAGTTTTACAAATAACTCCATCTCGATTGTTACAATTAAAAGATGTGATTTCTAAAACTGCAATTCCTTCTTTAAAACATTTATTAATTGGTGGAGAAGCCTTTCCAAAAGAAGTATATGACAACTTAGAATTTATAGCACATTTAAATATCAAAAATGTGTATGGCCCTACAGAAACAACCATTTGGAGTACATTTTTAGACATAAAATCGAGCACAAATTTATCTATAGGAAAGCCTTTCCAAAACGAAAATATATACATTCTAAATGAAGAAAATCAAATGCAACCTATAGGTGTTGTTGGTCATTTATGTATTGGAGGAGATGGTTTGGCAAGAGGTTATCTAAATAGCGAATCATTAACTGATGAAAAATTTATAAAACATCCTTTTCAAGAAGAACAACGTTTATATAAAACGGGCGATTTGGCAAAATGGATGCCAGATGGAACTATAGAATACATTGGTCGTATAGACAATCAAATAAAAATTAGAGGTTACCGAATAGAATTGGGCGAAATTGAAACGGCAATTCAAGAAGTTGCAACGGTTCAAAGAGCTGCAGTATTGGTTAAAAAAGGGAAAAACAATCACGCACAACTAATTGCTTTTGTTATTGGAGATGGAGAAGTAGATACCACTTTAATCACAACGCATCTAAAGGAAAAACTCCCTGCATATATGAGCCCGAATGCAATTATACAAGTTGCAACATTTCCGTTGAGTAATAGTGGTAAATTAGATAGAAAAGCATTGCTAGAACAATTTGAATTACCAGAAAGAACATACATTCCTCCAACCACAATTGTAGAACATAAACTAGCTGAAATCTGGCAAGAATTACTCGGATTGGAACGTGTAAGTATTGAAGATGATTTCTTTTTAATTGGTGGCGATTCTATCCTTTTAATTCGAATGTTGACGCAACTAAAAAAGCAACTTCAAAAAACGGTAGACTTACAAACCATATACGAGTATTCAATCTTAAAAGATTTAGCAAAATTCATCGAAACTGCCGAAGAAGAAGATCAACACAAAAGGCAAAGACTACTTAAAAATAATGAAATAACAGCTGTAAAAGCAACGGTACTTTCAAAACTTGAAAATGCTACTGCAATAGAAGATGTATATCCAATGCGTGATATTCAAGAAGGAATGATCTATGAATATTTCAAAAGTCAAGATAAAAGCGTCTATCATGATCAATTTGTATATGTAGTTCCATTTATTGAATTTGACATTTTTGAAAAAGCTTTCAAGCTAGTTGTAGCCAAGCATGAAACACTAAGAACGGCATTTAACATGACGGATTTTAGTGAAAACTACCAAATCGTTTACAAAGAAGTTCCTGCGACAGTTCAGTATGAAGATATTTCAAATCAAACACAAAAAGAGCAAGAACAGTACATAGAATTGTTTTTACAAGAAGAGTTAAAAGACAAATTCATACCACATAAAGCGCCATTATGGAGAGCTAAAATCTTTAGACTCACAAAAAACACAATGGTATATGTGTTTCAATTTCACCATGCCATAATTGATGGTTGGAGTTTGGCAATGCTGAATACAGAATTGTATGAAATATGTATGAAACTGCAACAAGATGTAAACTTCGTTCCAACACCGTTAGCAGGAACCAATAAAGTTGCCGTTGTAGAATCGTTACTAGAACAAGAAAATCCTGAAAACACAAACTTTTGGCAATCGTATTTAGAAGAATATCAACTCTTAAATATACTTTCGGAAACTTCTGTAGATAAAAACCATCAGGAATTTTTCCAAAATGTAGACTTAGTAGCAATCAAGCAAATGGCAAGTACGTTAGGAATTCCATTGAAAACAGTCTTCTTAGGTTCGTTCATATATGCATTGCAACTTATGGCATATGAAACTGACATTACTATCGGATTGGTGTCAAATAACAGACCTATTAGCGAAGATGGAGAAAAAATATTGGGTTGTTTTTTAAACACGGTTCCGTTTAGAGTTCAAACAAATCAAGAAGGTGATACTTGGAAAACGTATTTACTCAACATTCAGAAAAACCTGGATGCACTCAAAACAAGAGATCGCATCTCTTTACAGCAAATTAGTGCCATTATTGGCGAAGATCCAAAGGCAACGAGTAAAATATTTAACATTGGTTTCAACTTTACAAACTTCCATATCTACAAGGAAATGGGGAAAGTTTCAGAGGAGACAGAAATACAAGAAAGCAAACCTGTAGAGAGAAATGATATTGAACTCAATTCTTACGAACGAACAAACATAGATTTTGGTATTTCAGTAGGAATTACGGGCGATCAATTAAAGGCAACATTCAGCCAGAAAAAAGAATTAAACTCAGGAATACAGCTCGAAGAATTTGTACACAATTATGAAAGCATACTTTCAATACTGAGTAAAAATGTTGAAGCTACAATTGATCATCAAGAAATCTTTACTCAAACGACAAATGAAACGCTTTTAACAACATTCAATAATACTGTTGCACCGTATCAAAAAGATAAAACAATTGTTGATGTATTCAGCGGTCAAGTACAAGCAAACCCAAGCAAAGTTGCTTTATGGTTTAGAGAAGAACAAATGACGTATGCGGAATTAGACACAGCATCAAATCGTTTGGCAAACTACATACTGCAACAAAAAGAAATCGCTGTTGAAGATTTTATAGGGATAAAACTTGAAAGAGACGAATGGTTAATAATCACAATTCTCGCTGTGTTAAAAACAGGATGCGCATATGTGCCAATTGATCCTACAAATCCAGCAGAACGAATTGCATTTATTGAAGCTGATAGCAATTGTAAAATCATCATTGATCCTGATTTCTTAGCAACATTCTTTGCAACAAACGATGTTGATGAAACGTTGCCAAAGACAGCATTGACCTCAGGTAACTTAGCATACATAATCTACACTTCTGGTTCTACTGGAAAACCGAAAGGCGTATTGATTGAACATCGTTCAGTCATAAACTTGATAGAGGATTTAACCAAAACTTTAGATTTTACAAGCGAAGACAAATCTATATTGATGATCAATCATGCATTTGATGCATCTGTAGAGCAACTATTTTTAGTCTTGTTAAATGGCGCAACCGTTGAATTGGCTCCTGAAGGATTCATTTATGATCCGTCGTTATTAAAAGCAAGAATTCTGGAAAGAGGATTGACACATATTCCTGGACCACCAAGTTATTTAAATCAGTTAGAAGGTTTAGAAACATGTCCAACCATAAAAAGAGTTGTCACTGGAGGCGAATATTTTCCGTACGCGTTGGCTCAAAAAATAAATGGACACACTCGATTTTTTAATGAATACGGACCAACAGAAACTACAGTAACTGCTACTGTATTTGAGTTTAACGGGCAATATGAAGCAGAAAAAGTCATTCCGATAGGAAAGCCAATGGCAAACGTTGAAGTGTATATTTTATCCAAAAACTTACAATTACAAGCGCCAGGTGTTATTGGAGAAATATGCATTGGTGGAGTTGGATTGGGTAGAGGATACTTAAACCGACCAGAATTGACAGCAGAAAAATTTATAGAAAATCCATTTAAAAAAGGAACACTTTTATACCGAACTGGAGATTTAGGAAAATGGTTGCCAGATGGAAATGTCATATTCATCGGACGAAGAGACAATCAAGTAAAAGTAAGAGGTCATCGTATTGAAATAGAAGAAATAGAGCAAGTATTACATCAAACAGAAAATGTAAAACATGCCATCATTGATATCAGAGAAGTAAACGATGAAAAATCAATAGTAGCATATATTGTAGCAAAAAGTGATGTTAAAAAAACTCAAATAAAAGATGCACTTGCTAAAAGATTACCAGAATATATGGTTCCAAACTATTATGTCATTTTAGAAGAATTTCCAACGACATTCAATGGTAAAATAGATAGAAAAGCATTGCCAAGTATTTCAGAAGAAGACATCATCAAAAAAGAATATGTAGCGCCAAGAAGCGAAGACGAAGAAAAGTTAGTAAAAATTTGGCAAACACTTCTCAATGTGGAGCAAATAGGAATAAAGGATAGCTTTTTTGAATTAGGCGGAAACTCATTACTAGTCTTAAAAGCGATTACAACTATTCAAGAAGCATTCGAAATCAGTATTCCAATTGATGTGTATTTCAAGTTAATGACCATCGAAAACATTTCCGATTACATGGTTTCTATAAAAATCTCCAAGGAAGAAGTAGAAGAAGACAATTACGAAATCTTTGAACTGTAAACAACACTTTATTCAAAAAACATAAAACCAATACCATGAATACTGAGATTATTCAACTCATAAATGCGGCTGCTAAAGAAGGTGTTTCTTTATTTATAGGAGACAACCGACTTCAATATAAAGTGATTAAAGGAGTAAAGCCTAATGCAAACTTAATTGATGATATTAGAAATCATAAAGAGCAGATATTTAGATTGTTAAAGAATCAGCAAGAGCATGAAAAAGGAATGCTTAGCGGTGAAATTTCTAAGCTAGATCGTACTGTTACAAAAGAAATTCCGTTATCATTTTCTCAAGAACGCTTGCATTTTATAGATCAAATGGGCGGAAGTCAAGAATATCATATTCATGCAATTTCTAAATTTACCAAAGATTTAAATACAAACGTATTACAAGATGCTTTTCGCGAAATCATGCAACGACATGAAATATTACGAACCATCATTAAAATAGAAAATGGAAATGCTTTTCAAGAAATTCAATCAGAAGTAGCATGGAATTTGGAGCATATTATAGCGACAGAAAATACTACAGAAACTATTACACAGCAGTTTATTAGTAAACCATTTGCGCTAGACAAAGATTATATGTTGCGTGCCGTTGTAATTGATACTGTAGAAGAATACACACTCGTTATTGTATTGCATCATATTGCTACTGATGGCTGGTCTATGAGTATTTTAAATAAAGAACTATTTCAGAGTTATCAAGCAAAACTATCCAATCAACCTTCAAACTTACCACAATTAGCAATTCAGTATGCAGATTATGCAGTTTGGCAACGAGAACAATTACAAGGAGAAGTATTAGAAGGAAAACTAAACTTTTGGAAAAAATACTTAGAAAATAGTGTTGCGTTAGAGTTGCCATTAGATTACAATCGACCAGCAATAAAAGAAATTGAAGGACGTTCTATTTCGTTTCTAATAACGAATGAAACCACAAAAGAACTCAATAAAATAGTAGCTTCAGAACAAATTACGCTATTCTCTTTATTGCTAGCATCATTAAAAGTATTACTCTATAAATATACAGGACAAGAAGATATTTGTATCGGAACTCCAGTTGCAAACAGAGGACACAAAAGCTTAGAAAAACTCATAGGATTCTTTGTAAATACGGTGGTATTGCGATCTCAAATTCCTGCAAAAAGTTCATTTATTGAATTTACAAAAAATGTAAACACAGAATTATTAGAAGTATACAAACACCAAGACACGCCGTTTGAAAAAGTAGTAGACAGTATTTCTAAAGAAAGAAGTCAAAGTCGATCTTTACTCTTTGATGTATTATTTGCGTTTCAAAATCAAACAGCTCCAGCCGAAATAGAAATTTCAGTTGATCAATATGATGAATTTGTTTTCAACGATACATTCGCGCAGTTCGATCTTACATTCAACATCAAAGAAACTGCCTCAGGTTTGGTGGTTTCTATTGAATACCTAAAAAGTCTTTTTAAGCAAGAAACTATTGAAAGAATGTGCAATCATTTTAAGCAAATATTGACTACAATTGCAGATAATGCACAACAAGAAGTACAACAAATAGACATTGTTACACAACAAGAAAAACACAAATTATTATATGAGTTTAACGAAGTAGACGTTGCGTATCCGAAAGAAAAAACAATTGTAGACTTATTTGAAGCGCAAGTTGCAAAAACACCAAATAACATTGCATTAGTTTTTAAAAATACACAATTGACGTATGCCGAAGTAAATGCAAAATCAAACCAATTAGCTGAATATCTAAGAAATGAATTCAACATTCAATCAGATGATTTAGTTGGCGTATTACTCGAACGTTCGGAATGGATGGTCATTACGTTATTAGCGGTCTTAAAATCTGGAGGCGCGTATGTTCCGATAGATCCAAACTATCCTGCTGATCGTGTGGCATATATGACAAAAGATAGCAACTGTAAAGTTGTACTTGATCAAAATGAGTTAGAAAAATTTATGGCTGTAGCCGAAAACTACACTGTAAAAAACTTAGCCAAACAAAACACACCACAAAACTTAGCTTACGTAATATACACTTCAGGAACCACAGGAAATCCTAAAGGAACATTAATTGAGCATGAAAATGTAGTTCGATTATTTAAAAATGAAAAAGAGCTATTCAATTTTGACGAAAAAGATGTTTGGATTCTATTTCACTCGTATTGTTTTGATTTCTCTGTTTGGGAAATGTATGGTGCTTTATTATTTGGTGGAAAACTCGTAGTTGCTCCTTTTGAAACAGCAAAAGACACCAATCTATTTATAGATTTATTAGTAAAAGAAAAAGTAACTGTTTTAAACCAAACGCCTTCATCATTCTACAATCTAATTTGGATAGAAACTGAAAAACAAAGTAAAAACTTATACCTTCGTTATGTAATATTTGGAGGAGAAGCGTTAAGTCCTGGAAATCTAAAAAACTGGAATCTAAGATATCCAAACGTAAAGCTTATCAATATGTACGGAATTACAGAAACAACTGTACATGTTACGTATAAAGAAATTACTCAAAAGGAAATCAACCAAAATATTAGTAACATAGGAACGGCAATTCCAACCTTAACGAGTTATGTATTCGATCAAGAAAAAAACTTAGTTCCTATAGGAATTATTGGCGAATTATATGTTGGTGGCGCAGGAGTTGCAAGAGGTTACCTAAATCGTCCTGAATTGACAAGTCAACGTTTTATTCAAAATCCATTCAAACCAGCAGAAAAACTATACAGATCTGGCGATAAAGTACGATTACTTCACAATGGAGAAATGGAGTATTTAGGTCGCATAGACAATCAAGTAAAAATAAGAGGTTATCGTATAGAATTAGGCGAAATAGAAAATGCAATAAAGGAATATTCAACCATAAAAAGTGTTGCATTACTCGTAAAAACATTAGAACAAGGACATGCCGTATTAATTGCTTTTGTAGTATCTGACGAAACAATTGATTTAGATCAGCTAAAAGTATATCTAAAAGAAAAATTGCCAAACTATATGGTTCCAGGAATCTTTTTGCAAATAGAAAAACTTCCTGTAAATCACAATGGAAAACTGGACAGAAACATACTGTTAGAATTGGTAGACGTTTCCAAAGAAGATTACATCGCTCCGCGAAATGAAACGGAAGAACGTTTGATACATATTTGGAAAGAATTATTACACTTGGCACAAATAAGTGTTGAAGATGATTTCTTCTTAATCGGTGGCGATTCTATCATTTTAATTCGTTTAATATCTCAAATCAAAAAAGAATTCCAAAGAGAAGTAAAACTAAGTCAAGTATACGAATATCCTACAGTTGCAAATCTTGCAAAATTTATTGACAAAGCCGAAGAAGATCAGGCAAATAGAATTGCAATAAGAGAAAAAATTACATCAAAAATTGCAATGATCAAGGCAGACTTCATGTCGCAAACAGGTACTAGTGAAAACATTGAAGATGTATATCCAATGAGTGATATACAAATAGGAATGGTATTCGAGTATTACAAAGGTAATGTTGGAAACATATACCATGATCAAATGCTATATACAATACCTGTAGTTGATTTTGAAATTTTTAAGCAAGCAATACAATTACTTACAATAAAGCATGAAACTTTAAGAACCACATTTAATATAACAGACTTTGAATATGGGTTGCAAGTAGTACACAAAACTATATCGACAGCTCATCTTGGATATGAAGATTGTACAGCATTAACAACAGCTGCACAGGAAGAACATATAGGCGCCTATTTACAAGCAGAAAAAAATAACAAATTTATAATAGATCAAGCGCCATTGTGGAGAGCAAAAATTTTCAAAATCAATCACGATACAATGGTGTATGTATTCCAATGCCATCATGCCATCATTGACGGTTGGAGTTTGGCGTCGCTTAATGCGGAATTAAGTTCCATCTGTGAAAAACTGAGTTCAGGAATCGCTATTGAATTGCAACCTTTACAAATGACCAATAAAAAAGCCATTGTTGCTTCGTTAATTGGAAAAGAAAACAAAGAAAATCATACATTTTGGAAAAACTATTTAAATGGTTTTGAACGCTTAGATTTATTCACTGAAGAAAAAATGTATGTAGTTGTAGAAGAAAGATTTACAAACTATACATACGCACAAGTAAAAAAAGTAACGCAAGAACTCGGTATTACATTACGAACGTTATTTCTCGGAGCCTACTTATACGCACTAAATACGATACAATACGGAACTGATATCACCATTGGATTGGTAACAAATAACAGACCTGCGCAAGAAGATGGCGATAAAGTTATAGGCTGTTTCCTAAATACGATTCCTTTCCGAATGCAACTAGAAAATAATGAATGGTCATGGAAAGAATTTTTACAAAATGTACATCAAAATTTAGATGCGTTAAATGCTACGGATCGATTATCAATACAAGACATTAGTACGATTGTAGGACACAAAGACATCACAAATAATTCATTTTTTGATATCATATTCAACTTTGTTAATTTCCATGTTTATAATGACATGGTAGTTGCGAAAGCGGAAGCAAAGAAAGAGAAAAACACTTCGGAAGCTCCAAAAATGAATCTGAAATCATTTGAAAATACAAACTCTTTCTTTGACTTTTCAATGAGTGTTACAGGTGAAGAATTAAACGGTTCTTTTAAACTAAAAAGAAATTTAAAATCAGCAACAACACTGACCAATTTTGTTGCCTACTTTAATCACATATTCCACAAAATAATTCATACGCCAGAAGCTTTAGTAAAAGACACAAACATACTCACAGTAAAAAATAAAATAGCGGAATTAGAATCATTCAACGCAACAAAAAAAGAAGATATAGCAACAGAAACTGTAGTTGATTTATTTGAAGTACAAGTATTAAAAACACCAAATTCTATTGCGATCGAATTTGAAAATACCTCGCTTACATATCATGAACTAAACAAAAGAGCAAACCAATTAGCACATCATTTAAAAACACAAGGGATTCAACAAGAAACATTGGTAGGAATCTGTATGGACAGATCGTTAGAAATGATGATTGGCTTGATGGGAATCCTAAAAGCTGGTGGTGCATATGTTCCTATTGATCCTTCTTATCCAATGGATAGAATTAATTATATTTTGGACGATACCAAAACTCCCGTAGTACTTACAACGCAAGAACACGTAACAAAATTAAGGATTGCAAATCATACTACAGTAGTAGTTGATGCTACTGCGGAAGTAACTATTAACACTCATAATCCTGAAGTTAGCCTAACACCAGAGAATTTAATGTATGTAATATATACATCAGGATCTACGGGAAAACCCAAAGGGGTAATGAATCAGCATGATGCTGTAATCAATAGCTTGCAATATGGAAAAAGCTGTTACAATCTCACGGAAAAAGATGTCGTGTTACAAAAAACAACCTACAGTTTTGATGTTTCAGTTTGGGAATTATTTATACCATTAATTACAGGAGTAAAATTAGTATTCGCAAAACCAGAAGGTCATAAAGACAATAGATATTTAAAAAAGATCATAAATAGCAAATTAATTACAACGATACATTTTGTACCGTCCATGTTAGCAATGTTTTTGTCAGAACTAGAAAAAGGAGATTGTCCAAGTTTAAAACAAGTTATTTGTAGTGGAGAAGCCTTAAAACCACATCACATTCAGCAATTTAAAGAATGCTTTACCAACACAAAGTTGTATAATTTGTACGGACCAACTGAAGCTGCGATTCATGCAACTTTTTGTGATATTGTTTTGGAAGGAGAAGTTCCAGAGAAAGTATCGATTGGAAAACCAGTGGCGAATACGAACATTTATATTTTAGATAAATTCTTAAATCAACAAGCTGTCGGAATCGTTGGAGAATTATGTATTGGAGGAATTCAAGTAGCAAGAGGTTATTTAAATCAACCTGAATTGACAGCCGAAAAATTCATGGTAAATCCTCATGATGAAACACAACGATTGTACAGAACAGGCGATTTAGCACGTTGGACAACTGACGGATTCATTGAATTTTCAGGAAGAAAAGATACACAAGTTAAAGTACGCGGCTTGCGAATAGAATTGGGCGAAATAGAACACGCTATTATAAATGCACAAGAAAATCTACAACAAGCAGTCGTATGCGTAAATGAAGTAAACAATCAAGAAGTAATTGTAGCATATGTAGTTTCTAATGATAAAATTAACAAACAAACTTTACGAACAACAATAGCGGCAAAATTACCAGATTATATGGTGCCAAGTTATTTTGTTCAAGTAGAAACGATTCCGTTGACACCAAATGGTAAAATAGATTATAAAAAATTACCAACTGTTGGAAGTGAAGATGTAATTAAAAATGAATACATAGCGCCAACTACAGAAATTGAAAAAATAGTAGTAGAAATTTGTGAAAGTATATTGCAAGTAAATCAAATTGGAAAATACGATAGTTTCTTTGAATTAGGCGGAAACTCGCTCAATGCAATTCAACTCTCAACGAAACTTAGCGCACGCGGATATCAATTGGACATTGTTCAAGTGCTGAAAACTCCAAAATTGGCAGAGTTGGCAACACATATCACCAAGAAAACATCATCTAATGCATATAAAACAATCATTTCAGATGATGATTACACAGTGTCAATTCCACTTTCGGAACAACAAAAACAATACTTTGGAGCAAATAATAGCTACAGACATGCCATTGGAAGTTTTGTAATTATTCTTGAGAATTTTGACACAAATCAGTTTGAAAAAGTTGTACACCAATTGTATACTGAATTTCCATCAGTGCGCATGCAATTTAAGTTAAATGAAGATGGAGAATTATGCCAACTTCCAATTGATGCAAAACAATTTAGTCCAACAATCATTGTTGACACTTTTGGAAACTTAGCTCAGGAGCAAGCAAAAGTAGCTGAAAAGCTTGAAGCAGAACGAAAATTACCGCTAGCTATAGACAAAGGTGAAGTAATGAAAATTCATGTGTGTAAAGATGCAAACCATGCGGCAATACAATTTACAATGCATCATGCGGTAACGGACGATTATTCAAATCAATTACTAAAAAAATATATCGAAAACGCATACACAAACTTGCAAGCGAGTTCAAAAACGCTAAAAGAAGGATATCAAACCTATCAAAAATTACAAAAAGCATTCATTGAATCAACAGCCTTTGCGGAGAAACTTTCTTTTCTGAAAGCACAACTGAATACTACAATTTCGAAAATATCGAAACCATTTACACCAAAAAGTGAAGCGCAACATATAACTGTTGCATCGTATTACATTTCTGGAAATACTTACAACGCTATCAATCTATTTGTACAGCAACAGCAACTAAGTATGGGTGTGTTTATACAAGCAGTTGCGTATATAGATCAATACCTATCGAGTAGAAAAACGGCATTTATTTTCAACAATACACTGAATGGTAGAGACGTACAACTATTTGAATACAACTTAGGAGATGCAATTGGACAATTTTCTTCAGTAATTCCATTAGGAATTCAATTAGATGAAAACGAGACAATTTTGGCAAATATCCAAAACATTCAAGAAATCTACATAGCTGGAAGAAAACACCAAGAAGTACCATACAGACACATTGAAAAAGCAATAGGGAAATCACTAGATATGTATACAATTGGAATTGTTAATAGTAATGAAACAACGCTATTTTTAGACGAAACATTGTCAAATACAACAACAACAGAATTCCGAACTCAACAATTTCCGATAGACATAAAAAGTACACTGTACACAAACGGAATTCACATACAATACAGCAAAGTAGATTCGATTGTACAATCAAATTACAACCCAGAAACATTTGAAAGCTTATTGCAAAGCATACTGCAAACACCGCAAAAACGTCTCAATACACTTCAAACTAAGAAAGTGATCAATAGTATTGAGTAGGGAAGAAGCACCGCACATACACAAAGAAAAAACCTCATTTCGATGAGATATTTATAAAAAACAGATAAAAAAACTGACTATCTGCTTAAGGGAATTTATTAACCAAATTTAACACAAATGAAAAAAAAAGTTATTATTATTGGAGCTGGTCCAGGAGGACTACAATTAGCGTATTACTTACAAAAAAGTAATATTGATTATGTTGTAATTGAAAAAGCAGACATACCAGGTCACTTTTTCAAGAAGTTTCCAATTCATAAAAAACTAATCTCGATCAACAAAGTAAACACAGGCTATACTGATCCTGAAGTAAACATGCGATTCGATTGGAATTCGTTATTAGCTGACGATTATGGAGTCTTATTTTCTCAATTTTCACAAGACTATTTTCCAGGGACTGAAGTACTTCTAGATTATATGGCAAAGTATGCGGAAACATACAACCTAAACATCAAGTACAACACGGAAGTAGAATTAGTTACTAAAGATGAAACATTCACTGTAAAAACTTCTGAAGGAACGTACGAATGTGAAGAATTAGTAGTTGCAACAGGATTAAGAAAACCATATTTGCCACCAATTGAAAACATAGAAATGTGTACAAATTATGTTGATTTGGATACAGATTATGCAAAATACACAGGGAAACGTGTTTTAATTTTTGGAAAAGGAAACTCTGCATTAGAAACAGCAGATGCGTTAATTCCGTATGCAACACTTATTCACTGTTCAAGCCCGCATCCATTAAAACTGGCTTGGGAAACACACTTTGTTGGAAACCTACGAGCAATCAACAACAACTTCTTAGACACGTATCAATTAAAATCTCAGAATGCACTTTTAAATGCTGACGCGACAAAAATTGAAAAGAAAGGTGATAAATACCATGTAACATTCCTATACGGAAATGCACACGGAGAAGTAGAAGAAATCATATACGATGAAATCATTGTATGTGCTGGATTTATGTTTGACAGTAGTATCTTTCATGAAAGTATCACTCCAGAATTAAGTATCAAAGACAAATTCCCAAGTCAAAAATCAAACTGGGAATCTACAAACATTGATAGCCTATACTTTGCAGGAACAATTACGCAAATGAGAGATTATCAAAAATCAACTTCAGGATTTATCCACGGATTTAGATACAACAGTAAGTGTTTGGCTCACATATTAGAAAACAAAATACTTGGAAAAGCATGGCCAGCATACGGAAAAGACTATATTTCTTCGGAGGAAGTTTCAAATAAAATTGTTGAAAACGTAAACAAAAGTTCTTCTTTATGGCAACAATTTGGGTTCATTGGTAGCGCATTAGTAATCAATGAAGAAGATAACTCTTGGAAACTTGTATATGACATTCCTGTAGATTATATCAAAGACAATAGAGATCAATTTGGGAACAGATATTACATGATTACGTTAGAATACGGAAACGAATTCTTTGAAAAAGCAAAAAGCGTATTCAATGTAGAAAGAGTTCACAAAGATGATGTAGACAATGCACATATGAGTCCAGGATTGCACCCAATAATCAGACAGTATGTTGATGGCGAATTAAAATCTACCTATCACATGATTGAAGATTTTGAATCAGAATGGAATGATGAAGTAAGACATGTAATTCCATTAAAGAAATATATGAAAAAAGAATTAGCAGCATTAGAAGCTTCTGAAGTTACAATGAGCTAATTATACTGAAAAATAGCGTATTAAATAATGTTTGTGTTGTATATATATAGCAACTGCAAGCATTATTTAATGTTGCTTTATAACTTCTAAAATTTTTCTATCAAAATAATAAGAAAAGTGTGTAACAATTTCTGAAGTCAGTCGTGTATACCATATAGTCACGACTCTTTTAAAGAAATTGTATTGCATACATACACTTATTATTGATTAAGATAATAAACGTTTTAATAAAAGAATTATGAATATAAATAATGACGATTTAGTATACATTAAATCGAATTTAGTCATAGAGCCACTAATAGATAATTGGTATGCGTGGCCACATATAGTATCGCCAGCGACAGCTGCAATGAACATAAAGACAAGACATCTCAAAATAATGAAGTCGTATGTTCAAAATCCAAAAATACATGCGGCTGCAGTAAAAAATCCAAAAATGCTTGGTGGACCTTTCATTGATTACGGTGGAAAGCGAGTAGACGAAATAAAAGCTTTAATAGCTAAAACAACAACTGATTGTGCGGCGCTATTAGAACTAAATGACGAAATACTTGAACTAAATGAATTGCTGAAAAATTCGGCAAAAGGATATTCAATGAATGATTTATATTCTAAAATACCAGAAAATCTTCAAGGATTGGTAGAATTAGTATATGATATTAATGATAATCCATCATTTCGATTTTTTGAAGCACTTTTGTATGAAACAGAATATTACAATGAAGCCATCCAAAGTTTCAATTTATTCTTAGTTATAGATGATGATTCAAGATCATTTGTATTAAGCACGCCAAAATTGCCTTCACCAGAAATATTAAGAGTCGAAATGCCGTTCAAAAGCAAAGAAATTGACTTGTTATTTGAAATGGCTAGAGCGCCAAAAACATATAAAGAAATAGCAGAAATCTTCAATATTACTTCTGAAGACGATCCGTTATTTAGAACTTTCTTTACTACCGAAGCTCCAAAACCATATAACAAATATGATGGAGACGGCGTACTAACACGATACTTTGGACATGCGTGTATCCTAACAGAAACGAAAGATACAACCATACTTGTTGATCCTTTAGTAAGTTATGGATATGAATCCGATATCTCAAGATTCTCATACGAAGATTTACCAGAAACGATAGATTATGTGCTAATTACACACAATCATCAAGATCATATCCTATTTGAAACATTACTTCGTTTACGAAACAAAATAAAACATGTAGTTGTGCCTAAATCTGGCGGCGGAAGTCTTCAAGATCCAAGCTTAAAACTCATGTTTGAAAAACTAGGTTTTGAAAATGTAATCGAAATAGGCGAAATGGAAGTATTACGATTTGACGATTGTTCTATTACAGGATTGCCATTTATTGGAGAACATTGCGATTTAGATGTACGAAGTAAAATATGCCATAGTGTAGAATTTAAAGACGGATACAAAATACTATTTGCCGCAGATTCTTGTAATGTAGCACCACAACTATACCAACGAATTCAGAAAATTATTGGAAACATTGACGTAATCTTCTTAGGCATGGAATGTCATGGAGCGCCATTATCATGGTTATACGGACCAATTATTCCGAATGCAATCCAAAGAGATATGGACGAATCACGCCGATTGGCAGGTTGTAATTTTGAACAAGCCAGAGCGTTAGTAGACGTATTTATGCCTAAAAATGTATTTGTATATGCCATGGGAATGGAACCTTGGCTAAAATATATCAGTTCTATAAAATACACAAGCGAATCTGAGCCTATAGTACAATCTAATATGCTTATTGACTATTGCTTAGAAAAAGGAATTGTGCCAGAACGATTATTTGGTGAAAAAATTATTGAATACAACGATAGTGAAACAATCCCAATACTAGCAGAAACAAATCATTAAAAAAATAAACAAAAATGAAATTAACTAACTACAAAATAATTGTACTTGCACTATTATTTATAAGTCTTGGACTGAATGCTCAGGAAAATAAAAGTGCAAAAATTGGGATTATTTCTGGGAAAGTCACTGACGAACAATCGGAACCATTGCCATATGCAACGATTGTCATAGAAAATGAAAATAAAGAGATTCTCCTTGGTGGAATTACAGAAGACAACGGGAAATTCAAAATAAAAGATATTCCTTTAGGAAAACTCACTGTAAAAATTAGCTACACAGGATACAAAGGTTTCTCAAAAGAAGTTACGCTAACAGCAACAAGCAGAAGCGTAGATTTGGGAACCATAACATTAGCACTTGACGAAAACGTATTAAAAGAAGTTGTCATTACAGGTGAAAAAAGTACGTTCTCTATTAAAAGAGATAAAAAAGTATTCACTGTTGGTAGAGATGTATTGGCGCAAAGTTCTTCGGCAATTGATGTCTTAAACAATGTACCTTCTGTAGCGGTTGATCCTAATGGAGTGGTAAGTTTACGTGGAAGTAACAATGTAACGGTATTAATTAATGGACGTCGTTCAGGATTGACATTAAGCAACGCTTTAGATCAAATTCCTGCGGCAAGCATTCAAAAAGTTGAAGTAATTACCAATCCTTCTGCACGTTATGATGCAACAGGTTCGGCAGGAATCTTAAACATAATTTTAAAGAAAAATAAAGGAGATGGAATTAATGGACAAGTAATGATGCGTGCAGGAACACCGCAAGATTTTCGTGTAAATCCTACCTTTAATTTTAAGGTAGGAAAATTCAATTTCTTCTCTACTTTAGGATTCAGATCTACTGATTATATTGGATTGTACAAATCAACACAAACTTCTACAAGTTTAGGTCAAAATGTAACTTTAGAACAAGTTGAAAATGAAGACAGACATGATGATGGACGTTTGGTGTATGTTGGAGCAGATTATTACATTGATGATTATAGTAGTTTAACATTGGCTTTTTTCCGTAATGGAACAAAAGATACCGATGATACACGTATTGACTATAATTTCTTTACAGATGATGATTTAGATAGTTCTATCATTCGTAATGGTAAATCGGAAGAAAATAGAGGATACAATCAATTAGAATTTAATTACACAAAGCGTTATGAGAAAAAAGGAAAACGCTTTTCTGTAGATTTACAATATGATTTCTGGGAAAGTGAAAAAGATTGGAATTTAGATACAGATATGGTTTTTCCAACAGTATCTCAAGGTGACCAATTACGAACCAACAATGACAGTTCTAACAAAGATTTTGTATTTCAATCAGATTTCGTAACACCTTTAGGAGAAAAATCAAAACTAGAAGTTGGTGTAAAAGCAGAAAGTCGCCAAGTATCAAACGAATTCTTAGCTGAAATCTTAAATGGTAATGTTTGGGAAGTATTCAATGGATTGGATAATGATTTAGAATATAACGAAACAATTGCGAGCGCATATGTTCAATATGGTTCGGACATAGGAAAGTTTAACTATTTAATTGGATTAAGAAACGAAAATACAACGGTAAAAATTGAAGATGTAGATCAAGTATTTAATAGCACAAAAAAATACAACAATTTATTTCCGACCATAAATTTAGGATATGCTATTTCTGAAAAAGAAAACTTACAATTAAGTTACAGTAGACGTATTAACAGACCATCACTATTCGACTTAAATCCATTTACAGAAATTAAAGATTTTAACTTCCAAACAACTGGAAATCCTGATTTAAATCCTTCATATACAAATGCTTTTGAATTAAACTATTCAAAACGATTCAATAAAGTATCTGTTAATTCATCAATCTATTACAAAAGAATAAAAGACTTTTTCCAAGATGTAATTGTTCAAAATGCAGATGCTTCATTTACATCAGCTCCTGTAAACTTAGACACAGAACAACGTTATGGTTTCGAATTATCTGTAATGTGGAGAGCGGCAAAATGGTTAAATCTTTTTACGGACTTTAACTACTACGCATTTAATCAAGATGGAGAATTTGGAGGACAAAACTTTGACTTTTCAGATCAATTACTGCAAATACAATTTAGTGCACAATTTAGACTTCCAAAAGATTATAGATTACAAGCTTTTACGCTGTATAGAGGACGAACTGAAAATGCACAAACGGTTACAAAACCTGTATCTTTCCTAAACTTATCGTTAAACAAAACATTCTTCAATGATCGTTTAACAGTAGGATTGAACGCAGAAAATATATTCGATTCAAGAATATTTAAACAATTAACAACATCTCCAGAATACTCTTTAAACAGAAGATTAAAGCGTAATCAAGAACGTTTTAATATTACGTTAGTGTACAAATTCACGAACAAGAAATTTAGAGAACGTTACGAAAATACTGGAAACAGAAACTAGTTTATTGAATGTGCTAAGAACCTTAGAAAACTCTGCATGTAATGTGTAGAGTCTTTCTATTGGGATACACTAAAAAATAGCAACATGAAAGCCGAAAAGTTTCAAATAATACTATTACATTTTGCTGGAGGAAGCGCGTATTCATACGATTTTCTAAAAAAACAATTGACAATTTCCAATGCAATTGAATTCCATGCCCTTGAATTACCCGGTAGAGGAAGGCGACACAGTGAAGCATGTATTTCATCAAAAGAAGCCGCTATTCACGATTATGTACAACAAATAAAGAATCTGAGAAATTCAAAACCTTATTTGATTTACGGACATAGTATGGGCGCAACATTAGGATTATCCATAACGAAAGAAATGGAAAACTCAGGTGATTCGCCAGTCATTTTAATAACTTCTGGAAATCCTGGTCCTGGCATAAAGGAAACTGCGGAAAACCAGCAAAAGCGATACTTAATGAACGATAGTGACTTTAAAAAAGAACTTCGAAAACTTGGTGGCGTTCCTGAAGAAGTATTAACCAATCAAGAATTATACGAGTTTTTTGGTCCTATAATGCGTGCAGATTTCAAAGTATTGGAAAATGATGATTTTTCTGAAAAAGGATTGAAAATAAACACACCAATTCATGCAATTATGGGCACTGAAGAATGGCAAAATGAATGTATTGATAACTGGAAAAACTTTACAAAAAGCGGTTTCCAACATAGTATCTTATCAGGCAATCACTTTTTCATACATCAAAATGCAGTACAACTATCAGAAATCATTCTAAAGTATACGCAAAGTCCAGCATTGTACTAATGTTTACAGTATTGATCATACGTTTACACGATCAAAATTATATAAAAATTACCAGCGTAACCAACGCATTACTATAAATCAATTATAGATACTCATCTATAATCTAACGACACTCAAGAAAATGTTGAAATTAAAATCTAAAAACATTATCTATTTAATCTTATATGCAATTCCAAACACAGTTTTAAACTTTGGGATCATATTTATCATTAATAATGTTCTCGCAGGAAACAAAGTATTTCTAAAGGATTACACTGTTATTGTATTTCTTGCTATTGTATGTTATGCTTATTTGTTGAATATCATCTTTCAAAAAAGATTGAATCAATTCACATTTAAAGTACTCTACGAAAACGAGAAAAACTTATTCAATCAAATCCTAAAAGCACCATTAACAATGCTTGAAAAACACGGTACACAACGTTTTTTTACAGCAATGGAAGATTTGCGGATTTTCTCAAACTTTCCATATACGGTAACACACACAGTAAGTTCTCTGCTAATGTTGATTTTGGGAGTTATTTACATGTTTACACTCTCAGTTTCTGCGGCGTTAATTGTAGTTGTACTCATCATTTTAGTAGCAGTTTGCTATTTCATTGTGATGAATTCTATGTCGAAAGAAGTTTCGTTACTTCGAAAACAAAACGAATACTACTATAACTATGTAACAGATTTAATTTCTGGGTTTAAAGAACTAAAACTAAGTGCTTCTCGCCGAAAAAACATCATGGAAAAACATTTAGGACCTAATCGTGACAACTCGGAAGGGTTAGATTTCAGAATCAACTATGTATTTCTTTCCATCAATATGATTAGTCAATACGGTTTATACTTTGTTATTGCGGCAATTATGTTTGGTTTGCCAGCACTTGGCTTACTTGAACAAAAAGATGTTATCGCATACATTGTAGTTATTCTGTTCATTTCAGGACCTATAAACAATTTAATCAACTTGCAACAATCGTACACACGTTTTATGGTGGCAATGGGAAGGATAAAAAACTTCATGAAAGATTTTCAAATTGAAGATGCAACCATCAAAATTGAAGACACACAAGATGTATCGTTTGAAAACTTGTCTTTTAAAGACATCTGTTTTAGTTATAAAAGTGATAACAATGACAAAGCTTTCGAATTAGGACCAGTCAATTTTGAAGTAAATAGAGGAGAAGTTATATTTATTGTTGGTGGAAATGGTTCTGGAAAAAGTACATTTATCAACATTCTAACCGGATTATACGAGCCAAGTAAAGGAGAAATAATTGTCAACAACACGTTAAAATCGGGAATAAAACAAGACTTACAAGATTCAATTGCCGCAATTTTTACAAACAATCATATTTTTTCAAACAACTACGACAATTACAATCTGGAAGACAATAAAGAATATAGCGATTTACTAAAAACAATGCAGTTAGATAAAGTAATAACGGATGATAAAGAAACATCTGCACGTCGTAAATTCTCCAAAGGACAAAGCAAACGAATGTCTATGATTTTTGCACTATTAGAGAAAAAACCAATTCTAGTAATAGATGAATGGGCAGCTGATCAAGATCCGCATTTCAGAAAATATTTCTACGAAGAATTAATTCCGAAACTAAAAAGAGAAGGAAAAACAATCATTGCAGTAACACATGATGATGCATACTTTAAACATGCTGACCGAATTGTAAAGTTCGATTATGGAAAAATTGTAAAAGATGTACACGTAAGCAACAAAGAAGAACTTACTGAAAACTTCTGGGTATAATAAAAGAAATGCACTTTCTTTTTAAGATTTCATATCAGTTTTGCTTTAAAATTATACAATAAAAGCCTTCTTTTTTGTGCGTAATTTTAAAGTGAAAACGGTATGAAGTATATAATCTCTAAACCATTTTTTAGATGAAACTAACACTACCACAACAAGATGTCTACTTTGAGCAACTTTTATATCGAAACGATCCAATATACAATATTGGTGCTAAGATAATAATTGAAGGGAATGTTGTATATGAGGTTTTTAATCAAGCATATATTGCACTAATTGAGCAGCATGATGCGTACCGAAGTATTATTAAAAATTCGGGTGCAACTGCCGAAATAGACATCTTGCCAACACATAATTCTGTACTTGGCTATATAGATTTTTCAAGCGAAAACAATGCAAAAGAAACGGCAGAAAGCTACATGCAGGAAACGTTTCAAAAAGCATTCAATTTCGACAAAGAAGAATTACTACACACGTTTGTTTTACTAAAAGTAAGCGACGAGTTGTACTACCTTTTCTCAATGTATCATCACATCATTACAGATGGTTGGGGAACTTCAATAATGTTTCAACGCTTGGTTAAAAATTACAACGAACTCATTGAAACAGGAACAGTAGTAACGGAATATCCATATTCATATACAGATTTTGTAATTGATGATAAAAAATATGCTGAATCAGAAGATTTTAATTCAGACAAAACCTATTGGAAAAATAAATTTCAACACTTACCTGAACGTATCTTTGAAAGAATTGACGAAACAGTTCACATAAATAAAAGCAAGCGAAAAGAATTATTTATCAAACGCTCAGTTTACAACAAACTAGAAACAATTGCCAAAGCTTCACGCTGTTCTACATTTCATGTTATACTAGGAATTTTATACCTCTACTTTGGAAGAAAACATCAAAACAAAGACTTTGCAATTGGACTTCCAGTACTAAACAGAGGAAAATCTATTTTCAAAAAAACGGTCGGACTCTTTATGGGAGTTGCTGCATTGCGCATGCAACTGAACTTCGAAGATACATTTGAAGAGTTAATCTTAGCCATCAAACAACAATTACGTCAAGACTATCGACACCAACGTTTTCCATTAGGGAAATTGATTCAAGAACTCAATATTTTTCAGGATAAAGACAGATTGTTCAACATTACTTTATCGTATGAAAAACAAAACTATGCAGATCATTTTCATGGAACAAAAACGTCTGTAATTCCAATGACGCATGAATCTGAACGTGTCGCATTAGCTGTGTACATTCGTGAATTTGATGCGTTAGAAGATGTGAAAATTGATTTAGATTACAACATCAATTACTTCGACGAAGCAACAATACACCAAATAGGAAATCATATTGAAGAATTGATTGTGACGATTTGTGAAAATCCGAAAGAAAAATTAAGTGATTGCAACTATCTCACAACAAGTGTACAACAAGAATTATTACATGCTTTCAATGCAACAGAAGCAACGTATCCTAAAGAAGAAACATTACTATCATTTTTTCAAAAACAAGTAGCTCAAAACGCAACACAAATTGCAGTTACTGATGGAAAAGAAAAATATAGCTATAAAGAACTAAATGAACGATCAAATCGTGTTGCAAATTACATAACAACACATTTTCATGAGGAAGGAAATATAGCTCCAATTGCGGTATTATTAGCACGTTCGGCTGATTTGATTGTCACCTTGCTAGGAATTCTAAAATCGGGACATGCGTACATTCCATTAGATCCTGAATTTCCTCAAGAACGGCTAGAATACATTGTAGCGCATAGCGAAGTAAAATGCATCATTGGAACAGCTAATTTAGCACATAAAATAAATACGAAAGCCAATTTTGTAACTTTTTCATCAATACAAGAACAAAACATACATGCTCAATTACCAAAAATCAACGCTTTACAAACGGCATACATCATATACACTTCAGGTTCTACAGGAAATCCAAAAGGTGTAAGTATAGGACATCAAGCGTTGTTAAACTTTCTGTTAAGCATACAAAAACAACCAAAAATCAGCAATGAAGACGTATTATTTTCTGTAACAACACAATCGTTTGATATTTCAATCTTAGAATTTTTCACACCTTTAATTTCTGGAGCTACAGTACACGTTGCAACGAAAGAGTTATTATCAAACCCATTGCAAATTCTAACAGCTTTAAAAAATGTAAATCCGAGTGTAATGCAAGCTACGCCTAGTTTTTATCAACTACTATTCAATGCTGGCTGGACAGGAAATAAAGACTTAAAAGTGTTATGTGGTGGCGATTTGTTAAGTACCGCATTGGCTGAAAAGTTAGTAACCACTTGTGGCGAAGTTTGGAATATGTATGGGCCAACAGAAACGACAATTTGGTCGAGTATCAAAAAAATTGAAAAGGCGGAAGAAGCTTCATGCATAGGAAAACCTATAGACAATACGCAATTATATATTTTAGATGAAAACCTACAACTTTTGCCAATTGGAAGTACAGGAGCAATTTATATTGGTGGTGACGGATTAGCGCAAGGATATTATAAAAATGACAGTCTAACCGCAGAAAAATTTATCACAAATCCGTTTGATGCTACTCAAAAAATATATGAAACGGGTGATTTAGGAAAGTGGAACGCTAAAGGTGAAATAGAATTCTTAGGACGAAATGATTATCAAGTAAAAATAAGAGGTTATCGTATAGAACTTGGCGAAATAGAAACCAAACTCAATCAACTAAATACCGTAAAAGAAGCGGTTGTAATTGCTAAAAAAAGTAATGATCAAGAAGCGGTATTAATTGCATATATAGTTCCAAGCGAAACCAAACTAGATACGGCTGCAATTATTCAAGAATTACGTAAAGAATTGCCTGAATACATGATTCCGTACACAATACTTCCGATAGAACGTTTTCCACTAACGCCAAATAAAAAGGTAGATAGAAAAAGTTTGTCACAACAACAAGTACAGCAAATTACAAGTGATGCAACGAACGAAAATCTGGAAACAGCAACCGAAATTACACTAGCAACATATTTTACTGAAATTCTAGAATTAAAAGAAAACATTGGTAGCAATGCTAACTTCTTCATGCTTGGCGGACATTCTTTAAATGCAGTAAAACTCATTAACCGTATTGAAAAAGAATTGCAACAGCAACTATCATTAAAAACGATTTTTGAGTATCCAACGGTAGCTACATTGGCAAGTTTTTTAGATCGAAATACAACACAAACTGCAATTTCACTGGAAAAAGCGGCAACACAAACGGAATATCCAATAACAACGGCACAATATGGAGTTTGGTTGGCTTCTCAGAAAAAGGAAAAATCGATAGCATACAATATGCCAGCGGTATACAAAATTGTAGGTGAAATTGATGTTGAATTGTTTGAAAAAGCATTTAAAAATAGTATACAGAAACATGAAATCATACGAACTAATTTCATCGAAATTGCTGGAACTCCACATCAAAAAGTTGTTAGTAATGAGTTGGTTGAGTTTAAAATTGATCTTAATTTTTCGGAAGAAAACACTATCGAAGCCTATATATACAAAGAGTTTAACTTAGAAACAGACTTGTTACTTAGAGTTGCTTATGTAGCAACTGAAAAAACAATACTATTTGTTACGCATCATATCATAATGGACGGATGGTCATTGGAATTACTGATAAACGAAGTGATTACAAACTACAAAAAACGACTTTCTGAAAGTATTGTTGAAAATGACACATTAGAATTTCAATTCAAAGATTATGCAGTTTGGCAACAAAAAGTAGCAGCGCAAACGGAAGACAGGAATCAAAAATTTTGGAAAGAATACCTTAAAAACTACGAATGGAAGTCTACTGTACAGTCAAACATTGATACTGACGAACTTGCGAAAGCCGCTGAATACAAATGTGTTTGGGATGAAGATTTTTTAACATCAATACTTGAAGTTGTCAAAGCACAAAACATAACGCTTCATACTTTTTTAGTTACAACATTCAATGTATTAGTACACAAAATGTATGCACACAACGATATCTGTATTGGTACTGTAAATTCAGGAAGAACACGGTCAGAATTACAAGAGCAAATAGGAATGTTTGTAAAAACGGTTCCACTACGGACTCGTATAGATTCTGATGAAAGAGTAAAATTAATACTTGCAAAAACACACGAAAACCTACTAAATATTGATGCGCATCAAGACATTCCTGCTGAAATACAAAATGACTTGCGTTTAGACGTGTTAATGGCATTGCAAACACCATCGTTTAACTATGAAAACATATCTGTAACACCTGCGTTAGATTTGGTTTTGCAACTTACAAACACAAGTTACAACAGACTTCCGTTATTGATCAATTTCATACAAAGCGAAAAACAACTAAGCACAATAGTACATTATAACACAACGGCTTTTGAAGCGGAAACAATAGAACTTCTATTCTTAAAATATAAGGAAATTATTACACAAATTATCACAAACACAAATCTTACAATAGCTGATATTACGACTGCTTTAGCATTTGAAAAGCAAGAAGTAATTGATATAGATTTTAACTTTTAAAAATAACCTAACACCAACACAAATCGGATCAAAAATCATGAATTTTCATAAAAAAATAATCACCATAAGTTTACTGTTCGTTCTATATTCAATAGGAATGTTTGGGCAAGACATTGTTTTTGAAGAAGTAAAAAGTTTTCACCGCGATTCTACAAGTTTAGCTAGTAGAAATGTAAATTGGGGATATCTTACTGTTCCAGAAAACTGGGAGAACCCTACGGAAAATAAAGTTAAAATAGCAGTTGCAATACTAAAAAGTACTGGAACTAATAAAAACGCTGAAGCAATCGTATTTGTGCAAGGTGGACCAGGCGCAGGCGGTGTTGGAAACATTTGGAATTGGACCAATCATCCACTTCGAAAAACGAATGATATTATATTGTTTGACATGCGTGGAACTGGATATTCGGAACCTCGATTGTGTCCAGAATTAGGTCAGAAGTTTTTTAACATTCTTGCCAAAAATCAAACAGAAGAAGAAGATGAAACACAAAAAGCCGCCGCCGCAATGGCTTGTAAACGCGAACTGATTAGCAAAGGTATCGATGTAGACACGTATCATAGTTTATCTGTGGCAAAAGATTTGCACGCGTTGAAAGAAAAATTAGGACATACTACATGGAATATTTATGGTGTTTCGTACGGAACTTTTATGGCACAAGTATATGCAAGTACATTTCCAGAAGATATAAAATCGCTCATACTCGATTCTTCTGTAGAAGATATAAATACCTATTACACAAAAAATACAAGTAACTATATCGGAAGTCTTTCCAAAGTATTTGAACTTTGTGAAAACGATCCAGAATGCAATGGAGAATACCCTAACTTAGAAGACCTGTATTACGAAACGATTGCTGCATTAGAAAAAAATCCAATAGAAGTAGATGTTGAAGAAAAACTTATTACAACAGGAAAATTTACCTACAATGCAGAAGATTTTAAAGTAGCCATTCAACAAGCGTTATATCACAAGCAATTGGTAGAAGTAATTCCGTTACTAATTACTCAATTTAATAACAGAAATGAAAAAGCGTTAGGAAATTTAGTTGCCGCATTTTCTAGTCTATTAAACATGGATTACGGAGTGTATTATTGTGTAAGTTGTAATGAAACATTACCAAACAATTCGTTTGAAGCATACAAAACTAATGCTTCGCAATACAAAAAACTTGATGGCGGAATATCATTCTACAAATCAGATTTTAAAGTATGTGACGAATGGAATGCTAAGAAAAATGATTCTTTAGTAATGAAATATGACCTAACAAACTTAGCCGAACAATCTTTTCCAGTAATCATATTTGCAGGAGAATACGATCCGATAACACCTGAAGAAAACGGTGCGGCATTGGCTAAAAAATTCAAAACGGCATATTCCATTGATGCAACAACGTACGGACATGTGCCTAGTTTTACCAAAATAGGCGATAAAATAACCACAGCGTTCATCACAAATCCAACTCAAAAACCTGATACAAACGCGTATACAACTGCTAAAAAAATAAACTTGGTGAAAAATATTACGCTAAATGGTGGTGTTTCAAAAATGGGAACTAGTATAAACCAGTTCAATCCATTTTTCCTATTTCCGTTAATTGTTGCTTTAGGTGTAATGCTTGCTTTCATCTTTGCACATCTAATTAAAATAATCAAGAAAAAATATACAATTGTCTCAGATAAAATAATGCGATCGCTTGGTGTTCTCACGTCTTTTGTTGGAATTCTATGTTTTATAGGACTAATAATTGCCTTAGGAAATGTAGCTGATCAAAACTACTACATTCTCGCTTTTGGACTGCCAAACGCATACAGCATCATATTTACGGGATTGTTGATATTTGGAATATTACTGGTCATAACGATAGTCTATTTCATTGTGCGACTCAAAAAAATAACGGACAGAAGCATTATGTTCACCATCATATTCTCTAACGCGTTACTTGCTACGTACTTAGTGTATTGGGGAGTTTTAGCTTTTTAGACAACATAACAATCTACAAAAGTAAATCTTAAAAAGTAAAAACTACTTCAACTAAAAACCGATCAAAAATATAAATGCCATGTTACTTAAAGAAACCATAATAGAAACCATACTTTCTGAAAATTACAACGACTTTGTAACGGAAGCGTATGCAAATATCCCTAAATGGGTAGATACTGATGTAGAAGAAGTTCCTAACATATTTAAAGACTATGAATATCCGGTAAGTCCATGGCCGGTTTTATTGGGAAAAGAAACAAGTTCTAGGTTAGAAGAATTATGTGTAAAACTACCCAAACTACTAAATCAAGTTCCGTTACTATACTTTAATGATGATGTAAAGAAAATAGCAGCTTTCTACTTTGATGGAAACGAAATGTTAGCACAATTTGCACTCATGGCAAACAGCAAAAACATTGATGTAAGTTGCCGATTAGATTTAACACTCACAACGGACGGATTTAAAGTATTAGAAGCAAATATTGGTTCTTCCATTGGAGGTTGGCAGGTGCAAAGTTTTGAACCTATCATACGAAAAATACATTCGAAACTATCCAATTCGGTAACAGCAACGAACTTTCACTCTAAAAACATTCAACAATTATATGTTGTATTTCTCATAGATGAAATATTGAAATATGTAACTATAAGTGATGAAATTAATGTCTTTATAGAACTCTCTCACGTAGAGGAAATAATTCTCAAAGAATACAGTGTAGACTTTTTTAATGAAATGCTTCATGCTGAACTCACAAAAAGAAAACTAAAAGGAAAAGTAGTTTCAGGAGCACTTTCAGATTTAAAACTTATCAATGGCGACTTACAATTTAAAAACGAAATCATACACTGTGTATTATTACTAAGTTTAAATACGGAAGACGTATCTCCAGATATTTTCCGAGCGTTCATAATGGATCGTATTCACTTTCCAGACCATTTAGGAGTTTCCATCATACGTGACAAAAGAAACTTAGGATTACTAAGAACGCTAGCTGAACAAGAAAAATTTGATGAACAAGAAAACGAATTAATACTAAGTTGTATTCCTTGGACTTCCATGATAAAACATGAAAATCAAGAAGTACTATTTAAAAAAGAAAAGCACAAACTATCCGAACTCATACGTACACACAAAGATCAATTTGTAATAAAAGCATCCAATGGTTTTCAAGGAATAGATGTTTTTATTGGTAAATTCTTATCTCAAAAAGAATGGGAAGATGCGTTAGCATTAGCCATAAAAACCAAAGCTTTTATTGCACAAGAATTTAGCGAATCTAAAAACTTCTTAGCGCCAAATAAGCAAAAAGAATGGACGCCGCACAAACTCATATGGGGCGCATTCGGATTTGGCGAAACGTACGGAGGTGTTTGGGTTCGAATGTCTGAAGTAAAAACAGATATTGGCGTCATCAATTCAGCAACAGGAGCTGTAGAAGCAATTGTGTACGAAGTCGTATAAGCATTCCATTCGCATATAGTAATTTCTCTAAATTAGTAAAACTAGCACGCATGAACCAAACAATTTTATCTGATGCATATGAAGCATTTATGGGACAATCCAATCAAACGATTCATCCATTAATAAAAATAGATATAGATGAAATCCCAACAGTTTTTCACAATTTTAAATATCCAATATCTTCATATCCAGTAATTCTGAATAAAAAGCAAAGTCAAAAAATAGAAGAAGTAAGTACATTAATTCCTAAATTATTACAAAAAATACCAGCGCTTTATTTTCAAAATGATACCAAGAAAATAGCAGACTTTTATTTTAATGGTGATGAAGTAGTTGCGCAGTTTTCGTTAATGTGTCAAGAACAAGAAGTTCCCATAAGTTGCCGGTTAGATTTAAGCTTAACAGCAACAGGTTTTAAAGTATTGGAAGTAAATATGGGATCGTCAATTGGAGGTGTAGAATTGCAAAATTTTGAACCTATCATTCGAAACAAACACACTGTTTTATCAGATACAACAAAAGGAGAACAGTTTATATTTCGTAAAACGCAAGATTTGTACATTCAATTTATTGTAACACAAATTCTAAAATTCACAAAAACACAAAGTTCTAAAATCAATTTATTTTTAGTGTATGATGTCAATGCGGACAAATCTGAAAGAGAAATTGTAAAAAGCTTTTTTAACGAGATTTTACAGAAAGAATTACAGCGTATTGGAAAAACAGGAAATGTGTACATGGATACAATTGCTTCCTTAAAAATGCAAATTGATGGCTTATATCATAAAAAAAACAGCATCCATGGTGTATTAATTTTAGACTTTGCATTGCGTAACATTTCACCTGATTTATTTCGGAGTTTCATTATGAATACAGTCTACTTTCCAGATCATTTAGGAACCATGTTTATGCGTGATAAAAGGAATCTTGCCCTGTTACGCAGACTTGCCAATGAAGGTACATTTGAAAGTAAACAAAATGAATTGGTGTTGGAATACATTCCTTGGACGGAAATAGTTGAAGATGCAATGGTAACGTACGAAAACAAAACACAAAATATTATAACACTCATAAAAGAAAACAAAGACAAGTTTGTCATCAAAATTATAGATGGTTTACAGGGAAAAGATGTTTTTGTCGGAAAATTTATGTCAATGACTGATTGGAAAAAAGCAATTGCAGAAGCTTTACAAAGTAAAAAATACATTGCGCAAGAATTCAGTGATTCATTGAATTTGCTTGCACCAAACAAAGAAAATGAATGGGTTCCACAAAAATTGGTTTGGGGATCTTTTGGTTTTGGCGATACTTACGCAGGTTCGTGGGTTCGTATGTCACCTGTAAAAACGACTTCAGGAGTCATTAATTCGGCAACAGGAGCTGTAGAAGCAATTGTGTATGAAGCGTCATAATTAGGGAACTCTCAAAAGAAATTCATCATGTTTTCTATAAAATCTATTCTTAAAATAAACAGTAAAACTACCATACATGAAACAAACAATTCTATCAGATCGATATGAAGCCTTTATGGAGCAATCCAATGACACAATTAAACCATTAATCAACACAGACAGTGAAGATATTACAGCCGTTTTTCGAAACTATAAATATCCAATATCCTCGTATCCAGTAATTTTGAGTAAAGAAAACAGTCAAAAATTAGAAGAGGTTAGTACGTTAATTCCAAAATTATTACAAAAAATCCCAAAACTTTACTTTCAGGATGATATCAAAAAAATTGCAGATTTCTACTTTAATGGAGATGAAATGGTTGCGCAATACTCTATGATGTGTCAAGAACGAGAAGTTCCTGTAAGTTCCCGATTAGATTTGACTCTAACCGAAACTGGTTTCAAAGTATTAGAAATAAATTTAGGATCTTCCATAGGAGGAATTGGGTTGCAAAACTTTGAACCATCTGTCCGAAACACACACAATGTCTTATCAAATACCACAACGCGAAAGCAGTTTACGTTTCATAAATCACAAAACTTATATATTCAATTCATTGTAGCACAAATTTTAGCATACACGCAAACAAAAAGTTCTAAAATCAATCTTTTTTTAGTATCTGATGCTGGAGCTGGAGAATCTCAAAATGCAACAGTAAAAGACTTCTTTAACGAATTATTACAAAAAGAATTACAGCGTATTGGGAAAATAGGAAACGTATACATGGATGCAATAACTTCCTTAAAAATGCAAAGTGATGGTTTATATTTTAAAGAAAACTGTATCCATAGCGTATTAATTTTAGACTTTGCACAGCAAAACATGTCGGCTGATTTAGTTCGGAGTTTCATTATGAATATGGTATATTTTCCAGATCATTTAGGTACAACGTTTATGCGTGACAAAAGAAATCTTACCATATTACGCAAACTTGCCAGTGAAGGTAAATTTGAAGGAACACAAAATGAATTGGTTTTACACTACATTCCTTGGACTGAAGTAATAGAAGATATAGAAGTTTTGTATGAAGGAAAAACGCAAAACATTATTGAATTACTCAAAGAAAATAAAGACAAATTTGTAATTAAAATTATAGATGGTTTACAAGGAAAAGATGTTTTTATTGGAAAATTTACATCAAAAACTGATTGGGAAAATGCAATAAAAGAAGCTTTAAATGATAAAAAATACATTGCACAAAAATTTAGCGATTCATTAAACTTATTAGCACCAAATAAAGAAAATGCCTGGACACCACATAAACTTATATGGGGATCGTTCGGTTTTGGAGACACGTATGGAGGTTCATGGGTACGGATGTCGGAAGAAAAAACGACTTCGGGAGTAATTAATGCCGCAACAGGAGCCGTTGAGGCAATAGTGTACGAATGTATCTCTTAAAAAAATAAAAATGACCCAAATATACTTTACCTACATATTAAAAGAGAATCATGAACAACTAATTGAAAAATACTTATCCGACTTCCCCAAACAATTCCGAGAGCGAATCGTAAAATACAAACGCTGGGAAGACGCACAACTATCTTTACTTGGAAGACTATTACTACAACATGGATTAAAAAAAATTAACAAAGGAATACACATTGAAGAACTTTTGGAATACTCTGCTTATGGCAAACCAAAACTGAAAGAGCAACAAATAAATTTTAACATATCACATTCAGGACATATTGTAATTTGTGTACTTACAAACACTTCCGAAATAGGAATTGATATAGAAAAAATGCACAATGTTAATATTGAAGATTTTAAAACACAAATGACAACATCCGAATGGGACAATATTGATACTGCTACAAACAAAACAGAAGCTTTTTTTAAATATTGGACACAAAAAGAAGCCGTTGTAAAAGCAAGTGGAAAAGGATTTTCTATTCCTTTAAACTCGTTTGAAATCAGTAATGATCAGGTGAACATTAACAATGAAGATTTCTTTTTAAAAGAAATTATCTTAGATAAAAATTACAAATGTCATATCGCATTTAAAGAAGAACTAGATGCTACGATACTTGAACCGCTAAAAGTAGATCAATTACATTTTAAACTATAGAAAAAAAGTCTACAAATTATTGCTAATTCGTTTTGAAAATAGTTTGCTATTTTACGTATTGATTTGAAGCCTCAGCAGTATCTTTTAAAGGTAATACTGAGGCTGTTATTTTTACAAAAATTATAATTAACTAGTATGTGATACCAATTAAGGGCACATAAATAGTTTTTAGATTGGAGTTACACAACATCCAAACTCGCAATAAGCGCGAAAACCGTTATGTACAGGATGACATTGTTCGTCACTTGTACAAGAACCTAATAATGGTTCACATTCTTCTCCAAAACCACCGTAAATAGTGCGTTGTTCTGATTTTGTCAATGCTGTTCCGATACTCAAAATGTGTTGTTTCATGTTATTTAAATTTAAAAGTTAATTGTATAACGAGTACAAAAAATAACTCGCTGTATATGTATGCGTCAATTTAGTTTAGCAAGGTTGAGAGATACAATAAGGAAAAGACATTAAGCACAAATAAGCATCTGTGCGGCAAACACATCTAGAATCTAAATGATTTTGCGTGAAAGGAATGTTAGTTCCACCTTTGACACGCGTTTTGTTCAAATTGGAAATCGTTTTTTTCTGAATTGATAAATGATTGGTTTTAACTTTTTTCATAAATGGTAAATTTAATTGGTTCATAAATGATGAAAATTTTCATCGTAGGTATATTTATTAATGATAAAGACTTTGAGATGACTCCCAAAGTCTTTACTTGGTAGGTTATTTAATTTATTAGCAATAACAAATTGCATTAGTTTACACCTTCACATTCTCTGTGCCATTGCGCTAATGTTTGCTCTGATAATAGGTAGTTTTCCATACTAATTCCATCACCTTCCGGATCATTTGTCAATGAATGATATACAATAGAAAGTGACGCACAATACTCTTGACGATTTGTTAAGCCATCACCTCCATTAATTTTTCTTTGTTCTTCCTTGTTCAAAATAGTTCCGATGTTTAAAATGTTTTTTTTCATGAATCTAAAATTTTTATAATTGATATAACAGTAAACAGTTTACGACACTTACTGTTTGTGTCTGAGAGTATTAAGTCAATGCATTACAAAGCAACAACTCATACAATAGACATGCAAAACATAGTATGTAAGATTCATGAATCTGTAGTATGGATTCATGAATCTGTACTTTTTTCTTCAAAAAACAGTACTTTTAGTTATCATTTTTTTATCTAACAGAAAAAGGCTACCATCTTGAACTCATATTTTATAAAGGAAAACCAATTTTCATTTCGAAAAGTAAGTTTTCAATCGCTACTACTCTTGACGTTTTTTTTCTGCTTCTCTTGTAGAGATGTAGCAGTTGATACAGCTATAGAAACTAAAGATTACAATGAGATTAGCAATATGTTTTCAGATGCTAAAACAAAGCAAGAAAAGATCTTTTTTGCCGAATGCTTTCGCGAAAAAGCTAAAAATGAAAACAATATCTCCAGAACGCTTCAAGCATATCGCATGCTATCTTTAACATATACTGATGAATATGTGTTGGCGTACAGTGACAGTATTATAGCTTTAACTGCTGAAAATCCAAATACATATTATCCAGCAATTGCTTATGAAAAAAAAGGAGACTTTTATTATCAAAAACGTGCTTACCAGCGCGCATTAGATAATTATCTTCAATTTTACAATTACGCGCAAAAGTTTGATCAAAAAGGAATGGTTGCGCGTGCCAATTATAATTTGGGAATTGTAAAAAGGCGTATGGGAAATATAGAAGAAGCATTAGAATTGTACAGAAAAAATTATATGTATGTAAAAAAGAATCAAGAAGCAGTTACGACGATAACGTACCTTAATTCAATTAGAGCATTCGCAAATATTTTTAATGATATAAAACATACAGATTCTGCCAGTTATTATAATAAACTCGGATATAAAGAAGCAATACGTTTGCAGCAGGAATCGTATAAAAATCATTTTGGATTCAATCAAGGCGTCACACATTTTCATAAAAAAACGTACCAAACAGCCATTGACAGCATTTCAAGATACATTCCATACTTCGAAAATGTTCAGGATGATGATAAGTTAGCGTTTGTATATTATTACGCAGGTGAAATATATTTTGCCATCAATCAACAACAAAAAGCTATTCAGTATTATAAAAAAGTTGATTCTATCTTTCAAAAAACACAATCAATCTTTCCAATTACTAGAAAAGCATATGTGCGTTTAGATACGTATTATAAAAATAAAAATGATTTAGAAAAGCAACTTATCTATAAAAATCAAATGATAAAAGTTGATAGTATTCTGAAAGCAGACGAGTTGTATTTGAATAAATTAATTTTTAAAGGATATGATATTCCTAAATTAAAAGCTGAAAAAGAAACGATACTATCACAAAAGCAACAACAAAAAGAACGATTTAGAACAATTGTAATTGTATTATTTATATTAATCCTTGTATTGGGAATTGGTTTTGCGATACAATATCGAAAGCAAAAAGTATATCAACTTCGATTTAAAGAAGCGATCAACGCATCAAAAACCAATGTAAATATTCAAAATCAGTCTACAAAAGAACATAAAATTGCAGTTCCAGAAGATATTATTGATGGTATATTACAAAAACTAGAAATATTTGAACAGGAAGCCCAATTTACATCAAATCAAATTACACTCAATTTGTTAGCAAAAGAATTTAATACCAATCCAAACTATCTTTCTAAAATAGTAAACCATTATAAAAAGTGCTCTTTTTCAAATTATATCAATCAATTACGTATTGAATATGCAATTGAGCAACTTAAAAACAATCCAACATACATACGGTATACCATAAAGGCAATTGCGGCTGAGGTTGGTTTTAACAATGTGCAATCTTTTTCAAAAGCATTTTACAACATGAAAGGAATTAAACCTTCTTATTTTGTTAGGCAATTACGAAAAGTAATCAAAGACTCAAAAGCTTAAAAAAAAGTACAGATTCATGAATATGTACTTTATCATGTAAAAATATAGCACTTAAACACGGTATTTTTTTTAGTTTCATTGCAAAACTCAAAAAATCATATTTATGAAAAAGCGATCGAAAGTATTCGTATTAAATAAAACAAAAATTGTAAATCTATCCAACATACAAAAAATAGTTGGTGGAACAGATTTAGAAAGTAATGTAAACAATCCAGATGAAACCTGTGGATCTTTAAATACAGAACCACCTTCGGATATGACGGATGACAGAACAAATACAGATAATTATATACCTAGTGATAGTTGTTTGATGTATTGTTAATACTTCAACCATTAGAAAGTATTCAAGGTTACGCAGGTGTGATTTTGAATACTTTTTTACTGAAATTCATCACAAAATCAATCAATTCATCACAATGTGTATGTAATAACCTATAAAAAAAGAAAACATTGTTGTAAATTTAAGGAACGTTTTTAAACATAACTGACCACAATTTTGGAGAAATTAACCTACTACTTTCAACAAAAACATCAACTCATTGATAACAAGTCGTATTATCTAAAACTTTCTATTATCATAGGAATTGTACTCACGGCTTTTGTCTACATATTTGATCCGTATGACAACTATTTGGCGATTCCAAAATTTAAAATTCCAATACAAATCATTCAACTTGGATATGGTATCAATACGGCTGTTGTAATCTATACAGTATATTGGTTAATTTTTCGTAGACTTAAGTTTGCTAATGAAAAACGACCTTGGAAAACGTACCATCATTGGTTATTGCTTGTTGGCATAATGAGCATTGCTGGTTGTATAGGTACTGTTTATCATCGTTTTATGATGGATGTTGGTGAAGTTGAAACCAGTTACTATCTATTTGTAACGATTCCAAGATCAATAATGATAGGCGTTCCACTATTTATCATTACACTATTGTTAGATAAATTAAATACTAGCAAACTTGTCCATCAAGCACATACAGTGGCAATTGCATCAACCATAGAAGCACAACAACGAGTTGCAGACAAAAAAATAATCTTAAAATCGCCAGTAGTAAACCAATGTATTGAAGTAACTCCTTCCTTAATTGGATATGTAAAAGCTTCTGGTAATTATGTTGAAATATATTCCATAGGAGATAAAAAAGCGCAACTGCTACGAGCGTCATTACGTTTTATTGCTGAAAAATTAGCACCTTATGATTTCATCATCAAATGTCATCGTCAATATTATGTAAATCTTCAAAAAGTGACATCTTACAAAGGAAATTCACAACGAATAGTACTAAATTTAGATCAATTACAAGATGGAATTCCTGTGAGTAAAAGTTATGCCAAGGAAATTTTTTCACACTTAGAATCTTCTAAAAAATAAAAGAACTTCATTCGTCACAAAACACCTTCATTCATCACATTTTTTTTCAAATAGCTCAAAAACAGGGTAATATTGAGATAAGTTTTAAAGCACACAATAACTACAAACTGTGTAGTGTACTAAAGTGCTAAAACATTTTTAATAACCACTAAATTTTAACCATTATGAAAAAAAAGAAAATCAAAAAATTATCATTAAACAAAAGTGCAGTTTCAAACTTAGATGAAATTAGCGGAGGTGTTGCAAATCCAGTGCCAGTGGCAACACATGTGCGATCAGGTTGTCCTGTATGCCCAACACCAAAAGTAACAGACAATACGTGTATAACAAATTGTGTTGCAACATGTTTTTGGACATGTAATGGAACGTGTTTCCCATGTTGGTAATCAGTACTAATTTGTATTCATTATAACACTAAAAGCAAGCTTTGGCTTGCTTTTTTTATACTTCATAATGATCAAAAGGACTTAACAGTGTGTTTTACACCAACGCTTCGAGCGTGATAGTCCAAATATTTTTCAAATTCAATAATATGATTATGAATAGAACTAATCCAAATATTTACAGACTCATTCATGCTAAATTCGTTTATAAAATCAATCTTATAGTTATGATGTTGCATTCCCAAAATTCTTTGATCAGATAGTGTACGTTCAATACGTTTTATATTTTGAAGCTTTACTTTTTGCGTAGTATATTTGTTTTTAAAATACAGATAATCAGTATCATAAAAAACATTTTCAGTTCTATTGTAAATTCTTGTAATATAGAAAATAGCAAAGCCTATTCTCAATAACTAGCAACAGTATTAACTTAGCCATGCTGCAACGCTTTCCATTTCTTGATAATTTCTGGTTCTTTTAATATGATAGAATTTGGGTTAGAAACAAATTCAGTTCTTCGTTCTTCACTAACAGCATCAGATTTCCACCAATCAAGTGTATCTTTTACAGAATCGTGTACGGTTCTAAATAAAAGTCCATTTTGCAATGCTTTTTGATTGTTTATTTTTGCCGAACCTATCGTATTTTCTGTAGGAATAATCCAAGGAACAATATAATAGATGTCATTTTCTTCCAAAAAATCATAATCGTCAATCATTACCAAAGAACTCTCAACAGCAAAGGTTTTCTTAGCTTCCGTAATAAACTCATGCATATTTTGCGCTTCTTTTGGGCCAACGGCATTGTATGTTCCTATCTTTTTATCTTCTGCCAAACGAATCATCCATTCGGCAACATCTCTCACGTCAATATACTGTACAGCGTCATCTTTCTTTCCTGGAACTAACACTTCTCCGCCTTTTTCAAGTCGCACTGGCCAATGTATAAAGCGGTTGGTTCTATCAGCAGGACCAATCATATACGTTGGTCGTACAACAATAGTTCTAGCAGCTCCAAACTCTTTCATAGCTGCTTGTTCAGAAGTTGCTTTCATCACACCATAATCATACTCTAACTTTTCATCTTCTTTACTATCATTTGGAACTAATGTCAAAACCTTAGAATCTTCCTTAAAATCACTATTAATATACGGATAATAAACTCCTGTCGATGAGGTGTATATGTACAAATCACAACTTTCTTTTAATAATGCCGCAGATCGTTTTGTCCATTCGGTTTTACGTCCCGAATTATCAATCACAACGTCCCACTTTCTATTTTCCAAAGCTGTCAAATTATCCTCTCTATCACCAATAAGTTGTTCCACTTTTGAAAAAGCTTCTTTATAAATTGACGGTTTTGTTTTTCCTCTTGTGAATGTTGTAACCGAATGACCTCTGTTAACTGCATATACAATCTGATGCGGACCTAAAAAACTAGTTCCTCCGAGAATAAGAATTTTTAATTTTTTAGAAGATGTTAATTTAGTAGTATTCTTTTCGTCCGATTTTGAAATACAACTATATAATATTGAACTAGCAAATGGCAATACAACGCCCATTTTGAGGCCAATTTTCAGAAATTCTCTTCTCGATTTTTTAGTTTCCATCTTAGTTGAGTTTAATTTTTTCATCTTAAAAATACTATTAAATTTCAAGATTCCTAAAAAATTGAACATCTCAATACGCAACATGCATATCTAAAGAGAAATTCATATCTTGAACCTTCAACCCAAAAACGCTTTAACAATTGAAAAAAATAAGTTACTTCTTACTCATCTGTTTATTCGTGCAATGTCAGTCCAAACCGAAAGAAAAAAAAGAAGCCATAACAGAAGAAAACTCCAAAGAAAGCACTATGATTTCTAGTGAAATTGCTACCTTATCACTTCCAGAAGCCAATCGTTTAGCGGCTTTGCCATTGCATTGTATGCAAGAAGAATATCCAAACAAACTCAATCAAACTATTGGAAGTGGAGAAGACTTACAATCGCCAAAAGCATTGCATCCAGCATTTTATGGTTGTTTTGATTGGCATTCGTCTGTGCACGGACATTGGTCGTTGGTAACGTTGCTAAAACAATTCCCAAACTTGGAAAACAGTGCAGAAATCCGAGAAAAACTAGCACAAAATATCTCTAAGGAGAACATAGAAACAGAAATTTTATACTTCAAAGGAAAATACAACAAATCGTTTGAACGTACATATGGCTGGGCTTGGCTTTTAAAATTGGCAGAAGAATTACACACGTGGAACGATCCGTTAGCACGTGAATTAGAAACCAATTTGCAACCAATGACGGACATAATTGTACAAGGTTATCTAGATTTCTTACCAAAACTAAACTATCCAATCAGAGTAGGAGAGCACACAAATACTGCATTCGGACTCACATTTGCGTATGATTATGCAAAAACGGTTGAACACACAATTTTAAAAAATGTGATAGTACAAAGAGCAAAAGATTTCTATCAAAATGATGAAAACTGTCCAATAGCGTGGGAACCAAGCGGATTTGACTTCTTATCTCCATGTTTGGAAGAAGCAGCTATCATGCGTAGAATTTTGCCAGAAAACGAATTCAAAACATGGTTGCAAAAATTCTTACCACAATTAGCAAACAAAAATTTTCAATTAGCGCAAGGAAAAGTGTCCGATAGAACAGATGGAAAACTCGTCCATTTAGATGGTGTAAACTTCAGTAGAGCTTGGTGCTTATACGGAATTGCCAATCAATTTCCAGAATATGCACACTTAAAAAAAGTTGCCAATGAACACATAAACTACTCATTACCAAGTATTGTTGACGACAATTATGAAGGAACACATTGGTTAGGTTCCTTTGCTATTTATGCCTTAAATACTGCCGCAGATGTTCAAATGGATTAAAAATATTGGACCAGGAACGCTTGTAGCCGCGGCGTTTATTGGACCTGGAACCGTTACGGTTTGTACAAAAGCTGGTGTGCAATTTGGATACAGTTTGCTTTGGGCAATGTTACTATCAATAATTGCAACAGTTGTATTGCAAGAAATGGCGGCACGTACCGGAATCATTACACAAAAAGGATTGGCAGAAGTCATAAAAGAACAAATCACAAGTCCATTACTACGAAACTTAGCAATCTTTCTAATTCTTGGTGCAATTGTCATTGGAAACGCCGCATACGAAGCTGGAAACATCAGTGGCGCCGCATTAGGAATGCATGTATTTGGTGAAGGAAGCGCAATGTTATATCCGATGATAATAGGAATGATCGCGTTTCTATTACTATTCATAGGCAGCTATAAAGTATTGGAACGCAGTTTAGTCGCTTTAGTAGTAATCATGAGTATCTCATTCTTAATTACTGCAATCTTAACAAAACCAGACATCATTGGAATCCTAAAAGGAACATTTACACCAACAATTCCAAAAGGTAATATATTGATAATCATTGGAATAATAGGAACAACTGTAGTTCCGTACAATCTATTTTTGCATGCTTCATTAGTCAAAGAAAAGTGGAAAACAAAAGAAGATTTAGTTACAGCTCGAAAAGACACGATGATTTCAATAATTTTAGGTGGAATTGTCTCGATGGCAATCATAATAGCGGCAACGGCAACAACTGGCGGAAACATTGACAATGCTTTAGACTTAGCCAGAGGATTAGAACCATTATATGGCGAATATGCCAAATATCTACTCGGAATTGGCTTATTTGCGGCAGGAATCACATCTGCGATTACAGCACCTTTAGCAGCCGCTTTTGTAGCAAAAAGCTGTTTTGGATGGAAAGGAACACTCAAAGACAACAAGTTTCGTGTAGTTTGGGCTATCATACTCATTCTTGGAGTTGTATTTTCTTCTTTGAAATTCAAGCCTGTAGAAGTCATCACATTTGCACAAGTCGCAAATGGATTACTATTGCCAATAGTTGCTATATTCTTAGTCTGGATTGTGAACAAAGCTAATGTTTTAGGGAAATACAAGAACACACTATTTCAAAACATACTAGCAATTTGTATCATTTTGATCACATTAATCTTAGGCATCAAAGGAATCATAAGTGTGTTTTAACGTAAATAATAGGAATCAATAAAAGTCTAAAATGCTACATATCAATTGTGATGTTGGAGAAGGCGTAGGCAATGAAGAAATTCTAATGCCCTACATCAATGCGTGTAATATTGCGTGTGGCGGACATGCAGGAAATTCGGAAACGATGCATGAAGTAGTTGTATTAGCTAAAAAATATAAAGTAGAAATTGGCGCGCATCCTTCGTATCCTGATCGGGAAAATTTTGGTCGAATTTCTATAAATATGACCGAAGCCGAATTCATCAAAACGATTCAAAAACAAATCTCAAATTTAGAAGAAATTGCTCAGTTGCACGATGTAAAAATCACGCACATAAAACCACATGGAGCGTTGTATAATGATGTGGCTAAAAGTGAGGAAAAAGCAATTTTTTTTCTCAAAGCAATTGCTACATATAAAGACAAATATAAACTCTATATTCCGTACAATTCTGTAATTGAAAAATTAGCTTTACAACAACATTTTGAAATCTATTATGAAGCGTTCGCTGATCGAAATTACAATGATAATTTAACACTTGTTTCTCGTACAAAAAGCAATGCCGTTTTAACAGAAATAGGGGAGATTATACAGCATGTGTCTTGCTTAAAAAATGAAGAGAAAGTACAAACGATTTCAGGTACAAAAATTCCACTAAAATCAAATACACTTTGTGTACATTCTGATACGCTAAATGCGATCGAAATTGTTCAGCAATTGCATTCACATTTCAATACACAAAATACGATAGCTACACCAGAATTTCCTCACTATAAACCGTACGGAGATGCTGGAGTTTTAGTAACTTGGGAAGCACAAATGTCACCAGAAGTACTAAATAAGGTGTTGGAATTCAAAGAAAAAGTAATCAATTTTAATATTAAAGTAATAGTTGATGTAATTCAATCAAATAACTCATTGTTAATTATTTATGATAAAATAAAAATAAATTTTGAAACACTCCAACATTTGTTGGAACGGCTTATTTCGTTAGAATCTGGCAAAATGCAAAGAATAACAAAGTACTGTTGGGAAGTTCCTGTATGTTACGATGTAATTTTTGGAATTGATCTTGAAGAAATTGCACAAAAAAAGCAACTTACAAGTAACGAGATTATACAACTTCATACAGCTCCAAAATACCAAATATTTTCAATCGGTTTTTTACCTGGTTTTCTGTACTTAGGCGGACTTGACAAACGACTTCACATCGATCGTAAATCTACACCTAGATTAGAAGTGAAAAAAGGTGCTGTTGGAATTGGTGGAATGCAGACAGGAATTTATCCTAAATCAAGTCCTGGTGGATGGCAAATTTTAGGAAATTCACCAATCAATTTTTTTGATGTAAACAATAAAAAACCATGTTTTGCAAAAGCGGGAGATTATATCAAATTTGTTTCAATTTCAGTAGAAGAATATCATAAAATATCTGAAGCTGTTTTAAGTGGAAATTATGAACTAAAACCGAGTGTAGAATGTTAGAAATTTTACAACCTGGATTGTACACTTCCATTCAAGATTTAGGACGATTTAATTATCGAAATTATGGCGTTCCTGTTTCGGGAGTTATGGATGAATATCATGCAAAATTGGCAAATCATATTTTGGGAAATCATGAAAATGATGCGGTTTTGGAAATTACATTGCAAGGTCCACATGTATATTTTCATGAAGCAACTCAAATTGTAATTTGTGGTGCAGACTTGTCGCCAAAGCTAAATAGAAGCGATTTAAGAGCGAATATTCCAATAAATGTATCCAAAGGTGATGAACTAACGTTCGGGGCTCGAAATTATGGCATTCGAACGTATCTTGCCGTAAAAAATGGGTTTCAAACTGAAAAAATACTAGAAAGCTGCAGTTTCTATGATGGAATTACCCAAAAATCACGAATTGAGAAAGGTGATTCCATTCCATATCAAACCATAAAAAAACAACAATTGTCAAATGCGAAAATTGGATTTCATCCGACAGTATTTAATGACAACCAACTACAGGTATTCAAAGGTCCAGAATTTGATTTCTTATCAAAAAAACAACAAAAACTGCTGTTAGAAATTCCTTTTTCAATAGGATTAAACAATAGAATGGCATACCAATTAAACGAATTACTTGAAAATAATTTTCCATCCATTATTACTTCGGCAGTTTTGCCAGGAACCATTCAACTAACACCATCTGGAAAATTAATTATTCTCATGAAAGATTGTCAAACGACTGGCGGTTATCCAAGAATTCTACAATTGGATGAAGCTAGTATAAACAGGCTTTCGCAAAAACATACAAGAGATAAAATATACTTTAATATGATTTCAACTTCGTAATATCAATTTCATCAGAAAGTAATTGCATGGCGTCTTCTTCGGTAAGTTTTGACAAAATATTTTGCGTTCCATCTTTAAAATTATCATGATTAAGAAACAATCGCCACAACGCACGAATAAACTCTGTATAATTAAGTCCATCATTCCATTGAATAAACTTTTCGGAAAATGCTTTATCAATATGCGACTGGATAATTAGACGTGAAGCAATAATATTTTTATCAATTGAGGTCATTTTGGAGGTAGCTTAATTAACGATTGTCTGGCGAAAATAAGGCGTATTAAAAAACTTGACAAGAGGAAAGTTCCGCTATTAAAGGGGAAAAAGCCCCTTTTGTAAAGGAAAATACCTGAGATTTCAATGCTGAAAAATACTTAAAAATCTAATTATCAGTTTTTTATAATAATTTAAAGAAAATTACGTTGTCGGAAGTTTTTGTCATGTGCTAGTTTATAGATAACTTGGTGACATAATCAATAATATTATTAAGTATGAGTGACTACAAAACCCCTAATGACAAACTTATTAATAATGAACAAGCATTAGAATTGAATGCTTGTTACAAAGCAAAGCAAAATGACGGCTTTGGCGCAGAAAATGATAGCAATTTTTCATGTTCTAGCTGGTATTCGCTAGAAGATTTGGAAGGTTATATTAATTATGTCAAAGAAGAAGCTACAAAAAAGAAAATTTCAGTTGACGGAATTCGATTCTATTTTGGTGTGTATCCTGAAAATATGAAGGATAAATCTAAAGCAGGTCAAAATACACTATTTATGTGTCCTACATCACCTTCAATAGAAAATTGTAGTAAAGACGTTACAGGAATTCACGCAATGAATTACGGTGACAATGGAAATCCTCCACAAAACGAGTATGGAGATTAACATTTTAAATTAAATGGGAGATATAAGATTTCTTTCAAAATATTTGGCTTTGATAGTTTTAATTTATGGTTTTTACAACTATAAAAATTATTCAAACACTAAAGCCAAATATTTTGTTTTTTGTATATTATTTGCTGTAGTCACAGAATTCTTTGGCTCAGTTTTTTACAAGTTGTTCAATCATGTAAACTTCGTTGTATATAACGTTTTTACAATTGTTCAGCTTACTTTCTTTTTATGGTGGTATCAACTCATCCTTAGTTCTAAACGGAGAAAAAACATTTTAAGATTCTGCATTGCGTTTTACTTAATTTTTGCCTTTGGGAATAGTTTTTTTGGAGAAAATATTTTAGAAGCGAATCAAATTTATACATTTACTTTAGGTGTCCTTTTTGTTTTGATTGCAATCAGTTTTTATTTTATTGAATCTTTTAATAAAGAATCTATATTGAAGATTACAGATTCCATCTATTTCTGGTTTAGCTTAGGAGTTTTACTTTTCTATGGAACATTTATGCCATTTATGATTTCAGTAAGACTATTCTTAACAGGTGGACAAAAGATCCTTGGAATTGTAACTTTAGTTCTAAATGTAATAATGTATGTGTGCTTTGCTGTAGGGTTTTACAAATCAAAAGATAAAGATAATTTTGAAGTATTTTAGGGAATGACAACGGAAGAAATACGTACACTGGTTTTTATTTGCGCTTCAACGATTTTTCTTGTAGGAATATTTTTAGTGACTACTTTCGTGTTCTTACATAGAAAGAAAAGGAAATACATTGATTTAGAATCAAATATAAAAACATTTCCCTAAAATGATATTATTTTAAAGACTGTTATGGAAGATCAAGAAATACAAATGCTTGTTGCAGCAACATCTTTAGTGTTGCTAATTTTATTAACTACGGTTATTATATTATTTGTATTCTTTCAAAAGCGTAAACTAAAGTTTATTCTTGAAAAGAAAGAAGCAGAAAAGCAGTATATGGAAGAAATTGCGAAATCGCAAATTGAAATCCAAGAGCAAGCCTTGCAAAATATGAGTTGGGAATTGCACGATAATATTGGACAATTATTGTCGGTAGCACGCATGCATATTAATATTTTGGGAACACAATTAGCAGAAGAAAATAAAGAAAAATTGGACGAAGTCAGCGAGATTGTTGGAAAAAGTTTACAAGAAATTCGTTTATTGTCCAAAACCATGAATACTGAAATTATCCAAAACATGGGATTGGTAAAATCGATAGAAGTAGAATTAGATCGATTTAATAAATTAAATTTTTTAGCGGCAACGCTAAATGTAAAAGGGGAAGATCGCCCTTTAGACATAAAAGAAGAAATAATATTATTTAGAATATTACAAGAATTTTTCTCAAATGCAATTAAGCATTCAAAAGCGAAAAATTTAGAAGTTAACCTTAATTTTAAAGAAGACCGATTGCTAATTTCTGCAAAAGATGACGGCGTTGGTTTTGATGAAGAAGAAGTAGAAAAAGGATCAGGATTGATAAATATGAAAAGCCGTGCGGCAATCATAAAAACAGAATTCAGTATGAAATCTGTGAAAAACAAAGGAGTTTCCTTAACTTTATCCTATCCCTATAAGAAATAGTATGAAGAAACATTCAGTTGTTATTGTTGATGATCATTTGCTTTTTGCTCAATCTTTACTAGGTTTAGTGAACACATTTGAGGAGTTTGAGGTTTTATACCATGTAAAGAATGGAAGTGAACTCATTAAGAAATTATTAGAGTCTGAAAATGTCCCCGATATTATTCTACTAGATATAAACATGCCCGTGATGAACGGTTTTGAAACTATGGAATGGATTAAAGAAAACCGTCCAAGTATTCAGGTATTGGCACTTTCTATGGACGATCATGAGGAAACTATTATAAAAATGTTGCGCTTGGGCGCGAAAGGATATCTGCTGAAAGACATTCATCCTGAAATATTTAACAAAGCGTTACATGAAGTTGTTTCTAACGGAATTTACTATTCGGAGCGTGTTGCTACAACGTTATTAAATTCACTTCATGGCGGAAACGATAAAGATGTAAAAAACGGGAAACCATTAAAAGATACCGAATTGATGTTTTTAAAATTGGCTTGTACTGAAATGACATACAAGGAAATTGCACAAGAAATGTGTCTCAGCCCAAAAACAATTGACGGATATCGCGAATCATTATTCAAGCATTTTAAGGTGAAGAGTAGAATAGGTTTGGTGTTATATGCAATCCGAAATAACTTGGTGAATAGTAACAAATAGTATCTGGAGTCACTTTGCTTTTGGAATATTAGTATTTTGGTATATTGAATTATAATTTTTTTAACCAAAACCCAAAACCAAAACCCAAAACTTGAAAACTGTCAACTAAATTTCTGTATACGTAGTTTCAAAAGGAACTCTAAACTGTGGACCGTACACTCCATTTTCAGAACGAACGCCGCAACCAACAATCATATTGATTTCTGCACCACGTGGAAGCTTTAAAATTTTCTTAACGCGTAATGTATCGCTTCCTTCCATTGGGCAAGTATCGTATCCAATGGCAGCCATACTAATCATAAAATTTTGTGCGGCCAATCCGGCACTTTTGTGTGCTACAATGCGTAAATCGCTCAAGCGAACTTGTCTGTACACAGGTCTAAACAATCCGATACAATTAAAAACAGCATACTTTAACCAACCGTAAATTCCAAGGAATTCTGCATAAATAGGCGGAATTAGTTTTTGATAATAATTCAAAGCAAATTTTTCTCTTCGCGAATATTCCTCTTTGGGTTTATCGCCATATAAACTTTTCAAAAAACCAACATTTGCTTTAGCGCGTTGTTTCCACAAGTCTTTTCTGGCAACGACCACAACCAATTGTTTGGCAGTTTTTGCAGCATTTTGTCCCAAACAAGCGGTTGTCAATTGTTTCAAAACGTTTTCATCGGTAACATGATAAAACTCCCATAATTGCAGATTACTACTTGTAGGTGCTAATACAGCATTTTTAATACATTGTTTCACTTTGTCTGTATCAATCTCTATTTCTTTATCAAAAACGCGTACAGAGCGTCTGTATTGAATAGCTTCGGTTACTGTTTTTTCTGCCGTCATGTTACAAACATAACGAACCTAGCGCAAATTAAAAAAGAGAATGCTATTAGACATTCTCTTTTTCGTTTAACCTAAAATATTGAAATCTTGTTTTTAATTTGGTACACAATTCGTTTGTACACTTCCAGGACCACCAGTATCACAAGGTTGAATACATGAATTACACGTATTTGTTGGACTTGGATCTATGGTTCCCACTGTACCTGGACAGATATAAGTTGGATCTTCTGGTGGCTCCGTAAAGCTTACACATGGAGATGCAAATGTCCAACAATTATAACTTCCTGTTCCACCACTTAAATTTGATGCTTTCAAAGAAGAAATAGTATTTTTCCCTAATGATAATCGTATGATTTTTTGTTTTTTCATATTAAAGTTTATGTTAATGTAATGCCTACTTTTTAGGGTTTCGGCTTTCCCAGTACTTGATCGATCTGAGAACAATATTAACAGGCTTTTTTATAAAAAGAAAATTATGTAAACCCATTTTAAACAAAATAGGACTAGAAATGACACACACACGAATTTTCAGTTGCTAAGTTGTCACAACCATCTGTGCAACCAACGGTATGGTTAGACATTCCGTGCTCTGCAGTAGAACGTGTTCCACCTTTAATTTCGAATAAATGCTTTGTAGTTATACTAGCTATGTTTACTTTTTTTAAGGGAAGTGTGTTACTTTGAATACTTTTTTTCATAATGATTTTGTTTTAGAGATTTGTTTTTATAAAAAAGAAAACTGTATGAGTATGAATTAACTATACTGTATACTCATACAGTATTGGTGAAAAGGGAAATTTAAAATAGTACACAAGTGTGCTCAGCTTCATTTGTTGCTCCTATGGCAGTAGAACGAGTTCCTCCGTTAATTTTTGATAAATGTTCAAAGGAAATCTTAGCAATGTTTGACTTACTTAAAACAAGTGTTTTGCGTTGACGTTTTGTTTTCATAATTTTTGTGGTTTTTAAAATTTGTTAATGATTTTTTGTGAATTATAATCATACCAAACTTAGAAATATCAACTCAAATTTTACAATTTACGTAACCTAAACTAAACAAAATAGGGTTGTAGTTATGCGTTCTTTTTTAAGCTCTTAATGTAGTAGGAAGGATAGAGTTTTGTGTAGTTTTTAAAGTGCTTTGTGAAAGAATCCGCGCTTTTATAGCCAACTTCTTGTGCAATAGATTTTACTGAATATGCACGGAATAAAGGATCTTTTTGCAAACGTTTTAACGTATACTGCATTCGTAAATCTGTGATATATTCGTTGAAACTAATTCCTTTATCAGTATTGATTATTTTAGACAAATAAGTAGCATTTGTTTTTACTTTTTTGGCAACAAATCGTAAGTTACAATTGGTATCCAAATAATGTTCTTGTTGTTCAAACTTTTTTAGTGCTTGTAAAATTGCAGTTACTTTTTTATCTGTAATCACAACTTCTTTTTTGGGCTGTGTAGAAACCGCTTTCTTTTTTAATTGTGTTTGCGCTTGTAGGCTTGTGCGTTGCTCATATCTTAGCGCGGCAATTTTAATATTTAATTCTCTGAAACGTGCTTTTTTCTTTCGTTGATTTCTGTAAAAAAGAACACAACCAATTATAAATAACGTAGCTAAAACGAACAGTGAAATCCAAAGTGCCTTATTATGATTTATATATTTTTGTTGTAGTAATATAGAATCTTTTACAGAAGAAACGTCACTTTTCTCATTTAGATAATTAAATAGTTTATTTCGAATGATTTCATCATTTTTTTCTTTTCGTTCATCAATTTCAACAAGTAACGTATTGTCGTAATCAGCCAACTCTTTTTGATTGCCAAGTTTTCCTTGATTTTTAATTAATAATTTTAATAAGTCTACATATTCGTAGGGTATAAATTGTTTTTCTTTTGATAAACCTTCATTTTCCTCATTGATGATAGCGATTGCTTTTTCAATGAAAACAATTGATTGTTCATAATCATGTAAGATGTGTTGACATTTTGCAATGTAGTAGTAGACTTCTACGAGTCGCATCTGATTCTTAATTTCTAGAATTATTTTTTCTGCTTTTTCAAAATAATCCAAAGCTTTTAAATAGTTTCCTTTCAATAAATAGGCAATTCCATAATCAATATAAAAGTAACTTACACCTTCGTTATCACCAAAAACGCGACTTCTCTCAATTCCTTTATTTATGTAAATTAATGCCGAATCAGGCTGTTTTAATTTTAAATAAGCGCCACCAACTCCCATAATGATATTGATTCTAGAAATTTCATCTGTATAATCAGGTTTCATAGCAATTTTATAAGCTTTTTTGCTATGTTCAAGTGCACTTCTATATTCTTCGGCTTTGCGTCGAAGTTTCCCTAAATTGGTAATTGCATTTGCTCTACCAACATCATTATTATATTTAACAGCAATTTTTTGAGAAGTTAAAAAATCATCTAATGCTTTCGATTCTTTCCCATATTGTTCGTGTAATTTTCCTCGAAGAGAATAGATTCTGAACAAAAATTCGCTTTCTTCTTCATTCAAATTCACTTTAAGTGCTTTGTAAATATATGTAATAGCTTCTTGGTGCGATCCTTCTACATCAGCAAGATAGCTGTAGTAAAAATAGCTTTTCGCAATATTCAATTTGTGTAATTGCTTAATTGCTCTTTCATGAAAAATATCGATATTAAGATTTGTTATTTCAGCATCAGAACGTAAGTATTCCTCTATACATATGATTAATTCTTCATTTGTGTATGATTCTAAATTATTCGCTTTTGTAGAAGATTGGGCAACTGTAAAGCCACAATTACAAAGCATAATTAGTGTAAAGACTATGAATAATAGTTTTTTCTTCAATTAAAATTTTTTAGTTATATGTGAATCTTTTCTACAAATAAATAGAGTTTATGTAGAAAATATGGTTTTAATGTTGCCAAAAAATTACTAAAAATACTTTAGAAAAAAGTTTAAAAATTTCATTTTCCCTTTATATGGAGCATATCGAACAGGAATATCTAACCAATTTGCCTTTTTGATAACCGATTTTTTATGTGAAAATGTATCAAAACTTAATTTTCCATGATATGCGCCCATTCCACTTTCGCCAACACCACCAAAAGGAAGTCTGTGATTTCCAAAGTGCATAATTGTATCATTAATTGCACCACCACCAAAAGAATAACTTGTAATCATTCGGTTTGCAAACTTGTTATCTTTTGAAAATACATATAGTGCTAATGGCTTTTCATAACGCTCAATAATATTGCTAATATCTTCCAATGATGAATATACTTGAATTGGTAAAATAGGACCAAAAATTTCATCTTTCATAGCTTCACTATCAAACGCTGGTTCGTCTAAAACAGTAGGAGCAATGTACAAATTGTCTTTATCGGTACTACCACCAACTAATACTTCATCTTCTTTAATCATGGACGCCAAACGATCAAAGTTCTTTTCACTTACTATACGTGCAAAATCAGGTGATTCTTGCGGATTTTCGCCAAAGGTTTTATGTATTTCTTCAATTAGTGCCTTAGTGAAATCAAACTTTGCTTGCGCTTGCACAATTAAGTAATCGGGAGCAATACAAGTTTGCCCGGCATTTAAAAATTTTCCCCAAACAATACGTTTTGCCGCCAATTCAAAATCTGTATGAATATCAACAATACATGGGTTTTTTCCACCAAGTTCTAACGTTACAGGTGTTAAGTTTGGAGCTGCCGCTTTTGCAACAATTTTTCCAACGTGCACACTTCCTGTAAAGAATATATAATCCCAACGTTCGGCCAATAATTTTTGCGAAACAGGAACGCCACCTTTTACAACGGTAACATGATCTTTTTCAAATACTTCTGTGATAATTTCTTCCAAAACGGTTGCCGTATTAGGTGTCAATTCAGAAGGTTTTAAAACAACCGTATTTCCTGCGGCAACAGCACCAATTAAAGGAGATAGCGCCAGTTGATACGGATAATTCCAAGGTGCAATAATTAGTGTTGTTCCAAATGGTTCTGAATGAATTCTATCTTTTGACGGAAAGTTTAAAAGTGACGGAAATACACGTTTTGCTTTTGCCCACGACTTTAATTTGCGGATTGTAAACCGCAATTCGGAAGTAATAATGCCAGTTTCGGTCATTACAGCTTCAAATTTTGGTTTTTTAAAATCGGCATACAACGCGTCACAAATATCGTTTTCACGTTTTTGTACTTCTTTCAAAAGCTTTTTTAAGAGCATTTTTCTGTATTGCACATTTTTAGTGCGTCCTGTAGCAAAATACTTTTTTTGAGCTAGTACGATTTCGGCGCAGTTGTATTCCATAGATATTGTTGTGTAATCGATTGTGTTAAGTTATCAAATTTACCAGTTTCGGCGTATTCTTGTATTGTGGTTGGATTGAAATTTCCGCTCATATACAAAACAGTGTGTTTTCCGCTAGCTGTTTTATGAACAATAACTTCCTTGATAGAGTTTCCAACTTCTCGCACTGAAATAAGCGTACGTTTAAAATCATCATTTTTTCTAAAAATATCTGTAAAGCGATCGTTGGTTAATTGATTTATTTCTCTTTGAATGTTTTTTTCTTCAGATTGATCTTGCGGTTGCAATTGTATAAAACGAAGATCGTTTACAGTTCCCAAAACGGAATTCATTTCTGGCGAAAGTCCTTTTAACACGGTAAACATAAAACGTGGCACTTGCACCGCAGTTACCTTATCGTCATTCTTGTGCGCGTTGTAAAAGTTAGCCATTTTGTAATAGCTTCCACATGAAAAAAAGAGTAAAAGGCTCAGAATCAATAAAGTTTTCTTCATTACTAATGTTTTAGAATACGATTGTAAATTACTATTTTTATTTTAACGAAAGTTTGATAAAACTATTTTTTTATAATAATCATTACGTTATTGATTTTCATTTTCTTTGCTCGCACAAAGAAAACAGAAACAAAAGAAAATTCGCTTTTTTCAGAGGTGTTTTTAGCTAAAAAACTAAAATCATCTTTATTTTTCTAAATTTTCTCCAAGGCCTCAAAAATTTTAACGAAAACTAAATACTGCACTTCGGAAAAAGAGAAAACCTCATTAGTGAAAATAGTATTTGGTCTATTAAAGAATAAAAACCCCTAGTTCAAAATTAGCGTATTTTTTGAATCCTGTTTGATTTCTTCCAAATTCAGCATCATTTTTCTAAATTGACCTTCAACATACATTTTTGCTTGATCTTGATAATGAGGACTAAACAAGTTTCCAGATTGCCCTGTTGGTAAAATACTCATACTATTTTCAATATCTGAAAAGTCAATTACCCGTCGTGTAGAAGGTCCAAAATAAACGTTGTATTCGCCAGAATCTTCATAATGATATCCTAAATTGTTGATAACTTCGCGTGTGCCAGGAACTTCAAATGGTCCAACATTGAAATACGGACGCAAGGTTTCAACTTGTCCCATAGGATGCGGATGTTCAACAGTATGGACTTTATTCCACGTCCATTCGTTTGTGTCTTTTCCAAATTGATTTTCCAACAACGCAACCGCTTCTTTGAAAGATTTTAACAGAATATCTGCGCGTGTTTCTTTTACCGAAGTTGTATTTACATCATCATACCAAATAGATTCTTGGTAGAGTAGTGGTACTTCAAATCGTTTAAGAATGTGTGTTTTTAACAATTGAGCATACGCTTCTTTGTTTAACTCGTCTGAAAGTGTATTTTTTAAATATTGATTAATGAATCGATGATAAATAGTTGGCGCAATGTCAGTTGTTCTGTTTTCGCCATTCCAAATGTGTAGAATATTGACGACTTCCTTTTCAATATCCGAAAACTCACTTTTGCCAATTACGTTTAATACTTCTCTGACGGCTTCCAAATGTATGTTTGATTTCACATCGAGTGTCATATTCATCATATCTTCCTTGGTCCAGTTGTCTTTTTCAACAATCAACTCCTTAATGCGTTTTGCTCTATTTTCTGGTAAATAGTATCCTGGATATAAGCTTCCCGCAATGCTGTCTGGCTGATTGTTAGCAGAATAGACATAGTTCCAAGGTGGATTTGTTGCGCTAGGATTTTCATCAGCTTCCATAAAGCGAATTGGCTCATCGTTGCCCGAAGCGCCATTAAGAATTAGTTTCGAATTTACGTGTTTTGGACGTTCCACTAGTTTTCCAACAGCATACCAACCAATATTATCTTCAGTATCTCCATACATTAAATTTAATCCTGGCGCATGAATTTTAGGCAAACTTTTTTCAAATTCTGCTTGACTGTTTGCATGCGACATGAGGTAACACGCTTCTAATAATTGATTTTTATGTTGAAGATATGCCCAAGACATGGCAACAGGTTGATCAAAATTGATTCCGTCAGCAATTCCGTTTAAAATTGGTCCATGACGTGATGTTTTATAGGTTTCCGTACTGGCTTCTCCATCTTTTACCGCAATGGTTTTTGTGCGTGTTTCGTAGGTTTTCCAGCCTGTTGGTGTTTTATATGAATTTGCATCATCCGGATTGTTTTCTTCCCAATAAAAATCGATATCATCATTTTCAAACATCGTCATTCCGTAGGCAATGTTTCGGTTGTGACCTAACATTGGAAACGGTGTTCCTGCTAAGTAGTATCCGTACATTTCATAGGTTGGCGTGTGCACATGTGCTTCATACCAAACGGAAGGTTGCGAGAATCCTATATGCGGATCGTTGGCAAATAATACTTTTCCAGTAGCCGTTTTTTGTGGTGCAATTACCCAACTATTACTTCCAATAAATTGCGGAATTGGCAATTGATCTAACGCTTTGTGCACTGAAGCAACAATGGTAGTTTCAATTTGAGTTGTATCTTTTTCTTTTGTGGGATAATTGTGTAGTAAAGTCGTATTTGGATCTACATGTAATCCTAAATCTGCTAAGTATTCGTTTCCAAGTTTTTGTTGAATTTCAGTAAGTAACGGATCTGTTTTGTGTGCCATTGCAAAGCTAAACGCCATGTAACCAAATACATTGTGAATGTCTTTGAGCGTGAATTTTGTTTTGTCAGTTCCCGTAAGATAGAATTCTACAGGTGTTGCGCCGTTTGCTATAAATTCGTTGATTCCATTGAGATACGCTTGTGCCAATTTGTAACTCTGCGTGTTTTTATCTAAGTTTTGAACTGTTAATTCAGAAGCTTCATCAATGCCTAATGCGACAAAAAAACGATCGGTTTCGGTGAGTTTTTCTCCAAAAAGTTCAGATAATCGTCCAGGTGCAATTCTCCGAATCAATTCCATTTGCCACAAACGATCTTGTGCGTGTGCAAAACCTAATGCGGTAAATGCGTCTGTTTCATTGTTAGCATAAATGTGTGGAATTCCATACGTATCGTAATGAATGGTTACTTCATCTTGAAGGTATTCAATATCAAGCGTTCCGTTATACGTTGGAAGTAATGATCTGTAAAAGAAGAATCCTATAACGATGATAATGAGTAACAGAATTCCAATGATTTTTGCGGCTTTTTTCACAAGTTGGAGTTTTGCTTAAAACTACAAAAAATTGTTTAGAGTTTTTTAGTTTCTGAATGTACTATACAATTAATTAATATAGGTTTTTTCTTTCTTTTACGGTGAAACCGTAGTCTTTTTCTTAAAAATTAGTTTATATTAAGGTATCATTAACCATAAAAAAATTAGTATGTTACAAAGAATTATGAAGTTAGAAGGTTCAAAACAGCTTTCTAAGATAGAACAACACCATGTTAAAGGAGGAAATGTAAACGGTTATTCTTGTCCAACCGGATTATATATAGTGCCCGAAGATATATGCAATGGCGGTGATCATTTACATCCGCAAGGACATTGTTTGTGTTGTGAAGTGCCATGGCAGAAAGCGCCACGCAACTGATTAAAAGTTTAGTAAATTATTTAAAAGCGAGCTAAAAAGTTCGCTTTTTATTCTTCTTCTACTACGGCAATGTGTCCTTCTTCAATAATTTCATTTGCCATTTCTTTCAGTTCTGGTTCTAGTTTGTTGGCTTTTGAGAAGCTTGATTTTACTATTGTAAATTCACAATAGAAAGGTAGATGGTCAGAACCAATATCTGGAAGCGTTTTTATGTTGTGTACTTTTATTTCTTTTGAACTGAATAAAAGATCTATCGGAAACCGCATAATACTTGGTCGTACAGGAAATGTTGCATGAATACCTTTTCCCAATCGGGAATCTTGCAAATTTGATACTTTGGCAAAAAGTTTTGCACTTCTTGACCAACATACATTATTGAAATCGCCAGTTACGATGCTTGGAGATTGTAATTCTCGAACTAGTTTTGCCACTTTCATCAACTCAGCATCTTTTTGTTTGGCTGTCGGTTTTTCCGTTGGAGAAGGCGGTGGCGGATGAATTCCGAGAAATACAAAATCATTTCCATCACGGTCAAACATGTGAACTTCAATTGCAGGTCTGGTTTCTTCAATGAAATAATGTTCGTCGACGTTTTCTACTTTTAGTTTGGTGTAGAAATGCATTCCATATCTATTTTCTTTTGGAACTTTGTATGTGTATGAAAAGTTAGCTTCAATTTCTTTTAGTGCATTTTCCCATGCTTTATTGGTTTCTAATGTCAATAATATATCAGGTTGAACTTCGTTGACTAGTTTTATAAGTTGTTGATAGTCAGTATTACTTTGAAGTACATTTACACTGATAACCGTAATGGTGTTGCTTTCTTTTTTTGTTTTTTTGAAGAGTGTAGCTATTGGTAAATAGGGAACAATTATGATAGCTTGATAAATGATTGTCAGTAGTATGAATAATTGTGAACTGAGCACTAAAAGATTGCCTTCTTCATATAGAAAACATAAAATTATAAAGAAAATGATTTGAATAGCGAGTAGTTGTATTCGGATAAAATCAAATACACGAAATGCCCAATGCGAAATATTGAAAGCAGGTAAATAGCTTACGAATGCAAAAATATTGGCTATGATGGCAATTGTTGTATTCAATTATTTTTTTATTTGACGATTTACATCAAAAATACGCATTTTGAGATACATTAGTTAGTTCATTTGTTCAATTTATTAACTGAAATAATACTTTCTTCATTTTGTTATTTTAAATTAAAAAACGATGATTGCTTTTTATGCTTTTAAGAATGAAGGTTTTAACGACTGTAGTAAACATGGATTAATTGAATTATTTTAGAATATGAGTAAAATTTGTATCGAGAATAGAATTTTTATCCTAAATAAGTTCTCGATATAATTTTTCGTACTTCAAAATCGCTGGAACAGACGTTTGTTTATACTTTTGAACTCAAAATGCACAACGGGTTTTAGTAGTTCTAAGTAAATTTATTACCTCTTTTGTAATCGCTATAAAAAAATCATTAATAAATTGATTTTTAATTATTTATATTGAAAGAGAGTTTTAAGTTGTTGCCAAAATGAATTTGATTTGTTTGATTGTTTTTTAGAAACAAAACGCACACTTTTTAGGCTACTATGTTTATCCCATTTTTCCTTTTCTTCATGTTTGTAAAAGGAATCTTGAAATGATTTTAGATTGTCCCAAGAACTTAAACTGACATAATCTTTTGATGAATCATACTTTTTTTCAACAGGCAATTGTCCTATTTTTTCAAACGTAATTTCTGTTTCCTTGAAATTATTCGCATCATACCAACATATATTTTCTCTCGCTTCAAATTGATCTCGTGCTATTTGTTCAGGAGTGCATAGTATATTTGTGTTTTCAAAATCTGCTAGAGTAGGTTTTTCAGACTTTTTGATGTCGGTAACTACAATTAAATTCATCCCAAACTTTGTTTGCTTTTCAGCTTCAAGCACAAAAATGCCAGAATAATCGTTGTCATATAGTTTAAAAATTAAACAATCGCCTTTTTCAAAAATTGCGTCATTTAATTTTTTAGCTGTTCTCTTAGGAGTCGTTTTCTTTTCAGTTTCAATTTTTTGAAGAAAACTGGTAAGTATAGTTTGTCTTTCAGAAATATCTTCAGGAGAAGCGTCTAATTCTTTCCAAAGTTCAATATTTTTGCCAGAAGTAACAATTTCTTTTACACGATTGTATACCGTTTTATCAAGTGCTTTATGTTCCCATTGTAAATCGGCTATTGCAAACCAAAAGTCGTGATCTTCTGTAGCTAAATCTGTTTCATCTGCATTTTCGGCAATTAATTTTTTGGTAATTGTAGCAACACTTATGCCTTTGTCGTAAAGTTCAAGAAAATCATATTTGATGTCTCCATATGTATCATTTGATGAAATTTCTGTTCCCCAAGTTCCCATGATTAATCGTGATGTTAATTGTAAAGATTGAAATGTAGTGATGACAAACTTGAAATAAAAGTAAGGCTTTATATTTGAATAAGAAGAAAATAAAACATATTGTTATATATTTAGAAAAAGCTCTGTTTGAGATTGCTAAAGCTTTTATATTAACTTAATTATTTGGTAAAAAACCAGTAAAAAGGGATGTAGGGGAATTACTATTTTTTAGGATTAATACCAGAAGCAATATCCATTACTTCCACATCGACCAGCGTCACAAAATACAAATCCAGTATAATGTTGACAGCAAGTACTTCCGCCTTGTTGGTAACAACCTCTTACTCTTCCACCACCGTGAAGTGTTTGTTGTTCAGATTTGCTCAATACAGCGCCTACTTTTGAAATGTTTTTTAACATGATATAAAATTTTATGATTAGTGTGTAAAAAGTAAGAAAAATATTAACCGAATAATTACGGTTACACCATACATTTTTATATAGAACATAAACAAATACGTTGATACTAAGCGCCTTTAATCGCAATCATAGAGATTTCTACATTTACATATTTTGGTAAGTTTCCAACTTCTACAGTTTCACGTGCTGGCGCCGTTGCTTCATCAAAATAGTCACTGTACACCGTATTTATTTTAGTGAAATCGTTCATGTTTTTGATGAAAATAGATGTTTTTACCACATTATCAAACGTCATTTCAGCCGCAGCTAAAACCGCTTTCATGTTTTCCATCACTTGTCTTGTTTCTTTTTGAATAGAATCTTGCACAAGTTCGCCTGTTTTTGGATCTATTGCAATTTGACCAGAAGTATATAAGGTTCCATTCATCAATATTGCCTGATTGTATGGACCAATTGGTGCTGGCGCATTTGGTGTGGTAATGATTTGTTTAGCCATGTTTTTGGTTATTTGTTGTCGGTTGTGAGTTCTAGTTTCAAGTAAAGAATTGATTAGATTTAAAAACGGATAATCTTTATTCTTTAGTATATTTTTATTTCTGTCTAATACCTAAAATCTATAAACTTCTATCTGGTTCGCTTCGTTTTTCCCACTTCACATCACTTAAGACTGATGCTTTAATTCCGATAAAGAAATACCAAGATGCTCGTGCGCTAAATGGAACCCAATTAAAGTTAATTCGCCAACTCTTCAAATCACGTTCAAAACGCATTTGTGTATAGGTAAATCCTTTGTTTTTAAAGTCATAACCAGAAGAAACTCCAACTTTCCATTGCGGTGTTAATTCAACGTTTCCAGAGAACATTAAGGAGTTGTTAGATATTTCATTTTGTCGATTATTGTTGGCATACGTCATGGAATAGGCGAGACGTATATCCCAGGGAATCTTGGCTCGGTAGGCTTCTACATCTTCTTTTTCTTCGTCATCATCATCATCACTACCAAACGAACTACTACTATCGCTAAAGTCTTGTGCTTTTCCGAACAAATCATCATCTCGTCCACCACTTCGCGTATTGTCAATATTTCCGTTGTCTGTTTTTCCTTCTAAACTTTTGCTAGAGAACGAATAGTTTAGTGTCATATTCGCACTCGTTAAACGGAATAAACTTCCGCCATTATCTATATTAAATTTATTGATACGTGTTCCGTTGTTATCAATTGCATACGGATCAAAAGTAGCTCCGAAGTTTACATTTAATTTTTTGTTGAAAACCTGCGTGCTTCCTGTCATACGAACTGGACTCCACGCTAATGAATCTGCGGCAATATTATAGTTTGTAGAAAAGTTAAAACTATTTAAAAGCATTACTTTTTCGGGTTTTTCAGAAGTAGAATCTTTTGCGCGCATTTTCGCTTCTACTGTATTTGCAATGTTAATTCCGATAGAACTAGCAAAGGTTCTACTTGGTGAACCAAATAATCCATCTTCAAAACGTGTGTAATCTTCTGTTGTTCCACCATTTGCATCTACAATATAGGTGTCATAATATTGATCAAACGCAGGATTGTAACTGTAACTAATTGAAGGTCTTAACGTATGTCGTATGGCTTGTATTTTTTTATCTTCACCAAAGTTAAATGTACCATAAATAGTGGTTCCAACACTTGCACTAAAGTTGTATTGACGGAATGAATCGAATCCGTTAACGGTTTCCTTTTCAGAATCAATTTGTGCAGTTAAATCATCAGGATCTTGCACAGCATCAGTTCTATTGGTTGTTCGTAATGTCCACACTTCATCATAATTTCCACCAATACTCACACTCAAATAGTCAAATACTTTAAAGTTTGTATTGACAGGAATACTGTGTCTCATTCCTATTTTGGCATCGTCAAACATTTCTCTTTTAAAGAATAAAGAATCAGTTGTGGTAATTCTGTTTTCTCCTCTTAAATTGTACTGAAAGTTAATATTTTGAATGATTCCTTTCTTTGTTCCGTCCTTTTTTGCAAATGGATAAATACGTTCCATACTTGCTTGTAATGTTGGCAAGGTAAGATTGATACTTTCTGTATTGGTATTTTGCGAATGTGTAGCTGTTAACGAAACATTTACTGACGGATATTCTGGAAACGTTTTTGAATACGAAACGGATGAATTTAAAGTATTATTTAAAAAGTTTGGCGTATTTAATTGGTTGATAGATGCTTGGTAATATTGACTACTACCCAAGTTTACAGAAGCAGAAAATCGTGAGTTTGGATTTGCTTTCTGATCTTGATTGTGCGACCAACGAATGTTGTAAATATTTGATTTACTATAATCTGGAAATCCTCGTTGACTGTTGATTAATGCTTCAAATCGGACACTTAAATTTCCTCTAAATCGATAGCGCAACGCATAATTACTTTCTCCACGAAAGGCGTAACTTCCGTTGGTATAGTAATCTCCCAAAAGGGCTAAATCGAAATAATCACTAATCGCAAAATAATAACCTCCATTTTGGAAGAAATATCCACGACTATTGTTTTCTCCAAATGTTGGAAATATAAAACCAGAAGCTCTATCATCCGTTAGCGGAAAATAGGCAAAAGGAATTCCAATTGGTGTTGGAACGTCCGCAATGTACATATTGGTAAATCCAGAAACGATCTTTTTATTTGGAACTAATTTAATTTTTCGTGCTAAAAAGTAATATTCAGGATTGTCTAAATCTTTTGACGTGGTAAATTTTGCATTTTTGATGAAAACTACCGAATCATTTTCCTTTTTGGTCAATTCTCCTGCAATCTTAGTTCCGTTTTGTTCGGTTCGTGAATTCCAGATTAATGCTTTTTCAGTATCAAAATTAAACCGAATTGAATCTGGCTCCACAATACTTTCACCTTGTTTAAAGTAAGGTGCTTGCGAATATACACCAGCAGAATCTTTTAAACGACCTGCATATACTTCGTTCTTTTCATAATCTAAAATAATTATTCCCGATTTCAATTCTGTATCCTGATAATACAATTCGGCTTCATTATATAAGTATATTTTTTTTGTACGCTGACTAATTCTTACATAATCTTTAGACTTATATTTTACCAAATCGAGTAAAACAGGTGCTTTTTCAGGAACGGAATCTTTTTGAATCGAATCATTTTTTATAGTATCTCGCTTTCGAGCTGTACCAATCTTTATAGAATCTTGTATAGAAACCTGCAACGTATCCATTGGTTGTTGCGGTTTTATAGGTAGCTTTTTCCTTTCGGGAAGTTCTTGTGAAATAGCAAACGAACTAATCAATAACAGTAATAGCTGTATAAGTATGTATTTTTTTTTTGTCTGCAAAGGTCTAATCCAAATTCGTTAGTAAACACAAAAGAAAGATTTCTTTTATGAATAGTCAAGTAACTTTTATATTTTCGTCTCAAATATGAGGTCGTAAAAGTATGGCTCAATATTTGAAGTGCCAAACCTCGAAGTGTATTTTTATAATACTTTTATGATAAATTAATCATAATTAACACAATAAGAAACGCTTAATAAACATTATTACTATATAAAATGACGAAAATCGGATATATGAAGCATTATTTTTCAGTTGTACTACTATTATGTGTTGTTAGTTTACTTACTGCATCTACAAATAAAGTAGCAAAAAACGATTCACCAACAAAGAAAAAAGAATTTGTGGTAATGATTGATCCTGGACACGGAGGACGCGACACAGGAACACCAGGAACAGGACGTTATAAAACGACGGAGAAAGACATTGCATTGGACGTTTCATTGGCTTTAGGTAAAATGCTAAAGAAAATTCCAAACGTAAAAGTTATCTACACACGTACAAAAGATACGTATCCTACGCTACAAAAACGCGCAATTGTAACCAATAAGAAAAAAGCAGATTTGTTTATTTCAATACATTGCAATGCGCAACCTGGCAAAAAAGGAACGGCATATGGTTCTGAAACCTTTGTATTGGGTTTAAGTAAAAACAAAACGAATCTTGAAGTTGCCAAACGTGAAAACTCGGTAATCTTTTTGGAAGATAATTATGAAGAAACGTATGGCGGATTTGACCCAAACTCTCCAGAATCGTTGATAAGTCTCATAATTATGCAAGAAGAATACTTAAATCAAAGTATTGAAATAGCATCTTATATTCAAAAAGAATTCAAAACAACAGGAAAACGTAAAGATAGAGGCGTTAAACAAGCCGGATTTTGGGTATTATCAAAAACATACATGCCAAGTGTATTGGTTGAACTTGGTTTTTTAACACATAAAAAAGAAGAGGACTTTCTAAATTCTAAAAAAGGAAAGAAAGTTATGACGAAATCATTGTACAATGCTATAAAAAAATATATTTCGTTACATATGGATACTTCTTCTAGTGAAGATGAAGTTGTGGTGGATGATTCTGAAGAAACCGAAGAAACCGTTACATCTAAAGTATACAAAGGCATCACATTTAAAGTACAATTGGCGGCAAGTTCAAAGAAAATGGCGACCAAATCATACAATTTTAAGGGTTTAAACCAGATTTCAAGAGAAAAAGCAAACAAAATTTACCGTTATTTTTATGGTGAAACTTCTGATTATGAGGAGGTAAAGCGCATGAAAATAGAAGCCGCACGCAAAGGATATAAGGACTGTTATATTGTAGCCTATAAAAAGGACAAGAAAATATCATTGAGTGACGCATTAAAACAATAGTTAAATACACACGTTCTTAGGAAAAATTTTTTAATTTTGTTGAGTTCACAAATTCCCGAAAAAATTGAAAATATCCAGAGAAGTTAAAACGGCATTATTAGTAATCACTTCACTAATACTATTATATGTTGGAATCAGTTACCTAATGTCCAAATCGGTTTTCTCACAGAATCGAGTATTCCATACAGAATATAATGACGTTGGCGGCTTGGTTCCTTCTACAAAAGTCTTGATCAACGGAAATAAAGTTGGAAAAATTCAAGAAATCAAATTACAACCTTCAGGAAAATCAGTTGTCACTTTTGAATTAGATCACGATTTTCAATTCTCAAAAAACAGTCAAGTACAATTACAAGAAGATGGTTTCATCGGCGGAAAGTCGTTATCAATTATTTTGAAAAAGGACAATGCTGCAATGGCAGTTTCTGGAGATACATTACGATCTGTTGTACAAGAAGGAATGATTGAAGGCTTCAAAAATCAGTTTACACCATTGCAAGAAAAAATGGAAAGCATGATTGTAAGTGCAGATTCATTACTAACAGCTGTACATACAGTTTTGGATGAAGAAGCTAGAAACAACATAAAAAACAGTATCAGTGAACTCAATGCTACCATTACGAGTTTCAAAAGAGCATCATATACGTTAAATTCAATTCTTGATACAAACAAAGAAAAGCTAGACAATACCTTAACCAACGTTGATAATATGACGGCTAATTTATCTAAAGTATCAGATTCTTTAGCAAAATTAGAATTAAACAAAACCATGAAAGACTTGCAATCTACGATCAAAGGCTTTGATAATATTGTCGCTGGTATTCAAAATGGTGAAGGTTCGGTTGGGAAACTATTAAAAGACGAAGAACTGTACAACAACCTTACAAATGCATCTTTACAAATGGCGCAATTGTTAGAAGACATGAAGCTCAACCCAAAACGATATGTACATTTCTCATTATTCGGAAAAAAGCCGAAACAATATGAGAAACCGAAGGAAGAAGAAAATACATCTAAGAAAAACTAACGCTTAACCACCTAAAGATTTACTACGAATGCAGTATATTCCAAACATCCTATTTGCCATACTACTAATTGCTGGTGTAGGTTACTTTACACGAAATGTCAAAAAACTATCTCGAAATATAAAATTAGGGAAAGATGTAGATCGATCTGATAACAAATCACAACGCTGGAAAAACATGGGAATGATTGCGTTGGGACAATCTAAAATGGTCAAAAGACCAATTGCTGGTTTTTTTCACATTGTTGTGTACATAGGATTTGTAATCATTAATATAGAAGTTCTCGAAATTGTCATTGATGGTTTATTTGGTACACACCGAATTTTTCAAGACTTTCTTGGAGAAGCAATATATGGTTTCCTAATTGGAACGTTTGAAATCTTAGCAGTTGCAGTATTAATCTCCGTAATTATATTTTGGATTCGTAGAAACATCATCAAACTAAAACGTTTCCTAAGTGCCGAAATGAAAGGTTGGCCAAAAAGTGATGGAAATATTATTCTATATTTTGAAGTAGTATTAATGACACTTTTCCTAGTGATGAATGCCGCCGATCTTAATTTTCAAGAAGCGGGCGTTGGAAACGTAATCAGTCAATACCTATATCCTTTATTTGAAGGAAATATAGAAACGGCACATCTAGTAGAAAGAGTTGCTTGGTGGATTCACATAACAGGAATCTTAATCTTCTTAAACTACTTATACTTCTCAAAACATTTACACATCTTATTAGCGTTTCCAAATACGTGGTATGCAAATTTAAATCCGAAAGGACAATTTGTAAATGATGCAAATGTTACCAAAGAAGTACTATTAATGATGGATCCGAACGCAGATCCGTTTGCGGCACCAGCAGAAGGAGAAGATGAAGGCGAACCTGAAAAATTTGGCGCTTCGGATGTACAAGATTTAAACTGGGTGCAACTACTCAATTCATATACATGTACAGAATGCGGACGCTGTACAAGCGAATGTCCAGCAAACCTGACTGGTAAAAAATTATCGCCACGTAAAATAATGATGGATACGAGAGATCGTCTCGAAGAAGTTGGAAAAAACATTGATGCCAATAATGGAACTTTTGTTGACGACGGAAAATCATTACTAAACGATTATATCACAACAGAAGAATTGTGGGCGTGTACTTCATGTAATGCATGTGTAGAAGCGTGTCCAGTAAGTATTGACCCATTATCAATAATCATGGAAATGCGTAAATATTTGGTGATGGAACAATCTGCCGCACCAACAGAACTAAACGTAATGATGGGGAATATTGAAAACAATGGAGCACCTTGGCCTTACAACCAAATGGATAGGCTAAACTGGAAAGACGAAAACTAATACAACTTAAAAATATACGAAGATGAAAGTACCTACAATGGCAGCATATATGGCAGAAGGTAAACAACCAGAAATATTATTTTGGGTTGGTTCTGCTGGAAGTTATGATGATAGAGCAAAAAAGATAACCAAAGCTTTTGTGAAAATTTTAAATAAAGCAAACGTAGACTTTGCTGTTTTAGGATCAGAAGAAAGCTCTACTGGAGATGTTGCAAAACGAGCAGGAAATGAATTCTTATTTCAGATGCAAGCAGTGACAAATATTGAAATACTCAATGCATATGAAGTAAAACGAATTGTAACGTGTGACCCACATTCATATAACTGTTTAAAAAATGAATATCCTTCTTTAGGCGGAAAATACGAAGTTGTACATCATACACAATTTATAAAAGAACTTATTGATAATGGACGTTTGCAAAATGTAGGCGATACATACAAAGGAAAACGAATTACGTTTCATGACCCATGTTACCTAGGAAGAGCTAACAAAGTATATGATGCACCGCGTGATGTGTTGAGTATTTTAAATGCAAATGTTACGGAAATGAAGCGTCATAAATCTACAGCACTTTGTTGCGGAGCAGGAGGCGCACAAATGTTTAAAGAACCTGAAAAAGGAGATAAAGATATCAATGTATTGCGTACTGAAGATGCTCTAAAAACAAATCCAGACATTATTGCCACGGGTTGTCCATATTGCAATACAATGATGACTGACGGAATCAAATTCAAAGAAAAAGAAGATAGCGTTATTGTACAAGATATTGCTGAGCTTATCGCGAATGCACAAAATTTATAAAAAATTATAGAAGAAAGATTATGCTCGTAGAATTTAATGTACTTTCAGATGATGCCAAAGTTTGGATTTACCAAGCAAACCGTTCATTCAGTGAAACGGAATTAGAAGAAATCAAATTGAAACTAGCTGGTTTCATTACACAATGGACAGCGCACGGAAGCGACTTACAAGCTTCTTTTGAAATCAAATACAAGCGTTTCATCATCATTGCTGTCGATCAAGAACGACAAGCGGCTACAGGTTGCTCCATAGACGCGTCTGTTCATTTCATTCAACAACTTGAAAAAGAATACAATGTTGATTTGTTAGACAAAATGAACGTCTCGTACAAACAAGGAGAATACATTGCATACAAAGACTTAAAAGACTTCCGTAAAATGGCAAAAGACAAAGCGGTAACAGGAAAAACAATTGTCTTTAATAACTTGGTCGCTACCAAAGCAGAGTTTCTAGAAAACTGGGAAGTTCCTGCAAAAGAAAGCTGGCATGGACGTTTCTTAAACTAAAAACGGCAAACAAACTATATAAAAGGTGTACGATATGTACGCCTTTTTTGTTTTAAAATACCTAAAACAAATCTAAATATCTAAGTGACTTTATAACCTGAGTTCGATATAAAAATCAATAGCGATTTTCTTCTTTTTCGAAGTATAGCAGAGATTTTTCGTTAAAAATTTTCGAAACCTTGGAAAAAATTTAGAGAAAGATTTACGATTTTAGCTTTTTCAGCTAAAAACACCTCTGGAAAAGTGCCCTTTCTTTTGTTGAAGCCTGTGCTGAACTTGATTCGGTATTTCTTTAGGTAAGCAAAGAAAATGAAAGAGTTTTACAAATTTTTCCTTACCTTAAAATCGAATCAAACCTTAAATACTCATGAAAAAAAGATCATTAAAAAAAATCAGCTTACAAAAAACAATTATTTCATGCTTATCCACAACAAACAAAGTAGCAAAACTATTAGGAGGATTTGAAGCAAGAGGAACGTCTCCAAAATGTGCCTATAGTGAATGGGAAACTTGTCCAAGCAATCAAGAATAGAATATTTCATTTTACATTGTTGATAAGAAGATTATAGGTAACATGGGTAACAAAACCAACATATGTTGACTACTATATATAATCACAAAACTATATCACAATGAAAAAAAGAAACTTAAAAGTTACATTAAGCTTAGGAAAGAACATTGTATCTAATTTAGTTACAAAACAAGTTAAAGGTGGATTAAGAACTGATATCTGTTCAGGTTTACAAGAAACCTGCGGTGGATGTGGTGGTGTCACAAGAAATCCTTGTGTAAGACCACCAAGAGGTTGGTGTCCACAAAACTAACATCATCAAAAGCAGACAATTGTCTGCTTTTTTTATGAACCCATACAAAGTTAATATTTTTCATTATCTTACCTAAGTATTTTCCTCAAACTACTATCTTGGTAACTAATTCATTGTTGCATACAAATCCGTATCAAAGCGACTATGAACACACATGTAGAAAATAACAAGAAACAAAAAGTACAATCTTCACAAATTTCCAACGCACAAACACAACAAAATGCTCCAGCACTTCAATTAGTTGACAATAGACCTGCATCTGCTATGCAACAAAAAACGATTCAACAAATGAACAATCATGGTTCAGAAGTAGCACAACTTTCAGGAAAAGGTGGATCTGGTAAAAAAGGGGGAACAGGTAAAAACAATAAAAAACAACAAAAACAAAAAGATGCTGCAGCTGCGAAAAAGAAAAGAGATCAAAGTCAAGCATCTAGAAATGCATTTAGAGCAGTACAATATGAAACAACATCAAAAAAACAAGCAAAGGCAAAACAAATAGCCGCAAGTAAAGTAAAAGGAAATATAGCCCATGGAAAAGGTGATAAAAGTAAAGGGCAACAAGGAAAAACAAAACAGGAGTTAGCAGAAATTAACAAAAAATTAAAAGCAAAAGAAAAAGCAGAAAAGTTAGCAAAAAGACAAGCAAAAGCTAAGAAAAAACATCAAGATTGGCTTGACAGAAGCGATAAACATGACAGAGGTGGCGCAGGAGGCGGACACGGAGTGCTTGTTTCAGCAAACTAATTTTTAGTAGCAAGGCAACCTTTCGTCATACTAAAGTTTAAATGACTATATCCTATGGGAAAACCGTAGCATTTTGATTTTCATATAGTTTATATTTATAAAACGAAACTAACCACAAAACTAACATCATATTTTTATCTCACTCAATATGTTTGTAAGTGAATATGATGTTTGCTTTCACTATCTTAAAAAATAGTTAGTAAGTAGCACATATTTTATTAATTAGTTGGATAAAAGTGAAGCCTTGCTGCTAATAAGCAGGGCTTTTTTATATAAAATTAAGACATCAATATCATTTCATCCCAATCCATATCCATATCATCTGTTTGTAAAGCACTTAATAATGAAAGTCCTAAGCCAGCATAGCCATTCAAAAAACCTGTCATATCCTTACGCGCATAACTTCCCAGCCGTGTATGATTTTGTTTAATTTGTGGCGAACCACGATCTAATTGTTCAAGCGTTTTTAAATACCAGTAATCAGCAGCAAACTTAAAATCATTAATAGTAGTTTTTTGATACAAACGTTGAAAAATATGTGCTGCTCCAGATGTTCCATGGCATAACCAAACATCATTCATCATTGTTGTTTCCATATCTTTCCGATGTGTTGTATTTAGTAGCAATTTAAGAATCACCTTTTGGAGTTTCGTATCTTTTAAAACAATACTTGTATTTAACAAGACAGTTAACATGCCTAAATCACCATAACACCAAGCCAATCTACTATATGCACTTTCGGTAATTCCTTTTCCAATTCTATTGGGGAAATAGGTACCATGTGTTATATAATCCTTTTGATGCGAAAAAGTAAAGTGGATAACCAATCGGATTATAGCTTCACATTTTACACAGTTGATTCCTTTTGCGTATAATTTATTCAACACAGCAATGAAACCGTAAACTCCATGTGAAACACCTAAGTTTATACTTGGAAATTTATGTTGTACGTCCGAGCGTTCAAAAAATGAAATAGGATTCGCCAATTTAAAAATTTCAGTATGTACAATATCTACCAATGAAGAAAGGCGAGAAGTGTCTGTGCTTTTCTTATTCAATAAATACATTACAATACCACTAAAACCATTCAAGAATTCATAATTCTTTCGTTTTAATTCGGTAGTAGCAATTTGTAAAAATACGGCATCAAAATCAGGCGTATCAAAATCATTCTCTAAAGTAATAAAACGTTGAATATAATTTAAAAACCATCCAATTCCTGCCAATCCTTCTGAATACAAATACGAAGTTGGCATATTGGTCTCCAATTGATCATATAAAACTTCTAAATACTGAACAGCTGTATCATAATGCCGCTCATCTTTGGTAACTTGGTGTAGCTGAAAATAGAAAATAATAATTCCAGGCAAGCCTCCATTAATAGTAACCGAATCATTTCGATATGATTGTATAAAAAAAGCAATACTTTCTAAATGCTGATGAATTTTTTCTTTCATATATAAAATGAGGCTGTCTAAAAAGTCAATAACAATGTCATTACGAGAAAATTATACTTTGGAAGTAACCTGTAAATCAATAACTTAAAATTTACAGATTGCTTCATTTCATTCGTAATGAAGACTTTTTAGACAGCTTCATGTAATTTAGGTGTTAATTTTAATTACGAACAATCTCCCCATCCACCTTGTCCAAAACTTCCATTGGTATAACGATCGTCTCCACCACAGTGGCAGTCAGAATACCAGCAAGTGCCAGCACATGAAGGTTCTACAGTGTCTGGAATACAATTAACTTCGCAAGTTTCGCACTGCGTATTGTCATCATTTCCACCAACAATTTGTTTTTTTACGTTGCTAGCTAAGGAAGCAACTGATTTTTTGTTCAACATAAGTGAACGACTAAACTTCTTTTTCATGGTAATTTATATATAATGGTTTAAAAATAAATTCACTAACTAGCAATTTCAAATTCTTCAAAATTCATTTCTAATTTGGCTTCAATAGCACCAAAAAGATAAACTATAGTATGTTGTATGTCATCCATAGTTGTATGTGTAATTCCTTGCTGAAAAGCTTTTAAAAACGGAATATCTGGAAACTCAGGAATGTCATATGCAGTTCTAAAAGCTGCATCCGAAATGTACTGTTCCATTTTAAAGAAAGGATATTGAAATACGCATTCAATGTGTAAAAGTTTTGCATACAAAATCAACACTTTATCCATAAACACATAATACTCTTTTAAGGTAAATTGATTCAAAACAGTACGTGTCAACGCATCTTTATATTTCCATAGATTATACGCTTCTAGTTGCAATGTTGTTTTGGGTTGTGATATGAATGGTAATTGCATTACAAGTGTGGCTTCATCTTGCAAATGCTTCATTTCTCCCGTAGCATCATACAAAATCTTTCCTTGTGAAAGCATACGCGCCTGAAACTTAGAATACATGCGCAATTGTGTATAAAAGTGGTCGTAGGCTTCCATTACCGAATAGCTTGTATACGAAATATGAAAATCATTGCTAATTTCAACACCTTTTGCTCGTTTTTGAACAAATGGATTCAGTATGATTTTAATGTCAATATCTGAAGTTTCTGTAAATTGATCTGTAGCATAACTGCCAACTAAAAAAACGCCAATAACGGAACTTAGTTTAGTGTGTTTGGCAACAAAATTAGTAATAGTTTCGTGTACTTTTTTTGAAATCATGGCAGTTTTTAAAATGGTAAATAATCAATAGTTTTAATTGATTTATAGTACAAAATTAGAGCTTCATTTACATAAAAAATTACGGTTTCACCATAAAAAAGAGTTTATAATATTAAACTTTTGTTAATGAATATGAAACGATATTAATAGCGTGTTAAAGTCTTTAACAAAATACTTAAGTATCGTTTTTTTTAAAATTATTTTTTTCATTATATAAAATAGACGCAACAGTTCATTGCGTCTATTCTGGTTAAATTTGCACTCCCTTATGAGCAAATTCCCCAACCCTGTTGATCTGTAAAGCAATCACCCATTGAACAATGACAATCAGAGTGCCAGCACGTTGGTTCGCATGAAGGAACTACGGTGTCTGGTACACAATTAATTTCACAAGTTTCGCAATTTGTCTTGTTGTCATTTCCTCCAACAACTTGCCTTTGGGCAGTTTGCGCTAAAGAAGCCACTGATTTTTTGTTCAACATAAGTGAACGAGAAAACTTTTTTTTCATGATATAGTTTTTAAAAATTAATAATGACACGAATCAACGTATAAATACTCGGATTAAAAACACTAGCTGCCCCAAATTGAAGAATTTAGGACACTGAATACACACATGTTTTTGTATGAACAACACTTTTATATATGAAGGAAAAAAAGTACATTTTGTACCCGTTGTGCATTTTGAGTTCAAAAGTATAAACATGCGTTTGTTCGAGTGATTTTGAGGTACGAAAAATTGTATCGAGAACTCGTGTAGGATAAAAATTTTATTCTCGATACAAGTTTCACTCATTTTCAATCGTAAAATTCACTCCTTTAGATTAGTATGCAATTAATTGTTAACCTAAAAATAGATTTACACATGACTTCTATAGTTGTGTTTTAGCATTCTTGGTAGAAAAAGAAAGCAAAAAATTACTAATGATTATTCATGTAAATCATAATATTCTTCCATCCACTAGGCTTCATAATACATCTTTGTCCGCCTGTGTACACTCATACAGATTCTAGCTTTTTTAGAATACTCATTCTTCCAAGAGTCTCTACTTTCATGCTATTATAAATTAAAACCTTATGTATTATGAAAAAGAAAAGTTTAAAAAAGTTAACAGTAAAATCTGTGACTATTAGTAATTTAGAATCCAATGCTGTAAAAGGTGCTGGAACCTATAATTGTTTTTTTTGGTGGCTTTACAGTGCAAAATTTCATTGTTTTGAAGATCCCGTTACAAGTGATGCTTGTTTGGATACGCAAAATGATGATACATGTCAATGCACAATTGCTTAAAATTCAGAGCGAACTTCGGTTTACGTTTATAACATGAATCTATTTTAGCGTGATCTTTTTACTACTTAAATAGATGCATGCATATTTTTAAGCTACCTGTACACATTCGTTCTGGTACAAAAAATTAAAAGTCTTGTTAATTTCTAACAAGACTTTTTTTTGTGTGCGAGAAAGTCTGTACATTTAATCTATATTCGAGTTAAGGATAGAAACGGCATCCTTTTTGCTTTAATTGTAACGTCATTACGAGGAGAAACGACGAAGTAATCTATTTCTTTTACAGACAGATTGCCATGTATTTTTAAGAAATTCTCACAAAGACGTTTTGTAGCAAAAAGATACAGTGAATAGCCTGACGAAACTACACTACGAAGTAAAGTGTAGTTTGGAAACTCCATATAAATGAACGCGATTTTACCCTATGAAGAAATACTATACGATAACGATAATTCTCATCGTTTCCCTATTTATACTAAGTGCGCAACAGCAACATCCGTTTTATATAAAAGACTATACTACGCAAGATAAGTGGATAGATAGTGTGTATACCAATATGACACAAAAAGAACGCATTGGACAATTGTTCAATGTAGCGGCGTATTCCAACAAAGATTCTGTGCATGTCAATGAAGTAAAACAAATGATTACAAAATATCATGTTGGCGGATTAACATTTTTTCAAGGAGCGCCAACAAAACAAGCGGAATTGACAAATGCTTATCAAAAACTAGCTAAAATTCCGTTGTTAGTGGCTATGGATGCCGAATGGGATTTGGGCATGCGACTCGACTCGACATATCGTTATCCTTGGAATATGACGCTTGGCGCGATACAAAACGATTCCATACTAGAACAAATTGGCGAACGCGTTGGCGCACATTGCAAACGTTTGGGCGTTCATATTAATTTTGCCCCTGTGGTAGATGTAAACACAAACCCGAACAATCCAATTATTGGAAATCGTTCCTATGGCGAAGATTATATCAATGTTGCCAACAAAGCGGCGGCGTTTACACGCGGAATGCAACATGAAGGTGTTATTGCATGTGCAAAGCATTTCCCTGGACATGGCGATACGGCACTCGATTCGCACAATTCCTTGCCAACAATTGAGTTTTCCGCAAAACGTATTGATAGTATTGAATTGGTTCCGTATAAATACTTAATCTCAAATAATATTGGTAGCATTATGGTGGCGCATTTGAATGTGCCGAGTATGGAAGCTGAAGATGGATTGCCTGCTTCCTTGTCATACAACATCGTAACCAAAAAACTCAGAGAAGAAATGGGTTACAATGGATTGATATTTACAGATGCACTAAACATGGCTGGTGTAGCTAAAAATGATAAGATAGTCAATGTAGAACTAGATGCGTTCCTAGCAGGTAATGATGTTTTATTGATGTCTCAAGATGTACCAAATGCAGTAGCTTCGTTTGAAGAAGCCTTATTATTAGGAATCATCACGGAAGAACGATTGGAATATTCTGTAAAAAACATTCTAAGAGCAAAACACAAGCACAATCTAAAAACATTTACACCAATAAAAATAGATTCTTTAGTAGCTGATTTACATACGATTGAAGATGACATTCTATACAGAAAAGCTATAAAACATGCCATTACAGCTGTAAAAGTAACGGACAGTATATTGCCACTCAAAAACTTAGACAAACAAAAAGTAGCGTATGTTGCTATGGGTGAAGCAACTGGAGATGTATTTGTAAATACGTTGCGTAAATACACTTCGGTACGCGTTGTAAAAGAGAAAAACTTGGCTGATTTGATAAAAAAGCTAAAACCGTATACAACGGTGATTGTAGGTTTTCACAAATCGAATGCAAATCCTTGGAAAAGTTACAAATTCACAGAAAAAGAAATTGTTTGGTTGCAAGAAATTGCACGAAACAATACGGTAATATTAGATGTATTTACAAGTCCGTACAGTTTATTACAAGTAAAAAGTTTTACGAATATAGATAACATCATTGTATCGTATCAAAATAGTGAAGAAGCACAAGAAATTTCAGCACAAATCATCTTTGGTGCGCTTAAAGCACAAGGAAAACTACCTGTGTCAATTAAAGATGAATTTTCTATTCATACAGGTATCGAAACAACCACTTTACCACGATTAATGTATGGTTTGCCTGAAGCTGTTGGTGTTAACTCGCAAAAACTACAACGTATCGACTCGTTGGCAAAACTGGTCGTTTCTCAAAAAATGGCGCCTGGCGTGCAACTATTAATAGCGCGTAAAGGAAAAGTGATTTACAACAAAAACTTTGGATACCATACCTACGACAGAAAGCGAAAAGTAAAAGATCAAGATATTTATGATGTTGCTTCCATGACTAAAATTCTAGCTACGTTACCATTGGTCATGAAACTGGAAGAAAGTAAAAAAATTACATTGCAATCGAAATTGGGAGAATTAATGCCAAAATTCAAAGGAACCAACAAAGAAAAGTTAAAAGTCATAGAAGTATTATCGCATTATGCGCGTTTAAAACCTTGGATTCCTTTCTATATTCATACACTAGACAGCGTTACAAAAAAACCATCTTCAAAATGGTACAGTGACTCACTAACGAAGCAATACTCTATAAAAGTGGCGAATAATATGTATATGAATTTGGAATATAAAGATTCCATCATGCAACGTATTATTGATAGTGACTTACTAAAAAGACTTCGCTACAAGTATAGTGACTTGCCATATTACATCTTAAAAGACTATGTAGAAGGAGAATACAAATCGAATTTAAACAAATTAACACAACGTTATTTATATAAATCGCTAGGCGCACACTACACAACGTACAATCCGTTAGAAAAATTTAGAAAATCTATGATAGTTCCGTCGGAAGAAGACGACTACTACAGAAATCAAAAATTGCAAGGCTATGTTCATGACATGGGCGCGGCTATGCAAGGTGGAATAGGAGGACATGCAGGATTGTTCAGCAATGCCAATGATGTGGCCAAAATAATGCAAATGTATTTACAAGGTGGAAACTATGGCGACAAAACATACTTTGAAGCCGAAACCATTGCAAAATTTAATACCTGCTACTATTGTGCGCAAGACAATAGGCGTGGAGTTGGGTTTGACAAGCCACAATTGGGTAATGTTGGTCCAACCTGCGGATGTGTTTCCATGACAAGTTTTGGACATTCAGGATTTACAGGAACCTACACATGGGCCGATCCGGAAGAAGAAATTGTATATGTATTCCTATCCAACAGAACCTATCCGACTATGTCGAATAGAAAACTAATTAAAACTGATATACGAACCAAAATTCAAAAGCTCATATACGAAGCAATTGAAGAGTAAACTAAATTAATTTGAAAATAGCTATAGTATGTTATCCAACATTTGGCGGTAGTGGCGTAGTTGCTACCGAACTAGGAATTGCCTTAGCCAATAGAGGACACGAAATACATTTTATCACCTACAAACAGCCTGTTCGTTTGGCTTTGTTAGGTGAAAACATTCGCTTTCATGAAGTAAATGTGCCAGAATATCCATTATTTCACTACCAACCGTATGAGTTAGCCTTATCGAGTAAATTGGTAGATATGGTAAAACTGCACAAAATTGATTTATTACATGTGCATTATGCCATTCCACACGCATATGCAGGATACATGGCAAAAAAGATGTTGGCAGAAGAAGGCATTACTGTTCCAATGGTAACAACGTTGCATGGTACAGATATTACACTTGTTGGAAGTCATCCATTTTACAAATCGGCAGTAACGTTTAGCATCAACAAATCGGATGTGGTAACGTCGGTTTCAGAAAGTCTAAAGCAAGACACCTTGCGTTTATTTGATATCAAGCGTGAAATAGATGTAGTGCCAAACTTTATTGATGTTTCTAAATACGATCACGGATTTACAGACTGTCAACGTGGTTTGATGGCGACAGAAGATGAAAAAATTGTTACGCATGTTAGTAACTTCCGAGCTGTAAAGCGCATTGGTGACGTAGTTCGGATTTTTAATGAAATACAAAAAGAAATTCCAGCCAAATTAATGATGGTTGGTGAAGGACCTGAAAAAGAACCAGCAGAGCAACTATGTGAAGAACTCGGTATTTCAGATAAAGTTGTTTTCTTAGGAAACAGTAACGAGGTTGACAAAATATTATGCTTCTCAGATTTATTCTTACTACCGTCAGAAACGGAAAGTTTCGGTTTGGCGGCATTGGAAGCAATGATATCTTCTGTTCCTGTCATATCAAGTAACACAGGAGGAATTCCAGAAGTAAATGTACATGGTGTTTCTGGATATCTAAGCAATGTTGGAGACATCAAAGACATGTCAAACAATGCATTAAAAATATTAAAAGACGACGCCGAACTCGAAAAATTTAAAAAAGGAGCAAAAGAACAAGCTTTGGCATTTGATATCAATAAAATTGTACCTGTGTATGAGTTTATTTATCAAAAAGCTTTTGAAATGGCTTGATTTCGACTGCGCTCAATCGCCGCAATTTGATATTCAATTTTGGAATTGGAAAACTTCACATTAAGCGCAGTCGAAATAAATGGAAAATAGTATCGAGAACTATTCACAAAAAGAACCACTTCTATGTGTAATAACAAAAAAAGAGTAATTTTACTCACAACTCACAACTCACAACTCACAACTATTCTCCCAACACCAACGATTCCGAATTAATACAAAAACGCAAACCGCTTGGTTCTGGACCATCAGGGAACACGTGTCCTAAATGTGCATCACATGTACTACAGGTCACTTCTACGCGAATCATGCCATGTGTTGTATCTTTAATATAATCAATCACATTATCTCTTACTGGTTCTGTAAAACTTGGCCAACCGCTACTTGAATCGAACTTCAAATTTGAATCAAACAATGGTGTATTACAACATACACATTCATATACACCAGGATCGTATCTACTACAATGTTCTCCCGAAAAAGCACGTTCAGTACCTTTCAATCGTGTAATGCGGTATTGTTCAGGTGTTAACTGTGCAATCCATTCGGCTTCTGTTTTCTCAACGCGTGTAGCTGGTTTGTTATTGCCATGAGTGGCGAAGTGTATAATATCTTTCCAAGTAAGCATAAAATTCTCTTTCTTTTCATGCAAAGATACGGAGAAAGTCGTTAATGTAATACTGAATATCGAATATCAAATATAAAAGTAGTTTTACCCACAACCCACAACTCACAACTCACAAAAAGTAAAGTTTAAGTTTTCATTCAAAATATAGAAAGCCCAAAACCTGTCACACATAGCTACGTCGAGATGCAAACTCACAACTAAATTAGTTCCACCTATTGCAAACTCACAAACTAAATAGTACATTTGATATATTATACAAAACCGAAAACACATGGATGAATTTAAACAACTAATGCCCGTAAGCGCTTTAGACCAAGATGCAAAAGTCACTTTCTATAAAAAAACATACACACACTTAGCATTAGCAGTATTGCTATTTGTAGTCGTAGAGTACATATTCTTTCAAATTCCTGCGGTTGTAAATTTAGCATTCTCACTAACCGATGGCTGGCTTTGGCTTGTAATGCTAGGCGGATTTATGTTTGCGACTAGTTATGCAGAGCGTATGGCAATGAGTACGAAAGATAAAAACAAACATTATTTAGGATTATTACTATACGTAGTTGCAGAAGCTTTTATCTTTATTCCGTTAATTGGAATGGCAATGATGATTTCCGATTCACAATCGGGGGACAGTTCAGGATTGTTAACACAAGCGGCTATCATGACGTTGGCGTTATTCACAGGATTATCTGCGATTGTATTGTTGACTAAGAAAGATTTTTCATTCTTACGTTCTATCTTAGCAGTTGGTTTCTTCATTGCTTTAGGACTTATTTTAGCAGGAACACTCTTCGGATTCAACTTAGGCTTATGGTTTAGTGTCGGAATGGTTATTTTGGCGGCAGGTTCTATCTTATACCAAACTTCAAATATGGTACACAACTACGAAGAAGATCAATATGTAGCGGCTTCCTTAGGATTGTTTGCTTCCTTAATGTTACTATTTTGGTACATCTTAAGCATTGTATCTAGCGACTAGGACTTTATACAAATTATATAGTATAAACCGTTTTGCACTTTATTGTGTGAGACGGTTTTTTTTGTGGCATCACTACGGTTCCGCTCAGTGCAAGCGCTTTATAGTTATTTCGCTTCTATATAATTGCTACGTCAAGCTGAACTTGATTCAGCTTCGCACAACGAGTATACCGTAGTATGCTGAAAATTAGAAAATAAAACCGTTACAATGCGGTTTCCCGTATAAAATACTTAAAAGTAGTGTGTAGCTTGTGTTCGTAAACTAACTGTAAAAAACTACTTTATGAAACCATTACTACTCAGTTTTGTATTTATACTTTTTTGTACAATAGCAATAAATGCACAAACATCTTTTGATTATTTTTCAATACCTAAGCATGGTAGTCCTGTAGAGAGATACCTTTTAGACATTAATAAAGATTCACTCTATAATAATAGTATGGTAAATATGTTTTTCGCCGATGAAGTCGGAACATATTTTAATGATGATCAAGATTTATCAACGCAACAATATTATACTTCACTAAGTACAAAAGATAATTCATTTTCATTTGCATACACATTTAATCCTTGTTTTAATTGTGGAAAATTAGATAAATTAAATCAGATTGCAACGATTGGGTTCAAAGCCCAATCAAATAATAATTTTGCAGAGTTATACAAAGATGGAAACTACACTGCATCTAATGTAGGGATAACCATAAAATATGCTAAAATTTTCAATGGCATCATCAACTATCAAAATAAATTTGGTAAAAATGTTAATTATCATCAGTCTAGTGATAATAATAAAGCGTTAGATACTACAACATCTATAAAAGAAAAATATCATGAGGAAATCTTAAGAAGCTATAGAGAAGAATTGAAACAAAACATGAACGATGAGTTTAAAAAATATATAGAAGAATCATATCCTAAAGATGCGTCAGATATTGAGCGGTTAACATCTGGAGATGATGAAGCAATTAAAAATGCAAAATGTGAGTTTCTTGAAGAAAAAGTAAAAGAGTTCTATATAAAAATGGCATCAGCTGAACTAGATTATGTAAAGAAGAATAAGTTATACAATTCATTAAATAATGCATGGTTTAATTTTAATCTTTATATTCCAATAAACAGTAATAAATACGATTTGTATGATAGAAGTACAGAAACTATAACTGATAAACGATTTTATCCTATTGGTGGCTCAGTTGCTTTTACGCTTTATAAAAGATGGAGTTCTGGGCGCTCATTGTATTTTACGCCAAGAATTTCAATTAAAAATAATAATACGATATTAGCCAATGCAGAGTCCAAAACAATATTTCAAACCTCAGAGCAATTTGGAAACGGAATTTTGCTAACACAAAAAGAAGCATATAATGTGGATTATAAGAGTTTTATGACTTCTACTGTACAATTAGAATTAGTGTTCTTTGTATATAAAGATTTATTTGGTATTAGTCCTGCAATAGAAAGAAACTTTGGCGAATTTCGGTCAGTTAGTTGGAAGCTAGGTATTCCCGTAAGTTTAAAAGATAAAGAGGGTAAGCCAACCGTAAATTTTGAATTGCAATGGAAGGAGATAAGGATATTAGGAAAGAAATCAAACCACTTTGTAGGTATCAGTGCCAACTTCTTATTTGGCAAGTTTCTAAACTAAATACAAATAAATTATTAATGCAAAATAAGCGTTTCAACCGCTTTACAACTATTTTCTTGCTAAAAAAATCTTAAAATTGAACGCTCACAAACAAAACGCTACGCTTACAAAGTTTGTAGTGCATAAGCCAATACGTTTTGCTACTTTTCTACTATTATTAATTAAAAAAGAAACGATTATGGCAGTGAATTTCAAAGTAATTCAACGTAAAAATCCTCGCGATTTATTAGCAGCACCAAAAAGCTATGCAATAGCTATCAATAACGGAACAGTAGATATAGACAGACTTGCAGAACTTGTAGGTGATGGTTCCACAGTACGTCAAAATGATATCTACGCAGTTATCATTGGTTTGGTCAATGCAATCCAAGGCGAACTCAAAGAGGGCAGAAGTGTGCGCTTAGGAAAACTAGGAATGTTTTCCATTTCGGTAAGCAGTGATCCGTCGGACACGCCCGAAGAAGTAACCGCAAGCAACATAAAAAGTGCTAAAGTACGCTATCGTCCTGGCAAGGAACTCAAAACAATGCTCAAAACCTTAGAGTATAGTAAAATAAGTAGTTAGGTTAGAGTTTTTAGTATTGAGTATTGAGTATTGAGAAAGCATCATTGTAATTAATTTTACAATGGTGCTTTTTTTTGTGCCCAATATATAGTATTTGAAAGATTTTTTCCTGTATATCAGTAAGTAAATGAATAGTATTTGTAACATTACTTACTTTTGTCCTACATATGATTGAAAACTGAAACGTACTATGGATTATATAACAGTGGAAGAGCTAATAAAAAAGATTGATTTAGTACCACAAACAAAACAAACAAAACAAAGATTAGAAAGATTTGGAGCTACAGTTGATTACCCAATAGTTAATGTTCACAAACCTATAAATGGTTTTATCAATTTATATCGTTTTGTGCTAAAGCAATATAAAGGTTGGGATACTCAAGAAGATGTAATTGAATATTTTGAAAACTCCAAATTATACTTCCACGAAATATTAGAGTTATTCAATAAGTTTATAAATAATAATTTTCATGAGAATAGAGATAGATACAATAATAACGGAGACACAGCAACTGCAGGTATTATAATGCTACGACAAAAGTCGTATAATGATGAATACATATTTACCTATGATGCACCTACAACAGAGTTTCTGACAAACCTACACAAAAGAGACGAAAGTAAAGTACACAAGGCAGCTAGCTATTTAGCAGGCGAAAAGATAGAAAATCTAGACTCTGATGACTTCTTTTTTTTACAAGAACTATATGAGTTCAGAAGAAACGAGAACGATTATATAAAGAGAAGCGAAGCCGAAAAGAAAAGCTTGCTAGCAATAAGAGATGAGTTTGACGCACTAATACAAGAAGCAGAGCATAAACTGACAAGTTTCGACGGTCGAAGCACAGAGAAATTTGAAAGTTGGTTTGATACTGAACGACGAGACTATGATAGATGGCTTACCAAAACCCAAAAAGCCTTCCAAACCTTTGACGAACAAAGCAAACAAACCATCAAAGACAAAGAAGACCTCTACACAGAAAAACTAAAACTAGAAGCACCTGTGCAGTACTGGGATAAAAGAGCAATACAACTGCGTAAAGAAGGAAAAAAGTGGTCATATTGGCTTATTGGTTGCTCTGTAATTGCAGTAACAATACTTACATTAATCCTATACTTTATATCAGATGGAACATTGAAAGAACTTTATGAAAGAACAGGACTTGCCATTCGCTGGTCTATTGTATTTATTACCTTAATATCTTTCTTGGCATTTGGTATTCGCACCTTTACCAAACTAATGTTCAGTTCTTTCCATTTAGCACGTGATGCAGAAGAACGAAAACAACTTACCTATGTATACTTAGCACTAAAGCAGGATAAAAATATAGATGAAAAAGAACGCCACCTAGTTTTACAGTCATTATTTAGCAGGGCAGACTCTGGATTACTAAAATCAGACACTTCACCAACAATGCCGGGAAATATTCTAGATAAACTCTCTAAATAATATAAAGATTTCCAAAAACATTTTTTTTCTTAACCCACAACCCACAACCCACAACCCACAACAGATAACCCAACACCAAAAAAAACAATGAACAAAATAACAACACAAGAAGAAATCAACAACCAAGTATGGAAAGCCTGCGACAGCTTCCGAGGTACCATTGATGCTGGGCAATACAAAAACTACATCCTTACCATGCTCTTCATAAAGTACATTACCGATGTGCACAAGGAAAAAAAGGAAGACTACAAAAAGAAATACAACAATGATATGGTACGTGTAGCGCGTGCACTAAAACACGAACGCTTTAAAATGCCCGAAAACAGCTCGTTCGATTATCTCTATGAGCAACGAAACGCCACCAACTTAGGAGAACTCATCAACATTGCCCTTGAAGACATTGAAGAAGAAAACCGCTCCAAGCTAGAAAAAGTGTTCCGTAACATTGACTTTAACTCAGAGCCCAACTTAGGCGAAGCCACCGAGCGAAACCGCAGACTCAAAAACTTATTGACGGATTTCAACACACTCAATCTTAGCCCAAGCGTATTAGAAGGAAACGACATTATTGGTGATGCCTACGAATACCTCATTTCGCGCTTTGCCGCTGGTGCAGGTAAAAAAGCAGGCGAGTTCTACACACCATCAGAAGTATCAACACTATTGGCAAAACTAGTACAACCCAAAGAAGGCGACAAAATATGCGATCCTACCTGTGGTTCGGGTTCTTTACTCCTAAAAGCCGCTAAAGAAATTGGCAACACCAACGTATCACTCTACGGGCAGGAAGTAAACGGAAGCACGTGGGCATTGGCACGGATGAACATGTTTTTGCACGAAATGGACAACGCTACCATTGAGTGGGGTGACACCATTAACACACCCAAACTATTGGCAAACGACGAACTCATAAAATTTGATGTCGTCGTTGCCAATCCGCCATTTTCGTTGGACAAATGGGGCGCAGATGTTGCCGCCGCAGACAAATACAAGCGTTTCCACAGAGGTGTGCCACCCAAAAGCAAAGGCGACTATGCCTTTATAACCCACATGATTGCTACACTAAACGAGCATGGTAGGGCAGGCGTAGTAGTACCGCATGGCGTACTCTTTAGAGGAAGCTCCGAAGGTAAAATACGCAAACAACTCATTGACGAAAACTTGCTAAAAGCCGTCGTAGGTTTGCCAGCCAATCTGTTTTATGGTACGGGCATACCAGCTGCCATACTCATCTTTGACAAAAACAAACAGCAAAACACCGATGTATTATTTATAGATGCCAGCAATAACTTTGAAAACGGTAAAAACCAAAACAAACTGCGCACAGAAGACATCAATACCATATACAATACCTTTAGTACTTGGGAAACCATTGACAAATACAGCTACATAGCCACCAAGGAAGAAATTATAGAAAACGACTACAACCTCAACATACCGCGCTATGTAGATACTTTTGAGGAAGAAACACCTGTAGACATTGCCCAAACACAACAAGAAATAACACAGCTAAAAGCAGCCTTGGCAAGCGTAGAAAACCAAATGCAGGAATTTCTAAACCAACTTGGATTTTAATATGGGAACTACAAACAAAAATCAAAACTCTACAGCAACGGCGGTCACTGAGCCTGTCGAAGTGGACGCTTCCGCAGAATTGACTCACGGCTACAAAATGACCAAACTTGGAATGATACCAAACGATTGGGAAGCTGTGAAAATTTCTGATTATACAAATGGTGTTGATTATAGAGGTAAAACACCTAAAAAAACTAATAAAGGAGTATTTTTAGTTACAGCAAAGAATATTAAAAAGGGTTTTATTGATTATAAATGCTCTGTTGAATATATCTCAAAAGATTCCTACGAAGATGTTATGTTTAGAGGAAAACCAAGTCTTGGAGAAGTATTGATTACTACCGAAGCTCCAATGGGAAATGTTGCTCAAATTGATAGAGAAAATATAGCTTTAGCACAAAGAGTAATCAAACTTTCTTCTTCAAGTGAAAAGCTTAGTAATAATTTTTTAAAGTGGTTTCTACTATCATTTAATTTTCAAAAAGAACTGATTTTGGAATCTACAGGTTCAACTGTAAAAGGAATAAAAGGTTCAAGATTGAAAAAAATGCCTTTGATTATTCCCCCACTAAAAGAACAACAACAAATAGCCAATATTCTCACTACGTGGGACAAAGCTATTACAACGACAACAAATCTCTTGTCAAATCTGCGGAAGCGAAAAAAAGGACTTTTACAAGAGTTATTAAGCGGAAAAAAACGTTTGGCTGGTTTTTCTGAAGAATGGAGTGTTTCAAGATTGGATGAAACAGGTAAAATATATACAGGTGGAACTCCAAGTACAAAAGAAGCTGATTTTTGGAATGGAAACATAAACTGGTTCACTCCAACAGAAATATCTAAATCAGGAAAATTTGTTGAAAAATCACAAAGAAGAATAACCTTAGAAGGTATAAAAAAATCATCTGCCGTAATATTTCCAAAAAATACAATAATCATTTGTACAAGAGCAACCATTGGAGATTTATCAATAGTTAAAGAAAAATCATCAACGAATCAAGGTTTTAAGAATATTTATGTAGATGAAAATAATGATTTTGAATTTTTTTATTATCTGCTTAGCTCTCAAAAGAATAATTTTATCAAGAAATCTTCAGGTAGTACTTTCTTAGAACTTTCAACTTCTAATTTTAAAAAGTTTAAAGTAACAATTCCGCCATTAGCAGAACAAAAAGCCATTGCCAACATATTAATCAAAGCAGATAAAGAAATAGAAAGTTACCAAGCCTATTTACAATCATTACAAACACAAAAAAAAGGACTCATGCAGCAATTGCTTACGGGGAAAAAACGTGTTGCCGTTTAGTATTGAGGTTTTAGTATTGAGTATTGAGAAATCAATAATGAATAGCGAATATAGTTTACTAGTTTATAAGTTTACTAGTTTACGTTATGATTTAAAATATAGTATAAACACCAAACACCAAACACCAAACACCCAAAAGCAAAGCGACCCAAAACCTAATACCCAATACTTAAAAAGTAGAATAAACATCCAAAAAGTATTCCCCTTAGCAATTTGGACAGCAAACAAAAAGATACATGAAAACACCTTCGTTTCAAGAAGATCATATTTCACAAGTACCTGCATTGCAGTTACTCATTGCTATGGGCTATACGTATGTTACGCCCAATGAGGCAAAACTGTGGCGTGGCAACAAAAGTTCGCAAGTACTCTTTGAAGACGTATTGCGCAAGCAACTACAAAAGCTAAACAGCATACAACGCAAAGGAAACACGTATGACTTCTCGGAAGGAAACATCAATGCGGCAATCACGGCACTAAAAGATTTGCCCATGCACAACGGATTCATGAGTGCCAACAATGCATTTTACAATCTCATTACACTTGGCAAAGCCTTTGAGCAAACCATTGATGGCGACAAAAAAAGCCACACCATACAATACGTAGATTGGGAACATCCGCAAAACAACAGCTATCATGTTACGGAAGAGTTTAGTGTATTGCGCACAGGTAGCAGCAAGGAATATCGTCCAGATATTGTGTTGTTCATCAACGGTATTCCAATGGTGGTTATTGAGTGTAAAAGTCCTGCGCTTAGCGGCACCAAATCGCCTACCGAGTTGGCTTCGGAACAACACATTCGCAACTTTAGCAAAGATGGCATTCGCGGACTCTATGTATATAGTAACCTATTACTCAGCATTGCCACCAATGAAGGAAGCTATGCCACTACAGGAACATCCTTAGAGTTTTGGAGCAAATGGAAAGAACAATACACAAGTGCCAAGGCAGAAGAAAATGATGCAAAATTAGTACAGCAATTAAAAAACAAGCCACTAACGGCATTAGAAAAAGAAGCACTATTTAGTGATCGTTTTAAATATGTAAAAAGCTACTTTGATGCCCTAGAAAAAGAAGAACGGCTAGTTACTGCACAAGACCAATTGTTGCACAGTCTTTGCAATCCCAAACGTTTACTAGACATCATGCATAACTTTGTATTGTATGACAATGGCATCAAAAAAATAGCACGCTACCAACAATACTTCACCGTAAACAGAATACTAAACCGTGTGGCAACTATTACTAGTGAAGGCAAGCGCAAAGGTGGCGTCGTGTGGCACACGCAAGGAAGTGGAAAATCGCTCACTATGGTCATGTTGGCACAATTGCTGGCTACTCCTAAAAACATTCTGAATCCTAAAATCATCTTGGTAACTGATCGTATAGATTTGGACGATCAAATATCGGAAACCTTCAGAAAGTGTAAACGAGAAGTTCGTCAGGCACGTACAGGCACGCACTTAACAGAATTACTGCAAGACAGTAGTGATGCTATCATTACGACCATTATCAACAAATTTGAAGCGGCAGTAAAGCAATGCAAAACACCGTTTACCTCGCCCGATATTTTTGTGCTTATAGATGAAGGTCATCGTACCCAATACGGAACTTTTAACGTAAATATGGAACGGATATTTCCAAACGCATGTTTTTTAGCCTTTACAGGAACGCCGTTAATGAAAAAGGAAAAAAGTACGGCAAACAAGTTTGGCGGTTATATTGGCACGCCATACACGGTAAGAGATGCTGTAAACGATGGTGCAGTAGTACCACTACTGTATGAAGGCAGACACAACTTAATTACGGTAGACGAAAAACCACTGAACCGTTATTTTGACCGCATTGCTACAAAACTATCAGAAGAAGGAAAAGCGAGCCTAAAGCGAAAATTTAATACTGTAAACGAACTCAACAAAGCACCATTGGTAATACAAGAACGTGCGTTGGATATTAGTGAGCATTACACACAGTTTTTTCAGACAAGCAATGATATATACAAGCCAAAAGCACAATTGGTGGCGCCAAGCATAAAAACGGCGTTGCTATATCATGAGTGTTTAAATGATATTGGAATGGTGTCTTCGGCAGTAGTCGTATCACAATCCGACCAACGTGAAGGAACTACAGACGGTTTTTACAATGTAAATGAAGACAAACGCCGCGAGGATGAATACTTCAATGCCATGATAGATAAGTATGGCGATATCAAAAGTTATGAAAAAAGCATTATCAATGATTTTAAACACAGAGAACATCCTGAAATACTCATTGTAGTTGCCAAGCTTCTCACCGGTTTTGACGCACCCAACAATACAGTATTATACTTGTGCAGATCATTAACAGAACATACATTATTGCAAGCCATTGCCCGCGTAAACAGAGTTGCACCAGGCAAAGACTATGGTTATATTATTGACTACTACGGTAATTTGGAGCATTTAGATACTGCTTTGGAAGTCTATTCCAATTCACTAGGTTTTGAAGAAGAAGACATCGTAGGAATGGCAACCAATATGGAAGAAGAAGCAAAGAAGTTGCCACAGGCACATTCCGAATTGTGGGACATTTTTAAAACATTGCGCAACAAAACCTTGGAGCCATCGGCGTATGAGGAATTGTTGCAACCAAAAGATATTCGTGACAAGTTTTACACGAAGTTGAGCAACTTTGCTAGGCTTTTAAAAATGGCATTGTCTTCGGTACACTATGTAAACAATACTTCGGAAAACAAAATAAAAGGATATAAAAAAGATGCGAAGTTTTTCTTAAAGCTTCGTATGGATGTAAAGCGACGGTTTGGAGACGACTTAGACTATAAAGAATACGAACCAAAAATTCAGAAGCTCATCAATCAACACATTTCTACAGAAGGTGAAGTTGTAAATATTACGGACTTAATAGATGTGTTTAGCAAAGAAGGAAGAGATGCAGCACTAGAAAAGCTACATGGAGATGCTGCGAAGGCAGACTACATTACAAGTCAAATAGACAAAAGTATTAGTGTGCGCATGGATGAAGATCCTATCTTTTATAAAAAACTGTCCGAACTTATTAAAGAAACCATTGCTGCATACTACCAAAAACGTATTAGTGAAGCAGAATACCTAAAGCGTGCTAAAGAATTTGAAGAAGAGTTTAACAATGGTAGAAAAAATAGTATTCCTGAAGCGTTAGAAGGAAATGAGTCGGCAGCAATATTCTATGATTTTAGTAACAAGATATTTGAAGATATTGCATTGCTAAAAGTTCCGTTTCATGAAGAAGTCGGTTTAGCTGTAGACGCCATTATACAAGAACACATGCAAATAGATGGCAAAAAAATAGTAGAATGGTACAAAAACGAAGATGTTAAAGGTAAAATGAATATTGCCATAGGTGATGCCGTATACGACATACTAGAAAAGTACGAAACAGCACCCGATTGGAAACTCATAGAAACATTAATTGCAAACTGTATGAAGGTAGCAGAAAGTAGATATAAGTAGTTATGGAAACACAAACACTACAATATGGCACTTCTGTGATAGAATACCGCGTAGCTTTTGCTGACCGAAAAACCTTGGGCATTAAAGTGCATCCAGATAAGTCAGTAGCCGTTACAGCGCCGTTAGATACCACGCAGGAAACCATTACACAAAAAGTAAACAGCAAAGCCGCTTGGATACTAAAACAACAAGATTTCTTTTTATCATTTTTCCCGTTAACACCACCAAGACGCTATGTGAGTGGCGAAACACATTTATACCTTGGCAGGCAATACCGCCTTAAAGTAGTAGTGTCCGCTACGGAAAGCGTAAAGCTCAGAGGCGGTTATATAGAAGTGCAAACACACAGTAAAGAAGATGTCCTACGCATAGCGCATTTGTTAAAGCTATGGTATCATACAAAAGCGTTGCTACACATATACAAACTGTTTGAAAAATACGTACCAATGGCTACAGCGTTTAGTAATAACACGCCAACACTAAAACTGCGCTGGATGGAGAAACGTTGGGGAAGTTGTGCTAAAAGCGGCAAAATCACCTTAAATACCGAACTTATAAAAGCTCCCAAAAAGTGTATTGAATATGTAGTAGTACACGAACTCTGCCACTTAAAATATCACAACCACAGTATGGCGTTTTATAACCTACTCACAGAAATGTATCCTAATTGGCAAAAAGTAAAGCAGCAATTGGAGAAGTTTATGGTGTGAAAGCGAAGTGCTTTTGATTAGGTTTTTATTTTAATATGGAGTTGGTTTACGGTTTACCGTAACTTAAACAATAAGCTTTAGATTATATTCGGAACCTAAAAATTAAACAAATGAACTATGAGAATAATAGCATTAAGAGGTGAAGGGAATTGTGGAAAAACAACAACGCTAAATTTAGTATATGATGATCTAATAGCTAAAGGAGCAACAGTTTTTATTGCTAAGAAGCAAGTAGGAGGAGATAAGAGAGATTTTGAAACTGTTTTAATTTACCATGGAAAAAAGATTGCTTTCTTCACGATGGGCGATTATTCTATTTATTTGATTGAAGCAATTATTAAGTATGAAGCACTTAAAGTTGATATTTTAATCTGTGCGAGTAATATAAAGTTTGTAAAACCTATTAAGAAGATAGTGACCTACAATCATAATCTAGTTATCAAATCAATAGCTTCGCCTAAAACAAAAACGGCAAACAGTATAGAAAATAATAAAGATGCAACTACAATAGTAGGTTTGATATAAATTATAGTTCTAGTATTAAATTTAGTAATAAAAAAATATTGAATGGAAAAATTTACTTGGATTCCTTTTTTTGAAAAAATAAGAAGAAATATATTTGAGAAAAGTTCAAAAATAAACAAAGCAGATACTTTTTTGTTGGAAGCAATTGGTTATGTTCCTATACCTTCGGGTTTGGAAGATAAATACAATGAAGAAACTCCTGTTAAATTAAATGAAATAGATCCTTTTACATTTCTGGCAATGTTTTTAAAATACGGGGATGAGAAGAGAAATCAATACTTTGCCAAAATAAAACAGCTGTGGAGTATAAAGCAACCTTTGCCAAAAGATTATTTAGGAGTTCCTAATCCCAACAAACAAAAAAGTTGGTTTTTTCCATATAGATATGAAAGAGGAAAGGAAGATGTGGAATTGTTATGGGATTTATTTAATGAAATGCAGACTGGAAAAGTGTCTGATGATTTATTCTCAGAAGTATTAAAAATAAAGCATACAGCATTTACTAAAATGACACAAGGAATGTTTTGGTATATGCCTAATGATTATCTACCGATAGATCAACACACGAAAGTATATCTTAAGGAAAAATATAATTTGGAATTAAATTCCGTACAGTTCAGTGATTATTTAAAATTTATTACAAATGTAAAATCTATTTCAGCAAAATCTTTCAGTGAAATATCTCATGAGGCTTGGAAATATAGTGAAGAATTAAAGAAAAAAGAACGAGAAGCTTTACCTAAACAGGAAAAACTATACAAACTTGGAACGAAAGAAAACCGGATAAAGTTACACGCTGAAGAAGAAATAAATAATGGCGAAAATTATAAAAACCAAAACTATTATAGTGTTGGTTTTCATTGGGGAGCTGAAAGTCAGTTAGAACGTTTTATTGAAGAAGGTATTTGGCAGAATGGATATGATAACAAATATCAAGACGTTATAAGTAATATTAAAGAAGGAGATCAATTAGCATTAAAAACTAGTTATACTGAAAAAGATGAAAAAGGGAACTCTGTAGCGGTAAGTGAAATATACAACATTGGAACGGTAATAGAGCATATTGCAAAAAATACACTCATTGTAGATTGGCAAAAAGATTTTGAACCTTTTACTTTAAAAGGACGCGCTACGTATCGAAAAACGATAGATAAGGTTATAAATAAAGATAATATTGACTTAATATTTCATAGCAAAAACAATAATCAGCAAAATAATGAATCACAAGAGAATGCAATGTTAGGTGTTGACTTGGGTGATTTATCACTAAATACCATTCTATATGGTCCACCCGGAACAGGGAAGACGTATAAACTCCAAAATGAATACTTTAAACTTTTTACAACAAGCAAAGAACAAGTTACGAGAAAGCAATATGTAGATAATATTATAAGTGAATTGAGCTGGTGGGAAGTCATTGCCATGGCAATGTTAAATATAGGAAAGCCTTGCAAAGTAGCAGATATAAAAGTGCATGAATTTGTTTTAATAAAAAGTAGCATTTCATCTTCAAATAATATAAATGCTATTTTATGGGGACAATTACAAGCACATACCATAGAAAATAGTAAAACTGTAAACTTTACTAGAAGAACTGATCCATTAATATTTAATAAAAGTACTTCAAAGTCCAATTGGTTTATAGTAGAAGAGAAAAAAGAATTGATTGAAAACCTTCAAATCCTTTTAATGGATATTTTAAGTTATGAACCCGAGAAGGCACAAAGTATTAAACGTTATCGATTTGTTTCTTTTCATCAATCGTTTAGTTATGAGGATTTTATTGAAGGAATTAAGCCTGTAATGGTTAGTGAAGATGCGGCGCAAACAGAGATTGCTTACGAAATACAAAAAGGTAAATTTAAAGAAATTTGTGAACTTGCGGAGAAAGATCCTAATAATCCGTATGCGCTGTTTATTGATGAAATTAACCGTGGTAATATTTCCAATATTTTTGGCGAACTTATTACGTTGATAGAGAAAGACAAGCGAAAGGGTAATGCCAATGAGTTAAGTTTGGATCTTCCATATTCTAAAAAATCATTCAGTGTTCCGAACAACTTATACATCATTGGTACCATGAATACCGCAGACAGAAGCGTAGAAACCCTAGACAATGCTTTGCGTAGACGTTTTGCCTTTGTAGAAATGCTACCAGATTATGAAGTTTTGAAACCTATTGAAGGTATTAGTACCAAATATTTATTACAAACTATAAATAATAGGCTTGTTGCTTTGTTGGACAGAGAACATCAAATTGGGCATTCGTACTTTATAGATTTAGATACTGTTGCGGAGTTGATGGAAGTTTTTAATAAGAAACTTATTCCGTTGCTACAAGAATACTTTTACAATGATTATGATAAAATAGGAATGGTATTGGGCGCAGGTTTTATTGCGATACAAAATACAGAAGTAGAGTTTGCTCCTGATTACAATTCAGATACAGAAGTTGATCCAAAAATTAGATACGACTTAGTGTATCACTTTGATGAAGATTTGTTTAAAGACGCTTTAAATGAAGCAGGTTTATTAGCGAAAACGACAAAGATAAACTTATAAAATATTGAGAGCAACCAAACTCATACAAGTCTTTGAACACGAAAAATTAACTGTGAAGCATTCGTATACAAATATGAATGGCGTAGAGGTTCTGTTTGAAAAAGAGCATTTAAAGGCTTTACATGACTTTAATAGTAGGCATGAAGCTTCCTTTTTTAAAATTACTGGTAACACAGTAAAGTTTTCAAGTTATGTTGGAGTGATACAGATTGAAGATGTTATCATTGAGATACTTCCGAAGATTGATAAAACAAGCGAAGATAAAAAGTTGTGGCGTGATGTGCTTATAGAAATTTTAAGAATCACAGAAGATGTCAATATAAAACAAACTGATACGGCGAGCGTACGCGCTCAAAAAGTACATTTATTAGATATCTTTTTTGAAGCGTACGTGAAAGAAATTAAAGCATTAATACGCAAAGGATTGATAAAGCGTTACATTTCATCAGAAGCCAATCAGAAAGTATTAAAAGGGCAGTTGAAGTTTGAAAAGCATTGCACTAAAAATTTAATTGACAAAACACGCTTTTACACCACTCAAAAGCAATATACACTTGCACATATATTACATTTTGTATTGGTACGTGCATTAGAAATTATAGCAGATAAAAACAAAGGAACAGAATTGTATAAAAACTGTCAAAAGTTATTACTTCAGTTTCCTGAGTTCTCAAATAGAACCATTACTAAAAAAGAACTGGATAGTATAAAGATTACCCGTAAGAATGCACATTATGAAAAAGCAATACAACTAGCCAAAGTCATCATTTTGAACCTTGGACCAGATATTGCTGATGGAAAGCAGGAAATGATTGCTTTATTATTCAATATGAATGCGCTTTGGGAGAAATATGTATTGAAAGCTCTAAAAAGAGAAACGCACAAGTACACTGATTTAACTGTGAAGAAAGATGTAAAACCCATTTGGCAAACCAATCGATTAGAATCGGATATTGTAATCTTCAAAGGAGAAGAAACGTATATTCTAGATACGAAGTGGAAAATATTGAAAAATACAAAAACACCAGGTTCGGAAGACATTAGACAAATTTACACCTATTGTAAATTTTGGAATAGTAAAAAAGGTGTACTACTTTATCCAAGTCACCAAGCATTACCATTACAGTTTCATGATTATACAAATGATTTTGACATACCAAGAATTCAGGCTGCAATTGGTGAAATATCAGTTTTCAGAGATAAAGAAAAACTTATCTTTGACAAACAATTAGGAAGGAACATTTTACAACAAATAGGTGTGATTGATTAAATTACATTTATGAATAAATGATATCTTTGTTTTATGCCAAAACCCAACAAACAAAAAAACACCAAAAACAAAGCCAAGCATACCAAACTCATGCAACGCAAGCTCAACAAACAGCGCGCAGAAAAGGAAGCAACCAAAGCGAGGCTAAAGGCGATTGTGCAGAAAGCGAAAGAGCAAAAAAAGATTGACGATTGTTGATTTTAGATTGAAAAGCGTTTCTTTTAAGACCCAAGACCCAAGACCCAAGACCCAAAAAATGGAACTCATCGACATCCTAGACGAAAACGGCAAACGAACAGGTGAAATACTTCCCAAGCGAGAAGCACATCGTCATGGACACTTTCATGCGTCTACACATGTGTGGTTGTATACCAAGAGTGGAAAAGTAGTTTTGCAATTACGCGCAGCCATCAAACCAAACTTTCCAAACTGTTGGGATGTTTCTGTAGCAGGACATATCAGTAGTGGAGAAGATGCCGTGCAAACTGCTGTACGAGAATGTAAAGAAGAACTCGGAATCACAATAAAATCAAATCAATTACAACATATTGGACGTTTCCGAATCGATTACCAACATGCCGAAGACTACCGCGATCGTGAATTCATCACCATATTTGCTTGCGAAATTCTAGAGGCTCCATTACAAGTTGAACTCCAAAAAGAAGAAGTCGCAGATGTCACGTTAGTTTCGTTAGCACAAGTACAAGCAGAACTCGCAGATGCTGAACTTGCCAAAAAGTACGTTCCGTTTAACAAAGCCTATGCTGTTGAGGTTTTTGAGAAGTTGAATGATTTATTTTGTTAGTTACTGATTTGTTGTTTTGTTAATTCGTTAATTTTATAACCAATAACCAATAACCAATAACTAAGACCAAAGCGAAGTGCTTCTAACGGTCGGCAATATTCAACTCATATGTTTCCAAATAAAAATAAGGAACAGCCGCTAACAAATGATCAAAAATATCACCCATAATATATTCGTAGTTTTTCCACACTTTATCTTTACTAAACGCATAAATTTCTAACGGAACTCCTTGTGGTGTTTGTGGCAACTGACGACTCATAATCATCATGTTCTCGTTAATAGCTGGGTGTTTTTCTAAATATTCTTCTATATACTTACGAAACACACCAATGTTTGTCATATTGCGTCCGTTGATCAAAATAGATTTATCCGCGGCTTTGGATGTATTAAACTCTTTTATATCTTTTTGTCTGTGATCTAAATAATCAGAGATTAATTCTATCTTTTTCAATTCCGAAATTTCTTCATCACTCAAGTAATGAATACTGTGTGCTTTCAAAATAATTGCACGTTTTATGCGGCGTCCGTCAGATTCATTCATGCCGCGCCAATTCTTAAATGAATCAGAAATTAATGCGTAGGTAGGAATGGTAGTAATGGTTTTATCAAAATTCTGAACTTTTACGGTAGCCAAGTTAATTTCAATTACATCACCATCAGCACCATATTTTTCCATCGTAATCCAATCACCAATACGTACCATATCGTTTACAGCAACTTGAATACTGGCTACAAAACCAAGAATAGAATCTCTAAAAATCAATAGGATTACAGCAGATAAAGCTCCTAAAGTGGTAATAAACGTAAGAATAGATTGTCCTGTAATTATGGTAAATGCCGTAACCAATCCAATCATCCACACAAAAATCATGAATACCTGAATGTAGCTATCAATTGGTTTATCTTTAAAAGAGCTTAATGTTTTTAAATAATCACGAAGTGAATTCAGAATGCTTCTAATTACCTGAATCACTAATATGATCAACAATAAATTGATTATATGCAACGAATTTTGTTGAAACTCTTCAAAGTGAATAAATACATAAGGCATTGTCTGCGCTATTAAAAGTGCAGGTAATAAATGCGCTACATATTGTGGTGTTTTATTTTTTACTAAGAAATCATCAAAATGATTTTTACTCTTCTCAGCCGCGCGTTGTACAATAGCAATTAACAAACGCTTAATAACATAATCAACCAAAAAAGCCAGTCCTAATACTACGATTATGGATACAAATAAATTAACGTTGACAGCTATTCGTTCACTAAAATCATTGGCAATTAAAAAATCATATACAGCCGTAAAAAGTTGTTGCTCGCCCATGTGGATTATTTTTGGGCAAAGATAAAATTTCTACCGAAGATCGTCTAAGAATATGACACTTTCCAAAAACAATAGTGATTTTCGTTACCGATAATTAGAAATTAAGTCAAAAAATAGTAGTAAATTTATAATCGAACCCAAACACAGCCGATTTTTGCGAAATATACTTTACACCTTCTTACTCCTTTATGCGTGCTTGTCATTTTCACAAGAATTACCACCAATTATAAATTATACACCCAAAACGTATACTGCCGACAATCAAAATTGGATGATTTCACAATCTGACAATTCATACATGTACATTGCGAATAGTAAGGGATTGTTAGAATATAATGGCGCGCAATGGAAACTTTACAAAACACCTAACGAAACCATTATGCGTTCGGTAAAGGTAATTGGCGACAAAATATACACAGGTTGTTATCGAAATTTTGGATGTTGGGTTAGAAATGAAAAAGGAATTCTTACCTATACGTCGTTAAGTGAAAAATTTAACATAGAAATGTTAGAAGATGAACAAATTTGGAATATTGTTCATTTAGATAAATGGGTACTTTTTCAATCATTAAACAGTATCTACAGCTTTCATACCGAAACAAAAACGTTCAAAACAATTCATGTTGATAATATTTTAACGAAATTATACAAAATTGATGGCGAATTCTTTTTTCAAGTATTAAATGAAGGATTGTACAGTATCCAAAATGGTGAGAAAAAGCTAGAAAGTAGCAATGCTATTTTACAAAAAAACCGAATTGTTGGTATTTTTCAGCAAGATGATAAAAAAATAATCATAACACGTAACAATGGTTGGTTTACCTATGGTGATGAAGGATTAACAGTAATTCAATTGCCATATCAAGAGCAATACAACCAAGAAAGTATTTATACAAGTATTCAATTAACGGATGGAAGTTTCATATTGGGAACAATTTCCAACGGAATCTTACATATTTCAAAAGAAGGCGATTTACTATATCAAATAGATCAAGGAAATGGATTGGGTGATAACACCGCGCTTTCACTATTTGAAGATGTAAGCGGAAATGTTTGGGTTGGACTTGATAATGGAATCAATTGTATCAATACAAAAGAACCTTTTAAATACTTTGCCGATCAAAAAGGTCGCTTGGGAACTATTTATGCATCTATCATTCACAACGGAACTATTTATTTAGGAACAAATCAAGGTGTATTTTACAAAAAAGAAGATGCTACAACAGCATTCAAGTTTATAGAAGGCACAAAAGGACAAACTTGGTGTTTACGTGTAATTAATGAAGAATTATTTTGCGGACACGATTCTGGAACTTTTATCATAAAAGACGGAACGAAACAAAAAATAGGAACCATGCTCGGAACGTGGGATATAAAAACGGTTCCAGGAAAAGATAATGTCTTTATTCAAGGGAATTATGACGGATTGTACATGTTTAAAAAAGAAGATACCGAATGGGAATTCAGTCATAAACTACAAGATTTCAACATTTCGTCCAAACACTTTGAATGGGTTTCACCATCAAAAATCTTAATGAATCATGAATATAAAGGTGTATATGAGTTAACTATAAGTCCTGATTATAAACGTGTAACAACATTCAAAAAAAATGACTCGCTTCAAAAAAGTTTAAATTCGAGTTTAATTCAATTCAACAATACCATCTATCAAGCCAATAAGAACGGTATTTTTGGGTATGATGTAGAAAGTGCAACGTTTCAAAAAGATTCAATCCTAAGTACCATTTTTCAAAATGATGAATACACTTCAGGGAAATTAGTAGTAGATAATTTAGGCTATCTATGGGCATTCACAAAAAATTACATCAACTATGTAACACGAGAAAAGCTAAATGGTAGCTTTAAAGTAAATAAAATTGCCATTCCACAATCGTTGCGAAACGAAATGAAAGGTTATGAAAACATTTCGCATTTAAAAGGGAAGAACTATCTGTTAGGAACTTCTGACGGATATATTATGATAGATTTAGATGCAATGCATTTGGTAAATTATAATGTTTCTATCAACACCATTACAAGTAATACGCTTTCTGGCGGAAGTCATAACATTCCATTAGGAATAGATGGCGATTTTAAGGCCAAAGAGAACTTTTTAACATTTATGTACAGTATTCCTGCCTACAATAAATATGAAGTAGCAGAATACTCATATCATTTAGAAGGTTTATATGAAGAATGGAGCAAGTGGAGCACAACAGCAAACGTAACTTTTGAAAACTTGCCACACGGCGATTATGTGTTTAAAGTTAAAGCTCGAATTGACAATCAAGAAACGGTAAACACGGCAACATATACATTTGAAATTAACAGACCTTGGTATTTATCTAACTTGGCAATATGCATTTATATACTCTTAACAATACTACTCTTTACAGCATTAAACGGTTTCTATAGACGCTATTACAAAAAACAACGTGAGCGTTTACTAGAAAAAACAACTCGTGATTTAGCATTGAAAGAGTTAGAAGCCCAAAAAGAAATTATTCAGCTAAAAAATTTACAACTTAACAGTGATATTGAATCTAAAAATCGAGAATTGGCAATTGCTACGATGAATATGATTAAAAAGAATGAAACGCTCAATAGTATAAAACAAGAACTAAACAAGCAAAATGGAGAACACAATGTGACACCAGTAATTCGATTAATTGATAAAAACATTAACAACGCAGAAGATTGGAAATTTTTTGAAGAAGCATTCAATCATGCAGATAAAGACTTCTTTAAAAAAGTAAAAGAATTACATCCACAACTGACAGCAAATGATCTTCGTTTGTGTGCGTATTTACGTTTAAATTTATCATCAAAAGAAATTGCTCCATTGCTAAATATCTCAGTTAGAAGTGTTGAAATAAAACGATATCGATTGCGTAAAAAAATCAGCTTAGCTCGCGAAATTAACCTTAATGACTATTTCTTGAACCTATAAATAGTACAACAATTCACTTTTTTACCACAACATTACCACAACAACAACGTTGTAGTAGGCTTCAATACGCAACATATCTTATATTTTAACAGCATAGGTGTTTACTGAGAATACTACAGTATAGTTAGGTTTATATTATCAATTCGTTAATAAATTACATCTTTTTTTGATATGTATATTTTTTGTATAGGTGTTTTTTAAGGAATCATTAACAATTGTAAATAAATTGTACTCAATAAAAAATCAACTATATGAACCATTATTTAATCATGCTTTCGCTCATCCTTTCCTCAATATGGAGTTATGGGCAAAACCTTGAGATAAAAGGAAAAGTGTTGGAAGAAGGATCCAATATGCCGCTTCCAGGCGTAAACGTCTTACTAAAAAACACAAATCAAGGAACAGCCACGGACTTTGATGGGCTATTTACCCTGAAAAATGTACCCAAAGGAAGTACACTCGTATTTACTTCTATTGGATTTGCAGCGCAAGAAGTTGTTGTGACTTCCAATAATGAATTAACCATTATAATGAAAGAAGATGCTGAATCGTTAGAATCTGTTGTTGTTATTGGATATGGTTCACAACGAAAAGAATTGGTTACAGGTGCATACACTAGTATTGCCGCTGAAAAAATTGTAGAAGCCAATCCTGCCCGAATTGAAGAAGCACTACAAGGAAGTGCCGCGGGAGTTCAAGTAAATGCGAATTCTGGTTCGCCAGGTTCAGCACTCAACATTCGTATTCGTGGTATTACAACCAACGGAGACAACAGTCCGTTAGTAATTGTAGATGGTGTAAACATCGGAACGGATTTAAGTGTGGTTGATCCTAATGATATTGAAACATTAGACATTATAAAAGATGCGAGTTCGGCAATCTACGGAGTACAAGCCGCAAATGGTGTCATCTTAATTACAACCAAAACAGGAAAAAAAGACACAGCTACAAAATTCTCATACAACTCATTCTATTCCATACAAGAAGCATCAAACACATTAAACCTAATGAATGCTTCTGAATATGCAGTATATGTAAATGAAGTAGAAATTGCTGATGGAAATGCTTTGCCTTTTCCAAATTTGCAAGGACTTGGCACAGGAACTGATTGGCAAGACGAATTATTTGGTACCGCACCAGTATTCAGTCACAGTTTAAGCGCTGTAGGTGGTTCTGAAAAAGTAACATACGGGTTTAGTGGAAGTTACTTTGGACAAGAAGGTATTATTGCAAGTGACAAGTCAAACTTTACAAGATGGACATTAAAAAACAACTTAAGTATTGATCTTACCGACAAATTTAATCTAAGCACCTTTTTACTATACACAAACATAAAGCGTAAAGTAATTCCAGAAAGTGGGCGAGGATCTGCATTGTACTATGCGGCAAATGCTTCTCCGTTATCACCTATATTTGATGGTACAGACGGAACTGGACCTTCAAGAGGTTTTGCATACATTGGACAAGAGCAAGGAATTGAAATTATCAACCCTTTTGCATTACTAAACAATACCTTTAATGAAACGAAAGTAAATCGTTTTACTGGAAAAATTGAATTGGCATACGATATTATTCAAGATATGAAAGTAACCTCACGATTCAACTTTAACTATGCTGATGTTGTCGGACGTGCATATTTCCCGCTTCAATATTACGGACCAGGAAAAGTAGTAAACAATGTTGCTGTAGAAAACAATCAATTTGTAACAGATACAAATGACAATGACCAGCGTGATTTATACAGTACGGTAGTTGAAAACGTAGAAACATATTTCGATTACACTTGGGAAACATTCCTAGACTATAAAAAATCATTTGGAGATCATAACTTTTCAGGATTATTAGGAGCTTCGATACGAAGCGAACAATATGACGGATTATTTGCTTCTGGATTCTTGGTAAATGGACCAGATAACTGGAGCAATGCTTTCTTAAGCAATACGCAATCAACAATATATGATGAAAACATATTATTTGTGCGTGATACAAGTGGAAACTTAGTATTAGACGTAAATGGTGATCCAGTAATTGACAATCAAAGTGTAACAAGAAGTGTAAACAGTAGAACAGGAAACACGGGAAGAAACGAAGACAGATGGTATTCATTATTTGGTAGAATTCAATATGACTATCAAGGAAAGTACTTACTGTCGGCAATGGTTCGTAGAGATGCTTCCACACGTTTTGGTCCAGATGACAGAATTGGGTATTTCCCATCAATATCAGGTGGTTGGGCGATTTCGAAAGAAGATTTCTTCAAATCAGAAGCAATTACAAACCTAAAACTAAGAGCAAGTTGGGGAATTACAGGTAATGACAAAATTGGTAGTTATCGTTGGTTAGGATTCTTACAAGGTGGAGGCGCTGAAGCAACGTATCCTTTCAACAACAACCTTTCATTTGGAAACGCTATTGGAGCACTTGCCAATCCAAACTTAAAATGGGAAACAAATACACAAACAAACATTGGTGTTGATGTAAGCTTATTTAATAGTAACTTAGATGTAACGGTAGATTATTACCAAAAACGTACGGAAGACTTACTACTTGTTCCAGAAGTATCAGGAATTTTAGGTTCAACAGCTGGAGGAAGTTCGCCACCAGTAATAAATGCAGGAACAATTGAAAACAAAGGGATTGACTTAACAATTAGCTACAGTCATGACTTTTCAGACGATTTCAATGTAAGTGTTGGTTACAACCTAACCAGTATCAATAACAAAGCATTACAAGTAAATAATGCGGCAGGATTTATACCAGGTGGATTATTTGGTTTAAATCAAACAACATCAAGATTTCAAACTGGATTGCCAATTGGAGTATTTTTCGGATTACAAACAGACGGAATCTTCCAAAATCAAGCAGAAATTGATGCGCATGCTCTACAACCAGATGCACAACCAGGAGACATTCGATATGTAGATGTAGATGGTGATGGAACAGTAGAATTTGGAAGTAGTGACGATCAAGCAGTAATTGGAAATCCAATTCCAGATGTTACCATGGGATTCAACTTAAACATGAACTACAAACAATTTGATTTCGGAACCACCTTATATGCTTCAATCGGAAACGATATTGCAAGAAGTTATGAGCGTTTCCTTACTTATAGCAACAAACCTACATTATACTTAGATCGTTGGACAGGTGAAGGAACATCAAACACAGTTCCTAGAGCATCAACAAATGCAGCAAACAACTTTTTATTCTCAGATTTCTTTGTAGAAGACGGATCGTACTTACGAATTCAAAACATTCAAGTTGGATACTCTTTACCAAGATCGGTATTGGATAAAATTCATTTGGACAGATTCAGACTATATATAGCTGTAAACAACGTACACACATTTACAAAATACCAAGGATTTAACCCAGATGTATCAAATGCTAGCCCATTAGGCGCTGGAGTTGATTTAGGGCAATATCCATTAGCAAGAACATTTACAACAGGACTTAACGTATCATTTTAAAAAAGATAGCATATGTATAATAAGATAACAAAAATAACAATAGCGTTCATCATGATTATGGGTATCCAATCTTGTGATGATTACCTAGAAATACTACCAGAAGGTCAAGAAAACTCAGAAACCTTCTTTAATTCAGAACAAGACTATCAAGATGCACTAGTTGGTGTATATGATTTACTAGCCACAACGTACTTAAACAACATTTTAGGTGAAATTGCCTCTGATAACAGTTTATGTGGTGGAGAAAATCCAACAGATGTATTAGATTGGCAACAAATTGACGATATGACACATACGCCAGACAATGGTGGATTGCGAAGTATATTTCAATGGATGTACGCAGGAATTAGTAGAGCAAACTACATCGTAGAATTTCAAGACAATATAGAATTTGAAGGGAAAGATGAACTATTAGCAGAAAACTTATTCCTAAGATCATACTACTACTTTGAATTGGTAAAATTCTTCGGAGATGTACCAATGTACACAGATGGAAGAATCACCATAGAAGAATCACAATCAATTGACAAAACGCCAGCGGCTGATGTATATGCACAAATAGAAATGGATTTAATCAATTCCATTCCATTACTACCTTGGCAACAAGCACAAAGCGGAAGAGCTACAAAAGGAGCAGCGTGGGCATTACTAGGTAAAATATACTTGTACCAAGAAAAATTTACAGAAGCGGCACAAGCATTCAATGAAGTAATCAACTCTGGACAATACCAATTAGTTTCAAACTTCGGAACAATCTTCCTAAACAGTAATGAAAACAATCAAGAATCAGTATTTGAAGTACAACACTCAGGAACACAAGACGGAGCAAGTTTTGGTTGTTTCCAATGTATAGAAGGAAATCCGGCTGTAGGTTTCATGGGACCACGTTTTCAAGGTGGAGACTTTAGTCCATATGGTTCTGGATTCAGTTTCAACATTCCTGTACAAGCAGTTGTTGATTTATACCAAGCTGGCGATACACGTTTAGCGGCAACAGTATTAGACATCAATGCATTTGTAGCTTCAAATTCAGATGTAACATTTACAGAAGGTTCTGAACACACAGGATATTTCAACTTAAAATACATTCCATATGCAGATGATAACGTATTGCCAGATCCAAACATTAACCGTAGTAACAACTACAGAGCTATTCGCTATGCAGATGTATTACTAATGGCGGCAGAAGCAAACTTACGTGCACCAACAGCAATAGCAAATCCACAAACGTTCTTAGACGCTATCCGCGATAGAGCATTTGGAGACACAAACAATAGAATTCCTGCAACATTAGAAAATGTATTAGCAGAAAGAAGACGTGAATTAGCAGGAGAAGGACATCGTTTCTTCGACCAAGTAAGAACAGGACAAACAAGCACAATTCCAGGGTTTACGCCAGGGAAAAACGAACTATTTCCAATTCCAAGAATCGAAATTGAATTGGCTGGTAACCGTTGGGAACAAAATGCAGGATATTAATAGCTAGAAAAAGAAAATAATACCACAATACAAGATGAAAATAATAAAATATGTATTCAGTTTATGTCTCGTTGCACTGTTAGTTTACAGTTGTGGAGAAGACGACAATACCGATTTTGTAGAAACAGCGAAAGCACCTGCAAATCTATCGGCATTAGTAAATATAACACAAGATAATACTGGTTTGGTGAAAATAACACCACTTGGAGAAGGAGTTGCAACCTTTGACATTAACTATGGAGATGGTGCTGAAGTAGAACAAGACATCATGCCAGGAAACTTTGTAGAACATACCTATGCAGAAGGTACATACCAAGTTACCTTAACAGGAAAAGGACTTAGCGGAACTTCAACTTCGCTCACACAAGAAATTGTAGTATCATTTCAAGCACCACAAAACTTAGTGGTAACTATTGAAAATGATCCAGGAATCTCAAAACAAGTAAACATTACAGCTACAGCAGATTTTGCTATGACGAATGTAATCAACTTTGGAGACGGAAGTGAAGTCGTTTCAGGAAACATAGGAGAAACAATCTCGTACATATATGCTGATCCAGGAACTTATACAATAACTGTTGAAGCAATGGGTGGTGCAATTGAAACCACAACTTACACAGAAGAATTTGAAGTAACAGCAATAGTACAACCACTAGCCGCGGCACCAACACCACCAGCAAGAAATCCTGGGGATGTAATCTCAATATTTAGTGCTGCATATACTGATGTGCCAGATACAAACTATTTCCCAGATTGGGGACAAGGTGGACAAGGTAGTAGTTGGGCAATGTTTGATTTAAACGGAGATCAAATGTTACAATACGTAAACATAAGCTATCAAGGAATTGCCTTAGCAGACGGAACATCTGTTGATGTTTCAAACATGGAATTCTTACACATAGATGTTTGGACAGCTGATGTCGTTACCGATCTTGAAACATCACTTATCAATGGACCAGGTGGCGCAACGGAAGCACCAGTAACACGTCCATTAACTGCAGATTCATGGACAAGTATTGAAATTCCAATCTCAGAATATGTAGATCAAGGGTTATCAGTAAATGAAATATTCCAGCTAAAATTTGTTGGAACACCTTGGGCGGCAGGAACCGTATTTATTGATAACATCTACTTCTATAAAACAGCATCAGGCCCAAGCCCACTAACCGGAACTTGGAAAGTAGCACCAGAAGCAGGATCACTAAAAGTAGGACCAGCAGCAGGTTCAGGAGAATGGTTCTCAATCAGTGATACACAAGTTGCAGAAAGAGCATGTTACTATGACGATACTTATGTATTTGATGCAAATGGTTCATTTAGCAATGTATTAGGAGCAGATACTTGGATTGAAGGATGGCAAAGTGGAGGCGGAGATGCTTGTGGAGCACCAATTGCACCACATGACGGATCAGCAACAGCAACATACGTACATGATGAAACTGCCGGAACGGTTACGATTAACGGAGCAGGAGCATACATAGCATTGCCAAAAGCAAACAACGCAGGAGAATTGCCAGGAGTAGCAGTTCCATCATCTATAACATACACAGTTACTTTTATTGACAATGATACAATAACGGTTGGAGTAGAAGCGGGTTCAGGCGTATTCTGGACATACAAACTAATAAGAGATACAACACCAGTATCACCGTTAGCAGGTTCATGGAGTGTTGCTTCAGAAGCAGGATCGTTAAAAGTAGGGCCAGCTGCAGGTTCAGGAGAATGGTTCTCAATTAGTGATGCACAAGTTGCAGAAAGAGGATGTTTCTATGATGATGAATATGTATTTGGGAGTAGCGGATCGTTTACAAATGTATTAGGAGCAGACACATGGATTGAAGGATGGCAAAGTGGAAGTGGAGATGCTTGTGGAGCGCCAATTGCACCACATGATGGAACGCCAGGAACGTTTACATATGATGAAACCGCAGGAACCGTAACATTAAATGGAACAGGTTCATACCTAGGAATACCGAAAGCAAACAATGCAGGAGAACTTTCAAGTCCAGCAGATGCACCAAGTTCAATTACTTATGGTGTCACATTTATTGATAACAATACAATTACAGTAGAAATAGAAGCAGGTTCAGGCGTATTTTGGACGTTTAAACTAACAAGAAATTAATACATACAAACAGATGAAAAATTTTAAATACATACTCACATCACTTTTGAGTATTCTGTTACTAACAGTTAGTTGTCAGGATGATGAAGCGACCGTGGGAGATTTACTAACTCCAACTAATTTACAGGTAACTGCTACAATTGTTGGACAAGACGGAAACAATCCTAACGGAGACGGAAGTGGAGTTGTAAACTTCAGTGCTTCTGCCGAAGACACAAGTACATACCGATTTGTATACGAAGGAAATGAGCAAACTAACTCTGCAGGAGCAGCTTCATTTGTATTCTCAAGTTTAGGTATAAACTCATATACTGTAACGGTTATAGCCTACGGAACAGGAGGAAACTCAACATCAACGACAATTACTGTTGAAGTATTAGCAACCTATGCACCACCAGCAGAATTAATTGAAAAATTAGTTGGAACTGGTTCAAGATCATGGAGAATTAAATCAGAACAACAAGGACACTTTGGGCTAGGGCCAGTTGGCGGTTCAATACCAACAGAATGGTATGGCGCAGGTCCAGACGAAAAAGCAACTGTAGGAATGTATGATGATCGATATGTCTTTTCTTCAGACGGAACATTTACATTTATCACAGACAGTACAAACGACGATCCAACGATGGATACTTCAGGAACTATATTTGGACGTGATGGTTTGGTTAATGATTTAGGAGCATCTGGAGGAACCATAAATGGAGCAGATGTTGAAAACTTACCATTCAATGACTTTAATGAAACTTGGGGATTAATTGCACCAGGAGGCGTTGAAACACTTACACTTACAGGTGACGGATTCATTGGATATTATACAGGCGGATCGCAAACTTATGAAATATTTGATCGTTCTGTACCAAATGAATTAGTACTACGAACTACAGACGGAAACGGAGAATTTGATTGGTGGTTTATCATTACATCTGCAGAACCAGCATCAAATAATTTCCAAACGCAATACAATAACTTAGTTTGGGAAGACGATTTTAATGTAGATGGTGCGCCAGATGCAGCAAATTGGACATACGACCTTGGAGCAGGTGGTTGGGGTAATGGCGAATCACAAGAATATACCAACGCTACTGAAAATGTAGTCGTAGAAAATGGAATGCTAAAAATTACCGCTATAAAAGACGGTAGTGGAAACTATACTTCTTCACGATTAAAATCAGAAAATTTATACGAATTTACCTATGGTAGAGTAGAAGTTCGTGCCAAATTACCAGCTTCGCAAGGAACATGGCCAGCAATTTGGATGTTAGGCGCAAACTTTGACACAGTTGGATGGCCAACATGTGGAGAAATAGACATTATGGAACAAAAAGGACAAGATAAAAATACAGTGCTATCTACTGTACATCATCCAGCAGTGTCTCCAGGCGCAGGTGATTCTGCAGCAACTTCATTACCAACATCAACAACAGAATTTCATAACTACACTGTAGAGTGGACAGCGACAGAGATTATATTCTTGGTAGATGATTTTGTATTTCATACGGTTAGCAATGATGCAACGTTACCTTTTAATGACGATTTCTTCCTTATTCTAAATGTTGCAATGGGAGGAACACTTGGTGGAAATATAGATCCAGCATTTACACAAGACTCAATGGAAATTGACTATGTTAGAGTATACCAATAAATAATTAATTTTATTTGGATAAGCTAAAAAAACTTGCCATATCATTTGCTTCTTTCATATCAATGAAGTGCAAAAATGGCAAGTTTTTTAATTTCAATACCTAAAAGATAAAGCTTTAAATATGTTATATAAAAAGGTGTAAAACAACGACATCGATTTCGTAAATTTAACAGTAAACACCTCAAATACGCTATATAACTCAAATTTAGTTCATTAAACATCTACAACAAACGGTATTGCTACTACAACATTACTACAACATCTTGCTAAATACTTGAAAAACAAGGGTTGTATTTAAAAAATATAAAAAAAATAATATCGTTGAGAATCCTTTAAAATCAAGGTGTTTAAATTAGAAATAATGTAAAATTAATGAGTTTTTATTGCGATGTATGTTTTTTGTTGTGGTTCTTTTTAAAGATTTCGTACTAATTATATATAGTTTTAATAAATAACAAAATCATATCGAGTACCAACTCGAATCAATTGAAAAAAAACTAATCAAAATGAAATGAGCTATGATTCTTAGTTGTCTACAACTAATTTGATTATTTGCGAATTCCATCTGACCTAATTAACAAATTAAAAACAAACAGATGAAAAAAACCTTTCTAACATTAGCACTGATTTTTTTAACAACATCTATGTTTTCTCAAGCAGGCAATGTTGCTGTTGAGAAAAACAGTCAAGGAATGAAATTGGTAGTTAACGGAAAAGATTTCATAATCAATGGTATGAACTGGGATTATGTACCTATCGGTTCTACAATTACCGATCCTGGAATATGGAATAGATCTGACGAAATTATCATGTCAGCTTTAGACGCTGAAATGTTATTGCTAAAAAACATGGGCGTAAATACCATTAGAACATATGGCTTAAAACCTAAATGGGTCAGATACATATATGAAAAGCACGGTATCTACACAATGATAAACATCACTTTTGGTGCTTACGGACTTACTATAAACGGCGCTTGGACTCCACAAACAGATTATGCTGACCCAGCAACAAGAAAAATATTGATGGATGAAGCAATAGAAATGGCTAACACATACAAAGACACGCCAGGACTATTAATGTACATGATAGGAAATGAAAACAACTATCACTTATCATGGACAGGAGCAGAAACAGAAGCAATTCCGATTGAAGGCGTAGATTCTAACAAAATAAAATCTGCTCGTGCATTATACAAAGCTTTCAATGATGCAACCTTAGAAATCAAAAAAATAGATACATCACATCCTGTTACTATCTGTAATGGTGATCTACTATATTTAGATATAGTAAAAGAAGAATGTAAAGACATTGACATATATGGTACCAACATGTACCGAGGAATCTCATTTGGTGATGCATTCCAAAGAGTGAAAGACGAATTAGACAAGCCAATACTATTTGCAGAGTTTGGAGCTGATGCTTTCAATGCAAGAGATAACAAAGAAGATCAATACTCGCAAGCGTATTATATGACAGGAAACTGGAAAGAAATATATGCAAATGCGGCAGGTTTAGGGAAAGCAAACAACTCTATAGGAGGATTTACATTTCAATTCTCTGATGGTTGGTGGAAATATATGCAAACCAAAAACTTAGATGTTCATGATAATGTTGCCGTTTGGCCAAATGGAGGATACTCTAGAGATCAAGAAAAAGCAACAGATTTAAACATGAATGAAGAGTGGTTTGGTATCTGTGCAAAAGGACCAACAGACGCAAGAGGTCTTTACACATTATATCCACGTGCCGCTTACTACGCACTAAAAGAAGCGCATCAATTAAACCCATATGATTCTCAAATGACTTCAGAATTTCTCTCGAATTACTTTGACAACATTCAAATAATGGATGCCGTCCTAAGAGCTAGAGGAGATAAAGCCGCCGCTGGTGGTGGAAGCAACCAAAAAATACGTATCAGTCAACTAAGAGCTGAATTTACAACATTCAATACTGGAGGAAGTTTAATTACAACACCTCAAAACGCTGACCCAGACGAAAATGTATATCCAAATCAATTAGGTTTTGATCACATGCAATCATATTTTATCGGTGTCGAAGGAAATCCCGCTCCTAACATGAGAGCAAACGTAAACTTCAATATTCTTGGTCGTGTTGCTGAAAATCCAATCGATGAAATTTTTTACGAAAATAGAGGACGAAACCTTAATCTTGACTCTAATACGGGAGAAGTAGTACTTTCTGATGTAAATCGTGTTAATGTTTACAATGCAGAATTTGAATGGAATGCCAAAGACTTCGATTTACGAGGTTTCTATCGTACAGGTCATTACCATTGGGGATATGAAGGAGATATTTTCGGATTATATCCAGAAGCTAACTACGGACCTAACTTAGACATCTACGGAGGAGAAATTTTAGGAATAGAAATAGATGGAAAACGAGACTTTAAAGGCTTAAAAGCGGCATTTGGACCACAACTTTGGTGGGGAGCAAATCCGACAATGTTATTAAAATACTCAAAAAACTATAAAGGATGGGACATTACAGGTATCTATCACAGAGATCTTAATACGGATCTTGAATTTGATGATACAGGACGTCGTGTCTTAGATGTAAATCAAGTACGAAGTGGTGTAATTCCTGCTTGGCCAATCGAAAGAGCTACGTTAGCACTCGAAAAAGACTTTGGTAAGGTCGGACTATCTGTCGGAGGTATTTGGGCAGGAAACCCATTAAATGGAAGTGTGTACCAAGATGTTAGAGGAAGTTCTGGAAATTACACGGTAGTTGAAGACAAAATAAAATCTACCGATAATTGGGGAGCAAAAGCAAAAATCACGTACCAAGGCGGAAGATTCAACATGTATGCACAAGGTTCTGTAATGGGATTAGTAGCCAATGGAGGAGCCGACCAAACACAAACATTTACAGGTTGGAGACTAAGAGATTCTGGAAGTGGAAACATGACAAACTTCTTATCTGGTTTCACATATTCATATGGAAACTTCCAAATTGCACCAAACTTCATGTGGCAAAGACCATTAGTAGATGCAATGCCATCAGATGTGCAAGCACCAGGTAGACTAAGAAACGTAATTGATGATCCATTTGCAGTACGAGGTGGAAACCGAGAAATGACAGCTGGAGAAATTCTTTTCACTTACGATCCAACACCAGGAACTTGGATGTATGAGTGGAACAACGATAGAGCAGAAGATGCAAAATTTGCTGCAAACTTAGGATTCGTATTCCGTCACTTACCAACACAACAAGATGCACACATTGGATTCAACGCCAATCGTACATTCTTCGCGTTCCCAAATGCAGTTCCTGCAGAAGACTTATGGGAAATAAACTCACGTATGGTATCTAAAGTATCACCTGAATTAGGAATCATTGCAAACTTCTACTATGGAAATGCACAAGCAAATGGAGATGATTCTCGATTAATTAAAAGATTTGGTGGAGATATACGAATGATTTACAAGAAAATTCAAGTAATGTCTCACGTAAAAATTAACGATTGGGGACCATTTGATTACCACAGAGATTTCAATTTAACATATCCAACACAATTAATGTTAGATATATCTACCTCACTTAGCAAGCCAGATTGGTTTCTTTTACCAAGTACAAGAATTGGAATTCGTGGAACATGGCGTGCATTAGATGAATTTTCTCCAAGATATGCTCCAAATGCTACTGCTGGCGAATTTGCAACAGCACCAATAATAAGTCCAGTTGGATTTGATAATGGTACTGAATGGGAAATAAGAACATACATACACATCAACATTGGAAAATAAAAAAGCTATACAAATGAAAAAATTAACATATTTCAAAAATATACTATTTACAGGCTTAGCGATTGCAATGACTGTAAGTTGTGAAAGAGATATATCGGATGATGCGGTAGAAGCAAGATTCCCAAACACACCAGATATATTTACGGATGCTCCAGTTGGACTTACAGATGAATTTTTTACTTCATTTGATCCTGCTGTTGGTGCAAACACAGAAGGTTTTGGAACCGACGAAGACGTAGCTTATGAAGGCACATCGTCTATAAGAATTGATGTGCCAGCTCCAAATGATCCAGATGGTAACTTTATTGGTGGAATTTTTAAAGACAGAGGTGAAGGTAGAGATTTATCTAGCTACGATGCTTTAACTTTTTGGGCAAAAGGTACGCTTACCGGAACTATAGAAGTAGGTTTTGGTACTGATTTCTTAACAGATACCTATCCTGTTTCAACAGTAATTCAATTATCAAGCGGTTGGAAAAAATATATCATTCCAATTCCTGATGCTTCAAAACTAATACAAGAAAGAGGAATGTTCCTATTCTCTGCAGGATCTTTTGATGCCTTAGGAAATGACAACTTTGCCGATGCAAGCTCATTTAATGACAATATTGGATACACATTTTGGATAGATGAATTAAGATTTGAAAACCTAGGAACTGTAAGTTTAGTAGCTCCATTTATGCTTAATGGACAAGATGTAGAAATTGATAACTTTACAGGATATACGCAAACAATTGATGGTTTAGGAGCCACTTTTAACCTAGCAAACGGACAGAACGTATCGGTTAAGGCTTCAAAAAATTATTTCGATTTCGCTTCATCAGACACGTCAGTTGCTACAGTAAATGCTAATGGAGATGTAAGTGTTATTGGAGCTGGTGTAGCTACTATAACAGCAAACATAGGAAATGCAACAGCAAACGGATCTTTAGAAATAACTTCAACAGGATCATTTGTAAATGCTCCAACTCCAACACAAGCACAAGCAGATGTCATTTCTATCTATAGTGATTCTTATACAAGCGTTGACGGATTTGATCCAGGAGTATTTGCAGGTTCGAATACTCAGAATATTTCAGTACAAGGTTTTGATGGTAACAATCACGTAAACTATGAAGGAATAGACTTCATAGGAATTGGATGGAATGGAACTGTAAATGTAACGGGCGAGACCATGGTACATTTAGATGTTCAATTAACAAGCGGTGCTGGTTCAGCACTTGTCATGGAATTAATAGATTTTGGTCCGGATGACACTGACAACGGTTTCGGTGATGGATCAGCTGGTGGATTCAATATCAGCAGTCAATTGATACAAGGAGATTGGGTAAGTATAGATATCCCTTTAAGTTCCTTTACACTACCTACAGGTGGTGGCGGTTCAGGCTCTCCTAATTTAGGTAATATCGGTTACATAGTTTTTGTTTCCTCTAACGGAGCATCATTTTTAGTCGACAACATATATTTCTATTAAGAATTCATAAAATTTTAAATATGAAAAAAATAATTAAAAATAGTATGCTAGCATTAACAATCATTTCAAGTGTTGTTTTTGTTAGTTGTGAAGCAGATGAAACACAGACAGTTGCTACGCTAAATAATTTAGTCATGTCTGATGAGTTTGATATTGATGGTGCGCCAGATGCAAGCTTATGGACGTACGATTTAGGAGATGGAACGCAACAAGGCATACCAGGCTGGGGAAACAACGAATTGCAAGTATATACAAACAACTCGGAAAATGTAGAAGTTCAAAATGGACTCTTAGTCCTAACGGCTAGAGAAAGCAATTCAGGTGGTTATACTTCCGCGAGGATAAAAACGCAAGGACTTTTTGAGCAACAATATGGTCGTTTTGAAGCACGAATTCGTTTGCCACAAGGAAAAGGCTTATGGCCAGCATTTTGGCTATTAGGAAGTGATTGTGATCAGAATCCTTGGCCAGCATGTGGAGAAATTGACATTATGGAATACTTAGGAGATGCTCCTACAGTTGTTTTAGGAAGTGTACACGGACCAAATTATTCAGGAGCAGCATCAATCTCAAAAGAATATGAACTCACTAACGATAGATTTGATACAGGTTTTCATGTATTTGGTATCGAATGGAGTCCAAATCAAATCAATTATTACGTAGATGATGTACTATATCAAAGCATTACACCAGAAACCGTTGCAGAAGAAACTGATGGTCAAGGAACGTGGGCATTTGATAACTCTTTCTACATCATCATGAATGTAGCAGTCGGAGGAAACTTGCCTGGTAGCCCAGATGCAAATACAATTTTTCCACAAAGAATGTTTGTTGACTACGTAAGAGTTTATAACTAAAAAACACAAAGACATGAAATTTTTAAAATATAAAATAACCCTACTTTCGCTACTAGTAGTCTCATTAGCAATGTTCACTTCATGTGAAGACGACAATGAAAGTGGAGTAGAACTCATAGGATTAGAAGCAAAATTTGTTAAAGAAATTGACTCTAAAACAATTTCATTCATCAATGTTTCCAACGGAGCCACTTCGTATGCATGGAACCTTGGTGATGGTACAACTTCCACATTAGAGAGTCCTGTAAAAAGGTACGACAACGGAACGTACACGGTAAGCCTAACAGCATACAATGACAAAGGAGCATCCAGTGTATTTGAAGAAACATTCATCATTGATGGATGTGTTGACGAAACAGATGAAAATACTGATCCAGCAAATGGTGATCTAAATTGGACTTTTTTAAGTGATGATACAATCTTTGATGCCTTCGGAAACATTGGCGGTGCTATTGTATCAAATCCAGTATTAGATGCCGTAAACAGTAGTTGTAATGTACAAGTCTATGAAAAAGCAAACGGTTGTGAAGTTTGGTCTGGAGTAGGTGTTGAACTTGCAACTCCATTAGATTTTTCAACAATTACCAACAAAACTTTTAAAATGAAGGTTTTAGCACAAAATCAAGTTACTGATGTTACGCTAAGACTAGAATTTATGCCTTTTCCAAACGTAAATCCTTTTCAAGAAAGAATTGCAACCATAACACAAGTAGGGCAATGGCAAGAACTTAGTTTTGACTTCACAAATGTTGCATCCGGAACTTTTAAAAGTGTAATAATCTACTTTGAAAGAAATGCTCCATGTGATGGTGATATCTATTATTTTGACGATATCACACAAGAATAAAACTCTAAACATACATTAAAATTCCCCTACTTCTCTGGAAGTAATAATTGACCAATAATGATTAATGAAACAATAAGCTTAGATCAAGATATTTTATCAAATATGTCTCAAATAGAAACCGTACACATAGACAACGAAAGTTTTTACAAAATTTCGAACAGCGATACCATCAGACCATTTTTTATGAGTATCGTAAGCGATTCCAATCACTGGATGTTTATCTCCAGTAATGGAGGATTATCAGCTGGACGTAAAAATTCAGAATACGCACTTTTTCCATACTACACTGATGATAAAATCACAGAGTCAGCAGATATCACTGGAAATAAATCAATTTTTCAAGTTACTAAAAACAACAAAGAACAACTTTGGGAACCATTCTCAGAACGGTACGAAGGAATGTATGAAGTAACGCGAAATCTCTATAAAAACAATTATGGAAACAAAATACTATTTGAAGAGATTAATCATGATTTAGAATTGACATTTCGCTATATGTGGAATTCAAGTGATCAGTACGGATTCGTAAAAAAATCAAAACTAATCAACAATTCTCAAGAAACAGTTCATGTTTCTATATTAGATGGAATTCAAAATGTTTTGCCATTTGGTGTTGGAGCAGATTTACAAAACGCAAGTAGTAATCTTGTAGATGCCTACAAACGTAATGAATTAGAAGAAAGTACTGGTTTAGGAATCTATGCGCTTAGCGCGATAATTGTAGACAAAGCAGCACCAAGTGAAGCCTTAAAAGCCAATGTAGTTTGGTCATTAGGGTTTGACAATGCACGTTACTTACTATCGTCATTACAACTAAGAGAATTCCGCAAACGCCATCCAATTCAGCAAGAAATAGATGTAAAAGCGGAAAAAGGAGCCTATTTTATAAATGCTGACGTAAGCTTAGATGCTTCTGAAAGCAAAGAGTGGATAACGGTTGCAAATGTAAATCAAGATCATGCTGATATTGCAAACCTATCACATCAAATACAAAATGAAGAAGATTTAGCTGAAAAAATAGAACAAACTATAAATGTTGGTACAGAACGTTTAGTCGCACTCAATGCCGCTTCGGATGCGTTACAACTATCCGCTGACAAATTTAGAGACACACGTCATTTTGCAAACACGTTATTCAATATCATGCGTGGTGGAATTTTTGACGATAATTATCAAATTGAAAAGTGGGATTTTAAAAACTATATCTCAAACGCAAACAAAAAAGTTGCCAGAACTGCGGAAAACATCATCAATGCATTACCCGAGATCTTTACCATTTCTGAACTAAAAGAATTAGCATACGACAGCCCAGACAAAAACTTCAGACGTTTATGTTTAGAATACATGCCATTAAAATTCAGTCGTCGTCACGGAGATCCAAGTCGTCCTTGGAACAAATTCTCTATCAATACGCGAAGTGAAGTTGATGGTTCAAAAATACTTGATTACGAAGGAAACTGGCGTGATATATTCCAAAACTGGGAAGCGCTAGCACATTCATATCCAGAATTTATTGAAAGCATGATTCATAAATTCTTAAACGCAACAACGTTTGATGGGTACAATCCATACCGTGTGACAAAAGGAGGTTTCGACTGGGAAACCATTGAACCAGACGATCCTTGGTCGTACATCGGATATTGGGGAGATCACCAAATCATTTACCTACAAAAATTCTTAGAAATCATTGAAAGCCACAAGCCAGGAAAACTGGAAAGCTTCTTTGAAAAAGACCTATTTGTATATGCAAACGTACCGTACAAAATAAAAAAATATCAAGACTTACTAAAAAATCCAAAAGATACGATTGAATTTGATGAAGGCTTAGATCATAACATTCGTGACGAAAGAGAAAAACTAGGTGCTGATGGCGCGTTACTGCGTGATGAAAGTAGATTTATAGTAAAAGTAAATTTCGTAGAAAAAATACTTGCAACAACACTTGCAAAACTCTCTAACTTCATTCCAGAAGGTGGTATTTGGATGAATACACAACGTCCGGAATGGAATGATGCCAACAATGCGTTGGTAGGAAACGGAGTTTCAATGGTAACACTATACTACTTAAGACGCTTTTTAAAGTTTTTCAATGATGTATTTGCCAACACAACAACGGAAACAGTTGAAATTTCGAATGAATTAGCAACATTCTTCCATAAAATAGCAAATACATTTTCAACACACAAAGGCTTACTAGCTGGAAAAATAAACGATACTGCACGTAAACAAGTCTTAGACGGTTTAGGAAATGCAGGAAGTGAGTACAGAGAACAAATCTATAACAATGCATTTTCAGGAAGAAAAACAACAATTTCTATCCATGAAATCAAAGAATTTGTAGCAACCAGTCTGGAATACTTAGAACATTCAATTGAAGCTAACAAACGTTCGGACAATCTTTACCATGCATACAATTTAATGACAGTTAAAGGTGATGGAGAAATTTCTATTTCGTACTTAAATGAAATGCTAGAAGGACAAGTTGCAGTATTAAGTTCAGGATATATAAACTCAAAAGAAGCGTTAGCTGTACTTGATGCGTTAAAAAATAGCAAACTATTCCGACCAGATCAATACAGTTATTTACTCTATCCAAACAAAGAATTAAAAGGATTCATACAGCGTAACAACATCTCAAAAGAAGCTGTTGCAAAATCAAAATTATTGAATGAATTACTAAACGATAATAACGGAAGTATCATTTCACAAGCTATTAATGGCGAATATCATTTTAATGGAAACTTCAAAAATGCAGGCGATTTAAGTCAGGCATTACAACAACTAAGCAACACTTCATACAACGAATTGGCAACAGCTGACACAGCGTATGTTTTAGAAATATTTGAAGACGTATTCAATCACAAAGAATTTACAGGTCGTTCAGGTACATTTTACGGATATGAAGGCTTAGGATCTATCTATTGGCACATGGTGTCAAAACTACAACTAGCAGTATTTGAATGCTGTATAAAAGCAATTCGTGAAAACGAAAGCGACGAAGTTGTAGGTAGATTGTTAGAACACTATTACGAAATAAATGAAGGAATTGGCGTGCACAAATCGCCATCATTATATGGTGCTTTCCCAACAGATCCGTATTCACATACGCCAGCAGGAAAAGGTGCGCAACAACCAGGAATGACAGGACAAGTAAAAGAAGACATCTTAAGTCGTTTTGGCGAATTGGGTGTATTTGTATCGGAAGGAGAACTCTTCTTTGATCCATGTATGTTGCGTAAAGATGAATTTTTACAAAAAGATCAAGTATTCAATTATATAAACATTGCAAAAGAACAAAAACAACTTCCAATACAAAAAGGATCGTTGTGCTTTACATACTGTCAAGTACCAATTGTATACACAATAGCGGACGCATACGGACTGACGGTTCATTTCAAAGATGGATCAAGAAATACATTCCAAAACTTACGTTTAGATGCGGCTACAAGTCAGCATGTATTCAATCGTGCAGGCGAAATAACTCAAATCAATGTGAATATCAAACCAAGTCATTTAAAGTAAAAAGTTAGATCATCATGAGAACATTAAAACACATATCGAAACTACTATTGGTAACGCTATTGATGATGTCTTGTGAAAATTCACAAAAAAAGAAGGCATCATTGCCAGAACAAAAAACACAAAAAAAAGTGACAGCTAAAGATATATTAGGAAACAAAAACTATTTAGCAATCTCATATGGAGGTTATCGTGATACATTACGTAACATTCAACCAACCATTGCAGAGCTAAAAGAAGACATGAAGATTCTCTATGCGATGGATATTCGAGTTTTGCGTACATATAATGTTCAACTACCACATGCAACCAACATTTTAAAAGCTATCAGGGAACTGAAAAACGAAGACACAAATTTTGAGATGTATGTCATGTTAGGCGCATGGATTGATTGTAAAAATGCTTGGACAAACCAAGTTCCCGATCACAATCAGGAAAGTGAACAAAATAAAGGCGAAATCGAACGCGCTGTCGCATTAGCGAATCAATATGATGACATTGTAAAAATAATAGCTGTTGGTAATGAAGCTATGGTAAAATGGGCTGCAAGCTACTATGTACAACCCAATGTAATCCTAAAATGGGTAAACCATTTACAAGAATTAAAAGCAACAGGAAAACTGTCTAAAGACTTGTGGATTACAAGTTCTGACAACTTTGCTTCTTGGGGCGGTGGCGATAAAATATACCATGTAGAAGACTTAAACAAATTAATAAAAGCGGTAGACTATATCTCAATGCATACCTATCCAATGCACGATACACACTATCATCCTGTTTTTTGGGGAATAGAAGAAAATTCAGAAAAATCAAGTCTTCAAAAAATTGATGCCGCAATGTTGAGAGCAAAAGAATACGCAATCTCGCAATATGACAGTGTGTTCAATTACATGAAAAGTTTAGGGGTAAACAAACCAATTCACATTGGTGAAACAGGTTGGGCTTCGTCTTCTAACGGGCATTACGGAAACAGAGGAAGTAAAGCTACAGATGAATACAAAGAAGCAATCTATTACAAACACATGCGCGAATGGACAGCAGAAGCAAACATGTCATGTTTCTACTTTGAAGCCTTTGATGAAATTTGGAAAGATGCACGAAATCCAGGCGGTTCTGAAAATCACTTTGGACTATTTACGATTGATGGAAAAGCAAAATATGCGCTTTGGAACTTAGTAGACAAAGGTGCCTTTAAAGGATTAACACGAAATGGAAATCCAATCACAAAAACGTATAGCGGTGACAAAGATTCGTTACTCTTAGAAGTGCAGTTGCCACCAATAAAAGCTAAAGTAACCGTAAATCACTAATTATGAAAAAAACAAAAACATATAGTTTGGTAATGATTCTCATGATGGTAATGGCATGTAAAGAAGAAGCAAAAATTCCTGAATTACAGGCAACAATAGTAGAAACATCTGAAAGCGGAAACAAACTAACACCTGTAACTGAATTTACAAAAGGTGAAAATACTACAGAAATAGTAATAACACCTGAAAAAGAATATCAAAAAATCACTGGTTTTGGCGGTGCTTTTACGGAATCGTCTGCGTATTTACTAAACAGACTAAGTAAAGAAAACAGAAACAAAATCATCAAAGCATACTTTGACAAAGATGGCGCAAACTATTCATTAACGCGTACGCACATGAATTCATGTGATTTCTCGCTTTCAAACTATTCGTATACACCAGTTGAAGATGACGTAAACTTAGAACATTTTACAATAGAAGAAGATCGTGATGATCTCATTCCGATGATAAAAGATGCTATGGCGGCCTCACAAGATGGTTTCAAAATATTTGGATCTCCATGGACAGCCGCACCTTGGATGAAAGACAATGACCATTGGGTTGGTGGAAAACTATTGCCAAAATACTATGATACGTGGGCATTATTCTTTTCAAAATATGTAGATGCATACAAAGCAGAAGGAATTGATATTTGGGGATTTACTGTAGAAAACGAACCACACGGAAACGGAAACAACTGGGAAAGTATGCACTTTACTCCAGAAGAAATGACAACATTTGTACAACATCACTTAGGTCCAAAACTGGAAGCAGACGGAAAGGGTGATTTAATTATTTTAGGATACGATCAAAATCGTGAAGGTCTAAAAGAATGGGTTGATGTCATGTATAAAGATGAAGCTTCTTCAAAATACTATGACGGAACGGCAATTCATTGGTATGAAAGTACATACGACTATTTTCCTGAAGCATTACAATATGCACATAACAAAGCACCAGACAAATACCTAATTGAAACAGAAGGTTGTGTAGATTCACAAGTTCCTGTATGGAAAGATGATGCTTGGTATTGGAAAAAAGAAGCTACAGATTGGGGCTGGGATTGGGCACCTGAAGATCAAAAACACTTACATCCAAAATATGCACCTGTAAATAGGTACGCACGAGATATCATAGGTTGTCTTAACAACTGGGTAGATGGTTGGGTAGACTGGAATATGGTATTGGACAGACAAGGTGGACCAAACTGGTTCAAAAACTGGTGTGTTGCACCTGTAATTGTCGATCCAGATGCAGATGAAGTATACATGACGCCACTTTACTACACAATGGCACACTTTAGCAAATACATTCGTCCTGGCGCAAAAGTTATTGATGCAAACAATACTGACAACGATTTAATGGTCACTGCGGCAAAAAACCCTGATGGAACAATTGCTGTTGTAGTATTTAACGAAGGAAAAACTGAAAAACACTTTTCACTAAAACTAGAAGAAAAAACAAAACATATATCGATTAAACCACAAGCAATTCAAACAATCGTTATAGCCAACTAATTAAAAACCAAACTATGAGTAGCACAAGTTCTTCATCAAATAAAGTGGCGATGGGCCAAAAAATCGCTTTTGGATTTGGAATGTTAGCCAATCAAATGTTTCCAGCTGCATTGGGGATTTTTATGGTCGTTTTAGTTCAAAACCTTGGTTTTCCTGGATGGATGTGGGGAATAATTTACTTTTTTCCTAGAATTTTTGATTCTTTCACAGATCCAATAATGGGCTTTATCTCAGATAACACAAAATCTAAATGGGGAAGACGAAGACAATATGTATTTATTGGTGCTATAGTTATGGGAATATCTTTTGCTATAATGTGGCAATTATATGTAGATAGTGGAGTTGATTACAACTTTGTTTATTTCATGTTTTGGTCTTTCATATTTTATTTGGGACTTACCATTTTTAGCGTACCATATGTAGCTATGGGATATGAAATGAGTGACGATTTTCATGAGCGTACAAGCATTATGGCAACTGCGCAGTGGATTGGACAATGGGCTTGGGTAATAGCTCCTTGGTTTTGGGTTATCATGTATATGAATGGTGATGACGGATGGTTTGAAACAGCAGAAGAAGCAACTCGGACATTAGCTATTTGGGTTGGTATCATTTTAATGTTTATTGCAATGATTCCTGCACTATTTATAAAAAGCAAATCAACTGTTGATGAAGACTATGCCGATTTATCGCTTAGGAACATGAAAGGTAGTTTCAATGAAATCATACTTGGGTTTAAAGAAGCACTAAAAATTAAGCCATTTCGAAAGTTATGTATCTCAACATTTTTAATATTCAATGCATTTAATACAGTTGCCACATTTACCTTTTTCATAATAGTATATCAACTGTTCAATGGTGATGCAAATGCCGCAAACGCTGGATATTGGCCATCATTATTTGGATGTCTTGGCGCACTATCAACAACATTTATAGTCATTCCTGTAGTTACATGGATGTCTAAAAAACTAGGAAAGAAAAATGCATTTATTTGGTCACAAGGAATCTCTTTAATTGGGTACGTACTCCTTTGGTTTCTATTAATTCCGGGCAAACCGTACATGTTTATTTTTGCGCTGCCTTTCTTCTCATTTGGTATCGGAAGTCTATTTACATTAATGATGTCCATGACATCCGATGTTATAGATTTAGACGAATTAAATACTGGCAAAAGAAGAGAAGGTATTTTTGGTGCTATTTATTGGTGGATGGTAAAATTCGGATTTGCCATTGCTGGAGCTTTAAGTGGTGTTATACTAACTATTATTGGGTTTGAAGAAGGTGTTGCTGCAACTGACCAAGAAGGCGCTATTATAGGTTTGCGAGCATTTTTCTCAGGTCTTCCAATAGTAGGAACATTAATAGCAATGTATGTAATGCGTGATTATGACATTACAGAAGAAAAAGCATTAGAAATAAGTGCAAAACTAGCAAGAAGAAAAAATGCACCAAAAGAACTAATAACCTCATACTATGAAGGCGCAAAACTATCGTCATTAGGTGGTCTTGATATTAAAATTAATACCTCAAAAGATATTGATTACGATTCAAAAAGTATTGGAGAAATCACAACACTATTCAGAGAATCTCTGTACAAAGGTATGCACGGTTTATGTTTTAGTCCCTACAAAGAAGGACAAGATATTGGCGATCAACTAACAGAAAGTCAAATTATAGACAGAATAAACATCATAGCTTCTCACACAAAATGGGTGCGTTCATTCTCATGTACAGACGGAAACGAATTCATTCCAAAAGCGGCACGTGCAAGAGGACTCAAAACAATGGTTGGTGCTTGGATAGGAAATGATAAAAAACGAAATGAAAAAGAAATCAACTCTCTAATTGAGTTGGCTCAAAGTGGATTGGTTGATATAGCCGTTATCGGAAACGAAGTCTTAATGCGAAATGAACTCAGCGAAAAAGAAATCATACACTACATACAACGAGTGAAAGCCGCATTGCCAAACATTCCAATTGGATATGTAGATGCGTACTATCAATTTACAGATCGTCCAAAACTTATTGATGCATGTGACTTACTATTAATCAACTGTTATCCGTTTTGGGAAGGAAGTAGTATAGAAAACTCTTCCATATACCTACGACAAATGTATGCGCTTACACAAAAACTTGCCAAAAACAAAAAAGTAATCATTACAGAAACGGGTTGGCCAGATCAAGGTTCACACGAAAGTGGAGCTGTTCCTTCGGCTGAAAATGCAATGAAATACTTCATAAATACTCAAAAATGGTCTAGAGATGAAAATATAGAAATATTCTATTTCTCATCATTTGATGAATCTTGGAAAGTACGCCATGAAGGAGATTTAGGAGCACGTTGGGGAATTTGGAATAAAAACGAAAAATTAAAATTTAGCTAAAAAATCATCATAGAGCAAAGTTTAATTGTGAAACGATACAGTTTCAAGGAGAATTATAAATTAACAAAGAATACAACCAAAAAATGTCATACAGAGACGAAGATTATCGTTTATACGAAGGTGTAAACTTTACGGAACATTCAGGAATAAATTTCGAAAAATATTCTATTGAAGATTTAAAAAAACTTTGGAAAGCTACGCTTAATAAAGGCATGCATGGTATCTGTTTTAGTATGTATGAAGACGGACAAGAGCCAGGAGATACCATAAGTGAAGCGCAAGTAGAACGAAGAATAAAAATTTTAAAACCATATTCAAAATGGGTACGTTCTTTCTCATGTATAGAAGGAAATGAACACATTCCGCGTTTTGCAAAAAAACATGGAATGAAAACAATGGTTGGTGCTTGGTTAGGAGATGACAAAGATGACAATGAAAAAGAAATTGAAGCACTTATACAACTAGGAAAAGAAGGTCTTATTGATATTGCAGCAGTAGGAAACGAAGTGCTTTACAGAAACGATTTAACACTTGAAGAATTACTAAGCTATATCAAAAGAGTAAAAGAAGCATTACCAGATGTTCAAGTAGGATATGTAGATGCATACTATGAATTTTCAGTACATCCAGAACTTGTAGAAATTAGTGATGTCATTCTAAGTAATTGCTATCCATATTGGGAAGGTTGCCACATTGATGGTTCTCTGGCGCACATGCAACAAATGTACGGACAAGCAATGCATGCGGCCAATGGTAAAAAAGTAATCATTACCGAAACGGGTTGGCCAAGTGAAGGCGGAAGTTTACGAGGAGCAACATCTTCGGAAATAAATGCCATAAAATATTTTATAAACTCACAAGTTTGGGCGGAAAAAGAAAACATTGAAACATTTTACTTCTCATCATTTGATGAATCTTGGAAAACAGGAGACGAAGGTGATGTTGGGGCATATTGGGGACTATGGGACAAACACGAGCAACTAAAATTTTAACAACTAAAAAACAATGTCTTTACGAAAAGAGAAATTTTTTGCGTTAGCCGCTTTAGAATTTGAAGGTCAATCTTTAGATGATCTAAAAAATCAATGGCGTAAAACACTCAATGCAGGTATGCATGGATTGTGCTTTAGTCCGTATCAAGAAGGACAAGAGCCAGGTGATACGCTATCTGAATCGCAAGTAAGACGTCGTTTAGAAATTATAAAACCCTATACAAATTGGGTACGTTCATTCTCGTGTACAGAAGGAAACGAACTCATAGCTAGAATTGCCAAAGAATTAGGAATGAAAACCTTAGTCGGTGCATGGTTGGGATGTAATCCTGAAATAAATGAAGCAGAAATAGAAGGGCTAATCAAACTAGCAAACAAAGGATTTGTTGACATTGCCGCTGTAGGAAATGAAGTAATGTATAGAGGTGATCTAACGGAAGAAGAGTTGCTAAGATTTATAAACGATACCAAAGAACAAATCAAAGGAATTCCTGTAGGATATGTAGATGCATACTATGAATTTACGGAACGTCCTGCAATTACAGAAGCATGTGACATCATCTTAGCCAACTGCTATCCTTTTTGGGAAGGATGCGATCAGGATTACTCATTATTATACATGAAAGATATGTATAACAGAGCCAAAAGAGCTGGTAATGGTAAAAAAGTTATCATTACTGAAACAGGTTGGCCAAACAAGGGAACAAGCTTAGAAGGCGCGTTTCCATCAGACATTAACGCAATTAAATATTTTATAAACACTCAAAAGTGGTCCAAAGAAGAAGATATCGAAATTTTTTACTTCTCATCATTTGATGAATCATGGAAAGTAGGTAACGAAGGTGATGTTGGTGCGTATTGGGGACTTTGGGACAAACACGAACAATTAAAATTTTAAATAAATTATTATGAAGAAAATTACGTATTTATTTCTGTTGTTTGCATGTATAGCATATGCACAACCAACAACGAATCCAGCGGCACCTACAAATAATGCTGTGGATGTGATTTCTGTTTATGGAGACACATATACAAATGTAGCAACGAACTATGATCCTAACTGGGGACAATCTGGTCACACGCAAGTGAATCCATCATTCGATCCAGGAACAGGACAATTTTTATTAGCATACCCAAACTTTAACTATCAAGGAACAGAATTGACAACGCAAGATGCTTCTCAAATGGAGTTTTTACACGTTGACATCTGGACAGCTGCAAATCCTGGAGCAACGGATATTCAGGTGAGTCCAATTAATAACGGATCTGGAGCAGGAGAAACACTAGTTTCAATTGCCTACACATCTGGAACTTGGACAAGTGTTGATATTCCAAAATCTGCCTTTACAGGAATGACTTGGGATAGCGTTTTTCAAATGAAATTTGCTGCAAATGGACCAGGAAGTACAGTGCCAGTAGACATCTACTTAGATAATGTTTACTTCTGGAAAAACCCAACGGCACCAGGTTCTGATGCTACATTAAGTGCGTTAGAAATTGACAATGCTCCATTAGCTGGTTTTGCTTCAGGAATCACTGATTATACAGTAGAATTAGCACCAGGAACAACAGTAGTTCCACAAATTACATTGGCAACTCCTGCTGATGCAGGTGCTTCGGTAAACATAACACAAGCACCAGCTGTTCCAGGTGATGCAACTGTTGTAGTTACTTCTCAAAATAGTACTGTTATGCAAACATATACAGTTTCATTTATAATAGCAGGACCAACTTCTGCAGCGCCAACACCACCAAGTAGAGCACCACAAAACGTGATTTCTCTATTTAGTAATGCATACACAAACACAACAATTGAAACTTGGAATGCTAGTTTTGACGATTCAACTTCTGAAGATGTAGTTGTTTTTGGTGATGATGTTAAGAAAATTACATTCACCAACTTTATTGGAGTAGAATTTATAAACAATAGAATTGATGCATCAACAATGTCACATTTCCATATGGACTTTTGGACAGATAATCCAGACTTAGTTGGTAAAGTATTCAACTCTAAATTCTCTCAATGGGGCGGAACCAATAGTGAAGTTTCTGCAATGGAATTAAATATTAATGGTGGAACTACACCAGCATTAGCAACAGGAACTTGGGTTTCTATTGATGTTGAAATTGATACTAATTTTTCAAACAACTTAACAAGAGATGATTTAGCTCAATTCTTAATCACATCTAACTTAGGAGTTGTATATGTAGATAATATTTATTTCCACAACAATAACTTAAGTACAGAAGAATTTGATGCGGCATCATTTAAAACCTATCCAAATCCAACAAAAGATTCATGGAATATTGTAACTGATAATACAATCATCAATTCAGTACAAGTATTTGATATTTCTGGAAGACAAGTTAGTTCTTCAACTCCAAACGCGCTTACAGCAACTATTGATGGTAGTTCATTAAAAGCTGGAATTTACTTTGCTAAAATCCAATCGGATAAAGGCTCAAGTAGTATTAAGCTTGTTAAAAATTAAACATATAATATAGTAATAAAAGTGTGCTTATCTATGTAAGCACACTTTTTTATAAAAATAAAATAATATATTTGGTAAATATTTAATTAATAACCTCTTAACTAAAACAAAAGTATATATGAGAAAACTTTACTTTTTTATTATTGCATTAATGATAAGCTTAACAATTACAGCTCAAAACAATGTCACATTTAGTGTTGACATGAGCGGATACGGAACTGCTTTTACAACTGTATATGTAAGTGGAGAACTAAACGGATGGTCTGGTACAGCAAATCCGATGACAGATATGGGTGGCGGAATTTGGGAAACTACAATCAGTTTAGCAGATGGAGAATACCAATACAAATTTTCACATGATGACTGGGCTGGACAAGACAACATGACAGCTGGAGACGCCTGTACGGTAACAGATGGTGGATTCGTAAACAGAATCCTAGAAGTTAACGGAGCTGCTATGACACTTGATACTGCTCCATTCAGTGCTTGCTATGATGATGGAAACACAGGACCACACAATACTACATTCAGTGTTGATATGAGCGGATACGGTGCTTCTTTTACTACAGTATATATTAGTGGACAATTTAATGGTTGGGACGGAACTTCCAATCCTTTAGCAGACATTGGTGGAGGAATATGGTCAGTAACACTTCCGTTAACAGAAATGTACACAGAATTCAAATTTCAAGTTGATAACTGGACAGATCAGGAAAATTTTATGCCTGATGATGCAGGAACAGTAACCAATGGAGGATTTACAAACAGATATATAAATGTATTAGAAGATCAATCAAGAAGTTATTCTTGGTCGGCTGAAGGAAGTACGTTAAGTACAGAACAATTCAGTGCAACAGCATTTAAAACATATCCAAATCCAACAACCGATTCATGGAATGTAGTAACGGATAATGTAACAATTAATGCAATTCAAATATATGACATTGCTGGAAGACAAGTAAGTTCTTCAACTCCAAATGCTTTTACAACAACTATTGACGGTAGTGCATTAAAAGCTGGAATATACTTTGCAAAAATCCAAACAAATAAAGGACAAAGCAGTGTGAAGTTAATCAAAAACTAAGCATACAAATTAGTAATAATAAAAAGTGTGTTTATGAAAATAGACACACTTTTTATACTTTATGAGTCTAATTTCTGTGCATACAATTCAGATTCAGATATAAAACAATAAAACCGCAATCAATGAAAAACGTAGTTTCTTTAAAATCATTAGCCAAAGAATTGAACATATCTGTATCCACTGTATCAAAATCACTAAATGATAGTGAAGAAATTAGTGCGCAAACCAAAAAGCGTGTAAAAAATCTAGCCAAACTAAGAGGTTATGCGCCAAATCCTATTGCTGTTCGCTTGCAAAGACAAGAAACAATGCAAATAGGAGTTGTATTGCCAAGTATTGAAAATCCGTTCTTTGCTTCTGTATTAAAGGGAATTGACGAAATCACAACGACTTCAAAATATAATATTATTACGTTTTTTAGCAATGAAAGTCTTCAAAAAGAAAAAGAATGTCTAGACTATTTTTCAAAAGGAAATGTAGATGGAATTCTAATTTGTATTGCTGAAGAAACCAACAAAAAGAAAACATTTGATCACATCATAGACATCAAACAAAAAGGAATTCCTTTAGTATTATTCGATCGTATTCCAATGCAACCACTTGGTTTTGATGTAGTTCATGTAAATGATTATGAAAGTATTGTAAGCGCATACGAATACTTAGAAGAAAAAAACTGCAAAAACATTGCCTTTGTATCTTCCATTCCTACACTAATTGTTGGACGCTTACGCGAAGATGGATATCTGTCCAAAACTGACAGTCCAACTATAATTGCCTTCGAAGATTTAGATGAATTAAAATTAACACTACAAAACACACTAAAAGAAGGCAAAATTGATGGATTAATTGCCGCAGATATCAACGCAACCTTACTTTGCAATAGTGAAATTCTGAAAAGAGGATTAAAAGTCTCAGAAGAAATCTCGCTAATTGGGTATGTAAATGCAGTGCAAAACGACTTATCGTACCCTAAAGTTTCATACATTGATCAACATCCACAAGAAATTGGAAAACAAACGGCTAACATTTTATTAGAACGTTTAGAATCTAAAGAAGAAAACAAAGCCATACAAGACATTGTACTAAATACGACAATCACAATAGGTGAAACAAGTCGTTAAGCAATAAAATATGTTTCCAAAATGTTAAGATCACACACATCTATGCATTTTATAATACTACACATCTAAAAGCTTCGTAGAATATTGTACTTTTGACAAAAGTAGAATAATGAAGCACATATTTCCCATACTTTTAATGCTATTGATGAGTCAATTTGCATTAAGCCAGGTAGTAGTAATAAATGAAATTGATTGTGATACACCAGGAACTGATACAGGTGAATTCATCGAATTAAAATCTCAAACACCAAATTTTGCATTAGACGGATACGTTTTAGTCCTTTTTAATGGTTCAAATTCTGGAAACGATAGTAGTTACTTCGCCTTAGATTTAGACGGACAAGTTACAGATGTCAACGGTTTACTATTAATAGGAAGTAACACGGTTTCTCCAGTTCCACAACTTATAATAGGTTCAAATGTAATTCAAAATGGGGCAGATGCTGTTGCCGTATATCAAGCCAACGGATTCGACTTTCCGCAAGGAACACAAGCAACCACTACAAATTTAATTGATGCTATTGTATATGACACAGGTGAAGCTGATGATGTAGGATTACTAAATTTACTAGGGTTAACCACGCAAATAAGTGAAGGTGGAAACAACAATACAAACTCTATTCAACGCAGTGAGACAGATGGATCATACTTTGTAGCAACACCAACACCAAGACAATTAAATGATGGAAGTGGAGTAGCGCTCAACGGAATTGCCATCAATGTTGCAAACGATCAATACACAGAAGGAGAAACCTTTACGATAGAATTTACGACAGAAACAGCAGTTTCATCAGACTTAGATATAACGTTCACATTGGACAACGGCACGTTTAATACGGCTGACTTTACAGGAAATACTACAGTTACAATTCCAACAGGACAAAATTCAATCACAACAATGATTACATTAGTTGATGATACTGATGATGAAGGTGATGAAGAATTAATCATAGATTTAGTAGATAATTTTTCGGTTGAATACATCATTTTAAATGATGAGTTTTTAATACGCGCAGTTGATAATGACTTCACAGTTGCATCATTTGGAACACCTGTAAATCCTACATATGGAACAGTTGCAAGTACTGCACCAAACGGTTATTACGATACAATGGATGGTTTGGCAGATGGTGCTTTAAGAAATGCAATGCAAGCCATAATTGCAGATGTAAATACAGTTAGAGCACAAACCTATGCGGATGTGTACGACATGTTGCGTGAAGCAGATGAAAATCCTGCCAACAGCAATCAAGTTTGGTTAGTATATACGGAACAAGGACGTGCAAAATTAGATCAGCAATCAGGTTCAAACAGTACGGGCGCTTGGAACAGAGAACATACGTTTCCACGTTCGTTAGCGGGTTATGAAAGCATAGAAGCTGATGATATTGCAGATGGAAGAGATGTATTTTGGATTACAAGAGCCGATTCATTACGACATGGAAACTCTGATGGACATGCGTTACGCGCGGCTGATGGACCTGAAAACAGTTCACGCGGAAATCAGCATTACGGAGAATATACAGGGCCAACAGGAACTTTAGGAAGTTTTAGAGGTGATGTAGCACGAAGTGTACTTTTCTTAGATGTTCGTTACAACGGATTGTCTATTGAAAATGGTTTTCCTGCTGTAGAAGGTCAATTAGGAGATTTAGCTACACTGTTAAGTTGGCATAGAAATGATCCGCCAGATGATTTTGAAATGAATCGTAACAATGTTGTCTACACATGGCAATTCAATAGAAATCCTTTTATAGATCATCCAGAATTGGTAGAACATATTTGGGGAAATCAAGTTGGTGTTGCTTGGACACAACCATTATCAACGGAAGAATTTAATGCAAATAGTATCAAAATTTATCCAAATCCAGCTACAAACCGAATCACGATTCTCGGAATAGAAGAAGATGCAACACTTGAAATTTATTCCTTGGATGGACGAAAATTGCTTACGAGTCAATTCTCGGGAACGGCAACAATTCCATTAAATCTTTCAAGCGGAATGTATCTCTCAAAAATTATAGCAAACGGAAAAACACTTACAAAAAAGATTGTGGTCAATTAGGGAATTAATGTGTTGAATTTCAAATGTAAATTTTTTTCATTCTAACACTCAAAAAGCGAAGCGCGTCTAACTTCGTTTCGTGCCATATGCCAAATCGCCAGCGTCACCTAAGCCAGGAACAATATATCCGCGACTGTTCAATTGGTTATCAACAGCGGCAATCCATAAGTGTGTATCTTCTGGAAAGTTATTATTTACATAATTCACTCCTTGCGTTGAACCTAATACGGAAATGATGTGAATATTTTTAGGAGTTCCTTGTTGCAACAAAACATCATATACATTTTTCATGGTGCGTCCGGTTGCTAGCATAGGATCTACCAATAACAACGTTTTTCCTTCCAACGAAGGTGTTGCCATATAATTTACGACAATTTCAAAAGCGTCTCCATCATCAATATGATCGCGATAGGCAGAAACAAAAGCGTTTTCAGCTTTATCAAAATAATTCAAAATACCTTGATGCAATGGCAAACCTGCGCGAAGAATTGAGCAAATTACCACATCATTTACAGGCAAATTCATATCTTTCGTTCCTAATGGCGTAGGTATATTTTTGGTAGTATTTTCAAGCACTTTACTACATTCATAACTTAGTATTTCACCAACACGTTCAATATTTCTGCGAAAGCGCATGGAATCTTTTTGAATAGAAACATCGCGTAATTCTGCAATAAATTGATTTAATAAAGATGATTGTGTAGTGAAATCGTGAATTGTCATAAAAAGTAATTTTGTGTTGCAATATTACTAAATTTTCAACTTGTAGTCACAGTTATGTTGTATTAAAGGTAACTTTCAAATAACTTTACTGACTAAAATTATCAAATCACTTTTAGTATATTCGCCAAAAATAAAAGCAATGTTAAAAGGAGTTTTATTCGATATGGATGGTGTCATTGTAGACACAGAACCGTTGCACCACAAAGCATATCATGGTATGTTTGATGAAGTTGGAATTGATGTTTCTCCAGCGTTATACCAATCATTTACAGGACAATCAACGATCAATATTTGCAAACGATTGTGCGATCATTTCAACTTAAAAGATGCTCCAGAAACTTTGGTTCAGCTCAAACGAAACAACTTTAAACACTTATTTGCGAACGATCCTAGTTTAACTTTGATTGATGGTGTATTGGATATCATTAAAGAATATCACGAAAGAGAATTAAAATTAGTTTTAGCTTCTTCGGCTTCAATGATGACGATTGACAATGTTTTTGAACGCTTTGACTTGAATAAATACTTCATTGCAAAATTTAGTGGTGCCGATTTAGAAAAATCCAAACCGCATCCTGAAATCTTTGAAAAAGCGGCGTTTGCAACAGGTTACGAGCGTTCTGCTTGCATGGTAATTGAAGATTCTACCAACGGAATAAAAGCGGCAAATGCTGCAGGAATTTTTTGTGTAGGATATGATAGTGTACATTCCAAAAACCAAGATTATAGTATCGCTGATATGGTGATTTCAAACTTTTCAGAAATTAAACATGAGAAAATTCAGGAAGTGTTTAGGGCAAAAAAGTAAAAAGTTTTAGCGATTAATTACCACTAGGAAAATCATACTTTTTCGCATAAACATCATCTTCTGTATAAGGAATATGATCTTTGCCAGCAGAAAATAAGATATAATCTTTTCCATCATCAATACATTCGTAAATAAGTAGATTTTTCCAACCATCATCGGCTCGGTATTCATAACATGTTAAATCGTAAGGATATGCATTAGTAGCCGCTTTTTCTTTAGCCAAAAACTTTGCAATCCAATACAGACTTCTGTTTGTTCCCCGATCTCTTTTCATCGAAGTATAAGACGAAAAGAAAACTATAGTAACCAAAAAGAATATACCAATACAGATATACGATGCTGTCTTCTGAAATAATAAAATACTTTTCATAGAACTATAAATATATGAGTTTTTGTGGGAAAAATAAACTTTTACTCAAGTAATTTATGGATAACAATATCATCTTCTGTATCCAAAACGCCATCAGCTCCTTTTGAAGTTAAGGTGTAATCTTCTCCATTTACAGTTTTTTGATACAAAATTTCATTATTCCAACTATCAACAGTCAAATCACCATCGATAAGATTTCTTCTTGCAATAGTTAAAATTTCATCAGGAAATGTATTTGTTCTTTCCTTTTCAAGCAACAAATAATAGGAAATAGTGCGTAATTTATTGTGTGTAGCATGTTGTTTTTGCATTGGCGAAATAAAAGAAATATACACAAGTACACCTATAAAAATAATAACAAAAGCAACAATATATGCTTTCCATACACGTATTCTGGCTTTTTCACCAGACAATAATTCTTCTTTATATAGAAAAAGTTCTGCAATCCAACCTATTGACATATTACATTATTTAATACTTACCAAAACTGCCACCATTTCTTTTTCTTAGCTATTGGAGTGGTTTTTTTAATTTCGACGTTGTTTTCAATATCAGATTCATCTTCATCAACATCTAATGAATCCAACATGTCACTAAAAGAAAATGAAGCTATTTTATGATACGAATCAGTAATATCAAAATAGATAGATTTTCCACTTTTCGTTGTAATTAAATCATAGGTTTTTTCTTCTTTTACAAGTGCTTGTGATGCATATTCTTCTCCAATAAATCCTAAAAAATCACGTTCGTCGCTTACACGTAACACCATAAATGGTTTTTCTTTACTTCCATCACCAGTAGCATGAATTCCTTCTAAAATACGATGTCCTAAAAAATACTCAGAAGTAGCGTCTTTTTCTTTTCCCAATTGTGTAGCCGCATACTTTTTCATCAAATGTACTCTTGGGCTCAAAATTACATTGATGTTAGTATACTCCATAACCTTCTCATATTCTTCCTTTTCTAAAAATGCTTGTATAACGCTCATATCGTCCGAATACGGATTGTATTCCTCATCTTCAATTACATACGTTCTTGCTTTCAAAAAAGCTTCCTTCGTAGGTTCGGTTAAAAAATCGAAAAAATCGTCAGTCATACTACAATACGTGTTTATTTTAGTGAAAATGTTACTTTTTTATCTTAGAAATTGTCTTTCCAATAATTTTAGAGGGCTTTTTCATATCTGAAATAGACAGTTCTATAGCTAATATAATTAAATTTTTAACAGCATCATTTCGATACGTAGTAACTGCTGTTACAGGAATATGGCGTATCAACTTTCCCGTTCCAACTAACAATTCTTTCGGATCATTTAACAATGTACCTTTATTAAAACCTAAATTTAGATGATTTGTATAGATCGGAATCATACAAAACGCATCGGAAAGCTTTTCAGAAATTGAAAAAACACTTGTCAAAGCATGGGTATGATACAGAATTTCATTGGCTTCTGGATACAATTCCAAAATATAATTTCGTAGATCAATATAAAGATCAATACATTCTCGGTCTTTTAATTGCAGAAATTTCTCAAAATCGGGATGTATAATTCGTGTTGCATTCATAAGCTGTGCCAAGTTTTAAACTACTCAAATATAGCTAAATACGCGAACATTCAGATTATAAACGTACATTAGTTAAAAATAAAAAAATAGAAAATCAGTAGACTAATTTTTAAGTAAACTTTTATCAAAATTTTACAATGCTAAATGTTTGTTCACAATACAAATTGACTTAGCTTTGCACACCTATAAAAGAGAATTGTCATCGAAGATATAATTATAACAATGTTATGGAGTATTTCACCTTTTGGAGAAGCCAAAGTTGGTATTCCAATAGGGCTGCGATCGGATGCAAATCCGTACGTGATTTTCGTTGCCGCATTTGTGGCTAATGTGATGGTATTTCCTGTAATGATCTTCTTCTTAGATCATATAAACAGATACTTGTTACGTTGGAATTTCTACAAAAAAGGAGCTTTGTTTGTTGCCAGAAAAGCAAAACGCGGCGCGAAAGATAAAATACAGAAATATGGTTTTTGGGGATTAATGTTTTTTGTCATGATTCCAATTCCAGGAACTGGTGTATATGCAGGAACTATAGCAACGTATTTATTCAATATTGAACGCAAAAAAGCATTCTTAGCTAACACAATTGGTATCTTTTTCTCTTCGGTAATTGTTTGGTTAACATTCTATTACGGATTTAGTTTCTTTGATTAACTTTATTGTTAGTACGAGGAAAAGTGATGAAGTAATCTTTTGATAAAAAATCAATACTGAATCTTATAAAAACAAACTAGTAATTGACAATATCACTAGCAAAAGCAAGCCAATAACAAAAATAGCGACCATTTTTCCTATAGCATTATCTTTTTCTTTTTGGGAAGCATTTGAAAAATTTTGATAGCTTTTCTCATAGCGTTTCTTAGAACCAAAAAGTAGTGAAACGATCAAATAAATAATACCGATCAGCGGAATTGCAATCACTTTACCAATGGTTTTTCCGGTACTTCTTCCAAAAATACTTCGTAAAAAGCGTGTCAAATCTTTCGTAAAATCATCCGAAATAAAATTCCAAATAATAACAATCACAAAAAGGTAGATCATAATCGTAGCTGCAAATACCAAATTTCCATACAAACGTCCTTTTTGGACATCATACCCTTTGTTCTTTAATTCGTAATACTGACTTCCGTAAAGTGCATCTATAACTGTCATGCTTAGTGTATTAATTAAGATCTTAAAGTTCAAAAAAATATATAAATTTTGCAAACAAAATTTAGTACTGAGATATTAGAAGTGAGTATTGAGAGTCGTAACGTCATTCTGAACTTGATTCAGAATCTCATCAAGAAGCATAACTAAAACGTCTGATCGAGTGGAATTCTGCAAGAATTTTGTATCGAGATCTAGTTAGAAGTTCATAACTTTTCTTGCTGACATCTTAATTTCTTTATTGTTTGAATCGCTTTCGCAAAGCCAATATAAAAAATGCTAAAAACGTTCCACCCAAAACCAATTCAAGGTTTCTGAGAATCAACCAATAACCTTCAAATGCAGTTCCAGTAGTAATTTGCATATACGGTAATGCGCCTTTAACGCCTCGTTGGATTGCTCTTGAAATATCATAATCAATAAAAAAGTATAATCCAGAAAACACAAGAATTAAACCAACTAAACTCACAATTGGTTTTTTAAAATCTTGTGTATATCCTCCAAAAACATCATAAAACTTATAAATAAACCATTGATAAAGTTTACCTTCAAGCCAAAGTCGTTGTTTTCGCATTTCCATTTCGCTGACATAAGCTTTTCCAGATAATTCCCAGCTTTTGGTAGTATCGAAATTCTTTTTCAGTTGTCGATAATGATTTTCAGAATCTCGTAATTTGTTTATTAAATTTTCAACTGCAGCTTTTTTTGATGGATGATGATTAGCGAGCTTTAGTCTATTTTCAGTTTCAATATTTTTATGGGGTAATTCATTCACAAGTTTCAATCTGTTCTTATCGTCATTCCAAACACATCTACTAAACGTAATATTAGAAACATCACAATTATCTAATTCCAATGCCGATAAATCTGTATTTTTGATAAATGCCTTTGAATTAAAAAATACATCTTTAAAATAAAGTTCTGGAGGTTTGGTATAGTTCAATTTCCTACGTGACCAAAAAGTATTAACTTCTTTAAAATTTACATCTTCAAAATAACAATAGGAGAAATCAGCTTTTCCTTTGAAAATTGGTAAATCAAAGATGGTTACACCCTTGAATTGTGATTGATTGAAGGATACTTTATCATGAAATTCTGGACGAATGAAATCTGCTTTTTTTGAAAATGTTACGGCAAGAAATTCAGTATTATTTCCAAAATTACATTCAAAAAATTCTACATCTTCTAAAAATATAGAATCATTAAAACGACATGCATGTCCTGAAAATTCTGATTTTCCGAAAATTGCTTTTTGATGAAACTTTGAATAATAGAAAGAGGGAAAGCCCTTAAAATTTGTAGTACCAACACTAAGTTTTCCATAACATTCACTATCTTTAAATGTCATTTCTTTTTGAAACGTCGATTCATAAATTTCTAAACTTTCTAATTCAGATTTTCGAAAAATTATATTTTTATTGAACTCACAATTACCTATAATTAAACCGTCATTAAATTTTGCGTTAACAAACTCAATATTTGCCTGAAACACAGTATCAGTGAAAATTGATTTCTTTAAGAAGATGGCTTCATTAAAATTTACTGAATAAGTAAAAACTTTATTATCTTCTTTTTTCCAAAAATTATCATATGACTTTCCTTTGATACTTAGTTCATTTAAGTGTTGTGGTTCAAAAGCGGGAAAAATAAAATTCGAAAAATCAAATAATCGTTTTTTTTCTCCTCTTGGCATAGAAAACTTTCGTATTAATTTCCAGAAATCTGATTCTTTGATAATTAAAGAAAGTTGCATTCTTTCATTATTTTCATACCAATCTGTTTTCTCTTTTTGAAAATAATCTTTTGCTAATTTATCATAATTATCATCTGAGATTTCAGTAATTTTTGCATTAATTAGTTTTTTTACCCATTTATACGTTTCATCTGTAATCATGAGACTAAATATAGTTAATTTCTTAATAAACATATAAGAATTAAAAAATGACTAACTGCAACTACAGGAAATAGTCATGAATTCATGATTAAATCAATTGAATTAGTACAAAGTTTAAATATTAAATTCTGAATTTTAAATTAATTTAACTCACAACTCATAACTCATAACTCATAACTCACAACCTCACAAAACCTGCTTCCGAAACCGCGTCGGCGTAACTCCTTTAATTTCTTTAAACTTCCGATTAAAATTAGATACATTGAAAAATCCACAAGAATAAGCAATTTCAGCAACGGATAATTGTGCTTGATTGGTCAAAAATGTACACGCATTTTCAATTCTGACTTCTGCTAAAAACCGAAAAAACGTTTTATTCGTTCGCTGTTTAAAATACTTGCAAAATGCGTTCGGCGTCATGTTGGCAATAGTTGCAACATCTTCCAATACAATCTTTTGATCAAAACAATTCATTACAAACTCAAACACAGCACTCATGCGTTTTCCTTCGTCATCCGTGTAATTTTTGGTGTTGATAAATGATGAAACAGTTTCATACTTCGATTCAGTCAATATCGAAAGTATCTCAAAAAATGTAGCAAACCGTTTAATAGCTTTCTGAATAAGAATAGCTTCAAATAATGGTTTTAAAATTGCTTGATTTTCTTTAAACTTCACACCAAAACTAGCATCTTTCAATAACTGTTGCACGTTTTTAAGTTTGGGTAATGTGAAAAAATGTTTGCCAAAACTATCATGCGTAAAAAACAGTGAAATCATATAAGAATCTTGTTCGTAAGAAATATCACTTTTCAACACATGCGGCACATTACTTCCAAATAACAACACATCATTTGGTTGAAAATCACGAATGGTATCTCCTACAATAAAAGTTCCTTTTCCAGAAACAACATACGAAAGTTGAATTTCTTCATGTTGATGCAATTGTTCATAAAACGTTCGCCCACGATCTTCCTGAACGATCAAAATATCGCTTTCTGCTTTTGGTATTTTAAATGGTAAAACTTTCATTCATTTGATTTTAATAAACAACTAGTTGTTTCAATGATATTAGTTTTTTCTGAAGTATAGAAAAGATTTTGCGTTAAAAATTTTCGAAGCCTTGGAGAAATGTAAATTCATGAACTCCTTAACTGAAAATAGAGCTTAGTAAACTAAAATTTAGCAAAAGTTTTTTGGTTTTAGTTTTCCCATTAGAAAACTAAAAATACCTGCCAGAAAAATGCCTTTTCTTTTGTTTCGTTTTCTTTGGGCATGCAAAGAAAATGAAAAATGAAATTTAACATATGCTAAAATTAATCTAAAAAATAATCAAAAATATATTATTAGGATAAAATAGTATCAAAATTGGATAATATCTACAATTTCAAAAATTAAGATGTAAGCTACTTTTACAATATCAAAAAATAAACACATGAAAATCAATTGGAAAGGCGTCATGCCAGCCGTAACGACCAAATTTACAAACAATGACAAACTCGATTTGGAAATGTTTACTGTAAATATAAAAGCACAAGTAAACGCTGGTGTTCACGGAATTATTTTAGGTGGAACATTAGGAGAAGCAAGTACGCTAACGAATGATGAAAAAAGAACGTTAATTCGTGAAACAGTAAAAATTGTCAATGGAAAAGTTCCTGTCATCATCAACATTGCCGAACAATCTACGGTTGCGGCAAAACTAGCGGCAAAGCATGCAAAAGAAGATGGCGCAAGTGGTTTAATGATGTTGCCGCCAATGCGCTACAAAGCTGATGGCAGAGAAACGGTGACCTATTTCAAAAAGGTGGCAAACAGTACCGATTTGCCAATAATGATTTACAACAATCCTGTCGATTACGGAATTGAAGTTACCTTAGATATGTTTGATGAATTACTAAACGAATGCCCAAATATTGAAGCTGTAAAAGAATCTACACGTGATATTTCAAACATTAGCCGAATCAAAAACCGTTTTGGTGACCGATTGGCAATTCTATGTGGCGTTGATACCTTAGCCTTAGAAAGTATGTTAATTGGTGCAGATGGTTGGGTTGCTGGTTTAGTATGTGCATTTCCAGCAGAAACTGTTGCAATTTATGCATTAGCGAAAGTAGGAAAAACGCAAGAAGCTATTGAAATTTACAGATGGTTTTTACCATTATTAGAATTAGACATCAATACTAAGTTGGTTCAAAACATAAAACTAGCGGAAGTCGCTACAGGAATTGGAACAGCTAACGTTCGTGAACCACGATTACCATTAGTAGGAAAAGAAAGAGAACATGTAACAAATGTTATCATTAAAGGATTACAATCACGTCCAAATCTGCCAGATTACAAACAGTATTTAGATTAGAAATTGGTATGTTTTGAAACGTCATTGCGAAGGAAGTATAACTGAAGTAATCTGTTTATCGAGAAACAGATTGCACGAATTTTTTAAAAACTCTCGCAAAGACATACTGAATTAACATATTAGAATCAAAATGATTACTTTTAAAAAAATGAAAAATAGACTATGATTACAGGGAAAAACTATATCGGAAACTCGCTTTCTGCCAACGGAAACACAACGTACAAAACGTTCAATCCGAAAACAAATACCGAAAATGAACATATTTATACAGAAGCAACTTCGGAAGAAATTTTAATGGCTGTTGACTTAGCTTCAGAAGCATTCAACACATATCGAACAATTTCAGGAGTAAAAAAAGCAACATTTTTAAACACGATTGCAGATGAAATTCTAGCGTTGGATGATACTTTGATACAAACGTACATGTCTGAAAGCGGATTGCCAGAAGGAAGAGCCAAAGGCGAACGCGGACGAACCATTGGACAATTGCGAACCTTTGCAAAACTACTAGAAGAAGGTTCTTGGGTTGAAGCCCGAATTGATCCAGCACAACCGAATAGAGAACCAAATCCACGCGTAGACTTGCGTAAAATGTTAGTTCCAATTGGTCCAATAGTAGTTTTTGGAGCAAGTAACTTTCCGTTAGCATTTTCTACAGCTGGTGGCGACACGGCTTCTGCATTGGCTTCTGGTTGTCCTGTCATCGTAAAATCGCATCCAATGCATGCTGGAACTGGTGAATTGGTGGCTTCAGCAATCGCGAAGGCGGCACAAAAAACTGGAATGCCAAACGGTGTATTTTCAAATTTAAACAGTAGCGGAATTGAAGTTGGGCAAGAATTAGTTTCACATCAAAAAATAAAAGGAGTTGGTTTTACAGGAAGTATTCGTGGCGGACGCGCATTGTTAGATTTAGCGGCAAAACGAAAAGAACCCATTCCCGTATTTGCAGAAATGGGAAGTATCAATCCTGTAGTTTTGTTGCCAAAAGCATTGGAAACAAAAGGCAAATCTTGGGCAAAAACATACGCAAGTTCCATTACGTTAGGAACAGGACAATTTTGTACAAATCCTGGTTTGATCTTAGGAATCAAAAGTGATGCTTTGACAAAATTTATAGAAACAGTTTCGGCAGAAATCATTCAAATAAAACCGCAATGTATGTTGCATCCGAATATTCACAAAGCGTATACTACGAATAAAAGTATTGTACGATCGCAAAAAAATGTAAAAACGGTTGCAAATATTGAATCTGCCGTAGCTGACAACTACGCACAACAAGCAGTTGCTTCGGTTGATGGAAAAACATTCTTACAAAATTCTAGCTTACATGAAGAAGTATTTGGGCCATTTTCGTTAGTTGTTCAATGTGAAAATAGTGATGAATTAGAAGAAATTATCGCCAATTTGGAAGGACAATTAACTGGAACAATTATTTCCGAAGAAAATGAAGTAGCAACATATCAACATATAGTAAACGCATTGTCACAACGTGTTGGAAGAATTCTTTTTAATGGTGTTCCCACTGGAGTGGAAGTTGCACCTGCAATGTTGCACGGTGGACCATATCCAGCTTCTACCGATAGTCGATTTACAGCAGTTGGTCGTGATGCAATCAAACGTTGGGTTCGACCATTTAGTTACCAAGATTGGCCAAACGAATTGTTGCCAGACGAATTAAAGAACGAAAATCCTTTACAAATTATACGATTGGTAAACAATCAAGAAACAAAAGAAGCTTTATAAACAATTATTTAGTTAATGAAAAAAGGCGAAAATGAATACTTATTTTGCTTGTTGGTACTAAATTAATTTTGCTAAATACTATTATGAAAAAAACCTTTTTTTGTATTGATGCACATACGTGCGGAAATCCTGTGAGAGTTGTCGCTGGTGGCGGACCAAATTTAGAAGGTTTCGACATGAGTGAGAAACGACAGCATTTTCTCAAAGAATACGATTGGATTCGGAAAGGTTTAATGTTTGAACCGCGCGGTCATGATATGATGAGCGGAAGTATTTTATTTCCACCAAGCAATCCTGAAAATGATTTTGGAATTCTATTTATAGAAACTTCAGGTTGTTTGCCCATGTGTGGACACGGAACTATTGGTACAATTACGATTGCCATAGAAGAAGGTTTGATTACGCCAAAAACACACGGAAAAGTTCGTATGGAAGCGCCAGCAGGTTTGGTTGAAATTGACTATCAGCAAACGAACAAAAAAGTAGATTGGGTTCGATTGACAAATGTAAAAAGCTATCTAGCCGCAGAAAACTTAACGATTGATTGTCCCGAATTAGGTAAAATTGTGTTTGATGTAGCGTATGGTGGAAATTACTATGCAATTGTAGATCCACAAGAAAACTTTTCTGGAATTCACAAGTTTACTGCGAGCAAAATCATTCAATATTCACAAGTTGTCCGTGATCGTATCAATGCAACATATCCAGATTTATTTATTCATCCAGAAAACAATACCATTCGTGATGTTTCGCACATGTTATGGACAGGAAATCCGCTAGATGAAACGTCATCGGGAAGAAATGCCGTATTTTATGGTGATAAAGCAATTGATAGAAGTCCTTGTGGTACAGGAACTTCCGCACGATTGGCACAATTGTACGCGAAAGGAAAGTTGCAACTAGGCGAGAAGTACATTCATGAGAGTTACATAGGTTCAAAATTTATAGGTCGCGTTGAAAAAGAAACAACCTTAGATGGAAAACGTGCCATTATTCCAAGTATTCAAGGTTGGGCAAAAATTTACGGTTACAATACAATTATCATTGATGATGAAGACGATCCGTATGCGCATGGTTTTCAAGTGATTTGATTTTTGAAAAAAAATAAATTATCCTTAACTCGTTTCAAGATCTCATGGTTTGATAATTTTCCAAACGTCATTACGAGGACGAATGACGAAGTAATCTGTTTGTTAGGAACATATTGCCGCAAGTTTTTCAAAACTTTCGGAAAGACGTAATGCAATAGAATTGAGGTATTAGTATTGACACGCAGGAATAAAAAGTTAAAAAAATCTAATTGAAAAAAGAAGTCATAATTATTGGTGGTGGAATTATTGGACTGTGTTGCGCGTATTATTTACAGCAAGATGGACACCAAGTTAGCATTGTGGATAAAAGCGATATTTCTAGCGGCGCTTCGTTTGTAAACGCTGGTTATATTACGCCAAGTCATATGATTCCGTTAGCCGCACCAGGAATGATTACGAAAGGATTGAAGTGGATGCTGAATTCGTCGAGTCCGTTTTATGTAAAACCACGATTAGATTCAGACTTTCTGAAATGGTCTTGGTTGTTTAAAAAATCTGCCACAGCAACACATGTAGAACAATCGATTCCAATTTTGAGAGATATCAATGTGTTCAGTCGTGAATTGTACACAGAACTGAAAAATGCAGAAGATTTTGACTTTCATTTTGAACGAAAAGGCTTGTTGATGTGTTATCAAACCGAGAAAGCTGGCGAAGCAGAGTGGGAAATTGGCAAACGTGCCATTCAAGAAGGTTTAAAGGTAGAAAATTTGACACAAGAAGAAGTCAAAAAGTTAGAACCAAATGTTGATTTTAACATTAAAGGAGCTGTTTATTTTGATTCAGATGCACACATGACACCAACGGATTTTATGCCGAAATTAATTTCTTTTTTAAAAGAAAAAGGTGTTCAGTTTTATACCAATGAAGCCATTACCGATCTACATTTTTGTGATGGTAAAATAGTTTCATTACAAACTTCAACACAAACGCTAAAAGCTGACGAATTTATACTTTCGGCAGGTTCATGGAGTTCTGTTTTAGCAAAAAAACTGAATATAAACATTCCGCTTCAAGCAGGAAAAGGTTACCGAATTGATGTAAAAGAACACACAGGAATTAGTATGCCTGCAATTCTGGCGGAAGCCAAAGTAGCCGTAACGCCAATGCACGGTTTTACACGTTTTGCAGGAACAATGGAAATTGGCGGAATTAATCATATCATGAATCCAAAACGTGTGAAAGCGATCGCAAAAGCCGCTAAAACTTTTTACAATGGTTTACAAATTGCCGAGAGTTCAATTGAAAATGCCGCTTGCGGATTGCGTCCGTGTTCACCAGATGGTTTGCCATATATTGGAAAAACGCGACATTATAAGAATCTCACAGTTGCGACAGGTCATGCCATGATGGGTTGGAGTTTGGGGCCAGCTACAGGAAAATTAGTCAGCGAATTGATAGGAGAGAAGCCACTTTCGATGAAATTAGCTGGTTTTGAAGTGGAACGGTTTAGTCATTGAAATAATAAATGTTAGATGCTGAATTTTTAATATAAAAGTATTTTAACGAATGAAAGTTAGGTGTTTAGAATAGTAGATATACTTCGCTTTAATCACGATTTACTTAGGATTTCTAGATGTATCTTCGAATGATTTTTTGTTATATTGAACGAAGTTGAGATAACAGAAAATTGTATCGAGAAGTACTTCATAACTAAAATTATATATACATAGCAAAATCTTCTTATCAATCAATAGATTCCTTTATTTTAATACAAAAACGCTTCTTATTAAAAGCGAAAAACCATCTGCTAGGGAACAGATAGTTTTTCTTCAAAATAATTAATTAACTATAAATAGGTAACTAAAATCTATATGCAATACTCGCTTTCATAAAAAACGGCGTTCCAGGTGTGAAATGAATTTCTTCTACTGATTGTGTTTCGTTTTGTAATCGTGATTCTGTTGCGAATTGTGTTTCGTTCCATTCGGTATCAAATAGGTTCTGAATTTGAATTCCAAAACTTAATTTTTTCCAGTTGTAACCCAAATTCATATCAAAAACCGAATATCCTTCCGCATTGATTGAATTGTCTTCGTTAGCTGGTCTGTCTTTGAGGTGTCTGAGATTTATTCCACCGAAGAAACCATTTTGAAATTTTACATTCAAACCACTTGAAAGTGTAAAATCTGGCGCCAATGGAATGTAATTTGCATTATCTGGTTCTTCTGTTGCACGTGCATGTGTATAATTTGTATCTACATTCCAAAATAACCATTGAAATGGTTGATAACGTACGCTAAGATCAATTCCTTGTCGACGTGTTTTTCCGCTTGGTTCTACAATTCCTGCATCACCAACATAGACAAATTCTTGCTCTAAGTACAATTGCCAATACGCTGTGTTTACTACTAATTCTGGAATCGGTTTCCAAATGTAACCAATATCAAAACCGTATGCCGCTGGCAAAATTTCTTTTCCGTTTTGTGCAATTACAACACGTGTATCATTGGAATGAAATCCTTTTCCCATTTTTACATACGCTTGAAAATTGTCTGAATAATTGTATAAAAAGTTCAGTTTTGGACTTAAAATTGCTTCGTTTTGTGATTGTGTTTCGTAAGTTGTTTGTAAAAAGTCATTGTATTTAAAATCAAAATAGTCCAAACGAATAGCTGGATTGATCGTCCATTTTCCAAATTCAAAGTTTACGTTTATATAAGCTCCAATATTTGTTTCATCAATATCACCAAATTGAATATTCTCAAGCGTTTCACGACGATTTAAGGTTCTTGAGAGTTCATTATTTTTACTTTGATCTTTTCGCAAACTGATTCCTGCATTCCATCCACCTTTGAAGGAAGTTGAAGTAAATGCACGCGAATATTCACTTTTTAAACCAAATAATGTTCTGTCTTCTTGTTGTTTTATTTGATCACCATTTATAGGATCTTCCAAAAAGAATGTAAAGTTTGAATAGAGTTTGAAATCGTATTTGCTATAGAAAAAACTATTCTTTATACTAGATTCTGGCGAAAGCTCTTTGTCATAATTCAAAAGAAAATTAGTTCTGCTTGTCGTTCCACCTTCTGTATCGTCAATGGCACCAAAACGACTGATAAGTCCACTGTTTACAGCACGCACAGGAATTTGTCCGGAAGCATCCCATGTACTTTCAAAGTGTGATACAGTAACACCAATTTTGTCGGTTTCTGAGATATTTCCCGTGTATTTTCCGAAGATATTAAAGCGATTGAAATTTTGTGGACTTTCAAAAGGTCCGTCAGTTGCTAAATATTCTGTGGCAATATAAGCCGTATGATTTAATGTGTTTAGCACATTGAACATTCCTAACATTCTGTAAGTATCAAATTGTCCAGCTTCTAGCTTTATCGTACTTTCTGTTAATCGTTTTTTCGTTTTAAAGTCTACATAACCAGCCGTATTGAAGTTTCCTTGATTGGCGTAGTATGGACCTTTTCCAAAATCGATTTTATCCAACGTTTCAGGAATGATAAAGTGCAAATCGGCATATCCTTGTCCGTGTGCGTGCGACACCATATTTACAGGAATTCCGTCCGCAGTAATGGTGATATCTGTTCCATGATCAATGTCAAATCCACGTAAGAATATTTGTTCAGCTTTTCCGCCACCAGCATGTTGTCCTATAAATAATCCGGGGACTTGTTGTAAAATTTCTTGTGATGAGTTTACGGGATTTGTTTGAATATCGATGTCACTTATTAGATTTAAAGCATCTAGTTTTGGTCTGATGACAATTTCGTTTAATGAAATAGCCTTTTTCTCTAAGAAGATATGTAGTTCTTCCGTTAGTGAGGAAACTACTACATATTTTGTTTGATAGGAAATGTGCGAGATGCGCAATGTATCGCCAACAGAGACATTTTCAAGTAGAAATTTCCCAAAGTCGTCACTGTGTGTATGTTTTTTATTTTGTTGATTGTGAATTTGTGCTTCTGGAATTGGCACTTCAAACGGATCGGTTAAAAGCCCTGAGAGTGATTGTGCTGAAGCTCCTAATGAAATAAGTAATACGGTGATGAATACGTATATGGTATTGGTAGTCATAATGATTTAAAAATTTTGATTGGTTTTCAGAATTATATACGGAAGATTTTCTGTTAAGGTTTTACTTTTTTAGAAAAAATATTGATTGCATTATTAATTAATTGATTTTTAGCTATTTATATAGCTAATTTTCTTGCAATGTACCATTGGTAGTAGTTTTGGAGGTAATTTTTATTGGTAAAAGTACAAATAAAGTGTATAAAAAGAAAAACCATCTGTCAGGGCAACAGATGGTTTTTTATCAGATTAATTAACAACAATTGTATCAAAATTTAAATTTTAAGAACAAAATTTTTTTTGAGAAAAAGGAATGCTTACTTCATTATTTTTTAAACAATTAAGCACGTGTTTGTTGTTTTCAAATACATATACGAAGAAAGATTTCATATGGTTTTTATTTTTTTTTAAAAAACACAACACTTTCTTTTAAATTACTGTTAATCAATGTTTTAATTTAATGATATTTATTCAAAGTGTTTTATAATTCCACTGTAATCCAAAAAACGGTTTTAAGATTGAAATTCGTCTAAGAATCAATTCATATATAATGAAACAACCAATAAAAGTGATTACTGTTATGAGTACAAACTGTATCCAAGCGTTCATTTTTAATGGTAATATTAACATTGCAGTTCCGTATAATACAAACATGTGAATGATGTATACAGGATAGGCAGCTTTGCTTAAATAACTGAGTGTTTTACTTGGTTTGTTTAAATAGTTGTAGCCTAATCCGAAGATTCCAAATATCCAACAATTAGATTCAATTGCCATTAAATAACTTGGTGCTTCTGTAGCAAATTGAAAATATCTGATTCCAAATAAAATGCTGGCTAAACCAATATAGAACCATTTCCATTTTAGTACTGTTTGCCAAAATGTTTTTCCAACATATATAAAAAGAAAACCAAAAAAGAAAGCTAATAATCCAAGGAAAAATCCGTGCCAAGTCTGTGCGTATAATGCAAAAAGTTGCGGTTTTACAATAAGAACTTCCGCAATGAAAAACACACATATTGCTAAAGGTCCTAAAGGATTTTGCATGAATGTTCTTAGTTTCTTTGTGAAAGCACTATTTTCTTGTTTTTTTAAGTATAAGAAGATAGGCAATAGTACGATTACATAAACGAAAATATTCCCTAAAAACCATAAATGTCCCATATGCGCTTGATAACTTAATGGCATGCTATAATATTCCTGAAATATATACATGTGCAACGGTGTAATGGCTACAATTCCAAATAGGAAAGGCAATAGAATTCGTTTGGAACGTTCTTTTAGTAATTGTTTCCAGTTTCTTTTGCGCATGGCAAAATAGAGTCCCATTCCTGATACATAAAATAGAAAAGGAATTCGCCATACATTCAGCATTGTCATTGGTTTCCATAATCCTTCTAACAATTCATTACTTCGGATAAAAGCAATAAACATTGCCCACGGTTGAAATATGATGGCTATATGGTAAATTAGTAACAAACCAATCGCAATGACGCGTAACCAATCAATATCGTATCTTCTTTCTGTTGTCATCACTTTATAGATTTACTTGATTTACTTCAACATTGAAGCAATTATTGGTCTCGTTTTTTCGATATGATTTAAATCTATTTCTAAGCCCATTGGCGCTAATTGCAGTTGCAACATTTCATAAATTGGTTTGATGGCTTCAAAAGGTCCCATAACAGATTCCTTTGCTGTAGCGCCAAAGTTATTTTTCACAGTTTGATCAGCGCCAGCATCTATAAGCATTTGTACAAGTTCTGTTTCACAAAAGAATGCAGCTGAATGTAACGCTGTGGAACCATCATTGTTTTTAATGCTTAAATCGGCTTTCGCATCAATGAGTGCTTTTGCAATTTCTTTTTTACCAAAACTAACCGCAGTAATTAAAGGTGTTGAGCCAGTCATTGCATCTTTTGTGTTGATATCTGTTCCTGCTTTGATATGTTGTTTCACAACTTCCAAATTGTTTCCTAAAACAGCTGATTGGATGTCCATTTTTGGCGCTTCTACTGTTGGAACGTTTGTTGCTGTGTTTGTTGTTTTCTCTCCTGAAGAAGTACAAGAAACTGCTCCTAACAATAGCGCAAGTGAAATGTAGCTAATTGTTTTTACGAATTTGATTTTAATTGTTTTCATGATGAATTGCATTTATTGTTTATCTATTTGATTGATGCAACAAATGTCTAACAGAATACAATTAAAAAAAATAAAGAACTACCGAACTGTAGAATAGAATGGATGAATTGTTTTTTATGATGTGATGATGTCTATTTGTAGAAATATACTTTTTTATCTTACCAATGAGAAATGACCTCTGAATTGAATATCACTATTTAATCTTGCTAAAAACCAATATTCGCTTGAAGGCATTCTTCTACCTCGATAGTTTCCATCCCAAGATTCTCCATTTATTAATTCTTTAATGATTTTACCAAAGCGATCAAAAATTATAATATTGGCATCAGGATAGTTTTCAATTCCATAAAAATTCCAACTGTCATTGTACGTGTCATTGTTTGGTGTAAAGAAGTTTGGATAATCTAAAAGTGTAACTTGCGAATTATCTTCGCCACAACCATCTTTATCTCTGACATAAGCTGTGTAAGTTCCTCCAGAAATATTTTCAAACAAATTACTATCTTGATAATTTATTCCGTCAATAGAATATTCAAAATCACCATCACCAACCGCAATAATTTCAATATAATTATTCCCTAGTTGATCAAAGTTTACAGTTTGTATAGTAGGTAAGTCTGACCGTATTAATTGAAAAGTAAAAGTATTTTCACAACTTATTCCGTTTGTAAACTCACTAACGTGCACTGTATAACTACCTTCATCTGAAACAGTTGCGAAATGTGTATTAGAAATAAAAGTTCCATCTTCAAAAGTCCAAGAATAACTATCAAAAGTAGTGTCAATAGCGAGTGAAAGCGATGGTTCTAAATCACACAAATAATAATTTTCTTCTAAATCAATTTCTGGACTATCTATCACAATTAAATCAAAGTAAGTTTCTGAATAACAAATTGAACTGGAAGCATCTTCAACACGAACGTTAATTGTTTGCGTGTATGGAGTTGTATTTTGAAATGATGAAGGAAGTGGACTTGACAATTGATTTCCGTCTTGATCAAAATACGAAATTGCAAGACCTGTTTGTGTTCCAATCAATTCACTTTCTATGTTTGTTGTATCAAAATTAGCAAAACCATCACCTTGATTGCATGCATATATATCATTTGGTTGGTTTATAGAAGGTTGCGCACTTGTATTTAGTGTCAAAATGGTTTCTGAGTAACAATCAGTAGTAACATCAGTAACTCTAACAGTAATATTTTGAGTGAACAAAGTTGTATTTGTATAAGGATTTGGTAATGGACTCGGAAGTGCATTGTCACCAGTATCATAGTAAGTAACCATTACATTGGTTTGATTTCCAGTTACGTTAGTTTCTATAGTACTTGTATCAAAAAATGTAGAAATTCCATCATTGTTATTATCACAAGCAGTTAATGGAGTTAATGCGTTCGCTGTTGGTGGTGTATTTATGATTAAATTGATAATTACATCTGTATAGCATTCATTCGCATTATCAATTACCCTAGCCGTAATGAAATCTTGATATGGAATAATATTAGTATAGCTTGTTGGAAGTGGATTTAATGAATTATCATTGCTATCAAAATAATCAACACTTACATTCGTTAAACTTCCAATCACTTCATTTTCGATATTGGAAAAATCAAAAGTAGCAATTCCATCATCATTATCATCACATGTAAGAATATCATCAATTGGACTAATTTCGGGTAATGATTCTACAAGTAAACTAAAAGTTACTTCGGCGTAGCATTCTGTATTATTTGTAAAAAATACTTGAGCCGTTATTATTTCTTCATTTGCAATAGTATTTGTCATTGGATTAGGTAACGGGCTAGGAAGTACATCACCATTTTGGTTTTGATATATTATAGAAATATCAGTTAAATTCCCTATGATTTCGGATTCTATTTGAGAAGTATCAAATGCACTTGAAATATTAGAACCAAAAGTATCTTCACAAGCAATAAGGTCACTAATTTCATTGACACTGGGAGCAGTTGTAATAGTAACATCTTTGTAAATTGTTTGTGATTCTGCACCACAAGTTACTTCTACAGAGACATTGTATGTGCCATCACTACTGAATACATGTACTGGATTTGTAATATCAGAAATATTATTAATACCAGTTGATGGATCATCAAAATTCCACAAAACACTATCAAAGTTTCCGAAAACTTCAAATTGAGTATTTTCATTTATGCATGTACCATCTACAGTCATATTTCCACTTGAAGTTTCTTGTAAAAGATTGTATTTATAGAATAATACATCACTATCTGTATTTCCACTATTATTATTGATTACTGTATTATTAATAGTTAATGGATAACTTTGAAAGCTAGCTGTTAAATACAAATTATCTTCATGTACAAGTATATAACTTACATGATCTGAATATGAATAATCTTCTTGCCAATTTTCTCCAGAAGTAGAAAAAATAACCTCAGGGGAAAAATCATTTAAATCAATTTTAAATAGAAACATATCTTGATTATAACCATGTGTATAAGGGCTTGATTCTGTAGAAACTCCTCCAAAATTTAAAGTATTTTGAAAGTTTGAAAAAACATATAAATCATTTCCATAATGAGCCATTTGGGCATGATATTGCATTAATGTATTATTAATAGTATATGAACAATTAGGAATATTTAATGTTCTTTCTACTACACCATTTTCAGCTGAAAACTCTCTTATTTTACTGCTTGTCTCACAATAATTAGGCGGTGAATTTGATCCGTCTCTTTGATGAAGATATAGTTTATTATTTGAATCATTATAATACATAGAGTGTGCATGTTCATCAATAGTAACTATCCATTCTTGATTTAAATTTGGATCAATTTTCATAATGTGATGAGAACTATTCCTACCTAAAAGAAAAATATTTCCATTATTATCAATAGCACTATCAGTCAAATAGTCATCAACTTCTTGTACTCCATAACTTTGCGCATCAATGGCAACACCATTTGTAGTGTATTTTACCACATAGTACTCAATAGAATTTGCAGTTGTAGTTACATTAACAGTATTACTGAAATCAATTGGGTATGAAAATTGACCAGCAATAAAAATATTTCCTTGCCAAAAATAAAGTCTAAGTCCCACAGCGTGTCCTCCAGTTGGTTGACACCAAAGTGGAGTACCATTTGCGCTCATTTTGAATAAACTAGCACCATTAGGAATAGTAACTCCATTTACAGTAACTACAGAACTTGTATTGTCAATAATTGTATAAATATTGTCCTCATCGTCAACAGTAGATACTATAGCTCTAATAAAGTCATATTCACCGAAAAAAGTAGAGGTCCAAAGCAGATTACAATTAAAATCATATTTATGTACCTGTCCATCGTAACCATTCTGTGTAGTTACAATAATCCCATCCGAAACTTTATTTATATCTCGAGGATAATCTTCAGTCCATTGTCCAATATTTTGTCCGCAATCAAAACATTGTGAAAATGCAATATGATTAAAGCTTAGAAAAAGCAATAATACTATAGTAGTTTTTTTCATATTTTATATCATGATTCTATTAAAAAAAGCATTTGTCAAATGGGGCTTTTAACAAGATAGATTTTAAAATTAAAAGAGGGAATTACAAAGTAAGTAAAAAAATAATAACAATCAGATTAACTTACTTTCCAATACAAAAGTTAGCAAAGATATTCCCCAACAAATCATCACTTGTGATTTCTCCTGTGATTTCTCCGAAATGATACAACGCTTGACGAATGTCAATTGCCATTAAATCGCCTGATAAACCTGACTCTAACCCGAAATGAACTTTGTCAATTTCTTCCAATGCTTTTAGTAACGCATCGTAATGACGTGTGTTGGTAATAATTGTTTCGTTGTTGCGCAAAGCACCTGTATTTACGAAGGAAACAAGCTTGTTTTTCAATTCATCAACACCAATGTTTTCTTTGGCAGAAAGCAACAATAGATTGTCAAATTCAAACGTATTTTTGATGAATGTTTCATCGCCTTTATCAATTTTGTTGGAAACAATAACGATTGGTTTTTGTGGAAATTTGTTTTGAAGTTTGTGAATTTCCTGCAACATCAACTTCGATTTTTCTTGATTGTTTGATAGGAGCGAAGCATCAAATAAATAGATAACGACTTGTGCTTGTTCAATTTTTTCGAATGTTTTCTGAATTCCGATACTTTCCACAACATCTTTGGTTTCACGAATTCCAGCGGTATCAATAAAGCGGAACGAAATTCCATCAATAATCAATTCGTCTTCAATGGTATCACGCGTCGTTCCTGCAATGTCAGAAACAATAGCACGTTCTTCATTCAATAAAGCATTTAATAAAGTAGATTTCCCAACGTTTGGTTCACCAACAATTGCTACAGGAATTCCGTTTTTGATCACGTTTCCAACTGCAAAAGAATCAATCAAGCGTTTTAAGACAAATTGAATCCGTTTTACCAAGGTTTTAAACTGTGTACGATCGGCAAATTCGACGTCTTCTTCTGCAAAATCGAGTTCTAGTTCTATTAGTGAAGCAAAGTTTAGTAATTCTTCACGCAAGTTTTTGATTTCATTACTAAATCCGCCACGCATTTGTTGCATTGCCAATTGGTGAGATGCTTCTGAATCGCTCGCAATTAAATCTGCGACAGCTTCTGCTTGCGATAAATCGAGTTTTCCGTTTAGGAACGAACGCAAGGTAAATTCTCCAGCATTGGCGTTTCTACAACCATTACGCAATAATAATTGAATGATTTGTTGCTGAATGTACACAGAACCATGACATGAAATTTCAATGGTATTTTCGCCTGTATACGAGTTTGGCCCTTTAAACAGAGAGACTAAAACTTCATCGATATAACGTTCTTGATCAATGATATGACCTAAATGAATGGTGTGCGACTTCTGTTTGCTCAACTTTTTATTTCGAATCGATTTAAAAAGCGGTTCACAAATCGTAATGGCTTCTTTTCCCGAAACGCGAATTACTGAAATTGCGCCAGCGCCTGAAGGAGTTGCCAATGCAACAATGGTATCATTTGGAATCATACTGAAATGAATTTGTGCAAAAGTAATGATTATGTTTTTAGTTTGAAGCATAAAAAAACGCCATCTGATAAGAGATAGCGTTTACGTAATTTGTTTCTAAGATTGGTTTTAATTCGATTTATTGCTCAAAATTTTCAGGCAATTGTTCTATAATTTGATAGGTGCTAAAATTTAAGAAGTTTCCTGGATGTGCCAATACATTTTGTAATATGAAAGGTGTATCCGGATTGGTTCCTGAATATTGCGTGTTTCCATCCATATTGATATCATTGGCATTGTAGCCTTGAAATATATAGGTTGGAAAATTGAGAAAGTTTGCTGCATCATTTAGTATCGTAGATAAGATTGTTGGCGTATCAGGATTGGTTCCTGAGTATTGAACAAACAGATCTCCATTTACATTTCCTGTCCACATACCAACAGTGTCGGTTTGCATTCCAGAAGTCGTTTGTGCATTGGTTCCATAGGTAATTTGGTTGTTACCGTTTGTAAAATCTACGGAAGTAGTAGCAAGAGACAAAGCAACAGTATTGGAAGTCATAATTCCTAAGTGATTTCGATGTTTGATGGCTATGTAATAATCATTTTCAGTTTGCTTAAAATTTACCGCAGAAATTCCATCAATACCCACAATATCGCCGTCGCGTTGCAAGAAAGCCGATTGTGAGTCTTTTACCATAGTATTATCGTTGGCGTTGCGCAATTCTACCCAAATCCAATCAACAATTGCGTTTGGTCCTGTAGTATCAAAAACTAACGGGTTGCAAGTTGCATTGTCACTATAAGGACTTGTAGTTGGTAGGAGTGAAGCAGTTCTTAAATCGTCGCGCATTAAGGTTTCTTCTCCTGCAATTGGTTCTAAAGTCGCGCCTTGTAAGTATATTTTTGGAGAAACTTGAATGTCACAACTTACATCATTATAACTTGTTTGTGGATCTTTATCTGTCCAATTAGTTGTTGAATATGGTTCATTATCTACCAACACGCAGGTTAAGTTACTATTGGAAGTAAGGTCAATATCTGAAATAGCAGTATTGTTATTGTTTTTCAGATTTATGCTTTCTGTTGCTGTACTTTGTACATGAATTTCTTGAAGTATTGGGTTTGAAGACAAATCGATACGAGGCGGACTAATTCCAAAGAGATCTAGTGTTAATAGATTTGCATTGTTGGAAATGACTAAATCTGTTAGTCTTGGACTAAAAAATATATTAAGATTTTTAATTGATGAATTATCTATCGTTAGATTGTTTAAATTTATATCGTTATCTAGTGTAACGTCTTCAAGAATTGGGTTTGTGGATAGATCGATATTTGAAATTAATGCAAAACGAATAGTTAATACCAAAAGATTTGCATTGTTTGCAACTGTGAGGTTCGCAAGTGAAGGACTGTCTACGATTAACTGTTCAAGCTTAGTGTTGTTTGCAACTAAAGTTTCCAGATTGATCGTACCGCCAAAATAGAGACTCGTAAAAAGCGTATTGCTAATATTCAAATAGTTAAGTCCGCCATAACTAGCAATATCAAGGGAATTGATTAATGTATTGCTCACATCTACATATGTTAATCCCATATTACTACTTAAAGTTAAATTGGATAATAAGTTGTTATTACTTAAATCCAACACTTCAATTGATGGGTTGGCATCTATACTTAAAGAAGTAAGCGCTGTATTTGTACTAAGATCTAATTGAGTGGTTAACGAAGTATTTCCAATACTCAAATTAGTTAGTGCTGTACTATTACTTACATCAATTGTAGAAAGATTTTGTGCGTTGCCAATGTCTACTGTTAACAGATTTGGGCAGTTTGCAATTGATAGGTTTTCAAGCAAAGGCTGTACTAATACAAGTGCTTCAAGTGCTGTATTGTTTGCCGTTAGCGTACGTAAGCTACTTATAAAAGATAGATTGATAGTTGTGAAATTTCTATTGCTGATATTTAAATTTCTAAGAGTAGCATTCGTATGTATGCCATCATGTAAAGTTAGGTTTTGTAGTTGTGTATTGGTTGATACATCTAATGTTACAACAGATGTATTGCTAATATTTAAGGTTGTGATAGCTGTATTATTTAAGATTTCTAACACAGAAAGCGAAGGTTGATTGGATACATCCAATTCTTGAATAACAGAATTATTACCAAGTAAAGTTTCAAGATTTGTTAAACTACTTAGCCCAACAATTTCTGAAAAATTTGTATCATTAAATGTGATACTTCTCAGTGATGGACATGCCTCTATTTGAAAATTAGTGCTAAGATCGTTCGTACTTATATCAAGAGTTAGTAGGTTTGGATTGTACGCCAGATTAAAAGATTCAAGAGAAGAATTGGTTTTAGTATCTATAGCAGTAAGTGCTGTATCTTGAATGTCTAATAATGTCAGATTTGCATTATTCGTAAGGACTAAATTAGATATATTTGATACGATACTTGTTCCGTCAGTAACATTTTTTGAAGATAGTGACAAGCTTGTCAGCCCTGAATTATCTATAATTAATGAACTCAAATTAGGAAGTATATTTTGAATATTAAGATTGGTAATAGTATTTGAGCTAATATTTAGATAGACAAGATTTGTAAAGTCGGCAATACCATCAATAGTTACCATATTTAACCCTGATAAATTTAACCCAGTAACAGTATTAATTTGCGAAGTTGTAACCAACTGATCATCGGCAATACCATTTCCCATACTTGTCGGATCTCCCAAAGGTACAACAGCACCTGAGGCATCATGTGTTTCTAAATAGTCTTCAAATACAGTATCTGGAATTGAAGTTGTTTGCGCATTTGAAAAAAATGTTATGCAAGAAAAAAGTGCAATTAAAAGTAATTTTGATTTAATAAACATTATAAAACTATTGAGTATTGTCATAAAAAATTCAAATATACTATATACAATCATTTTTTTAATTTTTTTTCATGTATAAATGATGCTCTGTATTGCCTTAAAAATAGTTTTTACAACACAGCCAAAAATAAAGTGTAACAAAATATAAAAATTTACGTCCTATAAGCATCAATCAAAAACATTTAGGATCATGAGAAGAAAAGACAATCAATTAATAGTATGGACACATTTAAGTCAATTATCAAGTTTTGTATTAGGTTTTGGAAGTTTAATAGTTCCGTTAATCCTTTGGGCTTGTAATAAAAATGATGTGTATGAAATGGACGAACAAGGAAAACAGATTGTAAACTTTCAATTGAGCATGATTATTTATGCAATTGTTTCCATTCCGTTAATTTTATTCTTCGGATTAGGATTATTATTATTACTTACAGTGGCAGTATTATTATTTATTATGCCAATTATCAATGCCGTAAAAGTTAGTAATGGAGACGAACCGTATTATCCAATGACGATAAAAATGATATAATATTTGATAGTTGGATTATTAGTCAATTAGATTTTAAGACGATATCTTTTTAAATAGAACAAAATATAAAGCCGTTATACAATTGTACAACGGCTTTTCTTATTTTATCAATTGATTATAGATCGTTAGTGATTTTTTAAGATTCTAACATCGAGATCTAGTTATTTAGCATTACTGGCATTACCAACATTGTAATGTGTTCGCCTTCTTCTAAACCATCAATTGGTGTTAAAATTCCAGCTCTGTTTGGTAATGACATTTCCAACGAAACATCATCAGAATTTAAGTTGTTAATCATTTCTGTTAAGAAACGTGAGTTGAACCCAATTTGCATATCATCACCTTGGTAATCACAGGTTAAGCGTTCTTCTGCTTTGTTTGAGTAATCAATATCTTCTGCCGAAATATTCAATTCAGCTCCTGCAATTTTTAAACGAATTTGATGCGTTGTTTTGTTAGAGAAAATACTAACACGACGCACAGAGTTTAAGAATTGATTTCTGTTAATTTCTAACTTATTTGGATTCTCTTTTGGAATGACTGCTTCGTAGTTTGGATATTTTCCATCAATTAAACGGCAAATTAAAACCGTTTTATCAAACGTAAATTTTGCATTACTATCGTTATACTCAATCACAACTTCGTCTTCACTTCCACCTAAAATTCCTTTTAATAAGGTTAATGGTTTCTTTGGCATAATAAATTCAGCAACTTGAGAAGCTTGTAAATCTGTACGTTGGTACTTTACCAATTTGTGCGCATCTGTAGCAACAAACGTTAAGTTATCTTGTGAAAACTGAAAAAATACACCACTCATTACTGGACGTAAATCATCGTTACCTGAAGCAAAAATAGTTTTACTAATTGCCGTTGCCAATACATGTCCTGCAATTGTAGTTGAACTTGGATCTTTTAACTCAACAGCATGTGGAAACTCAGCGCCATCAGCGTAAGCTAACGCATATTTACCATGGTTTGAGCTAATTTCAACAGTATTGTTATCTTCCACAACAAACGTTAATGGTTGCTCTGGAAACGTTTTTAAAGTATCTAATAATAACTTTGCCGGAACTGCAACACTTCCTTCACTATCAGATTCTACATCTAATTTTGAAGACATCGTAGTTTCTAAGTCAGAAGCTGATACCGTAAGTTCGTTTTGGTTTAATTCAAAAAGAAAATTATCTAAAATAGGTAAGGTATTGCTATTATTAATAACGCCTCCTAAAACTTGAAGCTGTTTTAATAAATAGGTGCTGGATACAATAAATTTCATGTGTTTGTGTTCTATTTAATGTTCAAAAATAATGCTTCCAAACTAAAATACATAGCTTTTTAGTCGCTAAATTGCTGTATGGAATTCACTTTTTTGTATTCTTACAAATATATTTCAAATGTCGTTGTAACGAAAAGAAACTTATTAACAACTATTTCGTGTACTTCCGTTTTCTAATGTAGGCAAAAGCGAACCCAAAAATAGCAAGTATAGCTAGCGGAAGTCCAATGTTTATAGCTTGCCAAACGGATTTTTCTTCCAACACTTTTTCTGTATCTAGGAAAGCTAATTTTAATTCCTTAGAGCGAATGTTTATAAGTCCGTTGTTGTCCAAAAGGTAATTTACAGAATTTAGTAAGAATTCTTTGTTTCCATATTGTCGTTTTGTGGCAATATCAAAACCTAATTCCTGCGGTCGTCCACGTGTCACTTGATTTTTAATAACATCACCATCTGCAATGACTAACATTTTAGAAGTTCCTTCATTTTTTGAATTGGAAAGTTGAAATGGTTTTTCACGACCTTTGTATACCGATTGAAAAGTTCCTTCTACTAAAACCGCTAAGTTTTGATTTCCTTTGCCTACATACGCTTCAGTTTTTGGCTCATTTTCAATAACAGCCAACGAAATTGGTTTTGGAACACCTTCCAATTTTGAAAGTTCAGAACTTTTTAATAGAATGGTCTTTTTGGTACTATTTTTTAACGTATCAATCTGATTTGCGAATTCAAACTTTACCAAATTCGTATTGTTTGTAATTGGATGATTCACAGTAGGATTTACCAACGGATTGTAACGCCACTGAATTGGCAAAAATTGTGTGTTGGCATCTTCACCAACGGCCATCATTATGGGCGCACATTGTACATCGTTGACTAATTTCGGGTTGATCCTAATTCCGTAGGTAAAGAAAAAATCGGTCAATCGTAAATCTCTGGGAAAAGCTAACGTTTGCCCACTTTCACTATACAAACTGTCCATTTCTGCTTGTACATTTTCCACCAACCACAATGATTTTCCACCATTAACAGTATATTGATCTAAAATGTATTTTTCCTGATCAGAAAATGCTTTTGTTGGTTTTGGAACAATTGCCAAATCGAAACGTTGTAAGTTTTCTAAAGATTTTTCAGGATTGTCTGGAAAAGCAGTTAAATCGAAAGGTGCAATTTTATAATACTCTTTTAGCGTTTGTAAAAAGCTGGTAATGTAAACATCTTCTAATTCTCCGTGACCTCTAAGAATGGCAATGGTTTGCTTCTCTAACAAGGTTAATTTTGTAAATGCATCTGCAAACGCATATTCTAAATGTTGTACAGAACTTGCAATTTTTTCGTCTTCTGAACTTGCTAAGTTGTTTTTATATAAAGCAATTTTAACAGATTTGTTACCATACGTAGCAACTGCCCAAGGAAATACGCGTTCACGTGAAATTTTATTTGTCGCTTCTTCTGTGATGTATGTTGGCTGTATGCCAACTCTATTCATTAAAAATTCTTCTGCACCTTCTTCAATAGGATCAATGAACTTGTACTTTATATTTGAATTATACGCAGAAAATTCTTCTAACAATTGTTCAGTTTCAGTTGCCAAACGTTTATAATCTGATGGAAAATCACCTTTTAGAAAAACATCAATTACAATAGGTGAAGCCACATCTTTCAATGTATTTTTAGAAGCTTCTGAAAGTGTGTAGCGTTTGTCTTGTGTTAAATCAAAACGAGTAAATACACTACTAGCAATAGCATTCACGATAATGAGTACTACAATAAGTAAGATGATTTTGGTGCTAATATTGAGTTCTTTCTTCAAGCTTATCGTTTTTTTAATTGTACTACAGTTAAGAATAAAAAGAAAATGGTTACACTTAAAAAATACACAACGTCGCGCGTATCAATTACGCCACGTGCTATGCTATCAAAATGTGTTTTCATGCCTATTTTTTCAATCAAACTATTAAAATCGCCAAAGATGTCAGCACTGGCAATACCTTCAAATCCAAAATACATGAAAAAACAAAGGAAAACAGCCACAATAAACGCCACAATTTGATTCTGCGAAAGCGTTGATGTAAATACGCCAATACTTGTATATGCCGCTATTAAAAATAACAATCCAAAATAGGAGCCAAGCGTACTTCCGACGTCTAAATTCCCGATAGGATTTCCTAAACTATAAACTGTATATGCATATAATAGTGTTGGAATGAGCGCTAAAAGTATCAACACAAAAGCGCCGAAATATTTTCCGAGTACAATGTGCCAACCTGAGATTGGTTTTGTCAGTAATAATTCCAACGTTCCTAATCGTTTTTCTTCCGAAAAGCTACGCATGGTAATTGCTGGAATTAAAAAGATGAGAATCCAAGGTGCTAAGGTGAAAAATGGCGTTAAATCTGCAAATCCGTAATCGAAAATATTGAATTCACTTTTAAAAAACCATAAGAATAATCCGTTTAGAATTAAAAATAAAGCAATCACCAAATATCCAATGGATGAGGAGAAAAACGAATTGATTTCTTTTTTGAGTATTGCGAGCATTTAGTTCTTTTTTAATACAATAATATCTTGGTATGATAGTGTGTTTTCCGTTCTTCCAGACCAAGTACCTGGAAAAAAGTTGACAATTTCAAAGCCTTTTGCTTCAAACTGTGCAAAAATATACTCTTTGTCAAAAGCAACATTTGCTTCTTTTACTTTTTCATCCATCAAGGCATAATTTCCATGATGTACACTGAAATTCATATGCGTTGATACCATTTGTTTTTTTGATAGTTCATCTAAAATAAAAAACGTAGCCAAACATATTTTGTCGGTGTCTAATACACGATTTATTTCACCCAAATAATGCAATACATCAGCTGGCATCATGTGTGTAAATACGGACGTTAAAAAGGCAAAGTCAAAAGTTGAGTTTTCATAAGGAAACGTAAAATCTTTTGCTTCTTCGTTTGTATTTAAATTGTATAAATCGTTTTTTAATGGTGTATGCGTAAACGTAAAGTTTGGATATTTTGATGTAATATTTTCCGAACACCAATCAACACCTTGTGAAACAACATCAAAGCCTTTGTACGTTCCTTCATTGTTTAAAAACTTCGTAAACGGAATTGCCATGCGACCGATTCCTGAACCAATATCTAAAATACGACTGTTTGGCTGAATGTTTCCGTAGGTTTTGAAATACTCAAAAAAGGTTTCACCAATCTCAATATAATTTCCTGGACCTGTATAAATGTAGCCTTTTGGCGGTTCGAGCTCTTGTCGTTTTCTAAATAGATCAACAGGGAAATATACTACTCGTCTCAGTAATAATCGTTGTTTTGGCGATAACTTGTAGTATAATGATCTTAACATATATTCTTTCGTAATCATTCCACTTAGGAATGTATAATTGTGTAACGTTTGGTTACGAGTTCTAGTATTTAGTTTAGGATAAACTCACTAATTTATCAACACTCCACGCGTATGGTTTGTCATTAAACATCGCTTTTGTTTGTTTCCAGACATTTTTGAACAATTCTGAATTTCGGTATGCTTCTAAATCGTCTTCATGTTTCCAATGACTATACGTAAAGAAAATTTCAGGATTTGTTTTATCTTGATATAACTCTAAAAACTCACAGCCTTCTCTATTTTTGATTGATGCTTTCTTTTCATCAAACATTTCCAAAAACGCAGGAATATTTTCTTGGTGAAAGCTCATTTTTACAATGCGTACAAACATAGTATTCTTTTATAAAAAATTAATAGTTATCGTATCTCTAAATCGCAATCCAAAAAGGGTAGAAGCACTACCAACAGTTTGCGGATTACTTTTATAAATGGCAAGTTCGAGAAAATTAGCCGAATTGAACAAGGCTAGTTTTTTGCCATCTTCTTCACGTTTGTGTTTTTCTACCGTAAAATTGATACTGTCACTATAACGTTCATGAATTCGTTTAAATTTATAATTACGCGCCGAAATTTCAAAATCGCGTCCTTTTCCAACATCTTTAAATAGCTTTCGCGAAATATTTGTCACTACATTTCCGTAATTATCTATATAAATGACGTTTCCAATAATTTGCGATTCGTCGGTATTTACAACAGGTTTAATGCCTGTTAAGTGTTTTATATCCTGAATTGTTTTCCCGATAACTTCCAACGTTCCGCCGCGTGCAATGTGACATGCAACTTTAACAAAAACATCTAAAACGGGGAAATTTGTTTCTATTCGATCATGAATATTTATTTCTACAATTTTCTCTGGAACAATCTCAGAAGCAATCAAACTCATAATTCCATTATTGGCACACACAAAAAAATGACCGTCCAATTTTAGTGCAATGTGCTTATTTTCAGGATTCAACTCAGAATCAATACCAATAATATGAATACTTCCTTTTGGGAAACTATTAAACGCATTTTGTATCACATACGCGGCTTCCGTAATGTTAAAAGGACTAATGTTATGTGAGATATCAACAATACGAATATCGTCTATTTCACTATAAATAGCTCCTTTAACTGCGCCCACAAAATGGTCTTTCTCCCCAAAATCAGTTGTCAGTGTTATAATTGCCATTGGCGAATTGTTGATATTTTTTTAAATTTAATCTATTAAAAAATGGTAAGTTTGCTATGCAAATCTAAAAAAACAAAACGGAAATCTAACCTTAATACGAGTCGCTTTTGAACGAAATTATTTTTGAACTTTCTGAGATCAGTCCAAGAGAGTTTTTTGGTCACCAAAATACCAACATAGAATTGTTGAAAAAATACTTCCCAAAACTCAAAATTGTAGCCAGAGGAAATAAGATAAAAGCTTACGGAGATGAAACCTTATTAGAAGAGTTTGATAAGCGATTAACGATGCTTATGGAGCATTTTGGCAAGTACAATAAAATTGACGAAAATGTGATAGAACGTGTATTAACCAGCGAAAGTAAGAAGGATTACGATACATCCAAAGCAAGTGGAGAAGTTTTAGTGCATGGAACCAATGGAAGGTTGATCAAAGCCATGACAGCCAATCAACGTAAGTTGGTGGAGTTAATGAACAAGAATGATATGGTTTTTGCAATTGGTCCAGCCGGAACAGGAAAAACGTATACTGGTGTTGCCTTAGCTGTAAGAGCATTGAAAAATAAAGAAGTAAGACGAATTATTTTAACACGTCCGGCTGTAGAAGCAGGCGAAAGTTTAGGTTTCTTGCCAGGCGATTTAAAAGAAAAGCTCGATCCGTATATGCAACCTTTGTATGATGCTTTGCGCGATATGATATCACCAGAAAAATTAGCGCTTTATATTGAAAACGGAACCATTCAAATTGCGCCTATGGCGTTTATGCGTGGTCGTACGTTGGATAATGCCTTTGTAATTTTGGATGAAGCTCAAAATACAACACATGCGCAAATGAAGATGTTTTTGACGCGTATGGGGAAAAATGCAAAATTTATGCTCACAGGTGATCCTGGACAAATAGATTTGCCAAGACGTGTAATTTCTGGATTGAAAGAAGCATTGCTGGTTTTAAAAGATATTAAAGGAATTGGAATTATTTACTTAGATGATAAAGATGTAGTTCGACATAGATTGGTAAAGAAAGTGATTGAAGCGTATAGAACTATTGAACATAATAACTAGGAAATGCTAAATGTTGAATGTGAAATTTTAAATGAAAAAGCACTTCTCTATTCAATACAATTTTCTATTGAAAATCACTCGAAGAGACGTTTTGAAAACTGAAAACTGAATAAAGAATATTGAAGTTAGAAGTTAAGAGAATGTAGAAAAGAGAACAAATCAACAATCAACAATCAACAAAAGACGAATCAAATACAAATTAACCAAAAGCGAAGCGACCCAAAACCTACACCAAATAAACACACAACAACAACTATAACAATGAGTAACACGATTACTGAAACGAATTTTAACTTTCCCAATCAGACTGCAAAATATACAGGAAAAGTACGTGAAGTATATACTATCAATGATGATTTATTAGTGATGATTGCTTCAGACAGATTATCTGCTTTTGATGTGGTAATGCCCAAAGGAATTCCGTTTAAAGGACAAATTTTAAATCAGATTGCTACAAAAATGATGAAAGCTACGGAACATTTGGTGCCAAATTGGTTGATTGCAACGCCAGATCCAAATGTAGCTATTGGTCATATGTGCGAACCTTTTAAAGTAGAAATGGTTATTAGAGGATATTTATCAGGTCATGCGGCACGTGAATACAAAGCTGGAAAACGTATGCTTTGTGGTGTTGAAATGCTAGATGGAATGATTGAAAACGATAAATTTCCGTCGCCAATTATTACACCAGCAACCAAAGCTGAAATGGGCGAACATGACGAAGATATTTCAAGAGAGGACATTTTAGCCAAAGGAATTGTTTCTGAAGAAGATTATATTCAATTGGAAAAATATACACATTTATTATTTGAAGAAGGAACAAAAATTGCAAAAGAGCGCGGTTTAATTTTGGTTGATACCAAATATGAATTCGGGAAAACGAAAGACGGTAGAATTGTATTGATTGATGAAATTCATACACCAGATTCTTCTCGTTATTTCTATGCGGATACGTATTCAGCATTGCAAGCAAAGCAAGCTCCACAAAAGCAATTATCGAAAGAATTTGTGCGTCAATGGTTAATTAGTAATGATTTTCAAGGATTGGAAGGTCAGAAAGTACCGTTTATGAGTGATGCATACATTAATTCCGTTTCTGATCGCTATATAGAATTATACGAAAACATTACAGGCGAAACGTTTGAAAAAGCAGCTGTTTCCAATATTCTCAATAGAATAGAGGAGAACGTGGTTTCTTTTTTAAATAGATAGCAGCAAAATTTAATATAGTAAGTTTGAACACATACAAAGCGGCATTTTCACTATGAAAATGTCGCTTTTGTATGTTTAGTCAGTATCAGTAGTTGGTTCTTCTAACTTTATTTTTTTATTAGGAGGAAAATAATCAAATATAGATGTTTGCCTTTTTCTCTTTTTACCACTTAATTGATTATCATTTGATTTATATATCGTAGGAATTGCTCTTGGTGGAGAAACACCTCTTCTACGACTTGATTCCGGAAGTTTCTTATTTGATGATTCGATTTGATCTAATGTTTTGTCCTTGTCTAATGGTGTTGCCAGTGAATAATTTGGACCTCTTTGTGGTGTGTAATTTCCTTTTAAATGTTCTTGCATTTCAGGTGCTACCAAAGATGATTTACCACTATGTATTAATTTTTGAGAAGTTTTAACTTTAAGTCTTTCACGTTCTTTTTGCATTGATAACATGGCTAAATTATAATTGGGTTGCATTTTTTCACCAGTATCTTTGTTGATAATTTGCCCAAATTGAGGATGATATGCACTTTCTTTAGCCTTAGACACGTCTACTTGTTGCATTTCTCCATACGGTTTCATAAAATGTTGCGTTGTTTCTAACTCAGATCGAGTTATGGCATTTTCTTGTGCTTCTTTTTTAGAAACATTTGTGTTATTTAACTCTGTATTTACAGTTTCTGCACGTGCTACATCTTTAGTTCCATGCAATCCTGTTAATCCTTTACGCATATCGGTTTGAGATTTACTGAGTCCTCCAGGATGCGCTGAAATTGGTCTGTCTGGTTCACCAGTTGGCCACATCAGTTTAGATGTCTCAACACGAGCAGTAGAAAGTTTTTTAGTAGCAGATTCACGTTCTGTTGTATCAAGACTATCGATATAATCTCTAGTTGTAGCAGTACTAACCGTTTCATCTATTCCCGTTCCGCCATATCCTTTTTTATGCTGTATTTGAGGTTCTCGATATTTTTTAGTGTTGAGTTTGCCATTATTTAGTGAATCTACACCGTGTTCTCCATCAAATTTTTCACTAACGACCATAGTAGGCGGTCCTTTTTTCTTTAATGCACGTTTGGATAAGTGTGTTTGTCTTGGATCGAAAGGAATCGGTTTTTTAGAAGCATTGCATTCGTTTCCTGTGCATTTATCATTACTACAATCTGGATTATCACATTGTCTTTGAATTACGGTAGATGGAAAATGATGACTTGTGAAACCATTTAGTTGCTTTTGAAGCTTTAGCTGCACTAACGCATTAGGTCTGTTATCTTGAAAATTAAAACCTGTTGTATTATCTTGAATTTTAGTAGCATGAGAACTCGCTGCAACTGTTTCTTTTGTATTTTCCTTTTTTTGTAAATAGTTTGGCATAAGTAACATCAACTTTTTGGGTATCAAAATTTACAAAAAATAATTTTCTTATTGTATCAATTACGTTAATGTCTACGAAATGTACACGTTGGTATATTATATTTACAAAAAAAAGCGACATTTTCACTACAAAAATGCCGCTTTTGCTTGTATGATTTTTCAATTACGCTCAAGATGATAACATTTAAAGCTACAATCGAAAAAACTATTTAATCTCTTTCATTGCATTGTCAATTAACGTTTTTAAGTGTGTTTTGTGTGCTTTTGTAGCCAAATCACCTAAACCGTTTGCCGCATATTTTCTGATTGTTTTTAGGTTGTAAACCGCCATAGATTTTGCAACATTGTTGAAACGTCCATTTGATTTCCCCGTTAACATTTCAATCAACATGTTTGTATATTCAATCTGTAAATTTTGTCTAAATGTATTTACTTTCGTGTTGATGTCTGCTATAAAAATAGCTTTGTTCAAGTCGCTCATGTATTCAGATAACTTGTATTTATTACCATACAATTCAGAATCTACAATACGTTGCAACGTATTTGGGTGTAATACATGATATAAAACGCCCATTTGTCTACGTAACGCCAAATTGTGAAGTTTTGGATCTTCTGTACCTCTTCCTAAATTAAATCCTCTACGTTGTCTTGCTAAGTGTGTGTACAAATCAGCAGGTGCATCATTTGCATTTGGCGCAAATAAGTAATCTTTTAAAGCTTTCATTGCTCTTTTTTGATCTGCATAACTTACAGGCGTGTACGGTTGTGTTCCGCCAGCTTGTCCTTGCATAGCTCTATCAACATATACACCACCAATAAAACGTGATATTACATTTACGGCACTCGATTTTTGTCCTTGAAGAATCGCATACGCAGTTACCATTTCTTGATACGATTTTCCATAATCGTTGTATTTTGCACGCAGTCCTTTTAGCATGTCGTTCACCAAGTTAATTCTGTTGATAGAATACGTAATTTGATCATTTGACAAATCGCCAACCATCACTCTTGGATCAATTGCTTTTCCTGGACTTCTCATATCATCAGCATCATTTCCAAAGATTAATGCTGGTTCTGTTGATCTTTTTAAGATATCATCCAACTCTCCATAACTCGTAACTGGCTTGTATCCAAACTCAATTGCCCAAAGATCGTAAGGACCTAATGTTGTTGTAAAGTAATGACCTTGTTGTGTTCTATCATTTGTAACATTAATTGCTTCGTAATCCATTACAGAACCTGTCAATGCTTTTCCTTGAATGTAATTTTTATCTGCCAATTGCGCTGGTGTATGTAATTGACTCGATTTCATGTTGTGGTTTAATCCCAACGTATGTCCAACTTCATGCATAATTAAGTGAGTTAATCCTTCATTACGCAATACTTCTTTTTCTTCATCAGAAGCATTTATAATTGTTAATGCTGTATGACCAAACGCGCTATTTTCGTGCATTAAATGTCCTAAAGAACAGTAGTTTTCTGTTTTATGAAATTGTTGTAAATCTTTGTTTGCATCTTCTAAATTATCAAAAGAATATGCATCCATAGCTTCAAATAATCTATCATAACGTACTCTGTTAGTTTGATGTACATATTCTAACATTACATCAGCACCTAATATTTGACCTGTTAATGGGTTTACAAAACTTGGTCCATAACCACCAAATGGAGGATTTGGAGAAGATGTCCAACGCAATACATTTTTACGAATGTCTCCCGCGTCCCAATCAGCATCATCTGGTTGTACTTTTACTACCATTGCGTTTTTGAATCCTGCTTTTTCAAAAGCAATATTCCAACGTAAAACGGCTTCTTTAATTGTTTCTCTATAGTTAATAGGCGTTGTGTTTTCAATCCACCAAGTAATTGGTTCTACTGGTTCTGAAATAGCCGCATTTGGGTCTTTTTTCTCTAAATGCCATCTGTGAATTAAATCTTTGTATGGTGCAGCACTAGCAGATGTCATGTCGGTTACCTGCGTTGTGAAAAATCCAACTCTTGGATCATCATATCTTGGTAGGTATGTATTTTCTGGAATCTCAATTAAACTGTGATTTACTTTGATTGTTACGTTTCGTCCATCAGTAACCGATTGTGAACCGCCATTTAATACAGAAGGTTTTGAATATACATATTCAATTACTAAATCTGTATTTTCTGGATAATTTTTAATTGCGTTGATTTTAGATTTTCCTTTATTAAGACTTCCCAAAGAAAATGAGAATGGACTGTTTCCAGGAAAACGAGGTGGTTTTACCTGCGAGAATGTTTCTTTTAAGAATAAATCATCTGCTTTGATAAGGTATAATCCTTTTTCTGTATCAGTAGCTTCTACTTTTAAGCTTGCCATAACACCTTCACTAATATTAGCATCTGCGGCTTTAGATAATGCACTATTTGGGTCAAAATAAAACTGTGTATTCTTGGTTACAAATTCAATTTTGTTAAAATATTTTCTAATCGTAAAAACTTTTGAACCTCTATACGCACCTTTAAATGCACGAATATCAGCAACTCCATTATTGATTTGACTGAAATAGATAAAGTTCTTTTCTAGTTGTTCTTTTGAAACAACCATGTGCATACTTCCAGTAATGGTGTCTTGATACATTGTAAATAAACCATCTATCTTTTTACTTTTTTTAGTAAGATCAGCAATGGTTTTTGTAGTAGATTTCTTTTTTGGTGGTGTAACTTGTTCTGTATCACCTTTCTTTTTTTTGTTACGCTTTTTTCGTTGAGCATTTGCTTCAGGAGCTACTAAAAATGCAATCAACAAAACGAGCATTACAAATACGTTTTTTTTTGATTGAGATTTAAATATCATATTTTAATTTTTTTTGGAATAGTTTTATAGCTGTAAAAATACTTTTTTGAAGGCGTTTTGATTCTTAAAATGATGTTAAAAGCTTTGTAAATCAATAACTTTCAAATTATTAAACATTTTTATGATTGATATTCGCAAAATCGTCATAAAAAAAGTATATTGAATTTATCGATCTAAATATTCAATATGAATCGTTATATATGCCTAAGTTTGTTATGTGTATGTCTTTTATCCTGTTCTAAAAACCAAGAGCAAAGCTTTACCAATAAAGACATTACACAAATTTTAACGCAAGCAGAACAAGCTATTTTACAACATCAAGGAATTGAAACAGATTCTATGATGAAACTCCGCATGGAATACTATCATAAAGCAAGAACGTTTAAGGATTCTGTTCACATGTATCGCTCGCATTTTTATTTGGGTTCTTTCTATAAGAGTAGGGGAATTTACAAGGATGCAATGACCGAATTCGAAAGAGCTTTGCAGCATATTTCTGACGACGGTGATAGCGCACGATATATTCAAACAAAAATAGCAATTGCCACTACCGAAATTGAACTTGGAAATAAATATAAAGCCGCCGATTTGTTGCTTGATACTTATAAAATTGCCCAACGCAATAATGATGTTCATCAATTACTTGATATTAATGGTAATATGGGGATTTTAAGTTTGGAATTGAAAAAATATGATGATGCCAAACAAAATTTTAAAACGGCAATTGCATTTGTAGAGAAGAAACATTTGATTGAAAAAAATCCAGCAAATTATGTTGAGAATTACATCAATTACCACATGTTTTTGGCAAAAACGTATTATGAGGAACAAAAGCACGATTCAGCAATGCTATATATTGATAAAGCTTTTATCGCTGCTGATTTTTATAAAGATATAGAAGGAAAGGCGTATTTATATCAACTTAAAGGAAAAACACAAACAGCACAAAAACGTTTTGCGGAAGCGTATGATAATTTACAAAAAGGGCAATCATTATTTGAAACGTTGAAAAATGAAAAACAACGCTCTAAAATGTTGTTTTTATTGGCAGATAATTATGTACAACAAGAAGACTATACCGAAGCAACTACACTTTTAGATACTTTAGAAATACGTTATGCAAATCAACAAGTTTTGTTAGATGATTATCACGCAACACTAGTGCTTAAAGCTGATTTGTATAAAAATACTGAGCAATTTCAGAAAGAATCAGAGTATCGACAGAAATCGAAAACGCTGTATGATAGTATACATGATACAAATGGTGAAAAAACCATCATTCAAACAGCAACACAATATGAAATTGAAAAAATAAAAAACCAGTTTGAAGCACAACATCAAAAAGATGAAAAGAAGTTTTATACGTTTTTAAGTATTGCAATTTTAGTTATTGTCACATTTGGCTTTTTATTAGTTAAACAATTACGAAAAAGAAAAGTTGTTAAAGAAGTTGTTCAACAAAAACCTAGTAAAAGAGAACCGCAAAATGCTATTAAAAGTGATAAAACAGTTGATGAAATTCTGCAAAAATTAAAAAACTTAGAAGCACAAGAATTTTACTTGAATCCAAAATATAATTTATACGCAACAGCTAAAAAAATAGAGACCAATACAACCTACTTATCCAACATTTTGAACACGTATAAAAAGATGACGTTTACAGAATATTTGAATACATTACGTATTGATTACACATTACAACGCTTGGAAAATGATAAGAAGTTCAGATTGTATACTATTAAGGCAATCGCAAAAGAAGTTGGTTTTAAGAGTCACGGATCATTTTCACGAGCTTTTAAAGCCAAAACAGGCGAAAACCCTTCTACTTACTTGAAAAAGATTCGATAAAAAGGTTGTTCAATTTATAAAACGGCAATACTTTTCACCTTTATATATACAGTAGTTGTGTATATTGTTTCAAACTTAAAAAATTACTCGTCATGAAAACGCAACAAAAACTTCTATCTCTCAAAAAAATACAAATCGCAAAAATAAATTCATTTCAAATTTTAGGAGGAGACGACATTCCTTTTTCATCTCTTGAATGTGTAGAATTTAAATCGAGAACACCTAGCGGGAATCAAACACAAACGTATACAAATGCAATTAATTGTGAAGCAAACGCGGCCAATTAGGCAACGACAACAGTATAATTGTATACATTGTAACGTACTTTATTAGCATAGAAAAGGCGAAGGCTTCAAGGAATTTTCCTTGAAGCCTTTTTATTTATATTAGCAAGTATATACTTGTGGACAAGCCATAAACCAAGAACAATATTTTGGTCCTGTAACACGTCCTGCACAATCGCATCCGCATTTAGATAAGTCGTATCCACCAGCACCTCCGTTAATTTGACTTTGCTCGTTTTTTGAAATAACTGAAACTCCTTTAATGTTTAAAATGTTGTTTTTCATGATATATAATTTTAAGATAATCCTTACTCTATTTTGGCTTTTCAGGTACGACCATTTTTATATAAATTTAATCATACACGCAATGAAAGAAAAGAAGTATGCAATCCAATTTATAAATTGAACAGATTATTTTTCTTTGGAAAACCTTAAAAACAAAAGGCTCCTGAATATTTGGAGATATTAGAAGCCTTTTTAGAATTATTCACAAAACATATTAAGAAGTTTGAGCATCGTCGCACGTATAAACTTGTAAACATGCTATTTCAGATAGACAGTAAAATGGTCCAGTTACACGTCCTGCACAATCACATCCACATTTTGATAAATCTTTTCCACCAAAATTCCAACCAGCGCCACCATTAACTTGACGTTGATCTTGTTTAGAAATTGCTGTAGCTCCTTTAATATTTAAAATGCTTTTTTTCATAATATAAAATTTTAAAATTGTCCTTACTCTATTGTGGCTTTTCAGGTTCGACCATATTCCATCATAATTTTACTAATGAATTATTGTAAATAAGTAAAGTTGGTAAACTCATTTTACAAGAAGAACACTTTAAAATTTGACGATTTAAATTTGTTTACATAAAATTATTATGATGCTTGATTGTCATTACATCTGTATACTTGTAGACAACCAAGAATGTCTTGACAGTATGCAGGTCCAGTTACACGTCCTGCACAATCACATCCGCATGCACCTATTCCACTAATTCCACCATTAATTTCACTTTGATTTTTCTTAGAAATCGCTGTTGCTCCTTTAATGTTTAAAATGTTTTTTCTCATAATATATATTTAATAGTTAACAATTAATATTCACTCTTTAATTATGATAAAGTTAGGGTGATAACATATCAGATAAAAACAGGAGTCTTTCCGTTTTAAAAATTGAACTGTTTGTTTTATAAATTGAGCACTATAAATATGGCGTAAAGAATACTAATAAGCCATAAAAGTGAACTATATTTGCGAACTGAAAATTTATTGTGATTTTAGAAAACTACACCAAAGAATTCCGCTACAATCTAAAGCTTGCATCTCCAATTATTCTGGGAATGTTAGGGCATACGTTTGTTGGTTTTGTAGACAATGCAATGGTTGGTCAACTCGGAACAGCAGAATTGGCGGCAGTTTCGCTTGGAAATAGTTTTTTATTCATTGCCATGTCTATCGGAATTGGCTTTTCAACAGCAATTACAACGTTAGTTGCAGAGGCAGATGCAGAAAATGATAAGGACAAAGTAAAAGGCGCTTTAAAACACGGTTTATTACTTTGTACATTAATTGGAGTTGGAGTATTTATAGCTGTATTAATGGCAAAACCATTAATGTACAAAATGGACCAACCCGATGAAGTTGTGCATTTAGCAATGCCATATCTAAATTTGGTTGCGGCTTCTTTAATTCCACTAATCATTTTTCAAGCTTTTAAGCAATTTGCTGATGGTTTATCACAAACAAAATATGCTATGTGGGCAACGTTATTGGCAAATGTTGTCAATGTAGTTGTCAATTACTTTTTAATTTTCGGAATCTGGATTTTCCCCAAATGGGGAATTATTGGAGCCGCAATTGGAACTTTAGCTTCACGTGTCATAATGTTGGCATTTATCTGGTTATTATTACGTTACAAGAAAAAATTCAAAAATTATGTCACAAATTTCAATTTTAAAGAAATAAAAAAATCAGTTCTCAAAAAAATCATTGATCTTGGTTTTCCATCCTCATTGCAAATGCTTTTTGAAGTAGTAATTTTTACAGCGGCTATTTGGTTATCAGGTGTTTTGGGCAAAAACTCACAAGCGGCAAATCAAATTGCACTTAACTTATCATCAATGACATTTATGGTTGCTATGGGATTAAGTGTTGCGGCTACCATTAGAGTTGGAAATCAGAAAGGATTGAGACGTTTCTCAGAATTACGTCGAATAGCTTTGTCATTATTTCTTTTAGTTCTCATAATAGATGTTATCTTCGCGGCTATGTTTATGATTTTTAACAATTGGTTTCCAACTTTATACGTTGATGAAACTGATATGAAAAACTTTGTAGACAACCAAGAAGTAATCGCAATAGCGGGAAAACTATTATTAGTTTCTGCTTTTTTCCAAATATCAGATGGTATTCAAGTAGTTGGATTGGGCGTTTTACGAGGATTGCAAGATGTGAAAATACCAACAGTAATCACATTTATAGCATATTGGATTGTAGGTTTTCCAATATCATATTATTTAGGTTTGCACACTAAATTTGAAAGTGCAGGAATATGGATTGGCTTGTTAGCCGGATTAACAGTTTCTGCAATATTATTGTATATTAGATTTAATTATTTATCAAAAAAACACATTCGTAATCAAGCATAACAATACACACGTATGGAATTCCCGAAATTTTTATTAGGTGATAATACCGATTATCCCGACGCAATATTTATCATTCATACCGAATTTCCAAGATTCATCATCAATTTAGAAAATGATGAAGTAGAATGGCTGGAAGAATTTGACAAAGAAGATGAAAAAGAATTAGCTTCGGAAGCTGAAAATATAGTACAAGCAGCAAACGATTTTTATGACCGAGAATTATCAAGATATGATGACTAAATTAACTAAAACAATCTGTGCATTAGCGATTCTAGGATTCGCTTTCACATCATGCGAATTACCAAAAGTAGAAAAAGTAGATACACTTTCTAATGTTTACAAAGAACTCTCTTTAACCACTAACGGACAAGTAGATTCGTTGGTAAATGGAGTATTAGCTATTGAAGAACTTAAAAATTTTAACAATGCCTTAAAAGTTGTTCCCGTTACATTAGAAGACGAAATGACCGCTATCAGAGCGCTTATGGATGTGTCTATTGAAGAAATAACATCACCAGTTCCGTTAGAACTAAATGATAAAAACACTTTATTTCTTCACAGTAAAAATAACATGACTGCGGCAAGTTTTATGCAAAGAGACACTACAAAATTTGAAACAGGATACAAATTGGTCTTTTCTGATAAAAGTGAACAATATGATGAATTATTAACCTTATGGAAACAAGTTGGAAAAAACTACGAACCAATGTTTAAAAATGATTCCATAACACAAAAGATTAAATATAGAGTAGAAGCTTCTTTTATTGATAACTTAAAAATATTACAAGATATTGAATACGTTGCATTGATAGATGATGTACTATTAATTCCACCTGTAATTGACTATCAAAAAGAAGGATATTCAAGTGGATATGTGGTAAGCCATATATACATTTACGAAACAGAAACCTTTGAAAAAATTGAACAAATGATGGTGATTGCCTCTAATGGTGATCAAATTGAATACAGAACGTACTCAGATACTGTCTCGGCAAATACGAGAATTATCAACGAAAAGTTACGTGAAGATTTATTAGCGGAACGCACACGTGTAGTTGACTCTATTTTCGGATTATAATCAACTAAATTACATAGAAACATACGTATGTAATTTATGAAGAAAATTTATACTAGTATTCTCATAGGATGTATTGCTACAATAGCGATTTGTAAATAAAAGAAGTATGATTGATCAACTAATCAACTACGACAAAGAATTATTTTTATTCTTAAATGGACTCGGAACGCCAACTTGGGACGGTTTTTGGCTATTTATCACAAATAAATATTATGCCATACCATTGTATGCGTTTCTGTTGATTCTGATCATAAAAAAACACAATCTAAAAGAAATTATCTTTACACTTTTATTAGTTGCGGTATTAATTACAATTACAGATCAAACGGCAAACCTGTTCAAGAAAACACTTTTTTTACGTTTTAGACCGTGTCATACAGCCGATTTGGTAGATCATATGCGTTTGGTAAAAGATGGTTGTGGTGGAAGTTTTGGCTACTTTTCAGGACATGCATCTAATGCAATGGCATTGGCAACTTTTATCGGACTTGTCTTGCATAAACATTACAAATACATCATTTTCGCTTTGCTATTTTGGGCGGCATGTGTTGGCTATAGCCGAATATACATTGGTGTACACTTTCCTGGTGATGTCTTTACAGGAATGATTGTCGGAGGAATTTATGGTGGAATCATTTTTAAACTCCGACAGTTTTTAATTCAAAAATACGCATAATACTAAATTGCTATTCTTCAAAACGTAAAGGCGATATATAGTTTAATAGTGTTAAGGAAGTACTAAAGTATAATGTTTTGATTATCATTTCATTATCTTTAAGGATAACCAAAATTAAAATTATATGTCATGAAAAAAAGAAATGTAAAATCTTTAGCATTGAACAAAAAGTCAATTTCTAGCTTACGCGAAAATCAACTCAAAGGAGGAAACACCTCTTTATATGGTTGTCATTGGACAGTAGAATCTTGGTGTCATTGCCAAACCGAAAGAAACTGTACCGATACAGAGTGTCACACAGTTTGGGATTGTGAATTGTAAAAAATAGCATAGATATGAATAAAGCGAGCTTCGGTTCGCTTTTTTTATGCTTAAAATATTTTAAGACTTCAACAATTCTAATAATTGTTGCGCCGCATTAAAAGGAGAAATAGTACTATTTTCAGTTGCATTTAAATAATCGTTAAGTTGATCTTTAACGTTTGTATTGTTGTAGAAATTATGCTTCAAACGTTCTTCAATGGTTTGTAGTAACCAAAAACGATTTTGTTGTTTCCGATGCGTTTCAAAATAACTATTAGCTTTTGTCGTTTCTTGAAAGTCAGAAATCATTTGCCACACATCATCAATTCCATTTTGTTTCAAGGCGGAAGCTGTCACTACTTTTGGAAGCCATTCTGATGCTTTTTGAGGATACAAGTGCAATGCACGCTTAAATTCAGTTCGCGCCATTTGCGCACGCTTTACGTTGTCGCCATCAGCTTTGTTAATGACAATTGCGTCTGCCATTTCAATAATTCCACGTTTAATTCCTTGCAATTCGTCTCCAGCGCCAGCCAATTTCAACAATAAAAAGAAATCAACCATACTATGTACAGCAGTTTCACTTTGTCCAACTCCGACAGTTTCAATCACAATCGTATCAAAGCCACATGCTTCACACAAAATAATTGTTTCACGGGTTTTTCTGGCTACACCACCAAGCGAATCGCCCGAAGCTGACGGACGAATAAAAGCATTTTCGTCTTTCACCAAATCTTCCATGCGCGTTTTATCACCCAAAATACTTCCCCTAGAAATAGAACTACTTGGGTCAACGGCTAATACGGCAACTTTTTTTCCCAAACCAGTTAAATGTTTTCCAAAAGCTTCAATAAACGTACTTTTTCCAACACCAGGAACGCCCGTAATTCCAATACGAATTGAATTATTGGCATGTGGCAAACACTTTTCTATAATTTCGGTCGCTTTTGCTAAATGTGCTGTATTTTTACTTTCAACTAACGTAATTGCTCTACTCAATGCTACTTTATCATGCTTTAAAATTCCTGCAACCAATTCGTCTACAGAAGGTTGCTTTCTTCTATTTTTTTGAATAGAATTCACAGACGCTTTGCTGATAAAATCTGGTGGTGAAATACCATCTTTTTCATGCAAAGCTGAAGTATGTTTTGGTTTTGAACTCAAGAATTTTGTTGATTTTGCAATTAAAACGAAATTACGACATATTTTGTATAAATTCAGAATTGTGAATTCAGAATTATAAATTGAATCAAAAATAATCTCTTTGTGAAAGTTTTTTAAAAAAATAAAAGGAATTTTCACAAAAATGAAACGCTTCAATTTTAATGTCGTCTTTACAATAGAACACAAACAAAACCAATGAGCCAACAGCATTTAGGAATCTTAAAAAAATGTATGCGAGGAAATCGGAAAGCGCAGATGAAGCTCTATGATTTATATGCAGATGCGATGTACATAATTACGTGTCGATACATTCAAAATAGGGAAGATGCGAAAGATGTGATGCAAGAAGCATTTTTGAAAGCATTTACACGATTAAAGCAATACAAAGGAGAAGTTGCGTTTGGCGCTTGGTTAAAACGAATTATGATCAATCAGTGTATTGATACGTTGAAGAAACGATCGTTGGTGTATGAAGAAATGAACGATCAGACAATGACAATTGTTGAGGATGACGAATCTTGGAATATTGACGCTACGATTGCAAAACAGAAAATTATTGAAGCCATTGAAAATTTACCTACGAAATATAAATACGTTTTGCAATTGTATTTAATTGAAGGATACGATCATCAAGAAATTTCTGAAATACTTGAAATTCCTATACAAACGTCTCGAACGCAATTGATGCGTGGAAAAACAAAATTGAAAAACAACTTAAATGATTTTTTAAAACATAAAATATCATGAACAATATAAAAGATATACTCAACGAAAACGATGAAACATTGGAAACACAAACGTTACCAAGAGGACATCGTGCTGAATTTTTAGAAAAACTTACAGCGTCAGAAGTAACTATTTCTGAAAAACAACCATTGTATTACTGGAAATATATTGCTGCAGCATGTGTGTTATTTCTAGGAATTGGAGCTGTTATTTATTCAAATTATGGAACGCCGCAAAGTGAACAATCAACATTGTTTACAGAAATGAAATCTATTGAAGATCAATATTTACAAGATATAGCTTCCGAATGGAAAACATTTCAATTAACAGCAAACGACGAGCATTTAGTTAAAAAGTACAAAGAACGCTTGGAAAATTTAGACGCATCTTACCAAGAATTGAAACAAGAATTTTTAGTACAAAAAAACAGTTTGTCGGCATTAGAAAAGATGATTAAAAACTTGCAAATGCGTTTGTCGCTTTTACAAGAAATTCAACAACATTTAAAACGATTAGAAGATGAACAAAATAATATATAATCTATTTGTCGTATTCTTCATTGGTTCATTTGGACTGATGGCGCAATCGCAAAAAAAGTATCAAAAAAACTTTACAGTTGATAAAAATACAAAGCTAAAGTTTGAAACCAGAAACATTGATGTCACTTTTAAAATATGGAATAGAGATGAAGTAAAAGTTGATTTTGTGGTTGATTTTAAAAACTATTCAGAAGAAGAAATCAAGCATGTTTCTAATGGAATTGTTGTAGTAGCCACGATGCAATCTACGATGGGCGATTCCAATTATTTACTTATTAAAAATGCTTCACCAACTTCCATTGGAAAGCTTTCATACCAACTCAAAGAAGGAGAGATTCATATAGAAAATATGTCTTGGGAAAAAGATGAGCCAAATAAATACAGAACTGTAAAAGATATTAATAAGGAGATTTCGGGAGATTCAAATGACTTTTATGACTTGGATGGCTATGTCGTTTTTAAAAATGATAGTGTCGCTTTAAAAGATATTAAAAACAGTAATCATAGGAAAATTCAAAGCATAAGTTCTAGTTACGAAATTTATTTGCCAGCATATATGATGATGGATATTATGGCAAATCAGGCAAATATAAATTTCGATGGAAAATTTACAAATCACATACAAGGAGCATTTTACGATAGTCAATTGAGAGCTTCCGAATTTGATAATGAAAATAATTCGTTCACATTTATAAATGGAAGTGTGAAAGTAAAGAAAATAAAAGGCGGAAGTTTTGCATTTAAAAACGTAACCAACGGTTTACTTGGGCAACTAGAAAATGTGATGATGCAAACTGAGTTTTCTAAATTCAACATTGGAGAAATTACTAAAAATGTACAATTTAAAGACTTTAAGAGCAATTTCTTTATCTATAATTTAGGAGAAAACTTTGAATTGATCAACATGGTTTGTGAGTATTCTGATATTAAAATGTATGCAATTAAAGATCAAAAATACTTTATGGAAGCCGTTGGAAATAATGCCGTTTTAAATGATCATGGCACAAAAATTATTATGCAACCCAATAGAGATGGAAAAAAATTCAAGATGTTTACACGTGGAAAAGACGATGTTGCAACTCGAAAAAACACCTTCAAACTAGATTTAATTCACGGCTTTGTAAGCCTATTCTACAACAACTAAACTAACCATTACAAGATGAAAAAATTGACACTATTGTTGATGCTTTTAGCATTGACCAGCACAAGCTACGCGCAAACCAAACTAGAAATTGGAGATACAGTTTCTGATGTAAAACTTACAAACTTGTTAAACTCAAACACTTCAACTACTTCATTTTCAGAATTAAAAGGGAAAATAATTATTCTTGATTTTTGGGCAACTTGGTGTGGACCGTGTATTCCTGCAATGAAAAATTTGATAAAACTACAAGAAGAGTTTCCAAATGATATTCAAGTGATTGGAATTGCAGAAGATAAGCCAGAACGTTTGCAACGATTTATTGACAATATACCTTCAAAAGTTTGGTTTGGCTTGCAAACAAAGGAATTGGAAACCTTATTTCCGTATCGAATTCTGTCGCATGCAATCATCATCAACTCGGAAGGAAAAGTTGTTGCAATCACTTCTACAGATACTATTACAAAAGAAGTGATTCAGGATGTAAAAGAAGGAAAGTCAATTTCATTGCCTTTTAAACAGGAAAATATCAAATTTGATTATGCCGCTGATCCGTTTCCACAAACAGATACAAGTTTGGCGCGTGTATTACTGAAAGGCGGAATTGAAGGTGTTTCTTCCTATTCTAAAGGATATTTAAAAGATGAAACGTATAATGGAAGACGTATTACACTAATCAATTATACAATTCCTGGCATGTACCGATTTTTATATCAAACTACATATAATAGAACTGTTTTTGATATTGATAAGGAAAAGTATAGTTATAAAAATCCTAAAAATAAGTATTGTTTAGATGTGATTACTGAAAATGTAGGTGATGAAATGTTTGTATTGGGAATTGCAAAACTAAACGAAACATTTCCCGTAAAAGCCAAACTTGAAAAACGCACGATTCCTGTATATATTTTGACAGTGATTGATAGCAATAAGCTTAAAAAACGAACATCAGTTACCAAAGAACGTACATTAATGTTTCAAGGTTATGAATTTCATGCTAAAAAGATTCCTATGGCAGATTTTCAAGATTATATAGAAAATGAAACACCTGTTCCTGTAATTGATGAAACAAATTGTACAGAATTGCTAGATATTGACTTCATATTTGATCCGCAGAAAAAGGATTCTTTTAAAAATGAACTCGCAAAAATTGGATTGAAACTTAGTAAAGCCGAACGAGAAGTTGAGTTGTTGGTCATTTATGAGTAGTTGGGTTGCTTTGCTTCTCTACACTACTTAAATCTGCACTTCGCGTGATTTTCGAAAGAAATTTGTATTGAGAAGTACTTTAAAACTAAACCCGAAAAGTAAAGTTGCTTTTCGGGTTTTATGCTATTTATATGTTAACACACTTGCCATCTAGTACAGCCAGGACCTTTGCTAAAACATACATCATCAAAAGTACACATAGGATTGTTTGATGGTCCACAATTAAAGGTATTGCCAGTTCCACCTTTGCTAGCACTTACAGTAAAGTTACTTACGACCTTTTTGCTTAGTACGAGTTTACTTTTTAAATTTCTCTTTTTCATGATATTTAATTTATAGTTATACATATAAGTTACTCATAAATATAGTATATGACGTACGGTTTTTCCATAGGATTTTAGCAGTTATTTAAAAAAATAGAAAATAGAAAGAAGTTTTATAGTATCTTCAAACATCTCGTGAACCTTTATAAAATCTAGCGTAAGCGAAATAAAGTATAAAATTCAACTAAAAAAATGTGTTTACTAGATACATTTTTTTTAATTTTTTGTCACATTGCAATACTTCATACGTATTTAGAAATGTATAGCAATTAACCAAAACCAAAAAAGCTAACTAGTAGTATGTCTCAAACCGAGCTCATCGAAAAGTGTAAGAATAACAACAGGAAAGCACAACTGCATCTGTACAGGCAGTATTGTGAAGGAATGTTTATTGTTGCCAACCGATTCTTGAAACATACACAAGATGCAGAAGATGCTATGCAAGAAGCATTCATTAATGCATTTCAAAAAATTGATCAATATACGGCTGAAGTAAGTTTTGGAGCTTGGTTAAAAAAGATTGTCATTAATAAGAGTTTAGACAAATTACGGGCTAAACAACAGTATTGTATTTCCATCGACGAAGCACAATTAGAAGTCGTTGTCGACGATGATAATTGGGAAACTAGTGATACAACAACGTTGGACGAAGTAAAGATAGAAATTGAAAATCTGCCTGATAAATATAGAGTTGTAGTGATTCTATTTTTATTAGAAGGATATGATCATCAAGAGATTTCGGAAATTTTAAATATTTCATCAACCGCATCACGAACACAATTATTACGAGGAAAAAAGAAATTACAACAAGCATTAAAAAAAAGTAATCATGGGACAGGATATTAAAGATTTGTTGAAAAATGAGCAATTGCACATTCAAAAAGGACTATCTGACGGACATGAAGCACGTTTTTTAGAACGATTGGATGATGTGTTGCCTTTGCAGGAAGAAAAAACGAAAAAACCTTCTTTCTCAATTTATAAAATTGCGGCGGCAGTTATTTTAATTATAAGTTTGGGTAGTTTGGCATATCAACAATTACAGCCAAATGTTAATATTTCTGGGGAAGAAGTTGTGAAAACTGATTCGGAAGCTACTGAAAATTCTAATTTAATAAGTTTAGGTGATGTTTCTCCCGATTTAAAAAAGATTGAAGATTATTACTTAGCAAGCATTAATTATGAATTGACACAAGTAGAAGTTTCAGAAATAGGGAAACAATTGTTTAAAAGCTACATGGATAAACTTTCATTATTAAATGAAGAACACAAAGTACTTCAAAACGAATTGACAGAAATTGGTCCAAACGAGCAAACCATTAATGCAATGATTGACAATTTACAATTTAGACTAAAATTGCTATACCAATTAAAGGAAAAATTAAACGAATTAAAAAAATCAGAAAATGATGTATAAACGAAATTATAAGCAATGTTTATTATTGGTAGCATTGCTAGTCATCACATTTGGATATTCACAATCGAAAAAACGAACAAAGAAGGAAGTTTTTACTGTAAATAAAGACGTTACCTTAGAAATTAACACATCACATGCCGATGTAGAGTTTGATACTTGGAATAAAAATAAGATAGAAATTGAAGCTACTATTGAAGTAGAAGACGCTACAGATGAAGAGATTGAAAAATACTTTAATAAGTGGAATTTTAAAGCGATTGGAAATAGTGAAAAAGTTACTGTAACTTCTAAAGGAAGCCGATTATTACTTGGAAACAGTTTGCAATTTGTATATCCAAATTCAGGTTTTGTTGAACAAATTGAAACGCCTATTATTGCGAATTTGCCACATATTCAACCTGTTCCAGAGTTGCCATCAATGATTATTGAATCGTTAGATGATGTCAAGTTTGATTATGAAGCTTACAAAAAAGATGGTGAAGCCTATATGAAAAAATGGCAAAAGCAATGGAAAAATAGCTTTGATGAAGAGAAATTTAAAGAAGGAATGGAAAAGTGGAAAGAAAGTTTTGAAAAAAGTCAAGACATGTTGATTGAACTACAAGGTAAAGTAGTTAAAAACCAAAAAAGGTTTAAAAATTCAAAAGCATACAAAAAACAATTAGAAAAGGTTGAAAAACTTGCTAAAATATCCAAAGATTTAGAAAAGGATAAAGTAAAAGAGCAAGAAGAGCTTTTAAAACTATTAGAAGAAGGACAGAATGGACAATTTTTTAATTTGAATAATAATAATATGAACTTTAACATCAATACAAATGATGATAATTTGTTCTTTATTTCATCAGGAAACAAGCGTTTAAAAGTTAAGAAAACAATTAAAATACGAATGCCTAAAAAAGCAAAGTTAAAACTCAATGTCCGTCATGGAGAAGTAACAATTGCCGCGGCAAGCGAAAACATGAATGCAAAGCTGTCTCACGCGGCTTTGTATGCGACTAGTATTAATGGTGCAAATACGACGATAGAATCGTCGTATGCGCCTATTCATATTACAAAATGGAATGAAGGCTCGTTGAAAGTAAATTTTGTTGAAAATGTAGATTTACAGTTGGTGAAAAATATTAATTTGATGGCAAACTCTTCTAAAATAAGCATTGGAACGCTAGGAGAGAAGGGAATTATTAGTGGAACAATTGGGAAACTACTCATTCATAATATTAGTGACACGTTTCAAACCTTAGATATTATTTTAGAAAATACTGACGCACGCATTCAGTTACCAACTTCTGATTTCAAATTGTATTATATAGGTTCAAACTCACGTATTTCATATCCTGAATCTGTTGTTGGAACCAAAAATAAAACTCAGTTTAACACCATCGTTCGTGGCTATCAAACTAAAAATAATACTAATAGAGAGATTAACATCAATGCAAAATATAGCGAAGTTTCATTGAATGAAAAGTCGTAGTTTGGTTTATAAGTCCATCAACAACGCGCAACAGCAAACAGATATTACGGCAAGTAGATTTTATTTTTTATTGCATAAATAACCAGTCCAATTCTATTCTTCACACTTAGTTTTTCAAACAAAGCATCACGATAACCATCGATCGTTTTAGGACTCAAACACATTTGATCAGCAATTTGTTTATACGTCATTTCCGTACAAACCAACTTCATAAAAGCAATTTCATTCTCTTTCAATTTCGTTCCTGAATTTCCTTTTCCGTTTAAAGAACCAATCAAAATATTCGTCACATGTTTTGAATGGTAGAAACCGTTTGTAGTTACTTCATTTAGTGCCATTTCTAAAACACTTTTTTCAACATCTTTCATCAAATATCCTTTCGCACCAGCGCGCAACATTTGAATAATAGTGCGTTCATCTTCTTCAATAGAAAGTCCTAGGACATCAATATTTGGAAAATGTTCTGTAACCCAAGTTGTCGTTTCAATACCATTCATCAATGGCATGTTAATGTCCATCAAAACAATATCTGGCGTATTTGAATTTTCTTCTAAACGCGTGATCAATTCTTTACCATTTTTACATAGATAGCTTACTTTGAAACGATCAAATGAATCTACCAAACCGCCAATGGCTTGTGATAATAATACATGATCTTCTACGATGGCTACAGAGTATGTTTTCAAAATGTTGTGTTTTATTTAGTGGTTGTTTAATTTTTAGATTCAAGATTCACTTGAAAGCTAAAGATAATGAATAATCGTTAGTTTGGTACCTTTTTCTAGTTGTGATTCTAGCTCAATTTTGGCACCTATTAACTTTCCTCTATTTTTCATGTTTTGCAGTCCAATACCTTTATTGGGTTTGTCCACTAGCTTATCAAAGCCTTTTCCGTTGTCTTTTGCAATGATTGTCAATACCTTATTGTCATATGTAAGTGTGACATCTAACTTGGAAGCTTTTGCGTGTTTGATGGTATTTGAAAAGAATTCTTGTAAAATACGAAACAAAATAATTTCGGCTTTGTCATCAATAATTTCTTCATCTCCATTGATGGTTAGCGTGGCTTCAATAAAATTTAGCCGATTAAAGCGTGCAACTTCTAAACTTAATGCTTCGGGAAGCATAATATTTTTCAATGCATCTGGGTTGATCAATTTTGAAAGTGCGCGGAGTTCTGTAAGACTTTTAGAAATGGTTTCTGTTACTTCAGAAACACCTTCAGTATGATCAGAAATCTGATGCAATTGTATTTTAGCAAGTGTAAGGAGTTGCCCAATATTATCGTGCAACTCCCAACTTATATTTCTGAGTGTTTGTTCTCTAATTTCTATTTGTGTTTCTGCAATAGCATTTTCAAACTCTCGTTGTGCTAATTGTTTTTCAGCTAAGAGGTTATTCTTTCGCTTGATGAATACCAAGAAAAGAACGAAAATAACGACTACCAATAAAATAAAAACAAACGTAGCTATGATAGCTGCTGTTTCTGCATTTTGTATCCCCATATAAAGCCTATGATATAGCAAAAATTTAAAATAAATATTAAACAACGAAATATAGTATTCAATAAAAGATAATTATCTACAAAAACATCATAAAAGTATTTTCGCATAATTATCCATGGAATCATACCAATATTAAATAAGAGAACACCAAAACTTATCCAAAATAATATATCTCTAGTAATTAATAATATCTTTTCAGAATTTAAAATTTCAATAAAATATAGAAATACAATTATAGTTAAAAAACTAGAACCTATCATAAACGGATTGAGTAGTAATTCACTCAAGTAGTTTTCAAAATATATGATATCAACAATTGATACTATTACATAAATAATAGAAAAAGTAATAACTATGTTTTTATATATTATATTTTTTAAAAAATTCCAATAAATGAAAAAGAGAAAAGTGAAATTTATAAATAAATATATATTATAAATAATTATTTTCTCAGATTTTAAAATTTCCAAATTATATTTCCCAACTGCTTCATTTATTGTAACGTACCATAGGAAAAATAAAAAGTACTTAAGTGTAGTTTCTTTATATTTATAAAAAAATATAGAGGCAATTACGGCAGTTAGTATTTCAACATAAATAACAGCTTCATAAAGTATTTCACTCATTTTATTTAAAGATATTTTAACCTTTTGGAGGTGGAGGACTTAAGTGTCCAATGTTGAAAGATACACTCGTTCCATCATCAAAACCATCTTCAGCATTAGCTGATTTCTTTTGGACTAAATTTTCTTTTGATTCTTTATTCCCCAAACTATTATTTGCCATATAGGCACGTTCTGTCGGGTTGTGTTCGTCAATAAGTAATCTTTCTATAATTTTATATTGACCTACCAAGGGCTCATTAGGCGAATTGGGGATAATATAAAACGGTAAATTTTTCATATTATCATGAGCTTCATCTAAAGAAGTTTCAATTGTTGGATTAAAAAATACTGTTTGTTGTTTAGGATATTTAGGATGCTCAGTATATGCTCCAAAATAGACACGAACCCCAGAAATTTTTGGATTGTTCGGATTTTTCTTTGTTATGGCTTCTAAATATTGAATGTAAGATTTCATTTTGTCATACTCAAACCATACAAACTGTGTGTCTTTAAAATCTTTATCTATAAATTGATTGATTATAGGATAACGTCCATTAACATATGATTCGTGTAATTTAACAGCTTCACTAACAGGTATAATCCCATCTGGTTTGTCGCTATTTTCACAAATACACGTGTTTAATTTTTTAAATAAGAAATAACCAATTGCAATACCAATGACGAGCGGTACGATTGATAATACTAAATTTTCCATAAGGTTGTAGTTTTTTGTATTTTTTGTTTGGTTAAAATTAGCCAAACTTTTTAGAATAAAAACTAAAACTACAAAATTGGGTGTTTTTCCCGTTGAGCAAAAAGTGGTTAATGAAATAAAATAAAGAAAAAGACTACGAAATAAACTTTGAAGAGTTGTTTGTTATAGGAAAGTGAAAGAAACTATTTGTATGAGCTATCATAATTAATAAGAATAGGTTTGGAGGAGTATACCCTTATTTTTTTGGTGGTGGTGGAGATAAGTGCCCCATATTGAAAGCTAAACTTTCATCTGTATTATCATTATTAGTTTCTTTTAAAAAAAAATCATTCTGAATAAAACTTTGCAAAGACTTATTTTTGAAATTGATAATAGATTGTTGACGTGAACTTGCCGTTAAAAACACAGTTTGCGCATTTGACTTTAGCTCCAAACTCGAATCATTGTTATAGACACCAAAAAAAACGTCAATTCCTGTAATGGACAAATTATGCTCGTTGGATTTCTTTTTTAAATAATTGATATAGCCTTTTATTTCAGCTAATGAATACCAAACAGCTTTTGTATAATATTCCTTTGTCACTTTTGCTTGAAAAGGTTCAATATACTGTGTTTGATACTGATTAAATAGGCGAGTGGCATCATTAAAGGATAGATATCCGTTTGGTGAAAGCACTATGTTTTCATCATTTTGTGAATTATTCTTTAATTTTAAAGAACAGTCAATGTGTTTAAACGTTAAAAACTGTCCATTTTCAACAGTAAACGATTCTTGGTAATCTAAAGATGCATTACGCGTAGAAGGCATTATAAATGCAGTTCTTTTACCAGTACTATCTGCACCAAAAATAAAACTTACACCTGTAATAGGAATGTTTTTAGTTGTAGCAAGTTTTTCTAAATGTGTAATATACTTGGTAATTGCGTCTAGTTCAAAATGAATAGCTTTGTCTTCAAAACTAGTTTTCTCTGCCCCAATTTGAGAAAGTCTAGTTGTATGGTCATTTTGGAATAGTGTTGCAGCAGCAGCATTGGAAATGATCTTTTCAGGAACTTCTAAAGCAGTATTTAATTGTTCCTCTTCATCTGGATTCTTTGTCATGCAACTTAGGAAAAATGTAATAAACACCAGTCCTAAAGAAACAAATGACAACATTTTTTTCTTCATGGTTATAGTTTTTACGATATTAATAAATGGTATACAATAGAATTCCGCTTTTCAGTAGAATTCATACAATCTGCAGTTTTGAGTTCACTATTGATACTGAATCAAATTCAGTATAAGAGCTTCTCATCACTGAGTTTTTATTAAAAGTCGCGACTTGAAATGTAATTACAATTTCAAAAGTAAGAATTAGTTGTTACCAACAAAGAGAAGTTGTATAGCTGTCATTTTTTTGTGTGTGATTGTCAAGTTTATACTATTTTATATCTAAAATGGAGGCTATCTAAAAAGTATTATAAAGCGTCATCCTAAACAGATACTGAATCAAGTTCAGCACATGTTCAGAATCTCATTAGATTGATTTTCAATGATTATGAGAAACCGAATCAAGTTCGGTTTGACGAAGCTTTTACTTTTCAGATAGCTTTTATAGTTTTATTAATGCCAAGGATGCCAACATGTTTTATTTTGACAATCCTCAGGAAGAGGCGGCGGCGGTGATAGGTGTCCTTCATTAAAATTCAAACTTCCATCAATACTTTCATTACTATCTTTAGCAAAAAAACCATCTTGTGTAAAACCTTGTAACGTTTCTCCTTTTATATTAATAATCGATTGTTGCTGAGAACTCGCTGTTAAAAAGATTGTTTGTGCATTTGACTTTAACTCCAAACTTAAGTCATTGTTATATACACCAAAAAACACATTAACTCCCGTAATCGCTAAATTGTGATCAACAGATTTCTTTTTTAGATAGTTGATATAGCCTTTTATTTCTTCAAACGAATACCAAACCGCTTTTGTATAATAGTCTTTCGTTACTTTCTTTGCTACTGGCTGAATGTATTGTGTTTGATAGTTATTGAACAATGCAGTTGCTTCATTAAACGATAAATATCCGTTTGGTGAAAGCACTAAGTTTTCATCATTTTGAGAACTGATTTGTGGCTTTAATGTTATATCCACATGTTTAAAAGTTAGAAATTGTCCATTTTCAATCGTAAATGATTCTTGGTAATCTAGTTCGGTATTTCGTGTCGCTGGCATTAAAAACATAGTTCTGTTGCCATTCGCGTCAGCACCAAAAACAAAACTTACGCCTGTAACAGGTATGTTTTTAGCCGTTTTAATTGATTCTAACCTTGAAATATAGCTTTCTAATATTGCTAAATCAAAATGAATAGCTTTGTCCTTAAAAGAAGTGTTTTCTTTTCCTATTTGTGATAAACGTGTGTTTTGATCATTTTGGAAAAGTGTTGCCGCTTGTGTATTAGAGATTATTTTTGCAGGCGTTTCTAAAGCAGTTTCTAATTGTTCTTCTTCGGCTTGATTTTTTGTCTCGCAACTCAGGAAAAATGTAGCACATACAAGTCCTAAAGAAGCAAATGAGATCATTTTTTTCTTCATAATATAAAAGTGTTTAATTCGTTAAATTGAAAAAACGCGTTTTCTGTATGTAATTACAATATAAATGTAGGAAAAATAAAGTTACCACTTGTAAATGTTTTGTAAGCGTTGCATATTTTTTATAAGCGTTACTTTTTGATAAATTTTTACAGAATTTTCAAAACATAAAAAAACCGACAACAACGGTTATCGGTTTTTTTAGTCTTTAAAATAATATACTTCTCAATACATTTTTCTGTCGAAAATCATTCGAAGTGACGCTAGTTAAATTTAGTTTCAGCTAACATTTCGACTGTACTCAATACAAGTTTTTAACTAATGTGCGTCTTTTTTTAGTAATTCAGGGAATTTTTTTTGAAAACGCTTCAATCTTGGGACAGAAACACCTCGTATATATGGATTGTTCGGATTGTTTGCTTCGTAATCTTGATGATACGCTTCAGCATCATAAAATGCTTTGTATGGCGTAATTTCCGTTGTTATGGTTCCATTAAAAACCTTGTCTGCAATTAGTTTTTTAATGTAAGTGTCAACTATTTTTTTCTCTTTAGCATTTTTGTAAAATATAGCAGAACGATATTGTCTACCAGCATCAGGACCTTGTCTGTTTAACGTTGTAGGATCGTGCGAACCAAAAAATACCTTTACCAAGGTTTCATACGAAACTACTTTTGCATCATAATATACTTTTACAGCTTCTGCATGATCAGTTCGTCCGGCACTTACTAATTGATAGTTAGCCGTTTCCGCTTTTCCGCCAGCATAACCAGAAACCACTTCTTTTACACCTTTTACACTTTCAAAAACCGCTTCAACACACCAAAAACATCCACTTGCAAAATAGGCAGTTTCATATTTTGATAAATCTTGTTGTGTAACTTTTTCTTTTGCTACATGCTCTTTTGTTGCCGTATTTGAAGTACAGCTTAGTGTACAAAAGAACAATGTTAGTATAGTTAATACAATCGATTTCATATAAATTATTTTTAGCTCAGTCGTGTAGAATGTGAAAACTTACGTATATACAGACTCTATTATAACCGAAATATCAATTTTTAGGTAAAGATACGAATTGAAATATGCCTTTTTTCTTAAGGAAAGTGTAAAGTCTTAACTTTTGTTCGATTTCCGAATTTTATAGTAGACTGTGGTTGTGAAGTATATAAATAACAAAACGACTGCTAATTATAAAATTAACAATCGTTTTGTCAGATTAACTAACTGTGTTTCTTGATGATGAAATGAAATTAATGCTCTTTTTCTACCAATTTCTTGGTTAAGAAGAAACCTGAAAATAATGAAATTCCTCCAACTAAAAAGATGGTTCCTGGAAATGCAACTCCTTCTGGTAACAGAAATACACGATGCATCATGAAGCCAATAAAAATACCCAATCCAATTCCCATCATTAAAACAGCTAAGTTTAAAACCAATACTTTCCATGTTGGTGTTAATGATTTTTTTGAACTGAAAAAGATAGATGCGTCTGCACCTTTTTCAATCAATGCCAAGCGTTCTTTATTTCGTGATGAAATGTATAAATAGTAGATTCCGAAAACGACTCCTAAAATTGCTGGCATTATAATTACTTCTGATCCCATAATAAATTATTTTTTTGAATTTAGTTTTTATGTATTTGCCCATTATGACGAACGGTTTTTTGTTTTGGTTACAAAAAATGTAAAAAAAATATAATTTTTTAATGTATCTGTGTTTTAATGTAGCAATGAATCAATATACTAATGTTTCAATTTGAAGCTATAAAAACTATTATGAATGCTTACTGTCAAATTCTAAATTAAAAAGTAATTTTACTAAAATCAAATAAATTCAAAAAATCTGTAACCAACTAAACAAAGTGATCGTCTTAACTACAAATGACTCAAAAAACTGACCAAGATTATATTCTGGAAATTCGTTCCGGAAATGTGAATGCGTATGCTATGCTTGTAGATAAATACAAGGATATGATGTTTACATTGGCAGTACGTATGGTTGGAAATAGGGAAGATGCGGAAGAAGTTGCACAAGATACTTTTGTAAAAGCATACAAGGCATTAGATACTTTTAAAGGAACTTCTAAATTTTCGACGTGGTTGTATAGAATCGTATATAATACGAGTTTGGATTGTATTAAAAAGAATAAAAGAGTCGTTTTGTCAGAACATATTGATGAAATTCATGAAGCTGATATCGGAGTCATGCAAGATGCAATGAGTTATTTGGAAGCGAAAGAGAAGAAGCAAACCATAGAAAAGGCATTATTGCAGTTGCCAGAAGATGAACGCGTGTTGTTAACGTTGTTTTATTTTGAAGAATTATCACTGAAAGAAATCTCGGAAATTGTCAAAATATCGTATGATAATGTAAAGATAAAATTACACCGAAGCCGAAAAAAACTATATCATATTTTAAAAAATGTCGTAGAACCTATATATTTGAATCATGGAAGCAGAAAATAAAAAGTTAGATCAATTTACTAAGGAAGTCATCCAAGATGCTGGATTGGCAACTCCTTCCGTAGATTTCTTAGCCAATGTAATGGCTGAAGTTTCCAAAGAAAAAGTACCTGTTAAAGTCTACAAACCATTAATAAATAAGGTCGGCTGGCTAATTATTGGTACTTTGTTTTTAATATTTTCTTTTGTGTTGACACGTTTTTCACTTGGTTTTTCTATTCTTGGCGATTGGGATTTATCAAGTTTAATGCTTGAAAAACACGAAATCAATGTTGATATTCCTATTACGTATGCGTATTGTTTTTTCTTTTTACTCATATTTGTAATCATTCAAATAACGATGATAAGTAAACGTTTTTCAAGAAGTTTGGAGAACTAAACTTCAACTTTGCTGAGTCTACTTACTTAGATTATTATACACGCTTCATTTTTAATATTACTACAATTCACGGAATTACCATAAGTGTCAATATTTCTTTATAGATATATTTACTATTTTTGAATCATTAGTAAATAATAGAAATTTATATTAAAACGATGTATTATGAAAAAAGTTAAACTAATTCTTTTTTTATTAGTTAGTACGTATACCTTTTCTCAAACAACTGATGTTATAACAGGATTAACACAGCCTATTTCTTTAACCTTTAAAGCTAATGAATTGTACTTTGCTGAATATAATGGTGGTAATGGTAAAATTTCTAAGTTAAATGTAGAAACTGCAGCAGTACCAACGGAAGTGATTCAGAATACAGATTGGTCTATTGGTTTACTTTTTAAAGATGATGATTTATATTTTGGACAACTTATTGACGGAAACATATCTAAATTAGCTATTAATAATATTCCACTTGGAGTCACCGAAATTATATCAGGTATACGACCTTATGACTTTGCATTAGATGGAAATATTTTATACATATCTGATTATATCCAGGATAAAATTCTTAAAATCGATATGTCATCTCCTAATCCTACGCTTATTGATGTTGTAGCTGGATTATCAACACCATACGGAATAGCTTTACATAATAATGAATTGTATATAGCAGAATATGAAGGCAATAAAGTCAGTAAGATAAATATCAATGATCCTAACCCTATTGTTCAAGAAGTTTCAAGTAATGTATTAGGTCCATCAGGGCTATATTTTGCTGGAAATATTCTTTTTATTGCGGAAGCTGATGGTAATAAAATATCTCATATTGATGTTTCGTCTAACCAAACATCAGTGATTGAAACAGTAACTAATCTTTCTGAACCTAGTGATTTAGCAATTTATAATAATGAATTGTACATAACAGAATACAATGCAAATAAAATTTCTAAACTTGATATATCAGCCATACTTTCAACGGAAGATATATTAGTACAAAATAATAAAATTAAGTTATTTCCAAATCCAGCATTAAATTTTATACAGATTAATGGATTAAAGGAAGAAACAGAATATAAAATATATAGTATAAACGGAGCTAAGGTAAGCGATGGAATTTTGAATACTAATAAAGTAATAGACGTTAGTGTTTTATCTCCTGGAATCTATTTTTTATCACTAGATAACGTTTATAATTTGAAGTTCATCAAAAAATAACTTAACAGCTGAACAATTCATAATTTATAAAAATTGACTAGCCACCAAAAAAAACTCCCATGTTTCCATGAGAGTTTATATTTTCTAAAGAATGTACAGCAATTAAGCTTGTTAATATTATTCTTCAACAATAACCCATTGACCTTTTGCAATTAATGGTTCAGCTTGTTTATATTTTACAGTTTTGTTTTCACCTGTCATCACGTTTTTGATAGTAACACGTTCGTTACGACCAATTTTTGGCTTATCGCGAACAATAGTTTCAGTTACTTGCGGACGTTGTCCACCTTGCGATTGTTGCATAGCTTGACGTTGTGCGGCTGCTTTTTCATCACTGTTTAATACTTCTTCTTTTGAAGTTGTGTAGTTTTCCTTTTTACGCTTTTGTTCACGAGCTTCACGTACACGATCTGGATTGTTATCGGCTAATTCTCCTTTAAACAAGAACGAAAGAATTTCACGATTTACTTTATCAATTACTTCTTTGAATAATTCAAACGCTTCAAATTTGTAAATTAATAACGGATCTTTTTGCTCATGCACCGCCAACTGAACTGATTGTTTTAATTCGTCCATCTTACGTAAGTGCGTTTTCCAAGCATCATCAATAATTGATAATGAAATATTTTTTTCAAAATCTGTTACCAATTGTTTTCCTTGCGAATTGTAAGCATCTTCTAAATCACTAACAACATTTAATTCTTTTGTTCCGTCCGTAAATTTAACAACAATACGTTCGTATTTATTTTCTGGATTTTCATACACTTCTTTAATTACAGGATACACAGCCTCAGCATTTAACTGCATTTTATCATTGTAATTTTTAAAAGTTGCAGTGTATACTTTTCCAATGATTTCTTCTTCTGTCATTTTTGTAAATTCGTCTTCCGTTATTGGGCTAGCAATAGAGAAGTAGCGAATTAATTCAAATTCGAAGTTTTTATAGTCATTAGCGGCTTTGTTTGTTTGTGTAATGATTTCGGTAGTGTCATATACCATATTCGAAATATCCACCTTTAAACGCTCTCCGTGTAAAGCGTGTCTACGACGTTTGTACACGACTTCACGTTGTGCATTCATTACATCATCATATTCTAGTAAACGCTTACGAATTCCAAAGTTATTTTCTTCTACTTTTTTCTGTGCACGTTCAATAGATTTTGTCATCATGGAATGCTGAATTACTTCACCATCTTTTAAGCCCATTCTGTCCATCATTTTGGCAACTCTTTCAGAACCAAATAAACGCATTAAGTTATCTTCTAACGAAACGTAGAATTGTGAACTTCCTGGATCTCCTTGACGACCAGATCGACCACGTAATTGTCTATCTACACGACGAGAATCATGTCGTTCCGTACCTACAATTGCCAATCCGCCAGCGGCTTTTACTTCATCACTAAGTTTGATATCCGTTCCACGACCTGCCATGTTTGTTGCAATAGTAACTTGTCCTGGAATTCCAGCTTCCGCTACAATATCTGCTTCACGTTGGTGTAACTTTGCATTTAATACGTTGTGTGGAATTTTTCGAATTGAAAGCATTCGACCTAATAATTCCGAAATTTCTACCGAAGTAGTACCAATTAATACAGGTCTTCCTTGTTTAGACAATTCTGTTACCTCATCAATAATGGCATTGTATTTTTCACGTTTTGTTTTGTAGATTAAATCTTCTTTGTCTTTACGCGCAATTGGTCTGTTTGTTGGAATTTCTACAACATCTAGTTTGTATATTTCCCATAATTCTCCTGCTTCTGTAACTGCCGTACCTGTCATTCCAGATAGTTTGCGGTACATTCTGAAGTAGTTTTGTAAGGTTACCGTAGCAAATGTTTGTGTAGCATCTTCAATTTTTACATTTTCTTTTGCTTCAATTGCTTGGTGTAGTCCGTCAGAATAACGACGTCCATCCATGATACGACCTGTTTGCTCATCAACAATTTTTACTTTGTTGTCCATTACTACATATTCTACATCCTTTTCAAATAGGGTATAAGCTTTTAGTAACTGACTCATGGTGTGAATACGCTCACTTTTGATTCCGAAGTCTCTAAATAATTCTTCTTTTAGTTCAACTTCTTTATCTTTTTCTAACTCTTTTGCTTCAATTTTGGCAATTTCTCCACCAATATCAGGCATTACAAAGAAATCTTTATCATTACTTCCTGTTGATAAGTATTCAACTCCTTTGTCTGTTAGATCAATTTGATTGTTTTTTTCTTCAATCACGAATAATAATTCTGCATCAATTTTGTGCATTTCGCGATTGTTGTCTTGCATGTATGTATTTTCAGTTTTTTGAAGCAATTGTTTTACACCTTCTTCACTTAAAAACTTAATTAATGCTTTATTTTTAGGCAAACCTCTGTAAACTCTAAGTAATAAAACACCACCTTCTTTGGTGTCACCTTCTTTAATTAGTTTTTTAGCTTCTGCTAAAACACCTGTTAAGTATTGGCGTTGCGTTTTTACTAGTTCAGCTACTTTTGGCTTTAAATCGTTGAATTCGTGTAAATCTCCTTGCGGAATTGGTCCAGAAATAATCAACGGCGTACGTGCATCATCCACTAATACAGAATCGACCTCATCCACAATTGCATAGTTGTGTGGACGTTGTACCAAATCGTCAGGTGATCGTGACATGTTATCACGCAAGTAATCAAAACCAAATTCATTGTTTGTTCCGTATGTGATGTCTGAAGCGTATGCTTTTCTTCTAGCTTCCGAGTTTGGTTGATGGTAATCAATACAATCAATTGTAAACCCATGGAATTGGAAAATTGGAGCCATCCAAGCGCTATCACGTTTTGCTAAGTAATCATTTACAGTTACCAAATGCACACCTTTACCAGTTAATGCATTTAAGTACACAGGAAGTGTTGCTACCAACGTTTTTCCTTCTCCTGTTTGCATTTCGGCAATTTTACCTTGATGCATTGTAATACCACCAATTAACTGTACATCATAGTGAATCATGTCCCAAGTAACTTGCTTTCCAGCGGCATCCCAAGAGTTTTGCCAAATAGCAGTATCGCCATCAAGAGTTATGTAGTCATGTAAGCCAGATAATTCTCTGTCGTATGGAGTTGCCGTTACGGTAAGCTCTGTATTGTTTGTGAAACGTTTTGCTGTTTCTTTTACCACAGCAAATGCTTCTGGTAAAATATCAAATAATACACCTTCCGTTATTTCGTATTCTTCGTCTCTAAGTTTATCAATTTCTTGATAGATATCTTCTTTACGTTCTATGTCTGAACTTGCTGCCGCTTCTTTTTCTAAAGCAGCAATTTGAGCATTATTTTCTTTACATGCTTCCGCAATTTGCGATTTAAAGTATGTAGTACGTGCTCTAAGTTCGTCGATAGACAAGCTTGATAATTGTTGTTCGTACGATTTTATTTTGTCTATGATAGGCTGTAAGCCTTTTATATCTTTCTTGGATTTGTCTCCAACAAAAATCTTCAACACTGAATTTAAAAAACTCATGGTTTATTTTGGTTTTATATTAAACCAAAAAAAAGCCTCGAAATTGAGACTTTTTCCTTGTTTAACTTGTTTTAATATTCATCTTCATTCCAGAGATAATCATCATCTGTAGGGTAATCTGGCCAAATTTCTTCGATAGATTCATAGGAATCACCTTCGTCTTCAATGGATTGTAGGTTTTCAACAACCTCTAAAGGAGCTCCTGTTCTAATTGCATAGTCAATCAACTCATCTTTTGTAGCGGGCCAAGGAGCATCACTTAAATGAGATGCTAGTTCTAATGTCCAATACATATTTATTTGATATTAATATTTTTGCAAAAATAAATTTTTAAATGAGAAAGTCAAGTAAAAAAATCATTATTTACACATTATTTTTAAGAACGTTTTTTAAGATTTGTCTATTTCCTTAATTTTTAAATAGTTACGAATTCTTTTTCGGAATCCATTTTATTTCATTCGCTTGTAAGTCATGGGACAATTTTCGTGCCAACACAAAAAGGTAGTCAGAAAGTCGGTTTAAGTATTTTAATGTAAATTCATCAAAAGGCTCTATTTCGTAAAGTGCTGATGCTAAGCGTTCTGCTCTGCGGCAAACACAACGGGCAATGTGACAGAATGACACAGTTTGATGTCCGCCAGGTAATACAAAGTGCGTCATTGGCGGTAAAGCCGCATCCATAGTGTCCATTTCACGTTCTAACGCAATTACATTGTCTTCAGAAATTCTAGGAATGTTTAATCGGTCTTTCCCGTTTTTTAAAGTTTCCTTTTCAGGATCTGTCGCTAAGACAGCACCAACCGTAAATAACAAATCTTGAATGTCCATCAATACATTTTGATAATGCGAATTGATTTCCTGATCTCTTATGAGACCAATATACGAATTGAGTTCATCAACCGTTCCATAACTGTCAATACGAATATGATGTTTGGGAACACGTGTGCCGCCAAATAGGGCAGTAGTTCCTTTATCTCCAGTTTTAGTGTATACTTTCATCGTTTTCTTTTTCTAGCTTTTTTTTTTAAATGATCTTGTAATCGCTTCTTGGTTTTCCTATTTGTGAGATATACAAAATACTTCCTATACTAAGTGCTGTAAGAAGTTTTATACTAATCATTTTCTTCTTCCTTTTCTTTTTTCTTATCGTAATAATTATCTCTGAAGTTTCTTCCTTTACGATTGTATAGTTTATTCTTGTTTCGTTTGTTATTGAATAATAACAACGGAAACATTACAATTACGATAATAAAAGTCCAAAGTAACATATGCGATTATTTTTTCTGCATGTGCATCGTTAAATGCATGCATGTGTATAGTTGACGATCATTTGATTGCGATTTCTCCCAATCTTTTTGATGCAATTTTTTGATATAGTTTAATTTCTTTTTTGAACCAATTGGAATCAAGTTTAAAAAAAATGCCCATTTTGACGAACCTAGTATTCCATGACGTTCTACTACATTGAATTCTTTATGAAAACGGCGTACTGTTTGTTTTGAAAACGGCCATTCCCAATCAGCATCAGACTGAAAAGGTCTGTATAGGGCACGAATGACTTTTAACGGCCAACTCGTTTTTAATGGATCATATGAAATTAAGTGTCCGTTTGGCGCTAATTTTTCTTGTAGCTTATCAAACAACATATCTAAGCTTTCGAAATGATGTAAAACACCATATGCATAAATAATGTCAAAATCTTTCTCTGTAAAATCAGGCGATAGAAAATCTACTTCTTTTGCTTCTGCATTTGGGATATCTTTCAAGCGTTCATTTAGCTTCGCAATGGCTTCGTCACTTAAATCAATTCCCAAATAACTTTTGGCATTTTCAGCAAGATAAATACTTAAGTAATTTCCAGCAAAACATCCTAAATCTAGTACTTTTTTGTCTGATAAATCGCCCAACCAAACTTTGTGTCTGTCATAGACTTGTTCGCTGATTTTCAGTTCTTTTCGAAAATCAGAAAGCAATTTATTTCGCATATACGACCAAATTTTGGTCGCAAAATTCTTCTTTTTCGTATTGTAGAATTCTTTTTGCCTTTTGTTGACTTCCAGTACTTTTTCTAATTGTGTATTGCTCACTTTATTAGGTTTTTTATTTGGGATAATGCAAAGTAACAAAAATTGTTATTAAATTACTTTATTTGTTGGTTTTTTAGTATGTTAGTATCGCTTCGTTGTTGGATTATTAGTCACGCTTTGCTTTGGTATTGCTTCACTCTTGGAATGGTAATAATTTAGTATTAACAAATCAACAGATTCCGACAATCCAACAATCTAACAATCTAAAAGCATCAGCGCGTCTAAATTACAGTCTAATCACAAAATGTTCCTTCGCTTGTTCTTTCCGAAAAAAAACAAATCCCCAGAAAAACGTATCAATTGTCACAGTAACTTTTGGATGATTTTTAATGGTTTCCCAAGCTTCTGTCATGTCTTTGCTCCAATGAATATCGTCAAATATAAAAACGGAATCATTGTATGTAGTTGGTAGCAATTGTTCAAAATACTGTAACGTCGCTTCTTTTTGATGATTTCCGTCAATATATATTAATTCAAAAGCTTCAGAAGAAACTTCTTGTAACGATATGTTGAATTCGTTTATATAAGTGTGTACATGATCAAAATTATATTTTTTGAACTGTTTTTCAGCAATAGCCGCCGTTTCAGGACAACCTTCTAATGTGAAAACCTCGCTTGCTTCTTTCATAGCAATCGTTGCCATTCCTAACGAAGTTCCAAGTTCTAAGCTGTTTCTTATGTTAAAATAGGAGACCAATCGTGCTAATAATTTGGCACGTTTTTCTGTAATTCCTGCATTTTTAGCAATAGCAGAAACTTTTCTTTTGTTGGATGAAAATACTCTGCTTCCTGCGCCAAAATCTTTGACTTCTATGGTTATATCATTTTGAAGTAATTCGTTCCGATAGCTTTCAATCGTTTTGTAAATTTCCTTTGGTTTTTTATCGTAAAAGCATTTCGTCACCAAATCATACACAAAAGGTGAATGTACACCATGTTCATTGGTTGATTTTGCTAAGAATTTGAAATATGCTCGTATTTGATACCACATGATTATGCTTCCATTTTTGCCGCCAATTCAAACCAACGTTCTGTTTTTTCTTCAGATTCGTTGATGATTTTCTGCAATTCCATAGATTTCTCCTGAATTTCATCTTGCGACAATTCGCCAGAAACAAAAAGCTGTTCAATTGTTGATTTTTTTTCTTCTAAACGTTGAATGTCTTTTTCCAAACGTTTGTATTCTTTTTGCTCGTTATGGTTTAGTTTATTCGAAGCATCATCTTGTCGCCATGATTTTTTTTCTTTCTTTTCAGTAGATTTATCCACAGGTTCAACACTGTCTTCATACGTTCTAAAATCGGAGTAGTTTCCAGGAAAATCTTCAATGACACCATTTCCTCTAAAGATGAATAAGTGATCTACAATTTTATCCATAAAATACCTATCATGCGAAACAACAAGCAAGCAACCTGGGAAATCGAGCAAGAAACTTTCTAGTACATTTAACGTAACAATGTCTAAATCGTTTGTTGGTTCATCCAGAATTAAAAAATTAGGATTTTGAATTAAAACTGTACATAAATACAAGCGTTTTAGCTCGCCACCAGATAGTTTTTCTACAAAATCATATTGACGTTTTCTATCAAATAAAAAGCGTTCTAGCAATTGTGCGGCAGAAATTAAACGCCCTTTTTTTAGTGGAATGTATTCTCCGTATTCTTTGATGATGTCAATTACTTTTTGACCTTCTTTCGGGTTGATTCCACTTTGTGTGTAATATCCAAATTTAGTAGTTTCACCAACAATTACTTTTCCTTCATCGGTAGCTAAATTTCCAGTAATCATATTTAAAAACGTAGACTTTCCAGTTCCGTTTTTTCCAATGATTCCAACACGTTCGCCTTTTTTAAAGACATATTCAAACTTGTCTAATAATACTTTATCTTGAAACGATTTAGAAATTTTATGCAATTCCAAAATTTTACTTCCAACACGTTCCATATTAATTTCTAATTGCACTTCGTGTTCGTTACGACGTTTGTGCGCTCTTTCTTTAATATCGTAAAAATCATCAATTCGCGACTTTGATTTCGTCGTACGTGCTTTTGGTTGACGACGCATCCAATCGAGTTCTTTTTTGTATAAATTCTTTGCTTTTTCAACAGAAGCTTGTTCCGATTGAACGCGTGCTTCTTTTTTATCTAAATAGTACGAATAACTTCCTTTGTAGTTGTAGAGTTGACCATTTTCCAGTTCTACAATTTCATTGCAAACACGTTCTAAGAAGTAACGATCATGCGTGACCATGAATAGTGTGATGCTTTCCTTTTTGAAATAATCTTCCAACCATTCAATCATTTCTAAATCTAAATGATTTGTAGGTTCATCTAAAATTAGTAAATCGGGTCTGTTGATCAAAACGGTTGCTAAGCCAAGACGTTTTTTCTGTCCACCAGAAAGATTGCCCACTTTTTGAGAAAGGTTTTCAAGTTTTAGCTTGAATAGAATTTGTTTGTATTGTGTTTCAAAATCCCAAGCATTGTGCGCGTCCATTTTTTCAAACGCTCGCTGATATTCTATTGCATCATCAGGATTGAGCAATGCTTTTTCGTAATTGCGTATAATATCCAAGATAGGATTATCAGACGCAAAAATGGTTTCTTCAATCGTTAAATTAGGATCTAAATTTTCGTTTTGAGAAAGAAACGCCATGTGAATTCCTTTGCGCGAAACAATTTGTCCGCTATCTGCTTCTGCTCGTCCTGTGATAATATTTAATAAAGAGGTTTTTCCAGTACCATTTTTAGCTATAAAAGCGACCTTTTGATCTTTATTAATTCCAAAAGAAATGTCATTAAACAATACACGTTCTCCAAATGACTTAGAGATATTTTCAACAGATAAGTAATTCACTTGATAAATTTTTATGCAAATTAAAAATAAAAAGATCATATATCTTGCATAGAATTTTATTATTAGTGTGTAAAAGTTATATTTGCTAATTGAACTCATAGAATTTTTTTAATGAAATTGAACGCCTCAATATCTATTCTCCTTTTATTATGTTTTATGTCTTCTTGTGTATCTAACAAAGAGTTGACGTACTTTAACGACAAAGAAAAAGATGATGAATTAATACAACAGAGTATTAAATTAAATGAAAAACCATATAAACTTCAAATAGGAGATTTATTATCTATAAACATTAAATCTTCTGATCCTGCATTGGTAGCAATGTTTCAACCAAGTTCTAATGAAGATGGAAGTGCGCAACAATCAGAACAAGGATTATATTATAATGGATTTACAGTTGATATACATGGAAATATAAAAATTCCATTTATTGGCGATATGAATGTGTTAGGATATACTACTGAAGAAATAAGTAAGCGTGTGTACGATAAATTACTAGACGAGTATTTTACGGAAGAAGCTAATATTTTTGTAGTTATAAAATTAGCAGGTTTACGATTTACAGTTACCGGCGAAGTTGGAGGAACAGGAATTTTTACATTATACCAAGATCGAGTTAATATTATAGAAGCGTTGGCAAGCGCAGGCGATATTGGTAGACTTGGAAACAGGAAAGACGTTTTAATTATACGTCAATATCCACAAGGACAAAAAATTCATCATATCGACTTAACAAAAGCTGATGCATTTGATTCTCCGTACTATTACATAAAACCAAATGATATGATTTATGTAAAGCCTTTAAAACAAAAATCATTAGGGACAGGAACGACACTTGTACAATCGATTACTACATTTGTTACGGTATTGTCATTGGTAACAAGCGTTATAATATTATCCAGAAACCTATAGTCATATGGAAGAAGAATTCGAAGAGTTAACATCGCAAAATTCTTTCAACATCAAAGCTTTCGCCTTGCGTGCGCTGAGTTATTGGTATCTTTTTGTAATTACTTTAGGAATTGCCTTTGTAGTTACATATTTCTACAACAAACGATTACAAAGAATATATAATGTAGAGAGTTTAATTTCTATTAAAGAAGAACAAAATCCATTTTTCTCTGCTAATACGAGTTTGGTTTTCAATTGGGGAGGAACAAGTGACAAAATAGAAACCATCCGAATTATACTTGAGTCCAGATCACATAATGAAGAAATTGTTCGTTTGTTACAATCGTATGTACATTACTTACGAAAAGGCGAATATCGTTACGAAGATATATATAAAAGTGCTCCATTCAGAGTAGAAATTGATGAACTTCACAATCAAATGATTGATCAAGTGATGAAAATAAAGTTCCTTAATGATGATTCATATGAGCTGTCTTTTGACTTTGAAGAAAAAAATGCATACAATGTTATCAATTATACAAGCAATACAACCACAACAGAATCTGTAGTTTCAAAGGAATTTAAGCAAGTTTATAATATAAAAGACACGGTAAATTTACCGTATCTAAAGTTTCAAGTCACAAAACTACCAGATATTGCATGGAATACAGAACAAGATTACTACTTGCGTTTTTCTTCTATTCGATCTGAAGTAAATCAATACAGAAATATCAACGTTTTCTTAAAACGAAAAGGAGCTTCATTATTAGTAATGAGTTTAACAGGTCCTAACAGAGCAATTTTAGCAGATTATTTAAATGCTACAGCCGAAGTTTTAAAACAAAAACAACTAGAACAAAAAAATCAATTTGCGGTAAATATTATTGCATTTATTGATGAAATGATGATTGGTGTAAAAGATTCTTTAGAATTAGAAGAAGGTAGAATTAAAGAATTTAAACAACGAAATGAAGTCCTAAATCCATCAGCTGAAGGAGATGCATTATTTAGAAAACTAACGAATTTTGATGATCAAGTAAGTACGTTAAACTTGAAGTTGCAATACTGCGAGCTATTAAAGGATTACCTAATCAATGCCAAAACGTACTCTGATTTACCAGCGCCAGCTTCTTCAGGAATAACCAACCAAAATATTGTGCAAAATGTTACAAAAATCATCAACTTATCTGTAACGAGAGCACAACGCGCAAAAACGACAAAAAATGCTATTTTCTTAAAAGAAATTGATCGCTCAGTAGAAGCGACTAGAAAAGTATTGTTGGAAAGTATTATTACTGAAAAAACATCGATTGAATTAAACTTACAAGACATACGATCGAGAATAGCACGAACAAAAGCAGAATTCAGAAAGCTACCTGCGGAAGAACAAGAACTATTCAACATTCAACGTAATTATGAAATAAGTCAGGCTTCCTACACTATGTTGCTTACCAAACGTAACGAAGCAGGAATTGCAAAAGTATCCAATGTTTCAGATATTAAAGTGATAGACAAAGCACGTGATTTAGGACAAGCGGCAATTGCTCCAAATACACAAAAAAACTTTACAGTGGCACTTTTTTTAGGTGCATTACTTCCGTTATTATTTGTTTTCTTAACGACAATCTTAGACAACAATATTCATACACCAGATGACCTAAAAGAAAATTCAAACATTCCAATTTTAGGAATTATTGGTAGAAGTAAAACTATTAACAATTTAGCAGTTTTCAACAGTCCAAAATCATCTGTAGCGGAATCTTTTAGAGGGATTCGATCTAGTTTGCAATATATCTATAAAGATTTAGATAAAAACAAATCAAAAACTGTGATGGTAACTTCTTCAGTCAGTGGAGAAGGAAAAACATTCTGTTCTATAAATATAGCATCTGTTTTTTCCTTAATGGGAAAAAAGACGGTTTTAGTAGGATTGGATTTGCGGAAACCAAAAATATTTGACGATTTTGAAATCACAAATGACATTGGAGCTGTAAACTATTTAATTGGTCAAAAAACATTGGAAGAAGTAGTGCAATCTACGAAGTATGAAAATTTAGATATAATTACATCGGGACCAATTCCACCAAATCCTTCTGAATTATTAATAAGTCAGCAGATGGAGAAATTTATGGCGGAACTTCATGAAAATTACGATTACGTTATTTTAGATACACCACCATTAGGATTGGTTTCTGATGCGGTAGATTTAATAAAATATGTAGATGCAACAATGTACTTGGTTCGACAAGAATATACCAAAAAAGCAATGTTAAATGTCATCAACGAAAAGTATAGAAAAAAAGAAATAACCAACATAAGCTTTGTATTAAATGATTTCCGTCAAAAAGCCAAATATGGTTACAGTTACGGATATGGCTATGGATACGGAAACTATGGAAACGGTTATCATGAAGATGAACAAAAATCACTATTGACGAGATTTAAGAATCTATTCAAAAAAAGCTAAACTAAAAAACCCCAAATAAAGGAATGTATAGCGCATTCCTGAATACAGCGATTATGACGATATTAGGAATATCCGCATTTTACCACGATTCTGCCGCAGCAATTGTTCAAGATGGAAAAATTGTAGCTGCCGCGCAAGAAGAACGTTTTACACGAAAAAAACACGATCCTGCGTTTCCCACGAATGCTGTTAAGTACTGTTTGGAGCATGTAGGAAAAACAATAGATCAACTCGATGCTGTCGTTTTTTATGACAAACCACTACTAAAGTTTGAACGATTACTTGAAACTTATTACGGCTTTTCACCAAAAGGTGTTGCTTCGTTCATAACGGCAATTCCAGTATGGTTAAAAGAAAAAATGTTTCTAAAAAAATTAATCAAGGACGAATTAAAAGAAATTCATTCCTACGACAAGAAAAAACTAAAACTACTTTTTCCAGAACATCACTTATCACATGCGGCAAGCGCTTTTTATCCGTCTCCATACAAAAAAGCGGCAATTCTAACGTTGGATGGTGTAGGCGAATGGGCAACAGCTTCCATAAGTATTGGTGATGGAAAAAGCATAACAATGTTAAAAGAATTACAATTTCCACACTCTGTCGGACTATTGTATTCTGCATTCACATACTTCTTAGGATTCAAAGTAAACTCAGGAGAATACAAACTCATGGGATTAGCACCATACGGAAATCCAAATTCGGAACGTGTGCACAAATTTAAAGAAATCATCAAAACCAAACTTATCAAAATCAATGATGATGGTTCAATTTGGTTAGATCAAAAATACTTTAACTATGCCGTAGGATTACGCATGGTATATGATGACAAATGGGAAGCGTTATTTGGTTTTCCAAGAAGAGATTCTGAATCAGAATATGAACAACATCATTCAGATTTAGGTTTGGCAATTCAAGATGTAACCGAAGAAATCATCATCAAACTAGCAAAACACGCCAAAGAAATTACAGGAGCTGATTACTTGTGTATGGCTGGTGGCGTTGCGCTTAATTGTGTTGCGAACGGAAAACTTCAAAATGAAAATATTTTTAAAGAAATCTTCATTCAACCAGCAGCTGGAGATGCTGGAGGTGCTTTAGGTGCTGCGTTAACAGCAAACTATCTCTACTTTGAACAAGAACGTGAAGTCGTGCCAAATGATGCAATGCACGGTTCGTATTTAGGTCCTGAATTCTCAGACTTAGATGTGGAAAATATCAATAGAAAATACGAGGCAAAAGCAACACATTTCTCAGACTTTAGTGAGTTAACAAAAAAAGTTGCCAAATACATTTCAGAAGGAAACGCCATTGGTTGGATGCAAGGTCGTATGGAATTCGGTCCGCGAGCGTTGGGAAGAAGAAGTATTTTAGGTGATGCACGAAATCCTGAAATGCAGAAAAAATTAAACCTAAAAATAAAATACCGTGAATCATTCCGACCATTTGCACCATCTGTGCTATCGGAAGATGTAAACGAATTTTTTGATTACGAAGGAATTTCGCCTTACATGCTCTTAGTGCATAAAATTCATCCAAAAATAAAACATGAAGTTCCAGTAAACTATCATGAATTGCCAATTCGCGAAAAACTCTATGTAGAACGTTCGTCGTTGCCAGCAATTACGCATATTGACTTTTCTGGAAGAATTCAAACAGTTCACAAAGAAACCAATGCTGAATATTGGGAATTAATCAACGAATTTAAAAAGATTACAGGAGTTGGTGTTGTGGTAAATACAAGTTTCAACGTTCGTGGAGAACCGATTGTTTGTACACCAGATGATGCCTATCGTTGTTTTATGCGTACTGAAATGGACTATTTAGTCATTGGAAATTACGTGTATAAAAAAGAAGAGCAACCAAGTTGGAATGATCCTGATGATTGGAAAGAAGAATTTTTATTAGACTAATTATTGTGTGGAAAACAATAAAATATAACCTTATTATCTTACTAATACTTTTAGTATTGGTAGAATGTATATTGTGGTTTTTTCCAGTTCCAGATCCGTATTCAACTGCTAAAAAAAATATGTTCTATCCAACGGTTGGAAATATGTATATAGAATCGCAGTTTGATCAGAATATGACCATGCAATTTTCTACTGAAGATGGTTTGTTAGGATTTGAAAATTATAAAGAAGCGACCAATTTTACAATAAATAACTATGGTTTTCGAGGTGAAAACTTAAAAATGCCGAAACCGAACGGAGAATACAGAATCTTTGCCATTGGCGGAAGTTCTACGGAAAGTTTGTATATAGATGATGAAGACGTTTGGACGAATGTTTTACAAGAAAATTTAAATCGTGAAAACTATCAAAATAAGATCGTAAAAGTATACAATGCTGGAAAATCTGGAGACAACATTCAAGATCATATTTCTATGTTAATTCACAGAATAGTACATTTACAACCAGATGAAGTCATTGTATTTTGTGGAATAAATGATGTAACCCGATTAATGCTTGATGACAATCCGTTAAAATTCAACAGAACAAAGGAAAAAGAAGAAGCAGTTAGTTTCCGAAACATGTTGGGCGTTTTTCTATATGAATTTCAAATTCCGAGACGTTTATTCTATGCGTTCAAAAGTGAAGATGAAAGCTTAGAAACGATTGGAATTCAGTCAAAATACAAGAAAAAAGTAACAAAAACACAATCGCGACCAGTTGAAAATCAGTTGCCTACAATAGATTATGGTAACTATGCGAATAAAATAAAATCGCTCATTGGTATTTGTCTGGCTAATGATATAAAGCTTATATTTGCGACGCAAGTAGTGACTTGGGATACGGAAGATGCAGCCTTAAAAAACTGGCATTGGATGACGTCTCGTGGTGGAGTTCGATACAATGCACTAAAACTGCAACAAAAAGTAGATAGCATCAATATGATTACGGTAACTGAAGGGCAAAAATTCAACATTCCAGTATTCAAAACGGATTCTATCATTCCAAAAACAAGTACTTATTTGTACGACGATTGTCATTTTAATCCTGCGGGAAGCAAGAAAATGGGAGACGAATTAGCTAAATTTATAAAAGACACAAAATAACTATCATATGGAATTCTTGAAAGATATATTCAACTTCTTAAAAGAACGAAAAAAATTCTGGCTGTTGCCAATGATCATTGTATTACTATTATTAGGAGTTATCCTAGTTTTAGGTGGCGGATCTGCAATTGCACCATTCATTTATACATTATTTTAGGATGAAGGAAAGTAACACAAAAGTAATATTGGTAATGATTGTTGGGTTTTTACTCATTGCAACCTATCTAAATTATAAGGAACATACAGAAGCCGCAAGAATATTATTCTTTATCGCCTTAGGTGTTGGCGTAGCGTCATTTATTCCACCACTAGAACGTTTAGTCGTTTGGATTTGGGGAAAAATTGCATTGGTTTTAGGATGGATTAACACAAAAATCATTCTATCCGTAGTATTTTTTATCTTTTTGACACCATTCGGAATCTTATCGCGAATATTTTCAAAAGGTTCATTACAACTAAAAAACGATTCAAAAACAACATTTGTAGAACGAAATCATACCTATTCAAAGAAAGACCTAGAAAACATTTGGTAACTCGAAATCCTCAATAAACGTGAACAAGCCCCAAAAAAATAACACATGGTTACTTGAGATATCACCAAAAAGTAGCCTATTCGACTTTAAGTTTAAAGAAATATGGCGCTATCGTGATTTGCTCATGCTTTTCGTACGTCGTGATGTGGTCACTTTATACAAACAAACGGTTTTAGGACCTTTGTGGTATCTTATTCAACCGTTGATGACCTCTATAATATTCACGTTGGTTTTCAATGGAATTGCAGACATAAAAACGGGAACGGTCAATGCTTTTTTGTTCAACTTAGCAGGAATTACCATCTGGAATTACTTTGCAGAATGTCTCAAAGCGACTTCAGATACATTCAAAAAAAATGAAAATATCTTTGGAAAAGTATACTTTCCAAGAGCGATTATGCCGTTATCAATCACGATTTCTAACTTGTTGAAATTTAGTATTCAAGCATGTATATTTGTCATTTTTTACATCTACTTTTCATTTAATGGAGAAGCAGGAACATTATCATGGTATGTACTTTTAATACCTATCGTTGTTATAATCATGGGTGTATTAGGATTGGGTTTAGGAATGATAATTTCCTCCATGGTTACAAAATATCGTGATTTAAGTTTTCTCGTTCAGTTTGGTGTACAACTACTCATGTATATTTCGGCAGTAATGTATCCAATAGTTATTGTAAAAGACAAACTACCATCGTATGTATCATGGCTGGTGGCGTACAATCCGTTAGCAAATGTTATAGAATCATTCAGATACATGGTTTTTACAGGAGACTATTTAAAAAACCCAGCAGATGCAGGTTTTTCTTTACTAACTATTGCCATTATGTTTGTAGTAGCATTTATAGTTTTCCTAATCGGATTGGTAATATTCAACAAAACGGAACGTAATTTTATAGATACGGTATAATGGAGAAAGACATCATATTACAGGTTGAAAATCTATCAAAACAGTATCGTTTAGGAGTTATTGGTACAGGAACAATTACACACGATTTAAATCGTTGGTGGCATAAAATTCGAGGAAAAGAAGATCCATATCAGAAAATTGGTGAAAAAAATGCTCGTACGGAAGTTGGAAACTCTAACTATGTTTGGGCGTTAAAAGATATATCTTTCAATCTTGAAAGAGGTGAAGTATTAGGTGTCATTGGAAGAAATGGCGCAGGAAAGTCAACATTACTAAAACTACTATCCAAAGTAACAACACCAACCAAAGGAATCATCCGATCTAATGGACGAATTGCTTCTTTACTAGAAGTAGGAACTGGATTTCATCCTGAATTAACAGGAAAAGAAAACATTTACTTAAATGGTGCAATTTTAGGAATGACTAAAGCCGAAATCAAGCTAAAATTTGATGAAATTGTAGAATTTGCAGGTGTGCAGCGATATATTGATACGCCTGTAAAACGATACTCTTCAGGAATGAAAGTTCGTTTAGCATTTGCAGTTGCCGCACATTTAGAACCCGAAATACTCATCGTGGACGAAGTATTAGCAGTTGGAGATGTAGAATTTCAAAAAAAGGCGATTGGTAAAATGCAAGACATTTCGCAAGGAGAAGGAAGAACTGTATTGTTTGTAAGTCATAACATGATGACCATACGAAGATTGTGCAGTAGAGCGATATTGCTTGAAGACGGAATGGTATCTTATGCAGGCGATGTTGAAAGTACAATTAATAAATACATCGAAAAAAATACAGTTATCAAAGAAACGGATATCGCAACACGTAAAGAACGTTTGGGTTCTGGTCAAGCCAGAATAACCAATGCGGTAATACTTTCTGAAGAAATAAAAACAGGAGCTCCGTTTGAAGTCGAACTTAGTTACAAGAACAATACTAAATTTGTCATTGATGAATTTGGAATCAGTATTTGGAAGCTTGATGAAACTAAAATTATAAGTATATCATCAAATCTAAAAAAAGAACTCATCACCATTGATCAAAATAGTGGTAATGTCATTTGTAAAATAGATTCTTTACCTTTAGTACAAGGTTCGTACCTATTAAATGTTTTTGTAGCAAACCAAGCAGGCGTTGCAGATTACTTGGAAAAAGTACTCACATTTGAAGTAGAAGAAAACGATTATTTCGGCAACGGAAAATTAGTCGATTCAAAATGGGGAACAATTATCGTAGATCACAACTGGAAACACACGGATAAATAATGATTCAAGAATACTCAGAACTCAATAGCTGGCACGATCAAAAAGATCCTTGGGATTATGAAAATAGTGCGGATGACATCAAACGAAAAGACATTTTACTAAGTGAAATTCCTCAAAAACACTACGGAACTGTATTAGATATCGGTTGCGGGCAAGGGTTTATCACGGAAAACTTACCAGGAGACAAAGTGTATGGTGTAGATATTTCAGCGAATGCGATAAAATTTGCCCAACAAAAAGAAACGGATACACTCAAATTTTTAGAAGGAAGTATTTTTGACATTGATAAAATTGTCCCAGAAAAATTTGATCTTATCATCATTACAGGTGTATTATACCAACAATACATTGGGAAATCGACAAATTTAATCTACAAACTGATTGACAACATCTTAAAAAAAGATGGAATTCTAATCTCTGTACACATTGACGATTGGTACTACTCACAATTTCCATACCTACGTGTAAAAGAACTCTTTTACAAATACAGAACCTACAATCATAAACTTGAAATTTACCACAAATGATTTTAATGTATCATAAAATATATTTGGATTCGCCAACCATGTGGTGGGTGACTGTAAATGACTTTTACAGACAAATGGCTGAATTATCTTCAAAAGAAGTGGTATTCTTGGAAGATTATGATGTAAACAATCCCAATCAAGTAGTCATTACGTTTGATGGTGTTTACAAAAACGTGTTGCAATACGCAATGCCAATCATGAAACATTTTGGATATCCTTTTGAACTGTTCATCACATCTGATTACTTAGATAAAGACAACGAATTTGACAGTGTAGAACCAAATGCACCATTTACAAGCAAAGAAGAATTGCAAGAATTGGTGGCAAATGGTGGAAGACTGCAATGGCATACAAAATCACATCCGAACTTAAAAGAAGTTACAGATAGAGAACGAATCATTGACGAACTATCAATTCCTGAAGATATCAAATCGCTTGATCCTGCTGGATTTAACTGGTTTGCATATCCACACGGAGAATTCAATGATGTTGTTGTAGAAGAAACAGCAAAACGTTTCAAAGGAGCTGTTTCGTGTAATCAAGGAAATGATTCTGATATCTTCAAACTGAATAGACTTACGGTTGTCAATGAAACTAGCTTGCGAAAGGAAAATATAGCGTGTATAATAGCAAGTTATAACTATGGTGATTTTCTTATTGAAGCGATAGAATCGGTTTTAAAACAAACCATTGTTCCAGATGAAATTCTCATTACAGACGATCATTCAGACGATGATACGCAGTTAATTGCGGAAGGTTATGTGAAAAAATATCCTAATCTTATCAAATACAACAGAAACGAAACAAATTTAGGCATTGTAGCACATTTCAACAAAGCTATCAAACTTACCACGGCGGAATATGTATTCTTTTTAGGAGCAGACAATCGTTTGGTGAGTAACTATGTGGAAGATTGTAGCAATGTGTTAGATCACAATAAAGATGCGGCAATTGCATATACAGATTACGCTTTCTTCGGTTCAAGAGCAAAATTAACGCATCAAAATTTCACGAATGAATGGAAAGGTGCTGTTATTTTAGATACATTCTATCAAATCAACTTTCCAGAATTTGACACCAAAGAAGCATTAGTTGCACAAATAGAAAAACGAAACTGTATTCATGGTTCATCCATGTACAGACGTTCTGTATTTGATGAAGTTGGCGGATATATTACATCGAAAAAAGCAGAAGATTACAATCTATTCAAGCGGATAATTGCAAAAGGTTGGACCGCAAAAAAGGCAAGAAATACTAATTTAGAATACAGACAACACAATATATATCAGGCAAATAACATTGTAGGAATGCAGTTGAAAATGATGCATTACAAAAAAATGTATGAAGAAACGAACAAATACAACAATTCAACATATTTCAAAATTTCATACAAAATATACAAAGGTTTACGCTTTATAAAATATAATTACAAAAGCCCGTTGAGAGTCTTAAAAGCAATCAAAGGAAAGCTTTTTAAATAATCGATTCAACCATATGAATGTCGCTATCATCATAGTAACGTATAATGGAATATCCTGGCTATCAACATGTTTAGATAGTTGTGGAGACGTTTCTGTTATTGTGATTGATAACAACTCTTCGGACAATACGGTTGAATTCATTAAAGAAAACTATCCGAAAGTTACACTCATAGAATCGTCTGAAAACAAAGGTTTTGGAGCCGCAAACAATATCGGAATTGCAAAAGCATTAGAACAAGGCGCCGAATATTTCTTCCTCCTAAATCAAGATGCGTATTTGCAACCGAATACAATTTCACGATTAATAGAAGTGCATAAGAAAGACAGTAATTACGGCATTCTAAGTCCAATTCATTTAAATGGTGATTGGAGCAAGCTCGATCATAATTTTTCAAAATATATCAACGAAAACAAGGAGCTTCAATACGATGCTATCAAACTAAACTATCAGCAAAGTATATATGAAGTTCCGTTTATAAACGCAGCAGGTTGGCTAATCTCAAAACAAGCTATTGATACGGTTGGCGGATTTGATCCTATATTCTTTCACTATGCAGAAGACAACAATTACTGTCAACGAATACGATTTCATGGACTAAAAATTGGCGTAGTGCCAGATGTTTTCTTAGCACATGATCGTGAATATAGAACAAATACTACGAAACCAGATATTCAAAAAAAGTTACAACTTGAAGAACGAAAAATCAAAGTCGCACTAGCTGATCTCAACAAAGATTTGAATTCGCAATTACAAGCTTTTAGAAAAAAATATGCAAACAATATTCTAAAATCACTTTTACGATTAAAATTTAGTGACTATACATATCATAAAAAAGAACAAAAATTATTCGCTAAATTATTGCCTGAAATAAAAAAAAGTAGAGCAATCAACGAGAAAAAGGGTAGACATTACATCTCAACAAATTAATGGGAAAACAAATCTCCATACTAATCCCAACATACAACAGAGCGCATCTTATCAAGGAAACGCTCAATTCACTTGTGCAACAAACGTACAAACATTGGGAATGTATTGTGGTGGATGATCATTCAAACGATCATACACAGGAAGTAGTTGAGGAATATATAGCTAAAGATGCTCGTTTTCAGTATTACAAACGACCAAATAACAAGCCAAAAGGTGCAAATGCATGTCGTAACTTTGGGATAGAAAAAAGCAGTTCGGACTATATAATATTCTTAGATTCGGAAGACTTTTTAAGTGCTGATTGTCTCAAGGACAGAATGGAAGCTGTTGAAAAACATCCAACGAAAGACGGATTGATATTTACAATGGAACGTTTTCCAAATCGTGAAAACCAACACAACACAATCAACAAAGATCCTAAGGAAACGCCTGATACAACAACGTATTTAAAAATGTTTTTAGCGCATCAATTGCCGTGGGCAATAACCTGTCCAATCTGGAAAAAAGAAGCTTTGCAAGCAATTGGCGGATTTGATGAATCGTTACAACGTTTGCAAGATGTGGATTTAGCAATCCGATTACTCTTAAACAATATGCAAGTAGAACGCATTCAAAAAACAGACTGTTACTACAAAATTGATAAAACTGGAGAAGCAAAATACAAAGACATCAAATTCATCAAAAAAGCGGTGAAAAGCTTCATTCCATTTATAGATACAACACTAAAAAACATAGAAAACAGAAGTGATACAGAGGAATTGAAAACCTATGTAAAATCGTCTGTATACATCTTCCTAAAAAACTATATCTTTCCAAATCATGACGAATTACATCATGAAAAAAAAGAACTATATAAAGTTGTAAAACAACACAAACTCTGTTCAAAAAAAGAGTTCCGTTACTTTTGGATTTTAAAATCACTAATTACGCTCAAATTACAGACGGTAAAAGGAATTGGCGTGCATAAATTCACATCAAAAATCAAAAATCACTTTTTAAAAACGTACGAATTAATCCAAGAAGTTACATGAAGATTCTGTTTGTTGCTATGCAATACATACATGCCGTACGTTGGATCAATCAACTAAAAGAATCCGATCATGAAATCTATCTATTCGATTGTTTAGACAGACCAATTCATAAAGAATTGCAATGGACAAACTACACAACAAACTGGAGTAAACGTAAAATAAAACCCTTAAAAGGAGAAACATTTCTCAAAAAACACTTTCCGAATCTAAACGAGAAAATACAACCAATATTAAAAGTCACGGCTTCTGAAAGGCTTAAATCTTTAATTGAAAAAACTCAGCCAGATGTTGTGCATTCCATGGAATTACAATCTGAAAGTTATCCGTTGATTTCGGTTCGAAAAAAAATCAAATTCAATTGGGTATGTTCCACTTGGGGAAGCGGAATTTACCATTTTTACAACGAATCGTTTCACAAAAAACGAATTGACACGTTATTAAGTCAAATCGATTTTCTGTTTACAGACAATGTTCGCGATATTAACTTGGCAGAACACTACGGTTTCAACGGAAAAATATTGGGAAGTTTTCCTGGCGGTGGTGGATTTGTGGTAAAAGAAGAACTCATTCAACCTGTAAATGATAGAAAGTTAATCTTAGTAAAAGGCTATCATCATTGGGCTGGACGCGCATTAAACGCATTAAAAGGATTAGAAAACAATCTTGAATTGATTAAAAACTATCAAATTCATGTCTATGCGGCGCATCCGAATGTGATTGCAGAAATTGAACGTTTACAAACGGAATACAATCTAAATATAACCTATACAAAACGAGGAATAGAAGAGTCGCATCATTCGTTGTTGAAAAAGTTCGGTCAAGCCAGAATTGCCATCGGAATCAATGTTACAGACGGAATTCCGAATACCTTGCTAGAAGCTATGATATATGGCGCGTTTCCGATTCAGACCAATCCTGGAAAGGTTTCGGAAGAATACGTTAAACATCAAAAAAATGGTATATTGGTTGAAAATGCCGAAAACATTCAAGAAATTTCAGAAGCAATAAAAGAAGGATTAACAAATGATGATGTAATTACAAAAGCATTCAAATACAACAAAAAGTATCGTGTATCTTTAAGCTATCAAAACATTCAAGAAAACGTACTAAAAGCGTACAAAACGATTGAAGAAAGTCTATGAATATTCTATTCCTTGTAAACAACACGAAAATCTCTCCAAATGCTAATGGCGGCGCTTCGGTGTATTTCAGTCACTTGGAATTATTGGCGAAATTAGGTTACACTATTCATGTGTTATTAGTAGATTTCCAAGATGGACAACAAGCCGAAATCTCATCAAATGTAAATCAAGACTATATTCAAGAAATCAACGGGTTTTACAGCGAAATAAATCACTTTCAAGTAGCACAAATTCCACCGAAAGGTATATTCAATCGTATCAAAACAGCAGTTTTCCAACCTGAAAAATTTGAATACTTTTTTGTGAATACTGAAAATGAGAAAATTCTAAAAGAGTACATTTCAGTAAACAATATAAATTTAGTTTGGGCAGAATGGCGTTGGACAGCAATTTTGGCACACTATGCAAAACTTCCCATTCCAGTAATTTATGCGCATCACGATTGGGAATTCAAACTGCGAAAGCTAAAAAGTAGACTATCGTTACTGCAAAAATTCCACCTCAAACAAAAGAAAAGAGTAGAGTTGGACTTGGTAAAAAATGTATATGGTTGTGTTTCAGCTTCCTTCACAGAAACGGAAGAAATAAAAGTTTTTGGAAACGAAAACGCACTATACATTCCATTAATGTATAAAGAAGTTACTATTACAAAAAACGATTCAAAAGTTCCATCAATAGTGCATTTGGGCGGCATGGGAACAACGGCAAATCGTATTGGATTAGAACGTTTTTTAGAAGTCTGTTGGGAAGACTTAAAACAGCAAATTCCAACCGTAGAACTCAATGTAATTGGAAGTCTAAAATACGCTTCTAATTCGTTAAAAAATCGTTTGAAAGATCCAAAAATCAAGTGTTTAGGGTTTGTAGAAAATTTAGAGCCAGCATTAAAGGCGTACGATATTCATATCATTCCTTGGGAATACAACACGGGAACGCGTACACGAATTCCGTTGGTGTTCAATCACGCGCAAGTATTAGTCTGTACAAAAGCAGCGGCGAGTTGTTATCCAGAATTGAATCATAATGAAAACTGTATCCTAAGTGACAATTTACAACACATGACAACACAACTAATCGATTTGTATAACAATACAGAAAAGCGGATATTTACAGGGAATAACGCCCGAAAAACGTTTCTAAATCATTTCACAACCGACAAGCAAATGGAGAAATTGAAGGAGTTTTTGGAAAGGGTTTGAAATAATTAGTTATGAGTTATGAGTTATGAGTTTTGGGTTAGATAGTTAAGTAACAGATGAAATCATATAAAGATTTAGAAGTATACAATACAGCGTTTGAGTTGGCAGTAAAAATTCATAAAATGTCTTTAAAACTGCCTAAGCATGAGTTGTATGAACAAGGAAGTCAAATAAGACGTTCCTCAAAAAGTGTAAAGGATAGCATTGTTGAAGGTTATGGAAGAAGAAAATATAAAGCCGATTTTATAAAATTTCTGATTTATGCACATGCTTCATTATTAAAATGTATTTCTCAATTACAAATGATAAAAACACTGTATGAAGTTAAAGAAGTAGATCAATTATTGATAGATTATGAAAATTTAGGAGGAAAACTTTATAATTTTATGAAATATGTAGAAAAAAATTGGAAAGTCAGTCAAAATTAAACATTTTCACACAACACACAACACACAACACACAACACACAACACACAACACACAACACACAACACACAACAAGCAGTTGGTTAATTTTTTCGCATATGATTTTCAGTAGTTTACGAAATTAGGAGTCCGAAAAAGGGTCGATTTCTATGCTTTTCGGTACTCTAAAACGGTACTCTTATAACACCTTAAAACCACCTCATTTTCGCTTTATTTTCCAACATTTAAAAATTCAATTTTTGGATGAAAATATATCGCCAAATGACTATCCGTTTTTCTATGTATTTCTAATAAAATTACACGAAAAATGATAAAAAATAAACAAACAAAAAGAAAATCTATTTTAGACGGTTTGGACTTAAATTCGATTCCAAAGTCAACCAAACCATTAATTGACACCAAAAAGGTGTTAAAGCATCCTGTTACTAAATTAGTTATCTGTGGTGTTGCCATTTATGGAGTACTTAAAGTGTCAAAATACTTTGTAAATGGGTATGCAGAACTCATTAGAGCCACAAAAAACTTGCGTAATGCCCGCAATCAGTAAATTTTATACTTCATGTTGTTTTACTGCAATTTGAAGCTGTTTAATGATAACATCTATACTTGGGATTCGATTTCTTTTAAAACGCTCCCAAAGATCATACAATGAACCAATCACATCGGCAAGGTGTGGTTGGTTTTCTTTTGTAGGTGTTTCGTATGAAGGTTTTTCTTTTCGTCCATTAATAAGCACTACCATTTTTTCCTTTTTTTGGGATGTATTTTTGGTCAGAATTGAACTGTCTAAGTTGATAATGTCACGAATATGGTAAAATCTACAAAGCCAATTTAGAACATCTCGGTAGTATTTAATTTTTCCTTCTTGATCAAAACAGATATGCCCATTTAATACAATGACAGCGTTTCCGTTATCTTTTAAGTTTAATAAAGCAAGCGCAATTACAAATGCCTGCTCACGCAAGTGACTCGCTAAAAAATATGCTTTCCCTAAGTATTCTTCTATAGTATCAAGTTTTTCATTTTTTGTTTTTGTTGATTTTATAAATGGCGGATTACAAACCACTACATCAAAGGATTTGTGCATTGCTTTCGGAGTTGGTTCAAATGGATTGTAATCTGTAATGGTTTTAAAACGTAAAAAGTCAAGGAATTTTCTTTTTAGTTGAGATATTTCATTGGCGTGCGTTGCACTCGCTTTTGCACCCACTAATAAATTTCCACTTCCTGCGGTGGGATTGAAAATAGAAGTAGCTGTCTCCATTTGTAAATATCTCGCAATCATCATCGCAATAGGTAAGGGGAGAATGTGACTGTGTTCAAATCGCTGTTTATCATTGGTAAAGCTTCTGTCAAATTGTAAGTTTCCCCAAAAATGTCGCATTCCATCTATCCAAACATAATTTTCATCATAAAGGTATCTGCTTCTGAAAAAATCAATGGCACTTAGTTCAATAGCTTCTCCAAGAATTTCATCATTTGGCACTTCTTTTTGTTTGCCTAGACTTTCCACTTGTAAAAGTGTTGGTTTTTTATGTTTATAGTATAGAAGACTCATGCCTGCAACAAAACTATCAAAGTGAAACTTAGGAATTTTTGGTGTAACAATCATTTCATCAGTATCTATAAAATCAGTTTCTTCAAGTTGTTTGGCTAGTATACTTTCAATGTAGGCTTCAATACACTTTTTTGAGACAAATAAAGCGTCTATTTGTTCTTGAACATGTTTACGTTTTTTGATAAGTTCAGTGTATGAATAATCTCGCAAGCTTTGACCTGTTTTTAAATCGATCAATTTTTCAGAAAACTTTTGTAGTTGACGATCAATGATATCTGTTCCTTTAGAAAGATCAGCCATAGGTCTAAAGTTCTGTATCAAATACAACCAGCGATACTTTTGTTTCTTATTATCTAAAATTTGTTGAAGTGTTTTTACAGAAACATATCCTTTAATTAAACTTACATAGGGATATTGTAAATCAACAGGATAACTAATATTTTTTAAAATATCAAAACCATTTATTTGCCAATGTCTGTTAAGTTCACGGCAATTAATATTGATACCTAAATTGTCAATTTTTTTTAACTGTGATATTTCAAAAAGTTCATATTCAAACAATCTATCTAACGTTTCAATAGTAACTTCAAACAATTGTGGAAATTCAATTTTTAGCTTTGGTATGTGTTGCAAAGGAATTACACCTTTTTGAAAACATTCATGTACGTATAATGGAACAAGTACATTATTCACTTGATACTTCGTAAATACAAGATCGGTAGTAAACGATTTTATTTCAAAAGATTCGTTTGTAAAATCTAAAAGTGGACGCATTGCGATCGCTACACTCCCTTTAAAACAATTCGGGAAATCTTCAAACCATTCTCTATACAATCGAATGATGTGTTTGAGTTTATTTTGACGAAGCGTTTCTAAATTCATAGTAGAAGCTTCCTCAATTTCTGTAATTAACGTTTGAATCAATCGTGTATCAGTAACTTTAGTAGTTTGTTCAATAGATACTAATTTGTCGATTACTTCTAAAATCAATAGTTTATCAAAATCAGTTTGATCGTCCAAAATGCCTGTTTTGATAATTTGATTAGTTTCAATGGTATTTTTTATCTCAATTGAACTATCAGAATTTTTATCTTTTTGAACATCTTTGACCAATTCTACTAAAGAATCCATGAATTTAATAGGAATAAAAATTCCATCTTCATCAATGTCAATAACTTTCTGCACTCGCAATAATGTTCTTGCTCTTTCTTTATAATTACGAGGGAAAACGGTAAGTGAATCGAAATAATTCCCAAATGTGTGTCTAGCAAATCGTTCAGCAATTATCGTAGCGACTCTTTTATAATTTTCAAAAATGACATATTCATCTTCTATAATTTTATCATCTTTTTTGAAATTGATATCGACGATACAGAACTTTAAATCGTCAATCTTTTCAAAGCTTGGCTTGTAAGTAGGATATATGATAATAGATTTCCAGTCTTCTTCATTTTCCATTGCTTTTTTGAGATGATGAGCAAAGCTTACGTAGGCAAAATGAAAATCAGCATACCATTTGGTTTCATCTTTAAAAAAGTGTTTGAATCCTAATTTTTGCAAAAATGTAATTAATTCTTTGTCTATAGGGTTAGAGAATATAATTTCAATTCCGTTTTTAGCCTTATTATGTATTACTTGTACATTCATGTTTTAACAAATTAGTGTTGAAAACACTAAGCTAAAAAGCGCAATTCAAAAATCATTTGTCAACTTTTGGTACTTGAACCATTAATGTAGCTATATTTTTAATTCAGTATTAAAAAATGACCTCAAATGATAGATTCGTATTGAATTCTTGACCTATTAGTTGATTGCAACAAAATTACGTTTAATGACAAAAAATAAAATTTGAATTCTATTTTTTAGATATTCCAAATCAAAATATTGTCCATGCTTTTTTTTCTTAGTGTTGAAAACACTAAGCTACGAAGGGAAATTGGAAAATCATTTGTAAAATTTTGTGTAGTACACGTAGATTGTATGAAGATATTTGTAGGAAAGTAAATATCCATAATATAATATTACTTTTCACATATAAATCAAATAGAATATAAATAATACAAAAGCAAAAAGGAAGACTTTTTCAAGACTTCCCTTTTTCAGCTTTATTTTAGAGTTTGAATATCAAAACTCTAAGTTGTTTATTTCTAAGTGATTCCCATAATTGGGACAGTTTATTGTAAAACTATCTCGGAGATAGCATAGCTTTGTAATTATAGTTCAATTGAAATCGCTTGTTACAAGATTTACATTTATAACGTTGTTTATTATTTTGAAAACCATTCTTAACAGATTCTTCATGACAACTAGGACAGTTTATTTTTTTCATGACCTAATTTATTACATGTCGATTTAAGAAACCTATATTTTAAGCCCTCTAAGAGATTTTATTTTTTATTAATATATCAATGAACGCTGAAAACCAATGATTAAATTTTATTTTAACCATTGGTTTTCAATATTTTAAAATCATGTTTTAACCCATGACCTATTTTACTACATTACCGTTCAATTGCATAGGTAATCCAAGTAAAATTTTCTTTTCGTTTTATGAATGTCCACATTTCATCAACTTCAAATTTACATCCAAGTCTATTGACATATGGAATTTTGATTTCTTTAGCTATTTTCAACATTCTTGACAGAACTGTCTTCTTAGAAATTCTCAATACTCTTGAAATACTTCTAGTACCACAACCCTCTTTTAATAAAGAAGTTATAAAGCTATTAGTATGTTCATTATAAGCTTTATAAGTATATTTTAAATGGAATTTTTTATTGCAAGATGTACATTTATAACGTTGTTTACCACTTTGAAAACCATTTTTAATTGCTCGATTTCTACATTTTGGACATTGTATTTTTTCCATGCCCTAATGTAACCCACGTAGAATTAACAATCCCTTATTTTATAGGATTTAAGAAACGTTCGTATTTTTTAACATATCAAGCAACAAAGAAAAACAGTAGCTAAATATTTTATTAACTACTGTTTTTCAATTATTTATATTTCAAATTAAAGCTATGCCCTAATTTATACCATTACCACTCCGAAGAGTGGTCTATTATTCTATGGAAGTTTAACACCAAACCTCTTCGCTTTAACGTGTTTCCGCAGCGTATCATTTACTATTATAAATAAGCTGTCATTTTTCACTTCATAGCTTTCTAAAAAATTATACCTTTCATAAACTTGAAGTATTTCTTCTGATTCATCTTGCACCTTTCTTATTTGAATATTCGATTGTGTAGCAGCATTTGAAGGAATATAATAAACCTTAATATCATATGGTTTATTAGCTAAATTAATAGTCTCAATAGATGCTACATTCTTATTTTCATCAAAAAGAGAAAAAGAAGAAAGTTTGTATACTCCATAAAAAACTACTACAACAATTATTGCAATAAGAATTTTCAATTTATTTCTGCTTATCATAATATTTAAATCCTTTTTTGATGAAACTTTGGTCTCGTGGGTCATCTCCATAAGGTGGCGCAGAAACTTTTTTCTCACCAAAAATAGGTCTTCCCGTTTTTGTATAATTTACAGTTTTTACTGTTTTAAACTTTTGCCATTCTGGTTTAGAAGTACCTGCTGCAACTTGAGCGACTCCTGCTCGTTCTAACATAAATTCTTCAGAAAATAAGTTTGCTGCCTTTCCTACTGCTCCAAAATGATGATTTCCGATATCTTGAGATTCAAACAATTCTCCTTCAAATGAAAACTGCGTTTCACCATCGTTAGCTAAACCAAAAATTGTTTCTGTATTATTTTTTAAATCCCATTTTCCGTTATTTTTTACATTATTTCGGAAAGTAAAAGGATTGTAAATTCCCTCTGCTTCAGCTATATTGTTAGCTAACGCATTTGCATAAATTTTATCTGCGTTTATAACTCCTCCTAATTCGCCGATTTTTTCACCACCTGCACTTGTGTCTTTAGCGCTATACGTTTTATCTATATCTGCCTCTGTAGTAGCACCTTCGTGTACATAAACACCATCGTCACCATCATCTACATTTTTAAGAACGTTTCCAGATTCATCTGTATGTATTGAGTATAGACCAGTTGGGTCAATAAATGAAATTGGATTATTATAGCCATAATGATATGGTGTGTTTTCTACAAAACTATCTGCTAATGCATCTATTACATTAAACCTACCTAAAGCTGGGTCGTAATGACGCCAATCCATTTCCAACATATTATAATCAAGGCTTTCATTTCGTTCTTTACCTACATAAGTATGATAGTTATTTTCAGTACCATTTATGACATTATTGTATCCTTTGTGTTCAAATCCAAAAGGATAATAATGATTCTCTTCTTTGATCTCAGTTATTGGATCAATTGTTCCATTAGCATCCATGTCTTGATAGGAAAGTCTGATATTTCCTAAATGATCCTTGTATTGATAGGTGTAATCAAAGTCAACAATTCTGTTTCCTCCACCTTCATTGTCAACTACAGGTTCTATGTAACCTTCTTCACTGTTAAAGAACGTAAGTACCACAGGCGATTGTGCTGAGCCCTTTTTGTAAATGTAGTTTCCTGCATAAAAAGTAGATTGACTACTTGAGAGGCTACTATCAAATACTATTTTCTCTTGCTTCATCCCTGTTGCGTCGTAAATTTATGAAATGTGAACGTCACTTTCTAATCATATTTAAAAAGAAAAGGATGAACATTGTGTCCATCCTTTTACAATATAAATCTTTTTTTAAATTTATTGTTTTACAAATATTTATGATTCAAAATTAGTTCATCAACTATTCTGTACCATTACCCAAATTAGCCTTCTGTATTTACTTTAAGACTAAATAGTTTTTTATTTGTTAAATCAATTTTAAGGCTCCAGTAACAGTCTCCACCATCGGCTATGTCTAACATTTCTTTTCTCCAATCTGTATCATTGTAACTTGAAATATTACACATTGAATTAATAAATACTATTTTTAAGCCTTTGTCATCTGTATAAAACAAATATTGTCTGTAATATTTTTTAATTTCAGAAATACTCTTAGTTTTTAGGAAATAAAATTCTCCATCTTGAATAGCATCTTCAATTATTGAATTTATTTCAACAAAATCTTTATTACTAGGTTCCCAAAGAGAGTGATTTTTTCCAATCATAAATTTAGTATATGTTGAATCTCTAATAATTGTCATTTTTTGATCTTTTGGGGGCTTTTCTTTATTTTCAAAGCATCCAAAAAACAATATTGATATGACACAGTAAATAATAATTTGATTTTTTCCCATCTTTATATTTTTTCTAACTTCTTTCTAGCTTTAACCTTTTGTTCTTCACGTATTTTATTTTCTGTTTCTCTAACATTTAGCTCATCTTGATCAGTTGTAACTTTTTCTCCTTGATAAGGTTTATCTGGATTTATTACTGTAACTTCAGTTTTATCAACTTTATTTTTTGCATTTAGGTCTGCATGAATTAACTCATGAGCTAAACCAATCTCGACAGGTCTTCCATAACTACCATCTTCATTTTGTATAGCATTACCTTTAGTTCCGTCAGCCTCATTGTTAGGATCAAAAGTAATATTACTATTCCCATTTTTACTTTTATCTATTCGGTTTTCTTTTCCTGTTTTAATTGATATTTTTTTCTTAGACTTAATTAGTTCTGAAACTAGCTTAGTTCCTTCAATCAAATTTTTATCACTATTAGTGGTTTCCCCTTTGACTATTAGCACTCTATAACCTTTTCTAGTTTCAACTAATTTGATCTTATCATTTGTAAGTTTTTGTAAGTTTTGATAAATCTCAACTTTATTTCTTACATTTTTTGAACTATTCTTATTGCCAACATAAGGAATGATAATTTCTTTTCCATTTGGATCAATAAACATTACTGGGTTACTAGCAACATATACATAAGGAGAAATTTTATAATATTTGCTAGCTAGTGGATCAATATTCATCCAACGTCCTATAGAAGCTTCATAATTTCTAGCTCCATAATCTTGCCAAACCAATCCTAACTCGTTTTGTTCCTCTTTACCATTGTAACCATACTGATGATCTCTCCCTGTAATTTGGTTATTATACCCTTTATGTTTTAAGCCAAAAGGGTAGAAGTCCGCTTTTATGTTTTTGAAAGAGTGTTAAAAACCAGTCTATTATCTTAATTCTTAATGAGTTATTTTCAATGAACGTGTATTTTTATTGAGAATTTTCAATTTATCATTACTATCCCCAAAAGTAAATCTTTAAATGAGCTTCAAGATAAATCTTACTTTTTGAAAAACAAATTGTTCTTCTAATTAATCGCTTGATATGTGTTCGTAAGGTTAAATTCATTCTTTCAATTTTGTTGGTACAATATTGAAAGCGTTTGTGAATTTCTTTTGGAATTAAACTTGAATAAATATTTAAACGATCTGTATAAATTCTATTGGGTTGGAGTAGGAGAACTTTATCAATAACAAATTTCAAGTTTTCTGTGTTTCTATTGCCAATTACAAAACCAATTACATCCTTGGTTTTCCGTTCGATAGCATAAGTCAAATAATTTTTTGTTTCTTTATTTCCGATTCTCACGAACATTTCATCTACTTCAAACGTGCATCCAAACTTATTGAAATATGGAATCTTAATCTGTTTACTAATCTTTAACATTCTTGACAGAACTGTTTTTGGAGAAATTTCTAATATTCTTGAAACATCCATAACTCCACAACTATTTTTTAATAATCTGGTAATCCAAATATTGGTAGTTACTTTATAAGCATTGTATGTATAATTATCTTGAAAATTGTGTTTGCAATTTTTACAATGATAACGTTGTCGACCATTTCGTTTCCCTTTTTTGATACAATGTGATTGATTACATTTTTTACAATTCATAACCACAAATATACCAAGCACCAATTTACACCACGAAGGGAAATAGATTCTTTATTTTATACACTCTAAGGAACTTTCATTATTTCAAAGAACTAGAATGAGCCTCAATTAAGAGACTCATTTTTTATTTAAGTTATTGATAATCAATATCAAAATTTCACTTTTTTTCTAAAGCACCATTTTCACCCATTACCTAAATGGGACAGTTTATTGTGAAACTATCTCGGAGATAGCAGGCTATTTTATTTTTATTGTTCTAAAAGCTTTCAAGAGTTTAAATTGTTCCAATGTATCGAGATCACGTCCATATAAATAAAGGTTATCATTTCTGTTAGTTAAACTATCAAAGAAAATTGAAGTTATCCCTGCACCTATTTTTTTAGGAACTCCTATTTTCACCTCTCTATTATCAATATTATCATAGTAATAATATTCATTGTGAAAAGTACCTTGATTCATATCTATTTTCGGGTATTTTGAAAAAAATATTTCTGAAACAGGAAAACCTAAAGAATCTAATTTATCTTTTTCATTTATATGACTAACTCCTAATACTTCATTATTGTCAGGCGTATCTCTGCCATAATCAAATGTTATAGAGTCATTTTTATTGGTTACAATTCCACCTACATGAGAATCAATTCCAATTAATTCTATTTTTCTCCAGTCGTTAGGTATTTCTATAGAGAAAAATCTATAGTCCACTTTTTTATTTTTGTTTTGATCTTTACAGCATAATAAAATAAATAAGACTAAAAACGACAATGCATAATATTTTATTTTCATCACTTAAATGTTGTTTCGTTATTTAATATAAAAAGATTTGCTAATTCTCTACTAGATTTATTATATTTCGAAGATTCTTTAACAGTTCCATCACCTTGCGTAGAGTCGATTTGCCCTCCAACAATGTCTCCTTTCTTCTTTGATGTTAGACTGGTACTACCATTTACAAACTTAAACATCAAGTCATTTAGCTTTGAATGGTTTAAACCTAAATTATGTCCAAGTTCATGTTGAACTGCTTCATCAAAATTCCCTGTAGCAATAGTACCATCTTCTACAGTTGACACTCTTCCATTAAGAGTAGCTAATCCAACCTCGCTATAATCCCCACTATTTGGGTCAGTTTGAGCCTCTTTTGAGATTAATAAAACATGATCATTTTCTCCAATATCGTCTAAAGATGTAATAACTTTATATTCAATATTAAATTCTGTAATATTGTCCTTAATGTTTTTTTGAGCAGAGTTATCATACCCCATTGTATTACCCTCAAAGTTTGCCAATCTAACAGTACCGCTTTTTTTATTAAACATAGTTTTTGATAAATCTGCTCCTGTCAAGTTAACAACTGACACCGTAACTGTCATTTTGATATCTCTTCGCACTAGACTTCCAACCCTTTGGGTGTTAGAAACTTTTGTAGTCACATCATCTGCTCCTTGTGGAGCCATACCATCAGGGTCTTGCCAATAAATAGGATTATCAAATGCATAATTATAAGGAGAATGTCTTCTCATTTGCTCTGCTAAAGGATCAATATTCATCCAACGTCCAATAGAAGCATCATAATTTCTAGCTCCAAAATCTTGCCACTCAAGTCCAAGTTCGTCATTTTCCTCTTTTCCGTTGTATCCATACTGATGATCTCTTCCTGTAATTTGAGAATTATACCCTTTATGTTTCAATCCAAAAGGATAATAATGATTTTCTTCTTTGATCTCAGTTATTGGATCAATTGTTCCATTAGCATCCATGTCTTGATAGGAAAGTCTGATATTTCCTAAGTGATCTTTGTATTGATAAGTGTAATCAAAATCTATGATTTTGTTTCCACCACCTTCAGTATCAATTACAGGTTCTATGTAGCCTTCTTCACTGTTAAAGAACGTAAGTGCAATAGGAGATCGTGCTGAGCCCTTTTTGTAAATGTAGTTTCCTGCATAAAAAGTAGATTGACTACTTGAGAGGCTACTATCAAATACTATTTTCTCTTGCTTCATCCCTGTTGCGTCGTAAATGTATGAAATTGTACTTTCATTAACAAAGGTTATTTGCTCTGGTAAGTTTAAATAGTTGTAACTGATATTTGTAATATCCTTGTTTTTATCTTCAATCATGTTTCCATTGGCATCATAGCTGTAATCATCACCTGTGGTATTTCCATTTTTGAATCCATAATCAATGTTACTTGCATCTGCGACACTCATCAGCTGATTACCAACATAGAAGTAATTCAAATCATCCATTATTCCAAAGACCGTTGCATTGGCATCGGTATGACCTATTCTGACCAGTTTTTCAATATTTCCATTTAGATCATAATCTACATAATCAAGACTGTAATTTCCTGTATTGTCTTTAGCACTTGTAATTCTGTTTAATGGATCATAATCATATTCATAGTTCTTTAATGAACTGTCTGCTCCTTTGGTTCTCCATAGCGTACTACTGATGTTTCCATTGAATAGTTTCCTGGTCGGATCAGTGATGTCATTGTATTTCAGTGCAAAGCTAAATAGATCGTTTCCTTGATCATTTACATTATTAATACCTTTGAGCCATCCTCTGATGTTATACGTATAATCAACCTCTTGAAGCTGTTTTTCCAAATCTATCAAGACAAGATCTTGTACTTTTCCTCCAGAAGAGTTTATACAAACATCTCCCACAAGCGGGTTGCCATTATCAGAGAATTCTGAAATATAAAATACTTCTTCATTTTTTAGATAATAGATTTTGTTATCTCGACGTTCTACTTTTAATACATCTCCTAAAACATAGTTTCCTTTTAGACCTTTGTTAGTACCAGACTCATAAATATTTATATTTCCCCAATAGACATAAATTGCATAATCAATAGAGTTGTAATGATCTGTTCCACTGATATCATCTGATAAACCAGCCATGAGGTAATCTGAGATTTTTACAGGACTGAAACTCACATATCCGTCTCCATTTATGGTGGTATCGGTAACTAGCCCTGCATCCCAAGTACTGGTACTGCCTGCTGTTTTCTCAATGATATTTCCACTTACATTCAAATTAGAGTTTACATGAGTATAGGTGCTGATACTTGGAAGCGATCCGCCAACTTGTTTTTGTACCAGTTGTCCAAGTTCATCATAATTATTCTTTGCAATCAATTCTTTGTTGCCTCCATTGATTTGTTTGGTTTGATATAATAATCGTGAACTTTTGTCATAACTATAATTATCAATAGTAACAATAGGATTGTTCTTTTCTTTGAGATGTGTTGTTTTTTGCGCTAATACTTTACCACTAAAGTCTAATAAACTACTGCTTACATCTTGTGTATGGAGATACTCATTTTTAGAAACACCATGTATGGGTCTTCCCTTTTCATCATAATAAGATTCCGATGTAATCCATTTATCAGTTCCTAACACACGTACTTTACTTCCTGTAGCCAATCCTTTGACATTGGCTGAAAAAGCTTGTCCATAACTAGCATACCCGATATGCATGTCTTCAATAGCGACCTCAGGGTCAAAGAAGGATGCATCTCCTATGAGTACTCCTGTGTACGTTGTAGCAACTGCATGAAAGATTTCATCGTTCTTTTTAAAGAGTATTTGATTTGCTGAACGTTCTACTTTAAAAACATCACCTACCTGATAGGTCGTTGTTGAGAGACTTTCAAATACACCTTCTTGATATAAATAAACACGTTGTAATCCTCCATACCCTGTATAGATGGCATAATCAATGGTGTCGTAATGATCATTTTCAGCTGAATTGATAGCAGAAAGTCCTACCATGAGTTTTTTATCTGTAGAAGTTACTTTGTACTGAATATATCCATCTCCATAGATATATCCTGCTGTAGTAAAACCTGTATTCCATCCAGTAGAAGCATTTGCTGGTTTTGAGATGGTATTACCTGTAACATCTAAACCACTTTGCGTGTCTAAATTATAATCTGCTTCCAAAGCACTGCCTGCACTCCAAAGGTAATCGTCATAGTAGTTTACCGTAAGCAATTCGATACTATCATCATTTGGATAGTTTGTATTTGAATAATATATAGCTGTTCCATCGATAGTCATAGTCGTTGGACTTGTTGTACGCGATTCATAAAGAGCTGTTCCATCAATTATGACTTGCAGACTCGCTCTACTGCCACTATTGATTACTGTTCCTGTATAAGCTACTCTTCCAAATACATCATATTTGGTAAACAGCCATGTGTTTGTACTTCGTAAGTTGATGTCTTGTGTAAGTACAGGACGATCTAATTTGTCATACACAATGTATTCCCATCCTTTGGCAGGAATTTTCTTTTCAATCAGTCTGTTTCTATGGTCGTATTTGTATTGGTAACATAATTCGTCTAATACTGTTGTGTCAATGCTTGTTTTTATAGAAGCCTCTGGTGGTAATACATAGGTCAGATTTCCAAAATCATCATAGATGTAATAAGTATCTAGTACTTCTATTCCATTATAGGTACGCTTAAGTAGTACTTGTCCTAATTTGTTTTTAAATTCCTCTGTGGTATGATCTTTTGTCCATAGACTAGGATCAGTACCATTAGGTTGCCAGTTTTCATCTTTAAGAATTGATTTATAGAGTTCACCTGCTAAATAAAAACCATCTTCTTGTAAACTTACATCAGTATAACCGCTTCCAAATGAGGCTTTAAAACGACGCACGTTATCAAATTTTTTATCAGTAAGGATTCCGTTATGAGAGTTTGTTTGATATCCCATTTTGATCGTATGATCATCATCTTTGGTTTTATTGATTTCCCAATCAAGTCCTGGTGCACCAACTTCTTGTACACGATTAAGTGGCGAATCTTCAAAAAATTGCTCACTATAAGCATTGAGGGTATTTTCATATTTTACCACATTGTAAAATGTTGCTTGATTTACTAGCGCATTGGAATGAATAGCTCCTTGCAAGCTTGTCGTGGCATATGGCAAGAATTCTTTCTCTTTTCGTCCAATAGCATCATAGTCAAAAGGTGTAACAATGTCTTCATTATTTCCACCTTGTCCAATTGCAATGGATTGTTTTGTACGTCCAAGCCCATCTACATAATTTATGTTTTCTAAGGTATTCCAGTCACTAACATTAAGTCCGTCTTGAGTAGCCTCATTGTAGATGATAGTTTTTACATAATTGTCTAAGGCATCATTGCTTGTACGATAAAAATATTCATTGCCTGCTAAGATATTACCATCAGCATCCTTTACTTGTTTTAATCGATGAAAATCATCGTACACATAGGTTGTGATATAACCTCTTGCGTCTGTTCCGCTAATAACCCCGATCATAGGATCATAGGTGTAATGACTAAATTGTGTCTCTGGAAAACTGGTTTGTAAATTGCTTATTTGCGTATTACTTAGCCCAGAGCTTCCAGTATTGAAGTTATTACCCAACAATGTTTCAATCTCAGAAAAACTAACTCCGATAAGCTGTGCTACAGGGAATGTTTGATCATAACCCCATATATAACTGATGGGTGTTCCGTCTGTTTGACTGACCTGTAAAATATTGCCATAGGAATCATAGCGCTGATATTCCAATCGGTTTTCTAAGGCGTCTGTTCCTTTTGAAACAGCAACTATTTTTGGTAAAATAAGATCTGTTTCAAACTCGTGATATTCTGTTTTTATTTGGTTTAAAAACGAACCATTTTTATAGCTCTGAGTCTCCAATACTTCATTGATTTTATTTAAGCTTACAAGCGCATTTCGAATGGTTGTACTATTGCCTCCGCTAGGGAAACTCGTATCAACAGGGTAGTAATACTTAGTCATATAATCCTGCTCTGTGCCTTTTTCATCAAAGAAACTATGCTTTTCTTTTAATTGAAAATTTATTGGATGGTATGAAAATGTTTCTCTTGTAGTAGTTGCGTTTTGATTCGATGCTAGATCATAAAAATAATCATTCGTGATGGTCTCAGTTAACTGAGAAATACCCGCATAATAATAGTAAAAATGTGAATCGATATAACTTGAAGCATCCCCGCAATTATTAGCAATTGGAGGCGGTATGTACCCTTCTTCACCAAAAGGTATGGGCACATAATTTTTTTCTACAGAACTCGTAAGATAACCATTATATGTATTAAAAAATTGATCCCATTCACAACTGGTAAATTGCTTAAGGCTCATTTGTACATTTGTAGCAACCTGCTTCGAAGAAGAAGTGTAACTGTTGATTACTTCTTTGAGTTTACGATTATCATCATCAAAAATTTCTTGTTTGGTCAGTAATCCGCGTTTATGATCTAAATCTGGTTGCGGTACAAATGGATAGACTAGACTTGTAAAGGTTGGATCATCTTTTGGAGAGGTAAAGGTGTATTTTGTTGCTCCATTATTTTCTTTATACACTCGAACATTTTGATATCCTACATAATTCCCTTTGGTCATTTGCACATTCACAGCATTGCTGTAATTTTGAACTTGATATTTTACAGAACTAGGAATCCAATTAATATTATTAATCATCGTATATCTTCGACTAATTGTATATGGTTTGTCATAAAGTTCACCATCAAATGATCCACTTGAAACTGTTGAATCTACAAACTCCGTGTAATCATAGTGAGTTTTTGTCGCTACAGTATCTTTGTCTTTAAAAGCAATAGACCCAATACGCAGACCGCCACCATTAAAGTATTTTTGATTTGGTGTGAATTTTGGATAAGTAATTGAAAAATCAACGGTTACTTCATTAATATTGGAAGAGATATACTGATCATGATCTAATTCTACAAAGTACCACCCTGTCGATAAAATTGGTTGATGTGATGTGGTTGTGACTTTATAGGTAAATGAATTATCATAGTTAGCTGGTTCAAAATCTGAAACACTTCCTGGCCCTTGACAAAACCCTGTACAATCTGGATCAAATCCAACCGATTCGAGTATTGTTACTGGTGTTATTTTTACGTGAAAATTATCAAGTTCATTACCAAATGGTTGGTTTGAGGCGGTAGTAATTGAATTGATATTAAGTGTGGTCGCTGTTGAGCGTCCTTCTATATAAATGAATTTGACCGTTGGCGTAAATCCTGAGTTTGGATTAAGCTGATCTGTCATCAAATAATCAGCAGTATAGCTTGTTTGATTCTCAGGAATATCGCGAAGGTTTACGGGTTGATCACCAAAATAACTAAAAGTATTGGATTCAAATCCAAATGATTTTACACCACCTGTTGGATAGCGCATTTCCGTTAAGACTCCTGTGGTAACATCACCTGCATTAAAATAGCCCCAACGATTTTTTTGAATATCACCAAAAGCAGGTAAATTTTCTTTATTATGATAGCTCATCACATAGGGAAGGGTTATATTTCCTCTGGTGTGATTGACTTGATTTAAAAATAAACGATTGCCTGTAGTTGTTTGGCTGTAAGTAAATGAAAACGTCTCCACGATTGCACCATTAGCATCTTTACGTTGTACCTGTGTCAGTTTTGCGCCTGTATGATTTAGCGCAGGCGTGATAGATCCGCTATATTCTGGGTGTCCAATGCTATGCGTAAAATCAAGGCTAGAATTATCTTTGGATAAAATAATACGGCTTAGTTTTTTAGACTGTATTTCAAGTGCGCTAGCAGAATAAGAATTCCCAGACTCTAATAACCCTTCATTATATTGACTGTGATCTGAGTCAGATGTATTAGGATTACCTAATACTTTTTTAATCGTATGATTTTCAGGTGTTTCAAAATTTTCTTGAATGTCTGAGTATTCAAACTCGCAAAGCGTTTTTAGATTACTGGTCGTTACCTTTTTTAACATCCATGCAGAATAGTAGATATCACTAGAAACATTGCTACTTCCACTAACACTAATTCCACTTGATAGAGGTGTAGAAACCGTTTTTTCTTTATATTCCTCCCCCTGTCCAAAGGTATAAATCGTTCCTGAGGTATCGATAATTTCAAACCCATCAATGACTAAGGTCACAGGGTTGTAGATTAAAACAATTTCTAGTTTTTGATCATAGGATAACAATTTAGCTTCTAAATTTCCTACAGTATTTTTAATCACTACAAAACGTCCTGAATTTCCTAAATAACTAAACTGGTATAAATCAAGCTGTGTATCATAACGTTCAATTCCTCTAACACCTTTCCAAAGGAATTCATTAGAAGCGGCAGGATTATTAGTAAAAGGATAATTGAAATAGTTATTATGTAAGACACCTATCCCTTGATTGGGCACATTTTTTTCATCAGGCACACCAACCACGGTTCGTGAGATAGCCCCTCCAGCATCTAAACTCCATCCCGTACCTGTCCAACCAGAACGTTCATCGATACGAATACCAGTAGCGTTATAGCGTAGTGATACATTCAGTCCGACCGATGGCGCGAGTTGTTTTCCAAATAAAGGAATCCCAATATCAGGAACACCTGTGTATTGACTTACGGGTACTTCTTCAAATTGCATGAGATTTGCAACTGTTGGTGAGGCGGGAATAATTGTTGGTAGTTCTGTTGGGTTTGGGTTGTCCTGTGCGTGTAATTTTGGAAGTACGGTTAATCCAAAAATCACACACATCATCAGCATGATTTGTTTTTTCATAAATGTAATTGTTTTAGTGATTTTTCTTTAAATTTTAATTTTATGCTACTTCTTGTGTAGCTTGGGGAAATACTTGATTGTTAATAATTTTGGAAATACTTGTTTTTTTTCTATAACTAATCGACAATATGTTTTGATCACTCAGATGCAACAAACGATATTTTCCTTCATATTCTTTGATATGAATTAGATGTACCAAAAAAGAACGGTGGATACGTATAAAACCTATACTAGTTAATAAGTTCTCGTAGTGTTTTAAACATTTACTACTCAGTATACGTCCTCCTTTTGAAGATGTATAAAAGTATAGTTTTCACTAGCTTGTATATAAATAATATCCTTTACATAAACATGCTTTCCTTTGTGTTTACTTCCGATACGAATCGTATTGTTATTTTTTATACACTCCTGCCGCTGTGTTTCTCTTTTTTTAGTCATATATGCATTACAATTTTGTGTTTTATTAAAAAGGGGCGGTGAGTAAAGTGGCTGTTTTCTATACAAAGAAAAATAGTTTTCATATATCTGACAACTATTTTTTGTAAACGTTACATTTTTTTAATAAACGTTGATTTTTAACATAAAAACAGCTTTTTTAAACTAAAAATATAGTCTTCACAACTCCCATGCTATCCCTACGACTATTTTAAAATAAATTGTCCCATTTAAGGAACTGGTGCTGAAAATAAAATAGTTATGAGCATCAGATAAAATTAAAGATTGAAGTAAAAAGTGATGTTGTGTATTAAATGTTACTTTTTGCTTTTAACATATGGTTTTGTTTTACAGACACATTTTATAAGAGTTTTTCTTGTTTTGCTGTCTTCTGTAGGCTATATGAATACCATAAATGCAAAGTATGTTACTTTGTTGCGCACTAATTTTTAAGGTAGCAAAGCGACTGTAAAACTACCTACCATAGTCGCTTTGCTTATCTACGGGTACATAGACAACGGTTATCTTCAACAAAACCGAACCTAGCGTATTTAGCACTACGTATTTATTTTAAGAATTATCATTTAACTCTTTTTCAAGTTCCTCGTCTACTTCATTTTTTAGTGTTGGTTTTTGTTTTAGTTTAGAAAACAGCCTTACAAATACGATTACGACAATGACTATTAGTATGCTTTCAACTATAATTATTAGTAGTAAAAGTGTGGTGTTATTTAATTTCATTTCATTGATTTTATTAGCATTACTGGCTACTAATTGCAATCAATATTTCAACAGGCTCACTACCCTTATTTGGCTTTCTCTTAGCGAAGTCGAAGGAAAAAAAGCCTGTTTCAACGGTACTCAACAACCAATCTTAAGTTGCTAATAAACTATAAAACAGCAATAACTGAGTTTGTCAAAACAGGCATAGGGGGACTATAAAAAAAAAGAAAAGTGTTCTGGTGTTTTTAAACTCATAATATGTTGTTAATCATATCTTTTTCCTGTAAAAGTCCTTTCCAAAAATCACTATAAAAATTTGAGTTTTGTAGCAACTCTTTATGTCTACCATGTACGGTAGTTTCACCGTTTTCTATAACATATATATGATCTGCTATTTGTTTTAGTGAATGCAATCGGTGTGATATAAAAATGATGCTCATTTTTTGCTTTAAGCGTCTTAGTAACTGCAATACAAATCGTTCGGTATTTCTGTCCATTGCCGAAGTAAACTCATCTAGTATCAATAATTGTGGTCGTTTGTACAACACACGTATAAGTGCTAGTACCTGTTTTTGTCCACCCGATAAGTTAACACCTTCTTCACCTAAAATAGTTGCATACCCTTGTGGCAAGCTTTGTATAAAATCTTCAAAACCGTATTCCACAATAAAGTTGTGAATATCTTCAAAAACGGCTTCTTGCCCTAGCACAATGTTATCGAGTACATGCCTCGAAAAGATGGTAACTTCTTGTGGTATTACTCCAATAATACTACGCCAATCTTCAATGCGTACTGCATCTAATGAAATGGTATTGTTAATGGTAATGTTTCCGCTTTCATGGTTGTAGAATTTTTGAACAATTTGCCCCAATGTACTTTTTCCACTACCACTCTCGCCAACAATGGCTATACATTGATGCTTGCCTAGAGTGATGTTTATATTTTTTAAAAGTTGTTTACGTCCCACAAAACGAAATGATACATTTTTAATCACTAACGATTCAAACGACGATAGTTCCGTTTCTCCTTGGGCTTCTTTTTCTATGGAAGCAAACTCATACATTCTATTAAAAGCTACTTTTGCTTCATTAATCGGAATTGCTACAAGTGCCAAACTAGCCACCGATGGAAGCAACGAACCTGCAATGCCTAAAACAGCCGTGAGTTCTCCAATAAGCATAACTTCATTGTATACTTTAAATGCCGCAAATACTAGAATCCCCATTAAAAACAATACACTAAATATTCCCGAAATAAGTGATAAACGCACATTGATCTTACCTAATGAAAATGCCTTTTCTTGAAAGTTGCCATAAATAAGTTGATTTATCTTTTGAAAAACACCTTGTCTGTTATTGTTCTTTATTGTTGCTATGCCTTGCATGGAAGTAATATAGTTACTCTCGTTAAGGGCATAACCTTGCATCACTTGCTTTTGTGCTTTGATAATTTTAGTATTAAAGCTATAAATAAGAAAGAAATAAAACGGCAAACTAACAAAAGCCAATAGTCCTATGTGCCATGAATAATAGAATAGAAATCCTAAAGCTACCATAGCAACAAGCGCATTAATGATAATGTTGCCCACAACGGTTTTAATCACATTTTGTACGCGTTGTGTATCATTCAATCGGGCAACGAGTTCACCTATTTTACGGGTATCAAAAAATGGTTTGGGTAAGTGTAGTAACGAACTGTAAAAACGATCAATAATACGGTTGTTAAAATCCTTACTTTGTCGTATCAAAAAATAATCGCGTAAGCTACTAAAGAGTGCTTTTATAAGTAACAGAATAGTAATTAATATAACACTCAATACAAGTTTACTAACATCTTTTGAAGGTAGTATATCATCAATAAGCTTTTGTGAAAATACTGCCATACTCATACCAAGTATTGCTATGCACAAACCAAGTAATATACTAAACTTTAACAATCGGTAATCGGGTTTTAACACACTTAAAAACCATTGTTTTTTAGATGTGGCTTTGGCAGTTGCTTGCTCAAAAGTTTCGTTTGGCGTAAGTGTTAAACAGGATTTTGACTTCCATATGGCTATAAGTGCTTCTTTGGTGTAGTAACAAATTCCTTTTGCAGGATCTCCAATACTAAATTTATTGTTTTCAAAACCATAACACACTACATAATGTTGCAACTTATCTTCCATAACCACATGGAGTATTACAGGTTGTTTATGGTTTATAAGTGCTTGCAGGTCTGCTTGGCAACCTTCGGCAGTAAACCCAAGTGCGTTTGCCGCTTGGTGCAAGCCAAGCAAGGTAGTTCCTTGTTTGTTAGTTCCGCTTTGTTCTCTGAGTTTCTCTAAGGTGTTGCTTCCACCGTATAATTGAATAACGGACAATAAGCACGCCACACCACAATCACTTTGATCGTGCTGTAGTACCAACGTCTTCTGTATCTTTTTCTTTGTAACTGTTGTTTTTTTCATGGTAAGATTAGTAATTGTTTATAATCTTCAAAATTCCGTTAGCCTTTAGCTGTCCTGTATGTTTTTTAATCAGTTGCTTTGAGGAATCATATATTAAAAGTGTTGGGATAGATTGAATATCCAATGCAGTACCAAGTAGACTATTGTTATCATGTAAAAATGTAATATTAGGTTGATTGTTAAGTTGATATGTGGTAGCAAAGTTGCTGATGGTTTCTATCTGTTCAGCCGAAATAAACAATACTTGTACGTCAGTAAATTGATCTAAAGCATCAAAAATACTCTCTGCTTCATGCTGGCAAAAATCACATTCGCTATTAAAAAACAGCAACACTGTTGCTTTATTTAGCATCAAGTTTGTGTGTGTAAACGAAGTGCCAGCAACTGTTTGTAGCTCAAAACGCGGAAGATGTTCAATACGTGAAGCGGCTTCTTGTTTTGCGGTTACCTTGCTTGAAATATGATATAGAAAGTAACCCAACGTAGCCAAAATGACTACAATAGTTAGTAAACTGATTATTTTTTTCATATTCATTTCCCGCGCAGGCGGAAATCTCTTTTAATTATTATTTTACATTCCTGCTACCTGTGCTGAACTTGATTCAGTAAGGCAGGAATCCTTTTAGTTGTTTTCCTTGTGCTGTAGTTCGTATGCTACAGTAGACTTAATTCTATATTCTTTACTCTTTTTTCTAAAAAATTAACTCACATGTAGCGTTAAAAACACAATGCCTACTACCCAAATTACAAGTGCAACACCGTAGCTACTCGCTACAATGGCAAAGCGTTTGCCGTAACTTATTTTTAGTTGTTTCCCTATAAAGTAGGCGAGTAAAAACCAATAGGCAATTTCAAAAACATTTAATGTTTGTAGCGGATACATAAACCAAGCTTCTATACCTTGATAGCCTACAATTGATAATGCCGATAACGGATAAAAGTATTGTACGTCTTCAAAGGTGTAGTTGGGTACTAAAAGATATAGCCATGCGGTTTTTACAATGATAACCAGCAGAAAAACAAATTCTGCCTTAACAACGGCGCTGAAAATATATTTGTATTTCAGCTGCTTGTCAAAGAAAAACATGCCTGCATCTAGCACAAGGGCAATGATGGAAATTTTAAGCAATAACAACAAAGGTGTAGCCACATAGCCAACCCATTGCCATTTATTTTGGAATGCTAAGGTTTGCGCCAATTGTTCTTGCGTATATATATCTGCTAAGGAGTTTACAAGCAAGGTTTCCGTACCCAAAACACCTTGCGATATAATACCAAAGCATAGCATACAAAGCGTGAGTAATGAAAAATATAGTGTAGTAGATAGTTTCATAATGTAAATTTTTGTGGTTACAAACAAGGGTGAGTTGTGCTAGCCTTAGCCGTTATAGCTAAAGTTATTGTTATGATTTTTAAAAATGTGAAAGTTATTTTTTGGGCTTTTTTTTATTAAAAAAGAGCATCAAATAAAAGGTTCTGTAAAGAATATGACAGACCAAATATATTTATGATAATCAAGTACACCAAACGCTCCTAAAATAATGAGTATTAAGTATTACAAGTAATATATAAAGTGCTATTCTTTTAATTATATCATACGTAAAACATTATGTTTTCTTTTTTCTTATTAGTAAATAGCCATATAACAACAATAAAGGCACAGCAAACTTAACCATATTTATATCAAAACTACCTTGAAATAGTGAGTGTACTACCATTGCTAATACACATAGAATCATAATTATATAGAATGTTTTCATGAGTAGCTTTTTTACAAGATATTTACTTCGACTTAATTAATGGAGATACCAAGAAACTCGATATCTCCAATAAATATTTAGTTACTTTTTAACTATTTTTTTCGAAAAAAGAATAAATAGCATTGATAATACTATTAGTACACAAATTAATATTTGATTTGATGTTAATTCATTAATAAAGAATGTATATGACATAAAAGTAATTGTCAATATAATAATACTATATGCTATTTTATTTTTCATAAATAATAATTTATAATTCGTAACAAGCTCCGTTTCCAATAGAATCCATTGTAAGATACCATGCAGCTCCAGCAGCAAGAATTGCTCCTAAACCACCAGTAGCAACAGAGAAAAATAAAACCCCAGTAGTTAATAAAACCTGTGCAGCTGATCCTGTACAATAACCATCGTCTCCTCCTTGAAGGTTTTGCATTTGATTTAATTCTAATGTTTTCATAAATATACTAATTTTAATATTTTTCCTACTCGTTCGTTTTTCGGAATCCACGACTTTGTTTTATAGTTACGAGAAGTGAGATGGTAGTATTAAGGTTTTTTCAATCTCTGATCTCAATACTAGCTTCACATTACCAAAAGGAAAAGCATTCCTTGTAAAAAACAGTTGCCGTGATACTAATCTTAAAATTTTGTATATTTGATTTTTCCACAATCAAATAGGCAACTGCTTATTTTTTATATAAAACGCTCGCTTTGGTGAGCGTTTTTTAGTAAACTCCGTTGCAAAACGGAGTTTGTGTCTTCTTTTCTCAAAGCGTCATGCTAAACCCATGTACTGAACTCGATTCAGTATCTATCGGCATTTCACAATTCATTCTTTTTTACGTTGGTTTATCATTAATTACGGTTCATTACTATTTCAAAGCGGTTGTTTACTAGTTGTTAGCCCTCTCGGAACTGTTTTGATGCGGTTATGTACCATTTATTTGTGGTTACTTACCGCTTTTATTAGGTGCTGTAAGGGGTGTACCCCCTAAACGAACCCCTTTTTTTGGGTTCGGAACCCTTTATATTCGTTACTGAACCGCTTTGTACCTATGCGGAACCGCTTTTTACCTTTACAGAACCACAAATAACTTGTAAACAACCTTAATGATTGTACAAATAACCTAAATGAACCTATCTTATAACCGTATTTATATGGTTTAGAACCTCATATTTTGGACAATGAACCATAAAGAAAGCTTTAAGTATCATCCATATCTAGTAATTCATTTTTTAGAGCTTCTCGTTTTTCACTTTTTTCAATAGTTTGGGTGAAAAGTTCTAATATGGCATTTTCAATTTTTACATTTTCATTGAGTCCATTAAATACATTCCGAATCATGGATGTACCGTAGGGCTTACCTCTATTGCTAGTTATTTTCTTTTGTTTTAAAATTTTTAAAACACCAGCTGTATAATGATATCCTAGTACTTCCTTTAGTTTTTTGCCTTGTTTTTTGGTAATCATGTGCCTGTTTCTTCTTCTGTATCAGCAGTTCTTGCACTTTTACTAAAAAGCACTTTCATATCTTCAAACACCGTTTTTGCACCCGCTTCATTTTCACCTGATAGGTAGCGCATCATTCGATAAAAACTTAGGGAGTTGGTATAGTTATCGTGATCTAATAATGTTTTGGTGTCTATTAATTGCTGTGAAAGATTTTGTAGTCGTTGTGTACGTTGTTCCATTTGTTGGCGTGCGTTGTAGTCTTTGTCAAACTCTTCTTTATCTACAAAATTAGGAATCCAATTTGGGTGTTGTTCCATGTAGTTTTTTGCTTTATCTACAATGAGTTTGTTCTGGTTGCCAATACTTCCGTACTGTCTGCGTTGGTCTGGTGTAAGGTTTACGGTTTTTCCTGTGAGTACTTGTTGTATGCCATCTAAGTGTGCATCCAATTGTGTGAGTTCTTCATTGGTAAACTCAATACTGATTAAATTTTCTAATGCCATGTTTGCTGTTTTTGAATAATTAAAATTAATCCGTTACTTTCGTTGTCAGATTTTTTTGATGGCGTAAATTTGACTATATCGAGAAGTTTATACAAATTATACATGTACGTTTTCACGTAAAATGCACTTATAACAACAACCCGTAAGGAACTAACTAACAGACGCTTAAAAGTATTTTTATAATAAATATTTTGAAATAGAAAAATTTAGGATTTATGTATAGATATTTGACTTTTCTTGGTCTTTTACTTTTAATTCAAAACTGCTTGTCACAAGAATTTACTATTCCAGATTCATTGACAAATAGAAGCTATTTGGGGCTTCAAAATAATATTTACTCTTCTTTAGAAAAGAACTCAATAAACAAAGCTAATTTATATGCAAAAACATATTTATCTAAAGCAATCAATGAAGGAGATTCTCTTTACATAGCAGAAGGTTATCTTTATTTATCTAGCACGGTAAATGATCTTGAATTACAAAATATTTATTTAGACAAGTCTATAAATTATTCTAAAAATCTTAATGGTTGGTTAGTTCCTTGTATGGCTTATTCAATAAAAGGTGGGTTACATGATGATAAGCGTGAATACAAAAAATCTTTGGATTTTTACTTATTAGCTCATGAAGCTGCAAAAAAAGGAGGTAATATCAACCTTATGTATTTAATGAAATCGAATATTGGATTGTATAAAAGTCAAATAAGAGATTTCACAGGGGCTTTAGAATATACTCGCGATGTTTGGAATCATATAAAACAACTTGATTCCACGCCTTATTATTATAGTGTAATTTATGACTTATCATATATACATTCACATTTGAAAAATATTGATTCTGCAAAATTTTATAATCAATTAGGTTTTATAAAGTCTAAGGAAACTAAAACTGACTATTATGAAAATGAATTTATATTTTTAAATGGTGTCAATAACTTTTTTAATTCAAGTTATGAAAAAGCTATACCTTATTTTAAAAGATCTTTAAATCAGTTTAACAAAGAAAATGACACACTTAATATTGTTTCTTCATATTACTTTTTAGGAGCTTCATATGATAAATTGACTAAAAGAGAAGAAGCTATGAGATATTTCATGAAAATGGACTCAATTTTAATAAAAACAGATATTTTAATTCCTTTTTGTAGAAAAGGATATAAATATCTAATTGACTATCATAAAATCAATAAAAACAGTGAGAAAGAATTATTTTATACGAATCGCCTTTTACGCATGGATAGTGTGATAAACGTAAACTATAAAATCCTGAGCAAGACTATTTATGATGAATTTGAAACTCCTATTTTATTAAAGAATAGAGATATCCTAATTAATAAATTGAAGGAAAAAGATAAAACTAACATAAGTTATATTTATATATTATCAATTATTATTTTCTCTATTTCGATTGGATTAATTTATAACTATTTCAAGAGAAAGAGAGATAATCTAAAATTTCAAGAACTATTAAATCAAGTACAAAGTCCAAAAAAAAATAATGAGGTTATTTCAAAAGAATCTATTGATCTTGGTGAAGAGTTAGTTAATACTATTTTGAAAAAACTGAAACAATTTGAAGAAAAAGAAAAATTCCTAAGCCCAAATATATCTCTAGTATACACTTCAAAAAAATTAAGAACAAATTCTAGATATTTATCTAAAGTTGTTAATTACTTTCATCAAAAAACTTTTACAAATTATATAAATGATTTAAGAATCGATTATGTCATCCATAAATTAAAAATGGATGAATCGTTTAGAAAATATAGTATAGATGCAATTGGAAAAGAAATTGGGTTTAAAACTGGCAGGGCATTTTCTAATGTATTTAAGAAAAAAACAGGTCTTTATCCTTCCTATTTTATAAACGAACTAAATAAAAGCATAGAATAACTGTAAAATCAATTATTTACAGCAGTCTTTTTATAGTACGCTTTCATTGAAAACGTTCTTGTAAATGCTATAGAATATTATTTTTCTTCACTAAATCATTATACATTTACTTCTAAAATTAATTCAGATGAAGCTATTATTCATTTATTGTACCCTATTTCATTTCGTAAGCTATTCTAGTGTCTCACAAAATCAAATAAAATTTTCACCAATCAAAAGTTCAGTATCCAAGAAAAAGCTTTCCAACCAAGATTGGTCTGATTGGTTACATAAAGACATTGAAGATGATTCAATAGCAGGAATCAGTTTAGATAAAGCATATAAATTATTAACAAACAAAAAAGTCGATACTACAATTATTGCAGTTTTAGATACTAGATTAATAAATGGAAATAAAGATTTAAGTGGTTTTTTATGGATAAATAAAAATGAAGTTGCGAAAAATAATATTGATGATGATAAGAACGGATATATTGATGATATTCATGGATGGAATTTTTTAGGAAATAAAAATGGGAATCAAGAATATGTTGCTAACTATGAGTTTATAAGAATAATTAGAAAATTTGACCCATTATTTAAGAATAAAAAAAGGGAATCAGTAACAGATACATTGAGTTTTGATATTTATGAAAAAGCTAATAAAGCACTTGAAGAAGAGCTATCAATAATAAATCAAAATTTATCATATTTAGATTCACTTTCAAATTTGAAACTAAAATATGAAAAAGAATTTACGAAACTTTATCCAGAAACTGCTATAAATATTTCTCAGATTGATAGCATATTAAAAATTAGTAAAGATTCTATTAGTAATGTGAGGTTGATTTTCCTCAAAGAATATAAATCTAATGAAAAATGGTATGAGAATAGATATAAAAGAGAAAGAAACCATTTAGATATTTACTTTAATCAAGCTTACAAAGAAAGAGCAATCATCAATGATAACCCTAATGATTTAAATGACTATTATGGAAACCCAATAGTTTTTTCAGATACTATCAATCCTAAGCATACACATTCGATCAAAGTAGTTGGTGCAATAACAGCTAATCGAACGAATAATTATGGTAGTAAAGGAGTTACCAATACTTCAAAAATAATGATGATTAGCATTTCTCCTTCTGGAGACGAGCATGATAAAGATATTGCTCTAGGTATTAGATATGCTGTAGATAATGGAGCTAAAATTATTAATATCACCTTCACTAAATACTTTTCACTAAAATCAGATTGGGTAAAAGAAGCACTAAAATATGCGGAAAAGAAGGATGTTATTATTATTTGTTCGGCTGGTAATTATAACAAGAATCTTGATTTTGAAACGTACTATCCAAATGATGTTAATGAAAAAAGCGAGGAAATTTTGAATAATTTTATGCTAATCGGCTCTAGTACTCCATTAGCAAATGAATATTTAGTTTCAGATTATTCCAATTACGGAAAAGAAAGTGTTGATATATTTGCACCTGGTGAATATATTTATACGACTAAAAATATTGATGAATTTGATTATGCTAGTGGTACATCTTATTCAGCTCCAATTGTTAGTGGAGTTGCTGCACTAATCCGTTCCTATTATCCAAACTTATCCGCTTCCGAAGTAAAACAAATCATTATGGAATCGGGTGTTTCGTATGATATTATGGTTAACAAACCATCTTTAAGTGAGGAGAAAGAATTGGTTCCGTTTAGTTCGCTATCAAAATCGGGTAAAATAGTAAACGCCTATAATGCGTTGCTGATGGCAGAAAAGGTTTCTAAAAAGAAGAAGAAATAGTCTTACTTCGACAAACTCAGTTAACTACATTAATAATTTAATAAAAAAAGCAGATTCTTGTCTTCACAGGAATGTAAAAAATAATAATTAAAGAGATTCCTGCCTGCGCGGGAAATGATGAATATGAAAAAAATACTATACATCGCCATTTGCGCTGTGATTCTAGGCTGTTCGTCTATGCACACTATACACAACAAAGAAAAGCTAAGAGAAGCTACAAGCTTTGCATATGTAGCACCTGTTTTTGATACCAATACAAACACTTCAAGTTCCAAACGAATACAAAGCTTTAAGAAGTATATACATTTTGGTGTAGACTCTTTGTTTACGGTGGATGCTAAAAGATATAACATATCAAAAAAGATACCTGTAAGTAATGCTAACTTAACTAACATTGAAAACATGTTTACTGCGGATGCTAGTGAAAAGCTTGTGCTATCAAATGAGTTGCTATCATACTTTCAAAATTCCAATGAAAAACATGTTATACTTCTTTCTTTTAAACCGAAGTTGGGATCTGTATTTGACAGGTTTGAAACAGTTAAATCTTCTGAAATGGAAGTTGTTATTATTGAAACTGCTACTGGAACTCTTATTTTTAGAGATACTTTTTATACATCCAATAAAGGAATCAATAAACAGCTGCTACAAAATATTCAACAACTGTTTTCAAAACTCAAAAAAGTGAAATGATTAAAAGTCGTATTAACTATATAAACAGATCTATGCGTAGGTTTCTAATACTTTCTATCTTTTTACTACTAGCCACAAGCTGTACTTCTTTAAAGGAACAATTGCAAGACGAAAAGCTGTTTACTGAATTGTCTGAGGGTTTTACGTTGCAAAAACTACCCAATTGGACATTTCATGGTTTTCACGGTGTTTTGAATTATACTCCAATTGATTTAATGGATATTGGAAAAGAATACATTTATAACAATGTTTCTGCTTATAAAAGTAAAGAACCAACAAGTAAAGACTTAAAAACGGTTATTACAGATCAACTCAATAGAAGATTTAGCCATATTTCAAATATGAAAATGTATACAGCTACTACCAAATATGGTCATAGTATTGTATTAACATATGATTCTCAATATGGCGAAACTACATATAATTGTATATACCAGTTTTATAAGTACAAAAGATATGTCTATAGAGTAGCTTATGTAGCAAAAGTAGAATATTTTGATACGTATTATAATGATGCTATTACCATCATGAAAACATTCACTATTACAGAGTAGTTTCATTTTTTAATTTATCGTAAAGCTAAAATTAAGCGAACTCTTGAAAGCTTCAATTGTATTGATTGGAGTTTTTTGTTTTACCTGATCACTTGGTTTGATTTTTCAGCTCATCGTATTCTATGATAAAAGCAAATAAAAATCCATTTATTTTCACAACTAATCACTAAGTGATGAGTGAATTTTTTCAACTTGTTCTTTAGCGATAAGTTGATATGAAAAACTAAATTCTTCACTATTTACTTAATGATGAGTTCGTTTTGTATCTAAATTTTAGCTTACTACTTAACAGTGAGTTGATTTTTCTTTATTATTTAAGCTTACCGAATAAATTCAGGAAGTATATTTTAGAGTGTTTACATACGGTGTTCCTCTTTCTACAATAGCAAAAACCCTAGCGACCAACTTGTTTCTAATAATATTCAAAGTGCTCATTTTATTTTTGCCCTCTTTGACTCTTTTCTGATAGTATTTTTTCATTTCAGGGTTAAATCGTATCGCTGACATTGCGCACATATTGAGAATAACTTTAATTTCTTTATTGGCTAAATGAGATACCCTTGTTTGCTTTCGTATGCTGGTTCCAGATTGATATGGAAAAGGTGCAATACCTGAATAGGAAGCAAATTTTCTCCAAGTCTTGAACTTCTTAAAATTATTAGTATAAACGATTATCATATAGGCAGCTTGTGGTCCAATTCCGCTAATGCTAGTTACTAAATCAAAAATAGATGTAAGTTCTAAATCCTGTTTTACAATTATCTCCATTTGTTCTTCAATTATAATTATCTGAGCTGTTAGATTATCAATCAATTCCTGCTGGATTTTAAATAAGACACCAAAATCTTTTTTATTCAGTATTGATTTTTGTTCATTCATGGAGCTTTTGAATCCTGCTCTCTGTTTAACTAATCTTGAACGTAATGTTAATAGTGCATGGAGCTTTTTAATCTTTAAACAGGTGTTAGTACTAGGTTTAAGTTCATCTCTTAAACGATATCCATACAGTGCAATTCTTTTAGCATCTACTTGGTCACTCTTACCACGAGTTATTCCTAGAGATCTTTTTATTTCTAGTCCAGGAACAATGGAAAAAAGTAGATTTTCTTTTTCAAGAAAATCAGCAAGTTGATGTGAATAAATCCCCGTATGCTCGAATACAAATAGTGTTTGTTTTTGAACTAAAGTAATGTTCTTCTTTATCCAAATAAGCATTCGTGCAAAACCTTTTGAATTGTTTTCAAAACATTCATTTAATTGATTAAAGTGAATACAAACATCAATTGTTAGCTTGCTAACATCAATACCTACAATTTCTTTTATTTTCATACATTTGATTGATTAGATATGGTTACATAAACTAAGACCTTTAAAAGGAGTATCCTGAAATTCTATATGGTTCTTAGTAACCAGTTATAAAGAACGGAGACTAATACGATGAATAGCTCATTAAGCTAGCTTAACGAAAAGTTCACTCCGTTCTTTTTTTTCATTTTCTACACCTTTAAAATAATATTTTAAAGGTGTAGAAAATTACAATAATTGACTTTTGATTTATGAATTATTTGCAGGTGCTAATCTAAAGGTTTAACGATAAGCTCGATTTTTCACCAACAGCTAAGTAATAAGCCGATTTTTCAATAGTAGTTTTCAAAATTTTCACGAAGTAATGAATTAGTTTTTGGTTTTCTTTTCAACTTATTGTTTAACGATGAGTTTGATTTTCCACTAACTGCTAAGTGATGAGTAGATTTTCAATAGTAGATTTGCATATTTTTCATAGAGTAATAAATTCGTTTTTGATCTTTATTTCAGCTAATCGTTAAATGATAAGTAAGCATTCGGTCTTCTACGTCTAGGGTTAGATGCTGTATTTTACATAAAATGAGATATAGATATTTGTAAGGTGTTGGTAGGTAGCGTTATAAGTTTTTCAAGTATTCATATAGGTGTGGGATTTTACTAGATTCTTAAGATTTAGATAGTTTTGTTACTAAAACGTCATTTCCTTAACACTTTTGAGTGCTATTATTTTTCCAATTTTGTGGCAGTAATTCGTGTAACTTATTTGCTTTATGTTCAGGGATTCTTTTAAAGATATCATGTAGCTAAGCAAATGGTTCTACATCGTTTATTTTACAAGTGGCAAAGAAAGAATACATCATGGCAGCTTTTTGTGCTGCCTTGTGCGATCCTGCAAGGAGATAGTTTTTTCGCCCTAACGCAAGTGGTCTGATGGTATTTTCTATTTTGTTATTATCAATTAAATACTTTCCATCTTCTAAGTACCCGATTAGATGTTTCCATAAGCGAAGTGTGTATGAGACTGCTTTTGAGATGGCACTTTTGGGTAATAATTGCAACTGTTGCGCTACTAACCAATCATAGAAGGAATCGAGTATGGGTTTGGCATAGCGATTTCGATAGCGTTTGATTACTTCTGAAGTGGCATTATGTTCTCTAATATTAGCTTCTAAGCCATACAATTTTTGGAACTGCTCCATAGCATAGCTGGCTCTTGCATAATCATTATCAAATGCTTTTTCAAAGTATCGTCTGGCATGTGCCATACAAGAGAGTAGTTTCAACTCTTTTGCAGTAGCTAGATTTTGATAGACCTTGTATCCATCGGATTGTAGCATTCCTTTATAGTTTTTAAGTAATGCCTGTGGCGGCTTTATAGACCGAGTCACATCATATTTAAACAATACCAAGCCTTCTACAGGAGCATGATATAATGATATCCTGTGTGTAGACTTCCTTTCTTATGACTGTCTTGAACACCAATTGGCGATTCATCAACTTGTAGATAGTTACTTTTCAATAGCTCTTTAGTCAACACATCATATAGCGGTTCTAGTAGTGAAGTAGCCGCATTGAACCATCCTGATAAGGTTGCATCACTCACCCTATATTGCTGTCGTTTAAATATCTGTCGTTGTCTATAAAAAGGAAGGTGATCCACAAATTTACTCACTAAAATATGCGCTAAGAGTCCCGAACCTGCATTGGACTTTGGAAGTGGTAGACTTGGAAGTTCGCCTATAATAACTCCAGCGTGATCTTTTAAAGCGTATTTTGGACGTACAATTCTGCGAACAAAAAGCTTGGCAGGATTGTATTCCAAGATTTCAGTCACTTCTTCTCCTATTTTAACACTGTCTTGTGCAAGATGTTCTGGTTCGATGATTTCTTCGACTCTTGGAAGATGCGCAGGCAATATCGCTCGCTTGGCTACTTTCTTTGGCGTAGCCTTTACTTTTGTCTGTCGTAAGACCTCTTTTTCAGCATCAGAAGATGACTCTTGCGATGCTTAACCAAATAATCCTAATTGACCAGGCAAAGCTGTGGAGACAAAACGCTCACTTTTACTTCCAAAAATCAGGCGTTTTAATTCTGTTAATTGTCGTTCTAATTCCCTGTACTTTTCCAACAAATCGTCATACTCTTTCTTGGAGACATAAGCAGTTTCTTCGGTAGTATCAGTAGCATTTTTCACAAAAAAAAAGGTACTAATATTATAGATAAATCACAACGTTTTTATCCAATTTATGCAGGTAATTTATACCGTTTTTTACCGCGAACATGGGCTATAGAAACTCCATCAATCAATAGCACCAATTGAGAATAACTTAGCTTAATACTGGTGACAGCTTCATCATAGGCAGGTAATTCAAAACGACCCGATTCCAACCGTTTATAATACAGAACAAAACCACCTGCTTGCCATTGTAATATTTTGACCTTATCACGGGATTTGTTGATGAAAATGTAAGCAGTCCCATCTTGGGCAGAAGCCTGTAATTCTTTTTGAATGATGCCTGCTAGACTATCAAAACTCTTGCGCATGTCAGTAGGATGACGATACAAATGATACCGATGGGAAACGCCTAATCCAAACATGAGATCAACTTTTGCAAGCAAACTGCCGTTTGTTTGGTTAATGAAAAAGAATCTAAATGCAGACTAACTCCATTGGGGTATGCAATGGTAATTGTTGAGTCAATACTGTCAATAGAAGTTTCAATATCTATGGGAATGAACTCATTTGGAAATGTATCGTTTGTAGAAGTCGTTTCGCCTTTAAGTAGTCCATGAAAACTACGATAGCGTCTTATCCAATACGAAAATGTGTGATAATTCAGAGATTCACGCTTGCAAAAATCTTTCTTGCTGATATCCTCCGAATAAAGCTTGGCTACCAAAGCAAACATACGCTGCTGTGTCTTTGTGTTTTTCATCTAGCCAAAATACAATTGAAATCATTTCTTTACAATACGTGATTTACCGAAGGGTTACGAAATTTCTTTACTTTAATTAAGGTATATAATTAATAAATAAAAAATTATTCTTATATTTTTTGAGTTTTTATTGAATATTAAGAATCGGAATTTTACATCATGCACATACTTAAAATTATACACGGTTTTCCACCTTTATATAATGCGGGATCAGAAGTTTATAGTGAAGCTATTACAAAAGAATTATCAAAAAAATATCGTGTTACCGTATTTACAAGAGAAGAAAATGTGTATCGTCCAGATTTTGAAATTCGACAAGAAAAACGGAATCAGAATTTAGTCATTTATTATATAAACAATCCGCAGAGTAAAGATGGCTATAAACATTCTGCAATTGACGAGATATTCGAAAATCTTATTCAAGATTTGCAGCCAGATATCTCGCATGTAGGTCATTTAAATCATTTATCAACGGGTATTATTGATGTCTTGTATAAACACTCCATACCTATTGTATTTACACTTCATGATTTTTGGTTAATGTGCCCTAGGGGTCAGTTTTTAACACGTAGTATTGGTCAAGAGAACAACTATCAAGTTTGTAACAAACAAGATCATACCAAATGTGCTTCTGATTGTTATCGTGTATACTTTAGTGGAAAGAAAGAAGAAGAGGAGATTGATATGGATCAATGGACTCATTGGATAGAAAGACGTATGAATGAAACCAAATCTATTATAGATAAAGTATCGACTTTTATAGCTCCTGCAAACTATCTAAGGAATCGTTTTATTAATGATTTTAATATACCATCAAATAAAATTCAATATTTAGATTATGGCTTTGATACTAGCTATTTAAAACCCGATGAAAATAATACAGAGCGTCCTTTCACATTTGGTTATATAGGAACACATATTCCTGCAAAAGGGATCAATCTTTTAATAGAGGCTTTTAAAAAGATTGAGAAATCAGCGCAATTACTTATCTACGGACGAGATAGAGGTCAAAGCACCAAAGCGCTCCGATTACTTGCATCGAGTTCAAAGAATAAAATTGAATTTCTACCTGAATATAAGAATGAAAATATAGTCAGAGAAGTGTTTTCAAAAGTGGATTGTATTGTAGTTCCATCCATTTGGGCAGAGAACTCCCCATTAGTAATTCACGAAGCGCAAGCCTGTCACATTCCTGTAATAACTGCGAATTACGGAGGTATGAAAGAATATGTTCATCACAAATTAAACGGATTATTATTTGAACATAGAAACCATGAAGATTTATATGTCAAGATGTTATATGCCATAAATAACCCGAATGAAATGAAAGTACTAGGAAAACAAGGGTATCTGTATAGTGAAGATGGTAAAGTAGTTTCTATAGATACGCATTGTGAAATTCTTGAAGATATATATAAAAGTCAACTTGACACAAAATTATGGCGGATTACGATAGATACAAATCCTGAAGATTGTAACCTTAGCTGTATTATGTGTGAAGAGCATAGTCCTTACAGTAATTTTATTTCCAATCTATATAAAACAACGGGAATAAAACGAAGAAGAATGAATTTTGAGATGGTCACTTCAATTCTAGAACAAGCAAAGGGTTTAGGAATTAAAGAGATCATTCCGTCCACTATGGGAGAACCGCTTTTATACAAAGAATTTGATGCGTTATTAAAATTAGCTTCTTCTAAAGAATTAAAAATCAATTTAACAACAAATGGAACATTTCCTAAAAAATCGGTGTTAGAATGGGCAAAACTTATTGTACCCATTACAACAGATGTGAAGATTAGTTGGAATGGCGCGACTTCAACAACTGCTTCAACAGTAATGAAAGGTATTGATTTTGATACAACCATAGAGAATGTAAAAACTTTCATAGCATATCGAGATTCTTTTCATGAAAAAACAGGAACGTATTGTCGCGTAACATTTCAACTCACATTTATGCAAAATAATATGCACGAACTAAGTGATATTATAAAACTTGCAGCATCTTTAGGAGTAGATAGAGTAAAAGGACATCAACTTTGGGCACATTTTGATGAAATAAAACATTTATCAATGCAGTATTCTGATCAAAGCATATCAACATGGAATACCTATGTAAGCGAAGCACATCATACAGTAAATACATATTTAAAACCTAACGGAGAAAAAGTAGTATTGGAAAATATTACACCGCTTACAATTCATAAAGAAAAACAGGTGACTACAACATACGAATGTCCTTTTTTGGATAAAGAATTGTGGATTTCTGCCACTGGAAAAATATCGCCATGTTGTGCTCCAGATGAATTAAGACAATCATTAGGGGATTTTGGAAATATTAAAGAAACTTCAATAGCTGAAGTCGTGAAAAGTGAGCAGTATAGAAATTTGGTGAAAAACTATAAATCAAATGCACTTTGTCAAAGTTGTAATATGAGAAAGCCATGTTAATGTATTTATATTTACCAATAGTAAAAGAAGCTATAAACAAAAGAGATCATTTTTGGAATTACAGGGATTTAGCTACTTATAATAGCAAAATACACAAACAAAAGATATACAGAGGAAGTTGTCCTACTTTGATACAACCTTTTGAAGCGTATAAAAATTTTATAATTGAGAGAAATATAAAAGTAATTATTGATTTAAGAGCGCCAAGAGAAGTGATGGAAGCACCATTTACGAATTTACATCTGAAAGATATAAAATATATAACTGCGGCTTTTGATCCTTGGAATCAATCACAAGAGTTTAAAGAAAAATATGCACATGGAAGTAATGTCGAAATAGCATATCGTTTTTTTAGTAGCGGATGTAAACAATCCATATATAAAGTTGTAAAAACAATTGCTGAAAGTGAACAAAATATTTTATTTCACTGTCATGCAGGGAAAGATCGAACTGGAATCATTGCCACCATACTGCATTTAGTTTCTGAGTCAAATTATGAAGTTCTTTTAAGTGATTATCTCGCATCTGAATCAGATACAAAAAAAGAAAACCTTCAAATTTTCTTGGATGTTGTGAATGAGCACGGAACTATACAGTCGTATTTAGAGTCTTGTGGCGTTAATAATATTTTGTTTAAAAAACTAAAAGCAAGAATTACGAAATGAACTATTCTGATATAACAGTAAATACATCACAAACCCAATATCTATATAAAGGAAAACCTCTTTTTAGTCATGCATTTTTGAACGCGCTTAACTTTCATAAAGAAGGACTCGCTGCTGTTCTTGATGAAAGTGGAGCTTACCACATTAATACCAAAGGAGAGGCAATTTATAAAGAACGTTATGACAGGACTTTTGGATATTACTATGAAAAAGCGGGTGTGATCAATAAAAAAGGAGCTTTTCATATTGATATTTATGGAAAACCACTTTATAATCAGCATTATAAGTGGGTTGGGAATTATCAACAAAATGTCTGTACAGTTAGAGATTTTGATAATTTCTACTTTCATATTGATGAAAAAGGAAATTCACTATATGATGAGAAGTATACGTATGCTGGAGATTTTAGAAATGGAATTGCCTGTGTGCAATTGGCAAATGAAAAATTCACACATATTTATAATGATGGATCAAAAGTCCACAATAAGTATTTCTTCGATTTAAATGTGTATCACAAAGGATTTGCATGTGCAAAAGATGAAAAAGGTTGGCATCATATTGATATACATGGAAAAGAAATTTACAAACACCGATTTTTAATGATAGAGCCTTTCTACAATGGATTAGCCTTAGTAACAGATTTAGAAGGGAAAAAGCAAGTTATAAACGAGCAAGGGAAGTTTTTGGAGTAATTTTTTTCAATTTTGAAATGAAAAAAAATATCGAACAAAAGTTAGATTAACAAAACCTATTCTTTTTTTGATTTCCACGATTTCAATCCAAGGTTCTTCCAAAGATGTACTTTCCCAATACAAAGTATTATTAAATGGCTTAGAGTCTTTATTTTTAGATTCTCTTTTGTAAAAATCTCAGCTATAAATTTCTTTATGAACGAAAATATAGTATAGCTTACAGAAAGCTTACTATTTCACTAATTGTAGTGCAATATTTTAATAAATTATCTTTTTTCTTACATTGTAATTATTTTTTTCTTATATTTACTTCAGCATTAATTAAAACCATTAATTATGAGAAGAGTTTTAAAAAACTTCAGATTAAGAAAAGTACCTATTCCTAAATTTTAAACAAATACCTAAAAGTAAAAGTCGCATTTAGATTTATTATACACTTATCACTTATAGTAAGATTTTTATGTGCTTAGCTAATTAAATAATTTCCTCCATGTGCATCACATTTTTGTGATGTTTCTAAACTTCCCATTTGATTGATAATTACCGATGTGTGTCTGATTCCTAGTTATACATACTATCGAATTTAGCTCACGTACTACAAATGTATCGCTATTGAAACAGTGAGTGTTTTAATTGCATGCTCTTGAGGGCAGGAATACCTGTATGTAGATTTTAATCTACAGATGAATATTTAGAATAAAACAAATAATACTATTAGTTTTTAATAGGTAACAAATAATAGAATAGATGGCATTTCATTTTTTTACAGGGGAAAATTCAATTAATAATACTCAATTATCTGAAATGGCATTTGGATCATTACCAGATGTAGGCAACTTTGAACGTTATAATTTGGAAAACAAATTTTCAGTAGTAGCTAATGCGCCAGTATTTGCTATAACTAAATCTTTGTTGGTTGTTGTCGAAGACCCAAATAATACTTTATTACTCAATATTGCATTACTGCCTATAGAGAGTAATTATACTGCAGGTTTTCCTATCAAATTTTTTATTTATAGAGGTGTTCTAAAATCATCGCTTATAGCTGGAGGCGAAAATATAAAAGCGCCTGATAACTCATGGGGTTCTAACAATGTTTTAGACATAATAAAAGATTTACAAGATAAAATAAATGATGATATTGGTTCTGATGATACTGCTAAATCTTCAAGTTTAGGAATAGACTTTGGCGGTCTTTCTAATGATACTATATTAGAAAGCATCTTTTTTGATGAATTGGATGATTTTCATCCACTAATTGTTCCTAAAGGTTGTCAAATAGGAAAGTTCGCAGGTGGTGTTAACCTTGCTGGAGTGGAAATTATTTTAGATAAGATTGGAGATGAGGCAACTTTAGGAAGTTTAAAATCTTCAAATCATGTACTTGAAATCCAAAAAATAATTTTAACTGATCTTAATGAGAAAGAAAGGTTGAAATTACAATTCAAAAATAGATTAGCTAAAGAGAGTGTTTTGGCTTACATGGATATTACGGCATTCTATGGCTCATGTGAGAATCAGGGAATTAGAGTTTCTGGAGTTTCAAATAATACAGATTACTTAAATTCTTTTCATAATAATAAAAGTGTATATATAGACATTAGAGATGAAAGAGGCTTCTCTTACAATCATTTCTTTAAGTTAGCGGATACAATAGATGTTGGATTCTACGATGGAAATGGTGATGATTTAATATATACCTTAACCGATTACTATCAAGGCTGGCCAATTTTGAAATTAGATAATTTATCATACGCTACTTCGAAGGAATACTTTTATATAAAACTTCCAATTCTAATTGGAATGCCAGTAAATGCAAACATAATTACATCGTTTACAAAAAAAGTCTCTTTTGGTAAAAGCAAACGAAACGTCCGTTACAGGTTAATAAATGAGCAAGCTAAAAATGGAGATATTAGTTTAAAAGAATCTGAGCCAATTCGACTTAAAAACTGGGATGATGGTAATGCTAATCTAGGTGCTAATTATTTTTTACTAAAACTTGATAGGATTAAAGATATGGATAGCAGTCAAGTACTATCTCCTGTATGGAATTCGTTCTTTTCTCTAAAAATGAACCCTATTTTTAGTTTAAATAATATTGAGGATGGTGAATTTCGAATTAAAACCTATGCGTCTATAAATGCTCCTTTATTAACAAATAGTAGTTCTGACGAAATCTTTTATCCAACTATTGGCATCGCAGCTGATAAATCTCATATAACTTTCTTCTCTTTTTACAGAGATTCTGTACATAGGAATTTTAGAAAAAATGATTTTCAATCACCCAAAATAATAGACACAGGAAAATTTAATTATGCTTTTGATAGTAACGAACTAAATTATCAAAATACAGAACAAACTGTTGGGTTCTTGTATCAAATAACTAAGAGTGATAAAGTGAAGAATTACAAATTATCACAATACAATTTTACAGATACTGATAATCAAATACAAGATGTTAAGTTTTTGAAGTTTTTGAAAACAGGAAATGCCAATATATCTGATGGTTTCTTTGACGATTTTGAAGCAATAACACTAACACACGATGAATACAATCAATTATTGACCATACAAAACGTTACTGTACCCAACCAAGATTTTATTACTGAACACCCACTATATATTAGAAGTAAGGGTATAAAGAAGTTTGATTATGATAAATTCAGTTATTTGGAAGCCACGATTTCATTAGGGATTTCAAAGATATATGGGGATAATACATCAAATAGTTACGATTTTGATTTATTAGAATATCCAAATGATATTACCGTCAATGGTGAAGAAATAAAATTAACAACTGTTATTCCTAATTAATATAGACGTATTATGTCAATATATATATCTAAAAATGCAATAAATAGCAATCCTTTTTTTTACCAAACGGTCAATAATGATGAGCAGGTTTACCCACCATTAAAGTCTAGGTTACTTAATGATATTGAATACTTAAATAGCTTAAATAGAAATGATTTAAATACATTATTTCTAAGTGAGGCAAATATATCTGAAGATGTTTATGTCGCAGTTCAAAGAATTAAAATAGCTTTAGAAATTATTGATTCTTATTCTGGAATAGCTTACGATATACCAAATGGTTCATTTTCTTCTAATTCAGGTATATATGATTCAGAATTAACAGCAGCTGTAAGCGCTTTCCAAAATTTTACTGGAATTGAAACTTCTGGAATTGTAGATTCTAAAACATTGAATAGTATAGATAGTTATTTACTAATTTCTGATAAAACTATTTATGATAAACTAACAAATTCTATTGTAGGTGAAAATGCTGAAAAAAAAATAGACATAGTTGAAAATTATAATTCAACTACTAATGAATATTCTTATAGCATTAACATCAATAATAATTTATACACCTATAATAGTAATTTACCATTAAGTACTAGTCCAATAGTTAATTCTCAAAACCCAGACCTTAACAATCATAATTTTAAGCTAGATCAAAATATTAAAGACAAAATATATTTAGATAATAATATTGAATCTGGACTTTTTAATGATATAGAGTTTGGCTCAATACCATATGACAAAATTACATTAAGAGTCGATCCAGACTTGCCTTTTAATTACTATACTGTACAATCTACAATAGAAACAACTCCACCACAAATACTTGCAGATGAGCATGCAAAATTACACAAAGTACAACCTAATGAAGACTTTGTAGCTCTTATTATTGATAACTATTATAATCAAGAACAAAATATAGCAAACCCCTTTTATAATCCAGCTACAGATCCAATAGAGGAAGCAAATATATTTACTTTACCAAGTAGAACACCATCACCAAACAGTGAAAGAGGTAATGATGCTAGAATGCAATTTTATCTTAATTTAATTTACTATTACAACACTGTTGAAGTTATTGATGAACAGACAGGAGATATAACTGTAACTGAATATGGGATTAGAGCAAGTCAAGATTATTCAAGATATGATAACGATCATTTAAATGACTATAATATTTTTGATAATGCGTTTGATAATTCTGATGATGATACTGTACTGCCAAACTATTATCGTTTTTTGAAAACTCAGGAAACATTAGGGACAAATCCAACTCAAATAGAATTTGAATCTTCAACAGGGCAACAAACCTCATTTGTCCCAGATGACTCCAAATATATTTGGATTCCTTCAAGACAATTTGCAGACAGTTTGTATTATCACTTAAATTTCAGACATTCTGAAATGTTAACTAATAGTGGAAGTGACATAGTTTATGAAACAGCATCAGTCTTAGCAGGAATAATTGTTCAAATGCAGGCCACTTCAATTTGGGATGCACTTACTACTTGGTTGTCTAATGAAATTGAAGAACTATACACTGAAACGTTAGAATTTTATAAAGCAGCTTATAATTACGCCATTTTGAAACTAACACAACACTGGCCCAGAGGTTTTGGAGGTAATTTAGGAGCAGGTATAGGTGTTACTTGGGGGTTTCCAATAGCAACAGATGTTAAGATGTCTAAAAAGATTTGGCGTAAGATGTCTAAATTAGATGAGCTTACTGTAATGATGCGAGAAGAAATAGAAGTTTATTTAGGTATAGATGTAGCAGTAGGTGTTAGTGCTGGTTTTAAAATGGGTAGCGGCAAGTCAAAAAAAACAGCAGGTTTAGCATTAGGCGCAGGAGCTGGCGTAGGAATAAGACCTAAACTTACTATGGAATACGAATTCCCTGTAAGACCAGAAGAAACAGCTTTGTTGTCTGTTATCTTAACTGTTTTTGATAGTAGTCAAGTTATTTCCAATGTTCTCGGTGCTATGAACGTGATTAACTTAAACCCTAGACAATACCTTACACGAATGCATTTTGGTTTGCCCCTTGAAGGGAAAGCTTGGGCTAAAGGTGAGTTAGGCTTTACAAGTGCTAACGAGCCACTAGTGGATGATGAAGGAAATGTTACAACAAAAAATGTAACGAAAAAAAATAAAGCTAATGCTGCAGAAGATGAGGCCAAAGACAAAAGTTTCTTATCAGCAGATAGTATTTTTAGCAAAGTTGATGGTATTGGTTTACAAGGAAATGTTGGATTTGATTTAGGTATTGAATTTGAATACAAGGCAAAATACGATAACAATCCTTTAGTTCCTGAAGTACATGGGAGAATACCTAGTGAAGTAGAAACTCAAAATCTTTATTTCTTAAGAGGGTATTTGAATGTTGGACCAATGGGGAGTTTTTTACAGCGTATATTTTTAAATATAGGTTTTGGAGGTTTCTTTGCGTTATTAAATTTTGATAGAGGTATTGCTTTTGCTGTTAACAATAAATATATTAGAACTGGTCTTGCTAAAGATATAACAGAGAGTCAGGTTAATATAGCAAATGCCACAGGTATTTCAGAAGCAAATGGAGGTTTATCTTATCAAGGAACCAATTGGAAACGTAATTTATTAATTGGGTCGTACACAGGAGATGTCGAAACGATGTTTTCGCTAGGTACAGAAAGCTTTATTAAGCTCAATGCTTTTAAAATATATGGGTTACTACAAGGGTATTCAGATACAAACCGATATCCATTTGATACTCTCAGCGATATTTTACAAATATTCTACAGCGTACAGTATAGATACAAAATGGGCTTTGGTTATAATGCTAATAGACGAAAAAGACTAGCTAAAAGTGTTTACGAAAACTTAAATAGCGGTGATATTGGAGTGATGCGCGATTTTTTAGAAATTGCTAATGATAAACAAAAATATGGTATTAAATATGGAGCAGATGTTTATGCAGGTTTAGACGTAGAGATGGAGTTGCAACTAGCACAGATATATCCTGTATTACGCTTCTTCTTTAAGAAGCTATATCTAATTTATCAATATAGAGTTGTAGCGCCAACCGATGAAAACTATGAAAACTATCTAAAATTACTTGAAAAACTTAAAAAGAAAGAAAATGCTATCAATAAATCTTTGACAGGAAATGTAGTAAATGATGCAGATCGTTATACTCAAGTATACACACAGTTGGAAGCTTATTTAGACTCCCCAAACAATGTTGGAGGCTATCAAAACGAACTACAAAATCCGACGTTTAAGCCTCAGTTTAAAATTTACGCCTCACTTTTTAAAGAGTTTAACACCTATTTGTTCGATACGAATTCAGTACCAGAAGGTAATATACCAAGTGATCTAAAGGTAGATATTGCTGCAACAGTAACCGACACACCTATAATGGAAGACATAGGTGTTATAAAAATTATTAGAGCAATAGTAACATTAGTAACAGATATAGCACATGTAGATGCTGCTGTCGAAGCAAAAGTAGGAGTTGCATTTGCAGGAAGTATCAAGGCAGGTTTGGAAGCCACTGTTCGTTTAGCATTTAGTGTAGAAGGTGCATTAATATACCATTCACAGTTTTTTGAAAATGGATCCTTTATAGATCTACCGCCAGGAGATTTTTATTCCCCTGCATTTAACGGAATTAAAAAACTTTTTGAAACCAATAATAATAACGAAAATAGTAAACGTGAAGATGGTTTAAGAAAATCTCTAACGTCATTACCAAGATAAGTTCATGAAAATAAAAAATTACATATTAGCTTTAATAATTGTCTCAATAACAGTTGGATGTAAATCACCTAAAGTAGTTAGTGAGGATAAATTTTCAATTGTTTATACATCTGCACATGGCAAAAAACTGAATGGGCCAGTAAAAGAAGTCCGTTCCTTTTTTACACGTAATTACATGTCTGCGGATATTAGTAAAGAAATGATGACCACAAACTTTTTGAAAGACTCTGCAAGGCAATATGATGGTAATAGTTTAGAAGACATCAAGTTTGAAGGCTTTTATGTCTTTGATGAAAATGGTATGCAAACATCATATTACCCTTTAAAAAAATCAATCACACAAGTTGTAGCAGATAGTATTCCTTCTAAAAAAATTTTTATCTATGACAAAGAACAATTCAATAAATTAAAAACGTATAAAATTTCCAAACTCATCCCTTTTCCTGTTTATAATCCTTATACCATATCGGCAAGTATAGGTTCTTTTAGAACCTTAGTAATTATGAATGATAGTTCAAAACTTCAATTAGAACGAATTTATAAATATGATTTTGATGAAGAAGGAAGGGTGGTCAATAAAAAAGAATATATGCATATAGAAGGCTATCAAATCAATGAAATAATAGATATAGAGTCTAGGATAGCTAATAATTATAACAGTATTGATCAGATTATATCTCAGCAATATTTTTTTATTGAAAATGATGTTGAATTTCATACTAGATCTGGATATGTAGATTACACGATTAATCTTACAAGAGAACACGATGCTCTATTTGATTATTACGAATACGATATAGATTTTGAATATTATGGTATTAAAGACTCTTTAAACTACAAAAACTTCCTTAATGAGTTTACTTATGATGATAGAGGTAACATGAAAAATTTTACGTTTTATGTTAAAAATGAGCCTTTTAAAAAGGAAACTTACACTTACAATGATAAAGATATACTGGTCTCATTAGAACGTTATGTACAAGCCGATAAAACAGTTGGGTCTTTTGATAATTATTACAAAAGAGAATTTTTTGATAATTATGGCAATATTATAAAGTCTGTAACATCAAGAGAGGAAAGTTTCTCAAAGCCAAAAATAAGATTATACCAGTACAAGTATGACCAATACAATAATTGGACAGAATGTAATATGTACTTAGATGGAGAAATAAAAGAAGTGCCAACCATCATTGCCAAACGCATCATTACCTATTATGAAGATTAATGTCTAATGCTGAAAAAAAGAAGAATATGTCAAGTAATATAATGCATCCTAGTTTAAGTCAATTACTGCCATTAGATAAAATACCTAATGAGATAGAAGCCGTGAGAGATGCTTTAATTAGTGTTTTTGATGATATCTATGTCAAAAATTTAATTGTAGGCAAAAGTTACCATGGAGATTCTGGTTTTTATAGTCTTACATTGACAACGTATAATAGTTTGGGTATTGACATTCCAATTGCAGATGATTTAAAACTAGTACTGAATCCTACTGTTGAAGGGACTACTGAAATACCTATAAGTTTCGATTATTCTTGGGTAATCATTAAATATATAAAAGAATTTTCTTTAGGCTCTTTTGATAATGCCGTAGAATCTGTATTGAATATTCTATTTGATCTTGCCGAAATAACACCAGACATTTTATTAAGAGAAGCGATATATGCTTTTTATCCAGAAGCAGATTTTTTAACCAGCTTCGTTAATGATTTTAATAATTCCTATACGCAAGCAATAGAAGTAAGCAATGATCCTAATCTAACAGATAATGAAAAGATTGAATCATTATTCGAAGACATAGAAGACTTAAATTTAGATGTAGTAAATATTATTTTTGAAAGTTTTATTGAAATTGATTTAGAAGATGGTTTAAATAGGCTAAAAAAACTTTTTGCTAAATACTTTGATAATATTGAAGAAAATATCAAAAAGGCAATACAATTAAACTTCAATTTAGTTATTAGAGAATTAAGTGTTGGTTTACAATTTCCTCACAAATGGTTAAGACCTGTTTACACAGCAGACTTGCCACCAATAACAGGAATAGTCATTGATGACCCATTACCAGACGAGTTTTTTTCATATTTAAAATTTAACGCAGGTAGTATTGAATATTCTTCAGAAAGTGGATTTCAGTTTAATCAACTCAGTAGTTTTGAGTTAAATAGATCTATGATTGGAACAACAGGCTTACTAGCCGAGTTCTCAGGGTTGAAAATTGATCTAAAAAGTGATAAAAATATTCCAGAAGCAACAGCAGATGGAAGGCCTGATAATTTTAAAGGCGTTTATGCCGATTATGCAGCAATTACTTTTCCTAAAAAATGGTTCGATGGAGGAGATAATCATCCAGGGACAACTGCTAGATTAGCAGGTTATAATCTATTAATAGGTACTGGAGGAATTTCTGGAACAATTAGTTTAGAAGCAATTCAAACAGGTGCTGGACAAGTATCAGCATATTATGATGACTGTTTTAGCTTTCAATATCCAATCGAACTTACTTCAAATAGTGTTACATCACAAATTAATACTTATGGTGAGTTAATTATTTACTTAAACAACTTAAATGGTACGAGTTACAATCTTGAGTTTCCTTTAACAACAATTTTGGCAGACGGAACGGTAAATCCAGTGATGAATGCAGAAGAATATTCAGATCTGTTAGTTTCTTGTACTGGTAACGAGGTTTCCTTCAGATTAGTTAAAAAAATAGGAGGTAATGGCTTTGAAATCTGGTTTACAAGTTTTGATATAACATTCCAGCAAGGACACATCGTTGAATCAAATATTCAAGGAGGTTTAAAGATACCAAGATTAAAAGATGCCAATGGTGATATTGCTAATATTGATATTTTTGGACATTTAGATGATGATGGCGGTTTTAACGTGACCGCATCTGAGCAAGATGGTTTTCAACCTATAATAATCCCCAATGTACTAGACTTATACATCAACTCTTTAGAAGTTGGTCGAGAAAGTGATGATGCCCCTTTTTATATTGGAACCGCTTGTGACATTGTATTTACGAATGAAATCATCAAGAAATTTTTAGGAGACCAGCGTATCGTTGTGGAGCGTTTACGTATTTACAGTGATGGAAGCTTTGAAATAGTTGGAGGTACAATTAGCGTACCTACTAATTTTAGTATGGTTTTAATAGGTACTAAAGAAAAACCAGTGCTTGAAATATCTATTTCAGGTATTCATTTTGGCTCTTTCCAGGAAGAACATAATGATGTTATGCGTAAGTATAATTATTTTGGTTTCGATGGAGCTATTAGCTTAGGACTTAAAGGGTTTGATGGACGAGGAGGAGCAGGTGTAAAATATTTCTACACCGTAGATGATGCATCTGCTGTAGGGAATCAAGGAGATGATGATTACATACCAGCTAAAGAACATCATTCGTATATTAAAATAGAAACCATTGAGGTAGATTTAACAATCCCTGGAACGGCATCAGGAGAATCGGCAACTGCTATTATAAAAGGTTGGTTATCTATCAACGAAGTAGAATATGCAGGTGGTGTATCACTTGAGTTACCAAGACTGAAAATGGCAGGCGGTGCAGATATGCGTTTGCAACCTAAACCACCTGCATTTTTAATAGATGCATACTTAGACATTCCAATTCCAATTCCGCTTGCAGCAACAGGTTTAGGAATCACAGGATTTAGAGGTTTATTGGGTTTCAGATACGTAGCTGAAAAAGAAGCAGTAGGTTTACATTCACACGATGATACATGGTATGATTATTATACGTATCCACCACGAGGTATTCACGTTTCAAAATTTAACGGTCCAGATAAAACCGAAAATTATACCAATCCAATTAGCTTAGGTGCTGGCGTGACTGTAGCCACGATGGGAAGTAATGATGTTATTTCACTACGAGTTATGGTATTATTGTCCATTCCTAATATGTTGATGATTGATGGTAGAGCGAGTATTTTAAGTAAAGAATGGGGATTAGACGATAGTGGAGAACCACCATTTTTTGCCTTTATGATTCTTGCTGATAATGGTATAGAAATTGGCGCAGGTGTAGATTTTAAATTACCGCAAAATAGTGGAAGTATTATTGATTTGCATGTATATATGCAAGCAGGTTTCTTTTGGGATAATCCATCAGGATGGTACTTAAATATGGGAACTCGCGAAGATCCTATTACCGCAAAAGTATTATCACTGGTAGAAATGGAAAGTTTCTTAATGCTTTCAGGAAGTGGTATTGAAGCAGGCGCTAAAGTTTCTTTTGATATTGAAGAACGTTTTGGACCTATAAAGGTTAAGGCATGGTTTCTTGCTGAAGTAGGTGGTTTTATAAGTTTTGAGCGACCTCAAATAGGAGGTTATATGACTGTTGATGCTGGCGCGCGTGTCGATTTATTTGGAATCATTACCGTTGGCGTATCATTCTATGTGCATTTTTCTGTAGAAGCAGCAAAACCATTCTTAATTTATGCAGAAATACGAGTTTGTGGACGTATAAAACTCTTATTTGTAAGAATAAAAATTTGTGCAACGGTTAAAATTAAATGGGAGAAAAGTCGTCAAGTAGATAAGACTCCTATTCCGCCTATTACAGAAGTATTAAGAGATCAAGCAGTGAAAGGAATTCACATGCTTACTGGAGAAACTTTTGAACTGATTAATTTTGGCGATTCTGCTCCAGATGCGAATAGTGATCACTTATTTAATGATGCTATCATTCCATTGGATACGTATGTAGATATTAAGTTTGAGAAGGCATTATTACCTGGTGATATTGCAAGTATTATTGGGAGTTATAATAATCCTCCAGAGAATTATGAGGATGTAATGCCACCAGTAAAAGTCATAAAAGGGAATGAGTTACGCCAAGTAAAACATCGCTATCAAATTACAGACATTACTATTCAAGCAGCTGAAAACGGTTCAAATACTTGGGTAGATTATCATCCTTATGAAGCAGTTGTCAAAGGAGATAACTTAAGCGCTGAAGAATATGCGGAGATTGGAGAGTTGCGTATTGGACATTGGCAAAAATCTAGCAAAGAATACAATGCAATTCGACTTTTAGCAAACTCGCCATTTTCTTATACAGAGCAAGGAGAGCCTGGTTGGTTTGTTCCTGAACAAATAGGATTAACTCCTAGTTCTTTCTTCTGTTCAGCAGAGATTAAAAAATCAGATTGTGTCAATTGGTTACATAGTCCGCTAGATACAAATTATCATACCAAAACTAATTTCCCATATCATCATACGCATCAAAATGTATTCTTTAATATTTCACAAGGTCAAACATCAAGTGTTAATGGAATAGTCATGAACTCCGTTGCTAAAGTTGTGGATGATTCAAATATTTTTGATTTTCCACAATCTTTAAAATTTCCTAATACAAGCGCTCTAGAGTTTAAATTTCCCAAGCCGTCTAAAGAAGTTACATTAAAACTAAGTACAAATGCACAAGGAATTAAGGTAACTTATTATAAGTCTTTTATTCCAGAAGGAAGCTTTTTAACTGAATATGTATCTATAGATAGTAAAGAGTTTACACCATCTGATTTAACCAATCAAGAAGGAGTTACGTATACAAGTGAAGATGCAGCTATTAGTAAAATAAAAATTTATCCTATTCATGCTGATCAGTCAGAGATAGATGCTATCTACGAGCAAATAGAAGCTTTATTTAACGAGACTTATGAGGAGTTGCAAAACGAAATACCGCAAGGCGCTAATATTGAAGAGCCATTAAACACTGCTGAATATTACAGATTATTAGACGAATTAAAAATACTGCAAAAGAAAGGTTGTTATACTACAATTCCGATTGAAGGTATTGGTAATATGCAAATACAAAGTGATAATTATGATGAAAGGGTATTTGAAGTAGGAAAAACTCCAATAGTAGCAAAAAACAGCGATAAAATATATTGCCAAATATACAATGAAATTGATAACGATGGTATTGATGAGTATCGTTTTAGAGTGTATAATTTTGATTGTAAAATTATACTGAGTAGTAGCACTAGATATTATAGCAAAGAAGCAGCAATTAGCGAGATGGAAATAGCTGTAAACAATATCTTATCTAATGATGAAAGTATTTTAATAAAACAAACAATTAATGGAAAATGGTATTTTAATATTATAGATGAAACAAACGAAATAATCGCTAGAAGAATAAAATATTTTACAGAAAGGCAAGATTGTTTGAATGAAATAAATGACTTAAAAACGATTCTTCAAAATAATGATATCCTAATAACTGAAGATTCTTGTGTCGAAAAAGATAATACTTCTTTAATCATAGATGATTCTTGCGATCCATGTAGTTTACACGAAGTCCTTTTAAACCATTATAATAATTGTTTTGTAGATAACATCGATGATACTACCTGTTTTGATGAATTTATAGAACTTCTTACAAATTGTGGTAAAAATACGAAGCCAGTAATTACAGGCATAACTTTTCCTTATGGAAATTGTTGTCAAGAAGCAGTAGTAATAGTAGATTCTCCACCAGTAATAACGGGCATAACTTTTCCTTTTGGAAATTGCTGTCAAGAAGCAGTAGTAATAGTAGATTCTCCACCAGTAATAACGGGCATAACTTTTCCTTTTGGAAATTGCTGTCAAGAAGCAGTAGTCGTAGTAGATTCACCACCAGTAATTACAGGCATAACTTTTCCTTTTGGAAATTGCTGTCGAGAAGGAGTAGTAATAGTCGATTCACCACCAGTGATAACAGCAATAACCTTTCCAACTGGTAATTGTTGTGAAGTAACACTCACAAATGGACTAGCAGTAACCTTATTTGAAGGTACTTGTTACACTCAGAACTCTGGATCAAGTTTTACATACTATGTTTCAAATTATAATATTCAAAATGGTGATATCATTTACGTAGATGTTTTACTAACAATACCACTAAATCTAAGCCCTAATCAAAAATATTATTTTGGAGGAACTTCTGGGGTTCTTAAGAGAAGCTTTTCTATAGGACTCAACGGTGTAGTTTCTAATATGTCTTTATGTACTACAAATGATTATAAAACGGCTTTGCAAGTTGACAATTGTGATAATTACAGTGGGCAAAGTTATTCTGTATCTGTTACAGGAGATGGAAAGACTATTGGAAATCAGGTTTTTATAGGCAATACATTAAATCTTTTTAACGGGAACAATAACTGGTACAGATTTAGTTCGAGTGCGAATACTCAGATTGTTCATCCAGATCTTAATGATTTAGATATAACTAGTTATATAGTAAAAATAGATACTACTGGTACGATAACTCAAATAAGCGAATGTCTTTAATATCTATTCAGTGAATTATATAAAAATGAAAACTAAAAAATAGTAATAAAAAATATAAAAATATGTGTCAAATAAGTTTTACAATACAATATGCAGATGCTGATGGAGATACGCTTCAAGCAGCAGAAGGAAGATATAGAGTGGCTTCTAGTACAGGAGCATGGACGCCTTTTACTATAGACATAAATGATCCAAAAACACCAGATATCACAGTTATAGAAGAATATACTTTAGAAGTTAGAGTGCAGGATACAGGAAATCTTTGGAGTAATTGGTTTGCATCTAGTTTTAAAGTATCTCGCAACTGTACACAAACAAATCAACCTCCAACAGTAAATGCAGGAGTTGACCAAAATATATCATCTAATAACACATCTGTTACAGCTATAGCATCAGATCCAGACGGAACTATTGTAAGTTATTCATGGGAGCTTGTAGGAAGCTTAGATACTACCATTTCTACTTCTAATTCAATTGATTCCTCCATTAGAATCACAAACCCTAATTCTGCAACAACAGCAATTACTGGACTTACACAAGGTAGCCATACTTTTAGATGTACAGTCACAGATAATAATGGGGCAACAGCTTTTGACGATGTAGTAATATTATATCTAGAACAAATAATAAACAATACCTTATTTAATGTGACAAAAAGTAGTAGAAATCATTTCAAAATAGAATCAAGTCAATATATAAACCAAGCAAGTTTCACGCTTGTTTTTGAGACATTAGAATACGATTCAGCAAACGGAGTAAGGCAGTCAGATGATGAAATATTTAATCTTTCTGGAGTATATAATTTATCAAACACAACTAATCAAAACACGATCATAAATATCATAAAGCAGAATGCTAATATCGTAGATACAGCTGTCAGTTGGAGCGAAATAGGAGGAGTCTACTCAATTGTATTTGAAACAGTATATACATCAACTGGAATTATACCTGAAGAAAATGCTGTTGAATACTATTTAGAGAGAGTTAAAAATGTAAGTGCTACTTAAGGATGTTGTTTAATAACTATAAAGCAGCTATAAGTATTCTACATCATTTATTAGGAGAAAATAATTTCGCTATTACAGGCAGTTTAGCAGATTATAAGCATTTAGGAGAAGATATCTTGATAAATGACATTGACATCATAATAGTAAATGAAGAAATATTAGAAAATCTAAATCCTTATTTCAAATTAAAAAAAAATAAAGAAATCAATTATCCTTCAATACCTCATATAAAGAGAGTATATGTTTACAACATTCTAAATATAAAAATTGAAATATTCTTAAATGAAAAATTTAATGAAATTGAAAAGAGCTTCTTTTCTGGGCTATCGATAAATTTTGTAAATATAATTGGAAGAAAAAAAGAACTCTTAAACTTTATTGACTTATCAAAAAAACAAAAAGATGCGGTAAGAATCGTAAAGTATACTAAAAAATTAAAAAGATACAATCTAATAAAATAAAGACTTTGTATAGAGTCGTCTTTTTTATAATGAAATCGTAGCATAAGAGATATTACAATGCGCTAAAATTTAAAGTACATACTACTATATAGTTTGTCTTTATAAAAAATTATAAAATAACAGGTTAATAATAAACAATCATGCCAATAAAAGATAAAAGATTAGCGCTAGCAATAGGTGCTGAATTTGCAGAATACAATTTGGTTTTAGCACAACTAAAAACGTGTTCAGAACCTATATTGTGTAATGAGTATAAGGTTAGATTAAAAGAATTGGCTCAAGATATTATTACTATTGTTAAAGGACTTTGTAGTGACGCTAACTCACAATGTGGAACACTATTACACGAAATATGTTGGTTGTCTGTTGAAGATTGGACATACAATATCAATATTCCAGGACAGCAAGCTATACAAGAAGATTATTTAGCTACGGTTGATGGTATAAATAAAGTGGTAGATCCTATTTGGCGTCCAAACACAAAATATTATATAGCATTTACAGTTAAAGATATTGTTGATGATGTTGATACACCCGAAGGTACATTTAACTATCATTATGGATTTAAAACAGCAGGTACTATAGGACATTATCACAATGCACCTAATGTAAATTATGGAGGAGAACGAAACGCAGAAGGTAAACTGTTAAAACCAGAACAATATCCGTTAACTTCATTAGAACAATATATAGATTACAACCGTTCATATCCGAATGCCGATGGTAATTTACTGCGTTCCAAGCCTTTATTTTATAGTAATGAACAAGCAGAATTACGATTATTTTACATAAAACCATACGTGGCACATATGTTTAAAAATACATGGGAAACGTATGGAGATTTGGAAAAAATAGAAACAACTGATAGTGATGGCAATAACTTAGAATCTTTTAAAGTTTTTGTTCAAGATCCTGTTTCAAATATTATTATGGAACATCCGATGCCTCCTGAGGTAGATACTACCACAATACCACAAACTACTGAAGAATGGACAGCAGATGAAAATGCACCAATACCACCGAAATTACAGTTTATCCAAAACTTTGTAGAAGCGCAAGGAGGAAATTGTGACTTTGTAAGAGGAGACAAGATTATACCCGCAAGACAGTATACAACTGTAACTTTTGGAGACGATTTGAAACCTCGAAAAATGTACACAGCCATTATAACCAATGCTTTTAATGGTACACGAAAGCGAGTACATGATTATGTTTTTCAAACCTCTCGTTATGAATCGTTCAAAGAGCAAATACATAGTTATATACTTGATGCTGAAAATGATGTCAAAGCAATATTTACTATTGATTTAGATCTAAACACACAAAAAATTAATGACGTATATACTATCGTAACTGAGACAAGTGCGGCAAACAATACCCAAGAAACAGAATTTATAGATAGTTTAGACAGAGTATTAGAAGGTATTTTTAGAATACCACCTTTAGATCCGCCTGTAACTACAGAGTTCAACATTATTAAAAACGGTAATACGAATGACACGGTAGCAATATTAATCAGAAACCCAGAACCGTTTAATGACCCTAAAATTCCTTTAGAAGTGATAAACGGAACTGATCCTATCGTTAATTTGGCTGAAAGTACTGACGCAGATGTTGTTGAAGTATCTGGAACAATCAATGTTCTAAAACCAGACGGAAGTACTGATGCTAAATACAAAATGCTATTCTCCAAAGACTATTCACAAGTTTTAATAATGCATAACACTAAGAAAATTACAGATTCCAATATGTCATTACGTTTTAGATATACCAATTGGAGTGGTTCTTCATACACAATAAAAGACGATTTATATAACAGTGATTCAACTAGTTCTGTTAAAGCAGAAATTACCATTAATACAGAAAATTAGAAAAGGATGAGTTTTATAACCAAATGGCAAACCAGCACTAACAATGAGTCAATTACCATTCCTATAGCAGAAGGACGTTATAACTATACAGTAGATTGGGGAGATGGTTCTATAGAAACAGGTTTTACAGGAAGTGCTATACATTCTTATAGTATTGCAGGAATATATACTGTGAAAATTACGGGTATCTTTTCTCATTTTATTCTAGATAATGCTATTGGTCGACTCGTGTCAATAGAACAATGGGGAACTATTAAATGGAAATCCATGGCAAATTCTTTTGCCAATGGGCATTTTCAATTAAATACTCAAGATGTACCAGATTTATCAGATGTAACAGATATGAGTTATATGTTTTTTAAAGCAAGAATAGAAACATATACAAACATAGAAAACTGGGATGTTAGCAATGTAACTAATATGCAAAGACTCTTTTTTCGTGAAGAAGCTACATTAGGTCTTAGAGACGCAAATAACGCTACTATTGTTGAGAGTACTGATATAAATGATCCCTACAATCCATATCTCTTTAACCAAGATATCAGTAACTGGGATGTTAGCAACGTAACCGATATGCATGAAATGCTTTATTATGCAGGTTATTATGGTTACAGTGGTTTTTCTACAGTAAATTATGATGCTCTTTTAATAGCTTGGAGTGAATTAACATTACAAACAAATGTAGTATTAGGTGTTACGGCAAATTTTTGTGCAGGAGAAGTCGCAAGAACTAAAATAATAAACGATTTTAGTTGGACTATTACAGATTCAGATAAGGATATCGATTGTTCAGTAAGTGCTGGAGAATATGATTTAATGATGAGCACTATAACTGCAAACCCAACAAGCATTATTGCTAATGGTACAGATACATCACTCATTACAGTACAACTAAAAGATACTACAAGTACTAATATTACTACTGGAGGAGAAACAGTTGTAATTTCAGCCAATTTGGGTACAATAACTGCAACTACAGACAATGGAGATGGTACGTATACAGCTTCATTAACCGCAACTTCTGTGGGTTCAGCAGAAGTATCTTTCACTATCAATAGACAACAAGCCAATACTACTCTTAGCATAAATCTCTTAGATATAAGTTCTGCTTGCGAAGCTCATGTTGCGTTTGTAATTGATGAATCTGGCTCTATAGATCCAACAGAAGCTACGCAAATACGATTAGGTTTGTATAGTTTTATTGTCGCACAATTGGAGAGTCCTTTTTATATATCGTTAATTGGGATGACAGGAAGCGATAATAATTTGAGAAACGATCACATACTTTATAAAAAAGTAACCCAATTAACAAAAGAAGAAGATTTTGATCCTTGGATTACTGGAATTAGAAATAGAGATGTTCCAGGAACAGCACATTATTGGGCATCAGGTTTAGAAGTTGTACAAGGTTTAGAGGTTATGCCACATATTGTAATTATTATCACGGATGGATTACAGGTAAATAATGCGCAAACATTATTAGATAGAATACTAAATATTAATAATCAATCTCATATTTTTTTCTATGGGATTAGTACTGGTTATTACAGTGATGGTAGTGCTGGAGGAAATACTCCTTCTTTTATAAATTGCTTAGAATTTTATCTGGGTAGACTTCCAATTTTATCAACAAGTAACAATGATTTATTAATAACGGATTATGCCGATATACAAGATTTTACCGCACTTGGAACTGCATTATCCGGATTATCACAAGCACTAATTACCTCAGAGGTAGGTTGTGGTAATATAGAAATTATTGAAAATAATACCAACGTAAGTGTTTTAAATTTAAATGATACTGTAGCAAATGTCAATGTAGGAACTATTAAGGTAAGAAATGATAAAAGTAGTAATCATACCATTATAGCAGGTACTCAAATTGCTACAATAAATGGAGTTTTATTTACAACAATATCGCAGGTTATAGTACCTCCAAATGGAGCAGAAGCTACTATTGCAATCCATATAAACGGTTCGCCTGTTAGTGAAGGTTCTTTTACACAAGAAATAGCTATTGCAGGAGTCTTAAATCCGCAGTCTTTTCAAGTAGTATTTAGTGTTGGAGTTGAAGAGTTATTAGTAATTTCAGAAAATCACCATTTACAATCTACAAACTTATATCTTCAGGCGGCGGGTTCTACAGGAAACGATGGAAGTGTCAGTGGTATTCATTTAAGATGGTTATTAAAAGGATATTTAGGAGATACACATCTGCCTAAGGGAAATAATGCATCACAAAATCATCATTTTAACAAACCAGATGATTTTGTGCGTATATACAGAGCTCCGTATATTCGTCAATACATTACTTTGCATTTTGAAAATAGTTCACCAAATATTGTAGATCATAATCGCTATTTGTGGACATACCGTATTGATGGAGTTACATTTTACACATACTTTAAAAATACACTAAAATACAATTCAGTAAAAGCGACAATAAACCCGTTGACAAATAGTTATGGTTTTATTCAAGCCTATGGTGATGAACTCATTGAAGTTGAACATAAAACAGCACTATCTTTTGCGGTATATTTAAGAGCATATACAGGTTTAATACCAATTCAAGCAGAAACTTTATCTGTGGAGAACAGTACGTTAACAGCTGCAAAGTATGTAACTGCAAGAAAAGAATTTATAGGAGCAGGAAGACTAGAGGAAGAAAACATACGAATAGTCCGATACAAAGCAAATCATATAAAACTAATCCAGTTTGAATTATATGCAGATACACTAGCTTATCATCAAGAGCAAAACAATTGGACATTACTTGGAGGTTTTGCACTGACACTAAATGACACAGAAGCAGAAAACAGATTAGAAGCTGCTGATGGTTCTGCTATAATTCATGGAGAATGGCCTCGTTTTAATGATGATGAAACTGTAAATAAAGAAAATTATATAGATCGTTGGAATGGACAAGAAATACAATCATACGAAACAGCACCAGAATATTACGAATACTATGACAGGCGTTTAAAAACCATTGTAAAAAGATACATAGAACTTTCAGATGAAGATATAAATAATCCGGCAGCGATAGAAAGTATCCCATTTAGTGCTCCATTACCAGAAGATGTAGGTTCGCAAGAGGAAGATATACAAGATATTTCTAACCTAACTATGATTCAACTAGCGTCAATGGATTACCATTTGGCAAGAATGTTAGGGCTAGGGCATATTGATAATGATATAAATACAAGTGAGATAAATAAAAAGTATATCTACCTAGCAGAATATAATACAATAGCGAATATAAAGAATGGGCAGCAAGGTGAAAATGTAGAAGAAATTCAACATATGTACCTATCATTACCAACAGCAATGGAAAACGAGCGATTGCCAATGCCTGTTGATTTATTAGAACCAATTTTTGGAACAAACAATTTAGATAATGAAAGCATAAATAAATCCATAGATGCAGAAGGATATTTATTCAATGGAAAACAACGTTTTATCAGCTTAGTGAGCAAAGAATTACCTGAAAATGAAACTAATATAAACTTCTTTGAAAATACAGACCAGTTTAGTACGTCAGAAACGACCATTCCTATATATGTTGGATTAGAGTATAAATTATTTGATCCTTCAAATCCCAATGCTTCATCTTGGCGAAAGCCAGAATTATCTAATACTTCTAATTACAAGAATTTCACACTAAGTACAGAGGAGACATCAATACATAATGAGACCATTCCTATCTTAATTCCAGAGCCTAATGAAACACTATTTTTACATCGAGAACGAGAAGAAGGTTGGCACAGATATAGTTCTTATGGGATAAACTGGTTTAGTCGTTCTCAAAGAAGTACTGTTTTTTGGGATGTTGAAACTCGTTTTAAAACTCAAAATAGATTATTGCCACCATCAAATATAAAAGCTTGTTTGATTGTAGAAGAAAGTCCATTGATGTTTTCTTCTTCTGAAGAACAAGATTTACTTAATTCTATATCAAGTGAAGATAAAACATTAATACGCCTAACATTTGATCATCATATTAATCAAGATAGGATTACGTATCAGATTAATGAGGAATCAATGGGAACTTATACAGATCCTTTAGATGTGAATGCTATTTTTAAAGATAGTAAAGAGGTTTTTGCAGATAAAATAAATATTTTTTTCAGAAACAGATCTCCTCAAACAGTAGCTGGAAAAATAAAAAGTATTGATGCACATCCTAATAATACATTGGCAATCATTAGAACGGAAGCGTACCAATTAGCGAGTACAGGAGAAGAGATTGTACCAAATATCCCATCGAATCAACTATCACATTTTGTAGGGAGTATTTTTATGTTTAACAATGTAAAATACATTATTCATGAAATAGTAGCGTCAACTATTACAGGGGAAGGACCAATATTCACGGTTTACAAAGAATTAATTTCACAAGCAATGCTTACTGGAACAGAACCCGATCCAACAATACCTTTAGAATTACCTGAACCAAATGGTATTACCATGTTTAATACTGTTGAAAATATGCTTACAGAAAGTAATTGGCAAATAGGAACATCAGCAGCAGTAAATAAATTAGGTTTTCAAATTGAAATAGGGTATGATTCAGTAGATGATATTCACAGAGAAATACTTGATGAAGAAAGTATTAGTGGTGTTTCAGAACAAATAGTAGAAAAATCTAGAGGAATATGGAAAACAGCTATCATAGAAGAAGCGCTGAGACCAAAGGAAAATATTTATCAAACAGATGATGATGGTAATGATGTTTTAGATAATGACGGTAATAAAATTATAATAGCAGAACCTACTCACGTCGGAATGTATAAAATTACATTTCCTGAGTATAAGTTAGCTCATCATCCGCAATTCGATTCGCACCATATTGATTGGTATCAAGGAATTGTTAGAATACATATGCAAAACAATCCAACTAAAAAGCGTAAAATTTTAGAAGTTGTTAGTATTGAAAACATTGGAAGTACCGAAGATGATTTAATAATTTATGCCATAGATCCGCAATATCCAGTAAATGTTGATAATGTCAATTTAATTGATGGATTTGATCCAATACTAATTGGTGAGCAAGAAGTGAACTTTTATCCTAGTTATAGAATGTATTTATACCATGATGCAGCACATCATCTCACAGAAGATGCTATTTTACCCGATACAGGAGAAGAAATACGATACTCTATTTTAGGATTACAAACTGTAGATCCAAATCATCCTGAAGAAGCTACGAATAGTAATGATTGGTACAAATCCAAAATAAGTCAACCTGCATTATTCTTTGCACAAGAAGTTATTAGTCCTGAAATCCCATTACTGTCTGTTGGAGAAGAGTTTATGTATGCAACAAGACCCGATACTTTTGGAAAATCGACATTTTCATTAACTCCAAGTTTTAAACATATACCACACGGAATACAATTTTACAGAAGTAATGATGATGCTATTTTAAATACGTTATACAGTCCTGCAACCGTTTTAGAAATTAAAGAAAAATTAAAAGAAGATTTTGATCCAAAATATCACTTAGTAAAACGTTGGCAAAACTTAGTAGGCTTTGATTTTGAATATCCTAATGAATCATTTCAAACAGACAATGAATTCTTTTACTATCCAGAAGAAGGTGAAGGATATCGTTTTCCGAATCCGGATAAATATCAACTATATCAATCTATAAATGATATTCTTGAGTATAGAAATCGTACCTACCAAACTACTTATACATTATTAAACATTGATTCCCCAAATGGTAATAATTATGCTATAGGTTCATTTGGTCTTACAGATTTAGATTCTGATATAGTTATCCCAGCGTTACCCTCTGAAGGAATAGATGAGCCCGTTACCTTCAAGGAGTATATAAAATCAGTAATATTTAATGTCTTCACGCCACTTACTGAAATTCCTATAATGTATCAACACATAAAGCCATATAGTTATAAGCCTATAGCAAAAAAGCAAGTAATTCGAGATGATAATGGTAATTTATTGTCACCATCAGACCCTAAATTTGACATGGCTCCAATGGCAAAAATAATGTCAGCACAATTTATCAGTGAAATTGAAGGAGTCGAAACGCGTATTTTATTTACAGACTTTAACTTAGATGGCACCTCAAATAATCTTTATTTCTATGCAATACGAGAAATGGGAAATACAATGCAATTAGGAGAGTATAGCTCAATATTAGGGCCTGTAAAATTGGTAAATACAAAACCGCCACAAAATCCAGATATAAAAAGGGTATTGCCTATTTTACAGAATAATAATTTAAATATAGACCCTGGTATTTCAATTGAAATCAATGCGTATCCTAAAATTCAAAATATAAAACAAGTAAAATTATACAGAACTCTAAATCCTAAGAAAGCATTATCGGTTAGAACTATGGAGCTAATAAAAACGATAGATTTAGAAGCCGATGGACAACTATTAAATAATATATGGAAGTTAAAAGATGAATTTACAGATTTAACGAATGTTCCTTATGGAGATCCATTATATTACAGAGTAACAGTTTTGAGAGAAATTCAATATGCGGATGGAAGTAATACTGTAAATGATAATCATCCTCAAGTTACCGAATATGTTCCCTCAGAACCATCAAAACTATTAATAAGTAGTATCGTTGAGAATGCTAATCCAGATTCTCCAAGTTTGCAATATAACTTTGATACCGATTCAGATGACAATTCTTTACTTCATAACATCATTCTGAAATGGGATAAAAAAGTACACAATGGTAAATACTATCTGTATAAAATGAATTCTCAAGGAAATTGGTTCAAAATATACACGCTTATTTCTAATACAGATTCCATACAATTACTGTTAGCAGATACTTCTTTACAAAGTGGAACTTTATCTACTAAAAATGAAGAAGGAGACTCAAAATACCATCATTTTAAAGTAATCTCTGAAAACTCAGCAGGAATGATGAGCACAGAAGAAAAAATATTGACAATTCCTAGAACAAGTACCGTTGCTCAAAACGAAGGTATTGGGAATATGATTATAGAAAGTACAAATATTGTTAGATAAAATTAAAAAAATAAATTATGGCAACACAAAGCAAAGAAACACTAAAAACATATTTTGAAACAGGCGACAAACCAACACAACAACAGTTTGAAGATTTAATAGATAGTTTGAATACTCCTTTTATTGGTGAAATTAAAACAGTTGGTTTTGGTGTAGTTCCTAATGGTTGGGCAAAATGCGATGGACAATTACTTAATATTTCAGAACATACAACCTTATTCAATTTATTCGGAACTACATATGGAGGTGATGGCAGTACAACTTTTGGACTACCAGATTTGCGAGGAAGGTCTCCAATTCATGAGGGACAGGGTGTAGGCTTATCACAAATTGGTTTAGGGCAAAAAGGAGGTGCAGAAACACAAACATTAAGTACAGCAGAATTACCAAATCATTCCCATGATTCAGGAACACTAAAAGGAACTATAATATGTAATGAAGAAGATGCTACAACTGATGATCCAACAGGAGCTAATTTTGGTTTAGCCCAATCAAGTACTGGAGATATTTATATATATAATTCAGAAATTAATACTGCGTCTATGACTCCAAACTCCGTAAATATATCAGGAGATACAGGAGCTACAGGAAGTGGGCAAGCATTTGATATTAGAAATCCATTTTTATGTATTAACTACATTATTGCTCTAAAAGGAAGAAACCCATTAACACACTAAAAATCAGCAGATATATTAAAAACATATTTTTTTGGGTTTACATTTTATTTTGATTAAATCAATCAGAAATGTTAAAATTTTCCAATTAGATACTTGTTAGATAGAGAAATTTTTTACTGTAAGTACATTTATACTCCAATATTATTATGTGTAGGCTTTGATTTATTAATAGAGATACTCTCAAAATTCATCAAATCAATGGGTAGGAAAATATGAAGAGAATAAATATGAAAATAACTATTTCTTATTAAAAATCTCTAAAAGATCCAAGCCATTTTTGAAATTTTGCTTTATTTCCTCCATATCTACTACAGAACTCATGGAAGCCATGTTTAAAACATATAACTTCATAGATTGCTTTAGTGCATCTTCAAGTAGCGGAATAGCTTCACTGTTTGGAGTTTCTTTTTGAATAATTTTTATTGCACGTATGATCGAATCTATATTGTCCTGCATTATTGATATATTTAGTATTCTACAAATATAATACTTTAAAGAAATATTTCACAGATTTCATCTTTTAGAAGAAATTATTTATTAGGTCTTGGGTGAAATTAAGTGTAAAATAGTTATAATATTTACGGTAATCCGTAAAAAACTAAGTACATAATTTGTATATTATTAGTCAAAATATTTTTCAAAAAATATGGGAAATAAATAGTAATACAATTACATGTCAAAGAAAATAAGAAAAAGTATTCCACAGAAAAATAAAGTTAGAGCTGAATTACAAAAAGAAATTTCTTCTGCATGTCCTTTTTGTGATAGTCAAGATGTAGGACATTTTGAAATTCATCATATTGATGAAAATCCTTCAAATAATCTCATAGAAAATTTGCTATTACTATGTCCAACTTGTCATTCTAAAGTAACAAAAGGAGACATCATTACCAGCCAAGTAAAAGAAGCTAAGAATAGACTAAAAAATAAAACAGAGAAAATTCGCTTTATTTCTGTTAATGTTGACTCAGAAAATTGTAGTTGGCTTCCAATAGAAGGAGTTTCAAATGCCTTTGAAGCTGTAAAAATGAAGTCACTTTTTCCAATATTCAATTTTAGTTTCATAAATCAAACAAAACAAACGGTATTATTAACAAATATAATCACAAGAGTTAAAAGGCTCCCAATAGGATTAGCTGGACCAGATATTCCACTTCCAAATATTTTAAGACCTTTAATAAAATATAAAATAAAGTTACCTGATGATGCAGACAAAACAAATACTGTATTAACAGAAGAGATAGAAATTCCTCAAGGTAGAGCTTTTAAGTTTCAAGTAGAATTATACAGTGACTCAATGGAGAGGTTCAAACCTCCGTTTAATAAATATGTTCTCTTTTTTGAATTTCGGTTTAATGATGATTTCAATATATTAATTCCAAAAATACTATTAAATAGTAAAGAAGACTATGATCAATTAACCTATCGTATTTTAGGTTAAAGTATAAAAAGTAATGATAGAGAAAAAAACTATTCCAGATGCTGATTTATCAAGTGCAGGAGATGATTTTCATATTTTATGGACAATCAAAAAGGCGTTACAACTATTAAACTTTGATACTAAAGGTTTAAAAACCGTACGTATTGAAGGTATAGAGAAGTCTTTGTCTTCTAAAATTGATCCATACGGTGAAAAATTATTAGGTATAGATTTAGTAGAATATTATGGAGGAGAGAATTTTTTAGAAGCTGATAGCTTAGTAATTTCTCAATTAAAGTATAGTACAAGAAGAGCTGATGAGAATTGGACTTTTTCAAGCTTATACAAAGGAAAGAGAAGCGGTTCATACAGAGGCTCGATTATTCATAGGCTTGCTAGTATATATAAAACTCTTAACAAAGAGTTTGGCAGAAAATTAGTTTTAGAAAAAGTCAAAATTAAGTTAGTAAGTAATAGAGATATTAATAGTTCTCAATTACAAGCAATTCAAAATGTTCAAAAAGCTTTATTACCATTAGATAAAAAAAGAAGTTTTAATTCTATCATTAAGAATCTAAAATCTTATAAAAGTGCTTTTCAAAAATTATTAGTAGCATCAGAGTTGAGGGTAACAGAGTTCTCAGACTTTATAAGTTTATTAGATTTTGAAGATTGTGGCGCAAACTCTAGAGATCATTTAGAAAGGGATTTAATTGTATCTATTAGTAATACAAGTATTTCTTCAAGACATCAGTTTAATAATTTATCAAGGCTAGTTTGGAAAAAAATGATGCCAGAGTCTAAGAATAATGTAAGACTTACTTTATATGACATAATTGCTAGTTTAGGTTTTACAAATGGTAGTTTAGAAAATTTATTTCCTGTTCCTCAACATTTTGAGAATCTATCAAAAAGAATAGAACGCCAACAACTTAGTGAAATACTAATTAAAATAGAAAAAAATCAGGGTCTGCCAATTTGTATACATGGAGGAGCAGGCATAGGTAAATCTACATTAACACAACAATTAATGGATTCTATTCCTGATTTTTGTGAATGTATAACTTTTGATTGTTACGGTAATGGTTCATATTTAGATCCTTCAGACAGAAGGCATTTACATAAAAATGCCTTATTGCATATTACAAATGCGATAGCTAAAAAGATTGGTACAAACTTTTTGATTAATAAGAATGAATCAGAAGATATATACCTTAGAGAATTTAAAAGAAGAATTAATGATGCAATCAAAATTCTCAAAGGAAGAAGTGATAAAGCATATTTGGTAATTATAATTGACGCAGCTGATAATAACATTACGGCAGCTGAAAAGAGAGATGAAAATTCATTTGTACATGACTTATTAGAAGAAGAATTCCCAGAAGGATGTAAATTAATTTTCACCACTAGAACTTACCGAAAAGAGAGTCTTAAATTACCATCCAAATATATAGATATTGAAATTTCTCCATTTACTCTTGGGGAGACTGAAAAACATTTAAAACACTTTTTTCCAAGTATTACAGAAAAAAATATAAAAGATTTTCATCTTTTAACTAAAGGTATTCCTCGTGTACAATCGTATGCTATTGATCTTAAAAAAGAAGGTGTTGACATTGATAAAGTAATTAACTATTTAAAACCTAATGGGAAAATTGTAGAAGATTTAATTGAAGAAAGAATCAATGAGGCTTCCAAAAGAATAGGAAACAATGGTAGTAAACTAATTGATAAGTTTTTTACCAATCTTATTACATTGCCTAGACCTGTTCCTATAGAATTTATATCGAAAATATTAGATGTAAAAGAAGGTTTTTTACAAGATTTGTCAGCAGATATTTGGCATGGTTTAATATTGAATGACAATAAATTTAGCTTTAGAGATGAAGATTTTGAAAACTATATTAGGGAAAAATACACTCCAACAAATTCAGATTTAAAGGGTATTTCAGAGTTGTTTCTTGAGCGAGCAGAAAAAAATGAATACGCTTCAATTAATTTAGCAGATATTTTATTTCAAGCTGAGTTAAAAGAAAACCTAAAAGAAGTTGTACTTCAAAACAAATATAGATCATATCCAACTGATCCAATTAGGAATAAAGAGGTTTACATTGATAGGGCGAAACTAGCAATGAAAGTTGCAGATAGTCAAACTGATAACTTAACATTTTTCAAACTCTTATTTATAGCAGCAGAAGAATCTAAAACTGATAAAGCATTAACTAAATTACTTGTTGAGAATCCAGATTTAGTAATTAGGTTTGGAGATGAAGCTTCATTATATAAATTAACTAATAATTCTGAGGAAAAATCTTGGGGAGGATCATTTCATCTTAAGTTGGCAGGCCTATATTCTAGAAATTCACTTACCATTGAAATAGCAAGAAAACACTTAAAAACGGCACATAACTGGTTAGAATGGAGACACAATTCAGTTGAGGAAGAGGAATTAGGTGATTACCCTATAAGTAGCTTAGATATTGCCTTTGAAACAGAAGCAATGTTAAGGCTAACAAATGACCCTGTAAAGGCTTTTGAGTCACTTAGCAGATGGTCGCCTAAATCAGTTAGAATTTCATCTGGAAATTATTTATTGGATAATATTTTATTATTTTCAAAAAAAGAAGATATAAAACATTGGTTAAGAGAATTAGAAGTTCCCTTTATAACACAAATATTTATTATTAATAAGCTTTTTAAATTTGGTATAAATGCAGAAAATTTTAAAACTGAATTAATTACTTCTTATTTATTAAAAGTTTTAGATAGGAAGGTCAAATTTGAAAGAGTTTTTTATTCCTCAATTGTTGATTTTTGTGAAATCTTATGTCTTGAGAATAGACTCGATAGAAATAAAATAATTGAAATTCTAAATAAAATCAATTATAAAAACCCAACTAGAGTTCCTCACTTTTCAAATAAATATAACCCTGAAAAAGAGTCTGATATAGAACTTGATATAAGTTTAAGGATAAATGTTTTACTAGCTTCTTTAAACGCGCAAACCCTACAACTAGAAAGTTTATATCCTGACAAATTTAAAGATGTTGAGAAGATTAAAGATTATGATGAAAGAAGAAGTGTAGAAGATGATAAAAAAGATTTTAGTAGTTTTTTTAGACATGCTGTTGCTATTTTTCAAATTAAAGCAGATAAAATAACAGGTAGATTAAACAATCAAGAATGTTTAGATAAGTTTAGCCTAATTTGTGCAAATATTGCAAAGGATTGGGAGTTTAGACATTATAACTATCGGTCACAAGATCACTTAAATTATCTAGCTAGCCGAATTCTCGATTTTCTTCTATTAATAGAACTTGACAATAAACATATAGAGTTAATCTTAAACTCTTTTAATGATGGAGAATCTAACAGGATTTCATTAAGATTAAAAATTTTAAATAAAATCTCACACTTAATAAAAAATCATGCAATATGTTTAAAATTACTAGATGAAATTGATAAATTTATTATTGAAAGTTCGTTATCTGCCACAGAAACAACAGAGCTTTATATTGAGTGTTCTTTGTTAGGATCTAAAATAGATAAAGAAACAGGTAAATATTATTTTGATGAAGCTATAGAAGCTGTTTCAGATGTAGATTATGAGGCTTTTGCAAAAATTAAATGTATATATGAATTGAGTGAACAAGGAATTCCAAAATTCAATCCAAAATTGGCTTATGAATATGCTCGCTTTATTGAATATGCAGATATTAAGCTTGGATATTATGATAAAAAACATTTTCCTTATAATGATGGTTTAAAAGGGGTTTTTAACTTTGACCCAAGTTCAGCTTTTTCAATATTGTGTCGTTGGCATCATAGAAACGTACTAAATATAGGTAAATACGTAGCCCCGATATTAAATAAAGCTTTAAAGAATAAAATTATAAATCACAAGATTGCGGGATCATTATTGACTTTAAATGGTAATTATTACTATGATGAATTAGCAGAATTATACCATAACATTATTGAAAGTTATAACAATGAAAATGATGCAGATAACAAAACCTATTTTGTAGAAACTACTTATAGAGATTTACGATTAGGACAACACAATTCACTCATTGAGGAGTTGTATTCTAAAATTAAAGACAATAAATTTCTAAAAGAAGGTACATTAGTTAATTATGAGAAGTTTATTGAATTCAGAAAAGTTGAAAAGAAAGAAAAGAAAGAAAAAGAATCTAAGTATAAAAATAGTTTTTCAAAGGAAGATCATCCACATAAAATAGATGTTAAATCAATAAATATTTTAGCTACTGAAGATATAGAGAATTCGATTAAGACAATTATAAATAATAATGAAGATTACCATCATCGATGGGAAATTGATAATTTCTTGTTGGAAATTAAAAATAATTGTTCACCTAAAAATTATGTAAGCCAATTAGATGCATTAATTAATGTTTCTCCAGAATTTTTAAACTTTTATTCTTTTGAATTAGCACTTAGAGAACGTATTGAAGAATGGCAAGTGCATCCAGGTGTGAAAAAATGGATGCAAAATAAATATCGTTATGTATTACTTACATGGTTTAATCAATTTAATGATGACAATTATTTAAGAATTTGGGATATTAAAAAGTTTGCTGATTTATTCTGCATAACAAATGACAATATGGTAAATATTTTGATGAATATTTTACCTGAAAAAATAGAATTTTTAACTGATGAATCTATTTATGGTATTTTCAATTTAATTAACGATCGCCTTACTAAGCAAGAAAACGAAGATTTACTTTCTTGGGTTTTAGAAAATTGGAATTCTATAATTGATGAAAATGTTGCCGATGGTATCTGGAACGAAGAGTTAATTCCACCTAAAACATCAAATAAACTAATGTCAGAAGTTTTAAGATTTATATTAGGATATCCAGATAAAAGAAGTAGATGGTTGGCAATACATTCGATTAGGAGATTAATAAATATTGGAGAATTAGAAGTAATAAAAAATTTACTCGATTCGCAAAATGAAAAACACTGTTACCCTTTTCAGAATAAGGAATATATGTTTTATTGGATATCTGCTAAATTATATTTGTGGATTGCGTTAGAAAGAACAAGTAAAGAAAACCCTAAAGCCTTAATTTCATTTAAAGATAAGTTTTTTAAAGAGTTATTAAATGAAGATTTACCGCATGTATTGATAAGAAATTTTATTAAAAAATCCTGTCAAAATCTAATTGCTTATGATTGTAAAGTATATACTCATGAAGAAACAGAAATAATTAATAATGCTTTAAATAGTCCATTTGAAAGAGTCAGTAGGGATACTTTAGAAAAAAGGAATAGGAAAATATCTTTTAATGATAATTGGAAATTTAAGTTTGATGCATTAGATACACTACCTTATTTATACAATGGATTAAGCAGAACTTTTGATCTTTCGGAGAATAGCGTTGCAGATATTGCAGATAAATATATTTCTCAAAAATGGGGCTATCAAGGAAATCCAAATAAAGAAGACTACGTAAGAGATCATCTAAGAAATGAAAGAAATTATTATGAACTGACTAGTAACAGAAAAGGAAGTATACCTACTATTGAATCCTTGAAAACGTATTTTGAATATCATGCTATGTTTTGCGCAGCAAATGATCTTCTTCAAAAATACCCATTAGCAAAACCTGAATATGATGGGGAATGGGGAACATGGGATTATTGGTTGGAATCAAAATCAAATACATGGGAAGGTTATTGGTTATCTGATTCAAGAGATACTTTACCTCTAGAAAAGAAATATTGGATTAATGAGTTTGATAAGTTTGATGAAAAATGGAGAGATAATATAGAAGAAGAAAAATATGATACTGAAGTAGGTTTTGGGCATTATTTTAATGAAAATTACTTAATGATTTTTAGAGGTGGAAGTAGGCATTTTGGAGAAAACTACGAATCTGTTTCTATAAGATCTGCTTTAGTTTCCAATAAAGGAGCTGAAGCACTATTAAGAGCATTTCAAACTGCTAAGGATAGTTATGATTATACCATTCCATTTGAAAGTGATGAAGATAGATTTGAAACAAAAGATTCTGGATTTGAATATTTAGGCTGGTTGAGTAATCCTAGATATGAGCATGAAGGCTTAGATTTAGATGATCCATTCTCAAAAGATATTGGAAAAGACTATATTGTTTTTGGGAAATGTGTTTTAGACTTATTTGATATTACCTATGACAATCTTTTTAAAAGGGTTTTTCATAATAATGAATTAATAGCTGAGTATCAACATTGGAGCGAGACTAGTGAACATAAATATCATGATAAAGTACAAAGTGATGGTGTTGAACTAAAAGTCAATACTTCTTTTATTTTGGAATTTTTAAAAAGAATCAATAAATGCATGATAATAAAGTGTGAAATAGAGAGGCAACTAAAAGATAGAATTTATCGGATGGATCGTAGTGAATTAGAAATACAAAATAATATTAAAATTTACCTTATTAAACCAGATGGCACAGTCAAAACACTCCGAGGAAGAGATTATAAAATTAGGTAAAAAACTAATTTCAGAACTTAAACTTGACTATACAACTAATGTTTTATCTAGATGGATGGCTCATTATTTGGCAGAATTAATAGTTAAGATAGAAAATTGTAAGTCAGAAGAGATCAAAGCTAAATTACAAGAGGAATGTTGTATTTTAATATTAGAGATATGGGGAAAAAGGGATAGACTACCCATTCAAAGACCTTTAGAAGGTGTCAGGGAATTTCTTAAAGTATTGACAATATTAAAGAAAGAAAAAAATAATACAACTATATCGATACTACCAAGATGGATAGAGTATAAGTCAAACTTAGGAGATAGCCCTTGGTCAAATTTTGTTGAAAAAATCAAGAATAATTCGGAACAGATTTTTTATCATTCTACAGAAGCAAATTTGCATAAAGAATTATTGGTAAAAGACAATGAGTGGTTAAAAAATCATGAAGAGTTTCTATCTGATGATGAAAAAAAAATAATAAAACATCTAAATTCTATGGCGAAAATTGATTTTTCGTCTAGTGTAGTTGATATGAATGATTATCCTAAAAAAAATGTAAGTAGAGAGCAAAGACTCAATTATGTTTTTGATAAAATTGAAAAGTTAATAGAAGAGGAAAAAACAGAATTTCAAGTATTAAAAGAACAAATTCTTAACGAGTTGAATGAAGATTAAAATAAAATTGAACATTATTGTAATAGCAGATTAGTATTTTTTCCAACTAATCACTAAGTGATGAGCAAATTTTTAAAGATAGATTTTTGAAATTTCGTGGAGTAATTCTTTTTCTTTTTTTCGGCTAATTGCTAAACAATAAGTTTGCTTTTCCAACTCATCGGTAAGTGATGAGCATATTTTTAAAGCAAAATTTTCAAAATTTCATGTAGTAATACTTTTTCTTTTTTTCTGCTAATTGCTAAACGATAAGTTTGATTTTTCAACTCATCACTTAGTGATGAGCAGATTTTCAATCTTCATGACGCAATCAATTTTTTTCTTTTCTACTAATTGCTAAGTTATTAGCGGGTTTTTAAATTCAAATTTTAAGCCCATATCTTAATGATGAGAATTAATTTTCTTTTTTTGAGTCTAATATTCTGTTGTGTGTAGGATGAAAAACATTAAATAAGAAAATGTTTGTTAAATAAAAAATAATTTTCAAACTATCTGTTAATTAATTTGTAATTGAACTGCAATTATATTAGGATAAATCTTTCTTTTTTTAAAACCCTACAATTTATTCTTACAATTCGCGTGCAGGGCACAAAATTTCACAAATGATTCTTCAAAATTAATTCAAATCTTTACACTCGTGATACTTTAGAGCGTATCTCCAATCATTGAATTGAAATAGTAATTGAATTAAGAAAGACTTTTTTATTAACCTAAGTAATACCGATTTGTTCTCAATTGCTGCACTTTAAAAATATAAGTATATAAAAGTCAGAATTTTATGCTTTTCAATTGTCCGAGTTACAAAAGCTAACAAATGAAATTTGACTACTATTTCAAAACTTTGTTTTCGTGATGTTTTAGAGAGCATCAGCAAAAAAGCGATTAGCATGGTAATTACATATTTAAAACTATATACGAATTACTTCCTATTCCTAAACAGAATTTAATAACACAATTAAAATTAAAACAAAGAAGAAAACTGTATGGCAAAACGAAAGCACATGCCTAACAACAAGCACAAAGGACTCTTTATATACTGTCATGTATGTAAAAAGCATTTTTCATGGACACGAAAAACGATTTTACGAAATACCAAAAAAGTAAAAGAAGAACCTACATGTGGCGAAACGGGCAAAAACTATTCTACCTGTAAGAATTTTGAAAAGCATCGGTACAAATCACGTTTACACGTTCCTGGAAGTGATGGACGCAAAGCGAGTAAAACACACGATGCTACAAATTATGCAGATGCGGTAATTCAAGCAATTGATTTTGAAAAAGAATTTAAACTAGAATTACAAGGCTGGGGACTGCCTACTGAAATCAAAAATCGACAATATCTTTTCGATATACAATTAAGGTATATAGATTTTTTAGACAATATTGACGTTCCAGAACATCAAAAAAACACCTTATCCGATCAGCGAAAAAATGAAATTGTAAACTGTTTAAAAATATTCAATGAAGCATTAGCAAAACATAATATCAATAAAAAACTATTAGTTATCAATCGTATCAACGATATGCATGTTGGTCTGTTCCATGATTATTTATTAATTGATAAGAACTATAGAGGAGCTACCTATAATGGAAAAATGACTGCGGTAAAGAAATTTTTTGTTTGGGCAATTGATAAGTATACAATTAATATGAAGAACCCATTTGAAAAAGTTCGACTGCTTCCTGTAGCAGTAAGACGTGATACGATCACAAAAGAAGAATTTAAAAATCTATTAAAAATTATAAAACCTGAAAATGGTATAGAAATCAAAGGGAAATACAAACGTAATAGATACAAACTATATTTAAAAGATGCTTTGGAGTTAGCTCTGCATACAGGCGGTAGGCGTGAAGAAGTAGTAGGACTCAAATGGAATATGATTCGTGAGAAAGATGGCGAACCTATTTATATAGAAGTTCCCAATCTAAAAGTAAAAAGAAAAAAAGGAACTCGTTTTAACATTGATGTTCCACCGAAGATTATTCCTGTAACAAAAAGCTTAAAAGCGATATTATTTCGTTTAGGTTATGATATTAACATAGGAAAGGATAGACACCTTTTGAATCCAGATAAAAGAACAGCTTCATCAACCAAATCAATGAATGAAGCTTTGTCATTAGGGTTTTCACATTTTTACAATCAACTAAATACAGGGCGAGAATTGAAGTTTAAATGTCTTAGAAAAACATACTTGACATATTTATCCTCGACTTTGAAAGGAGATACAAAACGTCTATCTTCGCACGCAACAGATACAGTACTAAAAAAGCACTATATTGACGAGCGAATCGTGGACAAAGCTATTAAAGAATTAGATATATTTGAAGATTAAAAAAATAGTAAAACGGTACTCTTTGGCGGTACTCCTGTGAAAATCAAGAAAATATGAATTAATTAAAAATAGGGGTAAGTGGCTTAAATTTAAGAGCTTACAATTTTAAATTTAAGAAATTAAAAAACTGACCAACAATTCACAACACACAACACACAACACACAACACACAACACCTGACACATGAAACAAACCTACATTATAGCAGAAATAGCGCAAGCACACGACGGAAGTCTAGGAATGGCGCATGCGTACATTGATGCTGTTGCAAAAACGGGCGCGGATGCAATTAAGTTTCAAACGCATATCGCTGTGGCGGAAAGTAGCATTCATGAACCGTTCAGAGTAAAATTCTCAAAACAAGATGCAACGCGTTATGAATACTGGCAACGGATGGAATTCTCGTTGGAACAATGGAAAGAAATCAAAGCGCATTGTGATGAAGTTGGAATCGATTTTTTATCGTCTCCATTCAGTAATGCGGCGGTTGATGTATTAGAAGAAGTTGGTGTAAAATGCTACAAAGTTGGTTCGGGAGAAGTCAATAACTTTCTATTACTAGAAAAAATAGCAAACACAGGAAAGCCAATAATCATTTCTTCGGGAATGAGTTCGTTTGCCGAATTGGACGCAACAGTAGCGTTTCTCAAAGAAAAAAACTGTGAATTCTCCATTTTACAATGTACAACATCGTATCCGACTGCGCCAAAGCAATTTGGTTTAAATGTAATTCAAGAATTAAAAGATAGATATCAAGTATCTGTTGGTTTTTCAGATCATTCTTCAGGAATAGAAGCAGGAATTTCCGCGGTAACGCTTGGTGCCGAAATCTTAGAATTTCATGTGGTATTTGATAAAGAAATGTTTGGTCCGGATGCGAAATCATCCCTAACGTTTCCAGAAACTACACAATTGGTAAAAGCAGTTAGAAACATTGATGAAGCGTTAAACAATCCAATAAATAAAACAGACAATTCACAATATGCTGAACTAAAGCAAATCTTTGAAAAATCGTTAGCTATTAACAAAGATTTACCAAAAGGAAACATCTTAACATTCAATGACTTAGAAGCTAAAAAACCAAAAAACTATGGAATACTAGCGTCAAAATTTCAAGAAGTCATCGGAAAAAAGCTTACAAAAGACATGAAGCAGTGGGATTTTTTAAATGAAGGAGATATTTCTTAGTTTTGAGTTGTCAGTTATCTGTTATGAGTTAAATGTAATTATGGAAAAGTAAACTACGAAAATGAAATCGTATAAAGATTTAGATGTATATAAAACAGCTTTTAATTTAGCACTAAAAGTGCATCAAGTATCTTTAAAGTTACCAAAATACGAGCTATACGAACTGAAAAAAGTGAAAATGTTAGTATCAGAATATGACAAACTAGGAGGAAAGCTATATAATTTTATGAAATATGTAGAAAAAAATTGGAAAGTCAGTCAAAATTAAACAATTTCACACAACACACAACACACAACACACAACACACAACAGATAACACACAACAGATAATTGACAACCAAACAATGAACAAACGTAAAATATGTGCAGTAGTAACCGCACGACCATCATACAGTAGAATAAAAACGGCACTAAAAGCAATTCAAGAACATCCAAACTTAGAATTGCAACTAGTGGTGGCAGGTTCAGCATTGTTAGGCCGTTACGGAAATGCGGTGAATGTGATTGAAAAAGATGGTTTCAAAATTGACGAAAAAGTGTTTATGGTGTTGGAAGGTGAAAACCCGACAGCGATGGCAAAAACGACAGGTTTAGGTGTCATGGAACTTTCAAACGTGTTTTACAATCTAAAACCTGATGCTGTCATTACCATTGCTGATCGATTTGAAACAATAGCAACAAGTATTGCAGCAGCGTATCAAAACATTCCATTAGTACACATTCAAGGTGGAGAAGTAACAGGAAACATTGATGAAAAAGTACGTCATGCAAATACAAAACTTGCTGATTTACATTTAGTTGCTTCGGAAGATGCAAAAGAAAGAGTGATCAAACTAGGCGAAAATCCTGAATATGTGCTTAACACAGGTTGTCCGTCAATTGACATTGCAAAACAAGTGTTGGCAAATACGAAACATAATGTCAACCCAATTGAAAAATATGGTGGTGTAGGAGCCAATTTAGACATTTCTAACGGTTATTTAGTCGTTATGCAACATCCAGAAACGAATCGTTACAAATCGGCACGAGAAGACGTATTATGTACGTTAAAAGCAATTCACGAGCTCAATATTCCAACGTTTTGGTTTTGGCCAAACGTAGATGCAGGTTCAGACGGAACTTCGAATGGAATTCGATATTACAGAGAAAATTTCAATCCAAAAAATATCCGATTCTTCAAAAACATGGAACCGAACGACTTCTTGCACTTGCTAAAAAATAGTGATTGTTTGGTTGGAAACTCAAGTGTCGGAATTCGCGAATGTTCGTTTATTGGCGTACCAACGGTAAACATTGGAACACGTCAAAATCGCCGTCAACGTGGGAAAAATGTACTTGATGTTGCGTATGATAAAGACTTAATCAAAACAGCCATTCAAGAACGAATTAGTCAAAAAGGAAGACTCTCAGAACATATTTACGGAGACGGAAACTCAGGAAAACAGATTGCGGAAGCACTAGCAAACACAAAACTAATCGCTCACAAAACTATTATGTACTAATGCGAATTCTAGCAGTCATACCAGCAAGAGGCGGAAGCAAAGGCGTTCCAGGGAAAAACAAAAAGTTGCTCAATGGAAAACCGTTGATTCAATACAGTATTGACGCGGCGTTGCAATCCAAGTATATTGACGAAGTTGTGGTAACGACGGATGACGAAGAAATTAGCGCGATTTCGAAGTCGCTTGGCGCGAATGTACCCTTTGTGCGTCCAAAACACTTAGCGGAAGACACAACACCAACATTGCCAGTAATTCAACATGTAATCGCACACTTTGAAGCAGAAGGAAAACACTTTGATGCCATATGTTTATTGCAACCAACAAGTCCATTCAGACCAAAAGGATTTCTTGACAAAGCATTGCAAACATTCAAAGAAAAACAAACAGATGCGTTAGTTTCTGTATTAGAAGTTCCGCACGAATACAATCCGCATTGGACGTTTGAAGCCAATGAAAATGGTATCTTACAGATTTCAACTGGTAAAAAAGAAATCATTCCAAGACGACAAGAATTACCAAAAGCATACCACAGAGACGGAAGTATTTACATCACAAAAACGAATATCATTCAACATGAAAACTCGTTATACGGAAACTCGTTGGCATATGTAGTTTCAGATGCAGCCTACTATGTAAATATTGATACACAAAAAGATTGGGAAAAAGCAGAACAATTGGCTAAAACAATAACATTGTGAAATTCGAAAAACATACCATAACAAACTTTCACATTTCTTTTGACAAGGAAAAATTTCAAGTTGAACTCTTCAAAAAGGAAAAACAAGGAAGTACGCTCTATTGGATAGAAGATCAAAACTTCGAAATAATTTGGTATTCGTCTGATCATGATGAAGAAAAAATTAGAGATTTCTTAGAAAAATTGCACTATAATTTTCAGGAAATATCAAAAAAAATTTACAATCATATTGGTGGTATTTTTGAAATATTTTTACATGATAAAAAAAAACATAAACTATTTATTGTAAATGATTTATATGGTGTAAACGGAAGTTTTAGTTTAACCAAAGAAAACAAGCAAATATTCTTCTTAAATTTCCAGAATTTCAACGAATTACAAGTTCCACTAGAATTTGATCGAGTTGGCATACAAACACACTTTGCAATTGGCTATCAAGTGTCACCTTTTCCATTACCATACAAAAACATTACTCGAATTCAAGGTGGAAAATTACATAGTTTTGATGCAGATTTAACGCTAAAAACAACAAATCTACAACTTGATTTTTCAACGAATAATGATGCTTTTTCGTTAAAAAATGGCATGAATGCTTCTGAAAATCTATTCTTTGGCGCAACAGCCGGAAAAGACAGTTTGGCATTGTTTAGTCAAATTGAAGAAGGAAATAAAAATATAATTGCAGGAAATTTTGGAGAAGTCTATTCTGCAGATGTAATGCAAGGAAAGGAAATTGCTGTAAAGCTAGATATTTCATACGATCACACAACTTTGTGTGATGAAAACGAATTTGAATACTATGCAACTCAAATTGCTAACATTTCTGGCGGATTAACAACGATTTCGTATGTAGACATGCTAAAATTTGTTAATGAAGCCATTCCTGAAAACTACAGTTATGTCATGGGAGAAGCTGGCGAATGTGTTCGTATGTTTTTCCAAGAAGACGAAGATTTAGCTAAAGCAATGCATAATTATCTAACACCAAAAGAATTTTTATCAGATTCATTTTTAGGTGATTATGAAGAATTTTTAAATCAATATCCTCAAAATATTTCGTCGGCTGTAGCCGAAAACTACGCGGGAAACTCAAATGCTGAAGTACTAATTAACTTTTACCGAAAAGGACGTTTGCCAGGAAATTTTGGGAATCGTCACAAAATGATATCCGTTTTCAGAAACAAAATCACGCCATTTCTACACGAAGATTTTATAAAACAAACGCACAATTTACCGCATGAACGCTACAAAAATGATAAAATTCATGAGCAAATCATTTACAATGCAAATCAAGGTTTATTGCAATATTTTAAAAATCCAATCAAGACAGAAATAAGTGTACAAAACTGGAATCACAGAATGGAAGATGAAATAGGAGACAAGCTCATTAAACTTCTCGAAAAGCACATACATGCATTAAAAACTGTCTTTGATACGGAAAAAGTAGTACAACTTGCAAAAAAACAACAAAAAAGCCCGAATAGAGGACTCTATTTTCTTTTCAGAATCCTTTCAATGGCTATATTTGTGGACAAGATCAATAACGCTGTTGCCCCATGCGAAAAAAGATAATTTCCATATTTGTTGGTTTTCAAAGTTTCGAAAATCATTATGCAAGCAATTTCTTCGATATTCCAGAAGAATTTGACATGCTTGTTTGGCACACGGTGAAATCTTCTGCATTGGAAAAGCTTCCAAAATCGATTCAAACAAAACAGCTTCCAGACTTTGATTACAAAGGGAAAACAGACTTTTTACGCTATTTAAAAGTGAAAGCAACATTGCGTTACAATGATAAAATTCAAGCAAAAAAAGATCACTTATTGTACAGAGTTGCACCTGGAAAAAGTAACTTTAAAAAGAAGCTAAAATTTGGTTTGATAAACTTCTTATCACGATTTTACGCTTCTGCAACTGGAATTCAAAAATTAGAAGATCAATTCTTCCAACAAACACGAAATTCAAGCTATTACAATGAATGTGTAGCGTTTTTAAAAGCTGAAAAACCCGATTTGGTCTATTGTTCCCATCAAGTATCAAGTTTATCGTTAGCACCTGTAATTGCGGCGCGCGACTTGGGAATTCCTGTAGTAAGTTTTATTCATTCTTGGGACAATCTCCCGAAAGGAAATAAAATGCTAAAAGCCGATCATTACTTTGTTTGGAGTGATTATATGCAGGAAGAAATGCAAGAATACTATCCTGAAGAAGTCAAAAATGATAACATTACGGTTACAGGAACGCCACAATTTACGTTTTATACCAAAGCTGAATACTTACTTCCAAAGGAATTATTTTACAAAGCATATAAATTACCTTCTGATAAAAAACTACTCTGTTTTTCTGGAAACTTTACATCTATCGGAATGGATGATCCGCTGTATTTAAAGGATTTAGCGGAATCGGTACACACACACAATCAAAATAATGCTGAACAATATCATGTCATTTTACGTGCAAATCCTGCAGATTACAATCCAGGATTTATTCCAATATTAGCACAATACAAAGATGTGATTACGGAAATAATTCCAACGTGGAATACTGACGAATTTCAGTTGCCAGAATCGTACAAAGTAAACTCCAATTTGGGCGTTTTATACAGTACATTATACTATAGTGAAGCAATTTTTAATATTGGTTCTACCATGGCGCTTGACGCGATATTACTCGGGAAACTAGCATTTTATTGTCATTATAAGCAACCAAACGGACATAAGGATTTTGACATACATCGGTTGTATCAATTTGTACATTTTAAAACATTTGACAAACACCCAAAAGCGGTTCATGTATTGCGTTCAAAAGAAGATATCAAAGAGATGTTGCATGCTTTTGAAAACTTGAAGTTAAAAAACGTAGATGCGCGCCAAAATTGGGCAAAAAGTGTTGCGGCACATCCATTAGAAAAAGTTCAACAACGTATGCATTCGGCATTCCAAAAACTATTGAACTAATGCACATAGGTTTCTTACTTCCTGAATATCCACACGAAAAACTTCCGAAAGCTGCGGGAATAGGAACGAGCACAAAAAATTTACTCAAAGCTTTGGTAGACAAAGGATTAAAAGTTTCTGTATTTACCTATTTTCAAGATAAGCAAGAAGTTTTTACAGATGAAGGCATTACAATTCACAAGATAAAACTGCGTAAGTATCCTTTATTTACATGGCGATTGAACGAAGGAATCATTGCAACATATGTAAACAAAATAATCAAACAAGATCACATTGATGTTTTGGAAGTGGTTGATTGGACAGGAATTTCGGCAAATATGAACTTTTCAATTCCGAATGTAATGCGTTTGCACGGAAGTGATACATTTTTCTGTCACTTGGAAAATCGTCCACAAAAACAGCGTAATTTCAATCGTGAGAAAAAAGCATTTGAAAAAGCAGACAAAATTATTGCGGTAAGCGAGTTTGTTGCTGAAAAAACAAATATGTTGTTTAAAGCTAAAAAAGGTGCAATTGTAATTCCTAATGGAATATATATTAATGATTTTCAGCCAGATACATCAAAACTAAAAAAAGGTGTAATTCTATACTTTGGAACATTAATTCGTAAAAAAGGAATCTTAGAATTGGCACATATTTTCAATGAATTGATTCAAAAAAATAAAAACTGTTCCTTAGTTATTGTTGGAAATGATGCGATTGATGCGTTGGAAAATCGTTCTACGTGGAAAATTATGCAAGAACAATTAAGTTCAGAAGCTTTGAAAAAAGTTGATTATAAGGGAAAAGTCAACTATGATGTGATGAAAGAATTGATCAATGAAGCAAATGTGTGTGTATTTCCTTCGCTGGCAGAATCGTTCGGAATGGTTACAATTGAAGCAATGGCACTTGAAAAACCGTTTGTAAACACAAACTATCCTTGGGCACATGAAATTGTAGAAAATGGTAAAACTGGGTTTCTTGAAAACCCGAAAGCACATAACGACTTTGCTGCAAAAATAAATCTATTACTAAACGATACGGAATTAGCTTCTAACATGGCAAAAAATGCTAGAAAAGAAGTCATAAAACGATTTGATATCACTAAAATTGCACAACAAAATATAGAAGTTTATAAATCTCTAGTACAGAATAATTAATGAAATTTACACTCATCATATGTACATATATGCGTCCGAAACCGTTGCAAACACTATTGCAATCGGTAGATACGCAATTGTTGTATCCGGATGAGATTTTAATTGTAGATGGATCAACCAATGATGAAACGAAAGAAATGTTAACTCAAAATTCGTTCAAAAATCTACGCTATCATAAAGTTGAAGATTCTGAAAGAGGTTTAACCAGGCAACGTAATTTTGGAATACGAAATGTAGCTGAAACAAGCGAAATTGTTTGCTTTTTGGATGATGATACAATTTTAGAAGAAACTTACTTTCAAAACTTATTGGAAACCTATAAAACGCATCCAAAAGCAATTGGAGTTGGCGGTTATATTACGAATGAAGTCAATTGGACAGAAATCTCTGCCGAGAATCAACCAACTTCAACATCATTTATATATGATGGTTGGTTTCGTTCTGAATCGTTGCGATTTCGCATGCGTAAAAAACTTGGTTTGTTAGATGATACAAAACCGTGTATTATGCCAACATTTGCACACGGACGTGCCGTTGGTTTTTTGCCGCCTTCAGGAAATACATATCCTGTTGAAGTCTTTATGGGCGGCGTTTCATCGTTTAAAAAAGAAATATTCAGCTCAATTCATTTTTCTACATATTTTGATGGTTATGGTTTGTATGAAGACACTGACTTTACGTTGCGTGTTTCTAAAATGGGACAGTTGTATGTCAATACTGCTGCACGTTTGGAGCATCATCATAATGCTTCTGGACGTCCAAATCAATTCAAATATGGAAAAATGGTCGTCAAAAATGGTTGGTATGTTTGGCGTGTTCAATTTCCGAATCCAACTCTAAAAGCAAGAATTAAATGGAATGTTACGTCTTTGTTTTTGGCGTTTCTTAGATTTACAAATATATTTACCCAGCAAAAAAAGATGGAAGCCTTTACAGAATCAGTTGGTAGAATGACCGCTTGGTTCACATTATGGTTTCAAAAACCCCGAATAGAAGAATGAGTTTGCTAAAAACTATATATAAAATGTTGCCGTCAAAAGCAGTAAAGGAATCGCTTAAACAAGTGTATTTCAATAGGATTCGTAAGGAGAAATTTAAACGAAAAACAAATGCCTATCAAACACGTTTTACAGATGGAATTGATATGTTGACAAAACTTCCAATGTATTATGTTGTCAATGATATTGCTAGATACGAGACATTTTATACCATAAAAAAAGATGATATTGTGTTAGATGCTGGAGCAAATCATGGATATCTTTCCATTTACTATGGTAAAAAAGTAGGCGCAAACGGAAAAGTATTTGCTTTTGAACCTGATGCGATCAATATTGTAGCAATGGAAGAAAATATTGCGTTGAATCCTGAAGTGAAAAATATTCAAATTCAAGAAGAACTCATTTGGAATGAAAATACAAAACTAGCGTTTTTTGAAGCTGGAAGTGTTTCATCTTCCATTCATTACAAGCCAGAAAATGCAAAAGCAATCCTAAAAGATGCCATTACAATTGATTCTTTTCAAAAACGAGAAAATTTAGATCGTTTGGATTTTATCAAAATGGACATTGAAGGTGCCGAAATTGAAGCTATGGACGGTTTGGTAGAAATACTTAAAAAGTATCAGCCAAATTTTGCAATCGCCAGTTATCATTGGGTAAATGAAGAACAAACGTATAAAAAAGTAGAAGCGTTTTTTGAAGAAAAAAACTATCCTTACAAAACCGTTTTTTATAAAGATGGGGAAATCATCACGTTTGCAGGAAAAATAGATTAATACACAAAAATGTTCAAAAAAATACGATCAGATATTGCCAAATATAAAAAGTACAGCGGAAAAAACGCGTTGCTTTTAATTCTTACACAACAGGGTTTGTGGGCAATTATTACGTATCGTTTTTGGAACAGTATTTACGAAAGTCGTTTGCCTTCTATCTTGAAAAAAATCATCTTACTTTTTGCAGTAATTTCACAAAAGTGGATAGAAATCGTTGCTGGAATTCAATTGCCATACACTGCTAAAGTTGGACATTCGTTCTACATTGGTCATTTTGGACACATCGTCATCAACGCACATGCTGTTATTGGAAACAATTGCAACATTTCGCAAGGCGTTACGATTGGCGTAAGCGGAAGAGGCGAAAAAAGAGGTGTTCCTGTCTTAAAGGATAATATTTATGTAGGCGCAAATGTGACTGTTGCTGGAAAAATTACGATTGAATCGAATAGTGTTTTAGGCGCAAATTCGTTGGTTGTAAAAGACGTAGAAGCAAACACGACAGTACTTGGTGTTCCTGCTGTGAAGATTAATAATAACGATTCATCTGCTTATATTTAATGAACTTTTTAGTTGTTACATACGCGCCGACCATCAAACGAAAAGATCAGTTTTTTTCGTATGCACCTTATGTAAAAGAGATGGATTTGTGGTTTGCACACGCTGAAAATATCGGAATTATTTCTCCATATTATTACAAAGACGAAATTTTAGAAAAGAACTTCAAGCGCAACGATATCAAACGGTTTTGGTTGCCTTTTTTCTTTTCAAGTACGCTTTTACAGAAAATTAGAACCGTTTTATTAGTTCCTGTGATTGTATTTCAATTGATCAAAGCTTTTATTTGGGCAGATCATATTCACTTGCGTTGCCCTGGAAATGTTGGATTGATTGCCTGTTTTGTGCAAATTCTATTTCCTTGGAAGACAAAAACCGCAAAATATGCAGGAAATTGGGACCCAAAAAGTCCGCAACCATTGAGTTATCGCATACAACGAAAAATATTATCAAATACATTTTTAACCAGAAACATGAGTGTTTTGGTGTATGGCGATTGGAAACATCAAACAAAAAATATCAAATCATTTTTTACCGCAACCTATAGAGATTCAGATAAAGAACCAATTAGTTCAAGAAAACTAGACGGAATAGTAAAATTTAGTTTCATTGGTTCGTTAGCTGTTGGAAAACGTCCGTTATTGACGATTCAAATTGTGGAAGCACTTTTTAAAAAAGGTCACAATGTACGCTTAGATGTTTATGGAGATGGCGCTATGCGAAACGAATTAGAAGTGTATGTGACTGATAATCAGTTGCAAGAAATTATAAAACTGCATGGAAATGTAAAAGGTGAATTTATCAAAGAAGTACACAAAACGTCACATTTTATGTTATTGCCTTCAAAATCTGAAGGTTGGCCAAAAGTGGTTGCAGAAGCAATGTTTTGGGGAAGTTTGCCAATTGTGACTAAAATTTCGTGTGTTCCGTATATGTTAGATGATGGAAATAGAGGAATTTTAACTGATCCGAATGTAGAAAATGCAGTTGAAAACATTGAAAAGATGCTTCAATCTGAAGAGAAATATCAAATAGCTGTTGAAAAAGCGATTGAATGGAGCAGAACGTACACGTTGGATAAATTTGAACAAGAAATAAAATCATTACTCTAAATGTTGAACGTTTACACAGATACAGAATTTTTAAAGAAACATCCGAATGGAGAGAAGTTCCCGTTGGTGTATGCGTTGTTATTTGATGAACGAAACGAATTTACGGATGTCAAAAAACACTATCAACTCGTTGAGAATATAGAAGATGCAGAAATTGCTATGTTGCCATGTTCATGGAATTATTATTTGAATCATAAATTACAAAATGAAGCAACTTCTTTTATAGATACTTGTCATAATGCAAATTTAAAAGTGCTAACCTATGTTTCTGGAGATCAAGGTGTAATGCCTGAAAATAAAGATGTATATGTTTTTAGAACAAGTGGTTATAAGAGTAAAAAGTTGCCAAATCAGATTTCGTTTCCAGCTTTTTTTAAAGATCCTTTAGTTCATTATATTGAAAAAGAAAACCATCAAGTTCGTGTAAAAAATGAACAACCTGTAATTGGTTTTGTCGGTCAGGCAACTGCAAACGTTTTAAAAGCTACAAAAGACATTAGCTTGATTGTCTATAGAAATCTAAAATTTCATCTTGGAAAGTCCTTATTAGAACCACAAGAATGGTTTGCCGCGCCTTATATGCGGTATAAATACTTAAAACGATTAGAGAAAAACAAAAGCATTGAAACTAATATAATTTATAGAGAACGCTACAGAGCTGGCATAAAAAGCAATCGTTCTATAGATAAAACAACGTATGAATTTTATGAAAATATAAATGACTCTGATTATATATTTAATTTACGAGGCGCAGGAAATTTTTCTGTTCGGTTTTATCAAACCTTGGCAATGGGAAGAATTCCGGTATTAATTGACACCGATTGCTTGTTACCACTGGAAGGAATCATTGATTGGACACAACATTGTATTCGAATTCCGCAAGGAAAAGAACATATGTTAGAAAAGAAAATAGTAGCGTTTCATAAAAATCTAACACAAGAAAAATTTGAAGAAATTCAAAAAAATAATCGTAAACTTTGGGAAGAATATTTAACCCTAACGAGCTTTTTTGCTAGAATTCATGATCTTATAAAAAATGGTAAATTATAAATGTTAAATTTTAAATTAACTTCACTCATAAACTCATAAACTCATAACTATAAATGAAAACCCTTCAAGTCATCGATACATTAGAAGCTGGCGGCGCTGAGAAATTAGCGGTAACGTATGCAAATGCATTGGCGACAGAAGTAGACGCTTCATTTTTATGCACAACTCGGAAAGAAGGAATTCTTAAAAATCAGCTTTCCGAAAATGTTGAATATCTTTTTTTAAATCGCACAAAAACAATTGATTTTAAAGCAATAAAACGATTGAAAGCATTTGTAAAAGAAAACGAAATCGACATCGTACACGCGCATGCAACGTCGTTTTTTATAGTATTTCTGACTAAAATGGTCTATCCGAAATTTAAAATGGTTTGGCACGATCATTATGGAAATAGTGAGTTTTTAGCTAAACGGAAGTCGTTTATATTAAAAATTGCGTCGTATTGGATGAACGGAATTATTTCTGTAAATCAACAATTGAAAGATTGGGCAGATCGGAAGTTAGCCGTTAAAAATGTAATTTATTTGTCAAATTTTCCTGTAAAAAATATAGCTGTAGCAAAAACAACGCATTTAAAAGGAATTTCGGGAAAACGAATTGTATGTTTGGCAAACTTGCGTCCGCAGAAAGATCATATATTATTATTGGAAGCTTTTAAAAAGATTCAAAAAGCCAATAAAGATTGGACAGTACACATTGTTGGAAAAGATTTTGAAGACGATTATTCACGAAAAGTGAAGCTGTACATTCACGATCATGGTTTGGCAGAAAATGTGTTTGTCTACGGAAGTAGAGAAGATGTGTCACATATATTATCGCAATGTAATATTGGCGTATTATCTTCACAATCAGAAGGATTGCCAATTGCATTATTGGAATATGGTTTGCATGGTTTGGCAGTATTGGCAACAGATGTTGGCGAATGCAAACGTGTAATTTCAGACGAAACTAAAGGATATTTGGTAAAAAGTAAAGACACTGCCAATTTTTCTCAAAAACTAAATAATTTAATAGAAAACGAAGCAGACAGAATAAAAAAAGCAGCAAATTTGCAAAAACACATTAAGCAACATTTTGCGCAAAAAGCAATTGTACAGCAACTCATAACATTTTACAACGAATTGTAATGGCTACAGCATCAAAAAAAATGCAAGCACGCGTATTTAAGCTCGGGAAATCAACTTTTCTCAAGCTGTTGCTATTTGGGATATTAATATCGTATTTCTACAATTTAGCCGTTTTTAAATACAGTATTACAGGTAGTAATGAATTACGTTTGTATGACTTTTTAGGCTTGCTAATTCTCTATCAATTTGTAATCAACTTAGATTTATTACTATGGTTTATTAATCGTAAACGATACCTACGATATCTTTGGACATTCATCAGATGGTGTTTATTCATGATGATTTTCACCTTCTTGATTAGTTACATCACAGGAAGACTGACATGGATTTTACGAACAACATTGTTTATGTATCACTTCTTAACGTTTTACTTTTCATTTGTGTTTTTTCTCATTCTCATGCGAAATCCTAAAGTATTGCGGCAATTTGTCTATTTGCAGATACTCATGGCAATAATAGCTACGCTTGTTGTGTTAGGACAGCATTTTGGTGCAATTGCTTATTTGTGGAGTGATATTGATAAAAAAGCATATGCAGGATTTCTCTCAGGAATTTTAGGACCAAACAAAATTGTATTAGGAATGGTCATGATGACCTCGCTCATTACGTTTATCGGTTTATTCTTTGAACGAAGCTTAAAAATCAATCGGATATTCCTTATTGCAGGAATCTTGTTTACCATCATTGCCTTATCCTTAAGTGGATCGCGAACGAGTTATGTAGGTTTATTAGTATTTGCGTTGTATTTCTTTGTAAAATCAACAGGAAAATTTTTATACATGTCGGTTGTGGTCGGAATTGGTTTCTTAGCAATTTCTGCCTATAATTCGGAAGTATTTACAATTATTGCAGACGTTTTTAACGGACGTGTAACCGACAAACTTTCTGATCCATCATTAATCACGCAGGGAGATGTTGGAGGTTTATATGAGGATTTAGGTGCGGGACGAAAAAACCTATCTGTAAAATACATCGATTACTTACTAACGCACTTATACGTAGTGCCTTTTGGCTCAGGTTTTAACAACTTTATTTTGGTTGGAAACTCTGCACATAACATCTATCTAACCCTAATTAATGAAGTAGGTTTGGTAGGTTTGTATTTCTATGTACGATGGTTATTAAACTATTTTTCAATAGAATACAGACGCTTTAAATACTTAGGAATTGCCATGAAAGGTTTAGTGCTTTCCATGATGGTTACCTTATTATTTGGAGAACATTTATACGTTTACCGACCTGTTTTTGCTATATTGGGCTTGTTTTTATTTTCAACCGCAATACTTATTACACCAAGATATTACAAAAAAGTATGATCAACTTTGAACAGTATACCATAGGAGTCATCATTCCGTATTACAATGCTGCAAAACACCTAGAAAATGTGGTGAATAAGTTGCCGTTGTTCATTTCTAAAATTATCATTGTTGATGATTGTGGAAAAGAACCAATTCCTGAAAGTTTGGTAAAACAATCAACACTATCAGATCGTATTATCATTGTAAAAAACGAAAAAAACTTAGGTGTTGGTGGTGCTACAAAACATGGTTTTCAAAAAGCAATTGACTTACAACTTGACTATGTCATAAAAGTTGATGCAGACGATCAAATGGATAGCAGTTACATTCCCGAATTATTAAAACCACTAATTGAAAACAAAGCGGAATACGCAAAAGGCAATCGTTTCAAAGACTTCAAAGCATTAAAGCAAATGCCGTTTGTACGTAAAATTGGAAACTTAGGACTATCATTCCTAACGAAAGTAGCTTCGGGTTATTGGAATAATTTCGATCCGACAAATGGTTTCTTTGCGATAAAAGTAGCAGTACTCAAACAACTCGATTTCACTAACATTCACCGCGATTACTATTTTGAATCATCATTAATTGCAGAACTATATTTTCAAGATGCACGCATCAAAGATGTGCCAATGCCTGCAAATTATGGTGATGAAAAATCGAGCATGAAAGTTTGGCAAATACCATTCATATTCATCCCAAAACTCACAAAAACATTCTTAAAACGCATCTTTAAAAGCTATTTTATTTACGATTTTAACATTGCTTCGGTATATCTATTATTCGGTTTCCCGATGTTTTTATTTGGTGTAGTTTACGGAATTTATAACTGGGTTCATTATGCTTCGTTAGGCGAATTTACACCAACAGGAACCATTATGTTGATTACAGTTTCACTAATTCTTGGGTTTCAATTACTACTGCAAGCAATTCAGTACGACATTCTAAAAGCACCAAAATCTGCAACATGAAACGCAAACACATCATTGTACTATTGTTGAATGTTTGCATTGCTTTTGGATACTATCTAGGAAATCTGTCAGCGAACGAAACACATTTAAGCTCCGACTTACACAATATTATTCCTGTGTGTCTCAAAAAAGATGATCCAAGTTTATTTGCGAAAGATTTATTCTGTAATGATATCAAAAATGTAGAATATTATACACCTTTTTACATTGAAACGTTGCGTTTTTTGGCAAAATTTACAGATGGAAACTATGTGCAAGCCTTAAATATACTTACGTTTATCTGTCACATTCTGTTCGGATTACTTTGGTATTTCTTACTGTTCCGAATCACAAAAAACTTCTGGATTGCTTTCTTTGTTTCCATCTTTATGCGCGGAATCATTTGGATTCCTGGTTATGAATATTGGGGAATTTCGGACATGTGGTCTATGTTGCCACGTGTTGTGTATTACGCAGTATTGCCATTACCGTTTTTACTCTTCAATTTTAAAAACAATCTAAAACTATACATAGCTTCTTTTTTAGCTGGTTTACTATTTAACTTTCACCCAATCACTGGTTTAGGTGGCGTTTTGCTATTTATAAGTTATGTGTTATTGCAAGATTATTATGAAAAAAAGAAATTTCAAAAACTATTTTCTTTACGAAATATTATTGTAATTGCGTTGGCTTTTTTAGGAATGTTACCGTTTTTCTTAACCTATTTTGGAAATGTTTCTACAACTGCCGATTATGATGTATCGCTATATTACAAAGCAATTGAACTAAAATTTTCTTCTTTCTTACGGGAACCAACTACATTTTGGAAACAATGGTTACACCTAAAATATATTGTCTATTTCATTCCGGTTGTGCTATTTACAATCTACGCATATCTCAGAGGAAACAAAACGGATAAACTGCGTTGCAACTACTTGTTAATCTTAAGTTTAACCTTATTTGTATTGCCAAATTTGTTTACTTACGTAGAATTGTTTGTCAATGAAACATTTGATAAAAACATTCGAATGTCGTTTCAATTAGTTCGAATTCAGAAACTATTGATCGTTTCGTTTTTCTTTGCAATTTTGTTCATTTTGGATATTTTATACCGAAATCAACGCTTTGCGCGAGCATTTCCGTTCTTTTTTGGAGCTTTTGCACTTGTTTTAGTAATTTCTAAGCATCAAATATTCGATTCCATTCCAATGATTTCTAATGATATCATACGACGCGTATTGCCAAATTCGTTATCAATTGGAAACATTGCAAACGGTAATGATGATGAAGATTTGAATGAAATATTGACCTACATTCGAGAAAACACACCAAAAGAAGCATTATTTTTTGCGCCAGACATTGGAAGATCGGGTGGAAGACGTTCGGTAGATTTGGACAGCAAAGGTGCAAACATGTTGATAGAAGGAAATCCGAAACGATTTGTACAATGGTATAAAGATTACACAAAATTTACGGCATTAAATAGAATAGAAGGAAATCAGTTTTTGCGTGATTATGGTGTTGATTATGTGTTAATTTACATAGATTTACCAGAATTTGAACTTGTGTTGCAGAAAGGAACATGGCGATTGTATAAAGTAACTGAAATAAAAACTATTCGATAGTATATATGAAATTTATTAAGAAAATCATATTATTCATTTTCATACTAGGATTTATATTCTCAGGCTACATCGGCTATTGTTATTTCACAAAACAACCAGTTCCTTTCTTTGGTAGAAAAATTACAGGAGCGTATTATTCTATTGGTTCAAACACTTCTAAAAATCCACTAGAGTGGAATATCACAACAACAAAAGTGTTTGATAGAGAGTTGAATACGATTAAAAAAACGCTTCTAATGGCTGATCCTTTTTTGCATGAATACAACGGAAAATGGTATGCTTTTTTTGAAATCATGAACGGAAAACATGCAGATATTGGTGTTGCTGTTGAAGAAAATGGTTCATGGAAATACTTAGGAATTGCATTGGACGAATCGGTTCATTTATCATATCCGTTTGTATTTAAAAAAGAAGGAATAACCTATATGATTCCTGAAACGAAACGGCATGAGCAAGTTCGTTTGTACAAAACAGATAATTTTCCATTCGATTGGAAAGTTGATAAAGTTTTGATTGAAAATGAACGTTTGGTTGATGGAACATTGTTTGAAAAAGAAAATGTTTCCTATCTATTTGCTACGAAAAATAACGAATTAAAACTCTATTATTCAGATAGTTTACACGGAAATTGGAAAGAACATCCAAGTTCGCCATTAAAAAATGGAAACTACACACGTTCGGCTGGACGCGTATTTCAAGAAGATGGTAAAATCATTCGTTTTGCGCAAGATCATTTTGGCGGTTACGGACGCGCTGTGTATGGTTTTTCTATCGATTCAATCTCAAAAACGTATTACAAAGAATCATCACTTCCGAATAATCCAATATTGAAAAACCAAGGCGATTCGTGGGCGAAAAATGGCATGCATCATATTGACATTCATAAACTACCAAACGGAACGTACAAAGCTATTTATGATGGTTATGGATACGGAACGGAAAAAATAACCTTTAGTTTTTCAAATAATTTCTAGATGATCATTTATGTTGGAAATATCGTCTCAGGTCACGGAAAAACGGCAACAACAATTGAAACGTTGGGGAAATTGCTACATCAAGAAGGTCTTGAAATTCGGTTAACTTCTAACAAACAGAACAAAATACTTCGCATGTTGGCTATGCTTTGGACAGTTTTTAAACATCGAAAGAAAGTGTCTAAAGTATTAATTGACACGTATAGTACATCAAATTTTTACTATGCGTATTTAGTGAGTAAACTGTGTATTTTACTGAAAATCAACTATATTCCAATTCTTCATGGAGGAAATTTAGAAGAACGATTGAAAAATAGTGTTTCCAAAAGTAAAGCCATTTTTCAAAATGCGGAAGTAAATGTGTGTCCGTCATTGTTTTTAAAAGCTACGTTTGAAAAATACGGATATACCAATCTGATTCACATTCCAAACAATATTGAATTAGCAGATTATCCTTTTACGGAACGAAAAAAAGTAGGAGCGAAGCTTTTATGGGTACGTTCGTTTGCCGAAATTTACAATCCTACAATGGCAGTTGAAGTTGCTCATGCCCTAAAAATAAAAGGTTTAGTAGTTGATTTGTGTATGATTGGACCTGAAAAAGATGATTCTTTTCAAAAAACAAAAGCGTTAGCTAAACAATTGAATGCTGATGTAATTTTTACAGGAAAACTATCTAAAAGCGATTGGATTTCACGCGCTGCGGATTATGATATTTTTATAAACACAACCAATTTCGACAATTTACCTGTGAGTTTATTGGAAGCAATGGCGCTTGGAATGCCAATTGTTTCTACCAATGTTGGTGGAATTCCGTTTCTAATTGATGATAAAAAAGATGGTTTGCTCGTAGCTCCAAATAACGTAGCTGAAATGGCAAAAGCGATTGAAACACTTGTAAATTCTACTGAGTTGGTGCAAAGATTAACACATGAAGCTAGACAAAAAGCAATTCAATTCGATTGGAAAATTGTGAAAAATCAGTGGAAAAAATTACTAGATTCTTAAAAAGAATTGATTTTCAATCTTCAAATACAATCTATTGTAAATAGTCCTTTATAACTCATAAAAATTAATTACTTTCACTTCATATTGAACTAAAGTATGCTCCATAAATTACTTTTTAACTTAGGCGAACGTTTACGAAATCCTTCCATTCGGAAGTGGTTTGCCTTTTTAAAAACGTCTGAAAAATGGTCCATTGAAGAGTTAGAATCTTATCAATTACAGCAACTTACCGAGTTGATTACATTCGCGAAAGCAACTTCACCATATTATAAAAAAAAGTTTAAAGATATTGATGTTTCGTCTTTTAGTACGTTAGAAGATATTAAAAAACTGCCATTGTTGTCAAAGTCAGATGCGATTGCGTACAATGAAACAATTCACACAAAACATTCGTTCAAAAAAGTATTTACAGCAACGACTTCAGGTTCGTCTGGCGATCCGCTAGTGTATGAAAGAGAAGAAGAAGCCGATTCGTTTAACAGAGCTTCCATTTTTAGAGGTTATTCTTGGCACAATGTACAACCTTGGGAACGCAATGGATATTTTTGGGGATTTGATTTTTCGTCAACTAAACGATTTAAAATTAGCATTTTAGATGCACTACAGAATCGTTTTAGAGTGTTTGATTATAAAGAGAAAGCATTCAATAAATTTGTAAAGAAATTACAAAAAGCAACATATATTCATGGGTATTCGTCTATGATTTATCAAGCGGCAAAATTGATTAATGATAAAAAACTTCCAAAGCCACCGCATATTAAAATGGTGAAAGGAACTTCAGAGAAAATTTACGATAGTTATAAAGAAGAGATTCAAACTGCTTTTGGCGTGCCAATTATTAGCGAATATGGCGCCGCAGAAACGGGAATTATTGCGTTCGAATGTGAAAAAGGACATATGCATTTAAACATGGAAGGTGTATTTGTTGAGGAAATAGATCATAAAATTGTAGTGACGAATTTACAAATGAAAGCGTTTCCAATTATTCGATATGAATTAGGTGATTATATTCAGTTAGCACCCAAAAACAAGATGTGTTCCTGTGGAAAAGCACACTATATTTTAGAAGAAATTACAGGTAGAATAGGAGAGAATGTGTATGGAAAACAACAAATTTATCCAAGTTTGTATTTTTATTACATCTTTAAAAATTTGGGTAAAAAACATAACTTAAAACTTACCTATCAAATTATCCAAAAAGAAAAAGGAATTCTTATATTTAACCTCAAAGAAACGATAACCGATAAACAAGAACAATTACTAAAACAAGAGATTTACAGCTACTTTAACGATGATATTACCTACAACATTTATCAAAATGTAAAGAAAAAAGCTGTGAAAGGAAAAACTAAAAGTTTTATCTCTTATATTTAGTTTGCATTATGGCCTCAAAATCTAATATACATTTCGAAATTTCGGAACGTAAGCTATTGCTTAGAGTTTGCGATATTCTAGCGTTACTCTGCGGACTATATGTTGTGTCTAGCATTTTCGATTTTGATTATTTTAAACTCACACATGAACGTTGGTTTTGGTCTGTAGTTTTAGTGATCTATTACATATTGTTTTCTACTGTATTGGAAATGTACAATTTGCAGAAATCAAGCAGGTATGACAGTACTTTCCAGAGCTTAGTTTTAACCGTTTCTATTACCGTATTGTGTTATTTGTTGACACCTTTCTTTACGCCAGAATTACCTGAAAATCGGTTACAGATTCTTTATTTCTTTTTAGCAATAGCTGTCGCGATTTATTTGTGGCGTTGTGCGTATATTTTCTTTATTTCATCACCTAGATTCTATAAAAATATTCTAATTATTGGGAACAAAGAAGAAGTCCGTATTATAGCAACCGCTATTAAGAATAACACAAATTATTCAAAAGTTATTGGCTATATCAATTCAAGTGCTACAACGTCTGATGATGATATTGATTTGAGCGATTTTGAAGAAATTACAAGTTTAGATTTACAAAAAATTACCAAAGAAAAAGCAGTTTCAGAAGTTATTATTGCCAGTAATGAGCGAAAGGAACTCAATAAACCGTTGTTTGATGGTTTAATTTCTTTGTTAGAAACCGGTTTGCCAATTAAAGAATACATTCAAGTGTATGAAGAATTGACGTTTAGAGTGCCTGTACAGTATGTTGGGAAAGATTTTTACAAGTATTTTCCGTTTAGCAGAAGTAATCAAAACAAGTTGTATTTGTTCTTTCATCGTGTATTTGACTTGTTGTTTGCAATTTTAGGATTGTCCGTAAGTTTACTTTTTTTACCATTCGTTTTGATAGGGAATTTAATTGGAAATAGAGGTCCATTATTCTATACACAAGAACGCGTAGGGAAAAATGGTGTTCCTTTTAAAATTTACAAATTACGTAGTATGGTGATTAATGCAGAGAAAGATGGCGCGGTTTGGGCAACTAAAAACGACAATCGAATTACGAGGTTTGGTAGTTTTTTGCGTAAATCACGTTTGGATGAAGTTCCACAATTTTTCAATGTCTTGAAAGGCGATATGAGCATGATTGGTCCACGACCAGAACGACCTGCATTTGTAAAACAGCTTTCTGAGAGTCTCACATTCTACGAAATACGACATATTGTGAAACCTGGTGTTACAGGTTGGGCGCAAGTAAAAACTGATTACGGAGCTTCCGTAGAAGACAGTTTGCGCAAACTTCAATATGATTTATATTATATAAAACATAGAAGCTTCTTTTTGGATTTAAATATCATTATAAAAACGCTGAGTACGGTGTTGTTTTATCGTGGAAGGTAGTTTTTTATAATTTTAAATGAGAAAAGTCAATACTAATATCTCACTTCTCAATACTTCATTTACACTATTCTAGCTTTCTAAAATAAAACGTCAAATACGCATAACGAATAGCTAAAGCAGTTAAAAGTGGAATTGCAGCTGTAGCAAAGACTTGGAAGTTTAGTAGCCATAAAAAGACTAACACAACGATTAAAACTAGGAGGAAAGCTGTATGTCTCCAAAGCTCTCTGCATTCTTTTTTTGCTGATAAGAATTTATACGCGAAAAATATATTTATAGGAAACAACCACAAAATGTTCATATTCATGGCTGTTGCTGTATGATCGGTTGCAAACCAAAGTAATGTAATGACAATTCCTGTGATTCCTGTGCCAAGCATGATTGCAAAATCAAGCCATCTAGTACGTTTTTTCTTTTTAAAATCTACAAAGGTAATTGTTAGTATTAGTAGTAGAATTAAAGTAAATACTACATATGGACTAAATAGTTTACTAGAACTTGTCTTGCTTTCAGGAGCTTCTAAAATTAGCTTAGTTTCAGAAATTAACGGTGTTTTCCCATCCTTTTTTGTAGCACTTTCAAAAGCTTTAAATACATATTCTGGTAAAAACTGATATTCTTCTGGTTGCGCAACTTTATCAATGACTGCACCTAAAGCAATATCAATTCCGAAACTAGACCAAGAGTTTGAATCTAAATTATCATGTATTAAATCTCTGAATGTTTTTTCTTCTGTAAGATGATGTTCATTAAAAATAAATTCATCTCCAAAAATCTGCTTTATAACATCTCTTTTTTTCGTTGCGCAATTGTTGTAAAAGAAATCATATTTATAGAAACGATTTTCTTCTTTGTAATTGTTCTCTAGGAAATCAAGAAGTTTTCTATTTTGTTCAGGAGTGAAGTCTAAAATCTGTTCTTTTACCCAACGTTTTTCGTATTGATACGTTCGTATGAAGTTTTTAAAACTTGTTCGTCCTAGTTGATAGGGAAGTTTTCCTTGTACAAATTTTAGATAGAAATTAGACGTATTAAAGTCAAACACACCATAATTATATACAACATCGTAACCGTATACAGGATCTTTTAAGCGAAAAGCACTGTGCCCGAAAGAAGAATACAGTTCTTCACCTGCACCACAAGTAACTACTGAGAATTCAGCTTCTGGTGAAAGCTTAATTTGTTGTCCAAGAAGGATTCCGGTATAGAGAAAGAGTAGAAGTAGGACAACTTTTTTCATTATTATCTGAATAAACTCCAATCAATTTTAAGTGAAAATACATTTGAATATACAGCCGCACTTTGATCTCCAATGTCTGTTAATGCGTAATCAACTTGAATTCCTTTGTATTTGAATCCAATTCCTAAATTAGGTTGAAACGTTAATGATTCTGAACCAAAATTGTTTTCGTTTTGAAAATTTCCAACACCAGCTCTTAAAAACACTAAGTCTGTGTATGCAAATTGCAATCCGACAGCAGGCGTAATACTTGCAAATGAAGTAGATATGATATCATTTGTTTGTGCAAAACGCATATTTAAATCAACTTCAGCAGTTAATGTATAGTCATAATTAAATGTAAATGAACGCGCAACTCCTAGTTGTAGTTTAGGAATCGTAATTTCCGTTGTTTCTGGTAAATCTTGTTCTGGAATTTGATCACTTACATTGTTGAATAAATCTTCGTCAATGCTCCAAGTGTTGAAGGTTGTCGTAATATCGCGTGCCATCACACCAAATTTCCAATCTTTATGTTGAAATTGTAATCCAAGATCAAATCCAAATCCCCAAGAAGATGCAAAATCTCCAATAATCCTACGAATTACTTTCGCATTGATACCATAATTTAAACCTTGTACAGGTAATTTACGAGCGTATGAAAATGTAATTCCGTAATCAGCAGTAGAAAAAAGGCTAATTCTGTTAAAGTCAATATTTCCTTGACTGTCAATTAATTGTGTAGTATTTAAAATATCATCAACTCCAAAACGAATTAATGAAATTCCCCAAGCACTTCTATCATCAATAGGCATTGCAAACGCGGCATAGTCATACAAAGCAATATTTGCAAAATAGCTAGAGTGCATTAAAGCGAGTTGTTTGTCTTCTAACTGTACTAATCCTGCGGGATTCCAATATCCTGAGTTTACATTGTCAATACTAGCAACAACAGCATTTCCCATACCAAAAGCCGCCGCATCAACACCAATATTCATAAATTCATTTGAATATTTCACGACAGTTTGACTGTTGGCAAAATAGGCACTTGTGAGTAGGAGACAGAGTAATAACTTTTTCAAGAGAATAATTTTTATACAAATATGCGATTTTCTAACCTAATAAACTCAAAAATTTCATAGATATTGTCCCTATTGCTGTAACATTTTCGAATCTTTTTGATTGAGTTTGCAAAGTTTATTTATTTTTACAAAAAATCATATTTATGAACATTAAAAGACATATTCCAAATTTTATCACACTTTTAAACCTATTCAGTGGTTGTTTAGCTGTTATTTTTGCTGTGAAAAACCAATTGGAAATTGCTGCATTTTTTGTGTTTTTAGGAATATTTTTTGACTTTTTTGATGGCTTTGCTGCCAGAATTTTGAAAGTACAAAGTGAATTGGGTTTACAACTAGATTCGTTGGCAGATATGGTGACAAGCGGTATTGTACCTGGAATTTTTATGTATCAGTTGTTTAACAGATCATTGGGAATTCATGAGAAAGTGAACGATGGACATTCGTGGTCAGATGCTGTTCATTGGTTTCAAAACGAAGTTCATATATTGCCATTATTTGGTTTAATGGTGACGTTGGCTTCAGCGTATCGTTTGGCAAAATTTAATATTGACGACAATCAAACCTCTTCATTTATAGGATTGCCAACGCCTGCAAACACTTTATTAATCATTTCTCTTCCATTAATTTTAATGTATCAAGGAAGTGCAACTATTGATGCAATTTTGTTGAATAAATGGTTTTTAATAGGATTGACAGTACTTTGTAGCTACTTACTAAATGCAAACATTCCGTTATTCGCGTTAAAATTTAAAGATTGGAGTTTTAAAAATAATATGACAAAATACATTTTCTTGGTAGTTTGTATCTTGCTGTTAGTATTTCTTCACTTTTTAGCGATTCCAATTATCATCTTATTATATGTATTGATCTCATTGTTTAAAAAGTAGTTTCTTTCTTAGTATTGAGTAAAAAATATAAATTGATCAGTTTAATTTTTAACTAAAAAAACCGCTTACAAATCATTGCAAACGGTTTTATAATGTATGTAAGATTGATTCTTAAAAATCTAATTTCTTTTCGCGTAATTCAAAATTCTGACCTAAATATACTTTTCGAACCATTTCATCTTCAGCCAATTCTCTTGGCTTTCCTGCTTTCAAGATGTTTCCTTCAAACATTAAATAAGTTCTATCAGTAATTGCCAGTGTTTCTTGTACGTTGTGATCCGTAATTAAGATGCCAATGTTTTTATTTTTTAAATGTGCAATGATTCGTTGAATGTCTTCTACCGCAACCGGATCAACACCAGCAAAAGGTTCATCTAACAATACAAAACTAGGATCTGTTGCCAATGCGCGTGCAATTTCAGTACGTCTTCGTTCTCCACCTGAAAGTAAATCTCCACGGTTTTTGCGAATATGCCCTAAGCCAAATTCCTCAATAAGCGACTCCATTTTCATGTGTTGTTCTTTTTTTGACAACTTGGTCAATTGCAATACACTTAAGATGTTATCTTCAATGCTTAATTTACGAAATACAGAAGCTTCTTGGGCTAAATATCCAATTCCGTTTTGTGCACGTTTGTACATTGGGTAATTGGTAATCTCCATGTCATCCAAGTAGATTTTTCCACCGTTAGGTTTTATCAATCCTACAATCATGTAGAAAGAAGTTGTTTTTCCGGCTCCATTTGGACCTAACAAACCAACAATTTCCCCTTGATTTACTTCAAGAGAAATTCCCTTTACTACTTTTCGTCCTTTGTAGGACTTCATGATACTATCGGCTTTTAAAATCATATATTTTGGTCATTATTAGCGTAAAAATACTAATTTCAGTATAACGCTGATACTTTTTAATACTAAATTAACTTTGGTTAAATGTTTAGCAAGATGCTTCTATTGTCAAAACTCAAAAAGCAAAGCAATCTAAAATCCAACAGCAAAGCGATCTTGAATCCAAAAGCGTAGCGATTTACACATTTTGTTGTTCCAATTCTTCCCAATATTCATAGGCTCTTCGCAAATGCGGAATTACAATAGTACCGCCAATTAATGTTGCAATACTTAATGTTTCCATAACTTGTTCTTTGCTCAAACCTTCTTTGTAGCAAGATTCTAAGTGGTATTTTACACAATCATCACAACGCAATACCGTAGAAGCTACTAAACCTAGTAGTTCCTTTGTTTTTACGTCTAAAGCACCTGCTGAAAAGGCATTTGTATCTAAATTAAAAATTCGTTTGATAACTTTATTATTGTCTGCTAAAATTTTATCGTTCATTTTAGCTCTATAGGCATTAAATTCGTCTACTTGATTAGCCATTTTTAAATTTCTTTTTATAATTTTTTTCTACTCTTTTTGATATGATGATTCCTATTTCATATAGGATTAATATTGGAATTGCAACGACAATCTGACTTGCTACATCTGGTGGTGTAATTACTGCGGCAAGAATCAATACTACCACTATGGCATGTTTTTTATACTTTCGTAAGAATGCTGGTGTGATTAGTCCTAATCTCGATAGGAAATAGATCACTAATGGCAATTCAAACACAAGTGAAACTCCTAATAACGTGTTTGTTAGTAAACTTATATGCGATTGAACTTTGATGGTATTTATAATTTTGTCAGTAATTTCAAAATTATAGAAGAAGAACGACGACATTGGCATAATTACGTAATAGCTAAATAGCAACCCAATAAAGAATAGAAGTGAAGCTAGGAAGATAAACCACCTTGACTTCCCTCGTTCTTTCGGACTTAATCCGGGCGCAATAAATCGCCACAATTCATATATAATATATGGAAATGAAAATATGAGTCCAAGAATTAATGAGGTCCAAATTGCCATTGTAAATTGTCCTGTAGCATCTACATTGATCAATTTATCATCAAATACTAACGAACAAAAATCACTTTCTACGCCGATTAACTGAAATGCTTCACAGAAAAACTTGTAGGTAACAAAATCTCCATCTAAATGAACAATTAATAAGTTGTTATATATTGGAGTCATGTATACAAATACAACACATGCAATGATAAAAATAGCGGCAAAGCTTCGGATAAGGTGCCATCTTAGTTCTTCTAAATGATCTAAGAATGACATTTCATTTTTATTTTTCTTCATTATAGGATTCCTTCTTTAACTAAATCATGCAAATGTACGATTCCTGCATATTTTCCAGCGTCTTCTACCATTAATTGTGAAATTCCGTTTTCTTCCATAATTTCTAAAGCTTCCACGGCCATTGCATCATTTGCAATTTGTTTTGGATTGGACGACATAATATCGCTCGCTTTTAAGTTTCCGATAAAGTCATTGTTTGATAGCATTCGTCGGATATCTCCATCCGTAATTACACCAATAATTTCTTCTGAATCGTTTACAACTGCAGTTGCACCTAACATTCCTTTGGAGATTTCCACAATAACATCTTTTACAGAACTGTTTGCGTGTACTTTGGGTTTTTGATTTACAGATGCTAAATCGTTTACACGTAAATATAATTTTTTACCCAAAGCGCCACCAGGATGATATTTTGCAAAGTCTTTACTCGAAAATCCTCGTAATTCTAACAAACAAATGGCCAGTGCATCTCCTAAAACTAATTGAGCCGTTGTACTTGTTGTTGGTGCTAAACCATTTGGACAAGCTTCTTTTTCTGCGTAGGCATGTAATACATAATCTGCTTGTGTTCCTAAAAATGATTCTCTGTTAGAGGTAATTGCTATTAATTTGTTGTTGCTATTTTTAATTAACGGTACCAATACTTTAATTTCTGGCGTGTTTCCGCTTTTAGAAATACAAATTACGGTATCATCATTTTGCACAATTCCTAAATCTCCATGAATTGCATCTGCGGCATGCATAAAAATTGCAGGAGTTCCTGTAGAATTTAGCGTAGCTACGATTTTTGTAGCAATATTGGCACTTTTTCCAATTCCTGTAACGACAACTCTACCATTAGAATTGTATATATATGAGACAGCTTCTGCAAACTCGTCGTCAATTAAGGAGATTAAATTTTTTATCGCATTACATTCTGTTTCAATGGTTTGCTTGGCAACACTAATAATACTATCTTTATATTTCAAAATGAATAAGTTTAAAAATTGCGGTTACTAAAGAAAATAGTATCTTTAGTGTATTGCAAATGTATGTAAAATAGTAAAAAGATAGAATGAGTTTATTGGAAATTGACTTACACAAGGAACTAAAGAAGCACTTCGGGTTCGGTCAATTCAAGGGACTACAGGAAGAAGTTATTAAAAGCATTATCAACAATGAAAATGCCTTTGTAATTATGCCAACAGGTGGCGGTAAATCTTTATGTTACCAATTACCCGCATTAATGAAAGAAGGTACTGCTATTGTTGTTTCTCCCCTAATTGCCTTAATGAAGAACCAAGTGGATGCGTTACGAGGAATATCCTCAGAAAACGGCATTGCCCATGTTTTAAATTCTTCGCTTACGAAAGCAGAGATAAAACAAGTAAAAGAAGACATTACAAATGGTGTTACAAAATTATTGTATGTAGCGCCAGAATCCTTAACGAAAGAAGAAAATGTAGAGTTTTTACGAACGGTACAAATTTCGTTTATGGCTGTTGATGAAGCCCATTGTATTTCAGAATGGGGACATGATTTTCGTCCTGAATACAGGAATTTGAAAAATATCATCAAAAAAATTGAAAACGTAGGACAGGAAATTCCTATTATTGGATTAACTGCTACGGCAACTCCAAAAGTACAAGAAGATATTCTTAAAAACTTAGGAATGTCAGATGCAAGAACATTTAAAGCTTCGTTTAACAGACCTAATCTGTATTATGAAGTTCGTCCGAAAGGAAAAAATGTAGATGCAGATATTACACGATTCATCAAACAAAATCAAGGAAAAAGTGGAATTGTATACTGCTTAAGTCGTAAACGCGTTGAAGAATTGGCGCAAGTTTTACAGGTAAATGGTATCAACGCAGTTCCATATCATGCTGGTTTAGATCCGAAAAAGCGTGCCAGACATCAAGATATGTTTTTGATGGAAGAATGTGATGTAGTTGTTGCTACCATTGCGTTTGGGATGGGAATTGATAAACCAGATGTTCGTTTTGTAATTCATCATGATATTCCAAAAAGTATCGAAAGTTATTATCAAGAAACTGGACGTGCTGGAAGAGATGGAGGAGAAGGACATTGTTTGGCTTTTTATGCGTATAAAGATATTGAGAAGTTAGAAAAATTCATGTCTGGAAAACCTGTTGCTGAGCAAGAAATTGGTCATGCACTTTTACAGGAAGTTGTTGCCTATGCAGAAACGTCTATTTCAAGAAGAAAATTTATACTACATTATTTCGGGGAAGAGTTTCCAGATGATGGAGAAGGCGCAGATATGGACGATAATGTTCGTTATCCGAAAAAGAAAGTTGAAGCACAGGATCAAGTTGTTGAATTGCTAAGAACAATTCAAAATACCAAGCAAACCTACAAATCACGAAATGTGGTAAATGTGTTGGTTGGACATGAAAATGCTTTGATTAAATCGCACAAAACACACTTGCAACCATTTTTTGGTCTTGGAAATGAACATGACAATAAATACTGGATGGCGTTAATTCGTCAAATATTAGTTGCTGGTTTACTCAGAAAAGATATTGAAACATATGGTGTCATAAAACTTACGGAAACTGGATTAGCCTTTATGGAAAATCCAACTTCATTTATGATGACAGAAGATCATAGTTTTGATGATGCCAGTAATGATAGTATTATTACTGCTTCTAAAGGTGGTGGCGCTGTCGCAGATCAAAAGTTGATGAATATGTTGAAAGACTTACGAAAGAAAGTCTCTAAACGTTTAGGAGTTCCGCCTTTTGTAGTGTTTCAAGATCCTTCATTGGAAGACATGGCTTTAAAATATCCAATTTCCGTAGAAGAAATGAAAAATATTCATGGAGTAGGAGATGGAAAGGCCAAGAAATATGGTAAAGATTTTATTGAATTCATTACAAAGTATGTTGATGAAAACGATATTATTAGACCAGATGATTTAGTAGTGAAAAGTACAGGTGTTAATTCTGCTTTAAAATTGTACATTATTCAAAATGTAGATAGAAAGCTTCCTTTAGATGATATTGCTTCTGCTAAAGGGCTGGCTATGAATGATTTTATTAAAGAAATGGAACAAATTGTATATAGCGGAACCAAATTAAATATCAATTATTGGATTGATGAAGTTTTGGATGAAGACCAGCAAGAAGAAATTCATGAATATTTCCTAGAATCTGAAAGTGATAAAATTTCTGATGCCATGGAAGAGTTTGATGGTGATTATGACGATGAAGAATTACGCTTATATCGTATCAAATTTATTAGTGATGTAGCAAATTAATAAAAAATAAAAAAAATAAAAACCCAATCATATCGATTGGGTTTTTTGTGGAGGTACTTTTTCAATATCCACTTTTATATTTGATCTTTAACTATTATGCAAACTACCTATAGCTTTTGTTGTAGACACCTTTTAAAAGTAAATAACCGAGATGTATTGTTAAGGCAAGCGAAATATCTATTAAACTATACTTAGATGTTATTTCTGAATTTGATGTATTAGTAATGATTTCATTGATTAGGTCAGTATTAATTAATATATGATGAACTAATTTATGTAATATGATTACTAATAGTTTTTGAATAATTCGATAAACCTTAAGAAATTTGTTTTTAAATAGACTATTGACGCTTTTTAAAATGTTTAATAATGCAGTTTTTATAATAGAAAAAGATACAAACAACCATTTAATAAAAGTCTTCATGATTTTGTGCTTAATCTGTTTTTTTACTGTCGTACTATGATAAAACATAGATTTGAATCTCATTTACAATGAGTTAAACAATTTGGTGATTAACCATTTCCTCTTATTTTGGACTTATTGAGGAGGGCTATATTTTACATAAATATTAGTAAAATATTCTTGCCAAAACACGCTTAACTTTAGAGTTTCTTTCGATAGTGAAAGTGATTTTGAAGATTTTTGTATATTTACAAAAGTTTTGTCATTGTTCTGTGTCGTCGAAAATGCAGGAACATTGACATCTTATGTTGCTCACTATTTAGAGTTAACTTTAAGTTAGGCCTGATTGAATCATATCTAATATGTTAAATCAGGTCTTTTTTTAATATTTTAAATACATAAAACAGTATAAATAACTGATAATCAGTTGTTTACTGTATTTTCTTTTATAACTTGATTTCAGAATCAAGTTATAATTATAAATTGATTTTTAAGTACGGTTTTTCGGTAAAAAAAATATGGTTTTACAATAGTTATATCACTATTAATACTACGAATAATGTGAATAATTATTTTTATATATTTCCTAACTCTTTTATGCACAGGTAAGCAATGCAAATTGAAAATATTAACATGGAAGACGGTTTATATGCAAAATTTCATACAAGCAAAGAAGAAATCCTTGTAAATTTGATTTATCAAAAATGAACTTGAACAGTTGGTAATTTTGTTGCGCTGTCTGAAGGTAATATAGAAAACAAAGTAAAACTAGAAGGAGCTCCAGATTATTACTGACTTAAGTTTCATAGAGTAATTCCAAATTTATGATTCAAGGTGGTTGTCCATTAGGAACTGGTACAGTAAGTTCTGGATATAATTTTGATTATGAAATTCATCTGTAATTAGAACACGATGCGCTTGGAGTGTTTTTTATGGTAAATGCTGGACCAAGAACAAACGGAAGTTAATTTTTATCACGCATATAGAAACTCCTTGATTAGGTGGTAAGCATACATGTAGTTCTCGGACAAGAAGTAGTGAATGCTAATACTCAAGGAGATTCAATTGAAAAAGTTGAAATTATTCTTGTAGAGTTGAAGAGGATGCATAATACTGTGGAAACTTTCAGATTGTTTAATGGAACTAAAGTAGAAAAAGAAATGGAAAAAATCACAACTGGTTTTGATTAAACTGAAAGTGGATTGCGTTAAAAAATTATCCAAGAAGGTAATGGAGTAGAAGCAAAAGTTGGTAAAACAGTTTTTGAATCATAAAGAGATGTTACCTGATGGTAGAATTAACTGATTGATTTTCCATTAGGACAAGGAAGAGTAATTTTTAGAGAAGATGAAAGCACTGCATTGTTGAAAATAGGAGGTAAGATATGATTCGTACTTTCTCTACATTTAGGATACGGAGACAGATGTGCTGGCAATGTAATTCCGCCAAATGCCATATTAATATTTGATGTATGTAAATACAAAAGCGGTTTGATATGTACTATCAAACCGCTTTTTATATTTTATATTAAATACTTTCTCTATAAGAATCCAGTATTTCTAGCTTGTTCTAGTAAAGATTCATCGCCTTTCTTTTCTACATCAAAAACTTCTTTTAAATGACGTTTACGCTTTTCAATTGCGGCAAGTGACAATGGAATATATTCTGTTAAGTTTTTCGTTTTGATTCCTTTTGAAAGATGAAAAAGTATATTTCTATCAATATCATCTAATACAACTTCATTGATAATTCGAGTTCGTAATAATTTCGTTACTGTATGACTATAATATGGCGGGTCAGTTAGTACAACTTGGAAAGCGCGCATTAATTCATCAGAAGTAACATCGCTTTTTACTAAAAACCCATCCGGATTTATATTTTTTAAAATATTATGAATTCTAAAGTTATTATTAAACATTGTTAAGATAACAACTTTAGTCTCTGGTAATAATTCTTTCACTTTTATACCTAAATCTTCTCCTGAAATAATTTTTCCATCAGCAGAAGGAGGCAATTTGATATATAAGAAAACGACATCATATGGTGTTCCTGTCGAAGCATTTTTAATTTTTGCATACGCGCCATCACAACTATCAGCTGTGTCAATTCGCAAGGTCATTTCTTCTGAATTTATTCCCAGCAAGGCATTCTTATAGCCTTCAATAATCATTGGATGATCATCTACAATAAGTACTTTAATATCTTTATTATTCATATGGTTAGGTTAAGTTCTCTACGTCATTGGAACGTCAACACTAATAGATGTTCCTTTACCTGGAACCGAGTTAATGGTAAATTGCCCATGTAGTAAAGTTACTCTTGATTTCATGTTTTTAAGTCCAATACCACTGCTTCTTTTTTCTTGATTAAAGCCAATTCCATCATCTTTGATGGTTAGAATAATATGATTATTGTTCTTTTTGAAATCTAGTATTACGTTTTTCGCTTTCGCGTATTTATTAATATTTTGGACAGATTCTTGTATAATTCGGTAAATATTGATCTTTATATGACCTGGAATATCTGTCCAAACAATACGATCATCATCCTCAATCTGGTATTTAAAGTTAGTTATTTTAGATTGTTCTTCCAAAAGATTTGCAATCATTGTACTATAACTCGTCGTTGTGTCAAAATTATCTAGCCCTAATTCGTGCGATATATTTCTTACTTCTTCCTCAATACTCTGAAGTTCATTGATATACTGCTCGCGAGTTTTTTTAGAATTTGAATCATCTTTTGCATTCAAACTTCCTAAACTGAGTCGTGTTCCAAACAATCGTCCGAGAATTCCATCATGAAGTTCTAGTGAAATACGTTCTTTTTCGCGTTTTCGTCCTTCTTCAATCTTGTCTTGTTGATCAATCATTAAGTTATAAATCTCCTCATTGGCACGTTGTTGCTGTTGTTCCATTTCCAACTCTTTGTTACGAGTTCGTTGTTGTGTAATGACATAAATTAGGAAACCAAAAAAGATAACTGCAGATGATATGGCAACAATCCAGTTGATTTTAAGGTTTAATTTTTTATTTTCACTTTTAACAACATCAGTTTCGTATTTAATCAAAGCAAATTTATTACGTGTTGTTCGTTCATTTTTAATTAAACTATCACTAAGCTTTATATATTTTTTTAAATAAATTGAGTTTTTATCATTAGTTGTTATGACTGCTAATAATTTGTATAAATCAAGTAAATGGTCATATGATTTAATTTCTTTTGCAAGCTCTTTTGCTTTATTTGCGTAATTAAAACTTTTAATAGTATCTTTTTGTGATAAGTAATATTCAGATAAATGTAGCTTATTAATCACGATGCCTGCAGAAATATCTAAATCTTCTCTGATCTTTAAAGCTTTATAAAATAAATCAGGTAATTCTGAAAAATCATTCATTTTAAATTTAGAATATGCAATGTTATCAGTTAAAGTAGCATATAACTTAGGATTTTTTATTTGTAAGCTATCAAAAGCTAAAGCTTTATTGTAATAATCTATTGCTTTAACATGATTTTCCTTTTCCCGATATACAATCCCAATGTTATTTAAAACCGTTGCTTCTAATATTTTCTTTTTTGGAATTCTCTTTAAAGTCTCTAATGCATCATTGTAATAACCGATAGCGTTTTCGTGGTCTTCTAAGTTATTAAAAATTATTCCCAAATTATTATAACACCTATACAAGCCGTCATAATCATCTAAAGCATTAAATACTTCAATAGCATTTGTTGTGGTTACTTGACTTCCTATATAATCTTTAACATTTTTTTGAAGCACTGCCATATTAAAAAGCATTTGCCCTGTAAGAAGTTGTTCCGATTTCAATTCATATATTTCTTTTGCTTTGTGATAATAATGATAGGAACTATCACTTTTAATTGTTTTAAGAAAACTACCTAATCTCCAATATGATCTAGCGATAGAAATAGAATCATTTAATTTTTCTGACAAATCTAAAGATTGTGATGTTGTTTTTCTGAACATCAAAGAGTCAGAGTTTTTTCTATATAAATTAGATAGTGATAAAATATATTCATTTCTTAATGTATCATTAGAAACTTTATAAGTAAGCTCTAATGCTTCATCAAGTTTTTGTTTTTTTACAATTTGAGGATATTTATCTTCTTTGATATTAGAAATTATAGAATCAAGAGAAATATTTTCCTGTGAGTAACTATTGCTACAAAAGCAAATGAGCATCAAACAACATACAATATTTTTTATATTAAATTTCATTAAACACATATACCATAAAAATAATAAAAACTATAGTAGATACTACTATAGTTTTTATTAAAATTCAATTAATAGAATAAACTCTATATTATCAAAATATTTTTAGTTGCCTGAATTAGTAGCGGCAGCTGTAGTAGCTGCTGTCGAAGGTGTACTAAGACCGCTGTCATCATAATCTTCATCATCTTCATCTCCAGTTCCAGTTACATTTTCAAATACGTTATCGTCACCTGCATCAGAAGTGCTGTTTGGCTCGCAAGCGATGAATCCTAAATTTATTACTACTAATAATGCGAATAATCCGAATACTTTTTTCATTTTTTTAATTTTAATTAAGTTATTTACTAGTTATTTTTCTTCTATTTTGTTAATCATTTTTTCCACTTATATTTCAAAAAAGCTGATCTTTAGTAATTTGTAAGTTATTACCGTAATAATCTTCCTATATTATTTCATAATTTCACTTAAAACTTATCATACATGTGTTAATTTTAAAAACGCAGATGACATTTGGTTTTTAGATAAAAATTAACAGAATTTCAATGCTTTTTTTGATTTAAATAAAGCTAACTATCTGATTATCAGTAATTGAAAATCAAAAGATTTTTAACTTGATTTATGAAATCAAGTTAAAATCAAAAATTGGGATTTCGTTATGGTTTTTCGGTAAAATAACTATGGGATAACAATACAATCTAGCCCAAATAATATTTTATATGGCTGTTTCGTAATTGTCCTAGGATGCGTATCTTCGCATTTTAAATTAAAAATAAACAAATGAAAGACGGATTATACGCAAAAATGCATACCTCTAAAGGTGAAATTCTATTGAGCCTAACTTTTAAGAGAACACCAGGAACAGTTGGAAACTTTGTAGCATTAGCTGAAGGTCAACTTGAAAATAATGCCAAAGAACAAGGAACTCCTTATTATGACGGATTAAAATTTCATAGAGTAATTCCTGATTTTATGATTCAAGGTGGTTGTCCACAAGGAACAGGAACTGGAAGTCCAGGGTATACTTTTGATGACGAATTTCATCCAGAATTAACACACAATGCGCCAGGTGTACTTTCGATGGCAAATGCTGGTCCAGGAACTAATGGAAGTCAGTTTTTCATCACACACGTTGAAACTCCATGGTTAGACGGAAAACATACTGTTTTTGGAAATGTAGCACATGGACAAGAAGTTGTAGACGCTATTGCACAAGGCGATACATTAGAAAAAGTAGAAATTGTTCGTGTCGGAGCTGAAGCTGAAGCGTTTAATGCTGTAGAATCTTTTAGATTGTTTGAAGGAGCAAAAGCAACACGTATTCAAGCAGCAAAAGAAAAGCAAGAAAAAGAATTGGAAGAAATCGCAACTGGTTTTGATAAAACAGAAAGCGGTTTACGCTACAAAATTATTCAAAAAGGAGATGGCGCTCAAGCAGAAAAAGGAAAAACAGTTTCTGTACATTATAAAGGAATGTTTCCTGATGGTGGCGTTTTTGATTCTTCTTATAAAAGAAATGAACCAATTGATTTTCCATTAGGACAAGGAAATGTAATTCCAGGTTGGGACGAAGGAATAGCGTTATTGAAAATAGGAGACAAGGCGCGTTTTGTAATTCCTCCACACTTAGCATATGGAGAAAGAGGCGCTGGCGGTGTTATTCCACCAAATGCAACACTGATGTTCGATGTAGAATTGATGGATGTAAAATAAAAAATATATAAAACGCTCTGAAAATCTCAGAGCGTTTTTTTATACACTACATAGTTATGGATTTAGAAAAACTAAAATATCCTATCGGGAAAACACAAATTCCCAAACATATAACAACTGAGCACATTTCAGAATGGATTGCTGTTTTAGAAAATTTTCCAGAGAAATTAAAAACATTGGTTGTTCACCTTTCCTCAACACAATTAGATACACGATATCGTCCAGAAGGTTGGACAATCAGACAAGTGATTCATCATCTTTCAGACAGTCATCACAATAGTTACACACGATTCAAATGGACATTAACGGAAGACAAACCTGTAATTAAAGCATATTATGAAAATCGCTGGGCAGAATTATTTGATAGTAAAAACGCACCAATTCAACTTTCATTAGACACATTAACAGCTTTGCATGCAAAATGGGTGTATTTTTTAAAAGGTTTGAATGATGATGATTTAAATCAAATTTTCATTCATCCAGATGGAAATGAAGAAGTATCTCTTAAAGAAAACATAGGAATCTACGCATGGCATTGCAATCACCATTATGCGCATATTGAACAATTGATGATTCGTAAAGGTTGGAAGTAATGAAATTATGAATACTGAATGCTACATTTTGAATGTAAAAGTTTTTCTTTTCACAACTCATTTACGCAAAAAACCTAAGAAATCCACTTAATTCCACAACCAATACTCGGTTTCTGAACTTCAGAAATTTGTTCTCCTTTTAGTAATGAGTCTAGTGCTGATCGCATATCTTTTCCAGTAACGGGAATTCCATTATTGGGACGCGAATCGTCTAATTGACCTCTGTAAACTAATTTTAATTTTTCATCAAAAATATAGAAATCTGGTGTGCATGCCGCATCATATCTATGCGCAACTTGCTGTGTTTCATCATACAAATACACAAAAGGGAATTTATGCTTTTTAGCATTTTTTCGCATCAAATCAGGTGAGTCAGCTGGGTAATTCCGAACATCATTGCTAGAAATCGCTATAAAACCAATTCCTTTTGACATGTAATCATTTGCCAATTTCACAATACCTTCATTCACATGAATCACAAATGGACAATGATTGCAAATAAACATAATAACAGTTCCTTTAGTTCCTTTTTCTTGCGTCAGAAAAACATTTTCTCCTGAAACAGTATCGTATAACATAAAATCTGGTGCTTTCGTTCCTAAAGAAAGCATGTTGGAAGGTGTAAGTGCCATTTGATATATCGTTTTTATGGTTTAAATTTACTCAAAAAAATACAATGGGCGACTTAACTTGGAATGATTTTGAAAAAATAGACATGCGTATCGGGACAATTATTGAAGTTAATGATTTTCCAAAAGCCAGAAAACCAGCGTATCAACTCACAATTGATTTTGGTGAGAAAATCGGAATTCGTAAATCATCCGCACAAATTACAAAACGTTATTCGCAAGAAGAATTGATTGGAAAACAAATTATGGCAGTTGTAAATTTCCCTAAAAAACAGATTGCTAATTTCTTTTCAGAATGTTTAGTTATGGGCGCAGTTGATAATGATGATGTTATTTTGATGCAACCTTCTGCTAAAATTCCAAATGGTTTAAAAATCTCGTAAAAATCTAGATGTTAAGTGCTAAATGTTGAATTTTAAATTAATTTAACTTACAACTTACAACTTACAACTTACAACTTACAACTTACAACTTACAACTCACAACTCACAACTCACAACTCAACCTACATCATTCCCGAAAAGAAAATTGCATTCATCAATAACTTATTGGTTCCGTACCAAAATGCTCTAAAGTTTGTATTATCTGTAAAAACAATCACACGTCCACTTCCCATTCTCGTTGTCTGAAAAGGAACACTGTTTTTTAAAAGTTCTAAGTTTTCTTCTGAAATATATCCGCTTAACAAAGGAGTATTAGTATACTGAATTGGATTGTTATAACTTCTTTCATTTGGATTTATAAATAATGTTGTATTTCTAAACATTGGCAATTCGTCATACATATACCCAAAATTAATTGGATGCGAACGATCAATTTTAGTATTAAAAATAGCGCCACCAATTACTTGTGCACCTCTATGATTTCCTTTAGCAGCAAATGAAACATTTTTTGATTCTATTCCAGTCTTTTTGAAATCTAAATTGATAAACTTCTTATTAGTTAAAAAACGACTTGCATTTCTATAGCCAATAAGAGTTCCTCCTTGTTGTACCCACGTTTTCAATTTACTAGTTTCATTAGTCGATAAAGAAAAAGTATTAGGTAAAATTATATGTGTATATTTTGATAAATTCATTCTACCAAAATTGCTTACATCTAGCTTTGTCAATGGAATTTCATAACGTTGATCAAATAAATGCCAAATTTCTCCAGCATCATATGAATTAATATTTCCGCCAATAATCATAGCAACTTTGATATCTTTTACAGCTTCAAAATTATTACTTCCCAAATCAATTCCTTCGGTCAAGCCAGAACGAACAGCCGTAATATTCATATGACTTTCTGCAGCGACCTTATTTAAAAATTGCTTCAACTCTTGCGCATTCAATTTTTGATTTTGCACAGGAATCATAATCGTTCCATAATCATAACTATTTCCCTCAAGTGTGAATGGTTTCATGGCAACTTTTGCTCGCAATCCTTTTGCTTTTATGTGTGCCAATGCTTTTGGTGAATAATACTCATTCCACTCAAAAACATACGCGTAAGTACCATTTCCAATAACGGTTCCTTTTGGAGCTTTTAACTCAGAAACAACGGTTCCTGCATTTGCTGTAGAATTTAATGCATCATATTGTAAATTGAACGCTAAAGGCAATGTCCATGCGGAAACATCATAAAATAAACTATCTTGAAACTGTGTGCGTTTTTCAAACATTGCAGTAATCAATCTACTTTGACGCTGATCAGTTGGAACAATAAAACTTGCCCCTTTTTTATACGTTTTCCCGTTGTGCGTAAAATCATTTTTTACTTCGTGAAATGTAATTTTATGTCGTTGTAGCATTTCTGCAAAATGAAATGTCTTTGCTGCGTCTTTTTCATCACCAAAAACAATTGCGTTTCCAAGTTGTGGCGATTTAAATTGTCCTGCATTTTTATAAAATGTTTGTTGATATTTTAAAATAGTCGGGCGCATATTTTTAGCAGCTTCTAACGTAGACAAAGCCGCTGTAAATTGATTTCTTATTGCAAACGGAAACGTAATCAAACCATTTTCACTTTCTTGCACATGTCCGCGCGCACTTCCTTGTTCAAACAAAATTCCGATACTTCCATTAATATCTGGAAACGTAGAGCCTTTTCCATAATAGAAATCATCAAAACTTTCTTCTGTATAATATAATGAACCAATTTTGTCAAAAGCTTTTGCGTGGTATGTTGCAATTTCTTTGGTTAAATCTTGATTCATTTGTGGTGTTAATGGATGTGTTCGCGACGGAATTCCAGGTTGAAAGAAAAACGTAGAATTTGAACCCATTTCATGATGATCTGTCAAAATATTTGGCATCCAACTATGAAACGATTTAATACGTGCTTGCGATTCTGGCAATTGTGTAGGCAACCAATCTCTGTTCATGTCAAACCAATAATGATTTGTGCGTCCGCGCGGCCAAGCTTCTGCAAATTCTCTATCTTGCGGATCGGAAATTAAATGTTCACTTTTATGCTGATTTACCCAACTCGCAAAACGTTGTAAGCCATCCGGATTGTAAGAAGGATCTAAAAGTATAACAGTCGTAGCTAATAAATTATCAATTGCTGTTCCTTCAGCGGCGGCCAAATAATAGGCGAGGAGTAATGCCGCATTACTTCCACTAGCTTCGTTTCCATGAATAGAAAAACCTTGATACACCACAATTGGCATGTTAGAAACATCTGTATTTCGACCGTCTCTTTCCGTTAATGCAAGATGTTCTTTACGAATGGTTTCAATATTTTGATGATTTTTTGGAGATGTAACTGTTAATAGTAACAACGGACGATCTTCAAACGTTTTACCACGATCTTCCAACGTAATTCTATCCGAACTATTCGCCAAGACTTTCATATACATCACCAATTTGTCATGTGTTACGTGCCATTTTCCAACTTCGTGACCAATCACGCTTTCTGGTGTTGGAATGTTTTTATTATACGTTACATCTTGTGGTAAATAGTATGAAAGAGAAGTTGCTTCTTGTGCATTCATCACAAATACACTTAGGAAAAGTACTGAAAATACGAGCTTAAAAAATCGAGACATATAATAGTTTTGATTGGTTTGAAACACAAAAATCAACTATTTGAGATTCAATTCAAAACGTGAATACCGTATTTAACAAAATTGAAGCGTTTCGTATCAAAATAATTTTGAGTGAAGTTCGTAAAATACGACTATACATTCTTTAAAAAGAACTTTGTAAGAATTAAATTATTCAAAAAGGGGATATTTCACCTGAAATACAGGTAAATTACTGATTGTTAGCTTGTTTTAATACTATAGCTTTGAGTATTACTAACAACTAATGTATCAAATTATGGAAAAAAATGATTTTGAAAACCGTCTCAAAAACCTGAGCTCAATGACCAAAGATGAGCATGTACAACTCCGAAATGAAATTATGCTAAATCGTCCAGAAATGTTAGAACCTTGGTGGTTTGATGTATCTTGTGACTTTGAGGTGTTAATGGTAGCAGATGGTATTATTAATTACGGACTTGGTGAATTTGGTTTGTCTAGCTTTTTAACCATCTTCAAACAAATGGAGCAAGAAAGTAACACCAATTTAAAACTTAAAGTTACGCTAGCACACAGAGAAAACCCTGGAAGTGTAGCTATGCAAGAGTCAAACCCAGATTTTGTTCGAACAATTGTAGACTTCAAATTTGACAATCCTGCGCATTTTGACCCAGAAAAATATGATCAAATTTGGCTAATGGGACATACTTCTAATCCGATTACCAAAGCTGAATTAACAGTAATTGATGACTTTATGGTGAAAGGCGGCGGCGTTTTTGCTACAGGCGATCACGGAAATATAGGTTCAGGTCTTTCAGGAAATGTTACTAGAGTAAAAGACATGCGCCATTGGGAAAATTTTGGTAATGGCGAAGTAAGTATGATAGGAGATAGAAGAAATGACACCAATAAACCACCAGAAGGCAATTTTTCCTCATATACCGTCGACGATCAAAAAGACGAATTGCCACAAGATATTCATACAAGATTATACGGAGCCTATCCTAATGTGTATCCGCATCCAGTATTGTCTATAAAGAGATCGATCAAACCTTCTGGAATCATCGATATTTTACCAGATCATCCGCATGAAGGTGAATGTAAGCCAGAAACTACATTTCATGTTAAAAATCCAAAAACGGGCTTAATTCATAAAATTAGAACGCAAACTATCGCAATATCATTTGTTCCTTCAGGAAATACTGGTGGATACAAATCACCAACACAACCACATTGTTTTCCTGCTGTTCACACCTTTGAAGGTCGCATAGCAGATGTTGGACGAATTGTGGTAGATTCTACTTGGCATCACTTTTTAAATATCAATCTTGAAGGTTTTGATGCGCAAACATTACAAGTTGTCTATCAATATCCGAAAAACATTACCAAGTGGATTGCCAAACATAGAAGACGATTGTGTCATTACATTCGATACACTATGTATACAATGCTTTCTGGGCGAGTTTTGGAAGCTAGTATTTTGGATATGAATATGAAGGCGGAAGAAATTCCTACGTCTGACTTATATATTATTGGAATGCATATGATAGATATTATTAGTTGTGAAGAATCTCCCGCAGAGGCACTTGACTTTTGTATTACAATGTTGCAATCAGTTGCGCCTGAATTGGCAGAAAAGTTAGATGTTTGGAATCAGGAACGTGATGCAAGTGAAGACGCAATTCACAATCAATTTGTTAATTATCAACCAATGGTAGGAACTGCTTTGGGAATGGGAATTGCGAGATTGAAAGATAAATTTGGAAATCCTAAAAGACGACTTACTGAAAAAGATGAAGCAATCATTCAAGAAGTATTTACAAAAGGAATGGAGGATGGACTTCAAAGATCAATGGAGTTATTTGAGAAAAAATTACGTTCGCTTGGTAGTATGCGTAAAAGAGCGCGTTAAAACAATCAAAGTAAATATCAGTTTAAAGAAATCGTCAATCATTGTATTGGCGATTTCTTTTATGAAATTGTAAAATCTATAATTACAAAATAATATATTTTCATTTAAATCAACCACAAATTAGTTAACATTCTAACACGGTCTAAGTTGTCTAAAAATAAATTATATTATCAACGCATAAATAGTATATTTGCACCACAAAATTTTTATCTATCACATGAAAGCTGGAATTGTAGGATTACCGAACGTTGGAAAATCAACCTTATTTAACTGTTTGTCAAGTGCGAAAGCACAAAGTGCAAACTTTCCATTTTGTACTATTGAGCCTAATTTAGGAGTTGTAAATGTACCAGACCTGAGACTTGAAAAGTTGGAAGAATTGGTTAATCCGCAACGTGTATTACCAGCAACTGTTGAGATTGTTGATATTGCCGGATTGGTTCGTGGTGCAAGTAAAGGAGAAGGTTTAGGAAATCAATTTCTTGGAAACATTCGCGAATGCAACGCCATCATGCACGTATTGCGTTGTTTTGATAATGACAATATTATTCATGTTGACGGAAGTGTTGATCCAATCAGAGATAAAGAAACAATTGATATTGAATTGCAGTTAAAAGACCTTGAAACTGTTGAAAAACGTTTAGAAAAGGTAAAAAGAGCCGCAAGAACAGGAAACAAAGAAGCACAAAAAGAAGAAGCTGTGCTTACGAAATTTAAAGATGCATTAGAGCAAGGAATATCTGCAAGAGCCGTAGAAGTAAACGAAGATGAAGCCGAACTCATGAAAGGTTTTCAATTGTTAACAGCAAAACCAATTTTATATGTATGTAATGTTGATGAAGCTGGAGCAAAATCAGGAAATGCATATGTAGAAAAAGTACGTGAAGCAATAAAAGATGAAGATGCAGAAATTATTGTATTAGCTGTCGGAACGGAAGCAGATATTGCAGAATTAGAAGACTATGAAGAGCGTCAATTATTTTTAGAAGACATCGGGTTGGAAGAAGCTGGCGTTTCAAGACTTATCAGATCAGCATATAAATTATTAGATTTACAAACCTATTTTACAGCTGGTGAAAAAGAAGTACGTGCATGGACAATTCCTATTGGAGCAACGGCACCACAAGCGGCTGGCGTCATTCATACAGACTTTGAAAAAGGATTCATTCGTGCAGAAGTGATCAAATACGATGATTATGTAACCTACGGAACAGAAGCCAAAGTAAAAGAAGCTGGAAAACTATCTGTAGAAGGAAAAGCATATGTTGTTAATGATGGCGACGTGATGCATTTCTTATTCAATGTATAAACAAAAAAAATGAAATAATATACTAAAACCTTCAAGTTAGACTTGAAGGTTTTTTTAGTGTCAATTTATAGGTTTGAGTGTTGTAAAATGATTTTATTTGATAATTATTTAATCTAAACTAATCATACTTTTATTGGATGAAATCTAGGAACACATTTTTATATGGAATCTGTATAGGTATTTTAGGAATTATACTGTTTTCTTCAAAAGCTGTCATGGTTAAATTAATGTACAACTATGAAGTAAATTCCTTAGATGCTTTATTGCTAAGAATGCTTTTTTCGTTTCCCATATATCTTGTGATTGCGTATCTATACAGAAACAAAGAAAATTCTGCTCCTACAACACACAAAGATTATGTATGGATACTAGTATTTGGATTTGTTGGCTATTATTTAGCGAGTTTGTTTGATTTTATTGGGCTAACTTATATAAAAGCAAGTCTTGAACGAATTATTTTGTTCTTATATCCTACCATTGTACTCTTATTAAATCGTTTGTTCTTAAAAACAAAAATAACAGCTAAGCAACTGCTTGTAATTGGTATAACGTATATAGGAATCATCATTGCGTTTGGACAAGAAGTTCAATTTTCTGGAAACGACACATACATTGGAGGTGCATTTATCTTATTAAGCGCATTCACTTATGCAGTATACTTAGTAGGAAGCGGTTGGTTAATTCCAAAATTTGGCGTTGTAAAATTTACTGCATATGTTATGTTGGTTTCTTGTATATGTGTATTTGTTCATTATGGAATAGCGGGAAGTTTTGATATCTTCAATTTTTCGTGGGAAGTATACCTATTAGGATTCCTAATCGCGTTATTTGCTACTGTAATTCCTTCATTTTTGGTTTCAGAATCTATAAAGCGGATAAGCTCTTCAAACTTTGCTATTATTGCAGCAATCGGACCTATTGCTACCATAATTTTGGCGGTTCTATTTTTAGGAGAAAAACTAAGCCTTTTACAGTATTTTGGCGCGCTGATTGTTATTTTGGGAATCGTATTGATTAATTTAAAGAAAAAAAAACCTTAAACCTTCTAAAGCCTTCGAAATCTGCCATTCATGAGTTCATTAATTTTCTATGTACAATTGTAATATTAAAATTAACAGCGCAATTCACACAAAACAGCTTTAAAAAGTAATAGAAAACATTAAGATTTTTATAATATTACAGTAATCATTTAGATACATGCTAGTCGTACTTTTACGGTATAACCAAATAAATCATAATACCATGAAAAAAATTACCTATGTATTAAGCGCATTACTTATGTTTTTCGCCGTACAAACACAAGCGCAGCAATCTGTAATTGACGATTTAGATGAAACATTTGATTCCGCAGACGTAATTCGTATTGAAGCCAAAAGAGTAAAAGCCGCTTTAAAAACCTTAACAGTTGATTATTTAGTAAACAACAACGTAAATGCTGATGTTGCTACATATCTTCAAGTTATGGATGTAAGCATGGAAGTTGTTGAAGAGTTCAGTGATGAAGTAATTTATTACATCGGACAAGCCGCGCAAGGAAACAGTAACATTGATCCTGCAAGTATTCAAAGCAAAGCTTCTACCATTGAAGGAAACGAAGATTTTGTTCGTATCAAAAGTGCTGCATTAGCAACTGCAATTCAGCAAAATAACAGAAATACGGCGCGTCAGTTAATTCGTGAAATTAGAACTTTACTAAACAATCAAATTAATTTAGCAAAAGAAATTAAAACGGAAGCAACTGCGCTAAAATCATTGGCAATTACGTACAATGTACGTATAGAATTAGTGGATGAAAATTCAGGTGCGTCAGTTCCAGCAGGAACACTACCTGGCTATGCGGCTACAAATCAAGCAACGGGAGAAATTTTTTACACAGACCGTTACAACTTTGATAGCTTTTCAAACTTGCCAGCAGGAACGTATCGTTTTGATGCGTATGATGGATATTTTGATGGTGCATCAAGTGTCATCTTAACCTTAGATCCAAGCTTAGTTGATAACAATGGAGAAGCCGTTGTAACACTTAGCTATTGGTCAGAATAACCAGAATAATTCATAATACTTTAAAAAAGCGCAATATTTACAAAAATATTGCGCTTTTTGTTGATTATTTTCGGGCGTTCCTGTTTTATTTTTTGATGGTAAGTGTTATATTAGCATCCAACCCTAATACTACTTCAATCCATGGATGGAAACACACAATATACCGAAGATAATATACGTTCACTTGACTGGAAAGAGCATATTCGTATGCGTCCTGGAATGTATATCGGAAAATTGGGTGATGGATCTTCTGCCGATGACGGAATCTATATTCTTGTAAAAGAAGTACTAGACAACTCCATTGATGAATATGTCATGGGCGCAGGAAAAACAATTGAAGTTTCCATTCAAGGAACAAAAGTAATTGTTCGTGATTATGGTCGTGGAATTCCATTAGGAAAAGTAGTAGACGTAGTTTCCAAAATGAACACAGGAGGAAAATACGATTCCAAAGCCTTTAAAAAATCTGTGGGTTTAAATGGTGTTGGTACAAAAGCCGTAAACGCATTATCTTCATACTTTAGAGTAGAATCTTCTCGTGATGGAAAATCGAGCGCTGCAGAATTTGCTCAGGGAAATTTAACCGATCAAGAATTTTTAGACGAAACTTCTAGAAGACGCGGAACAAAAGTAACATTCGTTCCAGATGAAGTAATCTTTAAAAACTATAAATTTAGAACAGAATACGTTGCAAAAATGCTTCGTAACTATGTCTATCTAAACAGAGGATTAACAATTCTTTTCAATGGAGAGAAATTCTTCTCTGAAAATGGTTTAAAAGATCTTTTGGAAGATAACAACAACAAAGAAGACATGCTATATCCTATCATTCACTTAGAAGGTGATGATATTGAAGTAGCCATAACCCATAGTAAAACCCAATACAGCGAAGAATATCATTCGTTTGTAAACGGACAACATACCACACAAGGTGGAACGCACCAATCAGCATTTAGAGAAGCCATTGTAAAAACAATTCGTGATTTCTACGGAAAAAGCTTTGAAGCGTCTGATGTGCGTAAATCAATTATTTCTGCAGTAAGCATTAAAGTAATGGAACCTGTTTTTGAATCACAAACGAAAACAAAATTGGGTTCTACCGAAATGGGCGGAAAATTACCAACAGTTCGTACTTATATCAATGATTTTGTTGGAAAATACTTAGATAATTATTTACATAAAAACCCGGATACAGCTGATAAAATACAACGTAAAATTCTGCAAGCAGAACGTGAACGTAAAGAATTATCAGGCATTCGAAAATTAGCCAAAGAACGTGCTAAAAAAGCAAGTTTACACAATAAAAAATTACGTGATTGTAGAGTTCATTTAGGAGATATAAAAAAAGATAGACGTTTAGAATCTACGTTATTTATCACCGAGGGAGATTCTGCATCAGGTTCCATCACAAAATCAAGAGATGTTAATACACAAGCTGTATTTAGTTTGCGTGGAAAGCCATTGAACTCGTATGCAATGTCAAAAAAGATTGTATATGAAAATGAAGAATTCAATCTATTGCAAGCGGCTTTAAACATTGAAGAATCTATGGAGGATTTGCGATACAACAACATTGTAATCGCAACTGATGCCGATGTGGATGGAATGCACATTCGATTACTTTTAATTACCTTCTTTTTACAGTTCTTTCCAGAATTGATAAAAGAAGGACATTTGTACATCCTACAAACACCATTATTTAGAGTTCGAAACAAAAAAGAAACATTTTATTGTTACAGTCAAGAAGAAAAACAAACCGCCATATTAAAATTATCTGGGAAACCAGAAATCACACGATTTAAGGGATTGGGAGAAATATCTCCTGACGAATTTAAGCATTTCATAGGTGACGACATTCGCTTAGATCCTGTAATGCTAGATCGTGAAACGTCCATTGAAGAATTATTAAAATTCTACATGGGTAAAAATACCCCGAACAGACAAGAGTTTATAATTAACAATCTAAAGGTAGAGTTAGACCTTATAGAAGAAAAATAATCGGGTATATGCGATTTGATAACGCACAAACAAAAAAGTGGATTCCTTTTCTCTACTTTTTCTTAACAATGGCGAGTATTTTGGCCATACTGTATATTATCTTTTTCCAGGATGAATTCAATCAAGGAAAACTATGGTATGTAATTCCTTTATGTTTACTAATAACTTTAGGAATCGTATACAGTACTGCCAAATATTTTGAATTTGATAGTGATGGAAATGTATTAACGTTCATAAATAAAGGATTATTTATCTCAAACTTTATCAATTATAGAGAACAACGAGCTGAATTTCCAAAGGAAAAACTAAAACGGTATCGCATACAAAATTACATAGTTTTCTGTAAGCTATATATCTATGTCAAATCGAAAAGTAACAAAACAAAACGATTACAATTCAATATTTCATTATTGAGTAGTAGAAAAAGAAAAGCATTAAAACAATCATTAGACAAAGTCTTAAAGCATAATAACGCAGTTTCTTAATGGAAGAAAATAACGAATTACATGCTGAGAATCAGCAACAAGAAAACAATCCGCAAGATACCATTACTAAAGTTACAGGCATGTACAAGGACTGGTTTTTGGACTATGCCTCTTATGTGATTTTAGAAAGAGCAGTTCCAGCAATTGAAGATGGTTTTAAACCTGTACAACGTCGTATCATGCACTCTATGAAAGATTTAGATGATGGTCGTTATAACAAAGTTGCCAATATTGTTGGACATACAATGCAGTATCATCCACACGGTGATGCAAGTATTGCTGATGCAATGGTTCAAATTGGGCAAAAAGATTTATTGATTGATGCACAAGGAAACTGGGGAAACATTCTCACAGGTGACAGAGCGGCGGCTTCGCGTTATATTGAGGCACGTTTGTCTAAATTTGCGTTGGAAGTAGTATTCAGTCCAAAAATTACAAATTGGCAATTATCCTATGATGGTCGTAAAAATGAACCCATCAATCTGCCTGTAAAATTTCCATTACTATTAGCGCAAGGTGCAGAAGGAATTGCCGTTGGTTTATCTACCAAAATATTACCACATAACTTTTTAGAACTTATTGACGCTTCCATCAAACATTTACAAGGAAAGCGTTTTACCATATTACCTGATTTTCCAACTTCGGGAATCATGGATGCAAGCAATTATAATGATGGTTTGCGTGGTGGAAAAATTCGCGTACGCGCAAAAATTTCACAATTAGACAAAAATACCTTGGTCATTACTGAAATTCCTTTCGGAACAAATACAACTTCATTAATCGAATCGATTCTGAAAGCAAATGACAAAGGAAAAATAAAGATTAAGAAAATTGAAGATAATACTGCCGCAGATGTTGAAATATTAGTGCATTTACCCAATAATATCTCGCCAGATAAAACAATTGATGCGTTGTATGCTTTTACAAATTGTGAAAGTTCTATATCGCCGTTAGGTTGTATCATTTACGATAACAAACCTTTATTTATTGGTGTTTCGGAAATGTTGCGACGTTCAACAGATCATTCTGTAGAATTGTTAAAAGCAGAATTAGAAATTCAATTAGCTGAACTGCAAGAACAATGGCATTTTGCTTCGTTAGAGCGAATTTTCATTGAAAACAGAATCTATCGTGAAATAGAAGAAGAAGAAACTTGGGAAGGTGTCATAAATGCAATCGATGAAGGTTTAAAACCACACATTACACATTTAAAACGTGCTGTAACGGTTGAAGACATTACACGTTTGACAGAAATTCGAATCAAACGTATCTCTAAATTTGATATTGACAAAGCACAACAAAAAATTGATGCGTTAGAAGAATCAATTGCTGAAGTGAAGCATCATTTGGCAAATTTAATAACGTTTGCTATTGATTATTTTACACGATTAAGAAAGCAATACGGAGAAGGAAAAGAGCGCAAAACAGAAATCAGAATCTTTGATGATGTAGACGCTCGAAAAGTTGTAATTAGAAACACAAAACTTTATGTAAATAGGGAAGAAGGTTTCATTGGAACTTCTTTAAAGAAAGATGAATACGTAGCGGATTGTGCTGATATTGATGATATTATCGTATTTACACGAGATGGTAAAATGCAAGTTACACGTGTAGATTCGAAAACATTTATTGGTAAAAACATCATTCATGTCGCCATCTTTAAGAAAAAAGACAAACGCACCGTTTATAACATGATTTATCGTGATGGAAAAGGCGGTGCAAGTTATATAAAACGATTTGCAGTTACTTCAATTACACGTGACAAAGAATACGATTTAACACAAGGAAATAAAGGTTCTATGGTTACGTATTTTTCTGCAAATCCTAATGGAGAAGCTGAAGTTGTAACAGTTTTATTGCGCCAAGCTGGAAGCATTAAAAAGCTTAAATGGGATATTGATTTTGCCGATTTATCCATAAAAGGTCGTGGTGTAAAAGGTAATATTGTAACAAAATATTCCATCAAACGTATTGAGCTCAAAGAAAAAGGAGTTTCTACTTTAAAACCGCGTAAAATATGGTTTGATGATACAGTTCAACGTTTAAATGTAGACGAAAGAGGCGAATTGATCGGCGAATTTAGAGGTGAAGATCGTCTGCTAATCATCAATCAAAAAGGAGAATTAAAAACAATTCTTCCAGAATTAACAGCACATTTTGATAGCTATATGATTGTCTTAGAAAAATGGAATCCTAAAAAACCAATTTCTGCTATCTATTTTGATGGAGAAAAAGAACGGTATTATGTAAAACGTTTCTTGGTTGAAAACACTTCCAAAGTAGAACAATTCATTACCGATCATCCAAAATCACAATTAGAAATTGTAATGACCGATTGGCGACCAATGGCGGAAATAGTTTTTTACAAACAACGTGGAAAAGATCAAAAGCCAAACATGGAAGTGAATTTAGAAGAATTCATCTCAGTAAAAGGAATAAAAGCGCTTGGAAATCAACTTACAACTGACAAAGTTCGACAAATAAATACGTTGGATTCATTGCCATATGAAGAGGAAAAAGAAGTGCCTGCGGAAGAAATAGAAGTGGTTGATGAAGAAACTGTAAAAGGTGATGAAAGTGGAGAAAAACCTTCTGGTGATGGACAAATCGGTTTGTTTTAATGCTAAAACCTAGTGTATTGATATAATCTCAATCGTATCGATTTTATTATTTTTGTTCTCAAAAGTCCAATGACCATTCATAAGAGTGATATTTGAAATTGATGTACAATCATGATACATTGCAATTTCATTTGATAAGACATAATGTTCGTTTTTGACCATTAATTTAGATACGATCATGACACCATTTTTGTTTGTTTCGCCCAAAATCACATGCTGATCTGTATCATTTATTTTATCTGTTAACACTTCAATTGTGAGTTCTTTTATCTGTATGCTGTTACTTTTTTGAGCTATTTCGTTTCTTTCCAATAGGGCATTCCAGACATCTTTGATATTTTCGAACGAATACATATTCTCAGTTGTATCAAAAAAACGATATGATTCTTTGTCATCGTCTTTTTGTGTTGAATGTTTACAACAGGGAAACCTTAGTATATGTATGAAAATCAGGGATATATTATGTTTCATGCAAAAGGTAGTTAAAGGGTTTCCTAATAAATTTAAGCTAAAAATTATCCACTTTTCCCTTTCGCTTTCTAAAACCCGCGTTACAACTTCTAAAAAACATTTTAAACCAAATTTTTGAGAGATAACAACTTTATTAGTTTAATATAAAAACCCAGACACTGTATCTTAAGTTATTAAAATTAACTAATTGTCAGCGTAAAGTAGAGAACTTACGTGAATTCAAAGTTTTAATTAAATTTCGATAGCTCTATATTATCCTGTAGTATTTTTTTTAGTTTACAGGCTTTATTTCTACGATATAAGTTGAATTAAAAAATGTCAATCTTTGTTATAATTCATCAACATTTATCGGTATGGACAGTTTATTTACTAATAAATGCTACTTTGATTTTCACAAAGGCGTTACCTGAAAAGCCTTAATAGAGTAGGGATCATCAAAAAACAAATAAGTATGTTAAACAAAATTTTAAACGTAAAAAATGCGGAAACACTAACGAAAGAAACACAATCGAAAATTAATGGAGGAATTATGATTTATTGTGATAGAGATTCAGATTGTCCTCCAAATTGGGCATGTAGTGGCGGAGGTTTTTGCTGTCCTGATCACTACTAAGATTAAAAACAGCAGACAGTTTTAGGGAAAACTAGAAAGCGTCAATTCATATTTTGAATTGACGCTGTTTTTTTGAATTAGTAAATGATTTTATTTTTTAATTACGGAATAAGCCAATGTCCATGAAAAGCAGTTTCAAAAATAGCAAATGCAAGCAACCATTTTTCTTCTTCTAAAGTAGGTTGTTCATTTTCTGAAATTGTTATGATTGGCGTTCCAAATCCTAAAGTATCAAATACAGAACTTACCGAATGTCCGTACGGAATATCATCATAATTTGGAGCCACATTTATGGTTGCTAACTGTCTGTTGTTTAGCTGTAATGGAAACAATCCTTCACCCAAACGATGATTTGTTTTTTTGAAAAATTCTATTTGAAAAGAAGCTTTTATCGGATGTTTTGCTTTACCAATTGCTTGATTAGTATCATCATAAATAATACCTTCTTTATCAAATCGACCTAAAAGTACATTGTCACAATAAAACGTAGCTTCCAAACCTGTAAATTCAAAATAAAACGTTTGTTTTTTGGTCATAGCATACATATGACCTTTGGTGTACATACCGCGTTCAATGCGCTCAAAAGCTACAATTGGTTTGCGATTTTCATTAAAAATAGTTCCAGAAAGTTTGTAATATGTAACAGCTTTTCTATAGTTAAACTCCATTGCATCTGTTACTTGCGCATACATATTTGCTTTGTGCGGACTTAAGTTTTTACGACTTTTAGTAACGTTTTCGTACATTACTTTCTTTTCATTTTCAATAAATTTGGCAGTTTTTGGTTCTGTAGCTTTTTTAATGATAAAAGCAATTAAAACTACAAATCCGCCAACAACTAAAATCCCAAAAATGATAAAAACGATGAAAAATGTGCCCATGTAAAGTGTGAGTTTGTTTATAAACTTAGTGTCATTCCTGTGTAGACAGGAATTCAAAAATACAAAAAGTATGGATGCTCAACTTACTCAAAACAGTCAATTTTATTAAATTCTGGATTTTAAAAAATTCGCTTCAAAAATCCTTTTCTGTTTTCGCTAATTTTACGCAAAACGGCTTCTTCTTCAAATTTGTAGATTATAATTGAAGTTGGATTTCCTAACAAATCAATTTCCGAATTGTCATGCGCATCAATCGTAACCTTTTCTGTAGCATTGATTACAATTTTTGCTTGTTCGGTAGCTGTAACGCTGATTTCTTTTGCAGTAAATAATGGTGTGACAAATTCGCCTCTTTCTTTTACTTCTAAAAATAAACTATCTGTTTTTCCTTCTAACTGAACATTTGCAAACTCTACTTGCGACGTTACTTTGGTAGCTGTTACTTTTGCTTTTACTTTAGAATTTTCAAATGCTGTTAAAATTAATTCGTTGGTGTCAATTTCATAGCGTTGTTCTGCTTTTCCATAACTATTGATGGCTAACGAATCTGATTTTATCTTTAAATCCAACTCAGAATCGCCCATAGCATTGATTTCTGCTTTGTTGATATTCAATGTAGTTAATGATTTCAATTCCGCATCACTTTCTACATGAATACGTTCCAAATTTTCAGAAATGGTTACAAATATTTCAAGCTTTTTGCTACTTCTAATTTCTTTTGATGTTGAAATGCTTAGTGTTCCATTCACAACATCAATATTGAATACTTCATGAAGGTTCTCATCAGTATTGACTTCCACTTGTGGCGTAGTTCCGTTGATTAATACAATTTCTAAGTCTTCTTTAATTTCAAGTGTTGTAAACGGATCCAATTCATAAATCACGGTTGTTACTTCACGATTTCCTTTAATTTTTTCTTTTTTCTGTGCGAAAGTTGAAATTGTAACCAATAGGAGGAATGCTGTTGCTATATAGTGTTTCATATCTTTTAGTTTGATGATGTAAAAATAGTACTTCAACTTCGCATGATGCAAATCGTTGCTGTTTTTTTAGTAGAAAGTATACCAAATGTTGATTTTTTGGATGAAATGTGTTTTGATGCGTACTACAAGAATTTATCTTTTTTTGTAATAAAACCTTTCTCCTTAGCATAAAATATAATTGTTCCAAATGTTATTAATGTAGAAATGCCTATTTTTCTGTTGTTATAACAGTATCTTAAAATATTTATGCTTTCTAATTCATCGTGATTTTCTTTGTCCTGCTCACATAGATTCAAAAAATACTTCTCCCCTAAGTCATAGCTAAAAGTACTGGAGATTCCCATTGCAACTCTAAACCAATTATCAAATGATTCTGTAATTGAAATTTCTTTTTTTCTTAAGAATTTAATAATTAATTTAATTATTTGTCTATGTTCTGGTTTATTAAGTCCTTCCGTTGCATAAGCACTTTTACTTAAAGATCTGTCTCGAATACTTTTTTTAGAAGTTTTTACTTTAGATTCTATTTCTACTTTATCTTTATAAACCTCAGAGTATTCATTTAGATGTAATTCAGAATCCCAAGAAGCAAAACATAATCTTGTAATATCACTTCCACTATTATCCAACTTTACATTATAATTATCAAGAAAATACTTTTTTAATGATTCAAAGCTTGACTTATGGTCATCTATATCACCATCTAATTTAACAAGAGCTTTCAGCCCTTCACCAGATGGAGATATCCATACAGAATATATATATATATCATTTTTAAGTAACTTTTTGACATCAAGAATTTCTGTTTTTTCAATATGATCAATATCAAGAATTATTAATCTATTGTAGATACTCAAATTCTCTAATTTTCTTCCTTTCTCAAAAGTGCCACAAAATGCTACTAATGGTAATTTTATTTTTAAAGTTTTGTATTCATCATATTTGTTAGCTTTAGTGTAAAACCTACATTTTTTTATTTCATTCTGATATTTACCATTTTTAATATCCATCAATTCTTGACCTAGGTCACTTACAATAGTGGTCTTTGAGTAAATATTTTTAAACTTAGATACTTTCATTTATAAATTGTAGTATGGGCATTAAATATAATTCTTTTAGTGTAATTATCATATTAGTAAATAAAGAGAGTTTTAAAAGTAATCTTTTTCTTTTGAAATTTTAGCTATTAGTATTATGTAATTATAGTTTAATAAATTCAAATTTATTATATTTGAATAGCTTATTGTATCTAAATGGCGTAGGCAAGAGTGGAAATCCATTACGTAGAACAGGACGAGAATCTATTTTCTCTAGGTGTTAGTAGAGTAGTTTTTAAATTACGACCGAAAATACTTAAATAATTAAAGAGTTCCTAAAATCCTGATAATTATGGGCTCAGCTGTATTTGTATATGCGGCTATGTATCTCAATATTGATTGTTACGCCAACGCCATTTTAAATGAAAGAATTAGAAGAATATTATACCGATATACAAATCATAAAAAATTTATGCAGGCATCGAGCAAAAATGTCACACGCTCGCCATAAAAAGCATATGTTACGAGATATCAGTAAGCATAATAAAACTAATAAAATTCATGTTTCGCAATCACATCCAGATTTCTTGAAAATACAAAAGTTATTTCCTACAAGAAGGAATTGGAAAAAGCTTAATAAAAAAGAAAGATTGTGTCCAAATAGATTAAATAATAGTATTGAAAAAAATACTGAAAGACTTTGGAAGTCATATTCTGTTGAAAAAATTCTTGTTGAAAAAGACGGTAAAGTTCCTGATGAATGGTATATCAATTTATTGTTTTTTTGTTCTAATATTCGAGAGAAAGTTAATGGAATTTTTGATGGTAGCTACTTTATTAATAAGCCTGAAATATTCTCAATTTATAAATCTTTTAAACAGGAAAAAGGAAAACATATTTATCGACCGATAGCACAATATTCTTTAGAAGATAAAATAATTACTTCCGGATTCGCTAAATATCTTACAGAGGTTTTTGATCAAACATTCTTAGATTGTTCATTCGCATTTAGAGCGCGCAAAAATAATACAGTTCCTTCACATCATGATTCGATAGTACAAATTTTAAAGTATAAAAAAAAGAATAAAAGGCTTTGGGTTTCAGAATGCGATATACAAAAATTCTTTGACACTGTACAACATGAATATTTAATATCTATATTTTTTGAAGAAATCAAAAAATTAAAGCAAAATGGTGTAAAAATAACGTCAAAAGTAAAAAAGATATTTTTGAACTTTTTAAATTCTTATTCATTTAATCGAGATGTATTACCTAAGAATAATGATCTAACCTTTTTCAAAGAAGATCACGAATTTGGATGGAATATGAAGGAATTAAAAGCTGAATTTGGAGAAAATTATACAAAAAAATTCAAAATCGGAGTGCCACAAGGAAATGCAGTTTCTTGCTTTATAGCCAATTTAATATTAAACAGAGTTGATCAATCTGTTTTAGAAAAACATAAAGATATTTTATATGTAAGGTATTGTGATGATATGATCATAGCGCATCCAAATAGAAAAGTGTGTAAAGAAGCTTTAGAAACATATAAGTTAAATATTAAAAAATGCTTTTTACTATTTCACGAACCTAAAAAGTTTGAAAATTATGAAGAAAATGGGAAATATTTTTGGACTTTTAAATCAAAAGAACCTTATTATTGGGGAAACAAATTTAATGGAATAAATAATGTTCCTTGGTTATCATTTGTTGGATATCAGATAAATTATAAACGAGAAATTAGAGTAAGAAAAGATTCGATAAATAAAGAAATAAAAAAACAAATATCGGAAACTCAAAAAGTTTTAGTTGCTATTGGCATGGATCACAAACAGAATTTGAGTAAAATAAGTACATTTTCAAGGAAAAGTAAAAGACAACTAATATTTAGTCTTCAGCAACGATTAATTTCAATGTCAACAGGAAGAGTTACAATTTATAATTATAATAATAAAAATTTTAAACAAGATTTATGTTGGAGTAATGGTTTTAGACTTTTAAATAAAAATAAAATAGCTAAATATCAATTAAAAAAATTAGACAATAGAAGAGAACAACAAATAAGTTATTTTAAGAATCAAATTTCAAATTTAGAAGTCGAAAATAATAACAAAGACGAAAGACCTGCTTACATGAAAAAACAAAAATTTTTCTTTGGAAAACCGTTTAGCTACTCTAATTTGTTAGAAAGTAAAGTTGATACTTAAAAAATCACAAAAACTTCGCTTTCAACTCAGGCGTTGGAATCATACAACTATCTTTTTGACCAAACCATTTGTAGCGATATTTGGCAATTATATTATAAACTCCATCACGGAGAAACTTTGGTAATATCATAAATACCTGCATCAAACTCCAAGCACCGCCAAATTCTTTCATGATTTTTAAAGCCGCTGTCGATTTATGATAATATGCCACACTAGGTTCATATAAAATAACAGAATCTAGTTTTGTAGTGTCAAGTTGTAAGTGTTTTTGGATCGCAATTCCGATACCCGATTGTAAAGAAGCAAAACGAAAAGTATCGTTTTTATCACGCGCAATAATTTTATTGACAAAGCCATTGCACAAGTTACAAACGCCATCAAACAATACTATTTTCTTATCTTTTGGTAATTGATCAATCATTTTTTCTTCTTAAAAAACAGTACAAAGATACAACATTTAATAGTTCTGAGATATTAGAAGTGCGTATTGAGAAGTGTTTCTACCAAAACCTAAGCGCTAAGCGAATCAAAAGTATAGGTATGAGGAATTAGTAAAGTTAAAATTTATAGCAAAAGCTAAACCACTAATATACAAAGAGCAAAGTGCGTTCAACTGACAACCGACAACTGAATACTACTTCTTCGCTTGTACCAATTCCAATTGATCTATAGAAATATTTGTGGTAAACAATCCGTAATTCACAACAGCCTTTCCTTTTTCTAAACTATCAATACTTCCAACCGCTTTTCCGTCGTGCATACGAACACGATCGCCAACTTTTAAGATTGGTTTTGGCTTTGAAGCTTCCTTTTTAGCGGCTTTTTTCTTTTCAACTTTCTTTTCTTCACGAATTACCGCTACTTTTTGCACAACTTCTTTTTTTGCTTCTTTTTGTTTTGCCTTCTGTATTTTTTTCTCTTGTACAGATTGCTTTTTACGTTTCGAATTCTCCGTTTCTACAATACGTAAAAACTCAGAAATTAATGGACGTTTCTTTTTATTATCAAAATAACGATCTGCAATTTCGTTGATTTTATTTCCCAAATGAATCATGCGTTTATCATGATCATACAATTGCTGATAACTCTCTAATTTTGTCTTCGTCTTTGTATTTAAAACTTCCAAACGTTCATTTTCTTCACGCGCTTTAATTTCTTCTTCTTTTAGTAATTTAGACGTCTTTTCCATGGCACTGCGTTCTTTCTGCAACTTGGCAATGGTTGCATCAAACCGAACTTTTCCACGTTCAATTTTCTTCTTTGCTTTGTTAATCAAACTGTAAGGAATTCCATTCTTTTGTGCCACTTCAAACGTAAACGAGCTTCCAGCTTGGCCCAAAGCGAGTTGGTAAATTGGCAACAACGTTTTACGATCAAACATCATATTTGCATTCGTTGCGTATGGCAATTCGTTAGCCAATAACTTTAAGTTTGAATAGTGCGTCGTGATAATTCCAAATGCTTCACGTTCGTAGAATACTTCCAAGAACGTTTCTGCCAATGCGCCACCTAATTCTGGATCACTTCCGGTACCAAATTCATCAATTAAAAACAGTGTTTTATTGTTGCATTTCTTTAAGAAGTAATTCATCTGTTTCAAACGATAACTATACGTACTTAAATGATTTTCAATTGACTGACCATCACCAATATCTGTTAAAATTCGTTCAAACAAACACATTTTACTGCGTTCATGTACAGGAACTAACATGCCACTCTGCAGCATTAATTGAAGTAAACCAATGGTTTTTAGTGTGATACTTTTTCCACCAGCATTTGGCCCAGAAATTACAATAATTCTATTATCCTGACTGAGTTCAATGGTTTGCGGATATGTTTTTTCGTTTCGTTCTTTATTTGTTAAATAGAGTAGTGGATGATATGCATCTTTTAGTAATAACTCACGTTTTTCACTAATTTCTGGCAAAATAGCATCCATGGAAGCTCCATATTTTGCTTTTGCATAACTTACATCCAAATCGCTTAAAAAGTCTTGATAGTTTTCTAAAAGCGGTGCAAACGGACGTACAAAGTTTGTCAATTCTTTTAATATACGTGTAACTTCTTCCTTTTCTTCGTATTCTAAATTTGTCAGCTCACGCGAATATTGCAATGTAATTTCAGGTTCTATATACACAATACTTCCTGTCTTAGAACTTCCCATGATGGCACCTTTCACTTTACGGCGATACATGGCTTTTACAGCTAAAACTCTACGATTATCTACAACTGTTTCCCGAATTTCATCTAAATAATCTGCTTGATTGTATCTGCTCAACGCTGAAGAAAAACTTTGATTTATTTTTCCGCGAATACTTAAAATTCCTTTTCGGATACCTGATAATTCTGCCGAAGCCGTGTCTTTTACTTCTCCAAAACGATTGATTACATTGTCAATTGCTGTAATTAATTCTTTTGTAAATTCAATTTGTTCTGCTCGTGATTGTAAGGTTGGATAGTACTCATGAAACTTTTTAAAAAATTTCAATAATAAATTGACAGCATTCGAAATTGCCGAAATTTTTCGAAATCCTTGAATCTCCAGAAAACTATTTTCTATGGCTAATAGTTTAATTTCCAATGAAATTCCTTCAAAACCATGGTTTGGAATTACGTTTTCATTTTCAAAAGATGCTAAGTATTCATTTACGTACGCCAAGTTTGTTAGCAATACATCTTTATCGCGAAAAGGTTGTGTATTGCTAATTTTTTGTTTTCCGTATGCGGTAACTGCATGTTCTGAAACTTGTTGTAAAACTGTTTCAAATTCTAAATCGTCTAATGTTTTGGAATGTATTTTAATCATTGTAAATTTGAACTAATGTTAACCTGCATAACAGCGCAGATTTTTAGCCGAATGCAAAGGTACTTATTTATATGTTTATTTTGAAATTGACTACTCGTAATATGTACTTCTTAATATAAAATTGATGAATATAAAAATTGAAGAAAGCTGGAAATTCCACTTACAAGACGAATTTGAAAAGCCCTATTTTAAAGACTTAATTACGTTTGTAAAGTCAGAATATGCACAAAATCAATGTTTTCCAAGCGGAAAAGATATTTTTGCAGCGTTTGATCATTGTCCGTTTCATCGATTGAAAGTGGTGATTATTGGCCAAGATCCATATCATGGAGTTGGACAAGCAAATGGTTTGTGTTTTTCTGTAAATGATGGAGTTTCGCATCCGCCATCATTGCAAAATATTTTTAAAGAGATTAAACGTGATATTGGAATTGCACCTCCAACAAGTGGAAATTTAGAACGTTGGGCAAAACAAGGTGTGTTGTTATTAAATGCTACGTTAACCGTTCGTGCGCATGAAGCTGGAAGCCATCAAAAACAAGGTTGGGAAACGTTTACAGATGCAGTGATTAAAGTGATTTCTGAGAAAAAAGAAAATGTTGTCTTTTTACTTTGGGGCGGATTTGCTAAGAAAAAAGGAGCAAAGGTTGATAAATTGAAGCATAATGTTTTAACGTCTGGTCATCCGTCACCATTGAGTGCGAATAGAGGTTTTTGGTTTGACAATAAACACTTTAGTCGCTGTAATGATTATTTGGTAAGCAAACGCATTGAAGGAATTCGGTGGTAATTTTTAATTTCTTTTGAAATTAAAAATTATACTAAATTTGATTCAGCATCTAAATAACTATGCGGAATAAATGTTAAAGAGTAATCAAAATACGGAATCTTGTCATTTTGAATCTTGATGGAAGTTTAGATTCCTTTCTTACTAAATCAAGTTCAGCACGAGTTCCAAGAATGACATAAAGATAAATTAAAACATAAAAAAGGTTGTAACATAAAATGCTACAACCTAAATGTATATATAATTGGATAGTATTTTCTTAGTAAACTTCTACACATGAAGCGTCTTCAGCTGTCATGATATAGTTTTCTTTAGCGTCATCAGTGTCAGCAAAGTTAACACCTTTTCCCATGCAGTTTGATCCACATGATGCTAATAATAATCCTGTTGCTGCGATTAATAATAATGATTTTTTCATAATGATAGTAGTTGTAATGTTAATAATCTGATAAATTGGTTGTTATAAGCCTAGAAGTAATATTTTGCCCTTATTACTTTCTGATACAAATGTATATTCTCGATATTTAATCGAAACATTTAATCGTTTACATGTTTAAATTATCGTTAAATGACATAAAAACGCTTATTTATGTCGATTCGTAGAGGAAAAACAACCATTCGCCGACAATCTTCCCCTTTTAAAAAGGGGAAAAAGCCCCTAAGAATATAGGTGTTTATACGTGAAACGTGAATAGATGCGTAGCTTGTAGTGTGTATGATTAGCACAAAAAAAAAGCGAACTGATGCGTTCGCTTGTATTTTATAGAAGTTTGTGTGTCAAATCTTTATAGTTCCATTTTTCAGGAATAATGTCCAAGCTGAGTAACTTGTCTTGTACTTTGGTAACTGTTTTTTCGTCGATTATTTCCTGACTCCATTCGGTTAGCGATAACCATTTTTGAACATCTTCTAGTTGCTGTTCGTATCGAGAGGCAATCATTTCGTCGACATTTGGTATTTGCTTGAAATTGGCAGTCATTTCATTAATAATCTGTAATATAGTTTTAACCGTTTCTTCATCTTCGGCTAACAATTCATTTCTAACAGCAATTACAAAACACGGCCAAGGCGTTGGGCAATCGTCAATTCTTCTGAATATTCCTTGATCTACCAAAGGTTTTGTGGTAAAGTGTTCCCACATGAAATAATCACCTTTTCCCTTGTTTAAGCCATTAATAGCACCTTCCAAGTTATTGATGATTTCGAAATCAAGGTTTTCGGTGTCCCAATCGTTGTTTTCAGCATTTATATACGCCATTAAGTGAGAACCTGAACCATAACGACTAATGGCAGCTTTTGTGCCTTGTAAATCGTCAATTGTTTCAAAATTTGAATCTGCGGCTACGTGAATTCCCCAAATTAGTGGTGTTTGCACAAAAGTTTGTACAATTTTTGAAGGATTTCCATCAATAATATCTTTTATGATTCCTTCAGTAAGAATTACAGCAATGTCAATTTTTTCACTTCGAAGTGCTTTACACATGGCACCAGTTCCGCCTGGATAATCTTTCCAACGAAGACTGATTCCTTCTTTTTCGTAGGCACGTTCTTTGAGTGTGAGATACCAAGCTAGGTTGAAATGCTCAGGAACTCCACCAATATTTATTTTTTTCATTTGAGGCTTTTGTATTATACTAATTTACCTAAAGTGTACTGAATTAGCTGCTCTACAGTTTGTTTTGGCGTTTTACTAAATTGTCCTAACGGTCTGTTTGCAATGATTGCATTCATCGATATTGCTCTGTGACCTAGTAAACTTGCCAAACCATAGATTCCTGCTGTTTCCATTTCTAGGTTTGTAATTTGCTTTCCTTTATAATTAAAAGAAGCTAGTTTGTCATTTAATCCTTCATCTTGAACATTCAAGCGTATTTTACGACTTTGCGGACCATAAAACCCAACATTAGTTGCCGTAAATCCTAAAACTGTTTGTTCAGACGCTAATTGGTCGACTAAGTCTTTGTTAGCTTTCACAACATACGGCATTGATTTTTTCTCAAACCAATTTGCATGTTTTACAAATGCTTCAGCAACGTTTGTATCTTGCACATGTTCACTATCGTAAAAGTGTAGTAAACTGTCAAAACCAATAGCATGTTCGCTAATTAGAAAAGCATCTAACGGAATGTTTTCTTGAATAGAACCAGAAGTTCCAATACGTATAATGTCTAGTTGTTTGTGTGTACTTTTTACTTGGCGTGTGTTAAAATCAACATTTACCAAGGCATCTAATTCATTAAAAACGATGTCAATATTATCAGTTCCAATTCCTGTAGAAATTACAGTAATTCGTTTGCCTTTGTAGGTTCCTGTATGTGTAACAAATTCGCGTTTTCCTTTTTCAACTTCAATTGTATCAAAGTATTTACTTACGGAAGAAACTCTGTCAGGATCACCAACAGTTATAATAGTTGACGCTATATCTTCTGGAAGAATATTTAGGTGATAAATACTTCCATCTGGATTTAAGATCAATTCTGATTCGGCTATTTTACTCATGTTTTGTCAATATTTGTTGTGTAGGATGATAACAAAATTCATATTTTTTACAACCACCAAAAGTAGTATCATCCGTTACTTGATCATAAAAACTTTTGATATGATCTAACGCTAAATGTCCTTGTCTGTTAAGGATTATTTGTTCTTTTTGTATGTTAAAAAAGGAAGCTAATTTATGAATTATATTTTTTATTTGTAAATCACCAAAACCATAGTATCCTTGATATTGTAATACGTAACCAGTAAGATGATGTATACTTTTTATGTTTTCTTTTTTGATGATGTTTAATATGTTTGTTTCCAGAATGTTTAGTCCGTTAGTGACATCTGGAAAACGTTTTAAATGCGCACTGATGCAGTTAGACAGATATGGAAAAGAAGATTTGTGTGTGATGAATTCTTTGAAAGCTACATGATTACTAGAACAATACATTCGCCATAATTCGTTGGCTAACATGATGTCGTATTTTGTGAGTAGAATTTTCTCATCGTATTGATGTTGCAACTGTTTATTTGTCAATTCACCTAAGCCTTTTAAGTTTGTTTCATGCGGTATCCAACCGCTACTGACTAAATAGATAGGAATGTCTAGTTTTTTCGCTTTTAAATAGCTTATTGCCGCAATCATATTAATATGACAAAATACGTCATATTCAAACCATAATACAATAGACGCGTATGCTTCGTAATTTGTTTCTAATAATGGTTGTAAAAATGATGTTGTATAGGTTTCTTCAGTTGCTCCAAATTGTGTTAAGTAGGAGACACGTGTGTTTTTGAAATCGTCTGAAGCTAGATCAAATATTGTTTTTCCTTCACATAGCATTTCACGCCAAACCAATTGATCGTCATGAATTTCAATATCGTGAAGTCGTGATACTAAACTATCACCATTAATAATATGTAATACTTTTTGCGTCATTTATCCACCAACACGTTTTACATTGTATCCTTCTTTTTGTAGAATTTGAATGATTTTATCACGATAATTCCCTTGAATAATGATTTCGTTGTCTTTGATGCTTCCGCCGACACCACATTTTACTTTTAGGAGTTTCGCCAATGCTTTTAAATCGTCTTCCAATCCAACAAAACCTTTGATGACTGTTACAATTTTTCCACCGCGACCTTTGTTGCTAAAATGCGCTTCTAGTTTTTGTTCTTTTGGGGAAAGTGTTTCGTCTGCGTTATTATTTTCTAGTTCAAAATCATCATTTGTTGAGAATACAAATCCTCCTAAATCTTCTAAACTACTTAGTTTTTTCTTTGCCATTGTATTGTATGCTACTACTTGTAATTTGTTTGTTATATTAAATATACACAATTTATATGATGAGTGCTTTTAATACTTGATCATTCTTACTAAGAAAATCCTTATTCTTAAATGAAAAAGCTATCTAAAAAGTTTAAATTTTAATCAAATTGAACTTGATTCGGTTTCTCATCATCATTGAAAATCAGTGTAATGAGATTCTGAATCAGGTTCAGAATGACGCCTTTAAAACTTTCAAGACAGCCTTGTATATAATTTTAGGAAAAATTTCTATTATTTTATTTTTTGACTAAACCAAGTTCAATCAAACGTTCGTTTAGGAATTGTCCTGCTGTGATATCGTCAAATTTCTTAGGATTTTCTTCATCAATACAATTGTCTAAGCAATCTAACGGCATTTCACTAATTGGATGCATAAAGAATGGAATAGAGTAGCGTGAGCTTCCCCAAAGTTCTTTTGGCGGATTTACAACACGATGAATTGTAGATTTTAGCTTGTTGTTACTGTGACGCGATAACATATCACCAACATTAATAACCAATTCATCTGGTTCGGCAATTGCATCTAACCATTCGCCATCATGACGTTGTACTTGCAATCCTTTTCCATGTGATCCCATTAATAACGTAATCAAGTTAATGTCTCCATGCGCAGCCGCACGAACAGCATCTTTTGGCTCACTCGTAATTGGTGGATAGTGAATTGGACGAAGAATACTGTTTCCATTTTTGATGAAATTATCAAAGTAGAATTCATCTAAACCTAAGTGTAAAGCCAATGCTCTTAGTACATAAATCCCTGTTTTTTCAAGCATTTGGTAGGTTTCTTTACCAACTTTGTTAAATTTAGGTAATTCGTCTACTTGTACATTATCTGGATATTCTTCTTTTAAGGCATCATTATCTTCTACATATTGTCCAAAATGCCAGAATTCTTTTAAATCGCCAACTTTACGACCTTTGGCACTTTCTTTCCCAAATGATACATATCCACGTTGTCCGCCAATACCTTCAATTTCGTATTTACTTTTTGTTTCCAACGGTAAGCTAAAGAAGTTTTTGATTTCATCATATAAATCATCCACTAATTTATCACTTAAAAAATGACCTTTTAAGGCTACAAACCCAATGTCTTCATAGGCTTTTCCTATTTCATCAATAAATTTTTGTTTTCTGACAGGATCATCAGATAAGAAATCTTGAAGATTTACACTTGGAATATTTTTCATGTGTTTATATGTATTATTTTTATTGGTCACAAGCTCTTCGCAATTAATCATTTCCTTCGATGATAACATTTTGAGCATGCTCGTTTCATGTAATTCAATTTTTAGTATTTGTAAAACATAGGATCTATCGTTCTAGTATAGAGATTAAGATAAAACCAATTGTTAATAACTTTATAGCAGTTAATCGCTTGTAGTTACAAATGTAGCTAAAAAAATACTGTCCGAAAAAGAGAGTTATTAACAATTTCAAAAATTCTTAAAATGTATTTTGATGAACCGTTTTTTTTGATCATTTTTGAATATATAATCAATGGCTACCTATATTTACGCCAACCAGACACAAATTCATGTTATACAAGAAGGGAAATTTGAACAACGATACGTTGATTTCACTATATAAGAAGATGCTTAAACCACGAATGGTAGAAGAGAAGATGTTGATCTTGCTTCGTCAAGGAAAAATTTCAAAATGGTTTGGCGGAATTGGGCAAGAAGCAATTGCCGTTGGTGTTACTTCAGCACTTACCGAAGACGAATATATTTTGCCAATGCACCGTAATTTAGGCGTATTTACCACACGAAAAATTCCTTTATTCCGTTTATTTTCTCAATGGCAAGGAAAAGCAAATGGTTTTACCAAAGGACGCGATCGTAGTTTTCATTTTGGTACGCAAGAGTTTAATATTGTGGGAATGATTTCACATTTAGGACCGCAAATGGGCGTTGCAAGCGGAATTGCGTTAGCTAATAAATTGAAAGAAAATAAGCATGCATGTGCCGTTTTTACTGGTGAAGGTGGAACAAGTGAAGGAGATTTTCATGAAGCGCTGAATGTTGCTTCTGTATGGAGTTTGCCAGTGTTATTTTGTATTGAAAACAATGGTTACGGACTTTCTACACCAACTTCCGAACAATATAATTGTGAGCATTTAGCCGACAGAGCCAACGGATACGGAATGGAATCGCATATTATTGACGGAAATAATATTTTGGAAGTCTATACAAAGGTTTCTGAATTGGCACAAAGTATTCGGGAAAACCCAAGACCAATTTTATTAGAGTTTAAAACTTTTAGAATGCGTGGTCATGAAGAAGCGAGTGGTACAAAGTACGTTCCGCAAGAATTAATGGATGAATGGGCGGCGAAAGATCCGATCAATATGTTTCGCAATCATTTGATATTTGAAGGTTTACTTACAACGCAAATTGATGATATTTATAGAAAAGAAATTACAGATGAAATCAACGAAAATTTACAACTTGCATTTGATGAAGATAAAATAAGTTCTACTAAAAGTAATGAATTAAGTGATGTGTATCAAGATTCTTTATTTGAAGAAGTTACGCCTAATTCAGAAAATGAAAATATACGTTTTGTAGATGCCGTTTCGCAAGGATTGAAACAATCAATGGAACGTCATGATGATTTGATTATTATGGGACAAGATATTGCTGAATATGGTGGTGTTTTTAAAATTACAGATCAGTTTGTAGAACAGTTTGGAAAAGAACGTGTACGCAATACACCAATTTGTGAATCGGCTATTGTTTCGATGACGTATGGAGTTTCGATAAACGGAATGAAATCCGTAATGGAAATGCAGTTTGCTGATTTCGTGTCAAGTGGATTCAACCCAATTGTAAATTTATTAGCAAAATCACACTATCGCTGGAATCAGAATGCAGATGTTGTCGTACGAATGCCTTGTGGAGCTGGCGTTGGCGCTGGACCATTTCACTCACAAACTAACGAAGCTTGGTTTACCAAAACACCAGGTTTAAAAGTGGTATATCCGGCATTTCCAAAAGATGCAAAAGGTTTGTTAGCTTCCGCGATAAATGATCCAAATCCGGTATTATTCTTTGAACATAAGGCTTTGTATAGAAGTGTGTATCAAGATGTACCAACTGATTATTACACGTTACCTTTAGGAAAAGCTTCTTTGTTGAAAGAAGGTCATGATATTACGATTATTGCTTACGGAGCGGCTGTACATTGGGCGTTGGATACATTGGACAAAAACCCTGATATTTCGGCTGACTTGATCGATTTACGTTCGCTGCAACCGTTAGATACTGAAGCGATATATACTTCTGTAAAGAAAACAGGAAAAGCGATTATTTTACAAGAAGATTCATTGTTTGGAAGTATTTCAAGCGATCTTTCGGCGATGATTATGGAAAATTGTTTTGAATACCTTGATGCACCTGTAAAGCGTTTGGCAAGTATGGAAACACCAATTCCGTTTGATCAAGGCTTAGAACAACAATATTTGGCTAAAAACGAGTTTGAAGATGTGTTGAAAGATGTGTTGGCGTATTAATAGCACTTTTCTTTTTGATTGTTGAAGGTTTAGATTTATCAACTATAATAAAGTCTTCTCTGAAAGAAGCGAAAACAATATAAAACATGAAAGTAAAATTATTACTACTTCTATTCTTATCAGTATTTAACATTCTATTTTCGCAAACAACTTCAATACCAGACGCGAATTTTGAAAATTACTTGGAAACTCGTAATGCCAATGGTCAAATTGTTGCTTTGGGAGATCCTAGTAGTATGGGCAATGGAATTGCTAATGACAATTTAGTTACAACTGCAAATATTAATACTGTTGAAGTTTTAGCAATTAATTACAGAAATATATCTGATTTAACAGGTATAGAAGACTTTACTAGTTTAAAAGAGTTGAATTGTTCAAATAATCAACTAACTGATTTACCACTTTCACAAAACGTAAATCTTGAAACCTTATCATGCTCTGTTAATCAATTAACTAATTTTAATTTATCTCAAAATGTAAATCTTAAATATTTAGATTGTGAAGGGAATCCATATTCGAGTTTAGACTTCTCACAAAATCTAGGTCTTGAAACTATTCTCTGTTCTAGTATTACCTTATTAAATTTAAATATTTCTCAGAATACAACTTTAAAAATACTAAGATGCAGTCGTAGTAACTTAACAAACCTAGATGTCTCAAGCAATGCCGCGCTTGAAGTCTTGATTTTCAATAATTCCTACACTCCAATTACAAATTTAGATGTCACACTTAATACATCACTAAAGCGACTTGAATGTGCTGCCAACCAATTAACAAATTTAGATATTTCACAAAATTTATTGCTTGAAAATTTAAATTGCGGCGCTAATCAATTAACTAGTTTGGACGTTACAAATAACTTAAAAATCAGAAGTTTACTCTGTGGGAGTAACCAAATAACAGCTATTGATCTTACCCAAAATACGTTGCTTATTGAATTTATAAGCAACTTGAATCAACTTACTAGTTTAGATGTTTCTCATAATATATTACTTACAAATTTTCAGTGCGCTTTTAATCCAATAACTAGCATAGATTTAACCAACAATCCAGCACTAGAAAATGTACAACTTCTGGCTAGTTTACTAAGAAATGTAAATATTAAAAATGGAAACAATACAAATATTATTTCGTTTTCGGCAAATGGTAATCCTGATCTAGCTTGTATTTTAGTTGATGATGAAACTTACAGTACTAATAACTGGACTTTTATTGATCCTCAGGCAACTTTTAGTAATACTTATTGTGGAGAAATTTTAAAGCTTGAAGCTAAAATCTTTCTACAAGGAGCATATATAAATCCTAATCCTGGAGAAGGAATGTTAATGCGTGATGATTTACGTGTAGCTGGTATGTTACCAATAACAAGTCCTTATTCAGATGGAGTTACTTGTAATGCAAGTGTTTTTGCAGTAACAGGAAATGATGCTATTGTTGATTGGATTTGGGTAGAATTAAGAGATAAAACTGACAATACTATAGTTGTAGATAGTCAATCTGCTTTAGTACAACGCGATGGAGACATAGTAGGAGTTGATGGTTTTTCTCCATTAGCTTTTAATCAAAGTATAAATAATTATCATGTGGTAATAAAACACCGTAGCCATTTGGGAGTTATGAATGAAAATAGTATCCCGTTGAGAACAACAGCGACAACAATTGATTTTACTAATGCAGCTAACCAAATTACTTATGGAACAAATGCTCAGAGTGACCTTGGTATATCAAATGATTTTTTAGGTATGTGGACAGGAAACACTAACGGAGATGGTATAATACAATATTTAGGAACAGATCCAGATACACCAAGTATATTATCTATCGTATTAAATGATGCTGGGAATTTTTTAAATTTTCCTACCTACAGTGTTACTGGATATACTGAAATTGATGTTGATATGAACGGAAATGTTCAATATACAGGAGTATTACCCGATACACCTATTATTTTACAAAACGTGTTGACCCATCCTGGAAACTTTTTGAATTTCAGTACTTACTCAATACAAGAACAATTACCTACAAATTAAATAAAAATTACTATAATCTTAAATCGCAAAAAAAGCTTTAAACCATTCATTTGGTCTATCAAAACAATTTAAAACATAAAAAATCCCAATCATATAATATAATTAGGATTTTCGTTTAGTAATAGTAAATAGGAGCGAAGGCGCTACCTTCGTGTTATTGTTTCTTCTTTGAATGTAGTTATGTTTAATTCGCCATTCTTTCTGTTTGCTTGGTAATAAATTACAGCTTTGTTTTCTGAATTCGAATTGTTTTCATTCTCAAAAACTATATAATTTCCTTCATTTAAAGAAGCATTTAACTTGTAATTTTTGTTGTTTTTGTATTTCGAAAGTACATGATTTACTTTATAACGCTTCGCATTATCATAAATATAAACGCTATCGACACGAAGATCGACAGCGTTTATTAGTGTTATCTCAAAAAGATAGTTAGTATACGGCTTTGTTGTATGTACGCCTTGTATAATGGTTTGTTTTGTAGAAGATAGTAGCTTTATACCTTCATCACACGCCATTATATTGAGAGTCAATACGCATAATATTAAAAACCGCTTCATTTAATTAACAACAATTTTCTTTGTAATACTTTTTCCATCATTGATGATTTTTACCATGTATAAACCTTCGGCAAAACCACTTAGATTAACTTTTTCTTCATTGGAAGTTGTATTAATTTCTTTTACAACCGAACCAATTAAGTTGTATATAATAATGTTTTTATTTCCTGATAGATTGTGTAACGAAATTGTAAAATTCTTATTTACCGTAGGATTCGGATATACTTGTATTGAATTTTGTGGTAACTGCGTTTCTCCAACAGATAAAGAAGCTTCATCAATAGCAACTTCCCAAACACCACGACCAAAGGTAGCCGCACGAAGCATATTTGTTGCGTAATGAATTTCAATATCGTTTACAATTACATTTGGCAATCCTTGTCCTAAACGTTCCCAATCGCCAGCAGAATCAGTTCTGTAATACACTCCTAAATCAGTTGCTAGGAATAATTCGCCATCCATAGTTCCTGTTTTATATAAAATTTTATGTGTTGGAATGTTTGGTAATGAACCTGTAATATTTGTCCAAGTGAATCCACTATTAGTTGATCGGTATACTTTTCCAGCTTGATATCCAGAATACGCAATGTACACTTCGCCAGGATTTGTTGGATGTACTTCAATACTTTTTACTCTTCCTCCTTGTGGTAAATTGAGTACTACCCAATTAGCACCTCCATTATCTGTTCTCTTTACAGTACCACCTTGTCCAGAAACATAAATTACATTTGGATTTGAAGGTGAAATAGAGATAAATTCGATAGCGCCAACACCTGAGTTTAAATTTACCCAGCTATTTCCTTGATTTATTGATCTGTAAATGTCTCCAAAACCTCCAAATATTGTTGTTGGAACAGTTGGATGAATCTCCAATTCCCATATAAATGGTGCTCCGTTAGGAGTAGGAACAAACTGCGAAGAAGTAAATCCGTTGATTGTTCTAAACATTGTACCTGCCTGACTACACGTCCAAGCAATATCACTATTAGAATAATCCCATAAACCTTCAACGCCATCACTTCCAGGATTTCTTCCAATCCAATCAACACCATCATATTGACCGATATCATTATCTTGTGCACCAGCAATTAATAAGTTTGCGTTTTGTGGTGTGCCAGAAACGTTATAATACTGTGTAATGGCAATTCCTGAAGATAAATCTGCCCAAGCATCGTCAAGTTGAGCATTTCCCATAAAAATTCCACCATCATTTACAGAGATTGCTGTATTGGTTCCAGGTACGAATTTCATATCATGATGATCAGAATGCACATAGAAATAAGGATTTCCTGCTTGCCAATATCCATCTAAATATTTTTCCCAAGTTGCACCACCATCTGTAGAACGCCATCCATCAACACCACCAGCTAATACTAAGTTTTCGTTTATTGGAGAAATTGCTAAGGTAATGTTGTATCCACCTTGAGAACTGTATCCACCAATACTTCCAACTAGTGTCCAACTCGTTCCTTGATCTGTAGATCTTCTAATTCTTCCAAAATTGTCAATTGATAAAATTAAATCTGTATTTGCTGCAGTCGTTGCAAAATCTAATCGACTAAAAGCGGGTCTTGAAGCCACTGTCCAAGTTGTCCCATTGTCAGTTGAAATGTAAAAACGTCCGCTTCTTGAAGTAGCATACATAATAGAGTTACTTCCTTCTTTATAACCTATATCATTAAAGACAGCACCATTTTCAGTAAACACATCTGCCCAAGTTGTTCCTCCGTCAGTTGTTCTTTTGATATTATTTCTAGTGGTTGCAAATACTGTATTTACATTGTTTGGATCAATTAATAATTTTGAAATGATATCATTTTGTCCCAATGTAAATGACAAATCAGTTATTGCCCAGTTTGCACCACCATTTGTAGTTTTTAAGACACCAACAGATCTGTTCTGAAAACCGTCGGCATCACCTGTTGCTGCATATACAATATCTGTATTTGTTGGATTGATAGCAATATCTGAAATTCCCATATTTGGAAATTCATCTCCTTGTGGAGTCCATGTTGCTCCTCCATCAATAGTTTTCCATATTCCTCCGGCTGGCGATCCTATGTACATTGTATTTGTGTCGTTTCCTGTAAAAGCAATCGCATTAATACGTCCCATTCCTGGGTAAAATCCAATATTTGAAACAGGTGGTGTTACTGGTCCTAAAAGTGACCAAGGTACATCTGCAACTGTTTCTGGGGCATTTCCTTGTCGTTCTTGTTCGCTATACCAAAGATTTGCGGTGTGCGAAGCAGGCATAAATTTACCATTAGGTAATACACGATCTTTCCAAAAAGCCGCCCAACGTTCAAATTGTTTTACTTTTTTCTTACTTTTTCTATCTGTATTATTTCTAATTGGAGCTAATACTAGATTCTCTTGTTCTACAATTTCGAAATAATTACTGTTTTCGTCAAGAGTAGAAGCACGCCAGTTTTGCGCGTGTGTTAGTGAGGAGAAGCCTAAGGCAAAGATGCCTGTCAGTGTTAAACATAGTTTTCTTTTCATGTAGTTGTTTAGTTTTAGGTTTAGCAATTTCTTTGGAGTTAAACAGTTTATATTGAAAAGACCCTACTTTTTATCTTTAAAATTAATTGAATCTGTAATTTTTTATGACTTTTACAAGGAATTCAATACTTCAATTTTGATACAAATAGATTTACGAATATGTTCATTTTAAAATATTTCAAGTTTGTTTGTAATGTTCGTGAAATTGTAAGGTCTAAAAACAAAAATTAAATATGAACTTAACAACACAGTTAAAAGAATTTGCAGCCGCAAGTGTAAAACGGCATCCTGGCGTTGCACAAGACACTATGAAACAGGCAATTGATTCCTTGGTTGCAAGTGAAATGATTGAAAAAGCTTTTAAAACAGGCGATCAACTTCCAGATATTACTTTAGGAAATGCTTTAGGAAACGAAGTACGTATCAATGAAATACTAAAAGAACACAAAGTAATTATTGCATTCTATCGTGGTAATTGGTGTCCGTATTGTAATATTCAATTACGCGCATTGCAACAAGCAGTTCCTCTATTTGAAGCAAAAGGAGCTAAGCTAGTGATTATTGGACCCGAAACGCCAGATAATTCTTTAACAACCAAACAGAAGAACGAATTGACGTTTGAGGTAGTATCGGATATTGATATGATAGTTGCCCGCAGTATGAATTTGGTATATAAATTACCAACAGCTTTGCAAGAATTATATAAAAAGTTCGGAATTGATTTGGCTACAAATCAAGGAAATGGAAACCAAGAGTTACCAATTGCAGCAACGTATGTGGTGGAACAAGATGGAACTATTTCGTATCACTTTTTAGAAGAAGATTACAAACTCAGAGCAGATCCTCAAGATATATTGAATGCGCTTTAAGCGTTATATTTATTATACAACAAAGACTTTCTCAAAAGTCATTGTTATGAAGGAAATGATGTAATACACCAGTTAAGGTTTTGATTTACAAATTATTGTGAATTCAAAATATCTCACAATAACATTCGTAATAGCTTTACAAATTCATCAAGTATAATACTAAATCTTCTTTTGAGTCCAAACCAAGTTTTTTACGAACACGGCCACGAATTCCTTGCACAGTTCGATGTGAAATTCCAAGCATGATGGCAATTTCTTTAGATGTAAGATTCATTCTGATGTAGGCGCAATACCGAATGTCTTTTGTAGTTAAATTTGGTGCTAATTCGTTTAATTTTTGGAAGAAACCTTCGTGTACTTTATCAAAATGTAGTTTGAAATTTGTCCAATCTTCATTTTTATTAAGTTGTTCTTGTAAATTTTCTTTTAGTGAATCGTTGGAACGATCTATATTTTCAATAACCTCTGTGAGCAACTGTGCTTTTTCGTATTGATATAGAAATAAATCGGCTAATTCCTTATTTTTTAATTGTACTTCTGAAGCCAGGTTTTCAATTTCTATTTTATTTATTTCATTCTTTTTATTCGTTAATTCTGCAGCTATTTTTGACGATTTTAATTTTGATTTTGAGTAGAGTAGTAGTAATAGTAAAATGATAATACACGTAATTCCTATACCGAGAAGATACCAAGTTTGTTTTCTAGAAAATTCTTCATTTTTTTTTGCAATAACAATTTCAGCATCTTTTTTATCTAATTCGTACGTTACTTTTAATGTGTTTACTTGTGTCTGAGCTTCTTTTGTATAGACTGAATCTCTTAAAAGTGTAGCTTCTTTGTAATATTCGAGACTTTTGGCATAATTTTCTTTGTATTCTTCAAGGTCTGAAAAGGCTTCATATATTTGTGCTTGTGTATCTAAATCATTTGCTCTTTTTGATACTTTGAGCGCTTTGTCTAAATAGTTTTTGGCTTTATCAAATTCTCCTCTTTCTGAATAAATTAATCCCGCATTGATAGTGGTTTCTACAAAATCTCGTGAATCTGATAATTCTTCATTTAGCAACAGTATAGAATCTACTTTTGCAATGTATTTCAATGCATTTTCATACGCATCTATTTCATAATAATACGAAGACATTACCGCATATGAATAGGTGATAAATGACAAATCTTCACTTTCTTTAGCAGTTTTTACACCATCTAAAATGTATTTTTCTGCTTTGCTAAAATCATCCAATGCCATAAAAGCTGTGCTCAACTCAATATAAGATTTCGCTTCAATCGCTTTACGATAAGTTGCATGTTCATGTGCTAATAACAAAAACTCAATTTCTTTATAATTATTTCCCAATCCAGATTCATCTGCAGCAATTGATGAATAGGCAAAGTATAAATGTTTAGGTCTTTTTGTTTGCTTTGCTATAGTTAATAAATCATACGCAATTGGAGCTGCTTTTTCGTAATCACTAAAAGCATAATATACAGCTTCCATTAAATGATATAAATCATATTTGATATTTAAATCTGTTATTTTATCTGAATCGTCAAATTCACGTTTTACGTATGTAAATAATTCTGGAGAATATGTTTCTATATACAGATGATCAATAGCGGCCACATACGCAATTCGTTTCAATGGTTGGTTTTCTAGTGATTTTATAGAATCAATAATAACGGCTACGTCTGCAATATTTGACTGAGAAAACAGCAAATTAGAGCCAATTCCGAACCAAACTAGAAAGCATACGTATATGTGTTTCATCTTCATATAGCTAATGTAAGTTCTTTATAGGTTACATCCTTAAAATTTTGTGAGATAAAATCCTACTACGTACCCATTGCGTATGTGCTACGTAGCAAGTACGTATGCTAAAATAGTGATTCATAGGCATGTGAAACTACTTTTACATCATTATTATAATTTGTAAAAATGATATGAAATTCAATTGAACTTCTAAACACATTTAAAACAAAAAATACTCACACTAAACAAAACTTATGAAGTACAAGAAATTAAAGATCATGACTTTTTGCTTCCTCTTTGGAACAGGATTTCTCTGCGCGCAACAATCTGTGAACGCTGGTGGCGGAAATGCAACAGGAGCAACAGGAAACACTAGCTTTTCCGTTGGTCAATTGTTTTATAAAACCAATTCGGGAGCTACTGGCTCAACTGCGCAAGGTGTGCAACAGTCGTTTGAGATTTCTACCACGTTAGGAATTGAAGTAATTGCTATTCAATTAGAAGCAATTGCATTCCCGAATCCAACAACAGATTTTATAAATCTTCGGTTGAAAAATATGGATGTCGCAGGATTAAGCTATCAAATCAGTGATATTTCAGGTAGATTATTAATTTCTAAAAAACTTACAGGCGATACTACTAAAATTCCAATGAAACAATTGCCTGTAGCAACCTATTTCATTTCAATAGTTGAAAAAAGTAAAAAAGTAAAGACATTCAAAATCATAAAAAAATAACATCATGAAAAATAACATTACACTTTTATTTGCCTTATTGCTAACAGTAAATATATATGCACAAACTCCTGAAAAGATGAGTTATCAAGCAGTTGTGAGAGATATTACAAATACATTAATAGCGAACCAAACAGTTGGAATGCAAATTAGTATTTTACAAAGTAATGCTTCCGGATCAGCTGTTTATGTGGAGACACATACACCAACAACCAATGACAATGGATTGGTAAGTTTAGAAATAGGAACAGGAATAGTAGTTTCAGGAACGTTTAATACGATTGATTGGGGTTCTGGAACTTATTTTGTTAAAACTGAAACAGATCCAACAGGCGGAACTTCATACACAATTACAGGAACAAGTCAGCTATTGAGTGTTCCGTATGCATTGCATGCAAAAGAAAGTGAAAGTACCAAAGACACCTTTAAATATTTAGGAGCTGCAAGAGGAAAAAATGATGGAACTCCAAACCCAAATCCAAACAATGAAGTTCCCAGTTTTACATTGACCACATTACGTTGGTTAGGCGTTTCTGATAACTATATGAATAGTATAGGTGGTACAAACAATACACAAATAACCATTCCTGCAGGTGTTACACATATCAAAATTAATGCAGGTATTATTTACGAAGCAGGAACTGCCGATAGTATGTCTACATTGGCAATTTACCAAGATGGTACGCCGTTTAACCTAGCAAATCAATCATATCCAACGTATAATCAATTCAATTCTAAATACGGATTTAACTTAGCTACACAATATATTCCTGTAACACCAGGACAAGTTTTCGAATTCCGTATGTTTCAAGATTCTCCCGATACAATATACCTATCGTGGGGAAGTATTAGTGCTACTTTTTCTTTTGAATATTATGTAAAAAATTAATTTTCTAAATTATATTTAGAACTAGTTAATTGTAGGTTACATTTAGTTAAAAGACACTCCGAAACGAGTGTCTTTTTTTGTTCGTGTTTGTTTCTTATAGACTTGTACTGATTTTCCTAAAAATAAAGTCATAGCAAAAGCGATTATAAAACTGAAAAGAAATATGATATTGTATGTTTTGTTGTAACTTTATGAGTATTAGTGCGTCACACTATACATCAATCAAAAAAATAATACAATGAATTCAAACCAAAAAACGGCAAAAATAGTAGGGATACTATTGTTGTTAACTTTCGCTGTAGGCGTTACCATGTATCAATTTTTGCAAAGTTCACTTTTTGCAGATGATTTTCTCACAGCAACTGCCGCAAACACAAATGAGATTATAATTTCAACTTTATTCGGTATTGTGAGCGGACTAATTTCAATTGTTATTGCTGTATTGCTATTTCCAATTTTTAAACACTATAGTTACAAAATAGCCTTAGCTTATTTGGCTTTGTGCATACTTAGTTGTGTAATGATATGTATTGATAACATAAGTGTGCTATCACTGTTAGACGTAAGTAAAGCATATGTTAAAAGCGGAAATAACGCAGTTGATTCATTTGAACTCATGGGAACTTTATTGTATGAAAGACATGCGTGGACACACTATTTTTCATTATTAGTTTCATGTTTTCCAGGGTTTGTATTGTATTACACATTTTATACTACACGATTGATTCCGAGAGCGATCTCCATTTTTGGGATAGTTGCCGTATTGCTAATGTTTATTGAGATTTTAAGTTCTATTTTAGGACAAGGTATTAGTATGAATATGATGATTCCGATGGCTTTAATTCAATTAATTTTTCCAGTTTGGTTGTTACTCAAAGGATTTAAATTGCCAAAAGAATAAAGTAACATTACTGCTTTTTCTTCATTCCAAATAATACACGCATTAATGTAAACGGATAGATTAAATATCTGTAAATCAATACAATTACAGGAAAAGAAGTAATGAGTAACAAGATTATTTTTACAGCAATATTCGCATCAAGTTGAATAATGTAGTATGCAAAAACAACAAGTATGGTTTGATGCAAAATGTAAAACGGATAAATAGCTTCGTTGAGTTTTTGTACCAATGTACTTTTTTTGTTAAACCAAATTTGTGCATACCCTAAAAGTGTGATTACAAATGTCCAACCGACCAAACAACAGACTACATACCAAAGATTCCAAAGTATATTTTTTGATAAATAGGGGACAAGCAATTCGTGTGGCATCAAATAGTACGTGTAGAAAATGATGGAACTTACTAAAAATAGTACGAAGTTTAGCTTGCGGTATTGCTTCAAATGTGTCCAAGTCAATGCTGCGGAAGCGAACAACATTCCAATAATCAAAAAGAAGCCGTAATAAAGTGTTGACGACAGATTTAACAAGCTTTTACTATCATCAGGGAAATAGGTTTTTGATACAATTAAGATGAAAATTAATGGGATGACGATTAGAAATAATCCTAGTTTTTTAGAAGTAAAGCGTTGAAATAGCTCTATCAATCTATTTGATTTTGATGATTTCAAGAATACTATGAACGGAATTAGAATCAGCGACATCCAAAATAGATTTTCAATAAACCAAAGATGATTCACGCCAAAATCAGCACTTTTATAAATATCAAGATAAGAAGTGTATGCAGCTCTATTTTCAAAATATGTTTGTGGTGGAACGATGATGAGCACACCAAAAACAAGTGGAATCAACAATCGGATAGCGCGTTCTTTTACAAACTGAATCCAAGTACGTTTTGAAAAGGCAAAAATAGTTCCTGTTCCAGAAATTAGAAATAATAATGGCAATCTGAATTGTTCAAAAAAAACCATAATATCATCTAATAATTTGCTCGATTCATTGTTCATAATATGAAAATTATCACCATTAAACGGCATTCCAACATGATGAAAATATACTGCCAAAATTGCAATAACGCGCAACCAATCTAAATCGTATCTGCGGATTTTTGTTGTCATAAAAGTGTTCGTTTTTTGATGCGACAAACATACAAACGATTTTTATGCAAATTCTTTGAATGTGACTGTTTGCAAGGGAAAGTGACGAAATACACACTTCGAATTCGCTTAGTGCAAGCATTTCAAATCAGCGCAGCGCAACTTTTCAGGAGTAACTAGAATTGTTATATAAACGTTAACTACGGTTTTCCCGTACAGAAAAGCTATTATTAATTTTTAAATTACTTCGAAAATAAAACTTAACTTTATGAAAAAGAAACAGTTAAAATCATTACACCTTAACAAAAAGTCAATTTCTAACTTAGAAATATTTACTGCGAAAGGTGGATTCACAGGAACAATTTGTTATTGGACAGAACCAGAATTGTGTGGTTATGGACAAACAGAAACCTGCGATCCTTGCAATAGCGTTTATAATTGCGATATGGCACCGCCAGATTAGTATGCAATATTCATTCAAAATTCAGCGAGCTTCGGTTCGCTTTTTTATGTTTTATTTGAAAAATACGCATTAAAAGTAGTAAGCTTAGAACGCGATACAGGAACCGTTTTTGAATAGTTTTTTAATGATAATTGATATCCTTGTGCATTGCCAACACAAGTCGTTATTTTGTGCAAATTGACCAAGTAGGAACGATGCGTTTTGTAAATATGTGGAAACTGTTGTAAATGTTGTTCCAAGTCTTTTAATGTGATGCGAAACAAGCCTTTTTTGACTTCTGAACCATCATAAATATAAATTTCGGTATAATTACTTTCAACTTTTGCAAATAGAAATTGTTGTATGTCTAGTTGGTATTGCTCCGTTTTTGTAGAAATTTGAATCAATTGTTGCTCAATTTTCGCAGTCGGTGTTCTAAGTTTTAGATTTTTAAGACTCTTACTATGTTTGTATATCAAACGTTCTAAATTCAGCGGAAGCATAATAATTAATAATAAACCACCAACCAAGAGAGAATTTCTAATTTCTTCAAAAAGATATTGTAAGGACCAATTGTTTGGATTATCATAAATTAAATCTCTAATCAGAAAACTTACGATTCCGATAATAATAAGAATTATTAACAAGCAGCGTAATTCTTTCCCTAATGTCCAGCGAGAATCATCTTTTACTATCCAATTTAAGATTGTAAAATACAGATATGCAATTGGTAACGGATAAAATGCATGAATAAATAAAATCCAAATGTAATCTATTTTGTGTTCGTCAACATTTACTTCAAAAGGATCAAACGTATATGAAAATAGAAAACTCAAAATACTCAGCAAGCCAAGAAATATAAGCAATCGCTTCCGGTTTCTATAGAGGTAAGGATACGGTTCTTTAAAATATTGTATAATTTTTGGTAACAAAGTATAAAAAATTGATGCGCTAATTTACTTTGTAAAATATAAACTAACGCATGAACTTTTAATTTTTTATTGTGTTACAACCAACTTTTGTCCAATTCGTAAAGTACTTGTTCTGCGAATAGAATTTTCTTTGCATAACGAAGCAATGGAAATATTGTATTTGCTAGATATTCTCGATAACGTATCGCCGCGTCTAACGGTGTAAACTTTCTTTTCGTTGGCCTTACTTTGCAAAGCTTCTTCTTCAGTTGTACAAAGATCTACCTTCGATTTTCGCTTCGAATTGTGTCTGTAAGCCGTTGTCCACTTGTCGTTTATCCAAATTGAATTTGCACGAACTATATTGTCTTCATTTGAAAAATCGAATATATATTCTGGGTGAATTGGAATTCCTTGAAATCGTATTTCTAGGTGTAAATGACTTCCGCGAGCGTTTCCTGTAGTTCCGCCTTTTCCTATAATTTGCCCTTTTTTCACGGTATCATTCACCTTTACCATTTGTCGTGACAAATGTGCGTAAACGGTTTCCAAACCATTAAAATGACGTACAACAACTGTTTTTCCATGTCCAGAATGTCTATTCACATACCGAACAACTCCATCAAACATCGACATTACTTTGTCGCCAGTAATTAAATCGATATCGATTCCGTTGTGCGCTCTGCGATTTCGCCAACCATAACGCGACGTTATTACTTTTTTACGTGGAATAGGAGAGGCGTATGTGCTATCGTCAAAAGTAATGTGTAATGGATAGCTTTTTCGTGTATTTTTATACGGATTAAAGACTTTTGTATTCCAGTTTTCAGCAATCCAATCTTTTGTAAGAATACTATCGTTTGAAATTTTTGATTCCTCTAACGACGCATTCAACGCAAGTGAAATAACAGGGAATGCGGTTTCTAACGTGATTTTTGATTCTTTTTTAACTTCTAAGCTGTCTTGTGTTTGACTGTACGCGCAAATGCTACAAAGCGAGAAGACGAACAAATAAAATGATTTCATTGTGGTAGTATTCAATTTAGTTTTACGAAATAGATTTTTAGGGATCTGCATTGTATAACGCAATCCTAGCGAATTAATTGTATTGAGTTTTGTAAGTTATTCAGTGATGTATTGCATTGGATCTAAGCGTCTTCCATGTTGACGCACTTCATAATGCAAATGTGGTGCAGTTGATAAACCTGTGTTTCCAACATAGCCAATGATGTCACCTTTTTTAACATTTGTGCGTTCAGTTGTATTGAAACCTTTTAGATGTGCATACCAAGTTTCAAAACCATTTGCATGAGAAATTACGATTATATTTCCCCAATTGCCTTCTTTTTTAGCTTTTACAATAACGCCGTCAGCTGTTGCTATTACAGGTGTTCCACGTACTGCTCTGATATCAATTCCGCCATGTGACGTTTTACTTTTTAATTTCGGATGTTTTCTAATTGTACCAAATTTGGAAGAAATATTTTTTGTACTTCCATTCTGAACTGGAAATAAAGATGGTGTTTTCGTTGCTTTTATTTCAATTTCCGTTGGAAGAAATTCATTCGAAATAGAAGTTTCATCAGTATTTTTAAACGCCATAAAAGCGAGAGCAATTAGTGGAATTACTAGTAAATACGTGATTTTTAATTTGCTTTTTGATTGTGATTTGGTAATCATTTCTATTCGTTTTTTGAGTGTTGGATGTGAAAAATAATTGTAGACAGGATTTGTGTTTTTTGGCTCAAGACTTTCTAAAAGCAATTCTAAATATGTTGATTTTTTTACTTTTTGATCTAATACAAAAGTATCTGCTTGAAATTCGTGAATTGATTTTAAAGATTTTCGATACGAGTAGGCGAGTGGATGAAACCAGCAACATGTGATGAATAATTCTGCTAAAAGTACATCTAATGAATGTAATTTTTGAACATGTGCTTTTTCATGTGTGATAATTAATTTGTTAAAATATGAAGTTTCCGTTTTTGGAATAAATATCCAATTAAAATATGAAAATACTTCTGGAACAGCAGCTATGTAAAGCGTTATACCATTAAATTCAACCTTTTCGGCATTTCTTTTCAACTTGATTAATGCATACGTTGTAGCCATAAATCGGGTTAAATAAATGACAACACCAATTATATATATGATAAAAAAGATATATCCGTAATTTATAGTTTCATTGCTTGTAATTGTTGCATCTTCTGCAAAATATTCAAAATTAGTAAGTATCGTAAATTCTTGTAATACAAGAATGTCAAGATTAAAATTTTGTATTTCTGGAAACAGTTCACCACTAAATGGCAATAGTACTGACAAAGGAACAATTGCTAGCAATAAACTTCTATTGGTAGCATGAAACGTGAATCGGCTAAACAAGCATTTATACAGTACATAAAAGCCGCCGAACACCAAACTGACTTGACATAGATATAAGAGAAAGCTATTCATTTTTTGACTTTAAGATTTCTATTTTTTCTTCTAACATCGTTTTCATTTGTTCCAATTCGGTTAAATTTAGCGTATCACTTTCTGCAAAAAAAGAGGCAAATTTACGTGTAGAACCATTGAAAAAGTTTCCAATAACTTGTTTCATGTGTTGCGAAAAATAACGTTCTTTTGAAATTGCAGGTGCATATTGACGAATTTTTCCGTACGTTTCAAAAATTAAGAATTTCTTTTTTACCAATACACGAACAACTGTAGAAATAGTCGTGTAAGCAGGTTTAGGTTCTGGAAATTGTTCTACAATATCTTTTAGAAACGCTTTGTCTAGTTTCCATACATATTGCATGACTTGTTCTTCAGCTTTTGTTAACTCGTTCATGTTGCAAATATAGAAGAATATTTCAATATAACTATATAAATAGTCATAAAACTATATTTATAGTCATGTGGTCTATTTTAAAACAAGAAATGAAGACTTAATCAACTGATTTTAAGTAATTTGAAAGGTTTTGTTAATTTTATAGTTTAGATGTGACTTCAGCAATATATGCTTGGATTTTATGAGTTTCAGCATCTATTTTGACTGCTTTTTGGTAGAATTCAAGTGCTGTTTGATAGTCTTTTTTCTTAAAATGATAGATACCAATATTACGGTAAACTTCACTATTTTGATCGTCCAACTCAAGTGATTTTTGAAGATCAGTATAGCCTTCTTCAAGCTGTCCAAGCATTATTTTTGAAAACCCACGATTGTCCCAAGCAAACGCAAAATTTTCATTTATTAAAAGTGCTTTATCCAAATCTTTAATGGCTTCTTCATGTCGATTTAACAAACCTAAAACATACCCACGATTATTAAGTATAATATGATTTTCATGACTTATTTCGAGTGCTTCTTCAAATAACTCTAACGCTTTGGTGTAATTTTCTTTATAAATTTCAATGACGCCAATAGTTACCATATCATACAAATCAAAAGAATTATGGTAAATTTCAGTATATGTTTCGTTTAATGCAATAGCTTTTATATAATTTTTACCATTCAAATAACAAGCAATCGTCAATTTATAAATTTCACGATTTTTAGCAACAGGAGCAATGCATTTTTCAAACAATACAGCGGCTTCATTATATTCTTTTGCAACATAATGATTTGAAGCTTTTCTGTACGTATCAAAAACATTTCTAATATTCCAGAGGTGCATTAATTGTTTTCCATCATTATTTGCGAATGTTCCATTGTGTAATTTGATTTGAGTTTTTCGTGGGATGATATTAAAAATAAAGTCCAGAATAGTGGAAAACGCTACGGCAAAAATTAGCATAGTTGACAAGCTAAATTTTTCAAACAAAAGGAGTGAAGTACCAGCAAGAACACCAATTGTGAGCGTTGTTAACGGACCAAACAGACTTATGTACATGTTGCCTTTCCAGGAAATATTTTTCCCATGTGGAATACACAATCCGCCTTTCCAGGTAAATATATTATACTTTATAAAGCATTCCAATCGTTTGATTTGAAAATGAAACGATTTTTCAGGATTTCCGTACGAACCAATATAAACGCTCACTTTTTCATCTGAATGAAATAATGCGGCAACGGCATGACCAAACTCATGAAATACTATGACTAACATCCGAAATGCGAGTAATGAAAAGAGTAACGTAAAAATATATTCTTGCGACATCAATTGAATTGTGATGTGTAAAGTTATGTCATTTTTTGGAATATGATTTGGAAAAGAATGATTTCAAAATTACTCTTGTGTATAGAATTCAGAGTAAATCATTTTTTAATAATTTAAAAGTTTTAGACGTACATAAGTTATTAAGTATGGTTTAATATCAATTCTATATCAGTATTGTAAAATATTCATGCTTATGAAGATTGTGCGAAGGTTATACATTATAGCAAATATGGAAGAAGAGTATTAGAAGTTTGTTTTATTAGTATTTCACAAATAACTGTTTAACATAATGTAAATTATGGTACAAATACTATATATCGTAAAGTAGGATAATCAGCGTATTTGTAAACCATAATGATATTATGCTAAATATCCCAGAACCTTTGTAGTTGCTACTAGAATCATTGTGCTTGGGTTATGAACCTTATTTAATCGGAACGCTTCGCTACATAATTCTTTGTCCCATAATTTGTCGTTATGCAAAATTGCCGCGCGCAAACGCTTTATTGCTTAGTATAAATAAAATGCTTTGGCATTTTTTTCTACACACAATTTGCCGACGCTTTCCAGCCGCACAAAAGCTGCTTTAGAAATTCTATACAAGCATTCTATATGTTAGAAGCATTTCGTTAGAAAAAGTTTTATGACCTTTTACGTTAACCTGCCGCATACTTATAAAAATTTTCTACGAAGAATTTTATATAACTATGCTAACTGTTCGTTTTCATAAAAACCTTTTTTGGCTTTTCGTTATGTTAAATAGCTTTTGAGTTTAATGAGAATCTTTTATAGTTTTTTATTTTGTCTTTTTCTTGATAAAAAGAAACAAAAATCAAGACTTCAGAATACTTTGGAAACAATTACGGCTCGTTCGCTATATTTTAGAAACGTGTAGAATTATTTAGATTATTGTAAGTTTCAAATACAATACAGAACATTCAACAAAAAAACTGCTTCATCTCTAAAATATGAACGCTCACTCGCCTATTGTTTTGACCAAAGTTTTCTGAGGTCGCTAGACTTTCGATTGAAATTTATTCTTCGTCTTTTAATTTAAGGTCTTGGCAGATTTCTTTGAAGATATCACAAGGATCAACGTCAATAGCTAAAGCAATTAGATATAATTCATCAACTCTTAATTTTGTTGTTTTATTTGAACCTAATTGACTTATACGAGATTTGCTGATTCCTGTTTTTCGGGAAACTTCAGCTTTATTAATTGATTTCTTCGCTAAATACAATCCTAATTTAGTCATGTGTGTACTTATTTTTAATACATAAATATAGAAAGTATATACACTTGTGTAAAATTTTAAAACAATAATTTTGAATTTAGGTGTTTTTTCTACATATTTGTATAGAATTACTAAACAATAATAATCAAATTCTATACCATGAGCGGATTTCCAAAATATACAAAAGCAGATTTAGAAAGAATCGTATATACGCAATTAGACAATCTTAATGCAGTTCACGATTTACTAAAGATTATGAAACTCCAAAATGAACTTATTGAGAATGCTAATAAGAAACTAAAAGATGAAATTATTGATTTTAAGAGACGAGTTAATTATGGTACTGGGAAGTTTGAGTAAAATAAATTACGTCTAATGTTTCAAAAAATTTATGAGGTCGTACTTTCCTCAAAATATATATCAATTAAAGATTTAAGTTCATCTAAAAAAATTGGTTTCTCTAACACTTTTAAATATCCCCATCCTTTTATTTTAAGTTTATCTTTAACTTCGTGCCCTGTCATAACTACTATAGTTTTATAATCATAATTATTAATAAAATCATTAATAATAGCATAACCATCTTTTTCACTATTAGTAGATAAATCTATATCTATAAAAGCCATATGATACTCATTTAGAGAGTCAAATCTTGTAAAGGTTTGCGACTTTTCATAATATTCAAATACTAATTCACCATTAAAATCTAGATGATTCACATCATCAAATGATTCTTTAATTCCCTGTATTTCATTCTCAAATATTAAAATTTTCATAGCAGCTCTATAGTTATTTTAAAGGTAAACATTTTTTTAGATTTATCTATACTTATATTATTAGTAATCATTTTACGCCTTAATAAAAGACGAACAAAACTTAAGCCGTGAGTATTTCTTTTATAAATTTCATCATTATTTTCATGGTTATATAACTCACTAATTTTTTTTAAGTCTTCATAATTCTTTGTGAAATCTTTTATAGAATTAACGAAATAAATTGTGATACTATGATTATTTTCTTGAGTAACAACTACGCTTTTAAATTCATCTGAGTATTTATTCAAGTTTTCAATGATATCTGTAAAAACAAAATCATATAACATTGAATTAAAACTAATTTTTAAATTGGAGATGTCTTCAATATCAACAGTAATTGCTTCTGTAGAATTAAAATGGTGTAACCAATTTTGTCTTAATACATCAATAATTCTCTTAACTGAGACTATTATATCCTCATGATTCAATAGATTATCAACACCTTTTATGAGAACCTCTGCCTTCCTCAAAATCTCTTTTATCTGTTCATTATTTCTATTATTCTTCAACTTTTTAATTATATAATTTTTGTTGCTTTCAGACAATTCTTCTTTTGGTTTATATAGTCTATCTATCAAGTCAATAGTTCTCGTTATCGGAGATAGTTTATTCTTTACAAAATGTAATGCATTTTGAGCATCCAAAACATGTGTAACTTTTTCTTTTATAATTTCTGTTTGCTGTTTTTTTAATGTGGTTAAAGTATTTGTAACATAAAATATTCTAGTTGCATACTCAAAAATAGGTCTCAAACTTGATATTATTGCTTCTGTTATAAATCCTGTTGGAGATTTAAATGTTAACAAGAAGACATATTGTTGCATTTTTATTTTGTGTTTGAGCCATATTAAATTATTATATTCAAAACCATCAATTACTATTTCCTTACTTGCATATATACTGTTTCTTTTTTTCTCAATAAAATTCAAAAGATTTATTTTTTCATCTTTAACCAGTACTGGATCAGTTTTAACAAATTCCGAGCCTTTAATTAAAACAAGGTTTTCATTTAAAACTGTAAATAAGTATATGTTTTCTATTGAAAAAAAATTACCTAATGTTTTCCTTTTATTTAAGTGTTTTTTAATTTTTTCTAAAATATGATGATTCGTCTTTTCATTAACGTTTTCAATAAATAAATCACCTACAGTATCTATTACTTTTTCATTAAGCTCTCTGAAATATTTACGAATAAAAACAAAAAATATAAAGACATAAAAAAGTAAAGGAATTAAATGGAATGTAATTATAAATCTAAAGTTACTTGAAATATAAATAGATATATGAAAAAGAAATATGAAAAATAAAATGTTATTTTTTTTGTTGGAATGACTGTTAATATTGAATAGTAATATTATATACGGTAAATAATTAATTGTTAAGCTTAAATTTTTATTGAATAAAAATATTCCAATTAGGATTAAATCAAGAATCAAACGTATTTTTCCTCTGTATTTTTTGTTAGTAAACCTGTAGTTCATAAATAGCAAAACTATGTAGGAAATTCCGCTAATAAGATATATTATCGATTCAAAAAAGTTATTATTTCTTTGATAAATTAAAATGAGTAAGATTCCTAATATGATCCTCAATAAAAAAGAATTAAACTTTCTAATATCATAATCTATTTCTTCTATAGTCATTCTATGAAATTTTAAGTTTGTCCATTAACTCTCGTACTAAATAATTAAAAATTATTACTATAAATAAAGATTTTAAGGAAATAATAAGTAGTACTCCAAGACCATTTAAAGGTTTAATGCCCATTTTATAATCTGTGTCGAAAATATATAACATTAAATTAAATAAGTCATTAAAAAATGTTGAAGAAACTATTTGTTTTTTTTGAATCTCTAATAACTCCATACATTCAAAATGAGCAGGAGAAAAAATTAAAATAGAAAAAAGTATTATTATAGTTATACTGATAATTAAAGTCCATAAGTTATATGCACTACATCTATGAATAAGTTTAAGAATATTTTTTCTTTTATTTTTACCTTTTATTAAATCTGACCAAGAGCATTTTATTTCAACTTCATTTAAATATTTTATCATTTCTTTAGCCTTATCTGTATTACCATTAAGAACTAGTTTTTTTATGAAAAATGATAAAAGGTCTCTAGTCATATAAACATCAAAACTAGAAAGCATTTTTTTAACTTTTGATACAGTTAAATCATAATATTTATATGCTCTCTTATCGTAAATTTCGACATAATCTCCTAAAATTATTTTCATATCTTTGAAAGCTTCATAATCATTATAATTATCAACTGTACGGGATTTCTTTTGAAATTCACTGAAAAGTTTATTAAATTTTATATAGTTATTCTCCATTTGTTATCGCTATAATATTACAATTTATTCAAAAATAGAGTTTTATATCGATAATGAAATTAAGAATACAAAAAACATTCAATAGTATTCTCATTCCACAACTATTCCGCTTCCCTCCTACACTTCGACAAACTCAGTGTAAACTCGTCGCAAAAAAATTGTTCCATTACCTTTAGTAAGAGAAACTTTTAGTAATAACTTTTTAAAAACATGAAGTATAAACTTTGCTTTTTTCCTAAGCAAAGTTACATAACGCGAGAACATTATAAAACATTTTAGTTATTATTATAATTAGCGTTATGCAAAATTGCTTTTGTGTCGTTTTATAATTGAGTATCCTTACAAGCGAACAATTTTTAGTCGCTATACCAAAATGTAGTCTCAGAGAAAAGAATGTGTTGAAAAATAATTGAGAATCAATCCTTATTATTTTTCAACACATTCTTTTTGAATAATATAAAACTTTGGAAACTAGTACGTTCTATTTGTTTTTCAATTGCTTTAGTTTATTTTTATGGTACTCAGCACCACTTATTGCGAATGCTTTTTCACAATACAAAATAGCATTTTGAAGGTCATTTTGAGATCTGTAATAATCGGATAAAGAATCGTATCCATTTGCATTTTTTGGATAATACTTGATAGCCATTTTTAAGAATGTTAACGATTTTTTTGGCGAATGAGACATAAACATATATCCTAAATTATTTAGCATTTCTTCCTCAGGATATACTTGATAGCCCAAATGATTAGAAAGCATTTCAAAACGTGTATTAAAACCTGTTGTTAGTGCTGCTGCTGTTGTATTTGGGTTTTTAATGATATCCACCAATTTTCCACTCATTTTATACCAAGAAAAAAGAAATCGCATTCCGTCATAGGTAGAAATCAGCGGAATAGTTCCGTGATCTTCATTTTCATAATACGTGTACTTAAAGTTTACAGCACTATTTGTAGCTTCTGAAACTATTTTTGAGAATCGATATGTGGCACGTAATCCTTCCGTATTTATCGAATTGTCTTTTATGAGCACATTAATATCTTTTTCAGTATCTGCTGGTAAAGGATTTGCAATAGAAAGGAATAGTGATTTATTTTTGTATTTTTCACTAGCTAATTTAGCTGTTATATCACGTGTAAGCACTTCATTATCCCACCATAAACTTGGATCAATAGCTATGTAATTATTGAATAATTCAGGACGATTTATGAATGTGTTCACAACTAATAATCCACCAAATGAGTGACCTACAAAAGTTTTATTATTTGCAGTTGGATATTTGTTGTCTATATATGGAATTAATTCATTTTCAATGAAATCCGTAAAACGTGCTCCTCCACCAGAATCTTTTACCCATGCTGATGAACCACGCGCTTCTTTTACTTTAGTAGGTGTAAGATCTCTTGTTCTATTTTCTGAATTCCCTATTCCAACAACGATCATTTCAGGAACTGCGCCTGGTGATAATTGATTGATAACAGCACAAACAGAAAGAAAATGTACGCCACCATCTAAAACATACACTACAGGATAGGTATTTGGATGATTTGTTTTTGAATATGCACTTTCTGGAACTTGAACCCAAATTGTTCGCTTCTCTTTGAGAATCTTAGAATATATAGTATCGGATTGACCAATATTTAGTAACTGTTTTGATTGCGCACTACTAGTAGCATAACTCAGTACTAGTAGCATATAGATGCAAAGTGATTTTAATTTCATACGTTTTATATTATTTGTTACCTGCAGATTTTAAGCTCCATTTATAGAGTAAGATTCCTAATCTTCCTATTACAAATGAAAGCAACCCCAAAGTAATGTTTGCTAGCGATGCTCTTAATCCTGCTGAAAAAAGGTCTGGTCTTGTTTCACCAAGCACTTCTGCCATATTAAACAGTTTTATAATTCCTAATAATGCGCCCAAACACCCAATAACAAGTGATAATAAACTTGAGTCTACAGCTAAACCAATCATTTTTTTTGAATGTAATTCGTCTTTGGTTTTGCTTACAAAAGCTTTTACAATAAAAAATAGTGACAGTACTAGTAATACCAAAATAATATACATTATTGATCCGCCTTGATTTAATAATCTCATAGTTTTGAAGTTTTAACGTGTTTTATAAGTATTCAAACGTAAGGTGAAATTTGCTTTAAAAGTTAGTTATGCGACTAACAACCATTTTAAGAAGCGATTCTACATTATTGTTAAAACTCAGGTTAAACCTGTTATTCATCTATAAAAAAACATTGAGAACAAAAAATGCGCTATTATTGTAGCATTATTAAATAAATGTGAAGATAAAACCACAAATAACAAAACCGCTACAACGTACACTTCGTCATATATTATTTTGGAGTTTCATTTTAGTATTCTTCACCTCTATTTTTGGAGTTGGCAATACTTTTGACATGAATGTTGTTTACTTCTCACTTTTTTTAATGCCTGTGACTATTGGTGCTACTTATGTTTCTATATATAAATTACTACCCGATTATTTAATTACAAAACGGTATTTTTTATTTGGACTTTATAGTATTTACACCTTAATCATTTTAGTTTCTGGAGCTGTTTTTTCAATCTTTTTTGCATTGGCATTTCTAACAAATTTTAAATTTGAAAAAATGACTGTTTTGAGTAAAAGCAGTATTTTTATCATTACCAGTATTTGTTTAGTTGTTATTGTTGTGAGTGCTTTTAAGTTATTGAAGTTAAATTTGAAACAATCAAAGAATAATGCTGAATTGGAAGCAAAAATCTTAGAAACGCAACTAAAACTAAAGGAACAAGAACTGAAATATCTCAAAATGCAAATACATCCTCATTTTTTATTTAATACTTTAAATACGATGTATGGCTTAGCGCTTAAAAAAGCAGAAAAAGCACCAGATATGATATTAAAACTCTCTAACTTGTTAGATTATTTATTGTATCAAACCGAAAAACCTTTGGTGTTAATTTCAGAAGAGATTGCACATATTGAAGATTATATTGATTTAGAAAAAATGCGTTTTAATGACACTTTAGAAGTCTCAATGAATATGAAACTAGCATCAAAACATACGACCATTGCTCCTATGCTACTACTTCCATTTGTAGAAAATAGCTTCAAGCATGGCAGTATTAAAAATGGAGTTTTAAAGATTGATATTGAAATTATAACTGATATAGGAAAGGTATATTTCCGAATAAAAAATTCGAATTCTCAAAATACGTCTTCGCAACATGGTATTGGATTAGAAAATAGTAAGAAGCGATTAGAATTACTGTATCCAAATAAACATAAATTATCTATAACTGACACTAAAGAAGACTTTGAGGTGTATTTAAAATTAAAAACAACAAGCAATGGCTAATATTTCAACTATTTCTTGTTTGATTGTTGACGATGAATCTATCGCTAGGGAAATTATAGTTACGCACCTGTCAAAATTTAAAAACATCAATGTAGTTGCTAGTTGTAGTAATGCCCTAGAAGCGTTTAACCACATTAGTCATCAACAAATTGATTTGGTATTTTTGGATATAAATATGCCAGAAATATCAGGAATTTCATTTGCAAAGTCTATTAATAGTGATGTCAAAGTTATTTTCACAACTGCATACAGAGACTACGCTGTAGAAGGATTTGAGCTAAAAGCTGTTGATTATTTACTTAAACCTATTTCATTTGATAGATTAAAAAATGCATTGGATCGATATTATGATATTTACGGAAATGTAACTACTCCAAACTCGTCTTTTGATGAGATTTCAGATTTTATGTTTGTACGATCAGAACGTAAAATGATTAAAATTGATTATAACTCAATTCTATACATTGAAAGTTATAGTGATTACCTTAAAATACATGTAGCAAATCGCACAATAGTCACTAGAGAAACGATAAGTGCCATTGAAGCCAAACTACCTAAACAGCTTTTTTTACGTATTCATCGCTCCTATATTATTGCTATACACTACATTCAATCCTTTACAAATGAATACATTACAATTAACAAACAAGCACTACCAATTAGTAGGTCTTATAAAAAAGAAGCCTTAAAACAACTTGAGAAATTTTGATCGGTATTCATACTTCAGTGTTTAGCTTTTATAAAATTCAGTAAATACTTTTATAATAGCATCATGATCTTTCACACCACACATTTCTCTAATACTGTGCATAGATAACATTGGGTTTCCAACATCTATGGTTGGTATACCTAGTTTCGCTGCAGTCATTGGTCCAATGGTAGATCCGCAGCCAATATCATTACGGCTGCAAAAATCTTGAAAAGGAATAGTTGCCTTGTTACACCATTGCTTAAATTTCGCTATCGAAAAAGCATCGGTTGCATAACGCATATTGGCATTACTTTTTATGACGGGTCCGGCACCAATATGCGGTTTGTGATTGCGATCATGCTTGTCAGCATAGTTAGGATGTACCGCATGTGCCATATCGGCGGATATAAAAAATGAACGCGCCACGGTTTGAAAATAGGTTTCTTCGTTTGAAGAAATATGACCATGAATGCGTTTTAAAGTAGCTTCCAAGAAGTTAGAATTTGCTCCATTTTGCGATTCTGAACCAATTTCTTCGTGCTGAAAATAGACAGCCATTTGTATGTTTTCATTTTCAGAATCTGCTAGTTGCAAAGCCTCAAATGATGCATGCACACTGGCTAAGTTATCTAATCGAGGTGCAAAGATAAACTCTTTATTGATGCCTCCTAAACTCGATTTTTCTGCATCAAACAAAAATAAATCCCAACTAAGTATATTTCCAGAAAGTCCTGTTTCTTTTTTAATCCAATCCTCAAATTGTAGGTCTTTATCAAGTCCAATTACAGGAAACATGTGCACTTGTGGGTTTGGTTTAAATCCTTCCTTATTTACTTCTCTATCTAAATGTATTGCCAAGCGAGGTATGCGTACTCTTTTTTCTATTTTAACTAGTCTTTGTGCTAACTGACCATTTTCATTTTCAATAATTATTCTGCCACCAAAATACAGGTCTTTGTCAAACCAACTTGTCAATAAAACGCCTCCATATATTTCAATATTTAATAATTGATATCCTTCTTTTGTTGAGATAGGATTATTTTTTATTCGTAGACATGGTGAATCAGTATGTGCTCCAATAATAGAAAATGCATAGTTACTAGACCATTTCTTAGGTGTTTTGAAGATGACAATTGATCCTTCTGCTCTTGTTACAAAATACTTCCCTCCTTTTTCTAACGACCAATTGGCTTCTTCCTTTAGTTCTGTATAATTTTGCTTGAATAATTCATTTTTTAAATTTTCTACAGCATGGAATGACGTTGAACTTTGATCAATAAATTCTAAAAGACTTTGAGAATAAGACATGTAACGTATTTTGTTTAAAGATTATGATAAAACACCAAGTTACTTAAATTCTCTTTTATTGTCTATTGATTTATAACCAAAATTGTATTCAAGTTATGAACGTAATTTTTTGAGAAAAGATCAATTAGTTTTTATGCTGACTAATCCTAATATTTTACCGAGATACACAAGCGTATTTTTTCTTTACTTTTTCCAAATCTTCATCAAAGGCTTGTTCATGTAGCCAAATATCGCCTCTGTAAACACGTCCAGGAGATTTATCTTCTTTTGAAAGCATAATTGTATAAATTTCATCTGTAAATTTTTTCGCCCATTTTTTATCTTCTTCATTTGATTCATCATCCCAATGGAGTTCATACCGTGTGAGAACTTCTCCAAGTCGCATTGAGCTGGTTTTTTCCTTAATATTAGCGCCTCCAACCGAGGTTAGAATATACATTTTCCACCTTAACGGATGCTCTTTTATTTTTTCACAGGCTTTTAAAAGCGCTATAAACATTGAATCGCAATTTTGAAGTGTCCAGCTTGATAAGGTATTAAAATGTGAATCTTTCATTTCTCTTTTCCATGAAGTTTCTTCCCAATACGTAAGCGGAGATTTGCGTAGTTTTTCACTTGTTACTTCGGCAATTGCTTCTGGATTTTCCGTAAGATAGTCCGAAGCGGTTACCATTCTTACATCTAAAATAGAGCCAGTTTTCCAGTTATTTGATCTTTCCAACATATCAGTCACCTCATTTCCAAGTTCTTTTTTTAATATTTCCATTGTTTTTGAGATAGAAAATAAACTGAAAACATTGAAAGAGCAGACAGGACCATCGTACCCTGGTTCAAAATGTATTCTGTATGAAACCGAAATTTCTCGCGGTAAGGAACATGATTTGTAAAAAACCGCATTGGATACACAAATATTCAATTCTTCCTGCGTCATTAAGCACAAACACCAACTTGCAGTTTCTGGTTCATTGATGACATTTAAATGTAACTCAGTCACAACACCCGTTTCTGCCGCTGCTCCTCCTTTTAAAGCCCACAATAGCTCTGGATGTGATGCTTCGTTTACATCTAGAATTGTTCCATCCCAAAGTACAATTCGGCCTCCTATGACCGATTGGCATCCAAGCCCATATTTTCGTGAAAGAATGAAGTCCCATCCTGCTGTGGTAAAATGTCCGCCGGCATGAACGTCAAAACAATCACCATGCGGCAGCGCTTTTTTATTTTTATGGAGTAAATATATGATTTGCCCAACAATACAACCAGGCTGAACGGTGAGCGTATTGTTTATTATATTGCTATGTTCCATTAACGAGAGATTGATCATTATTCCTTCACAGGAAGCCCCGTTAAAGTAACCATGTCCGCCAGATTTTACAGAAACAGGAGTATTGTTATAAATTCCCAGGCGCGTAAAAATTGAAAATGTTTTAGAAACTCCCCATTCACTTATTGGAGAAATTATAAGTTGTGGAATTACAGCATCATGATTATGCATTTGCGCATAAGCTGGGAAATAATCTCCTTTGGTTTCCTCATATTTTATTCCATTTTGTTCAAGTTCAATTAGTAGGTTATTGTAGGTAGTTTTTGGTATGGTGAATACAGACATATTTGAGAGCAGGTTAAATTGTAAATTTATGAATCTAAATGTAGAAAGAATTAACAAGATTTAAGCTATAATTTAATTAAGAAATTAACATTGTACTAAAACACATTCTAAACACACTGCGCTCCTATTCTAGGATTGGATAACTAATGTTCCATCACTATTAGTAAGAGAAACTTTTCAGTATTAACTTTTTAAAAACTTCAGTATGCCAACGCGCTACCCTACTTTTTTCCAAATTGAAAGTATTGAAGATTAGCAATTCTCAATGAGAATCTACATCTATCAAACAAAAAAAGTGCTATCATATTTCTATGATAGCACAATTTTCAATTAATAATAAACTGAAATTACTTAGCAGTAATATTTATAATTAACTCTACTCTTCTATTTAATGCTCTTCCAGCTGCTGTATTGTTTGTTGCAATTGGCTCTGTTTCTCCTTTACCTGAAATAGTAATATTGCTATTAGTCAAGTTTTTACTATCGAGATATGTTTTGATTGCTTGCGCTCTAGCCAAAGAAAGTTTGTCATTATAGTTGTTAGTTCCTCTACTATCTGCGTGACCTTCAATTGAAATGTTATACGTTGTATCGCTTTTTAAGTTCGCCGCAATTGCGTCCAATGTTTCTTTAGCATTGAGGTCAAGTTTTGTACTATCTGTATTGAAATATACTTTTCGTTCTCCAACTGCTGAGTCTACAACTGTTTCAATTACTGTTTCAACAATTGTTGCCGGACAACCTTCGTCTGTTCCTTTTACAGTAGGACATTTATCCTTGTTATCTGGGAAACCGTCTCCATCTGTATCAGGACATCCACCAAATTCAATAAGACCTTTTATTTCAGGACACAAATCGTCTTTGTCAGCAACTCCGTCTCCGTCGGTATCAGGACAACCACCAAATTCAGCGATTCCAAAAGTATCTGGACATAAGTCCAATTCATCAGGAATACCATCTCCATCTCTATCGTTATCTTCTTCCGCTGCTGGTTCGCTTGTTCCAATTCTATATACCAAACCTAAGTTGTGATCAAAGTGTTTTGGTAAGTAATCTTTAAATGAATGTTTGTAAGTTGATTGTAAGTTGATACCAATTCTGTCACTAAACCAATATTTAACTCCAACAGATCCATTTGCTGTACCTGCGCCAATTAAATCACCTGAAGTTGCACTAGACGTATTGTATGTTCCTTCTTCAAGCCATGTATAACCACCACCGACTGCTACGAAAGGTTGTAATTTTCCTTGACCAAAACTATAGTTAACCATTCCGTCTAAGCCGTAATATTTTAGGTTATCAACTAAAACACTTTCGTCCATTTCTCCAAATTCTCCGTACTTGCTTATTTGTTGGAATGTTGTTTTACCAGTAACAGATAAATTATCTGTCAAGTTTCTTGTAACTGCTACATAAAAGCCCATATTCCAGTGATCGTTTAGATTGAAAAACTCATCAAAATAGTCACCTTGTGGCGCATCTTCTCCTACAGGATAAAAATTTACAGCACTCAAACCTGCCTCAAAAGACCAAGGCGAATTTTTCACTGAAACTGGATTTGGTTCAGTTGTTGTATCTTCCATTTTTCCAAGTCTGTAAGAAATACCTAAATTATGGTTCCAATGTTTTGGCAAATAGTCCTTGAAAGAATGTTTGTATGTTGTTTGAAGTTTTAAAGCAAATTTGTCGCTAATCCAATAATTAAGACCAATAGATCCGTTTACGGTTCCTGCGCCAATTAAATCACCTGAAGTTGAACCTGATGTGTTAAATGGTCCTTCTTCCAGCCATGAATAACCACCACCAACAGCAACAAAAGGTTGTAACTTTCTATTACCAAAACTGTAGTTCAGCATTGCATCAAGTCCATAATATTTTAAATTATCGACCAATACACTTTCATCTACAATTCCAAAATCTCCATACTTGGTAATTTCACTAACTGTACCTCTTGCACTTAAAGATAAATTGTTTGTTAGGTTTCTTGAAACTCCTAAATAATATCCAAAATTCCAGTGGTCATTTAGGTTGATAAATTCGTCAAGAAATTCTCCTTGTGGCATATCTTCTCCTACTGGATAAAGATCTATAGCACTTACTCCTGCTTCAATATACCAGCTTTTATCTGTGTCTTGAGAAAAGGATGATTGTGTCCATAATGCTGCTAATAATAACGTAATAAATGTGTAATACTGTTTCATTTTTTTTTTAATTTTTTAATTTTTTTTACACTACAAATCAAATAGTCTTGGTAGAAACGATAGGCAAATCAACAACATATTTAGATCAAAAAATAACTCATTTGCTAATTATTTTATCGCAATCGCAAAACTCAAAATGAATGTTCTTATTAATTCATAAGAATTTAATGAATTAACTTAGTTTTTTAATAATAACAAGTCACTTTTATTATCAATAACCTCATATTTTATGAGTTTATTTCGATATTTGAGAAGTGTTAAATTCTTTCAAATTTTGAATATTTTTTTGATAAGACTATTTTTTGATCGCTTTTTCACGAAGTTTAAAGAGAAAATCGCTTTTATCAAATCGAAAACATTCATATTCGGAAACATATCTAAATGAGTATAGCAATTTTATAGCACACAACGAATATCATTAGTTATCTTACATTTATAAAAACCCTAACTTCTTCACATTAAAACATCTATAAAATCCTTCTTAACATTGTGAATATCTATTCTAATTTTTGACTTTTTTAAGTGAAACTAAATCCTATATTTGGCTCCCTTAAAATATAAAGATATGAGCGCAACATGGTATGAGTGCAAAGTGAAATATAGAAAACTAGATGAAGTAACAGGTGAACAAAAGCTAAAAACAGAACCTTTTTTAGTAGATGCTATTTCGTATACTGAAGCAGAAAGTAGAATAACGCAAGAAATGGCAGCCTATTTACGAGAAGGCGAAGAAATTAAGATTACGAATATTAAAGTGGCTAATTATGCTGAAATACATCCGTTTGAGAATTCTGATAGATGGTTCAAATGCAAGGTTGCCATGATTTCTTTTGATGAAGAAAGTGGTAAAGAGCGTAAATCGAATCAATATTTATTGATACAAGGAAATGATGTAAAAGAAGCGTATGAAAATACCGTTATTGCCATGAAAGACACGATGGCAGAATATACCATTCCTGCAATTTCTGAATCTCCAATAATGGATGTATTTCCTTATTTTTCAGGTGAAGAGAGTGAATTGAAAAAAATGGAAAAGTTTATCGCATTAAAAGATTCTGTCCCAGCAACGAATAACTTTGATGAAAATTTAGAAATGGCGGATGTTCTTTCAGTTGAAACTGAATAAATGACATCGATTATTTAAAAAATAATGTAAGAAGCTGTCTAAAAAGGTACTAATAACGTCATTAGAAAAAATTATAATTTTGAAGCAATCTGTGAATTAATAACTTAAATTTCACAGATTGCTTCATTTCATTCACAATGATAACTTTTCTTTTGTTTTGTTTAAATTGATGAGTAATGAATAAAACTAAATTAGAAAAATGAATAACCAACAGTAACCTGTAATACGCCATTTCTTAATTTATCAGAAGAACCATTCATATCATTAATATTTGATAATCCCAAGTTGTATCGAGCGCCAAAGTTTAATCCGTTATTTAACTTATATCCTACACCAAAATTTACACCAACGTCTAATGTTTTAAAATTGCCTTTTACATTTCCCGTTGGACCTTTAGCAGACACTAAAAAACCAACTTGTGGACCCGCTTCTACACTTAACTTTTTTGTTAGATAATATTTCCCCATTAACGGAAGATTCAGGTAATTTAGTCTTGTTATCTTATCATCAACGCTAAAACCTTGAATTGAATACATTATTTCTGGCTGAAAAGAGAATTTTTCATTCAAAGGTATTTCTGAATAAAAACCAAAATTAATTACACTAAGTATAGGATCAATACTTCCAGTATTGTTGCCGTAAAGTGATCCAAAATTGGCTCCAAGTTTAGCTCCAAATTCAACATCCTGAGCATTCATAGTTGCGAATCCAAAAACGGTCATCACAGTAATAAGTACTATTTTTTTCATTATTTAAAATTTAATTTGTTTGAAACAAAACAAGAGAATATTATGCACCTTTATGTACTCTTTAAAGGCGATTTAACCTTTTTAACCATTTTTAACGAATAGCTTAGAAATAGTAAGTTAAAAGGTGTTAAACTTATCTTATAGTAATGAAAAACACTCTTTTTTAACAATTTTATTAAAATAATTTTCTATAGTCTATGAATGGTTTTTATTGGTTGAACAAACAAATAATATACTTTTCATTCTTATAACTTTATGTTTTTTTAACATGAAATTTCAGTTTGAATAGTTAATCGTATTAGAATGTTTACTTTTACAAATTATAGTACTTTCCACCACATATGAGACATCTAAAAGATACCGCAAAGAATAAAAATAAATCAAATCCAAGAGTCACCATGAAACAGGCTTTTAAAACTATTATTTGGCCAAGGCGAAATTTAGTTTTTTTGGGCTTACTATTGATAATTATAAGAAGTTTATCAGGTTTTGTGATACCATTACAAAGCAAAGTGTTGTTGGATGAAGTTGTGCCTACAAAAGATTACAATCAATTGTATATACTAATTTTTGTTGTTCTTGGAGCTATATTAGTACAAGCAATCACTTCATTTTTGCTAACTAAAGTGTTGAGCATACAAGCACAATATTTAATTAGTGAATTGCGTGCAGAAGTGCAAAAGAAAGTATTATCGTTACCAATTAGTTTTTTTGATGATACAAAATCGGGTGCTTTAGTTTCCAGAATTATGAGTGATGTTGAAGGCGTTCGTAATCTTATAGGAACTGGATTGGTACAATTAGTTGGTGGAACATTTACAGCTATTCTAACCTTAATTATTTTACTAAAAATGAACGTTTGGATGACGCTTTTTACATTTGTACCCTTATCAATTTTTGGAATCATTGCGTTAAAGGCATTTAAATATATTCGACCAATTTTTAGAAACAGAGGAAAAATTAATGCGGAAGTAAAAGGACGATTAACGGAAACTTTAGCTGGTATTCGTGTAATTAAAGCTTTTAATGCCGAAGACCAAGAAAGCAAGATTTTTGAAAAAGGTGTCGCCAATATTTTTATGAATGTTAAAAAAAGTATGACGGCAACGGCTCTAATGACGAGTTCTTCAACCTTTTTAATAGGTATCGCAACTACTGGAGTTATGGGTATTGGTGGTTATTATATGATTCAAGGTACCATGACTTTTGGTGATTTTATACAATTCACTTTTCTATTAGCATTTATGGTTGCGCCAATTGTACAAATGAGCAATATTGGAAGTCAACTAACGGAAGCACTAGCAGGTTTGGATAGAACTGAAGAACTTATGAATATGACTGCTGAAGAAGATAATCAAGATAGAACAATTCAATTAGAAACTATAAAAGGTACTTTAGAATTTGATGATGTTTCATTTTTTTATGAAGAAGGAAAAGAAGTCTTGCACAACGTTAACTTTAAAGCACCAGCAGGTTCTGTAACTGCTTTGGTAGGAAGTTCGGGTTCTGGAAAATCTACTATTGCAGGATTAACAGCTACATTTTTAACACCACAATCTGGTAAAGTCACAATTGATAATCAAGATTTATCGCAAGTGAAATTGAGTAGCTACCGACAATATTTAGGCGTGGTTTTACAAGATGAATTTTTATTTGAAGGCACTATTCGTGAAAATATTATGTTTCCAAGACCAAATGCCACCGAATCTGAGTTGATAAATGCCGTAAATGCAGCCTATGTAAACGAATTTACCGACAGATTTGATTTAGGTTTAGATACATTAATTGGAGAAAGAGGTGTAAAACTTTCTGGCGGTCAACGGCAACGTTTAGCTATTGCGCGTGCTATTCTAGCAAATCCTAAGATTCTTATTTTAGACGAAGCGACGTCAAGTTTAGATACCGAAAGTGAAGCGTTAATTCAGAAGAGTTTAGCGGAATTAATTAAAGACCGAACTACCGTTGTTATTGCGCATCGTTTGAGTACTATTAAAAAAGCAGATCAAATATTAGTTATTGAAGCCGGACATATTGTTGAACGTGGTACGCATGATCAATTGATTGCTGAGCAAGGTCGTTATTATGAATTATACACCTATCAAGCAAAAATTTAAGTGATTATGAATGTTTTGCACTATTGCCGTAGAATTTTAAGAATTAAGAAAAACCGAACATTATCACCTTCTGACGGTGGTGGTTTGTTTAGTTAATTTTATTTCTAAAAACGCACCTAATGCGTCTCTATTTCCTATTTGCGCTTTTACCAATATATATCCTTGCAAACGATTTGTTTCAGCATTGTAACATACAGAATCAAAGGTAACACCTAAATATCTATCTGCTTTTACACTTTCAATCACAAGAATAGGAATTTGCCCATTTTTTTCAAGTCCATAGCGTCTTCCTGCTAATACGTCTTTTGATATACTTTCATTTTTAAATGTATTTGCAAGATGTTTTCTGCCTATATCTAAGGTATATTGTTCGGTTTCAGCGCCTACTTCCACTGAAAATGCTATTTTAAATTGTTTAACCATTGGACCACTTGCCCAAGGAATAAATATTTCAGGCTTATCTTTAAAGTTGTTAGATTCACCAAATCGGTTAGAAGCGTCTTTTACAATCACCATTACTTTTGACCCATTAGCATTTTCCCACCAAAGCAATTCTGAAGGATGTATTTCAGGTCTATTGCCATGTACTTCTTCTCTAACCCAAGGTCCATACACGCAAATTTGTTGTTCTCCTTCTATTAAAAAAGTTCTATCTTCTTCAGTCATAAAATAATGAAAATCATTTAAGGCTGTTGGTGGTGTAACTTCAGCTTCCATACAAGGTTCTCCATTGCATGTTTTCCACTCATTGTCAGATCGCTCTCTGTACGGTCTTACTTCGTCTATTAATCTTTCAAAAATAGGATTCGGGTTGATATTTATATTCCAATCAAATTCTCTAGCTCCTCTAATGTTATCAAATACACCTTCTGTAACACCGTAGCTTTCAAGTGTGCCACATAATATTTCTCTAGTTCCTCTTATTGGATACCAGTTTCTTCCCCAAACTACAGGTTTTAAAGCTACCGCAGTACTAATAAAATCACCTATCGGATCACCTCCATCGATACCTAACATTTCCCCCATAACTGTTATAAGTCTGTCGTTTTGAGTTGTTGTACAATCAGCACAATCATCAATATTAAGGAATCTATTTATATCCTGTTTAAATGTAAAAATCCTTAGAGCATTGTTATCTTTTATAATAAAGTCGCTACGTTGATCAACGTTAAAATCTCCAGTTACTTTGTAATTATTCAATCCTACAAAGCTAGTTGTATTGGTAAATGCTGTATTTCTTCCCATAATTGCAATGCTAAAAAATTTCCCAGCCGCATTTACACCAATAATTCCAATGTGTGTATTACTTTGAATTATAAAATCACTATGTCCATCTCCATTAAAATCGCCAATTCCTAAGATTCGATCTGTTGTTTTGAATCGCCAAAAAGAATCTCCTAAGTACTGCCCTACTTGTCCGATAGTAACTCTAGTAAAGTCTCCAGAATCATTTACACTAAGTATTGATAGGTTTGTTTGGCTTTTTATGATAAAATCACTGCGCTCGTCACCATCAAAATCGCCAACACCCAAAATTTCATCTGTTGCTTTATATCGCCAAAAAGAATCTCCTAAGTATTGATCTCTCGTTCCTATAGCAACACGTGTAAAGTTATTTTGTTCATCTAAACTTAAAATAGATAGATTGGTGTCACTTTTTATAATAAAATCACTGCGATTGTCTTCATTGAAATCGCCAACGCCTAATATTTCATCTGTTGGCTTAAATTTCCAAAATGAATTGCCTAAGTACGAGTTTCGAACACCGCTGGTAATCGCTGTAAAATTTCCATTATTGTCAACACTTATAATACCTAAATGGCTGTAACTTTTAATGATGAAATCACTTTTACTATCATTATTAAAATTACCAATTCCTAAAATTTGATCTGTTTTTTTGTATCGCCAACCTTCAAAGTATTCATTGTTAGCGATCGTGTGTGTAGTTAACAAATCACTATTGTTGTTTAAACTTAGAATTCCGAGTCTTGAATCATTTTGCAGTAAAATATCATATTTGTAATTTGGATGAAAATGTCCAACACCAAGGACGTTGTCATGTGTACTTACCGTCCAACTTGGTCGCCTAGAAAAACCTCTTATAGCTGTACCATTTTCAGCCTGTACTATCGTCACAAATTCATTATTAGCATCTAGGGCAATAATTCCAAAACCTGACTGACCTTGAATAATAAATTCGCTTCTACCTACAAAATTAAATTTTCCAACTTGAGCAATTTTATCTTGCGATCGCAACGTCCAACCATTGTTACCTAACTGGCTCTGAGTATTTTGTACACCATTATTCTTAACGGCTATTTGTTCAAAGGAACCTTGTGCAGCTACATTGTTAGTTAGAAAAAAAATTAGCAAACTGATTGCTAGATATAGTTTAAAATTTAAGTTCGTATAAGCAGTTCTACTTTTACAATGAACTCTGTTTTTATCTAATTTATTTAAGAAGTTTTCTGCATCAAATACTCTTCTAACTGTTTTTGCCATGATATTTTAGTATATTTTATCAAAAATATGGTATTAATGCTGCTTAATATGTATGTTTTTACCTTTTATAAAAAGGTGTTTTCACGGTATATTTCCATACTAAATATTCCATAAGTTCAGACATAAATAGAAATATGATATAAGAATGGTAACAATTTCTCAAAGTCATATTTAATGACTATTTTGGGTATCCGAAATTATGAACCTACACTTGCAAACAAAAATTCTACTTCTAACTAATTGGTTGTGTAACAATCAAGATTTAAAGTTTGTATGCTTTTTAAGTATAGTTATGCTTTCTACAAACTATTTACATGGTTTTCAGCAAGAAGAAAATGACGTTGTTATTTCTGATTTTCATGAAAATTCTGAAATATCACTTGATTCTGGTTGGTCATTTTATTGGAACGAACTCATAGAGCCTAACAATTTTGAGAATCAACCGTATAAAAAAGTAGCACTTACTAGTTGGACACAATATGAGCTTACAGCTACTGAAAAACTGCCTTCTTTTGGATATGCCACTTATAAATTAACCTTTTCTATACCAAAAGACAGGCCGCATCTTTCAATATATGTTCCTGCAATATATGCGTCTTCTAAAATGTGGATTAATGGAAAAATAGTCTCAGAAATAGGTCGTGTTGGCACTTCTAAATCAGAAACATTACACAGACGTTTTTCTCAAATTATTCCGCTAAATACACATGAAACCGATTTTGAACTTGTGATTCATGTTGCAAATTTTTATCATAATAAAGGCGGAATTGACAAACCTTTGTTGTTAGCTACAAGCAATCATCTTCAAAATATAAAATCGAAACGAGTTATAGCAGACATGATTTTTATAGGAAGCTTAAGTTTTATAGGACTTTTCTTTTTACTATTCTTTTTATTTTATTGGAATAAAGATCGTGCCGTACTCTATTTTGCCTTTCTATGTATTTCACTAGCATACATGGCTTTAAGTGATCGATATGCGCCTTTTGCAGAAATTTTTGAATCGATTAGTTGGATATTTTTAACCAAAATTGAATACATCACGCTGTTTTTAGCAGGCGCTTCCGCTAGCTTATTTTTCTATACTATTTTTTCAAATTTTGTGCATAACATATATTTAAAAATCGTTAAATATAGTTTTGTTTTGCTCGTAGTTTTGGTTGTTTTCTTACCTGCTCCACATTTTACTAAATTTGTGTTGCCATTTCTTATCTTAATGATTATTAACTTGTTGTATGTTACGTATGTCATTATCAAGGCGATTACAAGCAAACGACACGAATCAATATTATTATTGACAAGTACATTGTTAGCTTCTATAATTTTTTACGCACATATCTTTATTTTTTTAGGTACAGATGGAAACACGATCGTTTACGTTAATTTTGGTTACATAGTTGTATTCTTACTACTTTCCATGTTGTTAATGACACGTTTTTCTAATTCATTTCATCAACTTGAAAAAGCAAAGGAATTTGAACTTGAACAGAAGGAAGAAATTTCTAAAAAGTCAAAAGAATTGTCTGAAGTCAATCTTGAATTAAAAGAAAATTTACGCAATTTAGAAAAATCAAATGCTGAACTTGATAGTTTCAATCACATTGTTTCACATGATTTAAAAGCGCCACTCATTGCAATAAATACGCTGGTTTCTTTTATTGAAGAAGACATTGAAACTACAATTGATGAAGATGTAAAACATCGTTTTCAGTTGTTAAAAGACAGAGTTACAAAAATGTATGCATTGATTAACGATCTTTTAGAATATTCAAAAATTACCAAAGAAAAAAAGAACAAAGAAGTATTTAGTTTGAATAATTTGCTACAGGAAGTAACTTCTTTTGTGAATGATGGAAATAAACATACAATTCACCTGCCTGAAGTAGATACTGAAATTTATGCTAGTAGAATTGAATTGGCACATGTGTTTCAGAATTTAATAAGCAATGCTATTAAGCACAACGACAAAGACAATGCTGTGATTACGATTTCGTTCTCCAAACTTCCAAACGAATATGTATTCTTTGTTAGCGATAATGGTCCTGGAATTGAAACAAAATATCACACAAAAATTTTCGAAATGTTTAGTCAGTTAAATGTCAACAATGAAGTTGAAAGTACTGGAATTGGGCTTTCTATTGTAAAGAAAATAGTTGCGGAAAATAATGGTGTCATTACTGTTGAATCTGAAAAAGGAGTTGGTGCAACTATAAAATTCTCTTGGAGAGCTTAAAAAATAGAGCCATTCAATTATTTTTTATACAATAGAAAAAATAACTTCTCCTATTTATTCGTTTGCAGGTAGTATATTTGTCGTAATTATTATAAATATTACAGTTAGCTCTATACTTCCTATGCCTTTTAAAAAATTACATTCTGATATAAAAGAAAAGTTAGCGTCTCTCCAAATACAAACGCCTACTCCTTTTCAAAGCAACAGTATTCCTGTGATAAAAAGTGGTGCCAATGTTTTTTGTACGGCTTCAAAAAATAGTGGAAAAACAACTACGCTTATACTTACAACCTTGCAAAAATTGAAATGTGAAGCAGTCGGAAATTCTCCAAGAGCTGTCGTTTTGGTAGAAAATAAGGAAAAAGCCTTAGAATTGTATGATACTTTTTTAACATTCACAAAACATACTTCGTTACGCGTATATGTAGGATATGAGCAACTTCATATTGATGTGCAAAAATCAGAAATATTTGAAGGTATTGACATTCTTATTTCCACGCCAGTAACAATGAATAAGTTGTTGTTATTAAATGGTTTAAGTATTTCTCAGTTAAAGATATTAAGTATTGATGATAGTGAATTTCTAATTCAAAAATCGGCATATAATGCGCTGATGCAGATTACCAATAGTATTGAAAAATGCCAGTATGTACTCTACTCAGAAAAAATGCATCCTAAACTAAAGCGTTTTGAATCTTATTTTATGGAATATTCTAGAATAGTTGCTGTTTAAGTATTCAAAATAATACTTTAAAATTAATACACAGTTGTCTGTATTCGTCTGAAAAAAACCAAAACATGATTATACCTAAGTTACATTATATATCTCAAGGAAATTCTCCAAAAGAACAACTAGAAAACATTCAAAAAGCATGTGCTTCTGGTGCTGAACTAGTGCAACTACGTTTTAGAAATGTTGCAGAAAAAAAAGTATTGAAGTTAGCCAAAGAAGCGAGAGAAATTACCGCTCATTTTCAAACTAGATTGCTCATTAACGATCATTATAAAATAGCTAAAGAGGTAAAAGCAGATGGCGTACATCTAGAAAATGAAAACTCCAATTCTACTATTGCTCGAAAACACATGTACACTTGGCAACTGATTGGCGGAACAGCAAATACATTGCAAGATTGTGAGAAATTGTTAGCTAAAGAAGTTGATTATATTGGTTTAGGTCCTTTTAGATTTACAACAACGAAAGACAACTTGCCTCCGGTTTTAGGTTTAAATGGATATACTGCAATTATTGAAGCGTTACAAACCGAAACACCAATTATTGCTGTTGGCGGTATCACTACAGAAGATGTTGCAGATATTTTAGCAACGGGAATTTCTGGAATTGCCGCATCAGGGGAAATCACACACAATTTTAATACGATAAAAATATTTCACCAATTGCTAAACGCGTCTTCAACAAGAGAACAACGCCATACATTTAAATAAAGTTAAAATATCTTCAATAGGTAGTTTACATACAACATTAAAAAAACCTGTTTCGAGTGTATTTATAGTTCTCAAAACAGGCTTTGTAATTATAATTTAATAACAATTACTATTATTTTTTAGGTCTAGATTTTTCAATGCGTAATGCAAATCCTCCTAATTGTAAACTAGACATATTTTCTTCAATAAGTACTAGTTCTTTTCCGTCTCTACCAGCTTTATCGCTAAACTCTGTTCCGATCACAACTGGTGTTAATCTACCATTAATCATTGGAACATTTACGATCAATCGTGAATCTCTGGTGTAAAAATAAGTACGTCCATTTTTAGATTTCACCAAAGCATTTGCCTTTTTACAAGTGTTCTGTTCCGCTGTGAGTTTCATATTATAATCTTTATATGATGGATTTTTCCGAAGTAATTCTAACACACTTTTCTCAACACGTTTATCTAAAAATCGCATCCAAATAATACTCTTTTTGGGTAATTTTCCTTTGTGTAATACCAAACGTTTCATCGCTGACTTATCTGTCATATTACCCACAACACCTGTTGCTTCATACACATCATCCGTACTATCATCTGTATAATCAATGGTAATATTGCGTTGTCCTAAATTGGAATTATCTATCACTAAATTTCCTGAAGGCGTTGGTCCTGTGTGCGGTGATACTTCTGCTAACAGACACGGATGCCAAGAAGTTCCTCCAACGGTTTCTGGCGGCACCATTGTGGCTGGCCATTGGAAATCATAAATAATTTCATCACCGCTAGCTTGCGTGGTTACAAACTCCTCTCCTATTAAATACGTTCCTTGTACTAACGGATTTGGAATTGGATCTCCAGGGTTTCCTGATGGAATAAAATCATCTGGATATACAAATTGTGATCCTGCAAAATGTGATAAGTATAATCGAACATAAAAATTAGAAGAAGCTGTTGTTCCTTCATTTTTTACACGTACACGTACCCAATTATCTGTGCCAGATACCGCATTTTGATTTGGCGGATTTACTCCATATGCTGGATCGGCTAAACCTTCAACTGCTGGATCTGCATTACGAATCCAAATATCTGGACTTCTCCAAAAAGTTCCACCTGTTGGCACTACAGATCCGTCATCAGATAAATTATCTCTAATGACAAGATTTACAGCTCCTGTATCAAAATCATTTGCGCCTTGTACTGCCGCAAGAATATCTAATCTTCCGAAACCATACCATTGACTAAAACCTCCAACCCATTGTCCTACTGGATCTACATTTGCGCCATCAATGACTACGGCTGTATTTCTAAGAATATCTCGCAAGTTAATCCAAGTAAGTTGTGGTTCAACAGATAACATTAAAGCGGCAGCGGCGGCTACTGTTGGAGCGGCGGCAGAAGTTCCTCCAAATGTTTGTGTTCCACCAACATCGTTAAGAGAAGGTGCGCTATCACCTTGTGCGCAAATATCTATTTCTGGACCAAAATTAGAAGTTGCTCTTAATACTTCAACTCCTAATCCATTTGGTTGCATAGAATTAGAGATAGCCAATGTTCGCGGATGCGTTGCAAAAGTTCTAACTCCTGTGATTGATTGTGAACCATTTCCAGCAGAATATACTACCAATGTTCCCAATCCGCCACGTCCATATGTACTTAAATATTCAAACGTATCGTCCATTATACCAGATAATGCCAATCCATTCTGACCGTGCGAGCATGATATTATATCTGCTCCATTGGCAATTGGTTCAACTGGCCAACCAGCAGTTGTATTCCCTGTTGTAAAACCAGCCGCCCATAATAGTACATCTCCATAATTAGCCGAACTTACTAAAGGTCTTTCCAAACCAATTTGATGTGTGTTAGGCGCAATTCCTGCAACTCCCGAATTGTTGTCAGTTGATGCGGCAATAATACCATATACGCCCATTCCGTGGCTTGAATCTGGAGCATACCCAGGAACAGTACATGGTTGCATCCCAGAAAAATCATAACATTGTGATAATTGTGGGTTTCCGTCGGTAAGATTTCCTCCAATATCTGGATGATCAGTATCGATTCCGCGATCTAAAGAACATACCGTTACATTGGTACTTCCTAACGTAATATTTGGATCAATACCATTAAGAAATTGCCAAGCTTGATCAGCGTTTTGTAGTGTTAAATTGGCTTGTGTTCCATATAACGTGTCATTTGGCGGATCTGCAGGAAATACATCATCTACAATTTCTGCTACAATATCTGGTTCAGCATAGACAACAATATCTTCTTTATACCAAGATTCCATTAAGTCTAAATGATTTTTCCAGTTTCCTTTTAAAAACTCAATTAAATAAGCATTACCAGCTTGAATGAAACCTCTTAAAATACGTCCACCTGCTTTTTCTATCAATGCATCGATGGCTTTTGGTTTCAAATGATCTTTAAATCTTACGACAAAACGATTATCTATTAATTTAATCTGATCTTTCCCCATATCTACAGGAATCCCAATTCTGACATCTCTACCTAAGAGTTTTGCTATTCCAGCTTTGATTTTATCATAATCTTTAGCAGTTTTTAGTTTAAACATCCATATGGCTCCATCACCTGCAATGTTTGTCCCTTTTTCATTTTTAAGTTTGAGAGGTTGCAGTTTAAATTGTTTAGATACTTTTTTTATAAGGTCTTTTGATTTTTTCTCAGAAGGTGGTTTCGTTTCAAATATCAATCCTACTAGTTTTTCTTCTGGTTGAAAAGGAACTCGATTTTGTCCCATACGATACGATGGCCAACCTTTTTTCCCAAGATATACAGGTATAATTTCATTTCTTCCAGTTACTTCAAGTATTCTTGAAGGTGCAAGCATATCGCCCGCGGTTACTGATAATTTATATTTTCCCTTTGGTATTTCAGCTCGATAAAAATTTTGCCCTTTTGTTTTTTTTAACTTTGTTCTTCCCAAGCGTACTAACGCATCTTTTTCATAAAGCGTTCCTCCTGGATTATGTACTGAGATTACCACAGTTACATTTTTCGGTTTTCTTTTGATCTTTTTTGATTTCATACTTTTCATTTATGGTTACTAAAATCATCAAAAAGTAATTCCAGTAGTTAGGAACTATTTTGATTCAACCAAATTAGATCGTTATGCATAGATGATCAAGAGTTGTTTCCTTCTTGTTTTTAGTGTAATGACTTTATTTTATACAGGGTTTTTCCTATTTTATTTAAAAGTGTAACCATATATCGATTAAATTGATGAAAATAAAAGCTATGAACTTGAAGAAGAGTTCTACAATTTAAATAAATTAAAAGTTGGATTCAATAGTATACATCACACTCTTTTATATGAATTGAAAACACTATTTGTTGCAAAAAACTGATTCGTTTTTTATAGAAGAAGGTATTGAAATTAGTCTGAAATTTATGTTACGCTTTCTTTCTATGTAGTTTTAACAATGCTGTTCCGTATGCGTATACAGTACCGTTTTCATCAACAATTTTTCCTTCGGAAATTCCTAAACTGTTTGTAACATTAATCACTTTTCCTATAGCTTTTAGTGACGTATTTATAGGAATAGGCATACACATTTTTACATTTAAATCAATTGTACTGTATGCCGCGCCAGCTTCTAACACTGTATGCAAAGCACATCCTGTAACTGAATCGATAATAGTAGCCGAAAATCCTCCATGAATGCTTCCCAATGGGTTGATATGATTGTTGTTTGCCATCACTATAAAGACAACTTCGCCCTTGGTAATCGTATCAATTTCCATAGGCATTGTACGTGCTATACTTGGCATTGGAAGACTTTTATCCGCGAAAGCTTTCATGATTTCTAAACCAGTCATTTTAGTAATATCCATATGAATTAGAATGTATTTTTAATAGTTAGCTAAGATAATAAACTTACATATATACAACTATTATTCAGTACTTTAATGATTGAAAATCAAGTATAAATACGTAGTTATACTATAAATTATATTGATAAATTTGAGAAACTAAAATACCTATACTTATAATGATTACTTATCACAGAGAAGATATATTACTGTTAGTTAGAGGATTAACAGCTCCACTTATTTTTATAAGTCCATTTGTTTTTGGACTGTACGAAGGTTATGAAATAATTATAGTGCTTATCATTTGGATGTTTCTCAATGATATTAATCACTTGTTGCATCTTCATGTGCATTTGCCGTTTACAAAGAATGCTTTTCTTAATCTAATGCTAGATTTATGTATGGGAATTACCACAGGAATGACAGCCTATAATTGGCGTATTCAACATAAATACAGACATCATGTGCCACATAAAAAAGATTTTGGTGAAGGATATGCTTGGGAAATTAAAAAATTTACAATTCTTGGTTCTATTGTGTATTCTTTCAGAACTATTTTTCCGATCATTTTTTTACCAATTGTTGAATCATTTAAGAAAGGAATTTTAAAAAATGAGAAAGAACCTGTAAATTATAGAGTTGCCTTTTTTGAGCAATTTATTCCTTTTATTGTGTTTGGTTTGTTTTTTATGTGGAATCAAAAATTGGCGTTGTATTATATTTTACCTTGGTATTTTTTAGTTCATTTTGTGACTCGATATATTGATTATCTAAATCATTTTGACACAGGCGAAGGTAAATATTCACATTCTAACAATTCGCTACATCACGGATATAATAAATTAGGAAATAATTTTGGATATCATACAGCACATCATCTGTATCCTTCAGCACACTGGACTACGCTTCCCAATTTACACAAAGAAATTGAAGATAATATCAATCCTAAATACTTGAAAACCTATACATGGTCTGGGTTTGCTATATTTTGGCATTATGTATTAAGCTTAAAATCTAAAATGTGAGCTAAATTTATTTTTTCGAAGTAATAAAATATACGCCTATTAATAAGATAACAGCCGCTATTATTGATTGCAAACTCAATTCTTCATCTAATACATACCAACCTAAAAGTAGCGCAACTACTGGATTTACGTACGAAGCTGTTGCCACTTTTTCTGTAGATACCTTTTTTAATAGGTAATTAAATGCCGTAAATGCCGCCAAACCGCCAAATGTAATTAATAGAAACATTGCCCATTTTACATTGTAACTCCATACTAATGGTGAAATCCAAGCTTCTCCAAGGAAAAGACTTATAATAGCTAATAAAAAACTAGCAATAATCATTTGATAACCAGTACTTACCAAGTGATTTTTTGGAATATCTGCTTTTGAAACATACACACTAGCAAAGCTCCAACCAATAACACATGTAAAAATCAGTATAATGCCGATTAAAGCGTTTTCACCTGCAACTAATTTTTGTTGACTTACCAATAAATACATTCCAATAATTCCTAAAATGATCCCAATTACGGACTTCATTTTAATTTTTTTACCATGTAATATTCGCATTAATAACAATACAAATAATGGTTGTGTAGAAGCTAATAACGCGGCAAATCCGCTATCTATGTACTTTAATGCTGATACAAAAACGCCGTTTCCGTAAACCATAAATAGAAATCCGACCAATATAGAATTTAAAAATTGTTTGCTGCTAATTTTCAAACTTTTTCCAGAAGCTTTTGCAATACCAAACAATAAGATGCTTGCACATAAAAAACGAAAAGATGCCAAATAAAATGCAGGCAACTCTGTAACCGCGATTTTATTTAACAAATACGTACTTCCCCAAATGATATAAATAGCAATAAATGCTAGTATAATAAGTGCTTTTGAAGATATAGATTTCATGTACAATAAATAAGCCGCTAATGTACAATCTAGTTTTTACTTGTAATGCTTGATTTTAGTTTTCTTATTGTTCAATTTTATATAAAATTGTTAAAAATTTGTATGTACTTCATCTGTATGACTTTATATTGTTTTTTAAGAAATTTTCATTGTTTTTTGAAGGAATAAAAAAGATGCAACTATATTATTTACAATATTTTAAAGAATTCATAGTTTTCTATATAGAGAGTTGAATTTTAATTATTTGTACATCAAAAAATAATTTCAACGCAACCTTTTCAGGTTCAGCGTATCTCATTAGTAAGTATCAAGATGATTGTGGTAAATATTTTATAAAGAAATTACCTTCTTTAAAATCACCACAGTTTTTATATTATTTTTCATTACAGAAAAAAGGCACATTCAAATGCAGCATGTGCCTTTTTATTTTTGATAGACTTTATTAAAAATCAAATCGTTTGTTCATTTTAAACGCAATTCCCCAATTTTTTCGAGCTAAATTTTGTGTAAAATTATCCGAAACTACAAAGTAGATATACGATAAAGGTTTGTATTCCCATTGCAAACGACTGTTAATATTGAAATTGTCTCGTTGTGTATTGTATTGAACGTACGTTGTCCAGTTTAAACGATTTGAAAAGAAAATTTCACTCGTAAATCGTGATAAATGAAAGGTTTCGTTTCCTAATTCATTCAAATCTATATGGTTGACATCATGTGTGAGTTCTAAATTGGCAAATGGTAACAGTTGATAATTCAAATAAACGCCTGCAGTTGTGCGTTTTCCACTGTAATACGTTCCTTTTTGCACATTGACTCTATATCGAAATTTTTGATTGTTGGCAGAATTGTAACCAACTTTCAAGATTCCAAAACGATATCGATTTGGCTGCAATGAGTCTCCATTTCCTAAAGGATCAAAACCGTATTTTAAATCAACATCGTCGTAATTTATTACATAGTAAACGGCTGATAAATCTTTGAAAAATACTGCAGCATTTAAAAAATGAGACGATTGATTTTGATTTCCCTGATCGTCAAAATACGTGTTATTATTATAATTTAAGTAACGAACTGAATTCAACGTTTTTGAGTTTTCATAAAATTTTTGATATTCAACCCCAACAGTTGTTTGCGTATATCCTTCACGAACGACTACATTGTTTATAGCATCAAAATTGTACAAACGCGGTGTAAAACCAACATCTGTCAAGTAATTTTCTTCAACTTTTTTAACTTGTGCATTCCATGCCAAACCACGTTGATTGTACCAAATTCCTGCATTATAAAAGTTATTTTTAGCGTTGATTCCGTCATTGAAACTCTTACCAACATTGGCAATTCCAATCCATTTGTTATTATTTGATTTATAATTTAAATTCATTCCTGTTACACGATTGTAATCGTCTACAAATTCAAAATTGTTTGTTTCTTGCCGATTGATCAAATACGCCGTTGCTGTAAAGTTTTCAGACAATTGTTGCTCGCCAACCAACACACTATAATTTTGAGAAGCATTTTCATTTTCTTGATCAGTTTGTACATTTAAGACACCAATGCGTGTTTTTGGAGCAATATTTCCGGATAGCTTCAAACCAAATTGAATACTACTCTCTGCTCCTATTCTTCTGGAATAAAAAGGATTTACGCCGTCAACTCCTAAGTTGGAAAACAAGTCTGCATTCTCCAAGAAAAAGTTTCTTCTTTCTGGAAAGAAAATTGCAAAACGTGTCAAATTTGTTACTTGTTGATCTACATCAATTTGTGAAAAATCTGGATTAATTGTCGCATCTAATTTTAACGAAGAAGTCAAATTGTATTGTACATCTATACTAGGTGCAAACACAGTTTCGTCAGTTTTAGCTGTTACATTTTCTTGATAGTTTGTTGTGATTGAAGGTGTTACCGTAAAACGGGATGTTGCAATATCGGGCAAATTCTCAACGGTAAATTTTTCTGTAAAGCGTAAATCGAGATTTGCATAGTTTCGTTTTACATTTTTTAAAATAGTCCACGAGTTATTTTTAATGTCACGCACATAAAATTGAACTCCAAATACTGGATTTTCTTTGTTGAAGTTTAACGATTTTAATGGAATAGCGAGTTCGTACTGTTTTTTGTTTCCGTTTAAAACCGCTTTCGATTGCCAAATTGCATTCCAGCTAAAACTTAAATTGTAACCATTATTTACACGTCCGACCAAACCGTCCGTCTGATTCCCAAGTGAATTTACAGCAAAAAGATAACCATTTTGCTCTTGATTTTGTGTATCTAAAATCATCACAAACGAATCACTAAATGAAATAGAAACGTCTCTTTTTAACGTACTTACGCGTGTTTCTGTTGTTGAATCGTTATAAATGGCACGCACATATAAATATTCACCATTGTGAAAAAGCTTTACAGAAGTTTGATTTTCTGCCAAACCAATGTCTGTGGGTAAATAGTTGTAAAATCCTGTGTATTCGGGTAATTGTTGCCAAACAGCTTCGTTAAACTGTCCGTCAACAGTAATTTTTGTATCAATGTAATGTATGGTGGCTTTTTGCGAAAAACTCTTCATAAAGCCACACAAACAAAGGAATGCTAGTATGTATTTCATGAATTACTTTTTTGCTTCGTCTACGCTAGTTGCGGTTTTACTAATAATTTTCCATTCGTTTTCTATTTTTTTCAATAGAAACAAATCGATATAAACCCAACTGCGTTTTGGTCCTGCAATTTCTACTTTTGCAATCGCGATATCTTTCACAATTTCTATCGAAAGTACTTTTCCTTCACGACCATTAAATTCGCCAGCTTCTTTGTTTTTGAAAAAACCTGCATATTCTTTTGGCGTATATCGTTTAAAATTGCCATCTCTTCCAGTTAGGTATAAAGTAGCATTTTCTGTGAATGCATTTTGGAGCATTTCTAATTGATTGTAGGAACTTCCGTGGATGTATTTTTGAAGTGTTTTTTCTAAAGAAGCATGTTCCGATTGCGCTGTAGAAAGTTGTATCGCGCAAAGCGAAATAAATAGTAAAATTGACTGTTTCATAGTGTTTGATTTAATGATTTGATCAAACTTCTTAAAACAGCTAAAAAATGTAGTGATTGATTATAATTGAAGTGTCCAATATTATAATTTTGGACAAATCAAGAAGCTGAAACTTGCTTTTTGAATTCGGCAGGCGTTTTCCCTACTAACTTTTTAAACATTGCATAAAATGTTGACTTTGAACTAAAACCAGCTTCAAAACCAATTGCTTCTAAGGTAAATTGATTGTTTTCTTGCAATAATTGTTTTGCTTCTTCTACTCTATATTCATTGATGAATAATGCAAAGTTTTTATCTAAATTATCGTTTAATAATTGTGATAATTTGTGTGAAGATATGTGTAAAACCTTCGCAATGTCGTTCAATTTTACATTTGAATTTTTGTGAAATTGATGTATTTTCATTGCATCTTTTAAAGAAGCCATTAGTTCTTGTTCTTCAATTTTATCAATCTTTTTTGCTTGGTATTTTTCTGGAATGTCTTGAAATATTAGATCACGATTCTTTTTTGATAATAAAAATATGAGCAGTATGTAGAATACAGCAGAAAATGTAATTGTTCCAACAAAATAGAGATAGAAATAACCAACTATATAAGCTACAAAAATTAACATGTTTGCTAAAAGTAGAATGAGTAACCAAGCTTCAGACGTTGTACATTGAATGTTTTTTTGAAATACTTTTTTGATGATATCTTTTAAAATGTATGTTGAAAGTAATAAATATATTCCCCAAGTTGCATAAATGTACGGAACAACATAATCGGACCAAAGATCAATATGATATATGTACGGTTTTATGATTCCGACTGCTACTATTGTACTCACAAGTATTGATATGTGAATTTTCCATGCAGTTGGAATTACTTTTTTGTTTTCAACAGAAGCTTTTAGGTAATGAAATAAAAATACTCCAATTAAAAAACAGGCGGATAATCCTAGTTGCATAATCCAGAGATTGCGTTCTTGACGTGGTGTAAAAATGGTGTATACTGATTTTCCAATTCGCACACACAACACTAATAATAGCAAGCCAAAAAAGAAGTTTTGAAAACGTTTTTGCTTGTTAAAGAATAAAAAGTATATACTAGCTATAAATCCATTGAATACGCCAATTGAGCATATAAAGAAAACTAATGGATTGTTCATGTGGTTTTTTAATTGATGGAATCAAATATATAAATATTATGAGTATTTTCAATTTAGATGATTGCTAAAATATGTGTCTTCTAAAATTTATTATTTTAAACAAAAAAAAGCGTTTAAAATAGTTTTACACCATTTTAAACGCTTTGTATATATTTTTTAAAGCTTATTCTTTAATTAAGGTAACTTTTACTGCATTCATACCTCTTTGTCCTTTTTCAAGTTCAAAAGATACTTTATCATTTTCTGTAATTTCGTCAATAGTTCCGCTTACATGCGTAAAGTATTTTTCATTATTTTCAGCATCGATAATGAAGCCAAAACCTTTGGAAGAATCAAAGAATGATACTTTTCCTTTGCGAACAGGATCTATCACTTCTTTTTCACTTTCTAAAGTTTTAGGTATACTTACTTCAATAGAATCTATTTCTATTTCAACCTTTTGAGAAGGATCTGGTGGTGTATCAGTAAGATTTCCATTATGATCTACATATGCAAATTCAATACCTTTTTTTCCGCTCTCTTTAGCCTTAGCTTTTCGAGCTTCCATTTTTTTACGCTTCTCTTCTCTCTTCTTTAATCGTTTTTTTTCTTTTTCAGTTTTGTTAAATGTTTGTTGCGATTTAGCCATTCGAATCTTTAAATTGTTTTTTTATGTGGTTTATAATATACTATAAAGATAAACTTTGTTTGTTATATTACGAAATAGAATTGTGTAATTCTACTTTAAATTTAATATTTTAGATACAGAGAATAAAAAAGTCTATCAGCAAATGATAGACTTTTTTTTAAAGATAGAGATATATATTTAGATAACTTTTACGTTTACTGCGTTTAATCCTTTCTTTCCTTCTTGTAGGTCAAATTCAACCTCGTCACCTTCACGTACTTCATCAATTAATCCTGAAATATGTACAAAATGTTCTTTACCTGATCCTTCTTCAGTGATGAATCCAAAACCTTTAGTGTCGTTGAAGAATTTTACTGTTCCTTTACTCATTGTAATGTAATTTATTTTATTTATAGTATTTAATAGTTCAAAGATGATACCATTAATTTGATTTACAAGGAATTAATTGAACTTTTTTACATTATTTTGCTAATTTACCCTAAAAAAGTAGGATTATACTGTATTATTTTAGTTAATAAGCACTTTTATGTGACTGAAAAGAATAAAATTTTAGTTTTATTAAGTAGCTTTTGGGTAATCAGTATACCCTTTTTTTCCAGTTGTGTAAAAGGTTTCTGTGTCCCAATCGGCTAATGATATTCCTTTTTGAAAACGTTCTACCAAGTCAGGATTCGAAATATATGGCTTTCCAAATGCTACCAAATTTGCTTCATTGGCATTTAATACATCATTTCCTTTTTCAAATGTAAAATCGGTATTAATGATTAAAGTTCCTTTGTATAATGGTCTAAAATGTTTCGCAATTTCGGTAACTGCAAACGGAATTTCAGAAACATCAGAAAAAGGTTCCGATAAGTGTACATATGCCAAATCGTAATCGTTTAATTTTTTGATGATGTATTCAAACGTAGGAATGGTTTCTTCATCCATGGTAATTCCGGCCATAGCTGAATCTAACGAAGGATTGAATCGTACACCAATTTTCTGTTCTGGCATTTCTTTTTTCATTGCGTCAAGCGTTTCAAAGAAAAATCGTGCGCTATTTTCAATATTTCCACCATAGTTGTCTGTTCGTGTGTTTGAACATTTTGTGAAGAATTGATGAAATAAATACCCATTAGACGAGTGTACTTCTACGCCATCAAAACCAGCTTCCATAGCATTTTTACCAGCATTTACAAAGTCTTGAATTGTTCGGTCAATATCTTCCTGCGTCATTTTTCGTGGCGTAACCGTGTCTTTAAAACCTTCTGGCGTGTACGATTTTCGGTTCGGATTTATGGCAGATGGCGCTACTGGTAAGTTTCCATTGTGAAAATCGGGATGCGAAATTCGTCCAACATGCCATAATTGAATGAAAATTTTTCCACCTTTAGCATGCACACGTTTTACGATTTTTTTCCAGCCTTCTGTTTGTGCTTTTGAGTAAATTCCGGGTGTATGAATATAACCAACAGCTTCTTTAGAAACTTGCGCGCCTTCGGTAATGATTAAACCCGCAGAAGCTCTTTGTTCATAGTAGATTCCGTGTAAGTCATCTGTTGGCACATTTCCTTCAGTATTGGCTCTACTTCGTGTCATTGGTGCCATAATTACACGATTTTTTAATGATAAATTTTTTGAAATATAGGGTTGTAACAATGGTTTTTTTGTCATACTTATTTTTATTAATTTCGTTTTATTAATGATATTTTTAAAGCCATAGGCTGATTTTCGTTACTTACATAGGAGTTTTTAGCAGGTATAAAACGTACTATATCATCTTTTTCTGGTATAAAGTCACAGGATTTAAAGTTGAAATAATAGTCTTTGCTTATTTCAGTGTTTTTGATAAAACCTTCTTGATAGCCAAGTGCTACAACTTTACTTTCAATGTATCCAATTTTATCTAGTTTTGCTTCATCGAGATCATTTATTACTGTAATTAATCCAGTTTCTTCTATGATAATAATGTCTTCTTCTCGGTATATATTCAAATCAAAATCATAAATTAATTTTGAATAGAATTTTTTCGTATTCATGGAATAGTATTGTACAAGTTTTTCCGTTGATTGTATGATAATACCATAGTGTATTTTTTTGATATGTTGATGATATCGATATGCAATCCCAAGCGAATTAATAAACGAGATAATATAATTAAAGTTTCTGTCAATATAGTTTACTAAACTTTTATTAGCTAAAACGGCATCAGGATGATATACCGTTTCTTTTTTCATAGCAAACAAATAGTTGGTATAAAATAGTAACGTGCCTTTTTGGGCAATAGAGTTACTGTTTGAATCGTTTATTTCAATATTTATATACTGTTTTTTATTGTCAGAATCGTTTTCTTCACTTGTATCTGTGAGTTCAGTTTTAAGTTTTTTTTCTATCGTGACATCAAATGTTTTTCCTTTGGAATATACTGTTTTCTTTATACTCTGTACATATTTCTCTTGTGGCTTTTTAAATATATAAACCTTTTCTCCTCTTTGAGTTTTTATTTGAAAAGTAGCGCTTTTACTCTTTAACAAATTGAACCATTTTAGTGCTATCTCATTTTTTTTATTTTTTACTTTTAAGTAATACAGCAATTCATTTTTTACAGTTTTTATTTGTAGTGTGTTGTTAACATCTATTCTTTTAGTTTTGTATACTTCCTCGGTATTAGATGATTTATTTTGTGGAAACTTTTTGTTGGTTAAGGTAATAGTGTATTGACTACCTTTATTAGTAATGCTGTCTTCAATTTTAATTATGGAAGCTTCAAATTCGTCATTAATAGTGATCTTTTCATTACCATCCATTATATATTGAAGGTATTTTTTTTCAACCTGTATGTTAGTTGAATCCGAAGTCAATTTATATGGCACGGAATGAATGATATTTCCTTTGGTAAAATAGGCTTTCAGCTGTTCAGACAACATTTCAAAAGGGAATGTTTTTACAATTCTAATGTATTTTTTAAATAAATCGTTGTGTTCATCTTTTATAATCCAAATCAATTCAAACAACACAGGATACATTCCAGCATACAGAAATTTATTGAGTACTTTTTTTGTAAATTTTGCTCCATAAGAATTTCGTTTAAATTCTCTTAATAAAACTTCTTGTGCTAGCGTTTTATTAGCATGATTGGTTAAAATTATTTTTAAGATAGACTGGTTGTATTTACGCAAGTTTTCTTCAAAATTATACCTGTATATTTCATCTAAATTTAATCTTATTAGATATGAAAATACTATAAAATTCCATTCTTTATTTAAGTGTTTTATGAGTTCATTTTCCGAGCGTTCTCTGGTTATTGTAGATTTTAATCTTTTAAATCGCCAATAAATTGACCTTGAAAAGTCATAGGTAGCAATTGCTTTATCAATAGCACTGTAAAATTTGGTGAAATTTGGTGTATGTTCTCCAATTGCTTTGAATATTAGCATATCCGTTTCACTTTTTTCCTTATCTAATATTTTTACAGGAATTATATTACTTGAAAAGTGATTGTTTTTTTCTTCATACTCAGCATAAAACCAATTGTAAATCCACCATAAATTTTTAAATACATAATTAATTAGTTTATCAGAATCTAGTGATGAAATTGCTCCAAAAACAACCTCTAAAGGCAATATCATTTTTTTATCTTTTATGTAAAAATATTTCCATAAAAGCAACGTATTGTACATATACGTTTCTGCTAAATCATATATTTCTGATCGGTATGTTTTAGAATAGTAGGCAATTTTACAAGGCAATATTATGTGTTCATTAAAATGATTTTCGGTAAATTCTGATGGCGTAATTTTGTTCTCTTTAATTACAAACGTTGATTTTTCACTTCCTTGTCCGGCAAATAGATATTTAAAAAAAGACATGTACTTATCTTTAGTATCAAGTAAATCGCTACACATTAAAATTGCTTCAAACCATTTAACATCTGTTACATTAATTTCTAGTTTGTTATGGATTATATATAAACTTTTAAGATATATGGCTGCAAAAAATTCTTGATAAGTTTCGTGAAAAAATGATATATTTTGATTCGCATTCACTTTAACTATTAAGTTGTCTATCAATTCATTATAGATATGATTTACAGCATAGGTAGAATTGTATTTTGGAATTATTTTTACTATTAAATTTTTAAATTCTAATAATGAAATACTAACAATTCCTCTAGAACGCATGATAAAAGCAATTTCAGCTAGGAAATCAAATTTTGTCTCTTCTCTTATAATTCTCGATTTTTCTTTTTTGCGAACTTCTAATTTATATAAGCAACGAATAAATGCATTAAAAAGTGAACCCTTATTTGCAGGAATCGTTTTATTCTGTTTGATTACAGAAATAATCATACGCAACGTTAATGGATTGTAGGCCAAATTCATCATTGAAGCGTTTTTTTCTAGCTCATTCCAAATTTTAGCATGATTGTTATTTATATGATTTTGAATGAATTTTTTGATTTGCTTTTCATTCAATTCTTTTAGTTCAAATACAGGAATTGAAAACCTATTTGTATGATTTTTTTTTCGTTCAGAAATTACAAATGAATTTTCTGGATACGTATGTAATAGATGAAGTAATTCTTCATACGCTTCAACATCAAAATGTGCGTCTACTTCATTTAAACCATCAATTAAAATATGTAACTTTCCTAACTGTAACGCGTCTTTCAACCATTCTGAAGAAGATTGGTTTTCAAGCATTTGCATGAATTTATTTTCTTTGCTATAATCTTTAGCTTCAAGTAGAAAAGGAATTTTTATAGTAGCATTTCCTTCTATTATTTTTTGTGAATTTTTATAGACTAATTTTTGTAGTGTCGTAGATTTCCCTGAACCTGGATTTCCAATAATATGTACATGTGAAGTATCATTAATTATTGTTAAGATACTATCTATTCTACGTTCTTTTGACTCTTCATCATCAACTTCATCATCATCACTTTCTATGTCTATATCTAGTAAACTATCGGGTTTTAACATATCTCTGAGTAAATCGTACTCATTCATTTTCTCCAAGCCAACTACTTCAATATCTTCATAGCCTTCTTCTCCTAATAGTTCAACATACACGCGGTCAATAGTTTTGAAATCTTGATTGTATATATTTTTCTTTACATAATCATCAACTTTAAACGTGTAAAAATCAACTAAAAGATGTTCCAAATCTTCTTTTGAAATACTTCTTTTTAGCTCATTAAATTCAATATGTTTTTCTCGCCATTTCTTAAGTAATTCGACAGAATATTTACCTTCATTTCGGTGATTATCAATAATCATATGATGTTCATCACATAGAAGAATAAGATTATCATATGCTCTGCGTTCATCATTTGTCATTTCAAGACGATAACGCGGACCGTTAGGACTTGCGGCTTCAATATGACAAATTTTTCCAACCAAAGTATTACCATCTTCTCCAACTACTGAACGTTTACAATTAGGAGCAGAACACTGATTTCCAGTAAGTGAAAATAATTTTTTAATATCTGAAACCAGATACGCGCGAGGATTTACCATAAAAAACTTAAAATAATAGTTCTAAATATACAAAATTAGTAGTAGACACCTACTCTATAATTACTGTTGAATCTTACTACTTTTGTATAAAAGCAGTTTTTAGAATGTTTTGTATAGGAATTTATATTATTTTTTTGTGATGTTAACAAACTCACAGACTATTCATAACAACAAGAAATGGATTTTGTGAAAAACTATACGTCAAAACCAAGTTAATTAGCCTACTGTTTCAAACCATAAGATGCGCGTAGCGTTTTCATTAATTTTACACTACAAACGTTCTAAAACAACTCCAACAATTGCAGGATTGACCGTTTTTGAGTATAAGGTGATTTCATGACTATTTGCAACGGTTTTGTATGGTTCGTCTAGTTGTGCATCTATACCAAAACATTGAAAAGATGTAGCCTTTTTGAGAATCGAAAGATCAATTTTTATATTCGATTTAAATGTAAATTTCGGGTTAGCAGCCACATAAAAAGCGGCAACTCTTGAGGTTAGTATGTCTAAATTTTTTGGAATATAATCTTTTCCTAATTTTAATATACTATTGTTAAACCAGCTTCCAGGTCTAATAGAAATAATTCCCCAAGCATCTGCATATACTTCTACAGTTTCAAATTGTGAGATAAACTCAAAAGATTTATGTGTATCATTATCTAGCATAAATATGTTTGATAAATTGTCTCCTTTTCGCAACGCTACTTTTATCGTTCCTGAATTATCAATAGTTCCTTCTTGTACTTTTTGTTTCCAAGAATATACTGAATCTGAAAAAATCCAATCAGGCTTCCACTCCAAACTTCCATTAATGAGTACTTGTATCCATCCGTCTGCATAACTTTCTGGAGCTTCATTTTTTTTCAATAATTCATTTAATAATGTTTTGTATGGAAAATTTTCATTCTTTTTTAATACATATAAAAATGTACGATAGTTTTCAGATACACTATTTCCTGAACTTGTGAATAATACATCTGAAGCTACTGAAAGTGGCGCTGTATCACTAAATTGAAATTGTTCATATGAAATTTGACCTATTGGATTGGGTTTCCAATACCAAGAAATGGCTGGCAAACAAAGCTGATTGATGTTTGTAGGTATGTAAGGTGATTTTGCGACACCAATTACAGTTAAACATCTTTGCTGTGCTACTTTTGTAGCTATTCCGTCTAAATATCTTGAAATTATTGAAGTCATCATATATTATTTTTGAAGAAACTCACCCAAACTAAATAGCCCAGGTGAGTTTTTTAGTAGATACTAATAAATTATGGTTTTTCTACACCTGGAAAACCTACCGTAACTCCAATAATTACAGGATCGTCAGAAGTTGATCCTCCCGTAACTATTGTATCGTTTCCTGTGGTTTCAATTTCCTGTTTGTATGATCCTCCATGTCCTCCAAAGCTAAATGGCCCAATACGGAATCCGCCACCTGCTTCAATTTTTTCCTCATACATTTTATAGGTTGAAGATTTCATTCGTATGCTAAATGATGGTTTGTAAGCTACTACTAGCCCAGTAACCATTGTAGAACAAAGTCCGTCTTTACCAAATAACGGGTGACTTCCGCCTGTCGTAGTATACGGAGATAATATGCTATATCCTTGTCCTTTGTTTCCATTGATAGCTATTTGTTTTAAAAATCCGCCATCATACCATTCTCCTGGTGTAATGTTTACAACCGTTGCAGATTTTAAGTTAATTGTAGCTGTTACACTTTTGTCAGATTTTGAAATATCTGTACGTTGCCAACCTCCGTTAGCGTATACTCCCCAAAATGGGTTTCCGTATCCAACATTTCCTCCAGCCCACGTTTTTTCAATTGAACTATCAGATTTATCTGCCTTTAATACAATTGTTTTTTCACCAATTGTACCATCAGTTAATTGTTGTCTCCATTGTCTACTTGTTGTAGCAATATTAAATACAGGTTGCCATTCCAAATTACCAGCGCCATTTTGCACAACTGTCCATCCGCGAGGTGAATTTCCGTCAGCTGGTTTACTTGTAGGCATCTTAGTAATGTCTAATGCTTCTTTTAATGTTGTTGGCATTTGTGCTTCATTAAGTGCTTCCATCTGATCAAAGACACTATTTGCCGCTTTTTGAAGTCCATCTGCTTCCTTTGCATACACGTCACCAGGTCCAGCTAACCATGCAGTAATATCTGGATATTTTGCTGTAAAGACTGCACCACCATTTTGCTTGGCTGTATTGTAAGCAGTATTAGCATTTGTCCATGTAATAGTAATTTCATTTTGCAATTCTGTCGCTTGGTTTGATAGATCTCGAAGTTGTTTTTGAGCTTCTGGAGATTCATTAAAACCTACATGTGCAAAAATTTGTCTGTAGTTTTTAAAAAACGTAGAAGCGCCTACTCCTCCAAATATACCAATTGGACTGTACGCTGGTGCCGCGCTCATAAATTGATACGCTTCTCGCGATAATTGTCCTATTGGAGCCACTGGCCAGTTAAAAGATACTGCTTCTCCTAACATTTGGAAATATTGATTTCCGTCGCCAATAACGTTTCTAACTATTTCGCTGTACGATTGACTAAATAAGTTTTGATTGTCCATTTTTTTAATTGTTATTTCCCTACTCATATGGCTTTTCGGGTAACGCCTCCATAGTTTACCTTATAGAAAGGCTCGTTTTTTTTAGTGAGTTCTGCTCCACCTTTTTATTCATTAAGTAATTAAAAAGGACTCTTACATTTATTCTTTGTATATCCTTTTGTCATGAATATTGATGAAATAAAGTTTTTGCTAGCTGTGTTTATTTCTTGCAATAAATCGCTTTGTAAAACTCTAAAAAAACTACTACATAAGTCAAAAGGAAAACAAGGCATTTTTTAAAAGATGATTATCCTATTTTTTAGAAGAAATACCCTATATTTAAGTTTTGCACTTGTTTTTCTAGCTGGTATCGCTCTATATTTGAGTATTCAGTATTAACTAAAAAAACAATAATATGTTAACGAAAACAGAGCAAGAAACGTTACTTCTAGACGGAAGAGAAATATCTTTAAGTGAAGCAAATGAATTTATTAATCAATTTAATTTATTGAAAAAATGCGTTAAAGTATCTCCTGAAATAGAATTACCAAATGGAATCAATGCTACAGAAGTTAAACAATTTATAACTTCTACCAATGAATACAATGCATTCGTATTTAGTAAAGAATTAATCAAACGCTTTTTTGATGAACAAAAAGGAAAAAACGATGCTGATTATTTAGTGGTTGTGTTAGGTGCCTATTTTCAAGATGCTTCACCACACAGTTACGATCGTGAGATTGGTTCCAAACAAGGAGCTTTTACAGTACTTACAACAGGATGTGTTAAAGAAAAAAACAGCTATAAAGTTATAGATATTCACAACCCAGTAAATCAATATGCTCCAAACATGTGTGTGTCGCGTTTGCAATTAGACTTAAAAAGCAATTCATTTAATATCATCAAATAATAATTTTCAATATCCAACACATTTTAAACTACATATCAATTTTAAGCCCTTGGATTCCAACACTTCTAGGCCTGCTTTTTTTTAAAAGTATCTTGCAGAAAACCAAATGGATTGTACTTGTCGTTTTTATTGCTAGTATTACCCAAACTATACGATTATACTTAGGAAGAACTCCAGATATGAACATTTTTTACAATATAAATGTGACACTGGAGTTTTTGTTTTTAGTCTTCTTTTTTAAAGATCGTTTTCATAATAAGTATCTAAATAAACTATTTATAATTTCAGCTTTTATAGCGCTCATTGTTGGATTGTTTTCTTTTATACAATTCGATTTTAAAACCAAATTTTTTACAGCATGGCTAACTACCAATAATTTAGCTTATACCATGTGGATTCTTTTGCTTGTATATGATTATTACGAAAGAGATTTACACGATTTTAAACACGAGAAATCCTTGTTGTATTATTTAATTGGACTTTTCTTGTATACAAGTTGCACAGGACTTATTTTTCCTTTGTGGGAATATCTTATGGCAACTAAAGATGCGTATTATATTAGTCCTTGGATTATTCACGATCTTTTTAACAGTGCCATGTACGTGTTTATTGCAATTGGACTTGTGGTAGAATATAGAAATTCAAAGAAAGTAGATGCATAGCGAAATTGAGTCAAATATTGTATTGTTTGTGATTATAGGTTCACTTTTATTGTTCCTATTGGTTACATTTTTTATTGCGTTTTTAGCATTGTATCGAAAAAAAAGACGACAGCACAAACACGAACAAGAAAAGTTGGCTACCGAATTTGCCGCCACATTACTTCAATCTCAATTGGAAATTAAAGAACAAACGCTTCAAACTATTGGGCGCGAATTGCACGATAATATTGGACATACCGCAAGTATTATTAAGATTTATCTAAATACAATTAATTTAAAAGATGAAACTGATAGTAAAGATAAAATTGTAGAATCAAAGGTTTTATTAAAACAATTAATTAGAGATATAAAACAGCTTTCTTTAGATTTAAATAGTGATAGAGTGATTCAAATTGGACTTTGCAATGCACTTTCTGTAGATGTGGATCGGTTAAATAAAATTAATTCTTTTCATACAAAATTAGCTATTATTGGTGATGAATTTATCTTACCAAAAACAACAATTACCATTCTGTACCGAATGATTCAAGAAATTATCAATAACACCATTAAACACAGTAAAGCTTCCGAAGTGATACTTACACTAACATTTCTAGAAAATTTACTTACCTTAGTCATTCAAGATAATGGCATCGGTTTTACGGTTACTGAAAAGATTGGTCATGGAAATGGACTTTCTAACTTAAAAAATAGAGCCAATGTAATACATGCCAAATTTCACATTGAAAGTATTATAAATAAAGGAACTACAACTACTATACAAATACAAAAAGAATAGATGCATTCTAACAAAATTGTCAAAATAGGACTTGTTGATGACCACAACTTATTTAGGAAAGGGTTAATAAGTCTTATTAATATGCTGACGATTGAATGTACTATTTTGTTTGAAGCGTCAAACGGACACGAAATGCAATCGCTTATTACTAAAGATACAATTCCAGATATTATTCTGTTAGATGTAAATATGCCCAAAATGGATGGTTTTGAAACTGTTTTATGGTTGCATAAAGAATATCCCAGCGTAAAAATTTTGGTAATTAGTATGATTGGAAAAGAAGAAACGATTGTCCGAATGCTAAAACTTGGCGTTAAAGGCTATTTAAGCAAAGATGTTGAGCCCGAAGAATTGCAAGAAGCCATCATTTCAATTATAGATAAAGGCTTTTATTATACCGATTTTATTACGGGAAAGCTCGTACATTCTTTTCAAAATGGTGTAAATGAATTTGAAGGCGCGCTTCGTTTTCACGAATTAAAAGAACGTGAACGTGAGTTTATAAAGTTTGCTTGTAGCGAAATGACTTATTATGAAATTGCCGGAAAAATGTTTGTCAGTCCCAAAACAATTGATGGATATCGGAATTCAATTTTTGAAAAACTACATGTCAAAAACAGAGTTGGTTTGGTCATGCTCGCCATCAAAGAAGGCTGGATTAAACTGTAAAAGCTTACTCTTTCCAGCCCCAAGGTGCGCTAGGCGTTTGTATAGGTTTTTCTAAATTCATCACTACTTTGAATACTCTATCGGTTCCTAAACGTCTTAAATTATAGGTAAATGTTGATGCGTCAATAGTAATCCACCAAATATTTGTTGCCGCGCCAGGAATCATTTCTTGGGTTTTTGCATCCGCAGGAAATACCTGAATGTCATCTTTTCCTGTATTTGTGGTAGTTCCACCATAAAAATTCACTTTATCTTCAGAACCATCTTTATGTCTGTGATCGTGTTTTAGCGTAATGCGATCATTTTTATAGGTTAAAATCCACGTACGTGATTTGTCTTCTCCAACAAAAAAAGGAATCTTAATTTCGTTTTCAGTGCATTTACGCACATGCATTGTTAATGTTTTTCCGCCAAAATCTTTATCTTCTTTCGGAAGTTCTAAATTTCCTTCATACGCTTTTCCACAATGTGATTGTAAAGTATTCCAGAATTTTTTAGCAGGTGTACTATCTTGCGAAAGCGCAGTAAACGAGATGAAACAAGCAAGTAATACAAGTTTTAATGTAAGATTCATAGCATGTATAATTAAGGTTTAAAGATAGGTATTTTGATATAACTATCCGTAAACCATTCAATTTTCAACGGTTCGCTTGCATCTTTTATGGTTTCGTCACTTACGTCTGTTCCAGTTCCGTAGTTTAGTTGAGAAAAAGGATTGCTATTTACATCTAAAATTACTAGCAATCGGCTTCCTTTTTGAAGTTTTTTGCTAATTAATCGTGTGTTTGAAAACGGAAGCGTACATATTTCGTTTGGCGTTAAAAGATTTCGAGTCGTTTCATCTTTTGCATAACTTGCGCGACCAATAAAACCAGATAGATGAAAGAATTTCCCGCTTGGTAATACTTCAAATAGTGTAACACCAATATCTACATCTTTTTTATTAATTGTAAATATTAATTCACCTGAAAATGAACCACTTATAAAAGTATCTTCTTCAAAAGGTTTGGTAATAAATTTGAATCCATTTGTCGGATTTAGCTCATTTTCAATAATTGGAAACGGATACGAATTGTTGTTGTTACTTGTATTACGATCTTTAAAATCAATTGTTTGCGATAAGGATTTTAATTCTTTTTGTTGGCTTTCAAGTAATTGAAGATAGTTTTCTTCTTTGTAATCTGTCAAAAACAATTTTAATTCTTGTGTGCTCATTGCATCAATAGAATTGGCAGTTTTCCAAGTATTTGTTCCCATCACTTGGTAATTTATTTTATCTTTTAAAATAGTTGGTTTTGAACCATTTTTTAAGATATAATCAAACCATTCATAGGTGATTTTTAAAGGATCAATCAAACCGTTTTCATCTAATTGGTAACCGCGTAATTGTTGACTACCACCTTTTTGCGATCCAATATGGTCATATGCGCCAATAATTAGATAGTTTTCGGCATTTTTATTGTACTTATAGTGTTGTCTGTGAAAATATAAATTAGAGTTTTGAGAATCGTTGTAATAACCATCAAACATTAAGATAGGAATGTAAATTTTTGCAAATTCTTCTTTGTACGGAATCATGTTTTGCCAATATTCATCATAGCTAGGATGTGAAATCCAACGTTGAAAAAAAGCATTTGGAGTTCCGTCAATACTGTCCATTTTTTTGTAAGCGCTTCCACTATTCCACCATTCAAATTTTAGGCTTCTAAAGCGTTGGCGATCATTTCCAACAATTGTATCTAACGTTTTATTATTTCCCACAAGAAAAGCCCATTCGTAATTTGGGTTGATGAACACATTATTTTCCATCGGCAAGCCATTTCCAGGTCTATTAGCCGCCGCAGGAACAATTGTTTTTAGTGCAGGATGCATCTTCTTTGTTGCTGCCCATTGTGTAAAACCGTTGTAACTTCCGCCGTACATTCCAACGTTTCCGTTGCACCATTTTTGCTTGCTAATCCAGTCAATCACTGCATATGTATCTGTAACTTCATGTTCGTATGGAACAATTGTATTTGGGCTTTTATATTTCCCTCTTGTATACGTTATAATGCCTACATATCCATTATCTACAGCATGTTTGAGTGTATAAATATCACGATTACGAACATAAATTGTATGTTGTAAAATGACAGGTTTTGGGCTTACATCGTCTTTCTTTTTTACAACAATTCCCGAAATGAAAATATCTTTTTCAGTTTCAATTAATATATCTTCAATGACATAATTTCCTTCTATTTTTGTTGATACGACTGCTGTTTTTTCTTGGTTGGATGAATTACAACTTACTAAAACCAATAGTAAGCATGAGAAGAAAATTTTCATGATGAGTGTCTTTTTGTAGAAAGACGTAGGTTTTATTTCAATGTGACAGGTTTTGCAAATTTTAGATCGAATTCCAAATATCCAGATACATTTTCCAGTTGCCATTTACTCGTTTCCAAACAATTACATATTTTCCTTTCCACGAACTTTCTTCACCATCTGATTTTACAGTTGTGCCTTCATAGTGTCCATAATCATAAGCTGTATCATCTACAATTGTAATTTCACTTGGCGTAATTTTATGATTGATCGTTTTTATACCTTCTGGCAATGTCCAATATTTCACAATATTTGTTCTGCCTGCAATCATTTTGCCACGTTGTGGAAATATTTTGGCATCTTCCGTATAAGAAGCTCCTATCATTTCGTAGTTTGAAGTATTTACATAACTAGAAAAATCTTTTATATTTTGACGTATTTGCGCAATATCTTTTTCAGTGTCATTTATTTCATTATCAATACATTGAGTAAATGTGCACGCAACAAATACAAGTAGAAGTAATTTTTTCATACCAATGGTTTTATATTTCTATTTACTGTTCAATTTTATAATTATTCAATCTCCAATTCATCCAAATACTGTTGCAAACTTACCCGCATTGTTTTCAGCGTTTGTCCGTACACGTTGACTTCTAAAAATCGTAATGAAGCCATTCTTGCTTTGTGTCTTTCATCGTGTAGTAAAAATTCAATACATTCATTGGCACAATTAAAATCGGTAATAAAATCAGTGTACCAACTTTGCGTTTGTTCAATTTCTTTCAAATTTTCGTTCATTTTACTAAAAATTAACTGTTCTAAATCTTCTACAATTTGTGTATGCGATTTATAAGAAGAACTTAAATTTAATAGTGTTTTAGACGCTTTAGAATCATTTAAATTGGCGTTGTCAATCAAATTTATCACGGTATCGTCTAAATTCATAACATTCGGCTCAAACAACAAGGATGCAATAAAATCACTCCTTTTTGTCATTGTTTCATCGTATTCTTTTCCTAGAATCTTTAAAAAACGCTGTTGTATGGTATCTATCTTTTTTTGATAATTTGCAATGGTTGTAATATCACTTTTCAATTCGGCAATTACCTGGTTTTTAAGGTCTTTACTTTTAGCATTCAATTGTTTACGCTGATTCCAATTGTTAATTCCGACAGCAATTAAAATTCCCAATACAACTAAGATAATTTCTCCAAATGCATATTTTAGGTACTTATTTATTTTCTTTCCTGCCATTAACTTTGAACGTTGTTTATTGAAAAATTTCATATATCAGATTAAAAAACTAAGATAGTAAATCTATCTTACAATGAATTTTAGATCGTTTTTATAATTTATGTGAGAAGCCTCATCATTTTAATCTTCAAATACTTTTTAAAGTGTATTTTTGCGCAATGCAATCAAAACATCAATCTCAAACAGAATTTATCATTTTAATGGCATCGTTAATGTCCATTGTTGCATTATCAATCGGAGCCATACTACCTGCATTAGAAACTATCGGAATTGATATTAATGTAACGCAATCCGCAGATAATCAACTGTTAATTACAATGATTTTTCTAGGATTAGGATTTGGGCAATTAATTTTTGGACCACTTTCAGATAGTATAGGAAGAAAGCCAATAATATATGCTGGATTTTTACTATTTGTACTTGCAAGCATATTATGTGTATTAGCTCCAAACCTTGAAATAATGGTACTTGGGCGAATTTTACAAGGAATTGGTTTATCTGCACCACGCACCATAAGTATAGCCATGGTACGCGATCGTTTTAGCGGAGATTATATGGCGAAAATTATGTCATTTATCGTTGCATTCTTCATTCTTGTACCTGTCATAGCACCAGCTTTAGGAAAACTTATGTTAGATGCATTTGGTTGGCGTTCCATATTTAACAGTCAATTACTATTTGGTGCAATCATAATGATTTGGCTTTGGAAACGACAACCCGAAACCTTAAGTCCTGAGAACAAAACCAAACTCTCACTATCATTATTTATTGATGGATTAAAGGAATTTATGAAATTCAAAACAGCAATTGCGTTTACCTTAATTTCAGGTTTCATTACAGGTGCATTTATGGTCTATTTAAGTGCTTCTCAACAAATTTTTCAAGAACAATACGGAATGGCAGAAGAAATTCCTTATCTATTTGCCGCCATTGCAGTTTCTGTTGGATTCGCTACATTCTTAAACGGAAAATTTGTATTAAAATATGGAATGTTAGCACTTGTGAAAGTATTTTTAATAGCATTTACGGGCATCTCATTAGTATATGTAATTGCTTTCTATAATCATAATCCAAATGTTTATATCGTAATGACATTCTTTTCATTGCTATTTTTCTTTATTGGTTTCCTTTTCGGGAATTTACGTTCGTTGGCAATGGAACCTGTAGGACACATTGCAGGCGTTGGCGCAGCAATAAACGGTTTTGTATCAACAGTAATGGCTGTTCCGATTGCTACCTACATTGGAGGTTTTGTAAAAACGACAGCATCTCCTCTATTTCTTGGTTTCTTTGCCTGTGGTGCTATTTCTTTATTAATTATGTTTCTTTTGAAAAGAATGATAAGAACTAGCATGTAGTTTGTTTAAAAACAATCTTTTATCTAAATTTACGGCAATAACCTCGATCCATCCTATAAATGAAAAAAATAGTTGCTATAGCTTTTATAAGCTTCCTTTTCAGCATTCCAACTATACAAGCTCAACATTCTGTCGCTCGCGATTGGAATGAGCAATTATTAACAGCCATTCGTGGAGATTTTGCACGTCCAACTGTGCATGCTCGAAATTTATTTCATAGTGCAATTGCCATGTATGATTCATGGGCAGTTTTTGACAATCAAGCAGAAACGATATTTTTAGGGAAAACGTTCGGGAATTACACCTGTAATTTTAACGGAATTGCAATGCCTGCAACTATAGCAACTGCACGTCATGAAATGATGAGTTATGCAATGTTTAGGTTACTAACACACCGTTTTGCAAACTCTCCAGGAACTACCACTTCACTTGCGGGTTTTCAAACATTATTTGAATCCTATGGGTATGATGTCAACTTTACATCAATGGATTACAGTACAGGTTCGTATGCGGCACTTGGGAATTATTTAGCAAATGAAATCATCAATTTTGGTTTGCAAGATGGTTCCAACGAACAAAATGATTATGCTAATTTACATTATCAACCATCAAATAGTCCGTTAATTTTAGAAATTTATGAAGAAACAAATGATATCAATCCTGATAAATGGCAACCGTTAGCTTTTGACGTATTTGTTGATCAAAGCGGAAACCCTTTTCCTTTAAATACACCTGATTTTTTAAGCCCAGAATGGGGAGAAGTTGCTCCTTTTGCGCTCAAAGCGGAAGATTTGCAAATAATTAATCAAGGATTTGATTGTTATGTATACAATGATCCTGGCGCACCAGAATATATTCAAGAATCTGATAATGACGGAATTGACGATCCGTATAAGTGGCATTTTGCCTTGGTTTCGTTATGGTCTTCACATTTAGATCCTACTGATACTACACTTATTGATATTTCGCCGAAAGCACTTGGAAATTTAGATACAACTGCTTTTCCTGAAACATTTGAAGAATACAAAGCGTTTTACGATATTATTCAAGGTGGCGATCCAAGTACAGGGCATGCAGTAAATCCGGCAACAAATTTACCATACGAATCACAATTTGTAAAAAGAGCTGATTATGCTAGAGTTTTAGCAGAATTTTGGGCAGATGGACCCGATTCTGAAACGCCTCCAGGACATTGGTTTACTATTCTAAATTATGTAAACGATCATCCAATGACAGAAAAACGTTGGAATGGTCTCGGACCAATTTTAGACGATTTGCAATGGGACGTTAAATCGTATTTAGCACTCGGCGGTGCTATGCATGATGCGGCGGTTAACACTTGGGGAATTAAAGGATATTATGATTATGTACGTCCAATTTCGGCAATTCGATATATGGCTGGAAAAGGGCAAAGCTCTGATGATACACTTCCCAGTTACGATCCGCATGGTTTACCACTCATTACTGGATATATTGAGCTAATAGAAGCTGGTGACGCATTAGCAGGCACAAATGATGAAAATGTTGGAAAAATAAAAGTATATGCTTGGAAAGGACCTGATTATATAAGTGATCCGACAACGGATATTTCAGGAGTTGATTGGATTTTGGCAGAAAGATGGTGGCCATACCAACGCGCAACGTTTGTGACGCCTCCGTTTGCAGGATATCTTTCTGGACATTCTACATTTTCCAGAGCGGCGGCAGAAGTATTAACGTTAGTTACAGGTGATGAATTTTTCCCTGGCGGAATGGGAACGTTTGAAATTCCACAAGATAATTTCTTAGTCTTCGAAAAAGGTCCAAGTGAACCGTTTACATTGCAATGGGCTACGTATCGTGATGCATCTGACCAAACAAGTTTATCAAGAATTTGGGGCGGAATTCATCCGCCGATTGATGATATTAGAGGTCGATTGATTGGTGCTGAAATTGGTGTAAGTGCTTTTAACTTGGCTAATCAATACTTTAGTGGAGTCCTTTCTACAGAAGAGTTTGAAGTAAATGCAACCAAAATTTATCCTGTTCCATTTACGAATCAATTGACGATTACAACTGAAAATGATCAAATTTCTAAGTTAGATTTATATGGTATTGATGGTCGATTGTTGTTTACGGAAGCAATCAATTCGAATCAAAAAACTATTAATATTCCAAATTTACAAACAGGAATTTATTTTGTAAAAGCGTATAATTCTTCCGGAAATACGATACTTCAAGAGAAGGTTATTAAAAAGTAGTTTAATAATTTATCAATGTAACGATGTCTTAATGTTTTAATTTGAAGATAAATTAATGTATAGATCAATAGTAAAATTGCTCCTTTTTAACATCATTTTAGACTATAAACCTAACAAGACTGACTAGATTCAAAGGAGTAAAACGATACTGAAAATTCTAATGATCTAAATTTTTTCGAAAAGTAATTGTTTGAATCGCTCTTGGTGCCATTTGTATTGTATGAGTTTCTGATTTCAATGTTAGTACCAATTCAACAGGTGCAGTGGTTCTATTAAAAACAACTACTGCAATAGATCCATCAGTATTTATTGCGGCTGTGGATACAATTCCATTTATTTTATCTCCTTCTAACTCAATTCTGCGCGCGTCAGGTCGTATAAACTTACTAAAATGGCTTAATAAGTAATACAGAGGCGTATACAATACTTCGTCAGTTACGGGATTAATCAATACAGGTGCACTATTAAAATTGTCATAAGGATTTGGTTGCCCTTTATGACTCAAAATCATACACCATTCAATATATCCTTGAACTCCATGATTCATATCTGTGATGATATCGTATGCATACGTATCAAAAGGTACAAAAGTACCAGCATAATCAGTACTTTCTCTCCAATATTGACCTATTGGATCTTTTGCATCAATATCAATACTCGATTCAGTATGAATGATTCCTTTATTTGGCCAAGTTGTTCTCAACGTATCAAGTGCTTCCGCATACCAATTATTTTCTTCAAGCTCAGAATTAGCATACCAATGAATGCCTGTTCCCCAAGCGTATTTAGCGGCTTCTGGATCGTTATACGTAGCTGAAACATATTTGTTCATCATAGATTTATTATGATCATATAGTAGTACACGTACGCCAGCATCTAAATCATCTACATTCAAATGACCATCTTTAGCAAGTTGTGGTCCTAAATGATCTCGTAAAAAGTCCCTACCTTGTTCAGGAGTGAATCCATTACTATCCCAACGCGCATCATGTGCGTGAAGTGGTTCATTTTGCGGAGTCATTCCCCAAATAGCTATTCCTTGCTCACTATAGGCACTTACGAATTTTGAAAGATATCGTGCCCAAAGTCCATAATATTCTGGAAGTAACGTACCATTAGTCATTTCTGAAGTTTCTCCTGTTTTCATCCATGAAGGCGGACTCCAAGCTGAAGCAATGATTTTAAAGTCAGCACCATTAATATTTTGTGCTTCTTGTATCATTGGAATGATGTCATAATTAGGTTGTATTAACTCAATACCTTTTACTTGGTCATTTTCTTCTCCAGTAAAACCTTTCATATCTTCATGAATACTAAAGGTAGAAAGGTTCGTATCACCTGATTCAACATAGGTATAATGATTATTTGAATAATCGCTACTATTAATGTGAGTTCGTGTAAGGGAAAATCCAGCACCTTCTATTGGGCTAAAAAGACGTGTTAATACTGATTTGCGGAGTGTTTTTGGAATGGTTGCCAAGTTCCATGCAGACGATTCCGTAAAAGAAGCCCCAAAACCAATATATTCTTGAAATTTTTGATCAGGTTTAATAGTTAAGCTAACTTTTTTGCTTTTTCCTACTGTTTGTGTTGTTAAATTGTTTGTAATTAGTTTAAGATTATCTCCAGCTTGTGAAGTTTGAAATACATCAACTACGTAATCTTGATGCTTAGTAGAGCAGGAATACATTAAAATAGCTAGAATGCATAAGAGCATACTATTTGATTTTGATACTATAAACATTGTGGCTGTCTTTATTTTATTGATTTCGGTTTTCTAAATATAACATTATTGTGCAAATAATTATGATTTCCTAACCTTACATCTATTTATGTAACAAAATAAGTTTTAAGTGTGTTGAAATACATACATGTTAATAATCAACGAGCGAAGTCATTAGCCAAAGAAGCTAGAGAGCTTACAACTCATTTTTAAACTAGATTGATACCTATTGTCATTTTACACAAAAATTAATTCCATGTTAAGCTAAAAATTTAGGTGTCTCAAAAAAACTAGGCTTGTTCTTATATCCATATCTTATTTATAAAATATCATAAGTTGCCGTATGAATTGGAAAGGTAACAGTGACGGCATGCTAAGTTTTAATTTTGGAAAAATACCTGTGATCACAGAGAAACTTTATACTGCCGATGATAAAAAATAACGTTCAATCAATTCTTTACAAACACATATCCACAAAAAAAGCCCATCAATTATTGATGGGCTTTTTGTAAAACTTGAAGTATATATTTAAATAACTTTGACGTTTACTGCGTTTAAACCTTTTCTTCCTTCTTGTAGATCGAATTCAACTTCATCACCTTCGCGAATTTCATCGATTAAACCTGAAATGTGAACAAAATGTTCTTCGTTTGAACCTTCTTCCGTTACGAAACCAAATCCTTTAGTGTCGTTGAAAAATTTTACTGTTCCTTTACTCATTGTAATATATTTAATTTTTAATAATACTTATTTATAGTCAATTACTGTGCCAAGAATGACAGCAGTATTGTTATGTGTGTTTATTATGCTGTTTCTAGCGTACGTTGTGTTCTTCTGTACATATATTTAGGGTATATCATCCGTTTTGCAAAACGATTTAAATTTCCAGCACTCATCATTTTTTGAAAAACCTGCTTTGTTACGCCAAAGTATTCATACGTAGCACCATCCGTAAAGGTTAACTCTAACAATAACCCTTTGTGTTGATAGTCTGCAATAGCTGCACTCTTAATCGTTTCAGTGTATTCTGGCAAGTTTTTTTCTTTTGTTTCAGGTGCAATGCTTACTAAGAAGTGATATCCGTCAATAATTTTTCGGCTATTTAGTTCTGCTTCTTCCTGTAATGCGTCCCCATTTTGAAATTTATCTGGATGCCATTCTTTCACCAAATTACGATAACTCTTTTTCAACGTTTTTAATTCGATTTCATTTTCGACTCCAAAGAGTTTCTTGTATTCGTTTATGCGTTTCATATCAAATTTTATTTGAAGGCGCGAAAGTACAGCTAAATACTATATGAATTACTATAGTATTGAATAAAAGAATATAATTTTTCATTATAGATTTCTGCCTTCGCAGGAATGATAAAAATCCTAGAAGTCAAACAATCAAAGTAAGTCTAAACAACCTCACTTTCAAAAATTACATTTCCTGCCAATGTTTTATGTACAGGGCATTTTGATGCAATTTCTTTTAAGCGTTGTTTTTGCTCGTCTGAAAGATTTCCAATGAATTTTAATTTTTTGGTAATGAAATCAATTCGTGTGGGTTTTTCCATTTCAATGCCTAATTCCGTATTTTTCTTTTTACTGTGCGATATGTACACAAATACTTCTTGTAAATCCCAACCTTTACGATCGGCATACATTTTTAATGTCATGGTTGTACATGCCGCCAAACCTGCATATAAATATTGATACGGTGATGGGCCAAAGTCGTTTCCTCCTACTGAAATTGGTTCATCAGCAATCATATTATGGTTTTTCGTTTGAATTTTAGTTGTGAAGTTATCTTCCACTAAATTCAAATGCCCAACCAACTGTTCGCCTCCTATATCAAGCATTTTATTTTCTTGCTTTGGAAAATAACGTTCTACCCAAGTACCTATCATGTTTCCTGCATACCGACTGTCGTTACTATTCGTTAATAAATGATCTGAATTGTCTAAGGAAACAAAACTTTTTGGATGATGAGCATCGTGATATAATTGTTTTGCATTTTCAATTCCGACAATTCTATCAATTGGCGAATGTAGAATTAATAAGGGTTTGCGTAAGTTTTTTACAATCGCGGGTAAATCTGTTTTATCGAAATCCGAAACAAATTCCTTGTTGATTGTAAAAGGTCTTCCACCAATATTTACTTGAACATCAGTTTCTTCTGAAATTTGATTTACATTGTGCGAGAATAAGTGTTTTACATGACTTACCGTAGCTGGTGCTCCAATAGTTGCAACTGCTTTGATATCGTCTAATTGGGAAGCCGCTACTAAAACAGCCGCGCCACCAAGCGAATGTCCGACCAATAAACATGGTGCTTCGTAGTTTTCTTTCATGTATTGTTGTACCGCTACTAAATCGGCAACATTCCCTGAAAAGTGACTTTCTGCAAATTCGCCTTCACTCCTACCCAACCCTGTAAAATCGAAACGTACAACGCCAAAACCATGTGTTGTGAGTGTATTACTTATGTTGCGAACTGCGCTTAACGTGCTACTACACGTAAAACAGTGTGCAAATATGGCATAGTAGTTTGGTTTTTGATTTGCGGGTAATTCTAAAGATGCGTTTAGTTTACGTCCGTTTGCGTTTGTTATTTGGAGTTTTGTGCTTTTCATTCGTTAGTTTTTCAAATTTAGATTGCTATTGTTAGGTACTTGGTCTACTAAATATAAGAAACATTACGAACTGCATGACAACATAGAACAACCAACTTTGTTTCGTGCCCATTCTGGACGTTTTGCATACCATTTTTCATATTCTGGTTGTTCATTGTATGGACGCTTTAAGACTTCGTAGAGTTCATTTAAAACTTCATAGTTTCCTTTGTTTGCAGCATCAATGGCAAGTTGTGCCATGTAATTTCGTAGTACAAATTTCGGATTGACTTCATACATTTTAAATTTTCTCGTTTCGTCTCTGTCAGTTTCTAGTTGTAACCGATCGATGTATTTTGTAAACCAAGTTGTCCAAGCGTCCGTAACCGATCCGGCAAGTCCTAGAGGTTTGTAAAATGCTTTGTGTATTTTCTGAAACGCTTCTTGTGGTGTATTTTTCTTTTGAACACGTGGCAATTCTCTAAAGAAAATCGTCATGTCGGTTTCTGTCAATTGTAGATTTTGCTCTAATTCTTCAATGAGTTGCTCTACGTCTTTGTTTATTTCGGCCAGACCGATCTTTTTAGACATCATTTCCACATATTTTTTATCAAAATTCATTTGATAGTTTTCAAGAATGTCTTCCAATGGTTTTGCATCTTCTATCAACGGATATAAGGCATTTGCCAATTGTACCAAGTTCCAAAGTACAATTCCGGGTTGATTTCCGTATGCGTATCGATGGTTTTGACTGTCTGTAGTATTTGGCGTCCAATTTGGATCGTATCCTTCTAACCAACCGTACGGTCCGTAATCAATGGTTAAACCAAGAATGGACATGTTATCCGTATTCATGACACCATGCACAAAACCAACACGTTGCCAATGAATCACCATATCTAAAGAAGCATTTACTACTTTTTGAAAGAACGCTAGGTATTTTTCTTTTCCTTCCGTTTTGATGTCTTTGTGGAAGTTTCTAATCGTATAATCCGCAAGGTTTTTGAGGTTTTTGATGTCTTTTCGAGCAGTAAAGAGTTGAAAGTTTCCAAAACGTACAAAACTCGGTGCAACTCTGCAAACGATGGCGCCTTTTTCATATTCCTGATTTCCGTCATATAACATGTCTCGCAAGACTTCATCACCTGTTAAAGCAATTGATAATGAACGTGTTGTAGGAACGCCTAAATAGTGCATGGCTTCACTACATAAGTGTTCACGAATTGATGATCGTAAAACGGCTAAACCGTCTGCCGTTCTTGAATATGGCGTTGCTCCTGCTCCTTTGAGTTGCAGTGTCCAATGTTGTCCGTTTGCGCGAATTTCTGTTAAGTTGATGGCTCTTCCGTCTCCTAACTGTCCTGCCCAATGCCCAAATTGATGTCCGCCATAACACATTGCATATGGTGACGTTTTTGGATAGACTGATTTTCCTGAGAATGTGTTTAGAAATTCCTCTGAATGCGTGTCACGTTCTAAATCTAACAGTTCGGCAACTTCATCTGCTACATGAATTAGTTTCGGATTTGACGGAATTCTGGGAGTTACGTACGAATAATACGCTTCAAATACTTTGCGACGTGTGTTGTTTTTGTTAGGATCAGCAGGTAATTCTTTGTTGAATGTATCTTTTATGTTGAGTTTCATCTTTGGCAATTCTTTTACGAATGGTAAAGATACGACTTAGATTTTGTCTTTATTCATCTTTTATAGTCAGCCATTCTTCATAGGTAACTACTCGTTTTTCTGCATCAGATTTTGTTTTGCCAGGTAAAACTCCAATGAATTCAAGTTCGTGTCCGTCTGGATCGCTGAAATATATAGATATTGCTGGCATCCAACAAAATACCATTGGTCTTTCGATTTCTTCGTTTAGAAAATTCCAGCAAGTTATATTTCGAGATTGTAGAAAACTAACCGATTCATTTAAAATCCATTCAGGTTCACATTGAAAAGCAAAATGACGAATGTCAATTTCTTCTTTAGGTTTTTCCCATAAACCGAGCATCGCTTGTTTGTCTTCTCCTATCCAAAAAAAGGCTATTCTACGTTCTGCACCATAGCGACATTGTTTCAATCCGAGTATTTTTGAATAGAATTCGATGGAACGTTCAAGATTTTCAACAAATAGATGCGTTTCGTAAAGTCCTTTTATCATGGTTGATTTTAGTTTTGTGTATGATTTATTGGCAACTTAAACACCTAATTTAACAAATAAAAACCGAATAGAAAATCTAAACGGTTATTGAGTTTATTGAAGTATAATTTTTCAAGTACAGACACGGCAAATAGCTGATATGGTGCGTTTTATTATTGTTAGTATTTATTCTAAAAATACAATGTCAATTAGTGACAATTCAGTTAACTGATCACCGTACGGAATGTGTACAAATGCTGTGAAAAAGTGTTATTTTCCTTTTGAGTAATATTTTATTCGATTCCTCTTTGTTTTGCAAAACCTTTAATTCCTGCCAAACCAATTTCCTTTCTTCTTTTGTTTACATATTCGGGGTTTTCTATTTCGAAAAAGATTATTATTCTTTTCATACGTTTTCTAGTATCAATTAATTTTATGAATGATTGTTATTTATTTCTATCCAATAACCATTAGGATCTTGAAAGTATACTTGTTGTATTCCGTCTTTTCGGATGTAGTCTTTGTTTGGTGTGCCAAGCCAATCAGAGTAGTCAATTTGTAATGCTTTTAGGTTGTTGACAAACGAATTTAGATCAGCTGTGTTTAATGCAAAATGAACAGCTTTATTTGTTTTTATTTCAGAATTTGGGCGTGGAATTAGGTGAAGTTGTCTGCCATCGGCAAAAGATAGCCATCTGGTTTTTGAGTCTGAAGCAGTATTCTCAATTTCTTTGAGTTGAAGTACTTTTTGATAAAATTGGATAGATTCATTGACATCTTTTACGGAAAGTGCCATGTGATCGAATGAAAAGGTATGCATGTATTGAAATTTAGGATGCTTAAATATATGATTAATGGTTTATTTTAATTCTATTTTTTAGTGAATTATTCAGGATGGCTGCAAAATATTTAAAATTATAAAGATTATCACTCTTGCGCAGATTCCGGATCAACTAAGAGTCTAAAGTTACTATTAATCAATTATATATGATGCTTAGTTAATGGTTAATATATTTATCATTTTAAGAGCAACACTCATAATTTTTATGTTTTTGATTGCCTAGCTGAATTGCCAAACAACTATACAAAGTTGGTGAGTATTGAATATATAGATGCTGTCTTAAGACAACGTTTGATTTAGTTTTGAACGAAGTTTGCTTAAAGTAGAATTTGTCATTCCTAAATAAGAAGCAACTGCTTTACTGGATATTCGAGAAAGTAATTTGGGTTCGTGTTCCATTACCCATTTGAGTTTGTCAATCCCTTCCATTCCTAAAAAACTATAAATACGCATTTGCGAATGAATAAATGCAAACTCTATAAATTGATGATAGATGCTCGCAAAAGAAGGATTAGTATCAACTAATTTGTAAAAATCATTGCGTGAAATTACCAACAATTCTGAAGGTTCTAATGAAACCAAACAATCTCTAGAAGGTTTTTGAAGAATGAAACTAGTGTTTGCTGAGATGATACTATCCTCCAAAGCAAAATATCCGGTTATATTATTTCCTTTATCATCTATCTCGTAGAGCCTCAAACATCCTTCTTTTATAAAATAAAAGTAATTACACACTTGACCAAAATTGCATAATATTTCATTTCTAACTGTTTTAACAGGCTTGAAACATGAGGTTATTTGTTCTAATTCTTTCTGCTTGACAGCTACACGATTTTTTATGTAATTTTCCAGTTCTAAATACACTTCAAATTTTATTAAATGGAATCAAAGTTATTACTAATTAATTTAACCTGAGTTGTCTTATGACATTGTTTTTGTTTTTTATAATTCGAAAATTGACAGAGATATTTGTGGGGACATTTTTTTAAATGACATACAACGTGTTGTGTATGGTTAGTAGCGTGGTTTAGTAGTTAATTTTGCAAGTAAACACCAAATCCACTTTTCAATTCGATATATTTTAATTGAGATTTCATAGTTCCTCAAATGTGCTACGTCTCGTATATAAAAAGTAGCGATAAAAAATAAGCGATAATTTTTCGGATTAACACAAGCCGAATTTTTAATTTTTACTGTTTATTTTATTTTTTGGAATTTGTCAAATTTAAAAATTTGGCGACTTCGAAAAAGCACCTAACCTTTGTGTTTTCAAATGCTCGCGCTGTTTTTATATCTATTGTTAGCAAATGTTTTTCTCTTCATTTTCTTTTCACGAATATAGTTCTCTCTTCTGAAATTAGCTTATTTCTTTTAACAATAAACTCTTCGTTTTCAAAATATGTCTTGCTTAAGTCATCGGAATATATTGTCACTTCAAAACTATTACCCGACAATACTTCATAATTAAATTCTATTCCTAAATTATAGATTTTGAAGTTTGTTGCTTTGAGTTCTTTTGGAAGATTTATTGTTCCGTTATCATCGATTGAATAACCAAATTCTTCTTTATTATTATTAAATATAACGTATGCACCGTAAGCTGCCAATTTATATGGGTAATGAATTTTAAAATATGGTTCATTTTCAGCCTTAACTTCATCCACGAATATTTTGTTTTTTAAATAAGTCGAGTCACTATTGAGTATTATTTTATTTTCTTTTAAAATCCAATCACCTTTACTTTTAGTATCAATTAAGCCTATCACGTTTCTGAAACTAAATCGGTTATTCTTTTCCAAAACAATCTCAATCAAACCTTTATCTACTTTTGCTTTGTATCTACCTTCAAGCGAAACTTGTCTATTTCTCGATGAGGAACAAGAAATGAGAATTATAAATAATATGTAGGAGATATTTTTCAATATGTTTGTTAACGGTTGCTGTATAAAACCTAGCGTATAAATAGATGCTAAACTTTTAGGTTATACACGAGCCGATTTTTTTAATTTTTATGTTTACTTTTTGTTTTTATAAATATAACCAAATTAAAAATTTGGTGACTTTGCAAATACACACGAACCTTCCGAAAAACCAATTCTAGCTATGCTTTATATACATTGTTGGTAGTAGTTACTTCTTACTCCAATTACTTTCAATTTTACAGTTACTTGTTCGTAATAAAGATAAGATTGGACAGCGATTATCTACTTTTTTTCCCATGGTTTTTACTTGTTCATCAGTTACTTTTCCATCCACAGTTGTCTTAAGTCGAACATTCTTATAGCTGCCATTTGAATGATCTGATGTTCCCATAAAGCCAGAAAGATCAAGATCAATCTCAACATCTATGTTAATTTGATCGATGCTCAAACCAAGTTCTTCAGCAACAACTTGAGCTTGTTCATTTTGACACCCTGCTAATGAAGCAATAAAATATTGCATAGGATTTGGACCTGAATTTGATCCACCGTCATCTTTTGGTTCATCTAGTTGTAGATTCCATTCGGTATCTACAATATTAACTTTAGTCGGCCATCCATTCCCTTGTGCTTGTGCTTTAAATGTTTCTAAATGAGAATTCTCCATTTTTAGTATTGTTTATTAATTATGCCTACTCTATTCAGTTTTCGGCTTATTCTGTATGTTTTAGTATTACCAACGTTTAATGTAAACTGCGTTTTAATGCAGTTTAGGTGTTGTTAGTAGCTTTTTGCTTGTTCTGATGAGAGAAACTTATTTGATAATCTTAAAAACTCATGTCTATTATCTCCATCGTGAGCATAATGTCCAGTATTGGGAACTATCCATAATTTAGAATATTTAAGAGTTTCATGTAGAGTAACTACTGAACTTATAGAAATTTGTTCAGCTTTATCTCCCAAAACAAGTAAAGTCTTTGCTTTTATTCTTTTTAATTCCTCTTCTGTTAACTTGATTTTATAGTTTGGTAATTGGTCTAAGAGGCTTTTTATTTGTTTATATCCTCCTGAATGATACTCTTCTATCCATTTAAAATTATCAATATTATCATAGTTGAAGGTATTAAGCATAGCTGGAAAATCTTGGGCATTCCAGTCTCCATTCGCTCCTATGATTATCATTGATTCTATTAGTTCTGGATTCATACTGCTTAATTGTAGTAGCACATCTCCTCCAAAACTTAACCCGATTCCTTTAATTTTTTTAACATTTAAATGTTTCATTAGCTTAAGTACATCTTCAGATGCTTCTTGAACAGAGAATTTCTCTTTAAATATACTAGATTTTCCATGTCCTCTTAAATCAATTAAATATACTTGAAATTTATCTGAGTATTCTTTTACGTATTCTAACCAAGCAATAGAAGATTGCGTAAAACCATGCAATAACAAAAGAGGTTGACCTTCTCCATAAATTTCATAGTAAAGTTGAGTGTCATTTATCTGTATATAATTAGATTTTTTAGGAATTATTTTTTTTGTCATATTAAATTTAGAGGATTATTGTATTGCTACTAACGTTTTTGTATATGGTTTGTTGCGTGTTTTAAGCAACTAATTTAGTAAATAATTACCGACCAAGAAAGTCTTCGCTGACTTTCGCAAGTAGGCAAGCAATAAATTATATACGGTGTTACTTACTACTAGTTTATTCTTCAGTTTTATACGCAGAAAGATGATTTCTATTTATAACCTTTCCACCAATAATTACTTCTATGATACTATTGTAAGCGGAAATATCTTTTAATGGATTCTTGTCTAACAAAAGAATATTTGCTTTTTTACCTTTTTCAATTGTTCCATAAATGTTATCAATTTTAAATGCTTTTGCATTTTCAATAGTTGCAGAAGTGAATATTTTACTCAGTGGAATTCCTGCATTTTTCATTTCTAACATTTCTAAATAGCCATTATAGCCAGGTGGATTTCCATATGTAGGTGAAGAAGGTGTATCCGTACCAAATAAAATCAGACCGTTATGGTCATTTATATACTTTAAATCAGCTTTTCCTTGATTTGAAATTCGATTGAAATTGTTTATAATAATATTTTTAGGTGCGTCTCCAAATACAGAAGTATACATATTATTTGCATTCTCGTTGTAGTAGTCGATTAAATTTTTGGGAAGAACATTTTTTAATTCAGGATTGTTTAAGAAGTCAGAACTTGCGAGCGTTCTTAACCCATTAATTACTTGTAAGGTTGGCATATAACCGATATTGTTTTTTATTTCAACATCTAATATTTCAGTTATTTCTTTAGGTATTTCATTTGTATTATCTAATCTGTATTTTTCCCAATTCCAAAGGCCGTGAGCAATAATATCAACATCTACATTTCCTAAAAATCGATGAGCCTCTATAGAATTTCCGTGGGCAACTAAAACTAAATTATTCTTATGAGTTTCTTCTTTTAATTCCGACATCAGTTGTACAGATGGAACAGGAAATGCTGGTTTAGTTGGGTCAAAACCAGGTTCGTAATATGTTTTGACTGCAATAGCGCCTGATTCAGCAATTCGCTTAACTACAGCATTTGGTGAATGATTTTGTTTATTGTACTTTTTTGGTATAGGATATGCTTCATTTTCTTGATAAATAAAGTTTGGTATTTCATCATTCCAATTAGTTAATCCATATCCATTTCCTATAACAGCTCCTCCACCTACGTAATATAAATCAGGTTTAATTTTAGCTTCATTAAATAATGATAACCTTTTAGGTTTTGCAGTACCTAAATCAATTAAGGTTGTGTAACCAAAGTATAAATAACTTTTAGGAAGTTGATTTCTAAAATCATTTACAATTTCAGGATTTTCGATTTCTTCTTTATCTGTTAGTGCATCCGTACTTGTCACGTGTACGTGGCTGTCTATTAGTCCTGGAATTATATATTTTCCTTTTACATCAATTGTTTTAAAATTACCAATTAAAGTAGGTTTGTCAGTTCCGACATATTTAATCTCATCTCCATCTGTAACCACATAACTATCTTTTGTTAAAGTTTGATTTTCGGGCGAAATAATTGTGGCATTTTCAAGAAGTAATCCATTCTTTAATAAAATTTCAATTTTACTGGTTTTACAAGAAATTGTTATTAAGCAAAGAAGTATTAATGATGTTATTTTGTTCATCGTTGTATTTAATTAGTAGCAACGTTCAGTGTAAACTGCGTTTTAATACAGATGTACACAATGTTATATATTATGTTTTTTTGCGTTCTTAATTGGACTAAAATACAAATTAAATTCAAGTAAAAAACAGGAGTTCAAAAAAGAGCCCAAATGAGCATTAAAATCCATGAGGGTTTTCGTAAATAAGCCTTTATTAGCAGTGAATTATACGGGTTGTTGCCATTTCGTTGTTTTTATGTTATCTAAAAAACCTGTATTAGTTTTTAAGTAAATGCAGATGTTAGTTGGAGTTAATATTCTCTAGAATTTCTTTTTTTAATTGAATAAAATCTATCCAATAAATATCTCCATTATTCACTTCACTTCTATAAAAAAACAAAAACTTTCCATCGGGTGAAACAGTTGCTAAACCTTCACCATATTTAGTATTTACTTTAGCGCCCAAATTATAAGATTTAGTCCAGTTGCCATTTTTATTAAAACTGATATATAAATCAGCATCCCCAAATCCAGAAGTTCTTGGACTATCGAAAATAATATAGCTTTCGTCTGGTGCTATATAGGGGCAACAAGTCCAATTGTCAGGAGAATTTATTTCCTTACCCATTCTTTCAATAGTTGTATATTGACCCTCTTGATTAATGGAATAATAAATTCCTTCATCTTGAGGCTTGGCATCTTTCTTATTTGAAGTAAAATATAGATTACCATTCTCAGAAGATGTCAAATCAATTATAGATTTATCTACAAATGGCTCTTCTAAAGGAATGGGTTTCCCCCATCCACTTTCATTTTTTTTAATGTACCATTGATGTGATCCTGATGGTTCAATAGCAACTTTTAATGGTCTTGTACTACTAAAGTAAAGTAAATCTCCATTGGGATTTAAGCGAGGACGATAATCAGAATACTCTTTGTTCAATGAAAATGATGCTAATTTTGGTTTTGACCATTTACCATCAATTAGTTTCATGGTGTAAATTTTATTTTTTTCTTTAGGTTTTCTACGAGTGAAAAACAACTTGGTCATATCCGAATTGAAAGTAATCGAAGATTCATGAGAGTGTTCGGTTGAAATAATACCTTTTCCAAAAGTCAATGTGGTATCAGTCGGGATTTGCTCACTAAGTAAGGTGAAATTTGACCTTTTACTTTCTTGACAAGAAGTACTAAGGCTAAGTAAGTAAATTATAATGAGTAAATCTTTTATATTTTTCAAATTCTTAATTCTCATTGGATATAGATTTTCTGTTTTTTATGAGTTTCGCAATGAATGCCAACGTTCAGTGTAAACTGCGTTTTAATGCAGATGTACACAATGTTATATATATGTTTTTTGCATTCTTAATTGGACTAAAATACAAATTAAATTCAAGTAAAAAACAGGAGTTCAAAAAAGAGCCCAAATGAGCATTAAAATCCGTTTGAAATGAAAAAAGGATGTACTTTATATAGGTAAGGCGTGTGCAGTTTTTAACATCTACAACTCTAGATTTTATGAGTTTTTTTCAAAGAGTTGATTTTGTATTATATAGATTGTTACCTGCTGGCTTTATTTTTAATTCTGTTCAATCTTTGAAATATTCTTTCTCCTAAATCAATATTTCCAACAAAGTCATCCCATTGGCAAGTTGGTGCAAACCAAATCCATAAATCATCAATTACTTGTTCATCTCCATTTTCCAATTTCGTAATTCTGTCAACCAAATCTTTATGAAACTCTTCTGCAGATGAATGTTCGCCCGAATAACCTCCCGAATATTCAGATAAAATCCTTTCTGCTTTCCTTAAGTCCGAAATTAGAGCTTTCATAACAGAAAAATATCAATAGTCATGTTTTTCAATGTCAATTTCAATCCATTCCGAGTTCAATTCCAATTGAGCAATTGTTTCAGTCAAATTAAACCCTCTTGCGTATTTGCTCAAGGTTTCTTGTCCAAATACAACTGTCGTTTGATACTCTTCTTTTCCGTCTTTACCAATCCAAGCTTTTGTTTCTATTTTCCGATTATCATTCAAGTATTTATTCGTCAATTGATTTTCGGTCGGAAACCAAGAAATTCCGTCACACCAAAATCCTTTTAAATTTGGGTCAGTCGATTTTTCCAATTCGTGACAAAGTCGGTATTCCAATTGAGTACAGAATTCGTCATTGAATGGCGTTTCGATATTTTTATGTGTGTTCGTCATTTTAGCTTGCTGGTAACGTATTCTTGTATGGTTTGCGCGGTTAAGCAACTAAATTAGTAAACAAAAACGAACCCGAGAAAATTCCGAAGGAATTTCCCAAATAAACACTTGTCAAAGCCATTAATTATTCCCTTTGTTGTGTGGCGTTTTTATTTATTTTTAAATTATCTAAAAACACTTGAAGTTCCATCGCAAGTCCAAAGTGTTTCAGTGTCATTATAAGCGGTAAATGTGGAATCTCCTGTAAAATTCTCATTTATTTCTGAATATGTGTAATTCCCAATAAATTTTCGCATACTGCCAGATGGAAGTGTATAGATAGTCTCAAGAGTTAATTGATTTCCATTCAATTCATACGACGAACTTGTTAAATAACCAGGATCAGTAAATTCAACTGTGTTATTTGATAAAAACCTAAATTCATATGGATCACCAGCATCTAAATCAAATCCGTTTGAACAAATCTCTCCATGTCGTTGAAAAAACCAAGAATTCTCAAGAATTATTTCATCTAAACTTTGTGCAGGATTGTTGTTCTGATTGTCATCAGATGAACAGGAGATAAATAAAATTCCGATTAGTAAAAAGTAACATAATTTTTTCATTCAAATAATATTGTAAAGGTTAAAAATGATGTCAGTTTCTAAATGACAAACAACGATCTCGTACAACCGTCAGTTACGGGTTAATGTGTGTTAATTTTCTGTTTAGCACAGACTTTAGCAATTCCGAGTGGATTAGGACGTAGTCAAATCTGCCATAATTGCGGTAATACATTGTTGCGCGTTCGTACTTTTTATTCCGATTTATGTACTTCAAGCTCGATTTCAACCATAAATTCAGGAAGTGCCAATCCCTTTACTTCAAGCCAAGAGCCAGTTGGAAATCCGTTTTTATAAATTTCAGCTCGATATGCTGATTTTTCCAGCATTTGTGCCATATCAGTTGTGAAAATATCTTCTTTTACAACATCATCAAATGTGCAACCAAAGTGTTTTAATATTTTTTCCAAATCAGCATAACAGTTTTTCATCTGCTGTTCAATATCGCCAACAGCAGTTGGATTTCCTTCATCATCCATACTTACAGCTCCAGAGACTTTAATGTCATTTCCAATTTTTACAGCGTGAGAATATCCGTAAGCCTTTTCTACATCAGGTCGCAATAGGAAATATTCAGGTTTCTCGGATTTAACTATTACTTCTTTTTCAACTTCTTTTGTTTCTTCCTTTTGTTTTTGTTCACAACTTTGGAAAGTAAAAGCCAATACAAAAAGTGCAGTGATAAAAGTCAGTCGGTCGGTTGTTTTTTTCATAATTCTGATTGTTTAGAGCCTACTTTGGTCGGGTTTTCGGCTGTCCCGTTTTATATTGATTTTTGTTTTTCAGTATGACGCACAACGTCAAGTGTAAACTGCGTTTTAATGCAGATTTACACAATGTTATATATATGTTTTGTTAGCTACTTTTTATTTTTTTCTTCTACCGAATCAATAAACCCAATCAAGTCAGTCAACTGTTTTTTAATTTCATCATAACCCATCTTCTCTCCGACACTCATAAAGTCCATCAAATTTTCTTTCATTCGGACGTTAACCGTATCTTTCAAATTTTCCAAAACTCGATTCATATCTTTTGAACGTTCATCGATTGATTCAATCTCTTTAATTGCTTTTAAAATAGCATCTAATAACATATTTTCATTTTTTGTGAATTTACTTAATTTCTTTCAATTTGGAATATCAAGGCTACATTTTTTATTCAGTTTTAGTTTCGCATTTTTCAATAATCTCAACGATATACCAATATACGTTTAGTTCGATATTTTTCTGGGGATTTCATTTGTTCAAATTGTAGCTAACGTTGTTGTATAAGATTAGTTGCGTGTTTTAAGCAATAAAGTTAGCAAATAAATCACAGATAGAAAGTCCGCGAGGACTTTCGTAAGTAGGCTATAACTAGCAATGAATTATACACGGTGTTGGCAACAGGCTTTAATAATCGTTTTTGAATTTTTTGTAATTTTCGTTGTCTTTCCAAAAGGAATAGCACTCTTTCATTCTTTCTAATTCAAAATCTTTGTCAGCTTTTAACTCTTCCCATTCTTTTCCATAAATTTTGCTACAGAGTTTGTAAAATCCATTTCCTTGTTCTCGGTCATTGGATTTATGAATTATTAAAGAACTTAATAAAGGTCTTCCTTTCTCATATTCATAAATAGAAATATCGCCAAGGAATTCGCCAATTAGTTCTCTATCATAACCATTTTTAAAATTCAGTCCTAATAATAGTTGTTCATTTAGTTGAGAATAAGTCCAAGGTGTTTTTTTTCGTGCGAGTTCTATTAATTTTTCTCTAATTTCTCTTTCCATAATTTATTTTACAGAATTAGTAGTAACATTAAAATAGCATTTGATTCCGTCAACTTTGTATTTGTAGTCACAAATTATCATTGATGCAATTAATTCTCCATTTGAAACGTACGTGTCAATATTTCTTTCAACAAGATGTTTTAATCCATAACTTGAACGCTTTTTATTTATAGATTTTGTTTTATCAAATCGAAGTTCAATAAAATTAATAATATGCTCTAATTTATTTTTATCGATTTGGTCATTTTCCTTATCTGATTCAGAAAACCCATTTTTTGTAAGTCCATCAGGTAATTTAATATTATTCGGATTATTCATCATAATTATCTCAATTTTAATGTTTAGCAGGATTTTCCTTCAGCTTGTTGCCAACGTCTCCGTATATGGAACGTAGCGTATAAATAAACGCTAACTTTTCGGTTTATACACGAGCCGAATTTTTAAATTTTTATCTTTATCTTTATCTTTATTTTACTAAAAGCCAAATTTAAAAATTTGGCGGTCTTCTTGAATATACAAAAACCTTTCGGAAAGCATATAATAGCTATGTTTTATATACATTGTTGGCGGTAGTTTTTAATTCAACCCTTTTCTTTTAATTTCTAGCACTAAGTCTTGATACGCTTTTTTGAGTTCTTCTCCTTTTTCAAATAATTCATCTTGTACTCTCATATTTCTTTTGTCTGCGTCTCGCCATTCCTCGTCTCTGTAAGGGTCTTTTTTAATTATATAAATTACTCTTTGATAGTATTCAAGTTTAATGTCTTCCGTAATTTCAATTCCAGCCGACTTCATTGCTCTAATTTCGTCCATTGCATCATCTTTCTTCGAGAAAAAATGAGTCATACATATAGAATTAAATCTGTCAAGTTCGTGTAAAAATTTCTTTGTTTTAAGATGCAAGTTTCGGTCGATGAAATGATTGTCTGAAGTTCGATAAAAATTAGCAAAACTGTCCCATTTATCGTAATAATACTTATTAGAAAACAAACTATTTACAGCCAAAGAAATACTGTCAAAAAGCATTGTTTCAGAGCAAATTGCAGTAAATCTTTCCCAAATCAATTTATCGTGACGACTGTGTTCGGTTAATTTGTGTCTGTCCTCAATATTGGTGTAATCATTTATTATTGATGAAATAGCTGACTTTAAAGTTGACTTTAGTAGTTCTTTACTATTCTTATGTTTGCTATCATACGATGTTATTCGGTGACCACGAATATCAAATGGAAGAATTTCATTTTTTCCATAATTTTGATTGTTAATACAAATAATTCTTTCCCAACCAAGCTTATTTATTGCATAACCTAATTCAATTAAAACATTCGGATTTGGATTTAATCGGTTTTTTAAAGTTCTATTAATTAACGAATTATTGATAATAGTTACATCGGCAATGAAAATATCTGAAATATCTATTTTGTCAAAAATCGTCTTTGATATTGAAGGACTTCCACTTTTGTTTTTTGTATCTCTATCAAGGTTGATTTCAAGTTTAAATTCCTTTTGGCTATTTTTCTTTAAATCTTTTATTGCTTTTTCGATACTGGAATTTATTAAATTTCTATTTGATTTTCCAGCTAAATCGGATTGCCAAGAATAAAAAATTACAAAATTTTCTTTCATTTAGATTTGTTCCTCAAATTACCGCCAACGTACGTATATACCAAATTCCGTATATCATACCAAATTTAATAAATAACAGGAACTAATTTTATATCAACTTCCTGTTATTTCCCATAAAAGTAATACAAAGATTATATATACACAATGAGGTTTTCCGTAATTCAAATAAAATAATACGTGAATTCGTGATATACAATAATATGAAAATAGTTACCTGCCCATACAGGAATGACAATTGTGTTTTAGAGTAAACAGATTGCTTCGTCGGTTACACTTCTCGCAATGACGGTTAAAATAACCATTTTACGAATTTTTCAATAAAATTATGTTTTTTTATTGTTTCATTGAATAATTCGCAATAAAAAGCCGTTTGGAAGCTTCCCGCAACAATGCAACACGCTTTCCAACGCGTTGGAAACGTTCTCGCAGACCTGCAACATGCTTTCCAACGCGTTTGAAATGTTCTCGCAGACCTGCAACACGCTTTCAAACGTATTGGAAACGTTCCCGCAGAGGTGCAACACGCTTTCCAACGTGTTTGAAACGTTCTCGCAGAGGTGCAACACGCCTTCTAAACCGTCAGCAACGTCCATACAAACTATAAATTCCACTAAAACAGTTCGATTGTATCTCAACGACGCTCGATATGATTTGTAAATTGGATGCCTGAAATCGTTTGTACTTTCAAACGAATTATTTATAGTTTTTTAAATAAAAACGGACGTTCGTCAGCGTATAACATTGTACCAATCCATTTGTTTGTTTTGGCATAATCACGTGTTGCAACAGGGACATTGTGTCCATAATACACAGGCGATTGTATCAAAAGTGCCACATTGGCAATAGTGTAGATGTATTTTGATGATTTTCTTGAGAAATTACTTTGTACAGGTTATAGCAATTTTAATGTATCTATTGCTCTATTTGTTTCTGAGCTTTTATATTATTAGTCTTACACCGCCGAACTCTTCTATTTTATAGGGAAATTGATTACTTGGTGAGCCCATGAACATGAAATTTATTGGAATATTCCATTTTTTCGAAAGACTATTCACTAAATCAGGTGAAAAGGTTCCTTTTTTGATGACAAGTTCAATATCAATTTTTGGATATTCTCTGTCTAAAAAGTCAATTTCTTCAGCTAAATTTTCGGGAGGTTTATTGTCTTTATTTGTAATGGTAACGATTTTTATTTTTTTAGTGTGCTCATTATTAGATATGTATAACATTACCTTGTTGAGTTCTTCAATACTATTGCACCTTGTAAAAAAGACAAATTCTTGTGAGTTAATAACATCTATTGTCTTTTGAATATTTTTATCTAATCGTATCATTCTCTTGCGTATCGGATCAAAGATTGCGTCGATAGTTTTCAATACTAATTTTAAAAATAGTGTTCTATTCAACATTACAATTATAAAAAGCATTGAAGGGATAAAGTAGTATAGAAAAACAGTTACGTTACTAGGCAATCCATCTTTTGAAGGCATTATAATATTACCCACAAGTGCAACAAGAACAGCCGCAATCGCAATAAGGACAGAAAGCCAAGACGCCTTTTCTGGTCTAGGCAATTGATTTCTTTTAACTTTTAATAAAATATTTCCGATCCCAAATAACGCCATAACAGATAGGAACGAAATTGTATAAACACCAGCTAATAGTTTTACATTTCCTTTGGTAATTAGAAGCACAGATACACAAAGTATAAAAAACATTAGAATGATTCTGTAGGAGCTACCTCGTTTATTTTTTTTAAGAAAAAATGGTGGCATAATTCTGTCTAAAGTCATACGTTCTAGCAAACCTGTAACTCCAACAAAACTTGTTAATACTGCGCCACTTAAAACTAAAAAAGCATCAATTGCTATTATGTAGGCAATTGCTTCTCCTCCAACGTGTTTCCCCATTTCTATTAAAAGTGTATTTTGATAGGGACCACTTTGTAATACAGGTATGGTAAATAGCGCCAATGCAAAAATTGCCATTAACGGATTGATGATACTTACTACGATCCACATATTTTTTAATGTTTTTGGAAAAACTCCTTTCTTTTGCTCTTCTACAAAATTTGCAGAACTTTCAAACCCAGAAACACCAAGCATCGATGCTGCAAAGCCAAGGAAAATAGCATTCGTAATAGATCCGTTTCCTGATAATGGTAGGTTCCAATTTTCAAAAAATGTACTCGTTCCTGTTTGTGTGAGATAATAGATGATAAATCCACTTAATAGCACTAAAGAACTTAAATGAAAAATAAAAATTCCAATAGCTACTTTAGCAGATTCTGAAATGCCACCAATAGCCAATACAGCAAATATGCCAAGTAATACAATAGTTATAGGTATAATGGGCATAGCAGGAATAATGTGATGCAGATAATGAATAGCTTCATTCCCCGAAATTACAGCAGTTGCCATATAGGACAATAAGGTTAACGTGGCCGCAAAAGATGCCGTAGATTTACTAGTAGTATTTAATAAAGCGTTGTAAGCACCTCCATTAAGCGGTAATGCACCTACAACTTCCCCGTATATTTTTCGATATAAGAATAAAACTAAGGATACAATAAGTAGTGTAATCCAAGCGTATTGTCCTGCAAAAGCAATTGCTAACGCAGATACATATAGTACTGATGAACTTATGTCGTTTCCGCTAATTGCTGTAGCTGCTAATTGACCTAACTTTTTGACTTTTTTTTCCATGTAATGAAATCTACTTTTTTTATTTTAATCCTTTATTGAGGATTTAATTTTCTGAAACTTGGCTCAAAATTTATTTTCGAAACATACCTCGTTGATTTGCTCAGAGACTATTTATTTACTTTGGAAGTATTTAAAGATAAATTGTGTGGTAACGGTTGCTGTGTGAAACATAGTCTGTATTTAACTTTTGTCAGTTATACTTTTATTTTTTATCATCAAATTTAAATTCGGATATTCCTTTCAGTTCCAATGTGTCCCCATGCACAGTTTTTTATTGAACTACCAATATTCAAAGATTCTAGATATTTTTCCTTTTTTAAACTCAAAAAATGTCATTTGTGGTTCTCCTTCCTTAATTCCGTCACCCTTTTTTTCCACATATATTCTTTGAACAACTACGGCATTCAGTCCGACAATTTTATTTAGTATTTTAATATCCGTGACTTTTCCATCATATCCTCCATTTTTTTGATTTCGTACATAACCATTGTACAAATCCTCTCGAGTGTAAGTTCCTCCATATTTTGGATGAACATATGTAAAGTCATCTGTAAAAAGTTCAAAAATTCTATCGATATCTTTTATCGTTGAGTTAACTTGAAATGTTTTAAGGTTTAAGTCATAATATTTTTTGACTACGATTTTTAATGAATCTTTATGAGCTTTTGTAGCATCTTGCGCTGTAATTTGATTCGTTGCAAAAAGAAGTAAAATTGTAGAAATAAATATTTTAAAATGTGTTATCATATGTCACTTTGTTTTTTTTCAATTGTACCTACGTGTTTGTATATGGTGTGATGCGTTGGTTAAGGACTAAATTAGCAAAAGAAAACGAACCAGAGGAAAATCCGTAGAATTTTCCGAGTAGGCTATGCTGTACACAGTTTTTTATTCGGCTTATTCATCAGTGCTTTCTGCGTAATCTTTGTCCGTATTCAGTTTTTAAATATTCCGATGCTTTTTCGAGATAGCTTTGTTCAATGTCTTGATTTTCTTTCAGCACGTGATGAATCATTTCTTCCGCTCCAGTATTTAAATCCGTAAAATTTATTTCAAATCCGTAGTCCACAGGATGATAAGCGTTTGAAATACTTATTCTCAGATTTTTGCCCGAATTATTAAATTCAAATTTGTCCGTTGTTACAGTTCCATTTGGTTGTTCCGTAAACGTATAATTAGGCGCGTCAAAATCAAATTCAGATGTCAGAAATTCAAAATGCAACTTTGTTTTTTCGACAAAATTTGTTCTTTTAGTATCGTAAATTTCTTTTGGTGTGGTCATTTCTCAAATTGAGGTTGTTGTATGCAGTTTTTTCATTCAAAAATTAGTTTTAACTCTCCGTTTTCAGGTATCAAGTTCCATTTCTCACATAACTGGTCAAAATTTAATTTCATTTTTTCAATATCAGTCAAATTCATATTTGGAACTTTAATTCCGTCAATGTTTTGCGCTTCCCAATTTATTAATTCAATGAATTGTTCAATTTTTGCAGCTCCAGAACCAATAGACTGAAGATTTCTTGCCATTATTTCAGATAGCCAAGTTTCCGAACCTAAGTTTTTGATTATTTCTTTATCAGACAATTCTTCTATAGTCATTCCAGATTTAACCTTTCCATAAAATCCATTTTCTAAGTTGAATTCTTTTTCAACAACATAGTGAGCAATATCATGATTTGGGATATTAGGTCCAAGATTGAAACTTGTTACGGTTCCATCCTTTCTTTTACAAGTCAGTGTATTCCTGTTTTTTCCTTTAGTGATTATTATTTCCATTTCTCAAATTGCATACAATGCATAAATATACAGAATTCCGAATATTTCTACTATAACTAAACCTATATTAGTTTCGTTTTTCTTTGAAGTCGAAACTACGTTTTTACTAATAAAAATCAAAATCATAAATTAGGACTTTAACTGTTCTCTCTCCATCGATTTTCCTAAATAAGTTCATTCAGAAATTAATATGGGTATTACAGAAGTTTACCGTTCTTTTTCGTTGGTATGTTGTGTAAGTTTAGTTTCGTTAGGAAAATTAGTATATTTTAATAGTATAAAGTAATGAATTTCAAAACATCCCCTTTTTATTCTACGATAGTAAAAACACTGTTTACGTCAGTAGTAGCAATCTTTTTTATCAATCCGTGTTTCGCACAAAAAGAACTATCCACAAAAGAGAAATTAGCCGATTTTAACTACTTATATCAAGAACTTAAACAATCGTATCCATATTTTGGAATAAATAAAAGAGTGTTTACTACCGATTGGCTTTCGAATAAAAAAAAATATATCAAAGCAATAAAGAATACAAAAAATGATGTAGCGTTTTTTAAAGTTTTTAGTGGAATTATGAATGATTTAAATAATGGTCATACAGACGCTTATCCTACCAGCATTTATACTTATTTTTATGATGCTTACAAACAAGCCGCGACTCAAGATACTATATATGCTATTTACGTGAGAGAGTTAGAAAAAACGGACACTATTCGTTCTAAATATTGGAACGATATTAATTTAGAACTTTTCTTTCCTGAAAAGAAAAACAACGATCATGAAACCAATGTCAACGAAGTTAAAACAAAAGTTTTCGAAAATGTTGAAATCAATTTTATAGACTCACTATCAACTGCAATCATTCAAGTAAAGTCGTTTAGCTATGATTATGTCGAAAATGATGCTACTACACTAATGCACTTTTTTAAAAAAGCTCATAATTATAAAAATCTAATCATAGACATACAAGGCAATTCAGGTGGAAGTACCGAATATTGGATGAATAATATGATTCCTCATTTGATCAAAAACACTATTAATGCTCCTGTGGTTTATGCATTTAAGAATTCTGATCGATTAAAAAAATTTAAGCCTTTTTATTTTGAAAATATTGTTACTTACGAAGAAATTGGATTGCCTAATATGCCTAAAGAGTTAAAAGATGGTAGTTATCTGTTCAGAAGAGATAGCATGAAAATTGCACCAAGTGCTACTCATAAAAAGTATTTGGGTAAAATTTATCTCTTGGTAGATGATGTAGTATTTTCTAGCTCAGAAGCATTGGCTTATTTCTGTAAAGCAACAAAATTTGCAACGGTTGTTGGAGAAAAAACAAGTGGAGATGGTGTCGGAACAGATCCTTTACTCCTAACACTTCCTAACAGTGGTATTGTTATACGATTTACGGGAGAAATGGGATTAAATCCTGACGGAAGCCCTAATGATGAAACAAAAACAATTCCTGATCTAATACTAAAAGCTTCGAGTAAAACCGAAAGACGCAACAAACTTCTTGAATACATTAAACATAAATAATTAAAAAACTAAATTATTTAATGTCTGTTTAAATCTTTAGCTTTGCGTATTAAACAAAATACTCATGGCAGTAGTTTCCTCTTTAGGATTAATTTTTATTACATGTATTGTTATTTGGAGAGCGTGTGACGGCTTTGAAATGGCTTCGGACTACTTAGGTCGGAACATGAAAGATGGAATAAAAGGTGCTACTATAAATGCTATTGGAAGTAGTTTGCCTGAGTTATTCACTACCCTATTTTTCTTATTTGTATTAAAAGATAAAGATGGTTTTTCGGGCGGAATTGGAACTACAGCTGGAAGTGCCGTTTTTAACGCAATGATTATTCCTGCCGTAGTAATTATGGCGGTTATTGGAAAAGGAATTGTTGACCGAATTGATGTTTCTAAGAAGGTGATAAAACGTGACGGAATTTCACTTATTTTATGTGAAATAGTACTAATTTTATTAATTACCGGAACAGAATTGTATTGGTATCATGGATTGGTATTAATGCTTATGTATGTAGTGTATATTACGTATATGCTTACGAGTCAAGGTTCTGGAGATGTTGACAATGAATATGAAGCGGAAGCAGCTGGCGGCAATAGAATGGTTGCGTTTTGCAAAGGTGATTTTGCAACAACCGTTTTAGGAAATGGCACAATTACTATTGGAAAAGCATGGATGCTAATGTTAATTTCTGTATTTTTTATAGGAATCGCCTGTTATTGGTTAGTGGAAGCTTGTGAACAGTTTGGTGAAGCTATTGGTATGCCAATCTACTTTGTTTCTGTTGTGTTGGCTTCTGCCGCAACGAGTGTTCCTGATACAATTATTTCTTGGAAAGATGCTATGAAAGGAAATTATGATGACGCCGTAGCAAATGCACTCGGAAGTAATATTTTTGATATTTGCTTCGCCTTAGGTTTCCCGTTATTTTTATTTACATTGCTATATGGTCCCATTACCATGAGTCCCGGAACACTTGAAAATGTGGGACAATTGCGTGTATTGTTGTTGATTGTAACGATTGTAGCATTCTTTATTTATTTGGTTCCAAAAACCATAAAAAAGTCGCATGGATACTTACTAATTAGCCTGTACGCGTTGTTTGTGGTATATATTATTTTAAAAGGAATGAACAGTGATTTACGTATTGTTACAGGAATTTCTGATGGGTTATCTTCAATTTCACGATTTTTTAGTACACTTTTATAATCGATTCTATTTAAATTAAAAAAAATAGCCACGATCAAAATTTCTTCTGACCATGACTAAACCTATGTTTACACTAAATTCTATTCTTTGCAAACAAAACTATTAATTAGTGTATTAACAATTAGTATATGTTTGTTCCAATAAACTGTCACACGAAGCATATCCTGATTTTGGTTTTCTACCACCTTTAATAAATCCTACATTTAAGTCTGAAATTACTTTTTTTACTAACGCTAATCTTGATCTTCTTTTTTTCATAATAAAATGTTTTAATAATTAATAATGGTATGAAATTAAGAAGTCCAAAAACGAGAAACAACAGTTGTAACCTACAGTTTATGAATCAAAGGTTGTCATTTTTTTAAGAATATGGTATAAAAAAAGCGAGCCAAAGCTCGCTTTCTATACTGTTTTGTTTGTTAAGCAACTGTACAATAACCACAAGTATAATCTTCTCTTGTGTCAGCACAATACGAAGATTGAAATGTTGCTGTGTCTATTTTTATTGGTTCAAAAGTTGTTGCTCCTCCTTTTACATTTCCTAATGTTAATGTAGAGATTGATCTTTTGTTTAATGTAATTTTCTTTAAATGTTTACTTTTCATGATTAAAAATTTTATTAATTAAATTATCCAATAAAACTACTCGTATATATGCGATAAAAAAAAAGAATTATTACTTAAAAAGTCTTTTTGTACTCGTCATTTATAAATTATAAGCTTTTACAATTCATCTTCCGATAAAACCACCAAGAAATCATTCGCATTCAATTCTATTTCTTGATCTTTTTCCAAGTTCAGTGTCACCCCAAAATTAGACGCGACATCTTTGCTCAAATCGCCTTTTCTAATTCCCAAACAGATTTCGTCACGCTTGTTGGCAATTTCCATTGCTTCTGCAAAAGTGATTTTCTGTGGAAACTCTTCAAAGTACAATGTTGTTGGTTTTACATAAATTTCACTTCCATCTTCTGAAAAGATATCGTCATAGAAGGTTTTGATTAATGGCTCTTCGCTTAATTGCGCTAAAATCATGGTAATCAGCTTGTTGCTAATGATAAAATCATCTACATCTGTTTGATTGATAATTTCCTGATTTTCAGAATTTAATACTTGTGTTAGTAAATGTGTGTTTTCAAAATCGGTGATAATTTTTCGTAACATGAGTAGAATGATCAATGTATCCGAATCAATTTTATCCGCACTTTCCTCCTTCATGCTTTGCGATAATACTATAACATTGTCATAATTGGAAGGATTAATTTCTTCTAAACATTCAATGGCTAGTGGATTGGAATCGATCAAATTGATTTTAAACTCAGGATATGTTGCTTTTAAATGAACAATCACTTCTTCCAATTCGGCTGTTGGTTGGTGGAACAAAATATCAAATTCAGAGTTCTCAATAAGATAATCAGTGGCTTCTTCTATAAAGATTTCCGCTACTTTATGCCAACCTAATATTAAAATTTTCTTCTGAACTTGTGATAGCTTTTCATCTTTTAATGGAATTGATTTTGGTGAGAATTTTTTATGTGTTCCCAATTTAATCGTAGAATCATCTTCTGCCAAAATTACTACTTGATCGCCGTTTTTAAGTACCGTTTCACGATCTGGTCGTAAAATTAGTCCTGCTTCTTCTGAATAGGTTCCCAGTGGAATTCCATCTTCTAAATAATAGGCTAAATCATAAAAACTTATATTGTTCCATTGGTCTTCATGAAAATATACTTCGCAACCATCAAATGATAATATTTCGTTGTAAACCATTTCCAAACCACTGGTCAACGATGTTTGAACCAATAGTTTACCCATAATAGTCCAACTATCTATGGCTATGATGTTTTCATCTTCAAAGAAACTAATAATTTCACGTTTTTCTTCTGTAAAAACTTCGGCTACAATTGGCAATTCATTTTTACCACCTTGACACGAAGTAATTGCTAAAATTGATTTAATAGATTGTACATCAGAAGCCACTTTTTTATCTTTAGAAGCACTTTCTGTACAGTTTGCCAAAATGATAATGGATTTTGAGTGTTTTACATTAACACGTTCCAATTCGTTTATATTTGCATAATCACCTTGTGTTGTAATAATTTCAGTTGTCATGGTATTTGGCAAACGTTTCGATATCAAATCGTCCATATATTCTTTGTCTGCTTCCGCAAGAATTACCACACATGCTTTGCGTTCGCTTTCATTGGCAAGAATCAATTCACGAATAATATCTACCACGCGTTCATTCCAACCTAAAATTAACGTATGATCTGATTCTATAATCTTTCCTCTACCCTTTCTAAATTCATACAACATCTTATTTAATGAAGTTGTAATAAAACCAATCAACATGGATAGTAAAATAACGCCTGTCAGACCTGAAATCACGGTCATAATTTTTAGCCAAGCTGGCGCTAAATTATCTTGATTCATGTTTCCTGTAGCTGTCATTTCAAGGAACGTAATCCAAATATCGCGGAATGGATTTCCATTGTAATCTAATCCTGGAAATAGCGTAATTAGTAACAATCGTAAGCCCATCAAAATTAAAAACGAGAAGATAAATAAGACTAGTAAACTTAAAAAGATAGACGATCCGCCTTTGCTCATAAAGCGTTCTAAACGATAATAGAACTTTTCTTTTAGGGAGTTTTTCATTATTGGAATTGGTTGGTTATGGTACAGTTTTTATGAAATGAGAATGGTGGGAATTTCTCTTGGCTGAGTAAATATAATAATTTAAATGACTTTAATTAAATATTACTTTTTTGAAATCTGTTCAATAGTATTTATAATTTAATCCATCCGTTGTGCATTTTGAATTCAAAAGTATAACGAAGCGTCAGTTATAGTGATTTTGAGGTACGAAAAATCATATCGAGAACCAGTTTAGTGTAAAATATTCTATTCTCGATACAAATTTTACTCATTTTCAATCATAAAATTTACTCGAATTGACGAATTTTATCAAAATGTACAATGGGTTTTTAATCTTATAATTATATGAAAAACTTTATGATAACGTTCGTTTTTGTCTTGATACAAATCCTTCTACGATGCTCATGATAAGCCAGGCAAAAAAATCAAGATAATTTATAGGAAATTACTACGCAACATTCGTTCATACACTACATGTTTGAAGCTACGCTTTGCAATTCCGTTGTTATCTCTTTATTTCTTAAAATTTTAAAATTCGACCTCATAACTATCAATTTTGCACACGTTTTCGGCACTAAATTTGATGTTAACTTTTCTTTAACATTAAAACCGAATTATTATGAAAGCATCTAGAAAAACCATTTCCGGACTTAACGCAGGCTCTATGGCCGACATTGCGTTTTTACTATTAATTTTCTTTTTGGTCACCACTACGTTTCCTGAAGATCAAGGAATTGAAGGCGTTATGCCCAAATCTTGTCCCGAAGGCGTCGATTGTACTGCCGAATTGCATGAAAAGAATATTTTTACCATTAAACTCAATCGAAACAACGAATTGATGGCAAATAATGAGTTGATTTCTATTAACGAATTGCGTGCGAGTATTAAGGCATTTGTTGACAATAATGGAGATGAAAGCTGTGAATATTGTCATGGTGAGAAAAACTTAACATTGTCTGACAATCCTAAGAAAGCAGTAATTGCCATTCATACCGATCGTGAATCTACGTATGATAATTATATTGAAATTCAAGATGAATTGGTTGGCGCATATTACGAATTGCGTCAAGAATTGTCTCAAATGAAATTCAATAAAAAAGTAGATCAGTTAACCGAGGAAGAAGTTCTTCAGTTACAAGAATCGTATCCGTTTCGTATTACAGAAGCAGATTTGAATCAGTAATACAAAAAGCCCGAAACAACTACTGTTTCGGGCTTTTTTAATGAATATTTTTATTTAATTACTGCTTCATAAACTTCTTTGTCAATGTTTTATTTCCGTCAAAGATTTCTATAAAATAAACGCCAGATCGAAGTTTGCTAACATTTAGTTGAGTTGCTTCTTCTCCTTTTGAAACTTCTTGTCCGTATACATTTATAATTCTATATGAAATTACAGCTCCAAAGTCCAATTTGATGTTTAAAATGCTTCCTTTAACAGGATTTGGAAATACGGTCAATGTGTTTTTTGTTTCGAGAACTTCGTTTCCATCTTCTGAAACAGTTGTTGTATCATCTTTCGTATTCGTAGCTTCTTGACGTGGCAATGTTGTTGTGTTTAAGTTGATATTGTCAATTGCAACATCCGCTTGCCAAGTTCCGCCAGTAACTCTGTTGAAACGCAACTGAACGCTTCCACCAATATAATCTGAAAGATCAACGTTAGCTGTTAGCCATTGGTTTCCTTTATTTCCAGATGCTGCCCAAATAGCTGTCCAAGATAATCCGTTGTCTTTACTCGCTTCCAACGCTATAGTTCCCATATCAGTTGACCCAAACATGTGATAGCTAAAGCTGAACGAAGCATTTAATTCATCAGTTAAATCATAACAAGGAGAATTGATAATTGCTTGTTTGTTAGGAAATCCTGTTCCGTTTCCAGATGCTTCTACGAAAATGTAGAAATTGCCATTTGCCGCATTTGACGGACCTGTATTATTTGATGGCGTTCCGTTTGCATCTACTGTCCAGTTGATATCATCTTCAGAAGATTGTGTCCAACTGCCTAACGTATTTTCATAGCTTTCTGTGTATGGGAATGTGTTGATTCCGCCAGAACAGCTTTCTACAGTAATTTCTTCATCCAGTAAACGAATATTATCAATTGCGATATCAGCTCTCCACGTACTTCCTGTTACTCTGTTAAATCGAAGTTGTACATTGCTACCAACATACGCTGTAAGATCAATGTTTGTCGTTTGCCAAGCATTTCCTTGATTCCCTGTTTGATTCCAGATTGTTGCCCAAGTTGCTCCGTTGTCTTCACTTATTTCTACATCTAATGTTCCCATATCTGTTCCAAACATATGATAGTTGAAACTAAATGTAGCTTGGTTTAACGAAGTTAAATCGAAACAAGGAGATGTTAAAATAGCTTGCTTGTCTGGATATCCTGTTCCGTTTCCAGATGCTTCTACATAAGCATAGAAGTTTCCTTCAATAGCGCTTGATGGACCTGTATTTTGTGATGGTGTTCCGTTGCTAAGTACTGTCCAATCAATATCATCTGCTGAAGATTGTGTCCAACCACCCAACGTATTTTCAAATCCTTGTGTATATGGAAATGTGTTGATTCCGTTTGTACAACCAATACTTACTTCGTATACATTTACGGTACGTGTGACTTGTGTTGCGGCATTTCCTGCTGTATCACTTACATTGTAACGAATTGTGTACGTTCCAGCGACAGCTGTATTTACAGTTCCGCTAATTATGATTGCAGTTGTTAGATTTCCATCTATATTGTCCGTTGCCGTTGCGCCTAATTCAGCATATGCATCACCAACATTTAAGTTGATTGTAGCATTTCCGTTTAGCGTAATTACTGGCGCAGTTGTATCTGCAATGACATTTACGGTACGTGAAACTTGCGTTGTGTTTCCTGATGAATCACTTACGGTATAGCTTACTGTGTACGTTCCAGCGACAGCTGTATTTACAGTTCCTGTAATTGTAATAGTAGTTGTTAGATTTCCATCTAAATTGTCCGTTGCCGTTGCGCCTAATTCAGTATATGCATCACCAACATTTAAGTTGATCGTGGCATTTCCGTTTAGCGTAATTACTGGTGGAGTTGTATCTGCAATTACATGTATAGTACGTATAATTTCCGTTGTATTACCTGCGGCATCACTTACCGTGTATGTTATTTGATATGTTCCTGCAGTTGATGTATCAACCGTTCCGCCAATACTTATGTTTGGTGTTAGGTTTCCGTCAATATTGTCTGTTGCCGTTGCACCAAGTTCCGTATACGCATCACCAATATTCAAATTGATTGTTTGATTTCCATTTAACGCAATTACCGGTGCCGTTGTATCTGCAATGACATTTACGGTACGTGTTGCTTCTGTTGCCGCGTTTCCAGCCGCATCAGAAACATTGTAACGAATTGTGTAGATTCCAGCGACAGCTGTATTTACAATTCCGCTAGTTATGATTGCATTTGTTAGGTTTCCATCTACATTGTCTGTTGCAGTTGCGCCAAATTCTGTGTAGAAATCGCCCACATTTAAATTGATTGTTCCTTCTCCATTTAGCGTAATTATTGGCGCAGTCGTATCAACAGGTGTACTAACATTTACAGTTCGTGTTACTTCAACTGCTTCATTTCCTACCACATCACGGACATTGTAGAATAGCGTGTATGTTCCGGCTACAGCCGTATTTACAGTTCCTGTTACAATAATATTGTTTGAAATATCACCATCAATGTTGTCAATTGCGGTTGCGCCTTCATCAGTATACGTATCTCCAACAAATAAATTTACAGGATTGTCTCCAATTAGTGTAATGATTGGAGCTATCGAATCTGGCACTGAAGACATTATGTTTACCATATAGTCTTCAACTTCTCCATATGTGAACGTTTCGCACGGAGTTGGAATTCCGTTGTATTTCATTGAAACACGGAGTCTTGTTGCTCCGTTTGTTGCCGCTGTTGGAATGGTAAACGTACCACTAACAGAGGTTGCCGTCGTATTTCCTTGTGTCCAAACTTGCTCTCCAGGATCAGAGAAATCGCCATTTTGATTGTAATCAATCCAAACAGAATACGCTTCATTGTATACATTTCCTGTCCAAGTTGGTGTTACTGTTATGGTGTATTGTCCATTTCTGATTAACTCTGTGGATAAGTTTGTAAAGTCTGAATAGAAACGTGCATCTGAAGTATTGTCTATGGTTTCAAGTTGTACTCTACTTATGTATTCGTCATTTACATTGTTACTTTGTGAGTCACAATAGTCAATGACAATGTTTTCATCTGTAGTGACATTCACTAGATTACTTGGTTGCGATTCGTTTCCTGCTAAATCTCTCGCAATGACTTTGAATTCATAGGTTGTATTTGGCGTTAATCCTGTAACTATGTAATTGAATTGTGAAATAGAAGCTATGATAACATCATTTTGATAAACATCGTACGCAGTTACATCCACATCATCTGTAGAAGCTGTCCACGACAAGTCTGTTGTTGTTTGTGTTGTATTTACTGCAACTAAGTCAGAAGGATCTGTTGGCGGTTGTATATCGTCGCTGATATCTTCTACAATCGTGATATTTTGAGTATAGGTATAATATCCGCAAGTTCCTACAGTGTATAGTACAGAATGATCTCCTAACGACGAGTTGGCTACATCAATTTCTCCAGTAGCTGGATTTACAATTATTCCTGAAGGACTTGAAAATGTTCCGCCACTAACTCCAGTAATTATCGGTGTTGGATTTGAATTTGTTCTGGCATATGTTGATGATAGATATGCAAACATTGCAAAGTCATTGTAATGTGCATCAATATAATTTAGCACAACTGCCGCATAGTCTTTTGCAAAAGGAACCAATGTTTGTGGTCTGGAATCGTATACTTGTCCGTTGTAAGTTCCTAAATCACGAACACGTCTGTTTACTTCTGTCATGATTCCGTCTATATTTCCGTCACCACCAGTTCCGTCAGTTGTTCCACTACCCGATCCATGTCTGCGATTGTTATAGAAATCACCGTCAAAGTATGCATTTCCGTTTGGTCGTGTGTCGTCACAGCTTCCGCCGCCATTGTTTGTAGCACTTGGAACAGCTCTGTAACCTGTTGTGTTTTCACAACCAGCATGTCCTTGACTTGCATAGAAAGCGCCACCTGTGTTTTGAAATAGTTCACCCAAACTCGTATTTCCTCTAATTAATTCTTCATGAGAAAGATTGTTTAAGTTTGTATTTACTAAGTTTCTAATGGTAGATTTATTAATAATGCTTGCCGCATTTAGGTTTGAGGTATTCAATTCGTTTCTTGTAATGTTGTAACCAACTTCAATTCTAGGAATAGCATGACTTTGCCCATGAAGATCGATGTACAATCCTTTTCCCCAATTTGATTCTACGGAAGTACTTGCCTGATCAATAAAATTATGAAAAGCATTCCAATGATCGACCGCATTTGAGTTGCCACACGAAGCTTCATTGATTTCACGATTTGGATCGAGTTTTGATCTGTGTAAATTGTTGATGATTACGTGTGCATAACAACCTGTAAGTTGAAATATTTCTTTTTGAATTTCACGTATTAATATGTCTGTATTATCATCACGTTCATTGGTTCCGCAATTACGATCAGGTAAGGAACTGTCGTTATCTGGATAGAAAATGCCACCTATTGTTTGTCCAGATTGTTGAACACCACCATGTGGTGCAGAAATAATTATTGGTAAATTTCCAGGAATATACTCAATGTAGTTTCGTGTATCGCCTGTAGTTTGTTGGTAAAAGATAGATACGCCTGGAGTTTGTGCTTGTAAATAAGACGTAAGTAAGCATAGCACAATTAAGTGTAAAAATTTTCTCATAATTTTTTAATAATTAGGTTAAGTTCAATAGATTATTTTGGGACAAATAATCTGTTAAAAACAGTTCGTATTTTTGAAATAAACATTTAGGGCAAAATGTATATTTCTGGGGCTATTTTCAATACTATTATAAAGCTAGTTTCATTTAAAGTGATCTCTAGAGTATTTAGTCGACTGCACTTAAAACATCGATTAAACGTATTAATTTGTCGATTAAAGACGTGTTTTTTACTTTCAATAAATGTTAATTAGTATAAAAATAAAGAATTAAGAGTTTAATTAGATTTAATTTACCCTACTTATTATAAGGTTTTGACGTACAAAATTATTTTTTTATACTTTTTATGATTGTTTTTTTAGATTTTTTTCAATAAAAAAGGCATCTTTTTGTTAAAATGCCTTGAGAAGTAAATAGCTACTCGTCAATTCTTTAGAAAATCGACTTGAACCATTGGATTTTCGTTGAATTCTTTCCAATCTTTAAGCAATGCAGTTAGCAATATATCAATCTCTGTAAAGTCTAAATCTTTGGTTTCACTACTCTTTTTTAGTTTTAAGATATAATCAATGAGCTTGTAACAAGTTGTAAATTGTCCGCAAGCTATTAAGGTATCCATTCTTCCTTTTGCAATATCTTTCTTGTCCCACCAAAGTGTTGTGGGTGTTTCAGAAGCTGTTAATCCTACATTTGTTAGTAGTTTGCTCGGTGCTGGATTTATATTTTTATTGTATTTAAAAACGTCGTTGTATGCAGTTCCTTCTCCATTTAGTTCGTAAACAGTAGCCGTTATCAGTTTGTTTCGTAATTCTCTGTTTGTGTATAATAATCGGTAGTTTAGACGACGGACTTGCTTTAGAAATACATCATTAACCATGAGTACTGTGGAGCTGATTCGTTCTGTAAGCATGCGTTGTACCAATCCTAAGCTTAGTTTTTGAAAGCTTAATACATCATCTACTAATGGACCTGGCACGTTTTTCTTGAATAATGAAGCCACAAAATTTGTAGCAACACCTTTTAAAGTTCCAGCTAGAATTCCAAAAACAGTGAGTAAAATTCCAAATCCTGTGATAATTCCTCCTATGATGTATAATGCTGCCCAAGATTGTCCTTTGATGAGTTCTAAGGAGTTGAAAACCATGAGTAAGATACCAACTAAAAGCGTTATCCAATACAAAGGTTTTATAGTGAAGTAATTCATAATTTTAGATAAACCGCCTGTGATGGTTGTTCCTTCATTGACCGATTTGGCTTCAGGTTGCCAAGGATGCATTTTGAAGCTTCCAACATCATTGATGATCATTAAATCTAAATCGTGATCACGACTTTTTCGTTGATTGCTAATTTTCATCATGCTTCCAATTCCTTGATTGTCAGCAATTCCACCATCCATAATTCCGACTCCATTGCTAAAACGATCCAAACTTTTTAACGATTTGTAGTCTGTACTTTGTTGCTCTTTTATATAATCATCTGGAAACGTTAACGGTTCAAAACCTAATGGAAAACAAGAAGATGAAGCGACAATATCTGCTAATTGAAAGTCGTTTTTTAAGTTATTTACATGTGCATTATTTAATGGTTTGTTGCCGAACATTCCTGTATTTTGAAAACGAAATGCTAGTCCAAATGAAAAATCAGTGGTGTTGAAACATACATGTTTTAGATAATTTGATGATGGTTTTTCGAAGTGTGAAAAATCACCTTTATAAATCTCCATATCTGCATAGGTTAATGCAAAAGCGTTGATTAACGATCGTTTTTTATGTGGATTAACTTTCCAAACGTTGTCATCATTTAGTTTGCCAATGGCAGTTTCGAGTAATTTATCTTTGGTTGGTTCGAATGAATTGTAGAATTGTTGAAAGAATTTTTTAAAATCAAAATCATCTTTTTGAGCCGCTTTTGAATACGCAACTCCAAATAATGTTCCACCACTTACGGTGCTGATTGCTTCTACATTTTTGAGTAAAGATTTGTTTTGATATTGTATTTTTTCAAGGTAAGACACTACGCCTAGTGAAAAGAATGTAGCACGATAACCGCCGCCACTAAAACAAAGTCCAATACTTCTAAATGGAATAAAATCTTCTTGCATACTATGTTATTTTGGTTGATACTCTACTTTTAAAACACTATTAATACCATTTTTGCATTGAAATTGGGGAAGCTTCTCAAAGATAGTTATTTACGCTGAAATTGTAGGAGTAAATATATCTAATATCCAAAATAATAGGAACTTGAAATGAGTCGTTTATGTCAGAATGTGTTCGCTGCGCTACTAAAGTTGTACACATAATCTAAGTTGATTGACTACGTTTGCATATTTTTAACGTCTATCGTGGTTTGTAAATATAATTTAGGTTTTGCTTCTAGAGATTCAAAGGTTTCATTAGTTGAATACTTCTGTTGGACGAATTCCAAATTCTTTTTTGAAACATTTTGAAAAGTACGATGGACTTGAAAAGCCAAATTTGAAAGCAACTTCTGCTACCGTATAGTTTTTTGATACTAACAAGTTTTTCGCTTTGTTTAAACGGATGAACATTATTAGCTGACTTGGCGATTTCCCAGAGGTTTCTTTAAGCTTCCGTTGCAATTGACGTTCGCTTACGCCAGTTGCTTTGGTGAGCATTTCAACTCCAAAATTGTTGTCATCTATATGTGTATCAATCACTTTTAGTACGTTTTCTAAGAATGTGTCATATTTGGAAAAGTGATATGGATGTGTGATTTGTTCATTTTGCTCATTTTTTCTTTCAACATTGTATAGTTTACAAAGTTCATGAGACGTATGTGTAAGTATGGAACTTTCTTTTGTAAAATTAAATGCTGCTCCAGATAATAGGTGTTTTATCCCTTGTGTTACCAAGATTTTATTGGGTTTGATTAACGAAAGAATGGCGGCAACCATATAATCATCACGCTGCTGCAAAGGCTCTGTATGATTTTCTGTGCTTTCTTTCATATAAATACCCGCAGAAAATTGTATTTGATCTGCGTTTAGCTTCTGTAGCAAGTTGATTCCCAAACAGATTGCCTTGCTTGGAATTTCAAATATTGCCATAAAAAAGTTTTTGTTTTGAGTGATGATTTTACCTCCTTTTTTCTCAACGAGTGCAGCTATAGTTGCTGATTGTAAATTACTTGAAGATGTCATAATTTGACCAAATATTACTGTGGACAATCGTTTTTTATGACAACCATCACAAGGTGGAAGCTGATGAATAAATTTTTTCATTTCAAACAGTACTTCATGCGTATTTCCTGCCCAAAACAGATGATCATTTCCATCAAACTCAATAAATTTTGAATCTTTGATGCGTTCTGCTATAAATTTACCTTCTTCAATTTTCACATCAATATCATTGGTACGTTGCATTAACAACGTGGGCACTTTTATATAGCGCAAGATGTCAATAATGTTAACTTGTGTGTTCATTTTGGTAAGTTTCATTGCCGCTCTTGGACTGGCGCCAGAACGAAAGTAACTTGCCAACCAACCCATAAATTTAGGATCATTTGCTTTGGAAGGAACTAATGTTTCTAGGTTCATTTCGCCGCTTCCCCAATCGTTTTCAATCATATCATACACCTTTTGACGTTCTTCGTCAGTTGGTGCCCACGGATAGTTTTCTGAGTATCTTCGCTTAGCGAAAATCCCGAAAGTAATCAACGCTAGTACACGATTTGGATAGGTAGCACTAAATAATGCAGATACACTTCCGCCTTCCGAATGTCCAAAAAGAATGGCTTTTGTAGCGTTTGTAGCGTCCATGACCGCTTTTATATCTTCCATACGTTCTTCTAACGTTGAAAGTTCTACAATACGATCGGAAAGTCCTGTACCTCTTTTATCAAACAGAATGATTCGTACTACTTTCCTTAGTTCTTGAAAAAAATCGACCAATTCAGGGCAAGCCCACATCCAATCGATATTAGAAACCCATCCTGGAATGTACACCAAATCTATTGGACCTGAACCAAAAACCTGATAAGCAATATTTATGTTTCCACTTTTTGTATATTGAATTTTAGGAGTCATACGCTCTATTATTCTTTAGTATTGATAAAACCATAACATCGTTTTTTCTAGTTATATTGATGATTGTATCGAATTAAATAAACTTCTATTTTTAAAAGTTAATAGATTTGAAGTTTACATAAAATAATAATCAACTATACTTCACATAGATAAACATTTGTGTAACATACTTATTATTAGTAACATTTGAATCATTTTTTCATAAATATTCTATTTGAACTCGTCGTGCTTTTTGATAAAATTCGTCAATTTGAGTAAATTTTACGATTGAAAATGAGTAAAATTTGTATCGAGAATAGAATTTTTATCCTACACAAGTTCTCGATACAATTTTTCGTACCTCAAAATCACTCCTTTAGATTAATATGTAATTAATTGTTAACTCAAAATGCACAACGGGTTATTTGAGTGATTTATACTATTGATGCTATGGTCTAATTAGTTTTACTGTTTTACTTCCGCTTTCCGCGAATAATTTCATGAAATATATTCCACTTTGAAGCGAACTGATATTGATTTTTTTCAAATTATTGGTTACAGTTAGTACCATTTGCCCGTTTGTTGTATAAATTTCTACTTTTTGAAGCTGTATTTCATTGCCCGTAATATTTACAATTGTTGTTGCAGGATTTGGATATACTACAATGTTTCCTAGTTGTTTTTCTTCCACAGAAAGTGTTGCAAAGTCAAAAGAGCTAACTCCTGACAAAGCGGAAGCATTTGGGTCTACAACATTGACAAATGTAGCCGATCCATCATCAACCATATCAGCTTGCATAAAACTTTTTAATGATGTTACGGAGTTTGCTAATGCAGCATCGTTCGCTAATATTTCTATAACTCCACTCGTGGGCGCACCATTTATTTGAATTGTAACCATTGGTGTTGTGGTGCCTGTCGCTGGAGCTGGCAATGACAGTGGGCTTCCTAAGGTTTCTGTAATTAAATAACCGTCAATGGTAGGTTGTGCTACATTGTTTCCATCAAAGAAAGCAGCACCTGCGGCTCCACCAAAAGAAGATGTAATTGTTGCTGTAACGCCATCAGGTACAATAATAGTAAATCCGTAACTCTGTACAGATGTTGCAAAGTTTGATGCACTTGCGTTTGGTACTGCGCCAATGGAAAAACTGTAACCTCCGTTGTCAATTAATGTATATGTGTAGCCATCTTGAGCGTTTACATGTAGTGTACATAAACAATAGATTGCCATGCATAGGTTTGTGAGAGTAGTTTTGTTCATAATATTTATATTTAGTTGTCTGGTAATTGTTCTATGATTTGAAATGTGCTAAAGTTTAAAAAGTTTCCTGGATGTGCTAATACGTTTTGTAGGATGAATGGTGCATCTGGCGAAACACCTTCATACTGTACATTTCCGTCTAAGTTGAGATCATTTGTATTGTATCCGCTTACGATAAAAGTTGAAAAGTTTAAAAAATTACCTGAATCATTTAAGACTAGTGATAGAATTGCTGGCACATCAGGATCTGTTCCTGAATATTGTACAATGTTGTCTCCATTTACATTTCCTGTCCACATTCCAAGCGTATTGGCTGGCATTCCTGCGGTAGTTTGTGCATTGTTTCCAAACGCAATCGGATCAGTGGCGTCTGCAAAGTCAATAGTCGTTATGACAGGTGACAATCGCTTTGCATCCGCCAGCATGATTCCTAAATGATTGCGATGTTTTATGGTGATAAAATAAGTATCTGGTATTGTTGCAAATTGTATAGGCGATATTGCATCCATACCAACAATATCACCATCACGCTGTAATAGTGCTGCGCTACTTTCTATGATAATTGTATTATTAAAAGAATCTCGTATTTCAATAAAAACCCAATCAACAATAGCATCTGGCCCTTCTGTTTGTTCAACGTAAATGGTATCAGAAATTACTAAACCGTCTCCGTACGGACTGATGAATGGAATTAAATCTGCAATACGTAAATCGTCTCGCATAAGCGTTTCTTCTCCTATATTGGGATTTAAACTTGCACCTTGTAAGTATACTTTTAGTTGCAATGCTTTTGAAGCTCCAACAACCGATTTAAAATTTGTCCAACCACCGTTACTATATGCTTGTTCAGTTCCTGTTGGCACAAATACTTCAATGTTAGCACGATTCGTAAACGTATTGTTGGAATTTGTTCGACTATCAATAGTTGGTGGCACAGCACCTTCTACGATTACTGTTGTAACTGTATTATTGCGAAAAGCCATTGCTCCAATAGTAGTCACAGAAGCTGGTATAGTTACCGTAGTAAGTTGATTATCGCGAAAAGCAGCTACACCAATAGATGATACTGTATAGTCTTGTCCGTTATCTGTTATCATATTTGGAATGACGACTTCTCCACTTAGTGTGGAATCAGCAATTTCCAATTCGTTAGGGTTCAGCGTTTTAATTCTGTAGGTTATATTAGCTACTTCAAATTCATTAAAAAATGCTGGATCTTCTCCGTTGATTGTTGCAAAACCTGTCCAACCATTGGTTAAGTAATTTAATTCTGTGTTTGTTGGTACGGTAAGTGCAATGTTTCCTCTTGTCCCGTTAAAAGCATCATCGTTACCTGTTAGAATACTTGGCGGTGTTGTATTTAAAACAATCACTTCTGTTAACGGATTACTTCTAAAACAACTATCACCAAGACTATTTATGTTAGCAGGAATGGTAACCGTAGTTAATTGATTGCTTCTAAAGGTATGATTTCCAATGGCAGATAAATTTTCCGAAATAGCTACACTTGATAAGTTATTCGCTTCAAAAGCTGCATTTCCCATAGATGTTACACTATTAGGAATGATGACACTTCCGCCGATTTGATTGAGGCGAAATGCTCTGAAACTTATAGTAGTTACACCATCAGGAATTGTCAAATTTGTGATTTGATTGCTTTGAAACGCAAAATTTTCTATAACTCTCATCGTGTTGGGTAGTTGCACACTTGTTAATCCTACGTTTTCAAAAGCACTTGTGCCAACTCTTACCACCGAAAAATCTGTTTCTTGCGTAGTTATTGTAGCATCAATGATTAGATTTTGTGGAATGGAAGTTCCTCCCGTAATTTCAACTTCATTTGGTGACATTGACGTAATTGTGTAATCAAAATTGTTTTCGGTAAACGTAAAGCCTACTACAAGTATAACTTCTCCATTCACCGATCGAAAACCTGTCCAACCTGCAGCGTCATACGCCGCTTCTGTTCCGTCTGGAATGGTTAAATCAATACTTCCTAAAGAATTAAAATTACCAAAAGTGAAATTTGGATCGTCAATCACTGGTGGTGTTGTGGCAAGCGAAGTTAGATCCGTTAACGGGTTATTGCTAAATCCGAAAGACTGAATACGTGTAACACTCGCTGGAATCGTAACACTTGTTAGGTTATTATCATCAAAAGCAAACGGTTTAATTGTTGTGATTCCTTCTGCAAGATTGATTGTTGCTAAGTTATTTTCTCTAAAAACGCTATCCTCCATAACCACCACAGATTCTGGAATATCGACACTGACTATTTGATTATTTTGAAAAGCTCGTGCACCAAGACTTGTTAACGTATTTGCTAGCATTACACTTGTTAATTGATTGTTTCGGAAAGCATTTTGACCAATAGTTTCCAACGTATTGGATAGTGTTACACTTGTTAATTCATTGTTTCGGAAAGCATCTGCACCAATAGTTTCCAACGTATTGGATAGTGTTGCACTACCTAGTTGGTTATCTCTAAACGCATAATCGCCAATACTAGTTATTGTATTTGGCATGGTAATACTTGTTAATTGCTTATTTTCAAGCGCGTTGTCAGCTATTTTTGTAATTGTATATACGGTTCCATTAAATGTCACTGTCGCGGGAATTGCAACGCTTCCCGTTAGCGAAGTATCTTGAACCGATACTGTATTTCCAGCTATTGAATTGATTCCGTAGGTAATATTGTTTACTTCAAAAATAACTGTTGTTCCATTGATCGTGGCAAAACCTGTCCAACCGTTGTCTAAATACGATTCTTCCGCACCAATAGGTACTGTAAGGTTGATGCTACTTCGTACACCAAAAGAGTTTCCTTGAACTGTTGCTGGTTCAGTCCCCAAAGTAATGACTTCAGTTAAGCCTGAGTTTGCAAAAGCTTCATTGTTTATCTGAATAATCGTTGCTGGTAACGTAACACTAGTTAAGGTAGGATTGTCATTAAAAGAATTAAACCCTATTTCAACAACTGTGTAATCAACATCATCAAAGGTAACAATGCTGGGTATTATGAATGGATTGGTGAATGTTCCACTTATTAATTCTACGATATTAGGATTAAAATCAACGATTTCATATTGTAGTCCATCAACAGTGAATCCGCCACCGCCTTCTGGATTTTCATCCTGGGCACTAATTTTTGTGATTCCTACACAAAAAATGATGGTATACAGGATTGTTAAAATAATTTTTCTCATGGTATTGAATATTTAGGTTAACGATAATTGTTCTGGTATTTTTTAATCAAAAAAACTTGTAAAAACAGGATTAAAATCATGTGGTTTTATCATTGCTTTTTATCATGAGACAAATAACGTCTTATGTCGGATTTGTAACAAAATTTAGATGGTATCAAAAGGGTATCAATATTTTATTTTATTGACTTACAATTATTTACAGTTTAATTTTTTGTATTATCAAGAAGTAATAACTAATATTGAATTATTGTTTTAGAAGTGTAGAAACAATATTTTTTATGAGGTCAAACGTACTGTGTTTTTACTTTCAATAAAAGCAATAATATCATCTGTAGATTCCAGTCCTAATTTTTTACGAATGCGGTATCTTGACGATTTTATAGAAGGCAATGTAGTGTTGAGTAATTTGCTAATTTCCGTAGAACTCAATCCTAACTTCATCATGCATAATAATTCTTTTTCTCGTGATTTTAGTTCTAAAAAATTTGTGTCTAATAGTACTTTGAAATCAATATTTACCTCATCCAAGTAGTTTTGCAAACTTGCTGTAGAAATTTTACTAGTTTTTTCTGAAAGTAATGAAGCCGATAACGATTTTAATGCAACTTGTCGTTCTTGTTCATTTTCAAACGTGATAATTTGTTTAATGTCATCCAATGTTTGATTAAGCACTTCTTCCGTAATAGAATTTTCAATGACAATTTTTTTCAACTCTTTTTCTCTAGTAGCTAAAGCTAAATCTGCTTTTAACTTTTCAACTTCTTTCAACTCTAGCTCATTTTCTGCTAATTGCAAACGTTGCTTATTATTTTTTCGAATCAGAATGAAGGTAATAATCGCTCCAATAGTGAGTAGCAGAAGTAAAATAAAATACAACGTCTTTTTAGATGTTTCACTTTTGAGTTCAATCGTAGCAATTTCCTTTTCTTTATCAAACTTATAGTTTAGTTCAAGTTCTTTAAAACGCTTGGCTTCGCCTAAATCATTGACAGAATCAAAATAAATCTTATAATTTTGAAAATCTTTTATTGCCGCTTTGTAATCCTTGAAATGTAGATTGATATTGCGTCGCGATTTATATTGAGACACTAGAAAGTCTTTATTTCCTATTTTTTTTGAATAGACAATCGAACTGTCAATTACACGTAGCGATTTTTCTTTCTCACCTAAAAAAGCATACACACTTCCTAAATTTAAATAGCAACTGCTCAATCCTACATAGTCTTTTAGTTTTTTGTGTGGAATGATTAAATTTTCATAAGTATTTTTTGCCTTTTCAAAATTTTGATCAAACATAAAAAATGCCGCTAAATTTGCATCCGCATTGATCTGGGTTTCCAACGAATTGTCATACATTTTTGCCAAATTCATATAATATGGCATGGAATCTTTATGCTTGGGATTGTAGTAAAATGATACGCCTAAATAAATATATGATTTTGCAATTCCAGCCGAATCCTTTATTTTTTTAAAAATACTTATCGCCTTTTTATGGTAATTTTTCCCAACGATAGTATCGCCGTTTTTTATAGATAAAGTACCTCTAATAAGATACGATTTCCCCAAACTTACAGAATCGTTGATGCTACTTGCAATGTTAATAGCCTTTTGTATGTTTTCTAAAGAAGTGACAATTTTATCTTGCAAATCATCACAAAGAGCAAGCGTTTGATACAACTTTGCCTTTTGCTTTGTATAGTACAAGCTTTTATCATCATGATCGTTTATGATTTCTTGAGCATTTTCCGCAATTTTTCGTGCGTTGGTAACGTCAGATTTATAGATATGATCTGCTAATTTTAACAATAATGGAATTTTTCCAGAATCCGTATCTTCCGTTTTAATTTGTATTTTGAGCGCATCAGCTATGCTATCTTTTACTTGAGCGCTAATAGATATAGAACTTACCAAGAATAGTGCAATTATTAGTAATTTTCTCATGAGCTTTAGTTTTGTAGCAACTGTTCTTGTTTATGATATGTACTAAAGTTTAGAAAGTTTCCTAAATGATATTGGTGTTTTATAACTACAACGTAATTTTCTTGTGGTGTAAATTGTAACACCAATTTTCCATCTATAGCTGTACATGGTTTTGTAGATATGACATGAAGGTTAAGGCCGTTATCCGAAAAATTCTGCGCAAAGCCAACAATTACAAATAGTTGCGCAATCAGAATAATTAGTTTTGTCTTTAAGTAATTTCCTTTTTCCATGTCACTTTGTTTTGGTTGTCATTTTTAAAATGTAACTCACTAATTATGTGATGAATATATTTTTAAAATTAATTTTAGCTTGAAACTACACTAAAACTAAATTTGTTTGAGACAAAGCTAGGTTCAAATTATCATTACAACTGTAACAATACCGTATAATACTAGTACGTTTCCGACATTATGTCGGTTTTTTTATATTAAATTTAGAATAATAGCAGCTACTATTTTAATAAATAAACATTGCAAATAGCAATTATAACTATTTGTAAATCAAAATATTAAGTAAATTATTTATTGTGTACTAGAAAAGAAGAATAGTACAAGGAAGGATGAAGTTTTGGGTATAAAAAACAAAAGGAAAGCCAAAATAAAGACTTTCCTTTTTTAAATTCACTATATAGTTGTTAGCAGTATATAATGGAATCTTGTATGTTATACATCAACATCAGGAGTTGTTAATTGTCTCCAAGTTGCTTTCATTTTTGCGAGTTCTTTTGTCGCTTTCATTTTTTCTAAGATATTGTTTACGGAGTTATACGCGGAATCCAATGCACCAACAATCCAACCGTGATGCACAGAGCAACATTCGCCAGCAATGTTTAACGCGCCTTTAAATTCTGGTGTTAACAGTGTAGGATATAAGTTTTTAAATTGTCCAGGATTGAATAACGCAAAAGCGCCTCCACCTGCATGTTGATCCCAAAACCATGTTTTTGTTGTGACACCATCATTGTATCCTGCAAAGTATTTATAGATATCAACTTCTGGATACATAAATTGTATTCCTTTTAAGCATTCGTTTACACGTTCTTCATCTGTTAATGCGCCCATTCGTTCCGCATCTTGTGCCCAAGAATAGATTTGTAACACACCTTTTTCCGCATCGTATCCGTAAGATGGATAGACTACTTGCCTGTTAGATCGATCGCTTGCCGAAACACCTAATCCTACTTCATATTGACGATTTTCACCTATTTTTTTCCAAAATTGTTCGTTGAAGGTTATAAATGCTTTAAATGCTGGCATATAATTACATTCACGCAATGCACGTGTTTTTTCAAAGGACAATCCTTCAAAGAAGTTTTTATGTTTTTGACCGTTTAAATACGCACCATTTGGCAACGTACTAATTACATATGCGTATTCACGATCTAGTGTTTCTGTTTTACCGTTTTTTGTATGTTCAATTGTCAAGCGCATTCCGCCATTTTTATCATACAATTCAGCATCATGTCTGGCTTCCGTTACTTTATGATTCATAAAAACACGTTGTTTTTCCTTTGGTGTTTCTGGGTTTGTATTGGCTGTTCCTTTCGGGTCAGCTGGTGGAACTGTAGTTGGTGGTTCTGCATCTTTGGTAAGGTTCGGTGGCGAATATCCGTATTCGTTGTTTTGTCCTTTTATCATACCAATTAATACTTGCGCCAAATGTCCGTCATTAGCCGTGACGCCATTTTCAAGATTTAAAACCGTTTTGCAAGCATCTGGAAAATGTTGCATTCCGTCATTCATCGTAATCATGTAAATGTTTGTATCTTCAGGATCGTACGAATTTTTACTTCCATCCCAATCGTATACCGCAATGACCATTTCTACAAAAGAAACCGAATACATTCCTGTTCCTACATTTACTGTTTCTAGGTAACTGGCTATATTGTAGGATAGATTTTCACATGGTGCGCCCATTGCAGGATCGTAATATTCTTCTAAGTCTGCCAACGTAAATACATTTGTTAGATATGCCCACATAGAATAGTTGTCATATCGCATTAATTTGGCAAAACCAGTTTCAAACGATTTATTTATCGCATCTAAAAAAGGACCATTTACTTTGTCTAAGATGACATTGATTGGTAAGTATTTTGTTCCGTCTTCGGCAGTTTTTTCAGTTATCCACACTTCTGGCAAATCTCCGCCTTTATTTTTACCAAAATTTAATGAGTTTACATTTGCTTCTTTTGCCAAGATTGGATCTTTCATGTTGTTGTAACGCAAACGCTGATAGTCTGAGTTGTAATAGAATTTTCGCCAACGCAACATTTTATCTGTCAAACCATTACGTTCTAATACATAGTTTAGTGATAATGCCAAATGTTGTACAGGCAACATATCATCCGAGAATTGTGGAATACGCATGCCTCCTACTTCACCATATAAGCCTTTGTTTTCTTTACTTTTAGGATCGTACTCTGTGGAATACCAAGTGTCAATTCGTCCTCCAACACGGTTGGAAGCTTCAAATATTTCAAATTCAATTCCTAGAGATTGTAAAATGAGTCCTGCGTACATTCCTGCAAAACCACCTCCAATAATTCCAACAAGCGGTTTCTTTTCAGCACCATCAACTTCAATGATTTGCTGTTTGATTAATTTGATGTTTTTAGTTTCCGAACGTTGTTTTCGAAGCGTTTCTTTATAATCGTCTCCGTAGTTTTTTATAATCCAATCCGAAAAAGCTTTACGAACCGAATCTTTCTTTTTTGTGTTTCTACTTCCAGAAGATTTGTTTCCAGGATGAAATGAAAAATAACTCATGTATATATGGTTTGAGGTTAGTTTGTAATTGATATATCACTGTATGCTCAAATTTACACATCTTACCACAAAACTACAACAGGCGTTTTTACGTAATTTTTACTTCAACTGCGCTCAGTAATCATATTTTGATTTATTTCGACTGTATTTAGACAAGCTCACTGAATACTAAAAATTAAAAGTAGCAATCAAACTATAGGTTTTATACATAAAAAAACACGTTTCTCATTTGTTAGTATGAAAAACGTGCTTTTTATTTGATTGATGAATTTTAGTTATTTCTTGTAGCGTCCTAATAGTTTTTGCATGCTTTCGTCATTATTTTTTTTGGCATAATACATTGGATAGTTGTTGTTACTTGTTACAAAATACGGATCAGCGCCAGCATCTAGTAATAGTTTTGCAATTTCAGTATTTCCTTCTTTTACCGCTTTTGTCAATGCTGTACCAACATTAGCCGCGTCTTGATCAACTTTAGCACCTTTTTTAAGCAACAGTCTAACAATTTCTGTATGGCCATTACGAACTGCATATATTAACGGTGTGCCAACATTCGGGACTGCTTTATCAATATTTGCGCCATTGTTTAGCAATAGTTCAATGATATGAATGTGTCCGTTACGAGCGGCATATAACAATGGCGTACCTACATTTTGAACAGCTTTGTCAATATTTGCGCCTTTTTTTAGTAATAGATCAATGATTTCTGCATGTCCATTACGAGCCGCATATAATAATGGAGTTCCTACATTTTGAACTTCTTTATCAATGTTTGCACCTTTGTCGAGCAATAGCTTGATAACTTCTACATTTCCATTGCGAGCCGCATATAACAATGGTGTTCCTACATTTTGAACTTCTTTATCAATGTTGGCACCTTTTTCAAGCAAGAGTTTAATTACTTCCGCATGTCCGTTGCGAGCCGCATATAGCAAAGGTGTTCCAACGTTTTGAACTTCCTTATCAATGTTGGCACCTTTGTCGAGCAATAGCTTGGTAACTTCTACATTTCCATTACGAGCCGCATATAGCAAAGGTGTTCCAACGTTTTGAACTTCTTTGTCTATCATTGCACCATTTTTCAACAGTATTTTAATTGCTTCCGTATGTCCATTTCGCGCCGCATATACTAATGGTGTTCCTACATTTTGAATAACCTTATCAACATTCGCTCCTTTCGCTATTAATAGTTTTATAACTTCTGGATGACCGTTTCGTGCCGCATATAATAACGGATTTCCAACATTTTTAACTGTTTTATCAATGTCTGCTCCTTTCGCTAGTAGTAATTTTACAGCTTCAGGATTGTTATTTCTAGCGGCATATATTAATGGCGTACCAACATTCATTACATGTTTGTCGACAGCTGCGCCTTTGTTTAGTAAAAACTTAATAATATCTGTATTTTCACCACGAGAAGCTGCAATTAATGGTGTTCCCACGTTTGTAACAGATTTGTTTACATCAGCTCCTTGCCCATGAATGTATTTTACAGCATCCAAATGACCGTTTCTTGATGCTGTAATTAACGGAGTTCCGTAGTTTGTAATAGCTTCATCTATTTTTACATTGTTGGCAACTAATAGTTTTAAAAAATCAACAGAGCCTTGCTTAGCTGCCGCCAATACTGGTGCTTCATTGTCTTGTGCATAGAAATTAACCTTTGCACCTGCATCTATTATTAGTTTTCCGATAGTTACATTTCCTGTACGTGCCGCACCAACCAAAGGTGTTTGTGGTTTGCGCTCGCGATACGTATATTTGCTTGTTTTTGTTTCAATATAACCTGCGTTTTTGTCAACACAATTCGCATCAACAGTTTTTAATAGTTGTGTTACCTTAGCTACATCATTGTTTGCAATCGCTTCTAATAATTTAGCACATTCAGAAGTATCTTCTAAGGCAGGTTTGTTTTGTGTAGATGTTCGTATTGGTTTTTCAGTGACAACTGTTTTATCTTCAGTCGTAGCGTTCGTATCTACTATTGAAGTATCAAACAATGTGTTTTCGGAAGTTGCTGCTGTTAAGGGTTTATTCAACAATAAAATTAATATGAATACTGTTGGCGCTAGAAATGTATATTTCCAGTAACTATGTGGATTTGATTTTTTGGAATTCATTTGTACAATTCGTTTTTTGATTAATGATTGATTGTAATTTGTCGTAATGGTTAACGGCTTTGTGTACGTGGCAATCTTTAGTAAACTCAATTGATATTGATCGTTTTCAATCGTTTCTGTATTTAGTAATGCTGCATCGGTTTGAAATTCGATGTTTTTTTCAACAGATTTTCGGTAGATCCATACAAACGGATTGAACCAAAGGAATACTTTTACCAATTCGGCTAACAATAAATCTACACTATGCTTTTTATCTACATGTACACGTTCGTGCGCTAGAATTTGTTCATAGGTTTCATAATCGTAATTTTCTGGATTGATAAAGATATAATTGAAAAAAGAACACGGTTCTTTGATACTTGAATGATTGATGATGACGGCGTTTTCATCATGAATTTTATCAGTTGCACGTATGATTTTTAAACAGATACTGAGTATTTGAAATCCTAAATGCAGTGCAAAAACTATGACACCAAAACAATAGATGATAAACATCCAATCTAACATTGAGAACGCTTCTTTTGAAGTTGTTACCGTTGTGGAAGTTGTTGTATTATCAACAGTTTGATTGTCTATAATTTCATTCGATTTAAATTCTTCTGTTTCTAACGTTGGTGGAATAATTATTGCTTGTTGTGTAGCAACTTCATTTGGTTCAATTGCTGTAATAATGTCTGAAACATAGCCTTGATTTGCCACTAATTGTGGTACCGTAATAAAAGGCAATACAAAAGCTAAGAGTAAACAAATAACTAAATACCAACGATTTACCGTGTAGAAACTTTCTCTTTCTAGAAATAACTTATAGAATACTAGAAAAATGATCAATGCAACCGATGCTTTTAGAAGAAGTGCGATCATGATGTTTTGTTTTTGTTAGATTTTATCATTTCCACCAATTCTTCAATTTCTATTTCAGAGAGATTTTCCTCTTTTGCAAAATATGCCATCATTTTAGGAAACGAATCGCCAAAGAATTTCTTTTTGATGCTTCCTAAATTCTGATCACGATACGCTTCAAAATCTACTGCAGAACTGTATTGATGCGTATTTCCGATCATTTCCGATTGCAAAACTCCTTTCTTTACCAAAATTTTCACAATAGTAGCTACTGTATTGTAATGTGGTTTTGGTTCTGGAAGTTTGTCAATTATATCACGAATGAATGCTGTTTTCAATCGCCATACAACTTGCATGATTTGGTCTTCTCTTTTCGTTAGTTTTTGCATAGTTTCTAAAAGATTACATTGCAAACCTACTAACTTTTTAGTAGACCTACTAATTATTTAGTAGTTAATTTGATTGAAAATTTATCAAACAATAATTAATCGACTGTTTTTCAATATATTAAAACTACTAATTTTTTAGTAGAATTCGAGCGTCTGAGTCTACTTTAGTTGTTAGAATGTTAGATTTCTAGACATTTTAAAGTCCGTCATGCTGCACTTGATACACCTTCTCACATTATAAGATAACTATCTGTTTTTATAACTAAATTAGTGTTGCATCTCGCTTAAAAACTATAAAATACCCCATGAAATAATCTTTTTAAGGATCAGTTTAATGTTTTAAATATTAACTTATCGACTATACGCTGTAATTTAATGTTTTTTTAGTGTCGATTTGATACTTTTAAACGTTATTTAATTGGTTGAAAATCTTTATGAACTTCTTATCATTACTGTGTAATTGGATTCCGTAATAAATACGGAATAATTAGTTTTGGTCAACTTAGATTATTAAAATACTAGATTATTTTCTTTGAATCATCTTTGCAAGGAAGTATGACGAAGCAATCTGTTACTTCAAATAGTAACTACGTTCTTGTATAAACAGACTACCGCGTCGCTTTATTCCGCGTAGTGACGTTTCATACTCTAATGTTTCTTCGATTCACCTAAGCGAATTGTATCGAGAAGTACTTTGAAACGAAAACTCTAACTTTTAAGCTATTCTCGATACAATTTTATTTCTATCTCAACTGCGCTCGAAGTGACATCTTTGATTTCTTAACGTCACTTCGAATGATTTTGTAGCAAAGCGGAAAAATTGTATCGAGAAGCATCTACAACTTCAACGCCTGAATCCGATCAAAGAACGCCTTCTTATACGTATCTCCTATTGGAATGGCAGTAGAATTGATATAAACCGAATTGGAATCAGTTTTTGTAATGTGTGGTAAGGAAATGATATACGATTTGTGTGTTTTGATAAACATGGAAGTTGGCAAGCATTCCTCAATGTTTTTGAGTGTGTTGTACGTGATGATTTGCTTGTTGGAAAGATGAATGGCAACATAGTTTTTTAAACCTTCAACATATAAAATATCTTTAGTGTACACTTTTTCGAAGTTGTTTTTACCATCCGTTTTTACGAATAGGAAATCGTCTGTAGTTGTATTGTTTTCAATGGTTTTTGGTTCGTTTAATTTGAGAATAGCTTTGTAAAAACGTTCAAACTCAAACGGTTTTAGTAAATAATCAACGGCGGCAACATCGTAACTTTCAATGGCAAATTGTGGATATGCCGTCGTAAAAATGATGTTCGTTTTATTGTTAATAATTTTCGACAATTGAATTCCTGAAAGTTCAGGCATTTGAATGTCTAAGAAAACAACATCAATTGCTGAGTTTTCTATGAGTTGCAACGCTTCCAACGGTTTTGTGGTAGCTGTTACAAGTTCCAAAAACGAAACTTTGGCAACGTATTTTTCCAACAAACGAATTGCTGGCGGTTCGTCATCCACAATAATACATTTTAAAACTTTGCTCATAAAGGTAGTTTTACATACGATTCAAATTGTCCGTTTTCGGTTGTGTATTTTACTTCGTAAGTATCTTCAAACATGGCTTTTAAACGTTTTTCAACATTTGCGGCACCAATTCCTGAATCCATATATTTGTCGGAAAGTAAGACTTTATTTTTAGTTTCTAAGGTTAAAAAAGTTTCATCAATCGTAATGTTTATCGTTGCCGGATTTGCAACATCGTTTACAATTCCGTGCTTAAATAAATTTTCTATAAAGTGAATCAACACCAACGACGGCACTTGCTTGTCTCCTACTTCACCTGTAATATTGAAATTCACAAACAATTGATCTTCAAATCGAATTTTATAAAAATACATATAATCTTCTATAAATTTCAATTCTTTTTGCAACGGCATGTAATCCTGATTGGATTCATAGGTTACGTAGCGCAATAATTCTGACAATCGGTGAATATCTTTGGCGGTATTTGGCTGTTTATCAATCAATTCACTATAAAAAGTATTCAAAGTATTGAACAAGAAATGCGGACTTATCTGCGATTTTAAAAAGCTGAGTTCACCTTTGCTGTGTTCTAACTTTAGTTGAAAAAGCTTGTCCTTGTTTTCGTTGTGTCGCAATACTAAAAATACAATGGTACTGTACAAAATAGGTTTGATTGCGTAATACGAATTATCAAAAACATAATAAATCAGCTTGCGCGAATTGTTATGATAATTATGTCGTCCTGTAAATTCAAACAGCACAACTTCTTGTAAAAGATAACGCAAACCAGCAAAAAGTAAAATCATTCCAAAAGCCGCTATAACAAAAGGAATTAAGCGTTTTTTGGATAGTAATTTTGGTGCAATCACAAAGAAATTCAAAAAGTAAATTGTTGCAGATGTTATATAAAACGTGAGAATCAATCCTATATATTTGGAACTAAAATTGGTCATAAAACCTTTCATACCGTTCAACGTATAATCTTCCAACCATTCCAACAACACAAGTGTTACCGCCAGAATAACGTGATATTTCCAATGTTTTTTAATTTCCATAACACAAAAGTATCTATTTCTTACAATCTAATGCCGTTTTAGGATAAACACACACTTTTTTTATATCAAACCGAAAAAATAGCGGACGAAAAATCTAGTGGAATCGTTTCTTGGTTTCGTTGTATGGTTTCTATAAGTAGTGTGTTTTGAGTTTTTACAATGTATTTCAATTCTAGTTTTGGAGCAAATAATTCATAGTACATCAAAAAACGAACAGTCAATACAATTTTATCACATGAAACAACTCACTTTAACGCTTGCACTTCTTTTTTCTTTAGTCATGCTTTCGCAAGAATTAACGCTGACAGGCACCATTTCGGCAACGAAAACAAACGAAACACTTTCACTTGCAGCCGTTACGGTGTTTGATGCAACTTCAAACAAATTGATCAGTTATGCATATAGTGATGAAAGCGGAAAATACACACTTACTTTTCAGAACAAACCATTTTATGTAAAAGTAGAAACGTTGGGTTATATCACGTACAAAAGTGAAATTATTACAGAAACAGAAACGACAAAAGTGTTCAACATTTCACTAGAAGTTGACGTGTCAGAATTGGATGCTGTAACGATTCTACAAAAGAAACGTTTGATTAAAATGACGGGCGATAAAATGATTGTGGATGTTGACAAATCGGGAATTGGCGCAGGAAATGACGCCTTAGAAACCTTGAGCAAATTGCCTGGCATGCGTTTGGATAAAGACGAAAATATCATTTTCAGAGGTGATGGAAATTTACGAATTTTGATAGATGGAAAGCCTTCACTCCTATCTGGCGACGCATTGAAACAGTTTTTGAAAACGATGGCTGGCGATAATATTAAAGCAGTTGAAATTATAGCAAATCCGTCAGCAAAATATGATGCTTCAGGAACTGGCGGAATTTTGAACATTCGTTTAAAAAAACCTGTTTACCAAGGATTTACAGGAAATGTATACGGTTCGGTTGGCTATGCCGAATTTATTAAAAATAGTTATGGTTTAAATTTATACAATCAGACAGAAAAGTGGAATATAAATGCTGGTGTATATTATGGTTATTTTGAATCGGTAAATCATCGAAATGTGATCCAAACAATTGAGGAGCCTGGTTTGCAAACTACATTGGATCAGTTTAATGATTGGTTTCCAATTTCAACAAGTTTGACTTCAAAGTTGGGGCTTTCGTATACCATTTCTAAAAATGCAACGATGGGAACTACGTGGAATTTCAATATTTATAATAGCAACGAAGAAACGGAAGGACGCACAAACGAGTTTTACAATGGAAATTATGAACGTTTTACGGTTTTGAGCAATTCGCTTGACGAAAATAATAAACGTTTGACAGGAAACCTCTATTACAGTTATGCTTCCGACAGTTTGGATACCAAGTTTGATGCGCAAGTAAATTATGCAACGTATACCAATACACAAGATCAGACAACGACAAACGAATACTTTAATGTATCAGATAATCAGCAATATAGAACGTCAGAAATTATCCGAAACGACAATCCGACAACGTATAATATTCTAAGTTCACGTGTGGATTTTGAGAAAAATTTGAATGATGAATTTACGCTTGAAACTGGCGCAAAGTACAGTTATGTAAATAACAGTTATACGAATATGTTGTTTGAACGTGAACCAACCACCAATTTTCAACTTGACGTGAATCGGAGTAACGAGTTGGAGTATAAAGAATCAATTGGTGCATTGTACGGAATTGTAAATTACAACCGTAAAAATTGGAGTTTTCAAGCAGGTTTGCGAGCCGAATATATAGATTACAACGCAACGTCTATCACAAGTAATACAGCTAATAAGGACGATTATTTGTCGTTATTTCCATCGTTTAGCATCAATCATAATTTAGATCACAATCAATTTAAATTCTCGTATAGCAGACGCATTCAACGTCCGCGCTATTTGTCATTGAATCCGTTTTTTGAATATGTAGATACGTATAATGTGCAAGTTGGAAACCCAAATTTGCAACCACAATTTACGCATGCGCTCGATTTTACGTGGGTTCGAAAACAAAAAACGTCTGCTTCTATTTATGCAAAATTTACGCGTGATTTGATGGATGGAATATTTAATTATGATGAAACAACGCAGATTACTACGATGTTTCAAGCAAATATTGCCACTGCCGAAGATGTTGGAATTTCCTTAAATACAGCTGTTTCACCTTTTACTTTTTGGGATATTGATTTTTATGGCGATTTCTCATACAATCATGTACGTTCTGAAATTCCTGAGTTTAGTTATGATGAAACTGGAACGAATTGGTACACAACCATCAATCAAACATTTAGCCTAAAAAATGATTGGACAATTTACTGGAATAGTTTTTATGCTGGTCTTGGACGCAATGGAAATTCGGTTTCAAAACCTTCGTATGACATGTCGTTTCGTGTGAAAAAGTTCTTTTTTAATGAAAAGGTACGATTGCTTTTCAGAGCTGATAATATCTTTAAAACTAGTAGATGGCGAAGTATTACCAAGCAAGATAATGTACGAACCAATTGGACCAATCGTTGGGAAGTACGCAAGTTTACGCTTTCATTGACGTACAATTTTGGATCTGGAAAGAAGAAAAATGTAAAAGCAATTGATTTGTATGATGAGCAACGACGATTGTAGAAAACGATGCACACTTCGAGTATTTCGACGAAGAATAAATGTACCAAGAAGTACTTAATTTTTATAATTCATCAAAAGAAACATTTTATCAAAATTAAAAATACTATAACTACCTAAAATTATATATATCACCAACCTTTTAAATCATTTAAATTTTTATCTCATGAGAAATATAATCACCTGTTTATTACTGTTAAGTTGTATTGTAAGTTGTAAAAAAGACAACGAAGTTTCTGATAGTAAGCAATCTAAAAAAATAAAAGTATACCTGTTAGGAACGTTTCATTTTGCGCAAACAGATAGCACGTACAATGTGTTGGATGATAAACATCAAAAAAGCATCAAAAAATTGTGTGATATTATTGTAAGCAAAAAGCCAAATAAAGTTTTTATTGAACGTCAACCTGAATACGAATTTCAGAATAAATACGATAGTTTGTTTACAGATTATTTAAAAACGGATGTGTTACGAGGTAGAAATGAAATGTATCAGATTGGTTTTAGAGTTGCGAAAGCTTTGAAACATCCAAAAGTGTATCAATGCGATCATCCAGGAATGTTTGGCTATAATTATGGAAAAGCAATGAAGTATGCAAAACAACATAATCAAGTTGGGTATTTTGATGGACAAGAAAAAGGTACGGTTATTCGTGAAGATGATAGAGTTGACGAAGATTCAATTCAAAAAAACAGTTCTTTATTAGACTATATTAAATGGATTAATAGTGATGTTGTGATGCAAACTTCGCATGGAAGTTATATTGCCAATGATCCACATATTGGTAGTAACGATTATTATAATTATGATGATGATGACACGTTAATTGGTGCCGAAATTACTGTCGATTGGTATCGTAGAAATATCATGATTTATACAAAAATGATCAACCAATTGAATTTTGATGAAGACGCTATTTTTTTAGTGATTGGTGCAGATCACGTGCCAATTATCAAGCATTTGTTTGATAGCAATCCTTATTTTGAAGTTGTTGAGGCCAATGATTGGTTGAAGATATAAAAAACTTGCCCGATCTTTCTACTTAGTTCAAAGTTCGGGCAAGTTTAGCATTAAATATATACGTTCAATTATAAAGCATTATTTACAAATTCCAACAACTGGGCAACTTATAACAGTATTGCAATAAGCTGGGTTTAGGGAACATTGACTTGTACATATCAACGGATTTGTTTGATTAATTCCTCCATTAATACTAATTTGCTTGGTACCTAAATTTGAAATAGATTTTTTGTTTAATACTAATGAGGTAAGATTTCTTTTTTTCATGATCTAAATTTTAATAGTTAATAATGACACAATAGTATCATGAAAATAGAGACTTACAAAGGAGATATCGTGATGATTTATAAATACTAACGAGTAAAATGTATGAAGTTTTTTGCCAAATCGTTGGTGTAGAATTATGTATATAATTTCTGAATTGTCGCTTTATATGTACTTCCAATTGGAATTTCAGTTGTTTCAATTAAAACGGCATTCGGTTTTATCTTTTTTAAACGATTTGTATTGATGATATACGATCTGTGAATTTGTACAAACGTTGAAGTATCAAGCTTTTGCAACCAACTAGATAGACTTCCAAGTGTGAGTATTTTTTCTTCCAACGTTACAATGGCAACATAATCAAGCTCAGATTTTATGTAAAGAATATTGTTCCGTTTTATTTTATGCGTGATTTTGTCTGCGTAAATTAATATATATTCAGAATCTTCTGTAGCTAGTTTTGTCGTACGTAATAAGGAACTGATATACTTTTTCTTCCTCTTAGCAGGAATAACCAATCTGGTCGTCCATCAATATAATTTGTTGGTGGAAAATAGATATTGAGATCATATTTTTTTGGTTGTGTAGAGAAATATTCTCCAGATTTATTCTTAAAAACACTTATATAGTTCGGTGAATATTGAGCAATATACTTTCTATACGGATTCATTGTTGGCTCAGAATGGGTTTCCAACCAGTCTGTTTGATTGATTGATTGATTGTTAATGGATTTATTCCAGATTTCTTTTTTAAGATCGCAGCCATGCTTCCAATAATATCACCTTCATGAATTTCCTCTCCCAAATGTCCATAGCCACAATGAATGACAATTTTTGCATTCGGATAGCGTTTTAGAAATTTTAAAATATTGTTTGCTTGTCCTTCTTCCCTACTATACCAACGTTTCATTGCATCAGTTTCATCCTTATCTTCATCGTGTTCGTATGGTACTACTTGATAACCAATTTTCATAGCATTCCTAATCATATTCGCATATTGTGGTTCCTTTACTAATGGTCCGGAAGTTAATAACGGATACATTCTAGTGTTCAATAAATCATTTCGCTCTAGATGCAATCCTTCTATAAATACAGTTTGAAAGCCTTTTGTATATAATTTATCTAATAATAAACTAGAAAATACACGATTTTGTGCACTGTAATGCGCTTCATTAATGATAATTATTTGATGTTTTTCTGCTAATTTTTCAAGTGTATCTATTGCAGGAACAGCTTTATATGTAGCAAATGAAGTAGCTACCTAAAATGTACCTTTTTTTAATCCTTTATATTGCAAAACTCCCTGTTCATCAATGCGCAACATGTTTTTGTATGCTCCAATTTCCATATAATCTATTGCATAATGCTGATAGTTTCTGGTATTTATATCTTGTTTAAATTCTTTTTCGATCTCTTCAGATAATTGATATGTATTTTTTGTTTGTCCATTACAAAAACAGACGATAAAAAAAAGAGCAATCACATAGTTGTACTGATTCATTATGTTCGTTTTTTGATTTGAGCTACAAACATCTTCATTATACTTATAACATTGAAAAAACATCTATGGACTTCCCTATTTCATCTATGAACACGAAAAACCGCTACTGTAATTTACAATAACGGTTTTTTTAAAATTAAAAGATTGACGAATTGAATGATTCAAGATCTCAATACTATTTCTTAATCATCATGATGTTCACTATGATTTCCAAATGGTTTTATGATAATTCCTACACTAAAGATAAAACCATCGGTTGGTGCATATATTTCTGGAAATGTCGGATTGCTGTGTGGTGGTGTTACCAAAGGTGAAAAACGACTTTGTCTTCTGTCTGTAAAGTTTTCAAAGTTTGTGTAAATTCCTCCCCAATCGAAGTTTCGCATTGCTAAGAATCCCATGGTTACAAAATCGGTTGTTTCAACTCCGCTTGATAATACTTGCGAACCTGTATAATACGTTTCGTAACCCAAACGCCATTTGCTTGTTTCATACATAATCACACTTCCACCATTGTGTTTTGCTGTTAATGGTTTTTGTGGATTTCCTGGCAAATAGTTAAGTTTTGCATCAATCAAAGCATAGTTAACAAACCATTTGAAATGACCATACGAGAATTTAACATTCGTCTCTGCTCCTTTACTAAGTATGCTACCAGGAGCATTTTGAAACTGAAAGAAACCATCTGAATTCAAATTCAATAATAATCCGTTATCAATAGATGTTAAGTAAAATAATTGATTCATTGAGAATCCTATTGTTTCATTAAATAGCTTTGTTTTGTAGTTAAAATCTAAGTTTAAACCGTATGAACGTTCCGCTTTTAACGAATTTTGATCTATTCTTAATACATCTTCAAAGTTGATAAATTCCGCTTCTTCTGTAAAGATATCTGGCGTTTTATATCCTAATCCACCACCTAATCTACTTGAAAATCCTGAGTCGTTTTTATATAATAATGAAACTCTTGGCAAGACAAATATTCCCCAACCTTTAGCAAAATCTGTTCGTAAACCTGTTTCTAAAATCCAATTGTCAGATAAGTCAAAGTTTGAGTTTACAAAAGCTCCAAATGTTAAATCATTTTGATCGCGTTGTATCGGCGCGCTGTCATCTTCATCAAAACTTGTGGTGTATAAATTGGCTCCTAATGTCCAGTCGTTTTTAGTATAATTGTGTTGTAAAGTAACTTCACTAAAAGAATTTAATTGCTTTCCTTTAAATTGCATATTCGGAACATCTAACTCACGATCAAAAAAGGAAAAACTGTTTTTTATGGTAAATTCACGTACAGAATCTAGCTTCGTCGTATATACAGCTTGACTGCTTAATCGTTTCGAGATATTTTCTTCTGTGTATTGATGAATTCCATTTTGACCATTTTCTATTGTTGAAACATCACCACCAATTCGATCGTCATAACTACCATTTAAACCGATCCAAAATGTCGTTTCTTCCGACGGATAATAATAGAATTTCGGATTGAACGCAAATGATTTTGTTTCTGGCAAATTGCTAAATCCATCATCTTCCGGATCGTACACTTTTTGATAATTTCCTGAACCGTACAAACTAATCCCGTATTTGTCGTTTCGTTTACTATAAAATACGTTAAGTGTTGAGCCTAACGCGTGTGTTTGCGTAAACATAATGTCCATTTCTGGTTCAAAATCGGGTGTTTTGGAGATTAAATTTACCAAACCTGCAATGGCGCCGCCACCATATAATGTGGAAGCACTTCCTTTGATGATTTCAAATTGATACAAATCTAACGGTGGAATTTGCATAATACTTAATCCGCTCGAAAATCCTCCATATATTGGAAAACCGTCACGTAATAGTTGTGTATAACGTCCGTCTAACCCTTGAATTCGAATATTTTGGTTTCCACTACTTAGTGATGTTTGTTGCATTTGAATTCCTGTACTTTCGCGTAAAACCATTGAAATATTCGTAGGATTCATCATGTTTTTTTCGCCTAATTCTTCGCCGCCAATTACTTCTATTCGTGTTGGAATTCTACGAATGTCTCGCGAACTACGTGTTGATTTGATGACGACAGCGTTCAATTCGCCATGACTTTCTTCCATATAAAAAATTAATTCTTTGGACGAAGGCAACGTGATGCTGGTTTCAATTGTTTTAAATCCGACAAAAGAAATCATGAGTTTGTGTGCTCCGTTTGGAATTCCTGAAAACGTTGCAATTCCCTCATAGTTGGTAATTGCACCTTTTTCTAAATCTTCAAATAGAACAGTTGCGCCCAATAAAGGCTCTTTTTCGTGTTCTGAAAACACTTTTATATTGATGTCATTATTTTGTGCGTTGACAACTCCGCATAGTATGAATAGGAACAAAACGCTCCATAGGCGTGTTTGCATAATTTTGTATGTTTTTTGTTAATTTATGTGTAAAAGAATCTAGATCGTTTTGCTTTTAGATTGTAGACTTTTCACATGATGTGTATTCGAAAAATTAACTTAAAACTTGTGGCGGTTGCCAGATGGAGAATAGCATATCGAATCGGTAGTGTGATTCGTAATGAGAATTGAGTTGTGTAGAAATTGTAGTTTTTAATTGTAATGTAAATGTTGGTAGTGTTTGACTTATGATAAGCGTTCCGCAACAATTACACGAACAAAGCATTGCGCAAGAATCATCATGATCGTTTTGATGGTTGTGTTCCATACTGATTTCCGAATCATTTTCGTGTTCTGAATTAAATCCATCAGAACATGGTTTTAGCGCCAACGCTAAAATTAGAAATCCGAGTATAAAACTGATGCTTTTCATTTGTTGTACAAATATAGGGGAAAAGAGATTTTAACGAGATAAAATTCACACAAGTTTTTACTATTGGTGTAAAAGTTTAATGATTTAGATGTATGATTTTAATTAAGTATTGCTGACCACTCAAAAATTGCACGTCGTTTCAGTCCATTCCTGGAAAGCTAGTTACAAATTTCACTTTGATGTCTGCGAAGTTTTCTGCAACATATACTTTCAAATCCTCACCATATTCTACCACTTGCCATTCGCCACAATCATCTGCAAAGTTTTCAACGAGTTTTACTTTTAAATCGGGAAAACTATTTACAATTTTGATTTTGACATCAGCATTACTTGCACTTTCTACAAAACGAATTTTACCATACAGTTTTTTTCCTTCAAACTTACAATTTTCTTGTGCTAAAGGTAGTGATGATGCAGCAGTACATACTAAACTTACAATGAAAAGTAATGCAATTTGAGAGATGTATTTCATAACAACTAATTATTTTTTTTATTACTTAACTTTAGCGTTCAATAGTTTTAAGCCTTCTATATTTCTTTCCAAAACTATCTTAACATCTTCCGTTTTTATATGCCCTAAAATTCCCCATGGACCATTATATCCTTCTTCTATCAACATATTGATCATTTCAAATTCATAATCTCCTTCACCTATTGTTAGAATTTGTGGACCTTCCTTTTTTACACCATTTAGATTTACAAATGATAAGTAAGGTTTTATCTTTTGTACAATGTCTTGAAATTGATCCACGTATTCGTGTGCATGATGAAAGTTATAAACCATTGATAGAGATTCATCATTTAATTCTTCTAAAATTTTAATTTGATTGTATGGATTTCCAAACCATCCATGATGATTGTATAAAGCCAATTTACAGCCAATTTTATTAGCTTCCAATTTGACAAATTGTATCATGTCAATAGATCGTTTTATAGCTTCTTCTTGGGTTAGGTTTTCAAAAAAGTTATCACTAAAACTTACCCAAATCACTGGTTTTTGTGCTACTTCACGTAGGTTTTGTAATAGTTCTTGGTTAGCAGGACTCAATTTACCAATACTGTCTCTTTTTGCATGTAGCCATAAAAATACCGATGTTATTTCAATATCATTTTCTTTAGCAAGCTTAAATTCCTTTTTCATGTTACTGAAATCTCCTTTGCCTTTGTTAAATCCATATTTTGTTAATCCAAGTTCTTTTAACAAAGCTATTCGCTGTTCGGGAGTTCTATCTGCAGCGTCAAAACCTAATATACACCAAGGAGATACTTCTTTTATTTCAATTAGCTGTTGATCATTTTTTTGACAAGAAACGTTGAGTGCTAAAAAGAGGATTATTACATTAAATTTTATAAGATTCTTCATGTATTGCTTTATTTTATCCTTTTCAAAGACATACAACCGTCTTGTAAAACATTTGTGATACGTACATATATAGTTTATTGGATTACATAAACTAATGAAACTTACGACAAAAATGATGTACTAGCAAAGTTTGAAGTACTAATATTCAATGTTCTTATTTAAATTCAGATTTCTAAATTAGTGTAACTCTAACTTTCTTTTTCTTTAAACGTGTATCGGATGTGAGTTTGATAACTTCTTTTGCTTTGGAAGCGGCAACAGCAACAAATGCACAATCACTTTTGAGTTCAATCATGCCCAACTCATCTTTGCCAAGTTTTCCTTGTTTCATGAACAAACCAGCAATGTCACCTTTCGATATTTTATCTTTTCTTCCACCAGAAACAAATACTGTTTTCCAGCCAGAAGCTTTTGGTCGCGCACCAGATGTTAATTCTTCTACAACTTCTACTTCTGAGATGAAATCAGGAACCGTTTCATGTTGCCATTGCAATACAAATGCTGTTCCTTCAGCATGCATACGTGCCGTACGTCCATTACGATGTGTGAATTCTTCACTACGCATTGGCAATTGATAGTGAATGATATATTTAATTTCAGGAACATCAATTCCTCTCGCCGCTAAATCTGTAGCAATGATAATTTGATGTGTTCCATTTCTGAATTTGATTAACGCGCGTTCTCTTTCTTTTTGTTCCATTCCGCCATAGAAACAACCGTGTGGAATTCCTTTTGATATTAGAAAGTCACTGACATACTGAATGGTGTTTTTGAAATTACAAAAGATGATTCCGGGTTGATTCGCGACAAGCGAAATCGTATTTAATAAGGTATCCAATTTGTCTTTTGAAGGAGAAAGTATTCGTTTCACTTCCAATTTGGCAATTTTTTCACCTAAATAGTTTATCTCTAAAGGATTTCGCATTCCTACAAATTTTGGAATGTCCATGTCTTTCGTAGCCGATGTTAAGACGCGTTTTTCAATGTTTGGCAATAACGAAACAATGTCTTTCATTTCATCTTCAAAACCAACTTCTAACGATTTGTCAAATTCATCTAATACCAATGTTTTTATTTCTTTGGTCGTAAATGTTTCTCTACGCAAATGATCTGCAACTCTTCCAGGCGTTCCTACTAAGATTGCCGGACGGTGTTTTAATTCTACTTTATCTTTTGAAAAGTTTCGTCCACCATACACTTCATTGGTTTTGAAACCAGTTCCCATGTCGCGTGTTACTTGCGCTATCTGAATTGCCAATTCGCGCGAAGGCGCTAAAATAATGACTTGAACTTCATCATTTTTTGGATCTAATTCTTCAATGATTGGCAACAAAAACGCCAAAGTTTTTCCTGTTCCTGTTGGTGATAACAGAATTGTATTTGGATGCGAACTAATCGCTAGTTTCGCTTCTTCCTGCATTTCATTGAGCCTTTCAATGCCTAATTTTGCAAGGATTTCGCGTTGATTTTTAATGAATTTTGACATGCCGCAAAAGTACAGATATTTGTGTTAACTGAAAGATTTAATCCTCGAAAGATTAGAAAGTTGAAAATTTTTGAGGTTTTTGAGTGATTTAAGATTGAAACTTGTTAAGGAACTCACTTTATTTATGGGATTCCCATACCTTTTTGATTAATTATTTTTTTAAATTAATTCATTATTAACTAAAAGGAAATAAAATGAAAAGAAAGCAATTTAAATCATTATGTTTATCAAAATCAGTAGTTTCAAATTTAAATTCACAAAAAGTTAAAGGAGGAATTTCGGGTGCTTGTACATCTAGTGTTAACAGACTTGAATGCAAGTTAGGTTGTCCAGAAACTGTGTACGCGCCTTGCTAATAGTATTTAAAACTGTCTCAAATATTGTAACATCTTTATTTTGAGACAGTTTTTTTATATTATTTTTTTACTCTTCAAGAGTATATAACAATAATTGACTTTGAATATTCATAGGCAAGCCAAGTACTTTAGTTGAAGGTTCGTATAAGATATCACCAACACTTCTACCAACAGTTACTATATCTTCCACTTCTCCTTTGGTATTGATTTTCATTATTTTACCCGTGTTCCAAGCAGAAATTAAGAAGCTGTTTTCATCATATATTTGCACACCATCTAAGTTTCCAAGTGTGTCTTTTGAAATTTTAGTAATTTCTTTCGTGTCCATGTTTAATTTTAGAAAATGACCACTTTGTTTTTTGTTATCACCTTCACCTACTACATTTCCCCAAGCTGCAACATACATGTCATTTCCAATGTTTAGTAACCCATTTGGATGTTCTAATGCTTCCGAATTGAACCATTCTGAGAAATTTCCGTCTGTTGTTAATGCAAATATGGACGATTTTTGAGTGTCTGAAACGTAAACTGTTCCATCTTTGGAAATTTCGACATCATTTAAAAATTGTGCATTTTCATTGGTATGTTCACGAAGTACTTTTCCTGTAGTTAAATCTGCTTCTACTAAAACAGTCACATCACTAACGTATAATTTATCGCCTGTTATAGCAATTCCTTTCGGATCATTTAAACCTGAAATAAATAGTGTGTCAATTATTTTTCCGTCTGCGTCAACTTTGGCGATACTTCCATCACCTTTTTCTCTGTTTCCAATTAATGAAGCATAGTATACATTTCGTTTTTTATCGTACACAACTGATTCACAATGTGTGAAATTATTTAGCTCATGTGTTAGTTTTGGTGTCAATTTTACATCAACAACTTCTTTTTCAGGCGTTGTTTCAGGTGTTTTCTTTTCCGTTTTACAAGCATAAAATAGGCTGATAAGTACGAGTATTTTAAAAAAGGTTTTCATATATCGGTTTTTTAATTTGTTACTAAAATACGGATTCATGGGCAATATTTATGATTTAGTTTTAGTATTTTGCATTCATGAGAAGAACGCTACTGCAATATTTATTATTTACACTACAATCAATCATTTTTTGGATTCTGGCATTTAGTTTTATGATTGTCATACGCTATTTTGGAATTTTTGAAGAAAAAGGTGTGAGCATTCTTCCAAAGTATGAATTGCCTTTATCAAATTTGATTACGTATGTAAGCTTATCGTCTATTCCGTTTGGAATTTTTTATGCCGCGGTTGAGTTTTTGTTTGATCGATATTTGGCTAAAAACCTTGCTTTAGGTGTTGTTATTTTTATCAAAACCTTTATTTACTTACTTACGCTCATATTTTTGGTAAATATTGTTGTTGAGCATACAGGTCATGTATTAGATGTTGATTTGATTGAAGGAAATCATTGGTGGCGCACTAATAAAACGTTTTGGTCCGTTGTTATTTACTTTGTAGTGGCTTCTTTGGTGTTTTCTTTTATTAAAATTGCCAATGAAAAATTTGGGCGTGGTGTTTTTATTAAGATGTTGATGGGAAAGTATCGTAAACCACAAGAAGAAAAACGAATTTTTATGTTTTTAGATTTGAAAGCTTCTACAACAATTGCAGAAGAAATTGGGCATTATACTTATAGTCAGTTGATTCAAGATTGTTTTTATGATTTAAATACAATTGTACAAAAATATGATGCAGAAATTTACCAATATGTAGGTGATGAAGCTGTGTTGAGTTGGAAATATGCAAAAGGAATTAAGAAGAATAGAGCTGTTAAATTGTTTTTTGCTTTTCAAGATAAGCTAAAGTCAAGAAGCAATCATTACACAGAAAAGTATGGTTTGCTTCCAGAATTTAAAGCTGGAATTCACGGCGGAACGTTGATGGTTACTGAAGTTGGATCAGTTAAAAAAGAATTGGCGTATCATGGTGATGTAATCAATACAACGGCAAGAATTCAATCAGAATGTAATACGTACAAGGCAAGTGTGCTTATTTCTGAGGAATTACTTTCTGATATGAATCTTACCGAACTGTATACAACGCAACGGATTGACAATTTACTTTTAAAAGGAAAAGCCAAAACCATTAGTATTTATAGTATTTTAAAGGAAAATTAATCGGTTTCTTCTAAAAAGAAGATTTCATTAATTGATTTGTTAAAAACCATACTTAGTTTTAATGCCAATACTGTAGAAGGTACATAACGTGCTTTTTCTATTGAATTAATCGTTTGTCTGGAAACGCCTATTTTCTTTGCCAAATCGTCTTGTGTAATGTCTAAAATAGCGCGTTCTATCTTGATTCTATTCTTCATTATTGCCTTTTTTTAATCATATAAAAGAATACTAAATACATGGTCAACATAAACCAAAGTATCTGGAAATCACCAACATCTGTCAATGGATCTTTGTCTTTTTCAATAAAAAATGATACAATATAATTGATCAACGGCTGAATTAACGTATATACAACGCCTGCAATAAACGCCATTGAAAACGCTTGTCCACGAATGGTTCGGATCATTTCATCTTCTACTTTTTCTTTAGAAATTGCAATCATCAACAAACCTACTAATGTTGCACGTTTAAAAATAAATTTAAACCCAAGTGCAATATCTATATCTAAAATTTTTCGAATAATCAAAAAAAGAAATGCAAACACAATTAACGCTATTCCAATTTTTTTAAATGAATTTGGTAACCCGAACTTTTTAAATTTTTCAAACCTCCTATTTTCTGATTCGCAAAATGTTTCTTTTTCCATAAGTATAAATTTGTTTTTATTTGACAAGTATGTTTTTCATTATGTCAAATATACTTTACATTTTGTAAAGCGCAAAATTATTTTGCGAATTTATTGATTGTTACATAATTGAGAAACTGTGCTTCTTATTATAAAAAGAAGATGATTGTAAGTCAAGTGAGATTCTGAATCAAGTTCAGAATAACGGTATTTTATGAAGAAATTTTACAGAAATATAGAAATTATTCTTTTACAATAATCATGGTAGCTTTGATGCCTGTAGTAAGGTTCCACTCGTTTGCAGATATAAGTTCTCCTTTGTCATCATATACCCGAAATTCGGCAGTATTTGGTCCAGAAGTACCTTGGTTTAGTGCTTGAAATTGTATTTTATTAAACCCTTTTTCAAGTGTCACATCAATTTTTTTGTATGCGGCTTCTAAACGAATGTTTTCAGCAATTACGACATCATTTACATACACACGTACACGATCGCCATCAACATATTCATGATCTCTACATACAATTTCAACAAAAGCACCATTACTTCTAAAGTCGCCTAAGTATTGTTCTACTTTGTATTCTGGGCGAATATCTCTGTCGTTTTTATTGAGTTTTTTTTCAAACTCTTTGTTTCGAGTAACATATTGTTCTTGACCTGTGAAGTAAACTTCTTTTTCTTTTTTTAAAGAAGCTGGTTTCGACTTTGGCAAACTAATTAAACTAGTACGCTTTTTTGTTAGTAAGCTTGGTGTTTTGAATTCCATAAAACGATCCGCTTCCTTTTTTGGAATTGGTGTAGGATCTTTAGGTTTGGGAAACGGTAATTTGATACGACCTTTCGTAATATCAACATCATTTGCTTTTGTTTTGGTCGTGTCTTTTTGTGCATATGCAGAAAACATCCCAAAAAGGATGCATACTATTACTAACCGAATATTTCTGAATAATGTAGTGGCTGACACAGGTATTTTTCTTATCAATTGCAAATGTGTGATACAATAATACGTTTTTTTTTATCACAAACTTATGTGTTAACACACAATTATCATTCCAAGTTAAAGAATTTATAAAATTTGAATCAAAAAACTGTTTTTCAGTAAATTACGTCCACGGAATTTCCGTAAGTTCTAAGTGTACAATTTTCTTCAAACCAAGTTTTATGTTTTTTCGTTTCCAAAAACCACTATTTGGATGATGAACTTGGTATTCTACATCGATTACACGCGATAATTCTTGTGAAATTATTCCTTTAAAAGCACTTGTACTTCCGTTAATGTAATAATCGAACGTGTGCTGTTTTAAATAATTCATGAAATCATTTCTGTATTTTAGATTGATCCAACCATAAAACCAAAAATTTAATCGTGTTTGATTGCTTCCTCGTTTTCCTAATAAATAATGTAGTGATGTTTGATACGGAACTAATGTGTAAAAAGTAACTTCAAAATTTGAAAGTGTCGTTTCTGAAACTTGTTCCATTACTTCAAGAAAACCAGTTTTAAAACTCTGAAAATACCCCACTAACGGATTCGTAGCTCTGAATTCATCTTTATAATTAAATTCGTTCTTATCTGGCGCTTCTACCGTAAATAATACTTTTGTGTACGAAATATTTTCTGTGGGTTCCAGTTGTGGTTTCCCGTTTTCAATCCAAAATGTCCAAGGTTTTACCAAATGTGGCATTCTAAAAAAGCGATCTTTTATGATTACAAAATCACCTTGCACATCAAAAAATTCTTCATTTTCATTTTTAATAGACTGAAAATCATCTATTTTAAGACTTGTTACTCGTTTACTTTTTCTATTATAAACAGGAATCGTTTGGACTACTTTCATATTGGGGAATGCGTTTTGCAGTGCATATTTAAGTAATCTTTAGCAGACTGAAAATTATTTTTTTTAACAATCAATTTGTTAATTTCTTTTTGGTCGTATTGAAAAAGGTATACAAAAGGGAAAGAGAGCACATAGCTCTCTTTCGGGTTTTTGGGGGAATATGTATATGAATTACCATAACAACAGTTCAAAAGTATCCTTTTTCTTACTTATAGTAATTTCAAAACGTTGATTAAAAGTTTTTTATCGATGAAAAGCATATTAAATTCGATATAATGAACTATGGAAAGAGTTTTTGAAATATCTCATAAAAAACGTCCTCAATGTTAGTAAATTAAGGACGTTAGCTAGTCAATATATTTAAGCCGAATTGACCAGTATTTGAAAAAATATTAACTAAACAGCAAATCTATGTTAATTTTCTTCATATTAAATATACAAAAAAAGAGCCCAATTGATGTATTGAGCTCCTAAAAACTTTAGAAAGTTTTTGATAGTATTGCTGAAATGCAAACCTACTACTTTTTATTTTTTGTAGGAAATTATATTTTATGTAAATATGATTTTTTACGTTAATATTTGAAGTTGAGTTGGTTGTATTTATGAGTATTCAGAGTAGTTTTGTAAAAAAATATAACATCATATACAGCTTTAAAGATTATAAAATCTAATTTTCACCTAGTTTGAATTACTCCAAAACGTGCATGCAAAGTTTTGTTCTCAAATGATTCACATGTACGCAAGTCTTTTAATCATTCATTTTCTGTTTGTTTTAAATTCTGAAAAGACTACTCAGAATCCAAACGATCTTTTACAAATTCGATTTGAGTTTTTCCGTGTGGCAATACATTTCCGTTTTTATCAAGATTTACCATCACAATGTTGTCAACGGTTAAGATGGTTTCACGTGTCATTTTGTTACGAACTTCACATTTTAATGAAATAGAAGAACGACCAAATTTTACGACTTCTATACCAATCTCAACAATATCACCTTTTTTAGCAGAACTTTTAAAGTCAATTTCAGACATATACTTTGTCACAACTTTCGGGTTTTCAAGCTGAATAATAGCATATAAAGCCGCTTCTTCATCAATCCAAGCTAATAATCGTCCTCCAAATAAAGTTCCATTAGGATTTAAATCTTCGGGTTTAACCCATTTTCGTGTGTGAAATCTCATATATTATTTTTTGTAAAAGTACAATATGCTTCACTCCTATTTTAATGTTTTTAATAGAGTTTATTAATATTAGATTCAATTATTTTTATTAAAACAATGTTTGCGGCTTTTGTGGTTTTACAATTGTTTTCGGAACGGTTAAATTTTGTTGAAAACGTTTGTTTAGTTTTTTAATAAAGTACGCTGAAAGCAACGGAGATTCTACTTCTGAATTTTGATGAATGAAGAAATGTATGTTTTGCAATCCAAAATTTGTCCATTGTTCCAAACGATCAACCCAATCGTCCAAACGTGAATAATCGCTTTCATGATTGGCGCCAACATACCGAATAAATGCTTCATTATTGGTCATTCGCATGTGCATAATATCGCGTCTTCCAGCTGTATCTACCAATACATTTGCTATATTATTTTCTTGCAATACATGATACAGTTCATTCGAAATTTTTTCATCATTGTACCAATCGGTATGTCTAAATTCCATAGCTAACGGAATTTCTTTTGGCCAAAATTCGGCAAAATGTACTACTCTATCAAAGTCTTTTGGAGAGAAGTTGGAATGCATTTGTAAAAAGATAGTTCCGAGTTTGTCTTGTAAATGTGTTGCGTTATAAATGTACAAATCGACCAATGCTTCCGTAGCTTGTAAGCGTTTCCAATGACTGATTTCTTGTGTTATTTTAGGAAAAAACTTAAATCCTTCAGGTGTTTTATCACGCCATTTTTCAAACTGTTCTGCTGGAAACATTCGGTAAAACGTGGCATTCATTTCAATAGAATTGAATTGTGAAGCATAATACTGTAGTTCGTCTTTTGTTCCTCTCGGATAAAAACCTTTTAAATCTTGCTTATTCCATTTCGCACAACCAACATAAATAGAGGGTTTTGCATCATTTTTATACGAATTTAAAACCACTTCCGTTTCCGGATGATTTTCAGGTAAGGTAAAATCTATAATTTCTGGATTGGGCACTTTTCCAAATTTCATACGTATGGTAAATTAAACCATAAAAATACGGATTTCCTACATGAAATAATAAATCAAGGCACTTTTTAATCTTGTTAATAAGTACGTTAACAAGTTGTTGATAACCTGTTCATTAGCAAGCGTATTATTTTTAATTTTAATAAAACTTATTGTCATGAACGATCGAGAAAACGATTTGGTTAAAGCGAGACCACACATTTCCCCAAAGTCAATTTCAGCTAATATGTCCAACGACGAACGCTTTCAAAATGTAACATTGCGTCCTGTAATTAAGCTTCAAAGTCCTTTATTGATTGCTTCTTTTCGAAATTATATTCAAAAACATAAAAATGTATTTCACGGATTATCCACAGAAAAACGCTTGTTGTATATTGAAAATGCAATTCAAAAAGATATGAAGTTTCGAAATTCTCTAAAAGGAATGATCATTGGTCAGTTTACGTTAGAAGAATATCATTTATACATCGAAAATTCGTCCTCACTAAACAAACGCATGATGAATATTGTAACAGAACGTTTGAAAGATCATATACTTCTTTTTGAAAAAAATGTGATGTTTAGCGCAGTTATATAATAAGACGAATAAACGTTAATTAGTTGTTTTTTAGATAATTAAGCTAATTTTGTAAGTTTTTTTTCATATATTTAAGAGTAATTTAAACTTTTATAACCATGAAAAAAAGAAACCTAAACAATTTGAAATTGAGAAAACAAACTATTTCAAATTTAGAACAAACAATTACTGGTGGAACTATTACAATTAGCACTATAGTTTGTACAGTGTACTCGTATTTCCAGTGTGATGATATTATTCAAACATCTGAAGATCGTAATGGTCAAAAATGTGATATCGCAACAGTAAACGATAGTTGTTTTTCATTTTGCGATGATATCTGTAATGACTTTTAATCAAGTAAAGAAACACCGTTTAAATCGGTAGTTAGCACTTCGCTCATATAATTAAAAAATGGGCGAATTGCTTTAAAATACACATTAATTTCTTCCATAAAACCAGCCGAAGTCACTTCTTTGTCTGTAAATTTCTTAGTAAATATAAATTGTTTCTTCCGAATTAAATCAATGGATTTATGTTCTTTACTAAATCCTTTTGGAGCCGTTTTTACTTCATCACCTTCAAATTCTCCCCAAACATCTTTGAATGATTTTTTAGAGATAATTTTTCTAATTTCTGTATCATCTATTTCAAATTCTTTACGAATTCTTAATAAATCATCCTTATGCGGTTCCCAAAATCCTGTAGCAATAAACGATTCATTATTGGGTGCAATATGTAAATAATAACCACCTCGAAGTTGCGGTTTTATTCGGTGAAAACTGCCACCAAAGTGCGTTTTGTATGGTGTTTTGTCTTTTGAAAAACGAACATCACGATAAATTCTAAATACCTTTACTTTATCAATTTGGTCATGTTTATTCAACTCTTCTCCTAATTGATTGTAAAATTGCTTTACTTCTCTTTCAATCTCCTTAAACTCTTTTTTATGTTCTGTAAACCACTCGCGGTTGTTGTTTTTATTCAGTTTTTTTAAAAAAGAAAACGTTTCTCTTGGGATTGTTTCGTTCATTGTATTGGTTTTTTACTAAACTACAAAATTGTTTACAGCACTGAAAATAAAAATAGGAGTCTTTATTTGATTCCCAATCGTCCAGCATTGTCAATAGAGCTTTTTTCTCCATTATTTTTCATTAGGAAATAAGATTCTGAATTTGCATATAATTCATTAAGGATATATTTTAATTCATGCACATTTTTAGATGCAACAGCCAGTTCTCCTTTGACAAGATCGCTTTCAAATTTCTGCTCTTTTTTTATATGACTTCGCAATTTGCTACTATGTTTGAAGAAATAAAAGAATTCATAATAATATTCATCAGAATTCACAAAAACTTTGTCACGCAATGCTTCTAAATCTTCTGTTTTTTTAGCAATTAGTTGTTTATTTCCAGCGTATAAGTATTCTTTTTCATTCGCAATAATTTTTCGGTACTCTTGCTTTTGAGCTTCTGACATTGTATCAAATTCACTTTCTACAACTTCTTTTTGCAAGGTGTATTTTTCAATTTCTTTTAGTAATAACCTGTTTGTTACTAACTTATCATATTTCTGAATGAGTAATCTTTTGGTTTCGTTAATTTGATATTTCTGTTCAGTCAATGTATCATGTTGATATTCAATTGCTTTTCCGTAGAGATTTATCAAATCATTTTCCAATGTTTTCAACTCATGTTTGAGTCTAAAATTAGTTGTTTTTTTATCTTGTATTTCATTTTGAATCGTTTCTGTATACTGTTTAATTTCAAGAATAGTTTTCTCAAAATTAACAATATATTGATTCGGATTGAAGACTTGTTTGAGTCGTAAATTAATCGCATCAATAAAAATATTTACAGATAAATCACGTGATTCTGATATTTTAAAATTAATTTCAATATCCAATCCTTTAATGATATCTAATGTAATGTCTTGTCCAGAAATTTCAATATAACCAATTGGTAAATTACTCGCCACCGAATTTCGCACAGAACCTTCTAAAATATTGATAATCAACGTATCATCAGAATCTTTTAGAATGGTTTTTGACGCCAATTTATAAATCGTTTTTGATAATGGAAGAATGTCGTTCTTTTTAAAGATTTCTTCTAAATATGTTCCATCTTGACTGTCTAATTCAATACAAATATCGTTTGGCAACGGTTGTCCCAAAACATTGTACACGCCTTGGGAAATAGCAATATCATTGTTTTCGTCAATTAATTCTTTGTAATTGTTATATAGTTGAATTGAAAAGATATTTTTTGCGCTTGAAATCAACGGAAGAAATTCTGTAATTTTATTTTGAAAACGAACTGTTCCTGTATCAAAACCACCGTCATTTCTAGTAATTCGGTAATAACCTTCCATTTTCCCATCAAATAAAGCAACCAATAATTCTTCTGCATCATTTGATTGATTTTCATAAATCCATTGAACATCAACTTTAGATCGAACAACACCTTCTTTTGGTTTTTCTTCAACTTCCAAACCAGATTCTTTGTTTCCTGCAAAGTACGCCGCGCCAATAACCACGGCTTGTGTGGGATCCATATTGGTGTCTAAAACAATGTTGGTTCGCTTGGCTAATTCTTGTCGCACATACGGAATGTACGTTGTTCCACCAACCATAATGATTCGTGATATATCAGTAAAATTCAACGAATTCTCTTCTAGTAATTCTTCAATTAATGTGTATGAAACTTCAAATTTTGGTTTTACGAGTGTGTTAAAATCTTCTCTTGAAAATTCAATCGTAGTAAAAAGGCCTAACTCGTCATTTTCAATTTCGATAAAGGTTTTTTCACGAATCGAAAGTTCTTTTTTTGCTTCTTCTGCTTTGAACAAAAATTCGTAATACAACTTTTTATAATTGATATCTTCTGAAGAAATCATCGTTTTCCATAAATCTGCATGTTCAGGAAATTCATTTTCAACAGCTTTGCATATGATTTTCTGTATGATGAGCAAATCCAAATCGACACCTCCTAAAAAGTTATCTCCTTTATGATCTATGATTTCAAGTGATCTGTCTGAAACTTTTGCCAAACTTGCATCAAATGTTCCGCCGCCAAAATCGTATACTAACCATGTTTCCGCTTCTTCAAGCTCCAATTCTTGTACGTTTGAATATGCTATACACGCCGCAATTGGCTCTTGTAACAACGCAACTTCTTCAAATCCTGCGGCAAGTCCGGCTTCTTTGGTAGCATTGGATTGAATCGTGTTAAACGATGCAGGAATGGTGACAACTGCCGATTTCACTTCCGATTCCATGACAAAGTTTTTCAACTCGCCCAAAATCATTGCTGATAAATCTATTGGAGAAACTTCGGTATCAAGCAAAGCCGCATGGTATTTTTTATCTGAGCCCATTGCGCGTTTAAAAGAAGCAAACGTATTGGTTGCGTCTACCAAAAAACGTTCTTTAGCTTTGTCGCCTATAAGCGTTCTATTTTTTCGAAACGAAACTACTGAAGGTAGTAATTCTCTAAATCCGACAGGGTTTTTATGTACGGTAACTTTTCCGTTTGTGTATTCGGCAATTGCCGAATTTGTTGTTCCTAAATCGATTCCTATATTTATATTTTTCAAGCGTATTTTATTTTATCCGACAATGACAATTCCTTTTTGTAACAAACTGAATGTATCGTCTTCTTTCTTATAAATAATTGGTTTTAAAACCTTTACAATAGTTGATGCGTTATCGGTAAGTAAATTTGCTTCTACAGCCGTATTTGTTTCGTGATACTTCTGTTTTAGCGGAATTTCGATGCGATACCCCATTTCAGTAAGTTCGTAAAAAATACGGTCTAAATTACGTTCTAGAGAATCGTATTCATTCTCAATAGATTTTCGTTTTATTTCATATATTTGGTTGATAAGCGCAATCATAGTCTTTGTTTTCATCACCCAAAATACATAACATTCTTTAATGAGCTATATAAAATCTCTAAAAATTGCTACGGAATTACTTCCAGATATTGAACTTCAAAATTTTACCGAAAAAGACCTTATTCGTATTGAAAAGCTTTTAAAAGTTGAACAAAAAGTAAATCCTGATTTTAAAGCGACGACAATTAATGTGTTTTTAAATTCATTAAAAGAACATCCAGAAGGTGTTCGTTTTTTGTTTGCCAATCCCAACTTGAAACATTTGTTAACACGTAGCTTTGCTAAAATGCAGAAAAATGTAACGGTACAATTGGAAGGTTTTGATGCGCAAGAAATTGTTTCGTTTATTTCGAAGTATTTAACAGAAGATTTTACAGATAGTATCAACTATTATTTTAACAAGGAAATATACCAACCTGTTACTAAAATGTTGTTATACAAAGATGTAATTCCTGATGAGGTTATTAATTTGATTCGTAGAAAAACAGATGGAAAGATAGATTTTTTAACCAACAAGTTAGATAAAATCATTAATGATTCGCCTATTTATAAAGATTCATTTTTTGCACTTACCGAAAAATTGAATGATGAAGGCGTGAATGAAAAAGTAAAATATTTTCGTAGTTTAAGTATTAAATACTCGCTAAATATTGCGACGACACGCGGTCCGGGAATTGTTGTGTTTTTTAAAATTTTAGGAAATGGATTGCATTGGTTATCTACAAAGCCTAAGAATATTGAAGAGAAAATTGAGCGCAAACTTGCGTTGGAAGATTTTAGGTTTATCAGTTACTTTTTAATTGGTTTTGCAGTACTTATCATAAGTGCAATTATCTATAATATTTCTAGTTCGGCTGAAAAAGATAGAAACAAAGAACAAGCAAAAAAGGTAGAGTTTACAAAGTCTATGCGTGGATTTTTAACTGAGTTCGATCCTGCGCAAGCGCGAAATATTAAATATGTAGATTCGTTGTTTGAAAGCGGCGACAATCCGTTTCCTTTAGAATATATAAAAGGTGGCGAAAATGATAGTTTTTTAGCACGAAAAAAGCAATTCATCAATCAAACAGAATATGATATTATTGTATTATCAAATGATGTTTTTGCAAAGGAAATTTATGATAAAACTCCGTATCGTTTTTTAGTAAAATCTGGAGATACTATAGCGAAGAATTGCATTTCGTTAAATCATTTTTATATAGGAAAGAAACTAGCACTTTTCAATAGTAATGAACAATATATTCCGAAACGATACAATGCATATGACGTAGCGCCTCGATTTTTAGAACTGTATAAAGATGCGCGCCATATTATTAGTTTGCAGTTTGAAAGCCGCGGAAATATAGTATTTACACAAAAAGATGGCAAAATTTATATCACTTCTGATAAAAGCTTATATGTAAATGGAATCCCTACAAAGGAAAGCAAATTGTAACTTGTATAGTTACGTTGCCGCAGGTGGTCTTGTGATGATGATGTAAATTGTTCCTAGCAAAGCAATTACAAGGAAAGTCATGAATATGATACCGATGACAGACAATACGAATTTCATACCAGCTACGGCATATCGATCTTCGTATTCTTCCTTTTTGGCTTCAGCTACTTTTTCTCGGTTTCTATGGCGAATACATAAGTATATAAAACCGATTCCTGTAAATATTAAATTTCCCAAAATCTGTCTCATTGCAACATCCAAATATAAAAAAAACAAGCATTATAGCTCGTTTTTAACTCTATTGTTTTATAATTTTATAGAAAGCCACCAACACATGCAGCTATTTATAAATTAACGCGTCATGTATATGACAATTACGGAACTGCTGTACATAATCGACCTTCTGAACAATGTAATGATGGACACCAATCTATAGAAATGCAAGGAAACATCAACGATGGTATAATAGTTCCTCCTTTTAGATTTGTATCTTCAAGATTTGAAATTTTCTTTTTGCGCAATGATAAATTTTTGATTTTCTTTTTTTTCATCTTCCTCAGTTTTAATTGTGTACTTAAAACTAATCCGTTAGATGATATTTTGAAAGATTTGATAGTCGTGATGTATAAAAGACGATCAATTTGCTGTTTATGAAGGTATTTCTGAATTGAATACTGCCAAACGGTTTGTCCAATAGTAGCTTTGCTCCCATCGTTTTTCCAACTCATAATGTGCAATTAGTTTTTGTATATACGCTTGAAATGCATTTTCTACAACATATCTGTATACATCTAATGCTTCTTGTTTTCCATGTAAAAAATCTGCTACAGCATGTCCGCCATAAAAGCCAGAAGCCAATGCAGACGTGATTCCGTAGGAAGATATTGGGTCAAAAGAATATGCAGCATCACCAACAGCAAGCCAGTTTTTTCCAAAAGGAATTTGTAAACAACTTGTGCCTGCGGGCATTATTTTACAATGTTCAATTGGTATGTTTTTAATAATTTTTGAAAGATGAATGGTTTGTTGCAATTCGTGTTGAAGAAATATTGCGGTGTTTTCCTTAGCGGGAAGTAACTCTTTGAGCGTAAAAAACATCATTGTAACTTCTTTTTTGGTAAAAGGTGCTACATACCACCAACCATTTTCAGTGGCTTCAACGATGATTTCATGTGGAATTTCGTTTGAAAGTTTTACGTTGAATGTAATGGCAAATTGTGCATCTAAGTTTTCTTTTTGTATGCCTAAATGTCTACAAACGGATGCTTTTCTACCAGTTGCATCAATGATAAATTGACTTTTTAGTGTTAAGGTTTCTGAATCGTTTTCAATAGTAGCAATGACTTCTTTTTTGTCAGAAATTACTTTTTTAAGCTTGAAACCTTTGTAAAACGGACAGTTTGTATGTTGATACACCTCTTGTAATTGTGTTTCAAAGTACAATCGATCTAGTAAATAACCATGTCCTAACCGATCTGAAATAAATTCTTTTTGTTCCAATTGATCACTTCCCCAACAACTTTTATTTCCATAATATACATTGTGTTTTTCATCTTCAACTAATGATAAAATTCCTAATTGTTTGAGCAAAGGTTTTGCATTTGGCGGAATGGCTTCTCCCGATTTCCGAATTGGAGTTGTATGTGCTTCCACAACACAACAACGAATTCCTTTTGCGTGCAATGTAATAGCGGTGGCGATTCCTGCAGGACCGCCACCAACTATTAATACTTGATATGTGTGTTTATCGTTCGCCACGCGACAATCTTCTTCTTTTACGGTTGCTATCAGATGAATGTGAAGCAGATTTTGCTGCATCTAATACATTTTCGGTTCCTAAACCAACTATGTCAGTAGCGGCTTTTCTAGCTTTCTTATCCAAGCCATCCGTGATGGTTTCTGCTCTTATTACTTGTGCAAATGTAGGATCTTGTTCTCCAAATTTACGTCCAGTTTCTTTCCAAACTGTATCTGGCAAAAATCCTTCTTTGTTGTTTGCCGCTTTATCTTCTGTTTTAACAATAATTCCTAATTCATGCCATTCAGCAATCATATGATTTATTTTCTTTTGATATACCGTTCCTAAATCACGCAACCAATCTTGGCGGTAATCAAAATGCTTCAATCGTTGTGCTATGTTTAAGTTTCCAGCTTCAATACTACGTTTGTAACTATCTTCACTCAATACCTGATTTGGTACACGTGCCGCCCAAAATGATGGTAAAGGCAAGTATGTTGTTACATCATAACCTGACAAACAACTTGCTTCATCAGTTTGCCAAGGAACTCCTAACCAACGTGTTAATGATCCTGGACCACTTTTGGACAATGGTCCGTCTTTTCCTAAAGCAATCGCTGGCGATAGTAATGGTCCAAAATCTAAATCGGTTGGTTCTCCTTCGTCAACAACATTTAGACGATAGGGTTTTTTCCACATTTCTTTTACACGCATTGGCCATGTTAATTCAATTCCTGGATGAAAAGGACCACCCAAACATTCTTCCATTGGTGCTTGATTTAATGCGTTTATTTGTGCTTCAGGCGATAATTCTTCAAACGGAACATATTTTTGAGGTTTTCCCGTTTTGAAATCTCCTTTTGCCCAACATTTTAAACGAGCGTATTGTGTTCGTGTAATTGGTAAATCAACAATGGCAATTTTTTCATATTCACCAAAACCATCACCATAAAATGGCGGTACTTTTTCGGGTGTATATTCGTTTGAATCTGGGTCTCTAAACCATTCAAATACACGTTCACGTAGTGTTTTGTTTTTATCGGAAGGATCCGAAAGTTTTTCTACTAGTTCTGGATTTGAAAAGTCGGACGGTGAATTTTTTCCAAATAACATAAAGAAACCTGAGTTTACCCATTGTGTATCTGTCATTCGTGCTAACATTGGGTAAATGTGTTCGTAAAACACAACACCATTTGCTGCTGCATCTGGATAGTTCATTTCACGAATGAATAAATCTTGTACAACATCATTCATCGTAACGACTCCGTACAATCCTGGCCCAAAGTTTGGCGGTGTTACGGCAACATTTGCAGGTGTTGCTTGAAATTCTTTTCCATCAATAGTTACCGTCGCACGTACAACTCCATCACAAGTATCATCATGCCAACCTTCGTTGTTTGCAAAGGTGATTGCAGGTTTGTTCTTTTTTGAAGCAGAATCGCCATCACCACCGAAAAATAGCAAACGTCCGTCTTCATCCGTTTCAACATAGCCAAGTTTTACTTTTTTCCCAAAGAATTCTCCATCATCAAAATCATACTTCTTTCCTTTAGTATTTTTTCCTGTAATACTCACTGGAGTTGGTAAAATTGCCAATTGATCTCTATCGGACACATCCGCATTTCTGTATGCAGACGGAATTCCAGCACCAGGTAAATCTAAGGCATTGTTAAACATATACCAAGCAGATTTTACATTTGCAACTTGTAAACGCCAATGAATGCTATTCTCTTTTGTTTCTGTGATTTCGCCTAACGCTTTGCCATTTTTATCAAAAGCATAGATTCTGAAACGTGCAACTTGTTTTTTTACACGTCCTTTTTTGTCTTTATAACCACCTTTTGGCGGAATTTCTACACCAGGAATGTCTGGTGCAAAAAAATATTTTTTTGAGTTTCCAATACGTGCAATTCCAATTGGAGGATAGATTGCTACGCTACTAATGTCTTTAATGTTCATAGGTTTAAAGTTGGTTATATAATTGTTTTTCTAGTTCGGAAATGATTTAATGGATCTTTGGAGTAGTTCTTTTTTACTTTTATTAAATCATCATAATTATCTCCAAAATATGTTTTTGTTGGAATGGATGCATCTTTAAAACTGATAAAAGCGCCGCCTGAGTTTTCTATTTCATAATCGCGACATACTTGCATCCAATCTAACGCTCGGTTTGTTCTGTTGTATACTTTGTTGTCTTGCTCCTGCTCTTTTTGAAGCAATTCTGTGTTCCACCATGTTTGGTATTGAATGGTGTATGATTTGTTTTTGAATGGAAATGCGCTTCGTTTTTTTGCTTCTTCCGACATATTATCATAAAATTCACCAGAGATTGCACCTAACGTAATATACGTAAATAAGCCATATAGACGGTTCTCATCTAAGATTAATTTTGATGTTAACGAACTGATTAATTGGTTTGCTCCTTTGTCTCCTAATCCATCTTTATCAGCAAAACGAGAGGTTATTTTGTGTGGTGCTGGCGCATCTAAATCTGGCGGTAAGGGTTTTTTGGTTGATGACAGTTGAAATATATTTGAAACGGTGTCCATTTCGCTATTATTTGCAACAGATTCCGCTATTTTGTAGATTCTGTCATAGGTTTCTTCATGTGTTTTTACTGAATTATTTGCATCCTTTTTTGCCATTGTATCACGTTCTTCAAGTTGAATATTTCTACTGATGGCACTGTATGAAATTCTATCCCATTCACTCATTAAACCGTCGTCTGCATAGTCTAAACGCTGTCCGCCTTTTCCAATTACGCGTAATTCTTCTGGTAAAATATGTGCATACGATGTTTTTACAAAAGCAATTAAACTTTCTTCTGAGCCACTCCAATAACCATACATAATACAGTTGTGAATTTCATTTTCAGGTTTAAAATCGTTTGGATCGCCTTGCAAATGTTTTCCAGAAACTTTTAAATTCGTTCCAATTAATTGATCATTTGTAAAACCATCATCTGGAGAAGATTTAATTTTATTCATGATTACATCTTCCCACGCTTGCAATATTTTTTTTGTTTGCTTATCACCTGTCAAAACAGACTGATCATTTTTATCATATGGATTCCATTCCAATTCAAATTTGATGAGTTTTTTAGGCAATCGGAATACTTTTAGCTGTAATTCGGTTACAATTCCGTAACTCATTCCGCCACCACCTTTTAGTGCCCAAAGCAAATCTTTTTTGTCACTATCTTCCATTTGAAGCTTTACAATTTCTCCATTTCCAAGTACAACTGTTGCGCCAACTAATCCTTCGCAATTCATTCCGTGTTTTCGTGTCCACGGTCCCCAACCGCCACCAAATGTAAATCCTGCAACACCAACTGTCGCGCATGTTCCGTGTGGAATCATGACATCGTTAAAAGCAAGTTGTGGTGTTAAATCTTTGAAACGAATTCCAGGTCCAATACGTGCATATTTTTTGTTATGACTTACCACAACATGATTGATGCGTGTCAAATCTAGTAAAATTACATCTGTTCCACTACATTCCGCTTCATGATCGTGTCCACCAGATCGTACTCTAATTGGTAAATTGTTTGCAATAGCGTCTTTGTATACACGTTGCACATTTTCAGTAGATTCACAATAAATGATTGCAAACGGTTTTTTTTGAAATCTACGATTGAATACTTGACTCGATTTGTTGTATTCTATTTGATCAATTAGATTGCCTTCTGGCGTTTGTATTTGATCACAATTGAGGTAACCGCGCAATCCGTTGAGAAAGTTGTAGACATTTCGCATGTTGACAACAACCATATTTTCACCAATGACTAATTCGGCTTTCGCCAATAAAGGCAGGTTTTCTTTAATTGTTAAATCGTCCACTAAATCTTTTTCAGATACCGCAGTAATTACCGTATTGAATCTGTTTAGGTTTTTATGAACAGTGATTGTGGTGCTTCCGCCTCTGTTTTCATATTTTAATTCACGATTGATCACCGAAAATAAGCCACTTGTTAAGAAAATTGTTTCTTCTTTACCAACTTCAATTGTTGTTGGAATAGTGTCTAAATAGTTTTCAGAGTTTTTTAGGGTTAGCGTTTCAAATGAAGTGTTTCGTATTTTTATGGTTACAGACAACCCTAAATTATCTGGCAATGCAGTATCAGTGCGTTCATCAATGAAATTTACTATTTTAATGAGTCCAGAAGCGCGCGTAATGTCTTCTTTTTCAGTTATTAGTGTGACTTCATTTCCAAGTAATGCTTTGTTCCAGACAGCAATTTGACTGATGTTTCCATTAAAGTAATTCGCATCCGAAGTTCCGCCAATAGAGAATACATCTGCTTGATTTTCTATATTAATTGTTTCTGTGCTATTTTCTATTTTAACGTCTAAATCATTAATGTATAGATATAGAAATGTATCCGTTTTTACGGCTGTTATGTGATACCATTCGTTATCGATAACAGAAATATTTGTGGCCGTTATGGTGCGTGTTTCTTGTTCCGTTTGTACTGAGAAGGCAATGTTTCCATGTGCGTTTACCTTTAAAGAAAAAGAAGTTTCGTTTGTATGCTTGGAAACAATTTCGCCAGCTTTTGAAGTTTGTATCCAACATTGTAGCGTAAAATTGGAAGATTGAAAGTTATTTTTACTTAACTCACTGTCGGTCAAGTTAGTTAACCCTGAAAATTTAAAAGAGTGATTCATAAAGAAGATTTGGTTTTTGGTTGGTATTTTAAAGATGGAAAATTAAAAGTAATTTGTAAGATAAACAATACGTAATTGTACGTGATTTTAGGTTTATAGCCACTTTTGTTCGACAAAAAATAAAAATCGTTACGCTGATTAGATTATAGCATAAAGATTGAATAGTAACAGCCAGATATAACAGGTTTGATAAATTAACAAGTTGTATTTACAAATCATCAATCGTTATTGAAAAAATGGTTGTACCTTGCCAGCTCAACCAGAAATGAGGTTTTACATAGAGATTGTCATTTCATAAACAATTTTCATGTCATTCAAATCATTAGGACTATCTGATGCCTTATTACGCGCCATCAGCAAAAAAGGATATACAACGCCTTCTCCCATTCAAGCAAAAGCAATTCCATTAGTTTTAGAACGCAAAGATGTTTTGGCATCTGCACAAACAGGAACTGGAAAAACAGCAGGTTTTACCTTGCCAATGTTGCAATTGTTATCACAAGAATCACCTTTACGTAGAAGACCAATTAGAGCATTGATTTTAACGCCTACGCGCGAATTAGCTGCTCAAATTTACGCGAACGTACAAGAATATAGTACTTTTTTAGATATTCGCTCAACCGTGATTTTTGGTGGTGTAAATGCAAAACCACAGATTGCTACGCTACGAAATGGTGTTGATATTTTAGTGGCTACACCTGGAAGATTGCTCGATTTACACAGTCAGAAAGCATTGTCATTAGCTAAAGTAGAAATATTGGTATTAGATGAAGCTGATAGAATGTTGGATATGGGATTTTTGCGTGATATTAAACGTGTAATTGATCTTGTGCCAAAGAAGCGACAGAATTTGTTGTTTTCTGCAACGTTTTCAAAAGATATTAAGAAGTTAGCACAAAGTATTTTACACAATCCTGTTTCGGTTGAAGCTACACCAGAAAATACTACTGCCGAAAAGGTAAATCAGAAAGTATATAAGGTTGATAAACCACGAAAAACAGAGTTGTTAATTAAGTTGATTTCTGATGGTAATTGGAGTCAAGTTTTGGTATTTACGAGAACTAAACATGGCGCTAACCGATTGACTAAGAAGTTGATTTCTAAAAATATTAGTGCGGCCGCAATTCATGGAAATAAGACACAAAATGCACGTACCAAAGCATTGGACGGCTTTAAGAAAGGAACAATCAGAATTTTGGTTGCAACCGATATTGCCGCACGTGGTTTGGATATTCCGTTGTTGCCACATGTAATTAATTATGAGTTGCCAAACGTTCCAGAAGATTATGTTCATAGAATTGGACGTACTGGTAGAGCTGGCGCAAGTGGTGAAGCCATTTCATTGGTTTCTGCTGAAGAATATGAATATGTAAGAGCAATTGAAAAGTTGCTGGGTGAAAAGCTTCCTTCCGAAGAAATTGAAGGTTTTGAAGCAGATCCAAATTATACGCCGCCGCCAAAGCAAGAACGTGGACAACGCTCAAGATCGAACGCGAAACAATCGTCAAGAGGCAATTCTGGCGGAAGCCAAAAGAAAAAAAGTTCGAATAGTACTACGGATAACTCTGCTAAGAAGAAAAAATCAAATTCTAGAAGGAGAAGATATTAGTGTGAGTTTGTAAGTGAAATAATGTTATTGTTTAAAATTTAGCACATAATTATTTTACAATTCTTTGAACGTCATTTTATTCAACATCAACCCTGAAGCTGGTGCAATGTAGTTGACTTCAAGTATAGAATCTGGTAATAACGAACGTTGGATGAAGTCTAGATCGAGTTCGTGTTTTCCTAATAGAATCAATGTTCCCATCATCATGCGGATTTGATGACGTTTGAATCCTGCACCTTGTACACGCAATACATAGCTTTTTTCTGGAAAAAAGTTTGCCGTGTAGATATCATTTTCAACAATTTCACACAATTCAATTTCACCTTCTAAAACCGTGTGTTCCGTTGGTTTGTAACAATAGGTTTTTAGGTAATGATTTCCTTCAAAGAGTTTTGCTCCTTTTTTCATGAGTTCAACATCTAAATCGCCTAAAACATTTGTCATATAAGGTGCTGCGAACGGATGGTATTTTTCACCAAATGCAAATAGATAGATGTATTCTTTTACTTTCGGATGTTGGATAATGTTGAATTTTTCATCCGTTTCCGTAATAGCTATTGCGCGAATATCTTGTGGTAAGTTTTGATTGAAAAGTGGTAGAAATTCAGGAATATCTAGCGTTTCATTATCAAGAAATAATTCAATAGCAATTTCGTTTGCGGATACTTTTGCATCTGTTCTTCCGGAAGCTAATAGTTTGAAGTTTTTATGTCCAAATACATATGCCAAGGTTCGTTCTGTCATGCGTTGTACCGTATTTACATCAGGTTGTTTTTGCCATCCGTGGTAACGAAACCCTAAGTATTGTAAGGTTATGAGATAGTAATAACGTTTGCGTCTCAAAGTGTTGTTGATTTGTTTGTTCGTTATTTGTTGATTTGTCTTTTGTCGATATGTTTCTAGATATAATCTGTACCTGTTTGCGTTGAAACTTCGCAGTTAGTACTACTTAAATCTCAATATTAGTATAACATTTCAACTTTTCTAGGTTGCTTTAAGTAAGATTAAACCTAAACCAAATATCACGATTGGAATTATCCAAAGTTTCCAAATATCAGTTGCGGTTATTTTATCTTTAATTGCTTTATTTTTAATTTGTAACATACGTTTCCCATTGAAATACAACGCATTAAATATGTACAATACAATTCCTGCTAAAACTATATAAAATACAGGTGTATAGATCTCATAAAATTGCAAAAAACTACTATTTGTTGCTCTTACCAAAACAATACAAAGTACAGATAAAATGCTTAGTTGAAGGAACGTAATGTAAAACGTTGCCAACGAAATTATTTTGGTGTGTTTTCGCTTTTTTACTTGTGCTTTGTAGCTCAGAATTGCTTTGTAAAATAATTGTTCGAACATAGTTTTGTACTAAAGACAGTGCAATAATAGTTTAAAATTAATAAAAAGGGGAATTTTCCTGTGATTGTTGCACTATTAATGATTTTATTTTTTACTACTTTTAAGAAAATTAGCCATAGTTATGATACAGAAATCAAGCATTATTCTTTCCATTTTTATTGTTGGTATGATTCTTTTTGTCAGCGTTGATGTAGATAATTTATTATTCCAATCCTTTAGTCCAAGCAATGGCGATATTGATCATAATCCACCTTTTAGTGATACCAAATCGGATTCTTCAAAAGATGAGTCAACTTTAAGTATAGAAGAACAAATCATGTTGCTAGAAAAAAAGCAAGAAATTGAAATTCAAAAAGTTAAGAATCAGATACAGTTGCAAGAACTAGAATCTCGAAATACTAATAACATGATCAAAATTGGAGTTTCATTACTTTTCTTAATCGTCTGTTTGTTTGTAATTTTATCTAAAAAGTATGATGATGAAACTAAAAAATGGGCATTTAGTATGCTTACGATGATTGGCGGTGTTTGGGTAGGAACAATTGTTTAATTTATGAATTAACTATTTCTCTCTATTTTTCAACACATTCACAATATCATTGAGTTTGAAACCTTTTGCTTGTAGTAAGATTAGATAGTGAAATAACAAATCTGCACTTTCGCTCAAGAATAAATCGTCATTATCGTCTTTTGCTTCAATGACCACTTCTACAGCTTCCTCTCCTACTTTTTGTGCAATTTTGTTCATGCCTTTCCGAAACAATGAAGCCACATAACTTTTTTCATCTTCTTTGTTTTCTTTGCGATCTTGAATTGTATTTTCGAGTTGACTTAGAAAACCGTATGACATTATATTTTCCTCATTCCAACACGTATCTGAACCTTTATGACATGTTGGTCCAGCAGGGTGTACCTTGATTAATAATGTATCTTCATCACAATCATTTTGAATGCTTACTACGTTCAGGAAGTTGCCACTTTCTTCACCTTTTGTCCACAATCGTTGTTTGGTTCTACTAAAGAAAGTTACTTTCTCAGTTTCTACCGTTTTCGCGTACGCTTCTTCATTCATGTAGCCCAGCATTAATACATTTTTGGTTGCAGTATCTTGAATGATTACAGGAACTAATCCGTCGTTATTTTTATTGAAATTGATGTTCATTTTTTAGTATTGAGATTGCTCGTTTATTTGTTGTTGAATTGTTTTGTTACATCTCGACTGCGCTCGATGTGACATTCAAAATTTATTCGTTTATTCGAAAATACTTTTTAATTTAAAATTTAGCATTTTACATTTATAATTTCAAACCTATATTCTAACGTTAATTCCATTATTTTTTAAATTCTCTTTTAATTCTGGAATTCCAATTTCTTTGAAATGAAATACACTTGCGGCCAACGCTGCAGCTGCTTTTCCTTTTATAAAAGTATCTTTAAAATGTTGCATATTTCCTGCGCCACCAGAAGCAATGATTGGAATATTTACGATTTCTGATAATTTCGCCAACGCTTCATTGGCAAATCCATCTTTTGTTCCGTCATTGTCCATCGATGTGAATAATATTTCACCTGCGCCACGTTTTTCTACTTCCTTTGCCCAATCGAATAGATTTAATTCTGTTGGAACTTTTCCACCAACTAAATGTACAATCCATTCGCCATCAATCTGTTTTGCATCAATTGCCACCACAATACATTGGTTTCCAAATTTTGATGCCAATTCATTGATTAATTCTGGTCGTTTTACTGCCGCAGAATTGATAGAAACTTTGTCTGCGCCAGCTTGTAATAGGCGGTCAACGTCTTCCGTAGACGATATTCCGCCACCAACTGTAAATGGAATATCTACTTGTGATGCTACATCTAATACAAGTTTTTGCAATGTTTTACGACGTTCTTCCGTTGCCGAAATGTCTAAAAATACGAGTTCGTCTGCACCTTCATTAGCATAAATTTTTGCCAATTCTACAGGATCACCAGCATCACGAAGGTTTACAAAATTGACACCTTTTACCGTGCGTCCGTTTTTGATATCTAAACAAGGAATGATTCGTTTTGTGAGCATTTTTTTAGTTAAATGATTAAGTTTTAATTGCATTTTGACTGCGATCAATATGACACGCAGGAATGATAATTATAATAATTGTTCGAGTTGTTTGAGCGAGATTCTGTTTTCATAAATCGCTTTTCCGATGATAACACCTTCACAACCAAGTTCTTTTAGTTTCGGTAATTCGTCAAAAGTTGATATTCCGCCAGAAGCAATTAATTTAAGTCTGTCGTCACTTTCTGCTATTATTTTTTTGTATAATTCAAATGATGGACCTTCTAACATGCCGTCTTTTGCAATGTCTGTACAGATTACATATTGAATGTTCTTTTTTAGATATTCTTGAATAAAAGGAATCAATTCTTCATTGCTTTCTTCTTGCCAACCACTAATTGCAATTTTTTCGTCCATTGCGTCAGCACCTAGAATAATTCGTTCGCGTCCATATTTTTGAATCCATTGTGTAAATAGTTCACGGTCTTTTACCGCTATACTTCCACCTGTGATTTGCTTTGCGCCACTTTCAAACGCAACGTGTAAATCTGAATTCGATTTTAATCCGCCACCAAAATCAATTTTCAGATTTGTTTGTGTGGCAACTTGTTCTAATACTTTGTAATTGACAATATGTTTGGCTTTTGCGCCGTCCAAATCTACCATGTGCAAGTATTGAATTCCTGCATCTTCAAATTGCTTCGCCACTTCTAACGGACTTTCGTTGTATATTTTTTTTGTATCGTAATCACCTTTGGATAAACGTACACATTTTCCGTCGATGATATCTATTGCTGGTATGATTCTCATTGTTTAGTATTGAGGTTATGGCTTGTTTTACTCACTTGTTGTGTGTTGTGTTAAGTTGTTACTTTCTGTTTTATTTCAAAGGAAAAACTCGTAAACTTATGCGCTTCTTACGTTTATTTTTTCAGTCTTAGTCTTAGAAAGTATCTTTTTACATTTTACATTCAGTATTTTACATTCAGTATTTTACATTTATAATTTCAAAGTATTTCTCGATACAAATTTGCGGTACAAATTTACTCGAAGTGACGCTTCTCAATTCGCAATACTAACATTTTATGACTTTTTTACAGATTTAGAAAATTTTGCAATAATTGACTTCCAGCTTTGCTACTTTTTTCTGGATGAAATTGAACACCATAAAAGTTATTTTTTTGCAAAGCAGAAGCATATTTGATGTCATATTCGCTTTCTGCAATGATTTCTGATGATTTTTTAGCATAATAACTGTGAACCAAATACATATATTCATTTTCTTGAATTCCCTTAAATAATGGACTTTTCAAGTTTTTAACTGTATTCCAACCAATTTGTGGCACTCTTACTGTTGATGAAAAACGAACTACATCTGTATCAAATATTCCCAAACCTTTTGTATTTCCTTCCTCTGAAATATTACACATTAATTGCATTCCTAAACAGATTCCTAAAACAGGTTGTGTTAGCGTTGGAATGACAATATCTAGCTTACTTTCGCGTAATTTTTTCATGGCACTACTCGCCTCGCCTACACCTGGAAATATAACTTTGTCTGCGTTTCGTATTTCTTCCACAGAATTACTTAGCACAGCTTCTACGCCCAATCGTTGTAACGCAAACTTGATACTTTGTATGTTTCCTGCTCCGTAATTTATGATGACTACTTTCATTTTTTTAATATTGAGTATTGAGGTTTTAGTATTGAGATTGTTAGCTTGAAAACCAAGAAACTGAGCGAAGTCGAAGTTTACATCTAGATTCCCACTACTAATATCTCACTACTATTTTACAACATTCCTTTCGTTGATGGTAATATCATTTTTTCAACATCACGTTTTACAGCCGCTTTGATGGCTTTTGCAAACGATTTAAAAATTGCTTCAATTTTGTGGTGTTCGTTTGTTCCTTCTGCTTTAATATTTAAATTCGCTTTTGCGCCATCTGTAAACGATTTGAAAAAGTGATAGAACATTTCTGTTGGCATTTTACCAATCATTTCACGTTTGAAATCTGCTTCCCAAACAAGCCAATTTCTTCCTCCAAAGTCAATCGCAACTTGTGCTAAACAATCGTCCATTGGCAAACAAAAACCGTAACGTTCTATTCCTAGTTTGTTTCCTAAAGCTTCTGCAAATACTTCTCCTAAGGCAATTGCCGTATCTTCAATGGTGTGATGTTCATCAACTTCTAAATCACCTTTTACAGTAATGTCTAAATCCAATTGTCCGTGACGTGCAATTTGATCTAACATATGATCAAAAAAGGCAATTCCAGTTTCAATGTTTGATTTTCCCGTTCCATCCAAATTTAAATCGATTTGAATTTTCGTTTCGTTCGTGTTACGAGTTAGTGAAGCTTTGCGTTCTTTTGCTTTTAAAAACGCGTAAATTTCATCCCAATCATTTGATTCTAAACCAATGTATTCATCTAATTCAGAACGTTTTACTGTAATCTCATCTGTTCCCAGGAATGTTTCATCATTGATATAAATTCCTTTCGAACCTAGGTTTTTTGCCAATTCAATGTCTGTTAAACGATCTCCAATGACAAACGAATTTTTCAAATCATACGCTTCAGAAAAATATTCCGTTAGCAAACCTGTATTTGGTTTACGTGTTGGCGCATTGTCTTTGGCGAAAGTTCTATCAATGACAATTTTATCAAAAACAATTTCTTCACCTTTAAGTGTATGTAAAATGAAATTATGAACTGGCCAAAATGTATTTTCAGGATATACTGCAGTTCCCAAACCATCTTGATTTGTAATCATAACCAACTCAAAATCAAGTTCGTTTGCAATTTTTCGCAACGCAGACAATGCTTTCGGATAGAATTCTAGTTTTTCAAAACTGTCTATCTGCTCGTCTGCAGGTTCTTTGATGATCGTTCCGTCACGATCTATGAATAGTACTTTTTGCATAGCTTATACGCTCTTTTGTCATTCCTGCCTTCGCAGGAATCTATTAGTTTATTTTCTTGTGTGACACTGAATCAAGTTCAGGATTTCGAAATTAACAAAAGTTCTTTTGTTAATTTCTCATTCTCATCCTTCGTACCAACCGTTAATCGCAAACAGTTTTCACATAAAGGTTGCGTGGTTCTGTTTCGAATTACAATTCCTTTTTCAATGAGTTGCTTGTAACGAACGTTTGCATCATCCACTTTTACTAGCACAAAATTTGCATCTGATGGATAGATTTCAGTGATGTAATTCACCGTTTCTAACGTTTTTATCAGTTGTATTTTGTTTTTTTTAATTTGATCAATTTCTAACTGAACTCCAGCTGTGTCTTGAATACGCTCCAACGCATGTGCTTGTGTAAGCAAATTTACGTTATATGGCGGTTTTATTCTATTTAAAATGTCAACAATAGTGAGCGAAGCATAACAGATTCCTAGTCTGATACCTGCCATTCCATACGCTTTTGAGAGCGTTTGTGTAATGATAAGGTTAGGAAATTCCTCTAGTCGATTCAACCAACTTTCTTGACCAGAGAAGTCTATATATGCTTCGTCTATCACTATAATTCCATTAAAATTTTTGAGTAGTTTTTCTACAGTTTCGTTGTCAAAACTGTTTCCCGTAGGATTGTTTGGCGAACATAGAAACAATATTTTACTGTTTTTGTCCGCAATGTTTAAGATTTCATCAGCTTTTGGTTGCAACGATTTTGACAGTAATACTTCTTTGGTTTCTATGTCATTTATTCCTGCCAATACATTATACATTCCGTATGTTGGCGGCAAAATGATGATGTTATCTTCTTTAGGTTCACAAAACGCTCTGAAAATCAAATCGAGAATTTCGTCACTTCCATTTCCCAATACAATGTTTTCAGGATTGCAATTTTTTACTTTTGCTAAAGCGACTTTTACATCTTTTTGTTTTGGATCTGGATAGCGATTGACACCATTTTCATATGGGTTTTCATTCGCGTCTAAAAATACCATTTTGCTTCCCGAAGCTTTGTACTCGTCTCTTGCAGAAGAATATGGCTTGAGCGTTTTTATGTTTTCTCTGATGAGATTCTCTATGTTTTTCATTTTCGTAGCTTTTTGCTTTTAGCTGTTGGCTTTTAGCTCTTGTAAGCGTAAGGTTACCGCGTTTTTGTGTGCTTGCAAACCTTCGGCTTCTGCCATTAATTCGATAGCGTTTCCAATGTTTTGAATTCCTTTAGGTGTAATTTTTTGAAACGTCATGCTTTTTTGAAAACTTGCTAGATTTACACCAGAATAAGCTTTTGCATATCCGTTTGTTGGTAAAGTATGATTGGTTCCAGAAGCATAATCGCCAGCACTTTCAGGTGTGTAGTTTCCAACAAATACAGAACCTGCGTTTTGAATTCCGTTTGTATAGAAATCCTCATCTTTTACACAAATAATAAAGTGTTCCGGACCGTATTCGTTGATTAAGTCTAAGGCAATTTGATCAGTTGAAACATAAATCAATTTTGAGTTTTCAATTGCTTTTGTGGCAATTTCCTTTCGTGGCAATTCTTCAAGTTGTATTGCTACTGCTTTTTCCACTTCCGTGAGAAAGTTCTCAGACGTAGTCACCAAGAGTACTTGACTGTCTGTTCCGTGTTCTGCCTGACTTAATAAGTCTGAAGCTACAAAATCTGCATTTGCCGATTCGTCCGCAACAACCAATAATTCACTTGGTCCGGCTGGCATGTCAATGGCAACTCCGTATTTTGTGGACAATTGTTTGGCAACTGTTACAAATTGGTTGCCTGGACCAAATATTTTGTACACTTTAGAAATGGTTTCCGTTCCAAATGTCATTCCTGCTATGGCTTGAATTCCTCCTACTTTGTATATTTTAGTGATTCCACATAATTGTGCTGTGTACAATATTGCAGGGTTTACATTTCCTTCTTTGTTTGGCGGCGTACATAAGATAATTTCGTTACAACCCGCAATTTTTGCAGGAACTGCCAACATTAGAATTGTTGAGAATAATGGCGCGGTTCCGCCAGGAATGTACAATCCAACTTTTTGAATGGCTCTTTTTTCTTGCCAACAACGCACACCTTTTGTCGTTTCTATTTCAATTTTTGCTGTTTCTTGTGCTTTGTGAAATTTGGTGATGTTTGCTTTCGCGATCGCAATGGCATTTTTGAGTTCTGCAGAAACTTCAAGACTTGCCGAGTCAATTTCAGCTTGACTGACAACCAAATCATCTAATTTTACATTGTCAAAAAAAGATGTATATTTTTTGATAGCTTGATCACCATTTTTTTGAACTTCTGAGAATATTTGCGAAACTGTCGCTTCAATATCATCTACCGTTTGCGTTGGACGTTCTAAGATAGTTGCCCACGTTGTTTGTGTTGGATTGAATATTTTTTGCATTAGAGTACCATTTTTTCGATTGGACATACTAAAATTCCTTCTGCGCCATTTTGTTTGAGTTCATCAATGACGTCCCAGAAGTCTTCTTTTTTGATGACTGAGTGTAATGAACTCCAACCTTTTTCTGCTAATGGAAGTATTGTTGGACTTTTTAATACAGGTAATATTTTGCTAATTGCTTCAATTTTGTCGTTTGGCGCGTTTAGAAGAATGTATTTTGAAGTTCGAGCCGTTAAAACCGATTGAATTCGGAATTGTAATTTTTGAAGTAATTGTTGTTCTTCTGCTCCTATTTTGGGCGAAACCGCTAAAACAGCTTCACTTTGTAGCATGACTTCCACTTCTTTAAGATTGTTTTTGAAGAGTGTACTTCCGCTAGAAACAATGTCACAAATAGCATCTGCCAATCCGATATTTGGCGCAATTTCTACAGAACCATTGATGATGTGAAGTTCTGCATTGACACCTTTTTCTTTTAGATACGCTTTTACCGTTTCAGGATATGAAGTTGCAATTCGCTTGCCCTCAAAGTCTTGCACAGAAGTGTACGTTTCACTTTTTGGAATGGCTAGCGAGACTTTACATTTAGAGAATCCTAGTTTTTCAGCAATTGTGATGTTTGCGCCTTTTTCAATTAATACATTTTCTCCAATGATGGCAATATCTACAACTCCATCACGTAAATATTGTGGAATGTCGCCGTTTCTAAGATAGAAAACTTCAAGTGGAAAGTTTCGTGCTGCAGCTTTGAGTTGATCAATTCCGTTATCTATGGAAATACCACAGTCTTTTAAAATTTTGAGGGAATCTTCGTTGAGTCTTCCCGACTTTTGAATAGCAATTTTTAACTTTTTCATTTTGTTTTGTTTTGCTTGAATTCAAAAATTGGGTACTAAAAAACCCGCTTGATGAACTCAAACGGGTTTTAAATATATTTTAAATTACTTCAATACATTCTCAGCTCGCTTGATAGCCAGTATGAAAATGATGATGATGTAATTGTGTAATTGTCATTATTTTGTTTGTATGATGATGCAAATGTAATCAATATTTTTTATTGTCTGCAAGTCTTTTTTGAATTTATTTTTTTTGCCGTTTATCGAAAATATGTGATAATACACTTTTTTTTATTTTTTTAGATTGTGATATCAAAAATGAATTGCTATTTTTAGAAGGTTATTAGCCAGCCCACTCTATGAAACATTTTTTTATTGCTTTTGTCTTATTTTGCACATGGCTTTACTTTGGTTTTCAGTACTATGAATGTAAAGTAAAGAATTTATGTGTAGCAACTGTAGTTGGTGTAGAAAAGCCAAAAGTAGTAACGCCAAAACCTGTTGAAAAACCACTTACTTTTTTACCGTTTTATATTCAGAAAAATAGTGCTAAAATATCGATTATAGACAGCACTTTAAATCCTTTACAGAGTTATTTTGATCATTTAAATACGCATCAGAAAGAAGAATTAGTGATTACTTCTTTTTTTAGTAAGGATGAAAATGGCAGTATTGCGCTTTCGCGATGTGAATCTGTTAAGAATTCATTAGCAAGTTTTGGAATTAATACAGATCGTATTGTATTGCAAACAAAACAAAGTGATTTTAAGTTTGATAGTGATACGTATACTAAAGGATTTGCCTATGAGTTTCAAACCATGTCAGACGAACGTATAAAATCTATTGATAAAGGAATTGCTTCTAAAATTTTGTATGCTGGTTTTGGTTCAAAGACTTTTAAACCTGATAATACATTGAATGCATACGCACTTGAATTGAAGAATTATTTAGCCAAACATCCTACAAAACGTGTTGAAATTATTGGTCATACCGATAGTAACGGAGAAGCCGAAGCGAATATGTGGTTTGGAAAAGAACGTGCAAAAAGTGTTATGGAATATTTTGTTTCGCAAGATATTGATGCTTCAAAATTAACCATTTCTTCTAAAGGAGAAACAGCTCCAATAGCCTCAAATACTACCATAGAAGGACAACGATTGAATAGACGAATTGAAATTAATATAACGACAATTAATTATAAATAACCCTAACCTAACTAAATATTAACTAACACAACTGATTGACCATATGCCACTTTTATTTTTACAAAACCTTGCCCCAGTTTCTAGTTGGGAATATTTTGTTGTATTCGTAATTGGATTTGGATGTTTTTTGATTGGCTGGATTTTTTCCAAACGAAAAACAAAACGCAAGTACGAAAAACTACTTGAAGAATGCGAATCAAAGAAGAATGAAATTATTAATACAAGTTATGCACCATCTGAAGGTGTACGCGCCGTAAAGACACGTGAACGCTCTGGAATTGCTGTTGGTTCAAGTGATGATACTGCTTTTGATATAGAGAATTCTCCATTGAATTTTGATAGCTTTGGTATTGCCAATGCTTCTGAGAAAGACGACTTGAAACGCATTAAAGGTGTTGGTCCGTTTATTGAAGATAAATTGAATACGATTGGAATTTATACGTTTGATCAAATTAGTAAGTTTACACCAGAAGATATGCAAACGGTAACCGAATTGATTTCTTTTTTCCCAGGACGTATTGAACGTGACGATTGGAAAGGTCAGGCAAGCATTTTGAAAAAAGGTGGTGATACTGATTTTAGTAAGAGAGTGAGTTCTAAAAGTTGACTTCAACAAGCTCAGTCGCCTAAATTTTGCATTCACTCTATACTCTCTATCTAGTTAGATTGTTGAATTTAAGATATAAAAAAAGGGAAACAAATCTGTTTCCCTTTTTTAATTTTGTATGTGTAATTTTATTGATTTCCAAGAATAATTGGCAATCCGCTATCACCAGAACCAATTACAATTACCTTACTGTTAGGTGATTCTGATAGTTTTATGGTTGCTTCAATTCCTTTGTCTTGTAGAATTTTATCCGTTAACGATGCACTTAAAATTTTGTTTGCATCCGCTTTACCTTGTGCTTCAATAATTACTTTTTCAGCTTCTTTAGCCGCCGTTACTAATCTAAATTCGTATTCTAACGATTCTTGTTCTTGCTTTAGTTTACGTTCAATAGCATCTTTTATTGTATTTGGTAACGTTACGTCACGAACTAATACTTCATTTAACTGAACAAATTGCTTTTCTAAGATTTTCTTTGTTTCTGTAAAGATTTCATCCTGAATAGCATCACGCTTGCTAGAGTATAATTGCTCAGGTGTATACCGACCTACAACACTACGTGCCGCACTTCGAATTGCTGGTTGAATAACACGTTGTAAGTAGTTTTCTCCTAAGGTTTGGTGTAAGTTTCCAAGTTCAGAATATACTGGTTGATACCAAGCAGATGCATCAATTTGAATTTCCAATCCGTTTGATGATAATACTTTCATTTTTTCGAAAAGCTCTTGTTGTCTTACTTCGTATATATGCACTTTATTCCAAGGCGCAATGATATGAAATCCTTCTCCTAATGGTGGCTCACTTGTTACAACTCCGCCGTCAAATGTTTTGTATAAAACACCTGCTTCTCCAGAGTTTATTGTTACCGCTGATTTTGCGATTAGTATTATTGTGGCTATTGCTATGATTAGCAATGGTATTCCAATTTTAGGTATTTTATCCATCTTGTTCTTTGTTTTTTATTATATGAGTCCGTAATATTTTCTTGAAAACCATTCCAACGCAAGACATATTGCAATGAATGCAAGTAGGTATTTCCAATCTATCAAAGATACGACCTTTTCGTTACTTTTCTCTATGGTTCTGAAACGTTGATCGTTAATTAATGTTGATATTAGTTGTTCGGAATTGCCGTTTACATGAAACTTTTTTCCGTTAGTTTTGGTTGCAATTGCTTGTAATCGCTTGGAATCTGCATTTAAGAATTGTTTTTCTATGTCAAATTCTAGTATTTTGAAGCTTCCCGATTTTCGAATGTTCTTCCCTTCTACTCGCACCGTAAAATCGTATGATCCTGAAGGCAAATTGTTTAAATCAACAGAATAAAAACCAGCATTTAGTAACATTGGATAGGTTGTAGTTGTTTCTGTTTCTTTGTTTTTGATGATTGCTGTTAGATTTGCATTTGCATCAAATTCATACGAAGGATTGAAGTATTGTGCTGTGAGTTTTATTTCTCGATTTCCGTAATAGAAAGATTCATAGCCAAGCGTTAAGCGTTCTCGTTTTTTGTTGGAAGCTAAATACTGAATGAGTTTTCCTAGAAATGTATCAAATTTAATGAAGTTTTCTTGTGCTAAGAAACTATGCGCACGCCATTTCCAAATGTTTTCTCCTGTTAAAATTGCCGCACGTCTGTTGTTCAAGGTGTAGGTTGTGAGTAAAGCACCATCTGTGGAAACGCCAGAGATTAGTTGTGAAAGAATGACTTCATGCGCTACATTGAATGCTACTTCTCCAAAAACATTTTCTAACGGCGGATAGTCAGAAAAATCAATGTTTTCAATTAAAAAGTTGTTGTAATTTGTGTTTAATTGTCCTTGTACTTCTTCCGTTTCAGATGTATCCTCTTTTTGGAAATTCGTTTGTATGTTGTTTAAGAAATTCCAATCTGTTTGCGTTCCCGTTATTGTGAACGTGTTTTTTTGTAATTGTTCAGTTGTTTTGTATACTTCTTGAAATTTTTGAGTTGGCTGATATAGAATAACTAACTGATAATCATTTAATTTACTTGAAGCTTCACTCGGTTTTAAGATATCAACACTGCGCAATTCATTACTTTCCAGACTCTTTTTTAACGCGCCTAAATCTGGATGAATAATGTCTGATACCAAAGCTATTTTTACTTTCTGATCAATGACTTCTACAGCAAAGTATCGTGTGTTGTTTTGCTTATTTTTTTCAGTATTTAAAGGAGTTAACGTAGCACGTAATGTTTGTACGCCTATTTTTGTTGCCGCTATATTCAGATTGACAACTTTGGAGTTATCCGTTGGTGAAAAAGTAAGTTCTTTACTTGCTAAGCGTTTCCCATCTGATGAAAGTAGTAAGTTGGTCTGAACCGTTTCAGTTCCTGTATACGTGGCAATTATTTCTACGGGAAATTTGTTTTTTAGGTACGCATATTTATTCGCGTTAAGCTGATTTATTTTTAGATCAATATATGTTGTTGTATCTCCTACAATGACAGGAAATATTGGTTGTTTTATTTTTGAAGATAGAAATTGATAGTCATTTCCATAGGTTTGATTTCCATCGGTGATTAGGATGGTTGGCGCAATTGCATCTTTGTACAGATTGTTTACGTCTTTTAATGCCTTGCCAATATTTGTTTGTTGTCCATTGAAATTAATGGAATCCGTTTCTACTAGTTTGTTTGAAAAGGCATAAGTGTCAATTTCAAATTTATCTTGTAGTTCTTTTGAATTTTGTAATGAATTTAATACTTCTAGCACTTTTGCATCGTATCCTAATTCAGTGATTGAAGAAGAATTGTCAACGGCAATAGTTAGACTTGGTTTTTCGCTGTAGTAGCTTTTTTGTTTAAATTTTGGGTTGATGATTAAGAGTAGTAAGGCAAATACACTTAAAAATCTCAAAAACGAAAAAAGCACTAATTTTTTAGTGCGTTTTTTCGTTTTGTAGTAGTAATGAAATAACGCTGTAAGCGCTGCAAATACTACTGCTATACTGATGTATACTATCGTTACTGTCTGCAATCGTTAGTCTTGTTTTGTTTTTATGAGCTCAAACGAATTTAAAAAACGTTGAATACTTGTATTCTTATCTTTAGCTTCCAAGCAAATTACTTGTGTAATAAACATAGAGTTTTCAACTAAATACGCATTGATGTAGATATATCCACCTTCCATTTTAATTTTAATGCTTCTTCCAGGATATCCATTGAATTTGACTTTGTTATCAAATACTAATTTTCCTTTTACATTTTTAACAGCTCCTTCAACGGCACCATCTAATACATTGGCATTGTAATCGTCATCTGCGTCTGCGAATTGCTCTTCTGGATAGTCAGAACGAATTACAGAATATACTGCATTGTCATCTCCTGAAGTTGGTGCATGCATAATCATGTGCATGTCTAACTCTCCTACTGCTGTATTTACTTTTTGTACAGTTCGCTTTGGCTCTTGCGGAAAAATAGCTGTAAAGGCTAAATCTTCAGCTTTATATTTTGTCCAATCTTGTGCATTTACAGCACTGAATGACAGAAATAATACTGTCATTACTAAAAACGCTTTTTTCATATATTATTATTGTTATTGAGTTTATGTCAACATTCCACCGTCGACGTTGAGTACTTGTCCTGTGATATATGCAGACATATCACTTGCAAGAAAAACACATACATTTGCTACATCTTCTGGCGATCCACCTCTTTTTAGTGGAATAGCTTCTCTCCAACTTTTCACTACATCTTCAGCGAGTTTTCCTGTCATTTCAGTTTCAATAAAACCTGGTGCAATTACATTGCTACGAATGTTTCTTGATCCTAATTCTAACGCTACTGATTTTGAGAATCCTATGATTCCTGCTTTTGAAGCCGCATAGTTGGTTTGTCCGGCATTTCCTTTTACTCCAACTACTGAGCTCATGTTTATGATTGATCCTTTGCGTTGTTTCAACATTGTACGTTGTACCGCTTTTGTCATGTTGAATACAGATTTTAGATTGACTTCAATTACTTTATCAAAATCTTCTTCTGAGATACGCATTAATAGGTTATCTTTTGTAATTCCTGCGTTGTTGATTAAAACATCAATCGTGCCAAACTCTTTTACTACTTCTGCCGCTAAATCTTGTGATTGTTGAAAGTCTGCGGCATTACTTTGGTATCCTTTGGCTTTTACTCCTAAATTGTTTAATTCTTTTTCTAATTCGTTTGCCGCTTCTACAGACGAACTGTATGTAAAAGCTACATTTGCTCCATGAGCAGCAAATACTTGCGCTATTCCTTTTCCTATTCCTCTACTTGCGCCCGTAATGATGGCTGTTTTACCTTCTAGTAATTTCATGTGTTTTTGTTTATTGTCTTTAGTCGGTCACTTTGGAACATTCATATGATCATAAATATGATTGGTTTTTAGTATGATTGTTTCCGTATACACTATTTTATGTACTGTTTGTATCATCTTTTAAACAGTAGTATATAGTTTATAGTTCAAATATAATTTTTTTAACGCATAGATTATAGGATATTGACATAAAAAAAGCGCTTCTTGCGAAGCGCTTTTCATTTTTATTGTTTTATATCTTTCGCTTTTTCATAATTGAAAAGATAATCAATGTCCATTTCTTGAATTTTACCAAGTTTTGATAAGGCATCCATATCAACATCTTTTTTGTTTCCAATTACCATTACATTGTATTGTTCACCTTTTATGTTTGTGTCAAAGAATGCTTTTAAATCAGCAAGTGTCATTTTTTCAATTGCTTTGTACATTGCTTCTCTATGATCGTTATCAATTCCTAGTTTCTGAAGTCTTTCATATGTCCAGAAAATATTTGATTTTGTGATTCGTTGAGCCGCCAATTTCTTTAATGTAGCTTCTTTTGCCGCATTGAATTGATCTTCAGCTTCTGGCATATCATTCATTAACGTCATCATTGCATCTACAGCTTGTGGCATTTTGTTAGCTTGTGTACCAATATATGCCATGATATAGTTAGAATCATTTTTATCAGATGCTTGACTATAATAAGAATATGCAGAATATGCTAATGATTTAGATTCTCTAATTTCTTGGAATACAATTGATGATAATCCAGCACCGAAGTATGTATTGAATAATGTAGAAGCCGCCATGTTGTCTGTACTAAAAGGATTTCCTTTTGCTAAAAACATCATTTCTGCTTGTACCATATCATAATCAACAAAGTATACATTTCCACCAGTTTCAAGCTCTGTATATTTCGTTGCTTCTGGATAGTTTTTTAATTCGTTTGCTACCTTGTGATTTTCGTTTAATGCAGCAACAGCGGCATCAATGTCTTTTCCGTAATAGAATATACGTTGATCAAAGTTTTTAAGATCTTTTACAATATCAACTAATTCTTGAGGATTTATTGCTTCTAATTCTGATCTGCTATAGATGTTACGCAAACGTGAATCTTCACCATATTTTGCATAACTCATTAAACCACTTTGAAGAATACTTCCTTTTCTAGTTTTGTTATCTTGTCTTCCTTTGATGATTTGTGCAACATATTTATCATATGCTTCTTGGTTTGGTACAGCGTTGTCCAATAAGTGAGATAGCAATTCTAATCCTTTTGGTAAGTTTTCTTTTAAACCATTTAAACCAATGTATGATTTTTCAGATCCAGCACTTACATAGTACGAAATTCCTAGTTTGTAGAATTCTTTCTTTAACTCTTCTGCTGTGTATTTTTCAGTTCCTAAGTATTCTAAGTATCCAACTCCTAAACCAAGTTTTTTGTCGTTGTCTCTACCCATGTCAAAAATGATATTCAGATCGAATAAGTCATTTTGCTCATTTTGGATGTATGAAACCTTGATTCCGTTTCCTAATTTCGTTTCTTTTATTTCAGATTTGAAATCAACATATTTTGGTTGTAATGGAGTAGGCTCTATTTCGTTGAATTTTTTAATGAATTCAGAACTTTTGTCTCTGTTTAGTTTTACTGGCGTAATTCCAGGGTTTTGCACTTTTACAATAGCGTTATCAGCGCCTTTACGCTTGTACGTTATTACATAATTGTCTTTGTAAAATTTGTTTGCAAAATCAACTAATTCTTGTTTTGATATTTTTTTAAGTTCATCTAAGAATTTTACTTTTTTCGCCCAGTCTTCACGATTTATATATGCTTCAACATACGCATTTGCTAACGCAGAACTGTTTTCGTATTGTTGTGTTTGACTTAACTTTAAGTCATTAATTACCGCTTCAATCATCCAATCGTCAAACTCTCCTTTTTTAAGTTTTTCAATTTGCGCTAATAACAAGTTTTTTACTTCATCTAACGACTGTCCTGCTTTAGGATATCCTGTAAATGAGTGGTAACCGTAATCATTTAAGAATGTTGGAGAACATCCTGCATATTGTACAACTTGTTTTTGGTTTAAGTTTAAATCGATTAAACCTGCATTTCCATTGGCAAGAATCATATCTGCAAGTGTTACAAATTTTTCATCTTCAGTATTTACACCACCTGAACGGAAAGCTATTGAGATGTTTTCAGCTGTTGGACCAAATACTTCTTTTACTACTGGAGATGTTATTGCTTCTTCTTTTGGTAGCGTTGGATGCACAACTTCTTTTTGCTTCATTTTACCAAATGTGTTGTTTACTTTTTCAATTGTTTCATCAAATTCAAAATCTCCAACTAATATCATTGCCATGTTGTTTGGCACATAATATTTGTTGAAATAGTTGTGAATAGCTACCATTGATGGATTTTTCAGATGTTCACCAGTACCAATAGTTGTTTGTTGTCCGTATGGGTGATTTGGAAATAAACCATCTAACATTGCCGCATAGCTTTTTCTTCCATCATTATCTTGACCTCTGTTAAATTCTTCAAAAACCGCTTCTAATTCCGTGTGAAATAAACGCAGTACTAATTGACCAAAACGCTCATTTTCAAGCATTAACCATTTATCTAATTCGTTTGCAGGAATTTTGTTTGTGTAAACAGTTTGTTCAAACCAAGTGTATGCATTTGTTCCTGTAGCTCCTAAAGAGCTTGACATTTTATCGTATTCGTTGGCAACGCTATAGTTAGAAGCTTCTAAAGATACTTCATCGATCTTTTTATAGATTTCTGTTTTCTTAGCTGGATCAGTTTCAGCTTTGTGTTGCTCGTATAAATCAGATATTTGTTCCAAGTATCCTTTTTCTTTTTCCCAATCAACTGTTCCAATTTCGTCAGTTCCTTTAAAAACCATGTGTTCTAAGTAATGTGCCAATCCTGTTGATTCTTTCGGATCGTAGTTAGAACCTGCTCTTACAGCAATGTATGTTTGAATTTTTGGTTCTTCACTGTTTTTGCTTAAGTATACTTTTAGACCATTTTCTAAAGTGTACAAGCGCAATCCTGTCGGATCGTTTGTAACGGTTTCGTATGAAATTCCGTTTGCATCTTTGTGTTGTTCTACTTTGATGACGTTGGCATCAGAACTACCGTCTTTTTCTTTACAACTGAAAATCGCTAGTGTACACACGATCAGCAGTAATAGATTGATTCTTTTCATTTTAATTTTGATTAGTTTATAGTAACATTAACGCTAAAAGTATAATTATTATATAAATGATTTGATAAAAATTATGATTTTTAACATTTAATGTATTCACGCGCTATGTGTCTATTTTTTGGTAGTTATGTTACATATTATAAGTTAATTTTTAAAACTTATTTTTTTAACAATCTTTCACTTAATTTCATTAAAGAAAAAGCTTTCTATATAAATGAGTTATAATCCAAAATGCTTCAGTAAGCAAGGGGAATTAATACGCAACAAACAAAAAAGCGCAGTATCGTTTTGATACTGCGCTTTATATATTTTGATTGCGTTTGTTGTTATCCAACTACTTCTGCAACTTTCTTTCCGATTTCTGCTGGAGAATCAACGACGTGAATTCCACATTCGCGCATGATTGCTTTTTTAGCTTCTGCTGTATCATCAGCGCCACCAACAATTGCTCCTGCATGTCCCATTGTACGACCAGCTGGTGCTGTTTCTCCTGCAATGAAACCAACAACTGGTTTTTTGCTTCCGCTTTCTTTGTACCATTTAGCCGCATCCGCTTCTAATTGACCACCAATTTCTCCAATCATTACTACACATTCTGTAGCTGGATCGTTGATTAGTAATTCAACAGCTTCTTTTGTAGTTGTTCCAATAATTGGATCTCCACCAATACCAATAGCAGTTGTAATTCCTAATCCTTGTTTTACTACTTGATCAGCCGCTTCATATGTTAATGTTCCTGATTTAGAAACGATTCCAACTTTTCCTTCTTTGAAAACAAATCCTGGCATAATTCCAACTTTTGCTTCTCCTGGCGTAATTACTCCTGGGCAGTTAGGTCCTATTAAACGACAGTCTTTGGTAGCAATGTATGCCGCAACTTTTGTCATATCGTTTACTGGAATTCCTTCTGTAATTGTAATAATTACTTTAATTCCTGCATTTGCAGCTTCCATTATTGCATCTGCAGCAAATGCTGGCGGTACAAAAATGATTGTTGTATCAGCATCAACTTTTTCAACAGCTTCTGCAACTGTATTGAAAACTGGTTTGTCTAAGTGTGTTTGTCCTCCTTTTCCTGGAGTTACACCACCAACTACGTTAGTTCCGTACTCAATCATTTGACCTGCATGAAATGTTCCTTCACTTCCTGTAAATCCTTGAACAATTATTTTTGAATCTTTGTTTACTAAAACGCTCATTTGATATTTGTTTTTTGGCTGAACAAAAATAGTTTTTTATCTACTATTTATAAAGTATTTTTTCAGTTTTATGTGAAATACTTTTTTATTGGCTCAACTATTTTTTTTCTAAGTTTTCTATTCGTTCAATTAATTCAGGTATTTGGCGAATTGACGCAATTTCTTTGTATTTTTTTCTGAAGTCATCTGCGGGTGTTCCAAAGTAGCTTTTTCCACCTTCTAAACCTTTACTTACACCAGATTGTGCTGATATTACCGTCTTTGCTCCTATGGTAATTCCGCTCGTAATTCCTACTTGTCCCCAAATAGTAACTTCGTCTTCTATAATCACACAACCAGCAATTCCTGTTTGTGAAGCAATTAAACATTTTTTTCCAATAACTGTGTCATGACCAACATGTACTTGATTGTCAATTTTTGTTCCTTCTTTGATGGTTGTATCACCTGTAACGCCTTTATCTATTGTACACAATGAGCCTAAATCTACATTATCTTCTAATACAACACGTCCACCAGAACGTAGTTTATCAAATCCTTCTGGGCGTTTTTTGTAATAGAAAGCATCTGCTCCCAAAACCGTTCCTGAGTGAATGGTTACATTATTTCCTATAACAGCATTGTCATAAATAGCTACATTTGCATGAATGATACAATCGTTTCCAATGGTTACATTGTTTCCAATGAAGCAATTTGGCTGAATTACCGTGCGTTCTCCAATTATTGCAGAAGGCGCTACAGAAGCCGATGCACTTATAAATGGTCTGAAATGATCTGTTAGTGTGTTGAAATCTCTGAAAGGATCGTCTGAAATTAATAGTGCTTTCCCTTCAGGACATGCTACTTCTTTGTTTATTAATACAATTGTAGCTTTTGATTCTAATGCTTTGTCGTAGTATTTTGGATGATCTACAAATACGATATCGCCAGCTTCTACCACATGAATTTCGTTCATTCCGTGTACAGGAAACGAATCGTCACCAATATATGAAGTAGCAATAATTGTAGCAATTTCTTTGAGTGTATGTATTCTAGGGAATTTCATCTGCGGTTTTTTTAGATATTAAATCAGATGTGTTGAAATTAAAAAAAGCTCAATACTATATATTGAGCTTTTTAAATTATTTATTCTTTTATACGTTCCATGTAGGAACCTTTTTCAGTCTCTATTTTTATTTTGTCTCCTTCATTGATGAATAAAGGAACATTTACTCTTGCACCAGTTTCCACTGTTGCAGGTTTTGTAGCATTTGTTGCTGTATTACCCTTTACACCTGGCTCCGTATGTGTTACTTCTAAAATAACACTTGCTGGCATATCTACTGATAATGGCAAACTGTCTTCCGAATTGATTAGGATTTTAACATTTTCTCCTTCCTTTAATAATTCTGGAGCATCTAAGGTCGATTTTTGAAGTGTGATTTGGTTGTAATCAGATGTGTTCATAAAGTGAAACGTATCACCATCACTATAAAGATACTGGAAAGTATGTGTTTCTACACGAACATCTTCAATTTTGTGTCCAGAAGAAAATGTATTGTCAATTACTTTTCCTGTAGTTACACTTTTTAATTTTGTACGCACAAACGCAGGACCTTTTCCTGGTTTTACATGTAAAAATTCTATGATTTTAAATATGTCGTGATTGTAACGAATGCACAATCCTTTTCTAATGTCTGATGTTGATGCCATTGGTAATAGTTTTATTTTTTAGTTTGAAGCAATATATCCTTTCATGATACCTCTGTGCGAGTTTTTGATGAATTGTAATATTTCATCACGCTCAGTAGTAGCTTCCATTTCTGCTTCAATAATTTCAGCAGCTTGTGTATTATTGTAATTTTTTTGGTATAGTATTCTAAAGATGTTTTGAATTTCGCGAATTTTTTCTGTTGTAAATCCTCTTCTACGCAAACCAACTGAGTTGATTCCGACATACGATAATGGTTCACGCGCCGCTTTTACATATGGAGGAACATCTTTTCGAACCAACGATCCACCTGTTACAAATGCGTGATTTCCTATGGAACAAAATTGATGCACAGCGGTCATTCCTGCTAAGATTACATGATCGCCAACAGTGATATGTCCTGCTAATGTACTATTGTTTGAAAATATACAGTTATCGCCCACAATACAATCGTGCGCAACGTGGCAATATGCCATGATGAGGCAATTTTTACCAATTTTAGTTTTCATGCGATCTGTAGTACCTTTATTGATAGTTACACATTCACGTATGGTTGTATTATCGCCAATTTCTGCAATAGTATCTTCTCCTTGGTATTTTAAGTCTTGTGGTGGTGCTGATATTACTGAACCTGGAAAGATGTTACAATTTTTCCCAATTCGTGCGCCTTCCATGATGGTTACATTTGAACCGATCCAAGTTCCTTCACCAATGATCACATTGTTATGGATGGTTGTAAAAGGCTCTACAACTACATTTTTGGCGATTTTTGCTCCTGGATGAACGTATGCTAAAGGTTGATTCATCTACTCTGTTTTAGTTATTCTTCTCGTTAGATTCTGTACACAGTAATTTACTGTGTTACTTTTTTACTATGTCTTCTTCTTTTTTTCGTGCAATTTGCGCCATTAGTTCTGCTTCCGCAACAACTTTTCCGTTAGCATATGCAAATCCACGCATGTGGCAGATTCCTCTTCGTATTGGAGTTATTAATTCCGTTTTGAAAATTAACGTATCACCAGGGACAACTTTTTGCTTGAATTTTACTTTGTCAATCTTCATGAAGAATGTCAGGTAATTTTCTGGATCTGGAACTGTACTTAATACAAGTATTCCTCCTGTTTGCGCCATTGCTTCTACTTGTAAAACACCTGGCATTACTGGTGCTCCAGGAAAGTGTCCTACAAAAAATGGCTCGTTCATTGTCACATTTTTCACACCAACCACATGACGATCAGATAATTCTAATATTTTGTCAATGAGTAAAAATGGTGGTCTGTGCGGTAACATTGTCATGATTTGATTGATGTCCATTAACGGAGTTTTGTGCAAATCATACGTTGGAACGTTGTTACGCTTTTCTATTTTGATAATTTTTGCTAGTTTTTTAGCAAATTGAGTATTTACAAAGTGTCCTGGCTTGTTGGCAATTACTTTTCCACGAATACGTGTACCAACTAAGGCTAAATCACCTATTACGTCTAGTAATTTGTGACGCGCCGCTTCGTTCGGATGGTGTAATGTTAGGTTGTCAAGAATTCCATTCGGTTTTACCGCAATATCATCTTTTCCAAAGGCAATTCTTAGTTTGTCCATTGTTTCTGGAGATAGTTCTTTATCTACATATACAATGGCATTGTTTAAGTCGCCACCTTTTATTAAACCGTGTTCAAGCAACATTTCTAGTTCATGTAAGAAACTGAATGTTCGTGAACTTGCAATGTCATTTTTGAAGTCCGAAATGTGTTTTAGTGTCGCATTTTGCGTTCCTAATACTTTCGTGCCAAAATCGACCATTGTTGTCACTTGGTATTCATCAGAAGGAATGATTGTGATTTCGCTTCCTGTTTCTTCATCGATGTATGAGATGACATCTTTTATGATGTATTCTTCTCTTGGCTTGTCTTGCGCAACAATTCCTGCTTCTTCTAAAGCTTCTAAGAAAAATTTTGCCGAACCGTCCATAATTGGCGGTTCAGATTCGTTTAATTCTATGAGAACGTTGTCAATTTCCAAACCAACTAATGCCGCAAGTACATGCTCACAAGTTTGAATTTTTACACCTCTTTTTTCCAAAACTGTTCCGCGCTGTGTGTTTACAACGTAGTTTGCATCTGCTTCAATGATTGGAGTTCCTTCTAAATCGACACGCATAAAAGCGTATCCATGATTTACTGGCGCAGGTTTGAACGTTAAAAATACTTCTTTACCTGTGTGCAACCCAACACCTTTTAGAGATATTTCTTTGGCTATGGTTTTTTGTTTAACAATAATTTCACTCATTGTTGTTTATTTTTTTTTCTAGTTGATTGATTGTCTTTACTATTTTTGGGAAGTTTTTGAAGTATACATACGATTTGTTGTAATCTCCATAATTTAAAGCTGGTGAACCTTGTAATGTTTCTCCATCTTTTACATTTCTTCCAACTCCTGATTGTGCTTGAATTTTTACATTGTCGCCAATTGTGATATGTCCGGCTATACCTACTTGTCCGCCAATCATGCAATTTTCGCCAATTTTGGCAGATCCTGCAACTCCAGTTTGCGCGGCAATAACGGTATTTTTACCAATTTCTACATTGTGCGCAATTTGAATTTGATTGTCAAGCTTCACTCCTTTTCTGATTAGTGTGGAACCTAGTGTTGCTCTATCAATTGTAGTTCCGGCGCCAATATCAACATTTGCTTCCAGAATTACGTTTCCAGTTTGCGGTACTTTTTGATATTCTCCTTTTTCATTCGGCGCAAAGCCAAATCCGTCTGCACCAACTATTGCTCCACTATGAATTACGCAATTGTCGCCAATTACAGATTCTGAGTATATTTTAGCTCCAGCAAATATAACTACATTGTTTCCAATAGTTACATTATCGCCAATATAAGCATTTGGATATACTTTTACATAATCACCAATTGTAACATTATCGCCCATGTATGAAAACGCTCCAAAGTAGAGTTCTTTTCCGTACGTAGCTGATTCTGAAATAAAAGCAGGTTGCTCTATTCCTATTTTGTTAAGCTTCACTTTATTGTAATATTCTAACAGCTTTGAAAACGACTTGTAAGCATCTTCAACCTTTATCAACGTTGTGACTACTTCTTCTTCAGGATCAAAATCTTTATTTACAATTGTAATAGAAGCACGCGTGCTATATATGTACTGTGTGTATTTAGGATTTGCTAAGAAAGTTAGTGAACCTTCTGTGCCTTCTTCTATTTTTGAAAGTTTGGATACTTCAGTATTTGGATCACCTACGATGTCTCCTTCTAATATACCCGCTATTTGTGTGGCTGTAAACTTCATTCTGGCAAAAGTATAAAAAAACTACTAAAGTTTATCTTTTGGATAACATATATAATATTTCGTGACTAGTTTTGAGAGTGCTTTTAGGTTTAATTGGTCGGAAGCTTTGACAACATCCTGAATTTTTCCAGTCTTCATGAGAATGTTTATATTCTGACTTGTAGTTTTGTATGCTTGATTGGATATTTCTCCAGAAAACACAAAGTACGCGGCTTCAGCTTCGGAAATATTGTGTTTTTCTATCAAGCTTTGGGTTTCATTTCTAATTTTTTTGGCGGCAATTGGTTTGTTTTTGATTTTGATTCGTAATAAATCTCTGTTGATAATCATTTTACAAAGATTGGAGAGCACAAAATCGTCTTCATTCATCCATTCTTTCATTGCAGCTACAATATCATAATCGTCTAGCTTTGCAAATGTGTCTAGTACGTCGTAATTGAAATCTTCTATAGAAATTTCATTCTGAATAAAAAAAGACAACGCAGCACTTGCCTGTAATTTTGTTCCTTGCAGTGTTAACTCTTTTGCTCTTTTTAATACGCGAATTAGCAATTGTTCTGCAACTAAACTTGTTTTGTGTAAGTATACTTGCCAATACATTAATCGGCGAGCAACTAGAAATTTTTCAACCGAATAGATTCCTTTTTCTTCAATCACTAATTCATCATCTACAACGCTTAACATTGTAATGATTCGTTCCGAATTGATGTTTCCTTCGGCGACTCCTGTATAAAAACTGTCACGCTTTAAATAATCGGCTCTATCCATATCAATTTGACCAGAAATTAGCTGATACATGAATTTTCGTGGATAATTTCCTTTAAATATTTCGATGGCAAGCGTTAAACTTCCGTTAAATTCTGTATTTAATTGTTCCATTAGTAGCAATGAAATCTCTTCATGGTGCACACTATTTACAATACTATGTTCCATGGCATGCGAGAAAGGCCCGTGACCAATATCGTGTAATAATATAGCAATTAGTAAGGCTTGTTTTTCTTCTTCAGAAATTTCAACACCTTTAAAACAAAGGACTTGGATTGCTTTTTGCATTAAATGCATACAACCCAACGCATGATGAAATCGTGTATGGTGCGCGCCAGGATATACTAAGTATGACATGCCCATTTGTGAAATTCTGCGCAAGCGCTGAAAATATTTATGTTCGATAAGATCGAAAATAAGCGGATTGGGAATTGTAATAAATCCGTAAATTGGGTCGTTTAAAATTTTAAGCTTATTTCTAGTATTCAACTTGTACTTTTTTATACGTTTTTTAGACTAAGCACAAATATAAGTACATTAATAACACACCTTACTAATAATTTACTAAATAAAGACATACATGAGTGCATTCAAGATTCTTTGGGTTGATGATGAAATTGATTTATTAAAACCTCACATTCTCTTTTTAGAGAAGAAAAATTATGAAGTTACCAAATGTACAAGCGGTACAGAGGCAATTGAATTGATTGACGAACACAATTTTGATATTGTTTTTTTAGATGAAAACATGCCTGGCTTAACAGGAATTGAAACACTTTCGGAGTTAAAAGCAAAGCAAAATAATCTTCCTGTTGTAATGATTACAAAGAGTGAAGAAGAATATATTATGGAAGAAGCCATTGGCTCTAAGATTGCAGATTATTTGATAAAACCTGTAAATCCGAATCAGATTTTATTGAGTTTGAAGAAAAATTTAGACCATTCGCGTTTGATTTCTGAGAAGACAACTTCTAATTATCAGCAAGAATTCAGAAAGATTGCTATGGATATGGCCATGGTAAATACCATTGAAGAATGGATTGAGTTGTATCAAAAATTGATTTATTGGGAATTGCAATTGGAAGATATTGAAGATACTGGAATGTTTGAAATTCTGGAATCTCAGAAACATGAAGCCAATGTTCAGTTTGGAAAATTTATTGATCGTAATTATCCAGATTGGTTTGGAAACGAAGAAGCGCCAATAATGTCGCATACTTTGTTTAGAGAATTGGTAGCTCCAGAAATCAGTAAAGCACAACCAACTTTATTAGTTGTGGTAGATAATTTACGATACGATCAATGGAAAGCGTTTGAACCTATTGTAAATACACATTACAAAAAAGAAAAAGAAGTTCCGTTTGTGAGTATTTTACCAACGGCGACACAATACGCTAGAAATGCTATATTTTCAGGTTTAATGCCATCTGACATGGAAAAATTACATCCAGAATATTGGAAGAATGATACTGATGAAGGCGGGAAAAATTTACATGAAAATGATTTCTTAAAAGCACAATTAAAGCGTTTAGGATTAAACATCAAACATGAATATCATAAAATTACAAGTTTAAAAGGCGGTAGGAAGCTTGCAGATAACTTTAAATCGCAAAAAGATAATGACTTAACCGTTGTTGTTTATAATTTCGTAGACATGCTCTCACATGCTAAAACCGAAATGGATGTTGTAAAAGAGTTGGCTTCAGATGATAAAGCGTATCGTTCGTTAACGCAAAGTTGGTTCAAAAATTCTCCGTTGTTAGATATTATACAACAATCGCAACGTTTAGGTTTTAAACTAATTATCACAACTGATCATGGAACAATAAACGTAAAGCATCCTTCCAAAGTTGTTGGAGACAAAAACACCAGTTTGAATTTACGTTACAAAACGGGACGAAGTTTAACCTATGAACAAAAAGATGTATTGGCGGCTAAAGATCCGAAAAATATACATTTGCCAGTAATTAACATGAGCAGTTCATTCATTTTTGCAAAGACAGATTTATTTTTTGCGTATCCAAATAACTATAATCATTACGTAAGTTATTACAGAAATACCTACCAACATGGTGGTGTTTCGTTGGAAGAAATGATTATCCCATTTGCTGTTTTATCGCCAAGATAACGTCATAAAAGTAAGCTCGATAATAGATTTTACAAGGAATTAGAGAAATTTTATTTAAATTTGGGGGACGCCTAAAAAATGAAATACTTGTGCAAAAGGAATTTAATCTCACTCAAATTGATGAAATAGCGACAGCTATTTTAGCGCAATCAAAGCACAAAATTATTGCTTTTCACGGTGAAATGGGTGTTGGAAAAACGACACTCATTAAAGTTTTGGCAAAGCAATTAGGTGTACATGAACTGACTAATAGTCCAACATTTTCAATTGTAAACGAGTATCGCACACCAAACGATATCGTATATCACTTTGATTGTTATCGAATAGAAGACGAGGTTGAAGCCTATGATATTGGCATTGAAGATTACTTATATAGTGATGCTTGGTGCTTTATAGAATGGCCTGAACGCATTAAAAATCTATTACCTAACGATATTACGGAGGTTACTATTGAAAAAATCAACGAACAATTACGATCTATTCGTCTAAAAAATTGAACACTTTAGCGAAAACTAAGAACTATAACCTAAAAATAAACCATAAAGACTGACAAACAAATGACTTTTGTAGTATATTGAATGAAAATTCTTATAGATACTTAAAAAGAGAAAAACTGGTAAAAATACGTAGAAAATAAAATATGGTAATTTCCTAAAAACCAATTGTTTAAATGGATAAGTTTGCATCATCGTAAAACTAAAACCTAAAACAAAATGAAATTAAGAAATTATGTATTCGCAGCAGTAGTATTTGCATCAGTAACATTTGTGTCTTGTAACCCAGATAGCATTGCAGACGAAGACAACCCATACCAAACAGAAGAAGGAATCAGAAAAGATAAAATCAAGGCTCCGCCGCAATCTAATTAATAAAGCAATAATAAGAGACACTATTGTTGTTATAATAATTGCTATTACACCATATATATTTCAATTATACGAAAGCTTACCCAGTGAACAGATTTGGAGAAATGACTATTTTGAAATTACAAGTAATTATTATGAAGATGTTAGAACTGCCATGTGGGTATACATGGGTAAAATTATACCTTTAATATTAGTTATTATTTGGTTTTTAACATGTAAAAATTGGTGGTATCATATAATATTAATACCAATAGCTATGTTTTCCTTTCAATTATATTCATCTTTCTACAGAGATACATATATTGATGAAATTGAAATCTATTATGTGATTCCTATTATGATGATAATCATTCCTATAGTTTATTTGATTAGGGCTAAACTATTTGACAAACTAGTTAATGGAATAGATCTAAAGAAAATTGAAGCTGAATTAGAAGAGTATAGGCGCAAAGAACAAGAACAGCAAAATTCATCAACATAAAAATAAGTTCATTGAAATAAATTTAAGATATACTATTTTCTACGTATTTTCGTTCAGCAGTGATAAAACTAGCAAAAATACGTAGAAAATATATTATGCTTTTTTTAAAGGGAACATTTGGTTATTCAATAAGTTTGACCCATCGTTAAACTAAATAATCTAAAATAAACAGATGAAAACTAAATTCTACCTTTACCTATTAGCAGCCGTATCAACAATTTTATTTGTATCTTGTAATCCAGATAGCATTGCTGATGAAGACAACCCATACGAAACAGAACAAGGAGTCGAAAGATCAAAAATTAAAGCCCATCACCAAGATTAATAAAAGTTTAGTTTTAGGTACAATAGTTGCCATTATAATAGCAGTTTCACCCTATATATTTTACCTATACAAAGGACTTCCAAGAACAAAAATTTGGCAAAATCCATTTTTTACCTACAAGGTTGAATATTATGAAGATGTTAATATTTATTTTTGGCTTTTATTAGCAAGATTTATACCATTTCTACTATTAGTATTATGGTTTTTCACTTGTAAACATTGGTGGTATCATGTTATTCTAATACCTGTGGCAATGTATGCATTTCAATTATTTACTGTTCTTAATAACGAATCAGATTACATTGATGAAATGGAAATTGCGTGGATAATTCCAATAATGATGATAATTATACCTTTTGTGTATTTAATAAGAATAAAATTATTCGACAAACTCGTACTAGGAATTGATTTAAAGAAAATAGAAGCTGAACTTGACGAATATGATCGGAAAGAAAAAGAAGCTCAAAATAAAATAGAAACTAAATAATTACGTATATTCGCGAAAATACTTACGTAAAACATATAAAAAATTATAAATTCTACGGCTTTTGTTCACTTGACTAAAATTGAACAAAAGTACGTAGAAAATATATATTGCTAATTTTCTGATAATTAGTTGGTTATTCAATAAGTTTGACCCATCGTTAAACTAAATAAACTAATTATCACATGAAAACTAAATTCTACCTTTACATTTTAGCAGCCATATCAACAATATTATTTGTATCTTGTAACCCAGACAGTATTGCTGATGAAGACAATCCATACGAAACAGAACAAACAGTCGACAGAACGAAAATCAGGGTCCCTCGTCACGGGTAGTATAATTGCTATTATCATAGCAATATCACCCTATATATTTTATTTATACGAGAGTTTTCCAAACGAGCAAGTTTGGGAAACTTTTTTGTTTACATTTAAAAGTAAATACAGCCTATATGATACTGCATGGGTATTTTTTGGAAAATTAGTACCTCTTATTTTTCTCATATTGTGGTTTTTCACATGTAGAGATTGGTGGTATCATGTTATTTTGATTCCAATTGCAATGTATTCATTCCAAATATTAGCTTTAATAAATGAAGAACGAGATATTGATGAAACCGAAATCTATTGGCTAATCCCAATTATGATGATTATAATTCCTTCTGTTTATTTAATTCGAATTAAACTATTTGATAAATATGTGTATGGAATTGATCTCAAAAAAATTGACGCAGAACTCGCAGAATACGAACGAAAAGAACAAGAAATGTTAGAAGAAAATAAATAGTATTTTTTTACTTCATATTTATTTGTAACTTCATGTTTTAACCAATTGTAATGCTTCATGGCAGAATCTTTATCACCATTCACCAAACAACAATTACTTCCACAAGAAGAAACGCTTGAAATTCTAAAACACAAGCAAGAATTATTTATCGGAATTCCAAAGGAAACCTCGTATCAAGAGAAACGTGTTTGCTTAACTCCTGACGCAGTTGCCGCAATTGTTGCACACGGACATCGTGTCTTAATTGAAAGTTGCGCTGGAAAAGAGGCTAATTTTTCCGATAAAGATTATACAAAAGCTGGTGCAGAAATCACAAACGATACACAAAAAGTGTTCTCCTGCCCTATTATTCTCAAAGTTGAACCACCAACCTTAGACGAATTACAATTATTAAACCCACAAACGATTTTAATTTCTGCTTTACAAATTAAAATACGCTCAAAGAAATATTTTGAAATTTTAGCAAGCAAACGCGTTACAGCACTTGCTTTTGAGTACATCAGAGATGAAGATGGTACGTATCCTGCCGTACGTTCACTAAGTGAAATTGCAGGAACTGCCTCAGTATTAATCGCTTCCGAATTAATGGCTAATGTCAATAATGGCAACGGATTGATGTTAGGAAATATTAGCGGAGTTCCGCCAGCTGAAGTTGTAATTGTTGGCGCCGGAACTGTTGGTGAATTTGCCGCACGTTCCGCTTTAGGGCTTGGTGCAAATATTAAAGTTTTTGATAATTCTATCACAAAATTACGTTGTATTCAAACCAATTTAGGAAGACCAGTTTACACTTCTACCATTCAACCTAAAAATTTATTGAAAGCACTAAAACGTTGTGATGTGTTAATTGGTGCCGTTCGCGGAAAAAACAGATCGCCAATTCTTGTGACTGAAACGATGGTTGAACACATGAAAAAAGGCGCCGTTATTATAGATGTGAGTATTGATATGGGCGGTTGCATTGAAACAAGTGAAATCACAACACACGACCATCCTACCTTTGAAAAGTATGGTGTTATTCATTATTGTGTTCCAAATATTCCAGCAAGATACTCCAGAACTGCCTCTGTATCAATAAGTAACATATTTACACCGTATTTATTAAAAATTGCTGATGATGGCGGATTAGAAAATTCGCTTCGTTTTGACAAAGGATTGAAAAATGGTTTGTACTTTTACCACGGAGTTTTAACTAATAAATCTGTGGCAGATTGGTTTAGTCTTCCATATACAGATATTAATTTTCTAATTTTTTAGTGCATGAGCAGTCTTTTAAGACGTACAGGTTTTTATTTAGGTGGCGTTGCTATTGGTTTGGTTATTTTTGCTTTTCTAATTCGCGGACGTGGTGTAAAATGTGAATTTAATTATCTTCCAAACGCACGTACACTAAAAAATATTCGAATGAAAGCGCGTCAATTTTCTCCTGAAATCAGACAATTGATTGATAATAAAGAGATTGACACTTCCGAAATTTCAAATATTCTCACGTATGGAGATGTTGATTTCTCCAGAAGTAAAATTAAAGTTGATAGCTGTAAATTATATATTATTGAAGGAATGCTTCGCAATAAAGAAGTTGAACTTACAATTTTAAATTGCGACAGCACTGCTCAAATTAAGACTATTAAAATGGTTGAATAACCAATTTCTTATTGCTTTAAGTTTCCATAGATATCAAGCTCAATAGCGTCTCCTTTTCCAAACTTATTAATTTGTTCAAGTTGTGTTTCTTTGTCTCCAACAACTAAGTAAAACATCTCTGACTCATCCATATATTCACTTATAACATTTTGAAAATCAGATAATTTCATATCTACCAACTCTTTTTGATCTTCTTCTAAATAGCTAAATGATCTATCATATTTACTAATTTGCCTAAGAATTCCAATTTTATCATTTAATTCCTCAAAATCTTTCGCACTACTTTTTAAGACTTTATTTTTTGTGATTTCAACTTCATTTTCAGCAAAATTAGCAGCATAATTACCTATTAAATCCTTAATGATTTTTAATGAAGGCAATGTAGCATTTGCACGTACACTTGTTTGTGCAACAAAAGGAGCTTTTTCTTTTAATCGCTGTAAAAACGAATAGGCTCCATAAGTATATCCTTTTTCAATTCGTAAGGTTTGAAATAAGCGTCCGCTTGATCCGCCACCAAGAATTTGATTTGTATATCCTAAGTTATTATAGTTTGGATCAGCTTCTGAAATTGCTAGTTTTCCTGTGTAAATAACAGATTGTTTTGCACCTGGAAAGTCTATAAAAAATAATTTCCCTGCATGTTCTTGTTTTGGCAATTCATACGATGGAAACGAAACATCTTTCACTTTCCACTTTTCTCCAAGGTTTGCAAAAGAACCATCTACTTTCGTTTTATTGATCGCTCCTGCAACATGAATATCAACTAAATTGGCCGCCATATTTTTAGTATAATATTCTTTTAAATCATTCAAAGTGATATTTTTCACGGTTTCTATCGTTCCAATACTTGGAATTCCAAGAATATGATCATCGCCGTAGATAAGCTTTCTAAACGACTGATAGGCAATGGTTCTAGGATTTGCTTCTCTTCCTTTAAGATTTGTTAATAAAGCAGTTTTCAACCTAGAAAATTCAGCTTCATCCCATCTTGGATGCAACACAATTTCTTCTATTAATTTTACAGTTTTACTGAAGTTTTTCGCTAAACAATCACCAACAATAGAAATTCCTTCATCTCCACTTCTAATTCTAATATTTGCGCCTAACAGCTCAATTGCCGCTTCTAATTCTGAAGGAGTTTTAAATTCGGTTCCTTCAATTAACAAATTACTAAGCAAATTTGCCAATCCAGCTTTTTCTTTTGGATCTAAATAATGTCCGCCATCAATAGTAATATTGAAAGAAACCAACGGAACTTCATTGTTTTCAATTCCATATACTTTGATTCCGTTTGCAAGTTCACTTGTCCAAATTTCTGGCGATTTAAACAATGGCAAATCGCCAAATGGTGGCTCAGAACGATCGTGTTTTGTTACTGTTTTTTCATAACTCGCCTCTTCTCCTTGCCCAACTTCTTCATGCGCTTTTCCTTGCACAATTTCTTCTTGATAAACTTTTGCTTTTACAGCATCTTTCATTACCAAATTAGTTTGACCTTTAGGTACAAAAGAAGTCATTACATAATTTTTTCCTTTGATATAAGTATTGTAAACCCTAATTACATCTTCTTTTGTAACTTCTTTCGTGTATGTTGCATCTTTCAATATGTGCGCAGGATCGTTAGCATATACATTTCCGTTTGCTAATGAAAAAGCTTTGTCCTTTACAGATTCATTTCCTTTGTATAAATTAACTTCTTGCTGTGCTTTAATTCTCTCTAATTGCGATTCATCAAAATTAGCTTCAAAATCTACCAATGCTTTATCAATTGCGTTTTTTACCTCATTTAAATCTACACCTGCATTTCCTCGTACTATAAAGATAAATTCTCCAGCCAATTCACTACTTGAGTTTCCTGATAATACTCTTGGCGCTAATTTTTTGGAAGTAACAATTTCTTTATATAAAGGAGATTTTTTGCTTCCGCTTAGCATTTCCCCTAAAATATCTAATGCATATTGATCTTTATGATACATTTCAACCGTTGGAAATACCAAACGAATTTCTGGTAATTTGGCAAAGTTATCTTCAAAATATAACGATTTTGTTTCCGTTAAAGTTACAGGCATTGGTGTTAGTTTCTTAACCTCTTTTCCTTTTTTGATTTCGCCAAACCACTTTTTAACTGATTTTTTTGTTTCTTCTATATCAATATCACCTGCAATTACCAACGTTGCGTTGTTTGGACCATAATAGTCATTATAAAATTCTTTTACATCTTCTAGTGTTGCAGCTTGTAAATCTGGCAAAGAGCCAATTACTGTCCAATTATATGGATGGTTTTTAGGATATAAATTTGCACGAACTATTTCAGTAGTAAAACCATACGGAACGTTGTCATAATTTTGACGTTTTTCATTCTTTACAACCTGTTTTTCACGCTCTAATGCTTCTTTAGTAACCGTATTAATCATGTATCCCAACCGATCAGAATCTATCCAAAGAATTTTTTCAAAAGCATCTTTCGGTACAACTTCATAGTAAATAGTTCCGTCTGACCAAGTTCCACCATTTCGAGTTCCTCCCCATTCTGGAATTACTTTTCTATTGGAACCTCTTGGTACATTTTCAGAATCATTAAATGCCATGTGCTCAAAAAAGTGTGCAAATCCTGTTTTTCCAGGTTTTTCTCTATTAGAACCAACGTGCATTAACGTAGCTACAGCCACCATAGGATCTGAATGATCTTCATGAAGCACAACTTCCAATCCATTAGCTAACGTAAACTTTTCGTATGATAACGTAAAATTTATTTCTTCTTCGGTTTCTATGGGTTTTTCGTCTTTGCATGCGTACATAAATACTATCAATAGCATGGCAAACGTTAATTTTGAATGGTTGGTTTTCATAGGTTGGTAATTTGTTGGTTATAGTTTGGTGGTATAAAAAAAGGAAAATGTATACTACAATTTCCTTCGTTTCTTTTCTTGTTTTAACAAGCTTAACTCTCTTGATGTCTGACCTGCTACAGAGGTGTTTTCTTCTGCTCTTCTAATTAAATACGGCATTACATCTCTTACAGGACCGAATGGTAAGTATTTAGCAACATTATATCCTTCAGCCGCTAAATTAAAACTAATGTGATCGCTCATTCCGTATAATTGACCAAACCAAACACGTGAATCGTGATTTTCAATGTGCTTCGTTTTCATAATTTCTGCCACTTTGTATGAACTTGCTTCATTATGCGTTCCCGCAAAAATTGCCATACAATCCAAATGATCTAACATGTACATTACACCAGCATCAAAGTTTTCATCTGTTGCCTGTTTTGAAATACAAATGGGGGATTTGTATCCGAGTTCTTCTGCTCTTTTATTTTCTTTTTCCATGTATGCACCACGCACTAATTTCATTCCAATATGAAATCCTTGTGCTTTTGCATCCATGTGTAATTGTTTTAAATATTCTAATCGATCCCAACGATACATCTGCAATGTGTTGTAAACAATTGGTTTCTCTTTGTTATATTTTCGCATCATAGTTGCAACAATGTCGTCAGCCGCATCTTGCATCCAGCTTTCTTCTCCGTCAATTAACAAAGCAACATCCATTTCGTGTGCTTTTTTACAAACCACATCAAAACGATTTATAACGCAGTTCCATTCATCTTGTTCGTCTGAAGTTAACTCTTTTCCTTCTCCAACTTTTTGATATAATGAAATTCGTCCAAATCCAGTTGGTTTAAAAACCGCAAACGGAATTGCTTGTTTTTCTTTCACAAACCTTAAAATTTTTAAGATTTTTTCTAACGTTGCATCAAACTGTTCTTCTTCTTCTTTTCCTTCAACAGAATAATCTAAAACGCTACATACGCCTTTTTCAAACATTTTGTCTACTACAGGAATACATTCTTCTTCTGAAGTTCCGCCACAAAAATGATCAAAAACGGTCGCTCTAATCAAGCTTTCTACTGGCAAATGTGCTTTGATAGCAAAATTTGTTACCGCTGTTCCAATACGAACAAGTGGCTGATTTGCGATAAGTTTAAATAAAAAATAAGCTCTTTCGAGTTGAGAATCTGTTTTTAGTGCAAAAGCATTCTCGGTATTATTAAAAATTTGGTCCATTTATAAATAATTGCTATCACAAATATAGTTATTGAATTATTATTTTTTTGTTTAAAAAAGGCTTTATTTTGTGACGATATAAAGTTTTTTTTAGTTTATGAATTCTATTCAAGCAGCGAATTATTTCGTTCATTTCAATTCAAATTGTTACACGAAACTCCACGAACACTTACAAGATAGTAATTATTCTAAGATTTTTATCTTAGTTGATACACATACGCACGAACATTGCTTGCCAAATTTCTTAGCGGTATTGGCTACAGAAACGCCTATAGAAGTAATTGAAATTGCTCCAGGAGAAATTCATAAAAATATTGAAACATGTACAGGCGTTTGGAATGTGCTTTCTGAATTGGATGCAGATAGAAAAAGCTTGATGATTAATGTTGGTGGCGGCGTTGTTACAGATCTTGGTGGATTTGTTGCTTCTACTTTTAAACGTGGAATTTCCTATATAAATGTCCCAACTTCTTTATTATCAATGGTTGATGCTTCCGTTGGCGGAAAAACAGGTGTTGATTTAGGAACACTAAAAAATCAAATTGGCGTGATTAATATCCCAGAAATGGTTTTGATTGACACTGCATTTTTGAACACATTGCCCGCAAATCAAATGCGAAGTGGTTTAGCCGAAATGTTGAAACATGGCTTAATTTACGATGAAACCTATTGGAAGAAAATGATTGATCTTTCAAGTTTTACAATTGAAGATTTGGACATTTTGATTCATGAATCGGTTCAAATTAAAAATAAAGTTGTGACTGAAGATCCAACAGAAAAAGGGCTTCGAAAAATTTTGAATTTTGGTCATACACTTGGACACGCTATTGAATCGTATTTGTTAACACACGAAACAAAAGAAGCGCTTTTGCACGGTGAAGCCATTGCTGTCGGAATGATTTTAGCTTGCTATATTTCAAACAAACAAGAGCAATTTCCAACAGAAAAGTTAACCGAAATTAAAAAGGTTATTCTAGATATGTATGGTAAAGTTCAGTTTGATGATTCTGATTATGAGACGATTATCGACCTTATGAAATATGATAAAAAGAATTCACACGGAAACATCAATTTTGTATTATTAAACGACATCGGATTGCCTGTTTTGGATAAAATTGTGCCAAATTCTACAATTAAAGACGCTTTTCATTTTTACAATTCTTAACCTTAAAAAGACGTTAAGGTGACATTTTATTTTTCTTTTCAAAAAAAATAGTTGTACTTTTAGTATAATCTAATTAATAAGAGATTCCCACTATTTACCTATGACCGTAGTATTAATTTTAAACAATTATTCCTATGAGAAAAGCAATCATAGATTATAAAAAGGTGACACCTGAAATTCTTCAGCTTTTACAAGAACGCTATCCTGGCGGCTATAGAGACCGTGATATCGTTATTTTTGACGATCATCGAAACAATACTATTGAAGCCGTTGAAGTTAAAACACCAGACACAATTTACTTAGTAAAAGTTAGCAGTAAGCTACATTATACCATGACGAATATTTCTGACGAATCTGATGATTTGGAAGAAATTATTCCTGATATGAGTGAAGATTTTTCAGAAGAGTAATTTTTACAAATAACGCTCTCTTAGTACGTTCATGTGGTGACGCTCATGACCTGTAATAACGTGCGCAATAGCACGAACAGACATGTTACTTCCACTGGCAACTCCTACTCTGGCAAACATTTCATCTGTAAAACATTGAAACATGGTTATTGTTGCTTGACGAATTGCGTTGTATTCACGCAACATTAGCATACTATTTCGCTCGTTTGCTCCAGAAAAAGGAACATACTCATCTTGTTCGTAACCTGGCAACTCCGTTTTGTCATTTCGCGCAAAACGCAACGCTCTATTGCAAAAAATTCGCTCTGTATCCATGATGTGTTGTAACACTTCTTTTATTGTCCATTTTCCTTCAGCATACGTACTTTGCAGTTGCTCTTCTGTTAAAGACGCCATTAAGTCGTTTACTTCGTCCACACCTTTCACTAAAGATTCTAGTACATTTTCGCCTTTTAAATGTTGAATATATTGCCCATAATATGGGTTGTACTCAGTAGCTTCTGGATATGAGATCATAACGTATTTGCGATTTTTGGTTATCGATTTTTTTAATTTTTCGAGTGTCGAAGATACTATTATTTGATTGAAAATTGAAAGATTCTTATAATTCAATTATCAGAAACTCACTGCTTATACCTGAATACCAAACACTAACTTTTAAACAAATGAATCCATATAGTTCTGGAAATCCGCATGTTAAAAAAAGACAAACCAATCATTGTTGCGGCAATCATTAGAAATATTTGAAAATTATTGTCAAATTGAAATACATACGCCAATATAAAATAGACCGCAATTGCTTGTGCAACCGTTAGCATGTAACTGACATACATAGCTCCATAAAAATAGCCTGGCTCCTTTTCAAACTTATGCCCACAAACTGTACAATTGTCATATATCTTGGGCATTCTCATCTTACAAAGCAATCCATTTTTTTCAAAAATCTTGCCTTTATTACAACTCGGACATGTTCCGTTATAGATATTTCGTATGGCATTTCCCATGTTTTCTATTTTTATACAAAATTAGAAATCAGTTCTTTAAAATAAAGTTTGTATTTTCGCATTAATTAGCACAAAAAGGACATTTATATATAATATGCAATTACTTCCTGTTTATAATATTTCGCAGTTTAAAGAAGAAGATTCTAGCAAACACTTGTACTGCAATCGTTTTAAAGATCATTTGCGAGCACATCCTTTTATTGAGAAACCACATCGACATGATTTTCACCTAGTTGTACTATTCACAAAAGGAACAGGAACACATGTTGTCGATTTTAATACATTTAAAATTGAACCTGGAAGCGTATATGTATTGCAACCTGGACAAATGCATCATTGGAATTTATCAAAAGATATTGATGGATATATTTTATTTCATTCGAAAGAATTTTACAATGTACATTTCAGACATAAGCAAGTGAATGATTATCCGTTTTACTTTTCTAGCTATAATACACCTGAATTACATGTAAACACTAAAGAAATTGAAATTTTAAGTTCTTTTTTTAAATTGATCTTGAAAGAATTTCACTCAAAAGAGTTGTTTCGGGAACATGCAGTTTTGAGTTTACTCGATTTAATATACATTGAATTATCACGTCATTACGTCACATCTACACAGTTGCAAATCAAGCGTTCTCACAGTATTTTACGAAACTTTGAAGTATTCCTTGAACAGTTTTACAAACATGAAAAGAAACCTTCATTTTATGCCGAAAAATTGAATATTACACTAAAACATTTGAATCGGATTTGTAAAGAAACATTACAAAAAACTGCTACAACAGTAATTACAGATAGAATCATTTTAGAAGCAAAACGGTTATTATTAACGCCTGAATTGTCTGTAAACGAAATTGCCAATCGTCTCGGATTTGAAGATTACTCCTATTTTTCACGATTGTTTAAGCAAAAAACGAATCAAACTGCTTCAAGTTTCCGCAGTTCAGTTTTTTAGACTTATTAAGATTGTTAGAAACTACACTTTTTTAAAGTCACAAAGGTCATTTCAAGTGATTTTCGATAGAAAATTGTATCGAGAAGTTTCGCCACGAATTCACGAATACTTATAGTTTTTTTATTAGCGAGTTAAAAACTAACTCTAGCGCTGGGAAATACAAGTAAAACAACAAGCTATTTTAGTAGATTCACAAGTTCTTATTAACTGAATTTAACTTATATCTAAAAAACCATAACCAATTGATTGTCAGCGATAATAAAAAAGGTTTTATCAACTATAATTCACGGAATCGCGGTAAGCTTTATTATTATAAACTAACTTTTTTATTAATATTTGATCATTAGTAACTTTAAAATCAGATGATTCATGGAAAAATTTAAAAAATTTGAATTGACAACTATTACAACAACAAAAATTGTTGGAGGAAACACAAGTGAAGATGTCCCTATTACCACTTTAGGTACTATTACAAATGAAGGTGATGGATAATCAACCTTATTCAACGTAATAAGTTTAACTACTATTAATTAATTTAAAAATCAGAAAATTTATGGAAAAGTTCAGAAAATTTGAATTACAAAATGTGACAACAATAAAAATTGTTGGAGGAAACACTAGTGAAGATGTTCCTATTTCCACTTTAGGCACTATTTCAAATGACGGTGACGGATAATCAAATTGCTTCATTAAATAAACTATAGTAAACAAAAACACTCAAACGAATTGAAATACAATTGGTTTGAGTGTTTTTATATTCTAAAAATTTATAGTATTTAATCTAACAATCCAAACAGCGAAGCGATTTAAACAGCAGCTGCGCTTGTCGAAGTTACGCCGAATTACGACTCGCGTTAATGTTTCCGAATAACGAACGTGTTACCATTTTTTCAAAGGTTTTTAATTCCGCCTCGTTTGTTTCAGGATCTTTTTGCAATTCTTGAATCTTACGTAACGCGTATTGCTGAATTGTCAATAATGGCAATACAATTTTTTCACGTGCGTGAATTGACGCTTTTCCAGCTTGTTGATTTTCCATTAATTCTTCATATCCTGTTAATTTTAACAACATACGTTTTGTGCGTTCGTATTCTTCAAAAATAATCGTCCAAAATTCACCAAATTCCTCATTTTCTTTCATGTAAGCGGTTAACTTAAAGAAAGACTTCGTTAAGCTCATCATACTATTTTCAAGCAATGTTCGGAAGAAAGCTGAATTTTCATATAGATTTATTACTTGATCAAATTCACCATTTTTCTCCATGTGCTCCAATGCCGTTCCAACACCATAAAATCCTGGAACGTTTTGCTTCAACTGACTCCAACTTCCCACAAAAGGAATGGCACGTAAGTCTGAGAAATTGAACTCTTTAGACTTCGAACGTTTGGATGGGCGACTTCCAATATTTGTTTTCGCATAATATTTTAACGTACTCATTCGCTCCAAATATGGTAAAAACATCGGATGTTTTTTAAATGCAACATACGTGTCGTAACTTACCGATGCTAGCTTTTCCATTGTTTCTTTACTTTCTTTCGAAAATTCTGCGGTAGCATCTGAAAATATTTCATTTGAGATTCCCGAACTCAACAATTGCTCTAAGTTGTATTGACACGATTCCAAGGTTCCAAAGTTGGAACTTATTGTTTGTCCTTGCACTGTTAATTGAATTTCTTCATCTTCCACCGTACTTCCTAATGATGCATAGAATTGATGCGTTTTTCCGCCTCCACGCGCTGGTGGTCCGCCTCTACCATCAAAGAAGATAACTTTGATTCCGAATTCGCGAGAAATTGTAGTAAGTTCTTCTTTTGCTTTAAAAATACTCCAATTCGCCATTAAATATCCACCATCTTTTGTTCCGTCAGAAAAACCTAACATGATGTATTGCTTGTTTCCACGACGTTTTAAATGCGCCGCATATGCTTCATTTGTGTACAATGTTCGCATTACAGCTTGTGCCGCTTGCAAATCTGGAACAGTTTCAAACAAAGGAGAAACATCAACAACTGGTTGTTTCCAATCGCATAAACGCAACATTGTAAACGCTTCCATTACATGAACCGCTGATTGATTGTTACTGATTATATACCGATTTGCGCCGCGTTCACCATTACGTTTTTGAATGGTTTTCATAGCATAAATTGACGAAACTGTTGAGTTTGTAATTTCCTCCTCAAAGTATTCAGGTTGAATGACTTCTGAAATTTCCGTGAGCATTTTCACTTTTTCTTCAGCAGTTGCTTTGGCATAATCTTCTGAAAATAAAGCATTTCCTTTCGATTTCATGACATCAACAATGTTTTCAAACACACCTTGATGCACTCTTGAATCTTGACGAATGTCTAACATTGCAAAGTGATAACCAAATAATTTTACTTTATTGATTAAATCATCCATTTCCGTAGCAAATAACGATTGATGTTTTTCAACAATCATCGTTTTTATCGCTTTTAATTCTTCTTCAAACGTAATAAGCGACAGCATTCCTTCTTCTTTTCGCAAATACACATTATCATACAACATACGTTCTAAGTGCGCTAAACGCTTTTCTACGCCGTCAAACGTGAGTCTACGCTTTAGTTTACGAATGTCTCTATAATAGTTTAGTAAAATTGTGCTACGCAAGCGTTCTGCTACTTTTAAAGTAATTTCAGTAGTTACAAACGGATTTCCATCTCTATCGCCACCAGGCCAAAAACCTAAATCGATTACTTGATTGCCAATTTCTTCGTCTTTGAATATGTTTTGCTGTATGTAGTTGTATATTTTGCTTGCCGAATGATAGAAAACGTTTTCTAAGTACCAAATTAGGCTAACTGCTTCATCATAAGGTGTTGGTTTTTCTTTTTTGAAGAATGGTGTTTTTCCAAGTTGCGCCAGTAATTTTTTTATTGCTAACAAATCATTTTTTTCAATAGCTTGTGCTAAATCTGTAATGATCCCCAAAACTTGTCCAGGATAAAATTGTGTTGGATGCGCTGTTAATACGGGACGAATTTTAAAGTGTTTTAAATAGTTTTTGAGTGCTTCTAGCTTTTGCTTCTCCTCTGCTTCTTCTTTGATGTTTCGTAGTGTTCCACGTCCATCCATGTTGTTTACAATTGCAAATGAAGCATCTTCAACAGCATCAAATAATACTACTTGGCGTTCTATGTATTGAATAAAACGAAATAGCAAATCTATTTTTTCGGCTTCTGTTTTATCTTTTTCCACATAACGATCAAAAAACTTTTGTACAATTTCTGACGGATTTTTATCTAAAGCATATTCTTTTTCACAAATCTCACTAAATAACGGCAATAAAACGCCTGTATTTGAGATTCCATCAAAAGGTAATGTCATGAAAATACTATTGTAGATTTGATATTTTGAAGATACATTTTCTTTGAAACGTTCTAATTTTGGCTTGCGAGACATTGTTTTTCGGTATTTTACTGGTGATTTTTTATATAAAAGCTATTCGCTTAAGCGTTTGATTTTCATCAAGATGAGTTCAAGTAATAAAAAAACCCTCACACGAAACATGCAAGGGTTTTATGCTATACGTTCATTTTTCGTTATAAATCATTAAAGATTGAATGCATCAAGCGGTTTTTGTCGTTGATACTTTCTTCCAATGAAATCATTGTTTCCGTACGCGAAACGCCTTCAATATCATCAATCATAAAGATGATATCTTTTGCATGTTTCGTGTTTTTTGCTCGCACTTTACAGAAAATATTGAATTTACCTGTTGTAATGTGCGCAACCGTGATATATGGAATTTCGTGAATTCTATTTAATACAAATTTTGTTTGTGATGTTTTCTCTAAGAAAATACCAACATATGCGATAAACGAATACCCTAGTTTTTGGTAGTCTAATGTTAACGAAGAACCTTTAATAATTCCTGCTTCTTCTAATTTTTTTACACGAACATGAACAGTTCCTGCTGAGATTAAAAGTTTCTTTGCGATGTCTGTAAATGGAATTCTAGTGTTCTCAATCAGCATGTCTAATATCTGATGATCTACTTCATCTAACCTAAATTTTGCCATGATTATCTTATATTATTTTTTAAAGATAATGCAAAAAAAACAAAAAAAATCGAATAATAATGCATAAAATACCAGAAGATATGTTAACTAATTGTCAATTTTATTGAATATTCTTAAAAATTCGTTAACCTCAATTTCTAACGAAAACGATTGAAATATAGAACTCTGAGCGTTTGTGTTCTGAAAATCAATGATTTTATGTCCGAACGATTTTTTTAGCATTTTTTTGTCTTCAATATACGGTTCAAAGTCAATTTTACCTTGATTTAGGATTTCTTTATACATCACACCTACATCAAAAGTTTCGTTTTGGTCCGTTTGTAAGTTTTTTAGAATGATGTCATAATGTTGTTTTTCATTTTCGGGAATTTCGAAATATGCTGCTGTAAATTTTCCTGTAATTTCAGTTGAAGTTATGTATTGAATTGCTTCTATTAGGGCATAAAAGATCAATTCGCGTGTGTTTTCGCGTTGATAATCGTGCGGAAAGTGTCCAGCTTCAAATAATATGGTTGGCGTTCCAAGTGCTTGAAACGTATCGCCAACACAATTTATATTGAAACCATCATCATACCGCCCAATATGGCTTGGAATGAGCTTTTGTAGCATTTCGTTCATTTTTACAATGATTTCCATGCTTTTTTCACGAGTTGGTGTAATAGATCGTTTTTCATCTTCAGACGGCGTTAGAAATGATATGATAGACGATTTATCATGATTTCCCGCACTAAAAATGGTTCGCTGTCCGTGTAAATTGAAGCAATAATCAGGCTGAAACGTGTCATATACACTTCTTAACACTAAACTTTCGGGCTGTGTTTGTGTTTGTGCATCACGATTTAAGTCAATTTCATTAGCATTTACACGCGTATATGCTTCAGATCCATCCGGATTTAACATTGGAATGATACAAATTGTGCATTCATTCAAAATAGTATTTACTATATCGGAAGGTTCATTTAAGAAGTTTAACAAGTCAAAAACAGCCTTTGTTGTCGTCGATTCGTTTCCATGCATTTGTGACCACATCAATATTTTTTTGGAACCATTCCCAATCGTTAGGGAATGGATAGGACGTTGCAAAACAGAAACACCAATTTGTGTTACAGAAAATTTCTTTGGCAATTTTTCCAATAATGGAGAAATATGATTTAGTGTAATATAACGTCCTTGTAAAGATGTTTCAAAATGATTGCGATACCAATTCGCTAAATGATGTGTATACATATATGCGTTGTTACGAGTTACAAATGTAAACACTATTTTATTTACAAATGTAAACAGCTTTTATCAACGTTGTTGTTTAGTAATGTAAACAGTATGCGCATATGTTCCACGCAAAATGGCTACGATTTAATTGATAGACACTTAATATATGTTAACTTATATATTTTCAGATACTTAAATACGTTTACTTAAAGTAATTTATAATCACTCACATTGAATTAACATTGTTTATTTGTTTAAACAGTATAAACTATTTACTTTTGTAAACATATTAATTCGGTAATACTTGTTTACAATGATAAACACAACTGATTTTTCTAAAAGACTCAAAAAAATCATTGATTATTATGGACTTTCGGCTTCTGCTTTTGCAGATAAACTGAGTGTACAGCGTTCGAGTATTTCGCATATTATTTCTGGCAGAAACAAGCCAAGTTTAGAGTTTGTAATGAAAATTTTGACAGCTTTTCCCGAAGTTGAATTGTATTGGTTATTGAATGGAAAAGGAAGTTTTCCTAAAATTATTCAAGAAAAAATTGAGTCAACTTCTCCTCCAATTTCGACATCAAAAATTGAAAAACAAGTCACACAACAATCATTGCCGTTGGAAGAAAAAGTTGTTTCCACAATTCAGTCGAATGGCAAAACAATAGATAAGATTGTTATTTTTTATACAGACGGAACTTTTGACGCATATCAAAAATAACAGGATTCCTTTTTAACCAACTTAAATTTTTAGTTTCTTTGTAGCACTATTCATTTTAAAACTACAATCGGTGAAAAATTTCTTTTTTATCACTTGCCTTGCCCTACTTTTGACTTCTTGCTATTCTGTAGAACGAAATTGTAAAGATTTTCAAACGGGAACTTTTGAGTTTACGTATGAGATTAATGGCGAAACAAAAACGGGAAGGTCTGTCCGTACAGATACATTGAGTATTGACTATTATGATAATAAGATTGATACATTTACCATTCGTTGGGTAAATGAGTGTGAATTTATTGGCAGAAAATTACGTCCGATTGATTTTGTGGATAGCAAACCTATTCAGATGAAAATTATTTCAACTACTGAAAACACGTATTTGTTAGAATATTCACTGTTAGAAGATCAGAAAACTAAAAAACGCGGTACGGTTACAAAAATTAAATAGATATGTTTGAGCTTTTTTCGAATCCAGATGTTTGGGCGGCTATTGTAACGCTGACACTATTAGAAATTGTTCTCGGAATTGATAATATTATTTTTATTTCAATTGCCGCTGGAAAGTTGCCCGATAAGTTACGCAAGCAAGCAACCAATATAGGCTTGGCATTGGCAATGATTATGCGTATTGTGCTCCTATTTGGTATTTCCTTTTTAGTGGCAATGAAAGCTCCTTTTTGGCATATTAATAAGAGTTGGGTTTCTGGCGGAATTAGCTGGCAAGCCTTGATTTTATTTTTTGGAGGAATTTTTCTTTTGTATAAAAGCACCAAGGAAATTCATGAAAAAGTAGTTGACCGTGAGCATGATGAACGGGAAGTAAAAAACCACCGTTCTACCACCTTAACTAAAGCTATTGTTCAGATTACCATGATTAATATTGTCTTTTCCTTTGATTCTATTTTGACCGCAATTGGTATGACAAACGGAATTTCTTCAAATCCAACTGATGCGTTGATTGTTATGATTATTGCTGTAGTAATTTCTGTGATTATTATGATGTTGTTTGCGAATCCTGTTGGGAGTTTTGTCAATAAAAATCCTTCAATTCAAATATTAGGATTGTCATTTTTAATACTTATTGGATTTATGTTGATAGCAGAAGCGGCGCACATTTCACATTTAAAAGTGTTTAATCAGTCTGTTGGCGCTATTCCGAAAGGATATTTATATTTTGCGATTGCCTTCTCATTAATGGTAGAATTTTTGAATTTACGTGCAGCGAGGAAGAAAGGTTAATCGGTTCTTTAGGTTTTAGGGAAGCATATTAATCAAATTGATAAAAAGCATAGCGTAGCTAAAACTATTTATGCTATTATTTTAAAATTTCATCAAGTGCTTCAAAATACGCTGGATAATTTACCAAATCATTATGCATTCCATTTTGAATGGTATAGAGTTTTTTAGTACCACTACCCGACTTTTCATAGAGTGTTTTCCCGTGTTCATAAGGAACAACAGCATCTTCCGTTCCATGAATAAAGTAAGTTGGAATTGAAATTTGTTGAATATTTTGATCGTTTTGAAAAGGATATTTCAACAACCAGTTTAATGGTAAAAACCAAAATCGTTTGCTTGCAATTTCATAAACACTCGTAAATGTAGATTCCAATACCAACCGTTTCGAATTCGTTTTTGTGGCAACATGTGTCGCAAATGCACCACCAAGCGAACGTCCAAAAATTGTAATTTGTTCTTCCGGAAATTTCGTTTTGCAATAGTCATAAAACAGCATTCCGTCTGCTAACATAGCGTCAAAACTACGTTTTCCTGTACTTTTTCCGAATCCACGATAATCCATTAGTACAACATCGTATTGGTATCGTTTGGATAATTCTTCTGCCCATTTTCCCCAATATTCCAACGTTTGTGCATTTCCATGAAAATAGATAAGCACACCTTTTGGTTGTTCTTGTTTGTAATGCAATCCGTTTAAAACGGCGCCATCAGAAGCTTTCAGAAATAATTCACCAAACGGAACAACTGACGTAAACACATGGTTTTGTGGCAACGTTTGACTTCTAAATATAAGTTTTTCTTGAAAATTGAGTAACATAAATAAGATCACTAAATAAAGTGCAATGATACTAATACCTACTGTTTTTAAACGCTTCATTTATTGTTTTTTTCGTCTAAAACTCAAACTTGAGGTTAGCGGATCTATTTCTTTTGGTAATTCTGAATGTAATATTTCTTCTAAAAAACGATGGTATTGTGGAAATGTATGCAAATTGTTGTGTCCGCCATCAATTACAGGATATAAACGTGTCCAAGTTGGGTTGATTTTAGATAATTTCACGCTCGTTTTGAACGGAATTAATTTATCACTTGTACCATGAATTATTTTGATCGGACATTTTACATATTCAATCCAACGATACGTTTTTACAGGAAATCGCAATATTAACGACATTGGCATAATGGGTAAAAACCGTTTTGTAATGTGTTTTACGCTGTAATAAGGCGCATCTAATATGAGCAACCGCGGATTATTGCTAGATGCCAATTTCGTTGCAAAACCTGAACCTAATGATCTTCCATACAACGTAATATACTTCTCGTCTACTTGTTCCTTTAGCCGATCGTACACATATTGCAAATCTTTCTTAATGCCAGCTTCTGTGCGTTTTCCAGTACTTTTTCCATAGCCGCGATAATCTACCATTAATACATCAAAACCATGTCGTGTAAAATCTACCGCAAATTTTCCCCAACCTTTGATGCTTCTTGAGTTTCCTTTTAAGTACAACACAACACCTTTTGGATTTCGAACTTTAAAATGGATTCCATTAATATTTACACCAGGATCAACTTCAATATTGTATTCATCAAAAAGTTGATTTTCGTAATCAAATTTAAAATCACTTGGCAGTTTTTCAGCTTTGAAAATAAAACGTTCTTGCAAAAAGTATAAAATTACATTTGCTAAGATATAAATGAAAATAAAAATTACGATTCCAATTGCCCAATACGACATATATGTAGTGCTATTTTAAAGCTTTAAGATAGGAAAACTTTCCGAGTATCTGATGTTATTAAATTTTTCACAAACAACAAATTACAATGAAAAGGAAATTTCATAAAAATGTGGTAACTTTACTATTCGTCCTAAGATTTTGATTACTGCACATTTTAATTTATTTTTCGAGTAATAAATACCGCATGAAAAGAAAAATTTTACTTTTCGTTTTTACTATAGTTAGTTTTCTTTATTCTTTTTCACAAGGACAAACTAACATTTGGTATTTTGGAGATAATGCTGGCTTGGATTTTAATAGCGGAACTCCTGTTGCTATCACTGACGGACAACTTGAAACATTTGAAGGTTGTGCAACAATTTCCAATGCTGACGGACAATTATTATTTTATACTGATGGAATTACAGTTTGGGATAAAAATCATGACATTATGCCCAATGGGTTTGGATTACAAGGAAATCCATCAAGTTCACAATCTGGAATTATTGTGCCGTTTCCTGATGATACTGACAAGTATTATATTTTTTCCGTAGATCAAAACACTGATGGAGGTGGTTTGTTTTATAGTGTCTTAGATTTAACGCTAAATGCTGGAAATGGAGATATTATTCCAAGTCAGAAAAACATACTATTATTAGCGGCAAGCGCTGAAAAAATAGCCGCTGTAAGTGATGAAAATGATGGATATTGGGTAGTGAGTTATGCTTCGTTTCCAGGTAATATCGAGTTTGATTATGACACGTTTCATGCATACCACATTACAACTGCCGGAATTAACATAAATGCCGTACGATCTACTTATGATGGTTGTGCTACTGCAGACGGTAGAGGTTATTTGAAAATTTCTCCTGACGGAACAAAAATTGCGCTATGCAATCAAAATCAATTACATGTATGTTTGCATAATTTTGACAGTGTTACAGGAATGGTAAGTCCTGAAATTACACAACTAATCACCGAAAATGCACCGTATTGTGCTGAGTTTTCTCCTAGTTCAGAAAAAATGTACGTGTCTTCTGGGCAATACACAGTTACAACCACATATTTACATCAATTTGATTTGACGGCAACAGATATAAATGCTACAAAAGTACAACTACATTCGGCTGTAGAACGTAGAGCTGGATTACAATTGGCCATCGATGGGAAAATTTATTATGCCAGACCTAGCCAAAATTATCTTGGTGTCATAAACAATCCAGAGGCTGACGGAACGGCGGCTGATTATGTAAATGAAGGTGTAAATTTAGGTTCCGGAATTTCCAGACAAGGTTTGCCGCCATTTATACAATCATTATTCTTAGTGAGTATTACTGTTGAAAATACATGTTTTGGTGAAGCTACATCGTTTTTACCTAGTGTAAATATTGAAAATATAACTTCAATTTTATGGGATTTCGGAGATGGAGTAACATCTACGCTCGAAAATCCAACACATACCTACATGACAACAGGAACTTATGAAGTTACGGTTACCGTAAACTCTGGAACGTACTCACAAACCAATACAACAACTGTTGTTATTAGCAATCCACTTATTACCAATACAGTTTCTGATTATGTAGTGTGTGATGATATTTTAAATGATGGTGTTGCGCTTTTCGATTTAACAACCAAAGATGCGGAAGTCAGTGCCGGACAAGCTGTTGGTGATGCATTTACCATTTCGTATTACACAAGTTTTGAAGATGCTGAAACTACAGAAAATGTATTGTCTACAAACTATATGAATACGAGTAATCCAGAAGAAATTTTTGTAAAAATTGCATATACTGATAATCCAAATTGTTTTGCAATTACAAGTTTTGATTTAATTGTGTACGAAAGTCCGACTGCAGAAGTGATTTCGGATATTCATATTTGTGATGAACTAAATGATGCACAAGAATTTATAAACTTAGCATCGTTTTCTAATCAAGTGTTAGGAACGCAAAGTAGTAGCCTTTTTGATGTATTTTATTATGAAAATATAACAGATGCAACCAATGACACCAACAGGTTGTCAACAAATTATTTGCTTGTAAATGCTTCTCAAACAATATATGCCAGAAAACAAAATCGTCAAAATACAGCTTGTTTTACAATAGTAAATTTTATGTTATCATTGGAAACACAATATATTGCAAACGCCGTTAGTGACTTGATTATTTGTGATGATGTTAGCAATGATAACACCGAAGTATTCGATTTAGCTGTACAAAATGAATTCGTAGCAAACGGTCAAACTGGTGGGTTTTCTATTAATTATTATACTTCACAAGCAGATGCAGATACTCGTGTGAATGAAATTGCTACAAGTTTTGCAAATGATACAAATCCGCAAGAAATTTTTGTCCGAATTGAAAATGATATCGAAACCGATTGTTACGATACAACTTCGTTTTTTATTGAAGTTAAAGACGTTCCAAACGTGAATACTAACGAAATTACAGCATATGTATGTACAAATGAAAGTATTGTAATTAGTGCAGATGCAGGATACGATGAGTATAATTGGAATACAGGACAAACGACACAAGATATTACCATTACAGAAGCTGGATTATACACCGTAACAGTTAGTACCAATTACGCTTCCACGCCTGCTGTAAGTTGTAGCAATACACAAACTTTTCGCGTTATAGCGTCAGACGAAGCAATTATAACTGATATTGAGATACAAGATTGGACTTTTAATAACAATCAACTAGAAGTTTTTGTTGAAGGAATTGGCGATTATGAATATTCAATTGATGGTGTAAATTATCAAGATAGCTCTATTTTCAATGATTTACTAGCGGGAAGCATTACAGTATACGTACGAGATAAAAATGGTTGTGGCGTTGTGAGTGAAGAAGTAAACTTATTATTTTACCCAAGTTTTTTCACACCAAATAATGACGGATATAATGATTATTGGCAAATTATTTCATCAGAATATGAACTAGATTTACGCATTCATATTTTTGATCGCTATGGAAAATTGTTAACCATTTTAAAACCTGAATCCACAGGTTGGGACGGAACGTTTCATGGAAAGCAATTGCCTTCATCCGATTATTGGTTTATGGTTGAGAGACCAAGTAATAATCAGACTTACAAAGGACATTTTACATTAAAACGATAAGTAACTTCTTACCAAGAAAAAAAACTATCTAAAAAGTCGTCATTGCGAATGAAATAAAGCAATCTATAAAACTTAAGTTGTTAATTTACAGATTGCTTCTTTCTTTATACAGTTCTTGATTAACAATTATCATCTCTTGAACCCATGTTCGTTGTAGTTTTTATTGCATTCATTGTAACATTTCCTAAGCTTCTAATTGTGTCATTGGTTCCACATTCATTTGGCCTATGTGAAATACATTCCGTACAGGTTCCGCAGTGTGTTAGAGCTGTTTGATTATGCGAAGGAAATTCTTCTGAAGGAAACGTTACTGTTTCTGATCCGCCAACAAGGTTTGATAATCTAGTAAGGTTTGAAATTTTATTTTTCTTCAATAGTAAAGAAGGTATATTTTGTTTTTTCATTGCAATACAGTTTAATGTTTCTAGTGTAAATAAACTAAAAATATGAGTATTTTCAAGGGATTAACATTGATGGTTTATAAACTATCAATCAATTTCTAAATCTTCTCGTAGCTTTTTAAGGTATTGTGAAGGGTAAATTCCTGTTTGCGCTTTAAATGCTTTTGAGAACGTTTCTTGTCGTTTAAATCCAAATTCTTCGGCAATTGCTTTTATGGTATATGAGCGTAGTTTTTCATCATTCTTCAAACGAATTAACGCCGTATTGATTCGTAATTCGGTAATGTATACTTTAAATGTTTTATGTTTATAATTATTGATTACATTGGAAACATAGGAAGTATTAGATGCTAATTTTTCAGCTACAAAAGTCAAACTACAATCTACTGATAAATATTCTTCTTGTTTTTCAAATTCCGCTAACTTTTCTAATAATAATGCTGCTTTTTCGTCTGTAACTTTTTCTGAAACGCTAGAAGTTGCAATCGTTTTATCCTTTTCTTGTTTTTGCGCTTCTTGTTCATTTTCAAGAGCAACTACTTTTTGTAATACTGCTTCTACCCTTTTTTGAATTCGTTTTACTTTTAGTTTGTAAAAAAAGAAAACTCCAATTAATACGATAATTAAAAAACCCGAAATACCATACAACCATTTTTTACGGATCTCTTGCTTTTCATATTCTTTTTCAATTTTTTCCAGTTCATCCTTCATTGAAGGAAGATCATATTTGGTATGAATGTCCGAAACTACCTTTATGCTTTCTTTTTCCTTTTCATCTTGCAATCGGTTATGTTCATTAAGATGAAAATAGAATTTTTTACGCATTCCTACTTCTGAGTAACTCAATGCCAATAAAAAGTGTAGTTGATATTCGTTAGAGTATTTTTTTTGTGATTTTTGGATAATTTCATAGAATTTTTCCAAATTTTCAATCGCTTTTTCATGCTTTCCTTGCGAATGATAATTTTTCCCAATATAATAATACATTGTTCCTAATGACACTGTATCTTTTGTATTTAGTGCATGTTCTTTTATTTCAGTTGCAAGTTTGATACTTTTCTCATATTCATTTTTTTCAAAATGAATGATGGCTTTGTTGATTAGAAAACCATAGTATTGACCCGTATTTTTAGTTTTTGAGCTAATTTGTAATCCCAAATCATTGTAATATGTAGCTTCTTTGATGTAATCATCTTCCACTGCACCTAGTTCTTTCATGCGCAAATACGCATCAGACAGATTGATATATAAAAATCGTTTGTTATGATTTTTTTTCACAGAATCAAGATCCATCTGATCAATTATTTCTAGATTTTCTTTAAATATTGAAATTGACTCTTCATAATCATGATTCAACTTTTTGATAAATCCGATATTAATTGAAGCCGCAGTTTTGCTCAGCTCGTTATTTGCTAGTATTGCATACTCTTTAGATATAATATAAGCGTCTAATGCCTCTAAATATTCGCCCATATCAGTAGCGATAATTCCTTTTAAGTTGTACAAATCGTATAACACATTAGTATCGTTTAGCTGTTTTGCTATTTCTATTGCTTTTGCTAAATCGTCTAACGCTTCTACATTTTTAGATAAATATGATTTTACATCTGCCAAATTATACAACGCATATACAATATTGAATGTATCTTTCTCTTTTTGCGCAACTACATACGCCGCTTTTGAGTATTCTAAGGCCATTTCACGATTAGAATTGAGTGCGCTTTTATATGCTTTTGTCAATTCATCATACGATTTTGTAGTCAAGGAATCCGTTTGCGTTTGAGCAGATACACTAAAAACTGTGCAGAAATAGAATAGTAGAAAAAAAACTTTGAAAAATGGGGAACAGTGGTTCTGTTTTAAATTCAACATGTTTTGATTTTGAAATAAGAGATTAACAATATAAACAATCTTCATACACTTATACGCATGAATTCGGTATATATTGTTACTTAACTAGCGATAATTCCTGTAAACTATTCTAATTCTTTGATTTTTTTTATTGAAGATGTAACTACACTTTAAACAATATAGGTAAAATAATTTCGCTATTGTTATTTCAAGTTTTCTAATATAAAATCAACAGTTTTGTTTGTGTTTTTGTTCTCCTTGTATGAATCTGTAATATGCTTTGGAGATACTGCACAACCATTTTTTGCCAAGGATTCAATATTATCCAAATAGTCTAACGTAATTTTACCACGCAATAGCGTATTCATATCTTTTCCAGATTTGTAATAATCATACACTTTTTTTAATCCTGATAAGTATAAATAATCTTTGGTAAATCCGCCACCACGATGTGCACGAACCGAAATATTAAATGCTGTTTCTTTGTCTAAATCATACGTATTCACAAACTTTCGAAAAGTTGTCGAAAACGAATATCCTTTTGCCAAACTATCAACAGCAATTACACGATACGCCAATTCTTTTAAGCGTTTTACCGTTAAATTATTGCTCATATATTCTGAAAAAACTGCCAAACCTTCTTGCGTTTCTTCATAATTAGGAAATCCGTTGGAGAATATTTTTAGCGGATGCAACAATCCGTTCATGGTAGTTACCATATGTACGCCAATTTCATGATTGGTCAAAACTGCAATTTCATTATCTGAAAAGGTATGATTTTCGTTGATAACCAATGTCTTAATATTATTTAAAACCATCGCAATGGCGCTCATATCTCTGGAAAATTTAATGTGATATGAAAAATCGTATTGTTTTGAGTACGCTCGGAAAAGTGCTGCTGCTTCTTTCGGAGAATATTTAGGCTGAAACTGTGCATCGTTTTCGTCTTCCTCTTCAAAATGTAGAATAAATTTTGCATTTTCCACATCTTGTTCAGTTGGTGTACCAAACGAACGCAGACTATTGTAATAGAATTTTCGTTTTGTGCCAATTGTTTGAATACATTGAATTAATCCTGAATAGGCATAAATAGTATCTTCATACAACTCTCTAGTGTACTCATTTTCAATGTTTTCTATCGGTTGAGAAATGAGTTCTCTATGCAATTGAAAACGATCAAAATCCATAGCTGGATATTTGAATTTTGGATCTGTTAAGTATTTCGATTTGAAGAATTTTTCTTTTTCTTCTTCAATATTTATAGGGTTGACATAACTCAACAACTCTATCTTTTTTACAATATTGTTAATGTTAGTGTCTATTTCAAAAAGCACTTTGCTCGCTACATTAATATCATTCATCCTGAAAAAATCTTCTTATTTGTGTTTTGCGTAAAAAGCAGTTGCATGTTTAGGTAGCATGCGGCGTAACTGTTTTTCAATAGCCGCTACAACTTCGGGGAACATGACTTGATTAATTTCGTCGCAATATATCTTTTTTACTTCGGTTGCCAAAACTAAAGTGTTGCTAAAATGTTGTGTGATGTACTTTAAAAAGTAGCCGTTTCCTTGAAATGTATCGTTTATTTTTGATGTAGAAACGATATCATTTGGCAATTCAATCATGGAAAGCATTCTGCGCCAAGATTCTATAAATTCGCCAAAGCGTTCATTGTCTATATTTCCTGTTCCTAAATTGAATGTTGGCACTTCACGTTCCCAACGTTTCCAATTGTATGAATGCATGTCGTATATAACACAAGCGTTAAATTTTTCTTCAAGTTTCGCTATTAACGCATGTACTACTTTGTAAAAGTTTGCATGTTTGTCCAAACTTTTCTGTTTCATGTCTTCCGAAAGCGGTTTATGCCAAAGTTGTTTTCCCCAAGCGTCTTCATAAATGGCACTTTCTGGCGCTCGATTTAGATCGTATTCAAAACGTGAATCCATTCCAGCAATTATGATTGGATGTGTTTTTACCATTGCTCTCGTAGCCGGATCTTCTTCAAACCAACGTTCATATTCGGTGTGTATGCAATTTTCCCAAAGTTCGCGTCTAAATTGATGTCCGTCGTGTACAGCACCGCAAGCATATGGAACATACGCGTCAATTTTTATCGTAAATGAATAATCTGACGAAACTGCTCTGAACAGTTCTCCATTTTCAATTTTGGTGATAATTTCTTTTATGGTAAGTTTTTTCATGTAACTGGTTACTTTGTGTATGAACGTACATATTATTTCACTCTTCGCAATGTGACAGCTGTTAGATAGTTTTCATCTTCAAAATTGATATCGTACCCGTAATCATATGTTTTTAGAATAGCATCCAAACGATCTTTTTGTGATTTTGCCGCGCCACTTGCTTCTCTATAATTTACTAATGGAGCGAATCCGTATCCTATTAACGATAATCCTACAGCAATTCCTACAATGCTAGCGGTAGAGATCCAGCCAGCTTCAAATAGGTATTGTGTAAAGTAAATGTCAATGATAATTAAAGCAACTCCAATTATTGAGTAAAGTACTAAATGACCAATAACGTCAACTTTACGATCTTTTATTGCTTTGTATTCTTGATTGATTTGGGCAATTTTTTCTTTAGCATTGACATCAAAACTTATTTTAGGGCATTTTTTAATGAAATCGGCTTTTTTTTGGGTAAGTCCACATATATTTCCCGTGGCAAAATCAAATTCTTTGTGTTCACAAAAATTACAATGACTAACGTTTTCCATACTGCTATCCTACTCTAACTATTTATATTTTTTTTCAACATCAAAATCACCTTTATCATTTTTAGTGACTTGAACAACTGCTTTATAGTCTAAATTATCTTTTTTTAATAAGGTTTGCAAATTTTTACGAGTTTCTTCGGCTTCATTCTGCTCTTTTTTAAAACGTTGCACAGGTCGTAACGCTACAGCTAAAAATACACCACCAACAAATATTAAAAATGGAATTACGGGATATTCAGTCCATTCTGCATACTGTATATAAATTCCAATTAAAATGATAAAAAGCCCTATAGAACCTATGATTGCTGCATCTTTTAAGATTCCTTTGCGAACAATTTTTAGTTTTTCTAAGGTAATATGCGTTTCTAAAAGTTGTTCTTGTAACTGATTTTGATCAAGATGTGTTTCTGTTTGATTCAATTCTTCCATGACGATTTAGTTGTACAAACTTCCCCATTCTGTCCACGAACCATCATAAACCGAATAGTTTTTATATCCTACGTAATCAGCGGCTAATGCCAGAATACACGCCGTAATTCCTGATCCGCATGAAAATACAAGTTCCGTTTCATCTGTTTGTAATGCCTCAAAAATAGCTTTGATTTCTGACTTCGATTTTAATTGCTTGTTGTGTAATAGTGCTGCATACGGAAGATTTTTTGAGGTTGGAATTTGCCCGCTACGCAAGCCTTTTCTTGGCTCTGGAACTTTTCCCGTGAACCGATCTGAAGAACGCGCATCTAAAATTAAGCTTGACTTGTTTTGAATTTCTTGTAACATTTGAGTGTAATTCCTAAACAAATTTGTGCGATATTGAGCTTGAAAATCACCTTGTTTCCCTTGAAAAAGTACTTTTTCTTCACAATTATATTTTTTTGCTTTCCATGCTGGAAATCCACCATCTAACACCGCAATATTGTCAAATCCTATCGATGTAAACATATACCAAACTCTTGCAGATGAATAGATGCCTAATTCATCATATACAACAATTGCACTATCTTCATTAATGCCTAAATCTTGTGATTTTAGTATAAATTCTGGCAGATTAATCATTGTATTTGGAAAAGGAGCGTTTGGTTGACTAAATACATTTTTTATGTCAAAAAAACGTGCGTTGGGAATTTGTTGTGTTTCCTTGGGTTTGTCTGCATCAACCACTCTTGGAATGGTTCCGTTTAAAATAACAAGATTGGTTGCATTGAGCTTTTCTTGCAACCAATCTACTGTAACTATTGGGTTTGTTATTATTATTTTTTTACTATTCATGCATCATCAACGGTTTTACGTAAACGTACGCGTCTGTCAAATGCCTGTAGCTTATCCGTAACTTTACTTTCTACAAAATCAATTACTTTTTCTTGTAATTTAGCTTTGTATACTTTGTTTATATATGTAATTCCGCCTGGCGACATTACATTTACCTCAACTAATTTTCCACCAATAACATCAATTCCAACAAAATACAATCCGTCATTTACTAATTTTGGCCCTATTTGTTTACACAATGCTTTTTCTTCTTTAGTTAATGTATGTTTTGCGATACTTCCGCCAGCACTTACATTAGATCTGTGATCGTCGCTTCCAGGAATACGTCGCATTGCACCAATAGGTTCTCCATTTAGTAGCAAAATACGAACGTCGCCTTGATCTGCGCCTTCTATATAATCTTGAAGAATTACATAGTTTGATGAGCCATCACTACTTGTAATGTAGAAATCTAATAGTGATTTGATGTTATTCATGGCTGATTTCTCAATGAGAATAACTCCAGAACCTCCAAAACCATTCAACGGTTTTAGAATCATTTTATCAGATTTTGATTCTTTAATTTGTTCAACTAAGTAGTCTTTATTTTTAGATACATGCGTATTTGGAATGATGTTACTATGCGCATCTCCGAAAGCCGCTGTATATAGTTTATTGTTTGCTTCACGCATTCCTTGTAATGAATTTACAATGAAAACATCATCTTTAACAGAATCTAAGAAGTTCAGCATTATAGGATCTAATGGTGGATTTGCACGCATGAATATGACATCAAAACCAGCTAATGGAAGCATTTCTTCTCGTAAGGTGGCTTTCATGTAGAATGATTTTAATGTACTTGGTGTTTTTTCCATTCTTCCAATTACCGTACAAAAAGCATTGGTAACACTATCACGTATTGTTAAGTTAGAAGGTGTACACATAGCGACTCCATGTCCTCTTTTTACACATTCTTTTATTAAAGCAAGACTTGTATCATTTTCTGGGTCTATATCTTCCCAAGGATACATTAAAAAGCAGATATTCATGAAGGTATATTTTGGTGGTTATTTCTGTTTAAATTTATGTAAAAAAGTTGGTTTTTTGAAATTATTTTACGGCTTCGTAATTATCATCCCAGTTTTTTGGTTTTGGATCGTTCAATTTGCCAACAGATTTAGCCACAACCATTGAAACGGTTGCATCACCAGTAACATTTACAACTGTTCTACACATGTCTAAAGGTCTGTCTACAGCAAATATTAAGGCCAATCCAGCTTCTGGAATTCCAGCATAGCCTAATACACCTACTAACATTACCATTCCTGCTCCAGGAACAGCCGCACTTCCTATAGAAGCTAATGTTGCTGTTGCAATGATTCCTAACTGTGTTGCAAAATCTAATTCCATACCAAAAGCTTGTGCAATAAATACTGCCGCAACTGCTTGGTATAAACTTGTTCCGTCCATATTAATGGTTGCTCCAATTGGCAATACAAAGCTTGATACTTCTTCTTCTACTCCTAAATGTTCCGTAACACGTTCCATTGTAACGGGTAATGTTGCAGCACTTGAACTTGTAGAAAAAGCAAGTAATTGTGCAGGAGAAATTCCGTTAAGGAAGAATTTTGGTGTTTTTTTAGTAACTATAAATACGATTGCTATATAAACACTAATCATAAATACCAAACCTGCAACAACGGTAAGTGCATACATACCTAATGCTTGGAATAAATCTAAGCTTGGTGATTCTACAATAATTGCCGCTAACAAAGCAAATACACCGTAAGGAGCTGCAAGCATTATTAAATCGACCATTTTGAGTATGACTTCATTGAAACCATCAAAAAAGCTCTTCACCGTTTTTCCTTTTTCTTCTGGAATTAATATCAAACCAATTCCAAAAAAGATTGCAAAGAATATAATTTGAAGCATGTTTCTATTGCTTGTAGCCGCCATAAAAATATTGTCAGGCACTAAATCTTCCAATGCCTGCAATGGTCCAGCGTCTTTTTGAGATTTTGCAGTTTCTTGATACTTTGTCGTGTCGCCACTATAATTTTCAATCATTTCTGTACGCGTTTCTTGTGAAATCGCTTTTCCAGGATTGACAACATTTACAAGCATTAAACCAATAGTTACCGCAATAACAGTCGTAGCGATATAAATAACAATGGTTCTTCCTCCCATTTTTGAGAGTTTAGAAATATCTTTCAAATCAGAAACTCCTTTTATCAATGCCGCAAGAATTAAAGGAATGGCGATCATTTTAAGGCATTTGATAAATATTTTCCCGAAAGGTTTTATCCAATCTTGAACAATCTCTTTTCCGCCTTCAAAAGTAGTCATCAATAATCCAAAAAGAATTCCGATAACCATTCCTAAAATAATTTGCCAGTGTAATGCTAATTTTTTCATATAATGTTAAGTGTTTCGTTTGTGAAACGTTGGTTTGTTATGATTTTGAAGCAAATATATTTGCTATTGGTTTCCTTAAAAATATAATAATTATTCCAACTAAGAGGTATAATAGATTGCTATATAGGTTTTGTTTTAGTAATTGAGGATCTTTAAACTCAAAGCTGTTCGTGTTTACGTTACTTTTTAGTAAAATATAACCATCATATAACATGAAAGGAATTGTTATGAATAGCATGTATACACCCATAATTGCAATTGCAATTTCGGTTATATAATTGCTTTCTACTTTAGAAAAATCGAAACGTGTTACTTCAAATCCTTTGTCTAATCGTAAAAAACTAACAATCTTGTCTGCAAATGAGAGCATGAAGTAAATAATTGCAAAAAAGAGTAAAATAATACCGATTGAACTTAATAAGAATGTATCATCTTTTTCTTGTCCATTAAAATATATAATACTTACTATTATTGGAATGATTCCTTCAATGAAAATGTATATCGCGAATATTTTAATAACAGCTACGAAAAAATTTTTTACACTCATAGTTTGATGGTTCTGTTGATTAAATAATAATCTGCCAAAACCAACGCTGCCATTGCCTCCACAATAGGAACTGCTCTTGGCACTACACATGGATCGTGACGACCTTTTCCTGTCATTTCAACTACTTCACCGTCTTTGTTGATGGTTTGTTGCTTCTGCATAATAGTTGCCACAGGTTTGAAAGCTACGCTAAAATAAATGTCCATTCCGTTGCTAATTCCACCTTGAATTCCACCAGAAAGATTCGTTTTAGTACTTCCGTCTGCGTTAAAAATATCATTGTGTTGACTTCCTTTCATTTTTGAACCTTCAAATCCGCTTCCATATTCAAACCCTTTTACCGCATTGATGGACAACATGGCTTTTCCGAGTTCGGCGTGTAGTTTATCAAACACAGGTTCGCCCAATCCGACAGGAACATTTTGCAAAACGCAGGTAATTGTTCCGCCAATAGTATCACCTTCTTTACGAATTTCTCTGATTCGTTCTTCCATTTCTGCCGCTTTTGCAGGATCGGGACAACGTACAGGATTACTTTCTGTTAGATTGAAATCTAATTCTTGATATGGTTTATCTAAAGAAATTTCTCCAACGGAAGAAACAAATGCGTTTATTTTTATGTTTGAAAGCATTTGTTTGGCAATCGCGCCAGCTACAACTCTGGAAGCTGTTTCACGTGCCGAACTTCTTCCGCCTCCACGATAATCACGATGACCGTATTTTTGATCATATACATAATCTGCATGTGACGGACGATACGTTTCTTTAATATGTGAATAATCGTGTGATTTCTGATTGGTGTTGTGAATAGCAAATCCAATAGGAACTCCTGTTGTTTTTCCTTCAAAGATTCCTGAATAAAAAACGACTGCATCAGGTTCTTTACGTTGTGTTACAATAGCTGATTGCCCAGGTTTTCTACGATTCATTTCTTCCTGAATCATGTCCATATCTAATGCTATTCCAGCTGGACAGCCATCAATAATTCCACCAATTGCGGGTCCGTGCGATTCTCCAAAAGTGGTTAATTTGAATAGTGTTCCAAAGGTATTTCCTGCCATAGTATTTTTTTATCAAATGTAAATTTAATCTAACAGATTCAAAAACCCAACTAATGGTTAAAATTAACTTAACATTTCAGTAGATTCCTTTATATATTGTTAACATTCAAACAACTAACCTTAACGATATTTTTTCATGCAATCATAGTCTTTGTTATTTATTTGCGATGTGAAAAAAGATTTCTTGAAAAAGCGAAAAATAGACCTTGTGGTTATCTCCGATGTTCATTTAGGAACATATGGCTGTCATGCTAATGAATTGCTTTCATATTTAAATAGTATCGATCCGAAAAAAATAATTTTAAATGGTGATATTATTGATATTTGGCAGTTTCGCAAGCGTTATTTTCCAAAATCACATTTACAAGTCATTAAAAAACTAATCGACTTTTCTGCCAAAGGTGTTGAGGTCGTTTATATTACAGGAAATCATGACGAGTCGTTACGACGATTTTCAGATACCAAATTGGGTAATTTTTCTTTGGTTGATAAACTCGTATTGGAACTCAACGGAAAGAAAGCTTGGTTTTTTCACGGGGATGTGTTTGATGCTTCCATTCAAAATGCCAAATGGATTGCCAAACTTGGAAGTTGGGGTTATGATATGTTAATCCGTCTAAACCGTTATATCAATTGGTTTTTATTAAAAATTGGTCGTGAAAAATATTCACTTTCTAAGCGTATTAAAAATAGCGTAAAAAAAGCTGTTAAATATATTAATGATTTTGAAAAAGTTGCCGCAGATTTAGCCATTGACAATGAATATGGATATGTAATTTGTGGACATATTCACCAACCGCAAATGGAGAAGAAAACCAATAGAAAAGGTTCATGTATCTATCTAAATTCGGGAGATTGGGTTGAAAATTTAACCGCTTTGGAATATCATAAAAACCGTTGGAAACTCTACCGTCATACTGAAGATCGCTTGACTGCTTTTTATGCCGATGAAGAATTGAAATCTATGGATTATAAGGATTTATTAGCAGCTATTACGATTGTACAACCTCCGAAGAAGTAGTTGGGTTTGCACTTCGACTCCGCTCAGTGTGTGGGTTGTGGGTTGTGGGTTGTGAAAAATATTTTTCATTTAAAACACCAAACGTCTTTTCGAGTGGTTTTTCGCAATGAAATGAAGAAAAATTGTATTGAGAAATCCTTTTCAATTCAACATTCATTATTCGAAAAAATAGTTTTTAAATTAAAGGAATTCAATAATTGAATGAGAATTGCTTCTTGTCTTGGCTCTATATTCTAGACTCTTTTTATCAGAAAACACTTTTACATTAAAATTTAACATTCACAATTTATTATTTCAACGCGTTACGCAAAATAGTAATCGGATGCAAGGCATCTTTCTGTGTTCCATCTTTTATTTGATGGCGACAGCTTGTACCATTTGCAGCTAAAAGCGTATCTATTGAAGCCGCTCGTACTGCTGGAAACAAGGTTTGTTCGCCAACATTCATACTTACTTGGTAATGCTCTTTTTCGTATCCAAACGAACCTGCCATTCCACAACATCCTGAAGCTATAATGGTTGGTTTGTAGTTTTTTGGAAGATTCAAAATATCATATGTACATTTCTGATTTGACAATGATTTTTGATAACAATGTACATGTATTTTAACGTCTTTAATATCTTCCGTAAATGCTTCTGAAGTAATTTCTCCTGCTTCTATTTCTTTTGCTAAAAATTCTTCTATTAAGTAGGTATGTTTCGCAATTTGTTTCGCCGCTTCTTTATCATTAGCCAAACGAATATACTCATCACGAAAGGTTAAAATTGCCGAAGGTTCAATTCCTACCAAAACAGCATTTTCATGTATGACATCTTTAAAAATAGTCACATTCTCATTGGCTACTTTTTTTGCTTCCGCTAGAAAACCTTTCGAAATAAACGTTCGTCCGCTTTCTTTGTGCGAAATATATTTGATTTCGTACCCAAGTTTTGACAAAACGATTAATGCATCTTTGCCAATTTCAGATTCTAAATAATTTGTAAATTCATCACTAAAAATATATACTTTTTTAGATTTATTTGAATTACTATTTAATTGATTTAATGATTTTTGAATTATCTTATCTAAAGTTTTACTTGAACTTAATGGCAATGTACGTTCTGAAGCAACACCAAGTTGTTTTTTAATAATTTTTGACGTAAAACCATTTGTCTTTACAAAGTTTGAAAGTCCCGGAAAGTTGCTCGCCAATTTGTTCGATTTCGTAGAAAATGCAAACATTTTATCACGATGTGTAGGTTTGTTTGATTTGTAATATTGATATAAAAATTCAGCTTTTAAAGCCGCCACATCTACATTACTTGGACATTCGCTTGCACAGGCTTTACAACTCAAACACAAGTCAAAAACTTCCTTTAATGCTGCATGATCAAATTTGTTTTCCTTTTCAGATTGTGTTAAAAATTCTCGCAATGCATTTGCGCGTGCACGTGTGGTATCTTTTTCGTCTTTTGTGGCTCTGTAACTTGGACACATGGCACCTGAAAAAGAGGCAGGTTTTCTACAATCGCCCGAACCATTACATTTTTCTGCCGCACGTAATATTCCTTCATTATCAGAGAAATCCATAATCGTTTCAATTACGGGTTCTTCTCTATCAATTTCATAACGTAAAGACGTGTCCATCTTAGCCGCATCAACTATTTTCCCTGGATTAAATATATTTTTCGGATCAAATACATGCTTTACTTCTTGTAGCAATTCATAGTTCTTCTCTCCTATCATCATCGGAATAAACTCCGCGCGCACAATTCCGTCACCGTGTTCTCCACTAAATGAGCCTTTGTATTTTTTGACCAATTTAGCAACATCACGCGTTATTTTTCGAAACAGTGCAACATCTTCTTGCTTCTTTAGGTTTAGTATTGGACGCAAATGCAATTCTCCTGCACCAGCATGTGCATAATACACTGCTTTTTGCTCGTATTTCTTCATCAATTCAGAGAATTCAGCTATATACGGTGCTAAATCTTCCAGCGCAACAGCAGTGTCTTCAATACATGCAACGGCTTTTTTATCTCCAATAATATTTCCTAACAATCCCAAACCGGCTTTGCGCAACTCCATTGCTTTTCCTATTTCATCACCTTGTAAAATTGGGTAGTGATAACTTTTTCCTTCTTGCTGTAATGAAGTGAGTAACGCTTCTGTTTGCTTTGCTAAGTCGTTTTTGTCTATAGAACGTAATTCTAACAATAAAATCGCTTGTGGATCGCCTTTTACGAAGAATCTATTTTTGGCTTGCGCCAGATTTGACTTTGTACAATCTAAAATAATTTTATCCATCATTTCACAGGTGTACAAATTGTGCTTCATTGTCAACGAAACCGATTGTAAACAGTCTTCTATGCTTTCGTAATGCGCCGCAACTACACAATGATGTTCAGGCGGCAAAACGTCTAATTGTAGCTTTATTTTAGTGGTAAATGCCAATGTACCTTCACTTCCCGAAAGCAGTTTACACATATCAAATGTGTCACTTTCTTTGTTGAAAGGTGCAAAATGTAGCAATTCATCAATGGCATATCCTGTATTTCGTCTGTGAATTTCAGATTTTGGAAACTCAATTCGTATCCGTGCTTGATTGTTGGAATCACTAAGTGTTTCGTATATTTTTTGGTAAATGGTACCTTCTAAGGTTTCTTGTGTTCGTTTTGAATGAAATTTGGCTGTAGAAATCGTTTCAAACGTTACTTCACTTTCGTCAGATAGTATGGTTTCTAACGAAATTACTTTGTCACGCGTAACACCATATTGAATGGAAGTTGTTCCAGATGAGTTGTTTCCTACCATTCCACCAATCATACATCGATTGGACGTTGAAGTATTTGGTCCGAAAAATAACCCGAATGGTTTTAAGTATTGGTTCAATTCATCACGCACAACACCTGGTTCAACTGTAACCGTTTGTTCTGTTTCGTTGATGTCTAATATTCTGGTAAAATGTTTTGAAACATCTACCACAATTCCTTCTCCAACACATTGTCCTGCCAAGGAAGTTCCAGCTGTACGTGGAATGAGTGATACATTTTCTGTTGTAGCAAAATTAATAAGCGTTTTCAAATCTTCAACACCTTTTGGATAGGCAACAGCTAACGGAATTTTACGATATACAGAAGCATCTGTCGCGTATAGTATTTTATGTAAATCATCATAAAAAAGTGTTCCTGCTAAGTTGTTTTTTAAGACTTCTAATTTTGTATTCATGCCACTAATTTGATCGCAATTTGCAATTTTTTCAGCAATATAAACTTATTTTTTAAGTTATAATACTAGAATCAAACTAAGTATAATTATTAAACATAAAGAGATGAAAAAGTTAGTAATTTTAGGTTTATTGTTAGTTGGATATACAGCAACTGCACAAGATATTTCAGATCATGCCATTGGACTACGACTTGGTGGTAACAACGGATTTGGAACTGAAATTTCGTATCAACTCGGATTGAGCAATACCAATAGATTGGAACTTGATTTAGGCTGGAAAGATAACAATGATTATGACGCATACAAGCTAACGGGTTTGTACCAATGGGTTTGGAATATTGACGGTGGATTTAATTGGTATGCTGGCGGCGGCGGCGGATTGGGTAGCTGGAATAGCAACAGAGGCGCAACCAACGATGGTTTTTATGCCTTTGTAGCTGGTGATGTTGGGATAGAGTATAATTTTGACTTTCCATTGTTACTTTCCTTAGATTTTAGACCAGAAATTGGTTTTGTAAAAGGATTTAATAACGATCTTGATTTTGATTTGGCCTTAGGGATTCGCTATCAATTTTAATTTTACTAGCGTAATTATATACATTTAGTTAAATTTGCCATCTAACTTTTAAATTTATTCTATAAATAATGTATACAAACGTGAAAAAAGTATTTTTAATCGCATGTATTGCTAGTACGTTCTTGTTCACTTCTTGCGGAGGAAACCAAGAAGAAAGCGGAGATAGTTCATATGCAATAGAAACAACTATCAATGATTTGCCTGATGGTATCCGTGCATTTTTAAAAGTGCAAAATGAAAAAGGACAACCAATGCCAAAAGATACTGCTATTGTTCAAAATGGAAAGTTCACTTTTTATGGAACCTCTGAAGTTCCAGAAATGGGATTCATTTATGTAAATGGAGCACAAGGAAATATAAATATTATTGTAGAAAAAGGCAACATAAAAATTGACGCTGATAGAAACAATTTGTCAGAAGCTAAAATTACAGGCGGAAAACACAATCAAGAATATTCAGATTTTATAGAAAATTCAAAAGCGCTTTCAACTAAAATTAAATCTGTAAATCAGCGCTATTTACTCGCTACAAAAACAAAAGATACTGCTAAAATTGCTTCTTTAAGTAAACAGGTTAAAGGTTTAGAGGAAGAAGGCACCAATTATCAGAAAAATTATATCAAAGATCATCCAGATTCTTTTATTTCGTTGCAATTGGTAAATCGTATGTTGCGTTATAAAATAATGCCTGTGCAAGAAGCTAAAGTTTATTATGACAAACTTCCTGCAAAAATGAAGAAAACAAGAGTTGCCCAAGATATGAATTTGAAAATTCTTGAAATGACTAGAGCCGCTATCGGATCAGTTGCTCCCGATTTTAAGGCTCCAAATCCTGATGGAAAAATAGTTTCGTTGTATGATATTAAAGGAAAAGTAACGATTATCGATTTTTGGGCGGCTTGGTGTGGACCATGTCGTAGAGAGAATCCGAATGTAGTAAAGTTATACAACAAATATCATGCAGACGGATTAGAAATTATTGGAGTTTCACTTGACGGAAGACAAGGACAAGGAAATGCAAAACAAGACTGGATTAGAGCTATTGAGCAAGATGGTTTGCCTTGGCATCAAATTTCAAATGTTGCTGGATTTAAAGATGGAATTGCAAGAACGTATAATGTACGAGCAATCCCTGCTACGTTTATCTTAAATGAAAAAGGTGAAATAGTGGCTAAAAATTTACGTGGCGCACAGCTAGAAGCTAAAGTAAAAGAATTATTAGGAAAGTAGTTTCATGTAGTAAACTCAATAAAAAGTATATCAAATCCGCTCAAATTGTACAAATGTGAGCGGATTTATTTTTTCAATTTACATTCTTCAGTATTGATTTCAAAAAAAAAGTAAACTTTTCAAAACTGATTTTCAATAAGTTAGTTTTTTATCTAAAAAAACGCTTATTTTTTATTTGCATGGATGAAAAACAATAGTATATTTGCAACCGATTTGAAATAAAAATCAAACTCGTTGGGGAGATACTCAAGCGGCCAACGAGGGCAGACTGTAAATCTGCTGACTACGTCTTCGCAGGTTCGAATCCTGCTCTCCCCACATCAAGCAAGAAACCGATCAAAATTGATCGGTTTTTTTGTTTTATAGAAAAATCAAACAACGTTTGAGCTTTGAAGTAAAACAAAAAAACAGTACAGCGTAAGCTATAGGTTTCTTATTTGCAGAAGTGGTTAGAAAGGATCATGGAATAATCTTGTTTTATAAAAAAAACCAAACAACGTTTGAGCTTTGAAGTAAAACAAAAAAACAGTACAGCATTAGCTGTAGGTTTCTTATTTGCAGAAGTGGTTAGAAAGGATCATGGAATAATCTTGTTTTATAGAAAAACCAAACAACGTTTGAGCTTTGAAGTAAAACAAAAAAACAGTACTGCGCTAGCTGTTGGTTTCTTATTTACAGAAGTGGTTAGAAAGGATCATGGAATAATCCTGCTCTCTTCACAAAAAAACCGATCTTATTGATCGATTTTTTTGTATCTACTCTTTTACCTATGCTTTTTATTTAAACAATAGATTATCAACAATTTACATATACATATTAGAGACTTTAATTCGATAATCAAAGGTTACAAAGCTTTTTAGGCATCTTTTTTTGTCATTAGTTTGTCTTGCTATTATTAATCTATTAAAAGGCATTATTTATGAAAAAGAAGAATTTAAAAAATCTAACATTAAAGAAAAATGCAATTGCTCATCTTAAAGGAGGAAAAGCAGAAGGGGAAGAAAATTTAAGATCTATCTACTATTATTGTACAATTATAACTTGTCCAAGCATGCAATATTCTTGTATGGATCCTTACTGTACTATTGCATAAACGCATTCTTTAAAACACTATAAACAATCTTAAAATAGACAACTTTCTAATTATTCACAATTAGTTAGTCTTTGAATTATTAACTCGTTAAAATTATTATTATGAAAAAAAAGAATTTAAAAAGTTTATCATTAAACAAGAAATCAATTTCAAACTTAGGCGGTGAATTACAAGGCGGGAAAGCACAAGATACTAGTACTGGAATGCCATGTTTAAACTACACGGAACAAGTTACTTGTGTTAACTATACAATTTTCAATTCTTGCGCTGATGTATGTGCTACTGGATTATGTGAAACACAATTAGCATGTCCATCTTGGTGGGGCGGAGAGCTTTGTAACTAGTTTACAATTCTTGAAGCAAAGAAAAAGCGAAACTCAGGTTTCGCTTTTTACATAATATTTATTTCGTTAAAATTTATTCTTGCAAGGTTTTGATATGATCTGCCAGCGCTTCTCCGACTTCCTTATGACCTTTTTTATTCCAATGAGCATCTTCATCAAAATATGAAGCTTCGTTTAATACAGGCATTGGATTGAAGAAATCTATTTTTCGATTCGTTAGTTCTTTCTGAATTGCTTTGTACACATTATCACCTTCTATAACTTCATTAATTTTATCTTTTAACTCAGGATGAATATGCGGATTTTTCTTTGAGAAGAAATAATTTTGAGGAATCAATAATACAGTTAGTTTTCCGCCACGTTCTGAAACCATGTTGTCCAGTTCTTGCAACGCAATAATTCCTCTGTTATTTTCTAAACTTTCTTTTCCCGTTTCCAACGCAACACTGTTTGGTACATTTGGCAATAAGTTTTCAAATAATATTTTTCTGTAGTGCGAACGATTGATCATTTTTACCACCAATTTTGTAAAATAACTGTATCTAATTAGTTTATTGATTGGAAAAACATACAGTTTTGGTGCGTTGTAAATTGAACCTTCATCCGAAATCATTCGCATTGGAATTTCTAACGTATTCGTTGCTCTATCATAATTCGTTTCTTGGATATCAGACGCTAAATCGTTTCCAATATACATTCCTACAACGACATGTTTTGCTTGTAAATCTTTATTGTTTCGAATGAAATATTCATAATGTTCTGGTTGAAATCCACTTAAATACGCATAGTTTGCCACTTTTACACCTTGTAAAGAATCTGCAAATACATTTGAATAACGCTCTTCTACTTCTACTCCATGTCCGAACGTAAATGAATCGCCAAAGAAAGCAACATCAACTTCATTGTTTTCAAGTGTTTCAGTATCGCGCAAGCCTTTTTTATTCGTTTTTACAGACACATTAAATTCTCTGTACGCCCAACGTGATTCATAATTTTCTTTTACAGGAACAACCGCATTTTTAAGTGGTTGTATTTCACCGTCTTCGTTTTGTTTTTTATAGATTGTTAATGGAATCTGTGTGTATGAAGAAGTTGTTTCCGTGTTTTTTGTACTTGAAGATGAAGTCACTCTCAATACAATGTACGAACCAATTTCAAGAAATATCAAGGTAATGACAAAGATGATGAGATACTTTTTTAGATTTTTCAAAAACTTCTTCATATTTCTTTTTGTTTAAATTTTTCCAGTTTTAATCATCACAAATAACGCAATAATTGGCAAAGCCATAGCAATAACGATGTACGTATCAGTATATACGATACTATTTCGAAGTGCCAACGTTATGACAAATCCCGCGACAGCGCCACCAAAATGTGCATCATGACCAATGTTTCCGAGTTGTTTTTTCATTCCATAAATAGAAAATACTAAGTATAGAATTCCAAATATCCATGCTTTTATAGGAATTGGAATAAACAGAAGTCCTAATGTCATATGTGGTTCTAATAAAATTGCCGCGTATAAAATTCCTGTAACGGCTCCACTTGCGCCCAATGCTGTGTATGCGTAGTCTTTTTGATGAAAGAAAAACGATAATAAACTTCCTAAGAGTAAACTTGCCAAATATATTAGAACGAAATTTAATTGCCCAAAATTCATAATCACGATATCTGCAAAGAAATAGAGCGTTAGCATGTTGAAAAATAAATGTGGTGGATTGGCGTGTAAAAATCCTGATGTGATCATTCGGTAATGTTGTCCGTTTTGGATGGCACCAATATTGTAAATGTATTTGTTTCGGAATTCATAATCGTCGAATCCTTTTATTGATACTAATACGTTTGCAACAATGATTCCGATTGTTACAAGTTCTAAATTCATCATAAATAGCCTTTATTAAGTGTCAAATATAGCTATATTTGTCAAAAATTTAGTATACATATGCAGCTTATCGCGTTCATTATTATATATCCAATTCTTTGGTTGATTTCTATTCTTCCGTTTCGTTTGCTTTACTTGTTTTCTGACTTTTGTTACGTACTTGTCTATCATATTGTTGGTTATAGAAAGAAAGTAGTTCGTGAAAATTTAGCGTTGGTCTTCCCTGAGAAAAGTGATGCAGAACGATTAAAGATTGAAAAAAAGTTTTATAGTCACTTGTGTGATATGTTTCTGGAAATGATAAAATCGTTAACAATTTCTGATGCGCAATTACGAAAACGCTTTGTTTTTCCAAATATTGAAGTTTTTAACGAATATGAAAAACAAGGACAAAGTATTATTTTAGTTTCTGGGCATTATGCCAATTGGGAATGGATGAATATTATGGATGAATATGTTTCACATAAAGGATACGGAGTTTACAAACGACTTACTAATAAGTATTTTGACAAACTTATAAGAGATATTCGTGAGAAGCGAAACTCTACATTAATTACAACCAAAAACACATTTAAAACGATTAGAAAAAACCAAGATGATGGTGTTTTAGGTGCTTATTATATGGTTAGTGATCAATCGCCAAAACCATTACCAAATTACTATTGGACTGATTTTATGAATATTACCGTACCGTGTTTTAATGGTTTTGAAGTACTAGCGCGCAAAGCAAATATGCCTTTTATTTATTTTAAAATTGAAAAAGTAAAACGAGGATATTACCAGGGAAGTTTTATTTCTTTAACACCAGAAGGTATTAAAAACTATCCTGTAAACGAACCTACTGAATTGTTTTTTAGAGAATTAGAAAAACAAATACGTGAAGTTCCTGAACATTATTATTGGGTTCATAAACGTTGGAAACATAGAGATAAAGTGCCGCCAGAGTATCAGAAGTAACAGTAATTACACAATTCTACCTTCTTTTGCGGCTTTTGCATCTAACGAACTTCCGATGGCAACTCCTATAGCTAAACCAATTGGTAAACCTAAGGCAATGTTTCCAAAAGCAACGCCCCATGGCATTCCAAGTGCCATTCCTAAAGCCATCCACATACCAATGTAATAGCCTTTACTTACCAACTTGTGCTTGGTTACTGCTGTATTTTTAATTTTTGCTTTCTTTTTTGTGAAATTGCGACGAATTGTTTTGTCTTCAAAACCCGTTTTTGTTGGAATTGCCGCCACAAGTTCATCCATTTGTTGTTGAAATACCTCTAATTCTTTAGGAGAAGCCGCGTGTGTTGCCATTTTTTCAAGCAATCGTTTTAGATAATTTGTTTCAGTTTTCTTATGCAATACTTCTGAAAATGAAGCTGTTTTCTTATCTATTAAGCGAATTGTATTTTCTTTCCAAGTTGTATATGTGGTTTCCATAGCAGTTTTGTGTTATATGAAATAAGTAGTTTATTAGTAAGTTTCGTTACACTGCAAACAAAAATTACCATAATTGCTTCTATTATTATTCATAAACGTATTTGAGTTAACATTTAGTGTAACAACGTTAATACGACGTGTGTAAGATATGTAATTTTGAACTAAACAATAAAAACCAATAGATCATGTCAATTTTAACAATAATTTTAAGTATTATATTTCCACCTGTCGCAGTTGCCCTAAAACACGGACTTAGTGGAACACTAGTAATTAGTATTTTACTAACCCTTTTAGGATGGTTACCAGGTGTAATTCATGCGTTAATTGTAAACAGAGAAGCATAAAATGATGCCTATATTTCGATTTATATCAAGACTTATTGACGACGAAGATCCTGTGATTGTAATGCCTTTTGGCGGTTATGCAAATACAGAAAAAATGTTTGCGCAAGCGCGTGTACTAGAAGATGAAGGTATTACACATTCGCAAGAAGATAGTTTTATCAAAAATTTATACAACTCGTATAAACGATTTGAAACTGATGAAGTTGAAAATGCGCTCGTTAAAGTAACCATAAACGGTAAGGTGATTACACTACATTCAGATAATGAAGGTTATATTTATATAGATACTGAATACCAAACAACACATTTAGAAAACTCTAGAACAAACTGGATTCCAATTACATACCAGCTATTTATTGATGATAAATTGACGCATACTATCAAAGATGAAGTGATGATTCCGAGCGAAACTGCTTCTTTTGGTATTATTTCCGATATGGATGATACTGTTATTGACACAGGCTTATCTTCCACATTGAAATGGAAAGTGATTATCAATTCATTCTTTAAACATAGTAATCACAGAATTCCATTGCAAGGTGCATATGAGTTTTATACATCACTCCGAAAAGGCGCAGATGGCAACCGTGACAATCCGTTTTTTTACTTATCAAATAGTCCGTGGAATTTACACGAATACCTTTCAGATTTTTTAGCATTTCACAATTTTCCAAAAGGAATCGTATTACTTCGTGATATAGGATTCGAAAATCCAAAAAAGAAAACGTTTCAAGAACGTAACAAGTTTATCAAAATAACACACATTCTTGAAACTTATCCAAATTTACCTTTTGTACTAATTGGTGACGCTGTAGATTTAGATCATGATATTTATGTTGCTATTGCCCGAAAATTTCCTAACAGAATCAAAGCTATTTACATTCGTACTGTAACTGATAAAAGGAAGATGGCGTTGGTAAAAGCGCTTGTAGAAGCCACTACTGACGTAGATATTGTTCTGATTGAAAGTACAGATAAAGCAATTGCACACGCTGAAAAGAATCAACTTATACAAAAATCATGAAAAAAATTTTTCGTATCTCACTCATTGTATTAATTGTAGTGGTTGCTGTAATTTATCTGCGCATTTCCAATGCAAAGAAATCATTTGAAACGTGTACCATTCATAATATTGATGATTTAGAAACCACCGATTTCAAAAAACATAAAACAGTTGTTGTAAGTGCTAGCAGTTTGTATGAAGCCGATATTACTAAAACATTATTGCAAGGTGAAAATTACAGAGATGCTTGGACCGCAAAAGTAGAAGTACCCATTGTATTTTTAGACACACTTTTTGGTGGTGTCGAAATTATAAAAGAAGGTGGCGGAAAACAAACGCATTCACTTCGGATACAAGGACAAAAAGATAGTATTGTGTACACGTTGAGAAGTATTAACAAGAATCCTGAAAAACTAGTGCCAGAGTTTGCGAAAGTTTTAGGGTTGGAAAATATAGTCATTGATGGTATTTCATCACAACATCCATATGCCGCGCCAGTTGTAGCAAGACTTGCCGAAAATATTACTATTCCGCACACAAATCCGAAAGCACTATTTTTACCGAAGCAAGCTACGTTAGGAAAATACAATGAAAAATACGGGAATCGTTTATTTTTATTAGAATATGAAACTGAAGGAAACGTCAATTGGACAACCTATGAAAATGTAACAAAACTTGTAGATACTGAAGATTTGCAAGAACTGAAAATGGAGTTGAACGACAGTTTAAAAATTGACAAATCGAGCTTGGTGCGTGCACGCTTATTTGATTTAGTTATTGGCGATTGGGACCGACATAGCAAACAATGGGGTTGGGCAATTGTTAAGAATGAAACGAATTACACAGCATTTCCAATTCCAGGAGATAGAGACAATGCTTTTTTTACTGCTAGCGGATTAATTCCTTCAATCATTACCAATGAAAATGTGGTGGAAGAATTGCGCCCATTTCAAAATGATATAGCATACATGGAAGGACTTATTTACGATTTTGATGTCTATTTTCTACAAGATACGCCACAAGCTGTTTTTGTAACCGAAGCTAAGTACATTCAAACACAATTAACGGACGAAGTTATTGAAAATGCCTTGCGTTATTGGAATGATGATTTGTACGATCGTTATGCAAATGAAATTGCAGTGAAAATAAAAGCGCGCCGAGATCAGCTTACTGAATTTGCAAAAGAATTTAAGCGTATTCTTGACACTAAACCTTTACTAAACAAACCACTAAAAGGTAGTGAACGCGACGATGTTGACGCCAACAAACTTAAATGTTTTGAATGTTAACTTTTTCAATTTAACATGTAACTACCTAAATTTCAATACGTTTACTGTCTATTCTTTTTACTACTTTTAAAATTTTAGTAAATCTACACCATAAAAAAAGCCATCCAATCGGATAGCTTTATTCATGTACGTTAACAGCTTTTACAAATTTGCAATTGCTTCAATTTCTTTAATAATTCGTTGTGCCAAATCATCAGCTTCTTGTTGTGATTTTGCTTCTGTATAGATTCTAATAATTGGTTCTGTATTCGATTTACGCAAGTGAACCCAATTTTCAGCAAAATCAATCTTTACACCATCAATCGTAGTTACATCTTCGCTTTTGTATTTTGCTTCCATTGCTTTTAAAATTCCATCAACATCTAATTCTGGTGTCAATTGAATTTTATTCTTACTCATAAAATAGCTTGGATAACTATCACGCAATTCGCGAACTGTCATTCCTTTTTCTGCCAAATGTGTTAAAAATAACGCAACTCCAACCAATGAATCACGTCCGTAATGTGAATCTGGATAAATGATTCCTCCATTTCCTTCTCCACCAATTACAGCGTTTGTTTCCTTCATTTTAATCACAACATTCACTTCTCCTACAGCACTTGCTTGGTAAGTTCCACCATGTTTTTCAGTTACATCACGCAACGCTCTTGAAGATGATAAGTTAGAAACTGTATTTCCTTTTACTTTTCCTAAAACATAATCGGCACAGGCAACTAAGGTATATTCTTCGCCAAACATTTCTCCATCATCACATATAAATGCCAAACGATCTACATCTGGATCAACGACAATACCAAAATCAGCTTTTTCTTTTACAACCAATTCTGAGATATCTGTTAAGTGTTCTTTTAACGGTTCAGGATTGTGTGGAAAATGTCCGTTTGGTTCACAGTACAATTCTACAACATCAACATTTAATGCGCGCAATAACTGCGGAATTGCAATTCCACCAGTAGAATTTACACCATCAACCACAACTTTAAAATTTGCTTTTTTAATAGCATCTACATCAACTAACGGAAGATTTAATACTTCTTCAATATGCTTGGTAATGTAAGTATCATTTGGTGTTACAGTTCCTAAATCGTCTACATCGGCAAAATCAAAATCGTCACTTTCTGCAATTTCTAAAATTTGTGCACCATCAGCGCCATTTAAAAATTCACCTTTATGATTTAATAATTTTAACGCATTCCATTGTTTTGGATTGTGACTTGCGGTTAAAATAATTCCTCCATCAGCATTCTCCAAAGGAACCGCTACTTCTACCGTTGGTGTTGTAGACAAATCTAAATCGATTACATCAATACCTAAACCAACTAACGTGTTTACCACTAAACTCTGAATCATAGCTCCAGAAATTCTGGCATCTCTACCGATAACAACTGTGAGTTTCGATTTGTTATATTCTTTTTTCAACCAAGTTCCGTAAGCACTTGCAAATTTTACAGCATCAATTGGTGTTAAATTTTCACCAACATTTCCTCCAATAGTTCCACGAATCCCTGAAATTGATTTGATTAAAGTCATTCTTCTCTTAATTAAAAATTCACGCAAATATAAAAGATATTGGCGGATTTTGTTCGTCACACATAATTATTAATGATTTCATAATTCTGTAAACGATTATTTGTGTAAATTGGGAAGTGCGTTTTGCTATTCCTAGCTGCGCTTAATTTAAAAAACTATACGTGAATTTTTTAGCACATATTTACCTTTCTCACGACGACAACGATATAAAAATCGGAAACTTTATTGCTGATAGTATTCGTGGAAAAAAGTATAAAAATTATCCATCACAAATTCAACGTGGAATTCTGTTACACAGACACATAGACACCTTTACAGATGCGCATCCAACGGTGCGACAAAGCACAAAACGCTTGCATAAAAATTACAGTCATTACAGCGGCGTGATTGTAGATATTTTATACGATCATTTTTTAGCAAAAAACTGGAAAACCTATTCAGATATTCCGCTTGCAACCTATGTTGAAGATTTTTACAATTTGTTAGAAGATAATTTTGAAACGCTTCCGCTGAATATACAACGCTTACTTCCACACATGATTCACGACAATTGGTTGCTCAGTTATGCTTCAATTGAAGGAATTACGAAAGTTTTGGAAGGAATGAATAGAAGAACGCAAAATCGTTCCAAGATGAATTTGGCCGTCGTAGAACTTCAAGAATTTTATACAGAATTTGAATCGGAATTTACTTCTTTTTTTAGTGAATTAATCGAATTTTCAAAACATAAACTAGACGAATTATAAAAGATAAACCTACATGAAAAACATACTTTTTATTGGAATTGTGAGTGTATTGCTGTTTTCTTGTAAAAAAGAACAACCTCAAAAATCGACACCAGAAATTATTGGTGTAGTATCTGAAAATGCAATGGTTGTTTCGGCTCGTGAAGAAGTTTCTAAGATTGGAAATTTAATTCTTAAAAAAGGCGGAAATGCTTTTGATGCCATGGCTGGAATGGAATTAGCGTTAGCTGTTGCCTATCCGTATGCAGGAAGTTTGGGCGGTGGCGGATTTATGGTTTATCGGTTAGAAGATGGAAGTATTGGCTCGTTAGATTTTCGTGAAAAAGCACCACTAGCGGCTACAAAAAACATGTATTTAGATCCTGAAACGGAAGAAGTTATTCCTAATAAAAGTACGCTTGGCGCAATGGCTGTTGGAATTCCTGGAAACATTGCCGGAATTTACGCTTCGCATGAAAAATTTGGAAAATTACCAATGGAAGCTATCATTACACCTGTAATTGCATTGGCAAAGAAAGGTGTTGTAGTGACCAAAAAACAACAAGAACGATTGGAAAACTATCGTGAATATTTCTTAAAAGTAAACGATTCTAATTTCTTTCTCGCGAAAGCGTGGAAAGCAAATGATACTATCAAACGAATTCAATTGGCAAAAACTTTAGAACGCCTAAAAGAAAACGGACGCGACGAGTTTTACAAAGGTGAATCTGCACAAATTTTAGTAGATTTTATGCAAAAATCTGGCGGAATTATGACTATGGACGATTTGGCAAAATACGAAGTCAAATGGCGAACTCCAATTACATTTACGTACGACGATTTACGCGTAATTTCCATGTCGCCACCATCAAGCGGAGGCGTTTGCTTGGCAGAAATTATGAAAGCGATTGAACCGTATAATTTAGACGAATTTGGTCATAACTCTGTAAAAGCTATTCAATTGATTACGGAAGCTGAACGGCGCGCGTACGCAGACAGAAGTTACTTTTTAGGTGATCCAGATTTTGTGACCATTCCATTAGAAACATTACTCAGTGAAAATTATCTCAACAAACGTATGGAATCGTTTTCTTTTGAAAAAGCGACACCATCTTCGGAAGTTTCGCATGGAACTATTGAAATTGTGGAAAGCGACGAAACGACGCACTATTCTATCGTAGATCAGTTTGGAAATGCAGTTTCAGTAACAACAACTATTAACGGCGCGTATGGTTCTAAGTTGTTTTGTGAGGAATTGGGTTTCTTTTTAAACAACGAAATGGACGATTTTAGTGCAAAACCTGGCGTTCCGAATATGTTTGGTCTTATTGGTGCTAAAGCGAATAGTATTGCACCAGAAAAACGCATGTTGAGTTCTATGACACCTACAATTGTGGAGAAAAATGGTAACTTGTATATGGTTGTTGGAACACCTGGCGGATCAACGATTATTACGTCGGTTTTACAAACTATTTTAAATGTACATGAATACGATATGGGCATGCAAGAAGCAATTAATCAACCACGATTTCATCACCAATGGTTGCCCGATACTGTAAAGATGGAACCAATAGGGTTTAGTGCCGAATTACAAGCCGAATTGACAAAACTTGGCTATACAATTGACGCTACAAATAGTCCTGTTATTGGTAAAGTTGAAGGCATTTTAATACTATCAGACGGAAAACTGGAAGGTGGCGCAGATCCACGTGGAGATGATAAAGCGGTTGGGTATTGAGGTTATAAATGCTACATTATAAATGTAAAATTTTTTTAGACTTGTTAGATTTGTTTTGCTTTTGGTATTTTGTTTATCTAACCATTATTTCGAGTGATTTTTGCAAAAAATTGTACCGAGAAATACTTTGAATATAAAAACTAATGGAATTCGTACCAAAATTACAAAAAGCCTTTGAAGTTAATGCCAATGCTGACAACCAACAACAAATGGAAGTGTACATGCGCAATTTGTTTCATTTTCATGGGATTAAAGCACCAATTCGGAAACAATTGACCAAAGAGCTCCTACCCGATTATAATCAGTTTCTACAAGAAAATATTCGGGCAGTTGTAACTGAATTGTATAATTTACCTCAACGTGAATATCATTATACTGCAATGGAATTGTATCAAAAGTTTTCCAATAAAAAGTATGAGTTGAAAGATGGACGTTTTTTTACACAGATGATTACAACACATTCTTGGTGGGATTCTGTCGATTTTTTAGCAAAACATGTGTTTGGAAAATATTTACTTCAATTTCCCGAACAGAAACGAAAAATGGTTGATTATTATTCGGAAAGTGACAATATGTGGTTGAATCGGTCTGCAATTTTGTATCAATTGAGTTATAAAAACGAAACGGATGAAGCGGAATTATTCAAGCAATGCACGTTGCATAAGGATTCTGAGGAATTTTTTATTCAGAAAGCAATTGGTTGGGCGTTGCGCGAATATGGAAAAGTTCAGCCAGAAGCTGTGTTACACTTTGTAAAAGATACGAAATTGAAAGAATTGAGTGAACGTGAAGCGATTCGGAGATTGATTTAGATTTTGAGTTTTAAGTTTTGCTACGTTTTTTCTACATTTTGAATGAAAAGCTTAAACGAACCTAAGTTCGATATAAAAATCAATAGCGGTTTTCTTCTTTTCCGCAGTATAGCAGGGATTTTTCGTTAAAAATTTTTGAACCCTTGGAAATCAAAGATTCATGAACTCATTAATTTGAAATAGAAACTAGTGAACTAAAAAAATTAGAAAAATTCGTGCGGTTTTAGTTTTTCACAACAAGAAAAACTAAAAATACCTCTAGAAATGTTAATATTCATGAATGTCAAAATTGAAAATTATATTATACTGAAATCCTCAATAATCCTTAAATTTTGATTTTGTAAAAATTATATCGAACTCACGTTAAACTATTAAACTTATACACACTTAAGCTTCGTTTCTTGATGGTTGTAAGTTGTGATTCTATACTACAAACTACTTGTACATTTTATATTTAACGTTTTACATTTATTATTTAACAAAAAAAGACCAACACAATGGCTGATCTTCTTTATATGTTTGATAGCCAGAAAGCTTACATTTTGACTACTTTTTGAGTTTTTACACCTTTAGCAGTTTTAATTTTTACAAAATAAATTCCCGCAGCTTTTTGTGACATGCTTAGGTTTATAGTATTTGCATTGTAGCTTTCTTGCGACAAGATTCTTCCTTGCATATCGTACATTTCAATGCTTTTAATGCTAGTATTTGCCGTAATTAGTACGTTGTCCTTGGTAGGATTTGGATATACAGTAATACTTTTATCTTCTTCAAATTCTTGCGTGCTTAATACTACAAATTCAGTACTCGCAATGTTTGTTTGAATTGGAAAGTTATAATCGAAAAAGATACGCGCATCGTTACTTACAATGTCGTTTTCGACTAACGTATTTTGTGTTCTTATTTTTAGTAGAATATTTCCATGTCCATCCACTGGAAGAAAGATGTTTTGAAAGATAAATCGAACCATCGTACCATTGATACTTACAGTTGCATCATGCGAACTACTGAGCATTCTTAGTGTGTTTATGTCAAATTCCGCAACATCAATGTCCATTTCGACAATTATGTTTTCTGCAAAGAATGTTCCTGTGTTTTCAAAGTTTATGACGTAATGCAAATATTTTCCGATGGCATCAGGATTTTCAGTACTTCCTTCTAAACAAGTAATGTCATTTGGATCATACGAACCAACCACAGTTTGTTGAAGTTCAAATAGGTTATCTTCTGGAAAGATATCACCCACAATTGGATTTATCATTGCAGTGTAAGACAACTGATCGCCATTGTTTACAGGTGGTGTTGCTGTTGGCGGATTTATGTTTAATACTACATAGAAGTCTCTATTTTCAAAAGGAACTAAGTCTGTATACGTCCAATTGATCAGTCCAGGTGTTTGTGAACTTGGCATTTCTGTACTACTCACAAAGTTTGAAATTGTATCATCATATGCAAAGCTTATATCGCCAGAAACCGTTTGATTTCCTTTGTTTTTATAGTTTATCCAATATACAGCGTCAAATCCGGGACGTGCAAACTCAATTGGAGCTATTGTTATTTCGACATCAGGATTTGTACCACTATTGGTTACACAAAAATCCCGATCCACTACACTATTGTTTGTGCTTGGAAAATTGGCAGTAGCATTCGCTGGACTTACATTGAAGAATGCTACATTTTCTATGTTTGGTGTTATGGTGTAATTTCCTGTCGTTGTGAAGTATGAATAATCACCTGCAGTATCTGTAAATACAGTCGTTGTTGTTGCTCCTTCTGTAATATCTACAGATGTGTACGCAAATACGATATCATCCGTTCCATTGCAACCATCATTGTTGATGTCATACGCTACGTTTCCTTGTATTTTGTTGTAATTGGTATCATACGGATCTGAACCTAGTACCACTTCCAATGCATTGTTTACATCATCATTGTCACAGTTAGCGGCTTGCCATACTGAATTATCAGCGTCACATCCGGTATAACCAACATTTTGAACAGGATCGCAAGGATCGTTGTAATTGGTTCCATTGAGCGTTTCTTGTCCGTTGGAAATTCCATCACCATCTACATCTTCTACGGCTTCACCAACACAGTTGCAATTTTCATCTATAAAATCGGATTGTGTTGCAGGATCGCCATCATCACACGAAGCACCAACGGTAGCACCACCACAACTTCCATCATCATTGATTGTAACGGTTCCTGTATCGCTACTATTTATTGTATTTCCCGAAGTTACGACACCTTGTATAGTAAATGTTTCTGGAGTTTCAAACATATCATCATTCGTTATCGGAATTGTGACACTTGTAGTAGTTTGTAGCGCAGGAATTGTTACTGTAGTCATTACCGACATATAATCATTTGGATTGATGGCTGTATTGTCTGTAGTTGTGATATTAATTGTTGTATCAACAGAACTTTGTCCATTTATTGTAATTGGAACAACAATGTTTCCTGCATCTTCTAAAACAGAGATATCATTAATAATTAATGTACTTTCATCATTATCTACGATTGTGATGGTTCCTGTATCAGAAGAATTTAATGTATTTCCTGTAGTTACTACGCCATATACCGTAAAATCGGTAGTAGGTTCGCCTATCATATCATCAGTAATGGGAACTTCAACACTTGCCGAACTTTGATAGATAGGAATTGTAACAGTTACCGTTGTAGAAATGTAATCATTTGGATTCGTTGCTGAATTGTCTATGGTATTTATTTGAATTATTGTTTCTACAGGGCTTGGTCCATCCATAGTAATAGGTACAATAACACTACCTGCATTTTCAGAAATCGTTACATCTCCTATAACCATTACAGAATGATCATTATCAGTAATCGTAACATCTCCCGTATCTGAATAATTAGCTGTATTTCCACTAGTTACAGTTACATTTAGATTAAAATTCTCTGTAAATTCAACAGTAACATCATCAAGTATGTGAATTGAATATGTAAAATTAGTGAGTCCAGCGGCTAATACAATTCCAGTTTCGTCAACAGGTGTGTAATCAACTGGACTTACGGCAGTACCGTTTGAAGTTGCTATATCAAAAACTGTATCTACACTACTAGGATTGGTTAATGTAATCGCTATTGCTACAGTTCCATTAATTTCATTAACAATTACATCTTGAACACTAAAGAAAGGATAATTATTTGCTCCTATAGTGACCGTTCCTGATGCATTGGTATTGGCGGTGTTTCCACTAGTTACGGTTCCCGTTACAAAAAAGTTTTCTGTAGGTTCCCCAATGCCATCATCTGTTATAGGAATGGATACACTTATACTTAGCTGTCCTGCTGGAATTGTTGCAGTTACAACTGTGGTTGTGTAATCCTCTGGATCAGTTGCAGTATTGTCTACTGTAGTAATACTAATTACCGTATCAACAGTATCTGTTACATCTAGCTCAATAGGTATAAATGCCGAACCTTCATCTTCGGTAACCGTTACATCACCTATGGTAAGAACTGGCATATATGTCGTTTTTGTTGACGTTTTTTTTGGAGAAAGATTGGTTGATTTGTTCGCATGACTTAACGAAAAAACAAATAGCAGGAAAAATCCGAGTACTTTTATTCGCATGGTTTTAATGTTATTCTTTTGGTTTGTTGTAAATATAAACTACTATTTTATTTTTCAAATTAGAATCTGAAAAATTTTCCTAAATTATATTCGAAAATTAGTAAAAGTGCAATATGCTAAAATTAGTATAGATACACATTCGTTACCAACTGTGAAACAGTAGCATGATCGCTTCCGCCAGCAGGTTCGATGGTAATGTTTAGTGAGGTAGCTTCATCAATGTATTGTAGTACAACAACATCTTGGCTTTTGTCTATGATTCCCATATTAATCATTTCGCCATCAACATCAGCCCACATTTGATAGGTTTTATCGGCAGGTAATGCTGGAAGTTTCTGCACATTTACAATTGCTGATTTTTCTTCATGATTGATGTAAGCTGTTGCAAATCCGTTCGGAATTTTAGCATTTCCTTTGAGTGCATATTGTAACGTATTCGGATCTTTTACAACTTCGGCAAGTACTTCAGAAGTTTGTAAGTCTCCTTCTAAATTTGCAATTTGTGTTTTTATTGTTTGTAGTTCTTGTTGTGTAATTTGTAAATCGTTCTGAGTAGTATTCCATTCATTAAACATCCACAACGAACTTACCATAAAAATTGCGGCTAATCCTGCGGCAATCCACATAAAGGTTTGTGAACTTACTATTTTTTCAGCTGTAGCTGTAGTAGTTATTTCTTTTTCTTTCGGAAGTGTTTTTAGTGTTGAATCGTTTTGAATTGCCTTTAGTATATTGTCTTTTACAAAACTTGGTGGCTGCACCGCATTTTCAATAGCTATGTTTTCAAAATCTTGCTCAATTTTAGCATAATGATCTGCTAATACTTTATCTTCAGCTAACATTTTTTCAAGCACAACAACTTGCTCTTCAGGTAAAGTACCTAAAAAGTATTGTTCTAGCATTCCGCTTTCTATGATCGTATTTCTATCTTTCATGTCAACAGTTCAATAATACATAGCAATACTAATAATTCTTTTGCATATACAACACGCAACTTTTCTACTGCTTGTCGCACATACGATTTAAACGTTCCTAATGGCACATTCATTTCTTCATGTGCCTCTTTGTGCGTAAGTCCATTAAAATATACGAGTTGTAGGGCTTTTTGATGATGTGCATCTAATTTAGACAATGCTCCTTTTAATTCTGTATGCAATGCTATATTTTCTGAAACTCCTTGTTCTTCATCTGTATATACACTTAAATCTTCCATTTGGATGAGTTTTTCATCTTTTCTTAGAAAATTTAAAGTTGTATTTCGTGCAATTCTATACAACCAAGTATAAAATTTTCCTTTTGAAGCATCATACAAATGTGATTTATTCCATGCCTTCATAAAAGTTTCTTGCAAAATTTCTTGCGCCGCTTCTTCATTGCTACACATTCGAATGATAACACCATATATAGCACCAGAATACTTGTCGTATAGCTTGGTTAGTGCGGTTTCATCTCGATCTTGAAATCGAGCAATTAATATGGTTTCGTTGTTCACGTGTAAAATAAATCTTATCAAATTTAAAAAAAAAATCGACCTAGCTCATCCAAACGCTAAAAACTTGTGTATATAATATTGAAAGCGCTTAACAAACTAAAAAAATAATCTAAAAAAATTTAAACATTATTATGAAAAAATTAATCTTAACAATCACCACTGCAGCAATTTTCTTATTTACAGTAAATGCGACTGCACAAAGTAAAGATATTGTAGACATTGCTGCTTCAAATAAAAGTTTTTCAACATTGGTTACAGCTGTTAAAGCTGCCGGATTGGTAAAAGCATTAAAGTCAGATGGACCATTTACAGTATTTGCACCAACAAACGCTGCTTTTGCAAAAGTAGATGCGACTGCATTGGGTAATTTATTGAAGCCTGAAAACAAATCGAAATTAGCAAGTGTTTTAACATATCACGTAATTAAAGGAAAATTAACGGCAAAAGATGTTGTTGCTGCTTTGAAAAAGGGGAAAGGAAAAGTGACGCTAACAACGCTTAGCGGAGCAAAAATAACTGTTATACAAAACGACAAAGGAATTTGGCTGAAAGACGCTAACGGTAACTATAGCATGATTTCTAAAACAGATATTATGGCTAGCAACGGAGTAATTCACGTTATTGATAGTGTGGTGATGCCATAAATAGTGTTGGTTAGTTTTACAAATGAAAAGGAACGGTTTTTTATAAATCGTTCCTTTTTTATGTTTAGTATTTAGTGTTTAAAAAAACAACCAGCAACCAAAGCTCTTATTTAGAACGTGAACCTACAAATTGCTGTGATTTGTTCTTAAACAATACATTAAACGTTGTCAAACTTCCATACATACGTGTAATATATTGTTGTAAATCGACTTTGTCTTGATCGTCCAAATTGCTTGAATTTATTTTTTGTTCCATCACACGAATGCGATCACGAACCATTACAATTTTATGAAAAAAGCCATCAATCGGAATTTCTTTTCCTTTCAAATTGGTATCGCCAGGTTCTAAAACGAGTTTTCCACCTTTCCACTTATCAGCCATCGGAACAATTTCAGACACATCTGACCATTTTTTAAGCATATTTTTCAAAATGGTTTCTACTTCATAAAAACTTACACTATCAACTTCATCTTCTACGGCATCAATTATTTCAAAATCACTATCAATAGCAATAGTTTCGAGTCCGTTTTCAATAAAAGTAACCCAATAATGCTTGGAAGTTACATTGGTTACAACACCTAATCCGTATTTAGGGTGTTTAATTCTTGAGCTTATTCCTAAAATATTCATGCTATTTCGTAGTTATTTATATGTATATAGTTATTAATTGCTTGTATTATTTTGTAAATTTATACACTATTTCGGTGTAAACATCCGAGCATTTTTCATCTTAATTAGTACGTAAAAATAAACATACATTGCGAAGTTTGACAAAACATTCAATAAAAAATATAGCACTTTCACTTTTTCTGGCTTTGGTCTGTTTCGCTTGCGCGAATGAACAAAAACAGGCCTCAAATCAAACAAGTAAACTCGCATTTCAAGAAGATCTTCAGGCAGAAAATTTGATCAATCCAACAGAAAAAACTATTGAAACACGCTTTAACACTCCAAAAAACTATACCAGAATTCCGCTTGAAGCAACTCATTTTGGCACCTATTTGCGAAAATTACCTTTAAAGCCATTTAACAGTATTGTAAAATATTATAATGGTAATGAAAAACGTAATAACAATGTATATGTTTCTGTGGTAGACATGGAAATTGGTACGCGCGACTTACAACAATGCGCAGATGCTGTGATGCGTTTGCGTGGCGAATATTTATTTGCGCACAAACGGTTGAATGATATTCACTTTAACTTCCTATCAGACGGAAAACCGAGATATTTCAAAAAATATGCAAACGGTGATCATTCGTATAAAAAATTCAGGAAATACATGAATTATATTTTCGCGTATGCGAATACAGCTTCCTTACGAAAAGAATTAGTAAAAGTAACCGACATTAAAATGATTGAAGTTGGTGATGTTTTTATTCAACAAGGAAATCCGTTCGGACATGCCGTAATTGTAGTTGATGTGGCAAAAAATGAGCACGGTGACAAAATATTCATGCTGGCACAAAGTTACATGCCTGCACAAGAAACTCAAATCTTAGTAAATAGAAAAAATACAAAAATCAGTCCTTGGTATGAAGCCAAATCGGGAACAATTTACACGCCTGAATGGACTTTTGAAAGTACTGATTTACGACGATTTAAAGACTAAATTTCCTATAAACCACACAAACGAAACCCAAATCAATGAAGAAAATATTCAAAATTATAGGAAAAGGGATTTTAGGTATTCTTGTCATACTACTGCTCCTTTTTGCTTTTGCCTATTTAAAATACAATGAACCGTTACCAAGTGGAATAACAGGAACAGAAGCAGATGCGTTAGCAACCAAAATGCTTACTGCAGTTCAACATGAAAATTATAAAAACACACGGTATTTAAGTTGGACATTTCCTGGCGAACATCACTATTTGTGGGATAAAGATCAACACAAAGTTGATGTTTCATGGAATACTATAAAAGTAAATTTAGACCTAAAATATCCAAAAACAAGTACTGTTACCGTTGACGGAACAAAAATGACTTCAGAAAAAGCTTCAAGCTATATTGACAAAGCACTTTCATACTTCAACAATGATTCCTTTTGGTTAGTAGCACCGTATAAAGTTTTTGATGAAGGTGTTACGCGTAGTATTGTATCCTTAGAAAATGATAAAAAAGGATTGTTGATTACTTATGCAAGTGGCGGCACAACGCCTGGCGATTCCTATATGTGGATATTGGATGAAAATTACCGTCCAAAAGGTTATAAAATGTGGGTTAGCATCATTCCTATTGGCGGATTGTACGCAACTTGGGACAATTGGCAACCTACAAAAAGTGGTATATCATTACCAAACTCACACACTATTATGTTCATAGATTTACCCATTAAGAATGTAAAAGCTTGGAACTAAACAATAGCTAATCTGTTAAAATTTAACATTTATTTATATAATTGTTACAGGTTTTATACAGTATTTTAAAAAAAGAATTAACTTTACCACACTTTTATTAAACTAAAATCAATCTATAAATTATGAGAAAGAACTACTTTTTTATATTATTATTAATTCCCATTATTGGTTTCTCGCAAGGGAGATCATTTTGGCAAAAAACGGATGAAGCTAAAATCCAACAAGCTGATTTATTAGACAGAAACTCTACTCCTGTAGCGTATGACTTGTTCAATTTGAACATGAGTGCCTTAAAAGAAGTACTTTCGGATGCTCCTGATAGAGATTTAAATATCGATTCAGAAATTGTAGTGCAATTTCCTACTGCTAACGGAAAAATGGAAAACTTTGAAGTATACAATGCTTCTGTATTAGACCGTGATTTTGCGGCTAACTATCCAGAGATTCAATCATATGTAGCTGTAAGTAGAGAAAATACAGGAACAATTATTCGTTTTTCTACTACTGTTTTTGGATTTCATGCAACGGTTCACACCATTGGAAAAACATACTACATTGATCCAATGACAACAGATTTGCAAACATATGTAATGTATGCAAAGGAAAATTTGTATGCTAACAGCTTAGAAGAAAAAATTGGATGTCTTGTAGATGATTCTACGGAAGACAGAACAGATGTTAATGGAACTTTTTCTCCTGAAAATGCAAACGATGGAACATTAAGAACATTCCGTTTAGCATTGGCATGTACACAAAACTATGCAAACTTTCATATCAATGCCGCTGGACAAGCTGCTGCTTCAGATGCTGTAAAAAGAGCTACTGTATTGGCTGCTATGAACGTTACAATGACGAGAGTAAATGCAATATTTGAAAGAGATCTTTCGTTAACAATGACCTTAGTTGATAATTCGAGTATTATATTCATTGCAGAAAATGATGGATACTCAGATATGCCAGCTACTAATACTTTTAATCCTGCTGGAACTATGATCAATGAAAATCAAGTAATCATTGATGCTAATATTGGAACTGCAAATTATGACATCGGTCACGTATTTACAATTAATGGTGGTGGATTAGCCGCTCGTGGTGGTATTTGTTACAGTAATGCAAAAGCAAGAGGTGTAACAGGAGGAACAAATCCAGTTGGAGATCCTTTTGATGTTGACTTCGTAGCACACGAAATGGGTCACCAATATGGGGCTAACCACACATTTAATGGTGGACAAGGTTCTTGTTCTGGTGGAAACAGAAGTGCAACAACGGCTGTTGAGCCAGGAAGCGGAACAACAATCATGGCATATGCTGGTATTTGTGGTTCTGACAACGTACAAAACAATAGTGATGATCATTTTCATGCAATAAGTATCAACGAAATGTGGATTCGTATAACTCCTCCAGGAGAACCTACGTGTTCAACAAATACTTTAAATGGAAATGCCGCTCCAGTTGTAAATGCTGGTATTGATTATACAATTCCTTACGGAACTGCTTTTACATTATCTGGAACTGCTATTGATGCAAATGCCGGTGATGTATTATCATATTGCTGGGAACAAACGGATGTTGGTATTACAACAGATTTGCCTTCTACAACAAGTACAAGCGATCCACAATTTAGATCGTACTCTCCAATGACAACAGGAGATCGTACATTCCCACAATTAAGTGACGTCTTAGATGGTAACTTAACACCAGCTTGGGAAGTTATCCCTAATGTTGCAAGAACTATGGATTTTGCTTTAACAGTAAGAGACAATGGTTCTCCTAATGGAGGACAAACAAATAGAGACAATATGGTTGTTACGTTAGCAAATACAGGTCCTTTTAGAGTAACTGCTCCTGACACAACAAACGAAAGTTTTCCAACTGGAACAAATACAACTGTTACTTGGGATGTTGCTGGAACAACTGCTAATGGAATCAATACTTCTAATGTAAATATCTTATTATCTACTGATGGAGGACAAAACTTTGATACTGTACTAGCAAGTAATACGCTTAACGATGGTTCTGAATCAATTACATTCCCTGTAGTTTTTGAGCCTTATTGTAGAATTAAAATTGAAGCTGTTGGAAATATTTACTTTACAATTTCAAAATCATTCTCAATTGGAGCAACTGTAACAGAGAGTATGACATGTAATACTTATACAACAGGAGCAATTGCTACTGCTATTCCTGATGGTGTAGCTGCAAATCAGCAAGGAAATGCGGTAGCTGTACCTTTAGCTGTTTCAGAAACAACAGCTGTTACGGATATCAGAGTAAGTACAGACATCACACACGGTTATATTGGAGACTTATATTTACGATTACAATCTCCTAATTCTGGTCCTTTCGCTGATTTTTGGGTAAGAAGTTGTAACAGTGCTCAATTTGGAAATATTGACGCAACGTTTAAAGATGGTGAACCAGCAATTACCTGTGCCTCACCTACTGTGGGAACATTTGCACCTCCTGCAAACTCACTTTTAGCAACACTTGGCGGATTAAATCCTTCTGGTACTTGGAATCTAATCGCTGCCGATTTCTATAACGGAGATACTGGAACTATAAATGAGTTGTCTATTGAACTTTGTACAACAACAACAACTATTGTGTTAAGTAACGAAGAATTTGAGTTAGAAAACTTTACATTATATCCAAATCCAAACAAAGGAGAGTTTTCATTATCATTCAACTCACAATCTGGAGAGAATATTGATGTAGCTGTACATGATATCTCTGGAAGATTAGTTCATACTAAAAACTACAACGCTACGTCTACATTTAAAGAAAATATTTCTTTAAAAAATGTAAGTACTGGTATGTATTTGATTACAGTAACTGATCAAGAAAAAACAGTAACGAAGAAATTGATTATCGAATAATCATATTTCTCAACTATATAATAAAAACTCCGAAGCATCTGTTTCGGAGTTTTTTTATGAACTCACTTCGATGGATACTATCTTTAACTACACTTATGAAATCTTACTTTGGATTGCCAATCTCACGGGCTTTAACTACAAAGAAATAAACAGTATTGTATGGTTTATCTTTATTCCACTTTCGTGGAGTATACTTCTTGACAAGATATATAAGCAACGAAAATTCACAATTGTATTCTCTGTAATCATCATTGCTTCGCTCCTATTCATTCCAGATTTCACACAATTTTGTGATCATCTATTTCAAAAATCGGTTGATTTCCTAAACCTATTCAACAACTTAGGAAGCAATTACGTGGCTTCTTCTGTAGTTATATGTATCCTGATTCCAATTATAATTTATATGATTTTGGTTCGAAAAGCATTCTTTAAAAAAAGTAAATAATTAGGATTATTCTAGCTTAATAACTGCTACTAAAATTCGTATCTTTGCGCTTTTGCGAAAAACTATGACGAATTACGAGGAAAATATAGAAGTTCAAGGTGCCAGAGTTCACAACCTAAAAGATATTGATGTTACGATTCCGAGAGAAAAACTCGTAGTTATTACTGGACTTTCAGGAAGTGGAAAATCATCCTTAGCTTTTGATACCATTTACGCCGAAGGACAACGAAGATACATCGAAACGTTTTCAGCGTATGCACGACAGTTTTTAGGTGGATTGGAACGACCAGATGTAGACAAAATTGATGGTTTATCACCCGTAATCGCAATTGAGCAAAAAACAACCAGTAAAAGTCCGCGTTCTACAGTCGGAACTATTACTGAAATCTACGATTTTCTACGATTATTATTTGCAAGAGCTTCAGATGCGTATAGTTACAATTCTGGTGAGCAAATGGTCAGTTATAGTGATGAGCAAATCAAAAACTTAATTCTATCAGATTTCAAAGGAAAACGTGTCAATGTACTTGCGCCTGTAATTCGCTCGCGAAAAGGGCATTACCGTGAATTATTTGAAAATATTGCCAAACAAGGCTTTGTAAAAGTTCGTGTAGACGGCGAAATTCTAGACATTCAAAAAGGAATGCGACTCGATCGTTACAAGACACACGAAATCGAAATTGTAATTGATCGCTTGGTGATTAATGATGAAGTTGATAATGACAAACGCCTCACGGAAACCATCAAAACGGCCATGTATCATGGTGATGATGTATTAATGGTGATTGATCAAGATGCGCCAAAAGAAGCACGTTATTTCAGTCGAAACTTAATGTGTCCGTCTTCGGGAATATCGTATCCAAACCCTGAACCAAATACGTTTTCGTTTAACTCTCCAAAAGGAATGTGCCCAAATTGTAATGGATTGGGAACCTTACACGAAGTAAATGATGCAAAAGTAATTCCGGATGTAAAAGCAACCATAAAAGGTGGTGGAATTGCACCTTTGGGCGATTATAAAAAGTCATGGATTTTCAAACAATTGGAAATCATTGCGGAACGTTATGAATTCAAATTAAGCGATCCAATCAAGGATATTCCAAAAGAAGCCATGGATGTAATTCTAAATGGTGGAAACGAAAAATTCTCCATTGTTAGTAAAACATTAGGTGTTACACGTGATTATAAGATTGATTTTGAAGGAATTGTAAGTTTCATCAAGCATCAATATGAAGATAGTGACTCATCTTCTATCAAACGTTGGGCAAAAAATTACATGGACAAAGTAAATTGTTCAGCATGTGGCGGATCGCGCTTACGCAAAGAATCATTATACTTTAAAGTAAATAAAAAAAATATTGCCGAATTGGCAAATATGGATGTTGTTGAATTAGCTGCTTGGTTTGACAATTTACAAGATAATCTTTCTGAAAAACAACAAAAAATAGCAACCGAAGTTGTCAAAGAAATCTCAACACGATTGCGCTTTTTATTAGATGTTGGTTTAAATTATCTCGCATTAAACAGAAGTTCAAAATCACTATCAGGAGGAGAAGCACAACGTATCCGATTGGCAACGCAAATTGGTTCGCAATTGGTTGGTGTTTTATATATTTTGGATGAACCAAGTATTGGATTGCATCAAAGAGACAATGAAAAACTAATCAATTCGCTTGAATCGTTACGTGATATAGGAAACTCTGTTATTGTGGTTGAACATGATAAAGATATGATTGAACGTGCCGATCATGTAATAGATATTGGACCGCATGCAGGAAGACATGGTGGCGAAATCATCTCAGAAGGAACGCCTGCAGAATTATTAACCCATGATACGCTTACAGCCGCTTATTTAAACGGAAACAAACAAATTGCAGTTCCTACAGAACGAAGAAAAGGAAATGGCAAAAAACTAGTCCTAAAAGGCGCTACAGGGAATAATTTAAAAAATGTTTCTGTAGAATTCCCATTAGGAAAAATGATTGGCGTTACAGGCGTTTCTGGAAGTGGAAAATCGACCTTAGTTAATGAAACGCTCTACCCTATTTTAAACGCTCACTTTTTCAATGCTGTGAAAGAACCAATGCCGTACAAAAGTATCAAAGGTTTGGAGCATATTGACAAAGTAATTGATATTAACCAATCGCCAATTGGTCGTACACCACGCTCAAATCCAGCAACATACACAGGTGTTTTTAGTGAAATACGTAGTTTATATGCTAAAACACCAGAAGCTATGATTCGTGGTTACAAGCCAGGAAGGTTTAGTTTTAATGTAAAAGGTGGTCGTTGCGAAACGTGTCAAGGTGGCGGATTGCGCGTGATAGAAATGAACTTTTTACCAGATGTGTATGTAGAATGTGAAACGTGCAATGGAAAACGATTTAACCGCGAAACTTTAGAAATTCGTTACAAAGGAAAATCGATTGCAGATGTATTGAGCATGACCATGAACGAAGCGGTAAATTTCTTTGAACACATTCCTAAAATCTATCGCAAACTTAAAACGATCAAAGATGTTGGCTTGGGTTATATTACGCTTGGACAGCAAAGTACTACACTTTCTGGTGGTGAAGCACAACGTATCAAACTCGCTACAGAATTGTCTAAAAGAGATACTGGAAACACGTTCTACATTCTCGATGAACCTACAACTGGATTGCATTTTGAAGACATTCGTGTGTTGATGGAAGTCTTAAACAAACTAGTAAACAAAGGAAACACCATTGTTGTGATTGAACACAATATGGACGTAATTAAAATGACCGATTACATCATTGACATTGGATATGAAGGCGGAAGAGGCGGCGGACAAGTTGTAACTAAAGGAACTCCAGAAGAAGTTGCCAAACATAAAAAAAGTTATACAGCACGCTTTTTGAAGAAGGAATTGGCGTAAATCATACCTAATTTGTTACGTTACTAATCACATTAGTTCATATGTATATATAAAATAGAAAAGAGTGTCTCGTCTGAAACACTCTTTTCGTCCTTTGAATTAATAAATAAACTGCGTAAAACTAAACACTAAATTTTCATTTCTTTTTCAAATATTTTATAGTTTTTGAATTGCTAACTTAAATAATCTAACACTACAAATAAAGCTCAGAAATGCTGTGTTTACAATAGAATTACCGTGAAGCGGAAAAACAACCCTTGAACCTTACTTAATTCTTGTTGAGAAAATAAAGGGATTACAAAACCAAAACGAGTGCTACCAACACAAGGCTTTGTAACCTTATAAAATTTTTCCATAGCAACTAATATTGCTCCGAATTCTTCACATGGAAAAACTGTTTGGTTGGTATGGGCATTTAGAAGCCTTTCGGAGATTCCCGAACGGATATTGGACAGTTGCGAGATACTGCCGTAAATTCCCGAAAGCTTCCTGTAGGTCTGCGAAACGCTTTTGTAAACTCTCGAAAGCTTGCCGCAGGTTTGCGAGACGCTTCTGTAAACTCCCGAAAGCTTGCCGCATTACTGCGAGAAGGTTTCGGGAGTATTTTTATTGCGAATTCTTCATTAAAATATATAAAAATGATGATTTTATTGCGGATTTCGTAAAACTACTCTATTAACCGCCATTGCGAAAAATTAAATACTTAAAGGTCATCTATCTCTTAATTGAACAAATTACAGATTGCTTCGCTGACACTCGCAAAGACATTTTTTTTATAATTTTAATTGATAACCTGTCAAATTTCGGAAAACCACATTGCACAAGTGTAATCTTTGTTTTACATTTATAAGGAATAATAGGAAATGAGTTCTTATTATTCCTTAAAACTGGTATGATATACGGAATTCGGTATATATGTACGTTGTGTGGCATTCAAAAAAGAATCGGAGACATCCGTTAGAAAAAGGGATTTTGGAACGATTTTATGTAGTTTTTAAAATCAATAGATTTTCATTTAAGTTTTTGTCAGTCATTGTTAATGTACTCAAAAACTTGAATTAAGGTAGTGGATTTATTTGACAAAATCAACTCCTTATAAAAAAACGATAAAATCTAACGTTTTAAATGCTAAAAAAAGGACACGCCTTATACAAATATAAAGCGCATCTTTTTTTTTATTTCAAACGGATTTTAATGCTCATTTGGGCTCTTTTTTGAACTCCTGTTTTTTACTTGAATTTAATTTGTATTTTAGTTCAATAAAGAACGCAAAAAAACATATATATAACATTGTGTAAATCTGCATTAAAACGCAGTTTACACTTAACGTTGGCAACAAGCGAAAAAACAATCTCAAATAAAATACAGACTAATATATTGTAGTTCCTTATGAAGTGGCTCAACTCTCCATATCCATTATTACAAAAAGCTAAATACAAGTGGTTATTTGCCTTATTATCGGGCCTTTTTGTTTTTGTTTTTTTGATTGTTTTTCAACCTTTCGGCGCGGCACAGTCAATAGCTTATAAATATTTTTTCTTGGCGGGTTTTGGAGTTGCAGTTTTTCTTGGTGTGGCTACCACATATTTTATTCTTCCTAAACTATTTCGGGAGTTTTTTCGCCCAGAGAAATGGACCATAGGAAAGGAAATTCTATTACAATCTTGTTGCATCTTGATAATAAGTGCTTTTAATTCACTGCACAATTACAATTGGTGGCGCGATATTGATTTATATCAAACCTTTATTAATTTTCTTATAATCACTATTTCGATAGGGATTTTCCCTATCATAGGTTTAATCTTTTTTAAAGAGCGTACACTTTCAAAACGTAATATCGAGAGAGCACGATTACTTTCTAATCAGTTACCGCCCAAATCAGTAGAAGAGACCAGTACTGTTCAAATACAAGAAGAAAGTGTAAAAGAATCACCTATTGTAATGCAATTATCAGAGTTTGTATACGCACAATCAGAAGGGAATTATATAACGATATATTATTTGGATGACAGTAAGCTTATGCATAAACTAATTAGACTTTCTTTAAAACAGCTTGAAATACAATTAGAAAATCTTTCTCAAATAAAACGTTGTCATCGCTCTTACCTTATCAATACGCAACATATAACATCTATTGATGGTAATGCCAGATCACTCACAATACAACTAGATAACGTTGCTACTAGTATTCCCGTTTCTAGATCTTTTTCAAAAGCTGACTTTAAATAGCTTTCCCATTCATCACAAAAGTGGCACACCCATCCCGTTTTTTTATAACGTACTGATTTCAAGACTATTTTTGGGCTAAATAATTTTTAAAATATAGACTTATGAAAAATCGTATTCACATCATCTTAATCTCAATGGCAGGTATCCTATTATTAAGTAGCGCTGCAAGTATGGAATCAGACAAAAGAAATTATAATCTCAAAGTAAAACTTAATGAGGTGGCATCCTATATTGCTCTGCGGGATACAATAAACCTTGAAGTGTCAGAAGCTTCAGTTGCGTGGCATATGGATCACATTTATTTAATGGTAGATCAGTTACATAAAGCGCTCAAGTATTCTGATGAAAGTAATTATAAAGCGGAACCCAATAAGACACGTGACTATGTCTTTACTTCTAATACGCTGCCTAGAGGAAGAGTTACTGCGCCAGAGTCCGTAAGGCCAGCAGAAAATGTAACTATCAATACATTAAAAGCGCATTATAATGAAGCGCTTGCTACAGTCGAAAAGTTACCTATGCTTGCAGAAAAGAAGCACTTTAATCATCCTATTCTTGGTACTATGAATAGAGACGAGACCATTAAGTTTCTTACTATTCATACTGAACATCACCTTAAAATTATACGTGAAATACTGAATTATAAATAGCCAGTTGCCAACAATGTTTATAATTCATTGCTAGTTCTAGCCTACTTACGAAAGTCCTGGCGGACTTTATTCAGTTTTTATTTGCTAAATTAGGAGCTTAAAACACGCAACAAACCATATACAACAACGTTAGCAAACATTTAAAACGACATTTCAGTAACATAAACAACCATTGCCAGACTTATAGTAAAACATAAAAAATGAAGGTAATCATTAGCGTAATAATTTTATTAACATTAGATCAACTTGCTTTTGGGCAATCACGAGAAAAAAAAATTGATTCAATTTGTCAGGCTATACATAATAAGAACCCTGAAGTTGGAATTAGTATAGGGTTTATAGACAACGGAAAAGAATATTTCTTCAATTATGGAAAAATCAGTCGGGAAAGTGATTTCAAAGTGGACGAAAATACAGTTTATGAAATCGGTTCTATTACAAAATTGCTGACGGCTAACTTAATGGTACAAGCCCAAGACGAAGGGAAATTGAAAGTTGACGACTTTATCGATAACTACTTACCGAGAGAATACATATTGTCTGAACAAATAAAAGGCAAACTTAAAATTTCCGATTTAGCTTCCCATCAATCTGGTCTGCCGGATTTTGATTTTGGTAAACTTATAGAATTAAACCCTAAACAACCTCTAGACATAAGCAAAGATGCTATTCATTCCATTATTAACGACAGTACTAAATTATCAGATTATGGTAATTATAGATACTCAAATATAAGCTACGTTTTAATGGGTATTATATTAGAAAATATCTACTCAAAAAGTTTTGACAAATTAGTAAAAGAAAAAATACTCGTTTTTTCAAAAATGAATAATACCTTGACAACGGACTTCAATGTTAAAAACAAAGTTGTTGGACACGATATAAATGGAGTACAGCAAGATTATTTTGTTTGGAATTCATTATTTGCGCCAGCAGGTTTGCTAAAATCAAACACATCTGATATGTCAAATTTATTAAAAATACTTTTATCAAATAAAGGCAAAATTGGAAAAGTGACTTCAATAACAGAAAAAACGTTCTATAAAAATACCCAAATGGAAATAGGTTTCGGTCAAGAAATAGAACGAAATGGAAATGATACCTTCTTTTATAAAGCAGGTGACACATTTTCCTGTTCCTCAATTTTTGCTTACGACAAGAATTCAAATTGGGGAATAGTCATAATGATAAACCACAAAAATTCCGATTTGATAAGAGAGTTGATCAATACGATTTATGACCAAGCATTGAGGTAAAAACGTTTGGTAACAATGTGTAAAATTAAATGTATTTACAATCTCAGCTGAGCATAGTTGGAGTCTCAGTTTTCAAAAGCAACTACACACAACACTAGTGGCTGTTGCACAACTATCTTTTTTAAAAATACTTCTAATTTTTGAACAAAATAGAAAATATTTTATACTTAAAATCAGTTAGTTATGTTTTAAGGGGAATGAAAATTATGAGGTTTAAAGAATATTTTGAGTTGTGCAACAGCCACACTGTATAAAATTCATTGCTAATTATAGTCTACTTACGAAAGTACTCGCGGACTTTCTACCTGTGATTTATTTGCTAACTTTAGTATTTAAAACACGTTATAGTTCTCCTCTTTTTCTATTTAAAGATATTTATTACAAACTAAAGAAACACGTTAGCTGTAATTTAGTAAAACAATAAACTATTTCACTGACCAAAGGTGAGATTGGTTTAAATCTTTATTCATATATGTAACAAAATTCATCACTGATCGTCGTCAAGTAAAGATATACCCATTAAGACCGACCGTATGACAATGTTTAAAAATAAAAATCCTTTCGTTTCTGGAATAGCAATGCTTGTTTTAATTAGTATTATAATGCTTCTTCCGTTGGATAAAGTAATTACAGAACAATATTTTACCAGTTTTCAGATTGAATATATTGTACTGTCGACTAAAATGTTTTTAATTTTCTTGTCCGGTCTTTTGTTAGTAAAAAAACTGGAAGAGCAAGCTTTATCTGGCATTAGCACAAAGTATAAATGGGCTTTTAAATATTTAAATCTTATACCTATTTACTTGTTCATACTTGGTATCTCAACGTTTATAAACAAAGATTTATCGTCTATAAATAGCTACAATCTGTCATTATTATTAATCGCCTGCTTGTTTGTAGGTTTTGCTGAAGAATTCGTGTTTAGAGGTTACTTACAATCAGTTTTTATTAAAAAATTTATTGAACGTAAAGATGGCATATTGATAGGAGTAATGTTTCCTGCAGTATTTTTTGGTGCTTCGCATTTATTAAACTTAACCGTTAATGATAATATTCCACAAGTAATTGGACAATCTATTTATGCAGTATGTATTGGGTTCTTTTTTGGAGTAATACTGCTCAAAACCAACAAGCTAATACCAATAGCAATTACTCACGGTCTGATAAATTTTTTCTTCCTCTTTGGTTCACTTCCAAACCTAACCGACAACAAAAATGGTTACTCAGAACCCACTGCGGAACTAACGTTGACCGAACAAATTTTATCCTCTGCAACACCTATTTTGTTTTTTTTGCCATTATTGATTATCGGCTACATAATTCTGAATAAAATGAATAAAAATGAAATACTAAATAAAATAAACCATTAAAATAATCATAGATATGAAATTAAAACTATTCTTTTTTAGTATACTATTTGCAACTATCTCTCTCAGTGCCCAAAACCAAAGTTCTGATATGAAACTTAAACAAGTGATTGAAGATTTTAGGACATCAATAATTGAGCACGATTCAATTGAAAAATTCAGCAATCTGTTTTTACACGATTCCATAACTTGGTCTGCAATTTTCACTAATAAGACAAAAGAAATGGCATTGAATAAAATGCCTGACTTCACTTTTCACTCAACTGATTACAGAAATTTTTATAAAAATTTAAAAAAGAATACAGAAGAAAAGTTTTATAATGTTCAAATTAGCAAGCGAGGAGATTTTGCAACTATATCTTTTGATTATACTTTATCAGTTGACTCAAAAATACAGAATTGGGGAATCGAATACTGGTCACTTATCTTAATAAACAATAGTTGGAAAATAACTTCTGTTACTTGGACTATGAACAATGAAGAAATAGAAAAATGTCCGTTTTCATCTGAACCAATATTTACTTTAAATTAAAGTATTAATAATTAACTTCTTGGAATACGATTGATAAAAAACGACAGCTAAAGGTATAAAAAACATAGGGCAGTTTTGGCTTTTCAAAAGGTCTGTGCATATTTACAAAGTCACCAAATATAAAATTTGGCTTAGTAAAAACTCGAAATATATCGCTTACCAATTGCTATAAACTTATTATAATCAACGTTTTATAACATTTAAGAAAACCATGAAATACATCATTATTCTTACTTCAATATTATTATTTAGTTGTTCAAACACTGCGACTGATACAATAACTCTGATTCCAAAAGGATACGTTGGTCCTGTTAAAATTAGTCTATGTGACGGAAAAGGAGAAGAAGAAAAATTAGAAAATGGAAAAAGAGTTTACGAAGTTGATACAAATGGATTATTGACGACCAAGTTTAAACCGGAATTTGGATGGCAGTTTAATAATTATTATTACTTGAATGAAAGTAAACGAGAAAAAATACGATTCATAAATATACACGAAGAAAATATTGAATTTGATAAAGATTCGATATATGTTTTTGCAGAACAGCACTCTGGAATTGGTAGCAGAACGGATAGTACTGGAACATATCAAACTTGTCCAATCATCAGTTTTTATGTCGGAAAATATAATAATATTGAGAAAAAAATGCACGAAATTAATATGTTCTCATTTAACAAAGATGAGCTATTGAATGAGTAAAAAACGTGCTATAACACCAGTAACCGTTGCACAACCCAATAATTTCACAAAAAACGAGGCATTCTTAGCCTATTTAAGGATGTCTTTCTTTTGAGTTTTACTATTGAATTCTAAAATGAACACCGCTTACAATCCAGCTATAGTTACCAAATCGTGACTTTATATTTGAAATTAGTAAAGTAAGTGAGCTTGCACCACTTTTTGCCGTTTCTTTTTCATATAACGTCCTTGTTTGCTATTGACTCTGACAATATCCATAATATCTTTTGGTAAGTTCATACAAATAAGTGAAGTCTAATTCTGCTAATAAACGACGATAAAAGTTTTCCTTTGGAACTCGATCACTTAAACGAAAACTATTGAATAATTGTTCTTGATATATTTTCTTGCCTTGCATTATTCAAGATAAGAAATTTATCAATATCTTAGACTTGTGCAACAGGCACAAAGTGTATAGTTAATTGCTATTTCTTGCTAAACCAAAGGTAAGTAGTTTTTTATAAAGTTATTGTTTAACTGAAAAAACTGTACATTTAAACACGCAACAAACCATACACAGACCGTTGTAGTGCATTTACGAAAACAGAGACCTTGAATAATGAAAGAAGTCTTTTTAACGAATAAAGAGAAAATAAATCTTGAAAATGAACTTCAAAAACACAAGACTCACAGAACTAAACAATTTAAATTTTATTTGATAATAATTGTTGTCGGAACAATAATTGGTGGAATTCCAGCGTACATTAATTATGGGAATAAAAATGTGAAGTTTTTATTTGGAATATTAGGAGTTATTCTTGTTATGCTAATTCCTTTGACAATTGGATTTTTAACTTCTAAAAAAGGAATTAATAAGCTTGCTTCTGACTTAAAAAGTGGAAAAAAAATTGAGGGAAAATCGACAATAAAATCAATAAACATATTCAATAGAAAAATTATTTTATCAAACGGAATTAAAGTATTTGAACCTAACGAATATTATAAAACATTTAAAAAAGGCGATTTGATTAACTATAAAATAAGCCCAAGTAATGAGTTTATTTTTGATTGTAGAAAAGAATAAAAACGCACTACAACACCGTATATAATTTATTGCTAGTTCTAGCCTACTTACGAAAATTCTCGCAACTAACCATACACAAAACCGTTGGCAATAATTAGAACCTACTTGTGGATATATTTAAGATTGAAAAAAAATAATCAAACTAAATGTTTAGTTATAACTAATTTTTTAGTTACATTTGATTAAACTTAATCATTTTAAATATGAAACATTTAAGCTTAATATTGTGTTTTTTAATAACAACCTCTTTGTTTTCTCAAACAAGTACACAATATAAAACACCAACAAAACAACAACTAGATTCATTAAAAACTGAGCTAGAAACGATATTTATGAAAGACCAAACTTTCAGACGTATTTACATTGAGGCAGAGGAAAAACTTGGAAAAGATTCAGAAGCCTATGAATATTTTTGGAAGGTTGTAGAGTCTCAAGACAAGATTCTTGAAAATGAAGTGACAGGTATTATAGATAAATATGGCTGGTTGGGAATTTCTCAAATTGGCAGATTAGCTAATACAACTTTGTGGTCAGTATTGCAACATGGTAGTGTCGCCTCTAAAGAAAAATATGCACCACTATTAAAAACTTCAGCTTTAAAACAGGAATCACAACCAATTCATTATGCTAGACTTATTGATAGAATGTTAATTAACTCTAATAAAGCTCAATTATACGGTACACAAATCAATTATGATAATGAAGAACCTACATTTTTTGAAATAAAACAACCCGAACTTGTAGACAAAAGAAGAAAAGAAATAGGTTTAAATTCCATAAAGGAATATGCAAAGTCAAGAAAAGTTGAATGGAACGTAACTCAAGAAAAATGAAAAAATTAATACTAATACTATTTCTAGGAATAAGCCTTTCATCCATTGCACAAAGTACTAAATATTATAGACAGTTAAGATACAATCATGTTTCACCATTTATAGAGATTGCAGGAATTCATCCTATAGATAGCAATACCGCCAATAAAACTTCTCACTATATTTTTAAATATGATAAATCAAATAGAATATCTGAAATTATAAATAATCACTATTACACAGAAAAAATTCATCCTCTAGCTTCTTTGGGTGTTTACAAAGTTTTGTTTGTATATGAAGATGGTAAAGAAATTAGAACCTTCTTTAATCCTAATAACAAAAGAATTACGAATGACAGAGGTGTTTATAAAGAAATCTATCTAGTTGATAGTAATAATGTAAAAAAGCAACTGAACTTTTTTGATTTGGATGATAAGCCCATGGAATCTAATTGGAAAATAACCGAATATAAATGGGAGCAGACAGAAAAATATATTGTAGAGAAACGCTATGATTTAAAAAATGAATTAGCCAATCTTTCACCCTATTTTGAATTTGGTATTACAGGAATCATTATTGATGTAAACGGTGCGTCAAAAGGGCATTACAATTTAAATGAACAATTAGAAATTATTGAAAATTATTATGGTACTGCATCTTATCAAGACACTTATGATAGCAATGGAAATCATATTAAATACACATACCATAATAAAAATGATGAACTTATTATGAATCAATGGAATTACGCTATTGGTGAAAAGATATATGACAAGCAAGGGAATAATATTAGACTTAATCTTTACGATACCAAAAATAAAATTATTGATACTCGAAATATATATTCAAACGCTTCAATTAAATTAAGTCCAATCGCTTCTAAAAAAGATTCATTGGAAATAAAAAAGCAGTCTTTAGGCTATATTGAAGCATTGCAGCAATTAAATCCTGAACTTATGGATATAGTACTAAATGATAGTCTAAATAAAATAACGATAGGATATGATAGAAACGAAATGAAACAATTTGGAAAAGCAACCACTAAAACACAAATGATTGAGTTTGCAAAAAATTGGAATAACAAAGGAACTAAGTTTCCTTTTAATCCGAAAAACCACATCAAAATCCTAGACATCTATAATAGAATTGCAACTGTTAAATTAGTCTCAGATAATTGGGTTGAATATCTGCAATTAATAAAACTAGATGATAATTGGGAAATAATGAATTTAATCTGGCAATATAAAGACGTAAAAATGTATAGGGAATAAATAACTAATGGCAACACTAGTAACCGTTGCACAACCCAATAATTTCACAAAAAACGAGACATTCTTAGCACTTTTAAGAATGTCTTTCTTTTGAGTTTTACTATTGAATTCTAAAATGAACACCGCTTACAATCCAGCTATAGTTACCAAATTGTGACTTTATATTTGAAATTAGTAAAGTAAGTGAGCTTGCATCACTTTTTGCCGTTTCTTCTTCATATAACGTCCTTGTTTGCTATTGACTCTAGCAATATCCATAATATCTTTTGGTAAGTTCATACAAATAAGTGAAGTCTAATTCTGCTAATAAACGACGATAAAAGTTCTCTTTGGGAACGCGATCACTTAAACGAAAATTATTGAATAACTGCTCTTGGTATACTTTCTTGCCTTGCATACATTAAGATACGCTATTATTCAATATCTTAGACTTGTGCAACAGGCACAACGTGTATAATTAATTGCGAAGTCTAAACATAGTCAAGAAATTCTACGGATTTTCGCCTGATTCATTTTCTTTTACTAACTTAAGCCATCTATAATTTATTACGAATTTAGTTGCTGAAACTATACAAACACATTACGTCTAAACCTGAAAAAAATAGAACTATGTTACCATCAGCCTTTCAAAAAAAACACATTCCATTCAATTTCATAAATATTAAAAAAAGTGTTGGAATGTTGTCAGTTGTATTTCTTTTCATCATAGGTCTTTCCATATTTCAGGATTTTTTAGAATCGTATAGAAGTGGATATTCATTCCACTTTAGTGAATCTATTTTATTTAAAACCATTTGGATTCTTTTCATTCCTCTATTGGCAGTATTAAGCAAAATTCTCAAAAATCAAAACTTAAATTCATTTGGTAAAACGACCTTTTTCATAGTTGCATCGATACTTATTCACTTATTAATTCTTCCCTTTGTTTTCTTGTTCTTCTCTGTTCTATTCTATCATGGCAGATACGATCTTTACAAGATACTGAGCTATACGTTAGCTAACGATTTGTATAAACTAGTGCTTATTTATGCTGCTTTTATTGTTGGATATAGATACCTTTCTAACAAAGTAATGCATCCTATTTCTTCAAATGAAAAATCGTATATCCAAACGATACTTATTAATAATGGTAAAAATAATACGGTTGTAGAAATACAAAACATTTATCAGATCACAGCAGATACACCGTATATCGCAATTCAACTTGAAAACAAAAAACATCTTCATAAAACAACCTTAAAATCAATTTCTGCCCAATTGAATCACAATAAGTTTGTTCGCATCCATAAATCTACAATTGTGAATCTGGACAAAGTCGTTTCATTCAAATCTCGTCTTAATGGCGATTATGATATTCTTTTAAATAATGGTACGGAATTAAGGTTGAGCAGAACGTATGCAACCAATTTCAAAAGTAAATTTAAACATACACATCAAGTTAGCATATAAACTCATCGTGTCAGACATTTTAAAATAAACTGCCCAATTGCCTACATTATATTTGATGAAAAAGGTAATCATATGAATTTTAAAATGAATTTTTTGAATACGATTTTAGTGCTAATGTTATGTGTTTTTTCTTCTTGCAACGCTCAAACAAAAATGAAATCGAACGGCATTGTTGGAGGCGGTTGTGACGGCTGTGAACTAATGTATGTTGGAATGCCCAACAATATTAAAGCAATCGATACAAGTGCAGGATGGGCAGAAAAAGGTCAGAAACTTCTAGTAACCGGAACCGTTTATAAACGTGGCGGTAAAATTCCTGCGCCCAATGTGATCATTTATTATTGGCAAACCGACAACAACGGATACTATTCTCCAAAAAAAGGAATGGACGAAAAAGCCAAAAAGCACGGACATATTAGAGGTTGGGTAAAATCGGATGAAAATGGTAGCTATTCAATTTATACAATTCGTCCAGCTCCTTATCCAAACCGTAATATACCAGCACACATTCATACTTCAATAAAAGAACCGAACCTTACGGATGAATATTATATTGACGGATTTGTTTTTGATGACGATAAATTGTTGACAGGTACTAAAAGAAAAGCACTTGAAAATCGAGGCGGCAGTGGAGTTTTAAGAGTATTGATTGATAAAAATATGCAAGTAGCTGAACATAATATTATTTTAGGACTCAATATTCCGAACTATCCCGAAACAAGTGAAATTGAATTAAATTCAGGACTTGAAATTGGCGAAGATCAGCCTTCTTTTACACCATTTCACGCATTTGGACCCGATAAAGGAACTAAAACGTGTCCTGTATGCAAATATGGAAGATTTCATGGAATAGTGTACTATGTTGGTAACCATCCAAATTGGGATACTATAAAAAAATGGCTAACATTCTTGGAAGCTGAAAGTATAAATCGCAATACATATCTAAAAGTATATTTTGTCTATGGAAACGATAAAAATTACAGCAAGAATAAAAGACAAAAGGAGTTAGAAACTTTAGGAAATGAACTGAATTTAAAAAATACTGCTTTAACTTTTGTTCCGTCATTTTCGGATGAGGAAAGTGAAGTAAATCTTAACAAAATAAACCCTGAAGTAGAAAATACATTTATAATTTATAGACACAGAGCTATCATTAATAAATTTGTGAACTTGACACCAACAACGAAAAATTACAAACTCATTTCGCAAACGTTGGACAAAACAAAAGGCGAATATTTCAATCTTCCCGAACCAAGACATCATTAAAAAACTACAACCAACACTTGTACACAAAATTGTTGCTTCTCGCCTACTTCCAAAACCTCAAAGCTTTTCTATTTGGTTTGCATTTACTAAATTAGATATTTATAAATAAGCAACGCCTCATACAGCTCAACATTGATGGAAGAAAAAAATAACTTAGAAGAATTGGTTACTTATAATTTATGGGCTAACAAACGGCTACTAAATTGGCTTAAGACTAATGACAAAAAATTGTTGACGAAACAATGTACATCAAGTTTTCCTAGTATAATAACTACGGTACATCACATTTTGGACGGTCAACTACTTTATTATTGTATTTTGAATGAACAACCGTTAAAATCATCATTGGGAAATTCTATTGAGGAAATTTTCAATGAGCTAATTGAACAATCAGAAGCTTTTGTAAACTATGTAAAAGCTCAAAAATCATTAAACGCGTTTAGATCAGTGAAAACGAAAAATTTAGATGGAAACTTTCATCAATTTGAGTTAATCCAACATTGCATGAATCATAGTACTTTTCATCGAGGACAACTAGTTACTATCGGGCATCAATTAAAATTTACAAAAGCACCATCAACAGATATGTTATTCTATTTTATTCAACGGAACAAAATACATTCAAAAAATTAAAGAGATTACATTCACTACAAAAAGATGGCGTTCTGAATTATAAGCTACGAGAAAAATATAACATGGATTTTACATCAAATCTACCTGAAAAGAAAAATGCCTAACAATACCTGAAGTTAATACAAATTTGTTGCTCAACCGAAAAAACTTTTCTACAACTGAATATAATACGTAGCATGAAAACCAAAAAAGAAATTACCATCATTAAAGTTGAAGTTTTTAGCCGTTTGTGTAATAAAGGTATCTTCTACAAAAAATGGATTGTTGGTCATTTTAAACTGTAACAACAACTTACTCACTTCCCAATTTGCGCCCAAAACAAAAGCACCAAAGGTTTCTCGTGATTCTAATTCATTTGCAACATAATAGTACTCAGAAACTAACGATACATGATTGGTTAGTTTATAACGCGTTCCAAAACCTACCGCAAAATGATTATGATCGTCCAAAGGCGATCGTGAAGAAGCTCTGTGAATAAAAGTTGGTGAAACTTGAAATGAAAATTTTCGTGAAAACTTTCTTGCAATTAATACTTGTGATGTAAACGCTAACTTGTCTCCAAAACTTCCGCGCATTTCTACATTGTTAAACACACGTGTTCTGTACGAAGCTGTTTGTAATAATGAAATACTAAACGGATTCTTTCCATCTGTAGTTTGTCGCAACAATCTGTATTTCAAATAAGTATCTGCAATTCCGCTAGGACTTCCTACGCCTATCCCAAATCCAATCGTTAATCGATCAGAAATGCCATAGTCCAATCCCAAACGCGCATTCATTTTATCTGCTATAAAAGATTTTCCATTAGAGTTTGGAATGTCCCAATAGCGTGTCATTAATGAAATTTCGAGTGTGTTTTTTTTACGTGTTTCCACAGAATGTCCAATGGACAAACGTGTACCTTTAAACGTAGCCATCGTATAATTATCAATAGTTGGTTGTTCATCTTCTAGCTTATCTAACAGATTTTGGGCTGTGACAAATGAAGATATACTTAAGAAAAGTATCAATATTGTGTGTTTACTTTTCATAGGGCGCATACTTAAAATTAAACGAAACTTCTATTTTTTTTGAAATATTTGGAGATAACAATGGCGGTACATTAATACTATAATCATTAATCAACACGTCTAAAGTACCAGAAATGATATATCCGTCAGCATTCTTAGTTATTTTTGCCTTTATTTCGACAGGTTTGGTGATATTTTTCAGCGTAAAATCGCCTTTAATAATTTTTGTTTGTTCATCTTCACTTGTAGCATCAAACCCAATAATTTTACCTGAAAAAGTTGCTTTTGGATACAAATCAGATTCAATATAACTTTCGTTAAAATGTTCGCGCATTAATGATTTTTTAAACACAAAAGCACGCATTAAAATACTCACAGCAATTTCTTGAGTTTCAGGATTGAAAAGACTCAACACCTGATTGTTAGTAGCCTGAATGTTTTCTACGGAAGTGTATGAGAAAAAAGTAACTTGACCTTGCCGTTCTATAAATTCATTAGTTTCAGATGTAATACTAGAGGAAATAATGAAAATGAATGCTAGTAAAAATTTATTCATAAAATTCTTCTTATATAATTACACAATGTAACAAAATAATGTCCATTAAAAAACCTTTTAAAATTCCTTTCAACTTTATGTTTTGTCCAGCTTCAAGTTGTACAACCGCATCTTTTTGATTGAGTTGCATTTCGCACAATATAAAAGTTTTCTCAGAATCGCCCTTTAAAATTAAACTATATTTCCCATCCTGAAAGGTAATTTCTTTAATTTCACCTTCAATTTCAATTGCTTTTTCAATAAAACCTTCTAGCTTTTGCTGTTTATTTTGCAATTTAAATAAAAGTTCACTTGTAGTAAAAGTTTCTGCAGTTTCAATTTTTGAAGTATCATCAATTCCGCTATTTAGTATCTTGAATATGATCACAAGAAATACAAAAAGCAGACAGCATACAACGATAAATTTGTGTTGTCTTTTTATTTTCATAAGAATCCTAAAAGTACATGTATTAAAAGATTAAATTTTGCATTGCCAAATCGCTAGCTTCTGAAACTTTGATACAAAATTATTTCACTACTTGAACAAACGGTAGTAATACTAATATATAGTATAAAAATACACTTTTCCAATGTGCTTCCTGTGTAGAAAGTATCCGAAACTGAAAATAAAACCTTAAAACGGAATATTAAATGCTGAGATTTATGGGTATAACCTACCGATATGTTATTTTAGTGTTTTAAAAAAAGAATTGTTTTATACATGAGAAATTCTAGAATATATCTTTACACTACAATAGGATTTGTTTTACTATACATCGTAATCATCAGCTTTTTAGTATTGCCGTTAATGGTAAAATACAAAAGTACAATGTTGCTCCAAAACAATATCAATTTGGCAACACAAGAAATACATCAAATGAGTAGTGTAACTGGTGATATTTTAGCGAATGATATTGACAAGCAAACGATTATCAACAGTATACAAAAAGCCATTTCTGGAAGTGATAATGAAAGTATCTATTTATCCGTTTTTGATTGGTCTGGAAAAATAATAAGCGATCCAGATGTTACAAAAATTGGACTAAAAAATGAGCAAAAAAGCAATACCATATCCAACATGAAAAGTGTCGTTACTGGTGAAGAATTATACCAACATCTCATCAATAGAGATACAAATAGTAAAGAAACTTCGGAAGTTATTGCCATGCGCTCCATTGCAAATTCTGACTTAATCATAGTTGCGCATGTAAACATCAAAAACGTCCAACTTCAAATAGATGCCTACAATGAACAACTAAAAACGGTTTTCCTCATTCTCGGATTAATCATCTTAGTACTTGTATTGCTCATCACAAGAACTTTATCACTCTATTACGAACGAATCATTGATAGCAAAACTGCCAAACTGGAAGATGGCGTGTTAAACTTATCAAAATTAAATACTTCTTTAGAAAACTATCAACAAAGTATTGCCGATTTACAAAACAACACACAGGAAAAAGTTGAAGAAAAAGACAAAGAAACCGACACGAAAGAAATACCAAAACAACGTCTACTTACATATATTAGAAATGAATTAATGCCAATTGCCATTGAAGATATTTCATATATATATGTAGAAAACTCCATTTCGTATGTCGTTCGGAAAGATGGAAAACGTTTTACGGCAAACGACAGCTTAGATCAACTATACGCTTCACTCGATCCAAAATTATTTTTTAGAGCCAACCGACAAACCATTGTGGCAATTTATGCAATTGACAAAATAATTAAATATGGCAATAGCGCGCTCAAAATAGAAATGCAACCGATCTCAGAAATTGATATCATCATCGGAAAAAACAAAGTAGCTGTCTTCAAAAAATGGTTAGATATGTAAATGCTAGCCTATAAAACTTCAACATAATTTGTTATTAAAAAGTACAATTCTTGAAGTCTTGGTTTTCATCTTTACGTACAGAATGTTTTTTATATGAATAACCTTAAAAAGTTTTACCAAAATTCTACATAAAACAGTATCTTAGCACGTTTTGATTAAAAATTAATAGAATATGAGAAAAGAGAACAACACTAAAGGTTGGAATGAAATAAAAACAAACGATTCTTGGGCACTTTTTAAAATCATGGGCGAATTCGTAAACGGATTCGAGAAAATGAGTCAAATTGGTCCTTGTGTCTCAATATTTGGATCTGCACGTACAAAACCAGAAGACAAATACTATAAACTTGCACAAGACATTGCTCACAAAATAGTAGATCACGGGTATGGTGTTATTACTGGCGGTGGACCAGGAATTATGGAAGCTGGTAACAAAGGAGCACATTTAGGTGGCGGAACATCTGTAGGTTTAAACATTGTATTACCATTTGAACAACATGACAATCCGTACATTGATCCTGATAAAAGCATCAACTTCGATTACTTTTTCGTTCGTAAAGTAATGTTTGTAAAATATTCGCAAGGATTTGTAGTAATGCCTGGTGGATTTGGAACGCTAGACGAATTATTTGAAGCAATTACGCTAATTCAAACGAAAAAAATTGACAAATTCCCTATCATTCTAGTTGGAACAGAATTCTGGACGGGTTTAATGGATTGGGTAAAAGCAACCTTACTAGACAAGTTTGGTAATATCAGCGCACACGATTTAGATTTAATCCATATTGTTGATAATGAAGACGAAGTTCTGGACATCTTAGATGCTTTCTATAATAAAACAAATCTAAGTCCTAACTTCTAAACAAGAAGTTTTGTAGAATAATTGCACCCGAAAAAGAAAATGAAAAAAATACTATTTATCCTTTGCTTGCTAGGCTTAGGATTACAACAACTGACAGCTCAGGAAAATATCAAGACGATGTTTTACAATCTCTTGAATTTTCCTGACATATCTCCAGATCGTATTGACGATTTAGAGATCATAATTGCTGACTATCAACCAGATTTATTCATGGTTTGTGAACTCAACGATTCGTTTGGTGCTGGGCAAATTTTAACCCGATTGCAAACAATCAATCCAAACTATGCACAAGCAACGTTTTTTACAAACACTTCCGATGACAACTCTGGAGATTTCGATACGCTGCAAAATCTGATCTATTACGATAGTTCTAAATTTATACTAGAAGCACAAGACATTGTACAAACTACGATTCGTGATTTTAACAGATATACCTTAAAATTAAATACGGTAAACCAAGTTACAAATCCAATTCGGTTGGAAGTATTTGTTGGACATTTAAAAGCAGGAAACTCACCCGAAGATGAAGCAAAACGCTTTTTAATGGTAGAACAATTAACATCTTACTTTTCTACGCTTGACGCGAATAGTTACGTTCTATTTGCTGGAGATTTAAACTTATACACAAGTAATGACTTTGCTTTTGGTCAACTATCAAACTCAGGAAATGACATTCCGTTAATAGATCCGATCAATCGTTTAGGCGACTGGCACAACAACAGTACGTTTGTAGATGTTTTTACACAATCAACACGTACGCAAGGTGGTTTAGGTGGCGCGGCAGGTGGATTTGATGATCGTTTTGATTTCATTCTCACCTCAGAAAATATGTTGACAAATCCTGATCTATACTATGTTGCGAACTCTTATAAATCGTTTGGAAACAACCAAAACCCAGATTGTTACAACAGCGCAATAAATTCATCCGATTGTGCAGAAATTATGGGTTCGGGAATTAATTACTCACAATCCTTGCGCAATGCGTTGCATGACATGAGCGATCATTTACCTGTTGTGATGGAATTAGAAACAAACGAACAATTACTAAGCACACCTACATTTAATGAAGAAGTTACGTTTAACTTCATACGAGGAAATGTAATCACAAATCAGTTAGCATTTCTGTTAAATTCTTCCAAAAAAGACAATGAATATGTGATATATAACGTTCTTGGTCAAGAATTGCAGTCAGGAGTTGTGAAAAATAACGATATTACGACGGTTAATGTTGGAACGTTTCCAAAAGGAATTTACTATCTGACAATTGAAAATTATACAAAAACAAAAAAATTCATAAAACAATAATTGAACACTACACGCCTACATTTCGTTCCCTTCCTACTATTGTTCTTTAGCGTTTTTGCTTTTGGACAACACAAAAATTTAGTAACAGCAACCTTGCTTGCGGAAGAAAATAGTATTGTAATTTCCCAAGAAATCACATATACAAATAACAGCAACACAACACTCAATGAAATCTATTTCAACGATTGGAATCATGGTTTCTCTGGGAAAAATACACCTTTGGCAAAACGATTTGCAGAAGAATACCATCGTAATTTTCACTTAGCACGCAAGAAAAAACGCGGAAACACAAAAATTGAAAGCTTTACACACAATGGAAATGCCGCAACTTGGGAACGTCTAAAAGAGCAAGTAGATATCATTAAAGTAAAGCTCGATGTACCTTTACAACCAAATGAAAGTATTACGTTCAATCTAAATTATACAGTAAAATTACCTAGTGACGAGTTTACACGCTACGGTTACAAAAGTGATGGCGATTTCAATTTGCGATTTTGGTACATAACGCCAGCAGCATACAGAAATGGCTGGAAACTCTACAGTAACAAAAACTTAGACGATTTATATACGGAACAAGCGGAACATACAATTACGTTAATCTATCCAAAAAAATATACCGTAGTTTCAAGTGCTGATTTGCAGGAAGAAAGCGAAAAAGGAATTACAAAACTCAACGCTTCAAACGTAAAAGAAATTACCATATTACTACGTCAAAACTCTGAATTTAAAACGTTTCAAACAGATAAAGTAAACATTACTACAAACTTGGATGCGGATGGTTTGGATGAAAAAAAACAAGCAATTGCCGTTGATAAAGTTGTACAATTCATTTATGAAAAATTAGGCGATTTTCCTCGAAAAGAAATGTTGATTTCTAAAATTGACAACAAAAAAAATCCTGTATATGGATTGGGACAATTGCCATCATTTATTCGTCCGTTTACAGATGATTTTCAGTATGAAGTAAAAGTCTTAAAAGCCATTCTTACCAAAAACTTAGAAGAATCTATGTGGATGGATACGCGTACAGAAAAGTGGATTTCTGATGCAATAGAAACCTACATGTTAATGGTGTATGCAGAAACGTACTATCCAAACATGAAGCTAACTGGCGGATTATCAAAAGTTTGGGGAGTTCGTTCGTATGAATTTGCAAAACTCGAATTCAACGATCAATATCCGTTTCTATTCATGTTAATGGCGCGTAAAAACATTGATCAACCATTAAGTACTTCAAAAGATTCGTTAATAAAATTCAACAACAACATTGCCAACAAATACAAAGCTGGTGTTGGTTTAAAATACCTAAAAAGCTATTTTGACGATACTGTAATTGATGAATTTGTAAAAGAATTTTACACCAAAAACAGATTGCAAAACGCAACACGTGCAGATTTTCAAAACTTGCTAGAATCGAAAGCACCAAAAAGTATTGATTGGTATTTTGAAAACTATGTAGATTCAAGAAAACGAATTGATTACAAAATCAAAAAAGTAGAAAAAACAGACGATTCACTTCAAGTTACCATCAAAAACAAATACAAAGGCAACTTCCCTATTTCACTATTCGGAATCAAAAATGATTCGGTAGTTTCTAAGTATTGGGTAACTGATATTGGCGAAAAGAAAACGGTAACCATTCCGCGCGACGGTGTTGATCGTTTGGTATTAAACTACGACAAAATCATTCCCGAATTCAATCAACGTGACAACTGGAAATCGTTAAATGGTTTCTTCGCGAATAACAAAAAGTTAAAATTCACCTTCTTTAAAGATGCTGAAAATCCACATTACAATCAGATATTTTTTGTACCAATTGCACAGTTTAACTTATATGACGGATTTACGCCAGGAATGCGTTTTTACAACAAAACATTCTTAACAAAACGTTTGTTATATGATATAAAACCTTCTTACGGAATGCGTTCAAAACAAATTGTAGGTTCTGGAAGTATATCGTATCGTCATGATATAGACAGTGAAAGTGATTTGTATTTTGCGCGTTTTTCCATGTCTGGAAATTACTACCATTACGAAGAAGATTTAGCGTATACGCGACTTGTTCCGAAGATAACATTTGGTTTCAGAAATCCTGATTTTAGATCAAATCAAAAAGAATTTTTAGATTTCAGATACATCATTGTACAACGTGATCAGCCGACAAGAACTGATAGAATTATAGAAAATGAACCAAATTACAGTGTATTCAATGCACGTTATGTGTACTCAAATCCTGATCCTATTCGTCACTTTACGTGGTTTACAGATTTTCAATTGGCAAAACGATTCTCAAAAGTTTCGTTCAATCTAAATTATAGAAAACTTTTCCAAGATAACAGACAATTAAACGTTCGTTTCTTCTTTGGTAAATTCTTATTTAATGATACCAATTCAGATTTCTTTAGCTATGCGTTAGACAGACCAACGGATTACTTATTTGATTACAATTACTACGGACGTTCGGAAGATACTGGATTATTCAGTCAGCAATTAGTCGTTGCAGAAGGTGGATTCAAGTCAAAACTAGACGATCCTTTCTCCAACAATTGGATTGGAACGGTAAATGCAAGTTACAGTATTTGGAAATGGATTGAAGCCTATGGCGACATGGGAATGTTGAAAAACACAGATGTAAACACACGATTTGTATACGATTCGGGAATTCGTTTAAATTTAGTTCCTGACTACTTCGAACTTTACATTCCTGTATATTCAAACAACGGTTGGGAAATTGCACAGCCAGGTTTTGATCAACGTATCCGATTCATCGTAACCTTAAGTCCAAAAACCTTGACGAAATTATTCACACGAAAGTGGTTTTAATATTAGGTATATGGGAAATCAAAATATGTAGGACTATACATACAATTGCTTATCTTTTCGATTCAAAATACACAACGAGTAAACTGGAAATTCTTCATATTCGTTATGAGTTCCACAATAATAATCCAACACTTTTTGGTATAGTTATTGAGCATGGGGAATATATTAATCTTTAACTACATACTCATGAAAAAATTAGGAATTAAAACATTAACTAGCTTACTATTTGCTACCTGCTTTTTAATTTTCACAAACACCATTCATTCGCAAGAAATAAGAATTTTAGGAGGAGCACAAGTATATGGAGGCCTAACAGGTGCTTTCATTGGACCAGGAGTTGGTATAGAAGGGAATTTAGGGAAGCATTTCACAATCAATACTGATTTCAATTTTGGTTTTCAAGAAAAAGGTTCAGCAATAGAATTCAAACCAGCAGTACATTTTTATTTTTCTAAAGAAAATAGAGGCTTTTTCTTAGGACCATCATTTAAGTATGTTTCAATAAATGAAAAAAATGATTTAGATATTTATGCTGATGATGTTTATAGCGCTGGTTTTTCCTTAGGTGTAAAATCTTTATTTAAAGGTAACATATATTACTTCATACAGGCAAATCCTCATTACAGTATCGGAAGTAGTAATGGTCAAGGCGCATTGGGAAGTGTTGCTGGAATTAGTGTGAACTTTGGACTAAGTTATAAATTATAGTTTTAACCCTTTCAGTATCAGTCACTAAAGATTATTCGATTTTTTGTTTAAAAAATTAAACAATTATCAATGGAAAAGTGATTTTCTCATAAAAATTGAATAAATCGCAATCAAAACCCATATTTACTACATTTTTAGCATTTTTTTAATACTATTTGCTATTGCAAAAATGCTCGTTTTTTGTTATTTTTGCAAGACTTCAATTCACGATAACATATGCAAGCAAAAGTTGAAAACACACAAGATATTTCATTCGATCAATTCAAAGAAGAAATCATTCGCGATTATACTACCGCAGTAATTAGTAGAGAATGCAGTCTTTTAGGTCGTAGAGAAGTATTGACAGGAAAAGCCAAGTTTGGTATTTTCGGTGACGGAAAAGAAGTTCCACAACTAGCATTAGCAAAAGCATTTCAAAATGGCGATTTTAGATCTGGTTACTACAGAGATCAAACGTTCATGATGGCAATTGGCGAATTGAACATTCAACAATTTTTTGCTGGTTTGTATGCACATACAGATATTGATGTGGAGCCAATGTCTGCCGGAAGACAAATGGGCGGACACTTTGCAACACATAGCTTGGACAAAAATGGTGAATGGAAAAACTTAACACAACAAAAAAATTCGAGTGCTGACATCTCTCCTACTGCTGGTCAAATGCCGCGTTTATTAGGATTGGCACAAGCTTCTAAAATATACAGACACGTTTCAGGAATTGATGCCGAAAAATTCTCTGATAACGGAAATGAAATTGCTTGGGGAACTATTGGAAACGCAAGTACAAGTGAAGGTTTATTTTTTGAAACCATCAATGCGGCTGGTGTATTACAAGTTCCTATGGTAATGAGTGTTTGGGATGATGAATACGGAATTTCTGTTCATGCAAAACATCAAACTACCAAAGAAAACATTTCTGAAATTTTAAAAGGTTTTCAACGTACCGAAACTGAAAAAGGATATGAAATTTTTACGGTTAATGGTTGGGATTATCCTTCATTAATTGCAACGTATCAAAAAGCTTCTGACGTTGCGCGTTCAGCACACGTTCCTGTGTTAATTCATGTACAACAAGTAACACAACCACAAGGACATTCAACGTCTGGCTCACACGAACGTTATAAAAGCAAAGATCGTTTGGCATGGGAAGTAGAATTTGATTGCAATACGCAAATGCGTAAATGGATGATTGAGAATGGTATTGAATCTGACGAAAACTTAACTGCGTTGGAAAGAGATATCAAGAAGCAAGTTCGTGATGGTAAAAAAGCGGCTTGGAAAGCATTTGTTGCACCAATGAAACAAGAACAACAAGAAGTTATTAGCTTGTTAGAAACGTTAGCGAAATCAAGTCCGAACAAAGTATTCATCAACAAACTAAAAGAAGAATTAGCCGTAATTGCTGAGCCAATTCGTAAAGAAATTGCAGGTTTTGCTCGTAAAGCATTGCGTTTGGTTATTGGTGAAACTTCAAACGAAAAACAAGCGTTAAGCAATTGGATTAAGGCGTACTTTGAGAAAATTCAACCAAAATATAGTTCACACTTATACAGTGAATCTGATAAAAATGTATACAATATTGAAGCAAACGCACCAACATACAGTGACACTGTAGAAGAAGTTGATGCGCGTTTAATATTAAGAAATAACTTTGATGCAATCTTTTCTAAATATCCTGAAGTTTTAATTTTTGGTGAAGATGCTGGAGAAATTGGTGACGTAAATCAAGGATTGGAAGGAATGCAAGAGAAATACGGCGAATTGCGTGTTTCGGATACAGGAATTCGGGAAGCAACAATACTTGGACAAGGAATTGGAATGGCAATGCGCGGCTTACGTCCAATTGCTGAAATTCAATACTTAGACTATTTATTGTACGCATTGCAAATCATGAGTGATGATTTAGCAACCTTACAATACAGAACCAAAGGAACACAAAAAGCACCAGTAATCATTAGAACACGTGGACATCGTTTGGAAGGAATTTGGCATTCTGGTTCGCCAATGGGCGCAATTATAAATTCAATTAGAGGAATTCACGTCTTAGTTCCTAGAAACATGACCAAAGCCGCAGGATTTTACAACACATTGTTGGAAAGTGATGAACCTGCTTTGGTGATTGAATGTTTAAATGGTTACCGTTTAAAAGAACAATTGCCAACGAATTTAGGTGAATTTAAAACGCCTTTAGGTGTTGTAGAAACGATCAAAGAAGGAACAGATATGACAATTGTTTCCTATGGTTCAACCTTACGAATTATAGAACAAGCGGCAAAAGAATTACAAGCTGTCGGAATTGACATTGAAATCATTGATTGTCAGTCGTTATTACCGTTTGACATCAATCATGATATTGTAAAAAGTGTCGCAAAAACGAATCGTTTGTTAGTTATTGACGAAGATGTTCCAGGCGGCGCGTCTGCATTCATCCTACAAAATATTATAGACGATCAAAATGCATACACACATTTAGATAGCAAACCGCAAACACTCACTGCAAAAGCACACAGACCTGCGTACGGAACTGATGGAGATTACTTCTCCAAACCTTCTGTTGAAGATGTGTTTGAAAAAATATACAGTATCATGCATGAAGTAAATCCGACAGATTTCCCGAAGATGTACTAGTTACACGTCATGCTGAACTCGATTCAGCATCTAATCACGTATATGCACTTCGCTTAGTCTAAATGCTCATATTCTAAAAACATACAAATGCTAACTTCTTTGAGGTTGGCATTTTTTCGTGTGTAAACATAAAGTTCGATATAAAATTTACTTTGAAGCCTGATTAAAATTCTTCTGTAATGAATAAATAAAACCTGTGAAAAGCCCCATATTTGGTTAATTATTTTTAGTTTTATAATTCATTCTTATGAAATATTTAAGATACATCGTAAGAATAATAAGATCATCCACAAACCCAAAAAATGAACTCCAAACACCGAATTGCTTCCATACTCAAAGCAAATACGTTAACTACTAAAATTACTGAGTTACAAACGTTTGATGTATCTGAATTAGAGTTAACAACGCATCTTGATTTCGAATTACCTACCAAACTTAGATTGGGTCATATGGTGGAAAAAGTAGTAGCAGAATTGATAAAAGCATCAACAAACTACAAGCTACTTCATGAAAATATTCAAATACTTGAAGAAAAAAATACGATTGGTGAACTCGATTTTATTCTCGAAGAAATACATTCAAACAAAATAATTCATTTAGAATTAGCGTATAAATTTTACTTATTTGATCCTTCAATTTCAGAAAATCCATTTTACAATTGGATTGGTCCAAACCGACGTGATTCTTTAAAAGAGAAATTAGATAAACTAAAGAAGAAACAATTTCCACTACTTTTCCATAACGCAACTAACGCCAAACTAACAGACGTAAAAGTTGATAACGTTTCGCAACAGCTGTGTTTATTGGCTTCTTTGTATATCCCGTATGCATACAAAGGAAAAATAGATTCTTCATTTCAAAAAGCTGTTCAAGGATATTATCTAAATTTTGATACTTTTATCAATCTAAATCATTCTGAAAAAACATACTATTTACCAACCAAAAAAGAATGGGGAATTGATCCTGCTTCAAACGAAATTTGGACAGGTTTTGAAGAAATTCAAAAAGAAATTTATAATCAATTACAACAAAATCACGCGCCTTTATGTTGGCGAAAATATAAAGATTCATATGCATCATTTTTTGTAGTTTGGTGGTAATTTTTAATTTAAACAGAAAAGATGGGACATATATTTTCATTATTAATGCCTATAATAATTTACTTTCTATTGCTAATACCACCAACAATATGTGCATTTGTGATACTAGCAAAAGGAAAGAAATTTTACAAACTAGGATTTCTTTTCCTCATATTATTTTCTATCCCATTAATCTCTCGAATTCGTACAGATTATATCGAATATAAAGGAAGAGCATACAAACATCCAGGTCAGTATGTTTTAAAAGCATACCCTAATTGTGAACCTTGCCTATTAAATATTGAAAATGATAACACGTATTTCATCAATACTAACATTGAGGTTATTAAACAAGGAACTTGGAGCTATAAAAATGGAGATAAAAACATCATTATACTGGGAGAAAATAAACAACTTGGTATCGAAGAATTTGCGTATGATACTTATTATTATCCCGAAAAAGAAACATCTGCAAAAACTGAAAGATTGTTTAACCACTAAATGATTTTCATATTCTTATAAAAAAGATAAAAGAGTATATTGGTCAATCACGTTTTACAAAAACAAGGTCTCAAATCGTATCATGAGTCGTTTTTGCTCGCTAAAAACTGAAAAAGTTTAGTAGATTTGAACACAATCAAAAGTTACCAATCAAATGTTTCCAAATTTCAATATATACAGTACACCACTACTAATTCTTGTGATACAAGGATTAATTTTGGTTGGTTTATTGTTTAAAAGATATGTTGAAAAGAAAAATACATCTGACGCAATTCTTGCAATTCTCTTACTAATTACTTGCTACCAACAAACTTGTTATACCGTTGGTTTTATGGGTTGGTATGATACGTTTCGAAATACAAAGATTAACTATTTTCTCATTCCTGCGGCGACTTCAATTGCTCCTTTGATTTACTTATATGTCAAATCGATTACGAAATCTAACTTTAAATTTCAAACACAACATTGGTGGCATTTTGCTATTCCCATCACGCTAGTTATTTATAGGTTAGCAATTTACACTTATGATTCGGTACAACCAGGATTCCATGAAACACAAAACGGAGTTTTAAAAATTATAGTGGATGAAGATATTGTACAACGCATTTTAGTAGTTGTTGATTTTTCTGTGATGTTGCTATACTTAGCATTTACAATTCAACTATTCGTAAATTATCGTCAAAAAATAAAGCAATATTTCTCTAATGTTTTTAAGTTAGAACTAAATTGGATTCGGAACTTTCTCATAATATTTTCTGCATTATTTTTGTACAGTTCAGTTCAAACTGTGGTAGGCAATCTATTTATTGATTTAAGCTATAAAGAACGTTGGTGGCTAAATTTAGCGTTGGCAATTTGTACCATTTATATTGGCTTGAAAGGATATTTTACAGATACAACCAAACTTAACAAACTAGATTTTAGTTTTTCGCCAAAAGAAATTTCTATTCCAGAAACTAGTAAAGAATCGAAAAAAGAAATTTCAAAAACTGCTATTGAAGCCATTGCCACTTTAATGGAACGCGAAAAACCATTCTTAAATCCAGATTTAAATTTATCCGAATTGGCAAAACAAGCAAATGTAACGCGCGCGCAACTTTCTGAAATCATTAATAGTGGTTTCCAGATGAATTTTAATGATTTTGTCAACTCATATCGTATAAATACCTTCAAAAGTATGTTGAAAGAAGGCAAACACAAACAACTTTCCTTACTCGGAATTGCCTATGAATGTGGCTTTAACAGCAAGGCAACGTTTAACCGAGTCTTCAAAAAATTAACCAACTTCTCTCCTACGCAATATTTACAATCGTTGGCAAAATAGAACGTCTCAAATCGTAAAACAGTATTTTTTCGTTGAAAATTTTCATAGAATTTTGATATCTATTAAGATTGATCTAATTTTAGCACTAATGAAAAAAAGGTCATTTCAATTATCGTTCGTTATCTTAGGAATAGTAATCGCAAGTATATTTCTGTATAACTATTTTACTACTGCTCCTAGTTCAACTAGTCAAGTTACAAACAAAACAGTATATCCAAGTGATGTGATTCCATCGTTGGACAACTGGAAAATTCTTTTAGGGAATGGGATACATTCTGAAGATTTAAAGAATTTTGAACATAAAGATTTCTTTTATGTTGCAAATGATGGCAATACAGATTGGGTAGTTTACAAAACACCAAATTCTGGAATTACTTCACGAACTTCAAGCAATACACGCACAGAATTAGGGCAAATTGAGCATTGGACGCCAGAAACTGGTGGAAAACTGACTGGAACATTAAAAGTAATGCACGTATCAACTTCGGGAGATGCACGCGTTGCGGCATCGTATTCGGTTGTTGTTGGACAAATTCATAGCGACGAAGGACACGAAAATGAACCGTTAAAAATATTCTATAAAAAGTTTCCTGGACATACAAAAGGATCTGTTTTTTGGAATTATGAAATAAATACACAAGGTGATAATTCTGAAAGATGGGATTATTCTGCTGCAGTTTGGGGCTATGATATGGCTGTTGTTGGCAAAAGTGAAAACACCTATCCGGAAGAACCTATTGACGGAATTGAACTTGGAGAAGAATTTAGCTATGAAGTCAATGTCTATAAAGGAATTATGTATCTCACATTTACGAGTGAAGGTCATGAAACCAAAACATTTACAAAAAACTTACTCGTATCTGAGTACCAAAATTATGCTGCTATTCCTGAACAAATACTAACATTATACGCTTCAATTGGTAGAGACGGAACAGAACAACCAAACGCATATGCTGGAGAATTACAATTTTTCAAACAAGGTGCATACAATCAAACCAATGGGAAAGATCCTGCTAAAAATATAGTTTGGAGCACAGGTTCTGAAACTTACAATGGAGATTTAGCTAAACAATATGAAAACGGAAGTTATGCAGAAGTTTGGTTCAAAAGTGGAACCGTTGGTGCAAGCACTCCACCGAAATAATAAAGGCAAACTTTACTAGCCATTAATCTAACAATCTAAGAGCGTAGCTATTCAACATAAGACGTCTCAAATCGTATCATAAGCCTTCTACACACGTTTTAAGTCGTGTATTGGCGTTTCATGTCGCAAATTTGTATCTAACAAAAACGATACAAATTTAATTCATCATGAAAACAATTATCACACTCTTCTTTTTAATTGCGATTTCAACATTCGCGCAAGCACAACAAAAAGTAACAATTTCAGATTTTAAAAACCTAGACAATACTAATTGGAAAGGTGAACTTATGTATGTTAATTATTCTGACAATAAAAAAGTTACGCTACCAACGGTGTTGCATCTTGAAGTAAAAAAGAACAAAATTATTTTTCAAACAAACTACACAACTGAAGAAAGTGCCAACAACAAAAGTGTACTAAAAATTAAAAAAGACGGAACGTTTTTAGACAATCAACAAATTACGAATGTAGCCAGATTTGAAGGCGGAAGCATCGAAATTGAAACAATGTACGAAGGAAAAGACGCCAACAAAGACGCAACAATCTATACAACGTATTTATTTAACAATCAAAAACTTACCATGAAAAAGGAAGTGGAATTTAAAGATACGCCAGGCAGATTTATTCGCAATCAATATACCTACACAAAAATATAAATCAAGAATTAATTTATTTAAAAATATAGAATTATGAAACAACTATTTATCTTGCTATTCCTGATCGGATATACGGCAACTGCGCAAACAAAAGGAAATAAAAAGATTGTTACAAAGACATTTCCATTAGAAAACATTCAGAAAATAAAGATTAATTTTTATGCAAAAGTCACAATTGATCAATCTGCAAAAGAAGGCATGACCATTACTACGGACGAAAATATGATGGATTTAATTGACAAAGAAGTTGTTGGAAACACATTGTATTTAGATCAAAAAGAATGGATTCAACCTTCGCAAAAAACTATTATTACCATTGGTGCGCCAAATATTAGACATGTAGAAACGGGAACGCACGATGTTACAAAAATTGTTAATGTTGACAATGAGTATCTGCAATTAACAGCTCCAATTGGAACCATTATTTTGGAAGGAAAAACAAAAGAATTGCGTTTGGGTATCGAATTGGCTAAGATTGATGCTTCAAATTTAATAGCTGAAAATGCTTTTGTAAATATTTGGAGTTGGGGAACTGCAAAAGTAAATGTTACAAATACATTGCATGCAGAAGTGAGCAATAGCGGCAAATTAATCTATGTAAATTCTCCAAAGGAAATCAAGCAAAAAACTAAAAATGAGGGTGAAATTTTGAGTTTAGCGGAAAAAGATATGGTGAAAAATCCAAACGCGGAATGGATTAAATTCAAAATAAAGAATAATAATTTTAATAGAAATAACTTTTTTGTAATTGGACCAAAAAAAGATGGTACAAAGTTTAGTTATGGCTTTCCAATGATGCCAAATGCACTTCGAAAAGAAAACTGGACAGTTGGCACTAAAATATACAAAGTCAATAGTTTAGGACTTCGAAAATTATTGGTGACAATTTCAAAAGAAGATGCAAATACAACTGTAGAATTGTTTTAAAAAACGCCTATTCTAAAATAATAAAAGTAAATTTCTTCGAAGGTTTTCCTAAGAGAAATTTACTTTTTTTGAAAAAAAATTAAACTATAGCGCAAGTTTTTTGTCAAAATAGCATCCTATACTAAAACCACAATCCACTTGCCTATTGAAGAAATACTACTTATGAATTTTAAACCATCTCTTTATGAAAAAGTACGTATTTCTATTTTCGATCTTATTATTTTCTTGTACATCAGATGAAGATGTGTATACAGAAATCCCAGAAGAAAGCACAGATATTCCCGTAGTTACAATAGATCCTGTTGTTGGCGGAATTGATATGTCTAATTATTTTTCTATCAATTTTGAAGCGCTAGATAACTATAGTATTCCAGAGTATCCAATTCATTATATAAACAGCGTTGGAGATACAAATGAGCCCAACAATAACGTAACTACAAATAGTGGTGCCACTTTAGGTCGAATTTTATTCTTTGATAAACAACTAAGTATCAATGATGCAGTTTCATGTGCAAGCTGTCATCAACAAGCAATTGCTTTTACTGATAATGATCGATTTAGTACAGGTTTTGATGGTGTAAGCGTTACAGGAGCACATTCGATGCGATTGTTGAATGCGCGTTTTTACGAAGGAGAATCGTTTTTTTGGAACAAACGTGCGCCAACTTTGGAAGCACAAACTACAGAACCAATTGTAAATAGTGTAGAAATGGGCTTTGATGCGAACAATGGCGGATTGGACGCATTGATTACAAAAATGAACGCCATCGAATATTATCCTGCATTGTTTGAAACTACTTTTGGTGATACCACAATTAGCGTAGACAGAATTCAGCGTGCGTTGGCACAATACATTCGTGCAATGGTTTCTACAGATAGTAGATTTGATGAAGCGTTTGAACAAAATTTTAATCAGAATGCACCTGGAAATGGCGCAAATCAGAACTTTCCACAATTTACAGCTGCAGAAAATTTAGGAAAACGAATTTTCACAACAAATCAAGGTGGAATCAACTGTTCAAGTTGTCATCAATTACCAACATTTGCCCTAAATGATAATGTGCGCGGTATTGGCTTGGATGCGAACGAAACAACCATATTTAAATCACCATCTTTAAAAAATGTAGCAACTTCAGCACAATTTATGCACGATGGACGATTTTCGAGTTTGGCACAAGTTGTCGAATTTTACAATTCGGGAATTCAGCCTGGCGCTATACTAGACAATAGATTAATGCAAAACGGACAACCAATTCGCATGAATCTTTCCGAAGCTGAAAAACAAGCGTTGGTAGCATTTTTAGAAACGCTTACAGACAATACAGTAATAAATGATCCAAAATTCTCTGATCCATTTATTCAATAATAAAAATTAAATTTTCCATAAAAACACCTTTTTCCGAAGTATAGCAAGTATCTCCCGTTAAAAATTTTTGAA